>OZ250160.1:0-5918052 GCA_965237835.1 Candidatus Poribacteria bacterium | reverse complement strand
CACAGACCATTCATTGATGTCAAGTCTGTCAGTTAGTTGTCGGAGTTCTCCCGTGTCGCGTTCTTCAGCAAAAATCTGTGGTGTGCCACTCCTATGCGATACAAAAATGAGTCGTTGCATTGTGTCATCATACGCAGGAATAATAAAGAACGGATGATGATGTTGTGCGGAAGCCATCGTCACTTGTCGGATGCATGTGCCGGTGCGTCTATCGTAAAAAGTTCGAGATTCGGATGGATAAACAGTGCCTTTCCCCATCTATCTGTTCCTTACTTGAAGCGTATTTGGGCAGATACTATCATATCCACCCAATCAATTACTATTCTTCAAAGGCAGCATCAAAGGCAACAGCAGAGGGTTCAAAATCATACCCTTTTACTGCACTACATGCTTCGCTTGCACCGTGTTCACGATCCATACCACTGTCTTCCCACTCAATAGAGAGCGGTCCATCGTAACCGATATTGTTAAGTGCACGGATGATCTCTTCAAAATCGATCTTTCCGCGTCCGATAGACCGGAAATCCCAGAAACGTTTGGAATCACCGAAGTTCAAATGTCCACCGAATACACCTGACAACCGTGGTGTGTCTGACCACCAGACATCTTTCATGTGCACGTGATAGATGCGATTACTTAGGCGTTCAATGAACGCCACATAATCAACCCCTTGATATCCGAGGTGGCTTGGATCATAGTTGAAACCAAAGGTTTCTCTACCATCAAGTGCTTCAATAGCGCGTTCAGCGGTGACGATGTCAAATGCGATTTCGGTCGGGTGGACTTCAAGTCCGAACTTAACGCCAACCTCATCAAAGACATCAAAAATAGGATTCCAACGGTCGGCGAAATCTTGGAAGCCTGCATCAATTTGCGCTGCGTCCACTGGGGGAAATGAGTAGAGCAGATGCCAGATAGAACTTCCTGTAAAACCGTTTACAACATCAACACCGAGTTTCGCAGCGGCGCGTGCTGTGTTTTTCATCTCTTCTGCAGCGCGTCCTTGAACTCCTGCGGGATCACCGTCGCCCCATATTTGTTCTGACAGAATTCCTTGATGTCGACTGTCAATATTGTCACATACTGCTTGTCCAACGAGATGGTTACTTATCGACCAAACTTTCAATCCATATTTTGCGAGCAGATCATGTCTGCCTTGGCAGTAGCCATCGTCTGAGAGTGCTTTGTCTGTCTCAAAATGGTCACCCCAGCAAGCGAGTTCTAAACCGTCATATCCCCACTCGCTGGCTTTCTTTGCTAAATCTTCGAGTGTTAAATCTGCCCATTGTCCTGTAAACAGTGTAACAGGTCTTGCCATATTAAATCTCCTTTACGCTTTGTGATGTGTTTTCATCCTCAATATATTAACATCTATGTCCCATGGGTTTCAACCCTATTGTATTCGCATCTTTTTAGGAGGGGTTTTCAACCCCGATAGTCTAAGGATCCATTGCCCTTACACTGGTGGCGTATAACTTGCATCCACCCAACCGCGCTGTTTTCCGCTTTCTACTGCTGTATTGATGAAATGGACACCGCGTGCGCCATCCTGCACAGTCGGGAAATCGGTGTCGAATTCACCAGGGGACTCACTAGCAATTCTGGCTGCCATTGTGCGAGAAGCATTGACATAGATATTCGCGAATGCTTCAATAAACGCCTCAGGATGTCCAAACGGAATTCGAGAATTGTGTTGTGAAATTTCTGCAAGGTAGTCATTGCCGCGTTTATAGACATGCTCTGGTCCATCAGGAAAACGAACGGACAGATAATTGGGGTTCTCTTGATGCCATTCTAACGATGCCTCTGTTCCGTAAACACGGATACGTAAGTTATTTTCTTCTCCTACAGAAATTTGTGATGCATAAAGTACGCCTCGGACACCATTTTCATAATGCACCAAGATATTTCCATCATCCTCTAACAGACGTCCTTCTACAAAGGTGGTCATGTCCGCACAAATCTCTTCCATTGCAAGACCAGTGATGTAATGTGCCAGATTCTCTGCGTGTGAACCTATATCTCCGATACAAGATGATGCGCCTGCCTGTTTTGGATCGGTGCGCCAGACTGCTTGCTTCGCACCTTCATTTTCAAGAAAAGTTGCGAGCCATCCTTGTGGATATTCAACCACAATTTTGCGAATTGTGCCGAGTTTCCCATCTTTAACAAGTTCACGTGCCTGCTTAACCATCGGGTAGCCGGTATAGTTGTGCGTCAGCGCAAAGATAATATCCTGTGATTTGACAAGATGACAGAGTGCTTCGGCATCTTCAACCGTTGTTGTCATCGGTTTATCGCAAACAACGTGGAATCCTGCTTCTATGAAGGTTTTTGCGACATCAAAATGTACGTGATTAGGGGTGACAATAGAAACAAAGTCAATGCGTTCACCTTCTGGGAGTTGGCTCTCTTTTTCTGCCATCTCTTTATAAGAACCGTAAACGCGGTTTTCATCAAGAAAGAGTTCCTTCCCTTGCTGCCGTGATTTTTCCGGGGAGGACGAAAATGCGCCAGCGACCAGATCAATTTCACCATCAAGTGCAGCAGCTTTCCGATGCACAGCTCCGATGAAGGCATCCGGTCCACCGCCTACCATTCCATAACGTGTTTTCCTACCAAGTGGCATAGTGTGTATCCATTCCTTATACGGTGTGCGATGACATCTACATGCGACAACCTGCAATATATCAACACACGGGATAAAATAAATTCTATATTTAAGAATTATGCCATATTCTTTCAATTTTTTCAAGGTATTTTTGATAAGGCTATTTAACTTTTGGATTTTAGAGTTATTTATCAGAATTGGTATAATACCATTTCTGAATGATGATTTTCATTAACAAGAAACGCGTTTGTCCTCGCGCAATTCACGCGCCTCTTATATTCAACATAAGATGAGTTTCAAAATGTCATAAACTCTACGTAATGGTAGTTTATACCAAATTAACTTGATTCCAATCTATCGGTGCGGTTAGGAATGCAGATCGCATTTGGGTGAGTACACCGCAAAACCGCACCTACCATCCGAAAAATAGGACAATCACGTTAAATTGGTACAACATTTACCAATGTGCATGAACAGGTATCTCTCGTGCCTTTTCATATAGGTCTTCCCACTCTTTTGTGCCATCGTCAAAGGTCAACTCAAGACGTGCTCCTTCCGTATAGGCATCTCCATTACCAGCATTGAAATAACTCAAGCCATCACCTGCCATGTGGATACAACTTCCATTGGGATATACTGCAGTTTTGATTATTCGCGGATGAGGGTGAATTGTATATCCGTCAGTATCTAATTTTTCTGCGGGAACTCGGAACTTTTCAATTGCTGCTTCGTCAACTTCAACGCCTAATCCGGGTGCATCGGGGAGCGAGTGACAACCATCTGTAACTTGGATCGGTTTCGTAAGTAGATGTTCGCTATAAAGATTGAGACATGTGATGGCTGGCCACGTGGCATGTGTAAGCACACTGCCAAGATGTGCAGCCCATGTCGTTGTCAATCCATTACCGACGATTTGGAGCCAAAATGGCATATCGGCTGCTGCGCTGAGGTATCCATCGTACATTGTTCGAGACTTGCCACCACCGATGACAAATCCATCGCATACACCTTCACGAATACACGTGGTATATGGTGGTGAACCGAAGTGCATCGCAATCGGGCAATCTACCGCTTGACGAATTTGGTTGTTTCCTTTAACATCGCTCTGCGGAATTGGAGATTCAAAGATGGCTACGTTCGGATGTGCGGCGAGTTTTTGTAATATCGGAATTGCGGTAGTAGCATCGCGTAGAGAACTGTTCGGATCTAAGTCAAGTTTGAAGCCAGCAGGGACAACTTCAGCGACTGCCTCCACCTGTGTGATAATATCCCACCATGGGCGTGGTTTGTTTTTAAAGCTGGTATATCCTTGCTTTACGGCATCTGCTGCTTCTGCTGCCCAGTTTTCAGGCGATGAGTCAATGCACCACCATGAGATGGGCACAGCCTCTCGACACTGCATTCCGAGCAGCCGATAAACTGGCACTTCCAAGATTTTACCGACAACATCAAAAAGTGCCATCTGCAAGCCAGCACCGAGTGAGTCGTCGTTCATGTGTTCGGCAGGACTTTGTCCGAGCACGCGTTGCACGCTATTATCGCTCACGCGACTGTAAGTATAATGGATAACGGTCTCACCCCACCCGACGTGTCCGGTATCTGTTGTGACCTTACAGAGTTCAAGGAGTGACCAATTGTAAACAGTGGATACGCTTTGGACGGTAATTTCTTGCTGGCGCGAGGTAAAAGGGACATCAACTAAAATACGTTCTATATTTGTGACTTTCATGGGCAAATTCCTTTCCTTTTCAGGCATGTTGTCTTTCATCTGATAGAATAACGTGAGTTTGATATATAGCAAATTCTAAACATAAATGGACATTTTCATAGGGGTTGGGTAACCTAATCCCTACGGGCGAGAAGACCTCGCCCCTACGAGAAGCCCGACATCTTGTTTTTATCAAACTCACGTTAGAATAGCAAATTTCCGAAAAATGTCAAACTAATTTTGGGACAATTGTGTAAAGTTAATTTGCATTAAGTGTTCTCAAATATCAGAGCCATTCAGTTTTCAAGTTTTTCACTACATTTTAGAGAAGATCGCGATTCGGAGATCGCTCCTACAGAAGAGAGACTTGAGCATCAGATGAGAACTACCGGACAATTGAATGGCTCTGCTCAAATATTTTTTACCTTGACTCAACCGTCCAGTGATGTTATGATGTAGATTAGGTTGGAATTATACTATCCTACAGAAAATGTATAACAACTATGACTTAGTCAAATTTACAAATAATACCAAATTAACTTGATCCGTAGTTTTCTGATAAAGTCAGCAGTGCGAGGCACGGGACCTCGCACTACAAATCCCGTTAATTGGGTATAAAACACAAATGGAGACTTTATGGAACCAGTAAAAGTAGGTGTAATTGGATGTGGTGTCATTGGAAGTAGACATCTCAGTACAGCATCAGATTCCTCTGATATTGAGTTGGTTGCAGCGGCGGATCTCATTGAAACAAATAGAGAACGTGCTGCTGAACGATTCAACCCACCGAAAATGTATACGAATGACATTGATCTTCTTGACGACGAGGAGATTGAAGCTATCGTTCTGGCATTTCCAACGCAATATCGTACTGAAGTTGCATTACGGGCTTTTGAGAGGGGCAAGCATGTCTTGATTGAGAAACCGATTGCGATGAACGTAGACGAGGTTAATCAATTAATTGCTGCACGAGGCGAATTAGTATCGGGATGTTGCTCATCGCGTAACCGTTTCAACAAAGCCGCTCGACTTGCTACAGAACTCATCACAACAGGTGGTTTAGGTGAACTCCGAACTGTGCACTGCCGGGCAATAAACGGTGCTGGCAAACAACCCGGTTCACCAAGACCTGCATGGCGTCTAACAAAATCACTCAACGGTGGTGGTATTCTTGTAAACTGGGGATGTTACGACATTGACTTCCTACTTGGGATTACAGGTTGGGAACTCAAACCACAAACCGTATTTGCGCAAACGTGGACAGCACCACCTGTTTTGGAATCACATATTGCATCAGGTTCTGACGCTGAGACGCATTATACTGCCCTGATCCGTTGTGAAGGTGGAACAGTGATTACCCTTGAGCGCGGTGAATTTATGACAATGCATTCACACGCCGATTGGGAAATTATTGGTTCTGAAGGTTCTCTCAAACTGAAACTGGGTGACGGTAACCCTGAGAATATTATCCATAACCAAACCACTGCTGAAAATGGTGTAAGTTCAAATCCTCTTGCTGATACTGGGGACACGGAAGGTCCACATCACGGCAACCCATTGACTGATTTTGCGGCAGCCATCCGCGAAAACAGACAACCTATAACTGGCTTGGAAGAAGCACTTGTTGTTCAGAAAATTACGGATGGGATTTACGCATCAGCAGAGGTAGGAACTGCAGTAGAAATACCAGATTAGTCATTAGAGTCATTTATAGCAAGCCATAAATGTCAACTTAGTGGTCTTCCAACCCCAGTAGGTGCGGTTTTGCGGTGTACTCACCCAAATGCGATCTGCATTCCTAACCGTGCCAAACATAATCGAACTATGGTAGGTGCGGTTTTGTGGTGTACTCACCCAAATGCGATCTGCATTCCTAACCGCACTGGTTTTATACGTGTCTACATTCACCGCTGTTTCACGTGCGCGCAACCCAGCCTACAGTTCTATTGACAGGATCTTTACATACCCAATAGAATCCTCATATTGACATTGCTTCCAAAGAATGTTATAATTTGCAAAACCTTTCAAAACAGCGAGGCTGCAAGATGTTCGGTATCAGATTGTATACCATAAAGTTTCTCCTTTTTCACATTCTCATATTTCAAATTTCAAGTTTTCTTTCGGTTCATGCCCAAGAAAATCAAAAACCGATAGAACTTGAAAAGATTGTTGTTACGCCTGGACGATTTACTATTTATGATGGAACAACCCCACAACTCTCACTATCAAAGGAAGAGATAGAAAAGTTTCCATTAATAGACAACGACATAATGCGTTCAGGACATGTTTTTCCGGGAGTTATCGCCACCGATTATAGCGCGCGTTTTAGCGTGCGAGGCGGAGAAAAAGATGGTGTTTCAGTCAGATTGGATGGAATGGAACTTTATAATCCGTATCATTTACAGGATTTTGGCGGGGCAGTTTCATTAGTCGGACTCGGTTTAATCCGTCGCGCTGATCTGTTGATGGGCGGATTCCCAGCGGAATACGGACAAAAAATGTCAGGTGTGTTTGATATTACAACAAAACCACCAAATACCGAAAAGGTTGCTGCCAATTTCGGGATAGACCTCATCAATGCAACAGCAATGGTGGAGGGTCCTCTATCTGATAAAGGCGGGTGGATTCTATCAGCACGCCGCGGATATATCGATCTGATTCTCGCTCTTATGAATATTGATGAGAAATATAAACCGCAATATGCTGATGTCTATGGGAAAATGATGTTTCATTTATCAGATGAGGATACGGTTACACTCAATGGAATATACGGTTGGGATAAAAACTTGATACGTTTAGATGATGTGGACAACAACTTAGACTCACGTTATGACAACTCAACTGCTTGGATAAAGTGGCGACGCACATATAATTCTTTACATTGGACAGATGTATATGTTTTTGCAGGCACATCAAGTCAAGAAAGAACAACTGGGAAAGCTGATTTTGACAATCGAGATTTCCAATTCTTCGGGACAAAAGTAGAATTAACAGCCAACTACTTGGAGAAACACACAATCCGTAGTGGTATTGAATGGCGATGGTTAAATGCGCAATATGATTACGACGTTCAAGAACGACAGGCGGGGATAAACGTATATAATCAGATTCTGGCGGATATTGACGACAGTGGGAGCGACATCAAAATATTCCTACAAGATGAGTGGCAGATTCATCCGAAACTCGCGCTCAATGTAGGTGGTCGCTATGTGATACAGAACTATCGGAATACAGATGTTCAAAACTATGAGATTGGACCCAGAGTTGCACTTGCAGTGCGTCCTAAGAAAAACTTAGTCCTTCGAGGGGCATGGGGTATCTATCATCAACCGATTGATTTGATGTCAGTGCCTGTTGAAGACAGCATACAGACCGTTGGGCGTGCCGAACAGGCTACGCATTACATTCTCGGTTGTGAATATAGCCGAGGCAACAATTTCCTGATTCGACTCGAAGGGTACTACAAGAAATATGATAACCTTGTGGGCAGACTCAGAGAATTCGGACGACAAGCACAGATTTTCACTACTCCGCAATCTGCGGATGCCAAAGGTTTTGATCTTTTCGCTACACAAGCGATCTCATCACGATTGACATGGGGACTCGGCTACGCTTACGGTATTGCTGAAGAAACAACGGGAGACATTACCATTTTTCGACAGTATGATCGTCGACACTCACTCTTTTTGAGCAGTAGTCATCAGATTTCGTCAACGTGGCATCTGTATCTCAGTTGGCGTTTTCACACAGGTGACCCAAGAACACCTTTGACTCACGAAGAGGTTCGGTCACCAAATGGCACAATCGTCGGTTGTGACAGGCAGTTTCGCGAAACACATTCGGAACGATTGCCTGCTTACCATAGTCTTGACTTTCGTATCACAAAACGGAGTCCTTATAGACGTTGGGAACTTACATGGTATTTCCAAATCTTAAATCTGTATAACAACACTAACGTAGACCAGTATGCGTTCAGTGAAGTACGGGATGAGGGGACAGGTGCGATTATTGATTGCGATATTGGAGAAGAACCTCTTTTTCCAATTGTTCCAACGTTAGGCATGACGATTACATTTTAGTAAGATGAATCTTTTAATTTTGGATGAGAACAGGAAATGTTTAACCGTATCAAAGAATTGTTCCACAAAATCTGGGATTCTGCCAGAATGAAATCACGAGATAAAATGATACCGCGGGCTGCTCCCAGCGTAGAAGAGGCAATCCTACCGTTTGACCCTGAAGAATACACCGTTTTTCCAAATGAACTTAAACAGATGATAGATGCTGACAGGGATTTTATCCTACTTGATGTCAGGGAAGAATGGGAGTATCAACTTGTTCATATTGAGGGGGCAGTGTCAATTCCGCTCGGTGAGTTACCAAGGCAGTCTCGTGAACTCTCACCGATAGATGAGATCATCGTCTACTGCCATCACGGAATGCGGAGCCTTGATGCAGCATATCTTCTGCAACAACTTGGATTCAAGTCAGTACTAAGTGTGGTTGGTGGGATTGATAGGTGGGCAAGGGAAGTTGACCAAAATCTTCAGCGGTATTAGTATTCTGGTTACTTGGCTGAACCATGTTTGCAAGATTCATCAAAGTAACTCGGTAGCGTACCATTCATGTAAGGGTCCTGTTCTTTTGAACGCCAAAAATTGATACTGTAAACAACATCGTTTTTTAGCAGCACTTCTTCATACACTGCCCATGTTGCATGCGGGGCAACCCTCGCCGTTGGAGATATGCACCTCTCTCAGAGGTATTCATACTCTCCCAATATACCCGCGTAGAAAACAACCAAATTCGTTGCTCAGTAAGGGCATTCTTATAGTCCGAAAAATCGGCAAAAGGTCTACCCAATTCAAGCATGCGTGCAAAGTACTTGTCCTGTGGATAAACATGATCCGCATCTCCGATCGCCTGTTTTAGTCTCTCATGACCACCATACTTAGCGATCAACTTTTCATTCCACATTTCGCGCATTTCAGTGAGAGTGTAAGGTTGATAGTCTCTTTTGATTGCAGCGAGGTCAAGTTGATCCCAATGCTTTACCCACTGGAATTTTTCTACGGTGCGCGATCTTGATAGTGGCGTATCCAGAGAACTGCTACCTGATTTATAGGTATAGATAGACACCGAAATGATGGCAATAAGGAACATTATGACTATCAGAACTATGTGTTTTTTCATTTGACTTCGTATACCACACCTGAAGGCTTTAATACCCTTCGGATGGTTCTGTTTCAAGGTATTTCGGATTCTTTTTAATATCGGGCGGGTAGTGTATTTTCCATATTTTGATGTCGGCGAACGACACATCTTTCTGCGGGTATATCGGTTCAAATGCCTCGGAATGTTCTTCTCTAATGTATAACCGAACGATGAGACTGTTCCAACCGATAGAATTCAAAAAATATGCTTTGCGTAGATGTTGTGTGGAATCGAAATAGAGGATGGCACCCCCATTTTTTTCTGTATCCAGCGTGTCCGGGGATTTCTCTGTGCGCTCGGAACCTAGGAACGCGACGTAGGGAAGCACTACTTTTTGACCATCTTTTTTGTGTGCTATGAGGGTAAAGGGTGCTTCACCAAGGGAGGCATCTATATGGTAAAACGGGGTATTATCTGGGTTAAAGAGTCGTTTTGGTTTTCCATTTTCCGTTTTTATAAAACGTAAGGGGCTTGGTAAAAACCGTCGGTCTCTATGCATATCACTGCCGAGATATGAAAATGTACCAGTGAAGAGAATATCCCTTTTCGTAAACATCAGGTGTGTGACTTCGTGCGTGTAAAGAAATTCTAATGCTTCTTGCTCAGATTGGGCGGCGTAGACATGTCTAAAAAAAAGATATATCCAGTGTGGAATGTAGTGGTCGGGACCAATAATAGTTTTGACACCGCCCAGCACATTCAGTTGATTTCCGTATTCCCAGTTTGCAGCGAGCACATCGTTCTTTTCAAGTTTTTTCGCCATCCACTTGATTGGTGCCGCCATAGGTCCATCTCCAGGGAGAGGTTTTCGTAACTCTTCAGCAGCATAGAGTGAAAGGTTTGTATGTGCACCAGCAGGAGCCCAGAACAAAAAAAGTGATAGCAGAACACACGCGATGCTGATTGTGAAAATGGACTGTAATCGTGGTGTTTTTAGTAATGTAGGTGTAAACCGAAAACGTGTTATTTGCTCTTGGAATGTCTTGGCAAATGTGTGTATAACCAAAGCGGTAAAGAAGGCGATGGCAACTCCGATAAAAAAGTCGTATCGTTCTGCGTCACGCGCAAGTGCAACCCAGCAGAAAAACCATGTGCTAAAAGCGACGTAAAGGATATCATTTGGCGAATGCGTCTTGCGTTGCCACGCTTGTATAACAAAACCGATAACAACCCCCGCGATAGCGGCAAAAAAAATGGAATTGTCAAGCGTTGCATTAAAAAGGATCGCAAAGAGTAAATCAATTGGTTCTCGGAAAAAAGTTGTGAGGATAAAAAGGATTAGAGGGACAGCAAAAAGGAAATGTCCAAATCTATTCCGCGGGTGCATCCCTATGAGCAAAAACCCGATGCTACCACACACAAAAACTCCACCAAATTTAAGAATCCAAAAACTGTAACCTGGGTTTCGCAATTCCCCAATGGTTTGCATGAGTCTGTTTTGACTAAATGATGCCGTTATGTTGTCAAGTTTATTTAGCCCTCCCAATACAGCGTAGAATGCAAGCGTGAGTGTGATACCTGTCAAAATGAGGGCGATGCTGCGCGCATGACGTAAGAGGCCTTTAGAAAAAGGTGTTTTCATGAGCAGCAGATACCGACACCCACGCATCGCCAAAAGTACGAGTGCAGGCATTAACATAAAACTCGCGACGGGTGTTGCAAACAACTTCCCACTCGCGGCGTGTGTTGCAAACGACTTTCCACTGTGATAGACAGGTGAGACAAAATACAGCGTCGTCACGAAGATCAACGTCCAGAGCAAATATAAACCGATCCTTTCTTCTGTTTCAGAAGTTAAAAACCGCCAAAGTTCAACACTCAGAATCACGATGAGAAAAACACCGAAACCCTCCCAGGATAGCCCGCCAACGCATACACTGAGACTACTAGCAAGAGTAAAAAATAGTCTACGACGAGGGTGTTGTGTTTGTTGTGCCCAGAGATAAGTAGTAATTGCAAGAATGCCTATCATCAGGCACCAACTGTCGCGATCACCAAACCCTACTGCGCAGCGGTCAATACAACCAGGGAGCGTTGCTAACAAAACCCCCACGATGCCCGAAAAAGAAACACCGAAGCTGTGATAAAGAAAAAGCATCAACACACCGAGCCCCATCACAAAACAGACTGTCGGCATATAGAGACAAACCTGATACAAGGAGATTTTCGGGAAACAGATCGCAATTAATTTATATGAATACGCAAGTACATAGGCATAGAAGGGAAGTGTCTGCTTTAGATCACGACCAAGCGGTACCCAACGGGACATATCTCGGTCTGGAAGGACACCGTGTTCTGATATGAGTTGTGCTTGCTTGTAGAAGTAATAGCCATCGGTATCGGTAAACTGCCTATCTGGAATGCGATCCGCACCTTGGATACGGATCCAGAACGCCAAAAACAGAATACTGCATCCGAACAGAAAAAACGCGCATCGGGAGGGTGTCAAAACATTTTGAATGTGCGACAGTAGTTTTTTGATGCCCATGTTTTAATCTGGCAACTCTAGCATGGGTGGCACCCACGCCGAATCCTTATCTTCGGTGGATGTCAACCATTGATCAAGACTCGCGTTGATAAATTCTTCTTGGGTAATCGGTGGTGGTTTGTCGGGCAGTAGTCCCCATTCCGAGTCCAGGTAGATGACCTCAAAACCTTCGGGGTCAATACCTCTAAAGATAAGATTGAACAATTGCTTGTTAGAGATCTCGTCACCGAAGGTCGTTGCACCAGTCGTTCGCCTTTCCACGTACAATGTTTTTTTATTCGCGTAGGTGGGGTAGAAGTTATATCCGTAAATCATGCCTCCCGCAATATTAGGATCCTCAGCGGCTGCTTCAGTGGTTTGAATTCGCCAAATCATGTGATCAATGTATGCCTCTTCAAACGTTTCCCAAGATTCTGTGGGATAGCCGTGAGAATGTGCAAGATCTTCCATGTATTCAGGATTCTGGGAAGCAAGAAATAGAAAACCTCTGTTATTAAAATAGCCTGACATATCAGATCTTGTTATGATAGGGACGCCTTTATTAAGAAGCATTTGTATCCACGCTTCCGCGGGGTATGCTGCCTCCACATCAGAACTTCTACTTGCAACGTATCCGCTAATAAGATCGCCAAATTCTTCGGTAAGTCCCGCCACCGTTTGGGGCCCCTCATATTTTTTAGGCGGAATGATGCCAAATTCAACTTTGGGATTAGTATCCAAGGGAGGCGGTTTATCCTGTGTTTTTTTCAACTCAGCTGCAAGCGCGGTGAGTCTGGCAATAGTATCCTGATAGGATTCTTCATACGTCCAGTCACCGTCACTGTTTTTTTCGGAAAGTGTTGCGATGATATGTGATTGATTATGTGCCCAGGTCTCCCAAGGGTCTAACGAATCAGAATCTGCGTCTGAACCCGGATGTGCTGTCTTGCCACCTATCTCGGTTATGACCGCCTTTGGAACCTCGTTGTCATTTTTTGGCACTGTTTTTGGTGCGTTCAGTTGTGTAGACACGAGAAAACCAAGGAAGATTATTAGTCCAAGGGTAAGGAATGTCCAATGCCAATGTTTTTTTATCAAATCTTCCGCTCTTCCGCTACAAAACCTCGCCTTTCAAGGCGGGGATGTAGTAGCGGCTAAGACCTCTATTGTTGAAAAAACTTGACTTTCGTCAAAAAAATGTGATATAATTAATATCAGACAGGACGCTTCAACGGAACATTTTTACTGCTAATTCAAAAACTTGCATTTGTGGCATTTCATAAACCAAGAAAGACGCGTCATGGCGAATCTTGGAGCATCATATTTTTACTACTCAAGGTTGGGATAGCAACCTTTGGAGGAGAGGGTGTAAGACTTTCGCAAGAAAGCAACCCTTGTTGATACCACGAAAGCTTTCGCATAAACTTGCGGAAGCCTCGCCCTTCAGGGCGGGGTCTATCACGAATGACATATCTTAACCTCCGTTGTTCTAATACCAAATTAACTTAATCCCACTCGGTAGGTGCGGTTTCTAACCGCACCTAATACCAAGAAAAATGAGATAAATCCCGTTAATTTGGTATAAGTTCTAAATTAGTGGTTAATATTTATGTGTCCTCAGAAACTTCTCAAACTTTCCGTTTTGTAAACCTTTCATGTCTTCCTTTAAGGACGACAATAACAGGAGGCATGACGTAACAATACCATTTATACACGCGAATTTTGTTTTTGTCAAATTAAATTCCGAAAAATCACAACTATTCATCATCTTTGAAATCTTGACTTTGCAATCCATAACTCTGCATGCGGTGCTGGAGTTGACGACGGGAAATACCCAACAATTCCGCCGCCTTGGTTTGTGTGCCGTTCGTTTTTGCCAAAGCTGCATACACATATTTCTTGTCAATTTCTTCCAACGAAACCCCGCCCTCTGGGATGTCAATCTCAAGATCTGTAGATGGTAGTGATGTATCTAATATTTCTGGAGGCAGTTCGTCTAAATCAATAGAGGTGCTTTCTGACAAAACATAGATACGATGCAGGTAATTTTCCAATTGACGTACATTCCCGGGCCAATTATAGCGGCACAGAGCAGACATAGCACGAGATGTGACCTGCTTTGGTACAGCATCAACATATTTGTCACGGAACTTTTTAATCATAAAATTCACGAGTAAGGGAATATCCTCAACACGTTCACTTAGAGGCGGGACATGCAGTGGGATGACGTTCAATCTGAAGTAGAGGTCGGAGCGGAAGGTGCCATCTTTTACATCTTGAGCCAGATTCTTGTGTGTAGCTGCAATCACACATACATCAACTTTAATATTTTTAGATCCACCAACCCTCCGTATCTCATGTTTTTCCAATACATGCAGCAAAGCACTTTGCATTTGAATAGAAATATCCCCGATTTCATCCAAGAAAAGTATGCCGGTATCTGCAGTTTCAAAAATGCCTTTCTTCTGCTGAACTGCGTCTGTAAAAGCTCCTTTTTCATGTCCAAATAGTTCGCTCTCAATTAAGGTCTCAGCAATTGCCCCACAATTTATTGACACAAATGGACAATCTTTGCGTGATCCATATTCGTGAAGTGCGCGTGCAACAAGGCTTTTACCGCTCCCCGTTTCTCCCGTAATCAGCACCTGTCTGACACCACGATGGATGACTCTGGACATATTTTTGAAGAGTTGTTGCATTTTTTCACTTTCACCAATGATATAATCAATCTGAATCTCTGGGGGAGTGTCGTCTGAATCAGGCTCACCTTCAATTAGAACGCCACGAGATTGTAATGCCCGATTTACTTCTCGCTTAAGTACATCAATCTGAATTGGTTTTTCAAGATAGTAGAATGCGCCCTCATGTGCAACAAGATTTACAGCATCATTAAGTTCTGCGAAAGCAGTGATTATCAACACAGGTAAACTCGGATCAATCTTTTTTATTTCACGCAATAGGTCCCGTCCTTCAAACCGTGAGGACATCCACATGTCACTGATGACGAGATCAAACATCTGTTCCTTAATTTTCTCAAGTGCAGCAGTGCTATTTTCGACCGAATCAACATCGTATCCTTCGCGTTGCAAGATACGTTGCAATATAGTAAGTTGTGCTTGATCATCGTCTACAATTAATATTGATGGCATTTCTAATTTCTCCTACTGACATGCTATTATACCAAATTAACTTGATTAGAAGTCTTTTGATATAGTACACCGCTGCGAGGCACGGGGACCTCGCGCTACAAATCGGGTTAATTGGGTATTATTTTCCTTGAAAAATGTTCACAAACTACGTTATCTCCAGTGTTTTGTTAATTGGAAAAGTGATTTTAAAAGCCGTTCCCATTCCAACTTTGCTCCTCACTTCGACCCTGCCTTGATGGGCAGTGATAATTTGGTGTGAAATTGCAAGGCCAAGACCAACGCCACCGTCATCCTCTCTTGTAGTGAAATATGCATCGTAAATCCTTTCCTGATTTTCCTCTGGAATTCCGATACCAGTATCGCGTATCTCAAGTACAACGAAGGGTATATCCTCTGTCTCTTCAAATGTAGTTGTAAGGTAAATGCTCCCACCTTTAGGCATTGCTTGTATACTATTTTGCACGAAGTTGAATATTGTCTGACGCATCAGCATTTCATCTAACTGTACATCTGGGAGTTTAGCATCAATATTCCTAATGATTTGGACTTTTGCTTCTTCAACTATTAGCACAAATTCAGCTATAACAGAATCCAAGAGTTCGTTGAGATTTACCGTTGCTAAGTTGAGATTCTGGGGTCGATTGAGTGTTAAAAATTGTTCCGAAGTCTGTTTTAAATCTCCTATTTTTTCATTGACGATGTCTAATAATTCTATTGCTTCCTCAATATCTTCTGAACTGACCTTGGGTTGTGAGAATATCGTTTTTAGATGTTGCGCGGTCATTCCGATTGAATTTAAAGGGTTACGAATTTCGTGTGCAACACCTGCTGCGAATTGACCGAGTGCCGCGATCCTTCTCGAATGCGATGTTTTCAACTGAACAAACATACGCACCAAATTGCGTGTTGCTTTGCTAATCTCATCAGAGGCATAATTTTGCTGCAAGAAGGACGAAAAATTACCGGTTTCAGCTTTTTGTATGATTTCAGTCATACGCGTGAGAGGCTTCATAATCAAGTGGTTGGTCATTAAATCAATTAGAACAACAAGTAACACGCCAACGATCACTATAAAAATTCCATGCATTAACAATGATGCCTTGATAGATTTCTCAATATATGGAACATCAAAGAGTACTCGTATGTAGCCAGTGTTCGCATTCGCCATGTGAATCCAAAAATCGTCTTCCTCCTGCCAAAGATCATACAGATTTTCATTTTCTGTGTCCGTAATTTGCCATTGATTTTTTTCTTCAACTATAGCCACTGTTGAATCAGGTGACATATATATTTTATTGGAAATGAACATCCGCCACAAGTCAAATGGAAATTTACCTTGATTTAGTACAGTTTGATAATTCAACTCAGGTCGTACTTCCACATTTGTAACAGTTGCGCCTGGTGATAAGTTTAATTTACTTGATAACAGTGCTTGCCAGACTTCAAGTGGAATTTGTTCAACACTTGATGAGGCTTCAGGATCCATTTCCGGTGGTTCTAATTTCTTTGGTGGAATAGTGTATTTTATGATGAGTGAAGTTGCATCTTGTCCTTCTATCGTTTCAATTTTTGAACCATTTGTTTCAATCTCATGACGGTCACTCTCACTTAAATTAAAATTCGTGGGTTCTTCCAATGTTACCAAACTTGAACGAACTTGTGTATTGCCTATGCTAACTTGCACGTCCAAAACATCTTTCATATCAGGAGCATCTCTCTTAAGTTTAGAGAAAATCTGGTCAATCCGTTTGGAATTGAATGCTTGTGATGTAGTAAGTTCGGTAACGACAGCATCCATTATAGTCTTCTCTGCGATTATTTTTAGTGTTGCACCTTGCTCTGCTCCTAACGCGTGCAGGGCATTCATCTCTCTCCGCATCCAAATAGTGTCAAAGTAGTAGAAAGCAACAAGTACGGCAATAACCGTTAAGTTGATTATCAAGGAGTATTTCCACTGCAGACGCATCGCTATTCTCCGCTTGCAGCACTGCTTAACCTTTGAATTGCATCACGCCAGTTTGCAAGTTTCTTTTGACGTTGGTGGGTATCCATCTTTGGTGAAAAAACGCAATCAATTTCTCGGTGATTCTCAAGTTCATCAGGATCCTGCCATACACCGGTCGTAATACCCGCGAGGTAAGCGGCACCAAGAGCAGTCGTTTCAATCCGTTTCGGACGTTCTACATCTATTCCTAAAATATCTGCTTGGAACTGCATCAAGAAATTATTTGCCACTGCGCCACCATCAACGCGCAACCGTTCAAGCGGTGTGCTTGCATCTGCCATCATCGCTGTGACGACATCGGCAGATTGATAGGCAATTGATTCCAGTGTAGCACGTACAATATGCTCACGAGTAGTACCGCGCGTTAATCCGAAGATTGCACCTCTGGCATCAGCATCCCAATAAGGTGCACCGAGTCCTGTGAATGCTGGCACGACAACAACCCCTGCGGAATCATTTACGCGGTTGGCAATAACCTCTGTTTCTTCAGCAGATTCAATTATTTGTATACCATCTCTTAACCATTGTACAGCTGCTCCAGCAATAAAGACACTTCCTTCTAACGCATACACAGGTTTTTCATTGAGGCTACAAGCAAGTGTTGTCAACAAACCTGCTTTTGACTCTACTCTTTTCGTTCCAGTGTTTAGCATGAGAAAACATCCTGTGCCATAGGTATTCTTCGCCATCCCAGGTTGCCAGCAGAGTTGTCCAAATAATGCAGATTGCTGGTCACCAGCAATTCCAGCAATCGGGATTCCGTCCAATATAGGAATTTTCGCGCTTCCAAAAATGCTTGCAGATGGACAGACTTCAGGCAAAATATCCTTTGGAATATTAAAAATCTCTAAAAGTTGATCGTCCCAGGTAAGTGTATCTATATTAAAGAGCAATGTTCGCGAAGCGTTTGTATAATCTGTTTTATGAACAGCACCATTTGTAAATTTCCAAAGAAGCCAAGTATCAATAGTACCGAAAGCAAGTTCACCTTGTTCTGCCTTTTCGCGTGCACCGCTCACGTTGTCCAGAATCCATGCCACTTTTGTTCCAGAAAAATAGGGATCAATCACAAGTCCGGTTTTGACTTTTACCTGTGCTGATATATCCTCTTGTGCCTTGAGGTCAGTACAAACGTTGGCGGTACGGCGACATTGCCACACAATCGCGGGGTAGATCGGTTTTCCAGTCTTTCGATCCCATACAACAGTGGTTTCGCGTTGATTGGTAATCCCAATCGCAGCGATGCTACTTTTGAGGTCAGTGTGATGTAACACTTCCGTTATTGCGTTTTGTGTTGCAGTCCAAATATCTTCAGGATCGTGTTCCACCCATCCCGGGCGCGGGTAATGTTGAGCGAATTCCCGATACGCTTGTGATACAATGTTGCCATGCACATCTACAAGCAATATCATAGAACCGGTGGTCCCTTGATCAATTGAAAGGATGTAAGCAGAACTTGTCATTTGTTGTCCCGATACATTTCTAATTTCCTCTATTTTAGTCTATACATAGAAGTAAGTCAAGTGAAAATCAATTTCTAACGGACGATCATTATTACGAATTTTATCAGACGAGTGAAAGTAAATACACATTTACACATTTACAGATTAAATAAGTTGCAAACCCAAGACAATAATGCTATAATTGTTGATAGGTAAATGAAAAAGAAATACGTTTTTCTTGTTACACCATTGAATGTCTCTGTCAACTATAGACAACTGAAGGATATTTGCCTAATTTCCAGTTATGTTCAGGTTGACATTCTACATTGGATTATTCATCAGAGATAAATATATTTTTAGGTTGACATGATTCAGAATAGCATGGTATTTTAAATCAATAGCAAATTAAACTGATTTTGAAACATTAACTAATTTGTGGTGTGGTAATAAATGTATATATTTTCACTTTTGAGATATAATTCAGTTTTCTGTAAAAAAACTTTGTTCTTGTCATACACGATAATCAATCTTGTAAAATCAGAGAGGAGTAACGTAGTGAAAAAAGTTTTGCTTTGTGCACTTGTGGTATTTTGCCTAATTACTATCCAAGTTAATGCACAAATTAAATGGGACGTCGGAGAATTTATGCCGTTGTCTGAAGTGAAACCGGGCATGAAAGGAAAAGGTTACACAGTATTTTTTGGAACAACGGTTGAGGAATTTGATCTTGAAGTTGTGAGTATTGAGTACGACTTTTCCCCTGGTTGGCCTGTGGTATGGGCAAAAGGAACTAGCGAAAACTTCAAACGTACTGGTGTTGCTGGAGGAATGAGTGGCAGCCCAATTTACATTGATGGCAGGCTCATAGGGGCACTTTCACTTGGTTTCTTCAACCAACGTGAACATGCCAATCTTTTTGGGATAACACCAATTAAACAAATGGTGAAAGTCGCGGCTCGCGGTATGGAACCCAACCTAAGATATGCAGGTGCTAAATTCCTTGATCTCGGCTCGGAATATGTTTCGGAAGGTCTTAATATGGTTCCTTCTCTTATTCCAGAAGGGAATAAAAGCCTACGTCAAAACCCTTTTGATAATAGTACTCGGACACCAAATTCCAGGCTGAACATACAAGAAAATTCATTGCGGTTGGCAATACCTGTTGCTCTCCCAAGACTTGATGCAGCAACAATGCAGATTCTTAAACCGATTTTTGATAGGTGGAACATGGTCCCTGTTCAGTCAGCTGGAGGGGGAGGTAATGTTAAAAAATCACCTGTAGAAAAGGGACAGGTAATTGGCACGGAGTACGTACGCGGTGATTATTCCCTTTTCGGTTATGGAACTATCACTTACGTCAACGGAAATGAATTACTGGCGTATGGACACTCAGCCTCTGGCGAAGGCAATGTTAACCTACCGATCTCTGGTGGTTATGTGCATTATATTAATCCCAGTACATTTCGGTCAACCAAGATAGCATCCCCAACACAACCGATTGGTACTTTGGTGCAAGATCGAGACCCTGCAATTGCTGGACTGATTAAGAAACTTCCGAACACACATCACTATATTCCGGTGACGGCAAAAGTCCAAACAACCGATATGAAACAGCATGATGTGTACTATGAGGTAATTCGCGATCAGACCATTTCAGGGTTATACGCGGGACTTAGCATTGCAAATATAATAGATGCGATGGAATTCTATGGGAATGACCATACTGTTAATGCAAAGGCAACCATTACCCTAAAGGATCACCCAGACTTAGATACTCAGGAAATTGTCATAAAAAACATATTTTCTTCAAGTGGATCTCCGGGAATTAATGTCATGCGGATAGTTAGTAACCCTATGCTGGACTTGATAGTCAATCCTTATGCCAAAGTCAAAATCGAGTCTGTAAACCTTGATGTGAAAATTGAGGATAAACGAAGGACTGCCCAGATACTAACAACTCGACTTGATAAAAATGTATATCGTCCGGGTGAAGAAGTAAAAATGACGTTAACTTTGCGTCCGTATCTTGAACAACCGATAACTTTGACTGGGACAATTACAATTCCGAAGGATACACCTGATGGGGTTATTTCGCTTCGCGCGATGAATTCAGGATCATATCAAAGTCGGCAGCGTTCTCGTGCACCAGGTGTCTTTAGTCCAAGAAATATCAATCAACTGGTGAAATTATTGGAACGCATCGAACCTAACACCAATATTATCATGGAACTCTCTGGCCCACAATCGGGACTGACTGTTCAGGGTGAGGAATTCTCTGATCTGCCTATTTCAGTAATGTCTGTAATGAATACTGCTACGCGATTAGGAGAAAGAGGATATACACGTGGCACAAGCTTACACACTAACAAGGTTGAGACAGACTACATCATTAGTGGAAGTGCTGTAATGCCGATTGCCGTTGATAGAAATGCACCATAACCCAGTCAGGATTTTCTTATTTTTTCTTTAACAATTTTGCGCAATTAACAGGAGGATATGTTTTATGCGCCGTTTCTTTTCCTTTTGCAGCCTAATGGCAACAACCTTGATTTTCGTAAGCCTCGCTTCAGCCGTGACAACGTCGTTGTGGGAACAACATCGTAGTTCGGATTTTGAAGCAGGTGAGATCAAAAATATTTCAGTTTCAAGCCAAGGAGATGCTAAGTTATCTCTCAAAATAGAAGACTTCTCAGAAGTTAAAGAGGCTCAGGTGTGGGCACTCGCTGAAGATTCTGAGGGGAATATCTATGCTGGGACAGGCAACGAAGGCAAAATCTACAAAATTAGTGCAGATGGTAAGACGTCTGAGCTCTATTACGATTCACCTGAGGTTACTATTTTCAGTCTCATCGTTGGAGCAGATGATACGCTGTATGCTGGTACAGGACCCGACGGTTTGGTCTATAAAATTACAGATGAAAAAACACCACCTGAAACCATTCTAAGTGAAGGTGACAAGTATGTGTGGGCAATGCATCTGGACGCCGATGGGAATCTTTATGCAGCTACAGGAACTGAGGGTAAAATTTACAAAATCACACCTGATGGTGAATCCAGTGTTTTCTTTGATACAGAAGAAAAAAACATATCATCTTTAGTTGCATTTGATGGTGGGTTTTATGCTGGCAGTAGTGGTAACGGAATTATCTATAAGATCATGAACGATGGCACTGCAAATGTGATTTACCAAGCCAAAGAAAAAGAGATCCGTGACTTGGTTATGGATAGTGACGGAAATGTCTATGCCTCGGCGGTTACGTCAGTTCCGATGGACAGAGGCAGTAGTCGTCAAAGCAAAGGTCCTGCTGTTCCTGCACCGCAGGCACCAGGTAGCGGTCCACCGAAGGAAAACAAATCTTACATTTATAAGTTACATCCCGATGGAACTACGGCATTGGTGTGGAGTTCTCCAGAACCGCTCATCTCAGCCATCGTTTTGGAAAATGATAAACAAATTTTAGTTGGAACCGGAAGTAATGGAAAATTATATCGTGTAAATCCAGAAACTGGTGATTATGCAGCTGTCGGTAAATCTTCAGGAAAGGATATAATAGCGATACACCAGAGCAAGCATGTGGATAACATGAAAACTATCCTTGGTGTTGGCAACCCCGGAAAACTCTTCACACTTACATCCTCGCGTGTTGAGGAAGGCACACTTGAATCCTCAGTCCACAACGCACAAAGTTTGTCGCGATGGGGTAAACTCTCGTGGGAAACTGAAGTAAAAGAGGGTACTTCAATCACCTTTGCTACACGTTCGGGCAACACTCGTAAACCGGATGATACGTGGAACAAATGGTCAGAGGAATTAACTACTCCAGAAGGTTCGCAAATTCCGAATGCGGATGGACAGTACATCCAGTGGCGCGCGAAATTCACTACTACTGACCCAATGGAAACAGCTGTTCTGAAAAAGGTTACACTTGCCTCAGCACAGACAAATGTTAAACCGAAAATTACCAGTATCAGTATTGGTGCAAGACGTAGTAGTTCACCACGTCCGCCTGCTGGACCTCCTTCACCAAGTAGTTCAAGTAGAGGATCCTCCGCACCTTCTTCTGCAAAAAGTTGGAAAATTGAGTGGAAGGTGGAAGATGCTAACAAGGACACATTACAGTTTACCGTTTACTATAAAATGGTCGATGAAGATAATTGGCAACTCCTTAAAAAGGAACTTTCCAGTCCCAGTTATGCTTGGGATATCACCTCTATCGCTGATGGTAGATACGAAGTAAAGGTTGTCGCAACTGACAAGTTGAGCAATCCAGTAGGATGGGAAAAATCATCTGAAAAAGTCAGTTCACCGGTTAATGTGGATAATACCGATCCTGATGTCGGTGAAATCCATGTAGATCAAAAAGATGATGGAACATACGAAATAACTTGTGACGTCTCAGATATGATGAACACTGTCGAAAAAGCAGTATACAAAATTGATAACGACGAAAAGTGGAAAGTTATTTTCCCTGACGACGGTATCTTTGACTCTAAAGAAGAGCAACTGCTATTGGAAACTGGTAAGTTACCTGAAGGTGCACATAGCATTACAATTCGTGTGACCGATAGAGCACAGAATGTTGCAACAGGTCGCGAAAGTTTCTAACATTACGGATTGTAGCAACTATTTGTAGGGCGGGTTAATTATAACCCGCCCTACTTTTTTTATTGTAATACCAAGTCTTGAGATAAAATCGGCATTGTGAGGCACGGGGACCTTGCACTACAAATCAAGTTAATTGGGTATTACTTCAGAAATAGAACGGTAAGTTATATCAAGGAGGGAATCCAATTCAGATATTGATATTTGTAATGGTGGCATCAAGACGATGGTGTTGACAAGCGGGCGGAGTATTGCACCTTGAGTGAGTGCAGCTTCACAAACCCTGATACCGACCTTTTCTTCAAATGGATAAGGGGTGTGGGTATCAGGGTTTTTCATTAATTCTATGCCTGCAGCCATACCGCAGACTCGAACATCACCTACGTGTGGGAGCACATAGAATTCCTTAAGACGATTTTTGAAATGTGCAATTGTTGTTTGAAGACGGTCGAGGAGGCGTTCTCGTTCAAAAATTGCAATATTTTCTAACGCAACGGCGCATGCTAACGGATTTCCAGTGAAAGTGTGTCCGTGGAAAAAGGTTTTTAGGTCGGAATATTCTCCAAGAAAGGCGTTATAGATCGCGTCGGTGGTTAATGTCGCAGCGAGTGGTAGATAACCGGCTGCGAGTCCTTTTGCCGCACATAAAAGGTCAGGTGAAACATTTTCATGTTCGCATGCCCACATTTTTCCTGTGCGTCCAAACCCAGTCATCACTTCATCTACGATCAGGAGGGTTCCCTGCCGTTTTGCTAATGCGGCGAGTTCCTTCAAAAATCCTTTCGGTGAGATTATCATTCCACCCGCACCTTGTATTAACGGTTCCAAAATGATACCAGCTATTTGTCCTGGGTGTTCGGAGAATACACGTTCTATTGCATTGAGCCAACGAGTCTTTATTCCCTCAGCGGAATCGTTTTGAGTTGCGTTTTTAGACTTAGCGGATCGATAGGTTTCGGTAGCGGAAACGCAGATACTTTTAAAAAGAAGGGAATTAAAGGTGCTATGAAAACTCTCAATACCACCTACGCTCATAGCACCAACTGTGTCTCCGTGGTAGGCTTTATCAAAGTGAACAAATAGATTACGTTGCGGTTGTTCTTTATACTGCCAGTACTGAAACGCCATCTTAAGTGCGATTTCAACAGCAGTTGAACCGTTATCTGAGTAGAAAACCTTATTGAGACCAATGGGGGTGATTTCAGCCAGTTTTTGGGCAAGTTGAATGGCTGGTATATTGCTGTAACCGAGAAGTGTGGAATGTGCAACCTTATCTAACTGGTTTTTTAGGGCAGTGTTTAGATTCGGGTGATTGTGTCCGTGAACATTCGTCCACATGGAGGCGATCCCGTCAATATATCGATTACCATCAATATCAATCAGGTAAACCCCTTCGCCACGTTCAAATATAATGGGATCTTCTGTTAGCCAATCACGCATCTGTGTGAAAGGATGCCAGAGGTGTTCTTTGTCCCAAGCGACAAGTTTCTCTTTATCCCTTAAGTTTTGCATAGTGAACAGGAAGTTCTAACGCAAGTTCATCATACGTTCCTGCCTTTGGCACGACAATTTCCAGCACTCTATTCCGATACTTTGCATGGAAATCCTCTGGCTGCCCTGGAATAGGAAAGATGTTTCTGAATCCATCAGGAAATGAACTGGTACGTCCAACGACCTTCTCAAATCTCGGATCGGCAAATTCTCGTGGTTTCTCAACATCTCTTGGAAGATGCGTTTGCACGGTCAAAACACTCGCTAGTGAGGGGGAAGCATCTACTGAAGCATAAGGAGAACTGAGATAAACTTCATAGTCGTAATGTGGCATTCTATCTGGTAGGTCGTATGTCTCTTTGGCTGCAGAATTGGGTACCCACCGTGGAAACTCAATTTCTATCTTATAGTGATCCGCCAACTCTAAGACTCGGTTGATCATTCCGTAACGACGGTACCGTTCCTTTATATCGTCAGTGTAAATTGCGCCCTCGGTTTGGATAGCACCAGGCATTGTTGTTCGAGGTGCCGCAGGAGCGGAAACCAAAATAGAACGCATCGCTTTGAGAATTGGCGTAACGAAGAGTGAGGGAATCCATCCGTAGAACGATGCACCATAGCGAGGCTGCTCATCATCGGGAGTTGAAGTGAGTTCATCCTTAAAACGGAATATACCTTCAGCAATAGCAATGACAATCCCCAAAAAGATCATCAGATTAACTTCAGGGGTAAAAACACTAACATTTTGCCCTTGCGTCTTGATGAAAAAAAGCACGAGCGGATAAAGTATCAAATTGATTAAACTGTTAATTCCTGTTGAAACCGCAGCACTGAAAACCCAAGTGTTTCCTGCCATTTCTTCTAACTGTGCTTTAAATTTAGCTGAAAATGCTCCAAGGATAGGTTGTCCGAGCATTGCTATTAAACCAAAAGGTTGACGTAGTGATGATCCGACAGCATCTGGTAGCTGCACAAATTCTTCAGGAACTCCCTGTTCTTTCTTCTTCGATTTTCCTGTATCGTCAGCATCCCCATCAGCAGCTTCGGGATAAACGAACGTCTCAAAGAATTTACTGTTTATATCAATAAACGATTCCCATTGGCTTGGGACATCGCTTTGCATATAGATCGCTTCTACCGGACACACAGGTACACATGCTGCACAGTCAATACACACGTTTGGATCAATGTAGAGTTGTTTTTCACCTTCAACGGTATGTATGCAGTCAACAGGACAAACCACAACACATGCGGTGTCCTTAACGTCAATACACGGTTCACAAATTATGTATGCCATTGCAAATATTCGCCTCCTCTTCAATATACTCCCACTTTAATTATACTACAATTACTTGTAGATATCAAGTTGAAAAATTATAGGGCCATTCAGTTTTCAAGTTTTCAGGACATTTTAGAGAGGGTCGCGATTCGGAGATCGCTCGGACAGAAGAGAGATTTGAGCATCAGGTGAGAACTACCAGACAATTGAATGGCTCTGGAAAAATTAGGATTATTAGTTTCCGGATTGGCTTGTTATTCCTACCTGCATGGAGTATACTTTAAAATGTGAATTAATCAATTTGTTCTTGTATACTTCGGGTAAAATGAAAGGAAAGGTTAGACATGTCACCTATTATTGGAATACCTGCGGTTGACTCAACAGCGATACGTAACTTTAGAAACTATGAGAAAGCAATTGAGGAGTATGGAGGAGTAGTTCAGTTTTTGATCAGAGGTGAGCAAACTATAGAGGAATTCATTACTGAGATTGATGGGCTTGTGCTACCGGGGGGTGGTGATATCCATCCAAAACATTTCAATCAAGAATGGCATCCAAAACTAAAGTTCGTTGACGAGGATCGCGATGAATTAGAAATATCGCTATTCAAGGAGGCATTCGAAAGGGACACGCCTGTTTTAGGGATTTGTTGCGGGATACAAGTGATGAGCGTTGCAATGGGTGGAAGTCTTTATCAAGATATTAAATCGGAATATCCAAAGAAGGCACTCACACATCAGGTAAAAGGGCAAGATGCTCAGCATAAAATCAAACTTGAACCTGAGTGCAAACTTGGCAAGATAATTGGTGAAAGTGTAGACGTCGTAAATTCGGCACATCATCAAGCAGTGGATGATATTGGTAACGGATTTGTTGTGGCAGCACGTTCAGAAGATGGAATTGTTGAGGCGATAGAAGACCCTACAAAACCTTTTGTGGTAGGAGTGCAATATCACCCTGAGCGGATGACCGAAACAGAAAAATTTTGTGAACACAGACAGAAATTATTTAAGGCGTTTATTGGGGCTGCCTCTAAATAATACTATACAAAATCACACTGTTACTAAAAATCAGCAATCAAAGAAAATCGGTGTGTCAATCCTAAATCACCGAAAGGCACAAGTGCGTAATCAAATTGGAACCGCCGGAGCGTCAAGCCGAAACCTCCAGCGAGTCCTGAGATTACACCTAAATCGTTTCCACCGATTTTGTGTTTATATCCAGTCCGAAGTTGTAAAACGTTACCAATCGTATAACCTATGCCAGCCGCAAAAGTGTTATCATTGTCAGTTGGTCGAATGAAGTCCATCGTTAGTGTAAGAGTATCGTTCCAGAGTCTATATGCTGACCCAATTCTGAAGGTAAATGGGAGTTCAAATGCATCCTCTATATACTTGACTCGTGGTCCTATGTGTTGTGCATTGAAGCCAAAAGAAAGTGGAATATCCGAAAAAGTGTACAACCCACCGAGATCAAAAGCAACTCCACTACCACTTTCGTCAGCAATCTGTTCATGTAGAAATTTTGCGTTCACACCCAAAGCGAATGGCTTACCAATACGTCGTGCATACGATAGTATTACAACCAAATTGTATGGACGGAATATGGTAGTTTCATTTCCCTCTTGATCACGCCCCTGTAATTCACCGAAGGATAAAAAATTCGCGCTTACACCAACAATGTTATTATTCTGAATTGGCAGCGCGAACCCGACAAATTCGTGATTTATTTCCGCGAACCATTCGTTGTGCATTAATGCAAGTTGCGGTTTTTGTAGTCTTGAGAGACCTGCAGGATTCCAATATGAAGCGTAAAGATCATCGGTTGCAGCGACTTGTGATTCTGCCATTCCCATTGCCTTAGCACCAACACCTATTTTGAGAAATGTCATAGCACGAGTGCCTGCATTTTCATGGATGTCCGTGCTATCTGCAGATACGGGTAAACAACTGAGAATAAGCGTTATAATAAGGATATAAGAAATGATGTAAGGCATAAGTGTTGCGTTAAATTTAATTTTTCATTAAAAATGTAAGTGATGCTATAACACATTTGTAAGATGCGTAATTCTTACATTATTATACCACATTCACTTGTGGTATACAAGGGGTGTGTAAAGTTTTTGTCACAAACATTATTGTCCATCAGGTAGAGCGAAGCAACACCCTTATGTGCCGATTGAAGAAAACGTCTGTGTATTTATGAATACTTCTCAATAAGCATGATTATGACGCTAACTTTTGTCAAATATAACAACACTAAAAAATTAGGGAATTAGCACTAATATTCACGTTGTTCTTTAAAGGCTCGGTACAGGAAATATACCGTAGGAATGCCGAATCCGATGAGGATAAAAAGAAGAATGATCGCTGTGCCGAGGGTGCTGTTTGACTCAGTGTCTGTTTGAGTTTCAGGTTTGGTTGCTTCAGGTGTTGTTTTTATTGGGGGTGTTTGCGGCGTCGGAATTGTTATTTCTGGTGACGGTTTGCGAGGGGTAGGTTCAGGGGTTGTTACTCTGTCTGGTTCCGGTGCAGATCTTATTTTCGATGGAACTAATGGAACGATGTCGGTCACGGTTATGCCGGAGGATGTAGGCAGTGCACCAACAGTCCAGCCTGTTCCAGTGGTTTCACAGTAGTAATATTTCGTGCCATTGTGGGTGACCGAAGCACCCGTGAAGTCGCCACTGACTCCGAGCGCGATGTGTCCGGGTGTGAAGATGAGTACTGTCTTCTCGCCTAAGCCGCGTAGGATTGCCGCAACCAAGATAGTGGTGTCTTCGCAATCGCCTCCGCCATCAATCAAGGTTTCAACAGCGTAGCGTCTGAATTCATCGTAACCTGTGGTTACGTCATCAAACGTGTATGGTAAGGATTGGACGAAACTCAGGACAAAGTCGATACGTTCCTGTTTTGACCACTCGCGATGCCGTTTGAAAACGTTCTGAAATTCACGCGTGAGGTTTCCTATCGTTGTTCTTCCTTCTTCAACTAATTGGGGAATATCGTAACGTTCTTTACCATCGTAGGAATTATACCTTTCGATGTCGATTGTCATTAGCACGGTATAAGATTTTCCCTTAAAATTCCAGACGTACCTTTTTCCGATTGTCTGTCGGGTATTCGGAGGACGCTGTTGCACAATTCCTTCCATGATGCGAACATCGCCGAGTGCATCTTCCGCAGTGCTATTTGCAGTGATAAGAAGGCTGCCGAGGAGTAGGGTGATAAGCAGTCTCATGTACATAACCAACTATCCTTCTGTTATTCTGTCTGATCATTCCGATAAAATAGCAAAATTTCCATACGACGATTCTTGGCTTTCATATCTCTGGTTTTGTTGTGCATTTTGAGCTTCTCTGGTGTGTATGTGCTATCTCGATCAGAGCGCTGAACAGGTTTATACTCACCAAAAGAGGTAGCTGACATGAGATGGGTCGCAGGATCTATATGGATTTTATACTGCAGAAATCTAAATACTGAAATCGCCCGTTTTGCTGCGAGATGTAAGTTTGATTGTTCAAAATCGGGGGGAGTGGGGTCGGCATGCCCTTGAATCTGTATCTCGCTGATGTTGTTTAAATTTTTTCTAATTTGACGACCAACAGTTAGAAGTGTATCTTTACCATTTTTATTAAGATAGAATTCGTTAGGTTTAAACAAAATACGGTCGCTAAAACTGTATCGTTGAATTGTTGGTTCGTTCTTAATCGTAATTTTGGAGGAAGTGCCATCTTCAAGTTGAATTGATATCTCAAATAAATCTTTCTCAACTTCTTCCTCTTTAACTCCATACGCGGAAGCAATTGACTCAATCAACTTCTTCTGATTTTCTTCAACCACAACCGGAATATTCTTTCCATCATCAGGTTTTTCATCACGTTCTTCTTTTCCGACTGAAAAAGCGGCGATAACTGCAAATACAACAATGACTAAGATCAAAACGAGTGTAAGCATCAGGTCCGAAAAGGATGGCCAAAAGTTGAAATCTAATGTATTTTCTTCCATAATGTTAATCGGCTCATTTAGAATTTATGATATTAAATACGAATAAAGAACTGGGTATATGAACAGATTGCGTCACTTTCCGTCGTTCTCATTTTTAGTCTTTTTAAACGGCCATATCCGAAGAAATGGATTCAATTTACTCTTGAAAGATGAACGTTTCGTCTTTTGTCCAGACGCTGATGCACCTTCCTGCCGTGCCAACCTTTCAACAACATTTGCAAGAGTTTGAGAATGCTTGGATATCTCATTGATAGAGGTATTGAGTTTTTCTATACTTGTTGTAAGAGGTGTTACATCTGCTTTTTCCACTTTTTCCACGAATTGTTGTGAAGCCGTTCCTAACTTTTCAATATCTCCTTTAATCGCCCCGATGGACTGGCTGAGATCTCCTGAATCTGATGTAAAGGTATTAATTGCAGTATCAAGATTTTTGATGTCTTCAGTCAGTCCACCGACATTGGTGCTTAGTTCATTAACAGCATCTTTCTGATTTTTACTACTCTCATCTAATTGGTTTAACAAATTTACAATGTCTTGATTTAAATTTTTGACTCCAGTGAGCTGCTCCTCATATCTATCATTTTGTTCTATTATCTTTCTCTGTAGATCTCCAACAATCGTTCGCATATGCGTAACTAAATCTGCAAACGTACCTCTCATTTGTTCTGCAGCCTGTTTGAGTGGATCATCAAAGTTCTCTAATCGATTGTTAAGAGTCTCCAATTGCGTATCAAAAGTTTCTCTAATCTGGTCAACGGCTTCTCTGAGCGGTTTATCAAAGTTATTTAATCGATCATTAAGAGTTGTCAACTGAGTTTCAAGAGTTTCTCTAAACTGCAGAACAACTTCTTTTAGCGGCGTATCAAAGTTCTCTAATCGATTATTAAGGACTTCTAACCGTTCATCCAGAGATCCTTGAACATTCTTGAGATTTATTGACAGAACGTCAGCTAGTGTTTTTAACTCATTCTCCAGAGATTGTCGGAGTACTGTGAGATATGTTTCCATTTGACCTTGTATTTCTGAAATCTGCTCGTTATATTTAGTGTTTATTTTTTCAAACCACTCGCGATTACCCTCATGTATATCGGTATTTATTTTTTCAAACCACTCACGATTACTCTCATGTATACTTATATTCGTCTCAGTGGCTACGTTGATAAACTTTTGCAGGGTTTCGTCAATTTGTTCACGTGACTTAATATAAGCATCTTCATAACTTTTCAAAGCATCCAAAACTGTGACAAGATTTTGAGTCTGAACATCTAACTTCTGATTTTGCTGATCCAATTTTTGGTTCGATGCTTCTTGAAATTGTTGGTGTAGGCTGCGAATTTCATCTTGAAAACCTGTTAAACGGGTAACATTTGTAGCAAATTCTTGTGAAAACTTACCAAGACTCTCTGTAAAACCTTTGCTGAGTACATCAGCAGCATTGTTGATTTGCGATGCCGCCTTGTTGATTTGAGTTGCTGAATCAGACAACGGTAGCGTAATTGCATTAGCCTGTTTTAAATTTTCGTTGAATTCACTAATATTACCTTGTACGTTTTCGACTAATTCACCAACTTGTGATGCGGTTTGATACCCACTTCGCATCTGTGCCTCACTCTCATGGAGGGTTTGGATGAGTTTTTGGGAAGTTGTCGGATAGAGTTGGGGAACCCAAACAGTTAGGGTTAATCGCTCCAGAATAGATTTAACGGGGTGACAAGCGATTTGCAGATAAATGCCGTAAAGAATAACACCCAAAACGGTAAAGATAATTCCCCAAATGCTCGGTGCAAACGCTCCCTTTACATCGTCCATGAGATTACCTAACGCTTGGGTCATCCTTTCGCTGTTTTCTGTGGAGGTCTCGTTTGCGGTACTCTCTTTTAAAGCTGGAGAAAGATCTGTTAAACTATCTGTAAGTCCGAAAAGCGTTCCGAGTAGTCCAATCACGATAAAAACCGCCAGCACAGAACGGAACAAACTGTTCCATCTAAACAGATTGGATGTAGTGTGATTAACTAATTCACTGACTTCAAGACGGCTTTCATCCCAACCTGCCAAGAAAATCGTTTTGAGATGTTTCGTTATGGATGAATCTTTTCTTTGTGGGAAAAACTTCCTGAGATGTTTCGTTATGGAAAAATCCGCTTTCAGTGGGATAATCTTCCTAAGATGTTTTGTTATAGAGGGACTATTGTGAAGCTTCTGTTTCTCGCAAAAATCTCGGAATACCTCTTCCGCAGTGATGTTCGTATCGTTATCTTTCTGTCCAAGGTCACGTTCTTGTCGGGCAACAACAAGTGGTTGGACATCTTCATTTTTTTTGATCTGCTTGCGTTTTCTAAACAACCATATCCCATATACGATCAATACGAAAAACCAGATAACAAAGACCAACTGCAAGATTGTTACAATACCTGAAGCAATTGGGTTCGTCGGAGATAAGTATTCAATAAAAAATGAAGGCATAAGTGTTTTCTATCTGGTGCAATTAATCTGTTGGAATTATCTCAATAGACGTATTTATTAATTTCCTATGTTTTTGATTTAGATCTCCTGCAATTCTAATATCCCTATTTTCTTAAGTGTCCATGTTTCCTTGGCATCGTCTGGTTCAAAGATTGCAGGTTGAATAAGTTCCCTGATCCGATAATTGCTTTGATCATCAAAATGAGAACAATTAAACACTTCGCCAAAAGCCCCTGGAAAATAGGTGGAACGTACCACTACTAAATCATAAACCGGAACAACTGCATATAACATTTCCACTTCAATATATAATGCCAAAAAACAACCTGCAGAGCTAGTTTTGAAAATAGGGTCAATATCCACCTGTGGCTTTAGGAAACGTTCTTCAGCGTTTACTACATCTAACTTGAAATTTTGCTGATATTTACCAATAAAAATCGTCCATTTTTGTCTATCTTTAATCCCTGCATTATAACTATCACAAAATTCTATGATTTCCTGTTCCTCTATAGTAGTTTTATTTGTTTCAGAAGTTTCTATTTTATCTGTATGTACTGTGGCACTACTGATTGTGGAATTAGCGGTAATTGTTTTGATTTGGTTAAGAATCTTTTGAGTATTCTTTTGAATATCAAGTGTTAATGCTTGATGTAAATCATCAGGATCAAATGTATCCACAGACGGTTGCACACGTCTATTAACAGCAGACAAGTCTTGCCTTAAATTGCTGTTAACTTTAGCAAGATTTTCTATCCTATATCTTAAATCATCCAATCTTTGAGCAAGAGTTCTATATCTGAAAAAGATCCAAATAAGAAAGAATAGCAAAATCATGAGTAAAGGCACGAAAACAACCATAATTACTGTTGTTTGATCTGCAAATTTTCTATGCTGTTCGTCTAATAAACTGGTAATATCTTGATTGGGCAACGGTACTTGGTTATTATTCTGAGCTTTATGTGTTTCCTGTGTATCGGATTCAGTATCATTCTGTTGCGCGATCGTAAAAAACGGACAAACAATCAAAACAATCACCATTGTAACGTAGCAAAATATATGATATAAAGAACTAAGTTTGGTATAACGCATTATAGGTTTGCTCCATTATGTTAGTTCCATTCTTGAATTTTACGCTCCAACAGTTTCCCCAATACCTTAATGAAAATTGGTTCAACAATCCGCCCATCGTCAGGTTGCATAACAAGATCTTGTAACCAATCATTTACATCACTAGTTAGGTTTTTCTTAAATTTTGGATCAAGATTGATTGGTTTACCGAGTTCTTTACCGAGTCCTTCGTTGAATATCTTTATGAAATTTTCTATTTGAAACAGTTTATTTCCTGACTGTTCAGGACTATTTTCTAATCTCAGAAGGTTCCCGAGACTTTCAGCAGTTAGAATAGTTGTCCAACTGAAATCTTCAAAATCTTCACCAGCCAATATACCATAATTTTCTGTGGTTATCACAAGTCGTGTTCTGTCATCAATTAAACCGGCCGCAGCTTCATGTTTTGGTTCTGGTGTAATCTGAAGATCAAAAATAGAATCTCTATCAAATCCCGATGCAAAAAGTATTATTTCTTTGAGAAACTTACTATTCTCAGGATTGAGTGTGAAATCTCCATTCGCTAACCAGTGCAGAATACGTGCCCCGTTACCACCAATGTATACGTTCGGCATTGTAGGTTTAAAGCCTCTGTTTTCAACAAGGTGCTTGATGAGCAATCCAACGTAATATAAAAGGCCCGAAATACCTAAGGCGATAAGTGGAATAAATGATGTGCCTTCGATATTTCCTCCGTAAATGGCGAATTTATTCTTTAAGCCATCTGTAGAATTATTGATCCATGCGTTAATCCATGTATCCGCTTGACTATAAAACTTTTCCGACTTGGCTGAGTCTTTTAATGTTTGAATTTCTGCAGCATCAACTTGGAAGTTCTCTAAAAATTTAGGATTGTGTCTTAGCAGATCTAAAAAAATAGTCCTACCTGCAAATCTGATTGACGTTTGCCAACACAACGTGTTGTCTTGCCAGATTGAGATGTCAGAAGTTTCTCCTCCGATGTCTATACAGACCGCACCATCAGCAAAACCTCCAAACTGACCAGCAAAGAATTTCGCGGTAGCGATACTCTCTGATTCAAAAGTTACAGTTCCATTTTGTATCCCTGTTTTTTCCTCACAAGTATTTGTGGCATTATTACATATAGTATTGAAAGCAGCCTTATCTTTTTGTGAAAAGGCAAGTGGATAAGCAAAATGCCAGTTTATTAAATTAACTTCGTTATGCATTGCTTCTGCAGCACATTGAAGGCAGATTTGTTCTATGAATGCCTGAGTCCGAATACGATCTTCTGGATCGGGTGACCATTTAAGATTACTAACAACATTTTCTTCCAATTTATAATTTTCAACAAAATAGATACGTCCATCCAGTAACGGTTCTAATCTTTCACCCGATTGTGATTTCTTTCTCGAATCCGGATGTTGTTGAAATAGACTAAAAAAAGGTGTTTTTTCAAGTCGAGAAGAAAAAAATTGTCTATATACCTCAGTACGACTACTTTGTGGGGAGTTAGTAATTTGGAACAGACGATTTTCAAATGAAATTGGTTCAAGTTTATTTATCGTTGGATCTTGCTTGTAAACAGTAGTGCCACTAGTTCCAAAATCAATACCAATATCCCAAGTAGTTACACCTTGCGGTGCATCTTTCGGAGAAATTAGCAAAATGCCTGCCTCCTCGGAATCTATTGCCTGATGGTCTTTATATGTACAGAACATTGCTTGAGGAAAAGCAGATGTTTTTGCAATCTCGGTGTTTTCTTCCAAAGAACGCGAATCAAGTGAGCCATCTTTTTCCAAAATTGGTTTAGCATAAAATGTATTTTGACCGGCTTTTGTAAAATAGGTGAAGTATGTCATCCAATCTGACGTATTAAAATTCGGCCAAACTTCCAATACTGGTAAAGGTTCAATTTCAACAATTTCGGGGTTTCGAAAGAGTTTATCATCGCCATCATCCTTCTTGACATACTCTTTAGAAATTAGTATATCTTTTCCATCTCCAGGAGATGGAAGTTGTAAATCTACCTTGATACCATTTGGAGTAGTTGCAAAAGAAATTCGCTTTTTCAATTCGTTAACATTGTATTCTTTCAACATTTCTTTTTTGATTGGAAGAATTGGTGTTACATCGGCACCGTTCAATTTAAGATTAGTACTTCCTGTAGGTGAGAGAATGTTACTTTCAAGAAAAGCATTAGATTGGTTGATCACGAAAAGTTTTTCTGTGAAGTATTCTTTAGGTGCTATTGGAAAATTCATACCAACGAAGAACCCAACAGCCATATTGAGAGGATTATTAGATAATTCTGGTAATCCCTCAGGTATTCCTCCTAAATCAGTTGTAAAATTAAGAACTTGTGCTGCTAGATTTCCTTTTATATTTATAGTAGAATCAGGAAGAGGAATAATATCATTCTTATAAAATGCATCAAGCCAACCAGCAACTGATCCTTTTTCATCTGCGTCTAACTTTGGAATTGGATCATTTAGGAACGGAGGATTAAACCAAGGCACCTTTGAAACCGAAATATACTTAATATAATTAATAGATGTACATACAAGGGTGGTAGGAGAAGTTATCCCAATTGGTTTGCCATCAAACATAATTAGGTAGAGCCTATCCCAAGTTGTTTTTACATCTAATGTCTGTTCTGGCATCAGTTTGCGTAATGCGCGAAGAAATTCAGATGTATTGCCATCGTCTGCAGGAGGAATCGTAATTAACTTCGTCGTTAAAGGAATATTTCGACGCTCTTTGAGTGCAAGCATAGCTAATAGTCCCCTCCATTCACCCACAATACAGTCGTGCATAGGGTGGTCAGTATCATAAAGTGCTATCTGAAACAGCAGAGGACGTGCCCACATACTCGGGATGCTGTCAATATCAGTGTATTTCGCATCAACTTTTGTAATCTTAAGGTTCTCAGCGATATTTTTAAGGGCAACAGCAGGTACCTCTTGCCATGTTCCTTTGTTTGGAAGGATAGTTAATCCGGCACCATCATCCTTTAACGGAGGAAGCAGGGGATAAGTTTGCATTTAATAACTCCTATCTAATAGTACCAAAGAACTTTGTTGTTTATCATGTGAATTCTACTGAATTCAAGTGTGTTGTTTTCACTTAATCCGATTATGTGTAGTGTAGATTATGTGTAGTGTAGATTGTGTGTAGTGTAGATTGTGTGTAGTGTAGATTGTGCGTTAGTGTTAGGATCTACACATGACTATCGGTATGTAACAACGTTACCTAATCTACAAAAAAACCAACAATTGTCCGTTTAAACTGTTCCACAATTTTTATATAAAGTACTCAGAAATTTCCCGATATCAGTGCCTTCACCTTTTCCATTTGCACTGCACATTTTTTCCCAAATTTTATTCAGTGCAGCAGGACGCAAAGGTTTCAATGTATCTGACGAGATAAGATTACCGCATTTCGTCAGGTCAAAACTATCAACTGCGTTAAGCGGATTGTCTTTTTTAGAATTCTGAACGTTAGCAAACCAAACCAAAAATTCCTCACAATAGTCCTTTACATTATTGAGTGAATTTTTTACATTGACATCTTTAAGCGAGATTCTGTTCCGCTTAAAGAAATCAATATACCATGGAGCATGAAATCCCAAAAGGTTTTTCTTAAGGATATCATCAAGCATCGGTTTATAGATACTCAAATAAGCAAAAGAGAAGTTAGTTAACTGGCAAAGTTTAGACTGTATCTTTGTGCCATTTGCACCGTCAGGTAGGTCACTCCACTTATGTGGATTGTTTGCTCTATTTAATCTAAAATACTGTGCACCGTCATCTACTACGGGGTTGTCTCCGAAGAAATGGATTGCAGCTAAAGCTGCATAGAGTTCAATGAAGTGTTGGGAATTCCGCTGCTTCATTCCACCCAGAGAGAAATTTTCTTCTTTAATTTGAGAATCGTTACCAATGAGATAGATGGCATTGTAAACAAGATCTTTATTCCATAGGTGATAATACTCAAGTGCCGCTTGTGTATTCATTAAGAAATGTTCAGCTTTTGCTTTGAGTTCATTTTTATTATCTCCAGTATCGGTAAAAGTAAAATAAGGTAATACCAATGCCCCACCTATCTGTTCATTGACAGGTTTTGGTTTCAATTCACTCTTGATTAATTTTGCTATGGTAGGGAATCCAGATGCACCAGTACCACCAAAAATCGATCCTGCTAAAAAGATTTTTGGATTCGGATCTTTTTCAATTTTCACACGAAATGTTTTCCACGGATCGTTTGCTCCTAATACCGTTTGTGCCATAACCGATGCACCAATTGATGGATGACCACGAAAACCTTCATTTAACTTAGTGTCTCTTTCTTTTTCACTATATAGAACTTCAAATAAGTCAGCAGTATTGTCTTTTGCAAGCTTAAGGGCTGGAAAATTGAAAAAGCCAGATAAGTTAGGTTTATCATCATCCTGTTTATCAAACGGTGAAAAAATGGGGTTAGTGGCAGAATCTATTTTTGTTTGTAGCATACATGACTGTGAAAGTTGATTGTTATCATGAAATGCCTTATAGTGATTCAAAGTTGTATTAGCGCGATCAAGACTACCGTTTGCATCGTCAGGATCAACAAAAAGTATGTAAAGATCGTCATTGTCAGGCATCATTCCTGCTGCGGCGAGATGTATCAAAGATTCAAGACATTTTGCACCTGTCCCACCTATACCGATAGCATAATATCCCATTAATCTTTCTCCTCAAAAAAGTCCTTACCAATAACGACGAAATCGCATTGAACCAATTGGTGTATATTTAACAGATGTAGGGGAAAAGAACATAGTAGCCAAGTAATAAGGAACTAATCCATTAACTACAAAACACAGATATGCTAACAACGGTTCACTTATAGTCTCCTCAATAAAATAGAAACTTATGGCTATAGCACAGATAGGTAAAAGGAATAAAAATCCCCATAGCCAACGTTTCCCATTCGGTTTTTCATGAATCGTTTTGAAAACTGTCTGACCAAATAAGTACCATAGAATAATTGCAAACACTGCGGCTCCAACACACACACATGCCCAGGACTGAAAACTGACAATCCACTGGTCAATTGTAAGATCTTTAGGTAAACTTGGTTGGTAAGTATTCAAAAGCATGGGTTCTAAAATATAAGCCGCAGAAATAAAGAAAATAATTATAAAAAAAATACTCACTATACAAATAGCGTGTTGTTTCATATTTAGAACGACTCCTTATCTCTTTTCAATGTAGAAATGAAATTTGGCAATAATCGGTTGATGCGGTTGATGCATACGCACAGTTACCTGCGTAAGATCCCGGACGAAATTAACTAAATTTAGGGTTTTTGCACCGTTGCGTTCGTCTCCCATATCCCACTCCGAACACCACTCGGGTTCTTTAAATGTATCAACTCCTGGACGTAGTGTTACTTCATATAAGTAAATCCGTTTCCTTGGTAAGGACTGCGAGTCTAAAGTAAATCCTATGCTGAGTTCATTACTATCATCATTTTGTAATAGTGGTGATGTTACTTTCAGACAATTCTTAGCCTTCTGAGTTACGTCCGGTGTACCATTTGGGGAGTGTTTGACAGTGATTAAATCATCAAGTGTGTCAGAATCAAACGGCATGACATGAGGAAGTAACATAAACTTCAATTTAGCAGAAATTTGAGATGGTTTGTTTTTGTCAGTGATTCGATATTCTTTCACGCGAGGATCTGATTTCTTAGCGATTGTGTCTCTATTTAAATTTTCCAATTTATCAATTGTAGCATCCTCAAATGAAAGTAAAGGACTGACCAAATACCGAGAAAAGATAATCGTTTGTGCTTCTGGGAATCCATTTGCTATTATACCATCAAAATAGTGAGAGATATCAGCGTGCCTGCCTAAAACAAGGAGGTAAAACGGACGGAATGTTTCAGGATTATCAGGTGTACTGCGATAAAGGATGGGAGTCGTGCCTAAGTTGTAGACCTTTCCATTAAATTCACTGCGAAGTCCGATCAGTCCTACTTCAAGTCCATTTTTTATACATTTATCTTTAAGTTGACTAACCAATAGGTTTACATCTCGCCTATCTTGAAAAAGGTCTGTCACGATTACAACTAAGCGGTTTTCTTCTCTACTAATGTTGATATCATTAGAAGGTGTGTCCTTATCTATTGAATCTTCAAGGGTGTTATTAATATCTATATTTTCACCGACTAATTGATCTTCATATTCAAAAATATTTTGAATATACGTTCTTAAATCGTCATAAAAATCTACAGATCCTGTCCTTAGGTAACTATCTCTATCAATAGGTCTAACCTGTTCCCCAAAACGGAAAAATTCTGTATTTCCATTCTTCCAACCACTTGTTATAACGCTTTCTAAAGGACGGAGTATGTTTTTGTATTGCGTAGAACTGGGAACAACAAAACCTTGCATTGAGACTGAAGCGTCAAAATAGATACGCGCAACAAGTTTGTCCGATATATCACCAACCATGTCGGATGGGTCAACTGGAGGAGGAACTGGGAGGTCCAGTTTACTAGTGTCACAACTTATTAGGCAAATAAAAAAGCACAGGTAAAAGGAGAACAGCAAAAAACTCGTTTTCCACCTTATTTCTTTTTGTTGCATCTTCTATACCAACACATCACGGCACTAGTCTTATTACACCAATGTTGCCTATCTCAAGGTTATGATTTTTTAATAAAATTACCATAGTTCTAACTTGGTAATAACTACCACAACGTGAGTTTGATATATAGCAAATTCTAAACATAAACGGACATTTTCGTAGGGTTAGGTAACCTAACCCCCACGGGCGAGAAGACCTCGCCCCTACGAGAAGCCCAACATCTTGTTTTTATCAAACTCACGTTACCACACATTATACCGAAAAAAAAGAAACTTGTCAACTAATAAATTGTGGTGTGTAGCAAAACCTTAACCAAATCATCTAAGCGTAAACTGAGGAAATCAAGGAGTTGGAAAGAATTCACGCAAGTCAAAGTTGTTTAAGTGTCGTTTATTATGTACAATATTATAACAAAATGTCAAAAAAAATTGGCGAAATCTAATTATCTTAATTTCAAAAGAAGTCCCGAATATAGTCCTTTCCTATCAATCATCATATCGGAAACTGGTGATTGCCAGCGGTCAATCCGCCGTCAATGACGAAAACCGCGCCTGTGGCAAAACTTGCTTCATCGGATGCAAGGAAAAGCGCGGCATTTGCTATGTCAACAGGTTTTCCGATACGTCCCAATGGATACCAAGGCGTTATTTCGTCTAAGATTTTAGGGTTGCGTTCTATCATCGGTTCCCAAACTTCGGTTTGCACGGTGCCAGGACAGATACAGTTGATACGGATGTTGTCTTTACCGTGTGCGACTGCCATAGAACGGGTTAAGGCGATAACGCCTCCCTTTGCAGCGGAATACGCATGAATTCCCTGCAGTCCAATAAGACCATTGACCGATGCTATATTGACAATGCTGCCACCGCCTTCCTGTTGCATAATTGGGATAACTGCGTTGCTACAATGACTTGTGCCTTGAAGTGCAACTGCCAAGTTTGCTTCCCAGTTATTGTTCAAGACATCTGCAGTAGAACAGATAGCGTTGTTTACGAGCACGTCAACTGTTTGATATGTATCAACAGTCTTAGCGATGAGTGTTTCCGCATCCGTAGCATCGGATACATCAGCATTGACAAATAGTGCTTCGCCGCCCGTTTCGGTAATAGCGGTGACCGTTGCTATTCCGATAGCATCGTTTACGTCATCAACAACAACCTTTGCACCCTCTTCGGCGAACCGAATGGCGATTGCTTTGCCGATACCACGTCCTGCTCCTGTGACAATGGCTATTTTGTTATTTAACCGCATGATGTAGTTTTTCGTATCCTTATTCTACTTTGTATGGTATAATTAATAGTACGGTATATGATTAATGAACATTTTGATTCGTATGTCAATTCCAAACGCACTTCCGTGAATGTCTGAGGCGCAATGAATTGCGCGACTACAAACGCTACAACTCCAAAATAATATCTATTTATGACCCAACCAACTTCTAACTACGATGAAGTAAGTGATACACTTCCCAAACGCACTTCCGTGAATGTAAGAGGCGCAATGAATTGCGCGACTACAAACGCTACAACTCCAAAATAATGCCTATTTATGACCCAGCCAATTTTTAACTACGATGAAGTAAGTGATACACTTTACATTTCATTTGTCCCTGGTGAAAAAGCAACAGGCATTGAGTTGACACCTCACATCTTGCTCCGCCTTAACAAGCAGGAACGCAAAGCTATTGGGATGACTTTTCTGGAGTACTCTTTACTTGCCCAAAAGACGGACATGGGACCTCGGAGTTTTCCACTCACCGGCTTATCCGAATTGTCCGACGATCTGAAAGACATTGTTATAGATGTTCTCCAACGTCCCCCGGTCAGCGACGTGCTTTTGCTTTCATCTTACACACCATCAATATCAGAAACGATTCCGATTATGCTTCTGCAAACTGCTTACTAACTGATACCAAATTAACTTGATTAGAAGTTTTCTACGTAGCAGTTAGCATTGCGAGGCACGGGGACCTCACACTACAGATTACGTTAATTGGGTATAATACCCAACTATAGATCCTTGTAGAAATCCTAATGTTGCAGCGTTTGCGATATGAAAAGTTTCGTGCGTTCGTGCTGTGGGTTATCAAAGAAATCTGCAGGTGGTGCGTCTTCTACAATCATACCTTCGTCGAAAAAGAGAATCCTATCAGCGACTTCGCGTGCAAATCCCATCTCATGCGTAACAACGAGCATTGTCATACCTGAATGTGCGAGTTCACGCATCACATCCAATACTTCCGTTATCATTTCTGGGTCAAGCGCACTCGTCGGTTCATCAAAAAGCATGATTTTTGGCTCCATTGCCAATGCCCTCGCAATTGCAACACGTTGCTGCTGTCCACCCGAAATCTCTGAAGGATATTTGTCTGCTTGATCTACAATATCCATTCGTTCCAACAATGCCAAAGCTTCAGATTTAGCCTGACTTTTCGAAAGTTTTCTCACCCTAATGGGTCCCAACGTTATATTCTGCAGGTTCGTCAAGTGTGGAAACAGATTGAATTGTTGAAAGACCATACCGACTTCCTGACGGATACGATTGATATTTCGCAGGTCATTGGTGAGTTCAATGCCTTCAACGATAATTTTGCCTCGCTGATGTTCCTCAAGACGATTGATTGTACGGATAAAAGTAGATTTTCCTGATCCAGAAGGACCACATATCACTGCTCTTTCACCTTTTTGGAAAGAGATAGTAATCCCTTTGAGAACATGGAACTCATCATACCATTTATGTATATCTTCACAAATAATAATTGGATCATTCGGAGCGTTTTCTTGATTAGCCATTTTTTAGTATTCCTTAACGGGAGTTTCGGTTAAAAGATGCTACATTTTTCCTACACCGAGGGATGTTTCAACTTCCTTGCTGACATAGGACATTGAATAACTGAAAACAAAATAGATAACAGCGGCGAACAGATATACTTCTGCTTGAAGACCGAGCCAATCAGGATCCGCGATGACAGTTTTAGCGACACCTAACAGATCCACAAGCCCGATGATAGCGACTAAGGAGGTATCCTTAAAGAGTGCTATAAATTGTCCAACAATTGCGGGAATGACGGCTCGGAGTGCTTGTGGTAAGACAATAAACAGCATGGTCTGTATATAGTTGAGTCCGACAGCTTGCGCAGCCTCATATTGTCCGGTAGGGATCGCCTGAAGTCCTCCACGGACGTTTTCAGCCATGTATGCTGCGGAGAATAAGGTGATCCCGATCATCATCCGTACTACTTGGTTTATATTGGCATCCGGAATAAAGATGGGAATTAAAACACTTCCCATGAATAGGATAGTTATCAACGGCACACCGCGAACTGTCTCAATATAAGTTGTTGAAACCCATCGGATAGCAGGCAGTTTACTTTGTCGGCAGAGTGCTAAAAACACGCCCAGTGGGAAGGAGACGACAATCCCTACAACTGCGAGAATGAGTGTGAGGAGAAGTCCACCCCAATTGTTTGTGAGGACAGCGTTTTTACCGAACCCACGGAGTAGCATCATAGTTACAGGGAAGGAGAGAATCCAGCCTGCCAAGATCCACCGCCGTAAGTTTTTCCTGTCCCGTCCCAGAAAGAGAGAGCATCCTATTACTGCAACGATACCCAAAAACAATCCGCGCGTGGGCAGTTCAAATGGGATAACGGCACATATAAGAAAAACGCCACCGAGTACAAAGGCAAAGCGACGGACTAAACTCCCCCAGATTCCCGCACTTAATCCCAGCAGTACGGCTAAAACATAAATCACCGACCAGACGCGCCAGATCTGCTCCCTTGGATAAGATCCGACAGCAAAAAGTTGAAGGTTCACAGGAATTACGTTCCAATTCGCTTCTGTGAATGCCCACGTTAGAAAACCCTTAAAAACTAAAATTAGCAACGTAAGTGCTATGCAAGTTAAAAGGACGTTATACCATGTATTGAATAGGTTTTCCCTTAGCCATCCTACCGGACCTTTTGTGATGATTGGGGGTTTAATTTGTTCCATAATTTTTTGATCTTCCAAGATGTGATGTTTTTGAAATTTCTACACATAGTTTGATAGCAAACTAATACCAAATTAACTTAATTAGAAGTTTTCTACGTAGCAGTTAGCATTGCGAGGCACGGGGACCTCGCGCTACAGATCGGGTTAATTTGGTATTATACCAAATTAACTTGATTAGAAGTTTTCTACGTAGCAGTTAGCATTGCGAGGCACGGGGACCTCGCGCTACAGATCGGGTTAATTTGGTATTATTTATTATTTTTTGACCCTGTTAATCCATTTGTTATACCAATTCATAGCAGTAGAAGTTGTCAGACTCATGATCAGATAACTCACCATAATCATAGCGAAAACGGGGATTGATTGCCCGGTATGAGACATCATGGTATTTCCGATGCTAAACACGTCTGGAAAACCGATTGCGACAGCTAAACTGGAGTTTTTGGCGAGGTTTAGGTATTGACTTGTGAGGGGCGGAACAATGATGGGAATAGCTTGAGGAAGAACGATTAGTCTAAGCGTCTGTTGTTGATTTAAACCGACAGCCCCTGCAGCTTCCCGCTGTCCTTTTGCTACTGCTTGTAGCCCACTTCGGACGATTTCTGCAATATATGCTCCTGTATACACTGAGAGTCCGATTAGAAGTGCAGAAAATTCTGAAGAAAAACGGAATCCACCTTGATAGTTAAAACCTGCTAACTCTGGCAAGTTTAATTTGAAAGGACCTCCCGGTGTGAGAAACCATCCACAGATTGCGACAAAAATGAAAACAGGTAGTGCCCATTTTGCTGGAAAACCGGGACGGTCTAACTGCTGTAGTTTCCGCCACCGCAGTATAAAAAGAACGGCTCCAATGAGAATGCCAAAACAGATAAAAACGAGCCAAATTTTCAGACCCGGTGTAGGTTCAAGTGCAGGTAAATATATACCGCGATTGTTAATGAATACTGATCCTGGAAGCGATATGCTATTGCCGACTGAAGGGAGTTTGCCTATTACAACTGCAGTGTACCAAAACAGGATCTGGAGTAGGAGTGGAATATTACGAAAAATTTCAACATAAGCAGTTGCTATGTTGCGAATTAACCAGTTGCTTGATAACCGAGCAATACCGAAAAAAAGTCCCAATACTGTAGCACATACGATTCCTATCAAGCCAACCTTTATTGTGTTCAGTATTCCTACCCAAAATGCTGTATAATATGTGTTTGATGGATCGTATCCAATACCTTCGGAGATGTAGAATCCTGCTTCGTTACTTAGAAAATTGAGGTTGAGTTCTAAATTCAGGTTTTTCAAACCCCGTTGCATATTTGTGTAGAGAATCCCGGCTAACAGTAAAACACCAAGGAGAAAAAGTATTTGTAACAGTATCCGTAGAAAGCGAATATCTCGCCAGAAGGGGGTGTTTGTAGAATTAAGTAACATTGTATTTGATGATTCCTTTTACCAAGATTCACAGCAGGTCCTTGAACAGGTACCCGCGGTGTCGCTCCATAGGCATCAATTCGCCCCGCATGAAGATTAAGAAATAAATCAGGTAATTCTATAACCATCTCCGGTGCGGTTACAAACCACACCTACCGGACCTGGGGAAAATCGGGATTACCGAATTAAATACTTAAACTTCATCTGGGGCGAAAGAGCATTTCTCATATTTGAAAATCACTAAATTGACGCATAAGGTCTTCAAGTCCGAGTACTTCAAGCATAACGTGCTTTAAGTACCCGTTTCGCTGCTTCTCTGTTGTTCTGTCTCATCCGTTTCTGATAAGTTTTCTGGAAGTCCGATTGGCTCATCGCCAGCCCTTGCATCAGATATTCGTATCCGTTCTGTGAAGATGCTGTACAGTTTATCTGTAAATTCACCATTTTAACAACTTTAATTAGGAATTTTAAGGTGTCAGCATCCGAATTTGAGACCTTATCAAAGGAATTTGGGGTCAAGGTCTCATTTATAAGTAGTGCCAAAAGATTGTAAAGTCCCGCTTTATTTGTCTTTTTCTTCTTCCCCGATATCTGAAAGTTTCGGTAGGTCTGGTATGTCTTCGATATAGGCACTGCCTTCACTCGCATCAGATTTTGTATGCATACAGTTTGGCTGTCCATCCACTATTTTCCCTTGTGTTTCAACAACTTTAATTGGAGATTTTAAGGTGTCAGTATCCGAATTTGAGACCTTGTTAAAGAAATTTGGGGTCAAGGTCTCATTTATAAGTAGTGCCAAAAGATTGTAAAGTCCCGCTTTATTTGTCTTTTTCTTCTTCCCCGATATCTGAAAGTTTCGGTAGGTCTGGTATGTCTTCGACATAGGCACCGCCTTCACTCGCATCAGATTTTGTATGCATACAGTTTGGCTGTCCATCCACTATTTTCCCCTGTGTTTCAACAACTTTAATTAGAGATTTTAAGGTGTCCGAATTTGAGACCTTTTAAAAGGAATTTGGGGTCAAGGTCTCATTTGTAAGTAGTGCCCAAAGATTGTAAAGTATCGCTTTATTTGCCTTCTTCTTCCCCGATGTCTGAAAGTTTCGGTAGGTCTGATATGTCTTCGATATAGTCACTGCCTTCACTCACACCAGATTTTGTATGCATACAGTTTGGCTGTCCATCCACTATTTTAACAACTTTAATTAGAAATTTTAAGATGTTCGAATTTGAGACCTTGCCCGAATTTGAGACCTTTTAAAAGGAATTTGGGGTCAAAATCTTATTTATAAGTAGTGCCAAAAGATTATGAAGTATCGCTTTATTCGCCTTCTTCTTCCCCGATGTCTGAAAGTTTCGGTAGGTCTGATATGTCTTCGATATAGGCACTGCCTTCACTCGCATCAGATTTTGTATGCATACAGTTTGGCTGTCCATCCACTATTTTCCCCTGTGTTTCAACAACTTTAATTAGAGATTTTAAGGTGTCCGAATTTGAGACCTTTAAAAAGAAATTTGGGGTCAAGGTCTCATTTTTAGTCGTGGCAAAAGGTCATGAAGTACTGCCTTATTCGCCTTCTTTTTCTTCCCCGATATCTGCAAGTTTCGGTAGGTCTGATATGTCTCCGACATAGGCACCGCCTTCACTCACACCATATTTTGTATGCATACAGTTTGGCTGTCCATCCACTATTTTCCCCTGTGCTTCAACAACTTTAATTAGAGATTTTAAGGTGTCCGAATTTGAGACCTTTTAAAAGGAATTTGAGACCTTGTCCGAATTTGAGATTTTATCAAAGAAATTTGGGGTCAAGGTCTCATTTGTAAGTAGTGCCAAAAGATTATGAAGTACCGCTTGACTTGCATCTATTGCTTGCGAATGTAAGAGGCGCGTGAATTGCGCGAGGACAAACGCGGTTTTTGCTGATGTGATGACATCATTCAGAAATGGTATTACATAACGTGAGTTTGATATATAGCAAATTCTAAACATAAACGGACATTTTCATAGGGGTTAGGTAACCTAACCCCTACGGGCGAGAAGCCCTCGCCCCTACGAGAAGCCCGACATCTTGTTTTATCAAACTCACGTTATTACATAAGTTCCGGTGCGGTTAATGAAGATTAAGAAATAAATTAGGTAATTCCATAACCAGTTCCGGTGCGGTTACAAACCGCACCTACCGGTCCTGGGGAAAATCGGCTTTACCGAATTAAATACTTAATCTTCATCAAACCGCACCTACCGGTCCTGGGGACCCCTAAATTGACGCTTATGGGTTCTGCGCTTGGCATATCTGCCCCCGACCTTCCCTAATTGCTCCTTTGCACGGCGGCGGGCGGTTGCTTAAGATAGGCTTGATAGAGTTGACGTTTGAGATCTGCCTTGACTTCCTGTTTCGATAATTTCTTATAGAGTTCAAGTTTGCTATTGACGAAATCCAATAAAATGTCATCAACCACCTGCTCAAACTTATACCGTTTGTTGGTCTCCGAATTATCCCCTTCAATCACCTGCCGAAGTTCTTCGTTTTCGTGCACTTTTTGGTTAATGGTCGCAATGTCAACCTTATCTTCTGTTGTAAAATCTGTCTGATAAGCATTGTTCAAAGCGTTAATGATATTGGAGAGGAAATCCTGCTCAGGGTCCCTGATGATAGCGACACCGCTGCCAATCCCTTCGACCTCGCTATCCTCCGCTTCAAGAGAGAGTTGTAGACTGTCATGCGTTCTTTGCACACGAAACGAATCCAAATCCACAGATGCCAAAACATCGTGCAGGTCGGGGTGATCCCGTTTTGGCAGCTTCTTGTTGAGACTGCGACCAAAAACGTACAACTTTTCTAACGCCACATCGGTGAAGGTAATCAACTGTGAGATGTATCCGTAGAGGCGGATATAACTCTGCAATGTAGAACGGAATTCTTCCTGCTCATTCTTTTCAAGGGCTGACCACTTCTCGACCACGGCATCAAGAATACCTTGTAGTAATTCGTCTGGCTGATCAACATCATAAAAGATACTGCAGAATTGGTCAATGGTTTTCTCATCGTAGCGTTCAAAACCGTTCAACTGGCTTTGTAGGTCATACAGTCGATTTGGGTCGGTCTCCTCCGCGAGTGTCGTGGTCTGATAGTATTGCTGAAACGCTTCTTGTACCTGCTCTGGTTCATTCACAAAGTCGAGGACCAATGTATCTGTCTTACCAGGGGCGACGCGGTTCAGACGGCTCAAGGTCTGGACACATTGCAGCCCGTCTAACCGTTTATCAACGTACATCGTCTGTAGCATCGGCTCATCAAAACCGGTCTGGAACTTGTTCGCGACAATTAGAATGCGATACTGCGGACTCTTGAAACTATCCTCAATCAAGGCACTCGGTGGTATGTTGTTCATGCTTTTTTCAGTGTAATCCTGCCCGTTGTCGGTGTCGTGCACTGTGTCGCTGAACGCGACCAGACACCCGTAAGATAGGTTCATTTTCCGCATCTGTTTATCAAATTCTAACTTGTATTTGATGCAGTGCAGTCGGGACGGTGTGACTAACATCGCCCGCCCCTTCCCTTCAATTGTCTTTGCGGTCCGTTCAATGAAGTGTCCAAGGATAATCCGGGTCTTTGCCTCAATGCTGTGGGGTTGTAGATCAACGTAGTTGGTCAACATCCGCAGCGTCCGAGCCTTTTCATATTCTTTATCCTGCGACACACTTTTGACCAGTTCAAAATACCGCTTAAAGGTGGTGTAGTTCTGTAGCACGTCCAGTGTGAAGCCTTCGCTGATACTCTGGTGCATGGAATAGACGTGAAACGGGACAAATTTTCCTTCTTCATCCTTCTGTCCGAACAGTTCTAAGGTCTTGTTCTTCGGTGTGCCGCTGAAACCGAAATAGGAGATATGATCCTGCATTCTGCGCCGCTCCATCTCCTCGATAATCCGCGCATCTATATCCGATACTTCGTCTGCGTCATCTTCTGTTTCGGCTTGTTCAATCCCTTTTGAGAGCGAGGCTCTGAGATTTTTTGCGGACTCTCCGCTCTGTGAGGAGTGTGCTTCATCAATGATCACGGCGAAGGTCTTGCTTTTGAGAGTGCCGATCTCCTCTGCAATCACACTGAACTTCTGAATCGTTGAGATGATGATGTCTTTGCCGGATTGGAGGAAACCCCTGAGTTGTGCTGAGTTCTTATCAGCGGCATGAACCACTCCCTCAACCTGTGCCACCTGCTTGATTGTGTCCTGAAGCTGCTTGTCAAGTAGGCGACGATCGGTCACGACGATGATAGAGTCAAAGATCCGCTCGGTATCCGTTGGAGAGCGGTACAGATGCGTTAGCAGGTGCGCTAACCATGCGATTGAGTTTGACTTCCCGCTCCCTGTGGTGTGTTGAATTAGGTAGTTGTGCCCAACCCCTTTTTCCACGATAGCCGCTTTCAATTTACGAATCACGTCAAGCTGATGGTATCGCGGGAAAACAAGCACGCGGTGCTTCACATCTTTCACATCTTTGATTGCGTCATCATAAACCTTTTCTATGGTCTCCTGCTCATGGATAAAGTTGTTGATTAACTCCATCAGGTTATCGGGTTGTAGGATGTCTTCCCACAGGTAAGCGGTCTTGTGCCCTTCGGAATTTACCGGGTTTTCAATGCCTTTGTTAAACGGAAAGAACCGTGTCCCATCCCCTTGCAAGTGGGTTGTCATTGAGACCTTCTCGTTGCCCACCGCAAAGTGCACCAGACACCGCTTGAATTGGAACAACGGCTCCCTCGGATCTCGATCCCCCCGATACTGTTTCTCTGCATCTGCCACCGTCTGACCGGTGAGACTGTTCTTCAGTTCCATTGTTACTAAGGGTAAACCGTTGAGGAATAACGCCATATCAAGCGATTTCTCGTTCTTCTGTGAGTAATGCAGTTGTCGAATTAGGGAGAATCGGTTCTGAGCATAGAACCTTTGATGATCAGGGTTCATGCCACTTGACGGTTGGAAGTAGGTCAAGTCAAAGGAACAACCCCGATCCTTAATACCTTTCCGCAACACGTCCAGCACCCCGCGACGCTCAATCTGTTTGCTCACACGGTCGAGGAGTTTAACTGGTGTCTCCGCCCCATACTGACGTTCCAGTTTTTGATACTCCTTCGGTTGCGTGTCCTGAATAAACTGCAGCGTCTCATCGGGTATTAGGCAGAGAGATTTATCATAGTCAGCAGATTGCACCGATCGGTAGCCCGACTGATTCAGGTGCGCTTCAATGTGATCCTCAAAATTTTCTTCTGTATACGTCGGCATGGTCTATACCTCGTTTCGAACATCTATCTTGCCGGTCACTGCTTCGGAGATGAGGGATTGACTGTATTCTTTGAGGAGTTCGATCTTTCGCTGCTCTGCGGCTATCATGTTTGGTTTTACGGGCGAGGGAGTTGGCGATTTGAGTTTGTTTGGGTATTTTACCACCCTAAAGTCCCCTTATCAGTGAAACTTTTAGGAGAAATGCGTATCAATATCTTCTAAACTTTGTGCTGTCATTGCTTGCTCTAAGAGAATATCCAGTTGTATGTGGTTGTGGATATTGCTGATTTCGCGAGAGAGCGTTTCTGGCACGTGCTGAAATCGGAGCTGCAGGAGTTTGAGGACTGCATCCTGTTTACCTTCTGCTTTACCTTCCGTTTTACCTTCTGCTTTACCTTCCGTTTTACCTTGTTCTATAAGAAACTCAGCCGTTGTCTGTGCCATGTTTTCTAACTCCTTATGATCGTGAATATGTTGTCTGAGGGCGAGGGAGTTGGCGATTTGAGTTTGTTTGGATATTTTACCACCCTAAAGTCCCCTTATCAGTGAAACTTTTAGGAGAAATGCGTATCAATATCTTCTAAACTTTGTGCTGTCATTGCTTGCTCTAAGAGAATATCCAGCTGTATGTGGTTGTGGATATTGCTGATTTCGCGAGAGAGCGTTTCTGGCACGTGCTGAAATCGGAGCTCCAAGAGTTTGAGTGCCGCGTCCTGTTTACCTTCCACTTTACCTTCCGCTTTGCCTTCCGCTTTGCCTTCTGCTTTACCTTCCGTTTTACCTTGTTCAATCCCGAGTTGCATACCTTGTTCTATAAGAAACTCAGCCGTTGTCTGTGCCATGTTTTCTAACTCCTTATGATCGTGAATATGTTGTCTGAGGGCGAGGGAGTTGGCGATTTGAGTTTGTTTGGGTATTTTACCACCCTAAAATCCCCTTATCAGGGAAACTTTTAGGAAAAATGTGTATCTATCTCTTCTAAACTTTGTGCTGTCATTGCTTGTTCTAAGAGAATATCCAGATGCTCGTGGTTGTGGATATTGCTGATTTCGCGGGAGAGCGTTTCTGGCACGTTTTGAAATCGGAGCTCCAAGAGTTTGAGTGCCGCGTCCTGTTTACCTTCCACTTTACCTTCCGCTTTGCCTTCTGCTTTACCTTCCGTTTTACCTTGTTCAATCCCGAGTTGCATACCTTGTTCTATAAGAAACTCAGCCGTTGTCTGTGCCATGTTTTCTAACTCCTTATGATCGTGAATATGTTGTCTGATAATACCTACTAACGCATCGCGCTCCTCAAGAGAACGCCGGTGGAATATCAACTGCACAAAATAGCGGAGTGCCTCCGCAACTTGCGGGGCAAAGTTTTCATCCACTGATGCTAAATGTGATACAGCATCCGCCAATGCTTCACTTATCTCTGTTTTGTCCGAATGCTCCTTTTGAAGCACACGCAACAACCAGCCTAACGGATGTCCGGATTGCGTCAAAACATCTGTCTCAGTCTCCTTGACCCCTAAAAACAGTGTGTCAAAACTTGGGACGAAACGCGCCAAAATTTCAGGAACATCCATTATCGTCGTCAGGGACACCGGCACCGTCCATGGCGCGTCGCCTGTATAAAACAGAACCGGCAGAATCGGCTGTAAACGTCTTTCACTTTGTGGAATCTTTTCCGTTTCCCACTCCCGCCGTTGCGACTCCCAGATTTGGACCATGTAAGATAACAACCGAAACCCCATCGTTTTATCCACAGTAGATTGATGTTCAATGAGGATATAGATGAGCAAAGCATCGGTATCTACAACATCTGCGTCTTTTTCAAACGGGACGCTCAGTAGGACATCCGACTCGCGTTCTTGCAGTGCCTCAGAAATAAAACTCCTTTCCTTGTATATGATCTGGTTGAAGTCGAGGAACGCCTCAATGTCCGGGGCGATGATTTGGACTAACCACCTCACATATTCACCGTCTTGGAGCAATCGCCTGAGGCTCCGGTCAGGGAAGTGTTCTATCTGAATATCCTGTGTTTTGGGCATAGCTGCCTATACTTTCAATAGATGAAAAAACGTGTTTTACAAGTATAGCATAGGAGTACCGAAAAATCAACGCGATATTTATCGCACGCCGACTCAGAAAATAAAAAAATAGAGTCTATACCTCGTTTCGGACATCTATTTTGCCGGTCACTGCTTCGGAGATGAGGGATTGACGGTATTCTTTAAGGAGTTTGATCTTTTGCTGCTCTGCGGCTATCAGTGCGTCAATCTGTTCGGTTTTGTGGTCAAGGAAGTTTGTGATTTGCAGCTGTTCGGAATCAGTAGGTATAGGTAAGAGTAGATTTTCAATTGATGGTTTTCCCAAGCCGTATCTGGTAATTCCATTTGACTCCAACTCAAAATATCTTCTCGTCCTATCAGATTGAATAAATCTAAAAGTGAACTCCCCACGACAAGCATAGGGTCTAATCATTGTTAAATGATAACCACAGACAACATTGTCCAAATCGTCTTTGACAAATGTTGGAACACCTATATCATCTGGAGTCTCAGAATCTTTGGTAATTATAACATCACCTTTCCTCAAACCAAATTTCGTAAACTCTCGTTCCTTACAACTACCCTTTTCCAAAACGGTATCAACTGTAATATAATCGTTGTAATAAACATCTGTATAATTGCATAATCTGACCTGGACCTCATCTTGAAAGATGTGTTTGTCAACATTACTTGGTAGGATCTTCGCAACGTATTTGAGTTTTTTCACTTTCCAATGTGCTGGTATCTCCCCAATCCACTTCACACCCGACGGTTTCATCTCCACATTTGGGTCAAGTCCCTTTGTCACTGCCTGATTTATCAGTGCGGTGCGTTGTTCCTGCAGCAGTTCTATCTGTCGTACTTTGATGCGGATGAACTCGTCAATCTGTTCGGTTTTGCGGTCGAGGAAGTTGGCGATTTGGGTTTGTTCAGTAAGCGAAGGAAGAAAAATTTCAAGGTTGGAGTATTTTTGACCATTTACATTCCCAATAGTTGATTGAACCGTGTTCAGTGTTATCCAATGTTCAAAGCATCGAGATTTTGTAAAATAAAATATTAAACGTGATTTGATAGAACACCCAAAGTTGAATCGAACTAAATACCCTCCATAAGTATGTTTTTTATCTGATTGATGAAGATAGGCTCTTCCTAAAGTTCCACTTCTTGAAATTAGGAAATCATTTGGTTGTGTTAGGTAAATTTTTTCGACAGACTCCGTCTCAAGATAAACCCCTTTATCATTCAGTTCTCCATCATCCGTAATATCTGTAGTTCTAATAAACCTTATTCCTTGTTCAACATAGAGATCGGAGTTTATGTTCAAACCGTATTGAACGGGTACTAACGATTCATATTTGAGTCGCGATTTTCTCCAGTGACTCGGTATCTCTCCAATCCACTCCACGCCACTCGCTTTATATTCAGGATAACGCCTCATAACCCCATCACCTCTTTGTCTGAATCGCGGATTAGGCGGATTTCGCGGATTTTTTCTTTTTCTCATATCAACTTCATTTCGCGAGAACATTTCGGATTTTTTACGCAATAAGTAGTTCGGACTTGCAAGAACTGATTATTCGATAATTTATTTTACCCATTGTTGTTTTAATCTTTCAAATCTTTTAGGATATATCATCCTCAAATTTTCATAAAGAATATTCCAAGCGTTATGCATTTGACTTGCCTTTTTATCAGCAGGTGCATATATTTTCTTAAACAATTCTAATAATGACTCTATACCAACTGTCTGATGATCTATGATTGGAAAAGACTGTGACCATCGAGTAGCGATAAAATCTTCAAATGTGGAACAGAATTCATACGAGAAATATCTTCTGCCAGACGGCACTATATTGTCAATAAAATCTACGTACTTGTCAATGCTATCCCATTGGAATTCTATTACACTTTCTGATATTAGGTTCTTTATTTCTTCATCTTCTAATGTATCATATAATTTTCTAATAGTATGTTCTTTATCAAATGCTTTATATTCAACCGTAACCAATCCTTTAAATAAGAATTCATTGGCAAAACCTATTTGCTCATATATAACTTGTGAAAAAGACATCATTTGTACATGTGGCATTTCATCATAACATTTTTTGAATTGTGAATAAGTTAAGTCCGCTATATCTATATGACAAAGAGACTTTTTGAAAAAATAGTCTATTGATTCTCGCGGAAGAACTTTATCATTATTGGTTCTTTGCGATAATTGTTCAACAGGAATGTTTAACGTATTTGCCAACTGGCGAATTTTATTGTTCTGAAAAATGTTTTGCCATGTTAATGCTTTAGTTTTAGTCATTTTTATTCTTTTTTGTAATGAGTAAGTTGGGGTTGATTTCTTCTGAAAAAATCTGACATATTGCCGATGCAGTTTTCTATCCGAGACACATTTATAAAAGGATTACTGTTACCAACATGTGTCTGCTTAGAAAAAATATAGACGTGTTCCCACAAGAGAGGCACACGCCCGACAATTAACTTGACTGTTACACAGCGTATATCTTAACGATACACTCGTGTTACGATTTGACATATACCTCGCTATAAAGACACCACTAACTATCAATGCTATTAGATTGAGGCGGAGTTGGTTCTATTATCCATCCATTTTCATTAGCAAGCGTAGAAAGTGCTATTTTTAACAAATCAAATGTATTCCTTTGCTTGTTTTTTGAGCCAAAGTATTTTGGATTTACAACAATTAGTGCATGTGCAGAGTCTAATAGAATAGAATTAGTGGCAACAACAGGATCAGCAATGACATCCACAGAATGTTCTTTGATAACTTGTCCCTCATCTTTAGTCACCACACTTCCTATTTGGCGTATTTGTATGGTTGTTATTTCAACAACTCCGTCTTCTACTTTTTCTTGAGGTAAATTAGCATCGTGATTTATTAATTCAACTCTATATACAGATGGAGTTAACGCTCTATCCCTAAATGCCGCAGGGAGAATTTTGAATTGTCCATTCACAACCGAATAGGCTATACCTTTTAACTCCGCTGGAACTCTCCTATAGAGACCTTCATCATCTCGGACAATATCTTGATTATCCATTAATTAACCATTTCCAGAGTTCTAAACAATGCTCAAATTTTAGAAAATCAACTTCCATTTCTGTATTAATATTCGTACCCCAAACTTTAAAGTATTCTACATCATTTTCTCCGATTTTAAGATGTAATTGACGTTTTTGGTTATACCATATTGCTGTTACATTACCATCACCATCACCAGAAATGAATGGTGTAATAAATCTATAGTCAGCAGAAATGATTAAGCTTAATAATGTTTCTATCACAGTTTCTGCATGAGATATAGTTAAATCATTAGGTTTTTCTAAACCATGTTCACTCCAACTCTCTTTCCATTCCTTCACCACATCAAATTGTTTTGAGATTTCATCTTGCTGAATACGGAGATCCAATTTACTAGATACCACGTTAGGCTTTTTCAGCAAGTCTTTAAAAATCCGTTTTATAGTATCCTGCTGCTTATATGATATAATTGGGTCTCTCGTTCTATTAATAGGTGTCATGTGTTCCCAAAAACTTTTATTTGAAACTTCAGGTCTATTATATCCCATTTTCTTTTGCGGATTGAATTTGTCATCAATCATATTTAAGAAAAAATCTTGGGGTCGTCTTTTTTGATTTTCAAATTCTAATAAATCATACTTGAAACGTGTGTTTTTATCGTCCAGAAGTTCATATATGGAACCTATAGTTGCCTTTGCTAGTGTTTGCGTTTGTGTGGTAGGCACAGGCAATGTCAAAACATTTTTTTGAATATGTCCTGTTGAATCAAAACCTTGAGTATATTCTAATATTTGAGAAGGAAAATTAGCATATTTAGACGTTAGATGTTTCTGTGATGACAGTCCGTAAATCTTCGGTGATACTCCACTGAAAGATATTCCACCATAATTCATGGAGTCTATCATATTTGCTGAGAATCTCATCTATTCTTACTCCTATTTTTTGTTCATAAAAACAATCTGCCTCAACCACGTACGATAACTCATTAGATACCTGCTTTTGAGCAAATATTCCAGATACTTGCAATAGAGAATGTGTTACAATTGCTCTTATTTCACCGTCATCAAATACAGATTGTGTTTGCAAGTTCAAAATATCGTTTGCTACAGATGTCTTTAACAGAGGAAAAATATATTCTGGTATAAAAGATTGTAAGTCCACTTGTAGATTCGGGAGAAATACACTATTTGCCATATTATCATGTTTAATACCAACACGAGTGAAATAAGGAACTGTGTAAATTTTACAAAATATTTGTAAAATTTTTTCTAATTTCTGCCTGAAATCACTAGAATTCACGTAATTTGCTAGGCAATGTAAACCAAGAGAATTTCTGCTTAAAACACAATGCCAGTCCCCTTGTTCAGTGAAGAAATGAAAGACTCTAAGATCGTTCGGCAGATAATTTTCAACTTGTCCAGGAGGATTAGAAGTAGGTCCTTGTTCAAATTCAGTATAACCTTCTTTCATTACAGAATCCTGAAAAAGAGTAGGTAGTTCACTTGCTATTCTTAGAATATCAGGAAAACGAATTTCGAAAATGACATTATATAAAGTACTAGGTCTATGTTCAATAGGTTCAAAATTATCAAAGTGCATAAATTCATCCCTTCTTTATGAGGTTGGCTAACCCATCTATTTAAATTATACTACAAACTACAATTTTTGTTCAAAGAAAATCTTATCCATTTTCTCCATATAGACTTGTCCAAGAACAACTTCTTATCTCTGAAGTAATTTGCCTGATTATTTTTCATTCGACATTTTTCTTTTCTATTAGCATTTCCATAACCGAGACAGGCAAGACACAGGGACCTCCCACTACAAGTGATTTATGAGATAAGTTGTAGATTTCTTGGTCTATACGAAGTCATTTTAGGTCTTCGTTCTTGAGATGTGTCATCACCCGTAAACCTTATAGCTGCATCACCCTTGAATTTCCTTGATGCCTCGGACACATCATCGCGCGATTTGCTATGAACTTGAACTATCCCAGACATGAGGTGAGTAGTATTCTCGCGAGTTTTAGGCTCAATAATAAACAGCCATTCGTTCGGGTATTTCTTAGACATCTCCTCCACGGTCATTTTTTCGCCAGACATTGTAATTCTCCATTAGTTTATATCCAGAGCCATTCAATTTTCACGGGAATAGGAGCGCGCTGCTATCCGCAAGAATCGGGGTTAGAAACCCCTCCCACAAAAGTGATTCGTGACATTTGTATTTTATTTCCCGATGACCGAGAAGCATTGCCCCTGCTCGCTGAACACTAAGACCTAAACCCCCATCATTAACTTCTCAAGTCGCGGATGAAATACTGCATATAATTTTTCAAGCATATCAACCAACCATTCGTGTTGATTATGCCAATCGTTCTCATCGGTAGGATCTGCATCTTGATTTCTGAAAGCCACACGTTTCTCAGATTTTGCTCTTGCCCACCATTCCAATTTGTCACCAAAGTCTCTCTCAATTTCTTCTTCCTGCACCCTTAAAGAGTAGAAGTGACCTATCGCATTTGCACCTCTCATGACCAACGAAGCACTGATTTCCTTATGTTTAATAGTCTGCCTTGCTCTTAACGAAAAGCCTTTTATTCCAATCTGCAAGTCTCGGTAATGAGATGCCTTAGCCGTTGGCCGTTGTAGATAACTGTCTCGCTGCTCTAGATGCTTACATAGTTCTGTCCAGTATTTAATATTCTGTAATTGTCTTTCAGTAAAATTTTCCTCTATAACTTGTTCAGATCCCATTTTCCGTGAAGTCCGTAATGCGCCGTGTGACACTGCATTGGACATCATTTCTGTCGGCGGCAGATTAATGGGAGATGCCCCTCCAAAAGATGTGAAAATTGAACTAAGGATACGAAAAGGTGGCATGGATCCATTGTTTACAGTGTCTGAAAGAAACTTCGGATCAATGTCAGCTTGTTCTGAAACGCTAAGAATCCCACCTTGTGCCTCTATTACATTTTTTATTCCCTTCAGAAAAAATGCCTTGTCGCCATCATCTAAATATTCTTCAAGAGAAACTTCAAGGTAGCCGATAACATCTTCTGGATCAGAAAGACGTTCCATTAAAACTTCATTCCACGTTCTAAATCGTTCCATCATTCTTGAAGTATGGTACGTGTCTACCGCCAGTTGGCGCGTATCATCCATTCCTCATCTCCATATTCAAGATTCTCTGTTGAGCGCGTAGTGTAACAGAGCCATTTAGTTTTCGATTTTCTACCGACTTTAGGCACAAAGTTAGGATCCAGACAATCTACCTATAGAGCGGAAAACCTTGTAATGGCGTTGTAGCGCAAACTTTTAGTTTGCGTGCTAGGATGCACAAACTAAATGAAGATAAAAAAATAAATTAGGTAATTCCATAACCATATCCGGTGCGGTTACAAACCGCACCTACCGGTCCTGGGGCAAATCGGGATTACCGAATTAAATACTTAAACTTCATAAAGTTTGTGCTACAAAACGGAGAACTGAATGGCTCTGCGTAGTGTAACCCTTCAACTTGAATTCTAACACATTGTATGTTCCAATACAAGTTAAGCTGAGACTCAATCGACAATCCTATACAACCGAATCACTTATGGTATGCCATCACATCAATAATCTCTCAGAACCCCAACACCTCATTCAGCAAGTTTTCACTTTTCCGTTCCAGTGCTCCGATGCAATCGTTGTATATCATCCTCGCAAATAAACTCCACTGTCACACCGTTTCGACGGAATGCGTTGCGGAAATCTAACCACTTACTGTCTACTGCCTGCAAAATAGGAGGTCTCTCTAAATGTGCACATGCGACGGCGATAAATTTCCGATCAGCCGGATCGAAATCATTCAATGCTGGATCGTCTGGGAACTCTTCAAACTCATTTTCTGAACCATCAACAGACATAATCGAAACTAAGTCACACTGTTCATCCTTGTTCATCAAAATCCATAGGAGAAATCTATCACCAGCACCGGGTTCTCCACTGGATCGGAGATTTCGGATGTACTCACTGAGAATTATCCACCTATCATCAAGAACCAATTTCTCCTCGCCGCGGATAATCCTTTCAAGCCGATTGATACAGGTATCTACGCAATTAGGAGAAGCCTGCGGTGATTGACCGTTGGCGACCACTGGGACATTTGTATCTACAATCACTGCCATCATCTCATCACTTTCCGTCGCTGCATTTCGGCTTTCGTCTTTTCCACCAGATCACCTATGTCATCGCCAAAGAAGTCTTGAGGCCAATTCCGTATATTGCCATATTCATCCATGTTGAGTCGTTCAATTTCGGATGTGCCGTCGTTGATCTGACAGAAATAGAATGCTGTGTCATCTGCCGCAATCTGTTCTTCGGCGATGCGTCGTTGCAAGCGGTGAAGCAGAAGCGCGCTGTGGCTCTCAAGAATAATCTGTACGTTCCGATTTTTCACGACATCAATGAGAACATCTGCCAAATCTGATTGTACTTTCGGATGCAGGTGAATTTCTGGTTGTTCAAGGATAATGGTTGAATTTTCTGGGACATAGTAACAAAGTACGAGTACAGGCAGGAGCTGTGAAACACCGAAACCGACATCGGTAATCAGCACTTCTGAACTGTTTCGACTCTTTTTGACACGGAATTCATAATCCTTCCGGTTCTCAGCGATTGGTTCAAGTGAAAACGAATCAATCAATTCCATTTTTTGTAGCCATTCTAAAATCCGCTGCTCAATGGGTTTATGAGAACATTTCACATTGACGAGTCGGGGTGAAGTCAATCCTTCCGCACGCGCTGCAAGGAGGGCAGGGATGGCTTCTTCACCACTTAACCCAACATCTTGAGGCCGTTCACCAGACCAGGTATAACTACGTCGCGGATACTCGCGAAGTGGACCGAGATAGGTTATCTGGGAAAATAGGTTTTCAAAGGCAAGTACGAAGTCAGAAAGGAAACCGAGGTTCTGGTAGTATCCACTGACTTCGTCGGGGAAACCGTAGCATTTCATTGGCGGTGGTAAATTCCATGCTCGCCCGGGGTTTCGAATTACCTCATAATCTCCATGAATTAGTTCATACTGATTTCTTCCTTTGTTTTTATTCTTGATTACACGTTTCATTCCAAATTCGCTGAAATCATTTTTGTAATGGAAGCACTCGACGAGAATACGGTCGTTTTCTTCACGGATTTCTGTGTGAAACGTAAGGTTGCTAATGGGAAAATGAGAAGTTCTACTTAAAGACAAGGGTTTGGGTAACTTCCATGATAAGTCTAACTGGAGCGTTAGATCGGTTTTATGTGTGTAAAGTAAATCATGAAAGGTGCCAAAGTCAACAAGGGAGCGGTCATCGCCGAAGTGTAACACACGATTACGATCTGGAGATTCTACAGTCTGCATGAGCATCAACAGGACCTGTAAGATACTGGTTTTGCCGGAGCTATTCGCGCCGAAAAATCCAGTTAATGGGGCGAACTGTAGCGTATCAGTATCTTGCCATGATTTGAAATTTTGCGCTCTGAGTTCGGTAATCATAATTTATCCCTCTTATAAACCTAACACCTCATTCAGCAAGTTTTCACTTTTCCGCTCCAGTGCCAACAATTCATCCGTGATTTCTTTCAATGAGCGCAGCGGCGTGTACTGATAGAAATACCGATTGAAGTTGATTTCGTAGCCCACTTTATCCTTCTCTCTGTCTATCCAACTATCAGGCACATGTGGTTTCACTTCTCGTTGGTAGTAATCATTAATGTTCTCTGTGAGGGGTACGCGCTCATGGTCTCGCAGCTTGGTATCCGGTTTCGGATTGCCCTTCTTGTCCGTGACGATGTCCCCTGTCTCCTCATCAATGAGCGGTCTCTCAACCGTCACTTTTGTATAGCCGAAAAATTCGTTTGGATAGATTTTGGAGTTTTCTGTCTCTTCAAAGTTGGTGTAGAGTTGTATTAGTTGACGGATATGGTTATCAGAAATGAAAACATTTTTGGCACCAAGATTTCTTTTCATTTTCTCCAAGAATCCAACGCCGTTGATCAGTTGGACCTTACCTTGTCGTGCCTCCGATTTTTGATTCGTTAAAATCCAAATATAGGTACCGATACTGGTGTTGAAGAACAACTTATCGGGCAACGCAATAATACACTCCAACCAGTCGTTTTCAATAATCCAACGTCGGATTTCACTCTCACCGCTGCCGGCATCCCCCGTAAAGAGCGGCGACCCGTTAAAGACGATTCCAACGCGACTCCCGTTGTCCTCCATCTTGGAGAGCATGTGTTGCAGAAACAGCAGTGCCCCATCGGAAGATCGAGGCGTACCGGCTGAGAATTTGCCGTTGGCGGTTTGTGCATCCGCTTTCACTGCCCCTTCATCAGACTTCCAACTGACACCAAAGGGCGGATTTGTTATCATATAATCGAATCGTTCCCCTTGAAATTGGTCCTCGGAGAGACTGGATCCATGTCGAATATTATCGGGGTCCTCCCCGATGATGAGCATATCCGATTTGCAGATTGCGTAGGTCTGCGCGTTCAATTCCTGACCCAGCAGCCGAATGTTGGCATCCGGGTTGATCTCTTTGCGGAAGTACTCCTTCCCAATAGTCAACATGCCACCCGTTCCGCAGCACGGATCAAAGATACTGCGGATAATTCCCTGCCCACGCAGATCTTCACGGTGTTCTGCAAACAGCAATGAGACTAATAACCGTACGACATCCCGCGGCGTGTAGTGTTCCCCGCTGGTTTCGTTGGACATTTCTGAGAATTTGCGGAGCAGTTCCTCAAAAACTTGTCCCATCGTGTGGTTGTCTACCTTATCGGGGTGTAGATCGACTTCGGTGAATTTATCGCAGAAGATGAACAGTCGGTTGTTTTTGTGCAGCCGTTCAATGAACCCATCAAGGTTGAAGTTTTCGATGATATCGCGCACGTTTTTACTGAATCCGCCGATGTAGTTTTCAAAGTTGAGTTGGATATTGTTCGGGTCGGCTTTCAGTCGAGAGATATCGTACCGGGAGGTGTTGTAGAAACTGGTGTTTGTCTCTTTCAAAATAATCGGTGGTAACAGGTATTCAGATACTTCGCCGTTGTATTGATTGTAGGTATTGATGGCTTTCTCTTTTCGGCCGCCCTCGTCTAAGAGGCAGTCCAACCGGCGCAGCACCAGAAATGGGAGGGTGATGTCGCCGTATTCGTGCGGTTTGAACAGTCCTCTGAGAACATCATCCGCTACATTCCAAACGAGATTTGCGAGTTCTTGATAATTTGCCATGCGTTTCCTTTCGAGTTAAAATAATAATAACAGATTTTGACAAGAAATTCAAGTCAAAACATCAAACGGAGTGTGGAAAAGTTTTGTTATTTGTCTGAACCATGATTTACAAGATTACCAGATTTTCAGGATTAGCAGTCTCCGCAACAGAGAACTAAACGCGTAGCATTCACATCAACGCATGAAGCAGGAAAAAGATTTGATGAGGGAAATCCTGGTAATCCTATAATCCTGAGAATCCTGGTTCAGACAATAAGCATGGTGAGGCACAGAGACCTCGCCCTACATTGGGAAAAGCGGCAGACTCTCACCAGAATCAACCTGTGTGACAAAATTACACATCCTTATAAATGCGTAGAATCTAACGGAACGGCATTGCGTAGAGCAGCCCTCCTTGCGTCCACGGTTTGTTAACTCCACGTGGGAGGCCGAGGGGTGTAAGGTGCCGATCAAAGATCTCACCATAGTTACCGACAGCAGCAATAACTTGTCGTCCCCAGTCCTTCGGTAATCCAAGGTTCTCGCCCACGGTTCCGATTTCTCCGAGGAAGCGTTTTACTTCAATTTTTGGTGTTTTAAAATCGGTGACATTGGCCTTGGTAATAGCATGTTCTTCTGCAAAAAATGTAGCGTAAACGACCCAACTCACAACATCATTCCATTTATTGTCTCCATGTATGGTAACGGGTCCAAGGGGTTCTTTAGAAATGGTGATATCAAGAATAATATGTTCATCAGAATTTTTCAAGGCTCGTTTTCTGGAGATTAATTGGGACTTGTCGCTTGTGACAGCATCACAACGTCCGTTATCATAACTTTGGTAAAGTGTTTCGGTTTCTTCAAAAACGATAGCTTCCACTTTGATTCCCAAAGCGCGCATTGTATCGGCAAGATTCAACTCTGTAGTGCTTCCAGATGTGACACCGATAGTTGCACCATCCAATTCCTTAAGTGATGTGATACCCTGGTCTTTGCGAACCATGAACCCTTGCCCATCGTAAAAGTTAGGTGGTGCGAAGTCTGCGCCGTTTGCTGTGTCGCGGGTCAACGTCCAAGTAGTATTTCGGATTAAAACATCTATCTCCCCTGTCTGAAGCGCGGGAAAACGGTCTGCACCTTTTAACGAGCGGAATTCAACTTTATTTGGGTCACCGAAGACTGCAGCAGCGATCGCTCGACCGAAATCCACGTCGAAGCCTTTATATTTACCATCCTGACCGAGGTAACCGAAACCGGGCAATTCTTTGTTCACCCCACATATCAGTCGCCCCCGTTTTTTCACTTTGTCCAGAATACTTTCGTCATTTTCAGCAAGTAGCGGTGCTACGAGTAAAATTGTGATGACTAATACGGAAATACGAAAACAGATTTTTTTCATAAAAGATTTCTCCTAAATTGTATATCACATTGGACCAAATTAACTTGATTCGAAGTTTTCCGATAAAGTCAGCATTGCGAGGCACGGGGACCTCGCGCTACAAATCGGGGTAATTGGGTATTATTTCCCAATAAATGCCCGACCTGTTTTTTCTTCAGCTTGAAACACAGCAATGTTTTTCCCATCCTGGTCTTTAACCAGCCAGATATGACCGGCATAGGAATGTTGAATGCTGAATGCATCAGCGGCAGCACGCCCACGGTAACTCTCATTACCATCAGCATCTATCCAATAATAGGTAATATCGGCTGCGGTTTTATTCACAAAGAGGATTGCAGAATGGTCGCCATTCTCTTTTGATTGTAATTGTGAAAGTTGGTTTGGTTCATAACGGTTCAAGTCTACCCATTTTTCATCGTCCTCACTGTTCGGATCAAACAACTGTTCATAAGAGGAAGCTAGTTCTGCGGGCCATTCAAATTTCGGAGAATTTTTGGGATTGAATCCTTGCAAATGCGGCAGGTCAGAACGCGTTAAAGCTGTCGTATATCGCCAGTCTGTATCACCATAGATTTCTGTGAGCAGCGTTGCCAACTCAGGGTCATAATCTTTCAATATTTCCCGTTTGCTGACGTGGTTGTGTTGTGCATCGTTTTCTCGGTTTGCATTAAACCAAGATTGCGTGCCTTCTGCCCAATATTCTTCCTTGTTTGTGGAAGCATAAGTGCCTTTCCACAATCCCTTCTCCATCGCCTTTTCATATAGTACTTTTAGTCGTTTGTCAAAATTAGGGTCAACGGTACTGAGTCCCATTTGATGTATTGCATGACTGAATTCGTGGATCAGGATATTCTCAGTCAGGTAGGGATCCCCCGGATAACTAAGCAGGTTTTCTTCACCACAACTTGTTGATGGACGTGAGGAAGTTGCCCCTAAACCGCGTGCGCGTCGATCCCAATAAAAATCGGGGTTTAGGTCGCTGTGTTCGGGAATCTGTGTCGTCATTTCATCATAAGCCATGATGGAGAAACGGACATTGTTTTGCGCCAATGCTTGTAGTAAATCTGGACGGTGTCCAATCATACGCTGAATCAACCATGCAGCCTCCCGCATAGCGTTTGGATTCACCTTCTCCGATGCTACAACAGGGAAGCCGCCTACATCAATCCACTGTTGATAAAAAGATGGCAACTCAAAGTTTTTACGAACATCGGGGGGTGGTTCAATTGGCATCTCAATGGTATCGGCAGGTGTAGATAAACTCGTTGCTGCAAGTGACGTGAATACAGTTGCAGCTCTGAATAAAATAGATGAGAGATTCATAAGTGTTGTGTTTAATCCTGTTATTTTGGTAAGTTTCAATTCGTGCTTTCTGTGGTTCTCTACAGTAATTAAAGTATAGCACTAATTGGTTTAATTTTCATTAATATTCCAGGATAGCTAGAGCCATTCAGTTTTCAAGTTTTTCAGGACATTTTAGAGAAGATCGCGATTCGGAGATCGCTCCTACAGGGGAGGGGAGGGTCGCGATTCGGAGATCGCTCGGACAGGGGAGGGGAGGGTCGCGATTCGGAGATCGCTCGGACAGGGGAGGGGAGGGTCGCGATTCGGAGATCGCTCGGACAGGGGAGGGGAGGGTCGCGATTCGGAGATCGCTCGGACAGGGGAGGGGAGGGTCGCGATTCGGAGATCGCTCCTACAGGGGAGGGGAGGGTCGCGATTCGGAGATCGCTCGGACAGAGGAGGGGAGGGTCGCGATTCGGAGATCGCTCGGACAGAGGAGGGGAGGGTCGCGATTCGGAGATCGCTCGGACAGAGGAGGGGAGGGTCGCGATTCGGAGATCGCTCGGACAGAGGAGGGGAGGGTCGCGATTCGGAGATCGCTCGGACAGAGGAGGGGAGGGTCGCGATTCGGAGATCGCTCCTACAGAAGAGTAAGAGGTCGCGATTCGGAGATCGCTCGGACAGAGGAGGGGAGGGTCGCGATTCGGAGATCGCTCCTACAGAAGAGTAAGAGGTCGCGATTCGGAGATCGCTCCTACAGAAGAGAACTACCGGACAATTGAATGGCTCTGCAGGATAGCAGGGTTATTTAGTTTTAGGCTTTTTGTCCATTTTAGACGAAAAGTCGCGATTCGGAGATCGCTCGGACAGGGGAAAGTCTTAGATTGAAAATCTAAATATTCGGAGAACTAAATAGCCCTGGTTGTGTCTCGTTTAACTTGACAAATCACTCCAGATGTGTTTTAATTTTTTAAACAACATAGTGGTTGTTGAATAATTGGTGTAATACCAAATTAACGGGATTTGTCTTATTTTCCGGACGGTAGATGCGGTTAGAAACCGCACCTACCGAGTGGGATCAAGTTAATTTGGTATAACCTCTGATAAATAACAATAATGTGGCACCAAAAGACAAGTTATGCAAAAAGGAGAAGCAAGTATGCGTGCGATTTACAAGAAAATCGGGGTCACAATAATTGTTCTTTTATTGGGTGTCGGTTCTGCTTTTTTGTGGCAATCGTCAAAACAGACGAAACAAGAGAAGCGTTCCGCCACACAAGTGAAACTGACAGCACTAAACAAAGAACCTTCTGATCCACTTACTCCTGACGAACTCAAACGCATAAAAGCATCACTTGACGAATACCTAAGAGACGTAGTACCAACCAGCGATCGCCAGGTCACACTTCCGAACGGGGAAACTGTATATGTGGATGAATACTTACGTGACGTGGACGATTTACTACAAATGTCAAAAGCAGAGCGTGCCGAAACAAAGAAATATCTGACAGGACTCAATAAATTAATTGGGGCACAGAGAAAACAGATGTCCAAAGAGACAGATGATCTTAAGGCTCGTATAAATAAACTTGACCAACAGAAAAAGGTTCTGGATGAGAACTGGGCGTTAATGAAACCTGTGGTGGATAGTTTATATGCCTTTTTTGGAGAAGAACCGAATGTCATACCGAAGCCACCTGCCAATGCTTCTCATGAAGAAAAGCTTGCATTCTACGAAGACCTCCAAAAAAAAATGGAACAAGACCCAAATTATCTGAGGTCAATACAACCACAGATAACGGGGCGTAGTGCAAGCCAAACTCCAAAGACTGGCTTCATCCATACATTATTACGAAATGACAAACAGAATCTTGATACTGATCATTTTCGCACAAACGCACACACTCAGATAACATCATTGCGAGATACATTAGAACAACAATACTTCGATGTTCTCATGACGCCGCACCTAACACCAGAGAAGTTTGACAAAATTTTCCCTACTGAGAAAGAACGAGAAATCCTCCAGATAAGAAAAAGCGAAATGACGCAACACGTCGTCAAAAACATACAACGATTCTTATCTGATAAACCCAACAATCAGAAAATCTCTATTGTAAGGGAACTTCTCACCCAAAACTTTGATAAAGATTTTGCGGAGACTGTGTTAACTGAGTTACAAAAAGACGGTGAATAGCAGCTGATAACTGATTTTATTTATTTTATACCAAATTAACTTGATTCCAATCTATCGGTGTGGTTAGGAATGCAGATCGCATTTGGGTGAGTACACCGCAAAACCGCACCTACCGTCCGGGAAATAAGACAAATCCCGTTAATTTGGTATTAGTTTACAGGCAGGTATCTTTATGGTCAGAGGCATTTAGTTTTCGAAAATATATTGACTGACATTTCTCAAGTGGCTTAGATGTCAATATAGACAAGGGTTCTCTTGAATTGAGGTCATGAAAATGCTTTCTGAAAATCGGATATGATTTTAGATTTTCTCCTAATTTTCAATCCTAATAACACTTTCAGATACTTAGGTAATGCATTGTCTCCGTAAACATCCTTCCATGTTTTAGTAGGTCTTTTGTTGGCTGCCCTAAAGTCATTTTCGGTGTCGGTGTCTTTGTCAATGATCAAGAACACGGTGGCGATACCGAGTAGTAGCAGGAGGGTTGCAAGCCCCCATTTCATTTGATTTTTCATGAGTAATTTATCCTTATTTGACACGTTTTTATTGCGTGTCGGTTATGCCGGACTTCACTGTGTTCAGCGTTGCAAGGCGGTTTTTCACACGTTCGTTGCCCGATGCTACTCTCCTGCTGTGTCGCATTAGATAATCCTAATCCGAATTGTAGCAGCATACCTAAAGGACTACAAGCAAGAATAATAGTGAGAATAATCTCTTGCTGGGACTTGCCAATATCTAAAAAGAGTTTCATATTGAAACTCCTATCGGTTATGGAAAGTGCGATGCCTAAATACAGTATCAAGGGTAAGGCACTTTCTGAATCAACGCCAAATGCGCGTGTGGCATTTGTCGGGTTTGGTTCTCACCTAAGAAACATCATAAGAGACGTTGCGAAACAGTGAGGTGTACTATACCTTTCGTGACGTAAGACACAGTTTTTAGAAGGTAGCAACTACCGAAGAATTGAATGGTTCTGCAGGATAGTCGGAACTCAACACGATTCTGCACACCAACCGATTATAGTTCAGACATGCCCCATATTGTGCAACATTTCAAGCAAAAATGCACATTTTTGTGCAGCGGAACTATTTTAAGGTTGATAAGTCAGTATATTATTAACTTCAGAGTTGGCACATAAATTGCTCATTCTTAATGATAACGTGAGTTTGATATATAGCAAATTCTAAACATAAATGGACATTTTCATAGGGGTTAGGTTACCTAACCCCTACGGGCGAGAAGACCTCGCCCCTACGAGAAGCCCGACATCTTGTTTTTATCAAACTCACGTTAATGGTAACAAGAAAAGGAATGGAACGACTACAAACGGTGATACTTTGACTCTTATATGCTGCTCAAAATAAATATCTTGAAAATAAATATCACCTTATCAAAATCTCGTTATAGTAAATACAGATTGATACACTGCACTCTAGTGGTCTGTCCGTCCTAAAATTACGGGTATGTGATTTGGCTATAGGGCGCGGAAACCTCGCCCCTACGATCAAATTACCCTAAAAATAAAAGTGGACAGTCCACTAGTCCGAAGGAGAAAATGGATGAAAAAGTTCATAATAGCGGAAATCTGCGTTGTTATTGCTATCGCTCTGGGTTTTTGGATTGGACGTCTTACAAGTCCGTTTAATGATTATGCGCGTTATTATGAAAACGCCGATAAAGCTTGGGAAAAAGTTTACCAGATGGATAGTCCACCTATATCGTATGATGAACCCGATAAAAACCGATTGCGCAAAGTGCGTGCTGCCTACCGCTCAGTTTTTGAGAATTACCCAGACAGTTTGTGGGCAGATGATGCTATTTACCAGTTGGCGTCACGCATCCCACGAACGGATGAGGAGGCGTTTGCGCTGTTCCGTCGATTAATCCGTGATTATCCAGACAGTGAGTGGGCAGACGATTCAATGTACGCTATTGCCTTTGCAACATATAAGATTGCAGAAGATTTGAAAAAGACTGGGACACTTGAATCTATCAATGCTTACTATGACAGAGCAATCGCCCTATTCAATCAATTAATTATAATATATCCCGGCAATGCCCTGGAAGAAGAAGCGCAGTTTAATATAGCGATGTGTTACAAAGGCAGAGGTGATTTAAATACCGCACTCAGTCAACTTGAAAACATGGAATTGGAACTTCGCAATAGTTCAATTATTCATAAGGTTTTATACCATATTGGGTTGATTAACTTTGAGCAACAGGACTATGAGAATGCACGAATTGAATTTACAAATGTGATAGATTACGGTGATTTGGAGTATGCACCCCATGCAAGTTTCCGTATTTCACAAGTCTATTTTTGGGAAGGGCAACAGGAGGAAACTCAAGCGAAATTTGAGGAAGCGAAACAAAATTTTAAGGAAGCCGAAGAAAAACATAAGGTGGCGAAAGCGAAATTTGAGGAAGCGGTTAAAGGATATCAACGAGTCATTGATGAATATCCTGATACCGATGTTGGAAAGGATGCACACTTCTACATCGGGTGGGCGTATGCGAGCCTTAAAGAATATGACGAAGCTATTGCCCATTTAGAGACAGCAATTGAACTCTACCCCGAAAACGAGAACACCACTAATGCGAAGTTTTATATCGGTCAAATTGCTTATGAAAACAAGGATACTGCACGTGCAGTTGAAGCATATCAGAAATTCGTTGATGATAATACGCAAATATACGACTACCGCCTTCAAGCCCAATACCAAATAGGGAAAATCTATGAGGAAATTGAGGATATGGAACAGGCAATAGATGCATACGAAAAACTGCTCAAGCATTTTCCTGAGCCACATCAAGAGACATCGCATGCTTCACGTGAAATCACTGAAATTTATGTCCAAAAATTAAAAGATGCGTATATGGGTGGAGACAAATAGGCTAAAAAAACGTAAGTTCAACTAATACCCAATTAACTTGATCTCAATCTATCGGTGCGGTTTCCTAACCGCACCTTTTTGTATCAACATCTCAAATAACGCAAAGGACGAGAATATCAGCCAAGTTCTTTCCTTAAATTGACGTTTATGGTGTATAATACCCAATTAACTTGATTAGAAGTTTTCTAATAGCGGTTAGCATTGCGAGGCACGGGGACCTCACACTACAATTCGCGTTAATGCGGTTAGCATTGCGAGGCACGGGGATCTCACACTACAATTCGCGTTAATGCGGTTAGCATTGCGAGGCACGGGGACCTCACACTACAATTCGCGTTAATGCGGTTAGCATTGCGAGGCACGGGGATCTCACACTACAATTCGCGTTAATGCGGTTAGCATTGCGAGGCACGGGGATCTCGCACTACAATTCGCGTTAATGCGGTTAGCATTGCGAGGCACGGGGATCTCGCACTACAATTCGCGTTAATGCGGTTAGCATTGCGAGGCACGGGGATCTCGCACTACAATTCGCGTTAATGCGGTTAGCATTGCGAGGCACGGGGATCTCGCACTACAATTCGCGTTAATGCGGTTAGCATTGCGAGGCACGGGGATCTCGCACTACAATTCGCGTTAATTTGGTATAAGAGGCGCAATGAATTGCGCGACTACAAACGAGTTCTTTCCTTAAATTGACGCATAAGGTGCGGTTAGGAATGCAGATCGCATTTGGGTGAGTACACCGCAAAACCGCACCTACCGTCCGGAAAATAGGACAAGCCCTCCTACAAGAGGTTAAGAAGGAAGTGTCTCTAACGCTTGTTCAAGGTCAGCGATAATATCCTCAGCATCCTCTAAACCTATTGAAAACCTAACTAAACCGTCTGTGATGCCGGTCTGCTGTTGAACTTCGGTCGGGACGTGTGAGTGTGTCGTTGATGCAGGATGACAGACTAAGGTACGCACATCTCCTAAACTCACTGCAAGTGCACAGATTTGAAGTTGGTTCACTAACTTTTCCCCTGCCGCACGTCCACCCTTGAGTTCCATTGTAATTATACCGCCGAATCCGTTCATCTGGCGTTTGGCAAGTTCATGCTGTGGATGACTGGACAGACCTGGGTAACGAACCCACGCGACTGCTGGATGTGTCTCAAGAAATGCTGCGATGCTCGCTGCGTTTTCACAGTGTCGCGCAAACCGAAGCGGTAAGGTTGGTACACCGAGCAATGTTAACCACGCATTGAACGGACTGATCACTGCCCCGAAGTTGCGTAACGCCCCTTGTTTCACCTGTTCAATAAACTGCTTCTCCCCAACTATTGCACCGGCGATAACTGCCCCGTTACCACTCAGATATTTCGTCATGCTGTGGAGCACTACGTCAATTCCAAGAGCAATTGGTTGCTGACTGCAAGGCGTTGCAAACGTATTGTCAATGATTGAGGTTATCTTATGTGCTTTTGCGATCTCAGCACAAGCAGTGAGATCAACAAGTTTGAGTAATGGGTTCGTTGGACTTTCGATGTAGATGATCTTTGTGTCAGGACGGATCGCACTTTCAATTTTATTTGGATCTGTGGCATCTACGAACGTTGTCTCAATTCCCATTCGGACGAGTTCTTCATTCAGCAGATTGTATGTGGCGGAATATAGGGTTTCCATCGCGACGACGTGACCACCATCGGCTAAGGCAGTGAGCAGCGCGATGCTGATGGCACCCATTCCTGAAGCTGTTGCTAATGCGGCTTCTCCTGCCTCAAGCACTGCAAGTTTCTGTTCCAACACCTTCTGTGTTGGATTACCCCATCGGGTGTAGACGTAACCACTCTCTTCATCAATAAACGCTTCTGCACATTCTGTTGCTGTTTCGAACCGAAAAGTGCTGTTTTGATAAATAGGTGGTAGCAACGGGATACCGGTTTTTCCTGACTGATAGTTTTGCGTGCCAGTTGGGGGCATCGGCACCGCTTCTCCTGCATGAATAGCCTCGGTTGATTTGCCTTTATACTTTTTATTTTCCACAATCAAAAACTCCCACGCGGTTTTTGTAACACCTCAACCGGATATCCTTCAAACGTTAGCAATTGACGTTTCCGTTCAATACCGCCACCATAACCGCCTAAATTGTCATTACTCCCAATTACACGATGGCACGGAATGATAATTGAAATCGGATTGCTCCCAGTAGCATTTCCTACAGCGCGAACAGCCTTCGGTTTGCCAATCTGTTCTGCAATCCATTTGTAGCTGCGTACCTCGCCATACGGGATCTGATAAATAGTATCCCAAACCGCATCCTGAAAAGCAGTTCCCGTCTCTACTGCAACAGGGATTTCTCGGAAGTCTACTGGATCGCCACAAAAATATTTATCCAATATATCTTTTGTACGCCTCAGCAATTCGGTTTCTGGTGTTGATAGCGGCGCGTAAAAAGTGGAATTATCGTTAAAAAATAAATGTGAAATATGGAAACGGGTTTGGACTATGTCTATATAACCTACAGGTGATTTGTATCGGAGATTGTCCTGACCATAAAATTCTTGGAATGTTTCTGCAATTCTTTCCTTATGGTAAGGATCTATATCCGTTCTTTTTTCAAAACCTGCGACAAAATAGTGAAAAGGGTTTTTTTCCATTTTTAATTTGACCTCCAATGTGTTATTAAGGTATGCTATACCGCAAACTATGGCTATATTTGAAACTCCAGATCAACTTTATTGTTATATCAGTGAACTGTTTGAAGAAATTGCCACCTTGCCAGAAGCGCAAGAGACTATCAAATCACTGACGTTGTGCGTTAGATTTAATTATACGATGCCAGATTGTGTAATGACGTTAACTGCAGCGAATGGTGAATATACCCTCGCCAGAGATGTCCGTAGTGATGCTGCTCCCGATGTGGAACTGACAATGACAGGGGATGTTGCATACAAATTTTGGACAGGTGAACTCAACGTCATGGGTGCGATTACAACGCGCGAAATCGGTATCGCCGGTTCGCTTGGCAAAATTATGCGTCTCACACCGCTAATTAAGGTTGCAATTAGTCATAACAAAGGACGCGATGATTAAGTAGAACGTTGAAATTCGGGTTTATAACCCCTCACATGATTTATTATACCAAATTAACTTGATTCGAAGTTTTCCGATAAAGTCAGCATTGCGAGGCACGGGGACCTCGCACTACAAATCCCGTTAATTGGGTATTATGCCAAATTAACTTGATTCGAAGTTTTCCGATAAAGTCAGCATTGCGAGGCACGGGGACCTCGCACTACAAATCCCGTTAATTGGGTATAATACCAAATTAACTTGATTCGAAGTTTTCCGATAAAGTCAGCATTGCGAGGCACGGGGACCTCGCACTACAAATCCCGTTAATTGGGTATTATACCAAATTAACTTGATTCGAAGTTTTCCGATAAAGTCAGCATTGCGAGGCACGGGGACCTCGCACTACAAATCCCGTTAATTGGGTATTATACCAAATTAACTTGATTCGAAGTTTTCCGATAAAGTCAGCATTGCGAGGCACGGGGACCTCGCACTACAAATCCCGTTAATTGGGTATAATACCAATTCTAATAAATAAAATAGCATTACGGAGATTATGACATTTTGAATGTAAGAGGCGCAATGAATTGCGCGACTACAAACGCGTTTTTGTTAATGAAAAGTCATCATTTAGAAATGGTATTAGTTAGACTGTAGAACTGTATTATCCTTTCCAATTTCAGTATTCTAAAGGAGGACAGAATGACTACTGATAATTTATCAGAAACCCTCAATCCTTATATTACGCAGCTGCGTGAAGAAGGTTGGTGTGTGCTTGAGAATGTTATTCCCGCAGATGTTGTTGATTCAATTCGCGAAGAGGTAGAAACCTCATCAGAAGACTACAACCAATTCAGCAAAGACAATGGCATATGGGCACGCAATGTAATAAGTTTCATGCCGCATTTTGCCGAACATCTGGCGAACGAACGTCTCCTTGCAGTCATCAGCGAATTATTGGGACCGCAGGTGCGTATTTCCCAAGCAGAGTATAAGATTCGACCGCCACATTACAAATTGATGCGTGCATATCACTCTGACTTTCCGTATGACTTGAACCAGAAATGGCACATAACCCAACCGTTTCCGACTGCTGTTATCGGTATCACCACACTCTGGATGCTCACCGGTTTTACGACAGAAAACGGTGGCACCTGGATTGTGCCAAAATCACATGTTGACCTCAGAAATCCACGCGGTAAAGAGGACGGCATCGGTGATCGAAACCCACTTGAGGGTGAAATGCAAGCCGTCGGTGGCGCGGGCAGTGTGCTTATCATGGACAGCCGGATTTGGCATTCCAATGCAGAAAACCCAAGCGATGGTCGCCGCACTGCGGTTGTCGTAAGATATGCGCCATGGTGGTTGAATCTGGAACTCTTCGGTGTCAATACCGCTACGATCCCCGGTGAAACGTTTGACCAGTTCCCGGATGATGTCAAACTGCTATTTGAACACCGCGCTGAAGATCGGGAACCAACTGTATGGGTTTAAGTCATAAACAAATTTCGTATTCCCTAAAATAACTATAAAAGGAGAATCATTCATGTCAACAACACTTGTACACATCGGTGTTCGCACAACAAATTTAGAAAAAAGTATCCGTTTCTGGCGCGATGCGCTCGGTTTGAACGTTTCCTCAACTAAAAACGGATGCTACGACCTGACAGACGGTTATCACAATTTTCGCGTGTTTCAGCATAATGGTCCCGAACGTCCCGAACATGTCGGTGGAATGTTAGACTATCTTCACATCGGTGTTCGCGTTCCGGATTTGCGAGAAGCAGCAAAACGGTGTGAGGACCTCGGCTTTGAAATTACTTGGGAAGGTTTAGATGGCACCAAACCTTACAACCCGAACTCTAATGAGTTGCCCTCTGAAGCTTTCAAGGTCGAAGACCCTGACGGCATTGTCGTTGATATTACCGAACGGAACGATCAGTGGCCCGGTGTTGATATTGAGAGCAAAGGTTAAACGTTAACCCCTCAACAGGCGCGGTGCCACGCCGCGCCAACAACATAATTTATTCATCACCACCTAAAATCCCTAAACGGAAAAGAAAGTAGACAAGCGTAAGCAGGCTTGTAACTGCTGCAGCGAGATATGTTAAAAACGCAGCATTAAGCACTTTGCTTGCATGACGACTTTCTTCGGGTGATAACATCCCTACCTCGTCAATGGCAATTTTGGCTCGCCGACTCGCATCCCATTCTACTGGAAGTGTTACCAGTGTAAACACTACACCTACCGAAAATAGACATACACCTACCAGTATTAAACCTCTAAACTGAAGTAGAAATCCGCCTATCATCACGATATATGAAAAAATCGAACTGAAATTAGTCACTGGAACAAGCGCACTACGAAGATTTAACATTGCGTAGCCGTTTGCGTCCTGCATTGCGTGTCCTGCTTCATGACATGCAACTCCAATTGCGGACAGTGAATGACTTGAATACACATCGTTCGACAACCGTAGGACTTTTTTCCTTGGGTCATAGTGGTCACTCAACCACCCATTTGTGTGTTCAATTTTGACACCATCAATGCCGTTTCTTTGCAACATGAGTGCTGCTGCTTGCGCGCCTGTCATCCGCTTTTGCGAACCGATTTTTGAATATTTTGAGAATGTCGATTTTGTCTTCCATGTCGCATATAGCGATAAAGCAAGACCAGGCGCGAGAAATACGAAATACATTGGATCAAACCAACCCAACCACATGATGAATACCTCCAAGTTTTGAATTTATGTCAGTTTATGAGCGCATTAGTGTGTATTAGATTATGAAATTATACAAGATTTCAGAAGGAAATTCAATTGAATTTCCTGCGACATTCTGTTTTCATAAAGTTTTGCTTGACAAGCCATGTTCAGTTTGGTAAATTTATCAGCAGAACTTAGGGCGTTAAAAATTTAGATAATAGGAGTACCTCCACTTTGAAAATAACAGATGTCAAAACTATACTAACAGCCCCTGATGGAATTCGGCTTGTCGTAGTAAAGATTGAAACGAGTGAACCCGGTTTATACGGTGTGGGGTGTGCTACGTTTACACAACGTCCGCTTGCCGTTGCGACCGCTGTTGATGAATACCTAAAACCCTTCCTAATAGGGAAAGACCCAACCAACATAGAGGATATTTTCCAGACGAGTTTTGTCAGTTCGTATTGGCGAAATGGACCGGTGCTGAACAATGCGCTTAGCGGTGTGGATATTGCGCTGTGGGACATCATGGGCAAACGCGCGAACATGCCTGTCTACCAACTACTCGGCGGCAAGTGTCGTGAGGCAGCAACGCTCTATGCACACGCAGGCGGTGGAAGTTTTGAGGAGGTAGAGAACAGCGTCAGGCGGTATATGGAACAGGGGTATCGGTATGTGCGTGCGCAAGTTGCAATTCCCGGATATTCAACTTATGGTGCAGGGGGCGGGAAGCGAAGTTCTCCCGCATTTGAACCGACACCTTATGTCAATACAATCATCAAACTTTTCGATCATCTGCGGACAAAATTAGGGGACGAGGTTGAACTTCTGCACGATGTGCATGAACGGATACCGCCGATTCAAGCGATTAATCTTGCCAAAGGGTTGGAACCGTATAACCTCTTTTTCCTTGAGGACCCCTTTGCCCCAGAGGATGTTGACTATTTTCAACTGATGCGCCAACAGACAAGCATCCCGATTGCGATGGGAGAACTGTTTAATAACCCAAATGAATATGTCCATCTTATCAAAGACCGTCTAATAGATTTTATTCGTGTGCATATTTCGCAAATCGGTGGAATCAGTCCTGCCCGTAAACTCGCTGCACTGTGTGAATTCTTTGGCGTGCGTACTGCATGGCACGGACCGGGTGATGTCTCACCCGTTGGACATGCTGCGAACGTTGCCTTAGATCTAGCGTGTTATAACTTCGGAATTCAGGAGCAACATGTCTTCGGAGAGAATACTAAAGAGGTTTTCCCGGGGTGTCCGGAAATTCGGGAGGGTTGTTATTGGGCAAATGAAGCACCAGGACTCGGCATAGATGTCCATGAGGAACTCGCGGCACGATTCCCGTTCCCAGAACATCCACTCAACGGAGGTTGGGCACCAGTGCGGCGGATGGACGGTACGGTTATCCGGCCTTAAGCTGTACAGAAAACCTACTTATCCAGGTTAGACCCAATTAACCTGATTCGACGTCTTCAGATAAAGTCGGCATTGCGAGGAGGACCCAGAGACCTCGCGCTACGAATCGGGTTAATTGGGTATGATACCAAATTAACTTGATCCATTAGCGTCAATCTAAGGAAATAAACCTATATTTTGGATATATTAGCCCCAGTGGGGCGAAAGGTGTATATGGGCACATGTTGTCAGACACCTGTCACCCCGCTGGGGTTCAAGAGACTGTTGGACACCGTTTTCTATATACCTGTCGCACCGCTGGTGCTAATACCAAATTAACGGGATTCGAAGTTTTCTGATAAAGTCAGCATTGCGAGGCACGGGGACCTCGCGCTACAAATCGCGTTAATTGCGTATAAGATGTGATTTTACCAAGCCTCGGGGAAGGCGAAAGATGTATCAGACGCACTAAATTGACGCATAAGGATACCAAATTAACTTGATCCCACTCGGTAGGTGCGGTTTCCTAACCGCACTGGATAGTCTGCGAACCTTTTTATCTGCTACGTGTCCTAATAAATACTATAGTTTGGACAGTTTTATCTTGTCAGGACTTCCGATCAGGAGTTAAATATGGTTTGTCCACACTCTTGCATTACTGAATTCTGTTGGAAATCACTGTCCTTTAGCCATTATTTTTGAAATAATCGTCCAAATATGTCCATCTGCTCATTTTCATGTAGAGTCTTCAACTATTTTTAGATTTTTCTTTGAGTTTTGTCTTGTATCGTAACTCGCAGAAAAACATTGTTGTTGGAAACATCGTTGCAAATAAGCGGTCATCAACCCGCGTGTCAGATATTTGGCTTTATACCAATGCCTATTTAGGGCCAGCAGCACGTCTTCTAAGTCAAGAGGCACCTCGTCTATATTCGTTTCCGATGCTGTGTGGGTCGCTGTGTTTGTGAAAATGAGTTGTGTGAGAGTTGCTGCGACAAAACTGAGTTGAGCAAACCGGTTCAAACTCTTGCGTTTTCGGAGTTGATATGTATCAAAACCGAAGTTCTGTTTGACATCTCGAAATGCGGTTTCAATCTGCCACCGATTTCTATAGTGTTGGATCAACTCGGCTACCGGACGTTCTAAGTCGGAGGTGAATAAACAAAAATAGCGATAGGGTTTAGACTTCTTTGGGCGTGTGCGTATCACAACGAGCCGCACATCTACCGGACACATCTTTGTGCGCACGATTTTGTCTGCGACAGAAAGGGTCTTGTTTTTCACGATGATATCTCTATACTGCAGATAGGGTAGATGCACACGACCTCCATAACGTTTCGGTCTACCTTGTCCCTGTTGCTTGGGTGGTTTGGGTATATAATAGAACACAGCATTTGACTTTGTGCGACAGAGTAAGTGGTGTCCTTGTGAAAGGATTTGTGTAAACACCTTGCGTCTATTAAAGCCTCTGTCAAATACTATCAGACCCGCAGGCATCTGAGCACAGATACGCTTGAGCACCGCAAGACTGCTATCCCGTTTTTTGCCCGGACACATCACCCGAGCAGCTAACGGAAACAGACGCACCCCTTGTGGTGTTTCACAGAGCCAACCGATAGCACCGAACTCGTGTCCGTGATGGAACTTCGATTGGTTCTTGTTGCGTTTGTTATACCGCGTGTTTCTGAAGAAATGCGTGCCATATTGCTGAAGACCATCAGTCGTAGAATGGGTTTCATCATAGACATAGACACCTTTATTGAAAACGGATTGAACTTGTTGTGTCAATACTGATGTGACTTTATCAACACTCCATACGCTACGAGAGAGAAACTTCGGTAGAGGCCAATAGGTTGTTGATTGTTCTGTTGATAGATATATCTGTGTCATGGTGCCACGATGCGGGGTATTTATCAAACCCAAGACAAAAGTGCGAAAATGGTTGAAGTTTTTATACTTGAAGTGGTGTTGATATTCTGATAACATAGAATATAAGCGGAGAAGAGGGTCCATTTTGAATGTCCTTTCAAAATAAAATATATATACTGAAAGGATACCCTCTTTTCTGCTTTTTGTCTCTAAAAAACTTCAAACTGTCCAAACTATAGTAATAAATACTGCATAAAACTGGAAACACGGTTAACCGAGACTCACAAATGCACGGTGCGGTTAGTAGCTGCAATATCGGAGTTGGACGCACACTAAATTGAAATAGATTCTAAAATTGACATTCCATCCTACTTATGATATACTATAAAATTATGACATTTTCAATACAACTTCAGGAATATACAGTAGTTGATTCCGCACAAGGAGAATCTTTCAGATGAAAAAATCGCTCTTATCTATTTTGCTAATCCTATTTTTTATTTCAACTCTCTATCTACCCAACGTCTATGCGCAAAGTGCTAATCAATTGAGTTTACCAGATAATGCCAAATTGCGTCTCGGTAAAGGTAGGATAAGCCAGCTTAAGTATTCACCTGATGGCACACGACTCGCAGTTGTTAGTTCAATCGGTATTTGGCTATATGATACGCAAACCTATAATGAAGTAGCTTTACTTAAGGGTGATTCACAACTTACCTACAGTGCTGCATTCACTTCTGATGGACAAACACTCGCAAGTGGAAGTGCTGATGGGGCTATACGACTTTGGAATGCTACTACTGGAGAGTATCAGCGAACACTTCCTGGACACACCGATGCAGTACTAAGCGTCGCCTTTAGTTCAAATGGACAAACACTCGCAAGTGGAAGTGCTGATGGTACTATACGACTTTGGAATGCCACAACAGGTGATCATCTGCATACACTTGATGAGCATTTCGATTCCGTAACAAGCGTTGCATTTAGTCCATCTGGAGAAACTTTAGCAAGTGGTAGTTTAGACACTTCTGTCCAACTATGGGATGTTGCAACTGGAGAACAACAACAAATTCTTCTTGGACATGAAGATTCTGTTTATAGTGTCGCATTTAGTCCGACAGATGGAACACTTGCAAGCGGAAGTCGTGATGGCACTATAAAACTATGGTATCCCGCCTTTGGTGTGCTCAAACAAACACTTCCCGGGCATGAAGGTCCAGTTTATAGTGTAGCATTTAGTCCGAATGGCGCAACGATTGCAAGTGCAAGTGGAGATGGTACTATCCTTTTGTGGGATACTGTTTCTGGACAATCGCAGCAGATACTTATTGGACACACAAATATTGTCCTGAGCGTTGCATTCAACTTGACCGGAGGAACAATTGCAAGTGGTAGTGCTGATGGAACTATTCGAATTTGGGATGCTGCCTTCGGAGGACAGCGGCAAGCAATTATAGGATACACCAACTATTTATTCAGCGTAGCATTTGATGATGACGGTAGCACAGTAGCAACCAGCGGTTCAGACAATAATATTAATCTTTGGAATGCTACAACTGGGCAACACCAGCAGATGTTAATTGGACACACGGATTGGGTTTGGAGTATAAAATACAGTCCAGATGGAAATACTATTGCAAGTGCAAGTGACGATTCCACAATCCGATTATGGAATAGCACTACAGGCGAACACATACATACATATATAGGACATACAGATTGGGTTTGGGACGTAGCCTTCAGTCCAGATGGGAATACTATTGCAAGTGCAAGTGACGATTCCACAATCCGACTATGGAACAACTTCTATAGGGAATACATACAGACACTCACTGGACATACAAACTCAGTACTGAGCGTTGATTTCAGTCCAGATGGAAAAACCCTCGCGAGCGGGAGTGCAGACGGTACTATTAGACTATGGGATGTCGCATCTGGGGATCACTTACAAACCTTTTTTGGACATACGGATTATGTGCGGAGTGTAGCATTTAGTCCAGATGGAGCCACACTCGCAAGCGGGAGTGACGATAACACCGTACGCATATGGGATATTGTCTTCGGTGTTGAGTTGCAGGAATTCATTGGACATACGGATTTTATCTGGAGTATTGCATTTAGTGAAGATGGTGGAACTCTTGCGAGTGGTAGCAGTGATAATACTATCAGATTATGGGATACCGTATCTGGTCAGCATCTACAAACGCTTACTGGACATGCAAGTGGTATTCTAAGTGTTGCTTTCAGTCCTGATGATAGTACACTTGCAAGTAGCAGTTCAGATGGTACAGTCCTGCTATGGAATTTTACGCCTTCAACCAACGTTTACGCCACTGTGAGCCTTTCACCATCTTCAGTCCAGTCTCCTGCAATAGGTTCGCATCTAACACTCTCCCTTGATATTAAAGATGCAGGTAGTGTGACAGGATATCAGGCAACCATTCGGTATGACACCTCAGCACTCCGATATGTTGAAAGCTCAAATGGAAATTTCCTACCATCGGGGGCATTTAGTGTGCCACCTGTTATAAGTGATAACACTATAACGGTTGCTGCAACTTCTCTTTCAGGAGCAACTTTTGGTGCTGGCACATTGGCAAATTTGACCTTTGATATAGTTGCGCCTAAAGCCTCTACACTTACAATATCCAAAGTACTTCTGACTGACAGCACAGGTAGGATTTCCTACGCGCGCGTTGAAGCTGGACAGATTACGGAACCTCCACTCCCAACAGGTGACCTGAATGGTGACGGTGTCGTTAACGTACAAGATTTGACATTAGTCGCATCAAACTTTGCACAAGAGGGTGATAATCTTGCAGATGTCAATGGTGACGGCGTTGTCAATATCGTAGACCTTACTTTAGTTGCAGCGGCAATGGGAGAATCGTCGGGGGCACCCGCAATTTGGATTTACAATAGTGAGAACCTACCTACAAGAGCAGAGGTGCAAAAATGGCTACAGGAAGCCAAACAATTAGCACTAACTGATCCCACTTTCCTACGCGGCATCTTAGTACTGGAGCAACTCTTTGCAGCACTCACGCCACAAAAGACCGCCTTGTTGCCGAACTTCCCTAATCCGTTTAACCCCGAAACATGGATACCGTACCGTTTGGCAAACCCCACAGATGTGACAATACGTATCTATTCTTCAGATGGTAAGTTGATTCAATCATTAGATTTGGGACATCAACCCGCAGGACTTTATCAACATAGAATCCAGGCGGCGTATTGGAACGGAAAAAATGATGTAGGTGAACTTGTTGCAAGTGGGATCTATTTCTATTCACTGACAGCAGGAAAATACACTGCTACACGGAAGATGCTCATCTTGAAATAATCTGTTTTACCATCACAAGGCAAGGTATATACTGCATTCCAAGTAGAGTGTATACCTTGCTTTATTTTGTATACTTTTCATCTCTCATGTAATCCTCTTTTCCTATATCTCACCTACTATTTCATCAGTTCTTTTCTCATAGTTTACTCATTCCACATAATATTCCTTATTTAGAATGCCCAATATCGTGTATTACAAACTTGACTGCACGTTTTTGGGCAATTTACCTATTTTAACGCGTTGTGCTAGTTAACATTTAGTATATTTATCTTTCACATGTTTGTCTCGTTTGGGTTTGAATTCAGCAACTTTTTCAATTCACGACACCGTTCAAAGGTAGGAGGGAATTCTGATTCCCGACAGGGTATCGCGATTCGGAGATCGCTCCTACAAAATGTGAATAGATATGAAAAACAACAAAACTATTACGTAACGCGTTGTGCTAGTTAACATTTGGTATATTTATCTTTCACATGTTTGTCTCGTTTGGGTTTGAATTCAGCAACTTTTTCAATTCACGACACCGTTCAAAGGTAGGAGGGAATTCTGATTCCCGACAGGGTATCGCGATTCGGAGATCGCTCCTACAAAATGTGAATAGATATGAAAAACAACAAAACTATTACGTAACTAGCACAAGTCGTTATTTTAACACATACCACCTAAATTCATCAAATTCTTGCTATCGAAAGTGTTCATATTCTGAACAATTATGTCACATATTATCCAACATAGTTATACCATAAACATTCAAAATCCGATAGTTCAAGGTATTTTGAGATTGTCAATACGCATACAAAGTTGGCATCAAATTTGCGTATATGTTTGTATAGGATATTCGAATAGGAGAATTCACCTTATGTACCTCACTAATTTACAGAAGTTAGTACAATACCATTGGCTAAATTGTGGAAAAAGCAAAATTCATTACAAGCACCTTTTTAATCCACTATCAAAATATACTATTCTTACGCTATTGCTGGCTTTTACTATCTTTCTACCAAGCACCTTCGCGCAAGACTATGCAAGGTGGGATTTACCTGAAGGCGCAAAACTACGTATTGGCAAAGGGAGCGTACAAAATATAACGTTTTCACCTGATGGAAGTCAGTTGTTCGTAGAAAGTTCTATAGGAATTTGGACCTATGATGCACACACAGGCGTAGAACTGGATTTTATAGCAGAGAGTCCTTCCAATTTTCTCGGATTTAGGCCAGACACCAAAACTTTTATTCACAAGGATTCGGATAATACAGTCACAGTACGAGATTTTTCAGATGGTAAAATCAAAATTACTTTACAAGGAAATACGGAGGATATTCGCAGTTTTTCCTGCAGTCCAGATGGAAAAACGCTTGCCAGTACCAGCGATAATGAGATCCATCTCTGGGATCTTACCACTGGAGAAAAGAAAGCTACTCTCTTAGGACATACAAATTGGATCCGACCAATTGCCTTCAGTCCTGATGGTGCAACACTTGCAAGTGCAGGTTCGGATAGCACATTACGATTGTGGGATGTTGCTACTGCGAGTCTGAAAACGATTTTATCTGAGTATGAACATGATGTTCGTGAACTTGTATTTAGTCTAGATGGTAACACTCTGGTTAGTGCGAGAAACACAATAGTTGTGTGGGATGTAAATACGAGAGAGAAGATCAATACAATTAAAACGCCATCACTTTATGAAATTGCTATAAGTCCAGATGGTAACACAATTGCAAGTGGCGGGTTTGACGGATTGTTTCTATGGGATATTGACACAGGAACTCTCAAGGCAGAACTTGGCGGACATCTATCGGGAATTAGGTCTATCGCATTCAGTCCTGACGGTACTATCATCGCATGTGGTGGAGGAGATGAGTTATTTCTGTGGGATACTGAAAGTTATGCTCGTAAGATGGCACTATCAGGACATACAACTGCAATTTACTCAATGGCATTAAACCCGGATGGTAGTACTCTTGCTATTGCAAATAGAGAAAAAATCCGCTTGTGGGATCCTACCACTGCCGAGTTCAAAACTCTGTTATATGTACAGGATTGGTCATTTAACTCAAGTCTGGATTACAGTCCAGATGGAAACACACTTGCATGTCAGTCAGGTACTTGGACTCTGCTTTGGGATGTAGCACGTGGCACCCACATTGCTACTCTCAGCGGATATGGAGGTGTATGGTCGAACACTAGTTATGGGTTTGCTTCAATCGTTTTCAGTCCAGACGGTCAATTCCTTGTGGGTGGGCATAATTACAATACTGCAGTGCATTTATGGAGTGCGGGTCGTACCCACACAGCCGCTTTTATTGGACATACAGATGGAATAATTTCAGTTGACCTAAGTTACGATGCTCGTATCCTCGCGAGTGGAAGTAACGACCGCACAGTACGTTTATGGTATGTTGCAACTGCAACACAAATTAATACATTAAACGGACATACTGATAGGGTACACTGTGTTAAATTTAATCCTGATGCAACCATAGTTGCCAGTGGTAGTAAAGACAAAACGATTATTCTATGGGATGTATCTACCGGTGAAAGAATAACCACTCTTACTGGACATACAGACAGTGTCAATACTATCGCATTCAGTCTTACTGGCAACACCATCGTCAGTGGGGCTGGATGGGATGATAATCAAATAAGGCTATGGGATGTATCTACTGGAAAACTGAAAACGACACTCACAGGACATACCTCTGGTGTAAAAGAAGTTATATTTAGTCCTGATGGTAGTACACTTGTAAGTGGTGGTATGGATGGGATGGTGCTCCTATGGGATTTCACTTCTATTATAGGAACTGATGTAGAAGTTTCACAACATGCTGTGGATGCTAATCGTGATGGTGTCGTGGATCTTCAGGATCTGATTTATGTAGCATCACAATTTGGACAATCTGGTGTTGATAATGATGCTGATGTGAACGAAGATGGTGTTGTCAACATTAGACATTATCACGTTTTAATTGTGAGTTTTGTTATTTTGTAGTATACTTGTAAGAAAACCTATTTTTTGGAGTCCAACTGATGAATTATCAATATCTTAAGGATAAACCCACAAGGTTTGCGTCTTTTACAGGATATACACTTGAAGAGTTTTCATCTCTTCTTCCGCACTTTACCAAACATTTTTTAGAGTTTTATGCGACAAAGACACTTGATGGAAAACCGCGTATAAAACGGCGTTATTCCACCTATAAAAGTAGTTGTTTACCAAGTTTTGAAGATAAGTTATTGTTTATTTTAGTATACCTTCGTAAAGCGACGACACAAGATGTGCAGGGTGAACTCTTCGGTATGTCTCAACCTGTTGCGCACAAATGGATCCACCGTCTTTTGCCTGTATTAAATGGTGCTTTAGCAGAGCTGGGGGAGTTGCCATCTCGGGAGACAATCCCCACAACTTTTGATGTGCCTGCGGATATCTCAACTGACAATCAGGTTTCCGAACTTTTTTTTTCATGATGGCACCGAGCGTCCAATCCAGCGTCCCAAAGACGCACAAGTTCAAAAGACTTATTATAGTGGTAAAAAGAAACAACATACCATCAAGAATAACCTTGTTAGCAATGCTGCGTGCAAAGTCGTGTTATTGACACCTTCATTTGAAGGGAGAATACACGATAAACAGATCGCAGATACTACAGGATACACCGTGCCGAGTGGTAGCACCTTATATCAAGATTCCGGTTTTCAAGGCTTTACACGCCCCGGCGTAAATGTCATTCAACCCAAAAAGAAACCGAGAGGTGGCGAACTTACCCCCGAAGAAAAAGAAAAAAATCGTCTTATTTCGTCTATACGCATACGGGTTGAACATGTGATTAGTGGTGTCAAAAGATACCGTATTGTCAAAGACAAGTTGCGTAACTGGAAAAAAGGGTTCAGCGACTTAGTTATGGAAACTTGTTGTGGATTACACAACTTTAGATTGAACTTCAGACCTTGGTGTTATGACACACCTAATATTAAATCATTATAATGTCTATTGAGGATATACTGTTAGTTGCTGCAGCACTTGAAGATGGGAACGCTGCCCCATCAAGATATTCACGATATATTGAAGTACTAACTGCAGCTCAAGTGCAACAGTGGATAAGTCAAGCGCGACAAATTCACTACAACTCACTGGCTTTAAAAAAAGGCATTGCTGTGCTTGAACAACTCTTGGATCTGTTAACACCAAAAGAAACAGTACTCTTACCCAACTTTCCTAACCCGTTCAACCCAGAAACCTGGATACCATACCAGTTGGCAAGTTCTGCGGATGTGACTCTTGACATCTATTCTGCTAATGGACACTTGGTCCGCACCCTAAAGTTAGGGCATCAACATGCCGGTATCTATCAGAACCGCACTCGCGCTGTGTACTGGGACGGGAAAAATAAACTCGGTGAACTAGTAGCGAGCGGCATCTATTTTTATACAATGTCTGCTGGGGAGTTCACGGCAACGCGGAGAATGGTAATTCTTAAATAGGAGACCATAATTAATGAAAATCATACGATTTACGATTGTAACTACGTTATTCATTTCAATTCTATTTCTGCCGAGTGCTTTTTCACAAGATTACAGGCAATTGGGTTTGCCTGATGGTGCCAAAATGCGTATAGGGAAAGGGATTATATATGGTAATATCACTTTTTCACCCGATGGTTCACTACTCGCTGTTGCAAGCTCAATTGGGATTTGGATCTACGACGCACGCACAGGTGACGAACTAAACCTGCTTATCACGGATTCAAGATTAGTTCCAAGTGTGGCATTCAGTCCAGATGGCAAAACCCTTGCAAGCGGTAGTTATAAAAAATTTCATTTATGGGATGTCGCCACTGGAGAACTCAAAAACACGCTGCCAGGACACAACTACGAAGTATCAAGTCTGGCATTTAGTCCTGATGGAAATACACTTGCAACTGGGGGTTGGTCTGGCGAAACAGTAAAACTCTGGGATGTTTCTACGGGTAAACTGAAAAAGTCCTTTATTGCACATACACGGAGTGTGGAGAGTCTTGCCTTCAGTTTGACTGAGAATCTACTCGCAACAGGTGGTAGTGATGATGAAGATGGGAGGGTAAAGTTATGGGATATTACCACTGGGGAACTCAAAAACGCTTTCATAGGGAGCGATTACAGAATCAGAAATATAGCGTTCAGTCCAGACGGTCGCACAATAGCAAGTTGTGAAGGTTGGCTTGACAGAACGGTGCGTCTATGGAATATCGCCACGGGGACACTGAAAACTACACTTACTGGACACATGGACGGTGTTAACACTGTCGCTTTCAGTCCAGATAGCCTTACCCTTGCAAGTGGGGGCAGAGATAACACGGTGTGTCTGTGGGATGTATCTACGGGCAATTACAAGAGTACGCTCATATCACATACTGATGACATTGTTAGTGTTGCATATAGTCCGGATGGAACAACGCTTGCAAGTGGTAGTATGGATGGGACAATCATTCTATGGGATGCCGAAAATCTGCAGAAAAGAACAACCATAACTGGACATACTGTAGGTTTTTCCAGTATCGCGTTCAGTCCGGATGGAAGCACTATTGTAAGCGGAAGTGAGGATAAAATGGTACGTCTGTGGGATACTACAACAGGTAATAACAGACTTACCTTCACTGGACATACAAGTCCTGTTATGTCAGTCGCATTCAGTCCAGATGGACGTACAATAGCTAGTAGCGGGACATCTACCCATGAAGATGATTGGTTTGGTGTTGACAACACAGTAAGGATATGGGACGTTATCACTGGAACACACAGAGCCATACTTTTCGGACACGAAAAATCCGCTTATCATCTCACCTTCAGTCCTGATGGACGCAATCTTGTAACTTGCGGGACTGACAAAAAAGCTATTTTCTGGGATATAGCAACAGGTAATCCGCTTTGGACAATTGTTGGAGATGCAAGAAAAGAGGGGCGTGTTGATTTAAACGGGGAAGGGGTAGGTCGTATTGCGTTCAGTCCTGATGGACAGATGCTCGCAAGCGGAGATATTTCAGAAATACAATTATGGAACGTACAAAGTAGACAACTCATAGCAACCTTTCCTGGTCCCATATCAAGGTTTAGCAACATTGCATTCAGTCCAGATGGAAACACACTCGCTTCAACGTGGCAAGATAACGAAGTAGTGTATCTGTGGAATGTTGCCACTGGTGAGAGAAAAACAATCATGACAGGACATACCAACAAGTTTTCAATTATTACGTTCAGCCCGGATGGGAAAACGGTTGTAACCGCAGGATATTCGGAAGACAATAACAATACAGTGCGGTTTTGGGATCCTGTAAGTGGTGAACTCAAAACAACTCTGATTGGTCATCCCAATGGGGTCAGGAGTCTCACATTTAGTCCAGATGGTACTACTCTTGCAACCGCGAGTTGGGATGGAACGATACTATTATGGGACGTTTCTTCTATTGTCAATTTTTCAAGGCTGTATGCAGATATTAACAGCGATGGCATAGAGAATATCCGTGATATGATGGCAGTCACCACAAAATTCGGTCAAACTGGTCCAAATGAGGCAGATATGAATGGAGATGGAGTTGTGAATATTGCAGATTTACTCAAAGTTGCAGGATTATTGGATAATGCTGCCGTACCACCAACATTGACCTACGATCTGCAGGTTGTTCCGACAAAAACAGATGTAGAAAAATGGCTTTCACAAGCACAGCAACTTGATCTTACAGATACAACATCACAAAAAGGCATCTTATTCCTTGAGAAACTTTTGAGCGCATTAACACCAACAGAAACCGCACTTTTACCTAATTATCCGAATCCATTCAACCCAGAAACTTGGATTCCGTATCGGTTAGCAAACCCCACAGATGTAACAATACGTATCTATTCTTCAGATGGTAAGTTGATTCAATCATTAGATTTGGGACATCAACCCGCAGGACTTTATCAACATAGAACCCAGGCGGCGTATTGGAACGGAAAAAATGATGTAGGTGAACTTGTTGCAAGTGGGATCTATTTCTATTCACTGACAGCAGGAAAATATACTGCTACCCGTCGAATGGTCATCCTAAAATAAATATTATTGGATCTTATTACCTAATTAACGGGATTTGTAGTGCGAGGTCCCTGTGCCTTGCATTACCTAACTTAATCAGAAGACGTTAAATCAAGTTAATTTGGTATTAGGAGTGCAGACGGTTGTGTCTGCCCTCTTTTTTGTTGAAATTAAGTTGACATTTCTGCAATTTTTGTGTCATACTTGCTAACAGACGCTGCACTATGCATACCGCATTCCTCAAACACCGAGTAATTGCATAAAAGGATGACTCCACATGAAAAAGTCACTGTTTCCTATCTTTTCAATGTTATTTATTCTATCATTATTACATCAACCGAATACGTTTGCCCAGGATTCTTCGCAGTTCAGTTTACCTGAAGAAGCAACAACACGATTCGGTAAAGGCAGAATAAATGAAATACAATATTCCCCGGATGGCACGCGACTCGCAGTCGCAAGTTCTATCGGTATTTGGCTATATGACACTACAACCTATAAGGAAGTCAATCTATTCACGGGGCATAAGGGGAATGTAAATTGTATAGCCTTTAGTCCAAATGGTCAAACAATTGCGACTGGGAGTACGGATAAAACTGTTCGTCTGTGGGATGTGGCAACAGGTGAAAACAAGCAAACCTTAAAAGGGCATTTGTATAGTATCCACAGTATAGCCTTCAGCCTGGATGGTCAAACACTTGCAAGTGGAAGTACAGGCGAACGTGATGGAGGTCAAGTATTTGGTGCTGAAATCCGAATATGGGATACCGTCACAGGTAAACACAAACATAAAATGACTGCGCAAGGTCAGGTCATCAGTCTCGCATTCAGTCCAGATGGAAACATACTCGCAAGTGGAGAAGATTGGCCAGAGCACGCAATTCGTTTATGGGAGGTATCCACTGGGAACCTTAAGCATACACTCTTAGGACATACAGGTTGGGTCGGAGGCGTTGCGTTCGGACCGGATGGACGAACTTTGGTAAGTGCAAGTAATGATGGAACCGTACGACTCTGGGATGTTTCATCTGCTACACACAAACTAACACTTAACAGGCATCAGTATCATGGTCACAGTCTTGCGTTCAGTCCAAATGGAAACAGGTTTGCAAGTGGAAGTATTAACGGTGCTATCGATATCTGGGATTATGCTACGCATGAACACAAACAAACGCTGATGGATACAGGTGTAATCACAAACATTACCTTCAGTCCAGATAACCAAACGCTTGCGAGTGTGAGTTACGGCAATATCATCCATGTGTGGAATCTCTTGACTGGAGCACTTAAGCAAAAACTTAAAGGATATACGTTTGCAGTCAATAGTGTAGCTTTTAGTCCGGATGCGCGGACGCTTGCCAGTGGGGGTTTTGACACTACGATACGTTTCTGGAATGTTGCTACGGGTGAACAAAATCTAACACTCACTGAGCATACACGGGCAGTCAATAGTGTAACTTTCAGTCCGAATGGCGAAATACTTGCAAGTTCAGATTACAGCAAAGCAATCCGACTCTGGGAAGTGAAATCAGGTAAGCAAAAATACCAACTCACAGAACATAATGATTGGGTATATTGCCTCGCTTTCAATCCAAAAAATAGCCTTCTTGCAAGTGGGAGTTATGCTACTTGCTATCTCTGGGATGCCATGACCGGTGAACTTAAACATACTCTCAAAGGACATGTAGGAAATGTTTACAACGTCGCGTTTAGTCCAGATGGTAAGATACTTGCCAGTGGAGGTGAAGTCGTATACCATGGTGAGGATAATTCTCTTGGGTACGACGGTATACAACTGTGGGATACTGAAACAGGTAAACTCAAGCAGACAATTACTGGAAAAACGGGAACTGTCCATAGTATAGCCTTCAGTCCGGATGGACGTACCCTCGCAAGTGGTGAAAGTTGGGCAGATTATGCTATTCGCTTGTGGGATGTCGCTACAGGTGAACATAAACGGACGCTCAAAGGGCATACGCATGACATAAAAACCGTTGTGTTCAGTCCGGATGGTAGCATATTGGCGAGTGGAAGTTCGGACAATACCATCCGTCTTTGGGATGTTGCCACAAACAAACATATAATCACACTCACAGGACATACTGGGAGTGTTAACAGCCTCTCATTTAGTGCTGATGGAGGTATACTCGCAAGTGGAAGTCAGGATGGAACGATATTTCTATGGAATATCATATCCTCAGTTGATGCTCCCAATGATGAAAAATAGGAAAAGTAATACCTAATTAACGGGATTTGTCCTGTGAGGTCTCTGGGTCCTCCTCACAATGCTGACTTTATCGGAAAACTTCTAATCAAGTTAATTTGGTATAAGAGACTATAGTAACCCAAGTTGCTACCCGTTGAAAATGGATCAATTCTCGGACAGTTAGAGTGCTTAATCTTCCGCTCCATAGGCGTCAATTTAAGAAAATGTCTGCGTTTTTATAAACACCTCTCAATAAGCATTATTACTGAGATTGTCTTATATTTAGTCCCGTAGGGACGATATGTTTATAGTGCCTCGTCCCGCAAACCCATCTCTTCAGCTCCGTAGGAGCGAAATGTGAAATAAAACGCTATAAACATTCCACCCCTACGGGGAAACCAAAGAATTGGGGGTGCTTCCGTTGCTATAAACATTGCGTCCCTACGGGACTAAAGAGTATTCTCATATTTGAAAAACCACTAAATTGACGCCTATGGTACAGAACCTTGAGCCGTCATTATTTTAATGTTCCCCCCGAATAACGTTTTCCTTGTTTAGGTGGCAACTTGGGTTAGAGCAATGTGTCTGCCAATTCCGTAAAATTGCACACCGTCACATCGGGTTGAAATTGCGTATCTTCATAAGGCAGATTGTAACGGTTAACAAACACACCTCTATACCCACACGCCCGCGCACCCATAATGTCAAATGAATTGGCAGATACCATCAAACATTCATTGACTTCAAGACCAAGTTTCCCCGCTGCACCACGATAGACTGCTGGATGCGGCTTAAATGCCCCAACTGATGTAACCGAAATTACAGCATCAAAATCCCAGGCAACTCGTTCTGTGACAAGATGATCTAAAAACTCCGGATCTCCGTTGGATAACACCACTAACTGATACCGAGATTGAAGTCGTGCAAGTGCAGACAAAACCTCCGGAAAGGGAGATAGTTGCTGCCATCCGCGCATAAACTCTTGGACTGTATCAGGTGATGCATCAATGCCGTTTCGTCCTAACGTGTAGTGCAGTGCGCGGCGCACCGTTTCCAGATAACCGCTATGCCCAAGCATCATAATTGTGTCCTGATATTGCTCAATCCGTTGTCTATAACGCCACTGTTCCCAAAATTCAGCTGCAGATACATCCACAACATCGCGAGCATCCAGCGATTCCCTGATCAACGGCGTAAGACTATCACCTAAATCTAAAATTGTTCCGAATAAATCAAAGGTAAGTGCTTTCGTCTCAGCAAAATTTGCCATGTAACATCCTTGTGTCAAACTATGTCTACCGACACACAAAAAAGATAGGGCGGGTACAAAAACCCGCCTCTAAAGATAATGATACCAAATTAACGGGATTTATCTTATTTTTCTTGGTATTCGGTGCGGTTAGATGAAGATTAAGAAATAAATTAACGTGAGTTTGATATATAGCAAATTCTAAACATAAATGGACATTTTCGTAGGGGTTAGGTAACCTAACCCCTACGGGCGAGAAGACCTCGCCCCTACGAAAAGCCGGACATCTTGTTTTTATCAAACTCACGTTAAATTAGGTAATTCCATAAGTTCCGGTGCGGTTAGAAACCGCACCTACCGAGTGGGATCAAGTTAATTTGACGCGTTGTGCTAGTTAACATTTGGTATATTTATCTTTCACATGTTTGTCTCGTTTGGATTTGAATTCCGCAACTTTTTCAATTCACGACCCCATTCAAAGGTATGAGGGAATTCCGATCCCCGACAGAGTATCGCGATTCGGAGATCGCTCCTACAGAATATGAACAACTGTGAAAAACAACAAAACTATTACGTAACTAGCACAAGTCGTAAATTTGGTATGATATTATCCCAACTCCACTGTACGACCGGTTGCCATTGCCTCAAATGCAGCATCAATTACACGCATCTGATTCACGCAGCTTTCCGGTGAGATACGGTGCGGTTGTCCTGTTTTCAAACATTCGCACATGTGCTCAAGCTGCGATGCAAACTGATTACAAGGATCAATATCAATCACTTGATGACCATCCCTATTCTGTAGAACAATATTAACAGGAGAACCTCCATTATTCCATGCGGCATCAATTCGAAGCATGCCGCCCAATCCAGCCATTTCGGCATATTGCCCTCCAGCACAATTAAAACCGGTGGAAATCTGTGCGGTCCGTTCACCGGGGAATACTAACAATAGATAGGATCCATCGTCAACTTCTAAGCCTGCTTGAGACGCTCCTGAAACCCGATCAGGTTCAGCACCAAACATAAACCGCGCATGGTGGATATTGTAACAAGCTAAATCGTAAATACTACCACCACCCTTTGCTTTGTTAAAACGCCAATTCGCTTCGGGTTTACGGGCTTCAGGACCGCCGCCACCGCCACCTGTGCAGAAAGTGCTGCGGAGTGTCATAAAATCACCGATTGCGCCTGAATCAATAAGTTCTTTCGCCTTGATGTGCATCGGATGATGGCGAAACTTAAATGCTTCAGCAACAAGAACACCGTTTTTATTCGCTGCACCAACGAAAGCTTCTGCTTCTGCAGCTGTTGACGTAAAAGGCTTTTCGCACAAAATGGCTTTGACTTGTTGGGATTCAGATATTTTTATTCCTACCTCTGCGTGAAATGCACCCCACGTGCAGATGACTGCAATATCCAAATCCTCTGATTCCAACATCTCATCTAAAGAGAGATAACGGTTTTCTGCATCCACACTAAACCGCTCACCGAAACCTGCTAATGCACCTTCCGACACATCACAGATTGCAGCCAATTCAGCACTAGGTGCCTGTTGGCACGCGCCGCCGTGTGCATTGGCAATTCCACCAGTTCCAACCAATCCAACTTGGAAAATTCCATTTTTTGGCATAATAGTTCCTCGTTTTTTACTAAATTAAAGGTGAATCTGCGGCTAAAGCATAGCCGTTTTCAACAATAGCCTCACGTAAAAATTCAAACGGAAGTGCACAAGGTTCATTAACCTTTTTCCAACGTTCAACCGCTTCCGGACGCACAATAATTCGCCCTAACGGAATACCCAGATATGCCTCAAGCCGTTTGAGCGTTTCCTCCTGTTTCAACACAAAATCTTCAAAACGCACCTGAATAACATGCTTCGGTTTCGGCGTCGCTTTCATCAATTGATATTGATAATCCCAAGAGATCGCACGTCTTTCGTATACATCGTCAGTTTGTTGATATTCAATGCCAAAGTCACGCAAATTATCTGTTTTGTGACTACCCAGAATACAATCTCTTGGGTCACGAATCCAATGAATATAACGTATCTCTGGAAACATACGTACTATCCAAGGATAGATTAACGTAGTCTCCGGTATTTTCCATCCTTTATACGCGGATTTGTCATGCAGCACATCAGCCAAATAGGTGTTGATAAGCTGCTCAAACTCGGGATCAATCGGCATCGTAAACAACGGTTCAAAATTCCACGATAACCCTCCATTCCATTTGACATATTGTGCCATCACTCGACACGCATCATACATTGCATGCGGTGGGATCTTATCACCAGACGGATTCTGTTGACTTCCCATATAGACACCACTGGCGGACAACGTATGTGAAATGGCACGTGTTCCAGAGTGACCACGACCAATCACTGTGATTAAAGTTTCCATAATAGATCTTTACTACTCAGCAGGGTTATTTAGTTTTAGGCTTTTTGTCCATTTTATTCGAAAAGTCGCGATTCGGAGATCGCTCGGACAGCGGAAAGTCTTAAATTGAAAATCTAAATATTCGGAGAACTAAATAGCCCTGACTACTCAGAAATGACTTGCTTATTTTCGTAAATTAAAAGATAATAATTATAAAAGTTTGTTGTACTTAGGCATGCCGTACCCATTCTTAATTATCAAGGGTAGGCAGTCCCATCAGCGAATTTTTTCCATTTTATCAAAAATCTGAAACAAAGAAAAGGTATTTTTTACATTAGAAAGTAATAAGTATACTCCTATGTCGGAACAAGGAACTTTAATATGCACAAATTTTTAGCAACATTTTCCTGTCCGAGCAAGCTCCAGCTCGCGACTTGGACATTTTGTATGAGTCTTTTACTATTAACATTTATAGGATGTGATAACGTTCAGAAGGTGCTTGCACCCAAGCCAGAACAGACAGTGAAGATCGGTTTTATCGTCGCCGGACAACGTGTAACTTATCCGAACGGCGCAGAATTGGCTGTGACAGAAATTAACCAACGCGGTGGACTATTTGGCATGCCTGTTGAGTTAATTGGTCATATCAATAGTGAGGCAGTCCCAGAGGTTTCTGTTCAACTTGCTGAGTCACTGATTGTAGAAGACGGTATAATCGCCCTGATTGGTCCGAACCGATCTTCTCACGCTGCTGTGGTAGGTCCAGTAGCACAAAAACATCGAATACCGATGGTTACCACAACTGCAACGAACCCGAATGTTACACAAGCCGGTAATTTTGTCTTTATGGCATCTTTCACGGATAGTTTCCAAGGTGCTGTCATGGCGCAATTTGCGAAAATGGAACTCGGTATCTCAACAGCTGCTATATTGACACGAAGTGATGACCTTTATACCGAAGGAATATCCGAATTCTTTGAAACCAATTTCGACGAACTCGGAGGAGATGTGGTTGAACATGTATTTTATGAGGGGGACACAACGGTTTTCACGGAACAGTTAACGCAAATAGCTGAAATGAAACCTGATGTGCTTTTCGCATCCGGGTTTGTTCAAGACATCGTGAATATTACACAACAAGCACGTGCAGTTCCATTGCAAAACGCCAATGGTGAACCCACAATTTTCCTCGGTGCTGATTCATGGGACAGTGAACTACTGTTTGATGAAAATGCGGAAGTAGAAGGTAGTTACTTCAGCGGTCACTTTTCTCCTGACACAAATGAACCGATGGCCCGTGCTTTTGTTGAAACTTATGAATCCATCTATGAGTCTACACCGACTGGAGGTGTTGCTGTAAGTTACGATGCTGTCAATTTGCTTTTTGAAGCAATAGAACGAGCAGGAAGTCTGGACCCCGAAATGATACGCGAACAACTCGCTGCCACTGAAAATTACGTCGGTGCAACGAGTATTGCACTTTATAACGAACACCGCCATCCAACTAAGGGGGCAGTAATTTTTACAATCAAAAATGGTGAAAAACAGTTCTATCAGCAAATTGCCCCTTAAAAGTAGTAGGGACAATCCGTGTGCCGTTACCTATAATATTGTTTAGGGAGTTTTCATGGGTATTTATAGTAGATTTCAGAATTAATTGGACACTTTTGAATTGTAGGAGGGAACTCCGATTCCCGACTATTATTGCGTTTCGTCGCGATTCGGAGATCGCTCCTACAATTCAAAAGTGTCTACTTATTTTTATAATTCACTATAGTATATGCTGTTTTCTTAAAGAAAACCGAGACAGTTTTCAACATATTTGCATTAGCAAGCAAACCAACACTTTTAAAAATGAACTGTTGGGATTACAAAGGAGATGTACCCACCATGAAAACTTCCCATTTTTTGATATACACACTGTCTTTAGTTTTAATCTGTTGCTTTATTTCAGTAGCACAAGATAATGCACAAATAGGCTTACCTAAAGGTGCAATAGCACGTATTGGCAAAGGTTCCCTCGGTGAAGTCCACTTTTCTCCAGATGGTAGCAAACTGGCAGTTTCAACTTCTATCGGTATCTGGTTCCACGATACACAAACTGGAAAAGAATTGGAATTGCTAAGTTATCCTAACATTACTTATCCTTACACTTTTGCATACTCCCCTGATGGCAATAGAATCGCTATTGGTATAAGAGAGAAAAAGAAACAGTTAAGCGGAAGTATTCGGTATCCGGTAGAGGTGTGGGATGTCACTACTGGAGAAAAAAAAGAAATGCCTATTGGACACTTACATAGACTTAACTCCATAGCCTTTTCACCCGATGGAAATTATATCGCTTCTGTTGGAGGGCTTTACAACACTGACCGCTTATGGAAAGTGCAGACAGGAGAAGGCATAACCATACGAAGAATGCATGCAAAAGGTGTGAACTTAGTTGTGTTCTCTTTGGATGGACCAACTTTCGCCACTGTGGGGTATGACAACGCAGTATATTTGTGGGATGGAAAAACTGGCAATCACAAAATCACGCTTACTGGACATACGAAACAAGTTTCTGCTTTGGTGTATTCCCCAGATAGCAAGACTATCGCGACAGGTAGTTACGATGGCACGATTCGGTTGTGGGACGCTACCACAGGAAAAAGTAAAACTACGCTTACATCTGGGCGCGGAAAAACTGGACCTCTTGCATTTTCTCCCGATGGAAATACTATCGTTTGCGGGAATGGTAACGGTAATATACAATTGTGGGATACACGGACGATGAAACTTATATCCACTCTCACGGGACACACAAAGAGAGTCAAATCTATTGCTTATTCTCCTGATGGGAACACGATTGCTACCGCAAGTTGGGACAAAACTGTGCGATTGTGGAATGCCACTAATGGCAAAACTAAAGCCATACTCACAGGATATATTGAAATCAATGCCGCCGCATACTCTCCCCATGGAAATATGATCGTCACTGGAAGTCGAGATGGCAAGGTGCAGATGTGGGACGTACAAACAGCGGAAATAAAAACTACCTTTTCTGCGGATAACTACGGTAGAATTTCCAGAGTAGCATATTCTCCTGATGGTAAAACAATCGCTGTGGCAAGTCCTTACCATACTGAGGTTTTCTTGTTAGATGCGCAAACGGGCAAACATAGAGCAACACTCAAACATATCGGTTTGATTGACTCCATTTTTATGCTACTTCAGGATCCCGAGTATGATATGACTTCCTTGACGTATTCCCCTGATGGTAGTACAATCGTTACAGCATTAGATTGTTATACTCATGAAAAAGGGACGGTATATTTGTGGAATGCAAAAACAGGAAAACGCAATAGAGTCATATATAAAGGAAAAGGAGGTGTTAGGACTGCGGTGTTTTCGGATGATGGGACAAGAATAATCGCTACTGGAGATTGGAAGAAGAAGACACGGGTGTGGAATGCTAAGACAGGGAAGGAACTCACGCCAACACCCACCGACATTCCACGTGGTTCCAAAAGATTATTGCATTTCCCTGATGGTACTGCAACCGCACACGTGAGTCAAGACGGCACTGTTTTAATTCATGAAAGAAAAACAGTCTCACAGAAAGAATAGTCCTAAACCCTTAATTCAAAGCAAACTACATTTATAGTACAACTTATCTCATAAATCACTTGTAGGGCGAGGTCTCTGTGTCTCGCTATGTCCCTAATACCCAATTAACGCGATTTGTAGTGCGAGGTCCCCGTGCCTCACACTGCCAACTTTATCCGAAGACGTCGAATCAAGTTAATTTGGTATTATACTTTGCTATAGTATCAATACGAAATAGGAGAAAAATATGAATAGACCTCCGGAAGAATTCGTCGGAGTAGACGAAGAACGACTTCTCAACTTCAGCACTGCCTGTTTTGAAAAAGCAGGCATCACACATGAACACGCTGCACTTATCAGCCGATTGCTTGTGAATTCTGATTTGCGCGGTGTCCGAAGCCACGGCACACGCACACTTAGCGGCTACTGCAGCGGTTTTGAAAACGGAAGCTACAACACGCGTCCCAATATTCGTGTGATCCATGAAACACCGACAGCCGTTGTGCTTGATGGAAATGGAACACTTGGTTATCTTCCGATGGTGCGTGCTACTGAACATGCGATCGCAAAAGCGAAAGAAGTCGGCATCGGCATGGGACTTGCACGTTATATCGGACATTATGGTTCTGCCGGACACTATGCACGCCTATGTAATGAGGCGGGTTGTATCGGCTTTTCGGTACAGGGGTATCAGAACCACGGTAACGCTGGAAATAGAGACACAAAGCCGCAACTTGGTTACTACGGTAACCCGCCAATCTGTTTTGCGATCCCTTCAGGTGATGAGCCACCGGTAGTGCTTGACGCGGCAACGTGTATTATGGCAGACTATCAACGCGGTCCCGAATTTGATGACCTGCTTTCAATAATTCCCGCCGCTTTCTTTAAAAGCATCGGCTATACTGCCGTGGCGTGCCTACTCGGTGGCGCGTTGACGGGTTTCACCGAACCGCCTCCAGAGGATACCGCGAAATGGAGCGGTGCACGTATGGGTGGCATGGTGCTTGCAATACATATTGAATCCGTTGTGCCACCCGATCTTTTCCATGCCGAAGTTGATCGGTTGGTGAGAGATGTTCGCGAAACCTATGAACCTATGCCGGGAACTGATCGAGCATTGCTTCCTGGTGCTATCGAAACCGAACGGACAGAGACGCATCGTCGTGAAGGTATCCGATACGGCGAAATGGAACAGTCATCAGCACGTGCTGCGAGTGAACGTCTCGGTGTTCCACTGCCTTGGGATGAGTAGGTTCACATCGCGCTATTTCCATTGGTTTGGGCGTTCGTGATTTGGATATTGTAAGAGGCGCGTGAATTGCGCGACTACAAACGCAGCAAACCAAAAGAAAAATGTATAGGTATTTTTGGGCTTTACTATAAATAAACATTTCCTATTTTAAGGAGGAAAAAATGTCACATCGTATTCAACTTATAACAGTAATGATTCTGATTCATTGCGTACTGATTTCATTTGGTGCATCTGCCGCTGAAGAACCTGTCGAAGGCGAGAATTTCATTTGGGTTGACCTCGGTGAGGAAAGCGATGGTGTATTACTAACTCAAAGCGAGCAGACAGATGGTGTCACAGAAGCTGCCGTGCAGGATAAGGTTGACTGCTTGGAAAATCCTTGGCCCTACAATGGACCGGGAGGCAATCACATGTATTTCAAAATTGACGATTCGTTTCTGTTTGGTGGAAACCATGAGGCATGGATTGTCATGGAATATTTCGACTCTAACGAGGCGGAAGAAATTGATTGCCAATATGACAGCAACGGTGTTGGACCTGTTGGTGGGGCGTTTCGGGGTGCAGAAAATAATGCTTTTCCTGTTGTAAAACCTGAAGGCACAGACAAATGGCGCGTTCATATTTGGGTAATCAATGACGGTCGTTTTGAGAATCGTGCAAACGGTTCGGATTTCCGATTTTCCTCACACGGCAAGGGACCGATTTGGATCAATCGCGTTTGGGTCAGCACTATTGAACCGTCAGATAATTTCGATCCAGACGGTTTATTTGGTATGCCAAGTGCTGTTGATGCAGTGTCAAAATTGACAACGACCTGGGGACAACTGAAGACTCATACCGATTGACCATGCAATATCTGTGTAAAGAATGTAATAGCATCTACGAGATGTCAGCATTACGTTATCAATGCGATTGTGGTTCTCCTTTAACGCTTGAAAAAAATGCCTCGCGACGTTACGAATGGGATACCACTACAAACTCTCTTTGGCGTTACCGTGAGGCATTACCGATTACCTCTGAAACAGAAATTGTCACGCTTGGTGAAGGGATAACACCCATTATTCCACTTGTCCCTTCAGATAGCCCGGAACACTACATGAAACTTGACTATCTTTGTCCAACTGGTTCCTATAAAGACCGAGGCGCATCCGTTTTACTCACACATCTCAAGGCACTTGGAGTCAAAGAAGTCGTTGAAGATTCATCTGGCAATGCCGGCGCGGCAATTGCTGCCTACAGTGCAAGAGCAGGGATTCGCTGCACCATATACTGTCCTGAATCCACATCAAAAGGTAAATTAAGACAAATTTCTGCTTACGGTGCAGAATTGAAACTCGTGCCGGGAAATCGCATGGCAACAACGGAAGCTGTGAAAAAGGCAGCAGAAAACATCTGCTATGCTTCTCATAATTGGAATCCCTTTTTCTTAGAAGGCACAAAAACTATTGCATACGAAATCACTGAGCAGTTCGCAGGAAAAATGCCGACACATGTTATATGTCCTGTCGGATTCGGCAGCATCTATTTGGGACTATATCTCGGTTTTCAAGAACAATACGAAATGGGTATTATTGATCGTCCGCCTCGTTTATTGGGTGTCCAATCTGCAACATGTTGTCCGATTTACAATACCTATATCAACAAATCACCGACCATCTCAAGAATGACACAAACTGGAACTACACTTGCCGAAGGAATTACTGCAGAACTCCCTATCCGAGAACAGATGATTTTAGATGCAATCCAATACACAAAAGGCGCGTTTACAACAGTCAATGATGAAGATATCAAGACAGGAATGAAAACACTTGCTGAAAAAGGTATCTACGTTGAACCGACCGCTGCAGTTATAATCAAAGGGTATGAAAAATTTAAGGAGGCAGGTATTATACGAGAAGGTGATGTGACGGTTTCAATTCTCACGGGCATCGGTTTAAAGGCAAGCACTTTTCCGACAACGTGTCGCGATTCGGAGATCGCTCCTACAGAATAGAATATCAAACCCGACAGCGTTAAAAGTTAAATTGGTTGGTTGGTTAGGTTAGTTAAGCTATTCAATTAGGAAACTGCTGCACCGGAAAATACTGTAGTTTCCTAGATGTGAATAGTTTTTTTAGATAGATTTTCTCTTCAATAAGGATACTGCAGTGCCCTTATTGTGAGGAGAATTGGTTAAATATCCCTGAATTTAACCTTATTGTACCTCTTTCAATCCGCCCCACAATGTTGTCAGTTTGTTCTTTGCCGAGATCAAGCCTTTCAACTTAGTGGTCGTGAGCGTTTGATGCTCACCGGCGAAGGATACGTCTTCAATTTGATAATAATATACAGCACCAGGTTTAGTGGTTGAGTCAACCCATTTATAGGTATTACCAGGGTTATTTAGTTTTATGAAATCCCAGTTGATGAGTGTTACTGAGAGTTTACATCGTAGGTCGGGTAGAGTTTGCGAAACCCGACACGTTTAGCCCCTGTCGGGTTTCGCTTCGCTCTACCCATAGGTGTCAATTTAGTGCGTCTGATACATCTTTCGCCTCTCCGAGGCTTTGGTAAATCACATCTTAGCACCAGCGGTGCGACAGGTATATAGAAAACGGTGTCCAACAGTCTCTTGAACCCCAGCGGGGTGACAGGTGTCTGACAACATGTGCCCATATACACCTTTCGCCCCTCTGGGGCTTGAGTTTGGTATGGATCGTGGTCTATACACATTCCGCCCCGCTGGGGCTAAGATATTCAAAACATAGGTTTATTTCCTTAAATTGACGCTAATGGGTTTCGCTTCGCTCTACCCATAGGTGTCAATTTAAGGATTTTCAACATTTTGTAGAAGTCTAAAAGTTGTGTGTTTGCCAATGCTTCGTATCCTCCTATCATCATTGAGTATAGTCTGTTTTATATCCCTAAGAGTTCTGCATAAAGCAGTTTTGGATTTACGAAAACTGATTGTAATGATGCGTGCGTATAAACCGACAAGTTCAGCTGTTTTGATGATATTATATAGTATACATCTCCATCCGATTGCTATCATCACCCAGTGTCTTATGAGTTGTGCGATGAGTTTGGCATATACCTCACATAAGACCCGATAAGGTTTTTTGCTTCGGGATGTGTGAACTTTCCCGATGCTTTTGAAAGATTTAAACATCAACTCAACTTGCCACCGGATGCGAACAAGGGCTGCGATCTGTTCAGGGGTAAACTGATCCGTATCTATATTTGTGATATAGATGTTCCATCCTGCGAGTTTTAGGCGTTGTTTTGAAGGATTTGTCTGTCTGCGTTTAGCATCTCGTCTGATATATCGGCGACGCTTGTTTGCTTCTTCTTCGCTGATCCGTAAGGCGACAAGGTGTGCTGGAAGTCGCTTTGAAGCACCGATGAAGCAACTCAGGTTGACGGTGTCTGAGGTTTCTGAGGCAAGCCGCTTCTGTAAACAAAAAGGTTCTTGTTGTTCGTCAAAAAGTGAACAACCGGCTTTGAACTTTGTTATCCAAAAGACGCCGGCTTGTGTCAATCTTTCAAACTCGGCAAGCGAAAAATAGCCGAGGTCTGCCAAGCGTAAACTGCCCGCAGGTAGAGGTTGAAACTGCTCTTCCGCCTTCGTATCAGCAGTGGTGCCATCCGTAAGTTGAAAGTGCTGGAAAGTGCCGGTCAAAACATCAAAGCGGACTTGGAGTTTCAAGGCAGCTTTATTTTTTTGTGTTCTACAGGATGCGCCTTTCCATATTGTATGGAGTTCATCTAAGAGTGTGATCCAAGTGCTATCTTGCACATAAACACCCGTGAAGTGTTTCAGCAACGGGAGACATTGAGGTTTGAGCGTAAGCACTTGGCTTGCCGCTTCTTCAAGTGTTGCCTTCAGTGTCTCGGCTGCCTCGGGTGTCATCCGTTGTTCAATCGCTTGACGAGAGACGTCAATGCCTAAAGCCTGTGCGGTATTGGCAAGATCAGCATAACTGGCATCAGGTGCTTCAAGCCACCCGAATACGAGGGTCTGAATAAAGCCAGCACCTGTGAGTTTACGTATTCTTTGAACCAACCCACAACGCTGGGCTATCTCATTGGCTCTATTTTGGAGTATCTCTTGCATTATGTTGGGAACCTGTGTTAGTATAGGCATTGGAGCACCTCTTTTGTAGAATTAATTTTAGTTACTTTCTACATTATGCAAGAGGTGCCTCTATTTTGCAACACTTTTTTCAACAAAACATGCACAAATATTCTCTTAAATTGACACCTATGGGTTTCGCTTCGCTCTACCCGACCTACAATACTCCTATAAATATTAGCGATTGTGATAAAAAACACCAGAAAACCGAAAACTAAATAACCCTGATACCTATGCAATTACATTGACATACCTTCTCGTTTCTGATAAGATATAATCATTCAATAGCGTGAGAAGACATTTTATAACGTGCCTTGGATAGACTTGACACGTTAATGATTTTCTAAGGACATACATGAAATTATTGGTCACTGGCGGTGCTGGATTTATCGGTACGAACTTTATCAGATACTGGCTCAAGGAGTATCCCAATGATGTTATGGTTAACCTTGATAGGCTGACTTATGCGGGGAATCTCTCTAACCTGACAGATATAGTCGTGGCTTATCCAGATCGGTATGTGTTTGCCCACGGTGATATTCTTGATGACGCATTCGTTTTAGGTCTTATAAAAACACATCAACCAGAAGTAATTGTCAATTTTGCAGCGGAATCACACAACAGTCGTGCCATTCTGAATCCACGCCAATTCTTTGAAACGAACGTCATGGGGACACAAGTTTTATTGGATGCAGCCCGTCAATACAGCGTATCTCGATTTCATCATATCTCTACATGTGAAGTCTACGGTGAACTACCGTTAGATTCATCTGATGTTTTTGCTGAAACTGCCCCTTACCGACCCCAAACCCCTTACAACGCTTCAAAAGCAGCAGCAGACCATCTTGTAAACGCATATTTTCATAGTTTTGGTCTACCGATAACCATTTCCAACTGTTCTAATAATTACGGACCCTATCAGCATCCTGAGAAGTTAATCCCCTTATTTACAACAAATGCCATTCAAGATTTGCCATTGACGCTCTACCGCAGTAGTCACAACCGTAGAGAATGGTTGCACGTTGATGACCATTGCTGTGCGATTGCATCGGTTATTCACAACGGAAAGATCGGAGAAACATATAATATTGGCAGCGGCGTTGAGAAAAGCATTGAGGAGATTAGTGATTTTATCTTGGATGTTCTCGAAAAACCTAAAAACCTGAAAACCTATGTTCCTGACAGACCCGGACACGATTGTCGCTATCTCTTAGATTCAGAAAAGATCGTCCGTGAACTCGGATGGAAGCCGAAAATCCTATTTGAACAAGGGATGCGACAGACAATTCAGTGGTACGTTAAAAATAGAGAATGGTGGGAAAAAATTCAGCAGGACGCGAAAACCGAAAACGTTCAAGAAGATAAATGGGAAAAATTCTCTCAGTAAATTCGTATGTTCCTCGAAAATTTGCTGTATCAATGTAGCACAGCATTCCGGCAAGTGTCCTTCAGTTTCAAAATCGTTGTTTTTACTATTGTGGGCACCACGCCATTACCGTGCCAAAACTGGCAAATATACTGTCCTCACCACTTGTTAAAATACGTGAACCTTGCACAACAATCCGCGAATCAAGACTCGTAATTTTGTAACTGACTGGCGCATCTTTGGCAATCAGCGGTTCACCGTTCACATCCTTCAGTTTATCCAAGCGATAATGTACCGACCTATGCGCTGGCACGTCAAATTCACAGGAAACGTTTTCCATAGCAGTGTCCTCATAAAGTACCTCTAACAGGCAACGCGTATCAATATCTGCAGTGTTGGAGATACATATAGATTCATGTGAGAAATACCCACCGCCATGTTCTTCCCATTCCTGCTCTGCAGGTGTCAACGCTGCCATATATCCATCTGGAATCACCCAGACATAAGCACCGTCACCATCCGAAGAATAAGATTTGAGTGCATCCGCTATCGCCTCCAGATCGTCTATATCTTCATCAAGCGAAATTATAAGAAATCGAGAGTATAATTGCATCCCTTTTGAAGAATTGTGTTCTTTGAGTTGTCCTATCACGTTCAGACACAATCTGTTTTCATCTAACATCTCAAGATGACTCACCCCTTGAGATGTTAGCCAGTCACCAAACGTGTCGTTGAGGAGGACAGTAAGAGTATCTAAATTTGAGATGCCTGCCTGTTTATACTCTCGAATCGTTGCATCTAATATTCCAAATGTCATACATTTTCTCCTTGAAGGGTTTAACTATCTACACCATCCATCTTCCATCAATTCCCAATAATGCCATTAACACTTGCAAAAGCACAATCTTCGCATCGTGTCCAACAAACTGGCGATACGTGTCAATATTAGTACCATAATCTGCTGCCCATTCGCAAAAGTAGGTTTGGTATTCCCAACCGTCCGCGGTGTAACGGAAACTGGAACGTTCAGGATAAGGAAGTTTCTGGTTTAAAAGTTCGTGTAGTTGTTCAGAAGTCGGTAGCCATACGTCATCTGTGTTTTCTGTGTTTGGCTTAAGTGCTTGAATTGCGGGGTGTCGGCATATCTCTAAGTATTTTGGGGAGTGGTTCTGTTTTTCTGATGAGGACATGATTAGCAATAGCGTTTTCGGTAAAAAACCGCATTCTGAATATACTTGATGTGTGGGATAATGATAACATACAAAACAAACATATTCAACCGAATTTAGAACCTATCTCACAAATAGTGGAGAGGTTGTAAACCCGATATTGATGAAAATGTATGCTAAGGAAGAAACGCGTTCGTAGTCGCGCAATTCATTGCGCCTCTTAATTCGGTATAAGAAGAAACGGGTTCGTAGTCGCGCAATTTATTGCGCCTCGGACATTTCTGCTACTGCACCTTATCTAAACGCGCTGATCGAATTGTATCATTAATTGTAAAATCAACTATAAATATCCCTGACCTGTAGTCAGAAAAACTTGACAATTCTGTGAAAACCCATTAAAATTTCACGTATTACCCTTCAGAGAAAGGAAAGATATGTGAATTCACACAAAAGAAATTACGGGACAGTTGTCGGTCCACACCCTCGCACCGCAAAGGCAGGATTTGAAATGCTCCTTGCCGGTGGAAATGCTATAGATGCCGCCGTTGCAGCCGCCTTCACTGAGGGTGTCGTGGAACCTTCACACAACGGCATTGCTGGTTACGGTGGTTGTGTGTTGATCTATCGTAAGAAAACACAAGATGTCGTGGCAATAGATTATAACACCGCAGCACCCGCTGCAGCTTCCGAAGACATGTTCACAATTGAGGATGCCCCCGACGTTGTCGCAGGATACCGAGTGCCGGGTCGCGTAAACGTTCATGGACCGCTATCTATCGGAGCCCCGGGCATTGTCGCGGGTCTCTGTTTAACGTTGAAAGAATATGGCAGTCTTCCACTCGCGGATGTGCTACGTCCTGCTATCAATTCAGCACGTTACGGTTACGCACCGAACGGTGCAAATCGTGGTGGGATCGCTGGAAATGCAGAACGGTGGAAGCGTGACTTTCCAGAAACTGCGCGTGTTTTCCTCAAAGACGGAAGACCACCAAAAAAAGGTGAAACGCGCACTAATCCTGAACTTGCACGTACTCTTGAAGCTGTGGCAGAAGGCGGACACACAGCATTCTACGAAGGCACAATAGCTGAAACAATCGCTAACCACATTCAGGAATTAGGTGGATGTCTAACCGTTGATGACCTGAAAAGTTATCGTCCCTACATAACCCAACCTTATCAAATTCAATATCGCGACTATTCGGTGTATACTTCGCCCCTCGGTGCTGGTGGATTGACCACCTTACAGATGCTCCGCTTAGTTGAAAAATATAATATAGCCGAAATGTCTACCGCAGAGAGGTTCCATCTTTTTGCTGAAGCGATGAAAGTTTGTTGGGTCGAAAGGCTACGTCGATTCGGTGACCCGAATTTCGTTGACATAGACATTACTGCTGAGCTTTCAGATAGTTTTACAGAGATACTCAGTGAAAAACTGCAAGCTGGACTTGAATCCCCACAACGTGGTGAGGTAGTCTATTACGAACCGATGAGTTGTACGAGTCATATTTCTACAGCAGATGCGGATGGCAACATGGTATCATTGACACAAACGCACGGTGGCGGATTCGGTTCTATGGTTACGGTGCCTGGTACCGGACTGCTTTTTGGTCACGGTGTTGGTCGTTTTGATCCGAGACCGGGGTTGGCAAATTCTATCGGACCGGGCAAACGTCCGCTTCATAATATGGGACCTTGCCTTGCTGCGTTCGACGGTATGCCTTTTGCAACATACGGCATCCCTGGCGGTCGCACTATCCCAAACAATCAACTTAATATCAGCGTTAACCTCATTGACTTACAAGTGTCTGCGCAAGCAGCATTGGACGCACCACGTTTTCACAGCGATGGTGCCGAACCTATCCAAGTAGAATCGCGAGTAGGTGAAGAAACACTTGCTGGGTTGCGAGAACTCGGACATGAAATATCAGCGAGCGGAGGTATCGGTGGACCCGGACACGCTATTCGCTTATGGAACGATGGAATGTGTCATGATGGTGGAACGGATCCACGCGGAGAAGGTAAAGTAATTTCAAGGTAACATTTTGGTCTGGTTTTTTGCCGCATTCCCGGTAAGCTCGGTTTCTTAACCGAACCGGACCGTTAATATACACATAAGGTGTTTACATACAATATATTTCTTAAAACTGAATACCTCTAATACCAAATTAACTTGATTCTACGTCTTTTGATATAGCACACTGCTGCGAGGCACGGGGACCTCGCACTACAAATCACGGTAATTCGGTATAATACCAAATTAACTTGATTCGGAGTTTTCCGATAAAGTCAACATTGCGAGGCACGGGGACCTCGCACTACAAATCACGGTAATTCGGTATAATGTAAATGTTAGAATGGAATCAAAAATCTAATTCTTTTGGAGTATCAACAGATATGTCACAATTTGTAAAAGCCGCGACAATCGAACAGATACGTCCAGGTACCTGTATTGGTGTCAAGGTTGACGGTGTTTTTATCGGTATCTATAATGTTGAAGGCGAATATTTCGCCATGAATAATATCTGTCCACATCTCGGTGGGATTTTGACTTACGGTTTCATAGACAAGGGATGTGTTACCTGTCCAATGCATATGTGGGAGTTTGATGTGAAGACAGGAAAATGTGTTTGGCCAGGTGAAGAAAGCCTACCCATCTACCCCATAAAAATTGAAGGTGAGGATATCCTCGTGAATGTGGACGAACCGATGAATATGGGTAAACCGCGGTAGGTTGAAATACGATAGGCGTGATTACATCATTGAGCCTATTACAAGGAGAAAAAATTATGGCATATCTGCTCACCGGTGGCATGGGATGCATCGGTACTTACGTCATCCGCGACCTGTTAGCTGCCGGTGAAAAGGTAGTTGTTTACGATTTTGCTTACGACCTCACTATTCCAAAGATGGTGCTTACTGATGAGCAAATTGAGGGTTTAACTTTTGTGCAGGGGGACATTACCGACCTACCGCACGTCTTACGCACCGTTCAAGAACAGGATATTGATCGGATTATCCATCTCGCCTCGTGGCAGGTGCCTGCCTGCAATGCCAATCCTCCACAAGCTTTGAAGGTCGTTTGCGAAGGTACGATCAATATATTGGAAGCGGCACGTATTTTCAATCTCAAACGCGTCGTGTGGGCAAGCAGTGTCGCGGTATTCGGTGCACCAGAGGATTATAACCATCAACAGATTCTCAACGATGCCCCGCACTATCCCAAGTTTATCTACGGTGCATGCAAATCTCTCAACGAAAGATATGCCATGCACTATTTTGATGCTTATGGGGTTGACTCAATCGGACTTCGTTTTACTGCTGTCTACGGTGTAGGTAGAACGAGAGGGATGAGTTCGTTCACTACAAAAATGATTGAGGCTGTAGCGATGGGAGTACCGCATGTCTGTCCATTCGGAGATGATTCGGTGGACTGGCAGTATGTGGAGGATGTCTCGCGTTCGATCGTAATGGCGTGCACCTGTCCGACGACAAAGACGCGCGTTTTCAATATCAAGGGTGGTATCCGACCGGTGAAAGAGGGGGTGGCGTATCTAAAATCTTTGGTACCGGATGCACAAATTACATTGGAACCTGGGGTATTCGGTATCTCATGGGATTACGATGCAACGGTTATTGCTGAGGAGATGGGATTTACACCTGCCTATACAATGGAGCAAGGAATTTTGAAAACGTATAATCAATTTCGGGAACGTGCTGGATTGGAACCAGTCTAATTGAAGGTTGAACCCATATCAGGAAACCCGATTTCTGCTTGTAGGATTAATTTCAAGATCATTGGATAGAAAGTTGCCATTTTCTATTATTTTACTAAAGTTTGGACAATTTTTAGGGTTCTTGAGTAATAGTCTGGATTACTAGAAACACTTTTGACATCAATATTGGTTTATTGGGACACCTTTCGCCCCGCTGGGGAAACTAAAGAGGGTTTGTTCACAATGTCCCTATAGACATTCCACCCCGCTGGGGCTGCTCGGACTTGCACCTGAAATTCTTTTTCTGTGAGTTACGTTCCCGTCCGAAACTCAATGAAAAATCAGTAAATACTTGAAAACACAGCATGAAACAGATAGAAATTGTCCAAAGTATAGTCATTATAAAATAGGAGTAAGATAAATGAAGACTTTTCACGCTGTATTCTCGCTTTTCCTTATTGTTACAGGCACTGTGGTTTTTCTACATACTATCGTAGAACCTGTTTATTTTACAACAACTGAAGAACAACCTGCGAGTCCTTTATGGAAAATAATAGAGATTCACGCAGCAATTGCGCTCGGTATTGGGATTATCTATTCAATCTTGCTTGTGAGAAATTGCAATAAAAATATGGCTCTATTCGAACGATTACAGTCAAATCTATATTTATCTGGATTCCTTTTCTGCTCGGTTATTTTCTTTCGCGTTTGGTTTGCGGGGGTACTTTTCAGGGATACTTTTAAAACAATGTCACCCGATGTTCAAATGTTGGGGTGGCTAATCTTTGATTCCACGATGCCTATTTTGAGTATTTCTCTTGGGTTACATCTATTGAGAAAAAAAGTATTGAACAAAGTTGAAGATTAATTTCGACAACTTGATTTTAATTTCGCTGCCGATAAACCTTAATTGACGCTTTGAGTTCGGTAATTGCTTTTTGTACAGTATTCTCATTCATAATCAATCCTTTTTTTCCACCAATTAGGTCAATTCGATTTTGTCCCAACATCCTAATATAAACAACAAGAGATTATGGAAAAAGTCAATAGGTTTCGAAAAAGCATAAGATAAACGCATATCTCGTCGTGAGGGTGGAGCATGCTCCACCCTCAAAATGAAGAACGATTATGTTGTCCTTTGAAATTAGTAGTACTTTTTCATTTGTGCCCAACTGACAGCTAGCTTCCCGCGTGCATCAACGGCAAGCACCTGATCCCATGGAATATTTTCACCGCTGGCATCGGCTTGATGGACATCATCAAAGTTCGGATGTCCCCAACCGCCGCTGCTTTTATCAACAACAACAAGTTGGACGGTTTTGCCTTTCAAATCGGAAACATCCCACTCTTTCCGGGTCATGCTTTCGTGGCTGTCACCGGTCATTGTTCGTTCAACCTCGTCATTAATCACAAGATTGACACAACATGGCTCAGCAGTATCCCAAGCACGGTTGCCGCCGCCCATAAGAAAATTCATCGTTTCTCCGACAATTGTAAACTCAATTGAGGTCAAGGTGCCTTGAGGGAGATCCGGTTGACCGTTACCCGCAAGATCACCAGCATTCTGCCCCAGTTTTGCTCCTTTATCCGGTCCTTGGTACTTTTCAGCTAATCCAAGCCACCAATCGCCTTGATGTTGAGAAGGCTGCCCACGGTTCCGTGCTGTTGGGTTATCTCCCCACGTCGGTTGAAAATCAAATGCGTCTCCTGTTTTCTCCTCCCAATCAGTAAGGTCGCCTGTCTCAAAATCATTGTTAAACGAGCGGGCGGAGGCAAGGTTGACACACAAAACAAGCAAGATCACAAGAACAAAGGATATCATTATTGAGAAAAACATTCTTTTCATCTGACATGTCTCCTTCTGTAGCGAAAGTTATGTGTTTCAATGACATACTCCCCGAGCTAAAGCAACGGGGTTTCTTTCACTGATTTATCAGTGTTCTCTGCTCAGGCAGAGCGACAGAGGTGTTGATTGTATCTAACACCAAAGGGGGATGCCAGGTCCCCGACTACTGGGTTATTTATTAACCCAGATACTTTGTTGAATATATTTATAGCACCGACACCATCACGATGATATCTAAAATCGCATTGTTTGCAGTGATAGTTTCGGTTCTTCGGTTTCTTTCTATCACGCCTTAAAAGACGGGGCTTTCAAACCGAATATTTGGTAAACGCCGAAACGTTCAATTTTCATAGACTTCGCAATTTGTTTAAGCAGTTTATTCGTTAACCATGCATTCTGAATATATAGTATTAATAATACACTTTTGGCGTGCTTGTGTCAAGAAAATTCTGGCAGGTGGCAGGGCCATTCAGTTTTCAAGTTTTTCAGGACATTTTAGAGAGGGTCGCGATTCGGAGATCGCTCCTACAGGGGAGGGGAGGGTCGCGATTCGGAGATCGCTCCTACATAAGAGAACTACCGGACAATTGAATGGCTCTGTGGCAGGTGGCAGGGCTATTTAGTTTTAGACTTTTTGTTCGGTTTATCCGAAAAGTCGCGATTCGGAGATCGCTCGGACAGGGGAAAGTCTTAAATAGAAAATCTAAATATTCGGAGAACTAAATAGCCCTAGGCAGGTGGTGTGTAAAGTTTTTGGCAAAAACTATACTAAATGCCTATACCTGAAATAAACTGCCTTGCAAAAATGAATCCGATAACACACACAATTGCAGTCAGGGTGCGTCTTTCACTTTTGATAGCACGTGCGAAAGAAAAGTCGTGTTCAGATGGTGTTGAATAGGGATGAAATTGCGGTAGGAAGCGAGGCACCTGCTCTTGATAATTTTGATAAATCAATCCACAAGATTCCAACAGATACGTCTCTTCTACAGTAATGATGGGCAGATATTGAATTAAATATCCAATTATCAATATTGGAATCAACCAAAGAACATTGGCAACTATACAGACGCCGAAACTGAGCAGAAAGTTACCGAGATAGAGCGGGTTGCGAACATAACTATATGGACCTGTTGTAACAAGATCGCGAGCTGCACCGAGCGTTGTGGCACGCGTAGAACCACCGGCATATCCAACTGCCCATATTCGGAGAAATTCTCCTAAAGCAATGAATAAGATGCCTATTGCTGCGGTGTACCAAGTTGGTTTTGCGAAAAAAAGCAATGCGAAAATAAATGGAACAGGGGTGAAACTACGGATTTTGAAGAAGAAATTACCGAGTTTTGGGGAAATCATGATAGGCGTTGATAACTGTGGAACAGACTTAATCGGAGCGGAAATTTGTGTAGATAACTGAAATGTGAGAATTCGAACTTTAAATCTCTATTTGGGTGTGCGCCATATTAGGATAATGCCCACAATACCATACAGTATGTTTGCTCCCCAACAGGCTACAAACGGATGAAGTTTGCCGTTCTCACTGAGTCCTTCAAGTGTTGCAAAAGAGAGTGCCCAATAGATAAAGACAAGGAAAAAAGCGATGACTAATCCCGCAAAAAATCCTGCTTTTCCGAAACGGATCGCAATCGGTGCCCCCAACATAACAACAACAACAGCTGCAAACGGATATGCCGTTTTGTGGTGCAATTTCACGTGTTCAATCCGTGAAATTTGTCCTGCTTCCTTTTTATAGGCAATTTGTTCCTTAAGTTCCTTAATTGTCATTGCCCTCGGGTCTTTGTCGCTACCAATGAAACGTGCGGGGTCTTCGGAACGTTCTATAGATTTTTCTTTAAATGTCTCATAGGATATCTCTATTTTATTCTCAAAGCGGCGGATGTGTCCATTTTTCAGCATCCAGTGTGTCGGTGTCCACGTGGCTTCCTTAGCGTAAATGATACGTTCTAATTCTCCGGATACATCTGATTCCCAGATAGTCAAACTACGAATATTTTGTTCTTTTAAGTCGACTCGATGTGAATAAAAGATACGATTACCTTTCCCTTTAAAAACGAGATGGTTTCCGAAGCGGCGGGAGGTTTTTTTCTGCAAGAGATTTGCTTCATGGTAAGCAGGGGATGCGATGCTGTTATAAAAAATGGCAAAAAACGCACAAATTACCAACGTTACAATCAGGACTGGGGCAAGGATTCTGTAAACACTTATTCCGCCAGCTTTCATTGCAACAAATTCGTTATTGCGAACCATTCGACCAAGGACGAAGAAGATAGCAACAAAGCCAGATACCGGCACGATCTCCATTATCCGCCGAGGTGCTTGGTACAGAACAATCTTCACGGCGGTGAAATAAGTGATGCCGTCATCAAAATTTTTGATATCCTTATCTAATAAACGAACGATGACAACGAGTGCGCTAAAGAAAAAGAAGCCTATAAAAAAGGCTTTGATGTATTCTTTAATTAGATATCGGTCTAAAATGTTCAAGCGACTATCCTATTTTCTACACATTAAGATTCCGCGTTTCTATTGACAACCAGCGGTATTTTGCGGTCTCTATTACGCCATGCCTTTAGTTTGCCTTCACTAAACATCCTTGTAATGAGCACTATTCCAAGCACACCAACAACAAGATTTGGAATCCACATAGCAAAAGCAGGGTGCACTGTGCCGCTTACGCCACTACTTTGTCCAATTTGAAGCAAAAGATAATATAGTAGTATCACACCTAATCCAATACCAAATCCAATCATTCTTCCGTTCTTTTTCACCATAAATCCGAGCGGGATACCGATTAACCCAAACGCTAAGCAAGCAAACGGGAGAGCAAATTTTTTGTAGTATTCCACCTTAGCATAGCGAAGTCTATTGATCAAGAAATTAGAGGGTTTGTCTGGCTTCCAAGATGCTTTTAATTTTCCGATGTGTGTCTTAAGTTCCCCAATACGCATTGTTTGTGGATGCTGTGTCTTATATTCGCGCCGTTGTAGGTCTTTATTGAAGTCGAGCGCAAGTTGTTGTTCCTGAAATTGGGTAACTCTGAAACCTTCAGAACCATCAGTTTGGGGTTCATAGGTATGCCCATCGTAAAGCGTCAACTTAGCATTACCATTTTCAAAACCGAGACTTGCAGATTTCGCAAAAGTGAAACGCGGTTGTCCTGGAAAAATTTCGTCCCAGATTCTCACATTCTGAAGACGTTCTGTTTCTGGATCAGTGGATTCATACATCCAGAGTTTACCTTCAGACTCAAGTTCCTTCATAACGGTGTCTTCTTCTAAAATAAGTGCTGGATTGTGTTTTTGGATATCGCGTTTAAGTGAGACAGAAGCAAGTGAGGCTTTTGGTAGCACATATTCCATCACTGCAAGGTCAATTACACTTAAGATAACTGTTGCACATAAAAGGGGTATCATGAGTTGATGGTAACCGATGCCGTGTGCTCGCATTGCCATTATCTCTGAATCCGTAGAGAGACGCCCTAATGCCAGAAGAATTGCGACCAACGCCGCCATCGGAATTGATAAAACAATCGTTGCTGGCATCACGTACATCAGTGATTCAATGAGGTAAAGAGGGCTAACCCCTTTTTTAACGAAAAGTTTGACAAGTCGAAAAAGTTCATCAAAAAGTATGATACAAGTAAAACAGATAAGAGCAATTAAAAATGGTGGAATGAACTCTTTAAGACAATAACGTGAAAGAATTTTCATATTTTTTTGAATTCTACGGATATTTCAATAAATTCGACGCAATGATATATTAAAAGTAGATATTTGCATTTATCGTTAATCTTTGATTAGACTTATGCAAATTGACAGAAAACATAAAGTCTTAATCTATTAGTTGCTATTTAGATGAAAATGTTTAATAAAATTTGCGTTTTTTAATTACAAATTGTGTTGTGGACATGTTATCATGTTTATTATGAACATTACACTGGAATCAATTCAGTTAACAACAGCGGACTTGTCAGAGTTTTCCGCCCGTCTGAGTTCTACGCAAGAACTTTATTCTCCCACTGCCCCCGCGAAACCTATTGCGCAATTCGGTTGGCGCGATCGATGGTGGTTAAATCACGCGCCTGCTGAGCAAGTTGTGATAAATTACTGGTTCTTTCAATCGAATGATGAGGCTTACACTGCAGCTCATATGGGCCGTACTCGGTTGTCCGCGAAAACTGTGTCAAAATTCGGTGGACGCGAATCTGTTTATCAGTCGGTACCCAAAGATCAGATTGAACTTGGAGATTCAGTATGGCAGGCTGGAGCGAATTGGCTTTTCGTTCGAGATACCATCGTAGTTTTAGTCGCCGAAATCGGTGGGCAAGTTTCCACTGAGACAACACTTCAAATAGCACACAAAGTTCTCAATAAGATTGAAAACGTGCTTTAGTAGGACAGATTGATAGTGGTGCTATGTGTGAATAGGTGCGCGCGTAAAGACCACTATCCAATCACTGAGAACGCACTCACCCATCCATCCATGGCAGGATCAATCCTTATTTACATACGTAATCTTGATGCCAGTTTTCAGATTGTTTGGCAAGGTGGATGTTTTCCGCACCTCCATAATAGCGATGTTCAAACCATGGTAAAGCGATTTTTGCGGCAGCATTCGCATTGTGGAAATTGGTAGTCGCCTCATTTTCCAGGAATTGCGTGACTGCACCGGTATCAGGATAGAAGTCTACAGCATCTTTCCAGATAGCACGTCCGCAAAGGAAACCACTTGCTCCCGCTGCAGCAGCGAGTTGGACGTTTTCAATGAATTCCTCAATATCTACGCCAGCACTCAAAATAACCCACGGTAATGTTGAAGCCTCATTTAATTGCTGACAGATATCTTTAACCTGATCTAAGCCATAAGCAGATTCACCAGCATAAAATGCATGTTCCTGATATTCAGTCGTGTATTTTAGATCAGCAGGGAATTCTAATTTGAGAATATCAACTTTATAAGATGGGTCGGTAAATTCCTCAACACTACGGATGACCAAATCCGGTTTCTGTTTCGCAAACTCAACACTTTTCGTTGTGCCTTCAAGCGCATAACTTACCAGTTCAAGTAGGAACGGAAGGTCATATTTTTCACACTCATCTCCGACATGACGAACGAATTTCTGCTGATGCTGCAAGGTTGCCTCAGAAGCATCGGGGTGATAATAAGCGAGTAGTTTGATTGCATCTGCACCTGCACGTTGTGCCTTTTCTATAGTCCAGTTATCAATAGCGTTAGATAGACGTTCATTTTCACTTACACCCTCACTGACGTAACCGGATGCTTCATAAGCCAACAGTAGGGCGACATCACGTGGAATCTCCGTAAGTGAATATGGGTGTCCATAGATAGGGTCAGTCAAAACGGCGGTAGAATTTGGCGCAAGAATTCGTGTTATCAAGGTCTTGAGCGATGCGACATCATCGTATTTTACATGTGTTTTCTCAATGCCAAGGACTTCTGCCAGTTTAGTCACCATTGAACCGCGCTGGTCAATCGCCATCATTTTAAACCTACCGCTTGCGTCGGCGAGTTTCATGAGTCCTCTCAATTTTCCTGATGAAATAGGTGTAGTATCCATTAAATTGCGTTCTCCTTACTAATATTCGCGTTCAACGAAAAAGTGAATTAGGGATAAAAATATATGCTTTGCCCTATTATTTGGAAGGTGGGCAAAATTCTGATTAAACTTTTCTGATGCTTCTTTAAGTAGTGTTTTAGAACACTTTTGTGCGTAATCAATAGAGTTATATTTGTGCATCAACTGCAGGACGTTTTGCACATCTGCTTCCGTTTTTTCTGTTCGAGGTCGTGCCATGATGTCAATTACGTTTTGAGCCTCTGATGGAGTGCAAGAATTAAAAAGGTGGATGAGAACAAGCGTTCGCTTGCCTTCACTAATATCACCCGCAATTTCTTTGCCGTATCTACCAACATCCCCGATTAGATTTAGTACATCATCCTGAATTTGGAATGCAACCCCAAGAGATTTACCAAGTTCAATAAAGACATCGGTTTCCTCGGCACTTGCGCCGCCGATGATTGCCCCCACACGACAAGGTGTGATGCAAGTGTACCAGGCAGTTTTCTGGATACACATCGTCCAGTAATCGTTTTCGTCAAGGTTCCATTGATTATTGCGTACCCAACTCAGTTCAATGTGTTGTCCTTCGACGACTTGATTGCTCAGTTGTATAAATTCGGATAGGATCTGGAAGGCGAGTTTATGTCCGAGGATATCAGTATTTCTGTGAAGCATCTCCCACATTTTACAGTGCAGTGCATCTCCGATATTGATAGCCATGGGGATGCCATGTTTTTGATGTAGACAGGGTTCACCGCGTCGGAGTTCAGAACCATCTTCAATATCGTCGTGAATGAGAAGCCAATTCTGTAGCAGCTCAAGTGCAGCGGCGGTGTTCACAGCACGTTCGGCATCTTCACCGAATGCTTCACAGATGAGCAGGCAGAGGGCAGGTCTCAATCCTTTTCCAGCACGACGCGGATAATCTAACATCATTTGGTATAGTTGATGTATATCCGAGTGTTCATGTGCAGTGGGGAGAAAGTCAAATATACATGCGTCTACTCTGGTTTTGACTTCCTTTAGGTATGCGGTGACGAGGTCTTTCGTTGGTGCTGGTTCACAGCCAGATTTTGGCATTGGTCTCCTTACTTCCTATTCTCCAGTCGGTTCTCCAATAGCTGCATGTATCAGTATAAAGTATACCATATTGTGCGTTGAAAATCAAATTTATTGGTGAATGTTCCTAATGAACGTGAGTTCGACACTTGGTTCCAAGTGTCTGTCCAAATGATAAAAAAGAGTTGGGTTTCACTCATTTTTCGGTGTTTTCAGTTTAAATGGAGGATGAATCACTTTTTTGTGTCGGATTTTATTGTGTATTCCGTTCTACCCAACCTACAGTAGTCATTGAATCTGTTTATCGAACTCACGTTAATGAGGTATTTCAGAATAAGCCTATTAGTTTTAGGGTTTTAGAAGATGATTTTTATCAAATCATAGAGGAAATTTGCTAAAACTCCACAGATTAAACTACCCAAGATAATTCTATGTTTACCGACAGCAGCTGTCGTTCCAGTGTACTCAACGATTGGAAAAACCCATCTGGTATAGTCAAACAAAGCTTTAAATAAATGTAGGGATAGGAAGAACAGATAGACGTAAGCGGCACTTTCCAATATTCCCGATATTTCACCAAAAATGTTACTGATCCACCCCGATAACTTATATGCTATTGAAAACGCAAATGGAAACCCTCCACAGAGAACAAGTGCGTCATAAACACTATGTCTGTGAAGAAATTGACGGCGTGTTCTTTTTTCTCTTATGAAATCTGTAACTTTACGATATACGCCACTAACCCAATCGGAATTTAGACCTGAGACAAAAATATTACTTTCGTTTGGTGTAGATATTGAGGGTGACAATGATAGATTAAAAAGTTCAGATTTGGTGAAATCCAACAAAAGTTCAAAACGATTTCTGGGATCCCAATCATAGAAGTTTCTTAAATCCATCTCACTGTTTATGTATAGACTCTTAATCTTACTTGGGAAACGTGGGGAGTTAAACACAGCTGGAATTGTCCCATAAATCCTTTCATCATCTGCTCCATGGGCAGTTAATTCAAATCCAGACCTGAGCAATTCTTGATCTGCGCGAATTTGCTCAATAGGTCGATCAAGAGGAGCATAATTAGATATTTCTTCTGCCGCTGCTACACGACTTGACTCTTGCCACATTTCACAAAGCGTTTTCAAATCCTCTTTAGAAAAAGCACATGCTGTAATCTTCTGTGATAACTCCGTTGTCAAGATTGCTCGGTTTTGTTCCATTTCAAATCCTTATACACCACTATGAAAATTATTGTAAACAATGCCAACTGGATATTTAAAAGCGTATATCATATCCTTCCTAAGAGTGAACTACTAACCTCTCGCAAATTAACTTTAAACACCGATTAATCAATTCAACTTCATCTACATGAAAATGGTTTCAACATATAAGAGATCGCTTATCGATTGAAATGGGTGGAAGAATTTCTTTATCTGGAGAGACTGGCAGAGCGGTGTTCACGTTCTAATTTGACCTGATGAAAATCAAATTCAATAAGTCTAATTACACCGGGTTCATTATCATACACTACACCGATGGACGCAATTGTTTCTTCTGTTCCCAAGGGATCTTTAAATTCAGCAATATCACGAATTTTCCCAGGATTTCCATCTACAACAACCCTATCGCCAACTTTCCAATCTATTACGTTTTGGAAGGGGATATAATTAATTGCATCAGCCATAGTTTAGACTCCTTTTATAAGAATTCGGTTTGTTAAGAATAACCTTGGTCGGTGCTTTCGGTATTACAAATCTGAAGGACATCTTCATTATAAAGTATTAAGTTCAAAATGTCAAATTATATTTCTCAGCAGATAAAAAAAACTGTATGACATAAATACACAATAAGGCAAACCAACAGATATACAATCTTTTAGTCAGTGCTGTGGTCAAGGTCAATAGCGATGAAGCGAAATCCAGTGGGTTTGAGCTTTTCAACGAGAGTCGTTCGCAATTCAAGAACACGCGCAAACTCAATTTCGGAGACCTGCATTCTTAAAACAGGCTTATGATCAAATAGCGTAGCACCTTCAATGTTGAATTCTTCAATAAGCTGTTCCGCTTGTTCCAAAGCAGAAAGTTCAGGTAAGGTTTCCATACTACGTGCGTTTTCTCCAATCACTTCCTGACATAAACCCACCATCAACAAACACCATCTGTCCGGTAACAAAATCTGAGGCGTTAGATGCAAAGAAGATCGTCAAGCCTGCCAAATCTTCTGGTTCGCCCCAACGATATGCAGGTGTACGGTTGAGAATCCACTCGTTTCGGCTATCTTCTCGCGCAGGAGCAGTCATCTCAGTACGAATAAATCCCGGTGCAATCCCGTTGACCTGTATATTATGTTCTGCCCACTCCACAGCAAGCAGCTTTGTGAGTTGTAAGAGACCACCTTTCGCAGCAGTGTAGGCAACACTTGTCGGAAGTCCAATCGCTGATGTAAGCGAAAGTGTATTGATAACCTTCCCACCGCCCTGCTTTTCCATGATTTTGCCGCAGGCTTTTGCGAGAAAAAATGCTCCCTTCAAATTGACATCGGTAACAAAGTCCCAATCTTCTTCAGTAAATTCCAGCGCAGGGTTTCGCACATTCACACCCGCGTTGTTCACCAACACGTCAAGTCTGCCGAAGGTTTTGACGGTTTGCTCAACGAGTGATTCAATTTCCTCCAGATTGCTAATATCCGCCTGAACTGGAAGGATTGTCCTGTCGGTTTCTTCGGCAATTTGTTCGGCAACGGGGGTGAGGGTTGCAATCTCTCTACCTGCGATGACAAGTTCTGAACCTGCGCCTGCAAGTCCTTCAGCCATTGCTCTGCCGATACCTCGACTTGCGCCACTCACAAGGCTCACCTTACCGTCTAACCGGAAGTGTTGAACAGTGTCTGCAGCAGATTTATGTTCCATAGTTATATTTTTATTCCATTAGAAGCGAGCCACAAAAACAGCGCGAATTGCGATCTCACCGCATGTTAAAAGAATGCCTTTCTCTAAAGGCAGGATGTTTATTTGTTTAATTCACTTAGTTTGTCCGAACTCACAACCTTTATTTCGCCATTGTGTTCATGAGCAAGAGAAGTGAGTAAATGTGCTCCGGGAGAACGTCGTAAATCAATCTCAAGCGCAATGACAAAGATTTTGGTGCCTTTGGTATTTTGTTCACGGACGAAATCAAGAATCTTCTGTGTGTCAGTTTCAATATTGAGTCCCCTAATTGTGGTAGGGAGACCATCTGTCACCAAAACAATAACAGAGGAGTCAAGTTCTAAAGCAGTCTTGAGTGCAGCAAGGATATTAGTTCCTAAATTATTTTGAATGTTTTCAGGGGTGAAAGTTTCAAGGTACATCAAAGCACGGTTTATGTTTACTCCGTCTGCAGGAAGCAGTTTCTCACTCATCAGTTTTGCTGAGGTAGAGAAAGGTACAATATTGAAAGTGTCTTCGCTTCCGAGTGCCAAAACCGAATCCTTGACAGCATTGAGAGCCAATTCCAGTTTGTTGAGACCGGCAGCTTTCATACTCGCGGAGACATCAAGACAGTAAACCACATTCCGCGGACCATTAAGACCACCGAGAAATTTGATAATACCAAGCAGATCCTTGCTACCAGAACGTCCACCACCTTCAAGGAGTCCGTCTCCACCACCACCTTGAGAAAGCCCACGATATTTACCTGATCCATCGCCGCGTGCGCGTACACGGCCCGTAATAAGTCCTATGCCATCTGTCCGTCCGGGTTGTGAGATAAGGCGACTCAGGTTTGATGCTTCAGCCTCCCGTAACTTCGCATCTGTCATCACGTCAGGTACCAATTCGTTTAGCGGCGCGTCGTTAATTTCAACATCATGAATAACAATCTTTTCGCTTAATTTAACAACTTCGTCACGCTTGTTTTTTGCAGCATCAAGTCGCTTTTGCTCTGCATCTTTTGAGAGTTTTCGGTTCGGGTCAAGAAGTTTTTCTGTAAGAGACGGTTTCGGTCTAAGTTTTCGTTCCAATAGCGGTTCTGCTTCCTGGAATAGGTCAAAGGCGAGTGAGTCTGTTTGGTCGTTGGCAACCGGACTCAAAGGTAAGAAAAGGTAAACAATAGCTACAGTCATGTGAAAAATAAGTGAGAGAAAAATTATGGAGCGCATCCGAGTCTTACGCTGTTCTTTTTCAGCATACCGATTCTGCATTTCATCTAACATTTCGGTTTTCTCCTAATGATTTTAGTAAGATTTCAATCAGTGTTTGACGAAAGCCTCTCAAAGGCGTCAATCCACTGGCTGCCTTCAGGTGTCAATTCATAATAAGTATGGTTACGATGTTTAATCCATTTACCTTTAACTATGTTTTTTCGATAGTGAATAATACGCCCTTCTACACGTTTCAAGCCACCGAGGTCTCTTAGTTTGCGATGCCGTTGATGCATCTCTTCAAGTGGAATCCTTAAGGTTTCCGCAACAACTATGGAATAGTCCATCCCAAATTCTTGATGGTGTTTAAGTATAAGGTAATCTGCCTCATCTAAATCCGCAACCTCAGATGGAATAGCCTGTGAAGCGTCAGGGATTCTGGTTTTTTGAATTTCATCCCACGATATATCTAATAATCGTTCTTTTCTCAAGTCGGGAACTGATCGGCACGATGAATCATGAACAGTAATGGTGCCATCTTCCTTGAAATAACCTATGATCGAGTCATCTTCTTCAGGAGTGCAACACTTGGCAATTTTATACGTAAGTTCATCCACCATGCCCTACCACCTTACAATACTTTGCCAGAGAAAATAGGTATTCAGTTTCGCGATAACGCCTGGTAGCCAATGTCGCTCCGCCAATGTGCATCATCAAACTGAATCGCAGAAACACCACGATATGCTTGTTCAATAGCCGACTTTAAATCCTCAGCCAATGCCGTAACACCTAACACACGACCACCCGCTGTAACAACGTTTTGTCCATCCTGTTTTGTTCCCGCATGGAAAACGGTTAAATCATTGATTAATGCGGCTTCTGCCAAACCTGTGATGGTTTTTCCTGTCTCATACGGGTTTGGATATCCCCCGGACGCCATGACAACACAAGCTGCTGCCTCGGTGTGCCATTCTACATCAGTGTGTTGGTCAAGTGTTCCATCAATACATGCCATCAACAATGGTACCAAATCGCTTTTGAGACGAGGCAAGAGAACTTGTGTCTCAGGGTCTCCGAAACGACAGTTGAACTCCAGCACTTTTGGACCTGCATCTGTAATCATCAGTCCAACGTATAACACGCCTTTGAATGGACACCCAATATCTGCCATCCCCTTGATAGTCGGATAAACAACGCGTTCCATTACATAGTTGTGCAGTTCAGGTGTCATAACAGGTGCGGGAGAATACGCTCCCATTCCACCGGTATTCTTGCCGGTATCCCCATCATGCGACATCTTGTGATCTTGCGAACTGACAAAAGGTAGGCAGTGAGTACCATCAACAAGGACAGTAAACGAGGCTTCTTCGCCAATTAACTCCTCCTCAATCACAACGCTATTCCCTGCTTCTCCAAATGCCTTATCAACCAAAATTGTCTTAACTGCTTGAATTGCATCAGCGATAGTGCGACCGGGGATGACACCTTTCCCAGCGGCAAGTCCGTCAGCTTTGACAAAAACAGAAGTGTTATTCGTTTTGATATAGTCAATCGCTTTATCAGCATCATCAAACGTACGATACGCTGCTGTCGGAATGTCATTTTTCGCCATTATCTGTTTGGCAAAATCTTTGCTGCCTTCAAGTCGTGCAGCTTGTTTATCCGGTCCGAATGCTTTCAAGCCGCGTTCACGAAACGCATCAACGATACCCGCTGCTAAGGGGTTTTCAGGTCCGACGACCGTTAAATCGATGTTTTCGGATTCAACCCAGTCAACGATAGTATCAAAATCATCCCCCATGGGAATAGTTTCAGCGATTTGCGCGATGCCAGCGTTACCAGGTGCACAGTAGATCTTTTCGACCAATGGACTCTGTGCAATCTTCCAAACGAGGGTATGTTCGCGACCTCCTTGTCCAATAACTAGTATGTTCAACGTGATGTCCTTTTTAGTATGTTTTGCAGTTCCAGATAGAGATTGAGAGTCAGTTTCTCTTTTCTGCTTAAGACTATAGTTTAACAAAGTTTCGTCAACAATTCAACAAAAAACTACATTAAACCAGGGTTATTTAGTTTTAGGCTTTTTGTCCATTTTAGACGAAAAGTCGCGATTCGGAGATCGCTCCTACAGGGGAAAGTCTTATATTGAAAATCTAAATATTCGGAGAACTAAATAGCCCTGCATTAAACCAGGGTTATTTAGTTTTAGGCTTTTTGTCCATTTTAGACGAAAAGTCGCGATTCGGAGATCGCTCCTATAGGGGAAAGTCTTATATTGAAAATCTAAATATTCGGAGAACTAAATAGCCCTGCATTAAACCAGGGTTATTTAGTTCTCGATAATTCTGACGCATTTTATCACAATCGTTAATGTTTTATAATTGTATCGTCCATAGGGTTTCGCGGACGCTCTACCCGACGGACAAACCACAAAAATTAGGCGGACACAGCACTGGTCTTTGTGAAAGATGCACGCGCCTATTCAAGTGCATTATCCATTTAATGCTCCTTTTGCCAAACCGCACCTCTATGCTAAAGATAGAGGTAGTGAGAACAAGATACTTGCTGAAAAGTTCCCAGGCTACCGCTATTTTATTGGTGTTGATGAAGTAAAAGGTTGAAGAAGTCTCTATTGATGAACTCTAAAAAAAATTAAACCGAAACCTAAATAGCTCTTCTTTCCGCTAATTTTTCTTGACATTCCCAAAATAACATGTTATTATTTTAAACAGAATTTTGTCCCTAAAAACGTTGGTAGAAAACCTTTTCACCAACCATATCTCTATACTATTTAAGAATTTAAAATCAATACGTAATGATCGAAGTTAAAGAACTTACAAAATCTTACGGCCCAACGCTTGCTGTCAATCAGGTGTCATTTGAAGCACATGCTGGCGAAGTTATCGGGTTTATCGGACCCAACGGTGCTGGCAAAACCACGACGATGCGTATCCTGACCTGCTATCTTACCGCCGACTCAGGCAGCGCAACCGTTGCTGGTTATAATGTACTTGAACATGCCATTGATGTCAGAAAAAATGTTGGTTACCTCCCTGAGAGCGCGCCACTTTATGCTGACATGGGAGTGGTTGATTATCTCAAGTTTATGACAGAAATTCGGGAAATTCCCAAAAGCCAACGTAAAATTCGGTTAAGAACCGTCATTGAGATATGTGGTCTTGAAGATGTTATTCAAAAGGACATCGGTGAACTCTCTAAAGGTTACAGACAACGTGTTGGTTTAGCGCAAAGCCTCATCCACGACCCACCTATTCTGATTTTAGATGAACCTACCTCTGGGCTTGACCCAAGCCAAACAATTGAGATTCGGAATCTGATTAAGGACATCGGAGAAAAGAAACTCGTACTCTTCAGCACACACATTTTGCCTGAAGTAGCGGCTACTTGTAGCCGAATCCTTATTATAAACTATGGGCAAATTGTAGCGAACGGTACTCTGGAAGATCTCATTAGCCAAGTCCGGAGTGAAGACAAGTTGCACGTTGCTATCCAAGGATCAGAAGAAGCGATCACCCCAAAACTAAAAGAGTTGGATGGTATCATTGGGTTTACGCATGGCAAAACAGATGATGGCATCGTGAGTTATGAAATCACTGTAGCAGGAGAAGGTTATGATGCTGCTGAGGCACTCTTCAACACCGTTGTCGAAAACGGATGGGGTCTTGTTGAACTCCGCCAAGAATCTGTTGATTTGGAGCATGTATTTCTCCATTTCACTACAGGTCAAGTCAGCAACACCACACCGCCTAAGGAATTAGCAAGCGAAGTAGTTTCCACTGAAGAGGAATAACATAAAATACACGATTTTAGTTTTTTAACCCATCGTTGGGTCTACAATATAGAATACTATGCAGAACATCAACGCTATTTTCAAAAAGGAATTCAGAAGTTATTTCAATTCTCCCATTGCGTATATTTTCATAACATTCTTCCTTGCAATTTCTTCGTGGCTTTTCTTCCGTGCTTTTTTTATCAGCGGTCAAGCCGAAATGCGAGGATACTTCGGATTGTTGCCGTGGATATTTCTATTTTTTATCCCTGCTGTTACGATGAAACTCTGGGCTGAAGAAAAGAAACTTGGCACGGCAGAAATCCTAATGACGTTGCCGATTAGAGATTACGAGGTGGTTCTCGGTAAATTTCTTGCGAGTTTCGGATTACTTGCTGTAACGGCTCTATTTTCGCTTGCAATACCTATTTCGGTTGCCATCCTCGGTGATCCGGATGGTGGAACAATCGTATGTGGCTACCTCGGACTTCTTTTGATGGGTGCTGCATATCTGGCAATAGGGTTGTTTACTTCAACATTGACTGAGAATCAAATTATCGCATTCATTCTGGGAATCTCCGCTTGTTTTGTGTTATTGATTATTGGCGAAGACATCGTCCTTTTCAGCACACCCAACTGGTTATACCCGATTTTTAGTTATCTGGGTCTCGGTTCACATTATAGTAGTATTTTGCGTGGTGTAATTGATTCTCGCGATATTATCTATTATTTGACAATCATCGGATTTTTTCTCTATTTAAGCACACTTTCAGTTGAAAGTCGGAAATGGCGTTAAGATAAGGAGGTAAACTGTTTTGGCTGATAAACGGATCAGATACGGTGCCAATACTGTTGCATTTATAGCACTCATTTTCGGTATTCTTGTGCTGGTTAATTACCTATCCTCACGCCGATTTTTGCGCGGTGATCTCACTGAGGATAAACGTTATACTGTCTCAAAAGCAACTAAGGATGTTATTAAAGGACTTGAAGATATTGTTACGATTACTGTCTATTTTTCTACAGAACCCGCGGAAGTTGGTGGAATTCGTCGTGATATAAGAGATGTTCTTGACGAATACACGGCATTTTCTCAAAAACTCCAAGTAGATTTTGTTGATCCGGCTGATTTTGACGATGCACAGAAACAAGAACTTCGATTCAAAGGTATTCCTGAAGTCCAATTCAATGTATATAGGGAAGATAAAGCGGAAATAGCAAATGTCTATATGGCTATTAGTGTCGGTTATAGCGGTAAAGAAGAAGTACTTCCAATCGTGCAATCTACCTCAAACTTAGAATATGATCTCACTTCCTCAATCCTCAAGGTAACCGCAAAAGAAGCAAAAACGGTCGGATTTCTGATGGGGCACGATGAGTACGATATCAACGCGCAAACACAAATCAATCAACAGTTTCGCGAGTTGTTGGATAAAAACGCACAAGGGCAATATAACCTTACCACTGTTGATCTTCAAGCAGGAGAACCGGTTGATGAATCCGTAACTACGTTAGTTATTGCCGGTCCAAAACGGGCGTTAACAGAGAAAGAAAAATATGAAATTGATCAGTTTATCATGCGCGGTGGTAGAACAATTTTCATGGTTGATCCTGTTACACTACAACTTCAAAACCTTCAAGCGACACCCCTTAGTACCGGTTTGAACGATCTGCTTGAACATTACGGTGTCAAGCTCGGAAATAATCTAATTGCCGATCTCAGATTTAACAACAAAATAGGGTATCAACAAGGACCTTTTACAGTTAGTCGAGATTATCCATATTTTGTCAGAATTGATACATCCAATTTCTCAAAAGAACATACTATTACGAGCCAATTGGAGTCATTGACTTTGTCTTGGACGAGTTCCTTAGAGATGTTGACAAAAGAAGGCGTAAAATCAACACATTTAGCAAAGACAAGCAAAAGTGCAAAGAGTTCTCAAGGCTTTTTCAACTTAATGCCAAATACTCCAATTCTACCAACCGATTTACAGGTTTATACAGTCGCAGCTGCTTTGGAAGGAAAGTTCAAGAGTTTCTATGCTGGTAAAGAGATTCCTTCAGTGGCATCCCCCGCAAACACTGATGGCGAAGATGAAAATGATGAATCCACCCAAACACAAGGAACGGAAGAGCGAACAACTATAACTGAAAGTGCAGAAACGCAAATTGTTGTAGTCGGAACGTCTCAACTCTTAACACGGTTAGACCTTCATGGGGTTAACTTTTTTCTAAACAGCCTGGACTGGCTAACTCTTGGTGAAACCCTTATCGGTATCCGTTCACATACTATCACTGACAGACCTTTAAAGGAAACTTCGGAATTAGAGAAAAACTTAATCAAATATATATGTACTTTAGGCATTTCGATGTTAGTTATATTGTTTGGGTTATTGCGATACTTCTTAAAAGGAAGAGTAAGAAGGTTGGTTAAAATCTACGGTTCTGATATTAGACCGGTCATACCACCCTCAACCGACTAAAATACTACAATTTGGATGAGACGATGAAAAATAAACAACTTCTAATTTTAAGTGGCATTTTTGTCTTTTTATTGCTTGTTGTCCTGATTTTCGAGAACCCTTTCAGGAAAAGCGATTATCAAAAGAAGGTTGAAGAGGCGACAACACTGTTTCCGAACTTTAATAAGGAACAGGTCGCAAAAATAGAAATCGTTGCCAAAGGTGAAACCACAACCCTTTCAAAACAAAACGAGCAGTGGGTTGTCGCCTCTATGAATAATTATCCCGCAGATAACGATAGTGTAGACGATTTGTTTACCAAAGTTGCAGAATTTGACAATGCCAACCAAGTCTCCGATAACCCTGATAATCAGGCAGAATTCCAAGTAAATAGCAGCGGTACTGAAGTAAAATTGATGGATGCTAACGATAAACTGTTAGCCCACCTATTTGTTGGAAAAAATACGCCAGGATTCTTAAGCAGTTATGTACGCGTTGCCGATTCCAATGATGTTTATACTGCAAAAGGGTATCTACAATCCGTATTTGATAAAGGGACACGAACTTGGAAAGATCGCAAAATCTTCGATTTTAATAAAGACATTGTTACACAGATTAACATCATTTCTGCGGAGGAAACGGTTGAACTGCGGTTAGATGTTGAGAATAAGTGGCAAATGTTCCAGCCGGTTTCTGCTGCTGCGAGCCAAACAGAAGTTCAAAATCTACTCACCACCTTCAGTCAATTGAATACAGACGATTTCGCAGAAGCGAAAGAACTTTCAGAATACGGATTAGATACGCCCACCTCAACTATCGTTGCATCCCTTAATGATGGAACAGTAGCGATGCTGCTTGTAGGAAAAGAGGAAGGCGGCAAACTTTACGTTAAACGTGTTGATAAAGATACGATATTCATGTTATTCAAGTCTAATGTTGATAGATTAATCAAGAAATCTGATAAACTTATGGAAAATGTAGCACCTCCAGAGATGGAGGGCGCAAACCCATCAGATACGGTGGAAGTAACACCACCAGAGTAGAATGTCAAGGTGGGTTCTGAATTTTTACCATAACTAACAGGAAAAATAATGAAAAAACACAATTTATGTTTATTAGGGCTCACTGCAATACTGATTATAACACTTACTGCCTGTGATTCACAGTTTGCTGCAAAAGTGTTGTCTCCTTCACCAGGTGGGCGAACTATTTATGTAAACGGGAGCGGTGCAGTTTCTGGTGAACCGGATATTGCAACGCTCTATTTAGGGGTAGCTGTTGAGAAAAAGACAGTTGCTGAGGCACGTGAAGAAGCTGCAAGCGCAATGACAGCACTAATTGATTCACTGAAGGCTAACGATATTGAAGAAAAAGATATTAACACTGAGAATTTCAGTATCTATCCGCAGTACGACTACACGGAAGAAGGGCGTGTACTTCGTGGTTACAGCGTAAACAACACCGTAAAGGCGAAGGTACGAGATTTGGATACGCTAAGTGATGTTATTGACGATGCCGCGGAAGCGGGAGGGGATAACATCGTTGTCAATTCCATCCAATTTATGATTGATGATACTACACCATTGCGGACTCAGGCACGTAGTTTAGCGGTAAAGGATGCTGAAGCGAAGGCGCAAACCTTAGCAGATGCAAGTGGAGTAGTGCTTGGGAAACCTATCACTATTACTGAAAACACCTATTATGAAAGTCCGCCAATCGCATTTGCGGCAGCAGAAGCAGCATTCGCTGATGATGCAGCCAAATCTTCTACTCCCATAGTAGCAGGTGAACTCACTGTTACCGTGAATATCACTATAGTGTATGAAATTAAGTGAGAATTTCTCAACAATAAGATAGGAATAGGTCAACCTGTTTCTATCTTAACGTGAGTTTGATATATAGCAAATTCTAAACATAAATGGACATTTTCATAGGGGTTAGGTAACCTAACCCCTACGGGCGAGAAGCCCTCGCCCCTACGAGAAGCCCGACATCTTGTTTTTATCAAACTCACGTTATCTTATTATTGGAATCTTACGCCAACCCTGTCCCTCTGTAAATTCCCGAACACTGAGACACCAGATAACAACACGTTTTCCTTTCATCTTATCACGTCTCCGAAACAGATTCAATCGTGATGGCGTTGCACCCGAACCGCGAACTGCTACCACATCCACGGAAAACCTCAGCTGATGGGCAAGATGGTCTGGCAAACCTGCCCCCTGCGCGTGCATATCACCCCCCGCGTGAAAAACAAGATTGTGGCTATCCCCTAATAGCACAATAGGACTTGATCGCCACGATGCACCAAAAGGTTGTGCGTTGGGAGTCGATTCTCTATCCTGCTTGACAAAAGAAAGTTGTAATTGCTCCTTCTGTAAATCCTGATTGCCAAGTTCTTTCCAAAGATCGCCGGTTATTTCAACGCCACGTGTTTCAATTTTTGCCTTGCGTTTCGGTATTTGTGTCATCCACGGTGGCGTGCCGATTGCTTTAGCAATCGCCTCCGCTGCCATAACGCATGCTTGTCCAGACCAATGCGTATCCTGTTTGCAATACAATGGACCCGATTCGGAAAACCGATTCTGAATAAATAGATCGGTTAGATCCAATACATTAACACCCTTTTCTCGCAAAACGTCATAGAATGTGATATGGTGTTGATCGGTGCGCGGTTTTGCTGTACCGTGTTCCGAAATCATCTCAGGATAAATGGAAGTTTTTGCAGGTATAGGAACAAAAATTAGATTAATACCCGCTGTGTCCAATTGCGCTTTGAAATCGAGAATTGCCGGAAGTGGATCGGCGAACTCCGGATTTGATGCTTGACTGACTTTCTTTGCAGCGTCTCCCCAAAATTGTCCAACACTCAGATGTCGCAGCTCAGGAGCAAAGAATAACCATCCCTCTTTTCCGGGGACGACGGTTATTTTTTGTCTTTCTGCTTCAGCAACTTTTTCAGTCAGCGACTGAATGAAATTATCCGACGCAGCAACTGCGAATTCGGGATTATAAATTCCTCCTACAAGAAGTAAAACGAATAGAATAGACAATTGCGTGTAGGATGCAGCTTGCAAGACCATCTTTGGAGGTCTCATTTTCAGTAACATCATGGAATCTCTCCCCAGTAGACATCCAGTAACCATGCTTCCTCATTTTCCAATTCTTTACGGTTGTAGCTTTCGTAGTCTGCTTGAACGGAATCCCACGGTCGGAGGCACAACTTCACTTCCTGTCCGATTTTGAATGTAGCGGCTTCTGTCCACTTGTTTTTACGCATTCCCCAGACAAACACAACGAATTCCTCAGGAAGTTCAGGTATTTTGACGTTTTCAAGATGAATCGCTATGATACATTCAGTATATGGCACGCTGCCGGGAGCAGGTGGATTTGTTATGCCTTTTATAGAAGCGGTAAGGGTTATCTCTTCATTCAGTCGTGTTGGTTTTACATTCTCACCTGCCGATAAGGATTGAATTTGTGGCATCGGTATCAGTTTCCAGTCACCAGAAAATAGTTCACGCGTTGCGAACTGATAGACAAGGACACGTTTACCGTCAAGCCGTTCAACCTGTTGTACAAGTGCTTGGCGCGTTGAAAATGCACCACCAGCATTTATCACTATCCTATCTATTGGCATTGAGAGGGCTGCACTGAGGTGTTCAACGAAACCTGCCGATTCTCCCCATTCCATACCAGCAAGCGAGTAGATATTACTGAAACTGTCTCCGAGAAACAGGATTTCTGCATTTCGGTCTGGTTGCCACAATTCGCCTGACTGTGTCTGGATTACATGAGAGATGGCGTGTTCTGGCTGAAATTGGGTTTGCTGCTCTTGCAAGTTCAACATTTTTGCGATGTCACCTACGTTTGTTACTTTGGTTTCGGTTTTAGAATATGCAGTTGTCAAAGCATTCGTAAATTCAACACGTTCAGCAATGAATGTTGCAAGATTATTGGCGACGCGTTCCATTGCTCCTGGTCGCCAGTGTGTATCTGTTTTGAGATATTGCTCATTCTGTCGGGAAGATTCAAAGAGAAGTAAGGATGGGTCATATACCATAATCTCATGTGACATAAGTGTCTTAACAAATTCTGTGTAGTTGGGATTGTGTAAAGGTGCATCAAGGTTGTTGTAGCGTGCAGAGAACTTTTCTGGATGAATCGAAGGTTTAACGGGGATTGGCATCACAACGAGTGTAATGTTACGTTCATCTAACTGACGTTTGAAATCAACGAGTGCATTAAGCGCGTCTTGGTATTTGCCATGTATTGGCTCTATTTTATGTTCTGTTTGGGAGTGATTGCCACTAAGACTGATCAGAGAGTCAATATTGGCACGGTAGAACAACCACCCATCACGTCCTAAGTAGACTTGTTCGTTGCCGATGTAAAGTAGCCGTGTCAAAATAGTCTGCACGCTCGGCAACAGCCAATTGGTAAGCACGGATTCATCCTCTAATACGTCCTCATATTTTTCAATCGCTTCGCGTTTTGGTTCCGATAATAGTTCATAAGCACGAAAAACATGAGGCATCTCACCACTTCGAATTTCTGAGATAAATTGACAGATAGGCACGCATAGAAGCATCACACTAAAGAGTATAAGACTAATTATGCACACGTTTCGTTTTACGACCGTGTTGCCGAGGTCTTTTATGGCTGTTTCTCTGCGGTGTTCAGCTAAGTTTCGCATGTGTTTGGAGGTTCCAAGGTCTCTGTGAGAAAAGCGGGGATACAATCCCTCCTACAAGAATAGCTAAAAAATGAAATAGATGAACGGATTATATGTCTGTGTTGACAAAACAGCAAGTGATAATATTAACAGCAGAAGACAAACACCCATTCGGATCGGGGTCAATCGTTGTGTCCACTCCCATGTCTGCGGAAAACTCCAGACGACAATCCCCGCCACGCACATTATCAATAGGTAGTAAGGTTGATATAGAATGCCCGCGATTAAATCGGTTGTCGGTTGTCCATCAACACTGCTAAACATACATCGTAGATAAGTTAGCGCATGTGTCAAATCAGTTGAACGGAAGAAAACCCAAGCTATTAAGACGAGTAGAAACGTCGCCACGACTCTCAATAGTTTCGGTAGAGATTCGTAGTAACTTGCCTTACCCCGATTTCGTTCAAGTGCAAGCATGCCGCCATGAATTCCACCCCAGATAACAAAATTCCACGATGCACCGTGCCATAAGCCTCCGAACAACATCACAAGTGCTAAATTGAGATATGTTCGCGTCCGATTTCGACGGTTTCCACCAAGTGGAATATAGAGATAGTCTCGCAACCAACTGGAGAGGGAAATGTGCCATTTGCGCCAGAATTCCGTAATAGACTCAGACCGATAGGGAGAATCGAAGTTTTTGGCAAAAGTAAACCCCAACATTAACCCTAAGCCGATCGCCATGTCAGAATATCCACTGAAATCGAAATATATTTGAAAGGCGTAAGCGATTGAGCCATACCATGCATCAAACGTGTTGACTATACCTGCATCAAACACTGTGTCAGCACATTTACCGCAAGGGTTCGCTAACAATACCTTTTTCGCCATTCCCAATGAGAAAAATGCTATCCCGCGAGCGAACTTTTCTAACGTGTGCGTACGATGTCGGAGTTGATCAGCAACCTCCGAAAATCGAATTATCGGACCTGCAACAAGTTGAGGAAACATTGACACATAACAAGCAAAATCTATGAAATTCCGAATTGCTTTGCCATCACCACGATAAACATCTATCGTATAACTCATCGATTGGAAGGTATAGAAACTGATACCGAGAGGAAGCGTAACCTCAAGAACACTGCCCCATATCGGCAATCCCAACCAGTCCAGAATAGCATTAAAGTTTGATATGCCGAAATTGAAGTATTTGAAAAAGCATAAGAGGGATAGGTTTGAACAGATAGAGATGGTTAGTGCGACTTTTCGACGACGTTGATGTTCACTTCCAGAGATGACGCGACCACACGAATAATCAATTACCGTTGAGGCAAACATCAGCAAAACAAATGGTGGATTTGCCCAACCGTAGAAGAGATAACTTAGGAGTGTCAGTCCAAAATGTTTCGCTTTTTGAGGGAGTAGGTAGTAGCTGAGAAGCGCAAACGGGAGAAAGTAGTAGACGAAGATATGCGAACTGAAAACCATTTCGAATGTCCAAGATTTACGCTATTGTTTGACAAATACTTGCCAATTAACGCGTTGTGCTAGTTAACATTTGGTATATTTATCTTTCACATGTTTGTCTCGTTTGGATTTGAATTCCGCAACTTTTTCAATTCACGACCCCATTCAAAGGTATGAGGGAATTCCGATCCCCGACAGAGTATCGCGATTCGGAGATCGCTCCTACAGAATATGAACAACTGTGAAAAACAACAAAACTATTACGTAACTAGTGGTCTGTCCATCCTAAAATTACGGGTATGTGATTTGGCTATAGGGCGAGGAAACCTCGCCCCTACGATCAAATTACCCTAAAAATAAAAGTGGACAGAACACTAGCACAAGTCGTCAATTATGTTAATTCTAATTTCCTATCTTCGTTTCCGATACTTCTTGGCGTGGCGTAGTCTAATTTCTTCCAACTTTTGCGTCATATTAGTTGCTCCAAGCGCATTCATGTGGTCAAGGTCTTTGAACATCTCCGGTGAAAAATCGTGTTTGCCGCCCTTATTCAGGTCAACGAATACAAGATTGGGAAACTGATTTTCCAACTTTTGTAATCTATCAACCAATTCCCGATAGCCTTTCAGGGTTGTGCCATCATCATCCACGACATCCTCGCCGCGCATAATAGGGTGGAATGGTGGCAGATATATCAATATCTGAACGTCTCGTTCGTTTAATACGTCAATCATTGATGAAAGACGATCCCACCTTTTTTCAGATATTTCCCATCTTTTATCTAAATCATCAGTTTCAGGATTTTGCCAAATCTCGTTTCTGTACTTCCACCCCCACGGACGTTCAGACCAGTATGCCCCTACATACGGTATTGACACGATATCGGCTACAGATTTCTTCTTGTCGTCCTCGCCGGATTTGTGCCAGAGCGTTTTAGCATGTTTCATATCAAACTCGTAACCGTCGCTTTTTAACAATTCCCTCTCGGACGATCTTTCAAAACGTCGGTTAACCACACGCGGCGACATTTGATAAACCACCCACTCTAAGTTCGGCATTTTCAAAAGATATTCATCAACAACTATTTTCTGAAACTCCAACGATCCCCCAGAAATTGCAAGGTTGTACGCAACCGGGGTTTTACGGTTTTCTGCACCGTAAAACAATTCTGCTTTTATACCCAATTCACATCGAGAGTCACCCAAAGCCACAAGTTTAAGTTGATCCTTCAGTTGCCAGAAAACCGGCATCTTTTCGGAGAGAATAGAATCATAGTCAAATCTATCATCCATAGATTGGTCTTCATGAATTTTCTGTCCAATATCGTGATAGAGCGGTATGTCAAGGTCTAAAGCAAGTGTATCACTTGTATAAAGACTTTCAAGTTCCTTGAATTGCTGGTATGGATAGAGTTTTAGTGTTTGTGACGATCCGACTTTAATTTTACCAATTGGCTGCGGTTGGTTGTCATAAATTGCCCAATGTGCAACACGCAGTTTTTTGCCTTTGAAATCGCCATCAAGACGTTTCTGAAGGTTGTACTCGTAAAAAACAAGTGCTTCACGATAGGGTGAAATATCTTCAAGTGTGGGAAGTTTAGATTTTGCAACCAGTTTGACCTTAAGCGCAATCGGATCACTCATATCCTTATCTAACAGAGTACCGTCAGCCGCAATCTCAAGATCAATCTCTACACCCATATCATCAACTTCAATATCGTAATATACATCTTTCCCGAGTTCCGTTTTACGTTCTACATCGTCAATTTCCAACGTCCCAACATGCCGATGAACCGTATCTTGGACAGGGATTGGCAATTCGGAGAAAGAAATATCCTCGGTAACATCTCTCTCCTTGAGCGAACCATCTTCTGCAATCTGAAGTTCAATCCTTATTCCTTTAGTTTCAGCTTCTACATCAAAATAAACTTCTCCGTCATCTTTTTCCCTGTCAATGTCATCAATTGGTATATCCCCAATTTCTCGAAAAATGATCTTCTGAATGGCTTTAGGGACATCATCTATTTGTATGTCTTTAGAAAATGCGTCAATGCTTACGAAAACTTGGAATGCCATTACGGAGAAAATAAGTAGCCAGATGCTATATCGGTGTCCCATAAATGTAACCCTCCTACCTTTGTTAACTATCCTTTTTCAAGATTACAATTCGATTGCTATTTGTGCCTTTTTTGTTGTTGGAAACACCCCAACAATTCGCTGTCTTTGTAAAGCGTTGTGTGTTAATCATCAATTTTTCAGGCACAAACCCCGCATCTACAGATGCTTTAGCAACGGCATTTTCTAAGAATATCTCACCGTTGCGTACCTCTCCAACCTCAAAAGCAATTTTACCCGTTCCCTTTAAAATTCGATGTAATTCAACCAAGACATCTTTCATCCGAGCAACCCAATCCTCTAACGATTTTAATTGCCAAATCTTGCCTGCTTCAATTTCTATATTACAAAACCACATCCGTAACCAGTTGTCCTGTTCATAGTCAACGATATCAAGAAAGGGAGGTGAGGTGACAACCAAGTCAACCGATTCGTCTGGAATTTGGGGGGTGTTATCAGCGGATTCAGTGAGAAGTACAACGTCGTCCTGCCAATAATGGTCAGGAAGGTTATGGCGCAACAACTGTTTTGATTTTCGGTATATCAGTGCTTTTGTATCCCGATATTCAGGTTTCTGATTCCGTTTTTCGTTTATTTTCCGTTGGGAAGCAATTGAGGCTGCAAGATTCGGTGGAAGCGTGAAAACAGAGAAAAAACCGGAGGAATGTCCTGTGAGACGACTACACGCCACCATTTGTAACCATGCATCAACTGTGTCAAGTTGTTCCTGTTGGAAATAGGTTCGCCACCCGTAAATTTCGCTGAGTGTGTCTTCATGGAAAAAGACTAAGAGATCAGGGTCTATTTCGGCATCGTTTGACAGGTCAACCTCAGACAATCTCTTTTCAATATTAGTTAACATAGGCGGGTTGAGACGTGGGGATGTAAGGACTTTAGATAGCGGATTTATGTCATTGCCAATAACTTTGTGTCCGTGAAGCTGCGCCTCTATTAGAGTTGTACCGCGTCCCATAAATGGGTCGTAAACAACAGATTCCGGCTTGCAGAACTTTTGTATAAAATATGCGGGTAATTGTGGTTTGTAACAGGCACGATATGAAATCTCGTGGATAGAATGTCCGGCGCGTTGTTTCGCTGTCCAGAATTCATCTGCCTCGGTAGGAACATAAATCGAATAACTGTTGGGGCGATTAAAATCAAAGGTTAACTGCGTTGAAGCCATGAACACTATCACTTTCGGGAGAGATTTTGTGTGGGTTATCTAATTGTAACTATAGTTTGGACAATTTCTATCTGTTTCATGTTGTGTTTTCAAGTGTTTGCTGATTTTTCATTGAGTTTCGGATGGGAACGTAACTCACAGAAAAGAATTTCAGGTGCAAGCAAGAGTAGCCCCAGCGGGGCGGAATGCCTATAGGGACATTGTGAACAAACCCTCTTTAGCCACAGCGGGGCGAAAGGTGTTCCAATAAACCAATATTGATCTCAAAAGTGTTTCTATTAATCCAGACTATTACTCAAGAACCCTAAAAATTGTCCAAACTATAGTCATGCTTAAAAACAACATAATTCACACGAAATGTTAAAAGTTTAACCGCATTTATAATGCTACACATTATCTCGCAAACAGTCAAATTAAAATGCGAAAAATTTTTGTAGAGCTTATTTTATAAATAGTTAAGTTCGGATTAGCAAAGTCTTTGTAGAAATAAGCATCTCTGGTAACTTCAGGAGTATCCTAAGATAAGGTCAGTTTTTGTTGAACTGACTTGAAAGCACATCTTGTATGGGGCGGTTAGAAACCGCACCATTAGCGTCAATTTAGCGAAACCCCAGGTCCGGTAGGTTCGGTTTGTAACCGCACCTTATGCGTCAATGTAAGAAAAAATAGACATGTTTTTCACAGAAAAGTGTTGTTGATTGGAAACACTTCTTATATAATGTAGAAAATAATCTTATTTTACTTCTACCAAGAGGTGTTTCCAATGCAAACTTTAACACAGGTTCCTGATAAAATGCAACAGATTTTAACGACAACCGCCGATACAGCAGCACGCGACGCTGGTTTTGTCATAAGAAGCCGAAAACTCACGGGGGGTCGGTTCGTTGAGACCCTTGTTTTCAGTTGGTTAGAAAATCCTGATGCCACCTATACGCAACTCGCACAAACCGCTGGTGCTCTCGGCACGCCTATCACTCGGCAAGCGATTGAACAGCGTTTCACCCCCGAAGCTGCAGCGACTTTGAAAACTACGCTTGAAGCTGCTGCGCTTGAGGTCATTACAGCCGATCCGCAAGCACTTCCGCTACTCAAACATTTCAATGGTGTATATGCGCAAGACAGCACCTGGATAACACTCCCCGATGCGCTCCATGAAACTTGGGAAGGTGGACGCAAAAAGAACCATCCCAACAAATCCGCTGTGAAACTCCACCTCCGACTTGATGTCGCCACTGGCACTTTTGAACACTTTCAACTCACCAATGGCATCACCGCTGATAGCACCGCTGAAAAGCAGATGGAGATGCTCCCAGCCGGTAGTTTGCGCCTCGCAGACCTCGGTTATTTTTCGCTTACAACCTTCGGAAAACTTTCCGAAGCAAATGTCTTTTGGATAGCAAGGTTGAAAGTTGGGTGTTCACTCTTTGACACCGAAGGGGAACCCTTTTGTTTACAAAAGTGGCTCAAGAGCCACACCACAAACACCTTTGAAACGCACATCACCATCGGTAAAAAAGCACGTCTCAAAGCACGCCTCGTCGCTCAGAAACTCTCCGAACAAGAAACCCAAAAACGCCGTAGAGATATCAAATGCCGTGCGAAACGGAAAAATGCCACACCTTCAAAGGCACGCTTACAACTCGCAGGATGGAATATCTATATCACAAATATCGGAGCAGACCTACTTACCCCAGAACAGATAACGGTTATCGCACGCATCCGATGGCAGATTGAGTTGATGTTTAAGTGTTTCAAAAGCATCGGAAAGGTTCACACATCACGAAGCAAAAAACCCTATCGCATCTTATGTGAAGTATATGCGAAACTCATCGTCGCAATCATCCGGCATTGGATCATGTTAGTCATAGGATGGCGATGCTTGCACCATAGTCTCATGAAAACAGCAAAACTTATTGCTACCTACGGACGCATACTTGCCATAAGTTTTCGCAAGTCTATAACATCGCTACGGCAAACTTTTAAGGAAATAAAACGGGCTTTCCAAAACGAGTGCTGCATTGACAGGCGGGCAAGCAGGAACACTACATTGGAACACCTTGAAAATGCCGCGGAAAACCACTAAATTGACGCCTATGGGGGCGGTTAGAAACCGCACCTACCGGTCCTGGAGGATCACTAAATTGACATCTATGGGTTTCGCTGCGCTCTACCTGACGGACAATAGAAACTCTCAGTAACACGCATCAACTAAAAATTCTTAAAACTAAATAACCCTGCACTACTCAGAGCCATTCAGTTTTCAAGTTTTTCAGGACATTTTAGAGAGGGTCGCGATTCGGAGATCGCTCCTACAGGGGAGGGGAGGGTCGCGATTCGGAGATCGCTCCTACAGGGGAGGGGAGGGTCGCGATTCGGAGATCGCTCCTACGGGGAGGGGAGGGTCGCGATTCGGAGATCGCTCCTACAGGAGAGGGGAGGGTCGCGATTCGGAGATCGCTCCTACAGGGGAGGGGAGGGTCGCGATTCGGAGATCGCTCCTACAGGGGAGGGGAGGGTCGTGATTCGGAGATCGCTCCTACAGGGGAGGGGAGGGTCGCGATTCGGAGATCGCTCCTACAGGGGAGGGGAGGGTCGCGATTCGGAGATCGCTCCTACAGGGGAGGGGAGGGTCGCGATTCGGAGATCGCTCCTACATAAGAAAACTACCGGACAATTGAATGGCTCTGCTGCACTACTATTGACATTTTGTCAATTTTTATTGTATAATACCAATTGCTGTGGTATAATTTTAGTGTATTCCTGAATTTCCGAGTTTACGACTGTTTTTTCTTGGTTTTTCATGTTATTAGTCTATCATAGTTAATTTAAGTTAGGAGTCAAAATATGTATGAAGGTAAGAGAGGCTATCAAACTACTTAGATCTCACGGATGGCATCTTTCTAAAACTAAAGGTAGCCATGACACTTTAAACATCCTTCTAAAAAGGGTAAAATAACAATACCTGGAAAGACAAGTGAAGATTTAAATAATTCAACACTAAGCCGAATTCTCAAATAGGCTGGTGTAAAGAAGCAAAAGGAACACTAACCAATGCGTTACTTAGTTGTTATTGAGAAAGGGGAAAGAAATTATAGTTCGTACGTTCCAGATCTGCCAGTATGTGTTTCAGTTGGAAAAACTCTTAAAGAATTAAGGGATCAGACTGCTAAAGCAATTGTATTTCATATTGAGTGTCTTTTGGAAGACGAGGATACCGTTCCTGTTCCTAAATCAGATTTAAGTTATAAATCACCTCCAGGAACTACGGTTGAGTTTATTGAGGTTGATATTGATGAATCTGTGCGTAATCCGAATCTTTTAAATAAATTCAGATTGGGTACACTTTTGAATTATTTTTCGCGGAAAAAGCGTATTTAGGTATACTTCTTAAGTTTGTAAAAATCTCGTGTAGTGAAAATCACGCGCGACTTTTACGTCACTATGCAAGCCCTAAACTACTTATTCCATTTTTATATTTCAGAAATCGTATAATGTTCCGTTCAGTTAGCGTTAGAAATACAAGACGTGTTTAACTCGTTTGGCTATTGCCAAGCGGGCTTTTCTTTTTAAGGTATACTATAGTTTGGACAATTTTATCCTGTCAGGACTTCCGATCAGGAGTTAAATATGGTTTGTCCACACTCTTGCATCTCTGAATTCTGTTGGAAATCACTGTCCGTTAGCCATTATTTTTGAAATAATCGTCCAAATATGTCCATCTGCTCATTTTCATGTAGAGTCTTCAACTATTTTTAGATTTTTCTTTGAGTTTTGTTTTGGATCGTAACTTGCAGAAAAACATTGTTTTTCGAAACATTGTATCAAATAAGCGGTCATCAACCCGCGTGTGAGATATTTCGGTTTATACCAATGCATATTTAGTGCCAGTAGCACATCTTCTACTTCAAGAGACACATCATCTATATTTGTTTCCGATGCTGTGTTGGTCGGTGTGTTTGTGAAAATGAGTTGTGTGAGACAGGCTGCGACAAAACTCAGTTGAGTAAAACGATTCAAACTCTTGCGGTTTCGGAGTTGATATGTATCAAAACCGAAGTTCTGTTTGACGTCCCGAAATGTGGTTTCAATCTGCCACCGATTTCTATAGTGTCGGATCACCTCGGCTACTGGGCGTTCTAAGTCGGAGGTAAATACACAAAATAGCGATAAGGTTTAGACTTCTTTGGTCGTGTGCGTCCCACAACGAGCCGGACATCTGCCGGACACATCTTTGTCCGCACGACTTTGTTTGCGACAGAAAGTGTGTTGTTGTCTACCACTTTATCCTCAAATCGGAGCCGGGAGAGCAGCACGCGGTCTCCATATCGTCGGGGTCTACCCTGTTTCCGCTGTTTTGGGGTAGGCAGTATTTTATAGAAAACAGCGTTTGATTTCGCACGACACAACAAATGATGTCCTTGTGAGAGAACTTGTTCAAACACCTTGCGGAGTTTTTATCAAACCTTTGACAAAAGTGCAAAAATGATCAAAATTGTTGGACTTGAAAAGTGGTCTAAATTCTGATAACATGAGTTCTAAGCGGAAAAGAGGATCCATTTCGAATGTCCTTTCAAAAATAAAAGTTATATATTCTGAAAGGATAACCTCTTTTCTGCTTTTTGTCTCTAAAAAACTTCAAACTGTCCAAACTATAGTAATTATAGATTTGCCTCAAAAAAGGGTCTCTGATTGGAAATAACTAACTTTGCTGACTTGGATTGTTCCAACCTCCAAATTAGTTCCAATTCTGGTGTGCATGCATAGTCTTTGAAAAAGCGAGAGACGTTATCCGATTTTTTCTGATCAGCGAGTCTGTTTTGGATGATTTTGACATTTAGGACGTCAAGTTCAATACCGATTGATTTTCTTTCCAATTGTTCGGCAACAACCAATGTTGTTCCTGATCCTGCAAATGGATCAAGGACGACATCACCAGGATTTGTTGAGGACAGAATAATACGAAGCAATAGTTGAATAGGAGTTTGCTGTTTGTGCAGACGATTTCCATTTGCATCACGCAGTGCTTCATCTCCAGCAAAGTAGCCAGATGTTAACTCACGTATATCATCCCATACGTCGGTAACATACATGCCATTTTTCCGAGCATGTTTGTAGTCTGCCGGTAGTGGTGGGTCAATACGTAGACGATTGAAAACACGTGGTGTCTTGCCTTTCGTGGCAAATGCAATTATTTGATAGTGTTTTCCGTAACGGTTTATTCCCGGTACTGCTGAGGTTTTCTTCTTCCAGACGATGAGATTTTGAAATGTCCATCCTGTTTCACGGAAGCATTGTAAAACAAATTCCGTGTTTTTTTCGCGTTGCATGAAATAGATAGCACCACCATCGGATGTCAACGCATAGATTTTAGCACATATCTCTTGCATCCACTGCCAATATTTCTCAGGAGGCAGATTATCGTCCCATTCATTGTAAGCCTTATCCTGATTGAAGGGTGGATCGAGAAAGGATAGGTCTATCTTTGAGACAAAGTCGTTGGTATCCAAGATTTTTGTGCAATTTTCATGGAGCACGATGTAGTTATGGCTGAATGAGTTTTCCATGGTGATCTGAATTTCAACGGAGATGAAGTTTAGAGTGATAATCTACTTGACGTGTTAATGCGAAATCAAAATTCTTGATTAACAGAAATTTGATTAAACTGTGTAATTTTTCACAATTTCATCATCCAGATTTTCTAAAACATCTTTGGCATCCCGTGGTTTTTTTCTACCTTTTTTCATTTCCGCTTCAAAGTACCCGTTTTCATCAAGAACTTTCTCTTCAACGTAGATTGGCACGCCACATCGGATTGCGATCGCAAGCGCATCGCTGGGACGCGAATCTATGTCGTATTCTTCCCCATTCAGTTCCAGTTTCATATTTGCGTAGAAGGTTGACTCTTCAACTGCAGTAATACAGACAGAATTTACCTTGGCGGAAATTGTATCAATCACGTTCTTAAATAAGTCATGAGTTATGGGTCGTTTTTCAGGGGCATTTTTCAAGTAGTTATCTATGGACCATGCTTCCGACTCGCCGATCCATATCAGCAAAATTCGTTTAGATTCACCCTCAATTTCTTTTAAGACGAGGAGCGGCGCGCGCATGCTTGGGTCAACGGTAAGAAATTCAATATTAACTTCGACCATGTTATTTCTCCTTTTCAAAGAATCCGTTCTTTTCAATCACATTGTTTTCCACATAGATTGGTGCGTTGTATCGGATTGCGATGGCAAGGGCATCACTCGTCCGGGAATCTATGTCGAGTTCTTGATCATCCGATTTGAGTTTCACCTTTGCGTAAAAAGTTGACTTTTCAACGGTGTTGATAAATATAGAGGTAACCGTGGCTGAAAACGCGTCAATGATATTTTTGATCAGATCGTGAGTCATAGGACGTGGAGAATATTTTTTATCTAAGCCAGATTTAATTGCTATAGCTTCACTCTCACCAATCCATATCAACAATTTTCGTTTAGGTTCACTATCTATCTCTTCCAAAACAACTACAGGTGATTTGTTGTTGTCAGTAAAGATATTGACAATTTTAACTTTAACCATTATCTCACCTTATGCATGAGGGTATCTCCAAAATGGAATTTGCTCCAAACTGAAGATACCCTAAAAGTCTAATAGGCGTAATGAACTACGTGGCTACAAATGTTGCAACGTTAAAGAACAAGCAGACTGCGATAGACCTAACTATTTTGATCAGAAACAACATTTGATTCAGAATCCGAATCTGAATCAGGTGCTGAATTTCGGTTTAACCCTTTTGCATAATCTTGAATTGTCTGTCCAATTTTTGCCGTGTCAAAACCGCTGAAGTTCACCAATTCCTTGAGGAGTGGCATTGCTGCACCAGCGTTGATGATAGAGCCGAGAATTCTGTTCATTCCACCTGAATTTCCGTTGCCACCGCTATTTCCACCTAAGTCAAGAACGCGAATGCTTTCAATACGTTCTGCAGGTTTCATTAACTCATGCGTGACTTGAGGTAAGGCTTCCACGAGTGCCAGTACAGCATCACTGACAAGCACTTGAGGTTCAGCCTGATTTTTCGAGTTAATTAATGCTTCTTCACCATCGGCTTCAGCTTTGGCTTCAACAAGGAGTGCTTCAGCAAGAATTCTCTTTGCTTGTGCCTGGACTTCAGCAGCCTCTAGTTCCGCCTTTGCAGCTTCAACAACAGCATAAGCTTCAGCGTCAGTGTTCTTTTCCATAGCAATTTTCTTTTCGTCCGCCTCTTGTTCAGCACGAATCAACTCTATTTTGCTTTCGCGTTCTGCTTTTTCAATTGCTTCAGCTGTTTCAACGGCGGCTTCAGCACGTGCTTTCACGGCTGAAACTTGCAAGAGTTCAATAAGGGCAGCCTCGCGTTCTTTTTCTTTAAGGGAGATCAGAATAGCGTTTTGTGCCTCAGCTTCTTTTTCTTCACGTTCCTTGTCAAGGAGTATGATTTTACGTTCAATGTCAGCTTCCTTGACAGTCGCCTCTTGATCAATCTTAGCTTTTTCAATACTTAGACTTCGTTTAATTTCGGCTTCTTCAACCATTTGCTGTTGTTGAACACGGGCGATTTCGACAGTCTGCTTTTGTAAGATTTCGCTTTCTTCAACCTGTCGTTCCTGTTCAATGCGTTCCATCTCAATTTTTTGAGTCTGTGCGATTTCAGCCGATTTTACAGCTTGTTCCTGTTTAATACGTGCTTCCTCAACCGCTTGCAGTTGCTCAAACTTATGTGCCTCAACAGCACGTTCCTGTTTAGCCTTGTTGGTAGCGATTTCCATACTTTGCTCTTCCTGTGCAAAATCAAGTCGTTTTTCTACCTCTAAACCTTCAGTTTCTGTTTCCTCTTCCTTTTGCTTAATTTCAAGTTCCGCTTTAAGACGGTCCGCTTCCCGTCTTACCTTGTTTTCATGTTCAATCTTAGCGGTTTCAGTTTGCTTTTCTTCCACTTCCTTCTTGATTGTCTGGATTGCAACAACATCAAATCGGTTGTTTTCATCAAGTGCATCAAGAGGGGTTTGGTCAAGGTTCGTAACAGCAACTGTTTCCAGTTTGAATCCGTTCTGCTCAAGATCCTCAAGACAAGCCTCTTGAACTTGGTCGGAAAACTCTTGGCGTTTTTCGTGGAGTTCCTGCAAATCCATGGTAGCCGCAACACTCCGTAGAACACTTACAAGTTTACCTTCCAGCAACGTATTCACTGCCTGCGGTGTGAGGGTTTTTTCACCAAGACTGGCTACTGCTTTAAGCACATCTTGCTCATTCGGTTCAATTTTGACGTAGAACTCCGCCTGAATGTCAACGCGCAAACTGTCCTTAGTAATCAAAGCCGCTTGACCTTCCCGTTCAACAGGCAACTGCAGCGTATTTAATGAGATAAGCTGCGCAGTATTTGTAATTGGGTTAACGAGAGTTCCACCAAACACAACACGTTTTTTACTTCCTCCTGAGATCACCAACGCTGCGTCAGCGGGTGCTTTTTTGTAGAAAGATTTGTAGACTAACACGAAAATAATAAATAACGCAATGAGACTGCCCACTATGAGCACAAAAGGGTTATCCATTTCATATCTCCTTGATTGAAATTATGAGGTTAATGCCGAATACATATATTTAGTGTAATTCTTTTTCAATAGGTTTTACATCAAAAATTCGTTTATCCGAATCATAGTTTACGAGAATAACGGTATCACCCTTTACGGGATTTGATTCGTCTTGTTTGACGCGGCATCTCACCGTTAATGTATGACCGTCAGGAACTTGGACCCGCGCTGTGCCGAAAGTTTCTGTGATTTGCCCACTAATTACCCTTCCCTGCAACCCGAGTAGGTGGAGATCTTTCGTAGCGGGATCGCTTTCAGGAAAAACTTTTGAAAGTGTAAGTGATAGATATCGGGTTCCTAAAACACCGCATACGAGGGCAATCATACAAGATATCCAAAACATACTTGGGATATTTTTGACCTTCAGCAATTCATTAGCCATTAAGCCGGTGGAACCCCACGTAGTGAAGAGTGTCATCACTACAATCATAAAAGGGACTCTTCCTACATTTAAGAATCCTAACACGTCGGCAAAAGAATTACTGCTTGTGCCAGAATCCGCAACCACACCTGTATCGGCATCAATATCAGCATCAACATCCACATCAACATCCACATCAACGTCAATATCAACATCAGCATCAACGTCGGCGTCACCAAAGTCTAAACCACCGAGAACAAGCCGAAAAATTGCGAACAGAAATACGGTTGCGAGTGGCGCGGTAAACCACGCATTATATGTTACAGTTAGGTAGTTCCAAAATTCACTCATAATTTACCTCTGTATCTGTTCGGTGATGAGTTGGTGGGCATGACGTGCCTCACGATAACTCATATTGTCAATCCAAAAAACATTACGTTTGATGTTAATTTCAAGCCGTGCTTGCCCTAACAGCCTATGTTTCAAGAATCGAGCAAGTTTCACGGCGCGAATTTCGCTAAAAAAGACATTACATCGGATATTGGCGTACGAAATAGCGAGACTTCCCATATACTTCTCATCTAACACAAGGACGCGTAGCGACGTGATAAGAACAAAATCAGGACGCAGTAGCGAGGAACGACCAAGTATACACAAGCGGATTTGCTCATTTGGCAGAAGTTCTTCCTTGGCGACCCGTTGAATGCGAATGGGTAGATTTTCAAAATCTGCCATCGTGCTACACCCGCATAATTGTAATCCCGTATTAGCGGGATTTGTCCTATTTTCCGGCCGGTAGGTGCGGTTTCCTAACCGCACCTAATACCAGAGCCATTCAGTTTTCAAGTTTTTCAGGACATTTTAGAGAGGGTCGCGATTCGGAGATCGCTCCTACAGAAGATCGACCTGAGCATCAGGTGAGAATTACTGGACAATTGAATGGCTCTGCACCTAATACCAAGAAAAATGAGATAAATCGGGTTAATTTGATATAATGTCTATGATTATTGAGACAGTTTACCGCCGAAAAGATAGTAAAAAATCCATTTTTGGTTGTTGGCAGTGTAGAAATGCGTCCGATATTGCTTGAACCAAAAGTTTTCTGTACGAATTAATGATGGAGGTGGCGGGAATCGAACCCGCGTCCGAAAGCACATCAATAGAGGTTACTACATGTTTATCACAGGTTTGAAGTTTCGCTGTTTAGATTCCCCTGTGCAGGAGCCATAAGCAGCTATCTCAAGTTTAGCTTCGCGGAGTATTCCTTGAGAACAACCAAACCGCTATCCCGTATTGCGGCGCTTTAGCATCCCTGACGGGAAACAGGTCAGCCAAGCGTAGCTGAGTTTAAGCAGCTAGTGCTAATTCTTGATCAGCAATTATAATTGTTTCCGCCTATTTTACGAGGCCTGCGGAGACCTCGACATGCAACCTATATCGTAATTACCTCCGTCGAAACCAAAAATTCACCCCCAAAAGTTTATTTTGCGAGTTTATGTGTAAGTTCGAATCTCACGGTCAGCTTGTTTACGATCAATTTTATCGCGTTTGTCGTAAAAGCGTTTTCCTTGTGCGACTGCTAATTCCAACTTTACCTTGCCGCCGCTGAAGTAAGCGCGAGTCGGAATTAAAGTCATTCCTTTTGAATGAGTTGTACGTTCCAATTTACTTATTTCATTACGATGCAACAACAGTTTACGTGTACGCTTTGGTTCATGATTCATCCGATTTCCTTGATCATACAAGCCAATAAACGCATCAATCAGGAACGCCTCACCTTCAATTATTTGTGCGTAACTATCTGTCAGGTTGAATTGTCCATTTCTAATTGATTTCACTTCAGTCCCTTGCAAAACGATACCTGCCTCATACCGGTCACCCAAATGATAGTCGTACCGTGCTTTCCTGTTGACAGTTATTATCGGGTTTTGCGGGGATTTATTGTTAGTTTTCACAATAACTTGTATTTTAACATATACTATAGAAGTTTGCAAACAAAATTTAACTTATTGGTTATCGGTTTAAGAATGAATTTTATTGTCTGAAAGCGGATTCGGCGAATTGAAAGACTGTGGCATGGTTGATGATGTCAAAAACCCATTGACACTGTTAAGAAAAATCGGATAAACTGAGGTGTAATAATATTGAACTTAAGATACCATAAATTTGGTAATCAGAGATTACCAAATAATTAATAGATATCGGAAAGGAAATATATGATGCAAAACCGGAGAAAAGTCCTTGTCACTGGCGCAGCGGGTTATATTGCAAGTCGTATGCTACCAGAATTCCGTGAACGCTACGAACTTGTCCTACTTGATGTTAAAACTACAAATCGGCAAGGAGAAGAGGTGGAAGGTGTTCAAGTTGTTGACGTTAGCAACCCTGATCGAGAGTTATATAAACATTATTTTGAAGGGGTTGATGCAGTTGTTCACTGTGCATTCCAAGGTGGTGGTTTTGAGAACGAACTCAACAACATTCAGATGGCATATAACATCTACCATACTTGCTTTGAAATGGATGTCCGACGTGTCGTTGTCTGCAGCTCCAATCACGCAGCAGACTATTATGAACGGCTTATATGGGCAGGCAAATGGGATTTTGTAACACCAGACATGCGTCCGTTGTCAGATAATACCATTTCTTATATATGTTTTTCCTTTAGAAAATTTTCAATTTCTGCTAAACTTTTTCCAATTTTACAAATCATTCCGATTTTACAAATTATAGGATTGACACCGATGAACATAAAACCTCCACAGATTACAGAAAGTGTTTCCGAGTTGAAAAGCTTGTTGAGAAAAACACCCGTAGGTTATCAAAAGCAAAGATTGACAGTCCTTTACCTGTTTCGCAGTGGTCAAGCGACAACTCGCAAACAAGCGGCGGCACTGATAGGTGTTCACCGAAAAACGATTGGACACTGGCTAGCGACTTATGCGTCCGAAGGACTTGATGCGCTTTTGGATCGGGATTATTCTCCGGGGCGTCCCCCTCGGCTATCCAAAGAACAACAAGAGTTGTTGCGAGCGGAACTGGAAAAACCGGAGGGTTTTTCCAGTTATCAACAGATAACAGACTATATTTCCGAAACCTTTGATGTCCAAATGAACTATAAAACTGTTCACGCGCTAATTCGCTATAAATGGAACGCCAAACTCAAAGTGCCTCGCAAAAGTCATAAAAAAAAGCCAAAAAGCGTGTGATACGTTCGCTGCCAACTTCGCGACAACCGTTGATAACGTGATTTCGCAGCACACATCATCTTTTCAAAACGCCCGACTTTTTTGCCAAGATGAGTCAAGATGCGGTCTTTTGCCTGTCTCGTCTCGGCGTATCACCATGCCCGGTGTCAAACCGATTGCCAACATCAATTACACTTTCGAGAACCTTTATCTATACGGTGCTGTGGAACCAATAACAGGAGAAAGTTTCTTCCTTGAAATGCCCTGGCTCAATGGTGTCTGTTTCCAAATATTCATTGATGAGTTAGCAAAGACTTTTCCAGACACGTTAAATATCCTTGTGCTTGATAATGGGAGTTTTCATTATGCGAAATCCCTAAAACTTCCTGACAATATCGCCTTGATTTTTCTACCCCCTTATAGTCCGGAGTTGAACCCGATCGAAAGGCTCTGGCAAGACATCAAAGCCAAATTGTTTCAGCACACATTAGGGACAATAGAGGAAATGCAGGACAAAATTACACAAATTTTGAGAAATTATACTAAGGCAGCTATTGCCCAAATCACAAGTTTTAAATATTTCACGAAAGTCGCAAATGGGATATAATTATTGAGAAATGGTATAACTTCTACGGTTGGGCAAAGGAGTCTTATGAACATCTCGGTTTTGTCTTTGCGACAGGACACAGGAAAAATAAGAAGATTCAAAATGTACAGATCCGTATTGGCGCACCACGGGAGACAGATATAAATGATGTTACAGCAGATAATTATCAGAAGATGCACCGTGCACTTGGCGCGTATTTAAGTGTCCGCGATCAGGTTCAACTCTTTATCAAGAGTATTGAGACAGAAAATATAGAAGACGAAAACGGAATCCCATTTCAGATTTTTTATGGTATTAGTGACAACTCACATAAGTTTTGGAGTATCACCAACGCACGGAAGGTGATAGGCTACGCGCCAGAAGACAACAGCGCGTTCCGTTTTGCTAAGCGGTTGGCAGAACTGTTTGAATAGATAGAGGCATCTTGCAAAAGGACCCCCGTAATGCCGAATGTCACAGCAGAAGAACTCACCACTATTTGTCTAAATGTATTCCAAAAATTGAATGTTCCAGCATCCGAAGCGGAAGTTGTAACCCGTTCTATGGTAAATGCCAATTGCGTTGGACACGATTCACACGGTGTCATCCATCTTCCAAAATATGTTCGGGAATTGGAGGCTGGGTTAATCCAACCTAGTGCACCAACAGAAACCTTACACGAATCAGCGTCAATCGCAGTATTAGATGGCAATTGGGGTTTCGGTCCTGTCATTGCAACACGTGCCGTTGCGTTGGCAATTCAGAAGGCGGAGCAGACAGATGTTAGTTCTGTTGCTGTCTCGCGGTGCAATGAGGTTGGTAGGTTAGGTGGGTATGCATGCCTCGCAGCAGATGCTGATATGATTGGGTTGTTGATGGCAAACGACCACGGTGGTGGCACGTGTGTCACACCGCATGGTGGAATTGAAGGACGACTCTCTACCAATCCGATTGCATGTGCAGTACCAATTGAGGGACGAGATCCGATTGTATTGGATATGTCTACAAGTGTTGTCGCATCGGGGAAGATACGTGTCAAACAACATCAGAGCGAAGCACTTCCAAAAGGTTGGCTCATCAACGCGGATGGGGAGTCAACGACAAATGCAGAGGATTTCTATAACGTGCCACCCGCTGCTTTACTACCGTTCGGTGGGATTGCTGCACACAAAGGGTTTGGACTCAGTGTGATTGTGGATATTCTTGCAGGCGCGCTTACAGGTGCGGGGTGTAGTCAAAGCGAGGATGCCCGTGTCGGCAACGGATTGTTTGTTATGATGCTTAACGTTGCAAGTTTTAGAGAGTTTCCGGGATTCAGTGCAGAGATAGAACGTTTTATAGGGTACCTCAAATCGGCTAAACGCGCTGCTGGGGTTGACACAATTCGGATGCCGGGGGAACGCGGTTGGGATGAACAACGCAAACGGGAGCAGGATGGTATTCCGATAGATGCGGAGACGTGGGAACAGATTCAGGCACTTTTGTAATAGGTTGGATTGATTGTTGGGCAAAACTAACTTGAACTACGCTGTTGTTAACGATTTACCTGTCTCTGGGTGGAATAGGTGCGCTTTGTCAATATCAAAACTGACTGTTAAAGGTGTGTTATGTTGTGGCAGATCGACAAGATTGGATTGCGTAACAAAGTTGTTCTTCTCTGTCCTCAGATATAGGAGTGCATGGTTTCCAAGCGGTTCAACCAGTTCTACTTGTGTCAAAACCTGATTTCTGTCGTCTTCGCCGATATGAATATCCTCTGGACGGATGCCGAATGTCACCGAATCCCCCGAAAGTTCGCTAAGGACTGACTGTAAGTGAGAATTCAGTTCTATAGAAAAGTCTTCAAACCGTAGTTTCGGTGCTCCACCGTTGTCCACAACATGCGTTTCTATAAAGTTCATCGGTGGTGTGCCAATGAAACCCCCTACAAATTGGTTTGCAGGTTTGTGATAGAGTGTTCCGGGATCCGCAATCTGTTGTATTTTCCCTTCATTGAGAACGACAATCTGATCCCCCATCGTCATCGCTTCAACCTGATCGTGTGTAACATAAACGATGGTAGCATTTAGCCGATCGTGCAAACGGCTGATTTCCATTCGCATTTGCACACGCAACTTCGCATCAAGGTTGCTCAAGGGTTCATCAAATAGGAATACCTTTGGATGCCGAACGATTGCCCTGCCCACAGCAACGCGTTGACGTTCACCACCTGATAGATGTTTCGGTTTGCGATTCAACAAGTGAGAAATACTGAGAATTTCTGCTGCCTCGTTAACACGTTGGTCAATCTCTTTTTTCGGATATTTGCGAAGTTTCAACCCGAACGCCATGTTCTTATATACCGTCATGTGTGGGTAGAGTGCATAGTTTTGGAATACCATGGCGATATCCCTATCCTTCGGTGGTATGTCGTTAACGCGTTCGTCGTCAATATAGATGTCACCATCGGTAATCTCCTCCAGTCCAGCGATCATCCGCAAAAGTGTCGATTTGCCGCATCCTGACGGTCCGACAAGCACAGTAAACGACTCATCTGGAATCTGAAAACCTGCCTTTTCAACCGCCAAGATATCACCGTCGTAAATTTTGGTGACATCTTTCAAAGTGACGTGCGCCATTACTACTCCTCAAGTACGAGATCGAAGGGAACTGAGTAACAAACCGAAAAGAATACCTAAACCAAAACCAATAACAAGTTGCCATGTAAATAAGTTACCCAGTAAAAAAGTGAAGATTGTTTCCATTTTTCTCATCTTAATTTGATAATAGATTTCTCCACCAGCGACAACAACCTTCGATTTGCCGGCGCGGTCACCGTAACCTTCCTTAGAGGCACTAATCGTGTAGCGTCCAGAAGGCAACCCTGTCTTAACATAAGCACCAATTTCGTCTGTTGTTACAGTATATGTTTCGCCTGTACTGCTGTTAGTTATTGTAACTTGAACTCCTGCTATCGGCTTCTGTTCTGGTGATGTATCAACAATATCACCTCGAATCGTCGCAGTTCCATCTGCAATTTCCGCATCTTGCGCAAGTGCAAAACGAAAACTAATAGGAATACCTACACAGACAATTAACAGCAAGAGATAATTTTTGCAAGTCATCTTTTTGCTCCTTTCACAAATTACATTTTAAGAAATAGAAGTCAGCTCAGAAAATGGTTTTGTTTAGTTTTACAACGTTTCAACTTAACTAACAAATTTGTTGTGTAACATTTACTGATTTTAGCGGCACGCACCTAATACCCAATTAACTTGATTAGAAGTCTTTTGATATAGGACACCGTTGCGAGGCACGGGGACCTCGCACTACAAATCGGGTTAATTTGGTATAAGTTGCAGTAAGCACGCGTTTGGAAACAATTATTCTGCACCGGTAAAGATAAGAACAAAGGCAATGACAAATAAAAAAAAGAAAATACCAAATGTCTCGGCAAAAAAGGTAAAGATATTTTCTTTTTTTCTCATCTTAAATTGACTACTCCGAATTCGTTATCTGTTCAGTAATTCAGAATCTACGGACACTAAAAATTGGAAACTACTCATCTAATTCGTTTGGACGAAAAAGAGCATCGTCAATTTCAGCATTAAATTTAATGTCGCTAATCAGAATTTGCCGATATTCACCGTTCTTTGTGGTACGATGATGGGCAATTTTGATACCATCTACATCCTGATATTTATCAAAAGACGCTATCACAGTTTCTGCTTTTTCTCCTGTTTCTAAGCTAAAACTAAACTGAACGATATAGTTTGTCTCTTGGCTAATGAAGACTTTTAACTTTTTCCCTGAAGGCTGTGTGACGAGAAGAACGGATGTCGGAACACCATTTACCTCTTCCATTCCTACAAATTCAGTGGGCATTTTGTCTTTCGAGAGCGTTGTCAAAAGCCATATCGGTTCTCGAAAAAGACTATCCTTAAAGAAACTCACAAAAGATTTAGCCTTCTCAGGAGGAATTTGGACTACTTCTTTGTCTGTTAACTGGAACAAAGAAGTACCATCATAGATTAAACTGTCTGTACCACTATTTGAATACGAATCACTACGAAATTTGCTAGCGAAATAGTATGATTTAGACCGTCCTTCATCCTGTATGTCACCATCCGGAAAATGTTCAAAACTGCGAGATTCCAGGACAAAGTTTTTCACGGATTCAAGTTTCTCAAGTCCACCGTGTGCTGCAATAGCTGCGTCAATAATCTCTTTTACCTTAGGGGCTAAGTTTTGACCGATTTCGGGGGAGTCCGCAGGCGTTTTTGTGGGAGGAGTATCTGCAGGTTTTGCGAGGTTTTCCTTCACCAATGCGGCAACGGCAGTTTCAACATCAAAACCGCCAAGGCTTGCCTTTCGGATAATACCTTCACCATCAATCAGAAATGCTGTTGGGATTGCCTTTACCTCATATAGATTTCTAATCTTTCGGTTTTCATCCCAATAATGGTGCCACGTAAGTCCCTCTTTCTCAACATAAGCATCAAGCGGGGGTTGTGACCTGTCAAGACTAATTCCGATAATCTCAAATTTTTGATCTTTGTGTTTTTCGTAGGTTTTCTTAACTTTTGGCATTTCAGCGATGCAGGGTCCACACCATGTTGCCCAGAAGTCAAGAAACACAACTTGTCCACGAAAATCTTTCAAAGAAAGTTCTTCACCTTTGATATTCTTGACCTGAAAATCAGGAGCAGGTTTCCCAACCCACTCACTTGGGTTTGCTATGCGAGATTCAAGATTTTCATCCTTTTGAGAATCCGTTTTCATTTTAATTAACTTCGTTGCAGGTACGGACTGTGGTTGTGAACCCTTCTCAGGTGTATTGGGGTGAGTATGTGCAGGTATCGCGAGATTCGCCTTCACCAATGCGGCAACGGCAGTTTCAAGAGATCTACCACGTAGATTTGTCTTACGAATTATGCCTTCACCGTCAATTAGAAAAGTAGACGGAATCGCATTTACTTGATACATAGTGGATAATATACGCGCATTGTCGAAATATTGGTGCCACGCAAGTCCTTCTTTCTTAACAAATGACTTTAGTGGTTCTATTGATCTGTCAAGACTAATACCGATTATTTGGAACTTCTGATCTTTGTACTTTTCATAAGTTTTCTTAACGTTAGGCATCTCAGCGATGCAGGGTCCACACCATGTTGCCCAGAAGTCAAGAAGTACTACCTGACCGTGGAGTTTTTTCAACGAGAGTTCTTTCCCGTTCAAATCCTCGACCTGAAAACCTGGAGCAGGTTTGCCGACCCACTCGTTCGGAGTCGAACTTGGCTCTGCACCGGCGGGTTGAGGTAATTCACCATTTCTTTCTGCTTTATCTAATTCGAGGATCATTTTTGCCTGTTTTGCCTGTGATCGTGAACCGAACTTTGAGTGATCAATTAGTTTTTTATAAGTTTCGTCACCTTTATCATGCTTACCGAGCTTGTCGTAAGCCAAACCTAATTCTAATAAACATTGTGGAACAAAACGTGTCTCTGGATGTTCCATAATAGATTTTTCAAAAACTTTAATACCTTCTTCAACACGTTCCAATCGGACTAAGGAAGTACCAAGATAGTAGTATACCTCGTCAACCCGTTTGTATTCCGGAAACGTTGAAACAAAATCTGTTGACTTTTCAACTAATTTCTCTAATTCTTTTGATGTGATCTGGTTGGCTGGTTTTTTACCTAATTCCTTAATTTCTTGATATTTGTATCTCACATTTGCTGGACTAACATTCGTACTTGATTGCGAAGAATCATCAGCGGCAAGATAGGAACAAAAGCCTATTAACACAATTATCGCGAGAATGCTAATGCTGCGAAATGAGAAACGTGGCTTGTCCTTTAGATTTAGGATAAACATCGTAGTCCTCCTCAGGTTTGTGGTAAAGTTTAAAGTTCTATTAGTTCTGCGAAATCAACGCAAAATGATTGTATTCAGCGTCAATTGCAGCCATCATTGTTTAGTTGTTTACTGTGCGAGATTTTCACGGACGAGTTGGGCGACAGCAGTTTCAAGTGCACTCCCGCGGAGATTTGCCTTTCGGATAACCCCTTCGCCATCAATCAGAAAAGTAGTCGGAATGGCACGCACCTGATACATATTGGCAATCTGACCGCCATTATCAAAATATTGTGGCCAAGCGATACCCTCTTTAGCGATATATGCTTCAAGCGGGGCTCTACCGTTATCCAAACTGATACCGATTATCTGAAACTTCTGATTCTTAAATTTTGCATAGGTCGCCTTAACGTTTGGCATTTCTGCTATGCAGGGTCCACACCACGTTGCCCAGAAATCGAGAAGCACAACTTGTCCCCGATATTTCTCTAACGATAAGGATTTACCTGTCAGATCCACCACCTTAAAATCTAATGCAGATTGACCAATAAAGTCAGTCGGACTCGGTTCAGAACTTGAATCGGATAATGCGCCTTTTCGATCAGATATATCTGTTTGCAGCAATTGCTGTGCGGCTTCGGCGATCTTGCCTTCATTATACTTTGAGTTGTTTAAAATTTTGCCATAGACTACATCTGCCTTGTCATGTTTTCCCACTTTGTCATAAGCCAATCCTAACGTCAACAAACCCGGTTCAACGGATTCAGAGAGTGGATAATACCTAATAAGTTCATCTAAAACAGGGATTGCTTCTTCAGCGCGATCAAACGTAATTAAAGTGGTTCCAAGGATAAGGTATACCTCATCCACTTTTTCAAATTTGGGGTATGTCTTGATAAAAGCCCTGGATTTCTGAATTAGCAGGTCGGCATCAGTTTGTTCGCTGGATGTTGAAACTCTTTTATGGATACTTGTAATCTCAGTATATCCATCCATAGGTCGTGCTGGTGTTGAGCCTGTGGAATTTAGTGTTGTAGGCACACAAGAAACCAACATTAGTATACCTGTGAGTGCAGTTAGAAGATAACACCAACCGTACATCCCGACAATCTTATCTCGTGAAAACATCGTCTACCTCCTTATAGTTTCCTATTAAATGGCATTCCGATAGGAATATGCCAATAGTAATTTAATCTCTTCTGCCTGCACCTGTTGCAAGAATCGGGTAACATCAGAGGAGGGATCGTTTTCAGCAGCCTGACACCAATCAATAAACTGGTATGCATCCCAATGCTCGTGTGATTCAATCGTGTTCCCTATCTGTTTCAAGGCATCCGATGGATTCTGTGTTTCGTTGAAGAGTGTGAGTGCGCGCTCACGAAGTTCAGGAAAAATCGGATGTGTGCTGACCCTGCCGAACCAATACTTGGCATTGCTGTAATCCGGTTCGCGTCGGTGCATAATGCCGTGCCAGTAGCTGCCCGTGTTGTTTCCCAATCCTTGCGAGATGTTGTGCGAATCGTCCAACGCATCGTTCCAAAGTAACAATCCGCTTTTAATTGCGCCTCCGAAGATGTCATCTTTTAGCGATTGTCCTTGGAAAAGGTCTTCAAGTGACAACGCTAATAATGTATCTGTAAGTTCATCGCTCCATGCATTTTCTGGGGCAAGTGGTGGGAGAGGGTTACCTGTTTCTAATTTTTCAATAACTTCAGCGATTGCCGATGTGTATGTTGCATCCATGAAAAACTCCTTAGTATCCAAATCGGTTAGTTGAAATTTAGTTTACCATCTTTTGCTGAATATATCAAGTTATTTCAGATTATCCCAGGGCTATTTAGTTTTAGGCTTTTTGTCCATTTTATCCGAAAAGTCGCGATTCGGAGATCGCTCCTACAAGGGAAAGGGAAAGTCGACGAAAAGTCGCGATTCGGAGATCGCTCCTACAGCGAAAAGTCGCGATTCGGAGATCGCTCCTACAGCGAAAAGTCGCGATTCGGAGATCGCTCCTACAGCGAAAAGTCGCGATTCGGAGATCGCTCCTACAGCGAAAAGTCGCGATTCGGAGATCGCTCCTACAGCGAAAAGTCGCGATTCGGAGATCGCTCCTACAGCGAAAAGTCGCGATTCGGAGATCGCTCCTACAGCGAAAAGTCGCGATTCGGAGATCGCTCCTACAGCGAAAGGTCGCGATTCGGAGATCGCTCCTACAGCGAAAAGTCGCGATTCGGAGATCGCTCCTACAGGGGAAAGTCGCGATTCGGAGATCGCTCCTACAAGGGAAAGTCGACGAAAAGTCGCGATTCGGAGATCGCTCGGACAGGGGAAAGTCGCGATTCGGAGATCGCTCCTACAGGGGAAAGTCTTAGATTGAAAATCTAAATATTCGGAGAACTAAATAGCCCTGGGGACAGAGAAAAAACAGTTGACATATTTTATAGGTTTTGTTATACTATCTATAGCATTGCTTGCTGGTAAAGAAGGATAGTTACCTCTCTTGAGGTAATCCCTACCTCTGTTGACTGTAATCGGGAGCACTGCTAAAGGATAAGCAATGTGCACGGACGAATACCAATTTCAACATCAATCGAATACGATATTGTAAGGAATAAGTTAAGCAAAAGATGGGAAGTGCTTTTAAAAAAACCTTATTCGTTTTCATCGGATTTATTGTCATTTTGGTTGGCATCCTAACCGTTGTCATCCAACGTTATTCAATACACGGATCAATCCCCGATACGATGGCGATGGTAGATTTTCAAGGGATTCTCTTGGCTTTCTTAGGTGCAGCTGTTCTGAGTTTAATTAGCATTGTTCTGACCTTTTACTTGGCGCGTGCATGGATATCGGAACAACCGGAGTTTTCTAAACAGATCATTCGGTACGCATTTATTATCAATCTAAGTTGTATCATCATATTTGGTGGTTTGGCGGGCGGTATCATTATTTTACGGACTTTATGGACGATCGGATTTTTTTAGTTTGCATTAATGCTGGAATTGTGATATAATATTTTAATTAATTATTAATTTTGTGTAGATCGGTTTATTATCATAGTACAAAATGTCAATACGAGATTGGTCGTATGTAGGAAAAATGGGTTATTTTCTTTGATTACAAAACCCGGATAAATATGGAACCTACCCAACGACAAATCGAGAGTTACTACAACTTGGGGGTGTGAAAAATACACTATAGAGGCAGACGTACTCAGAAAACAAGAGAAAGACAGACTCGTTCGAATTATCAAATTCGAGCCAAAGAGATTTTGCTTATTGATGAAGAAAACACGCAGGTTGGTGTGATGTCTCCACGCGATGCGATGGAACGTGCTGAAGAAGTCGGGTTGGATCTGGTTGAAGTTTCGCCAAATGCTAAGCCACCCGTTTGTAAAATAATGGACTACGGGAAGTATCAGTACGAAAAGAGTAAGCGAGAGAGAGAAGCTCGAAAGAAGCAGTCAAAGATTGTCCTAAAAGAGATTCAATTTCGACCTGATACAGCCGAGCATGATTACCAATTCAAGAAACGTCATGTTGAAGATTTTTTGAAAAATGGATGGAAGGTCCGAGCAACTGTGCGTTTTCGAGGTAGGGAAATGATGCACACACAGTTGGGTAGAAAGATGCTTACCCGATTGGAAAAAGACGTCGCTGAGATAGCTGAGGTAGAACAACCGGCTAAGATGGAAACACGCGCCATGTCTATGCTCCTTATGCCGAAATCTTCGTAGTCATAGCATTTTATCGTCCGTTATGGAAAATCGTGCCACTCTTTACAATTGGACGGCTTTTTGAAAGAGAAGCACCGTTTGCGAAGAGATTATTAATCTCTTCGTTATTTTTGTGAGTTTATGTCTACATCTCACCGACAAAACACCTCTAATACCAAATTAACGAGATTTGTCCTATTTTCTGGACGGTAGGTGCGGTTTTGCGGTGTACTCACCCAAATGCGATCTGCATTCCGAACCGCACCGATAGATTGGAATCAAGTTAACTGGGTATAATAAAGTTAGTATGGATAAGCCGTCAACAAAAGGATATTGTTATGCCGAAAATCAAAACGCATAAAGGCGCATCAAAACGTTTTAAATTTACTGCAAAAGGGAAAATTCGTCGTAATCGCGCGTATGCAGGACACCTATTCATCTCTAAATCAGCAAAACGGAAACGTCGTTTGAGACAATCTACGTTAGTTGATCCGAGTAATGAGAAACGGTTGAAACGTCTAATTCATTAGGAGTTCAAAATGGCACGAGTAAAAACAGGGAATGTCCGCCGGAGGCGGAGGAAACGGATACTAAAGCATTCCAAAGGGTATCGTGGTGGACGCAATAACCTTAGGCGTACTGCTATTGAGGCGGTTCGAAAAGGGTGGAACCACGCTTACGCACATAGACGTACACGCAAACGCGACTTTAGACGGCTTTGGATAATACGTATTAACGCCGCCGCAAGACTACACGGACTGTCATATAGTCGATTCATCCACGGACTTAAAATAGCTGGCATTGAGTTAGATAGAAAAGTCCTTGCAGACATCGCTGTGCATGATGCTTCAGCATTTGAAAAACTTGCCGCCCTCGCAAAAGGATAGGAAGTTCTAATACATATAGAAATACGATATTGTAAGGCGATGAAGGGACAAAGTAGGTAGTTGAGATCTCTCAACCAGAGAGACCGCGCCATCGGTTGGAAGCGCGGTTTTGAGAGCGACTACTGAATTTCATCTTGGAGCCAAGTGATACCACCCACTACCTAAAGGTAGGGGCTTCGGCTTCGTAGCAACTGCGGTTTTCTCAGAGAGTCCACCGTCTTATTATCGCTCCACCAGCAGGCTATTATTCCGAATCAGATCGGTTTTATCAGGCATTCTTGTCCTGGGTACCCCAGCCTGCAAAAAATAATAAATGGGGGTGCCGATACAAGGCGCGAGGTTATTACTCCGCTTGCGACGGACATGAACGACACCGAAATAATAGATGTTGGACAAGGTCTCACTTGCAACTTGCCACACACCATACTACTGGTAAGGATAGGACCTGCATAAGTATGCAGGGTAGTATTCCTATCCAGCAAGTTGCTATAATTATACTACATTTTCGGGGCGTTTGTCAAGTTTATTTTTCACACACATCATGCGCCGTCTACATCCCACAAGCTAAAGCATGGGGATTTGACGGAAGAGCGTGAAGCAAGAAATCAAGCGGGCAGATCTGTAGGAGTCGCTATAGTCTGTCAAGCGGGGTGGTACCGCGGAAGTAGATGCCTGTCGCTTTCGTCCCCAGAAGTGTCTCAAGTATGAACTTGAGACAATGGGGAAGCGTGACGGGCATAATTATTTTAAAGGCAACTTATGAAATCAGAATTAGAAGCGATTCAAGCAGAAGCACTTGAGGCGTTAAAAGATGTGAAAACGTCAGAAACGCTTGAATCGCTAAGAATTACCTATTTTGGACGCAAAGGAAAGTTGACAGATGTTATGAAGGGCATGGCGAAGCTTTCCAAAGAGGAACGTCCGATAATTGGAAAACTTGCCAATGAGGTACGTGCCTCCCTAACTGAAACGTTTGAAACAGCGAAGGATTCACTGGATAGTCAGCAACAGGAACAGCAACTCAAAGCGGAATCTATTGACATCACACTTCCCGGGCGAAAACTTGCTTATGGGAAAGCGCATCCGGTCATGCAAACGTTGGAACGAATTGAGGCGATTTTCACACAAATGGGTTTTCAGGTGGTTACAGGACCAGAGGTTGAGACAGAGCATTACAATTTTGATGCGCTTAATACTCCTGCAGACCATCCTGCGCGAGATTTGCATGACACATTTTATTTGACAGATGGACACCTATTGCGGACTCATACATCACCTGTACAAATTCGTTCAATGGAAAATCAGAAACCGCCAGTGCGGATTATTGTGCCGGGAAAAGCGTACCGTGTGGATTATGATGTATCACATACCCCGATGTTTCATCAGGTTGAAGGATTGCTTGTAGATAAACATGTCACTTTCAGCGAATTAAAAGGTGTTTTGGTTTCTTTCGCGCGGCAGATGTTCGGGGACAAGACACAGATGCGTTTCCGTCCACATTTTTTCCCTTTCACTGAACCGAGTGCTGAAGCGGATATTTCATGCACTGTGTGTCGTGGTCAAGGCTGCCGCAGTTGTGGACACACAGGTTGGATTGAAATTTTGGGTGCAGGTGCAGTTGATCCGGAAGTGTTTCGCGCTGTCAACTATGATCCAGAAGAGGTTACCGGCTTTGCTTTCGGGATGGGTGTAGAACGAATTGCAAATCTACAGTTCCGCATTCCTGATATCCGCACCTTCTATGAAAATGACCTTCGCTTCTTGCATCAATTTTAAAAGGATTTCTCTATGAACGCTACTCTAAATTGGCTAAAAACCTACATAGACTTCGACTTTTCCCCCGATGAACTGGCGGCAAGATTAACGATGTTAGGCATTGAAGTTGAATCTATTAAGAGTCTCGGTGCTGGATTAGAAGGTGTAGTCGTTGGCAAAGTGACTTCCATCAGACCGCATCCGAATGCAGATAAACTTGTGCTTTGTCGGGTAGATGTTGGTGAGAGTGATGCACTCCAGATTGTCTGTGGCGCGCCAAATGTGTGTGAAGGCATGTTTGCACCTGTCGCAACAATCGGCGCAGAATTGCCAACTGGTATTTCTATTAAACGTGCTAAACTACGCGGCGAAGAATCACACGGGATGCTCTGTTCTGAAAAGGAATTAGGAATATCAACTGAAGCCTCTGGACTCATGGACTTACCCTCTGACCTATCCATCGGTATTCCGATCACCGAAGCATTAGGTTTAGACGATGTGGTATTCGAACTGGAGATAACACCAAACCGTCCTGATTGTCTCAGTATGATCGGTGTTGCGAGAGAGATTCGTGCTGAAACTGGAAATGACTTAAAGTTTCCGCAAGTAAACATTGAAGAAGGCGGGGCAGACATAAGAAAAATTACATCCGTAACGATTGATGCTTCTGATTTATGCCCTCGTTACGCAGCCCGCGTAATCCGTGGCGTTAAAATCGGTGAATCTCCTGCATGGTTAAAACAACGGCTTGAATCTATTGGTGTGGGTGTAATAAATAACATTGTGGATATTACCAATTTCGTCCTAATGGAATATGGACAACCACTGCACGCCTTTGATTACGACAAACTCGCGCAGAACCGTATTGTTGTGCGACGTGCAGCAGATGGCGAACAGATCACAACACTTGATGAAGAGGAACGCAAACTCACTCCCGATATGTTAGTTATTGCAGATGCTGAAAAGCCTGTAGCACTTGCGGGAATTATGGGTGGTTATGATTCTGAAATCACTGAGACAACATGCGATGTGTTACTGGAAAGTGCCAATTTTGAACCATCAAGCGTCCGTGCAACCGCTAAAAAGTTGGGAATACATACAGAAGCCTCATATAGATTTGAACGTGGCGCAGATCCGGAGGCTGTTATTCCTGCGCTTAACCGCGCAACACAACTGATAATGGAATTAGCAGGTGGTACTATCTGTGAAGGAATTATTGATGTCTATCCGGGACAACGAACACTGACGCATCTTCAACTCCGACCGGAACGCGTAAATTTCATTTTGGGAACGGAACTTGAATCAACTGAGATAAAACAGATTTTGAGTAGGTTAGGGTTTAGTGTAAAAGCGTCACAACAAGAAGAGAATATCTATCAGGTCACCGTGCCGACCTTCCGATCAGATGTTACACGTGAAATTGATCTAATTGAGGAGATAGCGCGTGTTTACGGCTATGATAACATTCCGATAACGCTCCCCAAGGGAGATATACCTATTCCCGCACCAAACATCTCAGTAGAAGTCCGTAGACGCATAAAGTCTTTTCTTCTCGGATCCGGGATGATGGAAGCAGTAAACTACAGCTTCAGTCACCCGAACTGTTTTGACAAAATTCGGTTAGCAGCAGACAATCCACTTCGTGATATGTTGAAACTTCGCAACCCGTTAAGCCCAGAGATGTCCATTCTGCGTACGACATTGCTGCCGAGTTTACTCCAAAACGCACAGCACAATCACAATCATCAGATTAATAATATCGCACTCTTTGAGATGTCCACAGTGTTTTTGCAAAACAAAGAACCAGCACGCGTTGCTGGAATCCTTGCTGGAGAGATTGGAGGTGGGGTCTACGGCAATCCGTATCGACATCCAGATTTCTTTGACATTAAGGGTATTGTAGAGGGAGTACTTGAAGTGTGTAACGTTACCAATTACACGTTTAAAATTATCGGAGATCCGACCTTCCACCCAGGGCGCAACGCTGAGGTGTTATTAGGGAATAGACACATTGGTATTCTCGGAGAGGCGCACCCAGAAGTGCTTGAAAATTACGAACTACCGTATAAAGCATATCTCTTTGAACTTGACCTTGAAGCACTATCAGACGCAGCTGACTTTTCAAAACGTTTTGAGCCGATTCCAGTCTATCCAAGTATCTTGCGTGACCTTGCGATTGTAGTAGATCAGGAGCTGCAGTCGGATATGCCGATAGAGATCATCTATGCCACAGGTGGAGCGTTAGTTAAATCGGTCCGCCTATTTGATGTATACGAAGGGGATCAGGTGCCAGAAGGAAAGAAGAGCCTCGCTTACACTATCACATATCATTCTGCAACCGAGACCTTGACTGATAAAGCTGTTAACGATCTTCATGATAGAGTTGTTAAACGGCTGAATCAAGAACTTGGTGCCGAGCTGCGAATGTAAGAACTATCTATCTGTAGGAATTATGCAGGCACACCGTATAAAAAACCTATTTTCAGCAGTCGCAAAGCATTACGATTTTCTCAATTCGTTGTTAAGCCTTCGGATGGATAGCATGTGGCGACGCGAGACAGTCAAAGTAAGCGATATGACTCCGACAAGCAAAGTGCTTGATGTATGCACAGGCACAGGTGAACTCGCCCTTGCGTATGCCGACAAAATCGAGGTTGGTGGCTCTGTTATCGGTTCAGATTTCTGTTTTGAGATGTTAGTTGTCGGAAAACAAAAGGTGGAACGCCAAACGGACACTACCGCTTTCATTCCTATTGAGGCGGATACACTTACACTTCCGTTTGCAGATAATAGTTTTGATATTGTCTCTGTCGGTTTCGGCATCCGAAACGTCTCTGACATTGAATTGGGAATTCGCGAAATGACACGCGTTGCGGTACCTGATGGTAGAGTAGTCATCTTGGAGTTCGCTAAACCTGACAGTCCGGTGTTCCGTAGCCTTTACTACTTCTATTTTACGAAGATTTTACCCTTCATCGGCAATTGCATCTCGCGTAACAAGGACGATGCGTATGGATATCTTCCTCGTTCTGTTATGCAGTTCCCAAATTGCGATGCGTTGAAAGAGGTTATGGAGCAGTGTGGATTGACAGATGTGCAGTATTATCAGAAAACATTCGGCATTGTTGCGATTCATGTTGGGAAGAAATCTGTGAATTAGGATAATCTTCAACGAAGCATTGTCTTTTCAACCCTGAAGCCTTAGCTGTATTACCTAACCAAACGTTCCACATGTGCTACAACCGATTCGGAGATACCTTCCAAACTATAACCGCCTTCTAATGCAGAAACAACGTTACCCGATGCAATATCGTCTGCCACATCCAGAACCAAATCGGTAAGTGACGCAAATCCCTCAGCAGTTAAATTGATATGCGAAAGCGGGTCAAGGTAGTGCGCGTCAAATCCTGCCGATATCAGAATAAACTCAGGCGAAAATTCTTGCAATGCCGGTATGAGAACATCCTCAAAGACTGTGATGTATTCATCATCACCGCTTTCGGGAGGCATGGGAACGTTTAACATAGTGCCGTGCGCTTTACCACTGTCTTTTTCGTGTCTTGAACCGGTGCCGGGATAAAGCGGGGATTGATGAATAGAGAAGAAGAAAACCGATTCATCTTCGTAGAAAATATCTTGTGTGCCGTTGCCGTGATGCACATCCCAGTCCACAATTGCAACCTTTCCTACATCGTGCTCACGTTGGAGGTAACGTGCGGTAATGGCGATGTTGTTGAATAGACAGAAACCCATACTCTGTCCTGGGGTCGCGTGGTGTCCTGGCGGACGTACCATAGCGAAGGCGTTTATGACTTTCTTTGTTACGACTGCCTCTGCTGCGCATAACACGCCACCTGTTGAAAGTAGGGCAATATCATAAGATTCATGTCCGACAAGAGTGTCGTAGGTAAGCGGAATTTCTGCTTCACAGGATTGTCTGATATGTTCGCTATAACCGGGTTTATGTGCGTAAGCGATCTGTTCAGTGTTTGCGGGTGTCGGGTCAATGTGTTGCAGTTGCTCCCAAACATCACTTTGTTGCAGTGCTGCGAGGCTGGCTCTGAGTCGGTCAGGTCGTTCAGGGTGTCCGTGACCTGTGTCGTGGTTAAGGTAGTTTGGGTGATAGACGAATGCTGTTTTTTGTGGCATGATGATGCTACAATCCAAGTTTCCCTTTCGAGTAGCAAAATAAATTTCGGGCACTCTTTGATGATACTTCAACAGATGAATAAGGTTGAGGTATCTCGTCACCGTTCTGTTTTGCAGTTTCTATCCAGCAGGAAAGCGCGTCTTTTCCATTCACTATTGCTTCGTCAATTGTATCTCCATCAGAGATACATCCCGGCAAGTCAGGAAATTCTATTAGATAGCCTCCACCTTCTTCGTCCGGCAATATGCTTATATTAAATGGATATTCAAGTTTATTCATGATTCTTCTCCAACTGATCAATCATGTCCACAAGTTTTCGAATATATACTGGTTTTATCGGGCGACGGGCAGGTACAGTCAGCATAGCACCTGAATTGTGTTGAAGTGTGACATGGCTGCCCCCGCGTTGGTCGACTAATTGAAAGACCGTATCGATTTGCGAGTGTCTGAACATCTTCAATCCGCCAATCATTGCGCGGATTTGCTCTCATTTTTTCGAGCAATTTATCTCGGCGCATAGAAATAGGACTCCCACAGCATCATCACTCTTCGGGCTGGAGACCCCATCCTTTAGGTTGGGGAGGAAAGCCCGCTCCTTTTATTTTTGGTATTAGGAGTTTAGTTTCCAATCAAATATAACTGAAAACTAAATCCCTAATATGCACAAACATAAGTTTGCGTTCTCCCTTTCGGGGTGTCTGTTGCCCCATCCAGATCACAGTATCCGAGAGGAATCGGACTTGGGGAGCATCCGAAACATCGCTCTGGCTACCACGCCAAGGGACTGCGATATAGGACTGTAGTCAACGGTTTAACTTGTGAAGTGGACGCTCGGATTGCGCTTTGCACAGGTTTCTCCATGCTTTAGCTTGGGGTTATTGACTTTCCTGCACCGTTGTTGTGTTTATTATTCAGTGCATAATTCTAACTCAAGTTTCGTTTTTGTCAAAATTTCTTTGAGTGAAATACAACCGTATGTTATAACTAAATCTGTCTATATTTGTTGTGCCCTTTTAACTATAACAAATTCTCTCACCATTTTCAAGCGAATTTATCTAAATAATTATAAGCCATACGCAATATTTTCTTGCGAAAAGCAACGATAGTTGGTATTCTCTAATGAAATGAAAAACAGATTAGACAAGTATTTACACCCTTAAAATGGGCAGAATGGCTTATCAACAAATGGGATGTCTTTGATGCATGGATTGACGGTGCACACATCTGTGACCCCACAGCAGGACAAGGTGTATTCGTGCTCGCAATGCTCCCTATTGCTCGAAAAAAGGAATGCCTAATTGTCGGATATGTTCGCTATAGCCGGGATTATGTGCATAACCGACCTGTTCAACGCTCACGGGTGTGGGGTCAATGTGGTGAAGTTGCTCCCAAACATCACTTTGTTGCAGTGCTGCGAGGCTGGCTCTGAGTCGGTCAGGTCGTTCGGGGTGTCCGTGACCTGTGTCGTGGTTAAGGTAGTCTGGGTGATAGACGAATGCAGTTTTTTGTGGCATGTGTTTTGGGATGTTTACGCTCTAAAATCAGACAATACTCCTAGAATTTCATCGCAGTATGCTTCAAATATTTTTCGTTGGTCAGGTCTAAGGATATTGTCACGATTGTGTCCTAAAGGAGTTCTACACTTCGTAAGGAACTTACCGCGTTCATCCCAATAATCTTTATTTTCCCCGAAGATTGACTGAAAATGTTGCTCCCACAGTCCTTTACCGCGAATAATCAGAAACAATTGGGCAGGATAAGTAAAATCAATCAAATTTTGTGATGCTCTGTCTCCAAAAATTCTTTTTTCATTTTGTCGTCTTTCACGACAAGGGTCGAAAATCTCCTTTTTCAAGTTAGGACGTGTCTTCTCTAGTTCTTCAATCCAATTTTCCCCATACACACCATAGACATGGTTGTTGTAATTATCTCGCGAAGTGCGTTCTCAGTTTTACTCCAAATCGTATGTAAATCATTAGTAAATTCTGTTGAACGTTCATGTATTTTCAAGTAATCATGAAAGTGTTCTGAATAGGCTGAGTAAGTTTGATTTTCGTTTTGTTTGATTAAACCGTAGTTTTCAAGTTCTGTTACATCAGTTGGTTTAACATCAATAATAGGACCGAACAAAATTTGGAGCAGCTTATTAAGGGTTTCTTCCTCGCGAAGTAGCCGAATCATGTCGTCATAATGCCCAAACACAGACTGGCTAATAGTGTCGGCAGCTTTATCTACATCTATTTCTTGATTTCGACGAAACATTTCAACAATTTCGCAACCTAACGTTTCAAGGAGATAGGGATGTGCTCCGCAGTAGAATAATACTCGTTCTTTTTGTTCATCAGATATTGATATCCCGATATCTGAAAATCTAGAAAAGTAGGTTGCTAAGTCATCATCATTGAACATTGCTAAACGTTGAACCTGGAAGATGTTATGAAACGGAGAGGAAGATCCAGCTAGACTCTCAATATCTCTAATGCTTCGTCGAGCTGTTAGGACGAGGGAAAACCCGTAATCTGGGTAATCAGCGAGTTCTCGTAAACGTTGAAAGGCCGTGTTTCCTTTGAAAAGATGTCGCGCGTGATCAAATTCATCAAGAATAAGGAGCATCCGATACCCAATTTCTTTAACTTCTATAAAAAAATCTTTAATTTCGTCCCATGAATCTTCAGCTTCCAATGCGTAGTCAGCTAAGTCTTGAACCGTGTCTGATAACCAATCTAACCTCTTCATTTCTCGAACACATCTCTTTACAAGTGCTTGGAAGAAATCTGAGGACAGATCGTATGAAGCAACCCCCATCCAAATCGGAAGAATCCCTTTCTTTGTTAGGTTTTCTTTTTGCTCAATGATTGCCTTGTGCGCCAGGCTGCTTTTGCCGATGCGATGCATTCCAATGATAACGAGATTCCCCGGACTATCGGGCTGAATAATTCGGTTTTCAATATTGTTCAAAATTGTCTTACGCCCAATAAAACGGTTGCCATGGACGATTCTACCGTAGTTAGCAAATGGATTCATGTTTTTTCCGTTTATCCGTTGACAGTAAGCCACTCTTTGAAAAGTCCAACCTGAATTTGATAAGATTGATCGCGGCGTTTAACAACATCCCGATTCACAAGATCATCCAGAATTGTATCAATTGGTGAATTTGTTTGGCAAACGATTCGATCGCGATGACAAGGATCTGTCCTATTACTATTGTCAGCGATAACTTTCAGAACTTTTAGAGCATCTTCATCTGAAATAGCATCTGGTGATGTATCTCCCGAATTGATGAGATTATCAAATTTGTCTAAGCCAAGTGCATTTACGTCGTGTATTAGTTCATTTTTGACTTGTTCTACATCCGCCTCTGTTACCAGTCCAGCATGTTTAACATTCATGTAGTCAACGAGACGGTTGCAAATAATTTGAATATAGAATGGACTGCCCGCAGTGAGTTCTAAAATACGTTCAATTGCTTGTTCCCGGTATCGACTTTCGCCTTGTGTTCCCCCGATACGTATGGGTTCCTCAATAAGTTTCTGGGCATCTTCTTCCTTGAGATAGGTGACTCGCTCATCCTGCGCTGTGCCGAACTCATTGGGAAATCGGAGTTTGAACTTCTTCATCACATCTTGTCCTACCAACACAGCACTAAAGTAATTCGCCTGTAGCAAAGCTTTCCAATTTTTCATGAACGAGTCAGGAATTTTGCCTTCAATGATCGGGTCATAGATGTACTGAAATTCATCTATCAGGAGGACAACCCTTGTGCCACGCCAATCTTCTTGGCCTGCTTGCTCGTTAGTCAAATCCTTTAGTTTCACAAAGGTATCTTCAAAAAGTTGCAGAGGTGCGGGATGATCGTAGAATTCTTTACCAGGAATAGCAAGTTCAAGGGGACTTAAACCCTCATGTTGTTTTCGCTGAATCGCACGTTCAAATGCTCTCAAAATACCGTTGAGAAATTGGTGCAAGAGTGAGGTTTGGGCATGTTGATCCAGAAGCGTAGACATGTTTCCTAAATCAAGGATAAGAAGTTCTCTATCTTCCTGGAGCAACTCTTTTAGGTGATACAACACCGAAGACTTTCCAGATCTTTTTTGTCCAAAGACCAAGACACATTTGCTCTGCAATTGAGATTCTTGAATGGCTTGTGCAATGTTTCGGATAAGTTCTTCCCGCCCAAAAAACATATTCGTATCGCCAACAATACCACCTTCAGCATAAGCAGCATAAGGGTTTTCAATTTTCTCAAATTCATCTTCTGAATAAAGGCGGATGGAGAGATCCTGAACTGGAGTTTGTACTTGTTCTTCTGTACGAGTGCGATACTGAGCACAAAGGGATAAAGAAAATGTTTGGGTTTGTAAAGCGTCCAGAGTTACGCGCAAGCGAATAGTCAGAATTGACTGGTCCACGTAATGATTCATCTTGCCTAATATTCGGTTCCAGAACCTCAAAAAACGCTTGATTCTTCTCAATAACTAACTCTAACGACTCAGCAGGACTACGTTCTCTCTCATTCTCTACGGCAATATGTATATCAATTTTTCGGTCAGTGTCTGGTGTATAAGATTCTACCGCGAGTCTAAGCGTCAGTTGCGGTTTTGAAGTTTCGTAAAGTTCTTCAAGATATGCGTCTACTTTTTTCTGAATGATTTTAATAATAGGATAAACATCTTCCACAGGTAGTTTTGTTGGACTTTCCTCAATTTCTCTAAGCCGATCCTGACAATGGTTACGAAGTTGGACGCACAGACGTTCCTGCTCTTCAAACGTAACCTGTTTGCAAGGTTCTAACGCGGTTTCAAGAAGTCTTTGCAACTCTTCCACTCGCTCAATTTCATTTTTAAACCGTTTTTCAATTTCATCAAGTTGTTCAGAAGCTTGTTCTTCAGAATCAACAAGTGCTGTTGAGTCTATACCAGCATCTGTAGAGTCGGGTGTTTCGACTTGTTCTGGATCTGCATCTATAGAGTCAGGTGTTTCAACTTGCTCTAAAACCGTGTCTGCTGATTCTGTGCTAGCATCTGTTGGGTTAGATACTTCAACCTGATCTGGAATTGTGTCTGTTGGGTTAGATGCTTCAACCTCATTATCCTGCCCCTGAACGTCAAACATCAAAATTGCGTCCGCCAAAATTATTTTTTGACGATTTGCTAAGTCTAAAGTTATATAATCAAGACCAATTTCTGTGAGAAGACCTGAAACTTTCTCGTCATTTTTTAGCGTAAGTATGATTTGGCTTCCAATTGGAACTTTCTGTTGAATTAATTGTATACGCATAACTAATTTTAGCACTTCCACTTTATGCGGGACTGATAAGTTGCTAAACCTATTAGACAACTTATATTTAATTTTATGGATACAGTAATTTTCGAGAAACTACCAAACTATAGCAACACAAGAAAAATATTGATTTAGGTGTTTTCTTATTGATACAGGAGAATTATCGAACCTATGATGTCTAACTATTTTAATCATAGCATGATTCCATAACTATCGTCAATTAGAATTCCATTTTGGAATTATTTCTTGCGAAAAGCAACGATAGTTGGTATCCTCTTATGAAATGAAAAATCAGATTGGACAAGTATTTACACCACTAAAATGGGCAGAATGGCTTATCAATAAGTGGGATATTTTTGATGCATGGGTTGACGGTGCACACATCTGTGATCCTACAGCAGGACAAGGTGTATTCGTACTCGCAATGCTCCATATTGCTCGAAAAAAAGGAATATCTATTACTCGTGAACGCTTATCCCGTCTAACACTCATTGAGTTGGTCCACTCACATCTTGAACATTTCAGAGAAAACATCAGACAAGAATTTGGTGTTGATTTTCCTACCGATCAAATATTTTGCCAAGATATTATCACCCAAGAACATAAAGGAAAATATGACATTCTCATTGGGAATCCGCCGTGGGCAAACTTCGGAGACTTACCTACGGAGGACAAAACACGTCTAAAACCTTATTTCATTCAAGAAGGTCTTGTACAGAATACGCAGCGGGTGCTGTTAGGTTCTTCACGTGTTGATATCGCAGCACTAGTGTTGAAGGTTGCTCTTGGGAAACTGCTAAAAAAGAACGGAACAGGATGTTTCTATCTTCCGACATCTCTCTTTTTTGGTGATGGGGCTCATGGTGGATTTAGAAATTATAGTACTGGACGCTCGCGAAGTATTGCTGAAACCAATCGTAATTTTGCAGTTGAAACCGTCTATGAATTTACATCTACTAAGGTGTTTGAAGGTGTTAGCACTGCCTACTGCTGTGCAAAATTTCAAGGTGATATCCAACAGAACTTTCCGATCTCATATTTCAAAGAGGTAGATGGAGAATGGGTTGAACATAAGGCGTTACCGCTCAAAAATCCTTCTGACCCGTGGCGGATAGTACGAAACCTTGATGAACTTAATGCAGGTGAAACGGTTGAATTAAGATTGACATCTGAACAAAAGCCTCGGCAGGGTGTGAATACATGCGGTGCGAATAACGTCTTTATTTTTGATCACAAACCTCCGTATCTCCCTGGGGAGTTTATGTTTCCTCTTGCCACAAAGGAGATATGGCGGCAACACGAATCGGTACCCCAAAAATGGATTCTCTTGCCGTATCATCGGGAGACAGGAAAACCGCTAACACGGGATCAAGTCGAAAAATATGACACTTTAAGCGTCTATTTTCAGAACTACCAAAAGAAGTTGCAAGATCGTAAAGGGACACTTCTCCGAGCGACTATGAATAGAGGAAATTGGTGGGCATTGCTCGGTGTTGGTCCATATTCGTTTGCTCCTTACAAAGTGATTTGGGAGGCATACGGGAAGAACCAATTTAACCCGACAGTGTTGAGCGATATAGATGGGCAGATGTGGCAAGGCAATCAGGCAATGCATGCGTTTATTCCGTGCTGGTGTGAAGATGACGCGCATAGGATTAAGACTGCCCTTGAGAATCCGATAATTCCGATGTTGTTACGACAACTGAATGGGGCAGGAAAATGTAACTGGGCACAACCGGGGAAGATAAAGAAAATTATTGCGTTTGGTGAGATTGAGAACGGGATTTTTTAGGCACGACAAGAGGGCGTTCATACAACAGAGAATTTTGATTTGATGTGCGGAGATGCCTTCGTAAGGAGTCTCCGCACATCAGAAAGATTATCGGTTAGACTTTAACCTTGACCATGTTGTTGCCAACTTTCCTTTGGGTTCAACATCAAAAGCATTGTCCCAACCGTTCATCAGTTGCTGAATCTCTTTTTGCTCAAGGGCACGACTGAGCAGAACGATCTCGTCAATGCCACCGTGATACGTCTCAGAAGCGAATTTGAGCTGAAGTGGTGAACCATTGGCGATTTCGCCATTCCACTTCGGTTCCCATGCTGCCTTTTGGTCATCCAAAACACCTTCGGCACTTTCGGGTTCACCGTCAACGTACAACTCCATAGTTTCCCCATCGTACGTCCCGACGAGATGGTACCACTTTTTCTGCTCCAATTCTGTTTTCCCATATAATCCGGGCGAGATTGCCGTGGTCCATATCCTGAAGGAAAAACCATTAGGAACAACTTCACCATCTGATTGGTCTTCAAGAAGATACGCGCCGTTTTTCCTGATACCCGTGTCTGAATTGGCATCAACACGGAACCAAGCAGCGATTGTCAAACCTGATTTGATGCTTAGAATGCTGTCAGAATCAGGGACATCAATGCTACCGCCTCCGCTGGCGACGACAGCTTCACCGAATTTACCATCTTCAAATTTGAAATCTCCGTTAATTTTCCCATTATTATTGTTTCCAGATGAATCGTCAGCATTACCATCAAAGAGCCAGACACCAACAATCGCATCGTCGTCCATCTCAAGTGCCCATGAAACAGCACAAACACATAAAAGTAAGACTAAACATGCACTCAATATTTTCATCAAAATTTTCGGACTGGAGACTCCTCGCCTTTGGGCAGGAGAGGAAAGCCCGCCTCCTATTATAGTTATAATTTGTCCCCAAAAGGGGAGTGCTGTTTTATCTCCACCTGCACACTGGGAGTCTGGATTCAGTTGTGCTGCTTCGTTCAGTGAGACTGTCACTACTCGCTTACTTGACCTGACACGATGTCTTTACCAGAAGATAATGGCTATAAGCCCACGCTCTCGCGGTATATGTGGTTTCCCCATCGACATCACGGAATCAGAGAGGATACAGACTTGGGGAGCATCCGTAACATCTTGTTGCCTGCCACGACAAGACCCGCGATATATCGTCTAGTCAACCGTTTAACTTGTGGAGTGGACGCTTGGCATGCGCTTCGCACAGGTTTCCCCGACGCTTTAGCGCGGGGTTATTGACTTTAACTCCTCCGTGATATTGTATTTGCTATCCAATACTTATTGAAGGTGATTTATGAGTATTGGTCGCAAAATGTTAAAAGAATAGGAATCTCAGATTGAAGTTAAATCATCAAAAGGAATTCCATTTATTTTTCTAATATAAATAATACACCAATTTATTTATATTTTACAAGAAATATTTTCATCAATAAGAATTATACAGGACTTACGCAAATTGAGCAGAAAGGCACATATTGGAGTTAAAAAGTCGTTATTTCAGTGTTTTTAACCCCCTAAATCCCCCTTATCAAGGGGACTTTAAGAGGAAATGCGTAAGTCCTGTTATAGTATTCACTTGATGGTCGTACTCACAAATGCAATGCTAAACCAGTTTTTTCTTGTGGATTCATGTTGAATGTGCTATACTTAAACGCAAATTCAGAGCAGGAGGTAAATCGAATGGTTCAACCCAAAGCCCCACGCGCTTTTCATGTGATGACAAAGCCGATCGGACCGATTTGCAATTTAGATTGTGAATACTGCTTTTATCTGGAAAAAGAGAAACTATATCCAGAAACTCAATCCTTCCGAATGGGTGACGATACTTTAGAGAACTACGTTAAGCAGTATATTGAGGCACAGCAGATCAACGAAGTCACGTTCGCGTGGCAAGGTGGCGAACCGACGTTGATGGGTGTGGATTTTTTCCGACAGGCAGTCCGGTATCAGCAAAAATACAGGCGCACCGGTATGAGGATTCAAAATACATTTCAAACTAATGCTACACTACTAGATGATGAATGGGGGCAATTTTTCAAACAGAATAGGTTTTTGATCGGGGTAAGTATTGACGGACCGCCGGAGATCCATGATAAATATCGTTATGACAAACGCGGTCGTGCGACATCAGATCAGGTAATTCGCGGGTTGCGGATATTGCAAGAACATAAGGTTGACTATAATGTACTCTGCGTTGTCAATAATCACAATGCTGATTATCCGAAGGAGGTATACTCCTATTTCAAAGGACTCGACGTAGAGTTTATGCAGTTTATTCCTGCGGTTGAACACTTTGATGGCAAAAACGTGTCCCCGCGTTCTGTCACTGCAAAGCAATACGGCAAATTCCTATCCACCATCTTTGATGAATGGGTAGTGAATGACATCGGTAAAATCTTTGTCCAGATTTTTGATGTCGCGTTAGAAGCGTGGATGGGTTATAATCCAAGTCTCTGTATTTTCAATGAGACTTGTGGTGATGCGATGGCGATTGAACATAATGGCGATCTGTATTCCTGCGACCATTACGTCTCGCCTGAATACCACATCGGCAACATTGAAGAGACCTCAATAGCGGACATGGTGGATTCACCTTTTCAACGTAAATTTGGCACTGATAAACGGGATACACTACCGGAATACTGCCGAAATTGTGAAGTGAAGTTCGTCTGCAATGGTGGTTGTCCCAAAAACCGAATTATCAAAACTCCATCTGGAGAAGATGGCTTGAACTACCTCTGTGCTGGCTATAAACATTTTTTCAATCACATTGACGAACCGATGAAATTGATGGCTTCTGCACTACAGGCGGGTAGACCAGCAAATAGTATTATTCCGATGATGCGTGAGAAGCGACAACCAGAGGGTAGTGGTAATAATTTGAAGGTTCAAAACACTTCCACGTCAGCACAGAAAGTTGGACGAAACTCACCATGTCCGTGCGGAAGTGGACGGAAGTATAAGCAGTGTTGTTTGAATAAAAGTGCATAAAGCACGGAAGATATTTACTGCAGATAGGAATTCGTTGAGACGAGAAATCAACTCCGCGAATTGTAAACTCGTCGTAAACCTTGTTGTACAATAGACAACTTTGAATGCACAGGAATTTATGCTGAAGTCAATATAACAGATGAACCAACCTTTATCGCTTTTTTCTGAGGAACATACTTCCAAAATACCCCAACCGGAGAGCGAATTAATTTCCTTCCGCGAGTTAGTCCCTGAAATTAGCGACACCGGATATTTGACACACGCTATTTTCTATTACCCCGCAAAGTTTATTCCGCAAGTTGTCAGATATGCCATTAATACTTTCACAAAGGAAGAAGATTGGGTTATTGATCCATTTGCCGGTTCAGGAACAGTAGGACTTGAGGCTTATTTGTGCAAACGAAACGCTGTGCTACTCGATCTGAATCCGCTTTTAAATCACATCATCCCGCTAAAAATCTATCTCGGCACAGAACGGTTGCGTAAAGCGCAATTATGTCAGATATTAGAAAGCATGGCGCAGCATACATCACAGAGGTATATTCCAGAATGGTCAAATGTAAACTATTGGTATCCGCCGGAAATGTTGGAGGTGCTATCAAAATATTGGGGGTTTATCAAGGACAGTGAACAGACTCCTTATTCACGGATTATAGAATCGGCTTTACTGAAGGCAAGTAAACACTTCTCTTATGCTGAACATCGGACACCTAAATTATTCAGGTCAAAACGGAAGTTAAGCTATATTGAAGAACTACTGAAGTCAAATTGGGAAGAGACCTTACGAGAGATGGTTTTCAGTCTATCACTGAAAACGTTGCGGGACATCAACGATTTTGTAACTGCAACACCTAAGCACCAAAATCAGGTTGAATGCAAAGGTGGTGTCGATTCATCGGACTATCAGATTGCGCGTGAGTGTGATGCAATAATTACATCACCGCCTTACCTCCAAGCGCAGGAATACATCCGCACTGTAAAAATGGACCTGTTTTGGTTAGGGTATTCCGAGGAAGAAATCCGAAGTTTAGCACGACTTGAAATACCTTACAGGAAAGCCGATAGGGTAATTCAGACAAAAACATTAGAGAAGATAAGAACGACACTTACCCGAAATGACCTCATCAATCTTTTAGATTCCTATTTTTGCCACACTATCAACGCGCTTGAGAATTCTATGAATTGCCTGAAATCAAACGCAACCGCCTGTATCTTCGTTGGCAACCCACTAATTGATGGTATCAAGGTGGAAATATGGCGTATATTGATGGAGTACTTTACAGAACGCGGGTTCGTGTTCGAGAAAATCTATGAAGATAGGATAAAAACAAGGCAATTGTTTGGTGCTCGTAAAAACAAGAATCCTGAAGGAATGAAGTCCGAATTTTTACTAATTTTACGAAAGGCATAAAGGAAAGTTTTATGAATAAAAACCGACCAAATATCTTACTTATCACAAGCGACCAACAACATTGGAACACATTAGGGTGCCTTAACCCCGAAATTCAGACGCCACACTTAGATACATTAGCACAAGATGGCACACTCTTCCAAAGAGCCTATTGTCCGAACCCGACCTGCACACCGACACGTGCATCTATCATTACAGGAAAATATCCAAGCCAACACGGTGCTTGGTCTCTCGGAACAAAACTATTGGAAGATGAACATACCGTCGGTGAAGATTTTACAGACGCAGGCTATCGCACTACTTTGGTCGGAAAGGCGCACTTCCAACCCTTGCACGGAACAGACGAATTCCCTTCTCTGGAATCCTATCCTATTCTGCAAGACTTAGATTTTTGGCGAAACTTTAATGACCCGTTTTATGGTTTTGAGCATGTTGAACTGGCGCGTAACCACGCCGATGAAGCACACGTCGGGCAGCACTATGCTATCTGGATGGAGGAAAAGGGCTTAACAAATTGGCGTGATTATTATGCACCACCTACAGGAAACGCTAAAAGACAATATCACAAGTGGCCCATTCCTGAAGAATACCATTACGATACTTGGATTGCTGAACGAACGAACGCACTCATGGAAACCTATCAGCAAAATGACGAGAACTTTTTCCTATGGGCAAGTTTCTTTGATCCACATCCGAAATATCTTGTCCCAGAACCGTGGGATACGATGTATGACCCTGATGCTTTGACGGTGCCATCTGTAACAGAAGGTGAGCATGACAAAAATCCTATACATTTCCAAATGACGCAGCAGCAAAAACCGGATTTCTCCGAATGGCGCGAAAGTGGTAAGGGTATCCACGGATACAGATCACATTTACGGGATCGGGATGAACTCGCTAAAGATATTGCTGTCTATTACGGCATGGTGAGTCTGATGGATAAGTATATCGGCAAAATCTTGGGAAAACTTGATGAACTTGGACTCGCTGATAACACGTTGGTTGTCTTCACCTCTGACCATGGACATTTTTATGGGCAGCACGGACTCATCGCAAAGGGCGCGTTCCATTACGAAGACGTAATCAAAGTGCCGTTTATCGTACGGTATCCAGGCGTTGTACCTGCTGGAGAACATTCTGATGCGCTGCAGACTTTAGTGGATTTAGCACCTTCGTTCCTCAGTGCAGCCGGAATTGATATTCCATTTCAGATGACAGGGGTAGATCAGACACCGGTCTGGTATGGTCAGGAGATGCAAGCACGCGATCATATTATCGTGGAAAACCATCATGAACCAACGACTATCCACGTTAAAACCTACGTTGATGACAGGTATAAACTTACTGTTTATTACAATCGCGAGTATGGAGAGTTATTTGACATGCACGAGGATCCGGGGGAAATCAACAATCTCTGGAATTCATCTGAACACGCGGAATTGAAGGCGGAATTGGTGATGAAACTGCTGTTTGCAGAAATGGGGAAAGAAGTGCTGCCGATGCCGCGAACTTCGGGCGCATAAAACTGCGAGTAAGGCAAATCTCACCATAAGTGTCAATAACAAAAAACGCGTTTAATCGCAATTCACGCGCCTCTTGGACTAAATTAACTTGATTCCAATCTATCGGTGCGGTTAGGAAACCGCACCATAGGCGTCAATTTAGTGGTTTTTCAAATATGAGAATTCTCTTTAGTCCCGTAGGGGCGCAATGTTTATATAAAACGATGTCCTTAATCTCTTAGAGCTCCGTAGGAGCGGAATGTTTATATAAGACGTTATACACATTTCGCTCCTACGGAGCTGAAGAGATGGGTTTGCGGGACGAGGTACTATAAACATATCGTCCCTACGGGACTAAATATAAGACAATCTCAGTCCTCATGGTTATTGAGAGGTGTTTATAAAACGCAGACATTTTCTTAAATTGACGCTTATGGTGCGGTTAGGAAACCGCACCATAAGCGTCAATTTAGTGCGTAACGTTAGTGCGTCTGATACACCTTTCGCCTCTCCGAGGCTTTGGTAAGTCACATCTTAGCACCAGCGGTGCGACAGGTATATAGAAAACGGTGTCCAACAGTCTCTTGAACCCCAGCGGGGTGACAGGTGTCTGACAACATGTGCCCATATACACCTTTCGCCCCGCTGGGGCTTGAGTTTGGTATGGATCGTGGTCTATACACATTCCGCCCCGCTGGGGCTAAGATATCCAAATATAGGTTTATTTCCTTAAATTGACGCCTATGGTGCGGTTAGGAAACCGCACCTACCGGGTTGGGAACCGCTAAATTAAGGAAAGAACTCGTTTGTAGTCGCGCAATTCATTGCGCCTCTTATATTGAAAGAAAAGAGGCGCAATGAATTGCGCGACTACGAACGCAGATATTCTCGTCCTGTGCGTTATTTGAGATGTTGATACAAAAGGTGCTGTTATGAAACCGCACCTACCGTAGTTGGAAACTGCTAAATTGACGCCTATAGTGTGGTTCCTAGCCGTTCCTGCCGAGGTTAGGTTATTAATACCGCCGTTTCCAGTGCCAACTGTCACTGCCAGAGATAAGCGGACGAATTTCTTTGGGAAGTGTTTCAACAAATTCTGGACTGACCTCGTTGCCAGGCCACTCACGAACCATCGGTGGGGTATAGCCTGCGATGAGAATCACCCGTTCTTTATCGCTACGAATGGCAGTTGTGCTGTGAATGAGAGCCTCCGCAAAAAGCAGGACAGAACCGGCTGACGCTTCAACTTGATAGATGAGTTTGTCATCAGACAGTGCTGCTTGGATCATCTCTTTCTGTTTCCACGTCAAGCGGTGACTACCCGGTATTACGCAAGTTCCGCCATCATCGGGACCGACATCAGTTAGGCATGCAAGCGTCTTGACAAATATGCAGTGGAACTTATCTTGTTCCATATAGGTACCCCAACCGTGTTGCGTGCCACGATGAAAACCGGTGGGGTTGTAACGACGTTTGAAAAGTTCATCTAAATCAGCCTCTGCGTTTCGCTTGTTGATAATGGCTTCAGTTTCCTCAAGACGGACTGCCCCACCAACAATTTCCTCAACAAGTGGGACAAGTTTACGGTGTGCTGCATATTCTAATAGTGCCGGATCATACTCAACAAGGTTTCCCATGTGCGCGTGATGTTCACCTCGCCAATTCAGATAGACTCTTTTACTATCAAGGTCTTTATCCGCTTTGATTCTGTATAAAGCATCTTTCATCCGATCAATTTCGTCGGTGGTCAAAACGTTCTCCAACAACACGAAACCGTAAATGTCAAAGTGTAACCGTTGGGCAGGCGTTAGATGAACTGTTTCGTTATCCATATTAAACTCCTTACATCTTTTCAATGAACACATTATCCCAGAGGTTATACCAAATTAACTTGATTCGAAGTTTTCCGATAAAGTCAGCATTGCAAGGCACGGGGACCTCGCGCTACAAATCGGGTTAATTGGGTATTAGAATTGTAACTCCTACTGAAATGAGGAATGTCTTTTGATATGCCCCCAAACGGTAGCGAGTTTTCCATTCGGGTCAACTGCAAGGTTTAGCGGCTCATCACCCTCATAGACAAGTAAATCATCTACGTATCCGGGGGCAGCAATTGTATAAACATGGAAAGAAACCCACTTAGCAACAGGATTTTGGGCAGCATTCCGAAAAGGTAGTCCTTTTTCACCTTTAGCCTTTAGAGCATCGTCTCTGTCGTCACCGGCATAGAATTCAAATTCGCTTTTGTCTACATCGGCGACAACACGAACGTATCTCCATGTATCGGTATCAAAACCGTCAATAGGCACCCATGCAGCACCGTCGTAGAGTCTGACTGCGTTCGCATCCCAATTGAGGTAAACCCCGCCATCATTTATCCGAGTGTCATCAGCTGACATAACTCTAAGATTAAAAGAACGACCACCCCCAGTAATGTAAACCCAAAATTCGACAGAAATGATTGGATTTTCAGTTTCTATAGCAACGCTAACCCGCTCATCGTTAGCACCCCCTAAGATACCAAGCGATTTTTTATCGGTTTTGACGATCTCATTTGTAACTTCAAACTTGTCTCCTACCGCTTCCCAATCATTTGGTGGTTTACCGAGTGTAAATTCCTCAAATCCTGTTTGGACTAAGATTTCTTGGGCAATTGCTGTTTGCGCTAAAACGAGGCTGGAAACAAGTGCTGCAACTAACGTGATTCGCATAAAAAGTTGAGTAGTTCTCGTAGTTCCTGATTCTAACTTGATGCAGCATTGATTTTGGTTCATTATTTTCTCCTTGAAGAAAACGACTTCCTATAGCAGGAAGTCGTTACTAAAGATTACTACTCACGACGGGGACCACTTTTATCGAAACGAGGAATGTTTCTTGACCTGTCCCCAGAACGTGGCAAGTTTTCCACGCGGTTTCACGGGGGTAAGCGTAAGGTTGAGTGGTTCTCCGCCTTCATAAACAAGCAAATCATCCACGAAGCCTTGCGCGACTGTTGAATAAACGTGAAAAACAACCCACTTCGCGACTGGGTTTGTGGCAGCATTCCGAAAAGCAAGTCCTGTTTTGGGTTCAGCCGCCAAAGCTCCGTCCCTATCATCTCCGACATAGTAATCAAATTCGCTTTTACTGACATCAGCGACAACACGAACATATTTCCAAGTTTCAAATGGGAAGTCGTCAATCGGTGCCCAAGCGGAACCATTGTATAAACGAACAGCGTTTTCATTCCAATTCATATAAACGCCGCCATCGTTTTGTGTAATGTCATCAGAAGAGACAACTTTTAGATTAAAAGAACGACCAGCACCCTTGATATATACCCAAAATTCAACAGAGATGACGGGATTTTCCGTTTCAATGGCAACGCCAACCCGCTCATCATTTGCCCCACCTAAGATTCCAAGCGATTTATTATCGGTTTTGACAGTATCATCTGTTACTTGAAACTGATCGCCTTGGACTGCCCAATCTGTTGGCGGTGCACCGAGTGTGAATTCTTCAAATCCGGTTTGCACTAAAATCTCTTGTGCTATTACGGATTGCACCAAAAATAGGCTAAAGACAAGTGCTATAACTAATGTGAATTGTAGGAAAAGATAAGTAGTTACCTTCCCTATAAATTCTGACTTTATGTATCGGTTTCGATTCATTTTTTTCTCCTTGATTGCAATTTTTCTAAGGTTCGCGAACTTTTTGTTAAGTTATACCAAATTAACTTGATCCCACTCGGTAGGTGCGGTTTCTAACCGCATCTAATACCAAGAAAAGTGAGATAAATCCCGTTAATTTGATATTAGTTGTATTTAGGTGAGATGGTTACAATTACATTGACTGAACGTACTAGCTGCAAATGCTATGTCCATTTTCAAATTGTGCGTCGTGACAATAGTTGGGAATCGGAGTTCCCTCCTACAGGACGCAACATTTCTGTAGGAGCGATCTCCGAATCGCGACCTTTACCCATAAAATTTAAGTGGACACAGTACTAGCTGCAAGAAATTTGATTCATACGTATATTTGACAATTAACGAAATATTTTGATTAGCGCGCGGACAAAGCGCGCCTGCCAGTAGATGTCTACTTGTTTTCATTTTCACTATAACATAATGCCGGAACGAAGTTTTCTAAGGCATCCAGATATTCCACTCCCCTCTTTTCTGCCAAGAATGACAGGTGCGACAGAGACACATAAATCGGATCGCAAAACGTGGAGAAGTACCAGCATTTATCGTTCCAGAATGCGGCAATAGATGGTGGAATAATAGGACATCGCCTTGCTTAGCAACAACTTCCATCGGTTCACCCAAATCCAACTGTGGAAACTGTACGCGCATGTCGCGAATATGGTTAGAAAAATTTGGATTCTTTTGGCGGAACTCTCGAATCCGTTGTGGACCTTCGGGCCATATCACTGTTGTCCCTTGATGAGAATTGGCATCGGTGAGATAAGTTAAACTGGATGCTCGAAAAGAGCCCGGATCCAACCGTAAATCCCTGGAGTATCCATCAAGGTGAGGGGAAGGTATTCTCCACTCATCAGATATAGGAAATTGATTCATCGCCCAGATACCATCTGGATGTTGACTTTTACAATGTGGAATTGTCGGATATCTTTCAGCGAGTTGGTTGAGGACGGTGAGATAATCTGGCGTGCAACACGTCAATATATCTGGATGTGTTATGCCGAAAAGCTCAATGCGCTTTTCGTTTGCCATATTCTCTATATAAAAACCGGTGAGAAATGGACGTTTGATATGTTCCCATGAGTCAGGGTCTTCTGCATCCATTCCCATCGAATGCCACATTGCTTGTTCTGCTTGGACGATAGTCTCATTCGGTATTAAACCGGAAAGTAGCAGATAGCCTTCTTCCTCAAATTGCTTTAACTGTTCAGTTGAAAGCATCAAATGTTCCTTGTTGTTTCAAATTCTACGATTCTATAATAACGCGTTGTGCTAGTTAACATTTGGTATATTTATCTTTCACATGTTTGTCTCGTTTGGATTTGAATTCCGCAACTTTTTCAATTCACGACCCCATTCAAAGGTATGAGGGAATTCCGATCCCCGACAGAGTATCGCGATTCGGAGATCGCTCGGACAGAATATGAACAACTGTGAAAAACAACAAAACTATTACGTAACTAGCACAAGTCATTATAATAATAACTCAAGAGATTGAAGTTCGATAACTTGTCTTCCATTTCTGTTTATTCAACGAAAAGGTTTGAAATATCAGAATTGGGTTCAGGGAATTTCATATCCAAATTCTCAAGCGTTTCAACAATGCGTTCGGTGATGACAAGGTTACGATACCACTTCTTGTTCGCGGGGATTATATACCAAGGTGCCCAATCGGTACTACATTTTTGAAGGACTGTTTCATAAGCTTGCATGTAATCATCCCAGTAGGCACGTTCATGGATATCCGCTTCGGTAATTTTCCAATGTTTTGAAGGGTCATTGAGCCGGGATTCAAGCCGTTCTTTCTGTTCGTCCTTTGAGATGTGTAAGAAAAATTTGAGGACAATCGTTCCATTTTCTATCAACATTTTTTCAAAGTCGTTAATCTGTTGATAACGTTGTTGCCAAGCCGATTCTGGCACAAGATCATGCACTCGGACAACAAGCACATCTTCATAATGTGAACGGTTGAAAATCCCGATCTTTCCCCGCTGCGGAACGGCTTTGTGTGCGCGCCACAAAAAATCACGAGAAACCTCATCTACTGTTGGAACTTTGAAGTTAACCACATCACAACCTTGCACGTTAATGCCAGACATTACCTTCCGAATAGTGCCATCCTTTCCGCAGGTATCCATGCCTTGCAAGATGATTAGAAGTGCATGTTGACTTTCAGCGTAAAGCAGCTCCTGAAGTTTGAGCATCTTTTTATGTAGTTTTTTCAAGGGTTTTTTCGTTTCACTTTTTTTTCGGTAAGCCCCCGTATATTCTGGGGTGCGTTCGGGATTGCAACCTTTTTCCACCCCTTTTAGATGAATACTGTTACCGGGCTTAACAATAAAAGGTTGTGACATAGATATCCTGTTCCTTTAAACCTGGGTAATTGTATACAAACGCATACAATTCCCGATTAGCACCCGCCTAAGCAGGTGGAAGAACCGTCAAAGTTAGGGTTTCCGTAAACACTAACGCTTTTTCTACGCCGAGTGTCCTCACATTGTCAGGGTTCGTCTCACTCATGAATGAAACCTTTACAGTCGTTTCCCAACTTGGTTGTTGTTAGGTGTGTTCGATCCGGACACAGACAACTGTATGCGACATAGGGGAATTGAACCCCTAAAACGCCTATCGTTTATCGCTTGAAATATCTAAATATGCATTTATCAAGGTAAATCTGTGTTTTGACTACTTAGCACTCACCTCCTTTTTGCGGTAGGTTAATGAAGTTTAAAGTTAAAACCTACCTACTTCGCTAAAGATTCATAGTAGTTATCAACGAGCCTACGATATTCAGGTGGAACATCTTCCTTCGCCACCTGTGTTAACTGTTTCTTTTCTTGAAGCAAATTGAGACGTTTTTCTAAAGCTTCCTCAAGTTTTCTCAGGTCACGAATGGCGAATTCGTAGTTGGGGAAAGGTCGTGAACGTTTTGATGGACGAGATTGCATCGTATCAAGCATTTCAAGCCATAATTCCTTGATTTCACGATTGGATTCTGCCCCACCGCGCGCGACTTCAGTTTCGTTTTCGCCTTGTCCGGGTTGTTGCCCTTCCTGTCCGGGCTGTTGTCCTTCTTGTCCGGGTTGTTGCCCTTCCTGAGCATTCTGCATAGCCTGCTGTGCCTGTTGCATCCGCTCTTCAAGTTGCTGTTGTTGCTCAGCAAGTTGCTGTTCTCGTTGTTGTTGTGCCTCGGTCTGCTCTTGTCCCTCTTGCCCCTCAAGTTCACGTTGTATATCCTGCATCTGTTCTTCAAAACTCTGAAGTTGTTCGAGGGTAGCTTCAAGTTGTTCCTCTTCAGTTTGTGCCATATTGGCTCTTGCCTGTTGAAGATCGGCTTGTGCTTGTTCAAGAGCCTCAATCACCTCTTGCTGATTCAGGTCCGCAGATTGTAAACTCCGCCATTGCAACGCCCGTTGCGCCGTTGCCATATCTTCCGAGGTCTGCTCTTCTGCGAGTCTCTGAGAAGCGTCTTCAACATTTTCGGCAGCATCCGGATTGTCCTCATTGAGTTGTTCCTGAAGATTGTTCAAATTTTCTTCAAGCGACTCTAAGTCTCGTTGAAGTTGACGTTGTTGATTTGCGAGTTCAGATGCTTGACGATAATCTTCGGGACGCATGCCAGATTGCTGAGACCTATTTCTCAGTTCCTGAGTCTGCTGTTGTACTTCAGATTGTTCCTCAGTCAACTGCTGAAGTTGTTGCGCAGCTCTCTCTAGCGCATTATCAGTAAATTCGGCGGCGGCTCTTTCAAGCTGTTCAATTGCTTCTTCAAGCCTTTCTTCTGCCTTTTCACCTTTAGCGGCACTTTGCTGCGGTTGCTGCTGTTGCATACCTGTTGAGGCTTGTTGCATCTGTTCGCCTGCCTGTTGCATTGCCTGCCCAGCTTGATTGAGGCGTTGTTGTTGAGTGCCTTGAGCATTACCTTGCATTTGACCGAGTTGTTGCGACATCTGTTGCGCTTGCTGAGATAATTCTCCCTGCTGTTGGCTATTCTGTTGCATGTTGCTTGGAGACGGTTCGCTTTCTCTACCCAACTCTTGGCTCTGTTGGTTCAGATTCTGTTGTTGTTCCAGCATTTCACGTGCCTGGTCTAACATCTGCTGTGTTTCTTCCTGCAATTGTTCTTCAAGTTCTTCTTGATCTTGCTCAAGCTCACTTTCTAACTCTTCCATTTCCAATTCAAAGTTTTCAGCGAGTTGGGGTTGACTTGCGCGTGCCTGCACCAACATTTTGGGTATTTCAAGATCTACTTTAATGAGAAGTTCAAGTGCAGCTTGTTCCGGTGGCATTGCTTCCACGGGTTGGATAGCATTCAAACTATCTGTTGCCTCACCCATTTTATCAATTGCCTCTTCAAGGTTCATCATGACTTCTGGTGCAACTTGCACTTCTTGCATCGCTATGCTTAACTCGTCTGTGAAACGTTGTGTTCTATCTTTTACGTCAGATTGTTTCTCACCAGTTTTCTTGACTGCAGATTTGTATTCTTCTGTAACAGACGCCGGTTGCGCGTTAATATGCTTCCAAGTTTCCCGAATAACCTGCTTCTGAACAGCGATTAACCCGGGAAGTGGACTTGGCATACCTTCTTGGGCTTGACCGCCGTCTTCAAGTCTCTGATTGAAGGGCTTAACCTGAATGAAGTAAATCTCACTGCTCGCTTCACCTGGTCCTGAAAACGTGTTATTGTCAACGGCGTGAGCATAATAAGAGATTACCTCCCCTGGCTCAATATCAAATTCCTCCAGATAGAAGGTGTAAGTACCGGATCGGAGATGTTTGCCTGATTTCTCATTTACATCTGACGATACAGATTCAAGAACGATTTCCTTCAATTCACCTGCGCCTATACGATACATCAAATTTAACTTTTCAACACCATAGTCATCCGTAGCCTCAGCGACGATTTTTACCTCTTCCAGTTTTGTTACTTTGACATCGCGTCCGGGTTCTTTGATAACTACTTCAGGAGCATTATCTGGAATCGCTTTGATAGTATACTCAATCGGTATTTCATTCTTGAACTCATCAATACAGAAAAGATCAACGGTGTATTTCCCATTTTCACTAACTTCTAAGGTCTTAGTAAGAATGTTACCGTCAGCGATGTTCATTTCTGATGAATTCGTCGGATCCGATTCAACCTCGCCATTGTCCTCAGTATTAGCTGCCGATTCTGGATTTTGCAAGGTGAACGTTGCTTTCTGAATAACTTTATTAGTAGTAAGGCGGATTTCTGCTGTCGTGCCAACGACTGCTTGAATGTCCCCACTCCCTTGCTGTACAACCTGCTTGAGTTTCGTATATTCAGAGTAGGTATAAGTTACAGAAACATCTTCTACCCGCGGCATTTCAAAAACCTCAACAGTGTAACGTTCAGATGTCGTTTCATTGGCTACAACATAGTATTCTATTTCTGTGTCAATATTGAAAATTTCATAAGCAAATCCGCGCTTATCCTCTGGATTTTGCAACATATTGATTTCTTGTTTGCTACCTTCGTTTTCAGCAGTAGGTGGCGTGTCTTTGTCATAATACGTTAAAACAACCTTTTCTGCATCCTTGCCAGTGACGGTGACTTCAATAGGTAGGCTTTTTCCACGCAGAATACGCGCATCACCGGGTGTAACGATAACCTTAGTCGTCAAAATCGGGTCAGTCTTTTCCCACGGAACAAGTATTCGCATTAGACTCGTTTGGGTTTCTGTAGGAAATAGGAGAGAGAGTAGGCCGCACGCTGCAATGACTAAAGTTGCGATACCGACATATTTTCGGGTTCGGCTATGGTCAACCGTTGCTTTGAAATTAATACCTTTTATTCTTTTCGTGGTATCCTCAAGCAACCGTTGGAGCATGTGTGCTTCAATTGGGTCATCCGATTCGCGGTCCCCGAATTGCACAGCACTCACAAGTCTATCCTCAAGATTTGGATGGCTCTGTTCAACATTAAGAGCAACATCGTTCAGTGTAAGTGATGCTCGTAACGGTTGGATCAGGTATTTGTATAGTAGGTAAAGGGTAGTGCCAACAATTCCTACCAGCAGCACGATGCGTACATAACTTGGAAGAGGCATCAGCCAATCAACGATTGATCCTCCTATCAGAATTGCCAGGGCTCCAATCAGTACGATGGCAAATCCTGTCCAGAAAAGACTCCGTTTCCACACACGTCGAGCATCTAATATCCTTGCTTGTAATTCTGCGTAACCTTCTCTTGTATTCATTCTTTTCTCCTTATTCACATCTGCCTTAGATATGATTTTAGTTCAATTTCCAAAGTTAATCGTCAGTCTAAATATGTTTTATTATTTCTTTTCTTGCATCCGATTGAAACTACTACTCAATATGTCGTTGAAAATCTGTCACGCAAATTATATTAAATGATATGAAAGAATTTTAGTGAAAAATCTGATAAATTGAGGGTATCTTACAATATTTGTGTACTCTAAATAAAGATGTTTTGCAGTACCAATCTATATTAATTAGGCAAATGGACAATAACAAATAAGGTCTCAGCTACTATCCTGATAAGAAAAATAATAATCGATGCAAAATATGCTGTTGTTCTCTTGACATTTGCTAAAGTAGCAATAGCAATTGCGATAATAACGATATACCATATACTTAAGAGGTTTACATAACTCAAAAAGATCAGCAGAAACGTATTTTCACTTGAACCAACAAGGAGATGTAACCCCGGTATGATTCTGACATCAATTATTTTCTGAACGTCTTCAACACTTTTAAACAGTGGCAGGACACCTACATCTACTAAAAAGACTAAGGTGCGAATCAGGGAAGCGTGCACCATGCCTGCATAGATATGTCCAAATTTTAGTCCACTATCTATCTTGAAAACTCTTGCAACTATGGTGAGTATAGGACTCAGTATAATATCCCAAAGAACCGCAATAATAAGCGCACTGATAATAAGAGATACTAAGGATATAGATTGGTTAAATTCAAATTGATTCGCAGCGTTTTGTTGAAGTATTTTTTGTGTATATGGTGCATGTGCCCATCCCAAAATAAGAGAAAAAAGACAAAAGACGACAAACGTTACCACCCACTTCGGACTGGACTTAAGACGTTCAAATGTGGCACGCGGATTAACGACGAGATCAATGAGGTTTTGCCAACTCTCTTTCAGTTTTACCTTTGTCTATGGCAAATCCTGAGATCATAAAACCTGTTTATCTATTGAGGAGTCACCCCAAAACGTAACACAAGTTCCTGCTATGGATATTTTTACCAGAAAAGTTTCCGATCATATCCTGATGAATTAGACCACGTTTTCACAAAAAAGTTTGAAAAAACGAAGAACTGATGCCCTGTTAACACATACTATAGTTTGGACAATTTCATCCGTTAGGACTTCCGATCAGGTGTTAGATTTGTTTTGTAAACACTCTTACATCTCTGAATTCTGTTAGAAATCACTACATTTTGGATACTATTTTTGCGATTATCGTCCAAATATGTCCATCTGCTCATTTTCATGTAGAATCTTCAACTATCTTTAGATTTTTCTTTGAGTTTTGTCTCGGCTCGTAACTCGTAGAAAAACATTGTTGTTGGAAACATCGTTGCAAATAAGCGGTCATCAACCCGCGTGTCAGATATTTGGCTTTATACCAATGCCTATTTAGTGCCAGCAGCACGTCTTCTAAGTCAAGAGGCACCTCGTCTATATTCGTTTCCGATGCCGTGTTGGTCGTTGTCTTTGTGAAAATGAGTTGTGTGAGAGTTGCTGCGACAAAGCTGAGTTGAGCAAACCGGTTCAAACTCTTGCGTTTTCGGAGTTGATATGTATCAAAACCGAAGTTCTGTTTGACATCTCGAAATGCGGTTTCAATCTGCCACCGATTTCTATAGTGTTGGATCAACTCGGCTACCGGACGTTCTAAGTCGGAAGTGAATAAACAAAAATAGCGATAGGGTTTAGACTTCTTTGGGCGTGTGCGTATCACAACGAGCCGGACATCCACCGGACACATCTTTGTCCGCACGACTTTATCTGCGACAGAAAGGGTCTTGTTTTTCACGATGATATCTCTATACTGCAGATAGGGTAGATGCACACGACCGCCATAACGTTTCGGTCTACCTTGTCCCTGTTGCTTGGGTGGCTTGGGTATATAATAGAACACAGCATTTGACTTTGTGCGACAGAGTAAGTGGTGTCCTTGTGAAAGGATTTGTGTAAACACCTTGCGTCTATTAAAGCCTCTGTCAAATACGATCAGACCCGCAGGCATCTGAGCACAGATACGCTTGAGCACCGCAAGACTGCTATCCCGTTTTTTGCCCGGACACATCACCCGAGCAGCTAACGGAAACAGACGCACCCCTTGTGGTGTTTCACAGAGCCAACCGATAGCACCGAACTCGTGTCCGTGATGGAACTTCGATTGGTTCTTGTTGCGTTTGTTATACCGCGTGTTTCTGAAGAAATGCGTGCCATATTGCTGAAGACCATCAGTCGTAGAATGGGTTTCATCATAGACATAGACACCTTTATTGAAAACGGATTGAACTTGTTGTGTCAATACTGATGTGACTTTATCAACACTCCATACGCTACGAGAGAGAAACTTCGGAAGTGGCCAATACGTTGTTGATTGTTCTGTTGATAGATATATCTGTGTCATGGTGCCACGATGCGGGGTATTTATCAAACCCAAGACAAAAGTGCGAAAATGGTCGAAGTTTTTATACTTGAAGTGGTGTTGATATTCTGATAACATAGAATATAAGCGGAGAAGAGGGTCCATTTTAATTATCCTTTTAGAAAAATATATATTGAAAGGATACCCTCTTTTCTGCTTTTTGTCTCTAAAAAACTTAAAATTGTCCAAAACTTAAAATTGTCCAAACTATAGTAACACATAATTAAGCACTTTTAATTAATATAACAAATTCTATACTTAATTAGCAAGGAAATTTTGATTGTGGCTATAGAATCGCCTCTTATCCTGAAAAACCTATAATCTTGGTTCAGACAATTTATCACCAAATTAACTATGTCAAAATGGCACACTTGTCACTGTGGACACTGTTAATGTTGACAAATTGTCACGATTTTATGCTTTTCGAAATAGATAAAAACGCGCTAATTGTGGGTACGTCTACATTCTTCCGAATTGGCACACATCTTGCTATAAATAATAGCGTATAATGAAGTATTATTCGATTCGGGTTTGATAATACCCGATAAACTATATTACCCATTAGGAGGGAATAGAAGATATGGCACTTGTACCCCTTGGCGATCGAATCCTCGTCAAACGTTCTGAAGAGGACGCTCAGAAGACCAGTGGCGGGATAATCATCCCAGATACCGCTAAAGAGAAACCTCAAGAAGGTGAAGTTGTTGCAGTCGGCAAAGGTCGTATGCTTGATAACGGAGAACGACAAGACGTTGATGTTGAGGTCGGCGATAAAGTCTTGTTCGCAAAATATGGCGGCACCGAAGTTACTTACGATAATATTGAATTTCTCATCTTGCGTGAAGATGATATCTTAGCCAAGGTTAACTAAATTAAGTAAGGAGTTACAAACATGGCAGCAAAACAGTTAGTGTTTGATGAAGAAGCTCGGAATGCTATCAAGCGGGGTGTTGACAAGTTGGCAGAAGCCGTAAAAGTCACACTTGGTCCGAAAGGACGCAACGTCGTTCTTGATAAGAAATTCGGGGCTCCGACCATCACTAAAGATGGTGTGACGGTAGCAAAGGAAATTGAATTAGAAGACCCCTATGAGAATATGGGGGCACAAATGGTTAAAGAGGTTGCGTCTAAAACGAGTGATGTCGCTGGTGATGGAACAACGACAGCTACCATTTTGGCACAGTCTATATACCGTGAAGGCTTGAAAAACGTTGCCGCAGGACATAACCCGATGGCTCTCAAACGCGGTATTGAAAAAGCAGTCAAGAAAGTCGTCGCATCTATCCAAGGACGCAGCAAAGAAGTTTCGGAGAAAACGGAAATCGCACAAGTCGCTGCTATTTCCGCTAACAACGATAATGCTATTGGTGATCTCATTGCCGATGCTATGGATAAAGTCGGAAAAGATGGCGTCATCACTGTTGAAGAGGCAAAAAGCCTTGATACAAACCTTGATGTTGTTGAAGGAATGCAGTTCGACAGAGGTTACTTATCACCCTATTTCGTTACGGATGCAGATCGAATGGAAGCGGTTTTGGAAGACGCTGTGATCTTAATTCACGAAAAGAAAGTTAGCACCATGAAAGACCTTGTCCCTGTTCTTGAACAGGTCGCACAACAAGGTAAACCGCTGCTGATTATCGCAGAAGATGTTGAAGGCGAAGCACTCGCAACTACCGTTGTTAACAAGATTCGCGGTGCGCTCCGTTGTGCCGCCGTCAAGGCTCCTGGCTACGGTGATCGCCGGAAATCCATGCTTGAAGATATCGCAGTCCTGACAAATGGACGCGTCATCTCTGAAGACCTCGGCATCAAACTTGAAAACGTCACCGCAAACGATCTTGGCAGTGCCAAACGTATTGTTATTGACAAAGATAACACCACTATTGTTGAAGGCGCAGGCAGTACTGAATCAATTCAAGGACGGATAGAACAGATCCGTCGTCAGATTGAAGACACTACTTCCGATTACGACCGTGAAAAATTGCAGGAACGTCTTGCAAAACTCGCTGGTGGTGTCGCAGTCATTAATGTTGGTGCAGCAACCGAAGTTGAAATGAAAGAGAAAAAGGCACGCGTTGAAGACGCTATGCACGCCACACGCGCCGCAGTTGAAGAAGGCATTGTTGTCGGTGGTGGTGTTGCTCTTGTTAGGGCACAAACCGCGCTTGCCGAACTCGAGCTTGATGATGCTACCGAGCAAGTTGGTGTTTCTATAGTTTCTCGCGCGCTTGAAGATCCACTTCGCCATATCGTCAAAAATGCTGGCAAGGAAGACTCTGTCATTCTCGCAAGAGTTAAAGAAGAAAGCGAAAATATCGGCTATGACGCACATGAAGAGCGTTTCACTGATATGTTTGAAGCAGGTATCCTCGACCCAACTAAGGTCGTTCGGTTCGCCCTTCAAAACGCAGCCAGTATCGCAGCATTGATGATTACCACCGAAACGCTGATCGCTGAGATTCCTGAGAAGGAAGCACCAATGCCTCCCATGCCTCCCGGTGGTGACATGTACTAATTCTGGAGATATTCTCATAAATAGTAAGCAGGTTCAACCTGTGGGTAGGGTTTATGAGAAGAATCTCGTAAAAGAAAACGGGCGGATATTCAATTCGCCCGTTTCCATTGCATTCGCTTATTTTTGGGCAAAATACACCTTACATGCATGCAAAACCTTCTCTACAGAAATCGTATGCATACAAGGTGATGTCCCATCTGGTAATGCCTGACACGCATATTCAAACCCCAAATTAAGACATGGACTACATGGTAAAGTTGCCTCAAGACATGTTGCTTTGTCAGTCCACGGACCCCACTGGGCAGAATTCGTTGGTCCGTGAATCGCGATAATCGGTGTTCCCGCCGCTGCCGCAAGATGCATCGGTCCACAATTCCCACAAATAACCAGATCTGCCCGAGCAAATAACGCTGCAAGTTGATTCACCTTAGTTTGCCCCGCAAGACAAATCACCTTGCACTTTGTCTGTTCTGCAATCCACTGCGATACTGCTACTTCATCTGGTGCCCCTGTCAAAACAATGCATGCACCGTAATGTGCTGACAAAGTATCCGACAACGCCACATAATGTTCTTTGGACCACCGCCGACGCGGCTCACCACGTCGTCCTGCTTCCGGATGCATCACAATCAGCAGATCGGAAGAACCAATCTGTTCTAACAAATTATCGCACCATTCTTGTTCCGTTTCTCCAATCCAAACTGACAGATCTGTATTCTCAACATCGCATCCCAATTCATGTGCGATACTTAGAAAATTAAGCACTTCATGCTTTCCGGGGATGTGCAGGACGATGTCTGTAAACAGATAGTGTCGGTATTGGTGTGCAGTACTGAATCCGATAAGACGAGACGCACCCGTCGCATAAGCAAGGAGCACGCTAAAACGAGACCAATGTTCCAGATCAATCACCCAATCAAAATGCTCGCGACGTAGCATGCGAATTAACTGATGAAGCGGATTACGGAACAGAATTTTCCGGTCAATATAAGGGCACCGTTCCAAGTATGAAAGATTCGTCTGTGAAGTCAAAAACGATAACTCCGCGTGCGGATAACTTTGGCGCAATGCACGAACAGTAGGAATCGCTAAGATCGTGTCACCCAACGCTGAGAGTTGAATGAATAGTATCTTTTTAGGTGGGTTTGTAGGGGAGTCGGTGCTACTTTGAGATCGCAATCCTCGGTTTCGTTGCTTAACTTTTCTATCCAGAAAAGTTATAACAAGGTTTATTAGGGACAACAATATGCAGATTGGAATACCGACATATCGGTCAAAGAATTTTTGTAACCGATTGGATTGCATTCAATACATCACGGTGTTTAGTCAGTGTAACCGAACAACTTTATTTCCGCAATTTTTGCGGGTGCCTTTATGGGACCGTAGATTTTGTATACCTGTTGACCACGGCGAACTTTTCCATCCGGTGTAACCTGATTTTCCCTTTCAAGCTTTAAGTTCTTGCGTTTTTGCGCGGCATCATCTGACGTTTTCCGTACAACTAATTTAATCGCATTCGTCGTAACTGAGGGGTTAAGACGGATGTCAAGAACAGATTCTCTGCTGCTCTTTTGTTCATGAATCTGATCCCAACCTCCTTTCGAATTACGCGCCATCAGTTGAAATTCTTGCAGATTTGAAGAATGAATTTCAACTCGAAAGAGAGTTTTCTGCTCAGGCAGGAGAACAATAGCCTCCGTAGGTAGATGCACGTCTAATAGGAAACTTCCAGAGGTCCGCAGTATCTGTGATACTCCATACGTATTAAGATTTCCATCAATGATTTGGGGATCGTTTGACCTTGCACCATCCATAAGTGCATAGTTTTCACTCCATTTTTGACCGATAACACAAGCTGTAATGAAAACCAGTGCGAATAGCGAGAGTAATGCAAAATATTGAGAACGTCTATTTTTTTCTGTAAACATCAATTTCTCCTCCGAATCAGGTCTTTTGTTTGTTCAATCTCTTTAAGAATATCAGCTTTCTCTAATTTTTTGACTTTAAATTGCAATTTTTCAAAAAATGGCACCAAGTCTTCGCCAGCCGCTTGACTGAAATAGTAAACGACAAAACTCGTTGACATTCTACCCACAAGTTTCTTATAGAGTGAATCTTTACTCATTAATTCAAAAACCCGAATATAAAAATCATGCCCGTACCTTTTTCGGAGTTCTGATACGACGGTGTAGGCATAACTATATCGCCAAGAGGACAATGAAGTTCCATCTTGATCACCATGTCCGCGCCAACCTTCCAACTGGTTGACGCCATCACGATTGAGTTTTAAGTGACGTTCAAGGCTATCGAATTTTGGATGTGAACGGTCTCTTGCATACTCTGCCTGCATTAGGACAGCAATGCCTTCAGAAAACCAGACGGGGAGAAAATAAATATTCGTGAACGCATGTGTCAACTCATGTACCCGTGTCCCATGTGATTCATACATTGATATTGGGAAATCCATCTCAATGCTACTAATGCTTTGTGAAACTTCACCACGATAAATTTTATAACTAATGTATGATCCCGTTGTCGCATCCATTCTACCGCCCTCATATAGGTGATGTAATTTTACGTGAATTTTATGCTTCGGTTTAAAACCGAAAATATCGTACATTGCAGCATAAAGACTTTCCATATAGCCGAGTGCACTATTTACGAAGACTTCTCGTTCCTCAGGTTGATTAAACTTATTTTGGACAAGTAAATCTTCAGCGAAAGTAAGAATATAGTGATCACTTTCACCGCGCAGTGCTTCGGTATCAATATTAATATTGGCATCTACAGGCTTAAGCATCAGTAAGTCAGGTCGCTGTTTTTGACGATTCCTTTCATCTCTCCGTTGCTGTGCCTCTTGCAACGCAGCGCAACCACTCAAAACAAACCCCATTGTCACAAGAATGAGAAGGGGCGTTATTCTTATCATGCATGAATGCATAAATTTAATTATTAATTTCATTTTTCCCTTGTGGTTGTGAGTCCGATTCCTCGTTACACTTAAAGTCCAAACCCACTAAGGTAGTGGAACCGCCTTAGATTTATCTCCAATGCGTCGCATCGTAATTTCCTGTTCAACTGTTGGGTCAGGCAATCCCATCTCAGATAATCGACGTTTCAAGAAATCATCCATATCGTTTTTCAATTGTGCCACAATATCATCCGCTTCCTCAGCCAAATTGTAAATCTCATCAGGGTCTTCCTCAAGATCATAGAGTTCAACATCTGGTGTATTGTATACATCTGGAGTGCCCCCGGTTTCAACAATCAGTTTCCACTTCTTCGTCTGCCATCCACGTTTTCTCATCCAACCGCATTCTGTCAAGTAGATCGCATCACTTGAACCGTCATCTTTGCCGTTTTCAACCAAAGTGCGAAGGCTTGTTCCCTCCATATTTTCCCGTTCTGCAAGCGCGTGCTGTCCTGCATAATCCAGAACAGTTGGCGCAATATCCTTTAGTGATACTAACCCATCAAGTCGTTGCTCCTTTGGAATCACCGCGGGGCAGTGCAGTATCAACGGAATGTGGCAATTAGTCTGATACAGTCCGTGGTGATCATACCAAAGTTTGTGTTCATCAAGTTCTTCACCGTGGTCAGCTGTAATTATCAAGAGCGTTTCTTCCATCAGTCCGCAGTCGCGCAGATATTGAAATAGTTGTGAGAGAGACGCATCCATATAAGCAATTGAAGCGTCGTATAGTGAGTTCACATATCTGCGATCTGTCCATAGCCGTTTTTTCGATATGTTTTCGGGATCATCCGGGTCTGGCTTGCACATCCACTGCCGAAAATAGTCTGTAAAAGGTTCGCATGCGTAAACAGCATCCATACTGCGATTGTTCGGATCGCATTCATCTCCGCTATAAAACATTCGTTCAAACGGAAGGGGGGGTAGGTAGGGCGTATGTGGATCCCAGTAATGAAGAAATGCAAACCAAGGTTTATCCTGCGATTGCGCGAGTTCCAAAACCTCTATTGCTGTTTGATTTACCGCTTCTGCCTTTCGCGCATTACGATAACGTGTTTCCCACTGATAGCCTCGATACTGATTTTCCGGAAAACCGCGCTGAAACCAACGTCCCAAATTATCGGCGGCGACAGTAAAATAACCCGTTTCACTTAGCAGCTCTGGAATAGTCTTGATATTCTCAGACAGGTTTAAACGACCACCTTGTGTGATTATTTGGTGTGTCAATACGTCTTTCCCTGTGAACATCGTCGTATGTGCCGGGTGCGTTGGGATATGTGGACTGATACAACTTTCAAAAAGGGTAGCATCTGATGTGAGCGCGTCAAGGTGCGGTGTTGTCAGGTTGGTATTTCCATAACAACTCAGGCTTGACGCACGGAGCGTATCTAATGAGAAAAGGATGATATTACGCAAAACTCTCCTCCGAGAGGGTTATCTTCCACTAAAACGGCACACCGTCAGTGGGTTGAGGTTACACAGTTTTATGTTAATCTGCTGCTACGTTGACTGCTCTCACTTGTGCGCTTCGGATAGCTTCAGCAAGATATGTAATTCCCTCCGAAATGTCATCTATATGACAATACGCATATGCTAATCGAATAGCGTTCACTGGGTCACCAGTATAGTGGAAGGCACTACCGTTGCTATAGCCGACACCTTTTGCTGATGCTAACTCATTTAACTTATTCAGATCTGTTGTTTCCGGCAGATCTATCCAGAGGAAAAGTCCACCACGAGGCTTCGTCCAAGTACAAATATCACTGACATTATTCTCAAGGGTATCCACTACGGCTTGACATTTTGCACCGACAGCAGCATTTGTCTTTTCAAGATGCGCTTCAAGATGCTCCATGAAAAACTCTGCCACGATAGCACTCGCAAGCGCGCTTGTGCCGCCATCCCATCTGTTATGGTGAATCATTCTGTAATACGGTTGTTTGGCAACAAAGTAACCTTGTCGCACCCCAGCTCCTAAAATCTTGGAGAATGTTGCAATAAAGATAACCCTATTTGATGTGTCTAACTTAAACAGTGATGCTGGTGTTGGGTTCGGAACAAAGTCAATGTCACCATAGCAATCATCTTCAACAATGAGCGTGTCGTATTCTTCTGCCAGTTCAAGCATGCGGTGTCGTCGCTCAAGCGAAAGAATCGCACCTGTTGGGTTTTGGTGGTTGGATGTTGTGTATATGAGAGAAGGTGTGACATTTTGGCGTTTGAGTTCTTTTAGCCTTGTCTCTAACGCATCCATGTTCATGCCATCCACATAATCCATCGGTATGCCAACGATATTTGCCTTAAGATGCTGCATAATACCGAGTGTACCACTGTAGGTAAATTCCTCTGTTAGGACTGTATCACCGGGTTTAATAAACGTCCCTAACACCAATTCTAGTGCTTGCATTGAACCTGAAGTAATTGAGGTATTATCTACTGGAAGTGGAATACCTTCTCTGCGCTCAAAACGCATTGATGCCAATTCACGCAACCCGCGATAACCAGATTCACCGGGATAATTAACCAATTGTCCACCTAATTTGCGAAGTGCCTTTGCACTTGCCTCAATCAACGCCTCGGTGGGAAATGTATAAGGGTCAGGTCTGCCTCCTGTAAACGCAAAATCCTTCATCACTCTTCGGGCTGGAGACCCCATCCTTTAGGTTGGGGAGGAAAGCCCGCCTCCTTTTATAGTTATAATTTGTCCCCAAAGGGGGAGTGCTGTTTTATCTCCACCTGCACACTGGGAGTCTGGATTCAGTTGTGCTGCTTCGTTCAGTGAGACTGTCACTACTCGCTTACTTGACCTGACACGATGTCTTTACCAGAAAATAATGGCTATAAGCCCACGCTCTCGCGGTATATGTTTCCCCATCGACATCACGGAATCAGAGCGGATACAGACTTGGGGAGCATCCGTAACATCTTGTTGCCTGCCACGACAAGACCCGCGATATATCGTCTAGTCAACCGTTTAACTTGTGGAGTGGACGCTTGGCATGCGCTTCGCACAAGCCCCGATGCTTTAGCGCGGGGTTATTGACCTATGTCTCCTAAAGTTCTTGGCAAATTCCATTTTAATATTATTATAGCACCAGTTATGCAAAAAATCAACCTCAAACTTAACAGCCCAATAAGCACATCCTTGACATCATAATTTCTTTATGCTAAAATTCCACAAATGATTATAGAGAAACCTTTTCCAGAAATACTTTTTGAACGGATGCGACAGGAAGACCTGCAACAGGTAATGGCTATAGAAAAGGAGTCGTTCCCCGATCCGTGGCATATATCATTTTTTAAAAGGCAACTTCGCAAACGAAAAAAACAAACCTTTTTATACGTTGCCCGAATAAATAACAAAGTAATTGGATATATTGTCTTTTATATTTTTTGTGGTGAAGGACACATCATGAATATTGCTGTAGACTCTAAATACAGACGGCATGGTGTGGGAAGATATTTACTCGCTTCAACCTTGGAGATCGTTCGGACTCAACCGTGTAACGAGGTGTTTCTTGAAGTCGCTGTGAATAATACAGCAGCGCGACAACTATACCAACAATTCGGGTTCCAGGTTTACGGTATTCGTAAAAGATACTATTACAACAGTGAAGATGCTTACGTCTTGCGTAAAGAGATGCAAGGCTAATCTTCACAGATTAGTTTGTCAAGAAACTTGGTCACAAAATGCACTTATATCAAATTAGCCCGATTTGTCCCGCGAGGTCCCTGTGCCTCGCAATGCTGACTTTATCAGAAAACTTCAAATCAAGTCAATTTGGTATTATATCAAATTAGCCCGATTTGTCCCGCGAGGTCCCTGTGCCTCGCAATGCTGACTTTATCAGAAAACTTCAAATCAAGTCAATTTGGTATTATAGGAGGTATTAATCTGTCAACTACCCCGCGCTAAAGCGCGAGGCTTGTTAAACACATCAAACAGCGATAACTGCTTGGCATTCGTAAAGCCAAACGCTTTATTCGGGTTGTTTCTCGCTTCATAGAGGGTGGCAACCCACCGCTCTCCACGAAGGGCCGCAGCAGCCCTGAAAAGAATGTTAAGTGCGGCGTTGTGGTCTCTATCAAGAGAGAAACCGCAATAACCGCAGTTGAAAGTGCGCACCGATAAGGATAACTTTTTCGGTGCTTTCTCACCACAACAGGAGCAGATTTGCGAGGTATTCTTGGGGTCGACTTGGTGGAAATGGAAACCGTCTCTTTCGGCTATGTTTGCAGCCCACTCAAAGAAGGTTGCCCAAGAAGCGTCACTTATACTTTTGCTGAGGTGTTTATTCTTAACCATATTAGAAACGCCCAAATCTTCAGTAACGAGGACGTTGTTTTTCTGGTGATGATAAAGTTTGTAGACCAATTTACCGATAAAGTTTTTTCGTTTGTTTGCTGTCCGTTCCTGATGCAAAGCAGATGCATGCGCGGCTTTTTGCCAACGGTTGCTACCTTTCTTTCGGCGTGCCATCGTTTGGTTATGTTTATGCAGCAAGCCCTCTGCTTTGCGATACCAGCGCGGGTTATCAACTTTCTCACCTTCAGAAGTCGTGAGATAGTGGGTAGTTCCCATATCAACAGCGATCGCATCGGTCGGTTCAACTTTCGGAGTGTCAGGTATCTCACAGACGATATGAGCATACCAACCGCTGGCTTTTTTCACAAGCGTGACTTCCTTCGGATCACCTTGAAGCGGACGGTGCATGTATAGCCTGACTTCGCCCAACTTTGGCACTTTCAGGCGGTTGTGTCTAAAATCAGTTTCTATGATCGGGTTCTCACGAACACCTTTATATTTTCGCAGACTCCATGTCATAGAACGGACGCGCTTTTTATAGCGTGGATACCCTTTTTTGGCATCTCCGTTTTCACAACGTCTGCGGAACGCAGCAAACGCCTTGTCGGTTCGTTTGAGAGCAGACACTTGCATATCTTGCGGCACTCCATGGAAGTCGTCATACTTCTTACGAGCTACCGTCAAAAGTGCCTGTTGATCATACTGAGTGACAAAACGATTTTCAGTCTCACGCACAACAATCCGATCATGACGCGCAGAGTTCTGAAGTTCACACAGATGGTCAAGCCATTCAAACAAGGTGTGTTCCTGTGTTTTCGTAGGATACACAGGATATTTAAAAGTCAATTTCATGGTCCATCTCGTCTCTCGTCTTTAACCCCTGAACAGTGGGTAGGCAGACACGCCACCTTGCGGGGACGCTGTTCATGTCTGCCAACGAGATATTATTATTATACCATATTTGACACGGTTTGTCAAGGAAAAAATTTAGGAGCAGCGTTTCCTCCCCGCCTTAAAAGGCGAGGTTTCCACGCTGAAGAAATTGATGATATTTGATACAGCACGGTATGCTTTTTCTGCTACACCCACTGGGGAGACACTTTCCCTTTCAATCCGAAGGCAGGAAGCACGAACTGTTGGAAGAAACGGATGGCGTATCCTTGAGGAAGAGGTCAACTGGCAGGTAAACGAAACCGCTATTATTGTCGTTGATATGTGGAATGAACATTGGTCATGGGGTGCAACCGAACGTGTCAACATCATGGCACCGAGAATGAATATTGTCTTGCAACGCGCAAGGCAGCGTGGCGTCCAGATAATCCACGCTCCTTCCGATACGATTGATTTCTATAAGGATCATCCCGCACGAGTATCAGTACTTGAAATTCCGCATGCCGATCCACCACCTGAACGCGAAATGCCAGACCCGCCTCAACCTGTTGATGCGTCTGATGGTGGTTCAGACACGGGGGAAACTGATAGCTATAAAGCGTGGCATCGACAGCATCCAGCAATTGAAATTGATGATGGGGATGCCATCAGTGACAATGGACAGGAGGTTTACAACCTGCTCGCGCACAAAGGTATTCAAAACATCATCTTTATGGGGGTTCATACCAATATGTGTGTGCTTGGTCGTTCCTTTGCGATTAAGCCGATGGTGCGTTGGGGGTTCAACGCTGTATTAGCACGAGATTTAACTGATGCAATGTACAATCCGTTCAAACCACCTTATGTAAGTCATGAAGAAGGAACGCGGTTAATCATTGAGTATATTGAGAAATTCTGGTGTCCTACAATTTTGAGTGGTGACCTTACTACCCCTAAACCGGAATAATGTTAGGACTAAAATGACGAGGCACGGGGACCTCGCCCTACATTTAGAATGAATTGTTGACATAGGCGAGGCATGGGGACCTTGCACTACATTGAAAGCGAGAAGCCCGCAACATATAAATTACCGCGGGCTTTTTCTGTTTTATTTATTAATGAGTTTTGTGAATTTTCCTAATTTTCAGGAAAATAGGCAAAAGTGCATCCGAAAATGTGTATAAGTAAATCGTTGTTATTTTTTTATTTTTATCAATCTTTGTTGACAAGACACCGCAGCTTTAACTCGGTGATGTAGTCAACGCCCTATTGCATCAGACCAAAGTTTTTCTTGATATAAAACATAATTTTTGTTATAATCTTTTTGTTGTCATGAGTGGAAACCTCAATAGCCAAAAAACAGGACTATGGTAAAACACAGTTTTCAACTACAAGATAAGGCTGAGCAAGGCGGTAGTGACGAGATTACTCAATCAATGCGAGCGGGTTGATAAAGGTATAAAACCCTTGTCTGCCTATAATGGGTAGAACAACCCCCAAGTGATGCAATAAATCACTTGTAGTGTCGGAGGTGTCTGGTAGAAAGGACAGCTATAAAACGCGTAAATCAGAGCAGACGCGCCACTTCACTAAAAATGATATTGCCACCAAACATCCTTAAAGGGTGTGAGGTGAAAGGGCAGGGCATTGTCCTTTGGAGTAGATAGCATCAGACTTCCGATGAAGCAACTATCGTTGATACCACAATTTGCCCAGTGCAGAGGGACCTAAGAATCCCCCTGCTTTAGTTGGCCGAGCATGTCAATGTATACTTATCGCTATGAATATAACATCAGATTTTAATGATGTTTTCAGTATCCTAACACTAATCCAGATTACAGAAAAAACAAGGAGGAGCCATTATGCAATGTCTGAACCACGCCACCCTTAATCTGAACGTATTCCGTACAAGGCGATGGTGCCTCTGTCCATTATCAATATAATAAATTGGGAATGGCATAGGTACCCGCGCCTCATGCTGAGGAGTCGCTATCTATGTCCAATTTTAATTCGGACTTTTGGGAAGTTCCTGTTCCACCGGAATATTTTGACCAACTGACTACGGAAGACCACCTCTGGTACCAGTCCCCATCTGATGAATATACGAAGGCGCGTCAAGCCAAACGACAGAAAGTTTTAAAACAGATTCGTCAGATTATCACTAAAGAACTCACTGACCGTCAAAACGATTGTGTTAAACTCTACTTCTATGAAGGGAAAACACAGGAGGAGATTGGGGATATTCTCGGTATTTCTCGCCGAGTTGTGAGCCAACATCTTTTTGGTGTGACTCGGGACGGACAGAGAGTCGGCGGTGCAATTAACAAAATTCGGAAGATGTGCCGCAAATTAGGAATAAAGTTTCCGTAGTTAAGGAAATATTTCTACATTTCACCGATGGTGTTTAGTTGCAAAAAATTTGCAAGGCTAAATGTCCATCGGTGAATATGTTTAAATGCCAAGTTAATTCAAACGTCTCAAGATATAATCACTTCTCTATATATACCAAATTAACCCGATTTGTCTTATTCCCCGGACGGTAGTTGCGGTTTCCTAACCGCACCGATAGATTGGAATCAAGTCAATTGGGTATAATGTGAATCAACATTGAGATTAGCGATCTCAAATGTCTATTACACAGGTACCCATCTTGCCAAAAAATCCGTATCTGTAGTATCCTACCTTTCGTTTTTATATTTTGAAGGTCTCACGAAATTCTCTACGTTTATCACAAAAGGAGAAACCCCATGGCAATTCGGATCGCTATCATCGGTTGTGGTGGTATGGCAAACGGTCATCTCAACGCGTATCTTACAATTCATAATACCGAACCCGGGAAAGTGGAACTCGTCGCGATGTGTGATGAAGTTAAAGACCGGGCAGACAACTTCGCCAACCGTGTTAAAGAAGTAACAGGCAAAAAACCTGCGGTGTTTAACGATACTGACACAATGCTTTCAACAGTTGATTTAGACGGCGCAGATATCTGCACTTCACACGCGCATCACCATATCAATGCAATTAAATGTCTCAACACTGGTGTTAACGTCATGGTAGAAAAACCGATGGGTATCACCGTCAAAGCAACCCATGCGATTATTGCCGCTGCGAAAGCAAATGGTAAAATCGCAGCAACCGCAGAAAATATCCGTCGGATGTCGAGCCGCCGCACAGCAGAATGGTTAATGAACGATAAACAGATGCTCGGTGATTTGCGCATGTTCTGCACGCAACACGCGAGTTATCGGGAACCGAACCCTCAAAGTGCATGGCATTGGCGACTTGACCTAACGCTCGGTGGCGGAGGTATGGTAATGGACTCCGGCGCACATTATTGTGATACGCTGCGCTATCTCTTTGGCGACCCAAGTACCGTTTATGGGCGCGTCTGCCAATTTGAGAATCTTGAGGTTACAAAGGCTGGTGAGATTGTCAAGAACGAACAAGAGGACACGTGGGTAGCAACAATAAACTTCAAGAACGGTGTTATCGGACTGTGGACATGCACATGGGCAGCAGTTGGACACGGGTTCAATCACGTCGTCTATTACGGAAGCGAAGGGTGCCTACTTGACAACGGAGACATCTTCCACGGACCTTTTGATGGCGCAGAGGTCATCCTCAAAGATGGCTCCCGCCATTCAATGGAAAGCCTCATCTCTGAATATATGGCAAGTCTCTCTGAAGAACAAAAACAGAAACTTTTTCCGCACAATTTCACCGATGGTGTAGTGCTCGAATGCTACGATTTTGTAGATGCAATTGAAAACAATCGTCCACCGGAACTGGATGCCGAAGCAGGGCTCCGCGCAAAATCCATCTGCGAATCCATCTACGAATCCAACGCATGCGGACAAGCAGTTGACTATGAAGATGTAGTATCAGGGGACGTTGAGGTTTATCAGAAACCGATCAATGAACGGTGGGGATTATAGTTGTCTAATAAAGAACAAGCTGCCGCCACTATGCCTGATAAAGTCATTAAACAGAATCCTCAAAAGAGAGATCGCGAAAAAATTGTCGGTTACTTTGAACTGATCCGAACGAATCCGAACTTTCGTTGGCTTTGGGCAGGACAGGTTGTCAGTCTCTTAGGTGACTGGTTTAATATTATTGCTTCTGCAATACTGATTCGCAATCTAACGGATTCAGGGTTAGCATTAGGTTTGTTGTTTACAATACGGATGCTTGCCCCCTTCTGCGTAGCTCCGATTGCTGGAATATTTGCCGATCGCTACAACCGAAAACATATCTTAATCATTACCGACATCGTGAGAGGGTTACTTCTTATAGGATTTCTCTTTGTCAAAGACGAAAACGATATCTTGCTTCTTTATATCCTTGCGGCACTCCTATTTGGTGTAAGCGGGTTTTTCAGTCCTGCCCAGAGTGCAATTCTACCGGATATTACATCACCGCGTGAACTCGGTACGGCTAATGCACTGAGTGCTACAACATGGTCAGTCATGCTTGCCTTTGGAGCGGCTCTCGGTGGATTTACAGCAGGGCTTTTTGGTGTTCACACTGCTTTTATAATTGATGGATTAACCTTTTTTGTTTCAGCTGGAATTCTGCTAAAGATTAAATTACCTAAAACTTTTGTCTCTAAGGCAATGATTCATGAACGTTCCAAGTTTTCAGCATTACGCTATATGTCCCGGCACCCCGATATTCTCTTTATAGCACTACATAAAGCGGCTATAGCACTTCTATTGTCTGCAGGGTTTCAGGTTGCACAAGTTGAGATTGCAAAGACGCATTTCGTTATCGGAATTGATGGTGCGATCAGTTTAGGACTGATGTATTGTATGGGTGGTGTTGGCAGTGGTATAGGACCTATTGTCGCGAGATATTGGACAGGTGATCGCGACAAACCGCTTCGTCGAAGCATCAGTCTTGGTTATCTGATTGGAACGGTTGGACTCGCGATTACTGCACCGCTTTCGAGTCTAACAACTGTGGTATTCGGTGGCTTCATTCGAAGTATTGGTGGCGGAATCGCTTGGGTGTTTTCAACACAATTGCTCCTTCAACGTGCACCTAACGAGATTCGGGGACGAATCTTTGGCACTGAGTTTGCGCTCTTTACGCTGATGGGTGCTGTCGCTACGGCAATTGTCGGCGTAATGATGGATCTTTTTGGTGTCTGTCTTGTCTTGTGGGGAATGACTGCACTTCCACTTATTCCCGCACTACTTTGGTGGCTTTGGCAGGCGCGACATAGCAAAGCATCTGAAAATAACGAACTGTCCCTAAAAACGAGAAACTGATGAAGATTTTTCTTGCATCACAGGAATTATATAACTCCGAATTGTCATTCCCTCTAATGTCTCTGTTTCAACACGTGATTCTGGATTCGTGCGGTGATCAAACACGACATAATACCCCGTATCAGCCTTTTCCGATTTGAGATACGCTACGAGCTGCTTTTTGCCCGCTTGATAATACCTTTCTCCCTCCCATATTTTGGTTTCAACAATATATTTTCGAGAATTGTATAAGATAAGAAGGTCTATCCTCCCACGTCCTGTCTGCACTTCAAGAAACATATCCGCGTTAATAGTACGGATGAAATGATCTAAATAGGCATATAGTAGGTTTTGTCCAACGTACTCCTTAGGTGTCTCAGGTACTTGCAAAATCCGAAATCCTGCACGGGCGATGAAATCCTTAAAGTTGTCAAGCAGTGCTTCCAGTTCAATTTCTCCAGAAGATGTAAGGTAATCAATAAAATCTTTATCAGCGTCTTCAGGAAAATAGACTTCTTCCAAGCCGTTTATTGCTGGTTTAAATGTTTGCATTATGCGGTGTTGATAAATCGGATTGACGATTTCACACATTCTGTCGCTGCTTTTCGTTATAACACCATACATAGTAAGTTCGCTGATGATCTCGTTATCAAGATTGAATGGTACCCCTCTCTCATAAGAGCAAATTCTCATTAGAAGACTTTCAAAACGGTGATCTCTACGAATATTCGTAAGAAGATGATCAATATTGGTGTTTCTCTCTTCAAGAAGATGCGTATGTGCTACTAAAAAGTGTTCCATCGCGATCGTTTCGGTTTTAGGAATTTCCAATTCTTCAGTGAGTATTTGCGCAGCTCGGTTGACAAGGAAAGGTTGTCCGACTGTCTGTTTGTGGAGGGCGATGACAACTTCTAGGTCAAAAGGTTGCCCAACTTCCTCTGTATATTGGGCAAGTAATGCACGGACTTCTGTCAAACTGAAGTTTGGTAAGTTGAACTCATCTTGGATATTGAACGGAGAGATTGAGCGATCATAGTTGAGTTGTGTAATATTCTTGACCCCGACGATGCTAACACTGTGTGGGCATTGTAACTCATCTGATAAATAGATGTAGCGGAGCGAATGCAGAAAATCACTCACAACGGATTGTGGGATACCATCAAACTCGTCAATTATGAGAACAACTTTCTGCTCAATTTCATATTGTAAATCCAGATAACTTGATAATTTCTCAAAAAACTCGCGCATTGAAACATGATCGGTAATTCTGACATCAGCCAAAAATTGTGTTAGAGCCTTAGAAGGGGTGTTTCCTCGTCTTTGGAAAACTCTCTCAATCTCTTTTCGGATCTCTCTGTAAAAGGATGCGTAAAAATCGGAAATGGAGGAGTTTTTGTACTCCTCAAAATTAAGTTGAATTGGAAAATAGGATACATCTTCATTTGTAAGAGCGTCAATAGTAAATCGGAAAAAGGTGGTTTTACCTGTTTGACGAGGTGCGAAAAGGACGATAAACCGTCCCCCTATTATATGGTTGATGAAATTTTCAATTTCTTCGGTCCGAGGAACGACATAGTGCCTATCGGGATATACCCTGCCTCGGGTTCCAAAACTTCTCATTTTTCACCTTGCTTATTATATCACGGTTCAGCATTGCGTTTTCACGCGGTAGATAATATCTACTTTGTCGTGTCCTATTCATCCTCATCTTCCGCATAAGAATGTCCACTGAAAATTGCTCGAACCTGTTTCGCTGTTTTCGGACCTGATAGCAATTGCCCAATCCTGTCACCTTCTTCTGCCAACAATGTCTTGACATTGTTTAGCACCGGTTCCAACTTATCTCCTGGAAACTTACAAGCACCATTTTCATCCATGTGGATAATTTCACCTGGTAACACATCCATTCCTGCTATTGAGACAGGAACATTAACAGCCTGCACTGCCATCCCGCCGTGTCCGGGTGAAATTCCGCTCAATAGATACTGGAATTCCATCGGACGGATTTCATCAATGTCACGCGAAGGTCCATTTGAAATCGCTCCTAAACACCGTTGTGTAGGACTTAACAAAACCTCAAGAATGTGGTAGAATCTATAAAAACCTATAAAACTCTACACTCTTCTTTTGATTTGTGCCGGACTTCCTGCTTCGTCGTTTCGTGCCTCTCAAGTGAGGTCTGACAGAAACTCCACAGGCGTTTATCGTCTCCTCGCAACTCGTGGCGACGGTGTTAGGGTTGAGCGGGACAGAGATTGATAGCAGCGTTGAGGTCTCTATTGCATTCAAAGTCACATTCTGTGCAATGATATGTCCGTTCAGAGAGCGTCAAATCTGTTTTCTTGTGTCCGCAGTTGCTACAGGTCTTACTACTCGCAAAGAACTGATCCGCTTCAGTTATCGGTATTCCACGTCTATCTGCCTTGTATCTAAGCATGGTAAGAAATCTTGAAAGTGCTGAATCCGACAACGCTTTTGCCAACTTCCTGTTCTTGAGTAGTCCGCTGATATTCAGTGTTTCTATACCGATAGCAGAGGCTTTACGAATAATCCGTATGCTTGCTTGGTGGTGTGCGTCTTCACGGATATGGCGGATACGGGCATGAACACTTGTGAGCATATCCTTTGCCTTATACCAGTTCTGACTGCCTTTTTGTCTACGAGAAAGCCTGCGGTTCGCACGTGCTAACTTCCGTTCATATCGCTTTAGCGGGCGTGGATTATCATAAGTTGTGCCATCTGAACAAGTAGCAAGCGTATTGATACCTACGTCAATGCCTATCGGTTGCTTAGCGTCAAACAGGTCAGGCTGGTGCTTATAGTTACCATCGTCAAGGTGGACACTGATAGAAGCGAACCATTTGCCGTTAGACTTGCTGATCACAACTTTACTGATTTCGCCTGTCCAGCGAAGTTCTTCACGCATACGTATCCAACCTATCTTTGGCAGTTTGATACGCTTTTTATAGACTTCAACTGTGCCTACACCATTGTCTGCTTGATAAGATACTTTATCAGATCGTTTCTTATAGGTAGGAAAGTTGTTTTGTCCTTTTTTCCAGCGTGATACAGCGTCTCCAAGATTATGGAGAGCGTTTTTAGAAGCATTTTGTGATAAATCAGAACACCAGTCAAACTTATCGTGTTTGACTGCGTTAAACTCACGTTTTATGTCAATATAGCTACGCCATTCGTCCTTGTCTAAGCCAGACTTAAAGGACGATAGACCGAAGTTAAACGCAACACGGGCATAACCCGTATGCTGCGACATAAGCGTTGACTGCTTATTATTCGGATTGAGTGCTATCTTCTGGGAGCGGATCAGCATTATTCGCACCAAAGTTAGACTGCATTTGCAGTTGCTCGTCGTTGACGATTTTAGCAATTTCTTCTGCCATTTTCTTTGATTTGTGTGAGCGTCTACCATAGAGTTTCGCACAAAATACAGTCAGGATTTCCATTACGTCTCGCGTAAGTTCCTCCTCAAAGGAAGGTTGCTTACTTTTATTGATAATGACAACTTCTATACCTTTGAGTTCACAGATACGGAAAACTATCTCTGCACCAAAGCGAAGTAGGCGGTCTTTATGTGTGATAACCAGACGAGACATTTGACCATGCACCATTAACTCAAGGAGGCGTCCGAGGCCTTGATTATTATAATTCATGCCACTACCTAAATCTCTTATGATTTCAGTTTGCCACCCATTCTTGTTGCAAAATGCTTCAAGGACAGCATGCTGACGCTCTAAATCTTTCTTTTGATCAGAACTGGAGACGCGCGCATAAGCAATTGTAGGATAAGTCAAATCATTAACACCCAGAAGTTCTGCTAAATCGGACATTCTTTGTCCGCCTCGGGTTCGGTGAGACGGCATAATTTTACCTTCCACTTCCCAATTCCGAAGTGCCTGAACGGACACACCTAAGAGTTTAGCAGCTTCACCAATCTTAACAAATCTATTATTCATACATAACAAATCTATTATTCATACATATAACAAATCTATTATTCATACATATATTATAGCAGAAACAACAAGGCTTTGTCAAGTAAAAAACTACATAACTTTAGATTTTATGAGGTTCTTATAGGTTTTTGTAGTTAATTTTTAACTGCAACTCACCCAACAGATTTCATTGCCGCCGTCATATTTCCACCTGCTAATCCTACTTTATTTGCTAATTCCGGTGGGAACTTTTGCTGCAATGCCAGAATTGTTGGTTTTTTGGATGCGTGTAGGGCATCTATCACGTCCATGAAAGAAAGCTCGGAAAAACCTGGATCTGGCAAGCCGTAGACACACGTAACCGCATATCCTGCAATTGCTCCTAACTCTGGATACATACAACGGATAGTGGTATCCGTGTACCAATTTTCTGTCCACGGATTGTAAAGTCCAAGACAGAGTGGATTTCCCGGATAGGTAGCAACTACATTTGTTATTGACGGCGTATCATATTTACGTAATTCTGCTAACATTTCCTGTTCTGTTAACGCCATAGTTTACCTCATTTTTAGAAGAATTTTTTTGATTAAACGGGCATCGTCCTGCCAGCGTAAGCACGTCCAATACGGGCAGTTTCTTCTCCTGAACCACAAATTCTCACGCCAGCATCAATACTTGTTTCAATCGTCCCCGGCGATGCGCTCTCCAAAAACCGAAGACCTGCCGATTGACATGCTGCAAACACACGATCCCTTGCATCTTGCAGTTCCTGTGGACGTGGGTTTGGCATATGTTTATAACCGAACGACATGCTCATATCACCTGGTCCCCATTCAGCAAAAGCGATTCCCGGGACACGAGCGGTCACTTCAACGTTGGCTAACGCACGTTTGTTTTCAAACTTCAGTCCAAGAAGCAATTCACCGTTTGGATTCAGAGGCCACGGATCAGCAGTATCAAGGTATTGGTCAACAGACACACCCCAGATAGGAGCAGCGGAGCCTTGCCCAGCAGAGCCGCGTCTCCCAACCTCCAATTGTGTCCCGACCCCGATTGTTTGGAACGGATAACGGCACGCCTCTACAAACGCTTTAACCGCCATCGGTGACTCCGCGTGGCAGAGCAATAGTCCATGCACACCGCGAGCCAACAGTTGACGCATCTGCCATCCGTTCGCACGTATAACGTCAGCACTAACGCCATCAACTGGTAACTCAACAATCACAGCAGGTGTTTTGTGTTCACTATTGGTGGGACCGCCATCGGCAAGTCCCTGCATAAAACTCTCTAACCCGGACAGATCAAAACAACCGTGTTCCATACCGACGTTTATATAATCTGCCCACGTTTTTGCCATTGCGCGACCTGCATCATAGTTTAAATTTGCACCCGTGTGGCTTCCTGTATAAAAAACTGGCTGATCTTCTGCTAACAATTCAATCGCTTTATTAACCCGATTGGGCATCGTGATGCTCCTTCTAAGCCCCGTAAAAAAGCATTGAATTGCGGGGCGTGTATTTATAGTTGCTTTATGAACTTTATCTTATAGCAAATTCCGACAATCTGTCAACAGAATTTTGAGGTTATCATTGATATTCCAAACCACTTGACAAATTAGCAGGAATAGGGTAAGTTAATAATGTAAGCGCGTATCATTTTTATAGTTAACACATCTCTGTAGGAGTCATTAAAATTGTGAAAGCGATTGTCATCAAACTATTGCCCGATAAACGACGCGAAAAGAACGTCGTTACCGATTGGAAAGAACCTGCTTCTCCCGTAGGGAATGAAGTGCTATGTGAAGCGGTTTTTACAGGATTAACCAACGGGACTGAACGCAACCAACTTATCGGTGGAAACTACGCACCATCTGACGAAAATCTACCCAGTGGTGGCGGTTATCAGAACGTCGGTCGTGTCATTGAAACAGGACCGGATGTATCACAACTTCAAGTAGGTGACCTGATTTACGCCAGTGTTGACCATGTTGAAAGATTTACGATCCCAGAAAATGGTTTGTTACTGAAATTGCCAGATGATATTGATCCCGCTGAAGCAGCACTCTTCGGTATATCAGGTGTGGCGATGCACTGCTGCCGTAGGGTTGATCCTCGTATCGGTGAAAAGGTACTGATTGTCGGGCAAGGATGTATCGGCATGTTTGCTGCACAGATCGCTTATGCGATGGGAGCACGAGTCTCAGTGTGTGATATTGATGAATCGCGATTGGAACAGGTACGTCAACTCGGTGTTGCAGAACAGGCATTCAATACTAGCGGCGATGGGTGGCAAGCGCAGATTGCTGAAGGTGGTTTTGATGTTGTGATGGATTTTGCTGGTGCGCCAGATATGGTCACGCCAATGATCCACGCATGTAAAACCAGGGGACGTTTGCTCTTAGTCGCAGGAAGATTTGATGTGAACTATACCTTCAACGTGGGGCAATTCAAGGAGATTAGCATTCTGCACTGCAGTCATTTCACAAAAGATGATCTGGAAAATCTCTGCCGTTTTCTTCAGCAAGGATCAGTTAAAATCGCGCCACTTATCCGGCACACGGTAAATGTCAACGAAGTATCCCAGATATACCGTTGGCTCCGTGATGAGCCAATGCGATTGCTTGGCACCGTATTTGAATGGTAATTCCAAATCAATAGGGTCTTGTAGGACAAGGTCCCCGTGCCTCAGTCCTACCTATTTTATTATAACGCTAATACACGGAAAACTCAAACATTCACATTTTCGTATAGGAGAATTTATGTCAGACGTAAGATTAGGTTTCATCGGCACTGGTGGCAACATGAATCGTCACCTGCGTGAAATAACTCAAATTGGCGGCACCAAATTCGTCGCCTTCTGTGATATTGTGATAAAAAAAGCGGAACGTGCAGTTGAGCAGTACGGTGGCAAAGCTTATGCCGATTATAACGAGATGCTTGCAAAAGAGGAATTGGATGCTGTATATATCTCAATTCCACCGTTTGCACACGGTGCACCTGAGAAGGCTATCGTCGCCGCTGGACTACCGATGTTCGTTGAAAAACCTGTCCACATGGATGCCGACGAAGCAATGGAGATTGCTGCACAAATTGAGGACAAAGGCATCATTACCGCCTGCGGATATCAGGAACGTTACCTTGATATTATTGACAAAGCGCAGGAACTACTCGCTTCACGACGGGTCGGTTTCTTCATGGGCTACTGGATGGGTGGTATGCCCGGCGGATGGTGGCGTGAGAAGGCAAAATCTGGTGGGCAGCTAACGGAACAGACAACACACGAATTCGATATGGCGCGCTATCTGTTTGGCGAAGTCAAAACCGTCTATGCTGTTGCCCGTTATGACCTAATTCCCAATACAGATTACGATATTGAAGAAGCATCTGCTGTCTCATTACAATTTGAGAGCGGTGTGTTTGGCATCATGTTCTCTGCATGCTTTACGACAAACGGACTTCGGCGTTCTGGGTTAGACATCTTCTGTCAGGACGGTTCGTTGGAATATCACCTCCGCCGTGCCCTCGTGCTTTCCACATCAGACGAGACAGCCACTTGGAAACCAGAAAATAATTGTACAATTGACATGGATCGTACTTTTATAGAGGCAGTCCGTTCAGGGGATGGAAGTGCAATTCGATCACCGTACCAAGATGCCGCTAAAACCGCAATTTTGTCTATTGCAGCGAATCAATCTTTGGCAACCGGTGATCCTGTGCATTTATAGTAAGCGTTAAAATTGAATTCGATAAAAGGATTTGAGTGTAACCGTAGGTTGGTTGAACGGATGTGTGCCCAATACATTAACTATTGTAAAGGATATAATACCAAATTAACGGGATTTGTCTTATTTTTTGGACGGTAGGTGCGGTTTCCTAACCGCACCGATAGATTGGAATCAAGTTAATTTGGTATAAGATGTTGGGTTTCGCACGCTCAACCTAACCTACAATGTTTAGTAAATCAGGGTTAGAACCCCCTCCAAGTGTAAATCGGGGTTGGAAACCCCTCTAACAAGAGGCGGATGGGCACCAAATCAACGCTGTGAATGCGTTTGGTATTCCGCATGATTCAGCGGGGAACCCGCCCTTACAATGGGAATGCACTGCAGTGCGAACGATAGAGAAAACCAACAATTGGATTTATGAGATACACTCTATTATCCTAACGTTGTTTTAGATCTCCCCACAAAACAGAAACCTTATCGTGAGGACTGACATTAAAAACAATATCTTCCAAAGGTTCTACGTCCCAAACACCTATTTCGTTTTCGCCCGCTACGGTGGCGAGTGTGAGTCCATCAGTTGAGAACGCAACTGTATTGAGCCGGCTAAAATGCCAATCAATGGTTTCAACAATTTTTAATGTTTTTAGATCCCATAGGTGGACGAGACCGTCATTCCTACCACTTGCAAGCAGGCGTCGATCAGGATTGATTGCAATGGTACGCACCTCATTATCACCCCCTATTTTAAGGAAGGTATTGATACGTACACCTTTCTCAGCATCCCACAACTGGAGTCCATCCGTGCCACCACATACCAACATACGTTCTTTGCCCCAGAACTCCAGTGCAAGAACATGTTCCATACCTGTTTCAAGTTCGTGCAAGAGATCGCCCGTATCCGTATCCCAGATATGAATTAACCCGGTGTGCAAAGAACCACTGGCAACCACCGATTCATCAAAACTAAACGCGACATCATCGACTACTCCCGATTCCATACCGTGCAAGAGTTCGCCTGTTTCGGGGTTCCAGAGTCGGAGCGTTTCACCCCAACCCCAGCTTCCCGTGGCGAGGATTTTCCCATCACGCGTGAAGACAATATCTTTAATAGCGGACGTGTGCTTATCAAGTGTTTTGATATGTAGGTTTGTTTTTGTATCCCATATAAAGTTAAAGCCGCTCTGATCACCACTTACAAGAATATTTCCTTTGGGACTATACCCAACGGTTTCAACACCTTTCTCATGCCCCGCAAGCACCTTAATCTCTTCCGCAGTCTCTATATCAAACAAATGGATAACTTTTAATAAAGAAGCACTGGCAATAATCTTTCTGTCAGGGTGAATTGAAATGTCATATCCCGACCACTGAGGAACGTTGATTACAGTTCGTGGCTCATCTTGGGCAAAGGTGTTCGGTATAACTATCGTTGAACCGAGAAGTAATATTGTGAAAAAAACTTTTATTCGCCGCATGAATACCTCCATATTCAGATGGGTTACCAATGATGAGATAACCCTTTTTGTTGTTATTGTGTCAATTTATATTATTGACCTTTTATGATCAATTTACTATATATGACTAATATTATCATATTAATTCTTATAACTCAACAAAAAAATAGATTTTTTGGGTGGTGGCAAATATTTCTTTTCGGGTTTAGGTTGATTTATCCAAATCAACTCCGTTTTCTCGTGTATATTGTCTGAACCAGGGTTTTCAGGATTATAGGATTGTTTCTCATCAAGTTTTCTTATGTAGCCTAATCTTTTAGATTGTGAATTGCGCAACCTAAAAGTTTCCGCTGCAAAGAGACATTATCCCTCAGAATCCCAATCCTATCCATCTGTAAATCCTGAAAATCCTGGTTCAGACAGAGGTTGGATTTCGCATACTCAACCTAACCTACGACATTTTCAAACTCAGATAGAGGTATCGAATAATTAGTGAGTTGGTGGACATCATAAAAAACCATAACTGGAGGGATACTATGTCAAATATAGTAGATTTTAGAATTACTTTGACATTGTTATCGGCACGGTTAGGAAACAGCACCTACCGCATATTCTGTAGCACAAACTTTTAGTTTGTGTCGTATTTGCGCAACTGAAAGTAGACGCTATAGGAGTGTAAAGATAATTACAGATTTTACAATACGGTATCCTGGGAAGGTCTCCAACGTCTGAAGAAAACGGATCCTGAAGTCGTCTTAGAAATTGAACGTCTTATGCAGCAGCAATGATGAGAACAAAGTTCTTAAACTGCTGGTATTTTAACTTACGACTGTATCATTGCTCGGAACTTTTTAGTAAATTCGCAACTGCGTTTTATGCTCTCCACATCTTCCATTTTATACTGAACCACAAGCGGACCAGAAAAACTAATCTCTTTCAAACCTTTTGCAAAAGTCTCAAAATCGAAAATACCGCCGCCCGGTTCACCACGATTACTTCCCGACACATGCACATCACCTAAACACTCTTGCATCGCAAAAGCTGCCGCGTGAGGATCTGCTCCATCGTTGAACAGATGATACGTATCGCACGTCAAATAGACAGGTAATCTTGTGTCCGAGATAAATGCAACGCCTTCACGATAGTTATCAAGTGGACATCCCTTTTCAAACTCAAGTGCAATTTTTATATTGTGTTCATGACATGCAGGTATCATCTGAGACAGGTTATCTGCAAGTGCATCAAGAGAATCTTGTCGCGACACTCCCTGTGATGGGTTCACCCAAACTCCAATAAACGCTGCATCAAATTTTATTGAGACATCAAGAACAATCTCAAAATGCTGCAACGCTTCATCTTTTCGTGTAGGGGTTGTCAAAATATGATTACCGAAACCGATCGTGGGTGCAACGAGGTTATGTTTTTCAGCAAGTTTCACCGCATCCTCAATTTCCGCAGATGAAAATTCACCGAGAAAAGCGGAATTCACGGGTATGTTAATGCCTTCGTAACCTGCTTCAGCAACAAGACTGAAAATCTCGGCACGCGTAAATCTTCCTAATGTGCCAGAATATGGATCGTAACATGTTGTTAACATGGTGTTTGGGTCCTCTGCTATTAGAATTCAACTTCTGTCAATAAACAACACCTATCTCTTCACGCCAAGCATCTAAAAGCTGCATATTCCCCAACGTGTCGTCCCAAGACATTGCTGGGGCTTGCCGTTCAGAAATATGGTTTGCGACCATTTCTGCTTCGTAAGCAAAAAGGTCACGTTCCGCTTCAACTGTTATCTCAGATGTTTCTCTGTGTTGATAGGAATTAAGCACTATTTGACTCGCTGGAATGGGCGTATCTAAAGGCACAGGATTTCTTGAACCACGGCAAGGCGACGACGGACACCAAGGATTTGGAATCGTAATTGTCCCACCAGACCCGTAGATAGTGACACCACTTCCAACGTTACACGCAACAGCAGTAGTTATTTCAGCCACGATATCGTTCTCAAATTTGAGGGTTGCCGAGGCAATATGGTCAACCCCTGTGGGACCTACTATGCCGTTTGCCTTCACTGAAATCGGATTCAAAAATGGTTTACCTGCTGCAGCTCCCGCCACTTTACGTACCATTGAAGCGGTATAACATCCAACATCAAGGATACCGCCTCCACCCATTTCACGATTGAAAATCCGACTCTGTGGATTGAAATTAGATTGATAACCGAACGACGCTCGAATAAATCGCACCTCACCGATTTCACCATCCTGTATCAACTCAACCATTCGCTGTATCTGTGGATGACAACGGTACATAAACGCTTCCATTAGAAACACATCGTTTTTGCGTGCTGCATCAACCATGGATGCAGCTTCCCCATGATTCATGCTTATCGGTTTCTCAACCAGAATATGCTTCTTTGCTTCAGCAGCCTTTATTGCCCACTCAGTGTGCAATGGATGAATTGTTGCAATGTAAACAGCATCAACATCCTCGTCAACTAATAGTTCTTCGTAACTACCGTATTGGCGTGGAACTTCAAAATCTTCAACAAACTTATCCGCCTTTGATTCAGTGCGACTCGCAACAGCAAATATCTGTCCTGTGTTAGTAAAACGCATTCCGTTACAGAATACATAAGCGATGCCGCCAGTACCGATAACTCCCCAATTTAACATCTGTTGTTTCTCCATCTAATTAATATTCCTTTGCTGCTTCAATTTATCATAAAAATTCATTTTTGGCAATATAAAGCAATTTCTATCAGGGTTATTTAGTTTTAGGCTTTTTGTCCATTTTAGACGAAAAGTCGCGATTCGGAGATCGCTCGGACAGCGGAAGGTCTAAAGCGAAAATCTTAATTTTCGGAAAACTAAATAGCCCTAATTTCTATCTGGGTTATTTAGTTTTAGGCTTTTTGTCCATTTTAGACGAAAAGTCGCGATTCGGAGATCGCTCGGACAGCGGAAGGTCTAAAGCGAAAATCTTAATTTTCGGAAAACTAAATAGCCCTAATTTCTATCTGGGTTATTTAGTTTTAGACTTTTTGTCCATTTTAGACGAAAAGTCGCGATTCGGAGATCGCTCCTACAGGGGAAAGTCTTAGATTGAAAATCTAAATATTCGGAGAACTAAATAGCCCTAATTTCTATTAATTCATTAATGTTGATTTTTATTTAAAATTGCAGTATAATACATTTCAATATCTTCAAAAATTTCGAATATATGTAAGTAAACGGTGTTAGTCGCTCCGCTGTTATTATTTGGATTAAATTCGACACTGATAGAACGACTTGCACCAAAAATATAGTTCTACACATACAGAACCGTGAATAGGATATACCTAAAGGAAAACAGATGGCAACAATCGTAAAACATAATGCTACAGGCAAGAATTACTGCTTACTCGGTACAGGATTTGGTGTTTTCCAATCTTCGAAACCGAACATGTTTTTTGGTAACTTAATGGCTGATGTAAAAGAAGGGCAATTCGCAATGGTTTGTGTCTGCAATAGTGCCGGAAAAATATACTGGATAGATGCAGATGACATTACCGTTGTAAGTGTTGATGGACAGAACGTCGGAGAACTGCCACTCACATAATTGACATCAATTCTCATTTCATAAGAGAGATTTTATCTTCGACCGCTTTTTACTCACGAAAGGAAACTTTTTACCGAATGGAATTACAGCAGATTAATATCAAGGTTTTTGTGACCGAAGATAGCAAAGTTAACCATACCAATTTTATCAAAATCTTCAACCGTTGGATTGAAGAGGCTGATTCTGATGATTATTTGAACTATGCCGACTATTCACACGTTGATGCTGGACCAGGCGTACTACTGATTTTGAAGCAAGCAAACTATAGCATTGACAGTGCCTATCATCAGGATGGATTTCTCTACAATAGGAAGCATGATGTGGAGGGCGATAACGCTGAAAAGATTCGCCAAGCTTTTACTGAGACACTCTCTAAATGCGAACTGTTGGAAGCATCGGAAGAATTGGAAAATGCTATTCATTTCAACGGGTCAGACATTCTATTTATGATAAACAATCGTCACATCACACCAAATACACCGGAAACAGCGGAAACAATTCAAGCAGACCTTGAACCTGTACTAAAACAGATGTATGGTAATAATGACTTCAGCATAGAACGCACCTCTGAGGATGTCCGCGAACGTTTCGCCGTGCGAATCTCCGCGAATTCAGACAAACCGATTTCAGAACTTATCTCCAATCTCGGAGGTTAAGATGTTTAACTTTTCCAATGAACAGATTGAGCGGTATAGCCGACATATTATTCTTAAAGAGGTCGGCGGGATGGGGCAGACGAAGCTGCTTGAGTCAAAAGTGTTACTTATCGGTGCAGGAGGTCTCGGTTCGCCTATAGGTGTCTACCTCGCCGCAGCGGGTGTCGGAACACTCGGTATCGTTGATGACGACGTGGTTGACCTGAGCAATTTGCAACGTCAAATTCTACATGGCACCAGCGATATCGGCATACCGAAAACGAAATCCGCAGAAGCCAGAATCGCTGATATGAACCCTGATGTCAAGGTGATTCCTCATAATGAACGTATCAGCTCAGAAAACGCTTTTAAGATCCTGGAACAGTACGATTTGATTGTGGATGGATGCGACAACTTTCCGACACGCTACCTTCTCAACGACGCGGCTGTCATGCTTGGTAAACCGATAGTGCACGGAAGCATTTCTCAGTTTGAAGGGCAAGTTACCGTACTTTATCCGGGGAAGGGCCCGTGTTATCGATGCATTTTTTCTGAACCGCCACCACTGGGCATGGTTCCGAACTGTCAAGAAGCTGGTGTACTTGGTGTGTTACCCGGGATTATCGGCACAATTCAAGCCGTTGAAGCGATTAAAGTTCTTTTAGACATTGGCGAACCTTTGATCGGAACCCTCCTACTTTTCAACGCGTTAACGATGGATTTCAAGCGACTGAAACTCCGTCAAGATGATGACTGCGCGATGTGCGGTGAAAATCCTACCATTAAAGAACTAATTGATTACGAAGAATTCTGTCAAGTACGGTGGTAAGTACAAGTACTAATTTAACGTGAGCTCGGTGTCCAAAATAACGTGAGTTTCGGTATAGATAGGAGGGTATTTTACCTGTTTTTTACCTCCTAAACCCGTGAACAGGGGGAATCAGTGGAAAAATACCCGTGAACTCTTGAAAGTAGGCTTATACCGAGTTCACGTTAATTTAGAATTTACTTCTTTAAAGGAAATTTACTTCTTTAAAGGAGTGTAAAAAATGGAGTATGCAATGGTGGAAGAAGGTATAACGATAGTTATAATGTTAGGTGGCATTACTGTAGCGATAATCTGCATCATCTTTATGCTAGATAGGATAGATAAAACACTTCAGAAGAATAGCGAAAGTTTGTCAAAAATTGAGCAACATCTTGAGCGAATTGATCAGAAAGACAAAGACTAATAACAGGTGATACAAAGAGAACAAAGTGCTGCAAATACCTCCGCTTTTTTCGGAGTCAGCAAAGTCTAAACGTGTGAATCTACTTCTAAATCAAGAAAATAGGACAAAACGGTGGAGTCTACTTAATGTGGTTATTCTCATCTGTTATTTTTATGACTATTCTAATCGTAATAGCTTTAGACATCAAGGATATTGGAAAAACTTTATCCCGGATTGAAAAACACCTTGAGGAAATTAATAAGAAAGATGGAAGTTGACAAACAGACAGAATCGAGCGGCGAAACTACGCCGTCGATCTCTCTGCCCGATCCTAACTGTCCTATCCTCTGTTAGGACAGTTGGCTCACAGTATTCCTTAACCTGCACATCTGAAATTTGCGGTTGGGTAGAACGCAGCTAAACCAAATGGCACAAAATTACGATAATATGGCAAAAAATCTGTTAACAGATTATGCCACCGAAATCTCACAGTTTGTACTCGGTGTGAAAGATGTTAAAGTCCTTGAAAATCTTGACACTGAACAACAGACTATTATAGGACAACACACTGATAGCACAAAACGTGTCCGTGTCAATAACCACGAAGTTATTTTACACATAGAGTTGCAACTCCGCGATAGCACACACGTAAACCAATGTGGGCACGAAACGCAGCGTATCACGGATACCTCGTCGGTGAACATCAGATGCCTGTCTACTCCAACGTCATCTATTTCCATCCAAATGCTGGAAGGAATGACACCGGAATATACGAATATAGTTGGCGCGGTTACAAATACGCACTGCACTATAAAGTGATACGACTTATTGAGATAGACGGTCAATCGATTTTGGAAATGCAGGCACCAGGCATGCTGCCATTTACGCCTCTCATGAAACCGCCTACGGGGATGAACACTGAACAGTGGGTGCAACAATGTGTTGAGGCGACAACTGCCGCCTCTGTCGATCAGCGAACACATGCAGATTTACTTTACGCTATTTATCTCTTCGGATGTATAGCACACGATCCTGAACTTTTTAAACGAATTATACCGGAGGAAATTATGCGAGAATCTAAGGCTTTTCAACTTATCTTAAGAGAGACTACCATCAAACATATCTTGGCATTATTGCAGGTGAAATTCCAGGCAGAAGCAGTGAGTGCGCTAACACCAGCACTTGAAAACATTGACGATTTACAACGTCTTGAACAGTTGCATCTCGCTGCTGCGCAGGCAGAAAGTCTCGAAGCCTTCGCACAAATGCTACAGGAGTAGATTAAACGGTAGCAACAGACTGACCGCTCCCAAACCTAAAGGATTGGGGTTCTTTTGAAAGTTCCCCAACAGGTTTCTCTAAGGCGGATCGCTACTTGCAATCAAGTCCAGCAGGTATCGGGTCGTCTTCCGCCCTCTTAGGACGGTTCCTTGGGTTTTAAGCCAAGGCAACACAGGTGTAATCCTGCGGTGTGAGCCATAGGGCACACTACGGAAACTTCCTGAAACTTATTATACCGAATTAACGGGATTTGTAGCGCGAGGTCTCTGGGTCCTCCTCGTAATGCTGACTTTATCGGAAAACTTCGAATCAAGTTAATTTTATATTATAGCTGCATTACAGCAGTATTTGTTAGATACGGAGAATCAAACTGCGTTATATCACCTGCCTTGAGACCGGGAACAGGGAAAAGACGGACCGACAGTGGTTTTTTGAGTCGTCCAGAAAGGGCAGCAACATCAGTCAAAATAGCGGTGATTTGAGATGTAGAAGCATCCCCAGGGATAGGAATTGTATCCAGACCAGTGCCGCAGACGGTAGAATAGAGTAACAGACTGTCTAAATTGAAATAACACTCTTCACTACGTTTGCCCAATCCGACATCTTCAAGAACAGGAAGCATTAATCCAGAATATCCACATAGTGGTAGCGAAAGCGTGCGAAGTGTTTGCGTTAAACCTGCGGCGACTGTCAAGGTGCCGCTTTCACCAAAGCAACCAGGGAGTTGTTTTTCCATCGCATAGGCGATGCTTTCTTCACCCATCGGTGCAAGGGACGCGTCTATGCCGACAAACTTTATACCCCATTCCTGTGCACACTTTTCTGCAAGCGCGACGATTTTTTGTCCTTCTGTTTCCATGATCTCTTTCAGGTTCTGCAGAGCGGTTTCTAAATTAGGCGCATCGGTAAAAGCGTGTTGCACAAAGTCAATCGCCTGCCATCCGATGCCGAAGTTAGTTCTGGTGTCGTGCAAGTATGCAGCAGGGAAGAAGGGAGTATTTGGGGGGCAGTTCATCAACGCTGCAAAGCGAAGGTTTCCGTAGCCAGCATCGGTTCGATGTGCTATCTGCTGAATGATGTCCGCAGTGCATTCAGCTACGTCTGGTGCCACTTGTCCAGATTGTGTCGTAAGGGTAACGGTAGCAAAGAGTATCTCACTTTGCGAAATTACATCGGCAACATGAGCGAGGTGTGTCTCTGTATAACGGTTTTCTGGTAAGATTGTTCCTAAACTAAGAAACTCAATTCCTAATGCCTGTGCTTCGGACTCTAACGTAAGGATCGTATCTACAGATCGCGCCTCATTCCAAATTTGAGAACTTACACGTGTTGTCTGTACCTCATAACCGTTCGTTTCAAAGTAACTTCGGCAGGTAGCGTTAAATTTCGCAGCACGTTGAAGTTGGTAATGGGAAAAAGGGAACGGAACGCCTGTAGTAATAGTTCGTATTTTCATATATTTTTGTGTATTTTTTATGTATAAGTGAGATTTTCATGTGTTTTTATATTTTTAATATGTAAACCCAAGTTGCTATCTATTGAAAATTGGTCTGTCCGTCACAATTAGCAGCTTCAATCTTCCGCTCCAGCAGAGCGATATGTTTATAGAAAAAAGTTAGGCCCTTCTTCCGCTCCAAATGAAGATTAAGAATTTAATCGGGTAATTTCCAGTTTCCTTGTCCAGTCCGGTGCGGTTAGGAAACCGCACCATTAGCGTCAATTTAGCGGCCCCCAACCCGGTAGGTGTGGTTTCTTAACTGCCCCTTTTTGTATCAACATCTCAAATAACGCACAGGACGAGAATATCAGCGTTCGTAGTCGCGCAATTCATTGCGCCTCTTTTCTTTGAATATAAGAGGCGCAATGAATTGCGCGACTACAAACGAGTTCTTTCCTTAAATTGACGCCTATGGTGTTTCAATTTCCACAGTCTTGGTCTTGAAGTCTATTGATTAAGTGTTATCTTCTCCATAGATACCAAGATTTCGGTAGCGTTCGTATCGTTGTTGGATCAATTGTTCAGGCGTCATCTGAATTAATTCTGTGAGATGTTTCCGTATTGCGCGTTTAACGTTTCGTGCTGCAGCATCAGAGTCTCTATGTGCACCACCGAGAGGTTCGCGAATAATTTGATCAATAATGTCTAATTTAAGCAAGTCTGGAGCAGTAGGTTTATAGCCTTCCGCTGCTTCAGGTGCATGTTCACCTTTGTCTTTCCATACGATACCGCTACAGGCTTCTGGCGGAGCAACACAGTAGACAGCATATTCCATCATCAACACGCGATTTCCGACTGCTATTGCCAATGCACCGCCGCTTCCGCCTTCGCCAATAATAATGACGAGGATCGGGACACGCATCTGCATCATTTCAGCAAGATTCTCAGCGATTGCTGTCGCTTGTCCATATTCTTCGGAATGGAGATCAAAATGTGCCCCCGGTGTATCAACAAAGCAGACTAAAGGACGGTTGAATTTGTTTGCTAACTGCATCACACGTCTTGCTTTTCGGTAGCCTTCCGGGTGTGTATACCCAAAGTTCATCTCCTGCCGTTCTTCAAGATTTGTGCCTTTCTGCTGTGCAAGGTAGACGATAGGTTGTTCATCAAACCACGCAAAGCCTCCGATAAGTGCGCGATCGTCCCCGTATAACTTATCACTGCGGAGTTCAACAGGATCCTCAAGAAGTGCGTTGATATAATGAGAGGCTTGCGGACGTTGTGGATGTCGAGATAATCGTACTTTATCCCACCGACTCAGTTTTTGGAAGGTCTGCTTTGTAAGCGTGTCGGCATTCTGTTTCAGCGCAGCAATACCCTCTGAGAGATCTAATTCTGGATGTTCTTCCGTGAAAGTTTCCAGTTGTACAAGATGACGTTCCAATTCAATTAAAGATTTTTCAAAATCCAATTCTGTTGAATTCATAAGGTAATTTCTCTCAAAACATTTTGGTGAACTGTTTGCCGGGCAACTGCTGAATAGCACCTTTAAGTTCCAGCATCAAGAGAACACTAGAAACTTGACCAATCGGTAGTTGCGTTGTCCGAACGATAGTGTCAATATGGGACGAGGGTGTTTCAATCACATCAAAAACCGTTTTTTCATCAGCCGTTAAATCTGGTGGTGGAATTGCGGGGACAGTCTCTGCCTTTTCTGTAGCGATTGTTTTTGAGGTATTACTGCGTGATTGCTCAAACTCACCTTTCATCACAGACGGTGTTTCAGGAATTTCTCCGCCTCTTTCTGATTCTTGTGTTGATGTAAGTGCAGATATTTGACGTAAGGCATGTAGCGGTAGTGCTTCTAACAAATCGTCCACAGTGCCGATCAATTTTGCGCCCTTATCAATCAATTTATGCGTGCCAGTTGATAATTCAGAGAAAATTTCCCCTGGTACAGCAAACACCTCTCTACCTTGCTCGCTTGCGAGACGGGCAGTGATAAGTGCTCCGCTCCGATTTGATGCCTCTACCACAACCGTTCCGAGTGTTAAGCCGCTAATGATTCGGTTACGTCTTGGAAAGTTTTCTGACCTCGGTTCCATACCCATCGGGAATTCGGAGATTAACGCACCGGATTCAACAATTTTATCCACCAATCCGATATTCGATGCAGGATAGATTAGACTGAGTCCGTTGCCTAAAACAGCAATTGTTCTGCCGTTTGCCTCAAGCGCGCCACGGTGTGCACAAGTATCTATTCCTTTAGCAAACCCACTTATTACCGTCAGTCCGCGCTGTGCAAGTTGATAACTTAGTTGATAACTGACACGCCGACCATAATCTTTTGCTTGTCGGGAACCCACGAGTGCAATACTAAACGTGTCTTCTGGTTTCAGTTCTCCTCTGACGTAGAGCAGAAGCGGCGGTGTGTCAATTTCCTTCAACAGCGGCGGGTATGCAGCATCATAGAACGTTATGATCTGACAATCATATTCGTGTATCAATTCCAGTTCGCGTTCTAATGGACATCCGAGCGATTTTTGGATCAAACGTTCGCGTGCCGTAGGAGAAAGTTTCTCAATTTTTCGCAATTCTTCAGGGGTGGCGTTGAGCGCTTTTTCTGCACTGCCAAAGATTTGAATCAGGAATTGAACGGTTTTCGGTCCTATTCCTTGAATCAGACTGAGATGGAGAAGATTTGTTGTTTCCTGAGATAACATTTCCTAAAAATTAATTCTCCTGAAAACCACACCTACAGATATGTCCTGAATACTACATCAACCGTATGTCTGCTACTGCTATGTCCACCAAAATATTGTAGGTCGGGTAGAGCAGAGCGAAACCCATAGGTGTCAATTTAGTGGTTTTCCGTGTCCGAGAAACCCTCTTTAGTCCCGTAGGGATGCAATGTTTGTAGCAACGGAAGCACCCCCAATTCTTTGGTTTCCCCGTAGGGGCGGAATGTTTATATATAAGACGTTATACACATTTCGCTCCTACGGAGCTGAAGAGATGGGTTTTCAGGACGAGGTACTATAAACATATCGTCCCTACGGGACTAAATATAAGACAGTCTCAGTTCTCATGCTTATTGAGAGGTGTTTGTCCAAACGCAGACTTTTTCTTAAATTGACGCCTATGGGTAGAGCAGAGCGAAACCCGACAAATGCTGATATACTAATCTTGTCGGGTTTCGCGGACGCTCTACCCGATGGACAAACCACAAAAATTTGGTGGACAAAGCACTACGCTCACTACATCGGTGAGGCTTCGTCAGCAGGTGTTGGCAGCGCGTAATAGAGTTCTATTTCCTGAATCTTCTTGTACTCAGCGGTAGTTGGAGCACCGGTTTCAGTTCGTTTTGAGCGGCTCGATCCACCGACGCGCCGTGAATCCCAACGACGTGGAACTTTCAACCGAAACTTTTTCGTTATGACAGGATCTCTAAGCGTGTATTTATAGACAGGACGCATGTTTTCGCGCACCTCTTTAACTGTGACCCACTCCCCTTCTTCGTCCATATACTCAATCTGAAAGAATTCCAGTTGTCCCTCTTTTGCCTTGACAACAATGTGTTGGATTGCTTGAGGAACATTCCACGTTAAAACCGCCTCGGTGAAACCATCTGATTCCGCTTGTGAGGCTGCACTCCTTGCATCTTCACGTATAGTGGAGGTTTTTCCTTCGGTATACAAATTATCATCATGAAACTTTGAGTTTTTGCTTGCAGCCATAATCGCGATGTTCTTACTCCAGCTGAGCGATGGACTTGAGGAAAGGACACATCCTGACAACCCAAGCAATCCACAAAAAGTTATAACCAATAATCCAAAACGCATGTATTCCTCCTTATTTTCTGAATATAGAAAGGTACAGGTGTCCGACATTCAATAGGATAGTGTTGTTACACCCACCTTTAAATTATGTTATACCATTTCTGAATGCTCGTCTATCATTAGCAAAAACGCGTTTGTCCTCGCGCAATTCATTGCACCTCTTGCCCGCTTGCCTGAATGTGAAACCCAAAATCTAATAATGATATTTTATTTTTCAGAAATGGTATTATTCGGCATCCAATAAATCATCAAGTTCTTTTTCACGGGATTCTGTAACTTTGCTGACCTTCGTTTGTTCTACAGTTTTGTAGCCGTAAAGTTCAATTTCTTTGATTTTGGCTTGTGCGCGACGATTTTGACCAAACTGATTTCTACCACCAGACCGTGCGCGTTGGCTCCGTTTCAGACCAGCATCATCCGTCGTTGATAATACTCTGAGCCGAATTCGGTTGGTGGGGATAGGTACTAAAATAGGGATCTCAATCAGACTTGATTTGACACTTTTTATCTCTTTGATCAATTTCCAGTCCTGATCAACGATGATACCACCTTGATCAGCGAAGATATCAAACGTCCTGAGGGTGTCAGAATGGATAACAATTCGACGGATAACCTTTTTTTCGGGTAACGTGATGATGACCTCAGATGCTGGGTTTGAACCAAAAGCAGTATCTGTGCCTGCTGGAAAAGTCGTCTCACCGATAGTGTTCAAATTACCATCAATCATTTGAGGACTCGTTGCAGAAGTGCCTTCAAGAAGTGAATAGTTGTCGCTCCATTCCTGTTGAGAAAGTAAAGCACTACAACCTACTATAATAACAGAGAAACAGATCAATGAAAAGAGGCGAATAGACTTAATAAACATTGTGTAAACTCCTTAATGCGCGCTGATATAATGTGCATCAATGTTGCGGTAAACCCGCAGATTACGTTCTAAAACCTATGTATTCAATGCAAGGGTGAGCCATATTAATTAGTATTCGTAATTTGTCATATTTATGTTAATATGTCATGTGGTTACGATAAAAATTTCCAAGTGGATCCTTCACGGGTGTCCTTGATTTCTATGTTAAGTTCTTTGAGGCGATCGCGAATCTTATCGGATGTGTCCCAATCTTTCTGGTTCCGTGCATCTTGTCTTACCTCTAACAGAAGTTCAAGCAATGGACCAAGATATTCAGCGGTGTTACCAGACTCATGCTCGTTTATCGTATAAATTCCAAGCACTTGACAAGTTTCGGTTATGGTCTTGTAAGCTTTCGCAAAAGTGTGGTCGGGAACTCCGTTAGAATTTTCAAGAGATTTATTGACTTGACTGACAAGTGAGAATATTGAGCCTATTGCTTGTGCCGTATTGAAGTCGGTATCCATTGCAGCGGTAAATTGCGATTGCATGGTTTCTATTGCAGAAAGAAGCAGGGTGTCTGCCTGAGAAATATCTGACGGTGTGGCGTTGTGTCCATCAGCAATTTCGGGTGTGTCCTCTTCATATTTTTTCAACGTTTCTAAACAGTTGTTCAAACGTCTGAGTGCGGATTCAGATTTTTTCAAACTTTCCAAACTATAATCAAGCGGGTGTCGGTAGTGGGCAGAAATGAGGAAATGGCGGATTACCTCTGCAGCATATCTGTCTAAGGCATCCCGTAGGAAAATAAAGTTTTGTTCAGATTTGCCCATTCGCTTACCGTCTATTTTCAGAAACGCGACATGAACCCAGTACCGTGCAAAAGGTTTGCCTGTTGCCAATTCACTCTGTGCAATTTCGTTTTCGTGGTGCGGAAATAGAAGGTCTTCACCACCTGCATGGATATCAATCGTTTCACCAAGATGTTTCATCGCCATAGATGAACATTCAATGTGCCATCCGGGTCTTCCGCGTCCCCATGGACTATCCCAATAGGGTTCACCCGGTTTCGCCGCTTTCCACATGTCAAAATCGCGTGGGTCTTCTTTGCGTTCATCAACTTCAACGCGTGCACCTGCTAACAAATCTTCAGGTTTTCGACGTGACAACTTACCGTATTCATTGAAGGTATTGACGCGATAATAAACACTGCCATCAATGACATAGGCTGCACCTTTATCTATAAGTGTTTGAATCAGGTCGATCATCTCCGGAACGTGTTCTGTTGCTTTGGGATGCACATCTGCTAGTTGAATGCCGAGACGTTGTGTGTCCTCAAAGTATGCCTCACCGTTTTTATGTGCAAGCTGATTTGGACTGGTGCCAAGTGTTTGTGCCCGATTGATTATTTTGTCATCTATATCTGTCAAATTTTGAACTAATTTGACGGCATATCCCTTGTATGCAAGATAACGACGTATAATGTCGGTGATGAGTGCTGTGCGGGCATTGCCGATGTGGATATAGTCGTAGACGGTCGGACCGCAACTATACATTGAAACATGTCCTTCCGTCAGTGGTGAAAATTCCTCAAGTTGTCTGCTAAGGGAATTATATATTTTTAATCCCATTTACTATTCCTTCGTTCTTTGATGAAAACACAATAAATTGTATTATATCCAATTAACTTGATCCCACTCGGTAGGTGCGGTTTCTAACCGCACCTAATACCAAGAAAAATGAGATAAATCCCGTTAATTTGGTATTAGTTCCTACGGAGCTAAAGAATTAGGGGGTAGCACTGTTTCTACAAACATTGCGTCCCTACCAAATCAACTCCGAATGCACTTGGCAGAATACGCGTGTGGTATTCTGCATGATTCGTCGGGACTGAAGAGCATATTTTTATATTCTAAAAATCCTTAAATTGACACATAAGGGTAGAACGTTAGCGAAACCCAACGGACGACATTTGTCAAACTCACGTTATTTTTACTATTTGAAAACAGCAACTGATACGAGCCGTTTAGTAGCGAGATTTTGGGGAGAGCGTTTAATACGTTCAATTTGATCTAAAGTCTGCACGGTCATATATCTCTCACCACAATGAGGACAATAGATTACAGGCACATCTTCAATGACTAAGAGCGACTCTCCTTTCCCGTAACTGCGTGTAAGATGACGTTGACGCGTTCCTTCCTTTCCGCACACATCGCAAGTCATGGTTTAACTCCTTTCGAGTTTATTTTACAAAAACAGTAATGATAACTAACTTTCTACTGAAAGTAAATTTTGATACCACCACAGCAATCTCTGAACCATACGTCCTACCTTCTACGACATATTTCCATTCGCCCGTTTGACGATCCTTCTGTCTTGCAACAATTTTTCCAGTCAACAACGCATTTTCCACATCAAAGTGTGTGAGTCCATCACTAATTATTTCTTCTTCAGCGTGAAGTGTCAACACATATTCACGCGCACGAACTTTTTCTTGTATCTCACTAAGAATTCGATCAAACATAAACAACTATCGAAAAAAACTTGAAAATTCAACATGCAACAGATAGAAATTATTTAAACTTTAGTCATGGCTAGGCTTGTGTGAGACATACAATAGCTTGAGCAACGATTGCCTTTCCTGTGCCGACAATACCTAAACCCTCTGCTGTTGTGGCTTTGACACTCACCCTTGATTCTGATATTTCTAACGTTTTTGCAAGCACGCTACGCATTTGCAAAATATAGGGTGCCAATTTCGGTTGTTGAGCAATCACTGTACTGTCAACATTTTCGATTGTGTAACCTTGTTCTTCAACCCTCGCTGCGATAGCGCGAAGGAAAACTTGACTGTCCATTCCTGCGTATTTTTCATCTGTATCTGGAAAGTGTGTGCCGATATCCCCGAGTGCTGCTGCGCCCAAAATAGCATCGCAGATCGCATGTGTCAATACATCCGCATCCGAATGTCCTAACAATCCGAAGCGGTAAGGGATATCTACGCCGCCTAAAATCAATTTTCGATTCTCAGTAAGCCTATGAACGTCGTAACCGATCCCTATCCGCATCTTTTATATTACTCTTTGATGAAATTAGAATTCGTATCATAGAGAACTGCGATATTCGGGAAATCCTTGTGTGTCGAACTCAGAGATATTATACCCTATATCCCATCATTTAGCAAGGTTTCTGCAATCCGTAAATCCTCTGGGGTTGTTAGTTTCACATTCTTATAACTACCCATGACCAGTTTTACAGGTGAACCCAGTTTTTCGACCAATCCTGCGTCATCTGGCGCAGTAATTCTGTCCTGGATTGCCTTTTTGTGTGCTTCCACTATTAACGATTTACGAAAAACTTGCGGTGTCTGCACTCGCCACAAACGATCTCGCTCCGGCGTATGATCAATGAAGAGATCTTCTTTTGCTACTTTAATAGTTTCTTTCACTGGCACAGCGGAGACAGCAGCACCGCAATCGGCAGCAGCAGCAAGGCATCCAAAAATTATTTCGTCATTGATAAACGGGCGCACACCATCATGGACGACAACAAAATCAACATCATCTGAAAGAACACGAAGCCCATTGAATACAGAGTGCTGACGTGTCTCACCGCCTGGAATCAGCTCGCAAACCTTCCTATATTGAAAAGGTGAGAGTACGCTTTTTTGGCACGTCGTGAAATCTGATTCGTCAGCGATTACGAAAATTTCGTCTATGGCACTGTTATGTTCAAAACGTTCTATCGTATGTGATAGAATCGGCTTATCACCTAACAATAAATAAGGCTTTTTAATCGACGATCCCATCCGTCTGCCTTCACCCGCAGCAGGTATAAGGACAGATATTTTGCCCCGCATCTGTGCCCCGTCGAATGCCACACTTGCATTCGGCTTTGATACACTCATCGGAACCCTTTTTCTGGTGGAGAATCATCCACATTTCGTGCAAAAATCATCTGGCCAGTGCTGGTTCGCAACATTTGTGTGACGACTACGTCAACCGTCTGTCCGATATAAGATCTGCCATCTTCAACGATAACCATTGTTCCATCATCAAGATAACCTACACCTTGATTTGGTTCTTTACCGACTTTCTGTACGTGCACTTGGATAATTTCTCCCGCAACCACAATAGGCCGGATGGCATTTGCTAATTCGTTGATATTTAGCACCGTGACACCCTGTAATTCTGCAACTTTGTTAAGGTTTAAATCATTCGTAATTATTTTTGCGAAGTGTTTTCGTGCAAGATGTACAAGTTTCGCATCTACTTCAGTAAGGTGTGTTACATCTTCTTCTATAATTTCAACAGCAATAGATGGACTATTTTGGAGCGAACGTAGAATGTCAAAGCCGCGTCGCCCTTTATTTTTCCGAAGTAAGTCGGTTGAATCCGCAATATGTTGCAATTCATTTAAAACAAACCGTGGAATTAGCAGTGTTCCGTCAATAAATTGTGTCTCGCAGATTTCAAGGATACGTCCATCAATAATAACACTTGTATCTAAAATCTTAAACCCATTAGAATCGTTTGTCGCGAATGACGTTCCCATCTGTGTATAACGATATGAATTTAAATACCTCGCGACAGGTAAACTCTCAGAAATGTAGTAGCCACATACCATTCCAATATAACCACATCCGAGAATAATGGTAATCTTTAAAATATTATACAACAAACCGTCGTTTTGATTGAGAAGTTTGAGTACCCCCAGAGAAATTAATAATCCAAATGCAAGACCTACGCCGCTTGCAACAATCCTACAAGTATGGGGCACATGGAGTGATATCTCACCTGCAACAAGAATACATGCAGCAGCAAGCCCAATAAAAGCGTTGGTGAGGTTAGTACCTGGTAGAAAGCAGGCGACAGTGCTTGCGACAATAAAAAAGAGACGAATTCCCCAAATTTGCATAGTTCTTTTCTCCGCGTTAGTGGGAGCGGTGAAACTCGTTTAGCTGTTTTAGTTAGCGTTACAATAAAATACTTAGACTATCATGTATATTTTTGACGCCAACGAGTTTGATTGTCTCATTGATCTCTAAACCTTTCTGATGGTAATCAGGAAAAATTGCTCGTGTAAATCCGAGTTTGGCGGCTTCTCGGATCCGTTTTTCCAGATGAGGTACGGGTCGAATTTCGCCGCCTAATCCGACTTCACCAATTACAACTGTTCGCGAGTCAATTGGGATATTACGATGGTTTGAAATAATTGCCATCAACACACCGAGGTCAATCCCAGGTTCATCAACACGTAATCCTCCGGTAATGTTTACAAAGACGTCGGAGTCCCCAATATCCATTCCGATGCGTTTGTTCAAGACTGCAATTAGTAGCGCAACACGGTTACGATCAATTCCTGTTGCTGTGTTTCGTGGTGTTCCGTAGTGAGTCGGAACGACTAATGCCTGCACCTCCAGTAACAGTGGACGTGTGCCTTCCATACTTGATACGACAACGGAACCAGAGATCTCCTCCTCTCTATCGCTTAAAAAGAGTTGTGACGGATTTTTGACATCTATGAGTCCTTTGTTCTGCATCTCAAAGATGCCGAGTTCATTTGTTGATCCGAACCGATTTTTAATCGCACGCAGGATGCGGTATATATGGTGTCGTTCTCCTTCAAAATAAAGCACTGTATCCACTATGTGTTCCAAAACACGTGGTCCAGCCAATGTTCCCTCTTTTGTTACATGTCCGACGAGAAAGATTGGTATGTTTTGATTCTTGGCACAAATTAAAAGTTGTGCGGCGCATTCTCGTATCTGTGTAATACTTCCAGGTGCCGATTGAAAGTCAGATAGATAGACTGCTTGAATAGAGTCAATAACAACAACCTTTGGCTGAAGTTTTTCAATATGTTTTTCAATCAGTTCTAAGTTATTTTCGCACAATACATAGAGGGTATCGGAAGTCACACCGAGTCGTGTTGAACGAATCTTTGTCTGGTTTACCGATTCTTCACCGGAAACATAGAGCACGCAGCCATACTTATGGCTTAAGGCACTGCTCGCTTGTAACAACAGTGTTGATTTGCCTATTCCCGGGTCTCCGCCGATTAAGATTACGGAACCTGGGACAATACCACCACCGAGCACCCTATCAAACTCAGGCATTCCTGTGAGTTGTCGTTCTACATCTTCGGCTGCGACGTTAGAAATTATCTCTGGTTTGTTAGAATGCTGACCGATGCTCCGATGTAAAGGAGATGTCGTAACGAGTTCTGTTTCTTCAGCAAAACTGTCCCACGCCTGACATCCAGGACATTTTCCGAGTCCTCTCGGCGTTGTATACCCACATTCTTGACAGACAAATTTGTGCTTTGCTCGTGCCATAATCTATCGCTATCTCCATTGAACCCCAACCCCGGTAGGTGCGGTTTCCTAACCGGACCATTAGCGTCAATTTAAGGAAATAAACCTATATTTTGGATATCTTAGCCCCAGCGGGGCGGAATGTGTATAGACCACGATCCATACCAAACTCAAGCCCCAGCGGGGCGAAAGGTGTATATGGGCACATGTTGTCAGACACCTGTCACCCCGCTGGGGTTCAAGAGACTGTTGGACACCGTTTTCTATATACCTGTCGCACCGCTGGTGCTAAGATGTGATTTACCAAAGCCTCGGGGAGGCGAAAGATGTATCAGACGCACTAAATTGACGCATAAGGTGCGGTTTCCTAACCGCACCGCACACTACAAGGAAATTAGTAAACGTTGTCTACGACTGTATGCAATACAGTCAGTCCTGTTACCAATCGGTTGCAATGAATTTAAGTCCTGTTGTCCAACGTCTTTCGTTACTCCACCAATTTTCAACACCGAATAGGAAATGCCCGCCGCGGAAAAACCGAAAACTCATTTCCGCGTTCAGTTCAGGTTTGTCGCTTGTTAACCCAATACTTTCAACCCCGATGCCCAACCGTCGTGATAACAACAATAGATCAGCTCCAGCACCAACCTTAGACCGCATGAAACCGAATCTGCCTTGGAAATAGTCTGTTATATTATACGCATATTGAAATTCAACACCGATTATCTCGTCGCGAATACCAAGCCCAAAACGGTAGCGGCTTTTTGAAGGAGGTGCCAGCGTAAAACCTAATTCGGTATGTAAATTTTCCACACGACTTAGGTACATGAGTTCAGTATCCCAAGAAAAATCAGGGAATTTAAAACCTTTTAACTGTCTGTCTGTCTGCCGATAAAAATCTTTCACCCCTGTTAGCACCTCATTCAAACTATTGAAGGTTTCTTGTGCTTCTACAAATGGTTCTGGATTGTTCAGGAGTTGTGCGACAGTGCCATCTCCATGTTTTATCATGTTTAACAACTCGCTGATATTCTTCTCTAAGGTAGTGAGTGCCGCTGTTGCAGTCTGAAGGTTTTCCATAATTGGTGCGGCATCCGCGCTTCCTTTTTCAATGAAGGCACTTCCTCGCGAAATAAGGTCAGAAATTTCGGTTTTCAAAGAACTTGAATCTTGTCGGAATTGCGTCGCTAACTGTTGGAAATCAGAAGTGCCTTGTTGCAAGTCTGACAATATCTTATCTACTTTTGGAAAGTTTTGGTCAACAAGTTTCAGCATTGAACGGCTCACATCACTAATCTGGCTACTCAGAATTAAGGAATCATTACCGAGTTGGTTTAATAACTGGTCCACATTCGAAAGCGTTTGTTCGAAACGTTTATCATTCTCTGTTGCCAGTTTCATCAAGGTTCCGACTGTTGCATCCATGTTTTGGTTGAACTTTTTAAGTGTTTCACCTGTCAATGCGACCAATCCCCGTGTTTCTTCGATCCCTTGTTGAATTGCCTCCTGATTTGCTTGGAGGAGTTCGTTTGCTGCAGATGTCAATTCAATAGCTTTACTCAATCCGGAACTGGTTTGTTCCAATAATTCCAGAGGATTCACAGGGTCAATTCCGATAATCGGAAGATCCGATGGTTGCAACGTCCGATTTGTGGTATCGCCGTTATTTAGTGATATGTATGTCTCACCAACAAAACCGCTCATTGAGATACGCGCGTCACAACCTTGTCTTAGCCATTGAAATGCGTTCTTAACGCGAGCTCGAATTTTGACAGTATTTGTGTCTGGCTGGAGTTCAATAGTAGTTACTTTGCCGATAGAAACACCAGATAAAAAGACTCCAGAACCCTCGTATAACCCATTAACAGCACGAAATTGGAAATATATTTCGTCCCCAGGTGTTCCCCAAGGTAAGTTTCCAGAATTGATGAGGAGAGTAGCAAGTAGGACAATAGCTACGATAACCATTAACCCTACTTTTACAGATGGACTCCAAAATTTCATCGCATTTCCCTTCAAAGAATATGTTTTTATTATAGCGTATACCTAAGCAATTTCCACACAGATTTAGGAATTATTGTTTACCTCTTCCAGTAAATTGTTTCAAAGTTGGGTCGTCAATGTTGAGAATCTGATCAGGTGCACCGAAAAGGATGAACTGTTGCAAAATTGGGTCGTCACGATTAATTAGTTCGTCCGGGGTTCCATAGGCAAGTTGTCTGCCTTCGTGGAGCATCATCATTAACGTTCCAACACTGAACGCGCTGTGCATATCATGTGTCACTACAACAGAGGTCACTTGCAGTTGTTGATTCAGGTCTCGTATCAGTTCGTTGATTTCGGTGCATGTAACCGGGTCAAGTCCAGTTGTGGGTTCATCGTATAAAATGATTTCCGGGTTAAAAGCGAGTGCACGTGCAAGTCCAACCCGTTTTCGCATACCGCCACTGAGCTGTGCAGGTCTTAGTTCCTGAACCCCATCTAAATCTACTAATTTCAACTTTTCATCTACAACCTTACGCATCTCTTGTTGACTTAAATCGGTGTGTTGGTCAAGCATAAAAGCGATGTTTTCGGCTACGGACATAGAGTCAAATAATGCTGCAGACTGAAAAAGCATCCCGATCTTTCGCCGAATTTGGTTCAATGGTTTCCTTTTAAGTTTAGTGATTTCTGTTCCATCAACCCAAACTTCACCCTCGTCTATGGCGAGTAATCCTGCAATAATCTTGAGCAGAACACTTTTTCCACAACCGCTGCGTCCCATAATTACAAGGGTTTCGCCGCGTGGAATCTCAAGGTCCAACCCGTTTAAGACGCTTTTCTCACCGAAGGCTTTTCTGACGTTCTTAATTGAAATCATAAAAATAATTTGTATAACATAAATCTTGCTGTTAAATCAATCCCAGTATATTAAATAGTATGTGGTTTAGGACAAAATCCAATACCAAAATAGTTATCAGAGATATAACCGCTGAGCCTGTTGTTGCTGTTCCAACACCTTCTGCACCACCTGCTGTTGAAATGCTGAATCCTTTGTAACATCCGACTGCTGCTATTGCCATGCCGAATGAAGTCGCTTTGATTAAACTAATTAGCACACTTCCAACATACAAATTATGCTGGACTTGTAGGATGTAAAAGTCGCCATTGAAACCGAACAAGGAAACCACCGCAACATAACCGCCGAAAATACCTGCAAACGTTGAAAAAATTGTAAGGATTGGGAGCATAATTGTACAGGCAAGAAATCGAGGAACAACCAGATATTTAACCGGATTTGTTCCCATCACTTCCAGGGCGTCGATTTGTTCTGTAACCTTCATTGTTGAAAGTTCAGCAGTAATAGACGCACCAATACGTCCAGAAAGGACAAAAGCCGTTATCATAGGTCCCAATTCTTTAACGATAGAAACACTGACAAATTGAGCGACGGAGCCTTCTACCGCATAAGGTTTCAACTGAACATAACCCTGAACGCCTAATACCATTCCGGTGAAAAAGCCAGAGACTAAAACAACACTCAACGAGTTGAAACCGATCATTAACAGTTGCTTCATTAACAGGTCAAATTGGAGCGGCGGCCTGAAAATTTGGAAAATGGTTTCGGCAAGTAGACGAAATACATCACCTATTTCTGAAAGGGTATGGTGGAGTCGTTTTTTAATTATGATCGTGAACTCCCCCGCAGAGGCAGGAGCAGAAGGGGGATTGCTCATAGAAAAATGTTCCAATCAAAGCACTTGAAATCTATTTCGCAAATACCAGCAGGCGCACAATTCGAATATGCACAACCTATGATGAAATTATTTTAGCGGCTTACATTTTCAAAACGCATCTGTCTTTTGCAAAAATGTAGAACAATTGTTCCAGTTGGACCGTTGCGCTGTTTTTTTATCAAAATATTCGCTTCGACTGTTTCGTCTGTGTAATCATTCTCATCGTCGTAATAGTCTTCCCTATATAGAAAAGCGACTACATCCGCATCTTGTTCAATTGCCCCAGATTCCCGTAAATCAGAGAGTTGTGGCTGTTTGTTAGGTCGTCTTTCAACTTCTCTGCTGAGCTGCGAACAAGCTACGACAGGAACGTTCAATTCCCATGCAAGAACTTTTAGAGATCTCGAAATCTCAGAGATCTCTTGTTCGCGAGCATTATAACGGCTGGTGCCTCGTATAAGCTGCAGGTAATCAACGATGACCAAAGCGAGGTCTTCGTGCTCACTTTTCAAACGTCTGCCTTCTGCAAGCAGCCCTTGTATGGTTAAGGCTCGGTTATCATTGATTAAGATAGGTGCTTCGCTGAGACGACCGGCGCTTGCACTCAAAGGATTCCAATATTCTTTGCTGAAATTTCCTGAGCGTAACCGTCCGAAATCAATACCTGCTTCAGCTGATAGCATGCGTAGTGCAATGTCTTGTGCTGGCATTTCAAGACTGAAGATTGCAACCGTTCGTTCCTGTTCAAGCGCGATGTTTTGTGCCATATTCAACACAAGGGTAGATTTTCCCATGCTGGGGCGAGCAGCAATAATTATTAAATTTCCAGCCTGCAATCCGGAGGTCATGCAGTCAAAATCTATGAACCCTGTAGGAACACCTAAAAACCGTTCCTTCTTGTGATAGAGTTTTTCGACTGCATCAATACCTTCTTTGAGCAGCGACCGTATGTGTTCAAACCCGCGTTTTGCGTCGCTTTTGCCTAATTCAAAGACCGCTTCTTGAGAGTGATTGAGAACTTCACCAATTTCTATACTTTCATCCTGTGCAAATTCCCGAATCTGATCTGTGGCTCGAATTAACCTACGTCGTGTAGCCTTCTCACGTATAATCTCTGCATAGAATTCCGCGCTTTCTGTTTCGACAATTGGAGCTTGTAGTTGATATAGATAATCTGCGCCACCGACACGATTTAATTGTTGTACCCGATTGAGTTCATTCGCAACAAGAATAGGATCAGCTTCGCTAACACGACTATATACAGATAGAATCGCGTTATAGATTAACTGGTGGTCGGTAGTGAAAAAAGCATCGGAGGTAGGACCTAACAATGCCTCTATCCGAGGAACAATCGACTTTTCAGTCATCATTGATCCAAGCACAGCTTGTTCAGCCTCTTTATCCATAAGGGAATCGAATGCTGGCATTTGCATGATTATTCCTCATCCGGGTTATACCTAATTAACCCGAATTGTAGTGCAAGGTCTCTGGGTCCTCCTCACACTGTTGACTTTACCTGAAGACATCGAATCAAGTTAATTTGGTATTACACAGTGTTAATGTGTTAATAGAAAGGTGTTGCTATTCTTCTCTCTCAACAACGACGCGTAACTCTGCAGTTACATCTACATGTAATTTTACAGCGACTGTAAACGCACCAAGTTCTCGAATCGGTTCTGCAAGTTCAATGACGCGCCGATCCAATTCAAGGTTCGCTGTTGCACGCAACGATTCAACAATATCTGTCGGGGTCACAGAACCGAAAAGCCTGTCATTTTCACCTGCCCGTCTGGTAAGATGACATGTGACACCAGTTACCTGTGCAGCAATCTCACGTGCTTGTTCTCTATCCTTTGATTCTTGTTGATCAATAACCCGTATGTGATGTTCAAGGAGTTTCTGATTTCGCTCTGTAGCATGAACTGCTAACTGCATAGGCAGAAGATAATTGCGGGCATAACCATCAGCGACTTTCATGATATCACCTGGGGATCCTAATCCTTCTACACTTTTTTTCAGTATGATTTCCATATTTCCCATCCAAGTAGCGCATGAATCTATGAGACAATTCGTGGTCATCTCACGAAAACTTAACGAATGTCTTTAGGCAGAATCGGTGTTGATCCCACGCTACAGTATAATTTGTGGTTCCAAAATTTACCGCGTAAAAGGCATAAGTGCCATATCTCGCGCCCGTTTAATCGCACGGGTTACCATTCTTTGTTGTTTCGCTGAGAGCCCTGAAACCCGACGGCTTACAATCTTTCCACGTTCGTTAACAAACTTCCTCAGTGTATCTACGTCTTTGTAATCTACGGATTCCAGCTTACTAAAACGCGTTCTCCGACGATATGCCATATTAATATTATTCCTTTCAACTTGTGAATTAGTGCGTTAACTCTGCATCATTTATACCCAATTAACGTAACGGGATTTGTAGTGCAAGGTCCCCGACGAATACCATACGTGTATTCGGCGTTGATTTGGTGCCTCGAAATGCCGACTTATCAGAAGACGTCGAATCAAGTTAATTTGGTATTAGATGCAAAAAGGTTATGATACCGTATCACACCACTATCTAAATGCAATAGAGAAATTTAGCCGCGTGGTGAAAAAGCCATATTTAGCCGTGTATAGATAAATATGGGATGAATTTGACCGGATAAGATATTTAGAACGGAATGTCATCCTCTGTTGATGATGGAGCGTCACTCGTACCAGTTGATGGTTCGGACGTCTGATCAGCGGGTCCTTGTGTTGACGGCTCTGTTGGTGCTGCTTGTGTGTAACCACCACCTGCTTCATCGTCATCTCGTTTACCGCCGATAAATTGTAACCGGAAAAGTCTTACTTTTAACTTGTTACGCTTTGTTCCATCCTCGGTTTCCCAAGATTCAAACTTGAGAGTTCCTTCAATGAAAATCGGGCTGCCTTTGCTGAGATACTCGTTTACAAGTTCGGCTTGTTTGTCCCACGCTTCTACATCAACAAAACAGACATTCTCTTTCTGTTCACCAGATTGCCGATCAATGTAACGTTCGCTCATAGCGAGCCCAAAATTTGCAACAGCGGTTCCGCTTGGCAGATACTTCATCTCAGGATCGCGGGTGAGATTACCCATCAGAATAACTTTGTTATAACTTGCCATGATTCGCTCCTTTATTTTTCGCGCATAATGGAATAGGACATATTCCATCTTGCAGATTTTCGGATGATGTGTTTTTAGTCAACTTCCACGGTGTTCTCATCAGGGGCTGCCGTATCTTCTACAGATTCAGTTGTGTCTTCAGCAGTATCGCCATCCGAGACTGCGGGGGTTGCCGCTTCGTCTTCTGCTGTTTTCAACTTCTCAACGTCGTCTTCGTAGAGCACAATTATGTGTCGTAGAATTGCTTCAATCACACGGAGTGCTTGGTTCAACTCTGCAATGAAACTTGCCTCGCTTTCGAAAACATAAACTACGTAATAGCCTTCGGTGCGTTTTTGTATTGGATAGGCGAGTCGTCTCTTTCCCCAAATATCAACATTAATAAGGTTTCCGCTACCTTCAATAATACCCTTGACGTTTTCAATGAGTGCTTCCGCTTCATTCTCCTCATGGTCAGGGGTAATAATGAGCATAAGTTCGTATGGTTTCAATTTATATCCTCTCTGTGGACTCACGGCTCCACTGTATAAATCGCAGGGAGCAGAGATCAGTTATTATATCGTTCTATCTGTCGGATAGAATCTTTCTACATTGTATAACGTGTATAATGTCACATAATTATAACACATTTCAATGGGTATATCAAATTTTTCACCTTAATTATTACGGATGTGTGACAATTTGGTATATGTTAATTATATTATAACACATATTGATGTTTTCAGTCAAGTACCATTTTGATTTTAATTGAATTTTTTACCCAAGCCTGCTATAATTCCGAATCAATGGGGGGCAATAAACCGGTCTGTCGCACTAAAGGCAGTAGTCGGACATTTGGAGATGTTGTGCTGTTGTTTTTTCAAGACGGCGGAAAAATGCAAACGATGATGGTTTTTGGTAAACCCTTGCGATCCTGTGAGATACTCAGGATTTGGTCTCAACACCACGGCATAGAACAGTTTTGGCAGAATACGCGTGTGGTATTCTGCATGATTTGAAAACAGATTTGAAACTTTCAGCAATGAGTTTAGAGGGACGACACGGTGCGTATGCGAACTTAGGTGTAAAAGTGATGAGTTACCTTTTGGGACAATAGGTCAGTCGTTCCGTGCGAAAAACATTTCATCAAGGACAACTTGAACTTTGTGGACAAAGACAGATGCTGTCTACTCTCAGCGAGAATTTTCATGAACAAATACCAAGAAAACACTGAAAAACATTGATATCTGAAGAATTATGATAAATATCAGATGAAATAATAATTCGAAACTTTCTACCAAGTATCCCGCACACTAACACCTTCATCTGCAAGATAGGTTTTGATACCGTCAATCGTGAATTCTCCGTAGTGCGTGATAGAGGCAACAATCGCAGCATCCGCATTGCTCTTCACAAAAACATCGCGTAGATGTTGGGGATTTCCCGCACCTCCGGATGCAATAACAGGTACTGGCACAAGGTCGGCGATAGCACCTGTTAACTCCAATTCATATCCAGCCTTAGTACCATCCGCATCAATGCTATTAACCACAATTTCTCCTGCCCCCAAGTCAACACCTCGGACAGACCATTCCAATGCATCCCAACCGATAGGCTTCTGTCCACCATCAATATAAATCTCATATCCGCTTGGAATTTGTTCACTTTTGCCGACCTTTTTCACCTGCATACTCAATACAACACACTGGCTGCCAAATGCTCGCGCACCCTCAGAAATAATCTCAGGATTTCGCACCGCACCAGAATCTATACTCACCTTCTCTGCCCCAGCAAGTAAAACGCGCCGCATATCCTCAATTGTACGTAACCCACCACCGACAGAAAACGGAATAAAAATCTCTGATGCAACTGCTGAAACGACGTCAATCATGATGTCGCGCCGTTCATTGCTTGCTGTGATGTCGTAGAAAACGAGCTCGTCAGCACCACCTTCGTAATAAAAACGCGCCATTTCAACTGGATCCCCAACATCAACATTGCCTTTGAAAGCAATGCCTTTGGTAACCTTTCCCGCACGTACGTCTAAACATGGTATTATTCGTTTTGTTAACATATTGTCTCTTTTCAAATTCTGCTAATTTTGGAATCTCCGCTTAAATATGTTCAAAATATCGTCAAATTCTGCAACCTTCAATAACTTATACATCCCAGCAAGAACTAACACGCTCAACCCAATAGGAACAAAGACGTTGATAATACGTGGAATTAATCCGTAGGTCCCAAGCATATCCTTTTCTATAACCCCATTGGTTATCCAGCACACAACCCCCATTACCACTGATGCCATTAAGATTTTGAATGCCAATGGAATGGCAGACCAAAGTCCCAACCGTCCAACTTTACGGCGGAGCAGCAACAATAAAACAGCACTATTCAGTGTCACAGTCAGCACAGTTGAGAACACCACAGCACGCGGGTCTAAAATGAGTTCGCGGTAGATAAACAGGTAATTGAGACAAATGTTAAGTGTAACACCGCAAAGACTGACAATAACAGGGGCGCGGATATCTTTATGTGCGTAAAACCCATCTGTTACAATCTTCAGAGCAGAGAACCCGCACAAACCAAATGCGTAGACGAACAGGATAGCACCCATTGCCAATGTATCCGATTCTAAGAATGCACCACGTTCATATAGTAACCGACAAATAGGTTCAGATAACACCATTAGCCCAATTGATGCGGGTAAAATCACTGTTAACATCAAGCGCAACGCGTAAGAGAGCGAATTGCGAAATTGCTCAGTTTCACCCGTATTGGCAAACTTTGCAAGTTGTGGCAGTATCACCGTTGAAATCGCCACACCAAATATACCGAGTGGGAGGTGCATTATACGATATGCCCCTTGGATCCATGCAAGCCATTCATCACCTGATGTGATAAACCAGGTATTGGTGAGTTGATTAATAGGAACTGCTGCTACACCTAAGATGGCTGGTCCCAATAAACGAAGAACTTGTAGTACTCTCGGATCACGTAAATTCAGGAGCGGTTTGTAGCGAAATCCGACACTATACATTGACGGAACCTGAATAAGAAATTGGACAATTCCGCCAACAACGACACCCACAGCCATACCTGTTGTCGGATGCATCCCAAATCTTGGAAACAGATAATATCCGCTGATACCTATCAATAAAGAACTTAGGTTAAAAAAGGAGGACGCACACGCCGGAATAGCGAATTTCCCTTTGCTGTTCAATAACCCCATTGCTATCGCAGCAAGTGAAACAAATAACAGGTAGGGAAACATCAATTGCGTAAGATAAATTGTTAATTCAACTTTAGTACCAAACCCGTAATGTTTGCTACTGACTAATGTTTCGTCAAAATCTTCGCGTGCTAAAATATTGACAATAGTAGGAGCAAAAACAATACCGAGCACCACTATGCATATCAGGACGAGAAATATCAGATTAAAAATGCGATTGGCAAGATCCCATGCTGCTTCCTTACCATCCTCGGCTTCTGTTGCGACAAAAGTAGTGATAAATGCTTTACTCAAGATGCCTTCACCAAACATGTCGCGGAGGAAATTCGGTATGCGAAAGGCAAGGTGAAAAGCAGGTGCGTTTAGTTTTGTTGAGAAATAATTAAATATCACAATTTCACGGGCAAGTCCAAGTATACGAGAGCCCATCACTGCCAAACTGACAATTCCCGCAGCACGAGTGACATTTTGATTCTGCTCATCAGCAGATTTCGTTTCATTTTCTTCCATATTTGGTTTTAACTATCAGTTGTTGGTCGGTGCAGAAGATGCCAAATCATATATTAAGGGACGTTGTTTGTCGATTGTTTAACGTGTTTCAGATTTCTAATAGGTTTTGTTGCTTGACATCTTCTCCGAATTCATGTAAATTTAAGCAAATAGAAGGAGAACTACAATGCAAGAGAAAATATATTTTACGGTTGAAGAAGCGAATGAATGCATTCCGGTATTGATGCAAGACATCACAACACTATTGGAATTGAGAGACCTGTTGGAACAACTCCACGCCGAACTCACACCTTTTTTAGAGGTAATTCCGAGTAACGGAGGACACAAAAAGGCTCCATTACTTATGCAAACAGGTGAACAGTTCAGGGAGATTATTGAAAGCATTGAGCACCGAGGTTGCCATATCAAAGGACTTGATCCTGCCTTAATTGATTTTCCACACCTCCGAGATGGAAAAGAAGTTTATCTTTGCTGGCGGTATGAAGAAAAGGAGATTAAATATTGGCATGAAATTGAGAGCGGGTTTTCAGGACGACAACCTTTGTAATTAGTTCAAAAAATAGAAATGATTTGTAGGTCCATGACCGTTGCCGATATCCAATGCATGTTTAATAGCATTCGTTATATAATCCTTCGCAGCACTAATTGCGTCAAATAGATCCTTTCCATGTGCGAGATGTGTTGCAATCGCAGCTGAGTAGGTACATCCTGTGCCGTGAGTGTTCTTCGTATCAATCCGTTCAGCATCAAAAAATGACCAATCGCCATTGCAATACAGGACATCTGTGGCAGTTGCATCACCAAGATGTCCACCTTTTACAAGCACCGCATGACAACCAAGTTTCGCTATGGTTTTTGCCGCTGATTTAGCATCATCAATGGTTCGGATTTCATGTTGTGAAAGCAGTTCTGCTTCGTAGACGTTAGGCGTGATTACCGTTGCAATCGGAATTAATACATGTCTTAGACTATTGATGGCTTCTGCTTTCAACAGTGGAAACTTGCTTTTAGATATCATTACTGGGTCTACAACAATTGTTTGTGGCGTGTATTCGCGTAACTTTTGTGCCACGGTTTCCACAATCGTTGACGATGAGAGCATCCCTGTTTTTACGCTTGCCACTTCAAAATCTGTAAAAACCGCATCCAATTGCGCTTCAATGAGTGAAATTGGCAGATCAAAAGCGTCTGTAATTGCGACTGTATTCTGTGCTGTTACGGAGGTAATTGCAGACATAGCAAAACCGCCGTTTGCTGAAATCGCCTTGATGTCAGCTTGTATTCCAGCACCCCCACCTGAATCTGATCCTGCAATGGTTAAAATTTGTTTCATTGTTCCTCTATAGATTAGACATTATCACGTTTTAATTGTGAGTTTTGTTATTTTGTAGTATACTTGTACTATAGTTTGGACAGTTTTATCTTGTCAGGACTTCCGATCAGGAGTTAAATATGGTTTGTCCACACTCTTGCATCTCTGAATTCTGTTGGAAATCACTGTCCTTTAGCCATTATTTTTGAAATAATCGTCCAAATATGTCCATCTGCTCATTTTCATGTAGAGTCTTCAACTATTTTTAGATTTTTCTTTGAGTTTTGTCTTGTATCGTAACTCGCAGAAAAACATTGTTGTTGGAAACATCGTTGCAAATAAGCGGTCATCAACCCGCGTGTCAGATATTTGGCTTTATACCAATGCCTATTTAGGGCCAGCAGCACGTCTTCTAAGTCAAGAGGCACATCGTCTATATTCGTTTCCGCTGCTGTGTGGGTCGCTGTGTTTGTGAAAATGAGTTGTGTGAGAGTTGCTGCGACAAAACTGAGTTGAGCAAACCGGTTCAAACTTTTGCGTTTTCGGAGTTGATATGTATCAAAACCGAAGTTCTGTTTGACATCTCGAAATGCGGTTTCAATCTGCCACCGATTTCTATAGTGTTGGATCAACTCGGCTACCGGACGTTCTAAGTCGGAGGTGAATAAACAAAAATAGCGATAGGGTTTAGACTTCTTTGGGCGTGTGCGTATCACAACGAGCCGCACATCTACCGGACACATCTTTGTGCGCACGATTTTGTCTGCGACAGAAAGGGTCTTGTTTTTCACGATGATATCTCTATACTGCAGATAGGGTAGATGCACACGACCTCCATAACGTTTCGGTCTACCTTGTCCCTGTTGCTTGGGTGGCTTGGGTATATAATAGAACACAGCATTTGACTTTGTGCGACAGAGTAAGTGGTGTCCTTGTGAAAGGATTTGTGTAAACACCTTGCGTCTATTAAAGCCTCTGTCAAATACTATCAGACCCGCAGGCATCTGAGCACAGATACGCTTGAGCACCGCAAGACTGCTATCCCGTTTTTTGCCCGGACACATCACCCGAGCCGCTAACGGAAACAGACGCACCCCTTGTGGTGTTTCACAGAGCCAACCGATAGCACCGAACTCGTGTCCGTGATGGAACTTCGATTGGTTCTTGTTGCGTTTGTTATACCGCGTGTTTCTGAAGAAATGCGTGCCATATTGGTGAAGACCATCAGTCGTAGAATGGGTTTCATCATAGACATAGACACCTTTATTGAAAACGGATTGAACTTGTTGTGTCAATACTGATGTGACTTTATCAACACACCATACGCTACGAGAGAGAAACTTCGGTAGAGGCCAATAGGTTGTTGATTGTTCTGTTGATAGATATATCTGTGTCATGGTGCCACGATGCGGGGTATTTATCAAACCCAAGACAAAAGTGCGAAAATGGTTGAAGTTTTTATACTTGAAGTGGTGTTGATATTCTGATAACATAGAATATAAGCGGAGAAGAGGGTCCATTTTGAATGTCCTTTCAAAATAAAATATATATACTGAAAGGATACCCTCTTTTCTGCTTTTTGTCTCTAAAAAACTTCAAACTGTCCAAACTATAGTATACTTGTAAGAAAACCTATTTTTTGGAGTCCAACTGATGAATTATCAATATCTTAAGGATAAACCCACAAGGTTTGCGTCTTTTACAGGATATACACTTGAAGAGTTTTCATCTCTTCTTCCGCACTTTACCAAACATTTTTTAGAGTTTTATGCGACAAAGACACTTGATGGAAAACCGCGTATAAAACGGCGTTATTCCACCTATAAAAGTAGTTGTTTACCAAGTTTTGAAGATAAGTTATTGTTTATTTTAGTATACCTTCGTAAAGCGACGACACAAGATGTGCAGGGTGAACTCTTCGGTATGTCTCAACCTGTTGCGCACAAATGGATCCACCGTCTTTTGCCTGTATTAAATGGTGCTTTAGCAGAGCTGGGGGAGTTGCCATCTCGGGAGACAATCCCCACAACTTTTGATGTGCCTGCGGATATCTCAACTGACAATCAGGTTTCCGAACTTTTTTTTTCATGATGGCACCGAGCGTCCAATCCAGCGTCCCAAAGACGCACAAGTTCAAAAGACTTATTATAGTGGTAAAAAGAAACAACATACCATCAAGAATAACCTTGTTAGCAATGCTGCGTGCAAAGTCGTGTTATTGACACCTTCATTTGAAGGGAGAATACACGATAAACAGATCGCAGATACTACAGGATACACCGTGCCGAGTGGTAGCACCTTATATCAAGATTCCGGTTTTCAAGGCTTTACACGCCCCGGCGTAAATGTCATTCAACCCAAAAAGAAACCGAGAGGTGGCGAACTTACCCCCGAAGAAAAAGAAAAAAATCGTCTTATTTCGTCTATACGCATACGGGTTGAACATGTGATTAGTGGTGTCAAAAGATACCGTATTGTCAAAGACAAGTTGCGTAACTGGAAAAAAGGGTTCAGCGACTTAGTTATGGAAACTTGTTGTGGATTACACAACTTTAGATTGAACTTCAGACCTTGGTGTTATGACACACCTAATATTAAATCATTATAATGTCTATTGAATATTATATAACTCATTCAACGCCAAACAGAATTCACTACCTCTCATCATTACCAAATCGTCAGGGTTATTTAGTTTTAGGTTTTTTGTCCATTTTATCCGAAAAGTCGCGATTCGGAGATCGCTCCTACAGGGGAAAGTCTTAGATTGAAAATCTAAATATTCGGAGAACTAAATAGCCCTGACCAAATCGTTCATATTTACATGTCCAACAAAATATTGATGAGGGCACTAATATTACAATGAGAATTATATCATTGATCATTGACTTTATGCAAGTCTTCAAGTTAAATTCCTCTTGATATATTGAAATATATCTGATAAAATGACTATCAATTCATTTAAAAATAGGGAGATCTTCATGATTTTTGGACAAGGAACGCATCAGTATAAGGTGCAAGAAAATTGGTGGACACTACCAGAAGGTTGGGAATTTGGCTGGATTCCTGCTGTCGCGGTCGATTCACAGGACCGCGTCTATGTCTATAGCCGAAGCGAATATCCTATGGTAGTCTTTGACCGTGATGGCAATTTCCTAACCTCTTGGGGTGATGATATTCTCAAGGATGCTCACGGTATTTTCATTGATGACGATGATAACATCTATTGTGTGGAACGCGAAACGCACGTGATGCATAAATTCACTACAGATGGGGAACTGCTCATGACCCTCGGCACAATGGACAAGCCCGGTGCAGAGGGTGAACCCTTCAATCTGCCGACAGATTTAGCACTCGGTCCAGATGGTGAGATGTATATTAGTGACGGATATGGCAATGCGCGGATTCATAAATATTCACCCGATGGAGAGTTAATTAAATCTTGGGGAAAACCGGGAACAGGTCCTGGGGAATTTGACTTACCACACTGTGTTAGAGTTGACCCTCGCAATCGGCTTATGGTTGCAGACCGAGAAAATAATCGGATTCAGTTTTTCACTTTGGATGGAGAATACATTGAGGAATGGGGTGACCTGCTACAACCCGACACGATTTTTATTGACGAAGATGAGCTTGTGTACGTTGCAGAACTTGAGCAGCGCGTCTCAATTATGACTTTGGATGGGGAAGTAGTTTCACAATGGGGTAGTGAGCGCGGCAGTACCGTTCATGGAGAATTTGTGGCTTGTCCACACGGTATCTGGTTAGATTCGCATGGAGACATCTACGTTGGCGAGGTTCAAGCAGATGCAAGATTACAAAAATACATTAGGCAACGGTAAGTCTTTTTCGCTGTCCTTTGGTAGAAAAGGATAAACGTGATATTGTTTAAATACTCACAATAGAAACGATGCGTCGGATACCCCTGAAAGGATGGAGTAAAATGGCAGAAAACTTATCATTTTTCCAAAAAGTAAACAAGGATTTTGACAAAGCTGCTCAGTTCACAGAATACCCGCAGGGTTTACTGGACCAAATCAAAATTTGTAACAGTTCCTGTCATTTCACCTTTCCATTAAAACGGGACGATGGTACCATTCAAACGATTCACGGATGGCGTGCCGAACATAGCCATCACAACCTTCCAACAAAAGGTGGAATCCGCTACAGCATGTTGGTAAACGAAGATGAGATAATGGCACTTGCCGCTTTGATGACCTATAAATGTGCACTAGTAAACTTGCCGTTTGGAGGCGCAAAAGGGGGCATACAACTTGACAGAAATGAGTATTCTGAGAGTGAATTGGAAAGAATCACCCGTCGCTATACTTATGAATTGATCCAGAAGAACTATATCGGTCCCGGTGTGGATGTGCCTGCGCCTGATTTCGGAACAAGTGAAAACGAGATGGCATGGATTCTTGATACATATCTCACAATGTCACCCGACAAACTCAATGCCATCGCGTGTGTAACCGGAAAACCGATTGAACAGAACGGAATTCAAGGACGTAGAGAGGCTACAGGACACGGTGTAGCCTTCGGATTGGAAGAGGTATGCAGTTTTGAAGACGATATGAAGCAGGTAGGACTTGCTCCCGGTCTGAAAGGGAAAACCGTTGTAATTCAAGGCTTTGGAAATGTCGGATATCATGCCGCAAAATTCTTAAGCGAATATGAGGCAATAGTTATCGGCATCGCCGAAGTAGAGGGGGCAATCTATAACCAGAATGGATTAGATATTGAAAAAGTGTCTATGTTTCGAGAAGAAACTGGCTCAATTCGGCATTTTCCAGACGCAACGTTTATTGAGAATCCGAACCACAGTTTGGAGTTGGAATGCGACATTCTCGTTCCCGCAGCGTTAGAAAATCAGATAACTGCGGATAACGCACCACATATAAAAGCTCGGATTGTTGCCGAAGCTGCTAACGGTCCAACCACCTCAATAGCTCATGAAATATTGCGACAACGTGGAGTTCTAATCATTCCGGATACATATCTAAACTCTGGCGGTGTAACCGTCTCCTACTTTGAATGGCTCCGTAATTTATCGCACGTCGGATTCGGACGGCTTGCCAGACGGTATGAAGAAAGCGCGTACAATGCAATGCTCCTCTTTATAGAACAAGCCACCGGATACCAATTTTCCGACGATGAACGCAGACCTGTACACGGTGCCGATGAAACAGATTTGGTGAACTCAGGTCTTCAAGATACCATGATAAACGCATATCAAGAAATTCGTGAAACGAAATTAAAATATGCAAAAGAGGAAATTGATTGTAGGACTGCAGCATACATCAATGCGATCCATAAAATAGCACAATCCTATATGCAACTCGGAATATTTCCATAGTTCTATTTGTAGTAAATCTACAACCTATCTCATAACTCACTTGTAGGGCGAGGTCTCTGTGCCTCACCATGTATCAGGAATGGAAACAACGGCGGGCACAGAGACCCGCCTCTACAATGGGAGTGAGCTGCAGTCCGCACGGTAAGGTGAAAACTAACAATCGGACAACTACTCTGCGGAGCTTGCAATAATTAATAATTCTTAACCAAATACAAGTTTGGGTTTACTATCCTCATCTATAAAAAATGGTTTTAGGCGACCTTGATTAAATAATTCCTCAACATTCTCACAAACTGTTTTATAATTATGAGTATCACTAAAATACAAAGTTCGTTTAAAATATTCTTTTTCTGGATCAAAAGTAAGAAGTTCATAAAAGCCTTTATCATCAAGTTGCAATAGTGCAGAATGAGAATCGTCAGGATAAAATTTACCATCAGAACTTAATTGAATCGAAATTATATTATATTGTTGCTCATCATCTACACCAATTAATTCATTTTCAGGAAATCGTGGGTCAGGAGAAAAAATTATTTCATTAAACATTTTGTAATCCTTTTCTTCAAAAGTTTTTATACAATGAAAATTATCTACCGTTGTTGTATTAACTATATTATATTATATAATTTACTCTGTGTCAAATTTAAAAATACGGTTTTAGTGGAACTCATATTACGTTGTTATAATTACGCGTTGTGCTAGTTAACATGCGGTATATTTATCTTTCACATGTTTGTCTCGTTTGGATTTGAATTCCGCAACTTTTTCAATGCACGACCCCATTCAAAGGTAGGAGGGAATTCCGATCCCCGACAGAGTATCGCGATTCGGAGATCGCTCCTACAGAATATGAACAACTGTGAAAAACAACAAAACTATTACGTAACTAGCACAAGTCGTTATAATTACTATAGTTTGGACAATTTCATCCCGTTAGGACTTCCGATCAGGTGTTAGATTTGTTTTGTAAACACTCTTACATCTCTGAATTCTGTTAGAAATCACTACATTTTGGACACTATTTTTGCGATTATCGTAAAAACATGTAAATCTGCTCATTTTCATGTAGAATCTTCAACTATCTTTAGATTTTTCTTTGAGTTTTGTCTCGGCTCGTAACTCGTAGAAAAACATTGTTGTTGGAAACATCGTTGCAAATAAGCGGTCATCAACCCGCGTGTCAGATATTTGGCTTTATACCAATGCCTATTTAGTGCCAGCAGCACGTCTTCTAAGTCAAGAGGCACCTCGTCTATATTCGTTTCCGCTGCTGTGTTGGTCGCTGTGTTTGTGAAAATGAGTTGTGTGAGAGTTGCTGCGACAAAACTGAGTTGAGCAAACCGGTTCAAACTCTTGCGTTTTCGGAGTTGATATGTATCAAAACCGAAGTTCTGTTTGACATCTCAAAATGCGGTTTCAATCTGCCACCGATTTCTATAGTGTTGGATCAACTCGTCTACCGGACGCTCTAAGTCGGAAGTGAATAAACAAAAATAGCGATAGGGTTTAGACTTCTTTGGGCGTGTGCGTATCACAACGAGCCGCACATCTACCGGACACATCTTTGTCCGCACGATTTTGTCTGCGACAGAAAGGGTCTTGTTTTTCACGATGATATCTCTATACTGCAGATAGGGTAGATGCACACGACCTCCATAACGTTTCGGTCTACCTTGTCCCTGTTGCTTGGGTGGTTTGGGTATATAATAGAACACAGCATTTGACTTTGTGCGACAGAGTAAGTGGTGTCCTTGTGAAAGGATTTGTGTAAACACCTTGCGTCTATTAAAGCCTCTGTCAAGGACGATCAGACCCGCAGGCATCTGAGCACAGATACGCTTGAGCACCGCAAGACTGCTATCCCGTTTTTTGCCCGGAGACACATCACCCGAGCAGCTAACGGAAACAGACGCACCCCCTGTGGTGTTTCACAGAGCCAACCGATAGCACCGAACTCGTGTCCGTGATGGAACTTCGATTGGTTCTTGTTCCGTTTGTTATACCGGGTGTTTCTGAAGAAATGCGTGCCATATTGCTGAAGACCATCAGTGGTAGAATGGGTTTCATCATAGACATAGACACCTTTACTGAAAACGGATTGAACTTGTTGTGTCAATACTGATGTGACTTTATCAACACTCCATACGCTACGAGAGAGAAACTTCGGTAGGGGCCAATAGGTTGTTGATTGTTCTGTTGATAGATATATCTGTGTCATTGTGCCACGATGCGGGGTATTTATCAAACCCAAGACAAAAGTGCGAAAATGGTTGCAGTTTTTATACTTGAAGTGGTGTTGATATTCTGATAACATAGAATCTAAGCGGAGAAGAGGGTCCATTTTAATTATCCTTTTAAAAATAAAATATATATACTGAAAGGATACCCTCTTTTCTGCTTTTTGTCTCTAAAAAACTTAAAATTGTCCAAACTATAGTAACTTTAGAACAATCGCCCTATTTATTCAACTATTTTTTGGCGAAGGTATTGAATGAGATACAGGATATTGCTTTCCTTGCAGAGTTGACACAACTCACACACTTAGCACTTAGCAAGAATCAGATTCAAGACATCACACCGCTCACAGGATTGACAAATCTAAAATATTTGTATTTGTCGGATAACCAAATTGCAGACATCAGCACTATTGAAAACTTTAAGCTTTTAGAAGTTCTACATATTAAGGACAACCCAATTCAGGATATGTCGCCGATTCGCAGACTTCGTAAAGAGAATCCGGGTTTGCGGGTGGATATTAAAGTTGATCGCTAATCAAAATATTGGTAAAGAATTCCGTTAAATAATCGGTCTTAAAAACCTCTAAATTCATGAAACTACAAGGAATTGCCTATAAATGAAATTGCTGCTTTACCCACTCATTTTCATCCTCGCAACCACATTCATTATAGCCGAAGATCACACCTCTTTTGGCACGCCACCGTGGCAACCTGCAGGCAGATATACACATCCCGATATTCGTGAAAGTTCAGGCATTGTTGCAAGTAAACAGTTTGAAGATGTCTATTGGACACTGAACGACTCTGGCAACCCCGCTGTCCTTTACGCAACAAAACGGAACGGTGAATTAATCAGCGAAATCAAAGTGCGCGGCACACAAAATTTCGACTGGGAAGCACTCGGTATTGATAACAAAGGACAACTCTGGATCGGCGACATCGGTAACAATAGCAGAATGCGAATCAACCTTGCAGTAGTTGTCGTGAAAGAACCAAACCCACATACAGATGCAGAAGCGGAAGTCATCGCGAAATATCCCTATCGCTATCCCAGCAATAATGTAGATGCGGAAAGCTTGTTCATTGCTAAAGGAATACCCTATATTGTCTCAAAAGAACAATCAGGAGCGGTGCTTTACCGTTTTCCCGCATTGAAAGCAGATAAGAAACAGGTTTTGGAACGTGTCGGTGAGTTCGCAGAAGCAAGATTGGTTACAGGCGCGGGGATATCAGAAGATGGAAAGCGGCTTGCTGTCTGCACATACAATTCCCTCTGGGTATATCACAACGCTGCTGGTAACTTAGCACAGATGATTCAGAAAAAACCGTGGGTATTGCGGCATAATTTTCTTGGAGAGGCGATCTGTTTTGAAGGTTATAATCTCTATCTGACAAACGAAGCACGCGATATCTACGCGCTACCACAATTTTGGTATGAAAAACAGTGGAAAATACCACCAAAGAATACGCAATCCGCAGCATCCTTGTTAGTTGAACAGGAATCGGATGGATATAAGTTAGAGAACTATCGTGAGGCAGGAATTGATATTGATGGTGGACACATCGCACTGAACGCCAAAGACTCTGGTGCAACATTACACCAAAAGATTGAAATCCTACACAAAAACCTATATGAAATCAGTGCTGTGTTGACTCGTGGACCGGAATATGGGAATGCAGAACTCACTGTTAATGGAACAGTAGTCGGTCAACCGTCCAATTGTTACAATTCAGAATTGGTGGCAGGAACGCTCGTGACATTCGGTACAATACCACTGAATCAAGGAGATAACCAGATCGTCTTGAGGAGTGTCGGCAAATCAAATGAGGCGACAGGCTATAAAGTCGGGATTGATAGCTATCAAATAGGACATGCATCCCCGTTTATTCGACGTTATATGGTTTTAGGTCCCATTCCGAAAACAGATGCTAATACAATAGTCTCAGCAATTTCCTCAGAAAACCCACTAAATCTGAAGGAAACGGACAAAGGCATTGAAGGCAAAGCTATCCGTTGGCGTGAAGCAGAGACCAGAACTAACGGCATGTTGGATTTACGAGCGAAAATTGGTATGAGGACGGGAGTGGTTGGATACGCGATTACCTACGTCTACGCGCCAAAAGCAATGGACACTGTCTTGTTGTTAGGCAGCGATGAGACGGTTAAAGTATGGTTGAACGGCACAAAACTTCACCAAAAGAACGTTTATCGGCGTATAACACCGGATGCAGATACGATCCCGTGCCAGTTGAAAGCAGGATGGAACGAGGTTCTGTGTAGCATTGATCAGAATAGTTGGACATGGGCATTATACCTGCGGTTTGCCGATGCAGATGGCGTGCTCAAATATAGCCACCGTCCAGAAGAATAATATAAGATTGGCACATGGCTTATTTGTCTGAACCAGGATTCTCAAGATTATAGGATTTCCAGGATTGTTGAGCTTTTTTGATTGAGGTCTATTTTTATTAGCCATCGTCAAACCTGCAATTTGGAGAAAGGCTATTGTTTCTCTCAAATGTCTCCATAATCCTGAAAATCTGGAAATCCTGCAAATCTTGGTTCAGACAATTTACACAGATTTCGCGAATTACTTGTCTTAATCCCTCAAATTTCTATTATTTTCCAATTTTTAACTTAATTTTTTTTGCATTTTTTGTATATTATGGAAAATGGCAGGCAAACCTACACTATGGGAGTGTTTAATCCTCAGTTTGCTTGACCAATGTGACCTATTCTTTCAACAGACATGCCACACAGTATATCATAAACAAAAGGAGGTCCAAGATGTATCGCGACATCTTTACCAATAAATGGATACTCGGCAGTCTCGGCTTTGTTATTCTTTTCGCCAGTGCATGTTATCTCTACTACCAATATGAGGCAGCACCTTTGAGACAAGCAGAACGCCCCGAGAGAATCCTGCAAAACGAGAAACAACAAAACGCAGCGATTGCCAACGGTATAGAACAGGTAGTTGATGCACCTGTGGAAAGCATAACACAAGCCACAGAGAAACAAATGACTGAAATAAATAGCACAAAGACAGAAAGTCCTATATCTGATAATCCAAAAGACGTTTTAGTAGAAACACAACCCATAGAAAAAACGGATGCAGTAAAAGTTTCGCCTTACGGTTTCGGTCCGTATCCAGAAGTGCCAGATGGTTTTCTTGAAGGTTTTGTGCCTTCATGGGAGTGGTCTGAGGAAAAAAAGTTAAAATTTGGACCTGAACACTTGAGGAATCAGGAGGCTATAGCTCGCGTCCTGATAAAACTTTGGAATCAGGGGGACCGTGAGTTTTATGGAGCTGTTGGAGATGATAAGGTGGTGTTCCCGCTCTATCCAGATGCTGTGTATATTGAATGGAGTGAAGTGGAACTGCCAGATGGAACAACGTATCAAGAAATCAGCGGATATTGTGCCCCAGAAGGTTTTCCGATACTGACGATGAAACAGCGAATGAAAGGTAAAATTCCTGCTGGTTATCGTGTGCTTGATATGCAAGGAGATGCTATTTATGTTTCTGAATTTTTGAACGATTCTAATAACGATTCTAATTAGGAGGAAAACAATGAAAAGGAATAGGATTTCTTTCTCAATTTTTCTATGTGTAGGTATACTTTTTACATTGACATTTGTCAAAACGAGTGAGACGCATCACATCGTTGACGCTGATGCTGAATTTAGCAAACGCTGCTATATAACCTACACTCCGCACTTGTTTTGACACATTTTGGTATTTTTACGACAAACCCGTGTCACGAAAGGATTCGCACAGGATAGGGGAGATTTGGAGTTGTGAATTAAGATTCTATTTTCCACTTGTCTTTTTTCTGGTTCACCTGAAATTGCTTACTCAATGTAGGGACCACGCAGGTTTGAGAAATAAATACCGAAATCGGAAATCAGAAGTGCGGAGTATAGGATATAATACCCTTATGGACTTATTATGGATGTGCGGGACTTGTAAAGGCACCCAGGTTTTCTAACAACAATCAGGTTTTAGAAGGTTGATTTAGAATTAAAGTCTATATTGATGGCAAAGGTCATAATGTCGGTTGGGGTTATGTAGCAGGAAAAAAGGGTTTTGTACAATTGAAGGGCACAAGTAAAACGGTTTGGGGAGATGGTGATGTTACTGGCTTTGCTGATTCATGTCTTACAAATCAAGAAGACTACGATTGGGACTATGATAATGTTCCAGAATGGCAGTAATAGCGACTAAACGTCTATAATGTGCAATTTTTTCACCCGTATGCTTTCTCTACTGTGCGGGTGAAGGAATGCACTTAGGATAGTGCTTTTAGATACAGGTTGTAATTTTATTTATACCTGCTCAACGCTAAGTGTAGCTGATTCGCCATTTAACATCTGCTCAAGACTGAATGCATTGCCCCCAGGAGATTCAACTACCTTTGTCGTTAAGGTTTCCCTAAGGATATAATCCCGATGCGCTTCAAATGCTTCCGTCACAAGCGCGGAGGATGTTTTCACACTGAGTCTAATCCGATCAGACACGTTAAAGTCAGCTTCCTTCCGCATATTCTGGATTTTGTTGACGAGTTCGCGTGCCATACCTTCAAGCACTAACTCGTGCGTCAGTTCCGTTGAAAGCGCGACGAATTTCTTCGCATCCACCTCTACAAAAAAGCCTTCTCGGTTCTGTGTCTGCAAATCAATTTCCGACTCTTCAAGGGTATATTTTTCTCCAGACGTTTCAATCTGAAGACTCCCATTCGCTTCCAATTCTGCTTTCAACTGCATTGCATCGGCAGTAGCGAGTGCTTTTGCGATTGCTTGCACGCCTTTGCCGTACTTTGGTCCCAATACCTTGAAGTTCGGTTTGAGTGTGACCTGTGCGAACGCGTCCAACTCCTCTGTGAAGACAATTTTCTTAACATTCAGTTCATCGTGAACGAACGCTGCCAAACGGTTGATGGTTTCTTTCTCAGCATCAGATAGTCCACCGAGTGTTATTTCAGCCAATGGTTGGCGGGTTTTAATACCGGAACGATTCCGAGCGGCATGTCCCATGCTGATAATCTCGCGTGTGAACGCCATATCGTTTTCTAACACTGAATCAATCAACGCATCATCTGCGACTGGGTATTCCGCAAGGTGAACACTGATAGGGGCATCGGGGTTAAGTGAACCGACTAAGTTGCGATAGAGTTCATCAGCCAAAAAGGGGATAAACGGTGCTGAGAGTTTCGCTAAGGTGACAAGCACCTCATACAACGTCGCATAAGCTGCCTGCTTATCAACTCCTGCCTCTGCTCCCCAGAAACGGTCACGGGAACGGCGAACATACCAGTTGCTAAGGTCATCCACAAACGCCTCAATGGCGCGAGGCGCATTCGTGAGATGGTAATTTTCCATGTCATCGCGCACCTTATTAATCAAGGTCTGTAGACGGGACAAAATCCATCTGTCTATGGTAGCACGTTCCGCAACCGTGGGCACACCATCTAACACATCAACCTGCTCCAAGTTAGCATACATCACAAAGAAACTATAGACGTTATTTAGAGTCCCCATAAACTTTTTCAACGCTTCATCAACGCCTTCAAGTTTGAAAGTTCGCTGTGCCCACGGTGGTGATGCCGTGAACATATACCACCGCATTGCGTCTGCCCCCTGCTCGTCCAAAATTGTCCACGGATCAACTGTGTTGCCGCGACTCTTACTCATTTTCTGTCCATCCGAAGCGAGGATTAGCTCCAAACAGAGGCAGTTTTTGTAAGCGGGTTTGTCGTAGAGGAGCGTGCCGGTTGCCAATAGGCTATAGAACCACCCGCGCGTCTGATCAATAGCTTCAGAGATGAAATCTGCGGGATATGCTCGCTCAAACAGTTCCTTGTTTTCAAAAGGATAGTGCCATTGTGCAGTGTGTGCACAGCCTGAGTCAAACCAACAATCAATAACATCCTGTGTGCGATACATCGTGCCACTACATTCCTCACAAGTAAGCACAACGTCGTCAACATAAGGACGGTGCAATTCAATATCGTCTGGCACATCAGTGCCGAGTTCCTTCAATTCAGCAATGCTGCCGACGCAGTGTTGATGTCCGCAATCATCACATATCCAAACGGGTAGCGGTGTTCCCCAATAACGTTCTCGACTCAATCCCCAGTCAATATTATTTTCCAGCCAATTGCCGAACCGACCATCTTTGATATGTCCAGGATACCAGTTGATTTCCTGATTGTGCTGCTGCATCCGGTCTCTAATAGCGGTTGTGCGGATAAACCACGACTCACGTGCATAATAGAGCAATGGGTTATCGCATCGCCAACAGAACGGATATTGGTGGGTATACTCAGCAACCTTGAACAACAACCCGCGTCCATCCAAGTTCTCAATGATTTTCGGGTCGGCGTCTTTAACATATTCACCTGCCCACACATCTTTAACCTCAGGAACAAACTTGCCATCCGCGCCCACCAATTGCACTAATGGAAGGTTATGTTTTTGTCCAATATCGTAGTCATCTTGTCCAAAAGCCGGAGCAATGTGGACTAATCCGCTTCCTTCTGTGGTCGTCACGAAATCACCTGTGACGACGTAGTGTGATTTTTCTGCATGTTGTCCACTGTCAAAAAGCGGTTCGTATTCCCAATCTCGGAGGTCACTGCCTTTATAGTTCTCAACGATTTGCGGCGGTTCATCGCCGAATAAACTCGCCATACATTCTTTTGCAAGGATGAGGTGTTGCCCGTTATGTTCAACGGCAACATAATCGAAATCATCACCGACAGCCACAGCAACGTTAGATGGTAACGTCCACGGCGTCGTTGTCCAAACAAGCAGATAGGTCCTCTCTCTGTTTTTCAGTGGAAAGCGAACAAAGATGGATGGGTCGGAGACCTCTTGATAACCGAGTGCTACTTCGTGGCTTGCCAAGGTTGTCCCGCACCGATAGCAATACGGTTGCACCTTATGCCCCTGATACAATAGTTCCTTATCCCATGCTTGCCGCAATACCCACCAAACGCTCTCAATATAATCGTTCGACAACGTAATATACGCCTCATCTAAGTTCACCCAGAATCCAATACGTTCCGTCATCCGCCGCCAATCCTGTTCATATTGAAAGACGTTTTCCTTACACTTTTCAATAAAATTCTGAACGCCGTAAGCCTCTAATTCCGCTTTATTTGTGATATTGAGCTGCTTTTCAACCTGATATTCAACGGGAAGTCCGTGTGTGTCCCAACCCGCTTTTCTGTGGACGTAATGCCCCGTCATCGTCTTATATCGGCAGACAGCATCTTTCATGATGCGCGCAAGGACATGATGCACACCGGGGGGTGCATTTGCAAACGGCGGTCCCTCTAAGAAAACAAAGGATGGCGCGTCTTTGTACATCTCCATACTTTTTTGAAAGATGTCGTTTTCACGCCAAAACGCTAAGGTCTGTTTTTCCTTGTCAGCGAACGTGAATTGCGGTGATACCTCTTCAAACATGTGAAATTTCCTCATGTGATTAAAAAACAAAACGCCCCACCGAAATTGGTTGTTTCAGTGATGGGCGTTCCAATAATACTTCTTATCTGCTTGCGATTAACCCACCACAGCACGACGAATAGCAATAATAATGCGTATGGCGCGAAGGTGGTCTCGGTTTAGAGCAGCGTAGCGCGCAGACCTCTTGTATTGCGATGTCAATGTGGTAAGCAATTGATAAAACATCCGATAATCCCGTGTGTAGAACTATAATTAGATTGTGTGCTTATTAATTTATGATACCACATTCTATGGCGTGATGTCAAATCTTTTTTTACATAAATTCTGAGATTTGGTGTATAATGGATATAGTTGAAAGGAACACCTTTATGGAACAAGAAAGAGATAACACTTTACAGCAAATTGCTGAAAAAGCTCTTACTGATTCTGTCGTCCGCTTGGAGGTAGACACACCCGCTACCTATAATGATTATGTGGCTGCTTTCCATAGCAAAATAAAGAGTGTGTTTGAAGTTGAGGTGAGTAGTGCAAGTGGGTTTTTCATTGACAGACACTTGATTGTGACAAACTTTCACGTTGTGATAGGAGCTTATTCTATCTTCGCAGAACTCGCTGGTACGGAAGATAAGTTCCAGATAGAAAGTGTTGTGGGGTATGATGCTAAAAATGATCTGATTCTTCTGAAGGTTGTCTACGGAGGTGATCCGCTGATACTTGGCGACAGTGACACAGTCCAATATGAGGATACTGTTTGTGCTGTTGGCTACCCTCATGGTGTAGTTGATATTGCACACGGTACTAGTTATGGCATCCGAGCGAGTGACAATTGGATCCGGATGATAATCAACACTTCTGATGGGAGCAGTGGATGCCCCATTATAAACAGAAGGGGTGAAGTTATAGGGATCGATGCATCAGGAAACGAAGCCTACAGTTATGCTATTCCCTCAAATACGTTGAAACAGTTAATCAAAGAAACAGTAGAAGCACAGCTTTTCAAGGAGTGGCAAAAACTCCCACAGATACGTGCCTATGCCGAAACTAAGATAGGAAATAAAATGCGGAAAGAGGGTGAACATAAAAAAGCAATTGTACATTATGACACTGCCATAGAACTCAAATCTGATATGGTTGAGGCATACCAAGCCCGAGCACTTGCAAAGATGGAACTTGGGGTATATACCGAGGCAATAGCCGATCAGCTTACAGTTCATCAACTCAAATCAGTATTATTTAGTTTTTCCAATTTTCGGGCATATTTTTCATGGAAGCGGAAAGAGATTAATATTTTGGGGAAGAGTCTTTTCGTGAAACTTTTGAAATTTTTTTGGCCGAGAAAGTATAGTTAGTTGCTCAAAGAAATTCGAAAGTTCGCAAGGCTAAATCTGAAGCAGGTAAGGGAAATAATGCAGAAGTAGACGACACTGATGAAGTACTCCGGTTAGAGTCAAAGAATACTAAACGTCGGTCTGCTACCTATCACACTCGTGGTGCTGCAAAGGCTGCCTTAGGCGATCATGGTGGTGCGATTGAAGATTTTAATAATGCCATCAAGCTAAAACCGAAGAAGGCACTCTACTACCACGACCGCGGACTTTCAAAAGAAGCACTCGGACAGCACGAAGAAGCAGAAGCAGATTTCGCGAAGACAAAGGAATTAGACCCTAATTTTAAAAAATAAGCGGCATGTGCCAATGTTATAAACAATAGAAAAGGAAGTTAGTTATGAAGAAGAAAAAGGATGTATTGCTACAACAAATTGCTGAAAACAGTAAAGAATCTTTAGTTTTCTTTGAAACAGGATATACAATTGAACTGCCATTTGGAGCCAATGCAGGAAATACCGATATATTATCGCATATTGAAACAGGAAGCGGATTCTTTGTTGAACCGGACAAGATTGTGACGACTATTGATTTTCTTGCAACAACTCATAAAGTCGCAGCAATTCCTTCCGATAGTCTTGCGGAGACAGTTACCAATAGTGCTCAGATATCAAGTGGTGACAATGATTCTGATCTTTGGGAGGATATAGGGGTAAGTATTGAAGGGATTGTCGCATTTGATGCAAAACACAATCTTGTACTACTAAAAGTTGCTGACACTGGAGTACCACTTCCCCTTGAAGACAGTGATACTGTTCAGATCGACGAGAAAGTTTACACTTCGGGATATTTAGACTCCGATGAATACAAGTGTATACCAGGTATTTTCCAAAGCAGATATAGGAATGACAAATGGTTCCAGATAAAAACTGATTATTTTCTTGGGATCTGTGGGGGGCCTGTCCTAAACAGCAAAAACGAGGTCATAGGTATGATCAATTATTCCATCGGAACTTTTATGCCAGAGAGTAAGGCAACGGTCGCAACAGTGGTATCTTCAAACGTGCTTAAGGAATTGCTCGCGAATTCTGGGAAAGTTATTCCGCTGGAAAAGTGGCAGAAGTATGGACGGATACGTGCATACGCCTTAGAAGCTAAAGCAGACGAAATGGCAGATATGAATGATGACAGACAGGCGATAAAGGACTATAACGCTGCTCTTAAACTCAACCCGGATTTGGTTGAAATCTACTCCAAGCGCGGGATGTTAAAGGCTCGCATTGAGGATATACAGGGTGCATATAGAGACTTTGATAAAATGATACAGATTAACCCTGAGCATATCTTCGCCTACAGCAATCGGGGATCCGCTAAAGCCAGCCTTGGAGATTATCAAGGAGCACTTGATGACATCAATAAAGCGATTGAGATTAACCCTGAATATATGTTTACATACATTAATCTGGGTGCGGTAAAAATGCACATCGCTGAAAATAAGATGGATGAGGGAGATACAGTTGAAGCACTGCGATATTATCAAGAGGCAATTGACGATCTTACCAAGCTTCTTTCATTGGATATAGATACTCCCTTAGCACGCGAAATACGCCGAAGCCTGAAACCTGTTCAGCGTATGCTCCGCTTAGCAAAATTACAGCATGAAACAGAATAGTAGGGCAGTAGTAACCTACAGTCAATCTTGTAATTGATGCCCAGGCAGTTTACCATGAATTTGACTTATACAGTTAAACCTTAAGAAGGCTTGCAACTACCAAGACCGAGGACTTTCAAAAGAAGCGAAAGCAGACTTTGCGAAACAAACACCATGAGCAACCGAAAAAACCTTATTGTAGAAGAGAGAGGAGACAATCAGTTCCAACAAATTGCTGAAAGCAGTAAAGAATCCATTGTCTTCTTGAAAGGGAAGATACTTGGGTTGACAATTCAAGTGGGGAGTGGTTTCTTCGTCCAACCGGATAAGATTGTAACGAACATCCACGTTATTGAACAGGCTCAAAAAGTTATTGCAATTAATGCTAAACAGATTGAAATCAAAAGGGTTCCTATTCACTACCGTATTTCTGATGTAGTAAAGAACACTATTATGCAATTATTCCGAGGTTTCCTTAAACACATAAAGGTAGGAAAAAACAGAAACCCTAATCAATCTCGGATTGACAGAGAAACGGCAGTGTACACTGTTGAAGGTGTGACGGCGTTTGATGACAGAAACGATCTCGTTCTTCTAAAGATTGCTGAAAAAGGCGTGCCGCTTCCTATTGGAAACAGCGATGATCTTCAGAATGGTGAGTCGGTTTATATCGTCGGTTACGATGGCACAAAATACAAAAGCATAGAAGGAAATATCGTTAGCGGACATAATAGTGACAAACAACTCCTGATAAAAGCAAAGGTGTCTCCAGAGAACAGCGAAGGACATAGCGGCGGTCCTGTGTTAAACAGCAGAGGTGAAGTTATCGGAGTTGTCTCCGCTGGGGGAGAGATGTCAAGTGAGGATGGCGCAGATGCCCATTCCTCGGTTTTTGCTATTCCTTTAACTGTTCTCAAGGCATTGATGGCGAACTCGGAACAAGTTGAGTCTTTAAGAAAATGGCAAAAACGACCACAGATCCGTGCCTATACCAAAGAAGCAATAGGAAACATGATATTAGAGGCGGGAAAACACAAAAAAGCGATAGCATATTATGACGCTGCGCTTCAACAAAACCCTAATTTGACTGATGTCTACTGGAACCGGGGTAATGCGAAGGACAATCTTGGGGATTTTGAAGGTGCTATAGAGGATTACGATAATGCTATCCGATTGGACCCTGAGCACTCTGTTGCATACTATAGTCGGGGTAGTGCAAAGCACGACCTTGATGATTTTTTAGGTGCTATAGAAGACTATGATAATGCTATCAGGCTTAATCCAGAAGATGCCGATTTTTATTACAATCGGGGATTCGCAAAGTCAAAACTCGGGGATTTTGAAGGTGCTATAGAGGATTGCGATAATGTTATCCGACTTAGCCCTGAAAATGCCATTGCATATCATAGTCGAGGTAGTGCGAAGGATGACTTTGGTGATTTTGCGGGTGCTATAGAAGACTATAATCATGCCATCCTCTTAAACCCAAAATATGTCGAGGCATACAACAATCGGGGAATCGCGAAGAACAACCTTGGTGATTTTGCGGGTGCCATAGACGATTACGATATGGCTATCAAACTAAACCCAAAACATCCCAACGCATACAGCAATCGGGGAATTGTGAAGGACAACCTTGATGATTTTGCGGGTGCCATGGACGATTACGATATAGCTATCAAACTAAACCCAAAATATGTCGAGGCATACAACAATCGGGGAGTTGCGAAGGACAACCTTGATGATTTGGTGGGTGCCATGGACGATTACGATATGGCTATCAAACTAAACCCAAAATATCCCAACGCATATAACAATCGGGGAGTTGCGAAAAAAGTACTCGGAAAGCACGAAGAAGCAGAAGCAGATTTCGCCAAGGCAAAGGAATTAAACCTAAATAAAAAATAAATCTATCAAAGAAAACATTTTACAACCTCGGAAATTTCAGATATAATTACCATATAAACATATTGGATGGAGTTAGAAACTCCCATTAACATCAAAGGTTGAGTAACAGTATCTAAAAATCTATATTTTTCTTGATAAATTCGTTAATATGTGTTATGATATTTAGATATTGTTTGCGATATTTTTAGGCAATACCCACGTCTATTTTATCAAAAATCACGATAAAACAAGATATTCGCGAACATTTTAGCGCATTTCTGATTTTCAGAAATGCTTTGGGAGATAGCCCCTGGGTGTCCTCGGACACCTTGCAAACCGTGTATGGAAGTGAAATGCCCAGCATTGCACGGAAATATATAGGTTAATACTATCGGCATATCCCATGAAGTGAGTACTTAACAATCCCACTGCTTTAGTTGTGGGTCAAAAAAGTGTTTAAAGTTCTTATTTTATATATGCAATTATGTTGGACTAATTAGACCGTTCAGTAGTCCGTGCATCAACACGGACTACACCTTTGATAAGGGAACGGAATCCTGTCAGGACGTTATATCATAATGTTCAAAACACACAAGATAGCGTTAAATCCAAATAAAAAGCAGCGTGCGTGGTTTGCTCAACAATGTGGGTATGCCCGTTTCGCCTACAATCATGCGTTATCTAATTTCAAAGCGAATTTAGATAATGGGACTTTCTTATCGACGTGGACACTGAATAATCACTTTAATACATCTAAGAAAGATATTGATTGGACACAAGCCCAAGATCAACGTGCGGCCTTATATGGTATATTGCATCTTGGCAATGCTATAAAAAACTGGGTAGACAAACGTTCAGGATTTCCGAAGTTCAAGAACCGTGGTAGTCGTCAATCCTGGACAACAGATGAGCAATCAGTGCAAGTAGAAGGTAAACGTGTGAAGTTGCCCAAGATTGGCTGGGTCAAGATGTTTGAGGCGTTAAGATTTGATGGTCATATTATCAAAGTAACAATATCAAGGACAGCCCATAGATGGTTTATATCTATAACCGTAGAAACAGAGGATACTGAAGCAGTTGATACTTCAACGCACCCTGTGATTGGAATAGATGTCCGAATAAACATATTAGCAACACTTGATAATGGGACTAAGTATGATAATCCGCGACCCTTAAAACGTTATGAGAGGAAGTTGAAACGCGCGTCACGTAAACTTAGTAAAAAGCAATTTTTATCTAATAACTGGTATAAACAAAAGCGTAAATTGGAACGTATCCATTATCGTATGGGTTGTATCAGAACAGACGCACACCACAAAGCAACCACAGATATAGTCAATAATGCATCTATGATTGGTATTGAAACACTGAAAATAACGAACATGCTAAAGAACAGGAAATTAGCAAAAGCGTTATCTGATAGTGCGTTAGGTGGGTTTCTCACTAAACTCAAATGCAAAGCGGAAACGCTTGGTATTCCAGTTATTGAGGCACCACAATTCTTTGCGTCAAGCAAGACGTGCAGCAGTTGTGGACATAAGAAAACAGAGTTATCATTGGCAGAACGACGATATAATTGTGATGTGTGTCAATACACAGAAGATCGTGATGTTAACGCTGCCAGAAATCTAAAACAACTCGCCGTGGGATACGCGGAGAGTATAAACGCTTGTGGAGTCTAAGTCAGACCTCCACAAGAGGAGGCATCGGATGAAGAGGCAAGAAGCCCACGATTTTAGTCGTGGGAGTATCACACACAATAGAATATATCTACAAATATCCTTCGTTTTAGTCCTATTGTTCTTCTGCTCTTGGAGCTTACAGCAAACCGTTTCCGAACAACACGAATTACCAGCAGATGACCTTATAATCACAAAAGCAAAAGCCTCCACAGTTCGTATAACTGGCGGGAATTTGTCCCGAATTTGGGCAGGAAGCGGCTTCTTTGTACAACCTGACAAGATTGTAACCAATCTCCATGTTGTCACACAAAGTGGTCTCATTTACGCTAAACAAGAAGGTCATGCAAAGGTCTGGGCTGTTGAAGGTGTCACCGCGTTTGATAGAAAAAATGACCTCGTAATTCTAAAAGTCTCAAGCGAGGGTATACCACTTCCTCTTGCAGACAGCGATGCTGTTAAAAAAGGTGATTCTGTTTACGCCTCAAGTTACCCGGGTGGTAAAGAATACAAGCTTACGGAAGGAAAGGTACACAGATTTCGTCCTGAAGAAAGGGTCATGCTGACTACAGCAGAAATTTCATCTGGAAGCAGCGGTGGTCCTATGCTAAACAGTGCGGCTGAAATCATCGGAATCGGTTTCGCGGTAGGAGATACTTACAGTTTCGCGATCCCTTCAAATATACTCAAGGCATTGCTCTCTCAAGAAGGAGAAACCCAGCCATTGATGCAATGGTACCAACAAGACAGTGTTCGTGCTTATAGGATTTACCATCAAGGGTTCGCAAGATATGGTGAGAATGACTATAATGGTGCGATAACTGATTTTAGTCAAGCTATTCAGTTGGATCCAAAGTTTGCCAGTGCCTACCACTTTCGCGGCCACGCGTATTCCTATCATGGTGAAGTTGAAGCAGAGCAGGGAAGAATGACTAAATCTCGAAAATACTTTCAAGATTCGATAGCAGACTATACTGAAGCAATTAAATTGGAACCGGAAGAAGATACTGCCTATAACTATCGAGGACATGTTCAATCCCACTACGGTGAAGCTGAAGTAGAGTTGCAGAACTACACGGCTGCCCAAGAACGCTATCAAGCAGCAATAATTGACTACGATCAAGCTCTAAAAATAGATCCAGAGAACGATAGAAACTACGCAGGTCGCGGTTGGACACTATATCTCCTTGGAGAAACGTATGCTCAGGAAAAGAACGACTCTGAAGCCCTAATACGTTATCAAGAGGCGATTGATGATTACGATCAAGCTATAAAACTGCATCCTGAAGAAAGCACAAATTATAACAATCGTGGTTGGGTCAAATACCTCATTGGGCAACTGAATACGACACAAGGCAACGATGCTGAAGCGAAGCAACACTACCAAGACGCGATAACTGACGGCGATAAAGCTATCGAATTGGATTCAGAAGAAGGGCATTTTTACCATACGCGTGGTGCTGCAAAAGCTGCTCTTGGCGACTATAGCAGTGCGATAGAGGATTTTGATACAGCCCTGAAACATAAACCAGACTATAAGGACGCCTATGAAGATCGCGGCAAGGCAAAGGAAGCACTCGGTCAGCATGATGCAGCAAAAGCAGATTTTACGAAAGTAATGCAATCTATAGGTCAGGGTTCTGTCTCTACAGAGGAAATAGAAAAGGCTGAGGAAGAAATGGTCCTGATACCCGCAGGCGAGTTTCAGATGGGAAGCCAACAAGCCAATAACGCATCTCCTATACATACCGTCTATCTTGACGAGTTCTATATTGACGTTTATGAAGTAACCAATGCCCAATTCAAAGCATTCATTGATGCAAATCCTGAGTGGAGTAAAACCCATATTCCGCGAAAATACCACAACGGTCGCTACCTAAGGTTTTGGGATGGCGACAATTATCCTGAAGGAAAAGGCAACCATCCTGTTGTATATGTCAGTTGGTATGCGGCGATGGCTTATGCAAAGTGGGCAGATAAACGTCTGCCGACAGAAGCGGAATGGGAGAAGGCGGCACGCGGTGGTGAGACAGGACAACGTTATGTTTGGGGGGATTTACGCGATCCGAAAAAATCAAACTATGGGTATTATGACACGAACACCTTGCCTGTTGGGAGTTATCTGCCAAACGGCTACGGTCTCTATGATATGGGTGGAAATGTATGGGAACTTTGCTTGGATCAGTATGAAAAGAATTTTTATAGACGTTCTCCTAAAAACAATCCCATCGCTGGTGACGCCAATATTCAGGAATTAGTAGAAAATTTCACGAGTATTACCACACATCGCGTTTCACGGGGCGGTTCATGGAACACACCCAGTCCAGCGCAAACTGCAGATCGCAGCAGATATATGCCTACAAACACCAATGGCTGGCTCGGATTCCGTTGCGCAAGAAGCATCCCGACTGAGTAGAGTGTCTAATCGTTTTTGCCAAAACGCGCGAATTAGATAGGAGAAAAAATAAAAAAAGACACCAGCGATTATATCAACTGGTGTCTGCAGTGGTTACTTGATGTGAAAGTGTTATTCAGTTGCTCCAATTTTTGCTGCTTGTGGCGCGCGTGTTGGCAGTTCCTTCTCCGCTAACGTATCTTCAGGCACATAACCGGAGTAATCGGAAATGGCACCAGTTGTTAATGCGTATACGACAACGTTCGTCATAAAGCGATAGACACCCGGCGAATAGTGGACACTCCGTGTTGGCAGACTGACTGCTTCCATTGCGCACATATAGTCGCGCCGGACGACAAGAACGGATAATTTTTCACCGACCGAGAACCCTTCAAGATAATTCCGTTTCGGTGGCTTCGTTCCCCACCAGAAAATGTCGAATCCGACAGGGGGGCCGCCTATTTCATAAAAATTGTTGTAAATCTCGTGTCCGTTGTCAATCCGTTCAATTTGGTATTCAGGCATAACATACCGCATTTGTGCGATGAACAAACGCACCATTGCTTGCGCGGGTGCATTCACACCACAGTCATCAAAAACGAGAAACCCACCTTTTTCAACAAGGTATTTACGAAGTCCCGCAGCTTCCGCTTTAGTAAACCGACTATCCATTTTACCGCCACCATATTGTTTTCCGAGCAGGTTTCGTGATCGCACAAGGGCGGGATCATGTCCTGTCATAAAAGCAATTGGCGTTTTCTGTAAGTTCGCATCGGTCAGTTTGATTGCACCTCCTTCAACGTTCATGTCCGTTTTGATCTCGGTTCTCTCATTGAGCCATTTCGTCAGCGCATTCAACGAAGATGAATCTGCCCACCAGTCCGAAAGATTGTGGCGGATACGGGTAAACCGCAGCACGCCCCGAATATCACGACCTTTACCGATAACGTGTCCGTGAGGCACGCCTTGCGGTCCCTGTGGAACATCAATATTACCCAGTTGTGCCGTCCGCTTAACAACGCTATCCAGTGCACTGTGTTCTACACCTACGTTTTCAACCATTGATAACCCCGGCGGACGTTGAAATGTTATCTTTACTTGCACATGACCTGCCACACCCCGTGCAATGTGAGCAGAACCCGCAGATGGCGCACCTACCGATGGACTCGCAGAAGGTAACGCACTCAATGAAGTTGATACAGGTAAATCTGTATACGTGACCACATCAGGCACCGGCGCATTGGGATTAACAACCTTCGGCACGGTCAAATTTATCGGGGCATCTACCTTGACAACTCGGTTAGAAAATTCTAAAGATGTCGGCTGTGCATCTGCAGGCCCCCTCTCAGCAAGCAAGGTTGTTAACCGTGGTTGAACTTGAACTTGTGGAACAACAACCTGATTTGCTACCGGGACAACCGGTTTTCGAACCTGTTTGATAATCGGTTTTCGAACCTTAGGTTTTGGCGGCTTTGACAGATCAAACGTTTCAAATGTAACTAAATCCTTAAATGTATCTGTTTGTACCACAAAATAAAGTCCCGCAATAAGAACTAAAACAAAGTGGATCAGAATTGAAGTCATTAAGGCACTTGACGTTCTTTTAGCACCCATTATTTCACCTCATAAAAAGTATTACAAACTTCTAAAATTAGAAGACTCTACGCAAAATGTGTGCCAGTCGCAGAATATACGATAGAGGTAGAAAAACGCTATATTGAAAGTGAAATGCTGCACGCAAAAGAACAATTAGAATACTTCACTGCACAAAATAGGACAGTTAATTCTTTATTGATTTTGAAGTGGAGTTTGGCTATACTGGCTGTATGGAAACCTATCGTGACCAAATCATTGTTGGTGATTGCATAGAGGTGATGCATCTGCTGCCAGCAGATTATGCTGACGTCACTTTTGCCGATCCGCCGTTCAACCTCAAAAAGAAGTATGGGGCTTATACAAATAAAAAAGACACCGGCGATTATCTCAACTGGTGTCGGCAGTGGCTTTTAGAGATGGTGCGGATCACCAAGTCTACCGGTTCAATCTTTGTTCACAATATCCCGAAGTGGCTCACATATTATGCCGGTATTCTCAATGAAGTCGCAGATTTTCGGCATTGGATCGCGTGGGCACCGACATCTCCGATGGCAACGCATTGCAAGCTGCGCACTACGGCATTCTGTATTACGCGAAGCATCAGCCGACTAACAAGGTTTATCAAATCCTGTATCCGCATAACCGATGTCGGAAATGTGAGTATCTGCACAAAGACTATGGCGGTAAAAAGAAGATTTTGCATCCGTTCGGTCCGTTACGCTCTGATATGTGGTCTGATATTCACCGTATCCGGCATAAGAGCCAGTTTAATTATAAAAAAAGGAGGCGGGCTTTCCTCCTCTACCTGAAGGCAGAGGTCTCCAGCCCAAAGATTAGATGAAAAAGGAAAGAAATACGTTGTTACCACAAATTCTTGAAAATAGTAGAGAATCAATAGTTTCCTTTAAAAAAGTAGTTGTTGACAAACCACCATTTCTATTAGAACCCGATTATGTCACGGGACCAACGCGTGTTATAAGTGGGACTGGATTCTTTGTTGAACCAAACAAAGTCGTGACGACTATTGATGTTATTGCAGGAGGTGTTGAAATTACTGCGAATCTCTCAAACCAATTTGAAACACAAGGTGTAGTAACTCCACATGACATTAGTAGGCGGACAAGAAATAAATACAATCGTCCGTTTGATACACAAAATCTGCCCCAGATCAATGAGGATGCTATTCTTACTATTGAAGGAGTTGCCGCATTTGATCCCAAAAACAACCTGGTCCTGCTCAAAATTGCCGAAACCGGTACCCCACTTCCACTTGAAAACAGTGATACCGTCCAGATAGACGAGCCAGTTTACGTCTTAGGGCACTTTGAAGACATAGGGGCCGTGGGCGTAGCCGGTAAAGTCGAAAGTAAATATAGGAACGACACATGGCTACAGATAAAAGTTCAGTTTTTTTCCGCAGCCTGCGGCGGACCTATCCTAAACACCAACAATGAGGTGGTAGGAATCGCTGCCTTCGGCACTGATTTCTTTGTTGAGGATAGCAGCACTGCTTTTACGAGAGCAGTCTCTTCAAACTTAATCAAAACGTTGCTGGCGAATGCAGAAAAAGTTATACCTCTGACACAGTGGCAAAAATATTCACGAGTCCGTGCACATGCCGTAGAAATTGAGGCAGACGAAAAGTCAGAACTATATGACACCGAAGAGGCAATAAAGGGCTATAACAATGCCCTCAAACTCAACCCGGATTTAGTTGAAATCTACGCTAAACGAGGCCTAATGAAAACCCGCATTGGGAATATGAGAGGCGCACTCGTAGATTTGAATAAAGCTATTAAGATTAACCCACAAAATTTCATCGCCTACAACAATCGGGCTTCTACTAAAGGCGCACTCGGGGATGAATACGGAGTGCTTGATGACCTCAATCAAGCACTCCAAATAAACCCTAATTATATAATAGGTCACCTAAATCAAGGTCAAGCAAAATGTCAAATCGCTGAATTTAAAATAGATGAGGAAGATATAGATGAAGCACAGCAATTATATCAAGAGGCAATCGACCATTTTGTCAAGATACTTGAGTTAAATCCCAAGCATAGTTTGGCACGTCGACGCCTACGATTCGTGAAGCGAATTCTCAAAAAATTAAACACTGTACAGAAAAAGAGTAATAGGCACAATTTGTTAAATTTTTAAGGTGAATATACAGTTTTTGATGTGTTTACTATCCTTGCTGCATCAGGATAAATGTATTGTTCTTGTAGGAACTGTGTAAACTTGACTTGCGAAATCTCAATCTTTCAGCCTTAGCCAAGTCTATAAGGCAATTAACGCTCAACTCGGATTCAGGAGAGTTCTCTCTTTATAACCGACAGTGTCAACACTGTGTGGCTATTTGCTTGTCTCACACTTACTTTTCCTTACTTGGAATTTTTAAAAACGTTTCACCAACTCCAATCCCCAAAACTGAGGTTCATTGACATAACCAGTTAGATTGTTGAAATCAATCCCACCAGTAGGAGACGTATCGTTGAGGATATTACGTCCTATCAGTGCCACTTCTGTGTCCGCATTCGGTAGTTTGCAGGCAAGTCTCAGACCACCCTCTAAAAGCCAATCATCACTATATTCCACAGAGTCGTAAAGGAAAAAATGTACTCGGCTACGATATGCCCAGTCCGTAGATACAACGAGTCGAACACCAGCAGGAAACTCAAGAATATAGCGTAACGTCACATCTGCAATCCATGACGGTGCTTGTGGTAAACTATTACCGTTGATGGAAAAAGTTCCCTCAACAGAAGCAGGCGGATCCAGCATCGTACACGGTGCGCTACACCCTTGCACAGCCAAATTCGGATCGTCAATGCGCGTATAGTTATAACTAAGTCCTGCTGAAATCTCCAGCGCGCGCATCGGTGCAAATATCAGCTCCGCTTCAACACCGCGTCCGACCGTGCTTTCAGCATTCACCAACCGATTGAAATTAGTCTCTCCACCCACAGCAGTAAGCTGCTGATCTTGCATAAAATAGTTGAATGCCGCAAGATTCAGATGCAACCGTTGTTCCCACAAACGTAACTTCGTGCCACCTTCAAAGGAGAGAACGGTCTCCGTATCCGCAACCGTCACCTTATTTCCAAACAGCAAACGTCCCTGAATGCTCGGTGCGCGAAACCCTCGTGCCGCCCGAAAATATGCCTGCACATTCGGAGTAAATTGGTCATAGCACCCACAACCTAAAGGTTGGGGCTTGTGCTTCGTAGCAGTCTGCCTTCTGTAGAAGGTCTTACGTCTGCTCCACAGGGGCAGCTAAGCCTGCCCGTAGAATGTTTATAGCAGCGTTTATGTCTCTGTCGTGGGTGACCAAACTGGTATTTGTCCGTGTGCATGGATATTCTCGTCCCTCGCTTTTATCCTCTAGGAGATAGGCACGTAGTTTCCTTGCGACTACGCTTGCTTTGCCTGTCAACGAGATATTATTATACTACATTTTTAGCTGAATATCAAATCTATTGGTTTACAAAAATCTAACGCCCGCCTGAATCCTACAAGCTAAAGCATGGGGTCTTGGCGGGAAGAGTGATAAAATCCTTTTTTCTGACTTTAAACATTATTTTATCCAACTGAGCAAAGAAAGTCAACCAATGTGGTGTGTAAAGCAGAGCCATTCAGTTTTCCGAATATTTAGATTTTCTATTTAAGACTCTCCGCTGTCCGAGCGATCTCCGAATCGCGACTTTTCCGCAAAAATGGCAAAAAGTCTAAAACTAAATAGTCCTGCAACATAAAGGACTGTAGTTGAATTCTAAAATCAAACAAGGTATAATAATGGAACAATCCATTAAATATATAACAAACAGATCCAGTCCACGAAAAACGGAAGCCAGCAAACTCCACAAATGAGTAAAAAAACACTTGACCATCTGATAATAGCACTCACAGTCTTATGTGACCTCTGTTTCATCGCAACCGCAATTGTCATCGCATATTGGGTGCGATTTGAATCGAATTGGCTTGATGCGTTAGCGTTACATAAAGGCGGTACACCCCCCTTTGATGACTATATCCGACTTATACCGGTGACGGCAATTGTTTGGTTAGTAACACTGAAAGGATTTAAACTCTACAGTCCGGAAAACAACGCGACACTTTCAGCATTCTGGGCACTCTGCAAAGCCTCCTGCATCGCGCTAATCGGCACGTTAGCAGTGCTCTTTTTCATCTATCACCACGATGCTTATTCACGTTGGATGATGCTCCTCGCAACAGGTTTCAGTCTCGTTTGGCTATACCTCGGACGGCTTGTCCTTCACCGATTTCGACAAGCAGTCCATGAACAGGGAGTCGGCGTCAGCCGCGTAGCACTCGTTGGCTATGATGAACGCGGCGAAAAATTTATCAATGCTTTGAACGTTAAACCGAATAGCGGATACGAATTAGTGGGTGTAATTGATGGAACTAAAAACGCTGAAGCACATCATCACGACGATGCACGCTTACAACATCTCGGAGAAAGCGAGGATATTCTTGAGATTGTGCAAAGTCATCGTCTTGACATGCTATTCATCGCTTCCCCTACGGTACCGAACTACACTATCCTACATATTCTCCACGCGTGTGAAGGTGTGCCAGTCCAAATCAATCTACTGCCCGAACTGTCAGAATTCATCAGAGGTGGCACGGCTGTCACATTTTTTGATAGCATACCGGTCCTTCAACTACGCGAAACACCGATGCAAGGCGTAGACGGCATCATTAAACGTCTGATAGACATCATTTTCAGTGCAACAGCATTGATTATATTAAGTCCACTTATGTTGATAATTGCCGCAGTCATCCGTCTAACATCCCCCGGCAAAGCAATTTTTCGTCAAGAACGCGTCGGCAGAGCAGGAAAGCGGTTCAACATCTATAAATTTCGGTCTATGCGTATAGATGCTGAAAGGAAAGTCGGGCATATATGGGCAAAAACCGATGATCCACGGCAAACTGCACTCGGAAAATTTCTAAGACGTTGGAGTCTGGACGAGTTGCCACAATTTGTCAATGTACTCAAAGGCGATATGAGCCTCGTCGGTCCACGTCCAGAGATGTCCGGTCTAATTGATACATTCCAGGAATCAATACCACACTATCTTGCACGGCAGCGCGTCAAATCTGGAATGACAGGTTGGGCACAAGTCAACGGTTTGCGAGGAAATACTTCCCTTGAAGATCGCGTCAACTACGACCGCTACTACGTCGAAAACTGGTCTCTTGCTTTAGACATCAAAATCATTTTGAAAACGTTATGGGCAATCAAGAAAGGTTAACGTTATCAATTTATGCCGCGAAGTACCGCCGCACAAAGGGCCATGCACCCGCTTTGTAATACCGATGTCCACCATCACCGATGAATAACTCACACCTATCTGCAACACCCGCAACCGTGTAGATATCTTTCAACTTTTGATATGCAAACTTGACGTGTTCTATCGGAAAAATAGGATCATCCCGTCCCGCAATTGCACAAAACGGGCGCGGGGCAATCAAACCTGCAACATCATACATCTCACCTAACCGCATCACACCGGGTACATAGTTGCACTCACAATGTCGGATTGTTCCAATGCTTCCTTCAAACGTACAGTAGTAGCAGCTCGGCACTGCCACAGCGATACGTGTTTCACATGCTGCAGCGAAAAGTGATACCGTTCCACCGCCAGAATTCCCAGTAATCGCGATCCTTTCAGCATCTACAGGTAAATTCTCTAACGCCCAATCAATAAGGCGCGACATATCCCACACCCGTTCACCAATCGGGGTTCGACCAACAAGGATGCTGTGAACCAACTGGTGTCGGCATGAGTGTGTGTTATTATTTTTCTTATCCGCTTCAGTGCGTGTCTCACCGAATGCACGCGTCGTTGGTGCAATTGCGATATATCCCTCCTCAACGACTGCCTGACGTGCGATATCGCGTTCACCTTCCACCATCTCCTGTTCCTCTTTCTCATTGTAAGCGATGCCAGCATAGATATGCGGATGGTTGTGCCCATGCGGTGCAAGGATTAGGGGGACTTTTCCTTCAATTGTTTTTGGTCGCAACAAATAAAACGGTAAAGGCACTGTCGGTTCCACCCACAAATACCAACTTTCCCGAATATGATCGTCCATATCCAAGACTTCCAGTTGCTCTGCCTTCGGAACATAACCCGCAAGATCAGATTCCATATTATCTAAACCGAGTGCCTCTCGCAACTCAGGGCGAAAATTGGCTTGCCATGCCACCAAACCTTCTCGTGAAGTTTCCTCAAATTTATATTTACGCGGCACGGTCGCATATAAAGTTTCAAAATGTTTTTCTGCGTTGTACATTAAAGTTCTCCTCTATAGAGTCCATTCATTCACTTGACAAAATTCATGGTAATGTTATAATAACCTGAGTTCGATATTTGATTCCGAGTGTCCATCCGAATAATAAAAAAGGTTTCGGTTTCACTCATTTTTCTGTCCTTTCAGTTTAAATGAAGAATGAATCACGTTTTTGTGTCGGATTTTATTGCGTATTCCGTTCTACCCAACGGACAGTAGTCATTGAATCTATTATCGAACTCACGTTATAATACCATAATAATAGACAACACACTGACACTTGTCAACTGATTTCTCTATAACTATACCGTTGTATTGATATGAAAGGCTTTTCTCATGAAAGTATTGATAACTGGGGCAAGCGGTAGGCTCGGTACGTATGTGATCCGTGAATTGGCAGAACGCCACACGCTTGTTCTGATGTCTCGCAGACAACCCCCCGATGAATTTTCCAATCTGCCATTTATTCAAGGCGACTTGAACAATTTTGAGGACTGTCAACGCGCTGTAGAAAGTGTTGACGCAATCCAACACCTCGGTGCACAACCCGGTCCTGTTGACCATCCAGATTTACGTGCAGGTGCTGAAGAGAAAGGCATCCCTTTTGACGCAACTTTCAAAACCAACATGCTCGGTACATACTACCTCATGCAAGCCGCAATAGAAGCAAACGTGCAAACAGTGGTAATGTCCGGCAGTAATTGCGCACTAGGGCACGGGTTTCGCATTAGCAAAACCCACATGCCGATAGACTATCTGCCTTTAGACGAAGAACACCCTTGCTATCCAGAAGATTCCTATAGCTTCTCAAAACGATGTGGTGAAGACTTGTTGGCGAGTTATGCACGCGCCTACGGTATCCGAACCTACATCACACGTCCTGCCGGTATCACGCCAGAAGAACGGAGAAAGCAGATGGCAGAAAATGCGAAACCTACAAACGGATGGACACCTTGGCTTTGGTGTTGGGTAGGAAGTGAAGATGTCGCAAGTTCACATCGCTTAATTATGGAAAAGGCGGACACACTCCCTCCGCACGATGTCTATTTTCTCAACGCTGATGATACTTCTGCCTTAGAACCCTCCCTTGAACTCGTTGAACGTTTTAAACCAGAATTTCTGCCAAAAGTCCGAACGCTTCAAGAGCATCAATCGTTTATAAATTGCGACAAACTCAAAAATGCTGTCGGGTGGGAACATGAAACATCATGGAGGCGATACCATGGCAAATGACAGAGTGCGCATCGGTGTTGTTGGTGTCGGAAGCATCTCCGTGCGTGGAATTCTTCCGCATCTCACACAGGATGACGTTCAAGATAGATTACAGGTTACCGCTGTCTGCGACCCAGTCCCCGGCAGAGCACAAGCCGCATCCGAAAAATTCAATGTTCCACACGCCTACGAAACTTACGAAGAACTATTGGCTGATGGACATGTAGATGCTGTCAGCATCGCATCGCCAATTGGGCTTCATTACGAGCAGGGGAAACTTGCTATTGAACACGGTTTGCACGCGCATTTCAACAAAACAATGACAACCACCGTTGATGAGGCAGATGATCTGATCGAATCAGCAGCACACAAGGGAGTCAAATTAGTCGCTTCTCCCGGACAGATGCTGCGACCCATACACCAAGAAATTCGCAGACTCATTAACGATGGTGCTATCGGAACACTGACGTGGGCTGCAACGGGTTCCTCTTTCGGTAGATACCACGAAGGTGAATCGGTTCGGCAAGGTGACGATGTCCTCTCAAACATCAATCCCGCGTGGTACTTCCGTAAACCGGGCGGCGGTCCGCTCTACGACATGACCGTTTACGGGTTGCATACAATGACTGGCATTCTGGGACCCGTAAAGCGCGTGACCGCTTTCTCTGGTGTGCGCGTCAAAGAACGTGAATTCCGAGGCGAGATGCTACCGTGCGACATGGACGATAACACCTTTATTCTACTTGACTTCGGTGATGCCTTCTTCGGTTTTATCTACGGTGCAGCGGCAGGGCACGCCATCAAAGGCGGATTGGCAATTAACGGGACAGCAGGTGCAATTGAAGGCAGCACCATCAACGGCAAACCGATTGATGCACCAAAAAGGGAACTACCGCATGTCATCGGACCGCACCGAAGCATACAGGAGGCGCATGTGTATGAAGACATCATGCAGCTTGTTGACTGGATCCGTGAGGATAAACCTACTATCGTTACTGCGGAGCATGCACGGCATGTCATAGAGATTTTTGATGCAGGTTATCGGTCAGCGGAGACAGGACAAGCGCAAACCTTACGCACAACATTTTGAGCTGCGAGCATAGGAGAGAATAGTTCTCTTACTAAGTGCACTCAGGGCTATTTAGTTCTCCGAATATTTAGATTTTCAATCTAAGACTTTCCCCTGTAGGAGCGATCTCCGAATCGCGACTTTTCGTCTAAAATGGACAAAAAGCCTAAAACTAAATAACCCTGAAGTGCGCTACTTAACCTTGACATCCACAAAATTATAAAGTATCCTTGAGTATATAGGCACTGCATTAACAGGAGAAATTTACTCATGAAATTTGATGGGCAAACAACTGTAACAGTTGATAATCTCATTACTTGTGATGCGGAGATTATGAGCGGCACGCCGGTGTTTAAAAATACCCGTGTCCCCATAAAAAATCTCATTGACTATTTAGAGAGTGGAGAAACACTTGATGAATTTTTGGAGGATTTTCCATCCGTCAACCGTGAGCAAGCAGTCAAGGTCTTGGAACTTGCCAAGGAAATGCTTCTAATACACGCCTATGCAAATTCTCATTGACGAATGCTTACCGAAGAAATTAAACGAAGTCCTACAAAACATTCAACCTCACCAACTTGTTTACATTGAGTCCTAAAATGCTGTAAGGAATTATAACCTATGCCAAAAGCTTTATGTATCGGTGAACTCCTCATCGATTTTGTTTCCACAACACCAGATGTAACCCTCGCCGAAGCACCAGGATTTGTCAAAGCACCCGGCGGTGCACCCGCTAATGTTGCCGTCGGGTTAGCCAAACTCGGTGTAGATGCCGGGTTCATCGGGAAAGTTGGCGCAGACCCGTTCGGCGATTTCCTGACTGAAACACTTCAACAAAACAACGTTGACACCACATATCTCATTGCAGGGGAGACATCACGGACGACCTTAGCCTTCGTTGCTACACGTTCCGATGGCATGAAGGACATTACCTTCTATCGACACCCCGGTGCCGACATCCAGCTTTCACCCAATGAGATTGACGTAGACTACATCCATTCGGCTGAACTGTTTCACTACGGTTCTGTTAGTCTCAGTCATTCACCGACCCGTGAGGCAACGCTCAAAGCGATTCAATGTGCCAAGTCTGCAGGTGCATTCATCTCCTACGACCCGAATTTGCGGTTGATGCTCTGGGATAGTGCTGATGATGCCAAACACTGGATCTGGGAAGTGATGCCTCATGCAGACATCGTCAAGATTTCAGAAGAGGAGTGGGAATTTGTTACAGGGGATATCGAATTGAAGCAAGGCATTGAGCGCATTCTCGGTCTCGGTGTGAAGTTGCTTGTTGTCACATTAGGGGAGCGCGGGTGTTATTACACAAACGGCAACGTTGAAGGTTCTGTCGATGGCTTTGCCGTTGAGGTCGTAGATACGCTTGGCGCAGGTGATGCATTTGTTGCTGCCATGCTCACCCAACTAATGACGCATGCTGACATTGAATCACTTGAAAAAGATAAGCTTGACGCCATCATGCGGTATGCTAATGCGGCTGGCGCATTAGCAACTCAAAAGGTCGGTGTAATCCCCGCGCTGCCAACCCATTCAGAAATTGAACAGTTTTTATCAAGTTTCGGTGTCAAAACCCAATGCTTTAGTTTTGGGATGTAGACACCGCCTTATCGTATTAGACCACAAGTCTGAAAAACATTTGACATTCGATCTGAAATATTGTATGCTATTACCAGCATTGTTGGCAGGGAATTTCGGCTACCTCGCTTGAGGTAGTCCCTGCCGAACTGAGCGAAATCGGGAACGATGCTGGAGAAAAACAATGCGCACCTATAAAGACAAACTTCAGAACCATAAACGCAATCGTCATTTGCAAAATGATACGCGTATCATCAGTGAAGCGCATAACCATTTTGTTGCGTTGACGCTTCGCCACTATCGTCTCTTCAGACATTGTGAAGGCTACAAGCGTGCCTCCTAACTGGGCATTTTGGAGATATTGAATTCAGGGGTGCCGAAGTCAAGGATGGAAAATTGCACCTTGGTGATAATAAATGGGCGTTAACAACTGGATATACAGGACCTGATATCGGTACTGACAAAACATTGGTAACGTGGCTATATTTAGACGATCTAAACGTCATTCGTGGAGCAACACTTGCAGTAAATAAAAGCAGTGCGGACACGTTTGATGCTATCGTCTACGCGGAGAAGCATGCCAAACATTGGATGGCTGGCAGCAGTTCCTTTGGACGTACCCAAGATGCACCTCACGGATTGCCGGAAAAAGAAACAGGTAAACTCATTCAATTGGCGGTTTCGTATGAGGATGATGGCGGCAACGCAAAGATTATGATATACCGTAATGGAGAGATCATCGGCGACTATACACAAGGATCAATTGTGTCTTGGGTCGCTGGCGATGTGGAAGCTCTTTTCGGTCCCCGCGCATTAATTGGAGGTACGGCTCATGGTTGGATTGTCGCTCGCGTTGAAGATGCCAGAATCTACAACGCCGTTCTGAGTGAGAAAGATATTAACAACTTGGTTGTGGATACGCTTGATGTTGAAGCGAATGGTAAACTCACCACAACATGGGGAAATATAAAGACCAATAGTATTGGATATCATTTTGGAATTTCGATCTCAGATTCTATTGATTAATTACCTATAGTAATGCATCGGATAGAAAACATATCTTATACCAAATTAACCCAATTTGTAGTGTGAGGTCCCCGTGCCTCGCAGCGGTGGACTATATCAAAAGACTTCTAATCAAGCTAATTTCGTATAATACCAACTTAAGGTAATCTGTAGTGTGAGGTCCCCGTGCCTTGCAATGCTAACTTCTAATCAGGTTAATACGGTGCGTGCGTATTCCGTGATGATGAATCGGATCCGCAGAAACGGTATAAGATGATCGGTTTTTGCAGACGGTATCGTAACGTTTTTCTGCTTACATCACCAGATGGTATCCGGTGGGATGATTCAGATTACTTAGAACCGGTTGCTGAACGGAGCAATGAAGGTGCGTTCAATGTAATCCATGATAACAGAACCGATCTGTTCCGAGTGTATGGACTTACACGTGACAAGGACAAAGATGCTCGACGTATGATAGCGTATACAGAAAGTCCACACTTAGAGGGACCGTGGAAACCGCTTGAACCGATGTTCCGTGCAACGTATCAAGATGATGAAGTTGGTGCGGAAAGATATGGTGCTGATCGTGCCGAAATTCATCAATTTCTTCAGCGTGGAAACCTCACCTTTTAAGGCAGGGAGGAAACGCTGCTCCTAAATTTTTTCCTTGACAAACCGTGTCAAATATGGTATAATAATAATATCTCGTTGGCAGACATGAACAGCGTCCCCGCAAGGTGGCGTGTCTGCCTACCCACTGTTCAGGGGTTAAAGACGAGAGACGAGATGGACCATGAAATTGACTTTTAAATATCCTGTGTATCCTACGCAAACATAGGCACACACCTTGTTTGAATGGCTTGACCATCTGTGTGAACTTCAGAACTCTGCGCGTCATGATCGGATTGTTGTGCGTGAGACTGAAAATCGTTTTGTCACTCAGTATGATCAACAGGCACTTTTGACGGTAGCTCGTCCGAAGTATGACGACTTCCGTGGAGTGCCGCAAGATATGCAAGTGTCTGCTCTCAAACGAACCGACGAGGCGTTTGCTGCGTTCCGCAGACGTTGTGAAAACGGAGATGCCAAAAAAGGGTATCCACGCTATAAAAAGCGCGTCCGTTCTATGACATGGAGTCTGCGAAAATATAAAGGGGTTCGTGAGAACCCGATCATAGCAACTGATTTTAGACACAACCGCCTGAAAGTGCCAAAGTTGGGCGAAGTCAGGCTATACATGCACCGTCCGCTTCAAGGTGATCCGAAGGAAGTCACGCTTGTGAAAAAAGCCAGCGGTTGGTATGCTCATATCGTCTGTGAGATACCTGACACTCCGAAAGTTGAATCGACCGATGCGATCGCTGTTGATATGGGAACTACCCACTATCTCACGACTTCTGAAGGTGAGAAAGTTGATAACCCGCGCTGGTATCGCAAAGCAGAGGGCTTGCTGCATAAACATAACCAAACGATGGCACGCCGAAAGAAAGGTAGCAACCGTTGGCAAAAAGCCGCGCATGCATCTGCTTTGCATCAGGAACGGACAGCAAACAAACGAAAAGACTTTATCGGTAAATTGGTCTACAAACTTTATCATCCCCAGAAAAACAACGTCCTCGTTACTGAAGATTTGGGCGTTTCTAATATGGTTAAGAATAAACACCTCAGCAAAAGTATAAGTGACGCTTCTTGGGCAACCTTCTTTGAGTGGGCTGGAAACATAGCCGAAAGAGACGGTTTCCATTTCCACAAAGTCGACCCCAAGAATACCTCGCAAATCTGCTCTTGTTGTGGTGAGAAAGCACCGAAAAAGTTATCCTTATCGGTGCGCACTTTCAACTGCGGTTATTGCGGTTTCTCTCTTGATAGAGACCACAACGCTGCACTTAACATTCTTTTCAGGGCTGCTGCGGCCCTTCGTGGAGAGCGGTGGGTTGCCACCCTCTATGAAGCGAGAAACAACCCGAATAAAGCGGTTGGCTTTACGAATGCCAAGCAGTTATCCCTGTTTGATGTGCTTAACAAGCCTCGCGCTTTAGCGCGGGGTAGTTGACAATATGTCCGGTTTCCTTTATCACAACATCTATATTGGCATCACTGGGGTATTATATGTAACGGGACCGGGTGCAGCTGAGCATGAGATTCCCGTTGATGGACCAATTGATGCACAATTAGTCTGCAGCCGAGACGGATTCAATTGGGACTATCCCGACTCAAATAGGACACCGATTATTTCACGCGGTGAGGAGGGCACATTTGATACAGGTATGATTACCTCCACCTAACCCATCATCACTGATGATGAAATTCGCTGGTATTATACAGGAACAGAGCACACCCACGGTGCTGCGATGAAGGATAGACACAAAGCAATTGGGCTTGCGAAATGGCGATTAGATGGGTTTGCCTCACTTGATGCAGATGAAACTGAAGGTGTGGTTGAGACTGTTCCGTTGCGTATTCCGAATGGCGATCTCGAAATTAATGCAGATGCAAGTGAAGGTCAGGTTTCTGTTGAGGTTTTGATCACTGATGGACAGGTTCAACAAGGATTTTCTATTGACGACTGTGTTCCCTTAACGAGCGATAATATACGGCATTCGGTGCAATGGAAGTCAGCTACGTTAGACAATGCTAAGCAACCCTTGCGATTGCGCTTTGTCCTGGACAGCGCGAGTCTTTACGCGTTCCGAGTAGGAGTGGACTCCTGATGTCCGCTAAAGTACTCTCCGATTCTGCACAATCAACTGTCAGCGAAATATTGGGACCTATTCATGAGTTATACCAATAATACCAAATTAACTTGATTCGAAGTTTTCTACGTAGCGGTTAGCATTGCGAGGCACGGGGACCTCGCGCTACAAATCGCGTTAATTGCGTATAATACCAAATTAACTTGATTCAACGTCTTCAGATAAAGTCGGCATTGCAAGGCACGGGGACCTCACATTACAAATCGGGTTAATTTGGTATTATTTACCTCACTTTCGGTGTGAAAGCCTCGCCCTTTAGGGCGGGGATGAAACACCGCCCTCTTGGAAAGGAGCAAAGCATCAAAAAAAGATTTGACATTTCGTCTAAAAAGTAGTACGATTTATGTATCAGGTTGGCAAGTTTGTTTAGCGTTGCTGTGAGGTGGCGTGCTTGTCTCCCACTAAACAGGGGATAAACACCTGATATTTGATACTCCGATGCGAAACACCCGACATAAACTCTTTCAAGATAAAACCTTAAAGTATCTGCATGACGATCTGAATATCTGTGGTATTGTCAAGAATCACTTCCTGGCACTGTCTATGCGGTATTATCGCAGATATGGTAAAAGACTGTCGCATGCGAAAATGTGCGGGCACTTGACGAAGTTAAAGAAACTTGAGAAGTATCAGCATTGGAATATTCCATACTCGTGGTGTCTGCAAAATATCCTCAAACGTTTGGTTCGGAGTTTCCGAGAAATGTCGACGCATCAGAGAGGACACCCGCGTTTCAAGAAGTGTAAGAAACATAAAGGGATGACGTTCTCAGGCGAACAAGTTAAGATTGAAAAAGTTTTGGACGCAGAGAAAAACGCAAGAAATCACCCGACGTATCGTATTCGCCTCAATGGGCATTGGTATCGTTTTGCCTTGCATCGTGAAGTTCAAGGTGCTATCAAACAGGTTCAAGTGACGAGAGACACACTTGGAGACATCTATATCACGTTCACTGAAGACTATAGCGAAGTCATCTACGAACCCAAGACTGGTAAAGCGGAAGGGTTCGACTTTGGGATCAAAGACTTCCTGACTGGCAGTGAGGGTCAAAGATACACGTCTCCAATGTTCTACAAACACAATGCCACTCAACTGGCAAAAGCACAACGCCATCATTCTCGAAAGGTTAAGGGTTCTCACAACCGAGAACGCTCCAGAAAGACCATCGCACGCCTGCATAAAAAGACTGCCAATCAAAGAGCGGATCATCAGTGGAAACTTGCGATAGACCTCTGCCGTAACTTTGATATAATGTTCTTTGAAGACCTCAACCTTGCGGGTATGAAACGCCTTTGGGGGAAACAGGTATCCGACCTTGCCTTCGGTGAGTTCATCAAAAAAATCAAGCACCAATCCCATAAACGTATTCGTTCTGTGCTGAAGATTGGTAAGTGGATACCTTCTACAAAGTGCTGTTGTGTCTGTGGACATCATAATAAAGACCTAACGCTCAGAGAGCGTCAATGGACGTGTCCCCGTTGTGAAACCCAACTTGACCGAGACCAGAACGCTGCTATAAACATTCTCAAGGAAGGGGTAGCTTCCTTTGGCTTAGCAACTGTCAGACCTATCGTTCTATTCAATAGGATTGTAGGCTGTTGTGTTGAAGCGTCTAGTCCGCTTCTGAATTCCACAAACGCTTTCGCATAAGTTTGCGGAAGCCTCGCCCTTTAGGGCGGGGTCTATCACTCTACAACCCACGTGTCCCCAGCATTGAGGAGTGCTTCAAGATCACCTTCGCCTTGCTCCTCTTTAGCAAATGCAATCTGGCCAGTCATCATATCCTCATAGCAGTTATGCTGAACGCTTCGGAAGATACCGATAGGGTGGGGCATTTCAGGCATATCGCTCATACGTGCAAGGAAGTTCGCTAAAGTGGTGTTCTCGGCATATTGATCATGCACAATAAGATCATCTGTACCATTTGGCGTGGTAGTAACTTCGGGCTGGAATCCGTTCAAGCGAATCCCTTTTTCCAGTTCTTTACCGAACACCAAGGGCTCACCATGTTTGAGAGAGACCGTGTTATCAGCTTTCGTCTCTTTTTTGGTGTATTGAAAAAAAGCACCATCATTGAAAATGTTGCAGTTTTGATAGATTTCAATGAAAGAGGTACCTTTATGTTCAAACGCAGCTTTAATGATTGATCGCAAGTGCTCGGGATCTGTGTCAAGTGAACGTGCCACAAAAGTTGATCCCGCAGCTAAAGCGAGGCTAATCGGATTAAAAGGGGTTTCAAGAGAACCGAACGGACTTGACTTCGTGTTTTTTCCCTGCTCCGAAGTGGGTGAATATTGCCCTTTTGTAAGTCCGTAAATGCGGTTGTTGAATAGTAAAACGTTGATATCAAAGTTACGTCGCATTAGATGGATAAAATGGTTTCCACCGATGGAGAGTGCGTCACCATCGCCAGTGATAACCCAAACAGAGAGGTCAGGGTTTGCCATTTTCAACCCCGATGCAATAGTTGGAGCTCTCCCGTGAATCGTATGAAATCCGTAGGTGTTCATATAGTAAGGAAAACGACTTGAACACCCGATCCCAGAGATAAACACGATATCTTCTTTGGGGATTCCCAATTCCGGCATAATTCGTCGCGTTTGGGCAAGGATTGAGTAATCGCCACAACCCGGACACCATCGTTCATCTTGATCTGACTTAAAATCTTTTGCGGTTAATGTAGGGACCGCGCTTGGAATGCCTGAAGATTTTTTATTTCTCATACGTGCCTGCCTTTTTGCACATGAGCCGAGATTTTTCGGTGAATAGGGTAATTTTGTTTCGTTTAATCCCAGCTTATTTATGTGTTAGATAAGTTTCAATTTTAGATTCTAGTTCAAAAACATGGAAAGGCTGTCCTTGGACTTTGTTGAGCCCAACGGCATCAATAAAATATTCACTTCGGATTAATTGACGGAGATGGCCAGTGTTCAGTTCAGGAATTAAAATGGTTTTGAATCGGTTGAGAATCTCGCCTAAATCACTCGGAAACGGATTGAGATAACGTAAATGGACATGACCTATTACGTAACCTTCTTCAAGTCTATTTTCAACCACGGTTCGAATAGTTCCAAAAGTTCCACCCCATCCGAGTAGAAGGAGGTCACCTTCTTGTGCTCCAAAGATTTCTGTGGGAGGTATATCCTTAGCGATACCTTTGACTTTTTCCGATCTGATACTCACCATTTTCTCGTGATTTTCAGCATCATAACTCACATTCCCTGTTATGTCAGACTTTTCCAAACCACCGATGCGGTGTTCAAGTCCCGGAGTGCCTGGTCTTGCCCAAGGTCTTGCGAGGGTATCTGCGTCTCTCAAATAAGGTTCAAAACCATCAACATCGGTTCGGAAATTAGGTTCAATTTTAGGGAGGTTTGCAATATTTGGAATCAACCACGGTTCAGCCCCAAGCGCAATATACAGTTCGGAAAGGAAGATAACCGGGGTACGGTATTTCACTGCAATTCGGCATGCCTCATAAACGGTCTCAAAACAGTCAGTGGGACGACTCGCAGAGAGGATTGGTACTGGGGATTCTCCATTTCTTCCGTAAAACATCTGCAGCAGGTCTGCTTGTTCAGTTTTTGTCGGCATTCCCGTTGAAGGACCGGCTCTTTGGATATTACAGACAACGAGAGGTAACTCGGTAATCATAGCAAGATTAATTGCTTCAGATTTTAGTGCAAGACCTGGACCACTACTACCAGTTACACCAAGTGCACCACTAAAAGCAGCCCCAATTGCCGCCCCGACAGCGGCAATTTCATCCTCCATTTGCATTGTTATAATCCCAAAGTTCCGATATTGTGCTAACCCATGAAGTATGTCACTTGCAGGTGTAATCGGGTAACTACCATAAACCAACTGTAATCCAGACTGACAGGCTGCAGCGACAAGTCCCAGAACAGTTGACATATTGCCTTCAATATTGCGATATTTCCCTGGGGCAAACTTTGCTGGTTTGACTTCATAGGAGGTCGCAAATTGTTCAGTCGCTTCGCAATAGGTATTCCCAGCTCGCAATGCTAAAATATTCGGTTCTATAAATTGCGGATATTTTGTAACAAACTTAGTCTTAATCCATCGCATGGTGTAATCCATGGGGCGGTTGTATAACCACAGGATCATTCCAAGAGCAAAAAAGTTTTTACATTTATCCTGATCGCTGAAATTGAGATCGGTGTCTTCAAGCGTTCTTCGAGTGAGTTTCGTCAATTCTATAGGGAAAACCTGATACTTGGTAAGTGAGTCATCCTCTAACGGATTGTCAGCGTAACCAGCCAGTCGCAAGTTTTTACGCGCAAAATTATCGGAATTGACAATTAGAATTCCGTTATCCTTTAATTTATGGAGGTTGACTTTTAATGCAGCAGGATTCATTGCTACAAGAACATCACAGATATCACCGGGAGTGTGGATGGTTTCACTGGAGAAGTGTAATTGGAATCCGGAGACCCCAGCGAGGGAACCCGCGGGGGCTTTAATTTCAGCGGGGTAATCCGGCAACGTAGCGACATCGTTCCCGATAATAGCGGAGGTTTCTGTCATCTGTGTTCCGATTGTTTGGGAACCGTCTCCGGAGTCCCCAGCAAACAGAACTGTTGCCGCCTGAATTTGCTCTACTTGCTTACGCATCAGTGTTCAGCCTTTATATGCTATTTGGTAGGGGTGGTACTGCAGAGTCCACTTATAAAACTCGTCCATGTGCTATGCTCCTTCTCGTGCTTTCAACGCATCTCGTATCGGGTTGGAGGGCAATGTCAGTACTTCTTGTGGGAAATATTCAACGAGATAAGAGATAACATCTCTAATTGATACCATGCCGATAGCGTGCTTCTGTTCATTCACAATCGGCAAATGCCGAAAACCGCCATGTGCCATATATAACACAGCCGTATCCAACATATCATCTGGGTTTGCTGTTTGTGGATCCGCTTTCATGAATTGTGTGACAGGGATTTGCGTCAGATCGCCGATCTGTTTGTTTAACACTTTACGCAACACATCGCGTTCACCAAAAATACCTCGGAGCACGCCATCTTCTACTACGGACACAGCACCAATGTGATGTTCAATTAGAAAATCAATTGCGTCCTGCGTGCTTGCCGAAACGTCAATAGTAACACAAGGCTGCATCAAGTGTCGAAGCGGCACCTGAATTTCACTGACCTGCAAGACTTTAAGAGACGCTTCCGCATCTTTATCAATCTGTGCTAATTCTTCATCGATTGCGTGATCGTAAAGCATTGTTATGCGGCTCCTTGCTGATTCTCAATAAATATAGCGACGTGGTCTAAAATATCTCGTGTTGAAATCAATCCGATCGGGAATTCTTGGTGCTGGTCATCCCAAATACAAAGTGGGACATGTCGGAAATGTCCGAGGTGCATTATGTTTAAAGCGAAGGCAATCGGGTCGCTGGCACGCAACGATTCAGGGTTGGCACTCATAATTTCTTCAACGTTAACTGTTTTTGTATCTAACCGTTTGCCACACACATGAACAAGCAGGTCGCGATCTGTAAGAATCCCAACTAACCGTTGTTCAGTATCAACAACAAGAATACATCCGAAACCCGACGTTTGCATTATGTCAATGATATCTGATACCGGAGTGCCGACTTGCACGGTGATAGGTTGCTTATAATCTAATGTGCTAATCGGTAGAGATAACGTTCTCGCATCCATTGCATAACCTCCTTGATGTTAACGTTACAAAACGAGGTAGGGTTTCTAATTGCTTCTTGTTAATTAAGGATACTATATTTGGCTTGAATTTGCAAGAATATTTTACAATCGAAAATTGAATATCCACAAATGAAATATAGGTGCGATTTTAACCTCACCTGTATTTCATTGAGAGTCGCAATAACAGTTTGTCTCTATGGAAAAACGTCTCAGACTATTTCCGGATAAGCATTTTGCGTGTAGCTGAGAAATCTCCAACTTTAATGGTGTAAAAATAGACACCGCTGCTGACAGGCTCCCCTAATCCATTGTGTCCATCCCAGTGAGCAGCTTGTGATTGTGAGGAGTAATCGCCCGCAGCCATTTTCCCCAGTGATAAGGATCTAACCAACTTTCCAGTTGAGGTATGAATGCGAATCGTAACTTCAGCCTCGTCCGCAAGCCGAAACGGAATCCATGTTTCTGGATTGAAAGGGTTAGGAAAGTTTTGTAGCAGTTCATTCCGCTTAATCTGCCCAAGTGTAACTAACTTCTTTCCTTTAGGTTCAACATTCATTTGCGTTTGCGTTTGAGAAAGTCGTTCTAAAATTTGCGAGCGCAGTTCTGTTTCCAGCACCTTCATGCCCGGTGCCCCTATGAGATTATTGGTTTCATCCGAATCATTTTGCATATCAAACAATAGATAAGGTTCTTTTTTTGCATTTAATGCAAGTTTCCACTCCCGATTTAGCAGCATAACTTCACCTTCTATCTCAGAGATTGCAAATTCACGGTGTGTTGCTTGGGTGTCTTCAAGTACAGGACATAACGATTTCCCGTATTGGTGATGTTTCATTTCGCCGCCTGCCAGTTCAACAAGTGTAGGTCCGATATCGATCCATTCAACCGGACTTTCACATAAAAGGTCGTGGGCAGCATTTTTTAATGTATTTGGGGTACGCACAAGGAGTGGAACTCGGACTGAACCATTGAGGAAGTTGCTTTTGTAAATCATCCCATAGTCTCCGTTCATTTCACCGTGGTCGGAGCTGAAGACGATCACAGTATTATCAAGTTCACCGCGTGCCTCAATTGTATCAAGAATTTCCCCTATCTGATCATCAATAAGTGTTACGTTACCGGCGTAGTCCGCTCGCATCTTTCCAATTTCCCCATTTACAAATTTAGGATTTCTGCGATTCACTTGCATGAGATTGTCTAAATGTCCACGAGGACGATTTCCCGCAGGTTGTCTGGGTACTGGTGGCAACATCCCATTTGGGTCATACAGACTTGCATAGGGTTCGGGGGCGTCCCACGGTTCATGAGGCCCACCGAAACTGACCCAACACAACCAAGGTTCTTCTCGATTATAGTTTTTAAGGTACTGCTTTGCCTGCTGTCCAACATAAACATCAGCATCATTTTCAAGTCCAAGGATGGTCGGACGAACAACATAAGGTTTATTGTTGAGGCGTTCTTCAACATCAGCACGGTAAGTTTCCCATAAACCTTTATCATGCCATATCGCTGTCATATGGGAAAGGACGCGGCGACTCGCCCTGGGGCCTGGAATCTCATCAACATCGTCTAATCCGTATGCATGCAGCAAGTATTCACGCGTACGCAAATCATCGCCGTTTCTGTGAGGAGTAAAGTGTGTCTTACCGAAAAGACTTGTGCGATAGCCTGCTGTGTGCACCGCCTGCATCCATGTCGGCGTTTCTGAGGACATCGTGTGTCTCATGTTATTCCAAACACCTGTGTTGTGCGGATACAACCCTGTTGCTAAACTAAGTCGTGCCGGAACACAAACAGGTGAAGCGGTAACACAGTTGGTAAATTGTATGCCTTCACTGGCAATCCAATCCATGTTTGGTGTCTGTACCCAGTTACCACTGCAACTCATCGCATCCCAACGCTGCTGATCAGTCATAAGCAGAAGAATATTAGGTTTATTATTTTCGTTTACAATAGGGGGGTTCTGCGCACCTGCGTTTGAACCGAAAAGCGATAATGTACTAGCACCAACTATACTGAGTTCTTTGATGAACGTCCTACGATTGATACAATTTGATTCAGGTGTCACAAAGTTTTTTGTGATATTTTGTCCCTTGTTGCTCTTTGTATATGTCATCAGAACCTCCTACATTGTGATTTTTTTACAATCCATATTTAATACTATGGCAACGTTAAACATCGTTAGAGTGAATTTTGTAAATCAACTGTTGCCTGTCCGTTAAAACAGGATTCTGTCTCGTGGAAAATAGTGTACAGATAATTCGATTAGCATCCAGCCATGACAGCTGTTTCGTCAATAGAAACCTGTCTGGCGCAGGGCTATTTAGTTTTAATAATTTTCAGTTGATGAATGTTACTGAGAGTTCTATTGTCCGTCGAGTTTCGCTTGCGCTCTACCCGACGGACGACACTATTAGACATTATAATGATTTAATCGGAGGTGTGTTATAACACCAAGGTCTGAAGTTCAATCTAAAGTTGTGTAATCCACAACAAGTTTCCATGACTAAGTGGTTGACTCGCTAAGTATTTATTACATATTTGCATTGATGTTTCACTATCTATATAGACGGTCACTTGCTTTTTCGGAATTTTTCTTGGACTTTATATCATAATTAGTTGCCGAGAGAACCACTAAGTCGCTGAAACCTTTCTTCCAGTTGCACAACTTGTCTTGGACAATGCGGTATCTTTTTACACCACTAATCGCATGTTCAACTTGTATGCGTATGCGACTTTAGGCAGCAAGAGCACACCATGCCTTCATGAGTGCTTTTGCTACCTAATTGAGGTGTTACATAAATCATCGCACCAACAATGGTAGCAGTCAACACAAGGGTTGACGAGAATCACGATAGAATGTCCATTGTAGCACAATCTATATGAAGTTTAAGTATTTAAATCGGTAATTCCATTTTTCCATAGGCACGGTAGGTGCGGTTTCCTAACCGCACCGAATTTCGTTAGGACATTACCTAATTATTTTTTTAACTTCATTTAGATTGTATCCATACGTAACGCTTGCCTCCAGTAGAAATTGCAGCTCGTAGGTTGGACAGAGCAAAACGAAACCCAACACTTTTTATACAGATAAAGGCATACACGTATTTTACCGGACAACAGCGTGGAACGTTGGCAGTCTGATGATTTTAAATCGTGTTCAAGGCACGAGCATAACAGGGTATCTCGGAGACCTTCCATCTATCTTCCGTTGTTATCTTCTGTGTTGGCGATAGCTTTGTTCCAATCCCAGAGAAGCACTATACCATCCCTACTCCTACTGGCAAGTGTCTTTCCATCCGGACTAAACGTCACACCCAAAACCCTATCATTGTGTCCAATGAGAATACGGGGGTGTTCGCCGGTTTTCAAATCCCATAAAAGGACAGTCTCGTCCTCACTGCCACTGGCAAGCAGCTGCCCATCCAGACTAAACGCTACGCACGTAATTGTACTAAGATGTCCGGTGAGGGTGCGTATATGTTCACCTGTAGTTGCATCCCACAGCCAAACAGTATCGTCTCTTTTTCCTATGGGCGTCTTATCCACCATGCCTGTTGCAAGCACACTACCATCCGGACTGAATGCTGCTCCCCACAGATTTCTTTTCGTTTCAGGCACAGTAAGGGAGCATAAAAGTTCGCCTGCTTTTATATCCCACAAACTGCGGTTTCTGTCCTCATCCTGAAGCAGTGCATGCAGTTGCCCATCCGGACTGAACGTCATGCCGATGACCCAATGTTTCTGTTTCGTGAACGTGTGGCGAAGTTCCTTTGTTTTTGTATCCCACAAATGGACAGTGCGGCTCAGATCTTCAGTAGCAAATGTCTCACCATCAGGACTAAACACGACACTTAAGACTCTATCCTTATGCCCGATGAGATTGATCAGAGGTTTACCGGTTTTCGTGTCCCATAAACGGACAGTGTCGTCCCCCACACTGGCAAGTGTCTTTCCATCAGGACTAAATGCCACGTTAGAGACTTTATCCTCATGCCCGATGAGAGTGGTGAGGGGTTTACCGGTTTTTGTGTCCCATAAACGGACAGTCTCGTCCTCATTCCCACTGACGAGCGTCTTTCCGTCTGGGCTAAACGCTACATCTAAAATAGCGGTATGCGTGACAATAGAACTTAGATCTTCTTCTCCTTTCGTCCTCCATAAACGGACAGATTCCTTACCGTTACTCGCGACCGTCTCCCCATCAGGACTAAACGCTACACTAAAGACATCATCTTTATGTCCAGTAAAAGTGCGAAGAAGTTTGTTGGTTTTCATATCCCATAAATGAACAGTCTCGTCCATATTACAACTGGCAAGCAGCGCACCATCTGAGCTGAACGCTAAACCTAAAACTCTCCGCATACGCATACCACGTCCGAGGTGTTGGGGGAGTGCATCGGATTTCGTATCCGACAAACTAATCCCTCCAGCTCCCCATCCAACTGCAAGTGTCCGCCCATCCGGACTGAAAGCGATACTCTCAAGTGAATTCATCTCGCCTTCTACACTATGCAAGAGTCGTATATGCTTACCCGTTGCTGTCTCCCACAAACGAACTGTGGTGCCCCTGTCATAGTAGCCCCCACTGGCGAGTGTCTTTCCATCCGGACTAAACGCTACGCAATGAACCGGACCTGTATGTTCGAAGGGAAGTTGATTGCCTTCCTCACCTCCCATGCCGGAGAGGAATCTGATATGTTTACCCGTTGCTGTTTCCCACATTCTAAGAAAGCCTCCGGCATGTCCACTGGCAAGGGTTTTCCCATCCGGACTAAACGCTACGCTAAAAACACCTATCTGATAACCATCAATGAAAGTGCGCAGCGGTTCACCGGTTATCATATCCCATAAAACGAGATTATGCCGCCTATTTCCACTAATGAGCGTCTTCCCATCCGGACTGAACGCTACGCAAGATACGCCATACATCGGGAAAAGATCCAGTGCCTTGCCCTTCTCTATATCGTAAATCCAAACACCGATAGAACTCCCCACTACCAGCCGAGTGCCATCGGGAGAGTAGGCTATTTTGCTTATCGCGCCTTTACCGAGGCGCGCGATTGCACCTTCGGGTAAACCGATTTGCGTTGAAGACTCATATTCACCGAAAGCCATTGATAGACAAAATGTGATGATGAGGGTGACAAACCACCAATACATTTGCTTTTTCATCAGAAAGTTCTCCTTACTTTTATATGGTTGAGACAACCGTAGGGAATGCGAGAGTTTGCATCCCTCAACCGACGATTGATGAGAGTATATAGAAGTTTTCGATCAAAGTCAAATGTTTATACCGTCAGCCAGGGCTATTTAGTTCTCCGAATATTTAGATTTTCAATCTAAGACTTTCCCCTGTAGGAGCGATCTCCGAATCGCGACTTTTCGTCTAAAATGGACAAAAAGTCTAAAACTAAATAACCCTGACCGTCAGCTGATGGTTTCCAATAGCCATTTCTTTGCAAACCTATTGCGTATCTATTGGATATTTATTGTTCCGACAACTGATTTGTTTTTGCGAGATTCTTATATACCTTCCGCACCGCTGGTGCTAAGACACGATTTACCACATTCTCGGAGAGACGACAAGTTTATAGAACGCGTCGATTCCACCAACAGCAAGCAAACATATTTTTTCTGCTTCGGTAAGGAAAAGTTCTGTAAAATACGGCTTGAGGAATTGGAAAAAGCCGGTGATAATATGGATTGTAAGGAGTTGCGCCAATTGGCGTTGACATATAAAGTATGTAGAGAATGGTTAATTACAGAAGAAACACATGAAACGATTATAGCGTACACAAGAACGTGTGTCAAATGACATGACTTTTCAGATTATTATTTTAAGTTGAGAAAATTATAACATCTATAGAAAACTAAATAACCCTACGTCTGGCGTGGCATTCTTGCGGCATATATTTCTCCTTATAGATTAGATTGTTATATCAATCATGAATATGTTACCATTTTATCACTCTTCCCGCCAAGACCCCCTGCTTTAGCTTGTGGGATTCAGGCGGGAGTTAGATTTTTGTAAACAAATAAATTGATATTCATCTAAAAATGTAGTATAATGATAATATCTCGTTGACAGGCAAAGCAAACGTAGTCGCAAGGAAACCACGTGCCTGTCTCCTACTTGCCTGAGGATAAAAGCGAGGGACGAGAATATCCATGCACACGGACAAATACCAGTTTGGTCACCAGAGAAGTATGATACGTCTTGGTAATCTGATAGACGACATGCACGAGGTGCATAAGTATTTCCATTTATGGCAACGTCAACGCCATAAAGATGGATTACCTTATGCGAATTATTATGCTATGTCTGCTCACCTTACGGAGTTGAAAAAGACGACGCACCCCCATTGGAAGTGTCTGCCAAGCCAAGCGATCCAATGTGAGTTGAAACGCATTGATATGGCGTATCAGCGTTTTTTCAATAAACTTGGTGGCAGACCGCATATCAAACCCAAGCATAAATTTAGGTCTATCACTTTTCCAAGTCTCGCTGGTTTGAAAATAGAAAACAATCATATCACAATAACCTTTAGAGAATGGGACATTGATAAATCTAAATGGAAGTTCAAACGAGTGACCTATTCATTTCACAAACATCGTGATTGGAAAGGTGAAATCAAACGTATCACAATAAAGCGTGACAAGTGTGGGGACTATTGGCTATGTATCACAACAGACGCGACTGCTACTGAAATCCTGCCGACAACAGGTAAGAGCGTCGGGGCAGACTTCGGTATGAAAGACGCGTATTTGACGTTGAGCACAGGCGAGAAAGGACAATCTCCACAATTTCATAAGCAATCCTTGAACACACTTCGGCAACTCAATAAAGCGGTATCTCGTAAAGTCAAAGGTTCTAATAATTGGTGGCGTGCTGTCAGAGCACTCGCAAGACTCTATAGCAAAGTCAGCAACCAACGCAGAGACTGGCATTGGAAACTTGCCACCGACCTTTGCCGAAGGTTTGACGCTATCGCAACCGAAACGCTGAACCTTGACGGTATGAAACGGCTTTGGGGACGTAAAGTCTCTGACCTTGCCTTCTATCAGTTTCTTGAGATATTGAAGTCCAAGTGTAGTAAACATAAACGTGAGTTCGTTCAAGTCGGGCAATGGACTGCGACAACAAAACCTTGTTCGGATTGCGGGTATCACAACGATAATCTTTCTCTTAGAGATAGACAGTGGACATGTCCAAAATGTGGCTCCCACCACGACAGAGACATAAACGCTGCTATAAACATTCTACGGGCAGGCTTAGCTGCCCTTGTGGAGCAGACGTAAGACCTTGGACAGAAGGCGGACTGCTACGAAGCACAAGCCCCAACCTTTAGGTTGTGGGTGCTATGACCATAGCATATTTCGTTTGACAAGACACCGATGATTTTTTGGATTAGCATAGATAGGCGTCTCATACATTTCATATTCTATCCCAATTGAAAATATACTTTCTCACCAAAATACCGTGATGAAAAACACATAAAACATAACTTCAAACAAATAAAAATAGAAGGAGAAAAATGAAAACGGTTACATTTCACGGAATTGTCGCTGCAAAGCAAATCGTAAATCAGTTTTTACAACCAACACCTTTAAGATACTACCATGAATTATCAGAAAAACTGGGATTTGAAGCGTATATTAAACATGAAAATCATCTACCGACAAGAAGTTTTAAGGTGCGCGGTGGCATTAATTTTATGCATAATTTGCCTGCTGAGCAGAAAAAACAGGGTGTTGTTACAGCCACACGTGGTAATCACGGACAATCCATCGCTTATGCGGCGGCACAGTTCGGTGTAAAAGCAACCATTATTGTGCCGTACGGGAACAATCCAGAAAAAAACAGTGCGATGCAGGCATTTGGTGCGGAACTAATTGAACACGGTGATGATTTTGACGCGGCACGCGAAATGTGTGAGACCCTTCAAGCAGAACGTGGTCTATATTACATTCACCCGTGTATGGAACCAGCACTCGTCCACGGTGTAGGCACCTATTCGCTTGAGATTTTTGAACATCTTCCGAATGTACACGCAATTATTGTCCCAATCGGTGGCGGTAGCGGTGTCTGCGGCGCGATCACCGTTGCAAAGGCGATTAATCCGAATGTTAAGATCATTGGTGTTCAAGCAGAGAACGCACCGGCAGTGTACCGTTCATGGAAAGAAGGAAGACATGTTGAAACCGATTCTTGTAATACAATCGCAGACGGTCTTGCCACACGTATTCCGTTTCCGATTCCGTTCTCTATCATTAAAGAAGGTATACACGACATCGTGTTGGTAAGTGAGGAAGAACTCCATGAAGCAATCCGATCAGCGTTGCGATATACCCACAATTTAGCAGAGGGGGCAGGTGTCGCGGCACTTGCAGCGGCATTTAAACTGTCTGACACATTGGCAGGTCAAAATGTTGCTATTATAATGAGCGGTGGTAATTTGGATATAGAGACACTTAAGGAAGTGTTAATCAATTCCTAATCGTACCAGTTGTGAACGACATAAACAGGGGCGGAATCTTCAACCAATTGGAGTTCCGCCCATTCTGCATCTTCAACAAATTCGTTACGCAGCGCGTTTGTTAAGTCTGGATGGATATGTAGAGATGTCAAGTCCCACCGCAGGTTTTGGCTGCTTTCTACAACGACTTCGGGTTCTTCAGCAATAAGTGAAATGCGCTGCAAACCGCTGTTTTTTCGACTTAACCGCAATTCTGATAACACATAGTGGATAGTCTGTTGCGGGTCACGCATTTCGGCTTTGTAGTCGGCGTTCTTATCGTTGACGAGATAGTGCCCAAAACGCATCAGTTTCAGATTTCCCAAAAAATGATCTGTCTCATATTCTTCAGGACGCGGTAATCCACCGTAAAGGATAATATGTTGGCAATTATAGGTTTCTATCGCGTACTTAACAGCTAACTGTCCATCTGTCCAATCCTTATCTGTTTGTCCAACCCATTTCTCAACGATATGTTTTGCTTGAGTTGTACTCCCTTCGATTGAATCCATGTCCCCTATAAGAACATCTGGCGTAAAAGGTTTACGTTCACTGCAATTCAACTCGTCAAATATACGAACACCTCCATCTGCACAGATAAGCGGGTAACCTTTTTTTACCGCGGATTCGATTTCTTGCCGGTAAAAATCAAGATTACGTGTGTCATAATAACCGTTGAGGAAGATTAGTGCAGGTTTCATCAAAATCTTCGGGCTGGAGCCCCCTCGCCTTTAGGCAGGGGAGGAAAGCCCGCCTCCTATTATAGTTATAATTTGTCCCCAAAAGGGGGAGTGCTGTTTTATCTCCACCTGCACACTGGGAGTCTGGATTCAGTTGTGCTGCTTCGTTCAGTGAGACTGTCACTACTCGCTTACTTGACCTGACACGATGTCTTTACCAGAAAATAATGGCTATAAGCCCACGCTCTCGCGGTATATGTTGCCCCATCGACATCACGGAATCAGAGAGGGGACAGACTTGGGGAGCATCCGTAACATCTTGTTGCCTGCCACGACAAGACCCGCGATATATCGTCTAGTCAACCGTTTAACTTGTGGAGTGGACGCTTGGCATGCGCTTCGCACAAGCCCCGACGCTTTAGCGCGGGGTTATTGACTTTAATTTAGTATCAAATTGTAAGAAGAGAGCAAACGGGTAGGATGATAAGCAAGTTTCACACGTTTTAGATTCTCTAATCCTGAATCATCCATAGCGTTAATCCATCTGTATGATGCCTTCAATTCCTTGCAGAATTCGCGATAGATAAATTGCGCGAGCCCTTTAATTGATAGGTCAGAGATTTCGAATAGCACGCAGAACGTTTCACAGTTCAATTCATATCCGAAGGTGTAGGCTCGTATCTCTCCTTTGATACGGACAACCCTCCCAACCAATCCTAATCTCTCTGCATGTGTTATCCCAATCCGATGTGCAGATTGTGAATCCTCAAGCATCGCTTGATAGATTTCGTCATCATACTTTTCCGCTCGCGACATCTGCCATGTTCCATAGAGATTCAGACATGCATCTCGGTCTGTCGGTTGATACGGATCACAAGTTATTGAAGGGAATAGTTTTATAAAAGTATTGTAGGCATTCCTTTGCTGTTTGTAACGATTTCCACGCAATTCCGCAAGGTCTTCAGTTCTATAAATATATTCAGTCTCTTTCGGAATAGACTGAAAACCCATATCATTAAAAATTGAAAGATGCTCTTCGGGGACATTCTCAATGCGTGCAATCTGAGAATTCCGATTCGATTTTAGCATAAACTGGAATGCCGACCAAACAACCTCAAATGAAAACGGCGAACCCATCGGCATAATTGGCATAAAATAGTCATCACCCTGTTTAGCAAAAACACAGAGGTGATCTTCAAGCAGTGTCCAATAAAACTGAAAATGATTTCGCCATATAAAAATTGGTGCAAAGGCATAACTGGATAAGTAAGTTTGTTTATGAGACGTGTACACCTCAAAAATGGGTTTGTCATCAAGTGTTAACGGACGGAGTTGCATGTATCAAACTTTTGATTGAGGGTATGAAAAACCTTTACCGTCTCCTGAAAATCACCGATGAGACTCCAGTTCTTGGCAATCTGTTCCTTCACCGCATCTGATTCAACGTAATCAATAATGTACTGAATATGCTGCTGAAAGATTTCCGTTTCCAGATGTGCTTCACTAAACGGGCAGAGCATATCCACTCCCAGAACAACACTGCTTCCATCCGCATTGAACATCAAGGCAAAAGGATAGAGTTGACAATCAAGCGGACGAATTTTGTAGATTGCACATCTACTTGTTTCCGGTTCAAAGAAAGGGCAGATGTAAAAATCTTGATGAGGTTTTAACTTAATCTGTGAACTTGTTTCATCTGCTTGAGACTGGAATAAAATGGGGTCTGCGCCTTGAAAAATTGCTTGTTGTTTCTCATTTTCGGTAAAGATAGGTGCAAGCGGACTGTCAGCTTCCAAAAACCGACAACAAACATCACAAGAAAAGCATACTTCACTGGGAATGATTTGGTAGAGTTGTTGGTTAGACATGCTGGATACTCAAGGCACAGACTTATAGCATTTCATGATAAACAGTATACCATAAAACACACTCAAAGTGAAGTATTTTCTTTGGAAATATATATGTTTTTAGTTCTATAGAGGCATACGGTGTCAGCCAACAACTAATACCCAATTAACGGGATTTGTCCTATTTTCTGGACGGTAGGTGCGCTTTCCTAACTGCACCTTATGCGTCAATTTAGGGGTCCCCGACCCGGTAGGTGCGGTTTGTAACCGCACCGGAACTTGTGGAATATGCGTCCTGATAAACAGTTGCGAAAACAACACGGCGCGCTTAGGAAAACGCACCTTATGCGTCAATTTAGGGGTCCCCAACCCGGTAGGTGCGGTTTGTAACCGCACCGGAACTTGTGGAATATGCGTCCTGATAAACAGTTGCGAAAACAACACAGCGCGCTTAGGAAAACGCACCTACCGGCCCTGGAGGATCACTAAATTGACGCCTATGGTGCGCTTTCCTAACTGCACCTTATGCGTCAATTTAGTGCCAAATATTCTTGTGTGAGGCGTTTTCAACGCCGATAATCGGGCGAAGGTTTCCCTCCCATAATGTAAGCGCGCTTGTTTGAATCGCTGACGTGCTGTAGCACAAACTGTATGAAGTTTAAGTATTTAATTCGGTAATCTCGATTTCCCCAGGACCGGTAGGTGCGGTTTCCTAACCGCACCGGAGATGGTTATCGAATTACCGAATTATTTTATTTAACTTCATTTAGTTTGTGCCCTATTAGACGCAAACTAACAGTTTGCGCTACAGAATGGAGGACCGCTAAATTGACGCTAATGGTGCGGTTTCCTAACTGCGCCGATAGATTGGAATCCCGTTAATTTGGTATAACTTAGAATGTGCTTTCGTTGTTGGTTATAGCACACCATCGTGCCATCAACAGATAATCGAAGAGTGCTGCTTCTGCTTCTGGTGTTCCGATCCTTTTCAGTGCATGGATAGAATTGTCCCGCACGTACCGATTTTTATCAGAGAGCGAGTCCTTCAAAACTGGGATTGCGTCGCTTGAAGCAGGACCGATTTGTCCTAATGCCAATGCTGCCTCAAAACGGACTTGAACGTCCTCATCATTCGCTAACATATCGATTAACACTGGCACAGCAGGTGCTGCCGGTGCCCCAATTCCTCCAAATGCCTCTGGAATATATCGACGAACTTCAACTTTATTATCTTTTGAGCGATCTATCAAAGCATCAACTGCTGGTTCAGCCGCGCTTCCTATCTGTGCTAAAGCGTAAGTCGCTTGATGTCGCACTTCGTCATTTTCATGTTCTAAAGCATCGCAAAGCACGGGGACGGCAGGTGCACCAGTAGCTGCTAACCCGTATGCAGCCATTCGTCGTGTCGGTCCATTATCGTGACCAAGTTTCTCACTTAACGTTGAAACTGCTGGTTCGCCAATAGCACCCAATGCATAAGCTGCATTCAGATGGACAGGTTCAAAGTCGTCAAGTAAGGCTTGGCTCAACATCGGGATCGCATCAGCGGCAGATTCACCCAACAACCCTAATTCATCGGCAGCGTAGGAGCGTACAGATGGATCTTTATCGCTCAACATTTCAATGTGGCGCGCTAAATTGCCGTTTGTTTGCTGGGAAACATGTCCATTTGATTCGCCAACCATCCAATTCCAAATGTGTCGCCAGGCGGTTTGATGGCTTTTGGCACCTGGGTTGCCATTCTCATCAAGTCCATCATTCATCCACGTCGTATCTGCCACGTTCCATTCCGGTTCATGTGGTTCATCCATGCGGATAAACTGAAACTTCATCATATATCGAGTTTTATCAGTCTGGTTTGCCATTGCGCGATGCCACAAGTCAAAGTGGATAATTGATACCGTGCCTGCTTCACCGTTGAGAACTACTTCGCCTGCGTTATCTTCGGTAATACGCGTGCTGTAGTATTGTGTTCCCGATAAAATTGACGAGGGACCAATTTCAACAGGCGTATCCTGTGGATAGTAGAACGCCATCGCCCAGCGGGGACGGTGATGGCGAACTTTTTCATGTCCCCAGTAACTATCCTTGTGAAACCCTTGCCCTCCACTGTGTGGTGCGTTGTTGTGTGGATGCCGATGTGAATGCATCACATAGTTTTTTCCTAAAATACTGGTAAATGCACCGCGAACCGTGGGGTCCTCAAATACAGCCTGTAACTCAGGAACTCGCGGTAAAATGTTATTCCCTAAGTTCCCTTCTTTAGCTGTGATCTCCTGCGTTTTGCGATAGATCGTTTCGTGAACACTGCGTGACAGATCCGTTTTCACTATAACATAACCGTTTACAATGAAATCCCGCATCTGTTGATCATCAAATAAATCTGAACGCGCTTGCATCATCAAATCTCCATTTTTATATCAAATAAGACTATTTTTTTACCATAGCCGTAATTTCGGTCGTGTGCTTTAACATTCTTTACCATTTTACTTCACTTTCAATTATTTGTCATATACTTTTTCAATTTATTGTGAAATATACAAAATATGTAATCACCCTCTGGTAGGTGCGGTTAGGAAACCGCACTACCAAACGTCCAAGTAATTCTAAAATCTACCATAAATGCCATATTCTACAGAATTGTTGATATAACCGCAGGGCTATTTAGTTTTAGGCTTTTTGCCCATTTTAGCCAAAAAGTCGCGATTCGGAGATCGCTCCTACAACGGAGAGTCTTGAGCAAAAGTTCAAAATTATTGGAAAACTAAATAACCCTGATATAACCGTAAAAAAGTTTACATAAGCCTATATTTTGTGTATGATTATAGTAAAACATACGATTTTTGATACATTTAGACTACATTACGATTTTAATCTCTTACTACGAATGTATAATTTCTGCAAATTCCTGCCAATAAGAAAGTGAGTTTATATTGATACAGCAACGGACTCGGACAAGTCTATCTTGGCGCGCAGTAATCATCGGTCTGGTGTGTGCAACGATTGAATGTCTCCTCGCGCCGTATAATGATTACGTCATCCGTAACATCTTTCTCGCGGGTGGACATTTTCCTGTCGCCCCCTTTTTTGTGCTCACACTGTTTGTGTTAGGGGTGAATGTTCTTTTAAAACAGATACATCCGACATCTGCATTTTCTCCGGGCGAACTCATTACGATCTGGTGTATCATGCTCGCGCCAGCAGGCATTCCATCATCCGGAATGATGCGTTATGCACTCAGTCCGATGATTTCCTACCAGTATTTTGCTACACCAGAAAACGATTGGGAGTCGTTGTTTTACCACTACATCCCACATTGGCGTGTGGTACGCGATGAAACTGCCATCCGCTCATTTTTCGAGGGTCTATTTGCAGGTGAGGCTGTTCCTTGGGGGGCATGGATTACACCTATCTTGATCTGGAGTGCTTATGTACTTGTAGTCTATTTCGTAATGATCTGCCTTTCGGTATTGCTCCGAAAGCAGTGGGTGGAATATGAACGTTGTGCATTTCCGCTCGTTAAACTGCCTGTAGAGATGGCAATGCAGGATAGAGGAAGACTCGGACCGCTCTTTAAAAACAGCACGCTCTGGTTTGGATTCGCATTTCCCGTGTTTCTCCATACGGTGAACGGACTTCATACATTTTTCCCATCCGTGCCACATATCCCGCGTGATTTTTGGCTGAATCAGTATCTCACCGAAAGACCGTGGAGTGCGTTGCGTCCATTTCAGATTGTCATCTTTTGGTCAATGGTAGGGTTTAGTTATCTACTCACCTTAGAGGTATCATTTAGCATCTGGTTTTTCTTTATCTTTTACAAACTGCAATGCCTTGTAGGTGTTATGCTCGGTTTTCAATTGAGTTCAGGACCGGGTGTCCAATGGACAGGAAAATCGTTTAGTGCTGCACAAGAAGCTGGGGCATGTCTGGTGTTTGTCGCTATTGCGTTATGGAAAACACGCCACCACCTCAAAAACATGTTCCAGTTCGGTTCTTCTGATGAGGCATTGCCCTCCGGTGTTACGGTGTTTGGACTTATCGGAGGTATCTGTGTCCTTGTCTTTTTCAATCATCTGATGGGCATGTCTATACTGTTTGCTTTAGGATTTGTGCTATTTCTACTTGCGATGTACGTCGTCTTGACGTGGCAGGTGATTAACGGTGGTATTCCGTTCATCAATCCATCATTCTCACCACAGAGTTTTTTTTCTCACGACACTTGGCACATCAAAAATTCACCCATCATCATTAACATCGTTAATGATGCATCCGGTCTGTCTCACGCTTGATTTGCGCGAATTTATGATGCCGAATATCATGAATGGACTGAAAGCAGCGGATGAGGCACGCGTGAAACGACGACAATTGCTGATAGCGATGGCGGTTGCGATGGTCATTGGTCTTGGTGTATCTTATTACTCTGCAATCAAAATTGGCTATGCACACGGTGCGCCGTATATGGGTAGTAGTTGGTTTATGCGTCAACTTGAAGGACTACTTACAAGTCCCAAAACAAGCACTAATTGGACAAATACAGGTTTTATTTTGTTCGGAGGTGGGTTTACAGGCTGGTTGATGTGGATGCGGCAGACTTTTGTTTGGTGGCCCCTGCATCCTCTCGGTTATACGATGTTGAGTTCTTGGGCAACATTTAAACTCTGGTTCTCAATCTTTTTGGGATGGGGAATGAAATTTGCCATCGTGAAATATGGAGGACTAAAGGCATACCGTCAAGCACGACCCGTATTTCTCGGTTTGGTTATTGGGGAGATGACATGTGCTGGACTGTGGGCAATTTTAGGTATGATTACTGGAATTAGTAGCGGCTATAGGATATTGCCCGATTGATAATACATACAAAAAAGACCGGCAGATATGGTAACCACCGGTCTTTGAATGGGATTAATGTTGCTATTTGGATTTAAGCGCACCCCATTGTGTTGCAAGTTTACTTTGCGGTTCAACCGGTGTGAGTCCACCAGTGTGTAAATCCATAATTTCATCCGCTGTCAATGCTACGTTGTAAATTCTGGATTCTTCAATGTGGGCATTGAGGTCGCCAGGACCGGTGACTCCATTTGCATGCCGTTTTCCCCATATTGCTTCCGAATCACCAGCAGACCAGGTTACGAGAACACCTTGATTGAAACTCCCCATACTTTCCCCGTTACGATAACCTATGATTTCATACTGGTCGTCAACATTCTTGTATGTGATTGCTATAAAAAGCATTTCCCCTGTTTCTTCTTCAGTTTAACACAGTTTTCAGATTAATTGACAAAATACCATCAAATGTAAGAAAAACATTAACGGGTTTTGATTTTCCCCCAACGGGTCGCAAGTTTTCCACGTGCCTCAACAGGAAGGTCTCCTTTGTGTATAGTTTGGATATCTTCATCTGTCAACGCGATATTGTAAATTCTGGATTCTTCAATGTGGGCATTGAGATTGCCTGGACCATTACCATCCCCATTGTCATGCCGTTTTCCCCATATTGCTTCGGCATCTCCTTCAGGCCATGTTCTGAGATCCATATTGTTACCTTGGAAATTAGCGTTGTAACTCCCCATACTTTCGGCGTTCCGGTAACCAGTGACCTCGTACTTATTGCCAATATCTTTGTATGTGATCGCTAAAAAAAGCATTTCACCGGTATCTTTTTCGGTAACTACTTGGGGAAAATCATGTGTGCGCCGGAAAAAACTGCTCCCGGACATCCACTGTCTATCGACTCTTTCAGCCCAGACGATCGCGCAAAACTGATCCGCAGACACTTTATCCAATGTGAGCGCAGATCCCGCTGTTTTAGCGTAACTGTCTAAACTAACCCAGGTTGCCAATGTCAATTCTGTAATATCAGGACCTGTATATTCCAGAGCATGAGCCTATTTTCCGGTTTCAACGACCAATTGCCCCTTCTCAATTTTGGCATCTCGGAGTGTTATATCTCCCCAATTATCCATTTCGTCTGTAAGGTCATCAAAGAGCCACCAGCCAACAAGGTTTTTTTCTTGCACTATTGCGAACGCCGACATTGAAACCGTCAACATCAGCAATACAGTAAACGCTGCGAAGATGTGATTAACTTTCATGTCCGAAATTCTCCTATTTGTAATTTTGTAGATTTGGATACTGACTTCCATAAAGGTTACGGAAGTTTCAACTCTTACTTCTTGTTTAGGTTGAAAACAGGATCACAGGTTTTCAATCAAGAATGAAATCTTTTATGAGTCTAAAATCCTGCATATATTCGGAAACATTTTTAACTTACCCTCACAATGCACGGGCTTCATTAACCATAATTGATAATATTATATCATATCTGAAAAAAGTGATGCAAGAATAATTTAGTGGTAATAATTGGGAAAATCTTGATTTTTTTTCGGTTTCATGATATTTTATCTAACAGAATCGCTGACGTTATCAAAACCAGCCTTACATTTTCTTGAGGTAATCTTTGAATTACAAACAAAAAGCACTGATATGTGTTCCAATCTTTTTGGTGATATGTGTTTTACTGATGTGGCAGTTGCCTAATGTCACAACAGATGATGGGATAGTTGTGGGGTGGTATAGCGTTATTCCGCCGCTGATTGCAATCACATTGGCAGTGATTACAACGCGTCTGTTTTTGAGTCTTGGCGTAGCAGTGGGGACAGGAATTATCCTTGCATGGTGGAGCCAGCAACACTTCTCATTGAAAGCATTTGTATTGGAGGTTTATTGGTTTGCTCGTGCAGTTACTGTTACGAATGATGGCATCGACCTGTTCAACATCTGGGTGATCCTTTTCGTGCTATTCATGATGTCAATGATATCCGTAGTGATAGCGTCTGGAGGAATTGGTAGTGTCATTTCTTTGTTATCTCACCTTGCAAAGGGACCGCGTTCTACCCAACTCATCACCGCAATAATGGGTACAATAATTTTTATCGGTGACTATAGCAACGCGATGCTCGTTGGTCCTACGATGCGACCTATCACGGATCGGCATAAAGTGAGTCGTGAAAAGTTAGCGTATATTGTGGATTCCACAAGTGCCCCGATTGCTGGACTTGCTTTTGTTAGCACATGGATCGGGTATGAGGTGGGTCTGTTTAACGGAGTCGCAGAAGCGATTGGCTTAGATAGTGATGGTTATTCAATGTTCTTTGATGCGCTGCCGTTCCGATTCTATTGTATTTTGACTATTATTTTTGTACTCATTAATACCCTCAGTGGACGTGATTACGGTATGATGCGAAGTGCACAAAAACGTGCTCGTGACACAGGAGATGTTTCAGATCCTGATGCGAAAGTTATGGGTGGTATTGCAGCGGATGTTAGCACAACAAACGGTAAAACACAGATTTTTTCAGCAGTTATTCCATTGTCACTTCTTTTTGGGTTGATTCTTGGTGGATTATGGATAGACGGCCACAGGAATGAATTTCTCAAGGGCTTAAGTATAGAAGATCAGCAAGAAAACGCATCTCTTTTCTCTTTGTCAATGTGGCAATTTGTGTTTTCAAAACCTATTTACTACTTGACTTCGTGGCGGGATGCACTCTCAAATGCGAATAATGTCAAAATACTCGCCAGTTCTGCCATAACTGCTTTCGTTGCCGCAATCGTTTGCGCGCGTCTGTTTTCTAAATTGTCTTATTCAGAAATCGGTAAAGCAGTCAAAAAAGGACTTTCGGGAACACTTTTACCCATAGGAATTATATTATGTGCGTGGGGAATAAAGGCGAGTTGTGAAAAGCTGATGACAGGACAGTTTATCGCTTCAATGCTCAGCGATGTCGTATCACCACTCTGGTTTCCAGCACTTGTTTTTGTGGTTGCATCGCTTACCTCATTTGCGACAGGTACCAGTTGGGGAACGATGGCGATTCTTATTCCAACAGCGATTCCAGTGGCATTCTTACTTGACGGTGATAGTTACGGGATTACGACAATCATCTGTCTTGGTGCGGTTCTGGATGGGGCAATCTTCGGGGATCACTGCTCTCCAATTTCGGATACGACTATTCTGAGTGCTATTGTTAGTAGTTGCGATCCAATGCATCATGTGAGGACGCAAATGCCTTATGCGCTCACTGTTGCCGTAATTGCCTTAATGTGTGGATATATTCCAGCTGCATTGGGTTTGTCCTCCGGTATCGGAATACTGATTGGAACTGGTGTTATTGCTCTGCTGTTTTATAGCTTATATCGGCTGCGTCCAGATTAATTTTATCACAAGTATTGGAAATATTTTAGGATTCACCTTATCTTAGCAAATTTTACGAATTTCTATTGGGAAACCGTAAAAACCTCTTCGCATTCCCTCCCATAATGTCTGCTAACTCTGATAGCGACAGATTAGGCAGCAGTTTTTCTATAATAGTTGTAAGTTCCCCATAGCCAGGTTCTTCTAAAATCCACGGAAAATCAGTCGCCCACATCAATCGTTTTGCCCCAAAGTCGTTTAGCAAATTCCCATGCCAGCCTGCTAAATTCTGATATGGATATGCCTCCCTGCTGAACGCGTACTGACCTGATAGATGTACGGTGACGTTTTCAAACCGCGCCAATCGGTAGGTCGTATGCATAGCGAGGTTGTAGCCTGTCACTTGGATTTGTGGTCTGCCGAGTTCGTCTAGGCTGAATTTGCCTTTCCCTGGTGTCATACCAAGATGGTTGAGAACAACCCGAACCTGTGGAAAGGCTTGTATCAGAAACGGAAGTAGATGGGCATCAATTGAACGTGGATAAAGCCACAACACGTAATCTTTTTCAGCAGCACACTGCCAAATAGGATATGTCTTAAATTCTCGTACATCCGTTGTCGCAAAAATATCCCGTGGCCCGCGGAGATCAAAGAGTCGGAAACCGATAATCCCAGTCCCATCTGCCAATTCAGACATGTGTTCTGCCGGATTTGGATGATCAAGCGGGACAAGCCCTATTCCAAGAAACCTATCTGGATAACTTTTGAGACAATGCAGCAGATAGCGGTGATGTTCTATGCTCGTGCCGCCGATTTGAACGAGAACTGCCTGGTCAATTTCGTGTTTTTCCATTTCTCCTAACAACTTTTCGACGGGTTCCTCTCGTTCAGTAGGACAAATCGGTGAAATTTCCCGTGGGAATTCGGGCGAAACCTTTGTAAATACATGAAGATGGGCATCGATTCTTTGCATAAATCACTTCCTTGTGGCAGATTTCGTACGCACGCATATTGAAGGAATTGTGGTATGTGAGAATTCAGTCAGCCAAACTAAACAATTTACGACGTTCAGGTGTTGTGCAATGTTCGGATATAGCGGCGAACTGCTCAGGTCCAATCCGTCCTGGGGTACGCTTCTCATAAATCAGAATAATCGATTTTCGTGGCACATCCGAAGCATTGTCCATTGAAGCATGCCAACCACACGAATTGAACATAATAGCAGTCCCAGCTTTACCCGGGAAAGTTTTATGTCCTGGCATACTCTCTTGCCGCAACGGACGCTTATAAGGACCAGCATCTGGCTTGTGACTGCCGGGAACATACCCGAATTCACCGCATCCTGCTGGGACATCGTTGACATAGATTTGCACTTTTATGTGGAGTGGGTTATTCTGTCCTACATCAGGGTGCCATCCTGTGTAACTGACGGGCCATGGTGCGACTGTTCTAACCTGCGGTCCAAGCAAAATCAGATCATCGTCTGTGAATTTCATCAACACACCGTAATAACTCAGATGATCAATCAGGTCAATGAAAATTGGATCTTTTTCAAGAGAATTTGGAATGTCGTAAAAGGTAGCAGCAGCTTCACCCGCTTCAACTCTATTCAACCATTCTTCCTTACATTCCGTTGCCCAAAAATCAAAGACCGATTGTAGACGTTTCAACTGATCGCCCTGAATTGCGTTTTCGAAAACAAGATATCCTTCTTGTTCCCATTGTGCTTTTTGTTCTGGTGTTGGTCTTATCATTATTTTATTCTCCCTCTGCTAGCAATTTGCCATATAGTTTCAACTGTTTCTCCACACACCGCTACTAATACCAAATTAACTTGATCCCACTCGGTAGGTGCGGTTTGTAACCGCACCGGAACTTAGGGAATATGCTCAAAACGAGCGTTTTCGCGAACGACTCGGTGCGGTTACAAACCGCACCATAGGCGTCAATTTAAGGAAATAAACCTATATTTGGATATCTTAGCCCCAGCGGGGCGGAATGTGTATAGACCACGATCCATACCAAACTCAAGCCCCAGCGGGGCGAAAGGTGTATATGGGCACATGTTGTCAGACACCTGTCACCCCGCTGGGGTTCAAGAGACTGTTGGACACCGTTTTCTATATACCTGTCGCACCGCTGGTGCTAAGATGTGATTTACCAAAGCCTCGGGGAGGCGAAAGATGTATCAGACGCACTAAATTGACGCCTATGGTGCGGTTTCATGAAGATTAAGAAATAAATTAGGTAATTCCATAACCAGTTCCGGTGCGGTTACAAACCGCACCTACCAGTCCTGGGGAAAATCGGCTTTACCGATTTAAATACTTAATCTTCATCTAACCGCACCTAATACCAAGAAAAATGAGATAAATCACGTTAATTTGATATTAGATATGTCAGTTATCCAACAGTTGCGAGAACAACCCTATCTTTTCCAGCGTAATCCTTTATGAACCGATAATTCTCATAGGCGGATTGTTCCTCAAGCAAGGCTTTAACAGGTTTTGCCTGTGTGTCACCAATTTCAAAAATAAGTTTGCCTTCAGAGTTGAGATAATTGGGTGCCTCAGCAATCAGACAACGAATAATGGATAAACCGTCTTCACCTGCGAATAGTGCGATGTGAGGTTCATAGTCCCGCACATCTGGACTCAGAGTGTCCTGTGCGCGGGTCATAACGTAGGGTGGGTTGGAAACGATCCAATTAAAAGTTGAAGACTCCAACGTTTTAATCGGTTCAAACAGATCGCCGTGCAAAAACTTAATACGTTCTATGCAGTTATGTGTATCTCTATTTTTTTCGGCAACTGCCAATGCGTCTTCAGAAATGTCGGTTGCGATGATTTCCCATTCAGGTTTGTTGACCGCGATGGCAGTCGCAATAACACCACTTCCCGTGCCAATCTCCAATAAACGTTGACATGTATCCCCTTTAGATTTTAACACTGTTTCTACGATAAATTCTGTTTCTGGACGCGGTATAAGAACACGTTCATCAACGTAGAAATCCAACGACATGAATTCCTTGTGGTTGGTGAGATAACTGATCGGTGTTCTTGCTATTCGTTTCTTAATAAGTTCTCGAAATAGCGTAAGGTCCTTCTGAAAAACAGGCATATCAAAGTGGAGGTAGAGTTGTAGACGGCTTTTATTGAGTAGGTGTCCGAGCAATACCTCAGCGTCTAATCGAGGATTAGGGATATTATTTTTTTCAAAATAACCTGTTGTCCACTCAAGGAGTTCAAGGACGTGCCATATTTTGGTAGCCATAAATTCTTAAACTATTTCCCGAAACTCCGTAAGTGAAATATGAAATATGAAATAGGGAGGGTGGAAACATGTGAGAAGGAATAGCGTAAAAACTGCATGCCTTCTGCCCACTTGATTCAGTCTTCAAAGTCTCAATTTTGACTCACTTAGTTTCCTTCGCTCTTTAACTTTTCGGCTTGGTCTGCAGTTGTCAACCGTTCAATAAATGAGTCTAATTCACCATCTAAAACAGAATCTAACTGATGCGTGCTAAATTGGATGCGGTGGTCAGTTACCCGTGATTGTGGGAAGTTGTATGTGCGAATTTTCTCGCTCCTGTCCCCGCTACCAACCATGGAACGGCGTGTTTCGGCGCGTTCACTGTTAAGTTCTGCTTGTTTTCTTTCTTGGAGTCTGGCACGGAGGATCTTCATCGCCTTTGAGCGATTTTTATGCTGCGATTTTTCATCTTGGCAGGTTACTATCATCCCTGTCGGAAGGTGTGTAATACGTATAGCAGAATCCGTCGTATTGACGCTTTGCCCACCTGGACCTGAAGATCGGTAAGTATCAATCCGTAATTCAGTTGCTTCGTCTATTTCAAAGTCAAGTTCTTCTGCTTCGGGAAGTACTGCGACCGTAACAGCAGATGTGTGAATTCGTCCGCTTGTTTCGGTCGTCGGAATTCGTTGGACGCGGTGAATCCCACCTTCATATTTGAATAGACTATATGCGGATTTTCCATTAATTGAAAAGATAACCTCTTTGAAACCCTTTAATCCTGTTGCATTTGCGTTGAGCATTTCGACTTTCCAACTTTTTCGTTCTGCGTATCGTGTGTACATTCGAAATATCTCTGCAGCAAAAAGACTAGCTTCCTCTCCGCCAGTGCCTGCACGAATTTCTATAATCACATTTTTTTCGTCATTTAGGTCTTTCGGGATAAGAAGCATCTTAAGTGATTCAGTGAGTTCATCTTTCTGCCTCTTGAGATCATCTAACTCTTCTTGCGCTAACGCCAGCATGTCTGCATCATTTTCATCTGTCAAAAGCGTCTCTGTTTCTTCGATAGCAGTTTCCAAATGTTGGAAATCCTTATAGGCAGACACAATCGGCGACAGTTCAGCGTGCAGTTTTGAGAGTTCCTGCAGCCGTTGAGGATTGGAAATTTGTGCTAGATCACTTAATGATTTTTCGACATCAACGAATTTTTGTTGAATGTCTTTGAGTTTATCGAACATTTATTTCCTTTCGCCAGGCGATTCGCATAACCGCGTGAGCACACGATTTGTGTGAAATAATTATTTTATGAGATGGCTTGGAAAATACACTACATTTTGAAATGTTACGATTTCTCAGTGAGTCCATAACGACGACGAAAACTTTCAACGCGTCCCGCAGTGTCAATAAAGCGGGTTTGTTGTCCAGTGTAAAATGGATGACATTTTGCACAAACGTCAACTCGCATATCCGATTGAATTGTAACTGTTTGATATGTAGTACCACACACGCAGTTGATAGTGCATTCTGTTGTTTCTGGATGGATTTCAGGTTTCATAAAATCACTCCTTATTTACATTTGTAATTAGGTCGTAAGCAGCAATGATAAGCCTACTTTATCTGCTTAGTTTCAAATTATTTTAACATCTCACCCTTACGAGGGTAAAGAGGTTATATCAAATTAACTTGATTCCAGTCTATCAGTGCGGTTAGGAATGCAGATCGCATTTGGGTGAGTACACCGCAAAACCGCACCTAATACCAAGAAAAATAAGACAAATCCCGTTAATTTGGTATTATACCCAATTAACCCGATTTGTAACGCGAGGTCCCCGACGAAAACCGGACGCGTATTCGGCGTTGATTTGGTGCCTCGCAATGCTGACTTTATCGGAAAACTTCTAATCCCGTTAATTTGGTATTAGACAATCTATTCAATAAACATAACGTTTTTACAAGACTAAAGAGAACATAACGAGGTATAAATTTTATTTTCCAACTCTGGCTGGTTGTGGACGTTTTTTAGTTGTTTGTCCAACATCAGCTGCCATCATTTCAAGAAATTCCTCATTCGTTTCCGTTTTACCTAATTGTTTTATCAGAAGTTCCATTGATTCAGCCATGCTCATCTGGCTAATGAACTTCCGTAATACCCAAACTTTGTTAAGGACATCAGGTTTTAGCAAGAGTTCTTCACGGCGCGTTCTTGATTTTTCAATGTTGATAGCTGGAAAAATCTGTAACTCTAACAGGGTACGATCCATGTGGATTTCCATGTTGGCTGTACCTTTGAATTCCTCATAGATGTACGTATCAGATCGGCTTTCAGTATCAACGAGAACAGAAGCAATAATTGTTAAGCTTCCCCCCTCTTCAAATTTGCGTGCCGCACCGCAGAATCGGCGGGGTTTCACAAAAGCCATCGCATCTAATCCACCTGTAAGTGTTTTCCCACTGTGCGGTGCTGTCATATTGTGCGCCCTTGCAAGACGAGTCATACTGTCAAGTAAGATCACAACATCTTGCCCGCATTCAACCATACGTCTTGCTTTTTCGAGTGCCATTTCTGCAACCTGTGTGTGTCGTTCGGGGGGTTCGTCAAAAGTAGAACTGATGACTTCACCCTTAACCGTCCGGATAACATCGGTAACCTCTTCCGGTCGTTCATCAATCAGCAGAAAAATGAGTGAAACTTCTGGATGATTCGCTTCAATACCACAGGCGATATTTTTTAGGAGGGTTGTTTTTCCACAATAAGGAGGTGCAACAATTAAGCCTCGCTGTCCTTTACCGATAGGTGAAATGAGGTCAATGATACGCGTTCCGAATTCAGTGTGTTTGTGCTCCAGTTTCAGTTGTTCATACGGAAAAACCGGCATCGGATCGTCAAATGGGGTTCTCGCCTTAACTAATTCCGGTGGTTCACCGTTGACCTTTTCTATCTGTAACAAAGCAAAATAACGTTCTGTTTTGTTCTCCGATTTCTTAGGCGGACGAACCAAACCTTCAACAACATGTCCAGTTTGCAGACCGAACAAGCGAATTTGTGAAGAAGAAACATAAATATCTTCATCACTCTGCAAATAATTAGAGCGCGGTGACCGAAGAAATCCATAGTTCTGATCCCGGTCATCTAAGATTTGCAGAACTCCTTTACCGTAAAGCGGAATATTTTTCTCAGAAACCGCTTCAAGGATCCGAGCTATAAGTTCATCTTTTCGAAATGAATTACCATCTTCAATCCCATAGGATTGTGCCATGGTATATAATGTTGAAATCTCCATTTCTTGGAGCTTGCCTATTTCCAAGCTCTCCATAGTTTTTCATACTCCTCAGTAATACCCGCCTCCACTTAACAATTCAACACGTTTGGTGTTTGCTATGTGTCAGAAATCGTTAAAACGGAACCAGGCGAAAATTTGTGAATCAGACAGAACGAGCAAAATGCCTCAGAACTGTCTTAGATACTAATGATACTCCAGATTATTATGCTGGAGTGGATATAGAATTGAATTGTATTGGTATTTTTAGAAAGTTTTATACATCGTAGGAGATATTTTCATCGTGCCCCGCGGGTAAACATATACCAGCAGTCACATCCGATATGTTCTGGAGGGTAACTGTCTGACAAAAGCAGATTTTGGATTTATTTTTTGGGGTCCGTATGAAAACGTTGGCAGGAATTTGACATCCTTTTTATGTTGGGACCGAATGTTCGATCCTTCTATTGAACCATTCCAATGTACATTATACATAATTTACAGTTAAACGTCAAGTTTTTTTTCAAAATAATTTAATATAATGAAGAATCTTTGATTTATGCTGATATGTGAAATTTCCAACTGAGCCATTCAGTTTTCGGTTTCCATCCCACACCATGTTCAATTACGGGGCAACGGGCGGGCACAGAGACCCGCCCCTACAGTAAAGTGCAGTTCTCAAGAATTGAATAACTTATCTACTCGCTGGTTTCTTTTAAAGGTTTTAACCTGCGGATCACTTTAGAATTATACTTATCCTTTTCTAAGTAGCCTTCCCAGAGCGATATTGCTTCATCATTATATCCTTTAGAAACATAGTAATCCCCAAGTGCTATCACAGGAATATCTGAGCGTGGGTTTTTCTCAATAGCTTCTTTGAATGCATCAACAGCCACTTTCTCGTCGCCTTTGAGTAGAGCAATCTCACCTTTTGCATAAGGTAACAACGGGTGATCAGGATACTGACCTGTCAAAGTGTCAAGAAGCGTTTGCGAATCTGCTTCTCTACCTTGTTTGAAAATTGCGATTGCAGCGAGGATTGTGCTATAACCGTATTGCTCTGTCAAGGTCTGCTTTTCTGCAGCGTTTGCTGGGTTTTTCAGAAGACGTTCTGCTGTTCTGGCAGCGGCTTTATACTTAATCTGTGCTTTATTGTATTCACCGTATTTGTAACAGACGTCTCCAAGTGTTTTCAATGCAATAAAAGAATTTCTTTTTTGTTGGGCGAGATCATCAAAAATTGCGGCGGTGCTACTATCCCTTAAACGATAGTTCAGCACTTCTGCAAGGCTTTGTAATGCATCGGTATCCTCAGGATTGATTGCGACAGCGCGTTCAAAAGCCTCTCTCTCTTTTTCAAATTCACCAAGTTTTTCATAAGTTTTTCCGATATACCAATATAATTGTGAATCTTTATTACGATTCAAGCCAACAACAGAGTTGAAAGTCTCAAGAGCTTTTTTATATTCCTCATTCGTATATTGGGTCTCCCCAGTAGTGATGACAGCATCAATTACTTTGCTATTTTTACTAGAGGCTTTCTTGAGGACCTCTGCTGCTTTTTGGTGCATTCCGAGTTTTCTGTAACAAATTGAGAGACTTAGATAACTGTATGGGTCAATTTTTGCCTTCCCTGATTCTGCACGTGCTATTGCATCAAAGTATAAGGCACCAGCATCACGATAACTTTCATCACCGAAAAAGAAGCCAGCAATCATCAATTCAGCATCGTAATAACTTCCCTGATCGTCACCTGCGATAGTGGTTTGCCCACCGAAGTTTCTCATGACTTCATCCGCGCTAATGCCGAACCCAGAGTCCTCAAAGGCAACTTTACTTTTTACAATCGGACTTTTTTCAACGCCTCGGGGACGATCCCGTTCACGACGTTCATTTTGTCTCGCCAAAGCGCGTCCGATTTGAGTGTCCTCAGGATTTTCAGGAGTTGGTATTTCAGCATTCAGTTGGGTTAACTCGTCTTTGGCTTTGTCAATGTGTGACTCTGCGCCATCAATATTGCCATATTTCTTTACCGTAAATTGAAGGGTGCGTTTAGCTTCAGTGTCATCTTTGAGAAATTTACGTTGTATTCGTGCTTTGTTGACAAGAGCTTGTACAGCCCTTTCACTATGCGGATTCCTATTCGCATAATTCTCAAAAACTTCTACAGCTTGTTCAAATTTTTCCCCTTCCTCAAAACTTTTCGCTAACATCAATTGCGCGTTGTGACTTAATTCAAGATGCGGAAACTGGTTGACAATCATATCAAATTGAGTTTGTGCTGCATCGTAATCCTTTTCGCGATAGTTATACATCCCGAGTCGGTAGTGTGCTTCAGCAGCTTCATCACTTTCCGGTGATTCTGCAATGACAACTTCATAAGCCTTAATGCCTTGTGCGGGTCGATTCATTTTTTCGATGTTGAGTTTGCCGATCGCAAGTTGTGCTTTACGGGCATCAGGTGTGCCGGGTTTGGCATCGACTACACTTTGATAGGCTTCTATTGCACCTCGATAGTCTTTCACCTCAACCAATTTTTCGGCAGTTCCCAACGCTCCACCGGACAAACAACCAATTTGAGCAACTGTTATTATGGCAAAAGCAGTAAGCAGGCAGTAGTTGACAAATTTCATGATTTCTCTCCTTACTAAGTAGGTATGAACAGGTACATCTTAGAATCTATATCACACAATCTGATAGGAGTGTATTACAAGCGGGTTCTTACAATCATGGGAACATCTGGTCTAATACATCTGATTCGACGTGCACTGGTCAATTAGGTCTAAAACATCCTGTCGGGAATAACCCTCTTTTTCAATAAGTTTATCGCAATCCACACTATTTTTCTCATCTGGACCTTTGCCAGCTTCAAGAATGGAGTTCGTTAGCCAACTGGTTCGAATACCGTTGACGCCGGAGGTGTAGTTTGTTTCATAGTCACCTTGGACAAGACCGACAAGTTGGTCAACCTTGCTGCGTGGGTAGCCTTCTGGACGTGGGTATGAAAGAGGTTCAGTATCTCCACCCTTGGGTGTGTAGCGAATACCATTTTTGATTTCGATCGTGCCTTCGTCACCTTCAAGAATTACCCATTCTTCAAATCCAACACGTGTGTTTCCAAGAATAATGATTGTGCCTTCTGCACCGTTGTCAAGTTTAACATCAGAATAGGAATTTATCTCAACAAATTTCGGGACAAGATTACCGTCATTGTCTTCAAATTTCATATCGGTTGTGCCGTAAACTTCAGCGGGTAAAGCATTGGTCATCCAAAGGAAAATATCTTGCAGATGGCTTCCAGAGTCGTTCGGTTGCCCGCCACCAGAGAAACGAGGATCGCCACGCCATCCACCAGCACCCCATCGCTGTGCCATATATACCTCAAACTTTTTCAAGTTGCCGATGAGTCCTTCTGCAATTGCACGTCTACCCGTAATATAAGTATCTTCGTAGTGACGTTGATAACCACCTACGAGGTGTAAGCCACTGCCGATTGCCATTTTTGTTATTGCAATGGCATCACCGACAATATTTGCCATCGGTTTTTCTACGATCACATGACAACCCGCGCGGAGCGCGTATTTCACATGAATATCATGCAAAGAATGCGGTGAGAAGACACCAACAATGTCAAGGTCTTCGTGGTTAAGCATCTCCAGATATTCGTGTTCACCGAGATAACGCGTCATACTATTGGGTTTATAATCTTCAACCCGTTGCTGAAGCGCATTTTCTAATGCATCTAAACTGGACTCATAAGCATCTGCTGCAGCGACTACTTGTGCATCAGGTCGTGTTGCAAATCCAAGCGTATTTCCACGTCCTGCGCCGCCAGGTCCAATCACACCAACTCTTAGAATATCGAATTTCATCAAAATCTTCGGTGTGGAAACCCCTGCCTTTAGGCGGGGGAGGAAACACCGCTCCTTTTTAAATTATAGATTTCCCCTAAAGGGGTGCGAGTTGTTTTTTCGCCACAGACCCGTGGGCGATTCTTTCCAGTGGGCTGCTTCGTTGAGTGAGACTGTCACCACTCACCTAATAGACCTGACCCGGTGCTGTGAAAGAAAACAGGTAATGACCCTTGCGGGCTCTCTACTTTCGTAGGTGTCCGTTTCCCCTTACCGATCACAGTATCCAAGTGGGTTAAGACTTTGGGAGCATCCTTAGATAATACCTACTACCAGTTCGGTATATCGTTTTCTAACCGTTGTTTCGGTTGCCATACCGAGATACTGCGATATGTTACGGTAGTCAATAAGTTACCCTTGTTCAACAGATAAGCTTGGCTGCCGTATTGAACAAGCCTCGCCCTTTAGGGCGGGGTTATTGACTCTTACTTACCATTATTTAATGTCTCCGGGTAGGTCAAAAGAAATTGTGGACGTCGTTATGTTAATTTGTGTACTCATACACAGGCAGTGTCATAGTTTGAACGGGTTGTTGTCCTTTCCACACAATTTGTTGTAAGCGGTCAACAGTTTTAGGGGAGAAAAATTGTTCTCCTGTTTCAACGTTGACACGGGCAGGTACATTTTTAATTAAGAACAACTTCCCATTCATTTCAAGCGTGTACGTAACCTTCTGATCAATTAAGAATCCATTCCCGATTATTTTGTTCAACATTTTTCTTATGTTTTTCCACTAAAAACGCGGAATAACTTTTTAATCGGATCATAAAACTGATCCACAACACGTTCTTTAAGCGGAATAATTGCATTATCCGTAATCGTAATATGCTCTGGACAAACTTTCGTACAGCATTTGGTGATGTTACAATACCCGATACCGCCAGAATCCTTCAATTCTTCCAACCGATTTTCAGTATCAATAGGATGCATCTCCAATGATGCAGCGTAGACGAAGAAACGGGGACCTATGAATTCATCGTGAAGATTATGATCACGCAAGACGTGGCAAACATCTTGGCAGAGAAAACATTCAATGCATTTTCGGAACTCTTGAATATGGTCAATATCCTCTTGCTCCATACGCCATGTTCCATCCTCTGAATCGGGGGGGCGTGGGGTGAAAGGTTTCATTTTTTCTTTAACCTTATAGTTCCATGACACGTCTGTAACGAGGTCTTTGATAAGTGGAAATGCGCGCATCGGTTCCACGGTAATAGGTTGGTCAAGCGGTAGATCATTTAGGCGCGTCATACACATCAATTTAGGGTTACCGTTCACTTCTGCAGAACATGAACCGCATTTACCTGCCTTGCAGTTCCATCGAACAGCAAGGTCATTTGCTTGGTCTGCTTGAATACGGTGGACAGCATCTAAAACCACCATGCCTTCAGAGACCTCGGTTTCGTAATCAACATATTGTGCTTCGTTTGCATCCCCGCGCCAGATTCTAAAAGTCGCTTTAGCCATATTCAATTCCTTCCGGTGTGTTGTGCTTATCCCATTTCCTCAATAATTTGCTGTAGTTCATCGGGCAACTCAGGAACAGGTTCACGCCGAATAGTCATTCCACCATCGTCAGTTTTTTGGACAATAGTGTTATATTTTGCTGTTCCTGGTTCCTCTTTCTCAGGGTAATCATCGCGAGAATGTGCGCCGATACTTGCTTTACGTTCAAGTGCTGCAAGTGCAATCATCTCTGAAACGGTAAGTAAACATTCAAGATCAAGCGCAGTATGCCATCCAGCATTATATTCCCGATTGCCGATTGCATGGGCGTTTTCAGCTTTTTCACACAAGTTCTGAATCTCTTCTAATGCTTGTGTGAGGCTTTCTTGGCTGCGTGCAATTCCTACTAATTCCTGCATCTTGTCCTGCAGTTGTGCTTGAATCTGGTAAGGGTTATCACCTTCCTCTGGATTATCAAAAGGTTTGAGAACATACTGAGCAATAGAATCTATAGCACTTTCCTCAAGTGGGATGTCACCGTTTTCAACTGCAAATTGCGAGGCGTATTCGCCTGCACGTTTACCAAAGACAAGTAAATCGGATAAGGAATTACCACCGAGACGGTTTGCTCCGTGTAAACCTGCTGCGCATTCACCTGCCGCGAAGAGACCGGGAATACACGTCATTTGAGAATCGGCATCAACACGAATGCCCCCCATAATATAGTGCGTGGTAGGACCAACCTCCATCGGTTCTTGTGTGATGTCTATGTCAGCGAGTTCCTTGAATTGGTGATACATACTCGGCAGTTTTCTACGGATATGTTCGGTTGCGTTCGGAATTTTATCCTTAATCCAAGCAATATCTAAGAACACACCACCGTGTGGGCTGCCTCTACCTTCTGCAACTTCGCGAACGATGCAGCGTGCAATATGGTCACGGGTCAACAATTCTGGGGGTCTACGTGCTTCGCGGTCACCTTGTGTATAACGCCATCCTTCTTCAGGGTTGTCTGCCGTCTGATGCACATAAAGGTCGGGAATATCGTCAAACATGAAGCGATTGCCTTCACTGTTTTTGAGGATACCACCTTCGCCTCGCACACCTTCAGTGACTAAGATGCCTCGGACACTGGGAGGCCAGACCATACCTGTAGGGTGAAACTGGACAAATTCCATATCAATCAGTTCAGCACCCGCATGATATGCAAGAGAATGACCGTCGCCAGTATACTCCCAACTGTTACTTGTGATTTTGTATGCCTTTCCGACTCCGCCTGTTGCCAAAACAACTGCTTTTGCAGAAAAGATTTTGAATCGTCCTTTTTCACGTTCGTAACCGAATGCACCTGATACCCTATCTTCTGTTTTGAGCAGAGAAACGATGGTATTCTCCATGTGCACATCAACGCCTTGGTGAATACCGTGGTCCTGCAGCGCACGAATCATCTCTAAACCAGTTCTGTCACCGACATGAGCAAGCCGCGGATACTGATGTCCGCCAAAGTTTCGTTGTAGGATACTACCTTCTTTTGTGCGATCAAAGAGCGCGCCCCATGCTTCAAGTTCACGGACTCGGTCTGGGGCTTCTTGCGCGTGAAGTTCTGCCATCCGTGAGTTAGAGAGGTACTGCCCACCGCGCATTGTGTCGGCAAAATGCACGCGCCAACTGTCTCTTTCGTCCACATTTGCCAGCGCAGCGGCAACGCCACCTTCCGCCATGACGGTATGCGCTTTTCCGAGCAGAGATTTGCAAACCAGTCCGACCTTTAGGTCACCTGTGGCTGCCTCAATTGCTGCACGTAGTCCTGCGCCTCCTGCACCGACTATTAATACGTCATACTCAATAGTTTCAAAAGATGCCAAACTAAAATTTCCTCACTTTTCCCAAAACGTTATTTATATTGTCTATAGGTTTCTTTAGGACAGCGGTAAAAGCGTTGTGGTATTTAAAATATAATCCAGTCTTGCCAACCGGTGACAGCAACTGTCCGGACATAGAGATCAGATAAACCGACCCAAGAGAGACTCATCCACGCCCAGAGCATATGTCGTTCATTTAAACAACTGATACAGTTATACATGTTCCGGCGCACTGGTGCCTTTGACAGTAAATCTACTACGCCACCAACCAAGTGCCGTAATGAGTGACAGCCAAGCGTGTAGCCACCTAAAAAGATAACATTACCTGCTAAAACAATTGTGCCGATTCCGATACCGAAGGTTTTTCCACCGTTCCCATCGTCAAACCAGAGTGCTTTCCATACATCATAAGCAAGGATACCTAATATTATGATTGCTACGTAAAGAAAATATCGGTGTATGTTCTGTATGATCAATGGAAATGAGTGTTCACCTCGATATCCCTTGCGCGGTTCTGATACTGTGCAAGAGAGTGGATCTGCCCAAAACGCTTTGTAATACGCCCCACGATAGTAGTAGCAGGTAAAGCGAAATCCGAGGGGTGCCCATAAAATGAGGACAGCAGGGGTTATAAAAACTGGAATCCAAGATGGCATCATACCAAACCAACTGTGTCCAATGTTATGCTCGTTTGTGCCAAAAAGGAGTGGTGAATAGAATGGAGTCAGATACGGAGCATGCTCAGGAAGAAAATTGTTCCCTTCAAAAACCCGAAAGGTAGCGTAAACTATGAATGCTCCTAACCCAATGAATACAGCCAACGGTTGTACCCACCATGTGTCTTTGCGCTGGGTTTGGAAAGGTCGGTTTTCAGTTAATGTTAGTTCTGGGTGTGACATAGGCAATTCTTCCTTCTATATTTTATAGAATACCACGATTGAAAAATAAAAGCAAGTTATTTAAGTTTTCTGTTTTCTGTGTTGTTCTACGTAAAAACGTGATTTGGGAGGCTAATAAACATAAAACATAACCTGAACAATTCAGTCTTTTTTACTGTGTTCAGTTTGAGGCGGCGGAAGGGGTGCATATTTCCAACCGAGTGCTTTATTTTTTTCTGTTTCAGCCACTAAAAAATCGTAGAGTTCTTCCATGGAATTAAATTTTGCAGCAAATGCTTCTTTCATCCGATAACATTCTTCAAGGATGGGATCCGTGCGGGTATCAGGTTTCTCTTTCACTTGAATCTGCCTTAATTCGTGGAGGTGGAGGTGGCAGATATTTCCAACCGAGTGCTTTATTTTTTTCTGTTTCAGCAACTAAATAATCGTGGAGTTCCTGCGCCGAGTTGAATTTTGCAGCGAATGCTTCTTTCATCCGATAACATTCTTCAAGGATAGGGTCTGTGCGTGCATCAGGTTTCTCTTTCATTTGAATCCCTTCCATTAGTGCCATATACGCCTCCGATTTACTTCAAAATATTGTATCATGCAACAACTTAATTGTCAAATTGTTGGTTATTTGCTATATGGTTCAATTCTACCTATTGAATTCCAACTGTAAAAATAGGAGTTTTTAAGTCACTCAATGCTCCACAAAAGGACTGAACAGTCCCGACTCCCACTCACAAGCGTTTTTCCATCAGGACTGAACGTAATACTATTCACCCAAGAAGTATGACCTGTGAATTTTTTCTTATGTTCGCCTGTTTCTACATCCCATAGGTGGATGTTGCCTTCCCACCCACCACTTGCAAGTGTTTTTCCATCGGGACTGAATGCGACACTAATGACCCATAACGTATGTCCAGAAAGCGTTTTCTTGAGTTTCCCTGTAGTCGACTCCCACAAGCGAATATCACTATCTTCCCCTCCACTGACAATAGTTTTTCCATCAGGACTAAACGCTACGCACTTAACGGCTTCTTGATGCCCCATAAGTGTCACCTTATACGATGTTGTGTCTACATCCCATAGACTGATTGTAGTGTCCTCACTTCCACTGACAATAGTTTTTCCATCAGGACTGAACGCGACACTATTTATAGCATCTTCAGGTCCAATTATAGTTTTCTTAGGACCTGTGAGAGTTTGCTTGAATGTACCAGTGCGCGCATTCAAAAGGCGGATTTTTCCTGTGTTAACTCCACATGCAATAGTTTTTCCATCAGGACTGAGGGCTATACATCCAGTAGTTCCTATCTTTTTGGATGTGCCTTTTTCCTCATTTGTGTCTACATCCCATAGTCGAATGGTACCCTCGTAATTACCACTAATGAGTGATTTTCCATCCGGACTAAACGCCAGACCTCTGACCCAAGACAAATTTCCTGTGAGTGTTTTATTATACGATTTTGTGTGAGTATCCCATAGGTAAATATTACCACCATAAGTTCCGTTTGCAATAATTTCACCATTTGGACTGAAAGCCACACAATTGACCCAAGATAGATACTCACTGATTGTTTTCTTAATTTCCCAAGTTTCAGCATTCCACAAATGGAAGGTTCCATCTCTACTTCCGGTTGCGAGAGTTTTTCCATCAGGACTGAATGCTACGCTATTAACTCCCGTATGCGTTTTAGTGAGAGTTTTCCTCAGTGTTCCGGCTTTTATATCCCAAAAAAGAATGGAACCGTCAAAACTTCCGCTAACAAGGTTGTTACCATCAGGACTAAACGCTACACTTCTGATTCCATCCTTATGCCCAGTAAGGGTCATCTTTTGTTCGCCTGTATCGGCATCCCATAGGCGGATAGCATGCTCCCAACTTCCAGCAGCAAGGGTTTTTCCATCGGAACTGAATGCTACACTTAAGACCGATCCCATATGGTCTGGGAAGGTCATTTTGTGTTTGCCTGTTGGCATATCCCACAACCGGATGTTACCATCAGCACTTCCACTCGCAAGGGTTTTTCCATCGGGACTAAACTTAACGCTCCAAACCCAATCTGTATGTCCCGCGAGTGTTTTCTTGAGTTCAACTGTATTAGCATCCCATAAGCGGATGTTACCATCGTCACTACCTGTGGCAAGTATTCTTCCATCGGGACTAAATGTCATGGTACCGATCCCAAGTCCATGTTCTGATCCTATGAATCTCTTCTTGTGTGTACCCGTTACCTTATTCCTGACGTGGATAGTGCCATCCCAACTTCCAGTAGCGATCGTATTTCCATCCGGACTGAACGCCACGGTTTTGACAAGTGCTGTATGTCCGGTGAGTAGGTCAACCTCTTGGTAGGTAGATGTATCGTATATCCACACACCGATACCACTCGCTACCGCAAGATGTGTGCCGTCTGTAGAATATTTTATTTCAGCTATCTCACCTTTCCCAAATCGAGCGATAGCACCGTCAGGTAGCTCCCATTGTGTATACTCTTGGGGAAAGGTGTTGGGTAGAAATAGAATTGAAGCGAGCGCAAACGTCAAGGAAATCAAAAACAGCGTTTTTTGCATGATGAGGTCTTCCTTTTTTGATGAAACTGACACTTCATTTGTCAATCAACAATACCGGATGTCACTGTCGGTTTTCTGGTGTTGAGGGGGTCAATGCCCACAGAAGCACGGAGCAGTCCCGACTCCCACTCACAAGCGTTTTTCCATCCGGGCTGAAAGCAACACTATAGACAAAAGACGTATGACCAGTGAATGTTTTTTTGTGTTCGCCTGTTTCTACATCCCATAGGTGGATGTTACCTTCCCACCCTCCGCTTGCGATTGTTTTTCCGTCAGGACTAAATGCGACACTATTGACCCATAACGTATGTCCAGAAAGTGTTTTCTTGAGTTCACCTGTTGCCGCGTTCCACAAACGGATGTCACTATCGTCACTACCACTTGCGATCGTCCTTCCATCAGGACTAAATGCTACACAATTAACCGCTTTTGGATGTCCCATAAGCGACACTTTATACGATGCAGTGTCAACATCCCATAGCTGGATGAAAGTATCCTCACTACCGCTGACGATTGTTTTTCCGTCTGGACTGAACGCCACACCATTGATTGCATCTTCAGGACTAAGACTGCTTTTCCCAGGATGTGTGAGAGTTTCTCTGTGTGTATAGGTGATCGCATCCGTAAGATAGATGAATCCGCTGTTATCGCCGCTAACGATTGTATTTCCATCCGGACTGAAGGCTATGCTGTTAGTCATTCCCCGATGTTTTTCCTGCCCTATCTTGTGTGTGCCTGTGTCAGTATCCCAGAAGCGGATTGTGCGATCATTCCCTCCGCTAACGATAGTATTTCCATCGGGACTGAACGCTAAACTTTTAACCCAAGACAAATTTCCTGTGAGCGTCTTTTTATGTGATTTGGTATGTGCATCCCATAAGTAAATGTTGCCATCATAACACCCGTTTGCAATGATTTTCCCATTAGGACTATAAGCAACACAATTGACCCATGATAAATATTCTCCGATTGTTTTCTCAATTTCCCAAGTTTCAACATTCCATAAATGGAAACTCCCATCTCTGGTGCCAGTTGCAAGTGTTTTTCCGTCAGGACTGAAGGCTACGCTCTCAACTTCTGTATACGTTTTAGAGAGCGTTTTCTGCAGTGTTCCTGCTTCTGTATCCCACAGAAGGATAGAGCCGTCGTAACTCCCACTTGCCAGGATTCTTCCATCGGCGTTAAACGAAACACTGGTAATCCAAGCCTTATTTGCAGCCATCTCTTTCTTAAGTTCACCTGTTTCAGCATCCCAGAGATAGATGATGTTTTCGTAACTACCCCCAGCGATTGTATTTCCATCCGGACTGAAGGCTACACTGCTGACTACCTTCATATTTTCAGGAAGAGTTATTTTGTGTTCGCCTAAGCGCATATCCCACAAGCGAAGAGTGCCGTCCCCAGCTCCACTTGCAAGAGTCTGTCCATCCGGACTGAAAGACATGCTCAAGACATTACCAGAATGTCCGGTTAATGTTTGCTTAAGTTCAAAGGTATTAGCATCCCATAATCGAATGTTGTCATCTGAACTTCCACTCACAAGGGTTTTGCCGTCAGAACTGAATTCTAAGCAATCAACGTAAACACCTTCTCCTATGAATCTTGCTCTGGATGTCTTTGTGAGCAAGTCCCATATTCGGATAATGCCATCCCAGGCACCAGTAGCAATCGTTTTGCCATCGGAACTAAATGCTAAACTTACAACTAAATGTGTATGTCCGGTGAGTAGTGATACCTCCTGATAGGTAGATGTATCATAGATCCAGACACCGATACTACTGGCTACGCCTAAAAGTGATCCGTCTGGAGAATATCTTATTTGCCAAATTCCACCTTTCCTGAATCGCGCGATTGCTCCCTCCGGGAGGTTCATTTGCGTATAGTCTTCGGCAAAGGTGTTAGGTGGAAAGAGGATTGAAATGAGAATAAGCGTCAGAAAAGTAGAGAATAGCCTTCTTTTCATGATGAAGTCTTCCTTTTTTGCTAAAATTGACCCTTTATCAAATCTTCCGCTACAAAACCTCGCCTTTCAAGGCGGGGATGTAGTAGCGGCTAAGACCTCCATTGTTGAAAAAGCTTGACAAAGGTCTTAAAATGTTGTATCATTTCTTTTAGACTGGACGCTTCAACGAAGTATCAATGCTAATCCAAAATTTTGCATTTGTGGAATTCATTTAATAGACCAAGAAAGACGCGTCATGGCGAATCTTGGAGCATCATATTTTTACTACTCAAGGTTGGGATAGCAACCTTTGGAGGAGAGGGTGTCAGACTTGCAATCGCAAGCAACCCTTGTTGATACCACGAAAGCTTCTGCATAACTTTGCAGAAGCCTCGCCCTTTAGGGCGGGGTCTATCACTCAAAACGAATTGCCTGACGCACGAGAGTTATTAGTTCGTCTTGATGTGGTGTGCGTTGATGTGTGAAAGGGAAAATACCTTCAAGCGTCTGCTCTACAACGTTCAAACTGCCATTCAGAGCCCAGTAGCTGCCGCGAAGGATTTCTGCGAATTCCGCAACAGAAGCAGCAAGTTGTAATGAAGTGGATGCTTCTTCAAATGTCCCTTTAAGTTCGTTTGCAAAGATTTCTTGACTGACTTCCGTAACATTAGAGGTGTCTGGATCTTCATGTCGGATGAAGACAGTCGCAAGTTTGCCGACAACCCCTTCACTATAGAGTTTAATCTCATACAGCGCAGTGACGCTGTGTCCTGAACCGATTTCGCCTGCGTCAACATCGTCATCGCGGAAGTCCTCTTGTGCAAGTCGGCGGTTCTCATAGCCGAGGAGACGAAAGCGACTTACTGTCTCAGGATTGAATTCAACCTGAACCTTGGCATCTTTTGCAATAACTTGTAGTGTGCCGGTCAAATTCTCTACAAAGACACGTTCAGCCTCTTTGAGCGTATCTACATAATAGTAGCCCCCGTTGCCCTTGTTTGCCAGTTGTTCCATGAGAATGTCGTTATAATTGCCCATGCCGAACCCGATTGTGGTTAAATAAATGCCATGCTCAACATAGTTTTCGATTTCAGTAAGAATCCCATCTGCACCCGTTATTCCGACATTCGCAACACCATCCGAACACAGAATCACACGGTTGATGTAATCCGGGTGGAAATTCTGGAGGGCAAGTTGATATCCAAGCTTTAGTCCAGCCTCCGCATTCGTTACGCCTTCGGGATAAAGCAAATCAATTGCCGCCAAAATGTGTTCGCGATTCACATTTCGCGTATGTGGCAGCAAGACCCGAGCAGTAGTGCCGTAAATAACGATACCTATCTCGTCCCCATCACGGAGTTGGTCAACGAGAAGCCTCAAAGTTTGTTTCACTAACTCCAACCGGTTTTCCCTGTTCATTGATCCGGAGACATCAATCACAAACGTAAGTTTCGCGTCTTTCCGGTCTGTGTCCGGTACAATGTGCCCTTGTATTCCGATTCGCAATAATTGCAACCGTTTTCCTTCACCAAATTTGGAAGGCGCGCCTTCAAGATGGATTGCAAACGTTTCATCAGAGGGAGGTGTATAATTGTAATCAAAAGCGTTGACAAATTCCTCCACGCGCACTGCCTCTGGGGGCGGTAGGTACCCATCTCGGAGGTAACGGCGCGTGATAGAATAGGACGCCGTATCCACATCCATGCCAAACGTCGAAAAAGCATCATCCTCAGTATCAATAAACGGATTCGTACCATGCGCCTGAAAGAAAACATTATCATAAGCAGCACTGTTGGGAGGATTTAACTCAATGCTACCTGGATCTACTACAGCTATGCGGGCTATAGGAGGAGGAGTAGGCACTATACCGATTGTAGGAACAGACTCGCTTGCTACTTCAGCGTCAGCAACAGCATCAAATTCATAGTCTGGGGACACAACAGGTGTAGGATCAACAGGTTCAGCACGCGGTATTACTTCACCGAAGTATTGTGCAACAAGCACAAGGTCTAAAATATTGACGTCTCCGTCTCCATTAACATCAGTGCGGGGGTTGGTTATCGGGAACACTCTGAAATTCTTGGCAACCAATGTCAAATCAAGGATATCTACCATTCCATCTTGATTGACATCTGCTGCGAGTAAAGACGTTATCACAACCATGCCATCTACAGTTGTGACTGGTATTGACATAGCAGTACTATCAAAGAGCACCACATCCATTAAGTGAATGGCAGTAGACTTTACTGCCACAACCTCAAACTTCACCGTCGCAAGCGTCCCGTTTTCCGCTGAGGCAACACCTGACGCAGAAGCCGCGGCAAGGGAAATGCCGTTCGCGAAGGTTAGTGGTGAGGCAGCAAACGTCGCCGTGGGGAGGTAGTCCGCATTTGCGCTATCAATATAACGGAGTGCAGTTGGATCAAAGCCAATAATCAGTCTATAACCAGCAACGTCTCTGCCGCCTGTGATCTGAATACTGACGTGCAGCTGCTCTCCGACTGCTGGCGATGAAATTTGCTCGGGAGTTACAGAGACAACTGCCGAGCCATAACTCATCACTGTCCATCCCAGCCCTATGAGAGCAACGAAACTAGCGAAAAAAAGGTTTTTCTTAAATGATTTCTTCATCTATTTTTTCCTGTATGTTGTTCATAAATCATATTTGTAATATTAACACCTTCATGTGAAGGCAAGATACAGTCTTTTTACAACGCCAATGTATGCGTCAGCGGTTCCCAGCCTAACAACTGCTTCGCTTTTGAGAGATTGATTTCTTTCTGTTCATAGTCTCCAGCAATAAAGACAGAGTCAAAGCCTTTATGCTCAACTGAAATAGCAGCGAGATATGCACGTGCTAAATCTTCCTCATCTGTCCACCAGATATGCACTGACGGATCCTTTGGTTGGTTATGACGTTCTAACCACTGTTCCCTTGTAGACGGACCTGTGATGCGTAGGGCAATGAGCGACATATTATGTTCGCGAGCGAAGTATTCGCAGACCTGTTCACCGAAGCTTTTGGTCAAACCGTAAACACCAGGATTATCTCTTGGAACGATATCTTCATCAGGAAAACTATTTCGGGTGCGTTCATGCACGGTGAAAGTACTGGTATAAACACCGTGGCGAATTCCTGCCTCTCTTGCAGCGTGCAGGACGATATGAAGTCCCTTTGCATTTACATCATAGTTTGCAACGATGGCTGGAAAATCTGCGACAGATGAACGATCACTTGTTGGACGTAACATCACCATGTAGACAAATGTATCCATCCCTTTTAAGGCTTCTTGGACGATGTCCACATCAGTAACAGACCCTTGGATATATTCTATAGATTTGTCCTTGGGTGGCGCGAGGTCAAGCACACGGAAATTGTGATGCTCCTTCATGTAAGGAAGTGTCATTGTACCAACGTGCCCCGAACCACCCACAAGTAGAACGTTCATCGTTTTGCCTCCTGGTTTATCAATATCGCGTGACCTATCTGAATATTTATCACACCGTCAGCATTAGTATCCACTGCGTTAGTGCAGGTTACGGTGTTGAGGAAAAGTCCCACAGAAGTACCGTCCCATCTGTTCTTCCGCTCGCGAGCGTCTTCCCATCCGGACTGAATGCTACGCTTGAAACACCACCTGTATGTCCCTTAAGGGTTTTGAGGTGTTCACCGGTGTGAGAATCCCAAACACGGATTTCTCCGACTAAAGTTCCACTTCTATAATGCCCTTCATGATACCAGTCCCCGCTAACGATAAAGTTTCCATCCGGACTGAATGCCATGCTTGAGATCACATCCTTATGTCCTGTGAGGGTTTTGAGGTGTTCACCAGTGTGAGCATCCCACAAGCGGATTTCCTCCCCCACACTACTAATACCTTCATAACCTCTCCAATCCCCACTAGCACTAGCGATTGTATTTCCATCTGGACTGAAAACCACACTATTGATAATAGACGTATGTCCTATAAGCGTTCTGATGTGTTTACCAGTGTTGACATCCCATAGTCGGATTTCCTGCCCTACACATTCCCCCTGATCCTCACCCCTTCCACGATATACCAACCTACCGCTGCCACTTGCGATTGTGTTCCCATCAGGACTAAAAACCACGCTGTTGACGTTTTCAATATGTCCTGTAAGGGTTTTGAGGGGTTCACCTGTGCTGGCATTCCATAGGCGGATGGTTTTGTCGTTACTCCCGCTGGCGATTGTCTCTCCGTCCGGACTAAAAACTACGCTGCTCACCGTATCCGTATGTCCCATCAGCGTTTTGAGGAGTTTACGTGTGTTGACATTCCATAGGCGGATGGTTCCGTCTCTACTGCCGCTGGCGATTGTGTTTCCATCCGGACTGAAAACTACACTGTTGACAGACTCCGTATGTCCTATCAGCGTTTTGAGGAGTTGGTTAGTGTGGGGATCCCATAGGTAGATGTTGTTCCTACTACAACTGGCAATTGTGTTTCCATCTGGACTGAAAACCACACTTCCGACTGAACCTATATTTCTTGCTCTGATTTTACCTATATCTTCTGAGCCTATATTTGCCGTGAGAATTTTGAGGAATTTGAAAGTATGAGCATCCCGCACAAATATCCCCTCTACAGCTCCACTCGCGAATGTCCTTCCATCTGGGCTGAAAACTACGCTGACCGCAGGAACTTGAACGTCTTTGATGAATTCACCAGTGTTGGTATCCCACAAGCAGACACCCTCCGCGCCAGCACTGATGAGCGCATTTCCGTTTGGACTGAAAACCACGCTGTTGACAGACTTAGTATGTCCTACAAGATATTTGATGAATTCACCGGTGTTGGCATTCCATAGGCGGATGGTTCCGTCGCTACTGCCGCTAGCGATTGTGTTTCCGTCCGGACTGAAAACTACACTGTTGACGTTGGCATATCCAAACGGCGTATGTCCTTTGAGGGTTTTGAGGAGTTCGCCAGTCTGAACATCCCACAAGCGGGTGTCGTTGTCCCTTTCATCTCCGCTGGCGAGCGTTTTCCCATCTGGACTAAAACACACGCTCAAAGTATCATACGGTCCTCCGAGTGCTTTGAGACGTTCGCCAGTTTTGGTATCCAGTAAGCGAATTCCCGGGCCTAAACCTTCAACATGTCCACCGCCGCTGGCGATAGTCTTTCCATCCGGACTAAATGCGACACTCAATACCCAGTCTGCGGTGCTGAAGGTTTGAATGTGCTCGCCTGTGTGCGCATCCCACACCCAGACGGTTCCGTCTCTATTGCCACTAATGATAGTACTTCCATCTGGACTGAATGCGACACTACTGACAGGTCCTGTATTTCCCGTAAGGAGTGCCACTTCGTGATGGATTGTCATATCATAGAGCCAGATGCCGATACTTCCTGCCACCGCTAAATGCGTGCCATTCGGTGAATACGCCATCTCGTTTATAATACCTTTCCCGAGACGGGCTTTGGCACCCTCCGGCAAACGCCATTGTGTGGTATCCTCAGCAAAGGTGTTTAGTTGATAGAACATTGAAAGGAAAATGAACGTCAAAAATATCGAAAAGGCTGTTTTCTTCATGAGATAAATCTCCAATACGGATCCCCAGCGGCATGGTTTCACATAGTGTCCACCCAGGTGCCCAAATAATTGCCATGCTCACAGAAGTTTTGCGTTATCCCGTGTACGGATAGTCACGGTGCTGAATACGTAGATCAAAATTGTCCTCTGAATCCCATGTAGGCATATCAGATGGCACTTCGTAAGCGAACTGCTCCGTATCTGACAGATAGGAATTGGTGCGGCGTTCATGAAGCGCACGTTGGTACATTTTGCAGCGTTGTGTCAGAAATTCCGTTTGCCACCACTTGTAACGTGTGTTCCATCTCGGAGTGCGCTGATCAAAATAGATGACTCTGCGGAGTGTCCCGCTTGTATTTATTTTACTGCCGTGCAAGACTTTGGTATGATGCAGTAAAATGTCACCAGGTTCCACCTCTGCAGGCACTGCATCTGGACGATCAAAATTCTCTTCACCTTTATTGATTATCTCTTGTGCTTCTTCAATTCCCCAGAGATGACTTCTTGGAATAACCCAAACACACCCGTTATCAACGGTGGAATGATCAATGTATATGTCAACATTGAAGATAGGGTGATTTTCTCTGATTGCGTTGCCATCTCGGTGCCATCGGACAGAGGAACCGTGTTTCGGCAGTTTGAAAACAAGGGATTCATAGCACGGAATAAAATCGGGTCCGATAATCCGATGTAGTAGATCCCCAATAGAAGGATGTCCGAGCAGTCGTAGTGAAAAGTCGTTTGGATGAGAATGCAGATAGGTAAGATAGTAAGGAATGCCTTCGGGGCCACGCATGCACGATGCATCTGCCGGTCCGTCTGCCAAAATATCGTCAATGAGTCGTTGGCTTTCGCCTTGTATGACAGCAAGTTCGTCCGGTTGGATAACCTGTTTAAGAATGAGGTATCCGTTTTCGTTGAAGAATTGAATTTCGTTGTCAGTAATCTTTTGCATAAGTTCTTTCCTATTTCTGTCCAAATCTTGTCAGACGATTGGAATTTAGCGCGTCGCAATCGCGGTGTGCCATGCTGAAACAAATTCTTGGACAGATTGAAATCTCAACTGTTTTTCTGTATTTGTTGCTTTTTTCGCAACTTGCCACATGGCATCGTTTCCTTTCCAATCGTCTCGTGAATCGCTGTTGTTGGCAAGTAACACGAACGCTGTGCGTCCTAATATAAAGACGTTTGTTTTTTCGTCGATTCGCTCGCCTTTCTGAAATTCTTCCGGTGCCATAAAGCGACGTGAACCGTACAATCGTCCTCGGTCATTTATGAAAGGTTTCGGATGGTAGTGGTCGAAATCAAACAGGCGTATTTGCTTTTTCTCAAAGTCATAAATAATGCAGCCATCGTAAAAGTCTTCAGCGATGAAACCTCTTTTTTCGATCAAGATGTGAACATCATAGATAACGTTGAGGGCATCAATAATCTCAGGTGCTGGCAACGCACAAAACCTGTTACGCGGATGTAACTTACCAGCACTAAGTTCCCTTTCGGGGCGCAATCCCGCGCCATCTACCCAGTCATAGATTAATGTGAATCCATCTACAGAGGTGAAGGTGTTACGTAGTCGAGGGAGTGCCTCATGCTGAACAGCAGCGTGGAAACGGACGGCTTGCTTGAGCCACGTGATAGTTTGTGGCGTGTTGCCGTGTTTGACAAACCAACGTTGGGTATCCGCCACTGCCCGGAATGATTGACATCCTGAGTCATGCTCTGGAAACTTATATGTGGTTTCACCGATTTGTTTCAGGTATGCTTCAATGTCTGTGTCAATTTCCGTAACGTCCAGAAGTGGGTGTTGGGTGGGCACTCATTTATCCTCTTCAGGCGCGACAAAACAGTCTCTTAACCATTTTGCGTGGGTTTTATAGAATTGAGATAATAGTATACACCAAAACAAGAAAAAAGTCACGTTTTGTTTATAGCGTGCAGGGCTATTTAGTTCTCCGAATATTTAGATTTTCAATCTAAGACTTTCCGCTGTCCGAGCGATCTCCGAATCGCGACTTTTCGTCTAAAATGGACAAAAAGCCTAAAACTAAATAACCCTGTATAGCGTGAGCAACTTGACAAGCTGCTCACGCAAATTTGACTAATTTCGTGATTTTATCTTTCCCCAGGTAGTTGCTAATTTGTCGTGTGTTTCCACAGCAAGTGCTTCATCCATATTTTTCTTTACTTCCGCTGCTGTGAGCGCAACACTCCACATCTTGACTTCATCAATGCTACCGTTAAAAAAGTTGTTACTTCCAGAATTTGCACCGATGGACATGCCAACCGCTGAATATTCCATCTTGGCAGCACCGCCAGTCGCCTCTTCTCCATCTATCTTACCGTCAATATACATGACAGCTTTATCCTGATCTTGCGTTACGACGAGGTAATACCATTGTGGTTCAAATGCCGTGTATGTGCTTAGTATTTCAAATTCCTTAACTTGCGTGGCAAGGTAGCACCCGAAAAGTATGCTATTACGGTTGAACGTGAGATGCGGACGACCACCACCGCTAAGTTTATACATCATATCTATCCTATTGCCTCCATCAATCTTTTCGGTAGGTTTGAACCATAACTCAATTGTCATATCCTGTGGTTCACCAACACCGAATGGAGGAACAGTGACTGCTCCATTATTAAATTGAAGTGCTTTCCCAACAACACCTTCTACCCAATCTCCGTTTTTTATTGTACCTTCAAACCCATTTTTGGAAACATCCTCTGTTTTATCACCATTGCCTTCATCAAACGAAAAGTGAAAAATAAGGTCTTCCGCGGGGTTCGCTGCAAAAGCGATTGTTCCGCACAGTACAAGAATTATTGTAGTGAATAGACTACTAAACTTTTTCATGGTTGAAATTCCTCCAGAAATATCAAATAGAATTGTTTTATTCTACCTCAAACAAACTTTTGTGTCAACTTACCCGTGTCATTAAGTAACACTTGCAACGATCAAGAAAATTGTATATTATGGTACGTAATACAATCGTAAACCTCCATTGAAGAAGGTATCCAGGAATGCGACAAAACCTTTTTGTTCCCAATAAAATGCCCTATGCTAAAGGAAAAAACAGACCTGATGTCCCATGTATTCTGTGCGCAATTGTGGAAAAAGATGAAAAAGTTGAACGACTTGAAGTACATCGGACAGAACTCTTTACGATTTCACTCAATCTTTATCCCTATAGTCCTGGGCATCTTTTAATTTTTCCGAATCGGCACATTATTGATATGCGGGAGTTGAGTTCGGAAAAGGTCCTACACCTACACAAACTTCAGTGTCTCTCTTTTGAGGTGTTGACGCATGCTTATCAACCGCGTGGATTCAATGTGGGTTACAATATGGGGGAATCTTCTGGGGCAAGTATTCCGCATTTGCATCTGCACGTTGTGCCGCGCTATCCACGCGAATTAGGGTTTATGGACGTTATCGGCGGCGCGAGAATTATCATTGAAGACCCGAACGTTACACAAGAGAAACTTCACAAAATTTTTCAGGAGTTCTCAGTAAATACGCAGGATAAATAACTGTAGATATTTAGTTTATTAATGTAGCACCTTCGGGGCGAGGGGTTATAGGTCGGATAGGAGTTTTCTCATAAGAACGATACGCAAGTTCTGCTAAATGTGGCGTTTCAAGTCGGATATTTCCCAAAGCACGTGAATGCATAATTGCATCAAGGATGCCTGTTGTTAACAAGGTGCGTTCCACAGGATATTGAGGTATACCTGTAATGAACATCTCCTCAATGTTAAGACTTAGATAACTAAAATGGGCATGCGGCGGTCCGTTTTGTAGATAAAATTCGGTTGCCCAAATTTCGTCCCCATTTTTCCCAGCATAAGCAAAATCGGTGACGTAACCATTCAACATTAGTACTGCTGACTGAAATCCGTCTTGATGTTCCATCAGAAAGAGTATAGGATTTGGACATCCTTCCCGAATCGTTTTGTCCGGACGACTTTTGATCTGTTCACACGCTGATTCCGCTAATTCCAGTGACCATTTTCCTAATTCAGCTGCTTCCCAGACAGATTCACCTTCAAGGCATTGGATAGCAACAACACCGGATTCCCCACCTTGTCGACGTTCAATCATACACTGCAACGTCTCAAGTGCGTGAAAACCGTATGATTCAACACCACCGTAACCTATTCCGACAGCCGATTCAAGTGGCGTGTCAATTGGGTGTTCCAAAAAAGGTTGTCGCCAACAGAGAGGCAACGAAGAACCCGCCATAAATGGCACTTTGAGTTTATTAGCGCGAGCATACATCCAGTTTGCATCATCCCAATTGTAGGAAAGGTGTTTGTCGCAAAAGACAGGGACAGATCGTCCGCTTGATGCAAATACACCGCAAATCTGCTCAAACATATAACGGCGCGGATACATGTGTTGTTCAATTTCGTTATACGGGTAGTCGCCATGTTCACCGATAAGAAGCACACCGTCAACAGCAAGTTCACCTCCACCGAGTGTTAACGCTTGCCGAATACTCGGATATATCGGTACTTTGTGTTCTTCTGCCAACCCAATACCAATGTCTCGTGAATCTATCTGATCCAGATAGATTGATACTAATTTCACACGCGGCGGACGATGTCCATCATCTGTCGGAAATCCCTTCATATATTTCGTGACAATTACGTCTGCATGGGAATGCGGAAAATAGGTGGTAATGATTGCTGCGATCTTCTTGTGGTGTTTCATATTGATTCTAATCAATTATCTGACAATTTCTGTGCCGATACCGCCTTCTGTGAAGACTTCCAATAATAGGGAATGTGGGATTCTTCCATCAATAACGTGTGTTTTGGCAACACCACCAAGGAGTGCTTTGGCACATGCTTCAATTTTAGGTTGCATTCCACCTTTAATCACACCTTCGTTAATAAGCGTGTCTATTTCGCGCATCCGAATAGTCGGTATGAGGGTAGAAATGTCCTCAACATCTCTGAAGATTCCGGGCGCATCTGTCAAGAGAATTAGTTTTTCGGCTTGAAGAGCAGAAGCGATTTCTCCCGCCATTGTATCTGCATTTATATTGTAAGTTTGTCCATCAACACCTGTTCCACTAGGGGCAATTACAGGGATATACCCCGCCTCATCAAGTGTAATAATTGGCTTCGTGTTAACTCCGATAACACTGCCTACATATCCGATGTCTATTGTGGTTTCATTCCCATCTTTATCCAAAATATTCGGAGTGTATTTTTCAGCGACAATTAGATTAGCATCCTTACCACAAATCCCTATTGCCTGACCGCCATGTTGGTTGATACGTGCAACAATACCTTTGTTAATTGACCCTGCAAGCACCATTTCAGCGATTTCAACTGTTTCTGCATCGGTTACGCGCAACCCATTTACAAATTCGGCTTCTTTGCCAACTTTGTCCATCCATTCACTAATTTTGGGTCCTCCGCCATGAACAACAATCGGACGTATCCCAATATATTTCATTAAAACGATGTCTTCCATGACAGAATCAACAAGAGAATCGCCCTCCATTGCGGCACCACCATATTTAATCACAATTCTCCGATTAGAGAAACGGCGGATATATGGTAAAGCTTCAATAAGAACTTCGGCAATTTGATTTTTTTTCATGTAGTCCTTTGGTATCCGATAATATTAACCTATACAACCCCAGATAGTATTGGACATATCTGCGTTTGTATGGTTTGCGACACTACTTATAGCAAGTAGTGCAGGGTTATCTCCCAAAGCACGCAAGAATATCCCACGTGCGCCGTTTAGATCTCTGTCCATAACGTTTCCCGCAAAATCTTTTATCACTTTTGCGCCACCCAGTTTATCCACAATTTCACCTGTCCAAGATACTGTTTTAGAAGTCCATGCTTCATTCACATCAATGACAACTACACCTATTTCTTTTGCTTTATGTTTTAGGTATTGTCGGTATAGATAGAAGGATGTTTTACTTGTTTTTTACCTCCTAAATCCCTAAAATAGGGGGAATCAGTGGAAAAATACCCACGAACTTGTGAAAGTAGACTTATACCGAGTTCACGTTATTATACGAAATAATGCTTGACGTGGCAAGTGAAATGTTGCACAATTCTTGAACTTCTTTCTCAATCTTTTATTAAAGGAGATGTATATGTCTGCTAAACTACCGGAAATGGCTCAGATTTCTGTATTTCACGGAATTGGCACGCCCTTTGAGATATGCAACGTGCCCATAAAGGTATCTACAGACACTGTTTTGGTCCGAGTTGCCTTAGCAACTATCTGCGGTTCGGACCTCCACACTGTGTCAGGCAGACGTAGTGCTGACGTGCCATGTGTGCTTGGACATGAAGCAGTCGGCATTGTTGCTGCACCGACAAATATATGTTCTACAGAAGGAAGACCGCTTCGCGAGGGAGACAGAATTATTTGGAGTCTTACCACTTCCTGTGGCAAATGTCGTTATTGCACTCACAATAATCTTCCACAGAAATGTGAAACAATGTTCAAATACGGACATGCACAGAGTGTAGGTGAGAAGATGTTATCTGGTAGTTTTGCTACGCATATTCAACTACAAGATGGGACAGCAATCTATCCTATTCCCGATACAATTGAAGATGCTGAAGCGGTTACAATTAATTGTGCACTTGCAACAGTGATAAATGGATTAGAAACAATTAAAACATATTCCGGTGAGACCGCAATTATCCACGGTGCTGGTATGTTGGGCATCTATGCTGCATGTTTTCTGCAAGAGAAGGGTTACGATATCGTAGCTATCGTAGACAAGAACACGAACCGTTTACAGATTGCTGAACGGTTCGGTGCGACACACACCTTCAACTCAGATACTACAACCACTGAAGAGATTGAAACTATCTTTAGAGAAAAAACACATGGGCGTGGGTTTGATCTCGCTGTTGAAGTCAGTGGTGCACCATCGGCACTGCCCAATTTGATTGAATGGTTGGGGGTCGGTGGTAGATGTTTGACGTTGGGTTATGTCTATCCGCTTCAAGATATCCCACTTAATGTGCACCAACTTGTTACGAAATGTATAAATTTACAAGGTGTTCACAATTATCATCCTACTGTGTTGAAGTCTGCTCTAAGATTTGTAGAAAGTAATCGGGCATGCTATCCGTTTGCAGAGCTTATTGGAGCAACATATCCATTATCAAAAATCGATATCGCCTTTGAAACAGCATTCAGACAAGATGCTATTCGTATTGCTATTGACCCATGGGTGAATTAAACGGTGCATTCAGAAAATTCTTGGTAGACGAATGGACATGTGCTATAATCTTTCACGGATTGGTGCAATGTTAATCAACATAAAACGGATAGGGAATGCGTAACACAACGTGAAAAGACGAAAAGTTCTTATTATCTGTATTGATGCTGGAAGCCATGATTACCTCGCTGCAAGCGACGTCCCCAATATACGTAAATTGGCAGATGCGGGTTTTTATCAACATGCGAACGGTGTCATTCCATCTGTGACAAATGTCAACAACGTCAGTATTGCAACAGGGACTTTTCCTGAAACACACGGCATCACCTCTAATTACTATGTTGATAGAAAAACGGGGAAAGGGGAATTCATTGAGGATAACCGTTTCCTCCTTGCACCAACACTGTTTGAGATTGCCAAGAACACTAAATTTGCCGATAAAACGGCTTTATTCGTGACCAAGAAAAAGTTGTTACGAATATTAGAACGCGGAACGGATATAGCAGTCGCGGCAGAAGATCCACCTTCTGAATATATTGCATCTGTTGGTAATGTTGAACCGATTTATTCAGTTGAAATTAATTGGTGGTTGTTGCGCGCAGTGCGTTGGACTTTACGGTCGGACGATCCGGAGTTTGTATATTGTTCAACAACGGATTGGGTGCAGCACAAATACGCACCAGATGCAGAGTTGTCTCAAAAACACATGGCTGAACTTGACAGCATCATCGGTCAGATAGTAGATGATGACCCCGAACGCGAGATTTACATCACAGCAGATCACGGCATGATTGAAAAATCAACTGCACTTGATCCGGGACGTATTTTAACACAACACGGTATCGCGGCAAATTCCATTCCTATAATTAAGGATCGATATGTGGCACACCATGGTAACTTAGGTGGTGCTTCGTACGTGTTTCTTCAGAATAGAAATGATACTAAAACTGCGGTACAGATACTTCAGGACACACCGGGGATTGAAGAAGTATATTCCGCTGCTGATGCAGCACGTATATTTCGACTCCACCCCGATAGGATTGGTGACATTTTTTTATTGGCTGACAGAAACACTGTTTTTGGTGAATTGGACGTGGTGTCTGAACCGATTTCTGTTCGTTCGCACGGTTCGCGTCACGAAAGTTTTGTGCCAATTATAGGGTATAACAGTCCGTGGTTGGCAACAGATTTTGAATATAACCTTGATGTGGGCAGACTTTTTTTCAAAAGTTTGCATTAAATGAAATTATTTTTAGGCGATCATGCAAAATCGCCTTGCGAAAGGAAAATATGTTAACAGCAAAAGAACAAGCTGATGGTTGGAAATCACTATTTGATGGCGAAACATTAACCGGTTGGGGTGCCACTGGTAACGATGAAGGGTGGGTTGTCGATGATGGATGTATTTTGTGCACGGTTAAGGGTGGACAATACCTCTATACTGAAGAACAGTTTGACAACTTCATTTTCTCGCTCGAATATAAAAGTGAACCGAATGTGAATAGTGGTGTTTTTATCACTCTTCCCGCCAAGACCCCATGCTTTAGCTTGGGGATGTAGGCGGGCATTGCGTTTGAAAGCCAAAAAAGATTTGACTTTTCTCTGAAAATGTTGTATACTATATATTAGTATTTTGAATGTTTTGGAAACAGAGGTCAAAGCCTGTTCCAGTATAGCATTCAAGTTTGGGCAGGCTTAGCTGCCCTTGTGGAGACGACGTAAGTCAATCGCTTCGGGATTGTTGTTGTCTGTGAAGCACAAGCCCCAACCTTTAGGTTGTGGGTGCTATGACCAGATGGGAAGATCTGAACCGTCCGGTCCAAACAGGACTTGAGATCCAGATTTTAGATACACACGGTAAAGACCCTGCCACGAAGCACTGTTGTGGTGCACTCTACGATGCCAAAGAACCGACCCGCAACGTATGTAAACCTGCAGGTGAGTGGAATGAAATGATCATCACTTGTGACGGTAGCAACATTGTTATTGAGATGAACGACGAAGAGATTGTACGTGCGGATTTGGATCAGTGGGACACACCTCATGAGAATCCTGATGGTAGCAGGAACAAATTCGGCGTCGCTCTCAAAGATTTTCCGAGAAACGGACATATCGGCATTCAAGACCATGGCGGGAGACTCTGGTGTCGGAATATTAAAATCAAGCCTTTGTAATAATTTAGGACTATGATGCATTTCATGTGCATCTTCATTTGTAGTCGTCAAATGCCCACATAGCATTTGGCGACTACTACTTTAAGTCCATACCTAACAATACCGTATGTACATCCACTGTGTTAATATGGTATTATATCAAATTAACTTGATTTATCTCATTTTTCTTGGTATTAGGTGCGGTTTGTAACCGCACCATAAGCGTCAATTTAGCGTTCCTCCAGGGCCGGTAGGTGCGGTTTGTAACCGCACCATAAGCGTCAATTTAGCGTTCCTCCAGGGCCGGTAGGTGCGGTTTGTAACCGCACCGAGTCGTTCGCGGAAACCGTTATCTCACACATACTCCACAGAATCCGGTGCGGTTAGAAACCGCACCTACCGGGTTGGGGCTAAGCGGTTACAAACCGCACCTACAGGGTTGGGGACCCCTAAATTGACGCCTATGGTGCGGTTTGATGAAGATTAAAAAATAAATTCGGTAATTTTCTAACCATAGACATCTTGTTTTATGTTTTTCTTGTGTGAGGTCCATTATCTGGTTGTCTGAATCGCGGAGGGCACGGAGGACACAGAAGACGCGGAAAATACTTTTGTGTCTCGGACATTTGCTTTCGCCAGAGACGGGTCGGTAACAAAGAATCTCTTAATTCCGCGTAATCCGCGTTCTCTGCGATAATCCGCGATTCAGACAGAAAAGAGATCAGAATTACCGAATTAATAAATTAATCTTCATCAAACCGCACCTACCGAGTGGGATCAAGTTAATTTGTATTATACAAACCAAGAAATGAACGGCTCTACCTCTTTGAATTTTTGTCTTGACACTCAAAACTGATCTTGCTATCATAACGCAAAATCGGGATACGACACAAGGAGGAACGCCATGAAAGGCAAACAGATTATCATGCCAGCGAAACGTTCGGCAACACTTGAGGACTTTGAGCTTGACGAAACACTTGCACCGAACCAAATTCTGCTGAAAACACATTACAGTCTGATTAGTCCCGGCACTGAAGGCGCAGGATATACAGGTTTAGCGAGTGGCACTCGGTTTCCACATGGATCGGGTTACACGGCTATTGGCGAAGTCCTCAAAGTTGGAGAACATGTAACGAAGTGTGCTGTCGGTGACTTTGCATTCTGTTACAGTTCACATGCTTCAATCATCAAAACCGCATCTGTAATGTTGGCGTTTAAGCCTCCGTTAGAAGTGGATGCAAAGTTGATTCCGTTTGTGCGAATGGCAACGGTAGCCATGACTTCGTTACGCGTGTCTTCCGCAGAGTTTGGAGATACAGTTGTGATCATCGGTTTAGGGTTAGTTGGTAACTCAGCATCCCAACTTTTTAGTTTGGCGGGTATGAACGTGATTAGTGTAGAACGTGTCCCTGAAAGGCTTGAAATTGCGAGGAAGTGTGGCATCCAACACCTGATAAATTCTGACCGAGAGGATGTGCTTGAACGCGTTAAAGCCATAACAGATGGTCGTAAAGCGGAGGTTACCGTTGAAGCAATCGGTAATCCTCGACTTGTTGAATTGGCATATCAGTTGACTCGCACAAAAGGTGAAGTAATCCTGCTCGGTTCACCGCGTGGAGAATATATCACTAATGTGACACCAATACTAAATTATACACATCTTATAGGTTTAGGCGCAGTGACACTCCGCAGTGCACATGAATGGGTCTACCCCATAATGCACTCTGGTGAATCGAAACACTCATTGGAACGGAATTCGCAAATAGTATACTCTCTTATCAAGGAAGGCAAATTCAAAGTTCAGGAGTTGTTGACACATGTTATTAATCCTGAAGAAGCGCAATCTGCTTACGACGGTTTGACTGATCGGAAAAATGAATACTTGGGCGTCATCATGGATTGGACTCAAATTTAAATGCTATAACCTCACCTTGTGTGCCATACCAAAGAATTTCGATGAAAACACTTCTTATTCTTAGACACGCCAAATCCAGTTGGGATAATCTTAATCACTCTGACTATGATCGTCCTCTGAACAAACGCGGCAAACGCGATGCACCTCACATGGGTGAACATATACGCCAGCAAGAGATAATTCCTGACCTTATTCTCACTTCATCAGCAAAGCGTGCAAAAAAAACTGCTACTAAGGTTGCGAAGGCATGCGATTATACAAGAAAAATAAAGCTGCTGGAAAGTTTTTATCTTGCCCCACCAGGCGTTTATTTAGAAGAATTACAGACATTATCCAACAAATATCAACGTGTCATGGTAGTCGGACATAATCCTACAATGGAACAACTCGTGCGGCATCTGACAGGACAAATTGGACCGATGCCCACCGCTGCACTTGCACATATTGAACTTCCTATCGAACAGTGGGAAAACCTTGATTTCAATACCAGAGGTAAATTGGTCAACTTATGGACGCCAAAAACACTCTTTACAGATTAAGTTTCCTTGCGATAAAATATATACTTCTCCTCCTCACATCAGTTTTCATGCTGATACAATCCACGACTGCTGACGGGATAACAACCGTTACTGCTGCTAAAGATGGGCAACTTTTTCCGCTTGCAGTGGACGATGGTAAAGGTGGTATTATAGTGGTATGGGAAGATTATCGCACTGGAGAGGATTGGGATGTTTATGCACAACGTTTGGATAATAACAGTACCACATTGTGGCAAGAGAATGGTCTTCCGTTATCCCGTACTGATAGAAATCAACGTCGCTTACGTATGATTCGGCATGATACACACGCGATTGTTGTTTGGAACGACAGACGTGGTAGAAGTAATTGGGATATATATGCACAAGCAGTAAATCTTGATGGTAAAATGCTTTGGGAAAAAGACGGTATACCTATATGCACAAATGTCGCAGACCAGTCCACACAAGCCATTTTGAGTGATGGCAAGGGGGGTGCTGTCGTTATATGGGAGGATGAGCGCAGAAGTTCCGAATTCCAAGACCTCTATATACAACGTATCAATTTAGAAGGAAAACCCATGTGGGATCAAGACGGGATACCAATTTTTCCATCTGAATCTCTACAAAGTGATCCTATCCTTGTGGCTGATGGGATTGATGGATTTTATGTCGTGTGGTGGGACGTTATTGGAAACGATACATGGCATATTATGACATATCGTCTCAATTTTAACGGCAAACCAATATGGGATGCACCGAAGAAAGTCACCCCAGTAGAAGGCATGCATGGTATACCTCGTGTGGTTGCCGATGGTAAAGGTGGTATCATAGTCGTTTGGCAAATCTATGAGAATTTCATCAACGACCAACTTTACGCGCAACATATTTCACCAGATGGTAAAAAGTTATGGAAGGACGAAGGCATACCTATCTGCACTGCCGATGGTGTTCAAAGGCACGCTGCAATCGTAAATGATGGAGATGGTGGAATTATCGCTGTTTGGCGCGACGAACGCGACATCTATGGTGACCTCTATATGCAGCGCATCCGTGCCGACGGGACGTTGGCATGGGAAAAGGATGGTGTCCCGCTCTGCACTGCCGGTGGTCATCAGGACAAACCCGCCATCGTCAGAACCGCTGAAAATCAGTTCTTTGTCGCTTGGTTAGATTATAGGGAAGATTTCGGTCAGGAGAGCAAAGATGCTATCTACTGCCAGGGAATTAATTTAGATGGAAAACTCTTATCGGATGAAGATGGAGTGCCTATTTCTACAAGTGAGGGTGAGCATTCTCCACCGTTCGTTGTATCCGTTGGATTAGGACAGTGGGTAGTTGTGTGGAGCAACAATCAACAGGATAATGGAGATATTTTTCTGAAATGGTTTTCGCATACCTTTTGATTCATAAACCTCCTCCAAACAATTATCTTCGCCACCAACTCTTTTTGCCTTGATACGAAGCGAGCAGTTTTGTAATCTCTTTGTCTTTTCTGTCTAAACGCAACACTGCTTCGCATGTTTCAATTACCTTCTGTTTATCCGAATCAGCACCTGATTCTTGATAAATGTGATGATAGCATTGTGCAATAGCAGCATAATATCCTACCGCATCAATCTCTGTCGGCACTTCAGCAGGGAGTTCGGTGATGACTGAAATCCCTTCATTCCATGACTCAATTGCAGCATAACAGATCACCTTCTGATACAACGGCGCGAGATGCGAATTATCAAGCCAATATGCTTGTTCATAACAGGTGATGGCATCCGAATATGCGGAATTATCAACATGCAATTGGGCAAGCGCAGTATAAAAAGCGTATAAACCACTATCGGCAATTGTGTATAATTCAGCATCGGTGTTTACGAGCCAGTCCCTTTCTATTAGAAATTCAATTGCGGAATTACGTTCTTGTTCTGTAATCCTAATGTCTGTAAGGAGATGTTTTGCGACAGCAGCATTAGGAAAAATCTTTGTTCGGCTTTTCATTAAGGGGTATGCTTGCACCGGCTTATCCATCGCCAAAAGTTTGATACCGGTCGCGATACGAAAGAGGGATACAATTTGATCACTGTTTTGGCGGGACATCTGATCGGTAACATCCTCTCTATTTTGAGAGAAGTGTTGATTAAGATTGTCAACTGCTTCTCGAATGTCGGTGTTTTCAGGATCAAGTTGGTGTGATTTTGATAAAAAACGCTGTGCAGCGAAGAGTTCTCCCCATTCCTGATAGATGTGTCCGAGGCGGAAGTTCGCATACGCAAGTGTCTCCGAATCGTTCTCGCTTCGGATAATGTCATCATAGGCTTGGATCGCATCAGCGACTTGTCCTTCGGTTTCTAATGCTTGTGCATGATTAAGTAGGTTTGACATAGAGGATTTCTTTTCTCGTGTTATCACCGTTTAGTAGGGGCGGTTTTGCGGTGTACTCACCCAAATGCGATCTGCATTCCTCACCGAACCATTAGCGTCAATTTAGCGGTCCCCAACCCGGTAGGTGCGATTTCTAACCGCTAATTATGAATTTCACTATAATCTACCTACCCTGCAATAGCTTGAGACACATAACCTCAAGCGCAAACATTTTGGTAACAGTAGTATGCTGTAGCAGTGTCTTTGTTTGAAAAACGGTCTTGATGGCTCTTTGAAGTCGTATTTGAGGATAGCGTGGTACGAGTGTTTGCAGTTTTTCTATAGCGTTAGTATGTGTTATTAATTCTTTAGGCGCGCCTTGTTGCAGAAGAAGGAGATCGCGATACCACGTTATCAATTCGTCTAAACTGTCCTGATTTTTTCCAAATTGCTCTGCTAATCGGAAGGCAGCTAACGGGTCCCTTTCCTCAAGTATTTCTGGCACAGTTCCTATTTCGGTAATTCCTTTTTCGATCAGCGTAATCGCTTTTCCCACAACCCCACGTGATAGTATAGCGGCAGCGGAGGCTGTATCGCTATCAATTGAAAGTCTGTCCATTAATGCTGCTGTTAATTCTTCAGTAGGCATTGGATAAAAGGGCAGAATCTGACAACGTGATCTGATCGTAGGGAGAATAGATTTTAGGTTTTCAGTCAATAGGATTATCGTTGATGCTGCAGGTGGTTCTTCAAGTGTCTTGAGTAGGGAATTAGCAGCATAGTCGTTCATCCTTTCGGTGTTTGCTAAGATATAGATTTTTCGCGGACCTTCAAGAGGTTGATACGCAATTTTTTGTTGAAGTTCCCGAATTTGGTCAATCTTTATCTGCGCGCCATCAGGACGTATAATACGTAAATCTGGGTGGTTGCCACTTTTTATCTTACGACATGCACGACACTCTCCACAAGGCATTGTGCCATCAGCAACTTGTTCACATAGAATTAAATTCGCAAAGTAAAGCGCGGTAGTTTCTTTGCCAACACCTTTCTCGCCTGAAAAAAGGTACGCGCCAGCAACGCGTTCTGACGCTACTGCGTTTTGGAGTTGTGCTATGTTGTTTTGATGACCGAGTATTTCGTTCTGCATTTTCTAATTGAACCGACACAATCTGATGTGATACGTCATTTAAGACGGTTGTTTTAGCTGGATTCTTTTATTCGATTCGGTCACGAGAAGGCTGTGAATGGTGTCTGCATCAAGTTGAGCGTCAATTAACTTTACTCGCTGCGGCTCTGCTTCAGCAACTGCTAAATACCCCTCTCTTACTTTTTTGTGTGAGGCAAGGGTTTCATGTTCAAGACGGGTGAGGGGTTCATCTGAATCCCGTTTCCGTTGCAGACCGATTTCTGGCGGCAGGTCAAGAAGAAACGTAACGTCAGGTGTTAATCCCCTTGTTGCGATGTTGTTGACTTGTGCTATAAGTTGAAGGTCAATTCCTTTGCGATAGCCTTGATAGGCTACGGTAGCATCGCTAAATCGGTCGCAGATAACGATCTGTCCTGCATTTAATGCGGGGAGGATACGTTCGGTGACGTGTTGTGCACGCGCCGCGGCTATCAATAACAATTCGGTTGATGCGGACATGGTGGATGCGGTTAAAAAAATATCACGAATTTGTTCTGAAATCGGGGTGCCGCCCGGTTCGCGGGTAACCAGAACAGTTCCACCGAGTGCTTCTGCTAATCGGTGTATCTGTGTTGTTTTACCTGCACCTTCTACACCTTCTAACGTGATAAAAAAGCCTTTATGTTCCATTGTTTTTAATAATACCACGTTGTGAATAGTGTATCAAGTGGAATTTGATGAATCAAGATTCCTTTGACATCACGAAGTTTTTCATGTTATATTATTTTATAAGCAGCATTCTGCAAATAAACTGAAATGGATTATTGCCTACTTGCTGCAAAATGAACATAAAAAGAGACTTCAGTATTATGAAACCACATCCCGCCAAAATATGGCAATACCAGAACCCCGATTTTGATTTGAGTCTCACGCTTGCAGCAGAATTCGGTATCACACCATTGGTGGCACAACTTCTTGTCAATCGTGGAATTAAGACAATTGAGGAAGGGAAAATCTACCTACACCCGACTTATGCCGACCTACATTCTCCTTTTGACATGGCAGACATGGAGAAAGCAGTTGAGCGAATTCAGAAAGCAAAAACGAATAATGAGCAGATATGTATATATGGTGATTATGACGCCGATGGAACAACAGCAACCGCGCTCTTAGTGAATGCATTTCGCGCTATTGATTATCCTGTTGAATATTATATTCCAGATCGATATCTTGAAGGGTATGGACTGAATATAGCCGCAATTGAAGAGATTCGTAAGAACGGTTGTACGTTGATGATTACGGTTGATTGTGGTATTACATCAGTTGACGAGATCAAACATGCAAATGAACTTGGGATGGATGTGATTCTCACTGATCACCATCAACCGCCTGAAAATGACCCACCGCCAGCTTACGCTATTATTTCTCCGAAAGTGGCTGGAAATGAATATCCCTATATGGAATTAGCAGGCGTCGGATTAGCATTCAAAGTTGCGCAGGGATTGATAAATGATAAATCATATCTCACCACACTTCTCGATCTTGTTGTGTTGGGAACAGTTGTAGACATTGCACCGCTCACTGGTGAGAATCGGACATTAAGCCGACTCGGATTGGCAGAAATCAACAAACGTCGTCGTATCGGTATTCAGAAACTTTGTGATGTTGCGGGTATTCCAACAGACAAACCGCTCGCGGGAAGGTCACTTTCGTTTGGCTTGGGACCTCGGCTAAATGCAGCTGGACGACTTGACACTGCAAAAACTGTAGTGGAACTATTAACGACAGAATCAACTACAATTGCTGAGGAATGTGCAAAGAAATTAGATACTTGTAACCAAGATCGCAAGAATATCGAAAATGAGATTCAGGATAGTGCTGTTGATCTTCTTAAGAGAGATGATAATTTTGAACAATCTAAAGCATTGGTGGTTGCAAGTTCTGCATGGGGTGAACGAGCGAAAGGTGTCGTTGGTATTGTCGCATCACGGTTGCTTGAACAGTATTACCGTCCAATATTTGTTCTTGCCATAAATGGGGATGAAGCAACGGGATCGGGACGTTGTATTGAAGGGATGAATCTTGCGGATAGTTTGAACAGTTGCTCCCATCTGCTAATTAAACACGGAGGACACCAAGCTGCAGCAGGGGTTACACTGAAGACTGAGAATATTCCTAAGTTTAAGAAGGCTTTCAATGAATTTGCATGCGAAAATCTTTCTGACAAAGACTTGAATCCCAAACTCACATTGGATTTTGAAACAAATCTCTCCTCTCTAACGTTAGAAACCTTAGAACAGTTTGACGTATTGGAACCTTTTGGCGGTGAAAATCCCGCGCCTCGTTTTGTAAGTAAGGGTGTGTCAATTAAAGGGAGACCCTCGGCAATGGGCAAGGAGAAACAACACTTCTCAATGTTTGTCAGTGACGGGGCAATTCAAAAAAAGGCGATCGGTTGGCGGAAAGCCCAACACCTAACGACACTCAGTAGACCCAATATCTCATTAGATATTGCATTTTCGCCGGAGATCAATGAGTACAACAATACCCGTTCTGTTCAACTCATCCTTGAAGAATTTCGCGTTCAAGAGCGGGGACCAAACCTTGTGGTATTTCCACCCAGTGATACACCATCTTCTGGAAGGATCGTTGACCATCGCAACCATGATAAAAAGGATTGCCTTTTAGGTTTGCTCAACGAAAATAAATCTTGTATAATTTATGTACAAAGTACTGAAAAGATTGACCAGTTGTTGACACGTCTCATTCCTGAAAAAGCATCGGTAATTGGTAGACATGATGAGAAAACCACACGGGGAGAAGAGATTGAACTGTTGGAGAAACTGAAGGGTGGCAAATTCGCTGGAGTTGTTTCTTCTACTATGTTTTCAACAGCGGCTTTGGAAACTATACCTGATGTAGAACATGTTGTATTCTGCCATTTAGCAGCCCAACCCAAAGATTTTTTTATGCGATGTACACCTATAGTAAATGCTCAAAATACAACATCTGTTCATTTACTCTACAATAAGGATTCAGATGTTGGGTTGCTTACGGAATGGATGGAAAGTACATACCCTGACAGAGAGTTTCTTACTGTGCTATATCGAAAATTACAAGAAGTAGCCAGCACAGATTTTACTGACTTGGAAACGCTCACAGATACACTGGGATTGAATTCAGAACGTGCGGTCATAACTGGATTAACAATTTTTGAAGAATTGGCGTTCCTGGAAAGAAAAACCGAGTCAGGGCAGCAATCCGTTAAACTATTACCATACCGTAAAAGTGATCTAGACAAGTCAAAAATCTATCTTAAGTGTGAATGGTTGAAACAGAAAAGTCAAGAGTTTCTGAAATTCCAGCTTGATGAAAACATTCAACAAATTTGGGAGCGCGTAAAAGATGAGTGTGGAATCCCTAATTAATAAAATTCAGAGACATAATCCAGAGGCTGAAACCGATTTTGATTTCCTCAAATCGTGTTTTAGTTTTGCCGAGAGTGCACATAGAAAGCAGCTGCGTAAATCTGGTGAACCGTATTTTATGCATTGTGTGAGAACAGCCGAAATACTTGCACAATTGCGATTGGATATGGATACGATTTGTGCTGGTTTGATGCATGATGTGTTAGAAGATACCGGCATCACACGTGCTGAGATGGAAGAGCGGTTCGGAAAAAATATCGCTCACTTAGTTGAGGGTGTAACAAAAATTAGTAGGTACAAATTTAGCGGCGGGCAGCGCAAGCGACAAGCGGATACTTACAGAAAACTTTTATTAGCTACCGCCGAAGATATGCGCGTCATTCTGATTAAACTCGCTGACCGGCTTCACAATATGGAGACGTTGGAACATTTATCTACTGAACAACAGCAACGGATTTCTAAAGAGACTCTGGAAATTTATGCCCCGATTGCACATCGACTCGGTATTTGGTCTATCATGGGTCGCCTGGAAGATCTTACTCTCAAGTATCTCCTCCCTGAAACGTATAGAGAAATCGCTGATCTCCTCAATGAAAAACTTGATGAACGGCAAGCATATTGTAAAAAAATGGAAGCCACTATTCATAGTGAGTTGAAGAAACACGGCATCTTGGCAAACGTGAGGGGTCGAACTAAACATATTTATAGCATCTATCAGAAAATGCATCAGAAGGGGACTCCGTTTAAAGATATCTGTGATTTGGTTGGACTTCGTGTGCTTGTTGATGACGACTGGAATTGTTATAACGCACTTGGCGTGTTGCATCTAAGATGGAATTATCTTCCTGATCGTGTCCGAGATTGGATTGGGCAACCGAAAAAAAATGGGTATCAATCCCTACATACCACCATTTTAGATAACGGAAAACCAATTGAGATACAAATTCGAAGTAAAGAGATGCATCAGATCGCTGAAAACGGCATCGCTGCACATTGGAGTTATAAGGAAGGTGTACCGACAACCAAGGAAGCACTTTCCATCTTTGCCAATTATAAGGAGATGCTCCAAGATATTCAAGATACGCCAGATGTTCCGGGAAGATTCATTGAATCAATGAAACTGGAACTGTTTCAAGATGAGGTTTACGTTTTCACACCGAAAGGTGACATACACGCGCTACCTGTAGGGTCCACAGCAATCGATTTTGCCTACAAAATCCATACTGATATCGGGAATACTTGTTGTGGGGCAGAGGTGAACAATGTACTTATACCGATACGCGAACCACTCCAGAATGGCGACCGTATTCGCATCCTTACCCACCCAAAAAGTAATCCAAGCAGGGCATGGCTCCGTATAGTGAAAACTGCCTACGCACGAGGCAAAATACGACACTGGTTCCGTGATAAAGATAGAGCAGATGCACTTGAATTAGGGAAAACGTTCCTCAAAGCTGAACTTCAAGTATCATACTTGAATGCAAGTGATTATCTGAAATCCCCCAAACTGCTTGAGATTGCTAATCAACTCGGACTTGATACTGTTGAGGAACTTTGTATTCGGATTGGTAATGGGAGTGAATCTGCCACACAGATTGTAAACCGATTGAAACCAGAAAAAGTGGAAGTGGTGACAGAAGAACGACCCTCGGAGCGTGCAGAACCCACTATCCAACTTGAAAACGGTATTGACTTAGGGATGGTACGAGTTATGAAATGCTGTAACCCAATTCCTGGGGACGATATAGTCGGTTATCTAACGCGGGGACGTGGTGTTTCTGTTCATAGGGTTGAGTGTGTGCGGCTACTTGATGAACCTGAGCGGTTCGTCGCGGTAAATTGGCACGTTGTAGAAGGGACAAACTACCCAACTCAAATATTCGTTGAATGCCACGACAAACCTGGGATGTTAGGTGAAATTACAACCGCTATCGCTAAATTCTACGTCAACATTCGAGAGGGAAACTTTAAAGCCTCTGATATCACCAGAATTGATGACACAGCTGCAGATCATTTTACATTGGATGTAACTGGGATTGAACAGTTGAAAGAGGTAATGGACGCTGTTAAAAGTTTGAAAGGGGTGCAGAGTGTCGTCCGAAAAATGTAAGGATTTACACCTCGGACGACATGCGGGAAATGACTTTGGCAACTTTTCCGCTTCGAATACAAGACGTGCAGACTCGAATTCGTCGCGGTCCGTTTTCTGTCATAGTTCTAACACGTTGAAGATTTGGAAGCCAACGACGTTTCGTGTGTCTGTCTGAATCACTGATTTGATTCCCTGTTCGTGGTCTTTTTCCACACAAAGTACATACTCGAGACAATTTAAACACCTCCTTTATTGATGTATCAATTTGATGTAAATTTAACACTTAAAGAATACCACAATTGGATAGGTAAATGCAAATATTTCTTACAAAAAATCATTTTTTACTAATATTACTCATTCTAACTGTCTTTTTTGCTTGTGGAATGGAGGAAGAAGATACTTCAAAACTACCTGTTCAACCAGAACCTGTTGAACCTGCAGTAGAACCAGAACCAATTTTATATGGCTCTGTATCAGGTAGAGTCACTGATGCGATAACAAAAAACCCGATTCCTGGGGCAGTAGTGAGGTTATTCGGTTTAGAAGTAAATACAGAGATGGATGGAAGTTACACTTTTCAAGAAATACCTTATAAAGAGGAACAGACCTTAACTGTTCATGACCCAGATTATCAGGAAAATTCTCATGATTTCACACTCAACCAACTGCGGTTGACGTTAAATGTTCCCTTAACACCTCTTAAAGACCACGAGGAAGAATTAAACGCTTTCCTTGAAAACTTTTCCAATCTGATCGAAAGTCTGGACTCGGAGAATATTGACGCAATCCAATCACAGTTCTCAGAAGCATACGTTGCTGCGGATGATCCTGTCACAACTTTTGGTGTTATTTCAGGCGTCGTTCCTCCGAATTACGAAGGTGTTATCCCATCTTTCACAACACTTTTTGAAACATATTCTTGGCTCGATTTTGTCTTCAAAGACAGAGACATGGATATAACCCATGCAAGAAAAGCGTCAATTCAGCTATTGTTGGATGTAGATTCTGAAAAAGCTGAAGACAAGAACCTCAGACATCTTGAGGCAAGGTGTGTTTTCGAATTTCGTCGAGAAGATTCGGTTTGGAAGATCGTCCATTGGCAGCTCCTGCATTTAGACATCCAGTTGTAACAAGTTAGCCAAAGCAGCAAATTCTGAAATATCTAACGTCTCAGCACGTCTTTGTGGTGCAATGTCTAATTCGGTAAACACCGCGCTCAGTCTTTCCGCCGATGCAAATCGACTCAACGAATTTTTGAGCATTTTTCGCCTTCCCCGAAATGCCTCCCTAACAACTCTAAAAAAGTGATCTTCATCGTTCACTTCGACTTTCGGTTTATCACGCATCGTTAGTTTCAGCAGTGCTGAATCCACTTTTGGTGCTGGGAAAAAGTTATCTGGAGACAATTTCTCGATTAAGGTGGTATCTGCATAATAGGAGATACCAATTGTCAATGCACCGTAGTCCTTGCCGCCGGGTGTCGCGACAATACGTTCCGCTATCTCACGCTGCATCATTAAAACACAAATATTGAGTTGATCAGCGTGTTCCAAAAGTTTCCATAAAATTGGTGAAGTTATTCCATACGGGAGATTCGCGATTATCTTCGGATGTGTATCGGGTGGAAAAAGGGATGATAACTCCAATTTAAGAATATCAGCGTGAACTATTTGGACATCTGCATCAGTTGAAAATTGGGATTCTAATTCAGTAGATAATAGTGGATCAATCTCAACTGCGATGACAGATTTAGCACGGGCAGCCAAAGCATCTGTTAAACATCCGAGTCCAGCACCGATTTCGATCACCACATCGCTACTTGTCACTTCACCAGCGTCAACGATAATAGATAGGACATCGGGGTTAATAAGGAAGTGCTGACCTAATTGTTTTTTAGGGCGAGTGTGGTTTGTTCTCAGAAATGCTTGTGCCTGTCGTAGTAGTGTCATCGATTCAAGATTCACATTTTTTGCGATACGCTTCATGGTGACACTGGATCCTTATACCATTTCTGAATGATGATCTATCATTATCAGAAAAGCGTTTGTCCTCGCGCAATTCATTGCGCCTCGGACAGGGCTATTTAGTTCTCCGAATATTTAGATTTTCTATTTAAGACTTTCCTCTGTAGGAGCGATCTCCGAATCGCGACTTTTCGGATAAAATGGACAAAAAGTCTAAAACTAAATAGCCCTGCGCCTCGGACATTCAAATTGACAGGGAAAAAGATGTTGTTTTGCATTCGGGCATATACTAATTATTCAGCAACTTCACGATCCGATCCAAGATTGTATTAGCTACTTCTTGCTTGGATAGGAGTGGGAGTTGTTCACAGGTGCCTGTCTTGTCAATCAGCGTAACAATATTGGTATCACCAGCAAATCCAGCTCCCTCAGCGAGGAGATCATTTGCTACAATGAGGTCACAGTTTTTGTGAATTAACTTTTCTTTAGCATTTTCAAGCACATCGTTCGTTTCAGCAGCGAAACAGACGGTGAGTTGATGTGATTTAGATTCTCCAAGCGTTTTTGCTGTATCAGCGGTTTTTTCCAAGGAGAGCGTTAATGTATCACTGTTTTTCTTGATCTTATGTGGCGTAAATTCTGCTGGACGAAAATCAACAGGTGCAGCTGCCATTACAACGATATCGGTTTCCTCAAACTTTTGCAGGACAGCCTCGTGCATTTCTTGTGTCGTATTGACATGGCAGATTTCAATGCCTTGTGGTGGTGGGACTGTTGCATGTCCACTAACCAATTGGACAGCTGCCCCTCGTCGTGCTGCTGCTTCTGCAAGTGCATATCCCATCTTTCCGCTTGAACCGTTTGTGATGAACCTAACAGGATCAAGGTATTCCCGTGTAGCCCCTGCTGTTACCAGAATTTGTCTGCCCTGAAAATCTTGTTGAATCCCCAAAATTTCTCTCGTGCGTTCGAGAATCACCTCAACTGGACTCAACCGACCTATGCCTTCATAACCACACGCGAGATCACCGCTTGCAGGTTCAATGAATTCGAATCCTTGCTTCCTGAGTGCATTTATATTATGTTGTACGAATGGGTTGTGATACATGTGTCCGTTCATTGCAGGCGCAATGAGAATCGGACAATGGACAGATACTGCGACGGTAGAAAGTGCATCATCTGCGATGCCATTTGCCATCTTTCCAAGTATGTTTGCAGTTGCGGGAACAATGGCGAGAAGGTCCGCACGGTCAGCTAGATCAATATGTGGGGGTTTCCAGTCATCACTTGTATCAAACAGATCAAGCAACACGGGATTCCGTGACAGAACTTGAAATTGTAACGGGTTGACCAAGCGCGTGGCGTTTTCGGTCATTACCACGTGAACAGAAGCACCCCATTTGACTAATTGGCTTGCATAATCAAGTGATCGATGGATAGCAATTCCACCGGTTACACCTAATAGAATAGTCCGATTTTTAAGTTCCATGGGAATCAGGATTATAAATCCTGCCTACTGGGAATACCAAAAGATTCAACAAACGCTGATGTCTGTTCAGGATTTATACGACACCGTTCTGCAGAGATAATCGCCTGAATTTGGTGAACCGCCTGTTCCAGTTTATTTTCTGGGTTGATAACGCAATAATCATAATGCGTTATCTGGCTCAATTCTGTTTTGGCTATCTCTAATCTATTTGTAAGTTCAGTCTCTGATTCGGTTTTTCTGCCGCGTAGCCTTTTTTCTAAAATTGCAAACGATGATGGAACGAGAAAAATCAGGATGCTTCTTGCCGGAGTGAGGTTATATTGTCTGACTTGCAGCGCACCGTTTACCTCAATTTCTAAAATCGTATCTTTTCCTTCTTGACGCGCTGCGGCAATTTCGGATTTCGGTGTTCCATAGTAGTTTTCTCGGTATTTTGCCCACTCTAAGAAAGCATTTTGTTCAATCTGATCCTCAAATTGTGCGTGTGTTAAAAAGTGGTAATTAACCCCGTCAACTTCTTTAGGTCGTGCTGTTCGGGTTGTCGCAGATATTGAGAGGCGATAGGTATCGTCTGCCTCACACAATGCCTTAACTACAGTGCTTTTACCACATCCAGAAGGACCGGAAATGACTATAACTAAATTTTGATTATTAAACGGTGTGGAAACCATTTTGAAATTGAATGAAAGTTAATCTGCGGCTTCAGCGAGTTCTAATAACACAAGTGATTCAACACGGATAGCATCTTTGATGCATACTTCTTCACACAACTTGCAGCCAACACAATCCTTAGGTTTGACCAATTCACAGATACCGAAGAAACTTTCAGCGTGTTCACCTGTCTCTGGGTCTTTCAGTTCAAGACAATCCCAAGGACAGATATGGACACAGAAATCGCACCCAGAACAGAGTTCTTCATAAATAACAGCAATAGGTCTATGTGTCGGACGCCGAATAAATTTACACACCTCACCAAATTGGTCACGGATTGCTTCTACCGGACACACCATACCACACGCGGTACAGTCAATACAGATATTTGGGTCAATGATGTGCAGCATGTTTCTGTCGCCGGTAATTGCATCGACAGGACAGTTCGTCAAACATGCCATGCATCCGATACATTCGTCAGTAATATAATACGCCATAGCAGCTACACCTCCTGATTTCCTTTATTTTAACATAACTCACAGAAAATGTCAAATTGATATTTTAATTCTGCCAAAATCCAATTGACTTTCAGTCGTGTTTCTGTTAAAATGGATTCAAAATTTGTAAGGAAGAAAAAATGTCAACACAAGAAGAACTTTATGATGCAGCACTTACGCATTTTGCAGACAATGATTTGGGGGCAGCTGTTACTGCTTTCAAGGAACTCATTGAGGCATATCCAGACTATATTGAAGGGTATCTCGGATTAGGACATGCGTATGAACGAATAAGCCAATATGATGAAGCCATTGAGGCTGTCCAAAAAGCGATTGAAATCAATCCGAACGATCCGCTTGCATATACCAGTTTATCTATCTGTTACCAACGCAAAGGGATGATTCAGGAAGCAGAAGATGCGATGGCAAAGTCGCAACAGGTCCTGATGGAAACTGCAGCTAAATAACCTAGAAGATATTTGACTATGGCAAACGTTACCTTAACTCGGTGTCCGAAATAACGTGAGTTTCGGTATAGATAGGAGGATGTTTTTACCTGTTTCGGACCTCCTAAACCCTCAAACAGGGGGAATCAGTGGAAAAATATCCGCGAACTCGTGAAAGCAGGCTTATACCGAGTTCACGTTAAATATTAAGCAACTACCATAGAGAAACCCTTTCCAAAACAACAGTTTGTCTGACGAAATCAATCTATAATTATTGGAACACCCGCATCTGATACTGTTCCGTGGATCATCAACGTCCACCTTTGCGCAAGTAGGATGCATAACCGACTCGTTCAAAAAAAAGAAGAGAGGTTAAGCCTTCAGCAAGGCGTTGCTGAACAATTTCAAGTGCAGAGTCCCCGAACCAAATCCGTTCACTTTTCGGATCAATGCCAACTGTCTGTCCAATGCGTCCAGTTATATCGTGCTGTTTCTGATATTCCGCCCAGATATGTTTGGCTCTGCGCGAATCCGCTTCAGTCCAATTCGGGTGTTCCATAGTTTATTTCTCCGTGAAATGCAAGACTAAAATAGAATCTCATTAAAACTGTACCAATGTCAATTTTTTTCAGAATTAAGACAGAAACGGATTTGCATAAGACCTATTGAACCCACGTTCAATTACCTCTTTTGAAAAACGAATTCACCATCCGTGAAATCAACATCAACAGCATCACCATCATGGAAGTTGCCTTCAAGTATATCAATAGCCAATGGGTTGAGGATATCGCGTTGGAGGGTACGCCGAAGCGGTCTTGCACCGTACACCGCATCAAACCCGCGGTTCACTAATTCTTCTTTCGCCGGCTCAGACAACGTAAGTGTCATATCCTTTTCTGCAAAGCGGACACTTAGTTTTAACAATTCAAGTGTGACAATCTGCTTCAATTCATCAATTCCAAGACGATCAAAGATGATTAGGTCATCAACACGGTTGAGGAATTCCGGTGGGAAATGGGTTTGCAAAGCCTCCATTACCTTCTGCTGAATTTCTTCTGTGGCGAGATGTGTGGTACTAATCCACTGACTGCCAATGTTAGATGTCATGATGACGACCGTATTTTTGAAATCCACCGTGCGCCCCTGCCCATCTGTCATCCTGCCATCATCAAGCATCTGGAGTAAGACATTGAATACCTCTGGGTGCGCCTTTTCAACTTCGTCAAGTAGAATAACACAATAAGGGTGTCGTCTGACAGCTTCTGTTAACTGTCCACCTTCATCATAACCAACATATCCTGGCGGTGCACCGATAAGCCGTGAGACGGTGTGCTTCTCCATATATTCGCTCATGTCAATGCGTACCATTGCGTTCACATCGTCGAACAGAAATTCAGCGAGAGATTTTGCAAGGTGTGTTTTACCAACACCCGTGGGTCCCATGAAAAGGAATGAACCGAGTGGTCGTTCTGGGTCACCGAGACCAACACGGGAACGACGAATGGCGTTAGAGACAGCTGAAACCGCCTCATCCTGTCCGATCACTTGTTCACAAAGTCGTTCTTCCATGTGAAGCAGTTTTTGTGTTTCGCCTTCCATCAGTCGGAAAACCGGAATACCTGTCCATTTCGCAACAATCTCAGCAATATCTTCCGCGCTCACATATTCCTTTAGCATGTGTGTACCGTTGGCAACCGTTTCAGCCGTCTCTCGCAAGGTATTGAGTTGTGATTCAAGCGCAGGTATTTTTCCGTATTCAAGTTCTGACGCTTTTGCAAGGTTACCTATGCGTTTCGCTTGTTCAGATTCAGTACGTAGTTCCTCAATTTGTTCCATCAACTCCCGAATCTGTATCAGGTGTGCTTTCTCATTCTGCCAACTTGCTTTGAGTGCATTCGCTTTCTCTTTTAATTCAGCAAGATCAGCATTTAGGTTTTCTAAACGTTGTTTTGACGCATCATCTTCCTCTTTTTTGAGTGCCTGCTGTTCAATTTGTAGTTGGATAATACGACGTTCTACTTCGTCAATTTCCTCTGGCACACTGTCAATTTCAATCCGCAAACGTGACGCTGCTTCATTAACTAAATCAACTGCTTTATCTGGTAGAAAGCGATCAGAAATATACCGTTTTGAGAACGTGGCAGCAGCGACGATTGCATTGTCCTGTATCTGAACACCGTGATGTGTCTCATACTTTTCTTTTAAACCACGAAGAATCGCTATTGTCCCTTCAACGGAGGGTTCCTGAACTTGTACAGGTTGGAATCGACGTTCAAGGGCAGCATCTTTTTCAATATATTTACGATACTCATCAAGTGTCGTTGCACCGATACAGCGTAATTCACCGCGTGCCAATGCAGGTTTCAACATATTAGACGCATCCACCGCTCCTTCCGCAGCACCCGCACCGACAATCGTATGGAGTTCATCAATAAAGAGGACAACCTGTCCTTCAGATTGTTCAACATCAGCAAGAACCGCTTTGAGTCGATCCTCAAATTCACCACGATATTTACTCCCTGCGATCAGTGCACCTAAATCAAGCGCGATGAGTCGTTTCTCACGCAGACTTTCTGGGACGTCACCATCCGCTATGCGCTGTGCCAGTCCCTCAACAATTGCTGTTTTCCCGACCCCAGGTTCACCGATAAGCACTGGATTATTTTTACGCCTACGGGATAACACTTGCATCACACGTCGAATTTCGTCATCTCTACCAATTACCGGATCAAGCTTCCCTGACATCGCTTCTTGTGTAAGTTCTCTGCCAAATCGGGTGAGTGCTTGGTATTTGTCCTCCGGATTTTGATCAGTTATGCGTTGTGTGCCGCGAATATCAACGAGTGCTTTTAGAATTTTATCACTCCCCTGTCAAGACCCCATGCTTTAGCTTGCGGGATGTAGACGGGCGTTGCATTTGAAAGTCAAAAAAGATTTGACTTTCGCCTTAAAATGTGGTATAATATTACTAACACTTTGGACACCGTTCTGACCCTGCACTACCTGTGCAGGAGGTGTCCGCTACTGTCAGAAGTAGTCAAAAAGTGCTAAGTGTCAATACCACTCTAAAAGTATTTGGGCAGTTTCCGCGTAAGTTTCGGAGCAGAGGTGAAAGTCTGCATGTTGTATTGCTGCCCACTTTTGAACTTTTCTATCCTTTTGGATAGAGGCAGGCGGGGATAGCCAAGATTTTGCTTGATATGCCCGAAGCAATTTAATTCACGCGACGGGGAATCGCCTGCTGGTGGAGACAACGTAAGACGGTTGACCTTCGGGAAAACCGCTATTGTCTACGAAGCCGAAGCCCCATGCTTTAGCTTGTGGGTGCTATCACCTTTCGTAACACCTGCATCATGTAAGATTTGACCGACTTCGCTCTGTTTTGATTCCGTACAAGCGATTAGAAGATGTTCAGTACTAACATACTCATCTTTGAGTGTTGCCGCTTCTTTAAGGGCAGTTTCAAGAACAGATTGTAAGGATCTGGAGATGTGTAGTTCCGAACTCACGCCTTGAACTTTAGGTGATTTCTGTAAGACACCCTCAAGTGCGGATGTAATTTCTTGGGTATCTACCCCTAATTTTTGGAAAATAGGCGTGACTATTCCATCTGTCTGTTTAATAAGGGAAAGCATCAGATGCTCAACACCGAGTTCTGGATTTTGTGCTTCACTTGCTAATGTTTGTGCTGCTTGTAGTGCCTCTTGTGCTTTAATTGTAAGTCTATCTAATCTCATTTTATCACTCTTCCCGCCAAGACCCCATGCTTGAGCTTGCGGGATGTAGGCGGGCTACTGTTTTTATGGTAAAAAAGATTTGACATTCTGTCTAAATTGTGGTATAATTTTATTAACTTGCTGGATAGGAATTCCAACGCTGCTTCTTGGCAGTGTCCTATCCTAACCTTTGGAATGGTTTGTAGCAAGTTGAAGTGAGACCTTGTCCAACATCATCGGTAGCAGTCCATAAGTTTCGGAGGCAGGGTGAAAGCTGCCATGCAGATCGCTGCTACCACCCTTTTTCTATTTTGCAGGCAGGGATAGCCGTGAATGTTTCTTGCACGATATGCCCTCTATCCACTTCTTTTCAGGATATAGGGGAATTGCCTGCTGGTGGAGCGATAATAAGACGGTAATCTCTTAGAGAAGACCGCAGTTGCGATGAAACCGAAGCCCCTACTTTTAGGTAGTGGGTGCTATCACTTTATTCTCCTTGGGATATTCTTCTATATTAACCCAAGTTGCTACATATTGAAAATCGGTCAGTTCTGTCACAGCTAGAATGTAATACCATTTCTGAAAATTCATGTCGCATTACCGGTTTTTATGAAATGCGGTTCAGGACAGCACAAACTAACAGTTTGTGCTACAAATGGGAGATATATAATCAGAAATGGTATAATACCCAATTACCCCGATTTGTAGCGCGAGGTCTCTGGGTCCTCCTCGCAATGCCGACTTTATCAGAAGTCTTCAAGTCAAGTTAATATGGTATTATATTGAGAGCAATATTTATGCCAATTATTGTCTGTTAGTTTTGGCAGGGTTGAGGCACAGGGACCTTGCACTACATCTGATACCCAATTAACCCGATTTGTAGCGCGAGGTCCCCGTGCCTCACAACGGTGTACTATATCAAAAGACTTCTAATCAAGTTAATTTGGTATGATTCGGAACAACTGAAGTACAGATGGCACACATGTGGCACGAATTGTGTCATTTTGGCAATAACAGTGTAAATTTCGCATAGTTAACAAAGAAGCACGGTAGTCAGAAAACTACCATGCTTCAGAAGAGAGATAGCGTGAGTTTACACACAAGTTTGAAAGTATGTTGCGCTCTTACCGCTTCGTCCTTTGTGTTTTAAGCGCGCCCCATGTAGTTGTATATTTACCTTGCGGTTCCACACTTGCAACTACTTCTGCGAAATCAGCCTCATCAAATGCGGAGTTATAAACTATGACTTCATCAATGATACCACCCAAAAAGTGCATATTGGTGCCTGCCCCATCTTCATCATGAAAAAAAGTATCACCATTCGTATGCGCGATCCCAATATCAGCACCGTGTCCAAATACCTGTCCGCCAGGTTCACTGGCAACCATTTCACCATTAAGCCACATCTCAAATTTATCTGCTTCAACTGCGTTGTTACCCTCACGGATCACCAGCGCAACGTGATACCATTTCTCTGAAGCAACTTCGACTGAGGGCCACGCGCCTGCCCAATTGTATTCAGCACGGTTCCAAGCAGCAACATAAACTTTGCTCTCAAAGACGTAGAGAACCAAACCTCGTGAACGTCCACCTTCTTCAAAAATCGTTTGCTTTTGCTCTGGAATGCTAACATCATCACATTTGAAGTAAGCAGCAATCGTTCGATCAGTAAAAGGTCCACCTGTATTGAGACCTTCTTCATCTGGGAGTTTCACGCCATCGTCTACACCATCAAACTGTAGTGCTTTTCCAACGATACCATCTACAACTTCCGGTTCACCGACTAATGTCCCGTTCACATCGTTACCGGAGGAATCTGCGGCATCACCTTCATCAAAGTTCCAGATTGCTTTAACAGTGGCTTCATCTTTCGCAGCGTAACTTGTTACTGCTACCAACATGAGCAACACACCTAAAATAGAGAAAAACTTAACCATTACAGACACAAATTGCGCAAGTCCTGATAAACCTAATTGTGGGTTCGTTGGGCTTTCAGATTCGCCCAAGTTGTAGTAAATTTTCCTTGCGGTTCAACACTTAATGGTTGTGTAAGATTCGCAAAATCCGCGTTATCAAAAGCCGAACCGTAGACAACGACTTCGTCAATTATACCGCCAAACCAATCAATGTTACTACCACCGCCACCATTATCATATAAGTTGCCATTATTATGGCAAATATGAAAATTTTTGTCAATAATTTTCTAAATACTACGGATTATATATGTAACGTGAGTTCAAAAATGTTTGATACCTCACTCTATATCTGCTATAATGGATCAAGCAACGTATATAAGGAGGCAACAATGGAACTCATAACAAAGTGGATAATTTGTCTATTAATTGTCTCATTATGCGGATCAGTTCAAGCTAATCCTGAAATCCTTGAAAAATTCCGTACATCAAGCCATCGGGATGATTACAAGTTGGTCTATGACCTTTACCTCATGGGTGATGAGGCACTTCCATTCCTTATCAAGAACATCACAAACGAAGATCGTCAAGTGCGTGAACGTGCAATACATTGCTTACAGCAATACTATCCACATCCTCCCGCTTTGTCTGCACTCACAGTAGTTTTTTTACACGGCACCGATAATTGGGTCCGTTACAAGGCAGCTTGGACAATAGCTGCCATTGATGCCGAATATACAAAAAGACTGATGGGAAAGCATCTTAATGCAGATGCGGTGACAAAAAGGATAGTGATTGCAGTGCTATTGGGTCTTAAGGATGAACGAGTCATTCCATTTCTTGTTGAAATGCTGGAAAATCCAAAAATATCACCAGAAAGGCGAAGGTTTGCAGTATATGGACTTGCTGATTTCAATGATAAACGTGCTGTGCCAGCACTACTTAACCTTCTTAAATTCTCTGACAATGTAGTAGATCTAATGTCAAAACAACAAGTTATTGAAAATCTTGCTCGAATTGATGATGTGCGAACAATTCCGATATTAATGGAAGTTATTGATCCCAACTCATATCTTGGAAAACGTTTTTCAAATAGCATATCTCATAAAGTTATTAGCGCGCTGTCTCAATCTGGACCGGCAAGACTGCAGGCATTGTTAGAAGTACTAAACCAAACTGAATCCAAAGATGTGCGTCAATCCATTTTCCGTGTGCTTCGTGAAGTACGCGATCCAAAACTCGTCCCAATCATCGGAAAAATATATCTTGAAATTGGTGATTCTGATCAAAAAAAGGATGCCGATTTAAGATCCGCCATAGTCCATGCTTTGCTGAATATGGGAGATGAAGGATTTGAAATGTTAATGCGTGTTACTCAGCAAAAACCAGATGCAGCAGTATTGAATGCCTTAACGAGTTTTAACAAAAAGGAGGCAGTTGATGCCGTCGCTGCATTTGCACTGGATAAATCATCTCCACTTCGTTACTATGCTATTGGAGATCTCGCACAGTTTGGCGGCTTATGGAAAGAAGAAATATCTAAATATATACCGCAATTACTCGCTGATTCCAACCCAAAGGTTAAATTCTTGATCTTTGACATCATTCATCAGTTGAAACTTACCGATGCCGCACCCACTTTGAAACGACTCACACAAGACCCTGATGAAAATATACGCAACGCCGCGCACTTGGTTTTAGACGTTCTCTCAGGGAAGACACAGTTAAAACTGGAAATCGAACCGGACAAACAGAAATATGATTATGAGGAACCTATAAAGTTGACCTATCGCCTCATAAATGTGAGTAACCATCCTATTAAGATTTCAATAATGCCAAATATCCGTTTAACAGAACGGTTAGAGATTCTGCACCCTGATGGCACCCGCGCAAGATATATAGGGTTACACGCGGATTTCTTTGGACCAAGACCTGAAGACTACAAAACGCTACGTCCTGGTGATGAATTAACCGATACAATTTCTATTTCTCAAGGAACACACTGGCTTCATCAAACTGGAAGGTACACCGTTAATCTACACATTATTCCATGGGATAGCGGTACTAGATGGGGCTTTATTGCGTGGCCCTATAGAATCAGTTCCAAAGTTCATATCAATATCGAACCGCCTACAACTGATCAAGTTGACGCGTTGCTCGAACGTTTTGATGCTGGCGGGTTTGATGATATGGGTAAAACCTATCATCAACTCAGCGAATTGAATAAATCTGGACTATTTCCTAAACTAAAAATACGTCCATTGATACCTTTGGATTACTATAGTGGGTATACACCTAATTCTGTGGCACAAGGATTGACAAGAAAAGTGTCTAAACTAAAAAATGATGAGTTAGTCCTAAAGTACATTGAAATGCTACCCGATAGAGGAGCAATAAAGGTTTTAACGGAACTGGGAGATGATCGAGCATTTAAGCCGTTACAACAGATTGCAATCAATGGGTTACCAGAAGCCGCTCTTGCACTTAAACAACTTGGTGATGATAAGACTGTTAAATGGTGCACAGAACTTGCGAAGCGAAAATTAATCCATTACAATAAAGAGGAACGTGAGAAAGGTGCTGAGATGATTCGTACATTGCAACAACCCTCGAAAATCAAGCAACGGAGTTGGGAACACCAAAACGCTTTGACAGTTCAAGGATTTTACAATAATAACGATTCACCATCCCTTGCTGCAAATTGGGCAGATATTATTGAAAAAGCGGTGACATTGGATGGTCTTAAAGAGTTGATTGAACACGATATTCCTGTTGTTAGACGCGGTGCAGCGTATGAACTTGCGTATCTTGGGGATAAGTCAGGTGTGCATTTGATTGAACAAGATTTGTATGCAAATAAAAAAGATACCCGTATGCATGCGCGAAGCACACTCCTAAAGCTGCAATCTGAATAGTAGGTGTTGCTGATCGAAATGTAGGTATTTTGTCATCTGAATAGCGGATTATGCGGATTGCCCTATGTTGAGCGGATTAGTCAATTTGTTGAGTTTCCCTTACACTCTACCCTTATGTGTCAATTTGGTTTAGTGGTTTTTCGGATATAATACAATTTCTGAATGATCGTCTATCATTAGCAAAAAACGCGTTTAATCGCAATTCACACGCCTCTTGCACGCTTGCCTGAATGGGAATACCAAAATATTATAGGGTGTGTAAAGTTTTTGTTAATTGTCTGAACCAGGATTAGCAGGATTGCCAGATTTATAGGATTGTTTAGGCTATAAATGTTTTGGGGCAGATAAACATTGCTATCTATCTTGAGAAAAAACATATAGATGAGAAGCTGCTAATCCTGAAAATCCGCTAATCCTGAAAATCCTGGTTCAGACAAGAAGCCTGTCGGGACACAGAGACCCCGCAGCGTGCCAAACCCACACGCTGCGTTGATTCTGTCCTACAATAAAAAAAAGTGAAGTTTTCTTGGTCCATTGAACAGATGTGACAAAAACTTTACACACCCCTTATACCGAATTACCCCGATCTGTAGTGCGAGGTCCCCGTGCCTCGCAATGCTAAACGCTATGAGAAAACTTCTAATCAAGTTAATTGGGTATTATACCCAATTAACGGGATTTGCAGCGCGAGGTCCCCGTGCCTTGCAATGCTAACTTTATCGGAAAACTTCGAATCAAGTTAATTTGGTATCAGTCTAGGGTTATTTAGTTTTAGGCTTTTTGTCCATTTTAGACGAAAAGTCGCGATTCGGAGATCGCTCGGACAGCGGAAAGTCTTAGATTGAAAATCTAAATATTCGGAGAACTAAATAGCCCTGGTATCAGTCCTAATTCAGTTGACTCTATTTGCTAAACACGCTATAATAAAATGAAACGAAAGCAATGTCGTACCGAGGTTAAGAGAAAGCATGAATCACCAACATACCAACAGCGAAGACACCATCACTACCCTATTTGTTGAGATCCTGATGCCCATGAGTACAACATGGAGTATTCACGAACAGACCACGAATCCACTCGTCGAGAATCAAGGAAAACCCGACGCAATTATCCGTACAGTTGAACGATACCCGATGGCGGTTGAGGTGAAGATCGACTACAAGCGTGGTCCCAATGAAACAGGTGAAAAGCAGGTACTTGAGCAGTACTTAGGCAAGACACTCGCTATGACATTGGAAACGCTCACTAGTGCAATAGTGATCCGCCTTCCCTACAGATTCCGCACGATAGCACGAAGTGAAATCCATAAGAATCTAGAGACCGAAAAAGACTTCGCGTATGCCCTTCTCAACGTTGATGAACCACAGAGATTCCCGAAAAAAGGTTGGCTTCACGGCAGCATTGCCGACATTGCAACCGCAATTCGCATTGGTGCTACACCCATCACCAAAATTGAACAAGCAGCCGAAGTGCTGGAAAACGGCATCCATCGTGCCGCTGTTATTGTCAATAACGTGATTGAACACCGACCCCACATTGGCAAAAGAATAGGTGAACTCCTTGTCCAAGAACCCGGGGACCAAACAACGCAGATGGCAATGTTGATCATCAGCAATGCTCTTGTATTTCAGAGTTCCCTTGCACGCAAGCCAGACTTGGAAAATGTTCCATCGCTCAGTGAACTTACCGCTGAGTACGGACAACTTGATTCAGACGAAATCCTCCGCGCATGGCGAGAAATCCAAAAGGTTAACTATGCCCCGATTTTCAACGTCGCTTATAATATCGTCGATACGCTCGCCGCCGATGATAAACTCGTCGGTGAGATTTTGAGTGTGCTGCGAGATACTGCCCGCGAATTGGAAAAGATGGGACTTGCACAAGAACATGAACTAGCAGGAATTGTGTTCCAGAAACTTATTGACAATCGGAAAATTCTCAAAGCGAACTATACCCGACCCGAATCCTCTGCACTGCTTTGTGCCCTCGCGTTACCGGAACTCAACCGCGATCCAAAAAAACTGAAAATCGCAGATTTTGCCTATGGCACCGGTTCACTCCTCAATGGCGTTTATCAAAGATTGTTGATGCTCCACGAGCAGGCAGGTGGTAAAGGGGAAGACATCCATCAGTACATGATGGAGAATAATCTTGTAGGATGTGACATTTTGCCGAACGCTGCGCACCTGACAGCGTCTATTATTGCGAGTACCTATCCTGATGTCCGCATCGGAGGCACACGCATTCACACAATGCCCTACGGCACCCCTCGCGCGGATGGGCTTTACGCCATCGGCGCGCTTAACCTCCTCAGTGATCCTTCAGGAACGCTACCGTTATACCTCAGCACAACGGAAACCGCCACAGGACAAGGCACAGAAATCACTGACATGAGAGGTGCGTTCAGACATGGTGAATTTGACATCGTTATTCAGAACCCACCCTATACACGAGGTGGTGCTGATAGCAATTCTAACCTTCCCAAGAGTATTTTCGCTGATAAGAAGGAAGCAGCGGCAATGCGAGCAGCGCGTAAGGCACAAAAATGTCCGCTTAGGGGCAATAACCCTGGGCTTGGTCCTGACTTTGTTGATCTAGCAGATAGGATGCTGAAACGGAACGGCAAAATGGCATTTGTGTTGCCATTGACAACTATTGTAGGAAACAGTTGGTATAAAGTTCGGAAATTGTGGTCGAATGAATATCACAACGTAATAGTGATCACCATTGCCGATGCGAACATTGAGAGGTGTGCATTCTCAGCCGATACTAGCATGGCAGAGTGTCTTATTATCGCTACGAAAGGAAAGTCAAAAAACACAGGGCGAGCGACGTTCGTGTGCCTTACGCGGTGTCCTGATGGCGAACTAGAAGCTTTGGAAATTGCCATGACTATCCACGAATTTAAGGATATCCGTAAGCTTGAAGATGGCACTAATAGAGGCAATTCTATCTGCATCGGTAATGATGTTATCGGGCATGCCATCTCCGCCCCCTTGGCATCTGGTGAGATTGGATGGCCTGTGTCACGCATCAAAGACTTGACTGTGGTTCAATCTGCATACCAACTTGCAAATGGAGTCTTGCAACTCCCTCGACAGAAAACTGCTATTAATGTCTCAATCTGCCAAGTTTCAGAAATTGCTAGAACCGGAGCAGATCACCGAGATATTCACGATCAAGGAAAGCGGGGGGCATTTGACGTTGAAAAAGGATGTCCTGATACCGCTGAATACCCATGCTTGTGGAAAGTAGATTGCAAAACACAACGTGCAACAGTTGTTTCTCCCGATTCCCATGCGTTTATACGCCAGCATGCGAGAGATAAAGCACAGAAGATAATAAAACTAAATGGTAGAGTTCACTTTAACAGAGATATGGGTTTCAATTCGCACTCACTTGCTGTGATGTTCACAGAACAAGACACTATCGGTGTTGATTCAATTCCCAACATCGTTTTTAAAGAAAAGAGAGTTTATGATCATGTTTGGACTCTATGGGGCAATTCCACGTTAGGATTCTTGTGCTACTGGCTTAGTTCCAGCAAGCAGCACTCAGGGCGAGGCAGAGGTTCAAAAGCTTCTTTAGAATCAATGTCTACGTTAGATGTACGAGAACTCTCTGATGATGCATTGGCAAATGCGGAGCGGATTTTCAATCAACTTAAACATAAGAAGATGTTACCATTTAATCAGATGGATGAGGACCCGGTGCGCCAGGAGCTTGATCGGTTATTGTTATCAGAGGTACTTGGCATCACGGAATCGGAGCGTCCGGATGTGCATGAAGGGCTTGATCTACTTCGGAAAATGTTGTGCAAGGAACCGAGTATCCACGGTGGGAAGAAATCGAAGGTTGAGTTGGATGCAGAGTAGTCTTGTAAAATAGAATGTTTATAGAACGAAGAAAGGAAACAATATGAAATTTTATGAACTTTTTTCAAAACGTCAGAAGCGAATTCGCGGCGAGGTTCCTGATGTGTACCAGTGCGAAACCATTCCTACGGAATTACGGATTCAAATTATTCACATTTGGAGTGATGTTTGGGGGCAAGTTGAATATGATTACTGGGGGAATTCCAATAATGCTTATGAAGTATATAGGTTTATTCACAAAACATTGTGTCGTGAGTATGGGATGTTTAGCCTTGGTAAAGAGGAAAAACCATTTGAGAAGGTCATTAATTTTTTCCTGGACACAAAAGAAACAGAAAAGGTGATTGATGTCATTGAGTTCTCGTTTCGATGTTTTGATCCGGAGGTTTTGGATGATACCAGACTCTTTTCACCATATATACCACCTGATAAAGCGATTAATGAACTAAATAATCGATTTCGCGAACATGGTGTAGGGTATCAATATGAATCTGGTCAAATAATCCGAGTAGATTCTCAGCTTATTCATTCCGAAGCGGTAAGACCCACGTTGAAATTCCTTTCTGATCCAATGTATAAAGGAGCAAATGAGGAATTCTTGAATGCACACCAACATTACCGAAAGCACAGATACAAGGAATGTATGAATGACTGTCTCAAAGCATTTGAGAGTTGTCTTAAGGGAATTTGTAAAAAGAGAGGATGGCACTACGATGAAAAAAGACATACTGCTAAGGATCTAATTGATATCGTATTTGACAATGAATTGATTCCAACTTACTTGGAATCACACTTTTCAGCGTTGAAAAGCACATTGGTATCTGGGCTTCCTACTGTCCGAAATCGCGAGGCGGGACATGGGCAGGGACCAGAAAAAATTGATGTTCCGGAGTACCTTGCAGCTTACGCGCTTCACCTAACTGCATCAAATATTCTTTTGTTGACTAAAGCTGATGAAGAACTGAAATAAAAACTAATCCATCAAGAACCTTTATCCTACACTCCGCACTTCTGATTCCGATTTTCGGTATTTATTTCTCAAACCTGCGTGGTCCCTACATTGAGTAAGCAATTTCAGGTGAACCGGAAAAAAGACAAGTGGAAAATGGACTCTTAATTCACAACTCCAAATCTTCCCTATCCTGTGCGAATCCTTTCGTAACGCGGGTTTGTCGTAAAAATACCAAAATGTGTCAAAACAAGTGCGGAGTGTAGGCTTTATAGTAAAATCCATAATTATTTGGACACTACTGTAGCGTAAACTTCCAGTTTGCGCCCTTATGACACAAAGTGGAAGTTTACGCTACATAGGTAGCAACTTGAGTTATACTTGACAAACTGTATTGAATTATTGTATACTGATACGTGAGTACAATAGTACAAAGTGTATGAGAGCGGGGTGGGATTCGAACCCCCGTGAGTCAAAAAGACTATTTCCTTGCAAAGAAATTCAGTTCGACCACTCCTGCACATGCTTGTATTATATAAGACCCGATGGGACTTGAACCCATAACCTACCCTTCGGTAAAGAGTTGCTCTAATCCATTTGAACTACGGGGGTTATATGTTATACCGTAACAACTTAAAAACTGCAAGGTAAGTATCTTTATGAATTCTGAACATGAATCTGAACATGAAATTGATGACAGAACATTTAATACCTATATTGAAATGCAGAAAGAGGTATCTAAACGAGAGTTTTCGCTTTATGAACAAGTTGACAAATATTTATTTACACTTTCAAGTGCTGGATTAGGTTTTTCTATTGCATTTATTAAAGGTATTATCAATTTATCAACATCATCAAATAATTGGGTGCTGTTTAGTTCATGGTTTTGTTTTATGGCTGCAATTGTTCTAAATCTGGTATCGTATTCGCCTGCAAAAAAAGCGTTGCGATTTCAGAGAGAACGTATTGTAAAATATTACTTGTTAGGAGATACCAGTGTATTAGGTGAAAAAAATATATTTTCAGTGTGTGTTGATCGTCTTAGATTTTTTTCAGTCATACTCTATATTGCAGCCCTGATACTAACTTCGTTATTTATTATATTAAATCAAGATAATTTTATTAATCAGGTCAATTAAATGGAGGCCTATTGTGAAAAACCAGAAACCAAATAGCCGATCACGAGCGGATACGCCCAATAAGAGTAAACCTATGGTTCCAGATAGAGAGAAACGCCCACAAAATCCGCCTGAAATTATAGTTTTACCAGGCAAAGTATTACCTGATAGCAAGCCTAATATAGAACCTACCAAACCTGTTGAAAAACCATCTGATAAGAAATAAGTATTTTATTTCTTATCAGTAAAAAATAAAGCGTATCACGATAACGTGACACGCCAGGGTTATTTAGTTTTAGGGTTTTTGCACATTTTCGTCAAAAAGTCGCGAGCGGAGCTCGCTCCTACAAGCAAGAGGGACATTCAAGAATAACCAAAAATATGGAGAACTAAATAACCCTATTATTCACCACCTCACGTTGACTCACCAAAAGCGATAATGGAAGAACTCTAATGTGTAAAAATCCAGTGGAAGACATTCGACAGGCCAAGGCACGTCTCGTCGCCATCTTTGGTGACCTGGAGACCTATAAAGAATTTGTGATGCGGCGGCAGGAAAAACGGTTGAAGCAAGGTGTGAAATATGCGAATTTCTGTACATCTCGTAAGAAGAAATCCGAAACGCCTGCTGCCTAAATAGCAAGGAGCAAATTAAGTGGCATCAGAAACAGTCCGAGTCGGCATCATCGGCGCAGGCAGAAACACAAAATCACGACACATCCCCGGACTACAAGCAATTGAAGACGTTGAGATTATCGGTGTTTGTAATCGGAGCCAAGAATCATCACAACGTGTAGCGGATGAGTTCGGAATCCCTAAAATCTACGACAACTGGCAGGATGCAATTGCCGATAACGAAACGAATGCGATTGTTATTGGGACGTGGCCCTACATGCATTGCCGTGCCACAGTAGCAGCACTTATGGCAAATAAGCACGTGATGTGTGAGGCGAGAATGGCAATGAACGCACGTGAGGCACACGCGATGCGTATGATTGCACGACAAAAATCGCAACTTACCGCGCAAATTGTTCCATCACCGATGACACTCCGAGTGGATAACACTATAAAGCGGCACATCGCAGACAGATATATCGGAGACGTGCTTGCCATTGAGGTAAGAGCAGGTGGTGCGTTTCTGGATAGTGAGACACCTCTCCAGTGGCGTCAAGATTTTGACCGCAGCGGATTAAACATCATGAGCATGGGAATTTGGTATGAGGCGATAATACGTTGGGTCGGAGAAGCGACAAGAGTTATAGCGATGGGCAAAACGTTCGTCAAAATGCGTTCTGATGCTGAAGACGTGATGCGTGCGGTGCGAATTCCGGAACATATTGATGTTGTTGCGGAACTCGCTTGTGGTGCACAACTTCACATGCAAATCTCTGCAGTAACAGGATTAGTAGGTGCACCAGAAGTGTTGATTTTTGGAAGTCAAGGCACCTTAAGATTCTCAGGTAATAAACTCTATGGCGGTCAAAAAAATGATGATGCGTTGAATGAGATTGACATCCCCACTGAAGAGGAAGGTGCATGGCGCGTTGAGGAAGAATTTGTGAATACTATCCGTGGCAAAGAGGTTATCATACATACCGACTTTGATACTGGGGTAAAGTATATGGAGTTTACTGAAGCGGTTACGCGGAGTATGTCGTCTGGTGCTGCGATCTCTTTGCCATTGCAAATGTAGAAAACGAGTTTCAATACATCAGTATGTGCCTAAAATTATAATAAGAAAGGAGAACCATTGACATTAGAAGATCTCTTTGATATTTGCCAAGACCTTGAACTGCGACAAGCAAAATTGTACGCTTCTTTTGCGTTACTCTTGGGCGATGTTGACGAACGGATAGCACGATTTTGGGAAAAGATGAGCACAGAGGAATGGCAGCACTATATCCTGGTAGATTTCGGACGGGCTTTATGTATAGAAGCGTTCGGCATAGACACACCGCTATCTACAAAGGACACGGACGAATCTTCCTCACAAATTGCCCCCTTACCTGATATCTCAATTCAAGAAATCACAGATGCTCTAAATACTCACGAATCAAAGGTAGAAAGTGGTGGAATTTCATTGGACGAGGCGTTTGAGATAGCAATTGCCATTGAAGGAAGCGAAACAGATACTATCTATATGTATCTACTCTCTATAATGAGAAAAGCAATTCAAGAAAGCAACCAACCTTATCTTATGAATCGCATTGTACAGGTTGAAAAGGATATGGTATCGCATGTAGATGGACTCGTGCAAGCGACCCAAAAGTTTGGTAAGGATACCTCACTTATTCGGAAAGCACACCGTTTAAAAGAGGAACATAATTAATATTTTGGTGATGCTACGAATGTCGTGCGTTGCACAGAAGGTTCCCTTCTTGTGTACACGCAACTTGCTCCAATTGAAGGGTTGTATGGTTGATGTTGAAACGTTTTTGTAATTCTGCGTTAATCTGTTCCAGAATTTGATCATGAGCAACGACAATGTTGTCGTGAATGACTACATGTGCGCTCAACGCAATATAGTTTGAACATAATGACCAAATGTGCATGTCGTGTACATCTTTGACCGGGGCTAAATCACATAGATGTTTTGCCACCGTGTGTGCGTCAGTATTTCGCGGTGAATTCTCAAGTAGGATATGCACCGCTTCTTTGGTTACGTTAATGGCACTGAAGAGAATAATCCCACCGATGAGGAAACTAAGGAGCGCATCAATAGGATACCATCCTGTCAAGAGAATAACTACACCGCCAACGACAACAGCAACAGATGAAAGTGTATCGCCAACTACATGAAGCACAGCACTCCGCACGTTTAGGTTACCATGACTCTCACCGTGCAATTGCCACAAGATAAATAGGTTCGCAACTAAACCGAGACATGCCACAACAAACATACCTTTCACCTGAATAACCTCCGGTGAAAAATATCGTTGGTACGCCTCGTGGAAAATCCAACCAGATATACCGATGAGCGAAACACCGTTGATAAATGCAGCGAAAACCTCAGCACGATGATAGCCAAAAGTCCGAGATGATGTTGCTGGACGGGTTGATAGATAAATTGCCAACCAACTGATTAGGAGTGAGAGAACATCCGACATCACATGTGCAGCATCACTTAGCAACGCAAGACTCCCTGACCAGATTCCTCCGATAACTTCTCCGAGGAAGACAAAGAAAGTAACCACAATGGCAATCTTAAATTTTTTCTGTAGATGCTGCTGATGGCTATGCACATCCGGTTCGTCTTGATGGTGATGATGTTGGTGAGTATGATTGTGCAATGCATCTCCTTGAAAGTGGTTGTGACATAGTCTATACTCCGCCTATTTAGCCAGATTCACTCGGTTTGCTTTTTGATTCGCTACTTGTGTCAGTTTTCTTTTCTTTTTTATCGCTTTTTTCTGACGGTGGGTTTTTATCTTTCTTCGCAGATTCCTTGTATCCGTCACTCCGATGGTCGGTGATGTAGAAACCAGAGCCTTTGAAAATTAAGCCAGCACCTGCTCCGATGAGTCGCTTCACTTTACCATTACACTCAGGACATTCTTCAAGTAGTGGTGCTGTAATGCCTTGAAATTTTTCAAACTGAACATCACATTCAAGACATTTATAATCGTACGTAGGCATATAGTTATTTTCCTCCATTTCTTAGTTGGTAAAATAAACATGATTTGGTGATAGACCCCGCCCTAAAAGGCGAGGCTTCCGCAAGTTTATGCGAAAGCATTTGTGGTATCAACAAGGGTTGCTTGCTATGCAAGTCTAACACCCTCTCCTCCAAAGGTTGCTACCCCAACCTTGAATTGTAAAATAGATAGAATCAACCAAGATTCACCATTACGCGTCTTTCTTGGTATATGAAATGCCACAAATGTAAGTTTTTGAATTAGCAGCAAAAATGTTCCGTTGAAGCGTCCAGTCTGATATTAATTATATCACATTTTTTGACGAAGGTCAAGGTTTTTTCAACAATGGAGGTCTTAGCCGCTACTACATCCCCGCCTTGAAAGGCGAGGTTTTGTAGCGGAAGATTTGGTAAATTTTAATGGTTATTCTTGAAAAAGTCAAGTCAAATTTGCCAAGTATTACTTTTGAGGCATTTTATGCGAATCCTATTTGATGTAGATAGTTTTCCACTCGGCAAGGGACCGATGGTGATGCTGGTGCTTTTTCTTATCTCTTCGGTTTTTATTTTTGCGCCTTCCGAGGAAAAGGGTGAGAATTTTGAATTTTGGGTTTTTGCGCCTACCCATTACGAGGAATATCAAGCACGTTTGCCAATTTTTGAGGCACAGCACCCGGGTATAAATGTGCAACTCATCAATTTCGGCGGCACGATGCACGATAAACTTCTCACCGCACTGCTATCCGATTTCGGTGCACCAGATGTTGTTGAAGTTGAGATAACATCTATCGGTCGTTTCCTCAAAGGGGCAATAGATGAAGTCGGTTTTGTTGACCTCCGTCCCCGTTTAGAAAGTGAAGGTTGGATGGACAAATTGGTCGTCAGTCGATTCACACCGTGGTCTTACCGTGACAGAATCTTTGGTATCCCTCATGACTTGCATCCCGTTGTGTTACTGTACAGAGACGACTTATTTAAAGCATCTGGTGTTGAAATGACCAAGATTGAAACATGGGATGACTTTATTGCTGCGGGGAAAAAAGCTACTCGTGATCTTGATGGTGACGGTAAAATTGACCAATATGCAATTGTGCTTGATCGCAAGACAGAAAGCGACTATTTTAACTTACTGCTTCAAAGGGGGGGTGGATTCTTTGACGTTGATGGGAATGTTATAATTGATAGCGATGTTGCAATTGAAACGTTGGAATTTTTTACATCACTGTTTAATGAACACAAAATCGCTACGCCTGTTTATGGGAATTGGCACGGTGATCCGAGCAACTACGCCGCAATGCAAGAAGGTAAAATACTTTCTGTGCTTGCACCGGATTGGTACGTCGGGCTTCTCAAAAGTCAAGTTCCTCAGATGTCCGGCAAATGGAAGGCTATCAGTATGCCAGCGTGGGAGCCTGGTGGTAGGCGAACCACTACTCGCGGTGGAACAATGATTGGTATCACAAAACAGTGCAAGAACCCAGACCTTGCGTGGGAACTTCTGAAATTCACCTATTTTGATAGACCTGGATTGATTAACCGTTATGAAACCACGTCGATTATTCCACCACTCAAAGCGGCATGGGATGCACCAATTTATAAAAAACCAGATGCATACTTAGGAGGACAGTCAATCGGAGAATTGTTTATTGAACTTGCACCCGATTTACCACCGCGCTATCAGAACCCGTATTGGTCTGAAGCCGCGGATCTGTTGAACGATGCCATTTTCGCCGCTGTTACTGAAAAACAGACTCCTCGTCAAGCTTTGACGCAACTCGCTGAAAAGGTTCGATCCCTAATTGCAAAAGACCAGGAACGCTGGGGAAAAATGTAGCAATATTTGGACTTTCCTCAACCACCTAAGGTGAACACCCCGTGGTAGGTGCGGTTTTGCGGTGTACTCACCCAAATGCGATCTGCATTCCTAACCGCACCGCAACATATTATGAAAACAAAACGGAATAGGTATAACTATTGGTATCAACAACAGAAAATCGCTCCTTACCTTTTTATCGCACCGTTTTACATCCTCTTTGCTATCTTTATGGGGTATCCCCTAATCTCATCGCTTATCATGAGTTTTTATGAGATGCGCGGTTTCCAAAGCAGAATCTTTGTCGGCTTTGGAAACTTCACAGACCTGTTTCGAGATCCGATCTTCTGGAAATCACTATGGAATACGGTATATTTCGCGCTTGGCACGCTCATACTTCAATTACCTGTAGCATTATTACTTGCAATTCTGCTCAACTCAAAACTCGTGAAAGGGAAAAATTTTCTGCGACTTGCCTTTTTTACGCCGGTCCTTGTTGCTGGGGTATTTGTAGCAATAATCTTTAATCTGATATTTGACCAACGGGCAGGATTGATTAACAATGAATTTGTTCTTTTTGGAAAGGAGATTGGTTGGCTGAGTACGGAAAGTTATGTGATGCCCGCGGTTATCCTAACAGGCGTTTGGCAGTGGGCAGGATTTAACATGATATACTTTTTAGCAGGCTTACAGGGGATTCGGCAGGAACTATATGAAGCTGCAGCGGTTGACGGTGCCAATTGGTGGCAGTCATTTGTGCATATCACATTACCTTCTTTACGTCCGGTTATAGCATTCGTTTTTGTCGTATCTATGATCGGTTCGTTCCAACTCTTTGACCTGCCATATATTTTAACGAATGGTGGAGAACCTTCCGATGCAGGGACGACTATCGTGATGTATCTCTACAAAAACGGGTTCCAATTCATGCGTCTCGGTTATGCAGCAACAATCGGATGGGTGCTTTTTATCATAATTGCTATAATCTCAATAGTACAATTGAAACTACTCGGAATATTTCGAGAGGAATAATGGAAAGGAACAATAGTGCAAATTTTACCAGCAATAGACCTACGTGGTGGCAAGTGTGTAAATCTTGTTCAGGGTATCGCTGAGCAAGAAACTGTTTTCTCAGATTCTCCTGTGGAGATGGCAAAGCAGTGGCAAGCAGAAGGGGCAGAATACCTGCATCTTGTTGATTTAGATGGTGCATTTCAAGGAGAATCGGCAAATCTACATATTGTCGGCGAAATTGTTGAGGTGCTTGACATTCCCGTGCAACTCGGAGGTGGAATCCGAAATATAGAACAGTTGGAAGCGGTATTAGCATTGGGGGTGCACCGCGCAATTTTAGGCACTGCTGCTCTCAAACAACCAAATTTGGTGAAACAAGCATGCGCAATATATGGGGAACGTATTGCTGTGGGTATTGACGCAAGAGACGGTATGGTCGCTACACATGGATGGCTGGAAGTTTCCCAAAAATCTGCAGTTGAATTCGCTGTGGAAATGGCTAAAGTTCAGACGCTCATTTACACCGATATTAAAAGCGATGGTATGCTCAAGGGGCCTAATGTTAAGGCAACTGCAGATATTGTCAATGCTGTGTCAGCAGATGTCATCGGTTCAGGCGGGGTTACATCGCTGTCCGATGTTGAGACGTTGAAAGCAATCGGCGCAAGTGGTGCGATTATCGGGCGCGCATTGTATACAGGAGACCTTGCACTGTGTGATGCAATTGCCGTTGCACGTTAAAAATAATATTAACTGGTATTACACCACATCAGTCACAACACCGAGTCCGATCCGTGATCCCATTTTCTTTACCTCAAACGTTGTACCAACTTCCATTGCAAGCGGCAATTCGAGAGAAAACGACACATGAGCATTATCTCCAGGGGTAACAATGGATAATTCTGGTGGAAGCTGCAGACTCGCTGGCATATCAATACCCCACAAATGGATTTCAGGTTTATCATTTCCGATAAGCGGAATATGCGTGCCACTCTCTTCCTGTGTGAGCAGATAGACAAGAGCAGAAAATTCAGAGTGCGCCTTTATGGTCTTAGGCGTACACAACACCTGTCCAACAGACAACCAATCCGGCTCAGACTCTACAATCACTTCATTCTCTTTAATACTCAGACACTTGGTCTTTATCCGATCACCTTTACCGACGATATCTACCGCTTGTCCGACAGCAAGATGTCCTTGAACAATCTCACCGCGTACAGTGACACGTTCTTTCAGTTCCTCAACAATCTCATAGATCGGCATAATGGGTGGTAGGTTTTCAGGGTTGACAGGTTCGGGCATACACCTATTCATCGCAAATATAAGGTCAACAATCGGTTTCCATTGATCAGAACCGATCCGATCACCCTTGTAGTTTAAAGCCTTACCGGCATCTCCGATAATTATCGGACTGTTCTGTTCTTCCCATCCACATTCGGTGAGTAAATCCCGCATCTCCTGTTGGCAGATTTCTAACAATTCATCATCTTTTGCGATATTTCGTGGATTTAGAAAGGAAATTACTGTAGGCAACTTTGTCCGGCTAGCTATACGGATATGTTCCGCGGAATCCTCTGTAACACCTTCAGCAGCGTCCACGACCCATATTGCACCTTGGATTGAAAATGAACGCGTTACTAACATTTTGATAATATCCAGATGTGTCTCGCAATCAATCTGAGTATAAAATTTGCCGCTGGTTTCGTATTCAATTGCACGATAGGTAATGCCAACACCTTCGCGAATTGGGTGATGATCAGGCATTTGCTGTTCAAATTGATTGTCAACTTTTGAACGGATTGATCCTATTCTTGCGACAACCTTAGCAATCGCTGCGGTCAACGTTGTTTTTCCGTGTCCAGATCCACCAAGTGTACAAACAGGTAGGAAGCGATGTGCGGAACCTCTCTTTTCGTCCATCAATTTCTCCTTCTAATTTTCTGAATGGGAATGATTGCCTATCGCAATGTATCTTTTATTATAGCAAAAGTTCGCCGATTATGCAATAATGGATTTACGAAATTCCAACTTGCAGAGCAGCACAAAGCGTGCTAAACTAATATAATGTCACAACTGAAAATATTTAACAGAAACGAACTGGCTACAGTTCTTCAACAACTAAAATCCGAAGGCAACGTTATCGTCACGACGAACGGATGCTTTGATGTTTTACATTTAGGACATCTCCGTTATCTTCAGGCAGCACGACAACTCGGAGACCTTCTTGTGGTGGCAATTAACAGCGATGCTTCAGTGAGAGAACTCAAAGGTGAAAATCGCCCTCTCATTCCCGAAGATGAACGCGCTGAAATGCTCGCTGGGTTGGAATGTGTTGATTACGTCGTGATCTTTCCAGAATTAACCCCGATTGAACTGCTTTCCGAACTCAAACCGGACATTCATGTTAAAGGCGGCGACTATAAACTGGAGCAGCTGGTCGAAAGGGAGGTCGTTGAGGCAAACGGAGGCAAGGTTATCGTTGGACTCAACGTACCGGGTAAATCTACAACGAACCTTATAGATGTAATTTGTGAACGATACGGTATATCGTGAACTAACAGATATGATATTCAGAACTCCCTCCATATATGATACCGAGGACAAATGCAGATAAACGATTCATTGAAAATTGATAACCTGAAACCGCAGATAGAAAGATTTTTTGAATACTCAGGTCAAAAGATTTTGGCTATAGAAGACACGTGGCTTCCCGAAAATGGCACACCCGTTTTTACTGTCGCAGGTATTTACACCACGCGGGGTTGGACTGAGTGGACACAAGGATTCCAATTTGGCTCTGCTATCCTTCAATTTGATGCAACAGGTGATGAACAGTTTCTTGAAATCGGCAGGCAGAACACGATTGAAAAGATGGCACCACATGTTACACATATCGGTGTGCATGACCATGGGTTTAACAACGTTTCCACTTACGGAAACCTGCGTCGGCTGATGCGTGAAGGTGTTATTCCGTCAGACAACAACGAGATGCATTTCTATGAACTCGCGTTGAAAGCTTCCGCTGCCGTTCAAGCGAGTCGTTGGACACAGATTAAAGATGGCACAGGTTATATTGCCTCTTTCAACGGACCGCATTCACTCTTTTCAGATACCATCCGTTCATTGCGTGTTTTAGCAGTCGGACATACGCTTGGTGCTGTGCTGATGGGTGAAGGTGATGTAGCAATCAATCTATTAGAACGGTTAATTCAGCATTCTCAAACGACAGCCAAGTATAACGTGTATTATGGCGAAGGTCGTGATGCTTTCGACGTACGCGGACGGGTTGTGCATGAATCTATCTTCAACACAAACGATGGCAACTACCGTTGTCCAAGCACACAACAAGGTTATTCCCCGTTTTCGACGTGGACACGTGGACTGGCATGGATTCTAACAGGCTACGCCGAACAACTTGAGTTTTTTGATACACTGACTGAAGATGAACTTGAACCTTACGGTGGGTATGCTGAGGTAACCGCACACATGCGTAAAGCTGCTGAAGCCACCGCGGATTTCTACATTGAGAACACTGCACAAGATGGAATCCCGTATTGGGACACAGGAGCACCCGATTTATCTGAACTCGGTGATTATTTGGCAGTACCTGCTGATCCGTTCAACGATTTTGAACCGGTGGATAGTTCTGCCGCTGCAATTGCTGCACAAGGACTAATCCGACTCGGCAACTATCACAAAAAGCATGGTGATTCAGAGGCAGGAAATTCCTATTATCAAGCGGGGTTGACGGTAGCCAAAACACTCTTTGCTGAACCCTATCTCTCTACTGCCGATACACATCAAGGTTTGCTGTTACATTCCATCTATCACCGTCCGAATGGGTGGGATTATGTGCCTGAAGGCAGAAAAATTCCGTGTGGAGAGGCATCCATGTGGAGTGATTACCACGCCCGCGAACTTGCAGTATTGTTGTGGCGGGAAATCGTTGGAAAGCCGTATTTGACGTTTTTCTAACAACCTCTCAATTTTCCAATGGCATGTAAAATTGGTCACTGAACGTATGTTATAATTTCCAGGATAAAAGATGAAAATGTGCCCGGTAACCCTGACCTGAACGAAAACAAAGTTAAAACTTAATGGGGTCTGTTTCATGAAATTTATTGAAATTAATGGACAAAAATTTGCGTTAGGCTCGCGTTCTGCCAGATGGTTTGCACAACTACTTGATTTCTTCATTTTATTTTTACCGATGTTTTTGGTGGCAGGAATATTCGGAGGCGGATTTAATGTTCCTCTTTTTTATCCAGGTTCCACTTTTATGCTATCACTTATGGCTATTTGGATCATCTTGTACTTTCCGCTCCAAGATGGACTTAACAACGGACGGAGTTTCGGCAAACGTATCATGTCAATGCGAGTTATAGATGCTCAAACAGGTGCATCGTGCCGTTATTGGAAATCCATCATACGGAATCTTTTTCCCTTTGTAATTCTCTTTGGTGGATTCTTAGTCGCAGCAATGTTTGAACCATTATTGGGTGATGCAGTCTGGGTTTTTGCATTAGTAGGTATACTGCTTTTTAAGATTGATGCTATCATGATTTTAGGTACTAACAGACAACGGCTTGGTGACAAAGCTGCAAAAACGTATGTCGTAAAAGGTAATCCTCCAAAAAATGGCATTCCAGCAGCTCCACAGAGACCCGTAAAGACATTCTTCATTGGAATGGGCATTTTGGTTGGACTTGGAACAGTTGCCTTTGCCTTTTTACCCCAAATGCCTTATGATTATGAATCTTCCGACGGTCTGGTACAAATCACAGCATCTATGGCTTGGGACGACATGACCAATTACAAACAGACTCTGCAAATGGAAGATGCTACACTGGTAATTAGCGACGAGTCCGGGGATCTTTGGGTTATGGTAATATCTGAGACAAAAGAGGAATTGGGTATGATTACCCTCAACCGATTTGCCAAGTTAACTACCGACCAAATTATTTCTAATTTATCAGAGATCGTCTTAGTCGGTGATCCTGTTCAGGTAACGTTGGATGGGCATACAGCAATCCAGTATGAAATTCAAGGTGCTGTTGATGGCGATAGCGTTACTTACCTGCATACCTCCGTCGAAAGTAAGCGTCATTACCATCAGATAATAGGTTTCACATTGAGAACACAAAGACTCAGTGATAAAGTCCAACTTCAGCAAATCATTGAAAGTTTTAAGGAGTTACGCTGACAATAAGTCTCTAACGTTTCTGAGGGAAATCTACCCTGTTAGTCATTCAACAACTTGTTCCACTTGCCCTGTCTCTAACGAGCGATTCGCTGCGAGTGTAACTGCAAGTGTCTTGAACGCATCTGCATAAGACGAACGCACTAACCCTTGATCGTTTGCTTCAACTGCTTTGATGAACTGCTCAACCTGTCGAAAATAACCGGCTTCTGAACCAGTGTAATCAACACCTTCACCACCAATTTGACCTCGCAACCCAAGATCGTGTGTAAGTTTGAGATAGACGTCATCACCGACTAATTCGGTAGCAAAATTCTCGTGTGCGCGAGCGACACAAGTGCTGGTAATGCTGCCTACTGCACCGTTCTTAAACTTCAAGTTACAGACTGTGCACTCCTCAAAATCTGCAATTCCATCGGAAACACCTTTAATACCGTAAGCATGAACACTTTCGACATCGCCGAGGAAATAGCGGATAAGGTCAAAGACGTGGGTAGTCTGTTCTACCATTTGTCCAAGCGAAACTTCAAATTTTCCCCACCACGGATGGGTCGCTCCCATTCTTGCAAGAAACCTTCCAATTCCCATTGTTAGTCTTCGATCACCAACTAATTCCCTCGCTTTGTCAGTGATGTCGCTGTATCGTGCCATATAACCGACTTGATTAATAACACCTGCCATTTCAATGGCTTCTTTGGCATTCTGGGCAGTTTCAATATTCTGTGCAACAGGTTTGGCAACAAAAACCGCAGCCTTGGACTTAGCAGCATCAGCAACTTGTGTGGCGTGTGCACCCGGTGGGATACAGGTAAAAACGACATCAGGTTTTTCTTTCTGTAGCATTTCCTGATGATCAGTGTACGCTGTAGCATTTTCATCGGCAGCAATCGATGCCGCGCGTTCAGCGTTTATATCACACACTGCTGCAACAGGACGTTGTAGTTGTTTCAGACTTCGGCGGTAATTACCAGCAATACCACCAACACCAATAAAAACAATTTTTATATCAATTTGACTCATGCTGTTTTCTCTCCTTGATTCCAACCAGTTAAGTAGGTTAACGACAAATGATCAGATCAGTTCTCGAATCTTATCACGAAAATAACAGAAACTGTGAGATTTGTTTTTGTCTGCCTCCATGTTTGGAGATATTTTTTCTGCCCATGTTGATTTTTCCTTACCTATTACATACCAAGGTTGATTTTGAAGTGCTTTGGCACCTCCAGCAAATATTGCATCAGCCATAAGTTCCCACGTATCACAAATTGAGTCGTTCTGATAACTATTCAGAACATTGACATTGGCTTTTGGATAAGCTTTCTTGATTGCAGGAATATCGCCGAGGAGCCACGCTTCACCTTCTTCTATAGCAATACAAAAACGAGGCTCTGGTTTAGGGTTACACGTATTTAAGACATTGAAGAGTTCTTGACGAAATGTTTTTAAACACTTATCATCAAGGTCACAAACAACGATTAATGCTGCTGGAAAGTTGTCAGGATAGTTCGCAAATGTTCTTCCAAAACCTCTGAGCAACCTTGGAAGTTGATTTAGCAAAATGCGTTTATTCACTTCAATTTCGCTTTTATAATTTTTTGGAATATGTCCAATTCCCCGGTAATCAACAACATTAAATGTATCTTGGTCATTAATTATTTTTGGTATTAGAATGTCAAGTGCTTTCTTGCCTGATGGGTCTTCTACGAGTATCTCAAAGTGCATCATCACCTCGGATCAAGATAGTCGCTATACCAGAGTCCACCCAAGGGAAGCCCCTCTTCAACAAGATTGTTCACAAGCTGATCTTCACTTGCTCTACGGATTTTGGAAAACCCATCTTCACCTTTTTCGAGAATCCATACCTCTTTTGGGTCCAATGCATTGACAAAGTAGGGTTGATGCGTCGTAACAAAAACCTGTGAGCCGCCTTTGAGCCCCGTAGCATGTTCACGGAATTCTGTGGCGAGCATCTCCAAAAGTTTATGATACAAGCCGTTTTCCGGTTCCTCAATGCAGAGGAAAGGGGGTGGGGTCGGATCTTCAAGCATCAATAGATAGGCGAACAATTTAAGCGTTCCATCGGACATCTGTTGAGCATAAAAAGGGTCTTGAAAACCTTTATCATTAAATTTTAGTAATAATCTACCATCGTTGGTTTCTTCGGTATCAATTTGGTTTATCCCCGGAATTTTATCAGCAATTTTTTTCAGAATCGTATTGAATCGCTGTCGGTGTTCCCGCTTCATGAATTGCACAACGTTGCCAAGGTTGTCACCACGCGTATTTAGGTGTTTTTGAGGACCAGCAAAAGGCAGGCTACGTGCTGCATCTGGAGTGAAGTAACTGAGATACCACCCCTCAATGAACCTGCGAAAAGCGGAAATTCTTGGATGCTGCTTCAAGGCACCGAGTGTGGCAATACCAAGTTTTCGAAAGTCATCCAATTCGATTTCCTCCGTTTCTCCAGATTCCCTATCTTCTATCAATGCTCTAAAAAGATCAAAATCTTCAGTGTCTTCAACAATCTGGAGTCCTACTTGTTCACCTTTCCACGCGACCCCGCTACCATTATTGAGCATTAAAAAAGAGAAAGGCCAGCCCCGCGTTTGTCCCTTTCGTCTTTGCCGAAAACGTTCTCGCAATACATAAGGCCGTCCAATCTTATCTGCGGCAATGGCAATTTGGTATGTGATTGGTCTGGCATTTCCGTGTTCTCTGTAGTACACATCAAATTCAATAGGATCTGTTGCCCCTTGTGTTCGCATTTTGTCAAAGCCGCCACGCCCACGTGCATTACATGCCTCTTCAACATTATTAAAGTTGAGAGCATCGGACAAGAAACCGAAAGCATCAAATAATGCACTCTTGCCAACCCCATTTTTTCCGATTATCGCTGTCATTGGAGTCAGTGCTTCTTCTTTCCGTCTATCCCAAAGGCGACCAAGTGTTACATCTTTGAGAACACCGAAATTTCTCACTCTGAAGCCTTCCAGTGTTGCCATTTTACAATCTCCATCATCATTGTGGGAACATTAAAACCTATGTTACCGAAATAATCATATCTGGGCACTTTCTAAAAGTATGTTTGCCAATCGCTTCCTGAATGAGTAGCTGCAACAAACACACCGTCTTGCTTCTTAATTCCTCACTGCAAAATTAATTCAGTATTCTGCCTAATCATCAGCAGGAACTGCAGCATCTAACAATTCATCACCCGAAACAGTGCTGACACGTTCCTCTGAACTTCTACGGAAAAGATTACCGATGTCAGTCGTGATTGCATATAAGGAAGGCATCACAAACAGTGTCATAATCGTTGCAAGAGCAAGACCAAATATGATAGTATTCGCCATCGGCTGCCAGATAGGGGATTTTCCACCAAGCCCGAGTGACATCGGAATAAGTCCAAAAATTGTCGTTAATGAGGTTAAGACAATTGGACGTAGACGAACACTCCCACCTTTAAGAATTGCATACCATCTGTTAAAACCTCGCTCGCGGTATTTGTTGATAAAATCAATTAGTACAATTGAATCGTTAACTACGATCCCCGCAAGCGCAACGATTCCGAACATTGCAACCATACTAAGTGTCGCGTTGGAAAAGAGCAACCCTACCATTGCACCTATCATTCCAAACGGCACAGCAAAAAGGATAATGATCGGTTGTGTAAACGATTTGAATTGCGCACCCAATATCATATAGATGACAAGAATTCCAACGACAAAGAGCTTCCGTAACTCTCCAAAAGATTCCAGTATTTCGTCAAAAACCCCGCGGAAATCAAGTCGATAACCGGGATATAAAGATTCAATATTAGCAAAAGAGTTCATTAATATTTCGTTAACTTTAAATGGTGTGGTTTTCGTCCTATCAACGGATGCATACACAGAGATTGCCCGTTCTCCTTCAAAGCGGCGGATATCCGCATATCCTTTTTCCTCAACTATATCAGCAACATCTCTCAGAGGAATAATCGTACCGGTAGGTGTTGCTATCAACAGATCCTTCAGTTCTTCTATTGTTTGTAAACGATCCTCTCTGTATTTGACGATGACGTCAATTGCTTCATCTGCCTCGCGATAGGTTGTCGCTTTCGCACCTTCAATAGCAGTGCGAACAGTCTGAGCAACTTGGAGGGTTGACATTCCAAATTGCGCAGCTTTTTCAGGTTTCAAATAGATACGTAATTCAGATTTACCGACGCGAAAATCGTCTCGTATGTCTTCCACACCATCTATTTCGCTTAATGTTGCTTTAAGTCGATCAGCAATTTCGGATAACTGTTCAAACCGAGCCCCCTTGACCTTCACTTCAACATCTTGTCCTTGGGGTGGACCGCCTTCAAGTTTGACAAAATTGAGTTCTTCAATGTTGCTAATATCTGTAGTTTGCTTTCGCAAAGAAGCGATGATTTGGTCAGTATTCCGAGTCCGTTGATCTTTAGGAACAAGTTCAATGATGAGTTCTCCAAAATTGGAACCGTAGGTAATACCTTCAAGAAGCCCTGAGGTAGGTGTATGTAAACCTATATTGCTAACAATAGCAGCAACTTCATCTTCCGGCAAAGTTTTGGCTGCATCTTCAAGTTGTGCGATTACATCAGTTGTTTCCTGTATACCGTAGGACGGTGGCATCTCGGCTTTTACATAAAATTGTGGAAAATCTTCACCGGGAAAGAGTTCCTTGTCAAGAACTACAAAGGCACTGACGCACGCAATCGTTCCGATAAAGAGAACGCTTCCTACAAAGATATACCGTTTTCTGATCGTTATTTTCAGGATTCTAACATATCTGTTCCGCATCATGTCAAAAATCGTGGCAAACCACGCAAAAAAGCCAGCAAAAAGGATACTTATGGTGAATGCACCTTGAGATCGTGTGCGGAGGTTTTCAAGTCTACTGCGTCCTGTCCGTGTTCTGGCTTTTCCCCACTCAGCAACGTGTGCCGGTAAAATTACAAAAACTTCAAAGAGCGAAGCCACTAAGACGATAATTGCCATTATTGGCACGATCCGCATAAACTGCCCTGAAACACCTGACATAAACATCAAGGGACCAAATGCACCAATCGTTGTCAAACTTGCCGCTAAAACAGGCCAGCCAACCTCTTCTGCACCGCGAACAGCTGCAACTTTCGGGGATTCTCCTGCCTCTATATGCCGATAGGTGTTCTCAATGACAACGATGGCATCGTCTACAACAATTCCTACTACCAAGATGAGACCAAATAGGGCAACACCACTCAGCGAATAACCCGCCACTGACATGAACCAAAAAGTCGCCATGAACGCTACCGGAATACCAAGTGCTGCAAAGAGGGCATTTCGCCAACCGATAAATAGGAAAAGCATTAATATGACAAGAATAAGTCCGAATACAGCATTTGTTTCAAGAATGCCCAGTCGTTCTTTTAAGATCACCGAATAGTCGTTGACAGGTGTCAACGCTGCGCCTTCAGGAAGTTCAACTTGGCGTTTTATGACTAAATCGCGAAGTTGCGCCACCAAAGATATTGTGTTTCCCTCTTTCTTTTTTTGAACGCTTAAACTGATTGACGGTTGTCCTTTGATCCGTGAAAGGGTGCGTGGTTCCTCATAATCATCAGATACTGTAGCAACATCTTGAAGTCTAAGTGGTGTTCCTGATGGCTGAACACTGATGATTGTATCACCGATGTAGTCAAGGTTGGGAAATTCTCCCATTGTGCGCACCATGAACTCAGTGTTACCAATCTCCATTGTTCCTGCTGGTAGATTTAAATTCCCAGCTTGTAGTGCCATTGTAATAGCAGTGATCGGGAGATTATACGCTTTCAACCGATCCGGGTTAACCTCAATCCAAATTACTCTCTCACGTAGTCCAGCTATTTGTACTGATGCGATGTTTTTAATTTCTAATACCTCATCTTTTAGATTCTCCGCAATATCCCGCATCTGTACTTCTGAAATGCTTCCTCCGACAACAACCGTCAACATCGGAAAACCAGACATGATGTCCAATTCCAAGACCTTAGGATCGTCTAAAATTTCCTCTGGTAAATCATTTACACCTTCAACAGCAGTGCGAAGATTTTCCATCTCTTTGTCGAATTCTCGATCACTCAACTCATCAAAATCAACTGAGATAATAGATCTACCCTCTGAAGAGGTGGAAAACATGAGATTGATTTTATTGACGTTCTCCTCAATTGCCTCTTCGATTGGTGCAGATATCAGTTTTTCGACCTCTTCCGGAGATGCACCTGGGTATAGTGTTGTTACAGTCGCGCTTTGTAGGGCGATTTCCGGGGTGAGCTCCCGTGGTAGGTTTATCCATGCATACACCCCAAAAATAATAATAAGAATCATCAGCATGTTTGCTAAAACAGGGTTGTTCACAGACATTTTGGGAATGGACATGAGAGTAAAATTTCTCCTAAGTGTTGATATTTAATGTTCAGATGTGTATTTTTAAGATTAAGGGCGGATGTGTTCTTATCCGCCCACGTTTGTGTGCACTTGAACTGTTTTATCGGTTCGCTTTGAGGGTTCCCCAAGTTGTTGCCAACTTACCTTTTGGTTCAACTGAAAACGGTTCAATCCCGTCACCTTCAATTGAGAGTTGATCTATAAGAAAAGTGACTGTTTGACCACCCCAGTTATTCATGAACCCGATGCCGACTTGTTTAACATCAAAATTGTGGTTCCACTTTTTGTTCTGAGCGAGAGTCCATTCATCTTTCTCGTTCTTGCGGAAGTAGCCTGAAAAAACGTCTCCCTCTTTGACAAGTTTGAAATGAACCGGGACATCAAATCCGGTTTGAGGATGTCCATGATCATTCCAACTTGCTTTGATCATACTCCCAATAAGTGCTTTTTGCGGTTGGTTGGCTTCTCCTCCAAACAACAAACAAGCATAGTTTAAATCGTCATCGCTGTAGATAAAAATGCCGATCCATACATCTGCTGGTTTGTCCGGATCAGAGGAAAAGATACCACTGACCGTAATGTTTTTCGCAGCACCATTAGGGACATCCCGTTCAACCATAGGTTTATCGGCAGTAGTGTGTCCCCAATCTCCGGGATTAGTAATCTGTAGAAAACCACCTTTTACCTCATACTTTGATTGTTTGTTGTTGTGGTCACGGAATTCCCAACCATCAGCAAGTTTGTTACCATCAAAATTATCTGTCCAAACACCAGCAGAAACAACGGAGATTAGACTGATAATCAAGATTCCACATACGAAAACTATTAACTTTTTCATACTTAGTCCTCCTTTTGAGTAAAGTAATTATATCATGTAACCTGATGGTGTGACAAGAGACATTTGAGTTAAAATTCTAATTGGACAAACAATTGAAATTGTGGTAATCTGATTATAATCACAACTATAAAACGCGCTAAAAGGATAAAAATAGACTATGCACCAAAAAGAACAACTCATTGCAGAACTCTCTGAACTCCTCGGTTCCAGAAATGTCCTAACAGATGCAACCGCTTTATCAGTATATGAATGTGACGCGGCACCTTCGTTTAAGGCACTGCCGGATGTTGTTGTCTTTGCTGATACAACACAACAAGTGTCGGATATCGTCAAGTTAGCGAATAAATATAATACACCATTTATCGCACGCGGCGGTGGAACAGGTTTGAGCGGTGGTGTGTTGTCTGTTCAAGGCGGTATTATCATTGCGCTTAATCGAATGGACAGCATCCTTGAAATAGACATTGAAAACGAACGAGCAGTCATTGAACCAGGAGTTGTCAATCTGCTTTTGTCTCAGGCAGTGCAGGCTCGAGGTTATCATTACGCACCAGACCCATCAAGTCAGAAGGCGTGTACAATCGGTGGTAATATCGCTGAAAACTCTGGCGGTCCTCATACCCTAAAATATGGTGTCACTTCTGACCATGTGCTCGGCATGGAAGTCGTGATGCCAGATAGTGAAGTCATCGAATTCGGCGGTGAAGTTGAAGATGTCCCTGGATATGACCTACGGGGTGTGTTGATCGGTTCTGAGGGCACTCTCGGAATTGTGACAAAAGCCACAGTTCGTCTCACACGGAATCCGCAAACGTATCAGACCGCGCTTGCAGTCTTTGATAAAATGGACGATGCCTCTAACGCTGTTTCAATAATTATCGGTGCAGGAATTATTCCAGCCGCACTTGAAATGATGGATACTCTTGTTATTCGTGCATTGGAAGAAGCATTCAAGTTCGGTTTTCCGCTTGATGCCGAAGCGATTCTAATTGTAGAACTTGACGGTATTAAGGCAGGTATGCAGAATCAAACTGATCGTATTTTGGAGATTTTCAAACAACATAATGCCCGTGAGGTGAATTACGCCAAAGATGATGCGGAACGTCAAGAACTCTGGAAGGCGCGCAAAAGTGCGTTCGGTTCATTTGGCAGACTTGCTCCGAACTATATCACGCAAGATGGTGTTGTGCCACGTACTCGGTTACCAAAAGTGTTACGACGTATCTCCGAAATTTCAGAAAAATATCAGATTGCGATTGCGAATGTTTTCCATGCAGGCGATGGTAATATCCATCCGATTGTTCTTTTTGACGAACGCGACGCTGACCAGTGTGAACGGGTGGAACATGTGAACAAAGAAATCCTGACTGTATGCGCTGAAGTCGGTGGTACCATCACTGGTGAGCATGGAATCGGCGTTGAAAAGATGGATTATATGCCGCTTATCTTCAGTCCAGCAGATTTGCAGGTGATGGTGAATGTTAAAGACATCTTCAATCCGACAGGACTTTGCAATCCCGGTAAGATTTTCCCGACTGCCGAATCTTATGCGAAACTCGGTTTGCAACCTGATCTGAGTAAAAACAGTCTCTGAACTCAGTAATTGACACTACACATTATTTATGTTATAATACAGAGTACTATTAGTTATTCTATTGATATTTAGTATAGAATCTGGATTACACCATTTCTGAATGATGGCATCACATAAACAAAAAACCCGTTTGTAGTCGCGCAATTCACGCGCCTCTTATATTCAACATAAGATACGCTCTAAAATGTCATAAATACTCCGTAATGGTAGTTTATTTATCAGATTTGGTATTAGTTAGTTATGTGAAGAATTTTGCATATTATACTGAGATTAGTATATGGCTGAATACGTAAACGGGATCAATCCTTCCATCCTCAAGTGGGCGCGTGAAAGTTGCAACTACACCGTTCAAGATATTGCTGCATCTTTTAAGAAAGATGTTTCAATTATTGATGAATGGGAGTCCGGGGAACGTGCACCGACTTATATTCAACTTGAAAAGTTAGCAAATAAATATAAACGACCTATTGCTATTTTCTTCTTCCCCGAGCCACCTGAAGAACCCAATATTGCCAATAAACTTGCATTACGGAGTTCCGATATTGAACGTCTCACTCCACATATCCATATTCTGTTCCGACAAGCTTCTGCACGGCAACTTTCCTTAATGGAACTGAATCTCGGCACAAATCCATCAGAAAATAAAATTTTTCGCGATCTTCATGCCAAGACAAGTGATTCACCTCTGAAATTAGCAAAACATGCTCGAATGTATCTGGACATCAGTATTGACAAGCAAACAAATTGGAAAGATTCTACAGAAGCACTCAAAATTTGGAGGGAATGTGTTGAAGAAAAAGGAGTTTTCATTTTTAAAGACGCCTTTAAAGACGATTCAGTTGATGGGTTCTGTCTTCTACATGATGAATTTCCGATAATCTATCTAAACAATAGTATGCATCCAGTCAGACAAATTTTCTCACTTTTTCATGAATTAGCACACCTATTACTCGGCAAAAACGGTATCACCCGTGGGATCAACCTCACAGGTGGAAAAACTGAAACATTTTGTAACAAATTCGCTGCTGAATTCCTCGTACCTGATGACGACTTTGAACGCCACCTTAATTTTGACAATTATGACGATGATGCAGTAGAAAAGTTGGCAAGTTATTATAAGGTTAGTCGTCCAGTTATTTTGTTAAAGTTGGTCAATAAGGGTATTCTTACGTATCAAAATTATCTGCAGAGAGTAAAGGGTTGGACAGCACTATATGAATTACATAAGAAAAAAGAATCTAATGACGATTCCCCAGGGGGAGGATCCTATTACAATACTCAGGCAACATATTTAGGTTACAGATATATGGCACTTGCTTTTAACAAATACCATCAAGGAGTTTGTTCAATTGAAGAGCTTGCAGAGCATCTGAATGTTAAAGTCAAACAGATACCCCAGTTTGAAGAACGTCTATTGAGAAGAGCACTTCGTTAAAACCTGAAGTGTTCTACAATGCAATACTATAAAACCAATAGAACCTTTGATGACGAACAACACTAACTGATCACAAGTGTAGCCATTTTGCCAAGATGGTTGCCTACAACTTCTACGATTCTCGTTTCATCTCAATCAAATGTGCACCTTCCAAACCTGCCCGCACATCCTCATCATAACTTGTCACGACTACCTGATGATCCTCAGCAAGTTGACGGATAAATTGCACCATCAGTGCTTTCCGTTCGCCATCTAAATGAAGCGTAGGGTCATCAAACACAAAGAACCCTGGATTTCCTAATACTTTGGCGAGGGCAACCTTGAAACAGAGATACAGGAACATTTTTTCGCTACCACTGAGCAGCATCAAACTCCGATCTACACCATCTATATTGATTGAAGGAAGCAGATGCTGCCGTTGTAGGTCAATCTGCGTTCGTCCAAAAAGTTCCATCTGTCCGAGCCAGCGGTGTAGTTCATCCTCAGCAGGTTTAAGTATTTGACGTTGGAGTGTGTCAATAGTTTTTTCTACCCCCGCACAAGCAAGTTCCAAGCAGAGCGTTGTCTTTTCAACCTGTTCTGCTTCAGCATTCACCTGCTGAAGTCGCTCAAGTCTATCTGATTGCACTGCCTCTTGCTGCTTAAGTTTATCAAGCCTTTTTCGTTGGCTATCAATTTGTGCCTTCAACTGACGTTTATCCAAGTTTGTGGGGATTGGATAGGAAGATTGCATATCGTTGTTGGTTGAGGCATCCATTGTCTCTGTTTCATCTAAAGCACCTTTTTCCCTTAAACGCATTGTAAGTGTGTCAAGTTCAGTAACAATTTTGCTAATATCGTTGTCAAGCTGCTCTAAACGGGATGCGCGTGTCTGCAGAGTTTGAAGTCGTTGTTCAAGTTCTTGACGATTGCCTAAATTTTCAGTTTTTTCGGCTAAAGTTTTTTTGTCGGATTCTAATTCTGTAGATAGTTGTGATTTTTCGGATTCCTTTTCCGCAACTATTTTCTGTATGATTTCCTGTTCAACCTGTTGATGGCAGGTAGGGCAATGTCCATTGTCACTATTAATCAACGTGCAAAGGGACTCACATACGTTCGTTAATGCTGCAATTTGTGAGTTAAGGCTGCCTATTTTTTGGATTAATTCCTCGCGTTCTGTTGCTAACCCAGTGAATTCTTTGATGGCAGTCTCAATAGTATTGATCATTTCATGTAAGTGGGATATGTTGTCAAAACCACTCAAGTTTTCTTTTTGTTCTTGTGTGAGGGTATCTAATTGTGTTTGTGTCTGTTTTCGGTTCTGCTTCCATTCAGCGATTAATTCTGCATCCCCCGTTTCCATGCTATATGCCGATTCCAATTCTTTCAATTTCGCTTCAATTCTCTCAATTTCTATTTTGTGTACGTTCTGTGCGCTAAACCGTAGACTATTCTGATGAGCCTGAATCCTATTACGTTCGCGTTTTGCAAGGCGGCGCGCGTCAATGAATCGCTCACGAACATCTATCAATTTGTCAATTCCGAGGAGTGCGTATAAGATATCGCGACGAGTTGCCGGTTGTCGGGCAAGAAATTCAAAGATTTCTCCTTCCCGAAGAAATGCTGTCAATGCAAGTCGGTCGTGCATTATACCAAATCGCTCTTTCAATGTCTCTTCAACTACCGTGATGCGTTTTTCATCAAAAATAATATACCACTCACCATCTTTTTCATGTCTAAGCTGAAAACGTCTACCTGTCCCACGAAAGAGCATGTATCGTTCACCATCTTCCACGAATTGGAGACCCGCAGTTCCACTATTTGACTTTGCATTTTTTATCGCTGCAGCATCAACACGTGGCACTATCGGTTTACCTGTTAAGGTATAAAAGATAGCGTTAACAAGGGTGCTTTTACCACTGAAGTTAGGACCAAAAATGAGATTGATACCGTCAGACAGTTCAAAATCTTGCTGTTGAAAACAACCGAACATCTTTAGACGGATTCGCTCTAACCGCATCTTAATTGTCTCTATTTTCTTGGATGAGGTCATAAAGCATTTGGGCTCTGACCTTCTCTCGACCGTTTGCCAGAGTAAATTCAAATGCCTTGACAACCGCTTCAAGTTCCACAGGACCAAGGGAAATATACTTCTCGTCGTGCTGAATAAGTGTCTCTATTTCTGCTTTATAGATTTCCCGTGTTTCATTTTCAAGAATAGTATCCATGATGTTACCTCAAAAAGAGATTAATGTTACAAAACTATGTTTAAGATCAGATCTTCGATTTAATCTTCATCAATCGTTCACCAGCTTCTTCCAGAATATCATCAGCCATGCTAAACATAAATCGAAACTTTGTTTTACCGAGATGTGATCGACTGTAGAAACTGGAACCCGGTACCCCTCCTACGCCAATTTCTTTTACTAACCAGTGTGCAAATGCTGTGTCATCAGGAAACCCAAATTCAGTTATGTCTGTCATGATGTAGTAGGCAGCCTCTGGTGGATGACAACGAAACCCCGCCTCTCTAAGTGTATTAACGAGTCGTTTTCGGTTTCTGGCATATTTTTCAACTAATTCTTGGTAGTAACTTGGAGGTAAGTTGAGTGCGGCGATACCAGCACGTTGCAACGGATGCGGTGCACCAACTGTCAAGAAATCATGCATCTTTCGGATCGCATCTGTTAATATCTCTGGTGCGACGACATACCCTAAACGCCAACCTGTCATTGAATATGTTTTACTCAATCCCGACACAGTGATAGTCCTATCCCACATTCGCTGTAGAGACCCAATGCTGATATGCAGTTTGTCGTCATAGATCATATATTCGTATATCTCATCAGTCACAGCAATGCAGTCATATTCACAGCAGAGGTCTGCTATCTCATGTAGTTCGTCAAGTGTAAAAACTTTCCCAAGTGGATTGTTAGGAGTGTTTAAGATAATCGCTTTTGTGTTAACAGAAAATGCATTTTTTAGTTCAGTTTGGTCGTAAGTAAAACGCATCACACCATCTGCGTTATGTGTCTCCCGAAGTGCTACATACACCGGTTTCGCACCAGAGATAATGGTATCTGGACCATAGTTTTCATAAAACGGTTCAAATATGATCACCTCATCGCTGGGATTGATAATTGCAAGGAGCGCGGACAGCATACCTTCAGTGGAACCACACGTGACGGTAACGTTTTTGGCAGCGTCAGTTGGAATCTTATTGAACTCTGTCATTTTTTGCGCGATTGCCTCGCGAAACGCTGGGGCTCCCCACGTAATGCTGTATTGGTTATATCCCTCTTGAATTGCTTCAATTGCTGCGGCTTTGACCACATCCGGAGGTTGATATGCTGGCGTGCCTTGCGACAGATTAATAGCGTTGTGGCGCAAGCAAAGCTGCGTCATGCCACGGATAACAGATTCAGTAAAGCGAGTAGATTTACTTGAAAGTTTGGTTTGGAGGGAAATTTTAAATATCCTCTATCTGCTTTTAAATCGGAAAACTATCAAATTCTTACTTGTCAAAAAGATATGTTTGCTGATTGCTTGTTTCATAATCATCAAACTTACTTATGCTCTTTGTTGTATCAGATTCAGGCAGGTCATAATTGGTAACGAGTGCTTCCAACATAGGTTTTCTATTCGATTCGCTGGCACCGACATGGTAAAAATGTTCTCGCGTAATAACATTAAATTCTGACCACAATGTCGGAATAGCATGATTTTCTCTATGTTCGTTGCTATGCCAAGTTGAAAGCATAAATCGTGCCTTGGATGTTTTCAACTCTTGATAGAGCAATTTTTCGTGTGTTTTGTTCCAACTGTTAAAATAATCGGTATGCCGTCCAGCATAAGGCGGATCACAATAGATAAAGTCCGCTTCGGTTGCACAAGATAAGGTAACACGAAAATCCTGATGCAAAAATGTCCAATCGCTGAGACTAGCAAGTTTGCAAACCCAGTCAACTTGATTCACAATTTTGGTAATATAAGCTTTGGAAAAACGTTCCGGTTTGTGCCCGAACGGCACATTGAACCCTCCCTTTCTATTAAACCGGATGAGTCCGTTAAAGCATGCACGGTTCAAAAAAAGAAAATCAAGAGATGATTTTTTAGTATTGAAACGTTGCCGGACTTCATAATAGTAATCTGCACCGTGCTTCGCTAACTTGCTCCCTTCTGATTCAAGGAATTCGCGCGTTACAATCGGAGTGATAGTCTCGTTGTTTATTCCCTGATAGAAAGCGATGAGATGTGGATTCGTATCACAGAAAAGTGCTCTACGTGGTTTAATGTTAAACCCAACAACGCCAGAACCCATAAAAGGTTCAATCCAGAGACCTTTATCATCCCATTCAAGTATCTCAGCAATCCATGTAACTAACTTGCTTTTGATTCCCTGACATTTTATCGGTGGAATAAGTACCTTCATTTCGGGTTTACCTTTCTTCGTCTTGTTCTTGGGTTAATAAGACTCGTGTCTCCACCTCTGTAGACTACAAAATCATACAAATTTGTAATCTTTTTCGTTTTACCTGTATCATCTTGCACGGTAATCTTTCCATAATTCATCCAATAGTCATCAAACCATTTTTCACCCAATAAACTGAACAAACCTTTGCCAGATAGAATGTCAGTGATTTTATCAATGCTACCTATGTTTGCGGTATTGCCGCTGCCGCTCCTGTCACTTGCAATTCTCCATTTTTCTGCCACAAAAAATTGAAAATCTCTAATGACAGAAGAAATTGAATCCAAATTTTCAAGCACGTATGACTGTGTTTCATCAATTGACGTAGCACTTGCCCGAGTATAGATAATACCCAAACAGAAATGTCCAGCGTATTCATTGTAAGGAAACTGAATGTTCTTACGGTTGTTGCGGTCTACAAAGTAAATTCCATGAGAACCAAGCGTGAATCCATTACAATATTCGGGGTATTCTGGGACCCTGTACGTTGTCTTAAAATCAAGAGCAAACTTATACTTTTCAGTTTGGTGGACCAAAGAAATATCTGGGTAATAGTTCTGTTTTTCAGCAGGAACAAGTGTGAAATCATTTTCTTCCGCGAATGCTAACAATCGAGGGTATAAATGGATTTCCAACAACTTAGATACGATTTTCGTATCCGATGAAATCGTATAGATCTTCCGATAAACATCTATAAAACCCTTGATTGTCCATTGCCCATCAGCGGTGCTAACGTACGAATTGAGTGTTTCAACGAATCCGCTCAGTTTTGTTGCAAATAGGTTTTTTACTGCTTCATGCATACGATAAAACCCCGGAAAAATAATAACTTTAAGTCAATCACGCAAATATACGCGCTGAGAAAGTGAAGCACAGAGTATTCTCATTCCTAACATACTGTTACGAAATTGTCTAAACTTTTGGTAATATTAATGTTCCAGGAACTCTCTACATTTTAGTTTTATAACTTAATATTATACCATCATCCAGAGGAATGTCAACTGAATTTAGTAGAGGTGTGTTAAAAACGAATTCCACATAGTCCAACATTTCATCACGCATCGTCACGGTGTCATCAGCAACAACTAAACCGCCCGGACGTATGTTCGGCAACGCCAATTCAAGATAACGTCTGTATTCATCTTTTTGCGCGTCAAGGAAAACAAGGTCAAAAGTGGCATCACATTTCGGGATTTCGTCAAGCGCATTTCCAACTTGTATTTCGACTATTTCATCTAATTCTGCTTCATTGATGTGTGCCTGTGCCTCTTCTGCTCGTTTAGGATTAAACTCAAGCGTGATAAGTCTACCACCAGTTTCTTTCAGCGCAGCAGCAAGCCAAATTGTAGAATAGCCGTTACTTGTTCCGACTTCAAGGACGTTTTGTGCGCGAATAGATCGGATGAGAATAGAGAGAAATTGTCCGTTTTCCGGTGCTATATTCGTATACTGTTCTGCTGTTTTTTCAAGTCGTGTTAAAATAGGTTGATATTGTTCCATAGTGTTATAACTTTCAGGTGTTTTCCACTAAAAGAGGCGGCAAAATGAAAATTAAAAAATAAATTAGGTAATTCGGACTTGAACCCCAAACCCGGTAGGTGCGGTTTCCCGACGAATCATGCAGAATACCACACGCGTATTCTGCCAAGCGCATTCGGCGTTGATTCACCGCACCGCACACTACAACGAAAATGGAAATTAACCGAGTAAATCCCTAATCTGCATTTAGGAGGTCCGAAATAGGTAAAAACATCCTCCTATCTATACCGAAACTCACCTTATTTCGGACACCGAACTCACGTTAATATTATCAAAAATCGTATTCACAGTCAATGATATTTTCAAATAGATTAACATCACAATTGCATTCAACGCATACAATATGATAAAATATAGACACACTATTCCACAGGTTACCATCCAATGTATACACTCAGATTTACCCTCTCTCTAATTTTTTTCTACTGTTTATTGCTCAATTTAGCGATCTGCCCCGTACTTGTATCGGAAGAAGATGACACAAACCAGAACGGCATTTTAAATGAAGTACCTGCTGATTCCGATTCAGAACAAAATCTGAACTATCCCAACTATTACATCTCTCGGCTTCAATTTGATGGTAATGAACATTTCAATCAGAAAAGGTTGCGCGACCTATTTGGGTGGCAGGCAAAAAAAGAGTATTCTCACAAACAAATCAGAGAGGGTTTTGAACGTATTGTATTAGCATATCGAAGAGATGGGTTTGTCTTCGCACAGGTAATTCCTTTTCCTTCCCCAACTTCAATAAGCAATTTGCACATATCTATTGCGGTTAAGATCAGAGAAGGCAAACGTCTCCGCATTGGAGATATTTCGCTTATTGGAAACAAACTTTTTTCGCAATCCGTAATTCTTCGAGAACTTCGTATGCGAAAAGGACAATTCTTCACGCAAACTTCACTCAAACAAGGAATTGAAAGGATTCAGATGCTTTACAGCGAGCATGGGCATCCAAAAGTTGAAATTGAACCGACAATCATCAATCTATCCGTAGGGGCAGGCAGAATAAATCTCAGTTTGCAGATTCGGGAAGAAATAAAAGTTAAGCTCAGTGAAATAAAGGTTAGTGGACTCAAGAAAACAAAAACCGATGTCGTACTAAGGGAATTACCGCTTAAAGTTAACGATTATTATGACCAACGAAAAATTGATCAGAGTTATCATCGCTTGAGGAATTTAGGGTATTTTCACCACATTCAGCCAAATCTGCTGGAACCAGGTCCTTCTGAGGATTTGATAATCTTTCATGCAAAAGTTACTGAAGCACGAACAGGACGGTTAATTGGAATTCTCGGATATGCACCACCTATTGAAGGTTCAGAATCTGTGCCGCAACTCACAGGTGTTGTGGAATTCGGTGAGACAAACCTTTTGGGAACGGGTCGAGATGTCAACTTCTATTGGAAATCCGGCTTACTAAAAGCACTACGACTCGGATACAAAGAACCGTGGATTCTTGGAAAACCGATTACGCTGGGAATTACGTATAGCCAACTCAAACAGCAAAGTCCGTTCAATGATGCTGAATCTGAAGAACAGGCAGCAAGTTTAAGTGGAAATACCGCTTTCGGTAGATTTTATGAAAGTGAGGTAACACTCGGATATAAACGGATTAAGTTTGCTGGTTATACATCTCCCTTACCAGTTGCAACCCCACAAGATACGAATCCTACATCTATAAACACTTCGTTAGACAGTATGCCTGATTCAATAGAACGTGGGACGAAGTATAGTGTTACCCTTCGGTTAACGCGAGATTCGCGAGATTATTTTTTGAATCCTAAACACGGAAGGCGCGATAGTTTCGCTGTTGAACTTTCAAGAAGTGATTTTAAACTACGAAAAATATGGCTGGACCTTCAACAATACTTTCAGACCTGGGAAAACCAAATTGTTGCAATCGAATTGCACGGAGCAGCTGCCTGGGGTGTGAATATTCCACCGACAGAAATGTTTTATTTAGGTGGCGCGGATACATTGCGTGGATATGATGAGGACTGGTTTTCAGGACCTCGCAGAGTGCATGCGAATCTTGAATATAGATTCTTAATGGGACGAAATTCACAAATATTCACTTTCGTTGATTTAGGGTCGGTTACTTTTATTGACCGACCTTCTGTTTTTGATAAACTTAGAATAGGTTATGGAATTGGGGCAAGACTTGAATCTAAAGGCGGCATTATTCAGTTAGATTATGGGCTTGCAGCTGGGGATTCAGCACTACGCGGCAAAATTCATGTGAAATTAGGAGCAGCATTTTAACAACCATAGTTCGTGAAAACGCACTTCAACCTTATTGCCATTCACACGTCTTGAATTAATATAATACGTTACCGTTTATGGTAACGTGTTTCTCATGTCTAATACCAAATTAACGGGATTTGTCCTATTTTCCAGACGGTAGGTGCGGTTTTGCGGTGTACTCACCCAAATGCGATCTGCATTCCTAACCGCACCGATAGATTGGAATCAAGTTAATTTGGTATAATTTCATTTTGATTGCAACATTCCTAATTTTGTGCTAACATTATTTGATAAATAAAGAGGAGGATTTGGATGACAAACAATAGTAAATTGCTCAGTTGGGTGCAGGAAGCAGTAGAACTGTGCCAACCCGATGATGTATATTGGTGCGATGGTTCTCAGGAAGAGAACGACCGTTTATGTGAGGAATTAGTCCAGAAAGGGACATTTGTTCGGTTGGATCCGGATAAGCGACCTGGCAGTTACCTCGCTCGTTCTAACCCAGCAGACGTGGCTCGCGTTGAAGGAAGAACATACATTTGCGCCAAAACCCCAGCTGAGGCAGGACCTACAAATAACTGGCATGATCCTGATGAGATGAAAACGACCCTCAAAGATCTATTTAAAGGATGTATGAAAGGCAGGACGATGTATGTCGTTCCCTTCAGCATGGGGCCCTTAGGTTCACCTATTTCACATATCGGTGTGGAAATTAGTGACTCACCTTATGTCGTTGTAAATATGCGAATTATGACGCGCATGGGTAAAGATGTGTTAGACATTTTAGGTGAAGATGGTGATTTTGTTCCATGCTTACACTCTGTCGGAGCACCACTTGAACAAGGACAAGAAGATGTTTCATGGCCCTGCAACCCCGACAATAAATATATCGTACACTTTCCAGAGGAACGCTCCATTTGGTCTTACGGTAGTGGCTACGGTGGAAACGCGTTACTCGGCAAAAAATGCTATGCCCTTCGCATCGCTTCCATTATGGCGAAAAACGATGGATGGATGGCAGAACACATGCTTATTTTGGGATTAACCAATCCAGAAGGCGAAAAAACTTATATCGCCGCAGCGTTCCCTAGTGCTTGTGGTAAAACAAACCTCGCAATGCTCACACCCACTATCCCGGGATGGAAAGCAGAAACTATCGGAGATGACATCGCATGGATGAAGTTTGGAGAAGATGGACGCCTATATGCAATCAATCCGGAAGCCGGTTTTTTCGGTGTTGCTCCAGGAACGTCTATGGACACTAACCCAAATGCAATGCACACGCTTGCATCAAACTCTATCTTTACAAACGCTGCACTCACTCCTGAAAAAGATGTCTGGTGGGAAGAGATGAGCGAAGAGGAACCTGATACCGTCACAAGTTGGCTCGGTGAAGAATGGCACCCTGGTGACGAAAAAACCGCTGCCCATCCCAATGCACGCTATACAACTCCGGCATCACAATGTCCCATCATCGACCCGAATTGGGAAAATCCGAATGGTGTGCCTATTTCAGCTATACTCTTCGGTGGACGACGCGCCAGCACGGTTCCACTTGTTTTTGAAGCGTTTAATTGGCAACACGGCACTTTTATCGGATCTATTGCTTCCTCTGAACGCACCGCAGCTGCCGCTGGCACTGTCGGTGAACTCCGCCGCGACCCAATGGCAATGCTCCCCTTCTGTGGCTACAACATGGGTGACTATTTTTCACATTGGTTAGAAATGGGCGCAAAAACTGAAGCGAACAAACTACCTCGTATTTTCTATGTCAATTGGTTCCGTAAAGATGCTGACGGTGGATGGCTGTGGCCTGGTTTTGGTGAAAACAGTCGCGTCCTTAAGTGGATTGTTGATCGAATTTCAGGAAAGGGTGAAGCGGTTGAAACACCGATCGGTTATTTACCTGCGACCGATGCAATTGACACCTCCGGACTTGATGTATCTGAACAGCAAATGGAAGAACTTCTGCACGTAGATACCGATGAATGGCTGAACGAAATTCAATCTATTCGGGAACATTACGAACGGTTTGAGGACACACTTCCTAAGGCATTATCTGATGAATTAGATGCGTTAGAAACTCGCTTACGTCAAAATCGATAACCTGATATATATTGTGTTGTAGGGTTTAAGTGCAGTAACAGACATCACACCTAAACCTACAACACAATAACCTCAACTAAACCTTTTTGAAACTGCAAATTGTAGAATCGTGTCATTAACCTACCGATTCACGTAACAATTTTCCATCGTTTTAAATTTGATAATCCTATTACGGAGCAGATATGTTAGAAAAGTTATTTCGTTTAAAAGAAAACGGGACATCTGTCAGGCGAGAGATTGTCGCAGGAAGCACAACCTTTATGACAATGTCGTATATAATTTTTGTCCAACCCGCGCTTCTTTCAATAGCAGGTATGGATCCGGGCGCGGTAATGGTCGCAACTTGTGTATCCAGTGCAGCCGCAACGTTCCTCATGGCATTCCTTACGAACTACCCTGTAGCTCTCGCACCAGGTATGGGTATTAACGCCTATTTTGTATTCAAGGTTTGTGCACCAGATGGATTAAATCTACCATGGCAAGAAGCATTAGGCATTGTTTTCATATCAGGCATGTTGTTCGTGATACTTTCATTTGTTGGTTTGCGTGCAGCAGTTATGAATGCCCTCCCTTCTTCGCTACACAATGCTATTGCTGTCGGAATAGGAGTGTTCATTGCCTTCATTGGCTTGCAGATGAGTGGTATCATTACTGCACACCACGTGACGTTTGTAACACTCGGTGATATCGACTCCAAACCTGTTCTGATCTCAATCTTAGGCATTTTTATTATTCTCACACTTATGGCACACCGAGTAAAGGGAGCCATTCTAATGGGAATCCTCGCGACAACTGCCCTGTCTTTACTCTTAGGAATTGTGAAATTCAATGGTGTCGTCTCAGCACCACCATCCATAGCACCAACGTTTTTACAACTACGTTTTCCAGACATCTTTAGCAAAGTAGAGTTGATTCCAATCATATTTATTTTCTTTTCTGTTGACATGTTTGATAGTATCGGTACACTCACGGCAACTGGACACGAGGCTGACCTGCTTGAGGATGGAAAACTTTCTAAAGGTCGACAAGCACTCTTGGCAGATGCAATCGGTTCGGTAGGCGGCGCATGTCTCGGCACTTCAACGGTTACGTGTTATATTGAAAGTGCTTCCGGTATCGCTGAAGGAGGACGCACCGGACTTACATCTATTGTTACTGGTCTTCTTATGCTGCTGGCACTGTTTTTTACACCACTCATTGAAATAGTCGGTAGCGGGTATACTACTGCTACCGCTCAAGGAAGTTCCACTCTCTATCCGATTATCGGTCCCGCATTAATCGTAGTTGGTGGATTGATGCTAAAAGACCTTGTCAACATTAATTGGGACGATTTTACCGAATCAATTCCCGCTGCGCTGACCGTTTTTATGATGCCACTCTCCTTTAGTATTACTGATGGAATCGGATTCGGTTTTATTTCAATGTCATTTCTAAAATTGGTCACAGGACGCAGTAAAGAAGTCAATCCACTCGTTCACTATTTTGCTATTTTCTTCATTGCTCGCTATATCGGATTAGCATAAAATTGCAATATGAGAAGAACGGTTGACTTTTACAAAGTATTCTATTTTATTGCTTGATAAATAGCACATGTGAACGATAAAAATTTAAGGAGGATTCATTCTATATGATCCGAATTATAATAGGACCTGATGCAATCAAAAAAGAAGGATTGGATAGGGTCACAAAATCAGTGATCAGAAAAATCCGAAAACTTACTAATGAGAATCATTGTGAAATCTTATTTTTTACTGGCGTCACAAAAAGCGATATTAGTTATACGATGCGGCATATACTAAGAATATCTGATATACCGTTGACGATAATGACGCAAGTTAACTCTGATAATATCAAGGATAGTGTGGACCAGCAAGGTAACGAATTGAAAGTAACCATAAAAATAACGTGATGAAAGAAAAATAATTCAGAGGAAAAGATACAGATATGTCTCTTCAAGAACAAAAAACACCCCTCGTTGGTATTGTAATGGGGAGTGATTCCGATTTAGAACAGATGGCTGAAGCCGCAAAGGTTTTAGAGGAATTTGAAGTGCCGTTTGAGATAACTATCTCCTCAGCACACCGTTCACCTGAACGGACGCTTGCGTGGACAGAAAAGATAAAAGCAGACGGTGGTAAGGTAATCATCGCAGGGGCAGGACGCGCAGCGCATTTAGCAGGCGTCATTGCTGCACACTCAACGTTGCCGGTTATCGGTGTGCCTATTGATGGAGGACCGCTCAACGGGGTTGATGCGTTATATGCGACAGTGCAAATGCCTCCCGGTATCCCTGTTGGAACGATGGCAATTGGGTCTGGCGGTGCAAGGAATGCGGGGATATACGCAGTGCAGATTCTGGCTCTTCAAGACCCCGAATTGGAAGCGAAACTGCAAGCATATAAAACAAAATTGAGTGATGGTGTTGCGGAGAAAGCAGCCCGTCTCCAAGAGGTCGGCTATGAGAATTATTAGATGATATATCTTGAGGAAACCCTACATGGAAACCGAGGAAAAAAGACAGTGGGAAAACGATACAGAACTCTTTGATATGATGACAGAGCAGTTATATGCTGCTGTAATTTCGGATGCACTTGACGCAGCAGGGTACCGTTATCAGGTGCTGCGACATACGCTCCGTCCTTTGCTTCCAGAGACGGTTGTTGTCGGGCGAGCGATGCCTGTGTTGTGTCTAGATGTGTATGAGATTCCTGATGAGCCTTATCAGCAAGAGATTGCGGCGGTGGATAGCCTAAAACAGGACGATGTCCTCGTCTGTTCAACTAACGGGAGTACCCGTATCTGCTTTTGGGGTGAACTCCTATCTACAGCGGCACAAGCGCGCGGTGCGCGTGGCGCGATCATTGATGGGTTCATCCGTGATGTTCGCAGAATCATGGGGATGCGGTTTCCTATATTTACGACAGGATTGTCGCCTATAGATTCCAACGGACGCGGAGAGGTAGTTGCCTATAACGTCCCGATTGAATGTAGTGGTGTCACGGTGAATCCTGGTGATATCGTGTTCGGTGATGCAGATGGTGTTGTGATTATTCCACAATCTGTTGAAAAGACGGTTATAGAGGCTGCGCTGGAAAAAGTTCAAGGCGAAAACCAAACACGTGAAGCATTACGCGAGGGGGCAACGCTTCGGGAAGTATACGATAAATATGGGATTCTGTAGCCGCATACGGGTGTGTAAAGTTTTTGTTAATTGTCTGAACCAGGATTAGCAGGATTGCCAGATGGACAGGATTGTTTAGGCTATAATACCCAATTAACCCGATTTGTAGCGCGAGGTCCCCGTGCCTCGCAATCCCGATTTTACTGGAAAATTTCTAATCAAGTTAATTTCGTATAAATGTTTTGAGGGCAGATAAACATTGCTGTCTATCTTGAGAAAAAACATATAGATGAGAAAATCCTAATCCTGAAAATCCCAAAATCCTGAAAATCCTGGTTCAGACAAGAAGCCTGCCGGGACACAGAGAGACCCCGCAGTGTGCCAAACGCACACGCTATTTTGATCCCGCCCTACAATATAGAAAAAATGAAGCTTTCAGTCTATCTAACCTATGAACAGCAATTTCACCTAATTTCTTCCATTAACGTAAGATAGCAAGTTTTCCCACCTTTTGTACAGTTTTTTCCTCAGTTCTCGCAATCACGCGATAGAGATAAACACCGTTTGCACAACGAATCCCTGTTTCATCTTTTCCATCCCAAAAGGTCTCATTGTTTCCTCTGTTTGCACTTGCATCTGTAATTGTTTTGATTAGTCTACCGCTAACCGTGTATATTTTGATTGTAACCTTGTCTGGTGGTTGTACCAACTGATAAGTAAAAAATGTTCTTCCTTTTTCTACAGGATTCGGAACGTTGAAGACTTCCTTGAGGGTGACAGGTTCATCAAGCGTGAAGAAAACTTCAATTTCAGTGATATTTTCGCTCGTATCTGTCGCTGTTACCTGTAGTCGATAGGTACCGTTAGGGAGATCAGGCGCGAAACTGAAGCTTGCGATATCGGGTTTCTTCTCATCAAATTCCCATATCGCATCATCAAATTCACGATAACGACGAGTCGCATTACTCACAGTCGCATCAGTTGATATCTGGTTGAATGTGATGCTGAAGAGAGCATCATCAAGGGCAATGTCGTCTGTAACCCGTATTTCACAACGTGGTTGTCCGGTAATACGGTTTTTACCTATATTTGTCCCTCCCCCAGGAGTATTAGATTCCTCACCTGTCAAGACTTCATCGTTTACCAGAATTTCAATATCGGGTGATGATACGTCGGGCATTTCTATGACAACAAATCGTGTTTGTATTTTTTCTGCTTTTCCACCAATTGCATTTCCGTTAAAATCACGCGCTTCAATCTCAAAAGCGTATTCACCCGGAAATAAGATAGGTTTGTAGTCAATCGGAACAGTGTTAACGTTTTTTGGATTTCGCAGGACGTAGTCTGAGATAGGTTTAAGCAGGTTACCGTTATCCCCTCTACGAATAATCAACGTATCTAAGTTTACACCATCTGCATCCTCAAGTAACATAGAAATAAGCGGACGCGGTGCAATAACGCTCCCTGTTTGTGGTTTGACACCATCTATCCATAGATTAAATTCGGGCGGTTTTGTGTCATCACTACTAATTAGGGTGAATGGTGTAAGGTCAGTCGTTTCGGCAGTAATAGTTGCAACTTGGGCACTGCTAAATTTAATCTTATCTCCGAACCTAAACTCTTCTGTACTTGATGTGACAAGTATCTCTAATCCGAGATGGCTGAGATAGAAACTTTTATTGACTTCCCCTATGAACTGAATATTAAACGGTAAATATACCGGACTACCTGTCTTATCGTGCAACTCATAATAATTTTTGGAGGTAAAGAAGATGAACCAATCCCCAACAGCGAACTCTTGATTGGGACCGGCTCTTGCCGTAATTGTTGCAGTGCCATTGCCAGCATTGCGATTTCGTGCTTCTTTCAGAAAAGCCTTTCCTGCTAAATAATCGGTTTCAAAGATGAGAATATCTCCAAATTCAAAGGGGACAATGGGTGTTCCATCATTAAGCTCGGGCGGCACTACCCAATCTTTGGGGATAGTGAATTCAATCCCACGATGTTCGTCGCGAAATGGGATGTTAAGTTCTCCAGGGTTATCTAATTTATCGAAATGGACAAAAGATTTTCTTTTTAGATATACTTCGTATTGGGTTGGATCTGTAAACAGAATTACCCAAATACCCGCAGGTGTCAAATCAGGACTGATTTCGACGTTCTCAATCGGCAGCGGTTGTTTATTCGCGTTTTCCGTTTGAATTGGTGTGACATAGTTTTCAAGTTGAAAAATAGGTGCATCATCTTCAGGATTCGGTTTCTCATTTCCGGCAAAATAACTAACTTGTGATGGCAGTCGTTTCCATCTTTCGTAAGATGGGTGCCATGTGTAGATACCAAGTTTTTCCGCTTCTTCTATCAAAGCCGCCTTAAAATCTGTGCTGCCCTCCTGCCAAGGTGTATTTTCTCTAACAGTATCTTCTATGCTACTAACATCAAACCGCAGCTTGAGAGCCGCAGGTTTCTTGAGCATGACGTCGGGTGCGCGAAAAGACACTTCGTACTGTTGCGCGCGTTCATCACCTGAGCGAAGTAGACCTCTACGGAGTGCAGCAACGCGCGGAATAGAGGCAAAACTTAAGGATGGCTGTGTTATGCCAAATGGTGCACTTGTGGATACCACCAGTGGCACCTTATCACCTTCTACTGTTGCTGCCGAAGCAGGAATATCAATGTCAAAGACTCTATCAAGACTAAATGCTGAAAGCGGTTTTGATGGCTCATAGAAGAATTCATTAACGATTAAGGTAATGTGAAGTGAGTTATCATATTCTTTCAGTTCTGCGACGTTCCCTTTTATGTCATCATCGGTACCTTCTACCTCAGGATCAACCATTACATAAATATTATGGACACCAGTAGAGAGGTTTTCTGTTAACTTCAGGCTCGCAGTAGTTCGTTGTATGACTGAATCGCCCGCCTTCCAATCTTCGGGTTTGATTGTGATTCTGCCCAAGATTACTGCATCTTCGTCTATAATGTAATCAACTATTTTATCGGGATTACCTTCTGCAAAAATAACATCAATATCCGTTTTGACTGACCTTCCGCCATCATTAATAAGTTCAGCGGTGAGTATATATTTTTCTGTCTTTTCATCGAAAGTATACCGAATTGGGGCGATGTTTATTCCATCAGTTCCAATTGATAGGTTTGCTCCCTTTGGTGGAGCAACCGAGATTCGCTTGTTTGGTGCTGGGTACTTAACCTCTAAGCCACTTGTGTCTGTGACAACGATTTGGTACCGGATGTTTCGTCCACCTAACGGTAACGGGATAGGTTTTTGAAGTTCGTACCATTGTCCACCAGGTGGTAATTCACCAGTTTCAGGAGGCGGTGCAATTTTAACCATCGGGATGACCGCGTCATCAAAAGTAACCTCATTATCCCACACGACTTCAATAGAACGAATGCCTTTGACACCACCCATATCATCATAAATAAGTGCTTGGAGATTGAGCGTATGGCTTTCTATAGTCTCAATTTTTTCAAGTACATCTGCAATAATGGGTGTATCTACCCAGAAGACTGTACCACCGATAGCTGCATGTTCATCATCGTAAGCAAACAACCTCACAACACCTCTTCCTGGAATAGCGGAGGATGGAATATCCATCTGTATCCTTCCGAATTGACCTTGCCATACTTTACCTCTTTCATTGCGTTCAGTGAAGTCATTCTTCAAAACATCATCAAAGTCATTTTGGAATATTGCAGAGGCAATAAGTTTTTTTGAATTGAAGTCTTCTGCTTTCCACCATACCCCATTAATATCATACGTTCCGACTTCATTTTCCATAATGACGATATTTTTGCTGGAATTAAGGGCAAATTCTGACAATTTGACCGGTATATCAAGAGTAGGAAGTGCAAGTCGGGTTGCTGGATCACCGAAAAGCGCGTATTGTTCTGTTCCGAGAATCCATCTTAAATTAGTAGTGCGTGTGATGAATCTGATTTTTGCCTCGGTGACTATTTTACCAATAGATGGCGGGGGTGCAGCAATTTCACGGGGTCCTTGCTTAACCTCAAAAGGTTCTCGCACGAACATAGCAGTAAATAGATCTTCATCAAATTCTGCGTTTGCTTGTCCGTAGGTTAATCTTGTTGCAGAGAGCGATGCAATAGCACCGTATTTGCTGTGCAATAATTCTTCGCTGAGGCAATGGTTGCCGTATTCTTGAGGCTTATCAAATTGTCCATTTAAGCATGTTGTTGTTATCACAAATGGCAAAAAACGGTTCACTAAATCGTCAACATTATTAATGTGAAAGATACCTTCATCTGCCCATGTAGAGATTCCACCGTGTCCTGCATATTCTATAACGAGTGCTCCGTTATTCCACGCCTCAATGATAGCCTTCCGAGTATCACGTCTTTCAAGGAGCATCTTTCGCAAATAAATTTGTTTGGTATCGTAAGCTACTGGGATGAACTCTTTGATCAGTCTATCCCGAGACGACTCAAAACTCCTATCAGAGGGGTTGTTCACCTCGTTATCTGAAACTTGGATGATCGTTCCTTGCCATGGACCAATCTTTTGGTTTTTTTCATAGTCAATAATTTTTTTGACCATCGCGCTTAGTTCACCTGCTGTCTGAACTGATAATCGCCCAATAAACATATCGGGAAGTCTGTCATCTCCGCTTACGTTGATAAACCGTTGATCCATGGCAGTTTCACCACTTTCCGGTGCCCAACCATGATATGTCGGGACAAAAATCGGGTAGAGGTTATACGTCCCACGAGAGTTTTCCTTGTTGTAGAGTTTTACGCTGACACGTTTATAGTCATAATGCGCATCACCAACGAGTAAAACGTATGTAGGGGCAGGGGGCTGCCACGTCTCATAAGTATATCGCAAGAAAGTTTGGATAGCAATCGGGGAAAAAACTCCACCATTAAATTCATTGTAGATTTCGTCAATATCAACGACTTTGACTGTCAAACCTTGCGAACGACGAAATTCAACCAGAGGCTCTATGCTTTCTAAGAACGTGTTATGTGTAATTACAATGTAATCTGCCTGCGTCGTAGGACTTCGTAAAGTACTTGGTGGAATTTCAGTAAGCGAACCAATACTCCGATAGTTTCTGTTGCTAACGACAAAGTAATTGGTGTATTGCGTGACATCATCCTCAAACTGGATTTGATAGGAACTGCCAGCACTTGATACCATTCCATCAACCAGTTTTTCTGTTAAACCACGCGAATTCATCGTATACACATCTATTGCATCGGTGGAGAAGTTGGTGACGACAAATTGTGTTTTTCCACTAACCTCTGGATCCGTCGTTGAGTTAAACGCAAGCCGGTTGTATTCCGCGCGAAAAGTGTGCCAATAATCAAATTCGTACCAATCAAGGTAAAAGTCGTCATATATCTCTGGGGTATCGTTGGTATCCTTCGCTTCAATTAGCAAATAATTTACTTCATCGTGGACAATCCATTTCTGAGGAATTACGCGCGTAACAGTTGGAGCTTCCTGTCGTCTCCATTCTCCATTAATACCAAAAACACGTCCAAGTTCCTTGTCATTGAAAAAGAAAGCAGCTTTATGTGGTGCTGCACTCTTTCGATATGAACCTTGGAGTCTTACACGAAACGTAGCATCACGTTCAGTTTTATGACGCGAAACTGCTCCGGGTAACTCAATAGGAAATTTTTTCTTACTTGACGGAGAACCGTCACCTCTGAAGGCGGTCCAGAAGTACCGATCAGCAGAATCATCTTTTACATCCTCTCCGTTAAGTGGATCGTGTATGTTGTCTTCCTCAAACCGCAATTTCGTTAAGAAAGCAGTTGGAGGTGTGATGTCACTGGAAACAGGTACGGCTGACCTCGTTCCGATGCGGAATGTACCTGCTGTTTCTTGTGACACTGCTGTGCCTTTTCCCATAAAACTGAACCAGTAATAATTCGTATCTGTAAATTTTGTGTTCGTCAAACCGCGAGCATAAAAGACAATCATATCTCCAGAGTCGAGTGTTTCGTTCTCATCTTCATCAAAAATATAGAATCCTTGTTCATTGCCACCTGTTTTCACCAAGATGCTATTCAAATCAATCGTTTCAGGGATAACACCTGCTGATTTGAGATTATTGTAGGTGATGTGGTACATATCGTTTTGCGTAATGGGTATTTTGAAACGTCTCCGCGTTGTGGCTGGTGCAGCGGGAGCTCCTTGTATCGGTATGTGAAGCGAACGTCCGCGTCCTTGACGCCAAGATGATGCTTGTCTGTTGTTAATCAACATCGTTTGAAACAGATCTTCATAGGCAGAACTCTCAAGAGATTGAGATAGTGGAGCGGCAGGAACGGATTTTGGAGCACCGTAAAAATCTATCCGAAACGTGATCTCTTCAGTGATTTTTATCTGCTGTGTTTTGTTGTTGTACTGTATTGGGTGGATATGAACCGCACCGATCCGTTGTGATCTGACAAATCCAACCGGTATAACTTCTATCATTTCAGCCGGATATAAGGTAGATGTATTAGTCTTACTTGTTATAGCGGAGTTCGAAGCGAGGTTATCCCTTTCCTGCACATCCGGGAAAAAGGGATCCATTGCGTGATTAGTAATTAGCGGGTGTTCTACTTGTTTGAAGGTGCTTTGTTTTTCAATCACCGTGGCGGTAACACTACTCACTGAAGGCAAACCGATTTGAACGGTATAAATTGGGAGCTTCGGTTTTCCTATTTCAGTTGTTCCATTTGCACCATTAAACCAGATTTGTGTGAAGGATCCTTCATCCTGTTGAAGCTTTTGTATTTCAAGCCGCGGAAGACGAAACCGCATGATAAGGAAATGTGATTCTGATTTTACAACCTCAATTAAATTATTTGGATTTGTGTGTGAGATATTTCTCTGGTTTGAGTATTGTAATTCATTAGATATTGGGGCACTAAACCCATCTTCATTGACTGGCGGAATACTCATTAAAAGACATAGCAAAAATAGGAAGGATAGAATACGTTTTGTCATCACTCTTCGGGCTGGAGACCCCATCCTTTAGGTTGGGGAGGAAAGCCCGCTCCTATAGTTAAAATTTAGACGCGTAAGAACTTTGAAATCCTGTCGTTTCGCGCCTGTGGTGAGGCGTTTCCCATCCAAACTGTAGATTGAAAACAAACTTTTTGCGTTAATACCTGAAAGTCTTGTCAATCCGTGTTTGACATGCTTCACCAAAGTGTTCTTGACCAAGCCTTGTGCTAATACGGTGCCACCATATCGCGAACGAATACCGTTCTTTTGTGGGTTCTGCCGATGAAGTTCACGTCTTGAAACAGGTATCGGTGCGATGCAGAATATATCTGTGTTGTCGGGGACATCCAACCCACCGACAGTGTGATATGCCAAGCACCAACTATCTACACAGTGTGCATCAAACGTCTCAGCAAGTTTCTTGGAAGACTTCTTGAGCCCAAGTCTATCTCGCAGTTCTTTCGTCTCCCAACCTTGAAGTGTGAACAATGCCCATCGCTTTTGTATCTCACTATAGAACCAAGACTTTCCGACTTCAAGAGGACTGAAAGAACTATTCCACTTTTTCGCACGTTTGAGTGTCCGTGCCTTAATGTCCTCAACACATACATACGTGATAGGATACAACTTGGACAACCAATCCAAGATACGTAGTTTCCAATCCCACCTTGCACGCGTGCCAGCAGGCATTCGTGCTCTATTCGCCAAACGATTCGTCCGGTTCTTTCTATTCGGACAGCTGCGAGAACGACGGGTTCTCCGAAGGTCTCTGCGTTTCTCTACTTTCTTGCCCACTTTGCTATGGGCGTCTGCTTGAACGTTCAGATAGGTGTGAGACGTTGACTTCACTGTGAAACCCTCTTTCTTGCTACCGGGGTCTACACCCACAGCAATCTCTTGAGTATCTCTCTGAGAAGGCTCTTTAGTGAGACAGATACAATAGATACCATTGTCCCAATAAGGCATTGCCTCACCACGTTGGACGAGCTTGCGCGCACGCGCAGCGTGCATAGGCATTAGCACCTCACCATCTTTCGTTTTAACAGGAACAAACATAAGTTTGTGTTCTCCTTTTCAGGGTATATGTTTCCCCATCCAGATCACAGTATCCGAGAGGAATCGGACTTGGGGGGCATCCGAAACATCGTGCTGGCTACCACGCCAAGATACCACGATATTTTACTGTAGTACAACGGTTGAACTTGTGGAGTGAACGCTTGGTGGACGCTTCGCACAAGCCCCATGCTTTAGCTTGGGGTTATTGACATTTGAGAACTCGCTAATTGTATTGCTGCTGCTAACGCAGCGATAAGACTTGTTTCGTTCGCAATGCCTTGTCCAGCGATGTCAAACGCTGTTCCGTGATCAACGCTTGTGCGTACAATAGGTAAACCCAACGTGATGTTCACAACTTGTCCAAAGCCAATCAACTTTATTGGTATGTTGCCTTGATCATGGTACATTACGATAACAGCATCCCATTTGCCTTGGATCGTCTTCCTGAAAAGTGTGTCCGCAGGTAGAGGTCCGTCAACATGCAAACCTGCTGCATTCGCTTGACGAACTGCAGGCATGATGTCTGTCTGTTCCTCATTGCCAAACATACCCTCTTCCCCCGCATGAGGGTTTAATCCTGCCACAACTAAACGTGGCTTTTCAACCCCAAAACGAACGAGTGCGTCATGTGTTATCTGGATGACATCGCTGATTCTTTCCATTGATAATTGTTGTGAAACTTCTGCAATCGGTATGTGGTTTGTGACAAATGAGACAGTTAGATCTTCTACTGGGTTAGTTGCACTATAGGAATTTTTCTTCACTTTTTCTAAATCAATACTGTATCCTGACTCAAATTGTGGGGTAGTGTCCCATGTTTTCAGCATCATAACAGAGGTTTTGGAATGCGTTAAACTTGCGAGCATCTCAGTGTGACCAGGGAATGGTGAACCCGCGCGTTGAATAGATGCTTTACAAATTGGGGCAGTCGTAATAGCGTCAAGCATACCATCCAGTGTTAATTTCACTGCAGCCTCAATCGCTTGAACTGCAGCAGTGCCACAGCGGGAATCAATAGTTCCAAGCGAAATGTCTTCCGGCTTTAATGTGCTGACATCAAGTACATCAATCGTGCCGTATGTTGCGGTAGCGTGTGTTGGTGAATGGATACGTGAGATTTTGGGTAGAAAGTCATTAGAGATATTGAATCTGAGCGCGTCCTGAATTATTGCTGGACTACCGATGACAATCGGTTGACACATCTGATAGATGTTTTGGTAGGAGAGTGCTTTAACAATAATTTCGGGTCCGATGCCAGCCGCATCGCCCATAGTTATACCGATTCGTGGCAGCATGTTTGATTTAGTGTAGTAAACGGACGAAATGGTTTTCTATATCTATTTAAGCAGACGATATAGGGTTGTCGCATGGGCTTTTGACACATTACCTGTGGGAATTTCAAGGATTTCATAAGTCAATTCCTGTGCCTCTTCTGAGGGGAGTCGATCTGAAATTATAGTAAGGAGATCGCCAATCTTGAGCATTTTACCTGGTTTTGCAGGGTGCTTATTGACGAATATATTGCCGCGGTTACAGAGTGTGTTCGCAGTAGTTCGACGTTTGACAAGTCGTGAATTTTGCAGAAATTTGTCTAATCGCATCTTCCCATGTAAAACCAAGTTTTATTTTGTCTCAAACTTATTTCAGTTTCCAACCTGTCCGATAGCATCTGGATTCTGTAACTTCAAGTCGTCAGAGATAGGGGCAAGTCCCTCATGTTCGTCTTCAGACTTATCTATTAATGCTAATTTCACAACCTGTGTTATGTCGTTAACCGGATGCCATCGTATGTTTTCGCGTATTTCACTCGGAACATCAGGAAGGTCTTTCTTATTGTCATCTGGCATTATGATGTCAACAATTCCGTTTCGATAGGCTGCGAGAGCTTTTTCTTTCAGTCCACCGATTGGGAGCACATGTCCACGGAGCGTAATTTCACCTGTCATAGCAACATCTTTCCGAACTTTTTTACCAGTTATTGCACTGAGAATAGCGGTACAAACGGTAATTCCTGCTGACGGACCATCTTTTGGCACTGCGCCTTCTGGAATATGAATATGAATATCATGTTTTTCAAAAGTTTCTTTAGAAATGTCAAAGTGCTTAGCCCGTGATCGTAAATAGGCTACGGCTGTTTGCACAGATTCCTGCATAACCTCTTGGAGTTGTCCTGTCATACTCAACTTCCCTTTACCGGGCATGAGGGTTGCTTCAACGGAGATGATATCCCCACCGACTTGTGTCCAAACCATTCCAGTTGATACACCCACTTCATCATGCTCTTGTGCCTTTGTCCGCGTCCACTTTGGTGGACCGAGATAGTCACTTAAATTGAGAGCCGTGACATTAACCTCAAGGTTGGGGGTATCATCAGTAACGATCTGCTTCGCAACTTTTCGACAAACGCTGGTAATGCTGCGTTCCAGGTTTCGCACACCCGCTTCACGCGTATATTTGTGGACAATATCAAAAACGGCAGAATCATCAAATGTTATATTTTCCTCCTGCAAACCGTGATTTTTCAACTGCTTTGGAATAAGCCCGTTTGGATGAAAAGTTGCAATTTTGTGTTTCTCAAAATCTGTATATCCGGGTAGTTCAATAACTTCCATCCTATCTTCAAGGGCAGCAGGTATTGTGACACGCGTATTCGCTGTGGTAACAAACATAACATCTGATAGATCAAACTCAACATCCAAGTAATGGTCACGAAAGGATTCATTTTGTTCGGGGTCCAGAACTTCAAGGAGTGCTGATGCTGGATCACCGCGCCAATCGGAACTGAGTTTATCAATTTCATCAAGAAGGAAAAGAGGGTTCTTCGTTTTGACATCGCGCAATCCTTGAATAATACGTCCAGGGATTGCCCCGATATACGTTCGTCGGTGGCCACGGATTTCTGCCTCATCACGCACACCACCCAGCGACATGCGAACGAATTTTCTACCCGTTGCTCGCGCTATGGATTTACCCAAAGATGTCTTTCCTACACCTGGCGGACCGACTAAACAGAGAATAGGTCCTTTTAATTGTTCAACCAATTTTAGAACAGCAAGGTATTCTAAAACATTGGATTTGGGTTTTTGTAATCCGTAGTGGTCTTCGTCAAGAATCTTCTCAGCTTCATTAAGTTCAATGGAATTTTCAGTTCGATCTTTCCAGGGTACAGCCAGAAGCCAATCAATGTAGTTACGTATTACACCAGACTCTGCTGACATAGGTGGGATTTGTGCCAGTCGGTCAAGTTCTTTAAGAGCCTTGTTTTCAGCTTCTTCAGACATTCCTGCATGATTGATTTGTTCGCGTAAGTCATCAATTTCATCAATTTCATCGCCGCGCCCGAGTTTCCGTTGAATAGATTTTAGCTGCTCCTGTAGATAGAATTCGCGATGTGCCTGCTTAACTGACTCACCGACCTCACTATCAATTTCTTCCTGCAGATCAATCAGATCCAGTTCAGCTTCAAGGATCGCGGTGACTAAATTAAGCCGTTTGATAGGATTAAGTTCTTCAAGAATCTCTTGACGTCTTTGAACGTGAAAACGTGCAAAACGCGCGATGTTGTCAGCAAGGCTACCGGGTTCCTCAATTTCACGTATGTGTTTTTCAGAAGTAGGCAAGATACGTTTTGTTTGAATCGTGGTATAACTCCGAAAAGTTTTTTTCGCCTTTTCTATCAGGGGTTTAGAAACGTTAGCAACACCTGTCAACTCTGAAACAATTTTGACAGATGCTTGTAAGTAACCATCAACTAATGAACAGTCGGCGACTATTGCGCGAGCAGATGTCTCTATTGCAATTCGGAGTGATCCATCTTTCGGATCATAGGGGTCAACAATAATCGTAGCGACAATCCCGACACTGTATAGATCTTCCGGTTGCGGGTCAACGTCTTCATCAAGCTCCTTTTTTTGATGAAGGAGCAAGACCTGCATATTTGCTTTGAGTGCCTCCATAGCAGCAAGGACACCCATTTTAGGCTCAATAATCAACGGTGTCCAATCCGTAAGTCTTTGATCAACGATCGCTTTAGTTTTAATTGTCGCAAATTGTAGCGGCAATGCGATGACCGGTAAAATGACAACGGAATCGCTCTCCGGTCTTCCAGGTTTTTGGTTCATGGTTTGCTCCTTTACGCGGTTTTTCGGACTTCAGACGTATTGTTAATCAATTCGGGAGGACTTTTCCCTAAAACGGTATCTTCGGTAATCTGACACGCGTGCACTTCAGAAAGTGACGGCAACTGATACATGGTTTCCAACATAATACTCTCCATGACTGCACGTAAGCCGCGGGCACCTGTTTGACGTTCAACAACCTGATGCGCAATCGCAGAAAGAGCATCATCCGTAACATCAAATTGCACACCCTCGTATGCTAAAAGTTGCCTATATTGTTTGACCAACGCGTTCTTCGGTTCAGTAAGAATCCTTACCAGGGCGGGTTCATCCAGTTCATGGAGGTTGGCAACCACAGGCAGTCTGCCAATAAGTTCAGGGATGAATCCATACTTAGTCAGGTCTTTAGTAGTAGCATGCTCCAAAATTTCGTGTATCTTCTGTTTATTCTTAGATTGAATCACTGATCCGAAACCGATGCTCTGTTTTCCCAATCGGTCTTTGATAAGGTTTTCCAGTCCGATGAAAGTACCACCACAGATAAAGAGTACATTTTTGGTATCAACAGCTAACATCTCCTGATGCGGATGTTTCCGTCCGCCACGGGGTGGAACATTCGCTACGGTGCCTTCTAAAATCTTGAGGAGTGCTTGCTGCACGCCTTCACCAGAAACATCGCGAGTAATAGACGGGTTTTCGGATTTACGTGTGATTTTGTCTATTTCGTCAATGTAGATGATGCCTGTTTGCGCACGTTTAACGTTACCATCTGCCGCCTGAACAAGTTTTAGGATAATGTTTTCAACGTCTTCACCGACATAACCGGCCTCAGTGACGGTAGTCGCATCGGCGATAGCAAACGGAACGTTTAATACTTTAGCGAGTGTTTCGGCGAGCAGCGTTTTACCGGTCCCAGTGGATCCAATCAACAGAATGTTACTTTTGTCTAATTCAATATCGTTTGTGTCATCATGCTGCAAACGTTTATAGTGCGTATAAACAGCGACAGAAAGGATTTTTTTGGCGTGTTCTTGCCCGATTACGTATTCATCAAGTTTCGCTTTTATCTCTGCAGGTTTGAGAAGAAACACAGGGGGTTCATGTTCTTCTGTGTGCTGTTCCTCAGCCTCGGGAGGAGATTCCGGTATATCTACAGCAGGACTACCTTGGGCAAGTATTCTATTACAATAATCAACACATACGTCGCATATATTCGCTTCGGATCCTTGAAGGAGTTCGTTTACTTGGCTGCGTTCTCTCTTACAGAATGAGCAACTCGTTCTGTTATCAGTGGTTTCTGACATATTTTCCTCCGACTTCTTAACCCAGAGTGAGTGTTAGTCATAGCACCCACAACCTAAAGGTTGGGGCTTGTGTTTCCTCGCAGACTGCCGATCTGAGCTACGTCTTCCATCCGCTCCACTTAGGGCTGCTAAGCCAGCCCGTTTGATTTGTTTTCCGCAGTGTCGTGGGTTGGCTCTGGTTCCACCCATTTTACAGCTGCCCTTTCTACCAGGCACGCCACGCGACAAGTCCGTAGACTTCGGGAGGGATTGCCTCCGCTCACGCATTCCAGTCCGCATTGCTGCGCTGGCTTGATATGGACGCTATCCACCGACTTTGAAGGGTTATTGCGATGTGGTATTACACCTTTGTCTTTCGCTGGGCAGTTTGTGATACCCTGGCACATTTTGTTTAGTTGTCTATTATTTGCCCGCCTGAATCCCACAAGTTAAAGCAGGGGGTTTTGGCGGGAAGAGTGATAATGCGGAAATGCCATTTCTATCTTTTGTACGGGTTATACCGATAATATTAACCTATATATTTCCGTGCAATACTGTGTATTTCACTTCTTATACGGTTTGCAAGTTACTACCATAATCATGTCAAAAGACAAGCATAGTATTATGCCCGTAAATGTCAAGAAAAATATAGATTTTTAGATACTGTTACCCTACCCTACCCTAACTTATCGTTACTGACGATGCGTTACAACAGTATCAACGATGCCGTATTCAAGTGCTTCTTGAGCTGTCATATAAAAATCTCGGTCAGCGTCCTTTGCGATTTTTTCCAAACTTTGCCCTGTATGTCGCGATAAAATAGCGTATAGCCGTTCCCGTTCTCTTAAAATTTCATTTGCATGTATGCTAATATCTGTTGCTTGTCCTCCGATTCCACCCGCCATAGGTTGGTGAATCAGTGCTTTTGAATGTGGTAACGCGTAACGTTTGCCAGGGGTTCCGGATGCCAAGAGGACAGCTCCCATGCTATAGGCGCGTCCTAAACACCATGTTTGAACATCCGCTTTTATATACTGCATGGTGTCATAAATTGCTAAACCTGCTGAAACTGATCCGCCTGGAGTGTTCAGATAGAGGATAATATCCGCATCGGGATCTTTCCCTTCAAGAAAAAGCATTTGCGCGGTAACCAGGTTTGCTATAGTATCATCTGCAATCGTAGAACCGATCATGACAATTCGGTCTTCAAGCAACCGAGAAAAGATGTCATAAGACCTTTCTCCTCGGTTTGTTTGTTCAACAACAAAGGGTACAAGATTCATGTTGATGTCCATTGGGCATTATACCCAATTAACCCGATTTGTAGTGCAAGGTCTCTGGGTCCTCCTCGCAATGCTGACTTTATCGGAAAACTTCTAATCAAGTTAATTTGGTATTATATGTTATATTCTTATGAAGCAGTTAAGAATTTGCTATTTTACGTGAGTTCAATAATAGATTCAATGACTACTGTCCGTTGGGTAGAACGGAGTCCACAATAAAATCCGACACAAAAACGTGATGCATTCTCCATTTAAACTGAAAATACCGAAAAACAAGTGAAACCCAACTCTTTTTTATCTTATGGACAGACACTCGGAATCAAATATAAAACTCAGGTTATTTAATCAAGTGTGTTGGATGCGGGTCGCAAATGTAAGGCTGTAAAGTGCTAAAAACTTGTTTATTTGATGCTATCCAGTAATAATCAATGACTTTTTCTCGGATGCTTCCCTAATTAAAAATTGGTAGATTTTTTCGTGCTGTAACTGTACCCTGAAATCCTCCAAGCCATTACTCGCTTTCAGCAAATCGGCATATTTTTGTGTATCCCGATTCATTTGTTCTGCAGCACGACGAATCTCCAACTCCAATTCATCGTCACTCACATAAATACTTTCGAATTCGGCGATTTCATCAAAAATCCAATTCTGTTTTGTCTGCTGAATTATATTTTTACGTAACTCTGATGGCAGCGTTTCCAAATTTATTCCCATTTCTTCTGGTGTCTGTTGCTGTGCTTTTAACTGCTTCTGTACATTTTGTACGGCTTGTTGTACATATTGTTCAACCAATTCATCGGGAATTGTAATGTCTGTCTTTTCAATAAGCTGCTCAAGTATTTCACCCTTTTGCTTTTCAATATGCAAAATTCGTTCATTTTCAACTAAATTGTTCCAAATTACACCGTGCATCTGGTTATAGGTTTCATAACCGAGGTCTTTCGCAAATTCATCATCAAGTCCTGGTAGATGTTTTAACGTGATTGCGTGGAGCGTTACATTGTATGTTGCTCGTTTACCTGCAAGTGAAGGCACTCTGTGTTCCGTGCCAAAACTAACTTCAATCGGTTTTGTTTCACCTACTTGCATTCCAATAAGTCCTGCTATGAGATCAGCCTGTAGGTGTTTTGAAGTTAGGTCAATATCTATATCCTGTGCAGATTCGTTTTCAAGTTCTTCACCGTCTACTTCGCACGTCCAATCTACACGCCCACAATCTGATTCTTGAACGGGTCGATCTTCTTCAATCGGTTCAAAAGTTGCTGATTGTAATTGCAATCTTTCAATATGAGCCTCCACGTCCTCACGCGGCACGTTGACCGGTGTTTTGTTTGTTTCAAGCTGTTCGTAAGACGGAAGCTCAAAAGTCGGTTTTACATTAACTGTAGCAGTGAAAACGAGAGGTTGGTTTTCGGTGATTTTAAGCTTTTCCAAAGGCGGGTCAAAAGTCGGTTGCGCGAGCGGTATGAGTCGTTTAGAAACCAAGGCATCTTCATAAGCGGGAGAAATAAGTTGCTTTACGACTTCGGCATTGATATGTTCTGGAAATCGGGATTTGAGTATAACTAAAGGCACGCGCCCTTTCCTGAAACCCGGCAATGATACATTACCACGCAAGACTTGGTACGCCTCTTGTAATGCCTCGTCAACTTCTTCTGCGGGTACCTCAATCTCTAATTTGACTTGCGTGCTATCCAGTGTTTCGACTTCAACTCTCAAGTTAGAATCTCCTTATATCAACTCACAAAAAGGTGTGTCTGTGCGGGCTGTTGTCTCAAGGCTCTTTTTTTGAGATGTAAGTGGGCGAGGAGGGACTTGAACCCTCACGAGGCGTAACCCCAATAGATCCTAAGTCTATCCTGTCTACCAAATTCCAGCACCCGCCCTTATTACCTGAACAACGATGCAGTAAACCGAATATGCTCTCAATTCCTGACTCTTTCAAAGAGTATCTGAATAGAGGTGGCAATTCTGGCATCCGTTCCTTTTTAGAACCGATGCGCCGTGAAGGAATCGAACCTTCAACCCTCTGATTAAGAGTCAGATGCTCTGCCAATTGAGCTAACGGCGCCCGCGTCCGGAGGGATTCGAACCCCCAACTTGTAGAGTAGCCGTGAGTTCTCACGAACTCACAGCCCTCACCGAACCGTGCGTGCGACTTTCACCGCACACGGCTCTCCCAATTGTTTAGATAATTTTATTACTAACCACATCTTATGTGGCTTTGTGAATATCTTTATGACAATCTTCATGGACTACCCGTAGGTTGCTGTAGGTATCAGTCCCGCCAATAGCCTTTGGGATTAGGTGATGGATATGCACCTTCTGATTGGCTATGTCATCATCAAGTATAAGGCTTTTACAATGAAAGCATTTGCCTTGTTGTTTCTTGTATAGTCTTTTAGTCTTGATGCTCCATATTTGTCCAAATGCGTTTTGATATTCACGCTTTGACCAGTATTCTTTAGTTTCAGGGTTATCGCAGTATACCCTGTATTTATTATTGATTTTGATAAACCTCTTGATAGGGATTTGAGATAATTTAGGTAGACTTTTACCCGTTGTTTTATCAACGAAGTAGTAAGACTTTTCAGTTCCCTTTTTCTTGTAAAAGTAGTTGTTTATTAGCCATTTAGTAGATTTGTTTGGGTGTCTATGTCTTATCCATTTGAGCAATTTGAACCACATCTTATAGTCCATTGATGAGAATATTTGTTTGCTTACAGAGTGTCTGTAATACATTCCCCAACCTAACATCTTGGGTCTAAGTATGCTTATCAATGAGTTAGTTGTGATTGCTTTATTAGATTTTAGTATACCCTTCCAGTCTCTTAAGGTTTCAACAACTTTCTCTTTTGGTGGTTTTATCAGTAAGACTTCGTCATTACTTCTCATTTTGGATTTATACTTCCTGAAGTTAAAAGCCAAGAAGTTAAAGCCTTTGGTGATGTGTGTAATGTTTGTCTTTTCTTCAGATAGCGTTAGCCCTGCTTTTTCAAGCAGGTGTTCTGCGATTATTTCTTTCCTTTCCTTTGCTTCCAGTTCAGATTGACAGACTATCACAAAGTCGTCTGCGTATCTTACTATTGGGTTGGAATGTCTTGTGAATGTATCACAGAGGTTGTCTAATGATGTAAGAGCGACATTGGCAAGCATAGGTGAGATTACCCCGCCTTGTGGCGTGCCTGTTTCGCTGTCATATACCAGACCATTTTCAAATATCTTACTTTTTAGGATTTTCATTATGTATTCTATTGCCCAATTTGGAACTAACCATTTGTCCAGTGTTTCCGTGATATGATTATGTTTGATGTTATCAAAGCAACCTTTAATATCACCTTCAATAATATATCTGTATGAGGTTTTTCTTGATAGTTTCAGGAAAAGTGCCCCTCTTGCATCGTGGCAACTCCTTTTTGGTCTAAACCCATAACTATTACCGCTGAAGTGATACTCAACTATGGGGTCTAATGCTATTCTGTAGATTTCTTGAACTATGCGGTCGTGTATTGTCGGTATGCCTAATGGTCGTTTCTTTCCATTTGGTTTTGGTATGTATACCCGCCTGATTTTATCAGGTTTCTTTAGGGTATCAATTTTATTCATAACCGAATGGCGAAACATATCTTGGTCTTTCAGCGTCAACTTTCTTGGTAAGGCAACTCCGTCTACACCTGCCGTATATTTACCTTGATTGTTGCGTGTGATTTTCCAAGTTGCATACATTCTTACTGCTTTTGACCGATTAGTTAGCAAATCAAATAATTGGCGAATACTGCTCTTGTCATTATCCGCAACCGCTCTGTCTAATTTTCTTTGTATAGAGATGATATATTCTTCACAACTCCTTATGTTTATTGCGTCAAACATATCATTTGTGTCCTTTCGTAATTAGGATGTATTTCACTTTTACGAATTAAATACTAAAGAACTTTTAACAGAGAACAACTCTGGTTAGGCTTTGTTTCAGCATTTGAAACTTTTTCTAACCTCCTCAACCTTGTCAACTTATGGAAGATGTGTCTTATATAAGTTGGTTTAGGTTCTCTTTGACTCCCGAAGTATAACCTTCACGACTTGGTTTAGGGTCTGCCTATACCCCTGAATTGTGCATCACAATTCCGTATCTCGTCAATCTAATTAGGTCGGTTAGGACCTTTGAGGCAATGAAGCAACGGCATTACCTTTTGAGATACTTATAGCCTTTTTTCAAGAGCATTAGGCTAACCTTCTGATGAGGATTACGGCAGTTCAACTTTCGTTTACCCGTGCCAAGTCTTATCTGACATACCAATTTTGGATACTTATAATATAAGTTTGCTCTGTTCCGCAGGTATTTGCCTTTTCCTTTTGCTCTCCACGCACCATTTCTGAATACGCAGTTAAAGTGAGATACGCAGTGTTAGATTCACTGGGTCGGGTTTAAACCGACATTTTATACTTCATCATCAAAGCGCACATAGCTCCGAAGGCTATTGCTCTATCCATTGAACTACGGACGCATCTTAAGAAGGTGGATGATGGGATTTGAACCCACGGCCTCCTAATCCACAGTCAGGCGCTCTACCCCTGAGCTACACCCACCATATTCAATACACGCCTAGCAGGAATCGAACCTGCAACCTACGGATTAGAAGTCCGTTGCTCTATCCAATTGAGCTATAGGCGCATGTGAAATCGGGGCGAGAGGATTCGAACCTCCGACCTTCTGCTCCCAAAGCAGACGCGCTAGCCGGGCTGCGCTACGCCCCGATAATCTACTTTTCTCTTATAGACAAAGTGACTATATTATAATACATTTTGTTGACGATTGCAAGTTAAACGTCAAATTCTTGCCAATTTTATGGGGTCATGATATAATCAACTTTGAGGAAATTAGTAGGAGCATTTCTGTTTTGATTCTCTGTATTCAAGCGGAAAAATAGACTTGATATTTGGTCCGGGAATGTAGAAAATAGAACTTTGACGTACAAATTCTGATAGATTATTGGATTCTGATTTGAAATCAATTACCTGTTGCGATATAGAGGAGATTAAGTGAAAGTTTGGAAAAATGTCATCATATACCTATGTCTATTAATGTTCATATTGGTCAATAGAGTCAATGCCCAACAGAATCTGGCACAGGAAGCTTATGCGATCTTTGAGCAGTCCTGCCTGATATGCCACGGTGAAAACGGTTCTTAACGAAAAGAGTAAGCGCGAGTACGGAAGAACTCATCATTCAACACGCAGCTAAAGTAAATCAAATATTATGCTAAACCCCGAATTTCTCACACAACTTGAGCAACTCCGCATCCATTGCCAACAACCTTTTCGTGGGAAATTCAGAGGGGACCGACGAAGCCTCAATCGCGGAACCGGACTTGAATTTGCCGATTATCGCCTCTATGAACATGGGGATGATCTCCGTTATCTTGACTGGAATGTGTACGCACGTTTGGAAAAGTTGTTTATCAAATTATACCAAGCAGACGAAGAATTGGCAGTCTCCATTTTGATAGATATAAGTCAGTCTATGGCGTTTGGCGATCCTGAAAAGTTAGAATATGCAAAACAGGTTGCGGCAGCGTTAGGTTATATTGCATTAGCAAATTCAGATCGGGTGGCACTTTATACTTTAGCGGAACGCTTGTTTTCAGTCTTACCACCCACTTATGGCAAATCACAATACTCACGTTTTCAGAAAGCACTCACAACATTAGAAGCAAGTGGGACAACCCATTTGACAGAATGTCTTAAACATCTGGCAGCGTACCAACCTAAAGCGGGTGTCGTGATCATTCTAAGCGATTTTTTGGACTCTGCAGGCTATGCCAAAGGCATTAATTCGTTGTTAGGACGCGGATTTGTGGTGAATTTGATTCACATTCAATGTCTTGAAGAAATTGATCCGCCACCTGCTGGCGAGTGGCGATTAGAAGATGCCGAAACCGGCGAAACAAAAGAGATAACAATAAACGAAGATACAATCACGCACTACCGAAATCGTCAAACAGAATTTTGTGATAACTTACACCACTTTTGCACAAAGCAAGGAGTAGGTTATATCCGAATACACACGGATGTTGCTGTTGAATCAGTAATTTTGCAGGATCTGCAACACACAGGTTTCATTCAACGAAGACACTGAGTGTTATAAATGGTTAGTGAGGAGGAAATTATATGCAGAAACAGTTTGCACAAACTACATTAGAACTTATCCAAGGTGATATTACGAAAGCAAAAGTTGATGCGATAGTAAACGCCGCGAATGAAAAACTTATCGGCGGTGGTGGCGTAGATGGAGCGATACGGCGTGCTGGCGGTGATGCAGTTGTGAAGGCGTGTGATGCCATCCGAGCAAGCCAAGGAGGTTGTCCTACGGGTAAAGCTGTCATCACCATTGGAGGCAAACTATCTGCTAAATATATCATTCATACCGTTGGACCTATATGGAATGGAGGCAACGCTGGTGAACCATCTCTACTCGCGAGTTGCTATCGGGAAAGCCTCAAGTTGGCTATTGAAAATGACGTGGAATCAATCGCTTTTCCATCGATTAGTACAGGTGTCTACGGATATCCTACAGATAAAGCAGCATCTGTAGCACTCAAGACAATACATGACTTGGCAGAAAGTGGTGTTGATGTACCGAGGCTAATTCAGTTTGTTTTATTTGATGATGCAACCTATAATTGTTATGCGGATGCATTAGCGGATCTTTGAAGATTGTTGAGAAAACGAACTTGTCAGTGGAATACCAACACGGCGCGCATATCCCAAACTCAAAAGGAGAACAAGATGGAAAATAAAGTACCGAAAATATATCAAAAAAAGCGACCTTGGCCTGCGCTGCTTATATCATTCGTCCTACATAGTATTGCAATTATTGTGTTAGGTATCTGGTTGCTAAAACCTATTGTACAACCAGCTGACGATCCGATGTACGTCGAATTTACAAATGTGCCTATAGATCAGACGAAGATTAGGCAGGATCCTCCAAAACCAACGCCTAAGCTTATACCTAAAATGGTTCGCAAAATCGCTACAAGCGGTGTGAAAGGTGTTTCAAGCACGAAACGAATCCCAATCCCAATTAATCCTATCCTCCCTGTTCAAGATGACACACCGTCAGATGCTCTGTCAATGATAGAAAACGTTACAAGGCTCGCGCCTTCGCCTGAATCTATTTTAAATACATCCAAATTAGATGGACCAGAGTTATCTGGAAGCGATGGTCCAACTGAGAGTGTTACAACTACGAGAGGTAAAGGTGGCAGTGGAAATGTAGGCGTTGTGGACCGCGGCACAAAAGGTTCAGGATTTGGTAATTTTACAAAAGGCACTGGCACTGGATCAGGATATTCTGATTTAGGTGAAGGATTCGGTAAGTTGCCGACCTTGCGGGATGAGATCGGTGATAAATTAGGTGGTATCTTGAAAGGCAGCGGATCGGATCTGAAGGGACACATCCGAATAATCCGTCTCAAGCATTATCTCAGTGATTGGTGGCAAGATCCCACTGCCATCCCATCTCTTATTAAGTGGTTAAAGGAGAACACTCCGGTACGTGCTGATATGAGTTTCGCTGGTGGAGCACTACCATTGACAAACAACCTAATCTTGGACGCCCCTCTAATTATCATGACTGGACACGATAGGGAAATGACCAACAACCGTAACTTGATGCGCGGAGATACTATGAAACCTGAATTTTCACCTGCAGAACGCGCAGCACTTCGAAAATATGTACTTGAAAGAGGGGGCACGTTATTCTTTGATGATTGTGGCTTGAAGGCGACATTTTCAAACGTTGTTGAGCATGAACTGCGAATGATATTCCCTGAGTATGCATTAGAAAAACTGCCACATGATCACGAAATATATAATATCTTCTATGAGCTTAAGAGACCACCTGCAGGTGGAGAAGTATTTTGGGAAAGCGAAAACAAGGCACGACCCACAAAATATAAATTTCATCGCGGCATGTATGTACCTCGGATACCGGGCGGTAGAAAACAGCCCAATCTAACCTTTAAAGATTCACAAGGTGTCCTCCGGACTACAAATAGATTGGGTGTTATTTTCAATAGAAAAGACTATCTTTGTGCTATGGAGACAGCAGAAATTCAATCAAGAACTGCGCTCAGAATGCGACGTTCCACTGATGTTTATCGTTTTATGACCAATCTGGTGGTTTACGCCCTGAAGTATGGTGGCAACACCGACCGTTCTGAGTATCAGGAATAGTCAACGTACGATTCAACGTTGACATCCTTTGGTTGTACATCTCGGTTGATGAGCCAGGTTTCTATTCAACTCCAAACTATAATTCAAAACATCAAACCTGTTCCGTGATAACTAAGTTCGCAAGGTACACATACTGCGATAAATATACCACGTTCCCAAGGGATTCATCTTTAATTTGGCATCCAGCAATTTTAGTCGGGCTACATTAATTCTGCCCATCTATCTTCCCGCTTTGCTTCTTTCAACAGGCGCGGGCATCATTTCTCCGACGCTCTCTATTTATATCAATTCGTTTGAGTTGTCTTATACCTTGACAACATTTGTTATCGCTGTCAGTGTTGTAGGAAATATTCCCGCGGGGATTTTGGTAGAGCGGATGGGTAGAAAGCCGTCAATGTTAGTCGGATTGGTAATGATAGGTGTTTCAACAATCGCGATGGGAACAGCGCAAACTCTTACGCATCTTATCATTGCACAGTTGATTGGTGGTGTTGGCAATGCGTTGTGGATGCTCTCTCGGCATGCCTATATGGCAGATGTAATTCCGCTGGCGAAACGCGGAAGATCCATCGCTATGTTCGGTGGTGTAAACCGTATAGGAACTTTCGCCGGAAAGTTTGGTGCGATATTCCTTGGAGCGAATTTACGTCTTCCATTCTTCGTATATGCCGGAATGGCGGTGCTAACGTTCATTATCTGTTTTATCTCTTTACCGGAAACGAAACGGGAGCCAAAGACTCAGTCGCAGGAGGCACAACAACCTTATCTGACACAACTTCTCGCGGTATCTAAACGTCATTTTAAGCTTTTGGCAACAGCAGGTATTGGGCAAGTCTGTGTCCAAACGCTACGCCGTGGGTGTCATATTATCATTCCGCTTTATGGCAAAGATGTGGTAGGCTTAACGACACGAAATGTTCGCTTTGTAGAGACGATTTCTTCGGCTGTAGATATGTCAATGTTCCCTATAGCCGGATTTATGATGGACCGTTTCGGCAGACGATTTGCAACAGTACCAGGTATCTTTATCTTTGCTACAGGTATGATGTTGATGCCGTTTACCCATACATTTACACCACTGCTACTAGCAGCAGTTCTAATGCGGTTTGGAAACGGAATCGCATCAGGAACCATGATGACACTCGGTGCGGATTTGGCACCGAATGAGGGAACTGGAGAGTTTCTCGGTTTGTGGCGACTGACCGGAGATTTTGGCGGTTCTGCAGGACCCATTGTTGTAGGAAATATCGCAGACGTGCTTGGACTCGGTTTTTCTGGATTCGCCTTAGGTGGGATTGGTTACCTTGGAGTTGCTATCTTTCTTTGGTTAGTTCCAGAGACACTGCAAAGGGAATAACATGCCGGGAAAGGGACTCGAACCCTTACGCGCAAATTGCACACTAGAACCTGAATCTAGCCTGTCTACCAAATTCCAGCACCCCGGCACAGAGAATACTATAGTATACACAAATTACAGAAAAAAGTCAAATTAAAGAGTGATGTGATTTTTAGCAAAATCTATAAAGATGTGGACACCATCTGGTAGATGCGGTTTTGCGGTGTACTCACCCAAATGCGATCTGCATTCCTAACCGCACCTGCCACAGTGTCCAAGCAATAATTATGGATTTCACTATGATAACGTGAGTTTGATAAAATAAGATGTCGGGCTTCTCGTAGAGGCGAGGGCTTCTCGCCCGTAGGTGTTAGGTTACCTAACACCTATGAAAATGTCCGTTTATGTTTAGAATTTGCTATATATCAAACTCACGTTATGATATTCATTCTAATGTTAAATGGAACGTAGTCATAGCACCCACAACCTAAAGGTTGGGGCTTGTGCTTCACAGACAACAACAATCCCGAAGCGATTGACTTACGTCGTCTCCACAAGGGCAGCTAAGCCTGCCCAAACTTGAATGCTATACTGGAACAGGCTTTGACCTCTGCTTCCAAAACATTCAAAATACTAATATATAGTATACAACATTTTCAGAGAAAAGTCAAATCTTTTTTGGCTTTCAAACGCAATGCCCGCCTACATCCCCAAGCTAAAGCATGGGGTCTTGGCGGGAAGAGTGATAATTGAGATAAATCACACAAATGTAACGGAGTGAAGCCGATGGAACGTTATCTTTATATGTATCTGCTATTATGTACTTGCGTAATAGTTGTAGGGTGTCAATCGAAAGCATTTCAGATGTTAATTGAACCCCAAGAATGGGAGAATCTCGCTGTTGCAGAAGGTGTAACCTGCAATTCCCCTGAAATGATCGATGGTAATCTGAAAACAGTTGGGTCTGTGAAAGGCAGATGGATTAATGTGACACTCCCTACTCGAAAGACTATTCATCGTATTGTCATCCGTGGCACAAACATTACGGATGCTGTTGTGTATCAGAAACAACAAGGCAATAAACTTTGGCAGGCAGTTCTACAAGTTGAAAATAACCGAGGTCCTACGATTGAGATGCGTAGGAGTATTGTTACACAAGCATTACGTATTTATGTGAGCGGCACCACTGACGATAAACGTAAAGCCCCACAGTATTCTGCTCGGTATGGTGCAGTCGTGCCGCATGTGGCGTTAGGTAAACCTTTTGCTCAGGAAATTGAGATATACGGATTTGTATCAAAGGATAAACAATGAAACGATTGATTTTTGAAGATATATATAGTTGGTCGGTATTTAGTGAAGCACGTCAGATTGACTTTAACGGGCATCTTTGGATTAGAGAAGAGGGAAATATCGCTATTGATCCGGTTGAAATGAGCGATGCTGACCGCGCACAGTTTGAACAACTTGGTGGTGCAAAGTGGATCGTTATTACAAATCGCGATCATGAACGGGAAGCTGCAGCATTTCAAGAATGGACTGGGGCAGAAGTCATTGTTCATGAAGCGGATGCGGATTTGTTGGATATTAAACCCTCGCGAACGATTCGTGATGGTGAAACTATTGTCCCCGGTTTAAGGGCAGTCCATCTTCCGTTTGGGAAAAGCCCTGGCGAAATCGCACTCTATTTTTCTGATAAACAGGCAGTCCTCTTCGGTGACATTGTTGCTGGCGAACCGATGGGACGTTTAACACTACTCGCAGATGAAAAACTGGAAGATGCTCCAAAAGCAGCAATGCAACTTCGCAAGGTTTTACCACTGAATTTCAACGCAGTTCTTGTTGGAGACGGACATTCTCTCTTTAGAGATGGACGTCAAGAATTGGTAGAATGTCTGCAAGCACGCAGCGACATCTATATCAATCGTATCAACATTGATGAAATGGAATGGATGCATAGACAATCGGCACCACACCCTTACGACTTTGAAGAAAAAAATATAGATCCACTTATCGGTGCCAAAAATATAGGGTATTGCGTTTACCGTCTGCATCCGGGTAAGGCGAGTTTTCCGATGCACCTTCATCACTTCGGAGAAGAGATGTGCTACGTAATGGAAGGCACCTGCACACTCAAAACACCTCGGGGTGATATTGAAGTGCAGCAAGGCGATTTTATTGCATTTCCAACTGGTCCGGTCGGCGCGCATAAGTTCGTAAACAATGGCGATGCACCTGTTACCCTGCTTATCATCGGTGTTACCACGCCGCACGATGTGAGCGAATATCCAGATTCCAACAAGGTGTTACCATACGTACTTCGGAAAATTTATCGGAAAGATGAAAATCTTAGTTATTGGGATGGTGAGGTTTAATACCAAATTAACTTGACCCCACTCGGTAGGTGCGGTTTCTAACCGCACCTAATACCAAGAAAAATGAGATAAATCAAGTTAATTTGATATATTCACTACGAATTGCGTCATATAGAAAGGTATCTGTATTTTCCTATCGTCTAAAACTGAAGCAGAATTAATGGTTGAACCGTAATCTGTTGATAGGTTTCCTCTGTAACATGCTCTGAAAAGAACGGTTCGAAAAATGTGTCTGCTGTTTCCAAAAATTCAGGTAGATTCATACCCATATAGCCGTTCTTCACATCACCACATTCAACGACAACTTGCCGCAATTTCTCGCGTCCAGCAGTAGAGAGTGTACGCAACGGTCGCAGCATCCGCATGTGATACTTGATAAGCGAGGCAGACACCTGAATTAACCCTTGTAAGAAAAGTCTATATGTATCTTCCGCTTGATGCCATAAACCCTCCCATGCTTCGTGTGCCTCCCACCAATACGCAAAGTTGTAGAGGTCAACGCCATATAAATATGCTTCGTTTTCTTTCCACATCTCTGGTGGAAGTGGCGTTTCATTAAGTTCTTCCTCTATGCCGTAACTGTGTCCGAGTGGGTCGCGAATCGGGTGGGGTGTTGTGCCTGGGATATGTCGATATGGTGGAAACGGCACCTGTTGACAATACCGATGCCAATTTGGATTGAAAGGTTGGGGTTGTTCGTGTATGTCCATATTCTATCAAGTCAGAATTATCTACCCACGCCGATGTAATGGAAGCCAGCATTCATCGCTTCTTGTGGTGAAAAAACGTTCCGTCCATCTATGAGGATTGGAGTCTGCATCTGTTTAGCAAGTTTGCGTAGGTCCAGTCTATGGTATAGTTCCCATTCAGTGACAAGCACAAGTGCATCTGTGTTGTGAGAGAGTACGGACACATCTTCAATGAAATCAACAGCGATGTCGTTCATAGCTTGCTGCGCGTTGGGTATTGCGATTGGGTCATGTGCCCGGACGTTCGCACCTTCAGCAACCAGTTGGCGGATAATATCAAGCGCGGGAGCTTCTCGAATGTCGTCTGTATTCGGTTTAAAAGCAAGTCCAAGGATACCGATAGTTTTCCCGTTAAGTGTTTTCAAAACGTTCCGCAACTTGTCTACAATGCGTTTACGTTGTTCAAAGTTAACCGTGCGTGCTGCCTCTGTAATTGGCATCTCGTATCCAGCTTGTGCAGCAACGCCTAATAACGCAGCGGTATCTTTCGGATAGCAACTGCCACCCCAACCCAAACCAGCACGAAGAAACCGATGTCCGATGCGTGAATCAAGTCCAATGCCGCGCGCAACCTCTGTGACATCTGCTCCGACATCTTCACAAAGACCCGCAATTTCGTTAATAAAACTGATTTTTAGCGAGAGAAATGTGTTGGCAGCGTATTTAATCATCTCCGCGCTGTTCGGGTCTGTCGTCATCATCGGTGGCAGGTGGTAAGCAGCAGGACGTGGTAAAGAGGTTGGTGGGTCAAATGTCTGCTCCAATATCGGCTGATACAGACGTCGTAACGCATCTAACGCATTATCGCTGTTTGCACCGACCACAATACGATCTGGATAGAATGCGCCTTGTAGTGCTAAACCTTCTTGCAAAAACTCCGGATTGGAAGCAATCGAAACATTACCTTGAATATTGCGTTCTAAAAACACATTTTCAATTACCTCAGCAACACGTCTATTTGTGCCAATTGGAACGGTTGATTTGATCACAAGCGTATAGTGTCTATTCGGATGGCATACTTCTGCCACCTCTCTTGCAGCTTGTTCAACGTGTCGTGTATCTGCCTCTCCATTTTGTTTCGGAGGTGTGCCAACAGCAATCATGATGAGTTCTGCATCTGGAACGACTTCAGCAATGCTCGGTGTGAAACAGATAGTGTGGCATACTTCGTCAAGAAGAGACTGAATTCCGGGTTCATGGATAGGGCTTTTTCCTTCTTGTAAAAGACTGAGTTTGCTGTTATCTTTATCCACTGCAGCGACATTGTGGTTTAGATAGGCGAGTACCACTGCTGTCGTCAACCCTACGTATCCTGTTCCTATAATCGTAATTTTCATGTTCTTCCTCAAGTGAAAGCGCATTTTGTCGAATTAGTCGGGATTCTGGCAGGAATTAACTAAATACGGTTTGAAATAGCCTTGTTTCATGATAACAGTATTAGGACTTACGCAATAGGTTCAAAAATCCCCTTGATAAGGGGGATTTAAGGGGTTAAAATACCGAAATAATGACTTTTTAAGTCCAATATTTCCTTTTTCTGCTCAATTTGCGTAAGTCCTGGACAAATTAGCATACAATAAATATCCAATCGCACCGAACACCTTATTCAAGTCGCTTATTGAGAGGACTGTCTCATTTTGCGTAAATAAGTCATGCTCAAATTTCCCGAATTGCCATAGGGCACCATCTGTTACAATACCGTAGACAGGTTTTTCATTGTCTTCATTAATTTTTTGAATAGCAACCAATTCTGCCAAACATTGTCCCCATCCTTCTATAAAATCGTTACGTTTTGCTTCAACAACAATGATGACCGGAGTTCCGAGTACTGTTTTCCCCAAAGTTGATTTTGTAGAAATAAGGTAGTCAGGAATACCGCTTAGTTGATCGTCACATGAAATTGGTTGATGGCTCCACAACGTAAAATATTCGGCATATTTTTTATATACTTCTCTGATAACCGGATAGATAACGTTCTCACAACGAGATGTGTCTGAACCAAACACGTTGATATGGCGTCGGTTAAAAGCAAATTCCTCTAAAAACGTTTGGGAGGGTTTAATGTCATCATATTGGATATAGTCCTCTTCAGTATATTTGATGTCGAAAGTTTCTTGAACTTGCATAATTGATTTGAAATCCGTAAATGCCATCTGTTTTCTCCCTATGGATTTTCATGTGCTTCATCGTAATATGGAGTATAGCATTTATTTAGCGGCATGTCAAGCCGTATAAAGCACGTCACTGTCCTATTTTTCAACCTGATGCATCCCATCTAATACCATTTCTGAATAATCACTTTTCATAAACAAAAAACCCGTTCGTCCTCGCGCAATTCAATGTAAATGACTACTGCTTTGCCAATTCTTTTGCCTTATTGAATTTCTGTTTAGCGAATTGTCCCCATTCTTTAATCTTCTCGTTGCGATACAATTGGTCTTTCCAATCAGAAGCAGCAATTTGCATCGCCTCTTCTTCAGAAATCGGCATCTCAACAAGTGCTGCTATTGCAGCATCGCGCTTGTCGGCATCTTTACATTCCCCGATTGTTTTCCACGCATTAACAAGGTCTATATGCGAATCAATTATGAGAACGCCAAAGAGATCGTTAACAATATCCCATCGTGTGCTGCCTTTTTCAGCATCATAAGGAAACGGAGATAATTCCAAGGCGAACGGGTTTGTCACAACGCATCGATCCCCTAATTCATCGTAGAGAGCAGGCAGGACACTTGCACGATTCAGTCCACCCTCCCATTTCGGTCCTTCAGGATCACTGTTGCGCAGCATCCACAGTTTTTGTGCTTGTTTAGATAAAACGAACTCAACAAATTTTTTCGCCACATCCATATTCGGTGCACCTTTGAGAATTGCGATTGAGTCCGGATTGACGACCGTGCCATCGGTTGGCATTACATATTTGATTATATCAGAACCTAATACTGCAATTTGGCTGTAAGCGTAAAAGTCAATGGCTAACCCATAAATCACTTCGCCATTCGCAACATCTCTTGGAATAACGTTGGATCCAGCGGAGAACTTTTTGACATTTCCACCCAATTTCGTGAGGAGCGCAAATCCGTTCTCCCAGCCATGTGTTTGAAGGATAATCTCGTACATCATGTGTGCGCTACCGCTTTCTCTCGGATCTGCCGCACCGATTTTATCAATCAAAGCGATGTCTCCCAAATCCTCCCATTTTGTGGCTTCCAATAAATTTTCCATCCCACGCAGCTGATCATTATACATAATACCGAAACTTGATAACGCCGCACCATACCACCGATGTTTAGAGTCGTAGACAGGAATACCATGATACGATTGTGGAATCTGTTCCAATTGAGCATCGGGCAGTTTGTATGATACTAATAAATCCATTTCAGCCAGACGGAGATAACTGTCCGTTCCACCGCCAAAGAAAATATCAATACCGATACCTGCTGGGACACGCTTAAACTCAGACTCAATAAACCGATAATTGGATGATGTGCCGCCCACATCTCGCCAATCTGTTTTGACGGATCTGCCTGTCTGTTCCTCATACCACTTTTCAAAATTACTGCCGAATTCTGTCTCAATACTTTCCGGATGTGGTGAGATAATTATGAGTTGATCCTGTTGCTTCTCCGACGACTGGCAACTCCATAATGACATTAAGCAGAGCAGTATCCCAAATGTAGCAATATGGGTAATCTTCAAAGTTCGCCGTAAAGGATTAAAGTAGGACATGATTGTGATTTCTCCTCTGAAAATTGATATTTGTTACAAATCATACGTCGTCTTGACTGAATACCAGAATCGATGAAAAGTTGTAGATACTATATCAGGGAAACGATATCTCGCATCTTCCAAACTAAAATCAGGATGCCTACAAGTAGAATTAGATACCACACAATCATCGGTTTTATCTGCTTTTTCTTTAAGAATGTTCGGGGTGGTCTGTTCTGTTTCATTCTATCGCTCCTTTCGCCTATCGCGTTGAAGATGACTGTGCCTCTGGCACTGTTGCGATTATGATAGCATATCTTATGGAAAAATGTCAAATAGTATTCTCGGAACTTTCGTAACCTGCATTGCTATTTTTCTGTTATTTATGGTATAATACATTGTATGGAAAATCTTCTACTTGCTGAACATTCAACGTCTCCATATCTGATTAATCCGTCCTTTTCGGGACACCAAACCTTCCCGTTTCGGTATACGTGGCTGAAGAAGGGCGTTGATGCGGTGATGGATAATCCAGATAATCCAAACGTATTTACAGCCGACAATGCCCCAGTTATCTTAGGGGTTGGTAAAAACATGGTAAGTTCCATTCGGCATTGGTGTACAGTGGCAGGACTCATAAAAACAGATCCTTCTCTGCGCGGTGCAATAATCACAACAGGTCTTGGCGAAGCAATTTTTGCAGAAGATGGATTTGACCCATTTTTGGAGGATCCGGCAACCTTGTGGTTAATACATTGGAAAATTGCTACTAACATCAATCAGGCAACCGCGTGGTATTGGGCATTTAACATATTGAAGAAAAACCAATTTGTCCCATCAACATTCACTGAGGAAATGTACGAGTGGGCAAAACAACAAAAAAAATCCATGCGTCCTGCCTCACTTAATACACTTCAACGGGATGTCAATTGCTTTATCCGAACCTATTGCCATTCACGCAATGACGCTGCTGTCGTAGAAGAATCGTTTGACTGCCCACTCGTTGAACTCAATCTAATGTCCGAATTACCGGAAGGTGAGGGATACGAATTCCAACGTGGTAAAAAAGAGACGTTACCTATTGAGATTTTTACGACAACACTAATAGCCTTTTGGATTTCTCAATTCACCGAAAGGGACGCACTGCCTTTCAGAGAACTGATGTCTGCCCCCTTAAGTCCCGGACGAATTTTCAGATTAGACGAAGACACCATGACTACATATCTTGAAAAACTTGAACAACTTACCGATGGTGCGCTGCAATACGATGAAACCGCTGACATGAAGCAAGTCTATCGGCATAGAGATATAAACCCGATGCAACCTTTAGAGAGATATTATGGGTAACATTCCTTTGTCAGAACTTTTTCATATAAAGGGGCGTTTCCGTCGTTCGGTGCATATTGAACGCGATTTCTACACAGAAAACGCCCTTGATGGTTACGTTTTGACTGTCACCGCGCGTGAGATGTTATCCCGTGTCATTTCAACCTTTGAGAATGAGGCAACATCTAAAGCGTGGTCGCTAACAGGTCCCTATGGATCGGGAAAATCAGCATTTGCCCTCTTCGCTGCAAAACTGCTCGGCAATTCTAATACGCCAACAACACAACAAGCTTTAGAACTACTAAAACGTGGAGATGCCTCGCTATATGACCGATTCATCAGCACAAACGGTAATGGAAAGCAGACACCCTCTGGATTCTGTCCAGTGCTTATCTCTGGCGAACGCGCACCACTTTCGCTTGCCCTTTTGCGCGGTTTAGAACGTGGACTCACTGCTCACAACGGCAAACAACATCCTAATTCACTCAGTCAAGAACTCGCTAACCTGTTGGAAACAGCAGAAAACGACACTTTACCACCTGCCTCTGAAATAACACACTTATTTGAATTAGCAACGCACCAAGTTTGTGACGCTGGAGGTTCAGGACTGTTACTCGTAGTTGATGAACTCGGAAAGTTTCTCGAATACGCCGCACAACATCCGTCACAAGGGGATATGTTTATCCTCCAGAGTCTTGCTGAATTGGCAGACAGAAGCAGACAAACACCTCTGTTTGTAATGACTATCCTCCATCAAGCTTTTGAAGCTTACGCACAACGTACCGCGCAATCACAACGTGAAGAATGGGCGAAGGTTCAAGGACGATTTGAAGATGTAGTCTTTACCGAACCAACCGAGCAGGTACTTCGCTTGGTTGGCGCAGCGTTAGAGAAGCCTTCAGAAATTGTCTACAAAGAAAACCTTAACACTGCAACTGAATTAGGACTTATGCCTCGGCAACTTGACGAAAGTGAATTCACACAACTTTTAGAGAATTGTCTCCCGCTCCATCCAACAGTGGCACTCCTCATTGGTCCGCTTTTTCGACGATTCGCACAGAATGAACGTTCTCTTTTTGCTTTCCTCAGCTCCAATGAACCGCACGGATTACAAGACTTCCTCGCAAACCAACACTACGATGGGAACATACTTCCGATGTTTTCGCTTGCGGACTTGTACGACTACCTTGACGCGACGCAGGGTAATGAACTCTATACTTCAAGCAACAGCAAAAAGTGGGTAGAAATTGAATCTGCAATAATGCAATTAGCAAACCCTTCCGACATGACAGTTAAACTAATAAAAACTGTTGGTCTATTGGGTATTGTTCGTGAAGCAATACCTAAATTGAAAGCCTCAGAACAGTTGCTCCGTTACGCATTAGACGATGACACAGAAGAATTTGACACCGAATTTGCAAATGCACTTGCTACACTGAAAAGACGTTCAATTATTACCTACCGTAGACACAACGATATTTACGCGCTTTGGGAAGGAAGCGACATTGACATTGAGGCAAAACTCATTGAGGCGAAAAAACACATTGACACGAAAATTGCCCTCGCTACAGATCTATCGCGTTATATGCTCACACGTCCGCTCGTTGCAAGACGCCACCTATACCAAACCGGTACCCTGCGGTACTTCAATATTCGTTACACCGATTTTGAAAACTTTGATGTAGACCTAAATGAACCACTTGACGATGCAGACGGACTCGTCCTCTATGCTTTACCTTCAAACGAACATGAAGTTACGCAGCTCATTGAAAAGGCAAGTAACATTGACATCGCAATTCGCAAAGAGGTGTTAATTGCAATCCCACATACCATCGGATTTCTGAGCGATGCTGTCACGCAGCTTGCATACTTACACTGGGTAGCAGATAACACTCCTGAACTTGATAGTGATGCAGTTGCAAGACGTGAACTTTCTAAACGACTCGCAGAAGTAGAACGAGAAGTATCTGATCGGTTAGCAGCAATTTTTAGTGCAGACAATAAAGGGCAATGTATCTGGTATCATAAAGGGCAACCAACCGATATTGACTCTGAACGTTCCAGAAACGAATACCTTTCAAAAATCTGTGATGAGATTTACTACAAAACACCGCTGATTCGGAATGAACTGATCAATCGCCGTAAAATCTCTGGTGCTGCAACATCCGCACGAAAAAATTTAATTCGGCACATGCTTGAAAAAGGTGACGAAAAAGATCTCGGTATTGAGAAATTTCCACCGCAAATGAGCGTCTACCGATCCCTCTTATTGGATACAGGAATACACCGCCAAGTCTCAGGTGTTTGGGGGTTCCACCCGCCAAAAGCAAATGATAAAAACAGAATAGAACACACTTGGAACGCAATTGAGACGTTTCTTGACGAGTGTGAAGATACACGGCAACCTGTTGAAAATCTCTATGAACATCTCATGAAACCACCGCTCGGTGTACGAACCGGCCCACTCCCTATTCTATTGTACGCTGTGATTCTCCATCACAGAACAGAAATTGCACTTTATGAAAACGGTTCCTTTGTGGCGGATCTATCAATGCCGGTATTTGAACGGCTACTTAAAGCACCACAACAATTTGAACTGAAGCGATTTCGGTTAGCAGGAATCCGTGCTGAGTTGTTTGTACAATTTCTGGAGTTGCTCAATCAACCTGTGGAATCCGAAAACCCAGACCTGTTGACAATCGTTACACCACTTATGCGTTTTATCGTACAACTTCCGAACTACACTTTGAAAACACAAGAACTGAGTGATGCAGCGAAAAATCTCCGTGAGGTAGTTAACAAGGCAAGCGAACCCGACGAACTACTGTTTAAAGAGTTGCCAGAAGCATTTGGATTTCCCAGTTTTGGTACAGATAATGTAGATTCAAAGACAGTCACAGATTTTTTCAATACATTCCAAAGCGCACTGTCCGAATTGGGACGTGCTTACGACGAACTGCTAAATTCACTTGAGCGGATGCTAGCGGAAGCTTTTACTTTAGAGTCGGCAGCGGAAGAACTCCGCGCAGAATTAGCAGCGAGAGCCGAACCCTTGTTAGAGGTAGTAATAGAAACGCAACTCAAGGGATTTTTAATCCATCTTTACAGCGAAGGGCATGACTTCAAAAGTTGGATTGAGGCAATCGGAACCTATCTTGCTAAAAAACCACCTGCCTCTTGGATAGACAGAGATAAGGCACAATTTCAGATCAACCTTTCTCAACTTGCAAGGAAATTCCGACATTTTGAAGCGGTGTTCTACGAAAAACTACAACACGCTGAATCATCAGAAGGTGAACCAATTCGGGTAGGAATCACGAGACGCAACCAACCTGAACAAGAATGGGTTGTTACCTTGCCAATTAACGCTGAGGAACAAGTCTCCGAAATAGAGGCAGCGATAAAACAAGCATTTGATAAGTTTAACGTAGATGACAATCCTGATCTTCGTAGCGCGATTTTAGCACGAATTTCACAAGAATGGATGCAACAACAAGAAGAACACGAAAATAAAAATATGGAAAGATTAAAAGTAGCGTTATAACAGATAGCGAATAAGCGTATGAAAAAGGATAAAACAACAATGCAAGACGAACTTTTGCCTGAATATGACTTAAAAAAACTGAGATTGCGGAAGGTAGGTCCCGGACGCAAGTACTTTGCAGGTAAACCTGTCAACCAATTAAATTCAGATGTCATCAAAGAATCTGCAGACACTTCATCTGTGAAAAAGGATTGTGATTTCAGCATGTAGATTGGGATGCAGCGGATTATCTGAACCAGGATTTTCAGGATTTACAGATTTACAGGATTGAAAAAACCTACAGCGGAACAGTAATAGCATAACACCAACACCTGCTGTGGAAAATCCAACATTAACGATAAAGATACCCAAAAATACTGGATAAGAATAATCCTGAAAATCCTATAATCCTGAAAATCCTGGTTCAGACAATCCGCGAAAACTGATGCAAGAATTAGAAAATAAAATATTTGACTTAATTTAATCTGTATGCTACAATGTGGAAACAGAAAGGTCGTAAAAATCTATCTTAGGGGAGGCAGCATGGCACAAAAAATACGACATCTTCTCGGACTTTCAGGTGGAAAAGACAGTTCAGCACTTGCCGTTTACATGCGTGACAGAGTGCCAGAGATGGAATACTTCTTCACCGATACCGGTAAAGAATTGCCAGAGACATATCAGTTTTTGGATCGCTTAGAGGCATTCCTCGGTAAACCGATCGCACGTCTCAACATTGAACGCGATTTCGATCACTGGTTAACACTGCACGGCGGTTTATTACCATCGTCCCAAGTTCGCTGGTGCACCATCAAACTCAAAATAAGACCTTTTGAGGAATACGTCGGCGAAGATAAAGCATACCACTACATCGGTATCCGTGCTGACGAAGATCGTGTCGGCTACAAACCGCTGAAAACGACCGCCCTCCAAAACATTATCCCAAAATACCCATTCAAAGATGACGGCATCACCAAAGATGACGTTTTCCGCATCCTTGAGGAAAGCGGACTCGGTTTGCCCGACTATTACAAGTGGCGGACGCGTTCCGGGTGCTACTTCTGCTTCTTCCAACGCAAATCCGAATGGGTGGGACTCTTAGAGCAACACCCCGACCTTTTTGAACTTGCCAAAAGTTACGAGAAATTCAACTCAGAAACAGGGGAACGGTTCACGTGGAGTCAGGGTGAAAGTCTGGAGGAGTTAGCGGATCCAGAACGGATAGCGGAAATCAAGGCACGTACTGAACAGGCGAAGGCATCGAAAAAAACGGCAAAACCGAATCGGCGTCTGATAGAGATCCTCACCGATGTTCATGATGACGAAGATGACGAAGAACCGTGCTTGATATGTCATAAATAATATCATTTTGATATGTTACATCACTTGGACAGTTGACTATTTTATTAGAATAAAACCTATGAAAATTAAAATTTCACGAGATGATTGGTCGATTGATGCGGTAAAGAGGAGGAAAAGTAGGATTAATCCACAACCGCAATATCAACGAACCCCGGTTTGGAATGAGAAAAAGGATCAACTATTAATTGACTCTATACTTCGTGGGTATGATTTACCTAAATTCTATTTACGTGTTTCTGTAGAACCATACGAGCACGAGGTAGTTGATGGACAGCAACGACTCCGAGCGATTTGGAGATTTCTTGACGACAAGTATGCATTAGGTGAAAAATCAATAGATATTCCTGATTTTGGTAATTTAACAAGTAAAAAATGGTCAGAATTAACAAGTATCCAACAGGATCGTATTGGAAAGTTCGAACTTAGCGTGGTTATAATTGAAGAAGCATCAGACCTAGAAATACGACAACTTTTTTTGAGATTGCAGGAAGGTGTTAGCCTAATTCCTACTGAGAAAAGAAATGCTATGCCTGGTAATATGCGAGATTTCGTTGCGAATTTGGGTGATACACATCCTGTTTTTTCATCAACATCCTTACCTGGAAAAGGCAAAAGATATGAATGGCATGAGCTAGTTGCAATTGTAACCTGTTTGGAAAAGGAAAACGGACCTACAGATGTTAAAGCCCCGAGTCTCAAGGCAATGTACGAGAATAGTCGAAATTTTGAAATCAATGGTTCCGTAGCAAGAACAGTTAAACGAAACCTGAATTACATGAAAACTGTTCTTCAAAACAACCCACCTGAAATGGACATCAAGTGGGGGTTTGTAGACTTATATTTACTGATTTCCGTAATGAATGATCTCTACGTTATACGTGGGCGTGAGGAAGACTTTTTAAATTTCTATCGCGAATTTGAATCAGCACGGAGAGAGGTATTGCCGAATCATGGCGAATTGTTAGCTTCGAATAAAAGTACTTGGGATAGAGATTTATATGATTATATTGAGGCATTTATCCGTTCAGGAGGCACAAAACCGAATATTGAAAAACGTCATCAAGTGTACAGAAGACGATTTATTAAAGATACACATAACTTGATACCCAAAGATCCTCAACGCTCTTTTACCCATGATGAGCGAATTGTGATTTGGCGCCGAGATAAAGAGACTTGCCAACAGTGCCAAAGAAAAATTTCATTTGAAGAAATGCAAGCTGATCACATTGTTCCTCATAGCAAAGGTGGACAAACAACCCTTGATAATGCACAAGCACTTTGTCAACAATGTAACGCTAAAAAGGGAACTACTTAATCCGAAACCTGTATAATCACTTTCCAAAGTCAATCTATGAATTCACATAATTTATTTCCTATGAATATGAAACAACTTTTTGAAAAGTTATTCTTTGCTAAAACTGAGCAAGAAGTCGATAAAATCATCAACACCTACCCCAACATTTTCCAACAAGAGAATTGGGTGCCCCTTGGTGGGAGTGAAAATAATTTTGGTGTCATAGAAAACCAACAATCTGCTCCGATTGCAGCACTGATTGAGAAAATCACAAACTCCATTGATGCCGTTTTAATGAAAAAATGTCTGGAAGCAGGCATTAATCCAAAATCTACTCAAGCACCCAAATCTATGGATAAAGCCAGAACCGCATTTTTCCCAAACCATAGAGATTGGGATATGCCAAGTTTCAGAAATCTGCAAGCAGAGAGCATCCAAATCCTTGCCGATGGACCAAAGCGTAACACCTCTCTGATAATTTATGATGATGGCGAAGGACAACATCCTGAAAAGTTTGAAGACACCTTTCTATCGTTATTGCGGGGAAATAAAAATGAAATTCACTTTGTACAGGGCAAATATAATATGGGTGGTAGTGGTGCTATTGTTTTTTGCGGCAAAAAACGTTACCAGTTAATCGCATCAAAGCGTTTTGATAACAGTGGACAATTCGGTTTTACACTTATCAGGGAACACCCGCTGAGCAAAGCAGAAGAAATTACAAAAAAGAATACTTGGTATGAATATTTGAAAATCAATGGAAAAATCCCTGCTTTTGATGCGGATCAACAGGAATTAGGTCTATTCAAGAGGAAATTCACTACGGGCACAATTATTAAACTGTACTCTTACGATCTACCCACTGGAATTTCCGATATTTCAAGGGATTTAAACCAAAGTATTAATGAGTACCTATTTGCACCTGTTTTACCTGTTTATACGATTGAAAGTGAGAAACGCTACCCTCAAAGTTCCTTACGAAGGGGTTTATACGGATTAAAACGCAGATTAGAACAGGAAGATAACAAATACGTTGAGGAGTCTTTTTCAGAAGATTTTAATGATGTACTTTTTGGTAAAATGAAAGTGACATGCTATGTCTTTAGAACGAAAATTGATGATAGATCAGTCAAAGAAACTAAAGAAGCAATCCAGCGTGAATTTTTCAAAAATAACATGTCTGTTCTGTTCTCAATCAATGGGCAAGTCCACGGACATTATAAGTCTGAATTCATTACCCGATCTTTAAAGTTTAATCTACTCAAGCATCATCTGCTAATTCATGTTGATTGTAGCAATATGAAGTCTAATTTCCGTAAAGAGTTGTTTATGGCATCTCGTGACCGATTAAAAGATGGTGAAGAAACAAGAACATTACGTAAATTTTTGGCAGATAAACTCGCAGCTAAAGGGGGGCGTTTGTCAGAAATCAACAAACGTCGAAAAGATTCAATAACTGTTGAGAGCGGGGATACAAAAGAGTTAATAAAATCTATTGCAAAGAATATCACTCGTAACGAAGAGTTACTGAAATTGTTGGACCAAACATTAAATCTGGATCTGAAGTCTAAAAGTAATAAAAACAAAAATACCAATGGCTCAACCAGGAAAAAATCGACTAAAAAGGTACCGCAGCCATTTAACCCTCAGCGATTTCCTGCATTTTTCAAGCGTCGTACGCAGGGAAAAGCAGATCAACAAGTTGTAGCAATACCTCTTGGTGGAGAGAAAACAATTCTTTTTGATACGGACGTTGAAGATAATTACTTTGATCGTATTGAAGAGCCAGGAGAACTAAAAATTGCCATTCTTGATTATAAAACGAATGAAACGCAAGGAGGGAATGCACCTGGTAAAGTTGACCGGGTTGAAGATGTTTTCAATGCACGCAAAAGCAGTCCACAGGATGGGACAATCAAGATTCATCTTAATCCAAAAGAAGAATTAGATGTAGGCGATGAAGTAAAAATTCAAGTCAGTTTGACTGAACCATCTGGAGAATTTAAGGAGTTATTTTGGGTTAAAATTAGCGAGAAAAAGGCAACCCCGAAACCTTCGCCAAAACCAGAAAAGAAGGAAATTCCGACTTTAGGGTTACCTGATTTGATATTCGCTTATCAGGAAGAAAGACCTAAGAAAAACGGTGAATTCACTTGGGATCAAGTCGCAGAAGCAACTGGCGATGAAATGAATTTTGATACTGTAATGTATCCTATGGCGGACGGTGAAAAGTTAGAGAGAGTGTACATCAATATGGACAGTCGTGTCCTAATGAATTTCAGAGCAAAATATCGAAATCCAAGCCAAGAACAAATAGAAATCGCCAACCGAAAATATGTCGCTTCCGTTTATGCCCACACACTGTTTCTGTACTCAATTACGAAGGCTCATAAATATCAGATTGTACAGGAAAGCGAAAATGGATCGGATTCAGATATTGAATTGGAAACCTATCTAAAAGATGTGTTTTCGAGTCATTATGCAGAATTTATATTAAACTTTGGTGCTGATGAAATCATGCAAATGCTAGAAGAATAACCCTATCTCCGTCCCAACACCACCCTTCCAAAAAAACTTTCCTTGACAACCCACCACCCCGTCAGATATAATCAATAAAATAACCGTCAAGAAAAAGGATCGGAAACACCGATGAACCACCCCAAAGTCACCGTCCTCGGAAGTGCAAACGTTGACCTTGTCATTCGCGCCGAACGGATGCTAAACAAAGGGGAAACACGCATCGGAGAAGCATTGACATTTTTCTAAAAACAAAGGTATAATACTTAGCATGGCACAATATGATGAGATCGTGAAGCATCTGATGGACCGGTTCGCCGATGAGTTCGCTATACTTGCCTTTGATACACCCGATGTCCAGGTATTAGAGACACTTGACACCGAACAACAAACGATTAAGGTGCATCGCAATGACATGACATTTAAGGTGCTATGGCACAATGAGACAGTCCTTCTTCATATAGAGGTGCAAACTCAGGATAGTAGAGAAAAACCGATGCCGTTGCGCGTGCTCGCGTATGCAAGTGAACTCCTACTACGCTATGAACTTCCCGTTTATTCAATGGTGCTATATCTAAGTCCAAATGCGGGGCAGACCGACCCGGGCGGCTATAGTTATGGAAATGATGTCCTTGGTTTGCAGTATAAGTATCATGTGATTCGGTTGGCGGATTTAGAAGGTGCCGCGTTCTTGGATGCAGCATCGGTTGGCCTATTACCGTTCACGCCTTTAATGAGGCCGCCTACGGACATGAATACGGAAGTATGGTTGCGAAAATGTGTTGAGAAGACAGAAGCCGCACCAGTTGACACACAAACGCGTGGAACGCTGTTGTTTGCGTTATCAACGTTGGGCAGCATAGCCCATGACCTTACATTTTTACAAAAACTTATATCGGAGGAAATGATGCAAGAATCTCCCTTTATTGAACACCTAATACAGAAATATAGTGAACAAGGTTCGCGTGAAATGTCCATCAAATATATTCTGTCTGTGCTAACAAAACGTTTTCCGCAGAACGATGTGCAACGCGTAGAACAGGCACTTGAATCTATTCAAGACATTGATCGTTTGACAGAGCTGCATCTCATGGCAATCGACACACCCAGTGTTGAGGCATTCTTACAAGAATTGAACGCATCGGAAGTATAAAAAGCATCAGAAACTTATATCGGAGGAAATGATGCAAGAATCTCCCTTTATTGAATACTTAATGCAGAAATATAGTGAACAAGGTGCACGTGAAACTTCCATCAAAGATATTCTTACTGTTCTCACTGAACGCTTCCCACAGAGTGATGTGCAACCCGTAGAACAAGCACTTGAGTCTATTCAAGACATTGATCGTTTAACAGAGCTGCATCGCACAGCAGTCAAGACACCCAGCCTTGAGGCATTCTTACAAACATTGAACGCATCGGAAGAATAAAAAGCATCAGAAACTTATATCGGAGGAAATGATGCAAGAATCTCCCTTTATTGAATACTTAATGCAGAAAGGTATTAACAAAGGTGCACGTGAAACTTCTATCAAAAACACTCTGTCTGTGCTCACTGAACGTTTTCCACAGAGCGATGTGCAACCCGTAGCGCAGGCACTTGAATCTATTCAAGACATTGATCGTTTAACAGAGCTGCATCTCATGACAATCGACACACCCAGTGTTGAGGCATTCTTACAAGCATTAGACGCATCTGAAGTATAAAAAGCATAAGAGGTGAGTGCATTTTCCACCAACCAGTCAGATATAATCAATAAAGAACCTATAGGAAAAAGGATCAGAAACACCGATGAACCACCCCAAAGTCACCGTCCTCGGCAGTGCAAACGTTGACCTTGTCATTCGCGCTGAACGGATGCCAAACAAAGGGGAAACACGCATCGGAGAAGCATTTGACATCTTCACAGGTGGAAAAGGGTTCAATCAAGCAACAGCAGCAGCCCGACTGGGTGCAGAAGTAACGTTCATCGGTAGAATAGGGGATGACCCCTTCGCGGATATACTCCGAGCCGCAATTGGTGCCGAACATATCAACAGCCAATTTGTCAAAACAGATGCAGAAAGTGGAACAGGTGTCGCAACGATAGTTGTGGAACCGGATGGTGAGAATAGTATAATCGTTGTCCCACGCGCCAATATGCGCCTAACATCAAAGGATATAGAAGACGCAGCAGATAGCATTGCAAAAGCGGACGTGTTGCTGTTACAATTAGAAACACCGATTGATGTATCACAAAGCGCAATTGAGATAGCAAAAGCAAACGGCACAATCGTCATTCTTGATCCAGCACCAGCGCGTCCACTACCGCCAAATCTGTTAGCACAAGTGGATATTCTAACACCGAACGCAACAGAGGCAGCAGTGCTATCAGGACATGCTGTTACCACACCAGAAGAAGGTATCGCTGCGGGAAAAACATTACAAGTACAGATAGCGAAAGATGGGCTTTCAGCAGTCGTGCTAACACTTGGAAAAGAAGGGGTTCTGCTATGCACACCAACGCAAACCACACACCTCCCCGCAATTCCTGTGGAAGCAGTGGATACAACCGGTGCGGGAGATGCGTTCAGTGGTGCGCTGGCAACGACACTCGCAAACGGAGACGATCTATCTGAGGCGGTAACCTTTGCCGTAGCTGCAGGCGCAGCAGCAGTCACTGTGCTCGGTGCGACTCCATCAATGCCGACTCACGAAAAAATAGAAGCAATTCTGGCAGATAGATAAACAATACCCAACAATAACACAAGCGTAGATAAGTAGGAGAAAAAAATGAAAAAAATAACAGTGCTACTCACAATCTCGCTCACATTTTTCGCGATAGTTACAGCAACCTTATCCCAAGAGAAATGGGAACAGGATATGAAAAAAGATTTCGCGAAAGTCCTGAATGCAAAAAAAGAGGCTCCTGAAAAACATCGTGAATTCATTGGAGAATGGCTAAAGAAGGGACACCTCGCGGAAATAACGCTACTCTATGAGGCAGAAAAAATCAATCGTTCAAACGATGCGGCATTCTTCTACGGATTGGGATATGCCTACGCGCTCACTGACACAAAACAGAATTCAGATGCCGAAGTTAAGGCTATTACCCACTATGAAACCGCTCTCCAGCTTGATCCTTCCATGTTTTGGGCACATTATAGTCTCGGTGCAATTTACAAAAAGCAAGAAAAGGACGATCAGGCACTCGCCAAATTTCAGACCAGTCTCACATTAAATCCAAAGTCTTATCCCGCGCACTATTACATAGGCGAAATTCATCTCAAACAGGGCAACTATACCGCAGCGATCCAATCCTTTGAATCTGCACAAACCTTAAACCCGAAATGGGAGTATCCAGTTTACGGCATAGGGTTAGTCTACCTTAACCAAGGCAATCTGAATCAGGCGCGAGAAACATTTGAACGTGCCATTCAAAACAACCAGAAATTTGCACCTGCATACATCAAACTCGGTCAAGTGCTTGCGAAAGAAAAGTTTTTTGATGACGCACTGCAAGAATACCAAAAGTCAGCGGAATATCAACCCTACACAGCAACAGATGTCTTTGAACTAGCAGTTATTTTCGCTGAGGCAGGCAACACAGATGGCGCAGTGCAGTTGTATCAACGCACACTCGAAATTGATCCAACGCATGCTCCCGCACATTTCGCTATCGCAGATTTTCTCTACACCCAAGGCGACACCAAAACTGCAATTATCCATTATCAACGCGCAATCGAAAGTGATCCAACCTTCAAAAACAACCTCTTCACACCGTTGGAATCATACTTCGCTGGGACAATGGGTGCCGATGAAGCACGCAGAATATTAGAGAAAGCGACGGCTGTTCTCCTTGACGATCCGCGGTCCCATTTCTATATGGCAAAACTTGAAGCAGATGTTGGCAATGTTGACAAAGCAATAGAACAATACAAGAAAACGCTTGAGATGGTTGATGCTAATCCGAGTTATTTAGAACTGCAACTTCCGCACGGACACTTTCATGATTCCCATTTACATTTAGGTGATTTGTATAGTCAAAAAGGCGATCTGGAGACTGCGGCAACTTATTATTGGCATGCCCTTAAACTTGATCCTGCACTGGCGACCCGTTTCTGGGAACAAGGTAAAACCGCCTTTGAATCTGAAAACTATAAAGACGCTATTGAACCATTAAACATACACATCATCTTGTTCCCTGAAGATATTGATGCGACTTATCTATTGGGACAAACCCACGAGGCGAATGAGGATAATGAAAACGCACTCGTGTATTATGAAAAAACTTTGAAGTTAGATGCAAATCGTCCAGATGTGCTTTACAAGATGGTTCATATCCACCGCGAGGCAGAATCTCATCAGAAAGCATTGGATGCGTTGAAGAAAATAATCGCTATTGATCCAGTGGACGCTCAGGCACACTTTCTGTCTGCCCATTCCTATCTCGCACTTGAGCAGCACGATGCGGCCCTATCAGCGTTTCTGGAAACCATCCATCTAAAACCTGACAATGTTGATGCACAATATCAGGCAGGCATGTTATATGAAAAGAAGGGTGATATTGACAACGCAATCGCACATTATGAGAAAACAATCGTGCTTGATCCTGAGAACGCAGCACCATTCTTCCGACTCGGTGGCATCTATCAGCAACGCAAAGATGAAGACAACATGATCCGTGTATATCAACCCGCGTTAATACTGGAACCTAACCATCCGAAAATCCAGCATACGTTGGCTGTCACCTTTGAGAAACGGTTCAAGACTGGTCCCGAAGACAAAAAAGCAGACAGCATGCAACAAGCACTTCACCACTACGGATTAGCAAACGAACATGATCCGGAACATTTTGACTGGCACTATAGTTACGCTCGGTTATTGGATACGCACGCAGAATCGCTCGAAAACTACCATAAGCATGCTGAAATGGCGGTTAAAGAGTATTCGAATACCATTGCTCTCAATCCCGGCTATGCTGATGCATACTTTCATCGCGGGATGATTACAAACCGGTATAAACGTATATGGGATATACTATACCGAAGCAGTCAGATATTGGAAGATTTCAGGCAAGTTGTGGATTTAGAACCTGACAATGTTGATGCACATTACTATATCGGCATGCTTCAACTCTATATTGAGCAGCACAAACTCGCTGAAGAAACGTTTAAAAAAGTCATAAAGATGGACCCGAAATACAAAGGTGTTCATATACAACTTGGCAAACTTGCTGAACATAATCAAGAATGGAAACAGGCTATCCAGTTCTACGAAAAAGAGATTGCGTTAGACAACAAAGCAATAGTAGCCTATCAACGTCTCGGCGACCTATACTATAATCATGATTTAAAGTTGAATAAGGCGAAAGAGATGTTAGATAAGGCACTCGCTCTAAATGAGAATCATGTCCCTACTATTATAGTGTATGCTAACCTCTTTTACAGCATGGATAAGCTTGGAGCAGCAGCCGATCAGTTTGAACGTGCGATACAATTGGAACCTCGGAATATGACTGCCAACTATAATCTCGCCTTGATGTATCAATATACAGAACGGAATGAACTCGCTAAATCGCAATGGAAAACTTTTCTCAAATTAGATCCACCTGAACAGTGGAAACTTGAAGCAGAGAAACATCTCAGCAAACTCGGTGCACAGTAGTTTGTAGTCGCGCAATTCACGCGCCTCTTGGACGCAACATAAGATGCACTCTAAAGAAGTGAAACCCAACAATTACACTAAAACAACCAAACACCGTGATAGAAATTGAGACCTTTCGCGAGACACTCAAAACGGATATAATCGGAAATCCGCACATAGAATTCTATACCGAGGTTTCATCAACGAACGACATTGCAATCGCACGCGGAAAAGCAGGAGATGCCGTAGAGGGAACGCTCATCATCGCCGATCACCAAACCGCGGGGCGTGGCAGATACGGCAGAACATGGAAAGCACCACCCAGAAAATGTATCCTCGCTTCAATTATATTTTGTCATCGTCTCAAACAGGAGCATGTGCATCTGCCGAACCTCATCGGAGCACTCTCTATCGCCCAAGGCATAGATGCTACTACCGGACTTGCAGCACGAATTAAACATCCAAATGACGTGCGGATTGCAAAAAAGAAGGTCGCAGGTGTCCTAACAGAACTTGAATACGACCAACATCGTCAACCGTTCTTCGTGTTAGGGTTCGGTGTTAATGTCAACATCACTGAGACAGAATTCCCGCCAACACTTCTGAAAACCGCAACATCATTACGAATTGTTGCTTCAGAAACTGGCAATGTTGAAATCTGTCGCGTACCACTATTACAAGCGATTTTGTGTCAACTTGAAGAAAACTATCTGTACCTGAAGTCTGGAAATATCCCACTGATTGATAGTCAAGTGAAGAAATGGGAAGAAACAGAATGAAAATCCTTGTCAGCGCATGTCTCCTCGGTGTCAATTGCCGTTATGACGGTGGCAACAGTCGCGACGAAAACACTATCAAACTTCATAACACAGATGAACTAATACCAGTCTGTCCAGAAGAAGTTGGCGGACTTTCCACGCCACGTCCTCCCGTCGAAATTGTTGGTGGTGATGGTAATGATGTGTTAGATGGTAAGGCAAAAGTTATGACTGTTGATGGCGAGGATAAAACCGAAGAATTTCTGAAAGGGGCGCGGCATGCACTTGAGTTGGCACAATCGCAAGGTGCAACGCGCGTTATCTTCAAAGCCAAAAGTCCATCTTGTGGGTCTGGGACAATCTATGACGGATCATTCTCTGGGACGCTTATCTCAGGGGATGGCGTTACAACTGCGCTACTTAAACGCCACGGCATAGAAGTTATCACAAATTAACGGGATTTGTCCTATTACCCAGACGGTAGGTGCGGTTCCCTAACCGCACCGATAGATTGGAATCAAGTTAATTTGGTATGAGTTGCTTTTCGATGAGGACACAAGTTTTAGGCGCATAAGTCAATCAAAAATCAGTTTGTTTTTTTGATTTTTTGATTGACATTTTTTGTCAAAGTTGCTATCATTACGACATTTGAAAAGTGATAAGCACGATTCAGAGGGTATCCGCGACTTTTTCACATCATTATTTAACCAAAATCCTCAAAGGAATTTTCGATGAAACATCAGAACAAATCATTGTGGAAGCAGCTTCTGATAATACCTGTGATAGTGCTGATATTCTGCACAATAAGCACAGCACTTGCCCAGACCGCCCCACAAATTGCCGAAAAAACGTTAGCCGCTACGGTTTACTTAGAGATGCAGGATAGCAAAGGTTTGCCCCTTGGGTTTGGCAGTGGTTTCTTCGTCCGGGATAACCTGATTGCGACCAACTACCACGTCATCGAAGGTGCCGCACGCGGCACAGCAAAACTTGTCGGTAAATTCACCACTTATACGATTGAAGGTGTCACAGCAACGGACAAGACGAACGACCTCGCTCTCCTAAAAGTCACGGCACCCGGTATCAAACCCCTACCGCTCGGCAATAGCACTGATGTAAAAATAGGCGAGACGGTTTACGTCGCGGGTAATCCGAAAGGATTGGAAGGCACGTTTTCAGATGGTATTATCAGCAGCAGCCGCCGAGATAAGAACACAAAAGAACGTCTTCAGATGACGGCACCAATTTCTCCGGGCAGCAGTGGAGGTCCCGTGCTAAATAGCAAAGGTGAGGTTATCGGAGTCTCTTTTATGACACTTGTAGGTGGGCAGAATCTCAATTTCGCCATCCCTTCAAGGTACCTTACGGGACTACTTACCAAATCTAAACCAGCGAAACCTTTGGCACAAGGCAATCGCTCTATATCTGCCAAAACCTACTTCATGTGGGGGAATACGAAGTATTATTTGGGTGATTATAAGGGGGCTATCACAGACTATACCCAGGCTATCCGCCTCAATCCTGATTATGCCGATGCATACAACAATCGCGGAGTTGCGAAGATGAACCTTGGTCAACACTTTGCCGCCATCGCAAATTATGATATCGCCATCCGCCTCAATCCTGATGATGCCAATGCATACTACAATCGCGGAGTTGCGAAGATGAACCTTGGTCAACACTTTGCCGCCATCGCAAATTATGATATCGCCATCCGCCTCAATCCTGATGATGCCGATGCATACTACAATCGCGGACTTGCGAAGAGCAAGCTCAGTCAACACTTCGCCGCCATCACAGATTATGATATCGCCATTCGCCTCAATCCTGATTATGCCGATGCATACAACAATCGCGGAGTTGCGAAGTACCACCTCGGTCAACACTTTGCCGCCATCGCAAATTATGATATCGCCATCCGCCTCAATCCTGATTATGCCAATGCATACAACAATCGCGGAGTTGCGAAGATGGACCTCGGTCAACACTTCGCCGCCATCGCAAATTATGATATCGCCATCCGCCTCAATCCTGATTATGCCAATGCATACTATAATCGCGGAAATGTGAAGTACCACCTCGGTCAACACTTTGCCGCCATCGCAGATTATGATATCGCCATCCGCCTCAATCCTGATGATGCCAAAGCATACTACAATCGCGGAATTGCGAAGGCTCAACTGAATCGCACATGGGAGGCGAAGCAGGATGGCAGAACTGCATTGAGACTTGCGAAACAGGCAGGCGATACGAGTCTCATAACTTACATTGAGAAATGGCTTCATCTTCTGGAATAGGGGAACAAACATGACTCGCTCAAAACTGCTGAAGTCGTAATACTGCGATTACGTATATGTTCTGCACAAGGGCGAAAACTACATGGTTAACTGAAAACCCTACAAATGTACAAATGGATGTTGAGTTCTATAGATTGTTAACGTTCAGTTCGCCTTTTGAGGCAGAGCGGTCCGTCCAGAAGTTTCAGCTGTCATTATTTCAATATTCCACCCGAATAACATTTTCCTCGTTTAGGTGGAAACTTCGGTTTTTATAGTCCAATCTAAAGGTATTAGCCAATCAATTTCCGTACCTGTTCTCCAATATCAGGGCTACGCATCAACGATTCACCTACCAGAATAGCGTCAACACCCGCTTCCCGTAAAGACTCCACATCTGCACGCGTATAAATACCGCTTTCACTAACAACAACCTTTCCGGTAGGAAGGAATTCCTGCAAACTAAAAGTCGTTGCTAAATCAGTATGAAAAGTCCGCAAATCGCGGTTGTTGATTCCAATAATCTCTGCTCCCACATCTAACGCTATCTCCAATTCCGTATCCGTATGCACCTCAACCAGAGATGCCAACGAGAGTGATGCAGCGATGTCCATAAATTCACGCAATTGGTCTTTGGTTAACGCCGCGACAATAAGCAAAATAGCATCAGCACCCGCAACACGCGCCTGATAAATGTGATAAGGGTCAATCGTGAAATCTTTTCGTAACAGTGGCACATCTACAACTTGACAGATGGAGGATAAATAATCAAGACGTCCATCAAAAAATCGCTCATCCGTCAACACAGAAATGGCTGCAGCACCGTTCTCAGCGTAAGTTTCAGCAATTTGAATAGGGTCGAAATCTTCTCGGATAATGCCTTTACTTGGTGATTTTTTCTTTACCTCGGCAATCAGATTGATATTGCCAGATTGTGTAATTGCAGCCCGAAAATCCTTAGTAGGTGGTAGGTTCGCCAACTTTGATTTCAACGTGGCAAGCGGTACCTGTTCCTCTTCAATTTGTAGTTCTTTCTGTTTATGTGCAATAATGGTGTCTAATATCAAAAGATTTCCCTTATTTATTTGATACCGATTTCAAGGCTTCCAGTTTGTCCAACGCACTTCCAGAATCAATAGAATTAGCAGCCAACTCAAGTCCGTCTTCAATGTTATCCGCTTTCCCACCAGCAACAATCGCAGCAGCAGCATTCAACAACACAATATCGCGTTGAGGTCCCTTTTCACCTTTAAGAATGTTTGTCGTTATCTCTGCATTTTCCTCCGGCGTGCCACCGAGGAGGGACGCAGGTTTAGCCTTCGGAATCCCAAACTTTATCGGATCCAGTGTATAGGTCTTCACATCGCCATTCGCAAGTTCAGAGACGCGCGTCGTAGTTGTAGTCGTGATTTCGTCTAAACCATCGTTCCCATGCACCACAAACGCATGCTGTGTTCCAAGGTTTTTGAGGACATTCGCGTGAACAGTTGTCAGTTCCGCTGCATATACGCCAAGTACCTGAGCTTTTGCATCTGCAGGATTAGTTAGGGGTGCTATCGTATTGAAAATCGTCCGGATACCGATTTCTCTGCGGGGACCAATAGCATATTTCATCGCGCCATGCAGCATCGGAGCGAAAAGAAAACCGATACCTACCTCATCAATGCACTGCCCCACGTGTTCAGGTGTAATCTCAATATTCACATCCAGTGCCATCAGGACATTTGCACTTCCACTTACCCGAGTTACACCTCGGTTGCCGTGTTTAGCAACAGGAACACCCGACCCTGCTACGACGAATGCTGAAGTAGTTGAAATATTGAACGAGTGGATGCCGGAGCCGCCAGTGCTACAAGTATCAACGACCAACGGATGCTTTGTCGGTACACGCGTCGATTTGGCGCGCATGACACGAACTCCCCCTATCATTTCTTCTATCGTTTCCCCTTTGAGACGTAGTGCTGTCAAGAAGCAAGCAATTTGTGCATCCGTCGTTTGCCCTTCCATTATCTCATCCATTGTCTCAATCATTTCTGCTTCAGTTAAATGATTTCCCTCAATTACCTTCTGAATAGTTTCACGAATCACCCAATTTTCCTCCTACTACCTTTTCTGTGCTATTTTCAGCAATTATATCTTATCTATCTCTATTTTACAAGCAGAATTGAGACAAAACTATCTGTAGTTGATTGACTTTCAGAGATAGAACCTGTATAATAATTACCAACTATTACTACCTAATACCAAATTAACCCGATTTGTAGCGCGAGGTCCCCGTGCCTCACACTGCCGACTTCATCAGAAGACTTCTAATCAAGTTAATTTGGTATAACACCTGGAGTGAATGATGAGATGTTTTGGCACTTATGGTCCCGTCTTTCCAGATATAAACTATGTTGTTTCCCGCAAAGAAGAGCTTGCTGATTTCATTAATCGCATGAAACTGGGACGTTATATTGTTCTCTTCGCGCCAAGGCAAACAGGTAAAACAACATTTTTCCGAAACGCTCTTGACGCGCTTAAGGACGAAGAAGATGCTTATCTACCTATACAACTAAATTTTGAAGGATATGTAGAAACTGATTCTGAAACTTTTTACGTTTCTCTCTGCAAAGAAATTTGTAAACAGATTAAGTACGTCCTCCAACAACAGGAGGAAAACCCATCTGATGATCTAATACGTTTTTTGGAGGATGCACAGATTATCAGTCCTATTTCAATGCGAGAGTTTTTTGAACATTTAGGAATTTTGCTGCAAAATCAACGGTTTGTCGTGATCATTGACGAGTTTGATGGTATACCACCCGATGCTCTCCGTAGTTTTCTGCACACGATCCGCCAGATATATCTTTCCAATATAGGACACCGATGCCCGTATAGTCTCGGTATTGTCGGTGTTAAGAACATCACTCAACTTAACTATGATCGCTCAATCTCACCCTTCAATATACAAGATGAGTTTACGCTGCCAAACTTCACACTTGCACAAGTGCAAGAACTCTTCTCGCAATACACAGAAGAAGTCGGACAAACTTTCCACCCTGAAGTGATAGATACAATACACAAACAGACTACCGGACAACCTTTCCTCGTCAACAGATTCGGGCAAATCCTCACTGACGAGCTTAAAATCCCTAAATCTGAAACGATTGAGATGCATCACTTTTCAGCTGCACACAAACAACTCCTGAAGGAGCGTAACACCAATATCTCACATCTCATAACAAATATCCGTAGAGACCCACGTTTTGAAAAAACACTGATGCGTATTACCTTTTATGGAGAAAGAAGACCATTCAATCTTGACGATGATATCATCAGCGAACTCGCAACTTACGGGATAATTGGAGAAGATGAAGATGGAATGTGTCAGATATGCAACCCGATTTATCTGCATCGCGTTTTGCGAGGGTTTCAGCCGTTTATAAATGGACTTGAAGACCAATATTTTGCTCAAGACGGTCCGATGGACTTTACCGAGTATGTGTCAACTTCTAGGCAACTCCAAATGATGACGCTAATCCAAAACTTTAAGGATTTCATCGCTCGGGCAGGCTATAGAATACTACAAGTGCCTGATACGCCACAGGAATTTGTCGGACAATATCTGCTTTTTACGTATCTTGACGAGTTTGTGAACCTTGTGCGTGCTACCATGTATCTTGAAGTCCCAACAGGTAGAGGGAGAGCGGATTTGATTATCGGATACAAAGGACAGAAATACATAGTTGAAACCAAAGTTTGGCGAAATGATAAAGCATATCAGGCGGGTAAGCACCAACTCGCTGCCTATATGAAACTTGAAGGGGCAGATGAGGGGTATTATATTGTCTTTGACTATCGAGAGGACTCCAATCCGCAGGTTGAGACAGACATCATTGACGAGGTTACCATTCAGAGTTATGTCATTCCAGTCTTGCAACGCCGTCCCTCGCAAGTGTGATGGTAGAACCAACCAGGGTCATTTAGTTGGTATAATAAAGAAACTGGTTTAACATTGTTATCTTTCTCAATAAAAGTGGCATCTAAATTGCCGAAATGAGTGAAATATGCAAGAATTACCAATTCAAGAAAAAACTTTTATCAACGCAATTGGCATGCAGTTCGTTAGAATTGAACCCGGCACCTTTATGATGGGTTCGGCACAAGCAAATCTGGCAGATGAAATAACAGCGGAGAGAGCACATCTCCGTGATGGCGATTGGGACGAACAACCGATACATCAAGTAACACTGACCACGCCATTTCATATCGGTATCTTTCAGGTGACAAACGCACAATATGAGGAATTTCAGTCCACGCATAGCGAATTACGTGGAAAATTAGACTTCTCACAGGACGATGATGAAGCGGTTGTTTTTGTCGATTGGTACGATGCGACAAGTTTCTGCGAATGGTTATCCAAAAAAGAGGGGCTTCCTTACCGACTGCCAACCGAAGCGGAATGGGAATACGTTTGCCGTGCGGGGACAACAACACATTTCCATACCGGCAATACCTTGCCTCCTGAATTCCACAAAAACATTGGGGAAAGTTGGTATCCAGATGCAGGACGGAGTAGAGGCGTGGAGGAAGTTGTACCTTTACACGTCGGCAAAACAACACCGAATGCATGGGGCGTATACGACATGCACGGAAACGTTGAAGAGTGGTGCCAGGATTGGTATGGACCTTATGAGTCAGACCCACAGACTGATCCCATTGGCAGAGAATCGGGATTGTATCGTGTTACGCGAGGTGGTAGTCATTCGACACTACTCTGTTATTTGCGTTCTGCAAATCGGATAGGGGCAGTGCCTGAAGATAAACATTGGTATCTCGGATTTCGTGTCGTGTGTGGTGAGATGCCTGAAACATCTACGCTTCTACCTGCTCCGAAGGTTGCATTATGGGGACGTAATGTAAAACAGAGGGCTGCAAGTGCCGCCGCGCCAGATACACCGTATTTTGCAGAACCAATCCCATTTGTCCGGATTCCTGATGATTCAAACGGACCGCTTTTTTTGAGACATAACCATGTGCCTGCGATTGTGGAATGTCCCAACGGAGATATGTTTGCTGCATGGTATTCGTGTGTAACTGAACGGGGTCGGGAGTTGACGGTTGCCGCGAGCCGGCTGCGTTTTGGAGAATCGGAATGGGAAGCTGCCGAACCGTTCTGGGGACCGCCTGACCGAAACAATCACGCAACATCTCTCTGGCGTAATGAGAAAGGACGAATTTACCATTTCAACGGATTGTCTGCTGCAGCAACATGGGGACCTTTAGCCTTAGTAATGCGCTATTCTGACGATAACGGTGCCACATGGTCTAATCCGCGTTTTATATCACCGGAACACCGTCTCCGACACATGCCGATCACTTCTGTTTTCCGAAGGCAGGACGGTTCAATTCTCCTTGCATGTGATGCAGTTAGTGGCGGAAACGGCGGCACAGCGGTCTGGATTAGTGAAGATGATGGGGAAACGTGGTTTGATCCGGGTGCAGGACAACCTATCCCTGAATTTGCCGCAGGAAAAAGCGGCGGATGGATTGCTGGAATACACGCTGCTGTGGTGGAATTATCTGATGGTCGGTTGATGGCGTATGGTCGGGGAGATACGATTGACGAACGAATGCCGAAAAGTGTATCTGAAGATGGTGGCAAAACATGGTATTATAGTGCAAGTCCGTTTCCACCTGTTTCTGGTGGGCAACGGTGTGTATTTGTGAAACTCAAAGAGGGACCGATTTTTCTTGCATCCTTCTCGGGCAGCCGTAAAACTCCTGAAACGATGCCACTTGTTGACGAATCCGGGAATGAACGGCTTGTAACGGGACTTTTCGGCGCACTCTCTTACGATGATGGAGAAACATGGTCTCACATCCGACTGATTTCAGACGATGGACCTGACAGAGAAATTGAGACAATGGACAGACACCCTTTTACTATGGGTTTGAATAATGCTGAACCCGGTGGTTATCTCGCCGCATGCCAAGGTCAAAATGGGATCATACATCTCATTAGCAGTAAACAACATTATCGCTTCAACTATGCATGGTTGAAAGAATCACCGCCATCGGAAGTGAGGAAATAACATGAAACTCCTCTTTTTACATCAGGACGTCGAAGTCAGCACCGATTTACGGGAAAGTAATGACATCTTGGACAATCCGGAAGCATTGCACGATCGGATTTCGGAAGATGGATATCTATTGATTCGTGGGTTACATGACAAAGATGCAGTGCTTTCTGCGCGACAACAGATTCTGGAGAAATTGGCAGCGAAAGACATGCTTGCCCCCGACACACCGCTAATAGATGGCATTTTCAACCCAGATTATCCTGAACCGACTTCAACTGGATCCATGGGTAATAAGGATATGACTCGGATGCCTGCTTTTAAGGCAGTCGTTGAAGGCGCACCGATAATGAACTTTTTCAAACATTTTCTCGGTGGTGAGGCGCGGACGTTTGATTTCAAATGGCTACGCACTGCCGGTCCCGGTTCTGGTTCGCCGATTCATTACGATATCGTCTTTATGGGTAGAGGCACACAAAACTTGTATTCATGTTGGACACCTTTCGGCGATGTCTCCTTGGATATGGGACCGATCGTCTTTTGTCTCGGATCCAACCGATTTGAGAAGGTCAGAAAGACTTACGGAGAGTCAGATGTTGATCGGGATATGATTGAGGGACATTTTAGTGATAATCCACTTGAAATCGTAGAAAAATTTGGTGGACACTGGGCAACGACATCGTTTTCTGCTGGGGATGTTATTATATTCAGTATGTTCCTGATGCATGCTTCCCTCGTCAACACATCCGGCAAAATACGAATAACTGCCGATACCCGTTATCAGCTTGCTGCAGAACCCATCGATGAACGATGGGTAGGCGAAAAACCGAAAGGACATTACGCGTGGAAGCAGAAAGATGCCAAGATTGAATCTTTAGAAGAATCGCGGCGAAGGTGGGGCGTTTAATGTCGCACAACTATAATGGAGTAATACATATATGAATAGTGATTCTGCGGTAGCACCTAAAAGCAGAAATTCAAGGTTCGTTCTGTTTTTTCTAATTTTGGCGATTGCTGTTGCGATCGGTTTCGGTATCAGATACTACAAGGGCAAATCCCAAGAAACTATCGGAGGAACTTGGGAAGTCTACTTTAGTGAGGTGTACGCTGGTGCACTCAATGAAAATACACCTAACACACTTGATAAGCGGCTCATAGCAAAACTCGGTTCTGCATCAGTCAGTATTGACACTGCTATCTACCATCTGGATTCAAAACCGGTTGCAGATGCATTAATTGATGCACACAAACGTGGTGTCAAAGTACAAGTCTTCACAGAAAACGACAATGTTGATGAAGCGGAAATTAAAAGGTTATATGAGGCTGGTGTTCCTGTACGTGACGATGGGGACAATAAAGGCTATATGCACCACAAATTTTTTGTCGTTGACGAACGTTATGTATGGACAGGCTCGTATAACACCACCTACAACGGTGCGTACAAGAACAATAACAACGTCGTCTGGATCGATTCGGTACCGCTTGCGTATAACTTCACACAAGAATTTCGGGAGATATATTTCTCTGAACAAATTGAGAAGTCATCCGATCCGTTTATACCATATCCACATCTTCCGCTTAGTGATGGCACACAGATTTCTACCTATTTCGCGCCAGATAGTGATACGATCCCACCGCTATTGCGAGAAATTAATTCTGCGGATAAGTCAATTTATTTCATGGCATTTTCATTTACGCATGACAAGATTGGGAAGGCTATGCGTGACCGCTTTCAAAAAGGAATTTTGGTGGAAGGTGTGTTTGAAGAAAGGCAAATTAGTGTGCATTCCGAATATGAGTCAATGAAGAAAGCAGGAATACCAGTAACCGTAGATACAACCGAAGGCACTATGCACCATAAGGTGATTATTATTGATGATGAGACAGTGATTACGGGTTCGTATAATTTCTCAAAGAATGCTGAGACCCGCAACAGCGAAAATCTGCTGATAATCAAAGGAAACAAGGATATAGCGCAAGCGTACCTTGATGAGTTTAATCGATTAAAGCAGTAGAATCACTCCACCGTAAGACATAGTCGCATTCTACTGTAATCAAACGAACTTCTATCGTTCACCAAGTTTGATGGTATAGCTTTTCTCACGTCCATTTCTATGAATTTTTAGGATGACTTCTGTATTCGGTGATGCACTCCCGACACATCTAAGGAGTTGATTGTAATTCTTCACTGGGGCATTGTTAAACTCAAGAATAATGTCTCTCGGCAAAAGACCACTCTTGTGGGCGGGACTATTTTCTAAGACGCCGGTAACGAAGATACCGAATTCTGTTGTTTCTATATTCACACCAAGCCAACCCCTGGGCATTTTACCATGTTTTATAATTTCATTTGCAACAGATTTCACTGTCTCAATCGGCACAGCAAAAGTAATTTTCTGACTATTCCACATTTGCATGGGTAGTTGAAACTGAATCGGGTTTCGTTGATTAGGTTCAGTAAGAACAGCAAGAATCATTCCAACTACTTCTCCAGAGGTGTTTACGATTGCCCCACCGCTGTTACCGGGTGAAACAGGTGCGTTGATTTTGATAAGTTCAGCGCAAGGGTGCTCAGGTAAGGTTTCCCGACCACTAACAATTCCAAAAGAGATAATTGGGTTTTCCCCATGTGAACTCCCGATAGTGACAACCCAAGACCCTGTCCCAATTTTACTTGAATCACCTCGTTTTACTTGCACTGAAAATTTGTTTTCTGTCTTAAGCACAACCAGATCGGTTAGTTCGTCAACTCCGATGAGTTTTGCCGGTACACGCTTGTTGTTATTGAAAACAACCTCAATTCTATTAGGTATAATATCAAAAGTCGTTGTTGCAATATGACCGTCCTTATCAAGAACGATGCCAGAACTGATTTCTTGACGGGTCATTGTCATTTTGTTGGTGTTATCTGGGAACTGTGTAGAGAAGTGTTGTGTCGCTATCACTTTGACAACAGCAGGACGAGTAGATGTTACGATTTTCTTAAATTCTTTTTCAAGCAGCTGCAGTACACTATCATTTGCAAAACTTGTTGCAGCAACACAGAGGAACATAATCAGGGTACTTATTCCAAGTAGTTTGCGTATATCAAGAAATATCGTATTTACATTTCGAGTGCGTTTTGGTCCTACAGGATGCATGTATCTATCCTCTTCAAAGTAAGTGTGCGTATCAGAGAACTATAATCCTCCCGCGGTTGATGCGGTGGCGTAACTGACGCGCTTTAAGATATAGTGTTGTTGCATCGGTTGCCTGGAAATTGTGGTTGAATAATCTGTTCCGCCAATACCACGCGGTAAAAATTGACGATTATTTCCTGAAGGCGACTGATCATTTTCCTGAGACTGCTCAGTTTGAGATAATTCATTAGAAGGTCCAATATCACGATTGAACAACTCATCTTGGTATAAAAAGATTCCAAAGGCTACCAAAATCAAGACAATTGCTCCGCTGAGTGCCCATTTCGGCACGTTGAACATGTGTTGCAATCGCTGCCAGAATGAGAACGTCTCGCGTTGTTCTTCGGAGAGACGTTGCTGTAACGTAGTTAAAAAATAGGGTGAAGGTTCAATCTGCGGTAATTGTTGTGATGCTGTAACAGAATCTTGAAATTGTGCATATTCATGCTGACATGTTGTGCATTCCGCGATGTGCAACTCAAAACGTTGTAACGTTTCATAATCAAGGGCATCTTCAAAATGTGCAGAGAAGTTTTCTTCAGCCTGTAGGCAATTCATAATAACTCCATAAAAGGTTTTAGTTTGTCTTTGAGCATCAATCGTGCTCGGTTAATACGTGATTTGGTGGTTCCACTACGCAGTTCAAGGATTTTACTGATTTCATCATAACTTAACCCTTGGATATCCCGAAGGATTAGAGGAAATCTATACTGGTCAGGCAAGTCTGCGATTGCTTTTTGTATAGCGTTACGGAGTTCCTTACGCTCAAGTGCAATATCAGGTTGGAAAGCAGCATCAGCAGGTGCGCTCGCTATGATATCAATTTGTTCATCATTTGTGCCAAGAGTATTATTCTTTGTAGCGATATTATCAACGCGAAAGCGATCTCGGCGTCCGCGATTTCGCAATTCATTCTTACATAGATTTTTTGCGATGAAATACATCCAAGTTTTAAACTGAGCTCTCCCCGGTTTGTAGCGATCAGCCGCTTTGAACATCCGAATAAACGTCTCCTGTGCTAAGTCTTCTGCGTTATCTTTATCCCCAGTAAATCTTGCAATAAAATTGATAAGCGGCCGCTGATGTCGGCGCACTAAGTGGTTAAAAGCACCCTCATCGCCTTTTTGAAAACGTTGCATTAATTCGTCATCTAATTCTGACATCAGGCACCTCCGGAGATGCTTACATAATAATATATACACCTAACAACAAATTCGGTTTCAAGTTTTTTGCCGAATTTCAAAAAGGTGAGAAATTAAGTTACAACGTCTACAACTTGACCCTAATACGGTTTTCGTGTATGATTAACGCATCTTGTATCAGAATTAACACATTATGGGCAAGGTTGTTCCACTACTACCATACGATATAAAGATGTTACCATATCAGATTATACGATGTCAAATTCAAATGGAAGCGATTGTTTCCTATGGAGGAATATATGTTCGATCAGGTCTTAAAAGAAGTTGAAGCACAGTGCAGGGAAGAGAGAATTCCGATGTTGGGACCCGAAAAGGCGAAATTTCTCGCTGATTGTGTAGAGAAAGCGAAGCCAACTCTTATAGTTGAATGTGGAACTGCCATAGGATATTCGGGGTTGTGGATGTTACGGGTTTTGAAGGCTGTTGGTACCGGACGTTTGATAACGATCGAAATAGATGCGAACCGCGCAGGACAAGCGCGCGCAAATTTTGAAAGTGCTGGTGTGGCTAATCTTGTAGATTCTCGTATCGGTGACGCACAAGAGGTACTAAAAAGTATCCAAGAACCTGTGGATTTTCTGCTTCTTGACAACAATTTCGATAATTATTTCCCCTGTTTTCAGGCGATTGAATCACAATTGACCAATCCGGCGACCGTATTAGCGGATAACGTTGGTATAGGTGCAGATTCAATGGCAGATTACCTTGAACACGTCCGCGCCCAATATGAATGTGAAACCCATTGGTTTGACATCGATCTTCCGTGGGTGAAACAGGATGCCATTGAGGTGAGTATCTATCAACAATAAAGTTAATATCGTTAGGAGGACCTATGACATATAAATTCACAAGTGTTGCGCGGTTACCTTCAGCAGATGATAATGTCGTTATAGCAACTCAGCGATTAGATGCAGGTATACAGATTCAGCAAAATGGTCAACAGTTTACCTTATCTCACACCGTATTAGAAGGACATCGCTTCGCTATCCAACCGATTGCAGAAGATGCTCCTCTATTGTCTTGGGGGTTGCCTTTCGGATATGCTTCACGTTCCATTGATCCTGGCAATTATGTATGTAATCAGAAGATGATCGATTCGTTGTCGATTAGAAATCTAAATTTTGACTTGCCGTCTACTCCCAACTTTACCGATATGATGGTGCCTTATGCGTTAGATGAAAATGAATTTAGATCTGGGAAACAGGTGGAACCTTATGCAAATGACCGAAACTTTCTCGGTTATCAACGACCTGTAAATCGCGGGGTTGGCACGCGGAACTACATCGTTGTAATGGGAACAACGTCACGCACATCCGCTTTTGCCAGACGACTTGCTGACAGATGTGCCAGCACTGCAGATGCATATTCCAATATAGACGGTATCGTTTCAGTAACACATACTGAAGGTGGAGAGGGACAAACGCCAAATAACGTGGACATGCTGCTTCGGACACTCGCGGGGTTCACTGTGCATCCCAATATCGGCGCGATCCTGCTTGTTGACTACGGCGATGAGGCGGTAACTAACGACATACTCAGGGAATATATGCTGCGCGAAGGGTATGGCTTACGTGGTGTCGTCCACCATTTCTTTCGGTTACAGGGCAGTTTTGATGCAAACTTAGCAAGAGGATCTGAGACTATTAACGGTTGGTTGGATACGGTTAATGGTGTCTCACGGACAGAACAGTCATTAGAAAATCTCAAGATAGCGTTGCAGTGCGGCGGTTCTGATGCCTTCTCGGGTGTGTCTGGCAATCCTCTGGCGGCGTATGTTGCGAAAGAGGTAATCCGTTATGGTGGGTGTGCCAATCTCGCAGAAACGGATGAACTTATCGGGGCAGAGGCGTACCTGCTTCAGAACGTCCGAGACTTACCTACAGCAAAGAAATTCCTCAACGCCGTTGAAAAATTTAAGGAACGGGTTGGGTGGCATGGGCATTCTGCTGAAGGGAATCCATCTGGCGGAAACAATTTTCGAGGACTCTATAACATTGCCATAAAATCAATTGGCGCGGCGATGAAGAGAAACCCTGATGTTTGCCTTGATTACGTCATTAATTATAGTGAATTGATGGATAAATCGGGATATTATTTCATGGATAGTCCCGGCAACGATTTAGAAAGCATTGCGGGACAGGTTGCATCCGGTTCCAATATGATTTTCTTTGTTACAGGCAACGGTTCGATTACGAATTTTCCCTTTGTGCCAACGATTAAGATCGTCACCACGACGGGTCGCTACGAGATGCTTGAAAAGGATATGGATGTAAATGCAGGGGCTTATCTTGATGGAACACCGATGGAGCAGCTCAGTGAACAGATGCTTGATCTGACTGTAGATGTTGCATCGGGTGAACGTTCTGTAGGAGAAAAAGCGGGACATTCTCAAGTTTCGCTTTGGCGTGATTGGAAACAGACAGGTCCGACGGATTTAACGCCTGCCCTTGAGGCGTCTGAAGTGAAGTCAGGGGAACCGATTCCGCTTACATCAGTGGAAGATTCAGAGATTGCTATTGCATACAAATTTCGCGCATTTCAAACACCAGATGGGTGCCGTAGCGATCAACTTGCGTTAATCTTACCGACAAGTCTTTGTTCCGGACAGATTGCACAGATGATCGCACACCGATGCAACGAACAACTTCTGTCTGTAGCGCGAGGTCCCCGTGCATCAACGTCCTCACCACATCATCAAATTACCCGTTTTGTGGCACTGGCACATACGGAGGGGTGCGGTGTTTCCAGTGGACGTTCTGAAGAAATTTACACACGCACCATGATCGGACACCTGACACATCCAACGGTAGCAATCGGTTTGTTACTTGAGCACGGTTGTGAAAAAACGCACAATGACCATGTTCGGCATGAGATACAAAAATTAGGTATTTCTCCGGATAGTTATGGATGGGCAAGTGTGCAAATGGACGGCGGTATTGATGCGGTCATTGAGAAGGTGCAAAATTGGTTTGCTGATGAATTGGTAGATAAACCGCATGTGCCAATTGTTGATGCTGGGTTGGAACACCTTTGTATAGCGGTAACCTCAATCGGTGAGACAACTGAGTCTGTTTCACAGTCTTTATTACAGATGGCAAGCGCAATCGTCACCGCGGGAGGAACAGTCGTTGTTCCGTCAAATGCTACATTCTTGACTGAATCCTTGCCTTCATCACCGACTTTGGCTTATGGACAAAAGGTTGAAAAAAAAGGTTTCCATATAATGGAGACACCAACCGATCAACCGATAGAGACGTTGACAGGTTTAGGTGCAACAGGTGTAGAACTTGCGTTGGCACACATCGTAGGCACACCTTTACAATCCCATGAGATGGTGCAACTAATTCAGGTGACGGCGGACTCCACTACACAAACTAACTATGGCACAGATTTGGATTTAACAGTTGTTGACGTTGACAAGATGTTAGAGGTCATTGTAGAGGTGGCATCGCGTCGGTATACCCCAAAGTTGCATGGTAAGGGGAATACAGATTTCCAGTTGACGCGGGGCTTGTTAGGAGTTTCGATGTAATACCCAATTAACGGGATTTGTCCTATTTCCCGGACGGTAGGTGCGGTTTCTAACCACACCTTTTTGTATCAACATCTCAAATAACGCAAAGGACGAGAATATCTGCCGAGTTCTTTCCTTAAATTGACGCTAATGGTGCGGTTTCCTAACCGCACCGAATAATCTCTGAAAACTGAATAACTCCGCTCACACACACTAAATTTTGACAAAAACACCTCTATGTGATATAGTTTTACCATAATAATTGTCCGCAAGGAAGGGATATGGCTTACCTCAATTCAGGACATCACCGTGATTGGGAAAATAACGGGTATCTGAAAATTCCCGGCTTTTTCTATTCCGAAGAAGTGGATGCTTTACAGACATGGGTCTCCGAAATCTCGTCATGGGAACCGACACTTGACAAGTGGATCCATCACTACGAATCAACGTCAGAAGGAGCACGACTCTCTCGTTCGGAAAATTTTGTACCGTACCACACTGATATGAAAGCCACCGTAACAACAGGCAAAGTGTTGGACGTTGTTTCTGAGTTGATGGCAGAACTGGCAGTGCTTTACAAAGAAAAAATCAACTACAAATACCCCGGTGGCGGCGGTTACGCTGCCCACCAGGACGCTCCTGCTTATGAGTTCGTCAATTTCCACATCACTTGTTTAATTGCTGTAGACCCTGCAACACCAGAAAGCGGATGTCTCTATTTTGCACCGGGAAGGCATCAGGAAGGGTTCATCGCACTTGACGAAAAAGGCTGCGTTTCTCCTGAAACCGCGGCAGCAATGACATGGGTCGCTGCCCCAACAGCACCCGGAGACATTCTCCTTTTCGGCTCTTACATTCCACACAAGAGTCCGGCAAACCTTTCAAATCAACCCAGGCGGATCATCTATCTCACCTACAATGCCATATCTCAAGGAGACCGGCGGGAACAGTATTATGCAGACAAACGAGAAGCATTTTTACAATACAAAAATGACGGTTCAAAACGAGATAAACAAATTAGTAAAATCGCTCATTTTCAAGGAAAAGTCGTAGATAATGCAAAATCTGATTGATTACACCCTTGCACAGGAAATGAACACTGCAACTCCACGGCAAAAGGTTGCCGTGCTTTTCAACTACATGGAAATCCGCGGACAGTCGTTTTACGATGAGGCAGTGACGCAGTTAGAACATGCTCTCCAATGTGCTGCGCTTGCAACACAGAACGATGCAAGTCCTACACTGATTACGAGCGCATTACTCCACGACATCGGACATTTTATTTTAGACGAGCACAATGCCGATGTTGTATTTCTGAACACAGACCTGAATCACGAGGAGATTGGCGCGCAATATCTGGAACCATTTTTCCCTAAAACTATTACAACGCCAATTCGGTTACATGTGCCAGCGAAAAGATATTTATGCACAACTGATGCAACCTATTATGATGGGTTATCCGAGGCATCAAAAATGAGCCTTAAACTTCAGGGAGGTGTTATGTCTGATGTGGAGCAGGACGCTTTTGAGCAGATCCCCTATTTTCGAGACGCACTCACTTTACGAAGATGGGATGATATGGCTAAGGTAAAAGGGTTAGAAACTGTGCAGTTAGAAACTTACCGAGACATCGTTCAAGAGTGTTTGCAGTAGAATCCAATTTTTGATTTAGGGCGTTTGTCCTCGCGCAATTCATTGCGCCTCTTGGATTTATAGTACTTACACACATTAAAAACTAAAGGAACAAAAATGAGTTATGAAGCAATTGAATCGAAGTTCATCGCAACATCAGAAAAGGGCGAGGTATCCTCACTTCTGATCTGTCCAGACAACGCAAAATGGCTGTTAGTACTTGGGCATGGCGCGGGCACAAATATGCGCCATTCAACACTCCAGACCATCGCTGAACGTTTAGCAGATATAGGCATCGCAACGTTCCGCTATCAGTTTCCATACATGGAACGTGGTGGCGGCGGTAGAGAATCAGAGGCGGTTGCGCTGCAAACTGTCCGATCTGCTGCAGCAGCTGCACATGAGGCAGCAAGCGATTTATCAATACTCGTCGGCGGACATTCATATAGTGGACGTATGTCCTCAATGTCAGCAGCAAAAGCTCCGATTGAACATGTCAAAGGTCTTGTGTTTTTCACATTTCCGCTGCATCCATCTGGAAGGGAAGGCACGGAACGCGCAGAACATCTTGATGATGTCACGGTGCCGATGCTATTCCTGTCTGGCACACGCGATAAGTTAGCAAAACTTGAGTTATTGGAACCGGTCTGCAAAAAACTTGGTGAAAAAGTAACCTTACATCTATTGGATACGGCTGACCACGGATTCAAAACCCTAAAACGTTCGCGCAAATCTGATGAGGACGTTTTTGTTGAGATAGCGAGAGTGCTTGGTGAATGGGCGGAGAAGCTGGACTGATAATCCGCTATACTGAAAAAGGGTGCTTATGGAAAAATTAAATCTTAAACCCACACATAAGTCTATAAAAGACTACTACAAAGCATTGGAACAATACGATCAGTACGATCTCACACACGAAGGCACAGTGAGTAACCCTTTCGCAATCTTACTTGATTTTTACGCAAAAAAAGTGAAAGCCACCTTTGCCCCACAATATCAGATGTGCACCAAAGAAGGAAAACGTATCATCATTGATGGCGCGATTTTGAATGAATACGGACTCCCAATAGCCTACTGGGAGGCGAAGGATGTGGATGACGATCTGCCGAAAGCAATTCAGGAAAAACGTGACAAGGGTTATCCGTTTGACAATATTCTGTTTCAAACTCCAGAACGCGCTATCTTGTTTCAGGACGAACAGGAAGTACTAAATACGGACATCACCGAACCCAAAAACCTTGTTGAGTCTTTCCAATATCTGTTCTCATACACTGCACCGGCACTTGACAATTGGCAGACCGCCGTTGCCGATTTCAGATCACACGTCCCCGACCTCGCAAACAAATTGATGGAACTCATTGAGCAACGGTATGAGACAGACCCAACGTTCAAAAAAGCGTTCGCCGACTTTTACGAAATCTGCCGCACCGCAATCAACCCTGAACTCTCCCGTTTCGCTGTTGAGGAGATGCTTATACAGCACATTCTCACGGAACGTATCTTCCGCACCGTGTTTGAAAGATCCGATTTTACCAGACGCAATATCATCGCACGCGAGATTGAAAATGTCAGCGATACGTTGATGCGGCACGCAGTGAGTCGGGATGCGTTTCTTGAACCGCTTGATCGGTTTTATGTCGCCATTGAACAGGCAGCCTTGCTCTGCAGAGATTTCTCGCAAAAACAGCACTTCCTCAACACCTTCTATGAGAAGTTTTTTCAGGGATTTTCGGAAGATGTTGCAGATACACACGGCATCGTCTACACGCCACAACCGATTGTGGATTTCATGGTGAATAGCGTTGCGCATATCCTTGAAACCGAGTTCGGACGGTCGCTTTCGGATACGGGGGTGCATATCATCGATCCGTTTGTTGGCACAGGCAACTTCATCGTCCGACTGATGCAGGACATCCAAGGTGCCACGTTAGAGGAGAAATATCGGCACGAGCTGCACTGCAATGAGGTGATGCTTCTGCCATACTACATCGCGAGTCTGAACATTGAGCAGGAATTCTTTCAACGCACACAAACCTATCTGCCATTTGAAGGCATAACGCTTGCGGATACCTTTGAGCTGCTTGAAGATCGACAGTTTCAACTCTTCACGCGTGAAAACACAGAACGGGTGGAAAAACAGAAGACAGCGGATATGTTTGTCGTTATCGGCAATCCGCCCTATAACATTGGGCAGATCAACGAAAATGACAATAACAAGAATCGGAAGTATGAAACTATGGACGTGCTACTGCGGAAAACGTATTCGCAAGACTCAAAGGCAACGAATAAAAATGCACTTTCGGATCCATACATAAAAGCGATATTGTGGGCATCAAGGCGGATTGGAGCGGAAGGGGTCGTTGCATTCGTAACGAACAACAGTTTTCTTGATGGAATTGCGTTTGATGGCATGCGGAAACATCTCGCGCAAGATTTCGACGCGATTTACATTCTGGACCTGAGCGGAAACGTTCGTAAGAATCCGAAGTTATCGGGGACAACGCACAACGTTTTTGGCATTCAAGTCGGGGTAAGCATCAATTTTTTCATCAAGAAAAGTGCTATCAGCACAGATTCAGAACCTGCCCAAATCTTCTATGCACGTGTTGATGAATTTTGGCGAAAAGAACAGAAATATAACTATCTCAATTCAAAGCAACACTACCAAGACATTGAATGGCAACAGATAACACCTGACAGACGATATACATGGCTCACCGAAGGACTCCACCCTGAGTTTGACACCTTTACACCAATGGGAACGAAGCAAGCGAAAGCAATTAAAGGCACAGCGGTAGATGTGATTTTCAAAGCATATAGTCGTGGCATTGTAACTTGTCGTGACGCGTGGACTTATAATTTCAACAAAAACATCCTTACTGAAAACGTCTCTCGAATGATAGAAACATATAACGCGGAAGTGGCACGATGGACACAACTCACAAATCGTGATGCAAACGTAGATGATTTTGTGACATCTGACGATACAAAGATCAGTTGGAGTGAATCCTTAAAACGAAAATTACAGAGTGGCAAAACTACTGATTTTTCGCAAGAAAATATAAAAATATCTCTCTACCGTCCATTTACGAAATCAAATCTCTATTTTGACCGAATGCTAACTGAACGTGTATATGTTTTCCCATCCATTTTTCCAACACCGGAGACAGAAAAGGAAAATAGGGTGATTTGTGTCAATGGAATTGGTAGTAACAAACCTTTTAACGGGTTGATGGTTAATGTAATTCCATGTCTGGGTATACTTGACGCTAATCAATGTTTCCCCTTCTATACTTACAACGAGGATGGCACAAACCGCCAAGAGAACATCACCGATTGGGCATTGGCAGAGTTCCGCAAACACTACAACGATGATACCATCAGCAAGTGGGACATCTTTCACTATACCTACGGCATCCTGCATCATCCCGACTATCGTGAGAAATATGCCATGAACCTCAAGCGCGACCTACCGCATATCCCGTTTGCCAAAGATTTCTGGGGATTTGCCAATGCAGGCGCGCAGTTAGCAGATATCCATGTCAACTATGAGTCTCAACCGAAATATGACAGGCTGCGATATATTGAAACACCGGATATGCCGATAGATTGGCGCGTTGAGAAAATGAAATTGTCTAAAGACAAAACGCAGTTGAAATACAACGATTTCCTCACAATAGACGGTATCCCTGCTGATGCATACACGTATCGGCTTGGCACACGTTCTGCGTTGGAGTGGATTGTGGATCAGTATCGCGTCAAGGTGGATAGACGGAGCGGTATTGTGAACGACCCGAATCGTGCGGAGCAGCCGCGGTATATTGTGGATTTGATTGCACGGGTTATCACTGTAAGCCTTGAGACGGTGAAGATTATTGACGGTTTACCGGAGAAGTATTGATAAGGCACCCTGAAGAAAACTCGGCAAACCCGCATGAATAGTGCACAATTGGGTACATAACTCACAAAAAAGAGGAAACCATAAACAAATGATAAGAAAGATTTTCACACTGAAAAATATGTTGGTAATTCTAATAATTGCCGGAATCATATTCGTCATAGAAGGAATTAGCACATACGAAAATGAAATTAAAGGTCTTAGTTATATGATGACAGGTGCAGCCTTCATCATTATGGGTTTATACTTAATGGTTAGATTGAAGGAGAAACTCTAAAACCATCTACTCCGTGCATAAAGAAAAGTTAAGGCACCAACATTTAGCAATACTTGCAGAACTAAACGACTATCATTGGTAAAATAACCATGTCCGACAGCCTAACCGAACTCATAGAAAAAGGACATCTCGGCGAAGACGCAACGATAGAATTCAAAAGAGAAATGCCGCGCAGAAGCAATCTGGCAGACGAAATTGCCGCGTTTGCTTATGCAAAGGGCGGGTTATACGCATTGGTGTTAACGATGATAGTGAAATAGGTTGACGATAAAAACCTACTAAAACAGGATGCAGAGCACTTAGTTTCAACTCAACCTTTGGTGTTGTTTCATAGCAATGTGTTTGTCAATCAGTTCAAGCACGGCGGGTACCAATTCCGTGGGAATCGCCATCAACGTGCTGGACTCATCCTGAAATGCAGCCTCATCTTCAGCGACAGCTCCATCCTCTGTTTGTTGTTCGTAGTGTGCAATGACACTTTGTACGCGCGCTTCATCCCACCCTGGGGGAAATTTGTTCTGCGTCATCGTCTCTTTCTCCTTAAGCCCAAATCGCAAATCGTTTTGATACGCAAATCGCTTGAAAATACACAGCAGAAGAGACAAGTGGTCCGCCGACACTTTTTAGAACGCAGAGGCGAAGGTGTCGGTATCATTCTGAACAGAAGCGAGGAATTGAGTGGGGAACTGCCTATCTATGAACTCTTTGATGAAAAATTACGTCTGACAATTTTTGCCTCACACCCAATTCCGAGTTATGACTAAAATGAATACAACGCCGTTACGGAAACCAACATCCCCAATTTAAAGGCATCACTTTCTTGATATGTTCCATCTAAAAGTGCGTTGCTGTCATCATAAAGGGTTTCCTGTTGTATCGGAAACATCAAAGTAATAGACAGTGGGACATTGTAAGGAGTCGTAATAGACGCACCCAACGATGCCATGCTAAACTGCAATCCTGTATTGATGTCAATATCTCCTGCCCAATGTGCGTAGGATTGATAAAGTCCAAGATAACTTGTCTGAAGCGAAAGCCAATCGTTGAGACGGTAATTCAACCCCGCAGAATAGGTTACATCCCAAGAACCGCGATAGGTTTTGCTGTTTTCATAGAAAGGAACCTTCCCACGGACACTTGCATTTGCCGCCAATCCACCGTAGATAGGAATACTGTAACGCAAATTTCCAATAGGATTAAACGTCCCAGTGCCGAATTGGATGTGCAGATGTTCCTTCCCCATCTCTCCAAGCACCCATGGATCATCTTCGGTTTTGCCAAACGGAATTGTCGTGCCGAGTTTCGCCGTGAGCATATCGTTTTTCAACACGATTCCATGCTTACTATAACCTAACAGAATATCCATATCCGAAATACCGCGATAGGTTTGGTTTCGATGATGGATATTTTGATACCGTAATATCGCATCCTTCTGATCGGGATCATCAACCGAATCAATGTTTGGAACGCTGGCATCTTGACTTTTTATCTCATAAGGAAAAGCCGCTTCCAATCGCCACTGTTGACTGATTTGATATTTTAAACCGACATCAAACCGCACAACATCCAACTTGACTTCATGCCGATGCAGTAGCACCGGTTGAATACTGTCATCGGGAAATAGACCCTTTTGTTCAAAGTGTCCACCTTCCGCATTGAATCTGCGTGTACCAAATGAGACTTGAAATTTATTTTGCTCTGAAGTTAAACTAACTTCACTACCCCCACCGTGTGGGATTGTGGGGTTGCTTCACGCGCCTCAGCTCTCTTGTGCGAAACCGAGAGAAATGAAAACGAATTGAATAGCGAGTATTATCGCAACAAGGTTTGTGATACTCCCACGACTAAAGTCGCGGGCTTCTTGCTTCTTCATCCGATGCCTCCTCTTGTGGAGGTCTTACTTAGACTCCACAAGCGTTTATACTCTCCGCGTATCCCGCGGCGAGTTGTTTTAGATTTCTGGCAGCGTTAACATCACGATCTTCTGTGTATTGACACACATCACAATTATATTGTCGTTCTGCCAATGATAACTCTGTTTTCTTATGTCCACAACTGCTGCATGTCTTGCTTGACGCAAAGAATTGGGGTGCCTCAATAACTGGAATACCAAGCGTTTCCGCTTTGCATTTGAGTTTAGTGAGAAACCCACCTAACGCACTATCAGATAACGCCTTTGCTACTTTCCTATTCCTTAGCATGTTCGTTATTTTCAGTGTTTCAATACAGATAACTGACGCATTGTTGACTATATCTGTAGTCGCCTTGTGGTGTGCATCCTGACGGATACAAGCAATCCGATAATGCAATCTTGCCAATCGTTCTTTTGCTTTATACCAGTTATTTGAGAGAAACTTCTTTCTACTCAATGAACGACTGGCACGTTTCAGTTTTCTTTCATAACGTTTCAATGGTCTTGGATTATCGGACTTTTTGCCATTATCAAGCGTTGCTAACGTGTTTATACCGACATCTATTCCAATCACAGGGTGCGTTGAAGTATCAACTGCTTCAGTATCCTCTGTTTCTACCGTTATAGATACAAACCATCGGTGTGCTATTCTTGATATTGTGACTTTGATGATTTTCCTGTCAAATCGTAATGACTCAAACATCTTGACCCAACCAATCTTGGGCAACTTCACACGTTTACCTTCTACTTTGACAGATTGCTCATCAGTCGTGTAGGATTGACGACAACCGCGCTTCTTAAACTTTGGAAATCTTGAACGCTTATCTACCCAATTCTTGATTGCATTGCCAAGATTCAATATACCATATAAAGCTGCACGCTGATCTTGGGCTTGTGTCCAATCAATATCTTTCTTAGACTTATTAAATTGATTATTCAGTGTCCACATTGATAAGAAATTATCATCATCCAAATTCGCTTTAAAATTAGATAACGCATGATTGTAAGCGAAACGGGCATAGCCACATTGTTGAGCAAACCACGCACGTTGCTTTTTATTTGGATTTAACGCTATTTTGTGTGTTTTATACATTATGATATACCGTGCTGACAGGATTCCGTTTCCCTTTTGCACAAGGTGGTGTAGGGGTGCAACCCTACACCTAAAACAGTTTAATTTAGTATAACATAATATCAGATATAAAGCAAGAACTTTACACACTTTTTTGACCCACAGCTAAAGCAGTGGGATTGTTAAGTACTCACTTCATATCTGTTCTTACCTCAAGATAATGTGTTTTGCGTTGTTAGTTGATGGATATTGATCCGTTGATATTGATTTTGCCCCATCCCCACTATATTGTAGCAAATTTTTCCCGCCGTGTCAATGCAAAATTAGTATCAAATTCCTGTTGACATCTCTGGACTGATACCATATACTTTATTGAGATATTTTATTGAAAATAGTTGTGCGATAGATAAGCAAAATTGGATTGGTTTGTGTCATGCAATTGAAAACACAAAATAAGGGACTAAAAGATGGCTCACAAAACGCTAACGATTTCAGATGTACAGGAAATGAAATCTCTTTCATTTTCATCAATTTCGCGATTCCAGCTTTCCCCAAATGGAGAATTTCTTGCCTATGTCGTGAAGGATCCAAATCGAAAGTCACCGTCCGAACAAAAAACCACAGAATACTCAAAACTTCTATCTACTGGAGCACCAGTTTATCATCATTGTGATGAGGTTTGGGTTACCAATATCAGAACGAAGGAGTCCTATAAACTCGGTTCGGATGATGGGGTTGACTGGGCACCAAGGTGGTCTCCAGATGGACGCTATGTCGCATTTTGCTCTGACCGAATGGGTGCTCCGCAACTGTGGGTTTGGGATAAAATTGAAAATAAACAGCGGCGAATTAGTGAAAAACCGCTTAGTCCAATAGAAGGTTATGAAGTGCCTCAATGGACATCAGATGGAAAACATCTCATCACAAAGCTACGGCCAGAAGATATAGATTTTTCCACAATTATCTCTCCTGATTCCGAGGGACGTGCCATCAATGTCTGGCATACCGATACAGATGAACAGCTGGGTTCAGATGAAGAACCAGGCCGGTTCGCATGGGTTCAGGGAGACTTAGGTGTTTTTAATTTCGACACTGGTGATGTATCATTTCTCACACGTGGATTATATGTTGCAGAAATGTTTCTCTCTCCTGATGACACTGCAGTAGCAGTGCTCAACATAATCGGAGCGGATAAATTGACTTCTCAAGATGTTCTCTTTGAGTTGTTATTAGTGCCTTTAGATGGATCATCAACAAAGTGCTTGGCAACAAATATCAGATATGGATCGCGATTCGTGAGTTGGGCACCAAATGGCAAACATCTGATATATACCCACCCGGATGGTCTATTTTTGACATCAACACAGGGTGATGAACAGAAAAACCTCACTGCGAACTTTGCAAAGACCCCTCATTTTTTTACACGTCCGTTATGGAATGCCTCAGGAACCTCGGTTTTCTGTGGCTTTGATGGAGCGGTGTGGGAGATAGCACCAGACGGAAGCAATGCACGGAAACTGACAGAGGGATTGGATCGGCAAATTATCGATATAATGGCTAAGGAAAATACACATATCGTTTGGCAATCAAACGAAGAACAATCTGTCTGTATCCGAACCCATGATCCTGAAACAAAGAAAGATGGTTTTTATTTGATAAACACTGCTGAAGCACGTGCTACCTGTCTGTTTGAGCAACAAATTTTTCTAACCACACCTTGGGGGAACGGAACGAAACTTCTCTATAGATCACAAGATGCAACTTACCCTGAGGAAATATGGATGCATGATACGGTTTCTGGAAAACAACAGCAAGTTACTGATCTCAATCCACATCTGCGTGACTTTTGCTTTGGTCAAGTTCGTTTCATTGAATCAAAAACATCGGAAGGTCAGCGTTTACGTAGTGTTTTGATGCTACCGGCCAACTATGAGGAAGGAAAACGTTATCCTTTGGTTACGAAGGTCTATCCCGGTGCGGACTTATCGAGATACGCTTACACTTTTGGATTTGAGAACGAAATAAACTTTCAACTCCTCGCTGCCCAAGGTTTTGCAGTTCTCGGTGTTGATATGCCGCCTGAATCTACCGATTCATTAAAAGATATGTCAGAATTCGTGCTACCAGCAATAGATGAGGTAATTGAAATGGGTATCGCCGATGAAAACAGATTAGGAATAATGGGATTTAGTTACGGTGGATATTGCACAGTTGGACTGATTACACAGACCACACGTTTCAAAGCCGCAGTTTGCGGTGGTGGTATCTATAATCTGACCAGCGTTTACGGGCAACTTTCTAAACAAGGACATAGTATCGGCATTGGTTGGGCAGAAACAGGACAGGGTCGCATGCGCGGTTCTCTCTGGGAAGAACACCAGCGGTATATTGACAACTCACCTATATTTTATTTGGATAAGATTGAAACTCCTGTTTTTGTTTATTGCGGTGAAGGTTTTGGAGGTTCTGACTACGCGCAATCTGGAGAACTTTTTTCTGGATTACGCAGACTTAAGAAGAAAGCAACTTTTGTATGGTACAGAGGTGAAGGACATTCTCCCACTGACTGGCGACCTGAACACCAAGTCGATTGCTGGGAACGGCTCATTGGTTGGTTTGAAAAACATCTGAATTGAAAATAGACATATCCACAGTGTATTGAAACCGGTCATCTATCGTTTGCTTGATACAGGCAATATGACAAAATATAGGATATGCTTCTATGCAATATGTATAAAAATTAGGACTTACGCATTTCCCACTAATAAGCGCGGTTGGGAGCATTCAAACCTCAACGTAGGGGCGAGGTCTCCTCGCCCGCCCATATAAGCTGCGTAAGTCCTAAAAATATAAAAATTGGTGAAAATGATGAGCAATTATGAAGTTATAATGAATGCCAAAACACATTTAGTCGTTGACACCGATTCAGGACGTTGTCTGGGTGGGGTCGGTGCCAACTTTTACCGTCCTTTTGTCTTTCCGTTCTATACGCCTGCAGGGCATACCGTTATTCAGGAATTCGCTTTCGACCATCCGTTTCACAACGGCATCTTTGTAGGGCAAGCACCTGTCAAGGTTGGAGATCAGGAGGCATGGTTTTGGGGAGCACCCCCACGCCGTTCCTTTACAGACAGACTCTTTGAGAAATTGGGACGTATGGAAACGCAGAAAAATATAGACATCACGCCACATGCGGATGGTGTCCAATTCGTTCAAAATGTTATCTGGCGCGATGCCAACGACGATCCTTTGATTGACGAAGTTCGCACTGTCAATCTATACTCCCTTGCTGATGCCTCAGTTTGCGATATGACAAGCGAAAAAATTGCTGCCTATGGTGACGTTGAATATCCGCAAACCAAATATGGAAGCATCGGTATGCGTGTTGAACCGAGGCTATTGTCTGTCATGGGAGGTGTTGTTATCGGTGATAATGATCGCAGCGGCAAAGTCGATGCTCTCCAAGGCATATCCGACTTCGTAGCATACCAAAACCGTCTCAGTGGACATGGACACTTTGGTGTCTTTATGACAATCCTTGGTGAAGATGTTCGCGGACCGTGGTTCATTCGAGATTACGGTATGGCACTCTATAACCCCACACAGACAAGTTCAATTTCAACACCAGCAAACGGAACATGGAAGATTTCTCTAAGGTTCGTTGCTTATGATGGTGAATTCACAACCACCAGAGTTGAGGAGTGGTGTTCAGTTTAGATGGAAACAGAAAACCTCCTTCAACTTCAGAATGTAACAAAGGCATTCGGTGATCTTGTCGCAGTTGACAATGTTGATTTTGAACTGCAAGCAGGTGAAATCCATGCGATTTTAGGGGAGAACGGCGCAGGGAAATCCACCCTAATGAATCTCATCTATGGACTTTACCAACCCTCAGATGGGAGTATTCATATTTCTGGTGAATCAAAGGTATTCAAATCTCCGCGCGATGCGATTGCCAACGGCATCGGTATGGTACATCAACATTTTATGTTAGTTGAAAACCTCACTGTCGCGGAGAATATAGCGTTGAGTGTCGCACAATTCAGTTCCAGAAATGGTTCAACAGACTCTGTTGAACCTGACTCAGAATCCCCACCTAAAGAAAAAGGTAAACCCATTAAACTCAGCAAGTTTCGTTATAAAAAAGATGAAGCAATCCGTATCACCGAGGCACTTTCACAAAGGTTCGGTCTTACTGTCAATCCGAGTGTACTTGTGCGAACACTCTCAGTCGGATTAAAACAGCGGGTTGAAATTCTCAAAGCTCTTGCCGTGAATGCACACATTCTAATTCTTGATGAACCGACAGCAGTGCTGAGTCCGCTGGAGGTCACCGACTTTTTTACGATTCTCCGTGCCCTACAAGCAGATAACCGTTCTATCATTTTTATTAGTCACAAAATGAAAGAGGTTTTGGAAATCAGTGATAGGATTACGGTCTTGAGACGCGGAAAAAAAGTATACCACGGAAAGACAGGTGAACTCTCCGCGCGTGGACTTGCCAGAGAGATGCTTGGTGAGGAGATCTCAGAAGTAGAACGGAAAGAAAACAAAGCAACAGCAGACATAGTACTTAGTATTTCTGACCTGACAGTACTGGGAAGCCGTAACGAAATCGCAGTGTCAGACGTCTCTCTGGATACAAACCGTGGTGAAATTGTCGGCATAGCAGGAGTGGATGGAAATGGTCAACGTGAATTGGCAGAAGCAATTATGGGATTACGTCCTATTGCCTCTGGAACAGTAGAGATTTTAGGTAGGCAACCTATTGGAACAAAGAACATACGTAGGTGTGGTGTCGGTTACATTCCTGAAGATAGACGAACTACGGGGATAATAACTTCGTTTTCAATAGCGGAGAATCTAATGTTGAACGTAACGCATTTTAAACATATATCAAACTGGGGAATATTAGATCAGAAAACAAAATATCACACAGCGATGCAACTCATTGAAGATTACGACATTCGTCCACCTTCTGTCAATGTGCCTGCTTCGACACTGTCCGGTGGAAATCAACAGAAAATTGTCCTTGCCAGAGAAATCTCACCCCAACCTGAACTGCTTGTCGCGGTTAACCCTACTCGCGGATTAGATATAAATGCTGCACAATATGTACATCAGAATTTACTTGCGCAATGCGACCGAAAAAAGTCTGTTCTGTTGATTTCAACAGAATTAGATGAAGTTTTACAGATTAGTGATAGACTCTTTGTGATGTCAAGAGGAAGATTAATTGACGCTACTGCCCACCGTGATAACATTGAAGCATTGGGATTATTGATGACCGGAGAAACCGATACGAATGAATAATTTTTCTGTCTTATATCACAAGACAAGATTACTATGCTTAAGTATAATAGGACGTTTTCTCCAATGGGTGTTGATGCCAACCTTAATTTTAGTAAGTGCTTTCATTATAAACGGCATCATCATATTTTTCTGTGGTTATAATCCGATAGAAGCTTATGGGGCAGCGATCAAAGTAGCATTCGGATCTCTACGTGGCGTGAGTGAAACACTGGTAAAAAGTACACCTTTTCTAATGACTGGACTTTCAGTCGCTATTGCGTTTCGGTGCGGAATATGGAATATCGGTGCTGAAGGGCAGTTTTTGATAGGTGCTCTGGCAGCAACTTGGTTTGGAACGAAGATAGCAACATTCCTACCCCATACCTCTTGGATAGCGGTACCACTTTGTCTCAGTATGGCAGTCTTTGCAGGCGGTATATGGGGTGTTATCCCTGCGCTACTCAAGGTAACCCGTGGTGTCAACGAAGTGATAAGTACAATTATGTTGAACTACATTGGGATTCATTTCGTGAGTCTGATGGTAGATGGCGGTCCATTGCAGGAAACATCCAAAACCGGACCGCAAAGTGACCCGATCGCAGAGTGGGTGTTTCTACCTCGTCTTTTCGAATCCTATAGAATTCATCCCGGTATCGGTATCGCAGTTTTATTAGCTGTTGTCTTGGCATTTGTTCTATTTCGGACTACATTTGGATACCAACTTCGTGCCGTAGGTGAGGGAGCCGCAGCGGCGGAGGCAGCAGGCATTTCAATTAAACAGAATATAATTCGTGTCTTCTTTATTAGTGGCGCACTCGCTGGGCTGGGTGGGGCAATTGAACTTATGGCACTTGCACCTCGGCTTACAAAACACTTTTCACCTGGATACGGTTATACGGCGATTGCTGTTGCACTTTTGGCGAAATTGCATCCACTCGGAACGATTTGGTCCGCACTGTTGTTTGGTGCACTCACAAGAGGTTCATTTGCTATGGAGGCGGAGATTGGCATCTCCGGTAAAGTGACTTTGATGTTGCAAGCAATTATTCTTCTTTTCGTTGTTGGCTCAAGTTCCATTAAATTTTTTCGCAAAAAAACGACCGTAAAAAATACGATACTCGAATGATTGAGTCGACTGTCCGTCGGGTAGAGCATGCGAAACCCTTATGTGTCAATTTAGTGTGTAAGTTAGATTACGTGCGTTTTGTCTGAACCAGGATTTACAGGATTATAGGATTACCAGGATTGCTGTAACGCCAATGTTCTTGTCTCGTGTAATCGTCCTTTCTTTTTTATATCAATAATAATTTTCGTAGGCATATACCCTATACTCCGCACTTGTTTTGACACATTTTGGTATTTTTACGACAAACCCGCGTCACGAAAGGATTCGCACAGGATAGGGGAGATTTGGAGTTGTGAATTAAGATTCTGTTTTCCACTTGTCTTTTTTTCGGTTCACCTGAAATTGTTTACTCAATGTAGGGACCACACAGGTTTGAGAAATAAATACCGAAAATCGGAAATCAAAAGTGCGGAGTGTAGGATATACATTTATATGAGAATATACTAATCCTGAAAATCTGATAATCCTGAAAATCCTGGTTCAGACAACAGCGCACTGTCCCCCCGAGCTAAAGCAACGGGGTTTTAGAAACGGAAGAGTTTGATAATGACTATAGAGATGCTTGAAGATATTCTTGGATCTATGATCCGCGGTGCAACTCCCTTATTGCTTGCTGCATTAGGGGAGGTGATTTCACAACGCGCAGGTGTAATTAACATCGGCATTGAAGGCATGATGCTCATTGGTGCGCTTTTTGGAATGGTTACATCTTTTTACACTGCTGGACTGCCATTTTTGGCACCGTGGCTTGGGATTATTGTTGCGGGGTTAGCTGGACTTATGACTGCTACCATCTTTGTGATTTTTGCTATAAAACTACGTGGCGATCAGATTGTCGTTGGCACAGCAGTGACATTGTTAGCATTAGGATTCACGCAAGTCGTATATCAAAGATTATTTGGGATGACAGGCAGCCCGCAGAGCGTTCCATATTTCAAAGAAATGGATGTGCCATATCTTTCAGAGATTCCACTCATCGGGAAGGCACTATTTTCACACAATATCATTGTATTCCTGACTTTTCTACTTGTACCGTGTGTTTTCTTCTTCCTTTACCACACGCAACTTGGTCTGAGGGTTCGCGCTTGTGGGGAACATCCGAAAGCCATTTCTACTATCGGATCAAATGTGACTTTTATACGGACAAATTGCATGTTGTTTGCTGGAACTATGGCTGGAATAGGTGGTGGTTATCTGTCGCTCGCGGATGTACCCTACTTCACACCTGGAATGACAGATGGGCGCGGTTTTATAGCCTTAGCAATCGTAATTTTCGGCAAGTGGCATCCGGTCAAAGCCTGTGGTGCTGCACTACTTTTCGGACTTGGATTTGCATTGGATGCGCGCTTTCAGGCTTTCGGGTGGGACGTCCAATACCAGTGGTTTTTGGTGTTGCCTTTTGTGCTTTGTTTAGCAGTTTTGGCAGGTTTTGTGGGTAGAGCAGAAGCACCATTGACATTGGGAAAACCTTATGACACATCAGAGTAATACCCACTTACCCCGATTTGTAGCGCGAGGTCTCTGGGTCCTCCTCGCAATGCTGACTTTATCTGAAAACTTCTAATCAAGTTAATCTAGTCCAAGCCGACTTTTCTAAAATGTACTACCAACCCGAAAATAGAATGAATTTGTCGGCACATCTGGAACTGTGACAAGAGGAAAGGCATAATCAACTCCAAAACTGAGCGGTCCTAAGTTTAAGCGTAAACCAGCACCTACAGCGGAAGGCAACCAATCGTACTCAATATCCTTGAAAGTGTCCCAAACGTTACCTGTATCAAAAAAGAGTACGCCTTGAAAGGGGTCGAGAATTGGGAAACGCAATTCGGTATTAAAGATAAACTGAACATTTCCCCGGTGTTTGCCCGTAATATCCTCCGGTCCGAGTCCTCTCTCCTCATACCCACGGACTGTGGTGCTACCACCTACCCAGAATCGCTCAAAGGAGATTAATTCTGTTTCACGGTTGGCTTGCAATAACCCAGTTGTTATACCAAGACGAAGTGCTGTAGCCAATACAAACCCACGTTCATTTAGTTTCCTATGATACCGGGTATCCGCTATTGTTTTGATGAAACTACTTTCCCCGCCTAAATAACCGCCAGCATACTCAAGTGTTACTTCATTCAACATCCCAGATGTTGGATTCAGAGAAGGAAACCGACTGTCTTGCCTCCATAAGAAACGTAGACTACTGACAGTCGTTGATGGATTTGAAATTAAGGTTGATTCAGAGGTGTCTTTTAAATCACGATAAATGTATTCTAAATTCAGTTGGTGTGCCTTGGGCAATTTTCTACTGAGTGTGAAACTTCCCTGCAATGCGCGAACGTCCTCGTCTTCCTCCAATTTTCGCACTAAAAACTGTAGACTGCCACTTGTCCGACCGATGAGCCAAGGTTCCGTTAGGGTTGTATCGTATAGATAACCGAGTGTTCCCTGTCTGCCCCGCAATCTGAATCGAACATTTCGTTTAAACAGGTTACGATGACTCAGGGCAACTGTCCCACGCAGACCATCTGAAGAACTCGTTCCAGCACTTGCCCCGTATGTCCCGGGTTTCTGTTTTTGGAGTCGAATTTCAACATCTTTAATTATCGGATGCGGTAGAGAAAGTGTTGATGAAATGTCTTTATCAAAATTGCTGGATTGTTCTTCGAGACCAGTTGATCCTATAGGTTTCGCACGGATGCCGGGTTCAAAAATCCCTGTATTGTAGAGATTTTGGATAGCCCGGCTCAATCTTTCAAACGTAAAGAGGGTACCTGGAAGGTGTGCTACCTCGCGTCTAAGTATGTTTTGCTTAACCCCAGTATCTCCAGTAAAATGAAAATTACCGAACACTACTTGGTTTCCTTCTTCTATTTCTATTCGTAGAACGCCATGTTCAAATGCAGAGAGTTGTTCCTTTTCCTGCTTGAGGGTATAACGAGCGTTACCTTCTACATCCTGGATAATCCACTCATTCCCTATTTTAGTGGCAATAAATGTTCCTGCAAGAGAGAGACTGTGTTTTTTAAATGTATCACTTAATTTCCCAGGTACCGTGCCAGCATCCAACTGTTCCGTAAAATTGCCTTCAACCTGAAAAACTGGGTTTTCTGTTTTTTGTAGAAAATTTGTGGTTTTAATTTTAGCTTCAATGTAACCGCGATCTTGATACATTTTAAGTATTGCGTTCTCATAATTTTTTTGGACTAAAAGCGCATTCGGAGCAGGTGGTTTACTCGGCAAAGCATCAAAGAGCGCAGAAGTTTTAAGGACACTGTTTCCTGCAAAATGACATCGGTAAATCACTTCTTTGTAGGGTTCAGAAAATGTGAGCTTGATGGAGATTTCTCCAACATTCCGATTATTTGGATTATGTTTTTCAAGTTCATATTTTATAAGCACGTCACGATAACCAGCTTTTTCATACAAAATTTCTAAACTTTTCTTATCTCTCTCAACGGTTATCCCTGAAAAGAAACGTCTTCTAATATGTTGAGAGAAAAAATTTGACGGTTTGGTTTCCATCTCCCGAAGCAAATCTTTATCAATAAACGCCTCATTGCCAATGAATTCAACATTTTTCACAATGTATCGTATGCCGGGATTAATGATAAATTTTACATGGAGCGGGGAATTAGTTAGTTTTTTCATTTCAACTTTTGTTCCGTCGTATCCCTTCGCAGCAAAGTGCGCTTCTACTGTCTGTACCCATCGAGATTGATCATTTAGAAATAACGTAATTTTGTTGCTGAGTTGATCTTTTTCAGACTCTTGTCTGTTAAAACCTAAATTTGCAAGAAAATTGCTAATAGGTGACTCCCGAATAATGGGTTTTCCGTTCTCATCCACAAAATCAAGCAAAAGTTGTATGCCTTCTGTTATATCAAGTGTCAATAGACCGGATTTATACGCAAAGGTAGATTCAATTTCAGTGCTTGGATAGTACTTTTTTCTATAAAGGTCGCGAATTGCCAGAAAATCTTCATCTACGATAGATTTGTGGTAAACCTTTCCGATACGGGTTTGACATATTTCTTTGATCTGTTCTGTGAATATCGCCGAATTGCCTTGAATTTGCAATTCAGAGACAAGCGTCGGCGTTCGCAAATCAATCTGATATGTTAAACTACCGTCGGTGGGAATTACATTAAATCTTACATCAGCACTAAAATAACCGTCATCAGCACATACTGTCTTGATAGATCTAACATAGATTTTAGCAATTACGGGGTCATACATATCACCAGGTCTTAGTTTTACCGCGTCACGGATAGCCTCCCTGAGTTCATCAGTAAGGAAACCGGTAATATTGATTTTTTGGATTTGCATCATATTCAATAAGTCAAATTTGAGCATAATTCCACCGGGTGCATCTAAGACGTAAACATCAACTTGGTAGAACTGTTTTAAGGTATAGAGTGAGATTACACTGCGTTGCACCGCATAACGCGAGAACTGTGAACCAACCGCTATGTGCGTCATTTTTTTCAATGTACTGAGTAATTCGCTATTTTCCACAATGAGTTTATCAATAAAGTATTCAATTTTAACAACCCTTTTTCCATTGGAGGTTTTTATAGAAGGATTCTGGTATTGGGGGGTGTCTGAATCTTGACCGATAACAGAATTTGCCAATAGAAAACAGAGAAGCATTAGACAAAGTCCGCAACACAGACGTCCTTTGAACGAAATAATAGAAAAGTATCTCAGCATTTAGTTTAAACCCAATTTATAGTGGATTATAGAAATAATACCAAATTAACGGGATTGTCCTATTTCCCGGATGGTAGGTGCGGTTTCCTAACCGCACCATTAGCGTCAATTTAGCGGTCCTCCAGGGCCGGTAGGTGCGGTTTGTAACCGCACCGAGTCGTTCCGCGGAAACCGTTATCTCACACATACTCCACAGAATCCGGTGCGGTTACAAACCGCACCTACCGCGTTGGGGCTAAGCGGTGCGGTTTCCTAACTGCTCCTTTTGTATCAACATCTCAAATAACGCAAAGGACGAGAATATCAGCCGAGTTCTTTCCTTAAATTGACGCCTATGGTGCGGTTTCCTAACCGCACCATAAGGTCAATTTAGTGATTGGACGAATATGAGAAACCCGCTTTAGCCCCGTAGAAACGATATGTATTTTTGTTTTCAGTGCTATATTCCATACCTTTTTGTATCTCTGAATAATCTTGAAAACTGAAATGTCCAAATAATTGTAGATTTCACTATAATCACTTAGAATTTTCGCTCAAGCAGTTGAAAATCAACACCAAATTCACCTTTTTCGTCCGCCTCAACCTTTATGGATAGATTATATGGCAACGGATATTCAGCGATGATATGGCGTTCGTTAGGATCAAGACCAGAGGATATAGTGAAAAGAATCCCACCAAATGATCGTGAGATAGAGTTACCTGGGGATAGGAGGGCAAGAATTTCAGCATCTGTAAAGACCTCGGTTGTGGATGAATTGAGCGGTTCAGCCTGAAAACTCAGTTTCGCTTTGTCAATGTCACCATTTTCGAGGGTACCTGTAACAGTTGCAGTAACCGCAAGATCTGCTGTGCTTCCATCTCTAAGTAGGACACCGCGGATAGGGTTCAGTGTTTTGAGTGAAATATCCAACACTGGATTAAAGGCTGTTTCGTCTCGGTTGGAGATAATAGAACGTTCATCAATTTCAAAAATTTGTGTTATGATGCTAATTTTACCCTTCAAGAGAGAAACATCGCCTATGAAAATAGGATTTTGAATAGTTCCTCTGAGTTGACCACTACAATCGATTTCAATGTCGGTAGGTCCACCTAACGATGAAAGGAAGTGGAAATTGTTTGGAATTTCAATACCAACATCTAACTTAAGTCTACTTAGAAATGGTGTGTTAAATGCCAAACGATCCACTTCACTTATAGTACTACCACTGAACCAATCTCGTACGGTTTCCCAATTTTGTTCGTAACTTCCAAGATTGATATTAATATCACCGGTGAGAATTGGTTTTTCTATAGTGCCATGAAGGTGTAGATCGCCAGAACTTAGCTTAATCTGATACGACCCTCGCTCCACAAAGTTGCAAATTCCCAAGTTTGTGTAAATGTCAATTTCGTCTAATTCTAACCAATCTGAGGTAATTTTTCCAGTAGCGGAAAAATCCCCACCGTTCAATTGTCCTTGTAGACGTTGAATATTTAATCCTGTATTGGTGAAATCAAACGAGGCTTCAAGTTGCTCAAATGAAACAGGTGAACCAGACAAATTCAAGGATACCTGATTAAATTCACCAGTACCTTTGAGTTGTAGTGCATTTGGTGTTCCGCTAACAGTTGCATTAATTGTTCCATTACCATTAGACGATTCTATAAGCGGATCAATCAAATGCAATACACCAAGCTCATCCATTTGCAAGGTGAACGTTAGTGCCATCGGCAGTGATAGCGATTCCGATCGGAGGTCTGAAATGGAAAGAATATAGGGTACGTGACCTGAACAGATGAGACGATTATTCCCTATTCTAAGCAGTTCCGAATTTTCTGGAATTGTCCATCGCTGGTCTTCAGAACTATACTGCATTTCAAATGAAAATTCATCAATGTTCGCTTGGTTAATAGTAAGTTTATCTCCATCAAGAACAACAGTTACTTCAGGTGCTGCATAAGTACCAGTGATGTTGATATGAGTAGATAACATTCCACTCAGGTTATATGCTTCTGGTAAATTATCTGTTAAAAGCGGATCTATAGCTAATACATTTAAATTTTCCAGTTTCAGACTGGCAAATATTTCACCGTGCATGTTCCATCTACCATAACAGGTGAAGATAAGTGGATCTTCGGTTAGGGTTGGGGCAATTGGTATAGTATTTTGAAGTTTAAGTGCTTTAACTTGAAATGTGCCTGAAACCAGAGAAATCGGAATTTGTTCTGGATTTACAAAGTTGTATTGGCGATCCAAAGCATTAAAACCGATAGAGATGTTATCAATAGTGAATACTGCTTCTGCCTTCTGACTGAGCCTGTCAAAGGTAATAACTTCGCGTAATTTTGGAATTGGAATTCCCTCTCCGTTTTCAAAAAACGAATCAAATGGTATTTTCAATTCCGTCAGTGTTGCCGTAACAATCCCGCTCAAATCCTCTAAATTCTCATGTGTTATTGCCTGACGTAAGGTTGAACCGAGAGGATATTGATCTAACGACAGTCCCTTTATCAAAAATAACTTCGGTGTTAAACCGTCAAGTTTCAACTCGCTCTGTTGAAGATTACATGATCCATCTTCAATGTCAAAATGGAACTTTTCAAGTTCAATAACGTCTTTGCTTGCCTTGAGAAGAACTTCAACATTTTTGAGAGGCGGATAAAGTTTCTTTAGGTGGAGATGCGGAGCGTGAAAATAGACATTTCCATCCAGATATGGTGTGCGGGTTGTGCCTTTAAGTTTCAGATCAATATCCGTCACACCATCAGCCTCTGAAAATACGTTATCAAATCCTGGAAAAAAATTGAGAGGAAGTTCTCTTCCATTCAGTTGAACCATAATAGGTACATCAAGGAAACGTTCTGAGAAGTCAATCTCTGTAAAAGACAGATCGAATGGAACTGTTCCTTTGAGTGTTAACGTGTCACCGTTATTTGCAAGTTCAGTACTTAGTGTAAGCAATTTATTAGCATATTCCGCCTTTCCCTGCCAATGTAATGGCAAATCAACCTCCTTCTCTAACAGATCGGTGAGTATTCCTTGCCATTTCAGCGATATGTTTGGGGAGACAAGCGGACCATCAAGGCTAACGTCAACACTAGTTTCTATTTTAGGAGAGGTGATCTGCAACGGGAAAAGGGTGGTAATGTTATTGTTATTTAATTTGAAGTCTATCGGCAAGGTATTCGCAATTTGGTAGTTATATGCTTGTAAATTGAGTTCATCTATCTTGCATGTTGCTGTTATGAGTTCCTCAGTGAAACCTGTTCCCGCTAAATTTGCTGTGCCACTAACTGTACCGCTTAGCGGAGATTGCCGTTGCTGGAAAAAAGTGATAAAATCACTTACCTCCAGTTTTTCAACTGACACACCCATATCAAATTTAATTTCGTCTTTATTTTGGGTTGAAAACGAAGTGCTGCCTTTTAAATGAAAATTGCCTGACCCTATCTGTCCATCCGCAACTAAGTCGCGAATATGTACCAATTCCTTTCTGACAGTCGTTACCGCATGCAGTTTTTCAAGTCCGATTGGTTTAGCAAACGCACCAAACTTTATGGGATGGTTATCAGTTGTATTCGCATTTAGATCAATAACAGGTTCAGCAATGGTGCCACCCACATTTAATAAAACCCCGATATTGCCTTCAATTAATGATTCCTTGTCTAGCATTAGACGTTTCGCTATATCAGCAGATATATTGTTACTAACTAAATCTGAAAACTTCGCTAAATTGAGATTGTGAGCACTGAGTTCGAGTTTTAGTTTGGAATTGTTAAAATCATCGGGATCAACTGCAATATTTCCTTTTACCGCTAACGGGTTTTCCAAGACCTGCATCGTGAAAGGTTTGATATCTATAGCATCATTTTGATACGTTAATTCACCGTTAGCATCACGAATACTTACATCTCCACTTTTTGTATTCACAACTAACGTTGGTATTGTCCATTTGAGATCTACGATAGGATTGCTTAATGTTCCTTTTATTTTCATTTCATATTGGGCACTACCAGAAATCGGGAGACCTAATGCCGTGCTTAAAGATTCCAAGGTTAAGTCTTGGTTGCGCTTGGAGGAAATGTCAATTTCTTCAGTTTTTGCATCAATGGTCCCAGTAAGTTGAATAAATGGAGTTTTTTCGCCATCCACACTTAAGGAACTATCAGAAATCGTTAGAATATCGTCTTCTAATTTTAGACGAATTTGCTTCGGATTTGTCATGTGCAATGAATTGTATTGAAGTAGTGTTTTGCTGATAGAAATATCAACATCGTAGGGATAAACGCGTTTTTTAGAAGGTTCCACTGGGTCTGTAGAAGTTAATTCTGCAATCGTGCCTTTTACTTCAACAGTGCCATCAATAGTGCCAGTAATAACATCAAGCGAAGGATGTAAAATGCGTAGGATGGGGGTGGCAGCGGTGTTATCACTCGTCAGTGTAATCTGGTAGGGATTATCTTGGGCATTACTGATTATACCCTCTATGCCACACGTGTTCGCAAGAGCTTTCCCAGTTAATTTGTAGTAGTCGTGTTCACTGGTAAGTTCTTTTTTTTCTTCTATGAGGATGGCATGTAGAGTGGCATCACCGAGAGGGTTACCTTTGAACGTCAGGTCTGAAAAGGTTAAATCAGTGAGAAATACAAGGTCTTGTGACTTTTTCTTATGGTAATCAACATTGACATCCATTTTTCCATCGAGTGGAAAATCGGTAACGTCTGCCGCGATAGCAAGTTCAGCCAATTGAACCGGCTTGGCTTTATTGTTTTTTAGACTGAATTCAAATTCTCCATTACTTTTTACATGTGCATTGAATGTAACTAATTGACCACGGGTCGTTATCTTAAAATCAGGTATCGTAAGCGAGTAGTCGTCAATTTCTAACGGGAGCGTTACGGTATCTAAATTGATGCCCCATGCTTTTCCAGAATCAACTGCAAAACTTCCCTCACCATCAAGATGATTGATGAGTGAACCGTATAATTTTAGTTCCCCTCTCATATTACCTTCAATGGGGTACTCTTGTTGAAAAAAGATATTGTTATAGTCAGCATCCAGAACAAGCGGCGCAGCGACGACGCGAAAATTGGCGGGTAGTTCACCCTCTATTTTGACATTACCCTCAATGGAAACGTACGTATCTTTTTTTGTCAGGTGTATCCTTTCAAAGGACACAACCTTATCTACATACCGAAAATCTCCTGTTAAACTTCCAAGTGGAATCGGTTTTGCCTTATCATGTGCATAGAATGCTTTAGGTATTTCTGCATGTCCGGTAGCTGAACCATCTTTTTTTATTTGTGCTGTTATATCTCCGATACCTTTAAATGGAATAGTGTTGGCAATTTCAAGTAGTTTACCAAAATCAACATTTTTGAGTGTTACATCAAAGCTTTCTAAAGATCCATTTATGTCAACGGTTGTATCGTCAATGGTACCATTTGCCGTGATACTTGAACCATTCTCAGATTCTGAAGATATTTTACAATTCAGAGATGAATCTTTCAAAGGTATAGACTCGTCTTTTACGAGAAGACTTGTTCCTGAAAGTTTCACACTACTATCAAGGTAAAAATCCCTTGACGTATTCCCGTTTACCTTTGCCGTGCCGGTAAACGTTCCAGATTCAATCTGAGGTGACTCTGCTGGTAATTCACCAAACATTGATAATAGCGAGCTGAGTTGAATATTTTCAACTTCCAAATCACTTTCATAGGTGACTGGTTGTTTAACAAAATGCTGTATTCGGGCTAACAAATTACCTTCAGTGGTATCGTCGGTCCCGTCAAATTTAGCACTACCGTTTCCAGTGAGACTTCCACCAGCGACCTTTGCACTGAAATCGTTTAACGTTACTTTCGGTTCTTCACCGAATTCTAAATTTGAGTCAAATGTTAACTTTGTAATGTCTATTTGCCTTGTATTAGATTCAGATTTACCAATTGCTGAGCCAAGGCTTTTCTTGATTGAAAACGCGTCCGATGTACCTGTGAGTTTACCATTTAACGTTGAATTTGTTCCCTTTAAGTCCAGTAGGACTTCGCATGAACCTTCAAGTTGGGTGTCATCTCTAAGAAACTTTTGAACATCTGCTGCTTCAATTGTTAGTTTAACAACCGAAGTCCATTTTTCTTTATCCCAATTATAATTGAATTCCTGTATATCTATTTCAGAGTTTCCTGATTTCAGTTGTAGTCTTTCCAAATCACCTTCAGTCGTTGACACATAAAACTGAATGTTATCCAACCGCTCAATTGGCAGTTCTGTACCATTTAGAATGAAACTCCCTTTACCAATAGAGAGGGAGCCTGTATGATTCCAATTTTGGAGCGTGCCATCCAACGAAACATCAATATTCGGAAGTTCTAATTCAATTTTCTGCTGTGTGTCAGTTAAGCGAATCTCACCTCCTTTGATTTCAACATTGGAAACAACAAATGCCAAGGAATTATTAGACTGAGAATCAGACGAAGATTCGCGAAGCACATCTGTAAGGTCTACTTGTCCATCTGAACTGCGTGTCACGTTTATATCTGGGGAGTTGATTTTCAAAGCCGTAACAAGCAATTTGCGTTGTAGCAGCGCAAAAAAATTGTATTTTAGGACGACCTTCTGAGTGGAAAGTATAGGCGGTTTTTCGGTTTCTTTCTCTTTTAGGGAAAATTCCTCTACTTCAACGCCAGTGAAGATATTTCCACCCAATTTGCCGATTCTTACTTCATATTTCTCTTTAATCTGGTCTTCCAAGGCTTGTTGAAGACGTGGTTTGATAACATTATTTAAGAAAGAGTCTGAACTGGTGTAAAGAAATCCACCGATTAGAAAAAGAAGGGTTATTAGAGATATTGAAATTAAAATAATCTTTCGTCTTGTCATTATTCCTGTTCCGATTTTTCTGTATCGTTTGCATAAAAAGCCTTGTGTGCTGTGTCAACTACATCACAAACGAAATCCATATTTCTTGTAGGACGGATTTCTAATCCTGAATTCAATTGCGTTGCTGTAATGGGTTTCTGAAGCCAGAGTAGATATTCAATATTACCAATGTCCCGATGAATCGGTGAAAAGGTTAACCCCATAAGGTTTGCTGAAAAATTTTCCTGCGCGAAGTCAATCAAATTAACCAACGTTTCCTTATGTACGTTTGGGTCGTCAACAATACCGCCCTTTTTGACATGAGTCCGTCCTGCCTCAAACTGTGGTTTGACGAGTGCGATAACATCCGAAACTCCTAAACTTTCAATTATTACAGGCAATACTTTTCGTAAGGAGATGAAAGCAACATCAATTACTGCGATGTCAAGTGAGTGTGAAAAGAAGTGTTGGTCAATGTAGCGAATATTGGTTTTATCAAGCACGTTCACGCGCGGATTATTGCGAAGTTTCCAAGCGAGTTGACCGTAGCCAACATCCACAGCGTAGACGAAATCAGCCTCATGTTGAAGCAAGCAGTCAGTAAAACCGCCTGTAGAGGCACCTACATCAATCGCTACTTTATTTTGGACGGTTATATCAAAATCTTGTAGTGCCTTTTCAAGTTTCAATCCGCCACGACTGACGTATTTGGGTGGATATTCAACTTCTATCAGAGCATCTTGCGATACGCGTTGGCCTGGCTTAACCCGTGAATTGTTGTTTACCTTGACTGATCCCGCTAAAATCAACCGCTTCGCTTGGAGGCGACTTTCTGCAAAACCTCGCTGAACAAGGACAATATCTAATCTTTCCATCTTTCAATCAATTTCTTCATATAAATGGGAACTCTCGTTGTTACTATCACTATCTAAAAAAGAACTGACCGTAATATTCTTGAGCGTGTCAGCTTGAGTTTGTCGAAGTTCTTGAAATAACTGCATCAACTTAGGCGATGCCGACAACGCATCAGTAAAATGGCAGGTTAGGTCTCCATCTACAACTGCTACAAGCGAGTCAAAGGTGATCTTGCTTAACGAGCAGGCCGGAAGATACCCTTTTGTATCGCCCTCTACCTCATAAATGAACTTTGCTGCTTTAAATCGATTAAAAATTTTATGGACTAATGATTCAGAAACTCTTGCAGTTGCAGCAACATCTGAAACTGAACATGCTCCCTTACCTTCCTGAAAGTGTGATGCAACAATGAGAAATAGTGTTATGATGCCGAGATCATTGATATAGTCATTGTTTTCGTTGATAGTCTTTCCGTACGAACCCTTTTTATAATTGGAATACTGAATTGAGTGCGTCACCTCAACTCCTAATAGAATCACAATCCATGTAACGTAAATCCATATAGCCAAGATTACCAACATTGCCAGCGTCCCATAGACTGCACTATAGTCCTGCCACACTAATTCAAAGTAATTGCTAAATGCGATCCGTGCAATTTGGAAAAGCGTCCCTGCCACAAATGTGCCAAATAGTGCAGCCTTCCAGTTAACAGTGGCGTTCGGTAAGGCTATATACATGAAAAATAACAAAAAACAGGTTAAAATCAACGGAAATAAGTTCGCCAGCAACCTATTATCAACAGATGAAAAAATAAAAAAGATTACAAGCGGTCCTACCAACAACAGCATGCAAAAGACTAAGTATTTCTGAAACGCTTTTACAAACGGCAAACGCTGATCGATTCCCCAAATACCATTGAAATGCCCTTCAATAGACATAAACAAGAGTACGGAAACCACAAGGAATAATAGAAAACCACCTACACCGAGTCCCGTTAGATTTCTGTTGGTAAATTCTGATATCCCTGATACTATTTCGTCTGCCCTATAACGAGGGAAGAAATTATTCAAGGCAGCGATCAACGGAGATTCTTTATTTTCAACAACTCCGAAGGTTTTAAGTAAGTAGAGCGCAACCGCTGATAAAGGCACAAAACTGATCAGTGAACTAAACGCAAGCGATGCAGCATGATGTAAGCATTTGTGCTGCTTGAATTGAGATAATACGTTCACACTGATCCCACCAAAATGCGTGGAGAATGACTTGAGTAAGTGAAACATCTTATTATACCCAATTAACGGGATTTGTCCTATTTTCCGGACGGTAGGTGCGGTTTCCTAACCGCACCTTTTTGTATCAACATCTCAAATAACGCAAAGGACGAGAATATCAGCGTTCGTAGTCGCGCAATTCATTGCGCCTCTTTTCTTTGAATGTAAGAGGCGCAATGAATTGCGCGACTACAAACGAGTTCTTTCCTTAAATTGACGCCTATGATGCGGTTTCCTAACCGCACTGATAGATTGGAATCAAGTTAATTTGGTATTACAGGTTACAGAAACAACAGAAATATGAGAAGGAGAAAAATCGCAATCTTAAGCAAGTTTTTGAAAACTTACATATTTCAATTTCCATTGAATACCGCTTTCCTCAAATTTTGCCCTACGACCCAACGGCTAATGCGATTCCTGCGCGGATTATTGCTTCAGTATCAAAGCCGTATCTATCTTGCAATGTTTTCACGTCACCATGCTCAATGAACCTATCTGGCACACCGAGTGTCGTTACACGGACATCTGTCACCGACTCCGATGCAAGTGCTTCAAGCACAGCACTGCCGAATCCACCCATCAATACACCATCCTCCACCGTAATAATTTTGCCAATTTGACTTGCTAATTCAACAATCAACGTGGTGTCTAAAGGTTTGATAAAGCGCGCATTCACCACGGTGGTTTCTATTCCGGTTTCGCCCAAAGTCTGTGCTGCCTCAAGTGCGGGGTAGACCCTGTTTCCGAGTGCAACAATTAATAGATCGTCACCCTCCCGGCAGATTTCGGCTTTGCCGATTGTAAGTGGTGTAGGTTCAGGAGTCAGCTTAACCCCTGTCCCAGTTCCGCGTGGATAACGCAACGCAATCGGACCAATCTCGTATGTTAATGCAGTTTTGAGCATGTGCTGCAATTCATTTTCATCTTTTGGTGCCATAGATACGATATTTGGAATTGAACGTAGAAACGCGATGTCAAACACGCCATGATGTGTCGGTCCATCTGCACCGACAAGTCCTGCACGGTCAAGTGCGAAGACAACAGGCAAATTTTGAATACAAACATCGTGGAGAACCTGGTCATATCCACGTTGTAAGAAGGTGGAGTAGATGGCGACAACTGGTTTCAGACCTTCCGTTGCGAGCCCTGCAGCAAATGTGACAGCACACTGTTCAGCCAGACCGAGATCAAAACATCTATCTGGGAATGCGTCCGAAAACTTGTCTAAACCCGTTCCACCTAACATGGCCGCTGTTACACCTATAATTCTCGGATTTTGTTTTGCCTCTTCAATGAGTGTACGGCTGAAAACATCTGTGTACTTAGGTATTGCGGATGCAGGATGGATTGATTTACCTGTTTTTACGTCAAACTGACCACTAACGCTATAGAACTTAACTGGGTCCTCTTCGGCAGGAAGATATCCCTTTCCTTTTTTTGTTACGACATGCACCAAAATCGGACCAGTTAACTCACGAATGCCTGTGAGGATAGGTATTAACGACTCAAGATCATTGCCATCAAGGGGACCAAAATATCGGAAACCGAATTCCTCAAATAGTGTTCCAGGTTTTAGAGATGCTTCGATTTTCTGCGCGAGTGCTTTTGCATCGGATGAGATGAAGCTCACCAACTCTTTGGCACCCGAGCGGAGGCGGTTGTAACCGCGCGAACTAATCAATTTGTGAAAATGTTTGGAGAATGCCCCGACAGTAGCGGAAATAGACATCTGATTGTCGTTTAGAATAACGATCATGTCCTTTTTGAAATCACCAGCGGCGTTTAACCCTTCAAGTGCCATTCCCCCTGTTAACCCGCCATCACCGATGATAGCAACAACTTTGTAATCATCATTGTTAACATCCCGGGCAGCCGCAATTCCTAAAGCAGCAGAGATTGAGGTACTTGAGTGTCCTGCACCAAAAACATCGTACTTACTTTCTTCACGACTTAAAAAGCCACTGATCCCATCAGTTTGCCGCAACGTATCAAAAGTGTCAACACGACCAGTAAGAAGTTTATGTGGATAGGCTTGATGACCGATATCCCATATCAGTTTGTCGCGTGGTGTGTCGAAAACGGTATGCGCTGCGATCGCTAATTCTACTGTGCCAAAGTTCGGTGCGAAGTGACCGGGATGATTGGATAGTACTGCCAATAGATAGGCACGCATTTCGTCAGCGAGAGTATTGAGTTCGTCTATATTTAACGTTTTTAAGTCTGCTGGCGACTTAATTTTTTCCAAAACCATCCCTATTCTCCGTTTGCGTTTTCAAGTATAGATTCCATTCGGACATCATCTATCTGTTCTTGGGACACGTTTTGCACTCTCACCTCTGCTGCTTCAAGGAGTTCTCTACATGAACGGACTAAACCAACGCCCTCCTCAAAAAGTGTCAGAGAAGCATCTAATTCCAATGTATCTGGCGACTCTAACGTTTCTACAATTTCTTTTAATCTTTCAAGTTTTTCTTCAAAAGTCAAAGGTTTCTCCTTACCTTGTAACATCAGTTATTTATCACAACCAGAAACACCTACTGCAAGAACGATATTTCAATATACTTCTAATCCAAACACGCATTCACTGAACAAACAAGACTCCCTTTTGAGAGTTGGACATCAAGTTTTTCACCAATATTTACTTGCTGGCTTGATGTTACAACCTCACCTGAAGAAAGCCTGCTAATGCTATACCCACGTTTTAGAGTTGCTAATGGACTGAGCCCATCTAACCGTGCTGCTAAAGACTGTAAACGATTGTTCCCCACATCTAATTTATCGTTTACTGCTTTTTTATATGCCGCCTCCAAACCGTCAATTGTTTGGGATAACTGATTGATTGTATCATGTCGTTTAGACGGCGATAGCCCGGATTCCAAAACGTCTATTTCAGCATGTTGCGTGGTGAACCGACGTGTCATAAGTTCGTTTAAACGATTTTTCACGCCGTTTAAGTGTACCAATAGTTCTAATCTATCAGGGACAACATGTTCCACAGCAGCCGACGGTGTCGGGGACCGGTGGTCCGCTACCATATCAGAAATAGTGAAATCTGTTTCATGACCAACAGCAGAGACAATAGGAATTTCGGAGTTGAATATAGCGTGCGCTACAATTTCTTCATTAAATGCCCACAAGTCTTCAATGGAACCTCCGCCACGACCTACAATCAAAACGTCTATGTCTGTCCTTGTGTTCATAGCACGTATGGCGTGTGCGATTTGTGCTGCAGCACGGTCCCCTTGAACAAGTGTCGGGTAAAGTAAAAGTTCAACTAACGGATACCTTTTTTGGAGTTGTTGATTTATATCCTGAATGGCGGCACCAGTTTCAGAGGTGATTACACCGACTTTTTTCGGAAACTTAGGTAACGGCTTTTTATGATCCGAATCAAATAAACCTTCATCTGAAAGTTTTAGTTTTAATTCTTCAAAAGCACGTTGCAGTGCACCCACTCCAATTGGTTCTATATCGTTAACAATTATCTGATAATTACTACTCGCAGCATAGATGTTGATTCCCCCCTGTACCAGAACTTCGTCACCGTCCCGTGGTAAAAACTTGAGTCTGGATGCACTACTTCTCCACAAAACTCCCTTGATATTACTTTTCCCATCCTTAAGCGTGAAATAGATATGTCCAGAGGCAGGACGACTCAGATTTGAAATCTGTCCCCTTACCCATACATTTTGTAGTTGTGGTTGTTGTTCAATAATACGCGACAACTTATTGGTTATTTCAGTTACACTGAAGATAGTGCGGGGTATCGGTATATCTAATAGCATATTTGTCTATTCCTACAACAGCATCTCCTGCAAAGTTATACCCAATTAACGGGATTTGTCCTATTTTCCAGACGGTAGGTGTGGTTTTGCGGTGTACTCACCCAAATGCGATCTGCATTCCTAACCGCACCGATAGATTGAAATCAAGTTAATTTGGTATGAGTAGAACATCAAAGTTGATATTGAATTCTCGTAATATTCTCAGCCAAACCAGTTTCATCATTCAATTCAATTTGAACAGCATTTAACCTAACATTGTCTTTTGCCACGACAAAGCGCGTAGGCATCAATGTCAAAAAACTTTTAACTACCGGCTCCTTCTGACTACCGATAACCGAATCGTGTGGACCTGTCATGCCGACATCCGTAATATAGGCTGTGCCTTTAGGAAGCACACGTTCATCTGCTGTTTGAACGTGCGTGTGTGTGCCAATAACTGCACCAACTTTGCCATCCGCATGCCATCCCATTGCAATCTTCTCAGAGGTCGCTTCAGCATGAAAATCCAAAATCACATACGGGGTTTCCGCTTTCACTTTAGTTAGAATTGTATCCAATGCATGAAACGGATTCGTGTATCTGTTCATGAATATCTGCCCTGCAAGGTTAATGACTCCAAGGTTGGTGCGTTCATCAACTGAAGAAACTATGGTAAACCCACGCCCCGGCACTTCCGCCGGGTAGTTTGCAGGTCGAATCAACTGCGGTGTTGTGTCAACGAAGTCGAATATCTCTTTCTGAGCCCAGACGTGGTTTCCAGTTGTAATTACAGAAACACCTGAAGCTAATAACTGATCAACAATTTCAAATGTTAAACCTTTGCCACCCGCAGCGTTTTCCCCGTTGGCAACGATAAAGTCATACGATTCTGCTGAGGGTTTGTGAAGTTCTTTCAAAAATTCGGTTACAGCCCTTCTCCCCGGATTTCCGACAATATCTCCAATAAACAATATTTTCATGTATCTTTATCACATTTCTCGTAATATCTTACGGTTTGCTCGTGCTTCTTTACTGTAGCGGATTTTTTGTAATTGTGCTCTCCCCATAACCTTTTTCCGCCACACAAGGTATTTTGGCTAATTATCTCTCAATTTGCTTGTCAAGTGTGTTTAACGTTTCGTCCGAATGAAGAAGATGCTTATACTGTTTCTAACTCGGCAAGTGTAAAAACTGATGCGAATGAACATCCGAGTGCATTAATTTTCTCCTCTCCCCCTGCTTGTCTGTCAATGACTGCAACAACATGTTCCACTGTGTGTCCCTCTCCACGAATCTGTTCTATTGATGTGCAGACCTGACCTGCCGTTGTGATAACATCTTCTATTACAACAAGTGTGCTTTTCTCCTTTACACCTCCTTCCAAAAGGTTGCATGTGCCATAAGTTTTCGCTTCTTTTCGAACATAAAAACATGGATATCCCGTTTGTAAAGAAACTGCAGTCGCAAGTGGGATACCCCCTAATTCCAATCCTGCCAAACCGTCAAATTCTGTTGGAAGTAATTTTACCATCTCTTCTGCGATAGTTGTGAGAAGGATAGGATTACTTTCAAACCGATATTTATCCCAATAGAAATTGCTGATATTTCCAGAACGGAGTGTGAATTCACCTGTAAGATATGAAGCAGCACGAATCTGCTTTGCCAATTCAGCTTTTGTCATATAGGGTCACCGTTCTGGGAAGTGGTCTAATGCACCTCAATGTGTGCACCATCTGCTCCGACAACCTCACCGATAATGGCAGTTTCAGGACAATCGTTAGTATGAAGTTCTTGGACAGCAGCATCTGCATTTTCGGCTGACAGTGCAAATAACAAGCCTCCAGACGTTTCAGCCTCCATCAAAATATGGCGCATCTCCTCCGAAACCGACGATCTGAACGTGACCTTATCTGAAAGGAATTTCGTATTTGCAAGATAGGCTTGTGTGTAAGTTTTCTTGGCAACGAGCGCGGGGGCATCTTCAAAGAACGGAACGGCACTGCTATTTATTTGTAGACGCACATCATTGCCTTCTGCCATTTCTGATGCATGCCCTAACAATCCATAACCTGTGACATCTGTGCATGCGGATGCATTATATTTTAACATAACTGAAGATGCGGATGCGTTCAGTCGCGTCATAGACTCAACCAATTGTGGTAGGACGTCATCACTGATTTTGTTGAATTTCAATCCTGTTGTGAGAATACCGACGCCGAGATTTTTCGTTAAAACGAGGACATCGCCTGGGCGTGCACCATAGTTTTTGACGAATTTTTCAGGATGCACTATACCGGTAACTGCAAGCCCATACATCAGTTCAGGAGAATCCACAGTATGTCCGCCGACAAGCGCGGTACCGGATTCAACTGCCTTATCGGCTCCACCTCTGATAATATCACCGAGAATAGATAAATCCAGATCATCTTTGGGCCAGCAGGTTATATTCAGTGCAGTTTTTGGAACGCCGCCCATGCTATAAACATCGCTGAGTGAGTTTGTCGCTGCAATAGCACCAAATGTATACGGATCGTCCACAATAGGCGTGAAGTAGTCCACCGTGTTGACAAGGGCAATGTCATCGGAAATACGGTATATCCCAGCATCATCAGACGTTTCTGTGCCAACAAGCAGGTTCGGGTCAGTGGATTTGGGCAGGTTGTCTAAAATGTATGCAAGCTCACCCGGAGCTAATTTTGATGCTCACCCTGCACATTTAACGGTCGCGGTAAGACGGATCTTTTTCTTTGTCATAATTTTTTTCTTTTAACTGATTCTGTTCCAACTACCCAGTTGGAAATGAAGTTTTAATAACCCTAACTTTTGGAATCGTCAGAATAGCGTGTGCTTTGTTATCCAGTTTTTCCATCAAATAGAAATACAACAGCATGCTGTAACTGCTGAAAAATTAAGTTGAATTGTTTAACGACTGTGCTGTCACACTTTGCCATTTTATCAGAGTTCTTATGTTTTCGTAAATTCTCTAAAACACTTCGGTAGTACCATGCTTGTGCATCTAAACCACCGTGGAAACGTTCCCAGACCGTATCACCGATGTCATCGTATTCCGAAATCACAGTTCGAAGATTGTGAAGTTTGTCAGCACATGTTACAATGCAAACTTCAGGGGTAGCGGTTTCTAACGCTTCAATCCGTTCAGTTTTCCGTTCGCGCCACCGTAATGATTTATTCTCAGAGCATCCATCAACGATGTCAGCCACAGGTTTACCAAAGTTTTTTCGGATACACTCCAGCGTTAAGTCGGTATCCTCAACCGTATCATGTAAAATTCCGGCTATTACCACCGCATCTGAACAACCTGCGTTCATTAACATCAGACCAACCGCATACGGATGCGAAATATACGGTGTATTTGTGCCTTTCCGAAATTGTCCATGGTGTGCCTGCGCGGCGACTTCTATTGCTTCTTCAATACGGTTTCTACGGGTACCATTTTCTGTCATGCATTCCACCACTACTCAATTCGCGCCTATAACTATAAGTATTCAAAACCGTATGTTAAAAATTTGAGACAAAAAACTGTGTTAAATGATACACTATTTTACGCATATCGTCAAGATATTTTAAAATGTAAGGTCTTTGATAGATAAGGATTTGTAGAAATAGATGTTTCTTAGTGGTGTTATTTTAAGGATCGAAAATTAGAAAGGTAAAAATCATGGCTACAATTGCTATCGCCGGGATTATGCATGAATCTAATACGTTTTGCAACACTCCTACAGATTTTGAAGCGTTTTCTTGTACTATCGGAGATAATATATTGCCAATTTGGAAGGATACGCATCATGAGATAGGTGGATTCATTCATGGTGCAGCCCTACACGAATATGTCGCTTGTCCGACCTTGATAGGGACGGCGACACCTGCGGGGCCCGTAACTGATGCTGCCTTTGATAAACTCACTGAGATGCTTATACAACAACTGAAAGCAATACCTAATCTGGATGGGTTACTACTTGCATTGCACGGCGCAATGGTGGTAAAAAGTCATCCAGATGCGGATGGCGAAGTGTTGCGAAGATTACGGGAAACCTTCGGAGATTCTTTGCCTATTGTTGTTACACTTGATCATCATGCAAATGTTTCTCAGCAGATGGTTGATAAATCGACTGCACTTGTCATTTACAAAACTAATCCACATATAGATCAACGTCACCGTGGCATACAAGCAGCAGAATTGATGATGCGAATCCTCAGTGATGAAGTTATACCAATGCAGGCTCTTGCCAAACCACCGATGCTGCTCAATATCCTATATCAGAATACAAGTGCGGAGCCGATGTATTCTATTATGAATGCGGCGAAGCGACTTGAAAGCAATGCCAACATTCTGGTCGCAAACGTTGCAGCAGGTTATCCTTACGCAGATGTGTCCGAGGCAGGTCCATCTTTCGTTGTGGTAACGAATAACAATCTACAACTTGCGCAAACAGAGGCAGGTAGGTTAGCAGGAATGCTGTGGGATATTCGCAACCAATTGACGCTGAATTTACCTGATGCATCTAACGCTGTTCAGCAAGGGATACTATGCCACGAACACCCAGTGATTCTTGTTGAAATGGGTGATAACATTGGTGGAGGTTCACCAGGGGATAGCACCTTTATTCTTGAGGAGTTGATACGACAGAAGACATCAGGATTTGTCGTTGTTCTGTGTGATCCGCAAGGTGTGCAAACCTGTATTGATATTGGTGTTGGCAATGAAGTATCCTTACAGGTCGGCGGGAAGATGGACAATCGTCATGGTGATCCAGTTGCAATTCAGGGCAAAGTCCGTCTAATTCATGATGGATATTTTATTGAGACAGAACCGCGCCACGGTGGACAAAAATATCACAATCAAGGGTTGACAGCAGTCGTTGCAGTGGCGGATTCGTTAGTTGTGTTGACAAGTCATCGTCAAACACCGTTTAGTCTTCAGCAGTTGCTGAGTCTCGGCATCGACCCGAAAGCAATGCAGATTATTGTCGTCAAAGCAGCAATCGCATATCGCGCCGCCTATGAACCGATCGCTGCTAAGATTATTGAAGTAGATACACCTGGATTGACTGCGGTGAATCCACAGCATTTTACGTATCGGAATGTTAGGAAGCCTCTGTTTCCGTTGGATTAAAAGTATTATCTTAAACAACACTCTCTTGACAATGAAACACCTCTATGGTATTCTTATACTAAATTTGATAAATAAACTACCATTACGGAGTATTTATGACATTTTAAAGCGCATCTTATGTGGCGTCCAAGAGGCGCGATGCATTACGCGTTTTGTGCTAATGAAAAGTCATCATTCAGAAATGGTATTATAGGAAAAGGTATCCAATGTGGCAGCAGAAAATAAAAGATGGCCAACCATTCAAGAAGTTCATTATGAGATGTATGCCAAGTGGGTGGGTGAACACGGATCGCATCAACATGGCATGTATTTCGTGAACACTCGAATGCTCACACATCTAAACCTCGAAGATACGCGGGAGAACAGGAACTGGATAGCAAATAAATTTAGAGTCGCGAACCCAAATTATGACTTCGGCAATAGGGATCGAAAATTAAGATATCTTAGTATAACAGAGGTGATAGAACGAACGGCCGCAGAAGAAATCACCATAGAAGAAACACAAGAAATTGTCAATGATAAGTTTATCCTAAATAATATTATCAGCATCCTAAATGGTGAGACAGTTGATCCTAATTTTCTTGAAACTGTGACACCTGATAAAATTATTGAGTTGCTCCTGAAATCTATCAACACGAAAGGAAGACGTAGTGAATTTAACGCTAAACTGCACGGACTCCTCACAGAACGTAAGCAAACAATGCCTACTGGATATCAAGATGATGGGCCAATCATACTTCCAGAGGATTTATCAAAAATGGATGAGACAGAACAACCGAGAAGCAGCGAAACGGATACTTAGAACACGTTGCTATTGGCATCCTTCTAAAATAGTATTATTAATCTCATAAACCGCGCGACAGTAGAGCCTAATTTTCTTGCTACTGTCGCGATTGTCGCACCTGTGAAAAAGTCGTTGGGTTGCTCCTGAAATCTGTAGACACTAAAGGAAAACCCAGTTATATCAAGGCTAAACGGCATAGACTTCTCACAGATGAAACAGAATAACCGAATTATTAGGCGCGTAACTAGTGCGACAGTACAGCCAAATTTTCTTGCTACTGTCGCGATTGTCGCACTTGTGAAAAAGTCGTTGGGTTGCTCCTGAAATCTGTAGACACTAAAGGAAAACCCAGTGATATCAAGGCTAAACGGCACAGACACCTCACAGATAAAAACAGAATAACCGAATTATTAATCTCATAAACCGCGCGACAGTACAGCCTAATTTTCTTGCTACTGTCGCGATTGTCGCACCTGTGAAAAAGTCGTTGGGTTGCTCCTGAAATCTGTAGACACTAAAGGAAAACCCAGTTATAGCAAGGCTAAACGGCACAGACACCTCACGGATAAAAACAGAATAACCGTATTATTAATCTCATAAACCGCGCGACAGTACAGCCTAATTTTCTTGCTACTGTCGCGATTGTCGCACCTGTGAAAAAGTCGTTGGGTTGCTCCTGAAATCTGTAGACACTAAAGGAAAACCCAGTTATAGCAAGGCTGAACGGCACAGACTTCTCACAGATGAAACAGAATAACCGTATTATTAAGCGCGTAACTAGTGCGACAGTAGAGCCTAATTTTCTTTCTACTGTCGCACTAGTCGCACCTGTGAAAAAGTCGTTGGGTTGCTCCTGAAATCTGTAGACACTAAAGGAAAACCCAGTGATAACAAGGCTAAATGGCATAGACTTCTCACAGATCACAGATAAAACAGAATGACTGGATTATTATTTAGTGAAATAAAAATTAACTTGATTCGACATCTTCAGATAAAGTCGGCATTGTGAGGAGGACCCAGAGACCTCACACTACAAATCGGGTTGATTTGATATAATGTGTTTCTATTGACCCAAGTTCTAACATAATCTCTAATATTGTCCAAACTTTAGGAATTAAATACTTAAACTTCATTGAGATAATGATGTTGTCTTCAGATTAGGAGTAGAAAATGAGACGTTTTGGCACACAAGGTCCTGTTCATCCCGAGAAGAACTATATTGTCAACCGTTCTGCGGAACTTGATGATTTCATTGAGCGCGTCAAAGACGGACGGTATATTGTTCTTTTTGCACCCCGACAAAGCGGTAAAACGACATTTTTTCGATGGTCTCTTGATACATTCACAACTAAAGATGATGCTTATTTTACAATTCGGTTAGATTTTCAAGTGATGCGCGATATTTCTTCAGGCATTTTCTACGAACGACTCAATTACATGTTGCGAAAGGAGATTGTAGATTTTTATCATAAACGCGGTAAAGAACCGTCAAATGACCTTACACAATTTTTGGAAGACACGGAAATAACCGACCATCTCTCAATGCGAAGATTCTTTAGTAAGTTTGAAAGTTTTTTAAATGCTGAATATGATGGGCAACGGGTTATTCTGATCATAGACGAATTTGATGGCATCCCAAAGGAAGCTGTGAAAGGTTTTTTACATTCGCTTCGTCGAATCTATGTCTCAAATTCCGATCATAGATGTCCTTATAGCGTTGGTATTGTCGGTGTAAAGAGTATCGCACAACTCAATTACGATCGATCCATCTCCCCTTTCAATATCCAAGATGAATTCAACCTCCCGAACTTTACACTTGAACAGGTGCAGGAACTCCTTGCACAGTATACGGAAGAAGTTGGACAATCCTTTTCAACACAAGTAATTGAATCTATTCACAAACAGACAGCAGGTCAGCCTTTCCTCGTCAACAGATTGGCACAAATACTGACTGATGCGTTGGAGATTCCAAAAACAGAACCAATTACAATGGAACACTTTTTACGAGCACACTCGCAGCTGCTTCATGAACGGAATACTAACATTGAACATTTGACAACGAATATCCGCAGAAACCCGCGCTTTGAAAGTATCTTGATGAAAATTACCGCAACCGATGAGGGTGTGGCTTTCAATCTTCGGGACGATCTTATCAGTGAACTCGCAACTTATGGGGTTATAAAACAAGGCACTGATGGTATGTGTGAAATTGCGAACCTAATTTATTTCTATTGTATCTTGCAAGTGTTCAAACCTGCTGTAAATGGGTTAGAGCAGGAATACCTCCCTGAAGATACAAGCGAGGGTTTTCTGGATTATCTTTCACCTACAGGTGAGATTAAAATGGGTGCGTTGCTTGATAACTTTCGAGATTTCATTGCACGTGCGGGTTTTAAAATTCTACAGGTGCCTGATACGCCACAAGAGTCTGTGGGTCGACATCTTCTCCTCGCTTATCTTGAGCAGTTTGTGAGATTAGTCGGTGGATTTATGCATATTGAGGTGCAAACAGGACGCGGCAGGATAGACCTGCTTATTACGCATAATCAACAAAAATACGTAGTTGAGACAAAGATTTGGAGAGGTGATGGAAGCTATCAGAAGGGAAAGAGACAACTTGCATCGTATCTCAAGTTAGAAGATGCTACTGAAGGATACTATGTTGTTTTTGATCATAGAACTAATCCAGAACAACGTTCTGAAACAGAAGAATTTGAAGGCTTTAAGATTCGGAGTTATGTAATCCCTGTGATGCAGGAACGTCCTTCAGCAGAACGTCTTTATTCTAGTGTTTTGCCCACCAAAATATTGTAGATTGGGTAGAGCGGAGCGAAACCCTTAGGTGTCAAGTTAAGAAAATGTCTGTCCGTTTATGAACACTTCTCAATAGGCATGACTATTGAGACTGTTCTATATTTAGTCCCGTAGGGACTAAATATTTATAGAATACGAGATAATCAATCTCTTAGCTCCATCCGAGCGAAATGTGAAATAAAACGCTATAAACACTCCGCCCCTACGAGGCTAAAGAATTGGGGGGTGCCTCCGTTGCTATAAACATTGCGTCCCTACGGGACTAAAGAGGGTTTCTCGGACACGGAAAACCACTAAATTGACGCTAATGGTGCGGTTCGGAAACCGCACCTACCGTCCCGAAAACTTAGCGAGAAAACCATTTAGGAATTAAATACTTAAACTTCATTGAGATAATGATGTTGTCTTCAGATTAGGAGTAGAAAATGAGACGTTTTGGTACACAAGGTCCTGTTCATCCTGAAAAGAACTATATTGTCAACCGTTCTGCGGGGCTTGATGATTTTATTGAGCGAGTCAAAGATGGACGGTATATCGTTATCTTCGCGCCGCGTCAGACTGGCAAAACTACTTTCTTTCAACGCGCTCTTGATGTGTTCACTGACCGTGAACATACTTACTTCCCAATTTCGTTGAATTTTGAGGTATATGAAAGCTGCACTCTATCAACATTCTACGTCTGCTTATACCAAGATATTTGCGAAGAAATTGAGAAGGTATTTGAGAAAAGAGGACACCTTCCTTTAGATGCACTTCGTCAATTTTTGGAAGACACGGAAATAACCGATCATCTCTCAATGCTAAGATTTTTTAGTAAGTTTGAAAGATTCCTTAACTCTGAATATGATGGGCAACGGGTTATTCTGATCATAGACGAATTTGATGGCATTCCAAAGGAAGCTGTGAAAGGTTTTTTACATTCGCTTCGTCGAATCTATGTCTCAAATTCCGATCATAGATGTCCTTATAGCGTTGGTATTGTCGGTGTAAAGAGTATCGCACAACTCAATTACGATCGATCCATCTCCCCTTTCAATATCCAAGATGAATTCAACCTCCCGAACTTTACACTTGAACAGGTGCAGGAACTCCTTGCACAGTATACGGAAGAAGTTGGACAATCCTTTTCAACACAAGTAATTGAATCTATTCACAAACAGACAGCAGGTCAGCCTTTCCTCGTCAACAGATTGGCACAAATACTGACTGATGCGTTGGAGATTCCAAAAACGGAATCAATTACAATGGAACACTTTTTAAAAGCACACTCGCAGCTGCTTCATGAACGGAATACTAACATTGAACATTTGACAACGAATATCCGCAGAAACCCGCGCTTTGAAAGTATTTTGATGAAAATCACCGCAACCGATGAGGGTGTGGCTTTCAATCTTCGGGACGATCTTATCAGTGAACTCGCGACTTATGGGGTTATAAAACAAGGCACTGATGGTATGTGTGAAATTGCGAACCTGATTTATTTTTATTGTATCTTGCAAGTGTTCAAACCTGCTGTAAATGGGTTAGAGCAGGAATATCTCCCTGAAGATACAAGCGAGGGTTTTCTGGATTATCTTTCACCTACAGGTGAGATTAAAATGGGTGCGTTGCTTGATAACTTTCGAGATTTCATTGCACGTGCGGGTTTTAAAATTCTACAGGTGCCTGATACGCCACAAGAGTCTGTGGGTCGACATCTTCTCCTCGCTTATCTTGAGCAGTTTGTGAGATTAGTCGGTGGATTTATGCATATTGAGGTGCAAACAGGACGCGGCAGGATAGACCTGCTTATTACGCATAATCAACAAAAATACGTAGTTGAGACAAAGATTTGGAGAGGTGATGGAAGCTATCAGAAGGGAAAGAGACAACTTGCATCGTATCTCAAGTTAGAAGATGCTACTGAAGGATACTATGTTGTTTTTGATCATAGAACTAATCCAGAACAACGTTCTGAAACAGAAGAATTTGAAGGCTTTAAGATTCGGAGTTATGTAATCCCTGTGATGCAGGAACGTCCTTCAGCAGAACGTCTTTATTCTAGTGTTTTGCCCACCAAAATATTGTAGGTTGGGTAGAGCGGAGCGACACCCTTATGTGTCAATTTAAGGAAAGAACTCGTTTGTAGTCGCGCAATGAATTGCGCGACTACGAACGCTGATATTCTCGTCCTTTGCGTTATTTGAGATGTTGATACAAAAAGGTGCGGTTAGGAATGCAGATCGCATTTGGGTGAGTACACCGCAAAACCGCACCTACCGTAGTTGGAAACCGCTAAATTGACACATAAGGGTAGAGCAGAGCGAAACCCGACATGTGCTGATATACTAATCTTGTCGGGTTTCGCGGACGCTCTACCCGACGGACAAACCACAAAAATTAGGTGGACAAAGTACTAACGTGAGTTTGATATATAGCAAATTCTAAACATAAATGGACATTTTCGTAGGGGTTAGGTAACCTAACCCCTACGGGCGAGAAGACCTCGCCCCTACGAGAAGCCCGACATCTTGTTTTTATCAAACTCACGTTACTAGAAAGTGTTCACATATTTTCATAGTTTACTATAATAGTTTACTATAAATGACCCTGCCTTTACAGGCCGCACCCAAATGTGAGGAAAAGAAAATGCCTTTTTGTACCGTGTGCAAGCAGTATACCGACTATGAATACGACATGTCACTGTCCAACGGTGAGTTTCTTCATCCTTCCTGTCTCGTCAAGCTGCAAATGCGGGAAGATGAAGTTGAGGTTGTTCTGCGTCAACAGAGTTCACAACTTATACTGTCTATCTTTGTGTTGAGCGATATAGAGCAAGCAAACGTGTTACCTGAGTCTAAGGTCAAAAGTTTATCCGCTGAACTCGCGAAGTTAAAGTCCGTTTTGACCTCAATTTATGACTATTTACCGGGTTGGCCTCCAGATTGGAGCGAACGGAAACGTTACCTTATCCAAGAGAACGGTTCTGTCTGTTCAAGTTGTGGAGAAGAACGGAACGTTTATCTGATACATGAGATTCCTTTGTGTGAAGATGGGAAGAACACGTTGGATAATCTTGAATTGATTTGCAAACCGTGTCATGAAAGTATGTACGGAAAAGGCGATGTTCTTGGCGGTTTTACGTTACCCCCTTCACAATCAGAGTTCTCGGAACAATTTTCAGAAATCCAACTCGCAATTGACAATAATCAGAAGATTCGGTTTGATTATAAAAAACCGAGTGCTAAAACATGGATGACGCGTGTAGTTGTACCGGAGCGGTTTCTTAATATCCCAAACAGTCGTGAGTCTGGTCAAACGTTGTGTGTAGAGGGATTTTGCGAATTGCGCCAAGATACTCGGGTATTCGCACTTGAGCGGATGCAAACGTTAGAAGTAATTGAAAATTAATCAGAAGTTGCTATAAACATTGCGTCCCTACGGGACTAAAGAGGGTTTCGCATATTCGTCAAATCACTAAATTGACGTTAATGGGGCGGTTAGGAAAACGCACTTACCAGTGTGTAGTTTTTTACAGAAGTATACCTACAGGATTAGTCTGCTTTTCTGTAAGTGGTGCAAATTTTACTCAACGTTTCCACCTAAATTTCGTTAAAAAGAAAAGCCGTTAATAAAATTAATTCTTAATTCTGTGGGGTTTGATTTATGCACGATTCGATGTCAGGTTCAAGGGACCGCGGATCACGTCGAATGAGGATGAGTTCTTTCGGCGGCAAACCGCGTTTCCGTAAGAAAGATAATAACGAGTTAACGACGAAGGAAGAAGTGCCTGAACTCCTTGAAAAACGGGCACAAGAACTACTTGAACAAGGAGAGGAAATTACAGTTGCCGTTTCAACCGATCTGCGGTTTGATGGCACTTATGGAAAAGATTGGCTATTAGTTACTGATAAGCGACTTATTGCTTTTAATCAGAACGGCGTTCTCGGACATGACATTCAAGAGGTGGATCTTAACTCTGTTGAAGACATTGAAGTCCTTGAGATGTACGGGAATAACATACTCAAGGTTACGACGTCGGAAAATGCCTTTGAATTGGCACGTTATTCAAAAACATTAACTCCGAAGTTCAATCTTACTGTATCAGAATTAGAAAGATTATCTTCATCAAATGGTACCGGTGCGGGGGGAGAACGGAGACGTCGAGGTCCCGGACCTGGTGGACGGCGCGGTAGACGAGGTCCCGGAGTTGGGAATACTGCAGGGTTACAACGAGGTGGAGACAAGATTCGATGTGAAAAGTGCGGTCATCCAATCCCGAGTTGGACTGGTGTCTGTGTTAACTGTGCTCAAAACAGCAAACTCATTTTCCGCCTGTTCAAATATGCTGCCCCATTTTTACATATCATGATTCCTGCTTTCCTAATAATGATGGTGATGCGGCTTGTCTCCTTGTATCCAGAATTTCTTTATAAAGAGTTGATCGACAATATTCTGATGCCGGTCGGAACTGCTGTTCCTGCTGGAGATCCGCTTCCACAAACAACTTGGGGACATCTGCAAGGGGCGGTGGACACATTAAGCGGATGGTTCGGTAGCATGCCACTTGGCGGCAGTTTTGGACACCTTGTTGGACTTGTTCTACTCATGGCAAGCGTTAGAGTCTTTACTATGATAACCTCTTCCATCCGTGGGTATATGATGGCGTGGGTAGGGCAGAATATCACCCGACGACTGCAAAACGAGACTTACGAACATCTGAACGCGCTCTCCATTGACTTTTTTCATGAACGCGATACTGGTAATCTGATGTCCAGAATAACGCACGATGTATCCAGACTTCGGGACTTTATTGCAAACGGACTACAGGACATTGTCGGCGATTCTCTCACCCTCATCTATATGTGCCTTATCATGTTTTTTCTCAACTGGCATCTTGCACTATGGACGTTAATTCCGATTCCCTGCCTTATATTTTTTACGATCTTTTTTGGCAAAAAGATGAGCAAAGTGTACCATGTTTTATGGAAACGGCACGCAAATATTAGCACAATTCTTGCAAGCACGATCCCTGGGGTGCGTGTTGTCAAGGCATTTGCGCGAGAAAGGTATGAGATTAGTCGGTTTAGCGAGCTGACACATCAGGTATTTACCGGTGAAATGAACGCTGCAAAACTCGGGACACTTTACCGTCCGATCGTGGAATTTATCACCTTTTCCGGTTCTATCTTGATCTGGTTAGTTGGTGGTTGGCAAATTTTCCAAGGTGACTTGACACTTGGCACCTTATTTCTGTTTCAATCATACATGATGCGATTCTTTGGGCCAGTGCGTACCCTTTGTCAAATGAATGAAAGATTTATTCGAGCAGGCACTTCTGCAGAACGGGTATTTGAAATATTAGATACACCACCCACCGTTGCAGATAAAAAAGATGCAATAGCACTTGCAAATATTAAAGGGGACATTGAATTTAAAGATGTCTATTTCTCTTACGATAACGAAAAGAATGCTCTCAACGGGGTTAGTTTCCAAGTCAGTGCTGGTGAGATGATTGGTTTAGTTGGACATAGTGGCGCAGGAAAAAGTACGCTTGTCAATCTCATCACCCGTTTCTACGACCCAGACCAAGGGGCAATCGTTATAGACGGACACGATAACAAAGATATTCGGATTAAGGCACTCCGACAACAGGTTGGCGTTGTGCTACAAGACCCGTTCCTGTTTGAAGGCACGATCGCTGAAAATATTGGTTACTCAAAACCTGGTGCATCTCGATTTGAAATTATCGCTGCTGCGAAAGCAGCAAATGCTCACGATTTTGTTATCAAATTCCCTGACGGTTACGATACGATGGTTGGTGAACGTGGTGCGCGCGTCTCTGGTGGCGAACGACAACGAATCTCTATCGCACGGGCAATTTTGAAAAACCCACGCATTCTCATTCTTGACGAAGCCACTTCTTCAGTTGATACCGAAACGGAATCCAAAATCCAAGAGGCATTGGAACGACTCGTCCGAGGTAGGACGGTGTTTGCAATCGCACATAGATTGTCAACTTTGAAATATGCTGATCGACTCGTTGTGTTGAAAGAGGGTGAGGTTGATGAAATCGGGACACATGAGGAACTCATCGCCCAAGATGGCACTTACGCAAATCTGTGTCAAAAACAGACCGAATTATCCAAGATTCGTGCATGGTAGCATTATGCAATAGGTTGTAGGAGAGAAGTTAATGTATGAACCGATAAAAGTTACTGACGAATTAGAATTTCTTGATCTAAGTAAGGTAAGCATCGCTCGGAACGCATTTGAAGAACTTGTTGTCCAACTTCCAGATGGAACAACGTATACGAAAGTTGAACCTGTACGTAGTTTCCCAATAAATGAAGCCACTCGGTACATTGCCCTTTTAGATGACGAGGGAAATGAAATCGGTATCGTAGAGGATGTGAAAAAACTAACATCTCAGTCTCGAGATGTTCTTATGGAAGAGCTGCAAAAACGATACTTTATGCCGAAAATTACCAAAATCAACTCACTTGAGGGGCATTTCGGTGTTACGGAGTGGGATGTTGAAACCGCGCAAGGTGATGTAGAGTTTGGTATGCGTTCCCGATACGATATTGTCACTCTTGAAAACGGGCGGGTACTCATTAAAGATGTTGATGGTAATCGATATGAAATTGAGAACTATAATAAATTAGACCTGAAAAGTATTGCTTTACTTCAGACGCAAATATAGGTAAATCTACAGAGCCATTCAGTTTTCAAGTTTTTCACTATATTTTAGAGAGGATCTCGATTCAGAGATCGCTCGGACAGAAGAGAGACTTGAGCATCAGGTGCGGTTAGGAAACCGGACCTAGAGGATCCCTAAATTGACGCCTATAGTGCGGTTAGGAAACCGCACCTACCGAGTGGGATCAAGTTAATTTGGTATTATACCATTTCTTATATATGTTTTTCCTTTAGAAAATTTTCAATTTCTGCTAAACTTTTTCCAATTTTACAAATCATTCCGATTTTACAAATTATAGGATTGACACCGATGAACATAAAACCTCCACAGATTACAGAAAGTGTTTCCGAGTTGAAAAGCTTGTTGAGAAAAACACCCGTAGGTTATCAAAAGCAAAGATTGACAGTCCTTTACCTGTTTCGCAGTGGTCAAGCGACAACTCGCAAACAAGCGGCGGCACTGATAGGTGTTCACCGAAAAACGATTGGACACTGGCTAGCGACTTATGCGTCCGAAGGACTTGATGCGCTTTTGGATCGGGATTATTCTCCGGGGCGTCCCCCTCGGCTATCCAAAGAACAACAAGAGTTGTTGCGAGCGGAACTGGAAAAACCGGAGGGTTTTTCCAGTTATCAACAGATAACAGACTATATTTCCGAAACCTTTGATGTCCAAATGAACTATAAAACTGTTCACGCGCTAATTCGCTATAAATGGAACGCCAAACTCAAAGTGCCTCGCAAAAGTCATAAAAAAAAGCCAAAAAGCGTGTGATACGTTCGCTGCCAACTTCGCGACAACCGTTGATAACGTGATTTCGCAGCACACATCATCTTTTCAAAACGCCCGACTTTTTTGCCAAGATGAGTCAAGATGCGGTCTTTTGCCTGTCTCGTCTCGGCGTATCACCATGCCCGGTGTCAAACCGATTGCCAACATCAATTACACTTTCGAGAACCTTTATCTATACGGTGCTGTGGAACCAATAACAGGAGAAAGTTTCTTCCTTGAAATGCCCTGGCTCAATGGTGTCTGTTTCCAAATATTCATTGATGAGTTAGCAAAGACTTTTCCAGACACGTTAAATATCCTTGTGCTTGATAATGGGAGTTTTCATTATGCGAAATCCCTAAAACTTCCTGACAATATCGCCTTGATTTTTCTACCCCCTTATAGTCCGGAGTTGAACCCGATCGAAAGGCTCTGGCAAGACATCAAAGCCAAATTGTTTCAGCACACATTAGGGACAATAGAGGAAATGCAGGACAAAATTACACAAATTTTGAGAAATTATACTAAGGCAGCTATTGCCCAAATCACAAGTTTTAAATATTTCACGAAAGTCGCAAATGGGATATAATTATTGAGAAATGGTATTATACCCAATTAACGCGATTTGTAGCGCGAGGTCCCCGTGCCTTGCACTGCTAACCGCTATTAGAAAACTTCTAATCCAGTTAATTGGGTATAAATCTGTGTTGATAAGGAGAACAATATTGGATAATGTTAAAATAGAACGGATTGAATGGGCACGGTTAACAGGAGAACGTCCTCGTAAAGCCGGGTGCAACTCGCGGCTCGGTGAACACGGATTACATGTGCGTCCTCCGATTGCACGTCTAACAACATCTGACGGTGCAAGTGGCATCGGGTTTTCGTCAATTTCTCGTGACAAAGCCGAAGCGATTGTTGGGTTTCAACTAAACGATGCCTTTGACGTTGAAAACGGTGTGAAAGAGGAATTTCAATTCCTTGAATATCCTCTCTGGGACCTGGTTGGACAGTTGCATCAGAAACCTGTCTACGCAATGTTGTCCGGTGAAGATGGTGACTTTCGAGCACCGTGTTACGATACTTCTCTCTACATTGACGACCTACATCTTGACGACAACGCTGAAGCTGCAGCCTTTATCGCTTCTGAAGCACTTGAGGGTAAGGCACGTGGTCATAACGCATACAAGATTAAGGTCGGTCGTGGTGCAATGCACATGCCACTTGAAAAAGGTACGCAACGCGATATTGATGTCATCCATGCTGTACGTGAGGCAGTGGGTCCTGATGCTACAATTCTAATTGACGCAAACAACGGTTACAATCTCAATATTACCAAGCAAGTATTGGGTGGCACAGCAGATGCTAATGTCTATTGGATGGAGGAAGCGTTTCACGAGGATGCACGGGTTTATAGTCTACTGAAAGAGTGGCTGAATGCTGAAGGACTGAAGACTAAAATCGCCGATGGTGAAGGTGGCGCATCACCGAATCTAATCAGCTGGGCAAAAAATGGACTCATTGACATAGTGCAATATGATATTTTCCACCCCGGTTTCTCACGATGGCTTGAATTGGGACCTGAATTGGATGCAGTCAACGTCGGTACGGCACCACACCACTATGGTGGATACTACGGTAATTTTGCCACATGTCACCTCGCTGCCAAGGTAGAGCGGTTTGAGTTTGTTGAATGGGATCATGCGACAACACCGGGGATAGACGATTCCAGTTATTCTATTTCTAATGGATATGTGAACGTCCCTGATCTACCGGGTTTTGGGTTGAGAATAGATGAAGGTCCCTATCAGAAAGCACTTGAAGAGAACGGATTTATTGTCAACGCTTAATATAAGAGGAACACAAAACAATGCCTTTATTAACAGACGTAGATAAAGAATTTTTCAAAGAGAACGGTTATTTGGTTGTACGCGGTGCGCTTAATCAGCAAGAAATTGATGCCGCATTGGATAGAGTTTGGGAGTCAATTGACGAAGATAGAAACGACTCTGAATCTTGGATTCGCAAGGGATATCGCACTGCTCCTATCGGCGGTGAGGATGTTATACGTGGAACAATCTATGGTAACAACGTCTTCGCAATGGCTGAGGAGATGGTGGGTGAAGAGAAACTGAATACGGGTGGTGGTGCTGGACCGCATCTCAATTTTCCCGATCCTGACAGAGAATATCGTGAACCCAGAGGACATCTTGACGGTTACCATACCCCGACCAACGGTGTTCCAAAAGGTACTGTCGGTGCATTTACGCTAGGCGCGACCGTATATCTTGACACTGTTGAGAAACACGGCGGTGGGTTTACTATCTGGCCTGGAAGCCATCATATTTGGGCAGAGTATTTCAGATACCACGACCTGGACAGCCTTCCCGGTGGTGGTGCTCCCTTTGATTTAGGACCGAGTTATGAATTTACGGGAGAAGGAGGCGATGTCTGTTTCTGGCATCACCAGATGAGTCATACCGCTGGTCCGAACTGTGGGCGCAATGTCAGGATCGCGCTCATCAGTAGATACACCAGAAAAGACTTACATGAGATTAAGTTTGAGACTCCCGAAGATATGTGGAAATATTGGGATGGACTTTCGTAATATAACGTGAGTTTCGGTATAGATTTGTCCGTGCGCTGTTGTCTGAACCAGGATTTTCAGGATTATCAGATTTTCAGGATTATCGCTTTTGGACACTTGTCGCACCAATAAATGTCACAGGCGCATTTAGCGTTGATTCACCGAACCTGTAGCGTAACCTTTTAGTTTGCGTCTCTCAATATGCATAAACTAAATGAAGATTAATTTATTAATTCGGTAATTCTGATCTCTTTTCTGTCTGAATCGCGGATTATCGCAGAGAACGCGGAGGACGCGGAATTAAGAGATACTTTGTTACCGACCCGTCTCTGGCGAAAGCAAATGTCCGAGACACAAAAGCATTTTCCGCGTCTTCTGTGTCCTCCGTGCCCTCCGCGATTCAGACAACCAGATAATAGACCTCACACAAGAAAAACATAAAACAAGATGTCTATGGTTAGAAAATTACCGAATTTATTTGTTAATCTTCATTTAGTTTGCGTCTAATTTGCACAAACTAAAAGTTTGTGCTACAACAGATCTGCGATTCAGCCAAGCGCGCTTTCAACAATACAGAGCGGTTAGAAACCGCACCTACCGAGTTGGGGATCCTAAATTGACGCTAATGGGTAGAGCGAAGCGACACCCGATGGACGAGACATCTAAATTGATGCATAAGGTGACAAAAACTTTACATACCCTAATCCGCCTTTTTCCTTGACAATTTATGTTTTTACAAGTATGATAAAATCATCTCATTAAGGGAATTGAATCGTGGACACATCATTAAATCCATTTTATACCAAGCAAGAAGTCGCAGCATCGTGTTGGAATTTCTTTACGGAAACACTCCCATCTGTCAACCGAACTGTCAGCGAAATGTTCTTTGTGGAGCCTTCAGTGGGAACAGGTGCGTTTTACAATCAAATGCCACCGCTTCGTAGACTTGGGATAGATGTTCTTCCGAAATGTGAAAATGTGATAACACAAGACTTTTTTACTGTTACTCACCTTCCTTATGCATCACAAGATACTGCAATTGTTGGTAATCCACCATTTGGAAAGCGCGGCAAAATGGCGGTAGCCTTCTTTAACCACGCGGTTAATTTAGCAGATATTGTTGCTTTTATTGTCCCTGTCAACTTTAGAAAATATATCGTCCATAATCAGCTTGACAAAAGCATGCGATTTATCAGCAAAATGACACTGCAGAGAGATGCCTTCAGACTTGATTCTGGAAAGTCATTTTCCGTTAATACTGAGTTTCAGATATGGACCCGCCTGCCAAGTGTGCATCAAGACATGCGACAACACAAATCATTACCTATTCGTCATCAAGATTTTCAGATATGGCAGTATAACAACACAGTCGCCGCACTAAAAGTCTTTCAAAATACCTTTGATTTTGCTATACCCTGTCAAGGATGGCAAGATTATTCCCGTAGAGAGACAGATGAAAGGCAGTGTGAACGAAATAAACAGTGGATACTTCTGAAAGCGAACAATGCGGGTGTTTTAGAAAGGTTGATGCATATTGACTATGAAGGCTTAGCCAGAGAATGTGGTACTGCTGTTCCTGGCTTTCGAAAAGGGGATCTCGTGAAAGTTTATTCAGATCATTTTGATGTATGTTCGCAACGGTAGGGATATTTTGAACAAAAAGCGACTTCAGAGGATTGCCAGAATTGCTTTACCGACCGGCTTAGCAGTTATTATCTCATTTTTCCTTTTAAAAGAGATTGACCTTAAAGCGATACCTGAAACGCTTAGCAAGCTTTCAATTAAGGCGGTTTTAATAGGGTTCGGCTGCTATTGTCTGCTTGTCCTGGCAAAAACGCTGCGGTTCCGAACTTTACTCGGTTTAGATTCCAGTGTACATCAGATTTTCCCTATCCTTGCTTTGCACACTTTTTGGGGCAATTTTCTTCCGATGCGGACAGGCGATATTTCTTATGTCTATCTCATGCAACGGCGGCAAAAGGTAGATGCAACGCAGGGCATTGCCTCACTTATGGTGGCAAGTGTCGTTGACTTAGTGTTGTTAATCGTTTTGATGACTGTAACTGCTACGTTACTGCTTCCGAAACTGGGCAGTAGGTTTTCTTGGGCAGTGCTTTTCCTCATCCCTCTGCTTATCGGATCAGGGTTAATAGTGGTAATTGTCTTAGCGTGTATCGCGCCTAATTTTTGCTCCTCACTTGCCCAGAATTGTGCCAAACCGCTATTGCGTCTGGAGAAATCCTCAATTACATGGTTTGTCAACAAATGCCTTACAATAGTTGATGAAATCACTTCATTTCGATTGAATCTACGTTTTTTGAAAGTTTGGGCATATTCTTTATTATGTCTCACAATCCGCTTCGGATTTCAGTGTTATCTTGTTGTTGAAATGGGTGTTGACATTCCTTTGATAGAAGTGCTATTTGCCCTTGCCTTCACAAACGGGTTCAATCTCTTACCTATACAGACTGTTGGCAACTTTGGAACAACAGAATTTCCGTTTGCATGGTTCTTAAATTATTTTGGCACATCAATGGACACAGCAACCGTTACGGGGTTTAGTTTACACATTCTTATTCTACTTTACTGTCTGCCTTTAGGCATTTACGGATACTTTAGAAAACCAAAGGAGCAATAGCATGAGAATTATTGACCCGCATGTTCACGTTTGGAAGAATGATCCACAGTTCCCATGGGCACACGAAAAACGTAAGGCACCCAGAGAGGATGCTACACCGGAAATGTTACTTGAATTGATGGAAGCAAATGGCGTTGAAAAAACTGTGCTTGTTCAGGTTATCCACTATCTTTGGGATAACAGTTATGCTGCGGACGCAATGAAAAGGTACCCCGACAAATTTATGGGAGTTTGTCGTATAAACCCTGAAGACCCTGATGCCCCAGATCATCTCAGTTGCTGGACAGAAGATCACAGTTTTCACGGTGTGCGCTTGAGTCCCTCTGTCGGATCGGATGGAGATTGGTTTACAGGTTCTCTGATGCCACCTATCTTCAGTCGCGCTGAGTCACTCGGTGTGCCGATGCTAATTCTTACTAAAGCTGAGAGATTAGTTGACCTTGTGCCGCTTTTAGAACAGCATCCCGATCTTGATGTAGTGATTGACCACATGGCAGACTGTCCACCTGACGATCCAGAAAAACTGCAATTATTGTTAAATCTTGCACGGTTTCCTCGCGTGTATGTCAAGATTAGCCATACGTGGTCGATTTCTAAGACAAGTTATCCGTGGGTTGACACACATGAACAGGTTAAGAAAGTATATCATACCTTCGGTGGTTCGCGCATTATGTGGGGAACAGATTGGCCTGTGTGTTTGAGTCGATCAACTTACGCACAAACCCTATCAGTTGTCCGTGATGAAATGGATTTCTTCACACCGGAAGATAGAGAATGGGTGTTGGGAAAGACCGCGCTGCAACTCTGGCAATTTTCCTTGTCTTGATTAATTCTTTTATTAATGTTATAATGAGTTCATTAATACAATCTATGAGGAGGAAAAGACTATGCCATTTTGTCCAGAATGCAACACTGACTATAAGGACGAGGTTATGACATGTCCAGAGTGTCAGGAAGATCTTATTCCGTGCTTAGCACCGACCCAAGTTCCAGAATCGGTAGATTGGTGCGTCGTTGAATCTGTGTCGAATGAAGTCGCCGGACTAATCCTCCAAAGTGTGTTAGAGGACGAAGGAATTGAAGTTTTTTTACGATCTCATGAGATGCCTGCCTATGCCGGAATAAAAGGAAACGTAGGAAAATCCGAATGGGGTGATATCCTCGTACCTACTTATAATGTCCAACTTGCACAGGAATGCATCAAAGATTATTATGATTCCCTAAAAGAAGATTAGCATTTGTAGGTAGTCTGCCAGAAAGGCAAAGCATCTCTACCTTTTCAAAGCAATGAAGACCCATATTAACACGAGTGGAAAGGTTTTTGTTAATGGATACCGTCGAGGCAACGGCAAGTACGTCAAACCTTATCACTCTTCCCGCCAAAACCCCATGCTTTAGTTTGGGGGATGTAGGCGGGCTACCGTTTTTATGGTAAAAAAAGATTTGACATTTGCGCTAAAATGTTGTCCAGTATTCCTATCTTGTTGGCAGACATGGACAGCGTTACTGCTTGGTAACGTGTCTGCCTTCCGCTTGTATAGGATAAAGCGAGGGACGAGATATACCATGAGAACCTATAAATATAAGTTTGGTAGTCAATCTAATACGATACGTCTTGGCAATCTGCTTGACGATATGTGGCAAGTGCATAAGTATTTCCACGAGTGGCAGCGTCAACGCTGGACAGACGGCCTGCCGTATGCGAACTATAACGCGATGTCTGCCCACTTGACGGTGTTGAAACAGACGACGCACCCGCATTGGAATGCTTTGCCGAGTCAAGCGATCCAATGTGAGTTGAAACGCATTGACGTTGCCTATCAGCGTTTTTTGAATAAACTTGGTGGCAGACCGCATATCAAACCGCGTCATAAATTCAAATCTATTACTTTCCCTGGGCAATCGGGTTGGAAGATAAAAGAGAATCGGATCACTGTCACCTTCCGAAAGGACGCTGGTGGTAAATGGAAGCCTGATCGTGTTCCTTATACTTTTTTCAAGCACCGCGCGTGGCAAGGTAATATCAGACGTATAACGATAAAACGTGATACCTGCGGTGATTACTATTTGTGCATCACAACGGACTTCACAGATACCGAACCTTTGCCGACAACAGGTCAGAGCGTTGGGGCAGACTTTGGTATGAAAGACGCTTACTTGACACTTAGCACGGGTGAGAAAATCCAACACCCACAACCTTTGAAGCAATCCTTGACCAAACTTCGTAATCTCAACAAAGCACTTAGCCGTAAACAAAAAGGTTCTAACGGCTGGTGGCGTGCTGTTAGACAGATCGCACGGCTTTATCGTAAAGTCGCCAATCAACGTAAAGACTTTCATTGGAAACTTGCTACGTATCTTTGTGAAAAGTTTGGGACGATTGCTATTGAAACCCTGAACATTGACGGTATGAAAAGGCTTTGGGGACGCAAAGTCTCTGACCTTGCCTTCTATCAGTTTGTTGAGATATTGAAGTCCAAGTGTAGTAAACATAAGCGTGAGTTCGCTCAAGTCGGGCAATGGACTGCGACAACGAAACCTTGTTCGGATTGCGGGTATCACAACGATAATCTTTCTCTTAGAGATAGACAGTGGACATGTCCAAAATGTAGTTCCCACCACGACAGAGACATAAACGCTGCTATAAACATTCTACGGGCAGGCTTAGCTGCCCCTGTGGAGCAGACGTAAGACCTTCTACAGAAGGCGGACTGCTACGAAGCACAAGTCCCAACCTTTAGGTTGTGGGTGCTATGACTGGCGGAAGCAACCGAATAGACAGATTGGTGCTCGTAGGCATATTCCTGTAAGAAAAGAGCAAATTCCGCTCTTTTGAATAATCAAAAATCACGACTGACGCAACAAAACCGAGTTGCTTTTTCAGAACTAAATTATGAAACATATTTTACGAAGTTTGCAGGTACCCTACATAACTTCGCGTCGCTTGCGAGTTTCTACTATTTTACTGTTTTTGATTATAACCACCACACTCTTCGGAGAAGTTTATCGCATCAGGAAAGGGGATAGACTACTGATTGCGGTGATTGGACAACCGGAGTATAGCCATTCTGTGCAGGTGCGTGAAGATGGCAGAATTAGTTACATCGGTGGAGACCTTCAGGTTGCTGGTAAAACGACTGAAGAGGTTAACAGGATTGTTCGCGATTTTCTACTGAAAGAGAGCCTCATTAATAATCCCATCATTTTGGTGTCCCCCTTAACAGCAGAGAAAGGTGTTTTTGTTGGGGGTGCTGTAAATATACCGGGGCGTTACGTCATATCCCCTGAATCCGATATTGGTTTATATCGTGCAATTGCGCTTGCAGGTGGAATAAAAGAGAATGCTGACACCCAAAAGGTTCTACTGATTCGTTATAATGCTATCAGGCAGACAAATGATTCTTCAAAACAACCTCAATCTGATGCCCTCACACGGAATGAACAGCAAGTAGTTGTGGAGAATTACGATCTTTCAAAAAACCAGCCTTATCGGGATATTCGCGTAAACTCCAACGATTTGGTATTTGTAAATCCGCTTAGTGTGATTGAGGTGCAGGGTGAAGTGAAGACACCGGGGAAACTATTTTTCAGCGAAAAAATCAGTATTGCAGACGCATTAGCGAGAGCAGGAGGATTCACTGAGGAGGCTGATATGACTTCTCTTGTGAAGGTTGCCAAAGATAGCACGGTCTCTGAATTGAGTGTTACCGAACAATTTTGGAAATCTACAAATAAAAATGGGTCAGAAATTTTTCTAACAGATGGTTATGTGTTGTTCGTTCCAAATGCGTTCAAAGTGGAACCTATCTATGTCACTGGTTATGTTCGCACACCAGGGGCACAACGCGTTCGTGGTCCTATGACGTTACAGAAAGTGATCGCATTGGCAGGAGGTTTAGAGGAAGCAGCGGACCGTAAGAAGTTTCACATCCATCGCCGGGATGGCACAACTACAGAACATCTTTTTGAACTCGGCACAGACATGATCATTCTCTATCCCGGGGACATCTTAGAGATACATAAGCGATTTCAGGCGAATTGGGGGTTAATCAGTACTGTGTCCTCTACTGCTATTGCAGTTACGTATTTTATCATTAACTTAACTAACAACTAATCCTACAAGCGACCAAATAATTTGGAAATGTTGCCAAACATTCGTTGTGGAAGTAAAAAATGTTCAATCGCCAAGAGGCACAAGATAACCCGCTCAATAATCTGTCCTTATCAGATAAAATTAGGCGTAAATACGATTTAACGCCAACTATCACGTTAATCCTCGGACTGATAACACTTTTTTTTGTCATATTCCTCATATATCCCCTCCTCTATGTTTTCAAAGAATCGTTCTGGATTGCTGGCAAGTTCAACCTGTCTTTTTTCAAACTTATGGTGACCGATCCAAACATTCGAGAATTGGTTATCAATAGTTTCAAAATCGGCGTAATAGTTACGCTGATGACAAGCGTTGTAAGCCTTCCTCTTGCATATTTCCTGACACGTTACCGATTCCCAGCAAGAAATATATTACGGTCCGTAATTTTGATTCCGATGATAATGCCGCCATTTGTCGGAGCTCTCGGAATGCAAAATTTTTTCGGTAAATTTGGAAGCATAAATATGCTTCTCGTCAAACTTAACCTGATGGATCCTTCTAATACTATTAGCTGGTTTGGTAGCGGGTTCTGGGGTGTAGTCATGTTGTCAACCCTTCACCTATATCCCATAATGTATCTGAATATAGTTGCAGCGTTGTCTAACGTTGATCCGAGTTTGGAGGAGGCAGCAGAGAATCTTGGTGCATCGCGTTTCCAAATATTTCGGCGAATTACACTGCCGTTAATGATGCCTGGCTATTTTGCTGGTGCTATTCTCGTTTTCATTTGGGCGTTCACAGACCTCGGGACACCTCTAATTTTTAACTATAACGAGGTGATCGCTGTTGAAATTTTCCGTCTTGTGTTCGCAGCAAATCTGAATCCGATGGGGTATGCACTGGTAGTATTAATTGTTGTGCTAACAGCAATTGCATTCTATGTCTCAAAAAAATGGACAGGTAGCAAACACTACGAGATGTTGGGTAGAGGACACGTTACGTCGCGTGAAGTGGACGCAAAATCTGGAATGCGTTGGATTATATATCTGTTTATTGGTGGATTGACGTTTGTCGCCTTACTTCCGCACATCAGTGTAATTTTGGTTTCACTCACCCCGGATTTAAGCCAGTGGCACATGACCGTGCTGCCGAAATCGTTTACTTTTGAGCACTATGTTGATGTGTTTACACATTCCGATACGCTACCGAGTATTCTCAACAGTTTGAAATACAGTATTTTCAGCACGTTAATCGCACTGGTTGTGGGTGTTTCAATTGCATATCTCCTTACACGTAAACGTGTTCCGTTCAAAAACCTATTAGATGCTGTTGCAATGCTACCGTTGGCACTACCGGGTGTTGCGATTGCCTTCGGATATATGGGAAGTTTCTCTGATACCGCATTTATCCTCCGGTATCTTCCAAAGGGTCTCATTGATGTGATTGATCCGAGATCAAATCCAACGTTTCTCTTGATTATTAGCTACACAGTCCGACGGTTGCCGTATATGCTACGTTCGATTTATGCTGGTTTCCAGCAAACGAGTATAACATACGAAGAAGCGTCACAAAACATGGGGGCTACGCCGATGCGCACTCTGTATAAAATCACGCTACCCTTAGTCATTGCCAATATCATTGCGGGTGCGATTCTGGTTTTCTCATTCTCAATGCTTGAGGTAAGTGATAGCCTTATTTTGGCAACGAAGAATGAACATTATCCTATAACAAAAGCGATTTACCAACTCTCACAACGTCTGGGTGAAGGTCCATACATTGCCAGCGCACTTGGTGTTGTAGGGATGTTTATCTTAATCGCTTGTTTGCTTAGTGCAGGACGTGTGCTTGGTGGGAAGTTAGGTGAGATCTTCCGTATTTAGTCCTGATTTCTTAGGGCTATTTAGTTTTCGGCTTTTTATCCATTTTAACCGAAAAGTCGCGAGCTGGAGCTCGCTCGGCCAGGAAGAGTCTTGAGCAAAAGTTCAAAATTATTGGAAAACTAAATAGCCCTGGCTATCAATACTAAAACCCTTGACATCAACACACTTTCATAATATACTTAATACAAAACTTGATGCTGGGAGATGACACGATGCAGAGAAAAATACAAGCTGCGCCGACAATGGTCTATCCGGAATCGGACGGGGAAACTATGGCAGAAACAGATAAACACCGAGACTTAATGGTAGATTTCATTCAGATATTGAGAAACTATTATCAGAATGAAAAGGATGTTTATGTATCTGGTAACCTCCTGATGTATTACGAAAAGGGAAACCCGAGAAAGTCTATCTCTCCTGATGTATTCGTGGTTTTTGGCGTTGAAAAGAAACAGCGGAATACCTATCTGATATGGGCAGAAGCACAAACACCCGATTTTGTGCTGGAAGTGGCAAGTCCGAGCACTTTTTCGAAGGATATAGGAGAAAAGAAGGAACTTTATGCGTCTGTGCTTGCGGTGAAGGAGTATTATATTTACGACCCGATGGGGCAGATTGTGCCGAGTTTTGTCGGATACCGGCTCATTGATGGTGTCTATCAAGAGATAGATTTTGTAAATGATCGTTTGCCTTCAGAGACGTTAAGGTTGGCGTTAGGGGAACATGATGGAAACTTGCGTCTTTATAACCCGACTACATCGCAATGGTTGCAAACGCCACAGGAACGCGCAAAAAGTGCTGAAGCACGCGCACAACAAGAGGCTAACGCAAGAAAAAACGCTGAAGCGGAGCTTGAAAAGGCGTTAGCGGAAATCGAACGTCTGCGTGCGATACAAAATGAATAATCGGTAGGAGGGGACTCCGATTCCCGACAATGCCGCAATTCGGTAGGAGGGAACTCCGATTCCCGACAATGCCGCAATTCGGTAGGAGGGGACTTCGATTCCCGACAATGCCGCAATTCGGAGATCGCTCGGACAATGATAAGCGGATGACTTCTGATCGCACCAGTTTGGAATAAGAACTTGCACCATACCAAACACTCTATCAATACAGGGTTATTTAGTTTTAAGAATTTTCAGTTGATAAGTGTTACTTAGAGTTTAGGTTGTATAGCGAAGTATGCAGATATTATAACCCAAATTGCCACCTATAACCTATAATACCAAATTAACCCAATTCGTAGCGCGAGGTCCCCGTGCCTCGTAACCGTATGCTATATCAAAAGACGTCTAATCCAGTTAATTTGGTATTACTATAGCCTCGGAGAGGCGAAAGGTGTCCAGCACGCGTCAATCCTACCAACAGCAAGCCCCAGAGGGGCGAAAGGTGTATCAGATACACTAACGTTATGCACTAAATTGACGCATAAGGTGCGGTTAGGAAACCGCACCTACCGCCCAGGAAATAAGACAAATCCAGTTAATTTGGTATGAGGTGCGAAAAGGAGACAGACATGCAAACATCAAGTCAAGAACAGACCTACGATTATGAACCATTCCGCATTGGATTTCTTAACGTTGCATCCTACTCACATATACCGTTGTGGGCACCTGCGATTAATCCACGTGTAGGTGAAAAAGATACCCCGTTTACTGGGATGCGTATCACCCACTGTTGGGATATTGAATACGAGAAAGCTAAAGCGATTGCTGAACCTTACGGCTGCAAGGTCGTAAAGAATTTCGATGATATGTTAGGAAAGGTAGATGGTGTGATTTCAGGTGGGTACTATAATCATCCGTGGAACCACATCCTGCATGAACCGTATCTTGAAGCAGGTTTACCGAATCTTATCAATCGTCCATTTTCGAATTCGCTTGCAAAAGCAGAGAAAATGATAGAACTCGCGGAAAAGCATGGTGCCACTATCCTTGCTCCATCAAGTCACGAATATAACGATGCCATCTCACGTGCTAAAGCGTGGGCAACGGATAAACAGATCGTCTGCTATACTGCTACTAACTCGTTTGATGACTATCCGACACACGGGATTCACGGTGTCTATATGGTCTGCAAGGCGATCGTGGAAGCAGGGAATCCAGTCGTCTCTGTTGCATATCAGTCGGATAGTTGGTATAGTCCACCTGGTGTCATTACTTTAGAGCATGTTGATAGCGATGGTCGGCAATTCTTTGGGACACTCCATCAGGTAAGCGGTTCTTGGGGGACTGTGCAGATTCACACGCATGCGGCATACGGTGGTGAGAATTTTAGAATCCATACCGGCACCGGTTATCCTTTCAATCAACAGAAATTTGGTTGCCCACAATTTGGGCATTCCAAAATATGGCAATGCACAACGAAATGCCGCAGACATTCGATCAGATTAGGCACAAGACCAACGTTTTTCTTGCTGGATGGAAATCAACTTTAGAAAACAGTGGAAAGTTGGTGAAACTTTCAGATGTTGGTGAAGATTGGGAGTCTCCCAATGAACTGCCGAATCACCCTGATCACGATACGGTGTCATTGTTCAAGAAGAAGTTTGGGGACGGTGCGATATAAGTTTTAGAGGATTTTAAATTTTTAACCTACTATAATGTGAGTTTGATATATAGCAAATTCTAAACATAAATGGACATTTTCATAGGGGTTAGGTAACCTAACCCCTACGGGCGAGAAGACCTCGCCCCTACGAGAAGCCCGACATCTTGTTTTTATCAAACTCACGTTACTATATTTATGTGCTGTAGGTAGTTGCTCACCACTGCACATAAATATAGTAGATGAATCTGTGAAATATCGACTCCATTGGACTATACGTGAATCTAATCTGATTTTTTAACGCGAGCCCAAGTGGTTGTGACTTTGCCAGTTGCATCCACTGCTGCTGCACCAGGAGCCATACTCTGCTTAATATCGGTTTCTGTCAAAGCACGTTCCCATACCATAACTTCATCAATGGCACCGTTAAACTTTTGACCGTTTCCCCCCCATGATCCTACCATTGTATCACCAGCAGTTCCTTTGTAGAGGGATTTGCCTTGGTCTTCTGCCATTGGCTCTCCGTTAATATAGATCCTTCGTGTATTGTCATCCGCATCACACCAGAAGCAGATATGTGCCCACTCGTCAGTTTTTACGGCATTTGGTGCGTCAAGGTCATTACCGTAAAACCCCATACGAACTGTGCCGTTGGTGTAAATACGATAGTGTAGGCTTGTGTTGGTCCCATTAGTATGTGTTTGTGTGAATATACACTGTAGTTCAGGACCAGTTAACGCCGGTTTAGCCCACAACGTCACAGAAAAACTCTTGTCGTTCAGTTCAATATATGGTGCCTTAACTTCACCTGCTTGGTTGAATTGTAGAGCATCTCCGACTTTTCCATCAACCCAATCCGCAGCTCCAACGATTTCTCCATCGTTTTTATGTGGTGATAGGTCCTTTACCGCATTTCCTGATCCTTTGTCAAAGGAAAAATAGAGCAGCAGCTCCTCATCTTTTAAGTTAAACGCATCAGCGTGAAATGGCATTACCAAAAGTCCGGTAATGATTAGCAATGAAAATATATATCGATACATAAAATAACCTCCTGAAAAATAATTAAGTTTGTCTTCACTGTCAAACATAACACAAATATATAATAATGTCAAGTGTGAAAGTGTGAAAGTGTAGAGCCATTCAGTTTTCAAGTTTTTCAGGACATTTTAGAGAAGATCGCGATTCGGAGATCGCTCCTACAGAAGAGAGGAGGTCGCGATTCGGAGATCGCTCCTACAGGGGAGGGGAGGGTCGCGATTCGGCGCAACAGGTTGAGACATACCGAAGAGGGGAGGGAGATCGCTCCTACAGGGGAGGGGAGGGTCGCGATTCGGAGATCGCTCCTATAGGGGAGGGGAGGGTCGCGATTCGGAGATCGCTCGGACAGAGGAGGGGAGGGTCGCGATTCGGAGATCGCTCGGACAGAAGAGTAAGAGGTCGCGATTCGGAGATCGCTCCTACAGAGGAGTAAGAGGTCGCGATTCGGAGATCGCTCCTACAGAAGAAAACTACCGGACAATTGAATGGCTCTGTGTGAAAGTGTGAAAGAATCGTGGATTCACAGAATGTAAGAGGCGCAATGAATTGCGCGACTACGAACGCACATATTCTTAAGATTACATAACTACAGACGAAAGAGGCGCGTGAATTGCGCGACTAAGTGCCCGCCAAATACCGGACGCTTATTTGGCGTTGATTCGTCTCCTTTTGTTAGAGGGTTTCACTAATCCGACACGCATATAGTCTATTCATACGTAATAACACGGAGGTTGTCGTACTGATCATATATAATAAGAATGTCACCCCTCCGCTTGCTCCGCTCTATAGTTATAGCCATACCTGTTATCCTTATCCGATTTTTGCCTATCTGCCAGTATTGAGGGTCAAAATCTGGGTTATCCCTGACGTTTCTCCTACTCAGAGATCGTCCACTTTTATGATTATGATTAGGTGATTTCCGCGTAATATATTCTGCATGATCAGTTCTGCTAATTTTATAGCCGCGTTCACGAAGCCATCTTATAGAAGCATTAGGACTTAGCAATACAAGTCTTTTATTTGGGTTTCTGCTCTTCATACGCGAAAGTACATTAGTTGCTCTTAAGTTAGTTGCTCTTAAGTTAGTTGCTCTGAAGTTATTAGTTGCTACCCTATAACTTTGAATCATCTCAACTATAGCCTGTTCCTCAGCTAAAGCCTGTTCCTCAGTGATTTTTTGTGCGCAACCGACAAAAATAGAACATACTGTGAGAAGTAGAATTATATTTATAATTTTCCGATAATTTTTCATTTTATCACCATTTTTTTATAAACATTGCGTCCCTACGGGACTAAAGAGGGTTCCCCATATTCGGAAAATCCTTAAGTTGACACATAAGAGTAGAGCGAAGCGACACCCGACGGAAGGGACATCTAAATTGATACATAAGGTGTTATCATACCTATGCAAAGTTTCGATTCCAATCATCATGGGATTTCGCTATGCTCTCTGGATTTTTTCGACTGCGAGCAACAAACCCCGGTACCTGCGCGCGACCGGTGGGGAGTCCAATTTGGCTATAGCGCGTATCAACACTCCATCTGACAGTTTTACCACGGTTCGGAAGTCCACGGTGCACAACCCGTTCACTTGTTAGTAGAACATCGCCTACATCCAGCTCAGTAGTGACAATGTCACCTGTCGGTAGTTCTGCTTCGCTGATGCCTTTGCCACCGGTATGTCCGGGTGTCTGTTCTTGATAGTTGTGTGCAATAAGATTATAGCGGTGTGAACCTCGGATTACTTGCATGCATCCGTTTTCTTCATAGGCTTTAACAAGTGGTAGCCAGACGTTCACAACCAGTGTTTCGCCTGCTTCTTCTGGGTTGAGATATGCAAGGTCTTGATGCCACGGGATAACCGTAATATCTTGATTTGGTAACTTAGCACGGAAATTAAACTGTGGATGCGCAAAGATTTCTTGACCAATGAGTGAACCAACGACATCAAGCAATTCAGGTGCAGTTCTGAGTGTAAACATTCCAGCTGTACGAATTTTCTGATTGCCGAAATTATTGCGCCAAATCCAATTCGGATCAGAACAAGCGTTGGCAACCTTTGCTAATCGTGTTTCAAAAGGTTCGTCATCATACGTATTTGAGGCATCAAGGATACCCTGTTTGACTGCAGCCTGAACCCCATCTTTAACCATTTGTGATAGTTCATCAATCAACGGTTGAAGGGCAGGGTTCGGTAGTAGATTTTGGATATGTAGAAAACCATCATCGTGAAATTGCTGCTTCTGTTGTGCGGTAAGACTAACTGACTGACCGTTTTCTGATTTTTGTTCTGTAGGCATTGCGAATCTCCGTTTTGAGCACATTACGAGATAGTTGTTAGTAAAGATGCTGACCCGGCATCCAGATATACCGTACAGTCCGGATGATTTTGCAAAATAGAGGCAGGGTGCATCGGTGTTATCTCACCATATAGGCAATTACGAACAGCTTCTGCTTTTCGTTCATCTGGCACGGTACATATAATCGTTTTTGACTTCATAATTTGATGGATGGACATTGAGATTGCATGGGTTGGAACGTCATCTAATCCGTTGAACCATCCTTCGCCGACCTGCTGCAGACGGCATGCCTCATCTAATTCGACTACGATATAGGGATCCTCTGTTTCAAAATCAGCGGGAGGATCGTTGAATGCGAGGTGCCCATTTTCACCGATACCTACGAACGCCACGTCAATTTGGTGTTGTGAGATTATCTGATTGAGTCTGTTACATTCAACTTGAGAATCGTCTGCCTCACCGTGTAACAAATGCACCGTTCCCGGTTGAACGATGGCCACTAACCGTTCTTTTAGATATTTACGGAAACTTGCAGGATGTGTCTCTGAAATCCCGATGTATTCGTCCAGATGGAACATCGTTGTCTTTGTCCAGTCAATTTCTATGTTGCCAGTGAGTGCACTGAGAAAATCAAATTGCGATGCCCCCGTTGCGATAATGAAACTACTGTGTCCGTTGGTTTTGATTGCCTCACGTAGTTTTGTGCTGGCTGCATTGGCTGCTGCTTTACTAGTTTCCTGTTTGGTAGTTGCTTTGAATATATCCATATTTTTTAGAGCAAGTTTTTGGCTTGCAAGTTCCGCGTGAAATCTTTCTTCCAACTCGGAGAGAGGGCAGGTAGTTTTCTTGCTTTTGCTATTTTTTCGTGGTTGTTTGTATCAAAAAAACGTAGATTGAGTATCTCTGTGACACTCATTGAATCTGATGCAGGCGCAATACGTGAAATGACATCGCCAGCAGTGATTTCCCCTTCTGCAAGCACGCGAAAGTAGAACCCGACGCGCTGACTTTCCAAGAATTGTTTAGGGAATTCAGGTGATCCCATTTTGTATCCCAATTTGAAACACGGCACACGCGGTTGTGTGATTTGAAGCTGCACTGTTGTGCCTATCTGAAAGACATCGCCGATGTTGATATCTTCTTCCAGCATGCCTTCAACAGTGAGGTTTTCTCCGAATTGTCCATACGTCAAGTCGTTTCTGTTCAATTCCTGCTGCCAATGCTTATAATGTTCAATAGGATAGCCGTAAATTGCTTTATAGGTGCCGCCATGCACTTTTAAGTCGCCTTGACCATCGCCATCAATGTTCTTTTCTCTGAGCATCACCGTGCCTGATACCGGCTCTTTAAATATCCCCGTTTGAATAGTTTTTCCGCCGTATTCAATAGGCTTTGGTTTTGATACGTTTATTGATATGAGTTTCATCATGTGATTTAATATACTTATTTTCGAGGTTTGTGTCAAGCAATGATTTGTTCTCGGTCTTGTCTGAACCAGGATTTTCAGGATTTTGGGATTTTCAGGATTAGGATTTTCTCATCTATATGTTTTTTCTCAAGATAGACAACAATGTTTATCCGCACCCAAAACATTTATAGCCTAAACAATCCTACTGACATTTCTCACAATTGTTCGGCTCATGTAAAAAATAAGTGCAAATGAAACTTTTTACCCCTATGACCATTGACTTCGTGAAAACAAACGCACACACATTTTACATGAGTGAAGTTTTTCTAATTCCTCTAAACCTAATAACATCAATACGAAATACCTATAAAAAACCCATTTAATGGACAATTTATTCTATTTTGTATTGAAAATAAAGTGCTTTTTTCACATAATGGAGGTTTATCAATTAGTATTTTTTAGCATTTTCATAACCGCGTATTGAGAGACCATAGATAGATACTGATTTCTGAGTGCTTTTGAGAAATATCAGTCCTATAAATCTGGCAATCCTGCTAATCCTAGTTCAGACAATTAACAAAAACTTTACACACCCTCAAGACATCAATTCACTTGATTTTATTTCGTATGTTGTGTAAACTGAAATCAATATATAGGACACTTAGGTTTTCCTTGCCATATACCTATTTTTGTGTTGATTTATTATATACGGAAATTATAAAATATGAATAAGCCAAATATAGTCTATATTCATTCTCACGATACGGGACGGTATGTGCAGCCTTATGGGCATGCAATTCCGACTCCAAATATTCAAAATTTAGCGGAAGAGGGTGTTCTATTCAGGAACGCCTTTTGTGCAAACCCGACCTGCTCGCCATCTCGTGCTGCATTGCTTACCGGTCAGTGGGCACACAGTTGTGGTATGGGGGGATTGGCTAACCGTGGGTGGAGTCTACCTGTGCCGGAACATCTTATCCCATACACGTTGAATAAAGCAGGTTACGTTACTGCATTAGCGGGTTTCCAGCATGTTGTGCGTAATGTCAAGGACACAGGCTATCAGCGAATCTTAGCCCAAGAAAACGGCAGCGCTGGTGCGGAACAACGTGCATGTGCCTTTCTTGATGAAAAACCTAATCAGCCATTCTTCTTGGATGTTGGGTTTGGTGAAACACATCGTCGTGCGAAAGGATTTGATCCGCCCCCTGATGGTGAATCGAAAACCGACCCACGCTATGTAAAACCGCCACCAACGTTCCCCGATAATCCAATTACACGTCAGGATATGGCGGAATATATAGATGCAGCGCGCAGACTTGATTGGAAAATGGGAAAAGTTTTTGACGCACTGGAGAAAAACAATCTTGCTGAAAATACCCTTGTGATATGCACCACAGACCACGGACTCGCTTTTCCGCGTATGAAATGTCATGTTACAGATCATGGGATCGGTGTGATGCTAATTGTCCGAGGACCAGGTGGATTTGACGGTGGGAAAGTCGTTGATGGGTTAGTTAGTCAAATTGACTTGTTTCCTACTATCTGTGAATTGGCTGAAATTGATTCACCTAACTGGCTACAAGGAAACTCAATTTTACCTCTGGTTAGTGGTGAAGTAGATGATATTCGAGATGCTGTTTTTGCTGAAGTGAATTATCATTGCTGCTATGAACCACAGCGCGCTATCCGAACCAAGCGGTGGAAATATATCCGACGGTATGATGATGCTAATCAGTGGGCACTGCCAAACTGTGACGATAGTATCAGTAAATCGTATATGTTGGAGAATGATTGGGTGAATCAGCCTGTTGAATCTGAGCGGTTGTATGATGTAGTCTTTGATTCTTCGGAGGCACATAACCTTGCTGGAAATCCAGATTATGCTGATGTCTTGGCAGAAATGCGTGAACGTTTGGAGCAGTGGAGAACGGATACTGCTGATCCTGTGGACGAAAACCAGATTATGACACCACCAGAAACAGCGGTGTTAAACGATCCGGCTGATGTGTCACCTGGTGATAAACGTTATCCTGCAGCGGAGATTCTTTGATCTTCAGATGCGGATTCAAAATCGGGATTTTCGGCTTCTAACGGTTCAATTGAAAGACGACATCCAAGCACATTGAGGATAGTTCCGAGTGTGTCAATATGCGGTGCTTTATCACTTGAAAGAATCTTCTGCAAGGCATCTGGAGACATGTGGGTTCGCTTGGCAAGCTCGGAAATACCACCTTGCGCTTCTACAACATTTCTAACCCCTTTCAGAAAGAAGGCGGTATCACCATCTTCTTGGTATTCTTCCAACGCGACATCAAGATAGCCAATTGCTTCTTCCTTGTCGGCAGCAAGACGTTCAATTAGATAATCGTGCCATTTTCGAAATTTTCTCATCGTTCTGTTTCCTTATATTCCAACCAGTAGGTTTTAGCGCGTTCAATGTCACGTGTCTGTGATGACTTGTCACCACCACAAAGCAAGACTACAACGGTGTTTGCAACTTCACCAAAATAGATACGATAACCCGATCCGAAGTGGAGTCGTAGTTCAAAAACACCTTCCCCAACAGATTTGCAATCGCCAAAATTTCCACCTTTAAGCCGGTCAATCCGTCTTTCAATTCTGTTAAGTGTAATCTTATCTGCAATAGATTCAAACCATTCAGTGAAAGGTTCTTTCCCGTTTTGAGTTCTATAGAATTCTAATTCTCTTGGTTGTGTGTTATGCATTGCTTATTTTTTTGCAACGGACTTCAACAGTGTTCTCTAATTTTCAACATCAACTTCAGAATAAGGTTTTTTGGCTTCTAACGGTTCAATTGAAAGACGACATCCAAGGGCATTGAGGATAGTGCCGAGTGTGTCAATATGTGGTGCTTTATCACTTGAAAGGATCTTCTGCAAGGCATCTGGAGACATGTGGGTTCGCTTGGCAAGCTCGGAAATACCACCTTGCGCTTCTACAAAGGTTCGCAGTGACAGTAAAAATACAGCAATTTCGCTGTCAACTTGGAATTCTTCTAAAGCGAATTGGATATAGTCAATAGCCTCAGCACGGTTAGCGGCTAGCTGTTCGATTAGGTATTCGCGCCAAGTTCTTAGTTCTTTCATCGGTGTTTCTCCTTCAGTGTTCTCTAATTTTCAACATCAACTTCAGAATAAGGTTTTTTGGCTTCTAACGGTTCAATTGAAAGACGACATCCGAGTGCATTGAGGATAGTTCCGAGTGTGTCAATATGCGGTGCTTTATCACTTGAAAGGATCTTCTGCAAGGCATCTGGAGACATGTGGGTTCGCTTGGCAAGCTCGGAAATACCACCTTGCGCTTCTACAACATTTCTAACCCCTTTCAGAAAGAAGGGGGTATCACCATCTTCTTGGTATTCTTCCAATGCAACCTCAAGATAATCAATCGCCTCACACCGGTCAGCAAGTCCTTCCATTAAAAACTCATGTAAGGTTTGAAGCTTTCTCATGTTTGCGTTTCCTTGTATTCTGACCGATAATTTTATAGTAAAGCCTATAATTTGGACATTTGCGTGTCATAGCGAATTCAAACAGTCTCATGTAATATAAGAGGCGCAATGAATTGCGCGACTACAAACGCGTTTCTGATAATGATAGAGGCTCATTCAGAAATGGTATAATATAAGAGGCGCAATGAATTGCGCGACTACAAACGCGTTTCTGATAATGATAGAGGCTCATTCAGAAATGGTATAATATAAGAGGCGCAATGAATTGCGCGACTACAAACGCCTCTAATCTACAGAGAACCGTCCAGGCAATTTTAGATTGGACTACAATAACCCAAATTGCTACCTAAACAAGGAAAACGTTATTCGGGTGGAACATTCAAATAATGAAGGCTCAAGATTATGGACATACCGCCCCGCTGGAGCGGAAGAAAGTACAAACTTTTTTCTATAAACATATCGCTCCGCTGGAGCGAAGATTGAACACTCTAATTCGGACAAAACTTTTGGAATTTCAATAGGTGGCAACTTGGGTTATAATATAACAGATTTAATCCTGTTCGTCAATTCAAAATAAGCACGAAATCTAAAAGACGTTTTTAGTAGCAAACCGATAGTTCCTAAAATTCACTTGTCTATTTGTGCTTTACATGATAGGATAATATTATAATGACGTATTGACATCGGGTTTAAAATTACCAAGATACATTACCCGAATATTTGGAAGGAGAACGTGGAGATGCGGTACGAACTCACCACGGAACAAATTAATTTTTATCAGGAAAACGGATATCTTGTCATTGAAAATTTTCTGGATTCTGAAGAATTGGCAGAATGGCGGAGATGCACGGATGAATCCGTCACCGAACGTCTCGGTGGTTCCGTTGAATTTATGACAAATAAACTGGATCCGTCAAATTTTTATGCGCGGGTATTTACGCAATGCTTACGTCTATCAGATTCACACTCTGGTATGCGCAAGTTGGTGCATAACCCGAAAATCGGACAGATGGCGACACAATTGGCTGGGGTTGATGGGATGCGAATTTGGCACGATCAAGCGTTGATTAAACCGCCAAATGGTAACCCGACGGCATGGCACTTGGATGTACCATATTGGTCTTTTGATTCGCGTGATGCTGTTTCGTTCTGGGTTGCGTTAGATGATGCGACACTTGGAAACGGTTGTATGTGGTATCTACCCGGAACCCACAAAACTGCCCGTTTTGAAAACGTCGGTATCGGTGAAAACATCGGTGCGCTGTTTGATGTTTATTCAGAATGGAAAGAATTTGAACCGCAATCAGCACCGTGTCCCGCGGGTTCTATGGTTTGGCACAACGGATTAACTGCACACGGTGCTGGTGCAAACATGACGTTTTCACATCGTAGAGCGATGACGTGTGGATTCATGCCTGATGGATGTACTTTCAATGGAAAGAGAAATATCCTACCTGAACCGTATTTTAATTCGCTAAAGGTCGGTGATGTGCTTGACGACGATGTGCAGAATACGCTTGTTTGGCACAACGATTGGGAAAATGAAAAATTGGAAAATTAGTTTCGCATTGAAAATAATGGGTATGTAAAGGAGAATATGGAGCATGGCAAAACAACCAAATATCGTCTTGATGGGGGTTGATTCCCTCCTTGCTACACACATGAGTTGTTATGGGTATCATCAACAGACAACACCGCATATTGATAAGTTTGCGGAAGGAGGGACTCTTTTTGAGAAAACTTATAGTCCCCATGTCCCAACAACGAGTGCTTATGCATCTATGCTAACAGGTATGGATACTTTTAGTACGCAAGTCGTAGCACTACGACACCAAGGACCACTCCGTGAAGAGGTTAAAACGTTAGCGGAGATTCTGAAGGAAGCTGGCTATGATACCACTTGTGTTGGATTCGGTGGACCGAGTGGACGTGGTTTTGATACTTATCTCGAATTCTCAGGATGGGGACCGGATGACACGGGACGGAGTCCCAAAGCAGAAAACCTAAATAAAACGACTCTTCCTGAGTTGAATCGGTTAATTGATCAGAGTGATGAAAAGCCGTTTTTCCTGTTCCTGCGGCACATGGACCCACATTCGCCTTATCTGCCACCTGCTCCTTATGAACGGATGTTCTACCACGGCGATGCGTGTGATCCGAGCAACAAATCTATGGAACCTGTGATGTCATTCAAACCGTTTTGCGATTACTTTGCTTCCTGGATGCCGGCGGGTATTACAGATAAAGATTACGTAATAGCGCAGTATGATGGTGCAATTGCATATATGGATGCTTGTATTCAGACGCTTTTTAATGCACTTGAAGCACGCGGTGTGCTGGACGAAACTATCGTTATTGTCAATGGCGACCACGGTGAAACCCTCTATGACCACGAATGCTGGTTTGACCATCACGGAATCTACGATGTAACGCTGCATGTGCCGCTCATCATCCGATATCCGGGTCGTGTGCCTGCTGGAAAACGTGTCTCTGGATACAACCAACACAAAGACCTTGTGCCGACACTTCTTGAGTTAGCAGATGTTGAAACAGATATCGCATTTGATGGTAAAAGCCTCACGCCCCTAATTAGTGGGGAGATTGCTTCTTATGATAGCGAGTTTTATATCACAGAATGTACGTGGATGCGTAAGCACGGATGGCGGACACCAGAATGGAAACTGATTGTTGCACTTGAACCCGATTTCCATTACAAGCCGCCTGTAGAACTTTACAACCTCATTCAAGACCCAGATGAGAATGAAAATCTTGTTGAAACACATCCGGATATTGTCAACGTTCTGGAAACACGGATGAAAAACTGGATCCTTCAACGTGAGAAGGAAACTGGGTTGTCAAACCCGATTATGAATCAAGGCGATTGGCATGGACACAAAGGTGTCGGTTCCTTTAAGTCATCCGAGCAGGCGTATAACATGATGCACATTGGAACCCCGGGTGAGGCAGCGCGTTTACAAGCAAAATCACGGGAAGAAAAGTAACTTGGTTTGAAGTTTTCTAATAGGGGTTAGCCTTGCAAGGCACGGGGACCTTGCTCTACAATTCGGGGTAATTTGATATTAGGACGTAATTGGCGGGACACTTTCATTATTTGTTCCGCTAATCCATTTAGTTTGCTATCATCTATGAGAGGAAAATTGGATGCCAGATTATACACGGGATGAGGTGTTAGGTCGACTCAAATCGGAGTTAGATAAAGGTAAATCGTTACTTGCAGTCGGTGCAGGAACGGGTATCACTGCGAAATTTGCGGAAAAGGGTGGCGCGGATCTGATTGTTATTTACAACTCTGGTCGCTACCGGATGTCAGGGTTCGGATCATGTGCGGGTCTGTTGGCGTACGGTGATGCGAATGCTATCGTGATGGAAATGGGTGAACGAGAAGTTTTACCCGTTGTGAAGGAAACACCGGTAATCGCTGGCGTGAACGGCACGGACCCTACGCGAAGGATGAGCAACTTTCTTAAGCAGGTTCGCGATGTAGGTTTTGATGGTGTCAATAACTTTCCAACCGTTGGTGTGATTGATGGGACTTTTCGGATGACTCTTGAAGAAACAGGCATGGGTTTCTATAAGGAAGTTGAGACGATCGGTATCGCACATGAGATGGATCTGTTTACCATTGTTTATGTCTTTAATCCTGAAGAATCTGAGAATATGGCAAAGGTCGGCGCGGACGTTATTATTGCACACATGGGAACGACAATTGGTGGCACGATTGGTGCTGAAACTGCTTTTACACTTGAAGACGCAGCAGCGCGGGTGCAGGAGATTTGTGATGCTGCGAAATCACATAATCCTGATGTTATTTGCCTTGCACACGGCGGTCCTATCTCAAAAGCACGAGAGGCTGCATATATCAATGAGAATACTGATGCCGTAGGGTTTGTGGGGGCATCAAGCATTGAACGGTTTGCTTGTGAGGAGAGTATTCCGCGGGTAACTGCCTCGTTTAAGGAATGATATTCCAATAATTCAAACTTCACTTTTTCTATATTGTAGGGCGGAATCAACGCAACGTGCGCGTTTTAGCATGCTGCGGGGTCTCTGTGTTCCGACAGGCTTCTTGTCTGAACCAGGATTTTCAGGATTTTGGGATTTTCAGGATTAGCAACTTCTCATCTATATGTTTTTTCTCAAGATAGACAGAAATGTTTATCCGCACCCAAAACATTTATAGCCTAAACAATCCTATAAATCTGGCAATCCTGAAAATCCTGGTTCAGACAATTAACAAAAACTTTACACACCCTCTGTCAACCCACCCACTTATTGCATCAGTTTCAATCTCGTAATCAAGAGGCTTTTGTTTTCAATTCTCGTTGAGTTCTATCAAGGGTGTGTAAAGTTTTTGTCACATCTGTTCAATGGACCAAGAAAACTTCACTTTTTCTATATTGTAGGGCGGAATCAACGCAACGTGCGCGTTTGGCACGCTGCGGGGTCTCTGTCTCTTGACACGCTTCTTGTCTGAACCAGGATTTTCAGGATTTTGGGATTTTCAGGATTAGGATTTTCTCATCTATATGTTTTTTCTCAAGATAGACAGCAATGTTTATCCGTACCCAAAACATTTATAGCCTAAACAATCCTATCCATCTGGCAATCCTGCTAATCCTGGTTCAGACAATTAACAAAACTTTACACACCCTTTTCCGTCTGTCAACCCACCCACTTATTGCATCAGTTTCAATCTCGTAATCGAGAAACTTATGATTCCAACTCAGCAGAGCCGTTCAGAGAGACTTCAAAATCCCAAATGTTTCAATCTCGTAATCGAGAAACTTTTGATTCCAACCCCATTATGAATACATCGGGGGAACACCGCAGTTAGGTTTCAATCTCGTAATCGAGAAACTTTTGATTCCAACTTAAAAATAACGATCACCGATTAGTCTATCCGCAGAATGGTTTCAATCTCGTAATCGAGAGACTTCTATTTTCAACATTTTATTCAAGATTGCATGGTTTCATGCATGTAGAGTTTCAATCTCGTAATCGAGAGACTTCTATTTTCAACGGGGATATATGGGCAGACGATGCCGCCAAAACCGTAAAGTTTCAATCTCGTAATCGAGAGACTTCTATTTTCAACACCGGATGGGACACAACGTATTGATGCAGTTCACCCCGTTGAAAGTTTCAATCTCGTAATCGAGAGGCTTCTGTTTTCAATTGGATCTTTGATTGGCGGTGCTATGACATTTAACCGGTTTCAATCTCGTAATCGAGAAGCTTCTGTTTTCAATTAACCCAGCGGGTAACTATAAGCGGTTCAACGACTAGTTTCAATCTCGTAATCGAGAAGCTTCTGTTTTCAATGAGGTTTATAGTGAAGTCCAAAAATACCTATACACTTTCCTTTGGGTTTACTGCGTTTGTAGTCGCGCAATTCATTGCGCCTCTTACATTCATAGTCGTGTTTTGAAATTGCCCAAAGGTCAAATTATGTAAATAATTATAGACCTTACTATAAAACCCACACCCCATAAGTTCTTTATTTCAAAAGGACCATCTTTTTCAAAACAGATAGACTCCCCGCATTCAGTTGATAGAAATATATACCTGTCGCTACTTGTTCACCGAAACTGTTTTTACCATCCCAGTAAACAGCACGCTCTTTATTCCTATAGAAACCTGCGGGTTGGATACCAAGTGGTAGTTGCCTCACTACTACACCACGACTATTGTAAATCGTAATGTTGACAAAACTCTTTTGCGCTAACTGATAAGGTATCCATGTTTCAGGATTAAATGGGTTTGGGAAGTTGTCAAGAAGTTGTGTTGAGACTGGCAGATTCGGTGCCGCAGGAACATCTGGAAATGTTATTGTCTTACGCGATGAACCTCTCCTAAAAGTATAGCCACTATGATATTTGGGTAAAGAGGGTAAAGTGCCAATTGTCACATCTACACTTTCACCTGCATCGCCATCTATCCTAATTGTGCTACTGTTTTTATGTCCGACATCAATTTTAACTTTGTCTACTTGGACACCATCAACCAATATCGGAATCTTGGCATCAAATGGCATTCCTGTTGAGACATGAAGTTTAATTCCGTTATTTCCAACTTTGTCTATGTAGATAGGAATTCGTATATTTCCGTTATCAGACAAATTCAGCCTTTCAAGATTTTCTAATCCGCTCAATGAATTTGGATGGAGAAAAGTCAACGTCTTCCTACCATTTTTTTCCTGATTTCGTAACTGAATAATTTCTATTGATTCCATACCAGTAAATACTTCTCCAATAAAAGTTAATCGGTTATCCGCAAGATAGACTTCTTTGAGTTTCGGACATGAATCAAATATACCTTCATTAAGACTTGTTAACTCGTTATTGTTCAGTATAATTCTTTTCAGTTTAGTATTTTCTGAGAATATCCGGCTGGACAGTGTCGAGATACGATTATCGCTGAGATCAATTTCTGTCAAATTTGTCAGCCCATAAAAATCACCGATTTTTAATCTTCTGAGACCTTTATCATAAAGGTAGAGCCTCTTGATCTTCAGTAAATCGGCTTCAGTAACATCGAACTCCGTGTCTCTATTGGGTAGTCTTGCAACGATAGCATCGCGGACTTGTGGCGTTCTATCACTTATTATAGACTCGGCTACATCCAAGACATTTATAGTGACATCAATATAAAAGATTGGACCATTTATGGCTATAACTGTAATCACATAAACAGATCTGTTTTCATAATCCAACGATTTTTTCGTTTTAAGTTGTGCAGTACGTCTGCCAAGGGTAAAATATTTCTGGTCGGCAGCTGCAAGTAAATACAAAGCACCATTGCTTTCTACACTGGTCGTTGTTACAGGTTCGCCAATATTTATACCGGACTCAGTATTTTCTGCAATACTTCGTGTCATTGTTTCACGTATAACACTTTCGTCAATATCTATAACATTTACAGTGATGTAAAGGTTGGAACTGGTTAAATTGCTGTAGGCAATAGCCACAATTTCATACACAGATTTCACTTCATAGTCTAATCGTGCTTTAGTTTTTAGCTGACCTGTATTGCTATCTATAGCAAAATATCGTTGATCCACCCTACCAAGCAGATACGTGATATTATCGCCTTCCACATCAGTTGCTGTAAGAGGTTCACCGATGTTTGTGCCAGGTTCAGTATTTTCCGCGATACTTCTATGTATGCTATTCTCTGCTTCAAACTCTGGTGCATCATTAATATCTTCAACATTTACAGTAAATGCTACGTCCACGTATTCATCTCCGTCAGAGATTCTAACGGTTACTGAATATTTAGATTTTGTTTCGTAGTCAAAACGTATTCCAGCTTTCAACTGCATTGCTTGACTATCAACACTAAATGAACCCGCATCTGTACCTCTTAATGTATAGGTCAAACTGTCACCATCAGGATCACTCGCGATAATAGGGTCACCTACATTAGCATTCACTTCATTGTTTTCATCAATGTCCACTGTTCTTGTAGTGCTACCGGTTAACTTAGGTGGAAAGTTTATATCCGTAACTTGAATTGTTATCCATAGATCATCAATATGGGCATGTTCATCGCGTGATTCAATCAATAACTTGTAAATCTCTCCATCTGTAAAGTCAATATCAACAAGTGTTTTTAATTGAGCTGTTGTGGCGTTTATGCCAAATTTCTCTCTTGCACCGCCCGATACACGATAAGTTATAGTGTCACCGTTCGCATCTCTCGCAGTGATAGGTGACCCGAAATCCGTATTTGCAGGTGTTCCATCATCAACGTATATAGTATCGTACACACCGAAAATTGGTGGCATGTTAGAATTACCATTGTAGATGGAATTAAAGAAATCTCTATAATCACTTATTATAGCATCTGTCCAATTGACAGTATCGTTTCTACGGTTCAGTTGTGCTACAAATAGTGACTTAGGGTTAACATGTTGCCCAAAACTTTCAGCATAAACATTCTTGTAACTTTTGCCTGGATGCGTTTTATATCCGATAAGAATTAATTTAGTAATAGACTTGCCATTAAAGTCATAACTTGAATAGCCACTATTGTTCCATCGTACTTGTCCATCTAAATGGTGCGGCAAATTTCTCTCCTGACCACCATTTGAGTGATGATTATTACCGTAATAATTATCAAATAAATTATGTCGAGGCATATTACCATGTGTATCTGGACCCTTCATATTGTATCCGCCGATAACCCAACATACAGCTCCCACTGATTTTTCTGATACGCTTATTCCGTGATGCATACCTTTGTTTGAGCGATCTTCTACTAAACCTATAAATGAATATGTTGATCCGCCCATTATAACAGGATAATGCCCGAAATTACCGTCAACTATAATTGAGTGAATTGTTCCACAATAACTCTCACCTACTATCGCGCCCAGAACAACATTAGAGAGTCTACATCTACGAATCCATGAGTGTGCTGTTTGCTGTATAGCGAAAGCTCCTCTACCTGCAGTAGCAATATCCCAATTATGCATATAGTCTTGATCAAGACCGGAGTCGAAATGTAAATCCTCGCAACCAATACCAACTGATAATTCTGCCCAACTGACTACATATGCAGAATTGACATTTGATAAAATAGGTGATTTAAGATGAATTCGATTCCCATCTATGTAATCTATTTCATTGAGTTCTTTAACAGTAACGCCTTCTTCTCGAATAACTGTCCATTCACTTGGCATATTATTTAAACTTACTGAGCTATGTGTATCCCAATCATCGCCGTATAAATTATAGGCTTTTATTTCAATGAATCCTGTTCCATCTATATCAACAGTGCTTTCAACGTCAATAAACGTGCTACCTCTTGGCTGTGAACCCAAAATACGCGTAATAGGTCCCTGATCGTGACCATTGTGATGCCATTCAGTTTTAAATAATACACTAAAATGAGCACCATCAGGCCCTGATACCTTTCCGTGCTGTTTAATCGTTGTTCCATTACTATCAGAACCTTTTGCTCCACTGCCTTTTACAATAATATTATCGCCTTCAACAACGAACTTATCCATATTATCGCCTGGCATTAACACATCGTATTTTCCACGTGGAAAGAACACGATAGCATTACCACTTGATGCTTCTTCTAAGGCATCCCTAATAGCCTGCGTGTCGGAGCGGTTATCATTAGGCACTGCCCCGAAATCCGTCACGTCAACTATCCTACCGCTTGCTTCAGGTATTTCTTCCCTACCGTTTTGGTAACCTGCGTAAGAATAGTCAATAATGTCTGGTGTTCCATCAGGGACAGATTGCCCTATGAATTTCTTCCAAACATTTGAAGTGCGAAAACCATGTACGTCACGATATACCTCAGTAACGGGTTCCGCGTTGACACGAATACCAACAAATGTTAGGACAAGGACAGCTAGAGTTAATATCAAATTTTTCACTTGGGTTCTCCTTTTCATTAGAGTTTCTTCTTTTCATATTTGTTTGGTAAGAGGGGAGCAAAATGAAAAGAAGAAATTATTGCTCCCCATACAGAATTATATAATACCATTTCTGATTATATATCTCCCATTTGTAGCATAAACTTTTAGTTTGTGCTGTCCTGCACCACATTTCATAAAAACCGGTAATGCGACATGTATTTTCAGAATTGGTATAACCTATACTCCGCACTTCTGATTTCCGATTTCAGTATTTATTTCTCAAACCTGCGTGGTCCCTACATTGAGTAAGCAATGTCAGGTGAACCAGAAAAAAGACAAGTGGAAAATAGAATCTTAATTCACAACTCCAAATCTCCCCTATCTCGTGCGAATCCTTTCGTGACGCGGGTTTGTCGTAAAAATACCAAAATGTGTCAAAACAAGTGCGGAGTGTAGGGTATAATATCACACTTCGCGAGTAATTATCAATAAAATTCGGTTACTCCTGTTCAATTTGAATGCTGACACTGCTATTAGATGCGAATTCGCCTTTTTTGGATACTGGGTCACATCGGAGTTGGACTTCGCTATCGGCAGCAATGTATTCTCGGTGACTAATACGCGCGCTATACCATTTACCGTCTTGTTCTACTGTGACATGTCCGTGGCGCGGTATGTTCTGAAAAATTTCCAATGCACCCGCAATTTCTATGTTGAGTTGATTGCGAGGATAGTTTATTTCAAGTCCGTTTTCAGGTTTCAATCTCGTAATCGAGAGGCTTCTGTTTTCAATTCAATATTATGATGGATATCCCGGAACCGCCTGCGAGCCTGTTTCAATCTCGTAATCGAGAAACTTTTGATTCCAACTTATCTACGAACCTGGCGTCAAGGGATTTTTGATAGTTGTTTCAATCTCGTAATCGAGAAACTTTTGATTCCAACTATACACAAGATACCTAAAGTATATCCACATCACTGGTTTCAATCTCGTAATCGAGAAACTTTTGATTCCAACTGGCGTGCTGATCTATTGCCCTTTTACTCATAATAAGTTTCAATCTCGTAATCGAGAAACTTTTGATTCCAACATAATACCCCAACGTCCGTTCAGGATTTATCAGAGTTGTTTCAATCTCGTAATCGAGAAACTTTTGATTCCAACTACATCAAATCTCATTGATAGTGTGTCCAACCGATAGGTTTCAATCTCGTAATCGAGAAACTTTTGATTCCAACTTCAAGGTCAAGGCGTATTTGTTGATATTTCTGTTAAGTTTCAATCTCGTAATCGAGAAACTTTTGATTCCAACTCTTTTACTTTTGCCCGCTTAATTACTGAATGAGCGTGTTTCAATCTCGTAATCGAGAAACTTTTGATTCCAACATATACTGTTTATGTTCGGTCGGTTAATGCCCAAGGGTTTCAATCTCGTAATCGAGAAACTTTTGATTCCAACTTATTATCACGCACGAGGGCGTTATTAGACCCGCGAGTTTCAATCTCGTAATCGAGAAACTTTTGATTCCAACTTCAAGGTCAAGGCGTATTTGTTGATATTTCTGTTAAGTTTCAATCTCGTAATCGAGAAACTTTTGATTCCAACTCTTTTACTTTTGCCCGCTTAATTACTGAATGAGCGTGTTTCAATCTCGTAATCGAGAAACTTTTGATTCCAACATATACTGTTTATGTTCGGTCGGTTAATGCCCAAGGGTTTCAATCTCGTAATCGAGAAACTTTTGATTCCAACTTATTATCACGCACGAGGGCGTTATTAGACCCGCGAGTTTCAATCTCGTAATCGAGAAACTTTTGATTCCAACGGCTTTTGATAAAAGCGAAATACTGAACAGGTCCATAAGTTTCAATCTCGTAATCGAGAAACTTTTGATTCCAACCAAAAGTGTCCGCCTCGCTTAACACACCAGCAATGAAGGGTTTCAATCTCGTAATCGAGAAACTTTTGATTCCAACGTGAATTCTGCAGGTTCGGGGGCTGGGAGTAATACTGAGTTTCAATCTCGTAATCGAGAAACTTTTGATTCCAACTGGTATCGTAAATCTTGTGCAGGCGTGGCATATCCGGGTTTCAATCTCGTAATCGAGAAACTTTTGATTCCAACGGAAAAGCGTTATCTACCTTTGCGAATCTTGAAAACTTTGTTTCAATCTCGTAATCGAGAAACTTTTGATTCCAACCAACCTGTCGATCATCTTGTCGTGCAGCTTCTGCAGAGTTTCAATCTCGTAATCGAGAAACTTTTGATTCCAACTCATGATTATACAAAAATAAGACTTGCTTTTTTTGATAGTTTCAATCTCGTAATCGAGAAACTTTTGATTCCAACATTATGGAATGCTATCGTGCGAGACGTGCCTTGATGCGCGTTTCAATCTCGTAATCGAGAAACTTTTGATTCCAACTTGTTGAATCTGCGCGAATTGAAGGTGAACAGGCGATGTTTCAATCTCGTAATCGAGAAACTTTTGATTCCAACAATATTGGTGTTATCTTGCTTTTATATCCGGGATAGACACTGTTTCAATCTCGTAATCGAGAAACTTTTGATTCCAACTTAACCGCGCGCTTGCACAAGGAAAAGAGATAATCACGTTTCAATCTCGTAATCGAGAAACTTTTGATTCCAACTTTAAAACATGCATAACTTGCATTAGCTGATTGTTCAGTTTCAATCTCGTAATCGAGAAACTTTTGATTCCAACGGGGTATTATCCCATGTCCGCCCAGATTCATCATAGTTTCAATCTCGTAATCGAGAAACTTTTGATTCCAACTTGACAACTGGCTAACAAATGCACCTGATTTGATTGAGGTTAGTTTCAATCTCGTAATCGAGAAACTTTTGATTCCAACTTCGGGTGTTGGCACAGAGCGAGATTATTCAGTAAGTTTCAATCTCGTAATCGAGAAACTTTTGATTCCAACTTCTCGCGCTTCAACGAACTCCGCAAACCGTTCTTTGTTTCAATCTCGTAATCGAGAAACTTTTGATTCCAACGGAGATGGGGAATCTGATGGGGGAGACGTATCTGACGTTTCAATCTCGTAATCGAGAAACTTTTGATTCCAACCATCATAGTTTTTCCTGTTTGTGCGCCTAACATATAAGTGTTTCAATCTCGTAATCGAGAAACTTTTGATTCCAACTGCGAATGAATTTCACAGGTGACGGTCACAAGCCCGGGTTTCAATCTCGTAATCGAGAAACTTTTGATTCCAACGTTAGAGGATTAAGGGTATATGCCCTGCTTGCACTAGTTTCAATCTCGTAATCGAGAAACTTTTGATTCCAACAACATCACGGCTGCGGGCTACCATGTCGCGTTGTTTGCGTGAGTTTCAATCTCGTAATCGAGAAACTTTTGATTCCAACAGCTATTCGTCCAAATGTGAATATGATCGGATGCCTGTTTCAATCTCGTAATCGAGAAACTTTTGATTCCAACGTCCGGTAATCCTACAGGACGATTCAGCTCTGCGACATTGTTTCAATCTCGTAATCGAGAAACTTTTGATTCCAACTCCTTTTTTAGAAGGACGAGGCAGGCACCTTCGGGGTTTCAATCTCGTAATCGAGAAACTTTTGATTCCAACCTACCGCGCTTTTCCGATCTGGATAGGTTTGACGGATGTTTCAATCTCGTAATCGAGAAACTTTTGATTCCAACGTACACTAATCGCATTGTCGCGTAGGCGTAGACGCGTTTCAATCTCGTAATCGAGAAACTTTTGATTCCAACAAGGCAACGTGCAGGTTCTGTGGCGAAGGGACATCGGTTAGTTTCAATCTCGTAATCGAGAAACTTTTGATTCCAACAGCCCCCTATCCGAACCCTTACGAGGCTTGCTTTAAAGACACGCGTTTCCACGAGCGAGACTTTTGCATCAACAAAAAACAGAAAAAATATATAAGCAAAAGATTCAAGCCACAATACATAAGGGTTCATGCCTTTCTATGAGGGTATAAGGTTTTTCGGTCCCCTGCCGCTCACAGAAATTCTTGAAACATATTTTACACAATATATGACTGTTTGTCAAGTCCTTTATTTAGTCCTATACGATCAATCTGTTTCTCACACGCGGCACAAAGATGATAATAGGTGATGGTATCTTCTTTCATATTCATAGCTTTCTGCAAGCGATTTTGTAACCGCAGGAATGCCTTTCGATCTATGTTACATTCAAAAACACTATACTGGACACGCATCCCGAAGTCCTTCAGAATTTTAGCGACTTTGTTCCGGCGTTTGTCGTCTGTAATATCATAAGCAACCGTGTGGTGCATTAGTTTCTCCTCTCAAGGGTTTCGTCCTAACGAATTGTCAAAGGTGTATACTGGTCAATTTCACCTGTGAGGGACTTCGCGAGTAAGCGCACTTGTAGCTCCATTGCACGGCGGAATGTCAGTTTATACTTAAACACTGGGTGTGTGATAGTTTCATTTTTCCGCGTCTCGTAAGCTGCGTAAAACGTTTTACGGCAATTGTCCTTCAGATACCACCCACCGTGAGATTGTGTGAAATCTTCCGGTTTGATGCGTCGATTGTTAATCAATGTAATGACGACCGAATCTGCAATAATCGATCGGAACTCTTCCATCAGATCAAGCGCAAGGCACGGTTTGCCATACTTCAATTGGTGGAAGTAACCGACGTAAGGATCAAGCCCGACTACCTGAATTGCTGCGCTTATATCGGCTGTCAGTAGCGAATAGGCGAAACTTAGTAGGGCGTTTGTTGGGTCTGCTGGTGGTCGCCGACTCCGCCGCTGGAAATCAAATCCCATTTCTTCTTTAAGCATAAAGTTGAATGAGCCGAAATACGCGGCGGAGGCGTTTCCTTCCAGTCCCAATAATTCAGGAATATTGGTTGCTGTGTCAACGCGCTTTTCCATCGCCTGTATCGCCTTTATATTAGCGAGCAGAGGTTCCAATGTTGAATCTGTGCTATCTGGAGCCTGCCATTTCCGGCGTTGGAGCATTGTGCGCATGTTTGCCAGTTTTCCGTGAACAAATGCTTTTGAAAGTTCAAGACATTGTGCCTCGTTAGTCGCAACGCGGTGTTGTGCAGTCCGTAAAAGTGAATTTCGTGATACTTGCGGCGTTAGTGCGCCATGGTATCGCCCATAGGCGGAGAGAAAAACAACTGGGATGCCTTCGTGCAAAAGTGTTTGCATCACAGGTGTTGTTAAACTGACATTACCGCAAATAACCACCTGCCCAAGATGAATCAGTGGGATATCGCGTAAAATATCGTTCTCTTTCACTACGAGGAGACGTTCACCTGTTTTTTTGATAGCACAGCCTTGTTCATCAACGTAGAGGACATTATCAATACCGAGTGCGGGTTTTATCCGCTTTGGTCGCTCATCCAACTCATGCAAATATGCCACTTCGTCGGGCAAACAAATCGGACGAACACTACAGCCGTTGCAACGGTTATCGTGAACGGGTTTTGGAATCTTCCGTGAATCCAGCAAGGCTTGTGCTTCTGCTATGTATTGGCGCGTTGCTTCGCGGAGCTCGGCATCAAACGGGATTTTCCTGCGGCGTTTAGAACCGATGTAGTATATATAGCCGTGTGGTATCGTAACGCCCGTCTTTTCCTCTAACAGCAGCCCTTGCAAGCAGAGCTGAACCTGATCATTGAGCCAATTGCCCATACCTGCCTTTTTGAATTCAACCGGATACGGGATGCCATCCTTTTCCTCAACAAGGTCAGTGTAGCCGGACACGCCAAGCGTCTCTGAAGCGAGGTATTGCCGCCGAGAGACGATTTTGTCGCCCTTCTGTCGGTCTGTAACGGGTGTATGGACATTTTCATGCTTGATTTTGCCTTCTTCAATATGTTCATTGATAACTTGATGCCCTTCAACAGATTCATAGTAGAACCGCCGAGGACAGAAAACATAGGTGTTTATTTGTGATAGTGGTATATATGTTTCTGACATGGTTTGCTCCTTAAATCCGTTTCGTCTGCCCCATACCCATTGTTGTCTTGTAGCCGGTGCCGCAATAGAAAGCGAAATCTGCCAAACAGTTCGCCGCGCGGAGTAGGTTTTCATCAAGCGAATCTTCGGGATAAAAGACACAATCACATTTGCCAACCCATCCCACTTCGGTATGTTTACCAAAGTTAAGTGCCCGCGACTCAGCTTTCAAAAGACACAATACGCTTGTCACCTGTCCATGGTCTGTTATAAATGCGAGGATTGCTTCTTTATCAAGTTTTATCGGTGCGAAGGCGTTCCATTTATTAACCCAACTCTGATAGCACCGCACAAGGTCCAAATATGTATCACTACGGGTTTTCTGCCCACGTGGCGTCATCTTGCGGAACGCTGTAGGAGAATAGAAGCGGAAAGACATCCGGGTATCCGATTTTGCTGATTCGGCAAGCTCGGCATAAGTTGTGTTTCCGCTCCAACTACGTTCCTCCGCAGCGTGTGAAATAAGTTGCTTCACTTGGAACTCTGCCTCCCCAAGTCGGATTGCGGGGAACTTGAACGTCAAAAAGGCTTTACCGAAGTGAGCGAATAAATCATCATCCAAAAACGTGTATCGGAGTTTGCATTCGGTGCCTGCTCTGATGTGGAGTCTGTTATCACGTTGTTTTGCTGCTGCAATCAGCGGCGAGACGGTAAAAGGTTTCAGTGCTGATTGTGCATGGAGTTTCTTTGATATGTCAGGATTGCTTTGGCGGATAAGGTCAAGAAACGCTGCGTGGGCGTGGTGTCCCATCGTTGGTCGTAGGGTGACATCTGTTTGGGGTATGAGTGAGATGAGTGTGCTGATAGGCATTGGGTTGTCTCCTTATGTTATTGTCTGTGTCTTCTCTTGCCACTTACCTTGCAACTCTGCATGGATTAAAAACGCTTGTGCTCCGAGAACCAATTTGTATTCCTTCTGTCCATTATGAAAAGTGACGTGCAGCGGATAAGCAAACAGTCGTTTCGTTTCAAGAATGCTATTAAGGGCATATAGATTCTCCATCTTTGAGAGAAGACAGGTAATATATTTATCTGTCAAGACGTTCTGCATTTCAGGCGGAGCATATCCATTAATTAGGCTGAACCGTAACCCTTTCAATGCTGTAGGTCCCCAGCAACGTTGGCGTTCAAAGTCCTCCTGGTCAATATCGCTGGCATTATAATCAAATTGTATCTTCGCTGGTGATTTTTTAAGGGCATCAACCCGCACAAAAAAATCACAGTAATTTCCCCAATCTCCGGTGAGTTCATGATACTCTTCTTTTGTAAGTGTTTTTAATTTATAGTGCCGCAGAACATGAAAAAGGTCATACTCAGTATATTTAGTGGTATTCTGGAACAAGTGGTTTGGATCATAGATTCCACAACGGATACCGACTTCTGAATCTCGGAAATTGAATAATGATTGAATAGAGGTATATTTCTCTTTTGCGTGCTCAATCACTTTTTCTCTATTGGATCGTCTTTTAATGAAACCTTTGATTGCAACATTCAATTCCTCACGCGGTGTATTGCGGAACTCTTCTAACTTGCCCTTGAGCCAACTCTGATGTTTTAAATAACTCCACGCAGCTTTTTCCTGATCCCGTTGGATGAAGTTATTGTAAAGATTTTTGTCATGTGCATCAATAACCTTTTTATATCTTACATGCCACTGAATCTTTTTCATCATTTCGTCAAATGTAGTGTCACTTTCCGGTGCGAAAACCTGTCGGATCGTCTCAAAAACTTCATGAACTCGGTCTTGGCGGTCTTCCGATGTCCTCTTGTAATGTTCATAAAGTGGATAGAATGCCTCCAGCACAGCATAAGACTGAATGTAGTAATAAAATCGATTGTCCTCACCAAGTGCGTTTTTGACAAGTTTCGCAAATTCTCTGCGGTCATAACTTTTACCTGCTTCCAATTGTGCATAGAGTTTTCCTTGCACGAAAGCGTGCGCTACACTTCTGTGAGTGGTGTCCGTTTTGCCGAGTAACCTGCCCGCCCGCCCGATACGTTGTGTGAATTCGGATCCGTAAAGTGCATCAAAGCAAACGAAATCAATGTTTTGCCGTAATTTATCCACCTTCTTGAAGTTGTAACCGATGTCAACTGTCGGGGTTGCGAGGACAAGTGGATAAGATTTTGTTGCCTCACCGCGTTCTTTTGAATCCACCGCACCTGTAATCAATCCAATTTTTCCTTTGAGTCCCGCATTTTTCAGCCCCTGATTAATGTCCGTAATCGTGCGTAGGGAGCTGCTGATAACCGCGCCTTCCTTATCTGAGTTAAGCATTTCCAACACAGATTCAGGGTTGTCCTTAAGTGTCTCGATCTTGTTACTGTGGATTGTCAAATCAATTTCAGAAAGTGTTTGTATTTTCTCATAGTCATTGCTTTCTGCGGGCTCGTTGTCCGGACTGACGAGTTTGTATTTTAGGTCAATCTCATCAAGATATTTGAACAACTTGTCATCGGGTGTTGCCGAAAGCAGACAGATTTTTCGCCCTGCATTGAAGTAACCGTACTTTTTTGACAAAATGAAAAACATTAAGAAATTCGCGAGTTGTTTGGCGTTGTAATAGTGAAATTCATCAATGACGATGTAGTTGAATTTTACCAGAAAATCGCGGAAAAGGTTTGCACTATCCATTTCAGAGTAGCGACTATAAAAACAAAGATAAAAAATATCGGGGTTTGTCACCAAAATCAGTTTCTTTCGTCCTGTCAAATTAGGAAAATAGTTGCGTGGATCTTCAATGATTTCGTGTAATTTTCTCGGATTTCTAACAGGATACCCCGGATCATAAACACCTTCCCATTCACGGAGTTTCTTGCCTGTGACTTCAGCCACTTCGAAATTCAGTTCATGTTCTTCAACAAAATCGCGAATGTCTTCTGCATGCTGGCGGATCAACTCATTTGTCGGTGCGATGAACAGGACATTATCATTTTCGTCTTTTAGATCAAACAGATGGAGCAGTGATGCTTTCGTTTTTCCTGTCCCCGTGTTGTAGGTGTTGATAACGAGATCATTTGCCTTGAGTTCATCGTAGGTGCGCTGCTGATGGTAGAGCGGTGGATATTTCAAACCGAATTCATTTGTCGGATTAATCTTTTCATACCCCGCTTTCAGTGTGACTGTTATTTCTGGCATAATGATAACTCCTTATTGGCTAAAAGTCCGTATAAAATCGCATCCCCGCAGGCAATTTTGTCTTGACATCATCTGCCAATTGATAGAACCCTCCAGATAATTGAACATGCCGAATCAAAGGTGTTGGACGGATATTGAGCATGTCAAACATGCCGATCTCTGTTTCTGGCGGTAGATCGTTCGGATTCAGATAATGGGGATAAGACACGTCTTCAGCGTGAGTTTCATGATAGGTTTGTTTCCGAGCAGATATTTTTGCTTTACTCATAAATTTACCGAGGCGGATATAGCGGGGCACCCGATACTCATCTCGGCTTGTTATGTAGAAAATGCCTTTATTACCTATCGAAAGCATTTTGAGCCTCCCAATCTGTGGAAAATTAGTTGCCCGTGCTTTCAATTTAGGATTGAAAATTCGCTGTCGATTCACTGAGATAGCATTCTGTTCCATCTGAAACCAATAGGAATCCGAAAGCGCGTTAAATTGCACCACCGTAAAACGTGCTTCTTCAGTCAACGTCCCCGGCGTAACATAAATGCCCGCAGCATTGAGTTGTTCCAAATCATCAGCATAGGTGATTTCACCTTCGTTGTGATAACCCGCATGACACAACCCAAGTGCGTAAGCAAGTGCGTAATTTCCAATTACAGGTTCAGTTTGGAAAAAGTTGTTAACCTCACGACTGGCGAAATAGAGGTTTTCCATCAATTCAAATTCACAACAATAGATGTGCATAAAATACCTCCAACGTTGGGGAGGCATACACCTACCCAACGTTCATTCTTACGTATTACGCAGCATACAGAGCAGTAATAGAATCCAATAAGGATTTTACTGTTGTCGGCGAAGCGTATGTTTGCTGAATCTCGTTGATTAACCCAGCTAATTCTTTATCTTCCAGGGTTTGAAGATTACCGATAACTTTATGCGATAAATCTGCTACTGCCTTGATAACTTCTGCTTCCACTTGCTTTTCATAAAGTGGGAACTGTCTGCCGTCTGGTCCGAGGCGGTCATAAACACTTTGTGTCAACTCTAGATTACTAAAGAGTTCACAATCACTGAAGATCGCACCGACAAGTTTATTCCGCATCTTACCAAGTCGTGACGAAATAGCACCGTAGCGGCGACTCCGTAGAATGTTCGCAATAACGTAGCGAATTTCATTTGCAGTCAAGTCTTTGAGCGTCTGCATATCTATAAACATCGTTTCCGGTTTAACATATTCATCCTCTTGAATGCTTGAGGATGCTTGTCCAGTAACCGGATCGCGCATCGTGTTATTATCATACAGCGCGTTGAATGTTCGCTTTGACGTGACCGTCTGATAAGACAGAATGCTGAAAGCGTCGTCTGTAATGACGCGAGATTTTTGTGCACCACCACCGCCAACAGCATAACCGTAAATCATACAGTCGGCACAACGCGCACAAGGTTTGTTACGGTTCAATGCACAGATATTCTCCTCATCTTTTGCATCTCCAGCGTAGAACAACAGGTTGTGTTGGCGCAAGAGTTCACGCCCTGTCCGCCGCTCAACAGCAGTCTGTTTACGTTTGCTAATTGTGACGCGAGATATAGGATCGCGGTCCTCAAGTCCAGCATGGACAGAATCACGCGCCAACCCTTCACCAGAACCTTCAGTACGGAAAATCATTTCCGACTCCGCTTTACGCAATATAATAAGTGTTAGAAAACGGCTTTGCGGAAAGTTTTCATATTTATCTACCATAAACTCAGTGTAGTTATTCAGAATACTCATGATTGTTGTTCCTCCTTTTCTCTATCGCGTTTCGGAATCATCTCCGTAATGAAGTAAAGATATCCTGCGCGAATGCGTTTTCGGTTTTCAAGTAAATCAAACAAATTACCTTGATATACATCTTTGTAAATCTGATCGAACAGAACAGTGATGAATTGCGAAATGTTCTCCAACTTTTTCGCGCCGTAAAACCGACTATTAAGACGTTCAATTGCACGGGCAACTTCCTTTGACATGATAGCCCGCGCCTCATCTTCAGTTTCTCGCTCACATTGCCAACGTTCAAGACTATCGAATGCAACATCAAGCGGTTTCGCAAGCGAATTGTCTTTTAGACTTTCGCCTTTCAATCGTCCTTCCCATGCAATACGGGCGAGTTCCTTGATATACGACATAATCGTATCTCCTCCTCTCTGTGCCACAACATTAGCGATAAGCTTCGCTGTGTCACGAACTGTGGCGAACTGCCGCGGTTCATTCCCCGCTTGTTCGCGTTTAATCATTTTATGTGTTACGTAATAAAGTTCAAGTACATCGTAATTCAAACTTCTAATCAATCGAACAAGATCGTTTGTCTCAATACTGCCAATCTTTGATCGGATACTGTGCATATTGCACAGTTGCTCAAACGCCTGCTGCGTCATCTCACTATCAAGGTCGTTATCCGGCAACCACCCGCGAAATGCTGGTGGAATATGGTCTATGAAAAAATGGCTAAACTCACCGCCAGAAAAAATCGGAATTGACGAATCGGTCAACACTGCACGACAACCCAAAAAGCGTTGGTATAGCAGCGCGTTTTCAAGTGCATATAACGTGTTCTCTGTGTGATTACCTCCAGGCGTATTGACTGGGATAGTCAGAATGTTCCCGAGTGCCTCCGAAAACTTCGGAAGTGGGTTACCATTAACTTTTGTCCTACTGAATGGCAAAATCAACTCCAACTGTGTGGTTTCTTGATAGTGCCGAATTGCATCGTACGTTTTGAGATATACCGATGGAAAATCAGGGTCACGAAATCTATTTTGTGCATCACGAAAAGCCTTAATCAGCACGTCTGTGAAAAACGATGGTGGATATAAATGTATAAAAAATGTTGAGGTGCTACTTGACATGTTGTAACAGATTTTGTCAAGCATATATTGTGTTCGGCACACACTACAAACGCGGCGTTTCGGTTCACGTGATGACCCGCCTTGAAGTCGATTTGAGAACTGTTGAACTTTGATATTTGGTGGCACGTCCGGTTTCATCCAGAGATCGGTCCCAAATTCTGAACCGCAGGTACTACACTGAACATGATTATTCTCAACATAACGTTTCAGGTTCGTAGCAAAATCCTTGCTTCTACCAACAGCAAAATCAAAATCAACATACTTGCGAACGTAATCTTTTAACACGTCAAATTCGCTTTCCGTTTGTAACGTTGCCATTAGGTTTGTTCCATCTTGTAGAATCAACTCGTATATCTCGCCAAAATCCACACCCTTATTATAGAGGTCGCGCCCGACAATATAACCTCTATCAGACAACGCATTGAAAGTCGCATATCGGGGGCGTAGGGTTGCATTCTCAATCACTAACGGCAATTTGAGCAGATCATAGATGTAATTCCACACATCAGGAATGTTTTTTGAGAAATGCTTTTTGAGGAAGATGTAGTAAGTGCGAACTAACTCCCCAATCTTTACTGCGTCATCATCTGGAGGAAGCAAGTACGCATCCTCAGCCAATATCTCATCAATCAACGTTACCTGCGCTGCAGGATCAGGATTCTTTTTACTCGGTTTTGTACCGACTAATTGCTGGCGAGTATTTTGTAGCCTCCCACGACAACGATCATTCATCGCATCCACGTTTGCAGCATACTTCTTCTGACTAATGATGTTTCGCACCTCATTCCATATTTTCTGGAATGATATGCCGAGTGAAAGACACTTTTCATCTACCTTGATCCCCGCAGGACTGCCCTGAATAAACTTGCTGAATTCTTCACGTGTCTTCGCCTCAATATTATCCACAATAACATTGCCAATTATTGCAATCTCGTCGGTTGTGATCTGAACATCGCTATTTTGATCCACAAGATAGGCAACGCCATCAGGATAGTAAAGTAGTGGCAACAAGTCTTTTTCTGTTTCCAAATACTTCACAATTTCATTGTGAAGTAAGTTTGTTAAAATACCTCGCTGTTCGCTTACCTTGTGGTAGACAAATTTATACTGAACATTATCAAAAAGACTGTTGACTTCTTTAAGGAAATCTTGCTTTTTAGCACGTTCCTCAAGTGTCTTTGAAAGATCGATTACATCCATCGCTCGGATAACTGGGACAAGATACTTCAAAAGCCTATTTTTCTCAAGCCGATATGGATCATAATTGAGATCAAGCGTCTCATCGTAAGTGTTATTGTACCGCGAATGGGCGCGGACAAGCAGTTCAATATCCTTTATGTAATCGTGCCATTCGGGGAAAAAAAGTTCCATTTCAAGTTCCATCAAAACCGCACCGACATTATTCGCGTTTGCCAGATAGTTAAACGAACGTCTTGTGTCCTGAAATCTGTCAAGTTTGTTCAGATCATGGACACTGAATGCACTAAAAAGCACTTGAACCTCAATATCGTCAAGATTCAATATTGGACGCAACCGCTGAAGGATAAAAATACCATTCAGAATGTGAAGATAGAGCGATTGCCCCGCCTTTGCCCCATATTGAATAATTTCCTGATATTTCCGTAACTTTCCATTCGCTATTTCCTCTACATACGTACGAAAGAGGTCGTCAGCATCGGAATCAATACCAAGCGAAAAGAACAATTCTTCAACCTCGGACTTTTGTTTTGCCATGATGTCTCCTTTCCTTCTTTCCAATTCAAGCTAATTATAAGTATAACACATCACCAGTCGCACAAACCTGCGACTGATGAAACTTTTTTCATAATTCTAAATTCCAAGCCGATGAAGTTCTGCCCAAATAGCGACGGGTTCACCTATGAGTGCACGGTGGCAAACTTCTTTTGCCGACTCCAATTTCATAAAACGATCAAGTAAATCCGCATCTTTGTGTTCCAGATGATTTACAAGACACCCAATTTCATAACGTAGATCATCAATATTAGATATTTCCTGCTCTATTTTTTCACAATATGCTTGAATTTCCCAACATAGATCTAAGTTTTTCATCCGATATCTCCCTAATTGTATTATATGACGCTACCATAACATATATAATAACACAAAAAATGAAAAAAGTCAAGAAAAAATTACAGAATCTAAAATTTTACCTTTAAATTGAAACAATTTGAAGGTAAAATCACTACAATCTCGCAATCGAGATTCTTATTATATATAATTGGGTGAAATATGACGCAACCATTTTTCAATCTCGCCATCGAGATTCTTATCCTTTTATTAGGATAGCACAACTAATTTATTCTGTCAAGGACAGAATCGTTGAAAATTTTAATCTTCCTGATACAACTTCACCATCTTCTGTGCCGTTTGCGAAACCCATTCTCGCAAAGGTTTCGGTTTAATCACTTTTGCTTCGTGTCCGTATCCGAGAACCCACCAACCGATTTCGTGCCAACCCGCCACTGTTGCCTCAAACCGAAGCGTGCCATTATCCATTTCCTGCATCTGCTGTGTTGAATGCCAATTCACCTCCCGAATCAGTGGGGCGATACGTTTCGCAAACTGGATAACAACATGTGTGTCCGGACCGAGCATCACATCCCAACTTTTCGCCAAGTATCTCTGCACAGAGAAATCCTCCGGAATTGTATAACCCGCCTGCGTGATGATGAGAGAATCAATGCGGTTGATACGAAAGGTCAGAATCTGTTTGAACGTTTCAGATCGACCGATGACATACCACGCCCTTTTGCGAAACAGCACTGCATAAGGTGCAAGCCGATGGCGAGTCTTTTTTCCACTACTAAAGGAATTGTATTCCATTGTGATCCTGTGCCGTTCCCGAATCGCTTGGTATAGCAACTCTTTATACGGCTCCGCTTCATCAATGTGACTTACTTGTTGATGTGGCACCTCAATCTGTGGTGCGACCAGATTTAAGGTGTCGGTTGTCTGCTTGGGTAGAGTGGTAGTAATCTTATGAATTGCCCGATTAAGCACTTCAATTGCTTGTTTTCCTTCCGTAGCCTTATAAAAACTTGCCGCGGTAATCAGCGCGAGAGCTTCCTCAAAGTCAAGGTTGAGAGCAGGTAGGAAAAAATCTGAGATCATCTCGTATCCCTGTTTACCACACGGCACAATTGCAATTCCCATTTCACGCAAAAGATCAATATCGCGCTGGATAGTCGCTTTATTGACCTCAAATTGTTCTGCTAACCGAGGTCGCGTCCATTTACGCGGTTGATCGTGAATTAGGGACGCAATTTTGATGATACGTGCCATCTGATATGTTCGGTACATCATGTCTTTTGCTAAATTCCTTGACTTTTTATGCAAAATAGTCTATACTATACACCGGACACCAGAAGTAGAAGCGCAGCCAAGATAGTTGAAACTTTGTGCAAACTATGAAATTAGGCTGAGTTGTCTCCTTGTAGGCTAGGAGAATAGGTTACCCACTCTTCACCGGGTGGTTTTCTGTTTTAAAACGCGACGAGAACACCGCGCTGCTCTGCTTGAGAAAAAATTTCACTAATATCAATCGGGGTAATTGGATATAATACCAAATTAACTTAATTAGAAGTCTTTTGATATAGTACACCGCTGCGAGGCACGGGGACCTCGCACTACAAATCGGGTTAATTGGGTATAAGTTCTCTATCCTTGTATTTTAGCAATTCTGCGGAAGCCCGCTAAAACATCTGCTAACCGTTGACGAAAAACACTACAATAACGTGAGTTCGGTATAAAAATAGGAGGGTTTTGACTAAATAATGATGCTGTAGCAGTCGGTAACCCTTCTAACCGCGTACCACTGCAGTTTATTGTTAGCATGATAACATATCATGCAAAAACTGTCAAAATACGGATCGGGGTAATTGGATATTATTTCTATAACCCACTATAATATAGATTTTCATCTATCATAAGGAGCCTCTACATGCAATTCAGGTTTTTATTTGTTATGATCGGACTCTTGTTGGTTTGTAGTATCTCTGGTTTTGCTCAACAACCCACTGCCCTTAAACATGGCGGTTCTATTGAATCAATCGAATTCTCACCCGTGGATGCCTCGCTTGTTGCTAGTGCTGGTGATAGCCAATCTATCAAACTATGGAATTTGCAGGATAATACCTCAACCACTCTCACAGGACATACAGACAAGGTCAATTCTGTAACGTTTTCACCGGATGGAAAATTGTTAGCGAGTGGTGGTAATGACCGCGCAATAAAAATCTGGGATGTTCAGCGAAAACAAAACATCACTACGTTAAAACATACGCCTTCTCGGTCTGGACCATCACAAATCAATTCTGTAGATTTTTCACCAAATGGAGAGTTGCTTGCAAGTTCGGGGTACCAAAGTGTTATATTATGGGATGTTGATAGGTGGAGAAAGTTGACAACACTTAAACATGACGATTGGGTGCACGATATTGTTTTTTCTCCAAATGGACAACTTCTTGCTGCGGTAGATGGCAAAGAGATTAAGATTTGGGATGTAAAGAAACGACAAATTATCACTCGACTGGAAGGCGATGCAAACTGGATCGGTGCCATAGCCTTTTCACCAGATAGTCAAACCTTTGCAAGTGCGGGGTCGGAAGGTAAAATCAAATTATGGTCGGTGTCGAATTGGAAAGTCATAGGTAACATAAAAGAGAGTTCATCGGTATCGGACCTTGCTTTTTCACCTGATGGAAAGAGCATCGTTAGTGCTGGTCCTGCAGTAAGCGTTTGGTCTGTTGAAAATGGTAAAAGGTTCACTTCATTTTCAGAACACACCGGTTGGGTTATGGAAGCTGCCTTTTCACCTGATGGAAATACCATTGTAAGTGGCGGTCTTGAGGATGGAACACTCTACGTACAGAAGATTACGAAACAAAAAAAATCACAAGGCAAACCAAACACGGTACGCTTAATCTACTTCATCCCAAATGACCGTTCCCCACAACCTGATATAGACGCGAAATTAGATAAATTAATTAAGAAAGTCCAGCAAATTTATGCATCGCAGATGGAACACCACGGGTTTGGTAGAAAAACCTTTAAGTTTGAAACTGATCCAACTGGTAAAGCGGTTGTACATCATGTTAAAGGCAAGTTCAAGGATAAATATTATCAAAAAAAGTCTGGGAAGGTCTGGGACGAAATTGATAAGCAGTTTGACACGTATAACAACATCTATCTGGCTGCATTAGATAGTAGTTCAGAAGTTCTTGATGGTTATGCATGCGGGTTTGGCGGCCCCCGTGGTGATTTTGGTGGAACAGTAATCATCCCCGCTTCGGGTTCCTGTTTTAATGAAAGTGATGTGACCGTGCACGAACTCGGACACGCCTTTGGATTGTCACACGATTATCGTAACAATTTAAAACCGTGGATAGATTTATATTCTAATGAGCCGATGACAACATCTTTTTGTGCCGCACAGTGGTTGGATGTGCATCGCTACTTCAACACTTCCAAAGCCAACTTCAATCAACCAACGACAATTCAGATGGAACCCCCAACTCGTGTTGGTGAAAGTAATAGTGTCCGTTTCCAATTTAAGGTGACTGACTCCGACAGTCTACATCAGGCACAATTTCTCATCCCAGAATCTCATAAATCTCCTTTCTCTAAATTACAAGATTTTAAAGCAATGAATGGTCAAAAAGACGTTGTTGAATTTGTCACAACACAATTGACACCAAAGACATCATCTGTGCGGATTCGGGTAATAGATAAGCTGGGATATTTTACCGAGAAGAAGTTTCCACTCACGATGGATCCTCTGCTACCACCACCTAAAGTCGTGCCAATACCGGACGCTAACTTAGCGGCTGCAGTCCGCAAAGCAGTTGGGCTATCGCCAGAAGTTCCTATCACGCAATTGGATATGCTTAGCTTATTCGGACTTAATCCATTCGGAAGTTTTGATGTTAGCGAACAGCAGATAACCGACCTTACTGGTATTGAACAGGCAACGAATTTAACAGGTTTAATTCTGAGTAAGAATCAGATTAGCGACATTCGTCCACTGGCAAAAATGAAAAATTTGCGTGTTTTAAAGATTGATAGGAATCAAATTACAGACATTAAACCGCTCGCAGCAATGATAAACTTAAAAGAATTAACGCTATCTCGAAATCCAGTCGAAAATATGTTGTTCCTCCGCGCGCTACTTGAAAAGGCACCTAATATCCAGCATGATGTGTGGCACCTTATCTACTCGGTGGAAAAAATTACCGGTCCGTGGCTTTGGATGATCGCCCCAACAGGCCCCGGACAAGGTGGTGCGAATTCTATTGATGTTGATTCACTTGCTACCGTTAGTAAAGGCGTTGTGACTGAAAAAACCGTTGCTGTAAAAGGTGTAAAAGAAGGTGATGTCGTTGGAGAAAATGTCTGGAGGCGGGCAAAGATTAGTGAGTCCAGCGACAATAATCTCAATGAACTTGTCAAAAAAATCGGCTTCAAAACTGGTAGTGATCCAATAATTGCAGCAAGAGATGTTTACGTGAAAGATCACTCCTCTTATGCGCTAATCACGTTAAAATCGGCTATTGATCAACCTGATGTGAGGATGTTTGTTGGTAGCGATGATGCTATCAAGGTGTGGCTAAACGGTAAAGTGGTGTATAAAAAAGCTGTGAACCGGGGTGCAGACAACTTTCAGGATAGCTTCAAGGTTGGTTTGAAGGCAGGAGATAACCTTTTGCTGGTTAAAGTTAGTCAGGGCGGTGGTAAATGGAGTATGTTCGTCGGCATTGATGCGGATATAACCACGAAATAGCGATGAGGTGTTTGATTTGACAATAATATCGGAGAAAATGATATCTAATAAGGTTGATGAGTTTCAAATTCTAAATGCAGATGATGCTGAATTAATGCGTATCAGTCAAGAAGGCACGTTGTCCCTAAATCTGAACGAGATGCAGACTATTCAGACTCATTTTTCGGCATTGCAACGCAATCCAAGCGATGTAGAACTCGAAACTATCGCACAAACATGGTCAGAGCATTGCGTTCACAAAACCTTTAAAAGCATGATTCTTTATTCTGAAGCGGGCAAGGAAACAGAGCGAATTGATGGTTTGTTTCCAACTTACATTCAACGTGCAACTGAGGAGATTGCTAAACCTTGGTGCGTCTCAGTCTTTTCAGATAATGCAGGCATCATTGAATTTGATGAAAATTTCAATCTTGTATTTAAGGTGGAAACGCATAATCATCCGTCAGCGATTGAGCCATACGGCGGTGCTGGCACCGGTATTGGTGGCGTTATCCGAGACTCACTCGGCACTGGACTTGGTGCAAAACCGATTCTGAATACAGATGTCTTCTGTTTTGGTATGCCGGATACACCTTATGAGAATCTGCCGAAAGGAACATTACACCCTAAACGTGTGTTCAAGGGTGTTGTTGCTGGTGTTCGAGATTACGGCAACCGGATGGGAATTCCTACGGCAAACGGTGCTATTCTTTTTGATACACGTTATACTGCAAACCCCCTCGTCTTTTGTGGAAACGTCGGTTTGATACCGAAAGACAGATGTGATAAATCTGTTGAACCCGGTGATCTTGTTGTTGCGCTTGGGGGTCGCACAGGTCGCGATGGAATTCATGGTGCTACGTTCTCTTCAGCAGAATTGGACGATACTTCAGAAAACCTCGGCAGTGTTGTTCAAATCGGCAATCCTATTATGGAGAAGAAGGTAGTTGATGCGTTGTTACAGGCACGCGATCGCAATCTATACCGTTCTATCACAGACTGCGGCGCAGGTGGATTCTCATCTGCTGTCGGTGAAATGGGAGAGGACACAGGAGCAGAGGTTCATCTGGAACGAGTCCCACTGAAATATGAGGGGTTGGCTCCGTGGGAAATCTGGCTATCTGAAGCACAAGAACGGATGGTAATCGCAGTTCCACCAGAAAATCTTGAAGAACTCATGGAGATTTGTGAGGCAGAAATGGTTGAGGCAACCGTCCTTGGCAGTTTCACCGATACTCATAAATTGCAGGTTTTCTATGAAGGTGTGATGGTCGCGGATTTAGATATGGAATTTCTTCATAAAGGCTTACCGCAACATGTCAAACAAGCTACTTGGCAGCCACCACAGCACCCTGAAATGCCATCGCGAGATAAGAAAACCGAATCCTATACAGAAGACCTTTGTAAACTCCTTGCTAGTCCAAATATAGCAAGCAAAGAATCTGTTATCCGTCAGTATGATCACGAGGTGCAAGGGGGTATTGTTGTGAAACCTCTCGTTGGTGTAAAAAATGACGGACCGAGCGATGCGTGCGTTGCGACACCAGTCTTAGGAAGTCGGAAGGCAGTCATTGTTGCGAACGGTATTAACCCGAAGTACAGCGATGTTGATGCGTATCTCAGTGCGGCATCTGCAATTGATGAAGCACTCCGAAATATAGTCGCGGTCGGCGGAACACTTGAAAAGACGGCTTTGCTGGATAATTTCTGTTGGGGAAACCCTGATAAACCGGATCGGCTTGGTGCGTTAGTACGTGCGGCGAAGGCATGTTATGACATTGCAACTGCTTACGGGACACCGTTCATCTCTGGGAAAGATAGTCTTTACAATGAATACCGTGATACAACAACCGGTGAGCAACGCGCAATTCCTTCGACGTTACTCATATCAGCAATCTGTGTCCTGCCGGATATTCGTAAGGCAGTTACTATGGATGTGAAATCCCCTCGTAATCTGATTTATGTTGTTGGAAATACCTATGCTGAATTAGGTGGTTCTCACTACTTCGATATCCACGATTTTATCGGTAACACCGCGCCTATTGTGCGTCCGAGTGAGGGAAAGTTGACTATGGAAACACTCAGCGCTGCGATCAATAGTGGTTTGGTGCGTTCCTGTCATGATTGTTCTGAAGGCGGTATCGGGGTTGCTGTGTCGGAAATGGCTTTTTCGGGTGGCTACGGCATGTCATTAAGTCTTGGCAATATCCCTACTGTTGAAGAAATTACTTTTGATGATTTTCTGTTATTTTCAGAATCAAATAGCCGTTTTATCGTCGAAATTGAACAACAACACCAAGATGCTTTTGAAAATCACATGGCTGAAGTGCCAATTGGTTGTTTAGGCACCGTTACAGAAACACCGGAATTTGTCATCAATGGATTAACAGGCAAGCGAATTGTGGATACTTCAATAGATAACCTCAAATCTGCATGGCAAACTCCGTTGCATTCGTAACCTTTTAGCAACACATGTGTTTTATTTGTTGAAGGGAGAAAAAATGAAACCTAAGGTACTTATCTTACGGACAGCGGGAACGAACTGCGATGCTGAAACAGATGCGGCTTTTCAACTCGCTGGTGCGGAAACGGCATTAGTCCACATTCAACACCTCATTGCTGATAAGGTAAATCTATCCGATTATCATATTCTTGCGATTCCAGGTGGATTCTCTTACGGTGATGATATTGCAGCCGGTATTCTGCTTGCGGTAGAGATGAAACATAAACTGAGTAAGGTTCTCAATCAGTTTGTCACTGATAATAAACTGATAATTGGGATATGCAACGGGTTTCAGGTGCTTGTTCGGACAGGTTTGCTGCCGGGAGTAGATAACGGTAGTTCAGACGATAACACGGAGATCACGCAGCGTGCTACTTTGGCTATGAATACATCAGCAAAATTTGAATGCCGTTGGGTCGAATTGGACACACAACAGAGTCCGTGTGTATTCACAAAAGGAATTAAAACACATCTCTATCTCCCTGTAGCACATGCAGAAGGCAGATTTACTGCCCCACCCGATGTTTTAGAAGAATTAGAATCAAACCAGCAGATTGTGTTCCGATATGTGAGTAGTTTAAAACCATCTTCAGATAGAACTGCGTATCCGCACAATCCGAACGGTTCTGATGCGGATATTGCTGGAATCTGTGATGTTACAGGTAAAATTTTTGGCTTGATGCCGCATCCTGAAAGGTTTCTAACAAAATGGAACCATCCGCGTTGGACACGAGAGGATCTTCCCGATGAAGGTGATGGTCTCGCGATTTTCAAAAATGCTGTTGATTATGCGAAAGCGAACTTTTGATGCGGAATAAATTATCACGACGGTTACTGCCTTTCTATATGCAATTGCCTGTCTTTTGGGCATTCATCATACTTACATTTCTCGGTGAGGTGTTATGGGTCACAGTAATTTCAAACGAACAAATTGATCTACGTTGGTCAAGTTTCGGATATGCCTTTGGAATTGTGCTCGGGTTTATGCAGGGGAAGTGGACATCACGACTGTGGGAAAAATCTTATCTACAAGTTTTGAGGCGTGAGATAACGTTCTGGGAAGCAAAAGGTGCGAAAAGTTTGACATATTTCACTTGTATTTCACTTGGCTTACCCATCGTGGGAATTATCTTAATTGAATCAACGGCAAAGTTGGCTGGTATTCAATCTTATGTATTCGGTTTCGTTGGAGCAATGAATGTTGCATTGTTGTTGTGGGTACGACGCATCCCGAAGTGAATTTTATAGTAGAACCTATAATTACCTTGTTTTTGTCCAATGAAGAGGGTATATTGGACCAAATTAACGGGATTCCAATCTATCGGTTCGGTTAGGAAACCGCACCATAAGCGTCAATTTAAGGAAAGAACTCGTTTGTAGTCGCGCAATTCATTGCGCCTCGGACATTCAAAGAAAAGAGGCGCAATGAATTGCGCGACTACGAACACTGATATTCTCGTCCTTTGCGTTATTTGAGATGTTGATACAAAAAGGTTCGGTTAGGAAACCGCACCTACCGTGTTGGGGATCGCTTGCGGTTAGGAAACCGCTCCTACCGTCCAGAAAATAGGACAAATACTGCTAATTGGGGATAATACGAAATTACCTCAAGATCGGATACCTGCTATTCAAGAATGCCTTCCATACGTTCACGAACCCACGTTTTGTGTTCAGGATGTGTGTGAATGTAGAAGGTGCCGGTCTGGATAGCATTGTATACATGATCCGCTACTTCTGCAGGGGACATGCCCGCTTCCATCTCAGCCTGAACATTCCGAGAATCGCCAGCAACTTGGTGATGATGCGATTTCTCTGATAGATTTTGCAATGTATTCGGACGGTTTCGATCAGCGTCTAATATACCTGTTCGCACCCATCCAGGACACAATACATGCACCTGAATCTGTGATCCCTTTTGCGCCAATTCATCGGCAAGGGTTTCTGAAAGTGCTACTACGCCGTGCTTGCTTACCTTATAGATACCTTCACCCGGACCTCGCACTAAACCGAGGATAGAAGCGGTGTTGACAATATGACACTCGGTCTCTTGTGTGAGCATGCGTGGAACAAACGCACGGATGCCGTGTATCACACCCCACAGGTTAACACCCAAAACCCATTCCCAATCGGCGAGGGTATGTTCCCAGATAGGACGACTGCAAACAACACCTGCATTGTTACAGAGAATATGAACCGCACCAAAAGTATCTAATGTTTGCACAGCAAGGTTTTCAATATCGTCTGCGTTCAATACATCTGTTCTAACAGCAAGAACAGTTGCGCCTGTAGCGCGCAGGTCAGTCTCAAGTTTTGCTAACGGCTCTACTTCAATATCTGCAAGGACAACCGACATTCCTTCCGCAGCGAACCGTTTTGCCATCCCACGTCCGATGCCACTCGCCGCACCTGTAATCACAGCAACGCTTTTCATTTAAATTTCCGCTTGGCGTTGCTGGTGGTATTGTTCCAACTCACGGTTAGCATTCACAATCATCCATAACTTATCAACAATAGTGTGAATGTGTTCTCCCGGAAAGGCGAAGTAGAAATCGTCGTCAGAGAGTGCGGTATAAACGCGGTTGCCGATGCACCCTAAACTACTTGCACCTTTACCAGATTGAATGACAGCAGGGACAATAGCACAAGTCGGTCTACCCATCACACCGTTTTCGGTGCCGATTCCCGCAGCGGTTGCAGATTCCGCTAATAGCATCATCTGTTTCGGTGTGCCAGAGACAATAACAACATCCGGAATGTCTTGTGTATCTGCCAAAGGGGAGTAAACTGCATTCTGGAACGGATTTTCTCGCCGCGGAATGCCAGGTACCTCGTCCATACTAATATAACCGAGTTCACCCATCAAGTTAAGGGTATTTTCCAACTCCGTCATTTGTGCGTCTGGTAATTCAACGTTGTGTGTAAAACACCCAATCGGACAGTTATAGTGGTCGGACGCTTCGGTGTAGAAGGTTTTGCCCTCTGATGCGCGCTTCCAATAAGTGCAGCCGGAGGCTTCAACTTTTTTCACGCGGGGAACATCATCCGGTGGTGTGTCGTGAAACGTTACTGTAATAGGTGCAGTTTCCAAATCGAGTAGTTCTTGTAATTGTTCTGACATATATTCTCCTTTTGTTACTGATGAAATCAAGTTTACATGCTTATCGCGTGGGGACATCCCATAGTATGAGCGTACCATCATCATGTCTCGTTGTGATTATTTTGCTATCGGGTGAAAAAAATGAATTTCTACAATAGGTATGCCCTTTTAGTGTTTTTAGGTGCTTACCTGTTTTAGCATCCCACAACCGAGGTGTCCCACCAAAATTACCTATTTGCGTCGTTAGGAATGTTTTACCATCTGGAGAGTACTTTACCCAAGCGGTACCTTTCTTCGATGGATCATCATTGAGAGGTTTTATTAGTTTTCCTATTCGCTTTCCTTTGTTGACATTCAACAGTTGTACGGTTTCATCATGTTTGATGATTACCAGCGTTTCACCGTTGGGTGAAAACATAGCCTTTCGTATATGATGGGGTGATTGTCCCAAAGATTTTCTGGGTTTCCCTATTCCAAAAAATGATGGTGCTGAAGTTTTTACTGTTCTTAAATGTTTTGCTTTTGCGATATTCCATATTGAAACGGAGTCATTTTTTACGGAAATTGCTAATGGGTCACCATTTACGGGGTACATAACAGAAACAGGTGCTTCAGTTGTGGTAAGGGTTTTTATATTTTTACCTGTGTTAGTGTCCCATAAACGCACCGTATTGTCTTTAGCATAAGTTATGATCTTACTACTATCTGAAGAAAAAACTCCTCGTTGAGGACGACCTGTATGTCCAATCAGAATTTGGATGATGTTTCCTTTGTGTACATCATGTAGCCGGACTGAATCATTAAAACGGGTTGCAAGGATTTTCCTATCTGGAGAAAAAACAAACCATCTTCTTCCGTACACATCATCGTCAAACGTTTTCAAATATTCTCTTGTATCCGTATCCCACAACTGCTGCTTCCTGCTATTGAGTGTATCTATGTTTTCTCCGGTGTGTATATTCCAATATTTTACTGTCTTATCAGCACTACCACCAGTAATAAGTGTCTGTCCATTAGGAGAAAACCTTATGCTTGTAACATATCCTTTATGTCCTGTCAATGTTTTTAAGTGTTTACCTGATGCATCCCATAGATTTACCTTTCCTCCTGCAGTAACTGCGATTGTTTTACCATCGGGTGAGTAAATTATGGCCCGAGAACCACTTACATATTCTGTAAATGTATTTATGTTATCTCCAGTATGTGCATCCCACCACTTCATTGTTCCATCCGCACCAGCAGTAGCGATTGTTTTATCATCCGGTGAATATGCAGTGTGTGTGATGGCACCTCCATGTCCACGTGCGAAATAGAGGGCACCTGTGTATACTTCATAAGTCTTTAATGGTTGTCCCGTTTGTGCATCCCATCGATGCAACATGCCATCCCAACCACCGGAGACTATAATGTTGCTATCAGGTGAATAAGCAACTGAAACGATGATGTCCTTATGACCTTTGAGTGTTTTTATGTTTTCTCCTGTGTGTGCATCCCATAATCGTACCGTCTTGTCCCTGCTTGCACTCACAATAGTATCACCATCCGGTGAATACGCAACAGCACGGACCGCTTCTATATGTCCAGTAAGTGTTCTTATGTTTTCTCCTGAGTGTACATTCCACAATCGTACTGTTTTGTCCCCGCCACCACTCACGATTGTTTTGCCATCCGGCGAATACGTAAATGAGGCGATAGACGCGTCAGGATGTCCTTCGTATAAGGCACTAGGATCTTCATGTCCAATGAGTGTTTTTAGGTGTTTTCCTGTATGTGCATTTAATAGTTCTATAGTATGCTTTCTAAAGTTGTGAATGGCGATTGTGCTGCCATCCGGTGAATATGCGACTGAAGAAATTCCAAAAGTATATCCTTTGAATGTTTTTATATTTTTTCCTGTGCGTGTGTCCCATAACCGTAAAGTATCGTCCCAACTGCCCGTTGCGATTATTTTTCCATCTGGAGAATACGCTGCAGAATAGACTCTATCTGTATGTCCTCCTGTTATTAAGTTAAGCTCTTCTCCTGTCTGTGTATCGTATATCCAAACACCTATTGCAGTTGTAACAGCAAGTCGAGTGCCATCAGGAGAATATTCTATTCCCTGAATATATCCTTTTCCGAAACGGGCAATTGCACCTTCTGGTAAACCTATTTGTGTGTAGGGTTCATATTGCGCGAAGGTTGGTCTTAAACACAATGTCACAAAGAAAAATAGTGTAAACGTCGTAAACAACTTTTTCACTGTTTCAGCCTCCTATTGTAAGCGTTTGGAAATATTTGCCCTGACAAACTAAACCTTAATCGGAGCGAACTGCCCCTCGGTAGGTTCTGCTCAGCAAAACCATGCTTCTGTAATTCGTGGCGCGGATAGATGTGTTGTTTTGTTCCGTTTAGGCATAGCAGACCCTTGCATATCGGCAGCAAGTTCCCATATCCGATAAAATGTTTTAAGTGCATCAACATCGGCTCGCGCGTCATTTTCTACAAGTGTGTTGACCGTTTTATGGAGTTCATCCATGCGTGGGTCGGGGTGTGCCCAAATATAACTGAAGGCGGTTTCATTGAGTGTAAGGGAAAGTACTTTCGTTTCAGGGCGATTGAGTAAATACGAACTGGGTGGAATTAGTAACCGAACTGCATACTGCACAGGATCAACATGATAGATTAGACGATGTGTGTCAACAAATTCAAGGATTTCAAGATAGTCGTCTAAGGTTGTCCACGGTGTGAACGGCACCCATGTTGGGCGCAGTGCGATACCTGTGCTATGAACGATCTCAATTGCTGTTTCAACATCTGCACGCGTGTGATGTTTTTCCAAAATCGTTAACACTGTTTCGCTTAGCGATTCTACTGCGGAGATGATGAACCTGCATCCAAGTTTTGCGAATTCAGCAAAGTGTTTTCTGTGTTTAAGAATATGCTCAATCTTAGTTGTAAAGTCAAAAGTAAGGTTAGGAAAAGTTTCGTGCATGGCGCGAAGAATGCGAAGTCCGTGCATCGGTCCGTTGAGAAAATCTGGATCACCGAACGTAATATGGGTTGCACCTTCTGCCACCTGTTTCCGAATTTCTTCAAGCACTGTCTCTCTCTGGATGGCGAAAAACTTGCCATCATAGACAGGTGGAATAGGACAGTGTGTGCAAAGATGCTTACATCCGTGCGTTGTCTCTGTATACCCGACGGTTCGCACCTCACCGTTATCCTCAAATTGTGCATAATTTTCTAAGGTGGGTAGTTTCTCGTTTTTGACGATTTTAGGGCGAAGTCCTCGTGCCTCAGTCTGTTTTTCTTCTACAACGGATTGCACCAACCCAACAAGTTGTATTGAAGCATCGCCACTGATGCAAGAATCAACTCCGTGTGAAAGCAAATAGTCAGCATTAAGTTCCGCGTAAAGTCCATACATGCATATTGAAGCATTTGGATTGAGGTCGCGAATTCGTTGGAGAAGGTGAACACCAAGCCGCAAAGCAGTATGCATCGGAACAGAAATACCGATAAACCGTGCACTTTTGACTTTTTCAGCGTCCATCGGTTCAACAGCAATGTCAATTGCATCCGGAGAAAATCCGGCAGCTTCAAGCGCGCTGAGTGGACGCGTAAGTCCCATTGGTCGGTGTCCAAGTTCGTAGCAGGAGATTAAGAGGACAGCACCGGGGGCGTGCATCGCTGAGGAGGTTGGTGTTTCCTTGTCCATACTAAATAGGATAGCACGCCATCACCGAATACGCAATAGAATTTAAGGCTTTTCCCTAAGCAGAAGTTTCATAAATAAGGATACGTGGCATCAGGTTGATAGTCCGGCAGCAGAGCATTATGGGTTTGTCCTGCTATGAGGCTTTTGCCATCAGTAAAACCTTCAGGACGGTCGCGGAGGAACTCAATTAGGCGGTTCCGCCAGGGCGTTAAGCGAGTTTCAGCGTCGTTCTGGCTCGCCAAATCGTGTGTTTCGTGCGGATCATCCTGTAGATTAAAGAGATGTTCTCTGCCGGTTTGGGAATACCAGATGTATTTGTGGTGTCCATCAGTCACATAGTGGTTGCCGTGCTCGTAGTCATAACAACCGGCGTGCTCACCGTGTAGACAATCCCGCACCCGGTCCGTATCACCTTGCATGATGGGTAGTAGACTTTTACCGGTACAGGTACTGGGAATCTCAATCTTTGCAGCGTCGAGAATAGTGGGCATGATGTCCTGCAAGCCGACAGGACTTTGGCAGATGGATTCCTTCGGATAACCCCATCTTGCTGGTGCGCGTATTAGAAAAGGCACTCGGGCAGAGGCTTCATAAGGAAAGGTTTTACGGAATAGGTTGTGATCGCCCAGCATTTCACCGTGGTCTGAAGTGAAAATAAGAAGGCAGTCATTCAACCCACCGGCGGACTGGCTCAGACGTCCGATCTGATCGTCAATGAAATTAATCATCCCGTAATAGGCAGCACGGGCACAGCGCATATCGTGGCTGTCAAGGCTAATTTCCCAAGCATTTGGATTCAACCCTTTCTGAGCACTTTCAAATTGGGGAGCCCAGTCGCCGACTACGGGTGGTGGAAGATCCCGCTGGATGTAGCGTTGGTAATAGTGTGCTGGTGGTGTCAGCGGTGGATGCGGGTCTACAAAGGAGATGTTGAGGAAAAAAGGCACCGTCGGGTCGCGTTTTTGGAGGAAATTGAGGGCGCGGTCAATACACCAAAAGGTGTGCATCTGTTCTTCGGGTAGGTGATGCGGACGACCAACCCATCCGTTGACAGAGATACCGTGTGCTACCCCGGGTTCAACTTCGTTACGCCTGTGGTATTGCCGCAACCACTCGACGTAGTCGTTGTCGTTTCCGCGTGTGGCATCAGCTAACTGGAGGTGATGGAAACCGTATCGCTTGCGCGATGGGGTTAGGTGTAGTTTGCCGATCATCTCGGTTTGATAACCGGCTGCGGATAATTCACCAGCCAGCGTATGGGGCGGGTTCCACTGCGCGCCTCTATATCCAACTACTCCGTTGGCGGCAGGTGCGGTACCGGTCATTATACCACGCCGGGCAGGAATACAACTCGGGCATTCGGCGTACCCGCGGCGGAAATGGGTGCCAGAACGACCGAGCCAGTCTAAGTTCGGTGTTTGCAGACAGTTGGGACCGTCAGGATCCAGACCCAAACAGTCGCCACGTTGTTGGTCGGTAGTGATTAACACGATATTAGGATGGGCATCAGACATCTCATACTCCATGTTGGGAAACGTCAAACCGGCGGTTCAACGTTTTGTTATATCAATTTTGAAATACAATGTACCATTTAGTGCTCTATAGGGTAATGAATTTTCAACAGAAAAAGAATGTAAGAGACGCCAAATGCCAAAAGCGCATTTGGCAATGAATTGTGCTACTACGAACAGATTATTTGAAATGAAAAGTTATTTTCCAGAAATGGTATTAGATAGTATAACATACATGATGACAAATATCAAAAGATGGATTATTGCTACATATAACTTCTTTGTCATATTCTTTGCGGTAGCACATATCGTATTTCAAGAGTTACGTCAGACGTTTTAGTATGTTATGCGTGATCCGTTCCACAACTGCATCCTCACCTGCCAATCCATGTGACCAGTCCGTGGTAGCAGCAGTAAAGACGGTGCCAACTTTTGTGTAGATGCCCATTGTTGCGAAGATAGATTAACAACAGAATTCAAACAATTACATTGATATCGGGCAATTGTATAAAGTACATTATAATGAACGAAAATTTTGAATTTTGTTCAACTATATGTTAAAATACTATTTACATTAATAAAATTTGACATTAATAAAATTTGTTATCGGATAAACATTGACAAAAGGTGTAATTTTCCGTAAAATGGTACTATATTGTTGTCTAACAACATTTCAAAAATATAATAAACGGTAGAAAGTGAAATAAAGAACAGTATTTGAGGAAAATGTGAAAAATTCCAATTAGGAATTAATAACCTATATTCTTCATCACTCACCGTTTTAAAATTGGTGAGTACTAAAAAGTCATGAAAAACTACTCAGTTATAGATTTGTTCTGCGGTGCGGGTGCTTTAACTCACGGATTTGTTTTAGAAGGTTTTAACGTTGTTGCTGGATTGGATGCCAATAAATCCTGCAAGTATGCTTATGAAACCAATAATCACGGTTCTATTTTTATTGATAAGAAAATTGAAGACGTGAAAGTGTCCGAACTTGTGCAACTGTACCCAGAAGATCACGTTAAAATATTAATTGGATGTGCACCCTGCCAACCCTTTTCTGCATATAACAAAGGCATGAGGCACCATGATGGTAAATGGAAATTGCTTTCCAATTTCTCTGATTTTATTTCAGAAATTAAGCCTGATATTGTTTCAATGGAAAACGTTCCCACTTTGACATCTTTCAGAAAAGGGAAAATATATCTGGATTTTGTGGAACGTTTGAAAAGCGAAGGTTATGAAGTGGCTTCATATCCCAAGGTATTCTGTCCGAATTATGGTATACCTCAAACCCGAAAACGTCTTGTTCTCCTCGCTTCTAAATATGGCAAAATTGAACTTTTGGAACCAACTTATACACAGGACAACTATAAGAGTGTTCGGGATGTGATTTTTGATTTGGAACCAATTGAAGCGGGTCAAACAAGTCAGAAAGACCCTTACCATAAGTCTGCTGGACTATCTAAACTAAATTTACAAAGAATTAGAGCATCAAAGCCAGGTGGTACTTGGATGGACTGGCCATCTGAATTAGTTGCTAAATGTCATCAAACAGAAAAAGGCAATGGTTACACATCAATTTATGGAAGAATGGAATGGGATGCTCCATCTCCAACACTTACAACTAATTGTTTTGGGTTTGGAAATGGCAGGTTCGGACATCCTGAACAAGATCGAGGACTATCAGTTAGAGAGGCTGCACGTCTCCAGACGTTTCCAGACAACTATAAATTTGTCCCTCCAAATGATCCGCACCATGTGACAACTATTAGTCGTTTCATTGGAAATGCAGTGCCTGTTAAATTAGCACGAGTCATTGCAAAAAGTATCAAACGTCACCTTATGAAATATATCAGCGAATGTGAAGGATAAAACAATGGGTATTCTTTATTTTAAAGTTGATGCTGAACTGTTGAGAGAACTCGGAGAAAGACTTGTTGGTAAACCTCACGTCGCATTAGCTGAGTTGATAAAAAACAGTTATGATGCTGATGCAACAGAGGTAACGATTAAGTTCCTACCGGATGAAGACCAAATTGAAATTCATGACAACGGCCATGGCATGACTCTTGAAGACTTTGAAAATTTCTGGATGCGTATCGGAACAACTCATAAAAGGGAGAAAATACATTCAAGAAACTTAGAACGCCCAATGACCGGTTCAAAAGGTGTAGGTCGTTTGGCAGTTCAATTCCTCGCGAATAAACTTGAAATTAAAACCGTTCCAAAGAAGAAAAGTGTTGATTGGCTTCAAGCAGCAATTAACTGGGAAGAGGCAATAAAAGATGAAAATGAGCTTACTAAAGTGAAGATTGAGTATAATCTGAATGATTCAGATAGACCGATTACCCAGGGTACTTCAATTATCTTAGAAGGACTTAAACATGCGTGGGATAGTGGTTCGATCCGCGATTTAGCTTCAGAGATATGGTGGCTTCAACCTCCTTTTGGTTCGACTTTATCTTCTTTGGACAATCCAAAAGATCACTTTAGAATCCGTTTTCAATCAACTCGTCAGGATTTTGAAAAGGAATTTGTAAGCCAAATGAATGCGGTAAAGGGTATCTGGATTGCTCGACTTGTTGGTAAGAATAGTAGTGGAGAAGTGACTCTTTCCTTAGAGTTCCCAGGTGAAGATACGATAACCCATAAATACAAAATTGCTGATTTTCCTCACAACAATCGAAAATTCGACAAAACAAAAAACCTCAACACTTGCCATTTTGAAATACGTATTTATAATTTACGGGGAAAACAAAAATTCGGGATCAAAGTTGATGAAGCTCGTAAATATTTTTCGGACCACGGTGGAGTTCACGTCTATGATGGGGGGTTTCGCCTCCCATATTATGGTTTGTCGGAAAGTGACTGGTTGAAGTTGGAGTATGATCATTCGCATAGACAAACTGTATCCAAACTTCTTCCTGAAAACATCCAGAAATTTCCCAAGGCGTTACACAATCTACCAACTCTCGGTCGCGTTCTTGGGGTTGTCAACGTCAATACTTCCAATGAACCTAATCTTAATATTATGGTCACGCGGGACCGTCTAACTGAAACCACTGCTTATGAGGATCTGAAAAAAACGATTCGTTTTGCTTTTGATTGGTACGCAAATGAAACTACAAGGAGAAAAATAGAAGAAAAAAAACAAGAGACATCCACTGAACCAATATCATTGAAATTTGACCGTGTTGAGAAAGTGTTAGAAGCATACGAATCCGATATCCCTAAAGAAATCTACAAAGATATTTATAATGAAGTACAAGAAGTAACAATTGCCGTCAAGAATGAACAGGAACTTGTTCTTGAACAAATGGGAATGCTTGCCTCCCTTGCTACAGCAGGTATTTCTGCACTATCCTACCAGCATGAATTGAAAAAACAATTCGCTTACATTGAAAATACAATTAATAGAATGAAAAACATTGAAACGATGAGTCCTGAACTCCAGAAAAATCTACAGTCGTTGAGCGCGGACTTAGCATCATGGCTCAAAAGAGCAAAGGCGACGAATCTCCTGTTTGACTACATCGCTGACACCGAGAATACGCAATTGCGGCACAACTTACGTGCAAGGGTAGTGATTGAAGACATTACCAATCAAACGCATTTCTTGGCAAGGGACACTAAGGTTGATTATAGTCAAATTGATGGCAACTTACGTCTCCCTAAGGCCTCATATGCTGAATGGGGTGCCATCTTTCAAAATATTTTCATCAATGCTTTCACTGCAATGCTTGATTCACCTAAACGTTTGCTACATATCAGTTCTCGTTCTCATGATAAAAACCATAAAATTCTCATCCAGGATACTGGATATGGGATAAATCTTGATAACGCTGAGAAGTTTTTCAAACCTTTTGAAAGGGAATCAAAAATATCACCGGAAAGGAAAGCACTTGGCTACGGCGGCACTGGACTCGGACTTACAATTGTTCAATTAGTTGCGGATAATATTGGTTGTCATGTCCGATTCGTTGAGCCACAAAAAGGATTTAAAACCGCTTTCTCAATTCAGTGGAGGGAAACCAAATGAAGAAGAAAATTTTGATATACGATGATGAACGTCAACGCACAAACCAATTTAAGGGTAAATTGAAGAAGGGTCTTGACAAAGCAGATCAAAGCGACAACTTTGATGTTATATCCCTGAAAGATGATGAATTCCAAGACGCGATAGAAGCGTTGCAGAAAAGGCGAATTGAGTTTCGGAAGAATAAAGCAGTATGCCTGGAAGGAAGTCCCAAGGATGGCGGGGAAAAGATTGATGATGCATCAATTTTTATCATTGATTACGATTTGTTAGGGAGTCAAGTGGAGGAATCTCCGACAGGATATCTAACGGGTGAGATTATCGCCTATCTTGTTCGATGCTTTTCGCGTTGTAAGTTGATTGTTGGTTTAAATCAATATGGTAGTAACCCTTTCGACCTGACTTTGAGAGGAGATCCAGAATCATTCGCGGACCTGAATTTAGGGGAAGATCAGCTAAGTAATCCTGATCTCTGGAGAGGTGACTGGGGTGGTTCTAGACGAGGGTACAGACCGTGGTCCTGGCCCAATTTATCCAATTCTCTAGATAATTTTGATGAAAAGGTCAAAAAAGTTAAAGATAATTTGGACAAACCCATTTACAAAATTGTAGGTTTTGACCTTGAATTGTTTCAGTTGCTGCCTCATGTAATTGTTCAATTCATTGGACAGAACACACTAAAAGAACCCGATCAAGTGACGTTTCGGGATTTTGTAACAGAATCTTGGAACGGCTTAAACTCTAAGGATACGGGAAAGTTAAAAAACAGTATTAATATCAATGATCACATCTTGGCGAGAATTGGAGCTGCCAGAATATCAAAATGGTTGGAGAGTCTTGCTCTGCCGGAGCAAAACATTCTAGTAGACGCACCGCATCTGGTCTCAAGGTATTCAAGTATAATTACCGATGATAAGGAAGAAATCGGAACTTGGAACAAAACAGCACAACTGGTAGGACACGAGGAATTGGGATTGGATACAAATTTGATTGAGTGTTATAGATTTGGCAGATCTGACAAAGTCCATTGGATTTCGCGACCCGTCTGGTTTTGGGATAAACTACGCGAATGCGAAGCCATTAAAGAAGTAAAAGATCCTTGGCTGACCGAGAAATCCAACTGGGTGTTTTGCGAAGACGCTTCCCGCTTCTACCATCAAAAAGACTGTAAAGAGTTCCTTGCTGATACTGTTTCACCATTTACTCAAAGGTTTGCTAAAGGCTTCAAGGAAGTTGATTATCGACCCAGGTTCCGGTTCGCGCTGTGAATTTTTATCAAAAAAACGCAATGAAAAAAACAATCACCACTTTGAAAAGTATCCTCATTCCTCTATGTAAAGAGCAAGAATCTGTACGGCAGAACTTATCCTCTCCAGCATTAGAAACTTACCAAACCGCCTCAAAAAAGTTACCGCCTATAACGCTTCCAGATATAAAAAATCTATTCAAAACCTGTGAAGTGAATTTTTCGCAATGGGGAAAGGTTTTATACTTGCCACCATTGGAAAAAGATGATTATTTTGTTCCAATCTTGTCCTTAAAATGCAAATTGAATGAAACGCGAAGTATTGCACAATTCAGAGTCATGTTAATTTGTCTTGAGAAAAACCAAACAACCGATGAATTTTACGGGATTGGGTTTCGTATGGAAACGCCGGGCAGCATGGATCAGAATTCAGGTGCGACTGTCAATGATGGAATTCACGATTTCTACCACGCACAACTCGTTCGAAAACTTGACAGCAAACTGAAAAACAAATTGCAAATTACATGTCCAAATTGGCTTCCCGATTCACAGCCTTCTTTCCCTTTGCCTGCCGATTGTCCAGTGACTTTATTGCTCTGTCTGATTGTAACACTATATGGTAAAAAATATTGCGGTCAATTCCTTGAGGAGCACAAAAATCATATACCTTACATCAGGTCTTACCGAGAGAAACTAAATAAGTGGATAAATAGAAAATAACACTAGAAGAAACTATGTAGGCAAATTACCACGCTAGTATAGAAGGAACCTTGTTTGCAGGCTGACGAAGTATCTAATCGTATACGATTTAAACAATGCACCGCGTCCGGCTACAAATATTATATCAGTGCATATCCAATACAAGCCATCCCTGTGACTACTTATCCCGAAAGCCGTTGCAAAACATTATGCGTAATCTGTTCAACAACTGTATCCCCACCTGCCAATCCGTGTGACCAGTCCGTCGTGGCAGCAGTGAAGACTGTTCCACCTTTTTTGTAGATACCCATTGTTGCGGCACCGGTATGTCCTTGTTCCCAACGTTCATACCATTCGCAATCATCCGGATGCCAACGAACAGGTGCAGTTGCGAGAATCGTAAATCTTTCAGGTGTACCATCGCGATAGGTAGGTACCGGTAAATCATCTACCAGAATAAATTCACAGCCATCACATTCGTAGCCTACAACGGTATGATCCCCACCGAACGTGTCGTCTCTTGCCAAGTTTGTGCCTTCAAATACCCAATGCTCCGGATGATGAACTGTATATGCACCAGAACCATCCATAAATTGCCCATGACTTAAGTGATAACCACCTTGAAGGAAACCAACACCAGTTAACTGGTTCTCAGGACGATTCACGAGATAGTGACTCCACAAAGTGCTGAGGGTGCTGTAATCATCAGTTTTGTAAACAGGGTCTTGGTTGTAACTTTGTTTCCAACAGACGAGGGCACGTCCGTTGTCTTCAGAACGCACCTGCCAACACACAGAATTTCCGCTAAAGAAGGCTACGTTTCCGCCATTCGCGATAAACGCCTCAAGATTGTCACGCATTGGTGCAGACCAATATTCGTCATGCCCAACACTCAACACAAGTTTATAATGCGCCAACATTTCGGGATGGAACTCAAGATCGCTATTCACTGCATAGTCAAGCGTATATCCGTTCTGCTCTGCCCAAACAATAAAAGGCAGTTCCCAAATTCTGAAGATACCACCAGTGGGTCGGTCGAATGAAACCTGATTGCCCTGTATTTTACTCTGCCCGTGAAACCCGTAAAGACTAAAACCTCCCCAATTATTGTAAGCGTTATAGGTGTTGGTGGAGAGTTGGAGAAGAATACGAGTATTTGCTCCTGGCTTCGCGGGACGAACAATGAAAAACAGTGAACTTTCAGCTATGCGATGGTTTCTATAGATAGGGTCGCCATCACCATCTGTCGCGCGGAGTGTGCCTTCATAATATCCGCTCTGCCATGTCTCTGGCACCTCAAATGTGAACGTAGCATTCCAGCCACACCCGTGTGATGATGCATTTTCGGGAATAGGTTGTGCCTCACCGGGAAGTCCCGATTCGTTGAATACAACCTCGCGTGTCGCACCGATGCGTGCAATTTCCAGAGCGTAGTTCCCCGCACTCGTTGAGACATGGAACGCAATTTCCTCACCGGGTGCGTAACTCAGTTGATGCGTGTATCCATCAATATAGAGTGGTCTAATACGGTTTTCGGTTTGCGTCAAAGTTGCCATGATATGTCCTCCTTGACGTGTAGGGTATCATTTTCTTGCAGAAATGTCAACGCTATAAGACAGGGTTATTTAGTTTTAGGCTTTTTGTCCATTTTATTCGAAAAGTCGCGATTCGGAGATCGCTCCTACAGCGGAGAGTCTTAGATTGAAAATCTAAGTATTCGGAGAACTAAATAGCCCTGTCTTCACAGCAGGGTTATTTAGTTTTAGGCTTTTTGTCCATTTTATTCGAAAAGTCGCGATTCGGAGATCGCTCCTACAGCGGAGAGTCTTAGATTGAAAATCTAAGTATTCGGAGAACTAAATAGCCCTGGCTATAAGATTCTGTTTTTGACTTTTTCTGTTAAATATGTTATTATTTCCACAATTATTGTTGAATTACTTGGCTAAATGAATTTAACCTCTACTCTCACTTTATTTTAATTTTAACAAAATGAAAAACGATCAAAAACAACCAACCCCGCTTTCTCCCGAACAGATGCAGCAATGGGAAAATGATGGATATTTGCTACTGAAAGACGTTGTCCCAGAGTCTGCTATCAATGGTGTTCGCGACAGGTTCGCATGCGTCGTTGATGGCATAATTCGCCAATTGAAAGATCAAGGAGTCGTTGAAGATGAAGGGGTAGAACTCCCATTTGAAACACGGTTCTTGCAAGTCGCTGGAGAGCATGCTAACCGCTTCGGTCGGTCTTGGCGTGGACAAATTGCGACATCTGAAATTTTCGATCTGCACTATGCCGGACCTCTCGTAGATGCAATCGGTCAACTCACAGGAACTGACGTTATTGGACATCCTGTCTTCAATGCGCGTCCTAAACTGCCCGGTCAGCAATTGACAGTTGTCCCGTGGCACCAAGACAGCGGATATTTCGGTACAGTCAGTGAAGAATCACTCATCCCAACTGCATGGATTCCGCTTGTGCCTGTAGATGAGAACAACGGCTGTTTACAGGTGGTTGCTGGCTCACATCGGTTAGGTGTGGTTGACCATCATACTGAAAACCGAGAAGGTAAGTTTCTTGAGGTGATGGACAATCTTGTAGAGGACTCTCGTGTTGTAACCTGTCCTATGGAGATAGGGGATGCGTTGGTGTTCAATAACCTTACGCTCCACCGTTCCTTACCGCACACTACAAGCGAGATTGTCCGATGGGCAATTGACATCCGTTATCTTCGAGATGGCGACCATCCGGGGGCAATCTATTGGAAAGACCCCGATTTTAAGTGGGTTATCCGCAGTCAAACGCAACCCGTGACAACCCTTGCACAATGGCTTGAAATGTGGTAGGGCAATACAACGATTCCAGTAGTAAAGTGCTATTGCTGGGTGTAACGAACTGTCGCGTGCAAGCGGAAAAGGCAGGTATTCGCCCTTTTTTCTTGTGGAAGAGATTAACACCTAATACCATTTCTGAAAAATAAAATATCATTATAAGATTTTGGGTTTCCCATTCAGGCAAGCGTGCAAGAGGCGCGTGAATTGCGCGAGGACAAACGCGTTTTTTGCTAATGTGATGCCATCATTCAGAAATGGTATAATACCAAATTAACGGGATTCCAATCTATCGGTGCGGTTCCCTAACCGCACCATTAGCGTCAAGTTAAGGAAATAAACCTATATTTTAGATATCTTAGCCCCAGCGGGGCGGAATGTGTATAGACCACGATCCATACCAAACTCAAGCCCCAGAGGGGCGAAAGGTGTATATGGGCACATGTTGTCAGACACCTGTCACCCCGCTGGGGTTCAAGAGACTGTTGGACACCGTTTTCTATATACCTGTCGCCCCGCTGGGGCTAAAGAGTTGTGGGTATCACTTTTTCTATACACCTATCGCCCCGCTGGGGCTAAAGAGTTGTGGGTGCTTTCGTTGCTATAAACATATCGTCCCTACGGGACTAAAGAGGGTTTCTCGGACACGGAAAACCACTAAATTGACGCCTATGGTGCGGTTCCCTAACCGCACCCGATAGATTGGAATCAAGTCAATTTAGTATTATACCCAATTACCGCGATTTGTAGCGCGAGGTCCCCGTGCCTCGCAACCGTGTACTATATCAAAAGACTTCTAATCAAGTTAATGTGGTCTTAGTGTCCCTCGTTTCTATTCATTTCCAACAATGCTTGCCATTGTGCTGCGTCTACAAGGACACCCTTTTCAAGACTCTCTTGTCGTGTTCGCAACATACCTTCCCCTGGATACCGCACATTTTCATTTTCATCTAAAGGGGTAGCGGTATGGAAATCATTGATAATTGCCTCCACCGTTTCGTTCAATACATTTTGTCCCATCATCCCTGTTGCATTAATAGCGATGAATACCTGAGAAACAGCATATTCTGATTTCTGTTTTCCAATCTGATGTGTCGCTTGTCCACCTGAAATAACAGAAGCCATTGTGTCAAGCACTAGTGCTAAGCCGGAACCTTTCCAATAACCGATTGGAAGTGCCCTTTGCGAGTCGAGAATCTCTGCAGGTTCAACCGTAAGGTCTCCCTTAGTATCATAACCGCCCGGTAATGGAAGTTGTTTGTCTTGTAGTCTGAGCACTTCTAATTTTCCGTTTGAATATTGGCTCATCGCCATATCAAGCAGAATGTGCCCTTCATCACGCGGGATAGCAATTGCCAGCGGGTTGTTTCCGATCTTTTTCTCTGCAGAACCCCATGGCGGCATAAGTCGGGTAGTATTTGTCCAGCAGATGCCAATATATCCTGCTTCTGCAGCCTGTAGCCCATAAGCACCACCACGCATCCAGTGGTTCGTGTTTGAAAGTCCTACGCAACCGATGCTGTGTACTTCGGCAATTTCGACAGCGCGTTGCATGCAGATGTGTGCGTTGACAAGTCCTACACCCATCTTGCCATCCCACCGTTCAATTGCGCCAAAACTCTCTATTTTCTCCGGTTTTGCTCGAAAATCTATCTGTTTACTTTTTAATCCTGTGACAAACCCAGGAAAGCGATTGAGTCCGTGTGAATATACACCATCTCGTTGATTTTCAGCAAAGAGTCTTGCACATAATTTCGCTCGCTCATCGGTATATCCAACAGTAGCGAGCACACGATAAAATTCATCACATAAAATTTGAAAAGGCACACGTGCCATGCTAATCTTCCTCGTCGAATTGTTGAATATTATTATGCCTGATACTTGAGAAGAATTCAAGATATTTTGTATTTATGCACACCGCTCAAACAGGTACAACATTTATATTTGCGCGCTATTATACCCAATTAACCCGATTTGTAGCGCAAGGTCCCCGTGCCTCACAAGGTATTTTATTTATCAGATTTGGTATTATTTAGCATCGCCTGTTGCGTTTGTTAGGGATGCGATGTCCCACACAAGCACCGTGCCATCTAAACTTGCGCTTGCGAGGGTTTTACCATCGGGGCTGAATGCCACACTATAAACCAAATGCTTATGTCCTGTGAGCGTTTTTTTGTGTTTTCCTGTTGAAACATCCCATAGGCGGATGGTGATATCCCAACTCCCACTCGCAAGCGTTTTTCCATCGGGATTAAACGACAAACTCTTAACACTAGACTTATGTCCGTTGAGTGTATTTAAGAGTTCACCTGTAGCAGCATTCCACAATTTAACGTCATTTTGATCGTCACTTGCAACGATGCTGCCATCCGGGCTAAACACTACTGTAGAAACACCAGATATATATCCAGTAAGGGCATTCTTTTGTTTGCCAGTGGTAACATCCCACAATTGAACTGTCTTATCATCGGCACCACCCGCACTGGCAATGGTACGCCCATCCGGGCTGAATACAACCGTTCTGACAGCGTCTGTATGTCCTGATAAAGTTTTCTTGTGTCTCCCAGTAGCAGCATTCCACAATCGGATTGTCCTGTCGTTGCTTGCACTAGCAAGAATTTTTCCATTCGGACTGAACGCCACACTCCTGATATGAGAATAAATATCTTTCTCAGAGACATGCCCCTTTATGACTTTCTTACGCCTACCTGTGACAGCATCCCAGATACGGACAGTCTCATCTACACTTCCACTTGCGAGCGTTCGTCCATTAGGGTTGAACGCTAAGCAATCAACAGATCCTTTATGACCCATTAAGGTTTTCTGGTGTATACCTTCAATTGCGTCCCACAGTTGAACCTCTTTGGAAGCACCAATAGCAAGCATAGTCCCATCAATATTAAATGACAAACAAGCGATTGCAGCTAAATGTCCTACTATCGTTTTCTTGTGTTTTCCTGTGGTGACATCCCAGAGATATAGGATATGGTCATAGCTCCAACTCGCAAGTGTTCTCCCGTCAGCACTGAATGCTACGTGCTGAACATCAGCGGTATGCAGCTTAAAAGTGTACTTAAGAGTGCCAGTGCCGATATCCCACACACGGACGGTATCATCTCGACTCGCACTCGCAAGCATCTGTCCATCACGACTGAACGTCATGCTATTAATGCTTTTCTTATGACCCTCAAGCGTTTTCTTATGTGTGCCAGTAGCGACATCCCATAAACGAATGGTTGTGTCCCAACTCCCACTTGCAAGCGTCTGTCCATCAGGACTGAATGACACGCTTTTGACACCCTTCAGGTGTCCCTTCAACGTTTTCTTTTCTTCTCCTGTGATTAGATCAGATAAGCGAATCTCTGTATTATTCCCAGATGCGTGCATCACTTCATCTCCGTTGAGCGATAACGTATTTCCTATATTTGAATATCCACGGATCGATTTTTTATGTGTGCCTGTGGTAACATCCCACAGGTTAGCTTTACGCCTACACACGCTTGCGAGTGTGTTCCCATCACGACTGAACAATACATTAAATACACCACTCGTATGTCCTACAAAAGACTGTTCACGCTTTCCTGTAGCAACATTCCACAAGTAGACGATTCTGTCAGGTCCACCACCCGCAAGCGTCTGACCGTCTGGACTGAACGAAATGCTTAAGATACCGTAGTTGTCCCCTGTGAGCAGTGTGTGCACTTCATCGGTAGAAGCATCATAGATCCAAATGCCGATGGAAGTCGCAACCGCCAGCACAGTGCCATTTGGAGAATATTCTATATCATTTACATGGCCTTTACCGATACGCAATTTCACTCCTTTAGGCAGATGATGCTGCGGAGATTCGTGAAGGACTGTCTTTGGTTGAAATCGTGTTAAAACGATACTTAGAATTACAATAACAGAAACGGCACCCAGCATTAAAAAAATCGTACGCATCCGCATTTTCATTTGAATAATCTCCTTGTGGCACCTCTATACTGTTGGGAAACTTCCGATGCCTGCCTACGCTTTGTGCAAATTGGAAATGCTATCTTTGTAATACCTATGTTATTCTGAAAAATCTATAGCCTTAATTATGGAGGCAATATCCCACACAAGCGCAGTACCATCTGGACTTCCGCTCACGAGAGTCTGCCCATCCGCACTGAAAAAAACTTTAGAGACATTGCGGCTATGTCCTACGAGTCTCTTTTTTAGTTGTCCCGTTTTTAAATCCCATATATGGACGTTTTCGTTTCCAATATTACCAAAATCGCGTTTAGACTCACTTGCCAACACCAACCCATCAGGATAAAAAAACACGTGCCAATAAGTTTCCTTAAGTCCAGCGATTACTTGCTTCCGCTGTCCAGTAGCAATATCCCATAAACGGATTGAACCGTCCATACTTGCACTCGCGAAAGTAAGTCCATCTGGACTGAAAGAAACCTTTGAAATAGCATCTGTATGCCCAATAAAAGTTCCTTGTAGTTTATCTGTGGCAACATCCCACAGATAAATAGAACCGTCCTGATGACCACTTGCCAGTGTGACACCATTCAAACTGAATGAAACAGTAGAAACAGGTATTGGAGGAACTTTTTGGTCGTTAGTCGCACGTCGGTTTGTAATGGTCTGTTTGTGTTTGCCTGTACCGACATCCCACATACGCAGGGTTCCGTCTTGACTACCACTTACAAACGTCTTTCCATCTGGACTGAAAGAGATTGCAGTAATTTCCTTCGTATGTCCCTTGACCGTACGCTTAAGTGTTCCTGTGGCGGTACTCCACAAGCGGATAGTATTGTCAATACCTACATTCGCAAGGGTGCGGCTATCAGGACTAAAAGCCATAATAGAGTTAACTGTAGAATAAGAAATATCATCTTTAGGCGAATGTTGGTTTGCAAGGGTGTGCTTATGTTTACCCGTTTTCGTATCCCACAATCGTATAGTACCGTCCGAACTCATATTTAAGAGTGTAGCCCCATCTGGACTGAATAAAACACTTTCCAAAAATCTGTATTTACTCTTGTGTGTATGTGCTGTGAGAACTTTGAACTTCCCAGTGTTTGTATCGCATAAATGTATAGTGTTGTTAAAACTCATACTTACAACTTTACTGCCATTAGGACTAAGCAAAAAACCTCCAGGATCACGCCTAAAGTGTGTCATAGCATTATAGAAAAAACTTGTGATACTTTTTTTCTGTTTGCCCGTAGATGTATCCCAGAAGCGGATTGTATGATCTATATCCGCAGTAGCAAGCGTCTTCCCATCTGCACTTAAGCAGACGCTCTTGAGATAAAGAGTTCGGTCCGCAAGTTGTTTGTGTTTACCAGTAGCAATATCCCATAGGCGGATTTTGTCTCTACCAGTTATACTTACAACAGTCCGTTTATCCGGACTGAACAGCACGTCTTGTATCTTTTCCTGAGAGTCTGCTTGTTTTACATCTGTATCTTGACTGGTGAGGGTTTGTGTAAGTTCACCAGTCGTTGTATCCCATAAGTGAATTGTATTGTTGAATCTCACAGTCGCAAACGTGCCACCATCCGGACTGAAAAACACTCTTTCAATTATTTCTTGGTCTCCAAGTTGGTTAGTAATCACGCCTTGATTTGCTAACGTCTTTATACGTTTTCCTGTTGTTGTATCCCACAAATAGATCGTCTTGTCATCACTTACACTCACAAACGTGCTACCATCCGGACTGAATGTTATTTTGGTGACAGGTGCTGAATGTCCTGTTAGAGTTTGCTTGTGCTCCCCAGTGGCAACATCCCAAAGGCGGATCGTTTGATCCTTACTTCCACTTGCAAGTGTTAACCCATCAGGACTGAACGCGAACCTATTGACAGATTCTGTATGACCCTTGAGAACCCCATGTTCACCTGTAACTGTATTCCATAGATAGATTTCTTTGTTATGATCACTTGCAAGGGTCTGTCCATCTGGACTAAGCAATACAGTATGATTCCCAAAAAGGAATTTACCCATAAGTGTTTTCTTGACAGTTCCGTTGGTAACATCCCACAGTTTGATGCCTTCAAAACTTCCTTTAATACCTATGAGTGTTTCTCCATCTGGACTGAAAGAGACGATCTTTATGCCCGGATACAAAGTCGTATGTCCCGCGATCAGCGAAATTTCTTCAAGGGTTTTCGCATCATATATCCAAATACCGATGGAAGTGGCAACTGCAAGCTTGGTGCCATCTGGGGAGTACTCCATATCTTCAATATTACCCTTGCCAAGACGGGCTATTGCTCCTTCGGGTAAACCCCAACGCGCATAATCTTGGGCAAACGTATAAGGTAAACAGAACGTCGTAGCAATAAGTAGCATCCAAAAAATCGAAAACAACATTTTTTTCATCTGAAAATCTCCATTGACACGTCTATACGTACTGGCATTACTTGGCACCATCTGTTGCCTTCATTGTGGATGTGACGTCCCATAGCAGCACTGTGCTGTCCCAGCTGCTGCTTGCCAGTGTATGTCCATTCGGGCTAAACGCGAGACTGTTGACACCACCCGTATGACCTCTAAGGGTCAGTTTGTGTTTACCTGAAACTGTATCCCAAAGTTTGATATTTCTGTAAGAGTCACTTGCACTGGCGAGAGTTTGTCCATCCGGACTGAACACTACGCTTTTGACCCAGGCATCCGAATGCGCTTTTAGAGTTTTTTGATGCATGCCAGTTAGAGCATCCCACAGATGCACGGTGCCATCCCTATTTCCACTTGCGATCATCTGTCCATTTGGACTGAACGTCACACATTCAACCTCTACTGTGTGCCCTGTGAGTGTCCGCTTATGTGTTCCTGTGTTTACATCCCATAGACAGATAGTTTTGTCAGCACTCCCACTGACAAGGGTTTCGCCATCCGGACTGAACGCCACACTTGAGACAAAACCTGTATGTTCAGTGAGTGTTTGTTTGTGTGTTCCTGTAGCAGTGTCCCATAGACGAATTGTTTTGTCAAAACTCCCACTGGCGAGTGTGCTCCCGTCAGGACTGAAAGCGATACTTGAAACATCATCTGTATGGCCGATGAGGGTCCGTTTATGTGTTCCCATCATCGTATTCCACAAGTGAACGGTCATATCACGACTCCCACTGGCGAACGTGTTTCCATCCGGACTGAACGCTACATTCCAAACCACATCTGTATGCCCTGGGAGCGTGCTTTTACGCACGCCTGTAATGGCATTCCATAGGCTATTGGTATTACTATACCATCCTCCACTACTGCCCAACGTCACGCCATCAATACTAAATGCTACGCTTTTGATGTCATCCGTATGTCCTGCAAGTGTGCCCTTGTGTTTTTTTGTTCTGACATCCCACAGACGGATAGCACCATCTTCACTTGCACTAACAAGTGTGTCCCCATCCGGACTGAACGCGAGGCTTTTGATTGGACCTACATGTCCTACCAGTGTGTCCTTGTGTTTACCCGTTCTCGTATCCCACAGACGCACAGTGTTATCTTGCTGCCAAGAACCTCCACTTCCACTGACGAGCGTGTTCCCATCTGGACTAAACACGAGGCTATTGACAGGGGCTTTATGTCCTTTGATTGTTTTCCTGTGCCTGCCAGTTTTTGCATCCCACAGGTAGATAGTGCTATCTTTACACCCGCTTGCCAATATCTTTCCATCATGGCTCAACGCGAGGCTATAGATAGAGTCCTTATGCTTTTTGAGTGTTTTTTTGTGTTCACCCGTTTCAACATCCCACAAGCGGATGGTTTTATCACTGCTTGCAGTAACTATAGATTGTCCATCCGGACTGAAAACAATACCAGCGATTCCTCCATCGTGTCCTTTGAGTGTTCGCTTATGCTGTCCTGTGTGCACATTCCACAGATGGATAGTTCTGTCTATCCAGCTTCCACCAGTAGCCAAAGTCTGCCCATCCGGACTAAAAACAGGGTTAACGACTCCTACTGTATGTCCTTTGAGTGTGCGTTTGTGTGTGCTTGTTTCAACATCCCACAGTTCGATTCCATAGTTACCTGTACTAACCAGTGTTTTCCCACCCGGACTAAAAGCCACACCCCATGCCCAACCTTTCCCTGTAAGTAAGTCAATTTCTTGAAGTGTTGATGTGTTGTAGAGCCAAATACCAATAGAACCGCATACTGCAAGCATAGTGCCATCCGGAGAATATTGCATATCACGTATGGGACCTTTACCAAGACGTGCTTTCGCACCTTCTGGTAAATGCCAACGGGTATAGTCTTGGGCAAAAACGTTTAATACAAACAAGAATGTTGCAAAAAGGATAGTTGGAATCAAAAATAATCTGTTTTTCATAGGTTGCACTCCTCTCGTGCTATTTGGATACTATCTACGGTATACCTCTAAAGATTCTCACAATGTTTCAGTAAGTATACCATAAAACAGTTTAATCTCACATCATTTTGGAAATATCCAGGGCTATTTAGTTTTAGGCTTTTTGTCCATTTTAGACGAAAAGTCGCGATTCGGAGATCGCTCCTACAGGGGAAAGTCTTAGATTGAAAATCTAAATATTCGGAGAACTAAATAGCCCTGGTCCAGCACGCGTTGATCCAAACCAACAGAAAGCCCCAGAGGGACGAAAGGTGTATCAGATGCACCAACGTTACTTTACACACCCGAACATAAACCAATTATTAACGTCGGACAACATCAAAAACTTTCTAATTCCGACTCATTCTCATGCATGATCTCTTGTAGTCCCGTTGCAATTCGGAAGGCGATAAGACAGATACCAAAACATATAGCAAATAGCCATTGATAACCGATTAGTCGTACAAGGAGACCACCTAACACAGGTGCGAAACTCGCTGGTAGCAGCAGTGTATTCATAAAACCAATGTAACTGGGACGACTACGCGGCGGTGCAATGTTTAACATATACGCCATGAATCCCACCATCATGCCATTTGCCAATACACCGCCTATAGCAAAGATAAGGAAATAAGATGGCAGAAGAAGCGTTTTCGGAACCATACCCGAAAAGAAACCGATTGCAGGTGGAAATGCCATGATTCCAGCAGTGATGATAAGTAACCATCGCACACCATATTTTTCTCCGATATACCCCCATATCGCATTTGAAATGACACCGCTCAGGGCAAAACATACGATGAAAAAACCGATAGTTGCTTCTGGAAGACCTAATTCTGTCAACGCATACGTTGTGTAGAACGGGGTTGCCATACTAGCAAAATGCAAACCGATACGGAAGAAGATAAAACGACGATAATTTAAGTCTGTCCGTAGGAAATGAGGTCCTTGCTTAAGATGTTGCCATATAGGTTGACGTTTAGCGTTTACAGGATGAATCGGTTCTCGTACCCCAAGGAAACTGATAAATGAAAGGAGCGAGGCAACCACAGCGCAGATAAAGAGAAAGGCGTAATTATTAGGAAACCAAAGTTCAGTCTCTATCCCACAGATGGAATGGATGAAATACATGGTACTCGTTCTGAAGGTTTGCGTAATCCATCCAAGAATACCGTTAAATTCTTTTTCATTCCCCAGCACAGCGTGTACCAGAAACCCAACCCATATAGAAAAAAATCCTCCGCAGAATTGTCGGAGACTAAAAAAGCGCGCACGCCGATTAGGTTCTATAGCTTTAGAGACAATATCCATGTAAGGCAGTGTTGATACCCCCATGGCAGACGAGGACAGAAAATATAATCCCAAGAAACATCCAGTGAGTAAAATTGGGTTTTGCACACTGATTCGGATGGTACAATAGAATATTGCAAGCCATGCAAACACCCGTATACTCATACCGAGTGCGTAATATGGCATTTTGCGCGGGCGATGCTCCAGCAAGTTTGACACCAACAGTTGGGGCCACATCCAACCTGCTGTCATCATTGAACTAGCCAAACCCACCATAATATTCGACCCAGTGAGTTTATAAATAAAAGCTGAGAGCACCGTTGAGGAATCCACAAAGGCGAGGTTGATTCGCATGAAGGTACCTTGAAGCAGCGCAAATCCAAAGTTTCGCCATTGATAATCTCTTCTTTTGGACATTCTATTTTTCGTCTTCCTATATACACAATTACGGTATAACGTTAGAATTCACGCTTTCAAGGCATTTCTCAATTGACACATTGTTTTTTTGACAGAATTTCTACAATTTAGTTGAGTTAAAAAGGAAATTCGTTATTATACCCAATTAACGGGATTCGTCCTATTTTCCGGGCGGTAGGTGCGGTTTCTAACCGCACCATTTTTCCCAGACGGTAGGTGCGGTTTCCTAACCGCACCGCACACCACAACTAAACTGAAAATTAACCGAATTTGGACTTATTATCGAAATCAGGTTAACACTAAATGACCCTACAATTTTCTTTACACGGATATACATTTTGTGGTAAATTTACTACAAATTCAATAATCAAAATGTGCATTGAAGCACACAAAGGAAAAAAATATGGAACCTCTTCGAATTGGATTTCTTGGTGCGGGTGGCTTTGCGAGGCACACGATCTATCCCGCGTTACATTTAGCACCAGTCGCATTGCAAGCGGTTTGCGATGCAGACGAAAATCGAGCCAAATCTGCCGCTGGAAAATTTGGCACAGGAAGATATTACCTGGACAGACACGAAATGTTTGAGAAGGAGGATTTGGAGGCGGTCATTATCTCTATGGGACCGGATCCAAGGCAGCCTCTGGTGCTTGAAGCACTCGCGGCAGGTTATCACGTTTTTACGCCGAAACCGCCTGCTCCATCGCTAGAAGAAACACTTACCTTGGCGGAAGCATCAGAAAAGCACGGAAAGACCCTGATGGTGAACTTTCAACGTCGATTTAGCCGTGGTGTCCGAGAAGCAAGAGAAATCATGAAGACCGAATCCTTCGGTCAACTTACGCAGCTTTTCTGTTCGTTCTGTAGTGGAGCGTACGGGTCGGTCAAACACTATCTACTTGATTTTGCAATCCATCATTTTGATCTTGCGCGGCACATCGCCGGTGCCGACGTCAAAGAACTTAGCATTTTTCACAATGAGGTTAACAATCAAGGTTCATTCGCTGTAGCAGTAGAATACACCAATGGGGCAGTTGGGAGTCTACAACTCTCAAGTCAACGTTTGTGGGGGCGCAACTATGACCACATTGAGATTACAGGACAACACGAATACATCGTTTTAGACGGGTTGTGGGGTGTTGAACATTATACAGGCGGTGGAAACACCTTTACATCCAACTTTTCTGATGAACGTAATGGCGAGTTAACAGGTGACGGTGTCAGTCTCACTGAATTTGCGAATTCCATTCGTGAGGATCGGGAACCGATAGCAAGCATTCATGATTGCGTAGGCACAATGCGCTTATACGATGCCGTGCTACAACGCAAAAAAGGTGTTATCTCACTTGTTTAGTTATTATACCCAATTAACAGGATTTGTCCTATTTCCCGGACGGTAGGGGGGTGTGTAAAGTTTTTGTTAATTGTCTGAACCAGGATTAGCAGGATTAGCAGGATTGCCAGATAGACAGGATTGTTTAGGCTATAAATGTTTTGGGTACGGGATAAACATTGCTGTCTATCTTGAGAAAAAACATATAGATGAGAAAATCCTAATCCTGAAAATCCCAAAATCCTGAAAATCCTGGTTCAGACAAGAAGCATGTGACGGTAGGTGCGGTTTCCTAACCGCACCGGATTTATGTGAGTCTTGTTATACCATTTCTGAATGATCGTCTATCATTAGCAAAAATGCGTTTATTGATGCTTTCTAAAATCTCAAGACACGTCTGCCCATTAACTAACTGATGGTAATATTGTGCGACGCGTCCGCAAAAATCTTGATTTTGACTTAATGCATTATCTGGTGTCGCGTTCTGAGGTGCCCATAACATCGCATTAGAGAAAATAGTGTCAATTCGGTTTGCAACGTCTGTTGAATTCGCACCAAATGCCCCTTTCAGCACATCTTGTATTGTTCGGTCGGGGTCTCGGATTTCATATTCTGTACCAGTATCAGTGATACCCCGATAATCGTCGTCACCTGAGATAATATGTGGTGTCAAAAATCGAAGGACTGTTGCAAAGGAATATGAAAAATCATCTTTAAAAAGTTCTGTGCTCACATGGTAGTTCGGCGATCGAACGATGTCAGCAGCACGTTCGCGGAGTTTCACCGTTTCAATAATGTTAATTCGTGCGTTGTCATCCTTGACTCGTCGGATGCGGTCAATGAATTCGTACGTATATTCACGCGCACTTTTCCCTGCAACTGGAATATCTGCTTCAACAATTTCAGCGTATCCATCCATCAAACGTTCCAAGTGCGGTGCGAATATTGGATGCGCTGCTGCCTCGTTCACATATTCAATTCCAGAGAGCATGCCTTTGTGCGTAATCCCCGGCACATGCACAGAATTCACGAGCAGCAATTTCCAATCGTGATACGGTTCAATACTCTCCTGTTTGACAACAACACCGTAGTCGTCAAGTTCACCGAAGGGAACGCGAAGCATGTTCTCCATATCTTCCAGAATCAGGGGTGTCGCGGGCATCTGCTCTGCGTAGGTAATCAATTCATCTGAACCTTCAATCTGTGCTTGTGCTGCTTCCTTAATCTCATCCGGAACGGCGTAGGTCTGCGGTACAAGTCGATCACCCATTTCGTTCAAGAAGCCAACCTTTGTTTCTATCCATTCCGCATAATCATCATTGCGTTTCGGATACGCATTGCAAAGAATATTTCGGATGACATCACCATTATTCCGCAAATTATCGGTATTGATAACGCTGAGGGTTGCATCTGCACCGTGATTGCAAAAATAGCGATAGAGTGTCTCATCTAACACATCCATAGCCAGTTCACCTTTAGCAATTCCTGCTTCAGTAACGCCAATCAGAATAAGGTCTAACAGATTTTCAGTTTGTGTATAGAACTGCTCACGACCCGCTTCAGTAGCAAATGTCGTCGCGCCAACCACACTCGAAATCCGCTGAATATCATGGATGCCACCAAGGTCAAATGTGACAACATGAAACACCCCATCCTGTCGGTTAAACGCATCCGCTTTTTCGGTGCCTCGCGGTTGCCCAACAAATATACCTCCGTTATAGAGATTTCGCTCGTTGAGGACATGAACAAATTGATGGGTTAAGGCGCGTTGTAAACCGCCTGCACCAATAGCAAGGATTTTTATTGGAAGCATGTGTCTGTTTGTTTCTCCTTTTTGGAAATCGCGACCGGGAGGTCGATCCTACTGTTTCTCTTTTTCTAAAATATCTTCATAGAGCGTAAGATATGACTCAGCGATTTTCTTCCAATCGTAAGGTTTAACCTTTTCTCTACTCGCATTGCCCATCTCAACACGCCTCTCACCTGCGTTAATAAGTTTTACAAGGCAGCCTGCGAGTCCCTCAACATTGCCAGGAGCGAACAATGCACCGTTTACGTCTTGCGCCACAAGTTCATCAATACCTTGAACCCGACTGGCAATAATCGGCAAAGCCGTCCCCATCGCCTCCAAAACGACGAGTGGCATACCTTCTGCTAATGATGGTAAAACGAAGATGTCAGCCTCACGATACTTTTGGGGTAATTCTGGATACGGCACCGTGCCAGCAAAACGGATATATGATGCTACACCGAGGTTTTCTGCCAATCCCATAAGTTCTTTCTGATAAGGTCCATCACCGACAATCTCTATCTGAAAGTTCTGTGAGACCTTGTCAACGATTTTCGGCAGCGCACGAATAAGAAGTTGAAACCCTTTGCGCGGGATAAGCCTACCAATAGCAAGACATCGGACTATTTTCGGATATGCCTCACGTTGCACTGGCACAAAGGTAGCTAAATCCACACCATCAGGAATAACATCTATCTTCACATCGGTATCCGTTGCACGCGCAAGGTCCCGTAAACCGTCGCTGCATGCAACAACCGCAGCCGCGTTGTCCCAAATCGCTCGGATAATAGGCTTTAGCAGCAGGTATAACCAACGATAATAAGGTGGATCGGGATCAGGGCGCGGCACGTCTCTACCACCTAAGAACACAACATACGGCACATTATTGAATTTTTGCAGAAGATAAGCACCGCCACCCGCAGGAATACCGAAAAAAACTTGAACGATATCCGGTTTGAACTGTTTTGCAAATTTCAACCCGAAAATGCTGGAACTCACGGCATAAGTCAGCATCTCGTGAACTGCACATACATCCGGATTTTTCCGAAGTGCACGCACGCGATGCACATGAAAACCTTCTACTTCTTCCTTCTTCGCGCAGTCACGAAATTGTGAAGTGATTAGATGCACATCATGTCCCGCTGCAGCAAAGTGTTTCCCTAAAAAATAACTCACCCAACCACCGCCACCACCAATCGGTGGAAACTCGTGATTGAACATCAATATCTTTCGTTGATGAGAAGCCAATTGATTACCTTTACCTTACAGGACCCGATTTTCTGCCAATTGCACAGCGTATTCGATCATCACCTTAGCAATATCAATTCCAGTGACCGACTCCAACTCCTCAAACCCGGGTGACGGGTTAACTTCTATGATAGCGGGACCATTTTTTGTCTGAAGTAGATCAACACCAGCGATGCCTAATTTCAATGCATCGGTTGCGTCGATCGCGATACGGTTGAATTCATTGGTTAACGTTATTGCTTCTCCGTTTGCACCTTGGTGAATGTTCGCCCGGAACTCGCCTTTAATTGCACGTCTTTTCATCGCCGCTATTACATTTCCACCCACAACAAGGACGCGGATGTCAACACCAGATGCCTCTGCGATAAAGGATTGAATGACATAATCCCGATGAAGGTTGCACATCGCCTCTACCGTTGAGGTTAGAGAAGTCGGCGTATCTAACAGCATGACACCTTTCCCGTGTGTACCATAAAACGGTTTTAAAACAAACGGATAGTCTCCCATTTTGGGGACAGCATCCTCTAAAAAAGCGGCGGAACCGACGGTGAGGCTTGGTGGAACAGGTAAACCGTGTTGTGCAAGGATACGCAAGGATCGAAATTTATGACGTGCAGCAGCAATTGCATTTGCAGTGTTCACAACAGGAATACCGAGCCATTCAAAATGGGAAACAACCTCTCCACCATATCCTGCTGTTGAGCTGGAAAGTCGTGGGATAACGACATCAAAATCTTCTGCCTCTTCTCCGTGGTATGTGATACGATTGCCTGTACCTCCAATTTGGAGGTAAAAACCGAAGGGATCTCGAACGTTGGCGATATGTCCAGCATTTTCAGCGGCTTCAACGAGGCTGCTAGTTGAGTGGTTTGTGGGTCCACGGGAAAGAATGGCAATATTCATAGTTGTTCGCAAACTAACCTGTAGATGGAGTTGCAAACCCTTGTATCCGACTATCAATATGAAAAAGATCAATAATACTTTGATCTATATCCTCAGACTCCAAGTCAATACCGAGGTTTTCCTCTTCTGGTAAATCTGTCCAAACTCTGTTGGGAATGGTATAAACTTTGGCATCATCCTGCCCCTGTTCTATTATAGGATTAAGGGCTTTGACCGTATACTCAGTGATATCTTCTTGTTGAATCTGTTTAGCTAGCGTCTCAACATCGGACACCTCTAACCATTGATGGCGGTCTTCAGTGTAATTCCCCTTGCCTGTGTCAAACTGATGAATAAAACGAATCATTCCGACAGGGCCGAGTTTGCTAACTAATGCTTCAAAACCGAGTTCCAAAATTTGCTCATCGCTCATCATAAGTACGTTCACTTTAATTACCTCCTGTAATTGTATTTCTCTTTAACCATAGTTTTTGGGTTTTCAACTGGGACGCGAAGTATTGAACAAAACTGTTTCGCCTTTTTAATCACTGAGTCATCTGTTGTTAGAAAAATATCTACATTACCGCTTTCAGCACAAGCAAGATGTAACGCGTCGTGCTCTTTAAATCCTAACGTCTCAAACTGTTTACCTCTTGATGTTTCAGTTTTTCCATCGGTGTATTCATAGATTTTCTCCGAGAACTAACTTTCCTAACATTAAATTATACGGTTCATACACCTAACTGTCAAATTCGTTCCCTTGTACTTGTCTAAATGCTTTAAATTCAAATTTTTAAGTGTTTAGCAAGAGAAATCGTGTGTCTAATGCCCAATTAACCCCATTTGTAGCGCGAAGTCCACGTGCCTTGCAATGCTGACTTTATCGGAAAACTTTGAATCAAGTTAATTTAGTATGACAACCAACCAACAAACAACTTCAAAATATCAGACTTTATCCATTCTGGTACGTTTGCTTCAGAAAATCTTCCAACTCCTCAAACGTATCAAAAATCTTATCACATAAGTTTTCAAAGAAGATGCTACGCGTCTCACTGTAAACAGCATACACCGGCTTATTATGACGGCTGGCATAGTTCATTTCGCTGAGAACACCGGGTGATAATTTGTCCGTAGGATAGAGTACAACCACAAAATCACTTTGATGAACAAACTGGTAATCCCGTGAAATAGTTCGCGTCTTAATCTGTTCAATTACGTCATCGTCCAATTCACTCATCGTTGCAGGCACATTCAACATGTCATCCTCATTTCTATTTTTGGAGGCGGTAACGAGTGCCATATCTTTAATCGCCAACGGATCAAAGACAATAAAAGAATGATGGAGTTTTGCACCGAGTTCGCGAATTTTTTTAATTTCCTCCGGTGTATCTGTTAGAAGCGTAATCGGATAACTGAGATAAAATTTCGGTTTATCTGAAAAGAGCAGTTCAGAGAAATTTGAAAGTTCGTGTTGCCTTGCGACAGTGTAGTGCGGTTTTTCTGTGAGATGCGCGAGTTGCCTCGTTAGAAACTCTTCCTCGTCCAACCAGACATTAAGTGCGGCTTTTCTGATGCCTGCCCATTGCGTGCTTTTCTCCATCCGTTCGTAGATGTCGGCGATATTGTCAACTACGTTGATAAACATATCAGGGGGAAGAATTTCTATATCTTTAAATGAAAACCCTTCAAGAAGGCTCCCACGCCATCGAAAGCAAGCATGTAACCCTATGATAGCATGTTCATAAGCTGCCGCATCTTTTGCGATTTCGTAGAAAGCGGTGCGCCGCGCCAACGATAAAACCGCAGGGTCAGAATCGAGAACTTTTTCTGTGAAATGGACACGCGATTCCGCGGCAACACGGTGCATATAATCGCCAACATTGAAAAAGCCGATGTTCAGTTCTCTTTGCACACAGAGTGCCTCAAAATCTGCGATTAACTCTTTGCGTCCAGAACAACTGATGCCAGTACATATAATATTCATAGTTTAGTAACCTTCACTTATTCTGAAGTACTTATATTCTAACGTGAGCTCGGTGTAAGAAATAACGTGAATTTTGGTATAGATAAGAGGGTGTTTTTACCTATTTTTATCTCCTAAACCCCTTAAACAAGGGCAATTAGTGGAAAAAACCTGCAAATTCGTGAAAGTAGGCTTATACCGAGCTCACGTTATATTCTAACCTCATTTCGCAGTTATCTCAGCGCGGAGGGTGTCAATAATGCGGGTGGATTCCACGCTGACGTGGACGATACATTCTGATGTTGTGATTCGGTGTTCAACACAAACACAATTGCTGTGGTAGCATTTTTCACCTTACTTGTTCGCCTGCCAGTGTTTTTCTAAAACAAACGCTATCCTTGAAATCTCTAAAAATATCACTGAGTTTTATGGCTATATCCTTAATAGTTTCTTCATTACCAAGACTAATCATATCCATCTTTTCAGTTTTTGTATCAACGGTTTTGTAGTAAATACAATATGTGAAACGATAAGAACGGAACCAACTATCTATATCCAGCACAGGAATTTCCCCTTTGAATCCTAAAACTACCATTCTGACCATGTATTTACCCAAAGGAGGTCTTAAATCAGTTAAGAGTAATTCTTCGTAAAGAACCCATTTAATATCTACTAATGACAAATCTATAGAAAAACCTTTTGCTTCTTCCTTCAAAATTTCTTCAAATTTCTTGTCAACAACAACCTTTATTTTTTCCATTATAAACCTCCGTCTGTGATAATTTCGTCTAAAGCAGGATCGTCTAAAAGTGTTGATGGATTAACTTTAAAATTAAATCCGAATTTCTGAACTACTGATCTGACAGTTTCTATAATCCAATCCTCCGCATAAGGTGAAACAATGACTTCATCAATCAGCTTATTGATTTCAATGTTGAAAAGCATGCCGATGTCACATATATCTGGTAATCCAGTCTCTAAAAAAGTATCTACAGTTTCCACAGTTTGATTATTAAGAGCATCCATAACAAAAGGATCAATATCAACGATTAATCGAACTTCCTGTTCATGTTCGTATTCTTTTCTTTTCCGGAAATAAGGGAAATATGTTAACTTTTTAGCTAATGGGATTTCGCTTTGTAGAAAGTTTTGCATATATTGGTCGTCATCCGTGTTATCGTAGATATACTCTATTTTACCGATATAAATAGAATGTTTGCTTGTTAAACCATTTTTCATTTTTTGCATGGTTGTTTTGATAGCAACACCACTATTGCGCATGTGATATTTTTCCCACATTGCCATTGACTCTACTACATTCTGATGCCAGCAGTTACACATAACATATTTACGAGAAGCTTCATTCTCCCTCATTATTTTTTCTACCATATTTTTGGTGGTAACGCTGTTGAGGTGTTGTATGTAAGCCTCCATAATACTTTGCGGTATAAATCCTTCGTATGGATCTTCAAATTTATCAGCTCTTGTAAAAAACAAAGATTCTGTATCTAATAGATTAACAAATTTCTCAAAGTTTGTGTATCGCCACAAAATATCTTCATCGTTTGGAGGATTAATTCCATCTAATTCTTCATACATTAAGAACACCTTATACAAGGATAATAAAATTCTTACGTATCATACCGAGATTTCATAGGTGTCTCGGTTTTTATTGATATAAAGAGTAAGTTTAGCCATCAGTTATCTCAACAGGCAGGTTGTCAATAATCCGATCAGATTGGACGCTGACGTAGCAGTGCGCCGCGCTAACGATAAAACTGCTGGGTCTGAATCGAGAACCTTTTCTGTGAAATGGACACGCGCTTCTGCGGCAACTCGGTGCATGTAATCGCCAACATTGAAAAAGCCGATGTTCAGTTCTCTTTGCACACAGAGTGCCTCAAAATCTGCGATTAACTCTTTGCGTCCAGAACAACTGATGCCAGTACAGATAATATTCATAGTTTAGTAACCTTCACTTATCCTATTTTAATCGTTTCTTCACCAAGCATGTCAATAATTTTCACAGCGACACGGGCATCAGGGCGCGGTATTGGCAGAGTATATTTTGCTTGAACGAAATCCTCTTTATTCTCTGGAACGTCACTTTGAACTTGGTTGAAATACTCGCCATTGTAATCGGTATCAATTAGAACACAATCAATCTGTGCTCTGAAATCCTCAATGTGTTCGTCAAAGAGGGTGTTATCTATATCTAAGCGGTCACAGATGGTTGGACTGATGTAGTCTTCAATGGTAATCGTGACGCTATGCTCTTCTCTTTGGAAATTAACATTAGCTTGAACTTTTTCAAAGGTGGTGATTCCTTCGCTTCCGATTTCACGGACGATAATATTGTTAACGCAGGGAGGACTGTTCCACTCGTCAATCGCATCGGCAAGGTTGGTCTCACTGCCATAACAGAAGACGGTAATGTTGCGTGTCTCATCTGAACGTATGTCGAGTTCATCTTTGATCTGTTGGAAATCTAATTGCGTGAAAGGTTTTGTGAGGTCAACGATTTTAACGAGCGTTCCATCCAATGTGCCATCAAAGAATTGGTCTTGTCTGTTAACTTGCACGCCGCATTTTTTGATTACAATATACCTTCGCTCCAGATGGGTGGTGGCATCGTAGTTATTGATACGATAGTGTGCAATTCCGTGTGGTTTGTCAATGGACTTTTGGATACGTTTCATCATTGTTTGTATAGCACCTTTGTTGATATCCGCAACAATCCAGCGTCTACCGAGTTTTTCTGCGACGACAGCGGTGGTGCCGCTTCCAGCAAAGCAGTCAAGGACGATGGAATCTTCGTTGCTTGAAGTTTCAAGGATACGCTTAATAAGGGTTTCTGGTTTTTGAGTGCGATATTCTACACGTTCATTCGCTCGAGGATTCAAAAAAGGTATTTCAAATACATCAAATATGTAAGGTATCTCGAATACATCAAATGGAAGAGTACCCTCTTGTTCTCTGTAGACGATATTATCGTATTCATCAAGATCTACTTTTCCTTCACTGACAGCTTTATAAAATACTTCCTTATTTTCGACTATTATCTGTTTTTTCCTCACGCCGTCACTTACATATGTATTTGTGTTGTACCCCCTTTTCATCTTTGACCTTGTTTCAGAAGTTTCCACATATTGTGTGTTAAATATTGGATCTTGCTCTTTAGAATAGAACAAAATAGTATGATGCATATTTTGGAAACCTTTTGAAGCTGCAGACCATCTTCTATAAAACCAAATAATTTCATTAACGAAATTGTCTTCCCCGAATACTTCATCTAATAGTAAACGGAGATGGTGGGTTTTACGGTAGTCACAGTGTAGATAGATACTTCCTTTTTTACTTAGGAGTTGGCGCATTAAGATGAGGCGTTCATACATGAATTGGAGGTAGGTGTCGTTTTTCCAGATGTCAGTGTATTGTATTTGTTCAGCCACGGAATGGTCTTCTCCGTCCAGTTTCTTCTCTTTACCGCGTAATGCAACCTTTCTGATATAATCTGCCCCGCTTGCAAACGGTGGATCAATATAGATGAGGTCAATTTTTTCACGGAATCCGTTGACGAGAAGGGTGGACAGAATTTCTTTGTTGTCGCCTTGAAACACGAGATTTGGACCTGACTCAAAATTCTCATAAGTTGGTTCTGGTGGATTCTCTACGCCGCAGACTTCTTCAAGTTGGGGTGGGTAATAACCGACTTTATTGATCGGTTGTTTTCCCTCCCAATAAAGCATGGCACGTCCTTTAACCGCTTTGATTTTCATTGATTTCTTCTCGTTATTCATTGTTTTCCTCTCGTAAAGTTTCCACATTTAGATTAGTTTGTGAATTATTCTCATTGCGAATCCATGCGCGTATTTTTTGCATTACTGCATTCTCAGGAATGTATCTGTCTGAAGTATAAATGATGTTATAGTCAAAATGTGCGTCTGGTTGTAGGTCTCTCAAACTCTCAACGGCTTTCCTCTTTTCCTCAACTATTGTGTTGCCACGATCACTCGTTGACTTTATTTCGACGATGTAGAATTCTCCTGTGTTTTTGACAATTACAAAATCAGGGAAATAGTGGTGATAGTTGCCATCTTCGCCTTTGTATTCAAAATGGAAGTCTGTTTTCTTTGTATCTGTGAGACCACCGGTAAATAGAAATGCGTTTACGTCCTCTGGGTTGGTGTCCAGTGTCTCCAAAATTTTCTCCAGAAAATTCAGTTCGGGATTACTGTCAAAGTAGTATGGGGTATAATGAAAACTAAGGTCGTGTTGATCTTTTGCGTCTTCTTTTTTCATCATCAGATCCAGTTTGCTTTTTTGGACGCGTATTCTGTGGATGAAATAGTCATCCTTTTTCTCTGCAAATATGGGTTTGTCGTCATCATCGTAGAAATGGACAAGTGCAAGAGCCTCAGTTACCGTCTCTTGTTCCGTTTCATAGTCTCTTAATTGATTATCAATTTGACTGCATAAAGGTTCCAAGTGTGTATTCGGTACTACACCTTTAGGGTAGAGGTGTTGGAGTTTGGTGAGTATATCCATGATGGGTAGATGATAGTTTTTGGAAAGCCGTCTTGCGAGTCTGTAGCAATCGGTGGTCTGTTCTAATACCTCGACTGTTCTTCTTTCTGAATCACCGACATCTGTGAGTGGTGAGAGTGTTCCTCTGCGTGTGAAATTGGGAGTGAGGATTGTGCGAATGGGTAGTTTTTCCTCTATGTCTGTTGGGAGAGTCAACTGCACATCAGTATTTGCATTTTCGGATCTGACGACCCGATTCAGAGTCTTCGTAATCTTAAGTTGTGGCCATTTTTTATCTTGAATGCGGATTTCTACCGGTTGACTGTTGTTTGTCTCTCTGTTTAGATCTCTCGTAGTGATGTTGAAGTTTTCCTGTAGGTTCTTGTCTAAAGCGTCTCTGTTCTTTGTATCTAAAAACACCTTTGCGGGATGTGTGTTGCCTGGTGTCTGGCGTAGGCATCGTGATGAGGCTTGTAAAACGAAGTTATTGGTAGTTTTGTTTTCTTTAATCAGCGCGCATGCAAATAGACTTGGGCAATTCCAACCTTCTACTCCTTTGTTGATTAGTAGGATAACACGTTTCTGGTTTTTCGGATCATTCAGGCTTTTAAACTCTTCAATTTCATGTGCCTTTTTTGTTTCTTGTGTATTGACAAGTATGAGTGTTGGGTCTTTTCCAATTTCTGTTAAGGCTCTTTCAATGTGCGGCTTTGAAGCGTTTAAATGCTCTTGTGTTTTGAAGTAAAAAGCGATTTTAGCTTTTGCACCATCGAGCAGTGCTACATCTCCGTATTCTTCAAAGAAGATTCGAATGATGTCTCTGATAACATCTTCTTCGGTTCGACTTTCCATTGCATAGTGGACGATGCCGTTGTGCAGACTTTTGAGTATATTGTCATTTATACCTTGACCGAGACTATACCATGCAACTACCTCACGGAGCATTTGCTTTTTATAGTATGGTGTTCCAGTGGTATTGATAACAGCAATAAGGTTGGTTTCATCATTTATATAGTTGACCGTTTGTCGAACCCTTTTGAGCTCCTTGTCTATATCGTTTCCATAGGTATGGTGTGCTTCGTCAGAGAAAATGCCTAAGTTCGGTAGACTTGTTATCTTTCGTAGACGTAGGTTTGCGTGTAATTTATCCTCTTCATAAGATAAGTCTGTCTGATTGCTTCTGCGGTTTATTTGGAGTCTGATTTTCTCGGTGTTTGTAACGATGAGATTATATGTGCTTTCGTATTGCGTGGCTAAATCTTTTGCCTTGTTCTGTGGGTATTCAAATTTAAGGTTTGCCTTGAATTCTTGATACAGTCCGGGTGGTAAGATCTTCTCATAAGGCACTGTACTTATTTCACGTAGGCTTTCAATAATAGTTGTGCCCGGTGCAAAGACGAGGGCGTTTTTCATAAAATTAGCGTCAGAGTAGCGGAGTGCCATCGCGAATTCCGTTGCGATGATTGTAGCGATAAGGATAGTTTTACCGCTTCCCATTGCAAGTGCAAAGATATAACTTGGGTAATCGAGTGTCACTGCCTCGTGAACCGTATCAAGAGCATTTCTCCTGACGTATTCGGGATCCTTTTTTACTTTATCAATTACTTGATCAATACTCGTAACGAATTCAAGAGCTTCTTCGCTGAGTGGGATTCCGAAAGATTTACAGAAAAGTGCGATATCATCACTGTAGTAATCTTGGTTGAGATCAACGATTTTGGGTGTATATTTCACCAATCGGAGGTACCAGTAGACCTCTAAGGATTGAAATTGTGGTTCGCGTAGAAATTTTAGGGGACCTTGTTCTTCTGTATCACCTTCAAACTGCCACCGTAGTATCTCTCCTATGAGTGGGTACTTTGAGCAAGGATAACCTTCTTTTCGCCATTTTTCAGCATCATCACGTAGTTTTTCATAAAGTTGTTTCATTTAAGTATATTTCCTTCCTGATGAAAGTGTTATAGTTAAGCTAGTTGGCAACAATGGATCAATGCAAAATAGGATAACATCATTCGTCATCCATTTTGCACAGGATTTCAAGTTATCGCCGAAATAATGAGTTAGCGTGGAAAGTTTAGCGTCTCTCCTGCAGCGTGAATGTCCAAGGCGTAATTCATTGTGCCTCTTTTGGTGTACGGCACACGGCGTGTGCCTACTACTTGTAATTGCTATTCCCTATCTGCTGCTAACGATTTAAGTTTAGCCAATGCCTCCTGCTCCTCCGTTTGCCACGGACGGTGTGCGGGTTTTTCTCATGTTCCTTTTGCATGTAACTAATTTTCTGCTATCTGTGTCGATGTGTTTTGTGTGTCTAACACATCGGTGTACGCTTCAAGGTTTAGGTTTTCAGGGTCTATCGGTTGGATCGAAAGTTGATAGCCAAGCACTTTAAGGACAACTGTAAGAACATCAATCAAAGGTGTCCCTTCATTAGATAGCATTTTCGAAAGCACTTGTGGGTCCATATCTGTCTGCTTTGCCAGTTCAGAAACACCACCCTGCGCTTCAACAACGGTATGGAGAGATCTTAGAACTACTGTCGAATCCTCAAAAATTTGATAGTCTTCAAGGATAGCTTGGAGATAGTTAATTGCGCTTTCTCTGTCAGCAAGTTTTTCAATAAGGTACTCGCGCCATATTCCCATTTTTCTCACTGATGTGTCTCCTTGTATTCTTGCCAATATATTTTTGCCCGTTCAATATCACGCGTTTGTGATGACTTGTCTCCACCACATAATAAAAGAACGATTGTGTTCCCTACTTGTCCAAAATAGATTCGATAACCTGCTCCAAAATGGATCCGTAACTCAAAAACACCATCACCAACAGATTGACAGTCGCCAAAATTACCATCTTCAAGCCGTTCAAGTCGAGCCTGGATTCGAGCTTGTGTGTTCGTATTTCGAATTGATTCTAACCATTCTATAATACCAAATTAACGGGATTCGAAGTTTTCTAATATAGTCCACCGCTGCGAGGCACGGGGACCTCGCGCTACAAATCGGGTTAATTTGGTATAAAAGGTCTTTGCCCATCTGAAGTTCGGTAATATTGTATCTCTCGTGGTTGTACATCACGCATTGTTGATTAATTTAGTGTGCCTGCTACTTTATAATATGTAATTGCTATTCCCTATCTGCCGCCAACGATTTTAGTTTTGCGAGTGCCTCCTGTTCCTCCGTTTGCCACGGACGTTCTATCGGATTATCAAGTTTTTGTGGTGGACCGCTAAAAACGAGGATATAGGCTCTACGCGTCTGGTCAGTGCTGTTAGGAGCAGAATAGTGTAAAGTCCGACAGTGGTGGAACGTAGCACCACTAGCAGGTATCGGACAAGCAACCGCTTCCGATGTATCTACATCATCTGTCACCAAACCGTGTACAAGCGGATCGTCATTGATATGCCGATGCCAACGCACTCCACCTTTATGAGATTTCGGAATAAATTGCATACACCCGCTCTCAAGTGTCGCTTTATCAAGCGGAAGCCATACGCTCAAACTATGCGGCAAGACTGATGGATTCCAGTATGCTTCATCCTGATGCCACGGCGTTTCGTTGCCGTAGTGTGCAGGCTTCAAAATCATGTGTCCGCCACCACCAACTTTTTCCTTTTCTACACTCAGCAATTTCGCAGCAAGTCGCTGCGCATTTTGGAAATAGACAGATTCGCGGAGTTCAGGAAATTGCGCCTCTGGACCCAATACTTGTGGCAATGTCTCTTGTCCGGCGTGTGCGCGGGGACCTGCAAGATCAAAGTAACGTCCTTGTTCCTCACCTATTCTTTCAGTGAAGAGTTCATCGTAAATGCCCTTGAGCCAATCAATCTCTTCATCAGTAGTAATGCGCGGAATGCTCAAATATCCGTTTTCTTGAAAAAAGGCAACCTGTTCGTCAGTTAAATCAACATGAAAGTTATTGATTTTCATAAAATCACCGAATTAAAATATCAAAAGGCAAAGCCGTGACCACTCGCTCCTTTTCAAATAGTGTTAGCCATGTTATAATCTTGTTCCATTGCGTGCTTAGCTTATGAAGTGCCGGGTGCCGCTGTGCTAATTGCAAAGGGAGTGGCACTGAAATTCCCGCCTTCTCTTCAAGCATGCTCTCCAAGAATTGTTCAAAAAAGGGTTTCTGCTCGGGTAGCACGATGATGTCAAATTTATCTTCATCAGTGAATCCTGCTTTTTTCTTAGCAATAGATAGCGCAGTATCAAGCCCACCGATTTCATCAACGAGACCGAGTTCCTTTGCCTGTTTTCCTGTCCAGACTCGTCCCTGTGCAACGGCATCAATTTCATCGAAAGTCTTTTTCCTACCCAATGCTGCCTTATTGACGAATTCTTCATAGACCGTTTTCATCATCTTTTCGACGCGTTCGCGTTCTGTCGGTGAAAAGCCTCCGTAGTCAGAATATAACGTGGCGTTCTGCCCGTGCGCAATAATCTCCTTTGTCAAACCGACTTTGTTATACAAACCTTTCAGATTGAGTTTTCCACCGTAAACCCCGATTGAACCTGTAAGCGTTCCGGGTTGCGCTACGATTGTTCCAGCTGCCATTGATATATAATAACCGCCAGAGGCAGCCATATTTGCCATAGATACAATAACAGGTTTTTCGCGTTGTGTCAGCATCACCTCGCGCCAAATCAGGTCAGACGCAATTGCAGAACCACCCGGACTATCCACGCGTAACACGACAGCCTTAACTGCATCGTCGGAACGCGCTTTTTGAAACGCCTTCTTTAACACTTTTGGTGTAATCATAGACATCGTGGCAAAAGGTGAGTCGAAATCCGGTAAAATGGGACCGCTAGCATAGATAAGCGCAAGTTGCTTGTCTGCAGGACGTGCCTTCGCACGTTGCGGCGGACTAAACATACTGAGCAACTGCATCATTCCAGCTAAACTATTCATATTCGGCATTTTTCGCTTCTTTTTATCGTCCTGTTCGATAAGCACTGCATCTGGTTTCTCTTTAATCGCATCTAAAAGTTCATCGTAGTATTGTAACGTATCAACGAGTTTTGATTCATGTGCCTCTTTCGCGGTAAAGGGACCACGATCTATCAACTCAGACGCAAGTTCTGTGGTAATTCCATCTCTACCATCCGCGATCTTCTCTAACATTTGCGCATACAGATCACTAAGCAAACCGGTCATTGATTCTCGAAAAGCATCGGACATGCTGTCGCGTGTGTAGGGTTCAATACCAGACTTGAATTTTCCCATGGCGACCATATCTGCCTCAATATCCAGTTTTTCCAAAAGTCCTTTGTAGAAAAGAATCTCTGAACGTAAACCTGTCAGATTGAGGCTTCCAGTGGGCATCAAAACGATTTGATCCATTGTAGTGGCGAGAAGGTATTCGGCATTACCGCCGCTTTCAAGATATCCGATCATATCTTTTTTCGCATCACGGAGTTCGTCCAATTTATTGCGTACTTCTTGGAGGCTTGCCCATCCTATACCGATATTCCCGATTTTGAAGATTATACCAGCCACTTCATCATCGTTTTTGAGGGTGTCCAGTTTTTTGAAAAGTCCACGCAATGTTTTCGTTGAAGTTGTGCCGAAAAAGCTCATCTCTTTGGTATCGGAAAAGGTGCCGCTGAGTGTGAACTCAACATATTTTTTGATTGGTGGGGTTGTCTCTTCGGATTGTTCCTCTGCAGATATTGGCAATACAAAAAGGAGAACCACCAGCAGGGGTGTCATTGTCTGCCAGAAAATTTGTAAAGGTTTCATATTATCTCCTCGTTAGCGGGTATGATGGTGCCGTCGCTACGATTTTTTGTTCAATTTTATAACAAAACGGTGATTATGTCAAATAAAAACGGAAGGATTGGCATGTAATACCATTTCTGAATGATCGTCTATCATTAATAAAAACCGCGTTTGTCCTCGCGCAATTCATTGCGCCTCGGACATTCAATATTAAAAGAAGATGAAAATGTCACAATATCATCGTAATGACATTTTATTTTCAGAAATGGTATTAGATATATCGTCCGTCGGGTGTCGCTTCGCTCTACCCTTATGTGTCAATTTAAGACTTTCCGAGTATGAGAAACCCTCTTTAGTCCCGCCGAATGCCATACGCGCATTCGGCGTTGATTCGGTAGGAACGAAATGTTTATAGAAAAAGTGCTACTCACAACTCCTCAGTCCCGTAGGGACGAAATGTTTATAGAAAAAGTGCTACTCACAACTCCTCAGTCCCGTAGGGACGATATATAAGACGTTTCTCAATAATCATGCTTATTGAGAAACATTCATAAATATACAGACATTTTCTTAAATTGACACCAATAGGTGTCGCTTCGCTCTACCCGACGGACGATAATATTTGTGACAAAAACTTTACACACCATTGTGTCCAGGTTGTAGGTTTTGTATATGCATGGTGTCTTAAATCTCGTTAAATTTGTAGAACGAAATACATTGTTCTGATGCACAAAATTGCTTGTATTTTCGTGTTAAATAAGGTATACTAAACTTTCGTGAAGGTTGATTTTACCCTAACGTGAAATTGTGCCACATTAAACCCTAAAAAAACAACACAAATTTCTTCCAGATCATACAGAGGCGGGTAGAGGTCATAGCACCCACCACCTAAAGGCGGGGGCTTGTGCTTCACAGATAACAACAATCCCGAAGGATTGACTTACATCATCTCCACATGGGGTTCTAAGCAGCCCCGAAGTATGTTGATAGCAGCATTGATGTCTCTGTCGTGGTGTGAACCACATTTAGAGCAAATCCACTGCCTATCTGAAAGAGCAAGATTATCGTTTTTGTGTCCGCAGTTGCTACAAGGTTTTGTTGTAGCTGTCCACTGTCCAACTTGATGGAACCCACGATTATGTTTGAAACATTTGAACTTCAATATCTCAACAAACTGATAGAAAGCAAGATCAGAGACTTTACGTCCCCAAAGCCTTTTCATACCGTCAATGTTCAGCGTTTCGGTTGCGATGAAGTCAAACCTTCGGCAAAGGTCGGTGGCAAGTTTCCAATGCCAGTCTCTACGTTGGTTGCTGACTTTGCTATAGAGTATAGCGAGTGCTCTGACAGCACGCCACCAGTTATTAGAACCTTTGACTTTACGAGATACTGCTTTATTGAGTTGCCGGAGTGCGTTCAAGGATTGTTTCAAGAATTGTGGGTTCTGTATCTTTTCACCAGTGCTAAGCGTCAAAAAGGTTTTCAATCCAAAGTCTATCCCTACGCTCTTACCCGTAGCAGACAAGACTTCTTTGCTTGTGTCATCGGTGATAATATAGACCCAGTATTCTCCTGCAGCGTCTCGGAGGATTTGGACATAGCGGACATTACCTTGCCAGTCGCGGTGCTGATGGAAAGAATACCAGATACGGTCAAACTTCAAAGATTGTGTTTTATCATTCCACGTTTTGAAAGAGATACGGAGACGCCCATTCTCAAGTCTGTATCCTGTTGGAAATTTAGCAGAGCGCATCTTGTGTGGTTTTTTCAATTTAGGCAGACCCACCTTTTTGCCACCATTCTTTTTATAGAAAAAAAAGCGTTGGTAAGCAGTGTCAAGACGGATGATAACAGCGTCAAGTGTGTCTCTTGGTATCCAAGCCCAGTGTTTTTTAGTCCGGTTGAGCAACTTCGTCAAATGCGGTTGCAGACGATACCTGCCAGCATATTTACCATAAATGCGGAAGTAGCGTTGCTCAAGACGCAGGAAGTGATTATGCACCTCTGCCAAATCGTCAAGCATATTACCCAAACGTTTGTTTTTATCATGATTGCGTATCTTGTGTTTGTAGGTGCGCATCGCTTATATCCTTCAGCATCGTTCCTAATACAATTTAGTGGTGGTAGAGACCTTGTTTTGCAACAAGGATTGTATTCTCTACCAACGATGCTGAATGTAGTATAACATAGATTGGCATTATTGGTCAACAAAAAAAGAGCGGGCTTTCCTCCCCTACCTGAAGGCAGGGGTCTCCAGTCCGAAGATTAGATGAATATTCTCCACAATTTGAATAAAAAACAGGTGGAAGCCGTAAAACACAAAAGCGGTCCCATGCTTGTCATTGCAGGTCCCGGCACTGGCAAGACAAAAGTTATCACCCACCGTATTGCCTACCTAATTCGCCAACACGGAATCAAACCCGAAAGCATCCTTGCGATCACCTTTACCAACAAAGCCGCACAAGAGATGCAAGATCGTGTAAGCGACGAGATCGGCGAACCGCACAGTTCCAACATTAAAGTCAGCACCTTCCATGCCTTTTGCGTTAAAGTGCTCCGAAATCATGCCCATCATATCGAGTTGAGTGAGAACTTCGTTATTTTCGACCAGGAAATCCAGGATGAAATCTTCGCTGAAGTAGTAAAAGAACTCAATCTTAATCCTTACGACTATCCGTTGTGGCTGTTGCGGAATGCCATCAGTGAAGCTAAATGCAAACTTGGCAATGTAACAAATGTAACAGATGACATACATATTGATCCGGATATTATCGCTGGCATAGACGACCCGGATGCGGAAGCGAATCTCAAAAGTGCGTTCAAAACCTATCAAAGCAAACTCGCCGAATACAACGCCCTTGATTTTGATGACCTTCTCACGAAAACTGTTGAATTGTTTGAACAAACTCCAGAAGTTCAACAGATATATCATAAGGAGATTTCCCATATTCTTGTAGACGAATATCACGATGTGAACAAAGTGCAATACCGTCTACTACAACTGCTATGTGCACCTCCAGAGCATAATCTCATGGTCATTGCGGATGCCGATCAATCTATCTACAGCTGGCGCGGCTCAAACCCACAGTATATTGACAATTTCGAAACAGATTTCACGCCACAAATCGTTAAATTAGACGATCACTATCGGTGTAGCGGGACAATCTTACGTGCTGCGCAGGAAGTAATTGCACAGAATACAACTCGACAAACACAACACACTCTTATTCCCCATAAGGGTGAGGGACGGGATATCTATCACTATACATTCAACACTCCCACAGAAGAAGCACGTTTTATTATTAAGATCATCCAAAATTTGATAAAACAACGCAAAGTTTCCTACCGTGATATTGCCATCTTTTATCGGACACACAGACTCGCAGATGTTTTAACTGAAGAATTAATACGATCTGAAATAAAATTTCAACGTATTCGACCTACCAATTCTTTTGACGATAAAAACCTAAAAGGTATTCTCTCCTATCTCTGTTTTATCCAGTGGAAACTCCCACGTGACCTTGAAAGTGCTATGAATTTTCCTGAAAAACGGATTGATGATTTAACATGGGTTCGCCTCAAGTGGTTAGCACAACGCAACGAATTAGAGTTGGTGGAACTCTTGAAGAATATTGAAGAATATCCAAAAGACGTCGGTCCTTTGACACGTAGAAATATCCACCGATTCTGGGAACAACTTGAGGAATTAGCGGATGATATTGAGGGTGAAAAAGTTGATAAAATCGTGCAAAAACTCTTTGCAAGATTAGACCTTTTTCGTTCCCCCTACCGTGTTAAAGAGTTGTCGGTTATTGAAAACCAGTCAGAGATATCGAATCTTGGGTTAGCACAGGATGTCCTTTATAGCGCGCTTGACCGTGGTGAGCCAATTCAGATTACAGCAAGCTACGGCATTGACGAGTATTGTGCAGCCCATATTGTCCGAGAGACACTTAAAACCTATTTGGATCAGAACATCCAAATCCAATTTTTGCCAAGAGAATTAAATAATGAACTAATACTAAATGGAAACGCAGTAAATCTACTTATCGGGGACTTTGACGAATTCGGAGAAAACGGAACAAAAGCACGAACAATTCTTATTGGTTCCACCAATTCTGAACAATCCGATGTGATTCAACTTGGATCCAGTGAGATTCGGAGTATCGCTGCACTAAAACTATGCCAACGTCTTTTGAGTCGTTTTGAAACGCCAAACATGGCAGACATGGTTATCTATGATTTGGAAACAACAGGTGTCAATCCGAAAAACGCAAACATCGTTGAGATTGCTGCGAAACGTCTCAACGTAATTGGCAATGAAGTTGAACAGCATTATAGATTAGTAAAGCCACCGGGTGGATATATTCCGCCATCTGTTACACGTATTCACGGAATTAGCATGGAGGATGTCAAAGACGCACCAAGTATTGAAATGGTTCTTCCCGAATTTTGCAGTTTCATCCAAGATCGCATCTTAATCGGGCATAACATTACGCAGTACGACAATCCGATTCTCGAACGTGACTTAAAGGAATATCTGAATAGAAGTTTACTGAACCCCTACTACGATACACTTGTTACAGCGCGGAAACTTCTCCCACGACAACGCCGTGGAATCGAGGCACTCGCTGAAAAATTTGGAATTGAACATAAAAAGTTGCATAGAGCGATAGAAGATGTTGAGGTCAATCGAAAAATTTTCAAAGAATTGATTAAAATTGATCTGCAAAAGCGAGAGGTAAAATCGCTCACAGAATTTCTCCCATTTGTCGGGGTTAGCATTCTTGCTAAAACAGATGCCGCTGACGAAAGTGACACATTGACCGAAGCTAGCGCATTCCTAAATGCCGCAAAGCGGTTTGTTAAAACGCATCATTCTACTTTACCTGACGACCTTCCTTTTGACTCTACGGAAAAAGAGCAAATTGAGGAATTTATTGACCAATTGAAGCAATCCGATGCCCCAATTCTCCGAGAAGATACAGAATGGATTGAAGCTAAATCGAAGTTTCGAAATCTACACGTGCAATTTGAAAAAGTCGGTTATGGAAATAGTCTCTCCGATTTCTTAGATTACCAGAAATTGCTTACCAACTTTGATGAAATTGACGATAAGACTGAGCAGATTACATTGATGACGTTGCATGCTGCAAAAGGGACAGAATTTCCGGTTGTTTTTATCATCGGCATGGAGGAAGGAAGTTTTCCGATGTGGAAAAGTGGTATAACGCAAGAGGATATTGAAGAGGAACGCCGTCTCTTCTATGTCGGCATGACGCGCACACAGGATCAACTCTACCTCTCTTCCACTATCTATCGCCATGGTGATCGGGAACGTTCTACATCTATGTTTGTACGTGAAATTCTGTCTGATTGTATAATAAAGTGGAGTCCACATAGCGGTATGTAGAAAAATCCGTAGTGTGAAAAACAGGACTTATACCAAATTAACGCGATTTGTAGTGCGAGGTCCCCGGGTCCTCCTCGCAATGCTTGACTTTATCGGAAAACTTCTAATCAAGTTAATTTGGTATAATATCATTTCTGAATGATGGCATCACATTAACAAAAAACGCGTTTGTAGTCGCGCAATTCATTGCGCCTCTTATACCCAACATAAGATGCGCTCTAAAATGTCATAAATACTCCGTAATGGGATTTTATTTATCAGAATTGGTATTATAACATCAGTTCACCATTTGGGGATATGTCGCTCCTACGGAGCTCAAGAGATGTGGCAGGCAATACTGAGTACTATAAACATATCGTCCCTACGGGACTAAATGTCCGACAGCCTCAATAACCATACCTATTGAATAGGAAAAAACGCGCCTGCTGATGCTGCCATCGCCGGAAAAAGAGAAGCAACAAGTGCCGTTCTGGAGACGTCTTTTTCAAGGGACGTAAACGTCACAACAAAGGGGCGGAACTGAGCTGCAAAAGCGCGCTTTAGTGTGCGTTGCGTGTGAAGTGTAGCCCTTTATTCTCTCTTGAGCACAGGTCGCCATCTCGCTTTCAATTTCAAAACCGATAAAATCTCTGCCTTCAAGTATAGCAGCGACTCCTGTTGAACCGGAACCGGCGAAAGAATCAAGTACAAGCGCGCGCGGTGCAGAAAAGATGCGAATTAGGTGTTGCAGTAAATTAACAGGTTTGGCGGTCATGTGTCCATATCGCTCTTTTGGTTTATTTGCCGGAATGACGGTTCCCGGAAATTGAGATGCGTTGATCAAAGGGGTGTTCACATCAATTAAGCCTGTTTCCCACTTATCCCAGTTATCTACAAAAGTCCCTTCTCTGGGGGCTTGTCCGAGAATTATCATTTCACCTTGTGGTTTCAATTGCGGTGTTTTCCGTCCGCCTAATTTACGGAGAAGTCTGTCCTTTTCCTCAACGGGTAACTTGCGTTTTCGGATAAAATGATCTTGCGAGAATGCCTTTGCTTGTCCCTCATATCGCCAAAGTAAAACGTCCCGAATTTCAAAACCCGCATCTTCTAACGCACTTGCTGTTCTATGTGCCAGACGATTTTGGCTAAATACAAGGCAAAATCCGCCCGGTCGAATGACTCGCATCCATCCTTCGGCAACGGGTGTGAGAAACTTTTGCAACTCTCGTCCCTGTTCAACAGAAAACTTCATCCCCGCTGGGAGCGAACCGACAACACCTTCTTTCACCCGTTTCGTTAACTTTTTTGAGTCCCAATCGTCCCCCATGCCATCAATGAAATAGGGCGGATCCGTAAGGATAAGAGAGACGGAATTCTCTTCGAGTCGCTTCATTCCAACTCGGCAATCTACGTTTTCTATATTTGCTGTTAAATCTTCATTAGATGTCGGTGAATTGAATAATTTCAGTTGATGCCCTGATAATATGTCTGTATTACGATTGGTATTTTCATTTTTCACAATTAGATATTTCCGTTGGTAATGGTAGAGCAAACCACCTATTTAGTTGACCGTTCGTTTTCTGTTTAATTGAGACTTTGTGTGTCGGGCTGGAGGGATCTACCACTACCAGTCATAACCGACACCTGAACTCGAACTAAACAGACCACGTCGCAAGGGCGACGGGGGACACAATAGAGAATCGGCATTTCACACGATAGGGGCATGGGTCACCTCCTCTCAAACGTCCATGCATAAATGTAGCACTGTGAGAAAAAAGAATCAACTATATTTTCGTAAAATGCAAACAGTTGTACAGAAAAACGTCATCTAGGGTCACGCGTTTCATTCTAAAACTCACGTAGCACTACCCAATATCCGACATCGCAGACTTCCTTTAAGATTTCAGGAGCAACCCAACAACTTTTTCACAGATGAGACAAGTGAGACAGTAGAAAGAAAATTTGGCTGTACTGTCTCACTAGTTACGCGCCTAATAATTCGGTTATTCTGTTTTTATCCGTGAGGTGTCTGTGCCGTTTAGCCTTGATATCACTGGGTTTTCCTTTCAAGTCTATAGATTTTAGGAGCAACTCAACGACTTTTTCACAGGTGCGACAAGTGCGACAGTAGCAAGAAAAATAGGCTCTACTGTCGCACTAGTTACGAGATTAATAATTCGGTTATTCTGTTTTTATCTGTGAGAAGTCTGTGCCGTTTAGCCTTGATATCACTGCGTTTTCCCTTCAAGTCTATAGATTTCAGGAGCAACCCAACGACTTTTTCACAGGTGCGACAAGTGCGACAGTAGCAAGAAAAATAGGCTCTACTGTCGCACTAGTTACGAGATTAATAATTCGGTTATTCTGTCTCATCCGTTTCTGATAAATCCTCTGATAAATCCTCTGCACGATTGGCTCATCATCTTGATGTCCAGTAGGCATTGTTTGCTTACGTTCGAGAAAAAGTGCGTGAGGCAAGTGATTTACTCTACACTTTAAATAAAGAGTCGTTGAAAAAAATGACTAAGCATGGCATACTAACAGATATACGATTAATAAACATTCCTCATTGAAAAAAATGCGAATTGATTGCCAAAGCCATGTATTTCCAAACGCATATATTGAAATCCTCGCGCAAAACCCGCATCCACCGCAGGTAATTCGCCGCGGTCATGAGGCTATAGTCACTTATGGCGATGTGCAAACATTTCGATTACAGGACGAAGTCTACGACCCAAAACGTAAGCTGAAGAATATGGATGAAGCAGACGTAGACATGGCACTGCTCAGCACCAATATACCACCGCCGTGCATGCTCGTGCCTGAACTTGGGAACAAAGGCGCGCAAGCGATTAACAACGCTATTGCTGAACTTGTGGATAAGCACCCACACCGATTTGCGGTAGCCTGTCTGCCATGGCAAAATCCAGATGAAGCAATAACAGAAATGGATCGAGTTAACAAAATCGGGTTTCGCGGGATAATGCTCTATTCACATATCGGTGGCAAACCTGTTGATGCACCACACTTTGAACCTGTTTATGCACATGCCGAAGCACTACAGATGCCGATTGTCATGCATCCCACGGTGCCAACTTGGGGCGAGGCAATCAAAGACCATTGGATGATCGGCATGATGGGATTGCAAGTAGATAACAGTTTCGCGCTGCTGCGATTGATTTTAAGCGGGATTCTTGAGCGTCACCCGAACCTACAACTTGTGATGCCACACGTCGGTGGGATTCTGCCGTATATGAGCGGTCGTATCGATCATCAGACAGAGGTTTTGGGCAGAGCAAGGGAGCATATCACACAACCACCGAGCGCGTACCTACGCCGTATCTATATGGACACTGTGTCGCCATCACTACAAGCACTGCAGTACGCATATCAGTTTGTTGGCGAGCATCGCCTGCTATTCGGAACAGACCACCCGTGGGTTGATATGCCGCGATTTGTCCATTTAATTGAGGATATGGATATACCCGATACTGCTCGTGCGCGCATCTTCGGCGAAAACGCGGCAATACTTTTTGGTTTAAAGTGAAAAAGACAAAATAGGAAACACCATCACTACAGGTTTATTTAGTTTTAGGCTTTTTGTCCATTTTAGACGAAAAGTCGCGATTCGGAGATCGCTCCTACAGCGGAAAGTCTTAGATTGAAAATCTAAATATTCGGAGAACTAAATAGCCCTGCCATCACTACAAAACAAGGACGTTGATATATGCGGTTAACCCAATCTGAAGTTTCATTTTTTCACGACAACGGGTATCTACTGCTTGAAGATGTGCTGGATGAGAGAGACCTCGGTCCTGTAATTGCGGAGTACTCAGATATTATCGCTGAACGTGCTGAAAGATTACACAAGGATGGCAAAGTTTCCTCCACCCATGCAGATAAGCCGTTCACAGAGAGATTGGTTCATCTCGCTGCTGAGGCACCAGAGGTGACAGCAGATTTGGACATTATGCGTGCACGCGGTGAAGCGACTTTCAATTTTCTCAAAAACCCAAAAATCCTTGACCTTGCTGAATCTTTCGTTGGTTCCGAGATTATGTGCAACCCAATCCAACACATCCGCGCTATCTTACCAAAACGGGAGTCCCAACGCGAACCGACACCGTGGCATCAGGACGCAGGAGTCTGTTGGCCCGACACAGACCCTTACTTTATACTAACTATCTGGATACCGATTGTGGATGCAACGTTGGAAAACGGATGTTTACAGGTGTTACCGGGCAGTCATAAGATGGGACTGTTTACACATACTTGGGGTGAAGCAGGATTGTTGGTTACGCCTGAAAATCAACCAGCGAATCTCACACCAAAATTGTTGCCGATACGCGCAGGGGGTGTTATTCTATTCCACAATTATACGCTCCACAGCGCAAAACCGAACGAATCGGAGACCGTCCGATGGAGTTTCGATCTGCGTTATCACGATGTTTATCAGCCAACAGGAAGACCTTACTATCCTGCTTTTCTGATGCGGAGCCGTTTACGTCCAGAAGCCTGCCAAACCGATTATGAAACATGGTGTAAACGGTGGGAATTTGCTTTGGAAAATTCCAAAGGTGTGCAAGCCTACCGGTGGCCGTGGTAAAATATAGGAGAAAACGTGCTTGAAATATCAGATCTGCCAACTATCAATGCAACCTTAAACACAATTAGTACTATCCTGTTGACAGTCGGGTATATTCTTATTCGGCAGCGGAAAATTGCAGCGCATAAAAAGTGTATGCTTGCAGCTTTTGTTGTGTCTGTTCTTTTCCTTATCTGCTATGTAATCTATCACGCCAACGCGGGGTCAACGTCGTTTACGCGGCAGGGATGGATCCGTCCTGTCTATTTTACGATTCTGATTTCGCACATTATATTAGCGTTCGTGATAGTGCCATTGGCGTTACGCACCCTCTACTTGGCATGGCGTGAAAAGTTTGATAAACACCGACGTATCGCAAAAATCACCCTTCCGATCTGGCTATATGTTTCCGTAACAGGTGTTATTATCTATCTGATGCTATATCAGTTAGGTTAACCACAAATCAGAAATATCATGCCAAATTAACTCGAACCCACTCGGTAGGTGCGGTTTGTAACCGCACCGTATACCAAGAAAAATAAGATAAATCCCGTTAGTTTGGTATCAGTTGATAATACAAAATTCTATGAAAGGAATTAAGTTATGAGACGTCCATCCGCTTTTACTATGACACTGATACTTATCATGCTTTTTCTCTCACCTACCTTATACCAAATTAACGGGATTCGACGTCTTTTGATATAGTACACGGTTGCGAGGCACGGGGACCTCGCACTACAAATCGGGTTAATTGCGTATTATCAATGGGTGACTTCTGTCGCGTTTAGCCCGGATGGACGCACACTTGCGAGTGGAAGTTTAGACGGGACGATTCTCATTTGGGAGGTAAAACCGTAAAAATATAATAAAAAACCGGTCCAGTTGAGGAGCGGTTTTGCGTATTGATCTGTTCTGTCTATGCAGAATAGGGGCGGAACCCTCGCACCATCAAGCCACGATCACTATTGGATTTCTTTGCTTCTTCTGCTGCCGCTGCACGTTTTTCTGCCTCCGCTCGATTTGCTGTGGTCGTTCCCCCAATTATCACATAGTCATCTGTCCGACGGTAACGATTGATGAAAACCGGACGCGGTTTGTCCGACATATTCTGTTTGGAACCGTGTACCGTCTTGACATTAAAGAAGATTGAATCACCCGCTTTACCAGTAACGGGGAATGCGCTTTCCCAGGGCCACTCATCCTCTTCTAAACCGAGGTGCGAAAAAGTGTCAATATGCTTGAGTTGTCCAAGGCGATGCGAACCCGGCACAACGTGTAATGCACCGTTCACAAGGTCAGTGTCTACAACGTAGTTCAAAGTACCGACAGGTCCCTGATAGCGATGCTCAAAGTAAGCAGAGTCTTGATGTAGGTGCTTCGGATGTCCGCCTACAGGTTCTTTATAGAGACACTGTCCATTGCCGAAAATCTCAACATTCGGTCCCAATATTGCCTCTACAATATTGATTGTGTTTTCATCGAAAGCAGAATGGAAAAACGCAGCACTCGTCTGATAGTTCACCGTCAATACCATGATCTGCTTATCCCGTTCGAATCCTGATGGAGCAGGTAGGAAAAGCGTTCCATTCGGTGTACGCCACCCTTCAACAATTTGCTGTGCTTGGTCAAAGAGTGCTAAAGATTCTGCTGCTGCAGCCTCAATATCCTTATGAATTGCTTCAATATAAGGTTTCATTAGACCGCGCACGACAAGACACCCATGCTCTTCAAAAATGCTCGCGGCTTTTTCGACGTCTAAAACGTCTACCGATACTTCAATATCTTCAACTGTTACATTTTGTTCCTGATTCACGAAGATTACTCCTTGAGAGTTGTACCACAAATAATTATGTGTAAGATACAAAATCCTTCATACTAAATTTAACCCCACGAGGGTCGACGTCCAGTTAACTTCTCTAAATACTCAGCTGTTTTCCGAACGTCATCTTTAAGTTTTTTATTTGCTTTCTGTTTCTCTGCTTCTTCAGTCTTATATTGCACTCGGTAAGTTCCTTTGTCCAGTCTGCGTAAAGTAAACTCGCCAAGAATATTCCGGTTTACATACACGAGCAAGTCATGCAACAACCAATAGACATCTGTCGGTGTGTACTGGAGATGACATTGCTCAGATTTCGCTTTTACTGGTTCAAGTGTTTTCTGCACCATTTCAACAACTTCGGCAAGGGTGTAGGATTTTTCTTCATCCAAATTAATCTTGTTCATTTTCAACTCCTGGCAATTTAATAGTAGGCATCCGAGCAGGTTGTGCTTCAAAAGATTCCACTTTTTTTGTACCGTTGCGCACCTGAATTAACTGAGATGCAATACTAACTGCTATTTCAGGAACAGTTTTGGAGTTAATATCCAGTCCGATGGGTGCGTAGACTCGCTGCAATTTTTCCGCAGGAATTCCAACCTCCAGCAGATCATCGAAAATTAATTTTATTTTTCGACGACTACCGATTAATCCGATGTATCGTGCATCTGATTCAACAACGCTGTGCAGTGCAGATTCATCGTTTTGGTGTCCTCGCGTCACAATCACTACATAAGTTAAATGGTTTATTGGATATTTTCGGAGTTCCTCAGCAATATCACCGATGATAATGTCGTCTGCTTCAGGTAACCGCTCGGTTGAAGCAAAATCAGCACGGTCATCAACAATAACGATGTCAAAATCTAACCAATTTCCGAGATGGCAGAGTGCTTGTCCGACGTGTCCTGCTCCAGCAATAAGTAAAGTAGGTCTCGGTTGAAGCGGCTCAAGAAAGATTGACGTAGTATCGTTCTGTTGAAATATATCTGCTCGGTTCTTTTCAAGGATACCGGAGACTTGGCTTTCCACATCTGCTTCCAAAACAGAATTTCCTAACGTTCCTATCCGTTCACCATTAGTCGCAAAAATCATTTTCATGCCGACATCTATGTTTTGTTGTTCACTTTGGACAACTGTCGCACACATGAGAGGCACTTTCTTCGCATTCAGTTCCTGAAGGCGGGTGAACATCTCTGCTTCCGCACATGTTCTTGGCAAATCAATAAAGATTTTCATATTGCCGCCGCAGATTAGACCATCATCCCAACCGTAGTCACTATCCAATTGGAACTCAAGCAACCGAGGTTTGCCATCTTGCATTAGACCGATGGCTTGTCGGCGTGCTTCTGCTTCCACACAACCACCGCCAAGTGTCCCAATGTTGCGCAGATCAGGTAGAATGAGCAACTTCGCACCGGGCTTCTGTGGGGTAGACCCTTTCGTTTCCACAACGGTGCAGTAAGCCCCCACTTCGGCAGATTCAATCAATTCTGGGATTTTTTGGTATATTTCTCTCATCTGCAATCTCTATTTGACTCGGTGTAAAAACCAAGTAGGGATGACTTTCGGCTAATGCAAATGTCCGAGCGCAATGAAAATTGCGCGACTACAAACGCCCCAAATCTAAAGACAAATGTATAAGTATTTTAGATTTACTGTAAACCAGAAGTGGAAGTTCGAACTCGTGTTTCAACTAAAGGATTGTGCTGCTGCGCTCTGTGCGACCAATTGCTTAAATTGTTCGCGTTGCGGATCTGTTAAATCTAATGGGATAATGTTTTCAATGCCGTCGCTACCGATTTTTGATGGGACATTCAGGAAAACCGATGTTGTATCAGTTGATATAGACGTACCAAGACTCATAACCCGTTTTTTATCAAGGCTGATTGCTGAAACAACCTGAAGAATGTGGCTTGCTAACGTATACTCACTTGCCGAAGTATATGGACAACGGTCTGCAACAGCTGCCGATAAATTTTGGATATCGGATTCACCCATCAATTGTGTGAGCGGGATACCATTCACCCTACAATACTGCGGTAACGGATACGTCACTTCGTCATTTCCGATTGCCAACGCAGACACATCCTTTACTGAGAGTCCAAGACTGTTCGCTATTTCGGATTTCAGATGTGCTGTGGAAACACCGTTTGCAATACCTATCACGTTATTTATCCCGTGTGTTTGATGAATCCATGCAGAGATGTAGTTAGCAAAAGGCATAGCAACCAGTATTTTAGCATTTTGAATATGTTCTTGAACCTTTGCTACAATTTGGCGCGCTATTGAAAGATTAGTTGTTTTCAATGCCTGGGCAGAGTGGAAACCAAAGGGTAGGGACGCAGGCAGTAGCACGACCACATCCGAATCGGACAGATCCTCACCAGCGTTCGTAAATGAAACCGCAGTATCACTCGCGCTCATCGCAGTTGCAAAGGTAATATCCTCTACACCATCGGTTATCGGGCGTCGGTTTGTTGCGCTGCGATTTCGCTGTTTACTGTTGGATTGAGCATCTGTGAAGAAAACGATTTTCTGCGCCAACTCTGATTGGCAAATGCCCCAAGCAACTGGAAGTGATAACTGACTGTATCCCAACAATGCTATTTTCATGCAGTTTGTTCCTATAAAAGTGTCTTAACAATTTCTTGAAATCGAGATTCAAGGTTTTCACGTTGTACGTCCATCTCTGAATTAGCATTTAGTTTCGTTTTGAGCAATTCGTCGTAACGCTCAACGTATTCCATTAAGGTTTCTACCTCTTTTTCATAACATACCGCTGAAGTCAGAACCTTTTCCTTTATTACCACCGGAAGTTCGTCAGGCGTAATCTGCGTTAATTCCCAACGCCACACTTTTTCAGAGATATAAGCAGTAAACCGATCTAATACTTCCCCTTCATAACTGCTGCTCTGAAGTTCTTTTACCTCTTGAATAAGTCCTAATACTTGGTTAAAAAGAGAATCAGATAGAATATGCCGTAATTCCATCAAAATACGTCCCGTTGTTGATATTGGCAGATTATTTTGCAGCAGAAATACGCGTAGGTTTGGAAAATCTTCCAACGTCTTGATTTCAGGGAGCCACGTTTCACCGATCGAAGGTAGATCATTCAGATCAAAACTCAGGACCTGTTGCTTCCGAATTTCTTCAATTTCAGCGACACTCTTTTTAAGTCCAGCATTTGCCAATGTACTTATCGCTTCCGATCCACCATAAGGTTTCAAAAACGCTATCAGATCGGTAACTTTCGTTTGTTCCGCTTGAATCGCATCGGGTGTCGTATTCCCATTGCTTTTCGCATTGGTTGAATTGCGTTTTTTCTTTTTACGCGTAGGAGCTGTGAGTTTGCTGGCACGTTTTGTTAACGTTTCATCATACCGCATCAATTCTTCGCGAAGTAGAGCAAGTGTGACATCTCCATGGATAGCAAGTTTCTCTGCTGTCGTAACATCACGCAGGGAGTGTCCAGTTTTAGCAACAAGAGCTTTATTAAGGTTGCGTTCCAGAGTCTTCCGATCCTTTTCGTTTTCAACGACAAGTTGGCTTTCCAAAGTGAGATTCATTAACCGCTTCGTCTGGTCAGGCACACTGATATTGATGTCACAGACAGGTTGAAAATCACCAAGTAGTTTCTCTCTCAATTTTCCATTTAGCACTAAGGACCACAACGTTGTGTAATACGTTTGGAGTTTTTCTGCTTCTCGGGGTGCATGCTCAATCCATTGCTTTACGATTGGAAAATAGTCTTCTATCTGCTTCAAGATTTCTTCAAGTTCTGCATCTGCCACCTCAAATTCGGAGAATTTAGCGGAAGCTTGTCGGTTTGTCTGATTGTTCCGTTGCCCATTCATTGCTTTGGCAGCTAAGAGAATAGTGTCAAGCGGTTGGATAACCTTTTCAAAATTCTGATTGTGCTGACTGGCAAAGTTAGCGATTTCAAGAAAAGCGAGCCAAACGTTTCGCATTCTTTCGATTTGCATCGGATGTAAAGTGGAACGGAGTCCAATCCGAGTCATTTTCTCACGCACAGTCCCAGATGTCCATTCTGGTAGATATAATTCGTCTATCGGAACGTCACCCACAGAAATCTTTAGTTCAACTGGCGTTACAAGTCCCGTAGCGATGAAATTTGTCTCAAAAACGAGATCATGGAAAAGTGCTGCTGCCTTATCCACCACCTGATTCGTTAAAGTATAACTTGATTGAATCATATAGTTGAAGGTAAACTGTTGGTTCTCTTGTAGTTGCCAAAACTCAATTATCGGATCAATGTTTTCTTTAAGGACCTCAGTTGTTGTCCTTGTTGCTTCCTCCTCAAATTGTTCGCCGAGATATTCGGCGTAGAAATCACAAAACGCTGAGAGTGTCCTTCGTAATTCACGAATGACGAGATCATCCCACACTTTATTATGAATGCGCTGCCCTTGATTTAGCATTAATGCGCGAAGTCGGCTTTCAACTCCCTGTTGGAATTGTGTCATCAACTGGTACGCATGCTGGTTTGCTTTGAGCATATACTCGTCAATTTTCGAGGAACTTTTGTCAATCGCATCTTCAATTTCTTTCGTTGGTGCGGTGAATTCAATCGGAACAAGTTTGATCGATTTAGGTTTAAGTGGATTATAAACGGCAGCTGTTGATAGAACCCGCGTAGATGGTGTGGTTTCAACATCACTATCATCTAAAAAACGTTCATGAAGCGTTAGACTGTATTCTAAATCAACAAAGTCAGGGTAGTTTTTAATATGAGTCCGCAGCACTACCAAAACCGTATCGTCCCCTTCTTTCTCAATCTCTGTGAGCATAACATCTTCATTGAGATGCACTCTGTGTATATGAGTCTGTTCAGGGATAATGACTTTGGCTGAAGGATAGTCGGTGTCCGCTGCCTTCGTGAGAACAAAACAGCCTGTTTTGATGGTACTCGGCACTGACAAACGAGATTGTAGGACTTCTTCTGTCAGTGCAGAGAGTGTAAGGGATTTTCCTAAGTGTTGGACAGTGAGGTTAGCAAGAACACCATCGGCAAAATCGGTGATTTGACGTGTGTTGCGTTCTAACTCCTGCACACTTTTGTGTACGCGATCATAATCGTCAAGTGCGGAAGACTGAACCTTCGCTTCGTCAATCCAGGATATCCAAGCTCCTGGACGATGCTTCATTTTTAAGGTGAGTTCTCCATCTTCGGAGTCAAAACCGGGAAGAATCTGACTTTCGGATGTTACTTTGGGCGTCCAAACAATCAAGTGTTTATTGCTCTTACTACCGAGCCCGATTCCAAAAGTGTCTCCCCAACTTATTCGTCCTTCAACACTGGCTTTGATTTTATCTGTTAATGTCCAAAGTGAGTCAGAGTGAAAATTAAGCGATATATCTTGCATAGGGTCAATTAGAACGTTCCTTTCTATATGTTTATATCTAACGAATACTTCGCTGATAATGAGATTAATTAACTTGAACTGATACCAAAAAATAGCGTTATTTCATACTATTTTACAAAAGAGAACAACGAATGTTTTAGTCCAACTCATGTTAAATTATAATACTACGTTTCACTTTATACTGTAGCAGAGATTTTCAAGAAAAATTTTCCTTGTTCAATGCTTGATTAATTTCGAGTCCCCATACGTCCCAACCTTGAACTTTCTTGCGTGCAAAAAGTTCAAGTTTACTTTGTTCGGGAAACATCTCCTCAATACGTTGTCGCACCTCATCCGGTTTTTCCGAATGCCGAGTTCGCTTCGATCGGACAAGCTGCCTAATATTACGCATACCCCTTGGTTGCGGAATAGTCCCGCGTTTAAAGACAAGACACAATTCACATTGACTCATGGTATAGAAACCGGGATTTACGCGGCACTTATCCCACACAAACGCTACCGTTGCCCAGCGAAATCCCCAGGCTTCACCTAACAAAATAGCTTGGTCAAGGTGTGGGGATGTACTCCACATGAACAGTAAACTGTTGCTTGTGCTGATGGATGCAATGTTCCATTTAACCATCTCTGCTACAGATATGGTCGGGTAATGTTGAATTGCTCCACCACTATCTTTACCTGCAGTCCCCGTGTGCTGCAGTTGCCCTTTGTAATCCCAGGGAGGGTCAACGTAGAGAATCTGATATTGCTTGTTCGGAAATGGGGGGTGTAATACCATAGTATATTTACAGGCAGTGCTTCACGTCCTTAAACTGTGGTACTGACTGTATTACAAGTGTGCAAGAAGCATTGTGAGCAGCGTACTGCTGACATCTTGCTACTGCGCATCAACACTAAGTCCTTCTTGAGCAATGTCGTTGTTAGCGACTAACATATCACGGTCAAAGATGAAATCACTACGGGAACTTCCAAGGTTTTCGCCTTCTGTCTGACGTTCACGGAAGTATTGTGGCAGTGTCAATCCTGTCATACGAATAGCATCCTCAGGACATGCTTCAACACAATAGCCACAGAATATGCATCGGAGCATATTGATTTCAAAAACATCAGGATATTTTTCCCGTTGATAACCTTCTTTGGTCGTCCATCCTTCGGGAGCAGGGGCTGCCTGAATTATAATGCAGTCAGCTGGACAAGCGGTTGCGCACAAAAAGCATGCAACGCACTTAATTTCATCCTTGTCAGTCGTGGTCAATTTGTGGATACCTCGATATCGATCATTACGTTCATTAACGCTTCTCGGATCTTCGGGGTACTGAATTGTTAGTTTCTTCTTAGGGATGTGTTTTAACGTTGTGAACATTCCCTTAATCAACGCGGGGATATAGAGTCTATCCCAAAATGACATCTCTTCGTTAACTTTCATAAGCGAATTCCTTTCTGATTATAATTTCACAAATTTCATCTTTTCAACCACTGACTATACGTATAAAAATCAATATATAGTTGTAGGGTTGAACGAAGAAAAACTCTACAAAATCATGTAGCAAGGTTAGCGACAGTATAGTTGGGTGCTTCCTCGGTAATATCAATATCGTGCGGGTGACTCTCTCGGTATCCACTGCTTGACATACGGACAAATTGGACATCATTTCGCAAGGATTCAATATCAGGTGTGCCGCAATACCCCATCGCGGATCGAATTCCACCCACCAACTGATAGACAAAATTGCTCAGCTTACCTTTGTGAGGGACTCGTCCTTCAATCCCGCGTGGTACAAGTTTTGCCATTTCTTCGTCACTTGTTTGCTCTCCGAGTTCAATGTTGCGTTTTCGTAATGCACCCAACGAACCCATTCCACGGTGCATTTTATATGTTCTACCTTGATAAATAACAGTGGAACCGGGACTTTCGTCAGTGCCAGCCAACAAACTTCCTATCATCACAGAACTTGCACCTGCACCAATGGCTTTCGCTATGTCTCCTGAGTAGCGGATACCGCCATCAGCAATAATTGGCACACCTGCTTTGTCTGCTTCCTGAGCACAATCATAAATCGCAGTAATTTGTGGAATACTCACACCTGCGATAACGCGTGTTGTGCAGATGGATCCAGGACCGACGCCGACCTTCACAGCATCCGCACCAGCATCGATTAAACTACGGGTGGCTTCTGGAGTAACAACATTTCCTGCGACGAGATCAACGTTTGGAAATTCTGATTTTATATATTCTGTTGACCGAATTACATTTTTGGAATGACCGTGTGCTGTGTCTAACACAAGCACGTCTACGCCTGCGTCTACCAGCATTCCAATGTTTTCCAATGGTGTTGATGGCAAAACCGCTGCGCCAACACTTAAACGTCCTGCCCCATCTTTACAAGCGTGGGGGAACATCTGCACCTTGTCAATATCTTTGATCGTGATCAAACCACACAGCCGGAAATCGTTATCAACAATCGGCAGTTTTTCCTTCCGATGCTCGTGAAGTACCTTTTTTGCTTTGTCAAGTGTAATTCCAGGGGAGGCAGTTATTAACTCGTCCACAGGTGTCATTCGTGAGGTTACGGGGAAATCCAGGTTGTCTTCATACTTGAGGTCTCGGTTAGTTATCAAACCGACAAGGTAACCATCCTCGGTTACGATAGGTACACCGCCAATGCGGTAACGTGCGGTTATCTCCAATGCATCAGCAATTGTCTTATCCTGCGTTAACGTTATGGGGGAAATTATCATCCCACTTTCAGAACGTTTTACCAGATCAACTTCAGATACCTGCTCCTCAATAGAGCAGTTGTAATGGATTATTCCGATGCCGCCCTCCCGTGCAATTGCAATAGCAAGGGTAGATTCGGTTACAGTATCCATCGGCGCACTACAGATAGGGATATTGAGCCGAAGATTCCGTGTCAACTGTGTGCTCGTGTCCACGTCATCCGGGAGGATGCTCGATTCCGCAGGAATGAGCAAAACATCATCAAAAGTTAACCCTTCTTTTACAAACTTCGGGGGAAATTCATCGGAAATTTTGGTGTCCATCGGAATCATCTCCTTATAATGCAGATTAAGGTGGGTGAAAAAGGCACGCGAATGCTGCAATAAAAACATGTCTTGCCAATTTTAATATATTATAGCATATTCTCTCCGTCATGTCAAAATATTTTTTGGCAGTGGACGAAACGAAATGGAACTATCAACTAATATTTGGATATTATAAAAAATCATTCGAATTATATCAACAGAATTTTGTATCTCAATAATTTTCACAACTGTGGTAAAATATCTAAAACTATTGAGATAAGGAGTTTTTTATGGGTAACCTAAATGTTGGAATTGTTGGTCTTGGCTGGGTCGCTGGGGCGCATATTGAAGCCTTTAAAGCTATTTCTGAGGCGGATGTCACCGCTATCTGCTCACGACGCGAACACGATGAATCTGTCTTAGCAAATACTTATGGCATACCCCTAAAAGCCTATACAGATTATGAAAAAATGCTTGCGGATCCAGATATCCACATCATAGATATTTGCACACCACATCCCTTTCATGCGGAACAAGCAATCGCTGCAGCAAAAGCAGGAAAACATCTCATCATCGAAAAACCGATCTGCCTTACGTACGAAGATGCGTTAGCAATTCGCGAAGCGGTGAAAACCACGGGTGTCAATGTGTGCGTCTGTTTTGAGTGTCGCTACAGTGCACATTTTACAATGATCCGCTCCGTAATTGATAACGGTCTACTTGGTGAACTGCACTATGCTGAGGTAGATTACTATCACGGCATCGGACCTTGGTACGGACAATATGAATGGAACATCAAAAAAGATTTTGGCGGCAGCACCTTACTCACTGCCGGATGTCACGCGCTTGACGCACTTCTCTTTTTTATGGATGGGAATGTTGAAGAGGTCACTAGTTATCACACCCAATCTGTTGGCGAGGCATTCCAACCATACCAATACAAGACTACCAGTGTGAGTCTTCTCAAGTTTGAGGGAGGCGGGAAAATCGGGAAGGTCACTTCCTGCGTTGATTGTCTGCAGCCTTACTATTTTCACATTCATCTTGTTGGAAGTGAAGGCAGCCTGCTTGACAACCGTATCTATTCTGCAAAATTAAAGGGTATGGACAGAAGCAAGTGGAGCACACTTGAAACGTCACTTATTGACTCTGGTGATGTAAGTGATCATCCGTATGAACCGCAATTCCAAGCGTTCGTAGATAGTATTGAAAAAAATGAACCGATGCCACTGACAGATTTTGATACTGCCTTTGAAACACACCGTGTTGTATTTGCTGCTGACCAATCGGCTGAAGCTGGAGGACAGACTGTTAAGTTGTCTGAACTTGCAATATAGAAGTCATCATCAGCAAGGTTAGCATTGTTTCAACTTTATCAAATCTTCCGCTACAAAACCTCGCCTTTTAAGGCGGGGATGTAGTAGTGGAAACTAAGACCTTTATTGTTGAAAAAACTTGACAAAGGTCTTAAAATGTTGTCCACTTGTTTTATGAAGTTGACAGGTGTATCAAGCGTCACTGCTTTGTGGCGTGCCTGTCTCCCACTTAATAGGGGATAAACGCTTGATACTCAATGTGCTATAATGCGAAACACTACGTATAAACTTTTTCATGAGAAAGGTCTGAAACGCTTGCATGATGACTTGAATATCTGTGGTATTGTGCGGAATCACTTTCTTGGCTTGTCGATGCGTTATTATCGTCGTTATCGTAAATCTCTTTCTTATGGTCAGATGTCTAAGCATCTAACAAAACTGAAGTCTTTAGAGCGATACAAGTATTGGCATATTCCATATTCATGGTGTGTGCAAAATGTTTTGAAGCGTCTATCCCGAAGTTTTACAGAAATGTCTACGGATAAAAGAGGACATCCGCGTTTCAAATCGTGTAAAAAACATAAAGGCATGACGTTCTCTGGTGACCAAGTGCGAATAGAAAAAGTTTTGGATGCGCAGAAAAAGGCAAGAAATCACCCGACGTATAAAATCAGATTGAATAAGCATTGGTATCGCTTTGCTTTACATCGTGAAATAAAAGGTGCTATCAAACAAGTTCAAGTTACAAGGGACGCACTGGGAGACATCTATATTACGCTCACTGAAGATTATAGTGAAGTCATTCCTGAACCCAAGACTGGTAAAGCGGAAGGGTTCGACTTTGGTATCAAAGACTTCTTGACTGGCAGTGATGGTAAAAGATACGGGTCTCCGATGTTGGACAAACACAATGCCACTCAACTGGCAAAAGCACAACAGCAGCATTCCCGAAAAGCCAAAGGTTCTAATAATAAAGAGCATTCACGAAAGTGTATAGCACGACTGCATAAAAAGACTACTAATCAAAGAGCAGATCATCAGTGGAAACTTGCTATAGACTTGTGCCGCAACTTTGATATAATGTTTTTCGAGGATTTGAACCTTGAAGGTATGAAACGCCTTTGGGGAAAACAGATTTCGGATCTTGCCTTTGGTGAGTTTATGCTAAAACTCAAATGGCAATCTAAAAAACGGATACGCTCGGTTTTGAAGATTGACAAGTGGACACCTTCTACAAAGTGCTGTTCTGTGTGTGAATATCACAACAAAAATCTCACTCTCGCAGATCGTCAATGGACCTGCCCAAGCTGTAATACACATCTTGACAGAGACCATAACGCTGCAATAAACATTCTTAAGGAAGGGGTAGCTTCCTTTGGATTAGCAGTTGTCAGCCCTATCATCCTGTCTAACAGGATCGTAGGCATCTGTGTTGAGGCGTCCTGTCCGCCTCTGAATGCCACAAATGCTTTCGCATAAACTTGCGGAAGCCTCGCCCTTTAGGGCGGGGTCTATCACATAAGGATTCCCACAACGGCGAGGATGGCAATACCGTATAAGAGGTACATGTTTTTCATAAAACTACTCCTTCCGTGAGTCTTGAGAGTTTGAGGGTTGTGAACGTTTTGGCGGCACCTTTTGTGGGTTTCTGAGGAAGTATTGAGCGAGTTCCGGATCATCCTTTGCGAGTCTTTTCAAACCCTCTTTTGGTCCGTGGCTCTGCAAAATATTCATCGCTTTTTCAAAACGTTCCGGCGTTGCCGGTTTTGGGGTGATCATTTCACGGAGTGCGTCCTCAAGACTTTCTTCAGTTGGGAGTTCCGGTAGTAGTTGTTGGCGTAACTGTTTTTCCAGTTCAGCAGCAATTTTCGCATCAGACAAGGTTGCGAATTTTTCAAGTTGTCGCACTTCCTGCATGAACTTTTCAAATTCAGCTTGTGAGGCTTCTTTTGCTTGTCGTGCGGTTTCTTCTCTGGCGCGTTGCGCGCGAGGATCCAATTCGGTTTCGGTGTTTTCTGGTGGAAGGAATTCTTCAAAGTCATCAGGGGCTGGTATAGGGGCGTTTGGATCCCACCATTCTTCAGGGGGAGGTGTTTCACCTGCTGCCATCATTTTTTGGACCTCTTCGCGAGTGACATGTTCAGGTTTCTCTCCAAGACGGTTGCCCATTTTGTCAATGTAGACGACTTCAATTCCTTCCGGTTCAACGCCTCTAAACATAAGGTTAAACTTTTGTTCAGCGGTAAGAGATTGACCGAAGTATGCTCCACTGAAACCCCTTGGTCGTTTGTCATATTGCACATAGGTGACTTTTCTATCAACATAATAAGGGTAAAAATTCTCTCCAATATGAAGGCCACCTCGGATTTTTTCATCTGCCCGCGACGCCTTGCTACTACGTTCTACTCGCGCTATCAGGCTTTCTGTCTCGGCTGCTGTGAGTGCCTCTATATCCGATTCGGGAATCCCGTGATCGCTTGCACTCATTTCTCGTATAAAAGGGTCCTTTTCAAGGATAGAACCTATTGACCATGCATTCATGTACCCACAATACTCACTGAAATTTATTATGGTGATGCCTCTATCAAGTAGCATTTTCAGAAAATCCTCAGGTGGATGTCTCTCCGCCCAAGAGTCAAGGATTTCATCCGCATATTTGGAATGAAAGGCTTCTATGAGTGCTTCCGGGTTTTGAGGTCCGTCATATTTCTTACCACTCGTATTCCATTTTGTTTTGAGGGTTGGGGTAGTATGATTTAAAGGAGGTGGGATATCAGCCGCCTTTTTAAACATCTCTAAGTTTTCAGTTAGATAGGATACCATACTCTCGCGAAGGCTGTCTTCAGTCCATGTCGTATCGTCTTTTCTGAGTTGATCTGCACTAAGTTTTACCCAGAGATCTGCTTGTTTCTGTATCCAAACTTTCCAGGGGTCTGTATCATCCGCGACAAGTTTTGAAGTTCCCTTGCTGTTGTTCATTACACGGTTTGTAGTATCCTCTTGGGAGGTTTGGTTGATAACAGAATTCTCCGTTTTCGAATGAATGATGAAGTAAACGCCGATGATGAGAATTAGACAACCTATCAATCCTCCGAGAAAAACTTTGTTAGAAAAATGTTTCATTTTGCTACCTCCTGGGTTAGGAAGTTAATGTATAAAGTCACATGTTAACACGTCTTCGGTTTAAGATAAACAATTTTTCTGCCTCGGTGCTATTTAGTTTTCCAATAATTTTGAATTTTTGCTCAAGACTCTTCCTGTCCGAGCGAGCTCCAACTCGCGACTTTCCGATTAAAATGGATAAAAAGCCGAAAACTAAATAGCCCTATCTGTGCCTTGTATCTCTAATACCAAATTAACTTGATTCGAAGTTTTCCGATAAAGTCAGCATTGCGAGGCACGGGGACCTCGCACTACAAATCCCGTTAATTTGGTATAAGACACAAAAGAGTCCCAACGAAGCACACGCAAAAGGCAGCACATCGTAAAGACTCCAAATATATTGGCTTATAATAAAAAAATTAATGAATGTGAAGCGGGGGGTATGAGTTAAAATATAGGAGTTAGGTTTGCATTCTATGCCACTCTTGCACCGCTTTTGGAATTGCTTGCAGGTTTTCTATTGTCGTTTGAAGCGGAATTGCACACTCTGGACCAATCAAAGACACACCTGCCTCAAGGTTTTTTACCACTTCTGCTTTAACGTCTTCTGGTTCTTTTGCAAAGAGCGTTTCGGGATTGTTGATGTTGCCAACCAGAGCGATCCGTTTCTGTACAATATCCATGGATTCTTGCGGTTCATTTTTGGAGTCGTAATGGAAGGCAGCCATACCTGTTTGTGCGATGTACTCCATCCGATCAACCGTTCGTCCGCAAATATGCAAAATAAGGGGTATCGGGATCCGTTCTACGAATTCAATGTGTAGGTCACGGAGATAACGTTGGTAATATTCTCCACTAACAAGGTCGCCAGTTGCGTGGTCGGGGAGTGTGAGTGCGTCTGCCCCTGCTTCTATTTGTGCGATACCGAATTGCACAGTGGCTTCCTTCATCCGATCCAATGCAAGTTTCGTTTTGCCCGGATCATCAAGGGATAGCAATAGAAAAGGTTCTACGCCGAAGCAGTGGTAACCGAGCGACCAGGGTCCCATTGTTTTCCCGATTACGGCGACTTCATCACCATATTCTTTCTTCAGAATCTTAATCGCTTCAAGTACACATTGCGTGTCAGGATGTGTTAAGAAATCATTAGGGATGGTGATGTCGTCAACGTCTTCCCAGATCGGTTCACGCATCTTGACGGTTGGCCAGTTATCCTTCTGTTCCCACTGAATTTTACATCCGAGTGCACTGGATTCTTGTATAATCGTGAAGACCGGCATAATGGTGTCAAATCCGAGTTCAGTATAACCTGTCGCTGCAAGTCTCGCCATTAATTCGGGTTCACGATTTGCTTGTGGGAAGGGTGCGTCAACCAAGTCCATCAGTTCGACGGTAGCAACAGAGGTAGGATTACAAACAGGGGTACGGTCAGTCGGTTCATTGCGTAGCGCAGCGAGCACACGTTCACGACCGTTCATCGGTTTAACGTCTTGACTTTTTTCATTATGCACTACGGATTCCTCATGTTTGCTGACTTGGTGCAGATAGTACGCCACGCGAAGCACCCGCTTCCTCTTCACGCATGATGACTCGAACGTTTGGCGCACGAACTAACAGCAGTCCAATCAGGGCATCATGGGATTGACAACATGGGAAGGCGACAGTATCAGTTTCATTTTCTTTAACGTCATCCATTTCTCCCAATTTCTTCAAACCACCAGCAATCGCAGAAACCCGACGTTCTGCACTACGACCTTCACCATTTGCCCCGACACGGTAAGTGCCATTTCCCACTGAATCAACAGTAATAGTTAACTTAGATTTTTTATCTAACGTCCTCAAAGGACGAGGTTCAACCGGTGTGTTTGGTGTGAGTTTGCATGCTTCCAAAAAAACACGTCTACATCCTGCTTCATGTTTTTCACCACAAGGAAAATAGAGCAATCCATCTGAAGTTTGCTGCATGCCACCTAATGTTTGCATGGCATCAACAACCTGCTGAATTCGCTTTTCAGCACCTTCTACACGACTGTAGGTATGTACTCTGAAAACGGTACGGTCACCCTGTTGCTGAAGATAAAGTGCTATTGTTATATCCTTGAAATGTGGGTCAATCGGCACGAGTTCAATGCGTCTGCCGATGTTAACAATGGATGCCATGAAATGCCTTGTAAGCGAGAATTAACGAGGTCTAAAACTTACCACCGTAACTATTAAATATATAACCGTACGCCCTTTCCGAGACCTTGCGTAAGATGTTAGCACGTTGACCTACCCAAGCACCAAAAGATATACGACGTCTTCGCGTGCTTGTTTTGGTTTTATCTTCAATCAGTCCTGTGAAAACATACGGACGGGGGTTACCTTTGGGGTCGCGTAGAACTAAAATCCCACTATCTCCAATAAGTCCGTAAACAGTCCCGGTTTTGTTGTAAACCTTGACAGATGAAGGGATACGTGTGTTTTTATAAATATAATCCCCGTTTGGAAGTTCGAGGTAATACTTCATTTTTTTGGAATGGGGAAGGTGTTCGTGCCACAACTGTACATAGAACTTATTCAGATCATGGGCAGAGGTCGTATTACGATATGTCCGCCCGTTCCCCGGAATATATTCAACGATTTCGGTCTGTTTGAAATAAGAATAGTTGGCTTTAAGAATCCGATTAACTTTTCTCGATCCCCCAATCAACCGAATAAAATAGTTAGTCGAAGTGTTTGAACTTACCTTAATCATTTGCCTCAAATGAACACGATTTGTATCGGTATGTTTTAAACGTCCATGCTTGACTTCGTGAAAATATGCAAGCATGACAAAGTTCTTTATTAACGAGGCAGCCATCATCTTTTGATCCTCGTTAATAGAGACCAATTTCTTCTCTCTTGAGATATCATAGACAACAAAACTGGTCCTATCAGTTGACAACAAAGGTCCACGACGACCACGGAATTGTTTGACAAAATCATCAATCTTTTGTTCAAGGGGTGAATCAATTGATGGATCGTACTTAGCCCCAACTACTGCGGTCCCGCAGAGTAAGACGCCGAGTCCACAGCAAACCAATAATTTGGTGAGATTGTTAAAATAAGCATTCATCAGTTTTTGTCTTCCTCTTTTTATATAAAATTTCCCCAATAAGTGGGGTATAATAACATTTATAAAGTATTGTAGTAATGCTGTTGTCCGAAAACTGTTTATTCAGTTGGCAGCCGATAACAAGCTGCTTCTCGGCTATTTCGAACAAGTAAATAATTACCAGCGAGTGCTGGCGTGTTCCAGGTCTGTCCATCCAACACGGGGAATTGAGCAAGTTCTTTATGAACTTCTGGGTCCGGTTCTAATAGAATGATCTCACCATGTTCTGTAAGTACCAACAAGATATCCGATATTAGGAGTGTCTGCCCATGTCCGTAACGACCCCGCTTCCATTGACGTTTCCCATTAGATGGATTTACGCATGCGAATATACCGTCGTCAAGACCATATAAATAGCCTTGATAAAATATAATAGTAGTGAATTTTGCCTTGAGGTAGATACTTTCCCATAGTAATTTAACGTTAAATTGTTCTGATGGGTTACTTGAAATCTGAAATAATTTTGCACCGATACCGTAGGCAGTGGAGACGAGAAGTTTATCTCCAGGAAGCGATGTCGGCTGTGCCACACATTCTACGGCAGTGGGCCACGGTTGTTTCCATAGGAGTTTGCCAGTTGTAGGTTCATGAGACGTGACAAGACCGTAGTCAAACAACACGACTTGCTCAGTTCCTGCCAAGGTAATAAGAAGGGGTGAACTATAACCGCTCTGAATTCTATGTCCTGTCCACGCGATTTCACCTGTCTCTTTGTAATACGCTACTGCGCCGCCAGCACTTACAATAACGAGTTCATCAAGAACAAGCGGCGAAACACTCACACCCCAAGGCGGGGCTGCCGCATTGTTTTCTTCAAAAATATTTGTAGACCAAATCTGTTTACCCGTTTCAAAATGCAAACAGTTCAGAATACCTGTTGCTCCGACAGTATAAACACGGTCACCGTCAATAGTTGGTGTTGCACGCGGACCGAGTCGACCAAGTGCCGTATAATACCTCGCCTTATCTCTGTGTGTCCACTTTTCTTTGCCGGTGTGAAAGTCATAACAGACAACCTTTTCCCATTCGTCTTCCTGTTCCTGCGTAATTGCCGAATCTCCTACGACAGCAAAACCTGACCATCCAGCACCAATAGGCTGACGCCACACTAACTCTGGCGGATTATTTTCCCAATCTGTGTTCAGTTTGATACTGGTTATCACGGCATTTCTATCCGGTCCGAGGAACTGCGGATAATCTGTCAGAAACGCTTCTGAGGTGTCCTGCGCGTAGGATGTGCCGACAGAATGCTGCGGAGTCCCACGCCATCGCCATTCAAATTTCGGGGCGAGGTCACCACTGAATCCGTCAAATCGGAATAGGGTTACAAACGCAGCGATGCATAAAAGGATAACACCAAAGGATAAGAATTTAACTCGCCATGCCAAGCGGGAAAACCCTAACAACCACATTATCCCCAGAAAAACCGTAAGGATGAGCAGTAAAACCGTAAGGGCAACTTTGTCTTGACGATGATCAGCATCCAACGACCACACTAACCCAATCGCTAAAACGGTGAGACTAACGATGATGAATAGGGGCCACAAACGGATGCTTTTTTTGTCCGATGTCATGAAATAGAAGACTCGTCTATACCGTTCAATTTTTAAGTTACTTTATGATAAGTGTTAGACATAAATTTGTCAAGTAAATTTGTATAAATTTTTTTAGAGCCTTTTATGGTGAAATATAAAATATAGAAATCTACCAGTAGGCGTGCTTTGCTAACCGCACTATTTACCCAGATACGGTGGTACGGTTAGCAAACCGCACCTACCAAGCGTCCAAGTAATTCTTAAATCTACCAGAGCCATTCAATTGTCGGTATTTATCCCGATGAGTTTGAGTGCTTGCTCTGGTTGTGCGGCAAAATATCGGAGTGCGTCCGCTATTTCAGTGTATCCAGAGGTGCGTAACAAACTTATCACCGCATTGCGTAATGCACACATCACTTGTGGAATGCTTCCACATCGCACTTGAGACGCATCTTCACCCAATAGCATATCCCGCGTGCGATGTGAAAGGTTCTCTATCGCCCAATGTCCACGGCGTAGTGCCAAAAGTCGTGCGGCTGAGGCACACTCAGGCGTTAGACTTGTGATACCATATTGTATCATATCGTTCTTTTTTCCTGTTCGGGTGTGTGAGTTCGGTTCGGTATTGATAAACTTGGGCAAGCCCCGGCCACTTCAGATAGTCTGTGAGGGCAGTGCTAGCAGTCAGCGTGCGCATTTCAATCCAACCGTGTCCTTTTTCAATCGTTTCGTCCGTGTCTATGTGTGCACCGAGAGCATCGTGTGTTTTTTTGAGTGCCTCTGTCTGTTCGGCTGTTGTTTTGGTTTCCGATGGCTCAGGTTCAAATAAGGTGCGAATATCATCCAAGAGCGATTTTTGGTTCGCTTTGACAGGCAGGGCATAATCAGCATCTGCGTCGCATAAGTTCTGACAAAAAGTGCGCTGTGTGAGAAGTGCATCCGTAGTGACTACTTTACCTGCTACATCAAACGCCTCAAGGATCTGTGTTGCGACAGGGATTTCATTCGTTTTCTCAGATGCAGGGCATTGTGCAAGGGTAATACCGAGTTGATGACTGACAACAGACAATAGATGTATGGTGTGTGCGCCTCAATTGGCACTTCCACATAAGGTTTTGCCATCCATCGCTACCGCAGCCTTATCTACTTCGTCAGGCAAATCTTCTAACACACCTGCTGTCCACTCGCTTAGTGTTTTTTCTAAAGCGACTGTGTCAATAGTTTTGAAACAATAATGGAATGTTGAAGCACAAGGTGTTTTCGGATGCGTGAACCCAAGTGCTACAGCGAGTTGTGGAGGATAAGTGCGTCCCCATTGTGCGATAGCACTATAACTGCGATACCCACACAACATTGCTACCACCGCAAGACCTAAAATAGCGGATAGCGGATGCCGTTTGCCTCGTGGCTTGCGTAAATCTGGAACTTCTGCTAACATATCAAGTCCGTGGCGAGACTTTGTTTTCGTCATTTTTCACCTCAAATGAATATAATGTAATCTTTTAAGGTGAAGTCCATCAGATGTAGTGTGAAAAATCACTCTACATCTGAATATGAATTATAGACACCAACTATTTTCGACAATTGAATGGCTCTGCTGTGAAGATAGAAGCCCTTGAAAAAAAGTGGTAGATTTGATAAGCTGAGTTAGCATGAGATATCCTCCTAATGTTTGTTTATATTCAAATCTGTAATTAGGATGCTATCTCATGCTATAAAAGTCAAGGAAAATCTACACAGCAAAAACGCATTTTCATGGTGCTATGCCTTGTTTCTATTGATTATTATTAGGTTCAAGACCATTTTGAAAAATATCAGTTCTTATATTCTTCTTCAAACTCTTTGACTTCACAACTTTCTAATGATATACTAAACATTGGTATCCTCTCCTATTGTGTGAAAAGTTTATTAGGAAAGAATACCATTTTTCGGTAGAACTCGCAACATCTCAAATTCATGCTTGTACAAAAACTTTACACACCCACCCTACACCAGAGCCATTCAGTTTTCAAGTTTTTCAGGACATTTTAGAGAGGGTCGCGATTCGGAGATCGCTCCTACATGGGAGGGGAGGGTCGCGATTCGGAGATCGCTCCTACATGGGAGGGGAGGGTCGCGATTCGGAGATCGCTCCTACATGGGAGGGGAGGGTCGCGATTCGGAGATCGCTCCTACATGGGAGGGGAGGGTCGCGATTCGGAGATCGCTCCTACATAAGAGAACTACCGGACAATTGAATGGCTCTGTAAATCTACCATTTATTATTGACACCGTCCACCAAAGATGCTACAATTTAACTGCTTTATGCGCTGGTGGGAGGAATTTCTATTATGGACAAAGTGCTGGTTAGCGATTTGCTATCGCAGCAGGGTTTAGATGTTTTAATCAAAAGCGGCAATTTCAAGGTTGATGTTGCGTTGAACCTAACCCATGAAAAATTGTTGGAACGTATTGCCGACTATGATGCCCTACTGATTAGAAGTGGGACGAGAGTAACAGCTGATGTTATTGATGCTGCAAAGCAACTCAAGGTTATTGGACGGGCTGGGGTCGGTGTAGATAACATTGATGTGGAAGCTGCTACGCGAAACGGTATATTAGTCCTTAATACACCTGATGGGAATACTATAGCAGCAGCGGAACACACTATAGCACTGTTGTTAGCTTTGGCACGCAACATTCTTCCTGCGGGCATCTCGCTCAAAAACCGGGATTGGCAGCGGGATGATTTTATCGGTGTTGAATTATACGGTAAAGTTTTCGGCACTGTCGGACTCGGCAGAATTGGACGTGAAGTTACTAAGCGGGCACACGCTTTCGGCATGAAACTCATTGCTTATGACCCTTATACCTCTGCTAACTCTGCTGAAAAAATGGGGGTCCGCTTTGTTGATCGCGAAACGTTATTCCAAGAATCAGATTATATCTCAATACATGCCCTTCTCACCGCGGAAACATACCACAGTGTCGGAGAAGCGGAATTCCAACTGATGAAACCCACGGGACGCCTGATTAACTGTGCACGCGGTGGTATCATTGATGAAAAAGCACTCTATCACGCGCTGAAAGAGAAACAGATCGCTGGTGCTGCGCTTGATGTTTTTGAAGATGAGCCTGCTATTGATAGTCCACTCCTTGAATTGGATAACGTGCTCGCGTTGCCACACCTCGGCGCATCAACAACTGAAGCCCAAGAACACGTTGCTATTGAAGTGGCACAGCAAGTAATCAACGCACTACAAGGTAAACCTGTCGCTAACCCAGTTAATCATCCTAAAATTGATCCGAGAATGTTTGAAATTTTGGGACCCTATCTTGAACTGGTAGAAAAGATCGGAAGTTTTCATTCCCAAATTGTTGAAGGACAAATCTCAGCAATCAAAATCCATTATAGTGGTGCCTTATTTCAGAAAGAGGATGTAACGCCCATCACCGTTGCTTTGCAGAAAGGGCTATTATCACCAGTACTCAACGAGGTTAATTATGTTAACGCGCCTTTTCTAATTAAGCAGCGCGGAATTTCAGTGACTGAAGCAAAGAGCGATGCAGAAGCGGATTTTTCGAACTTGATTACTGTCACTATTACCACGGATAAGGGAGAAACGCTTATTGCTGGGACAACTTTTGGACGAAAAGACATCCGCATCGTCCGTATTAACCAACTTCACCTGAACGCCACGCCAGAGGGATACATACTTCTCATTTACAACCGAGATCAGCCAGGGATGATCGGGTTAATCGGAACCATTTTGGGTGAGCACAACATCAATATAGCAGATATGACGGTTGGACGTCGTATTGGAGAAGTTGCGCTAACACTCATAAATGTGGATAGCCTCGTGCCACGCTCCGTTTTGAAATCTATAGCTGCGCAGGAAAAAATTGATTTCGTCAAGCAGGTTATCCTATAGTGCTCTGTCAACCCTATGCGGTAGGCGCCAGAGCCATTCAGTTTTCAAGTTTTTCAGGACATTTTAGAGAGGGTCGCGATTCGGAGATCGCTCCTACAGAAGAGAGACTTGAGCATCAGATGAGAATTATCGGACAATTGAATGGCTCTGGGTCGGCGCGGTTCTAACCAGATTATCGAAACATCACACAACCAACAATTTGGGAATCGACAACGCACCTGTTAGCAAAATCGTATATGACAAGGGAGTATTAATTTGGATGCAAAACAGATATGTTTGTTTATTAATGATGAAATACCGAAGGAAAAATTATTTTCGGCAGAAAAACGGGATGTTCACCCCGATTGTAATACTTCATGGAGAATCTCACCGGAACCGTTCTGGATTTCACAAGAGGAGTTGAATTGGTTTGAGGAACTCGGTCCTCATCTATTGAATTTTTATCGCGCTTGTAATCTACTCTATTCCCAAAGTGCAAGAGGCATTCAACCTGCTTGGGTAGCAGAATATTTAGATATTGGCAAACCAGAAACTGTCATCCAGCAGGGGCGAATGAACCGTTTCAAAAGCCAACTCCCAGGTGTCCTGCGACCCGATATTTTGCCTACTACCGACGATACCAAGGTGATTACAGAATTAGATTCTATACCTGGTTTTATCGGTGCTACAGGCTGTCTATCAAGATTATATACGAAGGTCGGGTATTCTATTATCGGCGGTAAAGACGGCATGGTGAATGGATACGCTGAGATGATCCGGGCTTTGGCAAAGAAAGATGATCCTACACTTGCAATCGTCGTCTCTGACGAATCTGAGGATTATCGACCAGAGATGGTATGGCTTGCGAATGCACTTTGCGATGCAGGACTCAGAACTGCAGCAGTTAAACCACATGAGGTAATCTTTTCTGAAGATGGGCTTTCAGTTGAGAGTGAAAATGGTAGGTTAGACGTTGATGTCGTTTACCGTTTCTATGAGATGTTTGATCTACCCAACATCCCAAAGTCTGAGTTAATATTCTATAGTGCTAAAAAACGCACCGTTGTGATGACTCCGCCGCCGAAAGCCTTTTTGGAAGAAAAACTGTGTCTCGCGCTTTTCCATCATCCATCACTTCAGTCTTTTTGGCAACGTCAACTTGGAAAGAAAACCTATCCATTTCTACAGAAAGCGATTCCACAGACATGGATTCTTGACCCGCGCCCTTTACCGCCACATGCGGTTATCCCAAATTTGGAGATAGATGATACTCCTGTAACTGATTGGCGTCAACTTAGTGCTATAACACAGCGACAGCGGGAGTTGGTTATCAAACCATCTGGCTTTTCGGAACTTGCTTGGGGAAGTCGTGGCGTAGCCATCGGGCATGACCTGTCTACAGAGGAGTGGGACGCAGTCATTGAGAATGCTATTGCTAATTTTGAGAAAACACCGCACGTCCTTCAACAGTTTCACACTGCTAAACGCGTACGGATGCAATACTACGATTTTGACGTTGAGGATATCCAAGAGATGTCTTCCCGCCCACTTCTCCGTCCATACTATTTTGTCGCAGGTGATGCCGTGAAACTTGGTGGAATTCAGGCTGCTGTCTGTCCCGCAGACAAGAAAATATTACACGGCATGGTGGATTCGATTATTGTGCCTTGTGCCAAAAGGGACAATAACCATCACGGGACGATCTCTCATTCCTAAGTGAGCGTAGGTTCGGTAGAGTGTAGTGAAACCCCGTATGTGTCAATTTAGGTGCAGGTTAGAAACCACATTTACCGGCCGGAAAATAGAATAAATATCGTTAATTTGGTATAACACGCTAATTTTCAATTTTAATATTTCCCCAGAACGTGAATAATTTATTCAATGCTGCTACACTTAGACTAGTGAGAGAGAATTCTTCTACGGTAGATAAAATATTGGGACCAAGTCCCTCAACCACACCTCCCACAGCGTAGATTTTTCCGTTGACAGTTCCTGCACCTAAGAAAACACGTGCTGTTGGCATATCTATGCCTTTCTCCCATGTGTCTGTTAACGGTTGGTATATTTCAACTGTTGTCAAACCGGCACCTTGCACAGTAGGTGCCCCACCAATGGCGTAGATTTTTGAACCTACAACACCAACTGCAAGTGCAGTCCTGGGAGTCGGTATACTTGCTTTTTGGGTCCATGTATCACTACCGGGGTCATATACTTCAACTGCTTTAACAAACGGACCTACCACGCCACTAACCCCACCGATAAGGTATATTTTATTGTTAACTGCAGCTGCAGCCATTCCCGAACGAGGGTTTGGCATATCAGGTTTTTGGATCCAAGTGTCAGTGCTTGGATCATATTCTTCGACAGTTGACAACACGGGTCCAACATTTTGTGCAACTCCACCAATCGCGTAAATTTTACCTTCTACGGCAACAGCCGAAAAAAATGAACGCGGGGTAGGCATATCCGCTTTTTGGGTCCATGTGTCAGTTTTCGGATCATATTCTTCGACTGTTCTGAGAGCAGGATTTTGCCCATCCCATCCCCCGATTGCATATATTTTCCCGTTGACTTCGCAGGTAACAACACCTGCGCGTGCGGATAACATACTCGCTTTCTTAATCCATTTGTCTGTTTCCGGGACGTATGCCTCAACACTGTCAATCGTTGCAGCAAGCGTCCCACCAATAACATATATCTCATTGTCAACTGCAGAAACTGAGAAAAAGAGTCTTGGATTTATCATATCTGCTTTCTGTACCCATTCTTGTGCGTTGACACTGTTAATAAAAGTAAATACAGTTAAAGTGCTTAATAACCAACTCAATTGAAAAATTGAGATCGTGTGTTTTTTCACTTAAACCTCCTAAATTTAACCTTATAAATATGTTCATTAACGACGATAGATGCTAACTTCCATCCCATCGCGTCTGCGTTGCCCTTGATTGTCTCCTTCGTTTCCACCACGTCTCCGTCGCCAGCTTTCAAACCAATGTGTTTCAGAGTCGTAGTGAGAACGAACATGCGTCAAAAAGTCTGCCATTTGATCCTCTCTACTGACATTGTCTGCTACAATCGTTGCAGGATCGGTTAACCGAGATTCAATCGCTTGGAAGCATGCAAAATAACCATCCTTGTTGTTGTCAAGGAATAGAAAATCGACAGGGTCTTGAATGGTTTTGAGTACTTCTGATGCATCCCCGATGTGTGAGTCTACAAGGTCTGCCACACCAGCCTTTTCAAAATTGGCACGTGCGCGCTGCGCATTATCTGCCTCTATTTCCACCGTTATCAAACGTCCTGTTCCTATATTTTTCAGTACGCGTAAGATCCACAACCCTGAATAGCCGATTGCAGTCCCACACTCTACAATTAGGGTTGGTTTTGCTTTTTCCACACAACTTGCGAGTAATTTCGCCTTTTCAGGTCCCAACATCGGAACTCTTTCTTCGCGACATTGTTCCTCAACTTCTTCTAAAACTTTATCAAACATTAATATGCCTCCAAATTTTCTACATCTGATAGCCCAGAAAGTTTGTAATCAAATAGATCGTTGTTTATTTTGTGATGGTCTGCCAAAACGTAATGTTCTAAAAGAGTCTTGGGACCACTATTCAAAGCAAAAATCCCATAGTCGTTTCCGTTCGGTGAACGGATAATGGTATGGATATGGTCTGGCTTGTTGCTGCTTAATGCTTCGTCGTTATATTCAATCCAAACAGCAGGATTGAAAACGCGGTAGTAGATGGCATCATTTTCAGCAGTTCCGCCAATCCATACGAAATAGGTGTCGTCAAATCCAGCATCAATATCAGTCCACCAGACATCCGCGAACTCGGTTTCCAAATTATATACATACGTTTTAATCAAATTCCTTAGATTTTCTTTCTGGTCGTCGTTCATCTCTGATGCCTTCAAACCGATACCAACAAAGTTGGAATAATCGTAATTCAAGTGAGGATCTGTTGTCCTGCCAGGCCCGACCTTCAAACCACGGCGGCGGCTCGTTTGAATCACTTTCTCTTTCTGAGTATCATCAAGACTGTTTAGCAATGTGAATGCATTATCTCTTTCTGCACCAAGCACTTCAGTATCGTTTATGGTTGCCGGTTGCGTTCCGATATGGGCAGGAACGATAGACACAAGATCGCCATGCACCAGAAAGTTGAGTGCCAGATGATGTCCATCCAATTGAAAACCCCATGATCCATCTGTCTCTGGATTTCCAAATAAAGCGATATAGTAGGGGCGTGAATCCCAAAAACCGGGTTTAATTTTGCTGAGATGTGTTTCAGCTTTTTTGGTAATCAGAGAAACTTTAGTGTACCCTTCATCACTCAAGAACGCATTCAAAACTTTATGGAAACGAGTCAATTGATCTATGGACAACTTACCGAAATCAATACCCCCACGATCATTGTCCCTAGCTGGCGGTAAATTCGACCATGAATACGATTCTTTATGTCCAAGTGGGAAAGAAGCATCGGCAAGCAGCTCATCGCTCAGTGACTCTCGAAAACTTTTCATGACTGTCACCAATGCAACAATTGAAGGTTTTGTTGAGATTTTAGCGATCTCTTCTGTTTTTTCTGCTTCAACTTTAGCGGAATCGAATATGTTAAGCATGAGTGCTACGATACACGCTGTTGAGATTACAGTGAAGGCAAGTAAAATTCTACGTAACATAAAATTCCATCCTAATATTTATTTTACTACATTGGGATATGTAATAATTGGGATATGTAATAATTGGGATATGTAATCTGACCGCTCCCCGCCCTTCAGGGCGCGGGTTCTTTTGAAGGAACCCCGCATGGGTTTCTCAAGGGTTACCACTACTTGCATATCAAGTCCAGTAGGTATGGGGCCGTCTTCCTCACCTGCCCCCACCGAAGTGGGATGGGTAGATTGTCAGGGTTTAAGCCTGACCAACGCGCATCTAATTGCGCGGCGCGGGCCATGGGACGCACTACGGAATACCTCAGAAACCTATAGCGGTATACCGATACTTCCGACACATAAAGGGTGTTTCGGAGACGAAGGCGAACGTGGGAATATGCAATCAAAGTTACATAGTCAGTCAAGTTGCGCGTTCTGTTTTTGCAGTGTCTGTGGTTCTCAGCATCTGCACTACCGTCTAAAAGGGTGGTTAAGAGCAATGGCAAGGTTGCCAAAGTTTAGACCTCTTAACCTGCAGATGTCCAGATAATACCACATTTTTTGACGAAAGTCAAGTTTTTTCAACAATGGAGGTTTTAACCCGCTACTACATCCCCGCCTTGAAAGACGAGGTTTTGTAGCGGAAGATCGATAAAAAGTGGAAATTCGTGGGTTCTAAATCCATGTCTTTCCACTTTCTTAATGAACTATTCGAGCGAGAGGTCTACCTTGATTTTCTGTCCATTTCGGAGAAGCGTTACTGGTAAAGCCTTTGCTTGAGATTGTTCCTGTAGCACGTAACCGATGATACCGCTTTCTGTCAGCCTGTCGGCACGTTCTCCGAAACCAATAATAACATCACCGCGTTGGATACCTGCTTTTTGGGCATTTGTCTGTCCCCCTGAACGTCGTTCACGGCGAGTGATATTCGTCACACTTAACGCCATTTCCACTTTATAAAGTTAACCTCTATTTTGAATAATTCTGATAAACCTAAAACATTTGTTCATATTTTTAGTCATTTCAAATTTAAAAAAGTTCGTAGTTCTTGTAAAATTTTCAGTAGAAGGATAATTATAGCAAAGCCTATAATTATTTTGACACTATAGCATCAGGATGATTTCAGAACGCCCTACTGTCCTTAAAAATGTCCGAGGCGCAATGAATTGCGCGACTACAAACGCCTTAAACCTATTGAGATTGGTCAGAATGTTGTACTGACTCGTAAAATGGTATATAAAAAAAGAAAGCGGACAATGAACCAAGGTTGATCGTCCGCTTTTGGTAGTTTCGTTAGAATATCGCAATACTGCTGTGTTAATGCCGTGCTTTTAATTGTGCCCACCTTGTGGTAAATCTATTTTTGACAGAGATCAGTCCTTTCAAACGCGTTGTGGTTAACGTTTGACGTTTACCAGCATAAGATACGTCTTCAATCCGATAGTAATACTCAACATTAGGTTTGGCAGTTGTGTCTTTCCACGTATAGGAACTGCGTTCGCCTGTGGTGCCTGCACCTTGAACGAGTGCCGTATTAACTTTCACAAACGGATCTTGCTTAGATTGGCTTCGCAGAATGTTGAACCCCGCATTTTCTAATTCTGATTCAGTAATCCAACTTAGAATAATTTGTCCGTTTTTATTTAGCTGAGGACTAAACGAAGATAGAGTAACAGGTAAAACCTCTCCATCTTCTGTTCTATAACCCGGAGATCCTATATCAGTATACCTACCGTAATAATATTGAATCCTATTTTCAGTCAGACCTTTTACTTTCTCAGCAGGGAACCATCCGAATTCTTTTATACCGAAAGTAAAATCATATTCTTGTGATCGAATAGGTTTAAGCCTTCTAATCAAAGAAATTCTTTTATTCCGAACAAGCATAGGTATTTCCCAAACGACTTCGTCTGCTTCGTTTAGATTGCCAATACGATCTATAGGATTACCTTCTGCATCTTGTAATTCTAAGACCAATCCCTTATAATTCCAGAAGTTTTTAGGGTTCGTTTTTAAAGCATAAACTTTATCTGCTAAACCTTTAGAAATTCTATCCCTGGAATTTGGAGTTGCAAAACTTACTATTAAAACTGTTTCTTTACCTTTTATCGTAAAAGATTTTGAAATTACCTGAGATTCTAATATGTTAATTGTATTTGAAACATCTAAACATCTACCGACAATTTTCCATCCATTAATATCAATGTCTTGATCTGTAGTATTATATAATTCTATCCATTGAGGATATTTACCAAGACGCGTTAACATAAGCTCACTAAATACTACTTTACCAACACCTTCCTTTTCATAATCAAAAGGAATTATAGTATAATTTGGCTCAGGTTGTGCATCTGGCTCAGATTGCTGTTGCCCTTGTTCTTCCAGTTCCTGCTGTGGTAGAGGCTCTTGTTGTTGCTTTGGAGTATCTGTATCAGATTCATCTATAGGTGGTTGTTCTTGTTGTTGCTGTGATGGCGGTTCCTGTTGTGCATCTGGCTCAGATTGCTGTTGCCCTTGTTCTTCCAGTTCCTGCTGTGGTAGAGGCTCTTGTTGTTGCTTTGGAGTATCTGTATCAGATTCATCTACAGGTGGTTGTTCTTGTTGTTGCTGTGATGGCGGTTCCTGTTGCGCATCTGGCTCAGATTGCTGTTGTCCTTCCTGTTCCTGCTGCGATGGTTGTTCTTGTTCTTGCGGATCTTCTTGCTGTTGCTGCGTTTCTTGTTGTGTTGGCGTTTCTTGTTGCTGTTGTGGAGGAAGTGTGGTTTTTATAACCGTTAAGGTAAAAGGCTCCGCGCTCTCTGTTCCAATATGCCTTGAATGCACTACTCTCGCATGCACAGAAATGCGGTACGTGCCAGTTTTAGATCCGGTAGTAAGTGTTGCGGATGCCTTGCCATCAGCATTAGTTGTTGTCTCCAAGGTTTCGTAACCATATTTGTTAGAGCCATTTGCAAAATTACCGCTCCCCGAAGTAAGTTCAAAACGTACATCGACTCCAGAGAGTTTTTGATGTTTGTAATTGACTACCTCAATGACAAATGGCTGCAGCTTCGTGTTGGTGGTTGCTGTCTGGTTGTCCCCTGAAACCTTCTTCAAGAATGTGGTCGTGAAAGTTACATCTATATTCCTATCAAAAAACAGTGTTGGAAAGTAGACATTAACAGAATCATCGTCTAATGGGTTTCCCTCCAAGTTTACATTGATAGAATATGGGTTATTGACACTAGTCAATTCGGTGTGATCTATTAAAGGCTTAATATTGGTTATTTGGTTGTAATGAAAAAATAGTGCATACGTCAAACTTAGGTCTGGTAAACCATCCAGACTTGTAAGATTGTTGTATGAAATGTTCAGACTCTGTAGAGCAGTTATGTTGGAGAGTGGAGAAATGTCTGATATCTGGTTATTTTCAAGGTGTAGATGTTCCAAACCGGTTAAATTAGATAAAGGTGAAAGATCTGATATTGAGTTCCACTCAAGATACACATATTGTAGACTGGTTGCATATTCGAGTCCTGTCAAATCGCTAATATTCCTTTTGCTTGCGGGAAAGATTTTGAAACTCTCATCTCCCATTTCTGCTTGAGTAATGGTATCTCCAGCATTTTTTCCGAGTGCTGTTTCCACGGCAGCACGGAGTGCCGAATCGGGAATGTCCACGGGTTCTGCTATTGCTTCCGAAAAAAAAGATAGCAAGATCAACAAATAAATTAAGAAAATTATAGAACTGATATTTATCAAAATTCTTCAGATATCAATGTTTATCAATGTTTATCAGTGTTTTCTTTGTATTTGTTCATGAAAATGCTCGCTGAGAGTAGACAACATCTGCCTTTTTCCTGAAAGTTGAAGTTGTGTTTGATGAAATGTTAGACGCACTGAACGACTCACTTGCTGTAACAGGAGGTAGCTCACTATTTTTATACCTAAGTTCGCATAAGCACCCTGTCGTCCCTCTAAACTTATTGATGAAAGGTTCAAGTCTGTTTTCAAATGCCGCCAAAACTGTTCTATGCCGTGGTGTTGCGACCATATTCGGAGTATCTCACACGCCCGCAAGGGTTTACCAAAAACCATCATCGTTCGTATTTTTCCGCCATCTTGAAAGAACAACAGCACAACATCTCCAAATGTCCGACTACTGCCTTTGGTGCGACAGACCTGTTTATTACACCCCCATTGATTTGGTAGCAGTTGTATTGACTTTTTATGTTCCGAAAGTTTTGCCTTTTCTTCACCGATAGTCATCACATAGTTGTTTTTAGCATGTATCAGGATCGTCTCAAATCCCATCTTTCGCAAGATGTCAATCAGTTTGCGACTGCCATACCACGAATCAAAGGTGATTGGATATTTCCGAAGATCCACCCCTTCCGCATCAAAGAAATCCAGTATTTCTTTGAGCATAGAAACAAAACAGGAGGGTTTATCCGTATTGCCTCTCCCTTGTTTGCTGACAAGACACATATTCAGCGGAATATTCATTTTGCCAATCTTGATGGTGATGCCTAATATATTTTGTCCTTTTTTCGGTTGGTTCGCTTTTGAAGACCACCAGTTGTAGCAATAAGACACTTTCTTTGCGTCTCGTGCGTTATGTGTATCATCCACACTTATCGTGATACACTTCCGAGATCGTGTTGAAGCACTTTGCGACTCGGCATTCCGGATCTCCTGGAGTGCAACAGAACATCCGATATGCACAAATAGATGCTGCCACTGATAAAGACTTACTTCGTTCAGGTGCCGATATAGGCTCGCTTTCGGTATAAATAACGCATCTGACACTTGATTCGGGTTATAGAGACTAAATAGATGACACAATGAAAGCAACATTATGGTTTTGACCACACGTTCTTTCAAAGTCCGAAAACGTGAAGAAAGAAGTTGTTGAAAAAAGACTGTTGATTTGATAAGCTGAGTTCGCATGAGATATTCTCCTAATATACACTGTGTTTTATAAATATGTTTATTAGGATGCTATCTCATGCTATAAAAGTCAAGGAAAATCTACACAGCAAAAACGCATTTTCATGGCGGTATACCTTGTCTCTATTGATTATTATTAGGTTCAAGACCAGTATGAGAAATATAAGTAGAATAACAAATTAATTGTTTTTTCTTGAATATCCACTTCTCCGACATAAACCTTTATCTCCTAAGTAGAAATTCCAACCATAAAGACTGTATTAAGCCCAACTTAATTAATAACGAAGTAAATTAATTGTAGTTACCTATTATGGCTAATTATATTCAAGTTAACCCCATAAGTCAAATTAAATCTGTAAAAACTTAATTTATGTGAAAGCACAATGCAGTGGATTTTATCAATTTCCGAATTCAGAATCGACTTTTATTTGCAAAAATGTCTGTAGCAAAAAAATTTAAAATATGATATACTTAATTCCATATATCTGGATACCTTAAAATGGTAGCGATGTGTTGACACGCGTCCTGGCAATTTGCTGAATCTTTATGAACTCCCCAATCAAGTAAAAATTAGGAAAGATAATTTGATATGCAGTTAACAGAAACGCAAATCGCTCAATTTCGGGAAAATGGTTACCTCGCAATTGATGGTTTTTTTACATCAGTTGAAGCAGATGCGCTGCGGCTTGAATTGGAACGTATCTATAATACTGCACTCGAACAAGGAAGCGGCATCAACTGTGCAGTACAAGAGGATGGCACCAAACGTGACAACGAAGGTGAACGCCAAAACCTACAGGTTATTCCCCTGAATAATCGCAGTGACCTACACAAAGCGTTACCTTTTCATCCCAAAGTTGTATCCTCTGTTAAACAACTCATCGGTGATGAATTTATGCTGGAACTTGATCAAGCGTTCTGGAAGCCTCCGAAAGTCGGTGTCGGCACAAGTTGGCATCAGGATAACGCATATTTCAAAATTGCTGACCCATTGCGCGGCACCGCTATGTGGATTGCCATTCACGATGCTAACGTTGAAAATGGATGTATACACGTAATTCCCGGCAGTCACCGTGAATCTTATGAACATTACCGTGACCCGTTAAGTGACCACCACATTTGTTGCGATCCTCCTGAAGAACGTGCTGTGCCGATTGAATTAAAAGCAGGAGGAGTACTCTTCTTCTGTTATGGTGTTGCACACTGCACCAAATCAAACCTTACCGATAAAGAACGCGCTGGGGTGGCATTGCATTTTCTACACAACGATTTCGGTGGAAAAGAACTTTGGGAAAGAAATAATGCAACCAAACCGATGATTTCAGGTCCCTTAGCAACTGGCGGAGAAAAAGAGTTTGGTGAAAAGTTTGAGGGCAGATGGCAAGAGTTGATGGACAACGTCCTTGCTTCTGAGTAAAAATACTTTTCGTTGGAAATAGCTTAATCTATTTTCCAAATCGTGGATTGTGTTAGTCCGCTAATATTCCATACGGGTGGAATGTCCGTGTTGAGTGCAAAACGTGCACTTGACATTAATTTGCTTGAATTCCACGGTTATACCATATTAACTTGATTTAAAGTCTTCTGATAAGGTCAGCATTGCGAGGCACGGGGACCTCGCGCTACAAATCGGGTAATTGGGTATTACATATCGACCATCTTCTATCGTACAGGTCTCAATAACCCGATAATTTTGGTTCAGATATTGATGTCACACCTACGAATTTAAGCATAAATTCATCACAATGTTCGAGTTTGCTTACAACAACCAAAAACTGAAATAAGAATATACAAAACTTTTTAACTAATTGATATATCCTGTTAGTATCGTCAATAAGCATCCTAATAAATAAGGCACCTGTTGACACTCACCGCATTTTCTATATGGAGGTCTTTTCATGATTGGAAGGGAAAAAAGTTTAATTGTCGTTTGTTTGTTGTGTCTATTTGTCTTCACGCTATTTCTTCCTGCAATCACCGTTGCCCAAGATGGGATGAGCGATGAGAAAATTATGGAACGTTATAAGCTTATGCTTAGTCGTAAGCCGAAAGAGGGGAGTACATTTGACCGAGTTTATCAGTTTTACCTTGAAGGTGCTGGGTTGGATGCTATGCTCAGCGATTATCTGACCGAGGCAAAAGCCAAACCAAACGATTCTAATCTCCAACTTATCTTAGGACACTTATACAAACGTCTCGGTAAAGACGTTGAAGCAGTCACAGCATATCAACGCGCAGCGCAACTTGCACCAGACAATTATTATCCGCATTTTGCTTTGGGAAAAATGCATGGCACGTTGCGCCAACATGAGGAAGCTATCCAAGAGTTGACACAGGCATCAAAATTGTCTGAGCAGGTACAAAATGTACCACCAGAAGAGTTGACGGCAATCTATAAAGCACTCGGACATGCTTTTTTTCGTCGTGACAGAGTGGATGAAGCGATTCAGGCATGGAAAAAAATCTCTGAACTGGATCCAGACGACATTTTTGCACGCATTGAACTCTCAGATCTTTTCCGTGAACAGGAACTTTATGGACAGGCAATCGCTCAACACGAGGCAATAATTCAACTAAAGAAGAACGACGCTTACAGAGTCTGTTTGAGCCGCCGAGAAATCGGAAATATCCATGAAGTGAAAGGTGATTATCAGGATGCAGTTAAAAGTTTTGATGCTGCACTTGCCCTCACTTCCCCCGGCAACTGGCTACGTAAAGACCTTCAACATCGTGTTATCGGTATTTTCGCAGCAGATAGTAATTGGGAAGGTTTAATTGAGTATTACCAAGGAAAACTTGAAGCAACACCAAATGAACCAGAACTTCTCGGTTTGCTGGCAGCCGCGTATATTGAGAATCAGCAGCTTGAAGAAGGTATCAGCACGTATCGAAAAGGATTAGAACTTGCCCCAACCGATGCAAACCTACGTTTAAATCTCATCGCGTCCCTCCGCAATGCGGAAAAGTTTGAAGATGCTGCTGCGGAATACGAAGTGCTAAGCAAACAGGACCCAGACGATTTTGGTATCTACCGCGAACTCGGTGAGTTATATCTGCAGCTCGAAAATCAGGACAAAGCGAAAGCAGTATATCAGAAAATGATAGACCGTAATCCAAAAAACGCTGGAACACATCTCATCCTTGCAGAGATTTACGCTGGACACGAATGGGTTGACGACGCTGTTGTGCAATATGAGAAAGCAATCTCGCTTGCACCTAACAATCTTGATTACATTGAGTATTTCGGGGATTTTTATCTTCGTCAAGGCAATCGAGAGAAAGCACTTGAAACATGGAATCGGATGGTTGCTGATGATAATGCAATCGCTGCGAATTATGATCGTCTGGGACAACTGTTCAAGGCAAAAAATTTCAAAGCAGAGGCTATTGCTGCAATCCGAAAAACTGTTGAGTTGATGCCAGATGAATACCGCTATCATGAAGCATTGGCGAAACACCTTTTGGAGAACGGGGATTACGATGCGGCACTCACGGAATACACAGCAGCGATGAAACTTGCGCCAAACGAGTTTTTTGCCGAAAAGATGAATGATAAAAGGATTGAACTCTACCGTAGGCAAGGTACACTCCTTGATAAAATTGAAAATATTGAAGCTGAACTTGAAAAACCCGGATTAGCAGATACCGATATTTTCGCACATCATAAACAACTCGCAAAAATGTATCTTAAGTTAGGGAATATCACGTATGCATTGGAAGTTCTCTTGAAAGCCAAGCAGTTCAAACCGAATGATATAGGTGTGAATCGATGGCTGGCGGCGGTCTACAACCGCCAAGGCAGGCGCGATGAGGCAAATGCCATCTATATGTCCCTAATTGAGATAGACAGTGCAAATGCTCGCGAATACCATGCGAACATTGCAAAATCATACCTAAACGTTATGGATTTTGAGGCGGCAACAGCAGCTGCAAAACAGGTGATCGCAAATAGTCCGCGTAATCCAGAAGGACATCAACTGCTTGCACAAATCGCCAAACAATCCAAAAACTATGATACCGCAATAGATAGCCTTAAACAGGCGATTCGGTTGCGACCAGAAGCGATTGACACACGTGCTGAATTAGCAGTTGTTTATAAACTGTCTGGTAAGCTTCAACAAGCACTTGCCCAGTACTGGCGGTGTTGGAACTTAAGCGATAGTGTAAGCGACAAACTCACCTTTGTCAAACCTCTCTCAGAGGTATATTATGATCTTGGTAGACGCGGTGATTTTGCAGAGAAATTAAAGCAAATGTCCAAATCCAACACCTCCTGGGTTGCACCTGTTCTGGCTCTCTCCGAACTTCACAGGATGGAGGGAGATCTACCGAGTGCCCGCTTCCAATTAGCACAGGCATTAAACAAACAGCGCGAAAATTCAGAACTCTTGAGTCATTTAGTACAAATCAGCATTGAACTCGGTGATATACAAGACGCCCTAACTTATCAACAGAGGCTTGTCAAAGTTGACCCTGATATCAGTAATCAGCAAAAACTCGGAGAATTGTTGTTTGATGTCGGGCGTGAACAGGAAGCAATTCAAGCGTGGACAAAACTTCTGCACGCTAAAAATCAGACCCTTGAGGCTGAAGTTAAACTCGCAGCTTTATTGCTTCGGCACGGACTGTCGGATGAGGCATTTTTTGTTCTTGAACGCGCAGCTGAAAAAATCACGGGAACTGATGCACATCTGCCACTGTATCGCCTTGGAGTTATGTTGGTTGGAATGAATGAATCAGAACGCGCTCGCCCCTATTTCCACCACATTCTTGAAATGCCTGAACCACCTGAAACTGCAAATGCTAATAAGCAGGGACCACAATCAACTATTTTTTCTTATTCTTCCATCCCCGGTGTTGAGATTAACAAATTTGAGATTTCCCGTAGAACCATAGGCGATATTCAGAGTAAACCATCTTTTGGAGGCGGCGGTATGTCGTGGATACCAAAAACCTTTGAAGAGACGCAAGTTGGTGCGCTCGTTCATTTGACCACAATCGCACAGCAGCAAGGAAAACTCACTGAACTTGTTAGGCATTTTGAAGAAGATGTCGCTGCTAATCCTACAGACGTCAAGAAACTTGAAACATTAGCGCGTCTCTATACTTTGATTCAACATTTTGACAAGGCAAAAGAGGTCATCGACAGGTTGGTTAAAATTTCACCCAACGATTTGGCATACCAACCTTTACGATTGGAACGTTCAATGAAGGAAGACCCCAATTATGATAAGTTGAAAAAAATACTTGATGATATGCCTGGGTTGGTTCCCGAAACACGTATCCAATATATCGCGGAATATGCCGAATTACTTTATCGTCAGGACAAAAAAGAGGATGCAACTAAACTTTTGACTGAAATTGAAGATGTAATTGTCACTGATCTCAATACTAGCCTTAAGTTAGTTGATGCTTTCCTCGTGATTGATAAGACTGATATTGCTGAAAAGATCATTCTTAATCTACCTATTCCGTCACAAAAGAAGCAAAGTCAATATAGACAACTTTTTCAAAAACTCACAGATGCATACATTGAGCAAGGAGAAACCGATAAAACGGCTGCGCTTCTCTGGACTTTCTGTGAACGGACAAAACCGGATTCTGCAAATCCCCGACGGGTTGCTTCGCTTGCACTCTCCACATATTATTACGGAGGCTATAGACCTGTCCAAACCAGTTATCCTTCACCAACAGCATACTTCAATCAGGGACGTTTAAACTACCTCAGATCAATTTTCCGTGAGTTCTGGGTGCGGAATCAACAGGAGAAGTTATACGCCAAATTCCAAAAAGAATTAGACGCAGCAATCGGTAGAGATCGTATCTATCCGAGTTTAGCACTCAGTTACTGCTATTGGTGGGATGAAAAACGCGATAAAGCACAAGAGGTACTCTCCGCTATACATAAAGAATTTTCGGACGATCTTACGCTTAAACTCAATACCGCTTTTGCCTCTATTCAGACAGGGAAACATAAAGAAGCCTTAATTATGCTTGAGGACCTCGCTGAGTCAGAGCCAAGAAACCGTCGCCAGTATTATGATCTTCTACTGCAGATCGCAATACATACAGGTGATACTGTCAATTTGCGTGAGTGGATTGCAAAACTTTTGAATTCACCCTCTGGCGCGCAAGAACTTTACCAAATCTCGCAAAATCTTCAAACTGCTGGGTTCACACAGTATGCTATCTCTACTGCAAAGAAAGCGATGGCATTAGCAATGACGCAACGTAATCCAAATTTTCTGATGAGTTTAAGTGGTCATCTGTCGCGACTCGGTAGAGGACAAGATGCAGCACTGCTCGCGGAACGAGCACTACGTTTTGCAAACCAACCTGATCGCTATGGACGGACAATGTATGCATGGAATTTCCAACAAGCGACTAATTTAGTAAGTCTCTCAAAGAATAAACAGAGTCGGGAAAACAAAATTATAGAGGATGTCCAAAAAAATCCGGATTCATTCCAAGCCCAACTCAAATTAGCAATGTTCTATGAGGGTACAAATAAAACTGATAAAGCCGCGGAGGCATTTAAGGCTGCACTGGCACTGCGACCTAAGAACAATAACACACGTCTCCGCTATGTCCAGATGCTGGAACGGATTGGAAAAACAAAAGAAGCTATCCCACATTATAAGATACTTCTGAAAAACGACTCAACCGCATTGGGTTACAATTATGAAAACGCAATAGATGCCTTTGTTGCAGCAGGGAAAATTGATGAACTCATTTCGCTTACAAAAGAACTGATCCTACCAGTTGGAAGATATGCTGGGAACGATTTCACACATAAAGTCGCACAGCGATGTCTGACCGAAAAAAGACCTCAAGATGCTGTTGAGATATTCGAACAAATACTTCAAGTACATCCAAACTGGAACTACGTATACCAAGAATTAGCTTCTGCTTATGTTGCCGCTGGTGACCCTGAAAAAGCGATTCAATACTTAACCGAGCAGCAGGAACTTAGTGTCACCTCGCTGTCGCAAACATCGTTTCAATTGAAACTCGCGAAATTCCATGAAGCTGCCGGTGGCAGTGAAAGAGCAATTCAATTTTTGCGAGAAAAAACTGAAACTGGCGACCTATCTACCACTCAATCAACCGTTGTTTTAAAACTGGCAGATTACTATAAGGAAAGTGATGAATTAGATAATTTCATAGCAGAATATGAAGCGAAACTCGCCGAAAAGCCTGCTGACGATAAACTACAATATCTATTAGCATCTATGAAGATAAAAGCAAATGATATTGAAGGTGCAAACTTGTACGTCAGTGCATTGATTGACAATTCCCTGATGTCTGTTCGAACGCGATGGCTCTACAGTCTCGCAAGTGCATATGAGGATGTTGGTAGCCATGAACTCCAATTCCGCCTACTTGAGGCTGCCGCGAAAAAACTTGAAGACGAGAATTCATGGGACCTTAAAGCCTGTTACCAGAAACTGGGAGAGGCATACGCCAAGAACGGTGAGTTGGAAAAAGCACAAAACGCATTCCGTAAGATGGGCAACATCCAAACTATGCAATATAGCGGTGTCAATGTGTATGAGAAGAGGAGACTTGCATCAACATACATGCAATACAAAATGTGGGACGATGCTGAGGCTCTCTTTGCCGACATTATCAATGACCTTTCAGCGGGCTCCTATGATCGTCAATATGCACAGGAAAAGTTTGTGCAGATAAAACAGAGCCGTGGTGATCTCACTACAAAACAACAAGTTGCCGAAAAAACACAGGAGATGAATATCGGCATGCAGCGTGCTATGGCACAAGAACTCACGCAGCTTGGGCAAGTTGAGAAGGCAGTTGATATATACGAACGAATTGCGAAAACAATGCCTGAAGATTTTGCATCTCGCGCGCAACTCGCAACGCTCTATACACGGCTAAATCAGCATGACAAATCTTCTGAAACATGGACAACTCTGCTTGAAGCTGACCCAGAAAATACCAAGTATCAAGATGGACTTGTTAACAGTCTTCAGTCTGCTGGAAAGTTGGCAGAGGCGTTTGAACTGACGCAGAAATACATTCAAGCTGAACCGGAAATCGGTGTCCATTACGTACGACTCGCAAAACTCTATTCCAATGAAAACAGAACGGATGAGGCTATTGCTACTTATGAAAAAGCAATGGAATTCGCACCTGGAAACAGACAAATTTTTCTCAATATGGCTGATCTTTATCTTCGCAATGACAACATGGTAGAGGCTGAAAAGGCATTCAAAAATGCAATTCCATTCACTACATCAAGTTATGATCGGGAAAATATTGAACGGAAACTGATCAACCTCTATCGTTATCAGGGAAATTTAGATGAGATGCTACAAAAGGCAGAAGATGAAGGCACGATCACATCTGGGATGCAAAGAGAACGTGCTCGTAGTTATCTCAATAAAGGTGAACTTCAACAATCGGTTGAGGCTTTTAAGAAAGCTATTGATATGACAACCGATTCTTATAATCGGGATAGAATTTCCAATGAATTGCTTGAGGTATACGTTCAACTTGACGATACCGACTCAGCATTAGAAATATTCGAAAAAAATGCAAGTTCTGGTAGTACGTATCGGTCAACGAATACCACTAATGCGAGAATCTATACCACAACCGGTGCGGATCGCGCACGCGACACTTTGATTAATGCTTACAATAATCAAAGCAAACTTGAACAGTTGAAAACACTTTATGAAGGTAAACGTAAGGAAGATCCGGACAATTCTGCTATTCTTGGAACACTTGCTAAAATATATTGGAGTGGGGAAAACTATAAAGAGGCTGCCGAAGTATATCAAACGCTTGGAAAATTGCAATCTGGCAATGTGTTTAATTTTTACTCCGCTGGGGCTGCTTTGAAAAAAAGTGGACAAGTGGGATTAGCGAATGAGATGTTCAATCAGGGTGAAAACGCACTTGCATCCAACAGCGATAAAAATGATATGTGGTTTCTTGGTTCTCTCGCTTCCATCTGTTTTGAGAATAATATGTATGATTCTGCGATTAAACACGCCGAATCCGCACTTGCGAACAGTAGCAATTACGGCAGTAATTATCTTCAGAACATTTTGAAAGAAATACTTGCTAAGAGTTACCATGAGACCAAACGTTACGATGACGCTGTCAAAATATATCGAGAGTTGGCAAACACAGCGAATTATACCAGAACACAAGATAGGGCAAAAACTGCAATTCAGGAGATCGCCAAAGCAGGTAATTTTTATGAAAAATGGATACCCGAACAACTGAAGAAGGTTGAGGCGAATCCTAATAATGCCGATGCACGCTTTATACTTGCACAAAGTTACGAATCTACCGAGCAAAATAAAGAGGCGGTTGGGCAATATGAAAAACTTAGCGAACTTGAACCTCACAATCCAGAGTGGCACAAAAAACTTGGGGACCTTTATGGAAAACTGCCGCCCGAAAGACGGGAGACAGGTGAAGTGATTGAAGGTACTGCTCTAATGCTCAGTGGAAATGGAAGTTACGTAGAAATCAACGACAGCGAGTCTATAAACAACATTTTGGACCAAGTAACGGTATCTGCGTGGATTAAATGCACCGATTTTCCTGACGCTTATGCACCAATAATTTCCAAAACTGATGAGAGGGATCCCGAGTTCAAAAATCGAAGTTACTTCCTGAATCTTAAAGCGGATGGGTCGATTCGGTTTGCAGCATCTCCCAAAGGTGAGAGTGACGTAAACCTTTATTCTCCAACGAGTGTCATTGAACTCAACACTTGGACCCACATTGCAGGTGTTATTGATGCAAAGAACGACATCATCAAATTTTTCATTGATGGAATTGAAGTGAGTAATAAAGATTTTAAGGGTGTGAAAAGTATATATAATAGCAAACTGCCACTCCGAATTGGGTGGACTCAAGAGGAAATCCCTACCCATGCCTCTGTTAAGGGATTAATTGATGAGGTGCGTGTTTGGAACATCGCGCGCACTGAAGATGAGATTCGTTCAGATATGAACAAGCAGCTCAACGGAGATGAACCCGGTTTAGTCGGATACTGGAAATTTGATGAAGAAGAGAATGGGCAAATTACCGATGCTACACCAAACAAAAATGATGGCAAACTTATTGGAAATGCAAAAATTGAACCTTACACCCGTCCAATTTTTGAAAGTTCAAGGAGTGGATTTTTGGCGAAGTCAACATCTTCTTATAAAAAGGTGGTTGAACTTGATCCTACTTCATACGAATCCTATAGTCTGTTAGCACAGTCCTATAGTAAAGCGAAACAGGTATCAGATGCCGAAGCGGTATATCGTCAAGCATTGGACGCTCCCCTGTCACAAAGTCAACATAATTCTGCAATTAAGGCTATTTCTGAACTTTACGCCGAGAAAGGACAAGAGGACAAACGTATCGCTATCCTTGAAGAGATACAACCAAAGATGTACAGAAGTGCTGTCCTGCACGATCTCTTAGGTAGTCTCTACAAAACAACTAGTGATCCCGAAAAATCAGAACTTGCCTACACCAAGTGGTTAAAGATCCGGCAGAAAGAGATCAACAGCAGACAGAGCGCATATTCCTATCGCGATTTTGCTGATGTACTTCTTGAAAAGGAACTTTTTCCAGAAACAGCATTGATATTCGCGAAACGGGCATTACAGAGTTATACGAGTACAAGCTACACTTACCCCTCAACGCTTGCGGAAGCGTATGTTGCTAACCAACTTTTTGACGATGCGCTAAAATATTTTAATCAAGCTTTGGAAAGCACATCCTCCGCTTCTTCAACGGAACGGATCTGGAATAGAGTTACTGATGCAAGCAAGATGGCTAAGGATAAAGAACTTTACACGCAAATGATACATGCGTTGATAGACACTATTCCACTGGAAAGTGCTAGTGCTCGCGCAAATGCTTACCGTATGATTGCACAATTCTATAGTCAGAAAGGAATGCCTAAAACGGCGGAAAACTATGTTTTGAAAGGTGGTTTTATTCCTGAAACTCGGTGGATAACCCTTGGACCCTTCAAGAATATAGATTCAATCGGTGTTGAAAATGCTTACATCCCTGAGGAGACCACACAAATTGACACGACGGCGAAATACTACGGAAGAGATGAACTCATCAGTTGGAAAAAATCGAAATATAGATCATTGGATGGACATTACATATTTGTTAGCGACAACAATGACGATTGGAGTGCAGCTTATGTGTGGGCAATTGTTATTTCTCCAGATGAACGTGACATTACATTCCGATTTGACAGCGATGACCAAGGGATTATCTGGTTAAACGGGAAGAGGGTCTTTGAACATTCCAGAGCTAGTATTGGTGGTGGTGGTGTACAAATTGATCGTCATACCATTCCAGTTACATTGAAACAGGGAGAGAACACTATCCTTATCAAAGTCTGCAATTCATCGCAAACTTGGGATTTGTATATGCGGCTTACTGACGCTGATGGCAATTCGTTTGAGGATTTGAAATTCAAAACTGCCGATGCGTTGCTGAACGCGCCGCCTCCCGAACCAACATTCCACCTAAATGTCAACCTCGGCTTGGCTGAATACTATAGCAAAAACAACATGCCCGATAAGGCAATGGAACAAATGCGGCAAACGGGCATCATTCATGAAAATGCGTGGTTGATTCTAGGCCCGTTTGACAATACTGCAGGAGTCGGATACAATACTGCGTACATTCCCGAAGACATAACGCAGATTGATAAGACTGCAAAATATGAAGGCGTAGGTGAACAGATAAGTTGGAAAAAGTTTACAGATGATGTTTTCGATGGGTTTATTGATTTCGGGAAGGACATTAATTGGCGTGTTTCCTACGCATGGGCAACCGTTACTTCACCTGACGAGCGAGAAGTGCAATTCCGATTTGATAGCGACGACCAAAGCAAAATCTGGTTAAATGGCAATGAGGTATTTGCCAATACGCAAGCACATGCAGCAATAGTTGACCGCTACACTATTCCCGTAAAGTTGAAAGCAGGCAAAAACAGTATCCTTGTCAAAGTTTGCAATGAAGAAGGCGGATGGGGATATTATCTGCGAATTACCGATGCTGATGGAAAACCTTTTGAGGACTTGAAAATTAACGATGCACAGGATAATTAACATGAGACGTTCAATTCTCAGCATATCTGTTTGTGTCACAGTTTCAAATCGACGGAACCGTTTCAATTGATAAGGAAATATAAGTGTAATGAAATATTTTTCTCCACTATTTATACTTTTCGTTGTTTTTCTTAGTTGTTCACCTCCAGAATCCGTGGAGTTCCCTGATCCTAACTTAGCTGCAGTAGTACGGGAGGCATTGGACTTAGCTCCAGATAAACCAATCCATCTAAAGAAATTGGAAAAGTTAGAGACACTTTCTGCTTGGGAAAAAGGGATAAACGATTTAACGGGTCTGGAAAAAATGATGGGTTTAACAAGTTTACAGTTTGGCAATAACCAGATCCGCGATATCTCCCCAATATCGGGGCTGACAGAACTGATATCGTTAAATCTTTCTAATAATCCAATTGATGACATCAAACCACTTACTGAGTTAACGCAGCTTAAAGAGTTGTTGCTTGCGTATAATTATCGAATAAAAGATATTGAGGCACTTTCTGAATTAAATCAACTGAGACGTTTACGGCTTGGAGGTAATCAAATCAGTGATATTACACCGCTTACAGGATTAAAGCAGCTGGAAGATTTATCACTTGACAACAATCAAATCAGTGATATTACACCGCTTACAGGATTAAAGCAGCTGGAAGATTTATCACTTAATAGCAATCAAATCAGTGATATTACCCCACTCACAGGATTAAAGCAGCTGGAAGATTTATCACTTAATAGCAATCAAATCAGTGATATTACCCCACTCACAGGATTAAAGCAGCTGGAAGATTTATCACTTGGCAGCAATCAAATCAGTGATATTACACCGCTTACAGGATTAAAGCAGCTTAAAACATTAAGTCTTACTGAAAATCAAATCAGTGACATCACTCTGATTGCAGAACTGACACAACTTCAAAGCTTAGGGCTTGGAAAAAATAATATTAGCGACCTTTCAGATGTTGCTACCCTCTTGACCGGATTGACGCAGCTTACGGGTTTACAACTTCACAATAATAAAATTAGTGACATCACACTTCTATCGGGATTAAAGCAGCTTACATTTTTAAATCTTAGCGGAAACAACATTTCGGATATAGCACCACTTGCAGAACTAACAAAACTCTATAAAATTAATCTCTCGGATAATCAAATCAGCGATATAACACCTCTCACAGGATTAACACAACTTCGGGAATTATTTATTTGGTTCAATCAAATTTCGGACATAACACCCTTAGCAGATTTAACGCAGTTAACATGGTTATATATTCTACATAATCAAGTTACAGACATTACACCACTTGCAGGATTAACACAACTTAGCCTCTTATCTCTTGAAACTAATAAAATCAGTGATATAACACCACTTGCAGAATTAAAGCAGCTTACACATTTATCACTTGGTGCGAATAAAATTTCAAATATTACAGCACTTGCAGGTTTGACAAATCTTACGGAGTTAAAACTAAGTATAAGTGCCTATAGTGCAAAACCGAACTATGAAAATCTAATTCAGGACATTGGTCCTCTGGCTGAATTAACGCAGCTCACTTACCTAACGCTTGCGAATAATAAAATCAGTAACATCACATCTTTGAGTAATTTAAAACAACTTGAACGCTTAGAACTTCAATATAATGAAATAAGTGATGTTACGGCACTTGCAGATTTGGCACTTCTTCGTGAATTATGGCTCAAACATAATAAAATTAGTGATATAAGGCCTCTTGCGAGTTTGATGGAGATAACACATTTGTACCTTGACCATAATCAAATAGAAAACATTACTCCTCTCACAAGTTTAACCACACTCACAAGTTTATATCTCATCGGAAATCCAATTCAAGACACGGCAACAATTCATAGACTTCGTAAACAGGTTCCGGATTTAAATGGTATATCTCAAAAGAAACCATAAATGAGGGTTGTATGGCGTTTGTAGGAGTGTAATTCACAGTCACTCCGTCATCTTTTACCTTTTGGATGTGACGACACAGGTAAATTGTGGTTAAATGGTGAAGAAGTCTTTGTAAAACCAGAAGGTGGATGGGCAATAATTGACGAAAACATTATTCCGGTCAAACTCAAGGCTGGAAAAAACACCATCCTCGTTAAGGTCTGCAATGAGGAAATAAGTTTTGGATTCTTCCTGCGGATTACTGACGCTGATGGCAAACCTTTTGAGGACTTGAAAATTAACGATGCACAGGATAATTAGCATGAGACGTTCAATTCTCAGCATATCTGTTTGTGTCACAGTTTCAAATCGACGGAACTGTTTCAATTGATAAGGAAATAAATATAATGAAATATTTTTGTCTCTTATTTATACTTCTCGTTGTTTTTCTTAGTTGTTCACCTCCAGAATCTGTAGAGTTCCCTGATCCTAACTTAGCTGCAGTAGTACGGGAGGCATTGGACTTAGCTCCAGATAAACCAATCCGTCTAAAGAAATTGGAAAAGTTAGAGAAACTTTCTGCTGGGAAAAAAGGGATAAACGATTTAACTGGTCTGGAAAAAATGACCGGTTTAACAAGTTTATCGCTTAGTCAGAATCAAATCCGAGATATTACACCATTAGCAGGACTGACACAACTAAGGACGTTAAGTCTTTCAAATAATCCAATTGATGACATCAAACCACTTACTGAGTTAACGCAGCTTACGGAGTTAGAACTAAATAGCAATCAAATTACTGACATCACACCGCTATCGGGGTTGACACAGCTTAAAGAGTTGCGGCTTGCGCATAATCAAATAAAAGATATTGAGGCACTTTCTGAATTAAATCAACTGAGACGTTTACGGCTTAGAACTAATAAAATCAGTGATATTACACCGCTTACAGGATTAAAGCAGCTAGAAGATTTATCACTTGACAGCAATCAAATCAGTGATATTACACCGCTTACAGGATTAAAGCAACTGGATCGTTTATCACTTAGCTACAATCAAATCAGTGATATTACACCGCTTACAGGATTAAAGCAACTTAAAACATTAAGTCTTACTGAAAATCAAATCAGTGACATCACTCTGATTGCAGAACTGACACAACTTCAAAGTTTAGGGCTTGGAAAAAATAATATTAGCGACCTTTCAGATGTTGCTACCCTCTTGACCGGGTTGACGCATCTTACGGATTTACACCTTCACGATAATGAAATTAGTGACATCACACTTCTATCGGGATTAAAGCAGCTTAAATTATTAAATCTTAGCGGAAACAACATTTCGGATATAGCACCACTTGCAGAACTAACAAAACTCTATAAAATTAATCTCTCGGATAATCAAATCAGCGATATAACGCCTCTCGCCGGATTAACACAACTTCGGGAGTTATTTATTTGGTTAAATCAAATTTCGGACATAACACCCTTAACAGATTTAACGCAGTTAACATGGTTAAATATTCGACAGAATCAAGTTACAGACATTACACCGCTTGCACGATTAACACAACTTAGGCTCTTATCCCTTGAAAATAATAAAATCAGTGATATAACACCACTTGCAGAATTAAAGTACCTTACAAGTTTATCGCTTAACCATAATAAAATTAGCGATGTTACTCCCCTTACAGGATTGACGAAGTTAACATGGTTAATCCTTGACCATAATCAAATCAACAACATTGCACCGCTCGCTGAGTTGACAAAACTCAACGTGTTAAATCTCGGCGGAAATCAGATCCATGATACCACACCCCTCACAGGATTAGAGACACTTAGTATTCTATTCCTTTATGACAATTCAATAAGTGATATTACACCACTGGAAAAATTGACGCAATTGTCTGAGTTACTACTGAGCGAGAATCAGATCACTGATATCACACCATTAGCGAAACTGACCCAACTTCAACGTCTAGGACTTATGAATAATCAAATATCGGACATCATGCCCCTCACAGATTTGACACAGCTTAATTATCTGGCTATAGGTAAGAACCAAATTAGCGATATAACTTCTCTTTCGCAATTGACACAAATACAGAGTTTAAATCTTGAAGAAAATCAAATCGTGGACATAGCACCTCTTTCGGATTTGACCCAACTTCGGAGCTTATGGCTTGGAGAAAATCAAGTCACGGACATCACACCGCTTACAGGTTTAACGGAGCTTATGTACTTGGGATTAGAGAAAAATCAGATTCGAGATATAAGAGTTATTGAAAACTTTAAAAAACTACGATTGTTACGTATTAACGACAATCCTATTCAAGACATGACACCAGTTCACAAACTTCGTAAACAGAAACCAGATTTAGAACTAAATCCTGAGAGGAATAATTAACTGAGAAAATAAAATGGTTGCATCTCTTATCACTCCCCTGTCAAGACCCCATGCTTTAGCTTGCGGGATGTAGATGGGCGTTGCATTTGAAAGTCAAAAAAGATTTGACTTTCGCCTTAAAATGTGGTATAATATTACTAACACTTTGGACACCGTTCTGACCCTGCACTACCTGTGCAGGAGGTGTCCGCTACCGTCAGAAGTAGTCAAAAAGTGCTAAGTGTCAATACCACTCTAAAAGTATTTGGGCAGTTTCCGCGTAAGTTTCGGAGCAGAAGTGAAAGTCTGCACGTTGTATTGCTGCCCACTTTTGAACTTTTCTATCCTTTTGGATAGAGGCAGGCGGGGATAGCCAAGATTTTGCTTGATATGCCCGAAGCGATTTAATTCACGCGACGGGGAATCGCCTGCTGGTGGAGACAACGTAAGACGGTTGACCTTCGGGAAAACCGCTATTGTCTACGAAGCCGAAGCCCCATGCTTTAGCTTGTGGGTGCTATCACATTCTTTTGATATATTAAAGATAAAAAGTACCACATTTTAATATACACCTAATCCAAAAAACTTTATTTCAAAGTTTTCTAGGGCGAATCTTCTCAAGTAAAACTGAAAACATCAATACTTGCTACTATAGGATGTGAAATTAACCTATCAACCTGTTTTCATTTGTTGTCTCTGGAACACGAGACACTAACTTGTCTTGATTCCCCTAATCAAGGCATTAATCTAACGCGGCACACAAAATCCGCGTAATGCAAGTTTACGTCCCGCTGCACTAGCTGCGGGAAGAGGTATTAAGTTTAATTGTAACGTTAATAGGAACGTGAGTTTGATATTTGATTCCGAGTGTCTGTCCATAAGATAAAAAAGAGTTGGGTTTCACTCATTTTTCGGTATTTTCAGTTTAAACGGAGGATGAATCGCTATTTTGTGTTAGATTCTATTGTGTATTCCGTTCTACCCAACCTACAGTAATCATTATATCCTTTTTCGAACTCACGTTTACGTTTAATAGGAGGTATATTCCAAATGGTACGTTTGATAATGTTTCCTTTCTTAGTCATTCTCATGTTAATCACAGTCGGTTCTGTCATGGCAGGACTCGAAGACGATCTCGTCGTCTATTTCACGTTTGACGACGTTGACGGTAAAACGATTCGTGATAGTTCTCCTAATGGACTTGATGCAAACATTGTTGCCAATACGGAAATTGTCAAAGGCAAAAATGGCAATGCTATCAAAATCACCGCTGAAGGTGCGGATTGCGTGAACGTTCCCGCTGACGAAAAGCTAAAAATCAGCGGTGAAATTACCATGGCAGCCTGGATTTATCAGGAATCATGGGCCATTGGTGGGCAGTGGTTTGATAAAAACTGTCATAATGGAGGTGAGCATACCTCCTACGGTATGGGTGTTTTTGATAACGGTAAGAATTTACACATGTTTTTTGGATCGGATGCTAATCGTCAGACTTTTAACAAACCGCATTCACTGGCGGAGAAAACGTGGTATCACGTCGTCGGCACCTACGATGGTGAAACGATGAAAGTCTATCTTGACGGTGACCTGGATGTTGAAGAGGCGAAAAAGTTCAACTTCACCGGCACCAACGACCAAGACCTACGGATTGGTTGTTCCAAAGACCGTCCACAGTACGCGTTTGTGAACGGTATGATTGACGATGCCGCTATTTGGAGCCGCGCACTCAGCGATAGTGAAATCAAGGAAGCAATGAGCGGAGGTCTGCTCGCTGTTTCGCCAAAAAATAAAGCCGCGACAACATGGGGCAATATTAAGCAAAGAACTATTGCCTACTAACTTCTGGCTTCCACTAATTTTAAACGGCACAGGTGTCTACCTTGTGGGCCAGGTACCTGTGCCTTCTTCTGTAAAATAAGGATAGGAAAAAATGATCAAAATCGGAATTGTCGGCATCGGATTCATGGGGATGATTCACTACTACGGTATCCAGCGAGGCACAGGGGCAGAAGTAGTTGCTATCTGTACGCGTGACCCGAAAAAACTCAATGGCGATTGGACCAGCATTCAAGGTAATTTTGGACCCCGTGGCGGTATGGAAGATCTCTCAAACATCCGAAAATATAGTGATGTTGACGCGCTACTCGCCGATGAAGAGATTGACCTTGTTGATATCTGTTTGCCAACACATCTTCATAAATCTGTTAGCATTGCATCTCTCAAGGCAGGAAAACACACCCTCGTAGAAAAACCGATCTCTATTGACATTGACGATGCAAACGAAATTGTTGAACTTGCTGAACAAACAGATAAAGAATTTATGGTGGCGCATGTGCTGCCTTTCTTTGTGGAATATGCTTATGCAAAAAAACTTGTTGAAAGCGGAGAATATGGCGCACTGATCGGGGCACATTTCAAACGTGTTATCGCTAAACCGAGTTGGTCACGAGATATTGCCGACATTGAAAAGAGTGGCGGTCCTGGCATTGATTTGCATATTCATGATACACATTTTATTCAACTACTCTGTGGCGTTCCTGATGCTGTATTTTCACAAGGTAAATCTGCAGGTGGTAATTTCGTAGACTATTTGACGACACAATATATCTACAACGACAAGGAACTGACGGTGAGTTGTTCATCTGGCGCAATCTCGCAAAAAGGTAGAGCCTTTTCGCACGGGTTTGAACTCTATCTTGAAAAAGCCACACTATTGTTTGATTTCTCTACCCTTGCAGGTGAACCATCGACTGCAGTCCCGCTGACACTCATCACCGAGGATGGCAAGGTTGAACAAGTGGATTTGGGGGAAGTTGATCCGATTGATGCATTTACCGCTGAGATCCAATACGCTGTTGATGCGCTTGATTGGGAGGAGGCACCGACAGCGTTGTCTGGTGTTGGTGCAAGAGACGCGCTCCTCCTCTGCTACAAAGAAGCAGAATCAGTAAAAACAGGGGAGATTGTGGCTATCCGCTAAGACTTCTTATACCCAATTAACGGGATTTGTAGTGCGAGGTCCCCGTGCCTCGCAATGCTGACTTTATCGGAAAACTTTGAATAAAGTTAATTTGGTATTATACCCAATTAACGGGATTTGTAGTGCGAGGTCCCCGTGCCTCGCAATGCTGACTTTATCGGAAAACTTTGAATAAAGTTAATTTGGTATTACTGGACATCATAGGAGCAAGTCTCTGTTCACGCAATTGCCGAACTTATCAAAAATTCAATGAACATATTCTATTCAGTTAATCCAATCGGGGAACTTTATATCCCTACTGAATGTCGGGAGGCAGTCTTTGCACGAGGTAGTGTTAAGTTGTTTACGCATCAGGAGTTAGAGCATCTTGGACGTATTCTCACACATCTTCAACGCGGCGGTATTGCTATCGTTGAAGGGCAATGGGAACAAATTACCTCCCTAATGGACTATATCCAGCGACACAAAAAGGAGTTGTCAAAGTCAGATACCAACCGTAAGGAAAGGGGTAAGTCGCGCGCGCAACGCAACAGTCCGAAACAAGCGCGAGATACAGTACTATCCAATTTGATGTGTTGGGCGGATAAGGATGGCGAACTTCAGGTTGAACCCACTCCCGTGTTGCCGCATTTACTGGAATTGATCGGTGAAACTCCAGAGGCTAATCAGGACTGTCCGTTTCTCATCCCTATAGTGAAAATTCAACGTATCCAACGCGCGCTTGAAGAAACTTATCCTATTAATGTTTTAGGTTCATCCCTTGTTGCGTCTGAAAACGTCCTTGCACCGCGTTCTCAGGAAACAATTGAATGTTTTCAAGAAGCCATGCAAAGTGTGCGGAATGGAAATTTGCTAAGCAAACCCATAGTTGCAGATATCGGTTGTGGAAGCGGATGTTTGACGTTGCTTGCACATCAGGAGTTGGGGGCAGAGGCTAAGTTTTATGCATCTGATATACTTCCAGAAGCAGTCGCAACAACGAAAATAAACGTTCAACGTATAATTCCAAATGCCAGCAATGTGCAGGTCATGCCACCCGGTGATCTGTTTGATCCGTTTCACGCACAACAATTCGACATTATCATTTTCAATGCTCCGTGGGTTGTTGCAAGGGTGCGCAACAGATCGGAATTAGCGATTCATGATGAAAAACAGCAAACATTGAAACGTTTCTTTGAACAGGTGCCAAACTACTTAAAACCTGAAGGAAGCATGCTGTTAGGTTATGCGGATGCCTCCGGTCCCAAAGCAATCACTAACCTTGAAGCAATAATTGCGGAATCAGGTTTTGTCTGCAGTTCCATCATTAAAAAGCGTGTCGCAACACACCGATCAAAACGGAAATGGGAACATATTCAGGTTCATGTTTTAAGTAGGAAGTAGCCTGATTTCGTCCACCTGTTAATATTAATTGACTGATATTCAGAAAAACGGTATACTGATAAAAATGACTTGGAGTTGTAAACGTGAACATGAATGATTACCCCAACCGAGACGCACTCCGAAAAGCAAATGACATATACCTTGATGTCATGCGTTCCTTCATTTTTAGATGTTTAGATCTAATTCCAGGGGAAACAGCGGAAAGTATAATTAAAACCCATATTGGAAGCAATATTAAATATACATTTTACAGTTTTCCAAATTCACTTGCTGTGGCACATGAATGCCCATCAAAGATTGGAATCTCGAAAAAGGTAATCTCTCAAGCCACCCGATGACGGCTTCACAGAGTTCAGGGAAACTCTTGAAGAAATAACTCCTGTTGATTTGATCTCGCATCAGATGCCACAATCGCTCAATGAGATTCAGGTGCGGGCTATAAGTCGGCGTCGGCACTAAACGCAATCGGTCTTTGTGGTGGCTAAGGAAATCGTCCAACTTTGCCGTAGTATGACTTGAAGCGTTGTCGCGGACAACAAACAGCAACTCATCAGGATACATTTCCATTAAATTTTGCCAATGTGTTTTCATCTGAAGATGCGTTTTGTTAGCATAGATCTCATACAAGCCAGCACCCGAAGGATATTCTAAGGAGCCGATGAGGTATTTCCGCTGGTTTTTGCCGGGCGTGTTGACCTTATATTCACTGCCTTGCTGGCGATAGACGCGTCCGGTCTTGGGACACCAAGACACATTCGCTTCGTCAAAGAAAAATAGGCGAGCCTCCTTTTTGCTATTCTCAGGTGGCGGGAGACCTAAACGCCGAAGTTGGGTATCCGGGACAATCAACCGAGCCGCCTCGCTCGTCAACTGCCCCGTTTTTGCAAAGAGGACAACTCCATCAGTTGTGTCCGTTTTGCTTGATATTCAGGGTCTGGACTCCCAACACGAAGTTTACTACGACCCGTTCGGTAGCCCATCCGCCGTAAAGCGAAATAGATCGCTGGCGGTGTTACCGAAATCTCGTGATATGCCTTGAGATAAACTCTAATGAGTTCAAGGGTCCATTGGCGAGAGTCCGTCTCAAGTTTTTCGTATTGATCCGGTGTTTGCTCAAAGAGCCGGGTCCAGTCAGATTTGCTGAAATGCGTGATTTTACCACGACACCCCGGCGGACTCTTGGGCATCAACGCATCTAAACCAGAGGTGTTATACTTATGAATATAGCTCCGAACGCTTGCATCAGATAGATTGAACATTCTTGCGAGTTTCGGCACCGACATATGCTCGGTGGCACTGAGTTTGATGATCAGCAAACGCCGATACCATTGCAGTTTCGTTGCTTCGAAAAGTGCAGCATCAAGATGATCAAGTGCCGACTCATCGCGGAATTCTGCGTATATCATCACAGGAGACGCTCCTTAAGTGGTAGATTTACTCATAGTATAACTTAAAACATTTTGAATTGGTAATTTAATATTTAATATTGCTGACATGATTCAGACTATCCCATCAAAGATGCAATAGATTTTGATGATATTCCATTTCTTTTCAGAACTTACTGGAACAACTCTTTTGAACTGCACTTTAACCGTGTAGATCCATATTATGAGGCTAGGAGTGCGGTACAATTGATAGTAGAAGGTCGAAATCGATCTTCACATCCACCATGGGATTTGGATCCAGAATTCACTCGGACACACCTTTTTATCATAGCGGAACTACTTGGGAAAGTCAATCGTTTAGACAAACAAGATGAGGTAGAGGCTATACGAGATGAACTATTGTTTGATGATGCAGCAAAGCAGATTTCAACTATTTCAGAACAATTGGACGCAGCTGAAGTAGATAAGAAAAAATTTAAGAATGAACTTACTGAAACTAAACAACGCCTTGTAGAATTGAAAAATGAGCAAACAAGTTATAAGGAAAGAATAGAAGCGTTAACAGATGTTGAAAAAAAGAAAAAGGATGTTGAAGAACGTCTTGCGACTATATCAAAAGAACATAAAGAAGTTGAAGAAGCGTGGAGTGAGTGTGATGAATGTCTAACAACTACAAGAAATCAACTCAAAGAAGAAAAAAATGCTAACAATAGTCTCAAAGAACGTCTTGAATCCATAGAAAAACAGTTCAAAGAAGTAGAAAAAGAGAAGAAAAACCATAAAGATAGCCTTGCATCTATAAAAAAGCAACTTGCAGCGGCAAAATCAGAGAAGATGGACACCGAGAGACATCTTGCAAGTATGCGAAATTTGTTAACCACAGTAGCAATTGACAATCAAATTTTTCCACCTCTTAGCACTGACTCCGCTGTTCGCATCCTTGATAGGCGAAACACAGATAAAAAGAATTATCTGTTGAACCTGCTGGAACTGAAGCAACCTTCTATAATCTATGTTCAAGGCGAACAGAAGATAAATCAATTCTTGACTCATGTTGCACCTGAGAAAGCAGGAGTAATCGGGATACATAACGAGCATACCTCTGATGCGGAAGAAAAAGTGTTGTTGGAAAAACTTGAGAATGGCGATTTAATTGCCATTGTTTCAAATGCTATATTTTCAACACTACCACAGTTACACTGTGTTGAACACTTTGTCTTTTGTCACCATGTTTTAGGAGTAGAAGGGTTTTTCAAACGATGCCACCCCGCATTTACATCATCACAAAATACATATCTACATCTTATATATGATCATAAACAAGATTTTCAAGAATTTGAAGATTTAGTTCAAAAGTATCCTGATCGGCATACATTGGAAAAACTCTATACAGAATTGAAAGACCATATTGAAGTAAGCGAAAATTTCGTTAAGCCTGAAAAATACTATAACGAAGTGGGTGTGGTAAAACAGGAATTTGAAACGAGTTTTGCTATCTTTGCGGAACTAAGGTTGCTTGATCGAAATGAGGAAGGGATAAAACTCTTGCATCCGTCAGGAAAGAAGTTGGAAGAATCGAAAATCTATTGTATCGGAGAAAAACTCAAAAAGGAGATTGAGCATTTCGACAATTCTCAGCTTACCCAATCCATTGAACAAATCTGGGATAATATACTGGTAAATGTAAACGTTGACATTAACAAATTTACCCACGAACAAGATAATAATATTCTTGAAGTAAAAGATAATAGTCAAACTACAACTGGCTATGTAACTGATAACTCTAATCCCTCTAATGCTTATATGTGGCCGCAAAGAACCATAAGTACTTTCAACAACTTACGGCAGTTCGCAGCAAAGGATTATTCAGAAACAAAGACTCTTTTGCGTGAAGAAAATAAACAAAGTTATTTGGGACCCAGTCAACGAAGTCATCCCCTGGCTGAGAAATTTGAAAAGGATTTATCTTCACCGGAACATGACTATAAATTCAAGTATAATCTTGCCTTTCAGTTCGTGGAAGAACAAGGAATTAGTGTACTAAAACAAGGCATTGCAGAACTAATTCAAGATAAAGACAATCCTGAATACGATTTCACAGAAGACGAGACAAAAATGCTTCAAGCATTCCAAGATGCTCTCAAGGATTTCCAAAAACAATCAGGAGAATCCGACCAAGTGGGAAGCAATGATGAAAAGGAAATAATTGAAAAAACAATAGATAGCGAAAATACAGAAAAAGTTGACACCGCCAAACGATCGCGTGCGAAAGTGACAGAGAAGCAAGTTAAAGACATTCGGAAACGGTCAGCAGCTGGAGAGTCTTACAACAACCTTTCAAAAGAATTCGGTATCACCACCACAGCAATTGGGAATATCGTAAAGCGAAACACATGGAAGGATGTTGAATAACGAGCAATACGATAGTTCCTTAATTCCCGTCTACACTTCATAAATCTGTTCAGTCAGTGTTATCAATAATATCAAACAGATCCGTTCCGAAAACCTTTTCTGATAAAATTCACTATTGACACCTTAATTGTGTACAACTAACATGGCTTCAATCCAACCTACCAGCCAAGTCGAATTCACGTTAAGTTTTGAACCACAAATTAACATCTCAAATCAAAACCATTTTTAATTGTCTTTCCACTTCTGTTACTGTATTATATGGTATATAGATACATTTTAACCAAACACTTCCATATATGTTTAATTTGAATTAAGGAGAAATGGATGCTCAGGAACTTATTTAAAGGTGGTGATAAAAAGCAAGTTGAACCGGAGGTTGTGGAGGAGAAAGAGAATTGGTTCAATCGCCTCAAATCCAGTTTAGAAAAAACTCGAAGTCGGTTCGTCTCTCAACTTTCAGGACTACTTCGCGTCGGTAGAAAGATTGACGAAGAACTCATGGAAGAGATTGAAGAGATTTTAATCCGAGCAGACGTAGGAGTCGAGACGACTCTTACACTGATGGATAACGTGAGAGAAACTGTAAAGGAAAGAGGATTAGGGGACTCTTCTGAACTTGGCACAGTCATAAAAGAGGAAATTCAAAATTTGCTCGGTGAAGATACCCCGTTGAAACTTGAGGGTGAATCGCCTTATACAATCTTAGTTCTCGGTGTGAATGGTGCTGGAAAAACCACAACTATCGGCAAACTCGCAAGCCGTTTCAAGATTAATGGCAACCGTGTTCTTGTTGCCGCGGGTGATACATTTCGCGCGGCAGCGGAAGATCAATTGGCAATTTGGTGTGAACGAGCAGGTGCAGAGTTAATTCGTGGTGGGAAAGGCGCGGAACCGGCATCTGTAGTTTTTGATGCAGTCCATGCGGCAAAAACCCGAGAAGCTGATGTTCTAATTGTAGACACAGCGGGAAGACTTCATACCAAGAAACCATTGATGGATGAACTATCAAAAATTGGACGCGTGATGGGACAAGCATATGCAGGCGCGCCTCACGAAGTGTTACTTGTTATTGACGGGACGATGGGACAGAATGCGTTAATGCAAGCTAAAATATTCAACGAAGCTGTGCCGATCACTGGTGTCGCAGTCACAAAACTAGATGGGACAGCCAAAGGTGGGATAGTGATCGCTGTTAAAGTAGAACTCGGTGCACCTGTCAAACTGATCGGTATTGGTGAGAAACTGGACGATTTACGTGATTTCGTAGGTGAAGATTTCGTTGATGCGCTCTTTACAACAGAGGAAACCACAGAGAGTTAACTTTGAACTGCAAGGCATTAGTAGCATTGTAGGGCGGGTCTCTGGGCCCGTCTATTGTTTTCTCAAAAGAAAAGGCAAGGCACCAGAGACCTTACCTTACAAGACTTGAAGTAACGCAAGATTTTTCACACAGTTTTATCTGCTAATACGGAAATCACTATTCCAAATCTTCTTCCGTTAACTGAAAATCAAACACATCTTCCTCCTCTTCAACCTCATCCGTTTCTGTTTCCTGTGGTGCAATCTGCTGCACCTCACTTGCAGGTGGATCTGTATCCTGAGTTTCAAGTTTAGGCGCACTTGCACCGAGTATAGTCAACCCCACTATCGCCACAACACAAATGCTTGTAACCGTAAGAGCAATTGGACGTTTCCAGAGCACTTCGCGCTCACCTCTGTCTAAAAAGGGAAGGAAAAGCAGTAGTAACATGCCTACTGTCGGAATTACAAATGTTCCAATAATTTCAAAGGGACCTTGGAAGTATTTCAGCAATTGAAATAGGAATAAGAAATACCATTCAGGACGTGGATCGTAACCTGCGTTCGTCGGATCAGCAACATCTTCAAGCGGAACAGGAGCGAACAACGCAGCACAAGCGAGAATCACAAACAGGATTAGCATACCGACTACGTCTTCAAATACCTGATCAGGAAAGAAAGGTTTCCCTGTTTTCATATCTTCAGGTGTGTTCTTCGGTGTACCAGAAGAACCGTAGAATCGAACTAAGAAGAGGTGCACGCCGACTAAACCGAAAGCCAACCACGGTAGCCATATCGTATGAAGTGCGTAAAAACGCGAAAGTGTGACCGCGCCAATCTCTGTGCCGCCACGTAATACTTTTGCAACCGCATCTCCCAATACAGGCGCAGTACTGGCTATTTTGACACCTACCACCGTTGCCCAATACGCCTTTTCGTCCCATGGAAGCAGATAGCCTGTAAATCCGAAACCGAGGACAATCAATAGCAGGAAAACACCAAAAACCCACGTGAGCTCACGTGGTGCTTTGTATGATCCATAATACACCACACGGAGTAGATGCAAAAAGACGATGATAACCATCGCACTGGCACCCCAGTGGTGCAAGCCACGTACAAAACTACCAAACGGCACTTCTTGACTGATATAATTGACTGCGTTATGTGCATGGTCCGGAGATGGAGAATAGGATAAGGCTAAGAATGCGCCTGTAGCTGCTTGAAGTAGAAGTAGAAACATCGCCAAACTGCCCAACGAGAAAAGTAAGTTGATATGTTTAGGCAGTGGTTTGCGCAAATGAGCCATCATCCCATCTAACGGGAGACGATCATTGAGAAATCGTTTCATTTACATCTCCTTAATATATAACAAGCCATCTTCTACTTTGACTTCGAGTTTCTGCAACGGTTTGGGCGGCGGCCCCGCAACAACGGCTCCGTTCTTATCAAACACAGCACCGTGGCAAGGGCAAAGGAACGATTCTTTATTCTCGTCCCATCTAACGAGGCAACCGAGGTGTGAGCATGTCCGCGAAAACACGTTCCATTCCCCGTTCCCAACATCCGTCACATAAACAGAACGTTTTTTTGTGGCTTTCACCCAACCATCTTTTGCTGTGAAAGTATAATTGACCTTCTTAAAGCGGCTGTTTTTGAGACGGTCTACTAACCCTAAGTCAACCCATTGCGATTCACCTTTCTTCCACGCAGGCGAGATAGCAAATCCGATCAACGGGATACCGGCTGCTAAACCCATTAAGCCGCCAAGGAAAGCGGTGGCGATTTGTAAAAAAGATCGTCTACTCTCATTCGACATCCGTTTTCTCCTTTGTAAGATAACACTACTTAAAACTTAGGCAAATTTTTAATGTATATGAGCATTGAATTCACACAAGATAGTTTAATATCGCACAATGAATTATTCTACTATAAATGGAGCGTATTGTAAATTAAAATCAACGCTAACTGCCATCTGCACAGTCAGCGTTGATTAGGTGTCTGTCAATTTAAGCATCTTCACATCGTGATTTTAAGGTGAAACTTCCTTAAGTCCCTCTCGATCCATTTTAAAGTGTTTTTCTATCGCTTTATCAGGGTCGGATGCCATGTCTGTTCCAGTTTCTCTATCCATATAGTTGATAGACACAGTATTTGTGTTAGGATTAGTCAATGCTATGCTTTCAACTTTCACGCGATCCCCAAGGAGAACTTCATTCACACTTTTGAACGTTGTTTTATCAACTGCTATAAGGTAGTAAAAAGTACCACTTCCACCCCAATTATAAGCAGCTACCGCAAAGATAAACTTCTCCCCTTCAACAGCATGTTGTTTGAAAAATGTATAACTAAATTCGTGAGTTTCACCTTCTTCAAGTAAATACTCACCTTTTCCGCTATATGTGCTTCCAACGACAATTTCAAGTGGTTGTCCATCTTTGTTCTGATAATCTCCAGGAGCAATTAGGGTGATTTTTGGCAATACATCTGCCAATGAAGTATCGCCATCCGTTTTGTCTGAATCCTTCGTTGTCTCTTTATCACGGTTTTGATTGCAACCGTATATTACGACAACTGCAAGGAGTATTAGTAGGAGTTGATGTATTTTCAAGTTGTTCCGAAAAATTTGATGTAACATCTATCTGTTCCTCCAAGGGAAGTAAGTTATTTTAGGTTAATAAAACATGAATGTTGTTTGTCAAATTATACCAACAAAATGATGATATGTAAACCGAAAATCGTGCATTTATTAGATTAAAACTTGACTGCATCATTGAAATAGGTTAATATTTAACGAAATGGAGTTCATAAATTCGGCATTTGCGGAGAAATAAATGTCGTGTATTGGAAGAATTTTGTGATACTTATGAGAAACTATCGCGTTGCCATATTGGGGTGCCGTAGCCGTGGCACTTCCGCTGCAAAAGCGTATCATGCCCACCCACGCACAGAGATTGTGGCTCTCTGTGATCTTGTTCAGGATCGGTTAGATGCACTCGGCAAGACCGTAAACGTATCAACGCATTTCACTGATTTAGATGAAATGATTCAGCAGACCACACCTGATATTGTCGCAATACCGACAGCAACAAACATGCACTATCCGCTCTGTATGCGTGTGCTTGAACACGGTGTAAACATTGAAGTAGAAAAACCGCTCTGCGTTGATTTAGTTCAAGCAGATGCGATAATAGCGAAAGCACAAGAGAAAAATGCACGAGTCGTTGTGCACCATCAAAGGCGCGTTAGTCCCTCAATGCAAGCAGTCGCAAAAGCACTTGATGAAGGAAAAATCGGTAGCCTGCGATATATCTATGCAAGTGGAAAAGGATATTACGCTGGCTACGGGTTGATGAACATTGGAACACATGTTGTCAATAACATACTCCGTTTTGGTGGGCATTGTCGAAGCATTGTGACACATGCAACAGCAGGGGGACGCGAGCTTATACCTGACGATGTTCTTCCCTCACCCGCTGGCATGGGAACAGTCGCAGGCGAATATACAACTTCCACCCTCCAATTTGACGAAAATGTTACGGGCACATTGATTCAACACCGCTTTCCAAAGGTGGATACTGACGCGTATGTTCTTGAACTCTATGGCACTGAAGGCAGATTGCTCTGGTCTGAATTGAAAGGTTCGTGGTGGTTACCTACCCCACACTTTGTGCCTGATGGCACGCACGACCGATGGGAGAAACTCACATCAATCTATCCTGAGAATTTTGACAAAAACAGTGGCGCAAACCCTGATGATTACTGCATTGTTGACGAATATGTGAATGCGTTGGACGAAAACCGTGAGCATGAATGCAGTGGAGAAGAAGGTCGTCATGTGATTGAGATTTTAATGGGTATTTTTGAGTCTGCAATTTATGGAACACGGGTAGAACTGCCACAGAAAAATCGGGAGCATCCTTTGCTCAGATGGCGCGATGAAAATGGACTTGGAGCACCTAAAGAGATGCCGCGCGATTACGGCACTTGGTTATCGTTAGAAAATGAACGTTTGTATGGACAAGAAAAGACATGAAAGCACTTCAATGTAGAAATTGAAAATAAAGAAATTCACCCTGTGAGGTGTAACGTTTATAGCGGAGAATTTTATGCCAAATCCTACAACAAATGCTAACAACTTGCCATCAATCCCACTCACAGAGGAACAAAGGTTTCTCTTTGATACTCGTGGATGGCTTCTGTTTCCGGGTGTGTTAAGTGAAACGGAAACTAAAGAGATGCGTGAGTTCTGTCACCAACTTAAACAGGATCCTGAATCAATTCCAGAACACCATCGCTCTTCAATCGGAGGTCCCTTAGAAACGTTGACCGACCATCCCGTTGTGTTCGGTTTTATGAACGAATTTTTGACTTCTGGATATGCCAACGAAAACTGCTACGGTTTCCGTTTGGAAGGCACATTCCTTACAATTCGAGCAAACGGAAACGATAACTTCCGTCCACACGGTGGGCGTGGAATGCTCAACTTCCCCGGTAATTCACATACATATCACCTACATCATGATAGAGCACATAGTGGTTTAACGCGGGTTGTATGGGAACTCAATCCTGTTAAAGAACGGGGAGGTGGAACGATGTTCCTAACAGGTAGCCACAAAGGGGCGTTTCCTACGCCAAAATCAACGGCAGATAGAAACTCGCCATTGTGGGAGGATTATAGTTGTCCTGCCGGCTCAGTTCTGATTTTCACTGAGGCAATTACACATACTGGCGCAAAATGGACAGACGACACAGTAGACCGCGTCGCTATTTTCAATTGCTACAATACAGTTGGCAACAAATGGCACAGATGGGAACCGCATCCGAAACACGTTGAAGAGATGCCGTTCAAACGTCAGACACTCTTCCGTCCTGTTTATTGTCAGGACAATACGCCGACGTTGGATGCGGTGTAACTACACACTTTGATTTCATTGGTTACAATGCTGGGAATAACAATGCATCCCAACAATAAAATGCATATCACCCTATTACAAAGGGATATAATGAAAATTAGAACGTTATCATTCGTTATGGCAATACTCATGTTTAGTATGCCATTACTTGTGTTTGCTCAACAAACAGATGATGCTGCACAAGCGATTATTGATGCACAAAGAGACGCTGAATATCAGAGTTCACTATGGATATTAGGCGGTTGTTGTCTCGGAATTTTCGGAATAGGATTAGCAGTTATTTATGATCCACCAATACCTGCATCAGCACTACTCGGAAAATCACCAGAATACATCAACATCTATGTGCAAGAATACAAAAGGCAAGCCAAGAGTGCCAATATTCAAGACACTGTAATAGGTTGTCTAATAAGTGGCGGTCTTATCGGAATCTTGCGTATACTATACGTTAACTGAACAACCACTTGCATTTAATTCAACCCTTGCATTTGCTGATTCGTTCTACATAATGAGGTATTTATGAAAATCACCAACGTCAAATCGTTTGTTTCATCATCAGGACATTTCTTCGTCAAGGTAGAAACCGATGTAGGTATATTCGGTGTCGGCGAAGGTGGTATAAGACGCCGTTCCCTCGCATTAGCTGAAGTTGTTCGCTCGTTTGAACCTTTTCTCATCGGTGCTAATCCGTTTCAGATTGAACATCTGTGGCAAGTCATGTTTCGTGGTGGATTTTTCCCTGGTGGTGTTGTTCAATCCGCTGCAGTCAGTGCTGTAGATATCGCGTTGTGGGACATTAAAGGAAAAGCACTGAACGTCCCCATCTATGAACTTCTGGGTGGACGCACAAGAGACAAGGTCGTCTGTTATCCACATAACGGTGGTGGTACAATTGATGCACTCGTTGAAAGTTGTCGGCAAACACACAAAGCGGGTTGGAAATTTGTCCGATGGGGTTTGGCTGACGCTGCAGGCACAGGAACGTTTGAACCCAGACGCGCTGTTCAGTATGGCATTCAGCAGGTAAAAGCAGTTCGAGAGGCATTAGGAGACAATGTTAACATCCTCGTTGATGTTCATACTCGTCTTGACCCTGCAGATAGCATTGAATTTTGCAACAAGGTTGAACCTTACAATCCATTTTTCATTGAAGATCCACTGCGGAGTGAAAACCCCGCGAGTCTCAGAAGGTTACGCCAACAGACCTCTGTCCCGATTGCTGTTGGTGAACAATTTGACAGCAAATGGACATTTAGGGAGGTCATTGAAGAAGACTTGATGGACTATTGCCGCGTTGATCTATGTATCGCGGGTGGATTGACAGAGGCGCGCAAAATTGCTGGCTGGTGCGAAACACATTATATTCATCTGGCACCACACAACCCACTCGGTCCTGTTTCCGCTGCCGCGTGCTTGCATCTCTGTTTAGCATCTTCACTCGTGGGTGTGCAGGAACTCCCGCGTGCTCCGATGTCTTCTCTGACAGATGTATTTCCAGTTCAAGTGCCGTTTGAGTCCGGCTATCTCTTACCACCTGAATCCCCTGGTCTTGGCATTGAATTCAATGAAGATGCGCTCACCAATGTGTCTACACAAGAATACGGACCACCTCACGGTTTTCAACGCGAGGATGGTTCCTATACAAATTGGTAACGAAATAAATTTCATATCAAATACACCTCGCGAAGCGCACGGTTTCAAACCGTGCCTAACTGAAGCACACAAGGAGAACACTTATGACAACAGCTGACATTAAAGCAATGGCAACAAAATATATTATTAACACTTACGGTGACAGAAGTCTCGCATTTGTTAAGGGCGAGGGACCCTATCTGTGGGATGCGGAAGGTAAAAAATATCTCGATTTTTTAGGGGGGTTGGCTGTCAACGGATTAGGACATGCTCACCCAAAAGTTGTCGCCGCAATTCGTGAGCAAGCAGGGAACATCTTACACACCTCTAACCTCTACTACATTCAACCGCAGGCAGAATTAGCGAAACTTCTGATTGATAACTCAGATATGGACCAGTGTTTCTTCTGTAATAGCGGGGCTGAGGCGAATGAGGCAGCCATAAAATTGGCTCGGAAATGGACGAAAGACAGCGGCAGAACAGATGCATACGAAATCATCACGATGGACAATTCGTTTCACGGACGAACAATGGCAACTATTACTGCCACAGCTCAGACCAAATATCACGTTGGCTTTGAACCGATGCTTGAAGGCTTTAAATACGTTCCATTTGATGATCTTGATGCGACTGAATCCGCTATCGGACCCAAAACCTGTGCCATATTAGTTGAGCCGATTCAATCAGAAGGTGGTGTTAATATCCCAAGTGATGGCTACCTACAAGGGTTGCGAGAACTTTGCGATAAGCATAATCTGCTGCTTATCTTTGACGAAGTGCAAACAGCAATGGGTAGATTGGGAACATTTTTCGGTTATCAAAGTTATGATGTTGTGCCGGATGTGATAACGATGGCAAAGGCACTCGGTAGTGGCGTACCGATCGGTGCAATGTTAGCCAAACGAAACGTAGCAGAAAGTTTTGTCCCGGGCACCCACGCAGCAACGTTCGGAGGTAATTTCTTATCCTCAGCTGCAGCCGTTGCTACGGTTAGAACAATATTAGAAGAAAATCTCGCGGTAAATGCGGTTAAAATGGGGAACTATCTCGCAGGTGGACTTATGGAACTCAAAGGTAAGTATCCAATTAAAGAGGTACGTGGGAAAGGACTGCTCCGAGGTCTCGTTATGGAGGTTGACGCTAAACCGCTCGCAGCTAAATGTATTGAAAACGGGTTAGTTACCATCTGCACCAATGATTACGTTCTCCGATTCTTGCCACCTCTAAATATTAACGCTGCCCATGTTGAAGAGGCAGTTAATCTCGTTGAGAAATCGATGTCAGAGGTGCTTTAAATGAGAACCCATCCTAAAAGTAGAATTCTCGGAACTATAGGTTTCTCTCTACTCCTCTCAGTGTGGATAACAATTATTGGGTGTAGTTCGACTACATCAAATATTGACTTATCTCCAGAGGAAATGTTGGAATTTACCTCACACTTAGAAACACTTCAAACCAGATACGACTTAACCGATTCGCTAATAAGTAAAAAAATGATGGTGACGATTCAAGAAAAGGACCGCGGTGCGGAAGAACTCCGCGAATTGTTATGGTATAAAAAATCTCCAGATGGCGGTGAACTCCTTCGAATCCAAGTATTAGGTGCGTTCGATGACACTAAGGGAGTTGCTATTGCAAACCGAGATCTATTCATGCTCCTATTCCTTGATGAACAAGAGGCATATTTAGGAGAGTTGTCTGAAGGTATCTTGCGTAAAATATTTGGGATTGATTTGCGCGTTTCTGATGTGTTAAGTGCGATCTTCGCAAACCCATTCCTTGATGGACGTACCAAGGCATTAAAAGTAGCCTATTCAGGACAAAAGTTCGTCGTTACTCGACCTGGCGTTGAAGCAGAGGATACAGAGATAATTACAATCCTCGTGCAAGAGGGTGAACCACGCGTGACAGAATGGCGTATCAACGACAAAGATGGATTACTGCAGCAACGTGCTGTTTTCAAAGACTATCGCGAAGTTGATGGCATCCTCAGACCTCACAAAGTTGAAATTGAACGTCCTCTTGAACAAACACGGGTTGTTGTGAAACTTTCTCAAGTCAAACTGAACGTTGAAATTAAGGACAGCAAGTTTGATTTTGATCCACTCCTGACCGAAGATATTAAAATTATGTCACTCTCGGAGTCTAATAAAACAGATGTTCCTGAATGAGAAAACCTAAAGTTTTACGGGTTCGTGCCCACGCAAAAATAAACCTCTATCTGGATGTTGTAGGCAAACGAGAGGATGGCTATCACAACCTTGAGACGGTTTTTCATTCGATCGGTTTGCACGATGAGGTTATTTTACGCGAACGATCTGAGAAGGGGATTGCAGTTTATTGTGACCATCCAGATGTGCCATCTGACTCACGCAACCTCGCCTATCGTGCAGCGCAATCCATCAGTGATATAGTTGGTGGGTTAGGAGGACTTAAGATACAGATAAATAAGCGGATCCCCGTTGCAGCAGGATTAGCTGGCGGCAGTGCAAACGCAGCCGCTGTTCTATACGGTGTTAATGAACTATTCACCTTAGGATTGTCGAAAAAGGCACTAATGAAGATCGGCGCAAAATTGGGTGCAGATGTCCCATTCTGCATGCAGGGTGGCGCAGCTTACGGCACTGGGATAGGCGACATTTTAACACCCTTACCTCCGTTATCTGAGGTTCCACTTGTCCTTATAAACTCAGGGGTAGCAATCTCCACTTCGGAGATATTCAAAAATTTGAATATTACCTTGACAAAGCAGGAAAAAGAAAGTATAATTATAAGGATTTATGTTGAGAAGGGTGATGTAATCGGTGTCGCAGGGAATCTGTTCAACCTTCTTGAGGTGCCGGTTTTTGCCAAACATCCCGAATTCGCCGAGTTAAAGACCCAGTTATCATCGCAGACTGGGTGTTATGGCGCGCTTATGTCCGGTAGTGGTGCTACGATGTTCGCTTTGATGGAAGACACCGATACAGCAAAGCGGTGTGAATCACACTTCAAAAACAGTCTCAGTTTTTGCACTACTACACAAACCAATCTTGTTGGTGTGTGGATTGATAATTGAAGGGCGGTGGCCAAGCGGTAAGGCACAGGTCTTTGGCACCTGCATGCGTAGGTTCGAATCCTACCCGCCCTGTATATTCCAGAAAAGGTTTAGAAGATTAAAATGCAGCAAGCAAAATTAAAAGTTCAACAACGAAACACTTTCGGTAAGCAGAGTGCGCGGGCAATTCGACGCGCAGGTGATATACCAGCCGTAGTATATGGACGCAAACAGGATACAATTTCGCTTCAAGTTAATGAACGCGAATTCAAACAATTCCTTAGGACATACGGTGGAAACGTCATCGTAAATATAGAAGTCTCCGATGGAAACTCAGAACCTGTCATTATCAAAGAAATTCAACGTGACCCAGTGGAAAAGCAGGTTTTGCTCCATGCAGATTTTATCCGAATCTCCTTAGATGAACCTGTGACATCAATTGTACCAATTATCTTGGTCGGCACGCCTGCTGGGGCAGAAGAAGGTGGTGTGATTGAATTCCCTCTTCGCAACTTAACACTAAACTGTCTACCTGCATCAATGCCCAATGAAATTACTATTGACGTGACCAACATGGAGGTTGGTGATATTATCTATGTACGCGACATAGAAGTTGAGGATGAGGTCGAAATGTTAGACGAACCTCAGCGAATGCTCGTCTCTGTCAGTCATCCGCGGGTCCAAATTGAAGATCTGGTAGAACCTGAAGAAGGTGAAGAAGGCGAAGAAGGTGAAGAAGGCGAAGAAGGCGAAGGTGAAGAAGGTGCCGCTGATGATGCTGGTGAAGAACGCACCGAACCTGAGCTTATTTCGCGTAGACGTGGAAAAGACGACGCTAAATAACTATATGATGTGGTTACGCACATTTAAAACCTTACCCCTTTTCCTAATCATTGTTATATTAGTCTCCGCAACGCACGGTTTTGCACAAGCATCAACCGTGCGTTTTGTTGATGGGGATGGGGATACTCTTGAAGAAGTAGAATTCATTCTCCATCAAGATAAAGTTTACCTGCCTGTTGAAACTATCAAAACCGTCTTCGATTCGGAGATGACCCACCTATACCATAGTCCAAGGAAACAACTTACCTTGAAAACCAAAGGTAAGGAAATCCGATTACGGATGGGTAACACCACAGTCAATATTGATCCGGGAAATCAGACTTTTACACTCACCACGCCACCACGTACGATTCAAGGGCAACCGATGTTGCCAATTGATTTTTTTACCCAGATACTAAAACACCTTGATGACGTTGAGGTACTATATAACCCTAACCTTCAACGGATTAGGATAATGCCAAAAACTGTATGGATACCAGATACATCTGAAGGTACTCGTGAGTGGACAATTATTATTGATCCTGGACATGGTGGAGAAGATGACATCGGTTGTAAAAGCCAAAGTGGACTTCTTGAGAAGGATGTTGGTCTGGCTGTTGCAAAAGAAATTCAAAAACTCAGCGATCAACAAGGGCTTTTGATCCATCTAACCCGGAGCCGAGACGTCAAAAAGACGCGTATTCAACGTTTCCAATCCGCTAACCGCAAACAAGGTCAACTGTTTCTTAGTTTACATTGTAATGCCTCCTTTTCACCGAATCACAAAGGTATACGTCTTTACGTCAACAATCCGAATGGACAACTCCGTTTCAGGACTGCTGCCATTCCAGTATTCGGCAAAAAAAGTCTAAACATTCTTACACAAGCCAATTTTTTGAAGCAAAGCAAAGATTTTGCTACTGTCCTTCAGAAAGAATTGAATTTCTTGGCTGAAGACCCGATTGTCATCTCTGAATTCCCAATTATTGCCTTGACGGATGTATACATGCCTGCAGTTTTATTGGAACTTGGCTACCTTTCTCATATAGATGATGCTACGCGGCTTTCCAAGCCTGACCACATTTCTGACCTTGCTCAGTCTATTGTTCGCGCCATCCAGTTATATTCTACATCGGTCAATCAACCTGTTGATCCTAACGATCTTCAAGAAAATGCAAATCCAGACACAAACTGAGATGTAGTTTCTTCTATATACGCATTTTGTTTCCTAACAGTAAGAGTGTATCAATAGGGAGTCTATTGGAGCAAAACCGTGAATCTTTTCCGAAGAATTATCCACTCAAGGCTCGTTATTACATGGGGCATTACATTGGTAACAATCGTAATCGGTCTTGCCATCACGCTTGTGTTAATTTCCAATACTAAGAAAACAAAGATTGTAGATGCCCCACCGATACTACCTGATTTAGCGAATCCCTCAGATCAGTTACCAGAACTGCAGCACGTGAACCTCTTCCTTTTGGAATCAGATGGGTTGAAACTCACTCCTATAAATGTTGAACTACGACTCTATTCAGAACTGACAGAACGTTTGAAACAGATTGTTTCGGCACTTATCAAAGAAACTCCTACCAACTATAGAAATCCTATACCAAGAGGCACGTTACTTAACGAAGTCTACATTGATACTCAAAAGACTGCCTATCTGGATTTTTCACACCATCTTACAGACGGACATATCGGTGGAACAACCGCTGAATTTCAAACCGTTACTGCTATTCTAAAAACTGTCTTTGACGCTTTTCCAGATAATATTATACACGTCCAGATTCTTATCGACGGTAAAGAAACTGAGACACTCGCTGGACATATAAACCTATCTCAACCCTTGCGATTTTAGGGATGCGATCCTATTTCATCATGGAATATAAGAACACCACTGATAAACCCGTGAAACTTATTGTCGGACTCGGTAATCCCGGGCTTCGCTATGAGCATACCAAACACAATATCGGTTTTCGAGTGATTGACGCACTATACGACAAAATAACATCAGCAGAGAGTTCTGGAAATGTCGTCGCTAAGAAACGCGTAACCTCTATCTATAAATCGCTCGTGATACAAACCAAATGGCATGACACAGACATCATCCTTGCCAAGCCGATGACATATATGAACAACAGCGGTTCAGCTGTCGCACCGCTTGTCAATCGGTTTGAAGTCCCTCTTACTGATGTTTGTATTATCTACGATGATGTTCATCTGGACATCGGTAAGATTCGAATACGGAGGAAGGGGAGTGATGGTGGTCAAAAAGGTATGCAATCTATTATCCACTACTTACGGACAACCGAGTTTCCACGTTTGCGCATCGGCATTGGTGAACCTGTCGGCGACTTGGTTGATTATGTGCTATCTGAATTTTCGAAGGAAGAAGAAATTGAGATAGAGGGGACCATTGAACGTGCGGTTGAAGCAATCGAAACATATCTCAAAGATGGTATTCTTACGGCAATGAATCAATTTAATGGACGCTAAATAGAAAGTAAGACGATTCTTACAGAGGTAGTGAAATGGATCAGAAATATCGTATACAAAACGTTGAAAATATACCGAGTCCCGCATTAGTTGTCTATCTAGATCTGGTTCGACAGAATATTGCGCGCGCTATCGCTATTGTCGATGGTGATGTATCAAGACTTAGACCTCATGCGAAAACCCACAAAACAGCACAGATAATTGAAATGGAACGTGAAGCGGGTATCCTCAAACACAAATGTGCTACACTGCGAGAAGCAGAAATGCTTGCTCAGAACGGAATAGAGGATATTTTAATCGCATACCAGATGGTGGGTCCAAATATCAACCACTTTCTGTCATTACAACAACGGTATCCAAATGCTGATTTCAAGGTTATCGTTGACCATAAAGATGCTGTGACTGCCCTCTCTTCAGCGACGGTGGAACTCGGTTTGAGCGTTAAAGTGATGCTTGACCTTGATGTGGGAATGCATCGGACAGGCGCGCCTGTAGGCAATGCCGCTGTGGAAATCTACGAATCTGTTAACCTTTCAGATGGCTTACAACCATGGGGGCTGCATGTCTACGATGGACATATTCATGATGAAGATATTGCTGCGCGTAAAGCTGCTTGTAATCAAAGTCTCGCTCAGGTTAAAGAGATGCAAGACATGCTTTCTGGCAAAGGTCTTCCCGTGCCGCTGATTGTGATGGGTGGTACACCAACATTTCCAATTTATGCCAGTACACCAGAAGTTGAGACATCCCCCGGAACTTTTATTTTTCATGACTACGGTTATTCCACTCACTATCCCGACCTCGGTTTTATTCCTGCAGCACTACTGCTAAGCCGCATTATTAGTATTCCTACTCCGAACCGTATCACGCTTGATTTGGGGCACAAAGCGATCGCCGCCGACCCTGATGGTGTGCGCGGCACTATTTTGAATATTGATAATGCTGAGGTAGATAAGCAACACGAGGAACATTGGGCAGTAAATGTCCTTGAAGGAACACCGGTACAAATAGGACAAGAGGTTTATGTCTGCCCAACACATATTTGTCCATCCGTTGCGCTGCATCCGTTCTATTATGTGATAGATGCTGATGGGTATTGTCAGGAGACTTGGGAGGTCACCGCGCGAAATCGAAGTCTTTCGTGAGAAAGAAAGATAGGAATTGGAAGTGAGTTGTTAATTTGCATAATACATCCCATGTATTTTTCTACTAAAGGTGACACCGACAATAGTGGAAGCAAACCAACGACCTACCTAACTTAATTTCACTGCAGTCCCGTACATCTGGAGGTCATAGCACCCACAACCTAAAGGTTGGGGCTTGTGCTTCGTAGCAGTCCGCCTTCTGTAGAAGGTCTTACGTCTGCTCCACAGGGGCAGCTAAGCCTGCCCGTAGAATGTTTATAGCAGCATTTATGTCTCTGTCGTGGTGGGAGCCACATTTTGGACATGTCCACTGTCTATCTCTAAGAGAAAGCGTTTCGTTGTGATACCCGCAATCCGAACAAGGTTTCGTAGTCGCAGTCCATTGCCCGACTTGAACGAACTCACGCTTATGTTTACTACATTTGGACTTCAATATCTCAACAAACTGATAGAAAGCAAGGTCAGAGACTTTACGTCCCCAAAGCCTTTTCATACCGTCAAGGTTCAGCGTTTCGGTTGCGATAGCGTCAAACCTTCGGCAAAGGTCGGTGGCAAGTTTCCAATGCCAGTCTCTGCGTTGGTTGCTGACTTTGCTATAGAGTCTTGCGAGTGCTCTGACAGCACGCCACCAGTTATTAGAACCTTTGACTTTACGAGATACCGCTTTATTGAGTTTACGAAGTGCGTTCAAGGATTGCTTATGAAATTGTGGAGATTGTATTTTCTCGCTTGTGCTCAGTGTCAAATACGCGTCTTTCATACCGAAGTCTGCCCCGACGCTCTTACCTGTTGTCGGCAGGATTTCAGTAGCAGTCGCGTCTGTTGTAATACACAACCAATAGTCTCCACACTTGTCACGCTTTAGTGTGGTACGTTTGATTTTACCTTTCCAATCACGGTGTTTGTGAAATGAATAGGACACGCGTTTGAACTTCCATTTAGATTTATCAGTGTCCCACTCTCTAAAGGTTATTGTAATGTGGTTGTTTTCTATTTTCAAACCAGCGAGACTTGGAAAAGTGATAGACCTAAATTTATGCTTGGGTTTGATATGCGGTCTGCCACCAAGTTTATTGAAAAAACGCTGATACGCCATATCAATGCGTTTCAACTCACATTGGATCGCTTGGCTTGGCAGACACTTCCAATGGGGGTGCGTCGTCTTTTTCAACTCGGTAAGGTGAGCAGACATAGCATGATAATTCGCATAAACTAATCCGTCTTTATGGCGTTGACGTTGCCATAAATGGAAATACTTATGCACCTCGTGCATGTCGTCTATCAGATTACCAAGACGTATCATACTTCTCTGGTGACCAAACTGGTATTTGTCCGTGTGCATGGATATTCTCGTCCCTCCCTTTTATCCTCAGGCAATAGGAGATAGGCACATGGTTTCCTTGCGACTACGTTTGCTTTGCCTGTCAACAAGATACTATAATTTACTACATTTTTAGCTGAATATCAAATCTATTTGTTTACAAAAATCTAACGCCCGCCTGAATCTCACAAGCTAAAGCAGGGGGTCTTGGCGGGAAGAGTGATAAAAATATTGAAAACTATCTGTATCCAAATCAACATCTTGCCGCATGCCTATAATTGCATCTGCTCCTAATAGTGCAGCGCGTTTCTTAAGTTCTTCAACCGAAACGAAAAATGCCTTTTCAAAATCACTTTGACCTACACTCCATTCACCGTATAAAAATCCCCAATCTGCCCGATCTTCTCCCATTTGCCCGCTTCGCTTCATATCTATGATTTCAGCTTCGTATTGTTTAACAAGTTTAGAAAGCGCATTTGAGAAAAGCCCCTTATTTGATATTTGAAAGTAAACAGGACCTATAATCTGATAATCCTGTTTAATATCTCCTGTTGTTACTATAATGTTACTTCTCATTTTTTATCTCCAATATTATGAACAGATTAGGACTTAATTGAATCTACTAAGTTTACTTACTGCTTCTTGCTCGGACTTGAACCCCAAACCCGGTAGGTGCGGTTTCCTAACCGCACCGGACTCTACAAGAAACTGAAAATTACCCGATTAAATTCTTAATCTTCATCTGGAGCGAAGCGTTTGGTGCTCCAACTTTAAAATCAACGGATTTTTTCTATAGAAGCGTTTGGTGCTCCAACTTTAAAATAACGGACTGCAGTTTTCCGTCAACCCACAGTTCATATTCATAATGCCATGTCCGGTACAAAATCCGGATGATACAAGGTAACCCGTCAAGTTTAAAACGATGTTCCAACCCGGTGTCATAATAATACTTACGACATCTTTCAAAGATTAACTCATCGTCAACATGAATATGAACCTTGCCAGACCATGGTCTCCAATGATTAACACGTACAGTATGAGGAGTTTCGGTTTCTACTATCCACTGACGAATAACCATAATTATTGTCTCTTCACTGATAATGTTGCTAACACCATCGTTAGTTTACTTCATGCACCTTCTGAATAGCATCAACCAATTTGTCCGTGCCAAACCGCACCACATCAGTAGCAGGCATCCCTGTCTCCGCTTCTGCAGCATCAATTGCCTCTCGCGCTTCTTTCTCAGATAGATCAAAACAATTCAATGCTAATCCAACAACCTTTGCCGGCTTTATAGGTGCAGCAAGCATCTCATATTGTGCTATCATCTCCGATAAAGATGGCAACGGCACAGAATACCTCGCAACCATCTCCCGTGAGGGTTGATGACAGAATATCATCGCATCAGGCATGCTTCCGTGAAGTAAACTCAATGTTACACCAGAATACCCGGGATGAACAAGCGATCCCTGTCCTTCAACGATCAAAAGGTCGTGGTTTTTAGCCCCTTCAAGCACAATTTGCTCTGCTGCACCAGCAATAAAATCCGATACCACAGCGTCAATCGCTATACCCCATCCCCATACCATGATACCGTTCTGACCTGTCGGACAAAACTCAGCGTTGAGTCCACGATCCTGTGCTGCGTATGTAATCTCTATCCCGGATAGCATTTTCCCAACTCGGCAATCCGAACCAACAGTGAGAATTATAGTTGCATCTACATCCGCTGCTTTACACGTCCCAACAGGCAAGTTATCCGGTGGTTTCCGCGCATCCCACAGCACCACGTTGTGTTTGGCTGCTAACTTAGCCATTTCAGCATCCTCACTCAAGAAATAATGGAGACCACTCATGACATGTAAACCACTGCCGATTGCTTCACAAATAATAGAACGCCACGCTTCTGGCAATTCGCCACCAGGCGGTGCAATACCAATTGCTAACATCGTGGGTTGAAACCGCATTGCCTCAGCAAGATCGCTGACAACTGGGATTCCTTCACCTATTCCTATTATTTCACTGGCATCTTTGCCTGCTTTAGTGCTATCAATGACTGCCACAACGTTGTCAGGAAGGTAACGCACCAAAACCGTTGCGGTTTTCGATTCAAGGACACCGAACGATCCTTCGGCAAGAATAGCGATTCTATGTGATTTAGGCTGCAATTGCTTTATCATATAAATTAGATTACCACAAATCCTATCTCATTTCAAGGAGGGTATTATACCCAATTAACTTGATTTGTAGCGCGAGGTCCCCGTGCCTCACAATGGAGACCTCCTTTATCGGAAAACTTTGAATCAAGTTAATTTGGGATTACTTATCACTGATTCATAAACGGTAAGCAGCTTCTTTGCGATGTTTCGCCAATCGTAATCTTGTTCAACGCGTGTGCGACCGTTCTCTCCTATCTTCTGGCGGAGAGACGAGTCTGTTAGCAATCGGGTGACTGCCTCAGCAAAAGTTTCCGGTTCATCAGCAATAAATATCTCCTCACCATCTTGAAGTGCTAAACCCTCTGCGCCGACAGTGGTAGAGACAACTGCTTTCCCCATCGCTAGTGCTTCAAGAATTTTTAGGCGAGTTCCACTCCCGATGCGTAAAGGCACGACAAAAACTGTTGCCTCAGCGAAGTAGGGTTTGATCTCCGGCACGCGCCCTGTTACGACAACGCCTTCCCTTTCTGCCAGTCGTTGGACACGCGCGGATGGGTTTCCGCCAACAATTGAAAATTTGACATTCGGCACACTTTTCTGAATCAGAGGCAACACCTCTTCAGCAAAAAACGAAACAGCATCTTCATTCGGGAACCAATCCATACTACCGATATAGATGAGGTGTGCTGGAGCTTCAGATTCGAAATCTGGGGAGTAATGCGTAACATCCACACCGTTAGGAATTACCTCAACAGCACCTTCCACACAGTGCTGCTGAAATACCGCAGCATCAATGTCAGATGTACACGTAACAACATCAAACCTGGGACTTAGCACGCGTTCATAACGTTGAAATGCAAGTTGCTGGGACCAATACGCGCATTTGTAGAACAGATTCTCGGTTTCACCTTGTAGTCGACGCCAGATAGCAGAATCAACGTTTTGCTGTGAAAGCACACTTGGGAGGTCTGTTTCAGTATAAAATTGGGCGGTATGAAACATCTCATAGTGGACAATGTCGAATGTTTCAGTTGTCAACAGTTCTCTGAGTTTCTGTCGGTAAGCAGACACATTGTAGCGTGCGACAGTGATAGGTTGCCTTTTGAAAAATGCAGAGAGAAGTGTGATGGGTGATACACGTGGCAGTGTTGGCGAATTTGGTACAAGGTGAACCTCAATACCTAATTGCTGTATGTGTGCAATATTCTCCGCATCTGTTGGTTGTGTCTCCAGGGCGAGTAGTGATACATCGTTATCTTGTGCGATCTGTTTGAGGAGGTTGAAAACGCGAATACGTCCTCCATCAGTGAGGGGATACGGTACGGTAGGAGAAAGAAAAAGTATCTTCATATTTTAGAAGTATTTATGCGACACTACTGGGGAGATTCAACAATTTGGTCTTTATCAGGTTGATTGGAACTCTGATCTTTACCTTTTAACTGATCGATAAAAACGACGAACTTTTCTTTAAGTTGTTGACGTGAACTGAGTATTGGCTGGGGTGGCATGAAGATTGTGCCGCGTTCACTTTGGACCCATCCTCTCTTATGATTAGCTCGGACGAGAAGCCATTTACTTTCAAGATTGAGATATACCTTTAACCAACCATCCTCATTTATGATGTTATATCTTTGGTTTTCGTCGGTAACGCGCCAACTGGCACCATCTTCTTCTGGTATAAGTTTAGCATATTGACGAGACAGTTGTATCTCTTGATTCTCAAAACCTTGACGTAATGCTTCAGAAAACTTCCCTTGGTTTAATGCAGTCATAGATGCTAAATCCACCCTAAACAGAAAAGTCTCAATAGGAAACTTTGATTGTTGATAAACATTCAGTTTTTTGGTGGCGTTTCTGATTTCATAAGCCTGCCGAGTTTTGTTATCTTGAATCAACCACTCTTTTCCTTTTTTCTCAATGGTTAATTTTACATCTGCAGAAAGTGTTGTCCTATTATTGTTAAATTCATCTCGTAAATTAGGCAGATAGATATCAAGTTGATCCTCAACTTTCTGAACTGCATAACCTCCTCCAGTTTTATCCGTAAGTAGCCAGTCCTGACCACTTAGTAACACCTCAACTGTAGGAGTCCTTGAACTTAATTGAATTCCTACATCTGCATCCGAAAACATTTGGTGCCAATTAAACACGGATTTTAATTCCTTGTCTAAAAGTTTGGTACTGAACCTTGCACGCTGCCCTAAAGCAACGCTAAACAATAATTCCCGTTTGAATTGACCCATGTTCAAGTTGCTAATATACTTTTTATCAAGGTTGAAAAGGAAGACATCCTTTGTATAAAGAATCGGTTTTGAGTTGACCGTAGGTCTCTCACGTACTGCTGTTCGCTTGTGGACTTGCAATTTCGGTGATCCTGGCTCAGGAACAGGTGGTGCGTGAAAAATATAAATACAGAAGCAGACACCGATAATTATAACAAAGAATAAACCTAATGTCAGGGTCTTAAGAAATGATTTCATAATTGAATTGAAACCTCTGTCGTTAAAATATTAGAACAACTTAATGTATTAAACTAAAAATTAGGAAAAATTGGTTGACATTAAGTTATGCTCAGCACACAATTACTACGATGATGGGGATGCGTTTATAGCATCTGATTTAATTGTCCTGTTACATTATAGTATCCAAAGTTGGAAAAATATGCAAGCCTTAAACTCTTTAGCAGTTGAATTGAATAAACAAATTAGCGATGTTAATCCAACGGTTTACGCGCTACTCTCCGAATTAGGAGAACGTATCTATCTTCCAAAAGGCATCTTAAGCCAAAGTGCAGAAGCAGAAGAAAAAACGTCCCGTTTCAACGCAACACGCGCGGTTGCATTGGAAGATAGCAATATAATGCACCTTGACGTTTCACGTCAATTGGTATCTGGACTTTCTCCTGAAAGCATTTACAGTTACCCGCCTATACTTGGAAATCCAGAATTGCGCAAGTTATGGCAATCTCACATTCGCATAGAAAATCCTTTACTTGCAGAGACAACGCTCAGCCTCCCGATTGTGACAAGTGGAATGACACACGGTTTCAGTCTACTTGCGGATCTATTTGTCAATAGCGGTGACACACTTATTCTCCCAGACAAGATATGGGGAAATTATCGGTTAATCTTTCAGACTAAAGCGGGAACTGATATTCAAACTTACCCGTTCTTCAACAGTGAAAAGCGTTTTAATATAAGCGGATTTGGTGAAACACTCTCTAAACATACGGGTGACAAATTGCTAATTCTCTTGAATTTTCCGCACAATCCGACTGGCTACGCTGTCACTCACATTGAAGCACAATATATCAAGGACACAATAGTGAAATGTGCTGATACCGGATGTCACGTCCTCGTAATGGTTGACGATGCTTACGTAGGCTTTTGGTATGATGCATCGGTGATGCATGAATCTCTTTTCGGTATGTTGGTGGAATGTCATCCAAACGTGGTTCCAGTGAAAATAGATGGGGCAACAAAAGAGGAATATGCGTGGGGTTTACGCGTCGGATTTTTGACTTTCGGACTTCCAGAAAAGGTAATGCAGGGAATTGAGGGAAAGTTAAGCGGACTAATCCGCGCTAACACCTCAGGTGCCACACAGATTTCCCAAACGCTCATTCTTGAAGCGATGAAGGCTCAAGGTTATGCTGAACAGAAAAAACGTAACTATGAGATTCTCAAAGGACGCGCATTGAAGGTGAAACAGGTTGCTACTGATGCACGATATGCAAATCTTTGGGAAGTCTACCCAAGTCATGCTGGTTATTTCACATGCCTATCTCTTAAAACGAGGAATGCTGAAAAAGTTCGCGAAAGGCTTCTTGATGAATACGGCATCGGCACGATTGCGCTTGGCACGCATGAATTGCGGATTGCATATTCATGTCTTGAGGAATCGGATATTGAGGATGTTTTCAGAAAGATTGCCGAGGTTATTCAATTGCAGTAACCATAGGCGTCAATTTAAGAAACTACAGGACTAAAAACAGAAAACAAAATATCCTACGGTTATTCTTAAATTGACATCTATGTGACAAAACTTTACACACCCAACAACAAAAGATGACTTGTAGAGAAAGGTGTGATTAATTGTTTTGTACCCAAGACCACGGTTAAGGCGTTAAATTAAGGAGGAAGTTTTACCTTCAAAATGTGTACAAGAAAAAATAGATGGAGTTTATAAAATGCAATTGAAAACTCTCGGTCTTATCAGTATAGTTGTCATCATGTTAGGAAATGTTGTGGTCACAGAGGGGTCTTCTGGAATAGACCATCGCGATATCTTCGTTGGCGCAAGTGCTCGTGCAGTTGGTATGGGGAGTGCCTTCACTGCAGGACCTTCAGCAAATAACGGCTTTTTGTGGAATCCTTCATCGCTCGGGTTTATGAATGGTTTGGAAGTGAATATGGGTGGGATTCCGTTTTCGGGTGAACCGTCAGGACCGGATCAGGCGTTTTCGTTAGCGGCGAGTCCTTATACACTCGGTTTAACGAATAAAAATGTAGGGAATCTCTCGTTAGCATCTTGGTTTAATGGTTGGAACAGTAGTATTGATGAGTCTACTCAGATTGTACTTTTAGGATATGGTTTAGCGTTGGGAGAACAAGCATCAGCAGGGGCAAACTTACGCTATTATCAGAACAACACGCTAATCAGAAAGAATTATCTTTGGAGCGTCGATATCGGCATGCAGTTTAGTTATCCGTTGAAAAAGTTAGGTGATTCGATCACGATAGGCATGAATCTATCCGAATTGAGCAATGGGATCCGTGAGGATGGTGCCCTGATTGAAAGTTTACCGTTAGTTGCGCGTTTCGGGACGACATATCGTCCAGACAATTCAACTTTGCTATCTGTCGATATTGCTGTACGTGGACAGAATGATGTGGATTGGGGTGAAAAACTCCGTTTACACTTCGGGGCGGAACGGTGGTTATTTAACAAGCATTTGGGGGTTCGCGTAGGATATACGGCACTTACTGCTGCAGATCAATTCCGTGTCGGTCAGTGGACACAAGGGATTAGTTTTCGTAACTCCTCAGGACAGTTGGATTATGCTCATGTCAAAGGCGGTGAGTTAGATGAAAGCCTACATTGGATTTCTGCGACGTTAAGGTGGGGTGAAAAAGAGAAGAAGTCCGCGCCTATTTCAAATCCTACTACCGTGGAGGCAACACCTAAAGGTGTTTCTGAAACGGATGCAGCACCACCAATTCTGATGCCGAAAACACTTGATGCGGATGTGAAAGTTAATGTCCCTGTAGGAGAATTGCAACTCTCCGAAGCCGCAATTTCACCTAATAGTGACGGCGTTTCGGATAGCACTACATTCCGTTTTAAGGTTAAGGCAAATGACAAATGGAGATTGACACTTCGTGATGCGTATACGGAACAGGTTTGGGAGACATCGGGAATTGGCTCACCATCGGAAGGTGTTGCGTGGAACGGAATAGGGGATAGTGGTAAGTTAGTGCCTGATGGAGACTATGTGGCGCAGCTACACATTATTGATGCCAAAGGGATACCGCATCTGATAAACAGCAAAAAGGTGACGGTTGACTTAATTCCGGCAACGGTTGAGATTATTAAGAAAGGGACTACAAACGTTGGTGTGAAGGCGTGGGATATCAATTCGATTGTAAACTGGAAACTTGAGATTTTTGATGCAAGTAACAAGTTGGTTGAAAAGAGCGAAGGGGAAGGTTCACCGCCGGAAACGATAACCTTGACTAAGATCCCGCAGCTGGCAGCGACAACTTATAAATTTGTCTTGAGCGTTAGAGATGTAGCTGGGAATCAGAATGTTCAGCAGGCGCAGTTGCAGTTCGGTAGTGGCATTGGAAGCCAAACTCAGGTTGTAAATGAAGAACCTAAGTTGACGTTGATGGTTGGTTCATTTGCTGAACGGCGCAATGCCGAGATGCTAGCTGAGAATCTGCGACGATTACATCCGGATGAGAAGGTGAAGGTATATACCGTTACGGTGAATGGCAAAACGATGCATCGCGTGACAATTGGTGAGTTCGCAGTACGGTCAGACTCATTGGAACTCAAGCAGCAAATTCAGGAGTCACAAGGCGTTGACCCTATTTTGATAACACCGTAATAGATGGTTTAAGGAAATCCCTATATCCTATAGAATTCTAAAGCGTTTTGGTAAAAGAAGCGATTTTTCTCTGCATCGGATACGTCTTCAATTACCGAGAGAAGTGCTTCTAACCACTCATGATATTCAGCTGCTAAGGTGCAGACAGGCCAATCGCTGCCGAACATGAGTCGGTCAAATCCGAATGTATCTACGAGATGTCGGATGTAAGGCTTTAACTCCTCGGATGTCCAGTTTTCGCTGGCAGTTGTTACGATACCTGATACTTTGCAGTGGACGTTGTCAAAGGCGGCGAGTTTGCGCATGTGGGTTGCCCACGGTTCAAACTCGTCGTCTTTTATATTTGGACCACCGCAGTGGTTGATGGCATGCTTGACGTTAGGAGTAACTCTTACCAATTCAATGGCTGCTGACAGTTGATCATGTTTAGCACAGAGTTCAAAGGATAGATCATATTTTGCTAATAACTTCACGCCATTTATCAGTTCAGGACTGGCGTAGAATTGATTGTCAGGGTTATGCCATGCCATTCGGCGGATACCTACGACAAGATCAAACGCTGCGAGTTGTTCAAGGATTGCTTCAACGTTTGGCTTTTCAAGTGGTGCAGCGGCAGCAATTGCCCCTATCATTCCATCCGTTTCTGCGATGTGGGTTAGCCATTCCACTTCTTGGACGACATGTGTTTCGGCAGGATCGCCTTCAACGTGAACCGATTTTACGACGTTAATGTCACCGATAGCATCGCGATAATCTTGCTGTGTATATTGCTGCTGAAGGAGATCAAATCCATCTAACCAAGGGTATTCCAAGTTAGCGGTATCCCACAGGTGTTGGTGGGTATCAATAATTTTGAGCATGTGTGTCCTTTTCAAGTTACAAAGATGCGTATTTTCTGTAGGTATTATACCCAATTAACCCGATTTGTAGTGCGAGGTCCCCGTGCCTCGCAATGCTTAACTTTATCTGAAGACGTCGAATCAAGTTAATTTGGTATTATACCATAAAAATAAGGTTGTTGAGATAGGACAATCCAATCTTCCTAAACAAAAGATTGTAAATTCAGCGATTTTATGTTACTATAATATGTAGAATAATTCAACAATTGAAAGACTATAGATGGCTGCTAACCTAAAATCGTTTCCTGCCTATTTTGCGCTATTTAAACTGACGCTCCGCCAGTTGTTCTGGAGTCGGCGAGGACTCCTGATTCTGACTGGGTGCGTGCTGCCGCTTGTTATCACCCTCATATTCCGATTCAAAGCGCGAGGGACAAGTAGTGTTAACACTTATATTCCATACATAACTTTCTTTCTCTATGGGTTTTTGGCGAATTTGTGCGCGATTTTTTATGGTTCAGCCATCGTTTCGGATGAGATTGATGGTGGCGGTTTGACGTATCTCCAAATGCGACCACTCCAGAAACGACTGATTCTACTTACAAAATTTGCAGCCTACATGATAGGGACTGTTGCCATCATCGGTGTATCTCATTTGCTTCTGACTGGCATTATGGAAACGCATCCGAAACTGAAAGAACGGGCGTTTGTATTAGCGATGAGTCTTCGGTACACATGCTCAATGATGTTAGCATTGTTAGTGTTTGGTGCTTTTGCTATGCTTTTATCTGTTCGATTTAAACACCCAGTGCTATGGGGATTGCTTTTCGTGTTTGGTTGGGAACAGATTACGGCATTTCCTCCGATGCCGGTAGGTATTAAACGGCTTGGTTTGACTCATTATCTTATGACATTATTTCCTGATTTCAAATTGGGTGGCAATACGCTTGGTGATTTATTAGGCGATATGCCTCCGCCAGCGTGGGTGGCAATTTTGGTGCTCTCCTTGCTAACGGTAGGGGCAATGTGGCTTGCAATTCGGATTTTTCAGGAGCGGGAGTATTTGATGTAAAGTGTTCGTGTCTCGATTTACATTGCTGTGGTTGAGTCGGATTCTGTTATGAGGTTGTAACCCCGATTTATCGGATGTATCATTCAGAATCCAAAAATAATATTGCTACTTCACCTTGAAGTTTTTCAGAAAGCGGAATATAATACTTGTATGGCGCAAAACTACGATAATATGGCAAAAAATCTATTGACAGATTATGCCACCGAAATCTCACAATTTGTACTCGGCGTAAATGATGTTGAAATACTTGAAAACATTGACCCTGAACAACAGACCATTATAGGACAACGCACCGATAGCGTAAAGCGCATCCGCGTTGACAATCGTGAAGTTATCTTACATATTGAATTGCAACTCCGAGATAGCACACACAAACCAATGTGGGCGAGAAATGCGGCGTATCACGGATACCTCGTTGGTGAACACCAGATACCTGTATACTCTAATGTTATCTATTTTCATCCAAATGCTGGAAGGCGTGACACGGGGGTATACGAATATAGTTGGCCTGGTTATTCATACGCTCTGCGCTATAAGGTGATACGACTCATTGAGATAGAGGGAAAATCAGCCTTGGAGATGCAGGCACCAGGGATCCTACCCTTCATCCCGCTAATGAAACCACCAGCTGGAATGGAAATAGAACAGTGGGTGCAAGAATGCGTTGACGCCGCGATTGACGCCCCTGTCAATCAGCGGATGCAGGCAGATTTACTTTATGCTATTTCTCTTTTCGGAAGTATAGTACATAATCCTGAAATATATGAACGACTTATACCGGAGGAACTTATGCGAGAATCTAAGTTTTACCAACGCCAAATGGAAAAAGCTGCGAGAGAAACTACTATTAAAAACACTTTAGCATTATTGAAATCAAAATTTCAAGCAGATGCTGTGAGTGCCTTAATGCCGTCACTTCGAAACATAGATGATTTGCAACGACTTGAACAGTTACTAATTGCTGCATCTGAGGTGAGAAACCTTGAAGTTTTCGTTCAAATGCTCCACGAATAGATGTACAATAAATTTTTGCACATGCTCCATATTTGCGCAAATCCTGTTGTGAGTAAGTGTAGGGTTTTGGAAGAAGACAGAGGAATAACTAAACTTTTCATCGTTATCCTTTTAGGACGCGGGCAGTTTCACGTGATACAATAAGTTCCTCGTTTGTGGAAACGACGAGAATCTTGGTGCGACTGTTATTCGCAGATAGGTCAGTCTCTCCAGTTGATTTCTCATTTTTCGCTGGATCTAAATGGATACCGCACCATTCAAATCCTTCGCATATTTTAGCGCGTGTCGTTGTACTTTTTTCGCCAATTCCACCTGCAAAGGCGATGACATCAACCCCACCAAGCGCGGCTATATAAGCACCAATATACTTCTTCACACCGTAAACATAGGTCTCTAAGGCTAAACGGGCATTGTCGTTGCCAGCATCTATCGCCGCCTCTACATCGCGCATATCGCCGCTGGTGCCAGAGATGCCTTTAACTCCCGATTCTTCAATCAACTGACGCCGGATCTCATCGGTAGAAAGCCCTTCTTTATCCATCAGGTATAAGACAGCGAACGCGTCCAAGTCTCCGCATCGTGTGGATTGTATCATGCCGTATTGTGTTGATGTCCCCATTGAAGTATCAATAGATTTTCCGTCTTTGATGGCACAGATGGACGAACTTCCGCCGAGGTGGCAGGAGATAATCCGAAGTCCTTCATCGGTTTCACGCTCAAGCATTTGCGGTACACGTTCTGAGATGTAACGGTGTGATGCGCCATGAAATCCGTATTTGCGGATGCCGTGTTTTTCTACCCAAAATCGGGGAACGCCGAATTCGTAAGCATAATCCGGGATGGTTTGGTGGAACCAAGTCTCAAAAACAGCGACGAGTGGTGTTGTGGGGAGGAGTTCCTGAAAGGCTCGGATGGAGGCGATATAAGCAGGATTATGCATCGGTGCAAGCGGTGTGGACGTCTCCAATGCTGCAATAACGTCTTCCGTAATTCGTGCTGAACGCCAGTATCCTTTGGCAAGAATGGTTTTGAATCCGACACCGTCCAATTGGTTTAGGTCTGTAAGACAACCAACCTCTGGATCGGTGACGAGTTGCATTGCGTGGGCAATCGCGTCAATGTGTGATGGTGCGTCAATTTCACCTTCAAGGGACGGTTTACCCGAAACCGCGTGTGTAAAGGCGGATGGCGAATTACCGATACGTTCTACGCCTCCCTTGACAAGGGAGGTTGTTGTTTCCATATTTATGATTTGGTATTTGAACGAGGTGCTTCCTACGTTCACACAAAGTATACGCATGGTGGGTTTTGTCTCTTTGAAGTCAATAGAATAGACGAGTGAAAGGCGGTGTTATATGCTAACGCCACTATAAGCATACGGTAAAGCATCCCAAGTTTTTTCTTCTAAAACTCTACCTTTTCGTTTTTTATTTCGACCACCCCACTGTTTGAAAAAGAAAGGAACTGCTGCTTGTTGACATTGATCACGAATATCAATTACCCACTCTTCTTGCATAGGTCGCGCCCCAGGGCCAGATTCGCCACCGACAATAACCCAATCTATATCTGTTAAATCAAGGTTTCGGAGTTCACCTATAAGCGGTTCAAGAGATAGAAATTTGATGTTCGCATCTGTTTGTCGTAAATGGTCAATGCGGAATGTATAGTCTTGATTTTCAACACTGACTCCCATCCATACATTTTTTGGCCAATGTATTTCAGCATTGAGTAAGATTAGACTTTCTGATCGTTTTGTAAGTATTTGGAACTGATGATGGTCTGCTTTACGCATTGTTTCAAAGACCTTTAGAATAAAATCCAATGGAACGTCCTCATGGAACAAATCGCTCATTGAATTAACAAAAATCAATTGAGGTTTTTTCCATTTTAATGGTGCATCAAGTAAATCATCAATAAGCCGTACCTTATTTGACCATCTCGGACCTGCTTTTGTCATTTCTGCAAGTCCTTCATAAGCGAAGCCCTTTTTTGAAAACCTTGCAGCGATTCGTTCGGCATAACAGTACCGACACCCCTCAGAAACACGGGTACATCCCCTTATTGGGTTCCAAGTTGATTGTGTCCACTCAATATTGGATTTAGTTGCCATTTTGAGGTTCCTCCTTGGGTGAAAATATTACTTGTCTTTGGGTGGGAACGTTACTTTGACCGTGTCGCCAAAAGTATTTTTTTGTCGCTTATCAGCGGGTGGATTGGTTTGGATCTTTTCTTCAAACTCTAAAATTATCTTTCATTATATCCCAATTATTATACCATCTATGTATTATTTTGTCAAATTTTAATTAACTATCTACAAATTCAATCTTTCTTGTGTTGATTACTTAATACTCTCAATGCAGTTTCAACTTCAATGGCTAAATCTTCAGCGGTGAGTTCGGCAAAAGGTGATATTCCTACAGCGGACATCAACTCTGATAGATCCCACCGTGAAATGTTTAGGAGTTTTGCGGCTCTACCAGCACTAATGTCCCCTTGCCTAAGAAGTTCAAGCACAAAAGCCTCTTTTGCCTTACGTTCCGCATTAGTTTTGTGTTGTAGAAAACTCTCGTCAATAGGAAGTGTGAATGTGAATTGGACTTCAACCTCTGTTTTTGCCATATCCATTACCTCATTTATCTACATTGATTTTGCCATCTGGCACATTCAAACCTAACCCCTCAAAAAAATCACTCGCTCCGTCTCTCCCGCTCTTCAATGATAGCGCGACTACCAAGATTATCCTCCGATTTTATGCCATCCTCCAAGAGAAGCTGCTGAATTTCTTCTGCTGTCGGAATTGTAGCATTGGCCTTGGGGTTTCCAAGTTCCTTTTCAATTGGAGGATGCAACCTCTTATTTTGTGCTTTCACCCTTTCAGATTGCGCTGCTGCACGTTTTTCAGGCGTCAAAGACTTTATGAAGAACGGTTGAAGTTTTTCTAATTTCCTTTTCACTTCTGCTAATTCCCATTCAAACTGTTCAATTTTTATGATCAGTTGCATTATCGGGGTATCATAATAAGTGTTCTCCTCTTTTTGTCTATTACGCGGGTAGCCGCGGAAATTTGCGATTACAAACAGACGAATCTATCTACCCATGCTACTCAACAAATTTAACATATAAGAAAGGGAAGTCAAATCGTTCTCTATTCACTTCCTTACATCAGGTCATTATACCAAATTAACTTGATTCGAAGTTTTCCGATAAAGTCAGCATTGCAAGGCACGGGGACCTCGCACTACAAATCCCGTTAATTCGGTATTAGATCAGTGTGTACGATTATGGCGAATTGATGAGGATGTCCAGGGCAGTTTGACTATCAGTTTCAGGATCAAAGGTGTGTAATCTCTCTTTTTTTGCTGTGTTCAGAAGGCGTTTATCGGAACTGACCAAAATCAGATCTTCACCGGCTGCTCGTAGTTCATTTGCCTTATCAAGCGCGCATCGAAGGATGTATGCATCAGTGCTGTTAATAGAATAATTATCAATCAGTTCCCTAGCAGCTATCTTTTGATTGACAGTTGCATGCACCTGTAGCACTTTGGTACTATTGATGATCTCCACCTCAAATTGTTGGATTGCTTGATTGAATTCGGATAAGGTAATCTCCCCTCTATTCCTCTTTCTCACTATGACTGAGCGGGTTTCGTCCATACTATCAAATAAGCAAATTATTCGCTCATGAGAAATATTAGTATAGAAATGGTTGATGATCGAGGTGCCTTTTTCTGTCACGTACCGTTTGACGATAGCATTTGCATCTAACCAGAAATAAATCACGCAGGCTGCTCCTCATTAACTCAATTTTGATTTTCATCATACAGAGATCTTAAGAAGTCAAACCCTGCTTCACCGTATAGGTTGCAAATCCGGTTGGCAATCTCCTTGTGTTCCTTGTTATACAGCACACGGACGATTTGTTGGATATGTTCCTGATTATAATGTGGATAAATGTTATGTTTTAGCATTCCCAGATAAATGTCTCCCACTTCTGCTGGCGTTTTGGTAGCGTGTGGTAATAGATCTTCAACGAAAAATGCCGAATCGGTAAGTCCTTTGATGTGCTGCGTGGACATTTTTAACCATTTCAGCACTTCCACGTCCATTTTATCAACGAGTGCTACCCATCCCGATAGGCGAGATAAAACTTCCCCATATCTCTCTACATTGTCTTTTTGGGAAAGAGATTCATATAAGGCACGCCAGGTTGGTCTGACTTTTGCCTTCATCTTCTCCGGTAGACTATCCCGTTGTCGCCAGAAAAAATGAACCAAGTGTGACAGGTGATTTGGGTTATCACTGTTTATCAATTGATAAATGAGGCTGGTTTTATCGTTTAAAGCTTCACCGTCTTCTATCCAACCTGTGCAGATGTGTTCAACAAGCCCGCGCGGGATTTCACTATCAGTAAAATCGGTATTTAGTGCCTTCTGATAGTGCCCATGTTCCTTAAGCAAGGAATAGAGATCCGCATAGATTCGAGAATTGTACAGATAGCCTGAAAAAGCCGCTTGCCAATAATATTCATCCTGTTGCGGGAAGATACAGTTTATGTTATCAACAACCCATTTCTTATCAAGATATAGCAAATTTGGTAAGTAAACACCTAGCGTGAAGGAAAATTCAAAGGAGGATTCAACGCTCCGATCCAGCCTTTTAGTGAAATCTGCTCTGATAGCTTGCGGCCATCGGACATTGCCCTGCTTAGCATCGTGCAGACGGGCAAATTGTAAGGCATAGTTTACTAGTGCCGAGAATACCTTTTCCGGAGTCGAATTCAAAACAGTGATAGGAGCATCTGACATAGCAGTCTTGTCTGATTTAACCTGCTCCACCAGAACCAAAAGGATTTTCTCTGCAAGGGGCAAGAGTTGAATATCAAACGCCTGCTCGTCATCTGCTGTTCCTGCTTCTATCAATTCTGCCGTAGCAGAAAGGATCCAATCCCGATAGTTAAGTCCAGTTTTATGCTCATTTGTCCTGAACTGCTTTGATGTGAGGATGTGATGGATAAATTTCAGCAGCACCGCCCAATTGAACTTCTTCTCCTCGCGCCACGCTTTTAGGAATCCCTGAAGTAACGAATACTGATATTGCAATTGAACACCATAGAAGGACTGTAATTCATCTGTGAATTGTTGTGGATTTGCTGCCACATATTCCTCAAGCGTTTCTCTTAAGCCCTCTTCACTTGGCTCTGACGGGCCCGCTATCACATTTTGTTTAAAATTGTTAAGGAACTCAACAATTTGTGCGTTAGACATACCAGATAAGACATCGACGGTTATAGGACTGGTATATCCCCAGCCGACTTCTGTCCACCACAAAAGGCCAGGGTGTTCAAGTTTTGCTGGGTTAATCTGCTCATACTTCTGATAGGCAGAGACAATTTCTTCGTTGCCTGTTTCCATGAGCGCAGATAACCACTCTCGCTTTCTATAGGCACTAACCTTAACGCGAGTTTCATCATCCTTTGCTTCTATTCCGTACAGAACAGAGTACGGTACAGACTCTATCCAGTCCAATATCTGGTTAATTTCGGATTCCTTAAACTTGGTGCAGTTGGTTTGTATCAAATGATAAAGTTCAGGCTTCAGTCCAATATTTTCAAGTGGATTGCCTTCCCATTCCCAAAATAGATGTTTCAAATTCTCGTAATGGTGTGTGACTGCAGTAAGGGCAATCCGCCCGAAAATAGCTCGTGCTTCCTTTTTCACAGGGTCATTGCAAGTTACCGCTAATCCTTCCTGTAACAAATCCTTTACTATTTCTTTAATACTATTATCAAATTCAACAGATCGTAACAAATTAGCAGTAAAACCAACCAATAGTTCGGCATAATGTCGGTGAGGATAATCGGAAAGGTCACTGTCAATCATGCCTATAATATTAAATGAATATGCTCCTTCATTGATAAGTGCTCGGATTCGCGCACATGTAATCTGTACGGCTTCAACACCGCATAATTCTGCGATGGCTTGCTCGTGTTTCTGGAGGGCATCCCATAACCAGTACTCCTCCATAACAGCCCTGATGTTACCACGAATGACTTCGGCATCAAGCATAGCTTCAAGCAGTGCAAGGGTTAGTTCTTTGGCCTTTCCATTCAGAAGTTTTGGTAAGGCCGTTTCACCGATTGCAGAGTGCACTAATGTGGTGCCCACTCTAGATTTCAATGCAACACCAATGAACGTTATGTGCCAAGATTCTATTCTCTCTATAGGAAGGGCACAAATAATTTTGATGACTTGCGAATCTGTGTGACCGCTTGCTATACTTGCCTCAGTATCATTCGTGTAATTAACTATGGTATTGACAATATTAGCAAGGACGCTGAAAGTTTCCTCACAAGGTGCCTTCTGAGTGTGATCAGCAACCTTCTCCACGTACCCCAAAGCATGCCAAAAATACACAGGCTGATCCGGCACTTCCTGAGAAGTTGGTTGTCTATCTGGATGGAACCAGCCTGCATCTTTGAGTGATTTTAGCCATGCAGGAGATTCAAGGTTGTGAAAGAAGTAGTTATATCTGACTTCGGATTTTAATAGATAGGGCAGCGTTTTTATTATTTTCTCTGTTGGTTCCTCGTAAGCAAGGATCCGATCCAACCTGTCAAGTAGCTTAAAGTAGGTGCCTACTAATTCTACCAAAACCTCCTCAAATTCATGCCAGAGCGGAACAAACGCTTCTTTTTCTCGAGGGGATTTCCATGCCCCGTGACGATGGGAAAACTCATGAAATCGAGTGGCGACACTTATCCACTTTTGAGCAAGTGGTGTGTGTAAATCGTCAATATCAAGTGCCGCTAAAATGGAAGCAATGTGGCCTATGCGTTCGCTGAGATTACCTAAATCAACTTTTTTCAGCTGCTTTTGAATTTTCCGCTTTTCCTGATCTGTTGAGAAGATATCTCTTAAACCTCCATCAATCTCCCTAGCGATATGTCCTAAGAGACTAGCCGCAGTTTCTAAGTCCTTGTTTTGTAGAATTCGGATCCCGTCCTTGTAATAGGCAGCGATCTCGGGACCGATAGCTTCCAAATTCCGGTAAATTTCAGCCTGCCGAGGAGACAACCTCGGATCCTGATTGTGGAAAATATCTGGAGCCTGCGGTAAGTCTTCAGTCGCGTCAAATTCGTTTTTCATATTTCACACCTCTTCTCCTCCAATCTGTATATCAACATTTTAACACATTTTCAAATCAAATCTCAACCGAATTTCTGCGCCTCTGCTTCCAAATCGCACCGCGATTTTTTCCCACCATGAATGCTTGGCTCCGTGCAGAGTTTCTCACGGAGGCGATGCACCGCTACATGTGCATCATCAGACGTGATGCCTAAAACATCTGTCAAAAACCGTCGATCTAACTCATGGCGCACGGTATCCCGGTCCGCCTCATTGAAGGGCAACATCCGCTTATACTTCATCTCATCAAAAATCTGATCGGCATTCGCTAGTGCCTCGATGGAGAGGCACCGCACATCTAACGTAGGTAAGGTGCGTAATGTCATAATCGATAACCCACCTCGCCCCACTTGTTGTTTGCTGCTATGCATCCAATGACATAGCAATCCCAACGTTGTGTTGCACCAGAGCGTCCACGGAATTTCATATAGCGTATTTTCAAATGCTACATTTTTGATTGATCTCACACCTAACGTAGGTTTCTCTGTGAAAAGGGAAACAATAGAATTCGCATTAAAGCGCAAACCGAGATTGTAATGGGCGCGGCTGTTTCGTGCAAGGAGCCGCTGCAATTTCGGTCTTCCATCAGGACGGAGTATGCCGTGTGAATCAGGTTGTACAACCATTGCCCGTTGTCCAGGAGATGCCACTTTCCAGAGACATGGGTAGTCATCACTGTCGGTACACCCAGTTCCCATATCAAATGCCCCTTGTCCATTACTACCATAAACAGCTAAGTGAGACATCCCAATGGTTGCAATCTCATCAACGCGGCAGATAGGGACCTCTATAGGTGTTGTCTGGGTTGGTAACCACAACTCTCCGCCTGCTAAACGGTATGCCGCTTGGATTAATTCCATCGCTTTTACACGGGATGCTGCCCATCCCTCGTCTATAGGTAAAGGGCAGTTGAGTAGATGACCAACAGTTTCATTGCCTATCTTGAGTTCATCGCCGCCGATTGGGGTATCTTCCATTGTTCGTGTGTTATCTATTCTGAGGATGCCGTTTCCTATTGCCACACTCTCAAGTGCACTCCGTGGTTGATGTAGCAGGGAGATAAACTTCCCACGGCCTGTGTTATCTTCTTTACCTTTCGTCGCTACGACCATACACTCCGCCATTCCGGTATCAGAGGAAAAGGTGCAACCGGAGGCTTGGGCGTCCGCGATCGTAACCACAATCACGTCGTGATATTCAGTCGCCCACATATCCCGGACCTTTTGCCAATGCGGCGAAGCGAGGGCTGTTGCTGGTAGAATGAAACCCATCGTTGATTTACCGTTTGATTTGAGCATTCTGTCTGCTAAATCAACAAAGTAAGAGGCGAGTCCTGCTTGCCCATTGGCGACGCGGATGTCCTCTTTTCGGAGTGCGCGCCGCATCGCGTCTGTGTCCTCTTGGGTCCGCTCACTGCCTTCAAACACGGGTTTCGGGATACTGCTGCCGCTATCAGCATTGGGTTTGCTGAAGGGTGGATTATCGACGACAATATCAAATTCACGATGTCGGAATGCTCTTTGTCGGTTAACTATGGTATCGCCTTCACCACCGACTTGTTGAGATTCGCTCTCCATCAGGTAAAACGTAAGTGTTAGCTCAGGATCATTGAGGAGATCAAGGGCACCGAGGGCGTAACTACCATCTGCCTGTTTACCGTAAGGCAATGTGTGGATTCGGGTTTGCCCGATCTTCTTGTCAGGATAGGTGCTGGTGAGAAGCGAAGCGGTGAGATGGCTAGCGTTCGGCATAATATCGCATCCACCGATATTGTGTTCCATCATGCTGCTGTGAATTTCTGCCCCGATGCCGCCTGCTTGTTCGTGCATGTTGAGAATGCGCTGGTATACACCGTTGAGGAGGGCTCCAGTACCGCATGCAAAATCCGCCACCTTCAACGTATGGACCGCGGGTGTATCGTTTGCGTGAGCCTGAGGTACCATGGGAAGTACCAATGTGGATAAAAGTGCTACGGCCTCAGGGCGGGTATAGTTTGCCTTAATATATTTTCGATCGATAATGAGGCGTTGGAAGACGATGCCTGCTAATTCGTGGACTTGGGTAATGCCTCCACTGACTAATTCGTGTGCTGCACGACAGAGGATAGACAGGATTCTGTTGACCAATTTGTCATCGGTTGCGATCACGTGTACAAGCTGGCGCGCAACATCAAAGATGTGCCGATAGTTGATCTCGTGAATAATATTCCAATCTTTCAGGACATCACTATAATTAACAGGTGTTGTATCTGTGGTGAGCTGCGCAAGAGAGGATACTTGTTCCATTTCAGGCTTGCCCGCGAGAGAGCTCTGGAAGACAAAAGCGTTGGTAATAATCAGCATCGCCATCCGCGAAGTCTGCTCGCCCGGTTGTTGGTGCAGGATTTCACCAATCGCTGCGCCGATGCTCGGACGCGTTGCGATTGCGGCTTCTAACAGAAGCGCGGCTTGGTTGACGCGGTGTTCTAACAGGGCAGCAGCCTTCTGAATCCTTGAATTCGGCGTTGCCCCAAGTTGGAGTGCCATGGCTACATCGCCGATTGTGCCTTCCACCCATCCTTCATGTGGGAACCTGTTGATTTCCGATCCATCTCTACTAAGTAGAACATAGTGAATATCATCCGCCTGTCGGAGTTCCTGTTCAAGGTCCCGACGTTCGACTTGTAGGAAGCGCGCGGGAATGCGGAGTGCCATAGCAGTGGTAAGCGTCTCCGCCATCATATTCGGTGCCGGTAAGAGTTCCTCGCCGAGGTGTTGAAATGCTTGTGGTTCACCACGTATATTCGGGCTTTTGCCATCAAGTTTGACTTCAATAGCGACAGGTTCACGCCCGAGTTCAGTTACAAAGACATCAGGACATTTCTGATTGTTTTTGAAAGGCCGTGCTTGCTCCGCGAGGGTCCAAGTGCTCCGCATCCTATTGAGGATATCTACAAGCTTTGTTGTAATTGTGTTTTCGTGTTGTCTTGACATGTTACCTATTCAACTTTTGGTAAAGTTGGAAGCGTTAGTCTTGGTCGGTCACCGAAATCGGGGAGTTCGGGTGGGTTCTCTTCCATCTCTTGGAGGAGAATCTCAATCCCCCGATCGAGTTGTGGATCGCCTTCTGCGATGTAATCCTGTGGCCGATAATCTACTTCAATGTCCGGATCAGTGCCGTAGTTTTCTACGTTCCATCCGACATCAACAAACCAGAAAGAATACTCAGGCTGAGTTGTTGAACCGCCGTCTACAAACCCTTGATGCGGTGAAATACCAATAACACCACCCCACGTTCGCTTACCGATGAGTTTTCCTAACTTCATCAATTTGAAGCAGTGAGAAAAGATGTCGCCATCAGACCCCGCATTTTCATTAGTGACAGTCACTATCGGACCTAACACGGAAGCAGCAGGGTAAGGGTTCGGTGTGCCCCAGCGTGGAACAGCATATCCAATGCGGTGGCGAGACAACTTCTCTAAAATCAGTTGCGATACATTTCCGCCCCCGTTGTAGCGAACGTCAATAAGTAGACCGGGATAACTTACTTCAGCGAGGTAGCCGCGATGGAACTCTGCATAACCACGTCTTCCCATGTCTGGGATGTGGACGTATCCGACCTTGCCATCCGTCTTTTCGTGGACATATTCCCGATTTTGCGCAACCCATTCGCGATACCGCAATTCGCTTTCGCTTCCGAGCACTTTGATTGTGACAACGCGTTTTTCACCTTCGCTAGCATTTTTGAACGTGGTTTGAACCTCTTGTCCTGCCAAGTTGACTAATAACTCACCTGGAGAAACATTTTGGCTCACTTGTTGTCCACCGATAGAAAGTAGGACGTCTCCTTCTTGGACGTTGACCCCAGGTGCGTTGAGCGGTGAATCCCTTCTCTCGCTCCATGTATCGCCATGCACGATATGCGTGATACGGTAGCCGTTGTTTTCTGAATCGTAAATAAAATCAGCACCGAGGAATCCTTGTGAGTAGTTTGGTGAGCTGCGATAATCGCCGCCGGATTCATACGCGTGTGAGGTGCCGAGTTCCCCTTGCATCTCCCACATCAGGTCAGAAAATTCTGCACGGGTTGCAACCCGATCAAGTAAAGGGAGGTAACGTTGGTATACATTTTCCCAATCAACATTGGACATATCCTCTGTCCAGAAATAATCACGCTGTAGTCGCCATGCTTCGCGATACATCTGTTTCCATTCAGATGAAGGGATAACAGAGGGTTTGACACGGTTGATATCTATCCAACCATTATGTCGATTACTCCCGCCTTTGTTATCAGATTTTGAGTCGTCATCGGCTTTTCTGCCAGCTTTGATGACACGCAACCGATCACCGGTGCGATACAAAAGGTTTTTGTTGTCACGCGAAAGTTGGAAAGAGTCGATATCTGCAACAAGGACTTCCTTTTTCTGTTCTTTGAAGTCGTAAGCGTGGAGTTTCCCTTTAGCACTTGAACTTTCTTCACCGGGTGAGTTTTGTGCATGTTGAACAGGAAAAGATGTGAAAATCGCTTTACCCTCAACACCAGCAATCTGTCTGTAGCGTCCATGTGAATATGGAAAAGCGATAACGCGTTGTTTAATACCGTCTAACTCAATGGCAATCGGTATTTTCTTTTTCTCATCTTTTTTCTCTTTAGAATCATCCTCTTTTTCGTTAGCCTTTTCTTCGGTATCCTTGTCCTCTTTTTCCTTCTTTTCCTTATCCTTTTCATCCTCAGGAAGTGGAGTAGCAGGTAAGAAAGGATTCCGTAATTCTTTCTGCAACGTCACCAATAGTGGACGCGTGGCAATAGGAAATCCGAGATCAAAGTGAAGTGCATCACCCACAGGATCGAATTCGCGTTGTGAGAGAAAATAGAGATATTTTCCGTCAGGATCCCATGCAGGTGCGAAATCATTGAATTCAGGTCGGGTAACATACCACGTTTCCCCAGTTTCAACTTGGCAGAGCTTAATTGAAGAAGTAGTCTCTGTTGCGGGAAAACTGTATGCAATCCATTTGCCATCGGGAGACCAACTTGCCCCTTGGATGCGATTATATATACTTTTGTCAAGCACGCGAAGTTCCGATGTTTCAAGTTCTATATGCAGAAGTTCAAAGCGGTGATTGACGATGAGGAGTTGGTCTTTCAGTTCATCTCCCTTGGGACAGACATCAAGTTGCCGAACGTGTCCGATGTCAAGTTCATCAAGACGACGAACCTCTTCACTACCGTCGCAGGTATGGATTTCGAGTGCCTCTTCTCCACCAGCATCAGAAAGCGTCAGGACACGTTTACCATCGTTGAGCCATTGTGTTTTTCTGTAGCGAGTGCCGTTACGCATGCCTTGTTGGAGAACCGCACCGTCCCAATTTGCCATTGTGAAAAGTTTACCGCGTGACGTCAAAGCAATAGATCGACCATCAGCAGATGATGCATATTCTTGCAGATACCTTGTCGCATTAACGAATTTGCGTTGCCTTTGGATGCGCGGACTTCGGAATTCAACATCAATTTGGGAATTGGTATCGTTTTCAATTTCGTATATCCATAGGTCTGCGCCTGCATGATAGACGATTCGGGTGCCATCAGTTTGCGCTGAACGGCAATAGTAGGTTTCTTGATGTGTGTGGCGTTGTATGTCCTCACCAGAGGTAAGGCAGGAGTAGATATTTCCAACACCTTCATGGTCGGAGATAAAGTAGATGCGATCATCAATCCACATCGGTGTAGTGAAATTGCTTTCTACAGGCGTAAAAGGTTGAAATTGTCTGTCTCCGTTTGTGTCTATCCAGAGTTGTCCTGCTGTGCCGCCACGATAACGTTTCCATCGTGCGGGTTCGCGTGTCAATCTTCCAAGTATGACACCACCATCACTACCGAATGCGATGTGGTTAGCAGGTCCGTAGGGAAGACGTTGGGGTTCGCCACCTTCAGGAGAAATGCTCCAAATCCATGCGCCAAATGCTGATCCTGCGCCGCTGGTATAAAGGACGTTTTCTCCATCAGCATCCCAACCGACAATACTAGCATTACTCCCCTGATAGGTGAGTCGTTTTGCTTCGCCGCCGAGTGCGGGCATGACGTAAACTTCTGACGGTCCTTCCTCGCGACCTGCAAATGCAAGATGTTCACCGTTTGAGGATAATTGTGGGGAACCTGTCGCACCGAGATTAGATGTGAGCCTTCGAGCAACACCGCCACTGATTGGGACTGTCCATAAATCATCTTCACAAACAAAAACAATGGTCTCATTTAAAATAGTTGGGAATCGATAATATCCTGGCATTTACACCTCCATAGATAAAATTAAAATTATTGTTTATCGCAAATATTCTATAATTATTGAGACATGATAAACCCAGTTTTTATATATTTTAACATATCGTCCCTACGGGACTAAAGATTGCGGAACACACGTTTCTATAAACATATCGTCCCTACGGGACTAAAGAGCATTCTCATATTTGAAAGACCACTAAATTGACGCCTATGGTGCGGTTAGAAACCGCACCTACCGAGTGGGATCAAGTTAATTGGGTGTTATACAAACCAAACGTGGTACAGTCAATAAAAAGTGAAAGGCGAGGCACCAAATTGACGTTGAATGCGGTAGCATTCGTTGGGACCTCACCCTACAGATTGACTTGCAGACGAGAAATGCATCTCGCCATATATTTATCTGAGCATGGCACGGAATAGGCGCAAGAAAATTAATTCCCTCCTAATTTTGCTTGCTCATCAGAACTTGGTGGGTTTCCGAGCCAGAGTTTTACAGCCGGACTGCTTGCGATGCGGCGATTTCCAACTGAAGCGTTGATGACAAAGGTATACGGTCTTGTCTGCTTATTTCCGATGAATGGATTTCGTCTCAATTCGTCCCTCCCACCGGTGACAATGTTTGGAACAAGCGTTATTGTTGCTTTGGACGTACCTTTTCGCAGTACGGTTGTTTGTCGCTGGAGCCTCACACCGACCGGTAAACCGACTACGGTCAAATTCATGTTTTGCCGATTACCCCCCTTACGATCAACTTTGACGGTAATATCAACCGGTCCGTCTGGTGTGACAATGACTTCGTCAGGAACAGCAGAAATAATGATAGGTGATGCCTCTGTTACACTGACGACAATGTTTTTCCGCTGAACAGTCTGATCATTGTTCCGAATGCGATAGATTTCAACGGGAGATGCGGCACGCCGGATTTGATGTCCGGATGCTGTTGTAACGGTGCCAACTACTTGGACAACACTATGCGCTATGTCGGCATCTGGTGCAGCGGTTAGGGTTAGATACCCTTGGTTATTTCCGCCTTCAGATAGAATAGCACTCTGACTGGCAGTGATGCCCGGTGGTAGATCTTTAACAGAGAGTAAGATCGGTTCTGTAAATCCGACCCGACGTTGCAGTGTAACATTTAACAGCACTGTACCGCCACGGCCAATATTTGGATTATCGGGTGTCACCGAGATAGCAAAATTAGGTGAGGTTGGACGGATGTCTAAATGATAAACATAACTTGCTCCACCTTTACCAGCGACATCTTCAACACGTAGGGCATAGACACCCGGTTGTGCAAAACTGTAATCGATAATAGCATTCCGTCTTCCACGTCTACCCGCATTATTCCTTAACACTCTGCCTTCTGCGTTCAACAAGGTTAAAGAGGGACTCAGTGGTGAGTTCAGGTTTTCTGCTGATAGATCAATGGAATATCCGCCGATATCAGCGAAAAATCCCCAAGGACCATAACCGTTGGTGATCTTGAAAAGAATTTTGTTTCTACCTTTGGTTACTGGTAACTCAATAACATCGTCTCCTCGACTGAGAGATCGATGAACGTATTTGCTAAAAATCAATTTATCGTTGACCCAAATTTTAATCGTATCGTCAGATCCGAGGGACAATAGATACTTCTGGTCTCGTTCAGATTCAAAATAGGTTAAAGCGTATCCTGTCACATCGTCTTCTGGGACATTGGAGAAAACGTTTTCGCCTCTGCTGTTGGTCCTATACCATTTTATTTTTCGCCCATTTTTACCGACATATTCTTTTTCAAGATCAATTTCAACTTCAGGTGGATAAACGGCATCAAACCCTTTTTCGTCTTCGTTAGCAAAGGGATATATGACCCACCACGGTCCGAGACGAGAACCTTCTTCAATCGTAAAGCGGTAATAATCCACCTCTCCGAGTTTAGAAATACGTCCACTTATTGCCCCAGGCGTAGAAATCTGTTGGGAACCTTCAATCTGTTTAGCAATTAGTTGCCCCATACGGACGACTTCCTCACCAACGAATGCGATAATTCGGTCGCGATCAGTGGTTGTAATATCCGCGTTGTCTTTGTCTGCCATGCGGTTGATGGTGTTTTCCCACTGCTCAGCGGTTAGTGCCCGATTTTCTGGGGAACGCAGTTCATGACATGCGGTGCATTTGGCTTGGAAAAGAATTTCGGATTCGGCATTTTTTGCTTGACCTTTGTTTCCTTCAGCGGTATCTGCGGTTGTGTTGCGAGCAGTTTTCTCAGGTGCAAGTTCAATATCCTCAGAATATTCGTTCGCGATGAATGGAAAGATGCCGTAGGGTGTGCGGATGAGCGTAACCCCTGGCTGTTGGTCACTCGGCAGATCAATTTTCCACTCAGTTTCAGGAAGGTTTTCGCCACCAATTGTTGTTTGAATTGTGCTCCCAATTTTTCCGCCTGTTGGGAAAATATAGGTGTTGTAAGGAACAACGCCAATTATTAAACGGTAAACAGAATCAGGATTTCCACGATAGAGTAGGTCGCGTATACGGAGAAAATAGGTGCCATCTTCTGGTAGCGTATGGTCAATAAGGGGATCAAGACTGTAGAATCCATTGCTCCGAGCGAGTTCCTTACCTTGCGCATCATAAAGTGAGATTGTCGGATTGAAGAATTGTTGGCTGATGTTGTTATATCGATACGCTTTGACGTTGAAAATACAACGATCCCCTTTTGTTCCGTTAAAAGTGAAATAGTCTTCATCACCGCCTGAATTGACGACTCCGTTGATGATAATTGGCAATTCTATTTCCGTGGCAGATTCTGCTTTGTTATTAGATTCAACCTCAACAATATCGGGGACATCCGTGATTTCAAAGGGCCATGCAGTGGATGCACCGTTTTTGCCAACAATTCGGATTTCGCGCACACCGATTTGTGCGTCTGGTGCTATTACTAACTCGGCGGTCATTCCTCCAGCTGCTCTTGCAGCGGATTTTAGGTAGTGAACAATTTTGGTTTGATCGTCCTCGCTGATTTCCGCGCCCTTGTTTTTAACCATGCGTTTTACAACAGCACTCCACTGTGTTGCAGTCATAGAACGGTTACTTGGTGAACGGAGTTCATGACATTGTCCACAATTTGCTTCAAAAACAGGTTTATGCGTTTCATCCACTTCTCCACCGCCTGCATTGAGTTTGCCGGTGATGCCGGGTTCCCCCTCAACAATGAGGGTATGTGCACCATCTAAACCTGAACCCTGAATTTTTACCTCAACGGTTTTTCCGGTTTGTGCTCCAGTGGGAAAGAGAGAATTCAGACGGGGTGTAGCTTGTGCAAATAGAGAAATAGGGGCACACATTGAAACAAGAAGTAGCAAACGCAGAAGGGGACTCAAACTCCACCTTGATTGCGAATTGAGGCGTTGATTTAGATAGAAAAGGTCAAATTTTTTGTTGACATGCATGAATGTTACCTCCAAAATCGGCACGTAAGGGACACATACTCGCCGAGATACAAATTTCGGCGTTGATTCCCTCCTACAATAATAGTGTTAGAATTCGTGAGTTAATTTGTTGTTTCTAATATTCCAGATTCGGACTTTTCCATCACGACCACCTGCAGCGACGTGCTCACCGTCACGGCTTATTCGTACAGCATAGACAACTTCTGTGGAGTCGTTAAAAGTGCGACGCCGGTTGCCGTTGCGGATGTCCCATACAATCACGGAAGTGTCGGCACTGCCGGAAACGATAACTTCCTGGTTGTTCCACACACCGCAGTGTACACTATAAACAGGTGCTTGATGTCCGTTAAATTGCCGAACAAGTGCGCCTTGGGTATTACCGTTGTTGTTTTGCGTGACTCTCCATGAGCGAACTACGTTATCGGCGGATCCAGAAACAATGAGGTTTTCTTGTGTTGCGTATGCAAGTGAATATACTGAGTCGTCGTTGCCATCAAAACTAACGAGCACCGTATGGTCTTTAGGGTTCCATACTTTCAGGGTTTTATCTTCGCTACCCGTGACAAAATAGTTGCCGTTAGGGTGATATAAAGTAGAAAGCACCCTGCCGACGTGTTGCGTTAGCCATTTCGCCTGTTCATTTATAGGTATGGAGTCATCAAGTTTCTCTAAGTCAATGACAGCACTATATTCGTCCATGCTTGCCGTGAGTAATTTAGTATTGTCGGGACTAATAGCGATAGATTCTATGGTGTCGCCGTGTATCTCAAACGTTTTGATGAGTTCTTCTGTGGCAACATCCCATAAACGGATTTCACCGCTTTGAGCTGCCTGACCACCGCCTGCGTACAACATTTTGCCATCTGTTGAAAACGTTAGACACCGGACTCGACCGGTGTGTGGTTCAAAGGCACGGATCGTTTGCTGAGTCTCAATGTCCCATAGTTCTACCCACTGGTATCTTCCAATAGCGAGTGTTTTCCCATCAGGACTAAATTCAAGTGCCCAGATAGGTGACAAACGTTTGGCTTTTTCTTGTACTGGTTCGTCTGCTTGTGTTATATTTCCAAACATTGTAAAAAACGTAAACACAAGGATAGCGAATAAGAAAAGGGTGTTGTAATTGCGAATTTCCATGGTCTAATCCTAAGTTAACGAGGATGGTTCAGTTGTGATGGAATAAAAGGTGAGGTTTGTAGTAGCGGATTGGCAGTCAGTCGAACGTGCAATAGTTTCTGCCACTACAGGTTACCCGCGTTATCCGTAATTCAGACAAGAAATATGCACCAACCTCAGTTAGCATCTGGTAGCACACGATCAACGTTCTGATCGAAACCAGAGCGGTTAGGAAACTGCTTCTACCAGTATTTGATGTAACACGAGGTCAACGATGCTATCAAAAACGTCCGTTGACCTCATACTACATTTATAGAAGCATGCTTTTTACCTAAGCCAAGACATTCCGGATTGGGCGTCCGCCTCGTGAAAGGACAATACGGACACCATCAGGAGATTCAAGGCTCTGGTTATAATCAATACCGAGACTCTGATAGATTGTGGCTGACAAATCTTCAGGTCGGACAGGTGTTTCGGCGGGTTCCATTCCGAATGGATCGGATGCACCGACAACTTGTCCACCTTGAACACCGCCACCCGCTAACATAATAGAGAAAACACGGGAGTGGTGATCACGTCCTCCGTTTCGGTTGATGACAGGGGTTCTACCGAATTCACCCATAGCAACTACGAGTGTACTTTCAAGTAGCCCGCGCTCAGAGAGGTCATTAATCATAGTCGCCATTGTTCGGTCAAAAGCATTAAGTTTCCCCGGCAAAGATGAGAAGATGTTATTGTGGTTATCCCATCCACCATTGCTGACAGTGACAAAATTTACGCCTGCTTCAACAAGCCTTCGTGCAAGGAGGCAGCTTTGTCCGAATGTGTCACGACGATATGCATCGCGCGTCTGTTTAGGTTCTTTTGAAAGGTCAAACGCGGCGCGAGCGTCCTCTGAACTCATAAGGTTGTAAGCAGCATTATAGAAATTATCCATGGCTTCAACCTTTGGATTTCCTGCCTCGTATTTCTTGAAGGCATTGTCAACTGCTTGACGCAAGTTCTTTCGGCTTTCAACCCGTTCATAAGATACACCTCGCGGTGGTTCCAAATCGCGGACTTTGAAATTGTTGCTCGCTGGATTGCCATCTGGAGAGAACGGAGCAAGCGATGCGCCTAAGAAACCACCACCGGCATAAGCAACAGGTGACGGAATTGCGATATAGGGTGGCAACGCACTTCTCTGTTCTTTGAGTTTGGAAACGACGGCACCGTGACCAGGAACAGCAAAGCCGGGCAATGGTTGATAACCTGTTATCATGTAGTGTGTGCCACGTTCATGTGCGGCTTCTGGAGAAGTCATTGAGCGGATGATACAAAGTTTATCTGCCTGTTTTGCGAGCATCGGCATGTGTTCACTAATCTGAACACCATTGGCGTTTGTGGAAATAGGTTTGAACAGACCGCGGATCTCCTCTGGCGCATTAGGCTTGAGGTCCCACATATCCAGATGGCTCGGACCGCCGCCTAACCAGACAAGAATAACCGATTTGGCTGAGGCTGGTTTAGCAGTGGGTTCGGCTATCGCTTTGAGACGGAAAAAGTCTGTTAGACCGAAGCCAAAAAGCCCTAAGACACCAGCTTTAATTAGATCTCTGCGATAAAATCCTTCACAGTCTGTGTGTGTGCAGTTTCTTTGAGGCATAGTTGTTCTCCTAATATTTTGGTTAGTAGTTATCTCGTAATGTTGAACTATTTCTTTCATACACTAACGGTGTTGCATATTACATCGGAGGGTTTTACCTTGGTAATGATGCGGGATTCGGAGCGGAAACCTTCCTAACCGCACTTCACGATGAGAAATTGCTTAATTATATCTTATTAAAAAGGTTAAGTCAAGGGAAAAATCACAAATTTTGGAATTTACAGAAACTCTTCCATAAATCATTTGTATGGCAAGGTCCCTGTACCTCGCTATTTCCCAGTGAGCAAATAACGGGCGGGCACAAAGACTCACCCCTACAATAAGGTAACGTGAGTTTGATAAAAAGATACTATGATCCCCGTAGGTTGGGTAGAACGGAAAGGACAATAAAATCGAACACAAAATAGCGGTTCAGGATACATTTGAAACTGAAAATAACGAGAAATTAGTGAAACCCAACTCTTTTTAACTTTTGGACAGACACTCGGATTCTAATATCAAACTCACGTTAAGGTACATATTCCCGTTGCATTTTTAGTAAAGGTTGGAGTATAATTACAATGTTTTGGACAGTTTCCCCAATAGCAGTCAATTTACGTACGGTTACGATTTTAGCAGGTATAGTCCCACTGCCTGTGGTAAGACGCACCACATGTTTTGGGTTTGAGAGGTCGTATTCCAAATCCGAAGCAACTTTTGTGGGAATTGAGGTATCTGAGGCTCCCGTATCTAAAGCCACAAGCAGATTCGCGGAAGTCGTCCCCGTTGATACCTGCAACTTTAAGAGGTAGTACGATTAACCTCCGTGAGGGATTAAACGGAATATGTTCCATTACAATAAGTAGTGCATCCCCTTCGGAAGTTCACCCGTATAACGTATTGCTGCACCACCTTTATAACGCCCTGAAACCTCATAAATATCAGCACGGGATTTACTGTGGACTAAAACGCGTCCTGACAGAAGTTCCGTGTTTTCGCTGTGCTCACAATCAACAATAAACAACCATTCGTCAGAATATTTCTTTTCCATCTCTTCAAGTGTGAGTCGTTCGTTAGACATTTTTCTGCCCTTCTTTGTTGAATATTATTTTACTAATACGGTAATAATGAGACCTATCAGTGTAAGAAGACTTGTAACACCGAGAACCGTTAATACCGTGATATGCGATCTTATACCTTTGATGTCATCTCTAAGATCTATTTGGACTTCCCTGATATCTTTCTCCAGATCCGCTTTAACTTGTGTTACGTCTTTCTCAAAATCTATAATTCTATCATTTAGTCTTGATTCAAGTTTCTCTAAATCTTTATCAACTATGTGTTCTTTAACACTAAAAATATTTATAACACGTTGAACATCCTCAGATATCCCGTTTTTGGGTTCATTCATGGCAATCTCCTCTCAAGATTCAAAAAAACATTTTCCAACTGTTCATCATGAGGTTGTTAATCACTACACGGTTTAGGAAATAGGGCTCAGGATTTGTTTTTTTGTTGGAGGTCTCTCCTAATTTTCAGGTACTCGAAAAGGGTTCTGGTATACGAGTTTCCTGCTGCTTCTGTTATTTCCTTTAAAAACTCGTCTGTGCAATTAACAAAATCGAAACCTGCTTCTTCAATTGCCTCTTCCATGCTAGACGCTGTTTGCGTGACAAATTCTCGATTTTTGTCAAAATAGTACATGTCTAAACTCATTGTATTTCTCCTTGTCTTTTTTATCTCTACCACGGTGGGAGGAAAGAGAACGTCTCCGATTTGTGGTAGTGCCACCCGAAAACTGGTTAATCAGTAGTATAGCAGAAAAATGGTGAAATTACAATCTTTTCAGCACCCATTTAAATTTGCCATAATATAACTTAACATGTTACAATTAGGAATAAACATAACCGGCATCAAATTCAAGATTTTTAATTTCTGTGAAAGGAACTATATGTATCTGAAAGAAATCTTTTTACAAAATACCGGACCTATTTCAGAATGCCATGTTAAGCCACCCTTTGATGAAAATGGGAATCCGCAGCCTATAGTGATTGTGGGTCCCAACGGCTCTGGCAAAACTATTTTTCTCTCCTATATCGTTGATGCACTTATGGAATTCGCTAAGAAAGCATTCCGTGACGTTGTCGATCCCGTTATTTCAGGAGCTACACCATATTTTCGAGTTATTCACCCAAGAGCAATAAGAAGTCAACAACCTTTTAGTCTAAGCCTCCTTCATTACAAAGCGAATGATGACGACTTATACTATTGTGAAAAATCTGGAATACTTGACCCAACTACCTATTCTCCGAGCGTGAAATCAACATTTTTAAAAGTATGGAGGTGGCCGGAGGATAAAAATCACAAAGACGTGTTGGCCGACGAAGAACTTGTTAAAACTGAAATGCAAGGAGGTGCCCACGCTTTCTTCCCCGCGAGTCGTCGTGAAGACCCCGATTGGCTAAACCCTAAGAGTCTAAAAGCTGGATTTGATGCATCTGCCCATCGCCGCTTTAGTGATCAACTGGACAAACCTTTATGGGTAGGAACTTGTGCGGAGGAAAATATTTCTTGGGTATTATACCAAATTAACCCGATTTGTAGTGTGAGGTCCCCGTGCCTCGCAATGCTAACCGCTATTAGAAAACTTCTAATCCCGTTAATTTGGTATTAGATGTATTTCTTGATTCCTTAATTGAGCCTGATCTATTATTCAGAGTTCATACAGTAGATGGACGCAAAGTAATTTCGGGCAAGGATAGTGTCTCAGAAGCGGAAAATTTCAGAAATCGTTCCTTGCTTAGTCAAACCCGACAGAATGTTGAAAAAATACTGAAGACAATATTGCAGGATCAAGATGCAAAGTTAATTCTCTGACATTTCTCACAATTGTTCAGATCATGTAAAAAATAAGTGCAAATGCAACTTTTAACCCCTATGACCATTGACTTCGTGAAAATAAACGCACACATATTTAACATGAGTGAAAGTTTTCTAATTTCTCTAAACCTAATAACATCAATACGAAATACCTATGAAAAACCGATATAATGGACGATTTTATTCTATTTTGTATTGAAAATAAGGTATATTTTTCACATATTGGGGGCATATCAATTGGCATTTCTTAGCATTTTCATAACCGCGTATTGAGAGATCGTTGATAGATAGTGGATTCTGAGTGCTTTTGAGAAATACCAGATTCTAAACTATAGAAATTTTGTTTCATCAAGGATTAGTATCAAGATGAGCGATGGTCGCATCATTCCAACTTTCCAGTCTTTGTCAGAAGGACAATCTCAGTTGTTCTACCTATTTGCAACGATAATTCGATATGGTGAACGCACTGACCTCAACAGGAGCGTGAATCTCTCACAGATTACAGGCCTTGTTGTCATAGATGAAATTGACACTCATTTACATCCGACTCTACAGCATGATGTTCTCCCGCAGCTCATAGAAATGTTCCCGAAGGTTCAGTTTATCGTATCGTCTCATTCTCCGTTGTTTCTGCTGGGCATGGAAAATAGATTCGGTGCAGATAGGGTTACCATTCTTGAATTACCTGAAGCAAAACCAATTAATAGCGAACGGTATTCTGAATTCGGAACGGCGTTTGAATACTATAAAACTACAGAACGTTTTGAAGAAGATATAAAACAACTTATCGCTAGTGCAACAAAACCTGTTGTGTTGACAGAAGGAAAGACAGATGCGCGCTATATTCAAACAGCATTGGAGTTGCTCGGTGAAGAGGAGCTCTTAAATTCTTTGGATATCAGATCTGTTGGTAAAGAGGGCGACGAGGGGGACGAAGGTGGAGGACAGACAGGATTAAATAATTTCTACAAAGTTTACGCGGCTCATCCGTTGTCTTTCAACCATGCAATATTGCTCCTTTATGATTGGGATGCAAATAAACCAGCAGATCAAATTGAGAAACTTTGGATAAGGTCTATTCGGAAAAATAGTGAAGATGCTGAAGAGAAAAAAGGAATCGAAAACCTTTTTCCTTCACACCTTTTCAAAGACTGTTTCTATGAAGAGAAACCCAAAAAAGGAATCCACGGCAAATCTAATGTAATTCATGATTTCAAGAAGCAGGAATTTTGCGACTGGATTTGTGATGTCCAGAAAGATCCCGCCGACTTTGTCAAGTTTGATAGCGTAGTGCAAATTCTCAAGGATTTTTTTGAGGCAACTCAGCATCCACCGGATCAACAACCACCATCCGAATAACAGACACTTTTCAAGGCACCTACGAAACGGATTCCAACCAATCAATAGCAGCTTGTTCGTCCTGCTCAATAGCGATTTCAATGGCGCGTATGGCACGATTGCGCAAGTTAACGGACACGATGTAAATCGTTGCTTACGAGAATTCTCTACAATCTTTGCCTGAGTCTGAGGGCTTTGAGCCATCTTTGCGCTTGTGGTATTGAGGTATCAAGCGGCTCTTTCATTTCAAAGCACTCGGTTTGTCCAGCATAGATGTGGTGCCAGTCAACGATGCACGGCATTTTTTGTTTTTTGAGGTTGCGCATGATATACCCGCGAACCCTTGCGCGCGTGTTCCGAGGTGCATTGCTGATAGCATGGCTAATTTGTTGGTCTGTGATGACACGTCTCATACACCCTTCGCTTTGGAGAGAGTAGAAGATGCTATTTTCAGGGTCAATATTGTGGTATTCTAAATCAAGGCTTTTGAGCCACGGATCATCCCATGTGAGTTGCTCCTCGTCAACTAAGGCATCAAGAAACCATTTTTTTGCTGCCCAATCAAGCCGCGTTGTGAGTCGTGTCCAATCTGCTTCAAGATCATTGAGTACTGCGTCCCATTCTGTGAGGATCCACTCAGTAATTTCATCAGGATTGGTCAACACATCTTGAACGAAGTTTAGATATTCCCGTTGAATCTCAATAGCGGAGATAGTTCTACCGTTCTGCAGATCAACCTGCCATTTGAAGGTTTTGTCCCGTGAGATATGTTTGATAGCGGCAATAGGATCGACGAGATCAAAGTTCGGGATTGGGAGTTTTTCGCCATGAATTTCATAATACCTCTCAATGGCATCAAGGACGAGTGCGGTGGTTCCGATCTTCAGCGCAGCCGCATACTCCGACATGTTGGTGTCTCCGACGAGGAGATGAAGTCTGCGGTATTTCGTATAGTCACTAAGCGGTTCATCACGAGTATTGATAATCGCTCGGCTAAACTGAATCCATTCATAGATTTCAGTGACGATGTGGTCGGCTCTTTGGGAGATTTGGTATCCGAGAAAATCGTCAACCGTGTATTGTCCATCGCCAAATTCGAGAATGTCATCGTATCCACCGACTCTGCCTGCCCCAGCGTAAATTTGCCGGGTCACAAAAAATGGCAGCAGGGTTGGGATGACGATCCTATAGAAGGGGACATCGCGTCGCGTCTGAAAGTTCTCGTGGCATCCGAAAGTCGCACCTGTGTAATGGTCAATGTTGTTTTTATAGAAAGCGACGTGTGCTTCAATACCTGTTTCTCGCAAGATTGCAGTGATGACGTGTTCGATGGCTTTGTCATAAGCGATAAGGTCAAAAAGGTTTGCACACTCCGGTGTGGCATACTCAAGATGCCCCATATCAATGTAGAGTCTACCGCCGTTAAAGAGAAAACCTCCGTTGCCGGGAGGTTCGCCCCAATCACGATAGTGGAGATCGGGGATACCGAGTTCAAGGTTTTTGAAGGTATAGTCTCTGACACGTGCAGCGACGCCTTCAGGTGATACTTTGATACGTTGTGCCTGTATCGCCTGAGGCTGAATCATGCACCCAAATTCAGTTTCGATTCCCATTATTCTGTGTGTCACGGGCATATTCCTTTTTTTTCAATTGGCTATGGATAATTGGTTTTCGACTGTTAGTTATCAACTGAAAATCGTGAATTCTATAACGCGCAATCCCGCACTCTATAAGAGCACTATGTCTATAGAAAGGCGGCAACTTTGGTTATTTTAACGTGAGTTTGATAAAAATAAGATGTCGGGCTTCGCGTAGGGGCGAGGTCTTCTCGCCCGTAGGGGTTAGGTTATCTAAACCCTACGAAAATGTCCATTTATGTTTAGAATTTGCTATATATCAAACTCACGTTATTTTAGATTCAATTATAAAATTTGTTAGTTGAATTCAATTTCAAGGATTGCCTGGCTCCACATCTTCCACATACCATTCTCTTCACGAAAAACATGAATTGTATCAAGAATGTTATCATTAAATTCCGGTCCAGCCACTTGTTCCGTGGAAAACTTAAATCTGGCGATTGCGTACTCACCATCCTGTCCAATATATCGGAATAGGAGTAGATCATGTTTTAGATCGTAAGTTTTAAACAGAGTATTAGCAATTTTCTCTATCTGTAAGTAATTGGGAGATTCAGAATGTAGTGTATCCAACATAGCATCCAGATCCTCCGTTCTTGTTGCTCTCAGGTTTTCTATTATTAACGCCTTGAGTTCTGCCTCAACATCTTCGTCAGCATCTGCCACAAAATCAGCATTTTCAGGTGAGAATGCTACAAAATACAAACACAGAAGTAACATAATTGAGGTGGCAGCGTAAAACATTTTCATAATTGGCACTCCTCAAAATTTTTGGTCATACAAGGTAATTATTCAGTCCCATTGACAGCAAGTTTACAAAGCACTCCTAACGCAGTTTATAATATGATAAGTTCTACTATAGTTTTCAGTGGTGCAACTTATTGTGCAAATGTGTTATGAGAAGTTAATCTGCTGCATCGCGCGATCCCTGAATCTCATCCTGTGTTAAAATGCGGAATTTGATGTCTCCAGAAATTGAGGCATCTAAAATACCCGCCTCAATTTCTCCATTTTCTAATTCCGTTTTAATAATTTCGTCTATCTGTTCGTCTGTTACTTCGGTGTTGTCTTCAGCATCTTCAGAACGTTGGCTTAGTCCTCTACCGACTGCCCAAGTTTTGAGAGCCAACTGAAGCGCGTCTGTAAGGTCGCGTTCCGTATCAGATTGCGCGGCAGCGAGGTAGTCTTGCATTGCGTTTTCGATTTCCATGGTGCCACCAATTACTGCTGAGTCGTGTTGGACTTTAACGTTACCATCATAGTTGATCTGTGTAAATTGTGTTGTGGCATCGCCATTGCCGATTTCAACGAGAAGCATTTTGATAATATATGCTTCACCGACGATGGCTTCGAATGCTTGTTTGAAGGTGTGCGCCAAAACATAATGTGTTAATCGGTGCAGGTTCACATCTTCGGTCGCGCTCTGGAAAGCTTGGGTGCTTGCAGTGTCGGTAACAAGCATTCGGAGACGTTCAATGTCGGCAGGGTGTCCGATAGCGGAGAGAGCAATTCGGTCATGAACTTCAAATATTTTTTGAGCACCTTTCGTAACAGTCAACAAGAGGCTGCCTTGTGCGTAAGGTAGTCCAACAACAGGACTTCCGATTCTAAGTTGGTCTTCTATGTAGTCGCGCCGGTCCTGAATTGCTTCAATCCAACGATACGGCAGATCGCGCATTATGTAGCCTCCACGTAACAATCTTTTAAGTATTCTTCAGCGAGTGTTTCAACTCCCTGTCTGGTGATAATTTTGACAGTCGGAAAAATTTCGGCTTTTGCGTTGTATCCGCTGGTTGCTGCGTCATATTCACTTGCTGTATCAAGCATCCTTAAAATGGTGATGGTTGCCTGTCGTTGATCCATATTTTCCAACCGGGTTTCACCCCATTTGTCAAGGTAACGTAATACGCCACGGATCCAGATCGAACCGGAACCAGTTGTAGCGAAATCCACGTTCTCAAAGTGTGCGCCGAGCGCGTCGTAGAAGTAGATTTTACCGCCGTTCTCAGCTTCGTCAGTATGCGGTGCGTACAAAGCAAAGATAGGGATAACCGCACCGATACCTTGTAGTGCCATGGGGAGATTTTCACGGATCAGGCGCGAAAGGGTTCGGAGTTTTCCTTTAACACTGAGTTCTTGGAGTTGGCTTCGGCGAAAATATTGGAACGAGTGTTTTAAGACACGCGCAATCTCATAAGCCGTTGCTGGTGCGCCAGAGATAGCGAGAACAGAATGTGAATCAATTGGAAGGACTTTCTCAGCACGGTCATGAACAACGGAGGTGCCAGCGGTTGCGCGCCGATCCCCTGCGATCATAATGCCTTCTTGGTAACGCATGGCGACAACCGTAGTGGCTTCCGGTATTTCTAACGTTGTGCCGTAGGTTGGTCTCCCTTGCGATGGTAACTGAAAAGTGTCGCGCATTGGGTTTTTGACACTTCGGAAAAGATCGTGTGCTTCTATTTCCGAGGTGTCGCGAGTCGTTTCAGTTTCAACTTGCAAGGTGTCAGCGTGTTTTAAAAGGCTGAGAAAGTCGCCTTTATGGTTCATCATTCCCCCGTTCTTTGACGGTATCGCCGTGATTGGTCTTTGTCAACGCGGCGCATACGTTTGAGGAGTTCTTGGGTGTCAGGTCTGTTGACATCTGGGCGTTTCGGTGCGTTGTTATCGTCGCCATCATCGCCGGGTTCAACCGGCTTAACCGGTCTCTGTTCGCGTTCGGGGAAATGGACAGTCTGGTCTTTCATTAGAAATTTCTCCTTAATTTGCTTTGAGGAAGCAGTGGATTAACTTAAACCAAGTTTCTCAACGAGGGTTTGGGGGTTTGGGGATAGGTCAAGTGCCTCATTATATTTTCGTGCGATTTCAGGGTTTGCGAGTGAGTTCATATTAACTGTAACGGGTTTGCCTTTAATTTCAAAGGTAATACTGTCCCATTGGACAGTTTTAATAGAGTCTTCAAACTTGTTGAGAGATTTGCCACGGAAGTAAGCGCGTGTGTCTAATGGCGGTGTGTGTATAGCGGTGTGGATGTGTTCGTCTGTCACAATCCGTTGCATTTGTAATCCGTAGAATAAACCCTCTTCAAGGTCAATGTTATGGTATTCCAGATCAATGCTTTGTAGCCATGGGTCGTCCCATTCAATACCTTCTGATTCAACAAAGGTTTCCAGCAACCACTTTTTAGCGACCCAATCAAGACGGTCGGTAAGGCTCATTGGATCATCTTCAAGTGCGTTGAGTGTTTCCTCCCACTGTGTTAAGACCCATTCGGTGTCGCTATTTTGGTGTGCAAGATGTTTTTGAGCAAGTGCAAGATACCCCCGTTGATGGTCAATTGCACTCACCATTTTACCGTCAATTTTTTGTAGCATCCATCGATACGTCTGGTCATGTGAAATCGTTTTGATGGTATCAATTGGGTTTGCGATCGCGAATGTTTTAGGAATAAGCCGCTGTTCAATCAGGTCAATAACAAGTGCGGTTGTTCCGACCTTGAGTGCTGTTGCGTATTCGGACATGTTTGCGTCGCCGACGATTCCGTGAAGTCTGCGGTATATAGCAGGGTCAGCGTGTGGTTCGTCCCGTGTGTTAACGATAGGACGTTTGTGCATCGTATCCACACTCGCTTCAACGTGAAAGAAGTCGGAACGTTGTGTGAGTTGAAAATGTCCAGGTGTTACGAGTCCTGCTTCGGTTTCAATGCCTATTTTGCCTGCTCCTGCGAAAATCTGTCGTGTAATGAAAAAAGGGAGAATGCAGGTTTTGAGATAATCAAAAGGCACTTCACGCGCCATGAGATAGTTATCGTGACATCCGTAACTATGCCCGTAAAAATCGGTGTTGTTTTTGTATAGGAGAACACGTTGACCGAGTTCGCTACTACGTCTTTCAGCACATTTGTGTAGGATTCGTTCACCGGCTTTGTCGTGTGCGACGAGGTCAAATAGGCTTTGACACTCCGGCGTTGAATACTCCGGATGTGCGTGATCGTTGTAAAGCCTTGCACCGTTGATAAGGATACGGTCGCTCTTGATCTCTCTGAAGGAGCGTCCCGGTTCCTTAGCAAATCGTTCTCGGTCGCGCTTTTCCTCCTCAACTTCATCGGGGTGGTTATTAAGATGCTTTGCCCTAAAACCGCGCTCATCCCGAAATGGATCTTCGCCATCGTAATCCCATTGTGGCAAGAACGGGTCTTGCCGATAATTCTTTATAAGCTCAATGGATTCCTTGACGGGATCAATCTGCTCAGCATTTTCAAGTGTGATGCCGTATTCGGTTTCGATTCCAAAAAGTCTATGCATTATTTGTGTCTTTCTATGGTATCCAGACAATATGTGTGTTTGACTCCACAATGGAGGGTAGAACTAAATTACCGGACTCGGTGTTTTCCGGGACTCCTTCTTTTCAGACTGAATCGGCGTGATTTTGACAACATTCACAGGATCGTAATCCAGAAGTTTAAGCCAATCCTCTGTAGCCTCTATCGGCGGGAAAATGTCGTTTTCGCTATATTCTGCGTTGAGTGCGTCAAAAAGGTCATCTAATGAGATACCTGGTTCCGTCTCTGGGTCTGCGATAGCACGTTTCATAGCAGATTCTTTTGCCCTCTGAACGATAGACTCAATAATTGCACCGCTACAGAGTTGTCCACGGTAGAGAATGTCGCGCCTGCCACTGCGGAGAGAGACTTCAAGGAATCGGTTTTCAGCTGTCTCGCGAAACATTTCATCAACGACTTGTGTAATTAACCCATCAACGACTTCTTTATCTGCAGTTTCCCCTGGTTCAGTTTTAATGGGCAGTTTCGGTGTTAGATAGATGCTGAAAATATCTTTGGCAGCCTCTTTATTCGGACGTGTCACTTTAATTTTTCTGTCAATTCGTCCCGGACGGAGAACCGCCGGATCGATTAAGTCGGGTCTATTGGTTGCGAGAATGATGACAACCTCTTGCAACGGCTCAATACCGTCCATTTCTGCACAGAACATCGGCACGAGCGTGTTTGAGATGCTATGTGACCGCATAGCACGGCGAGTTCCTAAAATGGATTCTGCTTCATCAATAAAGATAAATGCAAGTTTACCTTCAGCGCGTTTTTCGCGTGCTGCCTGAAAGATTTCTCTGACTTTCCGCTCCGACTCACCGAGCCACATGTTCAGTATTTCTGGACCTTTGATGTGAAGGAATGCGCCTTCAATCTCTTCGCCTGTTTCTGTTTTGAGACGTTCAGTCAAGTTATAAGCGGTCGCTTTTCCGATAAGTGTTTTTCCACAACCCGGGGGACCGTGGAGCAGAAATCCTTTCGGCACAGAATACTCAAACCGCTTGAAAAGTTCAGGGTGCAAAATTGGCTGTTCAATAGTATCTTTAATCCGCTGAATGGTTTCGTCAAGTCCGCCCACTTTCGACCATGGTATTTGTGGTACTGCTTCAAGCGCATAGTCGTTTCGTTCTTTTGATTCGATCCGTTCAATAGCAATTTTCAAACTGGAATCAAGGCGGACTTCATCCCCGGATTTTAACTTTACATCTGCTAAGTTGGCAGCGCGTTCTATGATAACAGATTGTAGAGTCGGTTCAGATCCGACACGGATCCTGCCATCAGGAAGGATATCAGCAATTTTAGCGATTGGACCTGATTCATTATATCCGAGTTCACCTACGACGACGAACGCTTCATTTAGGAGCACACTTACGCCTTTTTTAAGATTGTCGGTTTCAAGTTTCGGGTCAATATTTGCATAGTATTCGGATCCACCAGCGGTGACACGTGCGGTACCTTCTTTAGGGATTGCCAGGAGAGTTCCTATTCGGTTCGCTGGTGCAGTCAGTTTTTCAATTTGTTCTCCCATCTCAGTGAGTATGCGGTGTGCTTCCTGTTCAATGGCATGTCTTCTTTGTCGGAATTCGCCCTCATCGTTGATGATGGAACGGCGCAAATCTATAAGCCAACGTAGTTTCCGGTCTTCCACAGGAGTTTCTGAGATGATGCGGTGAATCAGTTGCAAGGAATAACCGGAACTCATATCTTCTTCAAATAACTCGTCCTCATCCAGTTCCAACTCATCCTCATCTTCATCTTCAAAAAACAATTTTTGCTCTTCGGGACTGGTGCCAGCATTGCTACGGTTTTTCTTATCGTACATTGTTAACGTCTCCTCAGACAGAAAGGGGTGACTTACGACAGAGTTTACCACATTTCCAACTAATATTGCGAATTTTATCATCCGTTAGCAAATATATCAATAATATTTGGTCAGATTTTGCTAAAAAGTTGACTCAAATGTGGCAATTGTCATTAGTTTATCATATTCTACAAATAGATGCAAGTTAAAAGTTGACGTTTGACGTTTTGACGTTAGCAGGATATTAATCCCACTTGCAGTCCTTTAAATACCTTAATTAATAAGGTTATGGCAAGTCTGGGCAGTTTACCATGTATTATTATATTATGCAATAGAAAGGGTGAATTAACGTAAGGTCGGCAAAACGGGTATCGGATTAACACGAATGTGCGTTTGGTATTATTTTATGGGGTTAGTGGAGTGTCTACCGAAATTTTGCGGGTAAAGGTCGCGATTCGGAGATCACTCCTACAGAACAACTCTCTTTGTAGGAGGGAACTCTGATTCCCGACTACTGGCACGACTCGCAATTTTAGTGTGGACAGAACATTAGGGTTGTGTGAATTACCGGTAGCCTGAACCAAGATGGACAGGATTTTCAGATTTTCAAGATTATTGGATTCCTTTGATTGGCACCCATCCATTTTAAGGATTATGGTCAATTCGGTAATCTAACGAAAAATGGATGTTATCCCGGAAGTATCTATATCCTTATAAATCCTGGTTCAGATAGAAATGGCGAGGAGGACCCAGAGACCTCGCCCTACAAATGGATTTATGAAAAAGCGTGTACGTTACAACATTAGCAATTTACTTTTCGCCATCCCATTCCAACGGACGATTTTCCAAATAGGGACGCAGCATATCCCGAAGACGCCGATGGGCATGATGTAAATGTGTTTTGACCGTACCTTCTGATCGATTTATGAGAACAGCAATCTGTTTAATCTGATGTCTCTGCTCATAGCGAAGTCTGAAGACCCGTTGTTGTTTCGGCGGCAGTTGATTCACCGCCTTGCTAATAATGTCACCGAGTTCCTCCATTTCAATCAGATGAGATGGAGATGGATGCTTGCTAATCAGCAACAGTTCCTCCGGACTAACATTCAATTCGTCAAACGAAACAGTTTTCCTTCTACTCTGTTGACGCAAAAAATCAATGCAGCAATTCATGGCGATGCGGTAAAGCCAACTATAAAATGCCGATTCACGTTTAAATTTCGGTAAAGCTTTATAGGCTTTCAGGAATACTTCTTGGCAAAGGTCTTTAGTGGTTTCAGCGTCGTTGATGTTTCTGTATATAAGTTTTGCTATGCGGTTCTGATATTTCAGTACAAGTGCGTTAAACGCCTCTGTATCACCATTTTGAAAGCGGGTTACTAATTCATATTCATCAATTAATTCCAATTCTTCGTTAGACAACAATTCCGAGCCTTTTTTTGTGTCTGGCATTCTAATTCCCCCATTATGCGCGCGCAAACGTTGTTTCGGTTTATCGGGTAAATTTCTGTAAGTTTGAAGACATTTATATGCATACACTAAACATGGCAAAATGTTCCCACTTTCTGAATAGTGAGACATCTCTACCCGTTTTTTGTTCAGTATTAAAGACCAATTCAGTCTATTAGATACACAATTACGGTAATTGATAGTAAATTTTTCAATTACCACGTTTCGGTGTCAAAATCCCATGCTTTAACTTCGTTCGATCAGTGAAAAAGAATACTCAGGGTTATTTAGTTTTAGGCTTTTTGTCCATTTTATCCGAAAAGTCGCGATTCGGAGATCGCTCCTACAGCGGAAAGTCTTAGATTGAAAATCTAAATATTCGGAGAACTAAATAGCCCTGAGAATACTTAGGGTTATTTAGTTTTAGGCTTTTTGTCCATTTTATCCGAAAAGTCGCGATTCGGAGATCGCTCCTACAGCGGAAAGTCTTAGATTGGAAATCTAAATATTCGGAGAACTAAATAGCCCTGAGAATACTTGACAAATTTGACAAACATAATTCTATGTGGTATCATTATCTATGGTTAGAAATAGCCTAAAACACATCATAAGACGAAATTTGGTATTAATCCTAATAGACAAGGAGAATCTATGCGATGACTTATGTAATTTGTGAACCGTGTATTGATCTTAAAGACAACGCTTGTGTTGATGTATGTCCTGTTGACTGCATTCATCCACATCCGACAGATGCTCCAGATGAATATGAAGAGGTGAATCAACTCTTTATTGATCCGGAAGAATGCATCGATTGTGGCGTATGTGAACCGGAATGTCCCGTTGAAGCAATTTTTATGGAAGAAGATATCCCCGAAGAGTGGGAACATTTTACACAGATCAACGCAGATTACTTCCAATAATCTTAAAAAGGATAAAAGGGAGTGTTAATTGGAAGTACTTATTCAGTTAATCTTAAAGAGGATAAAAGGGAATGTTAATTGGAATTACTTATCCAGTGAGTGGAAAATTGACATCCCGTTGACTTCAAATGCAGGAATTTCAACCCACCGAAATCAAACGTTTACCGCATAGTCTTGCTATTCAATGGAAAGATGGGCATCAGAGCGAGCACACATATAGGTCACTCCGAGAAAAATGTCCATGCGCGCGGTGTGATGCGGAAAAACAAGTCAATGACCCATTTCGGTTGTTACCTTCAGAAGAATATTGGGAAAAACTGCATTTGGTGGGTATAGAACGTGTCGGACGTTATGCTGTTCAGTTACATTGGAGCGATGGACATAAAACTGGAATCTATACATTCACCTTTTTACGAGAACTTGCCGACTCAGCTGCTACCTAATTACTTATACTACATTAACTTGATTCAAAGTTTTCTGATAAAGTCAAGCATTGTGAGGCACGGGGACCTCGCACTACAAATCGGGTTAATTGGGTATTATCTCTCTCCCCTCAACCTACGAACTTTTTCAAAACAAAGCCCATTTAACGCTATTCCTCTATCAGTTGAACAACTAAATAGCAGTTAGGTATTTTTTCGTCAGCACCGAGCGACTCGCTAAGGGTTTTACATCTACGCCAATAGTCTGCATAATTTACGGGTTTGTAGTTATGACGTTGCCCGATAAATGTTTTTTTGCAGCATGCTAATTCCTTACCGTTATCAATAGGGTAACCCCATACACGACATATCACTGGACGGTGATCATACACCGAACAAACACCACCGACAAGCATCGGACACTCGCCAGAAGATTTTCCTTTGACAACTTCGATTGCTTCCATCCCGGAATCTTTCACCATCTTTTCATGCGTATAACCTTTTGCCTCTAATACTTCGATCGTTTGCAGTGCTTTTTGGCGAATATGTTTGCGAATCTCTTGAGGGAGTGCGTCCAAAGCGGTTTTCAGATCGCGCGCTTCAACTTCACTGATTGGGATTGTTGAGGTGTTTAGACAACATTGAAAACAATCCGATGGACAAGGAACACCACCATATTCTTCGCGTATGCGTTCAACATCTTGATTAATCTCCGCAACCAATTCATGGTAAGCATTCATAACATTGTCTGTATGTGTTGCCATTTCACTTCTCCTCGTCTACTACAGAAAATTCGCAGATAGTATGCTGGAAAACAACTATCTTGGAACCATTTTTTAGCACTATTTTAATTTCATACGGACTGATCCAGTCAACTGTACCTTGAAATATTTCACCTTCACGAAGAATTATCTCAATTGAATTCCCATCTTTTCGGGCGTGACGAATTGTTTCAGCATCAATGGAATAGACTTCATCTTGAGAGGGGACAGATTTGAGCTGCTTCGCCTTAATGTCTTCATTATAACTTAGAAGCGCGATTACGTTTTCAGCATCAACGTCCTTGTAACAATACTTCACATCAGTTTTCGGCACAACCCTTTCTTTGCCGTTGCAATTGAGTGTTAATCCAGAAAGTGTCATTTCTAACACGATAGCGGGTAATTGCACGTTATCGTATAAGGCAAAAAACATTGGTGTTTCAAAATTAATCTGTTTGAGGATATATAGGTCACCGAAACTTAACTGCCTTGAAGTTTGTTCCTTCCCTTCCGTAACCGTTTCGGTTTGTGTGGTAGGTGCTCCGTTCCGAGATTCTTGCTTTGATCGTCGTGGTGTATATTTAGGATTGGTGTCTAAATTATTCTTATCAGGTTTATCAGCGAAGGATTCTCTATTATTAAAAAACTGATCCTGATTTTGAGATGGAAACCCAGGGTAGCCGCGTGGAATAATAGTTTTTCCTTGTCGCAACCACCGCCGTTCTGTCGGTGTTAACAAGACTTCAACGTTTTTAGCGACTAAACCTTTCTCACCTTCGACGATGTTATACTTAACACGTTGCCCAACACGTAGTTCTTCGTGATCTGCATGTTTAATTGCAGAACTGTGTAAAAAGACGTCCTCTTCACTACTATCTTGTGCAATAAATCCGAATCCTTTATCCAAATTGTAATACTTAATCCGTCCTGTAGGCATTATCTGCTCCTGTGGTTTTCCTCCGCATCGGGAAGATGCCTATAACCATTTGCATTCCTGTGCAAGCATTTAATTGTAGTTGTCTCACAAATGACAAAATAACTTGACAACTGCCCGCACATGAAATCATCTATTTTGCCACTCAATATAAATGACAACAACAGAATAGTAAGCAACGAGAATTTGCCTCGAAGCCGAATTAGATGTTTCTTTTGACATAACAACACTTTTTTCCTATAATAACGCATCATAGTCTTACCAAATATTTTTTGTATGCTTAGGCGTTAACAGCATTCGTTTCAATATAATATATAGAATCTCACTGAATATCAAGGAAATGTATCAATAGTTTGTATTGTACATATCAGAGCCATTCAGTTTTCAAGTTTTTCAGGACATTTTAGAGAGGGTCGCGATTCGGAGATCGCTCCTACAGAAGATCGACCTGAGCATCAGGTGAGAATTACTAGACAATTGAATGGCTCTGTTGTACATATAGTTAATCATAATCTGATTGATTTGTCAAGATTGAATTTTCATACCGGTGTGTAAAGTTTTGTCACAGATCATGAATTGAGTGGAGATCTTGCGAAATATCTATAAAAATGGTATCCTTCCTAAAACTTACTTTGATATTTTTTAGAATCGTCTGGAACCTACGTAACAATCAACATAAAGAAGGTATAATACCATATTAACTTGATTCAAAGTTTTCCGATAAAGTCAAGCATTGCGAGGCACGGGGACCTCGCGCTACGAATTGGGTTAATTTGGTATAACACCATGAAAATGCGATTTGTTTTGTAGATTTTTCTTGACTTTTAGCGCATGAGATACCATCCTAATTAACGACTTGTGCTACTAGTTACGTAATAGTTTTGTTGTTTTTCACAACTGTTCATATTCTGTAGGAGCGATCTCCGAATCGCGATACCCTGTCGGGAATCGGAATTCCCTCATACCTTTGAATGGGGTCGTGAATTGAAAAAGTTGCGGAATTCAAACCCAAACGAGACAAACATGTGAAAGATAAATATACCAAATGTTAACTAGCACAATGCGTTAATTAGTAAAAACTTATCCCTAATTATATGAAGTTTAAGTATTTAATTCGGTAAAACCGATTCGCCCCAGGACCGGTAGGTGCGGTTTCCCAACCGCACCGGAACTTATGGAATATGCGTCCGATAACCGTTTTCGCGAACGATTCGGTGCGGTTAATGAAGATCAATAAATTAATTCGGTAATAATCCGACATAGCGTAGTAATGCCTGCGATCCGTCTTTGAACTGTGTCATAAATGCGATCACCTTGTTTTTGAGGGTCTCCCAGTCATCGCTGAGACGATGAAGATGCAAAACCGATTGACGCACCCATCGCCATAGTTTTTCAATCGGATTCGTCCACGGAGCATAAGTCAGTAGTTGCAATATCTCAATCGGTAGTTCTGCCAGTGTGCCAATTTTTTTTGAGGGTTTCCCTGTCCAATTCGGCGGTGTCGGTTTCTTAAACGACACCGCCTGCGGTAGAAGTGCCTCCATCAGATTGGCGTGAAAGTGGATCGCACGATTATCCTGGATCAGATAAATCCGTTCTGCCTTTAGGTAGCGTTGGCAAATCTTGGCATAAAACGCATGGAGTGCCTTAACCGTGCAGCTTGGCACTTGCTGATAAACGACGTCTCCTGTGTGTGGGTTCAGGGCACCGATCCCATAACAAGTTTGTTCAGGTTGATGGCTCTGCCGGGCTAGCGGTGTTTTCGTGCCTGTCTGTGCCCAGTCTTTTGCCACGGTGGGCTGTCGGTAAAATCCGAACTCATCCTGGTAAAGCACAACAGAAGTCTGTGGATGTTGATGGGTCTCTTCTAAAACTTGCTGGATCCGGGCGATTTTTTCGGCGTAGTCTGTATCCGGGCTCCACACGTATGCTCTGGCGCGTTTATAGCTGATACCCAGTCGTGAGAGGATTTGATGAATACCCTGCACGGAAACATCGTGGAGCCACGGCACGATGTTTCCAAGTGTGCGGAGCGTCCAGCGCGTTTGATGCACATTGACCTGTCCGGGATCCTGTCCGATGGTATTGAGGACCTCCGTCTCGGCTTCTTCAGACGATTTGGGTGAAAAAGCAGGTTTGCGTCCACGACCGGGTTTATGAGACAACCCTTGAATGCCGTTTTCTCGGTAGCGGCGAAGCCAGGTGTAGATAGTGTCGGGGTCGCGTTTTTTCAAGAGACCTTTTTGGGCGACTTTGTGAGGAGAAGAGCCCTCGTGTATTTTTAGCAGGGCAGCAGCCCGTTCCCGTAGATAAGCCGGTTCGCCTTTATCGCGAAGTTCAACGAGTTTTTGACGCTCAGTTTCACTGAGTTCAAGCGTATGGTGTTTTGCCATGATCGGATACCTCCTTGGACAATAGGATAACACAAAAACAAAAATTACCGAATTATTTTATTTAACTTCATACAGTTTGCGCTACAACTAAATCGCTTAACTTGACGTCTATAGGTTTCGCTCCGCTCTACTCAACCTCAGGGCTATTTAGTTTTAGACTTTTTGTCCATTTTATCCGAAAAGTCGCGATTCGGAGATCGCTCCTACAGAGGAAAGTCTTAAATAGAAAATCTAAATATTCGGAGAACTAAATAGCCCTGACTCAACCTACGGGATAGCGTTCAGCCAATTGAATAGACAAAACCCCTATGATGGCACAAGAATAGTGAGACCTTGTTTGATTATCTCGATCGTGGCAGGTGTTTCACACATCGGTTCTCCATCGGCATAAAGCATAACCACTGGATCAGTCTCAATCTTCAAACTATGGGTCTGATGGATTTCTACTGCAGGATGAGAGACATGACCACCCCAGAATAGGGTAACCATTAGTCGGAGTATTGTAAAAGGATGGACAGGATGAATGATACATAGGTCAAAAAGTCCGTCATCATGGCAGGCGTTTGGGACAATCTTAAATCCGCCGCCATAACTACTTGTAATGCCCGTTGCAGCGAGCAAAATTGAGTCTTCATAGATGCCGAAATCACCCTCTATTCGGACGAACGGACACTTGTATTTGAACACTGTTGCTACAGCAGCATAGACGTAGGAGGCAGTCCCTGAAAATGGGGTAGTACGAGACGCAGCACGCCGACTAACCTCCGTATCGAAACCACAAGTCGTTATCGTCGTGAAAAAGTGCTCACTTCCATTTTCTGAGCGGACGCGACCTAAATCGGTAAGCATGGTTTTGCCATTTAACAATGTCTGAATGGCGTGCTGCGGTTTTTGTGGAATGCCAAAAGCAGTCGCCAAATCATTGCCTCGACCACACGGAATTAATCCTAAGGTGACATCAGGGACGGTTGCTATACCGTTGACAACTTCGTGAAGTGTACCATCACCCCCACATGCAATCACCCATCGAATCCCATTTGACACCGCTTCGTGTGCAAAACGTTTAGCATCGCCTGTCCCGGTCGTTAATTTCATCTCACCTTTATGGTTCGCTGCAGTGAGTGCGGCGTGTGCTTGCTCAGCAGCAGCTTTCGCCTTGCCTTTGCCGGATATTGGGTTTACGATAAGAATGAAATTGTCCATAGTTGCTTTTGGTTATCAGTTACTTACTATAACTATAAAACCGATAACCATCCTTACTTAATCACAGCAATCTTCCCAACTTTTTTCTGTGTCTCAAATTCAAGTATATAGATATAGATACCAGAAGCGACATCACCGATGTTACCGTTTGTCAACCACCACTCTTTGCGGTTTCCATCGCTTTCAGTGACGTTCAGGTTCTCAAGCAGTTCTCCTTTAGGAGTGAATACTTGAATGTGGGTGCCGATAGGCACTTTATCAAAGGTAATTGTGCCTTTGTCTGATAAATTCGGACGGACAGGGTTCGGATAAACACGCAGCTTCGTGAAATCTTTCACTTCAGTTTTAACATCGCTCTGTCGGATTTCAACTAAACTGGTAGCGGCTCGAATCTGGTTTTCATCAATATCGGCTACGTTGGACACGGTAATCTCATACCGGTTTGTTGGAACAGCAATAAAAGATTGCAGACTATCTGTATCAAAGGCTAAGAGTGCACGTGTTCCCATTCTGTCACGGATAGCGGACATCGGTCTGAGTCCACTCAGTTGATTAGGTTTTCGTAGTAGAAACCGACGTGCATCACTAATGGTTGTGTTCATCTCCCTATCAAAGGTGACTATCACCCAATTGGGAGGTATATAGGCAGCACTTACAATTTTTGGAGCAAGGCGCGGCGTTGCTGAGACCGCCTCAGTTCGTTCTGTTTCTATACCTGTCTTTCCCTTCGCTGTGATGGCATACCAGAAGGTTTTATCTGTCTCAACTGTTCTGTCTAAGTAATTGGTAGACGCGAGATTCTGAGCGATTGCTTCAAACTTGTTGTTAGCAGGAGCATCACTTTTCTCCCCATCTGCACGATAGACAGTAAATAGAGTTGGTATTGCTGTCTTTTCTATAGTTTCCCACTTAATCTGAACTACTTTTGATGTTAAAGGTGTGGCAAAAACGTCCCATGGTGTGAGTGTAGCAACAGAATTGCCATCATCCGCAAAAACAGATTCAATATAACTTAACCTCTCTTCATGGTTAACGTAAAGTTCGTGAAATCCATTACTGTTTAGATCTGCTGCAAAGAGAACAGGTGTTTCATCGACTTCTTGATGATATGTAGGTATGAATCTATTGCCATCCCACTTCATCACGTATAAGTTCGGATATGTCATAACGACAAGTTCATTTTGCCCATCTCCGTCAAGATCGCTTATAGCAATGCTATTTCCATTTAGTCGATACGGTGCGATCGCTTGTTCCCAGAGCAGTACATACTTGCCAGACAAATATGTCAAAACGAGAAACTTCCATATAGGTGAAACAGAAGTCACATCTGGTGGTGATACTGTGCCCCCGACAACCAACTCCGGTATGCCATCTCCTGTCACATCTCCAGAGTTTATCAGTAATACCTTATCAATATTAAGTTGGGTTTGCCACGTTTTTTGATAATTGTTATTTGCTGTAGCGGAATAGATGAACAGTTCACCTTCACTATCGCCAAACACCAAGTCAACATTTCCATCAACATTGAAGTCATCAATTACCATGTGTCGCGCAAAAATATTATTACCTTCGGATTCATTATCTAACTCGGCAACCCTGTCATATAGGTTGTTCCCTCTATTCCCAAAGATGAGAATCCGCTTGTTGTTGTTATCAATTCCAACAATTTCCTTTCTACCATCACCATCAAGGTCTGCAATTTTTCCACTCGAAATAAACGGAGTCTCCCAGACAATTTGAGAAGGATACCCATTAGGTGTAATGCTTTCAAGTAGAAAGGCTCGCTCTTTGTCTCTAGCAAAGATCTCTTGCAAACCGTCGTTGTCCGCATCATCTACTAACCACGGTGTGAACGTTTCCAAATCAATTGCTGAATTCAAAATCTCGCCAGAATCTGCTATAGCTGCACTATCGGAAATTGAATGTACAAGTTTATACTTGCCAGTTGGTGAACGTTCATAAATAACGAGGCTATACGGCGCGGAAAGTTGACCTTCAGATGTCCCTGAAAACGTAGTACCAACAAGTTCGACTAATCCATCCTTATCAAAATCAGCAATAACACTTGCGATGTGCAGAGGTGGAATATCAACATCGGTCTCAACGAATCCGTTCGGTGAAATTGAACCGCCGATCACGTCAATTGTGTAGTACTCCCCGTTGTTGTCGTCAACTGTTTTTAAGCCCACAGTGTTCTGTGCTACAATGTAATACTGGTAATGACCAGTTTTCAAACCGAGTGAAAAGAGATGTTCTTTACCGAGTTCCCTTTCCTCAATAGATGCAAAGGGAACGATTTGACCTACCTGACGGTAATAGAAGGTGTTACGTGTTACATCGTCTGTCGCCCAAGTGAAAATCGTAGCAGAACTGTTTTTGTAAAGTGTTTCAGTTGCAGTGATAGAAAAAACATCAGGGGGAGTCCGGTCAACCGTCAATACAACCTGATCGTGTGTCTGATTGCCATCTCTTCCAGTGACAACAAGACGCACAGTGTAAACACCTTCAGGGACAGTCGCGGTATCCCATTCTGCTAACTTTTCAGCGACTTTCTGCGTCAATACAAGTTCAGTAAACGGAACAAATGTTGTCGGGACAGTAGAGCTACCATAAAATAGTTGCCACGACTCAAACTTATAACCTGTTGCGGTACCCATAAATGTTATTGAATTCATTGCCCCACTGTTTGTTTCTGGTGCATGAATTCGTGATTGTAAGGCACCACTTGCTAACAGAGCGCGTTCGGCATTGACGGTACCAGCACCAACAAGTTTCGGATCAGGTTCATCACTGTCCTTTTGTAAAACAACATTCGCGGAATTGATGAGTATCTGCCGTACTTCTTCGTGGGTAAGGGTTGGTCGTTTTGAACGCATTAACGCTGCGATACCTGCGACGTGTGGTGCAGCCATAGATGTCCCAGTAAGAATACGATAGTCATTGTCAATTTGTGTGCTTAAGATTGCATTCCCGGGCGCGTAAATGTCCACAGACGCACCGAAATTTGATCGGTAGAACCTTTGTCGATGTTGATTCGTTGATGCAACCGAGATAACTTTACGGTATCCCGCAGGAAAAATACTCTCGGCTTCCCCAGAATTCCCCGCTGCACCTATTAACACGACACCTCGCGCATACGCATAATCAATAGCATCTTGGATTACAAAGGAACGTTGCGCATTGCCCCAACTCATATTTATGATGCTTGCACCGTTGTCTGCTGCATAAACAATTGCAGCCGCTGAGTCATCATCCTGCAAGCGAGAACTCCCACCAATGGAGAGTCCTGCGCGCACCGCCATTAAAGGGCAATTCCACGCTACACCCGCAATTCCGACACCGTTGTTTGGCATTGCACCTGCGATGCCAGCGACGTGCGTTCCGTGTCCAGATCCATCAATCGGTTCATTATCACCCTCTGTGAAATCACCTTCAGCCTGTAGGTTAGGGGCATCGGTGAAATCCCATCCGTGCACATCATCAATATAACCATTTTCATCATCATCTAATCCATTATCGGGAATCTCATTTGGATTAACCCATATTTTGGATGCGAGATCATCATGCCTATAATCAATACCAGAATCAATGATTGCAATTACGACATCTCGGTTGCCCTTTTCAAATGCCCACACTTGTTGTATCTTTATCAACGGCAGACTCCACTGCTCAGGAAATCTTGGGTCGTTGGGAACAATTTCATCTGCCAATGTTGGACGAAGATAATTAAACGCTGCTGCCTCAATAAGTTCGCTCTCCTCAAATGCTGCTTTTAGTGCAGATAGATCTGCAGTCAGTGAGAACCTTACGAGATATGTGCGCTGTAGATTGGCAGCATGCTTATCTAATCCAGTTGAAAAGGGAAAGACAGATTTTATGGAATCTACATTATGTTTTACATACAATGCTTCTATTGGCGATTTGGCTTTTAGACACTGCAGATCCGAAAATGCTTCTGGTGTAAGACGAATTAATAATTCTCCAGGGGTAATATCAGGTGGTGTAGTATTCCCAACGGTAGTACAATAACTAATTATCCCGACAGTCAAAAGAACCAAAATGGGCAGAATTTTTGAATGTGTTTGCTGATTCATCTAATCTTCGGGCTGGAGACCCCTGCCTTCAGGTAGGGGAGGAAAGCCCGCTCTTTTTTTGTTGACAAATAATGCCAATTTGTATTATACTATATCAGCATCGTTGGTAGAGAATACAATCCTTGTTGCAAAACAAGGTCTCTACCACCACTAAATTGTATCAGGAGCGATGCTGAAGGATATAAGCGATGCGCACCTACAAACACAAGATACGCAATCATGGTAAAAACAAACGTTTGGGTAATATGCTTGACGATTTGGCAGAGGTGCATAATCACTTCCTGCGTCTTGAGCAACGCTACTTCCGCATTTATGGTAAATATGCTGGCAGGTATCGTCTGCAACCGCATTTGACGAAGTTGCTCAACCGGACTAAAAAACACTGGGCTTGGATACCAAGAGACACACTTGACGCTGTTATCATCCGTCTTGACACTGCTTACCAACGCTTTTTTGTCTATAAAAAGAATGGTGGCAAAAAGGTGGGTCTGCCTAAAGTGAAAAAACCACACAAGATGCGCTCTGCTAAGTTTCCAACAGGATACAGACTTGAGAATGGGCGTCTCCGTATCTCTTTCAAAACGTGGGATGATAAGACACAATCTTTGAAGTTTGACCGTATCTGGTATTCTTTCCATCAGCACCGCGACTGTCAAGGTAATGTCCGCTATGTCCAAATCCTCCGAGACGCTGCAGGAGAATACTGGCTTTATATTATCACTGATGACACAAGCAAAGAAGTCTTGTCTGCTACGGGTAAGAGCGTAGGGATAGACTTTGGATTGAAAACCTTTTTGACGCTTAGCACTGGTGAAAAGGGACAGAGCCCACAATTCTTGAAACAATCCTTGAACGCACTTCGGCAACTCAATAAAGCGGTATCTCGTAAAGTCAAAGGTTCTAATAACTGGTGGCGTGCTGTCAGAGCACTCGCTATACTCTATAGCAAAGTCAGCAACCAACGTAGAGACTGGCATTGGAAACTTGCCACCGACCTTTGCCGAAGGTTTGACGCCATCGCAACCGAAACGCTGAACCTTGACGGTATGAAAAGGCTTTGGGGACGTAAAGTCTCTGACCTTGCCTTCTATCAGTTTGTTGAGATATTGAAGTTCAAATGTTTCAAACATAATCGTGAGTTCCATCAAATCGGACAGTGGACAGCTACAACAAAACCTTGTAGCAACTGCGGACACAAAAACGATAATCTTGCTCTTTCAGATAGGCAGTGGATTTGCTCTCAATGTGGTTCACACCACGACAGAGACATCAATGCTGCTATCAACATACTTAGGGGCTGCTTAGAACCCCATGTGGAGATGATGTCCGTCAATCCTTCGGGATTGTTGTTGTCTGTGAAGCACAAGCCCCGCCTTTAGGTGGTGGGTGCTATGACACGATGCTAATCCAGAAGATGGAGATTATCTGTCTCAGGTTCGCCTTCCAGGACGTCTAAAACTTTTCCGGTTTTGTCGTCAATGATGGCAATAGCGAGATTCCCCCAACTATGGTTATAGAAACTGACTGTCCAAGCAAATCCTTGAAACCATGCATATTCACGAACACCTTTTTGACCTGCCAATGCAGTTTTGACTCGCAGATCGGATTTTGCGATATTAAGTGTTTCTACCGTTTTTCTATTGGGTGATATTTGAGATTTAGGCTGCTGAAGTTGTATCTGTTTACCGCGAATTACTACAGAAGGTAACGCCTTTAGAGATTGCTCCGCAAGTGTCCGTAGTAGGGCGGCATGTTTGAGATATATGTCTTGATGCTTCTCATAGTTTTTCAATCCATATTTTATTGGTATTTTATGGTATAGTGCTGCGCACATATCAGCTGCATCAGCTTCAAGTCGTAGTACTTTTGCGTAGTCTTTTTTCTGTTCAGCACGTTCTTGTTGTTCTCGAATAAAGGTTGCGTAAATACCAAAGTTATAAAACCTATCTGGATAGTGTGGTAGCCATACCTTAATAAACTTTGCTATCTTTTCGCGTTCAGCGTTAAGGATTATCTCAGATGATTTTGATTTCTCCCATGCAGCTTCTGCACGTTTGAGATGAATACGACGTTGTTCCTGAATTTCTAACCTCTCTTTTTCTGTGCGTTCTACCCATATATCATACCCGTTTCGTTTGTAGTAGTTTCGGGCGATCTCGTTCATTGGAACAGAAATTAGCGTGAGACATTCTGCAGCAGCTTCGTGCCATAGGGCAAGTTTGCCGAAGTCACCCCGTTGCTCATATATTCTGATAAAGATGTCTGCATTGGCAGTTCCTTCAAAGATAGCACTGCATGGAGTCGTAATTAGAATCAGAATAGAAAAGAGCAGTAGTGCAAAAGTTCTCATTTTAATTTCCATTACTATTATCCGACTTTGGTAATATAGGTAGTATCCGAACGGCGGCAGAAAACGTCTCTTTCGGTGCTAAAACAATAACACCCGCAGGAATACCCTTCGCCTCTAAATTGATAGCATCTGTCGGACAGGTATACGGTTCAAAACAGATAGCCTCCCGTCCGGGTGGCGTGTAGACAACCAGTTCTCTAAATTGCGCATCCGACTCCATAATCATACCGTATCCCGTATCTTGATTTTCAATGCGGCACCGACTTACACCGTCAACCAATTGGACATCTGTGAAAACATGATCAAGTTTCAATTTGGCAAAAGGTTGTCCATCGCGTAGATCAAGCGTTCCTGAGACATCGTGCTGTTTACCGGTTGGGACCAGGACATCGTCCAATTCCCAATATTTGTTGGCAGGAACTGTAATCACTGCTTTCGACGCATCCGCTGTACCTGTAAGGTTGGTGCTGAAATAGGGATGAATACCGAATCCCATTGGCATATTTCTCTCTCCCGTGTTTTTGATAACAATTCCCATTGTCAACATTGCGTCTTTGAGAGTATAGGTTATCTCAATTATGAAAGGAAATGGGTATTGTCTACTGACATCAGGAAAATCTTGAGAATTAAGCGAGCATACCAAAGTTGCACCGTTTTCATTAGCTTCGTGTTTGTCAACTTGAAATGGACGGTTCAACAGCAGCCCGTGTATAGTCGTAGGTGATTCTGGTGATTTGTCAAACTGATAAGTATTCCCCTCAAACTCCCATTTTCCATTCCGGATTCGATTGGGAAAAGGAAAAAGAATCGGATTGCCGAAAGCAGTAGGACGTTCTTTCAACGTAGCCAAATCCGGTGGTGGATCTATCAAGTTAATCCATCTCTCCCCATCCGTTACTCTAAACGCGTAGCAGTTATTTCCGAGTGCTGGAACAATTTCGGCGATGGCTTTTCCATCTTGTTCTAAGTAATATACTCGAAAACCATTGAACGTTTGAGATACTGAATACGAAGTATACGCCATCGTTTTTCCTTTATCAGTGTTTACAAATATCGTTGAAAGTAAGAGAATAACACAAGTTGTTGCAATACGGAACTGGTGGTGGAAAGAAAAAATGCGGAGTTTCACTGTTTGCTCTTTATAGTTTGGCACACCACGTAATGCCGCGCCGCAATACCTCCCTGAAGTTCGGATTAGAATAGGTGACGTCGTTATGTCCGCTCTGTAGACAAAAAATGCAAGAATTTCCATATTCACGCGCCCAACCTAACACGTCCATGCTTTTCGGATGATTAACCGTTAAAAGTATGGAACTGTCATCACCTGCTGACTTCATGATATAGGTTTCATCGCCCATCTCCCAATCGGTCATTCCTTCAGTAATAGGATGTGTAGAATCAGCGATTTGCACCTGTAACGTCTCCCGCGGCGAGTAGTCGAAATCAGCCCGTTCGTCTATTCCACACATCTCAGAATAAGCACTCCATTCTGGGAAGGCAAGGATTGCGTGATGCAGAATGACGATACCTTGTCCCCGTTCTGCAAGACCCAAAATTGCCTTTGCTTGGTCCTCTGTCGGATATGGACGGTGGAAGTTATAAAAGACAACGGTGTCGTATTCATTCTGTTTTGGGTCTTCCACAAAGATGTCCAAATCTTCTCGAACAAACGCAATGCCTTCCATACTTTTAAAGACTGCGTCAAAATCCTTTTCTCGAAATCCGTGTTCTCCGGTAACGACTGCAATCTGCATCATAGTTTAATCTCCTTACTGTGGACGCATCTAAACGTTGGATTGGAATCCTTGTTTACCTGAAGATGTCTTGAACATTTAATACTTGCTCCACTGCCATAATTCTCTCAACGTTGGGCGTTTGCCGTACATTAGAATGCCAACACGATAAATTTTCCCGCAGACAAATATAACAAACAGAACAGTCGCGCACATCAACAAGATATTCAGCAAAATTTCCCATAAAGGCGGCATCAGCACGTTGATGCGCATGAACATGAGTATCGGCGAGAAAAATGGGATGTGCGAGAGCAGGATACTTAATGTCGAATCGGGGACTCTAAATAATTGGAACATCATGATAAATGGCACCATGATAAGCATTGTGAGCGGTCCCACTATCTGCTGTGCCTCCTCCTCACTGTTGCAAATTGCTCCGACAACTGCATACAACGTAGAATACATAAAGAAACCGATGATGAAATAGATGAAAAAGTAGATAAGCACTCCGACACTACTCTCTTTGACGGTTTCAATGACTCCGACAAGCTGCATCGGAAGGCTATCAATGCCAAAGATTCCGAGCAGCGGGTCTATGTTCATCACCAGTAGGACACCGAACAGCACCCAGATAGCGAACATTGTTATACAAACAGAGCAGACACCCACGAGTTTACCGAGTAGAAGTTGATGCGGTTTTATTGACGAAACGATCACCTCAACAATTCGTGTTGTTTTTTCTTCTAACACACTCCGCATAATGGAGTTTGCATAGATGAGCACAAACATGTAAAGCACAAAAACGAGGACGTATCCGAGTCCGATCCGCGCGCCCGTTTCTATTGAACTTTCAACTTCTGTGCCGCCAGTTTTATCTTTACTACTCTTAATAGCGTAAGCGTTGAATCTGATGGAGCGCATGAGTCGGCTGACTTCGCGCTGAGAATAACCACTCTCGGCAAATCGTTTGTCACGAACGATATCTGAAATGATACGGTGGAACGCACTTTGCACCTCAAAATTGGTCGTTGTTCTGGCATAGAATCTTATCTCACCGTTTTCAAAAACATCCTTTGGGATTTCAAGGTAGGCGTAGAGACCTTTTGTGTTCACACGCTTCCTGAGTGCGATTTTTGCATCTTCTGTCGTAGCAGACTCCTCATGCAGTTGATAGACGAGTTCCCCTTTATGTTGAAATGCCCGATGCCTCGCGATAGCTGCTTGCATCTGTGCAAAGATTTCACCCGTCTCGTCAACAACTGCAAATTTTCTCATCTCTTTGGTTTGAGATAGCCTGGTCGTGAGAAAACCGAACAAGAACACCAACCCGCACATCAACACTGGCATAAGGCATAAAGAGACAATAAATGCCTTAGATTTAATACGCGTCATGTATTCACGTTTGATGACAGTGAGAATTTTATTCGACATCTTGCACCGTTCCTCCGTGTGCTTCAACACTGCGGACGAAAATATCATGCAGCGTTGGCTCCATTAATTCAAACTTTGTCACATCAACGCCTTTCTCAACCAGTTCGCGGAGAAATGGACGATAGTCCTCTGGAGTCTTCAGCTTGACCTCAGCGTACTGTCCAAAATCGTTGCAGCCTTGGATCCATGGTGAGTTGCGAATTGGTTCAATGCTACCGATGTACCCAATTTCCACTGAACTTTTCCCGAAACTCTGCTTAATTGTGCGGAGTTCACCTTCAAGCAAAATTTCGCCTTGATGGATAAGGCAGATGCGATCACACAATTTTTCGACTTGCTCCATCACGTGGGTTGAGAAGATAATCGTGGCACCGTTATCTCGGAGTTCAAGCATCAAATCTTTGAGAAGCGTCATGTTAATTGGGTCAAGTCCAGAAAAGGGTTCGTCCAAGATGATTAATTCCGGTTTATGCAGCACTGTTGTGATGAACTGGATCTTCTGTGCCATTCCTTTTGAGAGTTCATTAACCCGCTTGTTTGCCCATTCGGATAGTTGCATTTTCTCCAGCCACTTTTCAACCTCACCTATTGCCTCACGTTTACGCATGCCTTTTAATTCGGCAATAAAAACGACTACGTCCTGCACCTTCATTTTTCGGTAAAGTCCGCGCTCTTCCGGCAGATAACCGATGCGGTCCAAGAAATTTTTGATCTGGCGGTTCTCGCTGAACGTAATTTTGCCGGAATCTGGCGCGATAATGTCCATTATCATGCGGAGCGTCGTCGTTTTACCTGCACCGTTAGGACCGAGCAATCCGTATATACACCCTTTTTCAATACTGAATGAGATGTCGGCAACGGCGGTGAAATCGCCAAAATGTTTGTGAACATTTTCTAACTGAATAAGATGCATTGTTTTATCCAAGTTTGTCGGGAAATCGGTTGTGAATAAATTACCCATCTCCGAACGGACAAGAGACTCCCTCTAATCAGTAATAGACTGGTAAGTTAGCACACGGAATTGGGCATGGAAAGGATTATCACCGATTAATTGCGTCATCAGAATTGCGACCAATTCTTCCACAGGATCAATCCAAAATGTGGTACTTGCAAGACCACCCCAACTATAAGTGCCTTCCGAACCGAGGGTATGTGTATTTGCGACATCGGTGACAACAGCAAATCCCAATCCAAATCCGCTTCCTGTTTTCCACAACGGTTGCCAATCTTCAGGAATATGATTCATTGTAGTAAGTTCAACCGTTTTTCTTCCGAGTAAACGGGCACCGTCAAGTTCACCTTCGTTGAGCATCATTTGGCAAAACCGAAGGTAATCTGCAGCAGTTGACTGCAATCCTGCACCACCTGCGTGGAAAAAACTAAGGGGACCACTTGAAACAGGCACATTTTCAATCACCTGAATACCGCCATCTTCAGCGGGTTCATATAATGTTGCATATCTGTCAGCTTTTTCTTCTGGAACAGAAAAGTCCGTGTCTACCATGCCCAAAGGTTCAAAAATTCGCTTTTTCAAGAACTCTGCAAACGGCATACCCGAAACTACCTCAACAAGATAGCCGAGTACATCTGTAGACATGCCGTAATTCCATGAATCACCCGGATGATGCAGAAGGGGTATATTTCCAAGTTCTGTAACCATGTGCTCAAGGTCACCACTGAAAAAGTTTGCTTCTCTATAGCGATCATTGATTGGATGTACCCAGTCGCCACCATAGATGAGACCGGAAGTATGTGTGAGGAGATGTTTGATAGTCATCTCTCGCTCTGCATCAACAATAGCATCGCCATGATTCGCGTAAACCTTCATGTCTTTGAAGGCAGGAATAAATTCGGATACGGGTGAATTGAGTTGAAAATGCCCTTCTTCATAGAGCATCATCACTGCCACGCTGGTAATCGGTTTTGTCATTGAATAGATGCGGAAGATGGTATTGAATTCTATCGGTTTAGACGAAGCAACATCCTGCATTCCAAATTTTTCAAAATGGACAAGTCTACCTTCACGTGCTATCATAGTCAATGCGCCAGGGATTCTCCCATCGTCTACCCACCGTTGCATGGCTGGTGTGATTCGCTCTAACCGCGCTGCGGACATACCAACATCTTCGGTTGCCGCGCGCGGCAACCCTTCATTTACTGTCATCAAAATCTCCTATTTGATAAATGTCTATCAACTTTCAACAAACTATTGTGAAGTATACAAATATGTGAACACCCTCTGGTAGGTGCGGTTTCCTAACTGCACCATAGGCGTCAATTTAGCGTTCCTCCAGGTCCGGTAGGTGCGGTTTGTAACCGCACCGATTCGTTCGCGGAAACCGTTATCCCGCACATACTCCACAGAATCCGGTGCGGTTACAAACCGCACCTACCGGGGTGGGGCTAAGCGGTTAGAAACCGCCCCTACAGGGTTGGGGACCCCTAAATTGACGCCTATGGTGCGGTTTCCTAACTGCACCTTTTTGTATCAACATCTCAAATAACGCAAAGGACGAGAATATCAGCGTTCGTAGTCGCGCAATTCATTGCGCCTCTTTTCTTTGAATATAAGAGGCGCAATGAATTGCGCGACTACAAACGAGTTCTTTCCTTAAATTGACGCCTATGGTGCGGTTACAAACCGCACCTACCGGACCTGGAGGAACGCTAAATTGACGCATAAGGTGCGATTAGGAAACCGCACCTACCAAACGTCCAAGTAATTCTAAAATCTACCATAAACCCATTAACTACTCTGGTTTATGAACAACTTTTTTACTCAGTTAATGCCTGATAGGTCAACACCTTAAATTGTTGGTGAAATGGGTAACGGTTATTGCGAAGTTGTGTCATGAGCAAGCCGATCAGATCTTCTTGTGGATCAATCCAAAATGTGGTTGCTGCTGCACCACTCCATCCATAATTTCCTACAGAATCCAGAGTATTCGGTGGATTCTTGCGGGTGACCACAGAAAAACCGAGTCCAAACCAATCCTCGTGATGAGGATAGCGCATGAGTTCAACCGTTTTCTTTCCTAATATACGGACTCCATCTAATTCACCACCATTGAGTAGCATCTGAGCAAACCGCATGTAATCTGAAGCAGTTGAGACGAGTCCGCCACCTCCGGAAGGGAAAAAACTATGGGCATCTTTAGAGAGTGGTCCATTCCCTTCCCGTTTCAGTCCACCTTCTTGGTTAGGTCTGTATAATGCTGCGTATCTATCAACCTTATCTAACGGAACAGAAAAAGCGGTGTCTGCCATGCCGAGTGGTTTAAAGATACGCGTTTGAAGGAATTCCTCAAACGGCATACCCGAAATGACCTCCACAAGGTAGCCGAGGACATCAACAGATACGCCGTATGTCCATTTTTCACCCGGTTCGTGGACGAGAGGAATGTTACCAAGTTTTTTCACAAAATCAGCGAGTGTTGAGCCAGGTTCAAAAATTTTTGCCTCTCTGTATTTTTGATCAACAGGTTTATTACCCCAGCCGTAGGTCAAACCAGAAGTGTGCATAAGGAGATGTTTAATTGTAATCCTATTCTTTGCATCTAAAATTTCTGTCTGATCTCCGTTATAGACCTTCATGTTTTTAAATTCAGGAATAAACCTTGATACTGGTGTGCCGAGTTGAAAATGCCCTTCCTCGTATAGCATCATCACAGCAACGCTTGTAATCGGTTTTGACATTGAATAGATGCGGAATATCGTATCGGGTTCAACGGGTTTGTTGTTCTCAACATCCCGCATGCCGATGGTTTCAAAATGGACGACTTTCCCTTTTCTCGCAACAACAGTCAGAAACCCCGGTAACTGTCCTTTGTCAACGTAACTTTGCATCACAGGACGGATACGTTCCAGACGTTCAGCAGAAACACCAACATCCTCTGGCTCCGCTAACGGCAGTCCCTGTGCAAATGCAAGTGTTGTTATACAGAATAGCAATAATAATGTATACTTTAATGTCCTCAAGTTGTTCTGTTCCTTTTCAATCTATTGGACTTGTTTAATATATGCCCATCGTGTCGTGAGTTTTCCATTGGGTTCAACATTGAGAATGGTTGCCAAACCAACATCCATAGCCTTTTTTATTTCATTTTGTGTTCTCGCAATGTTAGAAATACGTATCTCTTCAATAACACCCAGCAAACCGTTCTGATTGTCAACATTCGGCACTCCAATGGTAATTGGAGCGTTACTCTGAAACGAATTACTATTGGGTTTCTCGGTCTCTAATTGTCCATCAACGTAAAGTCGCCCCATATCACCATCATAAGTGAAAGCGAGGTGATGCCAAACATTGTCGGTAATTTCCGTGGTGCCATTCATATTGAATGCACATACGCCATTTGCACCGATTTGTGCATGTAGTACTTTCTGGTCTACCTGAACCCATATCCCGTAGTTTCTATCAGTACATCCCGCTTCTTGCTTGCAGAGAATTCCCTGCCATTTGCCCGTAGGTTCTTTTACTTTAACCCATGCTTCAATACTAAGTGTTTCTAACTCCAGTTTTTTTGTGGAATCAACAACGATGTAACCGCTGCCATCACCGGGAAATTCTAATCCTGTTCCAGATCTCGCTTTTACCCATTGGAGGCTACCGGTAAATTCGCCATCGTGCCCATTTCCAGAAGCATCTTTTACGATCTTCCCACTTCCTTCCTCAAATAGCCAAACAGCAACAGTGTTTTTATCAACTGCTGCATCTGAGGAAATTACACCGAGTAGTACCGAAATTGCCATTATGACTAAGAAACTACAAGGGGTTTTGAATAACATTGGATAGGTGCGTTGCATGTGTCATATCTCCCTAATTCTGAAGGTTAGATGAATTTTATCTGAGGTTATCTTGAAGTGAACTTCAAAGACAGTTCCGTTTGAACAGAACAAATACTTCGGTTATCTTATCAAAAAAAGGATTTTAAGTCAATAATCTGATTCCTCAGAGTAGGGCTATTTAGTTTTAAGAATTGTCAGTTGATGCGTATTACTGAGAGTTTCTATTGTCTGTCGGGTAGAGTGAAGCGAAACCCATAGGTGTCAATTTAGTGATCCTCCAGGTCCGGTTGGTTCGGTTTCCGAACCGCCCCGTGTCGTTTGCGAAAATGGTTGTCGGACGCATATTTCACAAGTTCCGGTGCGGTTAATGAAGATTAATTTATTAATTCGGTAATTCTGATCTCTTTTCTGTCTGAATCGCGGATTATTGCAGAGAACGCGGATTACGCGGAATTAAGAGATTCTTTGTTACCGACCCGTCTCTGGCGAAAGCAAATGTCCGAGACACAAAAGCATTTTCCGCGTCTTCTGTGTCCGCCGTGCCCTCCGCGATTCAGACAACCAGATAATGGACCTCACACAAGAAAAACATAAAACAAGATGTCTATGGTTAGAAAATTACCGAATTTATTTTTTAATCTTCATCAAACCGCACCTACCGGGTTGGGGACCCCTAAATTGACGCTAATGGTTCGGTCTTATGAACGCTATCCGGTTTTCTCAACGGCAACGTACCCAAAATGCTGCGGTGAAATCGGCAATACGTTCTGTGCGTCAAACCTTAGAAAAACTTGAACGTGCGGAGAACTTAGAATCACTTCTCGGATACGAAGGCGTGGGTGCCGCTGCACACTATCGCGCATTCCGACAATTTCTGAAACATGATTGGGGGTTTACAACCCGCCAATTCCGTCCACCACCAGACCCAATTAACGCCATGCTCTCACTCGGCTACACACTCCTGCACAACCACGTTTACACATTCATCAACGTGGTCGGATTAGACCCGTACTAGTGGTTATTTTCATCAACCAAAGCACGGACACGCCGCATTAGCTTCGGATCTAATGGAGGAATTCCGACAAATTATTGTTGATGGATATGTGCTTTCACTTGTCAACAACAACCGAGTACGTCCTGAAGACTTCGATCAGACTAACAAAGGTATCCGTTTCACTAAGGAAGCACTTGATCGATTCCTTACTGGGTACTATGGTCGGATGCAACAGACGTTTCAACACCCTACGCGCAACGAGAAAACGACCTACCTTCGCTGTATTGAGCTTCAAGTCAGGCATTTGGCACGCGTGATTAGAGGTGAAGACGCGGCATACAAACCTTTTCTCATGCGTGCTTAGCGAATATATTCCACTGTAACAGTAGAAAGATGGAAGAGGACTATCCTTCCATCTTTTATTTTGTCCTTTTATCAACAATTAAAAAATCCGAAATACTTGACATTTCTGCATATTTTAAGGTATACTTTGTATAAACCCAAACGCGATTCACTGATCAAGTGAAGACGCAGCTAAAATTGCTCATGAACATAGATGGAGTCTGGATTCAAGAGACATCTTCCTAATATTTCGCGTTTGGTTCAGTGTTCATGCGGGTTTAGAGCGGTTTTAGGTAAAATTTAGGTTTTAAAAAAGTCTCAAAAATCGTCGCGTTTGGTTTTGGCTAATTTAGCCCGCACTGTGACAGGGTTCGGAAGGGGTGCTGTTCGGAAAGCCTTTCCCGTTTGAAGGGAATTGAAACTTCTTTCAAATGGCTCATTTTTGACCCCCCTTTAAAAAGTTCGGAAAGCCTTTCCCGTTTGAAGGGAATTGAAACTCAAAACCGTTGTCGTTGTGACCGTTGTCGTTTGTTCGGAAAGCCTTTCCCGTTTGAAGGGAATTGAAACCTCGGTGAAGCCCGCTTTTTAGGTTGCTCTTGGGAGTGTTCGGAAAGCCTTTCCCGTTTGAAGGGAATTGAAACAAAAGTACCCTGATTCCCTCAGTATATTCACTGAGTTCAGTTCGGAAAGCCTTTCCCGTTTGAAGGGAATTGAAACAGTGGTGCGGTACAACGCACCACTTTTCGGAAGGTTAGTTCGGAAAGCCTTTCCCGTTTGAAGGGAATTGAAACTACTCCTCCAAATGCAAGCAAAACCTTTTTCATATTAGTTCGGAAAGCCTTTCCCGTTTGAAGGGAATTGAAACTTCCAAACCGTGCTGCAAGAGCATCTTGGTATAGAAGTGTTCGGAAAGCCTTTCCCGTTTGAAGGGAATTGAAACACCTGAGCGGACTTTGCATAAGTCTTCTTACCTAAATGTTCGGAAAGCCTTTCCCGTTTGAAGGGAATTGAAACTCACCCGTGACTTTCGCCTTGGGATTCTGCCTGATGTTTGTTCGGAAAGTCTTTCCCGTTTGAAGGGAATTGAAACTGTCCCAGAAGCGCAGTCCCGTTTTTGCCAATGACCTCGTTCGGAAAGCCTTTCCCGTTTGAAGGGAATTGAAACTCTTCCGATATAATTCATTTCGCAAAATCCCAACCGCGTTCGGAAAGCCTTTCCCGTTTGAAGGGAATTGAAACTAAGAAAGATCAGGAATTTCCTTCTTACTAAAGAAAAAGGCGCGCTTAGAAGCGCGCCTTTATTGTTACTGATGTTGTTCTTAAGTATATATAAATCCGATATTCGGATTACGTATCAAACGATAATTGTATTCGGTTCCGGTGTCACGTCCCCAACAGCAGGCACCTCAATACGTTCGATGCAAGCATTACAGAGTGGGTAATAGCGCACTGAATCTTCTGAAGAATCAATAATACCCGCAACGACATTTTTCAATTCCTTATATTGATTTTGGCTCAGATGTGCTTCAAACACGCTGTATTGGACACGAGTACCGAATCCTTTAAGTGCTTTCGCAAGTTGATTCCGCCTTCGGTTGTCTGGAATATCGTAAGAGATAAGATAGAACATCAAATTCCCTCCATTCATTATGTGTTCCTGGGTTAACCAGCACCATAATAATCTTGTTTAGTTTTTATGACACGTCTGATATAATTTGATTCAAATAGTGTATTACATTTCAGGATGTGGAAGTCGTTATGCTTGAATTAATCAGTTCCCCGCCATTTTTGATAATCGCAGCTATATTCGTCATATTTCTCGTAATTGGTATTGCGAAGCGCGCGGTGCGTCTCCTTATCTGGGTCACTGTTATCTTTGTAATTCTCATTGGACTTGGTATTATGACACAATCTGAGTTGCTTAATTGGTTTGAAAATATGTTTAAAATGGGGTAGTGATCGGAAGTGACTGAGATATAGGTATTTCTGAACTCAACCTACGAACTACAAGCAGAAACAATGCTATACTGTCCGTGTCCGAATGCGGTGTGGTGTCCGATGTGCAAATACTCACCAAGATAGATAAATGGCAGGAACGGTGTCAACTCACCTTCAAAGCGGACCTTGCCGATAAAACCACTCATTGGAATAGAACTCGCTGCACGATACGACCATCGGTCTGCTCGGAGCCACTGAAAATCGGATTCATGTTTGACAGCACGGGCAGCATCAATCAACGCGAGGGCATCCACATCTAAGTCTTCACCGCAGTGGAAATAACTCAAAAATCGGATACGCCTGAGTAGGTTGCGGGTGAGGTGTTCAAACGTTAGTGCGCTTGTCCAGCGTCCGTCAACTTTGATACTGGTGGGTGTGAGAAATTCAAGTTCAATCGCATCAGTATCGTGTGGCGCGCCTTGCATCACATCTTCCAACCCAAGAATTACGCCTTCATCTGCCAGCATTTCGGTTTCTGCGGTGTAAATCGTCTGGATGTTTTGGTTACCGTGCGCGGGGAGGCATTCGACTTTGTCCAGCTGACACTGTCCGCGTCTACCTCGTATGCCGATGCGCCGTTTGCCTATCTCGCGGAACGTGAATGCTATCCACGGCAATAGGTTGATCGCATCGCCGATGAGAATCATATCGCAGGTGAAGGTATCGTCTGGCGCGAAGTCCAATTGCTCGGTGCACGGCGGTTGTAGGATAAACGGATGCGGAGCATAAGGTTGACCGCGTAGGATAAGGCTGTCGGGTGGCACTGGCGTTTCAAAGCATTTGGAGTATACGCACCGATCTGGGTGTTGACAGGTTTTTTCGCACTGTCCCGTATCACCGATGCAGGCGATGTCGCGGAGCAGGTATCCGAATCGGCTGCGGAAGATGTTGCCTTTGTAACGTGACATCTTCAGAGGTTCTTGGACGGTGTAGGTGAAGCGGTAGCGGGAGAAGCGGAAGTTTTTGAGCATTACGGTAGTGGTGCGATAAATTGATGTTGCTCATTGAAAGAGTCAGCGTCAATGCCAGCAATCTCTTGTGCCTTCTCGAATCGTTCTTCAACAGTTGTTTTAAATGCTTTGAAATCCTTACCACTAATCATTTGCATTCCATGTGCGTAAATACTTTGATTTCTTGTTCCCACTTGGTTTTGAAATTTGCCCCAATCGATATCTTCAACAATCTCATCCTTCAACGCATGTAGTAAAAGGTATCCGTCAACTAACCCAATTGTGTTTGGTAGAGAAGATCTATCAGTGCGTTGGAAAACTTTCTTCAATTTTTCTGCGTACAGTTTGAATATATTATCCTTATCAATGTCAGAATAGTTTGGTTTACGTGTATCAATATTAAATTCTGCCAGACGGTGTTGTTCTATCCATTCCAAAAGGCGATAGAGAATCAGACAGGCTGTGTTGTGCTTTCCTTGTGCTTCCCGCCTGAGTGCATTATGATAAAGCATAAACGCAAAATGAAACCCATCAGGTGCACTAAGTGCCAGTTTTTCATTTCTAAGAAACGTCAATATGATCTTCAATGTTTCTATTTGCTCTATAAAGTAGGATTTTTTATTTTGAAGTGAACTAAGACTATCCAACTTCCCATATTGATTAAGAATAACAACCAACCGTTCTAAGTGTGTCTTTGCTTTGCCAATATCAAGATTGTCCCAAGCTTCGTAGGCTGTGCATAGGTATTCATAAGCCTCGTAGGTTTTGGCTTTGTTGGCATCACCTACTAATGATTTCAGTAATTGAAATATTCGCTGTGCCCCTGCGTAATCGCGCCTTTTGTATAGGTCTCTTGCTTTATCAACCTCTAAATCACCAAATACAGTATAAGGATTATCCAAGAGACTCAAGTACTCGCTTCCCGGTTCAGGTTTTCCCATCTGTGTAAATTTTGTATTGTCAACGTAGTATATGTCAGCACCGAGCACAGCTCCTGCCATTGCGGCACCGCCAACCATTGATTTTTTCCCTCCTGTGATATCCACGGCAATATTCGGGGGACGTTCCCATTTTTGGTAAAGTTCCATGATTGCCTTGTATACATCTGAAGTGCTACTTCCGTCGATTTGGCGTATATAAAGTTTGTCAAGTGTTAATGCTGTTTCCTCTTGAATACGTGGTAGTAATTTTTTTGTCTCCTCTGTGTAAAGCAAACCAACCCGTTTCGGTTTTATCGCAAGGATGGAAAGTATCAGCGGTTCAGGGGAGTAGCCAAGGGGTAAGATGAGTCCGGCGTATTCCTTGGTTGGGCGATTTTCTGGATTATTGATAAATGTATCTTTGACAAACGGGAAAATGTGTTTATCATAGAAAATAGATGCAGTTGATTTCGCATCGGGACTGTTGTAGTCCATTTCCTTCCATTTTTTAACAAGTTTATCAAATTCGTCTTTGAGTGTAACTTCTTTTTCCATTATTCCTCCACAATAGGTGATATTTTGACCCAGCCGAGTGGTGCGACCGGGTTTTGTCCGCGGTATAAGATACGTCGTGTTTTGGGGAATTCGCGTTCGTCGTAATGTCCGCCCTGAGAACGACTTTTGCCTAACTGAAAACGTTCGCGTAAATCCATCAATAGCTCTTCAGAGGCATCTTCTGAGTCTGTAAATGCAGATGTAACGGTGTTGGCATGGAAACCTGTTCCCCATCCTAACTGCAGCAGGAACGCACCTTCTGGAAGGGTTTCATTTCGGCGAATCAGTGCATCATAAAGGTCAGCGATTTCTGTGAAATTATAGGTATCAAAAAAGCCTTGTTCACTTTCCATGAGTGCTTGTGTTTCGGAGCGACACACCTCCGCAATATCTGTGAGCATTTCCGCTTGTTGTGCGTCAAAACCGAGGCGCGCTTTTTCGCGTTCTCTAAAAAGAAGTTCGTCAATCTTGAGGGTAAACGTAAAACGTTGTTTTGTTTGGATTTGTTGAACGAAGTTTTTATATTCTTGTCCGTTGTCTATTTTCTGCACAAGCCTGTCACTTTGATTAAGTGTAACCGTCCATGCCACACCGATTTCAAGTGAGTCGCTTTCAAGTGGTTCGGTATCACTAACCTGCAATGCACGCATGAGATCATGATTTGGGTCTTTTCCGAAAGCGTCACTTTCAATTCTCTTTGCGGGTGTTTGGGTGCGCGGATTACCCCGCGGAGGTTGTTGCGCAAGTTTTTTAAGGTATTCCAGTTTATTTTTAAAAAGGGTGTCATCTGTATCAATCATATGCGATAACAATGCTGTGCGGAATGCACCTTTTAACGTGCTACCGGGAATGTAGGGACGATTTCCTATCGATTTGATTGCCTCCCGAATTTCACCTGTTTCTGGACTTTGTTGGCAAGGGAGACTATAGGCAGAGAGTTCTGATAGATCGGTATCGTAGTTCTGAAGATAACGTTGCCATCGGAAATCGCGACGCGACATTTCGGAGGTTAACGCGTTTATATCGGTCGCCGGATGTGCTAACACCTTATCTAAATTGATGTGATACCATCTGCCGTTGGCGTAGCAGCCATCCATAAAGTTGAGTATTTCTCCTGAGCCGATGTGAACAGGTGTGACGGTCTCAAGTTTGTATTTTTGTTTCATGATTGAGGTTCCCTCCTACATTGATGCCGACCTGCCATGCATAGCCGTAACGATAGACGGGATGCGGGTAATCTTTCGGTGTTAAATCTATCAACCTACCAACGGGTTTGTCAGATGAATTTAAAACAGAACCTTCAGCAAACATGTTGATCTGTTTTCGTTGTGAAGCGGCACCAGCAGAAGTCACCCACCCTGTTGATGGATTTAGGTTGTAAGCGATATCGCCTTTGAGGATATGCTCAAGTTGATCCGATGATTTCGGACATATCGGTGAAAGTGTGACAAATTGGGTGTCATCTTCCGCTTCTGATAGGTCTATAGTATCAGTTGTAAATTCAAACAGTCCATATCCTGCGTTGCGTTCACCACCGATGCCGTTGTCTCCAAGCACTCGGAGTAACGTTTCAATCTTCTGTTGCGTTTCTTCAGAATCGTAATTGACGGCAAACCAGAGTCCGCAGTCCGTGTTGAATTGGACGGTTTGGACAAACCATATTTCTGAACCTGCGTTTCGGCTACCGATGGTGACACGCGGTCGGGTGTCGGTTTTCCAGACATCAGTATTTTTCAGTTGCGCTTTTTCTTCAGAACTTACCCACATCTTTTCACCGTCGATGAGGTTTTCTTCGTCAAACGCAGGCAGATTACCAGCGATGATGTCTCGGAAAATGTCGTTGGAAACGAACTGGACGCGCTTGCTTTTCTTGGATACTGCTTGAAACGTCAAAGGTTTTGGAAAGAAATAAACGTTAGGTGCGAATGGGAACGCTGATGTCAATGTGAAGGGAAGCGACTCGGTTTCGGATGTATACAGACTGAGAAAATCGGTGAGGCTTTGTGTGTCGTAGAATGTCGCCCACATTTGGCAGATTGCGGAAAAGAGAGTATCCGCGGGGATATAGGTCTCAGTATTTTGTAGACCGAGGCTGCCTGTTTGTGCGGCACCGGTAGCGCGCCCAAGATGCAATTGTGTTTTGAATGTAAGTCTATAGACTTTGTATGTTCCCATATTTGCACCTATTTACCGTTGATAGCATTCAAAATTGTAGTCGCATAGTCCAATTTGCGTAGCGATGTAATATCCGTATTATCAGCGATAGTGATAGGTGCTACGTCTCCCTTTTCATAGCATTCGCGAGATTTGAAGGTCATGGTCAAACCGTCAAAATCTATCTGTCCATATCCACGTGAACCAGACCCGCCGAGATAGTCGTCAACTAATAATTCCATACCTTTAAGAACAGTGTCAAGCAACTTGAGTTCATTACTAATTTGAATTGTGTTGTTTGTATAAAGAGCATATATAATTTGAAAAGGACCGAATGTTGTTCCTGCCGGAACACGTTCCTGCTGTCGTGGTGTTGCAGCAGAGGTAATGCGGTCAATAGCCACTTCCGTTTTGATTTCAGTGAAATCAGTATCGGTATCAACATTGTCGAGTCTTTCAAATGCTTCTTTGGTTAAAAAGGTGTCTCTTACAATAACTCTGCACGGTATCGTTTTGCCGCGCAATTTCCCTTGTGGTGCAACACCAAAGACTTGACAGACATCACAATCATTGTAATCTGTTGGATCATCACACTCATGCACATAAACATCTCTACCTACACGTTTATCACAGTTATTATCAAAATGTCTGTCAAGCAAGCTGCGCATCTTACCGCGCAATGAGGAACCCGGTATGTAAGGTCGTCGATCATAAGCGTTTCGTATAACTGGATTATCAATACCACCGATGTCTAATTCACCAGAGTTTCCACCGATGTGTAGACCTGTTACTGCTTTAATTCTGCCTTTAAGAAATATCTTACCTTGTAATTGTATACTTGCCATGTGTCCCTCCTTATTCGCCGCCGTATGCTCTATGATAAGCAAGAATTGCTTCAAAGAAATCTACGAAGTTTTTGAATTTCTCGTGATTGTCAACTTGATTGATGGCTTGGGTTAAAGCATCTTTTAAATCTTCAACATCTCGGTTTCGTGCTGCAGCGTAAGCCAATTTCGGTTTCAACATGATCAACTCGTTTCGTTGAAATTCCTTGCTCATCTGTATTTTCTTCACGGCACTAAATATCCGTCTTATTTGAGCAGTTTTGAGGTTTTTCGCGAGTTTGCGCCCTAAATTTTCTGCAGCAGTGACAAGTGGATCTCCGCCTTTTTCAATCACCTCCGAAATATCAATCTTTGGTTGGACAATTACTTCAACTTTAACATTACTTGCAGTGGGTCCTTTCTGCCCTTGCGTAATTGTATACGAGGTTACTTTCTGCCCTTTAACGAGTTCGTTAAATTGAACATCTTTTAGTCCTGTGTGATGGAAATGAACATCGTCACCACGTGCATCTGGCTGTATAAATCCATAACCGTTCAGCAAGGTTTTAATTTTTCCTGTAGGCATCTATATCTCCTTATGTTAGCGGATTAAACTCGGACTATTTCCGAATGCGTAAAGCAGTCCATCTGGTAATAACTTGGATAAACTCTTTTAAGTCAAGCGTGCCACTGTGGTTAAGTTCACCTTTTAACTTATTAATAAACGATTTATGCTTATCATCATTTCGCTCTTGCAGTCGATGGAAATAGTAGATAGAACGCCATGCCCATCGCCATCCTTTCAACTCTTGTGCCGAATAGAGTTGGCTGAGCCGTGTGAGGATATCGCGTGGCAGTGCTCTATCGCCTTTCATTGCGCTCAAAAACTGGCAATGCCAATCTGTAACGACTTTGAAATCGCACCAAGACATCGGTTTGCGTAAAAATGTGATAGCATCTTTTTCAGTTACTGTACCGTCGTCATTTTCCCGTCGTAGACTTTTAGCACCATTTTCCGCATCACCGCTAATATCGGCAAACTGATAGAGTGGGAATTTTTTGTGTTCAATGGCGATGCCACCTGAAAGCGTGATGTGGTCGCCCGTGACAAATTGACGGAATTTGGCGCGGATCTGTGTGGCTATGTCCGGCAATGCACTCCACCCGCCAACAAGGAACAAGTCATCACCGCCAGCGTAGATAAGTTCAAGTATCTGTAACTTCTGATTCTGATTATATTCACGGCATAGCTGCGGGACATATCCTTCAAAAAACAACCGTAGTGCTTCACTCAAAGTGGCTAAACGTGAGATACCAGCGTTCCGAAATTTATTGATGAATACATCTCCGAGGTTGTCAACATCCATTCGCAATGCGCCGAACCATTCAACACCTTCTGATGCATCCGCGAGATTATTGTAATCAGCGATTTTGCCATCATTTTTGAAGCCAACAACAGGATGGAACAATCGGAAATCGTAACTCACGGATAGGTCTTCCCATTCGTATTTTTTAATATCTTCAAGGAAATTGGTATTACCGATTCGGTAGACGGTGACGTGTTCTGCGTTTTCAGGTGGTGTTGACTTCTCGTCCCTATCTTCATAGAGGCGGACTTCCATGCCGAACGCCTTTATCGTATCGTGCCAAATCGGCTTTTCTGGGATGGGCGATTCTGGCACATCAAAGGTGATGAGGTATTTAGGTTTTCGCAATTTCTTTCCGAGTTCAATAAACTTCCACAGATCAGTTTTCTCTGCTTCCTGTTCATCAATATCAATATCTTGTTCTTCTGCTTCTTGTTCGTCATCTTCCTGTTCGTCAAGTTTTCTGTTTTCGTGTGGCTTAAAGAGGTTTTGAAACATATCCTCCTCGCCCAGTTCTGCCCATTTTTTCTGTTTATTTTGATGCACCTGCTCCGAGACCTCACCCCACTTTTTGGAAAATTTGTCTGCCTCAAAATCGCATGCCGCAACCGGCACATAATCCAGTATACAGGAAAGTTCACCTTTGTGTAATGCCCATAATTGCTGAGATATTTTTTGGCGCAGAGCAGGCATGCAACCTTCAGCCTCAGTATAGGGGGCGAGGATAAAGAAGTGTCCGCCACTGGCGAGGATTAGGTTTGTGATGGGGAGTTCTAACTTCCGCAAGACCCAGTGCGCGATTGCCTCCGTGAGCAGTTGCAGGTAGAACGAACGCCCTCGCAGTTGGTTGGACGCACGATCAGATAGGATATGGTAGAGGAAATTCTGTATGCCGGAGATGTCGCCTTTGATAAGCGCGCATATTGTACGGTCTGATTCTTTCCAATTGGCAAGTAGTGCGTCAATATGATCGGTATCGGTGAGTTCGCGTCCGAGACATGCAGCAATTGCGGCGGTCGTTCTGAGGTGGTCATAAAGTGAAATATCAGCTTCAGCAGGATTTGCTGTTTCGGATGGCATCCGCGATGTGTATTTGTGGAGCAGTGCTACAATTGTCTGATAATCCGCTGGTGTGTATTGTTTACCTTCAGTTGCCTTGCGGAACGCATCGGTGAATTCCTTCCACAATCCCGTATACGCGTTTGTATCCACGTCTGCTGATTCTGTTGGAATGATTGTGTCTTGGTCGAAACTGAGCGCAGTGGGTTTGTAGTGATGTTTTTTGTCTGCGCCTTCAATTTTTGAAAGTATAGAGACGAGTGCGGATGGTTCCGTATCCTCGTCTTTGCTTTCAGTAGCGGAGAGACGGTCGGCTAAAATCACCTGTCTTTGGACAAGCGACTCAAGTTGCGTCTCATCGGCATCGGGATGGTGATGTCGGATGGCGTTTTTGAAGGTATCCCCGCACGGTGCGAAAAATTCAGCAAAATCTTCGGTGACGAATGCGTAACTATGTTCTTGATGTGTTTTGCCGTGGTCGGTAGTCGCGCGCCTGCGAAATTTACCGATGTCATGTAATAGTGCTGCGAGATGTAAAAGGTCAAGTTGTTTCAATGCGTTTTGTCCTTGCAGATTCAGAATTGTAGTGTGTAGTATTTTTAATTGTTCCTCTTATCACAAACGTATTTAGTTTGCAATATAATTTAACGTGAACTCAGTCTAAAAAAGGTTTGATAAAAAGAGAACTCCTATGGTATAACGAAATTAGATTTTTCTATATCAAAGGAGTTCTCCATGGATATTGGACACCTTTTTTGTGATATTTCAGAACTTGACACCGCCTTGTTGAAAAAGCGCGTGCTTGTTGAGACAGTGATTGGACAGTTCAAGTCCAAGACGCAACTCCAACACACACGCCATCGGAGTTGGATCAACTATCAGGTAATGTGGTAGCTGCGTTAATTGCGTCCACATATCGGTTGAAGAAACCTTCTATAGATATTGTGGCACTTCAGGAAAAGGACAAATGATACCGCTTTCTTCTCATGTGCCAATATCTTCTTATACCAAATTAACTTGATTAGAAGTTTTCTAATAGCGGTTAGCATTGCGAGGCACGGGGACCTCGCGCTACACATCGCGTTAATTTGGTATTACACCGAGCTCACGTTAAAATACTGTGCAATCTTATAAATTTATATGATAGGACAAAAAATTTCATATTTTAAAATTATATAAATTTGTCTTAATATGAAATATCATATTATCATGTATTCGGCTTATAAGTCAAATTATATTTTATGTGATTTCAAAACCATGTGTTGATGTGAGGTGCTTGATTTCTTTGATGCCGAAGACGTGGATCTCAGAAAATATCCGATCATTTTTGATTCGTGGTCCGGCAGTCAAAAACTTATTGGCATCTTGTCCGATTTAGGTTTTGAGTCCATCCTTATTCACGGGAGAAGCAACTATGTGATGCGTATTGACAAAACGACTGCGAAACTTTCCGAACATAAGAAATCAATAAAACTATGTTCAGATCAATGGGGTTGTGATAAACCGATATGTCGGGTAAACGGTGAAAGTCCAACATTTGGTGCTATGGTATTGCTGTTCTTTTTAGACAGCGGAAAAGGACAGACGATGATGGTTTTTGGCGAACCCTTGCGTGTGTGTGAGATACTCAAGATTTGGTCGCAACACCATGGCATAGAACGATTTTGGCGGCACCTGAAAACAGACCTAAACCTTTCAGCAATGAGTTTAGAAGGACGACAAGGCGCGTGAACTTAGGCGTGAAAGTAATAAGCTATCTTATGTTGCAGCGTGTGAGGTGTTGGACGCGTCACACATTCCATCAAGGACAACTTGAACTTTCAGGGCAAAGGCAGACGTTGTTTAAAATCAGCGCGCATTTTCATGAACACAATATAGGATAATGCTGATATCTATTGACATCAGGAAACTTTTGAGAAATATCAGATTAGTTAGTTCTCGCTATTTTCCCACTCAATTTCATCAAGTGTCTGTGCGGTTGCTACTTTCTCAAATAGCGCATCAAGATGGGAGAGGCTCCGTATTGAGGTAATCTTGGCAATAACAGATTCGGGAACCGGATCAAATTGGAGATGGAGTAGTTTTAGGAGAGTCTCCCGTTTTGCTCGCGTTTCACCTCTTTTTTCACCTCTTTTTTCACCTTGTTCAATTAGGTGTTCAGCCATTGTTTGTGCCATTGCTTCTGCCTCCTCTCTGCGGGATGGTTCTTTCATTTGCTGGTGAACCAGCGTTTTCAATTCTTCATGCTCTTCTGTCGGGCGGCGATGCAAAATCAGCAGATACAGATAGTAAATCGAACGTGTCCACTGCTGTTTATTGTCTATATCAAGCGTGTCAATATGTGCTACTGCTTGCATCAACGCAGCACGTATCTCTTCCTTGCTTGCATGCTCTTTTTGCAGGACGGTCAGCAACCACCCGAACGGATGATCGGTCTTTGTTAAATTCGCTGTATCCGTGTCCTTTACGCTTAAAAACAGTGTGCCAAATTTCGGGATAAACTCAGAGAGCATGTCGGGCAAATCCATCAACGAGCTAAGCGTCAGTGGTTTTGTCCATCTCTGCTCTCCAGTGTAAAACACAATCGGAATAATGGGACGGAAACGCCACTGACTTTTGGGAACGTTGCTTGATTCCCACTCGCGACGTTGGAAATCCCAAATCTGGGTCATATAAAACAGCACTCGAAATCCCATTGTCGTATCAATTGTTGACTGATGTTCAATGAGGATATAAATCAGAAGTTCCTCCGTATTCGATTCACTGCGAAACGGCATGGTATAGACGAGATCGGATTCTTGCTCCCGAAGGTTGTCCGGAATAAAACTCCTGTTGATGTGTGTGAGTTGACTGAAATCAAGATGCGATACCAGATGCTCGGCGACAATTTCTAACAGACCTCGGACGTTCTCCCTGTCTTCAAGCAGCCATCGGGTGCTTCTATCTTGGAACTGTTCTATCGGAAAATTGACAAAAGAGATTACTTCTGTTTCTTTGGTTTGCATAGGCTCCGAATTTATAAGATTAATTGGGTGCTGACTGTCGTTAAATTATACATGGGTTAGCGTTAGATGTCAACTTCACCGAGTATCAAGTTATTCCAATCAAGGAATTCTCCAGCTTCCAGAATCTTTATTATTGATTTGCGACATAAGTTCTGCGCTCTTGTGATAAACTCTGTAACCTCTTTTTGTGTAAAGGGTGTTTTCTTTTGTCTTATTGGGTAGTTTTCCTGTATGAACAACCTTGGAATGCTATCCTTGAAAATTGCACTCTTTCTGATGTTGAAAGTTCCGTAGGATTAGAAAATCGTTGTTACATTGATTGAAATATTTTTGTCGCGGGTTTTAAAACTGAAAATCCTCCTAACCTATACTGCACATGATCATCGGAATTATATCATACTTGAGTAAAAAGGTCAATCAAAATCGAGTGTGTACAGGGTTATTTAGTTTTAGGCTTTTTGTCCATTTTAGACGAAAAGTCGCGATTCGGAGATCGCTCCTACAGGGGAAAGTCTTAGATCGAAAATCTAAATATTCGGAGAACTAAATAGCCCTGTACCAAGACAGAAAAATGTTGACATCTAATTAGATATTCTATACAATTCCATTTAGAAATTTCCTTACTATATGGAAATACGCTCTATCAAGACGTGTATCCCAGCATTTTTGATGCATTTTCTTGTAATGCGGGATAAATCCAAACCATAAACGTAGGAACAATTGTCTCAGGAGGTTTACATGGCAGATAGAATTAAAATGGGGTTAGCCGGATGTGGCGGTATGTCCGGAGCCCACATGAACGGTTACCGCGAGTTGTGGTCGAAAGAATTGAGAGTCTATGATATTGTCGCTGCGTGTGATATAGACAAAGGGAGAGCCGAACAGCGTGCAAATCAAGCGTACGAGTTTCAAGGTGGCACGAAACCCGCAGTTTATACAGATATTGACGAGATGCTTGTAAAACATCCAGATTTAGAGTGCATTGACATTTGCGCACTACATAGTGCACATCACGTACTCGCAGTTCCAGCGTTGGAAGCTGGCAAACATGTCATCTTAGAAAAGCCGTTTGGAATCACGATGCGCGCTTGTAAACTAATGATGGATGCAGCGGATAAAAATGATAGAATTATTTCTGTAGCAGAAAACTATCGGTTGGCACGTATTCAACGTGCACGCAGTTGGGCAATTGCTCAAGGACGTATCGGTGAACCTCGAATGTTCTTCTGGATTGAGGTTGGTGAAGCCTTAGGCAAATGGGGTTGGCGTAACTTCAAGATGGATGCTGGTGGCGGTTGGGCATTAGATGGTGGTGTGCATTTTACGGATCTGATGCGCTATATCCTCGGTTTGGAAGCTGAAGAAGTTTATGCCATCAACAAAGCTTATGAACCTTTCCGTTATGATAACCCTGGTGCACGTGAAGGTGGATATGCAGTTGATGTAGAAGACGCTATGATCGCGACAATCAAGTTTGAACAAGGCGTTACCGCACAGTGGACTTGGGTCGGTTCCGCCCCCGCACACGGTTTCGGTCAGCACACCATCTACGGTAGTGAGGGCGCGCTTGATTGGGGCAGAGGTTTAGTGCCACGCGGTGGTGAGGCAATTGCCAACGGTGATTTGGAAAAGGAATTCATGGATAGCCTCAGCGATGAACAGAAGGAATATTATTTCCCTGCTGGAATCGGTGATACGGTCGCTATAGAACTGAAATACTTCGCTGACGCCATCCGCAGTGGTGGTAAACCAGAAGTGGATGCAGTGGAAGGCATGCGATCCGAAGCGATATGCATGGCAGTCTACGAATCTGGATTCTTTGGTAGATCCGTAACAATTGCCGAGATTGAAAACTGTGAATTGGAAGGTTACCAGAAAGAAATCAACGACAAATTAGGAATTGGAGCATAGAGTGCTTCAGGGCGGTTATTCCGCAGATTCAGGAATGAACGAACTTCTGCGTATACACGTAGACGTTTTCTATCTCTGATGGATACGGAAATCCGCCCATATCATATTCGATCATTAACACTGCTTGGTCCCGTAGATAGCACTCTCAAGAAAACAATGTCAAAACCTACAGATATTCGCATCCTTGACGTTCAGTATGATTTTGAAGAACACCAATACCGTACCCCACTCAAATTCGGTGGTGTCCCAACCGATCACTGTGTTCTATTTAACGTTCGGATGCAAGTCCAGACGCGTGACGGCAAAGAAGCAGAGGGAACAGGTTCTATGCCGCTTGGAAACGTGTGGGCATTTCCACCGCGCTATGTTCCCTTTGACCAAAGCCTTGCTGCAATGAAAACACTTGCTGAATTGGCAGTTAAGGCAACACGAGACTGCACGCTTTGGGCACATCCGCTTGAACTCTCTGAAGTGCTTGAACCCGAATTTTTACAAATTGCAGATGAGTTATCTCAGACGATGCAGCTTACATCACCAATTCCTAAACTCTGCACTGTTGTCACAACAAGTCCGATAGATGCAGCAATTCATGACGGGTTTGGAAAAGCAAACGGTATCAATAGCTACAACGGGTTGGACGCGGATTTCATACAGGCAGATCTATCGCATTTTCTGGATAGAGAGTTCACTGGCAAATATCTTGATCAGTATACGACACGACATCCGAAACCGGACATGCCGATATATCACCTTGTCGGTGCGTTAGATCCTCTTACTAATGCGGATATTGACAATCGTCTCAACGATGGATTGCCCGAAACACTCCCAGAATGGATTGTTGCCGATGGATTGACACACCTGAAAATAAAACTAAATGGTGATAATCTTGATTGGGATATGGCGCGCGTACTGGCGATTGATAAAATCACCGCAGAAGCACAAGCGAAGCAGGGTGTCAGCACTTGGCACTACTCCGCTGATTTCAACGAAACATGCCAAAATGTAGAATACCTATTGGAATTTCTCAATCGGATTCGGGAAGCGGATGGACAGGCATTTGAACGTCTTGCATACATTGAGCAACCGACCGACCGCGACTTAGAGGCACATCCTGAAAATAAGATGCACAAAGCTGCCGAAATAAAACCGGTGGTAATAGATGAATCCCTCACCGATTTTGAAACCTTATTATTGGCACGAGAGCAAGGTTATTCAGGCGTTGCACTTAAGGCGTGTAAGGGGCAGTCACAAGCGTTATTGATGGGTGCTGCTGCACAAGAATACGGTATGTTTCTCGCCGTACAGGATTTGACATGTCCAGGGGCATCTTTCTTACACTCTGCTGGACTCGCTGCGCGCATCCATGGCGTGACTGCTATTGAGGGCAACGCGCGTCAATTCTGTCCTAGTGCGAATGATAGTTGGCGAGACAAATATCCGTCAATTTTCAACATTACAGATGGCACTGTCGGCACACAAACCCTTACCGGTCATGGACTTGGGCATTAATACTTGACTTTTCTGCTTCAGCGTCTGCGACAGTGATATTTGTGACAATATTCCGCTGTTCCGGATGACGTACTGGAAAATCTTTTATCACTTCATTGATCATCTCCTGCACTACCTTCTTTATCCGATCAAATGGGATACATTCCAAAATAATAATAGCGCGATGTTTTGACGGTGCTATATCATACTTCAACCCATACTGGATTCCGAGATGTATTAACTCCGGCTCAATGCTGATAGAGATCTGTCTACGTTCCTGTTCTGTGATAAAAAAACTATCAACGATGAAGTGCGTGTGAATCCACGCCTCTCGCTCTTCAATAATCTTCATAATTTTGCATTGTAACATGAAAAGCGGTAGATGTCAATATTGGTGAAGTGTTATTTTTTTATTTCTGGACGCGGGCGCACCACCCGAAAACCAATCGTATAAGTTGAGTCCAACGGGTAGAATGTAAATCTTAAACTTGAACGGAGAAATGCACTGCCAGTATCCCACGCACCACCGCGAATTACTCTTGTCCGTAACACATCGCGGAAGCGTAAATTAAGCGGATTTCGTCTCACATCTTTACTGTTCTGTTGATAGAGAGAGGGGTTATATTCATCAAGACACCATTCCCAGACGTTTCCTGCAAGATCGGCAATACCGTTGGGAGAAGTGCCATTTGGGAATTGTCCGACAGGAGTTGGGCGATTGTAGCGACGTGCGAAATTTGCATGGTGTCGTGCTTTCGGAGGTTCGTTCCCCCACGGATATGTTCGCGCTTCTGTACCGCGAGCCGCGCGTTCCCACTGTGCTTCTGTTGGTAAACTCCCGTCGATCCATTCTGCAAACGCTTGTGCATCAAACCAAGTCACACCGACGACAGGTTGTGAATCATCGTTGAAGTTTTCATCTTTCCAGGTCTCTTCGCCTTGATGTCCGCGCGGTGTAGGCCGTCCTGTCGCCTCAATGAAAGCGCGATATTGTACGTTCGTGATTTCGTATCGTGAGATTTGATAAGCATTGAGATATACGTTGTGTTTTGGGACTTCAGCGTCAAAAGCGTGTTTTTCCAGCAAAGAACTTCGTAATTTTGCGTCTGTGTAAGCGGTTTCTGCCTCCTCTTGTGTTGAACCCATAAGAAATTCGCCTTCAGGAATATCAACCCATTCTATGGTGGCGAGTACTTTTTCAGCTGCAGGATTTAATTCGGCAGAAACCAAACTGTTCCAGAAACAGAAAAAGATAACCAAAACCGTAATATAGACACACCGCATAACCAGAAAAATCCTTTAATTATCGCGCAATTTCTCATCAAGATCAAACTTTCATAACTTTCATAAAATCCAAGTTTTTTCAGTCAAATTTATAGATAAAACAAATCGTCCAAACTGTACCAACTTCTGTATATGGAAATATTTACGTTAATTTTTTAGAGTAGGTTCTAAAACAGCAATGTACGGCAAATTCCGATACATTTGTCCATAATCAAGTCCATACCCGACTACAAATAGGTTCGGAATCTCAAAACCGGAGTAGTCAATATTCACATTAACTTCGCGTCGAGAAGGTTTATCAAGAAGTGTACAAATCTTTATTGATTGCGGGTTTAAGGATTGGAGATGTTCCACAAGAAACTTCAAGGTCTGTCCCGTATCAATAATATCTTCTACTATCAGGACATTTCTTTCTTTAACATAATCACCACCAGCACGTATAAACTGAATCTTTTTAGAAGGTTCAGTGCTATCGTTGTAACTTGAGGTTTGCAAAAACTCAAATCGGAGGGGTAGTGATATCTCACGAGCAAGATCAGCGAAAAATAGTGCTGCACCTCTTAGTACGCAAATAAGGACAAGGTCTTGGTCTTTATAGTCTTCAGATATCTGCCTACCGAGTTCCCGAATCCGTTTCTGGATCTGTGATTCAGAAATAAGAACAGATTTAGGATGTGGTTTTATCTTTTCCATAACGTAAGTGAAGACACCTTTGTGTTTCGGGTTTGATTTTGAACTTCTCACTGGTGGTAAAACCGATGATCCACATAATTTTATCTCCACAGACGAGCAGCGGGATACGATCACGTTCATAGCGCGGCACTTTGGAATCAACCAAAAAATCTTTTATCTTTTTCGTTCCTTTCATTCCATGAGGATGAAATCTGTCTCCTTGCCGTCGATTACGAACCTCCAATGGTGAATCTACCTTACTATAGTCAAACATTGCCTCAAAGATACCATCAGGTAAGGTGGACACATTGTCCTGGTCATAATCATATAAACTTGTTGTGATTTCCGAATTTAATGCAGAGATATACGTTTTACCGGGAACATTAATCGGATAAACAAAATCTTCTGCTGCAACAGAAGTTCTCTCAAAAATTAACTGATGATAAGCGCGTTTGAACTGAAACTCACTTGATAGTGTAAACACAGCATTCGGCTTATCCCCTGTGATAATGTTAAGTATTGCTTGACAATGCTGGAAAGAAAAATCGCTCAATTGACCTAACACTTCAGAGACAGCATGTCTTAGAATCCTTCTCTGCAATACTATATGATGTTGTAGGAATGCCTCCCTATCTAACATAATACCTGTAGATTGAGACCTCGAAAGTCTGCATTTATCAAATGCCTCATGCGCAATCGCGTCGAGATATTCCGATTCAGCACCTAATATTTCAGCAGTTCGGCTTAACCCTATTCTGATATTCGGATTATAATCGTTTTCAAGGAGCGGAATTAAATCATGACGAATACGGTTCCTGAGATAGTATCTATCTGTATTCGTTGGATCTTCTTGGGGTACAAGGTCTATTGACGTGAGAAATGCCTCAATTTCTTGGCGAGTGAACATTGCGAGAGGTCTGATATACTTTCCATCTCTGATGGGGGAAATCCCCTTTAACCCGCTACTTCCAGTGCCACGAAGCAGATTCATCAAAACTGTTTCAGCCATATCGTCTTTGTGATGTCCAAGAGCAACTTTGGTAGCACCTACTTCCGCGCAGACAGATTCATAAAATTCGTAACGTGCTCTACGTCCGGCTGTCTCAACAGACAATTTCCACTGTTCCCTTAAACGTGGTAAATCCGCGGTATGATCAGTAAAAGGCAATCCTAAACGCGCGGCGTGATCACTGACAAATTCAGCATCGGCAGCAGAATCGTCTCTAAGACAATGATTAAGGTGAACAACGTGGAGATGGCAGTTTAGATGTGTGTGTAGAGCATGCAACCCGTAAAGCAGCGCAAGCGAATCTGCACCGCCAGAGACTGCAACAAGTACCGTTTCACACTTCTCAATCATCGTATGCTGTGAAATGAAACGATGCATCTCTTGCACAAAACGGGCTTCCATGGGGTAGGCCTTCAAAGAACAATGCCGGTGCGGAGAGTCGAACTCCGGACAGCACGATTATGAGTCGTGTGCTCTACCACTGAGCTACACCGGCAAATTAAAATGAAAATCTATAACAAATTATTATATCATATATTTATTAAAAAGTCAAATATTTTTATATCGTTTCCTGTATTTAGGAGTTGCTTTTTTCTGACGGTTTCTGATACAATATCAGGTAAGATTGAACCGAGAAAAAGCAACTCTGCTTCTCGGTTGATAGGGAGGTTAATGAAGATTAAGTATTTAATTCGGTAAAGCCGATTTCCCCCAGGGCCGGTAGGTGCGGTTTCCTAACCGCACCATAAGCGTCAATTTAGCGTTCCTCCAGGGCCGGTAGGTGCGGTTTGTAACCGCACCGATTCGTTCGCGAAAGCGGTTATCTTAGGCATATTCCATAAGAGCCGGTGCGGTTTCAAACCGCACCTACCAGGTTGGGGACCCCTAAATTGACGCCTATGGTGCGGTTTTCTAACCGCACCGGGCATTGCAAGAAAATTACCGAATTATTTTTTTTCTTCATCAACCTCCCTATTTCTTACCTATATTATACCATTTGGACACGAATAAAACAAGCATAAAACGTAGTCTACATAAGGGTTTAGAACGAATTTAAAAAACTATTTTTCAAGTCCAAAACTACTTATTGCGAAAAAATATGCTACCATAAATAAATCATGAGAATCTATAGTATATTTCTTATCTGCAGTATAGTATTGTTTTCGAGTTGTGGAATACTGGTTAAAAAACCGGTCGAACCCCAACCACCAAGCACTTTTGCCAATCCACTCGAAAAACTGCAGGCGGATATTGATGCTATTTTGCAGGACGTATTGTTTACGACTGCAAGCATTAGTATAAAGGTAGTTGCAGTTGAAACAGGAGAGGTGATTTACGCTAAAAACGCCCATAAATTACATCATCCTGCTTCTACGACGAAACTCTTTACGGCTGCAACTGCTTTGGCGAAACTGGGATCGGACTATCAGTTTGAAACGACACTATATACTGACGAATCTACAGAAACACAAGCGATAGGCAACATCTATTTCAAAGGCAGTGCTGATCCTGTGCTTCAGTCTAACGATATAGTAAAATTGTGTGACACCTTAGTGCAAACTGGGATAAAATCAATTCATGGGGATATAGTCGTTGATGAAACTTATTTTGATACTGTGCGCGAAGGTCCAGGGTGGATGTGGGATGATAAGCCGCTTCGGATTAGTGCTTTAAGTATCCGAAACGTTGAACCCGATGCTAAAACAGGCAGTAGAGCTATCGCATGTGGACATCTTCTGAAAACCATTCTGATGCAAAAAGGCATTAACATTGGAGGACAGGTAACAACTGGAAAAGTCCCATCTGATGCACGTAGTATAGCGAAACACCTATCGCCACCGCTTGCCGATATTATCAAATTAATGAATAAGCCGAGTGACAATTGGATTGCTGAAATGCTATTTAAAGCAATCGGTGCTGAAGTGAAGGGTGAACCCGGAACATGGAAAAAAGGGAGAGAGACTGTCACCGAATTTTTAGGTGAAATTATGGAGGAACCGCCTGTGCATCGGTTCGTTGATGGTTCAGGACTTTCTCGTTACAATCTTCTAAACGCCGAATTGCTCACAAAATTACTCATCTATATGTATCACAATTTTGAGTTGATGCCAGAGTATATGGCATCGCTTCCGATTGCTGGTGTTGATGGCACCTTAAAAAATCGGATGCAAGGGATGTCCACTGAAAAGGTCCTGCGTGCGAAAACGGGAACGTTAAGTGGTGTTTCAGCACTTTCTGGCTATACCAAAACAGCGGACGGTGAGGTTTTTGCGTTTGGAATTCTTATTAGTCATTATGTTGGATCGGCGACAACGGCGCGGGGTATCCAAGATAAAATTGGGAATTATCTGACTCAGTTTAGTAGGAATTTATCTTTGAAAGTAAGAGATTGACTTCTGTGAGGTAATTAACAAAAGCTTGCTATTATGACATATTTCTTGATAGAAAGCATTTATTGTGGTATAATAATCATTGTATCATGAGTTGGTGAAGGAAGAGAAATAATGAGTACTGAATTGACACAAAGCAACTACCAAATGCTTATCAAGATGTTAGACGATTTAATTGATGTCGTTGGTGAGAACGAAAATCACATCTTGGCTTCGTTGATGGATCTCATTAGTGAATTTATTGAGACCTATGAAGATAAACACGTTCCAAAACTAACAAAGATATAGCGGTCTCTAACGTGAATTTTGAGAACACATCTGTCCGATCCCTACACTTGGCATTGTTGATGAGATGTAAAAGCAGCCTTCAGATTAATTTTCTTGCCTGCTTAGGTATGAAGTGTTATAATAGGGCACTTTCAATCTACGTTCAGATTGATCGTAAGTTTACTAATTTATGCCCTTCTTTTTTGTCGCCGATATTTTCGATGGTATATTGGTATAGTTTTGGGAACGCTGGTCATAACGTTAAAGGGAAAAAACTAACAAAGCATATCTTGTTGTAAATAATACCATTTCTTATATATATTTTTCCTTTAGAAAATTTTCAATTTCTGCTAAACTTTTTCCAATTTTACAAATCATTCCGATTTTACAAATTATAGGATTGACACCGATGAACATAAAACCTCCACAGATTACAGAAAGTGTTTCAGAGTTGAAAAGCTTGTTGAGAAAAACACCCGTAGGTTATCAAAAGCAAAGATTGACAGCCCTTTACCTGTTTCGCAGTGGTCAAGCGACAACTCGCAAACAAGCGGCGGCACTGATAGGTGTTCACCGAAAAACGATTGGACACTGGCTAGCGACTTATGCGTCCGAAGGACTTGATGCGCTTTTGGATCGGGATTATTCTCCGGGGCGTCCCCCTCGGCTATCCAAAGAACAACAAGAGTTGTTGCGAGCGGAACTGGAAAAACCGGAGGGTTTTTCCAGTTATCAACAGATAACAGACTATATTTCCGAAACCTTTGATGTCCAAATGAACTATAAAACTGTTCACGCGCTAATTCGCTATAAATGGAACGCCAAACTCAAAGTGCCTCGCAAAAGTCATGAAAAAAAAAGCCAAAAAGCGTGTGATACGTTCGCTGCCAACTTCGCGACAACCGTTGATAACGTGATTTCGCAGCACACATCATCTTTTCAAAACGCCCGACTTTTTTGCCAAGATGAGTCAAGATGCGGTCTTTTGCCTGTCTCGTCTCGGCGTATCACCATGCCCGGTGTCAAACCGATTGCCAACATCAATTACACTTTCGAGAACCTTTATCTATACGGTGCTGTGGAACCAATAACAGGAGAAAGTTTCTTCCTTGAAATGCCCTGGCTCAATGGTGTCTGTTTCCAAATATTCATTGATGAGTTAGCAAAGACTTTTCCAGAGACGTTAAATATCCTTGTGCTTGATAATGGGAGTTTTCATTATGCGAAATCCCTAAAACTTCCTGACAATATCGCCTTGATTTTTCTACCCCCTTATAGTCCGGAGTTGAACCCGATCGAAAGGCTCTGGCAAGACATCAAAGCCAAATTGTTTCAGCACACATTAGGGACAATAGAGGAAATGCAGGACAAAATTACACAAATTTTGAGAAATTATACTAAGGCAGCTATTGCCCAAATCACAAGTTTTAAATATTTCACGAAAGTCGCAAATGGAATATAATTATTGAGAAATGGTATAAGGATAAGTAAGTTCGTGCTTGGGCTATCGTGCCAGCACACTGTACAGTATAGAAATTTGAGGGAGTAACTATGTCACATGAAAGCCAAAAGGAGCGATACAGATCTCTAACGCCATCCGTTTCTGAGTTTGGACATGCAACTGAAGATGCAAGCGGACCCCGTTGGTCTGGATCCGACATGCTCGATGCACAATCTATCAGGCACCATAAACCAACAGTATACCCTGAAATGCTAAGAGGGGCACTTGAAAATACTGACGAGTATTCGTTACGCAAATTCCAGAAACAAGCATCTGTTAAATTTGATCTAACATCAATACCTCAGAGTTTCAATTTGCCCGTTGCCTTTAGCGTGTTGATAAATAAAGTAGGTACATCCCCGCAATCCATTGTTGCAGCAGTAGAGTTGCTAGTAAGTATAGTTGGTGAGAATAAACATCAGTCCATCACTTCGTTGACTGCAGACGATTTCCAGAGGCTATCCGATGCTCAGAATAAGGCTCAGGAAAAGTTAATTGATATTGTTAGTGAGGATGAAAACCTTCTTTTAACTTCATTGATTAATCTTATTGATAATCTCATTAAAATTGGTGGTGATGAATCCAATCTATTAGCAGATCTTTTGCCTCAAGAAACTAATGAATCTGAACACACCGATGCTGCTACTCTTAAACCACATCACCCAGAAAAAGTTGGCCGCCCCGCAACACTCTCACGCTTAAAACTGGCAGATCTGCTATCGCAAGAAACTAATGACTCTGAAAGCATTGATGCTGCTATTCTTAAGCCGCATCGCCCAGAAAAAGTTGGCCGCCCCGCAACACTCCCACGCTTAAAACTGGCAGATCTGTTATCACAAGAAACTGGTGATCTTGCATCTGGTGAGGTAGATACAGGTCCGGCAGTAGGCAATGAAGTATGGTAACTGAATCTAAGCATAATTGTAACTATATCCCAGTGCGTGGAGATGTAGTTAACATGGATTTTGATCCACAAACAGGAAAAGAAATTTGGGATCGGCGACCTGCACTTGTCATCTCCTCTTGGGATTTTAACCACAAGAAAAATCTAGCTATTGTTTGTCCAATCACTAGTACCAAAAGAGGTGGACCTTTTGAAGTAGAAATTCCTGATGGTCTCAAAGTACATGGTGTCATTCGGACAGACCAAGTTAAAAGCCTTGATTGGCAAGCAAGAAATGCAAAACTTCGGTGTGAAATGCTAGATGATATAGTAACCACAGTTTGCCAGATTGTAGAAACGATTATATGGGGAGAATAGCCAGTTGGGTTGACTGAAGGATTCCAACAAGGAATTGATTTAATTGTTCTACATAGCTATTCAGTACGCGCCGTTTCGGGAGCGACTTGAGAGCAGAATAGTAAACTTATCTTCGCGCAGAAAACGGCATTTTCAGAATACGAACTATCTTGTTTAAAGTAGCCCACCCTTAAGTAAATCCCAATTCGCGAAGATCTCACTAACCGAACACCTCACACATTATCCAGGGAAGTCGTGAACACAAAAACACTTATTGAAATCATAGAGAATATCAATAATCTGGAGAAATTAGGCACAATGACTGAAGTTGTGCAAGAGGAACTTCAGAATACAGAGTTGTCACTCGTAGACAATGCAATAATTGATGCCTACCTGTTGCAACGTGATGGGAAAACTGCGGATGCCATAGAAAAGTGGCGTTCCATCGCGAATATAGCGGAAACACTTGACAATGAACTTGCCGCCCATGCTTGGTTTTCAGTTGGAAATCTCCTATCAACTGACAATCCAGAAGATGCCTTTTCTGCTTACAATCAAGCAATTAATCTTAAGCCCGACAATGCTAATTTCTATAACAATCGGGGGGCTGCGAAATCCCTTTTAGAACAATATGAGGCTGCTATTTCTGACTATAATGAAGCGATACATTTGAATCCTGAATATGTAGACGCTTATTACAATAGGGGATGGGCAAGGAGCGAACTTCATCAACACGAATCCGCAATTAATGACTATGACGAGGCAATCCGTCTGAATCCTCAGTATACTGAAGCTTATTATAACCGAGGGAGAGCAAAGGATAGGCTTAAAAATCATGAGGATGCAATTGCCGATTATAGTGAAGCACTTCGTCTAAAGCCTGATTATGCAGAAGCCTACAATGATCGTGGGATAGCGAAAGGCACGTTAGGGCAACATGAGGCTGCAATTACTGATTTTGATGAAGGCATAAAACTCAAACCAGATGATGCCTATGCATACTTCAGACGGGGTTGTTCAAAAGATGGATTAGAGCAATATGAGGAAGCGATTGCTGACTTTGATAGGACTATTGCACTTGAACCGGACTTTCCTCAAACCTACTTCATGCGAGGACATGCAAAGGTTGAATTAAAACGCTATGAAGAGGCAATTGCCGATTTTGATAAAGGTCTACAACTCGAACCGGATGATGCCTATGCTTATTTTAGGCGCGGATGCGCGAAGGATAAATTAGAACGCTATGAGGATGCAATTGCCGATTTTGATAAGGTCATTCAACTCGAACCAGATGATGCTTATGCTTACTTCATGCGTGGTTTTGCCAAGGATGAAGTAAAGCATTATGAGGATGCAATTGCCGATTTTGATAAAGGTCTACAACTCGAACCAAATGATGTCTATGCCTACTTCAGGCGCGGGTGTGCGAAGTATGAATCAGAACGTTATGAGGAAGCAATTACTGATTTTGATGAGTGCATAGAACTTGAACCCCGAAATGCCCTAACCTACTACATGCGGGGTTTAGCAAAGACCAGGATAGAGTTATATGAGGAAGCAATTACTGATTTTGATGAGTGCATAGAACTTGAACCCCGAAATGCCCTAACCTACTACATGCGGGGTTTAGCAAAGACCAGGATAGAGTTATATGAGGAAGCAATTACTGATTTTGATGAGGCCATCCAATTCAATCCAGAATTAACCGAAGTTTACTTCATACGAGGTAGTATAAAATGTGAGGTGAGTCAATATGAGTCCGCTGTTGCGGATCTTGATAAAACTATTGAGTCAAATCCAGAATCTGCTGCAGCCTACACAAATCGTGGGTATGCAAAAATCCAATTAGGTCAAACTGAGTCTGCTCTGATAGACTGTGATAAGGCAATAAGTTTAGATCCGACTTTGGCTGAAGCTTACGACACACGGGGCAAAGCACAAGCACTCTTAGGCAAAACTGAGGAAGCAAAAGCAGATTTTCAGAAAGCTTTGGAATTAGCAGAACAAGAAGATAACCAAGAACTTATAAATGAGGTTAAACAATCACTCCAAGAACTTGACGACACCGAGTAGAAGTGATCAAGATTCTCACTTAAACCGCTACGAAACCACCGGCGGTGGTTCACCCACAACAGACTTCCCATCCTTCAACAAAGGCTCTGCACTCCCCCACAAACGGCTCCCATCATGTGAAAGAAGCGGCTCCGCAGAATACTGCGCAAGGTATGCACGACGCATTGTGTTAGTGGAATTCGTACCGCTACAGTGGAAATTGATACTTGTAAACACAACAATGCTACCCGCAGGCACGATAGCAGGCACACCCTTTTCCGCCCCGAAATATCCCACAAGATCGTTGCTTCCTTCTTCGCGGATATGCTTCACCCACGAACGAACGCCAATGTGTGAAAACGGCATGACGTATACTGTGCCATTCTCCTCAGACATATCATCAAGCGCACACCAGCATGTTAGATAAGGTTTATGATCGGGATAACCGACATAACCTGAATCCTGATGCCAACTAAACTTCATACCTGCCTCAGCACCTTTGACAACATACTGTTCCCAAAAAAGATAAGCGGTATCACCTAAGGTAGCACGGCATACATCAGCCATCAGATCGCTGAACAGAAATTCTCAAAGCGTTGGTTGTTGTCTGAAGCAGTTTGAAACAAAATAACGTTTGTTCCTATGATTAAGACCGATCACATCCATGTTCTCACGCTCCATCCGCTCATCCATCTGATTGATGAATGTTCCGCATTCGCCATGAAGCAGCTCCAACAGTGGATCAGGAATCACACGCTCCAAAATGAAATAACCTTCTTCTTGGTACTGTTGCTTCTGGTGATACTCACGACGGCTAAAGCCGTGTGCTTCTTTTGGCACACAACCCTCCTATGTGATTCCTGCTTCCGTCTCTCGTGCCTCTTTCCTGAACTGCATGAGGTCTTAATTGGACTCCACAAGCGTTTATACTCTCTGTCTATCCGACAGCGAGGTGGGGTAGGTGTTGACGCACCCACCACTGAGTCAGTCTTATAATTATACTACAAAATATATGTAAATGTCAAGCGTTTTTTGACCCACAACTAAAGCAGTGGGATTGTCAACTAATTCCCTTCATCGGTAATGTTAATCAATATTGGTTCTCCTATTTGATGAGAATCTTGCGGACAATCTGCCCATTGCTTTCCCAATAGGTCTCTTTTTCTGTAATGTAGTCAGAATCAGCTGCCGGTTGGATATTGCCATCAGTATCAATTGCTCTTGAAACGATGGTGTGTTCACCTTTTGTCGGGTTGTCCCATTTGAGATGCCAGATTTTCCATGCGAATTCTGAATCTTCTTCAGGGTCAATAGTTACCTTTTGCCAAGGTCCTCCATCAATGCTGACCTCAACTTTCTGTATAGGTGCACCCCAGGCAGCTCCATAGATACGGTATTCATCGCCTATATGTGTCACCTTTGCAGCTAAGGATTTCAATTGCGTTTTTCCGACAGAAGTTTCCATCCAGACCTCTTCACCGTCGGGACGGGTTTCTTTACGTATTGTTACATAGTCTCGACCCATGAATCTTCCCATAAACCGGGTATCACGAACCTCAATACGTTTGAGCCATTTGACGCATGCAATGCCATACCAACCGGGTACGATTAGCCGAAGTGGTGCCCCGTTCCCGTCAGGTAAAGGTTCACCGTTCATCTCGTAACAGAGTAGGTGAGTGTCCTGCAGTGCATCTTCAACAGACATACTCCGAGCAAAGTTTTGCCGCATCTTGACTTTTCTCACTTTCTCCGTACCAGAGTCGTGTCCGAAAAAAATAACCTCAATACCTTTCTCTTGGATACCTGCCTCTTTAAGAATAGGTGCAAGGGGTGTACCACCCCATCTTGCGTTACCGATTGCACCAGTGAATGTAGGAAAGCCGTGATTACCGGAACATTCTAAAGTAAAGGTCACATCCTGCTTTGGTCGCGCCTTGATATCTTCAATAGTCAGCATCAGTGGATTGTCAACCAAACCACTGATTTCCAGTGTCCACGTCGCGAGATCTACTTTTGGTTTGCCATAATGAGATACGTTAAAGAACTTATCGTTCGGTGTGATGAACGCATCCAATTCAGTCCAATCAAGCAAAACTCGCTTTGAAGATGATTCAGGCTGATCAAGAAAAGGAATAAGTTCTTCACCTTCGCGACTTGGAAAAGCGTAAACTGCCATAGGACTTAACAGTAATCCTGTAAGTGTTAAGCCACTACGTCGTAAAAAATCCCTGCGCTTCATAATATTTCCTTTATGCTTTCATAGCAGCGACGAAGCTGAGATTAACCTGTGTCCAATTGACAACATTGTGCCATGCCTCAATATAATCAGCGCGTCGGTTCTGGTAGTTTAGATAGTAGGCGTGTTCCCAAACATCAAGTCCAAGAATAGGTGTATGTCCCTGCATCAACGGACTATCCTGATTCTTAGTCGAGTAAATCTGCAGCTTCTTCTTATCATCAACAACCAGCCAAGCCCAACCTGACCCGAAACGCGTTTTTGCTGTACTCGAGAATTTCTCTTTTGCAGCATCAAGCGAACCAAATGTAGATTGCATCGCTTCAGCAACTTTCCCTTTTAATTCTCTACCGCCAGAAATCATCGTGTTCCAGAATAGCGTGTGATTGGCGTGTCCACCACCGCTATTGATAACAGCTTGGCGGATTTTCATCGGTACTTTTTCGATATTTCGAAGCAAATCCTCAATTGACTGGTCAACTAAATCATGATTGTCTCCGACTGCAGCGTTGAGTTTATTCACATAACCTTGGTGATGTTTACCGTGATGGATTTCCATTGTGCGTTTGTCAATATGGGGTTCAAGTGCATCGTATGCATAACGTAGTTTCGGAAGTTCATAACCATGGGTGTGTCCATCGTGTTCATGTTGTTGTGCATAGAGACTAAATGGATTAGTAGCCAGAAACATTCCTGCTAATGCTGTGCTTCCAGTGATTAAAAAATTTCTACGGTTCATCAAAATCTTCGGTGTGGAAACCCCTTGCTTTAGCAGGGGGAAGAAACACCGCTCCTTTTTTTTTAGATTAAAGACAGACTGTTTTTTCGGCACCTGTCTGTGGCCGATTTCTCTCGGTGTGCTGCTTCGTTCAGTCCATCTCGCACTTTGGACTTAATAGACCTGACACGGTTCCGTGAAAAAAGCAGGTAAAAAACTCCGCAAAGCGGGTATATGTTTCCCCATCCAGATCGCAAGAACCAAGAGGTGTGAGACTTGGGGAGCATCCTTAAGCAACGTCCTACCACAGAACGTTACCGTTTGACACACATTGTTTAGGCTGCCACGCCCAGTCCTTGCGATATGTTACTGTAGTCAATGAGTTTCCCTCGCAAAAGTTACAGGTTGGCTACCATCTTCCACAAGCCTCGCCCTTTAGGGCGGGGTCACTGACGTGTTCTCCTCATCTATTAGTTTAACTATATTTTAGCAAAAATCGTGGGTATGTGTCAAGTAACATATTAGTGGTACTCCATGCACGGTAGGTTCGGTTTCTTACCGCACCAGATCGTCCGAGAACTCTATTATCTTCACCGATTAAAGGAGTTGCTTCTCCCACCAGTCAAGGTAATCGGCATCGCTAATATCCAGTGATAGGCCTCTTTTGTCCATTCTATTTCTAAAACTTTGCGCCATGTTTTTATCCCAAAAACTTTTGACTTCTTCAGGTTCAGGTGTTTCTCCCATGTCGCCTGTGGACTCTATCCAAGCGTCCAATTTTACGCTTAGGTCGTTTCGCACGGAGTTATACTGTTTTTCATCAGCAAGATTGTTAACTTCATGTGGGTCTGCCTGCAAATCATATAGTTCTTCTGTGGGACGAGTCTGCTGCAGAAAGTGTAGTTGCGCATCAGACAATTCCCCTTTATCTGCTAAGACACGACTCAATGTCCAAACAGGATATTGTAATTTTTTATAACCATTGAATTGCATGTAAGGTAATTCAGGATGATAGTTTTTTATCAGTTTATACCTGTCCGTTCGGATACAACGAATACGATCATCTGTTCCATCACATCGGTCCCGTGCGGCGAAGATTTCATCGCGTGTATTTGCATCAGAACCAAGGAAGACTTGACCTTGAACATAATTTGGAACATCAATACCTGCAAGAGAAAGTGTTGTAGGTGTAAAATCAACACCACTAACAAGTTCATCACTGACAGCACCAGATTCAACATTACCGGGCCATCGTACTATCAACGGAATATGGATACCGCCATCATAGAGAAATTGCTTGCACCGAATATGTGCACGACCGTGATCGCTCATGAAAATGACGACTGTATTATCTGCAAGTCCTTCATCATCCAAACGTTTCAGAATCTTGCCGACCTTTCTATCTAATATCTGAATACTCTCCAGATAGAGTGCCCAATCTTTGCGGGTCAGCGGATGTTCTGGATAATATGAAGGTAATTCGACGTTATCTGGATTAATGGGACTTTCTGGATCCGCTTTAAATGTACGATGTGTGTCAGGAATGTTGATTTGAGCGTAAAAGGGTTGTCCTTCCGCACGTTCACGCCAATCTATGCCATCAAAAGATCGGTTATGTTGGAAGTTAAAATCAGTTTTTCCTCGCCGATTATACGGTGGTCCAGGACTATTACATGTGAAATAACCTGCCTCTCGAAAACTATCGGTGATGAGTTTCATATCATCCCGCAAAGGTTTCTCACGGTTGCTTCGGTGGTTATGTGCATCAAAATGGGTTTGATATGTACCTGTAATCAGTGCTGAACGGCTTGGTGAACAGACCGGACACGTAACAAATGCGTTCGTAAAACGTGTTCCTTCTTCAGCAAAGCGGTCAATATTTGGTGTTGCTACTGCCGGTGTGCCGTAACATCCTAAATCTGGTGAAAGGTCTTCACCATATATCCATAGAAAGTTTGGTCGTGTTGTTGGCATAACTATCTCCTTTCAATATTGAAAACGTCGTTACATGCCATTCTGATTATCCACTACATACCGATTGCGGAACAGGGTCTGGCGCATCAGTGGCATTGCTTCAAGCAATTTGGGATTTGGTTTGTAAACCCTTGCATATCCGCTGTCAACAGGGCTGTATAAATTAAATATTGCTATTCTATAGTGTACCACGAAATTGAAAATCTGTCAAATTACGAACATTTTACCAGGGTTATTTAGTTTTAGGCGTTTTGTTCCATTTTATCCGAAAAGTCGCGATTCGGAGATCGCTCCTACAGCGGAAAGTCTTAAATTGAAAATCTAAATATTCGGAGAACTAAATAGCCCTGACATTTTACAAATACATTTGTTTAACCTTCTACATATATAGCACTCGGTTATATTAATTTGTCGTCTGCTTTTTAAACAATAATAGCGAGAACGTCGACTTGTAAATTATTAAGACACCGTAAAAACACAACTGACAGCTGCAAATTGGAATTTTCTTGACATTTAGAAACATAAAGATTAAAATACTAATCATTATTTTTCAGTAACCAATTGAACTCATATAGCCTAAAGATTGTCCAAACTATCCTTGAAATTAAGTTACGTCTATGTGTTCTGTTATTTGTTGGTAAAACGGAGAAAGTTATGAAGATTAAGTTAAACACCGTGGTTGTAGCGTGGATTATCCTGCTATTGCTTCAAGTTGCAATATTGAGTAGTTGTGATCTATATGAGAACTGGAGAAACGGAGAACCTACAATCAATAGTTTAGACGTTCCGCAGCAAGTTGAATATGGTGAAACCGTTGAATTTAAAGTTAGTGTTTTTGACCCAGAAGATGACAATTTAACTTATTTATGGCATGTATCTGATGGCACCTTAAAGAAAGACGCCGAACCTATTGTGCAGTGGATTGCCCCTACGCTAACTGATGAGGAAGTTATTCCGCCAAAGACGGTTACAGTTCAAGTTTCCGTGCAGGACGAGGGCGAGGAAGATGTATCTAAGTCGGCATCAATTTTGGTCTATTTAAAAGCATACGAAGTTGCCAATGCACTTAGCGGCGTATATGATCTTGTCCTTACGCAAGTTAATGGTGAAACCATAGAAACTCAAGGTGGAACAATGCGACTCACTACTACTACATTTACAAGGCAATGGGTATTTTGATTAACAGATATAATAAATAATTCAGTTGAAGGAGTTTGGTATACCTGGACGTTGCCCAAGACATCTCATAAATACATGAAAAACCTAACAAAAAAACAACCGCTGAACGTGCACCGTAGGAAAATCAAAGATGTATATAGACTGGAGCTAGTAGTACTTCTTCTTATTTCTTCTGCGATGCCAGCGTATAGCCAGTTTGCTGATTTGCCAACCGATGCGAAAACAGTTGACTTCGGGATTTCAGGTGATGGTGCTTCACAAACACTCTCTTTAACTGGTGTCCTACCTTTCAAAAACATTAACGGATGGGGAGGAATCTTTGGTTCACGTGCTTCTGGTGAAGAAAAGGTGCTATCAGAAATCGTCAAACTCCACATACAAGGCGGAATGCGTATCAACAAATTTGGAATTGAGGCATTTACAGATTTTGAACGCAACATTAGTAAAGGGAGCGCATTGACCTCACAAATTGGAAGTTATATCCGACCAGGAATATATCAGAAAGACACACTTCGCATTTCTGGTGGAATAGGCTACTTTATTGAGAATATCCAACCTTATAAAAACCTAGCAATAAGAAAGTTTGATCCTACATCGTTTCGGTGGTTAGCATTTTCTTCTATAGGTTGGAAAAAGCTTAATACGGTATTGAAATTTACACCAGAAGTAGGATTCAAGAACTATCGTTTTTCTGCAGAACCCGCGGTTACTTTTGACCTTACAACTCGGTTTGGATTGCGTTTAAGCGGATCCTTAACATACAATAGTGCGCCATTAACTGATAATTTACATTACAAATATCTATCTATTTTACGAATAACGCTATAACGCTTGAAATCATTCAATAACAAACTAATGATATAGTCTGCAAGTTCAATATATCTTGGTGAGCAATATTGGAAAATCTTCTTTTTATGAAAATCTCTCAAAACTTAAGGAATTCAAACAATGCTTTCAAAGTTGGGACAACAATATAAATCCAGATTTGGTAGCAATAATACTGCTAATCAACAAGAACAAGGGCACGGTTTTGGCACTGCTCCTGTCTTTCTTGCCTCAATAAGTACTATTCTTGGCGCAATTCTTTTTTTACGTTTTGGTTATGCTGTAGGAAATGTGGGTCTTTTGAAAAGTCTTGGTATTATTTTACTTGGACACCTCGTTACCATCCCCACAGTTCTGGCTGTATCTGAAGTAGCAACGAACCGGCGTGTTGCTGGTGGTGGTGCCTACTATATCGTAAGTCGATCATTTGGAACAAGTATCGGAGGAACAATTGGATTAGCCCTATATATTTCTCAAGCGATTTCGATCGCGTTCTATATGGTAGCATTCGCTCAGGCTTTCGATCCTATTTTTAGAATGATAGCAGATCAGTATCCAGTAATTGGCTATCCTGTTGATGCACGTTGGTTGAGTATTCCCGGTACTGTCATACTCATGATATTCATGTTGACTAAAGGTGCAAATATGGGAGTGTCCATATTGTGGGCAATCGGTGTAATTCTGGGAATATCAATTGCATCTTTCTTCCTCGGTCAGATTCCTGAAGGAATACGAATAGGTCAGAATCCTAATGAATTAGTACCTCAAGGACTAGATTTGAACGCAGCCATACCAAATGGAGACAGTTTCGGAATTGTCTTTGCAACATGTTTTCCTGCTTTCACAGGTATGATTGCAGGTTTGGGGTTATCTGGTGATCTTAAAAATCCACAACGGAGTATCCCTCTTGGTACTATCAGTGCAACTCTCGCAGGTATGGTCGTATATGTTTTTGTAGCTATTAAACTTTGGCAGAGTGCCACACCTGATGCACTCGCTGAAAATCAATTTATTATGGAAGAAATCGCAGCGTGGGGACCCGCGATCTATATTGGATTGGGTGCAGCTTCATTGTCATCAGCACTCGGCTCAATCATGGTAGCACCCAGAACACTGCAAGCACTTTCACGCGACAATGTCCTTCCAATTCCTGCGCTGAACCGTCTCATGCGAACAGGCGTAGGGAAAAAACAGGAACCGGTACCAGCGACTTTCGTCTCAGGAGCTATCGCCATTGTCTTTGTCGCAATTGGTAATCTCAACTTCATAGCACAGATTCTGACCATGTTCTTCTTGGTAACTTACGGTGCGCTATGTGTTGTCTCATTCCTGGAATACTTTGCCGGAAATCCATCATATCGACCAACTTTCCATTCTCGGTGGTATGTGTCTCTATTAGGCACTGTTATGTGCGGATTCATGATGTTCCAGATTAATGTATTTTACGCATTCCTCTCCATTATCCTTATGTTAGCAATCTATATCGGACTCCGACGCGGACACAGTGAACAGCGCGGAATGACAAGTATCTTCCAAGGTGCGATGTTTCAGTTAACTCGTTGGCTTCAAACAACATTACAGAAAAATCGGGTTGACGTAGCCGAAAGTGGATGGCGTCCATCAATTGTCGCAATTACCCAATTCGGTGACCGAAGACTTGGTCATTTCGATTTACTTCGTTGGATGTGTTATAGACAAGGTTTTGGACACTTTATCCAATTTTTCCCCGGAGATTATTCGTTTCGTGAAGAAATCTCAGCACGTATGCATGTTGATGCTTTAATTCAACAGACAGAGGCGAGTAAGGCAGGTATTTTCGTAGATTCATTAATTTGCCCGAATTTCCAACTTGCTTTGGCACAAGTGCTGCAAATGCCCGGTATCTCTGGTTTGCCGAACAACTCCATCCTACTTGAATTTGACAAAAGCTATCCTGAAGAGATCAACGAAGTCATACAGGGTGCTCGCCTTGCTGTTGAATCCTTATTCAATGTTCTTGTGCTAAGATCAACGAACTATCGCTTCGGTTATCGATCATCAATTCATGTGTGGGTAACAGATGATAATTTGCGAAATGTACCCATGATGTTGTTGCTTGCCTATATATTAGTCGGGCATCCGGAATGGAAACGTGCTAAGATTCGACTTTTCGCATGTTCCACTTCTTGGGATACTGAACTTGATGCCGATCAACTCACAACGGTCATCAAGGAAGGAAGACTACCTATTTCAATGCAGAATGTAACATCCGTGTCTTATGACAGTGAAGAAGCATTGGAGCAAGAAGTATTACAAAGATCGGCTCAAGCGGACTTGGTAATTGCAGGATTAACATCGGAAGACCTGAATTCCAACGACTTGACAGAAATTCTGCAGCGTTACCAAGGCGTGCACGATGTGTTGTTCGTGCATTCTATTAAACAAATAGCAATTGATTGATGATATGGGTTGGATAACAAAAAATGGATGAATTAATTCGCCAATTAAATGGTTTACTCAAACACCGCGTTATCACTTTGGATGCTGATGTAAAAGTCTGGCAAATTGTAGTGTTTGTCGTGATCTTGGCAGTGTCGTTGATAGTCGCAGGGTATATTCGCCGATGGTTCCGCCGCATTTTTCATCGACTAAAGATACAGCAAAACAATGCAAACCGTTTGCTTGCAATTCTTTTCCTCATTGTCATGGTTGTTGGGGTCGTAGTTGCATTTAATGTTGCCCAAATTAGCACAGGACTGTTTGGTAAAGTCATAAATTACCCGCTTTCAGATCTGTTTCAGTCATCCGGAAAACAAACTGATGCTGATTCAGGTGAAACTGATTCGGGTGAAAAACTATTACCTGAAACAGTAGACGAAGCTCAAAGTGGATTGACCTTGGCGAAACTTTTTTACGGGTTCGTGATTGTCTTCGGCATGTTCGTTCTCTCCAAGTATGCTCAATTGGGTCTGCAGCGGCAGGTATTACAAGCCTTTCAAATTCAAAGGCACGCGCAGTTCATTATCCTTCGCTTTTTTCACTACATTCTTATCACTATCGGTGTGCTTATCAGTCTCAATACCCTTGGAATGAGTTTCACCAATTTAGCGATAATCTTCGGTGGATTGAGTATTGGTATCGGTTTCGGATTACAGAATACCGTCGCAAATCTGATTGCGGGGTTTGTACTAATTTTTGAACGACCTATCAAAATTGGAGATTTAATTGAGATTATGGACGTTAACATTTTTGGTAGGGTGAGTAGCATCAATCTCCGCTCAACAATTATTATGGCACTTGATGAAAAAGAGATTATTGTGCCAAATTCACAATTGGTTATGGAACCGGTTCATAATCTAACGCACTATAATAATCGCTATAGAGTTCACGTTCAGGTAGGCGTGTCGTATAGTTCAGATGTAGAACTTGTCAAAAAAACACTGCTTGAGGCGGCACAAGAACACCCTGAAGTGATAAAAGAACCGACACGCAATATGGAAAACGTAACCGCTCCGTTTGTTCGATTTATAGCTTTCGGTGATTCTTCATTAGATTTCGAGTTGTTAGCGTGGATTCCAGATTCGTTTAAGCGTTTTGATATTGCAAGCGACCTTCATTTTATGGTTTGGGAAAAGTTTAAGGAATACGACATCAAAATTCCATTCCCGCAACGGGATGTGCACTTTTATTCGGAAGAACGACAATAGAAATCTGCGAGTTGTAATATCAAGCGATATCTGAATGTCGAATGACCTCCCCTTTGACAAGGTAATATACCTCCTCACCAATATTTGCTGCAAGGTCTCCAATACGTTCCAAATGTCGAAAAAGAAGTAAGTGGCTGAAACCAGAATGGATGAGTTGCGGTTGATCAGTCAAAATTGAACAAAGTTCATCTACCATTTGTTTATAGGTAGAATTAACTTTGCTGTCACGTTCTCGGAGTTCTCCGGCAAGTTCTGCGTTACGATGGACAAGTGCATCAAGGGCGTCTTTGACCATTTCTTGAATTAGACGATTTACAGAAGGCAGGTCGACAAATGGCTGCATCGGCGGATATGCTAACAATTCAATGCTGCGTCTGGCAATAGACACACACTTGTCAGCTAACCTTTCGATATTTCTGTTTACCTTAAGTGCCATAGTCAAGTAGCGTAATTCAAAAGCTACAGGTTGGTGACGGGCAATTAGTTGGATACATTTTGCTTCAATTTCATTTTCAAGTTTGTCAACTGTATCGTCAACTGCAATAACGCGTTGTGCCAAATCCTCGTCACGGTTTAGGACTGATTGAACAGCATCACGCAGCATGTTCTCGGCAATTCCACCCATTTTAAGGAGTTCGTATTGTAAGGCTTTAAGTTCTGAATCAAGGTAATGTTGCATCGGTACCTCCCCGCGACTTTCGGATTAACCTAATCTACCGGTTACATAATCTTCAGTTCGTTGGTCTTTGGGATTGGTAAAAAGTTTTTCTGTTTGCCCGAATTCTACCAATTCCCCACAACAGAGGAATCCCGCTACATCTGAAACTCGTGCGGCTTGCCGTCTTTTATTTGTAACAAAAATAAGAGTATAGTGACTTTTTAGACTCTGAACAATCGCCTCCAGTATTGGTGTTTCCGTTGCATCCAGTTGTTCACACGGTTCATCAAATATCAGTATTTCTGGAGTTCCTGCTAATGATCGTGCAATGCAAAGCTGCTGTTGTTGACCGTTTGATAGAATACCAGGTGAAGTATGAAGGTCATTACATACTTCATCCCAGAGTTGTGCTTTTTTAAGACAATCTTCCACGATCATATCAAGTTCACCGGACTTTTTAATTCCACGAAGCCTTGCACTATACGCAACATTTTCGTAGATGGATTTGCGGAACGGAATTGGTTTTTGGAATACCATTCCTATCTGTCGCGCTGTTTCAGATGCTTTTACGCGTGGTGCGTACAGATCATCACCTTCAAAGAGAATCTTACCAGTATGTCTGAAGTTTGCAACAAGGTCATTTAAACGGTTAAAGCAACGCACCAATGTTGTTTTACCACAATTCGACGGACCAATAAAGGCTGTCACCTGCTTAGGGTAAACATTAAAAGCAAGATTTTTAAGAATCTGATTTTTGCCGAACCAAACATTTAAATCACTGATGTGTAGGATCGGGTCTGTTTTATGTGTTGGCATTCTGTCATTACACCCTATTACCCCGAATTGTAGTGTGAGGTCCCGTGCCTTGCACTGCTGACTTTATCAGAAAACTTCAAATCAAGTTAATTTGGCATTATATGTTCCTTGCAGAAATTGGAGAAAATTAAAATATTAATTTGCTTTTTTCAGAAGATAACTTGAGATAACACTGGAAAACAATGCCGACAATAAAAGCACAACAACACTACTTGGCATGTTGAATGGAGTACCTGAATGCACGGTATGATTAATCCATTGATAAAAAACAACTATGAACGCAGCGATTGCAAACACACGTGAAATCGCAGTGAAAATACCTGCCAAAATCGCAGGAAAAGCATGAGGAAAAACATGATCAGCAACCACTTGCGACCTGTTTGTACCTAATGCATAAGCAGCTTCACGAACAGATATATCAACACCTTGAATAGCCTTTTGGGTTGACTGAATAGCCACCGGAACTACAAGTAAGACTACAATCAAAGTATGTGCGAAATACGAAGAATCTTCTGTCTGTTTTATGAAAAAGTATATTCCAATAAGTCCGTAAACAAGAGAAGGTATACTTGCCAATATTGCAATTATTCGTTCAATGATTCGGTATTGCCAAGATGTTTCTGGCAACCATTCTTCTAAGTAAAAAGCAATTGCAATGCTAAACAGTATCACCCCACAAAATATAGGAATTATTCTATAGAGAAAACCTTGAACAGTTGAAGTAGAATCTAAACCTATCGCATCGGATGTTGTTTTGTCATCAGCATCAGGATTTACCGAAGTGAAGTTCCAAAATAGAACAATAACTATAGCAAGTATTACTAAGGCAATGGTATGAAAAATCAGTTCTGACTTGTTCATGGTATTAGCAAACCGCAATAAGAAGTGCCATTCTTCGGACAATCGATTGATAATGCCCTATTGTTAACCTATCCGTACCGCATCTGTACATAATCTGCTGTTTTTGGATGTTCAGGAGTATCAAAAAGTGCCTGAGTCTCTCTGTGTTCAATAAGTTCACCGAGGAACATATAAATACACTCATTACTGACTCGCCGTGCTTGTGCCATATTATGTGTAACGATTAAGAATGTATAGGTACCTGCAAGGATAGACATCAGTTCCTCAACTGCAAGAGTGCCTTTGGTATCAAGCGTAGAACACGGTTCATCCATCAAGATGATCTGGGGTTTGAGTGGTAACAAGCGCGCAATACAAAGTTTTTGTTGCTGCTCCAGTTGTAGTGATGTTGCCCGTGTCTTAAGTTTATCTTTTAAATCGTCCCACAGAAAAACAGAGGTGAGTGCTTCTTCAACGATCTCATCAGATTGGGTGCGCGATAGACTTCCAAATGGAGAATGTATATGCAAACCAAATAGAATATTTTCGTAAATTGAAATCGGTAACGGGTTAGGTCGCTGAAATACCATACCCACTGTTTTTCGTAACTCAAGCAGAGAGACATCCGAATCGTAGATGTTTTTTCCTAAAACTTTAATCTCACCCTTTGTCGTAACATTACCGTATCTTTCGTTTACCCGATTGAAACAGCGTAGGAGTGTCGTTTTTCCACACCCAGAAGGACCAATAAGTGATGTGATTTTACCCGCGGGGATTTTCACACTCACATCCATGAGTGCCTGAAAATCACCATACCAGAGACTGAGATTCTCTGTTTCAATGCTATAGTTATTTGTTTCCAAGTAAGATATGCTCCTCTCTCCCGCTATCCAAAATTACCATTCACATAGTCGTAAGTGGATTGACTTGCTGGACTATCGGAAAAAATTACATCTGTCTCATCAATTTCAATCAGGTCACCGTTTAGCATAAAGGCAGTGCGGTTTGCTAACCGTTTCGCTTGCTGAACTAAATTCGTGACGAGTAAAATGGTCATCTCATTTTTGAGTGTCTTAAGGACATCTTCAATACGCATCGTTGTGATAGGATCAACTGCAATGGAAAATTCATCAAGACACAGAATTTCCGGTTGATGGGATAGTGCTCTTGCTATTGTCAATCGCTGCTGTTGTCCGCCTGAAAGTTTAGTGCCGAGGCTATCCAAGCGATCTTTGACTTCATCCCACAGTGCGGCTTGCTGAAGACATCGTTCCACAATTTCATCTAATTTGTCTTTTTTTCTGAGTCCTGATGTCCTCGGTGCGAAGGCAACATTATCATAGATGGATAGTGGTAAACCGACTGGCAATGGCAGGACCATACCGATACGTCTACGCAGCCCATATACATCACTAATTGAATTGACATCAACACCGTCTAACTTCACAGAACCTTCAACTGATGTCCCTTGTGTAAATTCCAACGTTCTATTGATGACTTTTAACAAAGTCGTTTTACCTGATTGTGCAGGACCGATGATGCCAAGAATTTCGTTTTCGTGAACATCAAAGGAAATCCCATTCAGTGCCTGTTTGTCCCCGTAACGCACTTTCAGGTCAGAAATCTCAATTTTGTTTTGCAAAGTTTCCTCGCTTCTCTAACTTTTCGTAATTCTCACCCGTGTTTTTCTTAAAAATGATCCAAACCTTAATGTTCCTAAAACTATCCAGATAAAGCATACTAAACCAATTAAGGATCCAATTACTTCGGTTAGGCCGCTAAAGACTTTTCCACCGAATGTGGAAGGGGACACATCTCCATAACCGATTGTCGTAAATGTTACTACAATATACCACATTGCGGCACGAATCGAACTGAACGCCTCAGGTTGTACTTCTCTTTCAAAGTAGTAGATGCCACATGCAAAAAAGAAATGTAGTACCAACAACAGCATAACAAATGCCAATAACTTCTGTCCGAACCCAATTTTATTTTTCATCTTCTTTAGCATTTTCCTCTGCCTGTTCTTCTTCAACCCTTGCCTTAGTGAGAACGGAAGCTAACAATCCTGATGGGATAGCGATTAGTCCAACACCCACCAATGCTACCAAAGCAGTGAAAACCTTGCCAGCTGAAGTTACGGGATAGACATCCCCATAACCGATTGTGGTTAGTGTAACAATTGCCCACCACATCGCATCAGAAATTGAACCAAAATCATCAGGTTGTTCAAATCTTTCAAAGTAGTAGATGCCACATGCTGCTAAGTAGACAAACATTGAGGATAGAATTACAAGTGCGAAAAGTTCCCTTCTGACTTCACTTAATGCATCAATCATTCTATCCACTGCCAAGATGAATCGAGTCGCCTTAAATATTCTGAAAACTCGCAAAACTCTGAGAATGCGTAGCACACGGAACCCAGGTATAAGCACTAGGGCAGGTAAAATTGCAAGCAGATCAACAATCCCAAAGAAACTGAATATGAATGCTCGCCTCTTAAGGGCAGTGTAAATTCGTAGGATATATTCCATCGCAAACAGTAGAAGAAACGTCCAGTCTAAGATATCAAAATAATGTTTATACTGCTTAAGGTCAGGCTCCGTTTCAAGTACAAAAGTAACTGCTGATGTAACAATCAAAAATTGAATGATTCCGCTAAAAACAGCCCCTTCAATAATAATCCCTAACTTTTTTTGTAAGTTAGTTTGTTCTTTAATATCATCGTTCAACATGGGTAACATCCTATTTTAACGCCTTTTGGGCGAGATAGTAAAACTCAGTAAGAAAATGAGTTTACCAGTAACTAGCACCTCAAACCTTCCCATTCCGAGAAACTACCACCTTTTTCGCGTTCTAAGATATACCCGTAGAATAATTGCCGCAGCGTTTACAAGCAGAACACTACCGACCAACACAATTGCTGTCCCGTAAGGTATACCTTCTGTTACGTCCGGCACCTGTGTCGAAATCGTATAGAGGTGCAACGAAAGTGCCATACACTGATCTGTTATATTATATGCAAAAATGTTTCCTTCTGCAACAGATTTATAGAATACTGCCCCAGTAAACATAATCGGTGCTGTTTCGCCTGCTGCACGAGACACCTGTAAAATAACACCTGTTAAAATACCGCTAATTGAGTTTGGTAGCACAATCCTGCGTATTGTTTGCCAGCGTGTGGCACCCATATTCCAACATGCTTCACGGAAAGACATCGGCACCGCTTTGAGTGCCTCAGTCGTACTCGCGATAATAACGGGGAGTGTCATAATTGCTAATGTGAGTGAAGCTGCCAGAATCGATTCACCTAAGCCAGCGAATAAGACGAATGCCCCTACCCCAAACAATGCATGTACTATACTCGGAACACCAGCCAGGTTTACAACAGCCAAATTCACAATCCGAGTGAACCAGTTTTCACGCGCATATTCGTTGAGATACACCGATGCGAATACACCAATCGGTGCTGCTACCAACAACGAAACCACCACAAGATATATTGTTCCGAGGAACGGTGCCCACAATCCACCTGCACGCATGTTATCTTTCGGATTCGTAAATAGAAAATCAAAAGATAACACTGGCAGTGCTTTATAGAGAAGATATCCTATAATTAGAAGCAGCGGCAGAATCATCAGACAGGTCATAATTAGAAAGAATATTTTGAACCCATTCTCTATAAACCTGCTCTGTTTTCCAACTGCCGTTTCAGTAAACATTTTCTCTGCAGATATGTCTGTATTGCTAGTGATACTCACGACGGAAACCAAAGCCGTGTGCTTCTTTTAGCACACAACCCTCCTCTGTGATTCCTGCTTCCGTCTCTCGTGCCTCCGAATGAGGTCGGACTTGGACTCCACAGGCGTTTATACTCTCTGTCTATCCGACAGCGAGGTGTTTTAGGTTTATTGCAGCGTTGACATCTCTATCTATTTGATAGTCGCATTGACTGCAATGATACGTTCTTTCTGATAGTTTTAGTTCTTTTTTCTTATGTCCGCAATTGCTACAGGTTTTGCTTGATGCATAGAATTGCGGTGCTTCTGTAACAGGTATTTCCAGTGTTTCCGATTTTGTTTTGAGTTTAGAAAGAAACCCACCTAATGCACTATCAGATAACGCCTTTGCAAGTTTTCTATTCTTTAGCATGTTCGTTACTTTTAGCGTTTCTATCGCGATACCACTTGCGCGGTTGACAATATCCGTTGTCCCTTTGTGGTGTGCATCGTTTCTGATACAAGCAATACGATAGTGTGTTCGTGCAATCTTTGCTTTTTGCTTAAACCAGTTTTTAGACTTGAAAACGCGCCGACTTAACTTGCGTTGTTCTCGTTTTAGTTTTCGCTCATAGCGTTTTAGCGGTCTCGGATTATCATATTTCGTGCCATCGCTTAAGGTGGCAAGTGTGTTGATGCCTACATCTATACCGATAACAGGGTGCGTTGAGTTATCAACTGCTTCGGTGTCCTCTGTTTCAACGGTGATAGATACAAACCAACGATGTGCTGTCCTTGAAATCGTAACCTTGATAATCTTGTCAACAAAACGCAACTCTTGAAACATTTTTATCCAACCGATTTTGGGCAACTTTATTTTCTTGCCTTCAACTCTAACAGCTTGCTCGTCTGTTGTGAAACTTTGTTTATGTCCACGCCCTTTAAACTTTGGAAATTTCGCACGCTTGGATACCCAATTCGCAATGCCTTGACCCAGATTTTTAATAGCATATAACGCAGCACGCTGATCTTGTGAACTTGTCCAATCGTAGCCTTGCTTCGTCTTATTGAAGTTGTTGTTTAGCGTTTGCCACGACTGGAAGTTATCAGTATCTAATCCTACCTTAAAATCTGATAATGCTTGATTGTGTGCCAACCTTGCGTAGCCACATTGCTGGGAAAACCAACGTCTCTGTTTAAAAGTCGGATCTAATGTTATCTTATGTGTTCTGTATGGCATAGTCTGACTCCTGTAGGTTTCTGACTCCCATTGACAGTGGTGTGCAGATACTGTCAATATCTGCACTGAGTCAGTCCTATCATTATATCACAAAATATCTTTAAATGTCAAGCGTTTTTGGACCCACCAGGGCTATTTAGTTTTCAAGTTTTTCACTACATTTTAGAGAAGATCGCGATTCGGAGATCGCTCCTACAGAAGAGAGACTTGAGCATCAGATGAGAACTACCGGACAATTGAATGGCTCTGTGGACCCACAGCTAAAGCAGTGGGATTGTCAGTTAATTCCCTTCATATATTCCTTAATTGTAGCAGGAACTAACTCTGACGAATACCCTTGATAACTAAGTCAGCGATAAGGTTTACTGCGAACGTAATAGAAAAAAGTAGGATGCCGATGATAAACAGGACTTGATAATGTTCACCGCCTTTTGCGACTTCACCCAATTCCGCAGCGATAGTTGCAGTGAGCGTGCGTATCCGAGAGAGCGGACTATTCGGAATGTTAACAGAGTGTCCGGTTGCCATCAAAACCGCCATCGTTTCACCGATAGATCGTGCTGCACCGAGTAAAACCGCTGCCAACAATCCATTTTTCGCTGCGGGTAATAGTACACGGTAAACCACCTGCCATCGAGTAGCACCAAGTGCTTCTGCCGCTTCACGGTAAGAATCCGGTACTGCTTTCAGCGCATCCTCTGCTATAGAGACAATTATCGGAACACTCATTAACGCCAGCATGATACCACCGTTTAGCATTGTCAAGCCAATTGGTGCATTAAATACCTCAATAATCAACTGATTTATTAACGTCAAACCGATGAATCCCCAAACAACTGACGGAATTGCTGCGAGGAATTCAATCACAATTTTGAAGGTCTCTCTCAACTTTGGACTGCAGAATTCCGATACGAAGATTGCTGCGCCAAGACCAAACGGCACTGCAATCAACATCGCTAATGCTGTCACGCTAAATGTTCCAAGAATTAAAGCAAATGTGCCATACCTTTTGTTACCAAGAGATGTAGGATACCATTCTTCACTTGTCAAAAACTCCCATAGATCTAAACCATTAAAGAGGAAACCTGCGCCTTCCTTAAACACGAAGAAGAAAATCCCAAAAACAAATAATATTGAACTAATTCCACATAAACGAATATACAGATCAATTATCGGTTCGGAAGTTGTCTCTGAATCCGGTCCAAACTGATTATCTTCATTAGCGTCTTTAATAAATCCTAATTCTATGACTGTCCAGAGTCCATTGATTATTGCAATGAGGTGAACAAGCATCCACCATCCTGACGACATCTCAACTGACAGCATACTAATCACCCCAATTATTGGTATGAGATGAAACAAGAGCCACCACGCTGATTTGCCTTTGTCATGCCACCGTTTAGCACTAACTGCTAAATGTACCCAAGCTGGTACTATTAATAGAAGTAGTTCAAAGGATATTTTAGAAGGAGAATTGTGAACAATTAGGGTTATGGCAAAAATAGCAAATATTGGCAAATTCAACAACCACCAAGCGGCTCTGTTGATTCGCCCATAAAACGTAAAGCAAATTCGTATAAAATTCATTTATAGCTGAAATCCTTCAATTGCTTTCTACAGGCACAAAACCGAGTTTTTCAACAATTTTCTGTCCTTCGGGAGATAAGATCCAATCCAGATATGCTTTCGCTTTACCCGTTGGTTCACCAAGAGAATACATATACAAAGGACGCGCTATCGGGTATGTTTTATCAATCACATTCTGAAGATTTGGTGCGAAATAAGGTTCATCGGAAGCTGTTGCGATTTCTAACATTTTTACATGATCAGTGGCATATCCCATACCGCTATAGCCAATAGCACACACGGTACGTCCGATGACTTCTACTACGTCTTTAGAACCGTGTAAATCCAAAGAGCCGAGTTCAAAGTCACGCGATTTTCCAAGCAGTGCTTCCCTGAAATAGAAGTAAGTTCCAGAGTTTGATTGCCGACTGATTCGGATAATACTGTCACTTCCACATCCAGAATTTGCAATTCCGAGTTGGTCCCATTTTGTAATCTTACCATCTTCACCATAAATCTCTGCAAGTTGCGGAATAGTAATTTGGTCTAAAGGGTTATCTTTATGCACATAAACGGCGAGTGCATCAAATCCGACAATAAACTCAATCGGTTCTTTACCGGTGTTTTCAATGGCTTCTTTCTTTTCTTTGTCCTTCACCTGTCGGCTACAATTCGCAATATCCACAGTGCCGTTGATCAACGCCGCAACGCCAGTGCCCGATCCTCCACCAGATACCTCAACAGATACAGAACTTGAAATACCAGAATATGCCTCAGCCCAAGCTTGTGCAAGATTTACCATCGTATCAGAACCTTTGTTCTTGATGATACCTTGCCCTGCTTCTTTATCGGCACCGTTTGCTTTCTCTTCATCAGATAAACCATCATGGAAGACAAAAACGTACGCTGAAAAGACAAGAATGCTTATGATAACATAACTGATCCAACTTCTTTTGTGCATCAATTTACCTCGTTTATTCAATCTTATACCATTTCTGATTATATATCTCCCATTTGTAGCATAAACTTTTAGTTTGTGCTGTCCTGCGCCACATTTCATAAAAACCGGTAATGCGACATGTATTTTCAGAATTGGTATTATCCTATATTATAATTATAGCACTCAAATGTTACGAAAATTAGACAAAACTGAGAATAGATTATGTCATATCGTAATTCTGATACCATATCTAATTGACAAATTGTCATAATGGTCTCCTGTCCGTCGGGTAGAGCGCAGCGAAACCCATAGCCGTCAATTTAAGGAAAGAACTCGGCTGATATTCTCGTCCTTTGCGTTATTTGAGATGTTGATACAAAAAGGTGCAGTTAGGAAACCGCATCTACCGTAGTTGGAGACCCCTAAATTGACGCCAATGGGTGGAGTGCAGCGAAACCCAACGGACGGACTAATGCAATATAAGCAATTAGAAATGGTATTATGTTGCGTGTCCGAGGCGTAATGAATTGCGATTAAACGCGTTTTTTGTTAATGATGCAAAGTCATCATTCAGAAATGGTATAATACCAAATTAACTTGATTCGACGTCTTCTGATAAAGTCGGCAGTGTGAGGCACGGGGACCTCACACTACAAATCGGGGGAATTTGATATAAGAACCAAATGCGCGTATGGTATTTACCGAATAGTTGTTAAATTCCCAATTTTGTCCAACAACTGACTGCTGTCATTATAAACTTCTAATCCAATATTCTTACCCTCAACTGAGAATAAGCAGTAGTGTTTATCAATAGCAAATGCTTGTACCTTGTTAACCCACGGCACTGATTTATCTTGAACATAATATGGCGCACCACACCCACCACTGATAATCTGCCATACAGGAAACTTGAATTCCTTATTTATGGATGAATCGATTAAGGTACGGCTATAATTATGTTCGTCACCACAAAGGACACCTAATACTTTCGACTTGCTTGATACAATTGTCCAAAACCTATTTCGCATATCAATCACGTCACCCATTGGCGCATCAGGGTTATTGTAACCACCGAGTTCACCATTGCCGGGGGTCCCCCAATACATTGCGTCTTTGACGTGTCCACCGTTCGGAAAAGGTGGCTCATGAAGAATAATGAATACCCAATCTATATTGAAATCTTTTTGCGCAGCGTCTAATTCCTTCTTCAGCCACTCCATCTGGTTTGCCATAACGTATCCTTCTCTGTTACCTCCGAGATGCTTAAGGGCAAAATCTATCGCAGTTTTATCCTGTGATTTCTGACTAAACGCGCTTAAATTTCTATAGCCCGTTGCCCAATAATTTGTGTTCAGAGATATAAAATGGACCCTGCCGTAATTGAACGAGTAGACGTTTTCTTTGTAGGACGGTCCGACATCAGCACCCCCCATATCACTACTGCCTTTTGCTTCTGATTTCGGCACATCTAACTCGTAACTACTTCCACTGGGATTAACAAATTCTTCTGCGAAAATCGCTTCAGCACTATTTTCACCGACAGTACCAGTAAACTGAATGTAGTATTCACCTTCTTTGAGATGAGGTGCTTCAGCCTTGTAATACTTCCCGACCTGCTCATGGTTGCCAATGGATTCGTAAAATGGGATATTCGCGCCGACAGGCTGGATTGTTCTTTTCCATGTTTCAAGTTGAGATTCAAAGTCTTTCACATCAGAGGTATAACCGTTTATGAGATCACCTCCGAAACAGACAAAATCCGCTTTCTTGTTATAGAGTTCAATAGCGAAACGTCCAAGGTCTTTGGCATTGACCCCATTTTGTGCGCGCTCTCCACCCCCTACACCAGCACGGGAATCTGACATAAACCCAAACTTAAAAGAGGTTCTTGCTCCCGGTGATGGTGCTGTTTTGAAGGTATAGGATGGTGTATAGATGCCATAATTTACCTGATAAGAATAGTAGGTATTGGGTTTTAACTTTGTGAGGCTGACTTCATGTCGGACTGAAGGGGTGAGAGACAAATATTCTCTATTATCCGACAAAACAGTTCCTTTGGCAGGGATATCCGTTTCCCAAGAGATTACTGCGGAATCATGTGTAACAAGATCAACAAATGGTCCTTCTGTCAAGGAAACAAGCAATGTATAGGCACCTGTCTTTGGCTCACCCTCACGTTTGTAGCGCAAACGCCGATCATAAGCACGTGTTGTCTGCACACGCAGATCGAATACCTCTATACGGTAAACTATCGTGCCGCCCTTTTTGGCAATTAAGCCTGTATCATAATGCACATCCTCAAGTGCAGAGATGTCCATTTTAATGCGGTGGCGTTTTTTGCTGTCTTCAATGTGTAGTCCCTTTGCAACTTTACGATATCGCGGTGTTGTCAAGTTTCCTTCCGTATATGGAACACCGTAGTAAGCTATCGCGGCAGATGTTTCAATCAACGTCTCAAATTCCACAACAGCTAATGAGCCTTCAAACCCTGTTACAACTGGCTCTTTTGCCAAAAGCATGTCCTCACGGTAATCTACTGATGTCAAAGTTATTCCTTGTGCGAAGGCTGCTGTGACAATAAAAATCAGCCCAGCACATATTAGAAAATATTTCATTTTAGTTTCCTTTCGTTTGATATATTCTTATGATTTTACCTGAATTATCAAAATTAAACACTTTATTTTTTCTCTGAATTGTGGATTAAACGGATTACGTGGGCTTGGGTAAACTTACTGTAAAATTTATCAGAATTTAATTTGACAAAAACAAAATTCGCGTGTATAATTTGCAAAAATGACGTAAAAATCTAAAATTTCGCAAATTTCTTAAAAATAAATTTGACATTTACCGAAACTTATGTTATAATACCAACGTATGTTCTCATAAAAAAGTTATACACCGCAATCATATTTTACATGATGGGGATTTAACAGTGAATAACCGACAAGTAAATATCGCAATCCAGAAAAAGATCACGTCCATGCACCTGCCACTTGTGCAAGGGCAATCCTTTTGGATTCGTATTAACTATAAGTTAACTACCCCCCCCCCACTTCACATTCGTTAATTTATTCACAGGACAAGGTCTTATCGCAGGAAGGACATGCTGCGATATTTTTGTGCCCGCACGGAGTATCTCGTCGCGGGCTTTTGTTGTTGCATTGCGCTATTCCTTCACAGGAACAACGGACAGCAATGCAACCAGGGTTATTTAGTTTTCGGTTTTTCTTGTGTAATTTATCACAAGTGTTAATATTTTGTAATATGCAGATGTCGCGTGACTTTTCACGCGACATCTGCTATACTTCACCTTAAAAAATAGGACTCTTTTGAGGTGAACCATGACAAGCAAATCCTCTTGCCACTTACTTGATATGTTAGCAGAAGTTCCAGATCCGCGCAACAATAAAGGAAAGCGACACCCGTTGGTATCTATCCTCGCACTTGTGGTTATCGGTTTGATGTGCGGACATAACGGGTATACATCCATCGCAACTTGGGCACGGTCTCAACCGGCACTCGCAAAAGCCCTCGGTTTTACACATAAGAAGACACCTTGTGCCGCAACGATACACAATCTTTTGAGAAGATTAGATGTTGTTGCTTTAGAAGCGACACTGACAAAATGGGTAAATACAGTCATTCAAAGTCGTCCGGATCTAACAAGTTGTCTTACCGCAGTCGCAATAGATGGCAAAACGATGCGTGCTACCCATAAACAAGAAGCGACAATAAAACATTTACTCTCTGTCGTCTCTCATGAGTTAGGGATCACTCTCACGCAATGTAGTGTTAGCGACAAAACCAACGAAATACCTGTTTCAACACAAATCCTTGAAGCATTTGATGTCAAAGGTAAAGTCATAACAACGGATGCGCTATTGACACAGCGTGCTTTCTGTGAACAAATCATAGATGCGGATGGCGACTATCTGCTCCCTGTAAAAAAGAATCAAAAGCATCTATTTTGGGCGATTGAGACACTTTTTCAAGCCGACGCTGACACGCTTTCTGATGACACAGTGGCTTATGAGACTTATGAAAAAGGACATGGCAGACTTGAAACGCGGTGTCTCAAAGCAAGCCCAGCACTCAATGACTATCTTGACTGGCCAGGTTTAGCACAAGTGATTGAATATCGCTACATTCGCAAAAATATGCGCACGGGTAAAGAAACGCACAAGGTTCAATATGGTATTACAAGTCTTAGCCCGGAAGAAGCGGCTGCCGAACGCTTACTCACTATCCGCCGTGGACATTGGACAATAGAGAACAAAGTGCACTGGGTGCGCGATGTTGTGTTTAGGGAAGATGTCTCTCCTGTCAGATGTGGTGCCATTCCACAAGTGATGGCAGCAATGCGAAATACGGCTATGTCAGTATTGCGATTTTCAGGGTATACCGCTATCACAAAAGCAACACATTTTTTCGCTTCAAAACCTAAACTCGCAGTTAAACTAATAAAATGAAAATTCTTAAAACTAAATAACCCTGCAATGCAACTTTTTTGTTTGACAATAACATGAGAACATTGTATCATATTTGAATGTCTCCTGTTATTGTCGTCCTTAAAGGAAGACATGAAAGGTTCACACAACGGTAAATTTGATAAGTTTCCGAGAACACCTATGGATAGTTTCCTTGAATCCCTACGATTCGCGAAAGCAAAATCACATATTCCACAAGGTGCGTGCCTGTTGGATATAGGCGCGGGTGACGGTGCATTCCTACGACACCTCAACCGACATATCCACATAGGTATCGGGATTGATGCAAATTTAACCCAATCCGTTGACTTTGGAACTTTTCGTTTAGTGAAAGGATACTTTCCACACGACTTTACCGAAGACGTAACCTTTGATGTCATTACGATGTTGGCAACTGTTGAACATATCCCGATGGACGTGCTTCCAAAAGTCGCGGATGCATGTTGGGAACACCTCAAGCCTGGCGGGCAGATTGTTATCACTGTGCCTCACCCTCGCATGGATGGACTTCTAACATTGTTGAAAACACTCAGGATAGTTGAGGGATTCTCTATGCATCAGCATTACGGATTTGATCCGGAATGCCTCCCAGATATTTTTAACCGTTGGCAATTTGTTCAAAGAGAACGTTGGGGATTCGGATGCAATAACCTTTTCCTCTTTGGAAAATCTTGATTGCTACCCCAACTATGGTGTCAAAAGACACTACATTTAGAACGAAAAATGGACTGTAGGAAATACCTAACAGTCTACTGATAATATAAGGAGAATTTACAAATGCGTTTTAAGAATTTGACGATCATTTTGACCTTAACGTGCCTCTCTGTTGTTGCTCTTGGTGGATTACTACTCCTCCCGATTAGCGACGGGATAGCCCAACTCTGGGAACGCGATTGGGAATATAATGATGACCGGACTTCTGCGTCTTATTATGCCCATCACGATCAAACGAACCGCAGTTGGACGTTATCCTCATCAATTGATGCTAAAGTTGTCAACGCTTCTGTCGGTGTTTCCGCTTTCGACGCGGGAGATTTTACAACGAATACTACATTGAGGGGAAATGGGAGAGTGTCAGTTTATAAAGCTGGGTATAATTTTCGCCATGATTATTGGGATTGGAACAACGATTGTAATAACCACGATGGTTGGGGACGCTGCCAAGGTCACGAGGTTCCCCCAGAAGCAGACTCAAATGAACCAGGACACGAAGGGTATAAAGAAGGCAGACACGACAATCTGAGAGTTAGAGTTCAAGCGTCTAAGATTAGCGATAAAAAAGTTTGGGCAACGTCCAAGAAGACTGGAATAAGAACTGATGTTTCACTTGGGCTTGAACACGAAGGTATAGGAAGCGCAAATATTGAATTTTCAGTAGGGAAAGAATGGTACACATCAACCGAAAAGAGTAGAACAGTAACATATTACAGCAACGTGCAAACGGAAGCTATAGCTCATTATGTTGGAGTCCCCCCTAATTTGAAGCTTAGATCAACCGCTCTTACCTATTTTGATTTTGATGGTCTCGTGTTTGAATTCAATTCTGTTATCTACGAACCTCCACCAGATGAAGATGAATGATTAAACACACTCCTAACCCACCTATTGCCCTGGTGTCGTAAAGGTGCCACCAGGGCTTACATAAAAGGAAAACATGTTATGACTCGTAAATACGTATTCGTCACGGTTCTTATTTTGTTAGGAGTCAGCACCACTTTCTTCTTGTTTCGTCGCGCTGACTTCTCTAACAAGAATACTGATTCCTCCACAGAGGACATTGAACAAGATCGGTTGCCACTTGAAAATAAAGCTGCTCGCTTAAGTTTGCACCCTCTCGCCTCCGAGGAGAAAATTGATGCTGCTTGTGAAACCTCTGTTTCAACATGGGAAGAATGGGTTGAAAGAACCGTGGAAATTGGACTTGCGATGGATGTACTCTATGGATGGATTGATACCTCTGAAACGCTGGCAGTAACGCGCCAGAAGAAGATGGAAGCCCAAAAACATCAAGCAGACCTTTGGGAAGCAAAAGGAATTCCAGTCCCAAAATATCCTGGAAAGTTGCCAAAAAAACCTGAAAGCGAAATTAGTGTGGGTAATTCGCAACATTACCAGGGGCCCCAAACCCCTAAAGCTCTTTTTGCTGAATTTGACGAAGGTTTTCTGAAAACTTATCCAGAATCTGTCAATTGGGATGAACACTATCCGCGCGAGGAATTTATCCAGAAACTTCTTGATAAAGGTGTCGAATTCAAAGAAGCTGGTGATTACTATTATTATCTCACTTTGCGACGTGACCTCATCACACTCAAAGAACAACCTAATGTGTGGCAATCTGGGAGTCACGGTATTCCGATTACCAATAATTTTGAAGAATACAAAGATGGTTTCATTGACAGAATGATATGGGAGGATAGTATCAGTAAAAAGGTGGCGGCAGAAAACCCAAACGCACGCATGATTTCCTTTTTATTTCCTCATAATCACCCAGAGAAATATCTACCAGTGGTGGGTAGGATGACATACGTGCGCCGAAAGTCTAACAGCGGTGTAATGTCAACGTTTGGTACTCCGTTGACGAAAGAACAAAAGGATAACCTACTTTACAAAGGTCTTGGGCCAGCAGGGATAGAGATAGTCTACATTGATGAGGATTATAATATACTTGACGAAAAACCCAAGCCATATAACCAGGTGGAATGGCTCAAAGCGAATACCTATGATCGTATCCCTCAGGGCCTCCGCGCACCGGATGGAACTATAGTTACCCCGGAACGTTATGAGGAAGTCTCTGGTAAACCGATGTCTGATGAGATAAGACAACGGTATGATGAATATGTCGGCACCGAATCACCTATTGACCCGAACGCTGTGCGTCGTGAGGCAGCACGTGAAACCGCAGCCGCCGCACAAGAAGCAGCAAAAGTCGAGTTTGAGAAGTTTCAGCAAGGCATGCGCCAGCTTGATGAGTTCGCAACCATGTCAGATGCCGAGATAGGAAAGGCACTTGAAAAGCAATTTCGGCAACAATTTCTGCCGAAGCACCCCGTGGAACAGTTAGAACAACTCATGCCAGAACGTCTTGAGAAGGCATTGGGAACACTGTTTCAGCACGGGTTTGAGGAGGGATTCCGCAGAATACGTCGAGATAGTCCGGCACTCGCTGAGCAGTTGGAGCATTTCTTTGGGCAGGGACAGAAACCACCACCTGACATGCAGAAGAAACCGGAAAGACCCGCTCCGCCAAAGCCACCAGAAGCAACACCTCCTGAAACTGACTCGCCTTAATCCCCCTGATGAGGGACTTTACCGAGTGGGAGAAACCCCCTAAATCCCCCTTATCAAGGGGACTTTGAAAAATACACATGGCAAAAAGGACCTTGCACCACAAAAGCGAAGAAATTCTAAAATTCTACCGCATTGCAAAACATTTTGGCGCATTCGTCCTTCTTATTCTGCTTCTGCTTGTGGGAGGCAGGGTCCGTCTTCAGGGGCTCCCCAACATTCCTATTGGACAGTTTGCTTCTAACGATGCGTTTCTCTATTTGTCGCAAGCAGAGACAATTGTCAAGGACGGAACGTTACCAAAAGTAGAAACACACCGTTGGGTGCCACTCGGTAGAGACCTACAGGAGACACTGCATGGTTACCCCTATGCTGTTGCTTACGCGTCCAAGGTAATAAGGTTATTTTTGCCGAACGTCACGGTCTATCAGGTGCAGTTTTTCTTTCCAACGGTTTGCTTTCTCATCGGCATGGCAGTGCTATGCTCCTTTCTTTATATCCGTTTTGGCTTTGGTGTAGCTGCCATCGTTGGTACGCTGCTGGTTATCATGCCTGGTAGTATTGAACGGAGCACCGCCGGATTCAGCGATAGAGACGGTTTGTGTTGGATGCTCGGCACCATTGCAGTGACGACCTATCTGTGGAAAGAGGGCGCAGCAAGCAAACGGATTCGTTACCTCTGCATAGTACTGTCGGGCTTTTTTGTGTTCCTCGGGGGTTTAAGTTGGGAAGGTTTCGGCGGTTTTGTTCTCGCGATTGTGGCAGTAGAACTCTGGCGTTTCCTCACAACGGATGCTGAAGAATACTTGTGGGAGTACGTGCTGTGGGTCCTGATGTTTGTCCCGTGGCTCTACATTCTTTCACCTGCGTATCATCAAGGTAGCGGCTTTACCAGCCACGTGAGTGCCTTTCTCCTGTTTCCCCCACTTGTCATGCTGTTGCTCCGCACGTTTCGATATTTCCTTACCCGCGGGCATCATTCAGTTTCAAAGTTTATAGAGGAACAGATATCTGCGCGTGCCATATCCCTTGTTTTTTGCGCGGTGTGCCTCCTTATCGGCATCGCTTACCTTGGACTCAAGCGTCAAACATTCGTGCAAAGCATTGTGCCTTTCAGCGGTGCCTCTGTGATGGAAACTGTAGGCGAACTAAAATCGCCACATGATATCTTCTGGTACGGTCGCTATGGGCACGTGCTGCTTATTGCCTGTCTAACTCTCATCGTGGGCTGCGTCAGAATCTGGGGGAAAAAAGCACTTATCCTTGCCTTCACACTTACACTATTCGCAGCTGCAACCTTTCTTCGGCAATATCTATATCATGTCCTGTCACCAGTTATCTGCGAATATCTTTTTTACGGTGCAGTAGCGTTCACACCGATTGCTGCGTTAGGTGTAGCCGCGCTTCGGGTTGAACCCGTTAAGCATGAGCATACCTACGTCGCTTTTGCGTTTTGGCTGCTACTCTGGCTTGGACTTGCACGCGATGCACTCCGCTATGATTTTTTTATCGGAGTCCCACTTGCCTGCTTTGCAGCGATAGGTATTCAGTTCCTCACGATTCGCCTCAGTCAACGTATAACAGGGATTAATAAAGACGAAAAAGAAGGAAAGGATGGAATGAAACAAAGCATAACACATGCGGGGACACAAGTTGGCATAACCTTTGTCTGTATCGTTCTCATACTTTTTTGGGAACCACCCAGCAGTAAGCCACTTCCAGGGCTTGCCGAAAGAGGGTACAAAACGCAGTTAGCACCTGAGCACGTATTCCCCGGCAAAGGAACTCCCATGGCGAACACATATCAATGGATTAGCCAAAATCTTTCAACAGATAAGGTCATTGCGGCACCTTGGAGTTACGGGCATCAGCTTAACGTCCTCGGCGGTGTCAAAACCGTCATTGACCCTGACCATTTCATTTTGCATTGGATAGATCTCTATGAAAAACATGTTTCTGCTGCAACATCCGAACACGAAGCACTTGAGTTTCTCAAAACACACCACGTGACTCACCTGTTCCTCAGCGAAGAAGATGTGTTCTACATTGCATCGCAACAGACACATGTTGATGAACAACCCGAAAATCCGCTTTACATGGTGCCGCTTATGCCTCGCGCGCCCGTCGGCAGTCAACACTACCGTATGGTACCGGTACACAAAAACACACTTATCAACTTTGTTGAGATTGACTTCCACCACAATCCTATTATAGTGACCGCACGCCGCAAAGATGGAAAAACGGTCCAACTCCCGTATATTAAGTCCGATGGCAGGGCAAAATCATCCCGGGCTGAACATACTCATGACCACCACACGACGCATGCACACGCGGAGGAATCCAATGACAAAAACGGCGGCATCCTCCACTTTTTTGATCCAAAAAAGCAACAGGAAGCCATCCACTACCTCTCACCACACAGTTGGAACAGTCTCGCTGTCAAATTATTTTTTCGAGATGAACACAGCGAGGCGTTCGTTCCTGTCTACCCAGAAAAGGGGACAGCATCCACTAAAGTCAAAATCTGGGAGATTCATTACCCATCTGATATAGAAGATAATCCGAAATATCTCGAAAGAACCCCTGCCAAATGAAAAACACCTTGAAATATATCCACATCCTTAGCATCTTGATTATTGGCTGCCTCGTCGTCGGATATTTCCATGTGCAAAGAGCTGCCGAACGTCCGACGCGAAAAATCTATGTTGTCCCTGAAATGGCACACAAGCCTTCAGTAAAAAGAAGAAACTCGAAACTGTATGCACACCTTAAACCGAAGCCTATTGACCAACAGGAATTATTTTTTAGCACGATTGTTGACAATAACATCTTTGCGCCCCTCGGATGGAAACCGAAAAAACCTACACCTATCTATCGCCTCATTGGCACCTATATTCCAGTAGGTAGGGAAATAGAAGCGACAGCTATCTTACAAGAGACAAGGGAAGGGGCAACTATCCGTATTGTCTCCATCGGGACAAAACTTGGCGAGGACACTGTTGTTACCGACATCCAGCCAAAGCAGATAATACTCAAGAAAGGGAAACTGCGGATACCCCTTCGGCTTGCTACAATCCAGTTCCTAAAACCCTCCCAAACGCGTAAGTAGTACCAAAAAACAGATTTTCCACTGCCACATTTTACTATAAGCAAATTCCATAACTGGAAACTTAATGTCTCTTCAATTCCAAATTTGCTTTGAATACGGAACCCGATTATGGTAAAATGTAGATTAAAAGCATACCATACTACGCCTTATTTTTGAGGAGAATTACATTGCAAGCCAAATTTCAAGAACTCAAAACCTGTCTGATTGAGGTAAATGATATACAGGCAGCTTCAGGACTTCTGCACTGGGATCAATCTACCTATATGCCACCGGGTGGTGCAGCCGCTCGCGCTCGGCAAACAGCAACACTTAGCCGTTTAGCACACGAAAAGTTTACTGATCCAGCCATCGGAAAGCTGCTTGATGTGCTAACACCTTATGAAAAACGCCTCGGATATGATTCTGATGAAGCAAGCCTAATCCGTCTCACACGCAGAAAATATGAACGTGCTATTAAAATACCCGCAAAATTCATGGCAGAGGTTGCAACTCACACATCAGAATCCTATCAAGTTTGGACAGAAGCACGTCCTGCGAACGACTTTGAGAGAGTACGTCCTTACCTCGAAAAAACACTTGCTTATAGCCGTCAGTGCGCTAATTTCTTCCCCGGATATGATCATATCGCTGATCCGCTGATTGAACCGAGAGATTACGGAATGAAGGCAGCGGATGTCAGCCGTGTCTTTGGTGAACTGCGAAAAGAACTTGTCCCTATTGCTTCTGTAATTATATCTCAAACGCCTGCTGATGATTCCTGTTTACACAAACATTATCCAGAAGAAAAACAGTTAGAGTTTGGTATGGAGGTTGCGAAGAAGTTTGGTTACGATCTCAATCGTGGACGTCAAGACAAAACACATCACCCATTTATGACAAAATTCTCACTCGGTGATGTACGTATCACAACCCGTTCGAAAGAAGATAGTCTCGGTGAGGCACTGTTCTGCACAATGCATGAAACTGGACATGCACTCTATGAACAGGGGATCTGCATGGAATATGAAGGCACACCGCTTGCACGTGGTACCTCTGCTGGTGTTCATGAAAGCCAATCGCGTCTTTGGGAAAATATAGTCGGACGGAGCAAAGGTTTCTGGAAATGCTTTTATCCACAACTTCAAAATATGTTTCCTGACCAACTGAATTCTGTAACCATTGATACATTCCATGGGGCGATCAATAAGGTTGAACGTTCGCTCATCCGCACTGAAGCAGACGAGGTTACCTATAACCTACACGTCATGTTGCGTTTTGATTTTGAGTTAGCACTGTTGGAGGGTGAAATGGAGATCAAAGACCTACCTAACGCATGGCGTGAACGATTTGAAGCAGATTTCGGGATCGCTCCACCAGATGACAAAGATGGTGTGTTGCAAGATGTGCACTGGTATTTTGGACTTATCGGCGGTTCATTTCAAGGGTATACATTGGGCAATATCTTAGGTGCACAATTCTTCTCAACTGCTCTTAAAGCTCACCCTGAAATCCCTAATGAGATCGAAAAAGGTGAATTTGACACATTGCACAATTGGCTCAAAAGTAACGTTTACCAGCACGGATCAAAGTATACTGCACCTGAAATTATTGAACGTGCAACGGGTAAACCCATGACTATCATGCCTTATATTGACTATTTACGGACAAAATATGGTGAATTGTACACACTAAACTAAAAAACGAGGCGACCAATATGGTATTTCGAAAGTTTTTGTGTATCTTTATCCTTTGCTGCTTTTTTATCGGGTGTGGTGCAATCAAACTGGTTGATATACAGAAAAGCAGTTCTGCCCTTCAACTCACCGATAAGCAGAAACAGATAATTCAACCTAAACTGGAATATATCAGTGATATTGTTGAGGATTACGATTTTGAGAAACAACAGTTAGAGTCGGATTTGCGGGGATATCGTATCATAGCAGATGATAGGCAACTTAATCGCATGGATGGAGGATTAAGCACTGCACAACGGCAGAGAACACGCAACCAGATGCGAATAAAAGCTCGGAAATTTCTTTCGCAACGAAATATATTTCTCAGAGAAATTGAGAAACTCCTACGAGAAATTATCGTTGAGTTTACCACTGAGCAACGTGTTACCTTTGGAAAACTTAAAATGCCGGAATTAGAAATTCCACAAATGTTGCAACGCGACCCACATGCCGACCTACGTTACATTCCAAGAAACCCAATTGGGATGGAATAGCTACAACCTATCTCATATATCATTTGTAGGACGAGGTCCTTGTGCCTCGCCATTTCTTAGCAAGAAACAACGGACGGGCACAGGGACCCGCTCCTACAATCAGATGGGAAACTAATACCGTTTCTGAATGATGACTTATACCAAATTAACTTGATTCGAAGTTTTCCGATAAAGTCAGCATTGCGAGGCACGGGGACCTCGCGCTACAAATCCCGTTAATTTGGTATTATCATAAGCAAAAAACCCGTTCGTAGTCGCGCAATTCATTGCGCCTCTTATATTCAACATAAGATGCGTTTCAAAATGTCATAAAACATCCGTAATGGTAGTTTATTTATCAGATTTGGTATAACAAAAGAGGCGCAATGAATTGCGCGAGGACAAACGCAGCAAATCAAAATGTTTAAGTGTTTTTAATTTAGTGATACGTGAATACACGTTCAAAAAAATGGTTTAGAAAAGCATCCGCATCTACCTTTACACAAACCCTTGCATTTGGAATTGTATCTTGACGTCCACGCCGCAAGTCAGCAACTGTCATACCACTTGTTATATTACCTTCAGTTTCAACTTGCACGTATGCCTCAACACTCTGAAAAAACTGTGGATGTGTCAACATACCGATGGGTAACGCATCGTGGATATGCAATCCGTAAAAACCTACGTGCTGACGGTAAAATTCCATGCATGCTTGTGTGGATTCTTTTAGAAAGCTGGAAATTCTATCACTGCGTCCTTCAATTTCTGCATTCAGTCGTTCACCTGTTAAGGCAACTTGATGCGTCACATCCAACGGTGCGATGTGAATAGGAATACCCGAACTAAACACTTCATGTGCTGCATGAGGGTCAACAAAGACATTAAATTCTGCGGTTGTTGTGACGTTTCCGTAATCGCTAAAGACACCACCCATCAAGACGATACTATCAAGTTTTCGCATGCATTCAGAGTCTTTACGAATTGCTTTCGATATGTTTGTTAACGGACCCAGGGCAACAACAACCAATTCATCTGAATAACGATCCACCATCTCAAGGATTAAGTCAACACCGGAGAAGGTTGAAATTTCACACTTTGCTGGAGGAAAACGTGGACTTCTATCAGGATTTAGGAGATTACTGATATTTCCTAATCCATCCTCACCGTGGACGTGTTCTGCCATCACCAATGGTTTCACGTGAGGCTGTGCTTCACCCTTTGCAATAATGGGATATTCAGATAACTCAAGCACACCTAAAATCGTCAAAAGGTTCTGTGTTGCTTGTTCGACGTGCACATTTCCACTCACAGTTGTTATAGCTTCAACACGTAATTCAGATGATTTCATAGCAAGTAGGATTGCTAATGCATCGTCTACACCGGGGTCTGTATCTATGAGAATTCGTTGCATTGTATAAATTCCAATTTTGATATGTTAAAAATACAACACTATTTTACCTGCAATAAGTTATTTTGTCCAATTTCTCGAATCATATTCCAAGCTGCTCTGATAAATCTTGTATTCTTTCTATTTGCCTGCCTACCACTTCCAGCACAAGTTAACATTTTCACTGGTGAAACGTTGAAACAGATGCAGTTGAAATCAGGATGGTATAACAACATCAATCTTGATTTAGCATATCGTACAGGAAACACTGAACTGCTCACGTTAAGAACCCGATTCCGCTCTGACTACCTTTCAAAAGGACATCACGGCTTTATTTTTGGCAGTCTTCAGCAAGGGAGAAAAAATGGCGAATTTTTTACCAACAAAGGCATGGTACACGGACGCATTATCCGAAATCTTACAAATCACATATTGATTGAATCCTTCATTCAAAAACAATTCAACGAATCAATTTTACTTAATGACAGAAATTTAGCAGGCGGAGGCGTGCGTTTCGCCGCACATCCACCTAAATCAAGATTTAATCTTTACTTAGGCACGGGTGTAATGTGGGAACACGAACGTATTAATGACACTAAAATTGGCGAAATGGCGACCCGTATTATCCGTTCAACGAATTATATCAATTGGACAACGCAGCTTGACAAACGCATATCTACTAGTGCCACAGGATATTATCAAGTGCATGTGAGACGTGTAGCAGATTATCGCATTCTGTTTGAGGGTAACATTATGTTCCGCCTTACAACAAAATTGGCATTTTCACTACGTCTGAATTTTCGATACGATAACGAACCACCTACTGTAATCCGAAAACATGATCTGGAAATTTTTAATGGTTTAAGTTATACTTTCTAAAAACATGTGAACATCCCTGGTAGGTGTAGTTTCCTAACCGTACCACAGACTAAAAATAATTTCGGGTTTAATATTGTATCAAAGGAGTTCTCTTATGAAATTTCTCAGTTACCTAACAGCGATAATAGTTTGTTTAGGCTTGTGCATTATCACAGTATCTAACATCGCATGGACAGATGATAATCTTCAGATTATGGAGAAAGAGAAAAAAATCGTCCTAAAAGGGCAAATATCCAAAGCACTTGGTGAATATGATTCTCACTTAAAAGGTGCAGTAGAATATCTTGCTTGTGGACCTACTGGCAAGTTGTATGAAAGTATCATCACTATAGAAGCGTCAACGAAAGATGTACACGAAGCATTGAGCAAACTCGGTGTTAAACCCGGCACCCCTCCTGCCTACGACGACGAAAAAGATACACCTATTCCACCAACCGGAACCACGTTCCTTCTTACTGTTGAATGGCAAGAGGACGAAGAAACGAAAAAGGTACGCGCAGAAGAATTGATTTACAACGTCAAAACCAAAAAACCTATGCCACCCGTAGCGTGGATCTATTCCGGTTCAAGAGTAATTTCAGATTTAGATAGCGATGATGAGGATGCAATGATACCTCATGCGTATATGTCTAACCATATTGTCGCATTGAAGCAAACTGATGGAAGTGCGCTCTTTCAAAATCCACTTCCTGAATCAGTAGAAGAAAATTTATATAAAAAGAATGATGATTTATTGCCAGAACTTGGAACATCTGTCAAACTCATTATTGAGGTCAACCGAAAAATGCAGCTATATGTGCTAATCAGCGGTAAGGTCCAACGCGTTGGCTTCCGAAATTTTACACAAATCAACGCAAAACAACTCGGAATCAACGGCTATGCTAAGAATTTGCAAAACGGTAAGGTGGAGGTTGTAGCGGAAGGGGATAAATTGCAGTTAAACGCATTGGTGAAAAAACTACGACAGGGTCCCCGTGCCTCAAAAGTTAACGACGTTAAAATTGAGGAACGCGCCTACACCGGTGAATATAAGTTATTTGATGTACGGTTTTAAAATATGACAGAAATACCATTACCTGCTATATCGGGAATACTGCTTGCTGCAGGTCTATCCACAAGGATGGGACAACTGAAACAGTTGCTTCCTTTTGGCGAAAGCACTATCGTTGAAACTGTGGTTGATAATATGCTGAATGCCAAGTTTAGTGAGGTAATTGTCATTGTTGGACATTGTGCTGATCAAATTTATGAATTATTAGATGGACGCCCAGTCAAAATCCTTTTTAATCCCGACTATCATGAAGGGATGTTAACCTCTGCACAGGCAGGTATCCGATCACTCAACTTCGCTAATCTAAGCTCTCAATCTGGTTGGACAAAGGAAGTATCTGCTCTTAGTGATCGAAAGGCATTTTCACTTATGTTAGTTGATCAACCTTTCATCACGTCTACGCTGATTGATAAAGTAATTGATGCTTATGCCAAAATAGATAAAGGTATCGTTCTACCGAGTTACAATTATCGGCGGGGACATCCTGTCATCTTCAATCATCGGTATGCTGACACTATCTTAACATTAGGTTCCGATAGTGATGGCGTTCGATCACTATATAAATCCAATAGTAACGATATTCACTACGTCCCTGTACATACTGATGCTGTCCTACAGGATATTGACTACAAGGAAGATTACGAACACGCCCTAAAAGAAAATACTTAAATTCAACGTGAGTTTGGTAAAAACGAGACTTCGTGCTGCTCGTAGGGGCGAGATCCCCTCGACCGTAGGGGTTAGGCAACCTAACCCCTACGAAAATGTCCGCATATTTTTAGAATGTGCCATATATCAAACTCACGTTAAATTCAAAGGATATTTGGTTTCCAATCTCAAAATTATGTTTGAATCCATCGAAAACGTCCAAGTCGTATGTGAAAAACAGGCATATATAGCAGGTGATAGACCTCGCCCTGAAGGGCGAGGCTTCTACAAAAAAAACTGTAGAAGCATTTGTGTTATCAACAAAGGTCGCTTTCTTGCGAAAGACTTACACCTTCTCCTTCAAGGGTTGCTACCCCAACCCCACACCGAAGTGTCTATTTGTTTTTGAGGAGTCTCTCTAAAAAAGAGAAAATGGAATTCGCCATTACGCGTCTTTTCCTAAAACTCCAATATGTTGCCTCTATCTGTTTCTTTTCCGTATTGTGCTGTAGTTTTACACGAGTCGCACACGGAGATAGTGAAACAGCCACTTAACCCGCAACCTTGGACTGCTTATTTAGACGTAATCTTTTAGGAAAAGTTTAATTTATTTTTCATTGACTAAGTTTATTTCAACAATGGAGGTCTTAGCCACTACTACATCCCCGTCTTGAAAGGCGAGGTTTTGTAGCGGAAGATTTGATAAAGGATTAGCAACAACGCTATACCTCTCACATCATCTCAAAAAGCCGATCTTTTTAGAAGGTGAACCCGGTGTCGGTAAAACTGAGGTTTCCAAAGTGCTTGCCGACGCAACAGGCGCGAAACTTATTCGGTTGCAGTGTTATGAAGGTTTGGACGTAAACAGCGCATTATATGAATGGAATTATACACGACAAATTTTGCAGCTCCGGATTGATGAAGCAAAGGGACGCGACAAAAAAGAGATTGGAACTGATCTATTCAGTGAAAAATTTCTACTAAAACGACCACTGCTTGAGGCTATACAAGGAGACAGAGATGTACCTCCTGTCCTGCTTATTGACGAAGTAGATCGGAGTGATAGTGAATTCGAGGCTTTTTTGCTCGAAATCTTGTCTGACTTTCAAATTACGATACCTGAAATCGGCACGATCCGAGCAAAACAAATTCCTTATGTTGTGTTAACCTCAAATCGCACACGAGAGGTACACGAAGCCCTCAAACGACGTTGTCTCTATCAATGGATTGATTATCCTACTGTTGAGAAAGAATTGGCGATTGTTCAGACAAAGTTACCACAGATTAATGAACACCTCGCACACCAATTATGTCAAATGATGCAACTTTGGAGGGAAGGAGACTTCTATAAAAAACCTGGAGTTGCTGAAACATTAGATTGGGGTTTAGCTATTTTGGCATTGGGTAAAGCACAATTGGATGCTGATGTCGTTGCGGAAACGCTTGGCTGTGTTTTCAAATATCAGGATGATATTCAACGTGCTAACCTTGTAGATCTAAGCGAGTTGAACGAGAAAACAGATGAACCAACGTAATAAAAACCGACGAGTTCAGAAAAAGATCTTCATTGGTATTGGATACCCACTGTTGGTTGCTGCTGCTTTTTGCACAATGGTTCCGCTCTTATGGTTATTAAGTTCGTCTTTCAAGACAGCCGATGAAGTCTTTGCTGCGCCGATTCAATGGTTACCGAAACTGCCACCACGCATAACTTCTTCACCGTACATCGTCACCGATGTCTATCCAAAAATTAAAAAACCTGCTTCAGTTGATCCTGAGACATGGAAGACGTTACAACCTGAGTTAGAACAGGTAATTTGGAATAATGTGCAGGAACACATTTCCAAAAATTCACAACTTTCAACTTCCCTCCAGACAACAGAATTACAAACTGAAATGACAAAAGGAATTTGGAAGCAACACGTTGCAACATTACTACCTGAAGTCTGGAATGGGACTGCTGAGTCTATCATCAAAGAAGTTGAGAATTCTATTATTCCTGAAACGATTAATACAATCTGGAAGTCAGTTTATCGCGAGGTTGCCTTAGGCACTATTGAGATAGAGGATTTAGAGTTCAACAGAACAGAGGTTGAATCTGTGATGTGGGATACAGATTCAGGCACAGGACAGCAGATTCACGAGGCTGATCATGAAGAACTAATTGCCACACTATCATACAATTTCCAAGACGAAAACAATGGACAGATAACAACCTCTATAGTATCACCTGTACCAATTGAAAAGATCCGTAGGATCATACTTCCTGTCCGCGGTGATGCATCATATCATCACCTATCTTTATCTGTTTCAGTGAATGGCACCACATACCAACCGACACGTCCTTTTGTTCTAAACACTGCCCAGTCGGAAAATACGATATGGCGGTTACACGGTATTCCCGGTGAGTTAGAATCATCACACATCCCGATGCAGCAATTTGTCTCAAAACAGGAATTGTTAAAAAGTGAAGCACCCGGACCAGACACAGAAAACAGTTTATTGCTACAATTGACAATTCACCGTCCATCCTACCTCTCAATCGTATGGGATAAACTCACTGCTAACTATCGCAACTTATGGAAGTCTGTGCCGTATAATCAGTATTTTATTAACAGTGTTTTCATCGCCACTGCGTCAACACTTCTCACACTGTTTTTCTGTTCACTTGGGGGGTATGCGTTTGCCAAATATCAATTCCGTGGCAAGACAATCCTATTCGGTATCCTGCTTGCTTCCATGATGATACCATTTCAGGTATTGCTCGTTCCTCTTTTTGGACTGATGTCCGATATCGGTTGGCTCAATAGTTACAAAGCGATTATAATCCCATTCTCTGTGGGTGCATTTGGCGTATTTCTGATGCGTCAATTTATTGTCACTATTCCATCAGAATTACTTGATGCAGCACGAATTGACGGCTGTTCCGAATTCGGAATCTACTATCGGATTGTGCTGCCTATCATCAAACCGGCACTTGGCGCATTGACAATCTATTCCTTTTTGAGTTCGTGGAATGGCTATCTCTGGCCCCTTATCGTTTTGCGTGATGAAGCAAAATACACATTACCTATAGGTTTAGCAAATCTTATCGGTATCTATCGGCAAGATTACGGGATGTTAATGGCGGGAACACTGCTGTCGCTGCTGCCGATCGTAGTGCTCTTTTTAGCGATGCAACGCGAATTTGTACAAGGTATTACCCTTGGCGGTGTTAAGGAGTAAACACTATGTCTGAATATACAAAGGTCACTAAAACATCTGCGATCCGAGAAGGACGTGGAAAATCTTTTACTGTTAACGGAAAACGGATCGCTATTTTGAATGAAAACGGTAAGTTCTGTGCTGTGGGCAATACGTGTCCGCATGCGATGGGTTCACTGGGGCGCGGAAGGATTCGTAACGGTATTGTTGTGTGTCCTGTTCACGGCTATGCTTACAATACAAAAACTGGCGAATGTCAAACTGACCCGCGCCTTCGGATTAAGACATATCCCGTAATCGTAGAAGGTGACGAAATTAAAGTTCGGACAGCAGATGATACTAATATCACTTGATTTCATACAGATATTGCTATAAGATATGCCTATCTTTTTCTATATAGATACACCGCAGACGATTCTGTTTTCGGATATCTTATACCATTTCTGAATGATCGTCTATCATTAGCAAAAAACGCGTTTGTCCTCGCGCAATTCATTGCGCCTCTTACATTAGACATTATACTGATTTAAAAACATGTTGTGAGAGTTAATTTTTATGTATTTATATTTCACGTTACAATATATTTAGTGATTGTAATTTGGCAGTTTTCCCTTATTCTGTTTCCGTTTTAGGCAAAATGTGCTTATAGGATAGCAAAAAACAGACAGACAAGAAGCCCACAATTAAATTGATATAATGTCTATTCAATATTAAAAGAAGATGAAAATGTTACAATATCATCGTAATGACATTTTATTTATCAGAATTGGTATTATTTTTCTCAAAGGAGATAATTATGACACAAAAATTTGGTAGTATGTTTTTAATTGTTTTTCTCGTTGCGTTAGTAGCGTTGATCGGTTGTCAATCAGTACAAGACGTTGTGATGGATACCGTACAACCTGAAGAAAGTATGATAGAAGAGATTCCAGTGAAATTAGTATGGTTAATTGACTATCCAGAAGGTGGGAAAGATGCCTATATTGAATGGGTTGCATCTATTGCCTCAACCTGGCAAGCACCTGAAGAGATCAGTCGGATACGCTCTTACGATAATCAAGACTAAACTACGAGTCCGAATCGACTTGTTGAGTTCGAATTTGATAGTTTTCTCGACGCGGCAGCGTATCTAAATCGTCCAGAGATAGCAGAAATTCTTGGCGATCTGCCGAATCACACAAGCGATGTGACCGTGCATACATTTATCCAGCGTTCCAACTACGCGAAAAGTAAGGAAGGTAACTATCCAATAAAATGTGTATCTTTTATTGACTACCCACTTGGCGGGAAACAAACGTATCTGGAATGGGTTGATTCCATCTCTCCAGTGCTGGTTGGACCACCTCAGTTGAAAGCAATTGCTTCTTACGATAACTACTATGGCGAATCGCCACACCGACTGGTTGAGTCGGAGTTTTCAAGCCAAGAAGATGCCACTGCTTATGATGAATTGGAGGATATAATGGCACTTGAACTTGAACTTGATGTTCGCACAAGCAGCTGGACACGACATACCTTTGAGTTGCGTTCAGATTACATCAACGAATAGCATAATAATGAGGATAGACTTTGGATTAAAACACCTAAACCCATGACAGATCAGGCAGTTGTGGGTTTTGATGTTAAGTAAGTTTCAATCAGATGAACTGACTATATTATTAGTGATTGAAGTTTGGACGCAGTTTTGTGAACCGCAAAGACTCGGAACTGATAACAATTGCGAAATATAAAACTCTGGATTGACGACTTTGTAGATGGTTTACAAAAAGAGATCGAACGTGCAAAGGTTGAGGAAGAAAGAGTGTTTCAGAAACTTCTCATCATACAAGTCCAATATCAAAGATACAAACATGCAAATTGAAAATCACTTCAACCACTGTCACAAGTGTGACAGTTTCACCAACACGAAAAAGGTGGCACACAAGGCACCCTGTATATTGCTTAAGTGTCACAGTTCATGACCAACTCCAAAAAAAAGCGGACCGTGAGACACCTGCAGAAACTGCATAAACTGAAAATACTGCTAAAATGCGTCCCTCAAAAATCACAACCCTCCTCGTAGATATGATTATAAAAGCACACACTGGCGGTCTGTCCCGTAGCGAAATCGCCACGGCGACCCGTATAAGTGAGCGGACCCTTTATCAGTGGTTATCTGATGGTAAGATACTCTATATCGAACTTTGGGCAGGTGAGATAGAGTCCCTTGAAGATTTAACGCTTGCCGATCAAGAAAAAATCCGATTGTTTGAGGGGCTTTGTAGTAAATCAGAAAAAACACCCGAGGTGCAGATGCAGGAAATAGAGGGTCTTATCGAATCCAAACGTATTGAAAGCGAGATCAAGGAACACGCCCGCGAAGAACGAAACCAAGCACGGGCAACAGAAAGACTCACGGATAGAACCATAAGGCAATCTGAAAAACACATCCGCGACACAAGGGAGGCTATAGAAAAAATAATCAAGCGCATGACAAAGTGAAAATGGAAACCACATTTTCTGTGAGTTCCAAACAAAAACCATACTCACAGAATATTACACACATTTTTCAGCAAATGAAAGATATGCCTATTGACAAGGCTACTTGAATCTAATAATATTGTCCAAACTTTAGTATTAGTTAGGCAATACTTAAAATCTACGGTCACGCGTAGTTAAACGTATTTATGAGGAGATAACCGTTGCATCAGCACTACTTGACGAACCTTTTACTGCCTTTAACGAAATAGACAGAGTGTTGGATGCAGTTTATTGGTATAAGCGTCCAGGGTACATTGAACTGCCGCGCGATATGGTAAGTATACAAGGGGCAGTCCACCAACGTCCCTCAACCAGGGAACGTTACAGTGACCCCGAAACCTTGGATGCTGCCCTCTCTAATGCAATTGCGTTCATAAATCAATCTGAAAATCCTGTCATTTTAGCAGGTGCTGAACTCCATAGATTCGGATTTCAAGACAAATATTACTTCAGCTTGCCGAAGAAAAAAAGATCCCAGTAATTGCAAAGTTCCTATCAGGAGACTCCTCTGTCCGATCGACCTCCTGGTCGCGACTTCCTGATTAAAATGCACAAAAAGTCGAAAACTAAATAGCCCACTTTCTTCCATGTCTCTTGACAAAAAATACGTATCCCGTTAAAATAACTGAAAATTGTTATACTCCCCAATACATTGGGGAAATTTATGAATATAGCATCAGAAAGGAAAACTAATGATACAAACACCTCCAGAATCCGCTGTGATTCTCTTTAATGGAAAAGACTTGAATAACTGGACCACCCGTAACGGAGACGATGCCGGTTGGGAAGTTGAAGATGGCGTTATGACCGTCGTCCCACGCACAGGTGACATCATGACTAAGGAACGGTTTACCGACCACTTCCTACACGTTGAATTCATGTGTCCTGATATGCCCGAAGCAACGGGACAAGGAAAAGGAAACAGTGGTGTATTCCTTCAAGGAAGATATGAAATTCAGGTTTTGGATTCCTATGGCATTGATGTTCCGGGTAAAGGCGACTGTGGCGCAATCTACAATCAATTCGCACCGCTTGTTAACGCTTGTAAACCTGCACTCCAATGGCAAACTTATGATGTCATCTTCCGCGCACCGCGTCTCAATGATGCAGGTGAGTTAGAAGAAAACGTTAGAGTAACCGCGATACAGAACGGACTCGTAATCCTAAACAACGTTATTCTTCCCGGAACAACGGGGGCGAATATAGATTCATCTGTTGGTGAACCCGGTCCGCTACTTCTCCAAGATCATGGCAATCATCTGAAGTTTCGGAACATCTGGGCAGTTCCGTTACCACTTGAAGGTTCGGATCAATACTAAAACATTCTTACACTCATAAGTGCGCAATACATTGCGGTTCAATAAAACGCAAATCATTGTGCACTTATCTTCTTTTTCACTTCTTGAACCCACTTTTGAGATTAATAGGAGAAATTTTATGGCAAATCAACCTTTACCAACAATTCCTCGACGACGGTTAGGAAGAACAGAATTAAGCATACCTGTAATTCCTTATGGTACGCAAGGTTTTGGCAATAATTTTGGGCATGTTTCGGATGAAGATGCTGTAGCACTCATTAAACACGCAGTCTCTATCGGTTGTAACCATTTTGATTGTGCGCGTTGTTACGGCGATTCATTGCGAAAACTTGGATTGGCAATGAAGGAAATTCCGCGCGAGGATGTTATTATTACGGCGAGGCTTTGCTGCCATTCTGCATCAGATTGGGGTGGATATGGGCAGGGAAGACCTGACTATTCCGCCGACCGTGCAATCGCCGATTTGGAAGATCAACTAAAAATACTCAATATTGACTATTTGGATGGAATGCTGATCCACGATCCTGGCGAAATTGACCCAACGCTTGAAAAGGGTGGAACGCTCAAAGGTTTGCTCAAATGTAAAGACCGTGGACTTGTCCGGCACGTTGGTTATGGGATGAATCCTCACGATTTCCATCTCAAAGCCATTGCCACAGGCGATGTTGATCTATTGTTATGCTTCAACGATTACAACCTTGTCAGACAAAGTGTTGCTGACACTATTCTCCCTGCTGCTGCTGAAGCAGATGTCGGTGTGATGAACGGATGGTCTATCCTTCGCGGTATTCTCACAGATGTTGATATTGATGCAGAAATTGAGCGGGGACGTTGGAAAAAAGAAGGTGACGTCGCGGCGGCGTATCCTATCTGGAAATGGTGTCTTGAAGAGGATATCAGTATCCTACAACTCGCAATTCAGTTCTGTCTGCGCGAAGAGCGGATACATGGCAACAACATTGGCAGCCTCAATGTTGAACAATTAGAGGCAAATGTCCGTGCTGCCAGCACGCCGTTACCGGATGAAGTCTGGGCAAAATACGAGGCAAAATTCGGTTCAAAGAATTAATTCATCCAAAATTTTGTGGGTTGCACGTGGTAGCGGATAATCCTGCAATGCTGCTAACTCAACCCACTTAGCATCTGTCGGACCGTTTAAAACTAAAGCACCCGATGTATAATCGCATTGGAACACATCCACAACTATTTTGAAATGGGTGAACGCGTGTTTGACGCGGGTGAGATATTTCAGATTGGTGACAGAAAGGTTCACGACATCGCCGATATGGCGTATACACGCCGCTTCGGCTGTTTCGTTTTCTGCTATTTGTCCATTGGGAAATTCCCAGAGTCCACCGAGTAAACCGTCAAGTGGTCGCTGGATAATTAATACTTCTGATGCCTTATAGATAATGCCAGTTGCGATATGGTGTTCTGGCACAGGTTCTGTCTTACGCCTACGCGGAAATTCAGTCTGCCTGCCAGTGTTGAATGCCTCACAAAATTGATTTACAGGACAGACAAGACAAGTAGGGGACTGCGGACGACAGACAGTTGCCCCTAATTCCATCATTGCTTGATTGAAGATTCCTGGCACTTCGCGTTCTAATAGAGAATCCGCTTTTTGTTGAAAATGTTTTGTAGAGGACACATCGTTGAGGGGCACATCCATCAAGAAAAGACGTGCCAACACACGTTTGATGTTGCCATCAACTGTAGCATAAGGTGCATTAAAGGCAATACTTTGTACCGCCGCGGCACTGTAATCCCCGACGCCCGGTAATTTCCGAAAAGCAGCATAATCGCTTGGTATTTCCCCGTTAAAATCCTTTACAACAATCTTTGAAGCTTTATGTAGGTTTCGCGCCCTTGCATAATAACCCAAACCTTCCCACACCTTTAGTACATCTTGTAGTGGCGCAGCAGCTAATTTTTGAACATCAGGAAACCTCTCTATAAATCTGTTATAATATTCTACAACCTTTTTGACTTGCGTCTGCTGTAACATTACCTCAGAAACCCAAATACGGTATGGATCTTGAATGCCACGCCACGGCATTTTCCGTTGATGTTTTTTGAACCATGTCAGCAGCACATCACGGAATTCTTGTGGGGAATCTAATGTATGTTGTTTTTGCATTATCATAGGTCTATCGCAATGCGGAAGCCAACATTATGAACCGTACGAATCGGTTCATACGCAGCACGGTTCGCACAACGTGCAGCAAACTCTCCGCGAGGCAGCCACGACCCACCGCGAATAACTTTACGTCTTCCTTCAACTGCTCCCATCGGATTGTCTGATGGTGAGTGTTTGTATGTTTCCGCATGAAACCAATCGCTGCACCAATCGTAAGCATTACCAGCCATATCGTAACAACCAAAAGGACTGATACCATCAGGATAACTGCCAACTGATGTCAATTGTTTCAATCGAGATTCAGATGTGTTTGCCTTACTTGCATCCCATATATTGCCCCAAGGATATTCTCTCCCATCAGTGCCGCGGGCAGCTTTCTCCCATTCCGCCTCTGACAGTAAGCGATATGACTCCTTTGTAATATTGCTAAGCCATTCTAAAAATTGGGTGGCATCATACCAACTAACTCCGACAACAGGATAATCTTCACCGTTAAAACGTTCATCGCTCCAGTATAAAGGTTGGCGATACCCAGTATCTTCAACAAATTGCACATATTGCGAATTGGTAACATGGTAGATACCGACAGCATAAGCATCAAGCGTAACGCTTCGCTGTGGTTCCTCTGGATCGGTCTTCCGCAATCCCGTAGGGTAAGTTCCCATTGTAAATGGACCTTCAGGAATATGAACTAAAGTGTAATTTAGGTGTTCTATGTGCATGTTGGTACGTAAGTTGAAAAAAATTGAGAGAATTTCATCATTAAGTATAGCACATCTGATGGTTTAGTGCAATTCGTGTAGCAAGTTCGTCAAACGCAGTGAAAACATTGCTTGTAATATATACCCAAATATGTTAAAATATGCAAAATTAGAACATATTATCTGAAGATAAAATCAATGCATGATTTGTGCTCTTGAAGGATTTTGCAACCATAACAATATTAATTTTAAATAGACATGGAGAAAAGATGGAGACAACTGTCAGTATCGTTGACGATGCATTTTATCAAATCTTCCGCTACAAAACCTCGCCTTTTAAGGCGGGGATGTAGTAGTGGAAACCAAGACCTCTATTGTTGAAAAAACTTGACAAAGGTCTTAAAATATTGTCCACTTGTTTTATGAAGTTGACAGGTGTATCAAGTGTCACTGCTTTGTGGCGTGCCTGTCTCCCACTTAATAGGGGATAAACGCTTGATACTTGATGTGCTATAATGCGAAACACTACGTATAAACTTTTTCATGAGAAAGGTCTGAAACGATTGCATGATGACTTGAATATCTGTGGTATTGTGCGGAATCACTTTCTTGGCTTGTCGATGCGTTATTATCGTCGTTATCGTAAATCTCTTTCTTATGGTCAGATGTCTAAGCATCTAACAAAGCTGAAGTCTTTAGAGCGATACAAGTATTGGCATATTCCATATTCATGGTGTGTGCAAAATGTTTTGAAGCGTCTATCCCGAAGTTTTACAGAAATGTCTACGGATAAAAGAGGACATCCGCGTTTCAAATCATGTAAAAAACATAAAGGCATGACGTTCTCTGGTGACCAAGTGCGAATAGAAAAAGTTTTGGATGCACAGAAAAAGGAAAGAAATCACCCGACGTATAAAATCAGATTGAATAAGCATTGGTATCGCTTTGCTTTACATCGTGAAATAAAAGGTGCTATCAAACAAGTTCAAGTTACAAGGGACGCACTCGGAGACATCTATATTACGCTCACTGAAGATTATAGTGAAGTCATTCCTGAACCCAAGACTGGTAAATCGGAAGGGTTCGACTTTGGTATCAAAGACTTCTTGACTGGCAGTGATGGTAAAAGATATGGGGCTCCGATGTTGGACAAACAAAACGCTAATAAACTGACAAAAGCACAACAGCAGCATTCCCGAAAAGCCAAAGGTTCTAATAATAAAGAGCGTTCACGAAAGTGTATAGCACGACTGCATAAAAAGACTACTAATCAAAGAGCAGATCATCAGTGGAAACTTGCTATAGACTTGTGCCGCAACTTTGATATAATGTTTTTTGAGGATTTGAACCTTGAAGGTATGAAACGCCTTTGGGGAAAACAGATTTCGGATCTTGCCTTTGGTGAGTTTATGCTAAAACTCAAATGGCAATCTAAAAAACGGATACGCTCGGTTTTGAAGATTGACAAGTGGACACCTTCTACAAAGTGCTGTTCTGTGTGTGAATATCACAACAAAAATCTCACTCTCGCAGATCGTCAATGGACCTGTCCAAACTGTAATACACATCTTGACAGAGACCATAACGCTGCAATAAACATTCTTAAGGAAGGGGTAGCTTCCTTTGGATTAGCAGTTGTCAGCCCTATCATCCTGTCTAACAGGATCGTAGGCATCTGTGTTGAGGCGTCCTGTCCGCCTCTGAATGCCACAAATGCTTTCGCATAAACTTGCGGAAGCCTCGCCCTTTAGGGCGGGGTCTATCACATGTCTTAAAAGAACTATGGTAAAACTAAAAACTCTAACCTTTTTCATTCTATTGTTAATTCCGTTAAGTCTTAACGCTGCGCAAGAGTTCAAATTTGCTGGCGAATTCGGTGGCAAAGGAGAAGGAGAGGCGCAATTCGCCAAGACTCTATCCATTGCGTTCGGACCTGATGAAGCTATTTACGTCACGGATACTGACAACTTCAAGATTCACAAATTCAATCAGGCAGGCGTTTTTGTTTTTGATATTAAGGTGACAGATTCATCGGACTTCCGACTCCTCAATCCTACTGTTATTGCTGTTGGTAGTGATAACGCCATCTATGTGATGGACTGGATGCTGAAACATATCTCGGGAACTGACAATCCGAAAATATACAACTACGGACCCTGTGTTCACAAATTTGATTCTCAAGGACAGTTTGTCAAGAGTTATCCGATACAAGATTTTAGCAAGAGAATAAAAAACCTTGAAGCAGCTGCACCCGGTCTGGATAACGATGGCAAATACGCACTCATTATCCCACAAGGTGACACGAAACGCGAATTTCTACTCACGGTAGATGCTCAGAATAACCTCTATATTTGTGATAACGAGGTTATTTACAAACTGGATCCAAACGGCAAACCGATTGCTCGCTTTGCCATTGCTCAGCCCGGTGTAGGACAGATAATTCATCCTGCTGATATGACTGTGGACAAAACAGGAAACCTCTATATTGTTGATGAAAAGGGGCATCGGGTCGTAAAATATAGTTCGGGAGGAAAGTTTTTGCGTGCTTTCGGTGAATACGGGGATGCAGGCGGACAGTTCATCGCACCATTCCGGATCACAACTTTATCAGATGGAACGCTTCTTGTCGCTGACAAAGCGAAATACCTTAAAGATTTTCTCTCTACATTACCGAAGCGGCTTGATGATCCCACCCTACGTTATGATGGCTATGCACGCTCATTTCGATATAGGCTACGCAGAATCCAACGATTTACGACTGAGGGTAAGTATACCCAAAAATTACTCGTCCCTTTTCAACGAGAGAATGAGACCGATGTTGCACTTCAACTCAAAGGAATTGACCAATCTGGAAATCTCTATTATCTGAACCCAATAGTGTTACGGTTCAGGAAATATGCCCCAACCACATCTTTGTTCTCTTCTATGTTGCAAACCGAACTGAAGCTCCGTTATACGCGCGATCTGCACGATATTGAAATAGACAATCAGGATGACCTTGATGCGGATCTATATACAAAATCCGATTTTGACGAACAGATTATTCAGGACTCAGCGGATGCAAACATCACCTTCTCTTATGATTTAAACGAGAACTATCGGATAGCACTCTCTAACCAACTCGCTTTTATTCGGATGACCGATACGAATTATTACCGCGCACAAGATTTTGAGGACTTCCGTGGCAGTTTCAATCAAGATGATCGATCTACCGAAACCTCTTGGGATAACCGAATTCAGCTTGATTTTACATGGATACGTGATCATAGCCTTTACAAATATCGTGAGGCACGGGCTTATGCATATTTTAGCACGATCAATATCGATTTCATCAATGACGCGCTTGATCGGAATAACTACAGATTTTTCGATTTCAACGCAGAACTCTCCGACTGGGGCGGAGGCGTCTATTTCGACTTAAGCAGAAGATTCCGATTGAATTTTGAAATCACACATTTCTTCGGCAAAAATAGATATACATATATTGATGAAACCAATGACCTCTATGCCACAGGGTTTCAAGAAGCGGATACAATACAAGTTATTTTATTCATAAATGGATTCTTTTAACCTGAGCTCGGTATAACAAATTAACTTGATCCCACTTGGTAGGTGCGTTTTCCTAACCACACCGGACGGTACAAGTCACCTGTAAATTACCCGATTAAATCCCTAATCTGCATTGATCCCCCAACCCGGTAGGTGCGGTTAGGAAAACGCACCATTAGCGTCAATTTAGTGGTTTTTCAAATATGAGAAATGCTCTTCAGTCCCGTAGGGACTATATGTTTATAGCACTCAATGTTCTCAATCTCTTTCGCTCCGTAGGTGCGATATGTCCAACAAAAACGTTATAAAAATATCGCACCTACGGAGCGAAAGAGACTATTATACCGTTTTTCTATAAACATATAGTCCCTACGGGACTAAATATAGGACAATCTCAATCATCATGCCTATTGAGAAGTGTTAATAAAAACTCAGACATTTTCTTAAATTGACGCCTATGGTGCGGTTAGGAAACCGCACCTACCGGGTTGGGGACCGCTAAATTGACGCCAATGGTGCGGTTAGGAAACCGCACCTACCGTCCGGAAAATAAGACAAATCGCGGTAATTAGGTATAAACTTGGTTTAACACAGGAGCAAAACTGAATGAAACTTGCATTCTTTGATGATTATCGACTCGGCGTGATAACAGAAAACAAAATCGTTGATATAGGCGATGCACTCAGCGATATTTCGTATCATACGCCACAAGAACTGATAAAAATGGTGATTGAGGATTTTGACAATCTGCGTTCAACAATAGCTGGTGCGGCTGAAAATGGCAACCGCATAGCGTTAGATAATGTCAGTCTTAAACCTCCATTACCACGCCCCGGACAACTCGTTTGTCTTGCTGGCAATTATATTGAACCAGACAGTCCTTCTCGAGGTGATTTTAATGCCTTCCTCAAATCACCTACTAGCGTTATTTCCACAAAAGAGACTGTTGAACTCCCAGAAGCAGATGTAACTGTGTTCCATTTTGAACCGGAGTTAGCTATTGTTATTGGGAAAACGGCGAAGCATTTATCTGAAGAAAACGCGCTTGATTGCGTATTTGGGTACACGCAATTTATTGATGTTTCTGCCCGTGGTTTGCCGGGAGGTTTCTTTTTAGGGAAAAGTTGGCACACCTTCGCACCTATGGGACCTGTGCTCATTACTGCTGATGAAGTCGCAGATCCGAATGCTCTCAGTGTACATCTCTGGATTAATGAGGGTTTGCAACACGATTTTTCTACGAATTCTATGGCACGTTTCGTTCCAGAATTGCTTGCTGAAGTAACTAATGTGCTAACGTTGGAACCGGGAGATGTAGTTTCTACAGGCACACATCATGAAGCACTTACTGCGGTTGGGGACGGTGATACGGTGCGGTTAGCAATTGAAGGTTTCGGACCAGAGTTAGCCGTTAAATTACACGATCCGTTAAAGCGTACTACTTGGCGTGGATAATAAAAAGGTTGACAACTACATCGGTTTGCATGTATAATTTAAAAAATCGGGGATTTTAGGGCGTAGTTTGCAAGCCGATATTACAACTTGGGATGCAATGCCTAAGGTTGCAAGAAATTATTTTTAGTTTAGACAGAACATACCTGTTCTTGATGATAAGGAGAAGCGATTGATGAAAAAGTACAGAAATATAGCCATATATGCTATTTTTGCAATTGTTTGTGTGTGGATGGTAGGGTGCGGTGGCTGTAATCCGGAACCAGTACCAACAGGAATGACCCCTACTGATGGACCTGAATCTGGCGGAACCACTGTCCATATTACTGGTGAAAATTTTGATATGAAAAACGGTGTGACGGTGACTTTTGGTGGACAGGAAGGTCAAAACGTTATAACACCAAGTAAAACGGAATTAACTGTGGTCACACCTGCTGGCACAGCCGGACAATCAGTAGATGTTGTCATTACCAATAACGGAAAACCAGATGTGTCCGTCCCACTCACCGAGAAGTTTACCTACATGGATGTAACACCGCCAACAGTAACCGGAACAGATCCTGCTGATGGCACAGTTTTCTCTGAGTATGAAAATTCTTTGAATGTGAGGGATAGCCTCATGGTTACCTTCAGTGAACCAATTGATGCTGGTAGCGTTTCAATTGAGGTTGCTGTTACTAAGACAGAAGACTCAATGAGCGAACCCGCAGTATCCACCCTTTCTGGCACAGTAAGTGGTAGTGATGATTCCGTAACATTTACATTTACCTCGGATATAGATATGCCGATGCGTGCTGGTCGCATGTATACCGTCACTGTTTCTGGTGCTGCAGATATGGCAAAAAATACCCTCGCCAATTCACACAGTTTCAGTTTTAGCGTGACGAGTCCGGAACCAGTTGACAGATATGTCGTACAGGAAGATGATATTCAGGAAGCGAATGGTGAGGCTGCACTGCGGCATATCGCCGCGCGTCCTGAGATTTATGACAACGCTGAGTTGTGGACACGGTTAGTCGCTGGGAATCAGGACGACTATGTCTTTAACCGGACGAAACTAAGTGTTGGACAACGTTTATGGGTTAAACGCGGTCGCGCCTGGGGCGATAAATAGTCAATATCTATTGTAATGAGAATAAAAAAGCCGTGTACCTTAGTACGCGGCTTTTTTTATTTCTTGCAGCCTTTTCCTCTGCAGGAGCGATCTTTGTTCCAAATGCCACAAGTGTATTGACGCATTTCGCAGATTGTCTGAACAGGATTATAGCGGTTTCAGTGACAGTGTGTCTTTTTTGATAGGACTTCAAGAAAAAATCGGATCGCCAAAAGGTCGGAATGTTTATATAAGGCGTTATACACATATCGCTCGGATGGAACTGAAGAGATGGTTTTGCGGGACGAGGTACTATAGACATATCGTCTCTACGGGACTAAATAGAATACTAAACAGGACTTACGCAATGGGTTCAAAAGTTCCCTGATAAGGGGTATTTAGAGGGTTAAAAACACTGAAATAACTACTTTTTAGCAAAATATGTCCCTTTTCTGCTCAATTTGCGTAAGTCCTGCTAAATTAACGTGAGTTCGATATTTGATTCCGAGTGTCTGTCCAAATGATAAAAAAGAGTTGGGTTTCACTCATTTTTCTGTCCTTTCAGTTTAAATGGAGGATGAATCGCTATTTTGTGTTGGATTTTATTGTGTATTCCGTTCTACCCAACCTACAGTAGCCATTGTATCCTTTTTCGAACTCACGTTAAATTAACTTGATTTGAAGTTTTCGGATAAAGTCGGCATTCCGAGGAGAACCCAGAGACCTCACACTACATTCTCTGAGAAGAAATCGGGTGGACAAAGCCCTCCCACAAGAGAAGAACTCTCCTACAAAAATATCGTATTTTTGGAATCATACTGCAAAAAAGAAAACGGATTGACAACAACCAAATGTTATGCCAATCCGTTTTATACCACATTAACTTGATTTGAAGTTTTCTGATAAAATCAGGCATTCCGAGGCACAGGGACCTCGCGCTACAGATCAGGTTAATTTGGTATTATAAGTAATGTGAGATGTTTTAGGCACCATCACCGTTTCCAGCATTACCATCATCTGTCATGTCATCATCTGCCATGCCATCATCTGTCATGTCATCATCTGCCATGCCATCGTCTGCCATGCCATCGTCTGCCATGCCATCGTCTGCCATGCCATCGTCTGCCATGCCATCATCTGCCATGCCATCGTCTGCCATGCCATCGTCTGCCATGCCATCATCTGCCATGCCATCGTCTGTCATGCCATCATCTGCCATGCCATCATCTGCCATGCCATCGTCTGTCATGCCATCGTCTGTCATGCCATCGTCCATGGAGAGCGGCACGAAAACAAAGTCGTTCGTGGCGTTTGCGTGGCAACCATGGCATCCCGCCGCCATTTCTGCGGTGGGTTGGTTAGGCATCGTCAAATCTCCCGCTGCTGACACAGGCATACCGCTTACACCGTATACCCAACCGTCATTATCTGCGGCATCGATTTTCATCATCGTCGAGACCTGCGAGACAAACGTGTTGGTAGCATCCATGGATTCCTTGATAATCATAGCTCCGACAGGATATGCTGTTCCTGCCTTGTTCGCCATAGCAGCTGCTTCGTTGAAATAGATGGTACGGGAGCCCAGATCGTGAGCAACATCCCCTTTAAAATCTAACCACGGTCCGTCAAGCATCTTATGTTCCCACGACTTGTGTGCATCCATGCCTGTCATCTCCGGATCCATCACCGGTTCTAACAGATCCCGCGTCCGTTCACAAGCCACAAAACCGATACAACCGATTAAGACAGCAATCAAGGCTATCTGAAATTTTAGCATTTTTAATGCTCCTTCCCTATAGTAAATCTAAAGTAAAAATTTGAAGAAGAGTTACAAATTTATTTGTGAGACTTTAAAATAAAAAGCCATTTCACCTTTGTTGGTTACTCTTCAGGTCCATATACTACACAACTTCAGTGATGCCACCCACTACCTAAAGGTAGGGGCTTCGGTTTCATAGCAACTGCGGTTTTCTCAAAGAGTCTACCGTCTTACTGTCGCTCCACCATTAGGCCGTTATTCCGAATCAGATCGGTTTTATCAGGTATTATACCCTGCGCACCCGGGCCTAAATAATAAAGTTTGTGGTAGCGGGACAAGGCACGGGGTTATTACTCCGCTGACGACTTACATGAACGCTACCGATAATAACGATGTTGGACAAGGTCTCACTTGCCACATACCATGTCACTGGTAAGGATAGGACACTGCCGAGTGGCAGTGGTGACATTCCTATCCAGCAAGTTACATATTAAGATACCATGTTTTTGAATAAATGTCAAGTTTTTTCTATAAATCAACAACTTAGCCATCTACATCCCGCAAGCTAAAGCATGGGGATTTGACAGAAGAGCGTTAAAAAATGATAACACAATTAATTTAATTTTTCAAGAAATTTAATAAGGCAGTTTGCATAAAAGGGTTGAAAACCGCTGCGTACTGAATGAAACTTCTTAGATTGAACACATTTACCTTCGGTCAATCTGTAGAATTTCTGAACGCACCCTCAGAATATAGGGGTGCTCATGTGCTTGTAAATAAGCTTTTTTAATTTCACGATGTGCATCAGGAATACGCCTAAGGCGATAGTAGACAAGTGCAAGCGTAGCAATGTGTGTTGGTCGGCTATCACTTGCTACAGCAGCTTCGGCGAGGGTAAGTGCTTCAGTAAGCGATCTATTTTCTGATGCAAGTAGAGACGCTAGTGCATCTTTTGGAAACGGAACATCTGGGGCAAGTTTTATTGCCCTGCGAAAATCTGTCTCTGCTTTGATAGACTCACCACCTTTCTGATAAACCTGTCCGCGCCGCCAATATCCGGGTGCCCATGTCGGTTGATGTTGAATTCCTATTGTAAAAGCATTCTCTGCACCTTCAAGGTCACCTGATGCTTCTCGGAGATTTGCCAGCTGAGAATAGGTATCCATAAAATTCGGTTCATGTTGTATTAACGTCAGAAAGTGTGATTCCGCTTCATTTCGATTTCCAAGTTTTGTTTCTATCATGCCCAGATGAAACAATGCCTGACGCGAGGTTGGTTCTAACTTAAGCACATGTTTATACGTCTGTTTAGCAGGTGTTAATTTATTTAACTGCATCTGAACATAGGCGAAATCTTTCAGCGCGGGAATATATGTCTCATCCGTATCAAGTGCCTTCTGCAGTAGTTCTAAAGCAGGTTGTCCTTGCTGTTTTTCAATAAACCGATGTGCCTGACGTCGATAAACTTCTGCTAACGTCTGTTTGTAGCGTAAACGAGCAGCGTTGGCTTTTTCGGTATCGCCAAGCTGCGTAAGTGCCTCTGCGAGTGATTTGTAAAAAATAGGTTCGTGTGGCGTTTCTTGAATAGCCTGTTCATAATAACGGCGCGCGACTACGAATTCACCTTGTTTCGCTGCAACCTCACCTCTGCCGAAAGCGGCACTTGCGAGCGTTTTATCTAATGTAAGTGCTTCACGAAAAACGGCATCTGCCTCATCAAGACGGTTGAGTTTAAGCAGCACATGTCCAAGGTTGTTATAGGCAGCTGTTGTCTCTGGATAAAGTTGCACTGCAAGGATGTAGTATCGGCGCGCCTGCTCCAAGTTACCGCGTTCTGTCTCAATCTGTCCCAAAGCGACATACCACGTAACCGGAGCGTTTTCACCTGCACTTTTAACGGCTTTTTGAAACCATTCGTCTGCCTTATCAAGTTGTTTATTGCGATGGTAGGCAGTAGCGAGTTTGGCTTGCACAGTCGGTTCAAAGGCAAAACGTTCAGCTTGAGGAAACTCTGAAATCAGTTGCAAAGCACGTTGAAAAGCGGCAATTGCACTCGGGTAACTTCCTAACTTAGCTAATGCATCACCTTCTCCAATATAGGCAATTGGGAGTTTAGACATATCTTTGGTAAGTGCCTGATACAAACTGAGTGCTTCTGCAAACTTCCCTTCTTTAAATGCGTGCTGTGCTTTCTCTAATTGCTGCTGAACCTTCTCTGGGTAGGTAGAAATATCCCACGGGGAAACATCGCTAAAGGCAGCTACAGTAAATATCAAAAGAAGAGAACAGATGACTGTTCGGAAATGTGACAAATTCATCAAATTATTTTGTTAGTTGAATTTTTATTTGGGTGACTCGCTTAAGTGCATCCTCAGGGATATACCAAGGCTCTTTTGCTTTTTGCCTCGCTAACCATTTTTTAAATTCGGTTTCAGCTTTATTGTGTTGAATCAGTTTTGCGATCTCGCCTTTAACTTCCGAATACTGTTTTTGACGCGCCGGTGTTTTCTTAACAAGTTCAACAATCCGATATCCTTCTGGAACAGGAAGTGGTCCCTTACGTTCTGTAGGTTTCAATTGTGCTACAATCTCGCCTAATGCCGTCTCTGTCGTAAGGGTAAGCAAATTAAAACTTATCGACGTGTCGGTTTTATAACTTTGCTTTACCTTTTCGAACGTTTCACCTTGCTGTAAGCGTCCATTGATTTGTTCCGCTAGACGTTTGGCGACTTGTTTCTCTTTCGCTGAACTTTCTGATGGCGCGGTTACGAGTATGGAGCGAAATGTAACCGTAGCAGGCGCGATAAACTGCGCTTTATTTTCCTCAAAGTATTTGGGTGCTAACGTATCAATGTATCTGCTATCAACTTTGTTGACGAAATTGCGCTTAAAATAGGCATCGTATATTAAACGATCAGACACCCACTTCTCTAATGCTTCAATTTCTAATTCCTGTTCCTGCAAAACGCGGTGGAATGCTGCATCGGAAGGGAATTTGGCGCGCACCTCTGCTATCTGTTTGGCAACTTGTTCCTTGTAATCGTCAGCCGTAATTCCGAGTTTCTCAGCTGCATGTAATACAAACCTACGATCGATAATACGATCTAAGTACTCCTGTTTTTCTGCCGCGGTCGGTTCACGCGTGAGGGGTTTATCCGTTATAGCCTCAATGCGAAATTCGTTTATAATCTCACTTTGCGTGATTGCTTGTCCATTGACAACAGCAGTCACGGAGTCAATTAAGATTTGTGCGTCCACATTCCCGACAAATAGGAGAAGCAGAAAGGTGATGTATTGCCCTATATTTGAAAGGTGTTTTGGTATGCTCATGGTTTTTGATATGATAGCGCAATTTGGTGTTTAATTCAAGATATTTTGTTGGTGCGGGTATTTAAAGTTCAGTTGAGATTTGTTTGCTGGATGTGGTTGTTGGTGCGGGTATTTAAAGTTCAGTTGAGATTTGTTTGCTGGATGTGGTATAATTAACTTCAAGCAACCTGAATCGTGAGGAAGAGAATCGTGGGAAAATCGCTAAAGATATTCATCACCTATTCACATAAAAACACGAAAGAAAAGGATGAATGGGTGTGTAAAGTTTTTGTCACATCTGATATGTGCAGAAACATATTTCAATCGCGGGTTATCTCATGCCAAAAACGGTGAGATTGAACTTGCTATTGCAGATTATTCCAAAGCGATAGAACTCAAACCCGATTTTGCCGAGGCATATTACTATCGCGGCGGTGCCTTGTTACGACTCGGAGAACATGAAAAAGCCAAATCAGACCTAACAACTGTGAGAAAAATGGGATTAGATGTCATCATCGCTTCAGATGAAATACGACAAAACTATGACCGCACATGGAAAACCCTTGGCAACGCATGAAATACTTGACAATTGAGGATATTCTGATAGTTGCCGAGGATCATGTCAGTAATTTTCATTTGTATTATATCAAATTAACTTGATTCCAATCTATCAGTGCGGTTAGGAATGCAGATCGCATTTGGGTGAGTACACCGCAAAACCGCACCATAGGCGTCAATTTAAGGAAAGAACTCGGCTGATATTCTCGTCCTTTGCGTTATTTGAGATGTTGATACAAAAGGAGCAGTTAGGAAACCGCTGCGCGTCCAATGTCTTTCGGTAGTCCTAAACGTTGCAGGGGTGTCTTTTTCAATGATGACTCAACCTGTTCCGGTGTGAGATAGTCCTGAATTGCTGTTTCAATATATCCTGGACAAATAGTGTTAACGGTGATCCCATACTTGCCAATCTCTAAAGCGGTGTCTCGTACCATGTTGACAACAGCGGCTTTTGCTGACGCGTAGGCTGGACCGGCACCACCACCATAAGCGTGGACTGATGCAATTTGAATAATCCGCCCAAATTTCGACTTTTTCAGGTGCGGGATGGCGAGTTTTGTTGACATGAAAACGCCGCGTAGGTTTATCCCAACGACTATCTCATGGTATTTGCCTTGAAGTGGTGTATCTTGTATATCTGCAATGACAATCCGTGCGCCTTCGCGGGCAAATTCAAGTGCGATTCCGCGTCCGATGCCAGAACTACCGCCTGTTACAATGCTGATACGATCTTTGAGCAGCATAAATGCTTTCCTTTACAATGGAACTGCAGATTTGCCAGTCGTTATATTGTCTGGTTTCTGAATATTGGCAGTTTCAGTATATATATTTCTTCCCTCTCCATAATAGGATTCATAGACATGCTGATATACCGCTTTCCATTTTTTCTCAAACAGTTCTTGCGTATAGGTTTCTGGTAGTCCTTCATCAAGAATTGTTTGAACAGTCATTTCAGTTTGGGCGCGTAATTGCTGTTGTTTGCGCCAATCCAAAACTAAATTTTCCTGTTTTAGTTTATCAAGCAATTTTTTGACAGAAGTTTTCACTTCTTCTCGCTGCGGCACAGTCAAGTGAGGTTCAGGTTTAGTTAGAAGATCGAATACCGCTAATTCCTCCTCTAAAAGTTCTTCGGAGTCGGCGCGTTGTTCTTCTTCACTGAGTACATTAAGAAAATCAAAAATATCCTCAAAATGTCGGTCTTCGCTAATATGACCTTCGTTGTATTCAGCAATCATTTGTTCAAATTTCTCTTGAAGATCAATTCGGCTTTTGTTGAGTTGAACCATCTCCTTAAGTTTTCTATTTATGGCACCCTTTAATTTTTCAGCTTGTGTGCGTTTGTGTTCCGTGTTGAATTGTTCAGCCAGTTGTTTGAAGTCAATTTGGCTTAAGTCAAGTTGTTCTGAGTCATAGGTATTTTGACCTGAGTTAATGATATAACCTTCGGGGGCGATTGAGCGGTCCAGTAATTCTTCTACTGCATTTTCGACTTCGGAGATGTCAATGGGTTCACTGAGATTCTTTATTTTCCGAGCGATGATGTTTATCAGTGAGCAGATACCGCTGAAGTTGTTCGCGGCGGTATCGGGTAGAATTGCTTTGAATAATTTATAGACCTTACGCGCTTGTTCAAGGAAATTCCGTTTAGTCTCATCGTTCACCAGGATATGGTTTTCTGCTGCGTCAATTAGTTGGATCTGCTGCAACTTATCAGCTGCTTCAATTTCGGCAAAGTTTATACTAAGGTTTCTACAAAAATCAGAGATTTTCTCAATTGCTTCCCTAAGTTCCTCAACAAGTTTCGATTTATCCGCAATCGGGTTGCTGCCTTCTCCATTAGAACCCGTCGCATAAATAGCGAGTGCTTTTTCAAGGTTACGAAGAACACCAATGTAATCAACAATCAAACCGTTGACTTTGTCTTTAAACACACGATTTGCTCTGGCAATCGTCTGCATCAGCGTATGGTTGCGTTGCGGTTTGTCAAGATAAATTGTTGAGCAAGAAGGCACATCAAAACCTGTTGTCCACATTGCACAGAGGAAAACAATACGGAAAGGGTCATCTGGGTTTTTGAATTTGGTCTCCAAATCCTCACTGTTCATACGTCGTCGGTGTGGTCTGATGTCAACTCCTCTCCTTCCCAGATCATCAATTTCGTTTTGTGAAGTGGAGACTACCACCGCCATATCGGTTTCTTCCATATATTGAATTAGAGTCTCAAGTTGTTTCTGCTTGTCTCTGGGAACACTACTGTTTAATTCTGATTTGAGAGATTGAAGTTTTTGTTGCCAACGCTTCTGAATTTTGTCGTACATCTTAACTGCCGTGGATTTATCGATAGAAATTACCATCGCCTTACCCCGATAGCCTCTGCCGATGAAATGTGTGATAATATCTTCTGCTATAACTTCTAACCGGTCCTCTCGCGTGATGAGATGATATTCTTGTGCAAATTCCCGCTCAAGTTTTTCTTGTTGTGCTTCACCCAATTCCGCTTCCTCAAGTATCTTTTCAAGGTCAGTATTTAAATCATCATTTGTCAATTGTAGTCTGGGAACGCGGTTCTCATAGTAAAGCGGGACGGTTGCCCTATCCTCTACAGATTGCTTAAAATCGTAAATTGACACGTAGTCTCCAAACACTTCGCGTGTCTTTTCTTCGCCAGTAATTAGAGGTGTTCCTGTAAACGCAATAAATGCAGCATTTGGGAGCGCAGTGCGCATATTCAACGCCAATGTATCGTATTGGCTGCGGTGTGCTTCATCGGTTATGACAATAATGTCTGACCGTTCGGAGAGAACGGGATGTGGTTCGTTACCCGTTGTCTGAAATTTTTGGATAAGGGTGAAAATATAGCGATGATCTTCGCTGAGCAGTTGACGCAGATGTACTATATTTTCTGCATGTACCTCTTGTTGTGTGAGGACACCGCTGGCACTCGCGAAGGTTTTGTAAATCTGATTGTCCAATTCTTTGCGATCTGTTACGACAACAAATGTCCAGTGTCCCGGCATTTTTCTAAGGACTTTCTGCGCAAAGAAGAGCATTGAGATGCTTTTGCCACTGCCTTGTGTATGCCAGAACACGCCAAGTTTACCAAAATTGGATTTGGTTTCCTGCAGTGCCGCAATTGCGTTGTTTACCCCCAAGTATTGGTGATTTTTTGAGATCAGTTTAATCGTGCCACCTTGGACTTCCATAAACAGTGTAAAATTCTCAATAATGTCCAGCAATCGATCCGGTTGGCAGACACCTCGTAGTAGTATTTCCAGTGAGGCTTTCTGCTGTTCATCTTCACTTTCAATTCGTTTCCATTCGGTGAAGTATTCCCAATCGGCAGTGAGGCTACCGACACGGCTCTCTGAACCGTTGGATACGATTATCACAGCGTTATACCAGAAAAGGTGAGGGATTGTATCTTTGTAGTCTCGGAGGTTGTCGTTGTAAGCAGAGTAAAGATTCTCGTCTATCCGTTTGAACTCCATTAAGACTAAGGGAATGCCGTTGACGAAGCAGATAAGGTCTGGACGTCTGGTATACATATCGCCTATGATCGAAAATTGAGATGCGGCGAAGAAATCGTTATTTTTAGGAGTTTCCCAGTCAATTACCTGAAGCACTAAAACGGTTTCTTCTTGCGTGTTCGGGTCGGTGACTGTTACCTTAACACCGTCTTTCAGCAGGTTGTAGATTTCCCGATTTGCCTCAACAGGATTCATGACAGCGCGGGATAGAGTCAATTCTTCAATTGCGGCATCAATAGCATCTTCTGTCGCATCGGGGTTGAGCCGTTCCAACGCTGCACGGAGCCGATTGATTAGCACAACATCAGATTTTGTTTCTCTGCCGATCCGAATTTCGATGTCGTATTCAAATTCGTTTGAACAATCCTGCGTATGCCACCCCATCTCTTTGAGCAGTGCAATTGCGGGTTGTTCGACGAGTTGGTTTTCACTGTAGGGATTCATTTGAAAATTGGTTCAGTTGTTCGAAATTTTAGATTATCTTTTGTTTCAATCTCGGTTATAACTTTCCGAACATCGGTTTGGGTCAGAATTTTTAACTCCCAGAGTGCCCGTAAAATTTGAGTCAAGTTAATGCAAAGGATATGGTTTGTATTGCAGTGATGCATCACGCGTCGTTCATTGCTTGCCAAAATTGCTGTTAGGCGTTTACATAGTGCCATAGATTCGCGCTCTCCCGCATCAAGTGTTTGTGGTAAAGAGTGCATAAATTCTTGATCTGCACTTGTCAGATGATGTGTGCGAATTTGACCTTGTGTTTTTAGTTCTATGATTTGATGGGCGAAGTGAAACCCTTTTGAACTCGCTACTTTGATTTCATTTTCGACAGCAGTAGCAATGTTAAGCTGGTCTTGATGAAAAACCACGAACAAGAGGGATAATTTCTGAATCTTGGCGAAAATTGAAAGAACATCAGTATCAACAAAGACCAAAGTTATTGTTCCTCTGTACTGATGTTTGATTTGTGCAATTCCCTGATGACCGCAATTCCCGCTTCCAAATTTTCATCTGAATCAACTTCGGCAATTTTAGATATACCTTTCTCCTTTAAAACCGCTTCCAACTCGAAACGGTGGATTCCTGCTAATTCAGCGGCTCTTCCGAGCGTCACTTCACCTTCTTGGTATAGCAGGATTGCGGCATCAAGTTGTGATTCAGCATCAAGAGATTTCCGTAGTTGATCGCGTTCCATTTTAGGCAATTTTTGTATCAGTGGTAATAGTTTTTCAAGGGTGATCGGTTCAGAAATTTGAATCATTTTATTTGTTCCTTAAGGCATCTGATAGAATCTTGTGGTAACGCCGTAATTCTCGTTCCACACGTGGTGTTGCATGGACAGTATAAATCGTTGGGACACTCAAAGCTTTCCTTCTTTTATCAAGTCGGCTCGAATGTCTTGATAGTCGCGAAACTCAGTCTCAGTTTTGACCACAGCATTCATCTCTAAAATATCTTCTAAATCTTCAAGACGCTGCATGAGAAGTTGGAATTCTTTGATTGTTAAGAGCGCAGCGGTTTTTTCGCCTTTGTCATCAACAAGATATTGCGGGTTGATTTTGGGCATAAGTATCCACCCATCGGTTATATTGATATATATTATCGTGAAAACTGAGCGTAGAAATCCGCAGCTGTTACAATTTGGATGTTTTGATAACTTCCAATTGGTGAGAGATGATGGTGATCCCCTGTGACTATGTGGGTTGCTGAACCGACAACGGCACATTCAATTATTTTGTCGTCGTCTGGATCTGCATCAACAACCTTGAGTGTGTTGGTAATCGTAACCAACCGCAGGAAACCGCGGAGGTACTTGATCCGCTCTCTCGTTTGGTTTAACGAGAAATTGAGTTTAGTAGAGAGTTTTTCTACTAACTCATCCAAAATTTCTATGCAGGTTACACCTTCAACGCTGCCTTGTCGTGCTAATTCAAGACAGTGATAAGGAATTCCTCTCTAACCGGTAGCGGAAAACAGAATGTTTGTATCGTAAACGACTACCGGGTGCATTCGCGATCCTCATGGATGAGGTCATTAACAAAATTTTCACGATCCGCCTCGCTCATCTCATCCCAATTCAACTTGCGAGAGGCACATAACTTGCGAAGTTGTGTCTCGGCGTATTCCATAAGTTCTGCTTGATCGACTTCTGTTTCGGTTTCGACTGCAACATCCATCTCCGAAATATCTTCTAAATCTTCAAGACGTTGCATGAGAAGTTGGAATTCTTTGATTGTTAAGAGCGCAGCGGTTTTTTCGCCTTTGTCATCAACAAGATATTGGGGATTGATTTTGAGCATAAGTGTCCTCCTAATTGCCTTGATGTAATTATACATCTTCACAACTGTACTTGTCAATTGCTTTCAGAGTGGCGAACTAAATTATGCTGTCTTTGTTAATATCAAGTTCGGATACGTCTATTTCGCCGGAGATGAGTTTGGGGAGGAGGAGGTCGCGGGTTTGGCGGAGGTTGGCGTTTTTCTCACAAAGATTTTGAACTTTTTCAAACAAAGGAGCAATTAAAGCCTCAAATTGATTTAGAATGTCGCGATTAGGATGTGGGAAAAAGTAATCATCAAAACATTGATTACTAACACGCTGTCTTCCTGTTGTCCCAGTCATACTCTTGATAGCATTTTCTCTAAAGTCATCTGTTTGAGCTAAATGATACACGAAAAAAGGATTTAACGTATTAGACCTCAGTACAATAAATTCCGTGGATCCAAAGGCAGCATCATCATTGGTGGGGAGAAATTGGACAAACCCTGTTCTTCCATTTTCAAGGCATGGAGTAATACGTGCAAATAGAGTGTCGCCGTTTTTGAACTTCGCACCACTATTTCCCGTTCTTTCCTCAATTTCTGCAATTACCATTGATTTTACTGTAGCTGACTTCATTGGAACAAAAGGTTTTTTGGTATTGCGCGGAACAGAAGTTTTCGGGTTTATGAATATAGCTTCACTTGTAGAAACTCGTTTCCAATGTTGCGGTATCGATCCCAACTCTGATTCTACCATTGAGACGCTCTCATGTCCGGGAAATCGGTAGTGGACGAACCATTCTTGGTAGAGGGTTTGTGCCATGTCTTCAAGGATTTTGATGCGGTGGGTGTTGTTTTCGATGAGGTCGTCGTAGGTACTGAGGATGGCGGCGATTTTTTGTTGGGTTTGGAGTGAGGGAACACACACCTCAAGATTTGCGAATGTAGTCTTGTTTACTATAGGAATAGCAACACCGCCCGCGAAATTATGTAGAATATCTGACATGGTACTGAGAAGATAATAAACAAAGTACGGATCGTGCTTTTGCTGATCCACTATAACGCTGTTGATTTGCTGATTTGTTACACTGGGAACGATTGTCATGCAAATCTTACCGATACTCGCAATACAGGTAACACAAACAGCATTGCGAGGGAGCAAGCGATTTTTGTTGTATTCATATCCTTCCTGAGACAAAAATCGCTCGGTATGAACAATACGAGAATCTATTTCTATATCTGTTGGGGTAATGAAAGGATATTCATTCCCGTAATACTCTGTTTTTTTAGTAGGTGGGGTAGAACCTGTGATTATCTGTCCTAAGTGACTAATAGTTACTTTCTGCCACGTATTCATACTGTGTCCCTAAATCAAACAGCAATTTCTGTTATGCATTTCTTCTGTCTCAATCACAGATTTCTGGATTATGGAAGGATAGACCACTAAATCGCAACGACTCGCAGGTGTCCGCTCTTTTCGTTTGAAGGTGTGATACGAATCTCAACGTCGTGGTTCATCTGATTCAGGATTGTAAATAGTTTGTTCACATTAAAATCGAAATCCCCGTTCTGTATTCGGGACACATCAGCTGGATTGAGCCCAAAACGTTCCTCTGCTTTTGCTGGAGTGAGTTTTAGTTCTTCAAGCAAACGGTAGATTTTAATCACGAGATCCACTCTTAACTGTTCACGCTCAGCTTCTTCTTTAGAGAAACCGATGTCCAGGAATACATTTCCTGAACTTTCTTCAATTTTAACTTCTTCACTCATTTTCAACCTCTATTTCCATATTCTACCGCAATACCATTGTACCATATTTCCAAAATGCTTGTTACGTTTTCAGCGAAGTGTCGGTGATTATCTTACACAGGGTCATGTAGCACTTCAATCTCAAGCCATGAATCCCATTTATAAATAGAGGCATACTTTTTGACATATTTCGTCACGTGCTCTATGTATGTTTCTACTTTTTCTAAATCTGAGTCTTTAGGATAGTTAACCATTAATATAAGTGTTTTTCCATCATCTTTTGGCGTATATGCCCTTTTGAATTTTCCTTCATAAGGCGTATCAAGATATGGCGATAACGAATTTAATACAAACGCTAACCATTCTAAACGAGATGGTGTGTAATTCTCAAATCCCGGTGCTCTTTCTGACATGCTGATCTCCTTTGTTCACTATAAGTACTTAATAATTAGGAGGAACAATAAATGCCGCAATTGCTACGGTTATACCTATAAACCATCTCAATCCTGAGATTCTTTCCTTGATGTCATCTCTAACTACTTGAATATCATTCTCCAAGTCTGTTTTGACTTGCATAATGTCACCTTTAAGATCTATTTTGACTTCTTTAATCCGATCTTCAAGGCGAAACTCAATTTTAACTAACTCTATATCAGTCTCTTCTTTGCGATCCTTATAACCTTGTAGGTATTCAATTATGTTGTCTTTGGAGTCTGCCATGACCCACTCCTTATTTGGAAGTTGCTTCTTGTATTAAACAAAGTCTATCATAACGGGACAAAAAATGCAAGAAAAGTAGAAACATCGAGAATCGGAGTTCCCTCCTACCGCGATATGTCGGAAATCGAAATTCGTTCCTACCTTTGACAAAAACAGATAAAAATCAAAAACTAAATAGTCTTGTTAAGTCATATTCTCTAAAATCTTAGCAACATTCTCTGCAATTCGATCTTCAAGTTGGTGTGCCTCTGCGTTTAGGATTTCTAATTCCTCATTGAGTTCTGTGAACCGTTGTGTCCAGTCAAAATCCTCTGTTTCTTGTGTTGCTACACCGACATAACGTCCAGGATTCAAACTCCATCCTTGTGCTTCAATTTCTTCCACTGTAGCAGCTTTGCACAGACCGGGGACATCAACGTATCTTACATCAGGGAAATGAGTTTTCAAAAGCCCCGCGCTGTTGTGTCTATTTTCAGGAGTTTCGTTTCGATAGAGACACGCAATGTTTGCAAGAAATTCAAGTTGCATAGGTGTGAATTCGCGATGTGCACGACTTACTTGTTGATAGAGATTGCGAGCATCAATAAATAGGACTGTCCCGTGTCTGTCGGTATTCTGTTTGGATTTGTCGAAGAACCAGAGGGTGCAAGGCAGTGTTACAGTGTAAAAGAAATTTGATGCAATGCTTATTATAACATCAACAGCACAAGATTCAATAATCTGCTTGCGAATTTCTAATTCCGAAGCGCGTGCGTCTGCAGCGGAGTTTGCCATCACAAAACCTGCCTTTCCGGTATCGTTCAGCGAACTCAGAAACAACTGTATCCAAAGATAGTTAGCGTTATCTACGCGAGGCATCCCGAACGGGAATCGCGGATCATCTTTTATACGTTCCATGTCTACTCGATCAACATTAAATGGTGGATTTGCCATGACAAAATCAAATTTACCTAAAGATCGGTGCGGATCTTCATAGTAACTATTGGCTTGCTTGATGTCCCCTTCATGTCCATGCACGGCAAGGTTCATCTTGCAGAGTCTGATAGTCTCTGCAACTCGTTCAACGCCATGGATACTGATATGTCCACGATTTCCGTTTTGCCTGTGGTTTCGAATGAACTCCTCGCTTTGGACAAACATTCCACCGGAACCGCATGCTGGGTCAAGGATACGTCCGTGGAAAGGTTCGATTATCTCAACAATGAGTTTAACAAGTGAAGTCGGTGTGAAGAACTCACCCCCTCGCTGCCCCTCACTCATAGCAAAATTGCCGAGAAAGTACTCGTAGACCTTACCGAAGGCATCGCCTTCAATGTCCATCGAAATTTGTTCCATGATGCGTAGCAGTTCAAGGAGGGTGCTTTTTTCAAGTCGATTGTAATTTTTGGGCAAAACGCCTTCGACCTGTTTATTTTCAGCTTCAATTGCTTTCATCGCATTGGTGATAGCTTGTCCAATGTTATCACTTTCCGGCAAATTTAGTAGATGTTGGAATCGTGCTACGTCTGGCAAATAAAATGCGCCACGTGCTTGGAATTGTGTTCTTTCATCAATTTGTATCCGCGCACCAGATGGTGTTTCTGAGTTGAGTTCTTGTTGCACTTGTGTGAATTTATGGTCGGCGTATTTTAAAAAGATAAGGCCGAGGACTGGTGTTGAGTATTCGGAGCCTTTGAGATTTGAATTGGCTCTCAATTCATCAGCGGCACTCCATAGTTTGTTTTCAATCTGAGACAGGTTGGTGTTCATATTTATTGACTCCATAGATATTAATTTAACCTATTCAGTTCCCAGTGGCATTGGGTGGGATTCTTTGAAAGAAAATCGGGGTTAGAAACCCGCCAAATGCCATACGCGCATTTGGGGTTGATTCTCTCCTACAAGAGCATTCGCGAAATAGGTGGCAACTTGAGTTATATTAGAAGAAGGAACGACCCAGCGAGTTTCCGGAGCCAAACGCATTGTAAGGCACACCTGCAGGTAAGGTGTGGAGTCCCCATGTATCCGTAGTAGCGTCAAAACCGACACCCATTGAAACTGCTGGTTCACCAATCAAGTTAACCTGAAATGTGAAATCTTGCCGAACGTTGTCAAACGGTGGATCACGTTTGATTCCAACACGACTCCACGATATCCGCAAGTTCCAATCATGCAAATTACGGTTGATGCTGATTCGTTGTGAGTAAAATTGCTTTTCAAGCGGATAGTAGATAAGATTAAAATCAAATTCAAGGTTCTTGTTGAAACGGTATCGTCCATTAGCAGTCATTGAACGCGATGCACGTAAAGAAGTATGTCGTTTGCTGAAAGAATTACCAAAACTTACATACCATTTCTGGCGTGTGTATCTGATATTTGTCCGTACGCCAACCATTTTGAATTGCTTTCCGTCTTCAGGATGCGGATTTGGGTCATGTGTGAGACGCACCGTCATATTTAGATTTCGACTGGGAAGCGGAACAATGGTGAAATCACTTTCGATAGGTTCGAATTTGCGTCTATACAGAGCCTCAAATTCGGTAAAATCTGCAGTGAGCCGAGTATCAAAATGGAAGATACGGTGTGCTGATTGACTACGTCTGGTCTTTATTTCTATGTTAGTGTTGAAGTAATAGGTTAGCCTTTTACGTTCATAGAAATATGTACTGGGACCGAATGGGTAAAGATTGTTATCCGCATCAATAGGTGGCTGATAATCAAAAGTAAGTGAGGATTGCAATTCGTGACGTAATTTTCGGACACTGGGAATAAATCCTATGTTGTAGATACGAAATAGGGTATTGGTGGCTTGTGCTCTGACACTGTAAACCCCACGTATGATGTTTATATTATTGTCCTGATCTTTAGCATGCCAGATAGCATTTGTATTTAAATTTGCATTTAACTTTATCTCTCGCAAAGGTGTGATGAATACGTTTGTTTGTTTGCGAAGGTCGAAACCTAAGTCAAGTGTCTGAAGAAATACGTTTTTTTCCTCACCATGTTTGCCACGATAGGTTTGTCTATAGAAGTTACCAAATTCAATATCCAGATCAAAACTGGTATCCTCAAGCGTTGGGAAAGCAAGGAGTGAAAGAATAGGTATGTCGGTTTTGAGTTTTTCTGATAAAACAACCATTCCATTGTTAATCGTTTCAAAAACTGGAAGTTGACTAAACCGCATCCGCGAAAAATTCACGGTCAATTGCGGTAGTTTTTGGAGTGCGGTGGTCCCTTTACCCGAGAAATCATGGATGTGTCGAACTTCGACCCTACTTGTGATGTCACCGATCCTTTCTTGAGAATAGGTTAAATTTCCATCTTTATCAACGTCTTCTGTACTGTCGGAAGACAAGGCAGAACCGTATGTGACTATTCCAAAAGAATTGAGGGAGGATTCACTTTGGAGTCCCAATTCGTCTTTATAATGGACAGCACGCCATGCAGTTCGTCCGACGAAACTGATAGGTTTTCGTCCATCTTTTCGACTGTCCCAAGGTGTGTAGAAGGATTGTCTGTGTCCCCAGCGCATATTCCAACGTCTACCAATTCGGGTGGCACTTTGTCTGCTAAAGGAGTATTCGTCTGACCCATAGAGATAGAGATCTCCGTAATAACTCCGTTTCTTATCTACTTTGATAAGTCGAAACGATTTTTTTGTGTTAATTACTCGGCTGTATTCACCTGCGTATAGATTTTGTGCTTCTGATGCGACTTGTCTTGGGTCTTCCCACCGTCCGCGAAAACCGTGCTTTCTATAAACTTCAAACTTCTCTTCCTCAACTTCAATTTCTTGTTCTGCAGTTGTGTCATCACCCGTTGTTGCTTCGGTTTCATCATTCGCGATAGCAACAGGAGGCGGTGTGCTATCTGCTTCAGAAGAGTCATTGGTTTCATCGGAAGTAGTTGTTTTTTCCTTTTCCTCCGGTGTGGTTAGTACTTCAGCTTCAAAAATTTCCCATTCAGCTTCAAACCGTTCGGCGAGTTCTTCAAAGGTAGGTGTTTCCTCTTTTTTCATTAATTGGAAGATGTAAAGACCTTCCTGCGAAAAAACGGGACTACGTTGGGTAATATCTCCAGGTATTTCCATTCGTCGGACAGAATACCGCCATCCTGATTCCATCTCGTTAAGGGGCAGTCCGTTGCCTTCGTTTATCTCGGATAACTTTGCTTCAGTGAATTCTGATGCAAGCTGCTCAAAGGTTTCACCAGCAAGCGCGCGTTCATGAATTTTATTGGCTGTAGCACGTACAGTCTGCTGCGTCTCATTGCTTGCGGCAATCGCAATATCAATGCGAAAGAGTCTTATCTCGCGCGCGCCGTAGATGTCAAGTACACGTTCAGCTTTGAGAACATGGAAAGCGGACTCAGTTCTTAAAACACTGCTAATTTCACCTTCCTTAAGTGCGAAGGCTGTCTCTTCTAAGATAGGATCAAGTTTTAGGTTGCCTTCTTTGTCTTTCTCACCTCGTGCAATGAAACCCATATCTCCACCATCGTAACGTGTATCTGAATGGGCAGATTTACTCTGTGCAATTTGAGAAAAGTTAGCATTTTCTTCATTAAGTTGCTTGAGGATATTTTCGGCTTCTTTTTTTGCACGCTCGGCATCTTCGTCAGTGATTTGATACTCAAGAAAGAGTTGTTTTAGCCAATATCGATCATAATCCCCTTCAAGTCGATCATAAATCTCTTTTGCCTTCTCTTCCAATTTTGTACGTTGGGCAGGGGTCGCGTCAGATGGAATAGGAATATGTATCTCTCGAAACTGCGTATCACGGAATCGGTATTTTCCTTCAAACCCGAAGCCTTGTCCCCTTCGTGCACTTCTATCATATATAAGTGCACCATCATAACGTCTTTTTCGTGCTAAAGGTAATATTATGCCGATGTTGGGACCTTGATAGCTATCTGTTCCAACTCTAACGATTATTTTTGCGACTTTTCCTTTTCGTAGGTCACGCCGAATAACAGGGAAATAGAAGAGGGGAATCCCACCAATTCGCAAGACAATATTCTTCGCAATCATCTCTTCGTTCATCCGGACGATAACTTCAGAAACGCTGAAATGGTAGTGCGGGTATTTCAAAGAGCATGTGGTTAGAGTGCCACTACGAATGTAGGATTTTTTGTTCTCAATTTTGAAAATTTCGCTTCCACCAAAATACCACGGATCGCTAAAGGTATAACCGTTTCTGGCAATTCCCTTCTTGGTTTCGAGATTGAAAACCAGTTCATCTGAATAGGTTTCCTCGTCATCTACTTTTAGATAGACGTTTCCAGCAGCACGTACAAGGTTATCATTGAAGTCTGCCCACACGTGGTCTGCCCGCAAAGTTACATCTTCATATTTTATGAGTGCATTCCCATGAATTTGCACGAAGTTATCTTGTAAAATAACCTCATCACCATCCCCAATTACCGTATCTGGTTCAGGTGTCATATTTTCAGGATTTAAGATTTCTTTTGCGGAATCATTGGGCGGGTTTTCTTCCTGATCCGTCTGAGTATCGGTGTTTTCAGAAGTTTCTGGAGTAGGCGTTTGTGATTCTTGAGCAATACTCCATTGTAGTGGTAAAATTAGACAGATGAAAAGGGCTATTGCAAACTGTAAAAAATGAGTAGATCGGTTTATACGATATGCCATCTCCATTGATGTGCCTTTACGAAAAAATCTCTGGAGCAATATTGCTGCCGCACGTGTTTTTTTGTGGATAGGTAGGTTATCTTCGTTTTTCTGCACAGATTTCTCTCTTAAACAATATGATGTTAAACCAAATTAATTTGATTTGAAGTCTTCTGATAAAGTCAGCATTGCGAGGAGAACCCAGAGACCTCACACTACAAAGCGGGCTAATTGTGTATTGGACCAAATTAACTTGATTCCAATCTATAGAGTACGGTTAGGAAACCGCACCATAGGCGTCAATTTAGTGCGTCTGATACATCTTTCGCCTCCCCCGAGGCTTTGGTAAATCACATCTTAGCACCAGCGGTGCGACAGGTATATAGAAAACGGTGTCCAACAGTCTCTTGAACCCCAGCGGGGTGACAGGTGTCTGACAACATGTGCCCATATACACCTTTCGCCCCGCTGGGGCTAAGATATCCAAAATATAGGTTTATTTCCTTAAATTGACGCTAATGGTGCGGTTAGGAAACCGCACCTACCGTCCGGAAAATAGGACAAATCCCGTTAATTGTGTATTACTTGTCCTCGGATTCAGGAGTTGCTACTGTCGGTACCGCTTCATCTGTCGGTACCGCTTCAGCCTTGATCTTGATATACGCATTTTCCATTAATGAATCGGTATAAGCAGTCCATTCTTTTTCAAAGAGTTGTTGACGAAGAATGCCGATAATTTGCTGTTTCTCTTGTTGCGTCAATTCAGGTGTTATGCGTTTGTCAACTTTGTAGATGTAGAAACCTGTCTTGGTTTCTAAGGGTTTACTGTACTTTCCGATCTCAAGTGATTCCACGACTTCACGTGTTTTTGGGTTTAATTCAGTGAGTATATGTGTGCCGAGGTCGCCGCCCTTCTCACGCGTTTCTGCATCATCGGAATGTTCTTTAGCAATATCCGCGTATTTTTCTCCAGCATCCAATTTTTTGATAATTCCATCAATGCGTTCACGAGTAACATTTATAGCCTCATCGCTGAATACGAAAGGAACAGTGAAATGTCGCAACGAAATTTTCTCAGCTGTCCGAGTTTCAACCATGAAAACATGAATCCCATTTGCCGTTTCAATCGCTTCACTGATTTCTCCTGCTTTGAGTTTAGCGAGGGCAGTCAGAAACGCATCAGGATATGAAAGTATCTCAGCGGGAGTGGTTTCAATTAGAGCTCCAACTTGAGATGTAGTATTTTGCTTTGATGCAATGCGTTGTGCAACAGTTTCAAATTTTGTTTTATCAGCTCGTATCTCTTCAAGTGCTTGATTGACTACATCAGACGCAGCTTTTTTATCAGCTTCAGTCGGTTTGAAAGCGATAAAGATATGTCGTAAACGGACTCTATCAGCTTTAGTTGGAAGTTTATCCCTGTTTTCTTCAAAAAATTTTTGGACATCGCTATCGCGCACCTGTAATCGAGGTATGATTCTCCCCATAACAAGTTTTTCTGTCATTAGGTTGCGCTGAACCTGTTCACGAAAAGCAACGAGGGTAAGCCCATCACGGTTTAGCAATTTTTTGAATTCTTCATCAGATGGAATTTGATATTGCGTTTTAAACCGTTGTATTTGTTCCTCAATTTCAGTATCTGTGACCTGAATTTTCAAGGTTAGGGCTGCCTCCAGCAAAAGCATTTGACGCATCAGTCTATCAAGCAGGTCACCTCGCTCACCCTCAGCTTGTTTTAGAGCTTCACTTTCGCTGTAGCTGAATCGTGAATCCTGCTGTAGTTCAAATGCGCGCTGCTTTACTAACATGTCAAGTTTTCTTTTTGTTATGACATCATCATTTATATAAGCAATGATTTTGTCAAATATCCTTGCGGAACTTGGTGTCACGCAGCTGCAGACAACAAAAACAATTAGCAACATATATAAAATTGTTTTAGCCTTCATGAGGCACCTCCTTTGTTAGTTCGAGATTCAGTTGTGAGTGTAATAAACTGACGGTAAAAGTAGTAAGGACGGATGTTGTTGTGCTGTCCTTACTCACTGGCAATCTATTTTTCTGGGGCAGTTTCTTCTGATGGAGTTTCTGCTTTTTGCTCAGGAACTTCATCCTCCGGAATGCGGTCGATAAAGGTTTCGACTTCTGCGCGTTCACGGAGTTTTGACATCCACTCTTTCATCAGAGCATCCCTTCGTTCACGTTCAGTTTTTCTAATTACGTTTTTACGGACATCCTCTTCAGTAAAGAGTTTCTGATGTTCGTCTCTAGCATCTTTCTTAACGAACATCATGTAGAATTTATCACCCTGTACTTCAATCTCAATGACTGAAGGATGGAGTACGTCAATTTCTGCGCCGAAAGCAGCTTCCATAAAGGGTTCAGTCCCAGTCGGATAGGAGTTTTTGCTGATGTAATCGGTGTCACCGGGTGAAGCGGGATTTGCTCCGGGTCCTACCAATTCATCTCTGTCAGACAGTTCTTGTGCGGCAACAGCGATATCTTTACCAGCTTTAATTTCCGCAAAAACTTCATCTGCGCGTTCTTTGTTCTGAAGGGTGATGCACAACAGTTTGACCTGTTCTGGACGGACGTAATCTGCTTTGCTCGCTTCATAATATGCCATATAATCATTTTCTGACAAGATAAGTTTGCCATCAACTTCCTGTTCCATTATCCTATCAATCATTAAATCGTGAAGGTAATCTTTGACCTTCTTTAGAATTTCTTGGTCTTCGTTCAGTTTCTGATCTTTTGCAAGACAAAGTATTAAACGACTTTCAGCCATGAGGGTCATGTATTCTTCGAGTCCCTCTTTGTCTTTGTATTGACGTTGCTTATACTCTGGGAGTTCGCTGATTTCTTGCATCATTTCTTCAAGTGTGATACGTTGTTTTCCATCCCATTCAAATTCTGCGATGATGGTACCGTCTGCACCGATTGCTTTGTCACCACAACTATAGACGAAGGGAAGTGTCACGAGAATAGCAAATAATAAAATAAAGGGTATACTACTATATTTGAACATTAATTCTACCTCCTTTACGGTAAATGTAGTTTGAACTACTTCTTAGTATCACCGGATTCCTCTTCCGTTGTTTCAGGTTGAACGGGTGTAGGAATGTTCTCTGGATAAGTTTTGAGATTGGCTCTTTTAGAGATTTCGTCAACCCATTCAAAGATGCGGTCACGTTTTTTCTGACGTTCAACTTTTCGCTCAATATCGGATTTGACTTCCTCGAATTCCTTTTGACGTTCTGGTTTATGCTCCTCTTTTCTGAAAATGAGGTAATATGTTACATCATTAACGTCTGTTTCAAAGACAGCATCGGTCATTTCGCCATTTTCCATTTCAAACGCTGTTTCAATGAATTCAGACCAACTTGGGGATGCAGTTTTACTAAAGAAAAATGTGTTGCCAGGATCCTCTTGACTGGCACCAGGACCACTTGCTAATTTCTTTTCTTCGGAAAGTTTCTTTGCGATCTCAACTATGTCTGTTCCAGCTTTAATCTGATCTAAAGTATTATTCGCTAAGTCTTCATCATCAAGGGTAATACAGGTAGCCCGCGCTTTTGCGTCTTCAATGTATTCACCCTTGTGCTCTTCATAATACGCCATAAGGTCTTTATCATCAAAAGCCACCTTTGCATCAACTTCCACTTCGGTGAGTTTTTCAACCATAAGTTGATGCGTATAGTCATCCAATCTTTCGAGGTGTTCTTGTAGTTTGTCAAAACCTGCTTCTGTAGCGTGAAGCAGTTTTAGTTTTTCATCAATATAATCTTCTAAATATTCTGCTTTACCTGCCTTACTGGCGTAGTTTTGCTGTCGGTAGGGTGGTAATTCTCCAATAGCTGCTTCTAATTCAGCAAGAGAAATCTGGTGTAGTTCACCGTTCCACTTTAACTCTGCAACAATTATCTGACTCTTGTCAACTTTTTCTTCAGAAACTTCATGGTTGTCTGAACGAACAAGAGACCAAGTGAGAAGACAGGTTGAAACAACTAAAGTAACAACGATATAAAATTTTTTCACTTTGGAATTCTCCTTTCATAATATCATTGAGGCGACATTGCCTCGTATAAACGAGAAATATTCAATCAGATACAACAAATATAGTTAATATTCGTTGCAATTCGGTTAATAACATTTTTCCTGTTAACTCTTCTATACCAATCATAAGTTGTGCTGGTGGACGTAGTTGGAGTTGTGGATTTTCTTGGACTGCATCAATGAACTGTGTCACATCTATACGAGGTTTATGTTCATCAAAGGTCACTTTAATTCGGTTGCCTCCAGCTACAATTGCTGTAATACCTAATTTTTGACAAAGTTGTTTGATGCTACAAATTTCCAGCAGCATCTCAACGGGTTCTGGTATGTCTCCAAATCGGTCTTTAAGTTCGTTGGTCAGTTCGTCCTTTTCTTTGTCGGTTTTTAGAGCAGAAATTTTCTTATAGATAGAGATTTTCTGCCGACTGTCTGGGATATAGTCGTCTGGTAGAAATGCTTCAATGGGTAAATTGATGCTGGTTTCAATTTCTTCTTCAACCTTTTCCCCTTTTAATTTTCGGACAGCCTCATCAAGGAGTTTACAATAGAGTTCGTAGCCAATATTCGTGATATGTCCATGTTGCTGAGCACCAAGGATGTTTCCTGCCCCGCGTATTTCTAAATCTCTAAGTGCAATTTTGAAACCTGAACCGAGATCTGTAAATTCCTCAATGACCTGAAGTCGTTTCATTGCACCTTCAGTAATCGGTTTGTTTGGCGGATAGAAAAGATAGCCGTAAGCCTGCTCATCTGCACGTCCGACCCGACCACGAAGTTGGTATAACTGTGCTAATCCGAACGCATCTGCCCGATTTATCATGATGGTGTTGACATTAGGGATGTCAAGTCCAGATTCAATAATCATGGTACAGACGAGAATATCGTGTTTGTGGCGGACAAACTCTAACATCACGTTTTCCAACTCACGTTCCGGCATTTGTCCGTGTGCGATAGCAACACGTGCATGTGGAACGAGTTCTTGAATTGTTTTGGCTATAATAGCGATATTCTGGACGCGGTTGTGGACGAAAAATGCTTGTCCGTTACGCGATAACTCATTCGTTATCGCATCTCGGATTACCTTAGTATTGTAAGGCATGACATGCGTCTGAATCGGCAACCGATTTGCTGGGGGCGTGTTGATTATGCTGAAGTCTCTAATACCAATAAGAGACATGTGTAAAGTGCGCGGAATCGGTGTTGCTGTGAGCATTAGCACATCTACTGTTTCTTTATACTGCTTGATTTTTTCTTTGTGTTTTACACCGAAACGATGTTCTTCGTCTACAATTAGTAGTCCAAGATTGTTGAAAGAGACTGAATCAGAAAGCAAACTATGCGTGCCGATCACGACGTCTACGGTACCTTTTGAAAGTCTTTCTTTAACCGATTGTATCTCTTTACGACTACGGAAACGGTTTAGCATTTCAACATGGATTGGAAAAGGTTTGAAACGTTTTTCAAAAGTGTCGTAGTGCTGCAGCGCGAGAATTGTTGTCGGCACAAGGAGGGCGACCTGTTTTTCCGTCATTACCGCTTTGAATGTGGCACGTAAAGCGACCTCTGTCTTACCGTATCCCACATCTCCGCAGACGAGACGATCCATTGGTCTTTGCGCTTCCATATCGGCTTTAACGTCTTCAATCGCTTGGAGTTGGTCGTCTGTTTCTTGGAACGGAAAGAGAGCTTCAAATTCACCTTCCCACTGTACTTCTGTTGGAAAACTATACCCTTCGCTGGCTTGTCGCGCGGCGTATAGTTTCAATAGTTCCCCTGCCATTTCTTCAACAGCAGCTTTTGCGCGTTGTTTTCTGGTTTCCCAAGATTTTCCGCCGAGGTAATCTATGTTCGGTTCATAGGTCTCATCTCTATTCCCGATATACTTTTGCACCAGATCAACCTGATAAGTTGGTACATAGAGTCTGTCGTCTTCCTTGTATCTGAGGACAAGAAAATCCTGAGATTGTCCATCAATATCCATTCGGCGAATGCCTTCGTATATTGCAATGCCGTGTGAAATGTGGACAACGTGGTCCCCAACTTTCATATCTACAAGGCTTAAAATCGGTGCGCCGCTATTTTGTCGTTTCCGTGAAACAACCCTCCGTTGACGGCTACCAAATATCTCACTTTCTGAGATGACAACAAGTCGTAGCGATTCGCTTAGAAATCCTTCAGAGATAAAGCCTACAGAAACGGAAATATGCTCTGGTGGTAGGTCGCGTTCAATTAACATTTCTAAAACACGTTTTGCCTGTTGCGGTGTTTCGCAGAAAACGTTAATGAGATACCCTTTAATTGTCCATCTTTTGATGTAATCAATCACCATCTGGTAGTTACCTCTACCGAGTCCGAGTGGCTTGACATCAATATATTCTTCCAAGACATCCGTGGATTGATTGGTATCTGTGGCTATTTGATGATTTTCCTGATCGGTGGTATGTGATGTTAAAGAGATAGGAATATTGTGATATTTCTGCAATTCAGATTGAAGCGTATCAGTGGAAATTAGCAGATTATCAAGTGTCGGCATCAATTTCCCTTCTGCCAATTTCTGATCGTATATTTCCTGTAGTTGTTTTTGCATCAGCGTTACTTCCTGTGTTTGCCACCTCGGTTCAATCATGACAACAATGGTCTCATCTGGTAGATAGTCGGTTATCATATCTGTCTGCGGAAATAGCATTGGTAGAAAGGCTTCAACACAGTCAATTTCTACCGGTGGTTCCTCAATTACATTCAAACTGTCAACTTGCGCCCTTGTAAGACAATCCTCTAAGAGTTGTGTCATTTCCCGTATAGTATTGATGAAATCTTGAGAATTGGTCGTCTGTTTCATCAATCGTTCTGTTTGTGATTTCCAATGCGAAATTGAGGTGTCAGCAAGACATACCTCTGACATCGGTGTGATAACAACAGAAGTATCCTTCTCTATTGAGATTTGTGAAGTGGGATCAAACAAACGGATGTCGTCCAGTTCATCTCCAAAAAAATCGAGACGGACAGGAGAATCGGCTGTGAGCGGATAGATATCAAGAATATCACCTCTGTGTGCGAATTCACCTTTTACTTCGACCAATTCAACTTGTCGGTATCCGCTGCGAATCAGAAATGCAACAAGTTCGTGGAATTCTATCTCATCACCGATTTTGAGGGTACGACAGGCTGAAGTTAGGGTATTACGCGGCGGAAGTTTGTATGATAAAGCTCGAATTGTAGTAAACACAACACTATTTAGTGTGGTCTGTGAAGAATTCAAAGTGGGAGGCACACTATTTTTTGTAATTAGGTTCTGAAGACAACGCATCCGCTCAACAGAGATGTTTTTAGTTGGTGTTATTCCCTCAAAAAGTGTATTTTGCCAAGCTGGAAAGAATTGTAGATTATCGTTTGGTATTGTCGGTTCAGCGTTTCTGTTTTCACCGTTGAAGTTCTGAAACGAGCGCACCTCTTCCAGCACCTGTTCTGCTTCACGATGTGATGGAAACACTATAAGGAACGATTTATCTGGAAAATCTTCTATCAAGGTTGCTAAGAAATAGGAAGTTGATGCGTTACGTAACCCTCTGAATCGAGGAGGGTTTTCTCCGTTCTTAAGGCATTCAACCAGTCTTTGGTAATTTTTCGTTTTTCGTAAAAACTCTAACACGAAATGTTCCTTAACGCTTGATAGTATTATTGATGATCACGCATCAATGAATTCTGAATTTTTCAGAGTAACTCTGAAAACTGCACTCTTGTGACAATTGTCAATAACACAGATTATCACTGACTTCACAGGCATTTTTCAGTTTAAATAGTCAAAACTTACTCTGAAAATTTTCAGAGTAAACTACATTAGAAAACAACACATATTTAGACGAACTCATATTATCTGTCTCAAGAAGAGACGAACATCTGCCGACGAACTGTTTATCTTATATATTCAATTTTTTGTAAAGTGGCTTTCACCTTGCCAATTTTAATTTCCGCTTCAATTCTGACAGGTATGTGACGGGGGTCGTCGGTCAACCAAAGCCTATAACCATTAGAAGTGTGCACTATAATTGTGCTAACACGACCTAAACTTTTTATTTTTAACACCTCTCCCCGTTCTACAGTAATGGTCGCTTTTGCGACTTTACCTTTGCTAATTAGTGGAAAGAAGTAAGTTTTGCCTGGCACCAACTTCTTACATCGCAGAAAGTAAATCATAGAAAGTTCATCTTGTGTGCCGAATGGTGTTTCTATTACCTTTTTATCATGCTTCTCCGGTTCTGTTGGCTTGATTTGTGAGAATTTCTCATAATCAGCCTCGCTATCTCGAAATTTGATTTCAACTCGGGCCCTATATTTTTTATCCTGAAGTTGATTTCTGAAACGGAGTGGATAGAACCCAGTGGTGCTCAGAAAAGTAAACTGAATGTTCTGAAAACGATTTATCCTGGAGGCAATACCACTCGTTTTTGCTTCAGATTTGATTTGGAACACGTCTTTGCCTTCGTGTACCATTTTTTTCTCAATGTGGTCAACTCGTTTTCCAGCTGGAAACAATCCAAGTTTGAGGCTGTAAGTTATTTTTTCACCAACTCTTAGCGGCTGCGCTGAAACTTCTTCAACATCTACAAGCGGAATTTCTCCATTTGCCGGTTTCGCTTTTTCCGACGCAATTTTGGATAGCGGGAAACTTACTCCTATTAACAAAATGATGAGTGATAAACACCTGGCAAAGTTCACATTGATACTCCAGAGATACACTAATAGCAAATTAACTCGATTAGAAGTCGTCTGGTAAAGTCAGCAATGCGATGCACAGAGACCTCGCGCTACGAATCGGGTTAATTGTTTATAACATCTCACGTATCACAAACCAATGTTTGATTGTATTACACTCAGACAGTAAATCAAGTGCAAACCGATAGATGTTAAACCGTTCCTAAAAACACAACAAAAGACATTTTGATTTTAAATTTGCTAAAACCGATGTGTAAAAATAAGTGCGTTCATTCCATGTTTAGTTTGTTGCATTTGCACGGAAATTCTTCGTTTATTATAATCTTCAGCTGTTTTTGAAGCATCAAGGATATTCCAGATATGCAATCCGATACCAGTAATTAGGAAAAGTGTTCCACGAATGCTGTGATCTGCCATTCTTGACTCAACTTGTTCTTTATCTAAGAAATTGCTTGTCTTTTCATCATAGAATCCAGTTCCAAATGAGTTGTGGTTTCTATAATGTAAAGCACGCCCAATATTATAACTTGCCAAAGAAAAGACGCCGATCTCTGCAGTGAGAAAAAGGGAGGCTTTGAGATAATTATCCGCATAAGCTTGCCCTAAACCGGGCATAGATGCCGATAACAGTAATGCTTTCCGCGTGCTACGTGCGGCATAATATTGGGAAGAATGTTTGCGGAAAAGTGGGTACACTGGTTTGGCTTCGGCATCTTGTGTCGCGCGATCTACCTGCTGCCTTGATATTTGCTTTTTGTCAGGAGGCGTTTGTTCAACTGACAACGCATCCATTTGGATGTAAACTGTCGTCAAGAAAGCAATTAACGAAAGTAAAAGGTATTTGTTCACTTTTCACCTTTCGGATTGAACACTTAGAGTGCCCGGTTATGGATATTCTATTTGGTTAGAATTAGGTATATGGTTTTTTCTTAACGGGGCAGAGCGGGTGCTAATTGTATATTCTCTGGATCGGTTTGATATGCCCAGTCAAAGACAACATCATCATCTGTTAGTTTTCGGACATGTATTTTTGCAAAGTTTCTATCAGGAGTGTAAAGGGCATAGATATGACCTTCAATGAGTTCAACAAACAAAGTGGTATAACCAAAATTAAACTCTGGAACGACATCAACACCATCAAAGTTTTCGTGATAACCCAAATCTTGCATGGCAGTATCATTGTCAGAATAGAGATATCTGACATTTGTCTCAGTATCTAAGCCAAAATAGACATCAGTCGTTCTGTCGTTCCATGCAATAGTTCCCTTATGTGGATGAGAGAAATCAAAACCGCTCCTATCAGGCTCAAGTTGGAAATCATCTAAAATGATATTTATTCCTTCAGGACGTGGTGTATCCCATACGTTTTCTGGATTGAGCTCGCTCTGGTTAGTCGGATTATTTGAATCGTAAGCAGAAACAGCATAATAGTAAGTTCTACCGTTTCGAACATTGTGGTCCGTGTAGTGTGTTGTTCCGACAGGAATATCAGCGATAGAGTTAAACTCTTCGTTATCTTCACTACGCCACACAAAGTAGCCTGCCAAGTCAAATTCGGCATTAGGGTACCATTCAATAATAACGTACTCATCACCAGTAATGGTTTTGACACCTCGCGGGACTGCTGGTGGTTCACGGTCATCATCGTTGTTATCGTCCACATCAATATAACATCCTGCAAGCGTCACCACAAGGATAACACACAGAAAATATGCTGTGAGTTCTTTTATTTTTGTTAACATTTTTTCTTCTCCAGTTGGAAAATTTTATATACAATCAAGTGTAACGTTATCCATTTGTTTTGTGTTGACATGCATTATTATACTATCATTAAATACGTAATTATGCAAATCAATTTTCCTCAGTGCAGGGCTATTTAGTTTTAGGCTTTTGCCCATTTTAGACGAAAAGTCGCGATTCAGAGATCGCCCGGACAGTGGAGAGTCTTAAATAGAAAATCTAAATATTCGGAAACTAAATGACCCTGTTCTTACGTTGCAATAATCTTGACAAATCTATGACATCATGATATACTTAAATCAGATAAAATATGTGAATGAAGGAGTTGAAATGTCTCGGAAAAATAGTATCCTGTTAACGCTAAGTCAGATCGCTATAGGAGGCGTCCTGACGGTTGCTGGCGGTTTTATATATCTACTATTCTTTAAAAAATTTCTTTGGGGATTGCTTATCGCTGACCGGGTTACGCACGGGTTTTGGGTGGGACTCTTTTTGTTAATATCCATAGGAACAACTTATGGTGCAATTATCGTTGGCGTAAGCGAAGGGATTCGATTTGTTGGACGGAAATTCGGAATTGATATTCCTTTCAAGCCAGTTTGTTCAGGAGCATTTTTGGGGGCACCTGCAATCGTCGGACTACTTTCGTTACAAAATGTTCCGTGGGATATATTTGGAACAGGAAATATAATTCTGAACTTGATTTTACCCGTGTTTCAAGCCATTGCTTTCATTTTATCATTACCTGTTCGCGCTTGGTTGTTGTTTGGATTTCCCGTTTTGCTATTGTATGTTCTGGCTATCCCGATTGGTGCAATAATAGGATACAGGCTATCAAACATAGATAATGCAGAAGTCAACGCACAAGAAACATAAGTATTATTAGGTCTCCGACTCAAATTGTGTTTAATCGTTAGTCACAAAAAAATTGTGCTTCAAGTGAGGTATAGCATAGTGAATTGCTCAGATTCACTTGCGAATCGGAGGTATCACTGGACGAATGCAGAATGATAAGCCCAAGGACGAATGCGGAGTATTTGGTGTCTTTGGACACCCAAAAGCGGTAGAGTTAACCTATCTCGGTTTACGTGCCCTTCAGCATCGAGGTCAGGAAAGCAGCGGGATTGTCGCATCTGATGGTGAGAGATTTACAAAACACCATGGGATGGGATTTGTCGATTCAGTGTTTAATCCTGATGTTTTATCGAAACTCACCGGTCACATTGCTATTGGGCATAACCGATATTCAACTGCAGGCAGTAGTACGCTTGAAAATGCACAACCTTTGGTCCGGAATTACAAACAGGGACCCCTTGCTCTCGGTCACAATGGTAACTTGGTCAATGCCGTTCACATCCGCAATCATCTTGAAAACTCCGGTTCAATTTTTAGCACAAGTTTGGACACTGAAGTTATCTTCCACCTAATAGCACACTCACGTCAAAATACATTAGAAGATAGAATGTTTGATGCATTTCGCGCGGTTGAAGGTGCATATTCGTTCGTCGTGATGGATAAGACAACACTGATGGGTGCACGTGATCCACATGGGGTTCGTCCATTGTGGTTAGGCAAACTTGGAGAAGCTTTTGTATTATCATCCGAGACTTGTGCCTTTGACGTCATTGAGGCAGAACCGATACGTGAGGTTGAACCCGGGGAATTGGTCGCGTTGCGTTCAAAACATCTCGGTGTTGAATCTTTCCGTTTTTCTCCGAAACAACCTACATTATCCCAGTGTATCTTTGAATATATCTACCTTGCCCGACGAGACGGCATGATGTTTGGTCAAAGTGTCAACAGCACACGTCGTGAGTTCGGCAAGCAACTTGCGCGTGAACACCCAGTCACAGCGGATGTCGTAATACCTGTCCCCGATTCCGCAACAATTGCAGCACTCGGTTATGCAGACGAATCAGGTATTCCGTTTGATCTCGGATTGTCAAGAAACACCTTCGTCGGACGTTCATTTATGAATCCTGCTCAAGATATTAGAGAACTTATGGTGAAGGTGAAATTGAATCCGGTTCGCGAAGTTGTTGAAGGGAAACGGGTTGTAATGGTAGATGATTCAATCATGCGCGGAACAAATTGTCGGAAACTTGTCAAAATTGTACGACAGGCTGGAGCAACTGCAGTTCATGTGCGCATTGCGTCACCTCCCAATAAATTTCCGTGTTTTTACGGCGTTGATACACCAACACGAGCAGAACTAATAGCAAGTAAACATTCTATTGAGGAGATCCGTAAATATATTCGGGCTGATAGTTTAGGTTATGTTAGTATTGAGGGAATGCTAAAGGCAGTGAAGAAACCGGAGAACTTTTGCACAGCATGTTTTGATGGGAACTATCGCATTACTTTGAATGAAGGAATACCTCGACAATTGCCATTAATTTTAGAATAACGTGAGTACAAATCAACGTCGAATGTGCATGACGTTTGCCCAGGTCGCTCCTACTGAAAAAATTGGGCATACTGAGAAGAGGAAAGACTATGCTACATCTTTTGCCTTTGCTTTTGCTAAACTAAGACAATAAAAAGGAATTCTCCAAGGAGAACCTTGCAAACTCACCAAAATAGGATTAGTATGAGATCTAGGCTGGACAGAAAAAGGAATTCTCCAAGGAGAACCTTGCAAACTCACCAAAATAGGATTGGTATGAGATCTAGGATGGACAGAAGAAGGAATCTAACGACGACTTCTCTCGGAACATCACAGGGGATATCAATATTAAAGATTGTCTTATTGTATTCTGTGCTTGGTATTGTCTTAAATTGGGTGCTACCTATCTTAATTCTTGAGGCACAACCAGGGATGCTTGAAGAAGATGCACAATATTACGGAGTTCTTGGTGCTATAATTATAACGTTTTTCTTTTTGGTGGTCAGCCTAATAAAAGGCATAATATTACGGCACAGATCGCAGCAGGAACATTCAGAATCGCACCGACCAAATAACCAACTATTCACTCCAAATAATACAGATCAAAACAGGAAAAATAGATGAAAGATAAACAACCTTTGACTTATGCCGATGCAGGTGTTTCATTTGAGGCGGAATTCAAAGCAATGCAACGGATAAAAGGGTTGGTGAAAACCACTTATCGCCCTGAAGTCTTGAGCGATTTAGGGAGTTTTGGCGGGTTGTTCGCGTTAGGTAAATATAAGAATCCTGTCCTTGTGTCAAGTACTGATAGTGTCGGCACAAAATTGATGGTTGCTTTTAAAGCCAATAAACACGATACCGTTGGATACGATATCGTGGCACATTGTGGAAACGATATCGTTGTGCAAGGTGCTGAGCCGCTTTTCTTTTTGGATTACATTGGCATTGGCAAAATGGAACCAACGGTAATTGAACAGATTATCACCGGACTCGTATCTGGATGCCGCGAAATCGGTTGTGCCTTAATTGGCGGAGAAACAGCGGAACTTTCAGGTTTGTATGTACCGGGTGAATACGATCTGGTTGGAACTATCGTTGGGGTTGTTGAAAAAGATGCAGTGATTACAGGAGAGAAAATACAACCTGGAGATAAAATAATCGGGGTAAAGTCAACAGGGTTGCATACAAATGGGTATTCTCTGGCTCGCAAAATACTATTTGAACGATGCAATTACAATGTTGATACCTATCTATCTGAACTCTCTACAACGGTCGGGGAAGAACTGCTCAAACCCCACAAGAGTTATGTCCAATCAATCTTACAACTTCGCGAGGTATGTGAAGTAAAGGGAATTGCACATATCACAGGTGGCGGGTTACCTGGAAACTTCATTCGTATTCTACCTGAAGGATGCCGTGCAAGAATTCAGAAGCAGAGTTGGGATGTTCCACCAGTTTTCAATCTGCTCCAGCGAGAAGGTGATGTTGAGGAAGCAGAAATGTATCGTGTTTTCAATATGGGTGTTGGTATTGTCTTAGTAATCGCCCCTGATTCTATATCAGCAGCTTTGGAATCTCTCAATGCATCAGATGAGTCAGCGTTTTTATTAGGAGATATAGTTTCTGGGGACAAAGGAGTTGAGTTGTGTCGGAATCCTTCTTAAATGAAACATCACTTCAAGAATTGACAGAACTAATTGAAAAAACGCCTTTACCTGTGATAATAAAGGCGTTTGAGCAGGTAGAGGATGCGGATATAGCAGTCTTTTTATTGCTGTTAGATGTTGCAACCAGCAAAACCACCTCAGGAAGTTCTGATGAAATTCATAGGACACTTGCACGGACAGGTAACGATTTTTCCAATAGACGGTCAGAAGAAACATTCACCGCTCATGCGCAAAAAATATTTGCACAGTTCCCGTTTCAAAGACAAGTTCTCATTGCCGAGCACTTAGCTGCCACAGAGATAGTTGACACCTCACAAGCAGAACAAGTATGGAATGACCTTACATCAAAACTGAAAGAGATTCTGAATAGTACACTATTTTTCGGCAACGGAGCGAAAAATCTCGCAAAATTCCTTGCTCAAGTTGATATTGAACGACAAAACCAACTCATGGAAGCATTGGAAAAAAATCAACCTGAATTGGCAAACACAGTCGCAGATGGTTTGTTTACCTTTGACGACCTTGCTGCATTGCCTGATGAAGCAATTGTAACACTGCTAAGAGTTTTAGAAGCGAATACCTTAGCCCTTGCACTGCATAACGCCCCCACAGAAATTCAGGATAGATTCTCTGAGAACATGTCTGCCGAACAAGCGGAATCTGTTGAAGCAGCATGTGAACAACTCACTTTTGAGCAAAAACAGTTAAGTAAGACTGCTCAGCAATCGTTAGTGAGTTTGGTTCGTAATTTTGCAGCCAAAGGACTATTGAATATTCGTTAACTATCAGATAGTAATACAGCATTCCTACCTTAAAGCAGTATTCGCTCTAATTTGGTATTATACCAAATTAACCCGATCTGTAGCGCGAGGTCCCCGTGCCTCGCAATGCTAACCGTTATTAGAAAACTTCTAATCCTGTTAATTTGGTATTAGTCATCTAACTTGAATTGAATATCAATGCTAACGGTCATTTCAACTTCTTTACCACTTTTCTTACCTGGAATAAATCTCCATTTTTTAAACGTTGCAATTGCCGCCTCTTCAAAACCGAATCCAAGTTTCGTTGTAGCAACTACATTTTTAGGTATTCCGTCTATTCCAATAGTTGCTTTTACCTTTACGGTTCCTTCCTTTCCAGCTCGTTTAGCATTTTTCGGATAGATCGGCTCCGGTGCATACTTAGCCTTAGGAGGTTCTGTCCCTACCTGCGTGGGATCAATGTCAGGAGCTTTTAAAGTGGAATTATCAATTGGCTTAGGTGGATTAGAAAGCTCCGGATTCGGATCGGTTGGTCTAGGCCTTACAATTGGAGGAGCAATGGATGTTTGTGGCGATTGAATCGGTCTACGCACTCCCCGCTTAATGACATTAATTCTTGGACCTTCACCCAGTCCAGGGTCTACAGGTGCAAAATTGGTATCAGTCGTGGACAGAAGTGGGATATCACCTGGTTTCTGTGGGATATTCGCATTCGTTATCGGTGCCCGTTGAACAGGAGCTTCTATTTTCTGCTGAGTATCAAACTTCACCCGATCACGCACTTTAACAGTGGAACGTTCCCTCTGGTCTATCTCTGAAGGGACAAAAGCACCAGCGAATTGTTCGTGTGGCGGTATAATCCGCTCCTTAATATAAAAAATACCCAATAGGATCGCAATAGCTACGTGTAGTCCTATGGAAAACGTCATCGCAACAGAATTACGTCCACCGGTTTTCTGCATAGTAATCGGTGGTGGTTTATTCTCTTGTGCGGCAGCAATTCCACTTATCTGGTTGTTGCCAATGCTGGTTTTCTTCAATGTAGAATTGACTTTCGGTTTTTTTCGTTCAGCTCGACGCTGTTGCATTTGGGATAAAATATCGGAACTTCTGCTCATCTCTTTTTCTCCTTGAAGTTATCTCGTGATGTCGATAGCGCGCTTACAACACACTTACCGGAGTATATGAGATAGTTCGTAAAATCAATAGTAAGAGATTGTCAAAACATTAATTTGTCAAGACATTAATTTACTGATCAACAGTATGTTAACATCAATGCCAACTGTTCCTTTAAACCTGGGTAATTGTATATAAACGCATACAATTCCCGATCAGCACCCGCCTAAGCAGGTGGAAGAACCGTCAAAGTTAGTGCTGAAACACTAACGCTTTTTCTACGCCGAGTGTCCTCACAGTGTCAGGGTTCGTCTCACTCATGAATGAAACCTTTACAGTCGTTTCCCAACTTGGTTGTTGTTAGGTGTGTTCGATCCGGACACAGACAACTGTATGCGAGATATGGGGATTGAACCCCTAAAACGCCTATCGTTTATCGCTTGAAATATCTAAATCTGCATTTATCAAGGTAAATCTGTGTTTTGACTACTTAGCACTCACCTCTTATCAAAAACTAACAACTTAGTCTAGTGCTGTGTCCACACTAAAATTGCGAGTCGTGTCAGTAGTCGGGAATCAGAGTTCCCTCCTACAAAGAGAGTTGTTCTGTAGGAGTGATCTCCGAATCGCGACCTTTACCCGCAAAATTTCGGTAGACACTCCACTGGAAACCTATTTAATTTAAAATTATATCCTATTTATTAATATATGTCAACTCTTTTTTTTATTATTAGGTGTGTTATAAAGAAATCACCTATGTTTGGTGGGGATGTTCGACTATGGATTCCACCAAAATGTCATTTTTGCGATTACTGTAGAACTCTGCAGCACATTCTTTGTTGTCTTGTCTGTGTCGTAGATTTGATTTATAACAAAATAGAAATCGCTCCCTGGACGATAGATATAATTAATCAAGAAATTAGTAGACAGGAGGTTAGTTTCTGTATTCCATTGTGCGTAAAGTTTCGCAAATAGTGTCGTTGAAAACGAGTAGTTGAACCTACCTGAGAAAAGGTTGGCATCAAAATTACCGGCTGGTAGATTAATGCGATTAAATTGGTAATTTGTGTGCAGACTGATTTGTCCATTCGGTTTCAGAGAGCCATTAACATAATATTTTCGGATTTGACCGTTATAAAAATCACCATACTCAAATCCAGTTGTAGCACTGATAACATGAACATCGCTCGTTGAAAATCGTCCGCCGAATATACCGAATTGGTAGTCACCGATTGGAATAATCACATCCTCTCGAATTTCAAAACCTTCGTCAAGCCGTTCAAAAGCACGTCTAACAAAGAACATCACAGAATCACCAGTTGCGAAAGATATCCAATGGGTGTAGGAAAAATTCCATTGTTCTGGTTCATTTTGTTGATTTAGAATGTAGTTTACTTCGGGTCCCGAATACATTTCTCGAATACCGTATTTTTGTGGTCTTGGTGCCCACCGTAATTCTACATGTGCCTGACGAACGCCAGTTTGACGTACAAATCCGACTGCCGGATCAAAATCTTCGTCAATATCAGTGTATGAACCTTCGATTCGAAAGTTGTCATTGCGCCATTTTGAACCGAAGTACCAAGCGTTATTCTTTCCTGACATATCGGGGCTAAAAGTTCGCGCCCACATGCCGCGCACATCAAGTCTGTCGTTTGGACGGTATTCAAAGTCGAACCCACCTGCGCGGTTGTAGTTACCACTTTCGTCTTTATTGACAGCAATCATGCCAAAGCGCGAACCCGCTGCACTGTCCTTAGTAATTCGCATAACACTGTAATTGGTGCGTGAAATGTCAATCGGGTTATCATCTTCTGTATCGTCATAGAATTCATCTGTAAGGACATTAAGAAACCCGACTCCATAAGAACCAATCTTACCGCTGGCTTTTCCCCCGAATATTAGAGGGATAGCGTTTCCCTCAGCTAGTCCAATACGTCTGCTGTAGAAAAGTAGCATCGGTGGTGGTCGCCGAAAACTCTGCCTTGGAGCACCGAAATCGAAGAGTCCGGCACCCTCTAAAAAGAAAGGTCTTTTTTCTGGGAAAAAGAGGCTAAATCGTGTAAGGTTAACTTGTTCCTGATCTGCCTCAACCTGTGCAAAGTCAGTGTTATAAGTGATGTCCGCAATTAGGTTAGATGTGATTCCGTATTTTGCGTCAAAGCCAAGTTTAAGTTCTCGAGTAGTCTCAAGTTCTGAATCGTCATCATAGTTTTGTGTGATGCCGGGTAGAAAATATGGAAGAATTTCTAAGCTGCGTGACGGCGTAATACCTTCTAAACCGACAAGTTCACCGAGGTTCGTAGTGCGATATTTTGCCAATCCGCCATAAAAAGCAGGCACAGGTGCCCATACTGTCTCCTCCTGATTCCGCATGAGTTCACGTCCAACATTTATGCCCCATTCCATCGGATCGCTTTTTTTAAACCTGAGTTGGCTAAATGGAATGCTTATCTCCGCAGTCCAAAATGTGTCATTTATTTTTGCCTTACATGCTACAACAGCATCCCAGTCATCGTTTAATGTATCACCGTTATTTGTAATTGCTCTATCTTGTATTGCGCCTAAAGCGTTTGTGCGAAAGAAAAACCCGCTTCGTTTGTCGTTGTATGTATCCAATAGGATGAATACGTTGTCATTTTCGTGAATGTCGCGGGCGTCTCTACGCATTTCATTCGCAACAAGTTTTGAAATTTCAGAGTCGTAACAGATAAAACCGAAGTATATGTTCTCGTCGTCGTAAAGGATGCGAACCTCCATCGGTTCTGAATTGGTTTCTCCCGCATACGGTTCAATTTGGACAAATCTATCTATCGCTTTAGCCTTCTGCCAATCTGTTTCGGATAGATCGCCATCAATCTCAATACTCTCGTATGTACGGTAAGCTTTAATCTGATAGGCTGATTCTTCGGCACTCACAGTGGAAAAAAGTATCAACAAAAGTATAAATATAAATAAAGAAATTTTAGATTTTTGAAAATGAGTAAAAGATAATAGGGGGTGGTCCAAAAGCGTTGCTTCCTTGCGTAGAAGAAATCCGAATTAACATTAAGACGCAAAAGCGGCAAATTGGGTTATAGAAACTTACTCAAACGAGACGTAAATCAATACTCCAAAGTCAGTGCAAGGAATGGAACTAAGGGTAATTGTGCAATCGGAACTTCTTTTGTAAACTCTGAGTTGTAACGAACTTGTAGTGAATTTGTGCGATTATAGGCGTTCCAGAGTTCAAAAGTAAACCCGAGCTTCCATCTGTCTCCCAGAATGAAGGATTTGTGAAACCGTAAATCCAAGCGGTGATATGGAACTGTACGCGATGGATCTCCGTATATAGGTATCCATGTTTGATTATCAGTATAGGGATTGGTATATCGGAATCTGTCTTCCAAAGGCGCGTATAGCACACCGCTTTTGTATTGCCAATTCGCCCCGAATTCCCACGACTCAAAAGTGTAATTAAGGTTAATTGTCAATGCATGCGGTGTACTATACATAAAATCTCTTTCTTTTTCCTTATCTGAATCGAGGCGTTTTGAGACAGTATAGGAGTATGCAAGCCAGCCTCGGAATGCATCTCCGATTTCGTGTTGCAGAGAGACTTCAATTCCTTTCACAGATCCGGTTCGCTGATTTTGGTAACGTTTTTCTGATAGGTTGAAGGTAATCATATCCTGAAGGTTTTTGTAATATCCAGCGACTTCGACCTTTGTTTCAGCAGTAAGATTTTTTTCCAATTCCACAACATAATGCGTTGCGAGACTTGGGGAAATATCAGGATTTTCGTTTCCAAACACGACTTGATAAAGCCGCGGATTTTGAACATAATTACCATACATAAACCGTAGGTCTACCGGTAAAAGAGAAAACCATACGCCAGTCGTTTGCTCGGGACCAAGTGTTAAGCCGAGTAGTCCACGTGGTTGAAGTGAAAAACTGTCGATCAGGTTAAAGTAATTTGCTCGCATTCCTATGGTGGCATAGAGGTCAGCATACCGTGTTGTAACGAGGTCCTGTGTTGCTTGTAAATATCCCTCAAGCCGATGAAGGATTTTAGACGTGACTGTATGAATCTTTTCTCCATCTTGCTTGAGTCTGAAATCATAATCCCAATCCCCTTCTTCAAGAGGGCGCGCTCCAATGCTGATAAGGTTTGAAGGAAGGCTTGACAAATCAAAACCAGTTTCTAATAACGTCTTTGGAAATTTTGCCCAGTATTGAAGATCACCACGTAATGAAATTACACTATCTGTATCTCGATAGAAATACCCTTCACCATAATTTAATTCCGTGCGGGAGAAAGACCGTGTCAATGATATAATAGATCTAAACGTCTTTTCTTTTTCGGAATAGAAATGGACACCTTGTGAATCAAATGGATTTTCCGAGCTGAAAGGTCCACGCAGTTCACTTTCAGAGACTTCATCTGAAGTAAAGAGAAATTCTGATGAATCGTTAGCCGAAATGGTATTGACAACAACCCTGTGCATGCTATTTAATTGATAAACCCATTTACCTTGATAACTCCAGAAACTTGGCACCTGCGTCACAAAATCATTATCAATCTCCAGCAAACGTGGTAATAATTCGAATAGGGGTCCCATATAACTTTTGCGACCAAAAACGTACCAATAGCCCCTATTCCCAATTTTTCCTTCAAGAAATAATTGAGAATAAACTGGATTGAGGTTGAGTTTTCCTCCAATATGCGATTCTGTGATACCCCGTGAGTATATGTCAATCACCGATTGAGATTCGGAACCGAACTCCGCACCATATCCACCTGGATATACCTCAATTTTTTGAAGAACTTCAGCGTTGACTGTAGAGACAATTCCTAAGAGATGATATGGATACCCTAATGGCAATCGATCAAAATAGTAAAGATTATCTTCTGGACCGCCACCACGTACGGAAAGAATTCCAACGAAATCATTTAATACGCCGACACTGGGGAGTTGATTTAAGATACGTAGCGGATCTCCTCCATTACCTATCGCATTAAGAATTGAGTCGCGTTGGAAAGTATGACGTGGTTTCTTTTCTATCCGTTCTGTTTTGACCTCTACTGGGGGTAAAGTGATAATTTCATCCGATATTTCGTCGTTTATAGTGTCATCATTCTGTCCGAAAGAAGAAAATGGCAAGAGGAAGATAATAAGAATAAAAATCTTTTTCAGTGTTCTGTTTCCGTGTATAACCATTTAGAATTCCGCTGTAAAACCTAAATATGGGATTATAGGCAACTGATTAATTGGTTCTTTCGTTGAATAGTCTCGGCTTGTATATCTATAATCGAGTATATTTTTACGATTATAGGTATTAAGTAGTTCTAAAAATATTCCTAACTTCCAACTATTAAAACGAAAGATTTTACTCACGCGTATATCCAACCTGTGGTAGGAAGGTAATCTTTCAGAGTTCTTTTCCCCATAGACTGGAATAAAAATTGAGTTTTCAATGATCTCAGCGGTATTGATGTTCCCAATGTTCTCAATTCCCCCAATTTCTTCAATAAACCTCGGGTCTAGTACGAGATTTGCATCCACAATAGGTGTATGGGGATTACCAGTTCGGTACTGCCATTTAGCACCAAATTCCCAAGTAGGTGTCAGATTATAACTTGCCGCGAGGGTTGCGACATGGGTTTGGTCAAAAGAATAGTAACGATACGGTTCGTCTAAACGGTCACGCCGCTTTGAAAGTGCATAAGCGTATGAAATCCAACCCAAGAACTTATCTCCACTGTTGTGCCGTAGAAATATCTCAGTGCCTTGTGCATAACCGACACCTTGATTAAGAAATGTGGATATATTGTCCGATGTAATCAGGTTTATTAAGTCTTTGTAATAGGCTGCGATTTTGATTTCTGTATCCTGTGAAAGTTGACGTTTGAGTTCCACAATATAGTGACTCGCCTGACTGGACTTTAACTCTGGATTACCAACACTGTTTGAGAGTTGTGCGGGGATAGGTGCTTGGTTATATAACCCGTAAGCAAATTGAATTTCAGAGTTGTTGGGAAGTTCTAAACGTAAACTGGCGCGAGGTTGAATAGAGAGTTCGTCAATTTCATTAAAATAATCAAGCCGTAACCCATACACAACTGACAAAAATGGCAACAGAGAATATCTATCTTGCAAATAGCCTTCTATACGTTGCCCGCGCACAGTTTCATCTATACTGACTTTATCTTCAAATCGAATGTCGTATTCCACCTCACCTTCATCAGGAATACGTGTGAATGTACCGCTCACCTTTCCCGGTTCAAGACCGAGAATTAGTCCGGATTCCAACTGATGTTTTTGGTCCAACTCATAAGTAAGATCTTCACGGAAAGTGTATGTTGGCGCATCAATATTAAGAGAGAGTAAGGGACCGAAATTAACATCAAAGAGGAAGTTAGAGCGGGTAAATGATAAAAAGGAGGTGAGTCGTTCTGTTAGTGAAGAACGTAGATGAATCCCCGCACCTTCAAATCCGCTTTCAAAGCTTGTATTCCCCCTAAAATCTTCGTCCACATTTTCACCATCTAATTTTATGGCAAATTTATCTCCTGATGCAAACAGATTGAAAAAAAATTGATGTTTTTCGGTGATGTCATATCCAGCTTTCACTTGATAATCCCAGAAACGGGGAAAGGCGGTGATTGCACCTGCAGCGAACGAAAGCGAGCCGATAAATAGGTCTATGTAACTCCTCCGTCCAGCGGCATACCAATATCCTTTCTCACCGAATTTACCTTGAAGTAATCCTTCTGAGTATAGCAGGTTGAGATTCAGTTTTCCACACAAATCATCAGGGCTGCTGTTCTGTGAATATATGTCAATCACGGCTTGAGAATCCACTCCATATTCGGCACCGTAACCGCCCGCGTAGACATCAATCCGATCAATGATTTCAGAACTTAGAGACGAAACGAGTCCTCCGAAATGGTATGGATAACCGACGGGAACCCGATCAAAGTAGTAGAGATTATCTTCGTCTGAACCTCCTCTGATATAGAGCGCACCACTAAAATCATTGGCAACACCTATACCCGGTATGATAGGCAGTGCCCGAAGCGCATCACCTGCTATCCCCGGCAACCGTGTAATTTCTTTAGATTCAATACTCTTTTTTATCACAGTTTTAGGGGCACGTTTCGTCTTTACTTCAATAGCTTTGAGTTCATACTCGATTGTACTATAGTATATTTTTGATGTGAGTGTTTTACCGGCTTGAAGGACAACAGAGGCTTTTTGGGTTAATTCTGAATTTGGTGAAGATATGGATAAGGTATACCTCCCTTCAGGGATTTCCTTAAAAGAAAACGCACCTTTTTCGTCTGTCTTGACACGTTTGTCTATTTCTATGAGATGTACATCTATGCATGGAAAAGGTTCATCTGTGTTTTTGTTATAAACAGTACCTTCAATTTCACCTGTCTGTGAAAAAGCAGCTACGGGAATTAGAAGAACTATTAGCAGGCAGAAAAGACTTTTCATGGCAAGGCAACTCCTATTCTGGCAGTGAATTAATATAAGGTAAAAATTGAAAATAACAAACATTGTAAATTATACAATTTCTCATGTATAAATTTCCAGAAAAAACGCGTGGTATTGGTGTTTTGATGCGACACAGAGACCTATCCTACAGTAATTTGGCGGTGCAAACTATTACTATGGTGAATTTTGAAAATAAATATTTCGGACACTGAGTTCACGTTACTATAAATATTATACACTCCAACGATTGGAACATTTATTATAGACTTTAGCAATAAACGATACATTTGATCTGTGAGTTTACAAAACGTGCTGATCTACAGTGTATCTTCAATTGTAGAATCAACTATAAATAATCCTACTCCAACGATTACCAGGGCTATTTAGTTTTAGACTTTTTGTCCATTTTATCCGAAAAGTCGCGATTCGGAGATCGCTCCTACAGAGGAAAGTCTTAAATAGAAAATCTAAATATTCGGAGAACTAAATAGCCCTGAACGATTACAATAATCTTGACTTTTCCCTTGAAATGTGATAGAATTTTAGTAAGAAAATTAATCGGGTATTGCCATATAAAGGAGACACCGAATTTTGGCGATTTAGTGTGAAGTTTGCATTCCTATATTCTAAGTATAAGCCAAAACTTGCTGTAAGACAACATGGTTGAATTTTACGATACAACACTCAGGGATGGTAGCCAAGCCGAAGGCGTAGCATTTTCAGTCGAAGATAAACTGATAATCATTGAAGCACTGGATAAATTAGGTATCCGCTATATTGAAGGTGGTTACCCGGGTTCCAATCCGAAAGATATAGAATTTTTCAAGCGTGCAAAAGATATGATGTTAGAAACAGCAACAATCGTACCTTTCGGTAGTACACGCTATCCATCCTATGATCCTGAAGATGACCCGAACCTGTCTGCTTTGCTTGATACAGGTGCAAGAAATGTCACGATTTTTGGTAAAAGTTGGCGACTCCATGCAACTGATGTCTTACGGGTTTCAGCGGAAGAGAACTTAAAATTAATTGAGAGTTCTGTCCAGTATCTTGTAGAGAGTGGACGTGAAGTAATTTACGATGCTGAACACTTTTTTGATGGTTTCGCAGATGACTCCGAATATGCTGTTGAAACACTACGTGCCGCTGCGTCAGGTGGGGCGAAATGCCTTGTTCTTTGTGATACTAACGGAGGAAGGTTACCCATAGAGATTCAGGATGGTGTCAAAGCATCAATGTCTGCGCTGTCTCTCCCGATTGGTATTCATGCCCATAATGACGCGGGTATGGGTGCAGCAAATTCTGTTTTAGCCGTTCAAGCCGGTGCAAACCATGTTCAAGGAACATTCAACGGATACGGTGAGCGATGCGGAAACGCTAATCTTGCCTCTATTATTCCTACAATTCAGCTGAAGTTGGGTATTGAGTGCATAAGCGATACTCAGTTACAAGCATTGACGCGTGTTTCTCGATTAATCAGTGAATTAGCAAACCTGCCACATGACGAACGTCAACCGTATGTTGGACGTTCCGCTTTCGCCCATAAAGGTGGTTTACACACGGATGCCATTCGTAAAAACCGTCTCACCTATGAACATATCGTCCCCGAAAATGTCGGTAATACGCAACGTATTCTCGTGTCCGACCAAGCGGGTCGTGGCACGATCATGAAAAAAATTGAGAAGGAATATCCGAATTACGACAAAAACTCACCACAGGTTTTAGAACTCTTCAACCGTCTTAAAGAAGCCGAAAACGAAGGCTATCAGTATGAAGCTGCTGAAGCATCATTTGAACTCTTGACTTATAAAGTCTTCAATGGTTATGAATCCTTTTTTGAACATCTCGGTTTTCGCGTTATCATTGAGAAGTTCAGCGACCACACGATTCGTTCAGAGGCGACAGTGAAGGTCACAACACCAGATGGTGCAACTACCCATACCGCAGCAGATGGCGACGGTCCTGTAAACGCATTGGATACAGCACTTCGAAAGGCACTTGAGCAGTTCTATCCTGCTTTACAAAAAGTCCGGTTGATGGATTATAAGGTTCGCGTATTGGACACCAAAGCAGGTACAGGTTCAAAGGTGCGTGTGCTTGTTGAAGCAAGTGATGGAGAAATGAGTTGGAGAACGGTCGGAGTTTCAGAGAACATAATATCGGCAAGTTGCGAAGCACTTCTTGACAGCTTTGAATATAAGTTGTATAAGGATAAAAATTCAGTAAGTTAAGTTCAACCATTAAATTGGCTTTTTGGATTAATTTTCCTTGACAGTAATTTTCATAAATGTTATACTAATTATAACATTTATTGGAGGTGTAGCATGGGAAATTTAGATCAAATTGAAAAAGCAGCGCAAAAACTTATTGCGCTTTGTCAGAAAGAGAAGCCAACAAAGACTGATAAACAAAAGATGCTGGTGCTAAACACCGACATCCTTTCGAGTATTGAAAATCTAACTGAATGTGATCTTTGTGGTGCTATCAGTGAAGTGATTGTAACAATGACGTTGGCTGATGTTACAGCCAAATTGTGTAAGGAGTGCGGTTTTAAAGCATTAGAAGCGGGAAAAATTCAGAAGACAACAACCCGCAAACGCACCCGATCTGTCAAAACACAAGATAAAGATTCAAAACCGTCAGCACAAAAACCCGATGAAACGGTCAAGGAACCAGAATCTCCTGCGGAATTGCACTCTCGTGTAGAAGAAAAGACCGGGATAAAGAAAACTGATGTTAAACGTCTACACAAGATTGTGCAAGAAATCGCAACCCCAATGAACCTGACAAACACTTTGACCTACGTAAAGCGCGAAGTAGAAAACGTTAAACTGAAGGTGGATGAACAAGCTTTGGAAAAAGCAGTGGAAATCTTGACAGCTGCTTAACCTGTTGGAATATCCTTTACCCAATCGCGATGCTCTTGATACCATTCAACAAGTGCAGTTATCCCTTCTCTAAAACTCACCTGTGGACGCCATCCTAAAAGTTGTTTTGCTTTCTGGATGTTTGCCCACGTCGCTCGGACGTCCGCAGGATGGAACGGTTGATGCGATAGTTTTGCTTCTTTGCCAACGAGTTCCTCTATCAATCTAATTGTGTCAATTAACACAATTGGACTATCCGAACCGAGATTGATGACAGAATAACCGAGAGGTTTCAGTCCTGCGATTACACCACGAGCAATGTCTTCTACATAGGTATAATCACGGGATGATTGTTTGCCATCCCCGTATACAATAACTTGTCTTCCTTCACTAATCCATTGGACAAATCGGAACGCACTCATATCCGGACGACCAGCGGGTCCATAGACGGTAAAGAAACGGAATATCGTTACATCAATATCGTAGAGATGGTGGTAACTATGGCAGAGAGCCTCTGCACCTTTTTTAGAGGCGGCATAAGGGGACAGTGGTCCATTTGTGTCTGCCTCTTCACTGAAAGGAAGCTGATTCTTTGCTCCGTATAAACTTGAGGTAGAAGCCAACACAAATTTCTTTATATCAGAAGTACGACATAACTCTAACAAGTTTAGTGTGCCAGTCACGTTTGTATCAATGTAGACCCAAGGATTTTCAACGGACTGACGAACACCTGCGCGTGCTGCGAGATTAATGACTGCATCATAATGCTGGTCAAATAGCGTTTCCAGTACCGAACGATCACAAATATCTACACAGTGATAATGAAATTTGGGTAACTTTTGGAGTTGCGCAAGCCGCCAATTCTTAATAGTTACATCATAAGCGTCGTTAAGATTGTCAACTCCGACTACGGTATGCCCATCTGCAAGCAGAAATTCACTAACTTTCCACCCAATAAATCCTGCACAACCTGTTACAAGATATTTCATACTCACCCTTTCATATCTGTGCGTTCAACCTCAATGTATTTGATCCAATTTGCTAAAAAGTCTTAAGAATGATCTATCAATCATCACTCTGTCTTAAATTCATCAAGCTGCTCTTGAAAAAGCGATAATTCCATTTTCGCTGATTCACTCTTTGTAGCCATCTCTGTCCTAAGTTCTTGCAATCGGTTTTCCTGTCGAATCATCAAATTTTCTGCCTTATCAACTTTCTGCTTCACACTTATGATTTTGTCACAGTCAGCGTCTGAGCGATTACAAAGTATCATTAACTCACGATAGTGATTTATACCTTGATCTAATTGAGTCAACCTACCACTAATGTGTGTCAGTTCACCGCGATACCGTTCTATGTCTGCAGCAGTAATAAAGCGAGAGAGTTTTTCTAAGGAGTCATTGAATTGTGTTAACTGAATTTGTTTTTCAGACCACAGAATCTTTTTTGCGATACCATCTGCACTATCATTGTCAATTACAGGTGCATAATTTTTTAGTTTCTCCTGAAGCCGTTTCTCCAAATTTGATAACCGTAAACGTAGATTTCTAATATCCTGTCTAAATTCCTCACAATAACTCCTAATTTCAGGCAATTTTCTATAGAGTTCTTGATACTTCTGTTTCTGTTTTTCTACTTGTATGATATAAGTTGGATACTGAATCTTAATGTGCTTTGAAATTTCAATTTTCAATTTTCGGACTTTTTGCTTGCTTGGAGCAAGTCTTTCCAGACTCATGAGACCACATAAAGTCGCCATTGAACCTGAAAAGGAAAGTAGCATTGCGCCAATAAAAAAGATGATGCTTTCTGCAGCTTGAGCCAATCCCAACCATCCAATTACTCCGAAAAATGAACCGCTGCCTATAAGAATCATTGGAAAGGACAAATATTTTGTGATTTCTCCTTTGGCTTTGGAATCCATACTTTCTCTCCTTTGTGTCGCATAATGCCTTAGTCCACCATGCACAATTGCAGATTAAGGTTTTTCGGTTAATAGAGCATCAATCTGTTTTTTGAGTTCCGCATAAATCTCTGGTTTGAAATTCTCTTTGCGATGAAACACGATTTTTCCTTGTGGTGAAATCAGATAGAGGTTCGGTTTCTTTTTGTCCGTATGGTACCGTTGATGTACTTGCCCCTTCCAATCAAGCAGGAATGTCACCGGTGGTGGATTTCTTTTCAATTGGGATCGGATAAAACGTTTCGGTATAAATCCTGGCACACTTCGCAAATCAGCAATGATATAAGCAGCAACCCGCTGGTTTTTCTTATAATCTTTTTGGAAAGCCTCTGCCCATTTGTCATCTTCCTTCCGAATCTTCCTATTTCCCATAATCAGAAAAATATATTTCCCGCGTAACTTCTTTAAATTGTGCTGTTTCTCCTCAACATCTTGAAGCGTAAAATCCGGTGCAGCATCGCCAATTTTTAGTGGTGTATCCTTCGCGACGCTTACAACACTGACAAATAAAATGGAAATGAATAGACAGTTTAAAACCTTTATCATATTTATATTCTAACATAAGAAGCAAATTGATGTCAAGTAGGGGTCAGGGTTATTTAGTTTTAGGCTTTTTGTCCATTTTAGACGAAAAATCGCGATTCGGAGATCGCTCCTACAGGGGAAAGTCTTAGATTGAAAATCTAAATATTCGGAGAACTAAATAGCTCTGAAGTAGGGGTATGTAAAGTTTTTGTCACCTTATGCATCAATTTAGATATATCGCAGTCGGAGGACGCTAATGGGGCGGTTTCCTAACCGCACCGATAGATTGGCATCAAGTTAATTTGGTATAAGTATTATGTGACAACAACTTTACACACTCTTTTTACGGCAATCTGTAATTTCTACTTGACATCAATCATAAAATTCTTTAAACTATGATAAGCCAAACTTGAATGATACCAAATTAACTTGATTAGAAATTTTCTGATAAAGTCAGCATTGCGAGGCACGGGGACCTCGCGCTACAAATCGCGTTAATTGCGTATGAGAGGATATTTCAAAGATATGCCACAAACTAACAAAAATCAACCGAATGTCATTGTCTTTTTCACTGACCAACAGCGGTGGGATACTTCAGGCTTGCACGGTAATCCGCTTGATTTGATGCCCAACTTCGACCGGATGGCACAGCGAGGTACACACGTCCACCGCTCTTTTACGTGCCAACCTGTCTGCGGACCCGCGCGTTCATGCCTGCAAACCGGATTATACGCAACCCGCACCGGATGTTACCGAAATGGCATCCCATTGTCCCCAAATCTTAAAACACTTGCCCATCACTTTGGAGAGGCAGGCTACGATACAGGATACATAGGGAAGTGGCACCTCTATTCAGGTGGCACTGGACCCGGACCTGTTCCACCCGAACATCGTGGTGGATATGACTATTGGTTGGCGTCCAATGTGCTTGAATTCACTTCTGACGCCTACCAGACGAGACTATTTGATAACGACAGCAAACCTGTTGACCTACCTGGGTATCGTGTAGATGCGATGACTGATGCGGTAATACGGTATGTTGACCAACACAAAAACGATCCTTTTTACCTATTTACATCCTATATTGAACCGCATCACCAAAACCATCTGGATGATTATCCTCCACCGGATGGATATAGGGAGAGGTATACTGGGAAATGGATACCACCTGATCTCGCCGCACTGGGTGGCTCAACGCACCAGCACTTAGGCGGCTACTACGGCATGGTGAAAAGACTTGATGAAGCACTCGGACGGCTGTTAGATGCACTCAAAAGTCTTGATTTACTTGATAATACAATTATTCTGTTTACTTCTGACCACGGATGTCATTTCAAAACACGTAACAGCGAGTATAAACGTTCCTGTCATGAAAGCTCTATTCGGGTGCCGACTGCTTTCCACGGACCAGGGTTCATCGGAGGAGGACAGGTTCAACAACTTGTGAGTCTTGTTGATTTACCACCGACACTTCTGGATGCAACAGGTTTAGCGGTTCCTGATGAAATGCAAGGTCGATCTATCCTTCCACTTCTACAAGGTGACACCGAAGATTGGCCCGAAGAGGTGTTTGTCCAAATTAGCGAGGCTCAAGTTGGACGCGCTGTTCGTACACAACGTTGGAAATATGGTGTTGATGCACCTAAGAAAAGTGGCGGCAAAGACGCAGGGTCAGATATATATGTTGAGCAATACCTTTACGACCTTGAGGTAGATCCCTACGAGTTACGAAATCTCATCGGACTACGATCCCATGAGAATGTCGCGGAGGTAATGCGGGAACGACTAATTCGGCGGATGGTTGAGGTAGGTGAAGAAGCACCAACTATTGAACCTGCATCACCGCAAGGACGCGGACAACGCAGCGTATCTGAGGGAGAGGCAAGAAGATAACAATGAAAATTATTGATGTAGTAACTTTAGTCATGGGGACAAGTTGGCGGAATTTAACCTTCGTTAAAGTTGAAACAGACGAGGGTTTGACCGGTATCAGTGAAGTGCGGATGAACAATCGCACAGATGCACTGGTAGCCTATATTGACGGTGCCAAACGCAGACACGTAATCGGTAGCGATCCGTTCAATACGGAAGACCTATACCAACGCATGTTTCGGAACGACTATGGACGTGCTGGTGAAATTGTCGCTACCGGAATTAGTGTGATTGAAATAGCATGTTGGGATATTATCGGCAAAGCATTGAATCAACCTGTATACCGGCTTCTTGGCGGTGCCTGCCGAGATAAATTAAAGGCTTATGCAAACGGTTGGTATCGTGTAGAACGGACACCTGAGGAGTTTCACGCCGCTGCAAAAAGGGTACTTGAAAAAGGCTATAAGGCACTCAAGTTTGATCCGTTTGGAGCAGGGTACTATGAACTTTCTTATGAGGAGAAGTTAAAATCCGTTTCTCTCGTAGAATCTGTGCGCGATGCTGTGGGTCCTGATGTCGAAATTCTGGTTGAGATGCACGGTCGGTTTAGTCCTTATACAGCGATAGAAATTGCTGCTGAATTAGAACAATTCAAACCGAGTTGGGTTGAGGAACCTGTGCCACCCGATAATATTGCAGCACTCGCAAAAGCTGCTGACAAAATCAATCTTCCTGTTGCTACTGGGGAACGACTTCACAACAAATATGAATATCGTGAGTTGATTAACTTACAAGCTGCAGATATCCTACAACCCGATATTACGCAGACAGGTGGATTTCTGGAAACTAAAAAGATCGCTGCGATGGGTGATATGTGTTATATGACGGTTGCACCACATAACGTTGGTGGTCCTGTTTCCACTGCTACTGCATTGCATTTTGCTGCATGCACCACAAACTTCAAAATTCAGGAGCATTTCAACGATTTTTCTGAAGCGTGGGTGAAAGAAGCTGCAACTGGATGTCCTGAGGTTATAGATGGATACTTTAGCCTACCAAACGGTCCCGGACTCGGCATGGAACTGAATGAGGATCTCATCGCGGCGCACCCGTATCGCGAAGGGGCATTCAACCTCTGGGAAGACGATTGGCACAAACGGGAATACTAAGCCAAAATTTGAACAAATAAACGAAAACTACGGGAGGCGAGTGCTAAGTAGTCAAAACACAGATTTACTTTGATAAATGCAGATTTAGATATTTCAAGCGATAAACGATAGGCGTTTTAGGGGTTCAATCCCCCTATGTCGCATACAGTTGTCTGTGTCCGGATCGAACACACCTAACAACAACCAAGTTGGGAAACGACTGTAAAGGTTTCATTCATGAGTGAGACGAACCCTGACACTGTGAGGACACTCGGCGTAGAAAAAGCGTTAGTGTTTCGGCACTAACTTTGACGGTTCTTCCACCTGCTTAGGCGGGTGCTAATCGGGAATTGTATGCGTTTATATACAATTACCCAGGTTTAAAGGAACAGAATAGGAGTATATTGATAACTGATGAGTTTTCACTTTAAAGATGGGTACCTCTACTGTGAAAAATTGAAGGTTAAAGACATTCAAGATGAAGTCCCCTATAGTCCATTTTATCTTTACAGTCTCGCGCGGCTTGAGGCTAACTACACTGCATATCAAGACGCACTTGCGGGTATCAATGCAATCATAGGTTATGCCGTGAAGGCAAACAACAATCTTTCACTTCTGAAACGCTTAAGCGCGCTCGGTAGCGGTGCAGTGTTGGTAAGTGGAAATGAACTACGGTTGTCACTTGCCGCCGGATTCGATCTGAAGCGGACAATCTTAAACGGCAACGGTAAGACCCTTGAAGAACTCAGTCTTGCAGTTGAACACGGTGTGCTGATTAACATTGACAGCGAATTTGATTTGCGCCACATCCAGCAGACTACGAAGCAGCTTGACACACCCGCGAATGTGCTTATCCGCATCAATCCTGATGTCGATCCAGAGGTACATCCCTATGTCTCTACAGGCATGAAAAATTCCAAGTTTGGTATACGCAATGAACGACTTAATTGGTTTTTAGACGAAATTCGTAAAGACGATTTGTTGAGTTTAGTTGGTGTTCACTGCCATCTTGGTTCAACTATTAAGAAAGTGCGAATCTTCCGAGATGCCACAGAGATTATGCTTGATTTCATGCGTGCTATTCAAGCAGAGGGTTTTTCATTACACTATCTCAATATCGGTGGAGGGTTGGGAATTGACTATGAACGTTCTGGTGATGATATTCCCACACCCACAGACCTAATAGATTCAATTCGTGAACTACTCACGGATGACATCACATTAATTATTGAACCGGGACGTTCTATAATCGGTAATACGGCTGTATTTGTCAACCGTGTCACTGGCGTCAAGACGAACGGAAACAAACATTTTATCGTCACGGATGGAAGTATGGCAGAACTCATCCGACCGAGCCTTTACGATGCGTATCAGCATATTGAGTTTATTGAACCCGTTGATGGGAAGGTCGAGACTTTTGATGTCGTAGGTCCCGTCTGCGAATCTGCGGATTTTCTCGGAAAGGAACGAAAATTACCGACACCACCAGAGGGTACAGGTCTTGTGGTTTGCGATGCTGGGGCATACTGCCACGCGATGAGTTCTAACTATAATCTCAAGATGCGTCCACCGGAATATCTCGTTGATGGTGACAAACTCATTTGTATTCGTAGAGTTGAAACACTTGACGATTATTTGCGTGTTTTCGACGTGTAGGGCAGGCTGCGTTAATTTAATCGGGTATGTAGGTGTTAATTGTCTGAAGGGCGGATGGACGCGGGTGCCGCAGATCTCACGGATTTTAGGCGTTTTCTCAATTGATAGGCTTTAGTGGTTGACTCGCCAAGATTTTATAGTATAATTCTTCTGTCTATGGTATAATTCTTCTATCTATTGTATCAAAATGGAGAGGAGAATTTAGATGGGCAAACGAATACATCACCTTCGTGAAGTCAGTGAAGCAGAAGTAGCAGAACTGCGAACACTTTCAAGTTCACGCACACAACCTTATCGGACGGTGCAGCGTGCGAAGTTGATTGTCAGCATGCTTGATGACGAGACGCTCACAGCGACCCAAGCCGCGAAACAGGTGGGTTTCAAATCAAGCAACTCTGGTGCGTGTTGGGTCAAACGCTTCAATGAAACAGGTATCAAAGGTCTTGCTGATAAACCGAAAAGTGGCAAACCGCGCACGCATTCAACTGAAGTGCGGGGTCAATTGATAGATTTAGCATTGCGTAAACCGCGTAGTCTTGATTATCCGTTTGAGTTGTGGACACTGAAACGCTTGCAAACTGCGTTTATAGAGAGAACGGGTATTCATCTTTCTGATTCAACGATCTGGGAGTGGCTCAAAGAAGAGGGGTTACATTGGAAGCGTCAACAGAGTTGGTTTCGTGAAGCAGAAAAACAGGACGAAGCGTTTGTTGAAAAAAGGGGGCCATCATAGCAGCATACGTCAATCGTCCGCCTCAAACGCGTGTGATTTGTATTGACGAGCTGGGCCCGATCTCGGCTAAGACATACCCGGGTGAAGTGTGGCAACAAGGTTCGCATCGTGCGACATTTGAACCGGACTATGGTCGTCGTGGGAAAGTGTGGGTTCATGGTGCGTTTGAACCGGCGACGGGTCAAGCGGAGATAGTGATTTCAGAGCGTAGGGATAGTGCGAGTCATATTGCGTTGATTGAGAAAGTAATGGAGAAGTTTCCTTCAGAAAGATGGCTTCTGATTGAAGACAATCTTTCTACTCACCATAGTCGTGATGTGAAGACAGCATTATTGGCGTGGCCGGAGATTGGGGTGCAGTTTATTCCGAAATATGCGTGTTGGTTGAACTTGATAGAACCTTGGTGGAAACAGTTGAAGTCTCTGGCACTGAAAGGGAGGCGATTTGAGACGCGAGAGGAACTGACCGATGCGCTTGATAGTGCGGTGTGTTGGTGGAATGAGCATAAACGCCCATACCGGTGGAAGAAAATGCCACAACAGCAACCGAGATACAAGTTAGGTGCCTATGGCACCAGTATGGAGAACATAAATCAAATACTTACCGAGTGAACCACTAAATGGTTGACTCGCTAAGTATTTATTACATATTTGCATTGATGTTTCACTATCTATATAGACGGTCACTTGCTTTTTCGGAATTTTTCTTGGACTTTATATCATAATTAGTTGCCGAGAGAACGACTAAAGGAGCAGTTCAAAAGTATATGCGACATAAAGAATATGCTTTGCATTCTCAATCTGTGCAAGCTTGTTCGGATTCCTACTTTGATAGTCTCAAAAGTTTCTTTGAGGTTCACAAGTCTGATCCTGATGCGAAACCGCCAAAACGGACACGCAAGTTTTTCAAGGTGCGTTGGAAATCAGGTGCTATCCGTCTGAAAGATGGACAACTGATACTTTCCAACGGCAAAGGTCGTGAACCTGTAATCCTTGAGAATGTGCAAGAAAAACCGAACTATGTTGAGATGTCCTTCAAACGCGGATACTACTATTTTGCGCTTGTCTATAAAGTTGATGTTCCTCCAAAACAGGATACAGGTATCACTGTTTCTGTTGATATGGGTGAAATACACCCGATTGTTAGTTTTGATGGCAGCCGAACTACCATCTATAATGGTCGTTTTCTGCGTTCTATCGGACAATACAGAAACAAGGTCAAAGCCCGATTTTCTGCGAAAATGGATAGATGCAAGAAAAAATCTAAACGATGGTTCAAACTTCTAAAAGCAAAACGCAGGACTTTGCAAAAACTTGATGACCAAATCAAAGATGCCGAACATAAAATCACATCACGCTTTATATCCGACTGCCAAAGAGCGAAGGCGGATACGATTGTGATAGGCGACCTGAAAGGTATCAGAGATAACATCAACTATTCAAAAAAGTCCAATCAGAAACTACACCAGTGGGCTTTCGCACGCATCGCACAGAAAATATGCTATAAAGCCGAACTTGCTGGTATCAAAGTTGTTTCTGAATCAGAAGCATACACCTCACAAACCTGTCCAAAATGCGGACATAGAAAGAAACCGAAGAACCGAAACTATCACTGCAAACAATGCGATTTTAGATATCATCGTGATGGTGTCGGTGCTATAAATATATTCAACAAAGTATCTGGGTTAATAAATAACCCAGTAGTCGGGGACCTGGCATCCCCCTTTGGTGTTAGATACAATCAACACCTCTGTCGCTCTGCCTGAGCAGAGAACACTGATAAATCAGTGAAAGAAACCCCGTTGCTTTAGCTCGGGGAGTATGTCATACCTTGCTAAGGAGCATAAGAATGTCAAAACGGATTAAAATCGGACAGATTGGGTGCGGCATGATATCTGGTTCACATACCAACGGATACCTTGCCCATCCACAGCACGCGGAAATCGTCGCTGTTTGCGATACGGTTGATGCAAATGCAAAACGGAGAGCAGCAGAAGTGCTATCAGGAGCAGAAGCACGTGCTAACTCAGCAAAGGCTGATGCAGAAAAAGCAGATTCTGCATCAACACGCGATCTATTGAATGAAAATGCTGCACGTTGGGCGGAATACAGCAACAACGGTGTCAAAATTTTCAGTGACTTCAACGAAATGTTAAAAGAATGTGATTTAGATGCTGTCAGCATTGCCACACCACCATTTGCCCACGAACCTGCTGCCGTGGCAGCCGCAAACGCCGGTAAACACGTCTTCTGTGAAAAACCGATGGCACGTACGGCAACAGAGGCGAGAAACATGCGCGATGCATGCGACAAAGCGGGCGTTAAACTTGCCTACCAGAGTGGCGGCACATGTCTTGATCCTCGAAGTTACGCTATCCGAGATTATGTCACTTCCGGAAAAATCGGTGATGTCCATTACGGCAGACTCACCAGTTATCGCGTTCGCGGCAGACCCAATGTGGATATGTTGGGTTACGGCAAATGGTTTCTCAATTCAGTATATAGTGGTGGCGGCACCTTATACGACACAGGGGTCTACCTTATCAACCGTTCGATTTATCTGCTCGGTTCACCGCAACCCGCTACCATTAGTGGCATCGCTTATCGCGGTATGCCACCCGAATATACTGGAGATGAGATAAACGACGTTGAGGAATACGCATCCGTGTTTGTCCGATTTACGAACGGCATGTCGTTTATGTATGAAAACGGTTGGTCATGCAATATGGCAGGGCAACCGCAAGGTATCTTCATTTTCGGTTCAAAAGGATCGTTCAGTAACGATAAACTCTTCCTTGAAAAAGGGGAGTGGGATACCGATGACCAGGGCAATCGTAGACGCTATCGCGAAAATCTCGTTGAAACACCATTGGAACTTCCGGATATGCACTTTCCAGATAAGTTCCGTGATTTTATTGATGCTTGCAACAGCGATGCACAACCTGCCAGCAATGGTGATATCGGTTTGAAGGTTACAGAGATTATGAGCGGTGCACTCCTATCGGCTAAACTTCGTCGTGAAGTCAGCGTGGAAGAACTTTATGAACTGGAAGCACTCCGCACTGAACCGACACCGGGTTGGCCTATTCCATAGTGAATTACCTGTTTCCAAGAGGATTCCGTAGTTCTTTTTGTTTGTCCAACTGTGTAGCATATACATTAAGCGGAATCCTCTATTCTTATTCCGTGAATTTCTCATAGAATTTAAAGTTGACTTCTACGCTTTAATTAGGTATCCTTATAATAGAAAATAATCGGATATTCACGGTGCAATAGAAGATATAAATGGAACATTTCACCTTGAAGAAACATAATGAACGGAGGAACAGATGTGAAAAATTTTGAGTTTTATGAACCTGCCACCCTTGCGGAAGCTTCCCGCTTGTTTGCACAAGAGCATGCGCAGCTCCTTGCAGGTGGGACAGACCTTGTTATCGGCATGAAGGCGTACACCAAAACACCGCAATCTGTGATAAGTCTACAGAAAATTCCAGGATTGAGCAGTATCACTACTGATGCTGATAACTGTATTACTATCGGTGCGATGACAAAAGTGCGGGAAGTTGAATTGTCCGAAGATATACAAGAACATCACACCGCATTAGCGGAAGGCGCAGCAGAAATCGGTTCTATCCAAATTCGCAACCTTGCAACAATCGGTGGAAACATTGCACACGCTTCACCTGCCGCTGACACGGTTGCAGGTTTACTTGTCGCTGATGCACAGGTTGACATCGCAGGTGCTGATGGTGAACGCACAGTGCCAATTAACGAACTATTCACCGGTCCAGGGCAGACCGTCTTGAAACAGGGTGAAATTATAACACAATTTCGTTTATCGAGTCCCGCATCTGGTTCCCACTATATCAAGCATAAAATACGCGAAGTGATGGATTTGGCATTTATCGGTGTGGCTTCTGCTGTCAATTTAGAGAACGGGACAATTATTGATGTCCGAATTGGACTCGCCGCTGTTGCACCAACACCAATTCGCGCGACTGAAGCTGAAAATTTACTAAAAGGAAAAATACCCACATCGGAACTTTTGCAACAAGCAGCCGAAGCAGCTGCAGCCGGAGCCAGTCCGATATCTGATCTACGATGTTCCGCTGAGCACCGAAGAGAAATGGTTGATGTTCTGACAAGACGAACCCTGCAACACGCTATAGGCAGAGCAAGTTAAAAGCATTCATAATCTACGTGAGAATGACATTCACGTCTTGCATCGTATATATATATTATACCAAATTAACCCGATTTGTAGCGCGAGGTCCCCGGGTCCTCCTCGCAATGCCGACTTTATCAGAAAACGTCGAATCAAGTTAATTTGGTATTAGTCAAGGAGAAAAATATGGCAAAACACCCTGTCAGTCTAAAAGTTAACGGTGATGAACACGATTTACTCATTGAGCCGCGCAAAACCCTACTTGCAGTGCTTCGTGATACCATTGGTTTGACAGGTACCAAGGAAGGATGTAGCACAGGGGATTGTGGTGCATGCACCGTAATTGTTGATGGCAAAGCCGTCACGTCCTGTATGGTACTTGGCGTTACCGTCTCTGGAAAAGAGATTACCACCATTGAAGGCTTAGCCAGCGAAGGTAAACTTCACCCGATTCAACAAGCATTTATTGATACCGGTGGCTATCAGTGCGGTTTTTGTACACCCGGATTTATCATGGCTTCAAAAGTACTTGTAGATGAAAATCCTGACCGAACAGAAGAAGAATTCAGACATGCGCTCGGCGGAAACATCTGCCGCTGTACCGGATACACTAAGATTCTTGAAGCAGTCTTACAAGCCGTCGAAGAGATACGTACAACTTCATAGAGAACGAGCAGATTTCAGATCTGTCTTAAGTTAAACAATTTAAAAGGAGAAAACATGGCTAAAACACATCGCGGAAAAGGTATAAGACATTTATACATTGATCCAAACGGAAATACCCATGAAGGCGAGTATAATAACGGTCGTGGTACCTGCCCAGCTTGTGGGCGTACCGGTGTCAAAGTACTGCCTGATTATAGCGTAGCGGTTGGTGAGGATACCGTGAAAGTCTGTAAAAGATGTTATACTGCTATTGGACGTGGGAAAATAGAATTCCCAGCTGCAAGCAAGGAAGCAGAGTAGTTGGCATACATCTTGGACTAATACCCAATTAACCTGATTCGTAGCGCGAGTTCTCTGGGTCCTCCTCGCAATGCTGACCTTATCAGAAGACTTCAAATCAAGTTAATTTGGTATAATATACAAACAACTTATAATGGAGAAAGGAGAATTGCATGTCAGAATATAATGTTGTCGGTCAAAAACTACCGCGCGTTGATGCAGTTGAAAAAGTTACCGGTGCTGCACAATACGGCGCGGATGTTCACCCCGTTGGAATGCTCTACGGCAAAATCGTTCGAAGCAAGCATGCACACGCAAATATCCTCAGTATTGACACCAGCGAAGCAGAAAAACTGCCCGGCGTCAGAGCAATTATTACGCAAAATGACGTGCTAAGTGGACGTAAAGTCTTCGCGGCTGATAAAGTGTTTTACCTAGGCGAGCCACTTGCTGCTGTTGCTGCGACAGACCCTGATACTGCCGAAGAAGCCGCTGAACTCATTAAGATAGAATACGAAGTTTTACCTGTTGTGCAAGACGTGATGGAATCGATTAAGTCGTCAGCACCCCGCTTGCACGGTGATGCGACAAAAGAAGGTCCAAACCGACGAACTATCAGTGCGAAAATCAAGGAACTGTCTCGTGATGGAACCGATGGTAACAGCGACGAAGTTCGTAAACTTGAGTCAGAATTAGAAAAATATCCTGATGAAATCTACTATAACATCTCTGCTGAAAGTCATACAAAAGCAGGCGATGTTGAAAAAGGATTTGCCGAGTCTGATATCGTCGTTGAGGACACTTATGTGATTCCGCGTGTCCACCAAACCTATATGGAACCTCACGTCTCAGTTGCCAGTGCTGATTCATCAGGTAAGGTCACGGTGTGGGCATCAACACAGGGTCCGTTTGCTATCCGATCAGGTATTGCTGGCACGCTTGGTATTCCACTGACACAAATTAACGTCATCGGAACAACAATGGGTGGCGGTTTTGGTGGTCGGTTTGGCGTTATTATTACGCATGTTCCTGCTGTCCTACTCTCACAGAAAACAGGACGTCCTATTCGCGTACAGATGACACGTGAAGAGGAATTCCTTGATGGTAGACCCGCCCCCGGTTGCGTTATCAAACTGAAAACCGGTGCAACCAAAGATGGACATATCCTTGCACGGCAAGCACTTGCATTTTGGGATTCTGGGTCGGTCTCTGGCGCATCCATCGGAAGTACAATCAGAGTTCGCGGAGTCTACAAAATTCCAAATATCAAAGTTGATGCTTATGGTGTGCATACTAACAAATCTGGCACTGCTGCCTATAGAGCACCAGGTGCACCACAAGCTATTTTCGCAGGCGAATCACAACTTGACGAGATTGCAGAACGTGTCGGTATGGACCCAGTCAAATTCCGTCTGATGAATATGCGCGAAGAGGGGGATGCTGTCCCCGCAGGTGGAAGCGAACCGAAAGTCGGTTACAAAGAAACCTTGGAGGCTGTTGCGGATGCTGCCGGATGGTGGGATCGGGAAGCCGATGAGAACCAAGGTTGGGGTGTTGCCGTTGGTGATTGGACAAACGGTTGTGGTCCCGGTGGTGTTTATGTTTCTGTCCACGAAGACGGAAGTGCGCGAATTTTCCACGGTTCAATGGACATTACAGGAACGGATACAGCAATAACGCAAATTATTGCTGAAATCTTGACCATTCCTTATGAAAGCGTTACAATCCGACGTGGAGACACAGATTCTGCACCGTATTCTACCGGATCTGGTGGAAGTGTTGTAACATTCACTATGGGAAATACTGCTAAACTTGCTGCTGAAGATGCCTGTAAGCGCATTCTTGAACTCGCCTCTGAAAGACTCAATATGAACGTGGACAATCTTGAACTCAGAGATGGTGGTGTCCATATTGTCACTGCAGATCCACCGAAATCTATTTCATTAGGTGAACTCGCAGCGTATAGTCTCTCAACAACAGGGGGTCCTGTTGTTGGAAAAGGTTCTTTCGCACGACAATCGAGCACACCTGCTCTCGCAGCACAGATCGCCAAAGTTGAGGTAGACCCTGAAACTGGCAGAACCAGAGTCCTAAAACTTGTTGCCTCGCAAGATGTTGGTTTCGCTATTAATCCGATGGCAGTTGAAGGGCAAATTGAAGGTGGCACGGTGCAAGGCTATGCATGGGCTATGATGGAAGAGATGCAATACGGGGACAATGGAAATGTCAATCCCGGATTCGTCGATTACCGTGTGCCTACCTCTGCCGACCTACCGACAGTTGAATCTGTTATCGTAGAAGTGCCTGCACCGAATGGTCCTTATGGTGCCAAAGGTGTTGGCGAACCGCCTATCACGCCAACTTTGGCAACAATGGCAAATGCTGTCAAGGACGCTGTCGGCGTACGTATAACAGAATTGCCGATTAAACCTGAAAAGGTTATTGAAGCACTGAAAAACAATGGGCATGGTGCGTAGTTGTCTAACACTGGTATTTGCGAGGCATTCGTGCCTCGCAAACAAATCACTTTTTGACAAAACGCTACTTTATGCAAGAATACGCCTCAATAAAACCGACAGTCTATGTTGAAACCACAGTGGTGAGTTACTTAACCTCACAACCGAGCAACGATGCTGTAATTTTCTCTCGACAACAAGCGACTCGACAGTTGTGGAATGATCATCCTGATGATTTTGAGTTCATTGTTTCAGATATAGTTGTCACCGAAATTGAACGGGGTGATGAAAAAGAAGTTCAGCAAAGACTTAAGACTGTAGTTAACTTAACGACATTAGAAACGTCCTCAGTGTCAGAAAGACTCGCACAACTCTTGATAGATTCCGGTGCAGTGCCACAGAAATCACGATCAGATGCTCAACATATCTCTATTGCAACGGTTCATAGTCTTGACTATCTGATTTCATGGAATTTTAAACATATTGTCAATGAAACAAAGCGGCAGCATATTGACAGAGTTTGTCGTACCGCAGGTTTTTCACTTACCAACCTATGTACACCTATAGACCTTATTGAGGAGATTCAAATGAAAGAACAACTTGATCCACCAACCGACCCCATCCTTGAAGAAATCTATCGGATGAAAGCAGAATTCAACGCCCAATTCAATTCAATGGAGGAACTCTCTGCCCATTTGAAAGAAGTCAATAAGAGGGAGAAAGCACGCGGTAGGAAATATATCCCCGCTCCTCCACCTCCACCTGGCTTTTTTGAAAATATAGAGAAAATAGAGAAAGAGCTTGGAATCGTAAAGGAACCTGAAGATAAAGTTTCTGATGAATAGTTCTGAATCTGCTTCTTACACATCATATTTATAAATTAACCATCTTAGGAAAACAAAGAACTTATGTTTGGTGAGATTAGAAACGAACACGGCGAACGTCTTGATTATACATATCACGAAGGCAAAGGTAACAAGATTGTAGTAATAGGGCATGGTGTCACCGGCAATAAAGATAGACCTGCTCTCATCGCTTTGGCAGAAGGACTTGCCGATGCTAGCATTTCTGCCCTGCGCTTTTCGTTCTCAGGCAATGGTGAATCGGAAGGTGCATTTACAGACTCCACTATCACAAAAGGGGTAGCAGACCTCGGCACCATCATTGATGCCCTCAACGGATATAAAGTTTGCTACGTTGGGCATAGTATGGGTGGTGCAGTCGGTGTGCTACGTGCCGCTACCGATGAACGCATTGAAGTACTCGTATCACTTGCGGGTATGGTGCATACAAAAGCATTTGCTGAACGCGAATTTGGCGATGTCACCCCTGACAAAGGCTTTATGTGGGACGACCCCGATTGTCCTCTCTCACAAGCCTATATGGATGATATGGCAACGATTGATAGTGTCGCAAAACACGCTAGTAAATTTGCTGTGCCATGGTTTTTGGTTCACGGTTCAGAAGATGACATCGTTCCAATAGAAGATAGTCATGATGTCCTTCAATACGCAAATGAACCGACGGAACACCTTGAACTCATAGACGTAGATCATGTCTTCTCTGGCAATTCCGCTGCTGTCATGGTCGGAAAAGTCGTAGTTTGGATTAGCCAAAAACTATAAGGGACAAATCAATATGGCGCGGATTGATAAACTCAAGGAAGAAATTGGTTGGTTAAAGGTTATATTTGCTATTTTGATTGCCACGGATATTTCCTTGATCGCCTGGCTGATTCAGAGTTACGGAAGAGTCCACTGTTCCTTTCTATATTTGGGGTGTTTGGGGCACTCTTGATTATGTTTGTAATTGATCGACTTGATAGTATTGCGCGTCAGAAAATGAATGAATTGGAGGATTTGTAATGGATTGGATGGAATGGGTCATCGCTGGTGTGGTTATAGCGTTTTTCATAACCTTAGGGAGAATCGTACGAAGAGCCACAAAAAGCACTAATAAATGAATTAGAAGAGTTATAATGGAATGGATCCCAATTACTGCATTTGTAGCATTTCTTGTTGGGCTCGGTATTGTCGTGCGAAGAGCCACAAAAGAGTAAGAATGTTCAGAAATTATAGCAGCGATTTAAGAATTGCCAACTTTGGAGAATTATAATTATGCCAACACCTCGCCTCTCTGTCTCAACGTGGAGTTTGCATCGGCAACTTGGAAGACCCGGATTTACCGGTCCCGCACACGACATGCAAATCCCTACTGAAACGCATAACAAAGGTCCCATCTCACTTCTGGAGTTACCCGCACGCATCACCGAATTTGGCATTAATACCGTAGAAATCTGTCATTTCCATCTACCCACTGTGGAAAAATCTTACCTCACTGAACTCCGCGCTGCACTCCAAGATGCTGATGTTGAACTTTTCTCTTTATTAATAGATGATGGTGACATCACACATCCCTCTGATTCAGAACGCGACATCGCATGGATTGAAAAGTGGGTTAACATCGCTGGTGAACTCGGTGCGAAATGTGCACGTGTCATCGGAGGAAAAACTACACCCTCAGAAGAAACTTTGGCACAAAGTCAACAGGCACTCTCCCGACTAGCTGAACGTGCAGATACTGCGGGCATCCACTTGATGACCGAAAACTGGTTCTCCATCTTTTCCACTCCGGAAAATGTCAACACTCTTTTGAGTAATTTAGATGGTAAAGTCGGGCTATGTCTTGACTTCGGCAACTGGCGCGGTGGGACAAAATACGCTGATCTCGCTGCAATTGCGCCGAAGGCAGAATCGTGTCATACTAAAGCGCATTTTGCTGCTCCACGCGAAATCGACAGAGAAGATTACGTCCAATGCCTTGAGCTCACTCAGAAAGCCGGTTTTGCAGGACCGCATACCCTCATCTACGATGGTCCCGGTGATGAATGGGAAGGCTTGGCAATTGAACGCGAAGTTGTGAACCCTTATCTTAACTAAATTAGGAGAATTAACAATGTCTTCCAATGCTATTATCACCATTACCCGGATGATGGAAACACTACCAGAAGCATTGCAGAATCAGATTGTGGAACATCTACGTGAGTATATCGCTGAGCTGCAAGACGAACTCCGTTGGGAGGCTTCCTTTAACAATACACAAGATCAACTTATTGTGGCTGCCCGACGTGCTAAACAGGAAATCGCTGAAGGAAAAGCTGAACCAATGGACTTGGATCGGTTATGAAATTGGTAGCATTAGGATAAAACAATGGTCTCACTATCAGAAAAACAAGGCATTCTAAATGTCGCGTGGAACGGACAACAAGTTTTGGGATACCATTTTCCTGAAAATGGCAATCGTCCGTTTTGCCATCCGTTGAACCTGCCCGGTGCCCCGTCGCTTACCATGAACGAACCGGGGGATCACGTACACCATCAAGGACTATGGGTTGCGTGGAAAAAGGTCAACGAGGTCAATTTTTGGGAACAACCCGCACAAGGTGCAGACCCAATAGGTTTCGGCAAAATTGTCCATCAGCGGATTGTAACGCAGAGTGCTAATGCTAATAGCGCGAGTTTTGCAACAGAAAACGCATGGATAGACTGGCAAGGCATAACACATCTAACAGAGCAGCGAGAGATAACCGTTCACTCTCCAACTGCTGATGTGATGAAGATTTCCGTGTCGTTGACCTTTCACCCTAACGAACGTGAGGTTGTGCTTGACTTGCGGCGCGGTGAACCCGGTGCTGATGGCAGATACTACAGCGGCATGGCAATCCGATTTGACAATATCATTACACCGGGCAACTTGTTGGACGCTGACGGACGCACCGAACCGATGGACATTTTCGGTAAACAGAGTCGGTGGTGCAGCTTCACTTCAAAACACCCTACTGACAACGAAACCTATGGGGTTGCAATCGTTGATCATCCCAATAATCCTCGCTATCCAACAACGTGGTGGGTACGCAACCGAAAGAACTACTGCTTAATCCATCCCTCACCTGTCTACTATGAACCGCTCCATCTCGCACCCGATGAAACTTTGAAGCTGCAGTATAGTGTTGTTCTCTACCGCGGCGAACCCAACGCCACCTTATTTGAGTAAAGTGTTTGACTCTCAAACACTTTAGTGAAATCATGCCAAACAGCGAAAATACTATCACCAGCGCGTTTGTAAACGTTCTACGCCACATGCGGGATGCATGGAGTGTCAACGAACAAATTACAAAACCGTTCCTCAATGCCACACAAAAGCCCGATGTGATTGTCACTGAAAAAGGACGAAATCCTGTTGTCATTGAGGTGAAGGTTGATGGGGATACGCCAAACTTTACAGGTAAGATACAGGCAGAAGCACATTTCGGAATGCTCCTCGATCCGAGCGTCTTTACGGGTCTCACCTACAACATCATTGAGAATGTTCTGCGCGTCCGCATGCCTGCCCGATTTAGAACGATGCCACAAGATAAAATTGCGTCAGAGATGCGGAGCGCAGAAGACATCGCCTACATACCTCTCAATAAACCGGAACCAGAGAGCGAACCGGAACCCGATCCCGTGCTGTTCATCACCGAAACAGAACCTGATAACGAGATAGAACTGGAATCTTTCCCACAAAGCGGTTGGTTAAGTGGTAGTGTCGCCGACATCGCAACTGCTATTCGCGTCAGAGCGACTCCCATTTCTAAAATAGATGCTGCCGCCGATTTATTGGAAAAACGAATAGAAACTGCCGCACAGCAGCTTGAGGCAGCGATTAAAGAACGTCCCAGCATCGGAGCAGAAATCGAAGCGATTCTTTTTCAAAAGACTGGCGAACAAACCTCGCGGATGGCGATGCTCATCGTCACCAATGCCTTTGTGTTCCAGAGTGTCCTCGCGGGTAAACCTGAGATGGAAAGGGTGATGTCCCTCAAACGGATGTTGTCTGACAATGCAAAACGCCTCCGCTACGAGCAGGTCATAGCAGGTTGGAATATCATTCTTAAGGTTAATTACCGCCCGATTTTCCATGTTGCCAAACGGATCATAGAGGCAATCGCTACCGATGATGAACTCGTTGATACGATACTGGCAACCCTCTGCGATACCGCGAAGGAGTTAGTCGACCAAAAACTCACACAGGTACATGAACTCGCTGGAACCGTTTTCCAACGTCTTATCGTTGACCGAAAATATATCAAAGCGAACTACACTCGCCTTGAATCCGTTGCCTTGCTATCAGCGTTAGTCCTCCCGAAAACTCAGGAGAATGTGAGCGAATTGAAGGTGGCGGATTTCGCATGCGGGACAGGTTCACTTCTTAACGGCGTATACCAACGTATCCTTGAACTGCATGAACACGCTGGTGGTCAAGGCAGCCTCATCCATACACAGATGATAGAGAAAAATCTAGTCGGATGTGACATTATGCCAAACGCCAGCCATCTCACAGCTTCTCTCCTGACAAGCATTTACCCTGACTTGAAAATCGGTAACACCCGAATCCATACAATGCCCTACGGCAGTCAAGAAGATCGCAGTTATGCCCTCGGTGCGCTCGATCTGTTTGATGTCCCTGAAACACTCCCTCTCCCGATGACAGGCGTGATAATACAGCAAGTTGGCGGGGAAGATGACACGACAGTGATTACACAACAGGAATTTCGCTATAAAGAATTTGATATTGTCGTCCTAAATCCACCGTTTACCAGACCAGATTCAGATTCTAACAGCAGTGTGCCTAAAGCAGTATTTAAAGGAAGTGGCAGGGACAAAGAGGAAGAACAGAAGATGCGGCGTGCCCGGAAGCAAAAAGATTGGCGAGTCGGTGATGGCAATGCTGGTCTTGCTTCCGATTTTGTTGATCTTGCAGACAAGATGCTGAAAGAGAACGGAAAAAGCAAAATGGGGTTTATCTTACCCGTAACCTGCCTTACAACCTCGGACTGGCGGAAAGTAAGGAATATGTGGGCCACTGAATATCACGATGTAGTTGTGATTACCATCGCAGATGCTAAGGGAGAAAGCTGCGCGTTCTCTGCAGACACAAGTATGGCAGAGTGCATGGTAGTAGCAACTAAAGGTAAAAATCGTAAAACGGGTAGAGGAACGTTTATATCTCTAAATCACCGTCCCCGAAGTGTGTTGGAAGCACTTGAGATAGTCAATACCACCCTTAGACTTGATAGTGTCCGGCGATTGGAGGATGAACCAAGTGGTGGTGATCCGCTCAAAGTCGGAGATGAGATCCTTGGACACATTCTCAACTGCCCATTACAGATAGACAAAGCGTGGGAGGCTGCCCGTATCAAAGAGATGGCGTTAATTCAATCTGCACATCGTTTAGCAGAGGGTGAAATGTGGTTGCCAACACAGATATCCGCTTTAGAAATCCCTGTTTGTCTTGTTAGCGATATTGCGGAGGTTGGAGCGAGTCATCGGGATATTCATGAAAAGGGTGAGCGTGGAGCGTTTGACGTGGAAAAAGGCTACACGAATACTGATCTCTATCCAGGTTTGTGGAGTGTTAACGCCCCTATACAACGGGCGATGGTCGTTGAACCCGATTGTCATCTCATCACGCGCCCCAACCGCCACAAAAAAGCGCAGATGATACTCTCACGTAATGGACGTGTGCATTTTAATGTAGATATGAGGTTCAATTCCAATTCACTAGGAGTTCTCTTTACAGAAAAACCTGCTATTGGGATAAGCTCATTGCCCAACGTTGTGTTAAAAAAACAGATTTACGATTATGTCTGGACCCTCTGGGGCAATTCAACGTTAGGACTCCTACTCCAGTGGGCACATAGCAGCAAACAGCAACCGGGGAGAGGCAGAGGTTCAAGGACTGCCTTACTCGAAATGCCCACATTAGATGTACGCTGTCTGTCAGATGAAGCATTGGCGAATGCGGAACGTATTTTCCACGACTTGAAACATAAACGCATGTTACCTTTTAATGAGATAGATCATGATCCGGTGCGTCACGAACTTGATCGCCTTCTGTTGATAGAGGTATTAGACATCACAAGTGAAGATGCTCACAACGCTGTCCACCGCCTCCGCGAATTGTTATGTGCCGAACCGAGTATCCACGGTGGGAAAAAATCACGGTGCAATCTTGAAAAGGAGTGGGAAAAACTCAATCAATAAGAGAAACCTTCTAAAGTTTATATTACAACCGTTTTGTTTCATGATCAAACTACCATAAGGAATAGATTATATGGATGAGTTAAAGTCTCCACAAAAGAAAAACGACTTAAAGCAATTTATCAAAAATAATTATGCTGATTTGATTGGTAGCGGAATTTCGGGAACGTTAAGTTTGTTCTCAGCAGTAGATCCATTCGTAGGGTTTTTGGCTGGTCCTGCTGGTACTATAGTTGCTGGTACGCTAAAAGGTATTGGAAAAGATATTAATGAACGGCAGCTGTCCCCTCGAGAAGATTATCGCGTAGGTAAGGTGTTGGCAATTGCAGCATTGGAAATTCACCAACGTTTAGAAAAAGGTGAAAGTTTGCGTGATAATGGATTTTTCGATGAAAAGCCAAATGGGAGATCAGATGCGGAAGAGGTTACAGAGGCGATAATGTTGAAGTGTCAGAGAGAACCGCAGGAAAAGAAAATTCCATATATGGGATATTTGAAAGCGAGCATCGCCTTTAATCCAGATATCAGTGCGGATATGGGATATCAAATCATAAAGGAGGCTGACCAACTTACCTATCGACAACTCTGTATATTAAAACTCTGTGTAGTGAAAGGTCGCTTTGGCTTACGCAATGAAAACTATCGAGATCATGGAAAATTCTCAAAGGAACTTTACTCGGTTTTGTACGAATGTATGGATCTGTGTCAAAAAGAATATATAACACTTAGAGAAGGACACACATTAGGTCTTACAGACATAGTGCCCCAAAGTATGACTGTTCAAGGAATTGGTGGCGACCTTTTCAATCTCATGAAACTTTCCTCTATCCCTGATGATGACCTAATTCCAATTGCAAAGGTATTGAAGTAAGGTTTATTTCGTTAGGAACATAGAGCGAACCGCAGCCACTCTTTTTTCTTTACATTTTTTGGAAAATTGAATATACTGTTAGTATAGTACGCGCGAAATGTTTGTTATCCAACAATGAGAAACAAATAATTTTCAATAGGATGTTCATTGTGCAAAATCCAATGCAAGTTGAAACTTCAATCGTTTTGTGGTATTATAAAGTCAAGGAACGGAGCAGTTATCGGACATTTTTTCAGAGGAATGATGTAATGTTACAACAAAAGAAAGGCGCGGCTGTGAAATTCTCCGCAGCGAAAGAAACGATGAAACCAGAGCAAGTGATAAACCAAGACCCCGACATTCACGGAGGAGTGCCAGTGTTTACCGGCACCCGTGTTCCTATACAGTCCCTGATTGATCATCTGAAAGCAGGGGAGAGCCTTGACTACTTTCTTGAAGGATTCCCTTCTGTTTCTCGAGAGCAGGCAATCGCCTTTTTAGAATTCGCATTGACGACGGCAATTGGATCATACTCCAGATAAGATCGGAAATCAAAGCAACATGCGCGTACTACTTGACGAAAACTTAGACTGGCGATTGGTAAGATATTTTGATGCCGATTTCCAAGTGACAACTGTTTCTCGGCAAGGTTGGAAAGGAAAGCGAAATAGCGAGCTCCTTGGGCAAGCCGCGGCAACGTTTGATGCGCTGGTGACAATGGACAAAGGAATTGAATATCAACAGAACATCAGCAAATACGCTATCGGTGTCATTCTAATCTTTGCCAGAAGCAATCGACTTGAGGACATTCAGCCTGCTATGCTGAGAGTGAATCAAGTGCTCAGAGACGTTCAACCCGGACAAGTCATCCACGTGACTGCCAATGTGCCATAACCTTTGTATAAAATATATACTATTAGTGACCAATTTCGAACGCTTTTGGTTATTGCAAGTGATAAAAATCTTCCAACCGAATGTGATGATAGCAAAATAAGACTGTCTGATCTCGTTGTCTTTACGCGAATTGCTGCGGTTTATTGACAGTAATCCAACAATGAGAAACAAATAATCTTCAATAGGAGGTTTATTGTGCAAACTCCAAATTCTGTTCCTGAGGAAACCGGTATCGGTTCCATCCACGTTGAACCACTGCCGCCAATAGAAATAGACGAAACCCAACTTGTTTATCACCAACTCTGCCCCGCTGAGGATTTTGAAGAACTGGAAGGCAAGCCCTTTCATGTCAACGGCACACATCTGGCAGTTTTCAAGTCCAACGACAAATTTTACGCTGTTGACAATCGTTGCCCACACATGGGTTATCCGATGTCTAAAGGGAGTATCCGTGACGGTGTACTGATCTGCCATTGGCACCACTGGGAATTTGACATCAACTCGGGTGCATGTTTCTTAGCATCCGGTGATGACCTGAAAGCGTTTCCTGTTGAATTACGGGATGATGGTTATTTGTACGTCGGGTTAGCGAAAGGCGAGCGCGAGGCAGCAAAACAACGTGTCATCGCAAACGGCAAGCGTGCACTTGAGCGGGGTCTCAAGGACCGCAGTACCTTCTTTATCGCCAAAGCTGTCACAGCACTTCGTGACGCAGGCGCATCCCCAGCAGAGATTATTCAACAAGGACTCCACTACGGTGCACATAAAAGTAGTGATGGATGGTCGTCAGGTGTTGCTATCCTTACACTGGCAGCGAACCTGTGGGATGACGTTGATCCGAAAGACCATAACTTGTTCCTCGTACACGGATTAAGCCAGATCAGTCGAAGAACAACAGGAAGTGCACGCACCTATCGCGCCCCCTTTCCGCGAGTTAAGGAGGATCACGATCTGGAAACACTGAAGCGATGGTTCCGATATTTTGTTGATAAACGCCACAGAGGCGCAGCGGAACGCATCTTGCTAACGCTTAATGATCGAGACTATGATAAATCTGTCATCGCAGACTTTGTTTACACGGCAGCGACAGACTATTACTTCACTGGTGACGGACACGCACTTGATTTTGCAAATAAAATGTTTGAAGCATTGGACTACGTCAACTGGGAAGGATCACACGAGATTTTGAGACCAATCGTCGTCGACTTGGTCAGTAGAACACGCCATGAGGAAACCTCTCGATGGGCAGACGCTGTACCTGTCTTAGGACCCATCTTTAAGAGACTGGATAGTGTGTGGGAAGACAACCAGGCTAACGAAGCGGAACTTGATATATCAGCATTTACACAGACGCTGCTCGGTGACGACTTTGAACCTACTGTCGTCGCGGTTGAGCAGAACCTTCGCAAAGGAGTCAATCCAACCGACATCTGTCGCGCTATGACCTACGCCTCGGCAATACGAACTGCACGGTTCCATCTCAAAAACGAGGGAGACTGGCACGATGTCGCGAACATATACTCATACTCTCACGCCCTTTATCACGCTTTTCAACATGCGCCAAGTGCTAACCTACTGCGTGGTATTTTTCACGGTGTGGTTTACTTGGCATACTTGCGCTGGTTGAACATGCCTGCCGCCCGAATTCCCAAACCCGGGCAGCGGATACCTGATGAAACCTACACCTCTGCTGGCAAAATGTTAGAACGGCTTCAAGAATTCGCTGACTTCCAAAAAGTCTACGAAGCAGAGATTCTGGTAAATCAATATCTTGAAGAAGGCAATGACATCGACGCACTAAAAGGAACGCTTGCACACATTTTGCTACGTGAAGATGCAGAACTCCACATGTTCCAGGTCCTTGAAGTCGCTTTCCGGCATTACGACTTGTCAGATGATTTTGAAGAACAACGGATGCATCTATTGGCAGCGACACGTTACATCACAGCTCAGAAACTAATGAAGAACATTTTGTGGTCTACCGAGAATGCGGAACGTCTCGCGCGCGGTGAGTTACTTAGCGAACGCGACGATGATTAACACCTATCAAAACGATTTAGCGATTTCTAACGCTTCGGGCTGGAGTCCTGCTGCTTTCGCGATAGGAGGAAAGCCCGTTTCTTTTTCAATAGAACACCAATCATGCAAAAAACAGAGCATAAACTCAATTTTACTGATTGGCTTGAGACTGTTTCTAACTCAAAGCGAAATTTTCTTGCAAAGGTAGGCAAAGGGGCGTTACTCGCGAGTTTAGGCATGTTTGGTGCTGGATGCGAAGTTGTCAACCGAGGTTTGTTAGATCGAGGTCTCATACCCATTGTCTTGGAAGACTTGCAAGCAGCAGGACTTCCGAAGCCAGACATGCTTGTGCATTCGGATAATCCATTTAACGGAGAGTTCCCGCCGCACCTGCTTAATGATGATGTTACTCCAACGACAAGACACTTCGTACGCAATAACAGCAATATTCCAGAACGAGCGATCAAAAACGATCTCAGTGGGTGGAAATTGGTCATAGATGGCGAAGTTCATAAGGAACTTACCCTGTCAATGGATGATCTGGAAAGGTTTCCGCAGGTCACGATGGATGTGGTATTGGAATGCGCGGGGAATGGGAGAAGTCTATTCGCGCCAGAGGTTAGCGGTACTCCTTGGCGACGCGGTGCCGTCGCTTGTAGTGAATGGACTGGCATCCGGTTGGGCGATGTCTTGCAAGCAGCAGGTGTAAAACCGAGTGCTGTCTATATTGGGAACTATGGTGAAGATATTCCTACTGATGGAAGTGAGCCGTTTTCGAGAGGAATTCCGATTGAGAAAGCGATGGATGAACACACACTCATTGCCTTTAAAATGAATGGAGAAGTTCTACCTGCAACACACGGGTTTCCGGTAAGATTGATTGTTCCCGGATGGATCGGCAGTTCCATGCAGAAATGGATTAACCGTATCTGGGTGAGAGATCAGGTTCACGACTCAGAGAAAATGAGCGGATATTCCTACCGTATCCCAGCGTATCCAACTGAACCTGGACATAAACCGCCGGTAGAGGATATGCGAATTGTAACCTTATTGCGTGTGAAGTCTTTAATTACTTGTCCCGAACCAAATCTGGAATTTAGCACGGGTGTTCCTATAAATGCAAGAGGACATGCATGGGCAGGAGAAAATCGAATTGATAAAGTTGTTGTTTCTACAGATTTTGGTATTCAATGGAAAGAAACACGACTAATTCAACCATCAAATAGGTATGCATGGTCACATTGGGAAACTGAACTTACATTTGAAAAACGAGGCTATTATGAAATATGGGCACGCGCTTATGACGATACAGGTGACGCACAGCCTTTTAACCAACCGTGGAATCCAAAAGGTTACCTTGGAAATGTCATACATAGAGTGCCTGTTTCTATCATTGCATAAATAGAGAGGATTTAGAAATGAAACTTGGTGTAATGTCCGATAGTCATGACAACATCCCTAACGTCAAACGTGCTGTCGCGCTTTTCAACGAAATCGGGGTGGATCTCGTCGTGCATGCAGGCGATTTTATTGCTCCGTTTGCCATTGACCCGTTAGCGGATTTAAACTGCCGCGTTGTCGGTGTTTTTGGTAACAATGATGGCGAACGTATTGTCCTCGCGAAAAAGTTTGAATCTATAGGCGAGGTACATCCTAATCTTGCGAGCACATCGCTTAGTGATACGACTATTGCCATAATGCACTATCCTGAACTCGCTATTCCTATTGCCAAGAGTGGCGATTACGATATTGTCGTCTATGGGCACACCCATAAGATAGATGTCCGCAAGGAAAAATCGCTTTTGCTTAATCCAGGGGAAACAGGTGGTTGGACTACAGGAAAACCTACTGTTGCGGTTGTGGACTTGGAAACGCTTGAAGCAACAATACATGAACTGTAACGGCTGGTGATGATCCGTCCGTTACCTCCGGCTTAAAGGTAAAATGTGCGTGGAAGACTAAGTTATGAGCATTCTATATCTAAGGCATTCAAGAGAAAATCTATGCGTTCAGGAGAAAATGTGTGAACACCCTAAATTCCATCTACTGTTATGAGATATCTAATTGGGAATTCCCATAGAAATGACAAACAAATAGTTTTGACTTTGGTGTTAAAAAATGTTAATATATTATTTATACAGTTTGTAGGATAGGAGTTCCGTCTTGGCACACTTCAAGTACCGGGGTCTATCCATACCTGTGGAACGGTAACGTGCAAGTTTCAGGTAATACCCCGTCTTACGTTTTATTTAAATTAAACTATTCGCTAGGTTGACGTGTCTTGAAGAGTAGAACCGAGAAGTAGAATTGGAACCCGCGCGTCCTAAAAAGGATAAACTTATATGACACTTATCGTATCAGTCATATCGGCAGATGGCATCGTTATTGCTGGAGACAGCCTTTCGTCATTGAATCGGCAGATCAATATGAAAAAATCTGGGCTGGTATTTTGCCCACACTGTAAGAAGAAGCATACGGTGAAAGCGAATTTCCAAGGCAATATGGGGCAGGCGACCTACTCTCATACTGAAAAGATTTTTTCTTTTTTGGAAAACTACGGTATTGGAGTGTTTGGATCTGGAATTATCGGCAGTCATTCTGTTAACTTTCTAATACGTTCTTTTCAGTATGAGATTGAAAAACAAGAGAAGACTATTGATAATGTTGCCAATCTTGCCGAAGAAATAGGGGTAAACCTACATAATCTTTTGAAAAAACAACTTGAAATAGAAAAAAAATCACTAGATGATTTTCAAAAAAATCATACGTTTCTTGGCTTTCAAGTCGTCGGATACGAAGATCTTCAACCTAAAATAATTGAGGTTTTGTTGGGTAAAGATATTAGGTACAATGAGTTTCCACAGTTAGGGTGTTACGCCTCAGGTAATAGAGAGGTTGTAACGGCTATATGGGAACTTTATAAAAAAAATCCTGAAGGTCATCCTATCTATGAAGTTTTTTCTTTGCAAGAGGCTGTTGACTACGTTGATTTTTTGATTAGTTCGACAATCTCTTTTCAGAGGTTCTCTCCAATAACTCCCAATGTCGGGGGCGAAATTGATATTGCACTCGTGCGACCTTTTGACAAAAAATTTCAATGGATTTGTCAAAAACCATTGGGTAAATTCCTAGAAGGAGACACACATGAAACAGCATAGGAACGTTAAACCGATTGACACCTACATTGAGGTAACCTTGTCTCTTGACTATAGTTTTACTCCTATCGTTCCTGAAGTTCCTGGGTACCTTGAGGTGCCGCTGGGCTATAGGACAACTCCTGTAGGACCAGAGGAACAACCCGTGAGTAAACTCCCTGCTGATTCTAAGATGATATACTCTCGAATTGTAGAAATAGAGGATTCTCGCTTTGAGGAAACCTATACTGCTTATGTGACAAGAATGTCTACTGGGTGGAGTGGACAGATTCCGGATGTTCCAGAGGTTAATAAGTGTGAAGGAACTACCCAGCAAGCACTATTGGCAGCTCTAAAAGATAATCTCTATGAAGCCCTAAAGGCTCGTTCAGATGCTTGGGATAAGCAAATCGAAGAGGATATAAAAGCGGGAAGACTTGATCCTCTTCGCGAGGAAATACTTGAAGATATTCAGGCTGGGAGGTTAACCGATCTATAAAGCCAACCCCGATTTTTGGGATTGTTATGACAAACTTCCACCCCGTATTCAAAAACTTGCAGACAAGAATTATGAACTGTTGAAGCGAGATCGAAGTCATCCTTCCCTTGAATTAAAGAAGGTCCAGGATTGGTGGTCAGCAAAGGTTGGTGATACCTATCGCGCTTTGGCTTTTGAAACCAAGGAATACTTGGTTTGGTTTTGGATCGGAGATCATGATGAGTACATGTCGCTGATACGGAGTAAGAGGAGAAGATGAAATAAGAGTGACATAGACTTCCAAACCGGAGGCTTTTCTTTATATGCTTCATTTTTCTTATCTCAACATCTACCTTATCGCAAACTCAGACAGCATTTTCTGTCCCCAATACAAGACCTTTAGTGACGCAAACCCATTTTCACAAGCAAATCCCCGAAGTCAACTCTACCATTGGCTTCATTTTAGCGGTTCTCCGATCTGTAGCGCAAACTTTTAGTTTGCGTCTAATAAGGCACAAACTAAAAGTTTGTGCTACAACACATCTGTGATGCAGCCAAGCGCGCTTCCAACAATACAGAGCGGTTAGATGAAGTTTAAGTATTTAATTCGGTAAATCCGATTTTCCCCAGGGCCGGTAGGTGCGGTTTGTAACCGCACCGAATATGGTTATGGAATTACCTAATTTATTTTTTAATCTTCATGAAACCGCACTTGCCGAGTGGGATCAAGTTAATTTGGTATTACTCAATATACCCTAAATTCCGCAACCTGCCTTCTAAAATCTTTTTCTCTTCAGGTGTAGAGGTTTGTGCTTGTAGGTGTTGATAATTAGAATTCATTAAAATCTCGTCGTAAGCATCGCGGAACATGTCTGGATCCTCACAAGGCATATCTTCACCGCGCATTATGTGCCGATATACGAATTCACCTGTTTGCTCATCTTCACGATATAGATGTTCACCATCTGTCAGCGACCAGAGGCGCACTCCCTCTGTATACCTGCTAATCTCAACGTTGTCAACCGTCGTCCGTGAAGTCACACGGTGATGCGGCATCTCCAAGTTTTTCCGACTGAGGAAACCGATGCCATATAGACTATCCAACTCCGACAATACTAAACGGTTGTCATCAATTTCTGATGGGGATAGTAAGTCTTTTCCATAGCCGTTATAGTCAGTTTCAATTCCTGCAAGGTTTGTGATTGTTGGAAACAGATCAATCGCTGAAATCGGGGGTGTGGGAAATTCCAAATTTGTCACACCGGGGATATGTGCTAACAGAGGCACGTGCAGAACGTTCTGATTGAGCGTGCTGCCGTGATCGATAATTTCATCACAAATCCCCTCGCCGTGATCACCAAAGATAAAAACTGCCCATTCTGGAAGATCAAGCTGCTTCAGTATTTCAATCAACTTAAACTCAAGTATGTGTGTTGCAGCGGCGTAGTAAAATCGGAGTGCTTCGTCGCTTCTACCGCTTTTCACAAGTGAACTGAAACTTGGTGCGCCAGGAATCCCACTCATTCCATACCCACCATGCGTATACCAAAAGTGTAGAAAACAGAATTGCGGTGTTTCCGAAGGTTGCTTGAGATGTTGCATTAGGTCTTCAAGCGAACCGAGTTGCTGTTCTTTCGCTGTAGGGTCAATTGGGGTGATGAACGACTCATAATCAAGGAAGCGAAATACCTCAGCACGTTCCGAACGCGCCGTGATATGATACTCTGCATCCGCGAATATCTGAAATAGATTTGGGATACCCCCAAACATCTTGAGGTAGGTTTGCCCATAAACCCCATGCTCAAATGGATATAGTCCCGTAAAGTAAGAGGTATGAGAAGGACGGGTAGCAGGTGCAGCAACAAAAAACTTTTCAGCAAGCGAGAAATCTTTGGTCAGTAGATCAAACTTTGGCGTATTGAAGAAACTGTTAGTTCGACTGAGCGCGTCATACCGCCAACAATCAATTGAGATGAGTAGAAATTTATTGACAGGTTTAGTTTCCATATTCTAATCCATTAATCTTGCATTATATTGTCGGAAAGTGTGTTGATAATCTTCAAATTGTTCAGGGTGAAAAGGATGCGGAGTGTAGATATAGACTGCATCGCTATAAGGGTCATATAGGATAACCTCTTCGCGAGCATCGCCACAGACATTGGCGGGAAAGCAGTGATACCACCCCATTTTACCACCGGTCGGCGGTGGTAGGTTTGGAAACGTCACTACTTTGTTTCCTGCGCTGTCGTAAAGCGCAGCAGGACTGTAAATCAATTCTGGATTGCCAACACCATGCCAGTGGATAATCTCCAATCCTGTGTTGTTCGGTGTTTCATCAACACGGAATTGACTATGTATCTGTCCGTTGTTATCCACAACCATCAAGTCCGAATGATGTCCGTTATAGCGGATAACTAAGTTTGGGGATGCATCCGGCAGTAAGTTTCCACATCGAATCTCTTGCCCATGCGGCACAACGTCAAATCCAAGAGAAAGGATAGGATTCCCCGCCGAGTCAACCACTTGTCCTCCGCCAGAGAGGATAGCACGTTTTTCACCATTCCATTCCTCAACCAAAACCGAGTCCATGTTCTCGCCGAGGTATTTATCCCATAGAACTGTTCCATCAGCAGCAAGTCCAAAATTGCCTCCGTTAACCTCATCAAGACCATCACCATTGAAATCGCCAACTGCGGGGATGTATGCGGAATGTTTCGGATAACGAAACCATCTGTCAGTATACTGCCAGAGAAGTTCAAGTTTATGGTTAAAAGCAAGTACATTCACGCCCACTTTCACAATGAAATCTTGGGGTTGGACATTTCCGCTGAGATTGGCAATCATCAAACGTTGATGGACATAATTGGGTATATGACGTTCACCTTCTACGAAAGCATTACATTGCTGAAGTTCCTTTGACACAGCAGTGTGTTTCACAGCACCTGTCGCACCATCTAAAATCATCAGGCGAATTGCCAACAAATCCCACTTGCTTGCCTCCGTTACCTCATTGTCCACCCAAAAGCAGACAACCTCTGTCCGTCCATCAGCATCAATATCATATATTGCAACGGGACCGGGACGGTCAGGTGAAAGTGTCGTTAGAACGGTATCTTTTGCATCTGCGTCTGTTATTTCAAGATGCTTATCCCCAATGGACCAGATCGGTTCACCTTCAAGCGTAAAAGCCCCAATGAAACACGGATGAATTCCTCCGAGAGACTTGTAGACTAAAAAATCAACTGTCCCATCATTTGTTAAGTCACCGATACGGATATCGCCACCCCACGACCGTCCTGCCGTATCATTGAGAAATGCGTCTGGAATTGCTACCCGTTTATAGAGATGTGCTACTTGTGGCATACTCATTTATACAAATGCTTTGAAAAGTCCTACATAGAGTGCAAGCACCTTTTCGGGATCAGGTCCCGTATAAGCGCATTCGTTGGATATATAGCCAGAAAATCCGATGCGATTAAGCCATTCAAACATTTGTCTGTAAAGTTCAAACGTTTCTGGTACTTCCACTTTGTGTGTATGCACCGCAGTAATGTGTGGTGCTACGCGTGAAAAGAGTGGTTCAATACTTCCAGCATCGCACCCGATGAATTGGGAATTGAAAACAAAACCGACGTTCGGAAGATTCACACCTTCAATCACTTCCATCGCAGAATTTGGATCCGTGAACGAACCGTGCATTTCAATAGAGACAGTGATGTTCTTCTCTCCAGCGTAGCTGCCAAGAGCCTTCAATCCATCAATCACATAACCCACGACAGCATCGCGGTTTTCATCGGAATACCGGTCTCCAAGCACACGAACATGATCACAACCCATAAATTCTGCCATGTCAATTACGCGTGTAACACGGCGGACGGTCTCTTCGCGATCGGAAGCGTTTTCTGAGTGAAAATTTTGGCAACTCGTTAGCGAAGAGATTACAACGCCACTTGCGTCAACTTGCGTTTTCAACCCATCCCATGCATCTTTCGGTGTATCCCACTCAAATCCGTGTTTCTGTTTGTAATCCATTAATAGTTCAACACCGTGATAACCAGTAGCTTCAGCGGTATCCAGAATTCGCTTAAGCTCCCAATCTTGACACGTTTGATATGTATTTAATGACCATTTCATCTATGCTACTCCTGAATTGGTATCGGGTACCAGAGTCCACCTGTTTTAGATGTTAAAGCCCGATGCGTGGTGTGATTAATGCCGATCACATCTACTGTGATTTTGTTCTGCCAACACTGACGCAGAACATCTGATAAATTTATAGACCCTTTGCTTGCTTCATCAGTTACGAGAACAAAACGTCTGTTTGCACCTTCTCGAAATTTTACACGACGAATCGCTTTTACGATCGCATTGTGCGCTCGTTCATCCCCTGCCGCAGCAACAACATGCGAAGTTAATAGACGTTTATACTGTTCAACATCCCGTGTCTGTTGATGAACGATGGTATCACCTTCAAGATACCTAAAGATTACGATTCCGAGTGTGAAGTCAACACCTTTCTTTTCGAATACTCTCACCATCTGATTGAGTTGTCTGCCAACAGCGCGGATATTATCTATCATGCTCCCACTAATGTCAAGTAGAAAAACGATGTCAACGATATGGTCACCCTTACCATCAGCAATGCTATCGGCAATCCCTTCTAATGCTTCTCCCATCTCTCCATCACGGTCAACAGGTTGTGCCACCTTTTCCGGCATGGGCTGCGTTTCCCCCATTTGTTCTTGTATTTTTTCTGCTATAGGTGTAATGGTAGGTGACTTTGCGTTCGCTATCGAGATTGGTTTCCATTCCGGTGATTTAGTTGCCTGCTCGCTCAGAGATGTCTCTGCCATCGGTAAATCCGCGTATGTTCCTAATGTTATCGTTGACGCGCCTGTCTTGATAGGACGTGTCGAATTTATCGGTTGTGCAGCATTTTGATTAGTAACCTGCACCTTAGTTGAAGAAACGGGTCGCCGCTTCGGCATTGAACGTTTGCGTCCACTACTTACGTGGAAACGTTTCACTGTTGACACGACGATTGCGTCCTCAACCAAAGGTTGTGATAAAAGCATCGGATGATACCACCGGATATAACTCAATCCTATTAATGCTATGAAAACACCGTGCAAAACCACAGACAGAATAAACGCACCACCTATTTTCCTACGTTTTTGCCGTAGTTTATCTGAATACACATCAATAAGCATGTCACGTCTCCCCGCTCCGGTTATTCCGAAATAATTGAGACCGTTCCGTGATTTCCATCAACTTGAAGGATCTGACCGTCAGTTATATTTCTGGTGGCATTTGGTATGTTCGCTACAGCCGGAACGCCATACTCCCTCGCGACAACCGCACCGTGCGATAGTACCCCGCCGCGTTCCATCACTAATCCTGCTGCATGAAGAAATAGCGGTGTCCACGCTGGATCAGTTGAAGGACACACAAGAATGTAATCCCGTTCTGATGGTTGAATGTCGGTAGGTGTCAATAACACACGTGCCCGTCCCTTTGCTACACCAGCGGAAACACCTACCCCAGTATATGTCTCCGCTGTTTCTATTGATTGAGACATGCCGATGCTTTCAAGTGAATCGCTGAAGATAACATCCGGCATCTCAATCTGTAGCAATAGTTCGCGCTGTGCCTTGCGACCAGATATAACCTCTTTGACATCTTCACCATTAATTAGTTTAAATAATTCATCTGGCTCAAGGTAGAAGATGCCACCATTGAGTTCAAAACGACTATCCAACTCAACTAAAGCACGTCGGATCTGTTCATAACCAAGCATGAGGTAAAATTTTGCTGTTTCCCGGAAAGGCATATATCGCCTTGTAAAATCCAGTTCGCTTTCAATCTGTTTTCGCAACCCCGGCTTTTTCTCAAGTGCCTCAGCAAGTTCCTTTTCTGCCGCTTCGCGCTGCTCCATTTGTCGTGTAAAATGTTGATTGTCCTCTTGTGTTTGTCCATCAGGTTCTGAAGATTCTTGTGAAAACGAAGCAATAAGCTGTTCAAGATAATCGGTATCTTCCCGCCACCGTGGCTGTGCCAATTCAAACTCTCCGACAGCACGATGTCCATAATCTTTTACAAAATCTGTAAGCAAAATCTCACCTTTTGCTACCTGCCATATCTTTTCGTTTGTCTCAACGGTCAGATTGCCAGACAATCCACTGATAAGTCTGCTTGCCAATCCCTTTGCATCCTTCTCTTCCATACTTTTCTGAAGTGCAGCTTCCAGTCGCTGAAGCGAGAACGCTGCAAAAAGTGTCGCAGTAAGTGCTTTTGGTGCAAAATCGTCTAACGTTTTTTCACACCATTCCTTAAATTTTTCGACCAATTCCGCATCAGAAAGTTCTGAAAAAGACAGATTTCGTTCTGTTTCAACTATCTCTTGAAATTCTGGGAATACCTGCGTTGTTAACGCTTGATCAAAGTCTGATCTATATTTCCGCAATCGCATCTCTGCTTTTGTCATGCGGATTATGTGAAGTGGAAGTTTAAGCCAAAACGATGCTGTGCTATGCTTAATATTTGGCTTTGCTTGTGCATACATAGCCTGTTGTGGATTCTGCTTCAATTCCGCAAAATCGTGAGCGAACGGAAAACCTTCAAAGAAGAGTTCAGACTCATGATTCAAATTAACATAAATCCGCCCACAAACCAGATCCAAAATCCCTATGTTATCCACTTGTTTACTTGGATAAAACCCCAATCCGCGATATGCTTTGCCTAATCCACCTGCACCCGACATAAATTTTTTGATAATTGCCCAAGTCATCGGCAACGGGGCAGATAACACTTCTGCAAGATTGTGATGACTCCAGACTGTTCCCTTAGTATCAGCGATCGTCTTAAGAATTTGTATTTCTGCCTCGCGAAGTTTCGCAATTTCTCTGTCTTTTTGATCTTTAGGAACATGTGCTTGTGTTGTGATCGGTCTCGCCTGCAATAAAACGAACTTATCTCCAGAAAGTGCCCACTCAATATCCATCGGTTGTCCATAGAAAGTTTCAACTTGAATACCCAGTTGTCCGAGTTGTTCTAATTGTTCGTCAGTAAGACTTGGGATATCCTGTTGATCAACAGAAACCTCACTCATACCGGATTCGGTTATCATCTCATGTTTTGTGGCGATGGTTTTTTCCAATACCCCACCTGTTTCACGTGAAATTTGGAAACTGTCAGGTGTGATTTCCCCAGATACAACCGACTCCCCTAACCCCCAATTCGACTCAACAATACTGACATCCACATTGAAGGGACTCACAGTAAAAAGCACGCCAGAGACATCTGCTTTGCACATCTCTTGGATAACTACCGCCATCGCCAATCCCTCATCGGGGATACCTTGTGTACGCCGGTAAGCAATCGCACGATCCGACCAGAGAGATGCCCAACACATCCTTAGCGCATCAAAAAGATTATCAGATTCCACATTTAAGAAGGTATCTTGTTGTCCCGCAAAACTTGCTTCCTCTAAATCTTCAGCGGTTGCACTGGAGCGCACAGCAACAGTGTCTGTTTGCAATTCCTCTCGTGCTTTTAAGATTGCTTCAATAAGTTCAGGTGCTAACTCAACATCTTTAACACTATTTGCGTTCTGCTCAGACAAATCCGCAGCAGAAAATCTATAGGCATCTGTGGTAACACAGAAACCTTGTGGGACAAAAAATCCGGAATTCGTCAATTTCCCAAGATTCAGCCCCTTTCCACCGACAAGTGGAAGGTCATTATCTTCAATTTCTGAAAAGTGTTTGATAAATTGCATTCGTCAGATTTGTCTGTAAAGATGGGAACAAGTGGAATTAGTATAGCAGAGTCCAACTGCCGAATGCAAATGGGATTTGAGGTTGCGGCTGACAGAAGATCGGGTGGGTTAAACATAGAGGCTGGTTTGAAACAAACCAACCTCTACCGTACTTGGCTGGCATTACATAAGAATTTTAGTTAGTCATCATGGTCATCATCAGCGTCATCATCATGGTCATCATAATCGGCGTCATTATCGGCGTCACCATCATGGTCATCATTATCGGCGTCATCATTATCATGATCATCATCGGTGTCATCATCATGGTCATCACCCTCACTATCATCATGGTCATCATGGTCATCATGGTCATGGTCATCATCATCGTCGTGAACTGGATAACCGGGAATTGCTTCCTGTTGATTAATCCAATCCGTGAAAAGTTGGATTTGGGAGCTGCTCAGTGAGGGATCATCAGTTGGCATTCTCTCTGAGACGATTTCTTCAATAATATCACTATTTGCAGCATTTCCCGGAATGAAAATTGGACCATCCTCTCCACCTGCCTTGAAACTTTCGTATGTTCTGAGATCAATACCATGGGGACCGTCAGCAACATGACATCCAGCATAGGCACATCTTGATGTGAGAATAGGTAATAGGTTCTGTTCAAACGATGCCTGAATATCCGCAGCCTCAGGAACGTCCATAGTCGAGGATGTGTTACCTGGTATCATGACATTAGAACGGTATTCAGTACATCCGAGTATACAAACATTAATCCGATAGTCAGTAAGAGAAATCTTTATATATTTATAAGCCTGATTGTTCCTTTCTCATCTAATGAAATAAAAAATAGAGGATTTGTATGAAATCTGGCAAAGAACACACGGAACCCTCTTATCCGCGTGTAGCAACAACTGATTGTTGCTAAATGCTAACAATATTTGAAGAAAAAGTCAAGAACTAATCGGATAGCACCCAGAGCCATTCAATTGTCTGGTAGTTCTTATACCATTTCTGAATGATCGTCTACCATTAGCAAAAACGCGTTTGTAGTCGCGCAATTCATTGCGCCTCTTGCACACTTGCCTGAATGGGAAACCAAAAATCTTATAATGGTAGTTTATTTATCAGAATTGGTATTACCTGATGCTCAAGTCTCTCTTCCGGTAGGAGCGAGCTCCAGCTCGCGACTTTTCGGCTAATATGGACAAAAAGTCTAAAACTAAATAGCCCTGGTATTTTGAGATGAAAAAACATGTAAACCGTGCTATACTAACGTGAGTTTGATATATAGCAAATTCTAAACATAAATGGACATTTTCGTAGGGGTTAGGTTACCTAACCCCTACGGGCGAGAAGACCTCGCCCCTACGAGAAGCCCGACATCTTGTTTTTATCAAACTCACGTTATACTATAAATGCTGAGAATAGAAATCTCTGGAATATAGAAAAGTTTAGTTCCCACAATTGACAACAAAGATTTAACATAGGAAACCCGTGAGCACGAAAAAGAATTACTTAAGACCGAAACCCGGTATTGAAACGATTAAGGCATATCAGGGTGGCAAACCGATTGAAGAGGTTAAACGTGAACTCGGAATCTCTGATATTATCAAGTTAGCATCAAATGAAAACCCACTCGGTCCCTCACCGTTAGCGATAGAAGCAATTCAGGAAAGTTCCAAAGATGTACATCTTTATCCCGATGGAAATGCCTATTATCTCAAAGTAGATTTAGCCAAACATCTTGGTGTTACTGAAGACCATCTGATTTTGACAAACGGTTCAAACGAAGTGCTACAACTCGTTGGTGAAACCTATCTCGGTCCCGGTGACGAAGTGATCTACGCAGAAGGAGCGTTTGTCGTTTATGGGCTTGTTGCCACCGTTGCTGGTGCTACCTCCGTTGTCGTGCCGATGCAGAACAATACACACCACTTGCCATCAATGGCAGCAGCAATTACGGATAAAACAAAGGCAATCTTCATCGCCAATCCGAATAACCCAACTGGTACTATGATTACGGCATCTGAAACAGCACAGTTTATGGCACAGGTGCCAGAAGATGTTTTAGTTATCTTTGACGAGGCGTATTATGAATACGTAACACACCCCGATTATCCGCATACGCTGCCTTACGTCATGGAGGATCGTAACTTCATTATTACTCGGACCTTTTCCAAAATCTACGGTCTGGCAGGGTTACGGATAGGCTACGGCATTGCTCCACTTTCCGTGATTGCAACGATGAATCCCGTGCGTCAACCGTTTAACTGTAATGCAGTAGCACAAGCAGCAGCTCGGGCAGCACTCAAGGATACGGATTACGTTAAGAAAAGCCAAGAACTAAATGCTACTGGTAAAGTATTTCTATACGAAGCATTCAACAAACTCGGTCTTCGCTATATCAAAACGGAAGGAAATTTCATCATGGTTTTTGTCAATCAATCCGGTTCAGATTTAGCAGATGCTATGATGAGAGAAGGAGTCATCGTTCGCGCAATGACAAATTACGGTTACCCTGATGCAATTCGTGTTACTATCGGCAAGCAGGAGGAAAACGAACGTTTTATTGAAGTCCTTACGACACTTGTGGTAGCAAGGTAGTAGTTTTTCTAATGTCTCTTGATTTAATAACTTCACGGGTCATCAATTGTTTACAGTTGAGCGTTTGTAGTCGTGCAATTCATTGTGCCTCTTTTTGTTGTAAATTGGGTTAACAACTAACATAGGAAGCCTAACAAAATTTGTTTGAAATTACCGTAATCGAAAACTAAAAGCCAATAGCCAACAACCGATAGCCACTCAAAATATGAAAGAACTAAAAATATGAAAGAACTAATACAGATTGATAATCGGAAACCGACCCGAAAAATTCAAGTCGGTACTGTGCCGATTGGAGGCGGTAATCCGATCTCCATCCAGACGATGACGACAACGTTGACGCACGACGTTGATGCAACGTTGGCGCAGATAGAACGGTGTGTGGAAGCAGGCGCGCATATCGTCCGAGTCGCAGTACCAGAAGAAAAAGACGCGAAAGCACTTGACACATTAGTCAAACGTTCGCCAGTCCCAATTGTGTCTGATATCCATTTCAACTATCGCTACGCATTAGCCGCTGTAGATGCAGGTGTCGCTAAAGTTCGTATTAATCCGGGCAACATCGGTAGCGAAGAACGGATTGCACAAGTGTTGTCCGCTGCCAAAGCAGCAAACATCCCTATTCGCATTGGAGTTAACGAAGGTTCACTTGAAAAGGATCTATTAGAAAAATATCCATCTCCGACAGCAGAAGCGTTGGTAGAAAGTGCAATGCGACATATCAACATCTGCGAAGAGCATGATTTTACAGACATCGCTATCTCTGTCAAATCCAGCGATCCGATTCGGATGATAGAGGCGAACCGATTGCTTTCAGCGAAGGTTCGCTACCCGTTGCACCTTGGTGTGACGGAAGCTGGCACACCACGCCGCGCACATGTCAAATCCACACTCGGCATCGGAACGTTGCTGTTAGAGGGTATCGGTGACACTATTCGAATTTCTATCACTGGTGATCCAGTTGAAGAGGTATTGACTGCGAAAGAACTCCTGCGCGCACTCGGTATGGCTGAAGGTATATTAGATGTTATCTCTTGTCCGTTCTGTGGACGCGGGGACCCCGATGCAAATTATGAAAACATTGTTGTTGTTGCAGAGGAACTCTTGGAAAAACACGGTATAAAAATCCCAGTAGCAGTGATGGGATGTGAAGTCAACGGTCCGGGTGAAACTCGTAATGCTAAGGTTGGTATCCATCTCGGCGGCAGAGAACTCGCTGTTTTAAAAGTAAATGGTGAACGGGTGCGTACCTTCCGTGGTAAAGACGAAGTTAATCCTGAGTTTTTGGCGAATGCGTTATTAGAAGCAGCACAGCAACTGCAAACCGCTGAAATGTAAGTATGTGTTCAATTGTGCTATTTATACCAAATTAACGGGATCCCACTCGGTAGGTGCGGTTTCTAACCGCACCTAATACCAAGAAAAATGAGATAAATCAAGTTAATTTGATATAAAACCCTAACTATTTGAGAATACCAAAAGGTAGAGTAATTCTTTCTATTGATGCGACTGCCTGTATTGTTTTGAGAAACTAAAAATGGGTGGATCGTGATCTGTCCTCAAAAGTATGCATTTTCTTAAAAAAGCGATCCGGTCCATTTTTATCCAGATTTTTGCTATCGCGCTATTTTTCTTCTTATACCACAAAATTGTGGTATATATCATGCGCGAGGTAGGACTTAATCTTGGAGCGGTCAAATATAGTAAGCACGTTGTCCCTCTCTATGCCATACCCCAACTTGATCTGAGTTGGTGGATCTTTCCTGCCCTTGTTGTATGTATCGGATTCCTCTACCTCTGCTATAAACACCTCCTTCCGAATAAAATTAGTCAAGGTCGACTTATAGGTATAGCAATAATTTGCTTTATTGCTATCAATATCAGTGTTGCCCAAATTGATGGGTTCCGTGAAATTGAAACAGAAGACGGTCCTGAGCGGATTTTAGCACTTTTGGAACCCTATACTCGAACGTCCTTGGAATACTACGACGACGTACCACGTATTAACGAACTGGGACTCCGTGCATTTTTGCAGGATTTCAGCAAACCAGAGTTGTTTGATACGCTTTCTGGACATACGCGAACACATCCACCGGGAAGTGTGGTTTTTTTATGGATTGTAAGCCAAATATTCGGATACAACCTTGTATCAGCATCATTAGTATCAATTCTCTTTACCGCGCTAACAGTGATACCGTTCTATAAATTGGCTGAACGTCTCTATGGCGAAAAGGTCGCACTTTACGCGCTGCTGCTTTTCCTTATCACCCCTAATTTCGTGATGTTTACAGGAACATCTATGGATGGTCCTTTTAGTGTGTTCCCAATTCTCAGTCTTTATCTTTTTTATGAAGCGAGAGAACGAGAAACTGCTCTGGACATTCCGTTAGACACATTCCGACCCTACAGTTTACTAACAGGTGTTTCGCTTGCACTCGGTATGTTCATGACATATTCAACGGTGGTTATTGGGGTTTTCTTGTGTGTAATCGCACTATTGGAACGAAACCGATTTGGGCAGTACTTGAAAGTTTTAGCATTCGCAGCAACAGGTTTTATCGGTTTCTACTTGCTGCTATTCATACTCACAGGTTTTCAACCAATTGAAGCACTCTGGGCAGCTATCAAACAAGATGAAACAGGCATGGGAACAGGCTATGAAAGCATTGACATATTTTTTCACTTAAGTTTCGCGAATCTTTTCGCTTTCCTGATTGGTGTAGGCATTCCGATTACAACAGCCTGGATACGTCAATTGGTATCGTCAGTTCAGGAATGGAAACAGAACAGCACGGCACCAGAGCTGGAAAACAATCAGACTAGTGTTCCTTGGATATTCTGTCCTGACAAGTCAGACACTTTCGTCATCGGTTTCCTGATTACGCTTCTCTTTTTCACATTTTCCACCCTATTTACGATGGAGGTGGAACGTATTTGGATTTTCATGGTGCCATTTTTCGTTATACCTGTCGCAAAATATCTCACAGCGCGACCCCGTTCAGACTTATACTGGGTTGCTGGTTTGCTTGTTGTCCAACTCATCATATCTGAAGTCCTACTTTATACGTATTGGTAGAATACCACACAGTTCACCCACAAAATTGAGAAATAGATAGAGATGCGAATTCTTTATGTCATTGATTCCATGACAAAAGACGGTGCTGAGTCGCAATTACTCAAGACATTATCACGGTTTGCACCCGACCAATATGAAGTTTATGTTATGCTAAGCCGTGCAGAAGGTGAACGTTTCGGTGAACTCACTACGCTGCCTTGTGTCCGAGATGTGACCATTCTTGCAGGTAAAAATAAGCGGGTAAGGTTGATAGAAAAAGCATTTGCACTTGCTGGTATCATCAAAGCAGTTGAACCGGATATCGTTCATAGTTGGTTGTGGTATTCTAATTTCCTCTGCGGTGTTTCACGTAGGTTTGGTCTATGGCGAAGGATTCCGTTCATCGCGTCACAACGCGGCGATTACCATGCAAGATATAGCCAATTCCGACTCTGGCTGACGGAAAAACTGATTTATAATACCACAGATTGCCTTCTGACAAATTCCGAGCAAATTGAACGGCACCTCCGCCAACTGTATCCTGATAAGAAGATCTTTAGCATTCCCAATTTATTGGAATTACCTACCGAGGAATGGACTCAGAAACAAAGAGATGCTGCCGATGACAAGTTAATAGTAAGTGTCGGACGATTCGCACCTGAAAAAGGTCACCGTTATTTGATTGAGGCGTTAAATCTATTGAACCAAAAAGATATTAACTGGAAATGCACGTTTCTCGGTGACGGGGAACTGGAGTCAGAACTCCGCGCACTCACAGCAACACACAACCTATCGGATCGGGTGATGTTTCCTGGGTTTTGTGAAGATGTCTTTTCTGTGCTATTGAAAGCAGACGTCTTTGTGCTTCCGTCCCTACACGAGGGTTCACCGAATGCCTTAATTGAAGCGATGGGCATCGGTATGCCGTGCATCGCTTCAGATGTTGGTGGAATCAGAGATCTTGTAGAAAATGAGCAAAACGGGATACGTGTTCCGTCACAAAATTCGACAGCGTTAGCAGAGGCATTGCATCGCGTGCTGACAGAACCTGAGTTTGCCATTGAGTTAGGTAGCAATGCACGCGCAACTATTCAGCAAAAGTTTGATAGTGCTAAATCTATCCATAAATTAGAAGAGATATATCATAGCCTCTTATAGGTTGCGATCATGCTATACCGATTTGCGAACTTTGCAAAAAATGCTGTTTCAACAGTCCTCTGCTTGCTCGGTATTCCGTTTCTTGTCCGAGAATGGCTATGCCGAAACCGCGTTGCGATCCTCATGTATCACGACGTATCACCTGATGTCTTCGCAAAACATATCGCGTATCTTTCGCGTCATTACCAAATCATCTCATTAGATACGTTAGTCTCAGCTATCTACAATAAAGATTTTTCCGACATCCCTCTTAAAAGCGTAGTGATTACGATTGACGATGGTCATGCAGAAAATTACGCACTTTTGCCTATGTTCAAGCAGCACAAAATTCGTCCAACAATATACGTATGCACACAAATAATCAACACACATCGGCATTTCTGGTTCAAAATTACGAAACTATCCAAGAAAGAAAAAGAACTTCTGAAGAAGCTGCCAAATGCAGAAAGGTTAACACATCTGAAGCAAGCGGCAAACTTTGAAGGTGAAAAGGAATATCAAGATAGACAAGCACTTAATATTGATGAAATAACAGAGATGACGCAAAGTGTTGATTTTCAACCGCACACCCAATTTCATCCCATCCTCCCGCAATGTTCGGAAATAGAATGTAAACAAGAGATACTTGGCAGCAAGACCGATTTAGAGAAGATTTTGGGAATTGAATGTCGGCATTTCAGTTATCCGAATGGGGATTATACAGAACGTGAGATTGAGATTGTCAAAGCAGGTGGTTTTCGTTCCGCACGCACCACAGATATAGGATGGAACAGATTTGATACTCCACCGTATCAACTGAAAGTAATTCCGATCAGTGATGATGCTGGACTCATCCGTTTTCGCGCAGAACTGACGACAATACCACAACGTCTGAGTAGATGGATAAGTACTTTATTATGGACAACAATAAAATAACAAAATGGCACCGTGCCTACATCCAGAACGCTTATCACGAATTAGAGCAAGGTGTAACACGTAAGCAGCTTAACACGCTCAATATCAAGGCTGCTGACAAAAGGGTATTGGATGTCGGATGTGGACCAGGAAATCTGCTTGCTGCCTTATCTGCAGGCAATCCGCAGCTCCTTATCGGTGTTGACGTGGATGAGACTTTCTTAACTATTGGACGATCTAAAATCGAAAAATTAATAGACCCACTTTCAAAATTTCCCGACTTTATTCGTGGTTCGCTCCCTTGTCTACCTTTTGCGGATGAAACTTTTGATCTGGTAACCTGTTTCCTTGTTTTACCGCATGTGCCTGATGATACAGTCGCCTTAACAGAACTCGTACGTGTTCTAAAACCGGGTGGCTGCCTCGCTATTTCTGGACACGGCTTGGGATTCCCACTACGATATCTCAAACGCTTCAGGCTGAAACCTTTACAGATGTATCTCGCCAGTCTAATTTATAGATGCACAGGGAAAAAATGGATCCGAAACACATTACAAAGTGAAAATGAGATTTGCGATATATTAAACAGCATCGGTTTGACAGTTGATGTCCGAAACTATCACAAAAAAGTGCTTGGATGTGTCGCTACCTATTGGATTAGGGCAACGAAGAGCGAAATGAGCCCTAAGGCGATGCAATAATAGGAAAACAGTGAGAATTTACCTCGGTTCAACATGACCAGTAAAAACCGCAGCGCGACATACCCAACTATAAATGAGGTGAGCATTCCTACAGCCATGATGCCGATTGGAATTGTGGTGTCTCCAATATCACTAATTTTAAGTGCTACTGCACCAAGAATGGCGGGGACTGAGAGAAGGAAGGAATATTCTGCGGCAGTTTTTGCTGGAATTCCCAAAAATAACCCAAGCGAAATTGTTGACCCAGAACGCGATATACCGGGAGTAATGGCACAACCTTGTGCTATTCCAATTAGTGGTGCCTGCCACGTTTTTAGTTTTTCTTTTTCTATAGTGGAATCGGGACTATCCGTGTCCCGTTTGCGAAGCCGAGGTAATTGAAGTATAATACCTGTGAGAATTAGCATCATGCTAACAAGTCGTACTTCATTAAAGAGGGACTCCAACTGTGTCTTAAACAGGACAGCGATAATGCCAGTCGGAATAGATCCGAGCAATATCAACCAAATAAACATGAGTTCTTGTGAAGACCTGACCGTAACTATCGGCTTTCGATAAAACTGCTTGTCTCCAAACGTTGAAAATCCACCTAACACTAATCTTGCAATTGCGCCACGATATACGACAAGTACTGCAGCCAATGTCCCTACGTGTAACATCACGTCGAAAAAAACCATAGGTTCATTCAATCCGAGATATTTTTGTGCTAAAACAAGATGTCCTGAACTACTAACAGGTAGGAATTCGGTTAATCCTTGTAAAATACCGAGAAAAATCGCTTCAAGCAGTGTCATATTGTTTATTATAGCAATGAACACCATAACCTGCAAGTTTGTGATAGACCCCGCCCTAAAGGGCGAGGCTTCCGCAGGTTTATGCGAAAGCATTTGTGGCATTCAGAAGCGGACTAGACGCCTCAACACAGATGCCTACGATCCTGTTAGACAGGATGATAGGACTGACAACTGCTAATCCAAAGGAAGCTACCCCTTCCTTAAGAATGTTTATTGCAGCGTTATGGTCTCTGTCAAGATGTGTATCACAGCTTGGGCAGGTCCATTGACGATCTGCGAGAGTGAGATTTTTGTTGTGATATTCACACACAGAACAGCACTTGGTAGAAGGTGTCCACTTGTCAATCTTCAAAACCGAGCGTATCCGTTTTTTAGATTGCCATTTGAGTTTTAGCATAAACTCACCAAAGGCAAGATCCGAAATCTGTTTTCCCCAAAGACGTTTCATACCTTCAAGGTTCAAATCCTCAAAAAACATTGTATCAAAGTTGCGGCACAGGTCTATAGCAAGTTTCCAATGATGATCTGTTCTTTGATTAGTAGTCTTTTTATGCATACGGGCTATACACTTTCGTGAACGCTCTTTATTATTAGAACCTTTGGCTTTTCGGGAATGCTGCTGTTGTGCTTTTGTCAGTTTATTAGCGTTTTGTTTGTAGAACATCGGAGACCCGTATCTTTTACCATCACTGCCAGTCAAGAAGTCTTTGATCCCAAAATCGAACCCTTCCGCTTTACCAGTCTTGGGTTCAGGAATGACTTCACTATAATCTTCAGTGAGCGTAATATAGATGTCTCCCAGTGCGTCCCTTGTAACTTGAACTTGTTTGATAGCACCTTTTATTTCACGATGTAAAGCAAAGCGATACCAATGCTTATTCAATCTGATTTTATACGTCGGGTGATTTCTTGCCTTTTTCTGCGCATCCAATACCTTTTCTATTCGCACTTGTTCACCAGAGAAGGTCATGCCTTTATGTTTTTTACACGATTTGAAACGCGGATGTCCTCTTTTATCCGTAGACATTTCTGTAAAACTTCGTGATAGACGCTTCAAAACATTTTGCACACACCATGAATATGGAATATGCCAATACTTATATCGCTCTAAAGACTTCAGTTTTGTTAGATGCTTAGACATCTGACCATAAGAAAGAGATTTACGATAACGACGATAATAACGCATCAACAAGCCAAGAAAGTGATTCCGCACAATACCACAGATATTCAAGTCATCATGCAATCGTTTCAGACCTTTCTCATGAAAAAGTTTATACGTAGTGTTTCGCACTATAGCACATCAAGTATCAAGCGTTTATCCCCTATTAAGTGGGAGACAGGCACGCCACCAAGCAGTGACGCTTGATATACCTGTCAACTTCATAAAACAAGTTTACAACATTTTAAGACGTTTGTCAAGTTTTTTTCAACAATAGAGAGGTCTTAGCCACTACTACATCCCCGCCTTGAAAGGCGAGGTTTTGTAGCGGGAAACCTGATAATTCATAGTCCCTTGTATTTTTTAGGTATATTTTGATTTGTCCAGCCCGAATCGTTTAACTTGACTCGCATCACACAATATGGTAGAATTTCCGCAAAACAGCAGGGAGACAATATATGACACTGATATCTATGTTTGAGCAATCAGTTCAGAAGTACGGCAACAAACCCGCATTAGCACATAAACCGAAAGATGGAACATATCAAGATATGTCTTACACCGAATTTGGTGAATCGGTGGATGCTTTCAGTAAAGGGTTGAAGGTATTGGAAGTTCAAAAGGAGGATAGAGTAGCCATTCTATCCGAAAATCGACCAGAGTGGGCAATCTCGGACTTCGGTATCCTTAAAGCCGGTGCAATTAACGTGCCGATGTTTTCAACGTTGACTGCGGCGCAGGTCGGATATATTCTCAAAGATTCCGGATCAAAAGTTATCTGTGTGTCTACCAAAGATCAGTTGGAGAAGGTCATCGCAATCCGAGATGAGGTGCCATCACTTGAACAGATTATTATCTATAATGACATAGAAGATGAAGTTCCTGAAGGTGTGATAGAATTTAAGGAAGTTTGTCGTCAAGGCAAAGAGGCGGATGTCCCTGAAGCGGAAGACAATAACGAAGACGACATCGCTACGATCATCTATACCTCCGGCACTACTGGTAACCCGAAAGGTGTCATGCTAACGCATGCAAATTTTTTATCCAATTATAACGCGGCAAAATCGCTAATTGATGTCAGTGATACAGACGTGTTGTTATCCTTCCTTCCATTATCACATGTTTTTGAAAGGCTTGGTGGACACTATGTGCCGCTATTCTCTGGTGCAAAGATAGCTTATGCTGAAAGCACCTTCACAGTTGCACAGAATATGCAGGAGGTTTCTCCCACAGTAATGCTTAGCGTGCCACGCCTCTATGAAACGATGCATGATAGGGTTTTACGCGCTGTGCAGGCAGGTTCGTCCCTGAAACAGAAGATTTTCAGATGGGGTGTTTCGGTCGGTTCAACTGTGAGTTCAAAGATTCAGCAGGGGAAAAAGCCATCTGCGATTTGGCAATTACAACAGTGCATCGCGGACAAACTCGTTTTTGCTAAATTAAAAGCTGCCACTGGCGGACAACTCAGGTTTTTCATATCAGGTGGTGCCGCGCTGCCACAGTCAATTGCCGAGTTTTTCCATGCAGCGGGTATTCTGATTCTGGAAGGGTACGGCTTAACAGAAACTTCACCTGTCATCAGTTTAAATCATCTTAAGAAATGGAAGTTCGGGACTGTTGGTGTGCCAATCCCTGGTATTGAAGTGAAAATCGCTGAAGATGGTGAGATTTTAACCCGCGGACCTCACATCATGAAGGGTTATTTCAACAATGAAGACGCGACCGCAGAGGCTATTGATGCAGATGGATGGTTCTACACTGGCGACATCGGTATCATTGATGAGGATGGGTTTATCAAAATTACTGACAGGAAGAAGAACATTATTGTGCTATCCAACGGTAAGAATGTAGCACCGCAACCGATAGAGAGCCAACTGGTGCAAAGTCCCTTTATTGATCAGATAATGTTGGTAGGAAATGAACGGAAAAATATCGCTGCATTGATTGTGCCGAATTTTGGTGCTCTCAAATCATGGGCATCGGAGAACAGTGTTGATTCGTCTCACCTTCCTGAGATGCTGAAAACGCGCGAAGTTCAACAACTCATTCAGCGTGAGATTCGAGAACGTTTGACAGATTTCGCTGACTTTGAACAGGTCCGGCGGTTCGCACTTCTTGAAAAGGAATTCTCTCAGGAAGAAGATGAGATGACCCCGACACTGAAGTTGAAACGGAACGTTATCATCGAAAAGTATGCTAATGTAATAGCAGGTATGTATCCGGAAGATGCATAATTCTCTTCTGTCCGAGGCGCAATGAATTGCGCGAGGACAAACGCGTCTTTCCTTAAATTGACAGTTATGGGTTTCCCTTTGCTCTACCCGTCCTAGTGCTGTGTCTACATTCAAATTGTCCGTCGGGTAGAGCTTGCGAAACCCGACATGCAGCCCGTTATCAAGTCCGAAAAGTCAGGTTTCGCTGCGCTCTACCCGACGGACAATCTGCAATTTTAGAGTGGACACAGCACTAGTAGGTAAAACGTCACTTTCAGATTATTGGATCTCTAAGTTAGAAATATTATAGCAACAGGACTTACGCAATAATATAGAATTGTGTTGGACTATTCTATTATGACTACATTTACACTCTCTGAAAAGAAGCAAAGTTTATATTCCGATTATTGTCAATTTTTGTTAGCAAGTTTTACGAATTTTACTCAAACTTATTTTGCTGATCGGACGCATAAGTGGAACCACGATCAACTCAACCGTTTCCTGAGAAACGAAAGCATTCCTTCAAGCGAACTCTGGAAATCCGTCGAACCGGATATTGAGTTTGATAAAGATGGATACCTGATTTTTGACGATGTTGTGCTGTCTAAAATATATTCGAAACTAATTGAAGTCGTCTACCCTCAATGGAGTGGTAGCGACAAAAAAGTCATTAACGCAACCGGCTTGTGAATGATACTGATGGCGTTGAACCGCACCAGCAAGTCCAAAATTTATCTTGGTCTCTACCAGAAACGACACGGGGTAAACGCGTGCATATCAAAAGGTTTCCGAAAGGGCATCAAGTGAAGTTGTTCCGGATTGTGTCTGATACAGGACGCACGGAATATATTGTGTCAAATGATTTATCTCAATCGGATGCGACCGCGACAAAACAACAGTGTCAGGTTCGCTGGAAGATTGAGCAACTTCATCGTGAGATCAAACAGATAACCGGTATTGGCAAGTGTCAATGTCGTCCACTGCGTGCCCAACGAAACCATATTGCGTGTTGTTTCCATGTCTGGGTCTGTTTGAAGCGTGTTGCCCGGAAAACCACTCAAACGATTTACCAACTTAAACAAAGTTTATTGGATGATTATGGACAACAACAACTCTCTAATCCTTCAATAATATTCAAAACTGCGTAAGTTCTAGTGTGATAATATTCCGTTTGGTTTTTCTGCTTTTCGGCATAAATAAAATCGCGTTTGCGGTCACCCGCGCCTGCCCTTATGGTAAAATTTCGGTTTCTATTTCAGAATGCTTTTGTCCATCAGCGAACCCATCAAAATATAGGTTTATCCCAAAAGACATTAGCACGAATGCAAGTATTGCGACGGGTTTTGAATCTAAAAACATTAAGAAGTCTAACATAATGGTGATTATCAAACACTATACTATCATGAAAATACAACAATCTCAAGAAAAAATCATTGAAAAAATAAACCACTTTCGGGTTGACAAATTACACAAAATTATATATTATATAAAGTATATATGAACATAGATGAGGACTGGATTATGAGAGAACGATTGAGTGTTCAAAAATCTATCTCTTTCACGGAGAAAATAAGGGAAGAATCACAACGGCTTAATGTCTCTTTCGCAGACATCGTGCGAGAATGTGTTGAGGTAGAATTGCCCAAACTAAAAGACCGATTTAGAAGCAAATTAAGAAGCGAAAATATTAGGCATAAAGTCTTTCAAGGTAGAATAAGACTGAAATCATCCCCGGAAAATTTATTAAATATCTCATAAGATAAACAGAGTAACAGATGTGAAAAATAATGTCAAATTATTTATATATTCATTATAGTTAGAGGTTAAGGTCGGTTCGGATATAGTCGGGATGATTAGGATATTTCCAGATATAGACAGATACACCACGTTCTCGCTGAATTATATCGGGTTCATGGGAATTTACTCCTTCAGGTGGAACATAACGAGGTGCTATTGAGATAGGTACCCCAGCGTTTTGGTCTAGTACCACGGTAAAATGACGGTCAAGACCTTCCATTGCTATACTCCAACCACCAAAATGGATTTCTACCAACTTATCCTGATAATACCAATAGATAGATTGGATTTCTCCGTTGGTTTTAAGTTCTTGTTCTTGAGAGTATTTCAAAATGTAAACGGTTGTATCACGCCTTTGCAAAGTTGTTTCGGGTGTTTGGGAATTTGTTTCACGAGGAGGTTCATACCATGACGCTATTTCTATGTCCAAATCAAAGTTTGTAGCAACCTCTATTAGAAAATCATGATTAATACCTTCCATAACGATACTCCAACCACCAAAATTAATCTCTGAAAATCTATCTCTATTATACCAATATATACATTTAATTTCTGACATGACTGGAACCTCTCTAATTAATCAAGTTTAACTTTGGTTCGCGTAGATCAATACCTTCGCCAAAAAATAGTTGAATAAATAGGGGGATGTCCTAAAGTTACTATAGTTTGGACAATTTCTATCTGTTTCATGTTGTGTTTTCAAGTGTTGCTGATTTTTCATTGAGTTTCGGATGGGAACGTAACTCACAGAAAAAGAATTTCAGGTGCAAGCAAGAGCAGCCCCAGCGGGGGCGGAATGTCTATAGGGACATTGTGAACAAACCCTCTTTAGCCCCAGATGAAGATTAAAAAATTAAACGGGTAATAATCCGACATATCGTAGGAGTTTTTTTGAACCGCCTCGAAACTGTTGCATGAATGCCGTGACTCGTTGTTGAAGGGCTTGCCAGTCATCAACAAGCCGATGCAGATGTAAAACCGACTGCCGCACCCACCGCCACAACTTCTCAATCGGATTCGTCCATGGGGCGTAAGTCGGGAGTTGCAGTATTTCAATCGGCAACTTAGCAAGTTCGCCTATTTTCTTTGAAAGTTTGCCCTTCCAACTCGGTGGTAGGGGTTTATGAAACGACGATGTCTGCGGTAGCAATGCTGCCAATAAGTTTGGATGCAAGTGAACAGGTCGATTGTCTTGGATCAAGAATATACGCTCAGCGTTGGGATACCGGAGACAGATTTCGGAGTAAAGCGCATGTGTTGCCACGACGGTGGCACTTTCTATTTGTTGATAAACCAGATCGCCCGTGTGTGCGTTGAGGGCACCGATGCCATAGCAGGTCTTATCGTCATCAATGCTTTGGTGGGCGAGTGGGTGCTTCGTGCCGGTCAGCGTCCAATCTTTTGCGACCGTCGGCTGTCGTCGAAAGGAAAACTCATCTTGGTAAAACGCAACGTGTGTTTCTGGATGTTGCGCAGCTTGTTCTAAAGCTTGTTTGACAGAGACGAGTTTTTGGGTATATTCAACATCGGGACTACGCATATAGGGTCTGCCACGCTTATAACTGATGCCGAGACGGCAGAGGACACTTCGCACCCCGGGTATTGACATACCATTTAGCCAAGACACAGAGATACCGAGGGTGCAAAGCGTCCAGCGTGTCTCATGCGGGGGTAGCAGGGACGGATCGCGACACACAGAGGCTTGGAGTTCTGATTCTGCATCTTCCTCCGACAACGGAGCGAAAGCCGGTTTTCTGCCTTTACCGGGTTTATGTCGCAGACCCATCACTCCGTGTTCACGGTAGTGTCGAAGCCACGTATAGACGGTGTCTGGCTTGCGTTTTTTCAACAGACCGCTTTGGGCGACCTTATGCGGAGATAAACCCGCAGCTATTTTCAATAAGGCGGCGGCGCGTTCGCGTAAATACGCGGGTTCGCCCGTATCGCGGAGGTGGCGAAGTTCTTGGAGTTGTTCATCACTGAGATGAAGTTTGTGGCGTTTGGCCATAACACTTTTCCTCCTTTTTCAATAGCATAACAGATTTCGCACAATTACCCAATTTATTTTTTAATCTTCATTTGGGGCGAAAGGTGTCCCAATAAAACAATATTGATGTCAAAAGTGTTTCTATGAATCCAAACTATTACTCAAGAACCCTAAAAATTGTCCAAACTATAGTAAAGTTATAACAGTTACTATAGTTTGGACAATTTTAAGTTTTGGACAATTTTAAGTTTTTTAGAGACAAAAAGCAGAAAAGAGGGTATCCTTTCAATATATATTTTTCTAAAAGGATAATTAAAATGGACCCTCTTCCCCGCTTAGATTCTATGTTATCAGAATATCAACATCACTTCAAGTATAAAAACTTCAACCATTTTCGCACTTTTGTCTTGGGTTTGATAAATACTCCGCATCGTGGCACAATGACACAGATATATCTATCAACAGAACAATCAACAACCTATTGGCCTCTACCGAAGTTTCTCTCTCGTAGCGTATGGTGTGTTGATAAAGTCACATCAGTATTGACACAACAAGTTCAATCCGTTTTCAATAAAGGTGTCTATGTCTATGATGAAACCCATTCTATCACTGATGGACTTCAGCAATATGGCACGCATTTCTTCATAAACACCCGGTATAACAAACGGAACAAGAACCAATCGAAGTTCCATCACGGACACGAGTTCGGTGCTATCGGTTGGCTCTGTGAAACACCACAAGGGGTGCGTCTGTTTCCGTTAGCTGCTCGGGTGATGTGTCCGGGCAAAAAACGGGATAGTAGTCTTGCAGTGCTCAAGCGTATCTGTGCTCAGATGCCTGCGGGTCTGATCGTCTTTGACAGAGGCTTTAATAGACGCAAGGTGTTTACACAAATCCTTTCACAAGGACATCATTTACTTTGTCGCACAAAGTCAAATGCTGTGTTCTATTATATACCCAAGCCACCCAAGCAACAGGGACAAGGTAGACCCGAAACGTTATGGAGGTCGTGTGCATCTACCCTATCTGCAGTATAGAGATATCATCGTGAAAAACAAGACCCTTTCTGTCGCAGACAAAATCGTGCGGACAAAGATGTGTCCGGTAGATGTCCGGCTCGTTGTGATACGCACACGCCCAAAGAAGTCTAAACCCTATCGCTATTTTTGTTTATTCACCTCTGATTTAGAGCGTCCGGTAGACGAGTTGATCCAACACTATAGGAATCGGTGGCAGATTGAAACCACATTCCGAGATGTCAAACAGAACTTCGGTTTTGATACATATCAACTCCGAAACCGCAAGAGTTTGAACCGGTTTGCTCAACTCAGTTTTGTCGCAGCCTGTCTCACACAACTCATTTTCACAAACACAGCGACTAACACAGCATCGGAAACAAATATAGACGATGTGTCTCTTGAAGTCCAAGACGTGCTACTGGCACTAAATATGCATTGGTATAAACCGAAATATCTCACACGCGGGTTGATGACCGCTTATTTGCAACGATGTTTCCAACAACAATGTTTTTCTGTGAGTTACGATCCAAAGCAAAACTCAAAGAAAAACCTAAAAATAGTTGAAGACTCTACCTGAAAATGAGCAGATGGACATATTTGGACGATTATTTCAAAAATAATGGCTAAAGGACAGTGATTTCCAACAGAATTCAGAGATGCAAGAGTGTGGACAAACCATATTTAACTCCTGATCGGAAGTCCTGACAGGATAAAACTGTCCAAACTATAGTGACGTTACATTACTTCGGAGAGATGTCGTGTACAGAAATCGGCGTGTTTCTTGGCGTATCAGCAAATACGATTAAAAGCCGTCTGCGCCGCGCACAGCAGCGTCTACAAAAGGAGGAAACGATGATAAGAGAGGCATTAGACAATTTCAAAATTACACCAAATCTCACGGAAAACATCATGCGTAAGATTTCACAAACAAAACCTGACGCTCCATCTGGTAGTAAACCGTTAATGCCATGGGCAATTGCTGCTTCCACGTTAGTAGTAGTGTTGCTAATGCTCGGTTTTGGAAACCACCAATACCTGGCACGTTTTCAGAAACCTTATAGTTTTGATGCCAACTCGGAGATGAAAGTTGACATAATTGATGCGCCTATAGTCGCGAACTTGGAGTCCGAACCTGATATGCGAACGCAAATCAAAAATACCGACGCATCGGTAAAACTAAATGATCCTGAAAAGCAGCCGAATGATAACATCGCAACATTAACTGAAGAAACACAAATGGAGGAAACCGTGAAAGATTACACACAATGGCATTTACCGAAAGCGGCGAAAGCGCGTTTGGGAAAAGGTGGGATTAATGATATGCAATTTTCACCGGATGACACCCAACTTGCTGTTGGTAGTGAAATCGGTGTATGGTTGTACGATGTAAACACTGGTAAGGAGATATCGCTATTCCCGGGAAGATGTGAATCACTTGCAATTTCACCAGATGGACGTATTCTCGTAAATGGCGGAGGGGACTCAACTGGGGGGTCTGACGGCGGCCGCTACGAAACAGGACTCCAGTTGTGGGAGGTAGCTACAGGTCAAAAAGTTACGCTACACGATTCGCTGCCTGCTGCATCTGTGTTTTGGTTCTCTAAAGACAGCAAGACACTTGTCAGTCTGAATAATTCAGGAGACACTATATGTTGGATAGATACAGATACCGGAAAGAGTAATGTTAAGAAGATTGAAAATCGACCTGATTTACGTTCCCGTGAAGTCTACGCACTCACACACGACAAAGTTGCGATAGCAGAAAATAGTGGAATACTTGAGTTGTGGAACTCAAAGTCTGGCAAAAAGGTGTCTACACTCACAGGACCAGCAGAAAGGATTCAAGCAGAGAGTTTTATAGGGCCAGATTTAAACCGTGTTATATCCTTGGCATTTTCACCGGATGGTACGTACCTCGCCAGTGGAAGATTAGATAAAACGGTACGTTTATGGGATACTACAGGCAACAATGAACCTATCCTCCTCCAAAAACAATCGCTAAGTCGAGCTTTTTTGTTATCCATTACGGAGTTATTTGGAGGTCCAACTGTCCTGTTATTCTCTCCGGATGGAAAAATCCTTGCCTGTGGAGAAGATCAGAATGTGAAATTATGGGATACTACCACCGGTGAATTGATCACAACCTTTAGAGGACATATCAATTTTGTTAACAATTTAGCGTTTTCACCAGATGGCAGCATACTCGCGAGTGCAAGTGAAGATGGTATTGTACAGTATTGGAATATCAAAACAGGAGATCCATTACAGTCTAACATTACCGGACACTCATCTTGGGTAATAAGCACAAGTTTTTTGAATAATAGTTCCACACTTGCGAGTGTCGATTTTATCGGAATAATCACTTTACGGGATTTGGAGACATCACAAATAACCACACACCGGACTAAAGCTGCTTTTGAGAATACAAAGGATTGGTTAGAGGCTATCCCATTGGCGTTTTCACCTGATGGTACAAAACTCGCTAGCATGGGTATACAAAACGACCCGAATGCCCCTCTGGAAATGACTTATCTGATTCGCTTGATAGATGTCATGACCGGACGTGAGTTGACCAGCTTAACGTATTTCAATGAAAATGTTACACCCCACCTAACATTTTCTCCTGATGGAAAAACGTTAGCATTCAGTGCTCACAGTCATACCTACGGTAAAATTCGCTTGTGGAATACAGAAACAGATAAAATTCTTGATATCCATTTCTCAGATCAATCTGCATGGATCAGGGCTGCTGCCTTCTCTCCGGACGGTAATAAACTTGTAGCAGGAACCAGTGACGAAAAAGTTCAGATGTGGGATGCCGAAACTGGGGTTCACTTAACTTCCTTTTTTGAAACGCGGCCTCCGAATTCGGGAGCCCTTGTGAATGTGACATTCTCTTCAGATGGTTCCCTACTTGCTGTTGTATATCAGAGACAGATTCATCTGTTGGGGAGTCCGAAACAACCCCATTTTAAGGAAGTGTTCTCTGGTCCCGATTTATTTTCGGGTGGATCGATGTTTTCACCGGATAATAATGTGCTTATTATCAGTAATTATGGCGGTGGAATTCAATTACTGGATGTAGTTACCGGCGATGTACTAACTACACTTGATGGACACACGGCTTCACCTGGTTGTTTCTCATTTTCGTCAGATGGAAAAACGCTTGTTAGTGCAGGGGGTGATGGTACAATTCTTTTGTGGGATTGGGATGAAGTTCTTAAAGGTTTGGATCGGTAGGAAAAATAAAAGGTGTTTAGGCAGTTGAATATTGTTGCCTCACCTAAGAACTGGCAGTGTAAGAAATAGAGTTACACAATTTATCATGTCCCTTCCGCGCTATGTATTTCAAAAGGATAACGTGCAATCAAACTTAACGTAAGTCCCGATCTAAGAACTTTCCATGGAAATCTAATTCTTTTGGAAAATCCCTCCCAGAAACCAGATTTATGGTATAATTCTACTAACAGAAGAAATATAATCTGCTAACGGACGATACTTTTGATAGAGTCCGCTATAATTTCCCTTTAGATTTCATATCTGTAAAATAAATCTCTTACTCTCTTATCTAAACACACTCCTATTCGCAGAATTATGCACCCGTTTCACCGTTTCGTGGCGTCACTATAGGGTGAAATCGGAGGTGATCTATGAAAAACAACGATGTACAATTAATCCACCGTATTCTTGATGGTGATGATACCGCCTTCGCGGAACTTGTAGAAAAATATCAAAAGCAGGTTCACGCGCTTGTGTGGCGAAAAATCGAAGATTTCCATATTGCCGAAGAGATTACGCAGGATACATTCCTGAAAGCGTATCAGGAACTCGGAACGTTGAAGAAACCGCAGCGTTTTGCAAGCTGGCTTTATGTGATTGCTACAAACCGCTGCAGCACATGGTTGCGTAAAAAGCATTTGCGGAGGCAATTGTTGGAAGGCATGGATGTTGCACAGCCTGAAAAAGTGACCTATTCCGAGCATGTCGTTGTGGAAAATGAGCAGATCACTATAGAAACACAACGCAATGTCGTCAAAAAACTGCTTGCGAAACTTGAGGAGAGTGAACGCACTGTCATGACGTTACACTACTTCGGAGAAATGTCGTGTACAGAAATCGGTGCTTTCCTCGGCGTATCGGCAAATACGATTAAGAGCCGTCTGCGCCGCGCACAGCAGCGTCTACAAAAGGAGGAAACGATGATAAGAGAGGCTTTAGACAATTTCAAAATCACACCGAATCTTACTGAAAACATCATGCAAGAGATTTCGCGTATCAAACCCGCTGCACCGTCCGGTAGTAAACCGTTAGTGCCGTGGGCAGTTGCTGCTTCTACGTTAGTAGTGGTGTTGCTAATGCTCGGTTTTGGAAATAGCAAATACTTGACTCGTTTTCAGGAACCCTATAATTTTGATGCCAACTCGGAGATGACGATTGATATTATTGAAGCTCCTATAGTCGTGAATTTGGAATCTAAACCAGATGTCCGGATGCAAATAGGGGACGTCAGTGCACTGGGGAAGCGGAATAACCCTGAAAAGCAACCTAATGATACTCCTGCAGCAGTTGCAGAAGCACAAGCAGACGAAATAGCGGAAGATTATACAAAATGGGAATTGCCGAAAGAGGCAAAAGCGCGTTTGGGCAAAGGCGGGATTAATGTACTACAATTCTCGCCAGATGGCACATTATTCGCTGTGGGCAGTGAAATCGGTGTGTGGCTTTACGACGTGAAAACAGGCAAAGAAGTATCCATGTTCCCAGGCAGGTGCCAATCCCTTTCATTTTCGCCAGATGGACGTTTTCTTGCAAACGGTGGTGGCAGATTTGGCGCCGTTGGCAAATTCAGTAGAAAAGAACTCCAGATATGGGAAGTAGCGACTGGTCAGGAAGTGTCACTCAATGATGCTCTTTCGTCTGCCTCAGTGTTACGATTCTCTGAAAATGGGAAAGTTCTTACCAGTGTGGGCGTTTGGGGAAACACAATTAGAAAGTTAGATATTGAAACCGGAGAAAGCACCGTTAAGAATTTCGAAAAACGATCTGAAAAGAGAATCATCATCCCTGAACCCTACACGCTTACACATGATAAATTTGCGATTGGAGGGAAGCACTCGAAAATAGAGTTGTGGGACGTAACGACTGGTAAGATGTTACCTATCTTTGATGAAATAGGTGAAAATAAACATGTTATCGCCTTGGTATTTTCTCCCGATGGTACGCGCCTCGCCAGTGTAAGCAAGAACACAAATGGAAGCACAAATACAACAGTGCGATTATGGAATACTACAAGTAATGACAAACCAATCATCCTTCGAAACATTCTCCGAAAACAAACAGGTTGGACAAACGTGTTGGCTTTCTCTCCAGATGGGAAAATGCTTGCCAGCGGGAGCACCGATAAGACGGTGCAGTTGTGGGATACCGCCACTGGAAGACTGCTGGGAAGGTTGACCGGACATATCAATGGTATCGCTGCGCTAACGTTCTCACCAGATGGCACAACACTCGCCAGTGCGAGTACAGATGGCGCTGTGCTGTTTTGGAATACAGAAACGAGGAATCGATTGCCGACACGTATCACTGGACACACGAAGCGGATAAAAGCAGTTGCTTTCTTGAAAGATAACACAACACTCGCGAGTGTTGCGTTTAACGGCGTAATTACATTTTGGGATCTGAAGACATCAAAGATTTCTGAATTCCAGACTATAGGAAATCTGGATTTGTTGACGACTTCGACGTTTTCACCTGATGGCGCAAAGTTTGCCAGCATCGGAGGAGAAGGTAATGTGCTTTTTGAGGGAGGTTCGGGACACCCTTTTTCCGAACTAATTTCAGATAGCTCTCTTCGTTTGACTGATGTCCGGACGGGGCGTGAGTTGACGAACTTAAAAACAGGAGTTTTTGCCTTAGAAATTGTTTTTTCACCTCAGGGTAAAGCGGTGGCTTTCAGCAGTTACAACATTATTCGCGTGTGGAATACGGAAACAGATACTTTTTTTAATATACCCCTATCAGCTGAACAGAATATTGATCAAGATGGTAATTTGATATGGCCACCCGGGGGATTTCCACCACCAACCTCAGAAATAATAAGTGCTTTGATATTCTCTCCAGACGGGAGGAAGCTTGTTAGTGGAACTTATGGAGGGCAGATTCAGATGTGGGATGCGGAAAGAGGTGTTGTGTTAACTTCGTTTACAGTGCAGAATCCGAGACGGGAACAGATTAAAACTTTGTCATTCTCTTCAAATGGTGTTCTGCTCGCCGCGGGAAGTAATGACCGAATCTACGTAATGGGAAGTAATAAACTGACGCTTCTGATGGAAATTGACGGCGGTGTTGAAACGTTAGTGTTTGCGCCAGATAGTACCGTGCTTGTTAGTGGACTTAGGAACGGTGGAATTGAACTATGGGATATTGAAACTGGGGACAAACTCACCACACTTGATGGACATTCAATACCAGTAGAGACACTGGTATTCTCACCTGATGGCAAAACACTTGTTAGCACAGGGCAAGACAGCACAATTCTTGTGTGGGATTGGGATGAAGTTCTTAAGGGTTCGGATCGGCAGAGAAAATAAGCAGAGATGTATTAACGTTCTGATTTCAACCACTTTTGAACCCGTGCTAACTTGTCAGAGGCGATGTGTGCAACGTTGGTATCTGTTGGAAAATCTCCGTTTTCTACTTCCTGCTTGTAACTGCATATCGCCTCTAAAGTGAGTTGGTTATAATCCTGATATCGTTTGGCGTGTTTGAATGGGGTACCTATCCCTAAAATATCGTTGATAACGAGCACCTGTCCATCACAGAATCTGCCTGCCCCGATGCCGATGGTAGGAATGTCAAGGGTGTCCGTGATGATTTGGCTAATCTCTTCAGTGATTTTCTCAAGGACGATGAGTTTTGCACCTGCATCTGCAAGTGCCGATGCGGTTTGAATAAGTTCCTTCGCTTTGGCGAATGTTTTTCCGTGTGTCGCCGCTTTGGTGCCGTGAATTTGTGGGTTATGTCCGATATGTGCACAGACCTCTATTCCCTGCTCGGTGAGTGCGGTAACAATGGGGATTTTTTCTGTCCCACCTTCCAATTTAACACCATCAGCACCGTTGTCTAAGAAGAGATTCGCATTAGTAACGGCTTGCTTCACATTGCAGTCAGAGGCGTAGGGCATATCAACGAGAAGGTAGGCATCTGTTACACCGCGGCGGACTGCTTTTAGGTGATGCAGCATATCTGCCATCGTTACCTCCATCTCGCTTTTATAGCCGAGGATGTTAGTGCCAACGCTATCCCCAACAAATACGATGTCAATACCTGCATCATCCTGCATGCAAGCAGTGGGATAGTCGTAACAGGTTAGTACGGTGATGGGTTGCGGCTGTTTTTTAGTGTGTAAGTAGACGATGTCTTTTTTCATAGTTTAAATCCAGATGAAAAATCCGGCTTAAGCCAAGACTTCTGCCACGGTTTCGCCGATGGTAGTGAGGTCGTCTGCAACAGCAATTCCAGCGGCTTTTAGTGATGTAATTTTATCTGCAGCGGTGCCTTGTCCACCAGAGATGATTGCGCCCGCGTGTCCCATCCGTTTGCCCGGTGGCGCAGTTTGTCCAGCGATAAAACCGACCACCGGTTTTGTCATTTCGTTCTCCACGAACTGCGCAGCCTTTTCCTCAGCCGTTCCGCCAATTTCCCCAATTAAGACAACGGCATGCGTGTCATCGTCTTCCTCAAAAAGTTTGAGAACATCAACGAAGTTTGTCCCAATCACAGGGTCGCCACCGATACCAACACAGGTAGACTGCCCAATGCCGAGTTGTTTCAATTGATAGGCGGCTTCATAGGTTAAAGTGCCACTTCGAGAGACGATGCCAACATTACCGGGAGAATAAGCAAACGCAGGCATCACACCGATTTTACACTCGCCGGGTGTAATAATGCCCGGACAGTTCGGACCGATTAACCGTGTCTGTTTGCCATGGAGAAAGGCTTTCGCCTTCACCATATCAAGGACAGGGATATGTTCAGAAATGCAGATTATAAGTTCAATTCCCGCATCAGCAGCTTCCATGATGGAATCCGCTGCATTGAAACGCGCGGGAACGAAAATAAGAGAGGTATCTGCCCCTGTTTCTGCAATTCCCTCTGCCACGGTGTCGTATACAGGGATGCCGTTGACATCAGTTCCACCTCTACCGGGAACTGCACCAGCAACAATTTGCGTGCCGTAATCTACACAATGTTCTGTGTGAAAACGTCCTGAACGTCCTGTTATACCTTGAACAATTACTTTTGTATTTTTGTTTACGAGTATGCTCATATTTCTTATTCAATAACGAGATAACTAACGCTCTTCGCCTCCATCTTAATTGGAATCTCAACGTTGTAATTTCGGTCAATTTTGTACAGTTTGGGTTCTCCTTCTTTTTCACGAATCTTGGCAGTTTCAGACAATCCAGTATAATAGAGGGGCAATTTCAAAGTGATCTGTTGCTCTGTCCGCGTAGGATTATAGAGCATCGCGAGTCCACAAGGACTGATTTGCGCGTTGGCGTGGAGTACACAATCAATGGAACGTCCATCTGGACGGCGCACGTGAATCAAGTCAGAATCCAATATTGGGCGATACTTTTTGTAGAAGTCAACCCATTTCTTAACGACAACTTTCGTCTGTTCAGTATCAAAAAGCCGGGGACCGCGATAACATGCAATCACACCGCTGCCGAAGTTCTGTGCAAGATGTGATTCGTAGTCATCAAGGTGATCGCAAAGCGGCTCAAATGTCGCGGCTTGTCCACCGCCGTGGTACTCTACCAAGGGGACGAACATCCAGCCCATACTCGGTGTTTTTTCATAGGTGCCATCGTAGATATTCTGCCGGGAAATTAGAATTTGCCGCTCGCGAGGCAAGCTGAAATTCGTTTCGCGATACCCCATACCGCATTTGTTTGAACCGTTGAGGTAATACCAATCTGGCGAATTGATATGGATACCGCGTGCTCTGCATTCATGGTAAAAATGCACGCAGGCTTCCCACTGGCGCAGCTGCGAATCCGCCAAGCTGCTATGGTGTTCGTGAGTCGTTGAAGCACAGACATCACCATGATAAGGACCATCAGTCTCAATAATATCCATACCGGTTGCATCCATGAAATTCAGCACACGTAGGATATAGCCATCTCCCCATTTACTTGCAAGACAAGCACTCTGTCCAAACTTACTTCCGGGTTTCCCAGTGTCTGGGTCAATACAGTTGAACTCTTCACCCACACCCCGCGAAGCACACATCAGCGTATACCCACCGATCCGAATGCCCTTGCTGTGTGCATAATCTGCCAAACCCTTCATTTTGGTTATATATTCCGGGTCTTCGCTCTCAATATTGAATCCACTCCCAAAGGTTATAATCACCATTTCAAATCCGACTTCTTCACACTGATCAATCGCCAAACGGACCGCGCCCGGTTCGGCACTCCGAACGTGCATAAAAATTGGATTCTCCGTGACCTGTGGTGCGACCGTGCGATACATCTTGCGGCGTGCGAGTCCTTTTCGCTCACGCGCATCACTATCATGTAGAATTTCAAAGGTGCGAAAACTCTTGAAAGTCTCTCCCGGTTGAAGAGGTATCCCCGGACCGAGGGGATAGGTGCTTGTCATCAATAGTGGTATCTGATAGCGATAATCGATTTGCGTCATGTATTCTGCATCAGGACCCCACTGTGTCGTTTGCATTCCGCTGAAGGCATAATCGCTCTCAACATGTAGCCGATGCTTCTCCTGCTCGTTGACCGCAAGGATTTCACAGCTTAAGGTATCCAGTTGAATCGGTTTTTGACTCTCATTGCGAATAGTGATCCATTTAGATAGAACAGGAATGCCTTGGTATAGTTCATAATGCACACAAACCTGAAGGGAGTCAACGGATGGCGGCGGTGAAAACACAACCGTCAGTGTCACACCCTCTGGCGGATATACGGATGGTGTATCAGAACGCCTGCGTACCCACGGATATCGGGTTTCAGGTTTATCGACTCGATATTCTCGAAATTGGAATGCGTTCGGATCATTGGTCAAGTCTGCAATCCAATCCAAATCAAGATAGGCGTAGTCGGGCTGCCCTTTCAAGCCACCTACATCAAATTGGTGTCCGTTAATCGTAAGCATCGCCTCTGGTTTAATACCACGTAGAAGACTGCTATCGGTAATTTGATTGGTATAAGCAACTGTTGCGAAATTAGGTGAGGTGACGAATGTTCGCTGAATGAGTCCATTATCGAGAATAAGCTGATTGTCCGTTTCTTGGACTGAAGCAGGTTGAAAAAAGGGCTGAACCAACCAATCATTTTGCTGTGATGTGTACTGCATGTCAAGTCCTACGCATATTTTATCAGGGTTATTTAGTTTTAACTATAGTTTGGACAATTTTTAGACAAAAAACAGACAAGAGGTTTACGCCGGGGCGTTTTTAGAGACAAAAAACAGACAAGAGGTTATCCTTCAGATAATATTAAAACTTTTGAAAGGATATTTAGAAATGGATCCTCTTTCCCGCTTAGAAACTATGTTATCAGATTATGCAAGTCTTTTCAAGCATAATAACTTCCACACCTTTGTTATGGGAAGGAAAAACTGCGACAAACAATGGCATGGACAGAATAAAACAGCGTTTGTAGTCGCGCAATTCACGCGCCTCTTTATTGTAGGGTGAGGTCTCTGCTCCTTGCCATTTGTCTAAACCAGGATTTTCAGGACTACCAGATTTCAAGATTATATTATTCTAACCCAAGTTGCTACCTATGGAAAATCCAGAAGTTTTGTCCCAATTAGAGTGTTCAATCTTCGCTCCAGCGGAGCGATATGTTTATAGAAAAAAGTTTGTCCTTTCTTCCGCTCCAGATGAAGATAAAAAAATAAATTAGGTAATTCGGGCTTGAACCCCAACCCCGGTAGGTGCGGTTTCCTAACCGCACCATAGGCGTCAATTTAGTGCGTCTGATACATCTTTCGCCTCTCCGAGGCTTTGGTAAATCACATCTTAGCACCAGCGGAGCGACAGGTATATAGAAAACGGTGTCCAACAGTCTCTTGAACCCCAGCGGGGTGACAGGTGTCTGACAACATGTGCCCATATACACCTTTCGCCCCTCTGGGACTTGAGTTTGGTATGGATCATGGTCTATACACATTCCGCCCCGCTGGGGCTAAGATATCCAAAATATAGGTTTATTTCCTTAAATTGACGCTAATGGTGCGGTTTTCTAACCGCACCATTAGCGTCAATTTAGTGATTTTCAAATATGAGAAATGCTCTTTAGTCCCGCCGAATTCCATACGCGTATTTGACGTTGATTTGGGGTCCTCCTTGCACTGCTGACTTTATCCGAAGACGTCGAATCAAGTTAATTTGGTATTAATAATCTGCAATCGAACCGTCTGCTAAACGAGCGTTGGGCCAATTAAACCTTCTTCCCGAATTACTAATCTCAATCACCTTCGCTTCATCAACTTCAACTCCTAAACCTGGACCTTCAGGTAGCGAGACGTAGCCTTCATCGTCCATCTCCCAATTCTTGTGTGCGACGCCAGCCGGTAGCACGTTCTCATAGCCTTCATGGATCAGGAAAAACGGCACCGAAGCAGATAACTGAAAACTTGCTGTGAGACCAAGATAGGACATTGTGCAGTGCGGTGCTATTGGCACATGGTGTGCTTCCGCCAGTGTAGCAACTTTCTTGACTTGTGTGATGCCACCCCCATGTCCAACATCAGGCTGAAGAATATCAATCACTTGTGCTTCAAGAATCTCCCGCACCTCCCATATTGTACGGTCCCGTTCACCTGTGGCTAACGGCACAGGAACGGATTCTCTGACCTTGCGCATGACTTCAATGTTCCCCGGCACCCATGCCTCTTCCAAAAAAAGCAGATCGTCAGGTTTGAGATACCCCGCAAACTGTTTAAGAATAGGCGGCGGCAAGCAGCTATGTGCATCAAACATCACAGCCCCATCGGAACCGACTTTCTCGCGTGTATCGTGAACCCGTTGTACCATATTAGCGATCTCATCTGGCGTACCAGCGAACGGTTTAGAACCGCCTGGTCCAGTCTTAATTGCTTTCGGACTCGGATACTTCCAAATCCTATCACGACAGGGACCGCCAAGTAAGCGATAGACAGGCACACCCCACAGTTTACCTGCAATATCCCACAACGCCATATCAATCGCGGAGATAGTATGCACCATCAATCCACCACCACGTATATTGCGATGTGCGCGAAATAGCCGTTGCCAGTGATGTTCAATACGAGTCGGGTTTTCACCGATAATCAATTCCGATAAGGAACGTGCCAATTCACAGGTGACGGTCGTCTCCATATTGTTGATCTCACCCCAACCTGTAACATCCATGTTGGTTTCAATCTTGACATACGCTTTCTCACCCATTGGGTAAGCCTCAAGGTTTGTCACTCGAATCTGCGAACCTTTATCTTCATAGTCTGCCATTATCCATACTCCTTTTCTTTTTTGCTCTTTAGTTTTTCATAATTCCTAAAGTTTGTCAAACCTTTTCATAGAAATAAAATTTGGTGTGGAAATGAAAATTGTTGACGAAAACAACAGAAATTGGTACATTGTACCTACATGACCGAACGTTCAACCAAATCAAAGGAACTAAGATTATGGCAACAGATCAAACATATCGTATCGGAATCATCGGCTGCGGCGGGATGGGTAGGTCTCATTCCAGATCATGGCAAAAACAACCAAACGCTGAAATCGTGGCAGCGATGGATATCTATGAAGAATCGGCTAAAAAGGTTGCGGACGAATTCGAGATACCAGCAACCTACACCGATGTTGATGAAATGTTAGCAAAAGAGAATTTGGATATCGTCAGTATCACAACGTGGCAAGGACCGCGTGCTGAAGCCACAGTGGCTGCAGCAAACGCTGGCGTAAAGGGAATTATCGGTGAAAAACCGATGTCTGCTTCACTTGGTCAGGCAGATGATATGCTTACCGCCTGTGAACAGAACAACGTCAAACTTGTCATTGGACACCAAGGCAGATACAGTCCGGTGAACACAGAAATACGTAGACTTGTCGCTGCAGGGGCAATCGGAAATCCGATTACACTTCACCACCGGGCGAAATCGAACGCGGGTCTACTTAATACTGGCACACATGCGATTGATGGCTGGCGTTACCTACTATCCGATCCAGAGACGTTGTGGGTTATCGGGCAAACATCCCGCACGAGTGATCGGTGGGAACGCCGCACGGTCTGTGAAGACCTTTGTATGGGATTAGTCTGTTTTGAAGGTGGCGCGCGTGCTATCTATGAAGGCGATCTACCTGACCCATCTGTATCCATGCCGAGAATTGCTGGCACAGAAGGGCAAATTCGCAACGGAGATAACGGAACTGTGCTCCTCCAAAACGGAGATGCCAAAGGCTGGCAGACAATTACACCGCCACCGGAAACCAAAAACCAGTTTCAAGAACTAACTGAATGGATAGAAGGTAAAATCCCAACCCATCGTGGCAGAGGTGAACAGGCACGATACACGATTGAAATTATGATGGCGATTTACGAATCCCTACGGATTAAGAATGTCGTCAACATGCCGCTTGAAACCAAGGAATTACCCCTGGAATTGATGGTTAATGATGGCACGCTTCCTATTCTTGAAGAGGGTAAATACGATCTACGTACTCCATTTGAAGGACAACCTCGAAAAAGATAGTACGTATTTCTGTCTGAACAAGGATTTTCAGGATTTCCAGATTTTCAGGATTATAGGATTACCGAAATATGCATTGACTGTACAAAGAAAAGTTAGATCTTCAAAAATCCTGAAAATCCTATAATCCTGTGAATCCTGGTTCAGACATTTCCTTTGACTCCCACCCCAAAAACCTGCTACGATACCCATGCCAAAACTCGTAAAAAGACTTATGAAATGGCTACACCACACCAAAGGAGAATGTGCATGAAACTACGTTTTGATGAATCCAAGATACAATACTGGTCTGATCGAAACAAACCTTGGGGTACCATTGCTGAAATCGAATCCGAATTTTTGACACTCAAACCTAAGGTGCAAAGAAGATCCTATCTCAACAAAGATGAATTGAAAAAAGTCGCATATTGGAAATCTTGGAGACGTGCTGCTCTTGTTGAAAAAAACGATGATAATTACATAAAAGATATTACATCCTGTGCATTTAATGCCAAAAGTGAACGGGCAAGAATGGTTGTTTTAACCTGTCTGGATGGTATCGGATGGCCAACAGCATCTGCAATTCTGCATCTATTCCACAAAGATCCATATCCAATATTAGATTTTCGCGCAGTGTGGTCTATCGGTGTGGAAAATTACGATTATTCTTTTTCATTCTGGTGGGATTACGTGTCCTTTTGTCGCGACGTAGCAAGTCGAAACGATGTAGATATGCGAACCTTGGATAAGGCACTATGGCAATATTCAAAAGAGAATCAATAGCGCGTAGGTCGGTAGAACTTGCGTAACCCGACAATTCACCAAAAATCCTTCTTGCCAATTTCCCTCTCTTGTGCTAATATATCTTAAAAGTTCCAAAGGAGATATAAATATGTTTAAAGTCGGCGTAATCGGAGACGAGGTCTCGCAAGACTTCGCCACCGTAGTCAATTTTGTCCAAGAATACAACCTGGATTCCATCGAAATTCGTTCCGTATGGGATAAACCTCCCCATCAACTCACCGATACCGACATAGACGAAATGAAACGTCTACTTGACGGCACAGATATAGAGATAATCGGAATCGCATCCCCGTTCTTCAAATGCGATATGGACAATGCACAGGAACGCAAGGAACATCTTGACATTCTGAAAGGGTGTATCCGCACAGCGAAAGCATTCAACACAAACCTAATCCGCACGTTCGTTTTTTGGGATACCGGAAAAACAGAGGAACGTTGGGACGAAATTATCGCTTCTTACGACGAACCGCGCAGGATAATTGATGGTGAAGGCATTGTGTTCGGTATGGAAAACGAATCTACCACTTCACTGAGCACCGCCAAACTCACAGCACAATTTATTGAAGAAATCGACTCCCCAAATATTCGCGGTATCTGGGACCCCGCCAATGAAGCGCACGCAAAGGATGGCATAACACCATATCCCGATGCATACCATCAGATGAAACCCACAATGATACATGCACACCTCAAGGATGCTGCACCGAATCCTGATACTGGCGAAATGGAATCCGTTCCTGTCGGTGATGGAATTATTGACTGGCAAGGGCAGCTGCAAGCTTATGTTGATGATGGATATGAAGGGCATCTCTGCCTTGAAACACATTGGCGACCTTCTCTCAAAATTGACGATGACCTCCTCAACAAACCGGGTGGACAAGTCTTCTCTGAAGCTGGAGAGGAAGCCTCGCGCATCTGCATTGAAAAATTGCAGGCAATGATCGAAAAATTAAAGTAGTGGTCAAACCGAGTCAGTGACCCCGCCCTAAAGGGCGAGGCTTGTCCAACACGGCAGCCAAGCCTATAGGTTGGACGAGGGCAACTCATTGACTACAGTAACATATCGCAGTGTCTGGGCGTGGCAGCCCGCAAGATGGGTGTCAAAAGGTATTTCTTCTGTGGTGGGGGATTGCTGAAGGATGCTCCCCAAGTCCCACTCCTCTCTGACACTGTGATCTGGATGGGGCAATATATACCCGCTTTGCGGAGTCTCTTACCTGTTTTCTCAAGAACACCGTGTCAGGTCAAATAGGTGAGTAGTGACAGTCTCACTGAACGAAGCAGCACACTCAAGAGGATCGCCTACGTGTTTGTGGCGAAAAAACAACACGCACCCCTTTTGGGGACAAACCAGAAATTAGGAGACGGGCTTTCCTCCCCTGCCTAAAGGCGAGGGGGCTCCAGCCCGAAGATTAGAGATGAAAATTAAAGCAGTTCGCACCTCGCTTTACGACATTCCACCGCAAGTTGAACGCACTGATGCTATTCAAGCCTTTGTTTCAATGGAATTTCCATTCATTGAGATTGAAGATGCAGATGGCGTTATAGGCACTGGTTTCTCATACACTATCGGCAAGGGTGGTGAAGCGATTAAACAGATAATGGATGCCTATCTTACGCCGATCCTCCTTGAAGAAGATGCTGCCAACATTGACCGCATTTGGAATCGTATGTGGATGGAGACACACTGGGTCGGTAGAGGTGGAATAGTCGGATTAGGAATGGCAGCAGTGGACATCGCGTTATGGGACCTCATGGCGAAACGTGCCGAATTGCCACTATTTCAACTGCTTGGTGGTGCAAAGGCTTCTGTCCCTGTTTACAACACAGATGGCGGTTGGCTACACCTTTCGGAAGATGAACTCGTCAGACAATCTGTAGAATTCGTGAAACAAGGGTTCAAAGGAATAAAAATCAAGGTGGGACGCGACAGTCTACACGAAGATGTGGCACGGATATTCGCTGTCAGAAAAGCGATTGGGCAGGACCCATACCTTATGATTGATGCCAACATGAAGTGGAACGCGCGTGAAGCCATTCAACTTGCATGCCGCGTTGAAGAGGCAGACCTTTTCTGGTTCGAAGAACCTATAGAGGCGGACGATGTTGATAGCCATGTGGCATTACGGGAGAAAACCACTATCCCCATTGCTATTGGTGAAACGATTTACAATAAATATGTGTTTCAAGAGTATATCGCACAAGGTGCGGCAGACATCCTACAACCCGATGCGGTGCGTGTCGGTGGTATTTCTGAATGGATGAAGGTGGCACACACAGCAGAATGCTTCGGGCTTTCCGTATCACCACATTTTCTGATGGATTTGCACGTACATCTCTCTGCTGCAGTACCACATTCACTCTTTGTGGAATATATCCCTTCGTTTGATCCGGTACTTGAGGACACTTTGACGCTTAAAGACGGTCACTTTTCCCCGCCGGATCGTCCCGGACACGGCATATTGTTTGACAAACAGAAATTGACACAGTATCAAATATCGTGAAAATAGTAGTAGGCAGACTCAGTTTTGCCGTTCATTACCATAAGGAGAAACTGTGAAACTTGAAAACCATGTCGCTATTATCACAGGTAGTGGACGAGGTATTGGTCGTGCAACTGCCTTAGCGTTTGCAAAAGAAGGGGCAGATATCGTTCTCGCTGCACGGACTGAAACTGAAATTACATCTGTTGCTGAAGAGGTAGAGCAACTCGGTAGACGTGCACTTGCCATTCCAACTGATGTCCAACTTAAATCTGATGTTGACAAATTGGTAACCAGCACACTCGAGACGTTCGGTAAAGTTGACATCCTCGTCAATAATGCGGGGGTAGCTATCCATAATCCAATTCACAAAATACGTGAAGAAGATTGGGATTTGACAATGGCAGTGAACCTTAAAGGTGTATTTCTTTGTACACAAGCGGTATTCAGCCACATGTGCGAACAGAAATATGGACATATTGTCAACGTCTCTTCTATATCCGGCAAATTTGGGCATGTCAACGGAGGTTCGTATTGTGCATCAAAATTCGCTGTCATCGGTTTTACTGAAACGACTAACAATGAGGGCAAACGTCATGGTGTAAAAGCATCAGTCGTGTGTCCAGGTCCTGTTGATACTAAGATGCGCCGTGACAATCATCCTGACGATGTAATTGAAAATCTAACACAACCTGAAGATGTAGCGGATCTGATTCTATTCCTTGCGTCTCAATCACCCCGCGCACATACACTTGAAACAGTAATCCGAACACCTTTGATGTAATATCCAATTAACGCAATTTGTAGCGCGAGGTCCCCGTGCCTCGCAATGCTGATTTTATCAGAAAACTTCGAATCAAGTTAATTTGGTATAAGAACTCGGTAGACACAAAACATGTTTATAGATTCACACGCACATATACAACTCTCCCAATTTGACCGCGATCGTGATGCCGTTCTAAAACGAGCGCACGAAGCAGGTGTCTCCACTATCCTTATCATCGGATTTGATTTAGAAACCAGTCTTGGTGCGGTAGAACTTGCACAAAAACATGAACACCTCTATGCAACCGTCGGAATGCATCCCCACGACGCAAAGAATATGACTCCTGATGTGCTAAAATCCTTTCGTGAACTCTTAGATCATCCAAAAGTAATTGCCCTTGGTGAAATTGGGTTAGATTATTATCGAAATCTCTCTCCACATAATGTGCAGAAAGAGGCATTTGAAAAGCAATTAAACCTTGCTGAAGAAATGGAGATGCCGATCATAATTCATAACCGAGATGCGTATATGGACATCCTTCCCATTTTGGAAGCACGTAAAGGAAAGGTTCGTGGTGTCCTACACTGCTTTACAGGTGATGTTGAGTTAATGCACAGAAGTATCGGAATCGGTCTCCACATCGGTATCGGAGGTATAGTGACATTCCCAAATGCCGAAGATATGCAAGCTGTGGCGACAGAAGTTCCATCGGAACGGCTATTGATAGAAACAGATTGTCCGTGGTTAGCACCGCAATTCCAACGCGGCAAACGGAATGAACCCGCCTACGTCCCTGCCGTAGCAGAAAAAATCGCAGCACTCCGTGACACCTCCGTAGAAGCAATTGGTGATATGACAACAAAGAATTTTGATACACTGTTCAAAACTGACTAAGCAGAAGGACATAACTATCAAGTATGAAGCATCTGAATCTTCGCATGTATGCGATGGTGATTGCCCTCGTCTGTATCTGGCTCGTTTTCACAATGCTAACCGGAGGTACCTTCCTCAGCACCCGAAATTTATCTAATCTGTCACGCCAAGCAGCCGTGACAGCCATTCTTGCCATCGGCATGGTGTTAATAATCATATCTGCCAACATTGACCTCTCTGTAGGATTTGGTGCAGGACTACTCGGTGCTATCACTGCCATCATTCACGTCTGGTGGGACATACCAATTATCTGGACGCTTCTCGCGGTAATCTGCATCGGCATCCTAATAGGAATCATGCACGGGTTTCTCGTGGCGTATCAGCGCATTCCAGCATTTATTGTCACACTCGGTGGGTTTCTGGTGTATCGCGGCTTGATGTTGGCATTTACAAAAGGTGAGACTATTCTCCTCCATGATAACTGGTTGAAAGCAATCGGTAACTCACACCTACCACACACTATCGGATGGGGTTTGATGGTAGTCGGTCTTATCGTGAGTGGCTATGTGTTTTACCGACAACTCACAACATCACACTTGACGTTGACGTTCAAAGAATTTTTACCCGTATTTTTGAAAACAATCGGCACATGGGGCTGTATTATAGCATTCGTCGTTGTGATGAATTCTTACAGAGGAATCCCGCTTCCTGCCTGCATTTTATTCGGATTAGCATTTGTATTTCATTTTATTGCAAACCATACACGTTTCGGAAGATATGTTTATGCTGTTGGTGGCAATGCAGATGCAGCATACTTATCCGGTGTGAATGTGCGAAGCGTAACGTTGCGTGTATTTGCATTAATGGGAGCATTGATGGCGATCGCCGGTATCGTCATGACTGCACGCCTTGGAAGTGCCGGTCCTGAAGCAGGACGCCTGCTTGAGTTAGATGCAATCGCAGCGTGTGTTATCGGTGGTGCCAGCTTAATGGGTGGACGTGGTACTATTTTCGGTGCAATCTTGGGTGCTTTCGTCATGGCAAGCCTCGGCAACGGAATGAGCATGGCAAATATGGGCACAGCGTGGCAAGATATCATCAAAGGTGTTGTCCTCGTTTCAGCGGTCGGGTTTGACATGGCATCGCGCAAATGATAATTTATACCGTTCAAAAAAGACTTCAAATTACCACTACCGAAAAATACAAGAGTACGAATTTTCTTTGCATTTTTTTAAACCATTTCCCATAATTTCCCCCTCTTATAACAGAATTCAAATTGGGAATCTACTTATGCACTACAATTTTATCACCCCAAACAATATGACAGATGAAGAACTTGTTCGGCTTGTCCAAAGCCGAGATGAAGCCGCATTCACTGAATTGATAACCCGTTATAGTCCACGAATTTGGAATATCATTATTGAAAACTCAAGACAACGTCGGGATGCCGAAGAGATTCTTATGGATATCTGGATGGTTGTTTGGGAAAACATTATAGGTCTACGGAAAGCTGAAAGCTTCGGTGGATGGTTACGACGAATAGCTTTCACCGCTTGCAACAGATACTACGCCTCTAACTTGCATCGGCAAGGTGAAATCACAATGAGCTATGAAGATTTAGCTTTGCAGATTGATAGAGAAGCTGAGCAGCGGTTTCAGGCAGCAAGACTCCGAACAGATGCAAGAGAGGCTGTACATCATCTTCCATGGAAGGTACGCTCTGTTGGAATATTGTACTATCTCGAATTGTGGAGCACCAAAGAGATTGCAGAAGAACTTAACTTAGCAATTGGAACAGTCAAGACCTAAGTGAAATAAGAAATCTTCTTCGCAAAGAGTTTGAGGTAGAACCTATAAGGAGGAAAACGATGTCACTTGAAAAGCAAAAACCTGAAGGGTTACAAACTAAAGTTAAGATTATCGGTATTGGCGGAGCGGGTTGCAATGCTGTCAAACAGATGCTAGACGACAATTGGAAAAACGTTGAATTCTATGCAGTTGATACGGATAAGGAAGCACTTAGCACTTGTAACGGTGCAACGCAGGTACAAATAGGCGTTAACACTATCCAAGGGCGAGGCACAGATGGGAGTCTGGAACTGGGAAAGAGAGCTGCTGCTGAAAGCATGGATGAACTCCGATCTACTGTTTCAGACGCTAAAATGGTTATCGTTTTGGCTGGCATGGGCGGTGGCACGGGAACAGCCGTTGCACCTCTGATTGCCTCTCTCGCACGAGAACAAGGCACATTAACGGTCTGTTTTGTAACACGTCCGTTCGACTCTGAAGGAGAACATCGCGCTGAACAAGCACTCTACGGTGTGCAGGAAATGCAACGCGTTTCACAACCTCGCGCAGATGCTCTCATCATAGTGCCAAACCAACGGATATTAGATTTGATTGACCGAAAATTATCAATGCAAGAAGCGTTCCAAAAGAGCGACGAAATCCTGCTGCAAGGTGTTAACAGCATAGCAGATATGATCACGGCAACTGGCGAAATAAACGTTGACTTCCATGATATTGAAAGTATGCTGCGTGACCAAGGAACTATCCTAATGGGTATAGGAAAAGCAAAGGGTGAAAATCGTGCGAAAATCGCTGCCGAAAACGCTATCTCCTCACCTTTACTCGAAGATCATAGCATTGTTGGAGATACTGTGATGATTGTTACTATCTTCTCTCCGCCAAATTTTACAATGACTGAATTGGATAAAATCATGAGAGTCGTTGTGGAAGGGTTGGAGGATGCACAACCGATCTTCGGGGTAGTTTACAAGGATGCATTGGAACTTAATGATGAAGTGTTGGTGACTATAATTGCCAATGGACTTGATTCAACAAAAGAAATTTCTTCTCCAATTACGCATACAGAACGTGGTGCATCTCCAGGACAAGGCAATGGGAATTTACCTTCAACCGCTTCAGAATTTGTTCATCTACACAATCACAGTGAATATAGCCTGCTGGATGGTGCGTGCCGTATTCCGGATATGGTGCGGAAGGCAATTAAGAACAGTCTGTCTGATCATGTTAGCTATCAACAGCAGAGAAAGGAACTTCACAGTGGATGAAACCACCATCAATAAACTGATTGGATCCGGTGCATTCAACGCTATTTCTGAATAACACATCCCCTCTACATATATGGGTAGGTCCCTGCACCTACCCATCTTTATGGTTTCTCTTCCAATCAAATTTCCGAAATATGATTGACTTCCCATTAAAAATCTGATATACTTACAAAAACGTAAACCATCGGTAGGTATATAAGATGGCTAACACTGAATCGTTTAAAAACTGCACCCAACCTGAACTGCCGCCAAGTTTTAAGGAAAGGCTCAATAAAAAGCAAGTAACCGAGATCGCGTTTTCTCCGAACGGTTCACGTCTTGCTGCAGGCGGTGACCAGCGAATCTGGATATACGATTTGGATAGTGGGGCACAACTTGCTATGCTTGCAGGACATACCGGTCGAATCCGTGCCTTAGCATTTGCATCGGATAATCGTACGCTTGCCAGCGCGAGTGAGGATAGCACCCTTCGGTTATGGGACACAGATACTTCTAACGAAATAGTAACACTTGTGGGTGAATCCTCAAACCTCGTTAGTGTATTAGCATCCTCTCCAGATGGTGTACCACTGACTGCATGGAATGAGGAGACAGCACGGTTACTAAGCAGTTCAACTGCAGACGCAGGAAAAATCAGAGCGTTAACTTTCTCGCCAGATGGAAACACCCTTGTCAGTGGTGGCGCGGATGGCAAGATTCGAGTATGGGAAGTTGAAACTGGTCGACAATTGTCCACATTTTCAGCGCATGACGGATTAGTGTTGGCACTTGCATTCTCTCCTGATGGTAAATTTATTGCAAGTGGTGGATCTGATGCTACGGTGCGTTTATGGGAATTGGATGATAAACATCTATTATCAACTTGGACAGCACACTCTGATTCGGTCTACGCTTTAGCATTCTCAATTGATGGTGATATTCTGGCGAGTGGTGGGAGAGACCCAGAAATCCGTTTATGGAATGTAAAGGCAAGGGGACTAATGTCTACGATTCCTGCACAGGAAGGTTTTGTCTGGAAATTGGCATTCTGGGGAAGCAATCAAGACAATGGACAGCATCTTGTCAGTATAAGCAGGAATGGTACGCTTTTGGTCAGGAAATAGGTCAGATATGACATTTCAATATAATCGAGATGCAGATATCCTGTACATAAATATTTGCGAACCCTACCCAGAACAAGAAAGCGAAGAACTTGATGATGAAATAATACCCAATTAACCCGATTTGTAGAGCGAGATTCCCGTGCCTCGCAATGCTAACTTTATCAGAAGACGTCTAATCAAGTTAATTTGGTATTAGTCGAATGCCTTTACATTTCTCCTTGACATCCCATCTAAAAACCCGTATAATATAATACCATTTCCGAATGAAGACTTTTCATTAACAAAAAACGCGTTTGTAGTCGCGCAATTCATTGCGCCTCTTGCACGCTTGCCTTAGTGTGAATCCCAAAATCTTATAATGATATTTTATTTTTCAGAAATAATATAACACATCCTAACACAAGCAAAGAATTTGGAACTCAGATGCCCTCTCGTAGACAGTCTCGCATCGTCGCGATGCAAATGCTATATCAGATTCACCTTACCTCTGAACCGGTCCAACGTGTCATTGTCCAGTTTTGGCAACACCAAGATATTTCAGTAGAAATACGACCATTCGCTGTACAACTCGTTGAAGGCACCACTTCTAATATTGAAGCAATAGATGCCGAACTCCAAACCACCTCCCAAAATTGGAAACTTCATCGGATGCCTATTGTAGACCTTTCTATATTGCGAATAGCAACGTACGAAATACTCTATATCAGCGAAATTGACGCTGCAATATCAATCAATGAAGCTGTTGAAATTTCCAAAGCTTACAGCACCCCTGACTCCCCTAAATTTATCAACGGAATCCTTGACAATATCCGGAAAAGACACGAGAATTTGCTATAATCCTAACCTATCTATAAATCTTTTCTCTTCAGTAATTCAGACAAAAACAAATTATCAAATCTTCCGCTACAAAACCTCGCCTTTTAAGGCGGGGATGTAGTAGTGGAAACCAAGACCTCTATTGTTGAAAAAACTTGACAAAGGTCTTAAAATGTTGTAAACTTGTTTTATGAAGTTGATAGGTGTATCAAGCGTCACTGCTTTGTGGCGTGCCTGTCTCCCACTTAATAGGGGATAAACGCTTGATACTTGATGTGCTATAATGCGAAACACTACGTATAAACTTTTTCATGAGAAAGGTCTGAAACGATTGCATGATGACTTGAATATCTGTGGTATTGTGCGGAATCACTTTCTTGGCTTGTCGATGCGTTATTATCGTCGTTATCGTAAATCTCTTTCTTATGGTCAGATGTCTAAGCATCTAACAAAGCTGAAGTCTTTAGAGCGATACAAGTATTGGCATATTCCATATTCATGGTGTGTGCAAAATGTTTTGAAGCGTCTATCCCGAAGTTTTACAGAAATGTCTACGGATAAAAGAGGACATCCGCGTTTCAAATCATGTAAAAAACATAAAGGCATGACGTTCTCTGGTGACCAAGTGCGAATAGAAAAAGTTTTGGATGCGCAGAAAAAGGCAAGAAATCACCCGACGTATAAAATCAGATTGAATAAGCATTGGTATCGCTTTGCTTTACATCGTGAAATAAAAGGTGCTATCAAACAAGTTCAAGTTACAAGGGACGCACTCGGAGACATCTATATTACGCTCACTGAAGATTATAGTGAAGTCATTCCTGAACCCAAGACTGGTAAATCGGAAGGGTTCGACTTTGGTATCAAAGACTTCTTGACTGGCAGTGATGGTAAAAGATACGGGGCTCCGATGTTGGACAAACAAAACGCTAATAAACTGACAAAAGCACAACAGCAGCATTCCCGAAAAGCCAAAGGTTCTAATAATAAAGAGCGTTCACGAAAGTGTATAGCACGACTGCATAAAAAGACTACTAATCAAAGAGCAGATCATCAGTGGAAACTTGCTATAGACTTGTGCCGCAACTTTGATATAATGTTTTTTGAGGATTTGAACCTTGAAGGTATGAAACGCCTTTGGGGAAAACAGATTTCGGATCTTGCCTTGGGTGAGTTTATGCTAAAACTCAAATGGCAATCTAAAAAACGGATACGCTCGGTTTTGAAGATTGACAAGTGGACACCTTCTACAAAGTGCTGTTCTGTGTGTGAATATCACAACAAAAATCTCACTCTCGCAGATCGTCAATGGACCTGCCCAAGTTGTAATACACATCTTGACAGAGACCATAACGCTGCAATAAACATTCTTAAGGAAGGGGTAGCTTCCTTTGGATTAGCAGTTGTCAGCCCTATCATCCTGTCTAACAGGATCGTAGGCATCTGTGTTGAGGCGTCCTGTCCGCCTCTGAATGCCACAAATGCTTTCGCATAAACTTGCGGAAGCCTCGCCCTTTAGGGCGGGGTCTATCACATTAACGGGAAAATCACCTATCCGGGTCGTTTCTATGAAGGTAACAAAATTGAAGGATTGCTTCTCAACACCCGCATGGTGCAAGGCATTTTCGATGATCGAAATCCAGAAACAGTCCATCGCTGGGAATATCCAGACACAGGTAAATGGGATGCCGAACGAAACACACGCGAATTTCTGTCAGCGATGCCCGCATGGCACGCGCACGGTATATTGGCATTTACTATAAACCTACAAGGCGGGAGTCCAGAAGGTTATTCCAAAGCGCAACCTTGGCATAACTCTGGCATAGAAGCCGATGGAAGTCTCAACCCAGATTATCTCTCTCGTCTCAAACGTATAATTGATTTCGCTGATGAACTTGGAATGGTGGTTATTCTTGGATACTTCTACTTCGGACAAGACAAACGACTCACTGATGAAGATGCAGTCATACGCGCAACGGACAATGCAACCCAGTGGCTCTTTGATAATGGGTACACCAACGTAATCGTTGAGGTTAATAACGAATGTAACGTTAGATATTCACATGAGATTTTACAACCTCAGCGGGTTCATGAACTGATTGAACGGGTGAAAACTACTACACGCGATGGTAGAAGATACCTTGTGGGGACAAGTTATGGTGGTCGTCGTGTGCCTCTTGAAAATGTCGTCCGTGCGTCAGATTTCCTGCTTGTCCACGGAAACGGTGTCAGCGATCCGAATCGTATCCTTGAAATGGTACAGCAAACCCGGCATGTCCCAGGCTACCGCCCGATGCCCATACTTTTTAATGAGGATGATCATTTTGATTTCGATAAACCTCTCAATAACTTTATTGCTGCTGTTAGTCAATATGCCTCATGGGGATATTTTGACCCCGGTAAAAATGATTATCATCACGGGTACCAATCTGTACCTGTGCAATGGCAAATTAACACACCGTGTAAACGCGCCTTTTTTCAGAAGGTTCGCGACATCACAGGATATAACGCTTAGAAAGGAATACTGAGAATGCTAGATACAATTCAACCATACCATTTTGCCATTGCAATTGGTCTTATAATTATGCTTACCACAAGCGTTCGTATTCTCAAAGAATATGAACGCGCAGTTGTCTTCCGATTAGGACGGTTCGCTGGCACACGAGGTCCCGGACTCGTTCTGATGATACCGTTCTGGATCGAAAGGATGCAACGTATTAGCCTACGCGTTATTGTCAACGATGTTACACCGCAAGATGTGATTACAAAAGACAACGTATCCGTTAGTGTTAATGCTGTACTGATGTTCCGAGTGACTGAACCAGATAGGGCTGTGATTGAGCTTGAAGAATTTGGATTCGCAATCAGCCAAGTCGCTCAAACGACACTAAGAAGTGTTCTTGGACGTGCTGAACTTGATGACCTACTCTCTGAACGTGACAAACTTAATCAAGATTTAGAAACAATCATTAAACAGCAATGTGAACCGTGGGGAATTGAAGTTATAGCAATGGAGATTAAGCACGTTGATCTACCTGCTGAAATGCAACGTGCAATGGCAAAACAAGCAGAGACAGAACGTGAACGGAGAGCAAAAGTGATCCATGCAGAAGGGGAATTTGAGTCTGCGGAGGTCCTAACCAATGCCGCTGAAATTCTCAGTAAAACACCTACAGCTGTGCAGCTGCGTTTTCTTCAGGCATTAGTAGAAGTGAGTGCGGAGAAGAATTCAACAATCATCTTCCCGATCCCGATTGACTTACTCACACCATTTCTTAAAAATAACGATGAGAACCCAAAAGAATAAAAATTTCCATTCTATGCAATTTGGTGACTGAATATGAGTAATTGGAGAGAAGCACGTTACACACGTTTTATTGTACCTGTTGGTGGCATTATTGCCCTTGCGTGTTTCTTTTTGCCCTGGATGGACACAGGTACAAAGAATAACTTGCATTTAATAAGGTTTGGTTTTGTCCTGAGCGATCCTCTCATAAAGATTGCTTTTATTGCGAGTATAGCACTTATAGGTTTAAGCCTTTTAATGATAACCCGACGAAGACAAGGGATATTCAAAGTTCCAATTCTGATTTGCAGCGGCATTGGACTTAGTGTTCTGTCTGCGGAGTACCTTAGGTATGTTAATATTGCAGAAATATCAAAGGAACTTGACTTCGCGAGCGATTTCGCGCGCTCCTTAGGTAAATTCGGGTTTTGGGGCACAACGGTTGGGTTTGTCGTTGCTATTATTGGGATGTTAGTAATCAGAACTGGAGAGAAAAACGAACAATCCAAAACTTCTATCCAAGAAAACCAGACGTGGCCAATCACAATTACTGGAGGAATAATTGCACTTATCAGTTTTTTCTTACCATGGGAAGGTATTGAGGCAGGAATTTTTTGGTCAGGATTTGGTATTGCAAAGTGGAATCCCTTAATTACAATATCTTTAATTTCGTGTGTTTCACTCGTTGGAGTCAGTATTTACGCGCTAAAACAAGGGACACTATGGAAATACAGTGTGTCAATTCTCGTTAGCATCGGTATTGGACTCGGTTCAATTATTTCACACTATACTGATATTTCTCAAAGTCGTCAGGAACCCGCTAACTATCAAGGCTAAAAGAGTATAACAACATGAAAATGCTCTTTGTCTTGGACAGTTTTGCTTGATTTTTGCGTCCTCATGACTACTCTAATCGACAATACAGTGTTATTAGGATTGAAAATTAGGAGAAAATCTAAAATTATATCGGATTTTCAGAAAGCATTTTCATGACCTCAATTCAAGAGAACCCTTGTCTATATTGACATTTAAGCCTCTTGAGAAATGTTAGCTATATTTATTATTTTAATTTATTTAAATTTATAAATAAGCATGGAAGTGAGATAGAACCGAACACACTTGAATATGGTCTATGGGGAACAGTTATTGGATTGATCGTTTCTGCAATTGGAATGTTATTAATCAAGATACAAAGTTACTATAAACAAAAAGAAACTACTGACAATGTGAACTCCATAAAAGTCAATGTCTAATGATGTATAAGAATTAATATGTCAACCGATCTTTTACCAATCCTCATCAAAAAATGGCGTGCTCGGATAACTGTAGACATTTCCTTCATAGTTCCGAAGTTGAATTTCATCGTCATTGAACGCAACAACAGGATCAGGCATTAAGGCTATTTTGCCACCACCGCCCGGAGCATCAATCACATAGTGAGGTACGCCAAGACCAGAGATATGCCCGCGTAACGCAGCAACAATATCTAATCCAGTTTTCACTGCTGTTCTAAAATGATCTGTTCCGACGACAAGATCCGCTTGATAAATATAGTACGGTTTCACACGAATTCTTAACAAACCCTTCATCAGTTCAACCATAACTGGAGGGTCATCGTTAACTCCTTTGAGAAGAACTGTCTGATTACCGAGTGGTATTCCGGCATCCGCTAACATTCCACATGCTTTTTCAGTTTCGGGGGTAATCTCGCGTGGATGGTTGAAGTGAGTATTGATATAAAGCGGATGGTTTCGTTTCAAAATTGCACACAATTCTGGTGTAATTCGCTGCGGCAAAGTAACTGGCACTCGTGAACCAATCCGAATAATTTCCAAATGCTCAATCGCGCGGAGCCCACTAACAATCATCTCAATTTTCTTGTCAGTCAACATCAGCGGATCACCGCCAGAAATAATGACATCGCGAATCTCTGGATGCGCCTGAATATAGGCAAGTCCAATCTCAATGTTATTTTCAGAAATTGAGTGAGGATCACCGACCTTCCGTTTGCGTGTGCAGAAACGGCAATAGATAGGACACATGTAATTGACATAGAAGAGCACACGGTCGGGATATCTATGCGTTACGTTTGGCACTTCACTGTCGTCTTCTTCGTGTAGCGGGTCTTCTACACCTGTGCTGATTAACTCACGAGGATCTGGAACGACTTGCTTCCATATAGGATCACCCGGTTTTTCTATAAGGCTAAGATAATATGGATTGATTCGGATCGGAAATTCTTTGTGTATACGCCGCATTTCCTCTACATCAACATCAAATGCGGCTGCAAGTTTCTCAGGCGTGTTAACAGTATCCCTAACAAGTTGTTTCCATTCTTCCATATATAGATATCCTCTCAAAATCTATGTTCAAAGGCTATTTTCAACTCTGTTCTTGTGAGGATGTGAGTGAAACTTCGGTCATTACGTCTCCTTCGCGGAGCGTATCTACCACATCTTGTCCTTCAATCACTCTTCCAAATGTAGTATAACTTCCATTTAGATGCGTATATGGACTTGTATCATCACTCAGACAAATGTAAAATTGGCTGCCAGCAGAATCGGGGGATGGTTTCCGTGCCATTGCAATAACACCTTTTTCGTGCTGTGGCATCTTATCGCGAAGTTTTTTGTCCTGAAACTCACCAGGGATTGTCCACCCAGGTCCGCCTGTCCCTGTCCCATCAGGGTCTCCACCTTGAATCACGAACCCTTTCACAAACCTGTGAAAAGTAAGACCGTTGTAAAATTCGCTCTCAACCAACTTAACAAAATTTGCCACAGTTGCAGGTGCAGCATCTGGATAAAGTTCAATTAATACGTTTCCTTTATCCATTTTAAGCGTTACAATAGATAAATGATTGTCAGAACTGGAAAAAATAGAAGATGTGAAGGAACTTAATAAACTAAATTGCATTTGTCCTCACTATTGAAATTCGAAAGTACACTTTGATTTGAAACGGTTATAGATCCTTTTCTAAATTGATTCGGAACATAATCCACAATAAATAAAAATTTCTATACTATAGTTTATTCATGATACATCTAATTGGGCTGGAAGTCAAGCGAAATTTTATTGATACATTGAATATGATGAACCACTGATAATAAAATTATAACATAATCCATTTAGATTTCATGGTGTAGTAAAGTATACAAATCTTGCTTCTTCCACAGAGCCATTCAATTGTCTGGTAGTTCTCACCTGATGCTCAAGTCTCTCTTCTGTAGGAGCGATCTCCGAATCGCGATCTTCTCTAAAATATAGTAAAAAACTTGAAAACTGAATGGCTCTGCTTCTTCCATAGATTGCCTTGACATTGAACGCTTATAATGATATCCTAATCTATATACTGGAGGTGAGAGTAGTGCAAAGAATTCCAACTGAAAATCAGCGCGAACGTGAACTGGTTACGACTTTGAAACTGCTGTCGCCAGGTACTTCACTAAGAGAAGGTATTGATCATATAATCCAAGCGCAAACTGGTGGATTAATTGTTGTTGGAGACACACCAGAAATTTTAAATTTGACTGAAGGTGGTTTCCGAATAAATTGTCCATATACCCTGATGCGGTTGGCAGAATTGGCAAAAATGGACGGTGCAATTATCCTGTCATCAGATATGAAACGTATTGTACGTGCCAATGTGACTTTACAGGTAAACCCTTCTATTTCTTCAAATGAAACAGGTTTACGACATCGTACAGCAGAAAAATTTGCTAAAGAGACAAATCATATTGTACTGGCTGTGTCACGACGTAGAAATACGTTAACGTTATATACTAAAAATCAGCACTATATTTTTCGCGAACTCCCGATTCTCATATCAGGTGCCAACCAAGCTATGCTTGCCCTAAACCAGTATGTCAAGACAATGCAAAACGCATTGGCTACTCTCAACTGGGCAGAATTAAGCGGTACAGTCACATTATCAAACGTTATAATGGCTATCCAAGTTTGTGAGCGGGTTCGTAGAACTGAACACGAACTAAACCGCTATCGCATTGAATTAGGCACACAAGCACAATCATTGCAGCTGATCCCTTCCGAATTAACTACAGAAATTGAAAGAGCATTACTCATTATCAAAGATTACTATCGTGAAGAAGAACGAGACGAATATCAAGCGTATGAACATATTCTTGGACTTGATGCAAACGATTTAGCTGCTGAGAATAATATTTGTTCTGCACTCGGTTACTCACATGATGTTAACAAGTATGGAGAATCTTTAGAACCACGTGGTTATCGGATGCTTAGCCAAATTCCGCGCATACCGATGAATATTGTGGAGAATATCGTGCAAAACTTTAATAAGTTAGAGGCAATCATTACTGCAAGTGTAGATACACTACAGTCCGTTGATGGTGTGGGAAAAACTCGTGCATCAGCGATTAAAGATGCTCTCGTTCAAATGAAAACCGGGGCATCACAACCACCCATTCTGGCTTTATCAATTTTTGAGTGGGATTGAATAGTCAATTTTTGTAACAATGGCGTTTACAGATTTGTATAATCAACACCTTCCGATGAGATAACAAAATACATTATACCTAATTGACTTGATTCCACTCGGTAGGTTCGGTTTCTAACCGCACCTAATACCAAGAAAAATGAGATAAATCAAGTTAATTTGATATTATACCTAATTAATCCGATTGTATTGCGAAGTCTCAGTGCCTCGTAATTCTGACCTTAGCAAAATTACTTATAATCAAGTTAATTTGGTATTATTCTTTCTCAAAACCAAATTATAATTCAAAAAAGGAGTTTTATTATGAAGGGAATCTGCCGCAATTTAGAACGTGATAAGTTTGTAAAACAATTCCAAATGTTTAATAAATTTTTTCTTGTTGGGGTGTTGTTACTTCCGATTTTTCTTTCAGCTTGTAGTGCGAAACTCGGGTCAATACAGACTGAAGATGTTGATACACTAATTCTCCAAGCTGAAAAGGCTATCAAATCAGCACGTGAGGTGAACGCTCCATCCCTGGCTTTTGAAGAATTTGAGCAAGCAGAAACTTATCTCGAAAATGCAAAAGATGCATTGAATGAGCATAACGGAGTTGAAGCAATTAGATTTGCAAACCAAGCCATTACTCAGGCAAGAATTGCTCGTCGAAAAGCTGTTCAGAATACAATGAATGCTGAATTCAACGCCACTAGCCTTGAGAAAGATGCACTTATCACAGAACTCCAAAAAAACATCAAAACAAATAAAAATAGACTGACGGATTTAGAAAATCGTATCCAACAATTTGTTGAAACTGAGAAGGAACTTCAACAAAACATTCGCACGCTTGAAAACGAAAAACGAGAATTAGCTAACACTGAGAGAAAACATGAACAGAAAGTTGCTGAACTTAGTGAGACGTTAAAATCAATTCAAGCACAATCGGCGCGCTCTGAAACTGAGATACGAAATTATGGTAACAAAGTAAAGGACCTATCTCGGAAAGTTGACGCAGCAGAATCAATGGCAAAATCGGAAAGTCGTCAGAAACGGGCGGCTGTTGCTGAAACTGAATCAGTAAAAAAACAGCTGCGTGAGCAAGCTAATGTTTATACGAAACTGCTTTCCGAAGCAAAAAAGCGAGATGTAGTGGCAGAACACGATGAATATATCAAGCAAAAAAAACCGAAAGCCTATGCATTCGCAGATCAACTGCAAAGCAACAAACCGAAGCGAACGGGAAGGACATCGCTTTCAACCCAACAAATCAATGCGGGGAAAGCAGCACTCAGTAAATGGGAAAAAGCATGGAGTAGCAAGAACGTTGACGCGCATCTTGCTTTCTACAGTCCAAATGCAACAGTAAGTAAAATCATTATTAAGGAAAGCAAGGAGCATCCGACCACTCTTGATCGCAGTCTGGTTGAGACAAATCTACGGGAGATGAACGCTGAACCTTGGAAAAAAACAGCAGAACTTACTGAGGTTGAACAAGAAAGCGTTATCGGGACATACCGTTACCTTCGGCTAGTTTCTGCAGCTAAGACAGAGGATGACACTGCTTTATACTATATGTGGATTCGCGAAATTTGGGTGCATCAGGTTCAGGGTAAATGGAAAATAAATCGTGAAACTTGGCAAATTTATGAAAATATACCGGATTTAGGGAGGTAGGCGGATGAACGATTTCCAAAATACCCCACTTGATACATCAAAAAAATTTTTACCACTTTCGAATATTCTGAAATGGGGCGGAATAATAGGTGGAATTGTAATTTTAGTTATATGCGGTATCTTACTCTCTCAATCAAGCGAATCACCTGTAGCATTTCTAGTAAAATGGAAAAGTGCACTTGAATCTGGTGATATTAAAAAATACGATGCTCTTTGGGGAAAAAATGCTCGCAGCAAGTCTAATGCTGGTTATGGAGACACAGTACAACTCTTTAAAGAAAATCTTGAGATTGATGTGAAAATCGATGATGCTGAAAAGAGAACACGCAAAGATCCTAAGGATCCAAATTATTTGCGAATTGAAGAAATTCCAATTATTGTGCATGCCCCCGGTGAACCGTTGCTTCAAAAGAGAACTCTTACAATTGCAAAAACTGGATTGATTCAACAAAGATGGAAACTCATCATGGACGAAGTCGTTAGTGAAGAAATTTCTTCTGAGTTCCCTGATTTTGAAGAGGATAGTAACACAGAAATTAATTCTCATTCTGACAGCCCTGTTGCGCAATTCGTGTTAGAATGGAAGAATGCACTTGAATCTCAGAATGAAAAAAAGTATACCTCACTCTGGGACAAATCTGCACGTAGGAAACGAAAAGAGAATTTCCAAACTGCACTCGTACAGATCTCACAAGAATTAGATGTAGACTTAAGTCAGGCAACTTATTCTCCTGTAGCATATTCCAAGACAAGACATCTGGTTGACAATATTAGTGTTACGATTAGTAGTGCTGGAACATACATTCAAACTCACAATCGTACTCTTACAATTGAGAAGAAAGGCTTCTTTATGAGGAAATGGAAGCTTATTAATGATGCCGTTGGAAAAGACGATATATCAGATCAATCTATATCACAAACAGATCAATTGACTGAGGACGCAGGGGCTGAACAAGCAATATCCAATATATATAATGGAAATGCACCACTTGATACACAGCTTAAAGTTGGTCAAATTCTTGGAAAATGGCAAAAAGCATGGGAAGAAAAAGACGTTGATACTTATATGTCTATCTATGCTGAAAGAGCCCTAATCACCCGTGTAACGGTAAGGAATGGGAACGAAACATCTATCTTCTTAAGAAAAGACCAACTGAAGCAAAAAATGAAAAAGTTGAACTTGTACTATGGTGATATTCAAGTTGAGATCTCTAAACTTGTGATAAATGGTGATAGAGCAGTTGCTGATGTTGAATTCTTGCAAAAGTTCAAAGGAAGCCCAGCAGCAGGTAGCCGTCCCGCATATTCCGATATCGGCACAAAAAAGTTAAACTTAATGGTTGATCCTGCAGATGGATATTGGAAAATCTACTCCGAAACATGGAGCCGTTACGAAGACGTACCAGAATTCCCAAAAAACTAATACATTGGTATTGGAAAAACACTTGGTTGGGTAAAACAACGTGATACCCTTATGTGTCAACTTACTGTGTAGACACATAAGGGTATCACCCAAAACCATTAAAATGCGAACAGAATTCCGAACCAAACGAAAAATTGAGTTTGCCGACACTGATATGGCAGGGATAGTCCATTTTACAAGGTTTTTTGTTTTTATGGAGTCCGCTGAACACGAATTCCTACGTAGTCTTGGAACAAGCGTTGCGACTGAATGGAAGGGCAATAAAATCGGTTGGCCCCGACTGACCGCTTCATGTGATTATCTAAGCCCTCTGCGCTTTGAGGATGAAGTGGAAATCCTACTGTGGGTATCTAAAAAAAGCACAAAGTCGCTTACCTACCAATTTCACTTCACCCATGATGGAATAGACATTGCGCGCGGACAACTTACCACAGTTTGCTGTATCACAAATCCGGGTGAAAAATTACGCGCCATTCCTATCCCTGAGTTTATCGCCTCTCAAATTGTCACATAATATCTCAGTATAGTAGTTATACCAAATTAACTTGATTCAAAGTTTTCCGATAAAGTCAGCAGTGCAAGGCACGGGGACCTCGCACTACAAATCCCGTTAATTGCGTATTATACCATTTCTGAATGATCGTTTATCATTAGCAAAAAACGCGTTTGTAGTCGCGCAATTCATTGCGCCTCTTGCACGCTTGCCTGAATGTGAATCCCAAAATCTTATAATGATATTTTATTTTATTTTTCAGAAATGGTATCATTTGAATTCCTATTTAGAATTGCACCGAAAAATATGAACGAATCTGAAAATAAGCCGCATCAACTTAAGATTTCGAATCTATCCAAAGACTTTGGCAAAATTCATGTTTTGCGGAATATATCATTTAGTTTCCCCGCAGGTACATCTGTCGTAATTACCGGGCCCTCTGGGTCTGGAAAAAGCACTCTATTGCACATTATCGGCACCTTAGAAAAACCCTCTGAAGGACAAATTGAAATTAATGAAACAAATCCATTTACTTTACCTGAACCGGAGTTAGCTCGATATCGGAACTCTGTGATGGGATTTGTATTCCAGGATCATCATCTCCTCCCACAATATTCGGTAATTGAAAACGTCCTCATACCAACACTCGCCTTCAAACAGAAAAGCGATGCGACACAACTTGCACAGAAGTTAATCAAACAGGTAGGTTTAACTGACCGAATGTCTCATCGTCCTGCCGAACTTTCAGGTGGTGAACGACAACGTGTTGCGATTGCACGTGCGCTAATCAACCGTCCGAGTATTCTTCTCTGTGATGAACCCACTGGAAATTTAGACAGCACCACTGCAGGAAATATTGTTGATTTGCTTTTTAATCTGCATCAAGCAGAAAATAACATCTTAATCGTTGTGACTCATAACCTTGAATTGGCTTCCCGTTTCGATTACCACCTTAAACTTGCTGATGGTGTTTGCTCTTTTGACAATACAGACGCTGACCGCTCCCCGCCCTGAAGGGCGAGGGTTCTTTTGAAGGAACTCCTGACCGAGTTTTTCAGGGGTTACCGCTACGCTCATTTAGCGTCCAGCAGGTATGGGGCCGTCTTCCTACCTGTATCCGCTAAAAAGCGACCTGGGTAGGTTGTCAGGGGTTTAATCCTGACCAACACGCATCTAAGTGCGCGGCGCGGGCCATGGGGCGCACTACGGAAACTTCCTGAAACCTTTGAGAAGTTACCGATACTTCCGACACCTAAAGGGTGTTTCGGATACGAAGGCAAACATGGGAATATGTAATCAATGTCACATAGCCAATCCAGTTGCCTATTCTGTTTTTTGAAGTGTCTGTGGTTCTCTGCATCTGCTCAACCCGTCTAAAGGGAGGTTAAGAGCAACGGGAGTAGATACCCGAAGTTAGACCTCTTAACCAGCAGATACTTAAGGATACCACATTGTTTGACGAAAGTCAAGGTTTTTTCAACAATGGAGGTCTTAGCCGCTACTACATCCCCGCCTTGAAAGGCGAGGTTTTGTAGCGGAAGATTTGATAAACAGAGTTAACAATAGAGTTAGGTGATAGCACCCACTACCTAAAGGTAGGGGCTTCGGTTTCATAGCAACTGCGGTTTTCTCTAAGAGATTACCGTCTTATTATCGCTCCACCAGCAGGCAATTCCCCTATATCCTGAAAAGAAGTGGATAGAGGGCATATCGTGTAAGAAACATTCACGGCTATCCCTGCCTGCAAAATAGAAAAGGGGTGGTAGCAGCGATCTGCGTGGCAGCTTTCACCCTGCCTCCGAAACTTATGGACTGCTACCGATGATGTTGGACAAGGTCTCACTTGCAACTTGCTACAAACCATTCCAAAGGTTAGGATAGGACGCTGCCAAGAAGCAGCGTTGGAATTCCTATCCAGCAAGTTGCTATAATTCTACTACATTTTACACTAAATGTCAAATGTTTTTTATGAATCAAATCAAATGCCCGCCTACATCTCACAAGCTAAAGCATGGGGTCTTGGCGGGAAGAGTGATAACGGATATTTACAATTATGCGTACTCTTTGGTTATCTACCAAACACTTCTGGCAAATTCACCTTACCGTTGCACTTTGTACTGCTGTGGCGACAGGTGTGCTTGCAGGGGCATTGATTGTCGGTGATTCAATGCGAGGCAGCCTGCAGGATATTACGTTGGAACGTCTTGGTGGAATCCAGCAAGCTCTCATCTCTGACCAATTCTTTGAACAAAAGATATTAAATCATGAGAACACGGTGCCTGCAATTCTACTTAATGGCACCATTGTTGTTCCACAAACCGATAACCGCGCTTCAAAGGTTAACATCTATGGAGTAGAGAGTTCCTTCTTCAATCTTTGGGAAGAGGTTCCTGCACTAAACCGGAACAAAACATCAAACCAACCATTTGCCGATATAATTATAAACGAGGCACTTCAAAAAGAATTGAATGTCAAGGTCGGTGATGATATTTTTCTTCATTTGCCGCAAATCGCTGAAATCCATCCAGAATTCCTTCTTGGCACACGAGATGCAGCCGATGTTATCCAAAGTATCCGATTGGTTGTAAGTGATATTATACCGCCTGAGAACGCGGGCAGATTTAGTCTCCATTCACATCAAAGTCTCCCTCTAAATGCATACATATCGCTCCCTATATTGCAAAAGGAACTTGGACAAACCGATAAAGTAAACGTTCTGTTTACTTCTGATGCTGACCCTATCTCACCCGACGCACTTGAGCTTAGCCTTGACGCACTCGGTTTAAAAATCAATATTCATGAAAATCACTTTGATCTTCAAAGTCAGCAGTATCTCCTTGAACCCGTGTTGTCTGAAACAGCGATTACAGTAGCAAACGAAAACGATATTCCGACATTCCCAACTCTGACCTATCTTGCAAACACGATTTCTATCATCACACCGTCCCGAGATAAGAGCACAAGTAATGCTCAAAATCTACCATATTCCACAATATTAGCACTTCCAGTTGAAAAAGGGGAATTTGCAGAGCTGCTCAGCAGGGACGCTACTGAAGATGAGCAAACTACAGTCGACATTGAACAACCTGTAATCTATCTCAATAAATGGGCAGCGGACGACCTCGGAGCGAAAGTCGGTGATAAAATTAACATTACCTACTCTGGTGTCACTACAGAAGAAGAGTACGTTACACAAGCAGCACAGTTTCTATTGAAAGGCATTGTTCCAATTGAAGGCATCGCTGCGGACACAAACTTAATTCCAAAATTTCCGGGTATCCACGACACTGCTACACTATCCGAATGGGATCCCACATTTCCATTTGACTACAGTCTCGTCCGTGAAAAAGACGAGGCATATTGGGATGAATACCGAGCAACTCCAAAAGCGTTTATTTCTTTAGAAATAGGCAAGCAACTTTGGCAAAACCGATTTGGCGATCTCACCTCTATTCGAATACGGAATGCACCCGGACGCGATATAGGCGCAACAAAATCACTTTTTGAAACAGAATTTCTCAAAAAGATAAATCCAGAACAAATTGGTTTCCAATTTATTTCTCTCCGAACAGAAGCACTCCAATCCTCTACAGGATCCACGGATTTCGGAATGCTGTTTGCCAGTATGAGCGGTTTTATCATTATTGCAGTAGCCCTATTAGTAGGGATGCTCTTCCGAATCGGTGTTGAACAAAGATCACGTGAAATTGGCATTTTACAGGCTCTCGGTTACCCACTTGTCAAAATCCGCCGCCGTTTTCTTATTGAAGGCATCATTATAGCCAGCATCGGAAGCATATTGGGGTGTGTACTCGCAATAGGTTATGGAAAATTGATGATTTTCGGGCTACAAACATGGTGGCTTCCTGCTATCGGCACCCCCTTTATCAAACTCCACGTTAGTGTATGGAGCCTACTTATTGGCGCGCTCATTTCACTTCTTGTTGTGATATTCTCTATTCGTATGACTGTCAGAAAATTAGGCAGAATATCCACCGTATCACTACTTGCCGGAGAAACCGATTTTGACGAAGCAACTTCCAAAACGAAGACAAAGATCGTAAAAGTGTCAAAGGTTAGCACTATAAGAATTTGGATTTTTATCGTAGGCATCTTTTTTGGAACCATGGACAAAGGAAGACTCTTTTCAGGAGATTGGAATGGGATTTTTATTGTAATTATATTGGCAGCTTGCGGCCTATTTGGCATCCGTTTAGCCCGTAGAAGAGACAATGGAACAAACCCGAACCTTATCCCTGAAAACATCAAAATGGCTTCCATTTTCTTCGGTATTGGACTGGTTGCTGGTGTATTATTAGCTTATTTTCCATCCGGAAGAATTTCTGACACAATTATTACATTTTTTGAGCATCCAGTGGTAAAATTTTTACTACTCACAATCACAACTCTTAACTTGGGTTGGACAATTTTCGCAAAATGGTTAAGTTCACAGAAGGTAGCAAAACGTCTAAGTAGAACGCAATTTGCTCTTAAAAACGCTGCACGGCAACCTTCCCGAAGCAGTACCTGCGTTATGACAATCAGTTTAGCATGCTGTATCATCGTGGCTGTAGGAGCAAATCGACACGATACACCACCAGAAACAGAATACACTTTTGTTGCGGAATCATCTCTACCCCTGCATCATAGTCTTAATACACCTGACGGAAGGTCAGAACTTGGTTTTGAGGAGCAAGAATCAGAACTGTTGTCCGCATCAGTAGTCCTTCCGTTTCGTGTCCTGCCGGGTGAAGATGTCAGTTGTCTCAATCTGTATCAACCTCAGAAACCCCAAATATTGGGTGCTTCGGAAGGCATGTTAGAAGAAGTCCCTTGGAAAAATCTAAAGCTGCCGAATTTTGAAGATGAAAGAATACAAGCAATCGGTGATGATAAATCCCTCCGTTGGATTTTACATCATAACCCAAAAGAAGATTTCTTGGTCGAAGATGAATTTGGAAAAACCTTGCGGCTACACCTTGATACTATAGAAAATAGTCTTTTTCAAAGCCAACTGATAATTTCAGAATCTGATTTTATAAAACACTATCCGAGTCTAAGCGGTTATCAATTTTTCCTCATCAAAACCCCACCTGAATTGCATGAAGAAACTTCGAAAATCCTTGAGAAAACCTTAAGTGATTACGGCTTTGATGTTACGTTTGCATCTGAGCGACTGGCGAGTTTTCGTGCTGTAGAAAACACCTATATCTCTACTTTCCAAAGTCTTGGAGGGTTAGGGATTCTGCTCGGTACATTCGGATTAGCACTTGTTCTACTCAGGAACATCATTGAACGTCGTGGAGAATTGGCGACGTTGCGTGCTTTCGGTTTCAAACGGCAGGTACTCTCACGAATGCTGTTTTTGGAAAGTTGTTTTCTTCTATCTGTAGGAATACTAATAGGAACAATTGCAGGTTTGGTTGGGATAATTGGTTTGAACGGACATCTTAACACTTTACCTTGGTTCTCACTTTCGATAACCTTGCTTTTCATATTCGGTTTTGGTATAATTGCAAATGCTATTGTGGTATCTATGGCACTTAGAAGCCCCCTATTATCCACCTTGAAATCGGAATAAAAAACGATAGTAAGTAACTTCACGAAATATCCTACTTTTATTTGGAAGGACTCATGAAACACCAAATTAAAATCATTCCGTTCATTTTATTTTTTGGGTTATCACTTATAATACAAAATGGATGTTCTAATGGTTCTGATAGTGAATCTGCAACCGCATTGAATTATACGCAGCAAGGATGGAGTTCTTACAACTCAGGGAATTATACGCAAGCTTTGTTGAGTTTTGAACGCGCGCTCAATACGGATCCAGAATTTGCGGATGCACACAACGGTGTGGGATGGAGTCATCTAAGTCTTGCATTGACGGTTTCACTTGCACAGGAAGCTTTCCAAAATGCTGTGCGTTATGATGCAGCCAATGCTGACGCATGGGTCGGTCTTGCAAATATCCTATATCTACGCTATAAAAATAGTACCGATTTTGAGGCTGCAATCCGTGCAATAGATAACGCGCTCACAGCAGATGCACAATACCTATATCGTCATGATTACTATTCTAACGCTGAACTATACGCTCTTAAGGCAGCATGTTATTACTATCTCGGCGAAAAACAGAATGCAATATCAGAGGTCGAAAAAGTGTTAAATATTGATGTTGAAAATAGAACTGCTCTTGTTCTACAAAAGCTGCTAATACCAAATTAACGGGATTTGTCTTATTTTCCGGACGGTAGGTGCGGTTTGTAACCGCACCGGAACTTGCGGAATATGCGTCCGATAACCGTTTTCGCGAACGACTCGGTGCGGTTACAAACCGCACCTACCGGCCCTGGAGGATCACTAAATTGACGCATAAGGTGCGGTTTCCTAACCGCACCGATAGATTGGAATCAAGTTAATTGGGTATAAAAGAGTAACATTATACTTAAAATATATTTTATAGGGAGAAATAATATGTCTCAAAATGTTATCACTTCAACAAAGTTAACAAACTTAACTCCGACACATAGTGGTAAAGTCCGTGATCTCTACGATCTCGGAGATGAATTTCTGATTGTGTCTACTGATCGAATATCCGCATTTGATGTTGTCCTACCAAACGGTATACCAGATAAGGGCAGAGTTTTAACCGGAGTATCGAAATTCTGGTTCAATTACACCAAAAACGTTGTAGACAACCATCTCATCACAACGGAAGTAGAAGAATATCCCAACGAACTCCATGCTGACGCAGAACTCTTAGAAGGACGTTCAATGCTTGTCAAGAAAGCAAAGCGCGTTGATATTGAATGTGTTGTGCGTTGTTACCTTGCAGGTTCAGGGTGGGCATCATATCAGAAGACGGGAGAAATATGCGGACAAAAACTACCTGCAGGTCTACGCGAATCGGACCGGCTACCGGAACTCTTATTCACACCGACAACAAAAGCAGAACAAGGTGAACATGACGAACCGATTTCCATTGATCAAATGCGTGATCAAGTCGGCTCCGAACTCACTGATAAGTTAATTGAAATCAGTTTCGCACTATTCCATGCAGCAAGCCAACACGCCGAAAAATCAGGTATCATCCTATGCGACACAAAATTTGAATTTGGAGAACGTGACGGAAAATTGATTCTGATTGATGAGGTATTTACACCCGATTCATCACGTTTTTGGCCCGCATCACTATATGAACCCGGCAAACCACAGCAGAGTTTTGATAAGCAGTTTGTTCGGGATTATCTCTCTGAAATAGGGTGGAACAAACAACCTCCTGCTCCGGAATTACCAGACACTGTTATATCAAAAACAAGCGAAAAATACCGAGAGGCATATCGACTCATCGTTGGAGAAGAACTTCCAACATCTTCATAACAGTGAAACTGATTCTATGCGGTGTCCACTATTCTATATAAAAAAGATGGCTTCGTTCAAATAGTCCATCAAGGAAAATATCAACCGACCACCAACCTGCTGAAAATTGGTCACCGCTTAATCCACCTTCTGGTGCATCAATGTAAAACCATGTTATTTTTTCACCAGTTGTTGATGAAATAGTGCTTTCATCAGACCAAAATGGTGGGTCATCTACATCCTCTTCAGGTGAGTACCATTCAACCTTTACCTTGTGAGTCTCATCAATATTTCCCCATAAAATCCATAAATACACTTGCTCATCTGCTTCAGAACTAAATGTATCTGTGATTCCATCTGGTCGGTCATCGTGTACTGAAATTGACATGACAGATTCAACGATATTGGGTTCTCCGCGTCCGAGGTCTATTGATCCACTTCCTCCAGATGTAGTTTCTTCACAGCCATTCAACAATATAGCCAATGAAAGTAGTACCGCCCCTAATAATAACGTGTATGTTCTATACATTACAAATTCTCCTTAAACTTATTGACCTTAGGTAATTTTACCGATGAGTATCGGTTTATATGCACTAACTTTTAAATACACTGTATATTTTCCTAACTGACGTAGGTTTGAAAAGGTGTTGCAAAAAGAACTTGCAGATACAATCAAGCCATTTCAAAGAGTTCATTTAAACATTATAACACTGTTATAGTATAAATGGCTACTTTTTTAAGTTTATGGGGTGTGTAAAGTTTTTGTCAACACTACTGTTAGTCGTTTAACGAAAAGAGATTGACAAATGTATCGTAGGTGAGTATAATAGCACGGTGTGTTAAGGAAATCTGTCTGGTTAAATACATTCCTTGTTAGAAATACCAACTAACTCATAACAAATAGCAACGCAAGGACAAAGCGTTTATGTTAGCAGAAGAGAAATTACAGTTTTTACAGAAAACTGAGCTTTTTTCAGAACTCTCAAAAGCAGATTTAAATTCAATTAGCAATATCGTACATGAGGTTGTTTACCCCGAAAATCACACTATTTTTGAGGAAGGTACAGAAGGGGATTCGCTTTACCTACTTGTTGATGGCGAAATTAGCATCATAAAAGCCGAAACGGAAGTATTTTCTTTTAAAGAGATAGGATATTGTTTCGGTGAAGTTGCACTGATTGAAGATAAACTGAGAAGCGCGACTATTAAAACAGTTACCTCAACGCGCCTGCTGCGAATTACTCGGAATGATTTTTACCACGCATTGGCGCGCGAGCCACTGATTGGCAGAGGGATGTTCCGTGTCTTAAATAATAAAATTCGCCACGATCTTGAAATTCAGATGAGCGCAATCCGAAAAGAAGTCGCACAAGAGGAGGCAATGCGACTCGCCTCCGAGGTGCAACAATCAATCTTACCAAACGAAGAGATTACACATCCATGCATAACCTCTGCGGGATATTGTCAACCGGCGAACAGTGTTGGCGGCGATTATTACGATTATCTATATTTGCCCAATAAACAAGTTGGGATTTTTATCGGTGATGTAATGGGGCACGGATTTCATTCTGCCATGGTCGCTGCAATGACAAAAAGCTGCATACAAACGCAAATACGGTTTGACGCTTCAGTGCCAGAAGTGATGAAGGCTGTCAAACGAGTCACTGAAGAGGACTCCCAAACTTTTATCTATATGACATGTTGTTATGTTATCATTCATCTTGACAATCGGCTAGAGTTTGCCAACGCAGGGCATCCAGCAATGCTACTTTATCGGGAGAACAGTGAAGAGTTCGTTGAATTGGAATCCCAATTCTCGCCAGTAGGTATCGCATTACCGGATCAAAATCCAGTAACGCATTACCATAGCACTGAAACAACATGGGAACCCGGCGATCTACTCGTGCTTTATTCGGATGGCATCACTGAAGCCTTTAATGCCGATTTTGAGATGTATGGACTTGAGCGACTCAAAAATCTATTATCTGAAAAGCGGCATCTATCTCCTGTTGAAATCAGGAAGCATATCCTGTCTGATCTTGAGACACATCAGCAAGGTGAGAGTCCACTTGATGACATCACGTTAGTTGTCGCAAAATTCCTGTAGTATATGCAGAACTGAACGGGTTGAATCAGCGACTCTCTTGTGCAATCTGGTTGGTAGCGTAATAAATAATATTTTCCATAAGTGGTTTGTTCATGGAAACCGTATACTGGTTATCGTTACGAAGGCTGGTGATAATGTAAACTCCCTTTCCATATCGCCGAGCACCGACAACAAGTTCGTTGCGTTCTTGGGTGGTCGCAAAAATCTCATCACTTTTTTTCCAATCTACCCAAGCATCGTCAATATAGATTTTACCCGATTGGATTCTGTTGGGTGTGGAAAAGAGCCCTTCAGACTTATTGGTAACGACAAAAAGTCTTTCTGGTGGGCTTTCAACGCCTTTCAAATTGCCTTGTAACCATCCGACGCCGCACGGCTTAAGTGGAGTACTATCTTGTCCGGCAACAACAACAATGCCACCATTTTTGACGAAGTTTTTAATTTGTTGCTCAGTTTTTTTGGGAAGGAGGTGTCGACCGAAACTTGAAATCTCTTCGTAGCCGAGCCACAAAATATTGGCTTCTTGTAAGTTCGGTAGCGTTCGTATTTTCGTAGATTCATAAGCCATTGGGCGTTTACCGACCTTTTTAATATTACGTAAAGCTTTGTATTCATAAGTCATCGAGTTAGTATGGACAGGAGTTTGTCCCCAAGTTGCGGAGGTACTATTTCCTGTCAAAACCAGAATTTTTACCGCATTTTTGGGAGCGATAACCCACATTTTTCCATCTAACATATCGCGAACAACTTGTTGGAACGCTTTTGTCTTACCATCATACGTCCGTGACATCATCGGATCGATATGTGTGAAACTCCACCATGAGTTGCTGCTTCTACGTTGGTATCCACGCATTTGAAACCAAGTGTTATCAATAAAGCACATACTATCAATACCGTATTGTTCACGATAGAAAACGATAATTGGCATGCCCTGCTTAAGCAGTCTTACCATCTTTTCCGGTGAGCTGCCTTGTTTATATTGTCCTGTGGCAAAGTTCATTTTGATTTCTTTTAGATAACTTTTGCCCTTTACATCTTCTTTAACTGTAATAATTGCCTGCAACCGTCGCGCATCGACAGTTTTAACTTCACCGAAAACGATATTTGTGCAGGCATCAAGAATTTCACGAATTGTATATTCACGCTCAATGAAGCCAAGCGCAGGTGATGAAGTGAAGAAACCGATAAGAAATAGGGAAACAATCAATGTTATTAGGACACGTGTAAAACGCACGATCAGACCTCCGTGTAGATTGACGCTGAATTTTAATAATTAAATAAATTCTATCATATTTATATTTATTTGACAACAATTATGTTTATTTCGGTAGGGCTAGGGTATGTAAAGTTTTTGTCGCCTTATGCATCAATTTAGATATATCGTCTGTAGGGTGTCGCTTCGTTCTACCCTTATGTGTCAATTTAGTGATCCTCCAGGTCCGGTGCGGTTTGTAACCGCACCATAGGCGTCAATTTAGGGGTCCCCAACCCTGTAGGGGCGGTTTCTAACCGCTTAGCCCCACCCCGGTAGGTGCGGTTTGTAACCGCACCGGATTCTGTGGAGTATGTGTGAGATAACCGTTTCCGCGAACGAATCGGTGCGGTTACAAACCGCACCTACCGGCCCTGGAGGAACGCTAAATTGACGCCTATGGTGCGGTTTGTAACCGCACCGATTCGTTCGCGGAAACGGTTATCGGACGCATATTCCATAAGTTCCGGTGCGGTTACAAACCGCACCTACCGAGTTGGGGACCGCTAAATTGACGCCTATGGGTGTCGCTTCGCTCTACCCGACAGACGATAATATTTGTGACAAAAACTTTACACACCCAAGTTTATATCTAAACTTTACACACTCGTTTAATCTCAGGTGTATACGCGTAGCAACATTTATGTTAGAATCAAAATCCTCATTTGTATCAAATTTCACATCAGCGAAAATTTTCGATTCAGCGATTTACATCGGATTATTAATTTTTGTCCTATCACTCCCGTTCGGCTATTCAACACTGTTCCTAAATATCGGGATGTTGCTTGTCTTACTCGGATGGGTGGGACGCATCATCTCAGCGCGGAAACTTAGTTGGCATCGCACCCCAATTGACATTCTGATCGTCCTATTTTTAGGATTAGCATTGGTTGCCTCACTCTTTGCACCGCATCAGGCAAGTAGTAGTATTGGATTTTTTTGGAAGTTGCTTCGTGCAGTCCTACTTTTTTATGCTGTTATCCACAGTCGCTTAGGCGATCGATGGCGGCACATTGTCATAGCGTTCATTGTTGCAGCAGGTGTCTCATCAACCCTCGGGCTCTGGTATTACTTCAACGATACACGTTTAGGGCTCGATTTTATGGGGCAAGTCGGGTTAGAATTTCAAGGAGAACTTGAGACTGGAAAAGGGTTTTCAGACGAATTGCGTGCAGAATTGCGCCAAATCAATGTTCCCCTTTCCGAAAGTGCCTCATTTACTTCCGCAAAACAGCCCAATGAATGGCGAATTGATGACCTATCCCGGGACAGACGCTATGTAGTGCGGAAGGACGAAACGCAACTCGTGGTGTACATAATTGAACAACGGCTCACTGGCACATTCAAGATGCCGAATGACCTCGGTGCATACCTTGCACTTAGTCTTCCACTCGTCATGGGATACTTTGTGGTAAGTTTCCAATTTCTGCGCAAACAGAAGAATGGGGTATGGATAATCTTTGTGCTTGGTGCTGTTGTAGCAGTAATGACAACGAATCTGGCATTGACCCTTACCCGCGCTGCTTGGGTGAGTGTCACTATTGCGACTACATGCATCGGTTTCTACATAGTTGTGAAGACGTTATCGGAATTCCAATTTGTTCGCAGTCCTTGGAAACGTGTGTTGATAGGGACAACTTTGATTGTTGTTATTCTTGGAGTATCCCTATTTCTGATGCCTCAGCATATCAAGTCGCGTTTCCAAACCATGATTGGACAGCCGGCAGGTTTTATAGGAGAACGTCCGCAGTGGTGGCAAACATCCCTTGAACTCATTCGGAAATACCCGCTGACCGGCATCGGATTGGGCAGATTTCGCTATGAATACCAGTTAAACGGACCACCTGAGCAGTATAATATACCGTATCACGCGCATAACATCTACCTACATATCGCTGTTGAGCATGGCATTCCTTCCCTCTTTCTATTTTTGTGGATGCTCGTAATAATCTGGCGACGCGTTTTCGCAATCCGTTCCGCTGTTGACGGTGAAAACGATTTTTGGCGGATGGGTACCTTTATTGGAGGTAGTGGATTTCTCATCTCCGCGCTTATCTACGGATTAGCAGATAACATACTACACCAGCGCACAGTGTTGCTTTTCTGGTTTATCATCGCCATAATATTTTATATCCAAATACATAAGGACGAACAACATGAAAAAAAACTTGAAACCGATTAACATGGCTTCTATAACAACATACCCGCTTCAAGATCGTATCAATAAAGTTTCTGTTAACGATTTTGCCACACTTGCAGACTCAGAGACGGACCTATCTCCGTTCTTAGAATCACTCCCTAAAATTCTCAAAGGACAAGATTTTTTAGAACTCACCGACAAAATTGTTACTGCATATCAACGTAAAAAGCCTGTCATTGTAATGATGGGGGGACACGTCATCAAATGCGGATTAAGTCCGCTATTAATCGCGTTAGCAAGAGAAGGCGTTATAACTGGTTTCGCTTTCAACGGTGCTAGCAGCATTCACGATTTTGAGATTGCATTGATTGGGGAAACTTCCGAAGATGTTTCTGAATACCTACAGACTGGAAAGTTCGGTATGTGGGAAGAGACAGGAAAATTGATGAATGAGGCGATTCAACATGCTGCTGATACAGGCATCGGAATGGGTGAAGCATTGGGCAAAAAACTGATTATTTTGGACGCGCCTTACAATACTTATAGTCTCCTTGCCGCTGGTATTCAATACGATTTCCCGATCACGGTGCATGTCGCCATCGGAACGGATATTATCCATCAGCATCCATCTGCGAACGGGGCTGCTATCGGCGAGGCGAGTTTTACTGATTTCCGATTATTGACTGAATTAGTGACACAACTCGAAGATGGTGGCGTTGTACTTAACTTCGGGTCGGCGGTAATCTTACCGGAGGTGTTTCTGAAGGCGTTAACAATCGCGCGAAATTTGGGGCATACGGTCTCTCACTTCACCGCCGCAGATTTTGATATGAACCAACAATATCGTCCAGTTGAGAACGTCGTCAAACGTCCGACAGAGATGGGAGGCAAAGGTTATACCTTCACAGGACATCATGAATTGATGATTCCACTTTTGGTGCAGGCGATTAAGTCGCGCTTATAGTAAAGTCCAAAAATATGTGGATACCTTTTGATAGGTGTGGTTTCCTAACCGCACCTTTTTGTATCAACATCTCAAATAACGCACAGGACGAGAATATCTGCGTTCGTAGTCGCGCAATTCATTGCGCCTCTTTTCTTTGAATATAAGAGGCGCAATGAATTGCGCGACTACAAACGAGTTCTTTCCTTAAATTGACGTCTATGGTTCGGTTCCTAACCGCACATGGTCGTTGGAAATCGGTGCGAAACCCAATATTAAAACTGAATGCCACTGGGAAAAATAATGAACATTTGGCACATGTTGCCCAAAAAAAATGGCACAAACTAACAGTTTGTGCCATAACTAAAAGCATTGTGCTTGGATAGGGTGCAAACCTCCTATACAGAACGTCTTTTACAGAGCAGGTGCCAAATCGCTTTAACACACTTCTTCCTTGAAGTCTCACAGTTACTCAATGTGGTTTTTAGTTCAATTAACAATGCGCGGACAGCTTGTAACTGCGGCAATGATGGAGTTTGCAGATATATTCTTAATAACTCTTTTCTTTTAGCACTATCCATATCATTTTGGAATTTAAAAATCTTACGATATCCTGAATAGTCCATAATTATTTCTCCAAGTTATACCAAATTAACCCGACTCGTAGCGCGAGGTCCCCGTGCCTCGCAATGCTGACCTTATCAGAAGACTTCAAATCAAGTTAATATGGTATTATTCCATACTTTGTTAACCTTTTTCTTGAAGTAGCCGTAGATCACTGTACGAAACAGCAATCGGTTCTGCCGCATTTAGGTCAAGTGTAGTTTTAACATGTTGGTGTTCTTTAGCTGCTTCAGGTTCGGTTTGTCCTTGAAAGACTGTCTCTAATTCAACGAATTCGCCTAAATCAGCGACGGTATCAAGGTGGATTCTAGTATTGTTATACATCCAGAACGATCTCTGTTTTTTTACTATTGTCTTTATACCTAACGCAGCAGTTAGAAGTTCTTTTAGCACTGTCGGTTTAGCAATCTCACAGAGTTGATATATACTGTAGCGAGATTCCAACGCATTTGGTCGTTCATAATAAATTAGCCAACCTTCATCATATCCATCTGCTTCGCGTAGTTTTAACCTGCCTTTCGGATTCTGGAAATAGGTATCCACTTGGTGTATAGTTTCGCGGTGCGTTGCCTTTAAGGCTGCCAACTTCGGCAGAAGCACATCAAGCGACTTATACCGCACTTTAAACTCTAAGTTTTTTGCCATTATATCATGAATAATCTTTGGTAGATACTGTCAGACTGAGTCAATGTACTTAACACCGACATCTTATTCAAGTTCCAAAAAATCATCTTCAGATTGAAAATTATTGACACAGGATCGGTTACAACGTTCTCCGTTTTCCTGCAACCAACAGACGCGATGTTTTAACCTTAGTGAACTAACCAAACAAGTTCGCAGTTGCTCAGTATCAAAATTGCGTCCTACTAAGAAACTGTAACTGCCCATTCGCATTAATTCACGTGCTCTGCGATCATCCGAAACAATTGAGATGATTTTAACATGCGATTGATATCTTCTGACATACGAAAAGATGTTGGAACGTCGGAATCGGGTAAAGTCCACAATTATCAGTTGATATTTTGCTAACCTCAACATCCCGACCGCTTTAGAACTTCCACTTGCAATATCACATCGATAATTTTCTGATTCAAGCACATTTTTAATTCTGTTTTGCAAATCACCATTATAGGAAATAATCAGCACTTGACCTCTCAATTGAGATATGCCAGTATCTTCTTGAATACTAAGCGGCACAAGTGCTTGATCAACTCGCCGACGTAAACGACCGCGTACCTCACGCACCTGTCTGTCAACCTTGTCAAGTTTCTCTTCTAATTCTGGACGTCGTTTTTTTGATCTCCGCATAATAGATCTAATACCTTTTTAAGGCTTGGAATACGCATTGAATCTCTCCTACGCTGGAAAACATACCTAACTATAGGAATGAGATGCATCAATCGCGTAATCCTTGCTAATTTTGTAACGAATAATTCTGAAAAAGAATTCAAAATTCTTCAAATTTATTCACTGACTCAAACTATGACTACATTTTTAGATGCCAGAAACCCATTTTTTGTTGTAAAAAAACAAAATGTGCTATAAAATAACGACAATGCCTTTTACGGCTTTACTAAAAGGTTGTGCCTCGTTGAAAGTCGAAAACTGCAAGAAAACACCGAACACTTGTAATTTTGCTTGTTACATATTATAGACACATTTGTAGTGATGCCACCCACTACCTAAAGGTAGGGGCTTCGGTTTCATAGCGACTGCGGTTTTCTCAAAGAGTCAACCGTCTTAGTGTCGCTCCACCAGCAGGCTATTATTCTGCATCAGAGCAGTTTTATCGTGCATCAAGACACGGGCACCCCAGCCTGCAAAATGTTTATCGCAGCATTTACGTCTCTATCGTGGCGTGTGCTGTTGTTGTAATGTATTATACACGATTTTTATTGGGTTTGCCACGTTTATAGTCGCGCAATTCACTGCGCCTCGGACATTTACGTTGATATGTCTGAATCGTCAAGAGAACAAATGTATTATTAATTTTGTAATTCTCTATTAATCAAAGGTAGAAAAATGCCTAATACATCTCAAATTCCAATTCCCGCGCATTTCAATTCTGATCAGGTCCGACAAGTGTGGCGAATCCCGTATCAGAGACGGTTAGGTGAGGCACGTGCATGGGCACAACGATACGACATCCCACCTGTATCTGAGGATAGTTTCCGCACTTGCCTGCTACTTATTGATGTCCAAAATACATTCTGTATACCGGATTATGAACTCTTTGTTGGCGGCAGATCGGGAAACGGTGCGGTTGAGGATAATGTGCGTTTGTGTCAGTTTATCTATCGTAACCTTCCACATATCAGTAAAATTGCTTGCACATTGGATACCCATACTGCGATGCAGATATTCCACGAAATCTTTTGGGTGAATGATGCTGGTGCGCATCCCATTCCACTACAAACACTGATTACGCAAGAAGATGTTGAAACGGGAAAGTGGCACGTCAATCCAGCTGTTGTTGATAGCATAATTGGGGGGACGGACCGTTATACGTGGCTCAAGGAATACGCTGCACATTATGTCCAAACCTTGACTGCTGATGGTAAGTATCCGCTTACGATATGGACCTACCACGCAATGCTCGGTGGAATTGGGCATGCTGTTGTGTCCGCAGTTGATGAAGCCTGCTTTTTTCATGCAATTGCTCGTAACAGTCAAACCCACTACGAACTCAAGGGACGCAACCCACTGACTGAAAACTACTCAGCCCTTCAACCAGAAGTACTTAGCGATGCAGAAGGGAAGCCAATTGACCAAAAGAATACTAACTTTTTGCAAATGCTTTTAGCGTATGACCGCGTGATTATTGCAGGACAGGCGAAAAGCCACTGTGTCGTTTGGACGGTGAGTGACCTACTTGCAGAAATTCAACAAACGGATGCAACGCTTGCCAAGAAAATCTATCTAATGGAAGACCTAACGTCGCCTGTTGTTGTACCAGATATCGTGGATTATACAGAGGCAGCTGATGCAGCTTTCGCTGAGTTTTCAGAGGCAGGCATGCATATCATCAAATCAACGGAACCGATCGAAAACTGGATTTAACTGAATGCGTACCTGACCGCTCCTAAACCTAATTGAGGATTAATTATGTCAACTGACAAAACACTCACGTTTCATTCCACTGGTGGTAATTTAGTGGTCTCAGTAATGCAGAATTGGCGTATCATCATTTCCGATGACGCAACTGTTTCAGAAAAATATGCAGCTGAAGAATTCCAAAAATGGTTCAATCAAGCGTCTCAGTTAACATTACCACTTGAGACAGCCAACGAAAACACTGCTCATAATGAAGGGCAAATCAATATAAACGCATCAACCACGATGGACGATGAGGAAATCCACATCACGGTTGAAAATAAGCAGATTCAACTCAAGGGTGGTGCGCCACGGGGTGTCCTCTACGCGGTATATCAGTTCCTTGAGGAATTGGTCGGTATCCGATTTTTAACCGTTGATCATACCTACATCCCAGATGCAACCGATCTGAAAATCCCTTGCGGTAGTTATACATACAACCCACCTTTTTCATTCCGTTGGAGCTACTACCGCGAAAATTCAAATGCCCCAGAATTCGCAGCAAAACGCAAAATTAATACCGTCACAGATGCCGAAAATCTTGGTGGAAAAACACATCAACAACTTATCAACCATTCATTCCATTTACTTGTCCCGTATGACACGTATGGCGAAAATCATCCAGAGTATTACGCATTAGTTGATGGAAAACGGGATACAAACACCCATGGTGGAGGACCGCAGTTGTGTGTCACTAATCCCGAAGTGATTGAAGTTGCTGCTGCATCGGCAATTCAACGTCTAACCGACAATCCTAATATTGCGAACATCAGCGTCAGTCAAGCAGATACAGCCGCGTACTGCCGATGTGAACGGTGTGAGGATCTAAACGAAGCAGAAGGCACACCAATGGGTTCACAGTTGACGTTTGTAAACGCAGTCGCAGAACGGATCGAGAACGCACATCCAAACGTTAAAGTAGGAACTCTTGCATATTGGTATACTCGGAAACCACCTAAGACAATTCAACCTCGACACAATGTCCAGATACAACTCTGTAGTATTGAATGCTGCACGCTCCATGCTATTGATAACCCAGGTTGTGAACAAAATCAAACGTTCTGCTCGGATACGAACGAATGGGGCAAAATCTGCAATGACATCTGGATTTGGAATTACAATACCAATTTCCGTTCCTATGATTTACCCTTTCCGAATTTACGGTGTATCGGACCCAACGTTCGCTACTTCTTGCGTAACAATGCAAAAGGTGTTTTCATGCAAGCAAATGGCAACGGGTTAACGGGCGAATTCTCCGATTTACGAAATTATCTCATCTCGCGTCTCCTATGGAATCCACATCTTGATGATCAAGCAATCTTAAACGAATTTGTCCATCTCCATTACAAGACTGCTGCACCCGCTATTTTGGAGTACATCAATTTTCTCCACAAGAATGCTGAGGAGAGAAACCTCCACCCAAGATGTTTTCCGACCTCGGAGGATGTCGGCTTAGATGCTGAGAGTTCACAACGAGTATTTGACTACTTTCAACAAGCATTGGCACTTGCAGAGAATTCAGAGATTCAAGCACGGGTTGAAAAAGCATCTATTCCTGCCTACAAAGCGATGCTGGTAGCCGGTGGCGAAATTGTACCGAAAAGGCGGCGCACCTTGATCGCTGAGTACATCGCGCTGTGCAAACGCTATGGGATGACGCACGCAGCAGAACACCAAGCAGCTGAAGCATATTTCGAAGAATTGCACAAGCAATAGAAGTCAGGTGTCTACCAGAGCCATTCAATTCTCTGGTTGTTGCCCCTTCTGATCACTGTCTGTCCTCTGTAGGAGCGGCCTCCCGGTCGCGACTTTACCATTAAGACAGACAAGATACAGAAAACTGAATGGCTCTGGGGGTCAATTGTCTGAACCAGGATTTTCAGGATTAGGAGTTGGGGGGACACAATAAAATGAAAAGCATTCAAGTGTTTCTTATATTAGCAATACAAAAGAGTGTATATTTCAGGAAAATGTCTGTTGAGAATAATCCTGTCCATCTCGTAATCCTGTGAATCCTGGTTCAGACAGCGATTTTTACCTACCGGGGTTGGGTATGGCTTGGGCGGTTAGAAAACGCACCTACCTTTTGAGGGTGAACTACTTTTCTGTTGGTTGTTTCCGTTGAGCAGGCGGGGGTTCGTTGAAATCTTCTCCTTTTGCCTCTGCTTCAAGCCGGCGGTTGTACCAGTCAGTCCACAATTGACGCTCTTTGGCTTCGCCTTCAACTCTGCCTTCAGCTCGGACCTTTTCTAATTTTTGTATGTACGCTGCATAGCGAAACATTATTCTATCCACTCCATGTGTTATGATGACAAGCACGCCAAACGCAAACGTCATAAAAGTCGCTACGTTTGAGAATATCAAGTTGACTCGCGTCATCAGGGCAATTGAGGGTTTTGCTATTTCATGTCTTATCTCAAAGTAGGCGTAAACTAAAACTAATAATGAAAACAAGGTCAGCACATGTTCTATCCATTCACGACGAATGGATAGACCGGATACTAACTCAGTCCGTTCTTCGATCTCTTTTTTCAATAGTTACTCCACTTTATGTCGTGTATTTATAAGATAACATGTTTTTCGGAAAATGTCAAGCTGCATTGTTCCTATGGCAGAGCCATTCAATTCTCCATTAGTTTCTAACTTCTTTCAAAGGTCTCTTCCTATCCGATCGACCTCCAGATTGAGAAAAACCCGAAAACTGAATAGCTCTGGGTGTATACTACTCCAACAATAGGGTTATTTAGTTTTAGGCTTTTTGTCCATTTTATCCGAAAAGTCGCGATTCGGAGATCGCTCCTACAGCGGAAAGTCTTAGATTGAAAATCTAAATATTCGGAGAACTAAATAGCCCTGCTCCAACAAGTTTAACACTTGACATCATCACTACTTTTATTATATACTTAAAACAATTCACTGAATCCTTATTATACCAAATTAACCCGATTTGTAGCGCGAGGCCCCCGTGCCTCGCAGCGGTGTACTATATCAAAAGACTTCTAATCAAGTTAATTGGGTATTACTTGATGCTGGGAGATGAAACGATGCAGAAAAAAATACGGTCTGCGCCGACAATAGTCTATCCGGAATCGGATGGGAAACCTATGGCAGAAACAGATACACACCGAAACTTGATGATAGATTTCATTCTGATGCTTGAAGACTATTATCAGAATGAAAATGATGTTTATGTATCAGGAAATCTGCTTTTGTATTTTGAGGAGGGAGACCCGAAGAAATGCCTATCTCCAGATGTATTCGTGGTTTTTGGAGTAGAAAAGAAACTGCGGCGTACCTATCAGACGTGGGCAGAAGCGAACACCCCCGATTTTGTGTTAGAAGTTGCTAGTCCGAGCACCTTTAAGGAAGATATTGGGCGGAAAAAAGATCTCTACGCTTCCGTTCTTGCCGTGAAAGAATATTATATCTTTGATCCGCTTGGACAGATCGTACCGAGTTTTATCGGATACCGACTGATTGATGGTGTATATCAAGAGATCGATTTTGTAAACGAACGTTTACCTTCGGAAGTGTTAGGCTTAGAGTTAGGAGAACATGAGGATAAGTTGCGGCTCTATAATCCGAATACATCGCAATGGTTAAAAACGCCACCTGAACGTGTAGAAACTGCTGAAGCACGTGCACAACAAGAATCTACCGCACGAAAAATTGCTGAAGCACGCGCTGAAAACGCTGAAGCGGCACTCGCCGAGGCTTTAGCGGAGCTTGAACGCCTTCAGTCAGAGAAAAATGATTGATTCCGGTTTACGGAAACATTTGTCCAGAGGCATCTCACCATACATTTCTCCTATTTGCTGCTGCTTCCTTATACCCAATTAACCTGATTTGTAGCGCGAGGTCCTGGGTTTTCCTCGTAATGCTGACTTTATCAGAAAACTTCTAATCAAGTTAATTTGGTATCAGATGATTACTATTTGGCTTTCTTAATACCCCGCAGGAGTTATATCGTCGTGTCATCAGGAGAATGAAAAGATGTTTGATTTCCGATCACCCCTCTTCTTAATCCTGCTCGCGGCGATACCATTATTAATCCTTATCCAGTTACGCACAAGTGTAATTGCAGCGAAATGGCGAAAACGCACTACCTTTATCCTCAGATGCACTGCGCTTTTGTGCGCTATCCTTGCCTTAGCAAATCTACAACGAACGCACAAAGAACAACGTCTTGCAGTCGCATTTCTACTTGATACATCTGATAGCATTGCACCATCTCAACTGGAGGATGCAACTAATCAGATTAATGCCGCTATAGCAAAATTGAAACCGAATGACCAATTTGCGGTTATCAGGTTTGCGCAGGAACCATCCGTTTTAATTCGGATAGGAGCAGCTGACGACCAACCACATCTATCGCCGGTTTTGCCAGAATCAACAGTTGAACAGGATGCCACCGATATTCTCACTCCCCTCAAACGAGCACTTGGACTATTGCCAGACAATTACCACCGTCGGATAGTGCTTTTCACCGATGGCATACATAATTCCGGTAATATGTCTATCACAGATTATCTACCGCTGTTTTCAGGAAGTAATGTAGAAATAATGACTGTCCCCCTACAAACAGTCAACGATGCAATTCGAGTTCAGGAACTGCAGCTGCCGAACACGGTCAGGAAAGGACAACGTTTTCAGATACAGGCAATTGTTGAAGCAGATGGCAGCATTCCGACTGTTACAGCCACATTATACCACAACGGTGTTCCAAATCCTGATGTTGAATTTTCCCTACAAAAAGGTAGGAATGTGTTTGCGTTACCTACGCAACAGGTGTCGGAAGACCGTCCTCATACATACCACCTGAAGTTAAACATAATTGACGAAATCCTTGAAAATAATCAGGCGTCCGGTGTTGTGCAAATTCAGGACAAACCTCATGTTTTATATGCAGAAGGTGACTTGGAGCATGCCGATAATCTAAGAGAAGTGCTTGAAGAGAACGGATTTGTCGTAAATGTAATTTCTGCTGCTGAAATACCAACTGATCTGGTAATCCTGCAGCATAACGATGTCCTGATTCTTAGCAACATTCCCGCTAACACCCTTTCATCAGAGCAATTGGACATTGTAGAGGCTTATGTCCGTGATCTTGGACACGGATTAGTTGTTATCGGTGGTGACCACGCATTCGGTCCCGGCGGTTATACGGATACGGCGTTGGAGCGCGTACTCCCTGTGGAGATGACACCACGTGAACGACAAGAGTCTGTTGCAATCGTGTTTGTAATTGATACATCGGGTAGCATGGCAAACTATGTTGGTGAACAAAAGAAGATTGAACTTGCTATTGAGGCAATACGCGCTGGAATCTACAATCTTGAGGATAAAGATGTTGCTGGGATCATTAGTTTTAGTGCAGGAACGGATGTTCACGTCATCTCTCAACTCACATCTGACCATCAAACACTCATAAAACGTGTTGAAAGACTCAAACCAACGGGTGGCACCACAGCCATGAAAGAGGCAGTGGAAACCGCAGGCGAGATGCTCAAAGCAGCCGATGCAAAACGGAAGCACATCATTCTTTTGTCAGATGGCAAATCTAAAGGAGAATATTCTGAACTTATTAACACAGCGAAAGATGCCGCTACTGCAAGTATCGGTATTACGACAATCGCAATTGGTGATGCTGATAAAAAACTTCTCAATGAAATCGCGGATACCAGTGGGGGACGTTTTGTCCCTGTTCAGAATGTTCAGGAGTTACCTCAAGTTTTGATGGACGCTGTTCAAGATACACATAATTATATTATTCAGGAACAATTCCAACCAAATATTGTTAGTCAGACAACACCTGTTTTAGAAGGTATAGATGCCTTACCGCAGCTTTACGGATACGTTGCCACAGCAGAAAAGACAGTCGCACAGGTATTTATAAAATCCCATAAAGACGAACCTGTTCTTGCGGGTTGGCACTACGGTTTAGGGAAGTCAGTCGCGTGGACTTCAGATGTTAAACCTGCGTGGAGTAATGAGTGGATTTCGTGGTCGGATTTCGGCAAGTTTTGGGGACAAGTCGTCAATTGGGCTTTACCGATAGGAGGGTCTGATGTGGATTTCGATCTTATCGTTTCTCCTCGTAATGGCAGTGCGGAAGTTGTTATCAAAACGCAACAGGCGTCACCTACATCTTATGTGGTTCAAGTTGCAGGACCGAATAGAACAAGTCAATCTGTCAACATGCAGCAGGAAAGCATAAGTCGTTACCTTGGAACATTTCAGATGAACGATAGCGGTTCCTATATTGTCACCGCAAAACGTGAAGGTGACGAGCAAAAACGGACAGAGACAATCTCACTCTCATATCCTGCCGAATATGCGACATTCGATGTCAACGCAAATCTGCTCAAGAAACTTTCTGAGGATACAAGCGGGATTTATGAACCGACATTATCCCAGGTAGCTGCGCCAGCAGGAACACCTATTGAAAAGCGCGTGTCGTTGTCCCATGTGTTGTTAGTTGCTGCTGTCATCCTGTTTATATTGGAGATGATTCTCCGTAGATTTAGCATAGCGAGTGGATATTTAGCTGAACTCCGGGCACAACTTCACAGACAATCAGATGCGGATGCTCCTGAAACGTTAACACGACTCGCACAGAAAAAAGGCAACGTGGTTACAATTTCTAATTCTGACATCCATGCACAAATGCAAACTGTTTCTAAACGTGAAAATATTGTAGACGAGGATGTCCTCGAATTAGCACAGCCAACAGAAGGAGCCATGACACGTCTATTAGCTGCAAAAAGAAGATCTCGTTCAGTGTAGTACAATGGGTTGAGCACAAGAAAAACCCTTATGTGTCAATTTAGTGATAGATGTTCGTGTTGGAGGGATTTGTCCGCCCGATAATTGGATGCCTATCTGAATCGCAGATTAGGAAGAAACGCGTTCGTAGTCGCGCAATTCACGCGCCTCTTATACCAAATTAACGGGATTTGTCCTATTTTCCGGACGGTATGTGCGGTTTCCTAACCCCACCATTAGCGTCAAATTAGGCGTTTTTTGAGAATGAGACATGCTCTTTAGTCCCGTAGGGACTAAATATGGGACAGTCTCAATAACCATGCTTATTGACTTATTCTTTAACAAACACCGTTAGGAAAGCACGGAAACCTTGATCCTCGGTTGTTCCCATTTCATAGATGCTTGTTTGCATCTTTGTTCCACGACATGTGGACAAGCACTCTCAATGACACCACTTCCAATCTTTATTTTATGATCACCCTTCTAAAAGTTAGTGATACCCGTCGCTGCCTTTCATATTTGTGACCATCCCACACATCACATTTTCTGGCGGCAATACCGTGCAACCATTTATATCTCGCTTCACCATCCAGGACGATAAGGCTTTTCGGTGCAAGCCAGACCGGAATCTTTTTTGTCTTGTCATCTTTGTTTGTGAAATCCATAACACAACTTGACCCTAAACTCAAAGAGACAATCGTTTTCTCGAAACATGGTTCACAATCAATATGCCCTGAAATACCTTGCCCGGGCAGGTATTCATTGACAATCACCTGATCTGCTACTTCTGGCATGTGCCCATCTTTATGTAATTTTTGGCTCAACCTTTTCAACCACTCTGGTAACTCGCCAATACGCATATCATAGTTTACTTTCCGTGCTTTGTAGTCATACTTAAAACCGTAATGCTGAACCTTCCGCTTTAAGTCGTTGAGCCATGGTTGTTTGTCAATCTGTGCTAACAACCAACTATGTTGGTCTTCAGTGATGTAGTCTGGCATGTATCGGAACCCGCGGATCCTATTAAGTGCTTCCTTATTGTTTATAGCAGGTTGTGATTCTTCCTCATTTTTTGGAAGTAGTTGTGGCTGCGAAACTTCATGGTTTGGTGTGGTAAGTAGGGGTAATTGTTCCGGGGTAAATACTCCATTAGAAAGTTGTTTATCAGAATAATTATTGAGATAAGAAAAGTTGTTAAAACTATCGTAGGATACTTTGAGCCGACGCGGTTCTCCCCATATAGTTTCATACCTTAAATGCTCTTCTTTAGTGGAATCCTGCTTCGGAAAACCTGATACATCAAACATTGAAGAATCCGTTATTACCCCAGATTTGAGATAATTCCAGTTTTCTTGAAGTGGTTTACTTACAGGATTCTGATATACCACGCAAATTTTATGTTTTTCGTGCTCATTTACAACACGATTGATGACTCCTATTAAACTATTTAAAGCATCATCGTCGTCAAACGTATGGCTTGCAAGAACATAGCAAAAGTTAAATATTATTAACGTATCATCAGTATCTCCCATTTCAACATGACATGATAAGTAATAAGGCAATTGATTGTAGTCTAAGATTCTGTGAAAATCTTTAAAGAATGGATCACGATTCTCATTGTTGGATTTGTTGTTGATTTCCATCGCCTTATTAAGCATTACTTGCGATCTATCAATACCTATAAAAGTGATGTTGCATTGTCTTGCAGCTGCCCAAATCGCAATGCCAGAAGTTAATGGTCCACAACCTATGTCAATAAACACAATTTTCTCTGTTATGTGTGGGAGGAAATGTTTTGTAAAAATATGATAACTGCTGTATAGGTGCATAGGCATATAATACGCACAATAAAGCAACACTTTATCTTCTGGAGATAGACCATTAAATAGTGCATCAAAATCTGTTCTACCCCGGTCCAAAATTGTATTTCTATGATAATCTGTCTCTTTATTTTTTACCGTAACTTCCCATGCTTGTGTCGGCGGATGATTTTTATATGGTTGGATTATCAGTTCTTCAAAAAGATTCTTTAGGCTATCACTTGGCTTATAATTGTTAACGTCAAAACATTGTATATAGGACATGTTTTAGGACCTTTCCAGGAAGAGTGTACTACAACGTTATTATTACATACAATATCAAATTTATCAAGGTAATTCGTACTCTCTGTTCATACATCAAGGAGCAATTGTAACACAAATAAATTACAATTTCCAATCATCCAACCTTACACCAATCTCCTAAAGCTAAGGGATACCCGTCGTTGCCGCGCATACTTGCGCTCATCCCACACATCCGTTTTTCTGGAAGGAATCCCGTGCATCCATTTATTTTTTGCATCCGCGCTCAATACAGTTAAACTGCCAGGAGCAAGCCAAATCGGAACTTTTTTGGTTTTATCGGTTGTGAATGTTAAATCCATTACACAACTTGAACTCAAACTCAAAATGCAAATCGTATCCATGAAACAAGCTTCTTTGTCAGTATGATCTCCTATACCTTGACCGGGTTCGTATTCACTAATGAGCACCTGATTTGCTATTCTCGGCATGTGCCCATCGTTATGTAATTTGAGACAGAGTCTATTCACCCATTCCGGGAACGCATCAACATGCGTATCCTCGTTTGACTGCCGCCCATCAAAGTTATAACTTTGACCATAATGTTGAACACGTCGCTGATAAAAATTGTCCCACTCCTGTTTATCAATATGATCTAACAACCACTCATGTTGAAACGCAGTGAGATAGTCTGCAATATACCGTAAGCCGTGGACGGTATCAGCAGCGTGCTGATTATTTGGCGGAGGTTGAGGTTGAAAAAATTGTTGATCTAATAAAGGAAATAGGGATTGTTGTTCTATTGTCGGTTCCATAAATCGAATTACTCCGGACTATGTTCCGGGTTTGATTCCAATTCGCTGTGATACGCGAGAAGAATCGCTACTGCGACGCATGCCCCGACAATACCTATTGGTGTGAATTTACCTGGTGAAAATTTACCGACAGACGAGATTATATCAACCTTGTCTACCAACCATCCGAGCAGCGGCGCAAGAATAATTGTTGCTAACGATTTAGCTTGTGCTTCAATAGATAACACCGTAGCACCCATATCCGGAGAGGACTGTGCATCGAACCGGCTAATCAATATGGGTCTCCAGAAGTTCTGAAGAATTGCCAAGCCTACGAAAAGCAGTATCATAGCATAATGCCAGTTAAACCAGAGTGCCGGAATCAAAAGAGCGAAAAGTGCAAGATTTACCCACCACATATACCGTGCACCGCCCTCATCACCACCTTTCCAATCAGCAATTTTGTGTGAATTTCGGGAGGCAAATGATGATAGAAAATAGAGCGGAAAATAGATAACCGTAACGAGAAACGCTGTCCGTTTTGATACATCCAATGTCATAAGAATAGGCAATGCAATGGCAGTCTTTTCAAGTATCGGTTGGAGGTAATCTTTGCTGGCTTTGTACATTCCCTCAAATCCCATTCCCTCAAAAACTAAACGGCGGAGGGGTGGAAAAAAAGCAGCATTTTTGAACGCTTTACCGAGGAGCCTCGCAACAGCTTTGAGAGAAAACTTACTCTGTCTGTCGCCATCCAACTGCGCTGGATAGCCCAGGAAATTGATGATGTTCAGTGAATATGGAATGATTGAGAACCAGAAGATGTCTGTGAAATTGCCGCGATAAAATACTAAAACACCAGCGATGAGAACAGAAACAGCGGAACCCATCTGCGACCAGGAACGTGTAAAGCCGTATATTTTCGTTTTTTCGTCCAATCTGTCCTGCAGCCGTAGCCAATCGAAAATCATCGCCTTGTGGGTTCCAGTGCGAAACGCATCGCCCAAGCCAAAGAAGAACATAGCCCCGAAAAGCATCGGGAGCGATTTACTCACAGCAAACGTGGCGAAAGAGGCGATATAGGCACAAAACGAAAAAATCATAGCGCGCCGCCTACCGTAAAGGTCAGCGAGCGCGCCAGAGGGGATTTCAAAGATGTTGGTGCAAACCTCCCGAAATCCGATTAGGATGCCAATTTGAAAGAAGGACAAGCCTTTCTCTAGAAACGCCAAAATAAGAAACGGATCGTAGTAACGTTGATTTTTTAAGAATCCGTAGAGCGAAAAACGGAAAAGCATCGGCATGTGCATAGGTTAATGGACGCTATTTTACTGTTTTTCCCAAATTTGTACGTTATGTTTTGGTAAATCAAAAGGATATTCGGCATATTCCAATGTAGGCAAACCGTTATCATCTACTGTAACAACAACATAGAGCCGGTGCGGAGAAGTATTTGTGTCAACCCGTTCAATGAACTGCCATTTGTCTCCATCGCCAGTTGTTATTTTTACCTTTGTCCAGAGGATACCTTCACTATCTGTGTATGTTCCGTCCGAAATTTGAACACTGTGTGGTGGATTAGCAGGTAGGATGAAACTTTCACCTATCGTAGAGGTGGAATTTAGATGGGTGTGGGACACTAATACCCATGTGCCAGGGACAGACACCTCAACACCGTTCTGATCAACGACCCAAACGTGGTCGCGTTCTTTCATCGGGCTTGGGGTTTCTGTCTGAGAATCTAATACTTGAGGTATCCGTTCGCAGCCTAAAAACCCGATAACTAAAAAAGCAATTGCCAATATAAATGCAAGTTTTGTGATTGTTTGTATATGCAGGTTGAGCTCCTTTGTTTTTAAATAATTGTAGCGGTTGATAGGATATGTCTGTTTGAGAATTTATACCCAATTAACGCGATTTGTAGCGCGAGGTCCCCGTGCCTCGCAACCGTGTGCTATATCAAAAGACTTCTAATCCCGTTAATTTGGTATTATAAACTTACTGTAAAAGTTTCATTCGTGTAAACAACCATTTGTGCTTTTTCTCTATCTGCTGCATACGCGAGACATGCTCGGATGTCAGTCTCGGTTAAATAGGGAAAATCATCAAGAATCTGCCCAAAATAGGCTATTTACTTTTCGACCTTTTAGAGGCGTCGATTCACTAAGAAAACAGTAGAAGTCTTACATCTAACTCACGTTAATTATACCGCAATTTACACGAATTGTAAAATTTATTTTATCATTCGTGTAAATAAGACTTTTTTCGCCATTCACAAATTGTAAGTCAACCGACTGTCTTATCCTTTCGCTGGTGTATGATGACATGATTGCCATCGGGGTCTGCGATAATAGCCCAAAAACATACTGCGGATTCACCCAAAGGCGAATGTATTTGGATTCCTGTTTGTTGTAATTCTTCTACTGCAGCCTTTACGTCTTCAACAGCAAGCGCGACTGTCCCACCACCGGGTTGTGCAAAATCATCCCCTTCTCCTAACACAAGCGTACCGGGATTTATCTCAAATTCTGCCCATGTCCCTTCATGAACTAAACATGCAAGTGGAATCCCAAGCAGGTCGCGATAAAAGGTAAGCGATTTTTGCATATCGCTCACCGCAAACAAAGTAAAATCAATACCTAATACATTCATAACGACAACTCCCGGATCTACTAGCTATTACCGACACCTAAACTCGAACTAAACAGACCGCGCCGCAAGGAGGCGGGGAATGCAGTTGAGGGTTGGCATCCCACACGATTGAGGTATGGGAACCATCTCTTTCAAAAGTCCATGCATAAATGTAGCACTGTAAGAAAAAGAAATCAACTATATTTTCGTGTAATCCGACAGATTGTACAGGAGATACCTTTTTTATTGTAAGGTTTCTATGTGTGGGTTGTCGGCAGTTTTTTACATAGGGTGGTAAGGTACAGACTTGACACAATATCCATGTGTCCTATAAAGGTTTTCATACCAAATTAACGGGATTCCAATCTATCGGTGCGGTTAGGAAACCGCACCATTAGCGTCAATATTCGATAGTGATAAGATTACTGTAGGTTAGGTCTTATTGAGAAGGCGGCATCAATAAATGCCTTAAACAACTTCTCTGCATGCCCACGAAGTTCGGGTTCTTTTAGCATTCGTTCCGGATGGTATTGCACACCTATCACAAAACGTCTTGATGGAATTTCCATTGTCTCAACGATTTCATCCTCTGTGCGTGCTGTCACAACAAATCCATCGCCAACCACGTCCACTGCTTGCTGATGCGCTGATTTGACTAAGCTACTGTTCTCATTTACGATTTCGCTTAGTCGACTGTGGCAGACAATCTCAATTTCCTGTAGCGAATCCTCTCCATCTACCTTTTTATGGGTGAGACTTTTTTTGGGATAGAACAATTTTATATCTCGATATAAGTTTCCTTTCATTGCAACGTTCATTACCTGAATACCACGGCAAATTCCGAAAATCGGAATGTCGGCTTCCAGAGCCGCTTGACACAACCTTATTTCTAAAGCATCACGCGAATTGCTAATATTTTTATTAATATTCTGATCCCATTTCTTAAAATAAACGTACGGATTCATATCACCACCACCCGGTAATAGGAGTCCGTGAATTTGTTCAAGGTATTCAGGAATAGATTCCAAATGTTGTGCAGTGGGTTTCTCTAACGAAGCAAATAGGATCGGATTTCCACCAAACTCTGTAACGGCATCTATATAGTCTTGCGTACCTACATTTCTTCTTTTACATGTGATCCCAATAGTAGGTTTCATGTCTGTAAATCTCCTTTTATCGTGTATGTTTAGTTGTGACGCACTCCCACAGCTAAAGCAATGGGAGTGTTTCGGATACTCGTGGACTATGACTTGGGAGGTGTAATTTCATAATTCACACCATTGTGACAGATAATCATGGGAGGAGGAAGTTTTAAGCATTTTGCCAATTCGTAAGAAAGGTCCATCAGATTGAAGTAGTCTCCGCTGCCAAACTCGATTTTTTTCCGATCCGATTGTCCATCATATTTAGTATCTACCCATATTTCGCCATAACGACGAAAAGTCTTACGCCCATAATGTCTCGTATCATCATCCTGCCTCCTGGCCCGAGCGACTTTACGCCCTTCAATATCCTTGATGCCTCCAACAACCCGATCTATAGTTCTGCTCGGATCGTAAACCTTGTCAATATCAGACACATATTTCGTCCTAAACGAACCGTCGTCTTCCTGCTCAAATGATGTGTACGGTGTTATTACGTCGTATTCTATGCTAAGACGTTCAATCTCTTCATCGAGTTCTCTACTTGTACCATTGAGTGCTGCCTCATCCACCAATTCCGCTATTCTGCGTTGTGCCCAGAGGATTGGCAAGAAATCGTGATCCGTTTCCAGTTCTGAGAAATGCACGTTTTTGGAGAATTCCTGTTGTGCACTACCGACATTCCCGTGCAGTTTCAGGACAGTATCGCCGTGGCTTTCATAGCGACCTAAAAGTATAAACTGTTCATCACGAAACAGATCTGGAAGATTTCTCGGTGACAACTCTTTCGTAATAATCTGTCCAAAGTTGAGTTCTACATTCACGAGAACCGGTTCGTTCATTTTTCGGAAAAGAGAGGATACAGCGGCTTCTATATCTTCATGAGGTTCTACGTAGTTACGCGTTCCACCGTTGTCCGCTGCCATCTTGTCGAGTAAACGAACATTCACGTCATACCCCGCACCGAACACAAAGATTCGGGATTGATTCCCATTCGCTTGTGCCACGTTTTCGAGGATTTGGGCTTCTTTCCTAACACCGGCAGTCGGTCGTCCATCGGTAAGAAAGACGATAACCCGTGGACGGTTCGGATCCGGTTTTTCCGCTAACGCTTTGCACAGGGCATCATTGATGTTAGTGCCACCACGTCCTTCAATACCCTCAATAAAGGCAAAGGCTTTTTCACGTGCATTCTTCACGTCAATGAGTTGGTGAGACAAGGCTGCAGAATGATGCGCGCGTTCACCACCGGACTGTTCTTCGCGCCTGTTCAGTCTGTCAGCTAAGGAGGTGATGTCCGTGTTGAACAGGATTAGGTTGAGCCGATCCCCGTCGTTTAGATTCTGAACACAATAACGGAGTGCTTCTTTCGCTTGTTTTACTTTTTGACCTGCCATACTACCTGAGTGGTCCAACACGAAGATGAAGTCTTTTTCAATAATATCCGTCTTTTTCACCTCGTACTTAGGCGAAATGTTAAGCATGAAATACCCATCTTCTTTCTCATCGGCACGATGAGTGAGTAGTGTGATCCCAAAATTTTCGTCCGAAACCGAGTAGTAGCATTGAAAATCGTCGTCCGGATCTATATCCACGCCTTTGTAACTGATGCATACGTGGTGGTCGTCTTTGCGGTTGATGGTAACCTCGTGTGAAGGTGAATAGATTGTTCTAAGTTCGGGGTCGCTTTCAATCTCCATTTCCACGGCAAGGTCTGCGATCAGTCCATCCGCGGATTTTGCAAGCGATAATGGATACGTGTACTTAGCAAGATCGCTGTCTACATGAACAATCTGCGAATACTCAAATTGAATGTGTCGCGCGCCGTTTGCTGGAATTCCAGGCACATCCGCCACAAACGCCCGCGTTCCCCTATGTTCCAGGATTGCCGTATTACCACTCAAACGAGCACTTGATCTATAAATCCTACGCGATTCCTCATGAGAAAACAAATTTCCTGTTATCGACTTTCCATCAATAGAAAGTGAAAAGTTTGAAAGTATTACATCCTCTGGGACGGGGAAGATATAAGCACCATCAACTTCAAAATCGTTCGGATTAGTGAATGCTTGGTCGATTTTCGTTTTCGCCAGTTGATTGTTGACTGCGATATTCATGTGGTGGCGATCGATTTTAAACGGGATAGCACGACCACTTGTCTGTTCAAGGTTTGATATTGTTAACATTGTTTTTCTCCTTTCTGTATTAGGACTAGTACCCAATTAACCCGATTTGTAGTGCGAGGTCCCCGTGGCTCGCACTGCTGACTTTATCTGAAGACGTCGAATCAAGTTAATTTGGTATTAGATCCTAAGGATGCTTTATTTTAGCAACGTTGCACGGTCAATTTTCGATTGTAGGTATGGTATAATTCGGTCATTCGTGGTTTGCTGGTTAGATACCTCACAAATATGGATAAGAGTGTCGCCATCTACATAATAAAAATTTTGAGATACTAATACGATGTCACCTTTTTTAATTCCAACTTCCTCCGCAAAAATAAGAAGTTTCCATTCTTCTTCATGTGTTAGGTCTTTCTCAAAGATATTACGGTATTGGACAGGGTTAATAGAGATATTACGGTCGCGCAGAACTGGTATATTCAGGTTTTCCATTTTAGATGTACTCCTTTCTTTTAAGTGTATGCAACCGTTAAGCGAAGCTGCTATCAAGATTATCCACACTACGGCAAGAATATTAGGTGTTTTCTCACAACTTAGGACTTCCACAATAATACTTGACATTATCTACTGCGTCTCCGTGAGTAAATCTTTTCAAAAAGAGCGTGTAATTCAGTTAATGGTGTTCCAAGTTGAAATACCAACTGTGAGTACTGTGGAAAAGCGGTAAGGTCGTTATTGGGTACAAACTTTTCCACCTCTTCCTGTGTTAGATCACTATTTTCTGAAATATAAAAGACAGTAAGTCTGGGGCGTTTTGAAAAAAGGTTAATGCCGAATAACCTTTTATTTTCAGATGCCCAGAATATGTGCTTGACCATAGGAATACACGTTAAATTCCAACCTTGTGTAAAATTCATTATTTCCGAGCTCAACCTATATAAATCATCGGTGTAAGTCTCGTGATTGTCTTTATATACAGATCGGAGTCGTTCAATTAGTTTCTCATTCTCAAACTGTTCCGGTGTCCAGTTAACATCAGTGCTCGGACCTTCTGCTCTCTGTGCTACAATCAATAGTTCATCAACAAGTTGATCTATTATTGTATTGTGTCGCTCATTTTCCAGATCAATTTTCACTGCAAGGTCAAGTATCTCGTTATAATTTTCATTCGCCACAATCAATATTTTTCTCCTTTTAGCATTGAATTGCTTAGTTATGTAGTTTAGTCAACTACCGTTCGTTACAAATAGGGTTGAGTGCCGTAATAAGATCCTTTTCTTTTTGACGACGTAAAAACTCAATTTTTTCCCGGTGTATGCAGATTCTATTCCCACCTTGTCTCATAACACAATCGAATTCATGGTGGTCATAAAACTTATCTGCCAATGATTTTGTTTGACCAATGTATAGAGGTTCATGGATGATATTCCCAGACGAATGATAACGTTTTGTGAATACAAAGACTGCTCCGATACTCGGAAATTCTGGCCAGAAGATGTGTGGCTCAAACTCGTATGTCGTCCCGGAAACACCTGTAAAAGTTACAATCTCTGTGTTTGATATATTGCTCTCTGGATTATATTCCCACCAACGGTGTCTCGTAGCCCACCTACGAATTGTTGACGGCGGTAGCTCAGTGGCTTCCCCCGCGATCTTAGCAAGTTTATGTTCTGGTTCTCCTGCCTGAAGTGCTTGAATGTAAATCTCTCTCGCTTTTTCGTAGTGATCTCTGGACTTATATGCAATGTCCCGCCGTGGTGGTGGTGTGAAAGATCTTTCACCGGTGTACCTCCATACATTCAAGGCATGTTCCCATTCAGGTTCTTTTGACCATCGCTCTATGGTGCGTTCTGATACACCGAAGTGATTAGCAATTCTCTTTTTATCCTGTGAGATATTTGCAAAGTAAAACGCTGCACCGTGAATCATCGCAAGGTCTTTAGTATTCGCCATTAGTATACACCTATATTACCGCTTTTGATATAAGCGGCTAACTAAATTATGCTTCATATTTTCTGGTTTTTTTGACAAAAAGGAAATTTGTTGGTATAATTAAACAAAGCCTTAAAAACAAAAACGCTAATTCACACAGATTTCGGTTTTGTAAAATAAAGGTTTAGGGGAGGTGGCAGCCTCTCCTTTTTCTTTTTATTAATTATACACTAAAAAGTTTATTTTGTCAAGTTAAATTCCCTTTTTTTGCTAAAACAACAGGGTTTTTCGCAAAAAAAAATAGATAAAAATGAGACTCTATATTGACATATATTTCCTTGTATTACTGCCGGATTTGAAAATAAATCGCAATAATTACCTATGTTTTGTCCAAATAAGTAGGGAGTTTATTGATTGGAAAAAGGCGAGTCCGCTCAGTGGCAGTTTGTGTTCAACAGGTCTCAAAAGGTCTATGAAGGCACTTGCTCACCTTTTGAACTGGTTCTTCCCAATGCTCACGTGTGTTTGCGTGCAATTAGGGATTGTATAGAATCCCACATTCATTGGACGAAAACGAGGTAATTATACACTTAGAAGTTTATGTTTGTCAAGTCTAATTTTCTTTTTTTGCTAAAACAACAGGGGTTTTCGCAAAAAAAAATAGATAAAAATGAGACTCTATATTGACATGTATTTCCTTGTATTACTGCCGGATTTGAAAATAAATCGCAATAATTAATGAAAATACCTAAAAGATCGCAGGGTCTTTGTCTGCCATCGTCAGAAAATTGCAGGGTCTTTTTCTGACTCAGCAGTGCAACGGTGGCTAAACCGAAAGGGTTTGGATCGGATATTCAAGGAGATGGGACAGAGAATACTCGTCGGACGGTGGTTGGTATTTACCATCGTCCGCCGGTGCTGTCCAGAAAGCGGACCAATCAGTGGCTCGATCCCGACCGATATAAAGCGTCTTTCCGATAACTGCCCACGCTGTTCCATCGGATGTAAACGCAATACAGCCCGTGCTAATCCGATCGGTGGATTCTGTGAACTGATCGTTGAGTTGAGTCCACGTCGCGCCGCCATTCTCCGAACGACAGAGCCAAGCTCCACCGCCTCTCGGTCCGTTTTGGACTGTGGCGATCAGTAGGTCTGGGTCTGCTGGATGTACAGCAATAGCGGTGCCGTAGCGAACCGGCAACCCTTCAATCCGGTTTACCCACGAGTTTCCTCGGTCTGTACTGACATAGACACCGTTTTGGGTATTCGCATAAACTTGATGATCGTCTGCGGGACACGTAGCGACCTGATGGACATCTTTATGAAGTTCTGGCGTAACGGGTTCCCACGAAACGCCTTCATCGGGGGAACGCATGATACTCCCAACATGGATATCCGCATAACAAAAACCGTCTTGAGTTTTAGCAAAAGTCCGCACAGCTGGTGGGCCGCCCCACGGCGTATACCAATCCTTTCGACATTCTAATTCGTCAAACGCGACGACCCGTTCAGCCGGTCCTTTTTCTCCAACGAGGCGGTAGACATAAGCCCCTTCGTCCGTACCGATGAGCAGTGTCAACGGATCCTCACGAATAACGAGTAACGAAGCGATTGGATCCTCTATACCTGTTGGAATTCGCTTCTCATCACTCTCCGATAAAACCAGTAGTGTTCCATCCGACAAGGCAGACACCACAGCTTGACCGTTTGACAGTGAAACCATTGCGCCGTGCTCTTGATGGTCTGTGCCTTCATAGATTTGGGCAGGTTCACCATCTCCGTTATCTTCAATTGCATAGATAGCATTGTAAGTGGCAATAAACATTATGTTTTCTCCTTTTTCGTGTAACGTCGGAACGTCTTCGTGCCGAAACGAAAGTCTGGATCAAGTTGTGAGGCTTTTTCAACCGCTTCTTGTTCCGTATAGGTAGTCGTTGAATAATCTCGGTCCACTCCATCCATCAGATAATAGAAAAAACTGATGAAAAAAACTAATGATGAATCAAGATCAACATATATTTCCTCAGGATCGTCAAGGTGAACAGGGGCAATGTAGGAGCAATAGCCAAATTTTAGAAAGGCTTCCGCTAATGGCTCTCTGCCGGAACCACACGCTGTAGATAGCAGCGTGCCATCTCGATTCTGGACGTATTCGGCAATTTTCGCAGGTGTCAATTCAACAACGACATGATCCCAACCTTTATCGCCAGGGGTATCGTAATCCCCATCTTCCTGATCAACGACCTCAAGTCTTAGGTGCATATCTTCTGCAGTTTGACCTGAGCCGTGACAAAAGATGACTGTATACGCATAGTTGCGCTGTTGTAAAAAGAAATCAAGAATCTGACGTTTTTGGACAAAATAGTGGAAATCTACCTGTAACCTGAAACTTTCAAGTACGCCGCGTAGAGCGTCTGCTTCCCTAAGCATCGTGCGATCACACACAATTGCGACAGGTGTAAACATCCTTAACATGTGGTTTTTCTCTTCTTTTGTAGGGGAGTTTTCAACTCCGATTTATCCTACTGGTATCCCTTAACAACCAATGAAAGTTTTTCACTCCCACTACCTAATTCAGTCTGAACACCATTTGGTAAACATTGAATCGCCTTTACCGCGATATTCACCCCGTTTTGCTGAGACGACTGTTCCCTGCTCAAAAATCAACTCCTGATTGCTGGCAAGTTTAATTGGTCGGATTATCCAATTGGCACACATATTCGGAACAATCAACCGTTTTGGGCCAGAGTCAATTGCTGCTTGCAATCCTTCGGTCGCATCTTCTGGGTAAAATCCCCACCATGCAGCATTTGCATCTGTCCTTTTTCCAGACTGAACGTCTGCGATTGCTTCATGATTTTTCATATTCACGTTCCACTATAGTAGGGTGCACCTCTCGGATAGCATTCCAATCAATTATAGCAACCCACAAATCTTCTTCCTTTGAGTATTGCACTACACCGTCGACTTCCAATTCTTCGCTATAAAGAATTAGGCGTTGACTGTCTCGTAAGGTGATTTTCTGACAGATAAGATCTGCCAGAGTACCAGCGCAATTCAAACGTAATCTGCCTTTTGAATCGGCATTATGAAAGTCTGCAAAGATCCTTGATTTCTTCATTTAAAACATGAGTTGCATCAGTGGATAGTTCTAAGCCACTACAACGCAAACGTCTTCTCATCATCAAGGTCCATCATCGCGAACCAAGTATTGATATCCGTACGGTCTGACGCGATCTTTTTGAGCATTCTTGCCATCATCGCTTTATGCCGTTCAGTCTCGGGACCCATTTGCGTCATCTTTTCATTGAATGCCTTGATGTCCGCTTCACTTTTTGAATAGTTCTCCTTCAACCATGCCTCAACCTCTGCATCGGTTGACAACGACTTCAACGTTTCAGTGAATTCTGTTGCAGATACACCGAGAAAGGCAAGTGCCATCCTGTCCATTCCCGAATCCTCTGCATAGAAATATTCTCCCAACGAGTTACCGTTAAACGCTCTGCCTTTGTCAATGAATCGAGCCAGATGAACCATCCCGTAAACATCGGTATTGTGAGGGCTGCGGGGTGCGTGTCGCTGCAGGTCAACGAGACCGAAACTCAACTCATCATCAAGGTCTTGGAGTGCCACCCATGTTGTAATGTCAGTGCGAGTCGGATCAACTTCTTGGCGGCGCGCTTCAAAACGTTCACGTGTCGTTTCATCAGGACCTCGGTTTACCATAGCGTGATTGTACGCTTCAATCTCCTCTTGAGATTTATTGCAGTTTTCCAATACCCATTCAGCAAGTTCAATATCATTGGGGTTGTTAACCGCTGCTTCCTGAAAATCATCGGCTGAAACTCCGAGGAACGTCAAGATGCGAACATCCTGTCCCGAAATATCACCGTATTTATAATCACCGATTTTTCCTGCGCGATCGGCACGTGCTTTGTCTGCCATGCGTGCGATGCCGCAGATACCAGCAATGTCTGTAGCGCGCGCACTGCGTGGTGGGCGTGCTGTGAGATCAACCTGCCAGAAACAACCCCAATCGTCCAATTCGATAGACTGCAGCACAGTCTTGATATCGGTGCGATCGGGAGCGAACTTAGCAAGTCGTTCTTCCAGAAGTTGTTGATGTTTTTTGTCAGATGGTAGCCGTTCTAATTCTGATCGGTTAAATGCCGCAATCTCTTCCTCTGTCTTTTTACCTTGTTCAAGCCCCCATGCACTGAGTACTGCATCATCAGATTCATCAGCTGCTTCTGCAAATGCGTCTGCAGTAATTCCCAAAAATTCTAAAATACGGCGATCTAAACCTGAATATTTTCCGTAGACAAAATCTCCGAGAGTCTCATTGTTATGCGCTCGTGCCTTGTCTGCCATGCGTGCCGCGCCGACAATCCCTGCAACACCCAAGTTTGAAGGACGACGTGGCGGTTGACGTGTCAAATCCATAATTCGTTTCCTTTCAATTTGTTTTAAAATATGGTATCATATCTACTAATGATATTGTATCATATTTAACGTGCATGTCAACTGAAAAAGCCAAATCTTGAAAGATAGTGAACATCAAGATATATTCTAACGGACAATTTTCCTCGCGGAAGAATATATTCACAGAAATTTAGAGGTATGAACAATGTCAACAGAAGAAAAAATATCAAACATGACAGCAGAGCCGATATTGTTAGCTACGATTGAAGAATACTCTCGTCTGCCTAGCAAAAAACATGACCGTTATTGGCAATTGCGTGACAAACGTGAGGACGAGACACTCACGGATGCGGAATCGGATGAATATAAATCGCTCATTAAAGAATGGGAAGCACGAAATGTAGAGCGGGTTCGTGCGCTTATCGCCTTAGCCAAAAAACGCGGTACAACTTTGCGCGGTGTTATGAAGCAGCTCGGATTAAAAGGAACTGAAAATGATCTCTGACCGGTTAAGGTTGCTAATCCGCCACAGAGCCAATGGACTTTGTGAGTACTGCCTTTGTCCAGCTAAATTGACAAGCGCACCTTTTCACTGCGAACATATTCTGCCTGTCAGTGCTGGCGGGGCAACGACCTTAGACAACCTGGCCTGGGCGTGTCCTTCCTGTAATCACCAAAAGCATACAAAAACACACGCATTAGACCCACAGACAAAGCATCAAACTCCGCTGTTTCATCCACGCCGTCAAAAGTGGAATCAGCATTTTCAATGGAGTGAAGATCTTATGGACATTGTTGGACAAACGCCTATAGGACGTGCTACAGTTGAAGCATTGAAATTGAATAGGCAAGAATTGATAAATTTGCGACAACTCTTGATTGGTGCTGGGGAACACCCACCAGAACTTGAATGAGCGTAACGAACAAAAAATTACGGAATTTGACATCTTATGAAATATCGTATCATAACTTTCTTGAGTTTACTGGTAACCTTGGGGTTTTTACTGTCATGTGCACAAGCACCGCAGCAGGTTGCTGAAAAAACTTTAGACCCAACAGCAGACACAGCAACCCAAAAAGCAATAGATTCCACAGTACGCTTAGTGAGTCGAGTTGGAAAATCAAAAACGCTTGGTAGCGGATTCTTTGTGGATACGGATAAAATTGCAACGACTATCCATGTTGTCGCACAACCCGGACCTGTTTTCGCCAAATTTATTGATAAAAAAACAATCTTGGCGGTTGAAGGCATTGCAGCGTTTGATGTCAAAAATAATCTCGTCATCTTAAAACTCTCTGGTGAAGGCACACCGATGCCCATAGGTAACAGCGATACGGTTCAAGACGGTGAGTCTGTTTCTGTCTTCGGATATCCTGATGGAAAATACGATGTCACAACAGGGACTATAGATAGCATCCAAAAAAGTGATAAATGGTTCTGGATGAAAGGTACTACTTCTAAAGAAAGTAGCGGTGGTCCCGTGCTAAACAATAAAGGACAAGTCATCGGTATTACTGTGGGTTATGGTGACGAATCTCACAACTATGTAATTCCTTCAAACGCGCTCAAGGCATTGCTGGCAAAAACAATGCCACTGGAGCCTTTGGTAGAGTGGCGGAAGCGGGAAACTATCCGTGCTGAGGTTCACCACAGTCAAGGCGTAGCAAAATTCGCTGCTGAAGGCCATAAAAACGCTATAGTTGACTTTGATAAAGCCATTGAACTAAACCCTGAGCATGTTCGTGCCTATTACAAACGGGGAAAAGCGAAGTATCACATAAATGACTATGTTGGAGCGATAGATGACTGTACACACGCTATCAAACTAAACCCTGAACATGCTAGAGCTTATAATGGTCGGGGAGTAGCAAAGATAAAGCTCGGTGATTCTAAATTGGATGATGGTGATGAAGAAAAAGCACGATACCTATATCAAGAAGCGATTGATGACGGCACACAAGCTATCACGATTGATCCTAAAGATGCCGGTTTCTACAGTAATCGCGGAGCAGCAAAGTTTAAACTTGGTGAATCCAAATCCGATGGTCGCGATGCGAAAAAAGCACGTCACCTGTATCAAGAAGCGATTGCAGACTTGACTCAAGCCATCAAAATTGATCCCGACAATGCACGTGCCTACAATAATCGTAGCGTCGTGCGGTGTAAACTCGGGGATACCGAATCTGCACATGGTGATGCGAAAAAAGCTCGAAGATTGTACTACGAGGGTATCGCTGATTATGATAAATCCATTCAACTGAAATATCCAGAGGATGATGCTCTCATAGCACGCATAGAATCAGAAAAAGGCAGAGCATCCACAGTCCGCGTGACATGTTGGAGCGGAGTTTCAAATAAAATCTCCAGTGGTAGTGGTTTCTTCGTAGACACGGACAAGATTGCTACAAATATACATGTCATAGACGGACCTGGTCCCGTTTTCGCCAAGCTCATGGACAAAGAGACAATCTGGGAAGTTGTCGGTGTAATCGCATTTGATGTGGAATACGATCTCATTGTCCTAAAGCTATCCGGTGAAGGCACACCATTGCCTTTGGGAAACAGCGATGTAGTTCAAAGGGGTGAACCCGTTGTTGCCGTAGGGTACCCGGGTGGAAAATACAAGGTCACTACCGGAAATGTACACGGCATCCGGAATAGTGACAAATTGCTTGGGACAACAGCAGAAATTTCTAATGGGAACAGTGGCGGTCCCCTCCTAAATGATAAGGGAAAAGTCATTGGGATTAATACCCGATCAGAAAAATACAGTTTTGCTGTCCCATCAAACATACTTAAGGAATTGCTTACTCGGCCTGTGTCACCGGAACCTTTGACACAGTGGCAAAAGCAAGATCTTATCCGCGCCTATGCTCACCACGGTGAGGGAGAAAACAGATTCGATGCTGGAGACTATGCTAAGGCGATAATTAACTTTGATAACGCTATTTTACATAATCCTAAATATATTCGGGCATATAACTGGCGCGGACGGGCAAAGTTTCACCTTGCTAAATCTAAAGTAGATCAAGGGAAATTAGCAGAAGCAATGAGTCTATATCAAGTAACTATAGATGATTTTACACAAGCCATCAAGATTAATCCTGAGTTTACCCAAGCCTACAACAATCGTGGACTGACACAGTATCAATTAGGTGAATCTAAAGCAGGTCAAGGTGATGTAACGGATGCTCAACATTTCTTTCAAGCAGCAATTAATGACTATACCCGCTCAATTAAGATTGATTCTAAGTATACCTTTCCTTATTTCAATCGAGCATTGACGAGGCATAACCTCGGTCAATCTAACGCAGATCAAGGGAATGTAACAGAAGCACAGCGACTCTATCAAGCAGCAATAGATGATTATACACACGCTATACAGTTAAAACCAGAGTATGCCTATGCCTTCAACAACCGTGGGTCAACAAAATATGATCTTGGTAAATCTAAGGAAGAACAAGGGGGTGTAGTAGAAGCACAACAACTTTATCAAGCAGCGATAGATGATTATACGCGTGCCATAAATATTGATCCTGAGTATGTCCGTGCTTACAACAATCGAGGAGTAGCGAGAGAAGCACTCGGGCAGGATGAGGCGGCGGAAGAGGATTTTCAGAAGGCAAAAGAGTTGGAAGCCGAAAAATGATACCACGCCTAAATCTCTACAAGCAAGTATAAGCTGACAAATGAAAAATAAAACTATTCTGATTATTTCCATACTCGGTGTACTATTATCAATAATTCTAAGTGGGATTTACCTCAACTTTTCTTATTTTGAACCAGATACCGTATCGTATCTATTTCAAGCGAAATTGTTTGCTAAAGGCAAAATTTCAGTGCCGGTCCCACCGCAAATGATAGACAGGGAGGTGACTCTGGAACCAAACGGTATGCCGATGCCCGAATATGGGCTGTCATCTTCGCCACATATAAACATGTTGAATGGCAAATGGTATTCCAAATATCCGTTCGGTAACGCCTTGATGCTAATGTTTGGCGTGTTTGTAAACGCGCCATGGCTTATCTCTGCGCTGGCAACTGGTGGTGCACTATTCCTACTGTTTTTTCTCGTCAAAGAGACGTATGGTAAACACATTGCACTTATTGCTGCTGTGATCGCGCTTATCTCACCTGCAACTGCTGGTATGGGATCAACATGGTTCAGTGAACCGGTAAGTCGGTTCTACCTTGCACTCTATCTATTCGCGCTGGTTCGTACTTTAAATGGGTCGGGTAATATTCTCTATCCACTTCTCTCAGGATTTGCGTTGGGATACGCGTTCAATACGCGACCGCTCTCCGCTCTCGTATTTGGTGTTGTCGGTGCAGGTTTCGCGCTTTATCACCTATATAAACCCAGATTGACACGGGAGACTTCTGCTGTAACGGAAGAACAACCTCAGAACGATTCACCTACCCGCAGACAGTTAATGTATCGGTTAGGGATTTTCTTAATTCCGTTTGCTGTACTGATCTTAGTGTGTATGGCGTGGAACAACCATTTTACGGATGATCCGTTCACGTTCACTCATACTGCAGCGCAACCTTACGACAAAATCGGGTTTGGCAAGCGCATTGAGAGTTACTATCCGAACATTGAACAGGCCCGTGAATTTAAACCGGAATGGGCAGTAAAAAGGACGTGGCGACACATTCTGCCGTGTATCAGTTTTAATGCACTCGGTTGGGGCAACTATTGTTCCAATCTGCTTATAGAACCTAAGTTATCTGTCGGTTTCCTTCTTGACTTTTTGCCGTTACTTATTCCGTGGTGTCTCGCGCTTCTACCTTTTTTTCATTCATCACGAAATAGATACGATGTGTTATGTATTGCTCTAATTGTGGGGAGTCTGTTGCTCTACGCCTTCTTCTATTTTGAGGGGTCAACATGGGGTTTTACACCGGTAAATGCACGTTACTATACTGAATCAATATTCCTCGGTTTCATTCCATTGACAGCACGCGGGATATTTATCCTCTATGAGCGACTCAAAAAACCGATCTGGAAAAACGAACTCGCTTATGTCGCTGGTATATGTCTTTTATTGCTAAGTGTAAATACTGTGTGGAGTTATGTCCGTATTGGGAAAGCGTATCAGAATTGGAGTAGAGTTTATCAGAAATTGCCACCACTGGTTAAGAAAGAGGATATTCATAACGGTGTCATTTTCATCCCCGGAACCCGCGACGCACCGATTGGAGATTATCCTTTTCAGAGTTTGGAAGAAGCAGATATTGTTTACTTTAAACTTGGACCCAACCCGCCGTGGGGGTTAACAAATAGTGACTGGAAGAGTGTGTATGCGGAGTATTTTACTGGCAGAGATGCCTATCTATATGACGCGGAACCGAATGAGTTAAAACCTTTATCAATCTTCCGCTACAAAACCTCGCCTTCCAAGGCGGGGATGTAGTAGCGGTTAAGACCTTCATTGTTGAAAAAACTTGACTTTCGGTCAAAAAATGTGGTATCATCTGGACATCTGCAGGTTAGGATATGTTAACTTTGGCAACCTTGCCATTGATCCTAATACCATTTCTGAATGATGGCATCACATTAACAAAAAACGCGTTTGTAGTCGCGCAATTCATTGCGCCTCTTATACTCAACATAAGATGCGCTTTAAAATGTTATAAATACTCCGTAATGGTATTTTATTTATCAGATTTGGTATAACCATCCTTTAACATGGAAGTGCAGATGCAGAGAACCACAGACACTGCAAAAAACAGAACGCGCAACTGGACTGACTATGTGACTTTGATTACATATTCCCATGTTCGCCTTCGTCTCCGAAACACCCTGTAGGTGTCGGAAGTATCAGTATACCTCTATAAGTTTCTGGGGTATTCTGTAGTGTGCCCCATGGCCCGCGCCGCGCATTTAACATGCGTGTGGGTCAGGATTTAACCCCTGACAACCTACCCATCCTACTTCGGTAGGGGCAGGTGAGGAAGATGGCCCCATACCTGCTGGACTTGATATGCAAGTAGCGGTAACCCTTGAGAAACCCATGCGGGGGTTCCTTCAAAAGAACCCTCGCCCTTCAGGGCGGGGAGCGGTCAGCTCCTGACCCATAGCGTGAGGATTTTTTGACATATTCTGAAAATTCCGAGAAAAACGATGCAACAGCAAATTAACCTTCCCATAACCGGAATGCATTGCGAAAACTGTGCTGCTACCATTAGTCGAAATCTCAAAGAGATGGCGGGTATCCTTGTAGCGGATGTCAGCATCGCAACAGAGCATGCTGCAGTAACCTATAATTCGTCTACCCTCAGCGAGGAAGTGATCGTTGATAAGATTCGTTCCCTCGGATTTGACGTTGTTGATGCGGATTCTGAAGCGGACGTGCGTGCCGAAGAGTTTCAACGACAAAAATTGCAATTCAGTGTCGGAATACTTTTCACTCTCCCGCTATTTCTGCTCAGCATGGGTAGAGGTATGGGGTTGATAGGTGGGTGGGCAAATGCTCCTTGGGTTAATTGGATTATGTTTGGTTTGGCATTGCCGGTGCAGTTCTATGTCGGTTGGGATTATTATGTCGGGAGCGTTAAGGCATTGCGTAATCGTTCTGCTAATATGGATGTGCTTGTCGCGATGGGTTCATCTGTGGCGTTTGTCTATAGTGTGGTCGTCATTGCTGCCTTATCGCTCAATATGCAAGGGTTTGGTGACCACGTCTATTTTGAGACAGCAGCAGTTATCATAACGCTAATCAAACTGGGTAAACTTCTGGAGGCGCGTGCAAAGGGACAGACAAGTGCTGCACTTAAAAAACTGATGCGACTCTCTCCGAAAACAGCGTGTCTCCTCAAAGATGGTGAAGAGAAGAATATTCCAGTTGAACAGATAGCCGTTGGTAATCTGCTTATTGTTCGTCCTGGTGAAAGCATGCCTGTTGACGGTATCGTTCGCGATGGTTCAAGTGCCGTTGATGAAAGTTTGTTTACAGGTGAAAGTATGCCTGTAGACAAAACAGTAGGCGACACTGTTGCAAGTGCAACGATTAATCAGAGTGGGATGCTCACAATTGAGGCAACACGTGTTGGTTCAGAAACCTCCCTTGCAAGACTTGTTCAGTTAGTCCAAGCGACACAACAAAGCAAGGCACCTATTCAACGCACTGCGGATGCGGTCGCAAGTGTGTTTGTCCCTGTCGTCTTATGTATTGCCGTTATGACATTCCTTGTGTGGTGGTTTGTCGTTGGAGACGGGTTTACACCTGCAATGCTCCGATTGGTAGCAGTCTTAGTCATTGCATGTCCATGCGCTTTGGGGCTTGCTACACCGACTGCGATTATGGTAAGCACAGGAATTGGCGCGCATCGCGGAATCCTCTTTCGCAACAGTGAAGCATTGGAACATGTAGGCGCATTATCGCGGATCGTTCTTGACAAAACTGGCACCTTAACACACGGGCAACTGACCCTCACTGACATTATTACTGACGATGGAGACGAGAAGCGATTACTTCAATTAGCTGCCTCTGCGGAGCGCGGGAGTGAACATCCTATCGGAAAAGCGATTGTTTTCGCCGCTTCTGAACGCGGAATTGATACCGTTATTCCGACTGATTTCACTGCTGTTGCTGGCAACGGTATCATTGCACAACTTGAAGAGAAAAACATAGTCATAGGTAATCTGTCCCTAATGCAACAGCATCAAATTTCGACTAAGGTATTGGAAGTGGACGCGGAGAGGTTGCAAAGTGAAGCTAAAACGGTGTTATGGGTTGCGGTTGATTCGCGTGTTAGCGGACTTCTTGCTGTTGCGGATACAGTGAAGTCGGAAGCAAAAGCTGCTGTCGCTGAACTCCGACAACTCGGATGCGAAGTGACAATGATGACCGGGGATAACCGAAACACGGCAAATGCTATCGCAAAAAATGTTGGGATTACCGATGTGATGGCGGAACTTCTTCCTGAAGGTAAAGCGGCTGCTGTCAAAAAGGCACAGGAAGAGACGGACGGTTATGTCGCAATGGTGGGGGATGGTATCAACGATGCGCCTGCGTTAGCACAAGCAGATGTTGGGATGGCACTCGGCACAGGAACTGATATTGCTATGGAAACAGCTGATTTGACGTTGATGCGCGGTGACTTACGGACTATTCCCGATGCTATCCGACTAAGCCGTGCCACACTCCGCACGATTAAACAGAATCTGTTTTGGGCATTCTTTTACAACGTGCTGTTAATTCCTATTGCTGCAGGTGTGTTATATCCACTTGCGTTTTTGCCATCAATGTTAGGCAAGTTGGATCCGATGCTTGCGGCGTTTGCAATGGCATTTAGTAGTGTGTCTGTTGTACTAAATAGCCTGCGGCTGCAATGGTGGAAATCTTGAAATCTGATATATTTATGCAACAATCACACCTCTAAAACAACGCAATAAGTAGTTTTGGACTTGAAACATTTGTGGTCACTTCCAAGAATCACCATCTATTAGTTCTTCCAAACAATCAAAATTGTTGAGAAAATCATCAAACGCACCGTAATCGTATTTCTTTCCATTTTTTTGCCTTTTTCCAGTTTTTATGACTTTCCCCTCCTTGTTTATTGGCAGTTCAGTTTTCTGATTGTCGGTTATTTGATAGGTAGGCAGATCCAAATTATCAAAACGCTTAACCTCTTCAGGCTTGAAAATGTAGTAGTTTACCTCATCCTTATCTTCGTCCCAGACTTGTATCCACACGTAAAATACTCTGGAATCCACCAAGTGATAACGGATTTTCGGATGGAAACTAAACTTTTTGGTTTCTTCTCCCGATTTTGTCGTCTTTTTTTCAACTCCCTCTGAAGTTTTCACCTGAATAAATCGAACGAGCATCTTCAGACTGTCTTCATGACATTTTTCACAAAGCTGAGTTACCGCTTTACGATTTTTACCTTGATAAAATTTTTCACGCGTCAATGCGTTTTTGAATGCTTTGCATTTTTCGCAGTAACTTTTCAGAATGACAAAATCGAATTTCTCATCAATATACGCCCTAAAAACTTGCCATCCTCGTTTATGCAGTTCCATCGCTAATCGCATCTCACCATAAAGACCAATTACGCGCTTGTCGGTATCAGATCCATTCACGTTCCACCTCTTTCGGTTCCGTAAAGAGAGCACCTGGGAATCGATTCAGTACGGCATCTCTAAACATCGTTCGATTCAGTTCTATTCCAATGCCATTTCGTCCTAACCGTAATGATTCTATGGTGGTCGTGAATGAACCTGCAAAAGGATCAAGGACAGATTCATTTATACCACTGAACACACGTACAGCGTATTCGGGAATTTCGCTGGGGAAGGGTGCTGTATGCCCAAGAATGTTCTGCCCTTTGCTATTTATCTTGATCACTGGTGAGAGTTTGATGATGTCGCGACGCCACATGCGCAACAAATCTTCACCAACGCGATTTTCGGCTTGTTGCAACCCTGTCATTAACTGCGTACGAGCTGAAAAGCGTTTGCCGCGATTGCCTGCCGATCGCTTGAAGCAGTCTAAATTCTTGCATTCCCAAGATTTGATGCCCATTCCAGAGTACGCATTTCCATTGATTTTCAAACAACCGCATACTGGACAGGGATAAAGCGTTTCATCCAAGCGATGTTTGTAGAAAATAAAAATGTGCTCATAACAGTTGACTGGATATTGATATAAGGGGTAAGGTCTGTTTCCATTTTTATGCCGCTGGGTCTGAACTTCCCCCTTGTCCCAGATGAAGTCATCTATAAATTGAAAACCATGTTTTTCAAAAATAGCGGTGAAATATGCCCCCAAAGGTATTCGGCGTTTTCCCCAAGTTGATTTAGTATGCTTGTTGTCGTTGTCGAATATATCGCCGACATTGAAAACGAAGGGGCGATGGTTGTCCAAGACCCGATAGCATTCCTTGATAATACAGGACATTTCATCCAAATAGTCATCCAGAGTTTCCCACTGGGAATAATCTCTTGCGTTGTAATATGGTGGCGAAGTGATCATCAACTGAACGCTTTCGCTGTCCATACGCCGCAAAAAATCCAGACAGTCACCCCACAACAGTTTTGGTCTGTGGGGTTCGGAAAAAATGTCTTGATTCAGAGATGAATCGGCATTGGCATATTGTTTTTGATATTCCTTCTTTACTAAATCGTAGTATGCTTTGATAAACTGTTCTATGGTCGAATCCCTATTGCCTCGAATATGACTTAAGCAATCCGTTTTAAATTCGTTGAGAAGTTGTTCATTGAATACGCGCCTTAGATATTTATCACTCACCTTAAATATCGTTTGTAGGTACGGATCTGGACCATCGGTCGCGCACAATGTGTCATCAGCAGTGTCTAATTCAACTAATTCTGCAGGTATAGAGTGGTCTGTACCAACAACTCGTAAATCGCTCATTGTATTTCTCCTTGTGATATAGCATCACTTACTTACACATTGCTCCCAATCCTACTTGGCATTGGTAGAGACCGTTCTAAGCGCAATAGGTAGGATTCTCTACCAGCAATGCATGCAGAATTATACAACAGAAAATAATAAAATGTCAAACTAAAACGGCCTCATGGCCTCATTGGCAAACTTGTCAAATATACTGTCCATTTTCAGGTATTTTGCAAGTCCGAAACTACCTATTGCAAAAAACGATCTATAACCTCCAACACCTGTTCCACCGTAATTCCATCAATCACAGCACAACTTCCAGCACCGCACCCTCCTGGATTCCGACCAGGGTGACACGGATTACATCCCAAATCCATTCCACTCTGCACAACTGTATGTTTGTCGCCATAGGGACCACTACGAATGTGGTTCGTTGAACCAAAGAGGGCAACCACAGACGTTCCGACTGCAGCAGCGATGTGCATCGGACCCGTGTCGTTGCCAATGTAAATATCACACGCTGCAATCAACGCCGTGACTTCTCGTAGGTTATCCGTTTCGACAAGGATCGGTGAGGTATCCATCATATCCGCAACCTGTGATTGGAGTTTCCGCTCATTTGGTCCCGCAAAAAGTAGAATCGAAGCGTTCTGTCTTTTACGTAAAGCGGTCGCGAGTTGGGCATATTTCTCAGCACGCCACAACTTGTATTCCCAATTTCCGCCCGGATGAATACCAATTAACAATTTCTCTGATGTAATACATGCATTTGTCAGAAAATGTTGCGCTGCCGTAAGCTCTGCTTCAGTCAACGGTAAGTGAGGATGTGCATCCGTTGTCCCAACACCGTGACTACTGAGAACTTCCAAGTATCGGGTGACAGCGTGTCGATTCCTATCTCCACGCACCAGACTCCAATGTTCCGCGCCGATACACCGTGCAGTGAAACTATCTCGAAGATTCACAACGAGATCAAACTTCTCGCGACGTAACGTTTTTATAAGTTTCATCCGCCCTTTCAAACCGGCGTGTTCACCACGGTTGTCGTAAACGAGGGTAGCATCAAGTTGAGGGTCGTTGGCAAGGAGGTCAAACGCGAGCGGTCCAACGAGAAAGGTAATGTGGGCATTTGGGAAATGTTTGCGTAACGGTTGAATAACGGCAGTAGACAGCACTGCATCACCGATGAAACTGAAACTGAAAACAAGTATTTTCTTCATTGTTTAGACAGGTGAAAAGATTCGATGAGGTTGACTGCTGTTGCCAAGCCCTCTTCAGATTCCATCTGTGTGCCTATGGTTTTTGCTCGTTCAGTCATAGTCGGCGTTCTTAAAACTTGTTCGATCCGTTTGGCAAGATGTTTAGCGGTTAGGTTACGTCGGTGCAGACTTTTTGGTGCAACACCTAAGTCGAAGAGTCGCTTTCCCCAATAGGGTTGATCGGTGATGTGTGGCACAACGACTGACGGGACTTTTGCGCGACATACTGATGCTGTGGTGCCTGCGCCGCCGTGATGGACAACACAACACGCCTTCGGAAACAGCCACCGATGTGGGACATACTCTGTGCAATAAATATCTTTTTCCATCCCATTTGTGCCTAAAAGTCCCCATCCTGCTTGAATGACAGCGCGCTGGTTTGTCATTTTGACAGCGTCAATTAAGATTTTCGTTGTTTCGTGACCATCGCTTCCACCCATTGACCCAAACGTGATGACGAGGGGCGGCGGTCCATCTGCTAAAAAATCTGTGAGTTCAGATGGTGGGGTGTAGTCTGGCTGCGCGAGATGCCAAATACCTGTATATTTGTGATTTGGTGATAAATTGGCAGGTGGACAGATCGTTGGGGAAGCCGCGATAAGGTTTAGGTGCGGTGAATACATTTCATCTGATGCCATTGACGCTCTCGGCTTTCCACCAATAGATGTGATAAACTGATTGAACAGTGGGTCAATGACATGCTTGAGGCGCAGCCTAACCAATTTCCATACGATGGCGTTGAACGTTCGACTCCAATTCGGAAAAGGATACGGGGCATTATCAGGTGTTTTAATAAAGCCTGGGCAATACGTCACAGTCAGCCACGGCAGCCCATTTCGGATGGCAGCCTCCTGTGCGGGGATGTCTATAGAATGACAGATAACCAGATCGTATCCTTTTATCGCTTCAAGGCAATCGCGATACCACTTTTCACCGCTACGTAGAATCCCTTCCTTTGCAATGAGCAACAGTGGTGCGATAGGATCGCGCATCGCAATGACGGTATCCATATTTTGGTGAAATTCTGCCAACTCAAAAGCAACTCCCACCTCATAATAGTCAGCACCTATCTCCAGGATCTTGTCCTTATAGATGGATGGCGCACAGACACGTACCTGATGCTCTTTTTTAAGCAAACGTTCCGCAAGTGCTAAAACGGGATAGACGTCTCCTGTTGTTCCCCAAGCTGCTATGGCAATTTTCATTTATTTTTGCCTCGCTTCTATAGCCGCAGCTGCTGTTTTCCAAACCATTTCTACAGGAAGTTTTTTGGTACATTCCCATCCGATTTTGCACTTATGTGCGCTGCAGGGCCAGCACGGCATATCTCGCCGCACGACAGATGCGTTTTCACTCATCGGACGCCATGCGACATGATCAGTGGGACCGAAAATCGCTACTGTTGGGACGTCCAATGCCGCGGCAAGATGCATTGGACCGGAATCATTGCATACCACCAAGTCGCATTTGGAAAGCAGTGTCCCTAACTCACGAATTGTTTTTGGCACATAAACTATAGCCTGGGACTGCATCATCTTTTGAATATTATGTGTCAACTCGGTTTCATCTGGACCGCATAAGAGTAGGATCGTAGCAGCGTAATGATGCCCAAGTCTATCAGCAAGTTCAGCATACTGCTTTTCGGGCCACCGTTTATCAAAAGAACTTCCACCAGGATGAATGCCGATTAGAAAAGTATCATCACTCACATCCCAAGACGCGAGACGTTCTTTTGTATTCACAATCTCATCAGGCAGTAGGTTGAAAACAAGTTTTCGTGTGCCTTCACCTTGACAGATTAACTTCACTAATTCCAGGTTCCTATCTACCTCGTGGGTTTCACCTTTTCTATATTTTCCGCGCCATGCATGTGTGAGGGTTGATCGGAATCCTTTCTGATAGCGACCTAAGCGGTAGGGGGCACCTGAAAGAAAAGCAATGAGATGCGGCAACGTGGCAGTCTGCATCGCAACAACGAGTTTAAACTGTTCACGGCGTAAGGACTGGAAAAATCGGAACTGCGCTGATAATTGACGGTGTTCTCCCTTCCGGTCAAACACAAGTACTCTGTCAACATCGGGATTTCCAAGCAGCACAGGTGCGTTGAGTGGTCGTGCTAACACCGTAATTTCTGCTGATGGGTAGTTCTGTCGCAACAATGCTATCGCAGGAGTTGAGTTCAGCAAATCGCCGATACCATCAGCTCGGATGATGAGTATTTTTTCAATGTCAGGTAACGTCTTTCCGTTTTTTAGAGCGCGATGTTGCATGGTTTTTCCCTTAGCAGCGAGACAAATGCTAAATTCTAACGTGAGTTCAACATAAGAATCTTTTAGTTACAAGGAACACGAACAACCCTTAATTCTCATTATGAAACTGTGACTTTCAGGGATTTCTCATCACTCTCTTTATACCCTATCCGAATTGCTTTTGCTCGCACTGTAGTTTCACCTTTCGGCAAACGCAAAGGTTCGGTATACAGCTGCCATCGGACATCTTCACCTTGTTCTGTTGTATAGGCAATTGATGCGCCTTGTGTGGAACAGTGGAGTTGCAAAAGCAGAGGTGCTTCCCACTCACCATCCTCAAGGGCAGGTTCCCTACCGGGGTTCGACTCGTTAATCGGAATAAAAATCGGAGTTGCTGTCTGCGGTTGTGTGCCGTTTGGGTACCACTTTGCCACCATCTGTTCTTCAGGTATATCTCCCATATCACCGAATTCGGCTTGCCACTGTGCTAATTCTCCTCGCATCCGTTCAAGCACATTTGCATGCGCAGCGTCCTCAGCTAAATTGTTGAGTTCAAACTTGTCATTTTCAACATCGTAGAGTTCTTCAGTAGGACGTGGTGACTGGAACATAACCAATTGGTCGCCTTCTAACTTACCTTCAGCATAAAGTCGCCACATCTCCTGCATCACGGGGTGGCGGTTACGATAAGGAATCCAGAGCAGATAAGGTTTTTCTGGATAGTAATTTCGGATGTATTTATACTTTTTGTCGCGGACAGCACGTATCATGTCATAGGATTCATCGCACCGGTCGCGTGTCGCAAAGATATAGTCACGTTCAACTTTTTGCGGTCCGAGGAATGGTTGTCCTTGTAGGTGCTGCGGTGCTTGCACACCACACAACGACAGCACAGTCGGACCGAGGTCAATCAAACTCACCAATTGATCGCTTTCACTTCCAGCATTAAGTTCTCCATTCCAACGGACAATCAACGGAATCCGAATTCCTGCATCATAGGGCCAACGTTTACCACGTGGAAGTCCTTCACCGTGGTCACTCCAAAGAAAAACGATTGTATTTTCTGCAAGTCCGTCTTCTTCCAACTGATCTAACAACTCACCCACACGCGCATCGGAAGTGGCGAGGTTATCATACTGACGCGCCAGTGCTGTACGTGCCTTCGGTGTATCGGGTAGATAGGGAGGTAATTCCACGTCATCTGGATTCGTGGTCGTGGTCAACGGACGATCGTCACGTTCCCACATACCGCTTTCGTGTGTAACAGTAGGGTTGAAGACCGAAAAGAAAGGTTGTCCTTCCGCACGATTCCGCCAGTGCCCTTTGTTGCTATTGTCATCCCACGCAGTAACAGGTGGCGTAAACTGATAATCGGTTTTGTTATTATTAGTGCAGTAATATCCTGCAGCCCTCAGGTATTCTGTGAAGGTTTTGACGTATGGCGGAGGGACGGCGGAATACGGCGTTGGCCTGTTCGGCGTATTGCGGTTTGTATGCCCTGTCCGCATGTGGTGTGTCCCGATAGAGGTTTGATACATACCGGTGATGATAGCGGAACGACTCGGGGCACAGACACCAGCTGTTGAAAAGGCATTCGGAAACCGGCATCCACCTGCAGCGAGGCGGTCAATATTTGGAGTACGAGCGATCAGGTCTCCATAACAACCGAATCGCGGCGTTGTATCTTCCAAAGAAATCCAGAGGATATTCGGACGACTTTCTGAATCCGAAATTTGATCCGCGCTCAAATTTGGTGTGTTCATATAAATTCCTTTTTCGGCAGCGTAAAGTTGGTATTAGTATTGGTGTTATTGGAAAACATTCGTAATACCAATATACCCCACTCAGAGATTTAAGTCAACGCAAACTCTTGATGGGTAGGGTTATTTAGTTTTCGGCTTTTTATCCATTTTAATCGGAAAGTCGCGAGCTGGAACTCGCTCGGACAGAAAGAGTTTTGAGCAAAGTTCAAAATTATTGGAAAACTAAATAGCCCTCCGACAAGAAGACTGCATGACAATTGAATGGCTCTTTGAAAGTGCCAATCAAGTATTACGAGTTCCAACAACCTTCTGTATACCCATTACGTGTAAATAACTTCTTACGTTCTAGAGTCGCACGTTCCATCCATTCAGCAGGGATTTCTTGGGTATAACGATGCGGTGGTCCCGCCTCTTTGAAGATGTCTATGTTGAAAATACGATAAGGCTGCGAGGAATCCACAGGCTTCGCCTCCACCGCATGGAAGATGCGCGCGTCAATGTAGACCATACTCCCTGGAGGCAATTCAAGCCGTTTCTCTTCCAATGTGCGTCCAGCCTCTGTGTCAAACTCGCCTGAAAGCATCCGATCCGGTGTTGCTTCTTTTGTAGGTGCAACCCTGTGACTGCCCGGTATAACTTTGAGATTCCGATCCCCGCGCGTGAATCCATTCGGATAGTACAGAATCTGGATATAGTAGTTATCACGTTCTACAAGGTTGATGGGGTTCTCATGCTTCCAATGGTGATGGTCCTGATGGAATTGAATAGGACCTACGCCACGAGGTGCGATGTTGAGTGCAGAATGACAAAAGTGGTATGCGTCACCGATCGTTGCACGTATCAGTGCCGTAATGAAAGGGTCGTCAATAAGCCTGTCACTATACTCACGCCGTTCATTCCAAGGGCGGATGAAATATGCGCTTGTGTTGCCCGGATTGCGTTCCAGTTCTTCAATATAGTTTCGCGCGGGTTCAAAACGTTGCGTTATTTCTTCAATTAAGCCTTCTCTTCCATCGTCAGTGAAAACATCTGGATATGCGATGTATCCATCATTATGGAATGAATTAATATCTTCCTGTGATGGACCTGATAAGCGGAAGAGTGAATCAAATTTAGTTGTTTCCATAGCGTGATTCCTATCATTATTATACTAAAGTTTGGACAATTTGTCTCTGTTGATGGTTGGGTGTTCAAGCATTTTCTGATTTTTCTGTGTGTTTTGCGCGGGTCCGTAACGCATTGACGCATAAGGTGTGGTTTCTAACCGCACTGGATCGTCAACGAAATCCTTTTACCCGCTCATTTATCCAACAGTTGCAATCTCTAAATGTCCTTTCCAATGTGACTGTAACATCCGTTTCATCAGTTGATGTGTAGTGTCTTTTAACTGCGGATCGTCTTTTACCAATAGCATCGCCTCTTTCTTCGCTGCTTCCAAAAGCGTAGCATCACTGATAATATTTGCGATTTTAAATGTTGGGATCCCCGACTGGCGCGTGCCGAAAAACTCGCCTGGACCCCGTATATTCAAATCCTCTTCAGCAATTTCAAAACCGTTGTTAGAACGCACCATCATCTGAATCCGTCTATATGAATCATCTGTTCTAGGTGTTGCAACGAGGTAACAATAAGACTTATCACTACCTCTGCCGACCCTACCACGTAACTGATGAAGTTGTGCTAAACCGAACCGTTCTGCATTCTCAATTACCATTAACGTGGCATTTGGCACATCAATACCTACCTCAATCACCGTTGTCGCAACAAGAATGTCAAGCTCGCGCACGTTGAATCGGGACATTACCTCCTGTTTCTCTATGGACTTCATCTGTCCGTGCAATAATCCAACACGTAGTTCTGGAAAAACATCTTTCTGTATGTGTTCTGCCATACTTGTGGCGGCTTTCAGTTCTTCAAGTTTTTCCGATTCTTCAACAAGTGGATAGACAACATAAGCCTGTTTCCCTCGATTGACTTCTCGTTTAATTTTGGTGTATAACTCACCACGATCCTTCTCTTTTATCCACTGGGTTTCAACCCGCTGTCTCCCCGGTGGTAATTCGTCAATCACCGATATATTTAGATCACCGTAGATTGTCAATGAAAGTGTTCTCGGTATTGGAGTCGCAGTCATCACAAGAACATCGGGTGAAAGATTCCCTTTGGTATCTGTTTCTTTCACAGAAGTAGACGCTTTTGCCTTGCCTTGAAGCGTAGCGCGTTGCATCACCCCAAATCGATGCTGTTCATCAATGATAACAAGTCCAAGTTTGTGGAAATCTACGCCTTCTTGTATCAATGCCTGCGTACCGACAATCAGGTTAGCAGAACCATCGGCTATTGTTGTCAACGCTTCTTCTCTTTCGGATTTTGGCAGATCGCTTTTAAGAAGCACAACCTTTACGTCAAGCGGTGTTAATAACGAAGAAAGATTGTGATAGTGTTGCTCTGCAAGGATTTCGGTTGGTACCATTAAAGCACCTTGGTAACCGTTCTGGATTGCACATAGTAGTGCCATTGATGCCACAGCTGTCTTCCCTGATCCGACATCACCTTGAATAAGTCGGTTCATCACCCGTTTGCTCTGCATATCTTCTCGAATCTCACTGAAGACCCGTTTTTGTGCATTGGTCAACTCAAATGGAAGCAAATCCAAAAATCTCTTAAGAAGAGAACTGTTTTGTAGGACATTTTCAATTTCAAATTGGATGCCATTTTGTGAAGTTCTGTTATCTTTACGCATCTCCATGCCAAGACTAAGCAAGAAAAATTCATCAAAAGCAAGCCGCCGCTGTGCCGCTTGCTGATGTGCTTCTGATGTGGGAAAATGGATCTCGTTGATCGCTTGCTGTCTGTCTATCAACTGATGTTTCGTGCGTAGTTGAAGCGGTAGAATTTCCGGTATCTGATCACCGTATGCATCCAATGCGTTACGAACTGCCGTACGCATCGTTTTGGCAGTGATTTTCGCCGTAAGCGGGTATTTTGGTACTATACGTTTTGTGTGTATCAGTGTTTCTTCATCAAAAATCTCAAATTCATAGTCTGCAGTTTGGATTTCATTGTATCGTCGTGTGAATTTTCCGCTAATAACCACTTCTGTGTCAGTTGGTAAAATAGATTTGATATACCCAATGCGTCGCCCGAAATTCACCAACACAGCAACACCAGTGCTGTCGTAAATAGAGACCTTACCAATCGCCTTTCGTCCTTTAGCAACTGGTGGTGTCGTCACATGATTGACAACCCGCCCCTGAATCGTCTCTGGTTCACCATCCTCTCTGCGACCAACGCTATAAATCTCCATAGTTTTGGACCTGTCAATATAGTCCCGCGGGTAATATTCCAACAACCCTCCCACGGTATGGATATCTATTTCATTTGCTATCACTTCAGCGCGACGAGGTCCGATACCTTTAACAAATTGAAGATGATTATTGAGAAATTCGATCGATTCGACATCTGTTGAAACCGGTGTGTCACCAAGAATGACAGGTAGTTGGTCATTATCAACTGACTTTTCCGAATTCGCAGATAGAGTAGTATCTGGCGTGAATAGCGAAGTATTATTACGGGTATGTCTCTGATTATCTGAGGCTATTTTTTGGGAAATAGTAGCATTCTCTGAAGGAGCAGTTGTTGTATTTAGCGATACACTTGTATCGCTAAAAAGTGGTAAATCCTCAAAATGTTTGAGGGATGTATCCGTAGGTCTTTTATTCCCTGTGTCCATACCTATTTCTGTGGTTTGAGGTTTCTGAGACTCTACATTATTATCAGTAGGTTTTTCTTGTAACGGTATGTCAGCGAGTGCCGAATTTATCTGCTCGGAGGCAGATTGTATAACCTTCTGGCGTTCTGTGGGAGAGATTCCAGAATAGTTTTCGAAATGCGTAGCAATTTGATTAAGAAACTGTTTCTGCTCAGCGGTGAGTTCAAGTGCTTTCGCATGTCCTAACCAGAGATCTACATAAGCACCCATTCCGTTGATAACAACGTCATCTTGACAGCCTTTGCGGATTTCTTGTTTGAACGGACGGCTGATAGTTGATAAAATCTGTTTAAAATCGTTCATTCTTTTCCTTCAGGACAGCATAAAACAATAGGGGATAGATGATAGACCAATAAATAGTATACGGCACACCTACCAGAAAATCAAGGTAATTGCTCCAGATGTAATGTTGATTTTTTACCCAATTTATGATATATTACGACTTGTGCCAGTTAACTTTTTGTAATATTTCTGATACTACAGTTAGATTTATTTATGCGTAAACAACGTCTTTGAGTGCCATCAACGGGCGTCCTAAACATTTGTTCAAAAAAACACCGAGTGTCCAACCACCAAACTTGTTACTCAAGCGTGTGCGAACCCCCCAATGACGCCGGGCGCGTATCCGTGAAACATTGAACTGATGGGTGAGTTGACTTATCGTTGTTTCAATCCGCCGTCTGAGTTTAGCATGCTGCGGACGAAACCTTGGCGGATATTGTGCCTTCTGGTTCGGACGCCGTGTCGGTAATAGACACACATTGTCCATCCTCAGTAAATCAGTCTCAAGTTTCTCGGAAATATACCCTTTGTCTCCGAGAATAACAGGATAAGTGCCACGTTCACATAACAAGGGTAGCACTTCTCTATCATCGGTATTCGCAGTCGCTATGGCAAAATCAACAGGGAGCCCGTAAGCAGTGGTTATCACACTCCCACGAAATCCTAAGAAAGTGCCAAGTCCTTTTGTGACACACTTTCCATAAGTAGCCAAAGTGCCGGTGCCATCAGCACATTTTAGAGGTGATGTCCAAGCAGACGCACGCTTGAAATCACAAAGCGGGATAGGAAAACTATCTACAATGAAAACCTCATCATCTGGTAAAAACTGTATCAAAACAAGTCGGAGTTTTTCGCTTGCGTAGCACAAGTTGCGGCGTCTCCGATTGAAGCGAGAACGTTCCGGCAAATAGGGAAAAAGGTGTCCGAGTTGTGCTTTGATAAGTTTGTATCCTGCGAGTTCACTATCCTTTCCTATCAGTTCCAAAAGCCATGCAATCGTGAGAATGTCGCTGTCAGGACATTGACTGATTGGTCCCGGACGCAATGCTTCAGCTCCCGGAAAGTAGGTATCATAAAGCGTTGCCATGATTTTCTGACAGACACGCGCAACTGCTTCAAGCGTTCGTGCTGTATTTTTTAGTTGCAGCACATACTGTTCTAATGTATCCTGTAAATCCATCCTTATGCCTCCTTTTTGGGTTGTTTACCGTAAGGATAGCATAAGGGTGCATTTATGAAAACAGAAAAATATTAAATGTGTGAAACATAATATCACATAAAAAGAACCAACTGGCACAAGTCGTTAATTAGTAAAAACTTATCCCTAATTACGGATTAGGAGGTTATCTCATGCAACAGCATCTTATACCAAATTAACTTGATTAGACGTCTTCTGATGAAGTCAAGATTGCGAGGAGGACCCAGAGACCTTGCACTACAAATCCCGTTAATTGGGTATTATCAGATGGACAACGTTTTTTCAACTACTTCTGTATTCAAACTTTCGGAACATAACACCTCAATTGGTTGAAACCTTGCTTTTGCTTTCAATCGGTCATCTGTTCGGTCTCTATAACCCGAACCAAATAGCAGATGCGTTTGCCGGTTCCAAAGCGAACCTTTATCGGCATCTGAAAGACTTCAGTCTTCATCAGTGGAAGTGTCTATTGGTGCGTCTTAGGTGTTCTGTTGCACTTGAGGAGATCCGGGCGAATCAAAAAGTGCTTCTACACAATCTCGTCAGCGTCCCACAATAAGTGTGAAGATACCAATGACCCACGATATGGTCCGACGTTGTCCTATTGCTTCAAGTGGTGGTCTAAAAAACATAATAATGCTGTGAGGTGTCAAAATGTGTTGGGCATCACGATCAAGATTGGTGAATTGATCATTCCGCTCAATATGCTTCTTGTCAGTAAACAAGGTAGAGGCAACACAGATAAACCCGCCTGTTTTGTGTCTATGATCAAAGAGGTGCTTGATTTCTTTGCTGCGGAGGGTGTGGATCTCAGGAAATACCCGATCACTTTTGATTCGTGGTATGGTAGTCAAAAACTGATTGATATCTTGACCAATTTGGGTTTTGTAGAGATTTGATAAATACCAGCAAATTAACTTGATTAGAAGTCTTTTGATACAGGACACCGTTGCGAGGCACGGGGACCTCACACTACAAATCGGGTTAATTGGGTATAATACCAAATTAACGGGATTTATCTTATTTTTCTTGGTATTAGGTGCGGTTAGAAACCGCACCTACCGAGTGGGATCAAGTTAATTGGGTATAACCTACGAATTAATTCAGTATAAACATTTAGGAAGGTGTAGAACCGAATTTATTGATACAGCCATTCTTCAGAGATATCCGAGATTTTACGTTTTGGGAAGGGAATAAACACCCCACCGTACCTTTGCAATCTCACCAACTTCTACAAGGCGGCCGAGTTCATTTTTTACGGCTTTTGGATGTCCCTCAATGGCTTCAATAAGTTCTGCAGTTCTCTTCTCGCCATCGGCAAGCAGAGACAGGATCTGTTCGCGGAAAGGTATACGAAGCGGTTTTCCCCCTCTGAGTTTTCGTAAAACTCGGTTCGCTTGTCTTGAGGAACATCCCAAGATATACTCCACTGTTTCTCTGCTGGATTTTCCAGTTAGATTGTCACGTTCTGTTTCAAAACGTTCGCGTATCGCAATCACTTCAGAGAGTTTGTCAAGTCCACCAGCAACCTCAAAATCTTCCCAGTCGAAAAGCAGTGTTTCAGGTCTGTCAGTGATTTGCGGAAGTGCCAAACTTGAGATTAATACGACCTTCTTGTTCGGTAACTTGTCCAACTTAGCACATTGTACAGCGCGATAAAGTTTGGGGATGATACCGTGTTCATAAACACTTTGTACTCGTTCGTCTTTATAGTGTCCGTATTCTGTATCTTCTTCATAAGAGAGGGGTTCTTTGTCGTTTCCAAACAAAACTTGTGCTCGCTGCCAGATGAGTCTTTGTTTCAGTGTTGGTGTGCCGACTATCCAGACAACATGTGCTTCTTCAAAAGCGTCAGTCAATCCATCCATCTTATTGAAATCTGTCACGAGACAAACATTTTCTTTTCTTGCGAGATCCGCTAACCGTGCGGCAACTGATTTATAGGTGATAATCGCATGCTTAATGCTCGGATCTTTTTCAATCTCATTATGGATGCCGAGAAAAAAACGTTGTCCCATTTTAGATATACCGACAAGGTCCCAGTTGTTGTAATCTAAAATTGCTGTGCGCGGATAGACACCTGTCCGTATTTGAAAGACCTTGTTTCCAGCGACCCAAGGAGTCGGTTCGGTACGGCGCACCTCAATTTTCTTCTCTGGAAATGCTCTACGGAGATGTTGTTCGGAGAGGTTTTTAGACATTAACAACAGCCGTTTGACGTTTGGGTGCAGAACCGGTGGCACCCAGAATTTTAGTGTTTTGTCAATCCACCGTATCGGAGCGTCGGCATCTTGAGTGTAGTGCGCGAAGAAATTTTTGAGTTGATGCCAATACGTCCAGTCTGGATTTGGACAGGTTGTCGGTAATTTCTGGATGTCTTCAACGTCCTCTATAGCGAAGACACCTAATTCGATGGCTTTGGAAATCGGCATGCGAATTTTCATGTCTTCGTTAAGCGCAAGTGACGGCAATGAAAAGATGGGTAGTCTCTTAGCTGTGAGTTTTGCTGCAGCGTCATTGTTTAGAGGGATGTAAGCAGATGTTCCGCTTTTGAACTCAACGGCAAAATGTGCTAATTGCTTTCCGGTGTCAGGATCAGCAAACTCGCGTGTGACAACCCTACCCATGACATTAACTTGGCACATCTGTTTAATGAGTCTCTCTTGCTGCCATTCAAAGGCATGTATCACTGCACGAATCCGCTTGACAGCACCTGCATGAGGTTTGTCCTTGATTTCTACTGCATGCAATAAAACTCTGGCAAAGTTACCCAAGGCACCTCCGTGCCAGTTGGCACTCCATTCCTTCAATGTCTTTTTCGATAGTGTACATTCGGGAAACAGTTTGTGGGCTTGTGTTCTGTCGATGATGCAAAGCCTTTCGGTCTCATCCATTTGTATGAGGATTTCTTCTGCCATTTCCGCGTATTGTGGGTCAAAAAAGAGTTCGGGGAGTGCTAATATTTGTGTCTTGGCAAGTTGTAATGAGGAGGGTTGTGATAAAAATCCACGTTGCTGACATTGCGTATAGACGGGACACTGCGGACAGATGCTTTTACGCGCATCACCGCCCTTTTCTTCAAGCGCATCACACCGTTCCGGATCTTCACAGACATTACCCAATTGAAACGGAGTTGCCATACGAACGTCAATAGGTATATTCTTTACCTGCTCCCACAGGTACATACGCGGTTTTCAGCGTTTGGACAGTGGTATATTTCGGTTTTGATAGCGGGTTTCTAACTTTTCTGCCTGCCTATAGGTTGGCACGTTTACGCAAGTGGCACTACCTTTGCTGACATAGGATACTGCTTCATAGTGTTTCTCTGACCCTGTGTCCGCAATCAGTCCGAAAATGTGGTCCGTCCGATCAAATATATTCTGTATCTCAACACCATTCTTTTCGAATTTTTCAATTACCTTATCACTATGTTCTGACTTGTGCAACATAGGCAAGGGGCGTTTTATTGCCAACGGACTAAGTTTGCCTTTACGAACTGTAAGCAGCTTATTAGAGATAGACATACTAGCAAGAGATTTTAGGGCGATTATCCCGGTGTCGTCCCATATATCCGTAATTGGTGTGGACACCGTGGGCAGTCCTATATCAGGTGCTGATGCGCGTAACCGTACCGTGTCTTCGTTTTCCCATAGCAATATGTGACTGTCGTCAATTTCATTATTGGGTGGTCTCCATAGGTGAGAGGCATTTTCTTGACGAAGATAAGAAAAACCTCGATTCATAAGTGCTTCTTTTGCGAGATCAAGATTATGTGAACCGAGGGAGTTCGGTATCGCGGGGACAAGTTTTACCAGTTTTATTTCTTCGAGAACGGGTTCATGAAGCACAGCACGAAGCGCATCAATAGGTGCAAAGACAACTTCTTTGGCTATGGTGGGCGGTTCTAATAAGTTTCCAAGCAGAATCTCATTGCGCGCATCCCATCGATTATGTCCTTCCTGACCAAGAACTCTAAGATACACATCTCGTTTGTGTGGATTTTCAGCAGTGGAGGCATGCTTGTAGATGTAATATTTCGCCTCTCTGTTATTTGGATGGAGATAATCAGGTACTCTGCAAGAAAAACGCAACCCCCCAGATTTTGACATCGTCAAAAGCGGATTCGGAACAGCGTCAATAAGAACCTCTAAACATGTAAGAACGGCATCAGGGGCGTCACATAAGGCTTTATACGAAAAATTGAAGTCGTGCCACCGCGCACCATCAAGTTCGGAAGGAATACCGGTATATATCTGAATCCCCCACGATGCATGCCACCGTCTCATTCCCCAATCTCGTATCCCCTGACGTTTCAAGAAACGTTCGCCCCCCAAAGTCCGAGGTCCACGATCATTATCAGGTGCCTGTCCTATCGGCATAAACGAGATGTTGGCTTGTTCCAAGTCAGCGAGCAGCACAAGGTATCTCTGTGCACAATAAGTTGCAAAGAGATAAGGAGAACCCTTATTGTACAGCGCAGGTGTCACCACTGTCTTTCGCTGCCGAAGTGGTTTTTCGTGCCGTTCATGACAACGTTGAATAAGATGTTTCAAGAAATTCATAGTTTAACAAATACAAGTATGAAAACCACGGTTTCTAACAAAATACAACTTTTAACTTAGTATAACATAGTACCACAATGTTAATTCTACACTCCGCACTTGTTTTGACACATTTTGGTATTTTTACGACAAACCCGCCTCACGAAAGGATTCGCACAGGATAGGGGAGATTTGGAGTTGTGAATTAAGATTCTATTTTCCACTTGTCTTTTTTTCCTGTTCACCTGAAATTGCTTACTCAATGTAGGGACCACGCAGGTTTGAGAAATAAATACCGAAAATCGGAAATCAGAAGTGCGGAGTGTAGGTTAATTATATAATATATTTTCTTTTTAATCAAATTAATTTTTCTTTTGGGTGTGTAAAGTTACTAACATCAACCATAGTCTTTTGTAGGAGGGTTTGTAAACCCGATTTTTTCGAATGCCAAAACCTATGTAGCGTTGATTTGACAGGAAGTTGACTAAACCTTAAAATTCGGAAATTTGATATAAATCATTTACAGTAGATTAACTTTTTCGTGAGATTTACTTGACATATATGGTGAAGTTGAGTATAATTAACCCTAATAGGACGTATATATGATAATTATATACTAAATATAATTACTCGTCTTAATATGGTTTATATGTATAGTTAGAAACTTAGAAATATCGAATCTATTCTGGTATTTCTCAAAAACGCTCAGAAGTCAATATCTATCAACGATCTCTCAGTATGAGACAATGAAAATGCTAATTGATATGCACCTATTGTGTGAAAAATTCACCTTATTTTCAACACAAAAGAGAGTGAAATTCTCAATTAAACGGGGTTACCTACGAAAAAAGCAGGTAAAATCATCATAACTAATACGCATTTTCATGTCCGTATAGGGGTTTTATATTGATGGTTATTAGGTTTAGAACAATTATGAGAAATCCCAGCTATTATACCAAATTAACTTGATTCAAAGTTTCCGATAAAGGAGGTCTCTGCGGATTAGCAAAGACAAATTATTCTGATATTTCTCAAAATCGTCAGGAACCCACCAACTATCAAAGCTAAAAGAGTATAACAACATGAAAATGCTCTTAGTCTTGGACAGTTTTGCTTGATTTTTGCGTATTCATGACCACTCTAATCAACAATACAGTGTTATTAAGATTGAAAATTAGGAGAAAATCTAAAATCATATCCGATTTTCAGAAAGCATTTTCATGACCTCAATTCAAGAGAACCCTTGTCTATATTGACATCTAAGCCACTTGAGAAATGTCAGTTTAGTTTTTTTTACATCTAAAAAAACTAGAGATTTCCTAACCAAACCTATATGGGAAATAACTCGCTTTCACGGAACTTATACTGAACCGTTATGAGTTGGAATTTTAACAAAGGAGTTAGAATCATGAACAAAGGAGTTAGAATCATGGCAAACATTAAATGGGAATTAAGTGGTATTGCTTTCATTATCCTTTTCACCATCGGATGCCATTTTTGGGTAAAATGGGAAATATCATCTGATCAACCTTCGGCTGCCCAAACCGAACCGCTTCTACAAAAGCATAACAAGAATCAAAGTTATATTGGCTATCATTTGTCAACAGATACGGATGATCCAAAGTCGGACGATAGTTCGGTTTCATCTGTCGGATTAAAGTGAGATAACTCGTATTTGAAGGTTTTCATTTTAAGTGTCACACCACAAACGCTAATATATGTATGATTGTAGCATATATCAATTAGATTGTCAGGTATTTTTTTGATAAAAATATTGGTTTCCATCTACATCCCGCAAACTAAAGCATAGGGATTTGACAGGAAGGTGTTAAATCCTCATTTGAAAAAAAACTAAAGATTATTTAGCGGGACCTATATAGTAGTAATCGTGCATGTTCAATTTTCGCATAGGAGGCACCCCATGCTGGAAAACTTACTTTCAAGTAAAATTATCATCGGTAGTATAATCGCGTGTGGATTGATAATTATAGGTGCTTTGATCCAGACACCTCAAAAAAGATCAGACACACCGAAGACAACATTAGAAGTCAGAGAAAAAGTTGCATCACAGTCCCCTCAGCTCGGTAAAGGTTTATTGAAAACGACCAGAGAATGGAATCATTCCAAAATTACAAAGACACCGAGAACCTTGCCCGTTAGCACACAGATAGAACCTCAAGACAGTTTCCATCAACTCGAAAGTGAATTGCGTCAACTCTCTTTGAAAGAGATCGTTGCAAGGCTTGAAGATATGAAACTGGAAGATGTGCGATACTTGGGTGAGAACGCACAATGGTTCAGAACACTTATTGAAGAAGAATCTCGGTCCCTTTCTACGGAAGAACATATTGTCATGGAAACGGTCTTTCGGGCATCGCTTGGTGGTGAATGGGAAGAAGAATATGAAAAATATTTTGGACTCCCGGCACCTCCTCCCTGACATGTTTAGATCAGCGTTGATGGCGGTGAGAAAGAACTTATTGAGAACAATACCCCGTTAATTTGGTATTACAGGAAAAGGGTATTCGACTATTATGTTTTGATTTTTTGCGTTTTTGTCAAAAAGTCGCGAGTTGGAGCTCGCTCCTACAGGAAGAGGATGTTTTGTATAAAAAACAAGACTTGACCTTAAACTATAAATTTGATACAATAGTATTATAATTTGTAGTTGAGGAGCCATAAATTTGAATCAGAAAGCACCAATTGAGGAACAGATTGATCTCCCATTTTTAGAGTCGGTACGGATAAGTTTTCAAAGTCTGAAAATCCGTTTTGGTCGGTCTGTCATTACGACTGCTGGTATCACGCTCGGTATCGCTTTCCTTGTTTCTGTCTGGGCAAATAACGAAATTGACTTTGCGCTTCTGGAAAGTGGTAGAAGTTCCGATATAACCAATATTGACGAAGTAGCTGAGCAAGGTATTTCTACTAAGGATATTTGGTTAATTATCATGTCCTTAATCGTTTGCGTAGTCGGAATTGCAAATTCAATGTTGATGGCAGTGACCGAACGTTTTCGTGAAATTGGAACAATGAAATGTCTTGGGGCTCTTGATGGGTTTGTCGTGCGACTGTTCTTACTTGAGTCAGGCTTTCAAGGATTTGCTGGTGCTCTAATTGGCGCGATCATTGGAACATTGGGTGCTGTCGGTTTGGGACTGAAAAACTATGGACTTGATCTTTTCTTCTATTTTCCATTGTTTCCTGCGCGTCCAGAAAACGGTCCATTTCAACTTGGCGTGCTATTGCTTATTCTCTTAGGTTGTATTCTTGGCATGGTATTGGCTATCATCGGTTCAGCGTTTCCCGCATGGCGTGCGGCGAAACTACCTCCTGCTGAAGCAATGCGGACTGAAGTCTAACCTATTTAGCGGAAGGTCGCGAGCTGGACCTCGCTCCTACAAGAAGGGTGAATAAAACAATCATAATCGTTGTTTTTAGAAAACAGAACTAAAAGGACTCACTATGCCTGACAATGTTGTTAAAACTGAGGATGTTGTAAAAGAATACCGAATGGGTTCAAACGTCCTTCGTGCTTTGGACGGTATCAATATCGAAATTGAACGTGGAGAATATATCTCATTAATGGGACCTTCAGGATCCGGCAAGTCCACCCTCTTTAACATGATTGGTGCACTTGATCGACCCACAGAGGGACAGGTTTACATTGATGGTCAGAACATGTCACACCTATCGCAAAAGCAGATCGCAGCGTTTCGGTGTCACCACGTCGGTTATATCTTTCAGAGTTATAACTTGTTAAATGTTCGCACCGCACATGGAAATGTTACTTTACCGATGATTTTTGCTGGGATCCCCGAAAAGCAACGTAATGAAAAGGCTGAGAAACTGCTGGATAGGGTCGGTTTAGGTGACAGAATGTATCACCTTCCTGATGAACTTTCAGGTGGTCAACGTCAGCGTGTTGCGATTGCCAGAGCACTTGCGAATGACCCAAGCATCATTCTCGCTGATGAACCCACCGCAAACCTTGATACGATTACAGGACGCGAGATTATTGACCTCATCAAACAACTGAATACTGAACAAGGTGTTACCGTTATCTCAGCAACACATGATCTGAAGATGCTCGATGTCTCTGATCGGATTGTGGATATACGCGACGGACTTATTGAGCGGATTCGGAATCGTGATGAGATTGAAATTGAGGTTGGAGAAGTTGGTGGTCACGAGTAGACCTTTTTTCGTGTTACTACAAGATTTCCGACAATAGAACTGGACGATTTTCACGAAGTGATTTTAGAGCAGCATATCCCATCACAATAGGCGCGCGACCATCTGCACCTGTAACTGCAGGATGCATATCCTCTTGAATACTCCGAATGAACGTTTGTAATTCTGACAGATACGCTTCCTTGTATCGTTCTACAAAAAAGTATGGTAGTGATGCAGTGTGACTCCCTTCACTCTCACTGATGGTTACAGTATCTGTCAATGGATTTCCAACCGTAATCATCCCTTTTGAACCGAAAACCTCTATACGTTGATCATAACCATAGACTGCCTCTCTGCTGTTATCAATGGTTGCAAGGGCTCCATTTTGGAAACGTAATGTTATGATCGCTGTGTCAATGTCTCCTGCCTCACCGATTTTCGGGTCAACGCGCACACCTCCAACCGCAAATATCTCAACTACTTCGTCGTCAATCAGATAACGCGCCATATCAAAATCATGGATAGTCATGTCAAGGAAAATCCCTCCAGAAACCTTGACATATTCTATCGGAGGCGGTGCTGGGTCTCGACTTGTGATACGTAGAATGTGTGGTTCGCCAATCCCACCAGAGGCTACTGCCTCGCGCACCCGCCTGAAACTTGCATCAAACCTACGATTAAATCCGACCTGAAACTTCACTGACGCTTTTTCAACTATCGTTAAGGTTTCATCGATCTCTTTCAAATCTAAGGCGATCGGTTTCTCGCAAAATATATGCTTGCCTGCTTTCGCTGCAGCTTGACATATTTCTACGTGTGTATCCGTTGAAGATGCCACAATAACGGCATCTATCTGCGAATCAGTTAAAAGGGTGATATAATCGGAAGTTATTTTAGGAATATTGAATTGTTCTGCGAGGGTTTCTGCTATTTCGGTGTCCAAGCTGCATATTGCTACGACTTCGGCATTAGGTATATTTTGGCAGAGGTGTTCAATGTGTAGTTTGCCGATACGTCCCGTACCGATTACACCTACACCGATTTTTGAAGGCTTGCTCATCAAAAACCTTTCTCAGTTAACGCAAATTGAATTGAGATACTGAAAATTCCGTTCGGCACTCTTATAAGGACTTCCCATTCCCGGTAAGACATCCTGTTCAACAACAATCCATCCATCGTAATTTCTATTATGCAATTCAGCAATGAACGCAGGAAAATCAACATCCCCTTTGCCCAATTCGCAAAAAACGCTATTCCCTACAGACTCGAAGTAATCTAAACTATCTCTGCAAGAACGGGCAGCGATCTCTGGTTGGCAATCCTTGAAATGGACGTGCCATATCCGTTCAGCATGCCGATCAAATATGTCAAGCGGTTCACCACCACCGAATCGGTAGTGTCCCGTATCAAAGCACAAACCGACCAAGTTTGGATCGGTGCGTTGCATCAACGTGCCTACTTCCGCAGGTGTTTCAACATACCCTGCACAATGATGGTGGAAAACGGTGCGAAGTCCTGTCTCGTCTCGCACCGATTGCGCGATACGATGGACACCCGCCACAAAAATATCCCACTGCTCATGCGTTAAGCCGTGTTCTGGATGGATGCGTCCGGCATTTTGCGTGCGTTGTGCCACAGTGCCGTTGTCATCTGCAAGCACGATGAATGGGGTTTCTCCGCTTGCCTCTGCCAACAATTGGGCATGCTGCACTGCTGCCGTCTCACCCGATGTGTGCGCCTCAGCGTCCGCAAGCGCGACCGGCACAAAAGCACCTAACAACGTTAACTCGCGTGCTGCAAGTTCGTCGCGGAGTTGTGCGGGGTCAGTTGGCATGAAACCCCAATCTCCCAATTCGGTGCCGCCATAACCGATGGCGTGCATCTCGTCTAATACTTGGGTATAGTTGGGGGATTTGCCTTCTAATTCAAATTCAAGTACACCCCAAGAACATGGGGCATTTGCAATTTTCATGATGCTATTGGGTTTCTTCTATGACTTTCTTGAAATCCTCAATGAAATGCTCAAAAAACTTGACCTTGTCGCTTTCGTCAATATCTTCCTGCGTTAGCACGTATGTACAGTCAAAATCCGTTTCTACAATGGCTCGTCCTCTTTGGGGTACGTCCGTAATTTTTAAAGTTCCATCTAAATCAGTCGTGAAAAGATAGAATTTGATAGAAGCTGTATTTTCGTCTATCTGAAGTTTGAGTTTCCAATAAGCTATGTCAATGATTTGGTTTTTTAAATTGACTTTGCACGAAATTACAGCAACAACGCGCGAATTTTCAGGGTCATAAATAACAATATCAATGAATGGGAGAGTAGAATTGAATTCTCCATAATCAATTGTCAAATGTTGTTTAACACCTTCCAATTCTTTAGATAACGTAGCACTCTTCACTAAGTCATAGCGTAAGACCACCTTCAATCCTAACTTTTCAATTGGTTCAGCGATCATATCTCGGATCCGTTCTCGAAAAGTGTCACCTTTGGAAGCGCGCCAACTCTCACCTAATTCTCCTGTTAGAGAAATATCCAAACCTTCAAAAGCAACAGCTTCTTCAAGCCCACCACATAAAACCACTTCACCGTAATGGTTAATGAGTTGGTTTATGATATGGCTCGTGTAGTCAACAGCACTGAAATCAATGACATTTCTTGCTATCAATGTGTCTACTACCGCGTCATCATACCCCATTTCGTAGAGCGCATCTGTAAGGATGTTTTTCATTCCATCAAGATTAGGTTGCAAACCATGTGCTGTCGGTGCTGCTTTAATAGGTTCAATCATAGTATCCTCACTATTTAATTTTCCATGTCGGGGCGTTCAATATGCCCGTTAACATCATGTGCGTCGTAAATATCAAAAACAGCTTGGCAAAACACAATCATCTTTTCGTCTTGATTTTTCATGGCTGTTTGGTACATCCTAATAAAATACCTTTTACCTGCTTCAGTCTGTGAATAGTTACTCTTGCGTAAGTTATGTTCGTAACAGAGAGTCTGTCCGTTCTCAATTGAGTTCGTGCCGCCCCTATCTTTCGGTTTAATATGGTCTGCGGCAAGTTCAACACCGTTTTTAGTACCACGCCCACAGACAACACAACGATAATCATCGCGTTCAAAAATGGTTTCTCTATCCCGCGGAGAAAACTCAAACAGCACAACTTCGTGTACGTAACTGGGATCGTACTTGTATACGCCTTTTTTAATCTTAATCAACTTTCCCTCTTGATGGAGCTGCCTAATGGTTCGCCACGGGTCTCTCGGAGGATTGCCATGTTCCTCCTGATATTGTTCCGTCACCCAATCAACTACAGGACCGTGAGGGAGTTCTTCATTCGGATGATTCTTGAAGTATTCCATTGCAAGTTCACGAATTGTCTTTGCCATTTAGCCCATCCTTTTCTTCAAACAATTGTAATTGACTACAAGACTGATCTAAACGATCTTTTGCAAGTTTACAGTACCCCTCATCTATCTCAATTCCAATGCCTTTCCGTTTGTTCAGATGTGCAGCAAGTAACGTAGTTCCACTTCCCATAAACGGATCAAGGACTGTGTCACCAACGAAACTAAAAAGTTTTATGCAGCGACGCGGGAGTTCTATCGGAAATGGTGCGGGGTGACCAATCCGTTTTTTGCTTTCACCAGGGAATGTCCAGAGACCGTTTGTCCATTCCATGAACTCCTCTTTGTTCATATCCGATTCACCGCTACCGCTTGTTTTTTTCCACTGATCCTTGTATAGAATAACTATTAATTCAACAGGTGCTATAACATAGGGCGCGGATGCCTTTAACCATGAACCCCAAGCGGTTCTTCTTGAGATATTACCTTCATTCCAAACAATCGTGGAGTGGTACTGAAATCCGAGCGCGGTTGCTAACTTTGTTAAGTCTGCTCCGACGTGTTGGTGTCCACCCTTGTTTTTATCTAATGGAATATTAAGACAGAAACGTCCATCTAGTTTTAACCATTGGAGACATTGGGAAAACCAGTCTTTGGAAAAAGTAAGGTAGTCCGTATAAGAGAGTGCGTCATTATTTGAACTATATTTTATGTCAACGTTATAGGGCGGTGATGTGACGATGAGGTCAATGCTGTCCTTTTCAATGGCGCGGGTCGTCAGTACATCTTCGTTGATTATTGCAAATTGTTCGTTGCCAAAATACACGTTTTTCTCCTATGTGCTAAGTTCCGAGTTAATGCTTACCCGCACTAATAACATTTATCAATTATACAATATCTGCTTGAAAGTGACAAGCAAATTAATATCTGACTGTTGTTAACAGGTTGGAAAATTTGACACACGATTAGAATCATGGTATACTAGCAGTAGCGGTATAAAATTAATAATTCAATCCTATGCCGTTCCAATGTTTCGTATTCTCTATCTCATTGTGCTTTGATTTGAGTAATACCAAATTAACGTAGTCTGTAGTGCAAGGTCCCCGTGCCTCGCAATCCTAACTGCTATCAGAAAACTTCTAATCAAGTTAATGTGGTATAAGACGATATCCCAAAACAATGTTCCGTTTGGACATTTCCGGCACTGAGAAAAGAAAACCCTACTCTCTACCAAAAAAGTTTAATTACTTTCTGAAAAGGAGAAAATTATGCCAACAATTCCACAAGCTCGGTTCACAGAATTTTTGAGTGACATTGAACCGAGCACGACAACTAAAAGTAACGCCTCTTCTGCCCACACAGCATTACGTGATTTTCTCAAAGATGATGAAGACTTCAAAAATTATCATGTGAGTACCTTTCTGTCAGGGTCCTATAAGCGTGATACGGCGATACGTCCTTGCACAAAAAACGGGCAAACTAACCGTCCGGATGTTGATATCATTGTTGAAACAACTCATACTCTTGAAGATAACCCCAAAGAAGTTGTTGACTTGCTTTACAAAACCTTGAAGAAAAAGTATTCTGAAATTCGCAGGCAGACTCGCTCTGTAGGCATTAAGTCATCTAAAGCCGACATGGACGTTATACCGATTATACCAGATTGGATAATGTATCGCATTCCTGACAGAAAACAAGAAGAATGGCTAAAAACAAATCCTCCTGGACATACAACTTGGACAACAACAACAAATACCACTGCTGGAGGTCGCTTCAAACCATTAGTTAAGTTAATGAAATGGTGGAGGCGAGAAAACCCAACAATTTCCAAGAAACCGAAGGGTTTTGTTATTGAGTGCATCGTTGCCGAATGTATGGATTATGGTGAAACGTATTACGGTGAGCTGTTTGTCAAAACTCTAGAAAAGATTGTTGAGAAGTACGAGTGGAACGTAGATAACAACATTGTTCCAATTATTGCAGATCCAGGGGGATCGGGGACTCCAGTTACCGATGGAATTACGTCAGATGCTTTCAACGGTTTTTATAACAAGGTAAAAAAACACGCCGAACTTGGTCGAAAAGCGTTAAACGAAACAGACTCAGAAAAAGCGACAGGCCTCTGGCGACAGATTTTTGGTGATCGGTTTCCTGAAACAAAAGGAACTAAATCCGAAAGTTTGTTGGCAGCACCTGTGGGGTTGACATCTCCATCTTTTCCTAATAGACCAGTAAGACCTAATAAACCGAAGGGATTTGCCTGATGTGGTTCCTTAATAATCTCGCGAGATTGCACAAAGAACGGGAAGCAATTACCAAATTGATTTCCACGGTGGATTGGCTTACGTTAGCAGAATGGGAAATAAAGGACACAAAATTGTGCTTTAATGCCAATATTGAGATATATGGTCAACATTTTCCTGTGATCATGATTTATCCGACAAATTATCCTGTCAGTCCACCTACAGTATCTCCGCAAAAAGAAAATTACCGTTGGTCAACTCATCAGTACCTTTCTGGTGAACTCTGTCTTGAGTGGGGACCTGATAATTGGCACGAGGAAATTACTGGTGCCGATGTACTTATCAGTGCTCATAAACTTTTAGAAATAGAGAATCCTACGGATGAAGATTCACCACAATTAGTGGCACCTTCTAGACATTTGTTGACGCTCGGCCAGGAATTGAGATTTAACTGTTGGCGATTTATCGTTGATGATCTGCTTATTTCCTATATGCAATCGCTTCCAGAAAAAATTTCCGGAACCATCCAATTTCGTGTGGTACTCTCCCGAGAAAATGTTGTTGCTTTTATAGAGAGTTTTTCCCCTCTTAATGACGAAAACTGGTGTCATCCCATACTACCACCAGAATTGAAAAAGACCGCTAGCAAGATCGAAGGGTACTTCTTCAAGACAAATCTGGAAGCCGACGCTTTAAATCTTGAAAGTTTGGATTCTCCCTTCAGTGTTTTAGAAGCACAGGGCTTTGATGTCACACAACTCAAATCTACTGCAACTAGTCTTGCACTATTCATTGATAGTGGTGGAGGGTTACATCTATTCTTAACCTCAAATGAAAAAGAATGGAATCGTTTCGCTCAGGTGTATATTGATAGTAATGAGGATAATTCTCGCCTTTTACCACAGTTTATTAATCTTAAAAGTAAGACTGTCGGCATCGTTGGACTTGGCTCAGCAGGTAGTAAAATTGCAATATCTCTAGCGCGAACTGGAGTCAGCAACTTCCTCCTTGTTGACGATGATGTGTTCCTTCAGGAGAATATCTGCCGTCATGAACTCAACTGGGAAGACGTGGGACAACACAAAGTTGAGGGAATTGCGCACAAATTAAAACTTCTTGTTAAGGATATAAATGTTAAATGCTACCGTTTCAAACTGTTTGGGCAAGAAACTACAGCGATTACAGATAGTGTACTTTCCCAACTTGGCACCTGTGATCTCATCATTGATGCTACGGCAGATTCTTGTGTCCTAAACCAGTTGACAACTTTGGCATGTCAACAGCGTAAATCTATAGTTTGGTTCGAAATCTATGCAGGAGGAATTGGAGGAATGATAGCTCGATTCCGACCCAATCTAGATCCAGATCCTAAAATTACCCGTTCCTCTCTCTATGAATATCTTGAAAAATTAGATCTTCCAAAGATAAACGAAACTATAGATTATACAGCGGTTAACTCTGAGGGTGAACCTATTGCGGCGTGTGACGCGGATGTTGCCGTTATCGCTGCGAATGCCACCCGAATGGCACTTGATATATTGACTGAACGAGAGCCATCAGATTTTCCTTGTTCCCTGTACTTGATTGGACTCAACCGAGGTTGGATTTTCAAAGAGCCATTCCATACCATCCCCATAGATCTTGATAATGTCCAATCAAATACAACTGAATTGGAAGTCTCAGAAGAGGAAGCCAATGAAAACCTTAGTTTCATAGAACAATTGATTTCAAAGCAGAAGAATGAAAATTCATCTACCGATTGACATCCAAAAGAAACTTATTCTCGCTCTTGAAAAATCTGGTAACAGGGAAATCGGTGGTGTGCTGATGGGAGAACACGTTGACGAAGCGGAGTTTTGTATAGTTGATTTGACTATTCAGGAACAATTAGGTAGCACCTCGTTTTTTATCCGCTTAGTATCAGATATTGTTGAACCATTGAAAGGATTCTTTAAACGGACAGGATATAACTATAGAAAATTTAACTATCTCGGAGAATGGCATTCACATCCTTCATTTGCATCGGTACCGAGTCAGAAGGACATCCAATCAATGCAGGAAATTGTAACCGGCTCTGATACCGGAGCAAATTTTGCTGTCTTGATTATTGTGCGGCTCAAAGACGTACAGGAAATTGAAGCAACAGCAACGGTTTTTCTCCAAGATGGACGATTTTTTAGATGTGAACTGATAAAGGAGAAGTAATTTGAACCAAAAACAAAATACTTTGTCCCTTCTAGCACCTCAAGCAACTGGGGGTGATATTGCAGAAGGCGGTTTCCAATACCAAACCAACTGGATTATCGCTCGAATTCCGATGTGGCTTGCACAAGATGGATTCACAGAGATGATTCGTGAAGCACTTGGTGATGTTGAAGCGAAGTTCTTTGTACCCGGTGCTGGCTTGCGTCGCGAGTTTGTTGAGTACAAGAATCATCTTTTGCAACCTGGTAAATTTTGGGAAGAAGTTGAGAATTTCTGGAATAAGGATCAGCAAGCTCCAAATTCCTATCGACGGTTCGTATTGGCTTGTACATCAGTTTCTGCTGAAGTAAAACCTGTGATAAATGCTTTACGTAGGGTCCGTGATGCCTATCCGTTTTACGACGGAGCAAAGGAAATACAAGATACATCATACAATCATTTTGTTGAAGCAGTAACAAAACGAAACAAGTCGAAGGATCTAGCTGATTTTCTGTTCTCGAAAGTGGATTTCGAGATTGACCTAACAGACGCAGAAGATCGTAATCTGGAACTTTTCAGAGAAACCTTGTTAAGACATTTTCCATCTTTCACAAATTTCCCTGTGAAGGTTAGCAATTTAGCATACTCACACCTATCGGAATTGATCAGATCTCAAAAGAATCGACCTGTTTACAGACAAGAACTAGAAAACGCTATTTGGAAAGAAGTCGAAGAAAAAGACAAACCTAAGCACTATATAAGAATTCATACGTTACACGATGGAAATGCTAATAGAGACCCCGATGGTTGCCTTCAGTTTGACTGGAAGAGTGTTTTTGGCGGTCCTAACCGTAATTTTCCTCCGCCAGAAGAATGGAACCATAAGGTCATTGGCGAACTTCATGCTACAAAAGATTGGGTAATTGCAACAAACCGTACTCGACATATCCATCTGAGTGGACACCGCAGACTATCTGCATCTATTGCGATTGGCTTAACTTTTTCGGCGGTTTCTGGTTTTACAATTGGTATAGAGACAAAAGAAGGAATCTGGTGGACAAATAACCATGCTAAGGAAGGTACACCTGATTATCATTGGCAGCAATCTATTGATGGAAAATCAACTGATGAGATAGCAGTGGGAATTTCGATCCTAAAAAATACCGCCGATGAAGAAGTACAACGTTACTTAGAAACAAGGCATTTCCAGGGAAAACGACTTTATTTGTTTAGCAACACAACTCTTCAATCGGATTCACATACAAACGCGGCAGTACAAAAAGCGAAGTCAGCGATACAAGAATTGGCGAGTAAAACACAAGCGAAAAAGATTCATCTTTTCTTCGCGGGACCAGCGCAGTTTGCACTAATTTTAGGGCATCGCTTGAATACACTCGGGGAAATTCAGTGCTATGAGTGGATTCCTCCAAATACATATATTCCAACTGGACTCATATCAACTTAGAAATCCCAATTCTACGATTTCAATTTCCGAAAGTTAAATTCCTATCATTTCTGTTACATTCATTTTCTGCCACCTCCTGCTCATGCATAAGTATCGTGAATTATTCGTTGTCAAAATACACATTTTTCTCCTATGCACCAGTATTATTGAGATTTTTTGGGTAACCTCGTTATGTCCTCTGCAGAATTAGCGGACTATACATATGCCGAGTTAATAAACGAAGAATTCGGCATAACAAACATTTGATCCATTTGATATGTCTCAACAGAATTAAGCTTCAAGTCTACACTGTTTCCAATGGCACGTTCAGTCTCACCTTTTTTACCGTATGCAATATTGCGATTGTTATACGCCTTAACATAATTAGGTTTGAGCTCTATTGCCACATTAAAGTCTGCAATGGCTTTATCATACTCACCCTTATTACCGTGAGCCGCACCTCGATTGTTATAGGCTTCTGCATAATCAGGTTTGATTTTTATTGCTATATTAAAGTCTGCAATGGCTTTGTCATACTCTCTTTGATCGCTATAAGCATTGCCTCGATTGTTATAGGCTTCAGTATAATCGGGAGTAAATTTTATCACCTTGCTCAGATCTTCAATGGTCCTATCAACCTCACCCTTTCTATAACGGACGCTGCTGCGATTGTAATATGCATTGGCATAATTTGGTTTCAGTTTTATAGCTACGTTAAAGTCTTTAATAGCCATTTTATACTTGCCTATTCTAAAGTAAACAGTCCCACGGTTGTTGTATGCTTCAGCGTAATCGGACTTAAGTTTTATTGCTTCATTATAATTTTTGATAGCTTTATCATACTCGCCTTTATTTCCATAGGCTACACCGAGATTGCTATATGCTTCAGCGTAATCGGACTTAAGTTTTATTGCTTCATTATAATTTTTGATAGCTTTATCATACTCGCCTTTATTTCCATAAGCTACACCGAGATTGCAGTATGCATTTACACAATTGGGGGTCAGTTTTATTACCTCTGTCAAGTCTGCGATAGTCTTGTCAACTTCTCCTTTACTATAATAAGCATTGCCACGATTATAATATGCTTCAGCGTCTGTGGGACTGAGTTTTATTACCCTGCTAAAATCCGCAATAGCATCTTCAATCCTACCTTTGAGAACATAAGCGGCACCGCGATTGTTATACACGTTTGGATCATCAGGCTTAAGTTTTATTGCCATGTTATAATCTGTTATAGCTTTGTCATAATCGCCTTGGGAAACGAAAGCAATACCACGATTGTAGTATGCTATATCGTAATCGGGTTTACGCTTTATCACCTCGCTAAAGTCTGCAATAGCCTTGTCAACCTCACATTTCTCGTAATAGGCAAGGGCACGGTCATGATACGTTTCAAAATAATCAGGTTTGAGTTTTATCGCTTCACTATAATCTACAATGGCTTTGTCATATTCTCCGATGTAACTGTAGGCATTGCCCCGCTTAATGTATCCTTCAACCATTTTCGGATTAAGTGTTAAGCCTGCCGTGTAAAGCGCAATTTCTTTTTCGGCATCCTCTTTATTTTGAATGTAGTTAATAGGATAACCTCTGTTAATCTCTTGACACTGTTGGAAAAACCGTGTGAACCCGTAGACATCAAATTTGTCTATAAGGATTTTAACTGCAAGTTCATGGATTTCGATATCGGTAAGTTCTATAGAACCTTTTCGCCACGCTGCAACTCTCTCCGCTTTAACACGTTCTTCCTCTTTGCGCGCCGCTTCTCTCTGCTGGATACGTTCTACAATGGTGTCAATATCAGGTTGATCTGCCAATATTTTGTGCCGTTCAATAGAATAATCGTACTCGTTCGGTTTACATTGCTGGAGAAACTTTTCAGTATATGCATGCCCTAACTGTGCTGTTAGTTCAGTAATAGCCGTTTCATAAATCTCAAGATCTGTCATCTCTAAAACGTTCATTTGAATTCACCTCTTGTAACCACGTAGAAGGATTTTCAACTCGGATGTGGAGTTGTGTGTGGTACCGTTTTGCCCTTCTGAGCAGCTTGTCGTCGGTTGTTAGACAGACATCAACCTCGCCAATTTCAGCACAAGCAATATGTAAAGCATCATATTTCTGAAATCTTAAGGATTCAAGATTTTTACCTCTTGTCCTTACGTCTGTTCCAACAGAGATAATCTGGTCCGCACGAGGCAGTAAAGCCTCTATTCGAGAGCGTTTTATCAAATCAGGGGTTTGTTCAATTTCATCTGACAAAATCGTACTTGAGACCCAGTTCCAACTACCTCTGGAGCAATGAGTAAGGATTTGACTAATAGCTTCGGCTTCTTGACGAACCCGTGCCTGGGTTAGCGGATCAAAAAGCCGACTCAAACAACAGGTATCAAGATAAATTTTCAAAGGTCGCGGATCGGTTTGCACACGTGTATCCAAACTCCATCAAAATTGTATTTAGGAGGTGGTCTGTAATTCTTTATTTTCTGTTCCTCCTGCTCATACAAAAGTATAGCATAACTCCCACTACATAGCAAATTGTTTCTTGAGTGTTTAGCGTCAACAAACATATCGCAATTAGTTGCTTAAAAAGTAAAACGGCAGATGGATGCTTCCGTCTGCCGTTAGGATTGCGTAATATAATCACAAGTCAGATTTACTGGCTCTGAATACTGATGAATTTCGTTTTTGAACCTGTCACAATAAAGCCTTCAAGGTCCAGTTCTTTTTCTATATCTTCACCAAAATCATCTGATTCCAGCGTAATCTTTATTACACTCGGATCCGTTTCTTCTTTTTCAATCTGTTCAATTAAATCATCTAATGTTTTTGGGATCTTGTTCTCTAAATCATCATCATCAAAATCATCAAAAAAGATAAAATCTCCAAAAAGACTAATCGACGTGTTCCCAGATACCTTAAGATTGGCACTGCCGATAGAGAAATTGTCTGGAATATCCAGTGTGATCTCTTTTTCAATTGTGCGTTCTTCTCCGGAAGAACTCCAGTGTGGAACAAGCACAATTGAAAATGTGGCAGATGTGCCTCGCTTAATATCATCAGGTCCCGTCACATCTTCGATCTCAGCATGGTATATCTGCGGTTGATCGGTAATAGTGATTGACACATCTTTCAAAGTAGCTTTTCCAGCAGAATTTTGAATTCGATTTGTAAACGTTGACACAATTGAATCAACATTTAGATAGACTTCAATAAATGAATCTGGAGATATACTCCGAAACGATCTCGAAAAAACGGTATCGGTCTCTTGAAATTCAAGTTTGATCTCACAACTCCATGTCCCCGGACTTGTCTCCATACGAATGGCATCTTGAGTCAATGCTGCAACTATCGCAATATACGATTCTTGACCATACGCTACCTTGTGATATTTTTTAACCGCAGCGTCACGATTAGCAGGATGATAAGAGACAGTAACAGGAATCATTTCAGGTACCGGTCCAATCTCACCAACAATTGCAGGTGTGAGATCTTTAGTTATCGTGCCGATGGGATCACCAGAAATATCAGCCGATTTATACGAAATCCGTAAGTTTGGAACAATTCCGTCTACCACTGCTCTATAGACCGGTAATGCCGACTTTCCATCAGAAAACATTGGGTGACCAAAAGCGATAAACTTGTCGTCATACACTTGTGTCACTGTCCCAAAACCAACAGTATTGACAATATCGCCAGTGGCAATTGCAACACCAATCATATCCCCAGCAGCCAGATCATGTGAAAAATCTGATGCAGTTCCTTCGGGTGCTGAACCAATATGCGAATACAAATTAATGTATTTGAAACGTGATTCTTTCAGATGTTCAGTAATTTGTTGAATTCTATGAGGTTGGATTCCTGTAATCATCACAGGTGTTTTCACAGGTAGGTAAGTTGAACTCATTACTGCCGAAGGCGCACCGGGGGCAGAGGATTCGTCTAACACTTCTCCAAATGTTTGATGATCAATTGATGCCTCCATAGCATCAATTGAGGTTGCCCAAAACCGATATGGAGCCTTAGAAAAGGCATCCGCATAAGCAAGTGCTCCCATAACGCGTCCAGGCGGACCTACAGGTGAACCCGACATCCCCTGAGCAATTCCACCCAAATCTTCTGCGGTAGCATCAATCAACTCACACTCATAAAGCGGGAATCCAAAACCGGAATCTCGCACACCACGGAACCGTACCTTTAATTTTGTTTTTTTTGAACCTTCAATCACTGTTACCATTTCAAGCGTGCTATCGGATGTGAGTTGTCTGACTTCAGACTCGGACATATTTTCAAGAATAGTTTTTTCGATCATCTCAGTCTGTGTTTTTTCTTCCATCTGGTCTTCATCAGACCCACAACTTAATTGAAATAGAATTACGAATACGACACTTGCAAGAACAAAAATTTTTTTCACTTTTGATTCCTTTAATTTTATATTTCTGAATTGGTTTACTCAAGGGATATATTAACTTCTAACATTGATAGGTTTATTCAAATTGACACACTCGTACCAGAAATTCTGTCCAACTAAAATAGTTCCTTGCTAATATATACAAGTTTCGTGCCAATACATTTAGGATTTACGTAAAGCGTCCGACATGAATTGACCAAAACAGTGGTATATGATACCTTTCATAATTTAATGACACAGTATTAGGTTGGAAAGGTTGCATAATATAAAAAAATGTTGAGTTTCATCTCTAAAATAGATATTGCGTAAGTCCTAACATTATACAATAGGCTTTTTTCTAAATTCTATGAAATTTTTTACTCTTATCTGTCTAAAACACATACACAGACTGTATTTACCAAGATAACAGCAACCCTTATTTTTCTAAAATTAGTAATGTTGATTTCATTACAATCCTAAAAAATCATCAGGGTTACAAAAATTGTGGGAGTGATACACATAAATTGTATAGTATGATACAAAAAATGTTGTATCATATTATGATGAAAAACCATCTGTTTTTGGATATTTACAGATAGATCGAGATGTTACTCAAAACTTTTATTTGTATAGCCACTATTATAGAGACAAGTTATTTTGTAAGGATAGTAAATTGACATTGGTTCTATGCTTATATCTATTTGAAAAAAGAGGATGTCAAAAACTTCACCTGAGAAATTTGACAAATAGTTGAAATTGTGGTAGGTTAAGATTTCTGATGTTAGGTATCTATTTAAACTACTCTCCATAATATATGACGTAATTTTAAGATGAAAAAGGTGCATATTATAAAAACATTAACATCCAAAAATCAGTTACTCCGTTGTATTAGATATGGTTAAGCCAGATATGAAACCGACAATTGCAGCACAAACACGCATCCAAACTCCGCCAATGTGGGCAGTGCTTGAACGTCAACTTATTGACAAAATCAACCGCGCAGCACCACAGGTTTTGAAAAAATACACGCGTCCAGATGGAACGTTGCTGTGGCCAACAAGTCCAGATTTCCAGAGCATTGATGGACTTGACGATACTTATGAGAGTTTCCATAACTGGCCGCTTTTCTACATGCTCGGTGGAGATGCACAGTTCTTGGTAGATGCACAAACCGAATTTGATGTTATCACGAAGGACATGGCACGATACGGGACAGGGCACGGCTATCCGATGGTCGTTAAGGAGTACCAACCGGGATACGACTGGTTTCACCAAAGCGAAGGGAACTATCTTTTTTATATGTTATGTATGGCGGATCCGTCTCATACGAAGAACGTTGATCGCGCAAAACGGTTCGCAGGTTTTTTCATGAATGAAGACCCTGATGCACAAAACTACGACCCACAACATAAAATAATCAAGTGTGCGAAGAACGGCAGTAAAGGATCAGCATTCTGGACTTTTGAAGCACATCCGTACTGGCCTTGGGATGGCTACAATATGCCGTTTTACGATATTCCTGGAGGCACAAGTCACGAAGCAGTCAGGGAAAGTGATGAATTGCGCGAACGTATGGGGCAGATTATCAGTAAACGGCAGGGAAAAGGCGACACTGTCGTCAATCTTGCTGCGACTACCCTTGCCACCAATGCGTATCTTCTCACTGGAGCCGAAAAATATAAGACGTGGGTACAAGAATACGTCGATGCATGGATAGTCCGGACACAGCAAAATGGCGGAATTGTGCCTGATAACGTTGGGCTTTTGGGAAAAATCGGTGAACATATTGATGGTAAGTGGTACGGTTCTTATTATGGCTGGAGTTGGCCTCACGGATGGCATAGCGTTGGTCAGGCTGTCGGTATCGCCGCGCAGAATGCAGCACTACTTCACAGAGATTTGACGTATCTCAACTTTCCACGTTCACAGATTGACGTTTTAATTAAAAACGGTATTGAGAAAAACGATCAACTTTATGTGCCGCAAAAGTATGGCGACCCTGGGAAAGTCAACTATGTCCCTGGACCTTGGCTTCAGTATCCGATTACAAACGAGGATGGTACTGCTTTGCAGGTGGACGGTTGGTTTAAATTCATGCCGATGCACCCTTCTGATATAGCACATCTGTGGGCAATGTCAATGGACCCAGACGACCAACATCGTGCGGAACAGATCGCTAAAAAGACAGGTTCAAAATTTGACATCAATGCCTGGCATCATACTAAAGATAGTGGTGGACATGATGGCGGATGGTTAACGTATATGCGTGGCGACTATCCTGAATATCCAGAAGAAATCCTCAACCACAACATTTCACAAGTAGAGGGAAGAATTGCATTTATGGAATCTGACGAAGAAGATCCTGCTGGATACGGAGATGCCTATTTCCAAAGACGCAACCCGGTTACTTGTGAAGGTCTGGTTCAACTCACGTGTGGTGGTCCCTTACCACACTACAATGGCGGATTACTTGTGACACGATTGCGGCACTTTGACCCACAACAGAGGCGACCAGGACTCCCAACTGATGTAGCGGTGTTGGTTTCTAAAATGACAAACGACACAACTGAGCTGGAATTGGTCAACCTAAACGCCACTGAAGCACGTGATGTCATTGTCCAAGCGGGGGCAATGGGTGAGCACAATTTCACAACAGCACGCGCTAAAAATGGTTCAAGGGAGAACGCTGTAGCGGTCAATGGCGCGTATCTTCAAGTTCATCTGCCGCCTTATACCCATATTGAGTTAGAGGTGGGAATGGAGCGTTTTGTTAATGTGCCATCGTATAAGCATCCATAGTAGGGAATCTTTTCACATACGAGGAGAAATTTGTTCTGTGCACTTAAAGGTCCTTGCGTGTTCCCTTCTCTTTCTCTTCAAGCACTTCGGCAATCAAGAAATCCAATTTCCCTATGTCGGAATCCACCTCAATCTCTTGATCCCATTTCTCCCAATCCAATTCACTGAACCACAGCCGTAATTGTTTGTACTTGGCTTCAGGGAGCGCGAGAATCTCTTGTTGAATTTTCTCAAGACGTGACATTATGCTTTTTCCTCTGTCAGTTTGTGCTGGTAGTCAATATCTTATCTAACTGATTATGGTAATTATAACATAGCGTAAGATCATATAACAAACTCTTTTATATGAACAGAAGTGAAGCATAGAGGTTTGTACACCGATCGCATAAATTGCCTTTGCTATTGATACCTTTTCGTGCTAAAATACCCGCACGTTATGAAAAGCACAAGACATTAAGAGGCGCAGATTATGGCAATAGAGAGATTTTTAACAGCAGAACAGAGCGTTGCCCAACTTCTGAAAACAACTCCACCGCTTCATTTCAACGGAAACCCAACGAAAGAGGAATGGTCAGAATGGCGAGTGAAATTTAGACGTCACCTGACACGGCATTTAGGTCCAAAACCTGAACCTGTGCCGTTAGCGGTAGAAACCTTAGAACGAATACAACAAGATGGTTACACACGAGAAAAGATAATTTTCAATCCAGACGCATTTTCCTCAATCCCAGCGTACGTCTTAATTCCAGATAGTGCGAGTCTAGACAATCCAGCACCTGCGGTACTATGTGCACACGGGCACGGGATTGGAAAAGACGGTGCTGTCGGCATCGTGGAGGATTACCAAAAACAATTTGCTGTTGAATTGGCACAACGCGGGTTTGTGACAATCGCACCGGACTGGCGATGCTTCGGCGAACGGTTAGATAGGGATGAATGGGTGCGCCGTCCAGGAAGGGATGGATGCAACGCCGCCTATTTCGCACTTGGATATTTCGGTTATCAATTTCTACGACTCAACATTTCAGATGGGCAACGATGTTTGGACTATCTCCAGTCACGTCCTGAAGTGGACAACAGTCGCTTGGGATGTATGGGATGTTCGTTTGGTGGCACGATGACGACATATATTTCTGCGATGGATCGGCGGATTAAGGCATCTGTCATTGTCTGTTATCTTAGCACTTTGAAAGATGCACTTGGGGACCGAGGACGTGGAAATACGTGTGGGTCGCAATTCATGTTCGGTCTACGCGCTGAGGGTGATATTGCCGATGTTGCAGGACTTATCGCACCGCGAGCGTGTATGGTGCAAATCGGTTCGGATGACCGATGTTTCATTGAATCTGATGCTTTGGCGGCGTTTGAGCATTTGGAAAAGATATATGCTGCGTCGGGAAAGCGCGATCAGTTAGTGCTGGATCATTTTCAAGGAGAACATGAGATTGATCTTGAAACTGGGATCACGTTTTTGGAGGAACGTTTATAAGCACTTAGCAGGGCATAGAGACTCTGCTCTGCAAATGGGATTAATTCACCTTACCACCCTTCTCGCTAACGACCCTGTTTTTCGGTAGAAGGATGTAAGCGGGCAAAATTGACTTTTCTCAAGAGATGTGGTATACTTTATTATCCGTTGGATAGAAAAGCATTCACCTACACTCTGTAAGTGTCCTATCCACTCAAGGGAGACACGTAGAAGTCTATGCCTCAGTATGTGTGAGTCTTCGCTTGACTTTGAGTGCAAAACATGCTATTTTAAACAGGGGCAACGAGTTGATGGAGAATAAGCAAGAGGAACACGTAGTTGAGGACAAAAACAAACGATCATCAATATTTACCGTCAAAGATGCTGAAAACACTATTTTGTGGTTCTGCTTTGATGTTATTGCCCTTATCGTTTGTGTGATTTTACACCAGTGTTTTCTCAAAAACTACAAATTAGTTGATTCACTTTACTTTGTCGTTGATAATATCTCAAAAATAATTGCAGCATCAACCTTGTTGATTATTTTTGGGGAAGGAATAGACATCATGTTACGACGTTTCAGAGAGTATCTCCGGAGAGAAGAACAGATAAAAGCGAAGGCAAAAGAGGAAGTTTACAGAGAGGTCGCAGTGTGGGATAGCAGGCGAAGAGAAGCCGAAGCGCGCGGTGTGGAATTCAAAGAACCACCACCGACGCGGCGAAAAGAGCAATCAAAAAAATAGTGTACTGAACTATAGGACCTATACTCCGCCAGGGCTATTTAGTTTTCGGTTTTTCTTGTGTAATTTATCACAAGTGTTAATATTTTGTAATATGCAGATGTCGCGTGACTTTTCACGCGACGTCTGCTATACTTCACCTTAAAAAATAGTACTCTTTTGAGGTGAACCATGACAAGAAAATCCTCTTGCCACTTACTTGATATGTTAGCAGAAGTTCCAGATCCGCGCAACAATAAAGGAAAGCGACACCCGTTGGTATCTATCCTCGCACTTGTGGTTATCGGTTTGATGTGCGGACATAACGGGTATACATCCATCGCAACTTGGGCACGGTCTCAACCTGCACTCGCAAAAGCCCTCGGTTTTACACATAAGAAAACACCTTGTGCCGCAACGATACACAATCTTTTGAGAAGATTAGATGTTGTTGCTTTAGAAGAGACACTGACAAAATGGGTAAATACAGTCATTCAAAGTCGTCCTGATCTAACAAGTTGTCTTACCGCAGTCGCAATAGATGGCAAAACGATGCGTGCTACCCATAAACAAGAAGCGACAACAAGCCACTTACTCTCTGTCGTCTCTCATGAGTTAGGGATCACTCTCACGCAATGTAGTGTTAGCGACAAAACCAACGAAATACCTGTTTCAACACAAATCCTTGAAGCATTTGATGTCAAAGGTAAAGTCATAACAACGGATGCGCTATTGACACAGCGTGCTTTCTGTGAACAAATCATAGATGCGGATGGCGACTATCTGCTCCCTGTCCAAAAGAATCAAGCGCATCTATTTTGGGCGATTGAGACACTTTTTCAATCCGATCATGACACGCTTTCTGATGACACAGTGGCTTGTGAGACTTATGAAAAAGGACATGGCAGACTTGAAACGCGGTGTCTCAAAGCAAGCACAGCACTGAATGACTATCTTGACTGGCCAGGTTTAGCACAAGTGATTGAATGTCGCTACATTCGCAAAAATATGTGCACCGGTAAAGAAACACACAAGGTTCAATATGGTATTACAAGTCTTGATCCAAAAGAAGCGTCTGCCGAACGCCTACTCACTATTCGGCGTGGACATTGGACAATAGAGAACAAAGTGCACTGGGTGCGCGATGTTGTGTTTAGGGAAGATGTCTCTCCTGTCAGATGTGGTGCCATTCCACAAGTGATGGCAGCAATGCGAAGGACGGCTATGTCAGTATTGCGATTTTCAGGGTATACCGCTATCGCAAAAGCAACCCATTTTTTCGCTTCAAAACCTAAACTCGCAGTTAACCTCATAAAATGAAAATTCTTAAAACTAAATAGCCCTGTGGCGAGTCAACCATTTAGAAAGCCAAAACCCCTTGTGTTGTTTTGTTTTCCGAACAAGTGAGATAACTTTGGAATAGCAACTACCAGACGCACGCGCAAGTGTGTCTAATGGAGATGTCCGTTTTAACTTTCGTGTTTTTGTGATGGACATCGTTTTTCCTTTACATCGTTAAACCACTTCAAAATGGTGTGGTGGCACTTCCAAGTGGAAGGTTGAATCCACCACAACGATGTCTAAATAGTATATCACATTTTTCTACAAAAACCAAGTTTTTTTTGACAAAAGCAGAGGCTGTTAGCGGTTTTTCATCCCCGCCTTAAAAGACAGGGCTTTCAAACCGAATATTTGGTAAAATTTCGCTACAAGTGAATTATCTTCCTTGTCAACTACCCAAGCCTAAAGACTTGTGCTTGTCCGAGCGTCAAACAGCGATAACTGCTCTGTGTTCTTAAAGCCTCAAGCGTTTTTTGCTTCGTTAGTGTTTCTCGCTTCAACGAGGTTGGTAGCCCAACGCTCTCCACGAAGGGCAGCAGCTGCCCTATAAAGCATATTTCGTGCAGCATTGTAGTCTCGGTCAAGCGAGTGTCCACAAAACTGACAGTCAAAGGTTCATATCGCCAGAGAAAGTTTCTTTGGCGAGCGTTGTCCGCAGCGGGAGCAGTCTTGCGAGGTATACTTAGGGTCTACTTGGTGGAAGTGGAAACCGTCTCTTTCGGAAACCATGTTCCCACACCACTCAAAGAAGGTTGCCCAAGACGCATCGCTAATACTCTTGCTGAGGTGTTTATTCTTTACCATGTTAGAAACGCCTAAGTCTTCTGCGACTAAGACGTTGTTTTTGTAGTAGTGATAGAGTTTGTAGACGAGTTGGTTTCCAATGAAGTCTTTGCGTTTGTTAGCGGTGCGTTCGTGGTGCAGAACTACGGCATGCACGGCTTTGGACCAACGATGACTGCATTTTTGGCGACGAGATTGTGTTTTAGAGAGTTTTTTCAGTAACCTTTTTTGTTTTTGCGGAGACACCAAGTCAAAAAACGCACACGCTTTCGGTATCTTGGAAACTCTTTTTGTGCATCTCCATTTTCGCACCGCCGATAGAACGCAGCAAAACCTTTGTCTGTTCGTTTGAGCGCAGAAACTTGGAAGTCCTATGGAATGGAAACCCGGAAATCGTCATATTTTTTGCGTGCCTAGGTCAGAAGTTTTTGCTGCTCATAACGAGGCACAGAACGTTTTTCTGTCTCCCAAGCAACCACGCGGTCATGCCGAGCAGAGTTTTGAAGATCACTATGTGATCAAACCAGTCGGATAATGTTTTTCCTGTGTTTTTGTAGGATATATCGGATATTTATAGGTCAAAATCATGGTCCACCGTGTATCGTGCGTTTATCCCCTATCAAGTCGGAGGAAACCAGCACGTAACCAAGAGGTTACGCTTGATAGGCTGGTTTCCAACACGGTATTATCATTATATCACACTTCTGTTAGGTTGCCAAGTTTTTTATCAAAAAAACGCCGCGCTCTAACACACGAGAGCGGTTTTTCCTCCCAAGTCTAAAGACTTGGGTTTCCAAACCGTAAACTTTGATGATTGTATCTACGATATACTACCTGAAAAATAGATTTGTCGCAAGAAAAAGGTTGCATTTTTAGTCAATTTCGGTTAATGTATGTTAACCATGAACTAATTCCAATTGGCGAATGGACAATCATGTAATTCTGCCCTTGCGGCAAAATATATGAAAAAGTGGAGGCATAATGGAATATTTAACTTATGGAAAAACAGGTTTGGAAATCTCACGTCTCTGCTTCGGTGCAGGACATCTTGATAAGACCTACGATAGTTATGAAGCCGGTGGTAAACTGATGTTGAAGGCACTCGACGAGGGAATAACCTTCTGGGACACCGCTGAGGGATACGGTACCCAACCTCACCTTGGCGAAGCAGTCTGTCAAATTAACCGAGATGAGATTGTCATCCAAACGAAAACTGCCGTGAAGGATCACAATAGCGCAGCAGCCAGCATTGAAAAGGCACTGCGCGAACTACAAACCGAATATATAGATGTAATGCTATTGCATGCTATCTCTTCACCTGATGATTTAGCGAGGCGAGAACGTGAGGGTGCGTTTGATGCGTTCCGAGAAGCAAAAGCGGCAGGCAAGATTCGCGTCATCGGATGTTCCACCCATCTCTATACTGGTGCTGTGATGGATGCCGTAATTGATCATCCTGAGATTGATGTCATTCTCACAACAGCGAACAAGGAAGGCAGAATGTTAGAGGGTGGTCCCTTTGAAAAACATCTGGAATATATCCAACGTGCTTATGACCTCGGTAAAGGCATTAGTATTATGAAGGTTGTCGTGGCGGGAAACATTCCGGAGGCAGACATGCCCGAATGGATTGAGTGGGGTTTCAATCTTGAAACAGCGCACGCGATTAACCTCGGTATTACCGAATATCAGCATATTACGTTGGATGTTGGATTAGCACGTGCAAGCGCACGGAAACGTCTTGTCCAAAGTAAGGCAGCATAAGACATTTACCGTGGGAGACTTTGGATGCCGAAAACGATGCGTGCGATCATGTGTCGCGAACCTTTGGATTATCGACTTGAAGAAGTCACGATGCCGCAGGCGGGTCCTGGTGAAGTCGTCATTAAGGTAGATGCGTGTGGTGTTTGTGCAAGCGACATAAAGTGTTATACAGGCGCACCACTCTTCTGGGGCGATGAACACCGCAAGCCGTATGTGGAAGCACCTGTCATCGCTGGGCATGAATTTATCGGTGAAGTGGTTGAACTCGGTGAAGGTGCAGGTGAAAAGTACGGACTTCAACTCGGAGATATAGCGATCGCTGAACAGATCGTCCCGTGTTGGGAATGCCGCTACTGCCGTACAGGAAAATATTGGCTTTGTCAAGTCCACAATATTTACGGGTTTCAGCCGGTTGTCAACGGTGGTATGGCAGACTATATGAAATTCCCCGCGCGCTCACTTGTTTACAAGGTGCCTTCTGATATACCTACCGCAAGTGCGGCGATGATTGAACCGCTCGCCTGTTCTATTCATGCAGTCCAAAGAGGAAATATTGAGTTTGGTGATGTTGTTGTCGTTGCAGGTGCTGGCACACTCGGTCTCGGTATGATTGGCGCGGCAAAGTTGAAAAACCCCGGTATGCTCATCACCATTGACCTCATTCCCAAACGGTTAGATGTTGCCAAGAAATTGGGCGCAGATATCGCCATCAACCCATCGGAAACGGATGTTGTTCAACAGGTGTTAGATTTAACTGAGGGATACGGCTGCGACGTCTACATTGAGGCGACGGGACACCCGAAGGCTGTTGAACAAGGACTTCACATGATTCGGAAGGCAGGCACTTTTGTTGAATTCAGCGTCATGCGAGAACCTGTCACCGTAGATTGGACTATTATCGGCGATACAAAAGAGTTAAATATCCACGGTTCTCATTTAGGTCCCTATGCGTATCCACTCGCGATCGATTATATACATAGTGGTGCGATTGATGTAAGCCATATTGTTACGCATCAACTACCGCTGGAAAACTATCTAACTGCATTTGATATGGTGCAAAACGGAGTTGATTCTATTAAAGTTCAATTAGTGCCATAACAATCAGATTACGAACTGAATATTACGATGATTATTGAAAAACAAAAAAATATGAGAAGCACAGTTAAAAAGCTAGACCCAATGCCATCACCTGATGCTACACCAGAGGAAATTGGTGAATTTTGGGATACACATAGCCTTGCCGATTATTGGGATGAAACTCACGAAGTGGAATTTAAGGTTAATCTCAAATCAAGAAAGATTACCACGAATCATACCTCAGGACCGGTAGGTGCGGTTTCCTAACCGCACCGATAGATTGGAATCCCGTTAATTTGGTATAAGGTACAGTTGGTGCCATAAAGGTTCATATTACAACCCGAAATCAACTTGCTTAACGTGAGCTCGGTATAAGCCTACTTTCACGAATTTGCAGGTTTTTTCCACTAATTTCCCTTGTTTAAGGGGTTTAGGAGATAAAAATAGGTAAAAACACCCTCTTATCTATACCAAAATTCACGTTATTTCTTACACCGAGCTCACGTTGCTTATGTCTATTTTCTATGATATAATAAGATAGAATGACAGCATAAACTATTTGAGATTGCGCAGTCCTTTAAAAATTAATTTGAAGTTATGTTGCGGATGAAAATATGCTATTGAATGTTACAAAGCCGAAAGCATCTCGAATTGCGCTAATTGAAAGCGATTCACCAGATGCTTTTCAACAACTGCTTCGAGATTACTGGACATGGCACTATAACGATTCACTCTGCGATGCTGTCAAACTGCTTATTAGCACAGAATTGGGATGGGAACAAGTCCCACAACTCACGACACCACCAATCGGTGAAGTGATTTCACCTCTCGGATATGCACTTGCACATACTGACAAGGAAGTTCGCGATGCTGCCCTTCAAGCCTTGGATGCAACCATATCTATTCCAGCGGGAACTGCTCTGATTGGTGAGGAATGCACGGCACTAGAAATTGATGAATTTGAAATCGGTGTTTATCCCGCAACCAACGTCCAATACCTTCGGTTCATACAGGAAACTGGTTATAACCCGCCAAAAGATTGGTTAGAAAATCCGCAGCTAAGTTATGAAATTTATTCACTAAAAGGTGACCATCCTATCGTTTGGGTAAGTTGTGAAGATGCAGAGGCGTACGCTAATTATGTTAATGGGAGATTGCCAACATTTGCGGAGTGGCAATATGCAGCACGCGGCAATGATGATCGGCTTTTTCCGTGGGGATACGAAATAGATAAACCACGGTGCAACACAGCAGAACTCGGTGCTGAAGGCACAACACCGGTCGGTGCGTTCAAAGATGGAAAAAGTCCATTCGGGTGTTATGATATGTTAGGTAACGTTTGGGAATGGACAGATACCCCGTATGACGATAAAGAAGCTTTCCGTGTTGCCTGCGGTGGTGCGTGGTATTACAATCATGACTATAGCACCTGTACCAGTTTCGATTTTTTCAGTACGAACTATGCGGAGTTTGTCATAGGGTTTCGCATTGCACGATGATACTACTGCTGTGTCCACTCAAATTTTATGGGTAAAGGTCGCGATTCGGAGATCGCTCCTACAGAAATGTTGTGTCCTGTAGGAGGGAACTCCGATTCCCGACTATTGTCGCGACTCACAATTTGAAAGTGGACATAGCACTACATTAATAGACAATCAAGCGAAAATTGTCATTAATGTGCCACTTTTTTGGGACATAGGTGTTTAAAGTACAGTGATAGCACCCACTACCTAAAGGTAGGGGCTTCGGTTTCATCGCAACTGCGGTTTTCTCTAAGAGATTACCGTCTTATTATCGCTCCACCAGTAGGCAATTGTCTGCAAAAAACAGATTTATCGTGCGAAAACTTTCACGGCTATCCCTGCCTACAAAAAATGAAATTAGGGGGTAGCGAAACACTACGCGGGAATTTTACCGCCCTACGAATTATGGGTTTCCGCTACCGAAACATGTTGGACAAGGTAACACTTGCCACATACCTTCTCACGAAGGATAGCACCTGCACAAGCGTGCAGGGTGAGAATGCTATCCAGCAAGTTATATAGAGTATCTCACATTTTCGGGCGAATGTCAAATTTTTTTCTAAAAAACACTATGTCCGCCTACATCCCGCAAGTTAAAGCATGGGGTCTTGGCGGGAAGAGTGATAATTGCGTTTTCAGCAATAGTGAAATGGAATTGATGGATGAAAGAAAGTAAAACCGATGGAGAACAGGTGTCTTCTAAAGACGAATCCACAAACTCCTCTATAAAACGTGATGATTCAGGAATTGCATCTGAAACATTACAGAGTAAGTTCATTCAGCGCGGACGACTAGATATCCATCATCATCAAACTGCTGCAAAACATTTAAAACAGGGTGCAGATGCCTTAAACGCGCGTGACTATCAAAAAGCAATTGAAGAATTTCTACTGGTAATTCAACATAATCGTGAATCCGCTGAAGCACACTTTCACCTCGGTTTAGCATACTTTATGTTAGAGGACTATGAAAAAGCAATTGATGCATACAAAATGGCGATTGCCTGCGAACCGAGCGAAGTCGCTGTGTATATCAATCTCGCATCAACCTATCGTATGCTGAAACGTTATGACGAGGCTATTGACGTTTATGAAAACGCTATCCGGTTTATACCAAACCATCCGGAATTGCATTCGGAACTCGGCGCAGTTTATTCTCTTCGAGGGAAACGACGTGAAGCCATCAGTGCTTTTAAATCCGCGATGCGTCTGAAGTTAAAGTCTTCCAAAGAATTTCAACAAACCGAAAACACCGAAGAAGAATAGAAATAGTTTTAACACTTTTGTTTTGTAAAAATAGTCAAATCTAAAACACTTATACATTTTAGGATTAACGGCGTTTGTAGTTGTGCAATTCACGCGCCGCTTACATTAACCAAAAGTTTGTTTTACTTTGCTTGCCACACATTTGCCTGAAAAAACAGGAAAAGAGTGCCTAAGTAGTAAAAACACAGATTTAACTCGACAAATGCGGATTTATGCAGTATCATATACGTATGAATAACGTGAGCTCGGTGTAAGAAATAACGTGAGTTTTGGTATAAATGGGACGGTGTTTTTACCTCCTAAACCCCTTAAACAGGGGAAATTAGTGGAAAAAACCTGCGAATTCGTGAAAGTAGGCTTATACCGAGCTCACGTTATGAATAATTTGTATCTGCCAAGAAAGCAAGTGAACAACTTGGTTTTAGCCTAGTTCATCTAAGAAGGCTGGCGAAAAATGACAAAATCAGAACATACCGAACAGATGGGGGGCAGGACAGGTATGATGTCAAGGACTACATTGCAAAACGGACCGGGAAACCAACTCGGACAACAGTCTGCTACTGCTGTGTCAGCGGAAAATCACAATCAGATGACCTTGAATCCCAAGTTGAGTATATGCGAGAAAAGTTCCGTGAAGCCGAAATCATCAAAGACTAAAGCAGCGGTATCAACTTCAAAAGAAAAGGGCTTAGAGCCTTACTGGAACGCATCTTGCGAGGCGATAAACTCAAGATTATTGTTGCCCATCGGGATAGACTCGCCCGCATCGGCGGAGAAGTCATTCAATTCTTGGTCGAGCAAAACGGTGGAGAAGTCGTGGTTCTCAACAAAACTGTTTACAGCCCCGAAGAAGAACTTACTGCCGATCTCCTCACAATTCTGCACGTCTTTTCCTGTAGAATGTATGGACTCAGGCGATACCGTGACCAAATCAAAGAAGATAGAAATCTTTCCAACACTGGAACAGAAGACAATTCTACGTAAGTGGTTTGGCACATCAAGGTATACCTTTAATGAGGCGGTGTCTTTGTTAGAGGACAAAACTACACCTACAAACTTCAAAGGGCTTGTCCCAGTTGTTTTTGACAAACTCCCCAAATGGCACGACGAAACGCCTCGTCAAATAAAAGTGGGTGCGGTAATGGATGCGTGTCAAGCCGTCAGGAATGCAAAGGTAAAATGTAAGAAAACGAGCGAGTTCCAAAAAGTCAAGTATCGTTCAAGGAAACGAAAACAAACCATTTACCTACGTGCTGACTCGTTGAAAGCCAATGGGTTCTATGTGCGGTTGTTAGGAGATATGAAGATGTCAGAACCCTTACCTGCCAAACCGCAAGGAAAGGGTAAGGTTTCTGAACGCGATACGGATGCGGAAGTCAAGGATTCTCAACTGGTATTGGAAAATGGCAGATACTTTCTGTGCGTGCCTTACGTTGAGAAGAAAAAGACACGAGAACCAAGTGGTAGAATAGTAGCACTTGACCCCGGTGTTCGTGATTTTATGACATTTTTTTCAGAAGATAGTTTTGGGTGGCTCGGTCATCAATGTATCAATCGGATACAGAGGCTTTGCCAACATTGTGATAACCTCTTATCTCGTGCGACACAAGAGAAACGCCCGCTACGGCGTGCCTTGCGTAAAGCTGCGAACAGAATAAAGGTAAAAATCCGTAATCTCGTTGATGAACTTCATAAGAAGGTCGCACACTTCCTTGTGACGAACTTTGACATCATTTTACTGCCAACGTTTGAGTCGAAGCAGATGACCAAACGCGGGCATAGAAAGTTAAGAAGAAAATCTGTCCGGCAGATGCTAACTCTCTCACACTATAGGTTCAAAGACTTTCTGAAACAGAAAGCGTTGGAATACAGTGTGCAAGTGATTGATGTCTGTGAGGCGTGGACTTCTAAAACGGTGTCTTGGACTGGCGAAATCATCACAAACCTTGGTGGTTCAAAGGTTATCAAGTCATCGGAAGGTCATCGCATGGATAGGGATTTGAACGGCGCACGTGGGATATTCATTAAGAATGTTGCGCGTGCTTTGAAGGTTTCTCCATCTACTTAGGTAGATGCAAATCGGGAATATGGGCTTTTGTCCATATTTACCCAGGTTTAAAGGAACAGAACATCATGATAGTTTCAGACGAAGAATTGATGCTAGAATGCCGAAAAGGGGATATGAGTGCATTTGAGCTGCTTGTCAGAAGGTATCAAGATGCGCTTGTAAACTATATCCATTACACTATCAACGATTATCATCGTGCTGAAGACTTGGCACAGGAGACGTTTCTCCGTGTTTTTAAAAGCGCAAGTCGTTATGAACCGAAAGCATCCTTTAAAAGTTGGCTTTATACAATCGCCACCAATTTGTCACGAAACGAAATACGGAATCGTGCGCGTCGAAAAACATGCTTTCTGGAAGACATGGTTGACGAAAATGAGGATGTTTATGACTCCGAGTTCATGATAGATACTCGCTTTCAACCCGATATCCTGTATGAAAAGAAAGAAAGGCAACAACTCATTAAGAAAACGTTGAAGCAGCTCCCTGAAAATCAACGTTTAGCATTAACATTGGTAACATATCAAGAGTTGAGTTATGAAGAAATTTCTGAGATTCTAAATTGTTCTGTTGGAGCGGTAAAATCGCTACTACACCGAGCACGTCAAAACATGAAAAAACTGCTTATCAAGGCTGGAATAGGAGATAGTGTAAATGCCAAAATCTAAAATAAACGACTGCCAAAATTACCAAACACAACTTTCAGCCTACTTTGACAACGAATTCCCATCGTGGAAACGACATATAATTAAGTGGCACCTAAAACGGTGTCCGAATTGTAGCGATAGATACACAACACTAAAACGGACAGATTCCCTGCTTCACTTTGTAGAGCCAGTTAAGGCTTCTGACACCTTTCTGTCAAGTGTAATGTCGCGCGTAACTACGATGCAAACAACTCAAAAAGTGCGCAAATCATCCTTCAACCGCCTTGGCTCTTTTATTGAAAATATGAAAATATGGATGCGAGGAAATATTCGTGCCTATAACCCATTTTATATGGTAGGTTTTATGTTCGGTGTATTCATGATGATAGGTGTAACGCTCTACTCACCCCGTATAGAGAAACTCAACCCGTTCACCCAATATAGTTCTAAATCGTCTAAGGTTCAACAGGAAAAGTTTATTTCGTTTGAAGTAATTGAGCAACAGGAACCTAAACGTCCGCTTAAAATCCGTTGATGAGGTGTACATCATGAAATCTATTACCCAACGTGCTGTAAAATCTATCACCCGTAATGCCTTGTTAATTTCAATGGTACTTCACGTATTCCTAGTTATAATGCTATTTTATTTCTCTGTAGCCAATCAGCCTATCTTATCTATTCCAGATCGAGTTGATGTATCAATTGAACAAGCTCCGAGACAACCACTATCAAAGCCACCGATAAAACTACTAACACCTCAACACCGCAAAACAACGGTGTATGAACCCACGCAAATACCACTTGCTAAAATGGAATCAATTACGCCACAAATTGCATTTCAACCTACTCAGGCACTTGTGGAACCAATAGTTACAGAACAGCCAATACTCAAGCAAACGGATACTGCACCGGAGGCAAAAACCGATATCAGCACTGCGTTTGACGATCTTCGGCAAGTTGAAAGTGGTTTATCAAAGACTGGAGCAGAGCCAACAGTAGGTGGTTCTTTCGGCACAAAACGTTCTGGGGCACCGGGGGTTCAACGCACACCTATCCGTACTACGCTTGATCTTCCTGAATCATCTTATGGTGATGACGATGTTAAGATAAATATGGGTGATATCCACGGCGATATACCTTATGTCTCATTTAGCAATGTCATGAAGAAACTCGGAAATGAAATTGTTGAAACAAGTGAGGGGGGGCCAATTGATGTCGTTTTTGTCATTGATGCAAGCGGGAGTATGGCGGATAACATCAAGGCTGTCGCTGATCATTTGATTGAAATGATTGATGTCTACAAATCTTCTGGCATTGACTACAAACTCGGTTTAACTGAATTTTCTACATATCAACGGAAAGACAGTCGTAAACAAGAAAACAAAATTGACGTACTACAGTTGACGAAAAGTATCCCTGAATACAAACAGAATATTTATGCAATTCGGACAAGCAGAGACGAAAACGCATTGGATGCTATCGCAAAAACTGTCAATGAAATGAAGTTCCGTGCTACATCAAAAAAACATCTTATTCTCGTCACTGATGAGCCATTCACCAGTATAGAAGGTTTGACAACGAGTGAAACAATTGATTTGTGTCGAGAGTACGGTATCTATGTCAATGTGCTTGGTCTTCCGAACAAAGAACACCAAGCGTTCGCAGAAGAAACTGATGGCAAATGGCACGCCATTCCTGAAGATCTAGAGATGCAACAGAGACAGCGACGTAATACTCCTGCAACAGCTAAGGCAAAAGGACAATCGCTCAGAAAGGCACAATGGCAGAACGTCCAGAAGATCGGTAAAAAATTGCTCCAAAATTCTGCGAATACACCTGTGGACATAGTTTTATTTATTGATGGAAGTAAGAGCATGGAAGATAAACTACCCGAGTTTTTACAGCAGCTTGATCTTTGGATACGGGATTGGGACAACGCACTCATTGACTATCAGATTGGTGTCGTTAGGTTTCGGAAGCGAACATCATTTGACTTTGTGAATGTTTTCAATCCACCACAAACCCTTAAGCAAATTCGCAAAATTGTTGAACTGCCGTGTCGAGATAATGAAAATCTTCTCCATGCTGTTACTGAGGGGTTACGACGGATTAAACTCCGTCCGAATGTGCAAACCCATCTCATTCTCGTTACGGATGAACCTATAGAGAATAATAAATTAGTTCCAGGGGTTATTCAGTTTTTAGAGGACAAACAGATAGTTGTTAGTGTAATCGGAACTTATGACGATTTCCAGGAAGAGGTGACAATTAAAACTGGTGGCATGTGGGTGCCAATTCCAGAAGGACACATAGCAAATAACACACATTGGTAATCTAATTCTGACACACGGTGTTTTTCGAAAAAGCCAAATTGGCAATCTAATCCCTGGACTCATCACAGAAAGAGATATATAGTGAAAATTGCGGTACTTGTTTCAGGCAGTGGAACCAATCTGCAAACCCTAATTGACCAGCTACATGAAGACGAAGCCAGCGGTATTAAAATCGCAGTTGTGATTAGCGATCGGCGGGAAGCCTACGCACTAACACGGGCAAAACGTGCTGGTATTCCAACACAAATTGTTAGAACCCAAGATTTTGAGAATCGCGTTGAATTTGATGCAGAAATATCAAGACAAATTGAACTTTATTCGGCTGAGTTAGTTGTGCTTGCTGGTTTTATGAAGTTGTTTCAACCTCCATTTGTCCGCAAATATAGCAATCGGATCATTAACGTTCACCCAAGCCTCTTACCAGCGTTTCCAGGTGCAACCCCTGTTGCTGATACCTTGGCTTACGGTGTTAAAGTGGCAGGTGTGACTGTTCATTTTGTTGACGAAGATGTAGATACAGGACCAATTATCGCGCAGACTGCTGTCCCTGTTTATGATACAGATGACGAAGAGAGTCTACACGACCGAATTCAGGTTGAGGAACATAAACTTTATCCAAAAGTGATAAAGCATTTTGCCCAAGGAAAAATAAAAGTTGAAGGAAGAAAAGTTTTCAGATCACCTTAAAATACAAGTCTTCCTAACCACAAATCTAACTTGAATGTCTTTTTCCCACACTATACGCATTTTCTCCCCAAAAGTCGGAACAAATAATGTTAGCAATATCAACAATGTGGAACGCCTTGAAGCAACCGGATGGAGCTGCCCTATTTGATGAGTTGAAAGAACTCGGTTTTAAAGTAATCGCACTCAGTCGTCATCTCACGCTTGAACAGGTTGAGCAACTCAAACCGTTGCTTCGGGACATTGGACAAATGTCCCCCTATTTCATCCAAAATTTCTGTCCGATTCTACCCGGCACTCCACAAGCAGAAGCCGAAAATGATATAATTTTTCTATCCAGTCTTGATAACGATGAACGCAAGGAAGCAATTCGCAGAACCGTTCGGACGATGGAACTTGCCGTTGAAATGGAAGTGTCAACAGTGATGCTCCGTCTCGGTGAAGTGGATACCTATGATCGTTCGTCCCTAATGACCGATCTTTATGATTACGGAGAACGCGAGTTTGAAGCATTTAGCAAAAAGGTGACCGAAGCAACGGAATGGCGAAAACAGAAAGAAGAGAAACATCGCGATGCAGTCTTGCGCAGCCTCGACGAACTAAATGAACGCGCCTTAAAAATGGAACTCTGCATCGCTATTGAAAATCGACCGCATTATTATCAAATTCCCAATTTTGATGAAATAGAGTTGTTTTTTAACGAATTTTACGGCAGTCCGATGCGATATTGGCATAATATAGGACACGCTGCATTTCAGGAAAAACTCGGACTGTGTTGGGCACATGACTGGCTTAAAACTTATGGTGAACACCTCATCGGTGCAACCCTGCACGATCTACAAGACCTTGAGACTCACCATCCACCGGGGACCAGTGACATACAGTGGGATGAGGTGTTTACGCAGCTGCCATCAGATGTGCTGAAAGTAATCGAAATTCAGCATGGAGAAGTGGAAGCAGCAATACAAGCGCGTGAATTCTGCGAATCACAAGCAAACACACAGCATGAAGCATGACCTTTGTTACCTATCACAACGTGAGTTTGATATATAGCAAATTCTAAACATAAATGGACATTTTCGTAGGGGTTAGGTAACCTAACCCCTACAGACGAGAAGACCTCGCCCCTACGAGAAGCTCAACATCTTGTTTTTATCAAACTCACGTTATCACACCTATATTGTTAGCAGTTTAAAAATTCGGTGGGTTTGATTTCTAACCGAATCTGATAGTCCGCGAACCCTTCTATCATCCGACCTCACCTAAATCCATCTTTACGCACATAATTTACTTGAAATAACACAAAGTTAATGTGATAATTAGGCGATACACGTGTCTATTGTCATGAAGTTCCTTGCTGGTATAATACCGAATTAGCCCGATTTGTAGTGTGAGGTCCCCGGGTCCTCCTCACAATGCCGACTTTATCGGAAAACTTTGAATCAAGTTAATTTGGTATAACATGCGCTTTGTAGTAAACCCATACTTATTTCAAGGGGGTTCGCATGTTTTAGATTGGACTATAAATATCTGGATGCATGATATGCAATCTAAAGTTCGAAAAACCATCCGCAATGCCCTCGTTCTCTCGATAGGTCTTCATGTCATTCTGGTTTTGTTGCTAACATCACTACACCAAAGTGAACCAAGTTCCATAGTAGACAAAACATACCTTGAAATATCAGTGGTTCGTTCGCAACGGACCTTACGTACCATAAAACGTGTACAGTACATCCCTCCAAAATATACCCCAACAAAGCACAAACATATCTCGGTTACAGTTGACCATCCGATAGCATCCTTACCTGCCGCATTGCCAATTGTGCATCGAAATCCTGTAACGCCGATAAGAGGTTTTACCCTACCGAACCCAAGCACTATAGGAATTCATAAATCCGGTAGTAATTTTACGACTCCGACGGTTAATCATGATATTGGGAGTCAACGTGGGTTTGGCAAATTCGATTCTAAAGGACTGATTCGAAGGACAAAACAACAGTCTTTCAAACCGCCTGTGGATGACACACTCCCAGATATCAGCAACCTTCCGATGCCAAATGTAATTCTGGCACGAATTGGGCAACATGTTTTAGCCAACCGAACCGCTGATTTAGTAGATATTGTCTTTATTATTGATGGTAGCGGTAGTATGAAGGATAACATCAACGCAGTCCGAAACCATCTAAGCCAAATGACCAAACTATTTGATGATGCAGAACTTGATTTTACGCTCGGTATCGTCATTTTTCGTGATAACACCGGATATAACATGCTCGGTTGGGATTTTGAACTTGTTCCACAAACCCGTTCTGTATCCCAAATCAAGCGACTTCTCGGACAAGTGAAATGCCGTGGTGGTGAAAAAGCTTTAGATGCGCTCATGCGCGCAGCTGACGAAGTCACAGTAAGGCGAAACACCGATGTACATTTCATCTTGATTACGGATGAATATGTTAGTGGTAACTATTCCGCGAAGGATGTGCTAATTAAAATGACAAATGCAAAAATAAAAGTGGATGTCATTGGGCGCGATGAACCTTTCCAAAAATTCATTACGCGCCTTACTGGAGGCTTGTTCTTGCCTATTTCAAGTTTAGAGGCACAGTAGAATCATCACAATGTTTCTCCAGAATTTATCTCAATCCCTACACCAGATGTCTACTTCTAACACCCAAGACTTCAATCATCAGAATCCGACAGCAAAAAAAGATTTGTACTACGCCATGGGTGTAACCACTGTATTCCTTCTCATTGGTGGTTATGCAGCATTACACCATGAAATGTGGCGTGACGAAATCCAAGCATGGCTCCTCGCGCGGGATAGTGCATCCATTTTTGATCTCTTCACCAATATGAAATATGAGGGGCACCCAGCATTATGGCATCTCTGCCTAATGCCTCTCAGTCGTATTACGGCATCACCTATTATCATGCAGATATTTCATCTGTTGATTGCTGCCACAACAGTGTTCCTTTTCACGCGCTACGCTCCGTTTAATAAAGTTCAAAAATTCCTATTTTCTTTCGGGTATTTCGCACTCTACGAATATGCAATTGTCACCCGAAATTATGCAATCGGTGTGCTTCTTATCACTATCTTTTGTATCCTCTATAGGAACCGATATAAACGATTTTTATGGATAGGTGTTGTACTAACCCTGCTTGCCCACACCAGCGTGCATGCGCTCATTGTGACTATTGCCATCGGGTTCGCACTTTTGTGTGAATACCTCTATTTCTACTGCTGTAAAGATGTAGCAAGTCGTGTACCACTCACCGAAAACAGGGGACACATCTGGATAGGCTTTGCCATCATCGGATTTGGTATCCTGACATCTGTCCTACAACTCAACCCACCTTCAGATACAGGCTTCGCTGTTGGATGGCACTTTAAATTCGAAATACCGCGCGTGAACAGTATCATTAAAATCATTACGCAAGCCTTGCTTCCGCTTCCAAGAGCAAATATGGATTTTTGGAACAGCCACCAACTTAACAATTACAGTTTCTTTCAGTTAATTCGTTTGCCGCTTTGTTACCTCTTTGTGTTTTGGTGTATTCTCAGGTTCTTGAAACGTCCTACCGCCTTGTTAATCTATCTGGTAACCACCATTGGACTCCTTACATTTTTCTATGTCAAGCATGGGGGCGGGATGCGTCATCATGGATTCCTGTTTACCACATTTGTGTTGGTTAGTTGGATATACCACGATTGCCCTGAGATAAACCTTCCCTTCAACCGACTTAGCGAATTTGCACAGTGGATATTCCCTACTGTTTTCACATTTATACTGATTTTTCATTACCTCGGTGGCATCACTGCTGTTACGATGGATATTCAACACATCTTCTCTAACGGGAAAAGGACTGCTGAATACATCAAGGAGGCAGATAGGCAAGATATGCTGATGATCGGGGACACAGATTTTGCTGTCAGCACTGTCGTCGGATATTTAGAAAAAAAGGAGGTATACTATCCCAAAGGTAGCCGATTCGGTTCATTTGTCAGGTGGGACACAGCCAGAACACACGGTGTTGCTAACGAAAATCTTGTTGAAGAAGCCAAAACCCTAAGCACGCAAAACTCGCAAGACGTCCTCATTATCATGAATCGTGCTTTAGCGGTTGAGTTAATTGAGCAGTATCAACTCACATTTTTGGCACAATTTACAGGTTCAACGATCGGCGGTGAAGGATTTCATCTTTACCTCCTTAAAACCCCTTGATACACATTTTGTAGGTTTCATTACATTAATTTTCCTTGACAGAATCCACTACAAGTGTTATGCTATTTAAAGCCAATTTAATGAAACACGAAAATGGAGTCTGCTTGACGCATGTCAAAACCGAAAAGAAAACGAAAAAATAGGGAATCCTCAGATTCAGCAGTGGACGAAACACCACGTTTGCCAAAAACAAAACCGCTACAACTTCGTTATTACGGCGACCCTGTTTTACGAAAAAGAGCCGAACCAGTTCAGAAAATCACCGAGGCAGAAATCAAACTCGCTGAGGAGATGTTAATGACGTTATACGCTACAGGCAACGGAATCGGGCTCGCTGCAACGCAGGTAGGCATTTTAAAACAATTCCTCATTGTTGACTTGAGTGAAAATGAAGACGATGGCATTGAACCGTTATTTCTGTTTAATCCTGAAATTCTGAGCGCGGAAGGTGAAAGTGTTGCAGAGGAAGGGTGTTTGAGTATACCCGATCTCCGAGCTGATGTCAGACGACCAGAGAAAATTGTTGTGAAGGTAATGAACCTACGTAGTAAAGATGTTGAATTTGAAGCAGATGGACTTCTTGCACGTGTGCTTCAACACGAAATTGACCATCTCAACGGAACGCTTTTTATTGACAGGATTAGCGGCTTAAAAAGGCAATTACTCAGAGGCGAATTGAAAAAACTACATCAAGCCGATCGGCCGTTGTCCTAACCTTAGGATGTGTATAGATGTTACCGAATCCTTTACAAGCAAAAGTAAACAGTTTATATGATTGCCTGCGCGACTATGAAAAAGTTATTGTCGCATTTTCAGGTGGAGTAGACAGCACGTTTCTGGCAGAGGCAGCACAGCACGTCTTGGGCGAAAATGCACTTGCGGTCACCGCAATATCAGATTCCTATCCTATTAGAGAGATGCAAGCTGCGCAAGATATTGCCAAACAGATCGGCATTCGCTTTGAAACAGTTCATACTGAAGAGTTAGAACTGGAGGGATACGCCAGCAACCCCACCAATCGATGTTTCTTTTGCAAGACAGAGTTGTTCGATAAACTAAATCCAATTGCTGAAAAATACAATGTCGGGACAATCATCTACGGTGCAATTCCAGATGATGTTGGCGACCATCGACCTGGAATGGACGCAGCGAAACGGATGGGTATCAAAGCACCATTGATTGACGTAGACATAAACAAAGCAGAGATACGAGAGATTTCAAAAGCATGGGATCTTCCAACATGGGACAAACCTGCGTTCGCCTGCTTATCCTCTCGTTTTCCTTACGGTATGCGTATCACACGTGAATTGCTCAGGCAGGTTGATGCTGCAGAACAATTCCTTTATGATCTTGGTATTCGTCAATTTCGCGTCCGTCATCACGGAGAACTTGCACGAATTGAGTTAGAAGCAGAAGAAATTTCGCGATTGCATCAAAAAGAAACGCGAAGCCAAATCAACGAACACTTTAAAACATTAGGGTACGCACACGTTACGCTTGACCTACAGGGGTATCGCTCCGGTAGCCTCAATGAAGGAATATCAAAAATTATCACCGGATCGTAAAATCGGAATTCTTCATACATTTTTCACTATAACCTAAACTTTATAATACAGACCGCGTATGCCGCAAGCACCAACGCTTCCCCCTTTAACAGATCTTTTGATTGGCACAGCAGTCTTGTTTGGAACTGTTGGATGCGTAATTATTTTTCGTATTTTATACAGAAAGTGGAAAAGCAGAATTTACGGACGCACACCTTCAGACCTATTACCTACGCAAAAGAAAAATTTGACAGAATACGACAAACGGATGCTTGCGGATAAGATTAACGAAAACAGAAGGAATAACATCAAGAAAAGTTTCGCTGGCAAAGTTAGTTCTAAGGGTATGATATTTGCCACAATCGGCTTGATTGTATTAGTCCTGCTTTGGTTCGCCCACGTTATAACGGAAAAATTTCACCGATAACACCAAATTAACGGGATCCCACTCGGTAGATGCGGTTTCTAACCGCACCTAATACCAAGAAAAATGAGATAAATCAAGTTAATTTGGTACAACATGACTATGAAATTAAGTTAAATATGTCCAACGAACAAACCCAACCACTAATCGGTACAGACACCTTCAGTTGGAAAAAATGGGATGCCTGCACCCACTGTGGTCTCTGCCTACCTACTTGTCCAACCTATCGAGAATTAGGATTAGAAACCGACTCACCCAGAGGAAGATTATATCTTATGGGGAGTGCGTTCAAATCGCAAGATGCCACGCCACTCAACGAGGATTGGGCAGAGTACATCTATCGGTGTCTGGATTGCCGCGCCTGTGAGACTGCATGCCCTTCCGGCGTTCACTTCGGTGAACTTCTTGAACAAGCACGCGCGATTTATGAAATGAACGCCCATCGATCCTTAAGTTACCGCTTCTGGACTAACTTTGTCTTCAAGCAAATTCTACCCAATAAGGATAAGTTAGACCTTATCTTTGAACTGATGTGGCTCTACCAAAAACTCGGTATCCGATGGCTCGTACAGAAATCAGGAATTCTTAAATTGATGGGACAACTCGGTCAGATGGAGTCGTTGCTGCCGAAAATCCCATCTCCACATCTCAAATACACGATACGTGATGTCACACCTGCCGTGGGTGAAACCCGATATCGTGTTGGGTTTATCCCCGGATGTATCATGAACCAAGTTTTCACTGAGACAAATTTGGCAACTATCCGTGTGTTAGCGGAAAACGGTTGTGACGTTGTTACGCCGCGCAAGCAGACCTGCTGTGGCGCACTGCATCTACATAACGGTGTGCGTGATGTCGCGTCAGCACTTGCTAAACAGAATATAGATGCATTTGAGAACGAGAATTTAGATGCGATTATAATCAATTCTGCTGGCTGTGGCGCGACACTCAAGGAATATGAGGCACTTCTGGAAAACGATGGAGTTTACGCAGAGAAAGCGGAAAATTTCAGCCACAAAATGCGTGACATCAGTGAGTTTTTAGCCGAAATTGAGATGGTCCCGCCAAAAGGTGAAATTCAACGGCGCGTTACCTATGATGAACCGTGCCATCTCCTACACGGGCAAAACGTGAAATCGCAACCCCGAAAAGTCCTACAAACGATACCGGGGCTTGAGTTAATTGAGTTGACAGAATCCGAATGGTGCTGTGGGAGTGCGGGTATTTATAATATCACGCAACCGGAACTTTCACAAGAAATACTTGAACGCAAAATGGCACACATCGCCGAAACCGATGCGGATATTGTCGCGACTGGAAATCCAGGATGCTTACTCCAGATCCAACTTGGCATCCAAAAACACGGATTAAATATGAAAGCAATGCATCCCGTGACTCTCTTAGACTATGCCTATCGTAACGTTGCCCCAGACAACTGGGAGGAATAGCCCAACGCCCTCCTATAGGAAGGTTTTGTAAACCCGATATAGTCGTAGGTTGGGTTGAGTTCGCGAAACCCAACAAATGTCTGAACCAGGATTTTCAGGATTATAGGATTACCAGGATTAATATGTTTTTTGATTGATACATATCTTTTGTGAAGGGCATCGTCAAATCGGTAATCCAGTGAAAAAACTTCGTTTTTCTCAATAGTCTCTAAATCCTGAAAATCTGGAAATCCTGTGAATCCTGGTTCAGACAATACGCGTGAACCTAACTTACACCTAAATTGACATTTATGTGACAAAAACTATACACCCAACAAAAAAACGTGACATCTTTGCAGAATTATGGTAATATTATAATATGGTTTTATCAAATGTTGATATTGAAAAATATATGCGCGAAGGGAAAATTAAGATTACCCCCGAGCCAGATTTAGATACACAGTTAGGGAGTTGTTCAATTGATTTCAGATTGAGCAACACTTTTCGCGTTTTTGAGCACAGCAAATATCCTTATATTGATTTGAAGAAAAAAGTTGATGTTGATGACCTGATGCGGAGAGTTGATGTACCTGACGGTGAGGGATTCACGATGCAACCGGGGGAGTTTGTTCTCGCCGCAACACAAGAAAAACTGGAATTAGCAGATGATGTGATGGCGAGGTTGGAAGGACGAAGCAGCTTAGGCAGACTCGGCATCATCGTTCACAGTACCGCGGGGCTATTTGATCCCGGATGGGTTGGAAAGGCTACTTTGGAACTCGGCAATCTCGGACGGATGCCTGTCATACTCTATCCAGGTTGGCGGATTTGTGCCTTTACCTTTGAACAACTTTCATCACCATCAAGTATGCCTTACCGCATCAAACCAGCGAATAAATATGCTGGTCAAGATGGACCCGAAACCAGTCGATTTGCTGAAGATGTCGAATTAAAGAAAAAGAAATAGAAAGAATCTCAATTCTGCTGAAATTTTGGGCAATTCTATGCCTAATAATTTAGCATTTTCTTGGGCGCGTCCTTGTATATCTTCTTATAGACGCGTTAGTTTCAACGGTATAGTTACCAAACATCTTTCTATATTCTGCGTGCTTCTGTTTATCATCGACGGGTGTAAAAATTCCCATACTGAGCGTGGCTTAAAAATTGGCATAGACTTTGCATAGTCGTTCATAAGGATTCTTGTGAATGCTAAAAGTTGCGCACTCAATATTGATGTTACATTACGAGTTATAATTACTATATTTGATTCACTTAGGAGGAAATGCGAATGACACCAAGTGAGGTGGTTGCACTTGCAAAAGAAAAAAATATTAAGATAGTTGACCTCAAATTCATGGACCTGCCAGGGATGTGGCAACATTTCTCTCTGATGGTTGATGAATTAAGCGAAGACCTATTTGAAGAAGGAATCGGTTTTGATGGGTCAAGTATCCGCGGTTTTCAAGCCATTAACGAGAGCGATATGTTGCTCTTTCCAGACCCCGCAACTGCACTGGTTGATCCAGTCTGCCAAATACCAACGTTGAGCATTACGTGTAATATCAAAGACCCGATTACGTTGGAGAATTACACTCGCGACGTACGGTATATTGCACAGAAGGCAGAAGCTTATCTTCAGTCCACCGGTATTGCTGATATTAGTTATTGGGGCCCTGAGGCAGAATTCTATCTATTGAATGATATTCGCTACGGGCAGAACCAATATTCCGGATTCTACTATGTTGATTCCGTTGAAGGCAGTTGGAATTCTGGTCGAGAAGAAAATCCGAACCTTGGCTACAAACCGCGCTATAAAGAGGGTTATTTTCCCGTCCCCCCATCAGACACGCTTCAAGATATCCGTTCTGAGATATGTCTTAAGCTGATTGAATCCGGTATTGATGTTGAAGTACATCACCATGAGGTTGGCACTGCAGGACAGGGTGAAATTGACATTCGATATGACACACTAACCAGTTCCGGTGATAGTATAGCCTTGTATAAATATATTATCAAAAATGTTGCCCGATCCCATAATTTGGTAGCTACCTTCATGCCGAAGCCGCTCTTCCAAGATAACGGTTCAGGAATGCACGTTCACACAAGCCTGTGGAAAGATGGAAAGAACGTTTTTTATGATCCACAAGGGTACTCGCTTTTAAGTGAGACTGCTCTCTATTACATCGGCGGTTTGCTCAAACATGCACGTTCATTGTGTGCAATCATTGCGCCGACAACCAATTCATATAAACGATTGGTCCCAGGGTATGAAGCACCAGTCAATATTGCATACTCGCAGCGGAACCGTAGCGCATGTGTCCGAATTCCGGTCTATTCTAAGAGTGAAAAATCCAAACGGGTTGAGTTCCGAACCCCTGATCCGTCCTGTAACCCGTATCTTGCATTCAGCGCGTTGCTTATGGCTGGACTCGACGGAATTCAGAACAGAATTCACCCAGGCGATCCTTTGGATAAAGACCTCTATGACCTTGAGCCAGAGGAACTTGATGATATTAAATCAACGCCAGCCTCTCTTGGCGATGCACTGGATGCACTTGATGATGACCACGAATATCTTCTCAAAGGCGATGTATTCACAGAAGACGTACTTGATGTCTGGATTAATTACAAACGCGAGAATGAGGTAGATGCAATTAATATACGGCCACATCCGTATGAATTCTTCCTCTATCACGATATTTAGAACCTATCTCGTATCTCTCTTATAGGCGAACTTAAAGGTCGCTCTTCCTCATTATGAGATAGTTTCTATTGTGTTATTGTGCGGTAAAGAACCCCGTTTCTGAGGCATCGTATAGCGCGCGCGAACGTTGATTTGAAGATGCGTGTGAATTAGTTCGTTGATTATCTATTCCGCAGCGCGGGGTTCTGCAGCACATAAATCTCAAGATAAACCGTGAAGAAACGCGTTAATTTGATGCCTCAATCATTGTAAAGACAGATTTCGTATCTGTCCACAACAACCTTATGAAACCTTACGGCGAATCTCTGTATCCGCCAAGACAACCCTATCCAATTTGCGTAGGTATTAGGAGAAAATCCCATGAAAAAATTAGAGTGTATTATCCGTCCCTTCAAACTGGAGGAAGTCAAAGAAGCTCTCAGCAATGTCGGTGTCCGGGGAATGACAGTCAGTGAAGTTCGCGGATTCGGACGTAGCCGTGGGCATACCGAACTTTATCGTGGAAGCGAATATACGATTGAGTTTGTTCCAAAGTTGAAAATCGAAATCGTTGTCGCAGAAGAGAATGTAGATAAAGTCGTTGAGGCTGTTCAGCAGGCAGCAGCGACCGGTAAGATCGGTGACGGAAAAATATTTGTCATACCTATTGATGAAACTATCCGAATCCGTACAGGTGAAAGAGGTCCCGCCGCTATCTAATCTGTATCTCTGTTAAACGTGTCAAATCATAAGTAGGGACAGGTGTTTATACCTGTCCTTTCTGTTTTTAACTCCTTCCTACCAAACAAAATCACAATTTGAGATCAGCTTAAATGAGTGAAGCCCAATATATTCTCGTAAAATCAAACGGCTCCTATATTTGATATGATATATAGATTGTCCTTGAAATTTCAAAAGGTATCGTGTATAATTTTGCATATACAAGAAAGATAAAGGTAATATCTCAAATTTGATGATTTAGGAAATAGGCACTTGATAGGAACTACGTCTAATCTGAAAGGTTTTTGAATGATACTTGGAAAGGTTACAGGGACAGTCGTCGCTACTCAGAAAGATGAAAAACTTGTCGGTAGTAAATTGATGATTGTCCAAGATGTCAATTTAGATGGTGAATTAGAGCGGAAGTACACAGTCGCAGTGGATGCGGTCGGTGCTGGTATTGGTGAAATCGTGCTGATAGCCACAGGGAGTTCAGCGCGTCAAACGAGTACTACCAGCAACAAACCCGTTGACGCTGTTGTCATGGCGATCGTTGATACCATTGAAGTCTGTGGCGAAGTCCGTTACATAAAATAGAGAGACCGCTGATATGGAACAGACACAATTGTTCCAGGAAGAAGCAGTCGCTGATGAACTGCCGTTAAAACTGGAGTTAATCAAACAGATCGGGTGGTTAGTGCGACTCCGCTGGATAGCAATCGCAGGTGTTTTTTTTACTGTAACGGTTGCCAATTTAGCGGGGAACATGATTCTGCACCCCACACCGCTTTATGTCATTGCCGTGTTAATGGTGCTGTATAACTTTGATCCTCGGATGTACCGAAAAGCACCAGAACAGCAGCGGTTGATGTCTATCAAACGTCAAGCGTGCATCCATATTATTCTTGATTTACTGTCGTTGATTGCACTTATCCATTTCAGCGGTGGTGTTGAAAATCCGTTCATATTCTATTTCATTTTTCACCTGATTATCGCAAGTATTATCTTATCCAAACGTGTTAGTTATATATTGGCAACGCTCAACACGTTACTACTAAGTTCGCTCATATCCCTTGAGTATTTTGAGATTCTCCCACACTATCATCTGAATAACTTTCTGCCCGAAACGTTATGGCACGACCCGATCTATACCTTTAGCGTCCTATTTGTCTTTACCAGTACGCTTTTCTTTTCCGTCTATTTGGCAACTACAATTACGCAAACTGCAAGAGAACGTGAAGCTGAAACGCGGGAACTCAAAGAGAATTTGGAGGAAAAGGTTGATGAACTCGTTGAAACCCGAAAAGAAGTAGTCTTTGAACGAAATAAATTGAAATCAATTATTGAATGTATGCATGAAGGCGTTGTTTTTGTGGATTCTACTAATCAGACAACTCTCTTTAACAAAGCTGCGCAACAGATTCAGCAAGAACAATCTGATTTAGAAATTAATATTGACCTACAATTCGGAAGTGCACACACACTGGACCAAATCTCACAGGACTTCGCCGATGGTGATGACGCGATTGAAAGAAAGGACCAACAGATTGGTGAAAAACATTTAGAAAATACCTATGCTGCTGTGCGTGACGATGAAGACAATTACCTTGGAACTGTCCTTGTTTCGCGTGATGTAACCGATAGAAAAAGGATGGAGCAGCAACTTATCTTTTCCGAAAAAATGGCTGCCATTGGGGAGTTAGCTGCAGGTGTCGCACATGAAATTAACAATCCGCTTGATGGGTTGTTAAACTGCATCCTTCGTATAAAGCGAAATCCAAAAAATGTTTCGCAAACACAAGAATATCTCGATTTAATGGAGGAAGCTATTCGGAGGATTGAAGCAACAATTGGAAAATTATTGGATTTCTCAAGATCTCATGAATTGACGTTAACTGCTATAAACCTTAATGATGTAGTTCATGAAACGATAGGACTAATAGAGTATGGGGCATCAGAAAAAGGGATACAGATTGAAAAAGACTTCCAAGATAAAATTGCCCTTATCCATGGTGATAAACATCTCTTAGAACAAGTTATCCTAAACCTTACCTTGAATGCCATCACAGCAATGCCGGATGGTGGAACACTACGGTTCGAAACAGGTGAGATAATATTAGACGCATTGTTAGCACAACCAAGTGTTTACATTAAAGTAATTGATACTGGAATCGGCATCTCAAAATCCGTTCAAGACAGAATTTTCGATCCATTTTATACAACACAGATTACACAAAAAGGGACTGGCCTTGGTCTTTCAGTGTCTGACCGAATTGTCAGGCAACATCAAGGTGTCATTGAAGTAGAAAGCGAAGAAGGCAACGGTTCAACATTTACCGTGAAATTGCCCGTTGCCCAGGAACAAACATAGGAGATCCCAGATGAAAGTCCTGGTTGTTGATGATGAAAAATTAAAACGCATGACGTTACGTGACGATCTACGCGAATCTAATTACGATGCAATTGCTGTCGAATCACCGTTAATCGGGCTTCAACTCTTGCAACAGGAACCATTTGATGTCTTGGTAACCGATTTACGGATGCCACAGATGCACGGAATCGAATTTCTGAAAAGAGTTAAAAAAGAACACCCTCATATCACCGTGATTGTAATGACTGCTTATGCCAGTGTTGAAACTGCTGTTGAAGCACTTAGGTTCGGCGCATATAACTACATCAAAAAACCTTTTTCAAGCGATGAGTTAATCCTTATGTTGGATAAACTAAAAGCCTTGAGGGGTAAAACACCTATTGAAAACACGCAATCATCACTCAAAACATCTGAATCAAATCAAGAACCATCTCTTTTTCAAACATTGATTGGGAAAAGCCAACAAATCCAAGAAATCTTCAAAATAATACCAAAAGTAGCATCTGCTGATAGTAACGTAATGATTTATGGTGAGGCGGGAACAGGAAAATCACTTTTAGCAAAAACGATCCATCTCCGGAGTTCCCGGAAGCATCAGCCTTATGTGAGTCTAAATTGTTACGGTCTTACCGATGATGCTATAGAATCAGAACTTTTTGGGGGTGAGTCACGGCAAGGGAAACTACAATTAGCGAATCACGGCACACTTTTTATTGCAAATATTGATACTGTTCCGCTTGACGGACAGGCAAAAATCTTAGCAGTTTTAGAAGATCGGCAACTTGCAGTAGGTTCTGAGACTGAACGTATTGCGGTAGATTTGCGTATAATTTCAACGTCACGGGATAATCTAAAAGAGAAAACGAAGATCGGTGATTTTCTTGAAGATCTCTACTATCAATTGAATGTCATCCCTTTGTTCCTACCACCGCTACGAGAACGAAAAGGTGATATTCCGATGCTCATAAATCACTTTTTGGATATTTTCTCACCACACGAATCTATCCGTATCAAGCCGAATGCAGTGAATGTGCTTACAGAATATTCGTGGCTTGGGAATGTCAGTGAACTTGAATATATAATTGAACGGCTTGTCGCTGTTAATAATGGAACAGATATTTCAGTAGAGGATATACCTATTGAGTTGAAACTTCCCTCTTCTCAGAAACTTGACAACACACCAAGTTTAACCTCTTTCCATGAAATCATTAAATCCACTGAACGAGAACTAATTGCTTGGGCGATGCGAAAAACACAGGGGAATAAGACGCAAGCCGCACGTTTACTCTCAATGAAACCTTCTACTTTTCGCGATGCACTTGCCAAGCATATACATCAAATTGAGTGGAAAGAGTAAAGAAGTTATACATGGACATCGCGCAAAAACGGGAATCCATTCGTGTAGAAACATTACGCAAACGCGAAAACCTTTCACCTGCTGACCGCGCTATGTGTAGTAAACAAATTGTGACGCATGTCATTGAATGGATTCAGAGAAGTGAAAATAGTGTGGAAGAGTGTTCTTTCAATGCGGTTATGGTATATCTTAGCATGAAAAGCGAAATGGAAACCCATGAACTGGTTGAATCGCTTCTCAATCAGGGGAAACAAGTTATTGCTCCTGTTGTGGATACAAAGAGTGGTCAACTTATAACGAGACGTATTCAGAATCTCGAAAAAGATTTAGTTGGACACCGTTATGGAATGTTAGAACCCAATGTAACCTGTCCTATTTTCCCGCCAGATCAGTTACAACTCATCCTTGTTCCCGGTACTGCTTTTGATATGAATGGCTATCGTCTCGGATACGGAAAAGGTTTTTATGACCGCTTCCTACCTACATGCCCGAACGCGGTTACAATAGGTATCGCTTTTCAGATACAACTCGTAGAGGACACATATCCGCAACCGTGGGATATTCCAGTGAAGCATATTTTTACAGAAAAAGGTCAAATTAGGAAGTAGAGGGTATTCTACTTATAATTTGTAGCGCGAGGTCTCTGGGTCATCCTCGCAATGCCGACTTTATCTAAAGACGTCGAATCAAGTTAATTTGGTACTATACCAAATTAACTTGATTCATATTGTTTTTCGATTTCACAAATCCATATCGTCAAAGATAAGTTGCGCAACTGGAAAAAAGGGTTCAACGATTTGGTCATGGAAACTTGTTATGGGTTACGCAACTTTAGATTAAACTTCCGGCCTTGGTATTCTCAGACACCTCCGCTTAAATCATTATAATGTCTAATCTCTTTGCTTGAGTTGTCCCCACCGTATCGTAAGTTTGCCCGCTGGCAACACAGCAAGAGTCCCACTGATCCAATGCGGGTCATTGTCACCCCCTGGCTGGTTTGTCAGGTTGGTCAACTGACAGGTTATCAGATCATAACGATAAATATCCGTATGAGCACCCGGGGCAGATGTATTCTTTTTTATCGGTAAAAGCACAGTCCGGTCATCTCCCATCCAGCACCCACCGTGGACATTATCTGATACTGGAAATTCGTGTTCCGTTCGTCGCCGCGTATACACGTTCTGAATGACAATACGTCCAACGTCTTTTCGAAAAGTTCCGTTATTGAACGCATCTACACCGAACTCGCCTATTATTTCCGCATACATAATACTGATATTTATCAAAATTCTTCAGATATCAATGTTTATCAATGTTTATCAGTGTTTTCTTTGTATTTGTTCATGAAAATGCTCGCTGAGAGTAGACAACATCTGCCTTTTTCCTGAAAGTTGAAGTTGTGTTTGATGAAATGTTAGACGCACTGAACGACTCACTTGCTGTAACAGGAGGTAGCTCACTATTTTTATACCTAAGTTCGCATAAGCCCCCTGTCGTCCCTCTAAACTTATTGATGAAAGTTTCAAGTCTGTTTTCAAATGCCGCCAAAACTGTTCTATGCCGTGGTGTTGCGACCAAATTCGGAGTATCTCACACGCCCGCAAGGGTTTGCCAAAAACCATCATTGTTTGTGTTTTTCCGCCGTCTTGAAAGAACAACAGCACAACATCTCCAAATGTAGGACTACTGCCTTTGATGCGACAGACCGGTTTATTACACCCCCATTGATTGGGTAGTAGTTGTATAGACTTTTTATGTTCCGAAAGTTGTGCCTTTTCTTTACCGATAGTCATCACATAGTTGTTTTTAGCATGTATCAGGATCGTCTCAAATCCCATCTTTCGCAAGATGTCAATCAGTTTGCGACTGCCATACCACGAATCAAAGGTGATTGGATATTTCCGAAGATCCACCCCTTCTGCGTCAAAGAAATCCAGTATTTCTTTGAGCATAGAAACAAAACAGGAGGGTTTATCCGTATTGCCTCTCCCTTGTTTGCTGACAAGACACATATTCAGCGGAATATTCATTTTGCCAATCTTGATAGTGATGCCTAATATATTTTGTCCTTTTTTCGGTTGGTTCGCTTTTGAAGACCACCAGTTGTAGCAATAGGACACTTTCTTTGCGTCTCGTGCGTTATGTGTATCATCCACACTTATCGTGATACACTTCCGAGATCGTGTTGAAGCACTTTGCGACTCGGCATTCCGGATCTCCTGTAGTGCAACAGAACATCCGATATGCACAAATAGATGCTGCCACTGATAAAGACTCACTTCGTTCAGGTGCCGATATAGGCTCGCTTTCGGTATAAATAACGCATCTGACACTTGATTCGGGTTATAGAGACTAAATAGATGACACAATGAAAGCAACATTATGGTTTTGACCACACGTTCTTTCAAAGTCCGAAAACGAGAAGAAAGAAGTTGTTGAAAAAAGACTGTTGATTTGATAAGCTGAGTTCGCATGAGATATTCTCCTAATATACACAGTATTCTATAAATATGTTTATTAGGATGCTATCTCATGCTATAAAAGTCAAGCAAAATCTACACAGCAAAAACGCATTTTCATGGCGGTATACCTTGTCTCTATTGATTATTATTAGGTTCAAGACCAGTATGAGAAATATAAGATAATATATGTTCCCGATGGCGACCACAGTGGTGCCCCCCGGTTTAAGAACGGGACGTCTAGGCGGGGCGGACTGAGCCGACTTTTATTTTTCCCATCTGCAGTCATCGTCCAAATATTATCACCGTCCACCTCTGAGGCATGTTCGTAGGCAAGTTGACGTCCATCCGGTGCCCATTCCACGGTGTCTGACGTTGCACCTGTGTCAAGATTGTTTGTCAGTTGTCTCAAGGACCCGCTTTCTAAATGAAAGATCCAGATATCCCATTCCCCCGCGCGCTTGCTACTAAATGCGATTTGTTTTCCATCGGGCGACAGAGCCGGCCAGTAATCTGTGGGGTGATTCTCCATAAAACTGTAATCTTCACCCCCCTTCTCATCAATAATACGAAATACAGAATTGAAGCCATTGTTGTCCGGTTCCAAAAATCTTTGAAACAGTATCCGTTTTCCACCTGGAAACCAATTCGGGTGGCGATCATAACTCGTAGGTCCCGTGATTCTTCGGACATTGTGACCGTTATCTTCCATCACATAGATATGGGCTAACGTATCCCCATTGCGTTTTGAAGCAAACACAATTTTTGCGTGAGTACTCATGGGAAACCAGCACAAGGAAACCAGCGAGAGGACTGTTAGAAGGATACAGACGTGATAGACGCTCTGAGCACGTGTATGTTTCATCATAAATCTCCGTTTGAGGAATTAAGTACCCACTTTTCAATCTCTTTGCTTGAGTTGTCCCCACCGTATCGTAAGTTTGCCCGCTGGCAACACAGCAAGAGTCCCACTGATCCAATGCGGGTCATTGTCACCCCCTGGCTGGTTTGTCAGGTTGGTCAACTGATGGGTTATCAGATCATAACGATAAATATCCGTATGAGCACCCGGGGCAGATGTATTCTTTTTTATCGGTAAAAGCACAGTCCGGTCATCTCCCATCCAGCACCCACTGTGGACAAGATCTGATACTGGAAATTCGTGTTCCGTTCGTCGCCGTGTATACACGTTCTGAATGACAAGACGTTCAACGTGTTTCCGAAAAAATCCGTTATTGAACGCATCTACACCGAACTCGCCTATTGTTTCCGCATACATAATATATGTTCCCGATGGCGACCACTGTGGTGTCCCCCGGTTTAAGAACGGGACGTCTAGGCGGGGCGGACTGAGCCGACTTTTATTTTTCCCATCTGCAGTCATCGTCCAAATATTATCACCGTCCACCTCTGACTCATGTGAGTAGGCAAGTTGACGTCCATCCGGCGACCATTCCACGGCTGTGGACCCTGCCCTTTTGTCAAAATTGTGTGTCAGTTGTCTTAAGGACCCGCTTTCTAAATGAAAGGTCCAGATATCCCATTCCGCCTCGCGCATGCTACGAAATGCAATCTGTTTTCCATCTGGCGACAGAGCCGGCCAGTAATCTGTCGGGTGATTCTCCATAAAACTGTAATCTTCACCCCCCTTCTCATCAATAATACGAAATACAGAATTGAAGCCATTGTTGTCCGGTTCCAAAAATCTTTGAAATAGTATCCGTTTTCCATCTGGAAACCAGTACGGGTAGCGATCATAACTCGTAGGTCCCGTGATTCTTCGGACATTGTGACCGTTATCTTCCATCACATAGATATGGGCTAACGTATCCCCATTGCGTTTTGAAGCAAACACAATTTTTGCGTAGGCACTCATGGGAAACCAGCACAAGGAAACCAGCGAGAGGACTGTTAGAAGGATACAGACGTGATAGACGCTCTGAGCACGTGTATGTTTCATTAGACATTATACTGATTTAAAAACATGTTGTGAGAGTTAATTTTTATGTATTTATATTTCACGTTACAATATATTTAGTGATTGTAATTTGGCAGTTTTCCCTTATTCTGTTTCCGTTTTAGGCAAAATGTGCTTATAGGATAGCAAAAAACAGACAGACAAGAAGCCCACAATTAAATTGATATAATGTCTATTATAAATCTCCGTTTGATGAAGCACACAGATGCCTTGATGAAAGACACCTATGTGCAAAAGGACTAAAGTTCTGAAATGTTAACGTCGTCACTTCCAGTTACAACCCATTCGTCACTTTCCTCTGTATCGTGATTCCACACCTCCAAGGTGTTTCGGGTCTCCACTCTCGCTTGTTCATTAGGCCTCCCCCAATCGTTGCCACCGGGTAAAGTATAGGAATCGGAAAAGGAATCTGAATCAGGTTCCCCAGGTTCCAATTTCCAAACGACTTTGACTTGGGGGAGTGGGGTATAGAGATCGTTCTTCCAGTTTCCACTGGCCCACAGATGGACAACACTATACTCAAATTTGAAAGTAACTCTTATGTTACTATCACTTGTGTTATAGACACTTGAATAATGACTTGCAGAGGAGGTCCATCCGCTCCATCCACACTGGGTGATTTCCACATACCCGTACACGCCCAGTTTCGTGCCCGAATCGATTTCGGGACGATACACCGTCAACGTGTAGGAATCGGCAGTACTTGTTGGGTCTCCCTCCATCGGGTAAGCAACTGCCTTGATCGTATACTTTGTCCCTTTGAGGGTGCCGCTGAGCCAATAAGGCCAAAAAAAGGCTTCAACCTTTGGATTATTACTATCGCCATAACTAGACTTTTGGTAAACATCATCAATAAACCACTCTACGGTGTACTATAGTTTGGACAGTTTGAAGTTTTTTAGAGACAAAAAGCAGAAAAGAGGGTATCCTTTCAGTATATATATTTTATTTTGAAAGGACATTCAAAATGGACCCTCTTCTCCGCTTATATTCTATGTTATCAGAATATCAACACCACTTCAAGTATAAAAACTTCAACCATTTTCGCACTTTTGTCTTGGGTTTGATAAATACCCCGCATCGTGGCACCATGACACAGATATATCTATCAACAGAACAATCAACAACCTATTGGCCTCTACCGAAGTTTCTCTCTCGTAGCGTATGGAGTGTTGATAAAGTCACATCAGTATTGACACAACAAGTTCAATCCGTTTTCAATAAAGGTGTCTATGTCTATGATGAAACCCATTCTACCACTGATGGTCTTCAGCAATATGGCACGCATTTCTTCAGAAACACGCGGTATAACAAACGGAACAAGAACCAATCGAAGTTCCATCACGGACACGAGTTCGGTGCTATCGGTTGGCTCTGTGAAACACCACAAGGGGTGCGTCTGTTTCCGTTAGCTGCTCGGGTGATGTGTCCGGGCAAAAAACGGGATAGCAGTCTTGCGGTGCTCAAGCGTATCTGTGCTCAGATGCCTGCGGGTCTGATAGTATTTGACAGAGGCTTTAATAGACGCAAGGTGTTTACACAAATCCTTTCACAAGGACACCACTTACTCTGTCGCACAAAGTCAAATGCTGTGTTCTATTATATACCCAAGCCACCCAAGCAACAGGGACAAGGTAGACCGAAACGTTATGGAGGTCGTGTGCATCTACCCTATCTGCAGTATAGAGATATCATCGTGAAAAACAAGACCCTTTCTGTCGCAGACAAAATCGTGCGGACAAAGATGTGTCCGGTAGATGTGCGGCTCGTTGTGATACGCACACGCCCAAAGAAGTCTAAACCCTATCGCTATTTTTGTTTATTCACCTCCGACTTAGAACGTCCGGTAGCCGAGTTGATCCAACACTATAGAAATCGGTGGCAGATTGAAACCGCATTTCGAGATGTCAAACAGAACTTCGGTTTTGATACATATCAACTCCGAAAACGCAAAAGTTTGAACCGGTTTGCTCAACTCAGTTTTGTCGCAGCAACTCTCACACAACTCATTTTCACAAACACAGCGACCCACACAGCAGCGGAAACGAATATAGACGATGTGCCTCTTGACTTAGAAGACGTGCTGCTGGCCCTAAATAGGCATTGGTATAAAGCCAAATATCTGACACGCGGGTTGATGACCGCTTATTTGCAACGATGTTTCCAACAACAATGTTTTTCTGCGAGTTACGATACAAGACAAAACTCAAAGAAAAATCTAAAAATAGTTGAAGACTCTACATGAAAATGAGCAGATGGACATATTTGGACGATTATTTCAAAAATAATGGCTAAAGGACAGTGATTTCCAACAGAATTCAGAGATGCAAGAGTGTGGACAAACCATATTTAACTCCTGATCGGAAGTCCTGACAAGATAAAACTGTCCAAACTATAGTACGGTGTAGTACGGTTCTGATGTTCTCACATAAGCCATATGCCAGATACCCTGTGCATATCCATAATTATAGTCTTCATAGGATCCATCATCGGATTCCATCGTCTCTATTTCAAAAGCATCACTGCTATTGATAAACCCGGCTAACGCGAGAAAAGTTATCGCGATTGCGATGAGAAAAGTTTTGAAGTTCAACATTTGTAATCTCCTGCATATAAGTTTTGTTTGCCACTTCTATTATTGAAGGAGCGGCAATCTTTGTTCTATTTGACACGTTTTTATTGCCTGTCGGTTTTCGGTTAATCGTATATTTCAGGACAGACGCAAAATACCCAATATGGGTCGACCAGAACATTTGGTATATTATACCTTTCACAATACATGACACAGTAATAGGTGCAAAAGGGTGCATAAAATGAAAAAAAATGAATTTTATCTAAAAATTGGCAAACCTTTTGAAATTGTGGGAATTTTAAGTGTTTAAGATCATCATAATATCATCGGGTGACACAATTCTAAAAAATGTGTAATACCAAATTAACTTGATCCCAATCTATCGGTGCGGTTCGGAATGCAGATCGCATTTGGGTGAGTACACCGCAAAACCGCACCTACCGTCCAGAAAATAGGACAAATCTCGTTAATATGGAATAATACCAAATTACCCCAATTTGTAGCGCGATGTCTCTGGGTCATCCTCGCAATGCCGACTTTATCTAAAGACGTCGAATCAAGTTAATTTGGTATTATTCCACACCAATAAAAGGTTTCAGCTTTTCCAATGTCTTTTCCCCTAAACCTTTCACTTCCATTAACGCCTCAACTGAAGTAAAATTGCCGTTTTCTTCACGGTATTGAATTATCTTTTTTGCCATTTGCGGACCAATGCCTGAAAGTGATTGCAACTCTTCTCCGGAAGCGGTATTGATATTGAGAAGGGGAGGTTTATCTTGGACAGGTTGTTGCTCCCTCTGCTCTGGTAGTTCTTCGTTAGGAACAGCGATAAGATCGGGTTTCCCAAGAAATAGCGTGGGGTTAAACCTTCGTAGACCCCAAAATCCTGCACCGAATAAAATAATGACGACCAGAAAGGAAACCGCACGCCAATAATGTTTAGCAACGAAACTCTCAATGTATGTTGTTGGAATCTTTTTTGTCACTGATTTGTCCTCTTAGGATTCCCAAATCGGTTCTGGCACCTGAGATCGATGGTTTACTACGCGCGCCAAAATAAACAACAAATCTGAAAGTCGATTCAAACTGCGAATTATTTCGGGGTTTACATCTGTTTCTTGTGTCAGTCGGACGACACAACGTTCACTCCTGCGACACACGGCTCGCGCAACATGCAGGACAGAACCAGTTGGGCAACCACCGGGAAGAATAAAATTGGTCAGTGGTGGAAGTTCGTCAGATAACGTATCAATTGCTGTTTCCATCTCTGAAGTGAAATCAGATGAGATACGTATATCGTTGGATTTTGTATGCGTTTTTGGAGTTGCTAAATCTGCGCCGAGAGCGAAGAGATGATTTTGGATACGCGCCATTAGATCGGAAATATCTGCATCATCAATCATTGTGCAAGCATATCCGATATAGGCGTTTAACTCGTCTACAGTGCCTATTGCCTCAATCTGCAGTGCATCTTTAGGAATTCGTGTTCCGCCGTATAGTGCAGTTTCACCAGTATCACCAAATTTTGTGTAGATTTTCATGGTGATTTATTTTATAATAGGTTGCAAAAGGAGTCAAGCAATTATGGATAATTCTACGACATATCTTACTCACTCAGAATGCAAAATTGAAAAAGTAAACGTCATTGATTTACGTGTGCCTACATCGGATACACTGCTCGGTTCGGATCCATTTCATAAAAAACCGAACTATTCGGCGGTTCTCACAACAATAGAAACAAACACAGGACATTGCGGTATATCAGTTGCCTTCACTGCTGGTGCAGGAAACGATTGGATCGCTTACGGTGTTAAAGACCTCGCGCAACTCATATCTGGAATGGAATTTGAAACCTTTGTAAACGATCCCGGTGCGTTCCATCGGCTTCTCATTGATCATCACCAGTTGCGATGGCTTGCTGATGGTGTCAATCGGATGGCAATTGGTAGCATTGTCAACGCAATGTGGGACCTCTGGGCGAAACTTGTTGGAAAACCGCTTTGGAAACTTCTTGTTGACTTGCCACCAGAGAAAATAGTGCAGTGCATAGATTGGCGATATCTGCAAGATGCACTAACACCTGATGAAGCAAAGAAGATTCTTACGGCACACTGGGATAACCGTGAAACCAGAGAGCAGACGCTATGTCAGAAGGGTCCGAAGGCATATTCTACCGCAGGTTGGCTCGGTTTAACGGACGAACAAATTATTGAGACGATAAATGAGGTGAAAGCTGCAGGTCTCGATTGCTTCAAGATGAAAGTTGGGCAAGATCTGGATTTTGATAAGAAACGTCTCGCCTTCATACGGGAGGTAATTGGTGATGAAGCGCGTTTGATGGTTGATGCAAATCAGGTTTGGGGAGTTGATGAAGCAATCGCTCACATGGAAACGTTGGTAGAATTCAAACCGACATGGATTGAGGAACCAACAGCACGAGACGACGTCCTCGGTTTTGTGAAGATTGCACGCGCATTGGAAAAGTACGGAATCGGTGTTGCCGCGGGTGAACAGGTGCCGTCACCTGTCATATTCAAGCAGTTGCTAACAAGTGATGCTATCCAATTCTGTCAAATTGATGCGACACGGCTTGGTGGTGTCAACGATGTGTTGGCAGTTAGCCTTATGGCAGCGAAGTATAATGTACCTGTCTGTCCGCACGGCGGCGGCATCGGTTTGTGCAACATGATTCAACATTACGCGATGTGGGATCAAATCTGTGTTGCTGCACACTCGGATACACAGGTGGTAGAATATCTCAATTTCCTACAAGAGGGTGTGTTCATTGAACCGATTCAGGTCCGCGATGGTGCATACATTGCCCCGACTGCACCGGGATGGGGTCTTGAGATGTATCCTGATTTTGTTGAAAAGCATACCTATCCAACTGGTTCGGTATGGCAAGGAAGAGAGGCATCTGGCGGAATAACGTTTTTGGCATGAAGTCCTTACGTGTGTATCTGCAATATAGTCAACACCGGAGGTTAATTGGTTTGGTCATCGCTGTCTACCCGGGATTTCAACAGGTTTTTTATCATAATCTTGGTCAACTTCAAGGTTTATTAAAACTTCCTTGATTGACTCAATCCGGTCTGTGATAAATTGTGCGGTTGCAGCGTCATCCCCTTTTTCTAAATTAACAGGTGTCGGTTATGTCCTAATTCAATCTTTAGAGAACCGTCACGCAAAAAGTATGCTATGCTGTCTACCTCTTGACCTTCTTCACCTTCTTCACTTAAGCTAATGAGCAACTCTAATTTCTCACGAATATCTTCCGACAGAGACTTCCAGTCGTCAATCCGCCCTTTTCGCGCTGGTTCTTCGTTGTGCCAACCATTGTTTTTGTAGGTTTCATAAACCGCATAAGCGATAATTTCACACTCATCTTCTATTCTTACCGGCACAGTTTCAAAAAAGAGAAAAACCGAGTTTTGATCTGTGTACTCGTAAGTTTGGCATCCGTGTGTTTTGACTATGTTTTGTCCTGTCGGTTCTGCTGGTAGATAATCGCCATAATCAATCGTTGCATCCAAACGTTTTTTCGCTAACCATTCTACATACGCACGTTCGCTCATTCCCAAAAGATCTTGAAAATCATGTCCTTCATCTGAAAGAACGCGGATTTTGACTCTCTCCACGATCCTTCCAAAATCTTCCGGGTCCCGCGTCACCTCATGCGCCGCATCACAAATTTTCACATATTCCTCAACCGCAGAATCAAACGTCACTTTTTTCATTTTTTATACAAGGACGGTTGCCTATCTTTGCTCCTATTTGTCGTTTTTCTATACTAATTTTAGTCGGACGTTATAGCAACTTCTCCCTCTTGGAAGGAAAGATACGGGTTTTAAACCGCACCATAGGCGTCAATTTAAGAAAATGTTCGTGTTTTTATGAACACTTCTTGATAGGCATGATGATTGAGATTGTCCTATATTTAGTCCCGTAGGGACTATGTGTTTATAGAAAAACGTATAATAGTCTCTTTCGCTCCGTAGGTGCGATATGTCCAACAAAAACGTTATAAAAATATCGCACCTACGGAGCGAAAGAGATTGAAAACATTGGGTGCTATAAACATATAGTCCCTACGGGACTGAAGAGCATTTCTCATATTTTAAAAACCACTAAATTGACGCATAAGGTGCGGTTATAAACCGCACCTACTGGGGTGGGGACCACTAAATTGACGCATAAGGTGCGCTTTATAAGCGCGCACTCCACAATCTATAATTTCACATCATTTGATACACTGGTCTGATTATCCTTATCCTGTTGAGATTTTAAAAGATCCTTGATATCTGTTAGTTTATCGTTAACGAAGAAAAGGATTATCAAAAACTCACAGTATACACGCACAATAATTGGCCCAATAAAAATATATGCAAGACCCAAAAGCACCGTCTCTCCACCATTAGGTCTAAACTCACCAACAGTTCCCATAATGATAAAAACAATTCCAGCAATTACACAAAAAATGGCACCGATCCAAAACAGTATTGGAATGATAATCGGTGCTATCATCTTTTTAAACTTAAAAAAATCTTTCATGTGAATCTCCTCTATCAGATAATCTAAACGAATGTTTAGTTTTTCGATTTCTCAGCGCACAGTTTATATTGTGATGCTCCGGATGAAATCCATCCCCAAACACCGATGAGTAGAAACTGCACACCTGCTTTCACATATTTTTCAACAGTATCGTCTGTTGTCATTGTACCTGCGACGCGTCCGGCATCTTGGATACGCGCTAGGGCCGCATCAATTGTGTTTTGTACATCGGGGTGATTATGATTGCCGATGTGTCCCATTGATGTCGCTAAATCTGAAGGTGCTACAAAAAACACATCTATATGGTCAACGGTGAGTATCTCGTCCAAATTGTTTATGGCGACAATATCTTCAATTAAGACAACGAGCAAAGTCTGTGAATTTGCCACCTCAAAATAGTTTTCCACACCATACCCTTGGCGACTTGTGAACATACCGCGGTGTCCAATTGGAGCAAATTTTCCGCCATCCACTACGTTTTGTGCCTCTGCTTTTGTATTGACATGTGGCACGACGATTCCCATTGCACCGCAGTCCAACGTGCGATAGATTAACCCCTGGTCGTTTCGATTGACACGCACCACAGAGGTCATGCCCCATAAATCGCATGCGCGTGTGAGATTGCCCAAGTTTGTCGCATCTACATTGCCATGTTCGCCTTCTAACCACACGCCATCATATCCGTTTGGACCGAAAGCGTCAATATCATCCGCATTCGTCAATCCCGCTACGATGTAAGCAAGATCTCCATTTGCTAATTTCTGTTTAATCCGATTTGGTCTTATTTCCATTATGTTCTCTCTTTTAGTTGTTGGATTTTTCAAGGTATTCTGTAGGTAACACTTGATGAACCGTATCAATCACCAATTGTTCAACGCCGGGTGCAAATCGGGTAGGTTGACCGAAATATATCATTGCCCCGCCACCTTCGTATCCACCTTCAGCTAACACGCGCTCAGACGGGATATAGCCGGGGAAAGCGTTTGCATAAGCACCTACCCATAGTCTTGTCGCATCAAATTCTCGTTTCAAACGTAGCGAGAAATCTACTACTACCTCACTCGCAAGGAAAAGAACGGCTAACTCATCACCGAAAGTCCATGACTGAATTGGATAGGATATTTCTGTCTTAATAGATTGTCCATTCTGTAACATTTCAAGATGTTTTTTGGCATGGTATCCGGGTGCTCCACCTTGTGCAGCACGTGCCTCCCACTCCTCACGGGTCGGTAGTTTATCGAACGGTAAATTCACTCTCTCAAAACAACCTGTTGGTGTATTGGAAAGGGGTTTAGCATCTTGCTTTAGAAGGTGATCTACCGCGTGTGCTAGTGCTTTTCCGTGTTCTTTAGCATAGGCGAGACGTGTTTCAAATACCTCCTGTTTTCCATCTGGCATCGGTAACATTCGTGACTCTGGATTTGCGTCAGCACCACATCCGATCGTTATTAATGCGGTAACATCGGGATGTGCCTTCTGGATTTCCTCTTGCGCATATCCTGCCCAATCGCCGCAGATATGGTTGTCTGAGCCACCTAATGTAGTGCAATGACAAGCATAACTTGCCCATACGGCACGAAGTGTGCCATCTGAATTGAAAATCTGCATGACAGGCAGCGAATGATCAACAGGTCCACCTTCCGTCCGCCTGTTTTTTGCGAAATTGAGTTCTCCGATGTTCCAAGCCAACCGTCCCGGTTTGCGTCTTGTGAGTGCCTCCATTGCCACAGTCTCCATCCAGTTAGCAAGTTGACGGGTGTAGCGGTCAATCGTTGCTTGTTGTTCAGGCGAAATATCCGCACTAAAGATGAACGACGCAGCGTTTGTCAGGCACGGTGCGCTGTGTGTATGTGTAAAACACGCTACGAAATTTTCGCGTGGGATTCCTGTCTTATTACTCACACGACCAGATACTTCCTCGGTTAACTCGTCGGGTAGTCCGCAGTTTTCTACAGTTACCATGACCACAGGACCATCGTCGTCACTACCGATAGCGAGTGCTTTCGCCCAAATCCGCTGGACAATTCCTTCGGATTCCGTGCGTCTGCTTCCATAACCGTTGAGCCGAATTGGGTATTCGGGTGTAATGTCTACTTGTGCAACGCCAATTTCAATAAGATTATCTTTATCTGCCATATACAATTCCTTCTAATTTGAAACTTCATTAGGGTTCACCGATTGAGTAAGATTCGACTTACAACGCATTTGCTACAATTACAAGGTCTTGGATGTTCACTACACCATCACCGTTTAGGTCTGGTTCGGATTCGCCAAACGCATTTGCTATAATTACTAAATCAAGGATATTTACAATACCGTCTCCGTTCACATCTTCGGAGGTGGAAACTTCGCCTGCTATTTTCAGATAGATTTCACCGTCTAAATCTGGGATAATATGTTGTGTTGCACTCACCTTGCTGGAAACACCTAAAACCTTTTGTGGTAAAATTACAGTTTGTGATTCACCACTGCGATTGTAAACAGTCCAACCGTTAGTAAATTCACGGATAAATAAACCCTCTCGGTTTTCATACAACTGCACCTTTTCGCCGATAGGTGTTCCTAAGTCAGTATCCCAGAAGTCGTACCAGTAATGCTGGTGCTGAATACCATCATTGTAAAGCACATATCCATCTGAATACGTGAGACTCATAGTTGTGAAGACACGCATCCATTTTTGGTTCAGCGGACTGTCTGGCGATTCTGTGGGAACACCCCACCCTTCCAAGCAGTTTATTCGAGGTTTTCGTAGATTTTCTTCAGCCCAAGAGAGTGTGCTTTCAATCTGCTTTAAGCCTCTATAGGTGTAACCTTCATCGTAATCTTTGCCTGTTTCCATGAAAGTACCGTTAATTGCCCACCCAGTACGCGGCATTGTTCTTCGGTTTCCATTTACCAAAATAAGAAAATCATCGCGCACTTCCGTACGAATACGGCGAAGAATTTCGTCTCTTGCACGCTGCTCAGGTTCATTACCCCGATAACCGTTACGCCAACCAACACTGCTATCAGCAAGAACAGGTCCATGTTCATTCCACCAGTCAAAAAAGATACCATCATAGAGACCACATTTAGCTACTGCAATTGCTTCTTGAACGATTTTATCAATCACCACAGGTTTTGTAAAGTCTAAGAATAACGCTCCATCCTTGTATGCGACGATACGTTCTCCATTTTCATCGCGCAGCCAATAAGGTGAATCTTCTGGGTAACTTCTCGGATAGGCTTCTCGCATCGCCAATCCAACAATAAAAAGCATGTTAGGATTCTGAGCAAGGTATGCATCACGTTTTTCAATTGCTTGCGTCATCTCACCCATAACACGTTTTCCTTCGGGCGTGCCTCGAAACTCCTGGCCGAAAATCAGACAGCAAAAATAGAGGTCGTGAAGTGCTATCTGCTCTAAATCTGACTTTTCAGGAAGGTTTAGAACAGGACTCCATCCTATCCCACCCCACGCTGCAAAAACAGACGGAAAACGCCTATTCTCAATGCGTTCATGGATTGAGAAACTCGGTAATACACAACTGCTATCATACAAAAACTCATCTAAAGAGACTATAGTTTGGACAATTTTTAGGGTTCTTGAGTAATAGTCTGGATTACTAGAAACACTTTTGACATCAATATTGGTTTATTGGGACACCTTTCGCCCCGCTGGGGAAACTAAAGAGGGTTTGTTCACAATGTCCCTATAGACATTCCGCCCCGCTGGGGCTGCTCTTGCTTGAACCTGAAATTCTTTTTCTGTGAGTTACGTTCCTGTCCGAAACTCAATGAAAAATCAGCAAAGACTTGAAAACACAACATGAAACAGATAGAAATTGTCCAAAGTATAGTAAAGAGAGGGTGTCAAGTGGACTATGGTCAACAATCTTATTACCCTGAATCCACAATTTTTCCAAGTTGGATAACTTTGCCAACGCGGTGACATCTACGATGTTGTTACGGCTTAAATTTAAAATAATGAGTTGTGTTAGGTTCTTGAGGGGCGTAATGTCTTTAATCTGATTGTTCGGCATCCATAGCGATTTTAATTTTGTTAGATCGCCAAGCGGCGAAATATCTGAGATTTGACATCCCGCAGCATTGATTTCAACCAGTTGCGTTAGAGATTCCAAAGGACCTAAATTTGAGACAGGTGTGTCCCATAGATACAGAACCTTCATATTTATTAGTTTGGCAAGTGGACTTAGATCATTGACTTGCGTTCTTGCCAAAGATAACCAACTTAAGTTTGTTAGGTCGGCAATTGGACGTATATCGCTTAACTCATAGTTTTTATATAAACCAAGTCTTTCTAAATTTGTAGCGTATTCTAATCCGGTGAGGTCTGTTATTGACCGTTCGTTTGCTACTAATCGCTTTAACATTTTCATGTGTGCAGGTGTCAATGGTATTGTATCGGAAATGCCAATTTCTTCTCGTATTGCTTGTTCCAAATTCTTATCTGGGATATTAACTACATCAACATCCTGCGCTGGGATACCCACACTAACAACACATGTGAGCATGCAAAGCAAAATCATAACAGTTCGTTTCATTATAAAGTTCCTTATCCATTTTCTATGTAAGTAGTCGCTTCTTCAAAGGAGTTTCTCAAAGACAACTTCTACTCCAATTCCATAGCATCAGCGAAAACATCCTCAAGAGAGTGTTGGACTTCCCTTAATTGACGAAGTTGGACACCTGTTTCATGTGCCAATTTAAAAAAGAATGTTCCTTCAGTCTGTTCCTGTTCACGCGATGTTACACGGACGTGCCCATCTGCTCGTAATTCCGTGTCGTAAGGAAAATGTTCTAAAGCATCAACGTAAGCATCACGGTCACCTACAATTTTCAGATCAAACGCTTGCCCTTGATTCTTCCTGAGTTCTTCTATCTGACCTTGGACAACAAGACTACCGTGAGAAAGTGCTATTACGTGTTGACATGCAAACTCAACATCAGGCAAGAGATGCGAAGATAAGATGACATCTATTCCTTTATCCAAAGCAATGTCTTGAACAAGTAAGAGCATCTCCTCTCTTCCACTGGTATCCATACCATTTGTTGGTTCGTCAAGCAGTAGTAACTTCGGATCATGCACCAAGGCTTGTGCTAACTTAACACGTTGGCGCATACCTGCTGAATAGCCACTAACGAGTCGGTATCGTTCTTCACCAAGACCGACATAATATAGGACTTCGTGAGCGCGCTGCATCGCATCCCGTGACGGCATCCCACAGAGTTGAGCTGCATAAGCAACTAATTGGACAGCATTCATCTGAGGTATTAAGCAATCGTCTTCAGGCATATAGCCTACCTGTTGTCGGATAGCCATTTGATCGGTTTTCACATCTAATCCGAATACCTTTACCTCCCCTTGGCTCAATTGAACAAAACCGAGTAGCATCTTAATCAGTGTGCTTTTTCCTGCACCGTTAGGTCCCAGTAATCCGATAGCACCACCTTCCAATTCTACAGATAGCTCGTTCAAAGCAGGATTTGTTCCAAAAATAACTGATACGTTTTTGATTTCAATTAGCATTTATTTTAGTTCTCAATATGAAAATGTTTAATTTGCATCAAGAATAAATTCTGTTCACGCGTTTTCCTATATTTGTAAGGATTTCATACGGAATTGTGTTAGCGTGTTCAGCAATTTCTCTAATTCCGATTTTTTCTTGTCCCTGTTTTCCAATCAACACGACTTCATCACCAACAGATACGTTATCTGATAACTCCAACTTCACTACCATCACATCCATACAAACACGACCAAGAATTGGACAGCGTACCCCACCAATTAATACTTCCCCAATGCCAGATAGTGCCCGCGGATATCCATCGCCATAGCCTACTTGTATACCTGCCACACGGGTTCTGTGCTGTGCCTTATATGTCAATCCGTAACTTACACCTTCCCCTGGTTCTATATAATCAATCCAACCAATATGCGTCTTCCAAGTGAGGGCAGGTTGCAAAGGAATAGGTTTTTCTTTTACTGGATAGATCCCATATAAACTCAAGCCGGGACGGACAGCATCAAAATGAGATTCAGATATTGCCATTACTGCAGCACTGTTTGCAGCATGCTTTATTAGTATATTCGTAACGGTATTAAGTAGAGATGAAAACCGACTTAGTTGAAGATGTACAAAACTCTTATCTGCCTCATTAGCTGTGGCAAAGTGTGTAAATATACCCTCTACTTCAAGTTGAGGTAGTGTTCTTAGTCTTTCTACAAATTGTTCTGCTTTGGTATAATGCACCCCGCTGCGATTTATGCCAGTATTAACATCAATGTGAACTTTTACTTTTTCAGCAGATGCAAGTTGTGACCGTTGCTTTCTCACCTCAATAATCTTGTTTAGATTTAGTGCTAAGTCCCAATTGTCAACAGCAGAAGTCAATTCGTGGGCAACGATTTCCGCTGCTAAATCAGGTAATGGACTAAACAGAATAAGGATAGGTTTACGAATGCCTGCCTCACGCAGTTCAATGCCCTCCTCTACCGTTGCCACTGCAAACATATCCGCAGTTGTGTGCAATGCCTCTGAAACGGGAATTGAACCGTGTCCGTAGGCATCTGCTTTCACCACAGCGATTAGCTGTTTTCCAGTGTAAGACTTTATTGCTTCAGCATTGGCGCGGATTGCCTTCAGGTCAACTACTGTGTGTGATTGGCTACTTGATACCACAAATTATTTCCTGTTGTGTTAACGTATTTCTGACAGTGAACCTTCAACCCCAATGAACGTCAGTTTTCGTAGCAACCATGCATCTTGCATTACGTTCACAACCTCCAACGTAAGGGTAAGTTCATAGTTGCCGGGTGCGGTTAGAATTGACGATACATCAACATCGTCTGCGATTAGTAACTGTTCTGCTGGCTGTACATCGCCAATTTCACGGTTCCGAACAACAGAAATACCGTTTATAGCAATATTTAGAAATGCACCTGCAAGTGCTGTGTCCTGCAAGATTTCATATCGCAATGTGATGTTCTCGCGAAACAGTTCTTCAACGTTCAACCGATATGTCAACGTCTGTGTGAAGGTGTTCCCTTGCCAATAACGGTTTGGCATTGCGACAATAGCATTGCCAACATTTACCTGAATCTGAATGTCGCCCCACTCCGTTACTGTTCCGTCAGTGACTTTAAGGGTTATCGTATATGTGCCAGTTGATTCGGGAGCAACATAAACAACGTTTGTCCCATCTCCCACAATCCTACCACCGTTTGCATCCCATTCATAAACCAGCACGGATGAATTGCCAGAATAATCCACCGATGCAGTGATGGTAGTGGTATCACCGATATTGAGCGTTCGCGAATCGGATGCTAAATCAATTGTGAGCATCTCCCTATCTATGTTCAGTAAGTTGTCTGTATCACAGGCTGATATTAGACCGATTGCACACAATAATAAGAGAATTTGGATATATAATTGAAGTTTTTGGATATTCATACTGATTACATTATACCATAATTTGAAGTATTTCGTTAACTTGTTTGCGTGTTTTGTGTTCGAAACCATAGGAATAGTAAGATGAACACGATTGAATTTACTAACATCATAGTTGAAATAGCGTTAAGCTCTGGCGTAATACCGAACTTAAGGCTGTTGAAGATATGCACTGACAACGTTGTATATCCAACTCCCGCAGTAAAAAAAGTGATGACAAAGTCATCAAAAGAGAGTGTGAAGGCAAGCAGTGCCCCGCCGATTATGCCGGGTGCGATGAGGGGGAAAGTAATTCGCCAGAACGTTTGCCATTTGTTTGCACCGAGGTCAAGTGCTGCCTCCTCTATCGTGTCATCATATCCTTGTAAACGCGCGCGGACTACAATTGTAACATAGGCAATATTGAAAACTACATGCGCAAAAATTACTGACGTTAATCCGCGTGGAAATTTGACTTGCACATAAAATGTCAACAACGCAATCGCTAAAACGATATCTGGAATAATTAGTGGCAGATAGAGTGATCGAATTAAGGTATTGCGTATCCGAAACCGATATTTTTCTATTGCTAGTGCAGCTGCTGTTCCGATGACTGTTGAGATGAATGTCGAAACACAAGCAATAATCAAACTATTTTTGCATGCCCGCCACACATCCGAGTTCTTGAACAGTTTCGAATACCATCCAAGCGAGAAACCTTCCCAAACGGAAATCTGATCCCCGCTGTTGAACGAGAAAACAACAACGACTAAGATCGGAACGTAGAGAAATAGAAAAACTAAGAAGATATTGATTTCAAGAAGTTTTTTCATATCTAATTTTCTGCAGATTCACTGCTTTGCAATGCACGGAAAAATAACAATGTTCCTGCTAACACTATTCCCATAAGCATAAATGATAGCGCAGCACCGAACGGAAAATCTCTTGCAGTTCTGAATTGCCTTTCAATGACATTTCCAATAAAACTCACTTTGCCACCACCAAGGATATCTGGCGTAAGAAATGCGCCAACCGTAGGAATAAAGACTAACATTGATCCTGCCAATATGCCGGGAAGACTTAGCGGTAAGGTTATATGCCAAAAAGCATGCCGTGGTGATGCACCTAAATCCTTCGCTGCATCTATCAGTGACATATCCAACTGCTCTAAAGCAGCATACAGTGGCAGAATCATAAACGGTAGATAACCGTAAATCAACCCTATCTGTACTGCGATTGGTGTATTTAAAAGTTCTAACGGTTGGAAATCTGGAATCAGAAGGGCTAAAAAACTGTTTAGAAGTCCTTCTGTGCGTAGAATCAGTATCCACGCGTAGGTGCGGATCAGGAAGTTTATCCAAAATGGCACTACCACGAGCAGTAACAAGACATTCCGCCATTTCGGTTTGTAGCACGCCAAATAATAGGCGAAAGGATAGCCAACTATGAGGCAAATTGCTGTGCAGACGAAGGCTGTTGATACGGAACGCCAGAGTATGCTGAGATAGAGTCCATCGAACAAACGTTGATAGTTTCTTAAAGTGAAGATCCACTTTATTCCACCATAAGTTTCACGTTCCAGAAAACTATAGATGAATACAGAGATGAGTGGAAGAAGAAAGAAACAGACAAGCCAGAATATAACTGGGGAAAGTAGGATGAGGAGTCGGTAGTTACGACGCATTTTCCTTCAAATGTTGGCGGATATTATTCTGAATGTTCCACGGATCGGTGATTTCAAGAAAATCCCAGTTCCCAAACTCGGTACAACCGTTCACTGCTGGTAACCATATATTTTTGATAGTGTTGACTTTCTGAACTTTATCTTCCCTCGGCATCCCAGAAACTTCAAGAATCAGGTTCACATTTTCATCGGTGGAACTGCTTTCTCCTCTTTGAATGCGGGCAATAAAGTCGGGAACATATTGGCGACTTTCCCCGTTGTGATTGATGTAAGGAATCGTAAAACCCAAGTTGTGGTTTTTGACATAAGCGTTTACCTCTTTCATCTGCTCTAATGCTTGCGCGGTTTTCTGCTCCCAAGAGTCAGTGTCGGCGACAACATGCGATATGTGGCATTTCTCAGGTTTTGTTTCCCATGTTGGTCGTGAGGTTTCAAAATCAACGTCTGCTGTAGATCCGGTACGTCCTTTTATACGAGAAGATTGTGAAAAAATCGGTAGAAATGTCTTTTGTGGGTCACTGTTTTCAGAATCAGTGCTTTGGACCTGTTGTCCTGACCTGAGAATCCCCATGTGAATCCGAAATGCAGCCTTCCGTGCGATTTCGCCAATCTGAAAAAACTGAGGATAGGTGTTGTCTTTATAGGTAACACATTCTTGCATCCATCGGCGCGTGATACGAAGTAACTGTGGAAAAAGCCACCATTTCGATTTATTATCACTGTCACATAGATAATTTTCCATAAGTACTCTGGTGAGATAGAACTCTGTTTGCTGGCTGCGGAATTTTGACAGATAGGGCAATTCAACCTCTTTTATCACACCAGTAATAGCCTCAATTTCTATTTTAGATGGAATCTCAGCAGTAGAAAGTTCATAGTGGGAATCTTCAGTAAAAACGGCATCCAACTTGTCAGGTGGGAGGCAGGGACGGTATCCGACAATTCTCGGGAATGTGATTTCGCACTTCGCTTTCCTTTCAGGTAAAGCTTTTACTTCTATCACAGGATTAGGACGTATCGCTCTTCCACTCCCTGTAGCAGGAATAAATGAAAATGGAACCCCATATACCTCCGCGTATTCCGGAGGGAAGGTTTCAAGTGTTATCTCATTGTCATTAACAGAAATAGATGTTTTTTCTACATCGTAAGTAGAACGGCGCAAACCTCTGCCGACAACCTGTTCGCAGAGCAGCTGTGTGCTAAAAGCACGTACACCAAGGATATGCGTAACCCGCCTTGCATCCCATCCTTCACTTAACATTGACACTGAGACGACACACTTAATCTGCTCCCCAAGTTTATCTTTTTTACCAACGGTATTTAGCACTTCACGCAATATTTCCTCATCTGAAACTTTTTCTACATTCAGCCTACGTTTGAACTGTTCTATCTGTGTTTTGGCTGCTTCCCTAAACGCACCTCTCAATGTTTCACCAGATTCCAACTGGTTGCTATCAATGATTAGTGTGCTTAACTTTTCACTCCACTCACCGTCCTGTTCGTTATTGAAAATCGGCAGATTCCCTTTGACAATTACCTTCTCTCCATCAGCAGTCAGTTTCTCCCATCCGGCAATCCAGTCGTAAACGAGTTTAGAAACTTTCGTGTTATTGCAAACGACAATCATGACAGGTGGTGTTAATCCGTTCTGATCTTTCTGCCAGAGGTCGTATGCCTTTTCATAATTGGCATAGAGGCTTTGGAGTGCTGTTTCCAATTCTTGCGGCAGCTGCGGTTCCCCTTCCGTCGAAATACCGGTCAGTTTAGTACGAATAATTTCCCAAAGACGGCGATAAATCGGGTCGCCTCTCATTGTATCATCAGCCACAGGAACACGCGGCACCTTCGCGATTCCGCATTCTATTGCATCTATCAACGCAAAATCTGACACTACCCACGGAAACAGAACACCTTCTTTGAGCTTCTTCCCACTCGGCGTAGTAGTTGAATAACCCGATCCACTCAGAAAGAATGGCGTTGCAGATAAATCATAAACCATTTTTATATTGAGTTTCGATTTCACCGCTTCAATTCCACCTATCCACAAACGTACATCGTCTTCGGTTAAGTCTGATTTCTCATCCTTTTTACGATGGTAACAGTGATGCGCCTCATCGTTCAGCACAATAATATTTTTCTTTCTACCGAGACTCCGGCAGACACGAGCCACCATCTCATCCGGTGTTTCCGTGAAATTTTTCGTACTTTCTTTTCCCAGAACCTGCCCACTTACTTTGCTCAATTTTTCCTTTTTTCGGGTCTGAAAAGCATGATAGTTCGTAATCACTATTTTCGCTTGACAGAGCGCGTCAAAGTCCCCGTTTGGGAGTAGTTTCATTTTCCGATAGTCGTTTTCAGGGTTTTCAGGCAGGAGGACCTGGAGTCTGTCCCGAATTGTTACTCCGGGGGTGACTATGAGAAACGCATCAGAGAAGAGAGTACTTCGAGGATTCGCTATTCTGTTCAACGTGTGATACACGATTAGCATTCCCATGACTACCGTCTTACCGGTGCCTGTTGCCATCTTGAATGCAATTCGGTATAAATCAGGATTTGCTTCCTCGTTCGATCTCAAAAGTTCTTTGTAAAATGAATTATCTCTATTTTTATTTTCACACTCGTTGAGATAGATAGCAGTTTCTACAGCCTCGCGTTGACAGAAAAAGAGGCGCGGTTCGTTTTCAGAGTTGTTCCAATACGCAAGCAATCTTTTTGTCGTTGGGGTTACGCCAGGATAACCGCTATTCCGCCATGCTGTCACTTGGGCGCGCACTTTGTTGATAAACACATTCGCCTCCCGAAGTTCTGCGTCGGGAAGCAGTGTCATTTGCGCGTCCTGTGACTGTTTTTTCGGTTTCGGCATTGGGATAAAGTATTCACTTCTACGTCTACCCTCAGTAATATCTTCGGTGATTCCGCGGTCAGTAAATATGAAGTGCCGTTGCGGTTCTTCAAAAGGGCTGTTGATAACAGGGTTTTCTATGGTAACTTTTGACATTTGGATACCTTCTTTTAGTCTTGACGTGGACGTTGGATGTCCTCTTCACAGATAAGGTCAACGTTGATTCCGTGGCTTACAAGCGCGTTCATAAATTCAAGCCAACCTCTATCTATTGCCAATAAGATAGTTGGGATTTCTCCAGCGTCTCGCTGATGTGCAAAGGCAACAGCGATAAATTTCCGATCATTCTTGTGGAAACCCGTTAACGCGCCATCATCGTTGGGAAACTCTTCAAAATCGGTGCCGTTTCCCGCTAATGGCGTGATATGTACCATTGCGCAGACGTTCGGGTTACTCTGATTTTGCAGTAACATTTTCACAAAAAGATCGCCAACCCCTTTTCGGGTGTTGGGATTTGTATTGTGATCGTACTCTCCGAGAATTCGCCAATCGTCGTCAACGACCACTTTTTCGGGGCGAGAGAGAATCTGCTCAAGTCGATCTTGACAGTGGTCTCTACAATCTGCACGTTCATCATCCGTATCATTTGCAATGACGATAACGTTCGTATCTATGATAACAGCGTTCATTCACCCTCCGCTCTCTTTCGACGTTCGCTTTGCGCCTTTGTCATTGCAAAAAGGTCTCCCATCTCGTTACCAAAAAAGTTTTCTGGCCAGTTTGAGATGTTACCGAAATCATCCATTTTTAAGCGTTCAATATTAGAAACGCCTTCATCGTTCCGACAAAAATAGAGAGCAGTTTGATCAACGCTAATCTTTTCTTCAGCAATGCGCCGCTGCAAACGATTTAACAGATGTTCACTGTGGCTTTCTACTAAAATCTGGAGTTTTCGTTCAGTGACAACCTCTATTAACAGATCCGCGAGTTGGGATTGAACCATCGGATGGAGGAGACTACCCGGATGCTCCAGAATCAGTGTTGACCCTTCTGGAACACAGTAGCAAAGCATAAGCACAGGTAAAAGTTCTGTAAACCCGCCTCCGATGTTAATAGGGATCATCATTTCACCCATTTGACTTTTTTGGATGCGAACTTCATATCTGATATGATTTCGGGAACCTATCAGGGCAATTGAAATGGCATAGGCTATACCCAATTTTTGGAGCCATTTTGATATCTGTTTTTCAAGTGGAATTTGGGTTTCTTGATGGAGTGATTCTTGTTCTCTCAAACATGCTAAGATCAACTTGTCAATATCGTTATTGACCCAAAGTCCTGTATCTCTTGGTGGCAAACCTGACCGACGATAGTGCCGTAAGGGAATATTCCGAGTTGTGCCAAGATAATAGACATCAGAAAATAGTTCTTCAAAGGCAGATGAAAACTGAAGCAAAAAACGGTGAGGTTTTCCTCTCAATGTTAATGGAACACCGAAGCAATTTTTAATGTTTTTTAGCGGAGCAGTTTCAAAACTATCTCCCTCTATTTGATTGCCGAAGGCAAGTTCCTGCCTCTCCCAAACAAGTTCCAAAATACCATTCTGATTGATACGGTAGCGAAAGTTTTCAACAATTGGTCTTCTCATGGCTTCGCTAAGTGTTGTATCAAATGTGAAACCTTCCATCATCAAGATTGACGGTGGCTCATCTTTCAGAGTGGTATAAATAGGACGCGGTTGTTCAAGTTTGCAACTAAATCCTAATTCAACCGGTAGATCTGGAATATTAACTATATCGCGGAAAGTATCAAGATAAATGAGGGAATTTTCGTCACCGAAGAAGATAACTTCCTCCGTTCCAATCGTCTGCTTAAGCAACAGCAGCATCTGCAATAGGCTACTTTTCCCAGAACTATTTGTCCCAAAAAAGCCTGTCAACGGCGCAAGCTGGACCTCACCGCTATCTTTCCACGACTTGAAGTTTTTCATCTGTATATGTGTAATCATTTTTCCTTTCCTCATGCTCAGTATAATTCGCGATTCAGACAATTAAGTAGGATAGACGCACATTTAGCACACGGTGCAAGATTTTTTATAGGTCTCTGCATAACAGTGTTCCAACGTTATCTTATATCAAAAGGTCTTTAGGTGTTGTCCTTACAGATAGCATGAACGTAAACACGATGGGCAGCCAGGGCGGTTTTAAATTCATCCCAACCCCTATCTTCTGCTTTTAGGATAGGTGCTTCATCTTCAAAGTCGCGTTGGTAAACAATGGCAACAGCAACAAATTTTTTATCTTTTTTATGGAAGTCTTTCAACGCAGCATCATCATTAGGAAATTCTTCAAATTCGGTGCCGTTTCCAGCTAACGGTATAATACGAACCGTGATAACCGTTTCGGGATAACTTTTTGGATTATAAAATCTTCTCTTCAATTCCAGCCAAAACCGATCGCCGTGTCCGCGTCCCTTTTCGTTTAGATTGTTTCTGTACTCTTGGATAAATCGTTTCTTGTCATCAAGTAAAACCATTTCTGGACCTCTAAGTATTTCAGCAAGCCGTGCCCTGCAAAGTGTAATGCATTTGTCAGATGCCTGCGGCGCAGCAGCCTTGCCGTTTGCAACTACCAAGACATTCGTATCAATAATAACTGCGTCCATTAATTCTCCGTTCCTTTTTCTGCTATGCTTTCAACCTGTTTGTCTGTCATCGCAAACATATCCCCCATGACATTACCGAAGAAGTTCTCTGGCCAGTTCTTGATATCCCCAGACGCTTCGTCTACATCTAACTCGTCAATTTCAGAAACCCCTTCATCGTTCCGACAAAAATAGAATGCAGTCTGATCTGCAGCAATCCTTTCTTCGACGATTCGTCTTTGCCAACGAGTTAACAGGTGTTCACTGTGGCTTTCAACTAAAATCTGCAGTTTTCGTTCGTTGACTACCTCTATTAGAAGATCCGCGAGTTGGGATTGAACCATCGGATGGAGATGAATGCCGGGTTGCTCCAAAATTAAGGTTGAACCCTCCGGCGAATAGTAACAAAGAACTAACACCGGTAAAAATTGAGATAAACCGTAACCCATATCAACTAATGTAACCGGAGGACTGGAGGGAGTTTTTTGTATACGGACTTCATAATTTTTTCTATCCCCTTCACCCGTCCAATCAAGTGAAAACGTATGCGCTAAATCCATTTCTTGTAGCCAAAATGAAACTCTTTCTTCAATGGGAACATCTGCTGTCTTATCTGATGTTTTTAAATTTCGGACCCGTGCCGAAAGAAGTGCATCAATGGCTTGATTACCCCACTGCTTAATGTGTTTAGGATGTCCGCCACTCCAAGAATAGTGTCGTCGTGAATCCACACGCGAGGGACCAAGATAGTAGAGATCAGAAAACACCTTTTCAAAAGAGGTCGAAAGTTGTTTTAAAATCTTATTTGATGATGTATAACCATAACAGTCTTGTATTACATCGCTTATTCTTACTTGCTCCTTAAGTAAATTTATATAGGACAAAGTTTGGTTTTCCCATTTTACTTCTGTTAAATCACAGGAGTTAAAACTGTAACGAATACATTCAACGTAGGGACCGCGTGTTGCCTTTCCAATTGATGTATTAAAAGAAAAAATATCAAATGGCACTTGAACATGCCCTCGTTGACCGTCAGGTTTACTCCCCATGACTTCCACAGTAAAAGGTTTTTGGAGTATACATCCAAACTCTAACTCAAGAAATTGGTCATCTTTATGCCCATGGATCACTTCGTCGAAACTTCCCAGATTTACCAACGAACTTTCACTGCCAAAGTAGATAACCTCATTCACATCTTCACGTTCTGTTGTCTGCTTAAGCAATAGCAGCATCTGCAATAGACTACTCTTCCCAGAACTATTTGTGCCGAAAAAGCCTGTTAACGGCGCAAGTTCAACCTTACCACTATCTGCCCAAGACTTAAAGTTTTTCATTCGTATGTGTGTAATCATTTTTTCTGCCTCCGTTTTCACGAGGAAAAGTAACACCCAACACCTACTTTAAACCGCTAAACCTTATACTCCTTCATCACCTCATCACCAAAATGATTGATGACCTTCACCGCAATTTTGCCAGACTCAGGCTTGGCAAACGGAAGACTTTCTGTACGATAAAGTGCCTCCCACGCCTCCTCATTAATCTCCGCTTTTAATGCTTTTTGCAGCTGCTTATAAGGTTCGTTTTCACCTGTGAAATATGCATGCCGCACAAAAAACGCTTCTCCGTTGTAATCAGTATCAATGAACCAACACGCAATGTCTTCTGGCGTTTTCGAACGGAGTAATCCTTTCACCGGATCATATACATCTACACCCAGAAGTTTGACAGAGAGGGTGCCGTCTTTATTATCCACAATATCAATGTCCGGTTCTCCGAACACCATGAATAGATTGCCCTCACCCGTGTTTTTAAGCTCGCGCACCATTAATTCACGACTCATTTTTACAGGAAGAATAGTGAGTCTGCCCAAACGCATATCCTTACCAGCAGTGTAACCTTCAAAATTAAAACCCGCAACAATAAGTAGATCAAACTTAGGGATTCGGCGCACTGCCTCCTTGGCAGCTTCATTTATCCATTGGTTTCCCACTGTGCTATACTGTGGTCCGATGCTGATAACAACGCTCACTGTTTCACCGTTTTCTTTTGTATGTACACCTTCGGCATGGAGCCATTCACCAGGAAGTTCCTCTAACCAGTCAAATTTGATGCTCAGTTTTTTTAAAAGATTTTCTACTGTGCCTGTTTTGAGGTGCTCAAGAATATGTTTATGGTAATCTTGTGCTGACTCTGGGTTAACCGAGGATAGCAAAGTTTGATCGGTCTCTGACAGTTCAAGAGCAAGATGTGGAGATAGACTTTCTACCGTGAAGGGTCCTGTGACACGAATCCGTTTTTTGTCTTGATAGGGTTGATCATAAAGAGTTTTACTTTTTGCACGTTTCGCAGTTGAGGCATCCATCGTCAATTGGCGTTCGCGTTTGAGTGAGAGCCATTGACGATGCAGTTTCTGAAATTCCGTATTCCATTCCGTATCAGTTTCAGTTGGCACTTCCCACTCTTCCCAGTTTTCTCCGATAAGGCGGTTCATTTCGGCACGGAGCGGATCTAATTTCTCGGCATATTCTGCATGGATACTGTCGATCTCAGGGTTATTCGTCATATCCGTGAGATTGATTTGGGTAGCTGTTTCGTAGGTAAACCCCTGCTTGATGTCGTCTGCATCTTCAAGTCGATAGTAGGGAAATTTAGCAGACATAAGACGGGTGCGTGCCAAAGCAAGCGAAACGCGTAGCGTATCTACCGTTATCCAACGTCTTCCCCACTGTTCTGCTACATAAGCGGTTGTACCGCTGCCACACGTCGGATCAAGGACTAAGTCCCCCGGATCCGTTGTCATGAGCATGCATCTCTGGACAACTTTTGCATTAGTTTGGACAACGTATATTTTTCCTGAACTGCCAAGAGTGTCTGTCCACACATTGGCAATTGCACGTCCAGGTAAATCAGCAGCATATCGGATATAGTAAAGTACCTTTCCTGGACCCCTAAGTCTACCTTGTTTGTCAAGACGTTCTAATCCACTAAGGCTAGTCGCCCAACTCCTACCGTTTGTAGTAGTAAAAAGCTTACCTTCAAATTTGTAAGGTGGTGGTGCTTCGTTTCCACTACTCTGTGACGTTAAATGATAATTTGCAAACCGACGACTCTCTTGAGGCAACAATGCGGGATTTTCTATTTCCTTTTGTGTCATCCCACGACGTGTTCCATCTGATAATTCAACTTGTGTATAAGATTTAAGAAGTGGATCAGGTGTCCGTTCATCTCTTTTCATATAGAGTTGTCGATACTTTATCTCTTTCTTGTTTTTCGCATACCATAGCAGGTAATCAGCGACTAATGGCAGCCCAATTGAAGAAGTTGTATTACCACGTGCAACGGTGATTGTTGCAACAAAATTATCATGTCCAAATACTTCGTCTAATAAGCATCGGACTTGGTGAACGTTCTTTTCGCTAATCTGAATAAATACACTTCCGCTATCTGTGAGCAATTCACAGGCAACGGTGAGACGGTCACGCAAGTAAGCAAGATAAGAATGTATACCGAGCTCCCATGTATCGCGATACGCTTTTACTTGTTCAGGTTGTGGTGTAACGTCTTCTGTAGAATCCTCAACTTCGCGTTTTCGGGTGCTAACTTGCCAGTTACTCTTGAACTTGACACCATACGGAGGATCAATGTAGATCATTTGCACCTGTTTCTTGAACTGTTCCTTTTCTGCAAGTGAGTTCATCACCGCAAGCGAATCACCTAAAATAAAACGGTTATGCCAATTCTGTTCGTGTTGGTAGAATTCAATTTTCTGGTTGAAGTCAAGGTTGTCGAACCCTTCAAAGAGATTTCCAATCTGATCTGATTTTTTCTGCTCATGTGCGCGGATTGCTTCAATAATTGCTTGCGGTTGAATATGCTCCTGAATGTAGATAGGAACGGCTTGCACCTCAAGATCATCATCGTTTTGCTGGTCCTTGCCTTTCCAGACCAATTGGGGGTCTAAGGCAATATCACGTGGATAACGTGTCGGTGCGAAGTCATCGTTTTCGGCAAAGCCGCTTAGTTCTTGGGTTGGATTATTAGGAAGTTTGTCGGTATGTTCATAATGTTTAATAGGTTTTTTCGGCATAAGCAAGTCCCCTTTCTCTTAATTTCATGCAAACCCGAGATTCAGACAACGAATACTCTACATTCCCAATCAAATTCGGTATTAACTGTTGTGATTTTGCAACCCAATTTCATCAAGCGTCTCTGCGGTCAATGCTTTGTCAAAGATAGAATCAAGGCGGGTAAGACTCTGTATTAAATTAATCTCGTTGGTAAAAGACTCAGGAACATCATCAAATCGGGATTGTAGCAGTTTGATGATGTTTTCCCGTTTTGCATGTTTTTCGCCTTGTTTTTCGCCTTGTTTTTCGCCTTGTTTTTCGCCTTGTTCTCTGGTTAGTTCAATGATTGATTGTGCCATGTTTTCTACCTCCATATCATGGGCATGCTGCTCAATGAGTGCTATTAAGTCTTTATGTTCTTCAGCGGGTCGACGATATAGGACTAGCATGACCAGATACTGAATCGCTTTATGTCGTACTCCCGCTTCTTCTTTCTCAGGATCGTCAATTTGTTTTGACATTTCAAGCAACATTTTGCTTAGCATTTCTCCACCCTCTATTGTAAAAAAAACTTTTAGTCATCGTGGTTTTGCAACCCAATTTCATCAAGCGTCTCTGTGGTCAATGCTTTGTCAAAGATCGAATCAAGATGTTCAAGACTCTGTATTAAGTTAATCTCGTTTCTAACAGACTCAGGAACAGCAGAAAATCGGGATTGTAGCAGTTTGATGATTGCTTCCCGTTTCGCTTCTTCTCTGCCTTGTTCTCTGCCTTGTTCTCTGCCTTGTTTTTCGCCTTGTTCTCTGGTTAGTTCAATAATTGATTGTGCCATGTTTTCTACCTCCATATCATGAGCATGCTGCTCAACGAGTGCTATTAAGTCTTTATGTTCTTCAGCGGGCCGCCGATTTAAAATTAACAAAACCAAATAGGCAAACGCCTTGCGTTGCTGCGATGCTTTTGTTTCATCAAGCGTCTCAAGGTACGATAGTGCTTCAAACAACGTAGTGCTTAGCGTTTCCGTATCAGCATTTTCCTTTTGAAGAACCGTTAGTAACCATCCTAATGGATGGTCAGTTTTCTTTAGGTCCGCTGCCTCTGTTTCATTTACACTTAGAAACAGCGTATCAAATTTTGGGACAAACCGCGCGAGCACATCGGGCATATCCATTATTGCATCAAGGGTTAGTGGGTTGCTCCACCGCTTTTCGCCCGTGTAATACACAATCGGGAGGATCGGTCGGAAACGCCACTGACTTTTGGGCACATTGTTGGACTCCCACTCTCTGCGTTGAAAATCCCAGATTTGCATCATGTAAAACAGTACCCGGAAACCCATTATAGGGTCGACCGTGGATTGGTGTTCAATGAGGATGTAGATAAGCAGTTCATCTGTTCCTGATTTAGTCCGGAAAGGCACGCTAAACACCATGTCAGACTCTTGCTCTCGAAGCGTGTCGGGAATAAAACTCCTGTTAATCTGTGAGAGACGATCGAAATCAATACATTCCACTAGTTCGCTCGCAAGGATTTCTAACAAGTCTTGGACGAAATCTTTATTTTGGAACAACCATCGCGTGCTTCGGTCAGGAAAGTGCCCAATCGGTATGCCGAAAAAGTCAAGTATTTCCGGTTCTTTTTTCATAATGCCTTATGTTTTCAAATAGTCTTTATAGTACTTATTTCAAACAATATCGCTGAAAGAGGTACGTGAAGTGCGCGCCTACACACAATTATGCTCCAACTTGGTTAAAGGTAACATCTGAAATTCTCCTTTTAGAATCATGGACGGGTACGAGGACCCGTCCATACGATTTGAAGTAATTTAATACAAAATATTAATCAGCAGCAGGAAGGAAGGTATCGGGATTCTCTGCAGCCACATCGTAATCGTCAATTAGTTTTGTAATAACTGGGTTATCACCGCACAACGGGCAATTTTCATCACGAATGGTTTTCATTTCACGATATGTCATACTGAGTGCTTCATAAAGGATAAGCCTACCGATAAGCGGTTCACCAATACCGATAATATACTTTATCGCTTCAGTTGCCATCATCACGCCAATTATACCTGGGAGCACGCCCAGGACACCAGCCTCACTTCAGCTTGGCACCAGGCCGGGTGGTGGCGGTGTGGGATACATGCATCGGTAGCACGGACCCTCATTCGGTTTAAAGAGGGTGACCTGTCCCTCAAACTGGAAAATACTACCGTGAACGATTGGCTTATTCATCAGTACGGCAGCATCGTTCACGAGAAAACGGGTCGCAAAGTTATCGCATCCATCTACAATTAGGTCATATTCAGAAAAAATCTCTTCAACATTGTCGGCAGTCAAACGGAGATCATACGGTGTAATCTCAACATCTGGATTAAGCGACTTGATAGTCGTTGTTGCGGACTGAACTTTCGGTGTGCCGACAGATTCTGTACGGTGTAGAATCTGACGCTGCAGGTTGCTTAACTCTACCACATCTGAATCAATAATGCCCATGTGTCCGATGCCAGCAGCCCCAAGATAAATACCCGCGGGTGAACCTAATCCTCCCGCGCCGACAAGTAAGACCTTCGCATCAAGCAGTTTTGCTTGCCCACGTTCACCAACTTCTGTGAGCATAAAGTGGCGACTGTAACGATCAAGCTGCTCATGAGACATCTCTTTATCTTGTGCTGTTGGGAATCCAGCTGCTGACCAATCACGGTATCCTCCTGCCATGGATACGGTATCTGTATACCCCATTTCGCGAAGCGATTTTGCAGCAAGAAGCGAACGTAGTCCTGCAGCACAATAAACCACGACCTTTTGGTCACGGTCTGGAATATAATCTTCAACGGAAAATTCCAGCATGCCACGTGTAACGTGAACAGCATTGGGGATATAGCCCGCGCGATACTCATCTTCATCGCGAACATCCAGAAGCACAAAGTCGCTTCCATCCTCCCGCTCCGTTTTCACGTCAGCAACAGTCACTTCCGGAATTTCTGTTTTTGCCTCCTCTACGATTTGCCTATAGGATTTCATATATTGTTCTCCAAAGTTTTAGGTTTCTGTTTTTTTAAACTTAATATTCCACAATTTACGGGTGATAATCTATCTACAATGATTGTGAATTATAATCTTCTAATTTCACAATTGAGTGTGAAAAATATCATGAATCTACCGCTAATTCTAAATAGATTATATCATGCAACCTTGAAATTGTCAACGACACTGATTATAATTCGAAAATAACTACGTTTGATTTTTTGATGTAAATATGATATAATTTGACTATCAATCATCAAGGAGGCTATAAATGGCGAAAATTAATACACTTGTCTTTGCAGGTGGTGCAATTCACAACTGGAAAGGCTGTGGCGAAGAAATTGAGAAGGCTCTCTTGCAACGAGACGAATTTGAGATTACCAAAGTTGAGGACGATCTTGACGCATTGGTATCACCGAACTTAGATCCGTATGACCTTATTGTTTTTTATTATACGGTTGGCGAAATTTCAGATGCACAGAAGAACGGCTTGCTAAACCATATCGCTTCAGGAAAAGGCTATGTCGGTATACATTCAGCCGCTGATTCTTTCCGTGGATGTCCAGAATATCGTTCAATGGTAGGTGGTTATTTTACTACACATCCACGTTACCGTGACTATCAGGTCAGTATTGTCAATAATGAACACGAAATCACGCAAGGTCTTGATGAATTCGTCGTCACGGATGAACAGTACATCCTCGATTACGACCCACGCAATCATGTGCTTGCATCCGCGTTGTGGAAAGGTGGAGCGATGCCCGTTGCCTGGACAAAGAATTGGGGTAAAGGCCAAGTATTTTATCTCGCACTTGGTCATGATCCGGCAGCTTGTCAGCATGATATGTTTGCTACTCTTCTTCAACGTGGCGCGCTTTGGGCAGGCACTAACGGCGGAGAATAACCGAATTTTCTCCAGGTAAGGTTTCAATAATTTTGAAGCAATTACCAATATTTCACGGTTCCAGTGTAAATAATGTGTGGATGGATTTATATATCTGTCCATACATTTTGAAATCAAGACACATGAAACAAAAAATTACACATATTCAAGAACAACATAAACACCCCTCACATCACGAGATTTTCTTAGACGACAAGCCTTTTGTTGTTATCCCTTCAGCACTTGTAGAAAAATTTGGGTTACGAATTGGTTTAGAAATTGAAGCGGAAGTTATTGAAAAACTTATTGCTGCAGACGAGGCGATGCGCGCTAAAAATTATTCACTTGATTTACTACGTGAAAACATTTACAGCAAAACCCAAATGACGCGAGAACTTGAACGAGAAGGATTTGGAGAACAAGCGGTCAAAACAATCATCGCGGAATTAATTCATTCAGGACATATTCGCGACCGGCTGTATGCAGAAAACTGGATACAACGTCGGCAAAAGTCAAATCCGAAGGGACGAACTGTACTAAAACAGGAATTGATCGACAAAGGAGTTGACCGAGAAATAGCAGAACAGGTCCTCGCTGCGGTTAAGAGTGAAGAAGAGTCAAAATTAGCTTTTCAAATTGCCCAAAAACGTGCGAAACAGTACAAACGATTGCCAATTCATGTTGCAAAACGTCGACTACACGGGTTTCTGGCAAGACGTGGTTTTGAACCAGAAGTTATTTTGCAGGTAATTGAGCAGGTTCTATGATTCTAATACCAAATTAACTTGAATAGAAGTTTTCTACGTAGCAGTTAGCATTGCGAGGCACGGGGACCTCGCGCTACCAATCGCGTTAATCTGGTATAAATTGAACAAGTAAACATCTCTTTTGTCTTGACTTCTCTGAAAAAATAAACTATAATTGGATTTATGGGGCAGGTCAAAATATTATGACATCAGATGAAATTAGAGCGAGTTTTTTAGAATATTTCCACAAAAAAGGGCATACAGTTGTTCCAAGTGCCTCGTTGATTCCGGCGGGTGACCCTACGTTGTTGTTTACCAATGCGGGTATGAACCAATTCAAAGATGTCTTTCTTGGTATAGGACAACGAGGGCAGTAGACACACAGAAATGTCTGCGCGTCAGCGGGAAACACAATGACCTTGAAGAAGTTGGGCATTCGTCGAGCCATCACACTTTTTTTGAGATGCTCGGAAACTGGTCCTTCGGAGATTATTACAAACAGGAGGCAATTGCTTTTGCCTGGGAATTAGTGACAGAATTGTGGAAAATTCCCGAAGAACTGCTCTGGGCAACAGTTTACCTTGAAGACGATGAAGCAGAAAAATTCTGGCTTCAAGAGACCGATTTACCGCTTGCCCGCATTCGCCGCTGTGATAAGGACAACTTTTGGGAAATGGGAGAAACAGGTCCGTGCGGTCCGTGCAGCGAACTTTTTGTTGATTTAGGCGTGGATGCATTCCCTGAAACTGCAAACGATCCTGATGCTGCTCCCAACACAAGTGAGCGATTCAGAGAATTTTGGAATCTTGTGTTTATTCAATACAATCGCGATCAAAATGGAACACTTGAACCACTTCCTGCCACTCACGTAGACACGGGCATGGGTTTTGAAAGAATTACCTCTGTACTGCAAGGAGTTGATTCAAACTACAAGACAGACTTGTTTACACCGCTACTTAATACAATTTCGGATATGACGAGTTCCACCTACTCACATGACATCAATGGGTTACCACATAGAGTGATCGCTGACCATATCCGTTGTTTAACTTTTGCTATCGGTGATGGTGTAATGCCTTCTAATGATGGAAGAGGTTATGTAATACGCCGTATATTACGGCGCGCAGTATTATATGGCAAGAAATTAGAGATGAATGAACCGTTCATTTATCGTCTCGTTGATAAGGTCATTTCGCTGCTCGGTGATGTTTTTCCTGATGTTTTGCCACGTAAGGAGTTTATTACACGCACAATTCAGGCAGAGGAAAATCGATTTCATCAGACGCTGGCACGTGGGTTGGACATGCTTGAGGAGTCTATTGACACGCTTAAAGCCGATAGGGAAACACAACTTGATGGAAAACGCGCCTTTGAGTTATACGATACATTCGGTTTTCCACTTGATCTCACTCAACTTCTGACGCGTGAACAAGGGTTTACTGTAGACGAACCCGGTTTTGAAGACAGTATGTCTGAACAACGTGCACGTGGACGCGCTGCATGGCAAGCCATAGGTAGGGGTGCGAAAGATGATGAAATCGCTGTTTATGCAGAAGTGCTTAAAGAAACTGGAAGCACAGAATTTGTTGGGTATGCAAACCATAGTACAGATGCAGAAGTTGTGGCATTGATTGCTGGAACTGAATCAGTCGCAATGGCAAAGCAAGATGAAGAGGTATCCGTTCTACTTGACCGCACACCTTTTTATGGAGAATCGGGTGGACAGGTCGGCGATGTGGGTATCCTTGAGAGTTCAAACGCGAAACTCGCTGTTCTTGACACGATAAAACCTTCTCCTGACCTATTCGTGCATAAGTGCAAAGTTATTGAAGGTGAGATTACTCCGTTTACCACAGTAAAAGCGCAGATTGATAGTAACCGTCGCAATTCCATAGCCGTCAGCCATACCGCAACACATCTACTCCACAGTGGATTACGAAATATTCTCGGCACACACGTCGGACAAGCAGGTTCACTCGTTCAAGCTGGGAGATTAAGGTTTGATTTTAACCATTATGAAGCTGTTTCTTCGGAGCAGCTCCGCGATATTGAGATCTATGTGAACAAGAAAATTCGTTGTAATGACACGCTTGCCATCAATGAAATGACGTTGGATCAAGCAAAAGATAAAGGTGCATTAGCATTTTTCGGTGACAAGTATGGTGACATCGTTCGTGTTGTACAAGCGGGTGAATATAGTGTAGAGTTATGTGGCGGCACACACGTGGAAGCAACCGGTGAACTCGGTTTTGTTAAATTGGTGAGTGAAAGTAGTATCGCCGCTGGCGTCCGTCGTGTTGAAGCTTTAACTGGTAACACAGCAGTCACAACAATTCAAAATGATAATACGCTGATTACGGATGTTGCAAATCTGTTGAAGACTCCAAAAACCGGTTTAACTGAAAGAATTGAACAGCTACTTCAAGAACAACGGGAGTTGGAACAGCAAGTCCAACAATTGAAAAGCAAAAACGCGCTTTCTAATATAGATGCATTGGTTGAAGGTGCGACGCTTGTTAACGGGGTAAAGGTTGTTTCCTCAAGTGTAAAAAACAGTGATAGAAATAGTCTTCGACAACTCATTGATGGGTTAAAAAACCAACTTAAATCGGGGGTAGTTGTGCTCGCCTCCGTTACAGGTGATGAAGTGGCGTTTGTCGTTGGCGTAACTGCAGACCTTGTTAAAAATCGAGGTTTACATGCAGGTAAAATCATGCAATCAATTGCGCAACTCGCCGATGGGCGCGGTGGTGGACGTCCAGAATTGGCTCAAGGTGGCGGTAAAAACCCCAGTAAAGTGGATGCAGCATTAGCTGCCACCAAACAAATTATAGAAAACCAACTACAACAGTAATATGAACTAGCGTTTGAAAATCGGTTCATTTCTATAGCCACATTTTCCAAACGCGTAAGAATAGGGAAAACAAAACACATGGATTGGAGTTTTATTGTTTCAATTTTTTGGAAATGCAGTCTTGGAGTTGCTTTGATCGCCTTAACTGTACTAATTGGCTATTTATGTGCTGCGTTAGGCAGCATAAGAAACTCTCTTAGTAGTATTCAAAACACGTTGAATTCTACTGAAAATCTTGTCAATCAAGAAATTGGGATACTGATTACAGACGTTGGCCAAACGGTGAAAGAGATAAACAAGGAATTGCCGCAACTACTACAAAATCTGAATGGAATTACTGCATCTATACAACAGATCAGCGAAAATGAGATAGAACCTACTTTACATAATGTACAGGAACTAACACAAACGCTAAACCAAAGCGTGCAAGAACTTGAAGCACTTGTGCAAAAGGTCTCTTCGTTTTCAGGTCAAACAATTGAACAAGCAGAGTACTTTCGTAATCAAGTCGCAGTATCATTGGCAGATGTTGTGGGAATGTGGCATGGTTTGAAGGCAGGTTGGGATAGACTTTATAAATCGTCTCAATCCAATGGAACGAATCAACCTGAACCTGAAAATAGCGATTCTCACCCGCAAAGTGATGATGAGGAATTGGAAGCAGTTGCCCCAGAAGAGCAACCCGAAGCAGCGGTTGAGTAGGCAAATTGTATATTTTGGTAACTAATTGAAAAAATTATAGTGAACGTCAATTTAATTGAAAAGAAATTACAGAAATAAACGTATATATATAAATGGGATGAAGCATTTCATCCAAATATATGATAGGTTAAGATTCTGTAAACTCTAAAATTTACGCCATAAAGAAAGGATAATCTAATGAGTAACGATGGACGCAACAATGGATTGACAATGATTTTTGCCTTCTTCACAGGTTTTCTATCAGGTGCGGTACTTAGTCTTCTCTATGCACCAGCACCAGGAAAAGAGACTCGGCAAAAGATTCGGGATACTTCCGTTCAGGCAAAAGATAAGACACTTGAATTCGCGCAACATGCAAGTGAAGCCGCAAAAGAAAATGTACAACAACTTGTAGACCAAGGGAAGGAAAGTGTCCAAGAAATTGTTGAAGTTAGCAAAGAACGAGTCAAAGACGCAAAAGGCCATGTTAAATCGGCAGTGGAAACCGGGAAAAAAGTTTCTTCTGAAGTGAGAAGTAAAATTACTGAGACGATTCCTGGGCTCGCTAGTGATAAGAAATCAGGTAAAAAGCAAACTAACGACGCATAATCTCAATATTCCTATGTTTCTGTGATGAACTTTTTGTTTTCCTAATACAAGATGCATTCATAGAAATTTTAGCAACACCCTATTGGCATAGTTTCAACGTGTATGGAAGTTGAAAAATTAAAATCTCTTCTTGAGAAGATCAAAAGCGGAGAGATTGAAGTGAATGATGCACTTCAATCTCTCCGCACCCTCCCTTTTGAAGACCTTGGCTTTTCTAAAATTGACCACCACCGACAACTCAGGACAGGTTTTCCCGAGGTCATCTTTTGTGATGGGAAGACAGACGCTCAAGTTGCAAAAATAAGTGAACGTATCCTCAGTGTTGGACATCCGCTCCTGGCAACACGTGCAACTCCATCAATGTTTGAAGCTGTTAAAACACTACACCCAGAAGCACGTTACAATGAACTTGGACGCACTATCTCTATTGTGCAATCTGATCAGAAAGGAAAAGCAGGAGTCCTTGTTATCTCTGCTGGCACTTCAGACATACCTGTAGCAGAAGAAGCAGCTGAAACTGCCTTAATAATGGGCAGTCCACCAGAACGGCTTTATGATGTGGGTGTTGCTGGGTTACACAGGCTTATAAGCAATCATGAGAAACTGCTGAACGCCCGTGTAATTGTTGTAATTGCCGGTATGGAAGGCGCACTACCGAGTGTTGTCGGAGGATTGGTTGACTGTCCCGTAATTGCTGTGCCGACAAGTGTCGGATACGGTGCCAGTTTTGGTGGACTTGCTGCATTGCTGGGGATGTTAAACAGTTGTGCTTCTGGGGTGACTGTCGTAAATATTGATAACGGTTTCGGGGCAGGTTATAGCGCATCACTTATAAACCGAATGTCATAAGTCGTAACCGTGACTATCTACTGATCTTCCTATAGGAGCGAACTCCAACTCGCGACATCTTATACCAAATTAACCCGATCTGTAGCGCGAGGTCCCCGGGTCCTCCTCGCAATGCTAACCGCTATTAGAAAACTTCTAATCCCGTTAATTTGGTATTATACTGCTGTTTTGCCTCAACAAAATACGCAACGCCATCCCCAAATGCAAAACCTTCACGTTTCCCATCCAACAGTTGCGCGTAACTATTGAAAGTTACCTAACCCATTAAGAATACTATCATAACTGTAAAAAATGAAGCGCGTATTTTCAGGTCCATTCATTTCTCTTTGTGTCATTGGAATTAGCGGTGTCTGTGCACTTTAGGTTTTACGATATGTGGTGCGATAATCTTTCTCAACTGCCACAAGGTATGCCTTACCGATTTTCTCCAATGCGTTTTTTGTGAGTTGGCTCACCCGACCTTCCGAAATAGCAAGCACTTGGGCAATCTTAATACCGGTGAAGTCTTCAAAATACTTCATTTCAATCACACGACGTTCCTTATCGGAAAGCTTAGACAAAATCTGCAACAAGTGTTTTCGCAGCACTTCAACCTCAAGGTGTCTAATCACCTTATCTGCCTCCGATTCACGCTCACATGCCTCGGCAATTAATCTGGAAACTAACAGGTTCCGCTCACAGGGTTCTGTATCCCCAACAGGGTCTTCATGCGAAAAGGGATGATACCGTAACTCTTTACGCCGTTCTGACCACAAACGCGTACACACACACGCCTTCATAAAAGTCGTATAACTCGCCCCACTTGGATGTGCTGGATCATAATTCGGAGTTTCTTCTAATATCGTGAGCAACGCGAGTTGATATAAATCTTCTCGCAGACCTTCCAATTGCCCATTATTGGCTATTACACACGCGACACACTGACCAATTGACGCTTTTGCTGAGAGCGGATCTTCCGGAACAACATAGAACGGACATTTACCACGATTGTGGGGACATCTTTGTTGTGTCATTTGTTGCCTCCATTCACCGATAAATCATATCGGCAAAGTCGTTTGAAACTTTTATATACCGTACTCACAATGACGTACACGTTTATTATATGCGTTTCACCAAAATTTCTTTAGTTTTTTTTTACATCTAAAAAAACTAAAGATTTCCTAACCAAACCTATATGGGAAATAACTCACTTTCACGGAACTTATACTGAACCGTTATGCATTGGAACTTTAACAAAGGAGTTAGAATCATGGCAAACATTAAATGGCTGATATTTCTTACAATCGTGCGGGACCTAATAACAATAAGCATAAAGAAGGTATAACGCCCTGAAAATGCGATTTGTTTTGTAGATTTTTCTTGACATTTAGCGCATGAGATACCATCCTAATTAACGAGTTGTGCTAGATAACTTTTTGTAAAATATTATTTCATATATGTTAGTGTGTTTTGTCCGTGCTCCATAAGCGTCAATTTAAGGAAATAAACCTATATTTTGGATATCTTAGCCCCAGCGGGGCGGAATGTGTATAGACCACGATCCATACCAAACTCAAGCCCCAGAGGGGCGAAAGGTGTATATGGGCACTGTTGTCAGACACCTGTCACCCCGCTGGGGTTCAAGAGACTGTTGGACACCGTTTTCTATATACCTGTCGCACCGCTGGTGCTAAGATGTGATTTACCAAAGCCTCGGGGAGGCGAAAGATGTATCAGACGCACTAAATTGACGCCTATGGTGTGTTTTGTCCGTGCTCCTATACAAACGTCCAACAATTGTCCAATCTTTATAGGTTGGATACACTCTTCAGTCCCGTAGGGACGATATGTTTATAGAAAAAACGCCCTACACCCTCTCTTTAGTCCCGTAGGGACGAAATGTTTATAGCACAGAATCCAATACCTGTGAAAACAAACAAAACAAAAAGTTAACTGGCACAAGTCGTCAAGTAGAGTCCTAGCAGAGGTAGAGTTATTTAGTTTTAGGCTTTTTGCCCATTTTAGACGAAAAGTCGCGATTCGGAGATCGCTCCTACAGGGGAAAGTCTTAGATTGAAAATCTAAATATTCGGAGAACTAAATAGCCCTGTAGCAGAGGATAAGAAATATCGTATCATTGGCGTGCTTTCCTTCTATAACGAAGATCATGAAAATCAATTCAGGGATAATCTTGATAACGCGTTAGAGGCCATCCCTAACACAAAAGCAGAATAATTGAGTTGATGCGAACAGTACATATCCTAAAATACGACCAATTAAGACCTTCCGATGCGGAGGCGTTGATGGGATTTCATACAGATGCCGGTCCATCACTTCAACGGATTCACCTACACCCTGACAGCCTTCCCTTGTAGTTCAAAATCCAGTTTTTCTTGACCGACCTTACATTGCTGTCAATTTGCTTGCTGCAGTTTTTGAAATAGGTCCTGAAAGATCGCATCCCGATTCACACTGATCGCAACGCGCATCAGGTGCCGACTGTTATCAAAACTCCACGTTACAGCATCCGTCAGAATAGGACTATGCACAATTTCTGTTGGTACCCAGCTACTATTGACGAGATACGCAGTTGCGGATATATCCCAAATGACCTTTGACCAACTAAAATGGTCTTTGTGATAATCTTTGAAAATTTTGACCAGATAATCTCCAATTTTACCTTGTCCTTGGACATGACGTTCCATCTCTGAAACAGTTGTCAGCAGATGTGAGACCACACCACGTGCAGGTAGATGAACAAACGGCACACCACTGTTGAGAACAACTCGGGCACTGTGAATATCTTGTGCAAGGTTAAATTCACGTGTATGTGACCAGTACATTGGATTGCCACCAAGCCAAACCACGACTATCTTTTTAATAATTTCTGGTTCAAGTAAGATTGCGGCTGCAACGTTTGTAATCGCACCAACAGCAACAACATAAAGAGGATCGTCAGAATTCGTCATTACGCGTTCAACCATGTCAGTCGCTGCCTCGCTTAGTAAAGGAGTTTCTTCATCCGAGAGAAATCCTCTTGAACCACGATAAACAAAACCATTAGAGTCTACATCAAGAAAGTCTAACAGACGCAAAATCTCGTCGTAACTTTTCTCCATGCCATCTTCAGGATTTGCCGAACGGTTGTTGTGAAACGGTGCAGCATATATCGCCTCTACATCAAGTTGTTCGGGTGATAGAAGCGCGTGAACAACTGCAAACTGATCGTCAATTTCATTGTATGTGTCCGTATCAAGCACCATCCGCACACGCCCCTCTGGAGGTTGCAGCATCTCTATACGTTTGGATTCGGTCAGGATAGGAAAGTTCATAAGTGTTGCCTTTATTGCCTTGGATTGAATAGATATTTTGTATAGTGTATCACATTATAAGGGTGAAAAGTCAATAGATTTGTTTTTATACTGAACATAAAACGTATATTTCACACTATAGCAAATTGGAATTATAATCACGATAAAGGATAAAATATATAACATTAGTAATTTTTAATAAATGATAATGAGATACAATATCATTTAAACTTATTGATATTGAGACTCAGTATTAGGTATATAACTATATTACTATTGCTTACTGTTTTACTCTTGCTAATTATTGTAATGACAATATGTGATATTCGAGAATTTATCTCTCGTAGTACGTAAAACCCAAATCCTATGAAGTTTAAGTATTTAATTCGGTAAAGCCGATTTTCCCCAGGGCCGGTAGGTGCGGTTTTGCGGTGTACTCACCCAAATGCGATCTGCATTCCTAACCGCACTTTATGCGTCAATTTAGTGATTGGACGAATATGAGAACCATTAATACGAACCCACGCTCACACCCGCTGCTTCACATGCCGAACTCACATAAGTAGCACAGCCAGATCAGCGATAACCTCTTGTGTCAAACGCATCTAAACATCCTTTTTCGCGAAGGTTTTTTTTCATAAAATTATCCAAAAATCCCAAATTTTAATGCAATTAATGCAACACATTATTCAGAATACCATGTTTTCAACCAAAACACAACAAAACATTCCTTTTAGACAGAGCCATTCAATTGTCCGGTAGTTCTCACCTGATGCTCAAATCTCTCCTCTGATCCGAGCGATCTCCGAATCGCGATCCTCTCTAAAATGTAGTGAAAAACTTGAAAACTGAATGGCTCTGCTCGGACAAGAATACTTCTTGACAATTGAATGGCTCTGATCATAATATTATAAACAATTGACATAATTTCAGTTTTATAGTATAATTTTTGAATATGGTTACTATAAATGAAGCTTATTAAAATGGAGAAAATGGAGTGAGACATTAGAAACTGACTGGTCTCAACACGCCAAAGTATGAATGCACTCCGTCTATTTGTTAACGGCTTCCTGATTGGCATTGCCAACATTATTCCGGGTATGAGTGGTGGCACACTCGCCCTTGTTTTAGGAATCTATGAACGCTTAATCAATGCATTACGCAATATTGGACTTGCAACTATAAAGCGATTGCTACGCATTTTTACTTTTAAAAAGACAGCAATCTCGGATTTTAAAGATGAACTCCGCCGTATTGACTTCAGTTTTCTAATGATTTTAGGCGTTGGTGCTGTTGCAGCAGTGTTGCTGTCAACAAAACTAATTGCTTATCTTTTAGATTCTCAGCATGATGTGACTTATGGCTTCTTTTGCGGTTTGGTCTTAACATCTATTTTGATACCAATGCGGATGCTAAAAGGATTCAGTTGGAAAGAGCTGCTAATCTTGCTCGTAGCAATTTCACTGATTGTTTCTGTGGAAGAATTCAAAAAAACTGCTGCGGATAGTGCATCAGAGGTAAATATTGGGTTAGAAGTCACGGCCGGAACGCTCACAATGTTTTTTGTATGTGGCGCGTTAGCTATTTCCGCAATGGTTCTCCCCGGTATCAGCGGTTCGTTTCTATTAGTTGCATTCGGTGTGTATTTCCCGCTTTTAACCGCGATTAGTAATTTTATGGACGGTATCCCAACTATATTGAAGGGAGACATAAGTCAGCCATTTCTGGATAATCTACTGATACTCGCTGTTTTTGCAATCGGTTGTCTATTTGGTCTATTAGCATTTACAAGGCTGCTAAAGTTTCTGTTGGAACGTTACCGCAACCTAACAATTGCTTTTTTAATAGGTTTAATGGTAGGTTCACTTTACGGGTTATGGCCATTTCGAGAATATGTTGAGGTAGGTGAGAGACGTTATGATATCGCGCATTTGCCTCCGAAACTTGATATGAATTTGCTCATTACAGTGTCTGTTTTTCTGGTCGGATGTGTGATTATCTTAGGCTTTTCACTAATGGAAAAGGAGTCGGAATGACGAAAAAAGTCGGTTTTTTTGTCCATACCGCTAAGGAGAAAGTTCCCCAAATCGTGGCTGATGTGTCCGAATTGCTGAAAAAAGAGGGAGTGATCCCGTTAGTTCCGAATAAACAGGCTAAGGCACTCGGTTTACCGCTCACAGGAATCACTATAGCAGAGATGGTAGAAGCGGCTGATATAGTCCTTGTCCTTGGGGGTGATGGAACACTTCTGAGTGCAGCACATACACCACAGATTGAAAACGTTCCGATACTCGCAATCAATATTGGACATCTCGGGTTTTTGACAGATGCATCGTTGAATGAACTCAAACCGACCTTAATGGCAACGTTAAAAGGTGATTATCGGATAGAACATCGAATGATGTTAGAAGTCATCGTGAATAGTCAAAGTCCGCAACCATTCCATGCATTTGCCCTGAACGATGTTGTAATCCGGCACTATACACGACTAATTGAGTTGGACGCGTATGTTGATGGAGAACTATTTATTCCATATAGAGCAGATGGATTGATAATTGCCACACCAAGTGGTTCAACAGGATATTCGCTTGCGTGTCATGGATCAATTGTCGCACCTCAATTGGAAGCAATTTTGCTGACACCTATCGCACCCCACAGTCTCACAGTCCGACCCTTCATCGCACACGGGGACGCAGAAATAAAGGTCGAGATGCATTCCACGTATGAAAGTTTAGATCTATTTATTGATGGACAACGCGAAACACACACCCTCGCAAAAGAAGCGGTAATAGAGGTACGTAAGGCAAAACGAACGATTCAACTCATCCGATCTCAGAGTCATAGTTACTACAAAGCATTACGTGAAAAGCTCATGTTGGGAGAAAGAATCAAATAGATAAGTGAAAAATTTTAAACGGTTCACCAAAGGTCTAAACAGATTCTACACCTTGTGATACTAAATTAACTTGATCCCACTCGGTAGGTGCGGTTTTGCGGTGTACTCACCCAAATGCGATCTGCATTCTAACCGCACCGAATACAAAAAAAATGAGATAAATCAAGTTAATTTGATGACTTGTAAGGAATAAACCTGTGATAGAAGCGATCTCTATCCGCAATATTGCCCTAATTGATCAACTTGAATTGGAACTCTCACCTGGATTGAACATCTTTACGGGAGAGACAGGCGCAGGAAAATCAGTGATCCTCAAATCAATTGGCTTGGTTTTAGGTGAACGAGCATCTCCTGATATTGTGCGAGATGGCACTGATTTTGCCGCTGTGGAAGTCAGTATTGTTCCACCATCGGTGCTTCCCATACCTACTGAAACAGACGATACTTTGGTTCTTTCCAGACAAATTAGTGCCAATGGTAGAAGTCGGTGCCGAATTAATGGGGAGTTAGCAAATTTAAAACAACTTGAGGAACTCAGCACATTGCTGGTTGATATTCATGGACAACACGAACATCAATCGTTATTTAGAACGGAAACACATCTCGAACTATTAGATGATTTCGGTGAAACCGATACAGAACGGCAACAAGTTAGCGAAAAATATCACCATCTTCTTGATTTGCAACGTGAGATGGATGCACTTATACATACATTGAGAACATCAGAACGGGAAAAGGAACTGCTTAGTTTTGAGGTTAAGGAGCTTACCTCAGCAGATCTTCAAGAAGGTGAAGAGGAAAAACTAACAGCAGAAATAGGAGTACTCGACAACGCTGAGCAATTATTTGAATCGGCAAACCTTGTTTATGAGCAACTTGATGGTGATGGACAAGGTGAATTTGGAGCAACAAATTCCGGCAGCAGCGTTTCAGTGCTACAAAGTTTAAGAGATTCCGTAAAAACAGTAGCGAAACTGTATGAAATTGATGCAAGTCTTTCTGAATTGAGCGAACGTATAAATTCAGCGTTATATGAACTTGAGGATATTGCCTCTCATATCCATCAGTACGCAGATACTGTTGAGTTCAATCCGGATCGCTTGGCAGAAGTGATGGATCGGTTAGAACTAATCTCTAAATTCAAAAGGCGATACGGTAACACTATTTCGGAAATGTTGGATTATCAATCCGAAGCACAACGCAAGTTGGAGGATTTAGAACTCGGTTCTGAAAGAATTGATCTACTAAAAGACCAAATTCGTAAAATAGAACAGGAAGCGCAAGGATTGTGTGTTGCTTTGTCCACTAAACGCAAAAAAGTTGCTGAAAGGCTCTCCGTATTAGTTGAAAAGGAACTTCAAGAACTGGGTATGGAAAAAGCAGAATTTCGAACTTCTGTTGCGCCAGTCCAAGATGATAAAGGTATACTCTTGATTGATGGGAAACGGTACGCTTTTCGCGCGCAAGGTATGGATAAAGTTGAGTTTTTAATCGCTCCTAATGTTGGTTCTGAGTTGCGTCCTTTGGCAAAAATCGCATCCGGTGGTGAGATATCTCGTGTCATGCTTGCACTAAAAACCGTGTTGGTCCAAGTTGATAACATTCCAACTTTACTATTTGATGAAATTGATAGCGGCATAGGCGGTAAGGTCGCAGACGTAGTCGGTATGAAATTGAAGCAACTTTCCGAGTCTGCACAAGTTATTTGTATAACACATTTGCCACAGATCGCCCGTTTTGCTGACCAACATTTTCTGGTTGAAAAAGAGGTTGTAGGTGAACGAGCTTTGATTTCTGCAAAACCGCTGACAGGATCCGAACGTGTCACGGAAATCGCACGCATGCACGGCGGAAAAGAAACGGAAGTCGGTCTCGCTCATGCACGAGAACTATTGAATGGATAATGCCATTTAAAGGATCATTTAAATATGGATGAAAGATTTACACAATCAAGTGGCACGAACGTCTATACTGGCTGTGAGTTACTCGTTAAAGGTGCTTTAGAAAGCGGTGTTAGCCTGATGACAGGATATCCTGGATCACCGATCGCAGAGGTATTTGACGTTCTACAGCGTAATTCGGACCTCCTCAAATCACACGGCATCGTTGCCCAGATAGCCAACAATGAGGCGTTGGGTATTGCGCGGTTAAATGGTTCACAAATGGCAGATATGCGTGCAATCGCATATATGAAAAGTGTTGGTTTGCACGTTGCTTCTGATGCACTCGCTATCTGCAATCTCGCTGGCACAACTGGGGGGGCGGTTGTCGTTGTCGGTGATGATACGTGGTCGTATAGCACACAGGTCCCTGCTGATTCGCGATTTTTAGTTCGCCACCTCTACATGCCGCTTTTAGAACCTTCGACTTGGCAGGAACTCAAAGATTGGATTAATTACGCTTTTGAGATTTCTGCTGATGCTGATCTATATACCTGCTTTTTAACGACCCAAAATCAGGCAGATGGCGGCGGTAATGTTGAATTACATCCAAATATTTATCCAACCATTAACCAACTATCACAAACAGAATTGGATACTAAGTTAATCTCTATAGATGACCGCGTGGTTTTACCTCCTGATACCGCTCGCATTGAAGTTGAAATCCTCCGTAAACGGCTCCCTATTGCACTTGAAACAGCAAAGCGATTAGGTCTCAACAAAATCATCTATCCAACAAATTCAACTTCAGATAAAAAACAGAATAAAATCGGATTCTTGACATCTGGTTTCAGCTACACTTATCTGGAACATGCTTTATCTGAACTGAACCTGACCGATACCATTCCTATCCTCAAACTCGGTATGACGCATCCGATTGATACGGATATTATTCATGAGTTTGCACAGGGGATAGATGAACTATTTGTTGTTGAAGAGAAACGTCCTCTTCTTGAAAATGAAGTCAAGGCATTACTGACGCAGATGTATCAGGAAGGTAATATTGATAAATTTGTGAAGGTATGGGGTAAACAGTTTCCAGAGGGATTGCCCGGAATACCGAGTGAGGCAGGATTAGACACATCTATTCTAATCCAACGTTTGATACCTCTATTTTCGAAAAATGGAGAGGAAGGTAGATTTGCGAAGAGTGTTCCAGTTGATATGGAGCACTTGGCAAAAGAAGCACAGTTACAGCAACAAGTGGCTGATTATAAGACAGATATTCCGGAACGCACACCGACTTTCTGTCCCGGGTGTCCACACAGAGATTCCTCAAGCGTTCTGCTTGAAATCACAGAGCAATTCATGGATGCTGCGTATATGCAGAAGCATCACGATTCACCTTCTGTCGATCTCGTTTTTCACGGGGATATCGGGTGCTATTCAATGCTAAAATACGAGCCCTTTCCACGTTTGATGCACAATCTCTCTGCAATGGCACTCGGTGGCGGTACAGGTGCAGGTATTGATCCGTTTATCGTCAATAAGCAGATTGTTTTCATGGGTGACTCAACCTTCTTTCATGGCGGAATGTCCGCAATTTCTGATTCTATCAAGAATAACCAAGATATCGCCTATATTATTTTAGATAACCAAACGACAGCGATGACTGGGCACCAACCTACACCTGCTGGCGATGTAGACATCCTCGGCAATCCTACGTTTGCGCAAGATATTGAGAAGGTCGTACAAGGGTTAGCTGGAAATTCCGAGATTACTATTGTTCGGGTGAACCCTGAAGAGCGGTTGAACTATAAAAAATATCTTGAGAAGTCAATTTTAAGACCGGGTGTCAAAATTATTATCGCAGATAAAGAGTGTGCGATTACCTTCCATAGACGACTCCGACGTGAGCAACAAGCCATCAAAGAGAAAAAAGGCTTCTTAAAAGTCGAAAAACACATCAACATTACATCAGAAGTTTGCGAGTTTTGTTTAGAATGCACAAAATCCACCGGATGTCCCGCATTAAAAATTGTTGATACCGATTATGGAAACAAAATCGAGATTGATAGGTCAAACTGTGTAACCGATGGTGCTTGTGCCCGTATAAAATGGGCATGTCCATCATTTGAAGAAGTCGTAGTCACCAGAAAACGTCCGCCGCGTTCACAACATGTTCATCAGATTAATAAATCTAAAGTGCAGGAATCAGACATACCAAATGAGTGGGAGGAATCGGGGTTACCCAAGTTACTTTCACAACTTGGATTAAATGCGGGACACACCTTGCCACCTCCGCCTCTACGTCCCTTTGATAAAGTCTGGAGTGCTTACGCTGCGGGTGTCGGCGGGATGGGTATTGGGACTATCTCTAAAATTCTTGTAGTTGCAGGTTATCTCCAAGGTTATGATGTGCATTTCTGTGATAGAAAAGGTTTAGCAATTCGGAATGGTGGTGTCTATACTCACGTAACTTACACGAATACCGAAGTTAAGATTTCACCTATTATTCCTTACGGAAAAGCAGATCTCATCTTAGGTATCGACATCTTAGAGGCAGTTCGTGGTATTTCAGCAGAGTCTGTTTTTCGTGTTGCCTCCACTGAACGTACAGCTGCCGTCGTGAATACTGCAAAAACTGATACGATGTCAACCCTAATTGGTAAAGATACTTTTGAAATCTCTGATTTGGAAGAAACGATTGAAAATTGTACCAATTCATATTTTGGACTTAATCTATTTGAAGTCTCAGAAAAATTATTTGGCGCAAAACTGTACGCAAATATCATGCTATTGGGGGTTGCGTTCCAAAAAGGTTTGATGCCGCTTGAACTTGAACCGATAAAACTTGCTTTGAAACAGATGGTCAAACGCTCCGATTTACAACAGAATCTGAATGCTTTTGAGGTCGGCAGATACCTTACAATAAACGAAAATACTGATAGCCTTCTATCGCAGCCTAATTTTGATGTTATGGAACAGTCCTATGCACATACATTGGAAGAGAAAAAAAGTATTCTGGCAGAAAAATTTAGAGGTAAACGACTTGCTGACTTATACGTCAGTTTAGTTGAAGACATCGTTAAGAAAATTGAATTGGATGACTCAACACACCGAAGTCTTGCACTCTATATTTATGATCTGATTCAGTTTGAAAATATAAACTATGCGCGATTATATGTTCAGAAAATTGAACAAGTTTACGATAAAGATTTAAGTGATTACCGTGCTACAAAAGCCGCTATTAAGTACTTACACAAGATAATGCTAATTAAAGACGAAGTATATGTTTCACATTTGCTAACAAGTAAAGAAAAACTTGCACGCGATAAAATACGCTATAATGTAAATAAGAAAAACGGTGATAAGATCCGATATCTTCATCTAAATCGTCCACATTTCACCGTGATGGGTATTGATATTCAACACGATATTGATACCCGAAATTGGATGTTGCACATGATGAAACACATGAAGTTTCTGAGACGCTGGTTATCACAGTGGCACGCAAAAGAGCGTGACTTCAGAGAATGGTATATCAAAGAAGTAATAGATACTTTTTCTCCATCCGATGCTACGGACTATGCGAAACATGTTGAGGCAATTGAGTGTGTTGAGCAAGTTCGTGGGTATCGTCAATTTCGCTATCCAAAGATGGAAGAGGCGAAGCAAACAGTCGAGAAATTACTTGCTTAAGAAAGTTGGCATAATAGTTAGATGGACGAACTACACACTATCACCGGTCATACAAAGATAGTTGGTGTTATAGGGGCACCGGTTTCACATAGCCGATCACCTCAAATGCATAACGCTGCGCTCGCTAAAGCAGGACTTGATTACGTTTATGTTCCGTTCCACGTACCTGCTGAGTCAGTTGCTGATGCAATGAATGGTTTTAAAGCAATCAATGTGGTCGGAATCAATATTACGCTTCCACATAAACAAGCGGTCATCCCGTTTCTTACATCTATCTCTCGGGAGGCGGAACTCATTGGTGCAGTGAATACACTTACCTTTGTTGATGATGAAATCCACGGTGAAAATACCGATGCCCCAGGCTTTTTAAGGGCATTGGAAGAGACAAGAGCATCAGTTCCAGTCGGTAAAGATGTTGTCGTGTTAGGTGCGGGAGGTTCAGCACGGGCAGTAGTCGTTGCGTTGGCACTTGCGGGTGTCCGATCAATCGCAATTGCCAACCGAACGGTATCAAAAGCAGTAACCTTAGCAGATGAACTATCTGAAAAAATAAGTCAGCAGGATGGAGAGGGGCAAAACAAACATCAAACCGTTTTGACAGGGATGGGATTACAAGATTCTCGATTGTCTGATGCGGTGAGTGACAGTGCATTACTCGTCAATACCACTTCATCAAGTATGGATACCTCAAATCCGCTTTTGATTGATACGAATTGGCTAAAGTCAAGTACTACTGTTTATGATATTGTATATACTCCGCCAATGACGTCGTTATTAATCGCAGCAGCGAAGAAGGGATGCACAATAGTTAGAGGGATCGGCATGCTGGTACATCAGGGTGCAATCGCTTTTGAGAGGTGGACAGGGGTTGAACCGTGTGTGGATACAATGCGAAATACACTTTTGTAGGAAAGGAAATCGTATTTAGTGTGCCAGATTCTACAGTAGACCGAAATTTGTTTGTAATCTTGACGCAACGGCGTTATTTGAAATACTAATTGAGAGGAACAGTATGCAAGACGAACAGCAAAATGAGGAAGCAAAAAAACCCATTCAAGATAATCAAGATAATCAAGGTATTCAGCCTATCCGATTTGTCATTTTGGGTATCCCTTATTCTATTAAACCGTCTGACGAGTTATCCGCTGAAGACATTGACATATTGGTTACTTATGTCAAGAACCGTATAGAAATTTATACGAAAAAGGGTTATGATGAATCTCGGATTCCGATACTTGTCGCGTTTGACATAGCAAATGAGTTACGGGAGTTACAGAAGTTTTACGAATTACCTATTAACCGTGCTATTGACAAATTGAAGTTTGTACTTGAACCTGAATAGGTGAATTTGTTTCATCTATAAGAACAATAGAATTATTGCGGCAGAAAATATTGGTAATAAAACGACTAAAATTTTGGCTTCAAGCAGATAATTTTGGTAACGCTTAATACTTGTATCACCATTAATAGACCTATTCACGAAGTTAACGCGCCTAAATATGGAAGGATGGGTATTGAAAAGCTCAAAAATACGTCGAACTGATTATTGAGGAAATAAGTGGATAGTTCTCTACCAAATTTGTCGGGAGATAGTGCATTATCGGTTGTTCAACATATTTGTGACGGCTCCCCACCCTAAAGGATGGGGCTTTCTTTAGAGACTCATCTATTCTGAACTTGATGAGTGGGCATCTTTTGCAGTGCTTATAGCCTGCTTCTCCGATTTCTCGGAGCGACTTGATAGACCTCAGCAATTTGAGGTGGCACCCGCCACGGTGCAACTACAGGGTATATATAGACCCCAGATATACCCAGATACTTTGGTTCTTGGGTGTTCTGTTTATTTCGCGGTTGTGGAGGGAATACCTACACAATCTCTATTTAGCGAGGACAGAACTCATCACAAACGACTAGAGGATCGTAACCTCCGAAGGTATAGGTCTGATTTGTGGTCCTAACGGAATTAACCGTTCACCGTTCTCTCAAGCAAGTGGGTAGGATAGGACACTGACAAGGTTGCCAATGATTGCTTTCCTATCCAAACGGTTGAGAATAGGATACCACATTTCTTGAAAAAAGTCAAGTTTTTTTGGCGGTGTTTAGGGTTATTTAGTTCTCCGAATATTTAGATTTTCAATTTAAGCCATTCCACTGTAGGAGCGATCTCCGAATCGCGACTTTTCGGATAAAATGAACAAAAAGCCTAAAACTAAATAGCCTTGGGCGGTGTTTCATCCCCGAGTTAAAGCAACGGAGAAACCTTCACACCGCAGCGTGAGGTAAAAAAGTGGGTAACTCAGAAGGTAAAGACACGAAAACAGAATGTAGGTAGGTATATGTTTGTAACGGATATGTCCGAGTTCATGTGCCACAATTGTCTCAATTTGGTCGTCTGAAAAATAACGTAAGAGCGTATCTGTCAAGAAAATTCTCCTATTCCATCCAAATGTTCCGGCAACCGCAGCATTCGCGATTGATAAAGACCCCGTTTGCCATACCACAAGATCACGATATTTCATTTGACTTTTTCTTGTCAATGACGGAGTTCAACCATTGGAAAGAAAGCAAACTGAATGTGTATAAACAACGGTAAATCTAACAGATATAGATTACAGAGGTAGCAACCTAAACACATTCCTTCAAATACAATCCGATATAATCCGAGGTGTGAAAAAACGTTTCTTGTAAAGGTATTTTGAGATTTTGAAACTCGTGAAGCAAGGGCAGTAAAGAGGTATGCTATGAAGATTGGACCGAATATTAGCACTATGTTCCACAAAAACGTTTGTGCTGTATCTATGGTTCCAATGTTTTCTGGTAGTTCATAGGCAAAAAGACATAAGAATCCTACAATTAATATAATACTCAATTGTCCCATAAATTTAGTTTACAATATTTTTCGTGAATTAGCAAGTTTTCATACATTGTACCTGCAGAAAAGCTATAAGTATTACAAATTTTTTTGAATTAAAAACTGAATTGTGTTAAACTATTAGAATACATCTTATGTGAAGGGAATTAACTGGCAATCCCACTGCTTTAGTTGTGGGTCAAAAACGCTTATCTTTTGTTTTTAAATGTAGGCAAAGACACCTAAAAATATTGTTATATTCAAATAACATCCCTTGTCTACATTATATCCCTCGCCGTAGGACAGACGGAGAGTCTAAACGCTTGTGGACAAAATGTCAGACCTACTTTCGTAGGCACTTTTGGACGAAGTAAGAGTCCCATTGCTTTAGTTGTGGGAGTGTGAAATAAATATATTACTCAGTTTACGCATTACGCATTACGCATCAATTTTTGGAGGAATTCCATGAAAACCAGAGGAACACTTACTGTTGCTGCTCTTTTGGTAATATGCATTATCGCCATTGGTTGCAATAAGCTTAACCAAAATGAGTTTGACATGTGGAAAAATGAACACGTTGCACAGATTGACCAAACCAACACAGACATGAAGAAAGAAATTTCTATGCTGGATGCAAAGGTTGATCAAAGCAATAAGGATAATATGGAGGCAATCTCTAAAGCGAAGGATGAGGCAATAGCCGCTTCGCAACAAGGGGATGCTGATACTATCGCTGCTGCTAAACAAAATGCCAAAGAAGAGAACGCTAAACTTCGTTCAGCATTGTCAAAAAATATTGAGATGCAAGGCAAAAAATCTATGGATTTTACTAAGGCTGAAGATGCCAAAATCCAGAAAAAGATTGGAGATATTACCGATAGTTTGATGGGACAAGGGGTAGATGTTAAGAAACTTGCAGCGCAAATCGCGTCTATTCTATCGGATATGGCTGAATTGAAATCTGAGGTGAAGGCAAAACCGACTCTCCTCGTCACTATCAATTTTGGCAGTGGACAGACAGGGCTTTCTAAAGGGGCTAAAGAGATGCTTGATGGTATCGTTGGGCAGATTATGGAAAATCCGGAAGCTGAAATTGTAGTTGAAGGACACGCCGACGGTACACCCGTATTACGTGGCGGCCATAAAAGCAATTGGGATTTGTCTCAAGCGCGCGCAAATGCAGCCGTAAAATATCTCAAAAATAAAGGCATTGACACCGCCAGAATCAAGGCTGTTGGAAAGGCACATACTGACCCTGTTGCTTCGCAGAATACCACTGCAGGTAGAGCTATGAATCGTCGTGTAGAAGTGATTCTAAATCCAGTTGGCTCCATGATGTAACTTGTTGTCTATTCGTGTTTGTCCGCTCGATTTCTGATCAGTGTTGTTAGGATGTCCTAATTCGGGGCATCCTTCCTTTTTACTTTTTAATCTTATGCGTTATCTATTCGTATGTCTGTTCATCGTCTGTATAATTTCGGGTATTTCTTTAGCAGATTCTGCTGATGTACAGGTCTCACAACCATCACCTTTCTTACACAATTTTTTTACGCAACACATCAGATCTTCATCCATGCAATTTTCCATCTACTCATACAAACCAACGTTGGGAGGCTTGACTGATGTTCTCCAGAATTTTGGCATAACCAAAACCCCAACCGCACTTATGCCAACACTTTCAATTGTTCTACGCCATATACCCGAACTGGATTCTCGGATAGAAATAGGTTACTGGAAAACTCAACTTGATACACCACCACCCATCTCAACATCTCTCACAACCACACTTGTACCAATCTCATATCAATTAATCTATCGTCCAGTGCTGCTCCATGAGTATTTGCCGATCTATTTCGGGGCAGGCATCGGTATTTTAAGAGCGAATTTTAATGGTAACATGGTTGATGCACTTGAAGCCGGAGGCATCTCACTTCCGAATAGTGCTTCAAGTATAACGGGGTACGTCATCGTTGGCGCGGAGCTGCTGCAATGGGAATCGCAACGCAGAAATCGTGCCGCCATAGGAAATAACGCATCAATCTATTTTGAATTAAAACGTATCCTCAAGACTATTGAAACCACAGGTACTCAACCACTGAATATAATATTGGACGGAACTGCGATTGGACTCGGAGTCCGGACGCAGTTTTAATCAGTGCTACGGATGTCCTTGAAGCCAGCAAAACACATCCTTCCGTTTCTAATTTGTCTCGCGTTCGGTGTCATACTCGGACGCTATTCAGAAACTCCGCTTGCCGTTATCTGTTTACTTGTTGCAACTGGTGCATTTGTCTTCATCGGGATGGAGTTAGCTGTCTATGTCTTGTTAATCTGCCTCCCTTTTTCCTTTCGTTATATTATCCCCCAACTTCTTGAGATTCAGACTCCAACCGAACCGTTGTTAGGCATGCTCAGTGCCATTTATTTGTTAAAAAAGATCGTAGATTACGCACTCGGAAAACGACAGCACACCCCTATCTTTCCTTTTCTACTACCTCTCTGTTTCTTCATTTTTGTTACGTTCCTATCCGCTATCAACACTCCCGACCTATTTGGCACTTTAAAGGGGGCTATACGGGCTTCTACCTACATAATGTTCAGTTTAGTGGTATATGACAACATAGCCCAGCATCGTCCGCGCTTGAATCGCTTATTTATCGCCTCTTTTCCAAGTGCAGCGATTGCCGTTATTTGGACGGTGATTGTGCTTTTTTATCATATTGACCAATGGCAGTGGACAAGTGCATATCGCAGTTCTCCGTTCACGAATTACTCTGTATACGGTTCATTTACGGCAATCTTTTTCCTTATCTGTCTCAGCCGTCTGTTTTTTGATAATCAACCGTATGACCGTGTTATGTGGATAGGGTGGTTTGCCTGCTTCGGATTGGGTCTCATTATGTGTTTTTCTCGAGGTGTCTGGCTCTCTGTTATTATAGCGGTGGGTTTTATGCTGATGCAATTGGGTAAAGGTGTTACACATAAAAAGATTATGTTTATTGGTGCTGCCTGTCTTGTCCTACTAGTATGTTTAAGCTTACCGGGTGTTTACAGTTCTGTTGTGGAACGTATTTCGTCTACTGTAGATGTTAACTACGCATCAAACAGAGCACGGCTTCTACGATGGGGACAAGCCACTACAATGTTCCTTGAAAGTCCTATTTTGGGGAAGGGATACGGTGCTTTTGCCATGCTATACGAAGAGGATGTCGCACTTGTAGGTTCATATATAGCACAATTTCAATTAGGTGCCCACAGCGAATATCTTCAGATTATGGCAGAATTGGGATTAGTTGGGTTAGTTGCATGGATATGGCTCAACCTTGCGTTCTTACGTTACGGCTTTCGCGCCCTCAAACGAATTGAGGATGGCTTCTTCCGCTCTATTATTATCGGTCTAATGGCAGCTGAAATTTCGTTGATGGTGCATTTTATAGTAAACAACCTGCTAAATGGCGATGCGATCGGAGTGCCATTCTGGGGAATTTACGGTTTATTGCCAGCCGTTGTGCAAATAGCCGAACGTGAAAAGGAAATTACGCCACGAGAAAACGAAAATAGGGTATAATTTAATAATCCATAACTTTATTGTGGTTTCAAACAAAACAAACAACATCATCAAAATATTAAGAGGAAATTATGAATATTATCCATATTATTTCGGATACATTTAGACGAGATAACTTAGAAATATACGGTGGAAAGGGATATAGTCCCGCACTCAACGCTTTCGCTGAAAAGTGCGTTGTCTTTGACAAAGCCTATGTCTGTAGTTATCCAACGGTGCCAATTCGTGGTGATTTGGTGACCGGTGAGGTAGGTATATGCCGCCGAGGATGGGAACCGCTAAAAGGTAATGTACCTGTCATCGCCAACGCCTTAACAAAGGCAGGTGTTGTCAGCATGATGATTGCAGATACCCCACACCATCTAAACAACGGATTTCTGTATAATCGAGGGTTTACAGGATGGAAGTGGATTCGCGGACAGGAAACCGATATTTTAGAGACACATCCTTATGACTATGAGTCAGAATTAGCGTTGCGGTATCGTGAACACACGCGACCACACCCAAACAAGATGCCAGCAGGACTGACCAATCATCTTAGGAATACCGACTTTCGAAGAAATGACGGGGATACCTTCGTTGCACAAACCATGCAAACTGCCTGCGACTGGCTGGAACACAACTATCAGCATGAAAACTTCTATCTGATGGTAGACACTTTCGACCCGCATGAACCGTGGGACGTGCCAGATTGGTATATCAGACGGTTTGACCCAGATGATTACAACGGTCCAGAACCCATCTATCCAACCTACGGTCCAAATAAAATGGATGAGCGGACAACCGAACGTCTCAATGCACTATACCGTGCCGAAGCATGTCTTGTAGATAATTGGATTGGGCATTTGCTGAACAAAATTGATTATATGGGGTTGATGGAAAAGACGATGATTATCTTCATGGCAGACCACGGTTTTCTTTTAGGTGAACATGGTCTCATCGCGAAAAACCTCGGTATGTACGAGGAGATCGTCCATATCCCCTTACTCATTTATCATTCTGAGATTGCACCTCACCACACAGACGCGCTTGCAAGTATTATTGACATTCCGGCTACTGTGGTTGATGTTTTCGGTGCTGAACGCGGAAAACAGGTTGAAGGTAATAGTCTGCTTCCAATAGTCTTGGGAGATACCAACACAGGCAGAGAATATGCGATTACGCATGGCGCGTGGGGTGGTGGATGGAGCCCTGATGGCGGAAGTGCACATGGAAGCGTAACGGATGGAACTTGGTCACTCCTGCTGGAAAATCAGGGACCACCGAAACATTTGTTCCATCTTCCATCTGATCCGGAGCAAATGAAAAATAGATTTGAATCGGATACAGACGAGGCGCGCCGACTCTACCAAGCATTTTTAGAGTTTTTAGGACAGCACGGCGGTCCGGAGGCTATGGTTGAACAATTCCAGAATCGATGGGAAATTTAACCATCTTGTAGGAAGGGTTTGTACCCCCGATTTATTTTACAATAACCTCAAAACGCGCATACCTATAGGAGGCGGACTCTCAAAGTCCAACAACATTTGAATGAATATACGTAATTTAGTTGCCGAATTTATCGGCACATTCGCGCTTATCTTTATCGGCGCAGGCGCGTTGGCAATAAATCAAGGTGGTTTAGTAGGTGTTGCACTTGCACACGGATTGGTCATTGTTGCGTTTGCCTATGCGTACGGACATATTTCCGGTACGCATATCAACCCAGCAGTGACACTTGGACTCCTCGTTGCAGGTGAAATCCAATTTACTGCAGCCATTGGGTATTGGGTTGTTCAGTTTGCTGGTGGAATTGCGGGGGCATTAGTGCTCAAAGCAATGCTACCAGTGGCAAGCGATCTGGGTGTTACAGTTCTGCAAACAATTACGATTGGCGAAGAAACAGCCCGCATAACAGTTATGCAGGGGCTCATCGTTGAAATCATGCTTACCTTTTTCCTCGTCAATACGATTTTCAATACAGCCGTAAGTGGAAAAGCGGGTAATTTTGCTGGACTTGCAATCGGACTAACTTTGGTGTTTGCCATCCTGATGGGCGGTCCGTTGACACGTGCCTCACTCAATCCTGCACGGACGCTAGGACCTGCTATCGCAAGCGGCACTTATACTCACATTTGGCTCTATTTTGTCGGTCCGTTTATAGGTGCAGTGCTTGCCGCACTTCTCTATATTGGAGTGTTGAAAGAGAAAGAGTCTGAAACTGAGTAGTTAGACAATACAAAAAAACAGGTTTGTAGTCGCGCAATTCATTGCGCCTCTTATATCAAATTACAAATCCCGTTAATTTGGTATAATACCATTTCTGAATGATAACTTTTCATTAGCAAAAAACGGGTTTGTAGTCGCGCAATTCACGCGCCTCTTATATCGAATTACAAATCCCGTTAATTTGGTATAACAGATTAAGCGTCACCGCTGATCGGAATATCAGTCGGTTTAGCTGCTTCTGTTTTCGGTATTACTAACTTCAAAACCCCATCCTTGAATTCGGCTTTTATATCATCAGCTACAGCGTTCGGTGGAAGTGGAAACACACGATGAAATTTGCCGTAACGCCTTTCTGAGTGATGCAAGTTCTGCGTTTCGTCTGTCTGTTCCTTTTGTTTTTTTCCTTTTATTACCAATTGATTTTCAGCTATAGAAACGTTAACATCGTCCTGTGAAACGCCGGGGAGTTCAACTAATACTTCAAACCTATCTTCAGTCTCAAAAAAATCAAGGGAGGGGTTCCAATCGGATTTACCCTTTTGGGATTTCTCTTCACGAAACGCAGCCATTCTGCCCAAAACGTGTCCCATGCTATCGTGAAGTGTATAAAGATCTTTCATTGGATGATCCTGTGTGAAGTTTACTTGTGGGGAACGCCGGCGATCTCTCCTATTTTGTGGTGGGCGATGTTCCGATTTTCCATGTGCTTGACGTGGACGTTCACGCCGGCGATCTCTCCTATCTTGTGATGGGCGATGTTCCGATTTTCCGTATGCTTGACGTGGACGTTCACGCCGAGGACCTCTTACTCGTGGTGGTCCGTGCCCATCCCTTTCAGGATATTCTGAACGCCGGCGATCTCTCCTATCTTGTGGTGGGCGATGTTCCGATTTTCCATGTGCTTGACGTGGACGTTCACGCCGAGGACCTCTTGTTTGTGGTGGTCCCTGTCTATCCTCTTCAGAATGTTCTGAACGACGGCGATTTCTCTTTCTACCACCTCCATGACCTCCACCCTGTCCGGGGCGTCCTCTCCGTGCCCCTCGGAAATCACCTCTAGGACCGTGTTGTCGTGAATTTCTCATTAAAAATTCTCCTTTATCTAATTTGTAATCTAATCATTTTATTCTTTCACTTTAATTTTGACCATTATATTTATGAAATGTTCGATAAAAATGTTGCAACAAGAACAGGATTGGCATAATCAATTCGCCAACCCTATTCTTGTGGATTATTTTTAGTTGTCCTGTGAGGTATCTGCAGGTGCTTCAACACTGATTGCAACTTCTTTCGGTTTCGTCTCTTCCGGTTTCGGAATAGACAACGTCAATACACCATTGTTGAATTCAGCTTTGATACTGTCAGTCTCAACTTTTGGTGGAAGCGAGAATTTCCGTTCAAAACTACCATAATGCCGTTCAACCCGACGGTAATTTTTGGAATCATCTACATTTTCCTGCCGTTTTTCACCCTTAATCGTTAAAAGTTCATCTTTGACAGAAATCTGCACATCGTCCTTTGTAACACCGGGCAGTTCAGCACGGATTTCAAAGCCATCATCAGTCTCAGAAATGTCTGTTGAGGGTGTCCACTTGTCCTCTTTCGGTTGAGTGAATGCGCGTTGCAGAGTGAATGGCGTGTTGAAAAATTTAAACGGGTTTACTGATGGTCTGCGTAAGGTCAAATAGGTCATTTTCTTCTCCTTTCGATTTGATGTGTGATGTAAATATTATAAGCAAATTCTGTGCCAATTTATTAAGAACAAACTAACAAATGTTTGACTATAATAGAGATACGCAATTTATGTGCCAAAACTATGTTTTTCTATTCATAGTGAGTGGTAGTGTCGCCATATAACCTGATTGCTTACAGTGTCTAAAGGGATTCCCTATCAAATCATACGTGGATATTGACTACAGAAAATTCTATTTTATTCAATAAGACGACTTTTGGGTTGTGATTTTATAGAAAACCTAACTGCCACATTGACATATCCGTGCCATTTTGAAACGGTGAAGTGTCAAAATGGCAGGTTGTAAGTAGATTAAGGAGGAGAAAAGGAGTGTCTATTAACTCTGATTAGTAAGTTGTGCACGGATCCCCGCAGCGACAGTATGTAACGCAATCTGATTGTCATTCAAAAACGGAATTATCAAGTCAGCGTACTGTTTGCAAGGTTCTGTATAGATAGGGAAATTTGGGAGTACATCTCTCCGATACCAGTTGATTGCCCCCTCAAGATTGCCGCTTTTACCGACATCACGGAGCATTCTCCGTAGCACACGCTCATGTGCGTCAACATCCAAAAAGAGTTTGATGTCGATTAAATCTCGGAGGTGTTCGTTCCAATAGATGAGGTGTCCCTCCACAATCATGACATCGCTTGGTTGTGTAACCTTCTTTTCGTCACCACGGTGTGCTGCACGGGTTCTCGGCGCAGGTGTTTCAATTGGGTTTCGAGAACGGAGTTTTTCAACATCTGCAATAAGTGCCTCCCATCTCACCGCATCTGGATGGTTAGCGGTTACCACCTTCTCACGTTCTTCAGGAGGGTATTCTGACCAATCCCGAAAATAAGAATCTTGGTGTAGTGTGATGGGAGAATAATCAGAGAGTAAGTCTGCCAAAGCCGTAGCGAAGGTTGTTTTTCCTGATGCTGAACCTCCCATAATGCCAACGGTGATTGGTCTAATCGTATGATCGTTATTCATTTTCTAAACTTTCATTTTATATGATAATAACCTGAAATCAGAAATAGGGTATCATAAATCAGGATTATTGTCAAACATTAAATCATTTGACTTTGGCAAAGATTATATGTTATCCTTTAATTAATCGAAGTATTTGAACATAGCAGAACTGTAGACAGTTCACTGACCCCGTACCTATAGTTATACCAAATTAACGGGATTAGAAGTTTTCTACGTAGCAGTTAGCATTGCGAGGCACGGGGACCTCACACTACAGATCCCGTTAATGTGGTATTAGTTGGAGAAAGAGTATGTTTTGGGATAAAATAGAATCGCAATTCAAAGTCGCCGCCGCACATCAATATTTACTACATTTTAATGTCAGTGATTTGCAGTACGACGACGCCTACGGTTATCTACCCGCTTTAGAGTATTTGATGGAGCAGCTGAATCTACTTGGGTGCCGTCTGGTTCTTGGATACAATGCAACACAAGGATTCGCGTGGCCCCGCGTAGGTAAATGGATAGAAACACAGAAAATATTAGGGCTTATTCCTAAAGACCAAGGTGCACCTGAAGAGACAGAACACCGGAAAAGAATTAATAGCCAAATTTCAGTACATAAACTTGGGGAAGACCCATTTCTTAAAAGTGATCCGTTACCTACGAAGGATTTAGCAAACAAGATAAATAACCTCTTGAATCAAGACAGGGTAAGGATTGGCTTGATAATCAGCAATCTTGAACAGATTGCCCCGAATGATTCTATGTTTGAATCGGGGGCGAAGGGCGATCAGCAATTCTTTTTCCATCAACTACAAAATTGGGCATCAGACCTTGAAATACGTAGGAAAAAACACATTATCTTACTGCTTACGCAAAATACTTATGATATTCATCCGCATTTCCTCGTAAATCAGGAAATACCTATTGTTGAAGTACCATTTCCAGATTATGATGAACGTTTGAAGTTTATTGAACATCTGAGTACAATCCCACAGGAAATTTCGCAAGAAGATTCCCCAGATACGAAAGTGCAAGTCCAATTAAATCTTGGGAATGCGCGCGAAAAACAGACTTTAGCCAGATATACTGCTGGATTAAATCTTTTCGGTATCCACGATCTGTTGAGACACGCAGCATCTTTAAAACAGAAAATAGAAGGACCAATACTCGCAAACTATCGGCGTAACAGTGTCAAAACATTTAGTCATGGAATTATTGAAGTTAACGAACCACTTACCAATCCACGACAGCACTGGTCAACGCATATAACAAGGGTAATTGAGGATATTGCAGCCGGTTTAAAAGAACAGGATATGAGACGTGTACCGCGAGGAATGCTTTTTCTCGGTCCAACTGGCAATGGAAACTTCTTTGCAGCGCGTATGTTGGCAGGGCAAACAAATATGGCATTTGTCAGACTACGGTATGCAAGTCAGATTAGCGAGGTAACAATAAACATTAATGAAAGTGGAAATAGTTATGAGCGAAACTTGAATTCCGCTATAAACTTTATTCGTGGACTTGCACCGGTCATTGTTTTTATGGATGAAGTTGAACAAGCTTCACCGCATTCAGTAATGAAAATGGGAAGCCATGAGCATACATTTCCTGCTATTTTAACGAATGCAATCAGTGATGTTTCCTTACATGGTAAAGTGATTTGGGTTGGCACATCAAGCAGGCCTGATTTAGTGCCTCCTATTTTCCGCCGTCCGGAAATATTCACACACAAATTAGTGCTTTTACCCCCAATGCGGGAGAGTAGGGGAAGTATTTTGCAGTTTTTTTGCCGTTTCCATACGCAGGAGGAGATAAATTATCAGGAAATCGCAAAAGATACCAAGTTACGTGGTGTGAGTGTAAATGACCTTATGCAGATTGCGCAGCGCAGCCATAACATCGCAAAACGCAAGAAACGTGACTCTTTTACAGAAGAAGATTTGCGCGAGGCAGTTGCAGATTTTATGCCGGATTATTCTTCTGAGATGCAAATGTTTATGTCGTTACTCGCGTTACAGGAGGCGAATTCCCGTGCAATGCTACCAGATAGACTACCACCTCCATACCGAGAATTTGTAAGTGAAAACAAGATTGACAAAACAAAGATTAACACTCGCTTGATGGAGCTCAGTCGAGAACTTGGATTGAGTGCTTGAGGCATCAGTAGTTTCTTTAATTATCAATATTAAAAATCTTCTACTGTAGAGCGGGGTCCCTGTGCCTCGTTGATATCTGGGATGTGTCAAACAATGGGAAGGCACAGGGGGACCCGCCCCTACAATGAAAAGTGGTCAGACTACCGTTAAAAGCAGAATGCTCCTGTTGAAAATCAACAGGAGCATTCTTTATTCCGCCAATTGTGAGGTATACCTCACAGTGTGTGATTACTCTTCTTCGTAGCGGCTTTGATATCGAGGTTCAGAGCGTCGTTCGCGTGGGCGAGCGGGATTGACTTTCAATGGGCGTCCCATTATATCTTGACCATCAAGAGCTTCAATCGCGCGTTCACCATCTTCTTGGTTTTCCATCTCAACGAATCCGTAACCTTTGGAACGACCATCATAACGGTCGCGGATAATTGTTACCGAACTAAGTGATCCATGGGGCTCAAATAATTCTTCCAAGTCAGTTTCTGTCGCTGCATAGGGCACATTGCCAACGTAGATGTTCATCTCGTTTCTCCTTTTGAAATAAACGGGAATGTGAGAAAACTGAGTACTGTCAGCATGTTCTATAGGCAGGCATTTGGCAGTGCTAAGATTGGCAAAAATGAACTCGGATTCTTATCAATCTTTTTCGGAGCCGCTTCACAATATACAAGTACGCTCCTGGTTCCAAACCGTAAAACTGTCAAAATACTACACATTATATGGTTCGCAGACACCATCACATTTCCCAAACGTTAATATGATACTACAAATAAATAAGATTGTCAAATTTGATTTTACTATTTTTAATTATTTCGCATCCATCCAATTATTTCCGATACCTATTTCAGTACGGAGGGGCACATTTAGAGACAATGCGTTTTCCATCTCTTCTGATACAATCGCTGCATGCATTTCTGCCAATTCATTCGGTGATTCAAGCACCAATTCATCATGAATTTGTAATAACAACTTTAAAGGTAACCGATCGCTGTCAATTCTGTGTTGAACCTTGACCATAGCAGCTTTTATTAGATCTGCCGCTGTTCCTTGGATAACTGTATTGATAGCAAGACGTTCTCCCAGATTTTGTCTGCTCTGAGAGGGTTCAAAAATTTCTGGGATAGCGCGCCGCCTACCAGTTAATGTAGAGACATAGCCTTGATCTAATGCTTGTTGAATACATTTTTGGAAAAATGTGTTGATACCCTGAAAACGCGCTTTATAATCTGAAATCAACTCTCGTGCCTCATTAACATTCATACCTTGAATTCGACGTGCTAACCCTGAAGGCGAAACACCGTAAATGATACCAAAATTGATAGTTTTTGCTTTATCACGGAGTTCTCGGGAAACTTCTTCTAGTGAAACTTTAAAAACTTCTGCAGCAACCGATGTATGGATATCTAAATCCTGAGTGAAGATCTCAATCAGTTTAGAATCTTCACTGAAATGGGCAAGTACACGGAGTTCAATTTGCGAATAATCGGCACAAATTAACTTATAGCCATCCGGTGCTATGAATGCGCTCCGTAACTGCCGTCCAATTTCGGTTCTCACTGGAATGTTCTGAAGATTGGGTCCATCAGATTTTAATCGTCCTGTAGCTGTCGTTAGTTGATAGAGATGGGTATGAATACGATGTGTTTTCTCATCAACAGAGTGTTGCAGCTGCCCAACGTAGGTGCTTTGAAGTTTGCGATATTGGCGATACTCAATGATTAGGCGCGGCACGGTCGTCTTAGGATCATTTACGTCCTCTCGAAATGCTAGTGCTTCTAAGACCGTAACATCTGTTGAACGTTTACCACTTTTGGTGCGTCTCACCGGTTTGAAACCGATTTCATCAAACAAAATGTCTGCCAATTGGGTTGGTGAATCTATGTTAAAGGAATACCCTACTATTTGATGTATTTCTTTCTCGCGTTCATCAACGAGACGTTCAATCACTTTGCTTTGCCGTTGCAATTCGTCTGTATCACATACAATACCGTTAAACTCTATGAGTGCCAGTATAGGTGCAAGTGGGGATTCTATATCTCTGACCAATTCGGTGGTGCCTGTTTCCTCAAGTTTCGGTTTGAAAAAATGATAGAGTTGAAGGACGATGTCCGTGTCCTCTGAAGCATATTTCACCACCTCTTCAAAAGGTATTTTATCAATTGATGTAGAATCTTTGTCATCACCCAGCAAGTTTGTGAGCGGAATCATCTTGTGATTTAAATGAAGTAGCGCGAGATTGTCCAGATTATGGGAAGGTTGTCTTGAGTCAACAAGTTGGCTTGCTAACATTGTATCAAATACAACACCTTGCAGTTGAACGCCGTGCCGAATGAAAATACCAGCATCAAATTTCAGATTGTGTCCACATTTTGGTATTTCTGGGTTTTCCAAAATCGGTTTCAGTTTTGAAAGGACAAATTCTTGATCCAAATGGTTTTCAGAATTAGACGATCGTATAGGCACATAGACCCCTTGCTGCGGTTTCCAAGAAAAACTAATACCACATAGGGCAGAATTGCGATACAAACCGTCTGTTTCAGTGTCTACTGCGATAATCGGTTGCGTTGAAAGTGTTTCAGCAAGTGATTCCAATTGTTCTGCCGTTGTGATAGCAGTGTAGTTACCAGATTCTGCGGTCGTAAAATCTCCCTCCTCCAAAATGGCTTCTTTCTGCTGCTCCATAGCATCTAACCTTTCCTGTCTTGTCGTTTTCACTTCAGTTTTGACCTGATCGGATACCGTACTTCCTGATGCAAGTTCAGCGACAGTCTTTTGGAAACGATTGAGCTCAAGCTGATCAAACAAGGGTTTGATTTTGCTGAGGTCAAGCGGCTTGATACGTGCTTGTTCCAGAGAAAAATCCAGATCGGTATTCCGCTTAAGCGTTACAAGTTCTTGAGAGAGTGAAATATATTCTTGTGCTTTCTCTAAATTTTCACGACGTTTGCCCTTAATTTGGTCTATGTTTGCGTAGATGTTCTCAATTGATCCAAACTCTTGAATTAACTTGGCAGCCGTCTTCAAACCAATTCCTTCAACCCCAGGTACATTGTCAGCAGTATCCCCCATCAAAGCGAGGGTGTCAATGACTTGCTCTGGTGTAATCCCCTTATTTTCCCATAATGCCGCGACATCAATCGTTTTGTCGTTACGGATATCAAACATCGTAACTCGGTCGCAAAGTAATTGCTCAAGGTCTTTATCTTTAGAGACGATACAAACATGCACATCTTGTGTATTAGGCGAATCGAGAACAAATTGTGTTACAGAGGCAATAATATCATCTGCTTCCAGTTCCGGTTTGCCAAGGACAGGAATACCAAAAGTTTCAATTAATTGTTGGATGCGGGGTATTTGTGTGACAAGGTCATCGGGTGGAGTTCTACGGTGTCCTTTATATGCCGGATAAAGTTCATTTCGAAAGGTATCACCGGGCATATCAATAGCGGCAACAACATATTGTGCTTTGTAGTCGGATAATAATTTGATGAGTGTGCTTGTAAATCCGTAAATAGCATTGGTAGGTTCGCCAGTTACAGAACTCACTAATCGGGTTTGAATTGCATAAAACGATCGAAATATCTCAGCGAGCGTATCTAAAATGTATAATTTTTTTGGATTTTCGTTTGGTGTCATATAATGTTCCTTTTTATCTGCGACAATTAAGTCCTTGGATAATGCCATTTACGTAGTGAGTCGGAGGCTGATAAACCCGCTTCTTGACCGAGTGCGAAGGCTGTTGCGATGAGGTTTCGTTCACCAGATATTATGTCTCCAGCAGCAAAAAGACCTGGAATAGGTTCACCCTCATTATCCAACATCTGCATGTCTTCATTTGCAATAATTAAACCTTCCTCATCTTTTTGGTAGTCCCACCCATCCAAAAACTTGGTATTAGGAATCAAACCTTCATCAACGAGGAAGCCGTGGAAAAATAACTCTTTTCCATCAATCATCTCAAAACCGAGGAGATCAGTTTTCTCGCCGATATGTCTCTTAATTTTTGTTTCAATGGTTTGGATGTTTCTCTCTTTAATCTGTTGGAGAATCGGCGGTGACATCCCGTGAGGACGTCCATTTGTTAGGATAGTGATTTTGTCAGTGAAATCTTGTGCGCCAATGGCTGCTTCATAGATATAGTCGCCTACACCGAGTAGTGCGAGATGTTCATTCACGTGCAAATGCCCATCGCATCGGATACAGACATGCCACCCTTTACGATTGCCAGCATAACGAAAAACAGTCACGTACTGTTTATACAATCGTTCTGCATCCGTTTGAAACTCAATATCAGGCCACTTATCATCAAACCCCGCAGCAACGACGACTGTACGGGATTTGTATTTTCCCATCTGCAGTGGTTTGTCTCTCTTTATAGTTGAAGTTGAGGCTTCTAATTCAAAAATACCGTTGTTTCGCGTCAATCGGGTAACGAGTCCGTCCCTGATATCAATTCCTGTCTTTCGATGTTCATCACCGAGCATAAAATCTACGACAGGTCGACTTTCCATCCACTTCATAAGTTCTTTTGCAAAGTGTGGACCGACAATACCGGGGAAAACCGGTGCATCCTCTATCTCAACAGACTTTGACCAATACGCCCTACCTCTGCTAAAACTAACTTTACCAGAATGTAGCACCAGCACGTGGCGCATTTGATGGCTTGCCGAAACTGCTGCCTGTGTACCAGCAGGTCCAGCACCAATTACAGCAACATCGTAAATTGTGTCTGACATTTTACCTCTCCTGAAACATGAAGTATACTAAAATATGAATTGTATAACTATAGAAACGACAATTTTGTTTACAATCCGTATTTTTTCCACTGCTCATTGACGAGTTCAATAATTTCGTCAGACATCTGAATTTCTGGGGGCCATTCCCGGTGGTAGCCCTCTTCTGGCCACTTAGTAGTGGCATCGATACCCATCTTTGATCCAGCACCAAGAAGTGGTGCGGCATGGTCAAGCACATCAACAGGACCTTCAATTATTGTTACATCGCGTTTTGGATCAACGTTACTCCCCACATAAAAAAGGACCTCTTCTACATTTTGCACATCCACGTCTTTGTCAACCACGATAATAATTTTGCTGAACATTAGTTGTCCGAGTCCCCAAAAACTGTGCATAATCTTTTTAGCTTGGAAAGGATAACGTTTATCTATTGAAATTAGGGCAAAGTTATGAAAAACACCGAATAATGGTAGGTTCATATCCACGAGTTCTGGAAGTTGCATTTTAATCAACGGCATAAAGATACGTTCTGTTGCCTTGCCCATATAGCAATCTTCCATAGGCGGTTTACCGACAATAATAGTTTGATAGATGGGGTCTTTTCGGTGTGTAATGGCAGAGATACGGAAAACGGGGTATTCATCAGGCATAGAATAGAAACCCGTGTGATCCCCAAACGGACCCTCAATACAGGTCTCATCAGGTTCAATGAATCCTTCAATGACAATATCAGCTTCGGCTGGCACCATCATATCAATGGTTTTTGCTGCTACCATTTCAACATTAGATTTACGGAGGAATCCAGCGAACAGAAGCTCATCAATGCCTGATGGAAGCGGCGCAGTGCCGATATAGGACATAATTGGATCTCCACCTATAGCAATCGCCACTGGCATTTGTTTCCCTGCCTGTTTATATTCGCGGTGATGCGCTGCGCCATCGTGATGAATTTGCCAATGCATAGCTAAAGCATAAGGATTTAGTTTCTGCAACCGGTAGGTGCCAACGTTCCGTTGTCCTGTTTTCAGGCTGTGTGTAAACACCTGTGGTAACGTAATATATTTATCAGCATCCATTGGCCAACATTTAATAAGTGGTAACCTGTCTAAAGACGCGTTTTCGCCTGTTAAGACAACCTCTTGAGATACGCCGCGCTTGACAGTTTTTGGTGGGAAATTGGTAATCTGTGACAGAATTCGAAGGATTTTGACCTTATCCAATAGAGACTCGGGGGGACCTATTTTTATCATCCCTTCAATTTCGTAAGCGATGCGCGAAAGGTCATCTACACCCAGTGCCATCGCCATCCGTGAATAAGAACCGTAGGTATTGATTAGCAATGGCATGTCACTGCCTTCAACGTTTTCAAAGAGTAGTGCGGGACCGCCAGCCTTGCTAACACGGTCGGTTATCTCGCTTATTTCGAGATCGGGTGATACTTTTGTTTTGATACGTTTGAGCTCATCTGCTCGCTCAAGTGCTTTTACGAAATCTCTTAGACTGGAATATGCCATTTTTTACCTCTACCCATTAGCATTATGAACTGGTGGAATAATGTTAATAGGATACGACCAAAGTGGAAAAAAGTCAACCTTTAAAAGCGGAATTACCGGAGGCATTCATTTTTCTATTTTTATACGTTTTGTCGTCCAGTCGCGATCGGTAGATCGATCAGACAGGGAAGAAACCTTAAGAAAATAAGGGTCGCAGCTACCGAGAATTAAGTGGCTCTAGCCGAATTACCGTTTCGATTGAATCTTTTTGTATAAAATTTGAGGCGGTGAGAAGGCAACGAAATTGAGAACTAAATTGTTCTGACAGGGAAAATTTCTTGATTTTGGTAAAAATATTAATGCTCACGTTGGCGTACAACGCATTTTTTTCGGACATTTGATATTAACACACACACACATTAGAATCAATATAGGCGAAATTTGTTATTTTATTGATACACCCAATATTTTCTATCCGTGTGGTTGTCCCCCGAAAGCAGTCTCAAACCGTTGCCGTAGAATATCGGGACTGGTATGCATATAGATAAGTGTTGCGTCTAAACTTGTGTGTCCTAATGCGATGCGTACTGATTCTAAATCGTGTGTTGCGCGATAAAGTTCAGTTCCGAAGGTATGTCGTAAGTCGTGCGGTGTAAATCTAAGTCCGAGGTTTTCGGATGCTGCTTCCATGATACGTTGAAAATCTCGAGGTGCCAGTCGATTTTTTGTGCGAAGTGTGCAGAACAGTGGACTGTCTAATTCGTTTTTTTCACTGCGTTCTAATTTATACATCAAGAAATCGTGAAGTGCGTCTCGTACGTCGTTTACGAGTGGTATTCTTCTTGGGATTTTATTCTTTGCAATTTCTGCTCGGACTTCTAGTGTAGTGACGATATTTCCAAATTTGAGTATATCCCCGATATTCGTGCCGCATGCCTCAGCGTTTCGAAGTCCTGTTCGCAGGCAAAAGAGAACGAGCATTCTGTCTCTTTCTTTTTTTTTGAGTGTCTCTAAGAGGATTCTCTGTTGTCCTTCGTCGAGTACACGTGGTTGTTGTGTTTTTTTTCTTTTTGATTTTGCCATTTGTTTCCCTATATAATTTTTGACAGGATTTATTCTATCATGTTTTGTTTTCGGCGTCAACGATTTAATGACGTCTTGCACGTACAATACGTCATTAAATGCCGGTACAGTTACAATTCACATTATGTTATTTACAAAACTTCTATCTGATCCATACATTCCTTATACAATTTATAATATTGATTTTGCCCTCGCAATAGTGTATCCTAATTAATAACTTTTTTCACCACTTCGTTCGCTTTTTAATTTCCATACAACTATGTAAAACTTCAACCTATCTGTTCGTCAGAAAAATTTCTACATATCCGTGCTTTGAGACTAAATCTCATAATATAACCGATGCTTTAAATATATGATCATATCAGCCTTTCACAAACTGGAGGAACAGTCTTGAAGAAAAAACTACTTCTATATATTACTATATGCCTTATCTGTCTCATGTTCGCAGAAATCGTTCATGCAAAAATTAAGGTCGGGCTAATTTACGATGTACGCGGACGAGGTGATCTCTCCTTTTGTGACGCTGCTTATACAGGAGCAAAAAAAGCTACTGACAAATGGGATATTAAACTCACTGAGGTTAACCCCACACAAAGCACCGAGCCCGAAATGGCACTACGCCGTCTCGCTAAACTAAAATATGATCTAATTATCGGAGTCGGATTCCTCTTTAAGGAACCAATGAACCGCGTCGCTGTCGATTTTCCAAACGTGAACTTCGCACTTATTGACGATGTTGCTGAACCCGCTAACGTGGCATTGCTTGTTTATAAGGCACATGAAGGCACGTTTCTCGCTGGTGTCATCGCAGCACTAAAAACTAAAACAAAAAAAGTCGGATTTGTCGGCGGTATGAAAATACAACTCGTTGAAGCTTTTGAAATAGGATTTGAGGCTGGCATTAAGGCTGCCAATCAGAGATCGAACTGATTGTCAATTATGTCGGGGTTACACCCAAAGCTTTTGATAATCCCGCAAAAGGTAGAGAATTGGCTCTCGCACAGTACAATAAAGGGGCAGATATTATTCTTGCTGCAGCCGGGGCAAGTGGATTAGGTGTACTTGAAGCAGCGAAAGAAAAAAATAAATTTATTATTTGGGTCGACTCTAACGGAAATAAACTAATTCCTGGACAAGTTCTTACAAGTATTATTAAAGGTGTAGAACTGTCTGTTTATCAAATGATCGAAAATGTTGTGACCGGAACTTTCTCTGGCGGATTAAAAGATTATGGACTGAAAGATGGAGGGGTGGAATATGTTGTTGATGAAAATAACAAGGATTTGTTGTCTGAGGATATTTTGAAAAAGGTTGAGGATTTCAAGGCAAAAATTATTGCTGGAGAAATTGATGTGCCGAAATTACGCTCGCAAATAAAGTCCGAAGATAAAAAGAGGAAATAGTTTGTGGATCGTCTCAAAATTGTTGTTCCCGGTGACGCACCACCCCAAATTCAAGGTTCGCCTCATCTCGAACGTCTGAAACCTTATGGCGACGTTGTGGTATATACTGATCGTCCCCAAACTTCCGAAGAAAAAATACAACGGGCTGAGAAGGCAGATATTCTTATCAATTCTCGTGGAATGGTGAAATGGACTGCAGAGGTGTTGAGGTGTCTGCCAAAACTGAAACTTATCTCACTCTGTTCTATTGGCACCGATATGATCGCACTTGATGCAGCGAAAAAAAGAGGAATTGTCGTTTGCAATCAACCAGGTCGTACTGCTCCCGTTGTTGCGGAACATAGTTTCGGTTTAATGTTTGCACTTGCTAAACGCGCCGCGTTCATGACTTCTGCTATGCAAGCAGGTAAATGGCTTCGTATGGATAACGTGTATTTGCAAGGCAAAACTCTCGGAGTTATCGGAACCGGACATATAGGTTCGGAGATGGCACGACTCGCTAAAGCAATCGGTATGAACGTGATCGCTTGGACATATAATCCGTCTGAGGAACGTGCAAAGCAACTCGGCATTCAATATGTGTCTCTCCAAGATTTGCTGCGAATGTCTGATGTTATTAGTCTACACGTTAAGTTAACAGATGATAGTTATCACCTTATCGGTGAACGTGAACTTGCATTGATGAAACCGAATGCGCTCTTAATTAATGTAGCACGAGGTCCAGTGATTGACACAGACGCACTTGTGGGCGCGCTAAATAGCGGACACCTCGGTGGTGCTGCTATTGATGTTTATGATCAAGAACCGCCGCCAACAGACCATCCGCTTTTGAAATGTGAACATGTAATATTAACACCGCATTGCGCGGATATGACTCCCGAAGGTGTTGACCTGCTAAATGAAGGTACAGTTGACAATATCATCGCTTTTTTAGAAGGTAATCCAAAAAACGTGGTTGTGTGACGACATCATCACACACCAAATATCCTACGACAAATAAATGCACAAACAAAAAATTATAAGAAAAATCGGTGTTGACACCGGCGGCACTTTCACTGACATCGTTATGGCTATGGAGGGTTCCCTATTTACGCATAAGGTGTTATCTACACCAAGCAATCCTGCTAACGCTGTTATAAAAGGTGTCGGAGAAATCTTGAATAGACACAACATCGATTCTTTTGATGATGTGCATATTGTTCACGGTTCTACCGTTGCGACAAACGCTCTACTCGAACGTAGGGGTGCACGTATCGCATTGGTTACCTCAAAAGGTTTTGAAGACGTTTTAGAAATCGGAAGACAAGCACGACCGAATATATATGATTTATTCGTTCAACGACCCGCACCGCTTGTACCCGCAGAACACCGATTCGGTATTCAAGAACGTACCTTGCACACAGGTGAAATTCAAACTGAAATTTCAAAAGCCGATCTTGAGATGCTTGCAACACACCTCGCAACGTTAGAATTAGATGCTATCGCTATCTGTTTTCTCTTCTCGTACGTAAATCCAAAAAATGAACAGATTGTCGCAGATCATCTCGCTTCGCTGAATATACCAATTTCATGTTCACACCAAATTCTTCCAGAATATCGGGAATATGCGCGGTTCAGTACCACCGTGGCAAACGCATATATTCGTCCCACTTTGGAAAAACATCTCTCAACGCTTACCGAATCAGATAAATTCCCAAAATCGTTCCGCTTGATGTTGTCTAATGGTGGTTGCATTTCCACAAGGAATTTTGAATCTGCTGGTATTCAAACAGTGCTTTCCGGTCCTGCTGGGGGTGTCATCGCTGCTTACCATGTCGCTAAAGCAGCTGGATATGAAAGGATTATTACTTTTGATATGGGCGGAACTTCCACAGATGTCAGTCTTTGTAATGATGGGATATCGATGACGACCGAAAGCACAATTAGCGGTCTACCGATCAAAGTCCCATTAATTGATATTCATACTGTGGGTGCCGGTGGCGGTTCTATTGCAACTATAGATTCAGGCGGTGCGCTACGTGTCGGACCCGAAAGTGCAGGGGCTGACCCAGGTCCTATATGTTACGGTAACAAAGGAAAAGAAATTACTGTGACTGACGCGAATCTTTTCTTGGGACGTATCTCACCAACGTTGTTTTTAGGAGGACAGATGTCTCTTGCTTATGACGCAACACGTCAATATATGAAAGCGTTTTCTGATAGCATCGGACTTCCGGCAATTGAGGCAGCAGAGGGTATTTTGAAGATCGCCAACGCAGCAATGGAACGCGCTATAAAAGTTATCTCGGTTGAACGTGGGTTTGATACGCGCGATTTCACGCTGGTATCGTTTGGGGGGGCAGGTGGATTGCACGCTGCTTTTCTCGCTGAAAATCTCGGTATACGTACTGTACTTATTCCACCGAACGGTGGTTTACTTTCTGCCTACGGAATGCTGTTTGCTGATGTTGTTAAAGATTACTCACAGACAGTGTTATGGAAAACTGAAGGCAGCGGAACGAATTTACACAAACAATTGGAGAAAGGTTTTGATGCACTGCTAACCCGCGCAGAAAGTGATATGAAAACGGAAGGATTTAGTTTATCACAACTCAAAATCAAACGTTCACTTGATATTAGATATGAAGGACAATCTTATGAACTGAATGTCTCTTATATAGATGTGGACACGGATTTTGTACAGCAATTTCATGCTATGCACAAGCAGCGATTTAGTTATGCGCGTCCTGAGGCAACGCTTGAGGTTGTCAACCTACGTCTGACTACCATCGGTGAAACTGAAAAACCAACACTAACACCTGAACCGCTGACAGATGCAGACCCTGCTGATGCACGTATCACACAAAACGATGTTATCTTTGATGGTGAAGTGTATACGACCAATTTCTATCGTCGGGAGTCGTTGTGTCCCGGTAATCGGATAGAAGGACCTGCTATAATAACAGAATTTAGCGCGACGACTGTTGTGCCACCCAATTTCTCTGCTGTTGTTGATGTGTATGGAAATCTTATCTTGCGGCAGGGGTAGTTTGCAATATATCTTGACTTTTGCCCGACAATTCGGTATACTTAATATTGCTAATATGTTAAATAAATTTTTGTGGTGAACCTTTAATTTAACTGTGTTAAGTGTACTGTGTTAAGTGTTGGGTTATGAGAAATGGTAACGAAAAACAATAAAAGAATACGCAAACCCACAACAGAAAAGAATCTGATTGCACAACGCTTAATCAAGGTGATGGAGAAACCACCCCATCTCACTGATGAGGACGTTGAGGTATTGCAGCAGTCAATCGAAGAAAGGAAAATATCTCTCAAGTTCGATTCTCCTTTTGAACCCATTTTAGCAGCAGGAGGTTGTTATGTGAGCGTATTATACTACACAGATCCAACGCAGCGGTGAGTGGTGGATCGGTTAATACGAGAGGTATCTGGAGTCACTGTCAAGAAAGGGCACGCGAAGAATTGCTTGAAACGTTGAGAATCACACTTCTCAAAGTTTTAGAATATGACGCTCAGGAAGCACAGCGCACCAAACCAAAGCGGGTGTACGGAAGTAAAAATCGTTGTATAAAACGTATAGATAAGATTAAATTTCTATATCTTCTAAAAAAGCCTTGAGTGTTCCGAGTTGTGCTGTTTCTTCTAATATTATTAAGGAATACAAAATGGGGACTAACAATGGACGAACACAGTTGCGACGGTTGCTGGATTTAGTCAGAACGCTTGAAAATACGAATCGTGGATGGCGTGTTGCTGCTTTAGCAAGTCGCTACAATGTTGACCAATCTCGGATCTACAACGATCTTAAAATATTAAAGGAATTGTACGTTCTAAAGAATAATAAGGGATTTTATCGGATTGAAGGTGAACGCCTACCTTTAACAAAAAGAGAGTTGAACGCATTGACTGCTGCTGTTAACGCTTCACCGCTTTCAAAGGGTAGCCCATTTGAGAAACAACTGCGAAAAGCACTTGAAAAACTTCACCGTCCGCTTGCGAACCATATACATAACCAAATCGGTAAAACAACCGATATCTCTATTCAACTCAAAACGGGTGATCGTTATGAACAACTTGATGAATATTTTGCCATCTTTGAGAAGGCACTCTATGAGAAAAAAGCGGTACGTGCAAAATATAAATCAGCAGGGAAGACTGAACCTGCCGAACACCTGCTGCATCCGTACGCAATCTTCTTTCGGAAAGAGGATTGGTACCTTGAAGCACACTCCGATACATCGGAGAAAACATCACTGACCTTTAAAATTCTCCGTTTCCAGAAGGTTGAGCTGACTGACGAGACCTTTGAAATACCACCAGAGTTTTCATTATCTAAGAGTCTTGAATCTCGTTGGGAACTTTTTAGTGGAGATGCAACTCGGGTGAAAGTGAAAATTGCAGCAAATAAAGCCTATCTAGTTGAGGAAAAAGCGTATCACCACTCACAAGAAATTGTTGACAAATTTGAAGATGGATCTGTAATTGTCAGTTATTACGTTCCAAAAGTGGAATTTACGTTTTGGTTGTTGAGCCTCGGAGATGCTGTAGAAGTCTTGGAACCATCAGAATTTCGGGATGAGTTTCAGGAAATTGTGCAAAGGATGTATAAAGTCTATTTTGGAAGTCTGTAGCAAAGTTTTTGAAATTGTATCATCCGATGATATTATGATGACATTAGAACATTTTAAATTCCCCACAATTTTGGACAGTTATGTCAATCTTTTGGTGAAACCCATATTTTTCATATTATGCACCCTTTCCGATCTAACACTGTGTCTTTGTAATTTCTAAAAGATATTGGATACGACTGTTTTGGTTGACCGATGTCAAGTATTTGCGTAAGTCATTTTAATAAAAAATAGTGTAAAAGTTTGATTTTTTAATTTTTTGCGCAAAACGCAAATTTAATGTGTTATACTTAAGGAATAGGGTTATACATTTTATCTGTAATTGAGCAGTGTAAATCTCTCTAGTCTGAAACAGGACTTTAGAGATGCTTATAGAACCATTGTTCTAACAAATCATAATTAACTGGAGGAAAAAGTTTTGCACAAATTAACCTTTTACCCATTAGGAAACGCTGATTGTTGCTTAATTGACCTTAATAATGGTCAAAAGATCTTGTTCGACTTCGCTGATGTAGGAGATTCAATTGACTTGCCTAAAAAATTACGTGAAAATCTTGAGGATGCGGACAAGAATTCTTTTGATGTTGTTGCTTTTACACATGCAGACAAAGACCATACAAGAGGGCTTTCGGAATTTTTCTACCTTGAACATGCTAAAGAATATCAGGACGAGGATAGGATAAAAATTGATACACTATGGGTCCCCGCTGCAATCATTCTTGAAACATCTCCTTTAACCGATGACCATAGAATCTTGCGTCAAGAAGCAAGGTACCGGTTAAAAAAAGGAGAAGGTATTCGAGTCTTTTCAAAACCTGAGTTGCTAGAGGATTGGCTCAAGAAACAAGGGCTAGAATTAAAAGACCGAAAAGATCTAATAACGAATGCTGGACAAACCGTCCCTGGCTATGACAAATCATCAGAAGGTGTAGAATTTTTCGTGCACGCACCATTTTCCGATAGTATTGATGATGAGGAAATTGACCGCAATAAGGCATCACTTGTAGTCCAAGCTACTTTTAAAATTGAGAATCAGGATACTCAATTGATTATGGGAGCAGATATTAACCATGAAGTGTGGACTGATATTGTCAGAATAACGCAACATTACAATCGAGATGATTGGTTGAAATGGGACATCTTTAAAATCTCCCATCATTGTAGTTACACGACACTGAGCGATACAAAAGGAACAACAAAAACCGTCCCTGTGGAAAAAGTTAAATGGCTTTTTGAACAAGGTCACGACAAAGCGATATTGGTTTCAACAAGCGATCCTATCCCCGTAGAGACCACGAAACCACCACCACATCGGCAAGCAGCGAACTATTATAAAGAAGTGGCAAAAGATATTGACGGTGAATTTAAAGTGACAATGGAGCACCCTAAAAAATCTGCGCCTGAACCACTTGTTATTACTATCGACAGTTCAAAAGCAACAATAGAAGAACAAAGTGTTAGTGCTGCCACTTTAATAGCCAGCCAACGGTCACCAAGAATGGGGTAGTATTTGCATGAATGATGAATTCTGTGAAATTGATGGAGAAGTTATTCCTGCTTCAAATCTCATCATTTCAAAAGCAATCGACTTTGTAAACGCTGTAGCAAATTCAAATTATGCTTGTCTTGTTGAGTGTAGACGCACAACTTCTGATGACGAAATTATTATTTTCGATGCCAAGGTTCAGATTGGACAAAAAACCGTTCATAAGATTAGAAAATATGAACGGCTTGCAGTAGTATTTGAAAAATCGGATACTATGATGCCCGATGTATTGGCTCTACGAAGAAACTTTCCACTCGTGCCGCATGTTAATCTACGCTCAAAGGAATTTCCACGAAGTCTGTGTGTTGCAGAACAGCGGTACAGTGAGTTTAAACTGCGATGGACAGGCCCTGTGTTTGTTGAGAACATTCGGCACTGGCTGGCTTCAGCTGCAAAGGGCACTCTTCATGCTGAAGATCAGCCTTTGGAGCCCTTACTCTTAGGATCAGAAGATTTTCTCGTCCTTCCTCATGACTTGTTTGCAAAAACCGTTGATTCAGAGCCACTATTTCTTTCAATTGAAGATAGCGGAATTGGACGTAAGACGTGTATTGCGAGACGTCCAAAAGATGTCAATGAAGATTCTAATTTCTTAGAGTATGTAGCATTTTCCTTTCTTATTGAACCCCAAACCCATGGTGTAATCCGTAGGGCACCAGAAACTCTTTTTGAATTGCATAAATTTTTAGAAAATAGCAACGCGGACTTATTAGGTGAATTGAGAAACAATTTAAAGGCATGGAAGAAAAAAAACACAGATAAGAAATTCTTAGAAAGACGACTTGCTTTGATCATTCGGATGCCAAAAAAAAGGGACGAATGCTCCATGTCAGAAACGATAGAACTTCGCGCTTTTCTTACATTTGAAACAATAATGGAAGTAGGTATTGAAATTGGTTTATGGGACGAGAGCGATGGGTGTATCGGATACTTAATTCCCATTGATAAGAACAAAGTAGGTAAGCAGATACGGGTAGATACGCTCAATCCTGTCTCCTCACTTTCAAGACAAGATGCTGCTCAGTATAATAATTTTCTTCCCCAACCAAGTAAAAAAATAGCAGCGGTTGGTTTAGGTGCTCTTGGTTCACAAATATTTATGAATCTGGTTCGCGCAGGCTACGGAGAGTGGATTTTAATTGACAAAGATTTTATACTCCCTCATAATCTTGCTCGCCATACTCTACCCGGTATTTTCGTTGGGGGTGCTAAATCACGTTGGATGGCTGAATTTGCGAACCTTACAATAGACGGAGAGCCTATCGCTAACTCAATAGTTGCGGATGTCTTAAATCCATCGGAGTCTCCTGAAATTCTTGATCAATTAAAAGAAGCCTTTAACACCGCTGATATTATCCTAGATGTTTCGGCTTCTATATCGGTCGCACGATACTTAGTTCATGATGTTGATTCACCAGCACGTCGAATATCGCTATTTCTCAATCCAAAGGGAACGGATGTTACCATATTGGCAGAAGATGTTGAACGCAATATAACACTTGATTCTTTAGAGATGCAATACTATCGCCATCTTATAAGTGAAAACTGTTTGGCGGGTCATCTAAAGAGAAATCATGGACGCATACGATATGCCACTTCATGTCGCGATGTCAGTAGTACTATTCCTCAAGATTTTGTGGCACTGCAAGCCGCAATTTGCAGTCGTGCAATTCACAAAATAACGTCTAATGAACAGGCGTTTATGTCAATTTGGCGGATAGATGAAGATCAAATCAACGTGCAAAGTTACCCATTTCCTGTTAGAAACTCCATTAAATGTGAAATAGGTGATTGGACATTGTGTACCGATGAAGGTTTCATTGACAAAGTTCAGGAAGCACGGACAAATAAACTTCCAAATGAAACTGGCGGTGTGTTGGTCGGATCGTATGATATGCAACGAAAAATCGTTTACGTCGTAGATTGCCTCCTCTCTCCACCTGACAGTGAAGAATGGCCAACACATTATATTCGCGGATGTCAAGGATTACGTTCGCAAGTAGAGAAAATACAGGAGATCACAGAAAACCAATTAGAGTATGTTGGTGAATGGCATTCTCACCCGCCGAACTGTAGTGTTAAACCAAGCCCAGATGACCGAAAGGTTTTCGAGTGGATATCAGATCACATGATAGTTGATGGTTTACCTCCATTAATGTTAATTGTTAGTGATCCGGGGAAATATGAATTTTACTTAAAAGAATTAGATTTATCCTCAGAGAATGAAGGTTCTTACACTTGTGTTGGAGAACAATCCGATGAAAGAACTTATTGACAAATTGTCTTCATATAACATCTTTAACTATCTCTTGCCCGGTATCATATTCGTAGGATTAGGTAAAGAGATAACTTCAATCTCACTGATCCAAGACAACCTGCTAATCGGGTTGTTTTTCTATTATTTCATAGGATTGATTATTAGCAGAATTGGATCGTTGACTTTGGAGGAACTGCTTAGGAATAAAAAGATTAAGTTTATTAAATTCGCAGAATACGAAGATTATATAAAAGCTTCAAAGTTAGATCCGAAGATTGAAATTCTTTCAGAACAGAACAATATGTATCGCTCCCTTTGTGTGCTTTCGATAGCACTTATTCTCTTAAAAATATACGACTTATCATGGGGTTCAGGGTCATTAGATAATGTAGCAATAATTTTTATCTTTCTGATTGGACTCTTAGGACTATTTTTGTTTTCTTACAAAAAACAGACCGAGAAATATATTGTTAAACGTGTAAAGATAGCACTTGAAAAGGAGGAAAAGTAGAGAATGTCAGATTATTTTGAAATGGATTTTCTCAATGTAGACGCAAAAGACAGCGGAGATGCAATACCGTTACGTTACAAGATCGGTAATGAAACGCGAATCCACGTCACTGACGGTGGATTTCAAAAAACTGGAGATAAAGTAGTTGAACACATAAAAGAGTTTTATGACGATCCAGACACGATTGATGCCGTGATAGTCAGTCATCCTGATGGCGACCATGCAGGTGGTCTGCACACGGTTCTCGAAAATTTTGAGGTTTCAGAACTCTGGATGTTACGACCATGGGATTATGTTGACGAATTGGTTGATCGATTTGCACGCTATACAAATCCAGAGAATCTGGCTGATAAATTAAGAGAAATTTACCCAAACATTACAGAATTGGAAGAAATCGCCGAAGAAAAGGGGATATCTATTTATGAACCTTTTCAAGGCGAAAAGATAGGTGATTTTTTTGTTCTTGCTCCCACAAAAGATAGGTATCTTGATCTTGTAGTTGAATCTGATAAGACCCCAGAGCCAGCCAAAGATAGTACCCAATCATTGTTGCGACAAGGATTGAATCTTGTTGAAAAAACTGTCGCGCGTGCGGTATCGTTCATAAGAGCAGCTTGGGGTGAAGAATCATTTTCATCGGAAGAGACGAGTCATGAAAATGAAATGAGTGTAATCCAATATGCTAATCTGTGTGAGAAAAAGATTTTACTGACTGCAGATGCGGGCCGTGCCGCACTTACTGAAGCTGCGGATTATGCCCCATGGGTTGGACTCATTCTACCGGGTATTGATCGGTTTCAGGTTCCGCATCACGGATCACGACGGAACGTGTGCACGGAGATTCTTAATCGGTGGTTAGGTGATATACTTCCAGAAAGTGAAAAACCTGAAGAAGGAACCGGATCGTTCACTGCTATCATAAGTGCATCAAAAGAAGATGAGGATCACCCGAGAAAGGCAATTATACGGGCATGCATTCACCGGGGTGCAAAGGTTATTACAACTGAAGATTACAGTAAACGAACAGGACATAATGCTCCCTCACGAGAAGGTTGGTCAAATGTTACTGGACTACCTTATCCAGAAAAACAAGAAAAAGACTAACTAATGCACACCAAATTTAGAAAGAGCCATTTGTTACAAATCTTTTTTAGCGGAGTTAACCTATGCCCACACTTGAATTCAAAGGAAAACACCACATCTATGCCCACCATCTCACCGTGCCCTACCGACCCCTTGAAACAGACGAAACCCGCTCCTGCAATCCAACCGGTGAAGACGACAACCTCATTATCCATGGCGATAACCTGCATGCCCTGAAAGCACTACTACCCCGATACGCAAACCGTATCAAATGTATCTACATTGACCCACCCTACAACACCGGTAACGAGGGATGGTGCTATAACGACAACGTTAACAGTCCACTGATGCGGCAGTGGCTTACAGAGAACACACCTGTTGATAACGAAGACCTTGAACGACACGACAAATGGCTTTGCATGATGTGGCCGAGGTTGCACTTGCTAAAAGAACTCCTTGCTGAAGATGGCGTAATTTTTGTTTCTATAGATGATAATGAAGTGCATCACTTGCGAATGTTAATGGACGATATTTTTGAGGAGAAAAACTTTTTTGCAGTCCTTACAAGAAGGGCAATGCATACTGTACGTAACTCCAGTAAAGACTTCAACCTGAATGCTGATTACACTTTGGTATATGCAAAAAGGAAATCATGGTTTGGTGAAGACAAAGGTCGATATATACGTTACATTGTTGATAAATCATCGAGATACCGTCATGATGATAATGATGGTAGAGGTAAGTATAAACTTGATCCACTCAGTGCGCGAAACTATTACGAGCCATACACATTTACTTTTGAAAATGGCGTTGAATGGTCACCACCTTCGGGACGTTATCCTTGTTATTCACAAGATACATTACGACGTTTAGAACGCGAAGGACGTATTGATTTCTCTGGAAACGAACCAAGGATAAAACGATATTTGAACGAGGTTCAGGAGGGACAACCTCCAGACGTATTTCTCTCACCGGAAATCGTAGGTTTTAATTCTGAAGGGACAAGCGAACTTCGTAATATATTTGGTGAAGGTGGCATTTTTGCCCAGCCCAAGCCAGTAAGATTTATCAAGTTTTTACTTGAGTTGTTACGCAGCAAAGATGCCATTATCCTTGACTCATTCGCTGGCAGTGGCACAACTGCCCACGCTGTACTCGCCTTAAACAAGGAAGATGGTGGCAATCGCAAGTTTATCCTCATTGAGTGCGAAGATTATGCAGACACCATCACAGCTGAACGGGTCCGTCGGGTTATTAAAGGTGTTCCCGATGCACGTAACGAAGCTCTGCGCGAAGGGTTAGGAGGCACTTTCACCTATTGCACTTTGGGCAAACCGATTGAGGTTGAGGCGATGCTTACCGGAGAAAGTTTGCCCGAATTCTCTGCGCTTGCCGCCAATCTACTGCACACAACCTCCGGTATTTCTATTGGCGCGAATACGTTGGCACCCCAAAATAGTGATGGATTCTTTTACAACAATGATGAAAATGACTACTACCTACTCTATAAACCTAACCTTGACTATCTGCGTAGTGACGATGCGATATTCAACTTGGAACGCGCGGAACGCATTCGCGGTGCCAGCAATGAAAATGGTAGAAAGGCGATCATTTACGCGGCGGGTAAATACATCGGACAACGTGAACTCACGGACATGGGCATCATATTCTGTCAACTTCCCGATGCCCTACATGAAAGGTAAGGATATGGCACTATGATGGGAATGAAATTACGCAATAAGTAGTTTGACTTGAAAAATATACTTTTAGATATTTTTCTTGTGAAATTATTTATTTTTATAGTATAATACATACATCATAGGGAGTGCAGACCAGGGTTATTTAGTTTTAGGCTTTTTGTCCATTTTATCCGAAAAGTCGCGATTCGGAGATCGCTCCTACAGCGGAAAGTCTTAAATTGAAAACCTAAATATTCGGAGAACTAAATAGCCCTGAGTGCAGACAAAGTACTTGTATTATAGTGATTGCACTTTAATTAAGGAGAGAACTATTTGGAATTTTTACGTCCCGTTCATCGTCACACACGAACCCATCTAAATCAATATCTTGGCAAAATTGAAGAAGCTCTCAATGCAGATGTTCTCACAATTTTTAGTCCAATGTGGTCCGGTTTAGAGAATATAGTGAAAAATGCTATTGAGTTATTCCAAGATCAAAATACTAAAATAGCAATTGTATTAGACACAACTGGTGGGTATGTTGAAGTAGTAGAACGTATGGTACATGTTATTCGTAAGCACTACTCCGAGGTTTACTTTCTTATTCCTGACCGGGCGATGTCCGCAGGCACAGTATTCGTGATGGCAGGAGACCATATTTTTATGAATTACTCTTCATGTTTAGGACCCATTGACCCTCAAATTGAGAAGGATGGAAAGTTTGTCCCTGCCTTGTCTTATTTGAACCAATATCAGCGATTATATGATAAAGCGGAATCAGGTCAGTTAAACACAGCAGAACTCATGCTACTCAACAATCTTGATCCGGGTGAACTTTACCAGTTTGAACAAGCGCGCAAGTTATCACACGAACTTTTGACTAATTGGTTATCTAACTATAAATTCAAGGATTGGACTGATAGTTCTACAGGAAAACCTGTTACCAAGAAGAAAAAACGAGAGAGAGCTGAAGAAATTGCTGAGATCCTGAGTAACAATGAGCGATGGCGTTCTCACGGACGCATGATTACCAGAGAAACGTTAACCTCTGATTCGGAAAAATTGCGTTTAAGAATCGAAAATATTGAAGATAAACCAGATCTTTCGTCTGCTCTTGATGACTATGTAGGATTACTCAAAGATTACATGCAGAGAGAAGAACTTAGTTTGTTTGTTCATACACGAGAGTACTTCTAAATAAAAAGGAGATATACTAATGAAGGGCTTACACCACTCTCTGACAACTTCAGCGGTTGAGACAACTACCAAAAAACCTACTAAACAAAGTGTTAAAAAGAGTAGATCTATCAACCGAAATGTTGACGTTGCCACTATCAAAAAAAATGCAAAAGTTGATGCACAACTTTTATCGGATTTTTACCGACTCGTTGATGCTTCAAATGGTGCTATTAAAAGAGCACGAGGAGCAAATTACCGTCTATCGCATCCACTCGGATCCAATGACGTGCCAACCAATGCAATTCAAAACAAAAGAAAGTAGAACAGTGTCAAATATAGTGTATTTGATAACACCCCTACCCAAAAGGGTAGGGGTTCTTTTGTTCCTTATCCCAAAATCCGTACATTCCGCATAAATTTGTGAATCAAACAAGTGACTTACACAAAAGAATAATAACACCATGATGGAATTAAAAGTATATCAGCGTAACACACTTGACGCATTTACCCGTTGGTTAGAAACTCTGGAAAAGACACAGCATGATTTGGAAGCCATGCATGAGATGTTTAGACAGTCGTCAACTGATATTCCTATTCCCGACGAGTTGCGCAATTATCCGAGAGCTGCTTGGAAAACATTGAGAGAAAACGGGGGCGTTGCAGCAACTGCAGGCGAATACGTTGACCGCACAGACGATGCAAATCGACCGATCCCGCATATCTGCTTCAAAGTGCCGACAGGTGGTGGTAAAACCCTGATCGCTGCCGCTGCTTTAGAACGTCTTCCCTGGCAGAGAGGTTTGGTCCTGTGGATTATGCCGAGCAAGGCTATCTACGCGCAAACGAAGGCTGCGTTGTGGAATAAGGAGCACCCCTACCGTAAAATGTTGAATCGGGCAAGTGCCGGCCGCGTCAAAATGCTGGAAAAGGAAGATACCTTTAACAGTGACGATATAGCCAATTATTTGTGCGTCATGCTGCTCATGTTGCCAGCGGCGAATAGACGAAAAGGCAAAGAGTTTCTACGCATGTTTAGGGATACCGGACGTTATCCCAGTTTTTTCCCTGACAGTGACGATGTATTCGGTGATAGATATTTGCTAAACGAATATCCCGATCTGGAGTGCCATACTGAAGGTGGTTTCGTAAAGCAGAGTCTGTTTAACGTGTTCAAGATGCTGCGTCCTATCGTTGTTCTGGACGAAGCACATAAAGCTTATGGCGCGAAAAGACGAGAAGCAAACGAAGAATTTGCCCGCTCCATCAACCGACTTGATCCGCGCATGGTTATTGAACTTTCCGCCACGCCGAACCGCGGCATTAGCAATCTACTTGTTGATATTGAAGGACCCGATCTGAAAAAAGAGGAGATGATTAAGTTGCCGGTGCAGGTAACTTCATTCCCGAATGCAGAGTGGCAATTGACGTTGGGGCAAGCAGCTGATGAACTTGAGAGACTTGACACTGAAGCAAGATCGCTTGAGCGCAATACCGGGCGGTATATCCGTCCGATCGCCGTTGTGCGCGTGGAGCGAACAGGTAAAGATCAGCGCGATAACGACCATATCCATGCTGAGGATGTCCGGGAGTATCTCACGCAAAATCTACGTGTGCCTTCCGATGCGGTTCGCGTCAAGTCCGCTGAAAACGATGAACTCGGACAGGAAAATCTGCTATCGGAATTTTCAAAGGTGCGCTGGATAATCACAAAATCCGCGCTAATGGAGGGATGGGATTGTCCGTTTGCATATCTGTTAGTGATGTTAGACAATACGCAAGCACAAAGGGCAATTACGCAACTTGTAGGGCGGGTGATGCGGCAACCGCACGCGCAACTTACCGGTAGAGAATTGTTGGATCAATGTTATGTCTATTGCAATAACACTGATGTCGGTGCAGTTGTGGCACAGGTTAAGAACGGATTGGAAGCGGAAGGACTCACAGGTTTAAGTGACGAAGTGATGGGCACATCGGGAACACAGCAACAAGACGATTTACGCCCCAAAAAAGTGAAACGTCGTGAAACATTTCGGAGCAAGGAGATCTATTTACCACTTGTGCTACATAAAAATGGCGATGGTTGGATTCAACTCAATTATCAGACGCATATTTTACCGTACATAGACTGGCAGGCAATTGAACCGCCTGACCCGAGAACCTCTGCCCCCGAAACCGTCCGACGTCAATCCGCAACGGTTGACGTTGATAGCACACGACCTGTTTTCCATGCCGAGCAAGAACCGTACGTTGAAAAGAGGGTTAGCATATCGAATTTCGCGCACCGTCTGTCCGATATTATACCGAACCTGTGGCAAGCGGCACGTATTGCACAGCAGATGCGCGAACGTCTTATTGCAGACAGCGAAACCGAGGCGGACATTTACGATAGACGTTCTTACCTCGCGCACGTGTTGCGGGAGCATGTCCAAAGTGAAGTGGAAAAGCAAGCGGAACAGGTTTTTCGCAGAAAACTTGAGCACGGTGAAATCCGTTTTGACTTGGAGACACGAGAACGCAATTACCAGATGGTGGACAGTTATGAAATACAGGTCCACCCTGATAATGATAGACCCCTATTAAGAAATTACGAACCTGTGCAGCTCAGTCTCTTTGAACCCGTATTTGAACAACAATTTGATAGCGAATTGGAAAAGAAATTTGCCTACTATCTTGATGAGGAACGGGCATTGCGATGGTGGCATCGGGTGGCAGCACGCCAACGCGGTGAGTATTACGTGCAGGGATGGAAACAGGGACGTATTTACCCTGATTTCGTTGCAATGACAAAGGATATTGGCGGTCTAACGCACGTCTTGATTTTTGACACAAAAGGGGAGCATCTCGGTGGTAACCTTGATACCGAATACAAGAAAAAAGTGTTAGAAACGCTTGAGGGTGCATTCAATACCGCTGGCACTATGGTTGTGCGCGATGGCCCCAAACGGAAAGGCATCTTTCAATTGGTTTTCAGTGAGCAGGAATTTTTGGAAATAACTGCTCGCTTGAATGATAGTAGGTAGTCTATGGAAAGTTAGCAGAGTAGAACCAAAATAAACGAGGCGATTCACAATATACAACATCCTCACCAAAATTGACATTTTTTGTCAGATATGTTATCATTTCGTATCGGTAGTGAAAACTTGAAACAATTGACTAACAGGTGATAATTGAACATGACTTTCTTGTTTTGATAGAAATTACTTTTATAAAGGAGCGATTTAGATGAAATTATTGATATTAACTTCAACATTTGCCGTTATTCTGATGTGTTTGAATTTAGGTGTTGCGGCAGAAGATAATGCTTTAGTAGCATACTATTCGTTTAACGGTAACTCAGACGATTCTTCTGGAAATGGAAACAATGGTGAGATTAAAGGTGGTTCTAAATGGGATACAGGTAAATATGGAGACGCAATCCATCTGGATGTAGGAACATACGTTGAGATGCTGGTATCTGATACGCTGCATGGTGATCTTTTCAAAACGGACCCATATACAATTTCTGTCTGGATTAATCCAACCTTTGAAGGCGGTGAATGGCAACAAATTTGGCGGAGTTTACCTAGTGATGCTGGACATAATACCTTGTTCGTGAATAAAAACGATGGTAAATTGTCTTGGCGTGGACAGGTCGGTGGATGGACGATCCTTTGTGAGACGGGGGCAGGTGTAGTCGAACAGGGTGAATGGTTACATGTAGTTGTCCAAAGCGATGGTAAGAAATTCAGAATTTATGCCGATGGCGAGAACGTTGCTGAGACAGACTTCCAAGAAACCCGAGGTGCTAATACAACTTATCGCCTTAGTGGCGCAGGTGGAGAAGGTTATGGCGGCGCGATTGACGATGTCGCGATCTTTTCACGTGCTTTAGATGAAAATGAAATAAATTTGTTGAGTGATGGTTTGGATGTGTTTATGCCAGTCAAACCTCAAGACAAACTTACAACAACATGGGCACACATCAAACATTCAGGATTTACACGTTAGAGATAGAGATAACAAGTTTTAGGAGTCGTTTTTGTCTTTCCCATGTTCTATTCAGGAAGTAGGACAAACGTAGAGTGTGTAAGTTATTGGCATAAGTCAATCCATCTCTTATTGTAGTGGCGGGTCCCTGTGCCCGCCGTTCCTTGTCTGTTTGGCATGGCGGGTCACAGAGACTTCACCCTACAATGTGGTGTGTAAAGTTTTGTCAATAACTTTACACACCCACAAACGGATATTAAAGTTGACAAACCCTGTCGTAGATAGTATCATTAAAAGGTATATGTTGCCAGTTCTATTACCAGAGATATAAAATGGATAAGGCTCCCAAAACCGTTGCCTGCAGAAATTGCAACGCGGATATCAAGATTGAAGCGTTAACGAAAAATCTCAAGGTTTGCCCCGCTTGCGATGCACATCACACGATGAGTGCTAATGAGCGGCTCAATCTCCTTGTTGACGCAGAAAGTTTTGAAGAAGCCGATACGGACCTATACTCCATTGATGCTCTTGAGTTTCCTGAGTATCCAGACAAACTTGAACGTGACATCGCTAAAACAGGACTCCGTTCAGAGATGCTTTCTGGAACAGCCAATATAGGCAGATATTCGGTAGCAATCGCAATTGGAGATGTCGGATTTATCGGTGGGACTTGTGGTGCTGTTATCGGTGAGAAAGTTACGCGATGTATAGAGCATGCCACTCAAAACCAATTGCCTCTCGTTATCGTTTCTGTGAGCGGGGGTATGCGTATGCAGGAAGGTACATTGGCGTTGATGCAAATGGCAAAAACCGCCGCCGCTTGTACTCAATACACCAAAAATGGTGGGTTCTATATTTCTGTAGTCACGGACCCAACCTTTGGTGGTGCTACAGCGAGTTATTCTTCTCTCGGTGATGTGATTATTGCTGAACCCGGTGCTCGTATAGGATTTGCTGGTCCTTTGGCTGTGGCAAGTTTGCAGGAAGAACTACCGGAAAATTTTCAGAAAGCAGAGTCCTTGGTTGCGCATGGGTTCATTGACCATATTGTACACCGTACAGGAATGCGCCAGTTGCTTATTGACCTCATTTCATACGCTAACTAAAATATATCAATTAAATCTACGTTTCTTTTGTCACCTCCTACATGTAGCACACTGTAAGAATCTGCAAATCACACCTTTTACTGTCACTTTATCCGATTTTTGACGTATTAAGTAAAAGCAATCATTGTGTATAGACCTTTGCATAATAGAAAAATGTTTGTCGCATTTTATTAGTATACGACCACCTACTCACTTTACATCTTAAAGAATTCATTATATAAGGAACATCCGGAATAAAAAATGCCGAAATCATTAGTTGTTGTTGAATCCCCTGCTAAAGCCAAAACTATTAAAAAAATACTTGGAAAAGACTATGTTGTTGATTCATCAGTCGGACATATACGCGACCTACCCATCAAAGAACTTGGGGTTGATGTTGAGAACAATTTTAAACCTAAATATGTGCTAATACGGGGAAAAGGTCCTATCGTAAAAGCAATTCAGGAGAAGGCAAAAAAGGTTGATTGTATCTATCTTGCTGCAGACCCCGATAGAGAAGGTGAAGCAATCTGCTGGCACCTCGCCACTGAATTAAAGAAATTGAAGAAGCCTATCTATAGGATTATTTACAACGAAGTTACGCAAAGTGCGATTTTAGAAGCAATTCAAAATCCAGGGACGATTGACCAAGCACTTGTTGACGCGCAACAGGCGCGGCGTGTTTTAGACAGACTCATCGGATGGAAGATTAGTCCGATTTTGTGGCGTAGTGTTAAACCTGGTCTGAGTGCGGGTAGAGTGCAATCGGTTGCTGTTCGGCTTATTTGTGAACGCGAAGCGGAGGTTGAGGCGTTTAATCCAGAAGAATATTGGACACTTACTGCAACATTAACGCCGATGGAAAATGAAAATCTCTTTCCTGCTAAATTGTATAAGATAGGCACCAAAAAAGGAGAGATAAATAATTACGGGTTCCGCATTAATGAAGCGCGCGCAGAGGAATTAGCAGCTGATGCAAAGCAACAGAATTTTGTCGTTGAGAAAGTTCAGAAACGGGAACGGAAACAGAGGCCTGTTGCACCTTTTATCACGAGTACATTACAACAGGAAGCATCACGAAAACTTCGGTTTACCGCGAAACGGACGATGATGATAGCACAAAAACTCTATGAAGGCTTAGAAATTGGGAAAGAAGGGTTAGTTGGTCTCATCACCTACATGCGTACCGATTCCACACGTGTTGCACAGGACGCCCTTAGCGCAGTGCGAAAATACATTGACACAACCTACGGTGCTGAGTACTTCCCCGCACGCCCTGTTTCTTACCCAAGTAAAAGAGGGGCACAAGACGCACATGAGGCGATTCGTCCGACATTACCACTTCGAAGCCCTGAATCCTTAAAACCGTATCTTAGTAGTGAACAGTACCGTCTTTATGAACTAATATGGAAACGGTTTATAGCAAGTCAAATGAATCCTGCTATTCTTGATGCGACAACAATTGACATCAAAGCTGGAAAATATATCTTCCGTGTCACCGGTTCCGTTATCAAGTTCGACGGGTTCAGACGTATCTATATGGAGGGTCAAGACGATGTCGCAACCGATGAAAACAACACTAACGAAGAAAATACAACACTGCCAGAGGTTAAAGAGGGTGAAACCCTTGATCTACGCAAGTTGGATCCGAAACAACACTTTACGCAACCGCCACCCCGCTATAATGAAGCTACACTTGTCAAGGCATTAGAGGCGAAAGAAATTGGCAGACCGAGTACTTACGCAACAATTCTCTCAACGATTCAAGATCGTGGTTATGTTACAATGGAACAACGTAGACTCCTTCCCACAGATGTAGGTAGACTCGTCAACGAACTCTTAATCCACGGATTTCCCGATATTGTTGATGTTGAATTTACGAAAGAGATGGAACAGAAACTTGATACTATCGCAGAAGGAAAGGTAGATTGGATTGACACCCTCGGAGAATTTTATCCATCGTTCAAAGAAGCACTAAAAGAAGCTCCTGATAAAATGTATGCAGCGCGAAAAGCGATGGAAACAGTATCGGATGAGCAGTGCGACAAATGCGGTGGAAATATGATTGTGAAATGGGGAAAATATGGAAGGTTTCTCGGATGTGCCAACTATCCGGAGTGTCAAAATATTAAGGCTTTGAACGGCGATGATACAGCTTCCGCTGAACCGGAAACAACCGATACGCTTTGCGATAAGTGTGGTGAACCGATGGTTATTAAGCAGAGTCGCGCAGGAGCACGATTCTTGGCATGCAGCGGTTATCCAAAGTGTAAAAACGCAAAGCCTATTCCAATGGGTGTTGACTGTCCTGAGTCTGACTGTGACGGTTATTTAGGTGAACGTCGTAGTAAACGTGGAAAGGTATTTTACGGATGTAGCAACTATCCAACATGTGGGTTTGCAAGTTGGGATAAACCTGTTGCCGAACCGTGTCCGCAATGTGATGCGCCATACCTTGTAGAGAAAGTGCAAAAAACAGCGGAAACTTTGAAAACTTGTGCTGCAAAAACTTGCGACTATTCCAAGTCATTAGAGTAGTCCTGATAAGTACTTTAATGTGCCTTCGGAGAGGAACGGTTTGTTACCGTCCAGAATGTGATTAATTATGATTCAGTTTCATCAAGTCAGTTTCAGTTATCAGGACCTCAACGTGCTTGAGCGTGCAAGTTTTCGGCTTGAACGCGGCGAATTCGGATTCCTCGTCGGTGAAAGTGGTGCCGGTAAGACAACTCTTCTAAAACTACTATACCGAGAATTAACACCTTCTTCTGGTTCCTTAAGTGTACTCGGACAACCTCTTGCTGATCTCACATCATCTACTTTACCCTATTTCAGAAGGAAAATTGGCGTAGTTTTCCAAGACCTGAAATTACTCAGTAACAAAACAGTTGAGCAAAACCTTGCACTTCCACAGAAGTTAATTGGAACGAAATTTAGGATGCTACATGAAAACGTAAACAATCTTCTGCATCAAATTGGGTTGGTGCATCATAAACAGGCACTGCCAACGCAAATATCAAGCAACGAAAGGCAACGACTTGCAATCGCAAGAGCACTTATCAATAGTCCATTGCTTCTTCTGGCAGATCAACCAACAGAAACATTAGACCCAAAACTTGCAATTGAAATTCTTTCTCTTTTTGATGCGCTTAATTTTCAGGGTGCCACAGTTTTAGTTGCAACAACAGATCCCGAACTTCCAGAAAGATATGTGCGTGCCAAAAATACTACACCTAAAAAGGTTTTCAAACTCAAAGACGGTTTCGTTACAACCTAAATCTATTTCTTCCTGAATCCATATCAAATAATATGTTAAAACTGAAGTTATACCCAATTAACCCGATTTGTAGTGCAAGGTCTCTGGGTACTCCTCGCAACGGTGTCTTGTATCAAAAGACTTCTAATCAAGTTAATTTGGTATTATTCATTTTAATTGATGATAAGGTGAGTTCTTAGAAAAATGCGGTATCAAATTCAAAATGTCTTTGCCCAAATTGGTCGAACTGGATTAAACGATTTATTAAGTCTCATCGCGCTTGCTTTTTTTACGCTTTTATTGAATGTATTTCTGTTCAATCACACTTCCATCTATAAAGAACTTGATCTTAAGGAAACAGTGCCACAACTAATCGCTTTTCTGAACGATACAATTGTTGAAGATGATGCCCGTGTTTTTGCAGACCAGATTCAGAAGAAAGACCGTATCCTTTATATTGAGTACATCTCTAAGGAAGAATACCATAATCGCGCAGAAAAACAGTATGGACCTCTCGATGGATTTATCAAGAAAGGATTTTCAGACAGCAATCCGTATCCTGCATCCTTTGAGATATATGTTAACCCAGCAGATGTGTCACGCAAAACACTGGAAGAGATATCTTTTGATATCGAATCCAATGCCGAAATTGATGATGTCGTTTTCACAGGGTATGGAATAATCATGGACCTGTTTCGTCAGACAAATCGGATGACAATCGCCAGTATCGCTATAACAAGCCTACTCATACTACTTATTATTCGCGCTGCTGTCCTAAAAACTGCGCGAACTCGTGATGAAGAAATTCATCTCCTAAATCTTATCGGTGCAACACGGGTTTATCTCAGTATTCCTTTCCTTATCCAAGGCATCTACCTCGGGTTCTTCGGCACTCTCTTAGGGATTACCTGTTTTTACCTACTATACTGCCTGTTTACTTTCCAACTCGGTGTCCTTGAGTACCTTCCATATTATCAGCTTATCGCTATTGCAGCAGCGGGTGTAGTAATTGGTTTGTTTGCAGGTATACTCGCGCAAAGAAAATATATTAAATCTTACAAGAAAAACCTATAAACTCTCAAAAAGGATTGGAAATGCTTCTGACTCTTAAACAGGCAAGCCAATGGGCATCAAACCACCTCAATAAAAACGTAACCACTTCAAACATTTCCTATTTAATTCAGTATGGGCGTATTGAAACCATCCTTGAAAATGGGTTAACGATGATTCCCTTGGAGAACTTAGAGAAATATTACGGTCAAAACCATCAAGAGAAACGGTGGAAAGATGAACTCGGTGATGACCTGAATTGGACACTGTCTTTTGAAAAAATCAAAGAAGCAGAGACAACAAAACACGTCCATAGGCTGCATCCGTACAAAGGTAAATTCATCCCCCAATTAGTCGGATATTTTTTAGATGCACAGACCGACGATTTTAAACAAAAAGTCTATTTCCAAACTGGCGATATAGTACTTGATCCATTTTGCGGTAGCGGGACCACCTTGGTGCAAGCGAACGAACTCGGCATGCATGCAATCGGCATTGATATTTCTGCTTTTAATGCTTTCATTAGCAACGCAAAGGTGGGAAAATTCAATTTTGTTCATCTGTACAAAGAAAGTCAGAAAATTACGGCAGCACTTAGAAATTTAGTTGCCACATCTGGAATCGTTGAATTTGAAACTAAACTTGCAGAGTCCCTTGCTGAATTCAACAATCAGTATTTTCCTATATCCTTCAAACGTCAAGTCAGAACAGGTGAAATTGATCAGAAAAAGTATGGGGCTGAAAAAGAAGCCACTTTTTTAGATACATACCAACAACTCATTGCCGAATACCAAATTGATATACAGATGCCACCCGATTCTGCTCGCTTTATGAAACAGTGGTATCTTCCGGGGATAAGGGCGGAGATTGATTTTGTCAACAGCGAAATTCGTAAGGTAGAAGATACATCAACACAAAACGCCTTGATGCTCATTTTAAGTAGGACTATCCGTTCATGTAGAGCAACAACGCATGCAGATTTAGGCACATTGCGAAAACCTGTAACGACTACCTATTATTGCAGAAAGCATGGAAAAGTCTGCAAACCGCTCTTTTCGATTTTAGGATGGTGGGAACGATACTGCAAAGATAGCATACAGCGATAGGTGGAGTTTAATAAGATAGAAACGGACACTTTTCAACACTGCATTACTGGCGATTCGCGAACAATTGACATTTTCACGATGTTAAGATTGGCAGATGCACAATTCGCAGAGATTGCTCAAAAACAAAAGATTAGAGGAATCTTTACAAGTCCACCCTCCGTTGGACTCATCAACTATCATGCAGCAGCACGCCTATGCCTATGATCTCTTCGGTTTCAGAAGGTTGGACGAATTAGAAATCGGTCCGCTTTTTAGAGGAAAAGGACGCGAGGCGAGAGAGTCTTATATTCACGGCGTAGCAGAGGTTTTCAAGAACTGTAAGCAGTTTTTGGCGGACGATTACGATGTCTTCGTTGTTGCAAACGATAAGTTTAATATGTATCCCACTATTGCTGAAATAGCAGGAATGCACATCGTCAATCAACACAAGCGACCCGTCTTAAATCGTACCGAAAAGAATAGAGAAACCGCATACCCTGAAACAATATTTCATCTCAAAAAGGTACGGAAGATATAATAACCATTTCATAAGTTTTCTTTGTAGACGCACTTTGAAAGCGTTCTATCAATCGTACAACATGGAGGATAAACAATGTCTCAAATCAAATCGGTGTTACTTTGGGAAAACCAACGGCGATATATCCGCGAGGCAATAGATGCCGGCACCCTCAAAGGTGCAATCATTCCCACAGGAAGTACAGAACAACACAACGAACACTTGGCAATGTATCACGATACACAAAGTGCAGTGTATGTGTCTAAGTTGGCAGCAGAAAAGTTGTTCCCGCAGGTTATTGTCACAACCCCTCTGGCGATCGGCGTATCAGAACACTGGATGGATCACAAAGGCACACTCACACTTCGTCCGGAAGTCTTTGGCGAGGTGTTATACGATGTCGCAGATAGTATGCGTCGGCACGGCATTGATAACATATTGATTGTCAACGGACATGCTGGCAACTCTGGACCAGTACATCAAAGGTTAGATGGTTACAAGGAAAAACTGGGAATTAACATCGCATATCACTCGTATTGGGAAGCGTACAGTGGAACGTTAGTGAAGGAACAGATGGAATCTGGTATCTGTCCTGGGCACGCAGCGGAGTTTGAGACAGCGTTTGCGCTCGCCGCTTTTGCAGAAAATGTTGATTGGAACGGTGTGGATTACGACAGCGCGAAACTCACTATCTCAAATGAAGGACAGGCTAAATCCGACCGTGAATATCATCACCAAGCCAAACTCGCCACTTCAGAAAAAGGACAGGTTATGATAGATGTTGCTGTGGATTGGGTGGCAGAAAAGATGCAAGAAATGTTGTCATAGTTGCCTATCGCTGTAGGCACGGTTTGTAGGACGAGGTTTCTGTGCCTCGCCCATATTTGATCACTGATCAAACGCCAAATATTTCTAATGGCCTTCAAGTGCCTTCCGAAGTCCATCTCCATGTTGTCGCCACCAACTGTAGAGTATAGAAATATCTGTGCCGATGCAGAAATGCCGCACCCCCATATCAAGAAAACGTTTTGCACCATCGGCACTCCCAATTTCAGCGCGCGGATGTACACCCATCTTTAGGGCAGTCTCAAAAACTTTCTGCTCCGTCTCTTGAATTTTAGTTGACCCACGTTGACCGACCATCCCTATGCTCATAGAATAATCAGAACCACCCCACTGGATCATATCAACACCTTCAACTGACAACACCTCTTCAAGGTTTTCGACGGTGCCTTTCTTCTCAATCATTATGACAACCACTACATCGCGCAGTGCCTGAACATATTCTGGTCCACCGCCATATCCCATATAAGAGAACCTTCGGGTTGCCACGCCATAACTACCGCCATCTTCAGGTGTATCAGCACGTGTAATCTTAACACATTCCTTCACATCCTCAACATTTTGGCAATCTGCGTAAAGCACACTCTGGAAACCGGAACCGATTGCGCGTTGTGCTATAAATCCCCGCGGTTCTTGGTCAACCTTGATCATAGTAGAGATATTGTGAAGTTCTGCTGCACGACACAAATTATCCAGATCATGCAAATCAAACGGACCATACTCACCCACAAATTCGACATAGTCATACATACCAGTATGACCAATCGCCTCAACAATAGAGGGCCAAGTGGTATGGATGTGTGTTCCGATGGTCGGTTTATCACTGTTGAGCAGTTCGCGAAAGGTGTTTTTTCTCATATATTTTCCTCTTCTGTTTTGGTAAGAACAATATGTTATTGTGATGTTTCGGCATCTAAATGTGTTTATATTAACAAGAATCCATACTTTTTTCAACTGTAAAATAACGTTTGCTTATGAGCACAATTTTTGCTAAACTTATATCGCATCGCAACTTATACCAAATTAACTTGATTCAATGTCTTCGGATAAAATCGGCATTGCGAGGAGGACCCAGAGACCTCGCGCTACAAATCGGGTTAATTGGGTATTACTCCAAATTGGTAGGGCAAGGTCTCTGTGCCTCAGCCTATCTTTCTTAAACTCCGTGAGGTATCTATGGAAAACTTGATCAAATTGCCCACAAACTTTGCTGATTACTTGAGAATTGAAAACGCTGACCTACGTTTTAGTGAGGCAACCGAGGTCGCAAAACATATCACGGGAGCAGGTGTAGAAATCTTTCCGAACATGGATCACGCTGCCATTTTCTGTGATCCACCACACCTCGTCGCCGATGGCTTGAAACAACTCGGTTATGTTAACGGTTGGGATGCGCGGTGCTATCCTTCCCCAGTTGACGGATGCGACTATATCAACGTTTCTGCCCAATTGTCAGAGGATAGTCCAGCACATTCTGATGGATGGTTTGACTACGTTGCAGTGGTGCATCCTGTAGACAAAAAAGCACTACAACACATGCTTGGACAGGGATATGGAAATCCATTCATCCATCATCTGACATGGGGACTCGTTCCGCCACAACGTACAACCGATGACGATTTTGAATATACCAGTCGTGTTGTCCCATTTATGGTAGAAAAACGACAAATAATCGGTAATGCAATCGGTGATGAACCCGGGACCCTCATCATCGCCTTACCAGAAAAGGTCATGGCACACCCGAACTTTGAAGATGCACTCCCAGAATGGATTGGTGACCTTAACGCAGCGGAATATCAGGTTGAATCGATGCAAGGCGGAGGATTTTTGATACAGTTTTTTGTGTTGACAGGTGGCAGAATTGAGGTTGCCTTACGCGTTGATACTACGCAGACTTTTAATCCCAAAAGCGTCCACAAAATCTCAGAAGATGAAATTAGTGCTGTACAAGGAGAATAAAGTCCGGACTATTTCAATGAATTCTGATGTTGATGAAAATCAATAAAACGTTAAATATTCTACAAACCAATTCAGGAACTCGTTGATTTCTGGATATACATAACTTAACGCTTAACCTACAATAACGTGAGTTTAATAAAAACAAGATGTCGGGCTTCTCGTAGGGGCGAGGTCTTCTCGCCCGTAGGGGTTAGGTTACCTAACCCCTATGAAAATGTCCATTTATGTTTAGAATTTGCTATATATCAAACTCACGTTACAATACTTCTTCCATGGAGGAATCGCTATGAAAACCCAAATAGTAATGACATTATGCATTTTCCTAAGTGTCTCTTTCAGTCAAGTCGGGTTTGCTGCTGGTGGAAAAGGGAACGTGAAACAACTCGGTGAGAAGATTTATGTTTGGCATTTCGACGAAGGCTTCGGAAAAGAGACTAAAGATGCAACTGCTGACTTAGTCGGTAAATTCAACGGCAATGTCCAGTGGGCTGAGGGAATCCTCGGCAAAGCGGTGCAGATGGCAGGGGAGGTTGGCAACCCAGATTTTATAGAGGTCGTACACTCCGATGAGGTTGATATAGACGAATCCATTACGATGATGGCGTGGGTTTATCTTGACGAACTTCCCGCCGGTCCGCCAGAGAACAAATTTACTATCTTCTTCAAAAACACCTACTATCTGCAAATTGAACCGGGAGCAGGACAGTTCGCTTACTACTTCTACGACACCGATAACCCTGGCTACCATATATCAGATGGCAAGGTAAAAGCAAAAGAATGGTCGCATGTCGCGCTTGTGTGGGACGGAACAGAGGCGCGTTTCTATATTAATGGCAAGCACGATGGTAAGGTCATACCACAAAAGGGCATTGGTAGAAGCTCACCTAATAAGACGTTGCGATTTGGCGGTGAAAACAATGCGTGTTGTCCACGTTTCTTTCAAGGTCGCATGGACGAATTGATGTTAGCCAACTATCCACTTTCTGAAGCGGATATCCAGAAAATTGTCAACAAAACCCTTGCTGTTTCAGCACGGGGCAAATTGGCTACAACGTGGGCACATCTGAAAATGTAACCCAGATTTAACTATGATGTTATTGCAAAATCGTCGAGCTTCTATCCACTTCACTGATTTGAATGTAGGGCAGGTCTCTATGCCTGCCCACTATCAGATTCTACCGAGTACTTTCCATTGTAATTCAGAGTGAATACGCGTATAATTGATTTATATCCACCGCCGTAGGAGAAGAAAATGAAGCGCGAAGATAAAGACACACAATACCTTAATGTCCACCTTGCCGTAGAAAATTTTGGACCGATAGAGAAAGCGAATATAGATTTGCGTCCGTTAACCGTATTTGTTGGTGAAAGCAACACCGGTAAGACGTATCTCGCCGCGCTCATCTATGCATTACACCCCGCCTTTGAAGGTTCTGCTAAATGGCTGTACACCGAAAATGAATCGGATCTCAAGTTCGCGCAGCGTTTTAGTCGTGAACTTAAAAAGTGTTTTAATCTAAAATCCGTTTCAGAATTAAAGAGAACGCGTAGTGATCCCGGCGATGAATTGAGGGTAACGCTAAGAGTATATGAGAACGGTGTATTACCTCTTCAAATAGATTGGAAGTACGATAGCAGGCATACTGGCTCTCTCTCAGAGAATAATAAAGTTTCCAAAGAAAATCTTGAAATTAAAAAATCTGATAGACTATGGAATAATGGAACACAAAAAACACCAGCAGTGCATTATCTCCCTGCTGCACGGCGAGGCATTATGTATTCATACGAGGCTTTTGACAATTTGCATGTAGCAGACAAATCTGATATAGGTTCGCATAGTTATTCTACGTTTTCTAGTTGGATTTCAGATTTTCTAAAGCAAATTATCAACTATAATAAACACTACGATTCTTCAGAAGGAATAATCGATATTGCTAAATCACTGGAAACAGAAGTACTACGAGGACAGATTGAGGTAAACCGACCTGCTGGAGCTGGATTTCCAGAAGTCCTCTATCGTCCACAGAATGCTGAACAGACATTACGAATGAGTCAGTCCTCATCAATGGTATCAGAACTCGCGCCGCTCGTACTGTACTTGCGTGGTATTGTTAATCCTGGCGATACACTCATCATAGAAGAACCCGAATCTCACCTGCACCCCAGAGCACAAACCCAAATAGCCATCACGCTTGCTCGTTTAGTTCGAGCTGGTGTCAGAGTTATTATAACAACCCATAGTGATTGGCTTCTTGAGCAAATTGGCAACTTGGTTCGCGAAGGCGAAGTGATGAAATTGGAAAACAATCAATCAGAACCAACAACTTGGTTGACAATGGAAGAAGTTGGCGCGTGGTGGTTCCAAACAGACAAACCTGTGGAGGAAATCAAGTTTGATCGTATTGAAGGCATTGAACCTCTGGATTATGGAAAAGTAGCTGAAAAACTCTATAATCGTTCGGTGGATCTCCGCACCTCACTCATGGAGAAGATGGGAGACAACACGAGTGAACAGGAGTGAAGTACTTGAGAATATCCGAAATCAAGCAGGAAGAAAAAACCTATTTTATGGCAATTCGTTCAAAAGAGGTAATTGTAGCGCAGATTTGAGCGGTGTCTCAGAAAATGACCGTGTTGTTGTGGATTTAGATAAGGTTTATCCACACGGACAGCAGGATGAAAATCAATGTGAATGTATTCTCTTCTACTTTAATGCTGCAGCAAACTTTGTTGTGGTTCCAATAGAACTCAAAGGTGGCAAAAATGCTGAGGCAGCGAAGGCAGTGGAACAGTTAAAGGGTGGTGCTGCCTTTGCTGCTACATTCACCCCGGCAGGGACTAAAACTTTATGCTTTCCTGTTTTATTCCACAATCATTTAAGTAGATCCGAAATCAAACGACTCAGAAACAGGCAATCCAGAGTACATTTCAACGGAAGGTCATTTGACATTAAAACAGAACGGTGTGGTGGAAAATTGTCTAATGTGATTCCTATTTCTGCAAACTTTTAAGTTATGTTTCGTGGATCAGTATTCATTGGAATAGAAATATCATGTTATTGTGCAGATTGACACATAATTAACCAATGTTCATGTCATCAAACGCAACCTGAACTAAACCCCGGATAATTGGCGAAGGTATTGACGCGTATAATTAATTTTATATCCACCGCCGTAGGAGAAGAAAATGAAGCGCGAAGATAAAGACACACAACACCTTAATGTCCACCTTGCCGTAGAAAATTTTGGACCGATAGAGAAAGCGAATATAGATCTCCGTCCGCTAACAGTGTTTGTTGGTGAAAGCAACACTGGCAAGACGTATCTCGCCGCGCTCATTTACGCATTACAACGTACCTTTGAAGGGTTTCCACGAGTTCCATGGTCGTACTACAATACTTCACGATTTAATCCTATTTATTATTCGCAACCCGCTGACCTCTCAACTCAGACCTTGTTAGAAGAAACACAAGGGGCACTTAAAAGGTTAGCAATGACTGGTCAGCCGTTCAAGTTTTCAGATTTACCTAAGTGGGTACGCGACCGTTTGCTGTCTGGTTCTGTACATTCTGAGATGCTTGAAGATGAACTCAAACGATGCTTCGATTTTGAGTCTGTTTCAGAGTTAGAAAGGTTCACTAAGAGTCAGGATGAGAAAATGAAGGTTTCTTTTAAAGTCCGCGAGGTAAACCAAATCCTCTGGTCTTTAGGTTTCTATGACTCTGGATCCGGCATTAATGTAGACAAATGTATCAACAAGGACATAGTTTTTAGGCGTGAGGATAGGGATATATTCCAAAGGGCACTTGATGTCAAAGATCAGGGAATACCCTTCCGATTTTTTCAACTTATGTCAGCAACATCTTATTACCTACCCGCAGCTCGGAGTGGTATCATGGAAACTCGTGAGGTAATTCTCAGTTCGCTTGTGGATCGCGCAACCCGCAGCGGATTTGAACGCTCTCCTGAAATTTCATCAATTTCGGGGATGATAGCGGATTTTCTAAAGCATATGATCAATTACAAAGAGCATAACAATTCTACAAATGAAATGATTACTATTGTCAATACTTTGGAAAAAGATGTGCTACGCGGTGAAATAGTGGTAAGACGTCCTACTGGAGCTGGATTTCCAGAAGTCCTCTATCGTCCACAGAATGCTGAACAGACATTACGAATGAGTCAATCCTCATCAATGGTATCAGAACTCGCACCGCTCGTACTGTACTTGCGTGGTATTGTTAATCCTGGCGATACACTCATCATAGAAGAACCAGAATCCCACTTACACCCGGGTGCACAAACCCAAATAGCCATCACACTTGCCCGCTTAGTTCGAGCAGGTGTCCGTGTAATTATAACAACCCATAGCGACTGGCTTCTACAGCAAATTGGAAATCTGATTCGAGAAGGTGAACTTAAGAATCAAAAAGAAGATACAACGGAATTACCACACTGGTTGTTAAAAGAAGAGGTTGGTGCATGGTGGTTTCACACTGATAAACCCGTCGAAGAAATTCGGTTTGATCGCATTGAAGGTATTGAACCATCTGATTACGAAGAAGTTGCTGACAGTCTTTATAATACTTTTGTTGAACTTGAACGACAGTTCCTTAACGAGGAAGCAGTTAGTGAAGATGAGTGAAACTCTTAACGAGATTTGCAAACGGGTAGGAGAAGAAAATCTTACAAATTCGTGTAGCGGTCACAAATGTACGGTGGACATGACTGATGTTCCAAGCGAGCGAGTTGTGATAGATGTAGATTTAGCATTTGAGGCACACGGAAAAACAGACAAACACTGTGATCGTATTCTTCTATACATACGTACAAACGACAGCATCCTCGTTATAGTTTTAATTGAACACAAGGGAAACACTTTCAATAGTGCGACAGATGTAGCAAGGCAGTTGCAAGGAGGTGTAAACCTACTCAAAGACTTTATTCCCACAGGTATAAAAACTACCTGTGTTCCTGTCCTATTTCACGGTGACGGGAATCATCCAACACAATTCAAAAAACTAAGGCGCGAGCAAATTAGGTTAGGTGGTAAGAAATTTCCAATTGATAAGGATAAATGCAATATTCCCAATAATCTAGCAAATGTTTTGAGAAGAGCGAAAGTGCTGTCCTAATCCCTAACTCCACAACCTGTCATGTGAACGTTCTGTATCCCATTGTGTCGTTGGAACGAAATACCCTGTCTCCTCTGAATGCAAATGTTCTCTGATCACCTCTTCATTGAGTTCAATACCTAACCCCGGAGTTTCTGGCACAGCAATATAACCGTCTTGAATAATTGGATTCGGCAGCCCAGTTACCATTTCATCCCACCACGGATTATCCACAGAATGATTCTCCAACACCATAAAGTTTGATGTCGCCGCAGCACAATGAACACTCGCCATAGCACAGACCGGTGTCCCTGCCATGTGGAGTGCCATTGCGATACCGTGTTCTTCCGCAAGATCACCGATCTTCTTCGTTTCCAAAATCCCACCCGATGTCGCAATATCCGGATGACACACTGCAATTGCTCGGTTCTCAAATAAAGGTATAAAATCCTCTTTGCAGTAAATATCTTCGCCTGTGCAGATAGGGGTTGCACACGAATTGGAAAGACGAACATATTGATCCGTATATTCCCACGGCACCATATCTTCTAACCAAGCGAGGTTATACTTCTCTAATGCCCGCGCGAGACGGATACAATCCTCAATACTGATGTGTCCAAAATGATCCACTGCAAGCGGTACCTCGTACCCGATAATCTCGCGAACTGTCTCTACATATTCACACAGTATGCCGATACCTTTTTCGGTCAGTCGGATACCTGTAAACGGATGTTTCAGATTAGGCGTGTTCAAATGCCCATCCGGAGCAGAGAGTGTACCGGGAATGCCGCGAAGCAATCCTACCCCGACGTCCATCTTCAGGAAGGTAAATCCTCTATCAATCCGTTCTTGAAGTTTATTACCCATCGCTTCAGCATCTTTGAGTGAAGGTGTATCGCTATAGCAGCGGATTTTATCCCGAAATTTTCCACCTGCAAGTTGATAACACGGCACACCGTAAGCTTTTCCTGCAAGGTCCATCAGTGCCATTTCAATACCACAGACGCCTCCACCTTGCCTTGCATGATGTCCAAACTGCTTAATCTGACGAAAGACTTTATCGACGTTACACGGATTTTCACCCAAAATTCTGCTTTTAAGCATTAAGGCATACGTTGGACTCGCACCATCACGTACCTCCCCAAGACCGTGGATTCCTTGATTCGTATCCAGTTTCAAGATAGGACCGCCTACTTGCGTTCTGACAATACGCATGTCGGTGATTTTCAGTTCTGATGGACAAGAAGCGGTATTAACATTTGTTAGCATGGACTGTGTTTCCATCTATATTTCCTCTTAGTGATATGTTAACGCGGTGTCCAATATCCCTAAATGGAGGGCTGCGCGTTGTTCAAGCGACCAAACCGTCGGCGTTTCGGTGATAATGACATGTTCGCTATGGAAATGCAATAGGTAGGGTGCTAAACCTTGTGTGCCCCATTCTGAGGCGACTTTGTAAACGCCTTGAGCAATATCGGGAGCATCTTCGCCTGAATCTTCGGTATCTATCGGACCGATTGCTTTGACTGCCTTGGTGAGTTCAGGACCGATATGCTGTTCATCCCGTTTACCTTCGTAGAGGTAAAATCCAGTTGCATCATAGTCTTCGTGAAAATCTATTGCTAACGAAAATTGCGTTTGACCAATAGCACGTTTGGCGATAGCAACCTCGCTCACCTCTTCAGTTTCAAAAGAGCGGTTAATATCTACACCATCTCTGTTTTCGCGTGTCTTATGAACATAACCAAAAGGGTTAATACATGGTATCACAATAAAACTAAATCTTTGCAGGAGAGTACCGTTGTCACGTTCCAAAAACTGCAATGCAGCTTCTACACCTGCAGGTTCATCGCCATGCACACCTCCGGTGATTAGGATACTTTTAGACGAATTTGTTGACGATTCAAGATTAAGCTGATATATAGGGTAATCGTGAACCGTGCCGATTAAATTCAACGGTAGGTCCAATTGGTTCAAACGATCAACTATCTTACTATAATCACGCAATATAACAATCCTTTAACCAAATCTATTTTTGATTTGCGTGCCATTCAGAGAAATCTTTCTCAATCTCATCCGACCATTTCCGATCAATTTCACCCGGTGTGTAGGTGCCTTCTCGCAGCCGTTGATGTCCGAACCTATCACGCAGATTCACCACCTCACCTCGTTCAACCACCTGCTGTGCAAAGTGCGGTGGAATAAAGATCACGCCGCCACGTCTGCCTAACACAACATCACCGGGCAAAACGGTTGCCTCAGCGATACGGATAGGGATATTAATACCGGTGAGTGTGACATTAGCAATACCGGTCGGGTCCACGCCTCGTACGAACGTAGCAAAATCAGGCAATTCATAGATGCCATCCAAATCTCGGATTCCACCGTCAATTACCATTCCTGTTCCAGTTTTCGCACAGATAGAATTACCCAAGTTGTCACCTGCGAAAGTGCCATCCTTGACTTTTCCAAACAGATCAACGACGATGACATCATCTTGAACCAGTGTATCAATCACCCATGAATTTTGACCACCGACGCGTCCATCTTTTTCACCTTGAGCAGAAATAGCATCGTTAAAGTCAGGACGGATCGGCATAAAAGCGCATGTCACTGCTCTGCCAACGAGAACCCTATCCGGATGCAAATTTACCCAATCACCTGCGAATTGAAACTTATAGCTATTCCCGTTGAGAACACCCCATGCCTGTTCAATGCTAATTGCCTTCATCCGTTGAAGAATATCATCGGGGACGCGCGGGCGTCCATCAGGGAACCTATCCCCTTCCCATAAATGTGTTATGGCGAGAATACTCTCTTTGTTGATAAGTTGCACTTTTGTTCCTTCCGTGAAACAGGTTTTTCGTTATAGTCCCGCGTTTTTCCACACCTGATTAAGTGATTCCGCGGTGGCTTTCGCAGCATCGGGAGGCGACATTTCGTTCACCTTTTTACTGAAAGGTTCTGGAGTCACAGGTCCTTCATAACCGATGTTGTCCAGAATTTGCATCAATTCCGTAAGTGGAATAACACCCGTTTCTGCAGGAAGACAACGGATGTTATCAATCTGTTCATCCGGATCAATACCTGCAGGAGCATCATTGATATGAACATACACAACGTCCGATGCGGAAAGTTTTCGCACATCGTCAACTGTGGATCGGCAGGTGTACCAATGCCATGTATCAAAGAGCAAACCGACGTTTCCTGTTCCAACCGCTGCAGAGAGCCCCAACATCGCGTCCATTGAATAAGCAAATAGGTGCTTAGCAGACTTTCGACTCGTCGCCGGTCCAATAAATTCAAGCCCTATAGAATGACCGTGTACTTTGAGGATTTCAGCAACAGAACGGAGTCGTTTTACAGAAAAATCCCAATTCTCCTGAAATGTCATTTCGTTTGAGGCAGGTCCAACAACCGTAGTTGTGCGGAAGCATCCGAGTTCAGCAGCAAGTTCCGCGCGTGCAGGCAACTGCTCTAATCCGGCATAATAATCAGCATCAGGACCGCGCCAGTTAACACCGAATCCCCAACCACCCATCGCAATACCTGACTCTGCCCACAACTCTTTCACATAGTCAACAGAATGTTCTTGAGCAAGTTGATTTGCTTCACCTATGTTTAGGTCAAGCCCATCAAAACCCGCGTTTTTTGCTAATGCTAAACCTTCCTTCATGTTAGCATGAATACCAATTGCACCAGTGCTTAGATTTTTAAACATGTGTTCTCCTTTTCAATTCAAAGTTCTCAAAATACTGTGAGAAAACTACTTTTTTTTGCCTCGCAAAACCTTGGCAGCAACTGCCCACGGATAGTCGTTGTCTTCAGCCTTTGCATCACGATACGTAGGAATCCAGACCCACCGTTCTTCACCAGAACGGTTAGGATGACTCGAATGAAGCGTCAAATCATGGAAAAAGACTGCACCCCCTGCTTCCAATTCTGCTGTAACAGCAAGGCTTTCATCCACTGCATCGGGACGTAGACGGTTCCCAAATCCATGCCCATCGCTTGCGTCACCATCATGCACAATGGCAGATTTATGTGACCCCGGATATAACTTGAGACATCCGTTTTCAACAGTAGCATCGTCAAGTGCAACCCAAAGCGAGAATTTGTGTGCACCGTGCCAATAATGCCAATCCTGATGCCACGGACTCGCAAAGGTCATTGACTCACTCTTAAAGACCACTTTGTCGCTCAAAAATTCAATATCCGGTGCAAGGATCTCTGCTAATATATCAAGAATCCGCTCATCACCAATAGCTTCCTGAAACACAGGACTATGTGAAGCTAAACCGACATGTACTCCGTGTCCAGCGACTGCACCTGTTTCAGCCTTTACTGCTGCCAGAATGTCAATACACTCCAATTTTAGCCGTTGTACCTCGCTCCGTGTAAACAAGTTTGGAACAATAGCAAAACCTGTTTGAGTAAAATCATCACGCAGAGTTGACATGTCAATATTCATTTTTAATCTACCTTAATGTGAACCTCGCGCCCTGTCTCACCACTTTTGAGTAAACCTTCCATCATCTTCTGCACAATCAGTCCGTGGCGAAGCGGTGCTTTGCACTCTACACCATCTAAGATACATTCAATGAAATGATCCGCAATCGCATCCCACGCTTCATTGTACTTACTCTTGGGCAAGGTTATATCTATATCCTCAAATTCACCTTTTTTATCAGTTCGATATACTTTCAACGGGCTCAGTGTAGCACCAGCTTCTGTGCCGAAAAGTTCTATCTGAAATTCACCAGGTTGATGCGATGCCCAGAAACTTTCTACCTGTAAGCCAATCCCATTTTCAAAGGTAATGAAGCCGCCAGCATAATCATCGGAAGCATATTTCTCATAAGTCTCTTTCGGTGGTTTTGCGCGATTCCAATAACCGAGTCCGCGCGGACCAAATTTCGCGCCAGCAGCACCAAGAACAGCAACGGGTTTCGGCATACCTATAATCCACCACGCAGAATCAAGCACATGCACACCCATATCTCGGAATGCACCACCACCTTTCTGTATGAACCCGAGATTCCATGCTGGGATTCCACTTCTTCGGACGCTTCGCGCACGCGCATAATATAGTTCACCGAAATAGTTATCACGGGCAAGGTCACCAAGGTGTTGGCAGCTATGACCAAAACGCGTAGAGAGCGACATCATATTCACCACGCCTGCTGATTCCGCCTCTGAAACTAACTTTTCTGCTGCTTCCTCACAATCTGCTAACGGTTTGGTCACCATAACGTGCTTGCCGTTTTTCACTGCTTCTAATGCAATCGGCACATGCCACTGATTTGGTGTCCCAACGAACACTGCATCAATATCGGATGCTTGACACATTTTTTTGTAATCTGTGTAAAATTTTACTTTCCCGGGCAAATTCTTGGCGAAGTCTTTCATTCGGGCTTCGTCAAGATCGCAAAGTGCTACGACTTTGCCTCGTGAATTCCGTGAAAGCGCAGCTCCATTCGGTCTGCCAATACCCATCCCGACAACAGCAATGCGGACCTGTTTTTCTTTTAACGACATAATATTCTCCAATTATACCTTTTTCAAGGTGTTCTTTGTATGCCTATTACGTTTTAATATGGTCTTCCCAGATGATTTAGCACAGGACTTACATCGTTTTTAACGGGTTTAATTGTTTTTAGGTAAGCCCAAATTGCCTTCAGATCGGCATCGCTCATTTGAGCATAATGCTTCACTGGCATTGGCGGGAAGATTTTCCTGTTGTCCGGATTACCCTGGTGCATCCCGGTCCGCATTGCTTCAATGAACATCTTCTCTGTCCATTCACCTAATCCTGTCTCTTTGTCCGGTGTCAAATTTGTTGCAAAACTTGTTCCAAACGGTCCAGAAAAAGACGTTAAGGACATTCCTGTGACCAAAAATATGTTTTGTTGTCTCATAGGTGCAAAATCATAACGAGGATATGGATCACCAGAACTATGTCCAGCAAGGTACATTTTCATATTATATTCAGTACCAGCACGCGGCGTATGACAAAATCCACACGCAGCCACTGCATCAACAAGATATTTGCCACGTTCTGCCATGTCGTTCTGACTGTCTACCGATCGAATACCTATCGCTGTCACGGCACCGATGAAAAGTATTGTTACACCAAAGATCAAAAGATTTCGACGCATATAATGTTCTCCTATAAATAAATTTTATTTTGTGCAAATCTAACCTTAATTTAGCACTTTGTGCAAATTGATGCAATAGAAAAAGGCGCGGTTTGGACCGCGCCTACAAGAAGTAGTGAGAAGTAGAATAGCGTTATCCAGCAATTGCTATACTGGATAACGCTATATGTAGAAATGTTTAGAAGCTATAGGTAAGTTTCGCGTAGTAAAGTCCACCGTTGAAACCGAACGGTGCGGACCTTCGAGAATAAGTGAAGACACCAGGGGAGTCTACAATAACTTGTCCCGCGCCATCCATCAATTTTCCACTGCGTGACTGTCCGACCTCGTTTTCATCAGGGACTTGATCCAACAGATTGTTTGCACCGAGGGTCAGTGAAAGTCCTTGATTCAACTGATAATTGGCTTGGATATCGGTTAGCCATTTGCCACCATAATCTTGACGTGCTGGGTTATCACCACTACCTTCTTGAACAGTATAACTACCGAAGTAGCGCAATGCACCACCGAGTGTGAGATCACCGACAATGTAATCCGCACTAATATTAATTCGGGTATTCGGCTGCCACTCCTCAATCATAGAACGTTCTTGTGATGGAAAGAGTGTATCCTCTAACCCAACCAAAATTTCGGGTGCTTCCACATCACCAATAACTTCGGTGTCTGCAAAGGTAAAGGCAACTTTCAAATTCAGAAGTGATTCGTTATCGAAAGCATGAAGATAACCAGCGGCAACATCAACACCTTGTGTGCGTGTCTGAGCGACGTTCGTAAAGACCTGTGCACTATTAGCACCCGCTTCCGCTAATCCCTCAACATTGTCCGCACTAAAACTACCACTAAGCACGATACGGTCGTCAATCTGAATAAGGAATCCATCAACTGAAAGCCATAATGTATCAAGTGGTTTCAACACGACACCACCAGATACGTTAAACGCAGTCTCCTGTTTTAGTTCAGGAATACCGAGCGCACGCGCAGCATCACTATCATTACGGAATGTGCCAACTTCAAGCGGAATAAGTTCCTCAGTGTCACCGTTTCCATTGATGTCATCAGTATCAATTTTGAATTGTGTGCTGATATTATTGAAGTAGAGTTGCTGCAGTGAAGGCGCACGGAAGCCTGTGCTACCAGCAGCGCGCAATGCAACCTGCTTGGTAAAGTCATAACGTGCTGTCGCTTTCCCTGTAACAGTTGCCCCAAAGTCGCTATACTGTTCGCCACGAACTGCTGCGCCGACGAGAAGTCCACTTCCGGGTTCACCACTCAGATATGATTCAAAGTCTGCATATCCTGCGACATTCGTGCGGCTTTCATCCGTTTCTTGATTCGGACGGAAACCTGGGAAAACTTGAATACCTGAAGCCACTCCATCTGCACCGAGTCCGGCGTTAATCCAGGAAACAGGTTCACCCGCATTGATTCCGTATCCTTCACGACGAAATTCAACACCACCCGCCAAATTGATTAGCGAGGATTGATACTCAAGCGGATAGCTGACATCTAAATTAAACGCTGTCTGTGAGAGTTCAAATCCACCCGCATCCGCTGAGGTCGGACTCGCTGCGCCATAAGAGGCATTCATAGAATTAGAAATGAAAAAGTCAAAGGTGTTTAACCCGTGATTGACACTCACATCAACATTCAGATCCGTTGCCTCATGTGTCCAATCCGCTCCAAAGGCGAGTGAAACATCTTCAATGCTTGTGTTGATTTCTGGCAGGAAACCATCAGGATAAATGTCAGTCACTGTTCGCTCAGCTTGGTTGGCTCTGCGATAAAAACCAGCACTGTTGTTCTGACGTGTGGAATATCCACCGAATGAATACAACTCCATACCACCAACTATCGGTAAACCAAAGTTGTAAAATCCTATTTTTTGAGAAGAGTCAGAATCACCGATACGGAAGTTCTGACGGTCAAATGTGTATTCGCGCGAGTCAAACCACACCGGTTTTGATGTCACAGTGCCATCTTCATTTTCGATTTCAAGTATATGATCAGCGGGTTTACCCGGATCCTCTTCTACCCAGTCATATTGACGCTCACCTGTGAGTCCCGCGCGGTTCGTGCGGTATCTGTCACGCCATTCTGCTGTCAAATTGATAAAACCGGCTTCACCAACCTTCATTCCGTAATTGGCATTTCCGATCCATGTATCGCCATCACCTTCGTAGGTTTGTCCCCAATAGAAGTTCGCGTCGCCTGTATCAACATCATCTTTCAGCACAATGTTGATTACACCAGCAATCGCATCAGAACCGTATTGCGCAGCAGCAGCATCACGCAGCACTTCAATCCGTTTGATAGCGGAAGAAGGTATCGCGTTGAAATCTGTACCAGATGTACCCCGACCTACCGAAGTATTGATGTGTAGCAACGCACTTTTGTGACGACGTTTGCCGTTTATCAACACTAATGTCTGATCTGGGCCCAATCCTCGTAATGTGGCAGGTCGTAACGCATCTGTGCCATCACTAATTGATGAACTGGAAAAGTTGAAGGACGGTACTAACATCTGCAGTATACGACCAGTTTCAGATTGACCGGTCAGACTGAGTTGCTCTCTCTCAATCACTTCAATCGGAACAGGTGCTTGCAACGCACGACGTCCGATACTTCGTGTACCAACCACGACTATTGAATCTATGGTTTGGATAGGGGCAAGCATCACCATTAATTCGGTCTGTCCAGCGGTAACATTAACACGCCTATCAGCAAAACCGAGTGCTGTTATCTCAACAGATTGCGCACCTGCCATATCACTAAACATGGCTGATCCGTTATCATCTGTTGTCTGTTCTTCACCACCAATCATCACTTTTGCTGATGAAATTGCGTCTCCATTCTGATCTGTAACGACAACTTTGAGTTCGTCAGCATTAGCAGTGAACGGTATGATGGATATGATACCGAATAAAATCGTGAAAACACACCAGAAATACTGATTTTTATTTGAAAAAAACATATTTTTTGCTCCTTAGATTTACCTAATTTATTTTAGCAATTTTTATAGGTGAACCCCTGATGTTCACCTGTGTTAAACATTTGGTCCTCTAATTATGCTTCATTCTGCTATAAAATGCAAATCTAAATGCGTAAGTTAGAAGGATTTAGTCTATACCTTTACTATACTTTGGACAATTTCTATCTGTTTCATGTTGTGTTTTCAAGTCCTTGCTGATTTTCATTGAGTTTCGGATGGGAACGTAACTCACAGAAAAATAATTTCAGGGGCAAGCAAGAGCAGCCCTAGCGGGGAGGAATGTCTATAGGGACATTGTGAATAAACCCTCTTTGGTTTCCCCAGCAGGACGAAAGGTGTCCCAATAAACCAATATTGATGTCAAAAGTGTTTCTATTAATCCAGGCTATTACTCAAGAACCCTAAAAATTGTCCAAACTATAGTATACCTTTATATCAAACATCAGATTATAATTTTGACAATATCTACCTCTCCTATGGACTCAAAAAATAAACTGTTGACAGCAAGACATTGTTCGTGTATACTTAATAGATATTAAATATCTACATAAAATATAATACCCAATTAACGCGATTTGTAGCGCGAAGTCTCTGGGTCCTCCTTGCAATGCTAACTTTATCCGAAGACGTCTAATCAAGTTAATTTGGTATAAAATGTTACAATTCAATCATATACAAGTATTCTTACCATGGCAAAGAAAAAAAGTAGGTCAGCAAATGTTGCCCGGAAACGGGAAAAACGAAATCGAGACCGAAAATTTAAGAATAAACAATTAGCAGTCGAGAAGCAAAGAAAAGTTCCTTATAGGATGATGGACGAGGAGCGTTTACACGCCTGTTTAATGAAAAGTCGTGAATTGCTTGATGAGCCAGAATTCGAAAAGGTACACTTTGACATTGACTTGATGTACACCGAGTTAGTAGAATTACTCGGGGACAAACAAGATACGTCAATACTTGAAATTCAAGTCCAACTTCAATCTGAATCCTTAGAGGAAAGTGATGACAGACAATATCTTAACAGTAATGACGAGCAATCTACATCACCAAATTCAGATGAAATCTGTGAGCGATTCCGAACAGAAGTCCTACTAAGTTTAATTACACCCAAATTTTTACGCATTTTGTTTTCAGCATTAACCGCATGTGAGAACCGTCTCAATCGTACAGGGGATCGTGATCTAGCGGAGGTCGCTTTTGTCGCGCAATCTTTATTTGAAATAGTCCCACCTGATATCTTTGTGGAACATCCATTAATTCAAGATATCGGTATCCGAACGCTGCACCTTCTAACTGAGCAACCACCGCCTTTTTACGAGGAACATCCTGTTGTAAGGAGCATTCTTGCGGATGTCCTTGATACCGATAATACTGAATACCAAGAGGAAAAGTTGTCAAGCATGTTATCTGACACAATTGTAGAGGAACCTTCATTGGCGGAGGTTGAAGCACCACAAGTTGCGAACATTCCTCCTGCAAATTTAACTAAACCGCCACCAATAATTTCACAACCTATACCATCTCCAGATTCGTTACCGGCAAAAGCTATCTATAAAAATTTCGACGGTTTGGCAATCAGAGAGGTATTAAAAGAATGGCAGGGAGATGCACTTGAAAAAGAGACAAAAACACAATTGGAATATTTCAATCACGACCAAGAACTTTACATCACAGTAACGGAAAATAGGGTTCAACTTCATACACATTCTGAGGAAAAATTAACAGAAGCGATGGAAGAATTGGAGACACATTGCCAATCGGCTCTAATGTATCTCGCCAAAACCTATGATGAAGGAGGTAAAACTGATGCCACGGAGTAGAAGCGGACAAACTAGACGGCGAACACTAATTCGCCAACGTCAATTACGCCGTTTGAAAAAGAAAAAAGCGGCTCTGAAAGAACTCTTACAAAATCGCTAATTGCGATATCTGCATTTCTTGTAGGGCGGGCGTTATGCCCGCCTATTTTTTACATAAAGTTTAAGTATTTAATTCGGTAAAGCCGATTTTACCCAGGGGCGGTTTCCTAACCGCACCGGAGATGGTTATGGAATTACCTAATTTATTTTTTAATCTTCATCCAAAAAATAAAATTCAAACAGAATTTATCCAATTTTTTAAAATTTATTATAAATTTTCTTGACATTCCTAAAAATAGTGAGTATAATTATCAACAATCGTCCGTAATTGTATGTATTCAGCGCGACTGTTTGATATTATAGTAAAATCTAAAAATACCTATACATTTTCTTTTGGATGGACGGCGTTTGTAGTCGCGCAATTCATTAGTTACATTTCAGAGTGTCATTTAAGATAATGAGATTCTTTATCAGTTTTGACCAAGTGATCTCAACATTTTGAAATCTTGTTCTGCCAAACGCCATACATGATATTGAGACTCAGTATCATACTGAATAGGCTATATTTAGCAGGAATTCGACTAAAACTATTGTTGTTCTCTTTTATATGGAATACCGAAATTTTCAGAATTACTCTGAAAATTTAAGAAATTGGACTATGCTCACACTAAAGTTGTATATGTATAAACAAATGATTATTCCCTCATTTTTGGGAATGTTTTTCATAGTTTGTTTCAGTGCTATTGCTGAACCAAATCCGTTCTCAGTTTCCGGATACGGTGTTATCAACTACGCACATTTTGATTGGGACTTTGACCTAAATAGACGCGCAGCTATTGACGTTGAACGTTTCGTCATCTCCCCGAAATACCGCATCAACGATACCATCCGACTTGAAGCTGAACTTGAATTTGAACACGGCGGTACCGGTAGCACGATGGAATTTGACAAATTTGAAGAATTTGGTGAATTCGAAACAGAGATTGAAAAAGGTGGTGAAGTAATTGTCGAAAAACTCGCCGCAGTCTTTTCTATTCACCCCTTGCTCAACTTCCGCGTTGGGCATATCATCGTTCCTGTAGGACTCGTCTCTAAACGACATAAGCCACAACACTACTTTACGACAACCCGGCCCGAAGCAGAGTCACACCTCATTCCAACTATTTGGCACGAAACCGGTGTTGAACTATTCGGCACTCTTGGCACACTAAAATACCAAGTTTTAATCATCAACGGATTAGATTCTACCGGATTTAGCTCTCGCCATTGGATAGTCCGTGGGCATCAACTTCGGTTTGAGACAGTCAATGCTGAAGCTCCTGCGTTTGTCGGACGGCTCGATTATGCATTGCATGAGAACGCCACCGTCGGTATTTCCGGCTACTATGGAGATACCGCAGCGAACCGACCCAAACCGGATATAGATTTCGATGCTCACGTCGGTATTGTGAGCCTACACGGGTTTTACGAGGTGAATGCAGTTAAAGTCAGAGGATTATTTCTCTTCGGTTTGCTCGAAAATGCTGATCGTCTGTCAAAAGTCAATCGTACCCTATCCAACAATCTAAATGTGAAGCGTACTCCGATAGGTAGTTCAGCCATCGGTATGTATATTGAAGCAGGTTATGATGTGATGTCATTTTTTAGAACCGCTAATGATGTGTCTCCTATACTGGACGTATTCGCCCGTTATGATTTTTACGATACGATGGCAAGTGTTGAAGGTATAATTTTCGACAATCCTCGATGGGAAAGAATTACGTGGACTTTTGGTATTAACTACCACGTCCACTCACAAATTGTTTTCAAGAGTCACTATTCGATTAGGCAATTAGCCACAAAAGATCAAAATAAGGAAAATACTTTTGCGATTGGCTTCGGTTTTCAATATTAACGAGCCCGGTTGGATACCGCGTGTATTAAGAATAAAACATGGAGGTTTTATGAAGTTCTATAAAGTTTGGACAATGTTTTGCTGTTTGCTATTCGCATTCGCTTTTGCTGTAGGGTGTGGAAGCGATGATGATGGCGAACAAGGCAACGGTGAAACTTATGATGCAGGGACTATGCTAAATGACTTTGCTAACACTGTCATATTAGCAACCTACACAGATTTGGATAACAAAGCAGGCGAATTGTTGGCAGCTGTCAAAGCATTAGAGGCTGAAACTACGCAAGCAAATCTCGAAAAAGCACAACAAGCATGGAAGGCAACACGAAAACCTTGGGAACAGAGCGAATCCTTTCTATTCGGTCCTGTAGATACACAAGGTCTTGACCCAGCTTTAGATAGTTGGCCAGTCAATCATGTCGACCTACAATCTGTATTAGATAGCAATGATGATTTAACGAAGGATTATGTCGGAGGATTAGAAGATACACTGAAAGGATTTCACACCATTGAGTTTCTGCTATTCCGAGACGGCGATCAGCGCAAGGCATCAGATATAACCGAACGTGAACTGGAATACATTGTGTCGACAACTGAGAATCTCAAGGCAAGTACCTCTCAACTAAGGATGGCATGGGCACCAGATGGAGAAAATTTCAGCCGCACTGTTGCACAAGCAGGAGGGGAAAATGCTGTCTATCCTTCACAGAATGCCGCGGTGCAAGAGATGATTAACGGCATGATTACTATTGCCGATGAAGTCGCAAACGGAAAAATATCTGATCCTTACAACGAATCTGATTCCACGCTTGTTGAATCTCAATTCAGTTTTAACTCCATTTCAGATTTCCAAGATAATATTCGCGGAATTCAGAACGTCTATTTGGGAAAGTTTCTGAATGATGGTCAAGGGTTAAACGAATTTGTAAAAAGTAAAGATGCTGAATTGGATACCCGATTCCAGACAGAAGTACAGAAGGCGATTGACACTATCGGTGCAATTCCGGAACCGTTCCGTGATTCAATTACTGGAAACCGTTCAGCTGTTCAAGCAGCAATTGATGCTGTCAGCAAAGTTCAACTGACGCTGGAGAAAGATATACTCCCACTTGTTCAGGCGAGTGAGTTTAATTAATTCAGAATAAACGTGCTTGGTCACTACGCAAGACTATTTCGTTATTGTCGGGAACAGCCACTGGTTGTTCCCGAAATAGTAGCAAACATATATCCGATGCACCCTACAATCGCATTAAAACTTATGGAGAACGAATCTGCAAATTTGGGAGACGAAATCAAAAAATTATGAAATATTTTCTTACAGGTGTATTTCTCACTTTTTTAGTATCCCTTTTAATTGGATGTAACTCAGAATCGCCAACAACAATATTAGAAATTAATACTCCTTTAGATTCCACAGGTGCACTTTCTGGTGGAGATACAACTATCTTCGACGCATCAAGCCATGCGTTCTCAATACCCGCTCCTAATCTTTCAGCAGCTGCACTTGAAAAACATTTGGAAGGTGATGTGGAGTTTGAGGCAGTTTTTGTAACTGCTCCTGCAGTAGTGAACCAAGGTCTCGGTCCCATCTATAATAACGTTTCGTGTATTAACTGCCATAGTCGTGACGGAAGAGGTCGACCACCAAGTGTTGATGAAGGATTGGTATCACTGCTTCTCAGGCTTAGTCTCCCGAAGACTGAAAATGTAACAGATAGAAACTCACCGATACCAGTACCGGGCTATGGTAAACAGTTGAATAACCGTGCAATTGTTGGCACACCAGCAGAAGGATCAGTCAAAATAGAGTATACTGAACAGACACTGACAACTGCAGATGGAACGCGCGTACATCTACGAAATCCCAACTACACTATTACGGATACATATCAACCTCTACCTGAAAATGTTGAAGTATCGCCTCGTGTGGCACCCGTTGTCTTTGGACTCGGATTGTTAGAAGCAATTCCTGAAAAAACCATTCTAACTTATGCAGATGAAACCGATCTCAACGGAGATGGAATCTCAGGCAAACCCAATTATGTGTGGGATGTCATGCAAAAGCAATATGCACTCGGTCGTTTCGGATGGAAAGCCAACCAACCAACACTTATTCAACAGGTCGCTTCTGCATATCACGATGATATGGGTTTAACCACCTCGCTTTTTCTCATCGAAAATTCGGCAGGTCAACCACAACTCTCAAAAAACAGCACAACACCTGAAGTAAGTGACGATATTTTGGATACAGTAACGTTCTACGTACAAACATTGTCAGTCCCTGCACGACGTAACGTAGACGACCCTCAAGTGATGCACGGAGAACAACTGTTTGCACAAGCACAATGTGCAAGTTGTCATATCCCAACCTTGAGAACTAGTGTTTTGCCCGGTGTGCCCTCTGTCAGTAATCAAACTATTCATCCTTACACTGATCTATTGTTGCACGACATGGGATCTGGTTTAGCAGATAATCGTCCCGATTTCCGCGCGGGTGGAAAAGAATGGCGGACACCGCCATTATGGGGTATCGGTTTGGTGCAAACAGTAAACGGACATACTAACTTTCTTCACGATGGTAGAGCGCGAAATCTTATGGAAGCCATTCTCTGGCACGGCGGGGAGGCAGAAAAATCACAACAAACAACCTTGCAGATGTCAAGCACAGAACGTGATGCACTTATTGCGTTTTTAGAATCGCTATAATAAGTCTCATTTCAAATAAGGAGGAGAATAATGATAACAGTTGCAAATAGAATCTACGTTACCCCAGAATATTACGAGGAATTTGAGGAACGATTCCGAAACCGAGCTCGTCTCGTTGATGGAATGCCCGGATTCATCTCAAACCAAGTTCTGCGTCCCGTTAATGATGGTGATCCTTATGTTGTGTTCACTCTCTGGGAATCGCGGAAGGATTTTGAAAATTGGGTTGATTCCGAGGAATTCCGTAAGGGACACGCTCAATCGGGAACGATGCCAAAAGAGGCTTTCACCCAATCAAACAAGCTTGAACTTCATGAAGTGTTTCTGGATTCTACTCGGTCAGATCTGAAAGAGGAACCGCGCGGAGGTCCGTTTAAAGTTCACTAATACCAAATTAACTTGATTTGAAGTCTTCTGATAAAGTCAGCATTGTGAGGGGGACCTAGAGACATCGCGCTACGAATCGGGTTAATTTAGTATTACTTCTGTAATTGTATAGATTCGGTATTTGTGCTAACATATCTATCAATAGTGGTAATATGTTTTCGTCAAGGAGATCAAAATGGGAAACAGCCCAATCCTCAGCGGTAAACCATTTTCTGAAGAAAAAACAACGCAGATTGCCCAGCAGTTCTTTAGAGATGGATTCGTTCATATTCCCGGCGTGCTGACTGAAGATGAGGTTACAGCACTACGCGAGAAAACGGATGCGTTTTTTAATGATCCAGAACTGGCAGAGAGAACGAACCCTGATCTTGCAGATGTCAGATATATCCAAATGGGAACACATGCTGATTCCAGTGAAACGTTACCTTTCATTTTGCGAAATACAATAGAACTTGATCCGATCTTTCGAGATATGCTTCTTCGTGAACCGATTTTGAGTTTGGCAGAGGCAATCGTCGGGAAAAATTGCAAGTTTTGTGGTCAGAATATGCTACGAAATCTGCCCGGACTCTCTATTAGTAATTGGCATGTAGATGGGTCGGTGCATTTTCCTGTCTCTGATGAGATGCCTCGCCACGATCCGAGATTGCGCATGCCTGTGATGTGGTTTACTGTTCAGATGGCGTTGAACGATATTGATTCAATTGACGAAGGACCGACACAATATGTCCGTGGTAGTCATTATTCTGGTAGGCATCCGAACGATCCAGAAAATCCTGAATTTGAAGGTAATAAACCGGTCTCTATTTATTGCAAGGCTGGTGATATTTATCTACAAGACCCGCAGTGTTGGCATCGCGGCGCGCCAAACCTTTCAGATAAAACACGATATATATTACAGTCGCAGTATGCGGCAAATTGGGCATACTGGCGGTTTAGCCTTTGTAACGGGGTTCCTGTTCCTGAAGATGCACTGCAAAATGCAAGCGATCAGTTGCTGAGTCTGTTGGGTCGTAGTCGTCCAAGCACACTAAATTGAGATTTGAGATGGAGGTTGTCAAATTTGTCTGAAACACCACTTTACTACAAGACAATTACCGAAATTGCCGAATTAATTGCTTCCAAGCAGTTGTCACCTGTGGAGTTGACGACTGCTATGTTGCAGCGGATTGAACTACTTGACGATCAGTTGAAGAGTTATGCCACAGTTATGGCGGACCACGCTATGGCTGCTGCGCGGAAGGCGGAACAGGAAATATCAGCAGGTAAGTATCGCGGACCGCTCCACGGTGTTCCGATTGCTGTGAAAGATCTCTGCTTCACTAAGGGTGTCAGAACGATGGGGGGCGCGAAAGTTCTGGAAAACCATGTGCCGCCGTTTGATAGCACGGTAGTCAGTAGCCTTGAATCTGCTGGAACAGTGCTGATTGGGAAACTAAACTTGACAGAAGGCGCGATGGGTGGTTATAACCCGGAATTCAATATTCCGATAAACCCATGGAACCGTGACAGATGGACAGGTTCTTCATCAAGTGGTTCCGGCGTTGCAACTGCTGCTGGATTGTGTTACGGCTCAATTGGTAGTGATACTGGGGGGTCAATTCGTTTTCCATCGGCTGCGTGCGGCATTGTTGGATTGAAACCGACATGGGGTAGAGTTAGCAGATACGGTGTGCTCGCGCTTGCTGAATCGCTTGACCATGTTGGACCTATGACCCGAAGTGTTGCTGATGCGGGGATTATGCTTGAAGCAATTGCAGGATTTGACACGAATGACCCAACTTCTCTACCCGATTCTGTACCTAACATATTAGAAAGGGTTGGGCAGGATATCAAAAACATCCGAATCGGTTTTGACGAAAATTATGCAACAAAAGATATTGACGGTGAACTCGCAGATGCGGTGTGTGCCAGTGTAGAAGTTTTAGCGGAATTGGGGGTTGAAATCGTTTCGGTGCAATTGCCAGACATGGATGAATACGTCTTGGCGTGGCCAACGCTCTGTTCTGCGGAAGCAGTGGCAGCACATGCAGCTACCTATCCTTCACAACGGGATGCTTACGGACCTTGGTTTCAAGGGTGGCTCAATATGGGAGCAGAGGTGACAGGTGCTAAATATGCCGAAGCGAATAACTTGAGAGCCGCATGCACAGGACATCTCAGACGTGTATTTCAAGATATTGATGTGTTGGTCTGTCCATCAATGTCCGCACCGCCACACGTTGTTTCTCAAGAGGTGTTATACGGACCGAAAGAAACCAGACCTGCGAAGTTCCAACGATTTACTGCTCCGTTTGATTTTAACGGTGCACCGACTCTATCTGTACCGTGTGGTATGAACAGTGAAGGATTACCCTTAAGCATTCAGTTTGTTGGCAAGCATTTGAGTGAGTCGTTGTTATGCCAAGTCGGACATGCTTATGAAAGTGCTACGTCATGGCATAATCTTCACCCAGATATTTGAGTCATGTGAAAACTATTTCTGCGGAAGATGATACCCGTCTTTCGCTACACGAATTCTATGGAGACTCCCGCCTGCTGTGATATAGAGCATCTTACTCAATTTGCCACGTCCAAACGCTACATTGGTAGGTAATTCCGGTGTCTCAATATACACCAATTCCTTTCCCGCCGGAGAATAAATGCATACACCGGATCGGGTTTTGTCGCGAACCGCAACGTAGAGATTACCTTCCACATCAACTTCAAACCCGTCAGGACCGTGTTCTGGAGCATAGTCAACAAGTGTTTCACGGAAGGTTGCTGTGCCATCGGGTGACAGATCGTAAGCGAGGAGTGCCATCCGTCCCGTATAGGTAGGCAATTCATCAGGCATCTCTCTAAACGAACCACTGTCGTTGCTACCGACATAGAGTGTTTTCTGATCGGGTGAGACTGCTATTCCGTTCGGTTTACCGGAATCCGCTATGACGAGATGAACTGACCCATCCGTATCAATCCGATAGACACCCATGACCGGTTGTTCTACCGGTTCGTGTCCAACATAACGAGGATCGGTAAAATAGATACGTCCCTGTTCATCAATCGTGAGATCGTTCGGCGAATTAAACGGCTTCCCTTCATATAGGCCTGCGATAATGTCGCTTTTACCTGTCTCCATGTCAGTTCGTGTAATCCTACGTCCACCGAAATCAGCACCTTCAGTGATAACTAAACGTCCCTGTGCATCAAACTTCATGCCGTTTGACATTCCGCTTGGTGAACGAAAGACAGTTGTTTTTCCAGTATCAGGATTATACCGCATAATATGTCCGGCTTGCATATCGGTTTGATGCGTGAAGGTAATATCGCTAAAATAGACCGTCCCGTCTGGTGCGACAGTTGGTCCTTCTGTAAAATGTGCATCACTGAATACCTCCTCAAGTTCAGAATCCTGAGGTAGAATTTCTTCTATACCTATATCATGTGAATTCGGCATATTTATCTCCTTGTTAATAGCATGCCAATTTTGTCTCTTGAATGAAAAGGTTATATCATTTTTACCCCATCGGATGTGGACCGTGGGTTGTCACGCTCTGCCGTGCATGGGCATAAACAGCATCCTGAATTTCAAGTATCCGTACAGCATCAACAATCGATGGTTCAAATGTGCTGCCGTCACGGATTGCGTCAAACGCTTTTTCCATAATACCTTGTATTCTCGCACCGTGAGGGATGTCCTCACTGAACTGCACGCCTTCGGTGGTGTGAACTTCTATCAATGGTTCGCCATTCTTGCCATACTGCTCAAATACCGATGCTTTTGTCCCGATAAACCGGAAGAAGTGATCGCCACCGCGCTTGCCTAATGGATACGTGTAACCAGACTCAATAATTCCAGTGATACCGTTTGCTGTTCTTAACACGCCGATACCACTATCCTCCACACCTCTGCTATACATTGCGTTGGACATCACGCCACCAACGACTGTGATCTCTTGATTACCGACAAACTGGAGAAATGTGTCAATTCCGTGCGCTGATTCTACTGCCCAACATCCACCGCCAGAAATGCTCGGATCGTTGTGCCAATAGGATGGTGTGGGATCGTAACGGGATGGGGGACCGTTGTTCAATCTGCTGTTGTATAACACAAGTTCTCCCAAGCTGCCATCTTCAAGCATCTCTTTCACGACATGGACAATTTTGCTTGCTCGGTTCGGCAGCACAAGCGCGCTGAGGACACCGTGCTTTTCGGATGCCTTTGCCGCGGGACGCAGTCGATCAGCACAATCAGCAAAAGGTTTATCTAAAAGGTATGGAATACGACGGTCTACACATGCTTGCACGTGCGCGGGCATCTCAGTATGTTTTCCTGCGATAAGTGCTGCGTCCGGTTTGGTTGCATCCAGACAGTTGCCTGCATAATCAAATGCTGGGGATTGAAAGTCATTTGCTAACTGTTCGCGTGGTGAATGCTCTGCATCCATGACACCGACAATTTCGTGTCCGAGTGCTTGCGCGGTGCGTGCTATGCTGCGTCCGTGGTGGCTATAGGAAAGAACTGCTAATTTCATGTTTGCCTCAGAGTAAGGATTATTGTATTAAATTTACTTTATCGTTGTATAGGGATTCCCAGTTTGCGATAATTCAGGAAGACTTCTGGTTTCCTGCATTAACACCTGCTGTTTGTGTTTTCCAACTTATTCTTTATCCTCCACAGGACAGGTTAATTGATGGAAATTACATTTGGAAATTACTCCTACAGGTTGCATGTTTCGGTAATTCGTAGGTTGGGTAGAGTTTGCGAAACCCGACTTTTGAATACATTTTCCCAATCAACAATTATGTGATTATAGCATTTGTCGGGTTTCGCTGCACTCTACCCATAGGCGTCAATTTAGTGGTTTTTCAAATATGAGAATTCTCTTTAGTCCCGTAGGGGCGCAATGTTTATATAAAACGATGTCCTTAATCTCTTAGAGCTCCGTAGGAGCGGAATGTTTATATAAGATATACACATTTCGCTCCTACGGAGCTGAAGAGATGGGTTTGCGGGACGAGGTACTATAAACATATCGTCCCTACGGGACTAAATATAAGACAATCTCAGTCCTCATGGTTATTGAGAGGTGTTTATAAAACGCAGACATTTTCTTAAATTGACGCTTATGGTGCGGTTAGGAAACCGCACCATAAGCGTCAATTTAGTGCGTAACGTTAGTGCGTCTGATACACCTTTCGCCTCTCCGAGGCTTTGGTAAGTCACATCTTAGCACCAGCGGTGCGACAGGTATATAGAAAACGGTGTCCAACAGTCTCTTGAACCCCAGCGGGGTGACAGGTGTCTGACAACATGTGCCCATATACACCTTTCGCCCCGCTGGGGCTTGAGTTTGGTATGGATCGTGGTCTATACACATTCCGCCCCGCTGGGGCTAAGATATCCAAATATAGGTTTATTTCCTTAAATTGACGCCTATGGGTTTCGCTGCACTCTACCCAGTGCGACAGCTGCTCGTGCCGTTGATTCCGATCTACAGCCGTTGATTCCGATCTACAGCCGTTGATTCCGATCTACAAGAGACCTTTTAGCAAAAACTTGGTTGTATACACCATCTATGATATAGTTTATACAGAGAGCACACCACAATGGAGCATAGACATGAAAGGAACATATATGCCACAAGCAACGCAACTTCACTTACCCTTGGGAAACGGAAGTGAACAAACAGATAATGGATTTTACGACGTTCTCAATTACATCCATCAAAACGCCAATAGTTAGTTCGGAAAAGGCAGACTTTTCGAGCAATTGATACAGGCATATCTCCTTGAAGACCCTGATCCACCAAAAAAAAACAGCCAAATCTGGCACTTGATAACACAGATTCACTGGAATTGTACTATCACATCGCTAAGTTTTTTGAGAGAATTATTGCGCTACAATGTTTCTTTGTCAATCATAATGTATTCGGCTACTTCGGGGGATATGGTTACACGGTATCTTGCATTCTTAATGTCGTTTAGTGATAGATTAGGGTTGAGTTTAGAAAGTATCCTCTCAGAGAACTCAATGAGGTATTCTTTAGCACCTTTACCGCCTATTCCCGCCCCAATGATGGTTTCTGTATCGCCTTTCTGATAACTGTCTACCAAACGTTTGAGTGATGGGTCTGCTGATACCTTGCCACGACAGTTATTCCGAAAATGTGCGCGTTTCGTTGTGAAATAACAGAATATGCCGATACAATCTATAAGCAACCACGCTTCAAGTTCCTGAACAGCCTCTACGAGAAACACTTTTCCAGCAAAACGACGGTCGTTGATGATCCGTTTAATCTGATTTATGAGCGAATTAGGTTGTTGCAATCGTTGATGGTGTGCCCTCGGTCCGTCTCGGTCAAGAATTATAATTACACAATCATCTCGTTTGAGGTAATTCTGAACTGCTTTCTCAAGGTTTATTGAGGATTTACGTCTGCCCGCTGTGTAGATAGGTATCTGTCCAAGTTCCATAAATGTTGTCAACTTCTTTGCCAAACACTCGACTGCCTTCACATCGTTGTCTGACTCCAAAGTCCAGATTCTTATGCTTGGCATTCGGATTTATCCTCCATTTCGTCTGACAGGAGTCCACTATCAAAAATGGCACTGCCAATACCGAAATCTGCTATCCAACCTTCAAGTGCTTCTCCTTTATCACTGCAATCCTCAAGGTTTAATGCTTCTGTGCCGAAACCGGGGCGGTTATGTAAAAGTAAAACACCGAGTGAATCCGACAAACTTTCTGGATTAAAGGCATCAAGTAGTTGTGAACTATGGGTTGTAATAATGACTTGAGAACGTTTGGCAATTTGCTCAAATACATTTGCAATATCTGTTAGCGCACTAGGATGTAGATTCTGCTCCGGTTCTTCAATAGCAATAAATGGCACCAATTCAGGTTCGTTGAGCAGGATGTTATATGCAATCAGACGCAGTGTGCCATCAGAAGCACCTTCTAACGGGATGGGATTTTTGTATCCTTCCAATAAACAAAGTCGGTTTTGTCCATCAATCAGACAGTGGTCTATTTTGCGATTTGTGCTATAGGCAAGGGAATCACTGATATTTCGGAAACTTTCTGGAGAATTCTTATGCCAGTTCCAAAGAACCTCTGCTAAATTTCTCCCAACAAAGTCAAGTTTTATAGATTCTCGAATTTCTTTTTCAGCAGGCGAGAAACGTTCCAGGCTGCTGCGTAAAATCTCTGGAATAAAATCATAAATTTGCCATTTCTTAATAAACTCCGCCAACGTTCGTGTAACTGGTTTATTTCCGTAATTTCCAGCAGACCTTAAAGCGAGTTCATTGGAATTATATTTCGTTTCATTTTCGCCGTTTTCATCATGGACCACTCCGTGCCCATCTTGGATTGAAATCACATTTACACCATTTACCGACAATTGTTCTGCATGATAAGGAATATCAGGTTTCGGTTTTACTTCTAAGTGGTATAAGGTTTTGCTTTCTGCTACTTTCGCATCTAAATGAAAAGAGTATTTTTGCCCTTCACCTGCCCAAAGAGATTTCTGGATAAATTCCTCTGCAGGTAATCTTTCATCAACCGTCATTGTTTTTAAAAGATCTAATGCACTTAAAACATTAGATTTTCCGCTTGCATTCGGTCCGACAAGCACAGTCATCGGTTTAAATGGCAATGTAACGTCTCGTAAGCTCAGATAGTTTTTGATGTGTATTTTTTCTAAAAATGCTTTCCTTTCAAACATCGTTGTTCACCTCCTACTTTCTTACCGCAATTATACATTGATATGTTGTATTAGTCAAGCACTCAGTATTGGGTTACAAGGTTATAGACAATCGGTGTGGCAGTGTTTTAGTGCTGTGCTGAACGCTTGCGCTATGTGCTACGGTCTCCGTCGCTACGCTTTTCGGGTTTGTGTGCTGCACACCGCACCCTTTGCACTCACAGAAAAGACACACTCTATCTTCCATCTCAATCGGTTACCCGCATGAACACCGCAATTGCAATAGAAAAGTGCCATTGTTTCGGACAACCTTATCAGTATGACCATCATAAGTGTGCACCATTTCACCTCATAGCATTCAGGAATAGTTTATATTTGTTGATGTTTCTGTTTAGTCGTATTGTAGTGCTTCACCGCGGTGGTGTTCTCAATACAACCAATTACCCGTTTTAGAAGGTCGTATAAATCTTACCTCGCTTGGAGACACTATCCTATTTTCGTTAGAAACTATCCTTTTCTTCAAAGGACTTTTCGGATGGACAAAGAAAGGAAAAGTTTTAACACAATCAATGCTGAGAGGAATCTTATCTGGGTCTCCCGCCAAGACAATGCCATAAGAAATAGGCGGAGAAGTAATGCCAGTAAATAAATCTATCTGACATCCGATATTATTATTTTCCATGAAATAACTAAAAAAGTGCTGGTGTTCCGTATCCTTATAAACACAATTGGCGATTTCTTCGTTTGTTACTGCTCCCTTTACGAACTTTGAAGGCGTGCCACTACCACGAGAGATAAAATTTTTGATAGGATTAAACTTCGTTTCATGTCCCGTGTATTTAGGAAAGTGATACAAAAAGCAGTGAAACGCGAGTTTCGCTATAACTCTGTTAGATAGTAACTTGATGTTTGGATCCGGTATGACTTGAATAGGTTTTCTGAATACTTCTACCGGAAGATTCTTATCTTCCGGTATCATTATTTTCGCTTCAGTTTGTATCTTATTGAAAAAATCAAAGAATTTCTGTTCACCTTTCCCTTCTTCAGGAGATATAACCCGCAAGTCATATCGTGTGTGAGGGTAATCAGTCATGAACTTGGATTTGAATTCATCTACTTTACCTAAGTAACGATACGCTGTTTTTGGTGGGAAGATGTGAGTATTTCCGAATAAGCAGAATACATCGTCTTTTTCATCATGAGTATACCAGCTGTCCTTCCGTAAACTCTTGGTATCATACTTTCTGTTGTTTTCCTCAACAACCTCTCTAAAGGTCTGTTCATCACGATACTGCGTCAAAATCATCTGCGGCTGCAGTGCTATGACCCCCAAATAGTTCACTTGATGATTTACGCTGTCGGGTTCATGTAAAACGATGAGGTCATCGTATACCGGGTTTGGAAACAGCATACGTAGCGGTTTTACGCCATTCGTTTGTTTGTGATAGGGTGAAGAATGGAGACCTTCATTTGTGTACCCCCATTCCCGCTGAATGATGTCAAACAAAAATCCAATGTTAGAACGCTGTGACAAAACCTTGTCAATATCTCTAAAACCGCTATTACACTTTACACACAAATGGTTATCGATTATCCATCTGGGCATGTTTTCTTGGCGCAGCGATTGGGGAAACGCATGCTCCCTGTTCAACGATGTTTCTGATTTGCAGTAAATGCACTTTCCGATTTTCACTATATACCTCCTTTCATTATTTATTCACATCAAACAACCTATTTTAACGTTAAACCTATCGTCATTGCCAAAATAGTTGACACCTATGATTAGAGTTTGCGAAACCCATAGGTGTCAACTTATTGCCAGACGTTCTTGTTGTAGGTGTTTTCACCCTCTATTTTCTTATGTAGCGTCCACTTTCAGTTTGCGCACACACAATCCAGCACAAACTAAAAGTTTATGCTACAAAAACAAGAGAACCTTATTATTCCCAATCCGATGGCAGGAGCGATCTCCGTATCGCGACTGATCGGGAATCGGAGTTCCCTCCTACGACTTGTAACAAAAAGTTTAGACCCCCTGATGTGTATAATTCATTTTGACGAATATGTTACAGTATGATACAATATTACTGTGAATATTTTGGCAGCTATGCAGTCCATGATATTCACAGTAGAAAAATTTTCATGGCAAACCAATAATCAAGGAGATTTGATGACTAAAGAATTTAGATACCTCGCAATTATCGCTATTGCATGCTTAGTCGTTTTGACTGGTTGTTCACAAACAAATAATGCGCTTATAGGCGAAGATAGTGAAGGCGGCGAAGAATCAGGCAATCAACTTGCACTAGATGAAACATACGATTATGTCAGAAATGGTGTGCGGCTTATACTAAACTATAACGCGCAAAATAACACCTTTGAAGGAACTATAGAAAACACTACCGACCAAACTATAGATGATGTTAGGGTTGAAATACATCTGTCAAATGGAACGGAACTCGGACCCACACCAAATGTAGACCTCACACCTGGTGAGAAAAAATCCGTTGAACTACTCGCTACAACACAAAGCTTTACTGGATGGACACCGCATGCTGAAGTTGGAAGCGGGGGCGATAGCATAGGCGGGGAACATGCTGGTGGCACGGATAACTAAACTCTTGACAGACTCTCCCCGCTGAAACGTGGGAGAGTCTTTTAAACCGCGTCACGCGGGCAACGAGTAGATCGTTGTTTTTCAGAGGTGTTAACCTCAACGACTCTAATTTAAGAAATCAACCTTTCCAATTCCTCTGTCAAACGTTGTGGGTCTTCACAAACATGGAACACCCATCGCCCTTGTTGCTCTGGTTCTCCGAGTCTTTCCCGATTCCAGTTATTGACTGCGGCAACCCAGCGTTTTGCAGCTTCACTTTTCAAAGACACTTGCTGTCGTTAGACGTTCTCGCGTTCTGCCACCTTCAGAATGGCTTTTGTACTCACGCGCTCATGCACATGCAACACAACCGGATCAACCAAAAGTGCACTGCATTACGGTCTTCAGATAAATTTGATCATCAATCTGTATCTTCTTGTACAATCGGTACCGTTGATTTCAACTTCTGCACAACGAGCGCGTAGAGGCTCATTCCCGTTTTCGCTGCTTCGTCTGCTAAAGTGTGATAAAGCTGAGCATCAACCGGAACGTTGAACGGTCCTTCGTATCCATTCCGTGAAGGTGCTTTCGGAATAGGTTCACCATCCATTTGGTAACATTCTTTCATCAGTTCCCACGCTGTTTTTAATTCTTTTAATGCCTTGGCAGGTGTAGGTCCAAAAGCCGAGACGTTAGGGAGTTCTACGAGATGCGCAAGATAATCACCATCCTCGTCGAAAAACACGTTAACCATGAAGCCATCAAAGTCGTCGTGGTTATTCTTCTTCATCTGCTTCCTCCTGATTATATTGTTTGAGAAATTGCCGAACTTGGTACCCTTTTGCCATGGAACGATCAGGCTGGACAATGAGGCGGTGTCCGCGAGGCGAGTACCAAGTTCGGTGACTACCTTGCTGACGGTGCTGCGCCCAGCCGCATTGACGTAGGAGTCGTTCAAACGTTCTAAATTTCAATCCGTTTGGGTTTCGCCGTGCTTTGCCAAGCAAGCTTTCTCTTTGATTCATGTTGTAATTTTAACTGATTGTGTGACAAACATCAAGTGTACTTTTGTCTTATACCAAATTAACTTGATTTGAAGTCTTCTGATAAAGTCAGCATGGCGAGGAGGACCCAGGGACCTCGCGCTACGAATCGGGTTAATTTGGTATTATGGGTATGTAAATATTGTGTCAAAAGCGGCTATACACCTGTCGCCCCGCTGGGGCTAAAGAGAGTGGGTGTCATGATTTTCTATAAACATTCCGCCCGCTGGGGCTATAATCTGTGATTTAGACAACACTCCAATCCTGAAAATCCGATAATCCTGAAAATCCCGGTTCAGACAAACAGCATGTGTCTACTACTTTCAATACACCTATTCCTCCAAATTATGCACCCGCATCACCTCATTCCCGCGCGGGTCGATGACTTTGACAGCGACACAAGCATGTTTCCCCGCAGGAAACGGCAACGATTCTGTGCCGCTGAACATCTCAAAACTCTCTGTGTCAATTACACCCTTGAGGTCGCGAGCGATTTTGTCCCACGCGTTTTTGTCGGGAAAGAAGGCTTGCGTGATACAGAAGGTCCGACCGTCATAATCCGAATCAACAAACCACGCTGCCACCTTGTCCTGCATCTCTGTGTGGATCGGAACGCAGTATCGGGGGCAGGTGCGGATTATATGTGTATTCCTGTTTGGGAGTATCGGGGGTTCTCCCTTGTGCAGCGATGCCTGCGGGTGGGTTGTTCTTTCGTTTTGATGTGTCGCGTCGGTAATCTTTGACCTCTTTTTCGCTGTTTCTTGCAATAGCCTCCTTTGTTGTTATCGGGAGAATAGCATAGAAATGTTGTCGGTGTCAAATGATTTGTTTGGGTGTGTAAGTTTTTGGAAGGTCTACCCACTTATTGTAAGAGTTGTACCTATGCCTATATGCCTGCCCTATTGTTGATTAGACATTATAATGATTTAATATTAGGTGTGTCATAACACCAAGGTCTGAAGTTCAATCTAAAGTTGTGTAATCCACAACAAGTTTCCATAACTAAGTCGCTGAACCCTTTTTTCCAGTTACGCAACTTGTCTTTGACAATACGGTATCTTTTGACACCACTAATCACATGTTCAACCCGTATGCGTATAGACGAAATAAGACGATTTTTTTCTTTTTCTTCGGGGGTAAGTTCGCCACCTCTCGGTTTCTTTTTGGGTTGAATGACATTTACGCCGGGGCGTGTAAAGCCTTGAAAACCGGAATCTTGATATAAGGTGCTACCACTCGGCACGGTGTATCCTGTAGTATCTGCGATCTGTTTATCGTGTATTCTCCCTTCAAATGAAGGTGTCAATAACACGACTTTGCACGCAGCATTGCTAACAAGGTTATTCTTGATGGTATGTTGTTTCTTTTTACCACTATAATAAGTCTTTTGAACTTGTGCGTCTTTGGGACGCTGGATTGGACGCTCGGTGCCATCATGAAAAAAAAAGTTCGGAAACCTGATTGTCAGTTGAGATATCCGCAGGCACATCAAAAGTTGTGGGGATTGTCTCCCGAGATGGCAACTCCCCCAGCTCTGCTAAAGCACCATTTAATACAGGCAAAAGACGGTGGATCCATTTGTGCGCAACAGGTTGAGACATACCGAAGAGTTCACCCTGCACATCTTGTGTCGTCGCTTTACGAAGGTATACTAAAATAAACAATAACTTATCTTCAAAACTTGGTAAACAACTACTTTTATAGGTGGAATAACGCCGTTTTATACGCGGTTTTCCATCAAGTGTCTTTGTCGCATAAAACTCTAAAAAATGTTTGGTAAAGTGCGGAAGAAGAGATGAAAACTCTTCAAGTGTATATCCTGTAAAAGACGCAAACCTTGTGGGTTTATCCTTAAGATATTGATAATTCATCAGTTGGACTCCAAAAAATAGGTTTTCTTACAAGTATACTACAAAATAACAAAACTCACAATTAAAACGTGATAATGTCTATTATATAAACAACCAATAGATTTTTTTTGTTGACATTGATTCGCATATTAACTAAAATCAAATCTGAAAGTGTGTGGAATCTTCATTGTAGGTGCACTTTATAGGTGTGCTGTCAATGATCACCAAATAATTAACCAATCAATTTGTAGGTTGTTTGAACGAAGTGATAGCCAATAATCCCATATTTTGAGATACACTCTATAAACCCGACAGGGAAGGAGAATATCATGGAAGTTCTCAAGAAAGTTATAGGCATTGTGCTAATCCTCATTGCGGCAATAGTCGCAATCCACACAGTCATTGAACCTTTATACCACACCTCTACCGTACCCGACAATCTTAACAGTCCCCATTGGGGTTACATTAACATAATCTCCGCTATTTCAATAGTGCTGGGATTGATACTTAGTTACATTCGTATGAACAACATTGGAAAGAATTCAAGTGTTCAAGAGTTCATAGCGGCAAACACATTATTCTACGGATTCATGTTTGCGGCTATAATTTTCTTTTGGAACTGGTTCGGCATCATTGAGGCAGGAAAAAACTTTACAGCAGTCTCAGACGAAACTCGATCAATAGTATGGATTTTCTTTGATGCGCTGCTACCGTTGTTGAATGGTGCTATGGGAGCGCACCTATTACGCACCAGCGACGCTGATTAGGTAATACCAAATTAACGGAATCTGTAGTGTGAGGTCCCCGTGCCTCGCAATGCTGACCTTAATGGTATAATAGCACCGTTATGCGATATGTTTCAGAATGTTAACTCTGTATCTTCTGCGTTTGCTTGCCGAACGCAGAAGCTTAATCAAAGTGAGTCTATTCAACTAAATTATAATAATGTTGTATTACAACCTAAATCGAAAATCTTGACTACATCACACTTTATGGAGGTCTAAAATATAGGGAGGATTTATGAACATGAAAATTTTTAGATTGACGATATACCTATTATTTGTAATCTCAGTCGTCTGGCTGTCTGGATGTGAAAAAATTATGGACATGGGGATGACTGATGGAATGGTCAGTCCTTCAGATTCTGAAACGATGCCTACACTTAAAGTGGGTTTGATTCATCCGCAGCCGAATTACACCGGTTTTGGCAAAGGGGCGGAACTCGCTCAAGCCGAAATCAACGATGCTGGTGGTATTCTCGGAATGCATGTAGAACTTATCTATAGAGAAGAGAAAACAGAAACCGTTGTTGAGTCAGCAAGAGAACTAATTGAAGAGGAGAATGTAGTCGCTATATTAGGTCCTCTGTTTTCGAGCCACGCTGTGAAAGTTGGACCTATCGCCACCGTTCCTGTACTTTTAGGGGCAACTAGGGCAGAGGTGACGTCTGAGGAAACGGACCCAAACGATTTTCTCTTTCTCGTTGCCGGCTCCAATGTGTTGCAGGCAGAGCTTCTGGCAAAAGTCGCAGTAAATCAACTCGGTGCGAAAACAGCCGCAATGATTTGGCAAAATATGGATGTTTACTCTGAAGGCTTTGTTGAATCATTTAAGACAAATTTCGAAGAACTTGGCGGTAGCGTAGTTGTTGAGAAAACCTATGAGGGAAAGGACACGATGTTTGATGAACAACTTACTGCTGTTAAAGACGCAGCACCTGATGTTCTTCTTCTCGCCAGTTTTCCACCAGAGAATCCGCACATAATGAAACAGGCGAGAGAAATGGAGATTAAATCCACCTTTATTGGTAGCGACGGGTGGGATGATCCGTTGATGTTTGAGAATATGGATGCGCTACCACATCTTGAAAATTCGTACTATTGTACCAACTTAGATCCGGATGCTGTAGATTTTATTTCTGCTTATGAAGCGAAATATGGCTCTGTTGACGGTATTGCTGCATCAGGATATGATGCTATGAAAATTTTGAAAATGGCAATTGAGACAGTGGGATCAACCGATGATCCAGACGCGATTCGAGATGCAATCGCTGCGATCACAGACTACGAGGGGGCAACAAGTATTTCTCGCTTTGATGCGAATCGCAATCCCGTGAAAAGTGTCGGTGTACGCAAAATAGTTAATGGAATACCGCAGCCTGACATAATTGAGGCGGCACCTGAGTAGACACGAAACGGTCGAGACAATACCTATTCAAAGCAAACACGCGTTCTCATCAAAATAGGAACGCGTGTTTTATTTTAACATAACCTAAACTCTAAGTAACACTTATCAACTGAAAATTATTAAAACTAAATAACCCTGCCAAATGTCCAGAACCATTCAGTTTTCCATACTTTAATTTGATTTTGCCCAGTCCCGGTAGGTGCGGTTTCCTAACCGCACCGGATCTTCATAAGAAAAATGCACGAGACCCGAATAATACCAAATTAATTTGATCCCACTCGGTAGGTGCGGTTTCCTAACCGCACCTTATACCAAGAAAAATGAGATAAATCGGGTTAATTTGATATAATCTCTTAAAACTGAATGGCTCTGGCCAAATGTCAAGTAAATCTTGACATAAATCAAAATTTGTGGTAAAAATACGTTATGAAAAAAACATCAATGGAAATTATCTTCATCTTATGCATCATAGGTGTGTATTTGGGGTGTCAAGGTTGTGCATTAAATTTGGACACGGGTGATTCTGTCACAGGAATCATAGAAAAGTCCGGAGAACTAACACAAAATGAGGTTTGGGGCGGACGCGTGCATGTTACAGGCACCGTTATAGTTCCAGAAGGTATAACACTGACTATACGTGCAGGAACGATCATTGGGATTGAACCAGCAGATGTCCCCACTGAAATCATTGTGCAAGGAGAACTTTACGCAGAAGGTGCCCCGGACCGAATGATTGTTTTCGGTTCCTTAGGGAAGCAGCAGACGATAGAGAAACCTAAATCAGATCAAAAAACGTTTACCCGACCACCAACAGCACCGGGAACCCCAACGATCAACGCAGCTCCACCAGAAGCAGGCGATTGGCAAGGCATTAAGATTGAGGCACAGAGTCCTAATAGCCGGATCACCTACTGTCGCATCCAGCATGCAACTAACGGAATTGTATGCGGAACAGATACCGTCCAAATTGAAAGATGTCTCTTCAGCGAGAACAACATCGGGGTACTTTGTGAAAATACCAACCCGGTAATTTCCGCCAACGAGTTTAACAGGAACGGAAGTGGTGCACAATTCCGAGGTTCCGCCGCACCTGAGGTTGAGTACAACGAATTCAATGCCAACAGATATGGACTTGTATGTGAAGATGACTCACGACCACGCATCCAACATAACAATCTCCGATCAAATTACGAATATGCAATCATCTGCTATTCTACATCTTCACCAGAGATTATATCCAACAACATCACATTGAACAGTGGTTGGGCAGTCTACGACGGTGGCAGACTCCGAGACAATTATATTAGCGGGAATAAACAGGTAGGACCGAATGTCACTGAACTGAGTGTTGCAACTCAAAGCGACCAATTTTATGGTGTTGATGAAGTTTTTGACCCAAGAAATACTCCAGTTTCAGAGGCAGGAGTGCCAAGGGATAACTTTTAATCAAATGAGCAGAGTCAAGGCGTATCTTGAACTCATACGTTATCCGCTGTTTGGAATTCCAATTGTTGCAACACTTCCCGGCGCGCTGATTGCAAACGAAGGACAATTGTCGTGGAGAGTAGCAGCGGTTTTACTCATTGCATTATTCGGCTACTTCGCGGGGATGATAAAAAACGATTATTTCCACCGCGAAACAGACGCACACACGAATCCGAATCGTCCACTTCCTTCCCATAGGTTAACACCTAAGCAAGCACTGGTACCAGCAAGTATTATCTATGGGTTATGTGTCATCAGTGGGTTTCTGCTAAATACAAAAGCGGGTCTGTTGGTAATGGCATTAGTCGCTATTTCGCATTTATATAATGCCTTTTTCAAAGCGCGCGGTATCTTAGGAAGTTTGACACTACCATTGGGAATTGGGCTGCTCAACATCTTTGGTGCATTAGCAGTTAGCGGTCAGGTGCCACGATTAGTATGGTATGCGTTTGGGGCAACCACACTTTACGATTTAGGCACCCATATTACAACGACATTCAAAGACATTTCACGTGATAAACAACAGGGTATCGTAACAACACCGCATCAACTCGGTATTCGTCCGGCACTGATTTTGTCGGCAGCCGCAACACTGTCATCTTTTGTCATCGCGCTTTTACCCTATTGGCTGGAAGAACCACTCGTCCATAAATCTTACGCAGTTTGGGTAATTTTAGGCATACTTGCTGCGATTATCACACGTATCCCGCTCTATCTGCAACCGAACGAGAAAAACGGCTATTTTGCCCTGAAAGGTTCAATGATAGGTTCAGTTCTTTTCTTTCCGTGTTTAATCGGTGCGCAAGTATCAATTGTAGTATCTGTGGCTGTGATTCTGCCGTTGCTATTTGTGACAATGTTCCTGCTAAAAACATCACGACAAGAGGTTTGAGTAGAAATATCGGGTTATTGTAAATCTAATAAAATGCTAAACTTTATATTAGACTTTCGGATTTTGTAGTCGCGCAATTCACGCGCCTCTTATACCCAATTAACCCTATTCGTAGTGTGAGGTCCCTGGGTCCTCCTTGCACTGCTGACTTTATCAGAAAACCCTATTCGTAGTGTGAGGTCCCCGTGCCTCGTAATGCTGACTTTATCAGAAGACTTCAAATCAAGTTAATTTGGTATGATTTATAAGATAAACTGTGATAGACTTTATAATTAACAAGGACAAAATATGAAAAATATCGTATTGCTAATTACCGACACATTCCGCTATGACAACCTTGGTGAACGGGCAGAAAAACCAATCCGTACACCGCTACTTGATAAATTTGAGGCTGAACGTGCAACTGCGATTGATAAATTTTATATGAGCAGTTTTCCTACAATCCCGCATCGTACCGACGTTGCGACTGGCACAGTCGGATGGCCACACTACGGGTGGCAGGCGATTGATCTGAGCGGTCCAAACCATATTGCTAAACTGTTAGGTGGACAAGGTTATGCAACGCAGTTGATATGCGATTGTCCCCATCTATTCAATGCACGGTTCCAACAAGGTTTTCAAGCTGCTTTCCAACACCGTGGACAAGAGGGTGATAAGCCGCTGCTTCATCTTAACGATGAAATCCAGACTGTTATGCCAGATGACAAAACACGCCCAAATCCTGCCTTCCGAGGTAACACCTTGCCCAACACCCACCGTTGGACAAACCGATACTACCAATATGAGGCTGAAACTTTTTCCGGCAGAACATCGCAAACCGCAATAAGATTCTTAGAGGAAAATTATCGATCAGGTCCCTTCTTCCTTTGGGTTGATTTCTTCGATCCGCACGAACCCTGGGATCCACCTGAATACATCGTCAAACGCTACGATCCAACCTATACGGGGCCACCGATGCTACATCCGAATTATGGACGTTCATCTATCTATACAGATGCCGAGTTACATAACCTATGGGCACACTACGCAGGTGAATCCGAACTTGTTGACAGACACATTGGACGGATCCTTGAAAAAGTTGAGGACCTTGAGTTATGGGATGATACACTTGTTGTTGTGATGTCTGACCACGGGATGTCTATCGGAGAACACGAGAGGACTGGAAAGTCTAACATTGATCCCGAAGATCCTCGATATTGGCCCACCTATCCTGAGATCAACCACGAGATGTTCTTAATTGCAGGTGGTGATGTTCCAAAAGGACAACGTCTTGATATGATTGCGCAACCGATGGATATCCTACCAACCCTTTGTGATCTGGCTGGTGTCACACTTGATCCACCAAAACCTTTTGATGGCAGATCCTTTGCTGATGCCCTCCTCAGCGGTGATTCTCAACACAGAGAATATGCTGTAACGGGACCGCACATCGGTTCACGAAACGGCACTGTACCACGTCGTGCGACAACACCGTTCTTGGTAACAGAACGTTGGGGATACGCACCTGTTGGGGCATACGGCACTCCTGAATTGTTTGACCTTACCATAGATCCGATCGCAACTAATAATCTTGCTGAGGATAATGCTGCGCTTGTCACTGAATTGCATCAACTCTTTATGGCGCACCTTTTGGAACATAACGCGCCAGAGAACTTCTTAGCACTTTGGCAAGAACTACCTACGGGCGATGGACGCGGTAAATGGTCAATTGACTATCCGGAAGATGATAAGGAATAGAACAAACATAGCATTTATTTAGCAAAAAGCCTCTATATTCTTATTTTACAGAGGCTTTTTGCTATTATACGCAATTAACCCGATTTGTAGTGCAAGGTCCCCGTGCCTTGCAATGCCGACTTTATCCGAAGACGTCGAATCAAGTTAATTTGGTATTAGATCTCCGTAATGGTAGTTTATTTGTCAGAATTGGTATTACTATATGACACCACTACTCACTGTCAAATCAATAACAAAACAATTTGCAGCAACGCCTATTGTAACGGATGTCAGTTTTGAGGTATATCCGGGGGAAATCTTTGCACTTTTAGGGGCAAGTGGTTGTGGAAAAACAACAACGTTACGCTTAATTGCTGGGTTTGAAAGAGCCGACGTGGGTTCAATTTCAATGGGAGATCGCGTTCTTGAGGACGATGGAATTCACATCCCTCCTGAAGCGCGTGGAATTGGGTTTGTATTTCAAGATTATGCACTTTTTCCAGACAAGAACGTTCTGGAAAACGCAGGCTTTGGACTTAGTCGCAAAATGCCAAAAAAGGAACGGTATGCGAATGCTTTGGATACCCTTGAACGAGTCGGAATTGCGCACTTACACTCCCGGATGCCACATCATCTTTCTGGCGGTGAACAACAAAGAGTCGCTTTAGCACGCTCACTTGCAACACAACCGAAGCTGCTGCTGTTAGACGAACCCTTCTCAAGCCTTGATACGGGTCTTCGCCAAGCAACAAGAGAAGAAGTCCGAGGATTGCTAAAAGCCTCTGGGATTAGTGTGGTATTGGTGACCCACGATCAAGAAGAAGCATTGAGTTTTGCCGAACGGGTTGCAGTGATGAACAGTGGAACAATAGAACAAGTTGGCACACCTGAAGAAGTGTACAGACAACCAAAAACAGTGTATGTAGCGAACTTTTTGGGAAAAACCAACATCATTGAAACAGACATCAAAAACGGTGTAGCAAACACGCCTTTCGGATCGTTAGAGATAGATTTTCCAGACACAACCGATATTTTTCTCTCAATTCGTCCAGAACATTTCATCATAGAGAAACATAGTCCCAATTCTGACGATAGAAAACAGGGACGTATTGCTGCTCGTGAATTCAAAGGACATGATTTCACCTATCGCGTTGAGGTAGATGGTAAACCTTACTTCGTCCAAACCGACTATCAGCATCATTTCAAGGTTGGTGAAGCAGTTATATTGAAACCAAATGAAGCGGTTGTTATTAAGAACGAAGACTAATTTTCTGATTATAACAGTGCCATTATCTCCTTAAGCCCTTTAACCATCCGTTCAAACGCCTCAGCAAGCCGTGTAGCCTCCATCTTTGCCTTTGCAACATCTCCCTTTTCAATAGCATCACGAATACCAGGAAAAACAACAGCAGCGTAGCCTGTATTCAAACCCGGTGCATAAACAAGGTGCTTAAACCACGGACGAAGTGGCAAACCTGCATCATCTGTCAATGTTCGTTCTAATTGAAACAAACGCTGATTAATTTCTACTATCTTCTCCTTGTTCTCAGACATAAGGTATTTTTCAAACTGCTGATTGAGCGTTGTTGCTGTTTGTTCCCATTCCGTGAGAAGAGCAAGCAATCTTTCAGATTCAATTGGCACGTTAACTCCTAATGTCTCAAGTTCATCAAGCAACGTCTTGGCATACACATCGTAATCAAAAGGCAAAATATCCGCGTTTGAAAGGCGAAGCGCGATGATCCCCCAAATCTGTGCCATTGCTACCTGATACTGAAACGTTGGATCACCAAAATGCTCCATCCAATAATAATTGTCCTGCATCGCATGGTACACACCATAGGGACCACTAAAACCCATACTCACCGCAGCCACACCGATATGACCAACAAATGGCGAATGATCTGAACCACTACCGAGGTTACCAACCTTAGGCACCATAACATCCTGTACCTTTTTCCAATTATCATAAACCGATTTCAAGGTCCTTGGGTCAATCACTTCCTGTGTTGCATCCCGAACTAATTGTCTGAGGGGTGGTGCTGCACTTGCGTAAAATCTACTACCTGTTGCAGCGATGTCAACATTCAAATAAGCAATCGCTTTCTCCTTCAGTCCCAACTTCAGTTCCTCAACCCATTCAGTTGAACCGATGATGCCAAATTCTTCAGCATCCCATGAGGCAAAAACGATTGTCCGTTTCGGACGCATACCCTGTTTTGCTAATGCGCCTAAACATCTCGCGACTTCAAGTAAGGATGTCGTTCCACTACATGGGTCTGCCGCACCGTAAACCCACGCATCATGATGATTACCTAAAACTACCCACTGGTCAGGATATTCCGTTCCTTCTAATGTAGCAATAACGTTATAAATCGGACGAATGCTGTGTTCACTTCGCATCTTGAGATGCACTTGTGCAGGTCCTGGTCCGATATGATATGCAAACGGCAAACCTCCTTGCCAATTTGATGGCACATTTGGTCCGCCTAATGCCTGCAACAAAGGTTGTGCGTCTCTATAAGCAATCGGCACGACAGGAATCTTGGGAAGGTCTGTTGCTTCATCCATTGAAAGTCTATGGGCATCCTTAATCGCCGCCCAACCAGGGGTCAATGGATCGCTTGCATGTTGGAAGATATACTTTACCGTTCCACGTTGAATGGCATCGGCAGACCGCCACGGACCACGCGGATAAACATCACCACGCATATATCCATCATCTGCCGGATCGGAGTAGAGAATCAAGCCAACTGCGCCATTATCCCCTGCCAACTTAGCTTTCACACCCCTGTAACTACCACCATATCGCGCAATACAGATTTTACCTTTTACTGAAATTCCAAGTTTACGTAACTTGCGGTAATCATCGGGCAAACCCTTATTGACATATACCAATTCAGCCGTCACATCACCATCAGGAGAGTAAGCATTGTAACCCGGCACAATGTCTTTCTGAAATGAATCTTTGTCCCACTCCCAACCCGATTCTTTGCTTACCGCAACGTGCTTTGTCGGTGCGACAAGTTCTACATGCACCTCAAGCGGATGCGGAAGATACACCTGATATTCATATATCTTCACCTGCAAGCCGTAACTTTCATATTCATTCTTCAGAAATTCTGCTATCTTACGACTGTTTTCTGTTCCAGCAAGATGTGGTTCTTCCGTTAACCTACGTAGTTTTATCCGACATATCTCTGGTGAAACCAGTTCCTTAAATGCTGTTTCTATATTTTGTTGTGTCAATGCATTTTCAGTTGTGAAACCACGAAAGTCCGAGTCAGCATAAGCAAAAAGCGATGAAATCATAAATAAGCATATCAAAGAATAAGCTAAATTCCATCGCAGAAGTCTAAAAAGTATAATTTTTATCGTTGTGATTAGTCTCCACCCCTTTCCGGAATTTTTTCATATAATATCACAAATAGGGTTTATTTTCACTATTTTTTTACGTTCGGGACTCACGCAAATTATCAATCTTCCGCTACAAAACCTCGCCTTTCAAGGCGGGGATGTAGTAGCGGAAACCAAGACCTCCATTGTTGAAAAAACTTGACTTTCGCCAAAAAATGTGATATAATTCTACCATCTACGGGTTAGGATTTACAACTTTGGCAACCTTGCCATTGATCCTAACCACTTTTTTGTAAAGAGTAGCGTAGACGTAGAAAACACAGTCACTACAGAAAAAAGACGTTTCAATGGAGCCAAAACCTTGAAAGATAGGATACTCTCCTAATAACGTTAGTTTTGAAACCGCATTTAGCGGTCAAAGTATCGGTCGCACCTGATAAGGTTTAAGGTGTTTCCGTAGTGAGCCAGATGGCCCGCTCCGCGTGTTTGTCCACGTGTTGCCCGAACTTGAGTCGGGAAGCCTCCTAAAAGGAGAAGCAAGATGGCCCCATACCTGCTGGACTTGATATGCAAGTAGCGGTAACCCTTGAGAAACCCGTGCGGGGGTTCCTTCAAAAGAACCCCCGCACTTCAGGGCGGGGAGCGGTCAGAAGGACACAACATAGTTAAGTGAGGGGTGTACATAATTATTTGGTGCAGCAACACAGACATTGGCACACTTCAGGTGCAGCTTCATTCGTAGAAGTGTTGTTTGTCGTCGCGCAATTTATTGCGCCTCTTCGAATCTGGTTACGGCACGCGGAGCGTGCTTACTACCTTTAAGCGCACATCTAACATTGAATTATTTATGCACACGCCTCATGATAAATTGGGTGCTAAGTTGACACATAAGGGTAGAGCGAATGCGAAACCCGACCTACAAGACGACTGACCCCGTATATGCTGCCAAGATCACTTTCCGTGCTCCCACAGGATCACGGTCCCGTCCCTACTGCTACTTGCGATTGTGTTTCCATCCGGGCTAAACAAGACACTATTGACTGCACTTTTATGTCCCGATAGCGTGCGTATATGTTCACCTGTGTTCACATCCCACAGACGGATGGTCCCGTCTGAACTGCCACTAACGATGGTGGTGCCATCCGGACTAAACGCGACGCTTTTGACCGCACCCTTATGCCCCGATAGCGTGCGTATATGTTCACCTGTGTCCACATCCCACAGACGGATGGTTTTGTCCTCACTGCCACTAACGATTGTGTTTCCATCCGGACTAAACGAGACGCTATTGACCCAACCCGTATGCCCCGATAGTGTGCGGATATGTTGTCCCGTGTCCACATCCCATAGACGGAGGGTTTTGTCCCAACTTCCACTAACGATTGTGCTTCCATCCGGGCTAAACGAGACGCTTGCGACCCAATACTTATGCCCCGATAGCGTGCGGAGGTGTTCGCCAGTGTGTGTGTTCCACAGACGGATGGTGTTGTCCCAACTTGCAGTTGCGATTGTGGTGCCATCCGGGCTAAACGGGACACTGGTGACCAAATCCGTATGCTCTGTCAATAGTGTGCGGAGGTGTTCGCCAGTGTGTGCGTGCCACAGATGGATTTTATAGTCCCCACTTGTGATTGTGTTTCCATCTGGACTAAATGAGACGCTTCTGACTTCATGCATATACCCCGATAGCGTGCGGAGGTGTTCACTAGTGTGTGTGTTCCACAGACGGATGGTGTTGTCCCAACTTGCAGTTGCGATGGTGGTGCCATCCGGGCTAAACGAGACGCTTTTGACCCCATGCGTATGCCCCGATAGCGTGAGGAGATGTGTGCCAGTGTGTACGTGGACGGGAGCTGTTGTCATTACTTGCACTTGCGATTAAGTGTCCATCTAGACTAAACGCGACGCTTTTGACCCAACCTGTATGCCCCGATAGCGTGCGTATATGTTCGCCAGTGTCCACATTCCACAGACGGATGGTTTTGTCCTCACTGCCACTTACGATTGTGTTTCCATCCGGGCTAAACGAGACGCTTTTGACCCAACCTGTATGCCCCGATAGTGTGCGTATATGTTCGCCAGTGTCCACATCCCACAGACGGAGGGTACCGTCCATACTGCCACTTGCGATGGTGATGCCATCTGGGCTAAACGAGACGCTATTGACCCAACCCGTATGCCCCGATAGCGTGCGTATATGTTCGCCAGTGTCCACATCCCACAGACGGAGGGTACCGTCCATACTGCCACTTGCGATGGTGGTGCCATCCGGGCTAAACGAGACGCTGCGGACCGAATACTGATGCCCCGATAGCGTGCGTATATGTTCGCCTGTGTCCACATCCCACAGACGGAGGGTTTTGTCTCTACTTGCACTAACGATTGTGGTGCCATCTGGGCTAAACGAGACGCTATAGACCAGATCCGTATGCCCTGTGTATAGGTCAAGTTCTTCAGCTGTCTGTATATTGTAGATCCAAATGCCGATTGTGCTGGCAACCGCAAGCTTGGTGCCATCGGGAGAGTAGGCTATTTCGTTTATCCCACCTTTACCGAGCCGCACTTTTGCGCCTTCGGGTAAACCCCATCGGGTATAATCTTGGGCGAAGGTGCATGGTGTGGTTGTAAGTGCTATGAACAGTGTCATCAAAATTGAACACAACGTGTTTTTCATGAATTTTTATTCCTTCTGTTGGGCAGAAAACATAGGCTCATTATAAAATTATCTTTTGTTGTTTTATTCTACTATGTGTTAGATTTAATGTCAATGGTTTGTCTGAACCAGGATTCACGAATCAACGCTGAATACGCCAAATCAACGCCGAATGCGCGTATGGCATGCTGCATGATTCGGCGTGTAGTATTCGTCGGGATTTCAGGATTTTCAAGATTGGGTATCTGGATAGGAAACGCATAGTTTTAAGGTTTTTGATACGGTAGAATGTTTTCAAATGATTTGATGAAATATAATCCTGAAAATCTTGGTTCTGACAGACACAGCACGCTTCCAAAGCGCGCCTACCTTGAGGAATAAATCGGGCTTACAAAGCCCTCCAACAAGAGGGGTGTGCATTATTATTTACCGCAGCAACATAGACAGTTGCACACTTCAGATGCAGCTTCATTCGTAGAAGTGTTGTTTGTCGTCGCGCAATTTATTGCGCCTCTTCGAATCTGGTTACGGCACGCGGAGCGTGCCTAATACCTTTAAACGCACATTAACTAAGCGCACATTAACATTGAATTATTTATGCACACCCCTTAGTTAAGTCTAATTACTAAAGAACGCACAACGAATTGTGCTACTACAAACGCTGTAACGCTTGAAAGCGAGAAAAATGCGCAATACCAAATTAACGCGATTTGTAGCGCGAGGTCCCCGTGCCTCGCAATGCTGACTTTATCGGAAAACTTCGAATCAAGTTAATTTGGTATAAGTCCTGACATTTTAATATGTTGTTATAGTTTGGAGAATTTTGGAAATGTAGTGTGCAGATTAGGTTTATAGAATTACCTCAGTTCCATATACATTGGACACCTGTCGCCCCGCTGGGGCTAAGCAGGTTGGATTACTCGCGCTCTGGACACCTATCGCCCCGCTGGGGCTGCTAATATGTCCTTTGGACGAGTTTTCAATCGGATAGTAACTTGCAGAAAAAAGAATATCAGATGTAGTCCGAGCAGCCCCAGCGGGGCGGAATGTTTATAGAAACGCGGTCCAACATCCTCTTTGGTTTCCTCAGCGGGGCGACAGATGTCCAGAAGAAGATAATTGGGTAACGGCTAAGGTATTTCCGTTTTACCCTCTACACATTGAAGTCCTTTAAAATTTGTCCAAACTTTAGTAATATGTTAGAATAGTATGGAAAAGATACGTAACTTTACGATTTATTCTGAAAATTAAATGCTAACAGCAAGGAATTCTGATGGATGCCAAAATATTAATTGTAGAGGATGAACGTGATATTGTAGAGTTGCTGAGATATAATCTACGGCAGGAAAATTTTAAAGTTGATACTGTTCGAAATGGTGCTGACGCATTACAACGCGCAGTAGACAACCCCCCCGATCTCATTTTATTAGATCTGATGTTGCCAGAGGTGGATGGCTTAATTGTCTGTCGACTCTTAAAGAACGATCCCCGCACAAAAAATATCCCTATCGTAATGCTGACCGCCAAAGATGAAGAAAGTGACCGAGTCGCTGGACTTGAATTAGGTGCTGATGATTATATCACAAAACCTTTTAGTCCGCGCGAAGTCGTTTTACGCATCAATGCTGTCCTACGTAGGCTCAACGCAAGTAATCAGCCTGAAGAAGAAAATCAAATCGAAACGCACGGGGTAGTAATAGATCTGGATCGACATCAAGTGTTGACCGAAGATGGGGCAATTGATCTTACTGCTACGGAGTTTAAACTTATCACATCATTTGCACGTTCCCCCGGACGCGTATTTTCACGCGATATGCTTATGGATGCTATCTGGGGACAGGAATATTACGGTATTGATAGAACCGTTGATACACATGTCAGCCGTCTCAGACGCAAACTCGGAAATTTAGGCACACAGATTGAGACTGTGTACGGAGTCGGATATCGACTAAAGGAAAAAAATAACGTCTAAAAGGTCGTAATACCAAATTAACTTGATCCCACTCGGTAGGTGCGGTTTTGCGGTGTACTCACCCAAATGCGATCTGCATTCCTAACCGCACCTAATACCAAGAAAAATGAGATAAATCCCGTTAATTTGATATAATACCACAGATAGTAAGCATTATCAACATTCTGAAAGACGGAGATAATTAATGAACTTAGGATTAACAGACAAAGTCGTCATTGTGACAGGGGCAAGCCGTGGCATAGGTAGAGCAATAGCATTCGGATTCGCTGAAGAAGGCGCGCGACTTAGCATCTGCGGCCGAGACCCAGAAACCTTACAAACCGTAACCGAGGAACTTAACGCACACGATATAGAAGCATTTGCAAAACCTACCGATGTAACTGATACCGCTCAAGTCCAAGCGTTTATGACAGAAACATTGGATCGTTACGGTAGAATCGATGTTGTTGTTAACAATGTGGGTGGGAGTCGTTGGACACCTCTAAATGAGATTTCTGATGATGAATGGCACGAAATACTCGATCTAAATCTTGTTTCCGCAACGCGAATAAACCGTATTGCTATTCCAGCGATGCAGAAGCAAGGTGGTGGCGCGATCATAATGATTACTTCAATTTACGGTAGAGAAGGTGGTGGGCATATCACCTATAACGCAGCGAAAGCCGCAGAAATTAGCATGTCAAAATCGTTGGCAAAGGAACTCGCACCCGACAATATACGTGTCAATAGTATCGCACCAGGGTCTATCCTCTTTCCCGGTGGTGGATGGGATCGCCGTATCAAAGCGGACCCAGAACGTATGGAATCTTTTGTCAAAAGCGAAATGCCACTTGGTCGTTTCGGAAAACCTGAAGAAATTGCCAATGTTGCTGTTTTTCTCGCGTCCGAACGTGCAAGTCTTATTACTGGGGCATGTATCAATATAGATGGGTGTCAGTCACGATCAAATATCTAATTAGTGTTCTGTTGTTAAAGTTTCATTTCTGGTAAATTGAAGGGAATTATCTGACAATCCCACTGCTTTAGCTGTGGGTCAAAAAACTTATGACATTTGCACCAAAACATGTTGGACTATATGTCCCATCGTGGATAGGGTTTCCACCCCGGACAACCTGTCCGGGTCCTATCCCTCACCTGTGGAAAGATGTGTGATGCTGGTGCGAAATCACTCAAAACATTAGAATGTGGTAGAGAAAAACTAATGTCCGTTGTTAGGACAACGACCCTACCACATTCGCTAACAACCTACCGTGGGATACACGGGAAGTTACGCCTGTGGAGTACAAATAAGACCTCATTCGGAGGCACGAGAGACGGAAGCAGGAATCACAGAGGAGAGTTGTGTGCAAAAGAAGCACACGGCTTTAGCCGTCGTGAGTATCACCCTATGTAACAAAACGTCACACACGTTCAACCGATTTTTGCTTGCTATTAATATGAAGGGAATTAACTAACAATCCCACTGCTTTAGCTGTGGGTCAAAAAACGCTTGACATTTGCACCGAAATAGTATATACTATATGTAGCATCGTTGGACAGGGTTATCACCTCAACACTTACCTGTGTTGAGTCCTGTCCCCATCCGTGATAAAGTGTGTGGTGTTGGTGCGAAATCACTCAAAACATTAGAATGTGGTAGAGAAAAACTAATATATGTTGTTACTACAACATCCCTACCACATTCACTAATAACTCGCCTGGGGACACTGGGAGAGTCTAAACGCCTGTGGAGTCCGTGTTAGACTCAACTACGGAGCAGTGGATGCAGAAGCAGGAACAAGGCATTCAGAAACATTAAGGACTGATATAAGACCTAAGAATCCCACTCCTTTAGGTGTGGGAGATGTCAAACTATATTTTTAATGTAGGATGTAATGAAATACTTGAAGATAGAAATCTTGTAGTATGTTTGCCAATAGAAAATTAAATTCTACCGGAAAAAGCAAACAAAAACTGTATTACAGATTATTTTCGAGAAAACAGCGTCAGTTTTAACACCTATCCCGCAGGTATGGATATTATCCTTGACGATGTAGCGGGACAAATAAGGAGTCGTATTCGCAAGTATGTATTCTTGTCTTGAGAATGCGGTGAAAATAAATGAGATCAGAAATATGGATCCCCGAATATGATGCCCCTGAATTTTGGCATAAAGAGATTTCTCGTCGTGGTTTTTTCAAATATGGAGTAGGTAGTTTTCTTGGACTTGTAGCAATGCAGCACTTTGGTTCTCCTGGTGCCGCTCAGTTAGAAGAGGTTATCCCACGTGCAAAACATTGTATCGTTATGTTCATGAGCGGTGGTCCAAGCCAGTTAGATACCTTTGATCCTAAACAACCTTCTGTAGAAAATAGCGGTCCTTTTATGCCGATTCCTACCAGTGTAAAAGGTGTTGAGGTATCAGAACATCTCCCGCTCGTTGCTGAACAGGCACATCACCTTTCCATTATTCGCTCAATGGCGTCTCGAGAAGGCAACCATGAACGCGCACGTTATTTACTGCATACCGGTTATGCTCCAGGCGGCGCAGTCCGACACCCTACCTTGGGTTCGCTGACCTCTTACTATCTTGATGACAACGAATCTAAACTACCAAGTTGTGTCAATATCAATTCACCAACATACTCCGGTGGATTTCTGGGGGCAGTTCACGACCCGTTTGTCGTGAATAACCCGATGGAAAAGGTGGATGACATTGAATATCCAGCACAAATGGATACATACCGTTTCCGTGAACGTCTCAAAATGCTGAATAATCTTGAGAAGGATTTCATCTCCAAACGGACTGGACGTGGCACAGAAGCACACGAAGCCATCTACAAAAAAGCGGATGAACTTATCAACTCACCCAAAATCAAGGCATTTGAACTTAATGAAGAACCGACTAAAGTTCGAGAAGCATACGGCATGAATAGGTTTGGACAAGGATGTTTGATGGCACGACGTCTGGTTGAATCTGGCGTTAAATTTGTTGAAATCACGCTTGATGGTTGGGATACACACGAAAATAACTTTGAAAGAACCAAAGAACTTCTTAATGTCGTTGACCCAGCGTTCGCTATGCTAATTAAAGACCTCAGTGAACGTGATCTACTTGACGAAACCGTCATTTTATGGCTTGGAGAATTCGGACGAACACCGAAAATTAACCAAAATGAGGGGCGAGACCATCACCCGAACGGTTGGTCAGCTGTTGTAGCAGGCGGCGGCACCCGTGGCGGACAAGTCATTGGAAGCACCAACGAAGATGGAATGAAAGTCGTCACCAATCCTATTGGTGTGCCAGACCTGTTCGCATCGCTCTGCTTCGCACTCGGAATTAACTATCAGGAAGAGAATATATCTCGTTCTGGCCGTCCAATCCGGGTTGTAAATGAAGGCAGCGTTATTGAAGATTTGTTTGTTTAACAATTGCGCTAGTCAGGTGTCTGCCAGATAATTTTCACAGATACGACAAATACAGATCGCAGTGATTTGCACAGGTGTGCGAAATGCGAATTATCGCAGGCAAATTTAAGGGCAGACGCTTGGCTACACCTAAAAACAGGACTGTCCGACCTACAGTTGATAGAGTCAAAGAGTCTGTTTTTAGCATTTTACGTGAACGTGTGATTAATGCCAAATTTTTAGATTTATGTGCTGGCACTGGCAACATCGGTCTTGAGGCACTCAGTCGAGGAGCGAATAAGGTAACCTTCTTGGAACAAAATGTGAAGTGCATTCGATTGATTGAACAAAACCTTCATACTTGTGGTTTTGACATCACTAATCCACAGGTTGAGCTGATTCGTAGAGACATCACGCAAGGTATCGCTTCGCTTCACAAACGAGATGAGACGTTTGAACTCATTTATTTTGATCCGCCTTATGGTGCAAGGCTTTACCAAAAATGGCTCTCGCAAATATCGGATGTCCGCCTACTTCAAGCTACAGGAATACTTTTAGTAGAACACGATAAACATACCGAACTGCCTTTAGAAATCGGATTACTAACATGCGATAGACAAAAGCAGTATGGAAACACATGTTTAACCTTTTACCGTTACCCATAGTTTGTTTATTAATCGGCAGCACAGACATAACACCTTATTTACTCAAGCGGTGGTATACCGTTATCGTTCTTAATCGTTACTTACGCAACCTCATGGGCGTACTATTAAAGTTTATCTATTGAGAAAGTAATACGCTATTATTAGGAGGACGTTAGATTAAATTCTGACAAATTGCGTAAGATATAATATATTTATTTGCAATTACCTTCAGCAGGATGGCACTTTAGACAGAATCTCAGAAAATGTCAACTTATACCCAATTAACGGGATTTGTCCTATTTTCCGGCCGGTAGGTGCGGTTAGAAACCGCACCATAAGCGTCAATTTAGTGGTTTTTCAAATATGAGAAATGCTCTTCAGTCCCGTAGGGACTATATGTTTATAGCACCCAACGTTCTCAATCTCTTTCGCTCCGTAGGTGCGATATGTCCAACAAAAACGTTATAGAAATATCGCACCTACGGAGCGAAAGAGACTATTATACGTTTTTCTATAAACATATAGTCCCTATGGGACTGAATATAAGACAGTCTCAATAACCATGCCTATTGAGAAGGGTTCATAAAAACACAGATGTTTCCTTAAATTGACGCCTATGGTGCGGTTAGAAACCGCACCGATAGGTTGGAATCAAGTTAATTTGGTATTATTTCATGGAGCGCGCATAAGAAATCTCTAGTTTTCGTTCCTTTGAAAATTGACCGAAGATGGACTCAGTGTAGTCGAATTCCAGTGGTCTGGATTTAAAGAAAAGAAACCTCTTTAATAGACGCCCGTTACTGCTAATAATTGCAAGACTTTTCCATGCAGGCACAAATGTTTCGTTAGCAAGGAAGTAATGTGTATATTTCACTATATCTTTAGCACTAAGTTTCCTAATGTGTTTATTTTGCTGACGCAGCCCATGCATATATTTTCTCCAATGCATCTGTGCAACACAAGGTTTTAATAACGTTGCAATTCATTGCATAGAAAATGTTGATGAAAATTGCCTGCAAGAGGACAGAAGGAATACTTGCATGAAACATGACGATCTGGCCATTTCACGGCGAGGAAAATTTGTTGATATAAAGCATCAAGAATACCAAATCGAATTTAATTTATCAAAAGGAACATGGAACTATAATGATAAAACTGGTAAGACAATTATCAAAAATGGGTTCACACAGATAAGTCTTACTGATGGCACCACGTTGAAAACGGTGAATGCTGGTTTCCGGGAATTTCGCACAGAACCTGTGGGAACAGATGCATTTGGACTTCACCAAACCTTACAGTTTACCTACGAGACCAAAGCAACTAACAAACAGCGTCAGGGTGAATCATCTACCAATTTAGAACAGACGCCAAATACACCACACGCTCCAGATTCAACACAAGATCCCACTGATGATAAAAACGATGTAGCCAAGGGAATAGGTATCCGTATCCATACCTACATCACCTGCTATGCGGACCACCCCTATATATTATTGAAAGTAGGTGTTGAAAACTTAAACTCAACACCAATTTGCTTAACAAATATAACGCTTATTGATATATCCGCACAGCATGGTGCAGTCCAATTAGGAGGTCACCCATCTCAATATCATCTTTTCCTCAAAATGCCACCGATTTCTCCCAGTGTAAGTAGTTATCATAAAATCTATGATGGATTCCGTTTAAACCGTGATAATACTTTACAACCTTGTCAGGACGGCATTCTCCACGACACCGACAGCAAAAAATCGCTCGTGTTTGGGTTCATCACAACCAACAAGTGGTGGCCCCGCATGCAGATAGGCTACCAAGGTTCAAAACGTAAAACTCAGCAAGGACTAACAACTTGGACGCTTTACCATGATTGTGAAAACAAAGAATGTCAAGCAGGAGAAGTGGTCACATCAGAAATTGGTTACCTTGATTTTACAGAGGATGCTAACTCGTCCTATGTGCGTTTTACCGAACGTCTCGCCGCTGAAAGCGCAGCGAAAACACTCCAGAAATCCCCTCAAAACAGTCCCATCAATACAGCTGATACGAGCGACATCACTCGACAAACGTTTTCTGGATGGAGTTTTTCATCTGAAAACATGCAGGGAGAACTTGGTGCAAGAACTATTGAGGAGCAAACGGAATCTATTGCTAATAGTCCTCTCTTTAACCCCGCTCTCACGGGTAGAATAGATTATATTCATTTGGAAACAGGATGGCAACCAAATCCCGGTAAATTGTCCCTGAAACGAGAGAATTTCCCTGACGGAATGGCACCAGTTGTTGAACAAATTCACGCTAAAGGTTTTAAAGCTAGCATCTGTATTGACCCATTCTGTATTGAACGTAAATCGGAATTACTCCAAAAGTATCCTAAAGCATGTTTGCGATATAATAACAGGGAACAAGCTCAATCAAAAGATGAAAAATCAATTCCCGGTAAATTTGGAGAACCTATCGAAGTTCATTTACCCGGGAGAGAGAGTGCCCTTGCTATTTTAGATATTTCACACCCAGAAACACAGAAGCATGTCCGAAAAGTAATTAAACAGCTAATAGATGAATGGGGATATGACTTAATTAAGGTGGATTTGTCAAGTTATACGAGCGGTATGGTGTCGGTCGCGCCAAATGCGACTTGGCATGATGAGTCTCTTACCTCTGCCGAATTGTATCGTCTTGCAGTTCGTTTACTGACCGAAGCAGTAGAGGCATCTGAAAGCAAGGCAACTCTTGCTGGCTATAATATAATTGAGAGTGTCAGTATCGGGAGTTTTCCGGTCAATTACCCACTATTGCGCCAGAAATATGTTGATAACAGGGACGCATGGCATCAACCAAATGGAACAAAGCATAGATTGAGCCGCTATGCAGGATATCTCAATGTACATAACATCCTGTGGAAGCACGCATACGGTGATTTATCCGTTGATGATCTTCGTCCTATCAATGAAGCAATTGTTGAAATGACCGCCACCGCATTGAGTGGTGCCACCGTTTTTTGTGCAAATACGCCTACAACCCTTTCTCCGTTACGTGCAGAATTGTTGGCTAAGTTATTCCCACTCTCCGGGAATGCTGCTACATCTGTTGATCGTTACGATGAACCTTTATCACGAATTTGGCATCTGCCTATTGAAACAGCCCGCGAATCTTGGAATCTGATTGGGATCTTCAATTGGAAAGACCAGCAAGACGATATTGATCTGAATTTAGATGCGGTCGGTCTTAATCCCAATGTAGATTATCTTGTTCACGATTTTTGGATGCGCCAATACTTAGGTGTTGTTTCTAAAAGCGTTACGCTTCTGAATATGCAACCGAGATCGGCAAAATTGTTGTGCTTAAGAGAGGAACAAAAAACACCACAACTTCTCTCCACGGATATGCATTATACACAAGGAAGTGTTGAGATTTTGTCAGCAGGTTGGGATAGCCACAGCCAAAGTTATCTCATCATCTGTCAACCGACGAGGCAAGCAGCAGGAACATTTTTTATTCATGTGCCAGAGGATTATATCCCGATCGGTGTATCTGGTTACGGCAGCGATTATCAATACAGTTGGGACAGACCTATTTATCAGTTGACTTTTGAGGCAACCGAGTCGTTGATCCACGCGAGTATTCAATTTGCGAAGACAACAGGTGGCACCCCGAAATCATGACAAATCGCCAAACACAGATCCAAAACATCAAAAGGCGCGCAAACGTATGTACGGATTGCGATTTGGCGAAAACACGAACAAATGTTGTTTTTGGAAGCGGTGATGTTAACGCAAAATTAGTTGTAGTGGGTGAAGGTCCGTCTGCAGCTGATAATCACACGGAATTTCCATTCTCAGGACCTGCAGGAAATATGTTAGATGAGGTGCTTAGTGCAAATGGACTTACGCGTAGTAACATTTGGCTGACGAATATCATTAAATGTCGTGCAGCGGCAAATAATGGGAGTGTGTTGAAAAACCGTCCGCCGAAGGCAGCAGAAATTAAGGCATGTTCAAAATGGCTTGATAGCGAATTAACCTTAATTCGACCTTCAGTGATTTTATGTTTAGGTGCACCCGCTGCAAAAACACTTATCACTCTTCCCGCCAAAACCCCATGCTTTAGCTTGGGGGATGTAGGCGGACTACCGTTTTTATGGTAAAAAAAGATTTGACATTTGCGCTAAAATGTTGTCCAGTATTCCTATCTTGTTGGCAGACATGGACAGCGTTACTGCTTGGTAACGTGTTGCCTCCCACTTGTATAGGATAAAGCGAGGGACGAGATGGACCATGAGAACCTATAAATATAAGTTTGGCAGTCAATCTAATACGATACGTCTTGGCAATCTGCTTGACGATATGTGGCAAGTGCATAAATATTTCCACGAGTGGCAACGTCAGCGGTATAAGGACGGCTTACCGTATGCGAACTATAACGCGATGTCTGCCCACTTGACGGTGTTGAAACAGACGACGCACCCGCATTGGAATGCTTTGCCGAGTCAAGCGATTCAATGTGAGTTGAAACGCATTGACGTAGCCTATCAACGTTTTTTGAATAAACTCGGTGGCAGACCACATATCAAACCGCGTCATAAATTCAAATCTATTACTTTCCCTGGGCAATCGGGTTGGAAGATAAAAGACAATCGGATCACTCTCACCTTCCGAAAGGAGGATGGTGGTAAATGGAAGCCTGATCGTGTTCCTTATACTTTTTTCAAGCACCGCGCGTGGCAAGGTAATATCAGACGCATAACGATAAAGCGTGATGCCTGCGGTGATTACTATTTGTGCATCACAACGGACTTCACAGATACCGAACCTTTGCCGACAACAGGTCAGAGCGTTGGGACAGACTTTGGTATGAAAGACGCTTACTTGACACTTAGCACGGGTGAGAAAATCCAACACCCACAACCTTTAAAGCAATCCTTGACCAAACTTCGTAATCTCAACAAAGCACTTAGCCGTAAACAGAAGGGTTCTAACGGCTGGTGGCGTGCTGTTAGACAGATCGCACGACTTTACCGTAAAGTTACCAATCAACGCAAAGATTTTCATTGGAAACTTGCCACCGACCTTTGCCGAAGGTTTGACACCATCGCAACCGAAACGCTGAACCTTGACGGTATGAAAAGGCTTTGGGGACGTAAAGTCTCTGATCTTGCCTTCTATCAGTTTGTTGAGATATTGAAGTCCAAATGTAGCAAACATAAGCGTCTTTTGAAACAAGTCGGTCAATGGACAGCCACTTCAAAACCTTGTTCGGATTGTGGTTTTCATAACGAAAACCTGACTCTTTCTGATAGGCAGTGGATATGCCCCGAATGTGGGTCTCACCACGATAGGGATATAAACGCTGCTATAAACATATTGCGGGCAGGGATAGCGGTAACCTAAATACCATAACCTTGTTTTTCAAGCGAAATGCCCGCTGGTGGAGCGATACTAAGACGGTTGACTCTTTGAGAAGACCGCAGTCGCTATGAAACCTAAGCCCCACCCTTTAGGGTGTGGGTGCTATCACTCATTCCCGCTTCCGTATTACAGAGGAACGCGGCATCTGGTTTAAAGATACTCGTTATGCACCTTTTGCTATGGCAACGTTTAATCCAGCGTACGTATTACGGCAAGAAGGTGAAAATCATACTACGCTGCGTTCCACCATTATTGACGACATTGGCGAAGCAAAACGCAAACTGGATGAAGCTAAAGATATTCCAAAATCAACGCTCTTTTAACCGATATAATAGTAGACATGCGAACGTATCGTAATACAAAATGAAATCTAAAAAACAAATTGCAATTGAGGCTGTACTCAAAGCAGGAGAACTCTGTCAACAGGTACAAGCGGAGATGGTGCCAACAGATGCCATTCAAAAAAGCGACCGTAGTCCTGTGACGGTAGCGGACTTCGGGTCACAAGCACTGATATGCAAAGCGATTGGTGATACCTATCCAGAAGACATTATTGTTGCAGAGGAAGATGCACAATCGCTAAGAGAGAACCAAACACTTCTGAAACGTGTTTCTGAATATGTGAATCGCTTTGTAGTGGGGGATGCACAACAGCAGGAAAATATTTCATCACACAAAGTTTGCGAATGGATTGACAGAGGAAACGGTGAAATAGGAAATAGTTACTGGACACTTGACCCGATTGATGGCACAAAAGGTTTTCTTCGCCAAGATCAGTATGCGATTGCATTAGCATGGATAGTTGATGGAGAGGTTCAACTGGGTGTTTTGGGATGTCCGAATCTACCTCATCGCTTAGATATTCCTAATGCAGAACGCGGATGTCTCTTTGTGGCTGGTCGTGGCGAAGGCACAACTCTCTATACAACTAAAGGTGAACTTTTAGGAGAGACAAGCGTTTCGGAGAACGCATCTCGGTTAGCAGAAAGTTTTGAATCCACGCATGGGGACAGCAACACCCATACCAAAATTGCGAAACAACTCGGACTTGACAAACCACCACTTCAAATTGACAGTCAAGCAAAATACGGCATCGTCGCACGTGGTGAGGCATCCCTCTATATCCGTCTTCCAAATCCTGCTTATCCAGACTATCGCGAGTGCATTTGGGATCACGCTGCAGGACTTATAGTGGTTGAAGAGGCAGGCGGAAAAGTTACAGATGCAAACGGAAAACCGCTCAACTTTCTCTGCGGTAGACGCATGAACGACAATCGCGGTGTTGTTGCAACTAATGGAACTTTACATAAGCAGGTTTTGTCAGCCATATCTACTCTCTGACCGCTCCCCGCCCTGAAGGGCGAGGGTTCTTTTGAAGGAACCCCCGCACGGGTTTCTCAAGGTTTACCGCTACTTGCATATCAAGTCCAGCAGGTATGGGACCATCTTGCATCTCCTTTTAGGAGGCTTCCCGACTCAAGTTCGGGCAACACGTGGACAAACACGCGGAGCGGGCCATCTGGCTCACTACGGAAACACCTTAAACCTTATCAGGTGTGACCGATACTTTGACCGCTAAGTGCGGTTTCAAAACTAACGTTATTAGGAGAGTATCCTATCTTTCAAGGTTTTGGCTCCGTTGAAACGTCTTTTTTCTGTAGTGGATGCGTTTTCTACGTCTACGCTGCTCTTTACAAAAGAGTGGTTAGGATCAATGGCAAGGTTGCCAAAGTTGTCCATCCTAACCCGTAGATGGTAGAATTATATCACATTTTTTGGCGAAAGTCAAGTTTTTTTCAACAATGGAGGTCTTGGTTTCCGCTACTACATCCCCGCCTTGAAAGGCGAGGTTTTGTAGCGGAAGATTGATAAGTAATACCAAATTAACGGGATTTGACGTCTTCGGATAAAGTCGGCATTGCAAGGCACGGGGACCTCGCGCTACGAATCGGGTTAATTTGGTATAATACCAAATTAACTTGATCCCACTCGGTAGGTGCGGTTTCCTAACCGCACATTATGCGTCAATTTAGTGGTTTTCCGTGTATGAGAAACCCTCTTCAGTCCCGTAGGGACGCAATGTTTATAGCAACGGAAACACCCCCAATTCTTTGGTTTCCCCGTAGGGGCGGAATGTTTATAGTACAATGAAAAGGAGATTTTATGAAAGCAGGGCAAATCGTTGCACCCTATCAAATAGAAATAATTGATATAGATGAACCGAATTTGAAAGATTATCCTGATGGCACAGTGATGATTAAGACCCTACACAGTGCTATCTGTGGTAGCGACATGCCAAATTTTGTGCTTGAACATCCAACCGACCGTTATCCGCTTGGCAAAGGACTTTCAATCCACGAGGCAATTGGTGTTGTTACTGATAGTAAGTCAGATAAATTCAAAGTTGGAGACGAGGTACTTGCACTTCCGCGACATATTGGTGGATGTTCAGAATACTTTCTATCAGACGAGAATGTTACAGTGCCGTTAGTGGAATACGACCGTAAAGATTGTATCTTGATGTCACAGCCACTGGGAACCGTTGTTTGGGCATGTCGAAAGTTGGGAAATCTGCTCAATCTGGATGTTGTCATTATAGGGCAAGGACCGATGGGACTACTCTTTACGCACATGTTGAGCAATCTCGGCGCGAGAACTGTGATAACAACTGATTTAGTAGACTTCAGACTTGAGATATCCAAGCAGATGCGCGCCACACACACGATAAATTCCGCAAATGAAGACCTTGTTGCTGCTGTCAAAGAGATTACTGACAGCAGAATGGCTGATCTTGTTATTGAAGTCGTCGGACATCAAACAGAGACAATCACCACATGCCTTCAACTGCTGAAACGTGACGCAACACTTCTCGCTTTCGGAGTTCCAGACGATGAGGTATACAACTTCCACTTCTCCGAGTTTTTCAGGAAAAATATCCGCTTCATCGGTTCTGTCGGACCCGATGTGCAGAATGACTTCCCGTTAGCAATGGACATGATTGCTCAAGGACGTATTGATGTGTCTCCGATTATAACACATCATCTGCCATTTACCGAAGCGCAAAAGGGCTTTGAGATGGCACTACACAAAAAGAACGAGGCTATCAAAATCGTATTGGATTATTCATAAAGTAACGTGAGTTCGATAAAAAGATTCAATGGCTACTGTAGGTTGGGTAGAACGGAATCCACAATAAAATCCGACATAAAAGCGTGATTCATCCTCTATTTAGACTGAAAGGACAGAAAAATGAGTGAAACCCAACTCTTTTTTATCTTTTGGACAGACACTTGGAATCAAATATCGAACTCACGTTAAAGTAGGCGTTACGACACAATGGAACAGAGTAACATGTCGGGGCACAGAGACCCCGACCTACATTTTGGGTGTCTACTACTGTTAAACCGGAAGAGGTAATTCAACGATACGCCCCTCACGGCTTGACTGATAGATTGCGAGGATAATTTCAACCGATTTGCGTCCCTCACGACCGTCAACTAAATGGGAGGCATCGGTTTCAAGACTATTAATTAGGTTCTCCATCTGTCGTTGATGATTTGCATTGTTGATAGCGCGTGGGTCAGAAGCACCGCCGCCAGTGTCTGTTTTTTGGGCAAATTTTTCCCGAATCTCAGCATCTTCAGGAAGTTCAGGGTCAAATTCCCATTTGACAATATCTTCTTCCTCTAAAATGGCAGTGCCTTTTGTGCCACAGATTTCGGTTTTCTTGAACATACCCGGGTAAGCAGCGGTTGTCCCTTCAATGACACCTAACGCACCGTTCTCAAACCGAAGTGCTGCTACAGCGACATCTTCTACTTCAATACGCTCGTGTGCTAACGTACCAGTAAATGCTTGCACCGATTGGACGGGACCCATGTAATACTGAAGTAGGTCAATAGCGTGAATAGATTGATTCATGAGGGCACCGCCGCCGTCAAGGTTCCACGTACCGCGCCAGCCGCCACTGTCGTAATATTCTTGGGAACGATACCATTTGATATAAGCATCACCCAAGGTTAACTTACCGAACCGTCCGCTATCAATTGTAGATTTTATGAGTTGGGCACCCTCGGTAAATCGAGAATTGAAAATGGCGCATAACCGAACACCTGCTTCATCGCAGACTTGAATAATTTCATCGCACCGTTGCAATGTAATTTCCAACGGTTTTTCAACAATAACGTGTTTACCCGCTTCTGCGGCGGCTACAGATGGTTCAAGATGTGCCCCACTCGGCGTGCAAACACAAACGATATCAAGGTCGTCCCGTTTGAGCATCTCGGTGTAATCAGCGTAACCTTCAACGTTATATTTATCTGTGAGTCGTTTTGCATTGTCAGCATTTCGAGAACTCACAGCAACTAACTGCCCGTGTTCTAAGTCAGAAATTGCAGCGGAATGAAAATCGGAAATCATTCCGCACCCAATAATACCAAAACCGTATGTTTTCATTTGATGTTTTTTCCTTCAATAAAGTTAAGAAACGTTTTTAGATTTATTTCTACCCTACAAAAATATTATGGCTTCTAACGAAAATCAAGTCCAAGAACATGAACCTATAGAAGATTTAGACACAGATTCCAATGAAGATCAAGACAATGAATCTGTAGAAGATTCTGATGCGGAACAAACGCCTAGAAATAAAACGTTCAGAATCGGTTGTATGACGTTTTGCCTTGCGGTGACTGTTCTGTTTTTGTGGGTCTGGCACCACCAAACGCAGTTCAATGACAACTATCGTAAAGCATCTTTTCTAATGAGCAACGATGAACCAGAAAAAGCGATAGAAGCATATCAAAAGGCGATAAAAAACAAAAATCGCACCATCTTTTTCAAGAGTGCCCCGTCTGCTTACAACAACCTTGGGCAAGCCTATATGCATGCATCGCAATTTTCACAAGCCATTGAAACCTTCAAAAAAGTGATACAGATGGCACCGGATATGGAAGAAGGTTATGTCAATTTAGCAACCGTCTATCTCCGAAAAAATGAACCTAAAAATGCGCGTGAGATATGCCTCAATGCACTTCAAACTTTTCCTAAATACCCACTACTACACTATAACCTTGCGTGTGCTTACGCACTGACAGATGAAATGCAAAAAGCTTTAGACTCACTTAAACAAGCAATAGAACTCGATTCGGACCTCATAAATTTCGCAGAACAAGAAGGGGCATTAAAGCATATTGTGCCTGTACTGCCCTGAATTAAAGTTTTATTGCCCGAAAGCATTCGCCACAATCACCAAATCCTGAATATTCACAACACCATCGCCATTGAGATTGGATTGTGTAAAATTATTTGCAGTACGTTTAGGCATTGATCTTTTTTTCAAGGAGCGATAATTCATTTAGTACTGCTACTGTCGGGTTCCAATCTGGTAAGAAACGAGACGGATCCGCACATGTGTACGTTTCAATATGGTCTGGTGTTGGTTCAGTTACGTATCCTTTCCAGCGGACACATTCCGCAAGTGGATCCGATTTTATCGCGTGTCCAGTGCCAGCGTGATATGTGCCACAAGTTCGGTAGCACATCGCTTGTTGAACAGCATTAACAACATCCGAGACGTGGATATAATCGCGCTGTATGTCCCAAAGCACCTCTAAGTTATGCACTGCTAGGCGGTGCGGTAATGATTGGCAGTGTACAAGTTTACAAGTCTCACCTTCCCCCCAGATATTAAAAGGCTGTAGGATACATACGTCTAAATTTGGAATTGTCTTTACTAAGAGTTCCGCCATCTTTTTGGAATGCCCATATAACGTCTGCGGATTCCTTGCTGCCTGTGAAGAAATAAAAATGAGGTGTGCGTTTTGTTTGACACAATGCTGCGCAAGGTATTCCATTGCATACGCGTTCCAGTCAAATATATCTGGGGATGGGTACTGATTATTACTAATCGCACCTGCTGCAATGACGGCGTCGAATGTGTTGTTGTTGAAAAGTGAAATAACGTGATCACACCATATTGAATAGTCCGCCTCTCGCTCAATGGTTTGATGTGCTGTATTGTTTTTTATTAAATGTGATGCAATAGCGTTTCCAAGAAACCCTTCATGTCCTGTTAAAAGTATCATTGATCTCCTATTTTGAATCGGGAGCCTCAATCAAAGTCTAAGTCCGAGTCTCCACGCAAATTAAAGCTGTGATACGACTATCACAAGGTCCTGAAATTAACAACATCATCGCTATTTAGATCGGGTTCCGCTTCACCAAACGCCTTAGCAACAACCAAATCCAAAATATACACCACGGGATCCCGTTCACATCGTGTTTGCCATCTTTTCAAAGAGGTGATTGGTTTCACATCTACAATCAGATTGTTTTGCAGTTGCAACTCCTCTAAATTCTGCAAGTTAGTAAGTGGCACAACATCCGAAATCCGATTGTCCTAAAGCCTCAATGCCATTAGATTTTTACGTCCCGCAAGAGGTGCAATGTCTATGATTTGGTTGTTCTCTAAATCAAGAAACTTCAATTTTAATAGGTTTGAGAGAGATATAAATCGTGAACCAAACTTTCACAAAACAAGAACCTTAAGATTTATTGGATGTTCTAATACCGAATTAACGCGATTTGTAGCGCGAGGTCCCCGTGCCTCGCAATGCCGACTTTACCTGAAGACGTCTAATCAAGTTAATTTGGTATAAGTCAGTTAAGATCGTTATTTGATTATCCAAGGCTGTCAATTCCATCAATCTTTTCATATCTTGTCGTGTAAATGGCACTTCATCTGGCAAGTTAAGTTGTTTTCTTACAAAGTGTCTCAAATTGGCATCAGGTATCCACTCTTTCGTCACAGTCATCACCTACGGAATCACAGCCACATAAACCTGTGAATGCCCTGATACATCTGATGTATACACCACTGCCGTTTCATCAGGACTAAATGACGGATGCGGATGTGTCCACTGCGGACCATACACCGTATCCACCTTCATCTCCATCCAACTCAGCGATTTCTCCCTATCCCCTGTCTGTTGAGCCGCAGCCCAATCCGCAGCAAGTGCATACCGATCCTTTTTCCATTGGCTTCCACTTGACGAACTCTGCGGATAACAGATAGGCACATGTTCACCCGTTTCCACATCAATCAGCCGCAACCCAATATCAGGATGCACAGTGTCGCACAACACCTTTGTACCCACACGATTGCTCGCAATGTGCCACGCATTAAAATCTGAAATTGTCTGCATTTCAAGAGACTCCAACGATATATGCCGCAAAGCATAAGGCCAATGTGTTACAATCAATTTGTCCTGCGAACCAAGGAAGGTTTCGTGCACAAGAAATTCGTCATTTTCATGTTGATACAACATCCGGTTTTCAGTGCCATCACGTTTAATAGTCCACATGCGTGGCGCGGGATCTCCTGAATACGCAATCAGATTCGCATGTTTTGGATGAAACTGTGGGTGGATAATTGTCTGTTCGGGTGAGGTATAGATAATCTCACCACCGCTGCCATCGGTAGCAGTGACGGTAATACGTGATTTGCCATCATGTTTCATCGCTGTCACAATAAATTTTTCATCAGCACTCACACTGCACTCGCCCAGGCTACCCCCCGGAAAGTCTGCAAGCACGCGTTCTTCAAAAGTGTCAAGATGAATTGCTTTGATAGAATCGCCTTCTGTGTAAAAAAGTTCCGTTCTGTCTTTAGCAATAACGCCGGAATACCCGTGAACTTCGTCACCATTGGTCAACTGGACGATATCCCCTTTCGGAAATTCAAGTTTGAAAAAATTGGCTTTTCCGGAACGATAGGAGGTAAAAATCAGATGGCTTTGGTCTGGAGTAAAGGATGGGGTGAGAAAATAGAGGTTATGATTGATAGTGTTATCGTTTGTGAGTTGATAAATATGCGCGCCTGTCTGGCTGTCCTCAAATTCTTGTAGTTCTGATGGATGAACAGAACCTTTTGCGTATTTTGCCATAATTTCTCCTATATGTGAGTTAGACCAGCACCATAGTGAATCAATGTATACATGCAGTCAACACTGATTCACTTTACCTTCACATGAATCCATAATTTGAACACACATTATTATCAGGACTTACGCAGTTTTGAATATTATTGAAGGATTAGAGAGTTGTTGTTGTCCATAATCATCCAATAAACTTTGTTTAAGTTGGTAAATCGTTTGAGTGGTTTTCCGGGCAACACGCTTCAAACAGACCCAGACCTGGAAACAACACGCAATATGGTTTCGTTGAGCACGCAGTGAACGACATTGACATTGGTCTCCAATACCGGTTGTCTGTTTGATCTCACGATGAAGTTGCTCAATCTTCCAGCGAACCTGACACTGTTGTTTTGTCGCAGTCGCATCCGATTGAGATAAATCGTTTGTCACAATATATTCCGTGCGTCCTGTATCAGACACAATCCGGAACAACTTCACTTGATGCCCTTTCGGAAACCTTTTGATATGCACGCGTTTACCAGTGTCGTTTCTGGTAGAGACCAAGATAAGTTTTGGACTTGCTGGTGCGGTTCAACGCCATCAGTATCATTCACAAGCCGGTTGCGTTTCAGTGGCGCATAGTAGATCTTGGAAAGTGCTTCAATCGCTTTCATCACTTTCATGGACACATACCAAGCATCCATCAGCACTATCCGAAACGGGAGTTGTTTCTTGAAGTCCGCATCGTGCAACATATCAAGTAAATGATCTATTTTGGTTTTACTATCATGGGCTTTGTCAAAAATGCGGTAATCAATGATCCAATACTCGTGTGTCTTTGGGTTGACATAGACACACGTGACAATGCCGATGCCTGCAATGACTTTTTTGTCGCTACCACTCCATTGAGGGTAGACGGCTTCAATTAGTTTCGAATATATTTTAGACAGCACAACATCGTCAAAGATCAGGTATCCATCTTTATCAAACTCAATATCCGGTTCAACGGATTTCCAGAGTTCGCTTGAAGGAATGCTTTCGTTTCTCAGGAAACGGTTGAGTTGATCGTGGTTCCACTTATGCGTCTGATCAGCAAAATAAGTTTGAGTAAAATTAGTAAAAGTTGCTAACAAAAATTGACAATAATCGGAATATAAGTTTTGCTTCTTTTCAGATAGTGTAAATGTAGTCATAATAGAACAGTATAACACAATTGTATATTATTGCGTAAGTCCTGTTTCATCTATGTTGTCTAAGATGTAACGTATCGTTTTATTTAGTTCTATTTGTTTCATGGTATTTTATGGTGAAGATGTAGGTAGTTTTTCTTGCACATTTGCGCTAAAGGAATCAAACAAACTCACCTGGCTCTCTTTAGTTCTATTTGGTTCATGGCATTTTATATATTGTTCCAAAAATTCATATTTTGTTAGCCAATATACACCACCGTTTGCACAAGAATATCCATTCCAATCAACTGCTTTGATTTTAAGTATTAAATCTTCTACTGGAATTTTTGACTTAAGGAAGTATCCTCAATTGTTTGATGTCGGAGTTTTTGTAATTCTTCTTGGAGAAGCACCAAATACAAATATATCAAAATCATCTTTATTAGAAAATTTAAAATCATTAGTTTCTGTGTAGGCATTAGGATTAACTCTTAAATCTTTTCCTTCTGATTTATCAAAAATGAAGAAACTTACAGGCACATGATATTCCTTCCCTTCTAATGTAAAACAATCCCTTCCTAATTCAGTGATGGAGACTATTCTCCAATTATTTGGCAATATTTTTTGCCGTGTATGTTTTCTATAAACATTTGGTAAAACAAAAGCAATTGTTTGGACATTACTAAATGAGATGGCATAAGATATAAATTTTGATGATAGTTTCTGATATTGACCAAACGGTGGATTCCCTATAACCAATACGCGCCCGAACACTTCACTAATTTTGTAATTGAACCAGTCACCTTTGATAATCTCATCATGTTGCGGATCAATATCAATTCCTATTTTGGTGTCATGTTCGATATTTTTATAGAAAGCACCATCCCCCGCAGACGGTTCTATCACGCAATCATATATGTAAGGCAATTTATTTACTTCATCTAAACACCTTTTGACTACTTCCTGTTTCGTGTAGAATTTATCAAGGATTCTACTGTGGTCTTTATATTCTTTTCTCCAAATGTGAGTCATTCTTGCATCTCCTTTAGAGAGATCTTTTTCACTGACTTTTACATTGACAGGTAACAAACATTTGTATCAATTTTGTAGGTGGGTGTAAACTCGCCTCTACTTCTTTTATCATATCATATTGATCAAACAGAGCCAAACACTTTTTCAAGTTTGACTGATTCGCCTATAAATTTTGCGAATGCGCTTATATCTTTGTAGTTATAAGTCCAAATCTACTAATTGCGGAAATCTAAATGAATTGGCACGGTTCTTGCTAAAACGTATATTGAGGTAACGTAATGTCAGAAACGCATATCCCAGTTTTACGCAACGAAGTACTTGATTTTCTCAAACCGGAATCGGAAGGCGTTTACGTAGATGCCACGATCGGATTAGGTGGACACAGTCTCAGTATTTTAAAACAATCTCATCCCAACGGTCGCCTGATCGGGATTGATATGGATGTAAATGCGCTTGCTATTGCAGAGAAAAGATTGAACAGTTTCAAAGAACGAACAATATTGCTACATGGCAATTTTGTGCAACTTCAGCGATTATTAGAATCACATGAAATCAATGCAGTAGATGGTGTTCTGCTTGACCTTGGAGTGTCCTCGTTGCAGCTGGATACACCCGACAGAGGATTCAGTTTTCAACATGCTGGTCCTCTGGATATGCGTATGGATGTGCACATCTCAACAACAGCAACACAGATCATCAACCACTATACGTCTGACAAGTTGATTAAGATTTTCAAAGAATATGGAGAAGAACGTTTCTCTAAACGGATTGTCAGACACATTGTTGCTTCTCGATCAGAAAAACCGATAACATCAACACAGCAGCTTGCAAGAATCGTTGAGGATGCCTATCCTGCTAAAACATTACGTTCAAAATCACCCGCACACAAAGGAAAGAAAGGTAGAGGAATTCACCCCGCGACACGTATTTTTCAAGCGTTACGAATTGAGGTCAATGCTGAACTTGACAATCTTGCACTTGGGTTGGACGCTGCTGTCTCTGTGTTGAAGCCAGGTGGACGTCTCTGTGTCATAAGTTTTCATTCGCTTGAAGATAGGATTGTGAAGCGACAATTTCAGAAATTAGCAAAAACTTGTATCTGTCCTCCAAAAACTCCTGTCTGTATCTGCGAACATGAAAAAGTTTTGAATGTTGTTACAAATCGACCTGTCTCCCCAACTACAAGCGAAATTGAAGCAAATCCGCGTGCACGTAGCGCAAAATTACGGGTAGCAGTCAGAGTGTAACTTCATGTAATATCTCAAAATGTGTATCTTAAATTTGAAATCCTACGTATAAATTATAAATGCGAAATCCGAAAACTTACGATACGCTGTTTAATGAAAAGCCTAAGTCGAAACCTAAAGCCGCAATGTTATTTGTCTATTTGGTCTTAGCAATATCTTTATGTGTTTTTGGGGCAAGTGTCTGGTTTTCGTCGTATGCCAAACATGTATTTATCCAACGTGGACCGATCTTTGAAAGAAAACGAAGCGAAATTCAGTATGAAATTCAAGGATTAGAGTTAGAGGAAAACACATTAACTGGTATTGAAAGGATTCGTAAAATCACTAAAGAATTAGGTTTAGTTGAAACCACAAAAAAATCGAAAGAGCTTAGAGATAGGTAGTTCGTGCGTCCATAAATAAAAATCGGAAACGTAGTATCATGACAAACTTGAAGTAGGTGAATTCAATCTTTATCTAACCATCACATGTAAACTGTCTTATATATTTGACCACCTAATCGCAAATATTGTCATACGTATTCTGGAAAGACATAATTATTATGAAAAATAGCACATATCTCTCAATTCCACGACTCGTTGTTACCCTAATTATCTTACAATTAGGCTTTCTTGTATTGATTAGCAAACTTTTTACACTTCAATTCCTTGACGATGAAACAACAGTAACATCTCGACAAGATTGGCGGTCTCAAGGAAAGCGCGTGGTTAAACGCGGGAAAATCCTTGATCGGCACGGACGTGTATTAGGTATCAGTCAAGACAGGCTTGCAGTATGTGCAGACCCAAGAACTTTGAACAGGAAATCTAACGCACACAGTGTAGCAACCGAATTAGCTCCATTATTAGATGCCACTACATCGGAACTGCTTGCACAGTTAAAACGTAAGCGGAATGGGGAGTACGTTGAATTTGTCAGGCTTAAAAAAGGTATTGATTATGAAAAATTAGATGCGATTCGTAACATCACTGAAAAACATAGAGGACTTAAGATTGAGGTTGAACCGAATAGAGTATATCCAAAAAAGACCCTTGCATCACAAGTCATAGGATACCTTAACGATTTAAACATGGGTGAAGGAATTGAATTCCAATATGACACCTATCTCCAAAAACTACATTCACCAAAACCACAGAGAAAATCGGAATTTACATCCGTCTCTCTCCAAGCACAGCCAGTATCCGAACCACTTGGAAACAATGGATGTAACGTTTTTCTTACCATTGATGAAATCATTCAAGAGATTGCCGAAACAGAATTAGAACAAGGTTGCAAAGATTGGAATGCCCCAAAAGGAACTGCCATTGTATTATCAGTAGAAACATCAGAAATATTAGCGATGGCAAGTTGTCCTACTTATGACATTAATGACCAGACAAACGCGGATGAAGATGCAAAACGTAATCTCGGCATTTGGTATGTATTTGAACCGGGTTCCATTTTCAAAATTGTCGCCTCCTCAGCAGTGTTGAACGAAGGTATCATGACAACCGAATCCACTGTCTTCTGTGAATTCGGACGTTATCGTCTCCCTAACCAACGTGTTATTAGGGATGTATCAAAAAAAGGAACTCTGTCGCTTTCAGAAGTTATCCACAAATCAAGCAATATTGGCATGATAAAAATAGTACAGGAGTTAGGACCTGAGTTATTCCAAACTTATGTGGATAGGTATGGTTTCGGTGAAAAGACTGGCGTAGATCTTCCGTATGAACAGTGTGGAAGCCTCTTTGCACTGCGGCACTGGGACACAAACTCACTTGGTTCTGTTCCCTTCGGTCAAGGCATCTCTGTTACACCTTTACAAATGGTTAACGCTTTAGTTGTTATTGCCAATGGTGGCGTATTGCGCCGTCCATTTATCACTAAGGAAATTCGAGACGCACAAGGCAACCTTATCAAAAAGAACCACCCGACAGAAATTCGACGAGTCTTGCGACCTGAAATTGCAAATCAGATGGCAGATATTCTGGTTGGTGTCGTAGAAAAAGGAAGCGGCAGGAAAGCAAAAATTGAGGGTGTTAGCGTTGCAGGCAAAACTGGAACAGCACAGAAATCAGAAAAAGGTAAAGGATATGCTGCCGGTAAAGAAGTAATGTCTTTTATGGGTTTTCTTCCTGCTGACGATCCGAAGATCGCAATTATTGTTACGATTGACGAACCCACCGGCGCAAGATTTAGCGGTCAGATCGCAGGACCCGTTTTCAAACAGATTGCTATGCGAACATTACAATATATTGAACAGACAGATTTTTTCGACTCCGTTCCAACAAATAGACGCAAACCTAACTCAAAATATGTCACCGGAAAACCCAGTGCTACAACTGTCGTGGGAGTTCCTAAATCTAACCCGTCACCAAATAAGGGGACTGTTTCTCCTACAAGTAAGGGGACTGTTTCTCCTACAAGAGAACGTGTTAGAGAAACCGCGAAAGAAAGTTCAGAAAAATCCAATCATTCGCTGATTAAAAGCAGCCCATTCTCCGATAACACTTTAGTGAAGAAGGGAGAGGGTTTATGAAACTCCAAAGCCTTCTGGATGGAATTGAAGTCACAGATATTATAGGCATCCGAAATCCGGAAATCTCGGGTGTTGTCAGCGACCACCGTAAAGTCAAACAAGGCTATGCATTCATCTGTTATCAAGGACTGAACGTCGATGGACATTCTTTTATTGCAGGTGCTATCCAAAACGGTGCAGTAGCAATCATATCAGAAAAACGTACATCTGAATTTCCTAAAGACGTAACTGGTGTAGTCACGCCTAACGGACGAAAGGCTCAAGCCTTAATTGCCGCCAATTGGTATGGTAATCCCGCGAGACAATTAAAATTAACCGGTATCACGGGGACAAATGGTAAAACGTCTACAGCACATTTAACATACGGAATTCTCAAGGCACATGGGTTCAAAGCTGCAGTGTTAGGCACTGTGGGACATTCGTTCAATGTGCATGATTCAAGTTCAAACGGAAAATACCCTCCAATAATTGAGATTCCAGCACTCCTGACGACACCCGATGCGTTCCAACTGCATGCTATGCTAAAGCAAATAGCCGATGCAGGCGTTGAACATGTTGTCATGGAAACCTCCTCCCAAGGACTCGCACAACACCGATTAGCAGGACTAACCTTTGATACTGCGGTCTTTACCAACCTGACACAGGATCATCTGGATTACCACGGTACAATGGATAATTATCTTGCTGCCAAATTGATGTTATTTGAACAGTTGAGTCCGCAAGGAGTTGCAATTCTTAACGCAGACTCCCCTGCTACTACGCGTATCATTGAACATTTAACACATAGGAACATCACAACATACGGACTCGAAAACGATGCGGATTTAGTTGCACAAGATGTAGATATTTCGCTAAAAGAGTTAGTCTTTACAGCCGTACATAAAGAAAACCGCCCAACCAATACTTCAAAATCATCATGCGAAGAGATCAAGGCAAAAATCCGCTTATTGGGGTCATATAATATCTACAATGCGCTTGCAGCAATTGGTGTTGGACTTCGTTATAACTGTTGTGCTGCAGCCATTCGTGAAGGACTTGCAAAGACAGTCGTTCCTGGACGTTTTGAACTTGTTAACCCGCATGGGAAACAAGACAATGAATTTGCTGTTATTGTTGATTATGCACACACTCCTGATGGTTTGGAAAATGTATTAACCGCAGCACGTGGAATCACTGAAAGAAGGTTAATATCAGTTTTTGGTTGCGGTGGTGATCGAGATAGAGGTAAACGTCCAAAAATGGGTACAATTTCCACTCAAATTGCAGATATGAGCGTGGTTACTTCTGACAATCCGCGCACAGAAAACCCTGATGAAATCATCTCTGATATTGTGTCAAATTTACCACATGATGCAGCATATCTATGTATTTCGGAGCGACGTGAAGCAATTCGACATGCAATTTTGAATGCAAATCCAGGTGATGTTGTAGTGATTGCAGGTAAAGGACATGAAGATTATCAAGAAATTCACGGCGAACGGTTCCCATTTGATGATCGCGAAATTGCCTCGGAAATTTTACAGCAGTTACCTCTACATTCGCAGCAGCCAGCTGCAAGGTAGACGAAATTTGCACTCAAATTAGTCTGCCTTGATAAAACTGAAAGCAAACCTTGAAATAGGCATTGGGTGATGAGACCAGTTAAGTTCATAGAAATTAATAATTTAAAAATCGCCTATCAGGTTGAAGGTGCTGGTAAAACCGTAGTCCTTCTCCACGGTTGGGGGGCTGAGGCAAATACTTTCAAATCAGTTTTCAATTGGCTTTCAGACTCACATCAAGTATTTGCGCTTGATCTTCCGGGTTTTGGACTAAGCGAGATTCCTCGAACTGCGTGGGATGTCACCGACTACGCCAAATTCCTTTCTACTTTTTTTCATAAACTCAGCATCAACAAAGCACACCTGATTGGACATTCTTATGGTGGAAGAATCTCTATAGTAATGGCAGCAGAAGAACCGGAAAAGGTAGATAAACTCATCTTAGTTGATAGTGCAGGCATCATACCAACCCGAACTGCGAAGTACTATTTAAAAATCAGTCTGGCAAAATTCGGACGTTTGATGCGACGTTGTGGAACACTTGGAAATAATCTCGCAGATGTCATAGCACAATCGGTAGGTTCAAAAGATTATAGGGAAGCAGGTCCGATGAGAGCGACAATGGTGAAATCTGTCAATCAAAATTTACGACCATTATTACCGAAAATACAAGCATCTACGCTTTTAATCTGGGGAGAAAACGATTTAGACACGCCTGTATCTTTTGGTGAAATCATGGAGGCGGAGATACCTAACGCGGGACTAGTCATTCTTAAAGATGCTGGACATTACTCGTACCTTGACCAATTCTCGCAATTTTGTCAAATAGTGGGTAACTTTTTAGCATGAGCAACAACAACTGATGGCAAGTCTTGCCTAAAAAATATACTGATTGAAAGTGAAAAGTTAGATATTGTATTTGCACCTATTGGATTGCAGACCAAAACGCAATGAATAATGTCGCTGCCAAGTTTGTTTGTCGCAGCACAATTCATTGCGTTTTTGTTATCTACTATCCGTTGCGAAGTAATAAAAATATCAGAAATAAAACATGGGTTAATATGGTTAGCGATATACTATTCTATTTTCTGGTTTGTGCCTGTTTTATAAGAGCGGTTATCAGAACTACCGCTGGATTACATATCTTACAACTTGATGGGTATAAGCCAGTACGCTATTTGAAATGGATTTCAACACACATTAGAAACTGCTTTGAAATCATAGAGATTATTGTCATAGCAGGCGTGTTGATTATTGCAACTATTTATCCTACCATTCTGACAGATTGGTTTTTTCGCGCGGTTTGTTTAATCTGGGGAACATTCCAAGTTTATAAGATTGCATGGCGTAAGAAATCCACAGCAAAAAAACCGTTGGTTTACACTGCCCGTGCAAAACGGCTCTTCGGATTAGCACTCGCTTTATTGGCTGTAGTAGGGGTTGTACTCGCTTTAGTTACTGAAGAAACTCGATGGAGGATAAGTGTCTTTCTGTTTAGTGAACTCACGGTACCGATTCTTGTTGTGAGTAGTTTTTTAATCTGGCCGGTAGAGCAACTCATAAACGGTGCCTATTTACGCGACGCAAGAAAACGTATCAAAGCACTTCAACCAAAAATAATCGGAATTACAGGAAGTTATGGTAAAACGAGCACAAAATATATTCTCAACCAGATTTTATCGCAGAAGTATAACACCTTAATGACTCCAGATAGTTACAATACACCGATGGGTATTTGTAAGGTAATCAGGGGGGATTTATTACCGAGACACGAGTATTTTATTGTTGAAATGGGAGCGTATAAACGCGGTGACATCAATGAACTATGTCGTCTTGCGCCGCCGGATATTGGAATACTCACCGCTGTCGGTCCTCAACATTTAGAGCGATTTAAAAGTATTGAGAATACTGCTCGCGCAAAGTATGAACTGATAGAAGCATTGCCCCAAAACGGACTCGCTGTTATCAACGCCGACAATGAAATATGCGCTGCATTGGCAGACAAAACTGACCACGTTCCTGTAATTCGGTACGGGGTAGAATCAAATGGAGTTGAGAACACAGATGTAAGGTTGAAATCCCATAATATTAAACAGAGCGATAAAGGACTTACATTTACTGTAACTGACGAGGTGGCGGGAACAGTTGAAATCACAACCCGACTTCTTGGAAAACATAATGTTTCAAATATCCTTGCTGCTATTAGTGTATCACTGCAATGTGGTATGACATTGAATGAAATTCGTGATGCCCTTAAAGTGTTAGAACCCGTTCCACACCGTTTGCAGCTGATAGCAGAGGGGACAGGTGTAACTGTGATTGACGACAGTTTCAACGCAAATCCTGAAGGTGCAAAAGCAGCACTTGAAGTACTCACCGATCTTGTGAGTGATAAAGAAGGAAAAAAAATATTGGTTACACCAGGTATGGTGGAACTTGGCGAACGCGAATACGATGAAAATAAGTTGTTCGGTTCAGAAGCAGCCAAAGTTTGTGATCTTGTTATCCTCGTGGGTCCGGCAAGAACTGCACCAATTATGGATGGACTCAAAAACGCAAACTATCCCGATCAACAGATTGTTGTTGTAAAAGACCTAAATGAAGCCCAAAAACAACTTACACAACGCGTGAAAGTAGGAGATGTAGTCCTTTTTGAAAACGATTTACCAGACAATTACAACGAAGCATTTTAATACACCTCAATAGTTTGGGAGTTAAGGTGGGAAATCAGTACGATTTCAACATGATTTTAGATTAACGGTAAAGATACCACTCTGTTAGGATGGATTATTTTGAAGAAAACTGAATACGAGAACCTATGTAATAACGTGAGTTTGATATATAGCAAATTCTAAACATAAATGGACATTTTCGTAGGGGTTAGGTTACCTAACCCCTACGGGCGAGAAGACCTCGCCCCTACGAGAAGCCCGACATCTTGTTTTTATCAAACTCACGTTATGTAATATACAAGTTCTTAAAAGGAAATGACACATGAATGTAGCCCTCATATTCGGTGGTCGATCACCAGAACATGAAGTCTCTATCGTCACCGCGCATCAAGTCAATGCGGCTTTAGTTGAGACACACGATGTAATCCCGATTTATATAACAAAAGATGGAACGTGGTTAACTGGGGATAAACTCAAGGAACTGAACACATTTACAGCAGGAAACTTACCGAGTACTGCTGATTATGACACAGTTAGTATTGAATTTGGAACACATGCAAACTTTAGTGTCTTACCAAAGCGCGGCGGTTTGTTCAGTAAAAAAAAGGAATTGCCAATTGATGTTGTCTTTCCAGCAATTCACGGTGTTCACGGCGAAGATGGCTCTCTTCAAGGACTCTTGGAATTGATTGATATTCCATACGTCGGTGCAGGTGTCGTCGGGTCTGGAATCGGTATGGATAAAATCATTATGAAGGCTGTTCTCAATGAAAATGGACTCCCTATCCTCCCTTATGTCCAGTTCACTAAACACGATTGGGATTCAGCAAGCAACGACATTCTCAATATAATTGATGAAAAGATTACATACCCAATATATGTTAAACCAGCAGTAAGTGGGTCAAGCATCGGTGTGAGTCAGGCGAATGATGAAGATGAACTTCGTGATGCGATTGAACTTGCATGCCGTTATTGCCGCCGCATTGTTGTCGAACAAGGTATTGAAAACGGATATGAGATAAATTGCTCAGTGATGGGAACACACACGCCGACATCATCAGTTTGTGAACAACCCATCGCTAGTACTGACTTCCTCAGCTTTGACGATAAATATATTCATCAAAATTCGGAAACTGAATCCGCTTCTGATGTCTCTTCTGGTATGGCGGGGGCACAACGGAAAATTCCTGCACCTATTCCAGAAGAATTGACGTTACATATTCAGAAGCTCGCTATTGAGGCTTTCCATGTGCTTGATTGCGCCGGTATTGCCAGAGTAGATTTCTTGGTAAGCGGCGAAGACCAGGTATACGTGAATGAAATCAACACTATTCCTGGCTCTTTCAGTTTCTACTTATGGGAACCAGTCGGCATCTCATTTACAGAATTGGTATCACAGTTAGTTGAACTTGCAGTAGAAACACATCAGGAGAAAAACCGATTAATCTATTCTTATTCAACCAACTTGTTGAGTCAAGCAGGAGCAAGTTTTGCGAAGTTAAAAACTGATTCACAACCAGAGAAAACCGCTTAAGTTCTTTACCTAATGAGTTTTTAAACGGGTGGATATCAATACAGCATTCATTTTTAAATATCCTATTTTTTGTTAATCTAATGATTAAACCTCTAAATTACATTCACCCTAAGAAGTTATACCAAATTAACTTGATTAGAAGTCTTTTGATATAGTACACCGTTGTGAGGCACGGGGACCTCGCAGGACAAATCACGGTAATTGGATATTAGTGAAGGGAATTAACTGACAATCCCACTGCTTTAGTTGTGGGTCCAAAAACGCTTGACATTTAGAGATATTTTGTGATATAATGATAGGACTGACTCAGTGCAGATATTGACAGTATCTGCCCACCACTGTCAATGGGAGTCAGAAACCTACAGGAGTCAGACTATGCCATACAGAACACATAAGATAACATTAGATCCGACTTTTAAACAGAAGTGTTGGTTTTCCCAGCAATGTGGCTACGCAAGGTTGGCACACAATCAAGCGTTATCAGATTTTAAGGTAGGATTAAATACTGATAACTTCCAGTCGTGGCAAACGCTAAACAACAACTTCAATAAAACGAAGCAAGGCTACGATTGGACAAGTTCACAAGATCAGCGTGCTGCGTTATATGCTATTAAAAATCTGGGTCAAGGCATTGCGAATTGGGTATCCAAGCGTGCGAAATTTCCAAAGTTTAAAGGGCGTGGACATAAACAAAGTTTCACAACAGACGAGCAAGCTGTTAGAGTTGAAGGCAAGAAAATAAAGTTGCCCAAAATCGGTTGGATAAAAACGTTTCAAGAGTTGCGTTTTGTTGGCAAGATTATCAAGGTTACGATTTCAAGGACAGCACATCGTTGGTTTGTATGTATCACCGTTGAAACAGAGGACACCGAAGCAGTTGATAACTCAACGCACCCTGTTATCGGTATAGATGTAGGCATCAACACACTTGCCACCTTAAGCGATGGCACGAAATATGATAATCCGAGACCGCTAAAACGCTATGAGCGAAAACTAAAACGAGAACAACGCAAGTTAAGTCGGCGCATTTTCAAGTCTAAAAACTGGTTTAAGCAAAAAGCAAAGATTGCACGAACACACTATCGTATTGCTTGTATCAGAAACGATGCACACCACAAAGGGACAACGGATATTGTCAACCGTGCAAGTGGTATCGCGATAGAAACGCTAAAAGTAACGAACATGCTAAAGAATAGAAAACTTGCAAAGGCGTTATCTGATAGTGCATTAGGTGGGTTTCTTTCTAAACTCAAAACAAAATCGGAAACACTGGAAATACCTGTTACAGAAGCACCTCAATTCTTTGCAAGTAGCAAAACCTGTAGCAAGTGCGGACATAAGAAAAAAGAACTAAAACTATCAGAAAGAACGTATCATTGCAGTCAATGCGACTATCAAATAGATAGAGATGTCAACGCTGCAATAAACCTAAAACACCTCGCTGTCGGATAGACAGAGAGTATAAACGCCTGTGGAGTCCAAGTCCGACCTCATTCGGAGGCACGAGAGACGGAAGCAGGAATCACAGAGGGGGGTTGTGTGCTAAAAGAAGCACACGGCTTTAGCCGGCGTGAGTATCACGAAGCATTAATATGTTTTATCATCTATTTTTTGAAAACCTTGCTAACGTTTTTCAACCCTTTGAGGTTTTTGGTGCTATTACTTTCCGTGCCGTTTATGCAACAGCAACCGCGCTTGCTATTTCCCTTGTTTTAGGACCCTTTATGATAAGGCGGTTGAAACAGTTGCGAATCGGTGAACATATTCAAGAAGAGGTCGCAAAAGCACAGCAGCATAATGAAGATCAAAATAAAGCAGGCACTCCAACGATGGGCGGCATTCTTATCATTGTCGCGGTACTGATTTCCATCACTTTTTGGGCGCAGCTTGATCAACCTTATATCTACTTGATGATCTTTACAACGATTTGGTTTGGAGGAATCGGTTTTTTAGATGATATGTGTAAAATTAGCAGGAAACAGTCGCTTGGTCTACGCGGTTGGCAGAAAATTGTGCTGCAAACTGTTGGTGCTATAGCGATTGCATGCTATCTTTATCAGTGGGGACCTGCTGAAGCAAATGATGTTACAACGCGCACAGCATTGAATCTTCCATTTTTCAAAAACCTACACCCGAACTTAAGTATTTTCTTTATCCCTTTTGCTACCTTAGTTATCGTTGGCACTTCAAATGCTGTGAACCTAACGGACGGTATGGATGGGTTAGCAATCGGGTGTACGCTATTCGTAGCGGGAACGATTGGCGCGTTGGGATATATGACAAGCCATAAGCTCATAGCAGAACATCTCAACCTTTTTCATCTTCCTGTTGGTGGAGAAGTTACTGCGATTTTCTGTGCATCTTTAGTAGGAGCAGGATTAGGATTTCTATGGTACAACGGACACCCTGCACAACTGTTCATGGGAGATACCGGCTCTTTACCGCTTGGTGCAACGCTTGGAACATGTGCGCTATTAATAAAACAGGAAATTCTACTTATTATTGTTGGTGGTATTTTTGTAGCGGAAGCATTATCTGTCATCATACAGGTTTGGTCATATAGAACTTTTGGAAAACGGGTTATCAAGATGTCACCACTTCATTATCACTTCCTACTCTCAGGATGGAAGGAATCAAAAGTGGTAATCCGTTTTTGGATTGTAGCACTTATATTAATGTTGATAGCTTTAAGTACACTAAGATTAGGATAAGTATATACCACACAATATGCCCCGTTTTTTAAAATATATCGGTTGAGGTAAATGTTTGAAATATCAGAACTTGGACCGCTTTTCCGGCAAACGGATCACCGTTTTTGGTGCTAATCGAAGTGGCATCGCAATTGCAAAGGTACTTCATGATCTTGATGCGAAAATATCCCTCACAGATACTCGTGGCACAGACGCATTGTCTGCCGAAATTGCCCAATTGGATGGAATTCCGATCCAATTACACCTCGGTGGTCATGGGGAATCTTGTATTGCTAACGCTGAATTAATTGTCGTTTCACCCGGCGTTCCCTTGAATATTCCGATATTGGTTGAAGCTAAAAAAAGAAGCACTCCGATTTTAGGTGAATTGGAGGTCTCGGCAAGCCTTTGTCAAGCACCCATTGTAGCAATTACAGGCACAAAAGGTAAGTCAACTACAACACTTTTGACTGCGGCAATTTTAGAGGTAGGACACATATTTTCTAAGGTAGTAGTTGCAGGAAATATCGGTGTTGCGTTAGCAAGTGAAGTCACTACATTAACAGATACAGATATTGTTGTCGTTGAGGCAAGTAGTTTTCAATTGGAGAGTACTGATGCTTTTCATCCAGCAGTGAGTGTCGTGTTGAATTTTTCACGTGACCATCTTGATCGCCATGGAACAATGGACACATATTTGAGCGCGAAACGGAAAATATATGCAAATCAGACGAGTTCAGATTGGATAGTACTAAATGCTACCGACACAACCGTTAAGAGTTTAGCCAACACAAGTGATGTGAAAAAAGCATATTTCTCAGACAGTCTCTCTGATACAGACTTAGAGTCGGAAATGTTAAGACATAAATTAGGGGCACGACTGCGAAGCAAGGCAAACAATATCGGTATCTACGCATATAAAGACGATCGAGAACACCTAATTTGTGATGTCGTTGATATGCCGTTAGCAGGCGCACATAATGTCAGAAATGTACTCGCTGCCGTTGTTGTTGGTACAATCTTTGATGTAAAGCCGACAGAAATGCGGAAGGCAATTCTCGAATTTAATCGGGTGCATCCTGCGCTTGAACACGCTTTTGAAAAAGTTGCCGTTATTAACGGTGTAGATTATGTAAACGATTCTAAGGCAACTAACGTCATAGCAACATGTGCAGCACTTGAATCGGTCCAAAATGCAACGTATCTCGGAGAAGACGTAAAACGGGTTTTCTTAATTATAGGCGGATATGATAAAGGGAACGATTACGAACCGCTTATTGAACATGTTCGCACTAAAGTTAAGAGTTTAGTCCTACTTGGAGAGTACACGCAAAACATTCAAAAAGCACTCGCTGGATGTGCAGATATGTATCATACTGCCACAATGCAAACAGCAGTTGAATTCGCACATAGACAGGCTATACCGGGAGACATCGTCCTATTATCACCGGCAAATGCCAGTTTTGATATGTACACGGATTACAAAGAACGTGGAGAGGCTTTTAAAAACGTTGTGAATTCGCTAAAACTGGACAGAAGCTGTGACGGACAGACCGATTTTCAATAGGTAACAGCTTGGGTTAAATATAGAATACTTACTATGTTCAGACAACAATAGAAATATACGAAAGACTTATGCAAAATCATACAACCCTTAACTATGCAACTGTGATTCCCTCTGATCAAGACCGCCCTCAAATTGCGAGTCATGGCAGAGTAGACGCTGGTTTGCTTGCTGTCACCCTCTGCCTTGTTGGCATAGGTATCTTGATGGTTTATAGTGCTGGACATGTGTTATCATATAGTCAGTATGGAAGCAACTACCATTACCTAAAAATCCAAGCAATTGCCTGCGTTATAGGTTTAGTAGGTATGGGGTTCACCTCATACATCCCGTATAGGTTTTATGAAAGGCATAGCACCAAGCTGCTATTTCTGGCTTTTGTCTTACTGATCTTGGTTTTCACACCAATAGGCTATAGTGTGCGTGGGGCGGAAGGTGGAAAATTTAATCGCTGGATCGCTGTCAGAGGTTTCCGATTCCAACCGGTTGAGTTTGCAAAGATTGCTTTGATTATTCACACGGCACATTTCTTAGCACGATACCCGGATCGCATAAAAAGTTTACTTAATGGCGTAATACCAAACGTCCTCATTATAGGATTGATGTTCGGATTAGTAGTAATGCAGCCTGATTTCGGTTCTGCTGTCCTATTAGCGGCAACAGCAGGTAGCCTTCTTTTCATTGGAGGAATCCGAATAACCCACACGTTAATGTTGATAGGAACTGGAGCCGCAATGTTGGCTGGATTTATTATTAGCAATTCGTATCGCTTAAAACGATTGACCGATTTTTGGGCATCAATGCAATCACCGGAAGCAGCAGGTCATCAGTTGGGGCGTTCATTAGATGCTCTCAAATGGGGTGGCTTATTCGGAGTTGGTATTGACGACAGTGCGGCTAAAATAAACTATTTGCCGTATCCACACACAGATTTTATCTTTTCTATTTTAGGGGAGGAATTCGGTTTTATTGGAGCGGCAACCGTCATATTGATCTTTATGATATTTGTTTGGAGAGGTATTTCAATTGCAAGACGTACAGAAAATAGATTCGGGGCACTATTTGCAACCGGACTAACGATAATCATAGGGTTACAAGCCTTAATCCATATCGGAGTTGTCACAGGGCAACTCCCTACAAAAGGCATTACACTACCGTTTCTAAGTTATGGTGGATCATCTCTTGTAGTCAGTTTGGTTTGTGTTGGTATGCTATTGAACATTTCTCGTAGTGCTACTCAATCATCTCCAAAAACAAGAAAGTCGTAAGTATTTATTATTTCTGGAGATTAACAGGTAAAAAAGTAATATACACCATATAAACAATAATTCATGGCAACAGATAATACTAATTGTGAAAAATAATGAGAAGCGGTTCGTCCTTGCCGGAGGTGGAACAGGCGGACATATTTATCCTGCCATCGGTATTGCCCAAGCCCTTCAACGTCTCAATTCAGAGGTAAACATCGTTTTTATCGGTGGACGTGACCGTTTAGAATCAACGCTTGTTCCGCAACAAGGTTTTCGGTTTCTTCCTATATCCGTTGAAGGATTCCCACGCAGCTTGACATGGAAGTGGTTTCCTGTTATAATTAGAGTCTGTCAAGGGTTAGTGCAGTCGTTAAAATATTTGAAGCATTTCCAACCAGATGTCGTCATCGGTACAGGCGGTTATGTTTCTGGTCCTGTTCTCTTTGCCGCTTCGCTGCTGGGTATCCCAATAGCAATCCAAGAGCAGAATGTGTCTCCTGGTTTAACAAATAGCATTCTTGCACGTCGGGCAAAAGCAGCGTACCTTGCATTACCACCAGATACCCAACGATTTCCGAAACACATTGTGGAGGTAACAGGTAATCCGATTCGTCCTGGAATAACAGAATTTCCTCGGAACGACAAAACCTATGACAAATATAACTTATCTCCGAATTACAAAACCGTGTTCGTGATGGGGGGGAGTCAAGGGGCTCGCGCGGTTAATAAAGCTATGATAGAAGCATGTCCATTAATTGCTAAATCTGTTACTTCTATCAAGTTAGAAACGGGTAGTGAATGTTTAGATGATCTTGAAAAGTCAAGAGCAACTCAACTTCAGATAGTACATCAAACTGGAAAAACGGATGTTGAGGATGTACAGGCAGCATATACACAGCATGGAATACCACATCATGTTCAACCGTTCTTTGATCAAGTTGAAGAAATATATAGTATCGCTGATGTGATGGTGTGTAGAGCTGGCGGGATGACAGTGTCTGAAGTTACAGCATGTGGTATCCCGGCTATTTTTATCCCGCTTCCGGCTGCTGTAGGTAATAACCAAGTCCGTAATGCTGAAACAGTTGCTAATACTGGTGCTGCTGTTGTACTTGAACAGGAAGAATTGACATCTGAGTCTCTTGTGAAAGAATTAATACGTATAATTACCGATAAAGATATTCATCAACAAATGAAAATTGCAAGCCAAAGTTTGGGTCGTCCGAATGCAAGTGATACGATTGCGGAGTTAATTTATAGACTCGCTTCTTCAACTAAGACATAGAAAAGACAAATCGCGTAGTTGATTCGATATAGGTTTGTACTGGAGATAGGCGTTGTTTGGAAAGACACAACACATCCATATTATAGGCATAGGTGGAGCAGGATTAAGCGGCATTGCAGAAGTCCTTCTTGACCTTGATTTTAATGTCACTGGTTCAGACATCAAAAAATCAGCGACAACTGAGCACTTAAAATCATGTGGTGCAAAAGTTTGGTATGGTCATGCATCATCCCAAGTTAATGGAGCGGATGTAGTCGTGATGTCTCCTGCCATTCCAGAGGACAATCCGGAACTTCAAGCCGCAATGCATGCAAAAATCCCCATTATACGCGGGGCAGAAATGCTGAATGAGATCACACGTGTACGTTATAGCGTTGCTGTCAGTGGCACCCATGGAAAAACAACGACAACAGCAATGACCGCTGCTGTCTTGGCAACACTTGACCCAACTGTCGTTGTAGGTGGCAAGTTAGTCAATGGAAGTAATGCACGGAGTGGACACGGTGATGTGATGGTAATAGAAGCAGATGAGGCATACGGGTCAATCGAAATGTTTTATCCGACTATTGCTGTTGTCACATCTGTTGATGCCGATCATCTGGATTATTACAACAGCATTGAAGAAATAGAAAAAACGTTTCTAAAATTTATCAACAAAGTGCCTTTTTATGGTACTGCTGTTTTGTGCCTTGATCAAGAGAATATCCAAAAGTTTATTCCACAAGTCGAAAAAAAATACATGACATACGGACTTGACACACGTGCGGACTTAATTGCAGAGGAAATTGAGATTGACGGACCCACCTCCCGCTATCAAGTTCGTAACCAAGGTGAAGTGTGTGGTAAAGTACATCTTATGATGCCAGGGCGGCATAACATCTCAAACTCATTGGCTGCAATAGCTGTAGGATTTGAGTTGGAAATTCCGTTTGAGAAAATTCGGGACGCGCTTGAATCTTTTCAAGGTGTACACCGTCGGTTTGAAGTGTTGGGAACCGTTGATGATATAGTTGTTGTTGACGATTACGCGCATAATCCCGCAAAATTAATGGCAGCACTCCAAGGTGCCAGAGAAGGTTACAACAGACGTATTGTGGCTGTTTTCCAACCGCATCGATATGCACGAGTTAGTGCCCTTGCTGATGAGTTTTCTCGATCTTTTTATCAGGCAGATATTCTCATTGTTACGTCAATATATGGCGCAGGTGAAAAGCCGATCGAAAATGTGACTGGTGAAAACTTAGCACGTGCAATTGAAGCACATGGACATCCGAATGTTATTTACGTGTCCGATACGGATGAAGTAGTGGATCGTCTCATGGAAATTACACAACCGAATGATTTGGTTATAACGCTCGGAGCAGGAGATATAGTGAATGTCGGACACAAATTTTTAAGTAGACGCGCATCGGAAATGAGTTAATATACAAATGAACCTTCTAAGAAACCGAAAAAGAAGAAAAGATAGACCCGCCCATCGAATTTTCAATCAGAGAAGAGTTCGGACGTCTAAATACCGTGCCCGACGCATAATAATCTTCGGAATTTCGTTCGTAACCTTGCTGTTTTTCGGTAAAATTCTACTCATTTTTTTTAATGTTGAGCACGTATCATTTGCACTATTTGGAAATTTACATTATACTAAAGGACAGATTTATGATGTGTTAGGTGAAAATTTGGATAATATCGTAACAGATTCGGAGTCAAAAACGGCTACATTCTTAAAGGAAAATCTCAGTTATCTCAAGGATGTTCGAGTTTCAAAAAATTTAATGAAACGGCAGCTGACCATTGAAGTTACAGAGCGGAAACCCTTGGCACGGATAAAGTTTATGTTGGATAATTCCGCGGAATCCAAAAGCACTCATCTGACAAAAGTGAAACATAATAACGAGGATCATTTTTACTTGATAGATAAAGAGGGACATGTACTAGAATCTATAATGTCCGATCAGTTCAGTCAGATGATTCTAATAGCGGATGAAGGTAAAAAGTTGCCTGAAATTGGCAAACAGATCAATACAAAAACCACACAAATTGGGATTGAAATTCTGAAGCACGTAAAATCAAAAGAACTCAAACTGGCAAAACACCTCAAGAGTATTGACGCGCGCATTCCTCAGAAAATTACACTTGAATATGATAGTTTACCTATGCCAGTGTGGATTTCAGAAGATTTATTTAAAACTGGAATCCATCATGTTGGGTTGTTTGTAAAACAAAATGCACTCCTTGTCCTGCAAAAAGAGAAAGAGATGTCAGTGGCAATAAAACCAAAAAAGACACTTGCAAACACTAAGGGTGCGTCCGTATCAGAAAAATATACATATTTAGATGCACGATATGAAGATACACTTTATTTAGGAGGTGAGAGCAAATAGATGGCAAAAGGAACCATAATCACCGGATTGGACATTGGCTCAAGTAAAATTTCTGTAGTAGTATGCCATACACTGCCGGGGTTAGATGGGCAAATGGAAATTATCGGTGTCGGCTCTGCAAATTCAAAGGGGTTGCGAAAAGGTGTAGTGGTTGACATCAATCTAACTGCAGAAGCAATTCGCGAAGCAATCTCTGAAGCAGAACTCATGGCAGGTGTAAACATAGAGGTGGTGTGTTTGGGCATTTCTGGCAACCATATCTTTGGACAAACGTCGCTCGGTGTGATAACAGTAAAAAATGCTACACAGATCACGAAAGATGATGTGGATCGTGCCGTGCAATCCGCAAGAACGATTGCTGCGATACCTGATGGACAGAACATTCTACATGTTATTGAGCAAAACTTTGTGATAGACATGCACAATAGAATTAAAGAACCTATCGGGATGTCGGGGTCTCGCTTAGAAACAAATGCATACATAATTACTGGGAACACCAGCGGAATTCAAAGTTTGTTAAACAGTGTTGAAAGTGCAGAGATCCCAAGTGTGGAAACGCTTGCTGTTGCCCCACTCGCTTCCGCGAAGTCTGTCTTACAGAGAGATGAACGTGAAGTTGGCATAGCACTTGCAGACATCGGAGACCAAACAACTGAAATCATTATTTATAAAGAAGATGCTATCCAACACATAATTGTATTTCCAGTTGGCGGACAACACGTAACAAACGACATCGCGCAATATTTAAAGGTGCCGCTGCCTATGGCTGAAGAGATGAAACTACACCGCGGTTGTGCATGGACAGAGTGGGTGCCAGAAGACGACACAAACCCTATTCCTATCACAACAGGTTCAACTCCGCCAAAATTTGTCAATCGGCTTGAATTGGCACAAATAATTGAATACCGCATGGTTGAAATTCTTGATGGAATTGCCAATGAACTCGGTGATTTGCAACTCCCCGGTGGACTTGTGTTGACCGGTGGGACAGCACTTATGGATGGTTTGACAGAACTTGCAGAGCATATGCTGCAGATTCGCGTTCAGGTCGGATATCCAACGGAACTAAAGGGGTTAATGGATCGCGTAAATTATCCGATGTATTCCACAGGTCTTGGGTTAGCAATGTACGGAGAAGCCTTACGCCGTGAAGAAAAACAAGCTCAAGCATTAAGGCGCGGTTCAAGCCCTATGGGCGGGTTTTTCCGTCGTATTAAGGAATGGTTCGGGTACTAGAAAGACCTGTAAATTCTAATTGATGCACAAACCTAATTACGCATTGTATTGATTTAATTTTGGATTACTTGTATAATCTATATATTATATATCTACTGCAGGTAAGTTGAATGCCTCTCTAACAATTAAAACTATATCCGAAATAAAAGGAAATTCAGATATATTAACAATGGGAGTTGTGCGTATTTCGGATTTCAAATTTGTCCGATATGGGTAAGGAATCCATAGGCGTGTAAAGTTATATGCTGGTTGTAGTGTTTACCGAATAAAATGGCTATGCAAAGGAGGAATTAGGTTACCGTTCGTTAGGCAACGTTCCAACGACGAATCAAGCGGCGGCAATAATGCAGCGGAGGCACCTGGATGTGTTGTCCAATGGTGACTAAAATACTAAAATGATAGATTTTGAACAAGAAGAATTTGATAAAACAAGCGCAAAAATCAAGGTTATCGGTGTAGGTGGAGCAGGCGGAAATGCTGTTAGACGAATGATTGAAGCCGGACTCACTGGCATAGAGTTTTATGCTGTAAACACTGACAAACAAGCACTCAGTTCATGCCATGGAGCTACGCCAGTTCAAATTGGGATGAACACAACTAAAGGATTAGGCGCAGGTGCCAATCCTGAAATAGGTGAAAGGGCTGCTGAGGAAGACCGAGAACACTTACAAGAAATAGTTGACGCTGCCAATATGGTATTTGTTGCTGCTGGAATGGGTGGCGGCACTGGTACTGGTGCAGCCCCAATTATAGCCGCTCTTGCAAAGGAAAAAGGAGCTTTGACGATTGGCGTGGTAACGCGTCCCTTCAATTTTGAAGGACGGCACCGTGCAGAAAAGGCAGAAATTGGATTGAAAAAGTTACGCGACAGTGCTGATTCTGTCATCGTAGTCCCAAACCAACGCCTGATTGACACAATCGACAGAAAACTCCCAATACCTGAAGCGTTCAAGATCGGTGACGAAATTCTATTACATGGTGTTCAGAGTATATCCGATATCATTACGGAAACAGGTGAAATTAACGTTGACTTTGCCGATGTGGAAACAGTGATGCGTGATGCTGGAACTGCCCTGATGGGTATGGGACAGGCAACTGGTGATAACCGCGCACAAGCAGCAGCATCTTTAGCTATCTCCTCACCCTTACTTGAGGAAACGAGCATTGCAGGTGCTGTTGGGATGATTGTTAATATCACCTCTCCACCCAATTTTACGATGCACGAATTGGATGAGACCATGAAAGTCATTGTGGATGCATCCGAGGATGCACAACCGATCTTTGGGTTAGTCTACAAGGATGAATTGGAACTCAGCGATGAAGTGTTGGTTACTGTAATTGCTACCGGTTTTGACTCACCGGCAGATACAAATTTATTAGGAAATCGTGGGGGTGGATATAACCCACAAGGTGGAGGTGGACAACAACCCAACCCTATGCTTCAGGGGAGTCGTGTTCGGAATACAGAGACAGGAGGTGCCGGACGTGCGCAACATGGATCGCAACGACCAGCCTGGGACAGACAACCAGAGGAAAGAAGGTCCGAAGGTGCGCGCGGTTCAACAGTTCAACGTAATTCGAATCGTCAGGAAAAACCGACACAATCTGGAAAACAGGAAGAACCTGAAAACAATGAAAACGCTGCGAATGGAGAACAAGAACAGAACCGTGAAAAACAGTGGGACATCCCAGCATTCCTGCGTGTTCAACAGAAAAGGGATAAACGTAGAAACTAATTCTACATCAGCCTAATCTTGTTCACATATACTTTAACCAAAGAGGAATTCAATTGGATTTACGCCAGCACGTGCAACACCTGTTAAAAACCGAAAAATATCCGGGGCAAGGACAAAGCGCGTCTAAACATTTCAGAAAATCTAACAAGTTCGCTCTGGTCTACCCCAGCACTTATGAACTCGGTATGTCAAGTTTGGGAATTCAGGTAATACATACTACTTTGAACAGTCGTATTGATACTGCCTGTGAACGCGTTTTCATACCGGAACCTCAATATATTCGCGAACTCATAAAACAGAAGACACCTCTCTTCTCTCTGGAAACGCAAACCCCGCTTCACGTTTTTGATATTGTTGGGTTTTCTGTCTCCTTTGAGTCTGACTATATCAATATTCCACGCGCGTTGGCGTTAGGTAACATCCCGCAGCTCACTGAAGAACGTACAGAGTGGGATCCGCTCGTCATTGCAGGTGGAATTAACATCTCCTATAACCCAGAACCATTGGCTGATTTCATTGATGTCTTTGTCGTAGGTGAAGCTGAACTGATAATCCATGAACTCATGGATAGATTCCATGAATGGAAAATGTCCAATGCCCCTAAAGCAGACCTACTGAAATCACTTGCCACGGAACCTGGATTTTATGTTCCGAGTTTTTATGATGTCAATTACGACTCAGATGGGAAAGTTAAGCAGGTCCACCCGAAACCGGGGTTTCCGATGAAAATTCGCTCTGTAGCTGTACCAGTTCTTGATAATGTGGAGACTTGCACACACATTCATACCCCCAATACTGAGTTCTCAAATGCACATTTGATTGAAATTGTGCGTGGATGTGGCAGGCAGTGCCGGTTCTGCGTGGCAGATTACGCACGCCGATGGCCAAGACACCGCTCCGTAGAAAACACACTTGCATTGGCAGAAAAAGCAAAAGGTATTACAGATAGGATCGGGTTAGTTGGTGCCTCAATTTCCGACCACCCGCAGATAAATGAGATCGCGTCGGGGTTGGTTGAAAACGGATTCCGAATCTCTTGCGCCTCACTCCGCGCAGAAACAGTTGAGGCACCCCTTCTTGACGCACTTGCCGATAGCGAGCAAGGTACAATCACGATCGCGCCTGAAGTGGCAACTGAGGAACTTCAAAAAGTTATAAATAAGGCAATACCCAGAGAACGACTCTATCATGTTTTTGAAGAGGCACTGAAACGCGACATTCTCAACCTACGCTTATATTTCCTCATCGGTGTCCCCTACGAAACACCCAAAGATGTGGCAGCAATTGCGGAAATGGCGAAAGAGATGCGCACAATTCTACTGCCGCATGCTAAACGAACAGGGAAGATTGGTCGTATCAGTTTCACTATTTCACCCATGGTACCAAAACCACATACACCGTTCCAATGGGTGCCAATGGAACCACCAAAAACTATCGCTAAAAAACTTGACTATCTGAAGCGAGAGATCAACAGTCTTGGTAGTATCAAAGTATCCTCTGCAAGTGCGCGCATGGCACATCAAGAAGCAGTTTTTGCACGCGGCGACCGAAGACTCGGAAAAGTTATTTTGGAAATTGCCCGTGGCACATCATGGAACAATGCTTTTCGTAAACACGGATTGGCTCCAGATTTCTACGCACTACGTAAACGCGAATTCGACGAAGTAAACCCTTGGGATCATCTTGACCTAAACGTTAAACCGCAATTCCTGCAACTTGAACACAACAAACATGAAAAAGGTTATATGACAAGTTCATGTGATACCACAGTTTGTAAAAAATGTGGTGCTTGTTAAACAATTTGTGGTTGCAAGTTTTTGTTATACCATTTCTGAATGATGGCATCACATTAACAAAAAACCCGTTTGTAGTCGCGCAATTCATTGCGCCTCTTATACCCAACATAAGGTGCGCTCTAAAATGTCATAAATACTCCGTAATGGTAGTTTATTTATCAGAATCGGTATTATGTGTAAATTTGGCTAACAACAATTAATTAAGAATTAAACCTGTTAAGGAGGATTCGGCTGTGTTTAAATGGATAAAAATCACAACGGTATTAGTTACAATATTGACACTGTTCATCATTACCTCACCATCGGACGCAGGTTTAGACGATAAATCCCTTGTGTTATATCCATCCTTTGATGAAGGAGAAGGTGATACTGCTGGAGATGGTTCTACTTATGGGCATGATGGAGAACTCATCAGTAATCCATCATGGGTTGATGGACAATTCGGTGGCAAGGCACTTGAATTCGATGGCACAAAAGGGCAGCATGTGATGGTGCCTATCAACGACACCTTGCAGCTAAGGGAACAGTTTTCAGTGGTATTTTGGGTCAAACGTGGAGATTCGCAAATTAGTGAATGGAACTATATGGTTTCTGCTGGCGAACTTGTATGGGCAACTATTTTTAATAACAATAATAAAAAAACTTATCTCTATTCTAAAGATCCAGGTTGGTCTCCAGAAGTTATTTCCGATGTAGATCAACCCGAAGATTGGGTGCATATCACTGTAACACATGACACTAAATCTGAGGCTGCAATTTTCTATGATGGTAATAAAGTAGGTACCGGTAATGAACCAGCACAAATCATTGAGATTGGTGGTTCAATTATGGTCGGTGCAAGACACCCTGGTACTGAATTTTTCACTGGCACCATTGATGAGGTATTTCTCTTTAACCGAATCCTTTCCGAAGCAGAAATTAACTCCATCAAAGATGGCGAATTTTTACCGGTAGAACCCGCTGAAAAACTAACTACAACATGGGGTGCTATTAAAACAGACTACCGCCGAAAAGAATGAACTTGGCAGGTGAACTGACTCCTTCACATCAGAGATGTTTTACCAGCGTACAAAGCCGAGGTGAGTATGCGAAAATACATCACTTTTTTCATTCTCTGTAGTGTTATAGGAAACATTGCTTTAGCCAACCGAGATGACGAACACTACCAACGTGGCAAAACATACTTGGAAGAAGGTCAGTATCAGAAGGCACTTAAGGCTTTTGATGAATCAATTCGCTCACAAAAAGCGGATGCGGAAGATAACTGGCTTGCTCAGGTGCATTATCAGAAAGCATCCGCTTACTACGTGTTAGAAGAATTTGAAAAGGCAGTATCAGAATATAAAAATTCCATCACACTCAACCCAAATTCTGTTGTTATTTATAACGCACTCGGAATCACCCACTCGGAACTCAAACAATATGATGCTGCACTTGATGCATATAAAAAAGCGTTAGAGTTAACCCCAAAGACAGCAGAACCACACTATAATATCGGGTTGGTTTATCTGAAACAAGGCACATTCCCTCTTGCTGCCAAAACATTTAAACAGGCTATCGCAATTGACAGAAAATGGTCAGATGCACATTACGGACTTGCTGAGGCATACCTGAAACAAGGACTTCTTTCCCAAGCAGAAAAATCTTATTTAGAGGCAGCTCGTCTTAATCCGAGTGGAATAGGTGCTATTTTGGGATTAGGTCAGGTATATGCTAAACAGAAACGTTTTGATGATGCGGTAACTCAGTTTGAAAAAGTTATTGCACTTCAGCATGATAACACGGATGCGCATTACCAACTTGCCCAAGTATATATAAAACGCGGAGAGAAGGATAAAGCAGCATCAACAATGACATTCTTCAAAATTCTCCGTCACACCGACCCACTTCTTGCAAAAGCACAGAAATGGGTCAAAATTTATCCTGACGACCCAAGAGGATATAATAATCTCGGTATTTTGTATCTAACACGGCAGCGATATGAAAAAGCGATTGAAAACTATAAACGCGCAATTTCCTTATCTCCGACTTTAGCCACTGCCCACTACAACTTAGGACATGCCTACCACAAACAGGGAAAATTGAAACTCGCAATTGGTGCTTATCAAAAAGCAATCTCTGCCGATGAAAGCCTTGCTATTGCACATAATAACATCGCTGTCTGCTATACTGACTTGCAGAAACATCTTGATAAAGCACTATCCCATGCACAAACTGCAACAAAACTCTCTCCAAATGAAGCGAATTATTGGGATACACTCGCCACAGTTTACACGCATCTTGGGTTAGATAATGAAGCAAAAAAAGCCCGTCAAAAGCAGGTTTCACTCCTAACAACATCAAAAAAATGAAATGTGTCTACTATCTATTTCTATATTTGATTTTCTTGAGTCCTCCAGTCTACACAGAAGTCCAATTCGTTGATGTAACAAGCAGTGCGGGAATTGATTTCCGGCATGTTGATGGCAGAAGTGGTGAAAAATATCTCATTGAAACACTCGGATCCGGTGCACTCTTTTTTGACTATAACGTTGATGGAAACCTTGACCTATATATCGTCAACGCCACACACATTCTTTCACCTAACCAAGCAACAGAATCCGCTTCAAATCACACTCAGCCACCGAAAAATGTACTTTATCAAAATAACGGAGACGGCACTTTTACTGATGTGACGCAAAAAGCAGGCGTTGGTGATATTGGATACGGAGTCGGATGCGCTGCCGCAGATATTGACAATGACGGCTATCCCGAAATATACGTAACGAACTTCGGAATCAATCGACTTTATTACAACAATGGTGATGGGACTTTTACCGACATCACCGAAAAAGCAGGTGTCGGGGATAAACGGTGGGGAACTGGTTGCGCGTTTCTTGATTACAATATGGATGGATATGTAGACCTTTATGTTGTAAACTACATGATATATTTTACATCTAATGATCGTGGGTGGGAATCCCGCGGAGTCCGCATCTATTGTAGCCCTGTAGACCAAATTGATAAAAGTATTTTTAAGAGCGAACCTGATATCCTCTACCGTAATAACGGAGACGGCACCTTCACAGATGTAACAAAAGTTGCAGGTATTTCACATCGCAGTCTCGGACTTGCTGTCGCAGTTGGTGATTATGATAACGATGGCGACCCTGATTTGCACATCGCTAATGACATGGAACCTGATCTGCTCTACCAAAATAATGGCAATGGAACATTTACTGATGTGACAGACTTAACTGGAACCGGATATGACGAAAATGGTATCCCTGGAAGTGGCATGGGGAGTGCTTTTGGAGATTACGATAACGATGGATTCCTTGATTTGGTCGTAAGCAATGCCCCTTCTCAACCTATGCTTCTTTTTCATAATGAAAAGGCACAATATTTTACTGATGTATCCTATGCTGCAAGGATTGGGGCAGTAACAGTGCCTTATTTCAAGTGGGCAGTTGAGTTTTTTGATTACAACAATGATGGACTGCAAGACATCTTTGTATCTAACGGACATCTACAGGACAACATCAATTTATTTTCGGATGCCACTTATGCACAAACAGATCTGCTTTTTGAGAACAATCACCGAGATGGTACACATGTCTTTTCCAATGTTTCCGTTGAAGTTGGGCTGACACAACTTCCGAAAAAGGTAGGACGAGGTGCAGCTTTCGGTGACTACGATAATGATGGAGATATTGATATATTTCTCAATCACTCTAATCAACCCGCAAAGCTGCTCCGTAACGATGGTGGAAATTCCAACAATTGGATTACAATTCACACCATCGGCACGCAGAGCAGCACATCCGGCATCGGCACGAAAATTACTCTAAAATCAGGGGCGCTTTCAGTTGTCAAAGAGGTTCATAGTGGCTCCAGTTATCTATCACAAAACGATCTGCGCGTACACTTTGGACTTGCGGAAAACACAAAGATTGACAAACTTGAACTCCACTGGCAAAGCGGACACACGGATAGGTTTTTCGATATAAAAGCAAATCAGATTCTTCACATCAAGGAGAAACATGGATTGATAGATACTCCTACAGTGAAATGAAAGTCCTGCTACCTATAGAATAAGGTTGACAATGGGATTCAGATAGGGTATCATAACACAATGATACTCCTATACAGCGAAATACCGATCAACACTATGCAATTAAATTAAGAGAGAATTCTTCAATGGCAATTACGGATGCAATGCCGGAACTCAAACGCAAATTACAGTTTTTTCCTGTTGAAAACGAAAATCCATCAACGTTAACACCTGACCAAATTCAACACTTTAATGAAAAGGGGTTTATCTGTCCATTAGATGTTTTTTCCGAAGCAGAAATCTCTCAACACCGTGAGTACTTCAACCAGCTTATGGAAAAAGTCTCGGCAGAAGGTGGAAACAGTTATTCCATTAACGGATGGCATACACGTTGTGCTGGCATTCATGACCTCATTACTGAAGACAGAATACTGGATTATGTCCAAGAGATACTCGGTGAAAATCTTATCTGTTGGGGAACACATTACTTCTGCAAACTCCCGGGCGAAGAAAAACAGGTAAGTTGGCATCAGGATGCTTCTTATTGGCCTCTCTCACCAAGCAAAACCGTAACTGTATGGCTCGCGATTGATGATGCGTCGGTTGAAAACGGGGCAATGACAGTTATTCCCAAATCGCACCTGCATGGACAGATCGCCTTTGAACGGAGTACAGCTGAAGAAAAGAACGTGCTTAGCCAGACAGTTCTTGAGCCTGAAGAGTTTGGTGATATTCCTATGCCATTTGAAATGAAAGCGGGGCAGCTTTCACTGCATTCCGATCTACTATTGCATGGATCGGAACCGAATACCTCTGATCGCAGACGATGTGGCTTAACGATGCGATTTGTCCCGCCGGAAGTCCATGCTGCCAACAATTGGAACCAACGGGCTATTATAGCAAGAGGAAGCGATCCGAGTGGGCATTGGGTTCACAACCCGCGCCCTTCTGAGGATTCCCTTTCGTGACGACGATGACAATCCTGAATTTCCATCTAATATGGATAGAAAAATAGAACCTCAGAGTGTTTTGCTACTTCTAAGAGTTTGTTGATGTTTCCAAAACGTATCATTTTTGCTGCGCTTTCAATCTCAGTTGCTGCGAGTTTTCTCTTGTGTGGTTATGAATTTATCCGCGCTGTCTCAGATTCCCTATTCATTGAAGTATACACGGCAAAGAACCTTTCACGCGCTATGGTGGCTGTCCCACCAAGTGTCCTTCTGATTCTCTACATTTATGGACGTTTGCTTTCGTGGATAGGTGCAACACGCACCTTGGCGGTCACCTCCGTTCTATCAGGAGTTTTGATCTTAGGGTGCTATATAGCACTTTTGAGGGAAATAGGTTTCGCTGCTGCTATAATTTATGTTTTTCGTGAAGCGTACATTGTCATCATCATTGAACAATTTTGGTCTTTCGTAAACAGCACTCTTACCTCTAAACAAGCGAAAATCATTAATGGGCCTTTTTGTGCGGTCGCCTCAGTTGGCTCCGTTGTGGGAGGGATGCTTGTTGCAAGATGGGCAGAAGCTTTAGGTTCAGAAAAACTACTTTTATTCGCTGCTGGCTCCCTCATACCAGCAGCGATTTTTGGCATTATCGCTTACACCCTTGCTGGAGAACCGCAACCGACTGTTGCTGAAGAAGGCGGACGACGTGGACACTTAGGTCTGAAAACGTTTTTTAGTTCTAAATATTTGGTGTTCATAGGTCTACTGATCCTAAGTACTCAAGTCATCTCAACTGTCCTTGAACTTCGATTCAAAGGTCTGGTGGAAACGGAGATTCCTGTTACAGATACCAGAACAGCGTATTTCGGTAGCTTTTATGCGATGCTTGGGGCAATATCAGCAATTATGCAACTGATTGTTGTGCCGATTGCACTCCGATTCGTCTCTTTAAAAATTATTCATATCGGTATACCAATAGTTCATCTGCTCAATGGTCTGTTCTAACTCTAAAACCATCGCTTCGCACTAGTGCAAGAGCCTTTCTAACTTTTAAAGCACTTGACTACTCGCTATTTCGTGCTGCCAAAGAATTGTTCTATATGCCGCTCTCTTATGATGAAAGATACCGTGCTAAACAGATTATTGATTCTTTTGGATACCGTTTCGCCAAAGGGGGAAGTGCTGGTGTGATTGAATTGATACGTCTGGTTGTAATAACAATTCCGAGTGCAGCGTTCTCAATTGTAGCAATGGTTATTTCAGGTGTATGGGGTGGAATTGTACTGAATTTGACATCACGTTATCAAAAATTAGAGAAAACTAACAGGGCTATTTAGTTCTCCGAATATTTAGATTTTCAATCTAAGACTTTCCGCTGTCCGAGCGATCTCCGAATCGCGACTTTTCGTCTAAAATGGACAAAAAGTCTAAAACTAAATAGCCCTGAAAACTAATAAAAACGATTGACAATAAAACTTGCATCCTGTAAAATGTACGCATGGAATTGTACTGAATTTGGCATCACGTTATCAAAAATTAGAAAAAACTAATAAAAACGATTGATAATAAAACTTGCATCCTGTAAAATATAAATGATTAACGGTGATGGAAGGAGGACAAAGTCATGATATATAACATTTTGAAAAGTCCGCATATAAATCTCTTACGCTTCGGCACGCTTATTCTGGTCGGAGCGTTATTAGCAGGTTGTGCTATAAAACCGCAGCCATCTGTTGATGTTTACATAGAACCGGTTGAAGGACATGTTAATAGCAATGTGGATACAGAAACAGGTGCTGTTACCATTCAACAGAAAGGCGTCGCTGTTACTATCCAACCACTTCATGAGGTGGAAATATTCGCCTTAACTGATAATCCGCATGTCAACCCGTATTTATTTGTTGGTAACAGTGGTAATGTTGAACCTATCTATACAGTTTTTGAAATGACTGTTCACAACCTTGAAACGCCACGGGTATTGGTTGAAGAATCAGCAATACTGATGGATAAAAGTGGTGCTCAATACGCAAACCTATCTTATGATTACTTTGAAGACCTTTACGACAACGTGACTCAATCTGAGCCTGAAACTGCCTCCACAAGAACATACCCGTATCATCATCCTCCGTATCGTAGTCATTATCCATACTACCAAACTTACTTGGATATTGCTGCATTGGAGGAAGGACAAACTGTCGTTGCGGAGAGTCTGTTTGAAAGTGGTAAGTTGTTCCGTGGTGCAAAGCGACGTGGACTTATAATCTTTGATCGTCTTAACCTTGATACAACAGATATGAGGATTATTGTCCCAGAAATACTCGTAGAAGGGGCAGATGGTAAACTGGAAAAATTGGCATTTAAATTTGACTTTAGGCAAGTCGTTGCTGAAAATAGAAAATAGCTGACATTTCTCACAATTGTTCAGATCATGTAAAAAATAAGTGCAAATGCAACTTTTAACCCCTATGACCATTGACTTCGTGAAAATAAACGCACACATATTTAACATGAGTGAAAGTTTTCTAATTTCTCTAAACCTAATAACATCAATACGAAATACCTATGAAAAACCGATATAATGGACGATTTTATTCTATTTTGTATTGAAAATAAGGTGTATTTTTCACATATTGGGGGCATATCAATTGGCATTTCTTAGCATTTTCATAACCGCGTATTGAAAGACCATTGATAGATACTGACTTCTGAGTGCTTTTGAGAAATATCAGATAGTAGAGAAGTTCTCTGTAACAGGAGCATCATAATGCTTCGTTAATTTCAGCCGACTCATAACAACATAGGAGTAAACACGAGATGAAAAATTATTGGTTTGTAATCCTTCTGTTAGCCGGAATAGTATGTATTTCGGCATGCCAAACTGAAAATCAGGTAGCAGTGGCAGTGGCAGGTCCGTTTACAGGCAGTGGAGCAGCGTTTGGCGAAATGATTAAACGGGGCACCCAACTTAAAGCGAAAGAGATCAATGAGGCTGGGGGTATTAACGGCATGACCTTGAAACTTGTCTTTAAAGATGATGCTGGCAAACCGAAGGATGCCAGTAATGTTGCCAATCAAATCGCTGATAGCAGACGGTTTCTTGCAGTCGTAGGACATTTTAACAGTTCATGTTCCATAGCCGGTAGACCAATTTACAAAGATGCTGGTATTGTCGAATTATCACCCGGTTCAACAAATGTAGACGTTTGTAGAAAGAGCGAGTGGACATTTAGGAATTTGTATCGAGATGATTTTCAGGGTAAATTCGTGGCTGAATATATTAAAAAATATTTAATTGAAATTCAATCTGTTGCCATATTATTTGATAATGATGATTATGGACGTGGGCTTCGAAACGGTTTTACCGAAGCCGCCAATAAAATTGGAATTAACATTGTCGCTTCTGAAGCGTATGATAGAAACAGTACCGATTTTAAAGCGCAGTTGACTGGTATTAAAGCGAAGAAGCCAGACCTTATCTTTATTCCCGGACTCTATAGCGAGGCAGGGCTCATTGTCAAACAAGGGCGTCAGGTTGGATTCACCCAGCAATTTTTCGCAGCAGATGGCGCGGATTCAACGGATTTCCTCACAGTCGCAGGGACTGCAGCAGAAGGTACTTATCTAACAACGCCTTTTATATTCAGCGAAGGAGGAGGAGAAGCACTACGAGTTGCGGAGGCATTTAAAAATGATTACAACGGTATTGAGCCTGATACATGGGCAGCCCTCTCGTATGATGCTGTGGGTATGATTGCTGAGGCTATTGAAAAAACTTATAAGAAAGAGGCTTCCCTCTTGGAAAATCGAAAAGCTATTCGTGATTATTTGGCATCGTTAGATACACCGGAAGAAGGATACAAAGGGATTACCGGTTTAACTTATTTTGATAAAAATGGCGACACTGTTAATAAACCTGCTTACGTCAAAATTGTTAAAGATAGTAAATTTGCCACTGCTCCACAGCAAATGCTTAACTTAGAGTCCCAGGAGTAACAAAGCGTTCTGGTTCGCTTTGGGAAAAATAGAGATTTAAGAATATGTCCGAATTTTTAGAGCAATTTATTAATGGCTTGGTTCAAGGTGGTATCTATTCCCTTATTGCTGTCGGTTATACCATGGTTTATGGTATCATCCAATTGATTAACTTTGCCCATGGCGAGATTTTCATGCTGGGTGCCTATTTTGCGCTAGTTCTCGTAACAGTTTTGCACATCCCTTTTTGGGTAGCTCTGCCGATAAGCATGCTTCTCTGTGCGGCGTTGGGAATGTTAATTGACTTAATAGCGTACCGTCCTCTTCGCAATGCCCCACGTTTATCTGCCTTGATTACGGCTATCGGTGTCTCGTTAACATTCTTAAACCTCGCAAGGATGATATGGTCGTCAAGACATCGTTCATTTCCTGATGAATCTAAACCCGCTATTTTTCTCAGTAAAATTACGGAAACAGGTGAAATTGTGAACGCTATTCCGCTCCCTGGCGGTGCAATCTTGCCATATACCGATGTTTTTATTATTCTTCTTGCAATTGTGTTAATGATTGCTCTAAACCGATTGGTTCACTTAACAAAAATTGGTAAAGCGATGCGTGCTTGTGCACAAAATTCAGTGGCGGCGAATTTAATGGGTATCAAGACGAATCAGGTCATTTCGGTAACATTTGCTATTGGCTCAGCGTTAGGTGCTTTCGCTGGAGTGATGGTCGGTTTGCGGGAAGCTATTATGCCTACAATGGGCTACCATAAAGGGATTGCAGCATTTGCAGCTGCGGTCCTTGGAGGCATTGGGAACATCACTGGTGCGATGCTCGGAGGCATCATAATAGGGTTAGCTGAAGCCTTTGGGGGTGGATATATCTCTGGTGGGTATAAGTTAGCGTTTGCCTATATTATTATGATTGCCGTTATTCTTATTCGTCCCTCTGGACTGTTTGGAAAATCCACAAGCGATCGCGCATAAATACAGGACATCCATCACTATGTGTTATACATGTATAATGATTATACGGAATAGAGTGTCATGCGATATAAGTTAACACCGAAAAAAATCGTTATTTGTCTCCTAATATGTAGTTTGCCGCTGCTTTTGTACGCTACAGATTACATTGTCCGCTTTCTGGACAGTAATTACGGTATTGATCTCCCTATTCCGGGAGCAAGTTCTACTCTCCGCATTCTTGCATTTACTGTGCTGTATATCCTTCTTGCAGTTGGTTTAAATATCGTTTGTGGGTTTACAGGGATGTTGGATCTCGGATATGTCGGATTTTATCTGGTAGGTGGATATACCGTGGGACTTTTGATGACGCGTTTCGGGTTTAGTTATTGGATCGCTCTTCCGATCGCTGTTCTGAATGGCGCACTTTGGGGATTGTTGCGAGGGATACCTACGTTACGCCTCACTGGTGACTATTTCGCGATTGTCACCTTCGGGTTCGCAGAATTGCTTTATCAAATCGTTAAAAATGAAGAATGGCTTATCGGAAATGTAAATGGGATGGTCAACGCTATTCCAAAAGTTACGGTTTTCGGAATGGAACTCAATAGAAATATATACCACTATTACCATATTCTCATCTTGGCAGTCTTGGTTATATTTGTCACTCATCGATTACAACACTCGCGTGTCGGAAGGGCGTGGGTCGCCATCCGAGAAGATAAGCAAGCAGCGGAAAGTATGGGAATCAATATCAGTCGTTATAAGTCGCTTGCCTTTGCTATCAGTGCAGCTATCGGTGCACTAGGTGGTGCTTTTTTTACGCAACTCCAGTCTAATCTTTCTGTGGAGGTATTTGAATTTTGGGAATCTATCCTGATTCTTTGCATGGTTGTTCTCGGAGGGATGGGTAATCTTAGAGGGGCTATTATAGGTGGAGTTATTCTTGCATCTTTAGGTGAAATCCTACGTGGAATTCTTGAGTTTGTACCCCAACTTGCCGAAGCACGTTTCCTCATTTTTGGCATTATTCTAATTCTACTAATGCGGTTCCGACCCGGTGGCCTGATTCATAAGAAAACATAATCATCATATTCGTTTCGCAACAAAGTTGAAGAAGTAATAACGTTTCTAACTTCTATTATCTTCCTTCCGATTTATCCATCTCTGAACAAGCAATTCACCTACCAAGAGAATTAGTGCTAAACCCACAAACCATTGAAACCGTTCTTGATATTCACCATCAGAACGAATCCTATATTTTTGCTTTTCAAGACGTGATAAATCTTTCATTAACTGAGTAATACCCTCGTTTGCATGATAATAGTTCCCATTTCCCGATTTGGCAATTTCGCGCAGGCGTTCCTCATTCAACCTTGTAAGAACCAATTGTCCATTGACATCCCGCTTATATCCCTCGCTTTCAACTGCAAGTGGTATCGGAACCGGCTTATCGGAAGTGCCAACACCGACACAATAGATATGCACACCCTCCCGTATTGCCATTTTTGCTGCCGCAATAGCATCTTCACCATGATCCTCACCATCAGTAAAAAGAATCAACACCTTTTGTGCTTTAGAATCAGTATCTATTGCTGTCAACGCGCTTTCATCTGAAATGAATCGATCAGTTGCTATTTCAATTGCATTGCCGATACGGGTGCCTCTATGAACAAGTGTTTCAGAGGTCATCGCGACTAAAAATTCTTTGAGCGTATTGACATCACTCGTCAAAGGACATACCACTACACTTGCTTCTGCAAAGTAGAGTAAGCCGATGCGATCTCCTTCAAGTTCTTTCAAAAGAGAGAACATTGCCTCTTTAGCCTGAGTTAGTCGTCGAACGGAATTTCCATCTGTCGCAAGCATACTAGTGGAAATATCCAGTGCAAGCATCACATCAAGTTTCTCGGCGACTGTTTCAGGTTTAGCACCCCACTGCGGACGTGCTATTCCGATGGCTACCAGAAAATAACCTAATATCAACAATGCCGCTTGGACCTTGTGTCGTTTCAGATGCGTTGCATTCACATTGCTTTGGAATTGAAGCATCGCTTTTCGCTTCATCCGCAATCCAAAAAGAAGCAACAAAATTAAAAGTGGCAACCCGACCCATAAAAAAAAGAGTAACTCCGGATTGCCAAAACGAAACCAATTCATGTTTTCTACAAAGCCATATTCTGGCTAAAATAATCTTTTACAAGTTATGATTTAACCACTGGATGCGCTTCCTATATCTTTCAACTTCTTCCGTAATCCTCTCCTGATTCCAATTGTTTCTTTCACCGAGAAATTGTGCTATTTGCAGTGCTATGTCTAATCCTTGTCCTTGTGTCCATCCGATGCGGGTGCGTCGCCACAACAGATCTTCTAACGTTATTGCCATCTCTCCCCAACAAGCATAGAGTATTTCTGCCTTTACAAACGGAAGAGACACTGTGATCGGTTCAACGAGTGTAGCATCCTGACTTACGAACTCTTGAATGGTCTGATATCCAGGGTTTCCATACCGTTGAATGAGACGTTCCTTATCGGTCTTCAGAAGCGAGTTAGCCGCAGAGTGATGATTTGAATGTTTTGCTGTATGTGTGTCATACCCGTTAAGTTCATCAGATATTGCACTTAACAAAGGATAAATGGCGGTTTTACATTCACGAGGGACGTTTAAAGATTCGGCAAGGTAGTTTACCGTCTCCTCAGCGATCAGACGGTGTGTAGTCAGTTTTCCACCATAAACATATATGATGCCGCTTGCGCTTTCCGTGATTAAATGTTCTCTCGAAACAAAATTATGACGATCACCTATCCGTTTAGACTGATTGGTAGCGATAAGCGGTCGTACGCCTGCATAAGTACCGATAATAGAACTGCGATCAAACGACATACTTGGAAATACCCGCTGCGATTCAGAAAGCAGATACGTCACCTCTTCTGCTGAAGGACGGACAGACTCTAGCTCACCCTTCGGCGTAGTTTCGGTTGTGCCAACGATAGAGGTATTGTGCTCACCGGGCAAAATAAAAATCGCACGTTGTTTTCCATTATGCGACTTTTCTGCGTGTGTGAGTGTCACCAGACCATATTGAACCGGGGTATCTCCACCAACACAGCGCGGCAAAATAAGATGAATTCCTTTAGCATTTTTGTTCACTAATCGCGGGATTCCATCGTAACTTGGGTCTTTACACCATAACTGATCGGTCCACGGTCCCGTTGTAGAAACAATTTTTCGAGCAGAGATTTCAAAACATTCGCCAGAAATAGTATCCTTAGCCGTTATGCGATACATTGGGTTTGACACGTCAGGTTTAGCAGCAAAATGAAGGAACTGGACATAGTTCGCTATAATGCCATCATGCAAATGTGCGTCCTTGAGAGTCGCCAAGGTCAATCTTGCATCATCAACAGTGCTATCCCAAAGTACAACACAACCTTTTAGTCCGTTTGTCGCGACAGGACCCACCATAGCTTGAATCTTATGGGCATCAAGAAGTAATTTGGCTTTCTCTGCATCATCTGATTTCGAGAGATGATTATAGTATTGCGCGGCGAGTCGAATCCCGGCAAGTGGATACGGGTCACCCTTGTAACGAAGAATCGCTATAGGTATTGGTTTAACAAGATTAGGGGCGATATGAATGAGTGTTTCCCGTTCCCTACGTGCCTGTTTCACAAGACTGATTTCACGTTTGGCGAGGTAGCGAAACCCACCATGAATAAGCTGAGAACTTGCCCCACTCGTACCACTGGCAAAATCGGCTTGCTCAATTAGACCTACTTTGATTCCCCCGTTTAACGCGAGGTCCCGAATTAAGCCTGCACCGACGATGCCACCGCCGATAACCAATACATCTAACGGTTCCGTCTTCAAGGTATTAATATTTTGGGTACGAGTTCTATTTGAAAATTCAACTGGCATTTTTAAAAATTCTTTACATTTCCATTTGTCAGGGTATTGGTTAACATTTCTGCGTGATTAGAAATCTTACGAATTGCCGTAAGTATCTGCGCTGCTGCCTCTGGAACAGGCTCCGTTAAAAGTGGCAAAAATATCAGTTTTGAACAAACTTTTTCAGTGATTGGCAGGTCACCTGCGGCGTATCCTTCAAAATCTCCACCCATCTCAGATGTACAGAGAGAACCACGTCCATTTGTAAAAATATCAAGTCCCTCTGTAAAGAGCGGAAGGGTATGAAGTAGTGGGTACGGATTACTATTCCTCGGCAAACTCCCTGAAAAAACCGGCACACCAGCACCAACGATGAGTGGATAGGGATTATTATTTGCCAAAACCCCTTCCCTCCGTAAAGCTTCAGCAAAAACTGGTGCAGGAAGACCATGCATCTCTTCCTCGCGGTAGTGGATAGGAAATCCAAAGAATGCCGCTGGTTCCGCACCCTCATACCGCGAAATAGGATGGACACCCGGAATATCTTTTAATCCGTTTGTGATTTCCTGAATATAAGCACGACGGTTTGTGTTGAGTTCATCCAGTTTCTGTAGCTGCACTGAAGCGATGCCGATTGCTAACGGATGCGCGCGGTATTTTACACCTAACCCCATAGGCGGTAGATGTGGATAGTTAAGAGCAGTGGGATCCAGCACAGGGTCTCCTATACTGCTGATGGCTCGATTGACTTGACCTAATAGACACGCGCGTTCAAAAACTGTGGTGTCGTTAGTGGCAAGCATTCCACCTTCACCTGCAGACACCGCTTTGCTCCCCTGCATACTCCAGGCACCCACTTGTCCGATACTCCCACACGGTTTGCCTTTGTAAGATGCACCGTGCGCGTGTGAACAATCCTCTATCACAGGTACACCCGTTTCCTCGCTGAGTGCCATCAATGCATCCATATCACAAACATTACCCCACAGATGCACTGCGACAATCGCCTTTGTCCGTGTCGTAATGCGCTGCCGAACATCGTCAACATCAATCAGCAATGATCCGGGATCAACCTCACAAAAGACAGGTCTTGCATTGAGCATCAGAGCAGGTGTTATAGACCCCATCCATGTATAGGTAGGACAGATAACCTCATCGCCAGGACCAACCCCGAGTCCGAACATCGCACTATGCAATGCGGCGGTACCGTTGCTTAGACTCATCGCAAATTGTGTCTGGTGACGTTCACGCCATATCCGCTCAAACTCTTGAACGGTGGCAGAACTGCCTGACAGTTCGTTCCGTAACGTCATTTCATAAGCGATCTGTGCTTCAGATTCAGTGATTTGCTTCCACTGTTCCAGTTTCGGAAATGGTGTATCTTCTGATATTTCAAAAACAGGGTTTCCACCTAAAATAGCAGGGAGTTTTTTTGTGTCAATATCAGGATTAGAATGTTGTATGTTTTTCATTATTTTGCTTTACATTGATTCTATGAGTTTCCCAAACTCATAAATAATACCATTTCTGAATGATCGTCTATCATTAGCAAAAACGCGTTTATAGTCGCGCAATTCATTGCGCCTCTTGCACGCTTGCCTGAATGTGAATCCCAAAATCTTATAATGATATTTTATTTTTCAGAAATGGTATAAGGTTAATTCGATTTGTAAAAGGGGACATTAAATAAAACATGAATACCAGTGGAAATCAAATTGTATTTATACCTAATCTGTGCTATGCTAACGCTAATTGTAACTTGATTAATAGGATAACGTAGGAAATCCTATCCGCGTTTACACCTTATACATAATATCACGTTTGAGACTTACTGTCAATTTTTATGTGACATTGTCTTCACATTTCCGAGATAATTTTGAACATCTGTCAACCTTTACCTAAACTGTTCAACATCCAAGCAACTCAGATGCGACACCCTATCCCTAACTTTTTACCGCCACTGCTTGCTATCTACGGACCTGCAGCAATTTTTTCTTTTATGTGGTATTGTTCGGTAGCGGCACATAATTCGTAGGGCGGTAAAATTCCCGTGTAGTGTTTCGCTACCCTATAATTTCATTTTTTGTAGGTAGGGATAGCTGTGAAAGTTTCCGCACGATAAATCTGTTTTTTGCAGACAATTGCCTATTGGTGGAGCGATAATAAGACGGTAATCTCTTAGAGAAAACCGCAGTTGCGATGAAACCGAGGTCTCCCCTACCTTTAGGTAGTGGGTGCTATCACATCTTTTTACAGCACACTCGGTGGGGGATACGAACTCCGTTTAGTCGGCAACGCACCAGAAGTTGCTGCGTATGGCGGCATAAATCCTCGTGTGGTGACTGTGTGGGTAATGGCACTCAGCGGGGCAATTGCTGGGTTGGCAGGTGTCACAGACGTTATGGGGTATCATTATAGGTTTTTAGACAGTTTCTCATCTGGATGGGGTTTCACCGGAATTGCTGTTGCGCTTCTGGGTAGAAATCACCCTTTTGGCGTTTTTGCAGCTGCTTTGTTGTTTGGTTTGCTAAATAAAGTTGCCTTGGATATTGAACTTACTTTAGAGGTGCCGCGCGGTTTATTTCTCGCGGGGCAGGGATTACTAATTATCGGTTTGGTCTGTATGGAAGGCATTTCAAAGAAGAAAAAATGACGATATTTGAATTGATTCCAAGCACATTACGAAAGACAACACCGTTAGGTTTTGCTGCACTCGGTGGAATTTACTCTGAACGTTCAGGGATAATTAATATTGCACTTGAAGGCATGATGCTCATTGGTGCTTATGGTTATGCGATCGGTGCACAAGCAACAGGGTCCGCCTGGGTCGGTTTATCTGTTGGCGTTGGCTTAGGAATTGTAATTGCTTTGTTACATGCTGTTGCCACCGTTACTTTTCACGCTGAGCAAATTGTCACAGGGATTGCCATAAACATCCTTGCGTTAGGTATCGTTGAGTATCTCGTACCTACCTCTGAAAGGGTAGCGGGGTTACCAGAGTTGAAACTGCCAATCATCGGTTCCTACAGCATTCTTGTGTATTTAGTGCCTATATTGATGGTGGCGAGTCATATTCTCCTTTTCAAAACCCCTTGGGGATTAAGGTTGCGTGCGGCGGGAGAATCAACTGAAGCACTCAAGACGTTAAGTTTAAGTCGCGCCAAGTGGCAATATATCGGAGTAATCTTGAGTGGCATATTAGCAGGAACGGGAGGGTGTTTCCTCACATCAGAAGTCCATTACTTTACAAAAGGCATAACCGCAGGCGGTGGGTATGTGGCACTTGCAGCTGTTATATTCGGTAATTGGCGTCCCCTTTATGGTGTTGCTGCATGCTTCCTTTTCGGATTTGCAGAATCTTTAGAACTTTTGCACCAATGGAAAATACCCGATCAATTGATTAAAAGTTTTCCGTACATATTAACAATGATTGTGCTTGCCGGACTTGTCGGCAGATCGCGTCCCCTGCAGCTTTGGGCAAAATGGAATCCTAGACGCAGTCTAAGCGAATCCGTTAACTTTCCTCATCTGTTAACTTATAATATCCACCATGTCTATTATAATATCCATACGATTTGGCATGTTTCGGATTTATCATGTTACACACAACCCCGATACACTTCTCAGGTAAGACATCCGTAAGATGTTTTATTCCTGTCAACACATCGAAACGTTTAGTTTTCGTTATGTCAAACGCATAAACGACTGCATCAACGACTGTTGCCAAGATAACTGGATCCGCAACAGCTCGGACAGGTGCGGAATCAATCACTATCACATCGTACTCTGATTTTGCGACTTCAAGCCATTGCGTCATCATGTCTGAATTCAATAATTCAATTGGATTTGGCGGAACAGTCCCTCCCGGCACAAGATGTAAATTAGGAATACCGGTTTGCCTGACTGTTGACTGTAAAACGTCATAACCATTTTCTGAGTTTATGGTAATTAATGCCTCGCTCAACCCCGGTTTACGTGAGTCACTGTGGGTAACCTCATGCGTCTCAGATGTATCACTATCAACTGTATCTATTTCATCTTGTGCTGTAATCTGAAGCAACTGCTCTGGTGAAAAAAATGTGTGTTGAGAAGGTCTGCGCATATCAGCATCAATTAGCAGGACCTTGTTACCTTTTTGTGCAAACGCAGCTGCGAGATTAGAAGAAATAGTGCTTTTTCCTTCTCCGCGCGTAGAACTCGTGACGAGAACAGTTTTTAACTCGTTACCGAGGTTAAGGAATGGTAGTTTCGCTACAAGTACCCTAAATGCTTCCGCTGCTCTGGAATTAGGTGCGTCATTAACTATGAGTGGAATCCGGTATGCACTCCGTCTTTTAATGGATGGAATTACGCCAAGGAAATTGGGAGGTTCTGCCAACGAATCCAATTGACGGACAGAATCTTCTAATCGCAAATAGGTGTCTTGGAAATAATTTTTGACAACAGCAAATGTAAGTCCGAGTAGACCACCAAGCATCGCACCCAAAACAAGATTGACCTTCATCCGAGGTTTAATGGGTTCTTCTGGTAGACGCGCTTGATCTAACACCTTAATACTATCAGTTCGTGCCTCTGCGACAATTTGCGACTCCCGCATTTTCACCTCTAATGCAATTATCTGCGCGCTGTATATTTCGACATTCCGCTTGTACCGAAACAAGTCAAGGTGTTTTTCTGACCATCCACCGACCTCCTTGATACGTTTATCAATTTCAGCGGATACCTCCTCCTTTTGCTTCTTAAGACTAATAATTGCCGCTTCAGTTTCATTAACCTTTTGTGTGAGAACTTGGTGTAAAGGGTTATATGAGGAAGTTGTGCTTTTGATCTCTTTTTCCGTGTCCTTAAGGCGCGCTTCCGCCTCTTTTCTCTTTTCATCCAAAGAGGTAATTTCAGGATGTGTTTTACCGTATCTTCCAATAAGTGCTTTCTTTTCAATCTCATATTCGTTCAAGTTATCTTCCAGTTTCGAATATGAAGGATTCCTCGCGACTGTTTCAGAGATTAGTTCCTCTTCAACGTCCTTCAGGTCTTCTTTATAAGAATCATGTTTCAATTCAGCCCCAATCAGTTGACTTGCTAATTCATTTTCACTTAACTGTAGGGCTAAAACGAGTTGTGCTTGTGTACCACCCTCTGCATTTAAGGTTAGTTCAGAATTATCTTTCTGAAAATCAAAGAGTTCCTTTTCAGATGTTTTCAGTTTCTGTGTTGCTTCATTGAGCATTGTCTGCGGAAGCGGTTTTTCCCACCATTTCATATCTTGCTCTTTTTCCGCTTCAATTGTTTCCACAAGTGTAGTCGCAATTCTGTTACACAAAAGCTGCGCGTCCTCTGGTTTCTGCTGCTTCACCGTGAGGGAAATCATGTTCCCATCTTGTGACTCTTCAATCTTCAATTTCTCATCAATAAGTGTCTTAATGAAAAAGTCTCTCCACTCTGTATCAGAGAGTTCACCTTGCTCGGTAACGGACGAATCTAATTCAATGTTCAGAAGTTTCGTCAACCATTGAATAGTTTTGCCTCTGTGAATAGGTCTTGGTTCTAACAGTCCTTCATCTATGAGTTGTTGGACTGTTGGAGCGATAATTAAGTCTCGTGATTGTAGTAGGGTAACGTACGTCCCTAACGATGTCCCCTTAAGGATCCCTGATAATGGGAGCCCTGAGATTAAGGAAGAAGTTGGTTGACCGTCAAGTATACGAAGGGTCGTTTCGGATTGATAAACCTTTGGCGTGGCGTCAGTAATGAGAAATGCAGCCATCACGCAAAGAAAAAATATTAGAAGGACACTCCATTTATTCCGGAAAAGTATCCAAAAATAATCTAATAATCGGATTTCAGTAATTTCTTCAAGTTTTCTATCGGTAGTTTCTGGCATTTTCCTCATCCTGTTCCATATACTCATCTATTTGCATATAATACCAAATTAACTTGATTAGAAGTCTTCTGATAAAGTCGGCATTGTGAGGAGGACCCAGAGACCTCGCGCTACAAATCCCGTTAATTTGGTATAAGTACTTAAAAGAATGAAAGAGAGAACATTGATCTTTCCGTTGATCGCTGTTCTCTTCTATCTATATCTGAGCCAAACGCTAACGACCAAGTTGGCCAGTGAAGCAGCGAAACTCAGCACTCGCCAATCTATACGTGTTCGTTCTAAAATACGGAGTTGGTCGTTCGGTTGGAGATAAACCTCTGATTGTGCCAAAATGAAGTTAAGTTCTTCCTGTGTCCCATCCGCTCGTGTGAGAATACACTTTTTTGGGTTCGCTTTTGCCTCATCTAACCCGCCAGCCATTGCAACAGCATCTCTTAGAAGGATCGGCTCAGTAATTATGTATTGATCCGGCTTTTCAACTGCACCAACAACACTGATTTTGGTATCTGCAAGCGGAATATATAAAGTCTCTCCATGCAACAACACAACGGCTATGTTTTCAGAAGTGAGATCCACAGGTGTATTTCCAATATCGTTAATGATCTCAGATTTTTTTAAGTCTGCAAATTCTGATTTGGCACCGCCAGCGAGTTTCAATGCTTGGGTTACCGGAATTTGTAGATTCGTTATCGAATAATAGCCCGGAGTTGTCACAGCCCCAATTACCCGAATCCGCCGTTGTGCATAAATAGAGGGAACAATAACGATATCATAATCCTTTAAAGGGATATCCAAATTGCCAGATTCGATGAGTTCTTCAAAATTAACCGTTTTGAATACCTTGCCATCGCGCCATATAGCAATTTGTGTGAGATCCGCAAGTTCATTGTTGACACCAGCCGCTGCCAAAGCATGCATCAGATACACCTGTCCAGTTTCAAAAACATGCATATTTCCTCTCTGTCTGCGTTCAACTGCACCAAACACCAAAATGTTCCGTCTCGGTTGCATCAGGGTAACAAACACTCGTACACTTGGAAGTTTCTTGGAAAAAACCTGCTGCATCTGCGCCTCAAGTTCTGGAACTGTCAAACCTATTGCCTTGATAAGTCCAATAAGCGGATAGGAGATAAACCCATCCGGTTGAATCGGAATAGGGACACGGTCTTTGGTATATTCAGGATACCCCTCAACCGTAACAACAATACTGTCGCCAATTTGTAATTTATAAGTAGATGTTTCTGGGTATTGTGGACTTTCGGTAGCGATATTTTCAGCAGGAGGGTCCTCAGCATGAACTAATGGTGAGAAAATAGGTTGTCCCGAAATTATCAAAAGAAGTGCCAAAAATTGTAAGCGTAAAAACATGTTCATCAATTTTACATTCACCTTTTCGAATGCTTTTTTATACCATACCTTGACATAAAGTTAATCATCAGATGTATTGCTTTCGTATATTCTTCATTAATTTTTGAAATTCTCTCATGAACTCTAAACCAAAGCACGAATTACAATGCAATTTGTTTCAATATTTGAAAATGATTCCTAAAGTATTTTAGCAGAAATATGGCGAAATTTCAAGTGAAAATAGTAGAGTTGGAAATAAGACCATTTCTGAAAAATAAAATATCATTATAAGATTCTGGGATTCACACTAATGCAAGCGTGCAAGAGGCGCGTGAATTGCGCGAGGACAAACGCGTTTTTTGCTAATGATAGACGATCATTCAGAAATGGTATAAGACATAAAACGTTTGACTAGATCTTGCACTTTTGGTATAATACATCACAGTTAAGGAGTACCGTAGATGCTTGAAATCCTGCATTGATGGGTTGAGATTTGAACCTGCTTAAGTTTTGTGTTTGCGCAAGAGTTGAAGAGGTGCAAAAGTCACTTATCATTACAGCAAAGAAAGTTTTCTTAGAGGTGAAAATTGATAATAATTATTAAATAAAGTAGAACTTACACAAATTCAGTACCATAATATTGGGTGAACCCCAGCATTCACCCATGATGTGGTTTGTGTAAGTCTTGATTTTGTCAAAAACCTTACTCATAGGTTTATCAAGACAAATTTGGAGGTAATCTTGATGAAATTCAGTGTTTTATTTACAATTCTCGCATGTGTAAGTTTTGGTTTCATAGTAGTTCAAGCCGATGCAGCTATTGATCCGGAAACAGTTGTTGGGGCATGGATGTTTGACGAAGGTTCAGGTGATGTTGCAAGTGATATATCAGATAATGGACTGGATGGTACTCTCCAAGGCGGTCCAAAGTGGGTCAATGGAAAATTTGGCAAAGCACTGCAATTGGATGGAATTGGGGCGTTTGTAGAGGTGCCTGCCCATGAAAACCCGCGTGAAGCGATTACTGTTTCAATTTGGGTCAAAAGTCTAACTGATAATTGGAATCAACACGGTTGGATGGTAGAAAAACGAAACTCATTTGTTTTGCATCCGAACGCTAATTCGAAAAATGTTGCGTGGGCACTATGTAATGGTGCTTGTTGGAACAAACCAGGAGCTTGGAGTGATGGTGCTGTCGGTCCTAGTGATATTACTGAATGGCACATGTATACAAACACTTTTGACAGCAGCACAGGAGAATGGTTCATCTACGTTGATGCTAAAGAAGAGAGCGCGATGAATTTGGATAAGGTGCCGCTTAATGCCGATACTGGACCTATGTTTATCGGTCAAGATACTTGTTGTGCCGGTAGGTTTGGTAATGCAATTGTTGACGAAGTCGCAATTTTTGACGTTGCCTTGGAGCAAGCGGATATTCAGACGCTCATGGATAAAGGTCTCTCTGATACAGTTGCCGCAGTTAAAGCGGAAAACAAAATGACTACCACGTGGGCAAACGTTAAAATCCGAAAGATACGTTTATTAAACGTATCTTTAACTCTATCCGAATGTGATCCTTTTTATCTAAAACTCTATTCTACCAAGTTGTTTTGATTTTTGCCCAACGAGTAGTAAGTTTGCCTTGTGGTTCAACAGTGAGTCCTTTTGCTGCAAAAAGTTGTTTGACTTCGTTAGCTGAGACAGCTCTGTTGTAAATCAAAACTTCGTCAATTATGCCTACAAAACCACCATCTGCCTTCGCATTGCCGATTTCTGCTGTAGTGCCATTCGTAGCCATCGGACCATTGTAGCCTACATCGCTTTCTAATTTTCCGTCAACATATAGCAATAATTTATCCTTATCAATAACGCCTACCAAGTGGTGCCATGTATTTTTGGCAAATGGTGGAACGCCAAGTGTGTTGTGTCCCTGCCATCCGGGTTGTACAATGAGTACCATTTCTTTACCATTATTTCTACCATCAAAACGTAGTACCCAACTTTCGGCGTCGCGTTGACCAACGATCGTGCCACAACAGCTATCAGGAATTACCCCTACAACAGGTTTTTCACTTGCAGGATTAACCCAAGCAACGACGCTCATTTCCTCAGCACCATTAAAGTCTAATGAGTTTGTTCCTGATATACGAACAGCATTTTCACCATTAAATTCAAGGGCATTTCCCACCTTTCCAGCCACAACTTTAGGATTGCCATCCAATTCTCCATCGTTTTCACCTAATACATCTTTAACGGTTTTACCGTTGATCGTCCCACCATCAAAAGACCAGTAACCAACAACACCATCCGTTGGAAATTGTGCATTAACAAAAGGGATAGTGAGAAAAAGCACGCAAATACTGAAAGTTAGGATTAACATTATTTTTTTTGACATAATTTTATCTCCCTTACGGTTAAAAGTTTATACAAGTACCTTATGTGAGAAATACATGTTCTGAAATGTTAAGTTGTTATTGATGGATGGAAGGTTGACTGACATACTTCCGATTAAGCGGTGAAAAGACATAGATGAATTCATCTATGTCTTTTCTATTATACAGTAGGATGCCTCAAGTGTCAAGATATATAATTCATACAAGCAGATTATATCATTCTAAAACTACATCTTCTACGAATTCTACAAGCATCAACCTATTATTTGATTGACATATTTCGTAAGATACATTAAAATATTTCCAAATTAACAATACTTTCGCCAATTATCCGGGAATAAGTTAAAGTTAGTATACGATGAATAGTGACAACTCCTCCAGATATGCAGCGATTTTATCATAAACAGAACTGACGCAGACTCGAAAACCGACTTTGTAGCCTCTATGGATACCAAGGACTTCACCCCCTAATCCGCTTGACAGGGAAGAACTCCTCGCTCATACACGAGAAAGGGGTTTCTATGAATCTTGGTAAAGTGCGTAAAATATAGAACGCTGTCCGTTTAATAATCATCAACAAGTTTCTATGAAATCTTGGTAAAGTGCGCCTGTCCGAATAAATAATCCTTCCAAGGTTTCGCAGAAGTATTTTTAAATCCCCTTGTGGGAATCCTCAGTCTTCTGGTAATCTGCCTTGACATCTAAGAAGCTAAACTGGACGTGTTGATTGTTCTCCTGCTCGTCAAGGGTATTTGAGGGTACTCCGTTGTTTTTTTGGCGAAGGTATTGATTATGTACAATTAATTTCAATTTTGACGTGTCTTATATGATTATAAATTTTGAATATAGTCCGAAGGTGATTAGGTTATCAACTTCACCGAAACATCATTTTTTCGGATATTACGGTATTAATCCTTGGGATAAATCAGGTCAATATCATCTCACATTGGAGACAGATTTTCATACGCATCGTCCAGTAGTATCTGATGTAGCAAGTGTTGGACTTGTTGATCGTGAAACACAAGAATTTATTCCCTATGTGAAGACCTCTGCTTTTAATCTGCAGCAGGGAAGTATGATGCACTGGATAGGTGAGGAATTTACTTTTAACGATTGGGAAAATGAAAAACTTGTTTCGCGTGTACTGAATCCAAAGACGAAAGAAATTCGTACTGTTCAAGGGGCAATTGCAGCAGTCTCGCCAACAGAACCTATTGCTATTGGTTTAAACTATCAACGAATGTCACTTTGCCGTAGCGTTGTTGGTTATGCCAGTGAACTTGAACCGACTGAGATCAAGGCACAACCTGAAGATGATGGTTTGTACCTACTTAATCTGCAAGATGGAACATCAAAACTTGTACTCTCAATTGCGGATGTGATTTCAAGTGTTAGCGATGAAAGGCTTGTCGGAGGGCGAACATGGTTTAATCACGTTCTTTTCAATACGGATGGTACTCGTGTTCTGTTTTTCTGCCGCGTCAGACATGAAAAAGGTTTTTACTCATCCTTATGGACGGTTAATCCCAATGGATCTGATTTGGCTATGCAGATCCCGTTCGGCTATCGGGTTTCACACTTCGACTGGAAAACCCCAACCCAAATTCTTGTTTCTTCCGATATAGAAAATGAAATGGGGTTTGTTGAATTTACTGACGGTGAGCGCAATTTTACGCCTATTGGAAGGGGTGTTTTGCCAAACGATGGTCATGCTTCCTTTTCACCTGACCGAAAATGGTTGCTTTGTGATACCTACCCGCGAGGGACTGCCCGTTTAGCAGAACTCATGCTCTACAATATTGCAGATAACCGAAAATTCGTTCTCGGAGAATTTCATCACGATGAACAGTTTAGCGGTGACATTCGGTGTGATTTACATCCGCGCTGGTCATCAGATGGAAAAACAATTACCTTTGATTCTGTCCACGAGGACTCACGACAGATATACTGTATTGACCTTACTTAAATCCATTGGAACCTTGAAAATATCACCAAATCTGGTTTGAACAATTATCAATTCTCGTATTAATATTAAGGAACATGTGAATGTCAATATCTACCTCAACTATTGATTTACATACGCAATCTCTCGTGATTGATTCCCATAACGATGCCATTGTTGCACATATCCGCCGTGGTAACATCAGTCTTGCAGATGAAAACACCAAAAATCCTACTCAACATAGTGGCACTATAGCATATCTACGTGGACCTGTTCCACCTGAAGAGGATACCATCGGTATTCAACTCAATATACCGAAAATGCGTCAAGGAGGAATTGATGTAGCGTTTTTTGCAGTTGACGTGACGCGCGCGTGGAAAAATCACCTCTCTTATGCTTTAGATGCCTTCGGTTGGTTTGATGCAGAGGTAGCAGCAAAGTCCTCTGACATCTGCATCGTTCGTAAAGCAGCAGATATTCAAGCTGCCAAAGCAGATGGAAAGCTCGCTGCTGTGCTTGCCATTGAAAACAGTGAAGCAGTAGAAAGAAGTTTAAATGTACTTCGTTCACTTTATTTATTGGGTGTTCGGTCAATTGGATTGACACATAACCCGAATACGTGGGCATCAACGGGAAATAATGAAGGAGAGACTGGTGGAGGCTTGACAAAATTCGGGGTTCAGTTGGTAAAAGAGATGAATAAACTTGGAATGCTCGTTGACGTATCGCACATCAGCGAACGCGGGTTTTGGGATGTACTGGATATTTCAGATACACCTGTCATCGCCTCCCATAGCAATTGCAAGACTTTGTGCAACCATTCTCGGAACTTAACCAACGAGCAACTTAAGGCGATCTCAGTCAACGGAGGGGTAGTAGGGATAACCTTCGTACCGGGTTTTATAACAGAGGATGGTTGGAAAAAAAATCCTCCCTTTGCGCAGCTCCTCAATCATATTGAGTACGCAATTGATGTAGCGGGACTTGAGCATGTTGGCATCGGTTCAGATTTTGACGGTGGCGGTGATCTTCTCAAGGATGCAACCGAATTTCCAAAAATCACCGAAGGTTTGAGCGAACGCGGCTATACGGATGCGGCAATTCAGAAGGTCCTTGGTGGGAATCATTTACGTGTTATTGAAGCTGCCTTTGGCTAAGCTTTTGTTTTATACCCAATTAACGGGATTTGTCCTATTTTCCGGACGGTAGGTGCGGTTTATAACCACTCTGTATTGTTGGAAGCGCGCTTGGCTAAATCGCAGATGTGTTGTAGCACAAACTGTTAGTTTGTGCCCTATTAGACGCAAACTAACAGTTTGCGCTACAGAACGGAGAACTGCTAAATTGACGCCTATAGTGCGGTTTCCTAACCGCACCGATAGATTGGAATCCAGTTAATTGGGTATAAAGAACTTAATAGACATTATAATGATTTAATCGGAGGTGTGTTATAACACCAAGGTCTGAAGTTCAATCTAAAGTTGTGTAATCCACAACAAGTTTCCATAACTAAGTCGCTGAACCCTTTTTTCCAGTTACGCAACTTGTCTTTGACAATGCGGTATCTTTTGACACCACTAATCACATGTTCAACCCGTATGCGTATGGACGAAATAAGACGATTTTTTTCTTTTTCTTCGGGGGTAAGTTCGCCACCTCTCGGTTTCTTTTTGGGTTGAATGACATTTACGCCGGGGCGTGTAAAGCCTTGAAAACCGGAATCTTGATATAAGGTGCTACCACTCGGCACGGTGTATCCTGTAGTATCTGCGATCTGTTTATCGTGTATTCTCCCTTCAAATGAAGGTGTCAATAACACGACTTTGCACGCAGCATTGCTAACAAGGTTATTCTTGATGGTATGTTGTTTCTTTTTACCACTATAATAAGTCTTTTGAACTTGTGCGTCTTTGGGACGCTGGATTGGACGCTCGGTGCCATCATGAAAAAAAAAGTTCGGAAACCTGATTGTCAGCCGAGGTATCCGCAGGCACATCAAAAGTTGCGGGGATTGTCTCCCGAGATGGCAACTCCCCCAACTCTGCTAAAGCAAGATTTAATACCGGCAAAAGACGGTGGATCCATTTGTTCGCAATAGGTTGAGACATACCGAAGAGTTCACCCTGCACATCTTGTGTCGTCGCTTTACGAAGGTATACTAAAACAAACAATAACTTATCTTCAAAACTTGGTAAACAACTACTTTTATAGGTGGAATAACGCCGTTTTATACGGGGTTTTCCATCAAGTGTCCTTGTCGCATAATACTCTAAAAAATGTTTGGTAAAGTAGGGAAGAAGAGATGAAAACTCTTCAAGTGTATATCCGGTAAGAGACTCAAACCTTGTGGGTTTATCCCTAAGATATTGATAATTCATCAGTTAGACTCCAAAAAATAGGGTTTCTTACAAGTATACTACAAACTAACAAAACTCACAATTAAAACGTCATAATGTCTAATTTGTTCAGCTGCGTTTTCTCTTGATGGCAAAACTATTGCCAGTGCAAGTAGGATAAACGGTGCTTTTGTGGGATTTTCCCAACGAGTAGAACTCAAATAATCTAAATGCTGAATATTGACCCTCAATTGCTACCTATTAAGAAGCTTAGAAATAGAGTCCCATACCTCATCAACTGTGATCTGTTTCATACAGATATTATCTTTACACTTATCCGTGAACTGTTTACACGGACTGCACGGGACATCATGGCGTATGATAGTGTGAGCGTCACCGAGAGGTTGAAATCGGATGTGATTACCAGGACCGAACAGTGCCAAGGTAGGTGTTCCAACTGCAGCAGCGATGTGCATCGGACCGGTGTCATTCGTTAGAAAAAGGTCGCACTTTTCAATACATGCTGCTAACTGCCGTATCTGAAGTGTACCTGCAAATGGAATTGCAGGCTCATTCATCAGATTGCAAACTGTGTTTACAAGTTCGACATCCTTTGGTCCTCCAAAAATGAGAACTTGTGCGTTAAAATGTTGAACAAGTCTATCGCCTATAGACGCGAAACGTTCTGGCATCCATTCACGCAATTTCCATCCCGCGCCTGGGAATAATCCAACCTTTAATTGCAATTCCGAAACACCTGCTTCTTCAAATACATAACACGCACCTGCTCGTTCAGATTTAGAGAGAAATATCTCCAATTCACGGTCCTCGGCAGGAATACCAGCAGCATGCAATAGGTCAAAATAGTGTTCAGTTGCATGTTTGTTACCCTGTTCAGGAACGCGGATAGTACAGAGTCTACCCTTCCCAACACGTTCAGATGCCCCGCTTAAATACATGAGTAGTTCCGTGCGGAACTTTCGTTGGAAGTCAAATGTAAGCGCGAACTTCCGTTGGCGTAAGATACGGAGAATCCGCAGCATCTCTCCCGTATCCTTGTCTCTGGCTGACCTATTGAATTGGATTATCTCATTGAGGTTTGGGTTTTGTCGGAGGACATCCGCCGATTGCTTAGCGACTAACATCGCAATATAAGCGTTGGGAAAATGGGCGCGGATAGCTCGGATGGCAGGGGTTGTCAACACAATATCTCCGAGTGAACTGAGGCGAATGAGTAAAATCTTTTCCATGATCTTTGAATTGGTATTCGGCAGTTGGAATTCGGTATTCGGTTAAGGGCTCTTATACCATTTCTGAATGATGGCATCACATAAACAAAAAACCCGTTTGTAGTCGCGCAATTCATTGCGCCTCTTGGACGCAACATAAGATGCGCTTTAAAATGCATAAATACTCCGTAATAGTATTTTATTTATCAGAAATGGTATTATTTGTCCGCTGCCCCTTTCAACTGCCATCTTCATAAGAAAAATTGACAACTTGTTTCTCAAGTCCATTCATTGCTGTTTCAACAAGTGCTGAAATATCTAAACCTTCTTCTGCTTTGTCTAAATCTGAAAGTGATGCGTGTGTTGCGGGGTGCTTCGGAACAAAAAGAGAACAACAGTCTTGATGTGGGAGTGTTGATACATCAAAAGTGCCAATCTGTTCTGCTTTTGCGATTATATCAATCTTATCAAAACCGATTAGGGGACGTAGAATCGGCATATCAGCAATCGCTTCAATTGCGCGAAGGTTCGGAAGCGTTTGTGATGCTACCTGTGCAAGGCTTTCACCTGTCACCATCGCCTCCGCATCAACAAGTGGCGCAACGCGTTGTGCAATTCGTGTCATCATCCGACGATACAGTAAAACCCGATACGGTGCGGGCGTTTCTGTTACGATAATTTGTTGGAGTTCAGCAAATGGCACCAAATAGATCACACTCCGATAGTTTGATTCTGCCAAGATATGGGTTAATTCCATCACCTTTTCCAATGATGCCTTATCGGTATAAGGATAACTGTAGAAGTGAATAAAAACGGCTTTCGCACCACGCTTAATCATTTGCCATGCTGCAACGGGGGAATCGATCCCACCAGAAAGCATCACAAGAACTTTGCCACTCACACCGACTGGCAGTCCTCCAATGCCTTGAAGTTTATTCGTATAGATATAGGCATCGTTATGTGATATATTTATCCAAAAGCGCAGGTCGGGATTGTGCATGTCTGCCTGCGCGCCAGTATTCTGGATTAAGTACCCTCCTACCTCTCCACTAACCTCAGGGGAAGTTAACGGAAAAGTTTTATCTGAACGTTTTGTTTCAACTTTAAGTGTCTCAAAATTTTTTCCTTTTGTCAACTGCAAAGCAGTGTTTTTCATCGCTGTAATATCTTTTTCGGTACGGTAAACAAGCTCAAAATGTGCAATACCCATTACACGTCGAAGACGTTTCTCAATTTCTACTATATCCGTATCCTGTTTAAGATGGACAACAATTCTATCGTGAAGCCTTTTTACTTCTGCGTAACCTGTGCCACGCAAGGATTGTTTGATATTATGGGCGAGTTTCTTTTCAAAAAAAACTCTATTTTTCCCTTTAAGTCCAATTTCAGCGTAATGAATGACAATAAACTTTTCTGCATGCAACATCGCTATTATTCCTCACACTGACAATGGATACTCTGATTGATGTTTGAGACTACTTATGAGTCCTTGGTGAATTTGACTAAATTTAGGCAAGGACCGCCTCTGTTGTCCGGAAATGAAGTTTTGCAACATTTCCTAATGCGTTAGCACCGTGCAATTTGATAAATTCTTTTCCTGCCTCTGTAACCCGATATGCACCTCTCGGCAATCGGAACTCGTACTCTTGTGATAAAGTTTCTATACCTGTGAGGAAAGTATCGCGCGCTATAACCGAGGCAGCAGCGACTGCTATATCTCTTTCTGCTTTGGTTTCCAGTTTTCCCTCTATACCGCTGTGCATCAATCTTGGGATGATGGCATCGTTTATAGCAAACTGATCAACAAGTGCATGGTTTGCATCTGTACGCTTAGCAAGTGTTTGAATGACCTTAATATGTAAGTTTGCAAGCATGGTATTCAGGTTTTGACCGCGTTTTCTGAGTGTTTCGTATAGTGAATTGTAATCCTCTGGCATCTTTTGCTCAACAACAATGTGTTGTTCGTAATGGTTCCACATCCAGTCTGCGAGTTTTCGGATTTTTGGATTTGAGACCTTTTTTCCATCAGTTATGCCCTTCTCTAAAAATTCTTCACGGCATTCAGCGTTTACGTAAACACCAGCGACAACGAGTGGACCGAAGTAGTCGCCTTTTCCCGCTTCGTCTGTGCCGATCCATTTATTCCAATTGTGTATTTTACTCATATTTTGTGTTTAATTCTTTACCGAATTCCAATGCCTAGCGTATTGGGTAACCTGACGACCAACTGCTTTGACACGTGCTGCCAATTCTGGATCGTGTAGGTTGCCGTTCTCATCGAAAGCTTCAGATGCCTGTGCAATTGAAACATCGTTTGGAATGACCAATGCCCGTAATGTCGCACCTACGGTTCTCAACATAGACAAGGCATTTCCCGCGCCCATCCTGCCACCTGAAACACCTATTAACCCTACAACCTTGTTTTCAAATTCTTCAAACCACATCAAGTCTAATGCGTTTTTGAGGACACCGCTGAAACTTCCATGATACTCTGGAGTACCTAGAAGTATACCGTGTGCGCGTTTCACCTTTTCTTTCAGTTTGAAAACATCAGATGGATATTCAGATTCATCAACAACTGAGCCGTGGAAAATGAGTTGGTATTTACTCAGATCCAATAATTCCACCTCCGCACCTGCCTCCTTTGCACCTGCAAGTGCAATCGTTAGTGCTGCATGTGTAGTGCTACCTTGCCGTAGACTGCCACATAGACCGACAACAAAGATGGGTTGATTATCGGTTTTGACATTTCGCATGGCTCACATCAAAAAAAGGACTGATTCATTTTCCTACTTGAAGTCACTTGTATTAAGATTTAGCGGGCTTGGCAACTTTAAAACATGGTTCCCTAAAACGCAAAATTCGGAAAACTAACAACAACTTAGTGTTAAAATTGAAATAATCCTCAATATCTTTTTATCTGTTTCAATTATACAGAGGATACTAAAAAAAATCAAGGTAAGAGATGCGATAATTCTTCAGAGCTATTCAATTGTCTGGTAGGTCTCACCTGATGCTCAAGTCTCTCTTCTGGTAGGAGCGATCTCCGAATCGCGACCCTCTCTAAAATGTAGTGAAAAACTTGAAAGATGAATGGCTCTGATAATTCTTTGTTTCTTCTTGACAAATTTAATTGTTTTTTGTAAAATAGGTTTGTGAGTAAAATTATGTGCCGGTCACTAAAACGTACCTGTACCGTAACATTAAACCTATTTGTATATCTTAAGGAGATAACACAATGAGGCAGTACCTTTGCTGTCTCATATCTATTCTCATGATTTGTACGTTAACAGAATCCCACCTATCTTGTTCTTTTACCGTATCTTAGTGAACATATAAATTGCCTTAATTTACAAATTTTGTTTGCCCACACTACAACATATAAAATCCATATACAGAGGAATAAAATGAAAAAAGGAATATGTATCGGGTCATTGCCCGGTGATTCAACGAATGCCCGGTTTCAACTCGCGAAAAAAGCAGGTTTTGATGGCGTTGAAATCGGGACATTAAGAAGCGATTCGGAACGCACCGAAATAAAACAGTTGGCAACTGATAACGGAATTGAGTTGTGCAGTGTCATGAATGGAAAACACTGGTCCCATCCGCTTTCAGATGCTGACCCTTCAGTCCGTGAAGTTTCGCATCAGGCAATGCTTGATTCTTTGTCAACTGCTGAGACTATAGGAGCAGATGCAGTGTTGCTTGTTGCAGCAGTTGTCAACCATAAGACAACTTATGAAGAGGCATACCAACGTTCCCAAGCAGAAATTCGCAAATTGATTCCGACTGCAAAGGAGAAAGGACTTACCATAGCGATAGAAAACGTATGGAATAAATTTCTGTTGAGTCCTATGGAATTTTCACAGTACCTTGATGAATTTGAGAGTGATGCAGTGACAGCATATTTTGATGTCGGGAATATAGTCGCATACGGTTTTCCACAACACTGGATCCGTTCCCTCGGTTCCCGGATTTCCAAGGTGCATGTGAAAGGCTTCAACGCAAATGAGCATCGGTTTACCTATTTGATTGAAGAATGCACAATTGATTGGAATGCAGTCATGACATCTCTAAATGATGTTGGGTATGACGATTACATGACAGCAGAATTGCCGGTAGATGCAGATAACCCAGAAGGCACGGTACATCAAATAAGTGCGGATATGGACAAAATTATTGCTGGAGAGGTCTAACGTTCAGTAAAAGGTCAATAACCCCAAGCTAAAGCATGGGGCTTGTGCGAAGCGCATACCAAGCGTTCACTCCACAAGTTAAACCGTTGTACTACAGTAATATATCGTGGTATCTTGGCGTGGTAGCCAGCACGATGTTTCGGATGCCCCCCAAGTCCGATCCCTCTCGGATACTGTGATCTGGATGGGGAAACACATACCCTGAAAAGGAGTTCTAACGACATGTTCGTTCCAGTGAAATCTAAGGATGGTGAACAACTGATGCCCACTTCTCCGCCAGTTGCGAGGCACCTTATCAAAAGTGGTAAGGCGACCCCGTATTGGAATAATGGTATCTTCTGTATTCGATTAGACTACGAAACAACAGAATACAAACAAGAGATTGCTGTGGGTGTAGACCCTGGCAGCAAGAAAGAAGGGTTCACGGTGAAGTCTGAGGCACACACGTATTTGAATGTTCAAACTGATGCACATAGCAAAGTGGGTAAAAAAATAGAAAAGCGTCGCGACCTTCGGAGAACCCGTCGGAGTCGTTCGTGTCCAAACCGAAAGAACCGAACTAATCGGCACCCTGCTAATAAAGAAAGGATACCGGCTGGCACGCGTGCGAGATGGGATTGGAAACTGCGTATTTTGGATTGGTTGTCTAATATGTATCCTGTCACACATGTCTGTGTAGAGGATATTAGAGCAAGGACTATCAAACGTGCGAAAAAGTGGAATAGTTCTTTCAGTCCTCTTGAAGTCGGCAAGTCTTGGTTCTATAGTGAGATACAAAAGCGATGGACATTGTTCACACTTCAAGGTTGGGAGACGAAAGAACTTCGAGATAGACTTGGACTCAAGAAGTCTTTCAAGAAACTTGCAGAGACGTTTGACGCACACTGTGTAGATAGTTGGTGTTTGGCATATCACACTGTCGGTGGGGTGGATGTCCCCGATAACACAGATATATTCTGCATCGCACCGATACCTGTTTCAAGACGTGAACTTCATCGGCAGAACCCACAAAAGAACGGCATTCGTTCGCGATATGGTGGCACCTTATTAGCACAAGGCTTGGTCAAGAACACTTTGGTGAAGCATGTCAAACACGGATTAACAAGACTTTCAGGTATTAACGCCAAAGGTTTGTTTTCAATCTACAGTTTGGATGGGAAACGAATCACCACAGGCACAAAACGACAGGATTTTAAAGTTCTTACGCGTCTGAATTTTAACTATAGGAGCGGGCTTTCCTCCCCAACCTAAAGGATGGGGTCTCCAGCCCGAAGAGTGATGAAAGTTATTATTCAACCCACCCATCAGCAACTCGCTGCGATTGCCTCGGAAATCATTCGGGACGCGCTCCTGAAAAAGCCGAATCTTGTTTTAGGATTGGCAACAGGAAGTACTCCGATAGGGTTATACCAAGCACTCGTGCGTATGCACCGTAAAGACAGACTTGATTTTTCTAAGGTTACTATCTTTAATTTGGACGAGTACGTCGGTATACTACGTGAACACTCGCAAAGTTATCATACTTTCATGGCGAAACACTTTTTTGACCATGTTAACATTCCATCAAAGAATCAGCATATACCCCAGAATATCGCTGAGAATCATGAGATGTTTTGTGAGGCATTTGAGAAAGCGATTGCGCATGCTGGTGGGATTGATATTCAAGTGCTCGGAATCGGCACAGATGGACATATCGGCTTTAATGAGGCAAGTTCATCGCTTGCCTCACGAACACGTATGGTCACCCTTTCCCAAAGTACTCTTACGGCAAATGCTATCCATTTTGGGGGTGATGTTAACACAGTGCCAGAGATGGCGATTACGATGGGAATCGGTACCATTATGGAGGCGAGGCAATGCCTGCTTTTAGCAAATGGTGCTTCAAAATCAGTGGCAATCGCAAAAGCAGTTGAAGGTCCTATTACGGCTATGGCACCCGCATCAATTCTACAGATGCATCCTAATACAGTAGTATTAATTGATGAAGCCGCGGCATCAAGTCTGAAAGAGATTGAATACTACAAAAGGGCTTATGCAAATAAGTTGAAATTTGAGAATCAATAGTACGATTTTGCTTTTCAAACCGATTGCATCTCATAAATCATTTGTAGGGCGAGGTCTCATACCAAATTAACGGGATTTGTCCTATTTTCCAGACGGTAGGTGCGGTTTCCTAACCGCACCGATAGATTGGAATCAAGTTAATTTGGTATAAGACATCCAATTAATCATCACAAAGCCCATATTCTTTGGCTTTCCGTTGAATAGTTCTCCGACTTATATCAAGTATTTTCGCTGCCTTTGCTTTGTTATTGTCGGCATATTCCAATGTGGCTCTGAGGACTTCTCGGTTAATATCTTCAAGAGACATGCCGACTTCAACATTAAGGTAGGGGCCTCCGTTGCCAGAGGAATCTGTTGTGTGTAGAGTTGGAGCTGCAGGAAAGATAGAATTCATTTTTCCAACACCCTTGAGGATACGTTCCGGGAGGTCAGCCAGTTGTAAATTCTGTTGTGTTGACATTACGACAAGCCCTTCAATGCAGTTTTTCAATTCGCGTACATTCCCGGGCCAACTGTATTTCATCAATGTTCGAACCGCTTCTAGTGTGAGCGTTCTCAATGCTTTTCCGTTTTCTCTACAAAATTCCTCAAGAAAATCTTTGACAAGTAGAGGGATGTCTTCAATCCGTTCCTGAAGCGTTGGTAGGTTGATAGGCACAACGTTAAGTCGATCATAGAGATCGTGCAGAAATTCACCTTTACTGCAGGCATCTTCTAAGTCATGGTTTGTAGCACAGACGATCCGGACATTGACCTGGATCGTCTTATCTCCTCCCACCCGTTCAAATTCTCGTTCTTCAAGCACTCGTAGTAGGCGCGCTTGATTTGAAAGGCTAAGTTGAGAAACTTCGTCAAGGAAAAGCGTACCGCCATGCGCGAGTTCAAATCTACCCTTACGTTGATAATACGCACCACTGAATGCGCCGCGTTCATGTCCGAAGAGTTCGGATTCTGCCAAATTTTCATTGAGTGTTGCACAGTTAAAGGCGATTAGATCCCCTTGCCGCAAACTCCGATGGTGAATGGCGCGTGCAACCAGTTCTTTGCCGGTTCCACGCGCACCATAAATCATAACTGTTGCCTTTGTCGGTGCAATTTGGGTAATCATCTCCCGAATCTGCATAAATTGTGCGGATTTACCCGTTAGTCTGCACAGACCTTCCTTTTCGTCAATTTGTGATCGGAGTTGGCGATTTTCAAAGGTGAGTCGTTGATTCTTAAGTGTTTTATGTAGCAGAGTTTTCAGATGAACCGAATTAAGTGGTTTATAGAGAAAATAAGTCCCATCATGCGCCAGCATCGCCTTGATACCGATATCCGTTTCTAATACGTTAGGAGCCGTAATAAAAAGAATACCGACATCAGGATGGTGACGTATTACAGCTTCTAATAAGGCTAACCCATCAATACGTTCTGCTTTCAGCGGCGCGATCAGGATGTCAATTTTCAGATGTTCAATCCTATGAAACGCCTGATACATATTTTCTGTAACAATTAGATTGAGTCCTTCCCCATCAAACGTTTGGCAAATAACCTCACGTTGTCGGGCATCAGCATCTACAATTATTACGTTTTTTTGGATGTTCATTTGCCCCTCTGCTCTATCATTGAGATTTCCAGTGATAAATTGAAAGCGCGCCTATCTGTATATGATGATTTGTTACAAACCTTTATTTTGTTTTATTGTCTAATCAATTCAGTAGATTCCAACTTTGGTCACACCTATTTGTATAGATTATACCCGATATTCTATTGCTCGTCAACATGATTATATGTACTTTGAGAATGATATGTTACTATGCCTAAAGTCAATGCCAAGTCCAATTTTCTAAAACTTGAAGGGCATTCACTGACAATCCCACTGCTTTATCTGTGGGTCAAAAAACGCTTGAGATTTATCGTCTTTTGTGGCATACTATATGTAGTCTACAAGTGGTGGTGGTGCTGCAAACACCCTCACACCTTTTATAGAGGTTGTAGGTAACATCAATGTGTGCCAGAACACCTAAAAACATTGTTATAAATAAATATACCTATACTAACATATTTTCGTGAAATGATGCATCATTGGAGTTTTTGTTGACTTAGAAACTACTCTTGAGTATACTTATTGACATAGTATCTTTATTTCCTTATTTATTTCTGTTGTGAGGATACTATTTTGACGATAATATAAGACAATCAATTCGTCAAAAAATATATGTTATATTTTTATTACCGAAGATGTCTATCAATTACATAAGGGTTATGAAAGGGGTTATGTATATGATTGATGATTCAAAAAGTTTACATGTTCTCGGTGGCACAACCTCCATTATTAGCGGACTCCTCATGGCGATCACAAGTCTTTGGTTTATTTTTCAGCCTGAATCAAGCCATGATACTATGCATGGTGTTAGTGTTCCGATGCTTATTTTGTTAGTCCCGACGGTTGTCGCAACAACTGTTTTACTATTAAAAGAGACTAAAACAGGCGCGCTTTTAGGGATAGGGTTCGCAGTACTTTGGATAGTGCTGGAACTAATAGCGCATTGTTCCCAAACCGCACCGTTGAAGACTCTCAATGAATTAGAATTTATACAGAAGGCAGCAAAGGAGGATGTTGGGGCAAACTTCACTCTGGTATGGAAAGAATGGGCGAAGGCACTTACACTTATTGGTGCGTTCATATATTCTGTAGCAGCACTCTGTTATGGCATATCACTTCGTGCATGGGGAAATTCAGCATCTGCGTACCTGCTGATACTTTCAGCAATCGTCTTTGCAATCACCTTTATTCCAGGGGTTGACTTCTATTGGCACGTTTTGATCCGAGGCGTTGCCTTCCTATTTTTAGGTGGTGTGTTACTGCAGGCACGACGAGAAACGAGGGATGAAGAATGGAACCCTAAGTAGTGTCAAAGAATTATTAGAATTGTCTTCTGACATACTCCCACAGCTAAAGCAGTAGGGTTCTTTTGTTCCTTTTAGGAACATTCTCCGCTCAGACGGAGCAACCATCGAACTTCTGAACGAAATCCAACGGGCGGTGCTATGGCCGCCACTACGGGATCACCGAGGCGACCCAGATACTTTTGTCTTATATTTATCGCACCGACACCGTCGCGATGGTATTTGAATCCACACTTGCAGGTGTAGTTACGATTCTTTGGTTTCTTTTGGTTTCTTTTGGTTTCCACATGTTGGGCAGGTCTGTAAGGTGTACGCCTCGTCTATCTGCTCAACTTTGATACCTGCGACTTTGGCTTTGTCCATTATCAACTCGGTAACCTTACCGAATGCCTACTGGTGAAGTTTCTGATTGGCACGTCGGTTTCCATAGTTTATATCTTCTCGGATGCCTATGAGGTCAACAAGAACAGTTGAGTTTTGTAGTGGACATTGTGTGTCCTTTACATCGTGATACCGATTTGAAACGGTGCAGTGACACTTCCAAGCGGAAGGTCAAGTCCACCGCCATGATGTGCTATATAGTTGGACTACAAAAACAATCAAAATGCAACTGTTTTTTTAGACCTATGGTCTAATGGACGAGAGCGGACTTTCATCCCAAAACTAAAACGTTGGGCTTTCAGTCCGAGAACAAGGTAATATGTTCATAAACTAAATTGAAAAATGTGTTAATCTGTTTTGGATGAACCCTTAAAAACTGCATAAAGATACCAGAATGCTGGCACTATCAAAATACCGCCAATTACAACTATAACTAACACGGGTCGAAGTACAGAATGGGGAGCAGCACTGTTTGAAAAAGTTAAGTTAGGTGAGATAAGATAAGGATACTGTGCCAATCCCCATCCAAAAATAATCAACGTTACCTGTATCGGAACAAGAACTCGTGCAAGTTGAAAATGACGTCTCCAGATTGCCCAGATTGCCCAGATTGCGACAGTTCCTGTCAAGATATGAAACGGAATTGACCAGACGCTATTGCCTAATCCTTGTCGTATTGAAGGTGCTCCTTCGCCAGATAAAAGAAAACTCACACCTGCCATTGCGCCTACGCTGAATGCTGCGATGAGTGCACGTACTCGAAAATCTTCCCGCAATTCCGAGATGTCAGTTTCAAGTGTAAGGTAAACTGCAGCGAGTAATGCACAGAGAGTCAAGGTAAAAAAACCGATTGCAAAAGGAAACAGGGCAAACCACGATGATATAAAATCTGTTTCTACCTTTCCTGTTTCCACATCTACATGAATTGTCCCTGATGCGATTGCCCCCAAGGTGATACCTAACATAATCGGCGTGATAACACTTGCAACAGCGAACACACGACTCCATCTTAGATGTGTTGTGTCCGATTGATCGTCGTATGTGCGGAAAACAAATGCTGTACCACGAAGCACAATGCCGACTAACATTAATGTAAGTGGTATATGCAAAGCAGTGCCAATTGTAGCGAATGCAACAGGAAATGCCACAAATAGCAATACTACAATGACAATAAGCCAAACGTGGTTTGCTTCCCAGATTGGGGCAAGCGCGTTTTTAATAAGTTCTCGCTGATCTTTCGCACGAGGACCGGTCGCGAATAGATCCCAGATACCACCACCAAAGTCGGCACCACCTGTCAGCATATAGAGAATAAGCGAGATCAACATCACGCCAGCAATGCAGATTTCAAGACTAAACATCGTTTCCCCCACCAACAGTCGGACCATAAAAAGAGAAGATTAAACACGTATCAACAAATCAATTTTGGAAGATTTGACGACGCAACAAGATAACAACGATGATAGAGAGAAAAATGTAAAGTAGTGTAAAACCGATGAACGGAATAACAAGATGTGGCATACTTGTTACTGCGTCTGCTGTCCGCATATAATTATAAATAATCCACGGTTGCCTTCCGACTTCTGTAACCGTCCAACCGGCTTCTATCGCAATAAACCCAAGCGGTGTGCAGAATGTAATAAACTTAAGATACCAACTATTTACAGGTAATCCTTTTCGTCTCCATGCCAACCATCCACCGAGGATGCCTGCAACAATCATCACCATTCCGCATGCTACCATAATCTGGAAAGCAAAATGCACAACTACAACAGGTGGACGATTTTCCGGTGGAACATCTTTGAGCCCCATAATCTCTGCGTTGAAGTCAAAGTGTACAAGAAAACTGAGTGCTTTCGGGATTTCTATTGCGTATCGTGTTTCTTCTGCTTTTTCATCTGGAATCCCACCTATCCGTAAAGGAGCACCGCGTTCTGTTTCCCACTGTCCCTCCATTGCAGCGAGTTTGATGGGTTGATGTTTAGCAAGCCGTTTTGCACTGATGTCGCCAGAAATCGGTTGAAGAATGGCTATTATACCGCCAACACATAATGCAATAGCGAATGCTTTTCTATGAAAAGGGTTATCCGGATCCCGTCTCAGGAAGTATGCGTGTATACCAGCAACTGCAAAACCAACAGCGATAAAGGCAGCTAATGTCATGTGGAGTGCTTGGCTGAATGAGGAAGGATTTAGCATAGCTGCAATAGGGTCAATATTGGTAACCTTCCCATCAACGACCGAAAAACCAACAGGTGTGTTCATCCAAGCGTTGGCGGTTACAACGAAAATACCAGACATCATGCCACCAAGTAACACCATAACCCCAGCGAACCAGTGAACAGTTTTCGGGACGCGTTCCCAACCGTATAGATATATGCCCAGAAAGATTGCTTCTACAAAGAACGCTAAGCCTTCCAACGAAAACGGTATCCCGATGATCGGACCCGCATAAGCCATGAAACTGGGCCACAACAGACCAAGTTCAAAAGATAAGACAGTCCCTGAAACTGCCCCCACAGCAAACATGATCGCAGTGCCTTTTGACCAACGTTTTGCAAGTGTGAGGTAGGTTTCATCCTTTGTTTTTAGCCACATCCCTTCGGCAATTACCATGAGTAGTGGCATTGCTATACCGATGGAGGCAAAGATAATGTGAAATGCAAGGGACATCGCCATTTGCGCACGTGCTGCCAAAAGGTCTTCCATACGATTTTTACCTCACAGTAACTTAGCAATTAGAAGAAGGGACGAATCTACCTTGTAACCTTAACTGTGTTGAATCGAATCTATTCGGTACAACAAAATAGGCGGGTTCAAGTTCCCGCCCATAAAATAATGAGAGAATTAAGCAAGCCACGGCTCAAACCCGAGAAGTTTTTTCCCTAAAGGAGTCAACTCAGCAGTTTTACCTTGGTGATGTTCTTTTTCTTTCTGATTTTTTCCCAATCCTGTTAGACGTTCACGCCATCCTGTAACACGGTGTTCATTCGTATCTTTCCCCTCATTTGGTGCGGGTGACATAGTGATATATTGCGCCATCCGAGGACGTTCAGCAGAGTTAGGACTACTACCGTGAGGCAAGGCACTGTGCCAGATAACAAGATCTCCCGCATTTCCAGCTATCGGGACGGCTTCTTCCTGATAATCACGTACTAAGCGACGTGGGTCAGTATCAGATGGCAGGCTTTTTAACCATGCCTCCAACTTCCGATGAAAACCCGGAATACAGGTAAATGCCCCCTGATTGCCAGGGGTATCTGCCAAATATAAAACGCCTTGCACCTTCAACCGCACCGGCATATCATCTAACGACATGTCCCAGTGCAAGTAGGGACCAGGAAACTTCCAATCATCGCGTTCGGGAGGATTCATACTTGCGCGGTCAAAACTAACCCATAGTTTGTCTGTTCCCCATATCTCTGAGAACGCTTGATGTAAACGAGGGTATTGGCGGTTATTCCATAAGGCTTGGTGTTGGTAAATCTCAACCATGATACCTCGTCGCGGTGGATCAGAGGGGTACCAACTGTCCGGATTATCACCGTCCATTTCAAGGAAGTTCCAAACTGCTTGTTGTGCAGCGTGGCAGTTTTCAAGTGGGACAGCTTCACGGACGATAACATAACCGTTCTCTTCCCAAAATTCTAAATCTTCTTTACTAAAAACAGGCATGAGTTTCTCCAATGTAATCCGAGAATTGAATTATGTAGGTCAACTTATATACTATGGTCAAACCAATCATGCTGGTATTTCTCAAAAGCACTCAGAATCCACTATCTATCAACGATCTCTCAATACGCGGTTATGAAAATGCTAAGAAATGCCAATTGATATGCCCCCAATATGTGAAAAATATACCTTATTTTCAATACAAAATAGAATAAAATCGTCCATTATATCGGTTTTTCATAGGTATTTCGTATTGATGTTATTAGGTTTAGAGAAATTAGAAAACTTTCACTCATGTTAAATATGTGTGCGTTTATTTTCACGAAGTCAATGGTCATAGGGGTTAAAAGTTGCATTTGCACTTATTTTTTACATGATCTGAACAATTGTGAGAAATGTCAGTCATGTAACGATTTTCAAACAATGTTCACAACAAAAATCTTATGATGCAAAGTGCTGTCGGGCATATTCAAGTCGCTCCGGCACCCCTATATCAATCCAATCAGTTTCAACTTTGTGAACGTATAATTTGGTGAGGTAAGGAAAAACGTCTCGTTCAATAGAAAAAACATCCTTTTGTGGAAAAGCGTTAACAATCGAACGATTAAATAGAAAGACAGCACCGTTTGCACAACCAGGACGTGCCTCTTGCTGCTTTTCTCGAAATTCGGTAATACGTCCCTGTGGGTCAGAAACAATTTCACCGTAAGATGTCAGATCAGATACCGAAATTCCAAGCAGTAGGCCGTCCATTTCAGGATGTAGATGGGCATGCATTTTTAACAAGGAAATATTTTTCAATAAGATGTCACCGTGTAAAACAAAGACTGGAAAATCGTCAACGTAACGGAATGCATTCTTAATTGCTCCACCGGTACCGAGTGGTTTATCCTCTTTTGCATATCGGATTGTCACCCCTGCACATGCTTCTCCGACGTGAGAATAAAGCACACCGTGCAGATGTCCAGAAGCAAGAATCACCTCAGTCACCCCAACCTCAGATAACAGTGTTAACTGCCACTCTAAAACTGTTCGCTCACCAATTTTGAGAAGGACCTTCGGAACTTTTTCTGTTGTCTTGCCAAGTCTGGTAGATAATCCGCCACAGAGAATAACCGCTTGCATGAAGTAATTTCCTTAGTGGATTACAACGTTCCTAATTCTAATCAGTTTCGGGCAGAAAATTAAATGCGTTCTCAATCTGCTCAAGTCGTAGTAATTCAAATTGTGGTGTCAGATAGATTGCAATAACATCAAAACGGCATGGCGCATCCAACAGGTTTTCTGTTTGTAGATACGCCAATGCGATTTTAGAGATTTGCCGCTGCTTCTGCTCAGTCACCGCAGATTGTGGTAAACCGAACTTTAAACTACGACGTGTCTTAACTTCAACAAATACGATTCTTTTATCTTGCAGGGCGATAAGGTCAATTTCACCGCGTTGGAAGCGGTAGTTTTGTGCAAGAATTTGATAGCCACTCGCTTTAAGATGTTCAGCTGCAAATGTCTCGCCAAGTTTTGCAATATTCGGCAGTGAACGGCGCATGAGACTACCTCTAATACCCAATTAACCTGATCTGTAGCGCGAGGTCCCCGTGCCTCGCAATGCTGACTTTATCGAAAAACTTCGAATCCCGTTAATTTGGTATAATCCAGCAATAGTGAAGATAGGCTGTGGGTTTTCACTAATCAGCAAGTAGTTTGAAAGTATTTCTATGAATCGTTGATGCACCAAACTGTGCAATCGCTTGTCGATGTTGTGCCGTCGGATATCCCTTGTGTTGCGGAAACCCATAGTTTGGATATGTCCGATCAAATTCAATCATCAGTCTGTCGCGTGTCGTTTTAGCGATAACCGAAGCTGCAGCGATGGATAAACTAAGACTATCACCTTTTGGAATTGCTTTCCCCGGTATGTTTGTTTTTGGCATCTGTGAACCGTCAACCAACAGATAATCAGGATTCGGTGTAAGGTTTCCTATTGCTTCTGCCATAGCCAGCAGTGTAGCTTGTAAGATATTGATTCGGTCAATTTCACAATTATCCGATGAACCGACACCGACTGAAATAGCCACACGGTGGATTACATCAAGCAGCTGCGAACGTTGGTTTGAAGTCAGTTGTTTTGAATCCTTTAAGCCATCAATTTGGCAATCAACAGGCAGAATAACTGCAGCAGCAACGACCGGACCCGCTAAAGCTCCTCTTCCTGCTTCGTCAATACCAGCAATTAACTTATACCCATTCTGTCTGCAGACGCGCTCAAAAGAGTCCATTTGTTATCTTCTACGTTCTTTGACACGCGCAGATTTTCCTACCCGATCCCTCAAGTAGTATAATTTTGCACGGCGAACAGCACCATATCTCACTACACGAATACTTTCAATATTGGGTGAATGAAGTGGGAATGTCCTTTCACTACCTGTGCCAAATGCGACGCGTCGCACCGTAAAAGTAGCACGGGTTCCGCCATGTGCACGGCGAATCACGGTGCCTTCATAAGCTTGAAGTCGTTCTTTCTGGCCCTCGCGGATACGGGTATTTACTCTAACAATGTCCCCAGGACCAAATTCTGGAATTTCACTTTTCATATATTGATTTTCTACAGATTCTATCAAATTCATTGTTTATTCCTCCTTTCCAATGGAATTTATTAAAAATAATTTTATAAATCGTAAGCCGATTTATTATTGACGTGTTTGTAGTCGCGCAATACACGCGCCTCCTATGTTTACAAGGCAGATTTACTAATCATCTATTTTTTTGAGGATATCCAATTCCTCATCTGTAAGTTCAAGATTTTGAAGTAAATCTGGGCGATAGCGTGCAGTGCGTTTTAACGACTCTACATGACGCCAATTCTTTATGTTCTCATGATGACCACTCAATAACACTTCTGGAACTTTCATCCCGTCAAACTCAGCAGGACGTGTGTAGTGCGGATGGTCAAGCAACTCTTGACTAAATGAGTCCTCATGTGCCGATTCAAAATCTCCTAAAGCACCCGGTAAAACACGCCCAATAGCATCAATTAGCACAAGTGCTGCGATCTCACCGCCACTTAAGACATAATCACCAACTGAAATTTCAGTCGTCACTGTTTTTTCGCGAACCCGTTCATCAATACCTTTGTAACGTCCACATATCAGAATAAGGTGAGATTCCAAAGACAATGTTTCAACGATTGGCTGTGTCAACGGTGTGCCCTGCGGTGTTAAGTAAACAATCTGTGCATCAGATTCTGCATTCAACGTTGCAACAGCAGCAAAGATCGGTTCAGGCTTGAGAATCATCCCTGCCCCGCCACCATAAGGATAGTCGTCAACTGACTTATGCTTATCTGTTGCCCAATCCCGCAGGTTGTAAACATTAATGGTGAGTCGATCAGAATCCTGAACACGTTTTAAAATGCCTGTTTCTAAGGCAGGTGCGATTATCTCTGGAAACAGCGCGAGCACATCCATTTTCATTTGACTTGACGTTGCCTATAATCGCTATTCTTCAGTTTTCGGTTCCTCAATTAATTCAAGAATCACCTTTTTGTTGGTTTTCAATCCGGTTGTATAAAGGAGCGTCCTAATTGCTTTAAGAGTCCGACCGTATCTACCGATTATTTTTCCTAAATCCGCTTCTGCGACACTTAACTCAATAATAACCACCTTTTCGCCAGTCACTTCGCGGACTACTACATCATCAGGATAGTCAACAAGGGATTTTACGATGTATTCAATAAGTTCTTTGAACATAACTAACTTTCTGGGGTTAATATGATTAGTAAATATCAAGATGTAGGAAATTCAACAAGACTTGAATGATTATTCTTCTTCAGATGATTCCGATACTTCTTCAGTTGATTCAGATTCTTCAGTTGATTCAGATACTTCAGAAGTATCTTCAGTGAGAAGGGCTTCTTGTTCACCTTCAGGAGTAGCCGTTTCTGACTCTTCCGCGGGTGCGTCTGTTTCAATTGCATCTTCATCAAGAAGTGGTTTTCCAAGTTTTTCGTCCGTAAATTTCTTCCAAATACCGCTTTGTGAAAGCAATCTCTTGGCTGTATCAGTGGGTTGTGCCCCACGTCTTAACCATTTCATCGCTTTCTCTTCGTCAATGACGACATCTGCAGGATCCGTTATAGGATTGTAATGACCGAGACGTTCTAAAAAAACTCCATCCCGCTGAGCTCGTGCATCAGCTGCAACAAGTCGATAGAAGGGACGTTTTTTTCTGCCGTGTCGTTGTAATCTAATTCTAACTGCCAAAAATTACCTCCTGGTATAATTCGTCTGGTTAGGATTTCTCCAAAATAATGTGAAATCGTAATTGCTTATACAGGTGATACTCACGACGGAAACCAAAGCCGTGTGCTTCTTTTAGCACACAACCCTCCTATGTGATTCCTGCTTCCGTCTCTCGTGCCTCCGAATGAGGTCTTATTTGTACTCCACAGGCGTAACTTTCCGTGTATCCCACGGTAGGTTGTTAGCGAATGTGATAGGGTCGTTGTAGTAACAACGGACATTAGTTTTTCTCTACCACATTCTAATGTTTTAAGTGATTTCGCACCAGCACCACACATCTTATCACGGATGGGGACAGGACTCAACACAGGTAAGTGTTGAGGTGATAACCCTGTCCAACGATGCTACATATAGTCTAACATGTTTTGGTGCAAATGTCATAAGTTTTTTGACCCACGGCTAAAGCAGTGGGATTGTCAGATAATTCCCTTCATCATGTGTCATTTACGTCGTTTACGTTTCCGAGGTTTTCTTGATTTACGTTGTGTGGGAGGGGTAATTCCCATCTTTCGCCCCATCTGTTGCATACCCATAGATGCTTGCTGGTTCAGCATGTTATTCATCATGCGTAGTTGTGAAACTAACTGATTAATTTGATTTACTGATGTTCCACTACCTTTGGATATACGAAGTTTCCTGCTCCTATCAAGCAAAATAGGGTTTTGTCGTTCAGCAAGAGTCATTGACTGAATCATTGCTCTTGCATATTTGAGATGATTTTCATCTGGTTTTATGTCTTTAATAGGCAATTGACTTTTAAAAGGCACAAGGTCCAGCAATTGGTCAAGGGGCCCCATATTTTTAATTTGTTCAAGCTGCGTAAGAAAATCGTTAAAATCTAAACCTTTCTTTTCCGAAAGTTTACGTTCTAATTCTTTTGCTTGGTCTTCGTTGAAAACAGATTCGGCTTTTTCCATCAATGTTTGGAAATCGCCTTGTCCAATAATACGCGACGCCATCCGTTCAGGATGAAATTCTTCAAGTGTGGTCGCGTCAATCTTCTCTCCTACACCGATGAACTTGATAGGTTTTTCTGTGACAGAACGGATAGAAAGCGCAGCACCACCACGTGCGTCACCATCCATCTTAGTCAAGATAACACCGCTAATATCTAAATCGTTGTTGAAGTTCTCAGCAACGTTCACCGCGTCTTGCCCTGTCATCGCATCAACAACCAATAAGATTTCTGATGGATTGACAGTATCCTTGATAGCTTGAAGTTCTTCCATCAAGGTTTCATCAATGTGCAAACGACCTGCAGTGTCTATAATCACGCAATCGTAACCGCGTTTTAAGGCGTCTTGCACGGCATCCTTAGCAATTTTAACAGGTGAGACATCTGTTCCAAGTGAAAACACAGGGGTATCAATCTGTTCCCCAAGCACCTGAAGTTGTTTGATAGCAGCAGGACGATAAACATCAGCCGCAACTAACATCGGGTTGCGACCTTCCTTACGAAATTTAAGGGCTAATTTTGCGGCTACAGTTGTTTTACCGGCACCTTGCAACCCAGATAGCATCACAACTGTTGGTCCGTTTGAGGCAATTTGAATCTTAACTGATTCTGTGCCCATTAACGCCGTCAATTCCTCCTGAATAATCCTTGCTATTTGAAGTTCAGGCGTGAGGCTGCCCATCACCTCTTGACCAAGCGAACGTTCTTTGATACTTTCAATAAAATCGCGCGTGACCTTATAGTTCACGTCTGCTTCCAAGAAGGCGCGACGCACATCTCGCAGGGAATCAGAGATGTTTTTCTCTGTCAATTTTCCCTGACCTTTAATCTTTTTGAAGGTGCTTTGTAAACGTTCGCTTAAACTCTCAAACATGACTACGTATCCTTTATCAAAGGGAATCAATTAAAGAATTATAGCAGGTTTAATCGCCTCTGTCAAGTTTTTTTCGTCTTAAAGCAGAGGCATTCAGTTTTCAAGTTTTGGGCGTCCTTTATCACAAACGTTAATGTTTATAGTCCAATCTAAAATATGTGAACACCCCTGATAGGTGCGGTTTCCTAACCGCACCTTATGCGTCAATTTAGTGATTTTCAAATATGAGAATGCTCTTTAGTCCCGACGAATGCCATACGCGCATTCGGCGTTGATTTGGTAGGGACGATATGTTTATAGAACACAGTGCTACCCCCCAACTCTTTATACCCAATTAACTCGATTTGTAGCGCGAGGTCCCTGGGTACTCCTCGCAATGCCGACTTTATCAGAAGATGTCTAATCAAGTTAATTGATATTATTTATCAGAATTGGTATAAGTATGAATGTGCGGAAACATTTATGCGTAAAACAAGAAAAGTTGTCATGAAGAATGAAGTCGGGCGTATTTGGACAAAAGAACAGGAAACGCCTATGCCGAAACCGGGCAGATGTTAATTTAGGAAGAAGTTGTTTTCAGAGAAGTGGTTCTCCATTTTCTCAAAATTTCGGTTCAAATCCATGTGCCCGAAGCTCTTCTAAATGCCTTTTCACTCCTGCTTTTGAAGTACTTTCTCGTATCATTTGTTTAAAATTTTCAATGAACGTGTCCGTTATTTCATCTGGGATACCTGCCATTTGTACATTATTCCGTAAGATTTCAAAGAAATTTGAAGGTATTTCTTCAAGTGCCTTTCCACTTCGTATGTTATTAAAATAAGCTTGCTGCTCTTCAGCCGAAAGAGAATTGAGTCTATTCGCTTCTTTATACAAACGTTCTTTACTCCTCTCGTTCATTAATTTTAGTTGTGCTTTCACACCTGCGGTTCTTTCGCGTACGATTTCACTAAATTCCTCTATCTCTTTTAGTTCTTTTGCCCATTCTGCCAATTCCTCTTCACTACGCTGGTGTGTATCAGACATAGTAGCAGTATCCCTTGATTTTATGTCAACGGACTGCCCCGCTGAAAATGAGTTTGTGTCAGTATCATTGGACATATTAACGTCGACATCTTGTTCCGGCTGCCCTTTATCAGTCACGATTTGCGGACGCACATCCTCAGGAACCAGAGGAGATGTCTTTTCTTCAGAAAGCACCTCTGGTCCTTGTTGGTTGCTTTCAACAAACTTCTTTGTATCATACCGCGTGTAGACGATAAATCCAATAGTGGCAATGATTATAGTTGCGAATATAACATATAAGGCTTTCATGTGTTTTCGCTCTTTTTATGGTTAAATGGAATGAATGATGATATTCATTCCATTACATTTTTAGACGTGGGAGGTGATACTTAACACGTGTTCTATACGCAAGTACCGTAGAAATCATTATGCCCATTGGAATTGTCACAGTTTCCACCGGTACTCTCATTCTTGATGATAATCTCTAGTGCTGTGTCCACTCAAATTTTATGGGTAAAGGTCGCGATTCAAAGATCGCTAGGACACCAATGTCGCATATTGTAGGAGGGAACTCCGATTCCCGACTATTGTCGCAACTCACAGTTTGAAAGTGGGCACAGCATTACTGGGATTCAGAAGAATCCCAAGTCTTTAGACTTGGAAGTATGTCAAGTAAATCTCAGTACATTCGTTTCAAAATTCAGTTCGGGAAATTCGCTCTCTCCTTCTTCTACAATAAAGATAAACTCCTAACACACCCGCAATTGCACCAAATACATCAGAAACCCAATCTGCAACCGTAGCGCATCTGCCGGGGACAAAAATCTGATGGATTTCATCGCTTGCGCCGTAGAGAATTGATATGAGCGCAGCAGCAACCCATATCCAACCTATAGGCAGCCATCTCGGAGAAACATTCACAAACGCTATGGCAAGCAACACTCCAAGAATGCCGAATTCTATAAAATGGTAGAGTTTATCAATTGTCAACCACTCAAATTTCGGCATCGGGAATGGCGGTTGTTCCATGGAAGAGATGGCAAAAATGAGTGCCATATAGAGCAGCGGTGGGGACCAATATTTGAATTTTTTCATGGCAGACTTTAACGAAATCGTCCCTATTTCAACGCATTCAAAATTGCATCTACATCGTAGACACACCCACCCCACGTGCCGCCACCGACAGATTGCAACGCTGCCCAAAGTCGCGTATCGTTAGGCAACATCTCATCCGGTTCAAGATCCGGTCGTGGTCCCCGCTCTGCTAACACACGTTCACCTTCATCTGCTCCGAACTTCTCACTACCATGTCCTACCAGATCAATTCGTCCTTCCAGGTGCCGAGTATCAATCTCTATCTGAATTATGTCACCATCAAGTACTTTCCCTATTGGACCATCCGCAAGTGCTTCCGGACCAACATGTCCGATACACGCACCTGTAGAGACACCTGAAAATCGTGCGTCCGTTATCAAAGCGATTTGTTTCCCAAACGATAGGTGTTTGAGTGCCGCTGTGAGTTGATATACCTCCTCCATTCCAGTGCCTTGTGGTCCACGACAACACAATACTATGATGTCTCCCGGCTTGATGTCGTGTTCGCCCTGACCTTTGAGAGTTTGTATAGCGTCAATTTCTCGAACAAATACACGGGCTGGTCCTGTCATTCGATATACACCGTCTGAATCAACAACACTTGGATCAATTGCAGTGCTTTTAATGACAGCACCCTCTGGTGCGAGGTTACCGCGCGGAAATGTCACAGTGCTCGTCAATCCTGCTGCCTTCGCTGCATCCGGACTCAGAATTACTTCATCAGGCGCAACGTTATCCCGTTCTTCAAGCAGTTCACGTACACGTTGCCGACGTTCAGATGTTTCCCACCAATCAAGGTTTTTGCCGAGAGGCTCACCTGTTGCTGTTATCACATCCTCATTGAGAAGACCTCCCAATTTGCGTAGATGCAGCATCACTTCAGGTACACCACCAGCCAGAAAGACACGGATAGTTGGATGTCCAACCGGTCCATTCGGCAACACATCAACGAGGCGTGGAACTTGTTGATTGATTTTCGTCCAATCGTCTACTGTCGGACGTTGCAGTCCAGCAGCATGCGCAATCGCAGGAATGTGCAACAAGAGGTTAGTTGAACCACCAAACGCAGCGTGCACTACCATAGCATTCCGAATCGCCTCCGGTGTAACGATATCCTTCATCGTCAAACCCTTCGCGGCTAAATTGACCACAGCACGCGCCGAACGCAATCCCATATCTGACCATATATTTTGCCCTGAAGGTGCTAAAGCTGTATGTGTCAAACTCATTCCCAGTGCTTCACCAACAACCTGTGAAGTCGCCGCAGTTCCCAAGAATTGGCATCCGCCACCGGGGGTAGCACAAGCACGACACCCCATATCCGCCGCATCTTGAAGGCTAATCTCACCGTGTGCGAAACGTACACCAATCGTCTGGATCTTCCCTGCATCCTCACCTGTAGTCGGTGGCAACGTCACACCTCCCGGAACAAGGACTGCCGGTAATTCTCGCATTGAGGCAAGTGCCATCATCATGGCTGGCATGCCTTTATCGCAAGTTGCAACACCGACCACACCTTTCCGAGTTGGCAGAGAACGGATAAGTCTACGGAAAATCTGTGCTGCATCGTTACGATATGCAAGACTATCCATCATACCGACTGTGCCTTGCGTTCGACCATCGCACGGATCAGAACAGTAGCCAGCAAAAGGAATTGCTGCAAGTGTTTTAAGCTCATGTGCCACCGCCTGCATCAGAAGACCAACCTCCCAATGCCCTGTATGATACCCGAGTGCAATAGGACTCCCATCAGGTGCACGGATACCGCCTTGCGTACTGAGAATCAAGAATTCTTCTCTTCTCAGTTCTGTCGGTGCCCATCCCATTGCAGTGTTGTGGCTTAAGCCAAAGATATCTCCACTTGGTAGATTGAGGAGCATCTCTGGTGTAAGTGGAAGACTGCCTTCTGGTCCGGCAGCATGCGTTTGGATGTCATATATGTCGTTATCACCAGTTTCTAAAATGTCAGTGTAATTTATCGGTTTTGCCATGTTGTTCCCACTCCTAAGGTATAGGCTAGTTTCTATCTTTTTACCGGCGTAGGTTTAACTTTGCTTTTTTCCGTCATTTTCTGTAAAGGGATTCAATTTCTGGAAACCTGAATTTGCTAAACACTTGGTTCTAATGTCCATCCGTTTTTAGTGGCTAATTTAGCAAGCGCAACCCGTAACTTTCTAAATATCTTTTTTTGCTTGCTATCTGTGTCAAAGAATTCAGGATTTACTGTAATTTGTGAGTGGGCGAGGTTTTTCGGTGTGGGGACATATATGACATCTACAGCGTGAACAACATCTTTATCTTCAGTTTTTGTTTCCACATCTTTTATTGCGCGAACATCAGCAGTCATAAGACTAACAATACCTTGCGTTTCATCCAACTTAGAAAGAGAAGGATTAAGTTCTTTTAGTTCTGCTCTATCTACAGAGGGTTTTTTGTACGGATCTTAAAAGCTGCAGGATTAATTATGAGTTTTCCTCTGTCAAAAAAATACTCTTCGAATTTTGATTCGCTTCGGACCCTTCGGTATAATTCCTCGTCGTCCCGTACGAAGTCGTTATTATCCATCAAGCAACCATTCCCAAAGCGTTAAATAGTTATCACGACTGAAAACCCCTTCCTGCATCTCGGTATCAATATTTGTTCCCCATACCTGAAGGTACTCCGCCTCATTTTCTCCGATTAGGATATGTAATTCACGTTCCTCTTCGTACCATGCTGCAGTTATAAATCCATCTTCATCACTGGAAATGAACGGAGTAAGCCACGGATGTCCGGCAGAAATAATAGAATCGAACAGTTCTCCTATAAGATTCTCCGCACGAACTAAGGTTAACTTGGTTGGTTTTTTTGAATCGTACTCATCCCAGTTATCCTCCCGCTGCGTTAATACATCAAACCGTTCTGATAGTGTACGTTCATATTCCTTAAAGTTCATAGGACAAATTCCTCAGTGAATAATTTGATATTATTTCCTAAAAACAATATTGCAAGGTTGAGCACAACTGCCTACATATAAACATAGAAATGAAATCGTTGGAAAAACCGAGTGCAACTACCTACACTGGACCCTCTCGTAAACTGAAGTGGGAGATATTTTAGCACATCAAAGAAAAAATAACAACTTTTTTAATGTATAAACTTAGTGTATGCTTGGTTCGACGGTCCATCCGTTTTCTTCGGCAAGTTCCGCAAGCGCAAGCTGTAGTAATTTGAATACGTTTCTTTGCTTGTTCTTTGAACCAAAGAATTCAGGTTTTACAATAATAAGTGAATGGGCGGGATTTTCTGGAGTGGGGTCGTAGACAACATCAACGGCGTGAACAACGGCATCTTCATTCTGGGTTTTTGCCTTGACTATTCCTATTGCTCGGGCATCAGCAGTCATAAGACTTACAACACCATCTGTATCACTTAATTTAGACAAAGTAGGATCATATCCTCTTAACTCCGCTCTATCTACGGACGGTTTTCTATCCCTATCGCGAAATGCTTCACTACTAATTTGGAGGTTACCTTTGGGACCGTATGAGTATTCCTCCTCCAATTTGCCTCGTACGCTTCGATAGAGTTCCTCCTCGTTCCGCACGTAGTCATTTTTTTTCATCAAGTAACCATTCCCAAAGCGTTAGATAATCATCACGGATTAGAAAATCTACGTGCATCTCCGTATCTATATTTATTCCCCAGACTTGGATATACTCGGCTTCAGTTTCTCCAATTTGAATATGCAATCTTCGCCCTTCTCCACACCATTCTACAGTTACATTACCATCTTCATCGCTGGAAATGAACGGAGTAAGCCACGGATGTCCGGCAGAAATAATAGAATCGAACAGTTCTCCTATAAGATTCTCCGCACGAACTAAGGTTAACTTGGTTGGTTTTTTTGAATCGTATCTATCCCAATTATCTTCGCGTTGCGCTAATACATCAAACCGTTCTGATAGTGTACGTTCATATTCCTTAAAGTTCATAGGACAAAGTTCCTCTGGAAAGATTTTGATAGTATCCCTTAAAACAATATTGCGGAATTGAGAACAATCACTTACACATAAACTTAGGAATGAAATCTTTGGAAAAAACCGAGTGCAACCGACTACACTGGCCCCTTTCGTGAACTGAAGTGAAAGATATTTTAGCACGTCGCAGAAAAAATAACAGCCTATTTTCAATTTTGTCGTAACTTGTGTCGTTTTTCTTCAAAATCTATTCAAAAAGCTGCGCAACTGGACACGAAAATCCTTCAACAACATCCTCACCTGTCAATGTGTCTTCAAAGTTCAGCAGTGTAAAGTCCGTTTCAGAACGATATACCATTACCGTTTTCATAATTGGTTCAATAACCCAGACAAGCCGTGTCCCCGCCTTCAGATAGGCTAAGGCCTTTTCGGTAACATCATAATGTTTATCTGTCGGCGAAACTATCTCAATAGCAAGATCAGGTGCATCAGGGAACCCTTTAAATTTATCTTCTGACAACCGTTTTGTTGATACGAACGCAATATCAGGTTTAACAACTCGGTCTCCCAATTTAAATGTCGTTTCAAGAGAATACAAACGTCCTAACTTATTTTCACGAACATGTAAACCTAAAGGTATAATAAGATTGATACCTACCTCACCGTGGACAATTGCTGCAGCTGCCATCGGAACTAATTCCCCTTTTACGTACTCATAGCCCTCTAAATCGTTTTCAAGAAATTCCTCCATCGTCATCGTGCCGTTCGGGAGTATTTCCTGCACAGATTCAGGGTTCGTTTGCGAATTAAGCATCAGATTCCTCCTATCTAAGACGGTTAATTGCGGAAACGACTATCAAGTCTACTTTTCATTTTTTCTGACCTGAAAGTAGTTCCACAATCTTAACTCTTCCAGCTTTCACCTCTGCCTCGTCCGCCTCCAGTTTTAATAGTCCGATCACAAACTTCGTGATTCTCCAGTCAAGTTGTGCTGAGTTGATAGGTAAAGATCCATCGTTACCTCGGGCATTGATGTCTGCCCCTTTTTCAATAAGCAATTTCGCAGTTTCAACACGTCCAAGAAAAGCTGCGCTATGCAATGCAGTCGTACCGTCTCGATTCTGAGCATTGATGTCCGCTCCTTTCTCAATAAGCAATTTAGTGGCTTCCGTTTGTCCACTCAGTGCTGCCCAACCTAAGGGAGTTATTCCGTATAGAGGATCAAGTGCTTTGGAATCAACACCATCATCTAATGCACTTTTGATAGCTGTGAGATCACCTGTAGCAGCGGATTGCCATAAATTGTGTCGTGACTGCGGCGCATTTTTCATGTGTGCAGAGAGAAGTTTCACTACCTCTGCTCTACCCGTTTTAATCTCTGTTTCGTCTACTTCCATCTGTAAAAGCCCAAGCACAAACTGTGTCATTCCCCATTCAAGTTGTGCTGAGTTTACAGGTAAAGAACCGTCGTTACTTCGGGCATTGACATCCGCCCCCTTCTCAATAAGCAGTTTCACCGTTTCAACACGCCCAAGAAAAGCAGCACTATGCAACGCTGTCGCGCCGTCTCGGTTCCGACCATCAATATCTGCCCCTTTATCTAAAAGCAATTTTGCTGCATCAGTTTGTCCACTCATGGCTGCCCATCCTAAAGGAGTTATTCCGAATTGCGGATCAAGTGCTTTCGTATCCACACCATCATCTATAGCATTCTTAATTAAAGATAGATCACCTTTCGCAGCGGATTGCCATAAGTTGTGTTGAGATGAAGGCTTTGCATTCAGCATCTCCGCAATTTTCGCTCTACCCGCTTCAACCTCCTCCTGTTCCAATTCAATGCCAAACATTCCCGCCAAAAACCTTGTCATCCCCCAGGGCAGATGTAAGGCACTCGCGGGGACATCTCCTCTCAAGTTCTTTGCGTTGACATCTGCCCCTTCTTTAATGAGCAGTTTGGCAACTTCGGCACGTCCTACAAATACAGCAAGATGCAAGGGTGTTCCGCCATCCTCATGTTTTATGTTAACATCCGCACCGAGTTGAATAAGCAACTCAGCAGCCTTTGTGTGCCCCATCATAGTCGCAAATGCTAACGGAGACATCTGAATTTGTGGAGAAAGTTCATTGATATCCGCACCTTCTGAAAGGTAATGCTTGATGCCATCAAGATCACCGTTTCGCGCTGCACCCCATAAATTGTCTTCCGGCAAATCTATAAATTGTTTCATAAACTTACCATCAAAGCCATCAGGTCCAACAATGATCGGAGGATGTGGTCTCCTTTTCCAGATCGGCATGCCGTCGGTAATCTCAGCCATAATCTCATTTTTACGTGTACGGATAAAGTCGCGCGTCTCCTCTAATTTGTCTGCAAATGAGACTTTTCCCTCTTCACCCCATTCACCTTCCTTTTTAAAGGAACGCTGTCCGGGTATCAGGTGTGGCTCAATCAGCGCAGAAATTCTGTCCACTTCGGCAATCAGTTTATCCTCGTTCCAATGATTTTCAAGGATTTTCATCATCGTTTTTGCATACCGTTCTCTACCCGCTTCAAGTTGATAGAGTTTGTAAGCAACTAAACCTTGTGTCTTAACCGATATCGGAGCACCCGAATTTCTCCTAAAATCAAACATGCTAAACTTCGTGAATAAGGCATCCGCACCCCACGGTAAGAAATGAAACTTGTCTGTCTCCGGATTGAGATACACAAAGAAGTTGTTATTGTTCCCAGAATACCCATCCCAAAAACCGAGTAGCCCCTCCGTCCCCCAAAAGCGGTAAAAACTATCCAAATCAACATGTTCCGCAATAACCTTTTCCGTTACCTGATCATCTGTGAGAACATCAATCAACGCTTTTATTTTTTCTCTGCCGCGTGTATCGTCACCTCTTTTATGTTCAAAACTGTTCTCCCACTCCTTGTAAAAATCTACCACTGTACCTTCATAGAGTGGACCTTTATCATTTCCGAAGGCACGTTTTAGCAACGGTTTACGCATGGTTTCCACGTGGGAATATACCCCTAAGTTTTTGCCGTTTACTGTCACCTTTGCATACGCGCACCTTGGTGCTGGAGAACCAATTGCATTGAACAGTGAATATCCCATAAATTGGCTGAGTTGACTCCCGTCCTGCTGGTTATTATTGAGTGTTAGGTTCGTCAAACCTTCAATATCACTTTTTTTGTCAGTATGATTCAATTTGATTTTGAGTGAAGGTCTCGTATGACTTTGAGAACCGATAAACCCTTTTTTACGGATTCCTACTTTCGGGAACACCACACCATCAATACTCACACTCGCTTCAACGTAGGTATACGGATGTTCTGGTGGTGCGAATTGTCGAGACTCGTTCAGCACTTCAACAAAATTCCGAGATTGGAACCGAATTTTATTCCAATCCTTCTCCGAAACGGTAATCTGTATATCTAAGACCCGGTCAGTTGGGAAAATATCACCCAACGTCAACTTCTCTGCGTAACCACTGTAAGCAGCAGTTCCTAAACAGATGATCGTTGTTAAACATTTTATCCATTTTGCCATCTTTTTCTCCTATTATTTGTATTCAGGTGTTGTAATTAGTTTAGCATATTTCGGATTTTTATGCTTGATTATTTTATGTTAGGAGTGATATACTAAAGATCAGATTCATCATTCACTTTGACACTTTTATTCAGATGCTGTCAACTTAATGGAAAATTGTCTGCGTCAAAATACAACATTCGAAAAATCACCCATGCCAAACCTAATAATTGAAGGAGTTAACATTGAAAAACATAATTGCTTCTTTTACACTTATGATGATGCTATTCAGCATTTTCCTGCATCCCATTGTCGCACAGGAACAAACTTCTGAAGTACAAAGTGCAACAGAAGAAGCGCGTAAAGATGTTGAACAAGATGTTTCAAAACTCACCTGGGGAATTTCCGGCTTTTTTTGTAGTGTGTGCTCCGTTGCCTACGCATACATCAACAAGCCTCCAGTTCCTGCGTCTCGATTTGTTGGAAAATCTGCGGAATATGTTACCTTCTATACAGATGCTTACCATCGAGAAGTCCGGAAGCAACGCGTTCAGGCTGCAGCTATAGGATGCCTAGCTGGTTCTATCTTCAGTACGATAACATACTACCTTTCCGATCAATCAGAATAATAACTTTTTGTGAGCAAAAAGGGCATGACTATACAAGTCGTGCCTTTCTTTTAACAATAAGAATATACAATTTGTTAGATTAGGACTGTCAATATGCAGGAAGCCTACAAAATCCTACAGTTTTTAAAGAGAAAGCAAATAATACCCAGTATCCAGTTATTCTCGGTATGTGTTTACCATCTGGTCTTCAAACAACCCCACGTTGCAGTGAGTTTTCCCGTAGCATCTACTGCGAAAATATCTTGGTGCTATTGATCTCCATAGGGTGTGAAAGTGGTTTATTTATAGCAAAACCGTAAACTAAACACTGCTGATGCTTAAACAGAAAACTTGCCTTTAAAAGAAAGGGAGCATTGTAATCATGTTAGGCGAACGACTGAAAAGATTTAGAGTTGCACGGGGTATGTCCCTCGGACAACTTGAAGATGCTATTGATCGGTTAGTTAGCAGCTCAACGTTGTCAAAGTATGAAAAAGGGGCACTACAACCATCAGCAAAGACTCTCAACCGAATTGCTGCAGCATTTGGAATTAAGTCTGCGCAATTGTGGGGTGAACCGCCTTGTCATGTTAAATCTATTGCATACCGAAAACGCACTCGCTTAGGGGTGAGAGAACAGAAACGAATAGAAGCCTTTGTAGAAGAAGAGGTAGAGAAACGGGTTTGGCTGCAGGAACAAATTCCTGAACAAGACACCCTCAAACTCCCAATTTTGGGCACTACAGTCAAAAACCTCCATGATGCCGAAGAAGCCGCACATACACTCCGAAACACGTTGAACTTGGGAATTGATCCGATCGAGAACCTTATGGGTGTACTTGAAGATCATGGCATTTACATTATTGAGGTTGATGCAAGTGAAAGTTTTGATGGTATTTCCGCTGTAGCGCGAGATGCTAACGATAAAGTTCTTGCAGTGGCGATCACAATCCGTAGCGATGTCCCAGGGGACCGCCAGCGACTCAACCTCACCCACGAACTTGGACACCTCATCTTGGACATAGACAAGGACGTTGATCCTGAGAAAGCAGCTTTTCGATTCGGTGCTGCTTTTCTTGCACCTGCTGAACAGTTACGTCAAGACGTTGGTGAGAAGCGAAAACGCATCTATGAAAGCAAACTCTTTGATCTCAAGAATCGTTACGGTATGAGTATTCAAGCAATACTCTATCGACTCAAAGATTTGGAGATTATTACTGAAATCTACTATGAGAAGTGGTGCATTAAGATTAATGCATCGGGTTGGAAAAAGAGCGAACCGATCAATATACCACCCGAAAAACCGGAGCGATTTAGTAAGCAAGTGTACCGTGCTCTTTCCGATGAGTTAATTACCAAAAGAGACGCTGAACGACTGCTAAATCAAACGGGACAATTATCTCCTGAGAAATCACTTAGCGAAAGGCGTCAATTCTTAGCATTACCAAGGAAGGAGAGGCACCGTATCCTGAGCGAACAGGCAAAGGAGATGGCAGATTTCTACGAAAACGATATGGAGTGGCGGGAATGGGAAGGAGGCTCTGTTGTCGAGTACGATATTATACCAAATTAACGTGATTAGAAGTTTTCTAATAGCAGTTAGCATTGCGAGGCACGGGGACCTCACACTACATATCCCGTTAATTTGGTATTACCTAACCCGCGTCGGGGAGAAGTTTGGGATGTAAACTTCGATCCGACCATTAGCACAGAAATTCAGAAAACACGCCCCGCCGTGGTAGTAAACATCAATAGCATCAAACATCTGAAAATAAGATTAGTCGTCCCCATCAGAAGTTGGAAAAAAGAATTTTCGAGTAAAATTTGGTTCATAAACATTAAACCCGACAGATCCAACGGCTTAAACTGGGAATCCGCGGTGGATACAATGCAAATCAAGGGGGTAGACTTGGAACGGTTTGTTGAAAAGCGTGGTCAACTTACAGCAACGCAGATGGAAGAGATCTGTGAGGCAATTGCAGCAATTGTTGACTTCCAGTAAACGCTATTCCATTTAGTGTGTACATCACCCGTTATTTAGATATAGTTTTCGAATTTTGAATGCCTCTACCATGAATCGTCGCGACTACAGCAGTGTCATAGATATCGAATTCCGGATCGGAATTTCCATTTTCCGCCAACAATCTTCTTGCAATTGGTATACCCATCCCAAAACGCTGCACAAACCCTAAAGTCCGCATCGATTCTGCTAAATTAGGGTTCCGATAGTCAGTAAGCCCAAACTTTCCAAAATTATCCGCAGTTACACCACCAAACACACCACCAGGACTTGAAATCTGAATTTGGTTGTTGAACCAAGTCACACGGATCGGGGCGTTTGTGCCTTCGTAAGTCCTGTGCATAATCGCATTTCGGGTAATCTGTTGCAGTGCCTCAATAGGGTAATTTTCTGTGCGTCGCTCAATAGGACCACTAGTGAAATCAACAGCGATACGATTATGCGCAACAAGTTTATCATCTAAACGACGAATCTGATCAGAAATCGCCCCGCGGATTTCCTCACTGTCAATAATATCATCAGTTAATTCTTCACCATCAATTCTGAGGAACTGGATATAAGCACCGTAGAGGAAATCCTGTGGATTCTTTCCAAGTGTGAGAATTCCAAGAACAGTAGGCGTTGGTTGGTCGGAGGAAGTGATCATCTTCGTAGCTGCCAATTGTTCATTTAAGGTCCGTTCATTTTGTGCTAATATTTCTTGAGAAACAGCATTAGGTAGATATTCGTAACTAAATAGCACGAGATTAAGATCGGAAATGCTGGTGGTCGGGATAGGATATAGGTCAAATGGACGATCACCATATCTTCGTTTTTCGTTGAGCACTCTTTCATCTTGTGGTGTTGCGGTGCCTCGCCGTGGTCCAATACGGATATGGATTGCCCCTTTGTATCGCACCGGAGGTGAATCGGAGGGTTCCACCTTAACGATGGCAATTTCCTTTCCATGCAACACACGTTTTTCGACAGTGAGAGTAGGTGGCGGCACAGTATTTCCATCTGTTTTCATGTCTGCCAACTTCCGGAGTAATTCATCTGTAACTAGTAGACCTACAATAGTTTTGTCATTCTTGATTCCTACGAAAACGAAACCTGGTTTCCCGTGAGCAGGCAGATCATTGCAAAAAGCACAGATAGCCTCTCTGATTTTTTCTGGAGCGTCACCAGACAAGGCTTCTTTGAACTCAACACGATCAGATTCATCGTCCTCTATAATTTGTAGTAACTCTGCATCTGTAAACTGCCGCATTTTCATCCCTATAAATTTGATACATTGTGGTAGTTGGTGTTTTCAATAACAATCAACTATTGTGAATATGAAAAGTATACAGAGGTAAACATAGGTTGTCAAGGCTAATATTCATAACAAATCAATATAACACATGCACCCGATTTTTACCACGCAACGTCTCATCAGGCATCACAATCGGCATTTCAATGATAGCAATGATCGATCCATCCGGACTAATAACAAGCGTATCGTAGGGAAGCTGCCCCTCCGTGCGGTAAGTGTAGAGATATTTCGCTAAACCGCTTCCTTCTGCAGTAAGATCAAACACTGAAATTCCGTGAAGACTATCGTTCGGGTTTTGACTCCGCTTGGAGACAGCCAACGCAGCATATCTGTTCTTAGCATCAATACGTAAACCTTGCGGCATATTCTCAAGTTTCCACTGCCAAATCTTCTCGCCGCCCCATGAATAGGCAAATAACGTCATTCCATTAGGGTGCAGAGTCGAAGGACGTTGAGCACCTTTTTGAAGATGGTATGGGATATACGTATCACCTGTAACAAAAAGGGCAGCTGCGTCAGTTGCACCAATGGTGCCGGTTGTGGCAATAATTGGCACGCCACTCACCTCCAGCGGTGATGCCAAATTCTGTTTCCATATCGGTTCTGATCGGTTTATATCAAAAATGAAAGCGCGTCCATCGTCCGTTGTAACGTTGACATACTTACCATCCGGTGACATGCTAACACCACGCCAGAAAGTAACCCCTTCAAAATAGGGAAAAAGCGGTTCAATATTTGATTTCCATTTTTCTGTTCCTGCTGCCACATCAAGCACAGATAACGTTCCACTGCCTTTTCCACTCTCATCCGTTACAAGGGCAATCACTTTACCATCAGCACTAACATCAAACCAACGCAAAATCTTAGACATAGTGCCCGCACGAGGAAATTTCCATTTAACATCGCCAGTCTTCGCGTCAAACCGATAGAGTAGAGACCGCTTTTGAGGCTTTTCGTTCTGTGTCCACGAATGCACACCTGCAACCAATAGATCACCATTAGGCAGCGTTCGCATGCACGACTGACCGGGATAACTAACCCACGCATACACACTCCCCGGATTATTAGGCGTGGATGTCTCAATATCATCTGCTGTGCGATATTTCCAGCGAAGTTTCGGGGGATCGGTAGTTAAGTCATAACAGTAGATAAAACCATCTGCTGCCTGTTCACCAATGTAGAGTAGTGTGTTACCAGCACTAAATGCGACATGTCTAACGTAGCCTTCCGAGATACGAGTTTTCCAGAGAGTCTCACCTGTTATCGGCTGGAGAATAGCGAGGTGTCCTCTATCCGTTGCGACCGCAAGCTTTATGGTATTAGTTCCGTGTCCGAATGCTAATGCAGTCGGCTTTGCAGGCTGACGTAGATTTTCCAACAGCGACAACAGACCATCTAATTCAATCGTTCGGATTAGGTAAGGGACAGGCTTCAGCGGAGCAGTGGCTTCTATTAGTTTTTTACCTGAACGGAATTTATAACTATTATTCGGCTCCCATGAAAATTGTAGTAAAATGCGTTTCTCATCTATTTTTTGTGATGGTACTGTTTTAAAAGTAGAGATGTCTTGTTTGATTGCAACTTCAATTTTCTCGCCAAGTTCACCTTTCGATTTAGATTCAAGCACTACCCCTGCGCGAACCCAAACGACGTTCAGTTCAGCCATCGTCATACTAATTGGTAGGATAATAAGTAACCATAATACACTAACTATACGAAGATGTGTGATACTCACGACGGAAACCAAAGCCGTGTGCTTCTTTTAGCACACAACCCTCCTCTGTGATTCCTGCTTCCGTCTCTCGTGCCTCAAACAGAGGTCTTACTTGGACTCCACAGGCGTTTATACTCTCTGTCTATCCGACAGCGAGGTGTTTTAGGTTTATTGCGGCATTGACATCTCTATCTATTTGATAGTCGCATTGACTGCAATGATAAGTTCTCTCTGATAGCGTCAAGTCATCTTTTTTGTGTCTACAACTACTACAAGTTTTGCTTGATGCATAGAATTGCGGTGCTTCTAATACAGGTATTCCGAAAGCATCTGCTTTCGTTTTTAGTTTATTTAGAAACCCACCTAACGCTGAATCTGATAACGCCTTTGCTAACTTTCTATTCTTTAGCATGTTTGTCACCTTGAGTGTTTCTATGCTGATAGCACCTGCGCGACGGATAATATCGGTAGTTGCTTTGTGGTGCACATCGTTTCTGATACAAGCGATACGATAGTGGATACGTTCTACCTTGTGTTTTTGTTTAGACCAGTTATTTGATCTAAACACTTTACGGCTCAACTTTCGTGCTTCTCGTTTGAGTTTTCTCTCATAGCGTTTTAGGGGTCTTGGATTATCATACTTAGTCCCATCACTCAAGGTTGCCAGTGTATTGATGCCTACATCTATACCAAGAACAGGGTGTGTTGAGTTATCAACTGCTTCGGTGTCCTCTGTTTCTACGGTGATAGATGCAAACCAACGATGTGCTGTCCTTGAGATAGTCACCTTGATTATTGAACCTACAAATCGTAACTCTTGACGCGTTTTAATCCAACCGATTTTGGGTATTTTGATGCGTTTGCCTTCTACTCGGACAGATTGCTCGTCTGTTGTCCAACTTTGTTTGTGTCCCCGTCCCTTGAACTTAGGAAACTTTGCACGCTTGCCTACCCAATTCGCAATCGCTTGTCCAAGATGTTTGATAGCATATAAGGCAGCTCGTTGATCTTGCGAGCTTGTCCAATCGTAATCTTTCTTTTTCTGATTGAAATTGTTGTTAAGAGTTCGCCACGATTGGAAGTTGTCTTGATCTAAACCTGCCTTGAAATCTGACAACGCTTGATTATATGCAAATCTCGCATAGCCACATTGTTGTGAAAACCAGCGTCTTTGCTTAAAAGTGGGATCTAAAGTTATTTTGTGTGTTTTGTATGGCATATCTGACTCCCGTAGGTTTCTGACTCCCGCGTCAAAGGTGTGGTAGGTGTTGACGCACCCACCACTGAGTCAGTTTTATAATTATACTACAAAATACATGTAAATGTCAAGCGTTTTTTGACCTACAGCTAAAGCAGTGGGATTGTCAACTAATTCCCTTCATTGAAATATGTCCTCACAATGTAGAAACTAAAATAGGAAATATGGGTGCGGATGGTTATCCCGCACAATGTTTCACGTTATTAATCCGCCACTCGCCACAATCCGCGACCTAATCTTGCACCGAGAAGCACACCGATGAATGTATAAGCGAACCCCTCAACAAAAATTCGGAGCCAAATATACCAATCAGCAAAAAAGAGACGATAAAACAAGATAGAAAGTTGAAAATCGACATACACAGCAATCGCATCGCAGATACCGAGAACAAGTGCCCATGCAAACAATCTACGTCTTCGGACGAGTAGAAAACCTGTCTCCAACAACAGAACACTCGTACCTGTATAGATAATTGTCATCGGTGTGAATAGTCCAAACGTGACAGCACCAAGAAGTAAACGCACTGCAGATACAAGAAGGATAACACCGCCTTTACTATAATTTTGCGAGTCACTTGAATCTCGCAGCGCATCGTCATCAGGGGCACCGTTAATATAAATCAACAACGCAGTGAGCAACGCATAATAGAGTGTTTCATTGAGTAGACCTGTAAGCAAAATAGAGACAGGTCCAAGCAGGACGCGAATGAGATTCAAAAATAGTGTTGATGGCACGACGACTGTCACGAATATCGTTGTACCGAATAGGGCAATAATAATGAGTTGTTTAGTTGTGAAACGGACAAAGAATTGCCTGTGAAACCGGAGCAGCACTACAAGTCCGATGCAACTTGCGATGATTGCCAATCCACTCACAAAAAGTGCATGTCGGTTTGGTACGATGATATGAAGGGGTCTTTTTTCATTGAGAACTGTTGTGTCACTCCCCCATATCTTCACCACAATCTCACGTTCGAATTCCCCTGCTTCAGCAGGTTGTGAGTCAAAATAGATAGGCAAAGAGATAGAGGTAAGTTCTCCACCGGGCAAACTAGCAAAACTGATACTCCGATCTGTACCAGCATTAACTGCATCCGGCGGTGCGAGAAACGGCACTGCCGCGTCACTGTTCACATCACGATTGATTGATGAAACAACCACATGAATAGTCTCTTCCCCCTGATTGTTAAGATGGATTGTTTGATAGGTTACAGGCGTATATACGTCAGTCTGTTGTGTTCCAAACCAGCTAAACATAGGACGTGGGTGATAAATAGCATCTTCTCGTTGTCTCGTATCCGCTATACCCGATGCATCCGTAGGCATTTCAATTGACGCTATGGAAATATATTCAACAATCTCTGGAACAGTTGCTATACGTAACTGCACCGTTGCTTTCTGTTCCCATGTCTTCCCATCCGGTGCAGTAAAACGGACAACCCCGGAAATTTCTTGCATTCCCGATTGATCCTGTGTTTCTATTGAAATTTCGGTTGTGCTCAATACTAATTCACGAAACCAAACTTCTGACGCGACGCTAAATCTGCCCCTTGTAGAAAGACAGGTCTTCATATCCGTTGTCGCTACTTTCCAGTCTGAAGACATACGGGTAACAGCCAATGTTGAAGGTAAGCATAATTCTAAATCAAAGGAAGCGGGAGCATTACCATTTGTGACAATTACTGTGGCGGTCATCTCGCTTCCTTGTAAGATAAGTGCCTTCTGATTACCCTCCAACGGGTTTTGCACATCCGATTTCATTGATGCACCGTAAGGGATAGCAATCTCCAAGCTGCCGCGGGGATATGTACGTGGTGCTGTCACCTTTTGAACGCTAACAAGGTCCGAGGACGAGGTCGCCTCAAATCTATAGATTTCTCCTTCCTGCCACTCAAAATAGAGCGATTCTATCTGTCGGGGCAACCCGGGGAAATTGAGTTGTGAGACCAATGTGCCATCGGCATTAAAAGCAGAAACCTGTTTGATCGGTGCTTGGCTGGCAAACTCCACTTTGGCACCGAGAGAAAAAAAGGTAATCTGCCATGAGAGCGCATCCTCTTGCCTTTCCGTTGTGCAACCGATGAAAAGTATCGGTAGAAATAGCAAAATCCCCCATTTGCCCATAACGAAACCTTTGTGCTACGACACAGGACGGTAGGTGTAGTTTCCTCAACGCACGCTACCTAAAACGTTTAGAAATGCTGAGCAACAAGGACTAAATCAAGGATGTTAACCTCGCCATCCTTATTAACATCACTAGTTATACCCGGACCCCTCTGACCAAAACTCTGAGCGACTATGACAAGGTCTTTTATATCAACAAATCCGTCGTCATTAGCATCCTCAGGCCGCGACGCAATTTGCACGAGTGCAACCTTATCAGTCCCGAATCCAAGCTCATAAGTTTTAATGAGTGACTCATCTGGTCCCATGACGAGAAGTGTCGACAGTCCGCTCTGTGTCCAGTCAGGTTTAGCAATGTAAAGGTTACCATCTGGACCGAAAGCCATCCCTGACCCACCCGCAAACTCTGTGAGTGCGTTATTTCTGTCCCGAATCCACTTTTGAGTCGGTACATCGTAAATAAGCAAACCAGGGTTCTGCCATCCACCTTGGATAAACACCTGTTTCTGTGAATTGATTGCAAAGGACCCGGGAGTCGTCCTAAGATTAACTTCTTTAATGACTTCATCGGAAGTCGCATCAATTAGGACAAGTCTACCAGAAATCTGATTGTAGTCCCCGGTTGTCTTTACAATTACAGTGGAATCACCATCGTTAAGAATGCCACCAGCATTGATAGGCATCGGTATAGATTTCAACACTGAATCTGTCTGTGTATCTATTACAGTAACACTACTTTGGTGATAGACAGATTTTCCTGCTGCCGCATCCCACTCCCATGCAGGATTTGTTACATAAGCTTTTCCATTGAGTATCGTAATGCCGCTTGTTTTATTAAAGGAGGGATCCGTAATAATTTTGGTCACACTGCGTCTACCGATGTCAATAACCTGCACCTGATGAACATTATCACAGGTAACATACATCTTATTCGGATTAACAAGTGCCATATTTTGTGGATAAGAACCTGATGGAATTGCAATTTGACCAACTATTTCTCGACGTTCAAGGTTGACAATTAAAATGCTGTCACTAAAATCACCAGATACCCAGTCAAAGCGAGATATATAGGCAATATGCCCATGAATGAGAATATCACTTGGCACATCGCCAATAGTAACAACTTCATCGTCAATAGCACGTTTCAGATTCGGTTCATCAAGATCAATTATTGAAAGGGTAGAAGTGATATCCCAGTCGTCCTTATCCAGTGAATTTGTAACAACCGCAAGATTTTGAACTTCTGTTTGTGCAAAGGGAGAGCGAACGGGGAACATGAACAGCATCGCGCCTATAAGTAAGAATAAATGCAGTTTGTAAGTTAAGTGGAACGAGAAACATCGCCTAAGAAAAAAACCTGTTTTCATTAAAACCTCCGTAATGAAACAAGAAACCCCTGCTTTTACTGAAAAGACAGGGGGCAAGGCGACAATCCGTTTGAATCTGATCCTGTTATTGTGGATGAAAGTTAAATACCTTATACTGGTATTTCAATTCTATATTTGACAGGATACTGTTGCGCTTTGTTCCACCGCTTTCCCGCGAAAGCAGATACATGAAACACGATTCAGGCAGGTCTCCTGACTTCCGATTTTGATGTAACTCGCAAGACAAACTTGCGCTACAAAGTTCGCTGTACCTTCCCATCAACCTTTGACAGTGGTCTTTTCAGCGAAAATTCCTAATTAAGGAAAAAATCGTTTACAGTGGCGGGGCCGTGGCGGAATTTCACCGCGCTTCCCTATTCTCCGGGTTTTGTCGCAATTTTTGCGAACCGGCACCTGAACCGTTCGTTTATTCAATTGTAAGTTTGTATATTATATCATATTGTGCCATTTATTGCAAATTTTTCTGAAACAACGGGCGAGGTCCCTGTACCCTAACATTATATTCATAAGAAAGGCGTTTGTAGTCGCGCAATTCATTGCGCCTCTTACATTCATAACCGGATGTTATTCATCACATTGATTTTGACAAATGCCTTACGTGCATCAAGATATATACAAACTTTCTTCCACAAAATTTGACAACACTGAGGCAATATGTTATCATTGACAATATCACTATAACCTGAAAACGCTAATAGGTTCCATAATGAAAAAGACCTTATTTTCAATTGTTACGACGCAACTTATTATTTCAATGTTTATTCTACTTCCCGTTTTTGCGCAAGACTACATAAAGTGGAAGTTACCCGAAGGTGCTACCGCGCGACTTGGTAAAAGCACGATAGAAGAGATAAAGTATTCACCGGATGGCACACTACTAGCAGTTGCAAGTCATTTAGGTATTTGGCTCTATGATGCCCAGAACGGAAAAGAACTACACCTTCTCGTAGGGAATACGGTTCCGCTCAATAGCATATCATTCAGTCCTGATGGTAAAACAATCGCAGGCGTGAGTAGACAGAGCGTTCGTCTGTGGGATGTTGCATCGGGTACACACATACGTAAGCTTACAACACGTTCTGGCAATACTATTGTGTATAGTCCTGATGGAAAAATCCTTGCAATTGGAGGTGAAAATGGGGGTAGTGATGATGTTGTCAACCTATTGAATGCCGAATCCGGCGAACGTATGCACACTTTCATGAGACATAAAGGTAAAATTACAAGCGTATCGTTCAGTCCGGATGGTAGTATACTGGCAAGTGGAGGTAAAGACGGTTTCATCCACTTGCGGGATGTGGTCTCTGGTGCACACTTGTGGACTTTTACGAGGCATAACGTTCTCAAAAGCCATAGTTCAGGTGTTACAAGTGTATCATTCAGTCCTGATGGGAAAACACTCGCAAGTGGGAGTGAGGGCGGTGTCATCCGTTTGTGGAATGTTGAACCCGGTGAACACCTACGTATTCTTAAAGAGCATAAAAGTAATGTTGAAAGCATATCATTCAGTCCTGATGGGAAAACACTCGCAAGCGGGAGTTGGGATCATACTCTCTGTCTGTGGGATGTGGAATCCGGAGAACACTTGCACACTTTCAAGGGACATACGGGTTTTATCCGAAGCATATCGTTCAGTCCGGATGGGAAAACGCTGGCAAGTGGAAGCGAGGATCGGACTATACGCTTTTGGGATGTCGCATCTGGTAGACACCTGATCACTATCACGGGACATACGAGGCACCTCAGTAGCGTATCTATAAGTCCGGATGGGAATACTATCGCAGGTGGATATGGAGGTTATTTTAACAACAGCATCCGTCTGTGGGATACTAAATCCAGCCAACAATTGCGCGTTCTCGAAGGACATCAGTATCCTGTCGAAAGTGTATCATTCAGTCCTGATGGGAAAACGCTGGCAAGTGGAAGTCAGGACAAAACTATCCGCTTGTGGGATGCTGCCTCTGGGGCACATTTACGCACTTTTATCGGACATACGAACGTCGTAGTTAGCGTTTCATTTAGTCCGGATGGAAAAACCCTCGCAAGTGGGAGTTATGACAAAACTATCCGTCTATGGGATTTGGACTCTGGGGAAAATCTGAACACCCTCACAGGACATAAGTCGAAAGTTAATCACATATCCTTCAGTCCTGATGGAAAAACCCTCGCAAGCGGAAGTCAGGACAAAACCGTTCGTCTGTGGGATGTAGTCACCGGTTCACACTTGCGTACCCTAAGAGGACATAAGGGAACTGTTACAAGTGTTTCGTTCAGTCCGGATGGAAAAACCCTCGCAAGTGGGAGTTATGACAAAACTACCCGTCTATGGGATTTGGACTCTGGGGAAAATCTGAACACCCTCACAGGACATAAGTCAGTTAATCACATATCCTTCAGTCCTGATGGAAAAACCCTCGCAAGTGGAAGTTTGGGCGCTACTATCCGTTTGTGGGATGTAGCCTCTGGTATATCCATACGCACCTTCAAGGGAAATTCACCTTACCGCTCAGTCGTTTTGTATAGTCCGGATGGAAATACATTAGTAAGTGGGAATCTGGACGGCACCATTCTCTTCTGGAAACTCGTGCCTAAACATAGCAATGGAGGTCAATAACCCCAAGCTAAAGCATGGGGAAACTTGTGCAAAGCGCAATCCGAGCGTCCACTTCACAAGTTAAACCGTTGACTACAGTAACGTGAGTTTGATATTTGATTCCGAGTATCTGTCCAAAAGATAAAAAAGAGTTGGGTTTCACTCATTTTTCTGTCCTTTCAGTCTAAATAGAGGATGAATCACGCTTTTATGTCGGATTTTATTGTGTATTCCGTTCTACCCAACGGACAGCAGGCATTGAATCTTTTTATCAAACTCACGTTACAGTAATATATCGCAGTATCTTGGCGTGGTAGCCAGCACGATGTTTTGGATGCTCCCCAAGTCTGATTCCTCTCGGATACTGTGATCTGGATGGGGAAACCACACATACCCCGAAAGGGAGAACGCAAACTTATGTTTGTGCATATTAGGGATTTAGTTTTCAGTTATATTTGATTGGAAACTAAACTCCTAATACCAAAAATAAAAGGAGGCGGGCTTTCCTCTCCAACCCAGAGGATGGGGTCTCCAGCCCGAAGAGTGATGAAACATCGTTACCAAGATAGTAAGGATAGTCTTGGCATGTTAATACATTGGATCTATTCAGTTTTCTCTGGTTTAGCAATATAAAATACATTTTTATTTGCATCTAAGAATTTAATGTGGTATCATTTTAACAATTGCAGAGAATGATGGGTGGTTGAAAGTTTCATACTTGTCCATTGATACACAATTTAACATAAAAATTCTGCGAAAAATAAGAAAAATGAAATATACCCGTTCACACTCTAACTTGCATAGAACATCTAACTATTGGCATTGGTGGCGTTCCAATTCCAGTGAAGGGGTGTGCGCGCGCTAAACGAAATTAGGTCTATTCTTTTTTGATGTTACTTGTCCGCCTTATGCACACTCCAACCTAAGTGGCATAAGGTTTTTTGTTTTTAAAATAGAATTTGTTTTTAAAATAGAATTAAGGAGAACCCATGAAAATTTTATCGGAGCTAAAATATGACAGCGATGGTTTGGTCGCCGCAGTAATTCAGGATCAGACAAATAACGAAGTACTGATGGTCGGCTATATGAACGCGGAAGCAATCAAACAAACCTTGTCAACCGGTCGTGTCTGCTTCTGGAGTCGTTCCCGTCAAAAGTTGTGGATAAAGGGGGAGACTTCAGGGCACACACAGACTGTTGAGTCTGTTGCTGTAGATTGTGACGGTGATGCCTTGCTCATTAAGGTTGAGCAAAAGGTGGCAGCGTGTCATACCGGCTACCGCTCCTGCTTCTTTCGGGAAGTCTCCCCCGACGGAGAGTCAACACATGTGGTAGGTAAAAAGATATTCGATTCTGATGCTGTCTATTAGGTTTTGATATTTCCTAACTTCGTGTCTTAGCATCAGATCGGAAATTGGACAATTGATTATCTATCATTTGATAACACAAAGAAATAGTATTTGTTGCTTTACAGTGTGATGTACTTTAAAAAATAGATTTTGATGCTAAAGATATGAAATAGGAGTTAATCATGTTTTATCCAACGTTGGAAGAATTTAGGGAGAAAGCAAAAACAGGGAATACGATACCGGTATATCGACCGATTTTAGCAGATATGGAGACACCGGTGTCCGCCTTCTATAAATTGATGCCTGATAATTTCGCTTTCTTATTAGAGAGCGTTGAAGGTGGTGAAAAAGTTGCTCGCTACTCATTTTTGGGAAGTCAACCCTCAGTCCTTTTCCAGAGTAAAGGACACAAGGTTACCATTGAGTATTTGGCAAAAGGTGAAAAGGTGTCTAAGGAATACGAAGATCCGTTGACAGCTTTGGAAGAGGTAATGCATAATTATCAACCTGTCAACATTGAGGGATTACCACAGTTCCACGGTGGTGCAGTCGGTTATATGAGTTATGATATGGTGCGTTTCGTGGAAGAATTGCCTGATGATACCGAAGACGAACTGCAGCTTCCCGATTGCTTTTTCATGATTGCAGAGACAATTTTGATCTTCGATCATGTAAATCATCAGATTAAAGTTGTTGCAAACGCACAGATTGATGAGGATGTAGATGCAGCTTACACCGATGCTGTTGGGAAAATCGATGCATTAGTTGAAAAACTGACAACCGTTTCTGAAAAAATCGCAATCCGTAATAGCGGTAATTACACAAAAACCCATCAAAAATCCCCACCCGACCCACAATCAAACTTCACGAAACCTGCGTACGAAGACGTTGTCCGGCGTGCCAAGGAATACATCGCAGCAGGTGACATCATACAGGTTGTGCCATCACAGCGGTTTAGTCGTCCGGTATCCGTTGACTCTTTTGATGTCTATCGTGCATTGCGAGTGGTGAACCCATCACCTTATATGTTTTATCTAAAGTGTAATAGTTTTGACATTGTTGGGGCATCACCAGAGATGATGGTGCGTGTGGAAGATGGACTTGTCCAGACGCGTCCCATTGCCGGAACGCTCCCACGTGGCAAAACTGATGCGGAGGACCGCGAGTTCGAACAGAAACTTCTTGCAGATCCGAAGGAACGTGCAGAACATGTCATGCTTGTTGATTTAGGACGGAACGACCTCGGCAGGGTATCTGAATACCATACCGTAGAGGTCACCGATCTGATGATAGTTGAACGTTTCTCACATGTGATGCACATTGTCTCACATGTTATTGGGAGGCTTCGCGACAATCTCTCCGCTTTTGATGTCATCCGCGCGTGTCTACCGGCAGGCACACTCTCTGGTGCACCAAAAATACGGGCAATGGAGATTATTGACGAGTTGGAGCCGACACGCCGGGGACCCTACGGAGGAGCAGTCGGTTATTTCAGTTTTTCAGGTAGTGCAGACACAGCAATTACGATACGAACTGCGGTTATCAAAGATGGTGTTGCCTATGTGCAAGCGGGGGGTGGTGTCGTGGCAGATTCTGTGCCAGAAAGTGAGTATTATGAAACCATGAATAAAGCACGGGCTTTGCTCAGTGCCATTGAAATGGCAGAACAAGGTCTACTACTATAGGAGGCAAAAAGATGGTTTTGATGATTGACAACTACGACTCATTTACATACAATCTTGTGCAATACTTCGGTGAACTCGGTGCGGAATTAGAGGTGCACCGAAGTCGGAAAGTAGGTATAGAAGAATTAGATGAACTTGAACCTGAACGAATTGTCATTTCACCCGGTCCTTGCACGCCACGAGAGGCAGGGATATCCAACGATGTGATAAAACACTTTGCCGGGAAAGTGCCGATTTTAGGGGTCTGTCTTGGACATCAGTGCATTGGTGATGCATTCGGTGGTAAGGTTGTTCGCGCGGATCGATTGATGCACGGTAAAACCTCAATGATCCTGCACAATGGCACCGAACTGTTCAAAGGTTTGGATAATCCTTTTGAAGCGACACGTTACCACTCACTCATCGTCCAAAAGGAATCGTTACCGGATTGTCTTGAAATCACAGCATGGACAGATCATGACGAAATCATGGGGCTACGACACAAAACCTTACCTATCTGGGGTGTGCAGTTCCATCCCGAATCGATTTTGACAACTGCTGGAAAGAGTCTATTAGGAAACTTCTTGGCACTGTAAACATGGATTTGAAGAACGGACGGTAGGTATGGTTTCATGAAGATAAAAAAAATAATTCGGTAATTTTCTCGCAATACTCGGTGCGGTTAGGAAACCGCACCATAAGCGTCAATTTAAGGAAAGAACTCGTTTGTAGTCGCGCAATTCATTGCGCCTCTTTTCTTTGAATGTAAGAGGCGCAATGAATTGCGCGACTACGAACCCTGATATTCTCGTCCTTTGCGTTATTTGAGATGTTGATACAAAAAGGTGCGGTTAGGAAACCGCACCGAATACCCAGAAAAATATGATAAATTGGGTTAATTTGGTGTTATATTTAGTCCCGTCGAATGCCATACGCGCATTCTGCCAAGCGCATTTGGCGTTGATTCGGGACTAAAGAGCATTCTCATATTTGAAAATCACTAAATTGACGCCTATAGTTCCACGCTCCTATTGCCCCTAACTTGCCGAGATTAGACAAGGTCGAAGCGATCAAGATTCATGACCTTGTTCCACGCAGCCACGAAGTCACACACAAATGCTTGTTGAGAGTCATCACACGCGTAGACTTCCGCAATGGCTCGGAGTTGGGAGTTTGAACCGAATACGAGATCAACACCGGTGCCGGTCCACTTGAGCTCGCCTGTTGAGCGATCGCGTCCCTCAAACACATCCTCAGATGTAGAGGATGCCAACCACTCGGTGTTCATGTCAAGTAGGTTCACGAAGAAATCAGGAGTCAACGTATCGGGCCGCTTAGTGAAGACACCGAGTTCGGACTGACCGACGTTTGCATTCAGGACGCGCAAGCCACCCACGAGAACCGTCATCTCAGGAGCAGTTAGCGTCAGCATTTGTGCCCGATCCACCAGCAACTCTTCGGCTGCTCTCTGGTGTCCGCTTGCGAGGTAGTTGCGAAATCCATCGGCGGTCGGTTCAAGCACAGCAAATGAGTCCACGTCAGTTTGCTCTTGCAACGCGTCCGTGCGCCCCGGCGTGAAGGGAACCTGTACGGCGATACCGGCGTTCTTCGCAGCTGCCTCGACCGCTGCACACCCTGCCAGAACGATCAGGTCAGCGTGTGAGACCCTCTTCCCGTCGGACTGCGAGTTGTTAAATTCCTTTTGAATCTCCTCCAGGGTTTGAAGTGCCTTCCGCAGTTCGGGTGGATTGTTGACTTCCCAATCCTTCTGTGGCGCGAGGCGAATGCGTGCCCCGTTAGCACCACCGCGCTTGTCGGTGCCGCGGAATGTTACCGCAGACGCCCAGGCGGTCGAGACCAGTTGGGAAATGGACAGTCCTGATTCAAGGCTCTTGTCCTTAAGGGCAGCAATGTCTTGCGTCTCAATCAATTGATGCGTGACATCGGGGACGGGGTCTTGCCACAACTGCGGTTCCGCAGGAACTAACGGGCCGAGACACCGTGTGCGAGGTCCCATGTCGCGGTGGGTCAGCTTGTACCACGCCTTAGCAAAGGCATCTGCAAACTCCGCCGGGTTCTCGTAGAAGCGTTTGGAAATCTGTGCATAGATTGGATCCGCCTTCAGGGATAGGTCGGTCGTGAGTATCATGGGAGCGTGCTTCTTCAAGGAATCGTGAGCGTCCGGCACGGTGCTCTGTGCAGACTCATCTTTGGGAGTCCACTGCCACGCACCGCCAGGGCCTTTCACTAATTCCCACTCGTAGTTAAACAGGTTGTAGAAGAAGTTATTGTCCCACTTAGTCGGCGCGGTGGTCCAGGCACCCTCTAACCCACTGGTGATCGTGTCGCTGCCCTTGCCGCTGCCAAAACTGTTCTTCCAGCCGAGTCCTTGCTCCTCAAGGTCGGCTCCCTCGGGTTCGGGCCCGACGTACTGGTCCGCATCAGCAGCACCATGGGTTTTGCCGAATGTGTGTCCGCCGGCGATGAGCGCAACCGTCTCCTCGTCGTCCATTGCCATGCGACGGAACGTCTCTTTAATGTCTATAGCTGCAGCGACCGGATCCGGGTTACCGTTCGGTCCCTGTGGATTCACATAGATTAAACCCATCTGAACGGCACCGAGAGGATTCTCCAATTCCCTGTCGCCGGTGTAACGCTCGTCCCCCAGCCATGTGGTCTCCGATCCCCAATAGATATCTTCTTCGGGCTCCCAGACATCCTCGCGCCCGCCGGCGAACCCGAGGGTCTTGAGACCCATCGACTCAAGGGCACAGTTCCCAGTGAAGATTATCAGGTCCGCCCACGAGAGCTTCCGGCCGTACTTCTGCTTGATCGGCCAGAGCAACCGGATCGCCTTATCAAGGCTCACGTTGTCGGGCCAACTATTGAGGGGTGCGAAGCGTATCGTACCGGAGGCTGCGCCGCCGCGTCCGTCGCCGATGCGGTACGTGCCCGCACTGTGCCACGCCATCCGAATGAAGAGGGGCCCATAGTGACCGTAGTCGGCGGGCCACCACTCCTGCGATGTCGTCATCAACTCATCAATGTCTTGTTTCAGAGTCTCCAGGTTGAGTGTTTTGAACGCCTCGGCGTAGTTAAAATCCTCCCCCATAGGATTGGATGTGGGTGGGTTCTGATGGAGCATCTTCAGGTTCAACTGATTCGGCCACCACTGTTGGTTCGCTATGGTGCCCCGTGCATGAGAGTGACCCATCACTGGACACTTACTTTCGTTGCTCATATTGCCTCCAATCGTGTTCTGCATTTTTTCTAATCTATTCTTTGAAGTATACCTTCGCCAATTATCCAGGGCTTAGTTCAGGTTGCGTTTGATGAATAGCACCGATTGATCCCAGATGTTCAGCGATTTGTTCAATAACAATAGGGAGGGTTTTAACCAAATAATGATGCAAGAACTGGCGGAAACCCTCTCTGAACCGCCCCGCATTACACCAATCGCCCAAATAATAACATGTTTGGCAAAAGGAGTCAACAAAAAATCAAACAACTTTTTGTTGACTCCTTCCCGGAAATTTGATACCTTTGACGAAAATCAAAGCACATCGGCCGGTAGGTGCGGTTTGATGAAGTTTAAGTATTTAAATCGGTAATCTCGATTTCCCCAGGTCCGGTAGGTGCGGTTTTGCGGTGTACTCACCCAAATGCGATCTGCATTCCTAACCGCACCGATAGATTGGAATCAAGTTAATTTGGTATTATACACGCTGTAGGAACGACTTCCCAGCGCGACCAAGAGGTCGCTCCCACAAATGAAAAAGGGCAGGAGAAGTCCTGCCCTAAAGTCATAATACGCATAGATTATTCTGCGATACAATAGAGATATTGAGTTCCACGCAAGTATAATTCAGAACCAACAATCGCAGGCGATGCGTTGAAACTATCTTCTAACTGATTTTGGGCAAGAATTTCAAACTCAGGTCCGTGTTTAATAACAACCACAGAGCCATTTCGGCTTGCGATGTAGACACGGTCAGCAGCCCCAACGATTGAGGCGTAGACACTGGTGACACCATCTAACCTTTGAGGTCCGTAATGGACCATCCCTGTATTTCTATCAATAGCAGTGAGAACACCTTTATTGCTTTTAAGGAAATAAATTATATCACCACTTAATAGTGGTGATGGCACATAAGGTGTATCACGATCATATTCCCAAACAACAGTTTCTGTACCTGTAATGTTGCCTGAAGCAAGTTTCAAGTTAATAGCTTGCAGTGAACTACCCCGGAAACCACTGATGATGTAGACATGTCCGTCGGTATAGACAGGAGACGGGATAACGTTGCGGGTCATACCCCCACATTCCCATAGAACATCGCCATTTTCTAAATCATAACTACGTGTCCGGTTTGTTGCAGGGACAATAATCTGAGATTTTCCGTTCCCCTCAACAACGATAGGTGATGTCCATGTGGTATGTTCATCGCGGTCTATCTTCCACAGTTCGTCACCCGTTCGTTTATCAAGTGCGATGATAAAGGACTGGCCCTCATGATCTTGCAGGACAATGATCGTATCCCCATGGATAATAGGACAGCTACCTTCACCGAAGGTGCCACTTTTCCGCATTTTACCAATATCTTTTCCCCACTTAAGATTTCCCTTCATATCTAAGCAGTAGAGTCCGCGAGAACCGAAATAGGCATAAATATGCTCTCCATCAGTAATCGGAGAGTTGGACGCGAAACTTGCATCTCTATGCATTCCCTCATGCGGCATGGTTTCTCGGAGAGTCTTTTCCCACATTACGCTACCATCGCTTCGGTTTAACGTAAGGAGTTTGAAGTGATAGAGGGTTTCGCGCCGCTCATTATCTTCGCGTTCCCTTGGTTCTTCAGGGAGACTTCCGACGAACGGATTAAATTCAGTTGATTCCTCTTCCTCGTCTTTATCTTCCTTTTCTTCTATAGGTTTTTCCACCTTAAGTGCAGTCTGGATGAAGATTTTATCTTCCCAGATAATTGGTGTGGCATGCCCCATACCGGGAATGGAAACTTTCCAGCGGATGTTTTCAGTTTCGCTCCATTTAGTGGGTGGATTTGCGTTAACAGCGGCACCGGTTGCGTGTGGGCCGCGCCAGTGATGCCAGTTTTTCTCAAAATTAGAGGTTTGTTCAGCTTTAGCACCGTGGTGATCGGCTGTAGTTTTTGAAGTATGCCCTATGAACATCGCCAAAGCACAGATACACATCAGCAAAATTGCAATTCTTTTGATCATTATTTAATTCCTTTTATCTTTGGTGGAAGAACTGGTTTAAGTATCCACCTCGTTTAGTGGCGCACTTAGAGCACTTATCAGGAAAGCGATGCGCGCCAATTGCATGTTAGGTTAAAATATCTTCAATCACAAGAGGTTGTGCCAGTTCTTGGTTTGCGGCTTCAAGTTTTTCCCGACTTGAGACGACACAAACAGCAGCGTTATCCCGATTTTCCTCGAAAAGTTGAAGAAGCGCGCGTTTTACCTCTCCCGGTGTTGCACTGCGGAGTTGGGTGTAACGTTCCTCGCGCATTTCGCGCGTTTGTCCAGTGAGATGATAACTAAGCGCATCACTTGCAGCCTGACTGGGACGAATCGGCTTTTCTGCACCTTTCGCTGTTGCAATAATAGCCCGGTCAATGTCTGTTTGCGTCCACTCTACCTGTTTGATGTAGTCTACCGTTTGCTCAAAAACATTAATCGTCCGTGCCACGTGCGGGTCTCTAAATGAAGACTGGTAAAGTGCAGCATCAAAAGGACTATAGGATAGTCTGGCACCGTAAGCATTGCCTTTAAAGCGGATTTCACTTAGAATATAATCCATCCGTATGAGATGTGCACCGATAGTAAGCAACGTAGAATCCGGATGTGAATAATGCGGTGCCGGTATTACGTGTGCACAATGCGCAATCTGAATCGGTCCTGCCAATCCCTCACGCGGCGGTGAATCAAACGTTTCAAAGGTTATGGGTTCAGATACAAGCGGTTCATCTCTCATAGTACTGAGCCATTCACCAAGTTTGGCATGTGTCGTTTCGTAAGCCGAATCTGAACCTGTGAAACTTGCAGTCACGCGTCCACGGGTTAACAGGAAATCGCGAATCTCTTCTATATGACCCATAAGGTCGCTGTTAAGTTCGTCAAAACTGTTAAGCAGTGTTTCACTGTTGCGGAGTTGCGGGAGTCCATAAACAATCTCAGCGAGGTATGATTCCTGTGAGAGTCCACGAGATGCGTGATGAATGGCGGTGCTTGAGCCATCTTGAACCATCTCAGTGCGGTATTCGGCGACAGCTTGTACTAACACATCGTGAAGACGTTCCATATCATGCGGGTTCACAGAAAAAACGTAATCATGAAGGACATCAAGTGCAGCGTCCATTTTAGCATCAAGTGCTTTCAGACTGAAACGCATGTTTTGCATTGAACGGTTACTATCAAGCGCGTGTGTACTGAATCCTGCCCCGCATCCGATCCCACCTGTGACGGATGATTTTCGCCTTGCCATTTCTACAAAATTCAAATCTGCCGCACCGAGTTTGCTAATTGCATCGGTATATCTTGGTAGATATGTCCAGAGATGCTGCGGTAGTCCCTTCAAGTCAAAGTTCAGTATGAGATAGTTAACCCCGTTGGCAAACACATCATTACGGAGAAGATCTTGCTCACTCACTTTCTCGACACTTGTAGGGATATGTTTCGGTTTATCAGGAAGATCACCGACTTGAAGTTGCGGCAGTTTTGCCAACGCTTCCGGTGGATTAGGTTCCCCGTTCATCCGTTCAAGTTCTGCGGCATCAGCAGCGATCTGTTTCGCCTGTTCATCAGTAAGTTGTGCGCGGATATCCTTGGTGCGTTGTTCCAATTCAGCATCAAGTTTTGCTTGCATGTTCGGATCGGGTGATAGCACACAGGTCAAACGGTGCGGATTGTCAACAAGCCGTTCGCGTATCATTTCGTTGAAGATAGATGGGTTTTCTTCCCATCGTTGATGGATGGTAGCGAGACTTTCGCCCATCTTCAAGAAGGCATCCGAATCGTTGTTGTATATCCATGCTTCAATAACACGGAAAAGCATGTGGAGCGGAAACATCGGTGCGACTTCTTGATAGTGATAGGTTGACTGTTGGAAGGCTGCTTCTACCATTCCACTATCTAACTCATTCTCAGCAAGTTCGGTTAAGGTGTTAGTGACTAATTCTGCGAATGCCTCGGCGCGGTCTGCTTCACTACCTTTGAGTCCGACGTAAAAAGTACTGTTGGGACCGATAGAACTCGCCCCAGAGTAAATCAGATCCGCTCCCAATTTTGAGTCAATAATCGCTTTTTTAAGTGGTGCTGCTTCATTACCGAGCAGAATTAGGCTCAGAATGTGACACATGGCTACATCCTCAGGGGCAGTCGCATCTCCGATAAGCCAACTCAGCATCAGATACGTCTTTTCAGTGAGAGATTCATCTGGTGCAACGGGATATGTATCGGATACGGTCTGCGGTGATTTCCACCTCGGTTGGTGCGTAACTTCCGGATTAAGGGGTTGTCCGGAGGCAACGGTCTCATTTTTTGATATTTTATCTAATTTATCCGCAAGAAATGCCAGGTAATCGCTCGTGGGAATATCCCCGTAGAGGAAGAAATACCCATTGCTTGGATGGTAATATGTCTCGTGAAATTCTTTGAGCTGCGCATAAGTTAGGTCAGGAATTGCATCCGGGTCTCCACCTGATTCCTTGGCATAGAGTGTATCAGGTAAAAGACGACTTGTCATTGAGCGATACAACCGCGATTCCGGATCAGAAAAAACACCTTTCATCTCATTATAGACGATACCGGTAATTTTCAGATCCCCTGTAGGGTTTTCCGGATCGGCAGGAGCAAGATGGTGTCCTTCACGTCTGAAAGTATCTTCAGTTAGTAATGGGTGAAAAACAGCATCAAAGTAGACTTCTGCAAGGTTGAAAAGGTCTTTTTTAACGTTGCTCGCGACCGGATAATATGTGTGGTCTGATCCGGTCATGGCGTTGATAAAAGTAGCCATGCTCATCTTAATCATTTCAAAAAACGGTTCTTTAACCGGGAATTTTTGTGAACCTGCTAAGACAGCATGCTCAAGGATGTGTGGAACGCCAGTGTCATCTGATGGCGGGGTAGGGAAATTGATTGAGAAGAGGTTTTCGGAATCGTTCGTATAGAGATGAAGTAGACGCGCACCACTATGGTTATGCGCCAATTCAATTGTCACTGCCCGCAATTCGTCAATCGGTGTGATGGCTTTGACTTCGAATCCGTGAAGTTGTTGTCCCTGATGCAGATCAACAAGCGGGTGCAAGGGCCCGCCTCTACCAGCCGCGAGTTTTGAATCCATTTTTTGCCTCCAGTTTTTATTAGATTTTACATTAGACATTATAGCGATTTAATTGCAAATTGCGATTAGTCAATGTTAACATATTCATAAGTAATTACTTTTTAAGGCAGACCGATGACAAGTTATCAAGATCTAAAGGATAAACCGAAGCGATTCCAGTCTTTGACAGGGCATATCCTTGAAGAGTTTAGTACTCGTTCCCTATTTCTCTACGCAATTAGTAGTTTTGGAGTCATAGATTGTATCATATTAAATCGCAATAAGTCAATTAACTTAATGGTTGTCAATTTGTTATGCAAAATTACTTACAAACTTCTGTTGCAATGTTTCAAGTTCTCTTGATGCTCTGATATTTCTCTTTCATTCTCATTATAAATATTGTAGGTTGTATCCTCTAAATGCCGTCAAATGCATCGCGCACGAGTCGGATTTCCCGGTTGTCAAGCGGTCTTGTGCCTTTCATAATGTTTCTCCTTTCATAAGTTTTTTAGCTTTGCTGAAGTCATTTTCGGCATCAACTGATTGTCCTACTTCAATTTGTGCCATTCCGCGATTGTAATATGCATCTGCATCCTTTGGATTTAAACGTATTGCCTCATTATAGTCTTGGATCGCGGCCTTATATTGTTTGAGTTTGAAGTATGCGATTCCGCGTTTGTTATAGGCAATTGCAAAGTTTGGTTTTAATCGTATTGCCTCATTATAGTCTTTTATGGCAGCACTATATTCTTCAAGTGTAACTTTTACATTTCCGCGATGATAATACGCAATTACATAGTTTGTGTCTAATAGTAGTGCCTCATCAAAATCAGAAATGGCATCACGATGTAGTCCGATATTTTGTTTTGCTAGTCCGCGATTGCGATAGAAAATTATATTTTTTGGTTGTAATTCTATTGCCTGATTATAGTCTTCTATGGCAGCCTCATGTTGGGCGAGTTTGGACTTTGCATTTCCGCGATTGTTATAGGCAATTGCAAAGTTTGGATTTAATCGTATTGCCTCATTATAGTCTTTGATCGCGTTTTGATATTCTCCCCGTTTGGAATTCTCTATACCGCTAAAATGAAAACGAAGAGCTTCGTTTTGAGCACGGCGTGTTTTATGGTTGTCAAGGGGTCTTGTGCCTTTCAATGTGTTTCTCCTTTCGGCTTATTATTGCTGTTATCTATGAGTTTATTATAGGTGTCAAAATCTTTTTGTGCTTGGGATTTATGTCCCATGTCTTGTTTTAGCTGTCCTCTCATTTTGTAAATATATGGATTATTTGGGTCAAGTCGTATGGCTTTGTTGTAATCAGTGAGTGCCTCAAAATATAATTTATCTTTGTCTTTTATTTTTCTGGTGGTATCCACAAATATGTATTGTAGCGAAGAATATTCTTTTTTTGTGAAAATCGCTTTTAAAGGGTGTATTATTCTATACTTTGCCAATCCTCTCTCACTGTATGCTTCAGCATACTTCGGATTTAGTCGTATAGCCTCATCAAAATCAGTAATGGCTTCTTCAATAATCGCTTGACTGTCAAGAGAGAGCATCTCGTCGTCTCCCCCGGATATCTGGTATATAAATAACGCCATATCGTTTATGCGTATTACCTCATCAAAATCAGTAATGGCTTCTTCAAAGGTTTTGTTTTTGCTGAGTTTAAGGTGGAGATCAAAGTCTACAAATATAGGGTCATCAATTGCTTTGCTGTATTGTCCAAGATAGGATTTGGTAAATCCGCGCTCGTAGTAGGCTGCTGCTGCCTTTGGTTCTAATCGGATTGTCTCGTTATAGTCTTGTATCGCTGCGCTGTGATGTCCGAGTTTTCGTTTTGAAAGCCCGCGAATGAAATATAAATAAGCGTCCTCTGGTGTTAATCGGATTGCTTCATCAATATCAGTAATCGCTTCAAAGTATTCCCCGCGTCTGTGCTTTTCTATGGCACTTGAAATGAAGCCGGCAGCTTTACCGACTTTACGTATACGGCCAACTTCTATTGCCATGTCCGATGACGATAAAATGTCTGCACTGTGTTTACTCTTGATATAGAAAAATAAACTAACTCCTATCACTAAAGGAACAACCCCGACGACTGCGTATTTTTTTTTCATAATGTATCCTTTCTTGCGCTCATAGTTTCTTATTCAACCAGTTATCCGATTTTGCCCATCTGTGCACAGTGCGGGGTCTGTGTTTGTGACATCTGCTGTAAACGTGGCGAGTTTGTGTTATGGCACTTCAAACATTGACTAACCACAATTTGCAATTAAATCGTTATAATGTCTATTTTAACCTAAGTTGCTACTTACAAGATTTTGAGGAGGAAGCGGTTATTTTTATTGAAAAGACAAGGATTTCTTGCTGATTCCAATCTTTTCTGGTCAAAATCGGGGTTAGAAACCCCTCTCACAAGAACGTTCGCAAAATAGGTGGCAACTTGGGTTATTTTACTAAAAATATGGTTTACAAGTTTACGTTATATGTCCTCAATTTCAAGCAAATGATCCATTTTCTTATTTTCGGCCTCTAATTTCTCACGACTTGCGATGACGCAAATCGAGACTTTATCCCTGTTTTTCTCCAAAGTTTCAAGCAGTGCACGTTTCACTTCTTTGGGGGTTGCGCGTCGGAGTTGTGCATATTTTTCTTCAACGACTTCGTGTGTTTGCCCTTTAATATAATGCCAGATGGCATCAGTTGAGGCTTGACTGGGTCGAATTGTTTTTAGGTAATCTGACGATTTAGCAATAATCGCCCGGTCAATATCAGCCTGTATCCACTCTGTCTGTTTAACATAATCAATTGTCCGTGCGAAAACGTCAAGTGTACGAGCGACGTGTGGATCACGCTCCGATCCCTGGTGCAGCATAGATTCAAATGGGTTATATGAAAAACAAAAACCGTAGGCATTGCCTTTGAGCCGGATTTCGGGTAACATGTAATCATTTTCTAAGATATGGGATCCGATTGTCAAGAGTCCTGAATCCGGATGTGCGTAGTGTGGTGCTGGCATCATCTGTGTACAGTGTGCTATTGGAATAGGAGCCGCCAATCCTTCACGTGGTGGCGTCCCAAAAGATTTAAAACCTATCGGTGCTGGAATTATGGGTTCGTCACGCATGTCGCCAATCCACCCGGCGAACTGTCCTTGAAACACCTCAAATGCTGCGTCAGAACCGGTAAAACTTGCGGTTACACGACCTTGGACTAATAGAAAATCGCGAATCTGTTCAATATAACCGGTAAGTTCTTCATAAGATTCGTCAAAACGGTTGAGTGACATTTCACTCGTGCGGAGTCGTGGTAGTCCGTAGACGATATCTGTGAGAAATCCCCGTTGTGAAAGTCCGCGGGCAGCACGACGGTTTGCAACAGATGCACCGTAATAATCATGTTTAGAAGCTACTGCTTGATTCAGAACGTCGTAGAGACGATCTTTATCGCGCGGGTTCACAGCGAAAATTAAATCGTGTAAAACACGCAAGGCAGCCTCAATTTTCCTATCAAGTGCTTTGAGTCGAAATTGCATATCCCACACTGGACGGCATGGATCAAGCGCGTGGGTGGTAAAGTTTGGCGAGCATCCAATGCCGCCGGTGGCTGCTGCTCTGCGCTGTGCCATCTGTTCGTAATTCATCTTGCCCGCGCCGAGTTTGCCAATGGCATCAGTGTATCTTGGTAGATATTGCCAAAGGTGTTGCGGTAACCCTTGCAAGTCGAAATTTAACACGAGGTAGTTCACACCGTTTGAAAAAATGTTGTTCCGAAGCAGCGGACGTCCGCTAACCGTTTCAACGGTTGTAGGAATATGCAGCGGTTCTTCGGGAAGGTCAGAGATGTGCAGTTGCGGCAACTTCGCTAAATCCTCTGGTGAGTTCGGTTGTCCACTGATGTGTTCCAGTTCAGCGGCATCGGCAGCAACCTGCCTCATCTGATCATCAGATAGTTGTGAGCGAATTGCTTTCAGCCGTTCATCTACGTTTGCATCAATCCTTGCCTGCATATCTGGGTCAGGGGAGAGGATGGTCGTCAACTGATGTGGGTTGTCAAGAAACCGCTCGCGAATCAATTCATTGAAAATGCCCGGATTTTTCTCCCAACGTTGGCGGATAGCAGATAGATGCTTCCCCATCTTTAAAAAGAGGGTCGGCTCCTTTTCATATATCCATGTGTTTACGACACGCGTCATCATTTGAAACGGGAAATTTGGTGTAACTTCCTGATAGTCATAGGTGATTTGTTGGAATGCGGTTTCTACCTTCTCTCGGTCAATTTTTGCGTCTGCAATTTGAGTGAGTGTATTAATGACCAATTCTGTGAAAGTCTCAACGCGATCTGCTTCACTTCCAACCAAACCGACACTAAATGTTCTATTTGGTCCTGTCAGACCATCTAAGATATTATATCGTATATCAGTTCCAAGTTTTGAATCAATGATCGCCTTGCGGAAAGGTGCTCCTTCATTGCCAAACAGAATTAGATTCAAAATGCGACACAAAACAGTATCTTCGGGATTTGTCGTATTTCCAATGAGCCAACTCAGCATCAGATACGTCTTTTCAGTGAGTGGTTCATCTGGACCAATTGGATAAGTATTCTTCACAATCCTTGGGGATTCCCACTTCGGTTGGTGTGTTATTGCTGGTCGGAGAGGGTGTAGAAACCCATTTGTTTCTGTCTTTGGAATTGCCAACAATTTATCAGCGAGAAATAAGAGATAATCACTTGTTGGAATATTGCCGTAGAAGAAGAAGTAACTGTTGCGTGGATGATAGTGGATTTGGTGATAAGTTTTCAATTGTTTGTAGGTTAAGTCAGGCATAACCAGTGAATTTCCACCACTATTGCAGGCATAGCAAGTATCAGGTAGAAGATTACCGTTTACGGTAGAATATAAGCAGTATCCTGGATCGGACAAGCCAATTTTGACTTCATTGTAGACGATCCCATTTATTTTTAGGTCTTCGGTAGGCTGATCTGGATCAGCAGGTTCAAGATGGTGTCCTTCACGTTTGAAAGTTTCCTCTGTCAGTAGCGGATGAAAAACGGAATCAAAGTGGATTTCTGCAAGATTAAATAGGTCTTTTTTGACATTGTTTGAGGTATAGTAAAAGGCGTGATCAACGTAGTTCATGGCATTCGTACTGTCATAAGTAGCGAGGCTCATTTTCATTATCTCATTGAACCCTCCTTTTACCGGATAGTTACTAGATCCCCGCATTACGGAGTGTTCAAGGATATGAGGTAATCCTGTATCATCTGATGCTGGCGTTAATGGACTGATCGAAAACAAGTTTCTGGGGTCGTCTGTATAGAGATGCAACAACCGTGCGCCGCTACGTAGATGCAAAAGTTCTATTGCTACTGCCCGCAATTCGTCAATCGGTGTGATGGCTTTGACTTCGAATCCGTGAAGTTGTTGTCCCTTATGCAGATCAACGGGCGGGTGCGGGGACCCGCCTCTGCCAGCCGCGAGTTTTGAATCCATTTTTTCCTCCAGTATTTTATGCTATTATTTAGTTTTTTCTAAGCTTGCACAAACAAGTTCTTTGTCATTTCGCGCGAAGACGTGTTTATATGCGAATGCTGGATGTGCCCATGTGACGCCACCTCTACGGTTCAGTTGGTCGCGTGTAGGTTCAATTAATTTGGCACGACTGATGATGTTCAACCCTTCGGGAGAGAGTTCTGTGATAAGAAGTTCGCCACGTTCGTTGAACATCCAAACTTTGTCAGCGTTTTTAACAAAATGGATAGTACTCCAGCGCGCAACAGGTACTGCAGTCAGGTCTTCCCATATCCGATCACCGTTACTTGCATCAAGACATCGGACTTCACCATAACTGTCTACACCGTAAATATAATCTCCCTGCCAAATTGGTGTTGACATCGTCGTCTGAATCGCGTCAGTATTTTTCTCATCTTTTCCTTGTCGATGCCACCCAAGTTCTGCATCTACCTTATCTTGTGATAACTTCAGGAGCATTGCCCCTTCATAGAAACTGGTGACAAATAACTGATTCTGGTTGATGATAGGGGTTGCAATTCCGATCTCCCATCGTGTTGGTGGAAATGGATATTTCCAGTGTACTGCGCCTGTTTGTGGATCAAGAGCAGCGATGCTAGCACCTGTCCAGCAGATTAAGACCCGTTTCCCTGCCTGTGTGATAACAATGGGTGCAGAATAAGAGGCGTTATCGTCCAATGCTTTCCATTTTTCCGCTCCAGTTTTCCTGTCAAACGCTACCATACAAGCGTCCGGCTTCCCACCGATTTGAACGATGACTAAATCTTTTTCAACGATAGGGGCACATGCTATTCCCCAGATAGGCATGTTAATATCATACTCTGAATTGAGATCTTTCTTCCATTTGATTTCGCCGGTAGCAGCATCAAAACAGTGCAAATGTCCCATCGCACCTAAAACGTAAGCGAGACCATCATGCACAGTAACATTCGCACGGGGACCTGCCGTATAATCAATTCTATATATGCAATCGTAGGTGTAAGACCAGATTTCGTCTCCTGTTTCCCAATCAAAGCAGTGAACGCGTTCGACCTGTTTCGGTTTGGTAAGTCTATCGGTGATATAGACCCTTCCATCTGCGACGCTCGGTCCGCTATACCCACTACCGATAGGGACGCTCCAGCGAATAGGAATTTCTGGTGCATCAAATTTTTCAATAATTCCGGTTTCGTTCCAAACTCCATCGCGGTTTTGACCACGCCACTGAGACCAATCTTCGGCGGGGGAAAATTGCACCATTACGAATACTATGACAAAAAGGATAATAAACAGACTTGTAAGTTGCTTCATAGATTTTTGTATTACTCCTCAGCAAGAGAATCATTTATTGATAGATCTCTGTGATTTCTTTCAGTCCCATCAACAGCGATGCCTGTTACAATGTAAAGTTGGCGCGCCAATTCAAATTGAAATTTTAACTGTCTATAAATGTAAAGTTGGCGCGCCAATTCAAATTGAAATTTTAACTGTCTATAAAGGTTGCTAACCAGAGGATACAGAAAGAAACGATATAGAAAGATGTGCGGGCAAGGATACTGTTTGTAGAATATTGAAGATCACGGTTAGTCATTTTTCTGTAATCGAAGACGTTCAAGTTCCGCTAAAACTTTAGTAAGTTCAGCCTCGGCATTTTCGGCACGCGCTTCGGCGTTTTGTCGGGCAAGGTATTCCTGCTCCGCACGCGCCTCTGCTTCTTGTCTTGCAAGATGCTCCCGATCTGCCCGCGCTTCGGCGTTCTTTGCCCGTTCTGGCGGTGGTTGCAACCATTGCCGTGTAATCGGGTCATATAAGCGCAAAACACCACCTCGTTCCCCCAAATCCAAACCTAAAACAGTGGATGGAAGACGTGAATCCACAAAATCTATTTCCTGATATGTGCCATCAATGAGCCGATACCCTAAAAAATTCGGGTGTATTTCACCTTCCGGATCATAGATGTAGTATTCCTTAACTTTAAGCTGCTTTGCATAAAGATTCTTTTTCCGCTGTATATCATGTGTGTAAGTGCTTCGACTTGACACCTCTAACACAAAATCTGGCGTTTTACCTTCTTCCCAAGTCAGATAAGTGCGTCTCCGTTTTTTAGCAACACCGTGAACTATGAACACATCAGGGGAAACTGACTTTTTCACATTTCCCTCTTCATAATAAATCAGAAGATTACCAGATACATAAATAGGATCGTCCCTAAAATGGTGTTGAAGCATTTGAATGAAATCCACCATTAGGTCGCGATGTGTATCCGTTTCCGCCATAGGTTTACCGTCCGATTCCGGATAGACAAATGTCGGCGCAGACTGTATTTTTCGCTGCATCGTGTCATCTCCAAGTATTGAATTGCACTACACAAACTAAAGTGCTGGCTGCACCATAAAAAAGGTGCTGAATTTGAAAATATAACTGTCAAATATTTTACCTTTTTTTGCGATGTTTGTCAATGGAAAATCCGAAAATTTTGTTGACCTATATTCTCAAGCATGCTATAATTCCGATAGACACCGAATGGCACCCTCCATAAGGAGTAAACATTGTCTCTGACACTGCTGTTTGAACGCAGATGGACGATAACATTGCAAATGGAAGTAATTACACTATGTCAAAACAAAACTTCAACGAAAAACTGATTGCACTCCTAAAAACCAATCCCGCCTTTGTTGACGAATCAGATGAACTCCTCCCCGCCGCAGTCAAAGACCACGCATGGCAGCTTGACCACAACCTAATCAAATTGTTGCTGTCCGACCCAGAGATAAAATCAACCTTCTTTGACGAAATTGATGGACATTGGGTTTTTAATCACAACACCTTTATTGACTACATCACCGCCAAAAACTTCCTCGCCAATTCCTACACCCAATTCCGCAACAAGATCGGCTTGAACATTGATGGTAAATTCCTGCGTGAACGCGGCGAAGTCTCTCTCGTTTGGCCCTACAAAGATTGTGTCCTTGAAGGCGGACAAAAAAAAGAAGAGGAGAAACGTAAAGAGATTTTCTTCAACGAAATCCTTGCACAAGACGAAATCAACCGGATGTTTGATCCGAAAGTGCTTACCAACTGGAAACGCCACACCACCGCAGGTGAACAGGACGTAACCGAGATCAAGCGCGACGACAACGGCACTATATGCGAAAATCTTATCATCAAAGGCAATAACCTCATCGCACTCCACACCCTCAAGCAGCAGTTCCGCGGACAGGTCAAACTGATTTACATTGACCCGCCGTATAATACTGGAAGTGATAGTTTTGGCTATAATGACAGATTTAACCATTCCAGTTGGCTGACTTTTATGAGAAATCGTTTGAAGGTAGCAAAGACATTATTAAGAAATGATGGTGTTATTTTTGTTCAGTGTGATGATAGTGAGGCTGCTTATCTAAAAATCCTAATGGACGACGTTTTTGACGATGCCACCTATGCAACAACAATCTATGTTCAAGTGCGGTATGGTCAAAAAACGCTATCTGAAAAGAATGATTACCAAAAACTTATTGAACAGATACATATCTATCATAAGAAAGACTTTAAGCCCATTAAACCTACTGAAGAATACTCAATAGAAAAGTTCGTCTGGGAAATTATTGAAAAAAGCAGCGGACAACATATGAAATTGGGTTCTAAACCTGCTGTTCTTTTCAAACCCGGTGAATATGAGATTATACAAAAAGAGGTTTCTTTAACTGGACTCAAAGAAACGTGGGCAACTGGGACAGTTTTGAAAAATAATGCGTCAGGCAAGTTTTTTGGTTCATATATTGCGCCGCGAGTCGAAATTGATGGACTCGGATGCTTGTATAAAGTTGAAGGTATAGGGGTGGACGGGCTAGGCTATAGATATTTTACTGGACCCAAAAGAAGTGGTGCTACTAAAGGAAAATTCTATTCAGGAATACCCACTTCAAGATTAGAAGAAATGCAAAGCGGAGAATCATTGAAGGAACTTGTAATCCCCAATTTTTACAATTTTGCTGATACTTTTGGCAATTGTCGTCATGAGGGAGGTGTAGAATTGCGTAGCGGTAAGAAACCTGAAGCCCTATTAAAATTAATTATTGAAATGACGACAAAAGAAAACGATATTGTGCTGGATTTCTTTTGTGGTACTGGCACTACACTTGCCGTAGCACATAAATTGCACCGCACTTACATCGGTGTAGAACAGTTGGATTATCATGAAAACGATAGTTTAACCCGTTTAAAGAATGTAATTGAAGGTGATATAACAGGAATTTCTAACGAAGTTGATTTCAAGGGCGGAGGCGATTTGATCTATTGCGAACTGATGCAATACAACCAAGCGTATATGGACAAAATTCAAGCCTCACAATCATCCGAAGAACTTGTTGCACTCTGGCGAGACATTGCCGAAAACTCGTTCCTGAACTGGTATGTCAACGAAGAAACACCCCAAGATGCAATAGACAATTTCATCGCTATTGATGACCTTGAGGCACAAAAACACCTACTGGCAGAACTGCTGGACAAAAACCAACTCTATGTCAACCTATCTGAAATAGAGGATACGGATTTTGCGGTGAGTGAGGAAGATAGATTGCTTAATCAGATATTTTACTCAAAGTTCACATGATAAAACATGTGAATTACATATTAATTTAGATAGGAGTTCAAGAAAATACCATGCGTTATCACTTTGAGAACGTTCCAGATATAAATGGTTTTCCTGTTTGCAATGTTCCTAAGGGACATTATTTTTGGGCGTTGTGTACTTCTCGCGTAATTTCCGACGAACCCGTATTTTACAAATATATAGAGGAAATATCAAAACTCTATTTGTATCCCACGGACTACAAAATAGGTGTCAATTCGATATGCAGTTTTCTGATACTCATACACCAGAACTTAAGTGCCGATATTTACATCAATGATTTTCCTATTGAAATAAAATGTCGATCCAAGAGGACTCTAAAAGAAAATGAGCTGATCTCAGATAATGATATTGCAGATATTATCGAATTAAGGTTTCCGGGCATAGACATACAAGAATCTGATAAGGTTATCTGTTGCCTAAAAGTAGGTTGGAAATTCGGACTCTATTTTAACTTCATGCGTAATCCTCATTTAGTGCAAAAGGAAATTGGTTCATCAGAATTTGAAGAAGTGGAACTTGAGATTTCTAATATTGTCAAAATGCGAACGCAGTTAGGAAAACTCTATAGATATCTAGCATTTCAATATGTTTATCAAAGTCTGGAATCAGAACCTCTTCTTGAGAAAATGGTGACAGATGGATGGTTTCCTTTTGTTGAAATTCTGGGTAACGAGTATAAAACACTATTTGAAACTTATCAAAATGATAAGTTTGCTTACGATGATAAAGTAGAAAAACTTCTTGATGGTTTCAATGAAACACGTTTAAGAAAAATTACTGACAAGTGGTGGGAAAAACCACTTTTTCAAGAAAAGCAGGAACTAATACACGCTGGTATTGATGCATTCCTTGGTGGAACAAAAAGCGGCTACATAAACTGTATTAAGACACTTTACTCAGAAATTGAAGGAATTATGCGTTCTTTGTATCTTGAGGATAGTAGGGAGAGGACACGACATATACAGAAACTTATTGACCGTCTCATAGAAGTTGGAGAACGCAGAGTTGAAGACGACCAATCATTACTTTTACCTCAATATTTTTCGAGATATCTTGTAGAAAATATTTTCAAAGAATTTGATCCTGAAACCGGCGAGGTTGACTTATCACGGCACTCTGCTCTTCATGGGGTTGCTTTAGGAGAAGACTACAAACCAGAAAGAGCGTTACAGGCACTCTTAACACTTGATCAGATTTACTTTTATCTGTCTACACCACCTAACGAAAATCAAAAGAATAAATCGGAAATAGAGGATGCGGATCCTGATGTTAGTGTTGAATAATGCATTTTATGGAGAATAAACAAAACCCAAAATCATCATCTTCAATCCGTCACTATTTTGTGGATGAATGTGGCGACAGCACCTTCTTTTCTAAGACAGGAAAGGTATTGGTCGGCACAGAGGGATGTTCCCGATTTTTCATACTCGGTTTATTAGATGTGCTGGATCCAGCGGTGTTAAAAGACCATTTTGATGAATTGCGGGAGCGACTCATCAATGATTCCTATTTTATGAACGTACCATCTATGCAGCCAAATGAGCGAAAAACAGCACTTGCATTTCACGCGAAAGATGATTTGCCAGAAGTTCGCAGGGATGTATTTCAGATTTTACGTGACACTGAAGGGTTACGCTTTTTCGCTGTCGTTACCGATAAATTGAGCGTTCTTGAATACGTCCGGCAACGGAACAAACGAGAACCCGATTATCGCTATCATCCCAATGAACTTTACGACTATTTGACAGGTTGTTTGTTTAAAGAAAGATTACGTCAGCATAGTAGGAATAGTATAATCTTCTCAAAACGAGGGAAATCTAACAGGCTGGAGGCTTTGCAGAAACTGGTTGAAACTGCATCCGAGTCTATGACACAAGAACCGGACAGCATCAACAAACCTGTTACCTATGTGTCTGCCGCAACACCGAAGGAGCATGCAGGTTTGCAAGCTGTCGACTATTTTGTTGGGCATTGCAGAGACTTTATGAGCGAGATGAGGAACGATATCTGGTGTATCTATGGGACGCTTTTCGGCTTGTACACGATATTGATGACATGCGGGAATCCGGTAATGGTGTCTATTACACACAAAAGAAACTGCTGACAGCAGAGGCTTTACAGTGGAGAAAATAAAAAGCCAGGGATATAGGATTGTGCAAACCGCAGCCCGACAATCACGTGGCATGGAGCCGTTTCGTCCCTGGCAATTAATTGTATTATACCGAAATAGTTGGTAAATGTCAAACAAAATTAGTAAAAGCAATGCTATCTACTGAAAACCAACTCTATGTCAACCTCTCTGAAATAGAGGATGCGGATTTCGCGGTGAGTGAGGAAGATAAGTTGTTGAATAGGGCGTTTTATGGAGAATAATTAATCTTAATTGAAAAAGTATTAATAAGGTATAATGCTAACATCTAACCAACAAATTGTTTTTAACTGGATAAACGACGATCTTGAGCTGCCAGTGTATGCCGAAGCATACAAAGGGGCATTAGAGCAGATAAATAAGAAATCACCAGGCTACATTACGTTCGTATCCCACGCCGGAAGGGATTTGATGAACGGACTCGCATCAGCTGCGAAAGGTGTCCAGAGAATGCAAGTTCAGTATGTCCAACTTGTAGATGATTTCAAAGACGAATGGAAAGATGAATGGGGAGGAAAAGGTTATAATAATGATGAAAAGGGACATCTGATTCCTAATGAAATCTGTGAGAATATAAAAAAACTGGTTGATGAACACAAAGCAGGCCGGCTTAGGGCTGAAGAAAAAGGTAGTTCTTTCTTTACTACTTTTCTGGATTATTCCAATAAAGAAAGCATTCCGGAGAACTTATCTCAGGAATGGGGGGACACAAACAATTGGTTTGTTCAACATGCACATTTACGTGAGGATGAGTTTTCTATAGAAACATCTGATGAAGTGGAAAAGCATTTTCAAAACCTTGATAACCTTTTATATGCCGCTGCAGCCAGCGAACTTGAACAACTAAGGAGTATCCATGAAATCTTGGAAGAAACCAACCAATGAAATGGTAGATAAAGCCCTAGATTCAGTCAAAAAAGTAACTGCTCGCAAGTATTTTTTCTCTCGCTTGGAAAATCCATTGTGGCTCAAGCCGCTTGCCGAACGTGACTGTTTTAAATACCCTCCAAAAAGCCGGCAGTTTGATGACGGTACCGTTCAATACCCTTACTGGCCCGAGATTCAATATCTTAAAAACGTGTGTAGTGAGGCACCCGATGAAGTTGTTAAGTTGTTGATAGATCTCCCTGATACTGATAACCCTGTTGTCTATGACGTTATATTAGATATAGCATTGCAGCTTTCTGGAGAATATTCAGTAAAACTAAAAAACAAAATTTTTGTGTATACAGGTATGGATCACCAATTCCGAACCTATCGTTTTGCAGAACTGTTAGCATATTGGACAGAGGAAAATCAAACGTCAGTAGCACTAGAACTTTCAAAGACACTCATTGCATTTTTACCAGATCCCCAATCAGAGGAAAAACGGAAACAGCGAAATAATGCAAACGATTGGCGTGCATTGGGAGGAACATCACTTTATCCTGCACCTAAATTAAGTCACTGGGAATACGCAAATATAATGTCTAAAGGAATTCGACCACTTGCTGAAAAGGAACCTTATAAAGTTGCTTGTCTTCTTATTGATACTACAAGGGATATGATTCATTTGCGGACACATCAGGAAGACCTTGATAAAGATACAGATTTTTCTGATATATGGTGTCCGCGTCTTCGTGAAATGGATACTGACGGTGAGAGCCCTGAGAGAGTACTTATAAATACGCTTGCTTGTGTATGTGAGGAGGTGTTCAAAAAATCACTCTACGCAGTCGCAGATTTAGATCACGTTTTACGAAAGCAACAGTGGAAAGTTTTCAAACGCTTACGTCATCATCTTTATTCCCAATACCCGAATGAGAAAACTAAACCGTGGATACGTGAACTAATTTTGACGCAAGGTAATTATGGATCGTGGGAACATCCTCATGAATTCCAGAAGATGGCACGACGTGCCTGTGAACACTTCGGTGAAACATTACTCACAAAACCAGAACGCACCTGTATTTTTAATGCGATCATTGATGGTCCATCAAAAGGAAATTATCGACATTGGGTAGAAAGATGGTTAGGTGAGAAATTCACCGAAGACCGTTTCCAAGAACGTCAAGAACGTTTCCATTGGATGCAGCTAAGACCTTTTGAATCTGTCCTATTTGGAAAGTATGAGACTCTATTCAAAAAGTTAAAAGATAAAATCAACAAACCATTCTCCGATGATGATTATCCGCCATTTAAAAACGAAGTTAAGTTTGGTGGTGTATCTAATCGCAGTCCACTTACCCCTGAAGCCCTTTCCAATCTGGCGGATGAAGAGTTGATTGATTTTATTAACGGGTGGGAGAAGGATGATGAGTTATTTGAAAATGATTCATTTGTAAGGATTGATATTGAAACACTTGCCAATACATTTCAGACCGTTTTCAGAGAGTCAATTATGTCTGATACTAACAGACTGAAGTTCTGGATGGAAAATCGCGAAAGAATTGAAAGACCTATTTATGTGCGGATTATGATTTATGCAATGCAGGCGAACGTAAAAGCTAAAAACTTTGATAAACTTGACGAGTGGTTAACATTCAGCGAATGGGTCCTTTCACATCCAGACCGAGAACATGATCGAGACTATAAACAAGGCGATGAATCCCGTGAAAATAAGAACTGGACCAATGCGCGGCGAGCTGTCGGTGACTTTATCAGTGTATGTCTGGAAAAAGATGTTGATGTCACTGTTTCCGCGCGTGAACAAATAGCAAAACTTCTGGAAATGCTTTGCACACAATTTGATTGGAATCTGGATGATAGCCGTACAAGTGAAATAAATCGTAATGATCCGCTCACAGAAGGCATCAATAATACGCGAAGCCGAGCACTGGACGACCTTTTCAAATTCGGTTTCTGGTTACGGAGACATGAACCTGAATGTGAAGTGCCGGAAGTAACAACGCTTCTTGAAAAACGTCTCTCCTCCGAAACCGATTACCCTTTGACACCACCAGAGTATGCCATTTTGGGCAAGAATTATCTTTCGATTTGCAATTTCAATAAGAAATGGGCAATTGAGCATAAATCATATTTTTTCCCACAGGCACAAAGTAAACGTGAAGAATGGACAGCAGCATTTAGTACTTTTGTGCTCTGTAATGGTGCAGTTAAGCCAATCTTTGAAATTCTTAAAGACGACTTTAATTTTGCCTTACAACATTTGTCTGATCTCAAAGAGCATGATCTCATCGGACGACAACCAATTGATGTACTCGGTGAACGCCTTTTTAACTACTATCTGTGGGAAATGTTTCCTCTTGAAGGTCAAGAAAGTCTACTTGAACAATTTTACCAGCAAACTGAAAAAAAACGAGAACATTGGGCAAATTTGTTCAAGGATATAGGACATCGCTTGTCGAGTACCGGAAAACACTTAGACCCAAATATGAAAGACAGAGTAAAAAAATTCTTTAATTGGCGCCTTAAACAGAAGGAACCGATAGAACTCCGATATTTTACCATTTGGTTGCAAGCCGAGTGTCTGGATGCTAAATGGCGATTGAAGTCGTATTCCAAAGTCATATCCAAAGTCATAGATGTATGTGAAGTAGAAAATTGGGAAATACATCTAAAAGAATTATGTCAAATGCTTCCAAAACATACCACTGAGGTAGTTGAGTGCTTCGTAAAACTAACCGATGGTATTCGTGATAACAACATCTACATTCAGACAGAGGAAGCAAATACCATCCTAAAAGCAGGGCTTAACAGCAGATACCCAGTTGTGTTCGAGAATGCAAAACGTGCCCTTAACAACCTACTCCGCGCTGATAAATTGGAATTTATGGATCTTGCGATTGGCAAAGACAAACAAACTTTGGAAAAATGATGCCCGAAAAATTTTTACACGAAACAGTATTAGAGGAATTCGGACGGAAAACTCTCCGAGAGACCGAAGTTCCCGTGTCCATTAGAGATAACCTCAATCCGGCGTTTGAACTCCGTCCCTACCAAAAGGAAGCATTCGTACGGTTCATCCTCTGTTTTGAAAACGATTTTGATGAGAAGGAAAGACCGTTACATCTGCTGTTCAACATGGCAACTGGCAGCGGTAAAACGCTCATCATGGCAGGCTTAATCCTCTACCTCTATGAGAAAGGCTATCGCAATTTCCTGTTTTTCGTCAACTCTACCAACATCATTGAAAAGACAAAGGACAACTTTCTCAATCCGCGCGCGGCAAAATACCTTTTCAGTGAAGACATCCATATTGAAGGAAAACGGGTGGCTGTGACACAAGTAGAAAATTTTGATGGGGTCAACGAAAACGACATCAATATCTGCTTCACAACCATTCAGCAACTCCACACCGATATGACATCAGAAAAGGAAAACGCCTTAACTTATGAAAATTTCGCTGCTCAGGAAATTGTGTTGTTGGCAGATGAAGCGCACCACATGAATGTCAGCACAAAGTCTCAGCAAGGATTGACACTGTTTGAAAGTTGGGAGAACACGGTAGAACGTATCTTTAAGTCCAATGAGGCTAACCTGTTGTTGGAATTCACCGCCACGCACGATTACGAAACCGCCGCAATAGTGGAGAAATACAGGAATAAAGTTATCAACCGATACGATTTAGTTGATTTTCGGAGAGATAGATTCTCAAAAGATGTTGTGCTTGTCCATTCTGATTTAGATTTGGAGTCGCGTATATTGCAAGCACTCCTTCTCAATCAATACAAGCAGGCAGTTGCAGCGAAACACAAAATCCCATTGGAGAAACCTGTCATTCTGTTCAAAGCACAAAGTAAAATTGCCCAATCAGAAGAGAACAAGGAAAACTTTCATAAACTCATTGACGAGTTAACTGTCCGTCAGCTTGACACTATCCGAGAGTCATCTCTTGAAATTGTCAAGCGAGCCTTTCACTTCTTTGATCAAAACGGTGTTAGTTCTGAGCAGTTGGTGCAACGTGTGAAATCGGAATTTCGTGAGGAATATTGCCTTTCAGTTAACAGCAAAGAACAGCGGGAAACCTATCAGATCCTCGTCAACACTCTTGAAGACAAGGACAATCCGATCCGTGCCATCTTTGTTGTGCAGCAACTTAACGAAGGCTGGGATGTGTTGAACCTCTTTGACATTGTACGCTGTTATGAAACACGCGACTCAGGGCGCGGCAAAATCGGTAAAACAACGATTTCTGAAGCGCAGCTTATCGGACGTGGCGCACGTTATTTTCCGTTCGTTCTACCAGATTACACAGACAGATTCCGTCGAAAATTTGACGATGACCTTTCACATGAACTGCGTGTGTTGGAAGAGCTACACTATCATAGCGTCAACGATTCACGTTATATCTCTGAAATTAGTGCCGCATTGGTTGATCAGGGTATGATGGACGAGCACACCGTAACTCGTGAGTTCAAGTTAAAAGATTCGTTCAAGAAAACCGATCTCTACAAATATGGTGTTGTCTGGCTCAACAAACAGGTACCGAAAGATTTTCAACATGTCAAATCTTTGGACGACTTAGCACATCTGAGTATGAAGCAGAAAAACTATGTGTATACCATCCCTACAAGTAGCGGAGGTGCGACAACTATCATGGAGAATGGCGACCCATCGGTATCTGAGGGGACATCCAGTCGGGATATACAGATGTCTGATATTGAACAGAATATCCTTAGAACCGCAATTGCGCGTAATCCGTTTTTTACATTTGAATCGCTCAGACAGTATTTTCCACATTTGACATCTATACGCGAATTTATAAGGTCAGAGCATTATTTAGGTGGCTTAGCAATCACTTTCAAAGGGAACCTCTCTGGATTAGAAGTAAACCGAACAGCCAAACTACGCGCATGTGAAGGACTGTTAAGTCAAATTGAATCGGAAATTCGCAAAAGGGATACCGAATTTAAAGGGACAAAGCAATTTCACCCTGAACGTATCCACAATATTTTCAGAGATAAACTTCTGAAATTTGATGAACGCACCCCACGTGCTGCTATTGATCGTCAGTTTGAGAGTAAAGGCTGGTTTGCATTCAACACGTTTTACGGCACAAGTGAAGAAAAAGCCTTCGTAGACCTGTTAATCAGAAAAATTCAGACATTAGCCGAAGAATATGACGAGATCTATTTACTCCGCAACGAAGGTTTTTTCGCAATCTACAACTTCTCTGATGGACAAGCGTTTCAACCCGATTTCGCTTTGTTTCTGAAAGAGAAAAAAGGTGAATTTGCCAGTTATCAATTTTTCGTTGAACCTAAAGGCGAATTTCTCCAACTGCATGATCAGTGGAAAGAAAAATTCATGCACGATATTACTACCGAGTTTAAGGACAAACTCTTGACGTTTGAAAACACAAAATATCGGTTGATCGGTTTGCCGTTTTACAATAAAAACAACGAAAATCCGTTCTGGGATGCCCTCAATGCTGCATTAACGACCGTGTAAACAATGACCGCACCTTTTTTGACGAACAAATTGACGATTTCCGCGCACAGATTGATTGTGTCCTGATTGATACCGACTACACGGTAGAGCATTTCAAAATAGTTGAGAGTTGTATTCCAGAGAAAAAGGAAGATTTTGTCATGAAACAATACACGGTATCACTACCACACCCCGATGCCCGCGTCGCCGTGAAGATTATTGACATGCTTGGTGAGGAGACGGTTGTAACGGAATAACACCAAATTATCCTGATATTACGGAAGAGGTGCTCTTTCATCAATTACGGTTTATTGATTGTAGTGGAGAAAACATTATGCCAGACAATCCAGCGTTAGATCAGATCATTGGTTTCTTTGATGCAGACGTGTTAAATCTTTACACCAATTTTTAACCTTTTGAGGCATCATTTAACGCTCATGAATTAGAAACCGAGCACTGAACGGGCTTTGAGATTATTCTTGACAATATGTAGCAAAAATATTATACTTAATCAAAGAAGGTAGATTCCGTATTTGAAAGGATTAGGGCAATTTGTTGCCCATAAATTATCTTATGGACCTCGGACTCACGAACAAAATTGCAGTAGTGGGCGCGTCAAGCAAAGGGCTTGGGAGAGCAATCGCACTCGGTTTAGCACAAGAAGGCGCGAAGGTCACTATCTGTGCCAGAAACAACGACACGTTGGAGGCAACAGCAGAGGATATTCGTAAACAAACAGGTTCCGAAGTGTTAGCAGTGCCAACTGATGTTAGTCAACCTGAGCAGGTTGAATCCTTGATAAATAAAGCGATATCGCACTTTGGCGGTATTGATATTTTAGTTAACAACGCTGGTGGACCCAGAGCAGGACGTTTTGATGACCTGTCAGCAGAAGATTATCAGACTGCAGTCCAATTAAATCTGATGAGCACGATTAACCTTTGTCGTGCTGTTGTGCCAACGATGCGCACACGCGGCAGTGGACGGATTATTAACCTTACCTCGGTCTCTGTCAAACAACCCGTAGATGGGTTGATGTTATCGAATATGGCGCGAACAGGTGTAATAGGGTTTGCCAAAACACTCGCAACGGAACTTGCACCTGACAAGATTCTGGTCAACAACGTATGTCCCGGTATTATCTTCACGGATCGAATTAAGCAATTGGCGACAGTACGTGCTGAAGAAGCAGGAATATCGTTTGACGCAGCACTTGAAAAAATGACAGCGGATATTCCACTCGGACGAATTGGGGATCCAGAAGAATTCGCCAACTTAGTCGTTTTTCTTGCCTCTGAACGGGCAAGTTATATTACCGGAGCAACAATTCAGGCAGATGGTGGTATGGTGCGATCGTTACTCTAATCGGGTAATCGAAACTAATACATCATCCCTCTTTACTGACAACCGACTGTCAGTCAATACCCATTGAATTAGAAATGTAATGCACAATGTTAGTATCTGTTATTATTCCAGCGTATAACGAAGAGCACACGATTCGACAGGTACTTGATACTGTGCAGGCACTACCTCTTGAAAAACAGATTATTGTTGTCAATGATGGGTCTACTGATGGAACATATACCATCCTTGAGGAGTTGCCTAGCGATAACAACTTGACTATTGTTCACTGCAAAGAGAATAGGGGTAAAGGTTTTGCAATTCGGAGTGGGATTCCGTATGTTAAAGGAAAAGCAGTCGTTATACAGGATGCGGATATGGAACTTTCCCCGAACGACCTATTGCATGTGGTTGAACCGTTGAAAAATGCAAAGGTTGAAGTCGTCTACGGTTCACGGTTTCTGGAGGGTAGAGGAAACGCGAGTATTCATAATTATATTGCAAACCGTATTCTCGCTATGTACACCAATCTTCTCTACGGATGCCGAATCACGGATGAGTCTACCGGTTACAAAGCCTTTTCAGCAGACCTGATAAAAGAATTGAATTTGACATGTGAAGGGTTTGAATTTTGCCCTGAAGTCACTGCGAAGATATTACGTGCTGGTTATAGTATCCATGAAGTGCCGGTTTCCTATTTTCCTCGCACAAAAAAAGAAGGTAAAAAACTCCGTTTTTGGTCGGATGGTTTGTTTGCAGCATGGACGTTATTAAAATATCGGTTTATTTCAAAGGAAGAGATATTCAAAGAGACAACGCATGATGATTTGCGTTAATCTCAGCATCTGGAGGTTAAATTATCAAATATGTTTAAAACATTAGTTTATTCTGTATCCCTCGTTTTACTTTTGGGAGGTTTATCGTTTTCAGCGTTCGGGCACGGTGAAGAATCTACCTTATTAGAGGATGTCAATAAGGATGGAAACGTAAATATTCAAGACCTTGTGTTGGTTGCATCTGCATTCGGAGAACCGGTGGACCGCAACGCTGAACAAAACCCTGATGTTAATCGTGATGGTGTTATAAATATACTTGACCTTGTTCGGGTGGCAAACAGTTTTGGGGTAACTGAACAAGAAGACAACTCAACCTATCATGATATTCAGGATGAAATCTTTGACAAGAGTTGTGCCAACAGTGCGTGCCACGCGCCCTCTTCCAACTCTGCTAATTTGAATCTCACTTATGGTCAATCCTATCAAGATTTGATTGATCGAGTGCCACGGAACGCTGCAGCGGCAGCATTAGGAATGAAACTTATTGACCCCGGTAATCCTGATAACAGTTTCCTTTTGACAAAGTTGATGGGACCGGATGCCCCAGAATTTGGTAGGCGCATGCCTTTTGGTATGGGCCCCCTTCATAATGGAAAAATTGAAGCGATCCGCACTTGGATAGAAGCAGGGGCTCCACAAGAAGGAAAAGTGACAGGTATTGGTGACTTGGGTGTGCTACGCGATCCGCAAGAGGTATTTAATCCACCCGCGGCACCTGCTCCTGGAGAAGGTTATCAGCTTCGTTTACCACCTTTCAAAATAGAGCCTGGCACTGAACGAGAAATCTTCTACGCAACGCAGATCAAAGATGAAAATGGACAACCTATAGAGGGAGATGTTTTCATTAACAGAGTAGAAATATTCTATCCATCCGGAAGCCATCATTTTATCATTTATCGACTCACGGAGGAAGGTCTTGCAAACGGTGTTCAAAATATAGGCGTTGACTCCAGCATTGGTGTTAATCCGGAAGACCAATTCCGCGACCTTGATCCTGATGACCCACAGACACTTGGCAATTTCGGTATTGACAGACTTTTCGTCGTTGGCACGCAAACCGATGATACCGTTTTTCAATTTCCTAAAGGTGTAGGTTTGCGGCTACCCGGAGATACAGTTTACGACCTGAATTCCCATTATATAAATCTTCTCGGTGAAGAAACGTTGGTAGGGGAAACTTATGTCAATATATACACAATTCCGGAGGAAGAGGTAAAGTACGAAGCAATCGAGATTTTTGTTTCCAATCGGTCAATAAACGTACCACCGAATATAACGCGTGTCACCAAATTGACGTGGTATGTTGAAGATGAATTGGAACGCCGAGGGCACGATCCGGATACAGAGTTGTACGTTTTTCTACTTACTTCACACATGCATAGACACGGTGAATTGTTTGAAATCTTCCAGAAATCAACAGCGGAGTTGTTGCATCGCAGTATTGCTTATGACGACGCGCCTATTACTTTGTTCGATTCACCGCTTATCTTGGATGTAAATGACGGTCTAAAATTCCAGTGTACGCATAATAACTATGATAGAAGCGAACCACTTCAATTCGGACTTACATCCGAAGATGAGATGTGTATTATCTTTGGATATTATTTTATCCCAATAGAAAAGGCGGGAGAAACAATTCAGTAATGTCCTTAGTTTAGGACAGACGTTGGTATCTTCCCGATCCTACCGAACATCCCCGTGCCTGCTGATGTCGGTGCGGGGAATCCTATATAGTGTTTTGCAGCGGTAGCAAACAACATGACTATAACTCCGCCATCAAAAGAAAATTTCCTTGAATCCATCACACATCGAGTACTAGTTTGCGATGGTGCCATCGGCACTGAACTTCGTAAGCGTATATCGGTATATCTACCCTGTGTGGATGTCTGTAACGTCTTTGATGAATATGCTGAGGAAGTCGTAAAGATTCACCGCGCTTACGCTGATGCTGGTGCCGATGTTATTCAGACCAACACATATCAGGCAAATAGAGAAGCATTAGCAATTCACGGGTTAGCCGATCAAGTTGAAGAGATTAACCGTGCTGGGGTGAGATTAGCACGTAGTGCATCAGGAGAGACATGCTATATTGCTGGATCGGTTGGTCAAATTCCGTTTCGAACTGACGATGTAACTGAGACAAACGTTGAACCGTCAACTAAAAAAATACGACTTCTTTTCAAAGAGCAGATGGACGCACTTGTTGATGAAGGTGTTGATCTACTTTTGTTAGAGACGTTCGTATCTCCTAAACAAGCCGAGATTGCGACAAAGCAAGCTCTAACCTATGGTATACCTGTTATCGCTGAGATTAGTGGTATTTCTGGAGGCACTGTCGGTTCGGGTGTAGATGTACGTGTCTTCGCACAAGAATTAGAACAACTCGGTGCACATGCTGTCGGTATCAATTGTAGAGGTCCACACGACCTTGTTCAAGCGATGGAACTTCTTGCACCTGTCATCAGAGTTCCCCTTGTTGTGCAACCGAACGCAGGGAATCCGAGGGTTGAACAGGGCGAAATTGCTGTCTCATATACCGTTGGTGAAGATGTTTTCACCGACTATGTTCACAAATTAATTAAGCTCGGTGCAAACATGATTGGCGGATGTTGTGGGACAACCCCTGAGTACATCGTCAAAATTCGAGCAGCGGTTGCAAATCGAAAACCCATTAAACGCCAAGCTCGTATCTTTGTCCTTCCAAAGAGTTCTCCATCCTACAAAACCCAAAGAGATAATCCTGTGCAGCAGGTTTTTGAAACACGGGAACGGATCGTAAGTGTAGAGACTCGTGCCAATACATTCCCACAATTGCGAGCATTGCTCAAGGAAGCCAAAGTGCTCGCTGCAATGGGGGTAGATCTGTTTGATGTAACTGATAATTCTGGTGCAGCGGTGAATATCGGTGCAGTTGGAACCGCATTTCGGCTTCAGCAAGTAACCCATATTCCTACGCTTATCCATTGGACTACGCGGTCGCGCAATCTTATCAGTATGCAGTCGCATCTGTTAGAAGCAGAGGCGTTAGGAATTCGCGGTATTGTCGCATTATCAGGAGACCATCCGAAGGCGGGTCCGTATGAATCAGCGAGCCTTGTGCCGGATGTTCGCGGTGCTGTCCAACTCATGAAACTTATCTCTCGGCTTAATCACGGTGAACTTGCAGATGGTTCGTCAATCGGCGATCCGTGTGGATTTTACTATGGTGGTGGGTTCACGATTGCAGAGAATCTTGATCCGCACGTCAAACACCTGACAAATAAGGTGGCAGAGGGTGCTAAATTTGCTTATACGCAGCCTATTTGGACTTTTGAAGATATAGTACGTGCTCAGAAAGCGACAGAACACCTCAATATAAAAATACTTTACGGTATTCTACCTTTAACGAGTTTCCGCAGTGCGTCCTACCTGCGCGACAATTTAGGATTATATATACCGCAGTTCATTGTGGATAAATTCCGTGATCTTGGCGATACAGCAGGGAGTGAACTCGGAATGCAGTTGACTCTTGACCTTGTTCGAGAAATCCGCAATCAGGACTCCATCCCAATTGATGGTATTTATCTTATCCCGCCAGCCCGTCTGAACTGGAAAAACAGGCGCGGTGTCATTTCAGAAATCGTTAAGACCTACCGTTAGCGTTTCTTCTCAAATCACTTCAGAAACTATGAACACACATGGAAGTATAATTTCATCTACGCGTGTCACAGGACGTTCTCTTCTATTAGGTGTCCTGCTCATTCCTGTCAATGTCTATTGGATGACAATAGTTGAGGTGAAATACTACTCGCTTGACGGTTCGTGCCTTCCACTTTTTATTCAACCTGTATTCATAATGTTTATGTGTGTTGTTGCTAACCACATATTAAGACGTTTTGCGCCAAAACACATGCTACAGCAGGGAGAGTTGCTCACTGTTTACATCATGGTTGCGATCTCCTGCACATTCGCTGGTCACGACACAATGCAGAATATGTTTGGCAGCATCGCCCATCCTTTTCGGTTTGCCACAGAAGAGAATGAGTGGCAGACACTCTTTTTTCGGTATCTACCTTCGTGGCTCACCATTTCTGATCCACAAAGTTTGCAAGGGTTCTATGAAGGCGAATCCAGATTCTATACCAACCATAACTTCGCAGTTTGGGCAAAACCGCTGGCGTTCTGGGGACTCTTTTTCCTCATTATGATGTTTATGATGCTTTGCATCAACACACTTGTGCGAAAGCGATGGGCAGAACAGGAGAAGTTAGCGTATCCCATCATCCAACTACCGTTGCGCCTTTCAGAGGAAGGTGGAAGTCGTCTACTGAAAAGCAACATGATGTGGGCAGGATTTAGTATCGCTGTAGCTATTGGAGTGATAAACGGAATTCACTACTTATTTCCTCAGTTTCCAGAAATACCTTACATTAAACGAACTGCCGTATTCCAAAATATCTTCACTGAACGTCCATGGAGTGCTATTCGTGGGACGCGTATCTCAGTCTACCCGTTTGCTGTAGGTTTAGCGTTTTTCCTTCCACTGGATCTCTCGTTTTCATGCTGGTTTTTCTTTGTTGTGCGTTTAGCAGAATTTGTGATTGCCGCGGCACTCGGCACGCGTCATTTTCCTGCTTTGAACGAACAAGCTTATGGTGCATGGGTTGCACTTTTCATTCTCGCAGTTTGGGTGACACGTCGCCATCTGAAAGAGGTCTTTAAAAAAGCACTCGGTTTTAAATCACAACTTGATGATTCAGATGAACCGATGCCGTATCGTGCTGCCCTATTAGGCATTATCGGATCACTTATCGCGCTCGGTATTTTTGCGAACATAGCAGGGATGGCGTTATGGGTTGCCGGTGTTTTCTTTGGCATCTATTTTCTACTCTCATTTGCGATTACACGTGTGCGTGCAGAACTCGGAACCCCGCATGAAATTTACTATGTCAACCCGCACGATATGTTGGCAATGGTTGGCGGCACTCGGCAGTTTGATACAAGCAGCCTCACAATTATGTCGCTTTTCTATTGGTTCAATCGCGGGTATCGCAATCACCCGATGCCAAACCAAATTGAAGCGTTCAAGTTGGCAGAATCAACAGGAATGGGCAACCGACGTTTGTGGGTCGCAATGTTAATCGCAATTGTAATTGGAATTATAGCAACATTTTGGGCAAATCTTGACATCACCTATCGAAACGGAGCGATCGCGAAAGCAGGCGGTTTCAAAGGATGGGTTGGAAGAGAGTCGTTCGGACGGCTTCAGCGGTGGCTGCACAATCCAACGGAACCGAATCCGGTTGGCATCGGTTTTATGGGTATCGGTGCATTACTGACGTTTGTGATGATGTATATGCGAATGCATTTTCTGTGGTGGCCCTTCCATCCCGCGGGTTATGCGCTTGCCATCAGTTTTGCAATGGATTATTTCTGGTTCGCCTTCTTCGTTGCATGGTTCCTAAAGTTAATGATTTTACGACACGGCGGTTTGCGATTACATCGAAAAGTAGTACCGCTCTTTTTGGGATTAATTTTAGGAGATTACGTCATTGGCAGCATCTGGGCAATTATTGGACCTGTATCTGGTTTGCGCACCTACAAAATTTTCATCTGATGTCGCGCTGCGTTTTTATTTTCATCTGGAATTCGCCAGTCTCCGCGTCCCATACATGCAAAGTGTCACTCCAATCCATACTTATCAGTGTTGCTCCCCCTTGTAAAAATGCAAAAGCATCAAAATATACACGTTCCTCACTTATTGTAACCCGATGTTTGCCTTTTTTCAGGTCCCATAAATGGGACGTTCGATTATTTTCCTGAGTAAGAAGTGTTCTTCCATGCGGTGATATAAGAATCTGTGAGCCTACTTCTCTATTCTTTTCAAGTACAGTGCGAAGTGTACCAGTCTTTGTATCCCATAGGCGAACAGTTTTATCTTTACTCCCACTCACAAGTGTTTGCCCATTAGGAGAAAACGAAAGGAAGTCAATCCATGAGGTATGTCCTTTAAGCGTGGCTTTGCGTTGCCCAATTTCAGTATTCCACAATACAATGGTATTATCCCAACTTGCACTCGCAAATAATTCCCCATCTACAGAAAATACTATACTATAAACACCAATGGTATGTCCATTGAGTATTGCCTTGTGTTCGCCGGTTTTCGCATCCCACAGTCGTATTGTGTTATCTCTGCTTCCGCTGACCAATGTCTTACCATCAGGAGAAAACGCAAGGGCATCAACCCAAGACGTATGTCCTTTGAGTGTAGCCTTATGTTGTCCAGTATCTGCGTTCCACAAGTGAATCCGATTGTTATTCCAACCATCACCACTTGCAAATGCCTTTCTGTCTGGTGAGAAAGCAACGGAATAGACCTGGGATGTCTCGTCTATGAGGGTTGCCTTGTGTTCGCCTGTTTCTGTGTTCCATAATGCAATTTCCTTATTACTGACAGTAGCAAGTGTTTTTCCGTCAGAGGAGAGATGTATTGATTTGACGAATTCTTCATGCTCTTCAGAGATAGAAGATACTATTGGTTGCACGGGAATAATGGTTGTGTCAGGAACCTCCAGTTCTTCTATCGGTACTTCCCAAAACTCAATTATGTTTTCACCCAGATGATTCTCTTGTGTACGTACTATCCTATTTCCCTTAGGAGTAGGAGAAAGTTTCATCAGAAATGGACTTCTTCTCTGAATCTCACCGAATTCTAATTTTGGTTGCCCAGTTTTGATGTTCCACAAGACAATTTGATTACTCCATCCCTCACTTACACTTGCAAGGGTTTCGCCATCATTCGAAAACGTTACAGACGAAACTCCTGCAGGACTGGCAGAAGGAATAGTGTGGAGGTGTTTAGGATCCGGCAGCGTTTTTAGTAGTTTCCCTTCCTTAAAGTCCCATAACAGTATTTCTTGATAACTACCGCCTGCAAGCACACTACCGTCAGGGGAAAACGCAATTGATTCAACACTTCCTTTATGTCCAGTAAGGACTTTTTGCTGTTTACCTGTGTGTGCATCCCACAACAGTATTTTCTGATATCCTGAACTTGCGAGTGTTTCTCCATTTGGTGAGAATGCTACAGAAAAAACTAAATCTGAATGTCCCTTGAGTGTTTTTTGGGATTTTCCGGTGCGGATGTCCCATAATAGAACAGTTTTGTCGTAACTTCCGCTTGCGAGTGTTTCTCCATCCGGAGAAAATGCTATGGAAGATACTTTCTCTGAATGTCCTGTAAGGGTTTTTCGGTGTTGACCAGTGCGTAAGTTCCATAACCGAATTGTCTTGTCATCGCTTCCACTTGCGAGTGTTTCTCCATCTGGAGAAAACGCTATGGAAGATATTATCTTTGAATGTCCAATAAGCGTTGATAATTTCTCGCCAGTACTTGGATTCCATAACTGGATTTCTTTACTAAGACTCCCCCTACTTGCTAATGTTTTACCATCTGGAGAAAACGCGATAATATGGAACCAACTGCTCAAATAAAAGGGATATGTGAGCGTAAGTCGTTTTTCATAGGTCCGCGCATCATATAGCCAAATTCCATCTGATGTCGCTGCAGCTAACCAATTCCCATCAGGAGAATATGCGATCTGTGTTATTGCGGTTGGCACGTATACACCGCTTGTTTCAGCAGTTTTAGGAAAACTCAAAAGCACGTATAAAATTAGGGATATTGAATAAAGAATCACACACCCAAAAGTACGCGATCGTTGCTTATATCTAATGTCACTCATTTGTAATATCCTCCATCAACATTCCACTTACTTTTTACGAGGAATTGTAAGGTTCAATTTCCATAGAAGAATCGTATCACCTGCAGTCGCTAACGTTTTGCCATCAGAAGATAGTGCTAAAGTAAAAACCCGATCTGTATGTGCATCAAGTGTAAATATGTGTTTCCGTGTTTTTAAGTTCCAAAAACGAATTGTACCATCCCAACTTGTACTTACCAATGTTAGCCCATTTGGAGAAAACGCAACAGAAGTTATTCCCCCGTTGTGTCCAACCAATGTCGTCTTGTGTTTTCCAGTTTTTGTGTTCCACAATCGAATTATCTTGTCATAACTGCCGGTTGCTAAGGTTTTTCCATCTGGAGAAAATTTAATAGAAGAAATTTCGTCTATATGCCCAATCAGTGTCGCTTTATGTTTAAGTGTTCTTGTATTCCACAGTCGTATTGTTTCGTCATAACTGGAAGTTGCAACCAGACTCCCATCCGGTGAGAATACGATGGAACTGACAGAATTAGTATGACCTTTGAGTATAGCCATATATTCTGCAGTTGTTGCATTCCATAGTCGAATAGCATGGGATCCCGAATCTGCCATTACTTGACTGTCAGGAGAGAAAATAAGGTGACTAATATTGTGGGGACTGGTGTTAATCATCTGTTTTAGTTCACCGGTGTTCGCGTCCCAAAATTTAAGTGTATGTTTCTCTTTACCGTTGCTTACCAACGTTTTTCCATCTGGAGAAAAGGCAAGTGGTTGAATATCATTTGGACGGTCTGTGGAGAGTGTAAACTTCAGTTCACCGGTTTTTGTATCCAACACCTGAATGGTAGATGGTTGATTCTGATTTGTAATACCACTTGCCAACTTTTCACCGTCCTGAGATAAGGCAAATTTATCACCTGTAAAACTCATCACGCGTTTTCCGGTTTTTGTGTCCCACAACTGCATAGGAGTATTGTAACCCCAACTTGCAAGTATTTCACCATTGTGAATGAACATCATAGTGTTGCCGGTAGAAACATGTTTTTCATGGATTGCGGTGTGTTTTCCGGTATTAATGTCCCAAATTCCATTTTCATCCGCAAGTGTCTTACCATCTGCTGAAAACACCAACGACTTGCTTCCGTTTTTATAATCTGTAAACGTTTTTACCTGTTTTCCTGTATTCATATCCCACAACAGAATTTTGTCCTTCTCCGTACTTGCGTATAGACTCCAATCAGATGAGATAACTAAACGTCCATTAATTTTCTGCTGTAGTTTTCCAGTTTTAACGTCCCATAATTTCGATCCATAATTTCCAATACCAGCAATAGTGCGATTTTCAGGTGAGAATACCATAGAAGAGACATTTCCCGCATCTCCTTCAAGTATGCGTATCTGTTCTCCTGTTATTGTGTTCCACAACCGTATTATTGTGGTTCCGGTTTTGCTATCATGAGTTCTAAACGCGAGGATACTGCTATCTTGTGAAAAAGTAACTGAGGAGGCAATATGAGGTTCTTCATTTAGTATACGTATCCGCTTGCCAGTTTTTATATTCCATAAGTGAATTGTACCGTCATAACTTGCACTCGCCAACATACTATTATTTGGTGCGAAGGCAATAGAGGTAATACTTCTTGTATGTCCTTTGAGAATCTTCTTTTGTTCTCCGGTTTGAGGATCCCATAAAACAACCGTCATGTCGTCGCTTGCGCTGGCAAACGTTTTCCCATCAGATGAAAATGCTATAGACGAAATTTTTCTCGTGTGTCCTATTAGTGTTGTTTTAAGCTTTCCAAGAGTTAATATTGTTGACATGTCCCACAGTTGAATAGTATCATCCCAAGAACTGATACTGGCAAGCATAGTACCATCAGGTGAAAACGCTAACGTGTTGACATGTCCTGTCAGCAGCGCGAGTTCCTTATATGTCTGTGCATTATATAGCCATATCCCAATAGAACTCGGAATTGCGATAATTGTGCTATCCGGTGAAAACACAATATCACCTGTAACACTGCCTTTGCCAAGACGAGCGAAAGCCCCTTCCGGTAATTCCCATTTTGTATAGTCTTGGGCATAGCCGATTGGCAGTAATTGCAGCACTGCAAATAGTATAATAAACGCGTATTTCATGGGTTTTCCTTCAAAATAGTGCTTTACTTAAGTCTTTACGAGAAAATAGATGGTTTTGTATTACTGTGGCAAATCCCACAGAAAAATTGTTTCATTTGCTTGTTTCCTTTAGATCCCAAAGGAGAGTTGTGCCATCTGTTCCGTTAGTGATTAATGTTTCACCGTCCTCTGCAAAACTGATCCGCCGGATAGGATTGTATGCTGTGAAGGTTGTCTTGAGTCTGCCGATGTTTAGATCCCACAAAAGGACTTTTGCATCCTCACCTCCGCTTACAAGTGTTTTTCCATCAGATGAGAAAACTATCGGTGAAAGCGGGTCATACCCTATGAATGTTGTTTTGAGTTCACCGGTTTCCACGTCCCAGAACCGAATTGTCTTATCAATACTGCCACTGACAAGTGTTTTTCCATCCGGCGTAAACAGTGTACGTGTGATACGTCCCTGATGCTGTTTAAGTATAGCTTTTTGTTGTCCAGTTTCTGTGTCCCAAATCCAAATTGTGTTTTTTCCCTCTTCCCTATACAATGCACTGGCATAACCTACCAATGTGTTCCCATCTGGAGAAAACTGAAGTGAAAAACTCAATCTTTCTGGACTGATGAAGGTAGCCTTACGTCTTCCTGTTTTGGCATCCCATAAGATTGCGTTATTATATGAATTGCTGACAATGTTGTTTCCATCAGGTGAAAATAGCACAGAACTGACTTCGCTTGAGTGTCCCATAAGTAAAAACTGAGGATGACCTGTATCCGTATTCCACAGTTGAACCATTTTCAGATCTTTTGCAGGAGTGGCAAGTAATTTGCTATCAGGAGAAAATACGTGGACAAAACTTCGATATCCTCGATCTCTCGTGTAGGCAGCTACCTGTTCACCGGTTTTTGTATCCCATAGGTAGATTGTTTTGTCCGCTGCAGTTGAAAGATATTGTCCATCTGGTGAAAACGCTAAAGATGAAATAGTATTTAAATGACCCGTAAGAGTTGCCCTATGGGTGTCTGTTTCAATATCCCACAACCAAACAGATCGACCATCCCGTATTGCAATCGTTTTCCCATCTGGTGAGTACTCAAGCGACTCTGGGGGGTACTCAAGGGACATAATTGGAGAATATAAGTCTTTCAGAATTGGTTTTTGCTGACCTGTTTTCACATCTAACAACGTGTATGTTCCGTCATCATTTACATAGATTTTCGTTTTACCATCTGAGAAAACACTATTAGGATAATGAGATTTTCGTTTCTCTGTAAGGTTTGTTTTCAATTTTCCTGTTTTTGTGTTCCAGATATGAATGTCTTTCCCATCACCAATACTTACCAATGTCTCATTATCAGGTGAAAACGCTAACTTATTGGTAAGAGTGCGTGTTTGAATTGTACTTCTGTGTCGTCCTGTTTTGGCATCCCACAACCGAATTGTAGAGTCCGAACTCCAATGTGTGTACGATGCCCCGCTTGCAATAGTATTACCATCCGGTGAATACACAAGAGTCGTAACTCTTCCATTGTGTCCGTTAAGTGTCACTTTGTGCTCTGCAGTTTTTGTGTTCCATAATCGAATAGTAGTGTCTCTACTTCCACTTGCAAGTGTTTCACCGTCTGGTGAAAACGCTAAAGAAAGAACAGATCCAGGTTCAGTTATATCACTGGGAGCCAACTTGTGCCCAACAAGAGTAGTAATACGGTTTTTTGTCTTTGCGGACAAGAGCGTTACCGTGCCGTTGATTTCTCCAGCCGCGATAGTTTCTCCATTCAGAGAAAATGCTAATGAAAGGATATCGGTTGAACAACCCTTCAGGATTGCTTTCAGTTTGACAGTTTTAACGTCCCATAATCGGACAGACTTGTCATTTGAACCAATACTCGCTAATGTTAGACTATCACGTGAGAATGCGATGTCTCTTACAGCAGTCTGATGTCCTTTAAGAACTCCGATGTTTTGACCTGTGTGAGGATCCCAAAGTCGAATCGTGTTGTCCTCGCTTCCACTTGCCAATGTCGTGCCATCATCAGAATACTTGACAGTTCGCACATGCCCCGTATGTCCTGTCAGGAGCGTATGAGGTTGGTATGTTTCCGTTTCATACAGCCAAATGCCGATAGTACTTGCCACGGCAAGCGTAGAACCATCCGGAGAATATGCAATATTGTTTACATTACCCATACCAATGCGAGATTTCGCATTTTTAGGCAAACCAATCTGATTCTCGTTCTGCCCCGAACTTTTCAATAATAATAGGGACATCAGTATGAATATAATGAGTAAAAAACGAAAATATCTCATCCGTTTGTCTCCTTCCTTAGTTTCTGAAAGTTATATGTCATTTGGAGTACCGCGTAAGATCCCAGAGTAAAATCATACCGTCCCTGCTTCCACTTGCTAATGTTTTCCCATCCGGTGAAATTGAAAATGACCGAACCGTATTTGCATGTGCAGAAAGTGTTGCACTTAGAGATCCTGTTTTTACATTCCACAGTAGAATTGATTCTCTACCCTCATCGAAAGTTACGAGTATTTTCCCATCAGGTGTAAACTTCGCGGGCAACCGATAACTTGTATTCCCTTTAATTGTAGAACGGAGTGTTCCAGTTTTCACATCCCACAATAGTATTGAATTTTTATTACTTCCATCTGTACTTGCAAGTGTTTTCCCATCCGGTGTAAATGTGATGTAGTAGATGGCACCTTCATCAACCTTAAGAATGGTGTGGAGAGATCCCGTTTCGGTATTCCAGAGTCGAATAGTTCCATCATTACCTTGACCTATCAGTGTGTTACCATCTGGTGAAGACGCAATAGATGTTATTCCTTCAGTATTTTCTGTGAGGGTAGTCTTCAATTTTCCGGTATTTAGGTTCCATAACTGAACCGTACCATTCGTGCTTTGAGTTGCAAGTATTTTTTTGTTAGGAAGGAAGATTACATTGTGTCCACCAGCTGTTTGCACTGTGATGGTTTGCGTGATTTCTCCAGAGAGTAGATCACATATAAAGATTTTACCCTCTCTTCCTCCACTCGCCAGTTTTTTGCTATCTGGAGAAAATACCATTGACGAATCTTCAATTGAAGTCTCTGGTAGCGTAGTTTGGAGCGTTCCGGTCTCCGTGTTCCATAATTGAATCGGTTGTTTGTAAGGTTTAGTTGCAAACATTTTTCCGTCTGGAGAAAATACGGGATATTGATCCTGTCGGATTGTAACTCGAGGTTTTCCTGTTCTCACATCTCGCAAGTAAATATCGTTATAACTCCAGCTTGCAAGTGTCTTTCCGTCAGACAAATACTTGACAGAGTGCCCCGCCTCAATATGTCCTGTGATGGTCGTCTTGAGTTGCCTTTTTTCAACATCCCATATACGGATCTCCTCACGGTTATGCACAACGAATGTCTTCCCATCTTCTGAAAAAATGAGTGAATAAACATACGATGTTTGCCAAGTGAAGTTTCCTTTTGGTTCTCCGGTTTTTGCGTCCCAGAATCGGATATTCACGGTACCGTATGTCCTACTACCTTGACTTGCAAGTGTCTGTCCATCAGGTGAGAAGATGAGACGACTTACATTACCTTTATGTCCTGTAAACGTAGTGCGAAGTTTTCTGGTATTCAAATCCCACAACAATATTTCACCATCTTTGCCATTACTCGCGAGCGTTTTTCCATCTGGTGAAAATACCGATGCATAGAACCATGTATTTTCCTCGGGCATGAGGGATGCAAAGTGTTTTCCGGTTTTTGTATTCCACAACAGAATTCCAGGAGATAAACTCCAACTGGCGAGTATATTTCCATTAGGTGACAAAGCACCGGATGCAACGCTACCATATCTATTGTGTCTTTCCTGTGTATCGGGTAGTTCCTCTATGAATGTAGCAAGACGTTCGCCAGTTTTCGCGTCCCACAATAGATTTTTTTGCCAACCGTTACTCGCCAAGATACTCCCATCCTGTGAGACTGTAATAGAATGGACACCACCAGAATGTCCTCCAAGCGTCCCTTTGAGCTGCCTTGTCTTCAAATCCCACAATCGGATAGTATCGTCGTAACTACCGCTTGCAAGTGTTTCACCATCAGGCAAAAACCTTAATAGGGATAGTCCACCTACATGCCCACTAAGTGTTGCTATGTATTTGCCAGTTACCGGATGCCATAACCGAATAGTCGTGTCAGTACTGCCGCTTGCAAGATATTTTCCATCTGCGGAAAAAACTACACAAGTAACCGCCGCTGTATGCCCAGCCAATAGCGCAAGGTTCTGTGATGTTTGTGTGTCATAAATCCAAATTCCGAGAGAAGTTGAAACAGCAAGCCGAGTGCCGTCAGGAGATAGGGCGATAGAACTACGTCCAGTTATTTGACTATTGCCGATACGTGCTTTTGCGCCTTCCGGTAAACTCAAAAAAGTGTAGCCAGAATCCACATTTTGCGCTTGTGTAAATCCGATTGAGACACAAAATACAATTAGAATTGGAATGATGTATTTCATTTATTTACCTCATTTATCAGTAAGATCCCACAAGAGGATCGTGCCGTTTCCACTTTCTGTTGCTGCTATCCTACCATCAATGGAAAAAGCAACGGACTTAAACTTGAAATAACCCCAGAAGCCAATCATATATTTCCCGTTGAGTACATTCCATATCCTGATTGACCCATCAGAACTTATACTTTCCAAGGTTTGTCCATTAGGCGAAAACACAAGAGAAAAAATACTCCCTTTATGTCCAGTGAGAATAAATTTCTGTTCTCCAGTGTTGACATCCCACAACCGAATTGTATAATCCGGTTTTTTGTCTACTTGTTTTCCTGGGGCACGACTCCCGCTTGCGAGTGTTTTCCCATCTGCTGAAAACACAAGACTCGTAACGTAGCCTGTATTCCCTATGAGCGTTTTTTGGTGTTGGCCGGTATCGGTGTCCCACATCCGAATTGTGTAATCCTGACTTCCACTTGCGAGTGTTTTCCCATCTGCTGAAAACACCACGCAGGCAACACCTCCTGTGTGTCCGGTTAGGATCGCTTTTTGCTGTCCTGTTTGCACATTCCACAAACGAATACTGGTGTCATTACTTTTATCCGTATAATCAAAATAGTCAGCACACCCACTTGCAAGTATTTTGCCATCAGGAGAAAATGCAAGACATGCAATTTCATCGGAATGTCCTGTGAGAATTGTTCGCGGCACACCGGTACTTGCATACCAAAGATAAATTACACCTGCCTTATTTCCGCTTGCAATTATCTTTCCATCAGGTGAAAACACGATAGGAGCATGATTCCTCAAACCCTCAGTTGTTAAGGTTTGTTGCTGACCAGTTTTCACATCCCACAACCGCCCTACGCTTGTCAGCAGTTTTTTGCCATCAGGGGAAAATGCCAACGAATTTCGTGAATAGCCTGATAACGAACTCTTTCCCGGCATATAGCCTGTGATAGTTGCCTTATGGTGTCCAGTTTTTACATCACAGAATTGAATAGTGCCATTCTCGTATGCTTTCGCGAGTGTGTCACCATTCGGTGACAAAGCCAAAGATAAGTATTTTATACCTGAATTGAAAGTTTTTCTGATCTTCCATGTTCGTGTGTCCCACAACCGAATGCTGCCATCCCAACTTCCACTTATGAGCGTTTCGGCATCAGGTGAAAATGCTAAACGGTCAACATTACCTGTATGACCTGTGAGGATTTTCTTGGTTTTACAGGTTTTTAGTTCCCATATTAAAATTGTCGCGTCGCCGCTGCCACTTGCGAGCATCTCACCATCAGGTGAAAATGCTAACGAACGAACACTATTCATATCTCCTGTTAGAGTTACAGCGTGTTGTCGTTTTTTGAAGTTCCACAACCGAATTGTATTTCCGTAAGTTTCACTACTTGCAAGAAGCTCACCATCAGGGGAAAACGCTATCGCCGAGACTGCTTTTTTCTCGCTTAGGATCCCCTTAAGATTTCCTGTTTGTGAGTTCCACAACCGAATCGTGGCATCCTTACTGCTGCTGATAAGTGTTTGCCCATCTGGCGAGAACGCAATATCGGTAATACCATAACTATGTTTCATGATCGTTGCCTTAATGTTTCCAGTGTATGTGTTCCACAAATGAATTTCGTAGTGGTTGTTGACGCTTGCAAGTGTTCTCCCATCGGGTGAAAACTTCACTTTGATAAATGTCCTTGATGAAAGTTTTTCCCAATTTCCTGTTAGCAAAGCAAATTCTTTGTAGGTATTTGCGTCATAGAGCCAAATCCCGATAGTACTTGCGACAGCAATTTTCTTACCATCTGGTGAAAAGGCTATGTCACCGATCTGTCCTTTACCGAGACGCATAGTTGCACCTTGAGGCAGATACCATTGTGTATAATCGTCGCTACACCCACCCAGCAAAAACGTTAAGATTGAAAATAGAATTAGTGCGATCGGTTTCATCTATTTGTCTCCTTTAGATCCCACAAGAGAATTGTACCGTCTTGACTTACACTGGCAAGTGTTTTTCCATCTGGTGAAAACGTCAGACCAATGATAGTTCCACGATGTCCGGTGAAGGTTGCCTTATGCTCACCAGTGTGCGAATCCCACAACCGAATTGTGTTATCGTCACTGCCACTCGCAAGAATACTATTGTCCGGTGAAAATGTAGTGCATGTGACATATTTAGTGTGTCCTGTGAGGGTAATTTTATGTTTGCCTGACTGTGCATCCCACAACCGGATTGTCTTATCGTAGCTACCGCTTGCAAGGAGTTTCCCATCATGAGAAAATGCAAGTGAAGTGCCTGAATCTTTCTGTCCAGTGAGTGTAAATATCTGTTTTCCTGTGTTAATATCCCATAACCGAATTGTTGTATCAGGTTGTGTTCTATTTTCACTTAGGCCAGCACTTGCGAGAATTTTTCCATCAGGAGAAAACGCTACAGTCCTTACGTCCCCCGTATGTCCTCTTAAGATAGCGCGATGTTGCAGTGTACGCCGTTCCTTTTTAGAAAGGAGACGCGCTATACGAGCGATATGCATTTGTGATCGAATGGGGGCACGGTCTTGAACAAAACGAATTACACGTTTTGTCTGTTTGAGTAGATGTCTTTCATTAACAACCTCGACTGTATCTGGTTTTGTATCCCACAAATGGATTATCTTGTCTCGTCCGCCACTTGCGAGTATCTGCCCATCGGACGAGAACACAAGACACTTAATTCCATTGGGATGCCCAGTAAAGGTTGCCATTAGATGTTCAGTGTTTGTATTCCATAAGTGGATGGTGTTGTTTTGTCCCCGACTCGCAAGGAAATTGCCATCAGGTGAAAAAGCTACATTGTTGCCAAAGGTGTACTTCGCTATAGTTTTCTTATGTTCATAAGTGTTTGCATCCCATTCCCAGATTGTGTGATTAGAATTTGCGCAACGCAACGTGGTACCATCACGGGAAAAAACGACTGGTGATTTCCACCAGGTCCACCGTGTATATGATGTCATAATTTTATTATATTTTCCACTATTTAGGTCCCATGTGTGAAGCACACCGTCCTCACTAAGTGCCCTAAGCAACCCAGTATCTGTTTTGAATTCTAAAGACAAAATAAATGCGGCAGGTTCTGTAAGTGTTGCTTTCAGTTGTCTGGTGTGTACATCCCACAACTGGATCGAATGTTGATAACCTGCACTCGCAAGGGTGTTATTATCTGGCGAAAATTCGAGTAACCGCACACCGCGGGTGTTCGCTGTAAAGGTTGTGATGAGTTTGCCGGTTTGAACATCCCACATCCAAATTATTTTGCCACCGTTCACATTACTTGCACTTGCTAATATCTTTCCATTAGGTGAAAACTTGAGGACTCTAATAGACACAGTAGGTCCAATGAGTGTACCTTGAAACTTCTCAGTTTCTCTATTCCACAAAAGGATTTCGGACCTGCTTCCACCTCTCTTTCCAATAGCAATTGTTTTACCATCAGGAGAAATAGCTAACACTTCCACACCTTCAATGGTTTTATTGTTCTTTGTGAGTGTAGTAATAAGTTTTGCGGTATTGATATTCCACAACCGAATTTCTTTATAACTTGTACTTGCCAGTAGGTTGTCTTCAGGATGAAATTCAAGTGAGCCGCTTCTCCCCGGATGCGTTAAGGTAGCCTTATGTTTTCCAGTTTTCATATCCCATAACCGAATGGTATCGTCTTTCCCCGATCCTGAACCTGCACTTATGAGCGTCTCACCATCTTGTGTATAGGTAAGCCATACAACTGTCGTGGTATGTCCTGTGAGGGTTGCATTGTGTTGTCCAGTCTTTGCATTCCACAACCGTATTGTCGTATCTGTACCACCACCTGCAAGTGTTTTACCATCTGGTGAAAATGCGATAGAATAGGCTCCATCAGTGTCCCATCTCAGCAGTGCAATTTCCTTGGTTGTCTGGGCATCAAAAAGCCGGATCCCAATTGAATTTTTCACAGCAACTCGAGTGTCATCTGGAGAAAACATAATAGTCCCATTAGTGCCATAACCCAGTCGCGCAATAGCACCTTCTGGTAAACCCAAACGTGTATAGTCTAAATTTTGATCTTGTGCTTGGGTTACCCCGCTGGAGACATAGAATATAATAAGAATTGGAATTAAATATTTCATCAGTTTCCTCATTTTTCAGAAAGATCCCAAAATAGAATAGTGCCGTTTTCACTACTACTTGCCAAACTCAGTCCATCTGGAGAGAACGCAACAGAAGATACATCCTTAACATGTCCTCTGAAGGTTCTCAAATGTTTAGTTGTTTCAATGTTCCATAATCGTATTGTTTTATCCTTACTTGCACTTGCGAGTGTTTTGCCGTCGGGAGAAAACGCGACAGAAAGGACAGGTGCTGTATGTCCAGAAAACTTTGCCTTCTGTTCTCCAGTTTTGAGATCCCATAACCAAACTGAATTGTCCGGATTTCTGATGTAATGATAGGTAGTACTACCAGTGCTACTTGCCAGTGTTTGTCCATCGGGTGAAAACGCTATACATACAACAGGACCATTATGCCCAGTGAGTGTTTTTTGATGTTGTCCGGTGTGAGGATTCCATAAGCGAATAGTGCGATCTTCGCTTCCACTTGCAAACGTTTTACCATCGGGGGAAAACGCAATAGAAGTGACACCATCTGTATGATCGGTAAGAGTAGTTCTTTCTTTTCCTGTCAACACGTTCCATAAGCAAATATTGACAGGATGCCTGTTTCCACCTCCAGAACGTGTCCAGCTTCCACTTGCAAGTGTTTTTCCATCAGGTGAAAATGCAACGCAAGCGACTCTATTCAAATGACCGGCGAGTATAGTGCGAATTACACCTGTGTTTACGTACGAAAGAAAAATGTTTTCATTACTCGTACTTGCAAGCATCTTTCCGTCAGGTGATACTGTGTCTAATGCGTTATATGAATAACCGACAGTATCTGGAGCCAATGTAAGTTGTGGCAGACCAGTTTTTAAATCCCACAATTGTCCACCACCTGCCAGCAGTTTTCCTTCTTGTAAGAATACAAGCGATGTTTTTCTTGATCCTGAATGACCTATGATATTTGCAATGTGTTGTTGTGTATTAGCATCATAGAACCGAATTGTACCATCAGTACAAGCGCAGGCAAGTTTTAGACCATCCGATGAAAAGGCTAACGATGAAACACGGGCTCTGTTGCCCATAAGTAGCAATTTTGATTGTCCTGTTTGCAGATTCCATAACTGAATAGCTCCATCTTTAGTTGCACTCGCCAACATTTTTGTAGTTGGGGAAAATGCAGATGCACGGGTATACTCTTTGTCTCCAGGCAGGTTAATTTCCGTGTGTTCAAGAGTATTTAGACTCCAGAACTTTACCGTTTCGTACAGGTTGCCAGTGGCAAGTACTCCATCAGAAAAAAATACTAACCAATTGACTTTATGCGTATCTCCTGTGCGGAGGGTTTTTGTGAGTTGTGTTGTTTCCAGATCCCAAAATTGAATTGAAGTGCCATTTTCACCAACATTTACGAGTGTCCTCCCATCGGGCGAAAAAGCCAATGTAGTAGAAGGTTGTCCAGTAAGTGTTGCTTTGTGTTCACCTGTTTGTGTGTCCCAAAGTCGAATTTTTTTGTCATAGTTCCAACTTGCGAGTGTTCTACCATTTGGTGACAAGACAAAAGCTGCAATAGCGGATGTTTCTGTGTCAGATCCTTCTCTGATGTAAGCTTTTATTCTTCCGGTATAAGCATTCCAGCTCCGTATTCTGACATCGGCACTGCTACCGTATGTTGGGCTTACGGTAGCAAACGTGCTACCGTCCTGTGAGAAGGTTATTTTAGTCATGTCTATTCGAGATACATTTTCCGAATCTTCTGTCAGCAATGCAATATGCTTATAAGTATGTGCATCATATACCCATATACCCATAGAACTTGCCGCCATAAAATGTTCACCATTAGGTGAAAATTCAATATCAAATACCTTGCCTTTTCCAAGGCGCATCGTTGCACCTTCAGGGAGATACCATTGACGATAATCATCGCTCCACCCATTTTGGCATAATGGCAAAATCAAGAAAATAATTGATATAATGTGCCTCATCAGTTTGTCTCCTTCATATTCCATAACAGAATTGTGCCATCACGACTTACGCTTGCAAGTATATCACCATCTGGAGAAAACGTCAGAAAAAATACGGCTCTTGTATGTCCATTTATGGTTCTCTTATGCTTACCAGATTGCACATCCCATAAGCGGATTGTGTTATCATAACTCCCAGTAGCGAGTGTTTTACCGTTGGGCGAAAACGTAACACAAGATATAGGTTCTGAGTGTCCTGTGAGGTTTGCTATATGCTCGTGAGTTAATGTGTTCCATAATCTGATAGATTTGTCATGACTCCCACTTGCCAGAATTTTACCATCGGGTGAAAATTCGAGAGACCTGATTCCAGATGCATGTCCAGTGAGAATTGCTTTGGATTGTGCAGTTTGTAAATCCCATAATCGGATTGAGGAATCATATCGTTGCGCTGTATTGCTCCAACTACCTCCACTTGCAAGTATTTTCCCATCAGGTGAAAATGCTACCGCTCCCAGATGACCGGTATGTCCTTTAAGAGTTGCCCAATATTGATCGGATTGTTTATCCTTTTTGCGAAGTGAACGCGCCAGGTTCTCCAATTGCCCTTGTGAATTAATTGGTGCGCGCTCTTGAGCATAACTAACCAGTCGCTGTGCTTGTTTTAAAAGTGACCTTTTGAAAACTATGCTGGAGGTGTCTGCTTTGACATTCCATAATTGGACGTTGTTTTGTCCCCGACTTGCGAGTATATTTCCATCGGGCGAGAATCCCATAGGTTTGATTTTCTCTATGTTTGTATTGAGAATTGCTTTGCGTCTACCGGTGTCCATGTTCCATAAATGAATCGTGTTGTTCGGATATGCATTTGCTAATATTTGTCTATCAGGTGAAAACACCACCTCATAAGGTGTAAAAGTATATCCAGTAAGTTTCTTTTCAAGTTTTCCCGTGTTTGTGTTGCACACCCAGATTGTGTCATCGGCATTTGCACAGTGGAAGGTCTGTTTGTCAGCAGAAAAAACAACGGGCGAGTACCACGTAATTCGGGCAGAATTCTTTTGTGGGAATTTAGTGGTTCTCAAGTGTGTGTGTCCTGTGAAGTCGTTTCTGTAGTTTCCAGTTTCCAAGTTCCATGAATGAATTGTAGAGTCCCAACCTCTTCCAATAAGGTTAACACCGTCGGGCGAAAATTCAAGAGAAAAAAGATCTGCTTTATGTCCTATGAGAGATTTTTTGAGTTTGCCAGTGTTAATGTCCCACAAACGAATCGACAGATCATCACTCGTGCTGGCTAATGTGTTACTATCCGTGGAAAACTCGAATAACCGAACGCCTCCTGTGTGTCCAAGAAGGGTCGCTTTATGCTGACCTGTTGCGGTATCCCACAGCCAGATCGCCGTCCCCTGGTCTGCGTACCACGAGCTGGCACTCGCGAGTATTGTGGAATCAGGTGAGAACTTTAGAAAACTTACAGTTGATTCATGTCCAATAAGGGTTGCGCGGAACTTCTGGGTTTTAGTATCCCACAGAAAAATATCATTATAGTTTCCAATAGCCAGAATTTCGTCATTGGGAGAAAATGCTAAGGAATACACAGATAAGGAAGAGATTTTCTTATCTGTAATTTTTGTAATCTGTTTTGCGGTTTTAATGTCCCAAAATCCGATCTCGTTAGAATGTCCGCTTGCGAGTACACCACCATTAGGGGAAAGCGTTATGGCGTTATTCACAATCTTTTGCTCAAATTTCGCTCTATGTTTCCATGTTTTTGCATCCCATAACTGAATTGTTCCATCACCACGCCAATCCCCACCTGTACTGATAAGCGTTTCACCATCTGGTGTGAAAATTAGTTTACTAATCGGACCGGTATGTCCAGCAAGCGTTGTTTTCTCTAATCCTGTTTGTGGATCCCACACACGAATTTTTCCATCCTCGGTTCCGGTTGCAAGTGTCCTACCATCCGGTGAAAACGCTAATGACGAACAAGGAGGTTCATGTGCTGCCAGTAATGCGATTTCTTGATAGGTTTCCGAATTGTACAACCAAATTCCAATTGCACTCGCGATAACAAACCGATTACTCTCTGGAGATATTATGACAGGGGAATTAATCGTTCCTTTGCCAATACGCGCTATTGCACCTTCGGGTAAACTCCAGTGTGTGTAGTCCGAATCTACATTTTGCGCTTGTGTATATCCCGTAAAAACACATATTAGAATTAGAATAGGCGTTAAATATTTCATTATCAAAATAAATGATTGAAGGTTATCCAATTTTTAGGTATCATAATTAGGATGAAAAATCGGCTGTTAGCTTACCCAACCACAAACACTACTCTCAAGATTGGAAACGAAGAGATTCTACTCACCATCGTAGATGATCCGGACCGATTCTTAGATAAACTGAGCAAAGAAGACCGCAATGGCAGACTCTATCTACCTTACTGGACCTATCTCTGGGAATCTGCCATCGGTTTAGCACACCACGTATCGGGATTAGGTGCAACGCTCTCAGGTCAACACATTCTTGAAATCGGCTGCGGATTTGGACTCGCAGGAATTGTTGCATGTCAAGCGGGTGCAAAAGTTGTTTTTACAGATTTTGAACATGATGCACTACAATTTGCACTGCACAATTCGCAACTAAACGGCATTGAGAATGGGGTTTTAGTGCAGATGGATTGGAACACACCATGCTTTAATTCCAAATTTGACGTTATCCTCGCTTCAGATGTGATATATGAGGAGCAGAATTGGGAATCAATTTTAGGGTTACTACTGAATCTTCTTGTTTCTGATGGTATCGCCATTTTTTCTGAACCGAATCGGAAAAATGCAGATGGATTTTTCAAATGTATTACTGAAAATGGATTTACCTTTGAAAAAACCACCTGCCCTATTTCGTTAGATCAGAAGTCTGCCCAAATTAACATTTATACAGTGAAACGTGTTTGACAACATGGTTAATAATCCATCCTAAGGTTGCTTAGGCGGATGAATTTCATAGCATGTCCCTTTGTAACAAACAATGACGTGCTTTCCGATTGCCAGATATTTTGTTAATTCAGGCTCTTTCTTAAGCAGCTCAAAATAGGCATCACCTCCAAACTCTATCTTCGTTGTCTTGGTTTCAGGTTTGTGGGTACTGTCCACCCAGACTTTTTCTCGAAGATGGAAGGTTCTGTCTTTGACCCGCTTAATTGTAGTAGCCGTTTCTGCTAATTGTGCTTCAATCTGAAGTTGCTGCAATGTTTCGCTTGCGGCAATTTTCTGTTCTGCTGACGGTGCCAACATTTTAGACCGAGTAGGAGAGACTCTTACCGGTGCCAATTTTGGGGCTGTGGTAGCTCTGGGAGTAATCAAATTTGGTCTTGCTCTCCCTCTATTAAGTCGAGTCTGTTGATGTGCCACAGCTTCCTCCTCAGTTACCAGAAATGATGTGTAAGGGGTCATAATTCCATACTTTTCACTGAGACGTGTAATTTCATCAATCAGTTCTTTGTTCTCACCGTTGAGTCTGACTTCGTCAACGAGATATGCCACCTTGCGCTGTGCCCACAACCTCGGCAGAAATTGATGATCCGATTCCTGTTTTGGGAACTTTGCAGCGTTGGAGAACTCCTGTTTCTTGCCGTTGATGTCTCCGCTTAGAACAAGCTTTGTCTTTCCATTACCGGTATACCTGCCAAGCACCGTCAACTGGGAACCGCGAAACAGATATGGCAGTTTCTGAGGATATAGGTTTTTAGTTTTGATGTTCTGGATATCCAAAGCCAAGTTGACAAGAACTGGTTCACTTACTTTCGTGAAGAAAGCGGAAACAGCAACTTCTAAATCTTCTTGTGGTTTCACATATTGACGGGTGCCACCATTTTGTTCTGCCATTTTATCAAGCAAATTGACGTTGACATCGTAACCGACACCGAACACGAAGATGCGGGATTTATTATCGTTTGCGCCAGATACGTTCTTGAGAATTCGCGCTGTATTTGTTTCGCCGACGGTTGCTTCTCCATCAGTTAAAAAAACAACAATACGTGGTCGTTTCGTATCCGGTTTATCGGCTAATGCAGCAAGCAAAGCATCATTGATATTTGTACCACCGTTTCCCTTAATGTCGTCAATGAATGCAAGTGCATTTTTTCGTTCCTGTTTTGCAGAAACTAATTTATCAGTGAACGGTTCAACATCTGTATTGAATAGAATGAGATTAAATCGGTCTCCATCATTTAGATTGTTTACGCAAAAGCGCAGTGCCTTTTTCGCCTGTTCTATTTTTTCGCCTTTCATACTGCCAGAACGGTCAAGAATAAAGACGAAATCTTTTTCAATAATATCAGATTTCTTTACCTCATATTTAGGAGAAATCAGGAGCATAAAAAAGCCGTCTTCGTCAACATCGTCTCGATGGGTAATTAGGTCAATACCGAATTCTTTATCGGAAAGCGAATAATAGGTGACGAAATCGCGTTTTACGCGGACGTTTTTGCCTTCATAACTGATGTTAGCACTATGATCGTTCTTGCGGTTGACAGCTACCTCATGTGAGGGAGAATAAATTGTCTTGAGGGCATGTTTACTTTTAAGGTCAATTGAAACGGCAAGGCTTCCTACAGGTTGGTGCGTAAATTTTTCGGTTCGCAGCGGGTAGGTATACTTGGCGAGACCAGAATCCACATCAATAACCTGTGAGTATTCGAGTTGGATCCGTCTTTCTCCGTTTGGTGGAATGGGAAACACACGTGCCTGAAAAGCGCGAGTTCCAACATATTCCAGAAGTGCCGGATCTTGCATAGAACGCACAATACCTTCATAGATACTCCGCGCCTTGTCTTTTGCGAGCAGTTCCGCTTTGACAGGCTTTCCATCAATGTATAACACAAAATCTGAAACCGCTACGTTATCTTCAAGCGGGAAAAGATATGTGCCTTCCAGTTGTAAATTGTTCGGATTGGCGAAAATCTGATCGATTTTCGTGGTTGCCAGTTGGTTATCAATAGAGACGTTCACGTGGTGTTTTTCAATTCTTAGGGTTTCAATTCGCGATATGCTGGCTGGACGTGTGACAATGATGCCTTGCGCATGTGCGAATTGCACAACGCCTATAAAGAGTAGGGTTAACAACGCTGCTGAGAAATGCAGTCTTTTCATGGAAAACCTCCGTTGTATGTGAAAACGTTGCATTTTTTACCACATTATTGAAAGAAATGATGCGTGTACTATGCTAAGCAATAAAAAACCATTATCGGATTTCTTGAAAATGTTGTAAGGACGCGTCTATCACTAAAAATAGACGCGCCAATCGAGAATTACTTCGTCCTACAAAATAAACGGAATTAACTTGCCTGTGCTTCAGCCATGTCTTTTAATTGACGTGCTTTACGCACAAGACTGAACAGTTCTTTTTTCTGCTCCTCCTGTTGTGGTGTTTTGGCTTGGATGTTCGGCAGGATACCTTTAAGCGTTCGTTGTACTGCGCCTAAACTACCATCCTTTGCCCAATAACTTTCCCGCAGGATTTCAGCAAATTGCGCCACTGAAGCTGCAAACTGTAGATCTGAAGAAGCATCTTCAAATTTGTCTTTAAGATCCTCAACGAGAAGTTTTTCACTGACTTCCGTAACCTTTGCTGTATCGGGGTCTTCATGTCTGATATAGACGGTGGCGAGTTTGCCTTCGTCCACACCTTTGTTGAGTTTGATTTCATAAAGAGCAGTAACGCTGTGTCCTGAACCGATTTCGCCCGCATCCGCATCGTCGTTACGGAAATCTTCATGATCCATTCTGCGATTCTCGTATCCTAACAACCGAAATCGACTGACCGTTTCCTCATTGAACTCAACCTGAATTTTAGCATCTTTAGCAATTACTTGCAACGTACCAGTCAGATTTTCGACAAAGATACGTTTCGCCTCTTTGAGTGTGTCAACATACGCATAATTCCCGTTGCCTTTCTTGGCAAGTTCTTCCATCAAAACATCGTTGAAATTTCCCATGCCGAAACCGACTGTGGTTAAGTAAATGTCGTCGTCAACATAGTCTCGAATTTCTTTGAGGAGCGATTCAGGTGCAGTTTGACCGGAGTTCGCAACACCATCTGAACAGAGAATAACACGGTTGATGCAATCAGTCTGCGCGTTCCTGCTTGCAAGTTCGTAGGCCTGCTGAAGTCCATCTTCAAGATTTGTCACGCCTTCTGGACATAGTGAATCGATTTTTTCCAAGATATGTTCGCGATTCACATTGCTGGTATGCGGGAGGACGGCCCGTGCATCGGTACCGTACACAACAATGCCTATCTTGTCGGTGGGACGGAGTTGGTCCACTAAAAGTCCCAACGTCTTCTTCACAAGTTCTAACCGATTCTCCATGCCCATTGAACCGGAGACATCAATTACAAATGTCAAGACTGCATCTTTACGATCAGTGTCTGGAATAACGTGTCCCTGAATACCGATACGAAGCAATTGAAGCCGTTTGCCTTTCCCAAATTTTGAAGGCGCGCCCTCAAGATGCACCGCAAAAGTTGCATCCGTAGGAGGCGTATAGTTGTAATCAAAAGCGTTGATAAATTCCTCAACTCGAACTGCTTCTGGTGGGGGTAGATGCCCGTCTTGAAGAATGCGGCGCGTCACTGCATAAGAGGCAGAATCAGCATCCATGCCGAAGGTTGAAAAGTTATCGTCTTCCGTATCAATAAATGGGTTGGTTCCGTGTCCCTTGAAGAACACATCGTGATAAGCTGCCCCGTTTGGCGGATTTAATCCAAATCCCGACGATAAGTTCATTCTCAACTGCCTCATTTCCCCAAGTCTTTGTGCTCCTCTGTGGAGAGAGGTCTGTTCTCTAACCGCAGTAGGGGTAGCAAGTTTCTTTTCAATAGACACTGGTAAAGCATCGAAATGCTGTCTGGAAGGCACCGGTGCAGAAACATCTAAAACTTCCATTTGTTCCTCAAAACTGAGCAGTTCTACACTATAGGCACCGTGACTGGTGAAGGAATAGGAACACACGAAATCCTTATCTAACTTAACATCAGTTGCTTGGTAGGTGATACGTGCAAGAGAATCACTTTCTTGGTCAATCGTGACATCATGCGAAAGAGACTCTATTGTCCCAATAGCGTCTTTACCTTCAATTGCTATTGACATAGCGAAACTTCCAACAGTTTGATTGGATCGCAAATGGTGGGTGTACACGAAGTTTTCATCAACCGCCTCAACAAATTCATTATAACGAATCTGAACCTTGCACTCATCGCCAGCAAAGATTGACAACACTTCTATCTTCAGTGCTGAACTGCCAATTTCCTGTAGAATTTTGGTTTCCTGTGCTTGGAGAATGCTTTTATAGAATTTTGCTAAACTACTTTTTCCGAGGAAGTCCGGTTCTACTAAATTACCATCAATGTGAACATCAACATCTACGGTGTCTGCACCGTCAGGCAGCGGGAAAATGAATACACCTTCAATGGGAAAGTCGTTAGGATTAGTGAAAACGACCTCAACATCTGTTGTTGCTTGTTGATTTTCTATTGAAACATTAGCAAGATAATGCTTGATAATTAGATTTTCAAATTGACGTAATTCATCTAAGCGAGGAACGAAAAGGCTTCGTGCCAATGTGTAGAAACCTGATTTTTTCATCATGATCTCCTTTATTTTATTTTTTAAGTTTTGGGTTTACTTGATTAGTAAGTTGCTCTACTAAATTAGCGAAGGTTAGAGTCGTTTGACACAGGTTATTGAATTGCGCCATCAACACACCATGGAATGAGAAGGTGCATCTCAACTCTACACGTTTGTTTAGACGTTTAAGTAGCCAAAAAGTTTATAAATAAAGGAGATTCGACAAAATTAAAATGAATTTAGGAAACCGCACCTACCGCCCAGAAAATAAGATAAATCCCGTTAATTTGGTATAACCTACACTCCGCACTTGTTTTGACACATTTTGGTATTTTTACGACAAACCCGTGTCACGAAAGGATTCGCACAGGATAGGGGAGATTTGGAGTTGTGAATTAAGATTCTATTTTCCACTTGTCTTTTTTCTGGTTCACCTGAAATTGCTTACTCAATGTAGGGACCACGCAGGTTTGAGAAATAAATACCGAAATCGGAAATCAGAAGTGCGGAGTATAGGGTATAAGATAGAGTGATTGAGTTTATGGAAGATTCAAAAACTTAATCACCCTATCAAAACACATCAACCTTCTTTCTGTTCCTTCAAGCGACGCACCTCGCGCACGAGGTTTAGCAGTTCCTCTGTGCGTTGTTTGTCTTGAGGCGTTTTTGAGTGAAGATGCGGCAAAACACCATCAATCGTCTGCTGAACAGCTGTTAAACTGCCTTCCTTTGCCCAGAAACTGTCGCGAAGTATTTCAGCAAACTCTGCAACAGCAGCCACAAGCTGGAACTCAGAAGATGCTTCTTCAAACGTTGCTTTCAATTGATTCGTGGAGATAGTCTCATTCACTTCCGTAACTTGCTGTGTGTCGGGGTCTTCATGTCGAATAAAGACAGTTGCAAGTTTACCATCAGCATTTTCGTGGAGTTTGACCTCATAAAGCGCGGTGACACTATGTCCTGAACCGATTTCACCTGCATCCACATCGTCCTTACGGAAATCTTCGTGTGCAAGCGATCGGTTTTCATAACCCAAGAGACGAAAACGACTGACTGTCTTCGGATTGAACTCAACCTGAATTTTGGCATCTTTGGCTATGACTTGTAGCGTTCCTGTCAGGTTCTCTACAAAAACACGTTTTGCCTCTTTGAGTGTATCGACGTATGCGTAGCTACCATTACCTTTATTTGCAAGCTGTTCCATCAGGATATCGTTGTAATTCCCCATGCCGAAGCCAACTGTTGTGAGTGTCACGCCTTCCTTGAGATATGTACGAATCTCTTTAAGAATAGCATCTGGTCCTGTTTGTCCTACGTTGGCAACACCATCTGAACAGAGAATTATACGGTTAATACTGTCGGATTTTGAATTCTTTAGCGCAAGTTTGTATCCCATCCGAAGCCCTGCCTCAGCATTCGTTGATCCATCTGGGCGGAGTTTATTGATCACTTGTAAAATGAATTCACGATTCTCAATGCCGGTGTGTGGAAGCACAACACGTGCATCAGTCCCGTAAACAACGATACCCACCGCATCCCCAGGGCGGAGTTGATCAAGTAGAAGTGTTAGTGCTTTTTTTACCAAGCCCAATCGGTTTTCACGTTCCATTGAACCGGAGACATCAATCACAAAAGTGAGTATTGCGTCTTTGCGGTCATTGTCTGGAATGACGCGACCTTGAATGCCAATACGTAATAATTGCAGCCGTTTGCCTTCACCAAATTTCGAAGGTGCGCCTTCAATATGAACGGCGAAAGCTGCATCGGTTGGCGGTTTATAGTTGTAATCAAATGTGTTGACAAATTCTTCAACGCGTACGGCATCTGTTGGAGGAAGGAGTCCATCCTTGAGATAGCGACGTATAACGGAGTATGAAGCAGTATCTACATCCATACCGAACGTAGAAAAGTTGTCATCTTCTGTATCAATAAAGGGGTTGGTGCCGTGGTTTTTATAGAAAACATCGTCAAATGCGGCACCGTTTGGTGGATTTAACGTCTGGGGTTGAACTTCAGCCGTACGGATTGGAACTCTACTTATTCCGATAACGCGTCCACCTGGTTCTCCTTTGGGTAGGCTCCGAACGGGAATCCTTGTACCTCGTGGACGGCTCTGACCAAGCTCTGGCACTTCAACATTACCGAGCCTGATGCTTTCAGAAACAGAGCCAAGTGCGTCTCGAACTACTCCGACTTTTTCGATCTTTACATTTTCGGCAGAAAGTTGTCTGGCTGCTTTCGCAAGGTTGGTGTTCGACAAATCTGCGGTTACTGTGGCTTCCTGTTGTGCAGGTCCTGCAAAAAACAGGGACGATGGACTATCCGATATAGGTAGATTTGTTTGGGTAACCACTGGTGGAACTGGAGCGTTGGGTGCGCTCATTTTCCGTAAATTCGGATTAGTCCTAAATTCAGATGTTCCGAAATATTTGACTATACGATGATGTATTTCTGGTTTCGGTGCCTCTGGAGCTGAAAATGTCTCTACACCAACAATGTTTTTGAACTGCTGTTGTTCTTGGTTAACTAAATGAATACCGATGATAAATACAACGATGAAGTGGAACACTAATGCAATTAATAGTGCTCCTGAAATTCTTTTGATACGCATTGTTTTTACCTCCAAGAAAAATCATATGTATTATGGAGGTATATTAGCAATTAACGTGCCAATTTCAGGATCACTGAATATAAGCATTCTCACAGCACAACAATAAGAGTCTTGCACCAAATGGGGCAAAGTTCATGTTACGCTGCACAAAAAAGGACAGTAGTTCTATTGATTTTTTGTTTGAGTATGAGATAGGTGTTCTAAAATTTGTGACCGCAATTCTGTCTCTACTTCTTTCATTTTTGGTAACCCTGCAAGATTGTTTGTTTCATTGGGATCATCTTGCACATTAAACAAAAGATAAGGTTGTCGTTCTTTATTCATCGCGATTTTCCATTCCTGATTTAATAACATAATTTCACCTGAGATTTCAGAGATTGCAAATTCACGGTGTGTTGCTTCTGTATCAGCAAGAACAGGAGACAAGGATTTTCCAAATTGACGATGTTTCAACTCACTACCTGCCATTTCAACAAGCGTAGGACCAATATCAATCCATTCAACTGGACTTTCACAGATGCGATCAGGGACAGCGTTTTTTAATGTTTCAGGGGTACGCACAAGGAGTGGAATTCGGACTGCTCCATTGAGGAGGTTACTTTTGTAAATCATCCCATAATCCCCATTCATTTCACCATGATCGGAGCAGAAAACGATGACGGTATCTTCAAGTTCACCACGTTCCTGAATTGTGTCAAGGATTTCGCCTATTTGTGCATCAATGAGTGTGACGTTACCGGCATAGTCCGCTCGCATCTTTGGGACATCGCCCGCTTCAAATTTTGGACTTTTCTTTTTGTTTTGCATGAGATTGTCTAAACTTCCACGAGGACGATCTCCTGCAGCAGGGCGGGGTATTGGAGGTGGCATATCATTCGGATCGTACATACTTGCATAAGGCTCAGGGGCATCCCATGGCTCATGCGGTCCACCGAAACTAACCCAACAACACCAAGGCTCTTGGCGGTTATAGTTTTGAAGATATTGCTTTGCCTGCTGTCCGACGTAAACATCCGCGTCGTTTTCAAGTCCGACTGCTGTGGGACGAACGAGGTGCGGCTTGGTACGAAATCGTTCTTGATAATCATCGCGATATGCTTTCCATAAACCTTTTTCTTCCCACATTTCTGTCATATAGGATAAGCACTTCATACTCGCCCGCGGTCCTCCGATCTCGTTCACGTCGTCTAATCCATAAGCGTGCATCAAGTCTTCACGTTCACGTAAATCACCATTATTGGTATGGAGATGTGTCTTTCCGAAGAGACTGGTGCGGTATCCAGCATCTCTTACTGCTTGCATCCAGGTCGGTGTTTCTGCTGCCATCTTGTGTTTCTTATTATTCCAAACACCAGTGTTGTGTGGATACAAGCCTGTTGCCAAACTGAGTCGTGCTGGAACGCAAACAGGAGAGGTGGTGACACAGTTGGTAAATCGGACACCTTCACTTGCAATTCTATCCATATTTGGTGTCTGTACCCATCCTCCACTGCAACCCATCGCATCCCAACGTTGCTGGTCTGTCATGAGAAGAAGAATGTTAGGTTTCTCCGTTTTCCTAACAAGTTGATTCTCGACTGCTTTATTCTGTGCAATAGCGTTTGAGCCAAAAAGCGACAAAGTGCCAGCACCTGCTATCCCGAGTTCTTTGATGAATGTCCTACGGTTGATGTCGTCGGATTCAGAAGTCATACAGTTTTCGGTGACTTCCGATCTCTTGGAGTTATTTTTGTATGCCATTGGAAACCTCCATCTCATGAATTTTAATGTTTATATGCACGAGAGTATGTTTAGAATCATTAAGGGTAAAATGTATCAAAATAGTCTTTACTATATTTTACTTTTGGGTACGAGTTTGAAATAGGTGTTCTAAAATCTGCAACCGTAATTCTGTCTCTAATTCTTTCATTTCAGGTCGCCCAGCCAGATTATTTGTTTCATCGGGATCATCTTGTACATTAAATAGGAGATAAGATTGACCATCTGTATTTAATGCGATTTTCCATTCCTGATTTAACAACATAATTTCACCTGAGATTTCAGAGATTGCAAATTCACGGTGTGTTGCTTCTGTATCAGCAAGAACAGGAGACAAGGATTTACCGAATTGACGATGTTTTATTTCCCTGCCTGCCAGTTCAACCAGTGTGGGACCGATATCTATCCATTCAACAGGGCTTTCACACACAAGACCTTCTGCAGTGTTTTTCACTGTTTCAGGTGTTCGCACAAGTAGCGGAACTCGAACGGCACCGTTGAGGAAATTGTTTTTGTAAATCAATCCATAGTCACCGTTCATTTCTCCGTGATCAGAGCAGTGAACGATAACGGTATTTTCGAGTTCGCCACGATCCGCAATCGCTTCAAGGATTTCACCAATCTGTGCATCAATTAGCGTTACATTACCGGCATAATCTGCGCGTAGTTTTCCGACTTCACCCACTTCAAATTTAGGGTTCATCTGATCCATCTTATTATCCAAATTGCCACGAGGACGATCGCCAACAGATGGTCGAGGTATAGGTGGGGGCATATCATTCGGGTCATACATACTGGCGTAAGGTTCAGGTGTATCCCACGGTTCATGGGGACCACCGAAACTAACCCAGCAGCACCAAGGTTCTTGTCGGTCATAGTTTTGAAGATACTGCTTTGCCTGCTGTCCCACATATACATCCGTGTAATTTTCTAAACCGAGTGTTGAGGGACGGACAAGGTAAGGTTTCGTGCTAAATCGTTCGCGATAATCGGCGCGATAATCCTTCCATAACCCTTTTTCCTCCCACATCGCTGTCATGTGAGACAGGACACGACTACTTGCACGTGGTCCGCCAATCTCGTTAACATCGTCTAATCCGTATTCGTTCATCAAACCTTCTTTTTCGCGTAAGTCACCATTATGTGGATGAAGATGTGTCTTTCCGAAGAGACTGGTGCGATAACCCGCATTTCGAACTGATTGCATCCATGTCGGCGTTTCTGCCGACATCGTATGTTTCATGTTGCTCCAAACACCGGTGTTATGTGGATACAAACCTGTTGCTAAACTGAGCCGTGTAGGAACACAGACTGGAGAAGTGGTAACGCAGTTGTTAAATCGAACGCCTTCACCAGCGATTCGATCTAAATTCGGTGTCTGCACCCAGTCACCACTGCAGCCCATTGCATCCCACCTTTGCTGATCTGTCATGAGAAGAAGAATGTTCGGTTTCATAATATTCCTATTGCTTGTAGTCGCGCAATTTATTACGCGTTGTTAATTGATTGATCGCAGTGAGATACTCTCTATATGGTTCCGTTTAATCTCTCGCAATTCCTGCCTCAACAAATGCTTTCGACAACGTCTCATAAGACAACGTCGCAGCTGCAAGTGGATCATAGTTTTCACGTGCTTGCACCATAAAACTAACTTCAGCAGTGATGAACCCGTCGTATCCGTGCGCCTGCATAGCCTTCAGATAACCTACATAATCGAAAGTGCCCTCACCGGGAATGAGGAACTCAAAATCGGGGGCGATACCGCGTTGGTCTTTGACGTGTGTATGTGCTGAAACCGGAGCTAATGCAGACACTGTTTCCTCAGTCGGTATTCCGATAATGTCAAAATGGCTAATGTCAAAGTTAACTTTGAGGTAGGGAGAATTGACTATTTCAAGGAGTTCAAGCACCTTCTCAGGGGTATCAATGATTGCGCCGATGTGTGGTTCCATAGCAATTGTAACACCTTGGGATGCCCCATAATCAACCAATTCACCCACACGTTCAGCGAGGAAATCTTTTTTAATTTCCCACTCCTCCGGTTTTCCACCAGTAGTCGTATTAACTGCAGGCAGTTCGTCACCTTGGGCAAGTTCAACAGCCAAATCAACGCCGCCTTTTAGCCGCCACATGTTTTTTGCATGTGCGTCCGGATCGGTTTCCAGTAAGCTGGAATGTGCAGCGATCGCAGGCAACGCTAAGTTATGTTGTTTCAGTAAAGATGCAATCCGTTTTCGTTCTGCAGCATCAAGTGTGCTCAGTTCCGTAGTAAAACGTGGGATGATTGTAAGTTCAATTCCATCAAATCCGAGGTCGGCTATGTGGGAGATAGCTGTATCTACTGGGACGGTGGGCATGCCCCATGTGCTATATCCGATTTTCATGTGGATTTCTCCTTATGTGATGAACATTGCAATTTGAGGTGAGATCCTCATCTAAAAAGTGCACCAATTGAACCCAACCAATCGTATATTAGAAAACCGACGCGGTGAATCATAAGGGCGAGACGTCCCATAACGGTGTTCCCAAATGCAGCGCCGAATCCTATCATGAGAAAAGCAATACCGATCTTTGAAAGCCAATTGATGGGACCGCGGTGCTCCACAGAGAAAAAGAAATAGGTGAGGGTGCAAATTACACCAACGACCATGAGGACTGCTCCGAAAATATCCCACGCGGAAAGCGTTCCTGCATTAATGGTAGCAAAAGGTTCAATTGTTCCGCGTGTCTGCGCAAAGATATTCGCTTGCAACACATTTGGAATTGCGACACCTGCCCCAAACCCAATAAGGATAGCGATCGGATAACGAATTAACCATGTGTGACGCGGGGATAAGCGTGCGAAAAACAGCAGACCGATTGCAATTGGAATTATTTTGAATAGACCCCAAAGCGTATTTCGTGTTTCAGGTGTTGTTTCCCCTGTTATCTCGGTCCATAATGCTGTCACTGCTTCAGAAAGAGGATCCCATGCTAACGGGATGACACCTTGATGTATAGCAATCACAATGCCATATCCAACTGATATTCCTACAAAGAGGTGTTCGGCAAAACGATAGAACGGATTGTCTCGGTAAAGAAAACTGTAGATGCAGAGTGTCAAGAATGCTGCAATCCAGATGCCAAAAACTTCCATCAATTTACTCCTCCCTTCGTCGATGAATAAAAAAAGCGATATTGCCTAAAATAACCAACCCGATAATCAGAAGATGCGCATAGGTTGCGGTGTTTAACCCTATAGTTCCATCTCCGGGGGCATTCAAAAGTTTTTCATACTCGGCGGCTCCCAAATAACCAGGCATCAAACCTATCAACTGTCCTGTTTGCAGATAAGGGTACATCTGGGCGATAATAACGGCAGTAACGCCTGCAGCAATTTTCAAATTATATCTTGTGTTTGCATAAATGATCCAAGCTTCTGTTGAACTTCCAGAAGCAAGGTCAAGCAACAGCGAAATCTGATCATAGTTCGTGATATTCTCCATCATCGGAATTTCAGTAATAGGTGTTTTCTCATAATCAGTCTTAAAGACGTTAGCGATATTAGTTCCCATTCCAAGGATAACTTGTAATACTCCGGGCCGGTAACCTAAAAAGACATAATCTTCGCCATAGGCTGCATTGTTTTCTGCTGCAATCTTTCGCATGAGTTTATGCGCTAAGGTTGGTGTATTAGGGAGAAGAGTCATACCGATGACTTTTACGCCTTTACTGAAGCAGTGCTGCATTACTGCCTTTGCCATCGGTTCCGGTTCCGCGAGAGAAGAAGGACCATAATCAAAAGCCATCATAATAGTTGATCCCGATGGAAGTGCGTCAATATAGTCGTAAAGTTTTTGTGTTGGTTCTGAAACTGCAATTGGCAACCTTACTGGGATCAGGGTTGGAATGATAACGACTAAGGCAACTAATATAAAAATTATTCGCCTGTCCATATTCATGAATTTTTCAAGCATTGACTAATCTCCTCCACCAAGATACGAACGTTCAATTCCCAATATAATTCGGATAGATTGTGAGATGATTCCTAAACTTACGCCAAGAATAATACCGCGTCGTGCTGCGCCATTTGGAATATCCAATATCCATTGTCGAATCCATGACGCACCGTCTGCCCACGGTGTCCAAGACATCACCTTATTCCAAACCAAATCGCCAATCGGGACATTTCCGATCATGACGAACATAGCAGTGATAAGAAGCAGAGTGGCTTCAAACGATCGTGCGCGGAATGCACGAAACGCCGCAGAAGCAATAAAGAAGGCAAGCAAAGAAAACATCGTTGCATCCATTGGGACTTGGACATTGTTATATAACCATACAACTACTGAGTTTTGTGGTCCAAGAGGGACACCTACTAAGACCATAACTATCATACCTGTGAATACAACGAGACTGTACTGCCAATGTTCTGAACGAAGACGAACACGCGACACATGTGTCTGGATGAGTGTCACTACAGCTATCACCAAAGCGAAAGGCGATATTATGAGTCCCCAATCAATAACTTCTCTGTAAAGTGCTTGAGAATATGAATGTGGACTAAATTGGGTGAAGATCATTGCTACCCCAAAAAGGAAGCAGAGTGCTAAGGGTACTTGTCGCTTCATAAATTCTCCTAACTCACCCTTTGTAAGAGTGTTGTGATCCAGTTGATACCAAATAATTCGAGTGCCACACCGAGTATGATCGCTGCAAAAATGACAATCTTACCCCAATCTTGTCCTCTGAGACTGCCCAAAAACATAGGATCCTTAGATAAGTATGCTGTCGCAGCATAGAGTTCTTCACCAATTAAGGTATAGTCGCAGGCGGCGATAAAGAAGGGAAGTTGGTGCTCAGAATCTGTTCCTGCAATTTGAATCGCACCTATGGAATTACCGGTCTCAGCCATGAGAAGCGATTCGGCAAAAAATGTACCTTGTAGGAATACCGCTGCCGGTTTTTCGCGAATCATCATACCGTCCACACCAGCGGCATAAGCAAATTGTTCACTTGTAAGGAAGAAAATGTTTTCCTCTTGGTAGGCATCCGGACGCCCTTCGTCAAGATATGATGCTTTCACCATCTCACGCACAACATTCAACACAATCGGATCATTGCAAGGGACACGTAGGGGTGTTTCATAGTCTGCGGTTCGCCGTGCAACCTGTCCAAGAATCGTCATACTGGCAATAGTTGCAACATTGTCTACACCACCTAACCCTAATACGTAAAGGATTGAACGTCCCATTTCTGTCGCTCTACCGATAGCTTCGTCAACAGCTTCTAAACCCGGGATCCGCCTAATAAATACCTCTTTTCCATTCAGCGCATAATAGATACTACCTAAAATCGCTGCTGAAAAAAGGAGCATAGCAAGAAGAAGCACGACTTTGCCACTGTGAAACCACTGTCCTGTTGCTTTTACTGATGCAGTTTGTTGAGAATCCACAGTGGATTCGGTCTCGGTAATTGCCTGCACAATGTAGGCGTGTGCTGCACCCTTAATTATTTTGGTGTCCTTATATTTTGTTGTGTCTGCGTCTAACTGTTCGCCAATTTCCTCAAACTCACCAGCATCAGTGCTGCGTAAAATTTTATAGCCTACAATACCGCTATCTTCAGCTGCAGCGTCCCATGTAATGGTGATACTGGAGCCGTCGTCGTTAGGTGTATCCATTGCGGTTACGTTTGACGGAGGCGGAGGCTCTTGTGGAGGAAGCGCGGGTTCTTGTGGCACAGGCGGAGACTCTTGGCTGAACGCGAAGGTGCCACATAGGAATAAAACCGAACAAACGACTATCCATAAAATTGTTTTATTGTGTGTCATATATTTCCTCTAAAAAGAGTTAGAGTTAAAAACTAATAACATTGTGAAATTGCTTGTATAATTTTAGTATCTATTACATCATCTCGGATAACGACTTCTCCAATTCGTGTCGGCAAAATGAGGCGGAGTTTGCCACCGAGTGCTTTTTTGTCCAAATACATCGTATCGCATATCGCTTCGGGTGATAGGTCTGATGGAAAAGTCAGTGGTAATTTTGCCCGATTTAGAAGAGTACTTTGACGTTCAAAATCGGCTTCAGAGAACATTCCTAAATTGACTGCTAATCGTGCCGCACAATTCATGCCGATAGAAACGGCTTCCCCATGTCGGTATGTTCTATAGTGCGTCAACGCCTCAAGCGCATGACCAAAGGTGTGCCCGTAGTTAAGCACCATTCGCAATCCGCTCTCTTTTTCATCTTTTGCGACTATATCTGCTTTGTTCGCACAAGCACAAGCGATCATCTCAATTAACGTTCCCGCATCTAAATTTAATATGGCGTCTAATTTATCTTCTACCATTTCAAACAAGGGTTCATCGCGGATGACTCCCATTTTTATTACTTCAATGAGACCAGATCGGATATCCCGTTGCGGTAAGGTTTCAAGGGTGTTGACATCAATCAGTACTAATTTCGGTTGATGAAACGCGCCGATTAGGTTTTTTCCCTTTGGGTGATTGATTGCTGTTTTACCGCCGACGCTCGCGTCAACTTGTGCCTGCAAGGTGGTTGGGATTTGCACGTAAGCGATGCCTCGCATGTATACTGCTGCAGCAAAACCGCCTAAATCCCCCACAACACCACCACCGAGCGCGATAAGCGTTGAACCTCTATCAAGTTGATGTACCACTAAACTATCTTGTATCCGAGTGAACTGTTCAAACGATTTACTCGCTTCCCCGACAGGAACATCAATAGTAACTACATCAAAATCCGCATCCTTTAGACTTTCCGATACAACTGCAGCATAACGATGATTAACGAAAGTATCTGTAACGATAAGAACCTTTGTAGATTTAGCATAAGACTTCAGAAATTCGCCAATCTGATTTAACATCCCTTTCCCGACGAGTAGCGGATAACTATTCTCATTCAATGCAACGTGTAACGTTTTCATCATGCTACTTTCTCGGATACTTTTGACTTACAGGTTTTTGAAATGTCTTGTCTTTATAATAGATTTTTCTTATGTGCGCGATAATTTCACTGAACGATCTTCCTGTCGTTTCCACCATATAATCAGCCTGTGCATAATAGGGCGAACGTTCCATCAACATGTTACGAATTGTTTGCATTGCATCGGGAGTTTGAAGCAGGGGACGGTGCGTTTGATGGCTAACGCGTTTATAGATTTCTTCAGGTGTTGCCGTTAAGCAGAAAACGACTCCGGTTTCTTTAAGTTTCGCGACGTTTGCTTTTTTTAAAACGACACCACCCCCGGTTGAGATAACATAGTTGTATAGTTTTGAAACTTTGTGAACAGCCGTACTCTCAAGTTCTCGAAAAAAGGTTTCACCATCTTGCGCAAAAATATCGCTGATGTGTCGACGACTATCCTTCTCAATCACGTTGTCAGTATCAGTGTAACGCATCTGAAGTTGCGAGGCAAGCCTTTTACCGACAGAGGTTTTTCCTGTTCCCATAAAACCAACAAGAACAATATTAGGGTTTCTTTTATGCGGTCGATTCACCAGTTCGCGCCTTTCTATATTCTATTTGAAAACGAGGGTTATTTGCTATAAATGTAAATAAAATAATGTAGATATTAATTATAGCATTTTCTAAGAATAATGTAAAGGTTTGCAGGTGTTTTTTCATGTGTGGTATAATGGAATGATCTGTAGGTTAAAATAATTTGCAGAAAGTTAGAAGGAATTAGCAGATGGCACGGCAACTTAGAATGGTCAGACCGAATCTTATAGATTTACCAAAATTAGAACTCCCGACAGGTTACGGTGTGAGAACCTACCAAGCAGGTGATGAGGTGCATTGGGCAAACATCATCAGCGATTCATTCGGTGGAAGGAAACGCACCGCACAAGACACGCGTAATGAAATCACGAGTAGAGATGTGTTTTTACCGGATGCACTCTTTTTTGTAATATATCAGGGCATCCCAGTTGGTACGGCATGTGCATGGCGGCAATCCGTAAATGAAACCGATGTTGGATACGTACACATGGTGGGAGTTCTAGGAGAGCACACAGGGCAAAAACTCGGTAAATGGGTATCACTTGCTGTTCTCTGCTATTTTCGTGATCGCGGATTTACCTGTTCTATGCTTGACACGGACGATTTTCGTCTGCCAGCGATAAAAACCTATCTTAATTTGGGGTTTGCGCCTGTCTATGTTGATAGCACCCATCCTGAACGGTGGAAAGAAATCTTTAAAAAATTAGAACTCCCGTTAATGACAAAAGAGATTGCCCACATCCGAGAAGTACTTCCTACCGAAATGTGGGTCAAAGTGTCGTGCTAAGCGTTTAATACCAAATTAACGGGATTTGTCCTATTTTCCGGGCGGTAGGTGCGGTTTCATGAAGTATTTAATTCGGTAAAGCCGATTTTCCCCAGGGCTGGTAGGTGCGGTTTCCTAACCGCACCGGAGATAGTTATGGAATTACCTAATTTATTTTCGCAATTAGTAGTTTTGGACATGAATAATTTTTTAAAATTCTTGTAAACCTTTATATAGTCTCTGACCGTTCCCCGCCCTGAAGGGCGAGGGTTCTTTTGAAGGAACCCCCGCACGGGTTTCTCAAGGTTTACCGCTATTTGCTATCAAGTCCAGCAGGTATGGGACCATCTTGCATCTCCTTTTAGGAGGCTTCCCGACTCAAGTTCGGGCAACACGTGGACAAACACGCGGAGCGGGCCATCTGGCTCACTACGGAAACACCTTAAACCTTATCAGGTGTGACCGATACTTTGACCGCTAAGTGCGGTTTCAAAACTAACGTTATTAGGAGAGTATCCTATCTTTCAAGGTTTTGGCTCCGTTGAAACGTCTTTTTTCTGTAGTGGCTGCGTTTTCTACGTCTACACTGCTCTTTACAAAAGAGTGGTTAGGATCAATGGCAAGGTTGCCAAAGTTGTAAATCCTAACCCGTAGATGGTAGAATTATATCACATTTTTTGGCGAAAGTCAAGTTTTTTTCAACAATGGAGGTCTGAGCCGCTACTACATCCCGCCTTAAAAGGCGAGGTTTTGTAGCGGAAGATTGATAATTATATGTGAGTAAGTAGTTTTAAGACTGTAAAATTGCCTTTTTTCTTTCAAGATGAAAAAAGATTTGACTCATATTTATTTATATTGTATAATATTTATGTTCTGAAGAAAACCGCTGGACACCTTATGGAGGTGGCGGGAATCGAACCCGCGAATAAAGGATGAGAAGCCCCTAACCCAGCACCAGCTCACCCCCATATTTAGGTGTTCAGCGGTTCTATCATTATACTACATCCCTTACCTATTTGCAAATTAATACCCTAAAATTACTTATAAAAAAAGTGCTATAAATCTTTGTGTAGCCTACATTTTCCTTGATTTCATTTGAGCAACATGGTATACTATTATAAAGTGAAATAGGGAGGCTGCCACCTCCCTATTATTGATAATCAAGGAAATGTGAGTTGTTATTTCCCCTTATACATTTGCATTATATCTTACTATGGTTTGGACAATTTTTAGGGTTCTTGAGTAATAGTCTGGATTAATAGAAACACTTTTGAGATCAATATTGGTTTATTGGGACACCTTTCGCCCCTCTGGGGAAACCAAAGAGGGTTTGTTCACAATGTCCCTATAGACATTCCGCCCCGCTGGGGCTGCTCTTGCTTGCACCTGAAATTCTTTTTCTGTGAGTTACGTTCCCATCCGAAACTCAATGAAAAATCAGCAAGGACTTGAAAACACAACATGAAACAGATAGAAATTGTCCAAACTATAGTAATCTATAGAAATTTATACTTATCTACCAACCTCCTGCTTCGTTGATTCCAGCCTACCATCGTCCGTCGGACAGAATCTCCACAGGCGTTTTTTGTCTCAGTAGAGCGGACCGCGACAATCTGTGTGCGTAGAAATCTCACGCTAAAGTTTCGTGGACGCCGTAACTATCTCATTTCCACTTGATTGAACGAGGATTGCTTGGAACGAGGACTTTGGCAAAAAACAGAAGCAAGAAGACTAACGAACAACAAATTATGTTAGAATTTTCTATCACAATTATAGCAGAACCTAACATTTTTTGAAAGAAAAAAAATAGATAGAAAAAATAGCATTATGACAGATTATCACAGAAAACTTTGTGCAGTTACAACCCCTGACATTTTTGTGGTATCTATCATTCTTGTTGTCGGTTTTGTACTCCGAGTTCTCGGCATAGGCGTTGGTTTACCAGACTCACCAGACCCTCGTGAAACGCTAATAGCACAAGACGTGCTAAATCTCATCAGTTTCACAGCACCTCCTGAAATCTATAACTGGCCCGGAACAGCATGGTTCTATCTTATTGCTCTGGTAGGTAAAGTTCTTTCGATTTTCGGCATAGGCATGACCGAAGCGCGTGTGATCTGGATGGCAAGGTTCATCAGTGTGTTGTTGTCAACAGGCACGATTTGGTTTACCTATTGCCTTGGAACAAAAGTTTACAACAAACGTGTGGGACAAATAGCTGCGGGTTTCTTAGCAGTTGCGATGCTACATGCGACGAACGAATCGCGTTTTGCACTCGTTGACGTTCCTGCCACCTTTTGCGTCACCTTATTTCTCTGGTTAGTTGCACGAGATATTCATCTTTCGTTCCGAACCTGTTTCTGGCTTGGAATCGTTGCGGGGATCGGTATAGCAGTCAAGTTTCCAACCGTTTTCGTCGGTTTCTCACTTTTGCTTTTATTTAGGACAGATAATTTTTATCGAAAGTTTGCTACGATAATTGGTGTTTGTGCTTTAACTTTTACGCTCGTTTGTCCATATTGGCTGATTGATCTTGTGTCATCAAAGTGGAATCTCTTTTTTGAGGACTTCTGGTATGAAGTTGATCATTACCATCGCGGGCACTTCGGACTATTTGCAACTGGTGACACAGGTTGGGAACATCGGTTTCTGTACTTATGGACACTCTTAAAATGGGGGATGGGTTTGCCGCTTGCCCTTCTGGTGAGTTTAGGTATAATGTATACATTCGCTAAGTCGGTACGATCTCTGAGAAAATCTTCCGCTATAAATCTATTTACTGATGAAGAAATACGAAATGGATTGTTAATACTGGCTTTTGTTATTCCATATCTACTGTTTATAGGCACGTTCAAGGTTTCATTCACGCGCCATTTGTTGATTCTCTATCCAGTGCTCACGGTTCTTGCCGCTGTATTTCTAATCAGAATTAACAAGTGGATTGGTATTGCTTTAGGAAGTGTAATTTGGCTTTACTCCTTTGTATACACCGTTGCATTTGCATCCGTTATGCTGTCTCAACCTACTGGTGCGGCTGCATCCGAGTGGGTATCGGCAAATATACCTCACGAAAACTCAATTTCACGGGCTCCAGAAATTCTATTTGATTGGCTTATACCTGAATTAGATAGGGATTTGACGTATCCAGATGCGGAATCGGAATGGGTTTTAATTATTGAGCCGAACTGGAAAGTATTTCAGCAGTATGCACGGCATCCAGAAAAGTATGAAATGCAAGATTGGTACCCGCTTGAAGAGGTTGAAATCGAAGATACGTTTGAATTTTACAATGAGATTTTAGGTGAAGGCAGCCGATATGAATTGCACAAAACATTTAGGCGCGATCCACAGTTTTTAGGTATGAGAATCTCGGATCGCGATGCACCTTTTCCAATGCGTGCCTTGGTTCATCCTGAGATTCGTTTATATCGTCGCAGTAAATAAAGGCATGCCTTTTGTACTTAATGAATGTACTTATGAAAATACGGAAAGAGATTTTATAGATTGGGTGGGGAAAAACATGCCTTTTGAATTGGAACGATCGTAGTTAAAATTTGCGACAACACCTCAGCTGGAATGGTGTCAGCATCAATAATTCTAATCATCTCTTGAGGGTAGTGATCAATTAACGGTTCGGTTTCCTGTTTATATATATCCCATCGGTAACGAGCAACCAATTCGTCAGCATCGTCCTGTCGTCTTTCTTTAAGTGCACGTCCGCGGATACGCTCAAACATTACCTCCCGATCTTCACATACCATGAAAAGGATTTTAAGGATATTAATATACGGTGATAATAATTCGGCTTGTGTAATGCTTCTGGGGATACCGTCAAGAATAAGTAGATCAGTTTCCGGATTGAAGACCTTTTGTTCAACTTTGTTTCTGACGTATTCCGACCATGTTTTAATTGTTATATCGTCTGGGACAAACTCACCGTGCGTTGCATATTGATGAAAGAGTTTTCCCAATTCGGAATCTTCATCAAGTTCCCGAAACATATCTCCGCTGGACAGGTGAAAAACGCCGGGAATATGTGATAACAGTTTGCCTTGTGTCCCCTTACCGACACCCGGTGGACCAACCAGTACTACAGATCGATAACATTGTCCTACCTCCGGTAATACAGGTTCCTCTTGGCATAGAGATTTAATATCCATTGTCATGTTTGTTATTTCCTCAGTCGTCCTAAATGTATGATTGAGAAAAATTGCGTTCATATAAGGTAGGATCGGATTCCAGGACGAACCTTCTGAATGGTTATATCCCAAGTAAGTGTTCAAGTATATAGAAATCTAAACCTTCGTAATCTCGCGCTGCGATAAACTCCTGCTCCACTTTTCTGTCAAACGTCCGTACCTTTTCAAGTAGGTTGAGAAATGTTCTGCGACTACTTAATAAATGTTTTGTTGAAATGTCGCGTGGTTGTGTCCGCATAACTTTGACATCTAACCCTACGAATTCTCCGTTTCTACCGTATCCGTTCTCTTCAAGTACACGAACCTGATTAAAAGCTCTACGTAAATTGGCTGAACCGAACGCCTTGTCTTGATCAAATTTAAGACCGTTTTGGTCATTCAGATGCACACTCCAAAGTTTCTTGTGAAATAAGGCATATCCCATTTCATCCGATGGTTCTAATCCAGCGAGGATAGCATGGGCACTTTCGATTAATCCGCCGACACGATCAGGGTCTTGGCTTGCATAAGCCAACCCAATAGCATGCCCGATCGTTGGAATATAAGCAATGTCCATCGGTTCATTCGGCTTTGGTTCAATCAGTATCCGAATTTCCGAATCATACTCAAGTAACGCGTTAATTGCGTCCAAAATCTGACCTACAGCATCTGCTGAACTCTTTGTTTCACGGATATATGTGCCTTCACGGGCAAGCCATAAAACAAAATTTTTGCACTCAAGTACGTTCGCAATATCAACGCAACGTTTTGAACGTTCAAGCGCGTATTGTCTTTCTTTTTCTGAATTTGAGGTGTAAGCTCCATCAATCGTCAGTGGTGACTCCCACAATCGAGGGGCAATCACTTCTGCGGTCAAACCGTGGTTATCAATTTGTGTTTTCACACTTTTTGCGCGGGATATTAATTGTGCATGCGTTTTGTCGTCAATATCAGGCACGACATCATCATCATGAAATTGTATTCCGACAAAACCGAGGTCACGATAAAAGTCAACCTTTTCATCAAAACTAAACGACTCCCGCACAGGAGGTCCAAAAGGGTCAGCACCCTCATGTATATTCCAAGGACCAAATGAGAAACTATATTCTGTAAGCGAATTGGACATCTACTTGCTCCGGTGATAACTGGTTTGTGGACAGACACCTTTCAATCGGATGTATCTTATTTGTACATTTTTGTACATTAACGATTTTGTCTATACTTCAGTTACCTTGTTTCGTAAGAAATCTCTTGACATTCTTAACAAGTATAAAGTATTATTTTAAATGTGTCAAGTCCTTTTATAGTAAAGCCAGGGTTATTTAGTTTTAGGCTTTTTTCCCATTTTAGACGAAAAGTCGCGATTCGGAGATCGCTCCTACAGCGGAAAGTCTTAGATTGAAAATCTAAATATTCGGAGAACTAAATAACCCTGTAGTAAAGCATAAAAATACATAGACAGTTGGCAAACGTGCTATTCCCGACTCATTATTATGGTAAAATTTTTGATTAAGTTAGGGTATTATCAATCTGCGTTTTGTTTTATCCTACTTGGAATATATTTCTCTATTCAATCTATAGATGCAGCCGAGGGTGGCACAGTTGACACAACACGTTTTACATTTGCCAGTGCACAAACCGAAAAAGATAAGACACAATTTCCGGACGCAACTTCTTCGCAGACTTTCAGTTTTGACGATGTTTACCAATTAAAACTCGATTTAGATATATTCGGTGATGTTAGAATTGTTGCTACAGATAGCAATGTAGAAGACAAAGACACAATTAATGTTACGCTCGAAAAACGTATATTAGAACAGAACCCAATTTTAACAAAAATCTTTCTGGATAACATATTGATTACTGGAACAAAAACGGATGGTATACTTCAGTTGAATGCGAAGTTACCGGAAGATATATCTAAGGCGATATTAGAAAAAGAAAACACATTTGAGATAAAAAAGCATCTCCATTTAGACTATACAATTAATACACCACCTGATGTTTCGGTTCAACTTAAAATGAAAACAGGAGATGTATACCTTCACCACATACGCGGAAATATTGAAATCACAAATGAGTTGGGAAACGTACATTTAGATGAAACTTTAGGGAATTATAAGATTGAAGTCAAACAGGGGCGCATTCACGGCAAGATTTTATTGACCCCCGGAGAAAATCAGATAAAAACACTCAATGGTTCAATTGAGCTCACAGTGCTTGATGATCTTGCTGCACAGTTGGATTTAACTGCACTTGGTGGTGATATCGGATTACTCCTCCCCAAGAATTACCCTGCTGATGTCGAATTAAAAAATGATAAACAACATTATATTATTAACCTTCCCGCGGAAATGGACAATAACATTGGTATTATCAACGGGGGAGGTCCGCTTCTAAAGTTAACAGCCACCGATACCATTTCAGTTCTACCGAATCCGAGACTGCACAGTTCATCTGAAGATGCTAAACCAACAGCACCGGAAGAGATAACCTCAACTGAATTGACACAACTTATCCCATTAACCGAAAAACCTCCCGTTATTGATGGAAATTTATCCGAGAAAGTGTGGTTAAATGCTACAACCCTCTCTCCTTTTCAGAATCCAACAGGGACTCAAACAGCCGTTAATACAACTGATGTCTACTTAATGTGGGATGCGGTATATCTTTATGTAGGAGCAAGGGTACACCTATCAAATTATCATTTACCTCGTGTTTCGCAGACGCAAAAGGATTCACCTATCTGGGAAGATGAGTCAGTTGAAATTTTGCTTGATATGCATCCAGATACCGAAGACTATTCTCATCTGGTCGTAAATCCGATCGGAGCATTCTTTGACCAGCAGGTCACAAAAGAAGGGTTTCCAAATTATAGATTTGCTCCGAAGGATTTTCCTCGTATACCGATAGATGATTCAATAGAAAAGTTCAAGAGCGATATTTCTTGGAATTCGGATGCCAAAGTTGCTACCAAAATCAACACAAATTTCTGGAGTTTTGAGGTCGCTTTCCCACTCGGTTCTGCAGGAAGAAAAGATAAAGACACATGGCTCCTTAATGTGCACCGTAAAGCACAAGGCAAGGTTGGAAATGCTGAAGATATCGAACCATCCCTATATCGTGAGTACAGTTATTGGTTACCGATTTACGATGAAGAGTATCCGTGGTGGCCACATTGGAAAGAGGGAATGGGGAAGGTAAAGTTAGATAAGGCGCAGCAATCAGTATCAAAAACCTTTGAAGTATCGGAAAGGTTAGAGGTTACAAAAATAGAAATTGAAGGAAATACTGCGATACCAACAAAGGTCTTACTTGACCACATTCCAATCGCTTCTGGTGATACTATCACAAACGAACAACTCGCGTGGTTAATTGCAGAATTGGAGAACTCTGATTGGTTTCAAGAGGTGAAATTAAAAACAGTAGTACTGGATACTGACAAAGCTGAATCCCCACCGGTTAATCCATCCACTACCACTCTTGCAAATTCAGAATCTAATGGCACTGTTAGTGAAGAAATTGAAAATCTACCGAACACCGAACCGCTAAAAATAACGTTGCAAATCAGTGTGACTGAGGCACCCGTGAAATTTTCAAACCAAATTAAAATCATTGAAAATAAGAGTTTTCCCTCACTATTCATCAAGAATTGGTTTGACTTATCTGTGGGATATCTTGCTGATGATAATTTAAACTTGAAACAGCAAATGATAACCGATTTTTATGTGAATCGTGGTTACCCATTTGCCAAGGTTACACATGAATTTGTCAATGATACGCTGGTTTTAAACGTTAATGAAGGCTACTTGGATGAGATCCGCTTTACTGGGAATAATCGCATTTCACAAGATAAACTCACGTCGGCACTTGATATAGATACTAAGAAGGTTTATTATCATGCTCTGGGACGAACGAAAATCAATAAGTTACGCGAGAAACTTAAAAAGACAAACGAAGATTTCAAATCAATTCAAGATTGGCATGTGCAACGCGAGGGTGGAAGAAACATCATGATTGTTGAAATCCAAGAGCAACCTTTCGTTAAACCCGGATGGTATCCTATTCTTGGTTTTAACCGTGTTCACGGGTTAGTCCTTGGTGCGGGAGGAACACTTTCGACTCAGTTCACCGGTGAAGAACAACTGTTCGGTTCAGTTAGTGGTGGTTTTGCCAGCAAAATTTGGAATTATAACTTTGGTGTTGAAAAAAACTTTTTTAAGCGTTACCCTTTGGCATTGGGGGCTGGTCTATTCAAGTTCACAGACATCAGTTCTAATAACTATCGTCTATTACCTGTCGAAGTGGATCTTAGTGCTGCTGTTTACGGTACTGCTTTCCAAGATTATTATCAACGTCAAGGTGAACATATTTGGTTAGCACAGACGTTTGGAAAATTGGGACTAGTGAGACTTGAATTCACGCAGGAAGACCATGATAATCTGTCTAAATCTACTGACTGGAGTTATTTCGACCGTAAACGCTTAAAACGTGGTAATTCTCGGATTGATCGTGGACTTTTAAAGATGCTATCGCTTACATATACGTTTGATACTCGAGACTATAAGTCCACTATTGAGGGGCCTCAATATGTTGGGAGTCATCTGTTGCTTTGGCCAAATGAACGGACACGACGGGGATGGCGCGGACATCTTGGAATGGAAATGGCAGGTGGAAGTTTCGGTGGTGATTTTACATTTAACTTCCTTAAATTTGAATTGGTTCGATATACACCTTTGTTCGGACCCCATCATTTGAATATCCGACTATCTGGAGATTATTCGAACGCACCTTTACCGAGGCAACGTCTTCTTTATCTGGGTGGTGCCACCACCTTGCGCGGATATGACTTCAACGCATTTGCAGGAGATAGACGTGTTCTTCTAAATATTGAGTATCGCCTTTTTCAAGAAACCCATATTAACACTAACACAGATGCTGTAATTGGGTGGGCACTCAGTTCTTTTTTCGATACAGGACGTGTGTGGTGGTATGGTGAAAACCCGTTTTCAGAATTTTCTTTAAGCGAGTTGAAGACTTCAATAGGTGTTGGCGTATCATTTTTTATCAGTCCACCCATCGGTCTACAACCTTTTAGCACTGCGGTTGAAATTGCCGTTCCTCTTAACGTGGATTACTCGTTACGTACACCGAGAATAATTTGGCGTTTGGAACGGATGTTTTAACGTGAGTTTGATAAAAACAAGATGTCGGGCTTCTCGTAGGGGCGAGGTCTTCTCGCCCGTAGGGGTTAGTTACCTAACCCCTACGAAAATGTCCATTTATGTTTAGAATTTGCTATATATCAAACTCACGTTATGTTTTAGAGATGTGCAAACAATAATATCAAATAGGTATAAAATGAAAACGACTCTGCTTTATAATATTCATCGTAAACTCGGTGCTACTTTTGGTGAAAGACACGAAGGTTGGAACTTGGCGGTCCAGTTTACCGATGTTGTTTCTGAACACAATGCTGTTAGAAATAATGTCGGAATTGCTGATATTTCATACCTCGGCACACTTAGTTTGACTGGTGAGGATCGGGCAAAATTTTTGCATCGACTCATCTCTAACGATGTTGAAGGGCTCTCAGTTGGGGAGGGCAATTATGCTACACTTTTAACAAATCGTGGGAAAGTTATCGCTGATATGAAGGTATATATCTTGGAAGATGCAATCTATGTCAGCACCGCACCTGAAAGTATAGAACAAGTTTTCACCGAATTGGACAAATATATTATCGCCGATGATGTAGAACTTTCTGTAGCAACGGATAATGTAGGAGCGATTGCTGTTTATGGACCGAAATCTACAGAACTCGTTGAATCTGTTTTGAATGCCGAAAATCTCAGTGGTTTACCAGAGCATCATTCCCGACATTGCGAAGTTGATTCGCAAAGGGTGGTCTGTGTGAGATCGGAGACTGTTGGAGAATATGGATATCATCTTTATACTTCCTCAGATGTGTTGGAAGGATTATGGGAAAAGTTGATGGATGAGAGACCTGATATTCAAGCAATCGGGTGGGATGCATTAGAATCATTGCGAATTGAGGCTGGCACGCCGATATACGGTTCAGAATTAACCGATTCAATTATCCCACTTGAGGCAGAATTAGAACACGCGATTGATTTTGAAAAAGGGTGTTATATCGGTCAAGAGGTAATCGCACGTATGAAGTATCGTGGACACCCAAACCGACTATTGCGCGGGATTGAAATTGACTCAGAAAATCCGATACCAAAGCGCTCAAAAATTTTCAGCGGAGACAAAGAGGTAGGATGGGTTACGAGTTCAACGTATTCTCCGACTCTTGAAAAACCGATTGCGTTGGGATACGTCCGAATGGCAGTGACAGAACCCGGTAGCCAAATTCAGATTGAGACTTCAGAGGGGCGTATCAGCGGAACAGTGGTTTGTCTACCCTTTTTATCCAATAAAGTATAAGACACATCTTGATACACGACTTAGAAATTCGGACATGCGATTTTCTAACCACATGTCTATAAAGAAAGGAGAAATTCCTTACAATGGGAAACCCAGATTTTGCTAAAATTTTACTGGGCTTAGATGGATCCTGTTATGCTAAGGCGGCGATTGAATACACATGTCAGATTGCGCTTGCACATAGTGCTACGATTACAGGAGTTGCAATCATAGATTTACCCGGAATTCAGTCTACAGGTGGTCCCATACCACTTGGTGGAGCACACTATGAAGTCCAACGTGAAGAACATCTATTGGAAGAAACACGCCAAAAAGCGAAGACGATTCTTGATGAATTTGCGCGTAATTGTGAATCCCGACAGATAAAATCCATCCTGCACGCGGATACAGGTAGTCCTTTCTCTGAAATCATAGAGGAATCCAAATTTCATGATTTCACTGTGATAGGTAAAAAATCTTTCTTCGGATATTCTGATCACGAAACCTTTGGCACTCTTGAGAAGATACTGAAGAATGGACTCACCCCTGTACTTGCTGTCCCAGATTCTGTGCGGAAAATTGAGAATGTATTGGTTGCGTATGATAATAGTATCCCTGCTGCAAAGGTTGTTCACGTGTTCCTTTTGCTCGGAATTTGGAATGCTTGTAATATAACTTTGCTCACAGTGAGTGATGATGTTGAAGCTGCAGAGGTGCTGTTGTCTAACTTAGAGGAGTTCTTTCAGAGTTATGGTATTAATCCAAATCTGGTAACGCGAAGTGGAAATCCAGATGCTGAGGTAAAATCCTATATTACTGAAAATGACATTGATCTTTTGGTGATGGGGGCTTACGGAAGAAGAAGCGTTCGCGAGTTCTTTGTCGGTAGTGTTACAAAGCATCTGATTCAAAAGATGGATATCCCACTTTTTCTTTACCATTAGTGAAATTACCGATGTCGCATTTTGGCGACTGATAACTGCGTTAACAATTGGACGCACAACACTGGTAGGAGGTAAATACAACACCGATGATACGCAGTAAATTTTATTTTCGAATAGCTTTATTACTTCTGCTACCTATACTTGTAGGTGGTTGTGGTTTAAGTAAGTTATCCAAGATTCAAGAGGAGGGTGACTTGACGGTGGTGGAATCCACCCTTGAGAAAAACCTCAAAACGCTCGAACGGCTATCTAAGCTTGGAAATAAGTCTTTGATTGTTAAGACTGCCCGCGCACATTCATCTTACAGCGGATTTCTTGAAGATAAGATGGAAGAAGCAGAGATAGCAGGAGACACTGAAACAGCCGAAAAGATGCGGATTCAAGCCATTGATCACTACGAACGTTCTGAAATGTATGCATTGAAGGCACTTGCAAAGTCAGTAAAAGCTTTGAAAAATGCAAGAACCGTTGATAAGAAAGTGTTTGAAATAGCACTTAGAAGATTGAAAAAGAAGGACGTGGAACCGCTGTTTTGGACAGCTTATGCTATTGCACGCGGCATTAGTCTGCAGAAAGATGACCCGATGCAAGTCATTGACCTTGCTCGGGTAGAACTGATGATGCGGCGTGTACTTGAATTAGATGAAACCTTCTACTTCGGTAGCGCGCATCTGTTCTATGCTGTCTATTACGGTGACCGGTCACCAGCAATCGGTGGTGACCCTGAGAAAGCAAAGGAACACATTGATCGTGTTGATGAGATTAATGATGGCAAATTCCTAATGAGCAAATTCTATTTGGCGCGATACTATGCCTATTCGAAACAGGACGTGGAACTCTACAAGAAATCGCTTCAGGAAATTATTGATGCTCCATCTGACTTATATCCTGGACAGGAAGCCGCTACTTCAATAGCAAAGTCGCGGGCGAAACGTTGGCTTTCACAAACAGATGTACTTTTTGATTTAGAAATGGAAGAAGGAGAAATTGAATAATGAGCAATAAGAAAACATTCTATAAAATTCGCGCCGCGATTTTTGCGTGCGTGTTTCTGGTAATTGTGGGCATGTTGTGCTTACCGGCAACGCTTCTTGCTGTTGAGTCTATTAAATTCGCTACCCTTGCACCTAAGGGATCTACTTGGATGAACAATTTCAATGCGATGGCAAAAGAAATACGTTCCAAAACTGATGGTAATATTAAATTTCGATTTTATGCAAACGGGATACAGGGAGACGAACTTGATGTTATCAGCAAAATGCGAAATGGACTAATTCACGCGGGTGCTATGACAGCAACCGGACTTGGTGAAATACAGAAAGAGGTTCTGATTTTTCAACTGCCACGAATGTTCAAAACTTACGAGGAGCTTGACTATGTTCGCAACTATCTCCGTGAAGATTTAGACAAAACTTTTCTGGACAAAGGTTATGTCCTAATCGGAATGGGGGACATAGGCTTCTATTATATTTTCAGCAATCATCCGATTAGGACTATTGCCGATCTTCAGTCACCCCGTGTCAAGATGTGGGCGCGTACTAGCGATAAGATTGCACTTGAATTTTACAAAAGGGCGAAAATAGCAACTGTACCCAGAGAAGTTACACAGGTACTGAGTTCGCTCTATAGCGGGCAGCTCAATGCGCTAACCGCATCACCTTATGTCACTGTGGCACTGCAATGGCACGATAAATTTAAATACATGACAAATCTACCGGTCAGTGTTGGGGTTGGTGCAACTGTGATTACGAAGGAGAAGTTTGATCGACTGACACCAGACCAACAAAAAGTTTTGCGTGATACCGGTGACAAATATCAGAGCAAGTTAATTGAGGAAATTCGGAAAGATAATGACAGAGCGATTGAAGCACTGACAAAAAAAGCTGGAATTAAGGTAGTTGAGTTTGAGGATGATGCGCGAGAGGTTTGGGAGGCCATCGCTGTCGAAACGCATAAAGCACTTGTCGGGGAAATATACTCTCAAGAGTTTCTTGATAAGATTAACGCGCTTTTAAAAGAGTATAGAGCCAAAAAACAGAGTGCGGATAGCATTGTAAACGATTGATTTAGTAGGCGGGTTTTCTAAACTAAACCCGTCTATTTTCTGATATGTATCAGCGTTTAACTCCTACTTTTTCAAACATTAAATCCAAATATGATTTCTCATCGTTGAAAAGCCGACTGGTTGAACCATCTTCCTTTTTGTCGTGCCAGTCCAAGCGGAGAACGTTATACACCAACATATTCTCTTCAATCCATTCAACGGATTTTTCTTTTCCTAACCCCGAACTGTCTCGCAGTAATAGAAATGAATCGAGACAAAATGTTCCATCTTGTTTAACCTTTAATTGCTTTTCAAGGGTGACAAGCGTTTTGTCCTCTGATTTTTGCCCGAGTTTTACCTTTGGATGGTCCTTATAATCAAGAGTCGTATCGTCAGTGATACCTCGTTGTCCTTTTGGATCAATAAAAAGAATATGTGTTATATTCTGCCCAATATCAAGCACCCATAGCACAAAATCGGGATAAAAACTTCCTGCATCACTTTCCAAATAGATTCCGATCTTTTGCACATTCCGCATCAGATAGAACTCGTATCTTTCATTCTGTCGATAGTGTGCCTTGATATAATCTGTCAGGTCTTCAACAAATTTCTTTTCACCTACGTTTAGTCTATCCGGTGATACTTTTATATTGAGGTACTCGTTTTCCACCTCTTCTTGAGGAAGTATAAGCGGTTCGTAAATGTGCCGGTGCCTTGGTTTTAACAAACGCCCTAATTCTCTCCGAATCAGTGCTTCTGGATCTATAAGTTCTGCTTTTGCTCTGTTATTTTCATTTTCTGCTGCTTTAATTTTCTCAAGAAACTCGTCATATTCATCCCGATTCTCAAATTCCTTTGTCACTGTGTACGCATAGATAAAATCATCCCGCTTTAACGGTTCATAAACATAGTTCACTCGATTGATATGAGCGTTTATACGGTTCTGCAGCTTACGGGTGACATCAATTACGATTTGTCTATTGAGTCGATCTGTCCATGCAACAGGGTCTGGTCCCTGTTCTCGATAACGAATTTCCCCAACGAGTGATAAGAAATCAATGATTGTAGGTTTGCAATTTTCTTTGCTAAAAAGTTGCAACTGATTTTTCTCCGCCTCACGATGAATAACGGTGGCAAGTTTTGCTCTATTCAGATAACAAGAATACTTTTCATTATTTTGACGCAAGTTTTCGTACACATCCAGTGCATTTTTCTCTTTATCCGTTCGGTAATCTAACGCTAACTTTCGCCATTTTTTGATAGTACCAGATTTTTCAGTGCCATCATCAAAATAGGTATAATGGATTTCTGCTCCGTTGAGAACAACCCGCTTGATACCACTACCTGCTGTGTTACCCTGCTTAAAGATAGGCAATTTTTGGCGATAGTCATCAAAGTTAACTGATGTGTTACCATCCACTTTAAAAAGCATCGGATTTACGGGAATTTTAAAGACGTGCTGAAATGAAATACCGCCAGCGTATACTTCTTTAAGAAAGTGTTCAAGGTAACTTCGCCGCAAACTGAAAACGGTTAACGTTTCCAACCTACGGATGGCAGATTCCTTATCACTGCTGAGTAAGTAGTAATTAGACTTGTGATCGAAGTGCCGCCGTTTGCCATCGCCGCCTTTCCCACGTAACCGAACACCGCGCCCAAAAATCTGTATAATGAGGTTGCCTTTGGAGCTTCCCAAGTTAATCAGATCAATTACGGAGAGGGGGTAGGAGTTCCAACCTTCTGCAAACTTGCGACTTCCAATCAGGACATTTATTGGACTGGATTCGTTATCAAGATTTTCAAAGTGGAGGTTTGGATTTTCAATTGCCTCATCACGTGTTTCAATACGGTTATTGGCAATGCTGTTGTAAAAACTCGCAGCATCCCCAACGTTAATCATACCCCACTTTTCACCGTCTCCGTAAGAGAGCAGCAGTTCGCTATTGTTTTCTGGATTGCGTGCTACGACAAGTGGACCGATAATATCATCTCTAAAAATGGTTCTAAAACTTTGGCGTTCTTCCTGACTCAGCGCAGCAAGATAATCCAATATCTTTTGAATGTCAGAGACTTCGTCGCCTTCACCTTCCTCTTTCGGATTTTCGACTGTATGCCCCATAAACGCCATCAAAGGACGATGCACAGTAAGGTCGTTGTCATATTGTTCATCATTTCGGGCTCTTTCAAACGTCTGTAACTTTTCTGCCATCACCCGAAGACATTCATCCAAATTGTCTTTAATTTCTTCATCAGATTCGGTAGCGACTGTATCCGCAGCAATCGGTTTGAAAAAGTGATCTTTGCTATACCCATCACCATAAAATCGGGCATAATCGTAGCGATAGATGATTGCGTTATCGTATTCATCTTTTAATTCTTTGGCGACGTTGTGAAAGGTGGCAGAATATTCAAATAGGAAGGAAGCACCTACATTCAGACGGCTCCGTAGTTTCCTGAATTTTCCTGATTCCTGACTGGTCAAGCCGATATGCGCTTCGTCTACTAAAATGAGTCGGCGAATTTCTCTGTCATCTGGCAAGCGGAAATAATCTTCATCCTTCTGCAAAAGCCCCTGTGTCGTGTCAATTGTGAGCTCAATTCGGTTATTATAGGTTTCATTGAGTTTGCGTACGTAGGGTTCTAACTCACGTTCATGCTGTTTAATTAGATTTGCCAAAGGGGTTGTCAGATAGATTTGGAATCGGAAATTATCTTTTTCACAGAAATGGTGCAAATACTGGAGGATATTGAGATGCATAACGAGGGTTTTGCCGCTCCCCGTTGCCATCCAATACGCCAGCATCCGCTGTTCTTCTTGTTCGTTGTCCAATTCAGGTCCAGTTGATGGTGTGTGGTCAGCAAAGAATTGCTCGGTGAAAAGTAGTGCTAAAATTTGATAGTAACGGAGTTTAAAATTATTTTTTGTCAGATCGTTGTAATCGTCAAGGAAATCCTGAATCCGTTCCAAAGGTTCAAAGGGCAGTCGTAACGTTTGGTCCGGATCGTACAACTCAATCTCCCGCTTTGTCCTGTCATTTCGGATGTCAATTTTGTTTTCGGTTAAGATTTTTGTTTCGTATTTGTGATAAAGTTCCATGAGTTTTCAATGAAAAGAATAGGTCTGAAGCGCAGGATCCTGGTCTAACAAATGTGAAATCCGATCACAGTGAACGTTAGGCAGCACCACACACTTTTATTGTGTAATGAAAATATCTTTATGCTCTGTGTCACCAACGTTCTGTCTGCAAAGATTCAACTTCCTCAAAATGTGAGTCACGCGTAACAAGAATTAATCCATGCTGAATAGCAATTGCTGCAATCCAGATATCATTATCCGGTATGAGACGACCTTTCCGCCGCAACTGATCTTTGATATTTCCGTACCATCGCGCGGTTTCTAAATCACAAGAGAAGAGTGGAAATCGTTGTGTGAGACGGTTAACTTTCGCGAAATTTTCTGTAGGTCTACTCGATTTCCGCGCACCATAGCAAAGTTCACCAACAACGGGTGAAGCCAAGAACATTTTATCGATATTTTGCATTTTCTCTTGGATCGCCTTGTCACCGGTGAACATTCCGATAACGATGTTGGTATCTAAAAGGTACTTACCATTCTGACTCATCAACCTGTCCACAGTCCTCCTCAATCGCTTGCTTTATTTCTTCCAAGTCTTCAGGTGGGAACAAGCCAACAAATTTAAGCAGTTCTTTACCAGATATTCCTTTTGGGGATTCTCCGGACAACTCTAGCGTGAAGTCTAAGACCTGTCTCTGTTGCCCGGGCGAAAGCGTTTCTAATCGCTGGACAATCTCTCGGATAGTGGTTGATTTTTCCATTGTATTTTCTCCCTTGAGTTGTATTACGGCAGGGGTTTTGCATCTAACGAACTTCTCGTGGCAAGTGTATCATAAACTGTATCAAAAATCAATGTTTTTTATTGCTAAATCTCAACAGTATCCCACACCGTCGTCTTGTGCGGTTAGAAAACCGCACCTACCAGGACACGTTTTAAATCTCAACAGTATCCCAAACTTGTTCACACCCTTCTTCAATCGTTTGCTTCATTATTTCCAAATCTTCCTTTGAAATAGTGCCTACAAATTGAAGGAGATTTTTGCCCGGGTATCGTTTTGGTGGTTCACCTGACAACTCAATCATGAAATCCAAAACTTGCCTTTGTTGCTCAAGTGAAAAAGTTTTGAGTCTATTTACAATCTCTTGGATAGTCGTCAGATCTTTCATTGTATTACCGCCTTTCGGTTCAATAGCAGTAACGGATTCTATAACACCAAATACCAATATAGGCAGTTTACCATATATCGGATCAAGAAATCAACTTTACATTCTAACCCTAAGGTAAAAATCACTTGACAACATATCTTATATGTGTTATAATTAAAATCGGTTAATTGTGAAAATGGTGGGATGGCTGAGTGGACGAAAGCGGCGGTCTTGAAAACCGTAGTGGCGCAAGCCACCGTGGGTTCGAATCCTACTCCCACCGCCACTAAATATCTGGAGAGGTGCAGGAGTGGTTGAACTGGACTGCCTGCTAAGCAGTTATGGCGCAAGTCATCGTGGGTTCGAATCCCACCCTCTCCGTTTTTGAACTTATACGCAGTGTGGATTGGTGTCGCACCTAACAACGGTAGATGCGGTTTCCTAACCGCACCGAGGTTATCCGTTCTATAAGTTTATAGGTCGGGTTGAACGAAGTGAACCCCAATGAAATCGTATTTTGATCGCCATGCTATTGGCGAAACACGCGCCTGTAGCTCAGTGGATTAGAGCATCTGACTACGGATCAGAAGGCCGGGGGTTCGAATCCTCTCAGGCGCTTTGCAAATCTTGGGACATGCCTTGTGAGCACTCAAGAATCAGAAAAAGTAAAATCACCGTCAAACTCCCTTCCCGCTAAGCAAATTTTGGACAGTGATGTCTTCTGGATGCAGCAGGCACTTGAATTAGCACGGAAGGCGGTAGAAATAGGTGAAGTTCCTGTCGGTGCTATACTTGTTAAGGATGATACGTGCGTAGCAGCTACCCATAATCTGAGGGAACAATCTGGAAACCCAATCGCACATGCCGAAGTACTTGCAATACAAGAAGCATCGCAAACACTTGGCAACTGGCGTTTGACAGATACTACATTATATGTAACATTAGAACCGTGCCCGATGTGTGCTGGTGCGATTGTTCTGTCGCGTATTCCTAAGGTTGTCTATGGTGCCTCCGACCCAAAAGCAGGTTCAGCTGGAACACTCTATAACATCGTTCAAGATGAGCGATTGAATCACCAAGTTGAATTGGTCAACGGAGTCTGTGCAGAAGAGAGTAGTGCACTGTTGAAATCATTTTTTAAGAACCGTCGTTGATAACTAATACTCAATTAACCTGATTTGTAGTGTGAGGTCTCCGGGTCCTCCTCGCAATACTGACTTTATCATAAAACTTCTAATCAAGTTAATTTGGTATAAGCGGCAACTCTTAACTGATAACCGAATGCTAATAGCCAATAGCAATATCTGGAGAGATGCAGGAGCGGTTGAACTGGACAGTCTCGAAAACTGTTGTGGCGCAAGTCACCGTGGGTTCGAATCCCACTCTCTCCGTTTTCTGGTTGTATCGCAAACTGTATGAAGTTTAAGTATTTAATTCGGTAATCCCGATTTCCACAGGACCGGTAGGTGCGGTTTGTAACCGCACCGGATCTTATGGAATATGCTCAAAACGAGCGTTTTCGCGAACGACTCGGTGCGGTTACAAACCGCACCTACCGGTAACGGAGCAAATTAGAATTACCGAATTAATTTGTTAATCTTCATTTAGTTTACGCTACAATACACTTCTTGAACAAGCGAGAAATGTAACGTTACGGGTGTCTACTAACTTTGTTATGATTATCTTGGGGCAGTAGCTCAGTTGGGAGAGCGCATCCCTCGCACGGATGAGGTCACGGGTTCGAATCCCGTCTGCTCCACTTTTTACTACATCTTCCGGAGAGATGCAGGAGTTGGTTGAACTGGCATGACTGGAAATCATGTGTGCTGTTTTGCAGTACCGTGGGTTCGAATCCCACTCTCTCCGCCAGTTTTAGGAGCAAGGTCGGTTTTTACGTGTCAACTGACCGTTTTTCGACAGATCTATCTTGCATCCGATGAACAAATTTAACGACTTGGCTATGCTAGGTGGGGAGATAGCGGTGCCCTGTATCTGCAATCCGCTAAAGCAGAACTGAATTCCCAGTATGCGGCCTGTTTTTGTGGGGACTGTCCCAAGCACGTAGCATTGATAGTTGGGTCTTGAGCAACGAGAGTTTGTTGAACCCCGTCAGGTCCGGAAGGAAGCAGCGGCAGACAAGCGATCTCGTGTGACGCAAGGTAGCCTGGCTTGAGTCAACGACTTGGGCAACGCCCGGAAAGGCTTGTCAACACTGGGTGCATAGCCATTATATACGTATTATGACCGACGTGTTGGGTATATTATGTAGGTTGGGTTGAACACCTTGAATCCAACATTGTGCTAAAAAAGTTGGGTTTCGCTGTGCTCTACCCAACCTACGGACTATGCGTAATAAGAACAGAATTCAATTTTTGCCTGTCTAAGGTTTGAAGCATGTCATACGAAGTTTTCGCACAGAAATGGCGTCCTCAGTACTTTCGAGATGTTGTTGGACAGGCACACGTAACCGCCACGTTACAGAACCAAATTCGGTCCGAACGTCTCGGTCATGCATATCTATTTTGGGGACCGCGAGGAACCGGTAAAACGACAGTAGCACGTCTCTTTGCCAAAGCTGTTAACTGCCTCAATCCCCAGCAAGAAACAGACTTAGGTCCAGTTATTACAGGCGAACCGTGTAACGAATGTGACGCATGTAAAGAGATTACACAAGGTTCATCCTTTGATGTCAGAGAGATGGACGCTGCTTCGAATCGCGGAATTGACACCATCCGCGATCTACGCGAAAATGTCAAACTCTCACCTGCTGCCTATAAATATAAAATTTACATCATTGATGAAGTCCACATGCTCACTACGGAAGGGTTCAACGCGCTTCTCAAAACCCTTGAGGAACCGCCATCACATGTCATATTCATCATGGCGACTACCGAACACGCCGAAATACCAAAGACTATCATCTCCCGTTGTCAAGATTTTGATTTTAGACATCTCATCCCTGACCAGATTATTTCCCGCTTACAGCTTATAGCCGATACCGAAGAGATTTCAGCGGATAGTGAAGTACTATCGCTCATCGCCCGTCAATCCGAAGGATGCCTTCGTGATGCAGAAAATCTCCTTGAACGGTTGGTTACATCAACGGGGAAAGATTTAGTGCTCGCTAATATTGAAGAGACACTCGGACTTGGTTCAAGTTCTCTTCTTTACGAACTTACGGAGGCAATTGTCGGACGAAATCTCAATTCGGGTCTCGCTGCATTAAACCAACTCTCTGTTCAAGGAATGGATTTGACACAATGTCTTCACTATCTCATCACCTATTTCCGTGACTTGCGGCTACTCGCTATTGACAACCAACTTGATGAACTTATCCAGAGTCCGAAATCTGAACTTTCAGCACTCAAGGAAAAAGCAGAACAAATTCCAGTTGATCGGTTGACTCGAATCATTAAGATACTGATGCATGCCAACCACGAAATTAAAGAATACGGGTATGCCCAATTGCATCTTGAGAATGCGTTAATTCAAATTAACGCTATCAAAGAAGGGATTCAACTTGAAGAAATAGTCAACAAACTTATTGCGATAGAGCAGAAAATTGCCAGTACCGAAACACAATCTGAATCCACACCAAATTCCACATTCCACGGCACCCAAAGGAATCCTGCAATTGAACAGATGTTCAAAGTAGATAGTCCTATACCGTCTTCACAAGAAACGAAAACGTCATCCCAAACAGTTCCAAATCCTGATACAGAGATCCGCACCCCGGATCCAATTATTGATCAGTCTCCCCAAACAACAACTCGGAGTTTAGATGAACTATCTGACATTTGGACTGAAGTGAAATCACGACTTCCACGCATATTAGCCCTCGGGTTGTTTGAGAAGGCAGTTCCAACGACAGATGGAGAAGACCGCATAAAAATCGCTTGCCCTCAAGCAAGTTTTTCTTTAGCTGATGAGGAAGCAAAGTGGGACATCACAAAAATTTTTATTGATGTAATCGGAAAACCGGTTCAGATTGAACTTGTTAAAGAAGATGTGGTGCTACCAACAAATGAAACATCTGAGGAGGAAGTAAAAACAACACCGCTGATGCGTAAACGTCAAGCCGAAGAGGACGAACAGATCCGACGCGTGCTTGATCAATTTGACGCAAGAATATTAGAAACGTAGATTGAGTCCATACAAGACTGAATTGTGTATTTACATTTGAAGGAGATTATTCCAGTTCTATATTGAGAATTGGTCTATTTTATTATTATGAAAATGAATGATTTAATGAAACAGGCGCAGCAGATGCAAAAACGCATGCTCGAAATCAGAGAAGAACTCGCTAACCAGACTATTGAAGCAACCGTCGGTGGTGGAATGGTCACTGCTGTTGTCAATGGACAACAGGAACTTGTTTCAATTCGCATTACACCAGAAGTCGTTGATCCCGATGATACAGAAATGCTTGAAGATTTAGTCGTCGCTGCTGTGAATGAGGCGTTGCAACAATCACAAGAACTGATGTCTGACGAGATGAGCAAACTCACAGGTGGGCTAAAAATACCAGGGCTTCCGTAACGACGTGTTGAAAGGCAGTAATTTCTTAAGAGTCTGTCATAGTATTCAACCGAAGTAGTAGGCGAAAATATGCAGAGTTATCCGCAACCGTTGGAGCAGCTCATCATGCAGCTCCAAAAACTTCCAGGCGTCGGTCCCAAAACAGCACAACGTTTAGCTTTTTTTATGCTAACACTACCCGACATGGAGACCGATCAAATCGCGGAAGCAATCTTGGAAGTTAAAAAAAGATTGTCCGATTGCAAAATATGTGGTACTATCACTGACATTAACCCCTGTCAGATATGTTCAAATCCGAGACGTGACCCACAGAAAATCTGTGTTGTTGAACATCCCAACGATCTATGGGCAATAGAAAGAACCGAAAGTTATAAAGGGCTTTATCATGTTCTCGGAGGCGTTTTATCACCATTAGATGGGGTAGGTCCAGATTCGCTGAGAATAGAGACCCTCTTTAACCGGGTTCACAATGGTACTGTCAAAGAGGTAATCCTTGCTACAAATTTGGATACAGAAGGGCAGGCAACTGCTCTATATCTTACCCAGAAACTTGAACAGTATCAAGCATCTGTTACCAGAATTGCCTACGGTATTCCTGTTGGGGGAGATTTAGAATATATTGACCAAGTGACCCTCGCGAAGGCTTTGGAAGGCAGACGCACAGTGTGAGCATATTTTAGAGTAAAAAATCAAATACCATTAATTAAGTTATAGTAAACTATAAAAATATGTGAACACTTTCTGGTAGGTACGGTTTCCTAACCGCACCATTAGCGTCAATTTAAGAAAAAGTCTGCGTTTTTATAAACACCTCTCAATAAGCATGAGGACTGAGATTGTCTTATATTTAGTCCCGTAGGGACGATATGTTTATAGTACCTCGTATTGAGAACCCATATCTTCAGCTCCGTAGGAGCGATATGTTTATAGCAACGGGAGCACCCTCAATTCTTTAGCCCTATGCCTCACAATACTGACTTTATTATAAAACTTCTAATTAAGTTAATATGGTATGATATATAACAATACCTTCGCCAAAAAATAGTTGAATAAATAGGGCGGTTGTTCTAAAGTTATAAAATAATTACTCATAACTTTGAAAGGACAATCACCCATGTCTAAAATTATAGCACTGTTTTCTGTTTTGATTCCACATTTATCCGCAACGACGATGCGTCAGTTATCCCAAGTTGTCCTCGCACTGCTTGCGATGACAGGGCGGGTCACAATGTTAAATATCTCTCGCTGGACTGGACAAGGGGGTAGCTACCGCACTGTGCAAAGGTTTTTCAACACTGTTATCCCTTGGACTACGATTTGCTGGACGTTTTTTCGCACTTATCTGCTTGATCGTGAAAGTGACTACATCCTCGTAGGAGACGAAGTAGTTGTGCCAAAAGCGGGAAAATCCACTTATGGTTTATCTCGTTTCTTTTCCTCATTGTTCGGCAAAGCGATCCCCGGTTTGTCGTTTTTAGCCGTGTCCTTAGTGGATGTCAACCGAAGGCGTTCCTACCCGATGGTTATGGAGCAAATCGTGCGTGGCACGCCATCGTCAAATCAAGGCGTTTGTGCTTCCGAACATCAGGCTAACACTGAGACAGCAACACCCAAACACAAACGCGGGCGTCCAAAAGGGAGCCGGAACCGGAACAAAAACGTTGTCGTGCTCAGTGATGTGTTGAAGCAACTTCAAACAATGGTCAAAGGGTTGCTACAACAGATTGGCAACTTGATACCCCTCCGTTATTTTGTGCTTGATGGATATTTTGGACACAATAATGCGCTACAAATGGTGAAACAATGTAAGCTACATCTCATTTCAAAACTACGCACCGATGCTGCGCTATATTTTCCACCAACGACACCTTATGCCGGAAAGGGACGCCCCCGCATATACGGCGAGCGTTTAGACCCACGACAGATTGACGCAAAATACTGTGTCTCTACCGACACGATCGGAAATCTGAAAACAGAAGTGTATCAAATGGAAGCACGCCACAAAAAGTTCGCAGACGAACTGAACGTGGTTTGCATTCTCAAGACGAACCTGACCACGAAACAGCAAGCACACGTCTTACTTTTCAGCTCTGATTTGACGCTGGACGCTGAAAAAATGATTGATTACTATTCCCTGCGTTTTCAAATAGAGTTCAACTTCCGGGATGCAAAACAATATTGGGGATTGCAAGATTTTATGAATGTCAACAAGATACCCGTGAACAATGCGGCAAACTTATCAATGTTTATGGTATCTGTCAGTGCTAAACTCACAGATACATGCCGTTCTCAGAATACCGAGTTTAGTGTTTTAGACCTTAAAGCACGCTACAGAGGTTGGAAGTATTTACACGAAACATTAAAAATACTTCCGAAAAAACCTGATACTATTGTTATTGAACAAATCGCACAACATCTGGGATCAATCGGTGCTATTCATCAAACGCAACAAAAACTAAACCCCGGATAATTGGCGAAGGTATTGATATAATATGTGTAGTTAAGGTTGCCAAAATCAAACTTATCAGCTGTTCTGTCAAGACCCCATGCTTTAGCTTGGGGGATGTAGACGGCCTTTGATTTCGTCAGTAAAAGGGATTTGACATTTTCTCTAAAATGTTGTATATTATATACAGTATTTTAGATATTTTGGAAACAGAGGTTAAAGTCTGTTCCAGCATAGTATTCAAAATTGGGCAGGCTTAGCTGCCCCTGTGGAGACGACGTAAGTCAATCGCTTCGGGATTGTTGTTGTCTGTGAAGTACAAGTCCCAACCTTTAGGTTGTGGGTGCTATGACTAAACCAATAGCCAATGGCTGACAAACGTGTTGCCAATGAAAACTATACAATTAAGTGTCCTCATTTTAGTCCTATGTTGTGGGATATTCACATGGGCGTGTGCAGAGCCAAATTCATCAACACAGAAGACACCTTTGCCTTTTGACAGCAACCGAGCCTTTGATATCTTGAAGAAGCAGTGTGAATTTGGACCGCGTCCCCCGGATTCAGAAGCACATCTGAAAACACGGGATTATCTATTCGCGGAACTCAAGAAATATGCTGATACTGTGACACTTCAGCCCTACACTTATGAGGTAGACACGGTTAGCGTTCCACCCCAACGAAAAACGCTCCACATGAACAACATCATCGCAGAATTTGGGAGTGGTCATAGTGAGACACTTCTTCTCGCGGCACATTGGGACACGCGTCCCTGTGCTGATAAAGACCCGAATCTTGACAGTCAACGTAAACCGATTCTCGGTGCGAATGATGGGGCATCAGGTGTGGCAGTTTTACTTGAAATCGCGAGAATTCTAAAAGCAACACCACCGCCACGGCGAATTATCATTATTTTGTTTGATGGAGAAGATTACGGAAAAACAACAGAACAAATGTTCCTTGGCTCACGTTATTTCGCAAAAAATATGGGAAAATGGAAACCTAACTACGGTATTCTCTTGGATATGATAGGTGATAAGGATTTGCAAATACCTATTGAAAAATTTTCTTGGGAAGCAAATAGCGAATTAGTGGATATTATCTGGCGACGCGCGGAGAAACTCGGCTTAGACCCATTTCAACGTAAATTAGGTCCTGCTGTTTTGGATGATCACGTGCCGTTAATCCAAGCAGGTATACCAATGGTTAACATCATTGACTTCGATTATCCGCACTGGCATACGCTTGAAGATACGGTGGACAAATGTAGTCCAAGAAGTTTAGGGATTGTCGGAAAACTTGTTAGCAACATTATTTATGAAGGACTATAGATTAACCAATAATACATTATACCATTTCTGAATGATGACTTTTCATAAACAAAAAGAGCGTTTAATCGCAATTCATTGCGCCTCTTATACCAAATTAACGGGATTTGTCTTATTTTCCGGACGGTAGGTGCGGTTTCCTAACCGCACCCGATAGATTGGGATCAAGTTAATTTGGTATTATACGCAACATAAGATGCGCTTTAAAATGTCCTAAATACTCCGTAATGGTAGTTTATTTATCAGAATTAGTATAACGACTGAAAACCGATAAAAACTGCCTATTTTAGACCATGGCAGTGAAAATTCCTCATATAGAGTAGGAAATGAATACTTATTACAAAAAATACGATGTTATTGTTGTTGGAGCAGGTCATGCAGGATGTGAAGCTGCACTTGCCGCTGCACGCATGGGATGCAAGACGCTCATCGTAACCATCAATCTGGATACTATCGCGAAAATGTCTTGCAATCCAGCAATCGGTGGACTCGCAAAAGGGCATATCGTCAAGGAGATAGATGCACTTGGCGGAGAGATGGCAAAGAACATCGACAAGACAGGCATCCAATTCCGCCGTTTGAATACCAAAAAAGGTCCGGCGGTTCGATCAAGCCGCGCACAGGCAGATAAAAAAGCATACCAAGATGAAATGAAGCACGTGCTCGAAAAACAAGAACACCTTGACATAAAACAGGTATTGGTAGAAGAATTGCTCGTTGAAAATGAGCAATGCATTGGGATTAAGAGCCGAACGCAAACCGCCTATTATGGGGATGCAGTGATTCTAACGACTGGCACTTTCCTGAGAGGGTTAATTCATATTGGAGATGTGTCGTATAGTGCAGGTAGAGCAGGTGAATCCTCCGCTGAGAAGTTGTCAGAAAGTTTTCTAAACCTCGGCTTTGAGATTGGCAGACTCAAAACGGGCACACCACCCCGCGTCAACGCACACACCATTGACGTAAACCAGATGGAAATTCAGCTGGGCGATGAAGATCCGCTTCCGTTTTCTTTCTCTACTGAACGGATTACGCAACCACAAGTACCGTGCTACCTTACCTATACCAATGAAAAAACACATGAGACTATACGTGAAAACCTCCACCGCTCAGCGATGTACAGTGGGCGCATCGTCGGTATTGGTCCTCGCTATTGTCCGTCAATTGAGGATAAAGTAGTACGTTTTGCCGATAAAACAGAACATCAAGTCTTCGTTGAGCCGGAAGGATTAGATACCGATGAAATTTACCTCAATGGCATTTCCGCGAGTTTGCCTGAAGATGTACAGGTAGAAATGGTGCATAGTATTAGAGGATTAGAGAACGCTGAGATTATGCGCTTTGGATACGCTGTTGAATATGACTTCGCACCTGCCACACAACTCCAACCAACACTTGAAACAAAAACAGTTCCCGGTCTCTATTTTGCGGGGCAACTTAACGGTACTACGGGCTATGAGGAAGCCGCCGCACAAGGATTGATGGCAGGAATCAATGCTGCCTTGAAGGTGAAAGACAAAGAACCCCTTATCCTTGACAGATCACAAGCCTACATAGCCGTTCTCATTGACGATTTGGTTACGCTGGATATCCGTGAGCCTTACCGCATGTTCACATCACGAGCAGAATATCGCTTGGCGTTACGAGAGGATAACGCGGATCTACGACTCACCGAGATTGGAAGAAACATTGGACTCGTTGATGATGACACATACAGCAGATTCCAACAGAAAGCAACATCTATTCAGACAGAACTGAAGCGGTTGGATGAAACGCGTTTGACACCGAACGCAGCAACTGTTGATAAATTGGCAAACATTGTTGAAACTGGTAAGTTAAAACAACCTACATTATTGGCAGACCTGCTCAAACGTCCAGAACTCTGTTATGAACACATAGCCCGTTTGGCACCACCTACCGTCGAGTTACCTCCCGCAATTAAAGAACAGGTAGAGATCCAGATTAAATATGATGGCTACATCCAACGCCAGCAACGACAGATTCATCAGTTCAAAAAATTGGAGAATCTCCGCATACCGGATACATTCAACTATGTAGATGTACACGGGTTGAAGACTGAAGCGCGTGAAAAACTCGAAAAAATTCGTCCTGCTTCTATAGGACAAGCATCGCGCCTTCCTGGAGTTTCACCAGCGGACATCTCAATTTTAATGGTAATGCTACATCAGCAAAACCGATAGTTTAACACAATAGAGGTATTTCGTTACACTGAATTTGAAAAGTTATTCAACTGAAATATGGAGACGCAATTTCGTTATCAACTTGAAGAAGTGTTCAATCGCTACGGATTTCCACTCACAACAGAGCAGTCGAAGCAAATGACAATGTATCGCTCCGAATTAAAAAAGTGGAATAAACATATTAATTTAACCGCACTTCATGACGATTCTGAGGTGATCTACAAACATTTCCTTGATTCTATTAGTGTCCTTGAACATTTTTCTATTGAGGATGGGAAGAAAGTTATTGATATTGGGACGGGTGCTGGATTTCCGGGAGTTGCACTTAAAATCTACAATCCTAATATATGTCTAACACTTGTTGAAGCCTCCCATAAGAAGGTAGCGTTTCTCAAATATTTGATTTCTCAATTGGGGTTAGATAGCGAAATTCAGGTTTTGTCTAAACGGGCTGAAATTTGTGCTGAAACCGATGAATTTCTGAATGCTTACGATTGGGTGTTGACGCGATACGTCGCTTCACTGGAGAATTCGGCGACATATTGTTTGCCGTTGCTTAATACTACAGGTAGATGGATAGCCTATAAATCCAGTGACATAGATACTGAGATTAGCCAAAGCAAGAAAGGACTACATGAACTTGGCGCAAAAGTAGAAGGGGTGCACACAAGTCGTATCGCGCAACTTAATCGGACCTACGTTGTTGTGAGTCGCGTTAGTGAGCAGAATTAATACCACCAATGACTTCTACCTATTGCGGTAGATGCGCTTCTGTGATAACTTATACCTAATTAACAGGATTTGTCCTATTTTCCGGCCGGTAGGTGCGGTTTTGCGGTGTACTCACCCAAATGCGATCTGCATTCCTAACCGCACCGATAGATTGGGATCAAGTTAATTTGGTATTAGTTTGTTTGGCAGTATCAGTTCATTAGTGAAGGAGTTTTATGCAATGTTTGATATTACAACGGACGCTCAGAATACAGCAGTTGTCCACGTTCAAGGGAAAATTATAGGTAGTACAGTTGATCAGTTTCAAAAGGAAATTGAACAACAACTACGAAATGGGAATAACAAACTGATTATCGATCTGAAGAACGTCCCACTCCTTGACAGTACTGCGCTTGGCGTCATTATTGTGGCATTTCAAGTTTTGCAAAGATCAGGTGGAAAATTGGTTTTGCTAAATCCACAGAAAGCAGTCAGCAGCGTATTGGAAGTTACACGTCTTACGTCAGTTTTAGAGGTGTATGATTCCGAAGAAGCCGCGCACAACGCTCTTTCGTAAGTTGGGAGATTGAAAATATAGCATTAAATAAAGTGGTGTGAGTTTCTGAGCGGATGTAATGAAGGTTACTTCTATAGGAGAGCAGGGATGAAAGATAAAAAACCTGCAATACGTTCTTGGTTTGAGTTAGGACTACGCGGTCAACAGGTCGTGATGTTTCTGCTTGTTTCGCTTACGCCGTTATTAGTAGTTTCACTGACTATCAAGGTGTTGGGTGGAAACGCTTTAAAAAGCAGTGTCAGTGATGGATTAGTACTACTTGCACGAGAGAAACTTTACAGAGTGGATCGGGCTATTTCGCATAGAATTGAAAATATCAGGAGAGAAATCCCAAATATTTATTCAGAGGTTGTTCCATCTAACAATGCTAAAGATGACATAAATGTGTTATGGGATGTACGGGAAAATTTAGAGGATAGTTTAAGGTTGTTAGAGACTTATGCTGGCGGCTATAGAAGACGCGGTTATAGAAGTATACGTGAGGTAACAATAACTAATGCCGAAGGATATGTTTTACGGTCAAGCAACCGTGCGCTTGATTACGATAATGAGCATCAGTTACCGACCCAAGTTAGCGACCAAAATTGGTGGGACAAAGCATTCTACAACGGTGTAGGTTTTGATTACGCTGAGGATGTCAAGTTTGATACGGCACTGTCGGTACATTTTCTTACAGTCGCATTTCCAATACGAAGTGGAAGATCAAGATTGAGACCTTCTTCAAACACTGAAAACAACGTAGCAGGAGTAATTAAGGTTGTTCTCCTGCTACCAGAACTATCCAGTGTGGTAGAAATACTGCCAGAAATGGAAAAAACGTATACGATTCTGACAACTGGATCCGGAGAAATAATTGCTGTTTCACCAGAGAGTAACTATGATATTGGTCAGAATATATTAACCGAAGATGCAGCAGCAGAGGCAACTATTCAAGCAAAAAAAGGGGATGAAGGGGATTACTATGGCTATGAGGCAGATGGTGAAACAGATCGTTTCAATGAATCCCGTGTATATGGATGGGCGAGGACACAACGAGCAAGACTAAGACTTTGGAAAGATGAACATAATTTCACCAACTGGATCGTTTTTGTTTCTTATCCAAGTTCAAAAGCGTATGCGGGCGTGGCTAAACTAAATCAGTATGTCTTTTGGGTAACCATTTTATCGTGTATTATCGTTGTACCTATCGCTTATGCTGTCGCACAGCGAATTTCATTACCAGTGATGCAGCTTGCACAGACAGCAAAACGTATCGGGCAAGAAGCAAAAGAGGTAGTCCAAGAAGAGTCCGATCAAATCCGTAAACAGATAGCAAATATGCAATGGTACCAAAATGAGGAATCCGAACTCATCTCTGTCAGCAGCAAGAACGAAGTCGGTATACTGGCACAAGAATTCAACGAAATGTACCGCAATCTGAAGATCGCCGTTGAGAAACTCATCAGTGCAGAACAACAGATGACAACAATCGTTGATTGTCTCAGTGAAGGACTCATTGTCGTTGATACGCAAGACCAGATCCTTTATTTTAACCCAGCTGCGAGGCATCTGCTAAACCATGACGAGACCTCAGAGTTCCCGAATCGTCTGACCGAATTGCTACGCGCCACCAATCTAACTGTGTTGGCGGATGCACATGGGCAAGATGCACGCACAAACGTCGAAGTTAACTTAGATCAAGAGGGAGAAAATCGTGTTCTCCGTGTAGTGACGAGTCAATTTATGTCGATTAGCGTGCCAGTCAATGAAAATGGTCTATCTGATGAAAATGCCGATATAGCGGGAACGGTATACGTCTTTAACGATATAACGCGTGAACATGAAATTGACAAAATGAAGTCCGATTTTGTGGCACTTGTATCACACGAATTGCGCACACCACTGACTTCAATCATTGGATTTATAACGCTGATACTTGATGGGAAAACAGGACCCCTTAACAAAGTTCAGCAACAAAGCTTGACACGCGCACACCGCCAGTCTAAACGACTCGCAATGATGATTAATGATTTGCTTGATATTTCACGTATTGAAGCAGGACGCATTGTGATGAAACTTGAACCGGTAGACGTTGCTGAAATCGTCAAGCAACGGCTTGAGGAACTCAAACCGCAAGCTGACGAGAAGACAATTGAGTTGAACTTGAACGTTCAATCCGATTTGCCCGATCTAAACGGGGACGCGGAATACCTCGGTCAGATTTTCACCAACCTTATTGGAAACGCAATAAAATTTACACCATCAAACGGTGAAGTAAAGGTTAAAGTATTCCGTAAGGGTTATCCGAGAGAAGAGGATCGCACAAGTGATGCAAACGAAAACGATGGGATTCATGTTGAGGTGATTGACTCGGGACCTGGCATCCCTGCTGAGGATCGAGAAAATGTTTTCGACAAGTTCCGACAACTTAGCAATATTCAAACACGGGAACAGGGCGGCACCGGTTTAGGACTTTCAATCGCACGAGGATTCACTGAAGCGCATAAAGGGAAAATATGGGTAGATGCAGGAGAAAATGAAAAAGGTTGCAACTTTCAATTCTGGATTCCGTTTTTATCATAAGAGATATTTTCACAAATGTTTGTAGTGTGAGGTCCCTGGGTTTCCTCACAATGCGGACCTTATCAGAAGGTTTCAAATTAAGTTAATTTGGTATTACCTTGGTAAAAACCTGTTTTATAGTCCAATCTAAAATTACCTGGACAGTTCTCTATAGATTAGAGGCGTTTGTAGTCGCGCAATTCACGCGCTTCTTATATTACATGAGGAAACCGTTTGAATTCGCTATGACACGCAAATGTCAAAATAATTATAGGCTTTACTATAAATAACATCGGGTATAGGTAGTTCAATAATTAAGAAATACTATCAGAATCTCTAAACACTTAAGGTAAAGTTATGTCTGAAACAATTATAGTACCTGAAACCACACAATCAACTGAAACCATTTTAGTAATTGATGATGATACCGATATTCTTGCACTACTTGAGATGAGTTTAGTTTCAGATGGGTTCAATGTTGTTACCGCAAACAATGGTATAAGTGGGCTTCAAAACGCCAAAGCAAAACAACCAGATCTCATTTTGCTTGATGTTATGATGCCGCAAATGGATGGCTTAGAGGTTATCAAGCAGTTGAAGGAAGATGCAGAGACACGCGCAATTCCCGTCCTATGGTTGACAGCAAAGTCACAGACTTCGGACAAGTTACGAGGCTTGGAAATTGGTGGAGACGATTATATTACAAAGCCTTTTGATTTAAGAGAGGTGACTGCTCGGATTAATGCAGTTTTAGGGCGAACACGCCCAGTGAAATACATCAATCCATTAATTAATGCTATGGGAGACAGTTTCAGTGAAGCTGGTGTAGCAGAACTCGGATCACATCTCCAAGCTGCTGCCGAAATTCAAATGAAGTTGCTTCCTGACAAACCGCCAGTTTTTAATACGTTTGACTTTGCCACCCTGTTTAGAAGTTCTACCTCTGTTTCTGGCGACTTTTACGATTTTATTCCACTTAGTGACACACGCCTTGCTATCGTTTTAGGAGATGTAAAAGGACATGGAATACCAGCAGCACTACTGATGGTAATGATACAGACTGCCTCGCGTTTGTTAAGTAATGAGACTAACTGTCCTTCGACGGTTCTAAAACGCATTAATACCTTACTTTTTCATAATACAGATCTAGAACAATTTGCTACGATGGTATACGGTATATTAGAAATAGACACAGGAAAGTTTACTTATTCCAACGGCGGGCACTGTCCCCCAATCCATTTCATAACAGACATGGCAGATGCCAAGAATCCCACAAAAAGTAAGACTCAAGTTGAGTTACTTGAAACAGGTGGGATGCTGATAGGGGCATTTGATATCGCGACTTTTTCATACGAAACCTGTCTATTATCTCCAGGAGATGTTCTTTTACTTTATACCGATGGGGTGACCGAAACAGAGGGGAGAATACCAAACGACTTCTATGGAGAAGAACGTTTGATTGAATGCTTCTCGAAAAACCTAACGCTATCCGCTGAATCTCTTTGTGATGTCCTTCAATCAGATTTGATGGAATTCAGCGGTACAACACAACTAACAGATGACCGCGCTGTAGTTGTAATTAAGTGTACTGATGATTAGATAACTCCAATGTCATAGTCAATTGCGTCGTATCAAAACGCATACCTGACGTTGATTAAGTGGAATCCATTTACCAGATCCAGCACGAAAGTTTGCATTCGCAAGGAAGGAGTCTAACTCGTGGGCGAGAAAAATCAATGGAGAATTTTCCTTTCTCTCCCAAGCACAATGCAGTTGATTTATCTAATTGACACTGTTATCAGCGATATTCTGAGAGAGATGAAATTTGATGAAGAGGCACAAGAGCATGTGAACCTCGCTGTCATTGAAGCAGGGACAAACGCAATCAAGCACGGCAATAAAGAAGACTTAGGTAAGACCGCTACATTTGAGTTTCTTATTGACGATGAAAAACTTACGATTGTTATTACTGATGAGGGATCTGGGTTTCAACGCGAAGATGTCGCGAATCCGCTTGAACCGGAGAACCTGCTAAAAAGTAGTGGACGAGGGATTTTCTTGATGGAAGCCTGCATGGATGAAGTTGAATACGAGGCTGGAGGCACTATCGTCAAGATGATAAAATATAAGCAAAATCCTAATTTGTAGTGCGAAGTCTCTGGGTTCTCCTCACAATGCGAACTTTATCAAAAGACCTCTAATCAAGTTAATTTGGTCCAATACCCAATTATCCCGATTTGTAGTGTGAGGTCCCCGTGCTTCACAATGGAGATCTCCTTTATCGGAAAACTTCTAATCAAGTTAATTTGGTCCAATACCTCCAGAGAGCCAAGGTTAGTGTTAAGTTTTTAGGAACACATGCAGTCCCATCACTCAAAATGTGTTGTGCTTTCAGGGAAATGAACAGTCAAGAAAAAAGGAGTTTTATGCAAATCAACATACGGAATAAAGGGAGCGTTACTATCTTAGATATTGAGGGGAACCTCGTTGGTCCTAATACAATCGCACTGAAAAACATCATTGATGACCAAATTCAAGTGACGGGTGAGGATCCAGTGTTTATGGTCTTAAATATGGAACGAGTCCAGATGATGGATAGTTCCGGGTTAGGTGTAATTGTTGCTGCTTATGCTTCTATTAGTCATAATAATGGCAGAGTGGTGCTACTTAACATTGGTGGGAACATTAGAAGCCTAATCGTTATGGCAAAACTTGTGACAATATTTGACCGATACGACACTGAAGCCGAGGCGATTGCAAGTTTTCTCTAATGATAACGTGCCTTTGAGCAATTTATGTCGTGAAAGTATAAGTAAATCTTAGACGTACCTAATGGATTTAATAATGGAAGCAGCGCGAAACACTGAAATCCCTGAGGATAGTATCAGTTTGTGGCAAAAATGCACACACTGTGCTGAGGTGTCTTTTCGAGGTGAATTAGAACGGAACGATTTTATCTGTCCGAAGTGTAAGAAACTATTTGTTCTGTCAATTGAGAATCGACTTAAACTCCTTAAGGAGGACGTCTCTTCTGATACTACAGAACAGTCTTCAAATGAGACGAATACTGAAGGTGTAATTACCGTTGATGTAGTTAGTATTGAAGAGAACATTGCAGGGTATCCGGTTAGTCTGTTTATTTTAGATCCTAATTCTTCACTGGAACAGAGACATCTGACAGTGTTTTCCGATGCAATCGCATGTGCATTGGAGAAATCTATTCCAATTCTTTCGGTGTTTACTGCAAGTCCGATTGAAACGCAATGTTCATTTTCTGATATTGTGCCTCTTTTTTTACAGTTGGAACAATTAGCACAAGCATCCCTGCCACACCTTACTATTTTGACAGAAACAGATGTAGGTCAGCTTACTTCACATTTACCAGTTGGTGAAATAGTGTTAGCGGAGTGTACCTCGCGAATGGACAACTTAGTCCGTATCCATCCGCAACCAGCATTACATGCACCTGAAGAGCAGCTCCTACCTGAGAAGAACCGTGAACTAACGCCAGGCATACCGGACATTTCTGTGGACTGTTATATCCCACGTTCTGAGCTGCACGAAGTGTTAGTACGATTGTTAAAGTTTTTCGCGCCTTCCCCAATAATTAATTGAGTATAGACAGCCAAAGTAAGATTCGCCCACGGAAGAAATCGCATGAGTCAGAAAGAGTCTATTTTAAGCGATAGATTAGAACAGGAATTTAACGTACGTTTCGGACATCAGCCAGAGTTCATCGTATCTGCACCAGGAAGGGTCAACCTTATCGGTGAACATACAGATTATAATGATGGTTATGTATTTCCTGTGGCAATTGATAAATACCTTAACATCGCCGCCAGCAAACGTTCTGACCGACAAGTGCATCTTCACGCCTTAGATATGGATGAGGAATGTATCTTCAGTTTGGACACACCTGATGATGCTGAAACGCCTGCTTGGAGCACATATCTCAAAGGTGTCGCACACTTATTACAAGAACAGGTTTTACAAGAGGTTGGGCATACACTGAAGGGTATGTCTGCCGTAATTACTGGAGATGTCCCTATTGGCGCAGGGTTAAGTTCCTCTGCTGCGCTTGAAGTCGCCTCATCACTCGCTTTTTTGGGCGTATGTGGTCTTGAGATAGATGGCACAGGTATAAATTCTAATGATGAGATTGCATTGATTGAACTCCAGTCTACGGAATTAGCCGCGTTGTGTCAACGTGCTGAAAATGAATTTGTTGGTGTCAACTGTGGTATAATGGACCCGACGATCTCGTTATTAGGGAAAACGGACCACGCGCTGTTTTTAGATTGTCGTTCGCTTGAATACAAGCAAGTTCCACTCAACTTGGCGGATATGTTGCTCGTAATTTGTAATACCAACGTCAAACGTGAACTCGCTTCTTCAGAGTATAACAAGCGGAGAGCAGAATGTGAAAAAGGTGTTGAGATTCTTCAGCAATGGATGCCTTCTATTACATCGCTACGGGATGTGACTTTGGAAGATTTCAAAAAATATGAAGCAGAACTACCGCAAATTACACAAAAAAGATGTAGGTATGTCATTGAAGAAAACACGCGGGTACAAAGTGCGGTTGCCGCACTCACAACCAAAGACATTAGCACCTTTGGCACTCTCATGAATGCCTCACACGCAGGTCTACGCGACGCTTATGAAGTCAGTTGTGATGAATTAAATGCACTAACAGAGATCGCGCAAAGTATTGATGGCGTTCTTGGTGCAAGAATGACAGGGGCGGGTTTCGGCGGATGTACGGTAAATTTAGTCTATGAAAATGCGGTGGAGGAATTTCGTGACAAGGTGATGAGAGAGTACCCACGGCGGACAGGTATTGAACCTGACATCTATGTATGTAACGTTGGGGACGGTGCACGAATTAAATGGAATTCTCAGAGTTAGGAGGCAATTGGCAGTCAGCGATCCGCAGCCGAAGGCGAAATTTCGGAAAGCAGAATACCAACAACTACTTCAGATGAAATACAGTATAGGAATTGATCTTGGCGGAACAACTATTAAAGCCGGATTGTTGGCATCAAATGGCACACTTACGTGCCGCATGGTTGTTTCCACGCGTGTGAATGAAGGCGCAAAGGCAATAGTAACACGAATCGCTCAGACGATCAAGCAAGTAATTAAGACGGCAGACACAGAAATAGAACAACAGGAAAAAGACGAAAAGGATATTATCGGTATCGGCGTTGGAGCACCCGGACTCATCATCGCTAGTAGTGGTATTGTCCACTTTTCACCTAACTTTCCTGGCTGGAGTGCTATCCCGTTACTTGATTATATCTCCGCTGAACTTGGGGATTTGGGCATCCCGCTCTATATTGACAACGATGTTAACGTGATGGTATTGGGCGAACTGCACCACGGTGCTGGTGTCGGATATGACAACGTTGTTGGACTCACGATCGGCACAGGTGTCGGTGGCGGTGTTGTCATAAACAGAAAAGTCTACCACGGCAGTTGGAATACAGCAGGGGAGTTGGGGCACACTGTTGTACAACCAAATGGACGTAAGTGTGGATGTGGTAATCAAGGTTGTCTTGAGGCTTATGCAGGTGCAAAACATATTGTAGAAAGAACGCAGCAACAGATAGCAGATGGCAGAAAAACCTGTTTGAACCCTGAAACGTTGACACCTAAGCAGATCGCAGAAGCAGCATCCGAAGGAGATGAACTCGCACTTGATATTTTTTCTGAGACAGGAAGATATATCGGAATAGCATTGACATCCATAGCACATATCCTTAACCCTCAGATCGCTATCATCGGCGGTGGAATTTCGGCAGCAGGTGAGAATCTACTCTTCCAACATATACGAGAGGAATTCACAGAACGGTCAATGGACATCCCCGGAGAAATGAAAATTGTTCCTGCTAAATTGGCAAACGAAGCGGGACTCGTCGGTGCAGCAATGCTGGCATACAGCGACCAATAATGTACAAAGGAGGATACACATTTTGATGATGTTTTTCCGTAAAACTACGAATACCACGCGGAATATATCTTTAGTTTGGAGTCATACATTTCAAATTTTATTGTTATTAACTCTATCTATATCTTTAGGTGGATGTGCAAAGATGCGCAATGTGGCTGCTGATTTATTCCGACCAGAACGGATAGTTCCAGTTTTTGATCCGGATGCAACCATTATGCCACAAAGTGGTACCGTTATTTATGTGAAAAACGGCATAACTGCAGTGGCAGTTCCACTTAACGATATTAAAAATGTTGATGCGTTCGGTATTTTTCTTTTTAATAAAACAGGTCATTGGATTAGTTTCAAAAAGGAAAATTGTCAGATGCTTGATCAGTCGGGTAACATCGTAAAGCAGTTAGACAGATCGCAGCAATCCTTCTATTTGAAAAAGAATTTTAAACCAAAGTTGCCTCCTGAATTCGCAGCTGATATTTTCAGGTGGGACAAAACTCTTCGAGTACAGGGAGGTCCTCCAGTTCTTCCGATAGCAGATTTTAAAAAAACCAACATTATGCCACAAAACCGTTCCAAATTTTTTATCTATTTTCCAAAACGTAGTTCTAAATCTACAAATCTACGTATTATTGTCCCAGGCGTTACGAGCGAATTCAATGGGCAACAGACGACCTTTGTTTTCAGATTCAGAGTGCAGCGGGGATAATATCAAAGTACCTCTATCAGTAAGGTCATCAGTGGATTATGTCTTCTTTTCTTTTTTAATTTCTATTAAGAATGCCTATAAAAAATTTGCACGTTGTGGATATATTCTCATCTGGATTTCTCTCCTGTTCCAAATAAGTTGTGCGGTGCCAGAGCAGGACGGTAATGGTATACTCCATACGCCTTCACCTCCAAAAGTAGATTTCGTTCCCTCAATCAGAGTGCGCAAAGCCCCTTCTATATTAGGTGTTAGTTATATTAAAACGATTGGTAGAACCGGACAAGGTGCGGGTGAGTTTCTGATGCCTATGGGTTTAGTCGTTGATGAATATGGGCAACTATACGTTGCGGATGCTGGCAACAATCGGGTGCAGGTTATAGACAGTGAAGGGCATTTCGTTGCTGATTTCGGCAGTTACGGTTGGCGTGAAGGTGAGTTTGACTTTCCAAATGACGTGGCACTCAGTTTAGACACGCTCTATGTTGCAGATACAGGTAATAACCGAGTCCAGTATTGCAATCTGGTGAACCGAATATTTTACCCTATTACGACCATTTCAGATGATTTTCAGTTTGAGGCACCAGAAGGGATCGGAATCGGTCGGACCGGAGAAGTTTTTGTGGTCGACACCCTCAATCATCGTTTGGTGCATTTCAGTAGAAGCCTCGCGCCTATTCACGCAATGGGGAGTTTCGGTAGTAGCCGAGAGCAGTTCTGGAATCCGACAGATATTGTTGTAGACCCGCATGGGACCATGTTTGTGGTGGATACAAGTAACCATCGCATTATGTGCTACGATTTCAGTGGAAATACCGTCCTGACGTGGGGTGAAGAAGGTAGTGCACTCGGACAGTTTCGTGAACCGAAACGACTTGCCCTGGATTCTTGGAATTATATTTACGTCACTGACAGCGGAAATCGACGGATTCAAGTTTTTACACCAGAAGGTAAAGTTGTTATAGATTTCACTGTGAAATCGTTGTTGAATCCTTGTGGAATTGCTGTTTCAGAGAAGGGACGTGTCTTCGTAAGCGATACGGATGCGGGGAATATAAAAGTTTTTCAAATGATATTCAAAGCAAATCCGATATCAGATGCGAAGAAAGCAGATTAAGAAATACGTCAATGGAAGGGATCAAGAATGGAAAGGTAAAAGGATGGCAAGGTATACAAAAATCCTACTTTCCATACTTCCATTTTTTTTCTGTTCTCTCCTCTTTTGGTGTTTTAACCCCGCTGAGGCGCAAACAGAATCCCAAAAGCAGAACCCTCTCTTTAAACTACCCACTTTTTCTGTTATTGAGAAATCAGAAAATATACAATTGGAAGCAGGAAAAGCGGAATGGACAATCAAATACCCACCTATTTTTGAAAATAGTGAAAAAATAACAACACATAACGGACAGATACTCGTTAGAGAAAAAGATTATCAGATTGATTATGTATTAGGTAAAATTACCCTTGATAAATCAGTTATAGCACAAAAAGACGTAACGTGGACGATAACCTACCGCGCAATTCCCTTCAATATCCTGAAAATATATAAGCGTGACCTATTCGGAACACCACTTGGCGATGAATCCAAGTCAACACAAGGAAAAAATGTCCCCACTGATTTCGAAAGCCAATCCACAACGCCTCCGACAGTCCCTGGCACACCATCTTCAACACCACCTTCGCAGTTAGAGTATTCCGGCAGTCGCACGTTCGGTGTTTCTGTTGGCAGTGGGCGCGCATTGTCGCAAAATCAGGAGTTCCGGATCAATGTCAGAGGGAACGTTTCTGAGAATATAGAAGTACTTGCAATGCTCTCCGACCAAGATTTGCCTATTCAGCCAGAGGGAATGACTGAGGATATTCAGGACATAAACCAGAAACTCATCCGAATCATGCATCCAAATGTAACAGGCACTTTAGGAGACTTTGATGCTTCCTTAGGTCCTTCCGAATTCATCTTTTTCCCACGTGCATTAGAGGGTGTCAAGGTAGAAGGTGATTTCAAGAGATATAAATTCCATCTCATTCCGAGCGCACTTCCAAAAGGGCAATCCACCAGTAAGGTGATCCGTGGACAAGAGGGACGTAGTGAATATCGCCTTGATGTGGATAGTAGGTTCGTTATTGTCAAAGCAGGTAGTGAGATTGTTTGGCTGAACGGTGAGAAGATGCGACGTGGTGAAAACAACGATTACATCATCCGTGAATACGGCGATCCGATTATTGAATTCAATAGCAAGCACCTGATAACAAGCAACGACGTTATCCGCGTTGACTTTGAATATATTCCTGAAGACAGGGCATACCAACAAAATCTTTACGGAATAAATAGCGTTTTCATTATGCCGGGGGAATGGCTATCCCTTGGAGCCTCTTACGCTGTGGAATCGGATTTGGACGACCCTGATCAAGCTTTAGTCCTACTTGATGACGACGATCTGGACGCACTTCGCCAACATAATTTGGATCCAATTGGGGATGGAACACTACTCACTCCACCACAGAAACATACAGTATGGGGACTGGAGAGTCGTCTGAATCTTACCGAACAGACATGGGTTAATGGAGAACTCGCTTTTAGTGCATTAGATAAGAATACCTATTCAACCGTTGACAGAAAGGTGATAAGCCACGCATGGAAACTAATCGGCAACACAGGGTGGGACATTCCAACATGGTCTTACAAGCTGCGTCCTAAACTGATAGGAAATCTTGATGTACGCACAATGGATGCTGAATTCTTACCTGTCGGTGCGTCACGCAGCAACAGGAACCGCGATCGTTATGGCACACAGTACGCAACAGAAGGGTTTGAGAACGCGTTCCTGTTTGATCAGAGTTCTATCTCTCAAACGTCCGATGAGCAGACGTTAAATCTTAACTTCAAATTGCTTCCTTATAGATGGCTACAATTTGACGTGGGGGCAGGTAGGACGATTGAGGCTGCAGTTGAGGGACCAACAACACGTCGTAATAATATCAATTGGGGTGCGAATTTCAAGCCGACTTCAAGAAGCACTTCCGTTTTTCCTACTACATCCCCGCAAGAAGAAAACCTATTCCGACCATCCTCCCAATATCAAATTAACGATATACAGCGACAGAATCCTATGGATAGCGATCTTTCACGTAGGTCCCTGACAGGTAAAACTTCCTTTCTGAACAAGTTGCCAAATCTTCGTTGGAATGACTATCGCAGCACGTCCTATATAGAATCTAATGAGGAGAACACAAACGTAGAAGAAAACTTCCAAAAATCAAGGCAAGAGGCGAACTTATCCTATCTTCTCTCACCATTTGAATTTGTCGGCACTTTTGATCGGTTCACCTCTATTGATGATTTCACCGCGGCGCGTAACCGCAGACGTAATCGGACTTCTGGACGCGTTAATTTGATTGATTTCAAATGGGTATCTATTCACACAAGCTACGAACTTGAACAGGCTTTCGCGAAAGAACCTTTATTGACAGTTGACGGTGAAAATTTAGGGATTTCTGATTGGATGCGGTCGACCACAGCACGGACATGGAAAGTGGGTCTCTTTTCACGGCAAGGGCAATGGGTGAATATGAGGACAAACCTTGCACGTCGTATGGTAAAAGCACATTCGGAGATTGGCACAGATACGACTACACAGTTAGCGGATATGACCCTTCAATTAACTCCGTTCAGTCGTGCCATTGATGCTGAAGTAACCTACGAATTAGATAAAAAACTAACCACTCAACGGCGTGAAATCTATACCGACATTCACCCACTCACAGGACATAGAATCCAACCCGGCGAAGGGTATTACGTCAGATTAGATGACTTACGCTATGTGGAAGACCCAGAGGAAGGGACATACATCAAAATCTACCAGAATGTGGGAGATAAACCAACAACGGCAGTTGACGCTGCTTTCCGACTCCGACTCCAGCCTCGACAGTTTTTTGCCCGACGCGCACGAAGTCAACGCCAATCGACTGCATCAGGATTTGTAAACCGATCCCCTAACGCATTCGCCACTCCCGCTGAAAGCAATAAGCCGAAAACTGAGAGCCAAAAGCCATTCACATGGTTCTTAAATGCACTCAGAATTCAGACCCGTCTGTGGTTAACAGAGGAACAAGAAGCAGAAGACGCTATATCTCTATATCTGCTACAAAGTTTACAAGGTTCACAAACGCTTTTCGGACGTGTCAACCAACACCATCGCGTTGAATTCTCTCCTTCACCTCAGTTCAGTTTTGAAGTCAATCTTCGGACTGGACGCACACTCAACCGACGAATCAACACACAGGAACGGCATCGGAAGCACAAAACGTGGGAAATAGCCTTCTCAGTAAACCCCACACAACGATTCTCTGTGGGTGCAAATTGGGAACAACGTCGAGAAACAGAAAAATATAGTCAACTCAATTTTGAGGACTTTGGCGTTTCCGAATCTGAAACTATAGAAAGTATGGATGAATCTTTATCATCACCTATTTCTGACTTACGCCAATTTGAGCAGACAACGGAATTGAAATTCCAATATGAACTGAGTCGTGCGATCCGATGGAGCGGCACAGGTGGATACAAACGCACAACCGACATAGAACGACTTGATAAAGAGTCTGATGCAAAGACACGCACCTTTTCATTTGAAAATCGATTGACATATAGTATTTTTGGTAAGGGACGTATTGATGTTAACCATGAACTTGGCTACGGCAAAAGCGATGGCGGTATTCCTTTCGCACAATACTACTTCTATGAAGGAATCAGCCATGAAGTCCGCGCTACTGCGGATTATAGGTTACGCAAATTTACCGATCTGCTTTTTCGACTCAATTACCGTTTACTTTCAACCCAACAGCGCAAACCTGAACATCGTTTAGAAATGACGGTCAGTGCGGAACTTTAAGCTCAATTTGTACCAGTCACACCAATTTATGGTAGATTTTAGAATTACTTGGAAGTTTGGTAGGTGCGGTTTCTAACCAATGCAGAATACCACACGCGCATTCTGCCGGATCTTATGGAATATGCGTCCGATAACCATTTTCGCACAACCCGGGGCGGTTAGGAAACCGCACCATAAGCGTCAATTTAGGCGTTTTTCAAATATGAGAATGCTCTTTAGTCCCGTAGGGACGCAATGTTTATAGCAACGGAAGCACCCCCAATTCTTTAGCTCCGTAGGGGCGGAATGTTTATAACGTTTTTCTATAAACATATCGTTCCTACGGAACTCAAGAGGCTCTCGGTACGTTTTTCTACAAACATTTCGTCTCTACGGGACTGAAGCGGGTTTCTTACATTTGAAAAATCACTAAATTGACGCCAATGGGGAAGCACCGTGCTCTCCCGTGAGGCATCGTCTCCACTGCTTTAGTTGACTCGGTATGGACACCCGAGTAATGAAGGCAACGGCGGTCTTTGTGCTAAAACTGGGTTATCAGATGGTGAACATCCGCAACACCCTGTGCCATGCCGTAGACTGCGACATTACTGTCGCAAATCCTACGCAGATATTCTATCTACGCAGACGTTCTATAAGTTGATTTGAAGGTAGCAAAGATTTTCATTTCTCTTTTATTGGTGGCATGGCTAACACGTAAGTGTGATGTTTACCGATGGCTATGCTTATCGGTCTGCTGGCTTGAAGCGGGGTGGTGGATAAAACCTTTGCTTTTGCTCTATTTTCTTTAGAGATGTCAAAAAAACGGAAAATAGTAAAGAACCCTTTTTCGCTGATTATATGAAGCAGAGTTCCTGAAATCTGAAAATCTGTGATGCGTCCTGCAAAAGTTTTGTTATTGATTTCTACCTTCTCAATCAACGGATCGGGTGCGATTTGCTGCATTTTTCCATCACCAACAGTATACGTGATTCTCGGTTTTTGGCGATTGAATGTCTTTTTTCCTTTCTCAGATAAATGTCCTCTATATTCCTCTCTTATGCTGTAGCCGGCCGTCATGCCTACTCTTATCCTTCTCTTTACTTCATCAATCCAGCAGGCGTCCATTATACCCAGACCTCCAGGGTTTCTATTCCTCGGTATCTCCCGTTCACTTTGTAAGTCATTCGCTTTACTATCGAAGTCATTTGATACCAGAAATTCGTTTGATGAGCGAATTATTCCATAGGTGCTAGGGTGTAACTGTAAAAACCCGCGTTGAGACAGAAGTGGCTCATGAGGAATATCAGACGGAGGCAGAAACTGCTTCACATTGGGGGCTTCGGTTTCCGGACTTAGCAACCACCACCGTTTCGCCAGTTTATTGGATTTGACGAGTTGCGCTTGTCTGAACTCTAAGGAAAAAATGTATAGTGAATAGTTGTCCTCGCCCAAAACATAGAGGTGCGAGTCCCGAACGTCCATATCTTTGATCCTATTTTGATTGGGTAAATGCGTGGTGGATTGAATAACAGGCTGTGCAGGAACTGAGATGTTGATGAGATGAAACTTCTGATGACCAGCTACAACGAGACGGTTTCCAGAGGCAAGGACTTTACCAATTTCATCGGGAAACGCAAGGGTAGTCAGATAAGATGGAAGCTGCGGAATAGAAACATCAATGACGTGAAGATGCTTTTCGGTTGTGATATACGCATGCTTTGCTGCCAAAACAACGGTATTGTTTGGATTGACGCGATACGGTAGTCGGATAGAAACCGCGAGTGTCGGATATTCTAAATCTTCTATCTCAATTACGGTGAAGATGCTCTCTTCTGTTTTTGCGGGAGTCGGTTCAGGTTTTTGAGGCGGATCTAATGCGTTTTTTGGGTTCTGTTCAAGTGTGCTTAAACTACACCCAACGTAAAAAAGCGCGAGGAACATCAGGTTGAGTATTGCGAAAATAGAAAAGGCAAAATCTTTTTTCATTGTTTTTTCTCCGATTCTGTTGTCTCTGAATGTATTATACCCAATTAACGGGATTTGTCTTATTTCCCGGACGGTATGTGCGGTTAGGAAACCGCACATACCGAGTGGGATCAAGTTAATTGGGTATTACAGATAATGAGAGGGAGGAGGATCGTATCCATGTTGCTCGATTTGCCCTCTTTTTGTTAGTAGAATTATACCATAAACCCAACTAATAGTGTATATGCTTGGAAAGAGCGTAGAGCTGTTCAGTATGCGGTTTTATACCCAATTAACGGGATCTGTAGTGCGAGGTCCCCGTGCCTCACACTGCTGACTTTATCGGAAAACTTCGAATCAAGTTAATTTGGTATTAGTTCGTTTTAGGTAGCGTCGCGACCCGGAGGTCACTCCTACAGAGGACATACTTCAATCCAAAAACCGAAGGCGAGGCACAGGAACCTAGCCAAACAAATCATCGCACTTCTCGGATTCAGTGTTATTCCGCTATTCTCTGGAAATGCCGATGTGGTTTTGTTTCATGAGGTCGTGAAATTCACCGCCTGACTCGAAAGCCGAGTCATCATGGATTAGTCGACTATAACGATGACACAAATCAAAGATAGTCCTCATGAGTTGATATGATTCCTCATAGACTTGACTCCTTAGCAAAGAGAGGTCTGGATCTTTCGCGTGAAATTCGGCAAGTTCCTCAATCAATTTGAACATGTCAAGACGGAGATTAAGAGTTCGAGGAATTTCTTGACGTAAATATGCGACTTTTTCCGCTGTTGGCGCACCAAGTTCTGGCTTTAAACCGAAAACATGAGCATCGGGAGGTAGGCTTAAACGGAGTAACTCAGCGACATCCGTGTTTAATCGACATTGCTTAGTGAGAACAACGGTCTTTAGAATGACTTGATTCTTGCGTTGCGGATCCGGATCTGTCATCGGGGCATAGTACCGTTCAATTTTCTTAGGAAACCAGACATCCGGCAGGTATTCGTGATGATTTATTTTCCGTGTCTCTACATAGATATCACCCACTTTGAAGTGCTCCGATTCCGCCGGATTCTTAGCGATAAATGCTCTTTCCAACTGAACCAGCCGGAAACCTTTGTCATGAGAAATCCAGAGTTTAAGAGACTGCTTAGGTAAATTCAGTCGGATAACAGAAGTCTCTTCGCCGTTCAGTAATTCACTACCGAGAAGTTTACTTTCATGCTTTTCAAGGAGTTGCCAAAGCGGTTCGGTGAGATAGGCACTTTCATCTTCACTTCGGTAAGTAAGCCAATATCTCGGATCGAGGTCAAAAAGAATATTCCTCTGATACCAAACACCATATTCGAGATGATGGAGATCATAAACCTTCAGGGTTGTATCTGCCTCCCAGAAGATAAAATAGGATTTACCTGTCTGGTTCTCAATAAGTGTGTAACTATCCGGCTGTTCACTCGCTACGATGCGGACATCGCCAGCAAGTTCAATACCTTGTTGCTTGAACGCCTGTCGAATTGTCTTGATGACTGTACTTTCTTCGTCAGATGCCACCTCAACACTAAAGAGCAGTTTTTTGTATTTATAGATTTCCCATTGCCGTTCTCCATCGTAAATCTTCACGAGCGGCAACAGCCTTTTTATGAGCGGCAAATCCTTATCTAAGGTAGGAAAATCCCTTTTTTGTTCTACCCGGATTTTCTTACCTTCAAACGTCAAGGCATACTGCGTTTTCGCGATCCCTGAACCTCTATGGTGTTCAATGACGAAGTCACCACTTGCTGAGACGATAGCACTATCATAGTGTTTCATCTTGGTGATAACCGTTGGTAAATCATACGGCGCGGGATCATAGGTTTGCTCGTCAGATTCATATTGCGTCAGAATATCCGGTTTGAGCTTAGGGTTTAACACATCGCCTGCTGAACTCGGTTGACCATTCACATAATCGAAAACAGGTGTCTCAGGAGGTAAACCCAGACTGAGGAACTCTGTAACATCGGTGTTTAACCGACACTGTTTCGTGAGAAGGACATTTTTGTAAATGAAATTCGTTTCATTCTGTTGTTGTTCTGGTGATACCTTTGGAACAGTAGACGACTCAATTTTCTTAGGAAACCAGACATCCGGTAGGTATTCGTGATACTCAATTTTTCGGGTCCTGATATAGGTTACACCCGCTTTGAAGGGACCCCATTCCGCCTTCTTCTCTACGGTAAACGCTCGTTCTGACTTAACCAGTCGAAAACCTTTATCATGAGAAATCCAGAATTTATAGGACTCAGCAGGTTTTTTGAAGCCCCCTTTCGACCAAGCAGGTATATTTAAACGAATCACAGATGTCTTTTCACCGTTCAATACCTCACTCCCAATAATTTCACTCTCATGTTTCTCAAGCAAATGCCAAAACGGTTCGGATAGATAGGAATTGTTTGAACCGAGGCTTGAAAAGGTGAGCCAAAATCTCGGATCATAGTTAGAGGGGATAATCCACTGAGATCGAACACTATATTCGAAATGATAATCATAGACCAACAGCGTAGTCTCTCCCTCCAACCAAAAAAAGTAGGTTATCCCTGTCTCATTTTCAACAAGTGTAAAACTCTCAGGTTCGTCACCAGCGACGATGCGTACATCGTCTGCCAATTCAATGCCTTGTTGCTTGAATGCTTGTTGAATCATCTCAAGGTTCGTCTTCTCCTTGTCAGGAGCAATTTCAAATTCAAAGATCATCCTTAATTTTTTTTCTCCCTCCCAGGAGCGCTCTCCATCCCAATACCCTATGAGAGGGAATCCCTCTTCCTGCTCCACTTGGACTTTCTCACCTTCAAACGTCAGCGTATATTCTTTTTTTCCGATTCCCGGACCTTCATGGTGTTCAAATACAAAATCACCAGTTACGGAGGTGACAGCATTATCGTAGTGCTTTATCTTAGTGATAATCGTGTCTAAGTCAAACGAAGCCGCGTCATCGGTTTGCTGACCAGCTCCATTGTTTTTACTTGGGGCATTTGAACTACCAAGTTGATTTCGGACATCCGGCTTCGTGTCAAGATTTACTACAATAGGTGCATTAACAAGTTCAATCATCGTCTCAGCCTGTGCATCCAAACTATAAGGTTTCTGAAAACGCAATAAGTGTTGACTGCCTATGCCAAGCATCAACACAATCAAAATAGCACTTGAAACAGCAATCGCCCACGGCACTAAGGGTTTGCCACCTGTATGTGTAGCGGGTTTAAGTCGTGTGATTTCTTGCATAATGTTCTCAGTAAGATGAGGTGTGATTTGGAAGTTCTCTAAAACATCTCTTATCATGGGTTCCTCCTTTTTTAGGTGCTGTCGCGCACGATAGAGTCGATTCTTAATCGCACTTACCGATACACCTAAAAACTTGCTTATCTCTTCATACGTCATTCCCCCGAGGTAGTATAGCGTTATGACCGTCCGGTCACTCTCCTGTAACTTCGCAAGCAACTTTTTGACGACTTCGCGCTGCGCTTCTGCCGTTGCCCGTTCGTTTTCCGCAATGACATAGTTGGAATAGGTCGCTTTTTCCAATTCTGTACTGCTTGTCCTTTCCAACGACTGTGTCCACAAACGCTTCTTTCGAAGCCACGTATTGCAGTGGTTTGCCACAATCACATAGAGCCAACTCGCAAAAGACTGTGGTTCTTTCAGTGTTGACAGTCTTTGATAGGCTTTCAGGAATGTATCCTGTGTGATATCCTCGGCGATGTGGAAATCTCCAATCTTCCGCCACGCAAGTGCGTGAACCGATTTTTGATACTTTTTCACAAGAGTGGAGAACGCAGTATCATCGCCATCAAGGACACGTTGGATAAGTTCAACATCAACATTTTTCATTGAATACCTCTGGAAAAAGGAAGTTCATCATTTCACATCAATATATAATGACGCTGCTTGAAGTGAAAAAGTCTCATAATTCTGCAAAAAGAGTAAATTTTGGAGGAAAAGGAGGATAGATATAAGGAAGGGCGGCATTTAGCACCGCCCAGACAAAATACAATACGCAATAAGTAGTTTTGGACTTGAGATTTTTCAGATTTTTCAGATTTTTTCTTGACATTTTTTTTCTGTTGTATACTATCCATAAGTTCGTTTGGCAGGGCTGTTAGTGCAACGCACCTTGCGTTGCATCCTGCCACTACTTCTAACAGAGTATGACGAACCCACGAACGATACCCGTGTAAAACGTATCAAATAACTTGTTTGGCAGTGCATACCGCACATTCTGGACACTATGCACCTATTTCGCAAACAAGCTGATGACAAAAAGCCCCCTCTCAAAGAACTGGGTATCTCTAACACTATTCATCTCATACTCTCATTGACAAACTTGTCAAACATGCTGTCAACACTCCTATAGTTATACTTGTAGCACGCTTCAGCAACATATAGCGGTGTGTATCCTGTCTGATAATGGTGATGCTGTCCATACCAAGCGCGTTTGAGAAGCGACCAAAAGCCTTCAATCGTGTTTGTATGGGTATCACCATCAGCAAACTGCACCTTGTGGTTGATAACAGCGTGCTTCATTTCTTTCCCGATGAGATTATAGGCTTGAAACTCATCGGTAATCAGTTCCGAGTCCTTCAGATTAACCGCACTTCGGATAAACTCAAGGATCGTTCTCCCAGTCAAATTCGGTGCAAGTTGCGCAACAACCTTGCCACCCCGCTGGACTGCCCCGATGATTGCGTCCTTATCCGTGCCACGCCCGCGTTTAGCGGGTTCATCATCGGATCGCTTATTTTTCTTGCGAGGCTTCCCACCGATATAGGTTTCGTCAGCCTCAATGATACCTTCAAGCAAAGCACCGCCTTTTTTTGCCATTTCCGCACGTATACGAACCATGATATACCATGCTGTCTTCTGATTCAAATCTAAATCGCGCGCCAGTTGATGACTTGACAAACTCTTCTTCGCATTCGCTATCAGCGATATTGCCAAAAACCACTTCTGCAACGCTATCTTCGCACCGTGAAACACCGTGCCACAGGTGACTTTGAAACTCACCTCACACGCGTGGCAATTCCAACGACCGATACGCCCTTCTTCCGTTTCTGTGCGTCTACCGATATGGGTGCCTTCACAGTGCGGACATTTCGGTGAACCCTTCCAACGTATCTTCTCCAAATGTGCTATACACGCCTCTTGATCCGGGAAACGTTCCATGACCTTGATTAAGTCCATTAGAATACTCCTCTGAATAGGAGTTGCTTTTTCTGACGGTTTCTGATACAATATCAGGTAAGATTAAACCGAGAAAAAGCAACTCTGCTTTTTTAGGTTAATTGGGAGGCAACAACCTCCCTTTTTTCTTACCTATATTATACCACATAAACCTTGTCTACACAAGGTTTTATAGCAATTTTTAAAAATTTTTTCTAAGTCCAAAACTACTTATTGCGATACAATATATATTGAAGATTTCCAGGATTAGTGGAAAGTATCAACGTTAATTATCGTTCCTAAATAATTATTCGACTCACTATGGTTGAGTTGTGTCAGGTTTATGTTCCCACAGCAGCATGGTGCCGTCATTACTACCACTTACCAACGTTTTTCCATCGGAGCTGAACGCCACACCCATAACCCAGTCCGTATGCCCCACGGAAATTCGTTGGACTATGTTTGTCTGTGTATCCCACAGATGGATGGTGCTATCTTTACTCCCACTTGCGAGCGTTTTTCCATCTGGACTGAATGCTACGGTCATAACCCAGTCCGTATGTTCTGTGGTTTTAAGGAGTTCTCCTGTCTGCGCATTCCACAGATTGATGAGACCATCATGACTCCCACTTGCCAGCATTTTTCCATCAGGACTGAACGCTACACTAAAGACAACCTCCGTATGTCCTGTAAGGGTTTTGTGGAGTTCTCCTGTCTGCACATCCCATAAACGAATGGTGTTATCCTTACTCCCACTTGCGAGTGTTTTTCCATCTGGACTGAACGCCACGGTCATAACCCAGTCCGTATGTCCTGTGAGCGTTTTTCGGAGTGTTCCAGTCTGTGCATCATATAGATGGATGGTCTTATCCCAACTTGCACTTGCTAGGGTGTTCCCATCTGGGCTGAATGCCACGCTCGTGACGGTTTCCTTATGTCCTGTGAGAGTTTTTCGGAGTGTTCCAGTCTGCACATCCCACAGATGAATAGCGCGAGAATGCCCCCCACTTGCAAGTGCTTTACCATCGGAACTGAATGCCACACACGTGATTGATGGCACATCCTGCCTTTCGAGAATTTGGCGGAGTTTTCCTGTCTGTGCATCCCATAAACAGATGGTGTCATCATCAATCGCATTGGCAAGTGTTTTGCCATCAGGACTGAACGTCGCACTCAAAATGTCGCCCAAATGTCCTGTGAGCGTTTTTTGGAGTTTTCCTGTCTGTGCATCCCATAAACGGATGGTAGAATCGTAACTCCCACTTGCGAGCGTTTTTCCATCTGGACTGAACACCACGTTAAGGGCAAAATGTGTATGTCCTATGAGGATTCGGCGGCGTTCACCTGTCTGTGCATTCCATAGATGGACAATGCCGTTGTTCATCGCACTTGCGAGTGTTTTTCCATCTGGACTGAACGCAAATTCATTGACAACATCCATTTGTTGTAATGCGAGAGTATTCTGCAGTTCACCTGTCTGTACATCCCACAGATAAATGGGGCTCTCCCAACCCCAACTTGCCAATGTTTTTCCATCGGCACTGAACGCCATTTCAAAGATCTCTTGAGAATGCCCAAGGGTGAGCGTTTTTCGGAGTTCGCCTGATTGCGTATTCCACAAACAAATGGTGTTATCCTTACTTGCACTTGCCAGCACTTTTCCATCTGCACTGAACCACATGCTAAAGACCCAGTCCGCATGCTCTTTGAGAGTTTTTCGGAGTTCGCCTGACTGCGTATCCCATAGATGGATGGTGTTATCCTTACTCCCGCTTGCCAGCATTTTGCTGTCCGCACTAAAAACTACGCTCGTTATCCTGGACGTATGCCCTGTCATCGTCCGAAGATGTGTGCTGGTGCGCGCATCCCACAGGTGGATGGTGCCGTCCGAACTCCCACTTGCCAGTATGTTTCCATTAGGATTGAACGCTACGCTCCGGACCCAGTCCGTATGTCCTGTTAGCAGGTCAAGTTCTTTTCCACTGTGTGCATCATAGATCCATATCCCAATTGAACTCGCAACAGCCAGACGTTTACCATCTGGGGAATACGCGATTTTATTTATCCGGCCTTTACCGAGACGTGCTTTAGCACCTTCGGGCAGGTGCCATTGCTGCGAATCTTGAGAGGCGGAATCAGAGACTTGCTGCACAGCCACATTCTTCTTATTCGGCACATCGGAACTATCGGGTTGCGTCTGGAAATTCGGTTTGGTTTCAAGGTCGCTCACCGGGCGCGAGTGACCGACACTGTAATCTAAAACTGGTGTATCAGCAGATAAATCTAAACGAAGTAACTTACTCACATCGGTATTTATCTGACACTGTTTTGTGATAAATACATCTTTGAATAGGAGATTCTCTCCATTCTGGTGTTCCGAAGATACTTTTGGAACAATGGACATCTCAATTTTCTTAGGAAACCAGACATCTGGCAGGTATTCGTGATATTCAATTGTTCGGGTTTTAATATAGGTTACACCAAATTTGAATGGACTCCATTCTCTCGGATCTTCTGAAGTAAATGTTTCTTCCGATTTAACAAGGCGAAAACCTTTGTCATGTGATATCCAGAGTTTAAAGTGCTGAGGACGTATTTTGCGGTCCCCAATGGTCCGAGCAGGTTTTATTAGACGAATAACGGTGGTCTTTTCTCCGTTCAATACCTCGCTTCCTATTAGTTCACTCTCATATTTTTCCAGCAAATGCCAAAGCGGTTGCGATAGATAGGTATTGTCTGATCTGTCGCTTGGGAAGGTGAACCACCATCTCGGATCGCCGTCATGGGGCCTAATTGCCCAATGTGGCCGAACAGCATATCCAACATTGTGTTTATAAACCTCCACCATTGTCTCTCCCACGAACAACACAAAGTAGGTTTTATCTTTCTCAATGATCCTGTGACTATTCTTTAACTCGCCTTTGACAATGTGCACGTCGTCAGCAATTTCAATGCCTACCTGTTTGAACGCTTGTTGAATCTTCTCCAGGACTGTAATCTCCTTGTTCGATGCAATCTCAACCTTGAAGAGTAAATTACCTGGTTTATCTGGTGAAGACACCTCCCATTGCTGCTTTCCATCCCAATACTGAATCAGACCGAAACCTCCTGCTCCCCCATCCACCCGAACTTTCTCACCTTCAAATGTCAATTTATATTCATTTTTCTCAATTCGCGGCTCTATATTGCGTTTGATGCTTAAATCATCAATGATTGGATTTCCGCTAATTTCATAATTTCTATGACGTTCAATAATGAAATCACCAGTTACGGAGGTGACCGCATTATCGTAGTGCTTTATCTTAGCGATAATAGTTCCTATGTCAAGTGAAGCGGCATCATCGACTTGCTTTCCAGCTCCATTGTTCTTACCCAGAGCATCGGGACTTCCAAGCTGCGCTCGTACATCTGACTTTGCATTAAGATTCGACACAATAGGTGCATCAACGAGTTCAACTGTCATCTCAGCCTGTGCATCCAAGCTATAAGGTTGCTGAAAACGGACTAAGTATTGACTGCTTATACCGAGCATCAGCACAATCAAAATAGCACTTGAAGCAGCAATCGCCCACGGTACCAAGGGTTTGCTGCCAGAAGATGTTGCAGGTTTAAGTCTTGCGACTTCTCGCATGATGTTATCAGTTAAGTTGGGTGAAATTTGGAAATGGTCGAGTGCTTCTCTAATCATTGTTTCCTCCTGCTTTAAACGTTGCTGTGCACGACGAAGACGACTCCTAATCGTATTTGCCGATACACCTAAAAATGCGCCAATCTCTGAACTTGACATTTCACTAAAGTAATGCAAGGTGATAACCGTGCGGTCACTCTCTGGTAGTTTTGCAAGCAATTTCTTGACAACTTCGCGCTGAGCTTCTACTGCAGTCCGTTCGTTTTCTTCAACGACATATTGTGAATATGTCGTTTTTGCAAACTGTGAGCTGCTTGTATCTTCCAGCGGCTGCGTCCAAACACGTTTTTTACGCAGCCACGTACCACAATTATTTGCGGCAATCACATAAAGCCAACTTGCAAAACTCTGCGGCTTCTTCAGTGTCGCTAATCCTTGATATACCTTTAGGAATGTATCCTGTGTAATTTCCTCGGCGATGTGGAAATCTCCAATTTTACGCCACACAAGCGCGTGAACCGATTTTTGATACTTTTTCACAAGTTCAGTGAAGGCAGTATCATCGCCATTGAGAATGCGGTTGATGAGCTCAACATCAGTGGTTTTCATGGAATTACCTCCGATCATTCTATAGTGACGCATGTTAGGAGGAAAACTGGTGCATAATTCTGCAAAAATATAAAGAAAAGAGAAAAAATGGATAATGTGTCAATATTATACCATTTTCCACTCTTTTTTCATATTTATGCAACTCTAACTTACCAGAGAGTACAACATTTTAGTTCACAGGAGATGCTTTATGAAATTATCTAAATGAAGATAAAAAAAACAATTCGGTAATTTTCTCGCAATGCTCGGTGCGGTTAGGAAACCGCACCATAGGCGTCAATTTAAGGAAATATCTGTGTTTTTATGAACCCTTCTCAATAGGCATGGTTATTGAGACTGTCTTATATTCAGTCCCGTAGGGACTATATGTTTATAGAAAGACGTATAATAGTCTCTTTCGCTCCGTAGGTGCGATATGTCCAACAAAAACGTTCTAAAAATATCGCACCTACGGAGCGAAAGAGATTGAGAACATTGGGTGCTATAAACATATAGTCCCTACGGGACTGAAGAGCATTTCTCATATTTGAAAAATCACTAAATTGACGCTAATGGTGCGGTTTGTAACCGCACCAGCTCTTATGGAATATGCCTAAGATAACCATTTTCGCGAACGACTCGGTGCGGTTACAAACCGCACCTACCGGACCTGGAGGAACGCTAAATTGACGCTAATGGTGCGGTTAGGAAACCGCACCTACCGAACCTGGGGAAATCGGGATTACCGATTTAAATACTTAAACTTCATAAAGATAATCATCAAGGCGTAACTTTAGGTGAGCTTAGGTTCTCTTGGAAGGTAGGAATGGACGGCATTCAGTGCCGCCCAGAGAAAATACGCCATCTTTATTATTTTTCAAGATTAAAATGAAGCATACCGTTTCTTTCGGTACCTACGTACAGCGTGTTCCCAGCAACAGCGAGAGAAATTATGTTATCAGGCACCTCTGAGACGACATGTTCCCAAGTGCCGCTTACTAAATGATAAATGCCTGTATCTTTAGTGATCCCATAAAGGGTTGTGCCATCAACAGCCAAGTGCTCCATGATGAGATTAGTTCCATCTGCATCGGTGACGGTACGCCAATTTCTTCCATCATCTGATGTAATGATACCTGCGTCTGTTGCTACATACACGGTGGACCCAGCAACAATAATCTCTTTGAAAACTTTAACAGGAAACAGCAGAACCGGCGTGAGGTCAATCCAATTATTTCCTTTATCAAACGATACGATAAGGTGTCCATCCCGTTTTCCAACGTAGACGGTGTTCCCTGAAACGGCAAGTTTTAGGTCTTTCCTCGCTATGTCAATAGTCAATTCAACAGTTTCTTCCTGTCCAGTGTCGTACCATTCTGTATAACCGGGTTCCCATCGGAAGAGTTTAAAGTTGTATTCCAAATAGAATGTATTTCCACTAACAGCAAACGGTCCGCCATTGAACCCCAGTTGGATAAGTCTATCCTGTTGTTGTTTATCCTCTTTGACCAACTGCTTGAATAATTGAGCTGCGCCAGAATAACTTTCTTGCACCTTTTCAATAGGGTAATTATGAACCAATTGGCTTTTCAGCCTCCATGATTCAAAAAAAGGCATACCTTGAATCGGCTCCAACTTACTGTCATCTAAAGATACGCGATATAAAATCAAATCTCCATAAGCATGGTCCTCTCCACGTTTTGCATAGGTAATACCACCAGAATTGACAATTTGGGTGATACTTGGTGGATCTTCTCTGTCAGGTGCTGTCATAGGTATTTCTACTTGAACAATATTCCAAGACTTACCCCCATCAGTAGTTGTTACTATACTATTTCCAGATCTCCCATAGAGCGTCGGAAACCTGTTTTGCTCGCTATCGGTTTCTTTAAACGCTATTAGTTTATCAATTCTACCCTCATTACCAATATTTACAATGTCCCATGATTTACCGCCATCAATGGAACGTGTGAGTCCGTGACTTCCGCAGACATAAAAAGTGCTATCGTTAACCGCTTCAGCAGGATCAAAAAGATACATTAAAGGTGAGGTATGTGGTAATTGTGGGGGCATCCATGTATTTCCACTATCGGTAGAGCGCACCATACCTTTTCCTATTACTAAGAGTGTTTCACCGGTAGCAATAAGATTAAAAACGGGAGGCCACCCTTTGACAGGCCAGGCGTTTGTCGGTGTAATATCTGTCCACGAATCACCTAAATCAGTTGATCGGAATATCCACCAAGTACGCTGTAGTTCATTGTATGCTTTTCCAGAATCAAACAAGTCTCCACTCAACTCTACTGCAACATAAAGATTCTCATTAGTTGCTGCAATTGAATAAACTGGTCCGGCGGATACAGGAAATTCCAAGCGTTTCCAACCGTCATCACTGTGACGGTAAAGACCATTGTTTGTCTGAGCAAAAAGGGTGTTTTGGATTCCAACTAAGGCATCAATCATTCCCAACCTCTCATCACTAATCTTTTCCCAAGTTCTGCCGTTATCTACGGAACGAAAAACACCGTTGCTAAATGCCATATAAAACGCTTGTTTCGTTAGGATTAATTCAATAGGATTCCTATATGTGCCCTTATCCAATAAGTGAAGTAAATGCCATGTTTTGCCATCATCTGTTGAAGCGAAAAGTTCGGCTGCACACATAAAATACAGCGTATTTTTCCACTTCGCTATAGGGGCATCAAATGGATATACAGAAGCATTCATATCTCGAATGTTAGTGATGTATTGCCACGTTTCTCCATCAGCAGGCAATTTGTAGATGTTCAGAAAAGTATAAGTATAGAGATCACCCTCAGGTGTGGAAAATAAACTACCTGCATGGCTCCCCGCAAAAGGAGCAGACTGAATCCACTGCTGTTTTGGAACAGAGACCTCATCTTCTCCTTCCGCCTGCGCAGCAGCGAATATAACCTCATCGGGTTTCTCACCGTGGTTAACGCTTTCACTAAGCGCATTTGAACTGCCGAGTCGATTTTGGATATTTGGTTTTGCTTCAAGATTTAGCACAATGGGCGTGTCAACGAGTTCAACCGTCATCTCAGCCCGTGCATCCAAGGTATACGGCTTCTGAAAACGTGCCAAGTATTGACTGCCTATGCCGAGCATCAGCACAATCAAAATAGCACTTGAAGCAGCAATCGCCCACGGCACCAAGGGTTTACTAGCAGAAGGTGCAGCAGGTTTAAGTCGTGCCACCTCACGCATGATGTTATCAGTTAAGTTAGGTGAAATTTGAAAATGGTCGAGCGCTTCTCTAATCATTGTTTCCTCCTTTTGTAGACGGTTCCGCGCACGTTGTAAACGGCTCTTAATCGTTCCCGCAGACACCCCTAAGAACTTGCTAATCTCTTCACACGTCATTTCACCGAGGTAATGGAGTGCCATCACCGTGCGTTCGCTCTCTTTCAACTTCGCAAGTAGTTTCTTGACCACATCGCGTTGTGTCTCAACGTCTGTTTTAGCACGTTCTTCTGCGACATGTTGTGAATAAGCATCTCTCTGTATCATCGTTGTCTCTACGTCCTCCAACGGTTGCGTTTGAATCCTATTTTTGCGGAGCCATGTGTCACAGAGACGTGTCGTAATCACATAGAGCCACCCAGAAAACTGATGCGGATTTTTCAAGGTGTGAAGTCTCTGATACACTTTCAGGAAGGCATCTTGGGTGATGTCCTCAGCGATATGAAAGTCGCCGATCTTCCGCCACGCCAGCACATGAACCTGTTTTTGATACTTTTTCACAAGTTCAGCGAAAGCGATTTCATCACCAGTGAGAATTCGCCTGATAAGTCCAACATCGTCGTTTTTCATTAGGTATCTCCAGAAAGCGATAGTTTGATTAATCACATATCAAACTATAGTGACGCAAGTTAGGAGGAAAACGGTTGCATAATTCTGCAAAAAGAGAAATTTTGGAGGAAAGAAGGAAGTATAAAGGTAGGAAGGGCGGCATTTAGCACCGCCCAGACAAAATACACTGAATTTATAGTCAAATCTAAAAATACGTATACTATCTGCAATAGGCGCGCTTTGATGAAGATTAAAAAATAAATTAGGTAATTCTAATTTGCTCCGTTACCGGTAGGTGCGGTTTTGCGGTGTACTCACCCAAATGCGATCTGCATTCCTAACCGCACCGAATCGTTCGCGAAAACGGTTATCCGACGCATATTCCATAAGTTCCGGCAGAATACGCCAAATCAACGGTATGAATGCCATTAAGGCATTCCCCGTGTGGTATTCTGCATTGGTTACAAACAGCACCTACCGGTCCTGTGGAAATCGGGATTACCGATTTAAATTCTTAATCTTCATGTAAGCGCGCTGTCAATAGTGTTCATATCATTATAGGCTTTACTCTATTATTTTTCAAGATTAAAATGAAGCATACCGTTGACTTGTGTCCCGAGGTATAAAGTGCTTCCAGCAACAACGAGAGAAGTTCCATTATGCGCTATATTCATAGTTGCGCTTTCCGGTATCTCTGTGATAATCTGTTCCCAAGTGCCACTATCACTCCCCAAGCGATAGATACCCGTTTTTTGGGTGATGCCATACACCGTTGTGCCATCAACAGCCAATTCTTCCATGATAAGATTTGTCCCCTCTGCATTAGTGACGACACGCCAATTTCTCCCATCATCTGATGTAATGATACCTGCGTTCGTTGCTACATATACGGTGGACCCAGCAACCACAATCTTTTTGAAAGTTCTAACAGGAAATGGCAGCGCAGGGGTGAGATCAATCCAATTATCTCCTCTGTCAGATGATACGACGAGGTTTCCATCCCGTTTCCCGACGTAGACAGTGTTACCTGAAACGGCAAGTTGGAGTTCTCTCCTCGCTATGTCCAAAGTCAATTCAGTTGTTTCTTCTTGTCCGATGTCTTGCCATTCTGTATCTCCCGATTCCCATCGGAAGAGTTTAAAATTATACTCCGTATAGAACGTGTCGTCACTGACAGCAAACGGTCCCTGGATCCCTTTTTGGATGAATCTATCCTGCTGTTGAGGAGTTGTTTGGAGCAACTGTTTGAAGAATTGGGTTGCTCCCGAAAATTTTTCTTGCAACGCTTCTATTGAGAGATTTTGAGACTTACCCAGATAATCACTTAATTTCCTTGAGTCGAAGGTAGGCATGCCTTGAATAGGTTCTAACGTTTTCCCATCTTCAGATACGCGAAAGTAACGCAATTCTCCGATTGGGTAATGACTTCTACCTTTTGCATAGATAACACCGTCGGATGGGACCATCTGCATAATCCATGGTGGGTCTTCTCTGGTAGGTGCTGTCATTGGTATTTCAACTTGAATAGCCTTCCAAGACTTGCCCTTGTTAGTAGTTTTTACTATATCTCTTCCAGCTATCCCGTAGAGAGTCGGCAACATATTATGCATTTTTTCGCTCCCTTTATGCACGATTAAGTTTTCCAATCCCAACCGCCTCTTATCCTGAGTGAAATTTACCTTGTCCCATGATCTGCCGCCATCAGTGGAACGATGGAAACCTTTACGGGTATGGACATAAAAAACACGCTCGTTTAATGCAGCATAGGGCAAATAACCCCATATCTTCATAGAGAGAGTGGAAGGATCTTGTGGCGGCATCCAGGTATCTCCTCCATCTGCAGAGCGCACCATACCCCGTCCCATCACCAAAAGTATTTCGCCAGCAGCAACAAGTTCGATATCGGGTGGCCACCCTTTTACAGGCCATGCATTTGTCGGCGTTATATCTGTCCACGAATTGCCAAGGTCAGTTGAACGGAATATCCACCAAGTACGTTGTCGCCCCTCCGATGCTGCCTGAGGATTAAAGTCCGGACCTAACATAACCATTACATACAGTCGATCTTTAGTGCTTGCGGCTGAGATGACATCTATTGCTTCAGGCACGGGGAATTCTAAACGTTGCCAACTGTCGGTATTCCAGCGATAGAGCCCGGTGCCTGATGCAGCAAATACCGTGTTTTGTATCGCTACCAAAGATTTGAAATCTGCGGGTAATTCATTGTCCACATCCTTCCATGTCTTGCCTTTATCCTCAGACCGGAAAGCACGGTTGTAAAAAATGACCCAAAACGCTTGTTCTGCTAGTACCAATTCTTTTGGTGGACCATGATAACCTGCCCATGAATGAACTAATTTCCAAGTCTTGCCATCATCTTTTGAAGCCAAGAGTAAATTTTTTAAAACAATATAAAGGGTATTGTCCCACTTTGCTATCGGAACTTTAGTTAACTCATTAACTTTAGTCAACCTATCATGATAGTCTCTGATGTCACCACTAACTTGTTGCCATCCCGTTTTATCGTCTTGCCATTTGTATATGTGTGCATCATGAACAGTGTAAAGTACTCCCTCAGAGGTTGCAAATAAACCTTCTACCCTACTTCCTATGGTGCGTTCAGACTGAATCCATTGCTGTTTAGGAACAGAAACCTCGTCCTCTCCTTCCGCTTGTGCAGCAGCCAATAAAACCGTATCGGGTTTCTGACCGTTGTTATCGCTTTTACCAAGTGCATTTAAATTCCCAAATTGACGCCGGACCTCCGGCTCCGCGTCAAGATTTAGCACGACAGGTGCATCAACAAGTTCAACCGTCATCTCAGTCTGAGCGTCCAAACTATAAGGCTGCTGAAAACGCACTAAGTATTGACTTCCTATACCAAGCATTAACACAATCAAAATAGCACTTGAAGCAGCAATCGTCCACGGCACTAAAGGTTTGCCACCTGTAGGTGTAGCGGGTTTGATACGCGAAATCTCTCGCATGATGTTCTCAGTGAGATGCGGTGTGATTTGGAAATTCTCTAAAGCTTCTCTTATCATGGGTTCCTCCTTTTTTAAATGCTGTCGCGCACGGTAAAGACGATTCTTAATCGCACTTACCGATACACCTAAAAACCTGCTTATCTCTTCATACGTCATTCCCCCGAGGTAGTAGAGCGTGATGACCGTCCGGTCACTTTCCTGTAACTTTGCAAGCAGCTTTTTGACGACTTCGCGTTGCGCTTCTGCCGTTGCCCGTTCGTTTTCTTCAATGACATAGTCGGAATAGGTCGCTTTTTCCAACTCCGCACTATTGGTATTTTCCAACGACTGCGTCCACAGACGTTTCTTACGAAGCCACGCTGTGCATCGGTTCGCCGCTATCACATAGAGCCAACTCGCAAAAGACTGTGGTTCTTTCAGTGTTGATAGTTCCTGATAGGCTTTCAGGAATGTATCCTGTGTGATATCCTCGGCGATGTGGAAATCTCCAATCTTCCGCCACGCAAGCGCGTGAACCGACTTCTGATATTTTTTCACAAGAGTGGAGAACGCAGTATCATCACCATTGAGGGCACGTTGGATGAGTTCAATATCAACATTTTTCATCAGACACCTCTGGAAAAGGGAAGTTCATCATTTCACATCAACATATAGTGACGCGATTTGAAGAGAAAAAGTCTCATAATTCTGCAAAAAGAGTAAATTTTGGAGGAAAAGAGGATAGAGGTGAAAATGGACGGTATTTGCACCGTCCAGATAGAATCTGCTTATTTTATAGTCAAAACTAAATATAACGAGTTGTGCTACAATACCTTCGCCAATTATCCAGGGTTTAGTTCAGGTTGCATTTGATGAATAGCACCGATGCATCCCAGATGTTCAGCGATTTGTTCAATAACAATAGGTTCAGGTTTTTGCGGAAGTGTTTTTAATGTTTCGTGTAAATACTTCGCCCCCGGTAGCGTGCTTTAAGATCTAACGTACTAAACACGGAAGTTGAATTCTATTTGAAAACGCAGGGCATAATAATCAATCATTTTTTCAGCGTTCATCGTCAAATCAGAGCTGAACACTAAGACGTGTGCTTGCTGTTTTGTGGTCAGGTTTGTCTTGAGGATGCAAACTACGTTCAGTCTGTCTGCGAACTTTTTGTGACGTAGTTTCATTTGATATACTTCGGTTTTCAGATTTCCGATCGTGTCGGTAGAAACACAGTATTTTGCGTCAATCTGTCGTGGGTTGAAACGATCACCGTAGGTGCGGGGGCGTCCCTTTCCGGCATAAGGTGTCGTCGGTGGAAAATGCAGCGCAGCATCTGTTCGTAGTTTTGAAATGAGATGTAGCCCACATTGTTTCACCATTTGTAGCGCATTAAGGTGTTATTGTTCGGATTCCCATGTTTCATAAGTATTTATATGTGCTTTTTCAAATTCAAGTTGGGATTGGAAGCCGTTTTCACTGAGTATACGTCTCAATTCAGTTACAAACGGTTTTAATTTGTCTTGAAGCCTTATTATTGCCTGTCCTATTTCTTGTTCTAACTTAATTGATGCATTATATTCTTCAAGCAATTCGCGTTCTATCTCATCATCGTTAATCGAATCAACTTCCGATAAGATTTCTTGCTGCCGTTGACTTAATTTTGATATTTGATTATTACCTGTTCCTATCTCACCAACTATCTCTTTCATTTGCTTATAGATTGGACGTATCTCAGTAAAGACTTTCTTTAACTCTGGAGAGATTCCGGTGTCCAAAGGTGTTTGCTCGGGATCCAAAGCGTCCACATCACTTCCCGTGCCAGCACCGATTTCATCAGGTTGTGCACCATCTTTCGGCTTTTCCTTTGATGGTAATGCCGATGTGTTTTCCTGTCCCGCTCGTGTGGTTTCACCTACGCCATCTACGAGGGTCTCGCTGGAATCTTTCTTAGTGCCGTTGACTTGTTGTTTAGGGGGCGGTTCCTGAGGCAACTCTTCAATGAATTTCTTTGTGTCATACCTCAAATAACTGATCCATCCTATCACAGCCAAAATCGTTATGATACCTGCAAAAATAAGTTTTCGCATTTATATTCTCCTTTCACTCGGCATCCTTTGCGCATCGGAATCCGAGGTTATAGTATTGATATGTAGGTAATTGTGCCTCTCTGTAGGTGCATCGGAGTTGAAATCGAATTGCATTCCATCCACCACCGCAAACAATTTTCTTCTCTTTGTTACTGTCAGCACACCATTCGGCAAGGCTGCCTGCCATATCCAGCACACCGCAGGGGCTTGATCCTTCTGGAAAACTCCCGACGGGAGATAATACCCAATTAACAGGATTTGTAGTACGAGGTCCCCGTGCCTCGCACTGCTGACTTTATCGGAAAACTTCTAATCAAGTTAATTTGGTATAAATTGCTTAACTTGACACATAAGGGCTTCGCTTTTCTCTACCCGACCTACGAAAACTGCATGAGATGTCAGTGACGAGGCACAGAGGCCTTGCCCTACAATTTAAGTGGAAGTTATAATTCAATCCTCAACCACCTCACCATGAACATAAACTACGTGGGTAGCTTTCTCACCATTGTAGGTATAATCAATCAATAGATGTTGATTAAATGATCCAACAGGCAGTGTTTTCAGCAGGAATAGGCTTGCCATCGGAATGTCCCCATCTGTATCCAACTTTGCTAACATGTGCTCGGAATCGGTTCTTGCACCGATAAGTTTTACACCATCTTGTAAATGTAAGGATATCCGTTTTTCCAAATGCTTCTGAAGCGGACTTTTCCTACCCACGGCAAATATTTCCGGGAATGTTTTGAGCGGAAGATATGATTCACCTTTGAGTGTTAGCGTTAATGTTTTATGTATCGGATCATCCGTTTGGACGAGGATACTTTCTTCAATCTGATAAGTTCCATGCGGAAGTTTCATGGTAGATGAAATCTTTCCTATATTTCCCGGTTGAATCTCTCTAAATGTCACGAGAGAGGATGTGCACGCTCAGGTATCAGTAATCCCAAGGATATTCAGAGGTTTTTGTCCAACATTTTTGATGGAAAAAGTGTGTTTAACTTCCTTACCAGCGAGTAATTTTCCGAAGTTGTAGACTGGTGCGTCGGAGAATGCCAATGGCGCAGGTTCTTGTTTCACACCCTTCTTTATATCAAAAACGAGGAGTTCTCCGCGCCATATCCCATAGAGTTCGTCCCAAGTGATGTGGGTTTTGTCCTTCTGAACAGAATCTGATATTTTCACTCCGTCTCTGTCTACAGATTCAAAGACAACAAAATGGTTCGTATTGATATGCGCGATAGCAGGCAGCGACACTTTATTACCCTTGAGCAATTCCAGTGAAGATACGACAGCCTTTGGTGCTAAGCCTTTGTAGATAGCAGCTACTTCAAGTCCTTTCATCGTTGTGCCGTTCTCAGGGTCAAACTCAGACAACTTCTTGAGTTCATCTATATTCGCATCAACGTTTAGCAGTCCACATAAGTGCAAAAGACTATTCGGACCGCAGAGCAGAAGTTTGTTTGTGTCTGGTGCCGGCGTTTCAGGTATTGGTTCTGCATCAGGGAGTTGCCCCATGTTCGGCGGTTCGTAGTAGACTTTGTCAATCTCAAAGAAATCTTCTGGAAAGTCCACGTTGAATTCAGCATCTATTATTTCAACCGTGTAAAGGTTAGCCATCACGTTATTTCGTCTATAGTTGGAGTCTATCATAATATACGGGTACCACAGATCTCCAATCTTTTTAAACTTTTTAAACTCATTACCCCATCGAATTTGTCTTGTTGGGGCATTAATAAGTAGTTCAAATTTATGGAGACTAAAATCTTTGACAGGATCAACCCATATTTGCATTTTTAACCTATTGTCTGAAAGGTTAAAAGCGAGGACGTAACATTCCACATCGTCAATCGTTTCTTTTCCAATTAGTTTAGCATCCTGTGGCACGCCATAAGGTGACCTGCCAAACAACGAAAAAGGCGCGAAACCACCATACGTATCGGAATCATAAAAACTTACATTTCCTGTAGTAAATATGGCATCGCCTATGTGTTCTCTCACTTGGGTTTGCATATCGTAAGCGAGCAGGAAAAGTGAATCTGATGGATGGAACCGTTCAGACATCTGATCCAGGGGGATCCTCGGTCTTTCCACCATTGTTAGCTTGTATTGATATTCTGTTGGACGATCCGGGACATTTGGTTCTAAAATACGGAAGAGTGTGGTTGCCTGCTCAACTTGGTCGCGTTTGCGAAAGCAACTTGCTCTATAGTCAAGATAAGCCGCTAGATATTCCTGTTTAAACTTATTCACATCAACGTCAGGACGTGGACTGAATCTTTCCAATTCCCGTACCTTATCCGGTTTGATCGACTCAGCAATTTCTTCCTCAGTTTTTTCGGTTTCGATATGTTGTGTTATTTTGCTAATGACTTCGCCGCTTTTGATATTGAGACGTGCCTTGTTTACGCCGCGTATCAGTTCGTCTAAAGTGATTTCTTCTGCGTAACTCAAAGGGTTGAGACAGCATAACATTATGATTATGGTGAAAACTATACGATACATGGTGAACCTCCTTACTTTATTGTAGTGGTGTTTTCCACAGTATGTTGGGCTTGGAAAGCCCCCACAAGAACCGAATATCCTATTGACCAAAATAATCTCTATCAATCTTAAAGAAATCTTTTGGAAAGTCCACGTTAAATTCCGCAGATGTGACCTTAACCATCTTGCGGCGATATATCGTGCCATCATTCTTATAACTTGTTTCTTCTATGCTGGTAGGATACCATACATCGTTAAATTTCCGATAATCTTTATATTCCATGCGGAAAGAGATGTGTTCCGTTTCCAAATCGCTTAGAGATTCAAATTTGCGAATACAAAAATCTATAGAGTCATCCACCCAAATTTTGACTTTCTGTTTGTAATCGTTCGTAAATATGATCACATGGCATTCCCTGTCATCAATACTTTCTTTACCAAGATGTTTAGCACCGGCAGGTACACGGAAAAAAGGCCTACCGAGCAATGAATAATGCCCGTATCCGAAATATTCATCAGAATCAAATATTTTAACTGCGCTCGGTAAGGATTTGGTAGTGATAATATCTCCAATATCTAATCTCACTTGGGTTTGCAGGTCATAAGCAAGGAAGTAGATTAAACCCGCATGGTGATTTTGCGCGGGTTCGCTATCAAGAGAAAGCCCTGGTGAACTTTCCAACGTTAACTTATATTGATACAATTCAGGGAAGGCAGCGGTATTTGGATCCATAATCTGGAATAGAGTTGTCGCGTGTTGTTCTACTGTGTGCTGGCGGTACCTATTGGCAAGGTAATTCAGTTTCGGTATGACATAATCCTTTTCAAACGTTTCCGCATCAACACCTAAATAGGGCTCATATTCTTTCAAATCCTTTTCTTTATTCTTTTGGATATATGCGGCAATTTCTTCTTCGGTTTTTCTGGCAGCTTTTTCCTCTATTGTTTCTGTTTGAATTTCACCACTTTGAATCGTCAGCCGCGCCTGATTGACGCCGCTAATGAGTTCTTCTATGGAGATGTCCGCTGCATAACACAAGGGATTGAGACAGCATAACATTATGATTATAGTGAAAACAATACGATACATATTAAACCTCCTTATATACCATTACCTTTGTAAGTCGGGTTTCGCACGCTATACCCATAGCCGTCAATTTAGCGGTTTCCAACTACGGTAGGTGCGGTTTCCTAACTGCACCTTTTTGTATCAACATCTCAAATAACGCAAAGGACGAGAATATCAGCGTTCGTAGTCGCGCAATTCATTGCGCCTCTTATATTCAAAGAAAAGAGGCGCAATGAATTGCGCGACTACAAACGAGTTCTTTCCTTAAATTGATGGCTAATGGGTTTCGCACGCTATACCCGACCTACAAACCATCATTCAGCATCCACAACGCATCGGAAACCGATATTGTAATATCGAAATGTCGGCGGATGTGTTACTCGGTGGGTGCTTCTCAAGTGGAGTCGCATAGAATTCCAACCGCCGCCACGCACGGCTTTTGTATCTTTACCATGTATATTATCGGCGCACCATTCGGCAAGGCTGCCTGCCATATCCAGCACATCGTAGGGACTCGCCCCATCAGGAAAACTGCCGACAGGCGACAACTTTTCGTGGTGTGGAAAATAGTTGAGTTTAGAGAAGTCGAATTCATTGCCCCATGGATAAAGGCGTGCATCAGTGCCTCTGGCAGCCTTTTCCCATTCCGCTTCTGTAGGCAGGCGTTTTCCTGCCCATTTGGCATAGGCGGATGCCTCATACCAACTCACACCAATAACCGGATGATCAGGTGCAGAGGAGATGTGATTCTTGCCGAAACCGAGCGGTTTGTCAATACGATACTTTTTCTTTGCTGGGTAACTGAAGTAAAACCGCTCCTTCTGAATATAGTCCCATCCGTCTTTTGTCCAGAATTGACGTTTGTTGTATCCATCTGCCAAGATGAATTCCTGAAATTGGGCATTTGTAACTTCATGCTTGTCTATGTAAAATGCATCTGCATTAACTTTTCGTGCGGGACGTTGGTCATCAGGTGCGTTAGGATCATCTGTGCCCATGGTAAACTCACCTATGGGTATTAGCACCATGCCTTTAGGTGGTTCACTCACAGCAAGACTTGGTGCGATGATTACGAATAGAAAAAGGATTAATTTTTTCATTGTAATTCTCCTTGTTATTAGAGTGAAATATTGTCCATCGGAGTAAGCCAGTGAACGTAAAACCAGAGGGTTTCTCTGGACGCGAATTCACGGTGTTTCCGTGTTTTCGCGTCAAGATTTATTCAGAGGGTTTCTCTGGATTATTCGCGAATTCACGGTGTTTCCGTGTTTTCGCGTCAAGATTTATTCGTTGGTTTGCTCTGACTCCCAAGTTCTATAAGTTTTCCCGTGAACGGTCGAAAATTCATCATAAGATGGATAACCATTTTCTTTTAAAAGGGTTAATCTTTTTTCTTCAATCTGATGGACTATACCCTGAAGTTCAAACATGCTTGTCAAATTCTCGTCACTCCATGCCCGTATTTCATCAAGTTCCTTATACATAGCAATTGTTGTTGCTCGATCGAGAATATCATTAACGAGTTGATTATGAATTTCTTTCCTACGTTTATATAACTTTATTGTCTGTTAATGTAGAGTAACTGATTTTGCATAGGAAGATAGTTGTTCGGTATTATATTTTTTCATTTCCTTAGCTATACTACGATAATCCTTATATAACTTTATTGTCTCAGGTGAGAGTCCTGTGTCTGTCGGTGTTTGTTGTGGATCATCTGGGTTAACAACCGAAGCAGTGTCACCTGATGTATGCCTTTGTCTGTATCAGTATTATTCACGGGGGTAACAGATTCAGGTGACTCCGTCGATTGGATAGATTTCTCAGCATTTTCAAGTGGGGGCAGAGGAGATGTCGTGTGTGTTTTCGTTTTGTACGAACCCCTTATTGGAACCATTTTTTGAATCTTGTTGCGGCACCGGATCAACAGAAGTTTCACTTTCGAAACGTTTCATGTCAAGATTTAGAAATAACAACCATGCAATCAATACAACTACACTCACGATGCCGACGACAAATAGTTTTCTCATTTTAGTTACTCCTATCTTTTACGGATTTCGCACACCTAAAGCCAAGCGAATAGGAACGATGTGTATGTGGTTTTGCTTCCTGATGTATGCCCATCAGGTGGAGTCGCATGGAATTCCATCCACCACCCCTTATGGCTTTTGTATCTTTACCATGCGTATTATCGGCGCACCATTCGGCAAGGCTGCCTGCCATATCCAGCACATCGTAGGGACTCGCCCCATCAGGAAAACTGCCGACAGGCGACAACTTTTCGTGGTGTGGAAAATAGTTGAGTTTAGAGAAGTCGAATTCATTGCCCCATGGATAAAGGCGTGCATCAGTGCCTCTGGCAGCCTTTTCCCATTCCGCTTCTGTAGGCAGACGTTTTCCTGCCCATTTGGCATAGGCGAATGCCTCATACCAACTCACACCAATAACTGGGTGATCAGGTGCAGAGGAGATGTGATTCTTGCCGAAACCGAGCGGTTTGTCAATACGATACTTTTTCTTTGCTGGGTAACTGAAGTAAAACCGCTCCTTCTGAATATAGTCCCATCCATCTTTTGTCCAGAATTGACGTTTGTTGTATCCATCTGCCAAGATGAATTCCTGAAATTGGGCATTTGTAACTTCATGCTTGTCTATGTAAAATGCATCTGCATTAACTTTTCGTGCGGGACGTTGGTCATCAGGTGCGTTAGGATCATCTGTGCCCATGGTAAACTCACCTATGGGTATTAGCACCATGCCTTTAGGCGGTTCACTCACAGCAATACTTGGTGTTATGATTATGAATAGAAAAAGGATTAATTTTTTCATTGTGATTCTCCTTGTTATTTAGGCGGTTCTGTTGCGAGATATTTTGGATTTGATTTTATATCTGGCGGATAGTGAATTTCCCACACCTTAACTTCGGAGGTGACATCTCCATCTTTGGGATAATTGGTATTATAAGCTTTTCTGTATTATTTTTCAAGATTGAAGTGGAGAACACCGTTTCTTTCAGTCGCCACGTACAGCATGTTCCCAGCGACAACGAGAGAAGTTATGAGATCACTACTCTCCAATGTGTCAAGATATGGTATCTCGGTGACAATTTGATTCCAAGTGCCGTTTTCCAAGCGGAAGGCAGCTATCCTTGGAAAGGTAGGTGTCATTTTGGTAATGCCGTAAAGCATTGTGCCATCAACTGCCAATTTGTCCATAATGAGGTGTCTTCCTGCTGCATCGGTGATAGCATGCCAATTTCTGCCATCATCTGATGTAATGATACCTGCGTCCGTTGCTACATGTACCGTGGAACCCGCAGACACTATATCTTTGAAAGCTTTAACAGCAAACGGCAGAACCGGAGTTAGGTCAATCCATTTATTTCCACGATCAAACGATACGACAAGGCTGCCATCCCGTTTTCCTGCGTAGACAGTCTCCCCTGATACTGCAAGTTTGAGATCTGGCCATGTTCTATTCGAAGTTTCTTCTTGTCCGATGTCCTGCCATTCTGTATCTCCCGGTTCCCATCGGAAGAGTTTAAAATTGTACTCCATATAGAACGTATCATCACTGACTGCAAACGGTCCTCGAAGCCCATTTTGGATGAGTGTATCCTGCTCTTGAGAAGTTGCTTGGAGCAACTGTTTGAAGAATTGGGTCGCTCCAGAAAATTTTTCTTGCAACGCTTCAATAGAGAGATTTTGAGATTTATACAGATGTTCTCTTAATTCAAGCGAGTCGAAGGTAGGCATGCCTTGAATAGGTTCTAATGTGTTCCCATCTTCAGATACGCGATAGAGACGCATCTTTCCTGCACCAATAGTCCCACCTTTAGCATAGACAGCATCACCAGATGTGATTATCTGAATATACCTTGGTGGGTTTTCTCTTAAAGGAGCAGTCATGGGTATTTCAACTTGAACATCCTTCCAAGACTTACCCTCGTCAGTAGTTTTTACTATAAATCCTACGTCAACTATCCCATAGAGAGTCGGCAGCATGTTTTGCCTTTTTTCGTCTCCCTTATAGACGATCAAGTTTCTAAATACCCTCCTCTCCTTATCCTGAGTGATTTTTATCATGTCCCACGATTTGCCGCCATCAGTGGAACGATGGAGTCCATCTTGACTACCGACATAAATGGTGTTTTCAATCACCACAACAGGTCTATGTTGGCTATTCATTGAAGGTGTGGTTCCTGGCAATTGTGGTGGCATCCAAGTGTTTCCAGCATCGGTAGAGCGTACCATACCCTGTTCCATCACCAAAAGCGTTTCATCATTAGCAATCATTTTGAGAGCAGGTGACCATCCTTTTAGGGGCCATACGTTTGTCGGCGTTATATCTGTCCACGAATTGCCAAGGTCAGTTGAACGGAATATCCACCAACCACGCTCCTGTCCTTTAATAACCTGCTTTTTTGATGAGAAATTTACGCGCTTCGTTTCGGCTGATACTTTTTACTTTGGCAACGAATTCAATAGTGTCGTGAGAAGTGTTTGAACACGTTTCGCACTACCACGTATTTCCATCTCTTGTGATGATAAAATCATCGGGATGACCACATAAAGGACATCTAACACCCCCCACACTTATATCAACACCATAGTCAGCAAGGACACTTATAAGAGGGAAAAACTTGTCAATGATTTGATTTTGTTCCTGTTGGGTAAGTCCTTGAATGATATTTTCAGGTTCTTTCGAATCTTCAGTTTCAGACTCAAGTGCATCTTCTTCTGTCTTGTCAGGTGTCTCCCCTTTCATCAATGAAATCTGTTGTGAAAAGGCAGATTCCTCCCCGACAGATGATTCCGATGTGGATAATAGAGCACCCTCGGATGCATCCTTCATTTCTTGTTCATTGGGGTGTTCCGATTCAGAAAAGTTAGACTCTACGGATTTTACTAAATCTTCTTATTCTTCTTGATCCGCTACAACCGGTTTTAATTTATAAGAACTGGTTTTATTCGTGTTCAGTTTTTGACTGAAATTATTCTGGATGTGCAGTATCAAAAATGTAAGTAAACTGATACAGCATATAATTAAGATAATGGAAATGTAGATTTTTTTCATTCTGGATCCTCCTTAGATCTCAGGTCTACGATGCCTATTTTTGCGAGGTTCTCCATCAAGCGTGTTTGTTTGAACAAACTCTAAAAAACACTTGGAAAAATAGGGAACGAGTGTACTAAACTCTTTAAGAGTATGCCCTGTCAAAGACTGGAAGCGTTTCGGTTTATCCTTTAGATCTTGATAACTTGTCATCGGTCTACCTTAAAAATAATTACTTATTAATATATTAACATTGACCAATCACAAATTGCAATTAAATCGCTATAATGTCTATTACGTAATAACGCTTGATATAGACTCCTCAACGTATTCGAATGGTCTACTAATAGGTCAAAAACGATGGTAAAACCGAATACTTTTGTCAACAACTAAAATCACCTACGGAATATAGAGAGCGGAGTGAGCGATTCATCAGATACCCAAGTTTCATAATCATTACGATGAGCTCTCAAAAAATCTTTTTCGGTTTCAAAACCGTATTCATTAATGATACGTAACCGCTCACTTGCCAATTGCCTAGCTTCGTCTTGAAGTTTGAATTGAAGTTTGAAGGTGCCTGATCTGTCCTCTTCAATCAATTTATTTATTGCGGCCCATTCCGATCGTATTTTACGTTTTGTTGCTTCATCTCTTGCCGCGGAGAGTTCCTGTCCAATTACTGTCAACCGTTGTGACATTTCAACTGATCGGATTATAAGTGGTCCAAGCACATAACTTAACTCTTCGGATTTCTTATAGAGATTATGGTATTCTGAGAAAACTTTCTTTAACTCCGGAGAGATCCCGGTTCCCTCTGGTGTTTGCTCAGGATCCAGAACGCCCATTATACTTCCCTTGCCGGCATCGGAATCATTAGATTGTCCGACATCTTCCGGTGTATCCTCTGGTGAAAACGACAGTGTGTTTTCAAGACCCGCTTGTTCGGTTTTGGCTACGCCATCTACGGAAGTCTCTGTGGAATCCTTCACAGTGCTGTTGACTTGTTGTTTAGGTAGCGGTTCCGAAGACCACTCTTCAATGAATTTCTTTGTGTTATACTTCAAATAACCGATCCACGCTATTATTACGAGAACCGATATGACACCGGTAAAAATAAGTTTTCGCATTTTATACTCCTTTATTGTACATCCTTCACGCATCGGAAGCCGAGGTTGTAGTGTCGATATGTAGGTAGTTGTGAATCTCTGTAGGTGCATCGGAGTTGTAAGCGGATAGCATTCCATCCACCGTTACGAACGATTCTCTTTTCTTTGTGAATGTCAATACACCATTCCGCTACGCTGCCTGCCATATCCAGTACACCGTAAGGACTTGCACCATCATGAAAACTGCCGACGGGAGATAACTTCTCATGATGTGGAAAATAGTTTAGTTTAGAAAAGTCGAATTTGTTACCCCACGGGTAGATACGCGCGTCCGTACCTCTGGCAGCCTTCTCCCATTCTGCTTCCGCCATAGCAAACCCTGGTGTCATCATGATCAATAGAAAAAGGGTAAGTCTTTTCATTGTTAATCTCCCTTGTTATTTAGGCGGTTCTGTTGCGAGATATTTTGGATTTGATTTAATGTCAGGTGGATAGTGAATTTCCCATACCTTGACTTCGGAGGTGACATCTCCATCTTCGGGATAATTGGGTATTATAGACTTTACTACATTATTTTTCAAGATTGAAGTGAAGCATACCGCTGTTTTCTGTGCCAACATATAACGTGTCTCCATTAACGGCAAGAGAAGTCACGCCATCCGGTATCTCTGAGACAATCTGTTTCCAAGTGCCGCTTTCCAAACGATAGACACCTGTGTTTTTAGTAACGCCATAAAGCGTTGTGCCATCAACAGTCAGTTTTTCCATAATAAGATTCGTTCCCTCTGCGTCAGGGACGACTTGCCACTGTTTTCCGCTACTTGACGTAGAAACTCCCGCATCCGTTGCTACATACACCGTTGAACCCGCAAACACGATCTCTTTGAAAACTTTAACTGGCACAGGAAACATAAGATTCCCAGGAATCTCTTTCCAATTATTCCCTTTGTCGAATGATCGAAGGAGGGTGCCATCCCTTTTCCCGACGTAGACAGTGTCCCCTGAAACAGCAAGTTTGAGATCTTTCATTGCTATGTCCATAGACAAATCAACGGTTTCTTCTACACCGGTTTCGGACCATTCTGTATCACCATATTTCCATCGAAAGAGTTTAAAGTTATACTCCATATAGATGGCATCATCACTGATCGCAAAAGGTCCATGAAACCCTAATTTAATATACACATCCGGTTGTTCGGGATCCCATTTAGCCAACTGTTTGAAAAACTGGGTGGCTCCAGAAGAGCTTCTTTGCAACCGTTCAATGAACAACTTTTCTGACTCTGGTGAGTCAAAAGAGTTACTTCTTCTTCCAGACAAATGGTATCTTAATCCCAGTGCATCAAAAATTGGCATACCTTGAATTGACATTAAGGTATTGCCATCTGCAGATACGTGATATAGCCGTGTTTTACCATCGCCAAGAGAATCTCCACTACCATTGCCAAGAGAATCTCCACCCTTAGCATAGATAACACCGCCAAATTCGACCATCTGGGTAATGAGTGGCTTTGCTACACTATTAGGTGCAAACTTTGGTGTTTCCATACCAACAAACTTCCAAAGTTTTCCCTTATCGGCAGTTTTTACTATTTGTCCTCCCATATTCGCGTAGAGAACCGCAGGTGTATTTCTCCGTTCATCAACTCCTCTAAATGCGATTAAGTTATCCACTTGCCCTTGGATTCTCCGATTTATATTTATGGCGTGCCACGATTTCCCGCCATCAGTGGAACGATGGAGACCGTCTCGGCCACCAACATAAAAGATTTGCTCACTTAACGCCACTGCAGGAGAATTCTCACTTGTTGAAGGAGAAGACTCTGGTGGTTGTACCGGCATCCAGGTATTTCCACTATCAGTTGAACGCACCATACCTTCCTCCATGGCTAAGAGCGTTTCACCAGCAGCAATAAGTTTAAAAAAGATTGACGACCCTTTTACGCTCCAAGCGTTTGTCGGGGTAATATCTGTCCACGAATTCCCCAAGTTACTTGAGCGAAATATCCTCCAATTCTCCTCCAGTCGTGATACTTTTTCAGGATCAAACACCTCCCTACTCATCCTTGCTGCAACATAAAGCTTCTCCTCAGTCACGGCAACTGAATGGATCCTCCCGACGGATACTGGAAACTCCAAACGTTGCCAGTTGTCATCCTTCAAGCGGTAGAGTCCATTGTCTGTTCCAGCAAACAACGTGTTTTGGATTTTGACTATAGAACTGATATCTCCTATTAACCCATCCTGGACTGCCTTCCATGTTTTGCCTTTGTCTTCGGAACGTAAAATACCGTTCCTGAAAGCGAGGTAAAACGCTTGTTCTGTTAAAACCATGTCAATAAGAGACCTATGTTCTTCTGACCATGAATACACTAATTCCCACGTCTTACCATCGTCCGTAGAAGCGTAAAGTTCGTTATATGGTATAATGTAGAGGGTGTTTTCCCATTTTGCGATAGGTGAATTGCCTAGCCAAGCGGTTACCAATGTACTAGCATCAAAGATATATTGCCATTCCTTTCCATTAGCAGGCAATTTGTATAAACTTAGTTTTTCAAAGGCGTAAATCTCCCCTTCAGGTGCCGAAAGTAAACCAAACACAGTACTCCCTTTGATGGGTTCAGATCCAATCCACTGCTGTTTTGGAACAGAGACCTCATCTTCTCCTTCCGCCTGTGCAGCAGCGAATATAATCTCATCGGGTTTCTCACCGTGGTTAACGCTTTCACTAAGCGCATTTGAACTGCCAAGTCGATTTTGGATATCTGGTTTTACTTCAAGATTTAGCACAATGGGTGCGTCAATGAGTTCAACCGTCATCTCAGCCTGTGTATCCAAGGTATACGGCTTCTGAAAGCGCGCCAAGTATTGACTGCCTATGCCGAGCATCAACACAATCAAAACAACACTTGAGGCAGCAATTGCCCACGGCACCAAAGGTTTTCCGCCAGTAGGTGCCCCTGGTTTTAGTCTTGCGATTTCTTTCATGATGTTATCGGTAAGGTTCGGTGAAATTTGGAAATGGTCGAGTGCTTCTCTAATCATCGTTTCCTCCTTTTGTAAACGATTCCGCGCACGTTGTAGTCGGCTCTTAATCGTTCCCGCAGACACACCTAAGAACTTGCTAATCTCTTCACATGTCATTTCACCGAGATAGTGGAGTGTCATCACTGTACGTTCGCTCTCTTTCAACTTTGCGAGCAGCCTCTTCACAACTTCGCGTTGTGCCTCAACAGCAGTTTTAGACCTTTCTTCAGTGACATGTCTTGAGTAAGCATCTCTTTGCGTCATCGTTGTTTCTGCGTCCTTAAACGGTTGTGTTCGTATCCGTTTTTTGCGGAGCCAAGCATAGCATCGGCGCGTCGCAATCACATAGAGCCACCCAGAAAACTGATTCGGATCTTTCAGGGTGTCAAGTCTTTGATACACTTTCAGGAAGGCATCCTGCGTTATCTCTTCAGCGATGTGGAAATCCCCAATTTTTCGCCAGGCAAGCGCGTGAACCGGCTTTTGATACTTATTCACAAGTTCAGCGAAAGCGGTCTCATCGCCAGCAAGAACACGTTGGATTAGTTCAACATCGTTGTTTTTCATCAGGTGCCTCCAGAAAGAATAGGTTCAGTATTTGATATTGAAACCTTGTGACGCGACTTAGGAGGAAAACGGTTGCATAATTCTGCCAAAAGAGAATTTTGGAGGAAAAAGGAGGATAGATATAAGGAAGGGCGGCATTTGGTGCCGCCCTAACAAATTACACAGATTTATTGTATAATCTAAAAATGCCTATGCTATTTTCTTGGTTAAAAGCGTTTGTAGTCGCGCAATGAATTGCGCCTCGGACATTCACAGTAATTTGTTTGAAATCAACACAACGACCAAATATCAATTATTATAGACTTTACTACATTATTTTTCAAGATTGAAGTGAAGCATACCACGGTTTTGTGTGCCGACGTATAACGTGTTCCCATCAACAGCAAGAGAAGTTACCTTATCCGGTATCTCTGAGACAATCTGTTTCCAAGTGTCATTTTCCAATTGATAGATACCTGTATTTTTAGTAACGCCATAAAGCGTTGTGCCATCAACAGCCAATATATCCATTATGGGATTCGACCCTTCTGTATCAATGATAGCACGCCAATTTCTCCCATCATCTGATGTAATGATACCAGCGTCCGTTGCCACATACACGGTGGATCCAGCAACAACAATCTCTTTGAAAGCTTTAACTGGAAACGGCAGAGCCGGAGTGAGATCAATCCAATTATTTCCCTTATCAAACGATACAACGAGACGTCCATCTCGTTTCCCAACGTAGACGGTGTTTCCTGAAACAGCAAGTTTGAGATCTCTCATCGCTATGTCCAAAGACAATTCAACGGTTTCTTCCTGTTCGGTGTCATACCATTCAGTATCACCAGGTTCCCATCGGAAGAGCTTAAAGTTGTATTCCATATAGAATGTATTCCCACTGACAGCAAACGCACCACGTAAACCTCTCCTTATAAGTTGATCTTGTTTCCGATCATCCTCTTGTACCAATTGCTTGAAGAACTGAGTCGCGCCAGAATAACTTTCTTGCAACTTTTCAACAAAGAGATTTTGAGGCAATTTGCGTTTCAACTCGCCCGAGTCAAAAACAGGCATATCTTGAATCGGCACAAAACTCCTGCCATCTGCAGATACGCGATAGAGACGCACTTTTTCTCCGTTTTCTTGATAATCTACACTTGCATAGATAACGCCACCGGATTTAACTATCTGTGTAATGTGCGGTGGGTCTTCACTATCCCAGGTTGTTATCGGCATTTCGGTTGGAATAGTTTTCCAAGATTTACCCTTGTTGGCAGTTTTTACCATATTACCAACATTACCATAAATAATCGGCAGAATATTTTGTCCTTTATTTTCTTCTTTATACACAATTAGATTGCTAATTCCGCCCTTATTTGAAGTAACATTTACCACGTCCCATGAATTACCACCATCAGTGGAACGTTGTAGCCCGTAGTCCCAGCTGCCAAAATAAAATATGTCTTCACTTAACGTCGTTACAGGAGAATTAGAAAACATCGAAGGTGTTATGCTATAAGCTTGTAGTGGCATCCATGTATCTCCCCCATCGGTAGAGCGCACCATACCTTGTCCTATTGCCATAAGCGTTTCACCAGCAGCAACGAGTCTGACATTGATGAGCCATCCTGCTCTTGATTTCCAGACATGTGTTGGCGTTATATTTTTCCACGAATTCCCCAAGTCAGTTGAACGGAATATCCACCAACCTCGTTGTAGTTCCTCCGATAATTTATCAGGATCATATCTATGATTTATTACAAATGCATATAACTTATTATTGGTTGCAGTAATTGAATAAAGATTACTTGCTTCGGGTACTGGGAATTCTACTAACCGTTGCCAACTACCCGAGTCCCAACGATAGATTTTAGAACCTGCTGCAGTAAACACTGTGTCTTGGACAGATACAATAGAATATGGTTTGGTGGGAAATTCTTCGTTTATATTTTCCCATGTCTTTCCTTTATCCTCAGAACGAAAAGCACCGTGTGTTTCAAAAACGATGTAAAAGGCATGTTGCATTAGCAACAATTCCTTCGGGGTATTATATTTTTTGGGAAATTCGTGAATTATATCCCACGTCTTACCATCATCCTTTGAAGCGTAGAGTTTATTAGATGGAAGAATATAAAGTGTATTGTCCCACTTTGCCATAGGAATTTCAACAAGCGGGACATCAGTGATTGAACTAATATCACTAACGTGTTGCCATCCCGTTGTATCGTTTTGCAATTTGTATATGTGTCCGTTAGCAAGAGTGTAAAGTTCTTCCTCAGCGGTTGCAAGTAAACCTTCTACCATACTTCCTGCAAGCGGTGCCGATTGAATCCACTGTTGTTTAGAGACAGAAACATCGTCTTCCCCTTCTGCCTGCGCGGCAGCTAGTAAGACTTCATCAGGTTTCTGACCGATACTATCTCTTTCACTAAGCGCATTTGAACTGCTAAGTCGATTTTGGATATCTGATTTTACTTCAAGATTTAGCACAATAGGCGCGTCAACGAGTTCAACCGTCATCTCAGCCTGTGTATCCAAGGTATACGGCTTCTGAAAACGTGCCAAGTATTGACTGCCTATGCCGAGCATCAACACAATCAAAACAACACTTGATGCAGCAATTGCCCACGGCACCAAAGGTTTTCCGCCAGTAGGTGCCCCTGGTTTCAGTCTCGCGATTTCTTTCATGATGTTATCGGTCAGGTTTGGTGAAATTTGGAAGTTGCTAATTGCCTCTCGGATCATCGGTTCCTCCTTTTTCAAACGGTTCCGCGCGCGGCGAAGCCTACTCTTAATCGTGTTTGCAGATACACCTAAGAACTCACTTATTTTTTCACATGTCATCTCACCGAAGTAGTGAAGCGTAATCACCGTGCGTTCACTCTCCGGCAATGTGGCAAGCAGTTTTTTGACGACCTGACGTTGTGTTTCAGCGATTGCCTTCGCTTCTTGCTCTGCGATATAACGGGAATATGCTTCTGGTTCTAACTCATCACTGTCTAATTCCTCAAGTGATTCAGTCTGTAACCGCTTTTTGCGGAGCCACGCTTGGCAGCAGCGCGTCGCAATCACATAAAGCCACCCCGCAAACCGGTGTGGTTTTTTCAAAGATGCAAGTTTCTGATATGCTTTCAGAAAGGTATCCTGTGTTATATCTTCAGCAATATGAAAATCCCCGATTTTCCGCCAAGCGAGTGCATGAACCTGCTTCTGATATTTATTTACAAGATCAGAGAAAGCAGTGTCATCACCATCAAGGATGCGGTGAATCAATTCAACGTCATTGTTTTTCATAGGTCACCTTCCGATAAGAGAAATTTCTGAGTGTTATCTCCCAGTATTAGCGAAAAAGATAACATCCCTAACATCGTTCCTGTACTTTAAAAGACGCGGGTTAGGTGCAAAACGGGTGCATAATGCCGAAAAAACATACTTATTCGGGATGATCCGATGCAGAGCAATTCAGTTTTCCATACTTTGACCTAATTTTACCCAGTCCCGGTAGGTGCGGTTTCCTAACCGCACCGGATCTTCATAAGAAAAATGCACGAAACCCGAATAATCTCTTAAAACTGAATGGCTCTGTGATCCGATGCAACGGAGTACTATTTTACCAGATTAGTGTGGTTTGTCAAGATGTTAGGTTTTTTCAGCAGTTGCCAAAGGGAGTTGTGGTTGGGAAGCGTGGAATGAAGGGAAATAGAGGGTAATTCCCTTAACACCTTAATTTTCGAAATCAAGGTTTTTGAGACGTATGTTTTGTCTACAAGGAAATTCTGAATGAGGATCGCAATAGGCTTTTAAAGGTAATTTCACCTATTTATTTAAAGGTAATTTCACCTATTTAGAAGGAACATCCCACAGAAAAATAATACCACCTTGGTCAACGTTAGAAGTTGAGCCTCCTGCATGTCCATTGGTGCTTGCAAAAGTCTTGCCATCAGGTGCGAATACCAATTTGTTCACATGTCCCCCAGGTGAGTTGAATGTGGCGAGGTGCTCACCGGTCGGCATTTCCCACAAATGTATTCCACCACTTGCATCACCACTGACCAGAATTGTGTCATCCGGCGAGAATACCAATTCGCAGATAATAGATTCATGTCCTTTGAGCGTTGCGATATGTGTTTGTGTAGCAATGTCCCATAAAAATATTGAGTTATCTCCATTACTTCCGCCAACAGCAAGCGTTTTACTGTCGTGAGTGAACACTCCCGCATAGATATCAGGTGTTACACCCTGCTTTATAGGATAATTAGGGACGTTGAACGTGGCAAGTTGTTCTCCGGTATATGTATTCCACAAGTCTACTCTATCCTTTTCACGTGTAGCAAATGTTTTTCCATCAGATGTAAACGCTAATACTATAGTTCCCAGAGATACATCTGTGACGGTACATAAGTGTTTATTGGTGGAAATATCCCATACGCCAATCTTTCTGTCTTGTGAAAAAATATGTTGAAGACCTGCTATTTTTCCACCGTTAGGGGTTAACGCAGTTACGCCGTGGGACCAACTAAAGGATACACCGTGTCCACTCATGGTTCCTTGGGATTCGACCCCTTCTGTAGAGTAATCTGATGCCCCTGAAACAGTGTAAGTGTTAACCTGTTTTCCAGTGGTAACATTCCATACTTCAATATTGCCGTTACTTTCACTGGTAAGAGTAGTATTATCTATAGAAAAGGTTAATCCGCCTATAAAACCGGTTAAGTCCGACGTAAATTTTGTTCTTGCGGCACCTGTGTCTATATCCCAAAGTTGAATGTTACCAGAACCATCGCCACTTGCAAGCGTTTTGCCATTGTGGGCAAATGCCAAAGTCGTAATCGGTTTTGTAAAACTTGTAGTAAGGGTGTGCAGCTGGGTGCTGCTATGAGGTTTCCATAAATCTACTGTTCCAAATCTGTCTATAGCAGCAATGGTCTCACCAGTCCATGAAATTGCGGCATAGTTTGGCACCTCCCAAGTATGCGGGTAACGTTTCGGTTCAAGCATAAACCTTTCTTGATCCGTTTTGATTGAGGCGATTTGGGTGCTTGTGGTGATATCCCATATTGCAAAACTCTCATTCTCCATAAGGGCGAAGGTTTTTCCGTTACCTGAAAACTTTACATCCATTTCTCCTGGGAACATGGCGATTTCACGGCGCGCTGTAACGTCCCATATCGCACAACCGCCCTTTCCAGTAATCGCAAGGGTTTGTCCATCCTTTGAAAATTTTACGTTTACATCCGACCAGCGCGATTCAAATAAAGGTAGCACGCCCAATCGTTTTCCTGTGGCAACATCCCAAAGCTCAGTTGGACCTTGACGCGAGGACCACCTACCATTCAATCGATCTACCATCCGGTAATTACTCCAACTCACGAGCGTTTTGCCATCCGGAGAAAATTTTAGTCTACTAATCCATTTCACCCAATCGGTGGGTAGTTCTGTTGGAATTGAAGGTGCTCTGCCTGGTCGGTTCACTCGATCTCGAATAGGTAAAGCTAGTTCATTATTAGTCTTGTCTGTAGGAGGTTTTTGTCGTATAAGTGTGTTTATCTCACGATTAGTGTGACCATCTCGAATACTAATTGTGCCACTTTTATCTCCAACTGCAAACGCAAAAGTAACATCTATACCTCTTGCTGCATTGACAAAAGCATCTGTTGCAAGATTCCACTTATCTGGATTGGGAATTTTATCCATTCGAAGCCAATTCTTATAGTCTTCCAACTTAGGTTCAGGTAGTTTTGGACTGTATGTGGCTATTTGTTTATCAGTAGTGATGTCCCAAAACCAAATTGTGCCGCTCAAATTCTGAATCATCAACGTTTTGTTATCGTGTAAGAATTTAACAGATCTAAGTGAACCATCAGATATAATCTGTATTGACCCAGTTTTACCAGCAGGTAAAAATTTATCCAATTTCACTTCTTGGTTAGCAGGGATAGTGTGTATTGACCAAGTTCCATCAGTAAGGAGTTTAAATAGCCTCGTAGGACCGATAGGCATATTGATTGTCAATAAGCTTTCACCTGTCTTAGCGTCCCAGATACGGATTGTATGATCATATCCGCTGCTGACAATTTTTTTACCGTCAGGCGAGAATATCACCCGGGGCATAGCGTTCTCGGTTTTAGGCTTATATCCTGTCCAGAGTGCGATTTCGTCTCCCGTGCTGACATCATAGAGCCAAACACCAACTGGACCTGTAATTGCCAAACGGGTGCCATCGGGAGAAAGCTGCATATCAGTTACTTTACCCTTTCCGAATTTCCGTTTTGCACCTTCAGGCAAATTTCGTCGTGTGTAATCACCATGATCACCTAAAACCTGATTAGATTTCTCACCAGCACCATCATCTCTACCACCTGTATCGGAACGTCCCTCTGGTTGATTTAGCACATCTAGTCTCGCCTCAATATTCTGGACAACAGGCGCGTCAATGAGTTCCACTGTCATCTCAGACTGTGCATCCAAACTATAAGGTTTCTGAAAACGCGCTAAGTATTGACCGCCTATGCCGAGCATCAATACAATCAAAACAACACTTGATGCAGCAATTGCCCACGGCACCAAAGGTTTTCCGTCAGTAGGTGCCCCTGGTTTTAGTCTCGCGATTTCTTTCATGATGTTATCGGTAAGGTTCGGTGAAATTTGGAAGTTGCTAATTGCTTCTCGGATCATCGGTTCATCCTTTTTCAAACGGTTCCTTGCACGGCGCAGCCGACTCTTAATCGTGTTTGCAGAGACACCTAAAAACTCACTCATTTTTTCACATGTCATCTCACCGAAGTAGTGAAGCGTAATCACCGTGCGTTCACTCTCCGGCAATGTGGCAAGCAGTTTTTTGACGACTTGACGTTGTGTTTCAGTGATTGCCTTCGCTTCCTGTTCCGCGACATATCGTGAATAGGCTTCTGGTTCCAGTTCCTCACTATCTATATCCTCTAATGATTCGGTCTCTATCTGTTTTTTACGGAGCCAATCTTGGCAACAATGTGTTGCGATCACATAAAGCCAACCGGCAAATCGGTGTGGTTTTTTCAACGTTGCGAGTTTCTTGTATGCTTTCAGGAAGGTATCCTGCGTAATTTCCTCAGCAAAATGAAAATCACCTATTTTCCGCCATGCAAGTGCGTGAACCTGCCGTTGATATTTTTCAACAAGGTCTGAGAAAGCAGTATCATCACCATCAAGAATGCGGTGAATCAATTCAACGTCATTTTCTTTCATAGGTTACCTTCTGATAAAAGCAATTCCAGATCGTCATTTTCCAGCGTTGACAAAAAGATAACACTCATAACATAACTCCTGTACTATAAAAGACGTGGGTTAGGTGCAAAACGGGTGCATAATGCCAAAAAAATATACTTATTCGGGATGATCCGATGCAATGGAGTACTATTTTACCAGATTAGTGTGGTTTGTCAAGGTGTTAGGTTTTTTCAGCGGTTGCCAAAGGAAGTTGTGGTTGGGAAGTGTGGAGTCAAGGTTAATAGCGGGTAGTCATGTTATTTAGGCACGTGCCACAGGAATATAGCACCTTGACTGCTGCCGCTTGCAAGGGCTTTACCATCTGGTGAAAACGATAGCGTGCTAACCCAATCAACATGTCCTTTAAGGTCAGTTAATTTATTGCCGGTAGAAATATCCCACAGTTGGATTACCCCGTCACGGCTACCACTTGCAAGAATATTGCTATCAGCGGAGAAAGCCAAAACAGTCACCGAATCGTTTTGTTCTTTAAGAGATGTCAATTGTTTTCCGGTAGAAATGTTCCACAGTTGGATTTGACTGAAATTGCTGACGCTTGCAAGAGTTTTTCCGTCCATTGAAAATGCTAATGAATTAGTTTTTTCTGAAGACAAACTCAACAACTGGGTTCCGGTACTTGAGTCCCAGAGTCGAATTGTACCATCGTCACTTCCACTTGCAAGCATTTCACCGTTTGGGGTGAATGTCAACGCGTTAATGGTATCTGTATGCCCCTTGAGAGTTAAGTGTGACTGACGGCGCGGATCTTCCCATACTTCCCATAAGAGTACGGTGAATCGGGAACTCTTTGTAGCGCGATCCGAATTTAGAGCAGTGGCAAGCATGTGTCCATTTTTAGAAAACACTACTATATTATTACCCATGCCGCCAGTAGACATTGAACTACTTATCTTACCTGGAAGCTCCGGTGCTTCTCCTTTGTGTGATTCAATTGGAACTTCAGTGAGTCTGCTCCCCGTACGTGTATCCCAGAAACTCAACGTACCGAGGACACTCTCTTTGACAAACGCATCACGGGTTCGTTTCGTAAATGTGAATCCTTTTGCACTGGTCACTGTGTTCCCATCTGGTGAAAATACGAAAGCAGTGTATCCATTAGTGTCTATACGGTTAGAGAGTTGAGTCAAGGTACGCGCATTCCACAACTGAATTGTCTTACCTTGTCCACCTGCCAAGATGCTGCTATCTGGTGAAAACGCCAATGCGCTAGTCCCACCTATATGTCCTGTTGTAAAAGACAACAATTCGTCACCGGTGTTAACGTCCCAAACCCGGATTTCACCGTTTCGATTTGCCCCTACAACTCTTTTAGAGTCTGACGAAAATGCTAATTGATGAATTTTGGAGTCTAACTTCGCGCCAAGCGTGGTGCGAAGGGTTTTGGAGGCAACATCCCACAACTCAATTTCACCGTCCCACGTCTGACATGCCAAGGTTTTACCATCTTTGGAAAACGTAAAAATTCCCCGAAATCTTGGATTCTGCGTCAAGGTTTTTAGTGATTTTCCGGTGCTTACATCCCATAAACGGAGTGGAGCATTAGAAGTATTAGCAACAAGGAGAGTTCCGTCTGGTGAAAACGCCAACTGGTTGACATGATCTTTATGACCTTGAAGCGTTTTCAAGTGTTCTCCGTTACTGGCATCCTCCAACCGAATTTTACCATTCTCGTATCCGACCGCAAAAATACCTTTGTTGTCAACATTATTAAGGTATAAGTCAGCGGCTGTAATCTCACGTCCAATGATGGATCTCAGCATTCCATTAAACCCGCGTGAGGATGACGGGTAGAAATCTTTTTTTACGTCAGTGTTTACATCCCATAAACGGACTGAACCGTCATAACTTTCACAGAGAAGGGTTTTACCATCGTCAATAATTTTGAGTGTTGTTATCGCCGACTCTTCTCTTCTAAAGGATTTTAAAAGTTTTCCTGTGTCTATATCCCACAGTGAAATGCCACCGTACATACCACTTACCAATGTTTTACCATCCTGAGAGAACGCCACGTCCCCTGCGCGTGATGTATGATCAGTAAGCAGTGCAAGTTCAGCACCAATGTGAGCATCATAAAGCCAAACACCTGTAGCACTACCTACGGCAATTCGAGTGCCATCTGGTGAAAAACTTATACCTTTTATGCTGCCTTTGCCGAGACGTGCTTTTGCACCTTTAGGAAGATTCCACCGAGTGTAGTCTCCTTCATTACCTAAAGCCTGATTAGATTTCTCACCAGCACTGTTATCTCTACCACCTGTATCGGAACGTTCCTCTGGTTGATTTAGCACATCTGGTCTCGCCTCAATATTCTGGACAATAGGCGCGTCAATGAGTTCCACTGTCATCTCAGATTGTGCATCTAAACTATAAGGCTGCTGAAAACGCGCCAAGTATTGACTGCCTATGCCGAGCATCAACACAATCAAAACAGCACTTGAAGCAGCAACTACCCACGGCACCAAAGGTTTGCTTGCAGAAGGTGCAGTGGGTTTAAGTCGTGCAATTTCTTGCATGATGTTCTCAGTAAGATTTGGTGAAATTTGGAAGTTGCTAATTGCTTCTCGGATCATCGGTTCCTCCTTTTTCAAACGGCTCCTCGCGCGGCGCAGCCGACTCTTAATCGTGTTTGCAGATACACCTAAAAACTCACTCATCTGTTCACACGTCATCTCACCGAAGTAGTGAAGTGTAATCACCGTTCGGTCACTCTCCTTCAACGTTGCGAGCAACTTTTTGACGACTTCTTGCTGTTCTTTAACAATAGTTTTAGCTTGTTCCTCTGCGATATGCTGTGAGTAAGCATCTTTATTTGATACCGGTGTATCAATATTTTCAATTACTTGTGTCTGAAGACGTTTTTGGCGGAACAACGCGAGGCATCGGCGCGTTGCAATGACATAGAGCCATCCGGCAAACCGATGTGGTTCTTTAAGTGTGTGGAGTCTTTGGTATGCTTTGAGAAATGTATCCTGTGTAATATCTTCAGCAGTATGAAAATCGCCTGTTTTCCGCCAAGCGAGTGCGTGAACCTGCTTTTGATATTTCTCCACTAATTCAGAGAAGGCGTTATTATCGCCTGCAAGGGTGCGTCGAATTAGTTCAACGTCATCGTTTTTCACTTATAGCCTCCACAAAAAAATAATTCCATCAATTCATCTCAACATTTAGTGACGCGTGGAACGGCAAAACGGGTGCATAATTTTACAAAAAATTTCAATTTTGGGACAATCTAAATTTTTATTGACATCAAACCAGGACTATTTAGTTCTCCGAATATTTAGATTTTCTATTTAAGACTTTCCTCTGTAGGAGCGATCTCCGAATCGCGACTTTTCGGATAAAATGGACAAAAAGTCTAAAACTAAATAGCCCTGACATCAAACCAGGGCTATTTAGTTTTCCGAATATTTAGATTTTTTATTTAAGACTTTCCTCTGTAGGAGCGATCTCCGAATCGCGACTTTTCGGATAAAATGGACAAAAAGTCTAAAACTAAATAGCCCTGACATCAAACCAGGATTCTTGACAAAATGGAGAAACATGTATAAAATATTCCATTGAAACAACGAGGTATAAATCTCGAAAATCTGCAATTCTGATCTGAAAAATTTTGAAAAGGCGTTTGAGACTACGAAACAACGTTATGCGTGCTTATGAAGTTCGCTTACCTAAAAGAAAGGAACAGATTATGATTCAAACTGCTTACAAAGAAACGTATCGTCCGCAGTACCACTTCACACCAAAAACTAACTGGACCAACGATCCAAACGGATTGATTTATTACAAAGGAGAGTACCATCTCTTCTTTCAACACAACCCATTTGGCATCAAGTGGGGCAACATGACGTGGGGACACGCTGTTAGTCCTGACCTCGTTCACTGGAAACAACTACCGCATGCGATCCATCCCGATGAACTCGGAACGATTTTCTCAGGTTCCGGCGTTGTCGATTGGAACAATACCGGCGGATTCCAGACAGGCGACGAGGCAGTGCTTGTGAATTTTTATACATCTGCAGGAAGCCACGCCCCAGCAGAAAAGGTGCCGTTTACACAGAGTATCGCTTATAGCAACGACCGTGGACGGAGTTGGACAAAGTATGAAGGCAACCCTGTCATTGAACACATCGTCGCAAGCAACCGTGACCCGAAAGTGATCTGGCACGAACCTACGCAAAAATGGGTGATGACGCTTTTTCTCAACAATAATGATTTTGCCTTTTTTGGTTCTACGAACCTAAGGAGTGGACACGACTCTCTGATATCCAGATACCTGATGGTGAATGCCCAGATATATTTGAACTTCCTGTTGATGGCAACCCTGAGAATACCAAATGGGTTTTTTGGGGAGCCGGTGGAAAATATTATATTGGTGATTTTGACGGAACCACCTTCACACCAGATGGTGAATCACAGCGAGCAGACTTCGGTGCTAACTTTTACGCTGCACAAACATGGAGTGACATACCCGAATCTGATGGTCGCCGCATTCAGATCGCATGGATGAACGGCAGTAATCCGCCAGAGATGCCCTTTAATCAGCAGATGAGCTTCCCATGTGTGTTGACACTTCGGACGGCGTCAGAGGGTATCCGCCTGCATCGGGAACCAGTCGCAGAAATCGAAAATATCCATGACTATACGCACGTTTGGAGCAACGTAACGCTCAACCCCGATGAAAACCTACTTGCAGGATTGACCGGTGAGCTGTTTGATATCCGTGCAGAGATAGAACTCAACGATGCATCCGCTGTCGGTTTCAATATTCGTGGGCAAGATGTTCGATACAATGTCGCTGAAAAACAGTTGACGTTCCTTGAAAGGAGCGGTCCTCTCACACCACAAGACGGTAAAATCCAGTTGCAGATTCTACTTGATCGCATCTCTATTGAAGCATTCGGTAATGCCGGTGAACTCTCAATGACCTCCTATTTCCTGCCCGATCTCAATAACGCTGATATCGGTATTTACGCTGAGGGCGGTCCAGTTACACTTGTATCGTTGAAAGTGCATGAGCTGAAATCGTCGTGGGTATAAATTGCAGTTGATCTCAAAATCATTGTAGGGCGAGGTCCCTGTGCCTCGCCATTTCAAATATGAAAACTATGAGATGGTTTCTAATCATTCTATACTGCTAAGTGGACTAAGAATAAACCGTCGCTGTTAGGTTTCGTCTACCACCCCGATTACGGAATTCACACAGATAGATTCCCTGCCACACACCTAAATTAAGGTGATGGTTCGTAATCGGGATGGATACGTCAAAGCCGACAAGCGACGCTTTGATATGTGCTGGCATATCGTCATCACCTTCTATTGTGTGTTTGTAAAAAGGTTCACGTTCCTTGACGAGACGATCAAAACTATTCGCAAAATCTTCGCGCACTGTCGGATCGGCATTTTCATTGATGGTTAAACCTGCGGAGGTATGCTTAATAAATAGGTGAAGAATGCCAGATCTCGGTAATTCACCAAGCGATTTCATAATTTCATCTGTGATAAGATGGAAGCCCCGTGAGTATTCAGGTAAGGCGATCTCAATTTGCTGGATCATTATGTATGTTGCTCCAATTATATGTTGTAAACAAGTTTCGAAATGCAAGTTTGAAAATTATTTGAAGTTTATGGTACCACATTTTATAAAATGAGGAGTTTTATGGACATTATTTGTGCTTCTATCTGCTACCGTGGCTATGCTGAAGACGAGGTTGCCGCAACTTTAAAATATGCACCAAAGATCGGTTACCGCGCTATGGAAATTCACGGACCTCTCATCTGGAGCGTTGATGCTGCCCACGCGTTTGACATAGATGGCATGAAGGAGAAGATTGACAATTCCGGCATGAAATGTGTCGGGCTCTATCCTCCCGGCTGGGGTGGTAGTGACATTCAAGATGTTGAAACACGTGCCGCGGCAATAGCGAAGTGCGTAGACATTGCCGAAAAACTCAATGCGACACATCTGACGACCAGTGGCGCACAACGTAGAACCGAATCTGGGGCATTAGACAGGGTTATTGCTTGTGTGCGCGAGGTGTTATCGCGCATACCAGCAGAAAGTGACATCAAATTGACACTTGAACCACACCATGGCAACGTTCTTGAACAACCGGATGATTTCCAACGGGTGTTAGATGCTATTCCCGATGAACGGGTGGGAGTATGTATAGATACTGGACATTTCCACACATCCAGAGTAGACACGCTTGCCACTATTCGTCAGTTCAGTTCACGTATCTATGCTGTGCATCTCAAAGACCACATTGGTGCTATATCTGTCGGCATCGGACGTGGTGAACTTAACCTTCGTGAAATTATAACTACGTTTCAAGACATAGACTATCAAGGTGACCTCACTTTGGAATTAGAGGTAGAAGACACAGAAAACTTGCCACGCTATACTGAGGAGGCATATTTCTATCTCAGTGGGATGTTAGGTTTGCGACTATAGTTCTGTATAATACCCAATTAACCCGATTTGTAGTGCGAGGTCCCCGTGCCTTGCAATGCTGACTTTATCGGAAAACTTCGGATCAAGTTAATTTGGTATAAGGAATATATGGAAAGTATAGTCGAAACTATCCTCGTCCAATATAGAGTTGACCCACAGGCAGCACTGTTGCCTCCAACATATTGATATTCGGTGGAAGCGTTACCATGAGGACAGCAGCTTTGGCAAGTTCCTCAACTTCCATCATCGGTTCAGATGGAGGCTGTGGACGGTTCTGAACCCGTTCAACATAAGTATTGCCTGGTTGCAAGCAGCTTGCAGTAATACCGTGGGGTCTGCCTTCCAACGCTGTTACTTGTGTCAACCCCCATATACCGAATTTGCTTGCACTGTAAGGTGCGCTGTTGGGTCGCACACGGTGTGCAGATATACTACCAACGTTTATAATGCGTCCACCTTCACCTTGTGCTTTCATAATCCGCATCGCTTCACGCGAGCAGAGAAACGGCGCACGAAGATTCACCCCGATAACCTTATCCCACGCTTCCGTTGAAAGTTCGTCTATTGGACCACCATCAAACGCACCAGCATTGTTTACCATAATGTCCAAGCGATCATATTCAGTCATTGCTTTTTCAAAGAGAGCCTTAATCTGTTCTTCATCGGTAACATCGGTTGGCACAGCCAGGACTTTCACGCCTTGTGTACGCAGTTCATCTGCTGTTTGTGTAAGTAGCGTGGCATCCCTTGCGGCGATAGTTAGACTTGCCCCCTCAGCGGCAAATCCCTTCGCAATCCCCTTTCCAATTCCTCTGTTGCCACCCGTTACAATTGCAACTTTCCCATCTAATTGTCCCATAACTAATTCTCCTTTAACATTTCTAATAACAAAGTTTCTGTTCTAAGTGCTTGCACTGTCCCTTCTGCAAGACGCATCGCCGAGAGATGCGCGTGCAAAAAATCTAAATCTTCAGGTGTATCAATGTCATACCAAGGCGGTAGAAGTTTGAACTTAGCATTCAAGGTATGAATCCGTTCTACTGTCTGTCGTAAAACATGTGCGGTACTCCATGCAATTTCCTCAAAAATGTAAGGAACCACTACATTGAGATTGTCCGATGAAAAACCGATAAAATAATAACCACCATCCATACTTGGACCAATCACAATATCACAAGAATCAAGATCTACAATCCCTTTAGAAATATACGTTAAAGGCAATGTTGGACTGTCCGAACCGACGATTAAAATCTTTTTATATCCGTTGTCGCATGCCCACTGTATAGCCGAAGTAAGACGCGCGCCGAGATCTGTACCTGTTTGTGGGATGTAGGTAACATTGTTCCCAATTAACCTCTGTAAATCGGATTCACCCTCGGGAGGTGTATAAGCAATAACCACATCTACGTTTGAAAGTTCAGCAAGTGTCTCACACCAATCCATGAGAAACGCACAGTATAAAGATGCCGCCTGATCTGCGGATAATTTTGGAAGCAGACGCGTTTTAACCTGATTCGGGATCGGGTTCTTAGCAAAAACAATTAGACACGTACTCACCACAAAATTCACCTGAAGTGTATCTTAAACTTGGTAAATAAAACCGTATATTCAGATCACCAATTTATCAGATAAATGTTAAACCGTCAACTTAGAATTATGCAGAGGGCAGAGCCATTCAGTTTTCCGGACTTTGATCTGATTTTACCCAGTCCCGGTAGGTGCGGTTTCCTAACCGCACCGGATCTTCATAAGAAAAATGCACGCAACCCGAATAATCTCTAAAAACTGAATGCCTTTGCCCGCCGTACTTTTTCACCTTGACATATTCCAAAAGCCAATGTATAATGTCTTTATGGCGCAAGACTACGATAATATGGCAAAAAATTTATTATCACTCTTCCCGCCAAGACCCCGTGCTTTAGTTTGTGGGATTCAGGCGGGCGTTAGATTTTTGTAAACAAATAGATTTGATATTCAGCTAAAAATGTAGTAAATTATAATATCTCGTTGACAGGCAAAGCAAACGTAGTCGCAAGGAAACTACGTGCCTATCTCCTAGAGGATAAAAGCGAGGGACGAGAATATCCATGCACACGGACAAATACCAGTTTGGTCACCCACGACAGAGACATAAACGCTGCTATAAACATTCTACGGGCAGGCTTAGCTGCCTCTGTGGAGCAGACGTAAGACCTTCTACAGAAAGCGGACTGCGACGAAGCACAAGCCCCAACCTTTAGGTTGTGGGTGCTATGACCAGAATATGCAACCGAAATCTCACGATTTGTACTCGGTGTAAACGATGTTGAAGTACTGGAGAATATTGATACTGAACAACAAATCGTTATAGGACAACGTACAAGCAGCACCACTGCCGCTTCTGTTGATCAGCAGACACGTGGAGATTTACTCTGTGCTATATCTCTCTTTGGCAGTATAGTCTATGACGCGCAACTTTTCAAACGACTTATATAGGCGGAACTTATGCAAGAATCTAAATACTACCAACTTTTGCGAGAAGAATTCATGGCAGAAGGGGCAAGGGAAACTACGATTAAACACATCATAGTTTTGTTGAAAACGAAATTTACTGCAGATGCTGTCAGTGCCTTAACGCCCAATATTCAAAAGATAAAAGATTTGCAGCGTTTGGAACAGTTATATCTTGCTGCTGCTCAAGCGAAAAGCCTTGAAACTTTCAAGCAAATAATCCAAGAATAGTATCACACGTTTGCGCGTTTAGAATGATTATACGCATATTTACAACGCTGCTCACTCCAAACACTTCATGTTGTCCAACAATTCCCAATCCCAAACATCTCTTCTTAAGAACATCCTGCTAATCACACCACTCAGCCTTATAGGACGTGTTGGCACATTTCTCATCTACATTGCCCTTGCCAATTGGTTTGGTGACACTGCGGAGATGGATTTCATCTACTATTACTGGGGTATCGCTGTATTTCTAATTGAATTGCTCAGTGCTGCCTCTGCTTACTCCGTTGTTGTTCCTTTGTTAGCCGAGGCACGCGCGAAAGGCGAAACCGAGGCGCAGCTTTGTGTTCAATCTATCTTTTCACGTTATATTAGATATATGCCTGCCCTTAGCTGCATTTTAGTTGCTGTTTCTTGGGCAATCTCGCAACTCTTTTTCCCAAACGTTGGACTGACGACTTCTACCACAATCGGCATTATCTGCGGATTTCTCTGTTTTACGATTATTGCATCTGTCCGCTGGGTATTCAAGGCTATTTTAGACACCTATCAAGTGTTTCATCTACCCGTTATTGTGCAAGGGGTCCGTGCTGTCTTAGTCATTGCAGCTATTTATCTAAGCAAACCTTATGTAGGTTGGTTTTGCATTCCACTTGCCCTAATCATCGGTGAACTCTTTCAAACGATTATTCTATTTCAACGTTGTGGTGTTGTTCTTAAACTCTCTTTACGCGGCTTCTTTCGTTTGACACAAAACGGACCAGATAAAGTAGAGTCCCCATATACTAAACAATTTTTACGACAATGTCTCCTGATGATGGGCGCAGCCATTTCAGATGGGTTGAACCCTGTTGTTGACAGAGGCATGGGAAGCACGCTTGGTGCAAGTTCGGTCTCAAAACTGGATTACGCACTCCGTTTGTGTGCTATCCCTGAAACGCTCACAGGCGCGCCACTACCTGTCCTACTTTCACATTGGGCAAAGATATCCTCATCAGAAAATGTGAAACAACTACAGCAAAGTGTATGGAGAGGTGTTTTGGTAGTTATTGTTCTGATGGTGCCTTTCCTGCTCGGTTTTTATCTGTTCCGAAATGATATCGTTGCGATATTATATGGGCATGGAAAAATGTCGGGAAAGGGACAACTTCATATTGCTTCCCTACTTGGGGTTTATCTAATCGGGATACTGCCGCGACTAATTAGTAGACTTCTTATTCGCGCACATTTGGCACGTCAAAACCATTTGACAGTTGTTACTGCAACGCTAATTAGACTAATCCTGAATCCTGTTCTCAATTGGATATTCATGCGATATTGGGGATTAGAAGGGATTGCTTGGTCAACCGCTTTGCTCTCTTATCCGATACTGGCGTATATTGCGATTGAATTCTGGCGTAAAAGCTAAACCTTGGAAAAACACTCTGGATGGTTAGATGTGATGCCTTGCACGCCGAAATCCAGCATTTGGCGCATTCGATCCGTATTATCAACTGTCCAACTCCATAGTGAAACACCACGGCGACGGATTTCATAAGCGAATTCAGCAGTGATTAGTTGGTGATTGACGTTAAGTAGACTGCTTCCAAGTGAACCGAGTTGTTGACACAGTTGGATAGGATGTGTGTGTCCGTTGCGACTGCCGATGAGCCATCCTGTCGGAATGCGGGGTTCTAAAGCACGAACGGTTTGTATATCGGAGATTTGGAAGGATATAATAATAATCATTTCAAGCATGTTCATTTTGCGAACATTTTCCACAACTGCTTCGGCGATAGAAGTATCCTTAATTTCCAAAACTGCTATTGCTTTGTCAGTGATACATTCTAATGCTTCAGTAAGTGTGGGTACCTGTTCACCTTCGAACTGAGGATTGAACCATGCCCCTGCATCTGCCTGCTTGATAGTCTCTAAAGTCGTTTGATTAATCAAACCGTGCATGTCTGTTGTTCTATCCAAAGAAGCATCGTGCATCACGACAATTTCACCGTCTGTAGTACCATGCAGGTCGAGTTCAATTGCATCCACGCCGATTTCAGTCGCTTTCTTGAATGCAGTCAGTGTATTTTCTGGAGCGATTCCCGACGCACCACGGTGCGCAATCCGAATCCACGAATCCATAATATCTTATTTCCCGCTATTTGTAATTCCGTGCTGCTTCATCTTCTTTATGAGGGTGGTTCGGCTAATACCGAGTAATTCCGCAGTCTTGCTGTGATTGTTTGAGCATTCATCTAATGCCAGTTCAATGATGGTTTTATCCAACAGTGTGACAACATCATCGTACAGTTGTTTGCTGCCTTCAGCGATTCTTGCTTTAGCAATGTCTTGTAAAGCAGATTTTAGAGATGTCTCCAACTGTGAAGCATCGGGAAGGACTGTACTTGGACCGGTATGTATTTCTGTAGGTAGATCCTCTGGTAGGATAACATCTGACCGAGAGAAGGTAGCGGCACTTCTGAGGCAGTTCTCTAACTCGCGAACATTACCGGGCCACGCATAATTTTGTAGAAGTTTCGTCCCTTCTTCCGAGATACCCCGAATCGTTTTGCCGAGTTCATCTTGGATAAGTTGTAAGAAATGGGTGATAAGTAACGGAATATCTTCCTTCCGTTCTCGCAAAGGTGGCAGGTGAAGTGCGATTCGTTTGAAGCGGTAGTACAGATCAGCACGGAACTGTCCGACTTTGACCATTTGCCCCAGTTCTTGATTGGTAGCAGCAATGACGCGTACATCCACCTTAAGGGTTCGCGTTCCACCCAACCTTTCAATCTCTTGGGTTTGTAATGTACGTAGCAACTTCACCTGCAATGCAGCACTCATATTGGCGACTTCATTAAGAAAAAGTGTACCACCATCTGCCAATTCGAAACGACCGGGTTTCCCTTCTGTTTTTGCCCCAGTGAATGCCCCTGCTTCATAGCCGAACAACTCGCTCTCTAATAGTTCATCAGGAAGTGCTCCACAGTCAACTTGAACGAAAGGCATATCTTTACGTTCACTTCCTGCATGAATTGCCCGGGCAACAAGGTCTTTTCCTGTTCCTGTTTCTCCTTCTATTAGCACTGTGATCGTATTGCTTGCTAACACCCCGATAAGTTTGTAAATTTCACGCATCTGATCGCTTTTTCCAACCAGACGGTGTCCACGTTGGTCTATCGGAGAATCAACCTCTGTCTCTAAGGGAAACGTGCTTCGGACAGACTGCGTTCGGAAGGCACGGTCAAGGACACTTCTGACGATATCCAAATCAATCGGTTTCGGGACAAAATCGAATGCATGCAAACGCATCGCCTCTACTGTCGTTTCCACATCATCGTAAGCAGTAATTATCACTACAATTACTGATGGATGTTGTGTTTTAATCTCCGCCAACGCCTCCAAGCCGCTCATCCCCGGCAGATTGACATCAAGTAAAACGACATCCGGCTTGTCAGATGCAATACAACGTAAACCTTCCTCAGCATTGTTCGCTGTGATGGGACAGTAGCCTTCATCCTCCAGGAACTGCTTAAATGCCCAACAGATTTTCTCATCGTCGTCAATTACCAATACATTTTTCATGATAATCTGTCCATCACTTGCTTGGCATTTTCACGCCTTTTGTCGGTTTCCGCCCTCTATTGAAAGCAGAAATTTTTTCCCATCCTCGCTCATATCAGGTTCACTAACTTCACCTGCTTTTTCCTCAAGCTTTTTCTTCAGAACAGGATAAGAATCAATTGTTGGTGTCTCACTGAGTGAAGTTAAAGCAGGTTTACGAGTTTCAGCTGCTATGATTGCTTCCGATAGTCGCTCATTTTTTCGTGTGTTGTGTGCTGCATCCCGCGCTTTGAAGTCCGGTAGCACTTGACCAGCAAATAGTTGTAACGATTCACATATATCTTCATGTAGATTCGCTCCCGCCTGCTGAATGAAAACAACCTGATCTACGCCTGCGTTCTCCATTATTTCTAAATGTTCACGGACTTGGTCGGGTGTTCCAATTCCAGCACGCGCTTCAGCTGGGTCTTGTTCCGACTGTTTAAATAGTTTCCAAATATCTGTTTCACCGGGAATTTGCGAACCGTTATAATAGTAATGCGCGAGGGCAAATCGAAAGAAACGTAATCCATCTAAACCGCGGGCAAGGGCAATTTCTTCGTTTGCATGACATGAAAACCCTGACACCATTGCTATATTTGGGTTAACTCTTTGTGTTAGCGGCGTACATTCGCTTTCAAAGATTTCATAGTATTCCTCAACCCAGAACTTAGCTTCATTCGCATCAACAAAGGCGAAGGTTAGTGCACCTAATCCGTATCTTGCGGCGTATCGGAGGCTGTCTCGACTGGAACAGGCTACCCATGGGGGTGGATGCGGTGTTTGCAACGGTTTCGGGACAACATTACGGACTGGCATTGAGAAGTATTTTCCATTATATCCCGCATAGGGCGACTGCGTCATCATTTTTGCTGTTTCGCGCGTACATTCTTCCCACATCTCTCGTTTACACTTTGGGTCAACGTTGAATCCTCCGAGTTCCATGTGTGATGCCGATTCTCCTGTTCCCCACTCTACACGTCCGTTTGACACCAAGTCAAGCGTAGCAATACGTTCCGCTACACGAGCAGGGTGATTGTAAGTTGGTGGCATTAGTACGATCCCATGTCCAAGCCGAATCTGCTTTGTCCGTTGGCTGCATGCTGCGAGGAATACCTCTGGTGCAGAAGAATGCGAATACTCTTCAAGGAAATGGTGTTCTACCTCCCAAATATAGTCAAACCCAAGTTTGTCAGCCAATTCTACTTGGTCTAAAGCATCTTGAAAAAGTTTGTGTTCTGCCCCTTCTTCCCATGGACGAGGGATTTGGTGTTCATAAAACAAACCGAATTTCATGCGGTTATGTTGTTCCTTTCAAGAACTTGTACGCAATCAACCCGATTGGTAGCACGAGGTCCCTGTGCCTCACAATCCTGAATTTATCAGAAACGTCTAATCAAGTTAATTGGTATTAGTACGATGTTTATACCATTTCTGAATGATGGCATCACATTAACAAAAAACGCGTTTGTAGTCGCGCAATTCATTGCGCCTCTTATACCCAACATAATACCATTTCTGAATGATGGCATCACATTAACAAAAAACGCGTTTGTAGTCGCGCAATTCATTGCGCCTCTTATACTCAACATAATACCATTTCTGAATGATGGCATCACATTAACAAAAAACGCGTTTGTAGTCGCGCAATTCATTGCGCCTCTTATACCCAACATAAGATGCGCTTTAAAATGTTATAAATACTCTGTAATGGTATTTTATTTATCAGATTTGGTATTACAATACATTGAATGAATCTGCTATTTTTCGAGTGTCTGCATTTCTGCTTCTGTTAACTGCCATTCAAAGATGTCTAAATTCTCGCGCAAATGTGGCTCTGAACCAGATTTAGGAATTGTAATAATCCCTTTCTGTATCAGCCATCGCAATGCTACCTGTGCTGCAGTCTTTCCGTGTCTATTTCCAATTTCAGTCAATTCCGTGTCTTCAGCAAGATTTCCCACAGCGAGAGGTCGATGTGCGGTGATAGGAATGTTGCGTGTCTGGCAATAATCTCTCAACTCTTCCTTGTTGTTACGGACATGATACTCAACCTGATTTGTGCAAATCGGAAGATCGGAAATCTCACACGCCTGTTTCACTTGCGCAATGCTAAAATTGCTAATACCGATACTTTTCACTTTGCCTGCGTCGTATATTTCTTGAAAGGCAGCAAATGTCTCCTCAAATGGCACATCATCATTTGGCCAGTGGATTAGTAGTAGGTCAACGTAATCCATCTGTAAATTACTTTGACACACATCAAACTGCGATAGGACATCGTCATGTTTTAGATGGGTGTTCCAAATTTTGGTTGTAATAAAGAGTTCTTCACGTTCAGCGCGAATATCTTGCAGTGCCTTTCCAATCGCCCGCTGGTTTTCATACATCCACGCTGTGTCAATATGGGTATACCCGATTTCAATCGCTTTTTTGATAATTCGTTTGCACTCTCTGCCCTTTAGTCGCCAGGTTCCCAAACCCAACATCGGTATTTCGTGTCCGGATGCAAGTGTAATGTTTTCCATAGTTTACAATGTGGGCTTATAATAAATCCAACACTCCTTTTTGTTTCATGATAGTCAATTCTAAAAAAAGTCAAGAGAAATATAAGGTGTGAGATGCTGTTGCATGAGATAACCTCTTATACCAAATTAACGTGATTCGACATCTTCAGATAAAGTCAGCATTGCAAGGCTCAGAGACCTGGTACTAAAAATCCTATTAAATGGGTATAACGTAAGTTTAATATAGGAAATACAACTAACTGTGACGGAATTCAATTTCTTACGATAATTCAATTCCTTACGATAAAATGTGATAATCCAACCCTTACTGAAAGGGGTTCTTAATGCCTATCGTGTTACTTTTCTGTGAACGGATAATTGTGTCACGTAATACTTCTATGTCAGACACTATCGGCACGTAAAAAGCCCATTGAAAGTTTGTTAATTCCTCAAGGACCACAGGTAGATTTTTTCTATTATGAAGGTATTAAAATTGAAACACTGGACGGTAAGTCCGATGTTCCTTTTAAGCGACATTGAGTCAACAGATTTTCTAAACAAAAGGTATATCGGTGTTATAACACATAATCCGCCGGACGTCGGAGTGCTATGAATGGGTTCATCATATCTACTCCATATCCTGGATTCTTCGTTTTTGCTTCCTCAGATGCAGCAATGTAAGATGGATGCTCTTTTGTCCACAATGGATGGCACTCAATCCAAATTTTCTTCACCGTTCCCCCTTGTTTGACATAACCTCGCAATTCACCAAAGTTTTCAAGGCTATATCCAAGTCGATGCATGGTGGCTGGTACTGGTGCATTATCTCCTTGAAGTAGGACTTTCCAGGGATTCTCCTCTTTACCCCATTGAGTTTTAAGGTCAATGGTTTTTGTAGATGATGATGCTATTCGAGCCATGTCAAGGGCAAGTCGCCAATCAAGTAGTCCGTGGTAAGGTAGGTTATGGAAGTCTCTAAGACAAACATTGCAGGAAGTGTCGCATTCATGATTGTGGGATTCCTTCATCCATAACTCAGCGAGGCTGTCTTCAACATCTGGATTTGCTTGATCTAACAATAATTGAAAGTGCTCAGGATTGCCGAACCAACGGCAGTAACCAGCACCGTTTTCGAGTTTATCAGATAGGAAAGCTTGTCCCACCGTTAAGTCATTCTCCTTAGTCGCGCGAAATCCTGCATCCAGTTCGGTTGTATCAATATCAAGTATTGCAGCCGCAGCCGTTTGCAGGAAAAAGGCAAGTGAGTACCAAGCAGCGCGTCCTCTGACTTCAGTTGGGGAGGCAAATAATCCACGAGGCCATTCTGTCATGCTCATCAGAAGGATGTCAGTTCTTCGTCGCGAAAGAAGAGCAATACGAGAAGGTGGACCGGAAACAGAAACGTGCTGATTGTTCTGTGGAGAGACTGCATAAGCATCTTGTTTTTGTCTCCCTCTTATTCTTGCTGGTTGAAAAACAAATCCATTTGATCCGCCATCGTCATTAATTGAGAGAATTTCCTTATCCTCAAGGATTGACACATCTGCATTCTTAACATGTTCAGTGTTTTCCGGTTGTACTTCAAAACTAAGAGTTGGACGGGTTGCACGAGGATTCCATTCAAATGCTCCATCAAAATCGGTAGGTTGTTGATCAGTAAAGAATCCCTTTGGTTCGCGGGCATCAATGGAACGTAACTCGGTTTTACCACAAACATAGCAGTCAATTGGTGGTGGTATTTCCACGTTATTGTTTGGTACATCTTCGGTTTTAAGTGGAACAACAGCCTGGCAGTGTTCGCACAATCCGATCCATGCTCGGTTTTTTTCTTCCAAGGGGGGAACGAACCCAGATCGAGAGCCAACCTGATCACCTGCCGGATACAATTCAACTACTCCGCATGCAGTATGTACAGCCTTATCTTTCACTGTTTCGGATCCAGGTGCAAATTGACTTATTGCAATATCAATGTCTCTATCTACCAATCCTTTCTCAGGTGGCCATGGATACCCAGAATAAGGCCAGTTTGTATACAGCAACCGGACTCGAGTAGGAAAGCCAAACATTGGAAGTAATCCTGCGTTTGCCAGCCTTTCACTCAAAGCGTCTTGCGTAAATTGTGGGGCTTCAACAATTTCTGTAATCTGATCAAGCAGCTTGGTTTTTACAAATTCAGACATTTTCTTACAAAAGTCTAATGCTTCTGATGAATTACCTGACCATTCTGTCCCAAAGCGAAGTGTATCAAGTATCTCATTGATAATTTTTTCAGTCTCTGGTTTGTCAAGCCAATCTTGGATATATGGTTTAATTTGACGCCACTGTCTTACGGGACCGAATTGGCCATGTACACTTTCCAGAAAACGCTCTTCTACTTCTTCATTGATTTCGCTTAAAGTGTCAACAGGGAAGTTAGTCTCCTCAAAAGCACGTCGCAATATTTCTTTAACAAACACACGTCGGAAAATCGGTTCGCGCGTCATATCAACATACGGAGTTGGTGGTGGATCTCCCGTCATTTTTTCTGTCCTATGATAATAATAGTCGTCATGGCTTCGTCCTCGACAGAAGGTTACTGCAAAAGAAACACCAGTACCACGCCGACCCGCTCGTCCAACACGTTGTTGATAATTAAAGCGTCGTGGTGGCATATTGGACATAATGACAGCTGATAGCGCGCCAATATCCACACCTGCCTCCATAGTCGTAGTGACACTGAGAAGATCAATACCGTAAATCTTTTCCTTTTTCTTTTCATCTCCAAAGAAGATTTCTTGAAATCGTCGTTGGCGTAGGGGGCGTGCTGACGTATCGCTTTGTCCTGTCAGTTCCTCGCAATTAAAACGGAATGGATCACCCGATAGTTCGGAAAGATAGCGATAGTAGTCGAAAGATGCATCTGCTGTGCTACTTCTTTCAAGTGAAGTTTTTAAACACGATGGACATTTGCCACCAGCTGGATGAAGATAGAACGCATTGCAGGTCGGACAACGCCAACCCTCTCGTTCAGTTAGAGGATCGAAAGACGGTTGCATTAGGTAGAGTTCTTTCGGGTTGAGACCTACATAGGATTCACCACCAGCGGCAACTTCAGCCTTATTAAGTTGGTGTTCAATTGTTGCTGAATCTACCCCGATTTCATCAAGATAATTCGTTACATACCTCGGTAAAGTTGTTTTAATACCTTCATTGAAATAGTCCCCACCAAGATGTCTGCGTCGTCTTCCCAATTCCCTGATTGTAGCATCAGTTGCCTGAATAACCAACGGGGTAGGATTTTCAGATTGATAGTAAGTTACCCATCCCTGTCCAAGTCCTTCCAATGTGCGTGCGACGTGTGGAAACAGCGCGTACATAAGTTCTGATGCCAAATAACCTTGCATTCTGGTAATGTGATTTGTCACAGCATCATCTACGTAATTCGGTTGTGGTTCTTCCGCAGTCCAATCAAAACACTCCCACCACGGCACAATTTCTGATTGGTTTCTCCGGAAATTAAGTGCCCAATAATTTGTTCCACCGGGACAAATACCGAGTGAAAGCAGGATGTTCCAAACTGCCTGTTGCACCTTTTGGAGTGGTATACGGTTTGGATAATCATTAATCATTCTTACAAGTTCATTGCGAGCTTGTTGAATTGCGCTCGGGAATCCATCAATAAAATTACCAATTTCTAAAGAAAGTTCTGAATTCCATTGTGCGAAGATTCTTCGCATGGACATATCTTCATCACGGCTGGGTTTTGAAACTTCTGTGTGAAGATCCTCATTCATCTCTTTAATTCTATCAAGTGCTGTTTGCTTATCTACTTTCATGGAAAGGGTTGCCCTTAAGTATGCGACAAATTCATCCCGATACGTTTTATGAGCGCTAAGCATAGCAACGCGTACCATATCACGGAAATGATCACGTTCCATTCCACCTGCTAACTTTGCAGCATCCTGGCGGCTGTCTGAGAAGATCACAAGCTTCTGAGCGGATTTTGGCATCTCTCGAGACAATGCACTTGCAATAACTTGACATGCCTTCTGAAAACCTGTTCTATGATTCCGTAGCGGTGTTGGAAAACGCTTACGTTTGGAATAATCGGCATCACATTGAGGGCATTTATGAGGCATTGCAGGTTCATCTGGATTCTTCCCTCCAACTACATGAACCCAACCTGCAATTTCATTTTGTTCCGGTGGTAAAGCATTTTGTTTAAGTTCACCAGAAAATACATTAAGTTTTGCTTGGACCCATCGTCTTGTTATCCGTCTACCGTTTTTGGATTTTATTTTACTTTTAATGGTGTATTTTTCATCTTGAGGTACTGTTGCCCATGGACGCTCTTCTTTCAGTGGCCAAAAGATCACATATTGTCCAGATATATGCCTCACTGACACACGGTCAGGCATCTTTTCAAGGTCAGGTTGATCTGATGTGAGTATCTCCAATTTACCTCGTTGTCCACTTCTAAAACCTCCTAAGAATACATCTCCGCAGACTTCGCATATAATAAGATCAAGTACCCTTCCACCACAGTTACATGCTAAACGATGAATTGCATGTAAGGCACCAACGGGTACATTTTGTTCTGCTTCGCTTCCACGGTGTGTGTGAGTCTCATTGCAATTCGGATTTGTACACACCCACAAGTTCTGCAAGTTATGAAAAAAGACATGTCCGCGCACAGGTTGCAATGACTGCTCCGTAACAGAGTCTTGACTCATGCCTAAGGCGAGTAACATACCTCGCATTGCTTTTGAGGCAGTCTGTCCTTCTGATCGAGCACCAGGAAAAAGTTTATCGTCTAATACTGGAACTTTTGCCGGACGGACTACTTTTTCTCTAGATACTTCGAGGCAGGCGTCACGAAGCGCGTGATGAACATTCAGCGATTCCAATGCCTTCAATAGCACAACTCTTGGTTCTTCTGATGAGGGTTGTTCTCCTAATGCGGATGCCAAAGTCTGCATCGCTGTTTTATCAGGATCAGGTTGGGACATGGGATCAAGTGGATTTGACTGAATGCTTTCAGCAAAATTCTCAAAATCTTGTTGATTGTCGCGTATGTTTATGTAGGTAGTTGCTTCTGGTAGTTCTTGTTCTTCCGAGATTATTTTGAATCGGTCTGCATCGCGTCCAAAGAACTCTTGAAGAAATTTTTTGGATTTATCGTCCTTAGTCACACTTGCCGAAGTTGCTAATATTGCAAGTTGGTCTGAGTTAGGATCTAAACCAATTCTATCAATGAGCAAGCGTAATATATAGCCTACCTCAGTGCCAGGGGTTCCGCGATAGGAATGAAGTTCATCAATAACAAGGAAAAACTTACGCGTTGAATCACCTTCAAGCCAGTTTCGGGTTTGCTTAAAGATATCTGATTCAATATCACGCATCAGCATGATATTTAACATGCTATAATTTGTAATGAGAATATCGGGGGGTGTAGCCTGCATATCCCACCGAGACCACATTTCTCCACCATCTATATTTGGGAAATGATAAAGCATCTCTTCATCCAAATCTGTTTGCTGACGCATCTCTCTGCTTGTTTCTTCCATCTCATGCAATCGGGCATGTAGGCGTTTCACTGCGTTTGAGTTACTCTTTTCACCAGATACAGGTGTCTGACCTGTGTACCTTCCAAACAGAATACGGTTGCCACCATGTTGGGTATCCAACCAATGATGGACATCTCTAGAATCAAGCGTGCTGCGTAGACGGCGCATTTGGTCTTCAACAAGCGCATTAAGTGGATAGAGAATTAAACCACGAATAGCATGCAAACCTTCTTGATTTCTACCGGTATGTCCCCATTGACTTTTCCAATCTAGCACTTCACTATTCCACCATTTATGATCTGGTGATTTTTCACAGTCTGGCCACGAACTCAATTCTTTTGATAGTTCTGCAAGAAGGGGTAAGAGAAAACACTCTGTTTTACCGGATCCTGTTCCAGTCGTTACAACAATGTCGCGTCCACTGAGAACAGATATTAGACTATTCCACTGATGTCTATAAAGTTTTCTGTCATTTGGAAACAAAACTTGGGCAAGATGATATAGGTTCTCGTACCCATTTTGCATTTCCTCCCTTTGACATACATCTAAAAGACTCATACCTGAAGACGGATATATCGGGATTGTCTCCAAAATTGGAGGTTGAGAAAGAATCCCTTCGCGGGCTAACAATTTTTTTCTCTCCTCACTAAGTGCTTCGTATCTTAATGGAAAAGCACTTTCAATATACCATTGGTAAACCTTATTCATTCGTTCATAAGCACCTACAAGATCATGCATGTTAAATCTCCCCAATTGTAATGTTTAATTTTTCAGCAAGCAGCTGAACTAATTCGTTAGTTATGTTTGTATATTTTAGCCATCTAAAGTTATTATCTCGGACAGGTAACATACCAGATGCGAGAACTAATACCCGTTCATACAACAAGGGCCAATGTTCCTCACTTGGTATTAGAATTTCATTTGCACTGGAATCATATTTTATTTCAAATTGCTGTCCGGCACTATTGTACGCAAGAAAACGCAAGCCATACCAGTCTCCACGCAACCAACGTTGATTTGGTTCATGAAAATAAAGGACAATTTGATAATGATTATTTTCCGCTTTTTTTGTTAAGCGATACAGACCTGAGTCACCATAATATCTTCCATCTCTTTCATAAAAATTATCGCATTGTATATATTTTCTGCCATTCCAAATCTCAATGTTATAAGTTGTTGTACTGAGTCGATCTATAGCAGGCAAGATGTCTTTCCAACCCTCCAAGTCAGGAAGCAACTCTGCCAATTGAACTGAAACAGTTCCTACATGCACAATGTCAAAACCGTTAAGTGAGACATCATTAGTAAAGGTGCCATTTACTCTCACACACGAAGGTCCCTGAAAATTCCATTGGGGAAGAGTTTCAACATCGTAATGTTCCTTAAGATGTTCGATTAACTTTGGTGATTGTTGACCAGTCAAAAAATAAACGTCTTGATCTGTAGGGCATTGCACCAAAGCCGTTGGGCAAATTGACCATCTTTGTCCGTTTTCTGAACATTCGATATGACCGAGAAGGATTAGGCGTCTAAAGATTGATCTTTCTGAGTTCCAATCGTCAACCAACTCTAAAACACCGCAGACATTCTTAAAAGTTTGCCAAGTGCCTTCGGCAGTGGCAGAAAGCCAGTGAAGTAATTGGTCATAGTTATTGCCAAATAAAGTAATTCCAATATCTGGTGTATCGAAAGAGACCTCGGACATGTCAAATGGATCGTCACCATCGTTTGGCCACTCAGGGTTGTATGGGAGTTGGTTGAAACCATGGATTACAAGTTCACTGCCACCTGTCATTGGCAAAATCTCAGCTGGATCTATTGGCCAAAGAGGCTTTCCTCTTAATTTTGAGTTCACATGCTGAAGAACATTTAACACGTTGTCAGATAATTGTGGTCCCACAATACCTTCAACAGCCAGAAAAACGTAAAATTGCTTTTTTGCTTTTTTTTCAAATTTTACAGCAGGTATCGTACGGGTCAACCCGAGATGCTGAACAATCTGACGGATTTGGTCAAAAATCACCAATGGTTCTCCCACTGCATTCACAGCAACATATTTTCTTTCCATTTCACACCTCCGCATTATCAGTTGCTTCATTCATTTTGATGACAGCCCCTTGTTGAGTAAATGTTCCTCCATTTACATCAAAGGGTTGTTCAGGATGCGGACAGTCTAACGAATCCCATCGTAGAATTTGAAGGGAACGTCGAGCTGCGAGTTTTCCGAAACTATATACCTCAAACAAGTAAACACCTAGATCAAGAGAAGGAATACTACTAATAGGTTTGTTTGTATTAACTACTTGATCCATAATAGGTTCGTTAGGTGAGGCAGTATCCAATAATTTTAGACTGACACTATCATCAAAGGCAAAAATTGTCAACTCAGGTTGGTACCCTTCCAGCCATCCACTTTGATTCGGTACTCTAAGTCCACCTTTCAAGGAAATTGTCGCTGAGAGTTTCGGCTTTAATGCATCGTGAAGATCTTGGTTTTGTGGTATGATGCCTTCCCAACTTTGTGATCTAATCATGCACTCACGATATTCAACCCATTCGTTATCAATGGGAATAACTTCATACCATTCAAGGAGAGCCTCCTGCTTAAAGAATTCCATTTGTTCTTCGTATTCTTTTTCGCAATAAGTAGTTTTGGACTTGAGATTTTTCAGATTTTTCAGATTTTTTCTTGACATTTTTTTTCTGTTGTATACTATCCATAAGTTCGTTTGGCAGGGCTGTTAGTGCAACGCACCTTGCGTTGCATCCTGCCACTACTTCTAACAGAGTATGACGAACCCACGAACGATACCCGTGTAAAACGTATCAAATAACTTGTTTGGCAGTGCATACCGCACATTCTGGACACTATGCACCTATTTCGCAAACAAGCTGATGACAAAAAGCCCCCTCTCAAAGAACTGGGTATCTCTAACACTATTCATCTCATACTCTCATTGACAAACTTGTCAAACATGCTGTCAACACTCCTATAGTTATACTTGTAGCACGCTTCAGCAACATATAGCGGTGTGTATCCTGTCTGATAATGGTGATGCTGTCCATACCAAGCGCGTTTGAGAAGCGACCAAAAGCCTTCAATCGTGTTTGTATGGGTATCACCATCAGCAAACTGCACCTTGTGGTTGATAACAGCGTGCTTCATTTCTTTCCCGATGAGATTATAGGCTTGAAACTCATCGGTAATCAGTTCCGAGTCCTTCAGATTAACCGCACTTCGGATAAACTCAAGGATCGTTCTCCCAGTCAAATTCGGTGCAAGTTGCGCAACAACCTTGCCACCCCGCTGGACTGCCCCGATGATTGCGTCCTTATCCGTGCCACGCCCGCGTTTAGCGGGTTCATCATCGGATCGCTTATTTTTCTTGCGAGGCTTCCCACCGATATAGGTTTCGTCAGCCTCAATGATACCTTCAAGCAAAGCACCGCCTTTTTTTGCCATTTCCGCACGTATACGAACCATGATATACCATGCTGTCTTCTGATTCAAATCTAAATCGCGCGCCAGTTGATGACTTGACAAACTCTTCTTCGCATTCGCTATCAGCGATATTGCCAAAAACCACTTCTGCAACGCTATCTTCGCACCGTGAAACACCGTGCCACAGGTGACTTTGAAACTCACCTCACACGCGTGGCAATTCCAACGACCGATACGCCCTTCTTCCGTTTCTGTGCGTCTACCGATATGGGTGCCTTCACAGTGCGGACATTTCGGTGAACCCTTCCAACGTATCTTCTCCAAATGTGCTATACACGCCTCTTGATCCGGGAAACGTTCCATGACCTTGATTAAGTCCATTAGAATACTCCTCTGAATAGGAGTTGCTTTTTCTGACGGTTTCTGATACAATATCAGGTAAGATTAAACCGAGAAAAAGCAACTCTGCTTTTTTAGGTTAATTGGGAGGCAACAACCTCCCTTTTTTCTTACCTATATTATACCACATAAACCTTGTCTACACAAGGTTTTATAGCAATTTTTAAAAATTTTTTCTAAGTCCAAAACTACTTATTGCGTTCTTTTTTACATAACAAAATGAAGTTTTCTCCAAGTCCCGGATGTTTCCAACCTGCAAAAACACCTGAAGTTTCGTTCTCTGGATCACAAGTAAGGATCCAGAATTTACGTTCTGGTAACATCAATTCCTTAATTTGAGGATGTCCTCTAACTTCGTAAGACACGCCCCCAGCCGGATCTACCCTCCACTTCAATGGCATAAACCATCCTTGTCGTTCTTCTCGCAAAGGATAAACACTATTATTATGAACTACTGTCAGCGTTTCACCACCCAATTGCCTTGGTTGACGCGGGTATATATAGTATTTAACGTCTCCCATTACACCATCTTCGACCCTATACAGATGTGCTGTCATACGGCGTTTGCCAATTTGACGTATACCCGATGTAGCATCAAATTCTTGATCCCAATCAATTGAAGTATATACCTCAAAAACAGCATCCGTAACTGCCTCATACCTTCTGAAATCGCTTTCTTGAATCAGATCCCTGAGATGCCTGGAACCGAACTGCTGATTTCTCACCCAAAAACTTATGGTATCTCTATCACAGACACGGCTTAATTGACCTGAATTTACTTGCTGACGAAAAAGGCGTTCTAAAACTTCCTGATCCGCTTCGCGAAGTAAAGCCTGTGAGAGAGGATAGTTGATAAACTTGTTATAATTGGACTGTCCATGTTCAGCTGAATGGAGCCAGCCGTTGCCAATTAACCAACGGTTCCAAATCAACCATAAGTCTTCCTCGATCCCTGCTGGAAGTAGACCTTCAGGACGTCCAGTTTCTTCGTCTGATAAACCGAGAACCTGCCGCAAACGCTTGAAATAATTAATCTGCGAGATGATTTCACCCTCAGTTTCCTCTCCAATCATATAATGGGCAGCAAGTACCATTGCTGCCAAGAATGCAACACAAGGTAGAATCCGATCCGATTGATAACCAGAACCCCGCGGCAGATAAACTGTGTCACCAATTGCACACTTAGATTGAACCGCCTCAATAAAATCCTCAACCCAATTTACATGATCAATCTCTGATTGTTCAAATCGGGCACCGATATCCATCAGTGCTGCTTCATCCACACTCAAATAGACAGTCGCACCACTTGAAAGTCCACTAACAAAGTATTCAGCAATTGCCTTATTCCATTTATCATAAGTAGCCATACTAATCTCCACACAGGTTAGAATATGTGAATTCCTTTAACTCCAATTAGGTTTTTCGCGAAACCTGAATTTGAATATGACCCTTCTCAAATAACTGTTCTAATTTCTCGAAATCGGGAGGTTGGTCAGGATTATCAAATAAACCGAATATTGCTTCAGTGAAACCACGTTGCATCAACAAAACCTTTGGACCGATACGCATAACTGTTTCAAAATCATGCATATCTATGCCTCCTTGGAGTACTGCTTCAATTTCAACTTCTATTTTTTTCCAACTTCGGCGTTTATTACCTGGATCGCGCCATTTAGCACCACTATTCCTTAACTCTTGGCATTCAGTAAAAACAGCGCGGAAACCTTCAAGTGCCCACTGGTACAATTTCTGAAAAGATGCGCGAATTGAATCATTTTGCTGTTTGTCTGGTACAGATATGTCAAACATCGGTACTGGCGTTGAGGGTAATAAGGAATTAAATTGTTTCCTAATTTCTGCTAATTCCGTATTAAAAGTTTGTGTGTAACTGTACAGGAGTCCGTGGACGTCGGATTGCACCTTTCCCAATCTCTCAGAAAACTCACTTGACCTAAACAAAGGATCCCATGACTCTGTAGCAAACCATTCTTTGACTTCAGTTACCAATTGACTCAAAGTTTGTTTCTGTGCAGGTTCTGACTCTGCTACTTTACTACATAATGCGTCAGTTGAACGAAGTTGATTATTCAACGCTTCCCACAATGTGAGTGCTTTCGTCTGTTCTGCAAATTCTGATACACGGTTCTGTAACTTCTGCAATGCACCTGAAAATGTTCCCTTCTTGTCTCTTTGAACTATAACCCAGTCCAAATCAGCAGATCCAGATGAAAAATCAAACTCTTTCGCAACTCGTATTGACTCCTTGCGTAATGCTTTTAGTAGACTTGCTTTCCTATCCGTGAGCTTAGTTGTTATACCTGTTAAGTGCTTGCTCAAATCTGAGTCCGACCACTCCGCCGGGAGTGCGACAGCTGTTACGGTACCTATCAAATTTTGAAGAGAACGAACACCTTCTTCCAAATCTCTAATCTGCCTTTCAACAGCGACTTCCAAGCGAGTTTGTTGTCGGTTCAGGTACTCTTGCAGATCGGTTATAGATGCGTTCTCATGTATTGATATAACATCATCGGTTATTTCAAGACGGTGCAGTTCATTGTTCATTTCAGCAATTTTATCTAATAAGCGGTTACGTTCAATTTCTGCACTCGGAATGAAGCGAATACTGCCATCAGAATTTCTGGCAAGACATTCTCTGGCAATGAGGGTTTTGACAATCTCCTCGGTCTCCGTCTCTATGTAACCCTGATGGCGTAAAAATTCCACAGCTGCTTCAAAAGGAATGGATTGATGGCTGGAAAGTCCTTTAAAATAACCAATAAGAGCAATCTCGGCAGGGTGCATTGTCAGACAAAGTGAAAATGATTCCGATTTTTTCTTTGTATCAACGAACGATCCCAATTTTTTGATGAAACTGTCGCCAGCTGCTGTACTCTTTTGGCCGAACAATTTTTCATACATCTCTGCCTTGGACATGACGATTTCTTCATGTCCTTGCCGTTGTGCTAGATTTGACACTGATTTAAAACTTTCTCGATAAACAGACAAAACGTCCTGCCACCTTGCTGTTGTTGTCAATGTTTGATAATGTGGAAAGTGCCGATGACATACTTGGGTGAATAAGGCGCGCAATAGTTCTGGTCCTCGCAAGGAGATTGGCGAACCTATTTCAGTGTCGACCGTTCCGATCAGAAGTTCTCTAAGGATAAAATCTACTGTAATCTTAGTAAATGCTTTCCCCTTTGCCATTTCAACCTCTTCTTCCGGTAACAAAAGCGTATCAGCATCATTAGAATTGTCAATTGGATCTCCTAAGAATGCTTCAAGATCATGCAGGGCAGCTAAAATCGTTATAGGACGAAACGGCTCTGGTTGAACATATTTCTCGTAACGCTGCAGATCGGCAGGAATACGATCTATTAACGGTTTTAGTATGGGTAATCGCATTAAAATGCAGCTACCCTCATTTTTATCCAATAATTTCGCTTTTAAGTCGGTACCAGAATCCATATTGGTATCGCATACCAGTGCAATGGAAACATCCACGTCCTCGGGCCAGAATTCCGGTTCTTTGTCTGCTACGTATAGGGCAATCTCTCTCTGAGGATAGGCATCATCAAACGTTCCTCGGAGTATATACCAACCTGTCAGTACAACACTTGACTCGTCGGAAAGTCGCTCCCAGATCGGTGTAGAGGGAGTCCCTTCAGGAAAAAGTTTCGGGACAAGAACGCGGAGTATCATATTTGGAGCGTGTGCAACTAAAGCATCAAGGGAAGGCAAAGTTTCCCAACAGCGAGACAGGATTTGCTCCAAATCGGTCCGAGTTCGACGAACCTGCTGTAACGGTTCTAAAGCGAGGCCTCCAGAAAGCTCAACAAGCAAGGGCCCGAATAACTCAGATCTCGCCTTCTCAATTTGCCCTTTATCTGAGATTTGATCATGTAGTATTTTTTCAGGACATCCCTGTGGGAAAGCTGCGAGCGTTGTCACCAGTTTCTTACGTCCTTCATCCTCAAGAATCCATTCGTCTGAGAGGATTTGGGTTAGGATATTTTGTACTGTCGCGCCCTCTCCGAAGTAACGAAATCGGCCCTGATGAACATCGTCAACGAGTTTAGGTATGTCGTAACTTGATTTTGTTTTTTGATAGTGAATTACCGCTCGGGAAAATACGTCAACGACGGTTCTCGGACCATTGGCAAGGTCAGGTCTTTCAACAAGCTGACCGAGAGACAATAGGACATTTTCAGACAATGCATCCGACTGAAAGGTTAACTCACTTTTCCTGTTTTTATCAGTTAACTGATTCCATAGCCATGAAGGGAATTCTCGGGTATAAATATCCGTTAACTGTAAGGAGGCACCGTTTTCACGAATCCGGTGAAGAATATCAGCAGCCCAACGCGCTAACCTTGCTTCAAGAAGTGAGTCTAGAGCAAGGATAACACCACATGACGAACGTTCTGTGCGCATTCCCCAAACAAATTCTCGAAATTGGACGATGGCGCGCGCATCAAGTGGACCAAGCAGCTGCTGGAGTTCGTCAAGGATTATCACTAAACCCTTGGAATTCTGTGTTGCAAGTTCGCCAAGTTTTGACAAAAACTCAACAGTTCGATGGGAATGGCTGTCTAATGTAAACTGACCAGCAGAGAATTTATCCTGATAGATTTTGCGGACCTTTTGAGTAGGTACAGTGTAACGTTTCGCGTCTGCCTGCACCATAGGATTTAACCCTTTTGTGAAGACCTCCCGAAATAGTTTGTTAACCTGATTTTTAATCTTGGAGTTCTGCGCGCCTGCAAGCGAAGCAACTCCAGCAGCCAGTTCATTAAAATTGGTGCATGATAACGGAGGGATTGCCAAAAACCCAAAGTCTTTTGCATGTGCCCATAAAGCAATAGCAGATGCGGTTTTACCAAATCCATACGGACCACTCAGACTTCCCCACGCGGTGTGCCCTTGTTGAACTTTTGAAAACACACTATCTGCAACATCACTAACTTTTGACGACAGCCAAAGTTGATCAGCAAGATGTTCATAATGTTCAAGCACCTGTTCCGGATTTTCCCGCGCTGAGGAACCACTAACAGTATCTGCTATAGGTAAAATTTGCAAAAGATCTTCGTGTTTTTCTTCCATAAATTCTTTTACTGACTAACTCCTACGTTCAGTTTCAGGTGTTTCTTTGACTATCCATTTAATAAACGGATCTTCTGAACCATTAAAAATGAGACGATTGGGGACCGTTGATATAAACAGAAATTCATCACTATCATGTATAAATTCTTTCAGCGGGCCAATCAATCCATCAGCTTGGATTAGAAAAGACTCCGCCAGTAATTGCATCCCCTTATCATCAAGTACTGCCTCCCCACTATTAAGAGAGCAGAGCGAGGCTAAGTGAAGACGTATAGCTTCTGCCGTGAGACATGACGAACCATAACGGAGAATACGTCTTCCTTCTCTTTTAACAAGGGGTAATGCCTGGTTCTCAAGCCACATCGTCACACCACTTACACTTGCCCTGCTAAAGGAGACTTTCACTTCACCAAAGAATTCTTCAGCGGTAGAGACTAGTCTCAATACAATTTCATCTGAATCAATTCCTACGGATCCAGAATTCAGTATTTGTCGTAACACCACACGGTAACTCCATGAAGGAGAAGCAACTTTATCGTTCCGATCCCAAATCCATTTCCAAGCATAGAGACAATGTACCGCTGTGCGGAAGCCTATTTCATAGCAGCCAAGACTCTTTGCGAGAGCTTTTCCTGCCTTGGAAAGCGCAACTCCAACTTGCGTTTTCTCAATCAGACCGACCTCTTGCATAGAAGCAAGAAGTTTGATCAAACTAGAACGCTGAGCTAGGGGAGATCCAATCGCCTTTGAAATAGCGTGTAGACTGGAAGGAGTAATTCCATCTGAGGGGGCCTCGGATAAGAGTTGAAATGCAGCCCAACCTAAGTCGGGTTTGAAGTCGTGCTTTGTATGAAAGACATGAATAGGTGATTTCATTTCTGTCCTTTATCAACAAAAATTACGCAAAGTCTATTGGCTCTACCGTTAGATCGGAATTGCTAAGCACAATCTAATTGATTGCCTCCATCATATCACAAAAAACGATTGCATTGTGCCACATTCTTACAAGCCGGTCTTCTTGAAGGCGTGGAAAATCCTCACAGAACGGACACGAATGACCTGTTCGTTCACATTCTACGTAAAATTCTTTCGCAGACATACCTTTGTTAATTGTCAAAGCTGTTGACTTATGACTAACATTCCGTCGACCTATAAATGGTAGATAAACGTTTCCAAATCCCGCGGTGCGTTGCCAACCTGAGCTGTCGAAACTAGTCGCTAAATAACCTTTGAACTGATTAATTATATTCGGTGAACTAACACCGAACAGATGAAGAGTCGGTGGAGACATTATTTTCCCATCAAGAAAATCACGTAAAATTAAATCTCGCACAAAAACGAGGCGAGTTTCTGTGCGAGCGGTCAACAGATTGATCTCTGCATTCACACCGGTAGTATCGAAACTACCAAAGCCGATACTTTGCAGACCATTGTTCATATAAATATCAAAGCAATGTTTAAGGTGCTCCGGGGTATGCCCTTGTAAAACACCAAGAGCCTTACTTTGTAAGTCAGTAGGAAGTCTTTCCAAAAATCTGATGCTTTCAGCCGCAGTAACATATACCCTTTCAGTAACTTCATCTGATGTTTGCCTTGATGTTGGCACAAAATCTGGAAGTACATACGTTTGAGCCCATTCATGTTTGAGATAAAAATCTAAGAGTCGCGAAAACAACTCATCGTATGAAATTTTTCCCTGCTGAACGAAAAATCCTCCAGAGTCAAAAACGACTTCAATACCCCAATTTTCGTGCATATACCGGACATATTCTAAAGATTTGCGTTCAATGAATAACGGTGTAATGATACACCTTCCAAATGGCTTTCGATCTGGACCTTCATTTTCCCAAAGTTGGATCAATCTTTTCAGATCTGTAGAGGTTGACGTTAATGACGCTACAAACGTAAGTTTTCGATTTGGTAGAACTGGAAATTCCCATTCGTACAATGGACGATTTCTACCACGGCGACTGCGACGCATAGACCGAACAAAACCGATTCTCTCATAAAATCGATTTGCAGGCAATTCCACTGGACAGGATAATCGAATACATCGCGATGACACACGTTGACAATCAGCAATCAATGCATCAATTAGTTGATGTCCAATTCCCTTACCGCGAGCGTCAGGAGTTACCGCAATCTCGTAAAGTGTTGTCCGGTTGTCTCTTCTGTGATGATAGCGAGTAAAACCTACAATCTGATTGTCTCTTTTTGCTATTAGGAGTTCGCCTTTGTTGAGACTTTCAACATAAGCCTGACGTGCATGGAAACCTAGTTCGACGCGGTGTTGCTCAGCGATATATTTAACAGTATTGACATCAGAAAGGCTTTTAACTGTGGAAATAACAATAGAAGGCATAACTAGTACATCGTTTTTACACTTGCTCCATTAACAAGAAGCCGGTAATCATTGTCAGCATCAATACGAAACGTTTATACATTTAGCTAGATAAAGTAAGATAATCTTGTTATCTGCAACCTGATCAATATAATAGAACAACTATCGAATTTATCACATTTCATAGGACTATTAGAGACATTATACAAATTAACATTTAATGAGTCAATGTCTAAAAATTCTTTATTCAGAAGTAGGTTTTCACTGTTTCTCTAAAACCAATGTCTTTGCAGGCGTGGTAATAAGTGTTAAGGTGCCACCTTCAAGTGTTGCAGTGGATCCTTCGAAAAAATCGAGAAAATCAGTCTTGAAAACATCTATAAAATCTTGGTGTGCTTGTGCATCTGTCATTCCAAACACTTTCTCAATGAAATCTTGTGGTTCAGGAGTTAGACTCACATCAGACTCGTCTGTGGTTAAAAAGAGTGTAGGATCTTCAACACTGAAAATTCCCGACCAAACCCCAATTGTCTGAATCTTACCAGAAGGAAACATTACGCCTTGGCCTGGGAAATTGAATGCCATATCAAGATCAAGATTCAAAGTCCATGCACTATTCTCAGTGAAAATAAATGCAAACGTATTAATCGTTGGTTCTTCTACTTCTTCCATGAGAGGATTTGGGGATTTAAAGAATTCTTCAGGTGGACTATCGTTAATAGATACGATTACCCAAGTACCGCGTAAAAAATCGTTTGATATTTTGGTAACAGCGGGTTTAACTATTGACATATCGGTTTCTTCGTCATCGCTACCACAGCTAATTACGCTAAGTATAGATATGCCGACCAATAAAGAAATGATCACAAATCTTTTATTAATCATTTTACCTCATAAAGTTTAAGCACTACAATACCATATCTAAGTTTTTATATTGCGTTAGTGTGTAGAACAACAGCACCATAAGCGTTAATTTAAGAAACTACAGGACATCTAATTTTCGAGTTTTCAGTCCCGACAAATGCGCGTGTGGCATTTGTCGGGACTAAAGAGGGTTTCCTATATTCGAAGAATCCTTAAGTTGCCACCTATAGGGAGCCGTCACCTAATAGAAATTCCCAGATCACTCCGTTTGGTAGACCTTTTCGCGTGTGTGAAAGCCGTCTTCAATAACAACCTCGTCCAAATTGTCCTTATCTACTCGGATTGGTGTGAGTATGATGGATGGCACATCAATTTTGCCATTATTAACAGTCTGATTTACTTTTAGTATAGACTCACCCTTTGCGAATGCCACCGCAGCATGGGCAGCTTCTTTGGCAATTAACCGTATAGGTTTATATACTGTCATCGTTTGTGTGCCTTTAACAATCCTTTGGCATGCCTCAAGTGCGGCATCTTGCCCAGATACAAGAACGGTTCCGGCGAGATTTTGTCCTTCAAGTGCTTGAATAACGCCTCCTGCGGTTCCATCATTGGAAGCAACAACAACATCAATCTGGTTCTCTGTCTGTGTTAAGACCTGTTCTGTCTTGTTGAGTGCGTCACGTGGAGCCCAACCAACTGCCCAATGTTTCCCATCCGCAACTAACTTAATATCGCCTGCGTCAATTGCAGATTGCAAGGCACTTAGTTGCCCCTTCCGGAGTAGGTGTGCATTATTGTCGCCTGGGTCACCACCCAGTAGAAAGTAATTTCCCTTGGGCTTTTTGTCTAACAAATATTCGGCTTGCAGATATCCAATCCGCTCATTATCAAAGGAGATATAGAGGTCAGGTTCACTATCACGAATCAAACGGTCGTATGCGATGACTTTGATGTTTTCAGCATGTGCGGCTTTCACAATTTGTGCGGACGCAACACTATCCGTTGGAATCACAACAAGAACATCCACACCTTGCGTAATCAGGTTTTCTACTTGTTCATTCTGTTTGATTGGGTCTTCATCAGCAGATTGCACGATTACTTCAGCACCCAGTTTTTCTGCTTCCGCTATGAAAATATCGCGATCTTTTTGCCATCGTTCAACCCGTAATGAATCCATTGCCAACCCGATTTTTATTTTCTTATTTGAAGAGTCGGCACAACCAAATATCAGCATTGTACAACATATTACAATGGTGAGGAAAGGCGACAAAGTGCTTAGATATGCACTCGTGTTTTTATATATAGATTGAATGCTCTTGCGTTTCATTAGTTATTCCTCCAAAATTATTCTTCCTCAACAACTTTCTCTGCAGGCATCGATTTTAGTAAATCGCCTCTTTTTAGGTCACCTGATTTTTCAACAATTTTTACAACAGAAAGCCTATCATTGCGAATTTCCACAATAACGACAGTCGCAATTTTCTTTTTTATGTAATCAAGGATGTCACCAGTATCAATATCGCGAATTGGTTTGTCATCAGTGTAAACTGCAAACTTTTGATCTATTGCTAAACCTCTGGCTGAACCGGCGTTGATATAAATCTCATCTGGATTTTCGCTATCAACATAGGTTATTTTGATTGGACGGTTGGATACTTCTTCTGCTATTTTCTTTTCCGTTTCTTCAGTGTTTTCAGGTGTCTCCCAAGGTGTAATAAAATTTGGACCATAGTTATCTCTGAGGGCACGCACAACCTTAATGAGTGCTTCGTTTGTTACCATACCAAAGAGGGTTCTATCATATTCTGGTGAAGCGAATTTAATTTTATCAAGTTCTGTAGGCTTGAAAATCGGACGCGTATTATTGCCATGTTTCTCTGACATTTGTCCGAATCGAACGTTTGTTCCTGCTTCCGTGATAGTCGCTTCCAAGCCAGATATTTTAGTGCCAGCAAGACTATGATAGCGAGTAGCGGAGATCGGGAGAGCAGCTATTTCACTCCCGGATGCTTCGTAAAATTTCATATTTAGTTTTACCATAGCGTGATTCCGATATCCCATTACCCCTACACCTGTCATATAACTTGCTGTCATTGGAACTGCTTTTTGTTCTCTGCCGCCTTCTCTCAAGGTGCGCGATGCGTTTGCTCTCATCCGTGATTGACCAAACTCTCGAATATCACCTATCACAATTACATCTACATTGAGAAGTTTTGCAAGCGTTGCACGTTGCTCTTTATTGAGTTTCTTCGAATCATGTCGCGAAATAGACATCTGTGCCATTGCGTCCAGTAATTCATCTCGTGATACCGGTTGGTACACAGTTGTTTCAGCAAGTCTTCGATTGAGCATTATTGGAAAGCCTGCTTCCAGATCCCATTTTTTCTTTGTACCGAAGATCTTTCCTATGAAGTTTGGCACACAACCACATCCAGTTGGCGAATCAAAACCACTATGGTCTTGAAAATATAAGACTGCTACGCGTTTTGTAGACGGGTGCGGTTTTTCTTTTGCAGTTGTATTACCTGTGGCATCAGCCCCAATTATCAAATATACGCTAAATCCCATCAAAAATAAGAATGAAATGAACTTTTTCATTTTCACATACCTCCTTGTCTATAATAAGCCATTATCTCTATTAGTTTACCAATATTCAGAATGTTTATCAAGTAAAATCAATTTCGGGTATGTAAAGTTTTTGTCACCTTATGCATCAATTTAGATGTCCCGTCTGTCGGGTGTCGCTTCGCTCTACCCATAAGCGTCAATTTAGTGATCCTCCAGGTCCGGTAGGTGCGGTTTGGAAACCGCCCCATAGGCGTCAATTTAAGAATATATTTTGGACATATTAGGTTTGCGTCTTCAGTCCCAGCGGGACGGAAGGTGTCCAGTACGTGCGACGCACAACAAGCCCCCAAGCCCCAGAGGGGCGACAGGTGTATCTATCCAAGGGACATTAGATTGATTATTCACCTTTCGCACCGCTGGTGCTTTGTTTTGGTTGCACGCGTGTACTATACACCTGTCGTCCCGCTGGGACTAAATCAACGCCAAATACACATGTGCAGTCGCTAAATTGACGCTTATGGTGCGGTTTGGAAACCGCCCCGTGTCGTTTTCGCAACTGGTTATCGGACGCATATTCCACAAGATCCGGTGCGGTTAATGAAGATTAATTTATTAATTCGGTAATTCTGATCTCTTTTTTGTCTGAATCGCGGATTATCGCAGAGAACGCGGATTACGCGGAATTAAGAGATTCTTTGTTACCGACCCGTCTCTGGCGAAAGCAAATGTCCGAGACACAAAAGCATTTTCCGCGTCTTCTGTGTCCTCCGTGCCCTCCGCGATTCAGACAACCAGATAATGGACCTCACACAAGAAAAACATAAAACAAGATGTCTATGGTTAGAAAATTACCGAATTTATTTTTTAATCTTCATCAAACCGCACCTACCGGGTTGGGGACCGCTAAATTGACACTTATGGTATATCAATTATCTTGAAATTACGCAAAACGTGTGGTATTATCATTTATCATTTTCAAAATAGAAAGGAAGATTTATGAAAAATAAACTAAATCATCTTTCACTGACACGGGTTTGTTTATTTCTTATTGTTCTGATGTTTTTGGCTGCGTGTGGTGATAAACAGGACAAGGATTGGTTGAAAATTCGAGGGGGTGTCATTGGCGGTAGTTTCTCGCAATTTGCAGGTGGAATCAGTCAAATAGTTAAACACCATGAACCGAATTTGAAAATATCTGTTGTCGCTTCTGCAGGTTCCATCGAAAATACGCGTCGTGTTAACAAGAATTCGAGTACACTCGGTGTAGTTTTTGCCTCGGAAAGTTCTCTCGGTTACCATGGACAAGAGATTTTCGAAAAGGAGGGTCCAAAAAAGAATATCCGTATGGTGACACTGCTTTACTATGCATACGGTCAATTTTCCACTCTCAAAAATAGTAATATCCACAAGTTTGAGGACATTGTTGGGAAAAAAATAGCATGTGGAGCATCCGGATCGGGAACAGCACAAACGTTAGATCGTCTTACAAAGTCAGCAGGTATTTCGGGCAAATTTACGCCAATTTATAGGGGCGGCACAGCCGGTGCCCAAAAACTTCAAGATGGACAAGTAAAGGGATTTCTATGGCTTGTCAGTGTGCCGAATAGTGCAATTATTGAGTTGACGACCATAAAATCCATCCGAATGATTGATCTTGACACACCTGCAAAAAAGTTTGGTTTTTATGATCAGTATCCTTTCTATTTTTCAGCAAGGTTACCAGAGGGTGCTTATGAAGGTAAAGTTGAACCGGTACCAACGATTGCGATGCCAACAGTCCTAATTGCACATAAAGACATACCTGAAGAAACAATTTATAACATCTTGAAGCATGTTTATACGTCTGAAGGACACCAATTGATGCTGCAAACAAACCAAGCTGCATCAGATATGACGATAGAGAACGCGGAGAAGGCATTTGTAATTCCCCTGCACAGTGGTGCATATAAGTTTTGGAGTGAACAGGGGGTGGAAATCCCAGCGCACGCAATGCCTGTGGATTAATAGGTATATGATCGTCCAGAACCATTCAATTGTCTGGTAGTTCTCACCTGATGCTCAAATCTCTTTTCTGGTAGGAGCGATCTCCGAATCGCGATCCTCTCTAAAATATAGTGAAAAACTTGAAAACTGAATGCCTCTGTATGATCGTCCAGAGCCATTCAATTGTCGTGTACACATCTTGTTGGAGGGGTTTCTAACCCCGATTTAGGAGCGTTGCGGGGTTTCTAACCCCCATGTAATGCCATTTCTCAAAAATAAAGTTCCCAAAAAGAAATAAACCGTTCGTAGCCGCGCAATTCATTGTGCCTCTTTTAGTTTTTGGGATAATATTAAATGCTTCTGGATTAGAAAAATCGACAATTGAATGCCTCTGATTTTGCCGATGATCAAATGTATTGAGGTACCTGCTGTGGGAAACATGACATCGGAAACGAATACAATTATCGTTTAATACTTAACCTGAATATTGCATGCACACTGTGAAGCACATTCTCTGAATCATACAAGAACAAATTAACATAAATATAGGCACGTTTTGGAAACGTGCCCTTTTTCCTTGCTTGACTCATAACTTGTTGCGTCTCAATACCATTCAGGCCAGATACACCTTCCACCCTTTCACTCAGTTTCAATTCCCTTCAAACTGGAAATACCTTCCGAACCCCAATGGCACTCTTTCTCTACTAATTTCTGTTTCATCTTGAGTGCCAGTCTCCTGTGACTTCTTCACCAGTCTCCTGTGACTTCTTCACCAGTCTCCTGTGACTTCTTTAAATGGCGCGACCGGTTCAAATGCCTCGTCGTAATCCCCACCATTGTGGCTAACCTCACATGAGCGGAGCCATTCGCGCAGGGTCTTGCGGGTTTGCCCCATACGCTCGCGTTGTTCATTTACCAAGTTGGTCGTTTCTGCACGGTCTTCAATCATGTCAAAACACAAATCTTCGCTGCCATCACTTGATAGGTTGGTCAAGCATTTATAACGGTTGTCCATCATTGCGATGGTCGGTGCGCCAAACATCGAGCCCTTTCCACTGTTGAACCGATACGGAATCGGAGTGGGGCGTTCTGTCATGTTTCCTTCAATAATGCTCGGTAGCAGACTGATGCCGTCAATCGGACGATTATCTGGCATTTCATATTCCATGACCTTGGCGATTGTCGGGAAGTAATCCAACGTGCTGCACGGCATTTCCACCACGCGCCCGGGGTCTGCATGACCTGGCCAGTGCAATAGCGCGGGTACGCCCACGCCACCGTCAAACAAAGATCGTTTTCGCCCGCGCAACCCGCCTGTTGATCCCCGGTTGCGGCCATTTCGACCTGTGCGGCCTTCAGGACCGTTGTCCGAACAAAACCAGATCATGGTGTTCTGGGATACTCCCCATGCTGCCAATGTGTGATACAATCGTCCCACCTGATCGTCTATGGCGGTAATACAGCCGTAATAGTGCTGCTCATTTTCGCTGTATTCGGAATACTTTGCGCGATATTCCGGTCCGGCAACGACCGGGGTATGGGGTGCATGAAACCAGATTGTCGTAAAGAAGGATTTGCCATTTTCAACAGCTTGTTCTATAAATGGAATTGCGCGATCCATCAATACCCGGGAATCGCATCCTTCCAGATTTTCCGTTGCCAGTTTTCCATTTTCGTAATACGGCGAGGGCCAGGGGCGGTCCAAACGTTTTCCATCCCTCTGGATATCTACTGCGGGATCCCAGGTGGGAACTGCATACTCCGTGGCAAAAGACGTATCGTAATCCCGCTCCCACGGCGGGGCGTAATTCCGTGCTGGATTACGATTGCGCTTGCCCGAATAATTCGGATCCAGTGTGCCCAGATGCCATTTGCCAAAATGTCCGGTTGCATACCCAAAGGATTTTAACATTCGCGCCAGTGTTATTTCCTGGGCGGGTAAGTGCCCGCGATTGGCATGTGTTACGCCATATCGAAAATAATGTCGCCCAGTTAAACACGTACCCCGCGTTGGCGAGCACACTGGCCCTCCCGCATAAAATCGCGTGAATCGGATCCCATTGCTCGCCAGACGGTCCAAATTCGGGGTTTTGATTATCTCATTTTCGTTAAATCCCACATCACCATATCCCAGGTCGTCGCACATTATTAAAATTATATTGGGGGGTCTCATCTTTTAGCCTCCATTTCTGCCCACTGTTCAGACTCCTTCCCCTCTGGCGAGTCAACAAACCTTTTCTCTACCTAAGGAAGCACGTCTTTGGTGTAGTCACGCAGTTAGTCGAGGATTATGCAGTACTTTTAGCGGCACTCTGCTACATAATCCTCATAAACTTTCAATTCACTTCAAACGGGAAATACCTTCCGAACAGTACCCTTTCCGAACGCAGTCACAGACTGGGCTACAATTGCCAAAACCAAACGCGACGAATTTTTAGCAATTTTAAAATCTTCAATTTTGCCAAAAACCCCTCTCAACCCGTATGAACACTGAACCAAACGCGGAATTTTAGGAAAATAGGTTCAGAATCCAGCTGCCATCTATGTTTATGGACAATTCAATGTTAATCAACAGGCAATTTGTAAATCGCGTTTGGGATGATAGATATAATCTACACGAAATCTGAATTAATGTCAAGCTTTTTTATATATCCTACACTCCGCACTTGTTTTGACACATTTTGGTATTTTTACGACAAACCCGCGTCACGAAAGGATTCGCACAGGAGAGGGGAGATTTGGAGTTGTGAATTAAGATTCTATTTTCCACTTGTCTTTTTTTCCGGTTCACCTGAAATTGCTTACTCAATGTAGGGACCACACAGGTTTGGGAAATAAATACCGAAAATCGGAAATCAGAAGTGCGGAGTGTAGGATATATGAACCAGAGACATTCAATTGCACAAGTCACCATAGTTGGATGTGTTTCCAACCACGATTACCCTAACCTGGTAGGTGCGGTTTTGCGGTGTACTCACCCAAATGCGATCTGCATTCCTAACCGCACCCGATATTGTTAGAAGGGTTTCTACCCCGACGAATCATGCAGAATACCACACGCGTATTCTGCCAAGCGTATTCGGTGTTGATCTGGATAGAAAAACAAAAGCGTTTAAGCGCAATTCATTGTGCCTCATGTAACTTTTGGAAACTATATCCTTTACTTTTGGATAAGAAAACTCAACAATTGAATGCCTCTGATGATCGTCCAAAAATCTTGCATTAAATATTCAGAATATGATATAATACAATTGAAATGATATTATGGGGTGCTCTTACGTGATTAAGAGCTGAGAAAACACCCTTTGAACCTGATCTGGGTCATGCCAGCGTAGGGAAATACAAAACGAGATTGCGCACCTCCAATATGAGGTATTTAGCCGCTTCTTTTTTGGTGCTGATTAGGTAGTAGATAGAACTATTGGCATGTTCCCTATACCAAAAATGAAGACGGTTTTTTGCTGTTAAAGAGAGTTGATGCAGATGTTCACCAAACTCGTGCTACCAGTGCTTATTTTGTTGGCTGTGTTGGGGATATGGGAAGCAGGTGTGTATATTAGAAATACACCCCATTTTATTCTCCCGCCACCCTCAAAAATTGTGGTGACACTGTTTGAAGAACGCGGGCAATTAATGAAACATTCGTTCGTGACATTTCAGGAAATGGTACTCGGATTTGCACTTGCCATTAGCATCGGTGTTCCATTAGCTATATTGATGTTTGAGTTTCCTATTCTGGAGAAAGCCTTCTATCCGTATGTCATTGGTTCACAAACGGTGCCGGTCTTTGCGATTGCACCTTTGTTAGTGGGGTGGTTTAAATTCGGGATTGCCTCAAAAGTTGTGATGGCAGCCATAATCGTATTTTTCGCGATTGTGCTGAATACATTGGATGGATTAAAGTCTACCGACCCTGATACGGTGAACCTATTTAGGATATTACGGGCATCTCGTTGGCAGATACTTTGGAAAGTACGCATCCCATCAGCGTTGCCGTTTATCTTCTCAGGCGCAAAAATAGGCATATCAATCTCTACGATTGGTGCCGTGATAGGTGAATGGGCTGGAGCGAGTGCTGGACTTGGATATCTTATGTTGTATGCGAATGCACAACTCCGCATTTCACTCGTATTCGCAGCTATTTTGTGTCTAACTGTATTAGGTTTAGGTCTCTTTGCAATAATGACGCTGCTGGAACGTTTCGTAATGCCGTGGCGACAGCATCAGAATAATATATCAGATGTCCGATAAGTGTATTCAAATCACTGCGGAGAAATTTCATTTGTAGTGTAGAGTTATTTAGTTTTCGGTATTTCTGCTATATTTTTTCACATTTCTATATAACTACCTGTCCGTCGGGTAGAGCTTGCGAAACCCGACACGCTTAGTTCCTGTCGGGTTTCACTACCGCTCTACCCGACGGACGAAATAAACTATGAGTAACACTCATCAACTGATAATTTTTAAAACTAAATAACCCTGTTTGTAGTATATTGTTAATTGTAAAATCTATCATAGAAATGGTATAATACAAAGTTTTGGATTTTTTATAAAACTGTGAAATTCAATAATTGAAGTTCGGTTTCAGAATGCAGTCACACAACCTGTCAGAAACTGAATTCTCACTCCCGAAAATAGGAGGGATTTCTGATGAAAATGAATTTATGTTCGATTCTTCTCTTTACACTGTTTTTGCTTTCAATGTCCTATCTATCTCCTTGCATCGCCCAAGAGTATATTACCGGTCCATGGCTTTGGATGATCGCCCCAACCGAACCAGATCAGGGGGGCGCGACTTCCACCGATGTGGATTCACTTGCAGTTGCCAGTGACGGCGACATCACAGAGATAGATGTTGCGACTAACGGGGCACATGCCGGAGACTTCGTCGGCAATTATGCGTGGACGCTCGATAAACTTCGCTTTAATGGCATTGAAAACACCTATAATTTCGTCGGTGAAATTGATAACCTTACGGATCTTTTCGATAAATTGGGGTGGGCAGATGGTGAAGTGTTCGATCATTCAGCTTACGCTTTGATTACGCTTGAATCTACGCTTGCTCGGAATGGTGTGATGATGAGAGTTGGCAGTGATGACTCTGTAAAAGTGTGGCTCAACGGAGAGGTGGTTCATAAAAACCCAGTCGACCGAAGCTCAGGGGACTATCAAGATACATTTCAAGTTAACCTAAAACAGGGTAATAACTTGTTGTTGGTGAAGGTAAGTCAAGCTTGGGGAAATTGGAGTATGTTCGTCGGTGTGAATGCCGATGTAAAAGCAATCTATAAAGCTCCACTGTCCGAAATGGAGAAGGTTACGTTGCTTCTGGATTGGCTTCCAAATATTGATCATGCTCCTCTTTATGTTGCGCAACAGAATAAAACTTTTGCCAAACATGGGTTAGAGGTCGAATTGCGATGGGGTGGTGATCCGAGTGCCCCGTTGAAACTTGTGGCAGCTGGACAAGCACCGTTTGCAGTGAGTTATCAACAGAGTGTAACAATTGCACGCGCAAGCGAAGAGGCTTTACCGGTTAAATCAATTGGGTTACTTGTTGAACATCCGCTAAACACAATCAGTTTTCTGAAGAAGACGGGCATTAAAACTCCTGCGGATTTCAAAGGAAAAAAGATCGGATACACGGTCGCACCGTTGGATGTACTTCTGTTTAATGCTATAGCTGCAAATGCTGGATTATCAGAAGATGATTATGAACTGATAAGCATAGGTGCGAACATTATGGCACCTCTCCTGACTGGTCAGATTGACGCAGTTATCGGACCTTTTCGGAATTACGAGATAAATATGCTAAAACTTGAAGGCGCAGAAGCAGATTATTTCCCACTTGAGAAACACGGTATTCCGGATTATTATGAGTTAGTCATTATCACGAATGACTCTTATTTGGAGAAACATCCTGAAACTGCGAAAAAACTGATGATGGCGATTCAGGAAGCAATTAAATTTACGAAGAAGAATCCTGATACAGCACTACAACTCTTTTTTAAGGCAAACCCTGATGCCAGCAAAGAATTAGAAAAACTTGCTTTTAAGGATACGGTGGATCTATTTGCCACAACGCAGATACAATCTGCAGAGAAGTGGGAAGCTTTTGCGAAATTCGCTTATGAAAAAAAGTTAATCTCCAAAAAAGTTAAGGTGGAAGATCTCTTCGTCAATTTGTTAGAAGAAGAAAAACCTTCTTCACCTGAGAAATAATGTCAAATAGAAACATAATCATCATCGGTGGCGGTGTGATTGGGCTCGGTATCGGGTGGCAACTTGCGAAGTCGGGTGCTTCAGTCACCATCTATGAACGTGACCAAGCAGGACGTGCTGCCTCTTGGGCAGCCGCTGGGATGCTTGCCCCCCTTGCCGAAGCGCACACGGAAGAACCAGAACTCCTGAAGTTAGGTAGTGAAAGTTTAGCACGTTACCCACATTGGGTTGACGAATTAGAAGCAGACACTAGAATATCTATAGGATATCGGGTAGAAGGCACGCTTGTTGTAGGATTGGAGCCTGATGATACGCTTCAACTGCGTCACCTTCACACGACACAACAGCAGTTAGGATTGGATGTGCAGTGGTTGAACGGACGAGAGGCGCGGGACATTGAACCGGCACTCTCGCCGCGTGTCACCGCTGCAATTCACTGTGCCACCGATTATCAGATTGACAATAGGTTGATGGTTAAGGCACTGCAACACGCTTATCATGCGTGTGGTGGTGTGTTGCATGAAAATTGTGCAGTCGAGAGAATTGTCATAGAAAATGGTATTACAACCGGTGTTCAGACACATGAAGGATTCCAAGCTGCAGATGTCGTTGTACTTTCGGCAGGATGCTGGTCAGCACAAATTGAAGGATTACCTGATGCTATAATTCCGCCTGTACGTCCCGTGAAAGGACAGATGTTGGCGTTGCAGATGGAAGAAGGTATTGATATAAAAACAGTCATCCGCACCGTACGTGCAAAATATCCTACCTCAGTATATCTTGTGCCACGATCTGATGGCAGACTCATCATCGGCGCAACGAGTGAAGAGATGGGATTTGACACACGATTAACTGCGGGTGGTATGTTTGAGTTGCTTCGCGGGGCATGGGAAGTGGTGCCGGGTGTTTATGAACTGCCAATTCTTGAGACTTGGACAGGATTGCGTCCCGGAAGTCGCGACAATGCTCCTATACTTGGCAAAACACCTATTGAGAATCTGATATATGCTACTGGTCATTATCGGAATGGCATTCTGCTAACTCCTATTACGGCTTATGAGATTGCTAAACTGATTTTGACCGGTGAGACATCGGACACACTTGCACCGTTTCAGTTAGGTAGGTTTATTGCATAGATGGAGTTACTAAATGAAGATAAGCGTAAATGGTGAAGATAGAGAAGTGCGTCACAATTTGAATATCTATGAGTTACTGATTGACTTAGAATTGAGTCCGGAGCAGTCTGGCATCGCGGTTGCAGTAAACAGAGAGGTCATTCCGAGAACGGTGTGGAAAGACACAGAACTTCGCGAAGATAGCGAGATTGAAATTATCCGGGCTGTTCAGGGTGGTTAAAAGTGGATTCGAAATGCTAATAGAGCGTAAATAAGAATCTTGAATTAAGAAATGTATTTGATATAGAAGTTTGGAATCTGTTATACTAAAAAAATAGACGTGCTGTTAGAAAGTGAATAAATGCAAGAACTCAAAATCGCAGATCAAACATATACATCAAGACTACTTATCGGAACTGCGGGGTATCCGAATTTTCATATTATGACAGAGGCTATTGCGACAAGTGGTGCCGAAATCGCTACTGTCTCAATGCGTCGCGTGAAATTTACGGATACACCTGGCGAAAATCTGTTCGCGCTCCTACGTGAACGTGGCATAACAATTCTTCCTAATACTGCAGGCTGTTTCACTGCAAAGGATGCTATTCTAACAGCACAACTTGCACGTGAAGCACTTGCAACATCGCTTATTAAGCTTGAAGTTATCGGTGATGAGCAGACTCTATTTCCGGATGTAGAGCAGCTTCTTAGCGCGGCTGAAGTGCTTGTGAAAGATGGGTTCACTGTGCTACCGTATTGCAACGACGATCCAATCACTTGTAAGAAATTGGAAGATATTGGTTGTGCAGCCGTGATGCCATTAGGAGCACCGATCGGTTCAGGAATGGGGATACGCAATCCGTATAACATCCAGATTATCAGAGATAATGTTAAGGTGCCGCTCATCGTAGATGCGGGAGTCGGAACTGCTTCTGATGCAGCAATTGCAATGGAGTTGGGTTGTGATGGTGTTTTGCTCAACACCGCGGTTGCAAAGGCACATCGTCCGGTGCTGATGGCAGAAGCGATGAAGAAAGCTGTTGAAGCCGGTAGAGCTGCGTTTTTGGCTGGTCGCATTCCACGTAAACTCTACGCGTCTGCCTCAAGTCCACAAGACGGAATGATTGAGTAAGGTGTCAATGGTATCCTAAACCAAACATCAGGGCTATTTAGTTTTCGATTTTTGGACGTCCTTTATCCACAAACGTTAATGTTAATAGTCCAATCTAAAATATGTGAATACCCCTGCGTACAGGGCTATTTAGCTTACCGAATATTTAGATTCTCGCTTTAAGACCCTCCGCTGTCCGAGCGACCTCCCGGTCGCGACTTTTCATCTAAAATGGGCAAAAAGCCTAAAACTAAATAGCCCTGCGTAAGATTAAAATCTTCTTGCTCATTTTGGAGAATTTTAGTATACTTTTACCATTGATTGCGGGGGCGTGGTCAAGTGTTTCCACCGCTTCTGTAATACCATTAGCTAGTAGATAAAGTCCTTGCCTTTTATACGGATGGTGTCAATCAACGTGCCACACCATAAGAATAACAGAATCCCTATGGGCGAGATGCTATCATCCGATGCTGAGGCAAATTGATTACGAATAGTTTTGAAGGAGGTTCGTTTTATGAATATTTTAAAAAATTTAGCAACCCACAAGTATTTTTTCTTTATACTGATATATGCCGCCATTTTTACCTGGACTTCAAGTAGTTCTGGTAAGGTTTTATACTATGACGATTTTGAAGATGGGATAATTGATGCGAAATATGAGTTCAAAAACCATGCATGTAATTGGATAGAAGAGGGCGGCGTTATCAGTCAGACCCAAGAAAACCCTGGTGACCACACGTATCTCGTTCTGAATGGCGAATTTGAGGAACCGCATACTGGGTTGGTGATGATCCGCGTTGATAAGTGGGGAGAGCATGACCATGCGCGTTGTGGAATGGGATTCCGTCTTGATCCAGGCGATGGCTCGGGTTACGCGTTTCTTATCCATCAATTTCTGAATAATATGGAATACCTCAATGACCATCGTGCTTGGAGAAATAATGATATTACTCCTCCGTTCGGTGCGGTAGAAATCGGCTCTTGGTACTGGATGAAGGCTGAAATATCAGACGATGGTTTTACGGGCAAAATCTGGAAAGATGGCGAAGCAGAACCGAAAGATTGGCTCCTTGAAAGCCCACTGAATTTTGGAGATCTTAGACCGAAAAGCGGTCAAGTGGGTCTAAACGGCGGCTCAAGCAGTGCTCTGCCCGGGCTTACGGTTGTATCATTTGACAATTGGACGATTTGCGATACGGCTGATGGGTGCACACCGGATGAGATTCTTGCTGTTCAAGCAGCTGGCAAGCTTCCAACGGTGTGGGGTGCGCTCAAAGCGCGCTATTAAAGCTAACTTGTTGTCACAACTAAGGTTTGGGCAATATTGTAAACGTAGATTGTCTTTTAACGTAAGTTCGGTGTCCGAAATAACGTGAGTTTTGGTATAAATGGGACGGTTTTTTACCTCCTAAACCCCTTAAACAGGGGAAATTAGTGGAAAAAACCTGCAAACTCGTGAAAGTAGGCTTATACCGAGCTCACGTCACGTTCTTTTAAAAAGTAGTGTCACAAAATTGACATTACTAGACATTATAATGATTTAATATTAGGTGTGTCATAACACCAAGGTCTGAAGTTCAATCTAAAGTTGTGTAATCCACAACAAGTTTCCATAACTAAGTCGCTGAACCCTTTTTTCCAGTTACGCAACTTGTCTTTGACAATACGGTATCTTTTGACACCACTAATCACATGTTCAACCCGTATGCGTATAGACGAAATAAGACGATTTTTTTCTTTTTCTTCGGGGGTAAGTTCGCCACCTCTCGGTTTCTTTTTGGGTTGAATGACATTTACGCCGGGGCGTGTAAAGCCTTGAAAACCGGAATCTTGATATAAGGTGCTACCACTTGGCACGGTGTATCCTGTAGTATCTGCGATCTGTTTATCGTGTATTCTCCCTTCAAATGAAGGTGTCAATAACACGACTTTGCACGCAGCATTGCTAACAAGGTTATTCTTGATGGTATGTTGTTTCTTTTTACCACTATAATAAGTCTTTTGAACTTGTGCGTCTTTGGGACGCTGGATTGGACGCTCGGTGCCATCATGAAAAAAAAAGTTCGGAAACCTGATTGTCAGTTGAGATATCCGCAGGCACATCAAAAGTTGTGGGGATTGTCTCCCGAGATGGCAACTCCCCCAGCTCTGCTAAAGCACCATTTAATACAGGCAAAAGACGGTGGATCCATTTGTGCGCAACAGGTTGAGACATACCGAAGAGTTCACCCTGCACATCTTGTGTCGTCGCTTTACGAAGGTATACTAAAATAAACAATAACTTATCTTCAAAACTTGGTAAACAACTACTTTTATAGGTGGAATAACGCCGTTTTATACGCGGTTTTCCATCAAGTGTCTTTGTCGCATAAAACTCTAAAAAATGTTTGGTAAAGTGCGGAAGAAGAGATGAAAACTCTTCAAGTGTATATCCTGTAAAAGACGCAAACCTTGTGGGTTTATCCTTAAGATATTGATAATTCATCAGTTGGACTCCAAAAAATAGGTTTTCTTACAAGTATACTACAAAATAACAAAACTCACAATTAAAACGTGATAATGTCTACTGTAAAGAATTTTTGCTATAATTTCTGAGTACTTGGACAGAACCGAGTGAGATTGGTTTTCTATCTTGAAAATATATCTTGATACATGCTGTTTAAGTCGACCATTCAATGATCAAACGCAGATTCGGATTCAGCGCGAGACTCAAGCAATTCAGATAATACTTGAAAGTTTCGTCACTGGAGAATGGCAATGGATTGTCAGTGAGGTATTGAAAATCGAGGTAGACAATAACAAGGATTGGATTCAACGTGATCGAATTAGATCGCTTATGAATGTAGCGAATCAACACATCTTGATTGGTTCTATTGAAGGGGTAAGAAGCAAAGAAATTGAGGTATTAGGCTTCAAGCCTTTTGATGCTATGCATCTGGCATGTGCAGAGAGTGGTAATGCCGATGTTTTCCTTACTACAGATGATAGACTTCTTAGAAAGGCAAATAGATTGCATTCCAAATTAGGAGTTCGGGTTCAAAACCCATATTTGTGGCTTCAGGAGGTAGAACGAAATGAGCATAAGAAAAATGACAGATAACGAAATATATCGGCTTGGAATTGAAGCTCTCGCAAGCAAACTTGGCACTAAAGGAGTACACCGGTTTCTCAATTTGTGTGGTCCGTGTAAGGGAGATTATACTGTTGAAAGGCATGAATGGCTTGACGATTTTCCAGATATCGACACAATTATAGAGGAAATACAGCAGGCACGTGAAGCAGAACAGTCTACCCAAATCACAACGACAATTCAAACTGATTCATCACGTAACAAAAACCCATCAGCACTGCATATCCCAAAAATGACAGATATGGAACTTCATGAAGCCGGACTCAGAATACTTGTTGAAAAACTAACCATTGCTGGCATGCCTCGTTTCATCCAACTATGCTCACAAGAAACTGGTATTTACGCCATTGAACCCAATAAACTATCTGAACTTGATATAGAAGGAATTATACATGAGGCAACGGGTAAGGAATATCAGAGAAAATATAGATAGTTAGTTTATCGCTTCCTCGCTACAAAACCCAATCCTCTGGGTTGGAATAATATTAGAAATGTTGATGGACTGTTGTATTTTATGTATTAATCAAGTTGAGTCTGTCAAAATAATTGCACTTTTGATTGATAATTCCAAGTATTGGAGACGACGTGTGAAAAAAATAAAGTTCTCTCTTTGGATAGGTATGTTCATCTGTACCCTATTGGTAGCAGGACAATTGCAACCCGCTTTTGCACAATTTCAGAACGGATTTGATCCTGAGCTGCTACAACTTCCACCTGAACCACCCAAAACCGATCCTGCAAAACTAACAATTGACGCACATCTATCCAACACCTTTAATAATCATATTGAACTTGGATTAAGCGTTGACCCTTACACCAGCAGCCTCGCTGGGCAGGAGAGCCCACAACTTGAAGGTTTGATTAACAGATTAGGCGTGAACATGCACGGTGACCTGCCGATAGTGGGTGATAAACTCAGACTCAAGCTGCAATACTTCCCTCAGATCGAAAACTACACCGGGGCAGCAGGAAAACTCAATGAATTTGATGCGTTCTCTGATATTTCCTCAACAGAACTGAGTTTTCGCCCGTTCTCAAGTCTACCCGAATTTGTAGCCTCTCATCAGTTTCAACGGTTGACGCGAACACTGGATGTTTATAACAACGCTGAACGGCAGATGGGTCTCCGTTTTGGACGTATTTTAGAATATAATCTGAGAATTCACCGATTTGACGATGAATCTCAACTTAGAGAAGATTTCCTACTTATCGGTTCCACAAGCCATAAAGCAACTACACGGCTTCAGTTTGGATTGCTCAAACAGATGCTTGGTAAAGTTGAATATGCAGTTGAACATGGAAGTTACCAAACCAATCTGAACAATCTTATCTTAGGAAGAACTGGACTTGAAGAAGGTGAACGCAGAATCGATTTGAGACATTTCGTGACTGCCAAGTTTTTACAAACCGCCTCGGAACGTTTCGTTTTTCAAGAGGAAGTCAACCTATTTCTAAACCGTTCTAACGTCGATTTCTTCAACTTTACCAGCACTGAAGCAGCGTTAAGCACATTTTATAGGTTTGATACAGAACGATGGGTTCGACTACGGTTTTCTCGACTTTGGGTGCAGTTTGATGGCAGAAAGATTCAGGATGAGACAGGTATGATGCTGGAAGATGCAGATAATCGAAGTGATACACAATATGGTTTGACAGCACAGTTAAACTGGAAATTCACTTCATATCTAACGTTGAGTGTTGATTATCAACTCACCCAAAACCGCACCAACGAAATAAACCCGATACTCGATTTTCTCAACTACAATCATAGTATTGTGAGTTTAACCCTGCGCGGAAATTATTAAACTTTATCCTAACAACTAATACCCAATTAACGGGATTTGTCTTATTTTCTGGACGGTAGGTGCGGTTTCCTAACCGCACCATAGGCGTCAATTTAAGCAGCTATAGGTTGGGTAGAGCTTGCGAAATCTAACCTATGGACTGTTCTTATATGTGTTGTAGCACAAACTTTTAGTTTGTGCATATTAGGACGCAAACTAACAGTTTGCGCTACAGGTTCGGTGAATCAACGCTAAATGCGCCTGTGGTATTTGTTGCTGCGACAAGTGTCCAAAAGCGATAATCCTGAAAATCTGATAATCCTGAAAATCCTGGTTCAGACAACAGTGCGCGGACAAAGCACCCAATCAACGCCAAATACGCGTGTAGTATTTCGCGCCTACATTGTGGGAGGGAAACCTGGCTGTCCGATTTGTTATCGGCGTTGAAAACACCTCCCACAAACATATATGGTACTAAATTGACGCTTATGGTGCGGTTTCCTAACCGCACCGATAGATTGGGATCAAGTTAATTTGGTATAATACACGGATTGTGCTGGTTATGGCTATCTCTTTCCTTTATAGAGTTTCAACCTGCTTTTCGTTTCTATATTGAGAAAATAGCGGATTGCCAACGGGAATAGGATGATGTAAAGACTTAGAAACACTTTCTCCGCTGTTAACGGTGGAAAAATGAACATCAGCAATGTCAGCGAAATATGTGACAACCAATTCGGAAACGGAAACCAATTGATGTCGTAATAGTCGCGAAACTGATATGTTTGATTGCTGTATTCCGTTATAATCTGTGAGTTGTAAACATGGCTAACACCATCTTGCGTAGGAAAATAGTCAAACAACCATATCGGAAACAAATATGCGACAATTAGCAATACAATCAATAAAGACGATTTTGAATAATACTGTGAGAAAAAGGCATATATTTTGTCTTTCACTTCAAATACCAATTTGACAATTTGAAGGTTGTGTTGTATGTATCTGATGAATGTGAGTAATCATGTTTCTATAACTATTTTGAAACCTTGTTTACTCCAAACTGGAGAGCATTATCGGGGTCTGCAATCTCCATTCGATAATCCCACCATCCATTATAATCTCCTGATAAGATCATCAAAGTATTCCAACCTTCCTTCAAGGGTAATTCAAAATGCGCCCACCACGAAAATAGATGTTTGCCGGGGATAACAGCATCAGGAATCTCAACGCCGTTAAGATAGAGTCTGCCAAGATTGCTTCCCCAACCCATCTGTGCGAAGACACGTCGTGCATCAGGACTCTTGATATAGGTCATGCCAAAACCGTAAGCCAACTCAGCATTTCCGAACGCCTCATCTAATTTAATACGTTCCTGATCTGAGTTATGTTCTTTCCAAGTGATTTCTCCTGCTTTCCCTTGATAGGTCATATCAGCATTGAATTTTGGTAATAATATACTGATAAAACTTGGCGGAATGTCTTTTGAGTCAGCGGGTGCTTTTTTCACACCGAGATCAAAGGGACCGAGTAACATCCAGTTTTTCAGAACACGCATGTGTTCTCTGTCAATTGGGTGATATAACTTCCTGCCGCTTACCAGTTGTTCACCACCATACAACATAGAATATTTGTAGATTGGTAAAGGAACTAAGGCATCCGATGGAACGGTAATATTGACAGACGTTTTTGTAGTTTTCCCCGGCTTGGCTTGAATAGATAGTTGGTGTGGGGAGATCTGCCAATTCTGACTTGGTTCAAAAACTAATTCAACTTCCAAAGGCTTTTCAAGTGTGTTTTCCAGTGAGATTTCAAGGCTTCCACTGGAAGAAGGATCATCCTTAATATGCGTAAAATGAGTCTTGAATGTAAGCAGTTTTGAGACCTTGTCTTTGAACGCAGCAGTTGAAATGTCCGCTGGATGGATATTACCGGGTTCAATAATTGCGATGTTGACTTCTTCATTGTCAACGGTCACGAGACTGTAGTGATCAAATGCACCATATTCTCGCACTGGCTGAAGTGTAAATCCACCACCAGTGGCTCCAAGTACGAGATATCGTCTGTCGTTACGTGTATGAAGTGTCAGGTTATGGTAGTGTCCTGCAAAGACTGTGTATGGACGTTCACCAAGTGCTGCTTCTATTTCCTCCCAACCAGAGTGTTTCTGAAGCCACAAAGGTCTGTGCAACATAACAAATGTATGCCGTACATCCTTGTGTTGTGTCAATTGAGATTTCACATATTTTATTTGTTCCGCTCCAAACCAGTTTGTCCACTCACCACTGTTTACATGCCACTCCTCAGTATTGAGCATGAGAAATAAACAATCTTTGTATGTAAATGCAGAATAAGTTAGTCCAATGTTGTCCTTCCAATAGTCATACATTACTCGATTAGTAATGTCGTGATTTCCGGGTAAAGGAAGAAATGCAACATTTAAATTGGATTGATGTTCCCAAAATTCCTTCCATTCTGCTGCGAGTTTGGACGGGTCTGTCGTGTCACCTTGTATTAAGTCGCCAACCATGATGGCAAAGTCAGGGTTCAACGTATTGATTTCATCAATTGCGCGATCAAACACGGGCCACTTGTCTAATCCACCACCTGTTTTATCACCAATGATTGCGAAAGTAAACTTGTCTGGGTCGTCTGAGAACGGACGTTCAACAATAGGCATTCGTTCCGGGAAATTGGGTTTTTGGGCAGTGGTTGTAGCACTCATTGCAAGGTATAGGACAAGTATCGCTACAATTCCGAGTATGTATAAGGATTTTCGCATATATTCACCTGATGTTTGTGAGTTGAAAAAGTATGTCTGTTTGAATATCTTATGTGAAAGTATAATGAATTAGGAATCTGTTGTCAAAATAAAAATATTTGTGAGGTGTGTAAAGTCTAATTTATCGGATATAGGTTGCGGTTAACGTTGTTGAACCCTTATGTGTCAACTTAGCAGTCCTCCAACCTCGGTAGTCGCGGTTTCTAACCGCACTGGGTTTATCCCAACAAAGGTGAGCATGATTTGTAATATTGGTGGGTAGTGTGCGTTTCTGGTGTATGACCCGGTTCGGTTAGGAAACCGCACCATAGGCGTCAATTTAAGAAAAAGTCTGCGTTTGGACAAACACCTCTCGATAAGTATGAGGACTGAGACTGTCTTATATTTAGTCCCGTAGGGACGATATGTTTATAGCACCTCGTATCGCAAACCCATCTCTTTAACTCCGTAGGAGCGATATGTGTATAACGTCTTATATAAACATTCCACCCCTACGGGGCTAAAGAATTGGAGGTGCCTCCGTTGTGAATGGGACACGGTTAACGTTTTTGATGAAAGTGTCAATCCGATTCTGAAACTGGTAATATATCACGTTCAACTTCATGCACCTTGTCTGGGAATGTTTCTCCGCGAACCCATATGACAGGCTGACCTCTCCATTTCCGTTCAGGATTTGCCCATTCTGCTTGCGCACTGAGGTAATGTGAGACATAACTACGACGAAACCGCAGACTGTGATTATCAGTGCTTTTGTGCAGAAGATGGCTGTGGAACCAGACTACACCGCCGGGTGGAACTTCTACTGCAACACCATTATCGTCACTCACGCCGCGTGCCAACTTAAACTCATTCTGTTGTGAACCTTCAAGGTCGTCATGTTCAAGAATACTGTTTTTATGACTTCCGGGGACAACGTATAAACACCCATTCCCCTCATCCGCAGCATCAATAGCTGTCCACGTCCCGACAGTTGTTTCGGTATTAAACCGATTGCGAAAATAGAACTTATCCTGATGCCACGGGAAACCTAAGCCAATCTTTGGGGCTTTCCAGATAAACAGATTGTTAATTCCAAGAACGTCAGGACCAAGTATGTTAACAATCGGGTCCGTTAGACGAGTATCGCGTACCCGAGTAAGGAATTCTGGACAGAAACAACTCGGATGATGGATCTTGTGCATCGTATAGATACCTTCTAACGCTTCCTCTTTTCCATCTCTGATAAGTGCGTTCTTATCAATATGTGCTGATGGGAACGGACGTTTACCATCGACAACATCTTCAGCGACTTGGCGTAGTGCGTCATTCTCTTCTGCGGTGAAAACACCCAAACGGATAAGGTAACCGTTCTCGTTCCAAAATGAAAGTTCGTCCGCACTTAATCCAAACTTGCGATCCTCATGTGTTGAATTTGTCTGCATTACTTCTCCTGTCTAATGGTCTATGTTATCGGGAAACTGATAAGGCATGGCATTGTATTTATTTGTAAAAACGATAGCATATTGAACAAAAAAATTCAAGAAAAATCAACCGAATCTATAGGGGAAGTTAAACAGGAAGGGATAGAGTGAGAAGAGTCGTGTCTGTAGTTACAACGAAGTAACTACAGACATTGATGATTACATCGAAAAATTACCGACAAAGACGTTGTTGGCTGCATCACCTTGCTGCCAATTCACCGGTAGGTAAGTGTCCTTATATCGATAGATTTCAGATTTACCAACAATCGGATTTTGAACTTTTGTCAGCGGTTCATACCAAATTTGATGGGGTTGTGTGCATTTCTCACACGGATAGCGATTTGCAGACAGTGCCAAAACTTTTCCAACTGTCACATCGTATTTCGTGCCTTTTTTCGTGAATGAAATTGGTGCGGTTTGCGTCGTAACGACTTTACCGAGAACATCCATGCGTTTTGTAGCAAGCATGCTGCTAATTGCTGCACGTTGTTCTGGCGTGGCTTTAACATCCACATATAGGACACTCTTGCGTGTTTTCATATCAATCGCCAAGTTGTTTTTGGCACTGACGACAGCAACAACGGTTAAGCCATCTAATGAAACGTCGTTCCAACTTCCACTATGGATGTTCCAAATAAGTGTAGCTTCTTTTCCACCTTCAACAAATTCAGCACCGAAATGGCATGCGCCAACATAAACGCTTGCTGACCGAGCTTCAATATACTCACCTTGCACAGTCTGGGTTTCTGTCGCAAACGCTAACCCAGATATTAGGATAAGTGCAAGAACTGAAAAAACAATGATCCTTTTCATCTCAATTTCTCCCTTCTTATTTCAAATTGACCTTTCTAAATGCAAAACGAAATTGCTCATTAAATATCATTATACCAGATTGTGAGTAAATAATCAAGGTGACTATAATCCTGCTTCAGATAACAATCTGTGGAGGGTACCTCCCAAGATTTCCGCTTTGTCGGTATCTGGGATAAAGGTGCAGTGTGTGCGGAACGCTTCAAGGGCGTGTTGGTAGGTCATAAAGTTACGAACGACCGGATAATCTGAACCCCAGCAAAGTCTACCAGGACCGAAATGTTCGTAAAGCACACGAACAACCCTGTGTGTATCAGAATATGGATAATCCCATGAGACCTGTGAGACATAGGCAAATCCTGACATCTTCACATGAATATTCGGGACATTTGCGGAAGCGAGTACCTCTTTAAGTTGTGGGTAGGGATGTGCTTCTCCAGCACGCGCACCAGCCATGTGATGACACAGAAACGGAACCGTGGGAAACTGTGCTGCTAACTTTTGGAGTGGGACGTGTTGATGACTTCCCATCGCTATGCTTGCGATGAGCTTAAGTTCTGCGGTTGTTTGAAAGAAACGTTGTCCCTCTTCCGAAAAGAACCAACTGCCATCATCATTACCTCTGAGGTAGTGGGTGTATCCTTTGAGTTTGTATTTCTCTGCTGCGGTTTTTAGTCTCTCGGCTGCACCGTCGGTGTGGTATGTTTCTGTCCATGAACAATCAACATCTGCGAACTGAATAAGCCGATCCGAGTAACGTTCAACACACGCTGCAGCGTAGTCGTTATTATCGGGATTTCTTTCAATCCGCGCACAGATAAGAACTGCCTGATCAACGTCGTGCAAATCCATCTCGTGGAGGAGTTGTTCAACCTTTCCGCGGCTTTCATCATCAGGAACAGGAGGTTGGTAGGGCCACCGTGGCCATGCGTGTGTATGAGAATCAATAATCATTTGAGTTTATTTAGGGATTTACAATGCGTTGTTGCTTGAGTGATTCAATTTCCTGAGTTAATTGTTCTATCCTTCTATCTTGTTCACGTTCATTCCTTCCTCGCAATGCAATGATAACTTGTCGAACACTAAAAGTCACAACAACAAGAATCATTAACCCATATACAAATCCTACGACTAAGTTAACCCATTTATCAATACTGTCAAATTTGGTGTCAACCCCTTCAAATTTAGTGTCAACATAATCTTTCATCCGTTTCTCGGATTTAGTAATTTCCCCTTTGAGTTCTGTCTCGGATTTAGAGATTTCGTCTTTCACAACCAGGCGGATTTTATCAAGATCCGCGGGTATCAACTCACTAATAACAGGAGATACAATTACCAAAAACATAACACAGGAAAGTAAAATAGTTTTCATTATAACCACCTCTTCAGCATAATAATACCCTATGTTGTAAAACTATGTCAACCTAAAATTGCCATTTAATGTTATTGTTCATTAGAAGTTCAGAGGTAAGAATTAGGCATTTGACCTATTCATCAATTTCTTCAGCGTGGAAACCTCGCCTTTTAAGGCGGGGAGGAAACGCTGCTCCTAAATTTTTTCCTTGACAAACCGTGTCAAATATGGTATAATATCTCGTTGGCAAACATGAACAGCGTCCCCGCAAGGTGGCGTGTCTGCCTACCTACTGTTCAGGGGTTAAAGACGAGAGACGAGATGGACCATGAAATTGACTTTTAAATATCCTGTGTATCCTACGACAACACAGGAACACACCTTGTTTGAATGGCTTGACCATCTGTGTGAACTTCAGAACTCTGCGCGTCATGATCGGATTGTTGTGCGTGAGACTGAAAATCGTTTTGTCACTCAGTATGATCAACAGGCACTTTTGACAGCAGCTCGTAAGAAGTATGACGACTTCCGTAGAGTGCCGCAAGATATGCAAGTGTCTGCTCTCAAACGAACCGACAAGGCGTTTGCTGCGTTCCGCAGACGTTGTGAAAACGGAGATGCCAAAAAAGGGTATCCACGCTATAAAAAGCGCGTCCGTTCTATGACATGGAGTCTGCGAAAATATAAAGGTGTTCGTGAGAACCCGGTCATAGAAACTGATTTTAGACACAACCGCCTGAAAGTGCCAAAGTTGGGCGAAGTCAGGCTATACATGCACCGTCTGCTTCAAGGTGATCCGAAGGAAGTCACGCTTGTGAAAAAAGCCAGCGGTTGGTATGCTCATATCGTCTGTGAGATACCTGACACTCCGAAAGTTGAACCGACCGATGCGATCGCTGTTGATATGGGAACTACCCACTATCTCACGACTTCTGACGGTGAGAAAGTTGATAACCCGCGCTGGTATCGCAAAGCAGAGGGCTTGCTGCATAAACATAACCAAACGATGGCACGCCGAAAGAAAGGTAGCAACCGTTGGCAAAAAGCCGTGCATGCATCTGCTTTGCATCAGGAACGGACAGCAAACAAACGAAAAGACTTTATCGGTAAATTGGTCTACAAACTTTATCATCACCAGAAAAACAACGTCCTCGTTACTGAAGATTTGGGCGTTTCTAATATGGTTAAGAATAAACACCTCAGCAAAAGTCCAAGTGACGCTTCTTGGGCAACCTTCTTTGAGTGGGCTGGAAATATAGCCGAAAGAGACGGTTTCCATTTCCACCAAGTCGATCCCAAGAATACCTCGCAAATCTGCTCCTGTTGTGGTGAGAAAGCACCGAAAAAGTTATCCTTATCGGTGCGCACTTTCAACTGCGGTTATTGCGGTTTCTCTCTTGATAGAGACCACAACGCCGCACTTAACATTCTTTTCAGGGCTGCTGCGGCCCTTCGTGGAGAGCGGTGGGTTGCCACCCTCTATGAAGCGAGAAACAACCCGAATAAAGCGGTTGGCTTTACGAATGCCAAGCAGTTATCGCTGTTTGATGTGATTAACAAGCCTCGCGCTTTAGCGCGGGGTAGTTGACTGCCTACTCTGCACCCCAATCGTGCGTTTTTGTCCCACCACTATACGCAACAGCGTGCCCGTTATCAATCATTTCATCTGCAACACTGATTGAAATGCCACCATTGAAAAAGAAAATATCCGCGACAATTCTACCAGCGTATGTCCCAAATTCAGGATTTTGAATGTAAAATCCCAGTTTTCCATCCTCTTTACTGTTTTCAAGGATTAACTGCTTGAGAAAATTTGTTGCCGCTTCAGCACGAGCCTTTTCCCTTTGAATTGATTCTTCAGTGCGATCGCCACGTACCGGACGTTTTTCTGGAGCATCTATTCCCGAGATTCTAATATCTATCAGACTATAAATTCCGTCGTGTCGTCTTTCAACACCGGGCCAGATGGTTAACGGCATCTCACTAACGCTCGGTATAAAATTATTGAACGGATAGATCCGGATAGAAACATCTTGGATTGTATCGCCATCATAAACTTTGTCAATATTCTCAATTGTGCCATAATAGATGGGTGCGGCACTATCATTAATTAGGATTTTGGATGTACCACAAGCTGCTATTGAAAGGGATAGCAGAAGCGTTAAGGTTATCTTCCGTACGATTGTGGCGAGTTGTAAGATTTGATTTCTGTTTAAGACATCGCGTGGCATCTTGTTTTATCTCAGGACTATCTTAGTTATACTTGGGCTATGTACTTCGCCGAGAAAAGCATTTTCTGTATAGTGATACTATCTCTTCCTGGGTTGCTTGTCGGGGATTATTTGCGGGACTACCACTTGCAATAGCATCAGCTGCCATCTGATCTAATATCTGCTCAAATTTATCCTTATCAATATCAATTTCTCCGAGACGCGGCATCTGAATATCGTTGACCAGACGTTCTACTGCTGAAATCGCTACGTTTGCTTGCTGCATTAGGGACAACCCATCAATCGGTTCACCCATAACTTTTGCAATATCAGCAAAACGCTGCGGGGCACCAACAACGCTAAATTCCATTACATCAAGCAGCAACACTGCATTTGATAAGCCGTGATGGATATGAAAGTATGCTCCGATCGGTCGGGACATACCGTGGACTAATGCCACCGATGAATTACTGAACGCCATACCAGCAATTGACGCACCAAGCATCATATCTGTGCGTGCAGGAATGTTTCCACCATCTGCCCACGCCTGACGTAGTGAACCTGAAATCAACCCAATGGCTTTCAAAGCGAGTACATCTGTAATCGGTTGAGCACGTTTAGAAATGTATGCCTCTATTGCATGTGTCAACGCATCAACACCGACAGCTGCGGTCAGGTGCGGTGGAGTTGTAACGGATAGCAGTGGATCAACTAAAGCAACAGATGCAAGTAAACAAGCACTACTCAACATCATTTTGACATTACGTTCGGTGTCGGTGATAACAGTGACTTTAGAGACTTCGCTTCCTGTGCCACCAGTCGTAGGTATGGCAATTAAGGGAGCACCCGAATTCGGAATTTTGTCTACCCCCATGTAATCAGCGAATTCACCATCGTTCGTGAGCTTGATGGCGATGCCTTTACCACAGTCAATCGCGCTTCCGCCGCCGATACTAATTATCACATCGCAGTTTTCGGCGAGATATTGCTTTAGTCCATCAGTAACATTTTGTAAAGTTGGATCGGGTGTGACATTAGTGAAGATAGAGTTGGCTATTCCATTGTTATGTAAGTGTTTAGCAATCTGATCTGCGTATCCAATTTTGGCAATACCTGGATCTGTTATGATAAGTGCGTTCGTGGCACCAAGACGTTTTGCTTGTTCACCGACTTTTTCGGATGCACCGGCACCGGTAATTACTGTGGGAGGGATTGAGAATGTGGTAGGCAATTTTCATTTTCCTGCGACAGATTTCAACATATCTGTGTTGGGAGAGGATTAAAGCAGCCCCAGACGTACAAGGTCTGCCTCTCCCCACTTTACTTGCTGATCAATGATTGCTTTAAGTGTACCAATAGCAAAAGTTTGACCCATGTTGTGAAGATGGATAGTTGTTCTCCGCCCATCAGGGTGTTTAAAAAGACGTGTGACCCCTTTGCCTCTTTCTTCATAAAAACCGTCTTTTTTTAAGGCGCGTATCAATTTTCTGGCTGTCAGTGAACGTAATCGCTTGTAATCTATAGGCATATTATACAGTTACAGCAATAAGAGGGACATCGCTGACATGAATTTGTGGGCTCGTTTCAGATGAACTTTCTTCTTCATGAACCAATAATGATTCAAAATCAATTTCTCCTGATTCAGCCACAAGCGATTCAACAAGCAGGTCAACAGCATCCTGCAAATTCTTTAATGCCTCTTTTTGTGTATATCCCCAACTCGCAGCACCTTGATGTACTAACGCTGGGATATAAGCGCGCCAGACAGCGTTCTCATCAGGTTCATCGGGCCATTTGTCTTTTTCTAACACAACCTGAAATGAATACGTTTTCATGTGTTTCTCCTGTTTAAGAAGTATACCACAAAATAGACTTACCGTCAAATTTTCGGAATTAGTGTCTAAAATGTCTAACACCTGTCAACACCATCGCCATACCATAAGCGTCAGCAGTCTCAATCACAGCCGCATCGTTTACTGAGCCACCGGGTTGAATGACTGCACGGATGCCAGCATCACCAGCAATTTCAACACCGTCTGGGAATGGGAAAAAGGCATCAGAAGCTAAAACTGCGTCTTTTGCTTTTTCACCCGCTTTACGGACAGCGATAATAGCAGCATCTACACGACTCATCTGTCCCGCACCGATTCCGACAGTTTGTGTGCCTTGAGCAAGCAGAATACAATTGGATTTGACATGTTTACACGCCTTCCATGCAAAAAGCAGGGATTCTATCTCTTCATGCGTAGGTTTCCGCTTAGTGACAACCTTCAGTGCATCCTTTTCGATGTTATGTACATCCTGTTCTTGAACAAGCACGCCACCGATAACATTACGGAATTGTAAAGTTGGTTCCGAATCTGAAAGCGATCCTGCTTCAAGTATCCGTCGACTTTCAACACGGGATAAGGCACGTAGTGCTTTTTCGGTATAACTCGGCGCGATTACTGCCTCGATTTTTACACCCGATTTTGCAGCATCGCGAATAGTGTTCGCTGTCTGAATTGCCACTTTGCGATTTAAACCTACAATTGAGCCGAAGGCAGAAGTTCTATCGCATTCCAGTGCGTTTGTGAAGGCATCTTGCAAGTTACCAGCAGTCGCAAGTCCACACGGGTTATTATGCTTGATGATGGCACACGCGGGTGTTGTGAAATCTTTGACAATCTCTAAGGCGGCATCTAAATCAAGAATGTTATTGAACGATAGCGGTGATCCGTTCAGTTGTTTCGCCCAAGCAGCGCAGGGTACTTGCGAAGTTTCAGTCCTATAGAAAGCAGCGCGTTGATGCGGATTTTCACCATATCTTAGTGAGTCTGCTTTTTGGAATCGGAGTGTTAAACTATCCGCGAAATCATCATCTGATTCTGAACTGGAAAGATAGGTGGAAATTGCGCTGTCATAGTGTGCGGTATGGTGGAACGCTGTTTTTGCCAATTCAAATCGAGTCTCTTCAGATAGACATCCATCGTTTGCATCTAAATCATCAATAATTTGTGAGTATTGGTTAGGATTTGTAAGGACAGCAGCATGCTGGTAATTTTTAGCTGCTGCACGAATCATTGTTGGTCCACCAATATCGATATTCTCAATTGCTTCTTCAAGAGTGATATCAGGTTTTGCAATGGTTGCCTCAAACGGATATAGGTTACAAATCACCATGTCAATTGGGCTTATTCCGTTGTCATTGGCTTGTGCTGCATGTTCTGAATTATCCCATTGTGCAAGCAATCCACCATGAATTTTTGGATGGAGTGTCTTAACTCTGCCATCTAACATCTCAGGAAAACCGGTGTAGTCAGATACATCCATGAGTTCAATTCCGGCTTCACGTAGGTGTCTGGCTGTACCACCTGTAGAAAGTATTTCAACCCCGTATTTCACAAGCGTATTTGCAATCTCTATGAGATCCGTTTTGTCGTAAGTACTGATGAGTACGCGTTCAATTTTTTTCATGTTTTCAGTATATTCCGTTTTGTTTCTTGGTGGGAAATTATAAACTACCGTTGCATACTGCTTACCATTCTATGTCACATATCTGGGAAATCCAAAGCCATCATTTGCTACGTGGCTCCGCGCAGGAATCTGTGCGCGAGTCGGTATAATAAGATCCATTTCAGAGGTATTTTCTATAATCGTACCATCACCAATGCGCACCTCATCTCCAATCATAATTTTACCCGGATGTTCTGCCGCTCCACGGATAGTTCCAATAACTACAGATGAACCGATGCGACACTTTTGTTCTATCTCAACAAATCCGTAAATCTCAGTGTTTGTTCCGACCGTTGAGTAATCAGCAACTTGGACTGGACCGAGAAGACTCGTGTCAGTGCCTATCTCAACAAAATCGCCAATGACAGGATGACGTTGCTTCACTTTAACGCTCAAGCCGCCAAGTGTACAAGGGTAGATTACACATCCTGAACCGATAATACCTGTCTGTCCAGTTGTCACACCACGATGCGGATGTTCTAATAAGTTAGCATCGCCTATTTGCGTTTCAGGATGCAAATCCGCTTGGTAGTAACGACCACCGAGTTCAGAAATAGCGCGAGGCAACAGCGGTACTGGAACTCTGTGGAGGTCTGGATTCTCTTCAGGTGGTTCGCTGCGCGTCAAAGCGTGTGCCACATCATGGTAGAACAGCACACGCCAACCCGGATAGGTACTGACGACTAATTGGAGTTGATAATTCAATACTGTGGCAAGATTCAAAGTACCAAGAAAATCTTCGTAAGGTTCAAATGTACGTTCCTTAATTGCGTTGTCAATTTGGGACCGAAAATCAAGGGCTGCAAGTTTTTCGCGAGAGATACCGTTATGTAGCAGATACGCATCCCATACAGCAGGGTCTTTGAGTGATGCGAACCGATTCCAGAGCGCACGACTTTTGAGTCTTGGGAGTTCCCAAAGAAGCGAAAAGACTGTTTCGAGGGCAGCACCGAGGTGCGTTTCATCTGCTACTGCCAAAAATGATTGTGCAACCATCGCATATAATTGATCTGCTACCTCTTCAATCGCTTCCGAAAGTTCACGTTTTTGGTTAAAGAGATGAGGCGCATTGTGAGACCCAGGGGCGACACATTCTAACAGATTGCCAAGAACAGTTTCAAGAATATCGCGATTAACAAATCCGCGTCCTGAACGTTGCGATAATCCCTCCCGGCTTGTGCTGTCTATACGTAACGCGTTAAGTTCTGACTTGCTGTAGATAGGGCGTAACCGTTCTAACGTCTGGGTCAGTAATGGTTTTTTTCGCTGTTCATAAGAGACATCAAATAGTGTGGTTTCAGACATATTATATCATTTATAAGGTTCTCGGTAATCTCTATCCAAACCTACTACCATATCAGTAGTTTAAAGTTTTAGCATTCCTAAATTATACTACTTGATGGTATTGAAAAGCAATAGAATTTTTAACAGAGAAAATTGAAAATGTATACCTTTCCTGCAAACAACTAAGGTTTCATATATTTCTGTGAGTTAGTGTGTTAAGAATGGTTGTATATTCCGAGTGGAAGTGAGAAAGGAGATGGAAAAAGGCACTTCAGATTTTATTTGCGGAAAAACTTATACGTTACCATGAAGCGCAGATGTCGCCACGCATCCTTAATGGGATTGAGTTTTGACTCACCATCGCGAGGATGATATGTGATAGGAATTTCGAGTATTTTCAAATTTGCTTGCACGGCTTTAATCACCATTTCGGATGCAAACTCCATTCCTATTGTTTTCAAATCCATTTGCTTATAGGCATCAACCGTAAAAGAGCGCATTCCGCAATGTGCATCTGAAATGTATGTTCCAAAAAGTACTCGCAGGATACCAGATAAAATCGGGTTGCCGATGTAACGTCGCGCCCACGGCATCGCTCCTGGTAGGATTTGTCCCTTGAATCGATTTCCAATAACGAAGTCATATCCGTTTTGGAGGGGTGTAATAAACCGTTCTAAGTCTGTCCAATCATAAGTATCATCTGAGTCTCCCATGATGATGTATTTTCCATGTGCGGTGGCAAACCCTGCAAGATAGGCGGCACCGTATCCACGTATCGGTTGATGGACAACTCGTGCTCCGAGACGTTGGACAATTTCAACAGAGGCATCAGTGGAACCGTTATCAGCAATAATAACTTCACCTTGTATGTTGAGTTGGATCAGGGTGTTCTGTGCCTTTTTAATGCAGATGCCGAGTGTTTCTTCTTCGTTTAGACAAGGCATGACGATAGAAACGAAGGGATTTTCGGGGTTCATGTTCGGTACTACCCATCTTTCTGATATTTCCTCAAAAATCTTGGTCACGTAATTTTTCTTCTATCTCTTCACGGGAAAAATCTGATGGATTCCAATATACTGTTTTGCCTTTCCAATGTATCTTTGGCAAATCCGTGAGTTTTATTACCTGGTTTAAAGGTTTTTTGACTGTCTTTGAAAGTTTTTCGTCTATATTTGCATGGGTTGCCGCAGGTTTTCGGACAATGTGCGGTAGATTCAAGTACTGTTGGGTGATGTTTAGATTTATCTTTTCCCCTGATTTGTCAAGAGTTACCTTCTTGCTTTGTATTTCAAGGACAGTTGTATCTCCAAGGGTGTCTCCGATGTGGACAAAGTGGTTTTTCTTCTGTGCAGTAGTTTCTTGTATGATGGCGGTTGCTTTCCGTTTTCCTCCGGTGTAGATAATAGTCCCGATAAGTTGATAAGGGAATGAGACTTTCTTGGGTTTCCACCCGAGGGGTCTGAAAAGGTTATTCTCAATGATGACCCGATAATAAGCGTCATCAGGACTGCTGTCGAATATTGAGTCCGATTGGGCATAGGAAAGCGGCACACTACTCAATAGAATAAATAGAAATATACCGAAGATAAGTGTTTTGCGGAGTGGCATAAGTGAAAATAGGAGGTGCAACACACACACATCGGGGTGCTGCACCTCCTTTGAATCTCTGTCTAGTGGACTGTCTATTCTAAAATTGTGATTCATGTCAATAGTCGGGAATCGGAGTTCCCTCCTACAAAGACTGACTTATCTTCAGTAGGAGCGATCTCCGAATCGCGACCTCTACCTATAAATTTTAGAGTAGACACACTACTGGTAAGCGTAGGAAAGATGCATTATTTCTTCATCAACACAAAATGATGTGGTATGCCCTTCAGTTTCATCAAAGCATCCACTTGCATGAGAAGAAAACGGCATGCCTCCAGAGACACCGAAACCTAAAACTTGTCCACCAGCACTTATATTAAATGCGGGTTCATCCCATGAGCCACCTCCGTATCCAGTTACCGTATAACATCCGGCAGAATTGGTTGACCAATCCCAAGAAAATTCATGTGATACTGTTTCGTCTACGGGTAGCCCAAGGACTTCTGACGCTGCGTTACTCACATCTTTCGTTTTAAATTTCGTTTTTAAAGTTGTTGGTGTTCCTCCACTAGACATTATCACGTTTTAATTGTGAGTTTTGTTATTTTGTAGTATACTTGTAAGAAAACCTATTTTTTGGAGTCCAACTGATGAATTATCAATATCTTAAGGATAAACCCACAAGGTTTGCGTCTTTTACAGGATATACACTTGAAGAGTTTTCATCTCTTCTTCCGCACTTTACCAAACATTTTTTAGAGTTTTATGCGACAAAGACACTTGATGGAAAACCGCGTATAAAACGGCGTTATTCCACCTATAAAAGTAGTTGTTTACCAAGTTTTGAAGATAAGTTATTGTTTATTTTAGTATACCTGCGTAAAGCGACGACACAAGATGTGCAGGGTGAACTCTTCGGTATGTCTCAACCTGTTGCGCACAAATGGATCCACCGTCTTTTGCCTGTATTAAATGGTGCTTTAGCAGAGCTGGGGGAGTTGCCATCTCGGGAGACAATCCCCACAACTTTTGATGTGCCTGCGGATATCTCAACTGACAATCAGGTTTCCGAACTTTTTTTTTCATGATGGCACCGAGCGTCCAATCCAGCGTCCCAAAGACGCACAAGTTCAAAAGACTTATTATAGTGGTAAAAAGAAACAACATACCATCAAGAATAACCTTGTTAGCAATGCTGCGTGCAAAGTCGTGTTATTGACACCTTCATTTGAAGGGAGAATACACGATAAACAGATCGCAGATACTACAGGATACACCGTGCCGAGTGGTAGCACCTTATATCAAGATTCCGGTTTTCAAGGCTTTACACGCCCCGGCGTAAATGTCATTCAACCCAAAAAGAAACCGAGAGGTGGCGAACTTACCCCCGAAGAAAAAGAAAAAAATCGTCTTATTTCGTCTATACGCATACGGGTTGAACATGTGATTAGTGGTGTCAAAAGATACCGTATTGTCAAAGACAAGTTGCGTAACTGGAAAAAAGGGTTCAGCGACTTAGTTATGGAAACTTGTTGTGGATTACACAACTTTAGATTGAACTTCAGACCTTGGTGTTATGACACACCTAATATTAAATCATTATAATGTCTACTGACAGTGCCACGTGCTTTGAGTGTAATCTTTCGCCAATCAGTTCCAGAACTGTTCTGACTTACAGCGATTTTTATACTATATTCTGCTGGGAATGAACCTTCCCAACCATTAGTCCAATAAACACGCAAGATGTTAGCGTAAGATCGATATAAGATATTTCCGCCACCTAAATCGTCGTATCCGGATTTGGCTTCTGCACTTACGGAATCAACCACTACTTCATTGTACTCTGTCTCTCCTGCGATGACGGCGGCGACGAAGAGCACGACAAGAAAAGTAGCAACATAAAATTGACGTTTCATAAAAAAAATCACCTTGTAATTTAAATTTGATTGTAGTATCTGTAGTCAGTTACCTAAAATTACCTTCTATTCAGTGATGCTTCAAGCTCACTGATAACTGTCTCAACATGTTTGGGATCAATAATAGTTACAGATCGCTTAGGTACGTTCATGCTACGTTTTAACTCTGCCTGAGCATCTCTGTAGAGCTTTTCATCCCGTTCTTTTTCTGCCTCTGTTTTCGGGCGCTTGTAAGCACTGTAAATATGAATTGTGTAATGAGAACCCCATGTTTTTTCATAAAGTTGTTGTTTCCATTCTGCAGCAAGCTCTGATACCTCTCTGGAAATTTGACGGTTATTTATTGGAATTTTAGTGGTGATACGTTGTAACGCGTTATACCGTTTGCGCTCTGCAGCACTCAGTTTGTCCCACCGTCCATAACCTTCCTCAGCAGGAATAATACGATAGACTTCTGTATTGTATTTGACGAGTAATGGCGGTTCGCCAGGAACATTATAATAGGTATGTCCAGGGGGTGGGACAGGTAGTCCTTGTTCTTCCCAGGCATTCTTGATTAATTCGGGAAAGGCCCTTTCAACTGCAGTTTCAAGCTTCACTTTTTCTTCGTCAGAAAGAGTTTGATATTCCTGAATAACCTTTGGATTAACTCTTGCATTCATGAGCGGAAAATAGACTTCAGGTTCAAGTTCATCAACGATGGCAAGGAGTTCTTTCAAGGATAATTCGCTAAAATCTTGGGCAGCACTGCTTTTTGGGAATGTGTCTCCCGTTCCATCTTGGACTGTACCCTGAATCCTTGCAGTGTTTTCTGGAGAATTGTTTTCCGTTTCAACTTGTTTTGGCGTTTGAGCGATTTCCATATCAGCATTCTCCACTTTGGGAAGGGCAACAGCGTTTTGTTCACGGGTGCTGTCTATATGCAATGTCCATAACCAGACACCGATACCAAAAAGGACACAAGCGATAATGCTCCCAAAAATAAATAGTAAACGATTATTCTTTAACATCCTTTTCACCTTTGTTTTGCATCGAAAAAATTAAAAGGAATTTAAAGCATTGGTCTGTCATATTCATTTTAAATGCTCCATGATATAGTTTTGCCACAAACTTATTATAATTATACAACATTTTGCAAAATTAAGCAAGTTTTTTTAAGAAAATTATAGATAAAAATGAATATTCTTGAAAATTTTTACGAGTTTATACAAAACACAAGCATTTGTTAAGAATTTATTTCTTTTCAGGTTCTGTCAAAAGATATTTTTCTGATGTTTGTATATCAGAAGAGTAGTGAATTTCCCAGATTTTGATTTTTGTAGTCTCATTTTCATTAATAGGGTAAATGGGTATGAAAACTTGACTGTGTTCACCGCGTAAAAATAGTTTGACAGCGAGACTATTCCATCCGATGGATGGGATGTAATAGGCATATCGGAGTCGAGTATGTTCATCAAAATAGAGTGCGAGTCCGCCGTTTTCAAGGTCTACCAATTTTAGGGTTGTCGGATTGTTGATAGTTGTTTTTTGTGTGTTTCCATCTTTAAATTGTGTCGTAAGTGTCAAGGTATCGGATGCTGTTTTGTCAAAGTCAATGAAGACGAAAGGTGTTTCAGGCTGCGTTGGTATCATGCGGTATTGTGTTCCAATGGGTGTCTCAACGCGTATCAGTGGATAGAAACCAAACAGTCTATCGTTGTTTTTGTTGCTTCCGATTTTAGAATAAGCATGTGCGCGAGATGTGACACCCCATTCGGTTAGCATTAGGTGTGTGGCCTTATGGGTTTTTAGGAATTCTAGTGCTTCTTTTTCAGACTGTGCACAGTGTACGTGTCGGTAATAGAGATGTATCCAGTGTGGTAAGTAATGGTCAGAATCTATAATGGATTTGACATTTGCAAGGACGTTGAACTGTGTACCATAATTCCAGTTTGCAGCCATCACTGTACTTTTGGGGAGCGTGTTTTTTACCCACATGAGTGTTTTTGCTATGTGTCCTTTCCCTGGTATTGGTGATCTAACTTTGAAATTGGTGCGTGCCAAGTGGGTAACGTTTCCGCCAAGGGGCGTCAAAAATAGAATGGAAGTTAGTGCAACACAAGCACAGGCGGTGGTTATGAGTTTTTCCTTCCGATGCGATTTTAGCATGATTGTTTCCATGGTGTTTTGCGCGAGAGATGCGGGCGAAAGCCAGAGGAGAGATGCTGTTCCAAAAACGAGGGGCACCCCAATAAAGAAATCGTATCGTTTTCCTCCGCGGGCGAGGGCTCCCCATAAGAGAAACCAGACGAACATGGCCAGGATCACATGTTTATTTTGAGCGGTTGATTTTCGCATTGATGCAAAGGCGAGTGCGGCGGTTGTAAGTCCTAATGAAATAAAGAAAACGATGTCTCCTGTGTTTGTCCCAACCCAACGACTGACGATATCCCGGAAAAAGACTGTTCCGACAAAAAGAAAAAGAGCAGCACCTAAAAATGCACCTCTGTATGTACCGAAGTGGCTGCTTGCGAGTATTAATCCGATACTGCCGAGGACAAAAACAGCACCGTATCGGTGTATCCAGTAGATTAAATTGGGATCGGCTAATTCGCTAACGTTCTTCATTAAGGGACTTTCACGAAAGGCAAAGGCAGTCGTCTCAAACGTGTTGTATTGAACAAAGAGATAAACAGCACCTGCGGCGGTAACAAATAATACGAGTCCCCACGCGATTTTTCGAGGGTGGTTGCGGCACACTTTAACATATTTTAGGAGCAGGTATCGGGATCCTCGTATCAGAAAAACAATGAGTGGTGGCAGCAACACGAGAGCAAACAAATGTGTAGAGAACCCGTATCCACTCCGATAGGCAGGACTAACAATAAAAAGTCCGGGGACAAACATGAGCATCCAAAGTAAATATTCTTTTAGATGCTGCTCCTCATCTGTAGTGCAGAATTTCCATAGTTCTATGCTAAGGATAATCGCAAGTAGAAAACCGAAACCTTCCCAAGAGAGTCCACCTAAAAAAACAGTAAGACCTGAGAAAACAGTTGCCATAAGTCTACGCTTGCTTAAAGGCAAATGTTCTTTCCATAAGTAACTAGTGGTAGCTAAAACACCTAATAACCAGCACCAGGCATCTCTGTCCCCAAAACCGATAGAACTCCGATCAATACTTCCAGGCAGAGTTGCCAATAGAACACCGACAATGGTCGCGAAAAGTACTCCGTAGATGCGCTCGAGAAAGAGAAATAACACACCAATCCCAAGGGTAAAACAGACAACAGGAATATAGAGTTGTATTTGATACAACGTGAGTTTTGGAAATATCCAACCGAGGGTTTTGTGTATATATGCAATTGCGTAGGAGTAAAGCGGTAGCAATTGTCTGTTATCTCTACCAAGTGGTAACCATCGGTCCATATCCTTTGCAGGTAGATATCCTTGTTTAACAATGGTATCTGCTTGCGAATAGTAAAGATATGCGTCAGTTTCTGTAAATTGTCTATCAGGGATCGTATCCCTGCCCTGGACGCGTATCCAAAAAGCAAGGAACAAGATTCCCAAAAGGAGCGCGCCAGTCAAGATATGTTTAAAATTTACTTTTAAGGTTTTCCAAAGACGAAGAAGTAATTGCATCCGAGTTGCCAACGCTCCTTTTTTATTAGTGTCCAGCGGGAGAAAATATTAGGAAGGTCATTTGGATGGAATCCATGATGTTCCTCTAAGGAAAGTCCATTGATTATCTTAAAAACTTGAGGACTTCCAATATTTTATCCACGCGCGGATGGGGGGCAGTGATAATGACACGGCCGCCCTGGTTTAAGTATTTCCAGCAAGCATCCGCAACCGCAGTGAGTTTGTCTGTCGGTATATGCTCAACGGTAGCCAGCACAGTAATAACATCAAACACACCGCTATAAACAAAGTCTTGCGGGAAATATCCGGGAATGAGGCGGCACCTATTGAATCCAATTGGTTTGGTCAGAATTGGATCTATACCAATTGCAGAGGCAACATGTCCGTTAAGGGCACGCAAAAAGGCACCATCTCCAGCACCTACATCTAAGAGGTGAGAGCCTTTTGGAATATGTGGACGTGCCTTTGCAAAGCGCAAAGACTCAAGTAAACGATCCACTGGTTTCTTGGGGATCAACTCGCTGTTTAACATAAAGAAAACACAAAGTTAAAATACTTGTGAAAACTTTTAGATTTTAACCAGAAATCACTTTTTTGTCAATGTTTTAAAGTGTAAAACATTGACCATTTCGCTGATGTATAAAGTGTGTGCTGTTGTTTTCAATGAACGCAGTGGCCACGCGGGTTTAACTTTTTCATTAGCACTCATTCTTCACATGAGCCGACTATTTAGTTTTCGGTTTTTCTGGGTGTATTCATCACAAACATTTATGTCTTATAGTAGTATTGTAGGTCGGGTAGAGCTTGCGAAACCCGCATGGACTAAACTTTTTATGGTATTCATACGAAGCATCAAAAAGTGTGGTTTCAGACATATTTATCCGGAAGTGCAAAGTCAAAAAGCATTTAGAATGGCAGTGGAATGCCAACACGCTCAGCAACAGTCTTCAAACTTTCCTGATGTGCTTCGCCAACCGGGATGCCGATTTCAGCCCATTCCCGTTCGCGCTCCCATTCTAAGCCGCCAGGCAGATCCGATCGGTCATAACCCGGTGCCGGTCGCATCTGTCGTGCATCATGGATATGTTGGTCGATCTCCGCTTTATACTCGTCAATCGGTCGGAACCGGGAAATGTCAATCGCTGCAATGAAAGCACCTTGATTGGCGCCTTCCCAAATTGTTGGAGGATCCGGCGGCTTATCGAATAGCCAGATGCCTGCCATAAACCCTCCGAGTGCATGACTCACATGACTCAAACCCAACATCTTGAAGAATGCAGCGGGACTCTGTTCAAATGCCTGTTCGAACGGGAGCCTCGCATCAATGCCAGTTGCCATATCAACGACTATGGGCGGCTGGTTACCCGCCGGAATCGCGAAACTCATCGGCGAAGCACCAGTTGCGGTGGCAATTACACCGCCAGGGCTGTGTCGAAAACGGTGACAAGAGACCGCAAACCCTGCGCAATCCGCTTCAAGCGCGAGCCGTGAATACTTGCCAGCACTCCCAAAATGGAAGTGATTCCGACTCGTTGCGGCACCTAATCCCATCTCTTTGGCTTTTTTGACCGCTGCCTTTGCAGCATGATACGAAGCAAAATGTCCCATACCGCCATCGCCGTCGTAGACTGCCGTCGTCGGGGATTCATCAATGCATCGGACGTTTGGACGTGGATTTACTTTGCCGTCAAGCATCATTCCCACATATCCCGGCGTTTGCCACGTGCCATGACTGAACACACCGCGCAGATCAGTGAGAACAAGCAGGTGAGCCATGTGCACAGCGGCCTCCTCCGAGGTCCCTGCCTTCTGGAAAGCTTCACTGATGAAGCCTCGCATTGCATCTGGCATAACGCGGATAAATTCTTTTGGAACTACATTCATATTTTATTACCTTTACTTTCTAAAAACCTCTTGTGCAGCGGTGACACCCGCACCAAGGGCAACATCATAGCCGATTTCTGCTAAACCCCTCTCAAAAGCAGAGATAGCAACGATAACATCGTTTTCGTTCATCCAGCCGAGGTGTGCAATTCGGACGATCTTACCACTCAACTCACCTTGTCCACCTGCATACGTGATGCCGTGTTTTTCTTGCATCATCTTAACAAATGCTTTTCCATCAATTTCTTCAGGTAAACGGATTGAAGTTAATGTATTGGCAGGGCATGTTGCGAATAGCGGTAGTCCTATTGCCTTAATAGCACTACGTGTTGCAATAGCCATACGGTTGTGGCGAGCAATGGTATTTCGGATACCCTCTACACAGATTCTATTTAGCGCACATTGCAGTGCTGTAAGGAGCGTAATAGCTGGCGTATAGGGAACTGAACCCTCAAGTCCACTTTGATGCGCCTTGCGGAAATCAAGATAATACTTCGGCAGATCAGATTGATCAACCGCTTCCCACGCACGACGATTCAGAGCAGCGAAAGCGAGACCCGGTGGTGTCATCAAACCTTTTTGTGAACAGGACACGACAACATCCACACCCCAATTGTCCATCTGTAAATCGTCCGCACCGAGCGCGCTAACCGCATCAACAACAAGTAGTGTCGGACTGGATTGTGTCAAACCCGCGAGTGCCTCAATATCGTGCAAAGCACCTGTAGACGTTTCACAAAGTGTAGCGAAAACTGCTTTTACATCGGGATTCGCAGTTAACTGTGCTTCCACTGCTTCAGGTGCAACTGAATCTCCCCATGCAACATCAATAGGGATAACTTCAATCTCATAAGCCTCACAGATTTCTGCCCACCGTTCACCAAATTTGCCGCTTCGAATAACTATAACTTTATCACCTCGGCACAATAGATTAGCAACTGCTCCATCCATTGCACCTGTTCCAGACGATGTCAAGAAGAGAACGTCATTGTCAGTTTGAAAAACGTGTTTAAGTTTTTCCAAAACGTCTTTAATTAACGCTATAGCATCTTCACTTCGGTGGTAGTCAATTGGCTGTGCCATTGCTAACAACGCTTCTGGCGGAATTGGCGTTGGACCTGGCGTAAAGAGATAACTTTTTTTCATGGTTGACCTAAGCGGTTCCTACGGCTCCAGGTGTTTTGCCTTCAACGTGTAGAATAACCCACTCTTGACTGAGAAGCTGTAGCATTGCCACAATTGCTTCACGTTGCCCCGCACTATCCATCGGAATCTCTATTGTGAGGGTTGAAAATTCCTCTTTTTGCACGTCCCCATCTTTGTCAAACTTCATCGGGGTTATTTGTATCTTTTTCAATTTTGCATCCATTATATATGAATCCTCCAAATATAATTCTAAAACGTTATGAATTATCGTATTATCTGTCTAAACAGTTGTTTCTTGTGGAATCTAATGACTGTATCACTTACACCTAAAATACATCCATAAATGAATCCAGATCAATGCATTTTCCATTGCGACGTGCAGAATCCCAACCTGCTAAAACAGGAGCTAAAGAGAAGAGACCGTCGTTATAATCACTTTGTAATATACTTGCATCTCCTGTCTGAACAGCACGGATAAAAGTTTTATCCTGTTCTAACCACGGATTAAATTCCTCTGCCTGATATATCTTCTCACCATTTACCTCAATTCTATCGTATCGGTAAACTGCAAGGTATCCACCTTCGTAATAAACCGTAAACCACGGTTCGCCTTTCGGACTTGCGCCGGCAGAGATAAAGTTAAGTGTCATCGTAGCACTGTTGTCAAAACAGTAATTAAAAATAGACGACAGTGGATTGGTATATGTTGACCGTTCACAATAGAATGCTTGCGCTTTGGCAACGTTCAATCCTGTCATAAAACGGCTATAATCCGTTGCATGAACACCCCAATCAAGCGCACGACCACCGGATTTCTTCATATCTGCCCACCACGTTTTTGCTTCACTTCCTGCTGTAGGAGGAAGTCCACCGTAACTCTGGAAGCGGACATGTACAACCTTTTTGTCAGCCAAAAATTCGCGTGCTTTTTGAAAAATTGGACGATACCGTTCGCGAAACCCGACAGTACTGATAACCCCAGTTTCCCGAATCGCTTTGTCAATCCGATTGGCGACCTGCATTGTGATTGCTTGCGGCTTTTCACTGAAAATATGAATACCTTTTTCTGCAGCGGTTACTTCAACATCAGTCCGTACATACGCAGGCACGATAGAGTATAGCACGTCAATATCCTCGGTGTCCAGCATTTCGTATGCACCGCCATTTTCACTGTGGTATGCGCGAGGGATATTGAACCGTTCTGCTGTTTCCTGCGCCGCTTTCACATTACTATCACAGGCTGCTACTATGGTAACGCAATCCAACTGCAAAAGGTTCGGAATTCGCGTGCCTTTAGCAAAATTTCCGCAGCCGTAGAAAGCAACGCGAACATTAGAAGATGATGACACAATAATTGCTCTCCTAATTTTTGTAGGATGGATTTTGTAAAGTAGATTCGTTAAGGAAAGATTTAATACCTATCTGTTTGTTGCAAGAAGTAGGGGTTGATTTATCACTGAAGGGTGTTTATTCACATGTTTTTTTCAATATAAGCAATATTAAATATACATTTTACAGTTTTCCAAATTCACTTGCTGTGGCACATGAATGCCCATCAAAGATTGGAATCTCGAAAAAGGTAATCTCTCAAGCCACCCGATGACGGCTTCACAGAGTTCAGGGAAACTCTTGAAGAAATAACTCCTGTTGATTTGATCTCGCATCAGATGCCACAATCGCTCAATGAGATTCAGGTGCGGGCTATAAGTCGGCGTCGGCACTAAACGCAATCGGTCTTTGTGGTGGCTAAGGAAATCGTCCAACTTTGCCGTAGTATGACTTGAAGCGTTGTCGCGGACAACAAACAGCAACTCATCAGGATACATTTCCATTAAATTTTGCCAATGTGTTTTCATCTGAAGATGCGTTTTGTTAGCATAGATCTCATACAAGCCAGCACCCGAAGGATATTCTAAGGAGCCGATGAGGTATTTCCGCTGGTTTTTGCCGGGCGTGTTGACCTTATATTCACTGCCTTGCTGGCGATAGACGCGTCCGGTCTTGGGACACCAAGACACATTCGCTTCGTCAAAGAAAAATAGGCGAGCCTCCTTTTTGCTATTCTCAGGTGGCGGGAGACCTAAACGCCGAAGTTGGGTATCCGGGACAATCAACCGAGCCGCCTCGCTCGTCAACTGCCCCGTTTTTGCAAAGAGGACAACTCCATCAGTTGTGTCCGTTTTGCTTGATATTCAGGGTCTGGACTCCCAACACGAAGTTTACTACGACCCGTTCGGTAGCCCATCCGCCGTAAAGCGAAATAGATCGCTGGCGGTGTTACCGAAATCTCGTGATATGCCTTGAGATAAACTCTAATGAGTTCAAGGGTCCATTGGCGAGAGTCCGTCTCAAGTTTTTCGTATTGATCCGGTGTTTGCTCAAAGAGCCGGGTCCAGTCAGATTTGCTGAAATGCGTGATTTTACCACGACACCCCGGCGGACTCTTGGGCATCAACGCATCTAAACCAGAGGTGTTATACTTATGAATATAGCTCCGAACGCTTGCATCAGATAGATTGAACATTCTTGCGAGTTTCGGCACCGACATATGCTCGGTGGCACTGAGTTTGATGATCAGCAAACGCCGATACCATTGCAGTTTCGTTGCTTCGAAAAGTGCAGCATCAAGATGATCAAGTGCCGACTCATCGCGGAATTCTGCGTATATCATCACAGGAGACGCTCCTTAAGTGGTAGATTTACTCATAGTATAACTTAAAACATTTTGAATTGGTAATTTAATATTTAATATTGCTGACCTAATGAAGATTAAAAAATAAATTAGGTAATTCGGGCTCAAACCCCCAACCCGGTAGGTGCGGTTTTCTAACCGCACCGGATTCTACAAGGAAACTGAAAATTACCCGATTAAATTCTTAATCTTCATAGGGTCTATAAGGTAAATCTACTTCAATAACCACATTTTTCGCATACTTTGAGTATTACCCGCCTCAAACTGATAGAAATAGATTCCACTGGCAACAGTTTCGCCATCAGCGTTTTTACCATCCCAATATAACTTTTTATCACCACGTGCCTGCTGTCCAAGTTTAAATTCGCGCACTAATTCTCCACTTGAAGCAAAGATTGAGATCTTAACATCACTGGATTCAAAAAGGTTATACGGAATCCACGTTTCAGGGTTAAAAGGGTTAGGATAGTTTTGAAAAACTTTCGCAGTTTTTATCTTTCCCCACGTTGTGGACTGTTTTCCGTTCGGTTCAACCGCTACCACCAATTTTTGCTCTTCCGCTTCAGTAAAGATATAGGCATCCCCGCCAAAGCCGAATTGATAAGTTTCAACAATTCCTGAGGGCCACGCCAAGGTAATAGAACCCAATGTATACACAGGACCAAATCCAAATTCAAGTTCTAAACTGTCACTACCCAAAAAACCTGTACCGCAGATTAACTCTTGCGTTTGAACGTTGTTACCTAATGCCACTGTCACCCGAGTGCCGATGCCATCACGGTTGCTTTTTGTGCCTATCAACCGAATTTTGATCCGGCGATTTTTAGATTGGATGCGCCGAGTGTTAGGATCCAGATCGTTTTGAAGAAGGGTATTACCAGTGTTGTTGACAATGTAGAAATCAACATCACCATCGTTATCAAAGTCACCTGAGGTTGCCCCGCGTCCGACAACATCAGCAGTTGTGTTAAACTGATCGGAACGATCTACAAACTTGCCATTTCTATCATTATGATAAAGACGGTTGCGGTTAGTTTTTTGTGAATTATCTACATCACCGTTGACAACGTAAAGGTCAAGATACCCATCGTTGTCATAGTCAACAAAACTGGCATACCAACCTACGCCTTCGTTTGCTACGCCAACTGCTTCAGCGACGTTAGTGAAGGTACCATCCCCGTTATTTCGCCATAGCAGATCGGCATCATAATTAGTAACGAATAGATCAAGGTCAGTATCATTATCGTAGTCTCCGACACATAGTCCCATCGCACCTGTCGGTTTTCCAGCGATTAACGTAACTATCCCAGATTGCTCTGAAACATCTGCGAAGGTACCATCCCCTCTATTTCGATAGAGTTTATCAGGTCCGTGGTCATTTGCAACGAACAAATCTGCCCAAGTATCGCCATCGTAGTCAAAGAAGATAGCACCCCAAGCAATTCCATCATCAGCGACTCCAGCAGAATGTGTAACCTCTTCAAAAGTGCCATCACCCTTGTTTCGGTATAGAACGTTGATTTTTGGCGCGGGATTAGAGACTAAAAGAGAAACCGGACGTCCCCAGTTTGAAACATAGATATCAAGCCATCCATCGTGGTCATAATCGGCAACTGCAATACTGGTGCCATGCTGTACATCTGCTATTCCAGCCTGTTCGCTAACATCTGTGAAGGTGCAATCTCCATTGTTCTCAAAGAGATAGTTTGGTCCTGCACAGGTTACATAGAGGTCGCGCCAACCGTCATTATTATAGTCAAACCAGACACATCCGCGTCCGTTTGGCGTGTTAGCAATTCCTGCTTTGTCGGCTATCTCCATGAATGTTCCATCGCCGTTATTGTGGTACAGCGCGTTAGGTAAACCACCGTCTCCGACAACGAAAATGTCCATCCAGCAGCCATCGTTATCGTAATCGACAGCGGCAGTTCCGGGACCCATCCAAGCCCCGGAATTCACATCAATTGGAGTTTCTCGCTGATGAACCCCAGCGGCTTGACTAACATCTGTGAAAGTCTCAGCCACTAGAGGAGAAACGACACAGAAACAGAGAAATATGATTAAACTGTATCGCATTGTATCTGCCCATCCTTAATATTTAATATCGAGTTTTAACTGCACCCCAGGTTGTTGTCACTTTTCCACCCGGTTCAACAGGGAAAGGGTTCATATTGTCTTTGAAATATTCGTACTCTACCTCAAGGGTGCCAGTCGGATCCGCCACACCAGCATAGATACCGAGTTGAAGCGGCGGAGTCAGGGCAAAACTACCTTGTCCGATACTTACCCAATCCGTATCTTCTGCTGTTTTATACCATGCAGTGTATGTATCCCCCTCTTTTTTGAGTCGGAGGGACAGTTCAATGTCACGGAATTCACCAAATTCCTGTTTCCATGGCACGTCGGCCGGTCCCATCCCTGCTCCTTTGCTTTGGAACTGGATTACCGCATTTTGACCGGCAGCTTGCGACCAAAATTTAATGGTTACCCAGTTATCATCACCAGGGCTCTTGACAAGAAGTCCATTCACACCAGAAGTTGTAGTCCATCTGGAGAAGAAATTGGTTTCAACATCAAACATATCGGTCTCAGTTTCCTGATATAGAAAATGAGATTCGTCCGATGCCCATACATTTCGGTTGGGTTCACTGTCAATGTATAGGAAACCTTCGCGGGTTTTACCAACATCCCATGTAGGCGGTTCGTCTTGCCATTCCCAATTGGAATTCTGTAATTTATCACCCTCAAATGGATCACCAAATGATTCTGCGTTTACGTTTTGTACCCATAAAGACATCGCCGTGAACAAACAGACGATAGCACTATAACCAATAATTTTCCAATAGTTTCGCTTTTTCATAAGTTTACTTCCTCCTAATTCTGATTTTAAAATTAATTGTAGAAATTGTCAAGGTGACGACTTCCCACCCTAAAGGATGGGGTTTTCTTTAGAGGCTCATCCGACCTGAACTTGATGAGTGGGCTTCTTTCCCACACTGTGGTGTGTTTCTCGGCTTTTGTGAACGACGGTCTCCCGGGCTTGTTCAGGTATATGGCAATTGTTCTCAGAGCGACTTGATAAGCCATCGCAATAGAGGGTCGCACCCGCCACGGTGCGACTACAAGGTATATAATATATAGACCCCAATCCAACGGTTGAATATAGGATGCCACATTTCTTGAAAAAAGTCAAGTTTATTTGCGTTCATCCCCACCTTGAAAGGCGGGGATGAACACCGCACGTTTTGGTAAACGTGCGGTGAGACAGACCAGGGGCCTATCTCATCTACATACCTAATAGCGGGATTTTACCGCACCCCAGGTTGTTGCAACTTTCCCATCAGGTTGAACATCAGTAACATTCAGATTATCTCCGAAATATTCGTATTCAACCTCAAGGTTGCCAGTCGGATTCCCAACACCGGCATAAATACCAAGCCAAAGGGGTGGTGTGAGTTTAAATTCAGTTACGCCGATCTCAATCCAATCTGCTGTTTCCTCTGTTTTATACCACGCAGTGTACTGATCCATTTCTTTCTTGAGTCTGAAAAATAATTCAGTATTGCCAAACTCTGGCGCGAAACCAGCGTTTCCTGTTAAACCGTTACCACCGTCATTCTGTTTAGTTTGATATTGGATCTGTCCTTTAGCATTGGCATCGCGAGACCAGAATTTAATGGTTACCCAGTTATTGTCAGAAGGACTTTTCACAAGGAGTCCATTAGCCCCAGAATTGGTATCCCATTTGGCGGAGAAATGAGTCTCAACATCAAACATATCGGTCTCAGTTTCCTGATATAGAAAATGAGATTCGTCCGATGCCCATACATTTCGGTTGGGTTCACTGTCAATGTATAGGAAACCTTCGCGGGTTTTACCAACATCCCATGTAGGCGGTTCGTTTTGCCATTTCCAATTAGGATTCTGCAATTCGCCACCGTCAAATGAATCCCCAAATGATTCTGCGTTTACGTTTTGTACACATATTGATATCGCCGTGAACAAACAGACGATAGCACTATAACCAATAATTTTCCAATAGTTTCGATTTTTCATAAATATATCTCCTTTCATAAATATAGTATGGTTTCAAGATAACTCCCCTATGATTGTTTCCAATACTATCTTGAAATGTCTGAAATGTCATTAACATATTACATATTAAGTTAACTTTTCTGTTATTATAATAATATGAATATGTAATTCTTAATATGTAAATATAAGGATACAATATTTTAATTTAAAATGCAACAAAAATATTTGGGATGTGTAAAGTTTTTGGCATGGGTTAGTTGTCAGAATCGTAGATTACGCGGAGGGGTTTAGTAATATCCGTTCTCTTTAAAGGTAGGTGCGGTTTTCTAACCGCGCTACACCCTATGAGCGGAACTTCTGATTTTTAGCACAGGGACAACATATTGCTACATTGCCCCTATGCTACGGATAGGTTGGTAGATTTATCCCTGAATTAGCCTCATCGTAACCTTTTCAATAGAATTTTCGAAAACTAAATAACCCTGCATCGGGTTCAGACAAATTGGAATAAAATCTGAATTTGTGGTATGATATATTAATATTATTACTGAGGGATTGAGACATTATGAATTGCTTGAAAAACATTATTCAACGTTGCCATAAACGTCACGAGAAGCCGCTGCGACAGAAAAAGACTCTCGTATCACCGGCGATCTATAAAGGGGTCTTTTATCATTTCACAGTGTTTTGCGAGCGCAGAAACCTTGTCAGGCTCCATGATCTTGAGCAGGCGGAAATCTCATTTATGCCGATAGGACGCGCACCCGAACACGACCGCGTCCCACAATCTTTTGGGAAGGAAAGGTTCTTAACCCGACAAATGCGGACAGACTGGAATATACGTTTGTGGCACACATCTTGGGGAATCCATATATATACAGGAATACCTTCACAAAGCGGTAATGCAAGATGGCACGATTTGGATTTTTCATATCAAGCGATTTGTGCTGCCCCAGATACTGTTTTGGCGTGTGTTGAGATGCTATGCAACGCAGTTGTGAACCCACTTTTGGTCATTACAAAATCAGGTGGATTGCGTTTTTCATGCAGAGTCCCAGACTATCTACATCCAAATTCCGTAGCATCAAGGTTATATATCTACAAGGATATCCCAACATCGGAAGATCAATACCAACGAGATGTCTACCTTGAAGTGCTTGGGGAATCAGGACATAGCACTTGGGATGCGCGGTATGAGATTGTCGTTGGCGATCTGTTAGCCCCTCCGATCATTTCAAAAGAGATACTCTTTACTGCTATTGATGCGCTCCGGGAGGAACTTCACACTCCTAACCCGCTTACCACAGATGACCTGATGCCCTATTTACAGCCGGTCATCGTTTCTCCTCCGTCATTCGGTTCGCAAAAATTAGACCTAGCAAAAGAGGCGTTTTTGAAACGTGGATTTACTTATAGCAGACAAGAGAACGATTATCACTATTGGACAACACAACAAGTTGATGAAGACCTATTGTTATGGGAACAGGATGGAACCGTCTGGATACGTGCTGTGTCACCTAACACCGATATACCCTTAGCAGACACACGCCTTACAGATGTTTGGGATGATACAGGCATACTGCCACCTATACCCGAAACGGGGCTCCAAGTGTCAGAGAAGATACAGGCAATAAGAGAAGGTAAACTTAGTCCATTGGCAATAAAGAGACCCCCAGTTGTCCTCGAAAAAACTGAAGGGACAAAAAAGGTTTATGAAACACTTGATAAAAACATTGAGCAGATTCAACGCGTTTTCGACAGCGATGCACGCATTATCGGTCTTACGTCTGAAACGCAAGCATGGTGCAACTTTGAAATAGAAAAACATATCATAAAATGCGGTCCGGTCGGTTTCAGCGCAAGCTATTTGGCAATAAGAGATATGACACAAAACTTTCAAAAATACAATTTTTCATCATACGTACGGTGGCGACAGGTGGATCACTTGTGGGATAAAGTCAAAGATATACCTATTGATGTGCGGATGGCAACACCATTCGAACACGGTAATGTCTGTGAGGACCCTGAGCGGTTCTTAGCACTGAAAAATAAAGGCGTGAACGCGACTGAAATCCTCTGTCCACAGTGTCCTGTTTATACAGTTTGTATAGACCAAGGTTATTTATCGCAACCTGCTAAATTACAACGCGCAAAAACACAGTTATTTGGGTTTGAGCATACGTATCTTAAGCCGAACCAATTTGAAATCTCAGAAAAGACACTTGAACCGTTTAATGGTACGGAAAGACTCTGTATTGTTGATGAAGTGAATATTAGCAGCTTGTTTTTGGGATTTAGTGTGCCAAAAGATAGATTAGAGAAGTGGTGTGCTGACTGGAATGGATTGGCATTAGGGAACTTCGCCCAGGCATTACTCAATGCAATAGGAATTAAGCATGAGCCTGATGATTTAATGGTTAAGCGGATACGCACGGTGGTGCAGGCATTTCAACTGCATGAAAAGGATATTGTTAGACAGATGGGTGCGGTTATTATAAAAGGAAAGGTCATTGAACGCGGCATTATAGATGAACAGAACGGGTTGGAATTAGCACGTTTTACAATTGAATTTCAAGATGGAGGCACCGCATACACTCCTATTGACAATAATGCCGCAGATAGACTCAAAGCAATGCAGCTACCATTTCTCCAACTTGATACCTTTTCGGTTGAAACGGAGATGAATATATCAATGCCGATTGAACAAGCGATACGATTGGGTATCTTTGATATAACTACGGTCGAACAAATTCAGTCATTACCGAGAGTCTACCAGAATCCGGACTGGACATTATGGCATCAACTTCAACGTTTCTTCACACATTACAAACGGGATACTGATGCACCGATAACATTGAATCAAAGTCATCTGCAATTTTGGGTGCCACCGGTGCTAAATCCAAACGTTAATCGACTTCTGTTGATGTCAACAACTCTGTCTGAGAAATATTTCCAGAGAGCGTTTCCAGATGAAGTAATTGAAGTGATACGTGGTAACACCACTCCGTGGATTGAAGGGAACATGGTCTTTCAGATTCGGTCCGGGGTACACTCACTCAAAACATTGATAGACTACGACAGCACTTGGGATGTCATTGGGTTGTCAAAAATGGGAGTGCGTTTTCTTCTCGGTATCTGTGCAGAGATTGATAGGGATCCGAGTGTTAAGCACGCAATTATTACATATCAACCGATTATACAACAATTGAGAGATGTCGCAGAAAAAGAGAACGTGTGCCTGATAACGGAATTTAAAAGACAGAGGTACTTGGTTACTGAATTTGAAGCGGCGGATGTTGTTTGGATAGTTGGGACACCTTATTCCGATCCAGCAAGCTTTTGGTGGCGTGCACAAATCTTGCATGGAAATGACGAGGATCCGCTCTGTTATGAATCGGATTCAGATTTTCAACACTATAAGGATGAACGGATTCAAAAGATTTATATGCAGATCGTTACCGATTTTATCACACAAATTTTCGGACGTGCCGGGTTGAACCGCTTGCCAAATAAGAAGGTCGTCTTAATCAGTAGCCTTGAAATTCCCGACATCACCGATAGACCGCAAACCCTGATTTTTGATTGGGAAGATTTTGAAATTGCTGGTAGCCTTGACAAACTTGCAGAGACAATAAGGATACGGCAACAATACGAAACTGACCGTGAAAATATTACTGCGGAAACCACCAGAATAGAGATAGAACACATTTTAGGCTGTTCCCCTCGGACAGCCAACAATCTGCTGCAGAAACTTCGCGGTGGGAATATCCCCCGCATAACATACCGTGAACAGATCCTCAGGCTCCTTGCTGATGGTGAGAAAAAAGGTGCTGAAGTGATCGCAGCGATTGAAGGGAACCCAATGGGAATATATAACGAACTTGCCCGACTTACTGAGATTGGTGAAATTATAAAAGTTAGGTGGGGTGTGTATGGGCTTCCAGACTCACCTGAGAAGTAGCAGCATCTCTGAGGAAACCAAACCTATAGGTCAAAAAAGAATACTGCACACGCGTACATGTGCGCGTGGGCAATTGATACTGTACAATAAAGTATTTACTATACTTTAGACAATTTCCATCTGTTTCATGCTGTGTTTTCAAGTCCTTACTGATTTTTCATTGAGTTTCGGACAGGAACGTAACTCACAGAAAAAGAATTTCAGGTGCAAGTCCGAGCAGCCCCAGCGGGGCGGAATGTCTATAGGTACATTGTGAACAAACCCTCTTTAGCCCCAGCGGGGCGAAAGGTGTCCCAATAAACCAATATTGATGTCAAAAGTGTTCCTATTAATCCAGACTATTACTCAAGAACCCTAAAAATTGTCCAAACTTTAGTAAAGTATTTAGGAGATACGCTGTAGATATATGAAAATTTAATTTGATTAAAAATTCGGTTTAATAGTCAATACCTTTGCCAAAAAATAATTGACTAAATAGGGCGGATGTCCTAAAGTTATAAAGTAATACCCAATTACCATGCCTATTGAGAAGTGCACATAAAAGCACTGACGTTTTCTTAAATTGACACATAAGGGTTTCGCAAGCTCTACCCAACGGACGAACTATAGTATATCCAACTTGGAAACCTGATACAGAAAATGAGATGCATCTGATGCCCATACATTTCGGTTGGGTTCACTGTCAATGTATAGGAAACCTTCACGTGTTTTACCAACATCCCATGTAGGCGGTTCGTTTTGCCATTTCCAATTAGAATTCTGTAATTTACCACCCTCAAATGGATCCCCAAATGATTCTGCGTTTACGTTTTGTACACATATTGATATCGCCGTGAACAAACAGACGATAGCACTATAACCAATAATTTTCCAATAGTTTCGATTTTTCATAAGTTTACTTCCTCCTGTTTTTCAATTGTAAAATAGTTTACTGAAATTTGTGAATATCACATTGCATCTGTCGAATTGTTAATATCTGGTTTTAACTTCTCCCCAAGTGGTTGTCGCTTTCCCATCGGGTTCAACAGGGAAAAGGTCCGTATTATCACCGAAATAATCGTATACCACCTCAAGTTTGCCATCTGATGTGTCTAAACCAGCAAAAATACCGAGTTGGAGTGGAGGAGTAAGTTCCATATCGGAAATACCCACTTGAATCCATTTATCAGGTTTTTTGGTCTTGTACAATGCAGAGATTTGGTTTCTATTCTTTTTAAGCCTTAAGTATAATTCAGTTTCAGTAGATTTCGATCTCCATGCTGGATCTGGTACCAATCCAGTTCTTTTACTTCGAAATTGGATTTGTCCTGCGTCAGGACGCGCCCAATACCGAATGGATATCCAGTTGTCGTCAGCAGGACTTGATACAAGAATTCCATTTAAACCGGAAGTTGCTTTCCATTTTGTAAAAAAACGAGTTTGTACATCAAATGTGTCGGACTCGGTTTCTTGATATAGGAAATTTGAGCTCTCCAATGCCCACCAAGAAGGGTTTGGTTCACAGTCAATGTATAAAAAACCTTCACGTGTTTTACCAACATCCCATGTAGGCGGTTCGTTTTGCCATTTCCAATTAGGATTTTTTAATTTGTTACTCTCAAATGGGTCCCCGAATGAATCTGCTGCATCCGCAGTACCTATCCATGCAGTCATCGGTGCAAGCAAACAGACGATCACACTATAACCAACAATTTTCCAAAAGTTTCGTTTTTTCATAAATATATTTCCTCCTATCTTACAATTATAAAATAGGTTGCTGAGGTTTGTCAACATAAATTGAATTTATATCAAATTAACCCGATTTGTAGCGCGAGGTCCCCGTGCCTTGCAATGGAGACCTCCTTTATCGGAAAACTTTGAATCAAGTTAATTTGGTATTATTGGTGTCTGCCCATAAATGGAATACGGTACAAAGACATCGCACTACCAACATAGCATAGTGGATTTAAGAATAACAGCGGGTTTCCTCAAAAACTCAGCGGTTTTCTTTAAGACGAATAACTTGATTAGCGTCGAGATTTACAAGCTTTTGGATATGCCCTCCCTGCCATTTCACTTCAACGGATTGCACTTTCGCTTGCGTGCCAAGTCCAAAAAGAAGGGTGTGCTCGCTTCCGGATGCGTAGCTGCCGCCGCTGGTGGCTTCCCTAACTTGTGTTGTGCGATCTGTTTTCACATAAACTTTCGCGCCAATTCCATCACGATTGCTCTTGGTACCAATCAATTTGATTTTCAACCATCGGTTTCCTGTTTTGGAGTCGTTACGTAGAAGTACAGGTTTTCCGCCACAGGTCGTGACGAGTATATCTGTATCTCCATCATTATCGTAGTCTCCAATTGAAGTGCCACGCCCAACGACTGGACGTCTGAAAAACTCACCTGCGACCTTAGATATGTCCTTGAAATTACCTATTTCGGTGTTATGAAAGAATTGGCACGTCTGTTTGTAGGAAAGAGATGGGGTGATTTGTGCGACGTTGTTCCATACATGCCCGTTTGCGACGAAGAGGTCCAAAGTGCCGTTATTGTCGGCATCAAGAAATTGTGTGCCAAAACCGAGTTTAGAAAAGCTGAGTTCTGCAAGTCCTGTTTCAAAAGTAGTCATCGTGTAGAACCCTTCTCCATCATTTTGGAAGAGGCTGTTGACTTCCAACGAGAAGTTTGTAACGAATAGGTCTAAAGCACCGTCGTTATCGTAATCACCGTTTGCAATACCCATACTCGCCGTAGCGCGTCCCTCAGAATTATAGGCTATTCCTGCAGTAGTCGCAACATCCGTAAAGGTGCCATCGCCGTTATTGCGATAAAGATAATCTTGGACTGCATCGTTTGCCACGAAAATATCGGGATAGCCATCGTTATTGTAATCTGTAAAGAGAACACCCAATCCTTTTCCAACATTGCGCACGCCTGACTGTGCAGTGACCTCTGTAAATGTTCCATCGCCGTTGTTACGGTAAAACGTATCGGATGCACCTGGGTATTCGTGTGGTCCGCAGTAGATATGAACACCTTCAAGTGAACAGGCGTGTGCTGTTTCCACGTGATAATCCAAGTAGTTCGCTACATAGAGATCCAGGTATCCATCAAGGTCGTAATCTCCGAAAGACGCACTGACACTCCAGTGTAAATCTCCAACACCTGCCTGGGTTGTAACATCAGTGAAAGTGCCGTCACCATTGTTACGGTAGAGTTGGTTTCTTCCGAAGTTTGTGAGGTATAGATCTGCATCGCCATCATTGTCATAATCAGCAGATAGACATCCCATACCGTAGCCGAGATTTTTCTGAAACCCCGATTGTGCGGTTACATCTGTGAACGTTCCATCGCCATTATTACGATAAAGTGCGTTCATTTCGTCCAAATGGCTACGGGGTTGAGAAGCATTTTCACAAGAACGACCACTGTTGACAAGGAAAATGTCAAGATGACCGTCGTTATTATAGTCAAAAAAGAGGCAACCAGAACCCATCGTTTCAGGTAGATATTTATGTTCAGATGCACCGTTGATGTGTCTAAAACGTATCCCAGCTGTTTCGGTTTGTTCGGTAAAATGAATAACTGTTTCATCTGCGCTTATCTGCAGGAGACAAGTGCAGAATAGCACACAAATGAATAGTAGATAAGAAGTATTTTCCATCGCAATATATCAATTGTGTCGTGTGCTATCACGGTGTATTGAGTTCTGTGCTATTTATTAACTTTGTTATTTCGTCTAACTGCTGACGGGCATGTGGAACGATGCTATTATCAGGATATGTCGTGAGTAACGTTGTGTAGGTATCCATCGCGTTCGTGAAATCTCTCTTCTTTTGGTAAATATCTGCGATCCGTGTTAGAGCCTCCGCTGCTAATGGGCTGTCTTGCGCAACTACTTGTCTATATGAATGAATAGCGTCTCCATGAGCATGTTGAGAACGATATATTGACCCAAGAAGCATCCACACATCATCAACGATTACAGATTTAGGATAAAGTGATATCGTGTCTTCACACTGTGTTATCGCTGCTTCAGTGTCTCCGCTCAGGTGGAGTTGTAGTGTGTTCGCATAGTCTGTGAGGGGAATCGTGAGATAGTCTGAATTGTCTTGCATCAGAGAAATTCGTTCAAGTGCGTCGTTCGTGAGTTTATCCGATTTTGAAAGACGGATCACCTCTCTATATTCCCTGACCGCGTTATCGAATTCTGCTGCGAAGAAGTATGAGTCTCCAAGGAGTTTTCGTGCAGTTGTGCTTGAGCGGCTGGTAGTACTGGTTAGAGGTGTCAAGACCTGCCTTGCAAGGGTGTATCTTTTTAGGAGAAGATGGCATTCTCCAAGTATCAATTGTGCTTCCACATTTTGACTGGCAACCAAACGTTTAGCGAGTAACGGCTGGAGAGTCATTTGTGCGGCTTTGGGGTCATGAAGACCGTACAGTTGAATCTGTGCAAGAAGGAATTGACTGTTAATAGATGCAGTGCTTTTACTGTCCAATTCTTTCAATATATCAACCGCCTCATCATACCGCTCATACTTTTGGTAAAGTGTTGCGAGTTTATACCGTGCATTTGTAAGTTGTCTTTGATCCCTTGTTCGCTGCAAAAGTGTCTTGTAAAAATCAATTGATGCCAAATTTTGGTTACGCTCTAAATAACTTCCAAATCTTTCCAATGTTGAATCAATGGATGTCGGGTAACTTCGGTGGAGTTTTGTGAATATTTTGAGGGCGTTCTCATATTGCCCTGCGTAAAAATAAAGTTCACCCAAAGCCAACCCGTTGTTGAGATTTGTCGGGGCAGCCTGATGGACTTTTTGATATTGTGCTATCAATTTTTCACGAAGCGGTTTTTGCCTGTCACCCTGATAAATTTCAAGCATTGCCTGCCATATTGATTCGCGTTGACTTCCACTGGGACCGATACTTTGTAAGCCATCAAGATAGGTAGCAGCAGCTTTTTCAATATTTCCCTGAATATTATATACTGCCGCAAGCTGCGTATAGAGGTAGCCATACCTTGGATTTGCACTTATCGCTTTTTGAAACGCCTTACTCGCTTCCTTATACATTTTGTGAGAAAGATAAATTGAACCAAGTTGCTGGTGTTGATCAAAATCATCCGTTACCAATTTTTTCCATTCGGCTATTGCTTGCTCCTTGTTACCAAGTTCAGCATAAAGTGAACCAAGTTTTTTTCGGATAGATGTGTTTGTCGGATCTTTCTCAAGCACACCTTTATAGAGTTCCAATGCTTTTTGAGATTTTCCTTGTTGATGATATAAGTTTGCAAGTGCCTCTAAAAGGGTTGTGTCAGTTGGATTTAGTTTCATCCGTGCCTTGATGAGTTTTTCTGCATCTGCATACCGTTTATTTTCAGTATACAAGCGAACAAGACTGTTTATCGCTGCAGAGCGATAGATGGAATTAGGAAATTTATCAAGGAAATACTTGTAACTCGCTATAGCATCATCATGTTTGCCATCTACATATTGATAGTATGCAATCAGGTAGGCAGCAATAGCAGCAGCACCAGTATCAGGATGTTGTCTCAGTATCTGCTTGCATAGTACTATACCCTCTTTATATTGGTAACGTAGGCTATAGAGGCTAGAGAGTTGATGGACAGCCTGAGTCGCGTAAGAACCATCAGGATTTTCATCTATAATCTCCTTAAATATCCGGCGTGCTTCCTTGTCTTCGCCAAGCTTTGCATGGCTCTGTCCGAGCATAAGCCGCATGGAATCCTTTTGAGACTGCTGAAGTTCTTTTTTTAGCAAAGCCTGATACGCTTTAATCGCATCAGCATAACGTTTTTCGTAATAGTGATCGTTCGCTTCTTGAAGAGCTCTTATTGTTTGGATCCTTGTAGTTTGGTCATTTTTGGTTTGTCCTTGCGCGAAGATATCGGTGACGCTAAAAAGAAGTAGTGCTATCATTGTCACAGATATTGAAATTCGCTTCCAAAATGCGATTGATTGTAACATTAATATCTCCATTTTCAATTTCCTATAATCCTATATTCCCATTAAACCTAAACTCACAGTCAGTGCCATGCCGTATATCATACAAGTTTCATCTATATCAAACTGTGGGTGATGGCACATATTGACGATACCTTCCTGCTCATTTCCAGCACCAACCATTACAAAACAAGCAGGAACCTTCTGCGAATAGCATGCGAAATCTTCTCCCCCAAGTATTGGAGATATAGGATATATGACATTATCATTCCCGACTAACATTTGCGCTGATGATAGAACAACGTCAACACAAGGTTCATGGTTATATGTTACTGGACATCCCACTTGATAATCAAATGTGTAAGTTGCATCGTGTGCATTCGCGATGCCAGCAAGTAGGTTTTCCAACTGTGCCCTAACACTTGTCTGAACCGTTTTGTCCAGAGTCCGAACCGTACCCCCAAGTGTTATAGAGGCAGGAATTACGTTTTTGGCATCTCCACCGTGAAACTGTGTAATGCTGACAACAGCGGAGTCTAACGGATTCACATTTCTTGAAACAACTGATTGTGCTGCGTTTACAAACTGTGTACCAACGATAATCGGGTCAACAGTGAGGTGTGGAAATGCAGCATGTCCACCTTTCCCTGTTATTGTAATCTCAAAAGTGTCCGATTGCGCAAGCATCGGACCGGGACATGTCGCATACTGACCGACAGGATACAGCGGAAAGACATGTATGCCGTAGATTTCGTCAACGTCTTCCAGCGCGCCATCCGCAATCATTGATAGCGCACCACCAGGGAACGCTTCTTCACACGGTTGAAAGATAAATCGGATATTTGCCTTGAGACTACTTTTGAAATGCGTTAGAATTTTCGCTGTGCCGATGAGCATCGCAGTGTGTGCGTCGTGTCCACATAGGTGTGCTTTGCCATCTATTGTTGATTTATAGGGAACATCAGTCTGTTCCTGAATTGGGAGAGCATCCATATCCGCGCGCAACGCGATACGTTTTGTCGCGCCTGAAACTTCAAGATCACCGATAACACCTGTTCTTCCTATACCTGTTTTGACTTCCATGCCAAGTGCGTCAAGCGCATCTGCAGCAATACCGGCTGTGCGTTCAACATCAAATTCAAGTTCAGGATGTTGGTGTATGTCGCGGCGTATAGCGACAATGTCGTTAAAGTGATGATGGCACTGTTCAAAAATAAGATCTTTCATATTCTCTCTGTCTTAGAGTGTATTTTTATAATACGGGTTATGACATTTCGGGACGTGTCCACTGAAATTAATATGTTAACGTTCTGCGGAGAATACTTTTGTGTCCTTGATCATTTTCAAGACGATAAATAACAGTGTAAATACCGGGGATAGTCTGAAATGCAGTACTATCAAGAGCAGGCGTCAATTCTATTTTCGTTGAAGTATCATCTGGAATTTCTATTTTTTCCTTGAAGGGACCGTAGCATCTCTCACCTAACGGGTTAAGAACCTTCCACGTCAATGTCAACTGCTTTGGACGTGGTGGGTTATTGACATACACAGTAATTTTATCACCAACAGTGCCACCATCAATACTGAGTGTGCCCAATTTTGACAACATTTTAGCAGTTAGAGTTATCGGCGGCACATATTCAAGATAGCCTTTACCCGGAATTGCGCGCCACGTACCACCTGTTGCCATTGCAATTTGTTTGATAGGCAAATAGTCAATACCAATCACTTCAACGCGAATCTGTTCCTTTTGCAAGGTTGCGATAACTTCATCCAGGCTATGGACAGACCGACCATCATAATCTGCGTCATGGAATGCTGCATCACTTGCGAAAATAAAGAAACGTTGTGCGTTTCGGCGAAATTTAATCTTTTTAACAGCAGTCATCAGAGCATCTAATCCTGCCTCTGAGATGTCTCCACCGTGGTCTACATCTATCTTGAAAAGCCAATTTCTGAATTTACCGAGATCATCTGTTTGTCCATGCATTTTTGTTTTATCGGTAAAGGTTACCAATCCATAGTTGGCATTGAGTCCCTCTCGTTGGAAGACCTCATAGAAGTATTCAAAATATGCCCGGATTCCGCGTATATTGTCAACCATACTTGCGGTTTCATCAATAATAAAAACTATATCAACCTTTTCAGATGTCGTTGCTGCAGTCAGTTCTTGAGCAATATCCTTCATCATTTCAATATAGTTTCCGCCGGCTTTGCCACCACCCGAGTAACCGCCGCCTCCCCATGCATTGCTTATTCCTGTTGCTCGCAGCGCATCTCCACGTTGACTTCCGTAATGTATCTTAGGAGCACCTACAGTTGGCGAAACACCATTTAAAGTGTCACTTGTGTCTAACTGTATCGGATTTGTTTCTGCTTGTGGATCTGCAGAGGTTGTTGACAAAGCAAACAGATCTCTATTAATTTTAACATTTGTAGTTTGAATGTCTATTTTTTCTCCAATATTAGTATTCCGAACATTGTGTGTACCACCGGTAAAAGTGTCATTCGATTTTCGATGACTATTCAGGTTTTCTTGTCTACGAATCCCAACTGTAGAGATACTTTCCTGATTACTATCACTTGTTAGCCACTCGGCGTTCAAATCAACTGTCGGTTTCGGTGGAGCAGGCGATTTCTTGACCTCTTCAATAGGAGTATCAGTTTTAACTGGGGGTGGTTCAATCGGTTCTGGCGGCCTCGCTACAGCAGAACGAGGCATCAATACAAAGTCCCCGATAATCTCATCTATGAATAGCAACGGAGATTCATCCTTTGAAGCAAGCCACCACACACCCAGCAGCAGGACAATGTGGATGAGAAGTGAATATATTAGATATGGACGATGAAACTTTCTATATTTCATGTTCTCAATTGAATTCTATACTTACGCGATATTTTCTGAATTCATCTACAAAACTATGAATTCAGATATAGACACGCATCCAATATACTTAAGACTTCGTCAACGAGCCAGGTGGGTGCCTTTTCAAGAAGTTCAACACGACGACTTACATAATCAACAGATTTAATCTGCTCTACCATTATGTATCCTGTAAGTGAAGACTCGTCAGGAATTTTTACGTGGAATGGAACATTCCTGAATGTGTTGGTTATAGGGCATACCATAGTTAACTGTGTATGAATGTTAAATGATGTGTTGCTAACGACCAATGCTGGTCGTCTACCTTTTTGCTCATAACCTGATTGCGGATCGAAAGATAGACGAACGAAATCTCCCTTCTCTGGAATATATCTTGGCATTTACCATTCCTCTTTACCGATAGGTTTACCCCAATCTATTTCTTCGGGTTGATAATCTTCTGGCATTTTGGTAAGTAATGCTTGCAGATCAGTTCGTCTACGCGCTTGAGCAAAGGTTTCAACGATTATCCTACCGTTTTGAATCGTAACCTGGACCTCATCTCCTACGTTCATTTGTGCTGCCAGCAACATATTCTTTGTTAAGTAGATGTCATCGCTGTTCTCTGACTTTTGGATTTTGGTTAACACAATTTCCTCCGTTATTAATACCAAAGATTTGGACAATTTAAAATCAATTAGCAATAAAAGTTAGAAAATAGATTGTACTTTCAATGAACTCGACAATCACTTTGAAATAACACTATTTTCTTCAAACCAAACCTTCAAAGGCACATCAACATCCTTCGGAGAAAAATGACCGTTGGCATTCGTCCCACCGCCAAGGAGTTGTTGACGAATCGGATCGTTCTGTTCGAATAACTCTTTTGGAATCGTCATATCGTCTTTACTGCGGAGCCATCGGTACCCGTATCCGTAAAAGAGTCCTTTTCGTGTAATGTCAGAGTCATTTTCACTGCGTGCATGCCATATACGTCTATCAAAAAAGACAGCATCCCCCGGTTTACAACAAATAGACGTTGCACCATCGGGAAGCGAACCATCTTTCGGACGTTCAAAAGTATCCCACAAATGACTCCCCGGTAAGACATAGAAATTTCCTCTTCCTGTTTCTGAACAGTCAGACAACCAATAGACAACTTTGATTGATAAACGTGGACGAGGTGAACTTTCAATTTCAATGTTCACACGACCACTATCTTGATGCCAACCGAGCGGAGATGTTTTTCCACGTACAGATGTCGGACGTGGTGGCGTGATGATAAAATGACTGTGGTAAGAGTAGATATTCCAACCTAAAATGCCCCATACTTTTGGAAAGGTTTTATACCAGTCCAAAACGTTGATAAAGAGCTGGTCTTTACCAAGAAAATTCGGATAGAAAAAATTGTCATGTGGAGTCATCTGCTTTTTTCTGTATGGGTCATATTCAGCATCTAAATGAACTTTATAGATAGAATCTACTCGTTCTTCTAACTGCACAACAAGTTCCATCGGGATTGCGTCTTCAACAATGAAATACCCATCGGAATTTAACGCACACAGTTGTTCATCAGTAATTTGATGCTGAAGATGGCGTTCATCAAGCATCTCTTTAGCCTCCAGATTTTCTAAGGTAAAGGACCTTCTATTTGGTCAACGAGGTAAATAGAATGGATAACATCGCGTAGGTCGGTAAGTGGAACTTTTTTATTTCGCACGCAGTCTACAAAATGTTGATGCATTGTAAGCACACCTTCGTAACTTGCCGAATCGCGTTCGTCAACACCATCTACTTCCCAACCTCCCATAACATTCCTTTGGTTGTTCTCATATATTTCAATTTCTTCAGGGATTTTCATGTAACATCCGATACCGACGCCATGTAATTCAGACCTTAGCACGCGTCCACCCGATGCACGGTTACCAAAAACAACCCCAGTGACATTATTATCAAAACGCACGAAAGCGGTATAGAAGTTACGCTGTTCCGAGCCAAAAATGTCGCGATGTGCTGTGACTTCAACGGGTTCGCCACCTGCCATATAACGGAGCAGATCAACAACGTGGCAGACATCATTCCAAAGCGTCGTTGTGAATTCTTTGTTACCGCCGAGCATCTGCTTGTTAAATGTTGTAACTGCTAAGGAAACGGGACCTTTTTCTGAGACCCTACGCATTGCTTCGCGTGTAACAGCGGCAAACCTACGTTGAAACCCAACCATACAGTATACATCATTGGCAACTGCTGCTTCCAACAATTGTTGTGTTTCATCACTCGTTGCACCGGGAGGTTTTTCAATAAAAATATGTTTTCCCGCGTTGAGGCAATCCAGGGCAGGTTGTAAAATCCACTTTTCGTTCATCACACAATAAACTACATCTAAATCAAGTGTATCCAACATCTTACGGTGGTCAGTAAAGGTGTGTGGGAACTCATATTTTTGTGCGACTTGTGCAAGTTTTCCTTCGTCAAGTTCACACGCTGCGGACATCTCAACATCGTCTTCAAGACGATTGACACTTGGATAATGCGCGCCTTGGCTGCGTCCCCCTGCACCGATAAATCCAGCTTTTAGCATTTTAGAGGTACTCCTGAGATTTTATATTACTTATGCGTATTTTACAATATCATCGGATATATTGCAAGTAGATTTTGATTAACCCACCCCAATTTCACGTTGACGTTTAATCTAAGAAATGATATACTTTAACGGATTTATAGATGGCGTATCACCGAAGCACGCACTAACAAATTTGAGTAAGATTAATAGTAGGAGGAAAACAAATGAAGCGAGGAATTTTATTTTTAATCGTATTGACTTTATTGCTTAGCACAACACAGTTTGTTACGGCTCAAAAAGAATGGGTAAAAGTCAGCGAATCTGAATGGCAAGCAACCTTTTCTGATGTCTTTTTCGTAGACGCCCTGAACGGTTGGATAGTTGGTAGCAATTCAACTATTTTAAATTCAACCGATGGTGGTAAGACTTGGCAACAACAACCGAGGCAACCTTTACCCTTTAAAATTGAATTCAAGAAGGTTCGCTTTATCAACCCTAAAATGGGCTGGGTTGTGGGTGACAACGGAACTGTATTAAAAACACTTGATGGCGGGCAGGAGTGGACAAAACTATCCACCGGAAACCGTGTTGCCTTGTTAGGTGTCTCATTTGTTGATAAACAGCATGGATGGGCTTGTGGTGATGGCGGATTCATCATGCATACCAATGACGGTGGTGTTACCTGGATTCGGCAGGATGTTGGAACGAATAACACAATTGAAGGAATCCACTTTGTAAGTCCTCAAGTCGGATGGGCAGCTGGAAGTGGCGGGACACTACTTCATACAACAGACGGTGGCAATACGTGGCAGTTTCAAACCAGTGCAACGGTCAACACGCTTGATGCAATTTCCATGCTTGACGAAACAACTGGATGGGCAGTTGGTGCTGGGGGTGCTGTTGTAGGAACAGTTGATGGAATTAACTGGGATGTTCAACAGAGTAATGTGCCTAATTCCAACGGAATGCCTGAACCGATTTGGGATGTTCACTTCGCTGATAGAAATGTTGGTTTCGCAGCAGCGGAATTCGGTGTTATCCTCAGTACGATGGATGGCGGTATTACTTGGAAACCTATCGAACCTCGTCCTGTTGCAGCACGTCTTCAAGGTGTCTACATGATGAGTCCAACCGAAGCATGGATAGTTGGCAATAAGGCTACTATTCTCCACACAACCGATGGTGGGGCAACTTGGGAAGTCGTATCTAATACAAACGATCTACGCGCTATCCATTTTCATAACGACAAACTCGGTTGGACAGTCGGTTTAGCAGGAAGTGTTCTACACACGAACGATGGCGGTAAGACATGGAAACCCCAAAATAGCGGCGATGTTTTTGAACTGTTCGGTGTCGGTTTTGTGAATGATAAAAAAGGTTACATAGTCGGTAGCAACGCTGCTTTGCTTGAAACACTTGATGGCGGAAAAACATGGAAAAGTGTTAGTGATGCAAGCGATGAAGGACACGGTAGAGCCGCAAGAATTAAATTTGATGATGAAACGTTCGATTGGAAAGGTGCTATGGCATGTTATGCTATGAGTTATGTCGCGCCAGGACACGCATGGGCAGTCGGTGAAATAGGGAAAGTCATGCGTACCAACGATGGTGGAGAAACATGGATAGGTGTGAATATTGATCAAGGTTTTACAGGAGCAGGATTTAACAATCTGTTCGGTGTTCATTTCCTTGATGAAAAAGTCGGTTGGATCGTCGGTACGGCTGGCACGATTGTAAGCACAATTGATGGTGGTGAATCTTGGAGCGTTACCGGCGGGTATGTCGAATTGCAAGACATCTATGCAATTAACCCAAAAACTGCATGGGCTACTGGCAGTCAGGGGGCAATCATGATTACCACTGATGGTGGTGAGACGTGGATTGATCAAACAGTTCCAACTGAAGAAAACCTAAATGCCATCCTATTTGTCAATGAAAAAGAGGGATGGGCTGTTGGTGACAAAGGTATAATTCTGCAAACTTTTGATGGTGGCGTCACCTGGTTGAAATATAGTTCACCAACTTCAAACAATCTGAGAGATATTATAAAAACTCCGAACGGAACTCTATGGGTCGTTGGTGATTCTACTACAATTCTTCGCTACTAAAATCTATCTTTACACCGATAGGTACGCTTTGTAACACCTATCATACCAAATTAACCTGATTAGACCATTTCTGGATGATGACTTTATCATAAACAAAAAACGCGTTTAATCGCAATTCACGCGCCTTTTATACCCAATTAACTTGATCCCGCTCGGTAGGTGCGGTTTCTAACCGCACCTAATACCAAGAAAAATGAGATAAATCAAGTTAATTTGGTATTATACCGAATTAACCCGATTCGTAGCGCGAGGTCCCCGTGCCTTGCCATGCCGACTTTATCGGAAAACTTTGAATCAAGTTAATTGGGTATCATATATTTTGAAATAACATCTAATAAATCAATCTGATGGTGAGACGCAAGATACAATATTGCACTCATTTGGAGGAAAAAACACACATGAATTTCTTACGGTTCCATTACTCAAGTTGGGTAGGAACCTTTTTGCTACTTTTGATAACCTCATCCATATCCGCGGAAGAACCTAAGTTATTAAACCTTGAACAAAGTTTACAAATTGCTAAACAGAGCAACCTAACGATTCTGGCGGCAGAACAAAAGTTGAAATCTGCTGAGGCACAAATTAGTGTTGCACGTTCTGCACTGATGCCACGAATTTCAGCAAATGGTAACTATACCTACTTTAAAGACGTACAGAAATCGGTTATTCAGGCAGAAGGGGGGTTCGGATTTCCCATACCCGGTGAAGAGATGGATGACATGTCAACACCCAGTGTAGATAATGAATCTGAACTGATTGAATTAGAGTTTGGGGCACATCACAATATTCAAGGCACTGTGAGTTTATCGCAACCTGTCTTTGCCTGGGGACGCTACTATTACAATTACCAAGCCGCAAAACTCGGATACGAAGCGGCACAAAAAGAACTAACTGCAGCCTATGAAAAACTTCGTTTGAATGTATATGAGGCATTCTATCGCGTGTTAATCGCACAAGAATTTGTGAAAGTTGCTGAACAAAGTGTGGAACTTGTTGAAAAGCAACTCGGTATTGCACAAACCTCCCTTGATGCTGGGGCGGCTACCAACTTTGATGTACTTCGTGCGAAAGTCCAACTCGCAAATGCAAAATCGCAAGTGATTCGAGCCAAAAATGGTGTCAAAATAGCAAAAAATGCCTACAAAACATTACTTAACTTACCCCTCGCTGATGATATTTCAGTAGAGGGTTCTTTTGAGATACCCGAAGTCAAAATTAAACTTGACGAATTAATAAAACAGGCACTTGAAAAACGTCCCGAAATTACACGATCACAACTCAACGAACAAGCCGGTCAAAAACAACTCAGTGTTGCGAAAACCAGAAACCTTCCTGACTTCGCTTTTTTCTCTAACTATCAAATATCTCATAGTGAAAGACTCACTGAGATGAACCGTATTTGGAGTTTAGGATTGCAAATAAATATACCAATTTTTGATGGATTTGCATCCCGTGCAGCAGTAAAACAGAGCGAATCGGTTCTAAAGCAGCTCCAGATAGGGACCGAACAAGTGATGTCCATTGTTGAAACTGAGGTCCGGAATGCTTACCTTGCCTTACTGGAAGCGAAAACCCTAATTGATGTACAGCGTGAAACCGTGGCGCAGGCACAAGAGAGTGTCCGGATTGCAACAATTCGATTTGAGAACGGTATGATTACCACTGTTGAACTTACAGACACACAACTTGCATTAATACAATCAAAAGTCAACCGTCTGCAAGCCCAACATGATTATGTCATCGGTCTGGCACGACTCGAAAAAGCAATAGGACAAAAAATACAATAGACAACTTTTGACCTAAAAAGAAGATATTTAATCTAAAGAAGGACTATTGACTTACTCACTGAAGGAGAATTAAACAATTGAAGAAAATTTGGATTGGCATTATTTTAATTGCAGCCATAGCGGCTATCGCAATGTTCCGATTTTTGAAACCTGCAAAACCTGTAATAGATCAAGAAGCAGAAACCGAGATTTCTAAACCTGTAGAAATCGTGAAAGCCAAACGCGGTGAAATTCGTTTAGAACTTCAGTTGTCTGGGACAATTGAAGCGGAATCTCGTGTGAACGTAATTCCCAAAATATCTGGTCGCATCATTTCCATCTCTGTAAAAAAAGGAGACAAGGTTAAAAAAGGAGACAGGCTTGCTGTCGTTGAGCATGAAGAGTTAGAACTTGCAGTTCAACAAGCAGAGGCAACCCTTGAATCTGCTGAAACTGGATATTCTCAAGCACAACAACTCGCTAAAGTCAAAGTCCATTCTCAGGTGGCACAAGCAAAGGCACAACTGAAGGCTGCTGAAGTTTCGCTACAACAAGTGAAAGAACTTGCTAAAATTCGCACAACCACGCAAATTGATCAAGCCGAAGCAGGGTTAAAATCTCTCGTAGCAAATTTGGAAAAAATAAAAACGGGTGCTCGCGATGAAGACCGGCGGCAAGCTGAAGCAGGATTGAATCAGGCAAAAGCTAATCTCGTCAACGCGCAAAATAACTATACCCGTATGGAACAACTCTTTGAAAACGGTGCGATAAGTCAACAATCTTTGGAAAATAGCCAGACGCAGTTAGATGTTGTTACTGCACAACATAAAATTGCTAAACAACAAGTTCAACTGATTGATAACGGTGCTCGTGAGGAAGATATTCAAGCGATGGAAGCACAAGTTGAACAGGCAAAGGCTGCTCTCAGACTCGTACAAGCACAAGCATCCACTAAAACATGGGAAAAAGACATTGCCCTCGCGCAATCTCAAGTTGAAACAGCACAGGCTGGATTTACATCCACCCATGCCTTAGAGAAAGCAAAAAGTTGGGAAGCGGAAATTACGATAGCGAAAACCGCACGCACACAAGCAAGTATTGCGGTCAAACTTGCTAAAAAACGACTCAGAGATGCCACAATTGAAGCACCTATTGCAGGTGTTGTTTCACAACGTTTCTTAGATTTAGGTGGCATGGCTGTGCCAACAGCACCGTTATTTGAAATTGTGGATATTGATACAGTCAAAGCGACGACAGATGTCATTGAATCGCTGTTGAGTCAATTAAAATTGAATCAACAGGCTTTAATTAATATTGATGGGATCAATACGCCAATATCGGGCACGATCACATACATTAGTCCGACATTACGACCAATGCAGCGCACCGCAACCGTTGAATTTCGTATTGATAACTCCACAGGCATCCTAAAACCGGGTATGTTTGCCAAAGTTACCGTACCTGTTGAAGTGCACACAGATACCATTCTGGTTCCCCGAACATCACTTATTGAAGATGCTATGACGAAAACACAGAATGTTTTTGTTGTTGAAGCAGGGGTGAGTCAACGCCGTCCTGTAGAAATAGGGCTTTCACGTGGTGGTGAGGTTGAAGTCGTCAATGGACTGAACGAAGGAGAATCCGTTGTCATAGCAGGGCAACATTCTCTCAAAGTTGGGGAAAATGTCACGGTTGTCAATCCTTAGACAAAATTTTCTAAGTTCTTTCTAATACCTAAAATATTTTGTGGCAGATACACGTAAGGGTAGGTAGCAAAAAACATAAACCATTCAGCATCTTATGCGTCAAATAGGTAACCACCTCGTCAGTATACGCGCTTACAAAGTACTTCTACGGACGGTATATCGTAAAATGCATAATCTACCATAAACACCCTAAAGGAGTTGTATCATGCCAAGAATCATTAACAATGAGACCAAAAGTTTAATCCATCTCAATTTGATGCAGGGAGTAGCAGGTTCAAAAACAATTCGTAAGTTGGTTGAAGTTTTCGGGAGTGCGGAGGAAGTCTTAAAAGCATCACCAGAGGAGATTGAAAACGAACTACTTAAAGTTGGTGAAGTTGCCCCTGCTGGCATAATTACTAAGCTACTTCACTATCCACTAGAAAAGGAACTGAAACTCATCAATGAACATGGTTGTCACATCATAACGCTTCATGATGAAGAAGATTATCCAGAACTTCTGAAGATGATTGATAGACGACCACCGGTGCTTTATGTCAAAGGCAAATTAAAACCCGAAGATATCCGCAGTATTGCCATAGTTGGACCACGGAAAGCACGCAGTTACGGTCGACAATTTAGTCATAAACTCAGTTACACACTTGCTGAACAAGGTTGGACAGTAGTGAGTGGATTAGCAAACGGTATTGATACCTGTGCACACCGTGGCGCGCTTGATGCAGGCGGGAGAACACTTGCTGTCATGGGTAGAGGTTTGAGCGATATATATCCATATAAAAATCGTAAACTTGCTGAGGAAATTGTGCAGTCTGGTGCATTAATTTCTGAATTCCCAATGGATGTAAAACCGGAAAGTGGACATTTTCCGCAACGAAACCGTATCATTAGCGGATTAACACTGGGAACAGTTGTGATAGAAGCACCTATCAAGAGCGGCAAGAGAAAGAGCGGCTCACTGATTACAGCAGAACATGCCCAAGAACAAGGACGAAAGGTGTTCGCCGTACCCGGTCAGATTATCCCAGAACATTCAAATGGTTGTCATCAGTTAATTAAGAATGGCGCACAGCGTGTTGACACTGTTAACGATTTTCTTAAAGAACTTCCTCAACTGAGTGTAGAAACGATGACTGATATATCTGCCGTAGATGTTCTTGAGCAACTGCCACTATTTGAAGAGACCGAAACTTATGTAGAGAAAACGCCAAGCGAAGAAAAAGTAAAAAGTGAAGTCATTAGGTATTTTAGCAACAATTTCCCTGAATTTTATATAAAACTGGAACATGAAATTCAAATTGATGGTAAAAACAAAAGAGCTGACGTTGCATTGATCTATTCCAATCAACACGTTGCTGCCGTAGTAGAGTGTAAGCGTGGTAAACATATAGGTTCCGGTGGAAAGCAGTTAGATTCCTACCTTTCTGCATCAGAAGATACACATTTTGGTTTTTTTGCCAATAGCCCGGAACGCGAGGTATGGATTTTTTACAAGAAAACCTATGACGAGAAACTGAAAATGATTACTCGTTCTGATTTTGAGAAAGGAGTTCTTAACGTCAGCAACACAGTGTAACTATTATAATGTGAGTTCGACAGTTATGATTTCACTATAACACTTAGTCTATAGAGGATCATAATCATTGGAATTGATTATTGAGGATTATATCATAGGGTGTGCGATATTAGCCTGGATAACAGTGGGTGTCTTTGTCGCTTATAAGACACGAAATGCGTCCTGCGGGATTAAGATTTTGCTTTGTATAGTCTTTACAAAAGGGATGTTTCTCTTCTATTTTTCAACTTAATATATACGATTATCAAACAATTTATTGAAGGTCTGAAGGAAGGACGCGCCAAAAAATCTGAGCAAGACGAGACGAACCAGAATGAGAAATTGTGACAACCAATTAAACACCGTTCAGCAAATAGATATAAAAAATGAAAGTTGAGCAGATTCACGGTCCCCAAGAAAAATCGCTTCAGGTTTATGAACTTGAATACCTTTTACAATGCGACTCCCCAGAAGTCTTCCGTCCGTATGGCTTACAGAAGGAGGGGAAGATCATCGTTACACGTGCGCCAGCAAGACTTGACATTATGGGAGGCATCGCGGACTATTGTGGATCAAACGTCTTTGAAATGACGCTCCACCGCGCGGCTGCCGTAGCATGCCAAGTAAGGGAAGATAATAATCTCTATGCGCTCACGCTTGAAGCCGATAACCAGTTAAAACCGAGTTTTCAGATGTCGCTTGATGATTTTTATGTTGAAGGTACTCTCAAATCGTATACACAGATCCGTAATCTTTTCAGCAGAGAACAACGAACAACGTGGGCAGGATATGTACTCGGTTGTTTTTTTACACTGCTGAAGGAAGAAAAGATTGATAAGTTCCCGCACGGTGCAGTGACTGTTATCAAGAGTGATATTCCGATGGGGGCAGGTATCGCTTCATCTGCAGCGATTGAAGTTGCAACCTTGACTGCACTCAATCATCTCTACGATTTGAAATTAAAGGCGATAGAAATTGCACGGTTGGGACAAATTGTTGAAAATCGTGTTGTTGGTGCACCTTGTGGTATTATGGACCAGGTGACTTCTGTCCTTGGGGCGAGGAACAAAATTCTCTCAATTCTGTGTCAACCCGATAAAATCCTTGAATTCATTGAACGCCCACCCAATGTTAGCATAATTGGCATTCACACCAAAGCACCTCGAAGTACAAAAAGCACTGCCTATATTGACACGCGCACTGCAGCATTCATGGGTTTAACGATTTTGAAAAAAGAACTCGGTTGGGAAAAGTTAAAAGATAACTATCTGTGTAACCTGTCTGTCCAAGAATTTCAGGAACATTGTGAACCGCTGTTACCTGAACAGATGCAAGGTAGTGAATTTCTCGAAAAATACGGAGAGACCGTTGATACTGTCACACAAGTAGAACCTGAGAAGGTATATGCCATCAAGGATCGAGTAAAACATCCGATTTATGAAAACGAACGTGTGAAGCAATTTATATCAGCTATCAAAAATATCCATCAATACCCTGATCGCGCCCATGCTTATCTCAAAGAAGCAGGCAACCTTATGTATGAATCAAATGCAAGTTATCGCGATTTGGCTGGACTTGGTTCTCCCGAAATAGATGGACTTGTCAATATAGCACAAAAAATTGGCGAACATGGCGGCATCTACGGTGCGAAAATTACAGGTGGCGGCGGTGGCGGCACTGTTGCGTTGCTCTGCTATGGGGATGTCTCGACCTCTTTGACACAAATTCTCTCTGCCTATAAATTAGCATGGGGTATAGCAACGACAACCTTTAGCGGTTCTTCATCGGGTGCTCATGAATTTGGTCATTGCGTATGGGAATTGAAAGAGAACGAACCACTGACACATTTTTAACTTGAAGAAAATTTCATTGTGACGCAACATAAATTGTATATCTTTATATCAAGAGGAAATTCTTATTGAAGACTCTGATTACCCGAATTATTATACCCAATTAACTTGATTTGTAGCGTGAGGTCCCCGTGCCTCGCAATGCCGACTTTATCAGAAGACGTTGAATCAAGTTAATGTGGTATTATACAAGTATTGGAAATCAACTGTGCAAAACCTTAGCCAACAAGACGAACGTCATGATTTCGGTGTAACATGGCGTGCCATACTCATTGCTATTTTCCTAATCCCACCCAACGTATTTTGGATTGTAGAAGTTGAATGTGTTTGGCACTCCGGGCATCCAACGACCATATCACTTTTCTGGAATGTCGTTCTCAACATCTTTTTCCTAATCCTGATAAATCTTTTCCTAAAACGAGTAGCACCAAGATATGCATTGAAACAGGGTGAGATGATAACCATATATGCGATGCTTTCGATCGCCTCTGGTTTGGCAGGACACGATATGTTGGCATTAACTATCCCCGCACTTCCACACGCGTTTTGGTTTGCTACTATAGAGAACGATTGGGCAGACACATTCCACAGTTATATCCCACAACACCTCGTTGTTTCCGACAAAGAAGTACTGCGCGGATTTTATGAAGGAGATACGCCGTTCTATAACGCACAGATCGGTGGTGCGTGGATAATCCCAAGCTTGTGGTGGACATCATTTATACTTGCTCTTGGTGCCATCATGATTTGTCTAAATGTCTTCATTCGTAAACAGTGGACTGAAAACGAAAAATTGGCATATCCCATAATCCAACTCCCGATGGCGATTACTGAAGGTGGCGGCAGAGCGCAGCTCTTCCGAAACCGACTCCTATGGTATGGATTTATCATCGCTGCGCTACTGAACGTTTGGCACGGGTTAGCGCACTTTTTCCCAATTTTGCCTGATTTCAGCGTTCGACATAATGCCCGGAATTGGGGGACGTTTTTCACCGAAAAACCTTGGAACGCTGTGGGCAATATTCCTGTTCCATTCTACCCCTTTGTAATCGGGTTAGGTTTCCTTTTACCACTTGATCTATCTTTCTCGTTATGGTTTTTCTATCTGTTCGAAAAGATGCAACGCGTTTTCGGCAGTGCGGTCGGGTTCCCTGCCCCCTTCCCATATAGCAGTGAACAGTCCATAGGGGGTTGGATGGCGATTTTTGTCATCGCGCTATTGGTAACGCGCAGACATCTTGTCCGAGTTGTCCGAACTATAATGGGGATGAAGGGAGGTATTGACGATTCAGAGGAACCGATCCGATATCGCACCGCATTCCTATTGATTATCATAGCAAGTCTCTATATTATCTGGTTTTGTATGAAAGCAGGCATGACGTTACCAATTATCCTTCCCTTCTTCGGATTTTTCTATGCCATCTCAATCGCTATTACACGAGTGCGCGCTGAACTTGGTCCCCCGGCACATGAGATGGCGGGGATGTGTAATGCACAACAATTCTTAGTTAATATCCTTGGAACACGCCGCATTGGTCCGAACAATCTAACAGTTTTTCCATACTTTTGGTTTTTTAGTGGACGCGGGTATCGTGAACATATCATGCCGCATCAACTTGAAGCATTTAAGATGGCTGAACGGGCAAATATGAACACGAAACGTTTAGTATTGGCAATGTTAATTGCTGTTGTGCTGGGTTCAATCTCAGCATTTTGGGCAACGCTTAGTGAACTTTACCGTCTTGGCGGAGCAATCACAGGGGCAGGGGGTGGAATAGGTCCGTCAGTTGGTCATATCGGTCAATTCGGATGGCTTTCTGGTCTATTTGCCTTCCCGCGCGACCCAAACGTCCCAGCTATGAGTTTCATGGCAAGCGGCATGGGATTTACCTTTTTACTCATGTTTATGCGGATGCGTTTTATTTGGTGGCCCCTACATCCTGCAGGCTATCCTATTTCCATGACGTACGGGGTTGGCTATTTTTGGAGTTGTCTCGTAATCAGTACATTCCTTAAGTGGATGGCACTCCGATTTGGTGGACCCACAACATATCGAAGAATGATCTTCTTCTTCTTTGGAGTTATCCTCGGTGAATACTGCGTAGGTGCGTTCTGGAGTGTCTTAAGTGTCATTATCCGTGAACCGATCTACGATTTTGCACCGGGCTAAAAACATTATGAAAATATCAAAAATCTTTTTCTCTTTACTCACACTATGTCTCATCCTGCCCATAATCGCTTTCGCAGCTGATGAAGGGTCGCACGCAGCCGATTTTCTTAGCCACGGCGTGGGTGCGCGTGCACTCGGAATGGGAAGTGCATTTGTCGCCATCGCTGACGATGCAACTGCTACTTACTGGAATCCCGCTGGATTGACGAAAGTCAAAAAACACAGTTTTTCAACAATGTATTCCGACACCTTTAGCACTGGAGACGGGAGTTTTCTTAGCAAAGGTTTGGTCAACTACAATTTCGTTAACTATGTCCATCAAATTGAGGATATCGGCAGCCTTGGGCTGAGTTGGATTCGACTCGGAATTGACGATATACCGCGCACTACGTTCATTGACATTGATAATAACGGCAATCTTGGTGATTTTCAAGACATAAATGGCAATGGAACTAAAGATGAAGGCGAACTCTACATTGACAGACCCACAGTTGCGGAATATTTCAATAATACAGACAATGCACTATTAATCTCTTATGCACGTCAAATTCACTCAATTGTTGCTGTTGGCGGCAACCTCAAACTTCTCAATCAATCTATTTTTGAATACAGTGGAAACGGATTCGGTATTGATATCGGTATTATTCTAACTCCCTACAAAGGTCTACGATTCGGCACAATGTTGCTTGATGCCACTGGCACGCAGATTCGGTGGGATACAGCAGATAAACCAACATTCACTCGCGAACGAAGACTACGATTTGGCGGTGCATACCAATTTACCTTTCCAAATTTCGGCAAAGGCAGCATCGGCGCAGACTTTGAAACTGACCAAGGTGATTTGGAAAAAGGAACTGATTCAGGAGGAGGACTCCTCTTTCGCACTGGGGCGGAATATTGGCTCTTCAACACACTTGCTTTGCGCTGCGGCTGGAACGGACACGGGTTTTCTGCTGGAACTGGACTCCAATTGCGAGTCAGCACTATGACGTTTTTTGTTGATTACGCTTTCAACACGCACACCCTCGGCGGTTCGCAACGTATCTCTGTCTCTGGGCAATTTTAGCCGAATTATAGTGTATAATACCATTTCTGAATGATGGCATCACATTAGCAAAAAACCCGTTTGTAGTCGCGCAATTCATTGCGCCTCTTATATTCAACACAAGATGCGCTTTAAAATGTCATAAATACTCCGTAATGGTAGTTTATTTATCAGAATTGGTATAATAAAACCGATACATTATTCGGTTAGTGGTGTTTGTAGTCGCGCAATTCATTGCACCTCGGACATTTACATTAGATTTCTTAGGTTAGGACTACCGCGGTGAAACCAACAAATTCCGTTATATGAGATACACTCAATAAATCGTGTCTATGTATATCAGTTAATCTACTGCTAAAAGGAAAACAATTTTATGAAAAAGACTCTGTTTTTTATATTCGTGATTCTGTTTATTGTTTTATCACTCTACAACCAAACATCTACGCCCAAGATTCTCCGCAATGGCATCTACCTGAAGGTGCTACAGTGCGTCTCGGCAAAGGCTGGCTATATGAAATCCAGTACTCACCAGATGGCACACGACTTGCAGCTGCAGGTTCCCTCGGTATTTGGATTTATGACACAGCCACCGATAAAGAAATCTCGCTATTGACTGGATATGGATATGCCATTTCTGCACTTTCATATTCCCCTGATGGGAGTATTCTTGCAGGTGGCAGTGCCGATGGGGTCATCCGTTTGTGGAATCCTGATACTGGTGAAATCTTACAGACCCTTGACGAACATTGGGCAAGTATCCGTAGCCTCGTTTTCAGTCCTGATGGCTCTGTACTCGCAAGTGGTAGTAGAGACAGAACTATTCGACTGTGGAATCTTGAAACAGGCGAACTGCTACACACCCTAAGAGGACATACGGATGGTGTCAACACCGTTGCTTTCAGTGCTGATGGCGGTACGCTCATCAGTGGGAGTCGAGACGATACTATTAGAATATGGAATGTTGAATCAGGAGAACCGCTGCAAACGCTTGAAGAACATTGAGATGATGTTGACATTGTTGTGTTCAGTCCCGACGGTAGAACACTCGCAAGTGGTAGCCAAGACAACACCGTCCGTTTATGGGATGCTATGACAGGTGAACACATAAAGACACTCAGAGGACATTATTCCTATCTGATAAGCCTTGCGTTCAGTCCTGATGGCAGCATACTTGCAAGTGGCAGTGAGGATGATAGCATCCGTTTATGGAATGTCTCCACAGGTCGATATATCGGAGGGTTGGGGGAACATGAGGGCAGGTGTTGAGACGCTTGCATTCAGTCCTGATGGCACCATGCTTGCCAGTGGGGGTGGCGACAAAGTATCCTTATGGGATGTTCAAACAGCGGATCTTCTTCAGACATTCCGCAGACCGATTGATCGCGAAATTCCAATAGGCGTGCCGGAAGAATTGACCGAAGATGTACTCACAGATCTTCCTGCGAATGCTACAAGTATTGTTTTTAGTCCAGATGGTAAAGTCCTCGTTAGTGGCAGTTATGACGCAACTATCCGCTTGTGGGATATTGCCACGGGAGAGCAGCTTCATACACTTGAAGGTCACACATATTCTATCACCAGTGTTGCCGTAAGTCCTAATGGAAGCATAATTGCAAGCGGCAGTTTCGATGGAACTGTCCTTTTGTGGGCATTCCCACTTCCAATGAGTGTATCACAAGTTCTCATGGTATTCGCAGATGTGAACAACGACGGTGTTTTGAATATACTGGATATAGTGCTGGTTGCGTCAAGTTTCGGAGAATCAGGTGACAGTCCCGCAGACCTCAACGGTGATGGCACTGTCGACCTTTTGGACCTCTATTTACTTGCAAATGCATTGAACAATATTGAATCGGCACCTTCTATGCAATCATATTCAAAAGAGCAGCTCACTGCAGCACAGGTACAGGAGTGGCTGAAACTTGCTAAGCAGGGCCCATCACAAACTATTCAAACCTCAAAAGTGGATCAGCAGACATATCAACGAGGAATTCAGGTTTTGGAACAGATCATGCAAAATTTGATTCCTAAAGAGACAGTCCTACTTGCCAACTACCCGAATCCGTTCAACCCGGAGACGTGGATACCGTATCAGTTAGCAGCTCCAGCTGATGTTAGCATCTCTATCTATTCTGCAGATGGTGCAGTCGTCCGAACTTTGGCATTAGGGCATCAGGCGTCAGGACTCTACCAAAGTCGCACCCGTGCAGCGTATTGGGATGGCAAAAACGAGTTCGGTGAATCTGTTTTGAGTGGCGTCTATTTCTATACGCTTACAGCAGGGGATGTAGGGAGCAGCTCGCAAGCCCATATTCAGAAGACTGCAACACGTAAGATGTTGATTCTGAAGTAACACTCATCAGATAACTGTAAAATTGGAAGGGTGGAAGATAACACCCTTCCATCCAACAACCCGATTGCACCTTGCAATCGAAAACCTATAAAACCCCAAGTGCCCTCCTATAAAAGACATTGTCTTTATCAATATATATTGTTCCCTTTATAGAGCCATTCAATTGTCCGGTAGTTCTCATACCAAATTAACGGGATTTGTCCTATTTTCCGGACTGTAGGTGCGGTTTCCTAACCGCACCATTAGCGTCAATTTAGTGATCCTTCAGGTCCGGTAGGTGCGGTTTGTAACCGCACCATAGGCGTCAATTTAAGGAAAGAACTCGTTTGTAGTCGCGCAATTCATTGCGCGACTACAAACGCAGATATTCTCGTCCTTTGCGTTATTTGAGATGTTGATACAAAAAGGTGCGGTTAGGAAACCGCACCGGCTCTTATAGAATATGCGTCCGATAACCATTTTCGAAAACGACACGGGGTGCTTTCCTAACCGCACCGATAGATTGGAATCAAGTTAATGTGGTATAATGAAGTATAATTCATCGCAGGTCAGATAAATTTAATTATATATCTTGAATTTATTTGTCTTAATATGGTATAATGAAGTATAATTCATCTCAGGTCAGGCAACGGTTGGCACTCGGGCATCAAGCCGCGGGGATGTATCAGAACCGAAGCAGCGCGGCGCACTGGGATGGCAGGAACGAATTCGGTGAATCTGTCGCAAGCGGCGTATATTTTTACACATTAACAGTAGGCGATTTCACCGCAACACGCAAGATGTTGATACGAAAGTAAACTTTCCGCCTGCTATAGGGCGAAGACTTCGCCCTATTCACGAAAAACTGGAAACTGCACATCCGATGAAGTTTGTGTTATACCAAATTAACCCGATTCGTTCAGATTTTTCATATCGCATCTTTGTACTTCAGCTCCGTAGAAGCGGTATGTTTATAACAGTTTGAAGTAAATATTATCAAATCTCTTAGAAATATGCCATTATTAGAAATATGCCATTATTGGAAACTACCAATTTCCAAAAGGAGTTATCATGAAACCGCTGATTGAAAATAAAAAATATGCAGTATCCATTTTCGTGACGATTTTAGTAGTTTTAGGTATGTATAGCACAGGTTATGCGGACATTACGCCTGTGAGCGAACGCACGCCACAGGTGCGCGATGCTATCGTTGTCGCAGCGGGCGTGAATTCTGCTGCAGATGTTACTGAGGCTCACCTCGCCGGTATTGGTCGGCTGACTCTGAATCGTAAGAACATCACAGCACTGAAAGAAGGGGACTTTGATGGACTAACTTCACTGGTTCAGCTTTCAATAGGTAGTAACCCGTTCAGCAGTTTACCGGAGGGTATCTTCTCAGGTCTGACTTCACTCACTCGGATTGACCTGGGTGGGGGCCAGATTAGTAGTCTACCTGCGGATGTATTCTCAGGTTTGTCTTCACTCACAACGTTGATCATGCCAGCGAACAAACTTAGTAGTCTACCGGCAGGTATATTTACAGGTTTGTCTTCACTGAGATATATTTATCTTTGGGATAATCAACTGACTACTCTTCCTGCGGGTCTATTTACAGGTTTGTCTTCGCTGACAGAGGTACACCTTTATAGGAACCAGATTAGTAGTCTATCTGCGGACGTATTCTCAGGTTTGTCATCCCTCACAACGATTACACTTGGCAGTAACCAATTAAGTATTCTACCTGCGGGTCTATTTACAGGTTTGTCATCCCTCACAACGATTGGATTAGAGTGGAATCAACTGAATAATCTTTCGGCAGATCTATTTACAGGTTTGTCATCCCTCACAACGATTGGACTCGGTGGTAACCAACTGAGTAATCTGCCGACGGGTCTATTCTCAGGTTTGTCTTCACTGGTTTCGATTTCCCTTTATCGGAATCAAATGAGTAGTCTTCCGATGGGTATCTTCTCAGGTTTGTCTTCACTCACTACGTTGAACCTGAATGACAACGCCGCTGAGTTATCTTTAATAATCGAGCTACAGCAGATTGGAGGGAATCAGTTCAAGGCAGTTATCGCTACCGGCGCGCCATTTACTATTGTGGTGCCGCTCAATGTTACGAATGGGAGTATTATGGGCGGCGCAACTACTGCTACGATTCCCATCGGTAGTGTGGAAAGCGCACCCTTCACGGTGATACCTACCCCTGGTACATCTGATGCTGTGACCTTGCTAATTGGGACTTTACCGGATTTGCCATCAGATCATAGAGGCTATACACTCGCCCCCTTTAACCTTGCCCCAGAATTCGTTGAAGGTCCGAGCACGACACGCACAGTCGCGGAGGATATACATACCGGTGGATACATCGGCACCGCAGTAAGTGCTACTGATCCGTATAACGACCCATTGACCTACACACTGAGCGGGGCGGATGCCAGTTCATTTGCAATTGATGCCACGACTGGGCAGTTAAGAACTAGTATACAACTTGACTACGAAACCCGATCCACCTATACGGTAATTGTCAATGTCACCGATGGCACTTTAACTTCATCAATAACGGTAACTATCAATGTTACCGATGTAGAATCGGAGGGTTTGAACGTTGGTGAACCGCGCACCGTGCGCCTGTTTTATTTATTACCCAACGATCGTCCGTATCGCGCCGACGTGGTTGAGTCAATGAAAACTGGGATCCTGGAGGTTCAGAGTTTCTATGCCGAGAAGATGGCGGCACATGGACACGGGAACACGACCTTTAATATTGAAACCGATGCACAAGGCGATCCAATTGTTCATCGCATCGACGCAGACTACGGCGACAGCCAGTACGTAAAGAGAGGATATACGGAGGGTGAAATTGCCAGAGCATTTGATACCTCTATAATCATTTCAGTCATCGTCATGGATATTAGTAGTTATCCTATCAAAGGACGAGGAACAGGCAATAAAAGTAGTGGTTGGTTGATTATGTATGAAGATTGGGATTGGTTTACTGCTGCTCATGAACTTGGACACGCCTTCGGGTTGCATCACGATTTTCGCGATGACGCATACATTTTGTCGTTTGGTAAACGCAATAGTTCGTCTGCAAGTTTGTCTGCATGCGCTGCCGAATTTTTGTCGGTGCATCCTTACTTTGATTCCAGCATCCCCCTTGAAATTGAAACACCACCTACCGTAAAACTGGTTTCATCGACAACTTATCTGACTGGAGCAGAGAGCGTCACTATCCAGGTGAGAGTTCGCGATGATAGTGGACTTCATCAGGTAATGCTTTTTGTTCGCCCCAACAATCCCTTTCGGGGTAACACTCCGGAACTGAAAATGTGGCAAAAGTTGGATGGTGAAACAGATACTGTTGTTGAATTCAATTTCGACGGTAGAGTTCCATCCGACAGTGACAAAACAGATCCTGAGACACATAGGACACTCGCCAATACGAATCAACACGAAATTAGTGTCATAGCAGTAGATACGGAGGGAGACTGGTTTAGATCTAATTTTACACTTAAGGCAGGAAATGTGCAGGCGGATATTGTTCCGGTCAGCGAGCGGACACCACAGGTACGCGATGCTATTATCGCTGCGGTACCAGACGCAAATTCAAGCAGTGATGTGATCGCAGCGGACCTCGCCGAGATTACGACACTCTCACTGAGTAATAAAAACATCACCTCTTTGAAAGCAGATGATTTTGATGGGCTATCGGCTCTGAGATATCTTAACCTACAGAGCAATTCGCTCAACACATTACCAGAAGGCATATTTGACGGGCTATCGGCTCTGAGATATCTTTACCTAGGTAACAATTCGCTCACGACGCTGCCAGAAGGCATATTTGATGGGCTATCGGCTCTGCAAAACCTTAACCTAAGTTCCAATTCGCTCACGACGCTGCCAGAAGGCATATTTGATGGGCTATCGGCTCTGATATACCTTTACCTAGGTAACAATTCGCTCACGACGTTACCAGAAGGCATATTTGATGGGCTATCGGCTCTGCAAACTCTTTCCCTAGATAACAATTCGCTCACGACGTTGCCAGAAGGCATATTTGACGGGCTGAACAGACTGGACACGATCAACCTACGTTCCAATTCGCTCAACACATTACCAGAAGGCATATTTGACGGGCTATCGACTCTGAGATATCTTTACCTAAGTTCCAATTCGCTCAACACATTACCAGAAGGCATATTTGATGGGCTATCGACTCTGAGAGAGCTCAGTTTGGATTACCAAAGTGTCTTATCTCTACCTCTTATTATATCACTGGAGAAAGTTGGCGATGATCAGTTCAAAGCAGTTGCCCCCAACGGCGCGCCTTTTGAGATTGTGCTGCCGATCACCGTCACGAATGGCAGCATCAGTGGTGGCACAACGACTCTTACGATCCCCGCAGGCAGCGTGGAAAGCGAAACCCTCACGGTAACGCGCACCGCTGGCACGACTGCTGATGTCACCGTAGATATCGGGACATTACCGAGCCTACCATCAAATCATTCCGGCTATTCCCTTGTCAAATCTGATGACCTGCCGATTACAGTGATTGGTGGGGACACCGTAGACGGACCCGTTTTGACATTGACAGTAGGTGCAGGTCCCGGTGCTGCGTTAAGAGGCTACAATCAACATTCAGCCCCAGAATGGGACTTTGGCTCCTTTTCGCCACAATCATTTGAACTCAATGGTGTTTCTTACACCATGTATAAACTTACATACAGTGTTGCTGGAAAAAGACTTGCACTGCAAACAATTCCACATCTACCGGGTGGATTTGCGTTACACTTGGATGCACAACAGTTTACATCAGTTACAGCTCTCGATTACAACCAATATACGTGGAATAATGTTGAATTGGATTGGTCTGATGGGAAAACTGTTCAAATCGGTTTTATAACAACACCTCCGATGCCACCAGGACCACCGACAAACTTGCAAGCGACTCCCGGCTACGAAAAGGTAACCTTGTCTTGGATACCACCTGCTAATGCCGACTCGATCGCTCTACCCATAACCGAATATGAATATCGGATTAGCGTGGATGGTGGAAACACCTGGGATCCGGATTGGGAGACAATCGGATTGGGGCGTACAGGACACAACACTCTGACGAGTTGTACGTTTGGAGACAGAAATAATAATAGTAATGTTGACAATCTTATAGATATTAACCTTACCAACGGAACATCCTACACTTTTGAAATCCGGGCAAGAGGTGGCGATGGTTATAGTGAGGCTGCCCGTATAACTGTTGTTCCTGATGGTAGCACTCCCGTCAGCGAACGCACGTCACAGGTGCGTGACGCTATCGTTGCCGCAGTGCCGGGTGTTAATTCTGCCAACGATGTAACCGAAGCACATCTTGGCACTATCACCTCACTTTCCGTACGGAGTAGAGACATAACGGCTTTGCGATCTGGTGATTTTGATGGACTTACCGCACTGACAACCCTTAGTGTGGGCGGAACAAAGTTGTCGTCTTTACCCTCAAGTATTTTTGATAACCTCACAACTCTGACAGAACTTTATCTCGGGGGCAACAACGATTTAAATTCATTACCCAGGGGTATCTTTGATAACCTCACCGCTTTGAAAAAACTCTCTCTAAGCGAAAACGGGATGCCTTCATTACGATCGGGTGTTTTTGATAATAATACTGCACTGGAAGAACTCGGTCTAAAGGGTAATGATTTACGTTCATTACCCTCAGGTATTTTTGATAATCTCACAGTTTTGAAAAAACTCAACATGTCCTACAACGAATTAGTGTCGTTACGATCAGGTGTTTTTGATAATAATACCGCTCTGACAGAACTTCACCTATATTATAACGATTTAAATTCATTGCCATCGGGTATTTTTGATAATAATACCGCTCTAACAACACTCACTATATGGGAAAACAACTTGAGTTCGTTGTCTGCGGGTATTTTTGACAATAACACCGCTCTGACAAATCTTAGCATAGGATTCAACAACTTTAGTTCGTTACCATCGGGTATCTTTGAAAAACTTACCAATCTGATAGGTCTTGGACTTTTGGGTAATCAGTTTCGTTCATTACCTAATGGTATCTTTAAGGGGCTTCCTACGCTCACATCACTTAACGTGTCCCAAAACCCTGTTGACCCTCTGCCACTTACTATATCCTTAGAAAAGGTTGCGGATGGGCAGTTCAAGGCAGTCGCACCCACTGGCGCACCGTTTGAGATGGTGCTGCCGATTAGTGTCACGAATGGCAGTATCAACGGCGGCGCAACGAGTCTTACTATTCCCGCAGGCAGTGTGGAAAGTGATACCCTCACTGTAACCCGCACCCCCGGCACTACATTCGCCGTAACTGTGAATATTAACATGCTGCTGAGTCTGCCCTCAGGTCATACCGGTTATAGACTTGTCAACGGCACATCGGGGCTGGAAATATTAGAGGGTTTCAACAAAACAAGCTGGTCAGCAACTATGACAGTGGGAACACGGACGAGAACTTATGAAAATGGTAAGTACGTTTGGAGGGACTACGGTTATATTCAAGGTGAGGTAGGCAGTATTTCGGACGCAAATTTCACCTATAGAGGAACTACCTACACAGTCAAAGGGATTAATATGTTCCGTTCCAATACTGGATACCCTACTGATATTGTAAAGCTATCAATTAGTCCTGGATTACCAGGGTGCGATGCCCTACATTTGCAGCTCTATGTAGATTTTAGGTGGCATCCTTTGGCTGTAAAAGGTTCTGCTTACAATTACTATAGTTTGGACAATTTCATCCGTTAGGACTTCCGATCAGGTGTTAGATTTGTTTTGTAAACACTCTTACATCTCTGAATTCTGTTAGAAATCACTACATTTTGGACACTATTTTTGCGATTATCGTCCAAATATGTCCATCTGCTCATTTTCATGTAGAATCTTCAACTATCTTTAGATTTTTCTTTGAGTTTTGTCTCGGCTCGTAACTCGTAGAAAAACATTGTTGTTGGAAACATCGTTGCAAATAAGCGGTCATCAACCCGCGTGTCAGATATTTGGCTTTATACCAATGCCTATTTAGTGCCAGCAGCACGTCTTCTAAGTCAAGAGGCACCTCGTCTATATTCGTTTCCGATGCCGTGTTGGTCGTTGTCTTTGTGAAAATGAGTTGTGTGAGAGTTGCTGCGACAAAGCTGAGTTGAGCAAATCGGTTCAAACTCTTGCGTTTTCGGAGTTGATATGTATCAAAACCGAAGTTCTGTTTGACATCTCGAAATGCGGTTTCAATCTGCCACCGATTTCTATAGTGTTGGATCAACTCGGCTACCGGACGTTCTAAGTCGGAGGTGAATAAACAAAAATAGCGATAGGGTTTAGACTTCTTTGGTCGTGTGCGTATCACAACGAGCCGCACATCTACCGGACACATCTTTGTGCGCACGATTTTGTCTGCGACAGAAAGGGTCTTGTTTTTCACGATGATATCTCTATACTGCAGATAGGGTAGATGCACACGACCTCCATAACGTTTCGGTCTACCTTGTCCCTGTTGCTTGGGTGGCTTGGGTATATAATAGAACACAGCATTTGACTTTGTGCGACAGAGTAAGTGGTGTCCTTGTGAAAGGATTTGTGTAAACACCTTGCGTCTATTAAAGCCTCTGTCAAATACTATCAGACCCGCAGGCATCTGAGCACAGATACGCTTGAGCACCGCAAGACTGCTATCCCGTTTTTTGCCCGGACACATCACCCGAGCAGCTAACGGAAACAGACGCACCCCTTGTGGTGTTTCACAGAGCCAACCGATAGCACCGAACTCGTGTCCGTGATGGAACTTCGATTGGTTCTTGTTCCGTTTGTTATACCGCGTGTTTCTGAAGAAATGCGTGCCATATTGGTGAAGACCATCAGTCGTAGAATGGGTTTCATCATAGACATAGACACCTTTATTGAAAACGGATTGAACTTGTTGTGTCAATACTGATGTGACTTTATCAACACTCCATACGCTACGAGAGAGAAACTTCGGAAGTGGCCAATACGTTGTTGATTGTTCTGTTGATAGATATATCTGTGTCATTGTGCCACGATGCGGGGTATTTATCAAACCCAAGACAAAAGTGCGAAAATGGTTGAAGTTTTTATACTTGAAGTGGTGTTGATATTCTGATAACATAGAATATAAGCGGAGAAGAGGGTCCATTTTGAATGTCCTTTCAAAAATAAAAATTATATATTCTGAAAGGATACCCTCTTTTCTGCTTTTTGTCTCTAAAAAACTTCAAACTGTCCAAACTATAGTTACAATTACAACAGGAATAAGGATGACTTTTTCATGTCATCGGGGAAAGAATTCGATTGGCATGTCGGTGACCAATTCACCGTAATCATTCGTTCTATCCCTACAGTGCCAGATGCACCCATCTTAACCGGCATCCACGAAGAAAATCAAGTAACACTATCCTGGGACACGCCGTGCGATGGTGGTATTGATATCACAGGACACGAGTACCGACAACGGGTAAGAACTGGAGCATTCGGTCCGTGGATACTTATCCCTAACAGTGCTACGGGTGGCGTGAATGTAACGAGTTACACGCTTACTGGCGTCAACAATCCGCAGGATATTGTTTATGAGGTGCGGGCAGTGAACGAACTCGGGGTGAGTCTGCCATCAGCAGAAACCATCCCTATCTCAGCAGGGTTCATCCTGGTCAGCGACCGTACCCCTGCTGTGCGCGATGCTATCGTTGCTCGGGTGCCGGGTGTGAATTCTGCTGCAGATGTGACTGAAGCACACCTCGCAGCGATTACGCAACTTTTCTTATCTAACAAAGGCATCACATCCCTGAAATCCGGTGATTTCGACGGACTGACTGCGCTGACCGAACTCTATCTGAACAACAACGGCTTGAGTAGCCTGCCAGTCGGCGTTTTTGACGGACTGACTGCGCTGACCGAGCTCTATCTGAGCCACAGCGGCTTGAGTAGCCTGTCAGTCGGTGTTTTTGATGGACTGACTGCGCTGACCATCCTCGATCTGTGGGGCAACGGCTTGAGTAGCCTGCCAGTCGGCGTTTTTGACAGACTGACTGCGCTGACCTCCATCAATCTACCGGGCAATGACTTGAGTAGTCTGCCTGCCGGTGTTTTTGATGGGCTGACTGCGCTGACCGAGCTCTCTCTGAACAACAACGGCTTGAGTAGTCTGCCTGCCGGTGTTTTTGATGGACTGACTGCGCTGACCACTCTCTCTCTGGGCCACAACACGGTGAATCCTTTGCCACTTACCGTGTCACTACAGAAAGTCGCGGATGGGCAGTTCAAAGCGGTTGCACCTGCCGGCGCACCGTTTGAGATTGTGCTGCCACTCATCGTTACAAATGGAAGCATCAACAGCGGTGCAACCACCCTCACGATTCCTGCTGGCAACGTGGAGAGCGAACCCCTCACGGTAACGCGCACCGCTGGCACGACTGCCACTGTTACCGTTGATATTGGAACGTTACCGCGTCCGGCCTTTGGGCATACCGGCTACGAACTCGTAAAATCTGCCGACCTGCCGTTAGCAGTTATCGGTGCAACCGCGCCACAAGTGACAGGCATTAACATCCCCGATGCCAATCTGCGTGCCAAAATTGAGACCGCACTCAGTAAAACGGCAGGAGACCCAATTACTGCAACAGAAATGGCAACGTTAACCTCGCTGACCGCACAAGATGCGCGTATTACCAATTTGACAGGACTTGAAACAGCGACAAATCTCACAACACTCAAACTTGGAAATAACACAATCTCAGATATATCAGCACTATCTGGCTTAACGAACCTTACAGAACTGCAGCTATGGGATAACCAGCTAGCGAATCTGTCCGACTTATCCGGATTGACCAATCTGACAGCGTTATACCTATGGGGAAATAGCATATCAGATATATCGCACTTGTCAGGGTTGACAAGTCTCACGCGATTACGTCTCGGTGAAAACAACATCTCAAATATAGCTGCGGTGTCAAGCTTGAGAAACCTGACGTATCTGTCTGTCAAAGTAAACGCAATCTCAAATATATCCGCAGTGTCGGGATTGACAAACCTGACACAACTGCAAATCGGTAACAACATTATATCGGATATAACACCTGTTCAGAACCTGACGAACCTTGAATGGTTGGATATGCCGAACAACAGCATTTCGGATATATCCGCTGTCCAAAATCTAACGCAACTGGTAGAGTTATATTTTCAAAATAACGCAGTCTCCGACCTCTCACCGTTGGTTACAAACACGGGATTGGGAACAGATGACGAGATAGATGTGCGGGGTAATCCGTTGAGTTATCCGTCTATCTGGACGCATATACCCGCGCTACAGGCGAAAAATGTTTATGTAGACTTTGACAATCGAGTGGCGACCGCACCTGTGAAAATCTCAGGCGATACACAGCAGGGAAATACCGGCGCAACCCTTACACAGCCGTTTGTCGTTGAGGTGCAAGACGCAAGCAGTGTCGCATTTGCTGGCGTGCCTGTAACTTTTGCTGTTACGGCAGGCGGTGGCACGCTCAGTGCGACAAACACCACAACCGATGTAAACGGTAGGGCACAAAGCACATTAACACTTGGCAATACCGCTGGCACAAATACCGTTAGCGTCAGTGTTACAGGTATCACACAGGCGAATACATTTACTGCGACCGCCACCGCACCGGTAGTCGTTTACATTACCCCTGTTGGTGACCGAACATCACAAGTAGCAGAGGCAATCCTCGGTGTTGTGCGATTAGACTATCCATCCGTCTCCAGTTATGCAGGCATCACTACAACGCACCTTGCTGCACCGACAGTGTTGTATCTCAATAACAAGAGCATCACCGCCCTGAAATCTGGTGATTTTGATGGACTTACCGGTTTGGAAGAACTCCGTCTCAATAATAACCAGTTAACTTCTCTGTCATCGGACATTTTTTCCGGACTCACCTCACTGAGTAATCTCAATCTGTTTAACAACCAGTTGAGTAGCCTACCTGATGGTATCTTTGAAGGGTTAACATCGCTAACAAAAATCCGTTTAGGTAGAAACACAGTTAATCCACTTCCTGTTACCGTATCATTGGAAAAGGTTGCAGAAGGTCAGTTCAAAGTTATAGTGCCCACGGGCGCGCTGTTTGCTATTACGGTGCCGATTAGCGTTACCAACGGAAGCATCACGGGTGGAGCATCGTCAGTCACAATTCCGAAAGGCAGCATTGAAAGCGATACCCTCACAGTAACGCGCACCGCAGGCACGACTAATCCTGTCACTGTTGATATTGGGACGTTACCGAGTCTACCGCGCAACCATTATGGCTATGCCCTCGTCAAGTCTGGTGACCTGCCTTTAGCAGTTATCACGGGAGTTAACACTACCCCCATATTTACGGACGGCACAACCACCACCCGTTCCATTGCCGAAAATACCGCTGCAGCCATGAACATCGGCACACCGATCGCTGCAACAGATGCCGAAAACGATACCCTTACCTACACGCTCAGAGGCACAGATGCAAGTGCGTTTGACATAGACAGCAGCACTGGACAACTGAAAACGAAGGTTGCCCTTGACTATGAAACGAAAGCAAGCTACACAATGACAATCACCGTCTCCGATGGCAGCCTCATAGGGACGATTACTGTCACTATCAACGTCACCGACATAAACGAAGTTGTGACCGTTGATGTTGATCCGCCAACCCCAGATCCGCCAACCCCAGATCCGCCAACCCCAGATCCGCCAACCCCAGTGCAAACAAACACTGCGCCTGAGTTTGTAGATGGTGATAGCACGATCCGCGTTGTCTCAGAAAATACACTAACAGGTGTCAACATAGGACAACCTGTGACTGCAACCGATACGGTTGGCGACCAATTGGTTTACACCCTCGGCGGCGTTGATGCGGATGCGTTTGATATTGATAGCGATGGGCAGCTCAAGACAAAGTCACCACTTGACTATGAAACGAAACGCGTCTATCCAGTGACAATCACCGTAGATGATGGAGACCTCACGGATACCATAACTGTCATTATCAGCGTCATTGACGTGAACGATACCGGCATAACCTCTGCGTTCTTACCGGTCAGCGATCGCACGCCAGAGGTGCGGGATGCTATCGTCGCCGCAATCCCCGGCATCACTGCTGCCAGCCAAGTAACTGACGCACATCTCGCCACAATAACCCGTCTTAATCTGCGCAATCTTAGCATTTCATCGCTCAAAACCGGCGATTTTTCTGGGCTTACCACACTTACAAACTTGAATCTGTTTAACAATATGCTCAGTAGTCTGCCATCAGGTATTTTTGAGGGACTCACATCGCTGACAACGCTCCGACTGGGTAGCAACGCTATTGACCCACTTCCGCTTGTCGTATCAATACAGCAGGTTAACAGCAGTGAGTATCAGGCTGTGATTGCCACAGGCGCGCCGTTCAATATCGTTTTACCCATTAACGTCATGAATGGGAGTATCAGTGGTGGCATAACGTCTGTCACGATTCCGCAAGGCAGTGCAGAAAGCGCGGCCTTTACGGTGATTAGCACAAGCACAGCAACTCCCACCGTGGTTTTCGGCACGTTGCCGGGGTTACCCGCCAACCATTTCGGCTACACGTTCGCACAATCTAACGTCTGCAACCGCACCGAAGCAGTGGCAGATGCAATCGCCTCTGCCGTAGGCGTGGGCGATTGCAGTGATGTGACGGAAGCAGACCTCACCACGATTACAAGGCTTGATCTGTCTGGAAAATCCATCGCATCCCTAGATGCAGGCGATTTCGCTGGCATGTTCTCGCTCACAACGCTCTATCTGGAGAACAACGACCTTACAAGTCTGCCAAACGGTATCTTTGATGACTTGATATCGCTCAATTTCCTTTCTCTAAACGATAACAAATTGACGAGTCTACCCAGTGGCATCTTTAGCGACTTAACATCACTGACAACCCTTGATGTTTTCAACAACGATATAAGTTCGCTCCAGAGTGGTGTGTTTGATGGCCTGTCGTCTCTCACTACTATCGACCTAAACGACAATGAACTCACAAGCCTATCAGGTGATATCTTTGATGGGTTGTCGGCGTTGACATATCTCAAATTGTCTAACAACAAATTGACTACACTGTCTGCCGGTCTCTTTGACGGATTGACATCACTGGCACAACTTCAACTGAATGGCAACCCGGTTGATCCGTTGCCAATAGTTGTGTCGCTTCAGAAGGTAGGGACGAACCAGTTCAAAGCAGTCGCACCTACCGGCGCACCGTTTGCGATGACACTACCTATTACCGTTCAGAACGGCACGATTGTCGGTGGTGCAACCACTATCACGATCCCGACAAGCACAGTTGAAAGTCAACCGCTCACCGTAACACGCACTCCCGGCACGGTTAATGCTGTTACTGCGAATATCGGAAACCAACTACCCACGCTCCCCGCAACCCATAACGGTTACGCGTTTGTCAAATCCACAACCCTACCGGTAGAAGTTATCCCACCTTTGAACTCGGCACCGGTATTCACGGAAGGTGTGAACACGATCCGCACCGTTGCTGAAAATACCGCTGCTGGTGTCAACATCGGTGATGTTGTTGCTGCGACTGATCGGGATGCGAATACTACCTTAACATACACGCTGGGTGGCACGGATGCTGCGTTGTTTGATATTGATAGCACAAACGGGCAACTCAAAACGAAATCCGCACTTGACTTTGAAACCAAGGTGTCTTATACGGTAGTGCTTACCGTCTCTGATGGTCGGGCAACCGATACGATCACCGTCACTATTACCGTTATTGACGTAGACGAGAACCGCGCCCCTGTGTTCACAGAAGGTGAAAGCACAACGCGATCAATCGCTGAGAACACATTAGCAGGTGAAAATATCGGCACGCCTGTCGCGGCGACCGATGCGGATGAAGATACCTTGGCCTATAGCCTCAGTGGACCTGATGCAGCAGCATTCGGTATTGATACTACAACAGGTCAGTTGAAAACAAGTACTTTACTTGACTACGAAACCAAGAACACTTATACGGTGACAATCACTGTCTCCGATGGGAAACTGACTGTCTCCATCGCTGTTACAATCAGTATTACTGACGTGGAAGAGTTGCCGTCACGCATTGGGGTTTGTCAAGTTGGGAGTGTGCTTGCCCACGGACAAAGCTGCACATACCCCGGCACTGCCATAGAATTTTCTGTCAACAATAACGGATCAGGCAAATTCTTGCTTTTCACAAGTGGTAACAGTATTAATATCAAAAATTCAGTGATTAATGGCGACTCTTATACTTTGGTCGCCGAAAAGCAAGGTAACGGTTCCTGGGAAATAAAGGAAATCGGTGAGTTTTCTTCAAACAATCCTCCGCAGTTTCCAGACGGTGAAACCGCAACACGCACGGTTGTTGAGGATACGCCTTCAGGTGTGGACATCGGTTCGGCTATGTCCGCAACGGATGCGGATGGGCACACGCTCACCTATACCCTCGGCGGTACAGACGCAGATAAGTTTAGTATTGATAGTACCTCCGGGCAGTTACGAACAAGTGCACCACTTGACTATGAGACAAAGTCGTCCTATACGGTGGAAATAACTGCCACCGATGGCACCGATAGCACTACGATCACAGTCACAATCAATGTTGCTAACAAAACGGAGAACCGCGCGCCTGTGTTCACCGCAGGCAGCAGCACAACGCGTTCAATTGCTGAAAATACCGGCTCCGGTGTAGACATAGGGAGTGCTGTCCCCGCCACAGATGCTGATGGTGATACGTTGTCCTATAGCCTCGGTGGCACGGATGCATCATCATTTAGTATTGATAGCACCTCCGGGCAGCTGCGAACCAGTTCATCACTGGACTATGAAAACAAATCTACCTATACGGTAACAATCACTGTATCCGATGGCAGTTTGACAGACAGCATCACCATCACAATCAACATCACGGACATAGACGAAACGCCATCAAACAATTCGCCAGTGTTTGACGAGGGTAGCAGCACGAGTCGCACTGTCGTTGAAAATACGGGGTCCGGTGTGGACATCGGTTCTGCTGTGTCCGCAACGGATGCTGATGGTGATACGTTGTCCTATAGCCTTAGTGGCACGGATGCATCATCGTTTAGTATTGATAGCACTACAGGACAGATACGGACAAGTTCCTCGCTCAACTATGAAACGAAGACGACCTATACTGTGACTGTCACTGCCTCTGATGGTAGCTTCACAGATTCCATCACTGTTACGATAAACGTCACAAATACAAACGATGCGCCAGTATTCACCGCAGGCACCAGCACGACGCGGTCTATCGCTGAGAATACGAATGCCGGTGTAAATATCGGCTCGGCTATTTCCGCAACAGATGACGAAGATGACACGTTGACATACAGCATAGGTGGCGCAGATGCAGCCGCGTTCACGCTTATTAGCACAACTGGGCTGTTGAGAACTAAAGTGCCATTTGACTATGAAACTAAGAACGCCTATTCCGTAACAATCACTGTATCTGATGGAAACGGCGGTAGCGATTCCATCAACGTGACTATCAATGTTACAGATGTCAACGAGAACAGCGCACCGACCTTCACAGATGGCACCAGTGCCACACGTTCAATTGCGGAGAACGCTCCTGCCGACACCAACATCGGTACAGCTGTGGCAGCAACAGATGCTGACGACGATACGCTTGCTTACACGCTCAGTGGCACGGATGCAGCCGCGTTCACGCTTATTAGCACAACTGGGCTGTTGAGAACTAAAGTGCCATTTGACTATGAAACTAAGAACGCCTATTCCGTAACAATCACTGTATCTGATGGAAACGGCGGTAGCGATTCCATCAACGTGACTATCAATGTTACAGATGTCAACGAGAACAGCGCACCGACCTTCACAGATGGCACCAGCACTACACGTTCAATTGCGGAGAACGCTCCTGTCAACACCAACATCGGCTCGGCTATTTCCGCAACAGATGCGGATAACGATACGCTTGCTTACACGCTCGGTGGCACGGATGCGGCATCATTCAGTATTGATACCGTAACCGGACAACTGCAAACCAGTGCTGCTCTTGACTTTGAAACTAAGACGACCTATACGGTAACAATCACTGTCACTGATGGCAGCCTGACAGACACTATCACCGTTACAATCAACGTTACGGACTTAGACGAAAGACCTTCCAACAGTCCGCCTGTGTTCACGGAAGGGAATACCGCGACCCGTTCCGTAGCAGAGAATACCGCATCCACTGTCAATATCGGCACGCCTGTGGCTGCAACAGATGTGGATAACAATACACTCGCTTATCTGCTCAGTGGTGCCGATGCGGCATCGTTTAGTATTGACAGCGAAGAGGGACAGTTGAAAACTGGTGCGGCACTTAATTATGAAGTTAAATCATCCTATACAGTTACAATCACAGTTACAGATGGAACTTTTACTGATACCATTACCGTTACGATCAACGTTACGGACGCAAACGACGCACCAATATTCACTGATGACACAACCACCACACGTTCCGTAGCAGAGAATACGGTTGCCAGCCAAAATATCGGCACTGCCGTCGATGCGACAGATGCGGATAGTAGTAATACACTCACCTATAGTCTCGGTGGAACGGATGCGGCATCATTCGATATTGTTAGCACATCAGGGCAGCTGCAAACCAAAGCCGCGCTGGATTATGAAAAGAAGACATCCCATTCGGTAACAGTTTCAGTCTCCGATGGGAATGGCGGAAGTGACAGCATCACTGTGACAATCAACGTCACCGATGTCAATGAGAACCGCGCCCCTGTGTTCGCAGATGACACCAGCACAACACGTTCTGTCGCGGAGAACACCGGCTTCGGTGCCACCATCGGTTCTGCGGTAGGTGCGACAGATGCAGACAACGATACGCTCAACTATACTCTCGGTGGCACAGATGCGTCCTCATTTAGCATCAATAGCACAAATGGGCAGCTACAAACCAAAGCCGCGCTGGATTATGAAAAGAAGATATCCTATTCGGTAACAGTTTCAGTCTCCGATGGGAATGGCGGAAGTGACAGCATCACTGTGACAATCAACGTCACCGATGTCAATGAGAACCGCGCCCCTGTGTTCACAGATGGCAATAGCACCTCACGTTCTGTCGCGGAGAATACCGGCTCCGGTGCCACCATCGGTTCTGCGGTAGGTGCGACAGATGCAGACAACGATACGCTCAACTATACGCTCGGTGGCACGGATGCGGCATCGTTTGGCATCAACAGCACAAACGGGCAACTCCGCACAAGCGCAGCCCTTGACTATGAAGATACGACATCCTACTCGGTGACGGTCACTGTTACTGATGGGAAGGGCGGAAGTGACAGCATCACTGTGACAATCAACGTCACCGATGTCAATGAGAACCGCGCCCCTGTGTTCACAGATGACACCAGCACAACACGTTCTGTCGCGGAGAACACCGGCTCCGGTGTGAATATTGGTAGTGCCGTTGGTGCAACGGATGCGGACGACGATACTTTGACCTATAGTCTTGGTGGCACAGATGCGTCATCGTTTGGCATCAATAGCACAAACGGGCAGCTACGCACAAGTGCCGCACTTGACTATGAAGATACGACATCCTACTCGGTGACGGTCACTGTTACTGATGGGAATGGTGGGAGTGATAGCATCGCTGTGACAATTAACGTCACGGATGTGAATGAAAACCGCGCCCCTGTGTTCACAGATGGCGCAACCACGACCCGTTCCGTAGCAGAGAATACCGGCTCCGGTGTGAATATTGGTAGTGCCGTTGGTGCAACGGATGCGGACGACGATACTTTGACCTATAGTCTTGGTGGCACAGATGCGTCCTCATTTAGCATCAATAGCACAAACGGGCGGCTACGCACAAGTGCATCGCTTGACTATGAAGATACGACATCCTACTCAGTCACGGTCACTGTTACTGATGGGAATGGCGGCACAGATAGCATCACAGTGACAATCAACGTCACGGATGTGAATGAGAACCGCGCCCCTGTGTTCACAGATGGCAGCAGCACGACGCGCTCCGTAGCGGAGAACACCGCCTCCGGTCAAAACATCGGCAGTGCCGTTGCTGCGACAGATGCGGATAGTGATGATACGCTCACCTATACGCTCGGTGGCACAGATGTGTCCTCATTTAGCATCAATAGCACAAACGGGCAGCTACGCACAAGTGCATCGCTTGACTATGAAGATACGACATCCTACTCAGTCACGGTCACTGTTACTGATGGGAATGGCGGCACAGATAGCATCACAGTGACAATCAACGTCACGGATGTCAATGAGAATCGCGCCCCTGTGTTCACAGATGGCACAAGCACAACACGTTCTGTAGCGGAAAATACCGGCTCCGGTGTAGACTTTGGCAGTGCTGTCGGTGCGACTGATGCGGATAATGATACTCTGGAATACGCACTCCGTGGCACTGACGCTGCATCGTTTAGTATTGATAGCACAAGTGGGCAGCTGCGCACCAATGCAGCACTAGATTATGAAACGAAAGCCTCGTATTCGGTGAGAGTAAGGGTATCCGATGGCAATAAGGGTGTGGCAAGAATCGATGTCACGATCACAGTCACGGATGTAGACGAAAACCGCGCCCCTGTGTTCACAGATGGCGCAACCACGACCCGTTCCGTAGCAGAGAATACCGCCTCCGGTCAAAACATCGGTGATGCCGTTGCTGCGACAGATGCGGATAACGATACGCTCACCTATACGCTTGGCGGGACAGATGCGGCATCGTTCAGTATCGTTACCACATCGGGGCAGCTGCAAACAAGTGCATCCCTGGACTATGAAACGAAGACATCCTACACGGTCACCGTCTCTGTATCGGATGGCAATAGTGGCACAGATAGTATCACTGTTACGATCAATGTTACAGATGTAGACGAAGCGACTATTGATCCGCCGCTCAATGAACGCACACAGCAGGTGCAGGACGCTATTGTTGCCGCAGCGGGGGTAGCATCTGCTGCCGATGTGACTGCGGCACACCTCGCAGCGATAACATATTTGTCTACTCCACGTGATACTCTCACATCACTGAAATCCGGTGATTTTAGTGGACTTACAAATCTGACAACACTCAGAATGTTTGTAAGCAAGTTAACATCATTGCCAACCGGGATATTTGATAACCTTACAAATCTGACAACACTCAATATGTCTTACAACGATTTGACATCATTGCCGTCCGGGGTATTTGATAACCTTACAAATCTGACATCACTCGATCTGACGGGCACCGACTTAACATCATTGCCGTCCGGGGTATTTGATAACCTTACAAATCTGACAACACTCGATATGTATAGCAACGACGACTTAACATCATTGCCGTCTGGGATATTTGATAACCTTACAAATCTGACAACACTCGATATGAGCTTTAACGCTTTGAGATCATTGCCGTCCGGGGTATTTGATAACCTTACAAATCTGACAACACTCCACCTGGACGACAATGCTTTGACATCATTGCGATCCGGGGTATTTGACAATCTTACAAGTCTGACAGTACTGGAGTTGTCCGACAACACTTTGACATCATTGCGATCCGGGGTATTTGATAATCTTACAAGTCTGACAAGTCTCTATCTGTCTGATACTTCCATCAGTGATATATCTGAACTTGAAGATTTGACAAGTCTGACAACACTCACTCTGTATAATAATTCCATCAGTAATATATCGGCACTTGAAGATTTGACAAATCTGACAAGCCTCCGTCTGGAAAATAACAGCATCAGCGATATATCGGCACTTGAAGATTTGACAAATCTGACAAGCCTCCGTCTGGCCGGCAACAGCATCTCAGATTACGGACCGCTCCGTAGACTCATCGCAGCAATTGAAGCAGCTGGTAGAAGTTTAACGCTTGATATTACAATTCCACCTGTGAGTGGCAACAACGCCCCCGTATTCACCGATGGCCCAACCACGACGCGCTCCGTAGCAGAAAATACCGCCTCCGGTGAAAACATCGGTGATGCCGTTGCTGCGACAGATGCGGATAACGATACGCTCACCTATAGTCTCGGTGGCACGGATGCGGCATCATTCGACATTGTCAGCTCATCGGGGCAGCTGCAAACCAAAGCAGCATTAGACTATGAAACGAAGACATCTTACACGGTCACCGTCTCTGTTTCTGATGGGAATGGTGGTAGTGATAGTATTACGGTTACCATCAATGTTACCGATGTTGGCCCACCACCACCACCACTAGCTCCAATCACGATAAACATTACAACTTGTTCTGGAACTGAAAGGTTTGGTGGTCTTTTTGATATAACAGTAGGTGGGACCATCACTGCTAACCAACGTGTAAGGATCATTTCAGTTACGGGATATCTTAATACTGCCTTAATAGGTGTTGATGGCATAAATGAAATTCTTGAGGCTGGTGATACCGTCAACTTCAGTACCAGCGGCGTTTGGAATCATGATGGTAGTACAAGTCAAACGTGCTCCGCGACAGTGGATTATCTAACCTTTGCGGCACCGTCAGCGCAAGCAATTCCTGCTAAATCTGCACTGCTCCCTAACTTTCCCAACCCGTTCAACCCAGAGACGTGGATACCGTACGAGTTATCCAAACCAGCGGAGGTAACCTTAACGATCTATAACATGCAGGGACAAGTGATACGCCAGCTGAAGTTGGGACAAATGCCAGCAGGTGTTTATCGTAGCCGAAGTCGTGCTATCCATTGGGATGGTAGAAACATTATTGGTGAGAAGGTTGCGGCGGGTGTGTATTTCTATACGCTTACCGCAGGAGATTTCACCGCAACACGAAAGATGTTGATAAGGAAATAGCAGCCGGCTGTTGGCTATCAGCATTTAGCAATCGTAGGTTGAGTTTCGCTGAGGACTCTATCCAACCTACAGACTATTCATGGTAGTAGATGGTTAAGAGGGTTCCCGCCACTACCTTTCATCATTAGATAAACCCTCATACGAAAATATAAGGAGCAATAAAATGCTAAGATTAAGTTACCAGTGGTTTATATTAACTATTTTGATCTGTTGTTTCGCCATCATATCCTGTGACGAAGCGAAGCAGATGATGGAACCAATAATGCCGTCGACTGAGGAAGTTGAGGTAACCCCAGAACCCCCACCAGTTGTTGTTACACCTGAACCTCCACCAGTTGTTGTTACACCTGAACCTCCACCGATGATGCAAGAAACGTCCACTCCAATTACTATTAGTGAAATCATGTATGGCTCTGAGATTAATTTTTCGCCAGAACAATGGATAGAGATATCCAATACAGGGACAGAATCGATCAATCTTACTGGATGGACGCTAACTGTTCAAAACGTAGACTCGGATGACTTAACCGGACCTGTGACTGCGACAATCAATTTTAGAGACACTACTTTTGAAAATGCGCCACGGATATGGCCGAATGACTTTCTCTTGATAGTGACATCTGCCACTGATGATAACTCAGGTGGTTTCATGGAAGATCAAGTTTACGATCTCAGGTGGATAGAAGGGGCGCGAAAAGACAACTTAGACATTGGTTTCTGGGATACGTGGCTAAGTGCAGAAGGCTTCCGCATAACGTTGACCGATGCTGATGGCAACCTGGTAGATGAAGCAGGAAACTACGATGGAAATACAACACTTTGGGACCTACCTTACGATTTTAACAGAGGTAGAACCAGGAATGGTAATCGGACTTCACTCATTCGGCAGTATAATAATGGTGTTGCACTTGACGGAACACTTGAAAGCAGTTGGGTGTCCGCAGCAGACGCGAATCTCTCTGAAGATCAACTCACATATTATGGGGATGAGAACGATATCAGTTCACCCGGCATTCTCGGTCCAGAAACAGGTGAATAGTACTACTTCACAACCTATAGAAAAGGAATTAGTTACAACTGAATGTTGTAACTAATTCCTTTTTATTTTACACGATAAATTTGACTGGAGAAATCTTCAATCCGGGTAATCTGTAAATCCTGGTCTGAGTGTTTTACGGAACGAGACCCGACCTACAAACACAAGAATTAATGGAGTTAGACAATGAAAAATATGTTAGTGAATAAAAAAATAATAACGTTGATACTACTCTCAATCTTCTTAATTTTTAGCATTCAAGGCACGAGTCACGGTGGTTTCTTTGATATTTTAATAGATGTCCTCGTTGGTGTTGTAGAACTTGTTGTTGATGTTGCTGTGGGGGTCGTCGAATTTGCAACGGGGGTCGTTAATCTCTCTATTCGGATTGTTGACACCGTGTTTTGGGACACAGGGAGTCTCACAAATATCGTTCCTGCCACTCACGATGGTGGGATATTTGGCGTTATTGTTTCAAACATTATTTATCTATGGGACACAGGGACACATCAAACGCTAAACACGCTCACATACACATCTAACCTCACAAATATCGCCTTCAGTTTAGACGGATTGCTGATTGCCAGCGGGAGCGATGATAATACAGTTCAATTGTGGAACCCGAATACATTACAGCTGATAACGAAACTCATCGGACATACGGGCAGTGTTTTCAGCGTTTCCTTCTGTCCCGATGGTTCCATGCTCGCCTCCGCAGGTGCAGACCGTTCTGTGAAATTGTGGAATCCAGAGACTTTCCAAAACTTAGGCAGTCTCGGTGGACATACCGACATCGTGCGAAGCATTAAATTCAGTCCGGATGGTTCTATGCTCGCCTCCGCTGGCAACGATCACACTATCCGGTTTTGGAATCCACAAACACAGGCACTCCAAACCACATTGTTAGGACATACTGGGACTATTTTGAGTCTTGCTTTCAGTGCGGATGGGTCAATGCTTGCCAGTGCAAGTGAAGATGGCACCGTCCGTGTATGGGACACGCAAATACACCAAGAACAAGCAACACTTGACAATGAGTCTCCTGTTTACGCCGTAGATTTTAGTCCTGACGGTAAAATGGTCGCTACAGGAACACATGATGGTGTCGCGCGGTTGTGGGATCCAGAGACAAAAAAAGTCTTAGCCACACTTGGACATAAATCGCCTGTGAAAACCGTTGCATTCGCTGATGATGGCAAAATACTCGTCACTGGTAGTCAAGACAACAAGATGCGTATGTGGGAAATCTCTGAGGAAACGACAGTAGACTTACTTGCCGAACGTAGTGAGAAGGTGCGTCAGCCGATTTATCTTGCAGTGCGTGAAAATGATCCGAGTGTCATTGCCTTCAAAGACATCACGGAAACCCATCTTGCTAACGTTACCACCTTAAATCTGAGTCACAAAGGTATCACAGACTTAATGGCTGGCGATTTTAATGGACTCTCCGGTTTGCAGACCCTCCGTCTCGATTGGAATCAACTTACATCGTTGCCAGTAGGTATTTTTGACGACCTTACATTACTCAGTAATCTCAATCTTTATAAAAACCAACTAAGTAGTCTCCCGGATGGCATCTTTGAAGGCAAAACATCCCTCACAACGCTCCGCCTTGGTCGCAACGCAGTTGACCCGCTTCCAATCCTTGTTTCATTAGAAAAGGTTGCAGAAGGTCAATTCAAAGCAGTGGCACCGACTGGTGCGACGTTTAATTACGTTTTACCTATCACCGTTACCAATGGTATCATCAACGGTGGTGCAACGACACTCATAATCCCGCATGGTAGTGTGGAAAGTGGGGTCCTCACGGTAACGCGCACCGCAGGCACTACTGCTAATGTTACCGTCAATATCGGGACATTACCGAGCCTGCCGCGCAACCATTACGGCTATGCCCTGGTGAAATCTGCCGATCTGCCGCTGGAAGTTATCGCTGAAGATACATCCAATGTTGCCAGACAGGAGACAGGTGTCAACATTCCCGATGCCAATCTGCGCGCAAAAATTGAATCCGCACTCGGCAAAACATCCGGTGCTACCATCTCCACCACAGAGATGGCAACGTTAACCTCGCTGTCCGCACAAGATGCTTCTATTACAGACTTGACCGGACTTGAGACAGCGACAAATCTGGCGCAGCTGCATCTGTGGAGTAATAATATCACAGATATTTCCGCAGTGGCAGACTTGACAAATCTCACACATCTCTCTTTGCATGAAAATAGTATATCCCATATCTCCGATGTCGCTAACTTGACGAATCTTATCCACCTCCGTATCGGTGACAACACGATAACCGATATTTCTGCTGTGGCGAACCTGAGGCAGCTACAATGGCTGGATGCACCGAATAACAACATCTCCGATATATCACACGTGGTAAGTCTCAGAAATCTGACATCACTCACACTCACAAACAATGCTATCACGGATATATCTGCCCTGACAGGATTAACCAATCTCATAGAAGTTGTTCTGGATGATAACGTAATAACAGACCTGTCTCCGTTATTGTCAAACACGGGGTTTGACGCAAATACAGAGATTTATATTACCGGTAATCCGTTGAGTTATCCATCTATCTACACGCACATACCTGCTCTGCAGGTGAAAGATGTGTATATTGACTTTGATAACCGGGTAGCGACAGCACCTGTGAAAATATCGGGCGATATACAGCAGGGCAACACCGGCGCAACGCTTACACAGTTGTTTGTCGTTGAAGTGCAGGACGGAAGCAGCGTCGCGTTTGCGGGTGTGCCTGTAACCTTTGCTGTCACAGCAGGGGGTGGCACGCTCAGCGCAACAAGCACCACAACCGATGCGAACGGCAGAGCACAAAGCACATTGACGCTTGGCAATACCGCTGGCACGAACACCGTGCGCGTCAGTGTGACCGGTATCACGCAGACGATTACATTTACTGCTACGGCGACAACAACACCAGTCGTCCCGGTATCCCCTATAATCAACCGCACGTCGCAGTTGCGCGATGCGATCATAGCGGCACTCCCCGGCATTAACAGTGCCAACGATGTAACCGAATCACATCTCACAACAATTACGCACCTGGATCTGGAAAACAAGAACATTTTAACCTTAAAGGACGGTGATTTTGATGGGTTGTCGGCACTTACGGAACTCCGACTACAAGAGAACCGATTAACAACACTTCCTGCTAATATCTTTTCCGGGTTGTCGGCTCTGAGTACGCTCTATCTGAATAACAATCAACTGGCAAGCCTACCGACGACTGTGTTTTCAGACTTATCGTCGTTGTCAGATCTATACATGAATAATAACAGGCTTCCCAACTTGCCCGAAACAGTGTTCTCCGGACTGACCTTACTGAGACAGATAAACATGCACACAAACCTGCTGACAACCCTTCCGGTCAATGTGTTTTCGGGATTAACATCACTGAACCAAATATACATAAATAACAACAGATTGACAAGTTTGCCAGAGAACGTTTTTTCTGGGCGGACAAAACTGGTATACCTCTATTTGGATGGCAACCGACTAACGAGCCTACCAGCGAACCTGTTTTCTGGGCTGTCTAAATTGGAGCAGCTCAAGTTTAATAACAATCGACTGAGCATTTTACCGGTAGAGCTATTTCGCGGGTTGTCATCACTGGCATGGCTCCTTGTCCAAGGTAACACAGTGAACCCGTTACCCTTTACCGTCTCATTAGAAAAAGTCGGCACAAATCAGTTCAAAGCGATCGCGCCTGTGGGTGCCCCGTTCACTATGACAATACCGATCACCGTCGTAAACGGTAGCATCAGCGGCGGTGCAACCACACTCACAATACCCGCTGGTGATGTAGAAAGTGCACCTCTGACCGTGACGCGCACACTCGGCACAACGGGTGCTGTTACCGTGGATATAGGTAACCCATTGCCGGGGTTACCTATGCAACATCAAGGTTACGAACTTGTCAAATCTGCTAATCTGCCGTTGACGGTCATTACTGACATCATTGAATTGCCGACGGATTCAAACGTTTGCATGGTTGGAGACATCCTCGAACCCGGTGAGAGCTGCACCTATCCCGACTCAGATGCTGTTTTCTCTGTGCTTGACAATGGAACTTCGCGATGGAATATTCCCAATTTACCCTCGTGGCTCCAGTGGATTAACCAAGTCTCTATTGGCGGATCAATGCGAATCACTTCAACAATCAATAACAAGACTTACCACTTCGTGGCAGAGGCTGTCACCAATAATTCTTGGGAAATCAAGGAGATCGGAGATGATACAAGCCAGCAGCCTGTCACCCCTGTTACCCCTGACCCACCTGGAGACACAGGCGTAACGCCAACACTAACTACCTCCACGGCATCCCCGCTGACAGAGGTAACATTGCATGGTGATGTCATCACATTCAATATTAGCGGTGGCACTTTTGATCACTCCAAATTCACAATCAGAGATGCGATAACGCTTACCGGCATTTCTGGTGTTACCGTTGACACGTTCGGTGTGGATCGTATCAGTGATACGCAAGCCACCGTTGAACTTGCATTTGATGGGAATATGACAACGGATAGCACACTCACAATCTCTGTGGGAGCAGGAGCGATTAAGGACTATGATGGGGCTGCGTTGACATCGCAACTATCTGTCTCTGCCGTTACTGAGTCAATAGCTGCCTCGACTGCTGCGCCACTAACAGAAGCAACACTGGATGAGAGCGTCGTTACCCTCACGCTTAGCGGTAGAAAATTTGAAAGGTCTAACTTTGACATTAGAGATGCCGTGTCCGTTACTGGCATATCAGGTGTCACCGTTGGCACGTTTGACATAGACCGCGAAAGCGACACGGAAATCACCGTTGAACTCACTTACGATGGGAATCTCGTTACAGACGGTACACTCACATTTACTGTCGGCGCGCGGGCGATCGCAGGTTATAATGGTACTGCCCTCACAGTGCAAGTTTCTGTTTCTGCCAGCACAGACGCACCTGTAGACCCTGTGACACCCGGGGACGACCCGCCAGTGGTCACCCCAGACGACCAGACAACGTTTGAATCATCTACACCATCAGGTTATACCCGTGTGACGCTGAAGAAAACAGGCACAGTTTGGGGTATTCCTACAAAATATACCACTGATTCTGATGTCGGCACAGTCGCATATATGGCACTCGCAAAACTCACGGATTGCAACTTCGCCGACGCTGAAGTGGCGCGACAAAGCATCGTGTACATCAAGAGGCAAACTCTCGGGAGTCTGAGTAACTTTGTGTCGGGAACAGTCTGCGGCAAGACGAGTCGTGTATGGTCGGGTGCTTGGGATGCGGTCAGGATAACACACCTACGTTTTTATGACGAGACAGGTCCTCCTAATATTAAGGAAGCCGTTTACAACGCTGCTACCGATGAAATAGAGATCCCTGGTGTATGGCAACCGCCGCAAGATACAAATAGAACACAACAACCTGAGACACCCCAACAACCCGAAACGCCGCAACAACCTGATAATACAGGTGGCACGCCAACGTTAAGCGTTTCCACTGCGGCACCACTAACGGAGTCAACGTTGAACGGTAACATTGTCACGCTCACACTCAGCGGTGGCACTTTTGAACGGTCAAGTTTCACAATCAGAGATGCGATAACGCTATCTGGGATAACAGGTGTTACCGTAGACACGTTCGGTGTTGATCGTGTGAGCGATACGGAGGTCACCGTTGAACTTGCATTTGATGGTAATATGACAACGGATAGCACACTCACAATCTCTGTGGGAGCAGGAGCGATTAAGGATTATGATGGGGCTACACTTACTGCACAAATACCGGTCACAGCCAATACGGAGTCAATAGTCGCATCAACTGCATCCCCGTTGACAGAGGCGACCCTGGATGAAAGTGTCGTCACGCTCACACTCATTGGTAGAACTTACGAGTCATTTATTTTTACAATCAGAGATGCTGTGTCAGTCTCTGGCATATCAGGTGTTACCGTTGGCACGTTCGACATAGACAGAGAAAGCGACACGGAAATCACCGTTGAATTGACATTTGACGGAAACATCACTACAGATGGCACGCTCACCTTTACCATCGGTGCGGATGCGATCGCAGGCTATAACGGACCTGCACTCACCGCGCAAGTCTCTGTCTCTGCTGGCACGGAAACACCCGTTGTAACTGATGGACAAACCCCAGTTACACCACAACAACCGGAAAATACAGGTGGCATGCCGACACTAACTACCTCCACTGCTGCACCGATAACAGAGGCAACACTGCATGGTGGTGTCATCACACTCAACCTCAGCGGTGGCACTTTTAGGAGTTCAATTTTTTGGATTAGAAACGCTGTGTCAGTTTCTGGAATTACCGGTGTCACCTTGGATCCGTTCGGTGGAGAACGTATTAGCGATACGCAAGCCACGATTGAACTTAAATACGATGGCAATATGACTGCTAATGGCACACTCACAATCTCTGTGGGAGCTGGTGCGATTGAGGATTACGATAGGGCTGCGTTGACTTCGCAACTATCTGTCTCTGCTGTTACTGAGTCTGTCACTGCATCAACCGCATCACCGTTGGCAGAGGCGACCCTGGATGAAAGTGTCGTCACGCTCACACTCATTGGTAGAACTTACGAGTCATTTATTTTTACAATCAGAGATGCTGTGTCAGTCTCTGGCATATCAGGTGTTACCGTTGGCACGTTCGACATAGACAGAAAAAGCGACACGGAAATCACCGTTGAATTGACATTTGATGGAAACATCACTACAGATGGCACGCTCACATTTACCGTCGGTGCGGATGCTATCGCAGGGTATAATGGTCCCGCACTCACTGCGCAAGTCTCTGTCACCGCGAGCCGAGAGAACGCGCTTGGTGCAAACTTCCCGAACCCTTTTAACCCTGAGACATGGATACCGTATCAGTTGGGTAAACCCGCAAAGGTTACCATCTCAATTTACAATGTAAAGGGACAATTGGTGCGGACGTTGTCGCTTGGACATCAGGCTGCCGGGATGTATCAAAGTCGTAGTCGTGCGGCGTATTGGGATGGTAAAAACAAATTCGGTGAGTCTGTAGCGAGCGGTGTGTATTTCTACACACTTACCGCAGGAGATTTCACCGCAACACGAAAGATGCTAATAACAAAGTAGGAATAATGTACTGGAGAATGGATGGAAGAAAAAGGAAAGGTGGAGGGGTGAACCTTCTATCCTCCCATACTTCCAACTTCCCAACAATCCGATTGCACGTTGCAATCGAAATCAATAAAAGGAATTTATAATGAAAACGCTATTTGTGAATCGAAATATAATTGTGTTAATTTTCGCAGTAATGTTGTTGATATGTGGTATCCAAGGCATTAGTTACGGTCAGACCCCCACTGTTACGGCAAGTGATAATAGCACATCAGTTCTTAAAATCAGTTTTCAGGATTATCTCTATAATTTTGATGTAAAAGCCTATGAGATTCAATTGCGTCGAAAAACGCCTCAAGGAGATTGGATTACAAAATGTGATGTTATTAGAACCGGTGACAGCGGAGGTTACCCCGGAACTTTCACACTCACATTCACATTCACAGATCTTGAGCCCGGTACCACATATCAGGCGCGTTACAGGAAGACCAACCAGCGTCTTTGTACTTCTAACCCACCTGCCCCGGATCCGTGGTCCGCTATTGGTGAGGGAACTACACCTAACATTCCCGATTCAGAGATTATAGAAGTTCCTGATGCCAATTTAAACAGCGCAGTGCGCAAGGCACTGGATATCGCTGATGGAGACGACATCCGCAAAGTGCATCTGGCACAACTCACGCAGCTGAGTGCAAGAGATGTAAGCAACCTCACCGGCTTGGAACATGCAACCCAACTCAGGACGTTATCTCTCCCCAATGAGAGATACCGGGGGCGCGCTGCCGAGGGTTCCATCAGCGACCTAACACCCTTGGCACAACTCACACAACTGACAACGTTAAATCTGTCGGATAATAACATTAGCGACCTGACACCCTTGGCACAACTCACACAACTGACAAGGTTATATCTGTCGAATAATAACATTAGCGACCTGACACCCTTGGCACAACTCACACAACTGACAAGGTTATATCTGTCGAATAATAACATTAGCGACCTGACACCCTTGGCACAACTCACACAACTGACAAGGTTATATCTGTCGAATAATAACATTAGCGACCTGACACCCTTGGCACAACTCACACAACTCACGAAGTTAAATCTGTCGAATAATAACATTAGCGATCTGACCCCTCTGGCACAACTCACGTTGTTGACAGAATTAGACCTCGCGAATAATAATATCAGTGACCTAACGCCCTTGGCACAATTTACGCTGTTGACAAGATTAGACCTCGGGTTTAATAACATCATTGATGTCACACCTCTTGCACAACTTATCAACTTAAAGTTTTTATTTCTGAGTTATAATGACATCAGCGATTTCACCCCACTCGCGCAACTCTCGCAGCGGACAAGTATACATGCTGATGAGCTTTTTAAGGGAGGATTTCAACCGAGTGACATTGAACTTATGACAGTCTCAAAGCCGCAACCTTTGACATCAGCAACCCTGAACGGAAGTTCAGTGACACTCACACTGCTACCGAGTGGTGCGGCTTATGACACGTCAATTGAAAATATCAGAAACGCCTTGACATTAACCGGTATTGATGGTGTGACTGTATCTGATGTTATACGCGTAAGTGATACGGAACTAAAAGTTACGTTTGGATTTACGGGGAGTTTGGAAAACACCACTATGTTGACCATTTCCTTGGGAGCGGAGGCAGTTACCGGTTACGAAGGTCGCGCGTTCACTGGGGAAATTCCTGTTTACCCTGATTTCTCTGACTTGGGATTAACTGTAACATCCAACTATCCATTATCAGCGGCAACACTAAATGGTAGTGTCGTAACGTTGACACTCAGCAGTGCGGCTTTTGGGTTAAAAACTGATATTAGCCGTGCACTCACAATATCAGGCATTACCGGCATCACCTATCATTGGACTGATATAGATCGTGTCAGTGCCAGAGTGGTGACGATTGAGCTTACATTTGAGGGCAACATTGAAACCGATACCATACTAACCTTCACCCTCGGCGCAGATGCGATAAAGGACTATTACGGTACTGCACTTACCGCAGAAATACCCGTCTCTGCGTCAACCGAAGTAGAATTGACTGGCGAATTGGTAGCATCAACCGCGTTTCCGTTAACGAAGGAGACGCTTGATGGAAGCATTGTGAAACTGAAACTAAAAAATCATTCTTATGAGGAATCTTATGAGGATTCTGATGATAATTATGAACCTACAATAGTAGTATCCGGTATTTCCAACGTAAATACCGCAGAGAACGCATCAGCTTCTTATTTATATTTCCTAAGTAGCACTGAAATATCGGTTGAACTTTCTTTTAGTGGTAATTTAGAAAACGATGTGACGCTAACCTTCATAGTTCCACCAAGAGTAATAAAAGACTACAACGGTCCTCCGCTCGCAGCAGCGTTACCTGTCACTGTCAAAACGGGACAACAAGTGCTTGTACCAGAATTTCAGCGACCTTCAATGTATTGGATTAACACGGACACTGACAAAATAGAGTCACTTGAACCATTTGATGTTGTTACCCAACAAGTAACAAGTCTAAATATAGATGCAGCGGGGGGCAAGATTTACTGGGCTGATCAAGGCAGCAGTCGCGGGACAATCAAACGCGCAAATCTTGATGGGACAAACGTTGAGGTGTTGACAACCGAACCAATCACCGCCAGCAGCCTTGCCGTTGATACTACGGATAACAAACTCTATTGGATAGATTCAACGCAAGGTAAAATCCACAGTGCTAATCTCAATGGCGAAAATATCCGCACCATCACCCAAACTGATAATGATATTATGCATATCGCTGTAGATGCAGCAGGCGGCAAACTCTATTGGACGGATCAATATAGCATTTGGCGTGTGAACCTGGATGGGACAAATAGCGAAAAAGTATTGACTATTTCGAGAGCTTACACATATATAAAGGGCATCGCTGTAGCAGATGGTAAAATCTACTGGACAGAACGACTTGCTTGGTGGCGTACAAGTGGCAACATCCAACGTGCCAATCTCAACGGAACTAACATTGAAACACTCGCTACACTATTGGGTACGCCTACCGGTATTGCCGTTGACACTGTAGGTGGCAAGGTATATTGGGCAAACTCGTTTGGTGGCATCCAGCGCATGGACATCAACGGTGGAGAGATTGAGAATGTTGTTTACGGGATCACTGCACCGGGAGGCATTGCATTAGGTGCAGTCTCAACACAACCAACAACACCAACCACGCCAGAAACACCAACAACCGATGCCGTAGTGAGCTTATCACCTGTCTCAGTGGCATCTCCTGCTATCGGACAGCAAATAGAATTCATGCTTAACATCACAGGTGGGGAATCAGTCGCAGGGTATCAGGCGACCGTTCAGTTTGATGATACTGCCATCCGCTATGTTTCAGGTGCGAATGGCGATTTTCTGCTTGCCGGAGCGTTCTTTGTGCAGCCGGTGGTGGAGGGAAATCTTGTGAAACTCAACGCTGCATCTCTTGCAGGAGAAAGCAACGGGGACGGAACACTCGCCACGCTCACCTTTGAGGTCATCGCAGCGAAGGCATCCGCTTTGACGTTATCTGATGTGCTCCTTACAGACAATGCAGGAGTAGCGTATGTTCCCAACTTGGAAAACGCAGAGATAACTGAACAAACCCAACTCAAAGGTGATGTAAACGGTGATGGTATCGTCAATATCCAAGATTTGGTGTTAGTTGCTTCAAACCTCGGCAAGACAGGACAGAATGCTGCGGATATCAACGGTGATGGCGTTGTCAATATTCAAGACCTTGTCCTCGTTGCTGGCGCATTGGGTAGCAGTGCCGCAGCACCGTCTATACACCTACAATCTTTGGAGATGCTCACCGCTGCCGATGTTAAATCGTGGCTATCTCAGGCACAGCACTTCAACCTCACGGATGCAATGGCGCAAAAAGGGATTCTCTTCTTAGAGCAACTCCTCGCAGTGTTAACTCCGAAAGAGACAGTACTCTTGGCAAACTTCCCGAACCCTTTTAACCCAGAGACGTGGATACCGTATCAGTTATCCGAACCCGCTCAGGTCACCTTGACGATCTATAGCATGCAGGGTGTTGTGGTTCGGCAGTTGGAATTAGGGCAGAAGCCTGCGGGTGCCTATCTGAGTCGTAGTCGTGCTATCCATTGGGATGGCAGAAACAGTATTGGTGAGAAGGTTGCGGCGGGTGTGTATTTCTATACGCTTACCGCAGGAGATTTCACCGCAACACGAAAGATGCTAATAACAAAGTAGGAATAATGTATTGGAGAATGAGGAAGAAAAAGGAAAGGTGGAGGGGTGAACCTTCTATCCTCCCATACTTCCAACTTCCCAACAATCCGATTGCACGTTGCAATCGAAATCAATAAAAGGAATTTATAATGAAAACGCTATTTGTGAATCGAAATATAATTGTGTTAATTTTCGCAGTAATGTTGTTGATATGTGGTATCCAAGGCATTAGTTACGGTCAGACCCCCACTGTTACGGCAAGTGATAATAACACATCAGTTCTTAAAGTCAGTTTTGAGGATTTTCTCTATAATTTTGATGAAAATGCCTATCAGGTTCAGTTGCGTCGAAAAACACCTCAAGGCGATTGGATTACGCAATGTGGAGTTGTTAGGATTGGTGGTGGCGGCACCTTTTTTTTCGGTTTTTTCGGGGGCAGTGCCGCCGGAACTTATGTTATCACCGTCACCTTCACAGACCTTGAGCCTGGAACTACTTATGAAGCGCGTTACCGTGACACTAATCTATCAGAATGCCATGACAATCCTCCTGCCCCGGATCCGTGGTCCGCTATTGGTGAGGGAACTACACCTAACATTCCCGATTCAGAGATTATAGAAGTTCCTGATGCCAATTTAAACAGCGCAGTGCGCAAGGCACTGGATATTGCTGATAGAGACGACATCCGCAAAGTGCATCTGGCACAACTAACGCAGCTGAGTGCAAGCGATGTAAGCAACCTCATCGGTTTGGAACATGCAACCCAACTCAGGACGTTATCTCTCCGCGAGGGTTCCATCAGCGATATCACCCTACTCACACAACTCACACAACTCACACAACTGACAAGGTTATCTCTGTCGGATAATAACATTAGCGACCTGACACCCTTGGCACAACTCACACAACTGACAAGGTTATATCTCAGGGATAATAACATTAGCGACCTGACACCCTTGGCACAACTCACACAACTGACAGGGTTATATCTCAGGGATAATAACATTAGCGACCTGACACCCTTGGCACAACTCACACAACTGACAGGGTTATATCTCAGGGATAATAACATCAGTGACCTAACACCCTTGGCACAGCTTACGCTGTTGATAGGATTAGACCTCGAGTTTAATAACATCATTGATGTCACACCTCTTGCACAACTTATCAACTTAAAGTCTCTATCCCTGAGTTTTAATAACATTAGCGATTACACGCCGCTTGCACAACTCTCACGGCTGACGTATATATCTGCATTTTATAATCCGGTGAGTTTCAGTGGTCCGTCAAGTCGCATTAAACTTATAACAGTCTCATCCTCACAACAGTTGACAGAAGCAACCCTGAACGGAAGTTCGGTGACACTAACACTGCTACCGAGTGGTGCGGCTTATGATACATCAATTGATAATATCAGAAACGCCATGACATTAACTGGTATTGATGGCGTGACTGTATCTGATGTTATACGCGTAAGTGATACGGAACTACAAGTTACACTTGGATATACGGGGAGTTTGCAAAAAGATAGCAGATTGATCTTTTCCTTGGGAGCGGAGGCAGTATCGGGTTACGAAGGGCGCGCGCTCACGGGTGCAATTCCTGTCTACCCTGAATTGGGATTAACTGTATCATCCAGCTATCCATTATCCGCTGCTACTTTGAATAAGAATGTCGTAACACTGACACTGGGCAGCGGGGCTTTTGAGCCTTCAACATACAGTATTAGCGGTGCACTCACAATATCAGGCATTACAGGCATCACTTTTTATAGGAGAGATGTACATTACGTCAGTAATACGGTGGTAACGATTGAGCTTACATTTAAAGGCAGTATTGACAAGGATACCGTATTGACCTTCACCCTCGGCGCAGATGCGATACGGGACTATGAAGGTCCTGCACTCACCGCAGAAATACCTGTCTCTGCGTCAACCGAAGTAGCAGTGACTGGAGAATTAATAGCATCCACAGAGTTTCCATTGACGAAGGCAACGCTTAATGACAGCATTGTGACACTAACACTGCCAAATTATAAGTATGAGGAATCGCCTTCAAACTATCATGGACTCATAATAGCAATATCCGGAATTCCTGGCGTATCAGGTCGTTATTTCGAGAGAACGGACAATAACAAAAAAATATGGGTTGAACTATCTTTTGAAGGTAACTTAGATAGCGATGCGATGCTAACCTTGACAGTTCCGCCAAGTATAATAGTAGACCACTATGGTCCACCGCTCGCAGCGACTTTACCTGTCACAGTGAAAACGGGACAACAAGTGCTTGTACCAGATTCCCAGCGGCCGTCAATGTTTTGGATCAATACAGAGAGAGACAAAATAGAGTCACTTGAACCTTTTGATGCAGTTACGCAACAGGTAACGAGTCTAAATGTGGATACAGTGGGTGGTAAGGTCTACTGGTCTGAACGCGGTAGCGATGGTGGGACGATTAAGAGGGCAAATCTTGATGGGACAAGCACTGAGTCGTTGGTAACGCTGCCTACCACTCCTCAAAGTATTACGGTAGATACTGTCCGAAAGAAACTTTATTGGGGAGATACGTTTGAAGGTAAAATCCAAAGCGTAGACCTAAACGGCGAAAACATCACAACCATCATTCAATTTGACGACATTATTACACACATCGCAGTAGATGCTGAAGGTGCCAAACTCTATTGGGCAGATTCCAAACTTCGCATCCGACGTGTGAACCTTGATGGAACAAGTATTGAAACACCTTTGACTGGATGGAAGTCAAATCGCTCCCGCGGGGTAGGCGGCATTGCTATAGCCGATGGCAAAATCTACTGGACAGAGCGACAAAACTCGTCTATAGTTGGTGGCATAATTTACCGTGCTAACCTCAATGGCACAAACCTTGAAACACTTGCTACACCACAGGGTACACCTACTGGCGTTGCTGTTGACACCGTGAATGGTAAGGTATATTGGGCAAATTCGCATGGTGGAATCCAGCGCATGGACATCAACGGTGGAGAGATTGAGAATGTTGTTTACGGTATCACTGCACCGGGAGGTTTTGCATTAGGTGCAGTCTCAACGCAACCGACAACACCGACCACGCCAGAGTTGCCAACAACCGATGCCGTAGTGAGCTTATCACCTGTCTCAGTGGCATCTCCTGCTATCGGACAGCAAATAGAATTCATGCTTAACATCACAGATGGGGAATCAGTCGCAGGGTATCAGGCGACCGTTCAGTTTGATGATACTACCATCCGCTATGTTTCAGGTGCGAATGGCGATTTTCTGCTTGCCGGAGCGTTCTTTGTGCAGCCGGTGGTGGAGGGAAATCTTGTGAAACTCAACGCTGCATCTCTTGCAGGAGAAAGCAGTGGGGGTGGCACCCTCGCCACACTCACCTTTGAGGTCATCGCAGTCAAGGCATCTACTTTAACATTATCTGATGTGCTCCTTACAGACAATGCAGGAGTAGCGTATGTTCCCAGCTTGGAAAACGCAGAGATAACTGAACAAACCCAACTCAAAGGTGATGTAAATGGTGATGGTATCGTCAACATCCAAGATTTGGTGCTGGTTGCCTCAAACCTCGGCAAGACAGGACAGAATGCTGCGGATATCAACGGTGATGGCGTTGTCAATATTCAAGACCTTGTCCTCGTTGCTGGCGCATTGGGTAGCAGTGCCGCCGCACCGTCTATACACCTACAATCTTTGGAGATGCTCACCGCTGCCGATGTTAAATCGTGGCTATCTCAGGCACAGCACTTCAACCTCACGGATGCAATGGCGCAAAAAGGGATTCTCTTCTTAGAGCAACTCCTCGCAGTGTTAACTCCGAAAGAGACAGTACTCTTGGCAAACTTCCCGAACCCTTTTAACCCTGAGACATGGATACCGTATCAGTTATCCGAACCCGCTCAGGTCACCTTGACGATCTATAGCATGCAGGGTGTTGTGGTTCGGCAGTTGGAATTAGGGCAGAAGCCTGCGGGTGCCTATCTGAGTCGTAGTCGTGCTATCCATTGGGATGGCAGAAACAGTATTGGTGAGAAGGTCGCGAGCGGCTTGTATTTCTATACGCTTACCGCAAGTGATTTTTCTGCTACACGGAAGATGTTGATTGCGAAGTAACCCTTCTTACCATAAGAATGTCTTAGGGAAAGGCTGTTAAGTCTTTCCCTATTTTTATGCTTGCTGATCTTCTCATACCACCTAAATTCCATAATTTTCCTCCATTCTCACAAAACTGCATCCATCGATGTGTAACAACGAACCTGTACACAATTTGTATAATTCAATTTAAAAACATCACATAATGGAGGAATTTGATGACTTTTAGTATGTTGTTATCTGAAATTTCAAGGGAAGTGGATACCAATTACCTGAAAACATGCGCGGAACACTTGGCAGCAATTGGCACAGCACTCCAAGCCTACGAAAAGGAACATGCTGATTTTCCAGAGTGGCTATCTGAACTTCATCCCAAATATTTGAGTGACGCAGATGCTCTGATCTGTCCCGCAGATGAAGATCAAGGCATACCAATTTTACCTTATAACACAGACCCGAACCTGCCAGGAAGTTACTACTACGAGTTTGACCCGGACTATCGTGAATGGATAAACGAAGAACGCCGCGTATATGGTGATACCAATCCGATTGTCCGATGCAAGCACCATGCAAGCCATGATGCAGATTCTACTTTAATCTCAAATCTTTATCTGAATTTAAGTTATTCCAACAATATTTACTTATCAGACGCTTTTTGGGATAAGCATCCTGTAAAAATGTACGGAAGCCTTGAGACAGCCATCACAGCGTATGAAAGAGCACTTCAACTTGTCCCTGAAAATCCTGATTTCTTCAAACTCTATTCTGAACTAATTCGCCTCTATGTGGAAGCAGAACGGGATAAAGATGCTAAGAATCTCATAGATAGTTTCAAATCTGTCATGAAACCAGATGAGAACATCATGCGGTTTCGAGACTATTGGACCCTTGTTGACATGCTAAAGGTGATCGGCAGGCATGAGGAAGCACTTCAACTTCTACAACACCTTGAAAATACCGAACAGGAAAACTATTTTATAACAAGTATCTTCAGGGAAATCGCCATGATTCATGAAGAAAAAGGCAACTCTAAACTTGCAAAAGCGTATTTTCTCAAGGCTGATTCAAGGTTGGAGATGATTGGAAAGCCTGCCCCAGATTTCTCTACAAAAGACATAGATGGCAATCCGATTTCACTTAAGGATTATCATGGGAAAGTTGTCCTACTCGATTTTTGGTCAACCACATGTGGACCTTGTATCGGGGAAATGCCGAACGTAAAAAAGGTTTACGACGCATATAAAGATATAGGATTTGATGTCATTGGGATTAGCCTTGACACCGATAAAGCAGAGCTAAACAAATTTCTAAAAGTTTGTAACCTTCCTTGGCGACAAATTTTCACAGGTGAAGGATGGGAAACCCCAATTCGGAAACAGTATAAGGTAAAAGGTATTCCATCACCGTGGCTTATTGACAGAGCGGGTAAAGTAATCTCATATCAAGCCAGAGGCGCAGCGTTGAAAAAACTGGTAGCAGAAGCAATAAAAGAGCAATCATAGTAATACCAAATTAACATAATCTGTAGCGCGAGGTCCCCGTGCCTCGCAATGCTGACCTAATCAGAAGGCTTCTAATCAAGTTAATTTGGTATAAGTTAAAGAATGTCCTTTACTAAAGCGGTGTTTGCTCGAAAACCTTGTCGCTTCCTATCTCAATCTGAACCGGTACTAAATACGGACGTATCGCTTCCGTATCCACTTGCACACCGAGCCCGGGTAGTTCTTTCACCTGCACCATTCCATCTGAATCAATCTGAAAAGGTTGCTTTACCAGACGTTGCGATAATTCTGAACCCGCAGCAGGATATTCCAACAGGTTAAAATCGGGATTGGTGGCAAAAACATGAAGTGCAGCGGCAAGGCTGAGGTGGCTTTTGAAAGTGTGATTGACATACTGGACACCATGCTTTTCTGCAAGTCTGCACACCCGAAAAGAGGGCAAAATGCCACCGATGCGTCCCGTGTCAATCTGCACAAACTGAATACCACCATGCACGATGAGGTCTTCAGCCATACGATAGGTATTTGAACCCTCCCCTGCAGCGATAGAAACAGATGGATTCATCTCGGTTAGTGATTTGTACGCATCAACCGCATACGGAGCAAGCGGTTCCTCCAACCATGTCGGAGAAAATTCGGCAAATGCTTGCGCGCGGCTGAAAGCAGTTTGGTAATCTGTACCCCAAATAACGCCAGCATCTATCATAATTTGTGCATCAGTTCCCATGCCTTCGCGTGCAGCACGAACAAGCGCGATGTCGTTTTCCTCACCGAATTTTCCCATCGGTCCCCAACCGAACTTCGCTGCACGATACTCCTGTTCGCGCAAACCCACAGCAATGTGATAAGTGGATTCCGGTGTATCCCCAAAGAGGACAGACGCGTATGGCAGTTTAGGATGTGCTGTGTCAGACGTGTCAGACATCTCTGCAAGAAGGCGGTAAACAGGTTTTCCTAACCTCTTTCCGATAATATCCCATAACGCAACTTCTGCACCACTATAAGCGTGCTGTATCTGTTGAATGTCCAACCCATTCCGTAGCACCTTTTCACTCAAGCGAAGCACATCTTCAGGACTATCAAACGTCTCACCAATTAGGGATGTACGGATATTGATGATATTTCCATGCGACATCGGGCAGCAATAGACTGCAATGCTGACCAATGGCGAGGCATCACACTCTCCCCACCCTTCAATCCCCGCATCTGTACGAATTCGGACTAAGAGCGTATCCTGTGTGCCATCAGCTGCCACTGTAATGTCTGGCATCCGCAAATAGAAAGGGTCTACGGCTATAATCTTCATTCGTCAACGGACAGATTTGCCTCCACGGCTTCAGCATCCTCAGAAGAAATAGCATCTGCAGAAGATTCATCCTGTTCTCTGCTTGAAACCGAAAGGGAACGCATAACAGAAACCACAAACCAACCCACTAAACCCACTGCAGCACCAGCACAAACTGCCATCGCAGCACCTCTCGGTGTAGCAAACTCGTCTAATGTCTCTCGGTCTACCGTACAAGATATATTATTGATATTTTTTATTGACACACTGCGCGTTTCACCGTATTGCACATATTCTACGGTTGGTGGTTCGTCTGCATCCAATTTCACATTTGCGTTCCATTCACCAGTATTCACAACGATACTGCTCTCACCTTGTTCACCGACCCAAGATGCTTTAACGCCTTTAGTGCCTTCTTCATCACGAATCGGCTCTACACGTGTACTTGATAGAACTTGACCAAGAAAATTAAGAGTAAAATCCTTAGATCTTGATAATGCAACCCGTAAATTATTTGAATTCATGGTTATTTCTCCCTATAGATTCGTATGTTTGTATTTTCTCATAATAAGATAAAAAAAGCAACCTTAGCCAACTACCTTTATTAGAGAGGATACCAATGTTTAGTATATCATTAGAAAGTTGTGAAGTCAATAAGTTTAGAGAAGAAGCCCTTAAGTTTGTAGATAAAGTGAACACTGTTTTATACCCAATTAACGGGATTTGTCTTATTTTCCAGACGGTAGGTGTGGTTTCTAACCGCACTATAGGTGCCAATTTAGTGATTTTATACTTATCTGTTGTCGATTTCTTTAGTCCCGTACGGATGATATGTTTATAGCACGGTGTGAAACACCATCTTTAGCACCAGCGGTGCGAAAGGTGTCCAGAAACTCGGTAAAACACCGTCCTTAGCACTAGCGGTGCGAAAGGTGTATTCAACACACATATAATGGACACCTGTCGCCCCTATGAGGCTTGTTTTTGGTAGGTGTCGCACTATTAATATACACCTATCGCCTCTCTGGGGCTGAAACACATCCCAAATATAGGTTAATTTCCTTAAATTGACGCCTATGGTGCGGTTTCCTAACCGCACCGATAGATTGGAATCAAGTTAATTTGGTATTACATGGCGTATTGTATAACATTACACGTTAACGTGAGTTCGGTGTCCGATCGTTCTGTGAGTTCCGCTTTCGCATAGTGTGCCGGGAACACACTACTACCTGCCAGATGATCCCGGACTCTCCGAACTTATCTGTCAAAACCTAATCCGCAAACATGAGACGATGCACGGATGCGCTATCCTTCCGTTTTGATGACGGTTATATCCGCAGGAAACAGGGACGCGTCACCCATCTCGTAGATTTCAAGGATATCAAGATATGGGGATAGTGTGTCCGTTTCGTGTATCTGTGGCAGCCGAGCACTGATTCAGGTTGGGTAGGGTGTGTAAAGTTTTTGTTACAAGTATGAATTGGAAATTGGAGAAAGGTGTTGCGAAGTATCTATAAAAATGGTATCTTATCTCAATACTTTCGCCCAAAAATATTCGAATCTATGAACTAAGATATAAGGAGTTATAAACTTTAAAACGAACCGATTAGAGTCAATGGAGGAAATGAGAAAATATTTAGCGTTTCGTTAATCAATGTCAGATTTAATGGATAATAAACCGCGCAAATACTTTATCGTGAAAGACAAAGACGGTAACCAAACAGGGCACGGTGTCTATTACCCGTTTGGGGGTAATGTCCAGGTCTTTCTAAATTCCAGTAAAAACGCGTCATGGCAGGAAGCCAATCTTGGGCAGGTGCTACTTCTAAAAGACGTAGCATGTTTTGAGTGGGTAAAAGAAAAAACGCCCAGCACATAGCACCGAGCGTTATGATATAATGTATTATAATGTCAGTTATCAAAACCTATTGTAATTTTCTTAAGGAGATTATTCTTATGAATTGGGTTGATTTTGAAGGAGTAACTTTCAACTTAGACCACGTTACACATTTTGGGATAGAAGAAGATGGACATATGTCACAACTTAGAGCATACTTGCCTTTTGGTGATGCTCAAGTAGAGAAAGACCCTATAGCATATTTTATAGTCACAATGGACACGTATGAAGAATGTAAGCAATGGCTTCGGGCAATCATTGCTGGTAAGCACAACTTACCTTGTAAAGGACATCTCTATCCTATCAGGGAACATCTCAATCAGATGAATATCTATCTTGGGAAAATAGAATCCCATCTAAAGTTATTAACAGGTATCAAGCAATAAGCAAACTTTACAACGTCCTGCGGGGAGACGCAAAACCACCGCACCTAATAAGGAGAGAACATGAAGATCTTTGCAAGTTATCACCTTGTTACTGAGAAAGAAGTTTTACAACCTGTTGAACCATACCCTACCTATGAGTTTGAAGCAAAAGATTTAAATGACGCAAAAGAGAAAGTGATGGAGATTTGCGAAAATCATGGAGTCATGTCAGATTGGTGTAAACGTGATCCTACGAGCGAATGGGAAGATGCACCATTTGATCATGATGATTTTTTGTTTGCAAGAAGGATATTTGAATTTAACACTCAATATCCAGATCCAAGACCACGCAAAGCAATTATTGAGCTTAAAGTGTATTGACCTCAGTCATAGTTATGGAATGGATTGTTATAGGTTTTAAAATTGGTATCGGATTAGCACTGGCTATTTTGGCTATTGTCGTTATAGCGATGATTGTGGGGGCTATAATTTCAGTTTTTGGCGGTCCACTGGAAGATGTTTATTGTGGTCGCGTTGTTGTGATTGTCCTAATCGGTTTGGTTGTTCTGTTCGCGCTGATGAGACTGGTAAGTTGTTAATACCTCGGCACGCGGCAGGGCACTATAGAAAATACTCCCTTCGTGATGTCTTTAGACACGTCCTGCGGGAAGACATAAACTCCCGCACTACTAAATGGTTTTCTCGCTAGGTATTTATTACATATTTACATTGATGTTCCACTATCTATATAGACGACTACTTGCTTTTTCGGGATTTTTCTTTTACTTTATATCATAATTAGTTGCCGAGAGAAGCACTAAATGAGAAATTATGTATATTACAAAGTCTATGTTGGTTTCATCGGGTTGTTTATCATTGGATTTATCTGCTATCTGGATGCACTCAGAGAAAGTTTAGGCAAAATATCTGGAGGTGAGTGATATGAGATGTTTCGTTGCATTACTTTATTTTCTCATTGTCATTATTGGTGGTTGTATTGGTATTTTTTACTTAACGATTAAATATTTAGGTAATATTGCAGGTGTAATACTTGGTATCTTCTTAGTTATCATATATGCACCTATTGCTTTCATGATTATTTTCGATTTTATGGAATAAAGGGTATAAATGAAAAGAGTAAAGAGAGGTTGGTTATTTATTAGCTTGATTTCTATTGGTTTGATAGCTGCTATAGGATTATATACGGCGCAGCGATTTAAGAGAGTCGTGAGCATTAGCGCATCAGAATTGATGAAGCATTATAGCGAGGATGCATACGGTGCAAACAAAAAATATTCCGATTCGCCCATAATCGTCAAAGGTCAAATTAAGAGAATCGAGAGAAAAGAATTGTCTCATTTGGGATTCGTTAACCAATTCAGATATGTTATTGTGCTTTCGGTAAGTTATGCCCCTTTGACGAAAAGTGATGACCTGTTTGATAAGATCAGAATCAATAGTAATGTGATACGTTGTTCATTCGAACGTGATCAAGCATATTCACTTCGGAACCTTGAAATATATGATTTTGTAGAGATACACGGGGACGGAATAGTTTTACTTAAAGAACGCGGTGCCCTATACCTAAATATTGATAATTGTGTTTTAGTAAAACATAGCACTTACAACGATCACATCCGCACAACACAAGAGAGGTAACGCAATGCAAAACTTAGTTCCGATCGACCAAGCCAGCGCGCTACAACTTACAGATGACGATAAATTACGGATCGGCATCGCGTGGGACGCATTATCTCCGAATTCTAGACGCGCATATCAACTGGCTTGGAGACAACTTGATGAATTCCTATCAACTAAAGGTGAGGCTTTGGATAATATCACCGATGCACAATTGGCTGCCTACCTCTCAACTTTAGATACACAAGGAATGGCACCAAATACCTTATCGGTCAACTTGGCGGCAGTCAAATGGTATTTCGGCAATGTGAAAGGACAGGATGTCAAGTTCACTATCAGTCAAAAGAGATTGAAGTCTATACGGCGCGATACTAAAGGTCGTGGTCGCGGTCAAGTAGATGCACTTGTATGGGCTGATGTCGAACGTGTGTGTGCATTTGCAGAGGCAGATAGGTCTATAGCAAGTTATAGGGATTCTGCGATGATACGGCTGATGTCTGACTGTTTGCTGCGGGTTTCTGAAGTGGTCGCAGTCAACGTCGGGCATTTCAAACAAAACACGCTGATTGTCCAAAGGTCAAAGACAGATCAACAGGGCGCGGGTGTCGCGTTGTATGTCACAAGCGATACACGCAAAGCGATTAGCCAGTATCGAGAGAAAGCAGGTATCCATCGCGGTGCATTGTTTCGGTCTTGTCGTCGCGGGGATCATATCCAACCCGGTAGGCTTACAGATGTGTCTGCGAGACAGATCATCAAAAAACGAGCTGCTGATGCCGGTGTTGATGGATTTATTTCAGGACACTCCTTGCGTGTGGGGTCTGCGGTTTCACTTGCGAAAGCGGGGACTTCGGTCATTGACTTACAAGTAGCAGGCAGGTGGAAGAATTCGCAAATGCCAGCACATTACGCCCGCGCAGAGATGGCAGAACGCGGGGCAATCGCACGGTATAAAGAAAATAAATCGCAATAAGTATCGCACAAAACATGAAAATCGTCTTCGGTTAACGTTCTTAACTGAACAGAAGATGGTGAAGTTGTATACAACTTAGTTCTGAATTTGTATAAGTCCTATTATCGTGAGATTCTAATACCAATTCTGAAAATACGTGTCGCATTACCGGTTTTTGTGAAATGTGGTGCAATACAGCACAAACTAAAAGTTTGTGCTACAAATGGGAGATATATAATCAGAAATGGTATAATAGTAATTCGGTCAGGATATAGGAGGTAGGATGCACCTGATTTACATTGACGACTCTGGAGATGAGGAACTATGTGTATTTTCAGCTTTAATGATTCGTGCTGACAAATGGAATGCTTGTCTTAATGAAATAAAAAAATTCCGGCACGATATACAGATGAGTGACGGCATTTCTGTTTACACTGAATTCCATGCTTGGAAGTTTGTTTCAGGTAGAGGAAAAATTGCTGATGGCGTGGTAACTAAGGGGCGACGATGCCAAATTTTCAAACAGACACTTCAAACGGTAGCGACTTTGCCAGAAGCACGACTTTTTAACACTGTGTTCCCAACTAAAGCGAGTGTGCATGCTTATGAAGCGTTACTCGGAAGTATCAATCAAAACCTACAACGACAGGATAGTCATGCGATTTTAATCTGCGATGAAGGCAAGGAGACTATCTACACAAAATTGGTTAGACGCCTGCAAACTTCAAATAATGGGGCAATTGATCGCATTCTTGAAGATCCGTTTTTTAAACAATCCGATCAATCATATTTCATCCAGTTGTCCGATTTTTGTGCTTATGCGCTGCTTCGTCAAGAACGCCCAATTGAGTCCAAAACGAGATACGGGCTTGACCAATCATTCAATTTGTTAGAGCCAATATCCGAAGGAATTATCCGACCAGATTCTTGAAGGAAATTAACTGCATAAAAAAAGCAGGACCTACATCCACCGCCAAGGGAGGGTTCAGCCCTGCACTATAAATATTATAACATTTAACTTAAGATAAGTCAATCTTTTTTAAATAAAAGTGAAATTGGACGAGTTAATCGCACCAGTTTGGAATTGAAGCGCGCACATGTGAACATATTATACCCAATTAACTTGATTCCAATCTATCGGTGCGGTTAGGAACCCGCACCATTAGCGTCAATTTAGCGACTGCACATGTGTATTTGGCGTTGATTTAGTCCCAGCGGGACGACAGGTGTATAGTACACGCGTGCAACCAAAACAAAGCACCAGCGGTGCGAAAGGTGAATAATCAATCTAATGTCCCTTGAATAGATACACTTGTCGCCCCTCTGGGGCTTGGGGGCTTGTTGTGCGTCGCACGTACTATACACCTTCCGTCCCGCTGGGACTGAAGACGCAAACCTAATATGTCCAAAATATATTCTTAAATTGACGCCTATGGCGCGGTTAGGAACCCGCACCTACCGTCCGGAAAATAGGACAAATCCCGTTAATTTGGTATAATGTAGTATTTGGATGGTTTCCTTCTAATCGCACCAGTTTGGAATTGAAACTTGGGTTCTGGTGTATGTGCGCCAGCTTTAGTCGCCTTCTAATCGCACCAGTCCAGATTTACATGTTTGGACAATTATTTCAAAAATATTGTCTAAACAATACCTTCGCCAAAAAATAGTTGAATAAATAGGGTGGTTGCCCTAAAGTTATAACAGTTAAAAAATAACTTAGAAAGGACAATCACCCATGCCTGAAATTATAGCACTGTTTTCTGTTTTGATTCCACATTTATCCGCAACGACGACGCGTCAGTTATCCCAAGTTGTCCTCGCACTGCTTGCGATGACAGGGCGGGTCACAATGTTAAATATCTCTCGCTGGACTGGACAAGGGGGTAGCTACCGCACTGTGCAAAGGTTTTTCAACACTGTTATCCCTTGGACTACGATTTGCTGGACGTTTTTTCGCACTTATCTGCTTGATCGTGAAAGTGACTACATCCTCGTAGGAGACGAAGTGGTTGTGCCAAAAGCGGGAAAATCTACTTATGGTTTATCTCGTTTCTTTTCCTCATTGTTCGGCAAAGCGATCCCCGGTTTGTCGTTTTTAGCCGTGTCCTTAGTGGATGTCAACCGAAGGCGTTCCTACCCGATGGTTATGGAGCAAATCGTGCGTGGCACGCCATCGTCAAATCAAGGCGTTTGTGCTTCCGAACATCAGGCTAACACCGAGACAGCAACACCCAAACACAAACGCGGGCGTCCAAAAGGGAGCCGGAACCGGAACAAAAACGTTGTCGTGCTCAGTGATGTGTTGAAGCAACTTCAAACAATGGTCAAAGGGTTGCTACAACAGATTGGCAACTTGATACCCCTCCGTTATTTTGTGCTTGATGGATATTTTGGACATAATAATGCGCTACAAATGGTGAAACAATGTAGGCTACATCTCATTTCAAAACTACGCACCGATGCTGCGCTATATTTTCCACCAACGACACCTTATGCCGGAAAGGGACGCCCCCGCATATACGGCGAGCGTTTAGACCCACGACAGATTGACGCAAAATACTGTCTCTCTACCGACACGATCGGAAATCTGAAAACAGAAGTGTATCAAATGGAAGCACGCCACAAAAAGTTCGCAGACGAACTGAACGTGGTTTGCATTCTCAAGACGAACCTGACCACGAAACAGCAAGCACACGTCTTACTTTTCAGCTCTGATTTGACGCTGGACGCTGAAAAAATGATTGATTACTATTCCCTGCGTTTTCAAATAGAGTTCAATTTCCGTGATGCAAAACAATATTGGGGATTACAAGATTTTATGAATGTCAACAAGATACCCGTGAACAATGCGGCAAACTTATCAATGTTTATGGTATCTGTCAGTGCTAAACTCACAGATACATGCCGTTCTCAGAATACCGAGTTTAGTGTTTTAGACCTTAAAGCACGCTACAGAGGTTGGAAGTATTTACACGAAACATTAAAAATACTTCCGAAAAAACCTGATACTATTGTTATTGAACAAATCGCACAACATCTGGGATCAATCGGTGCTATTCATCAAACGCAACAAAAACTAAACCCCGGATAATTGGCGAAGGTATTGAAAAAACCTGATATTATTGTTATTGAACAAATCGCTGAACATCTGGGATCAATCGGTGCTATTCATCAAACGCAACAAAAACTAAGCCCCGGATAATTGGCGAAGGTATTGTTTAGTATAAGATATTTCTTTGACAAAAATATCAACCGTGTTAGAATATCGCTGCTGAATACGCGTGTGGTATTCTGCATGGTTTGTCGGGGACGATATGTTTATAGAAAATGGCAAGCAAACCTTTAGGTATGCCCTAAACAATTGGAGGTGTTCTATGTCCCGCTATATTTTCACTAATAAACTGTTTATTGGAGGCATTGTATTCCTGATAATGTTTGCCGTTTTGTGTGTCTCGTGGTATCAGCATGATACAGCACCCGACAGGCAAGCGGCAACCGAGGCTGAAGAACAACTCCGGCAATGGGAAGCATCTCAGAAAGCGGATACGGAAACACCGACTGAATAAGAAACAGAGTCTCAAAAGACGGATCCGGTGCAAACGGATCAAATGGTCGTTGAGACTGCGGGCACACTTTCAGAGACAATACCTTCAATATCATTCGATAAACCTGCTGAAGTGCGCTACTCACCTCATGGTTTTGGACCCTATCCGGAAGTGTCAAAAGAGTACTTCTTGCAAAAAGGACCTACACCGTGGCAAATGGTTGACTTATTTGGGAGCCATGCACCGAGTAGAAATATAGAGTTAATAAGCCGTGTGCTTATCAAGTTGTGGAAAGAAGGTGACACGCAGTGGGAAGGGGCAGGCATACAACCCAACGGGAAGGTCTATGTTATCTATCCGAACCGGGTGTATATTCGTTATAGCCCACTTACTAATCTAAATGGAAAAGTTCAAAAAAATCCAGATGGGACACCCCAAAAGTATATTTCAATGTGGTTATCTGCAGCAGACATACCTGAACCGTCCACTGAACAGTTACTTGACAATGATATGCCAGGGGGTTTAGAGATAATTGACTTAGATGTTGAAGACCCCGGCATTGAACCCTATTCGTTTTTAGGTTTAGACAATTAAAAGTGGAAATTAAAAAGAAAAACTTTGAGGGTAGAACGTAGCGAAACTCGACAATTTGTCTGAACCAGGATTCACAGGATTATCGGATTTTCAGGATTATTCTCATCTAAGGATTTCTGGCAAGGCAATAAGAATTCCGCAACGAACCTATTCTGTGTAAGCCGTCCAGCAAAATCTATTTGGACGTTCTGCTGTCAACCTCCGAAAATTGACAAGTACAGTATAATATTAATGTTGTTTTTGGATAGACTTCTAATCGCACCAGTTTGGAATTGAAACAAGCATTGGTATGACAAATATTCTGATTTTCTCGGTTCTTCTAATCGCACCAGTTTGGAATTGAAACAAGCGCAACTGGATAAAGCCGTATTGGATGCATTAACTTCTAATCGCACCAGTTTGGAATTGAAACTTTCACCGCTCCTTGTGCCTGACACCGAATTTCTGCTAACTTAAAACACTTCACATTCTCCCCAGGGCTATTTAGTTTTAGATTTTTTGTCCATATTAACCGAAAAGTCGCTAGTTGGAACTCGCTCCTACAGCGGAAGGTCTTAAAGCGAAAATCTAAATATTCGGAAAACTAAGTGACCCTGGTTATACACAGATTTAATTGACTTAGTAAGTCAAATTCGCGTATAATATTCATATTAAAGACATACATTATCAATAATTATATATTAGACATTATGTCTTAATTACTAAAATGCGGGGTGACAGGTGTCCAGAATGTAGATGCAACTGAGGTATTTCTATAAAACCTAATCTACAGGGCTATTTAGTTCTCCGAATATTTAGATTTTCTATTTAAGACTTTCCGCTGTAGGAGCGATCTCCGAATCGCGACTTTTCGGATAAAATGGACAAAAAGTCTAAAACTAAATAGCCCTGCCTAATCTACTACAGTTTGAAAAAATTGTCCAAACTATAGTAAACTTTAAGGAATTATTACGAGAATGTATATTACAAATCAAAGATATTTTGTGTTTATTTTATTTATTTTCTTGCTCGTTTTCAGCATGGTTGAGATAACACATGCCCTCCCGGTGTGTGATCGCACTACTCAGGTGCGGGATGGGATCGTTACCGCTGCAGGTGTAGACGATTGCAGCGATGTGACGGATGCACACCTTGCCGCAATTATAACCCTTAATTTAAAATCAAAAGGTATTGAGACACTTAAAAACGGTGATTTTGACGGACTAAGTGCTTTGAAATTTCTTAACCTGTCCAGCAACGATTTATCGTCGTTGCCATCCGGTATACTTGACAACTTGACCACTCTGAAAGGTCTTTACCTGGGCAGCAACGAGTTATTGTCATTACCATCAGGTATATTTAACAACCAAACCGCTCTGACATCTCTTTACCTGTCCAGCAACGAGTTATCGTCATTACCATTGGGTATATTTGACGAATTGACTGCTCTGACAGATCTTTCCCTGGGCAGCAACGAGTTATTGTCATTACCAGAGAACATATTTGACAACTTGACCGTTCTGATAACTCTTTCCCTGTCCAGCAACGAGTTATCGTCATTACCATCAGGCATATTTGACAACTTGACTACTCTAACAACTCTTTACCTGGGCAGCAACCAGTTATCGTCATTGCCATCGGGTATATTTAGCAATCTAACCGCTTTAGAAAAACTTTACTTAAATAACAACGTAGTTTCCCCTCTACCCCTTACCGTATCGTTAGAGAAGGTTGCAGAAGGACAGTTCAAGGCAACGGCGCCTGCTGGTGCCCCCTTTGAAATTGTGCTTCCGCTCACCATTACTAATGGGAGTATTAGCGGTGGAGCGAGTAAGATTACAATTTTCGCAGGTAGCGTAGAAAGTTCTTCTCTCACCGTGAGCCGCACCACAACCGCTGCTGTCACGGTGGCTATCGGCACGTTGCCGGAGCGGCCCACAGGTCATGGCGGCTACGAACTCGTCAAATCTACTGATCTGCCGCTGGAAGTTTTTGTCTCTATTAACAATGCACCTGTGTTCACTGATGGCACAAGCACAGCCCGCTCCGTTGATGAGAATACGGGTTCTGGTATGGATTTCGACAGTGCTGTCGCTGCGACAGATGCGGACTACGACACGTTGACATACACCCTTGGTGGCACGGATGCTGCATCGTTTGACATTGATAGCACTTCAGGACAACTGCAAACAGATGCACCACTTGACTACGAAACCAAGACATCTTATACGGTAACCATCTCTGTTTCTGATGGGAGAGGTGGTAGTGACATTATCACGGTGACGATTAGTGTCACGGATGTAGATGAAAACCGCGCCCCTGTATTCACAGAGGGTGAGGATACCACAAGGTTTATAATAGAGAATACAGAAACCGATCAAAACATAGGGATTGCTGTTGAAGCGGTTGATGATGACAATGACACCTTGGCATACACCCTTGGTGGCACGGATGCTGCATCGTTTGACATTGATAGCACTTCAGGACAACTGCAAACAGATGCACCACTTGACTACGAAACCAAGACATCTTATACGGTAACCATCTCTGTTTCTGATGGGAGAGGTGGTAGTGACATTATCACGGTGACGATTAGTGTCACGGGGATCCTACCACCATCTGCTCCGGCCCCCCCACTTAGTGATCGCACACCGAAGGTGCGAGACGCTATTGTAGCCGCGGTGCCGGGTGTGTGTAATGCCAACGATGTGACTGCTGCACATCTTGCAGCAATTACGTCTCTCAGTATATATGAAGAGAACGTTACATCACTAAATAGTGGTGATTTTGATGGATTAACCGGACTGACATACCTTGACTTATCTTACAACCCGTTGAGTTTATTACCCTCAGATATCTTTGACGACCTCACTGCGCTGACAGTCCTCGACTTACCTAACAACCAGTTGAGTTCAATCCCTTCCCTTAGCGGTTTATCCTCATTGAGGTATCTTTACCTGAACGATAACAGTTTTAGTTCAGCACCATCACTTAGTGGGCTATCCGCATTGGAATACCTTGACCTGAGTAATAACAGTTTAACTTCAATCTCCGTTAGCGGTTTATCCTCATTGACTGATCTCTACCTGAACGATAACAGTTTAACTTCATTTTCCTTTAGCGGTCTTTCCTCATTGGAACAACTTGACCTATCTTCTAACCAGTTTAGTTCAGCACCATCCGTTACCGGGCTTTCCTCATTGGAAGACCTTGACCTATCTTCTAATCAGTTGAGTTCAGCACCATCGCTTAGCGGACTATCCGCATTGAGACGGCTTAACCTATCTTCTAATCAGTTGAGTTCAGCACCATCTCTTGCCGGGCTTTCCGCATTGGAACGGCTTGACCTATCTTCTAATCAGTTGCGTTCAGCACCATCGCTTAGCGGACTATCCGCATTGGAAAACTTTGACCTATCTTCCAACCAGTTAACTTCATTCTCCTTTAGCAGTCACTCCACATTACGAGGACTTTACCTGAATGATAACAACTTAACTTCATTATCCCTGAGCAACCTTACATCTCTGGACCAGATTTTCGCTATGAATAACAGTTTAAGTTCATTTCCATCTCTTAGCGGCCTCACATCTCTGTTCAAACTTAGATTGAACGGTAATACAAATTCACTGTCACTCAACGTGTCTCTGGAGAAAGTGAGTTCAGGACAGGTTAAGGCTGTTGCTGCTACCGGTGCTCCTTTTGATATTGTGCTACCACTCACCGTCGCTAATGGGAGTATTAGCGGTGGATCCAGTAGCATTACAATATCCCAAGGTAGTACAGAAAGTTCTTCTCTCACCGTGAATCGCACCACAGGCACAACCGCTGCTGTCACCGTGGATATCGGCACGTTGCCGAGTCTACCCGTACCACACAGCGGTTACACGCTCGCTAAATCTGGCACTCTACCATTGGAAGTCATTAGTGCTATAGGAGCTGCTCCTGCAGAGGTGGACAATGGTAACTCACAAGTACCCAACGCAACGTCAGTATTGCCTAACTACCCAAATCCATCTAATCCGGAGACGTGGATACCTTATCAATTGGCAAAGCCGACAAAGGTTACTTTCACGATTTATAACACGAGAGGTGTAGTCGTGCGGCGATTGTCGTTAGGACATCAGTTAGCCGGTTTCTATCATAATCGTAGTCGGGCAGCGCATTGGGATGGCAAAAATGAATCTGGTGAATCTGTCGCCAGTGGTATCTATTTTTACACGTTTACAGCAGACGACTTCACAGCGACTCGGAAGATACTGATTAGAAAATAATCTTTCTCGTGTTGTCACTGGTGTAGCACAAGAAAACATCACATACGTTGCGAAGTTTTCAGGGAAAAGGAAAGTCAAATGGCACTCTGCACAGCGGGAGAGGCGTTTGACTTTTCTACGTACTGTAAACGATGAGGTTGTTCACACACGCCACCTGAAAAGTCTATAATACACAATTAACGGGATTTGTAGTGCGAGGTCCCCGTGCCTCGCAACGCTTGACTTTATCAGAAAACTTTTAATCAAGTTAATTTGGTATAATATGTATCTTCTACGAGTTTTCAATAGGATAGTAACCCACAGAAAAAAGAATATCAGATGTAGCCAGAGCAGCCCGAGCGGGGCGACAGGTGTCCAGAAACTGCTGTCCATCCATAGAGGGCATACTACTTTAAGATTAACATTTTCCGCAGAAGAGACACATTATCCGCCTGCAGCTGATAGAAATAGACACCACTCGTAACCCGTTCACCGTGGTTGTTAGTGCCGTCCCAATATGCCGCACGGCTGCTACTAGTGTAATACCCCGCGGGTTGATGTCCGAGTTCCAAACGCCGGACAACAACACCCTGCATATTATAGATACTGATTCGCACATTGCTTGGGTTTGCCAAGTGATACGGTATCCATGTTTCTGGATTGAACGGATTCGGATAGTTTGCCAGCAGCTGCGTTTTATTTGGACGTATGGCTGCTAATACACTTTCAAGTAAAGCGATTGCCCGTAGATACCTCGGTGAACCGTCGCTTTCGGTGCGTAAGATGTCTAAATAACTTTGAAGTGTTACTGGATCTAACTTTTCAAATGTTTTCTTATCCAGCAAGGAAAACGCGCCTTATGAGTGACGGGGCACCCCCATCATCCTCAATATGGTAGGTAACGAGTGTCACATCATCGGCATCAACTGTCTCATCCCAGTTGACATCGGTGCGCTCGTTAAAATATCCTCTCCAGTTTGTCCTAATGCAGCGGTTACAAGTGCCGAATCCGTTGCATCCACACTACCATCCTCATTGACATCCCAGGGCGGGTATTCAGTCAGGTTGATAGTTACCGTAATTGTATCAGACGCAGAATTAGCATATTTTTTACACAATCCAACGCCATAAATGCTATAATCCCGCAAAAAATGCTATGGTGCTTGTCCACCCAGATTTCTTCTGTAGGAGCGATCTCCCGGTCGCGACTGCACCATAACTGTCAATTTAGCGGTTCCCAACACGGTAGGTGCGGTTTCCTAACCACACCTTTTTGTATCAGCATCTCAAATAACGCAAAGGACGAGAATATCAGTGTTCGTAGTCGCGCAATTCATTGCGCCTCTTTTCTTTGAATGTCCGAGGCGAAATGAATTGCGCGACTACAAGCGAGTCCTTTCCTTAAATTGACGCTAATGGTGCGGTTTTGCGGTGTACTCACCCAAATGCGATCTGCATTCCTAACCGCACTGATAGATTGGAATCAAGTTAATTTGGTATAAGAGTATAGTTAGTAGGTGTGCTCAGAGCCATTCAATTCTCTGGTTGTTGCGCCTTCTGATCACTGTCTGTCCTCTGTAGGAGCGACCTCCCGGTCGCGACTTTACCATTAAGACAGACAAAATACCGAAAACTGAATGGCTCTGTAGGTGTGCTAAGTAGATATTGACAATAATCAAGACGCGTTGGTTTTATCATTTTTATTGACCTCCTTACACAACATATTAGCTTGTTGAGAAGTTTATGTCGAGTATTATTGTATTAAGTCCTATTATTAAAAGACTTTTTTAGATTATTTGACTATTTATGAGATACGTTCTAATGCTTTGTCCACCAAAATATTGTCGGTTGAGTCAGCATATATCGGGTTTTGTGGACGCTCTACCCGACATACAACCACAAAAATTAGGTGGACAAAACACTAGTATTTTAAGTGTATCATTAAACCATATTTAGTCGTATTAATTTATTAATAATACGTATTATATTATGACGTCTTATTATTATTATTTATGGGGCGTATTCTTCTTATAAATACCCAAGTTGCTGCTTACAATATTTCAAGCATACAGAACTGTTTTTAATCAGAAATACAAGGGTTTTCCTCTTGATCTGATGTTTTCTGCTAATCGGGGTTAGAAACCCCTCCTATAAGAGCATTCGCGAAATAGGTGGCAACTTGGGTTATAAATGATAAATGACATATAAAGTCTAGAAAAGGTGTTTAAATGAAAAAACTGAAATTTATTCGTAGAAAATGTATTTTATCTGTAGTCATAGTTCTTTTAATATTTTTTGGTATACATAGTGTAAGTTATAGTGACATAATTCCAGTCAGTGAGCGGACGCCACAGATTCGCGATGCCATCGTCGCAGTGATAACTGAGGCAAATTCCGCAGATGAGATTACTGCGACACAACTTGCTGCAATTACGAATCTCAATCTCCGTTCCGCGGGCATTGTTGAATTAAAACCGGGCGATTTTTCTGGATTGACAGGACTGACAAGTCTTAATCTCTATGACAATCAACTCAGCAGCCTACCCGAAGGAATTTTTGAAGGGTTAACAGCATTATCATCCCTCCGATTAGGTGGCAATACGGTTGACCCGCTGCCATTCACAATCACACTGGAGAAAGTTGAAGAAGGTCAGTTCAGGGCAGTAGCATTGGAAGGCGCGCCGTTTAATATAGTGTTACCGATTAACGTGACCAACGGTGTGATTGCCGGTGATGCCACTACACTTACCATATCCAAAGGTAGTACGGTAAGCGATACGATAACGGTCACAAAGACACCCGATTCAAGACTAGATGTCACAATAGATATTGGCACCATACCGAACATACCGCGCAACCATTTCGGCTATATGCTGAACAAGTCGGGGACACTGCCGATTGTTGCTATCACCGGCAACGTTGCCCCTATGTTTACGGACGATGTTAGTATTTCGCTAAACGTTGACGAGAACACAGAAACAGACGAGAACATCGGAACACCCATCACCGCAATAGATATGGACACAGGAGATACACTCACATACAGTCTCGGTGGGATTGATGCCGCATTGTTCGGCATTGATAGGGACACAGGACAACTTAAAACGAAGGCAGATCTGGATTATGAAACAAAGATCTTTTATTCCGTCACCGTTGCTGTCTCCGATGGATTGCTCACAGACACCATCACGATCACAATCAACGTCACTGACGTGGTGGACAACTTCGCGCCTATGTTCACAGACGGCACAATCACCGTCCGCACTATAGCAGAGAATACGGCAGCAGATGTCAACATCGGGGCACCCATCACAGCAATAGATACGGATGCCGAGGCGGATATAGATGATAATACAGATGACCCACTTACTTATACACTTGGCGGCATTGATGCGGCGACGTTTATTATTGATACCGAGACCGGGCAGTTAAAAACAAAAGTTGCGTTGGATTATGAACAGAAATCATTATATCTCGTATCTGTCACCGCTTCAGATGGCTCGCTCGCCGACACGATTGCAGTCGTTATCCGCCTCATAGACATAGCGGAAACCGATTTTGTCACTATGTCACTCCCGCTTAGTGAACGCACGTCACAAGTGCGCGACGAAATCGTGGACAGCGTTTTAGTCGAGGGCGATATCATCGCGATACCTGATATAGAGGATATAACAGGCGCACACATCGCGGCTATTTCCGTTCTCAATTTACGCGACGCAGGTATCACCCAACTCAAATCGGGTGATTTTTCTGGGATGACCGGGCTAAGGAATATCAATCTTTATGACAACCTGTTGATGAACCTACCTATCGGTATCTTTGAAGGGTTAACAGCACTCACGACGCTCCGATTAGGACATAACCGGTTTGACCCGATGCCGATTTTAGTCTCGCTGCAGCAGGTTGACGAAAATGAGTTTCAGGTGATTGTGCCGACTGGCGCGCCATTTGACATCGTTGTGCCGATTGACGTTACCAATGGACACATCAGTGAAGGCGCAACAACAGCAACTGTTCTGAAAGGCACTTTAAAAAGCGAGACATTTACGATTGTGCCCACAGCAGAAGCACCGATTGTAGACATCGGTAAGCTGCCCGGCTTACCGCGAAATCATTACGGTTACGTTCTTGCTCGATCAACCGCTTGTAATCGCACGCCAGAGGTGGTCACGGCGATTGAGGCGATGTATCCGCTATTGATGCATTGCCAAAACGTGGCAAACGTTGACCTTGCAATCATCACAAACCTCAATTTAGTCAACATGGACATCCAATCACTCAGGACACACGATTTCTCTGGGATGCTGTCGCTTACAACCCTTTATCTGGATAACAACGAATTCACAAGCCTACCCGATAAGTTATTTGATAGGTTATTCTCGTTGAGAACTATCAGCCTACGTGGCAACAAGCTGATGGATCTACCCGATGGTATTTTTGAAGGGATTGTGTCGTTAGAATCGTTGGAACTGAGTGGTAACTCGGTTGATCCGTTGCCACTGCACGTAACGTTAGAACAAGTCGGTGAGGGTGCGTTCAAAGCGGTTGTCCACACAGGCGCGCCGTTTGATATTTCGCTTACGTTTACCACCACAAGCGGAAGCATTGTTGATGGGATAGATAGCATCACAATCCCGCAAGGTAGTGTGGAAAGTGAAATACTCACCGTCACCCGAACATCAGGCACGATTGATGCTGTTACCGTAGATATTGATGCGTTGCCGAGTCTGCCGCCACTGCATGCAGGCTACGCGTTAGTTTCGGACGCATTACCGATTGAAATTATTCCCCGCATCAACGTTGCACCAGTATTCACAGAAGGCACAAGTACAACCCGCACCATCGCAGAGAATACGGAAGCGGGTGTAAATATCAAGGCTGCAATCACTGCAGCGGATGCGAATATGGATGGACTTGTCTATAGCCTTGACGGTACAGACGTTGCAGCGTTTGATATTGATACCGAGAGCGGACAACTCAAAACGAAGGCTGCTTTAGATTACGAAACAAAGTCTATCTATTCGGTGATAGTGACCGTCTCCGATGGTGTACTCACTGCCAGCGTTGATGTGGTCATCAATGTCACTGATGTGGTAGAAAACCGCCCACCAGTGTTCACTGCGGGCATAAGTGCCACCCGCTCCGTGGCAGAAAATACAGCGGCAGAGACAAACATAGGGGATGCCGTTGCTGCCACGGACCCTAATGACGACACACTCACATATAGCCTTGATGACACAGATGATTCTACATTTGATATTGATAGCGCGACGGGGCAACTCAAAACGAAGGCACCACTGGATTACGAAACAAAACCATCCTACACAGTAAAGGTGACCGTCTCTGATGGTAAACTCACAGCAAGCATTGATGTAGTCATCAACATTACCGATGTGGACGAAAATCGATCACCTGTGTTCACAGAAGGCACAAGCACGACTCGCACCATACCCGAAAACACACGCGCCGATGTCAACATCGGAAGTGCAGTTGCAGCAACAGATCCAGACGATGACAAGTTGACCTACAGTCTTAGTGGTATTGATGCTGCAACGTTTGCTATTAATTCCGCGACAGGGCAATTGAAAACGAAGATTGCGTTGGATTTTGAAACAAAACCATCCTACTCAGTAAAGGTGACCGTCTCTGATGGTAAACTCACAGCAAGTATTGATGTGGTCATCAACATTACCGATGTGGACGAAAATCGCTCACCAGTGTTCACAGAAGGCACAAGCACGGCTCGCACCATACCCGAAAACACACACGCCGATGTCAACATAGGAAGGGCAGTTGCAGCGACAGATCCAGACGATGACAAGTTGACCTACAGTCTCGGTGGTATTGATACTGCAGCGTTTGCTATTAATCCCGCTACAGGTCAATTGAAAACGAAGGTTGCGTTGGATTTTGAAACAAAACCATCCTACTCAGTAAAGGTTACTGTCTCTGATGGTAAACTCACAGCAAGTATTGATGTGGTCATCAATATCACAGACCGCGATGAAGTTCCAAGGGATATTGATGCACCTAATAATGCCCCTGTGTTCACCGAAGGAACGAGTACCACGCGTACCATTGCAGAAAATACTACCTCAGATGAGAACATCGGTGATCCTGTGACTGCGATTGATGAAGACAACGATGTGCTTACCTATAGTCTTGACGGGACAGATGAGGGTTCGTTTAGTATTGATAGCGGTTCGGGGCAGCTGCAAACCAATTCAACGCTTGATTATGAGATCACATCCGTATACACTGTGGAAATCACCGTTACTGACGGCAATGATGGGTCTGCATCTATTACAGTCACAATCAACATTGATGACGTGGACGAAATACAACCAAACCGCGCGCCAGTGTTTACGGAAGGCACCAGCACCATCCGCTACGTAGTAGAAAATATTGCAGCAGGTGAAAACATTGGAACTCCCGTTGCAGCGACAGATGAGGATAGCGACGACACTTTGACTTATAGTCTTGGCGGGGTAGATGCGGGTTCGTTTAGTTTTGACACCAGTTCAGGGCAGCTGCAAACCAATGCTGCATTAGATTTTGAAACAAAACCGAGTTATTCAGTAACTATATCCGTTTCTGATAGCAGTGGCGAGTCTGCGTCTATCACGGTCACTATCATTGTAAGTGATGTGGACGAAACACCTACCGACACCGTATCAAATAACGCGCCAGTGTTTACGGAAGGTAGTATCACCACCCGCACCGTAGTAGAAAACTCAGCATCAGGTAGAAACATCGGAACTCCCGTTGCAGCGACTGATGCAGATAACGACACTTTGACTTATAGTCTTGGTGAAACGCCAGATGATACCGCATTTGACATCGTTTCTACGACAGGGCAGCTGAGAACAAAAGATGCTTTGGATTTTGAAACAAAATCAAGTTATCAGGTAACGATCACTGTTTCTGATAGCAAGGATGGGTCTGCATCTATCACGGTCACGATCAATGTGAGTAACGTGATCGAAATACCGCCAAACAGCGCGCCAGTGTTTACGGAAGGCAGTCTCACCACCCGCACCGTAGCAGAAAACACTCCAGCAGGTAGAGACATCGGATTACCTGTTGCAGCGACTGATGCAGATAACGACAATTTGACTTATAGTCTCGGTGAAACGCCAGATGATACCGCATTTAACATCGTTTCTACGACAGGGCAGCTTAGAACAAAAGCTGCATTGGATTATGAAACAAAATTAAGTTATCAGGTAACTATCTCCGTTTCTGATAGCAATGCCGGGTCTGCGTCTATCACGGTCACGATCAATGTAAGTGATGTGGACGAAACACCGCCAAACCGCGCGCCTGTGTTTACGGAAGGCACCAGCACCACCCGCACCGTAGCAGAAAACACTCCAGCAGGTAGAGACATCGGATTACCTGTTGCAGCGACTGATGCAGATAACGACACTTTGACTTATAGTCTTGGTGAAACGCCAGATGATACCGCATTTAACATCGTTTCTACGACAGGGCAGCTGAAAACATTCGCTGCATTGGATTATGAAACAAAACAAAGTTATACGGTCACTCTCACCGTCACCGATGGAAATGGTGGTAGGGATACTATAACCGTTACAATCAATATTGATGATTTCGGGTTGGTCACAACTACGCCTTTAGCCGAAAGGGTACCGGCAGTGAGAGACGCTATTGTGGCAGCTATTCCCGACGTAACTAATCCAGATGATGTGACAGATGAACAACTTGCAAAAATAACCTTCCTGGATTTAACGTATGATGGTATATCCTCACTGAAAGATGGCGACTTTGAAGGGTTGACGGGGTTAACAGTGCTTAATCTTAGCGATAATAACCTTGAGACTATTCCCGAAGATATTTTGGACGAGTTGACATCCTTATTACAATTACAATTAGACGGAAACAAATTCACCTCGTTTCCAAGTGTACTTTCACAACTTCCCTCATTGGAAACACTCACTATATTTGGCAATAATTTGGGTACTTTGCCAGATGGTGTCTTTGACGGCTTTACATCTCTCAAACGCCTCAGTATATCTGGCATTGGATTGACATCGTTGACGGTAGGGATTTTCGATCCCCTGACTTCCCTTGAACGTCTCAATTTTTCCAAAAACGAATTAACCTCGTTGCCGGAAGGGATTTTTGACGCGTTGACGACCCTCAATTATCTTGATATCGGCGAAAATCCGTTTGCTTCGTTACCGGTAAATATATTCAACACGCTCACAAATTTGGCATTCCTTGATATACAGGGTGCCTGTTTAACTTCATTACCGTCTGGGATTTTCAGCACGCTTACTTCTTTAGAGGAGCTTAGTTTGAGAGGAAACAAATTGACCGCGTTGCCAGATGGCATTTTTGTTGGTCTCACCTCGCTGGATCGACTTGAATTGGGTGAGGACGATGAAAACGAAGAAAATGATTTCTTATTTGAGGTGGCAGTGGAGAAAGTTGCTGATGGACAGTTCAAGTTTGTTATCGCAACGGGAGCACCGTATAATATTCAAGTAACGTTCGGTAAACGGGGTGGCAGCATTACGGGTGGAGCGAATAGTGCTACAATTCCGGTTGGTACTGCGGAAAGCGAAACACTGACTATCACACGTAACAATAGTAACACAAACGGATCTGTCGTCGTGTATATAACAGGTGTGAGTGATCCATCTGGTTTTAATTACGGCTATAGACTTGAGTACAGTGAGGATGAAGTAATCATCATTGATGCAATGTTAGCACCATCTGCTGAAGTCACTCGTTCCCAACTGATACCGATTATCAGCACACTTCTGCCGAACTATCCGAACCCGTTCAACCCGGAGACGTGGATACCGTATCAACTGGCAAAGGCTGCAGATGTGTCTTTGACGATTTACAATGTTCAGGGTGTCGTGGTTCGGCAGTTGGCGTTGGGACATAAACATGCGGGGTATTACATCGGCAGAGACCGTGCTGCTTATTGGGATGGTCGAAACGTTGTCGGTGAGAAGGTGGCAGCGGGGGTGTATTTCTATATGCTCAAAGCTGATGATTTTTCTGCTACGCGTAAGTTGTTGATAGTGAAGTGATCCTTCTCGCGTTGTCACTGGTGTAGCACAAGAAAACATCACATACGTTGCGAAGTTTTCAGGGAAAAGGAAAGTCAAATGGCACTCTGCACAGCGGGAGAGGCGTTTGACTTTTCTACGTACTGTAAACGATGAGGTGGTTCACACACACCACCTGAAAAGTCTATAATACACAATTAACGGGATTTGTAGCGCGAGGTCCTCGTGCCTCGCAATGCTGACTTTATCGGAAAACTTCGAATCAAGTTAATTTGGTATAATATGTATCTTCTACGAGTTTTCAATGGGATAGTAACTCACAGAAAAAAGAATATCGGATGTAGCAAGAGCAGCACCGGCGGTGCGGAAGGTGTGTGTTTTTTTTATAGGCGTGCCACTAAAACAAAGCCCCAGCGGTGTGACAGGTGTATAGAAACTGCTGTCTGTCCATAGAGTGCCTACTTTAAGATTAACATTTTCCGCAAAAGAGACACATTATCCGCCTGCAGTTGGTAGAAATAGATACCGCTTGTGACGCGTTCGCCAACATCGTTGGTGCCGTCCCAATACGCCGCGCGGTTTCTGCTGGTGTAATACCCCGTGGGTTGATGTCCGAGTTCCAAACTCCGGACGACAACACCTTGCATATTATAGATGCTGATACGCACATTGCTTGGATTTGCCAAGTGATACGGTATCCATGTCTCCGGATTGAACGGATTCGGATAGTTCGCCAGCAGCTGCGTTTTACTTGGACGTATGGCTGCTAATACACTTTCGACTATAGCAATTGCCCGTAGATACCTCAGTGATCCGTCGTTTTCGGTGCGTAAGATGTCTAAATAGCTTTGAAGTGTTCCTGGATCTAACTTTTCAAGTGTTTTCTTATCCAGCAAGGAAAACGCGCCTATGAGTGACGGGGCACCCCCATCATCCTCAATATGGTAGGTAACGAGTGTCACATCATCGGCATCAACGGTATCATCCCAATTGACATCAGTGCGAGAGTTAACGATAGCCTCTTCGGTTTGTCCGAATGCAGCGGTTACAAGATCAGAATCCGTTGCATCAATGCTGCCATCCTGATTAACATCCCAGGGCGGGTAATCAGTAAGAGTAATCGTTACCGTAAACGTTGTGGATCCAGCAGCGGTGTTCGATTGGTCTCCATTATCGGTAGCAACACCTGCTGCAACATTGAAAGTTACTGACCCGCTCGTCGTGACATCAATATTGGCATCAACAACATATCCAAAATGCGTTCCTTGCGATTGCCAACTGCTTATAGTGGCTCCAGCGGTGTTATCTGTAAGTGTCAGCTCTGACTGCTCAAAGCCTGATACCTCCTCTGAAAACACAACTGCTACATGAAAATCGTTGTCAAACTGGACCCCTCTGGGTCTGGCAAAACTTACGGAACTTGATTTTACCTGACTTGTTACAGACACGCAAAAATCATCGTGGTCACACGCGGAAGCCCTTACAATACCGGTTTCTGTATCCAACTTCAGAACCCAATCTGGTTCGTCATAACCGATTAATGTCCAAATCTCAACCTCAGGTGCCGGATCTGTTATAGTGACGGTGATTGTATCGCTGCCACCATTGCCGTCGGAAACGGTGATTGTCAGGGAATAAGAAGACTTGCCATCATAATCAAGTGCCGCATTGCTTTGCAAGTGGTCTTCATAGTCACTATGAAAACTAAACAATGCTGCATCGGTACCACTAATGCTGTATGTCAATGCGTCATCATCATCATCAGTCGCCCGGGTAGAAGTGCCTAATCTTTCACCCTTATTTACTGATAAAGTGACGCTACTACCATATTGGAAAACTGGTGCATCATTTTCATCAGAGATACTGATCGTGACGGTGATAGTTGCACTATTATTACTTGCACCACTATCGTCAGTGGCCTTAACGGTTACCTCATAAGAACTCTTGGTTTCATAATCCAATTCAGCACTCGTTTGCAACTGCCCTGAAGTGGTCACGATACTAAAGGAATCTGCATCTGTGCCTTCCAGACTATAGGTCAATATGTCGTCTGTATCACTATCTGTTGCGGAGACAGGATTGCCTATATTTTCACCAGACGTTGTGTTTTCTGCGATAGAATGTGTCGTGCTGGTCCCATCATCAAATGTTGGCGCGGTGTTTGTATTTTGCTGTTGTGTCACTAAGCGAGTGACAGTGATTGTCACAGAGATTTCAGCAGCGGCATCATCAGGATCCGTAGCAATCACCTTGATAGAGTATGAGGAACTCGAATCGTCAATAAGTGCTTGTGTGACTTCCAACTGTCCTGAGCTGCTAACAATACTGAAATAAGACTTATCCTCACCATCAACGCTGTAGCTCAACGTGTCGTTATCCGCATCTGTTGCTGTAACAGGACTGCCAATATCCTCACCGACAGACGTATTCGCAATATCTGTTATGCTGTAGGAAATACTACTCCCTGAGAATGTCGGTGCGCGGTTCTCGTCTACATCCGTGAGGTTGATAGTGACCGAGATTGAATCTTCACCGCCATTGCCATCTTTGACAGTGATTGTCACGGAATACGAAGTTTTGTCTTCATAATCCAATGCTGCTTTTGTCTGTAGCTGCCCTGATGTGCTAACAATGTCAAACGAAGCAGCGTCCGTGCCGCCGAGGGTGTAGGTCAAGGTATCGCTGGTATTCGCATCGGTTGCCGACACTGGATCGCCTATATTCTGCTCGGAGGCAGTATTTTCAGCAACTGAGCGGGTTGTGCTCGTGCCGTCAAATTCAGGTGCGCTGTTTGACACTTGCGTTGCTATGCGGGTGACATTGATCGTCCCCGATATTTCAGCGGTGGCATTATCAGGATCAGTAGCAATCACTTCAATGGAGTATGAGGAGCTTGTCCCATCAATGAGAACTTGCGTGATTTTCAACTGACCTGAACCACTATCAATAGTGAACTTAGATGCATCATCTCCTCCGAGACTATATTCCAATGTATCGTCATCCAGATCTGTAGCAGTAATAGGTAAGCCGATACTATCACCGACAGACGCATTCGCAATATCTGTTATGCTGTAGGAAATACTACTCCCTGAGAATGTCGGTGCGCGGTTCTCGTCTACATCCGTTTCAATGTGGTAGGTTACAAGCGTTAGGTCATCGGCATCAACTGTATCATCCCAATTGACATCAGTGCGCTCGTTAACGATATCCTCCCCGGTTTGCCCTAATGCAGCGGTTACAAGTGCCGAATCCGTTGCATTAACACTGCCATCTTCATTAACATCCCAGGGTGGGTATTCAGTGAGAGTAATCGTGACAGTAACTGTTTTTGATTCAGCCTCAGCGTTTGAATTGCCTGAGCCATCGGTAGCAGCATCTGCAGCGACGCTAAAAGTCACTGTACCACTCTGCGTCACCTCAACCTTAGCCCTATATTGAGTCACCGTATTATTACCAGTCCATCCCATTAGAGCTTCCCAACTGGTTACATTCGCTCCTGCAGTGTTCTCTGTGAGTGTGAGTTCGGTCTGATCGAGACCTGATACTTCCTCATCGAACACAATTGCTACAGTAAAAGAGTTATCAAATTGGACACCTGGTGGTCTGGTAAAACTTGCCACATCCAAATCTCGACCATTGTACCCCGTGTATGTTTCAGGTATGACAGCACTTACAATACCAGTTTCCGAATCAAAATCCAGAACCCAAGGTGGTTCGTCCTGTCTGATGTATGTCAAAATCTCAACAGCAGGCGATTTATCATCTGTGATGGTAACGGTGATAGTGTTGGTTCCACCCTTGCTATCAGAGACAGTGATAGTCACGGAATATGAGGATTTGTCTTCATAGTGAAGAAAATCCTTATTACTCAACTGTCCATTCGTGCTATCAATTTCGAACAATGCCGCATCAGTACCGCTAAGGGTGTATGTTAAAGTGTCATCATCGGCATCCGTCGCTGACACAGGGGCACCAAGGTCTTTCGAGGGATATGTGCCCTTATCTACAGATCGAGTGGTGGTACTACCCTCATCAAACTCTGGGGCATTATTTACATCGGTGACATTGATCGTAACGGTAATAGTCGCACTATTATTACTTGCACCGCTGTTATCAGTTGCCGTGACAGTTACCTCATAAGAATTCTTGGTTTCATGATCCAGCATCGCATTGGTTTGCAACTGTCCTGAAGTGTCCACAATACTAAACGAGGCTGCATCCGTGCCGCCGAGGGTGTATGTCAATGTATCGCTTGTATCCGCATCGGTTGCTGATACTGGATCGCCGATAGCCTGACCGGACGCCGTATTCTCTGCAACTGATCGCGTTGTGCTGGCACTGACGAAAGCAGGTGCGCGGTTCTCGTCTACATCCGTAACGTTGATAGTAACACTAATCGTATCCGATAGATTATCATCCGAGGCTTTGAGTGTGACCGAATAAGAGGTTTCATCCTCATAATCCAGTGCTGCCTTCGTTTTCAGCTGACCAGTGGTGCTTACAATATCAAATGAAGCAGCATCTGAACCTTCAAGACTATAAGTTAAGTCATCCCCATCGGGATCAGTTGCTGTAATAGCAGACCCGATATTTGTACTCGCTGCCGTATTTTCCGCTACAGACAATGTAGTGCTATCATCAGCGAACACCGGTGCCTCGTTCACATCGGTGACGGAAATTGTCACCGAAATCGTATCGGTAGAACTACCATCATTGACAGTGACGGTTACTCCGTATGTATCATCGTCTTCATGGTCAAGTGCAGCACTGGTTTTCAACTGTCCCGTGTTGAGATCAATACTAAAGGATGATGCGTCATCTCCGCCCATAACATAAGCGAGTGTGTTGCTATCTGCATCGGTTGCAGAAACTGGGGCACCGATGTTTCTGTCTGCTGGTGTGTTCTCTGCGATCTCGCGCGTCGTTTCTTCGTCATCGTCAAATATAGGTGGGTTGTTAGATGGCGTTTCGTCAAGGTTGGTAACGTTAATCGTAACCGTGATACTATCTGTTAGATTGCCCACATCCTTCGCTGTGACGGTCACAGAATAGGATGACTTTGTCTCAAAATCAAGTGCTGTCTTTGTTTTCAGTTGCCCTGTTTTGTTATCAATCGCAAACGAGGCTGCATCTGTGCTGCCAAGTGTGTAAGTGAGACTATCATCAGTATCCGGGTCGACGGCTTTCACTGCTGTGCCGATGTTGATGTTCGCACCGACATTTTCCGAGATTGCGCGTGTGGTAGTCGTGCCATCCGAGAATACCGGTGTCTCATTGACATCTGTCACATTGATAGTGACCGAGATAGAATCGCTACCACCTTCGCCATCAGAAACAGATACCGTGACTGTGTATGAGGATTTGGTCTCATAGTTGAGGTCTGCCTTCGTTTTCAACTGCCCGCTTGTGTTGACAATACCAAACGACGCTGAATCCGTACCACTTATGCTATAAGTTAAGGTATCATCATCCGCATCTGTCGCGGACACTGCACTGCCGATATCTACACCGGAGGCAGTATTTTCAGCAACGGTGCGCGTGGTGCTTTCGCCATCCGTAAACGTTGGGACGTTGTTCGTAGGTGATTCGTCAACGTCTGTGATATTGATAGTAACGCTGATACTATCACTGCCACCCTTGCCATCGGAAACGGTGTTTGTCACCGAGTATGAGGTCTTGGTTTCATAATCCAGCGCAGCACTGGTGCGCAATTGCCCAGAACTGCTATCAATGCTAAATGAACTTTCATCTGTGCCACCAAGACTATAACTGAGTGTATCACCATCGTCGTCATCTGTCGCGGACACCGCACTACCGATATCCACACCGGAGGCAGTATTTTCAGCAACGGTGCGTGTGGTGCTATCGCCATCCGTAAACGTTGGGGCGTTGTTCGGGGCGGATTCATCAACATCGGTGATATTGATTGTGACGGAGATAGAATCGCTGCCACTCTTACCATCAGATACTGTGATAGTGACAGAATAGGAATCCTTTGCTTCATAATCAAGTGTGGCACTGGTTTTTAATTGTCCTGAACCGCTATCAATACTAAATGAACTTGCATCTGTGCCGCCCAGAGTATAGGTCAACGTGTCATCCTTATCCTCGTCAGTGGCAGAAACGGCACTACCGATGTCTACACCAGAGCCTGTGTTTTCGGCAATGGTGAGCGTCGTGCTATCGCCATCAGTGAACACTGGCGCATTATTTGGGGTGTTGTCATCCTTCGTCGTCACAGTGTTATCTGTTGCGGGTGTCTCATCTATGTCAGTGACGTTGATGGTGACGGATATGGAGTCACTGCCACCTTTGCCATCAGACACGGTGATTGTTACAGAGTATGATGATTTGGTTTCATAATCCAACGCAACACTTGTTTGCAACTGCCCAGAACTGCTATCAATACTGAAAGACGCTGCATCTGTGCCACTGAGGGTATAAGTAAGCGTATCGTCATCCGCATCTGTGGCAGAAACCGCACTGCCGATGTCTACGCCTGAGCCAGTATTCTCAGCAACAGAGCGTGTTGTGCTATCACCATCTGTAAACTCAGGGGCGCGGTTCTCATCAACATCGGTAACATTAATAGTGACGCTAATCGTATCTGTCAAACTGCCATCAGAAACAGTGATTATGACTAAGTATGATGTGTTAGTCTCATAGTCAAGTGATGCTTTCGTTTTCAGTTGTCCTGAACTGCTATCAATACTGAAAGACGCTGCATCAGTCCCGCTGAAGGTATAGGTCAATGTGTCGTTATTCGCATCGGTCGCTACGATGGCAGTGCCGATGTTTGTGTCTGCGGCGGTGTTCTCTGCGATGGTGCGCGTGGCGGTTGTGCCCTCAATGAATATAGGCGCAACATTGATTTCACTGAATATTTCCAGCGGTTGTTGGTTAGATTTGACAAGTCCGTAGCCACTATGGAGAGATGGCAAGTTCGGTAAACTGCTAAAATCCACGGTGACAGCAGCGGTTGTGCCCGATGTGCGAGTAATGGTTTGCGTGCTGCTTTCCACACTACTTGTCGGAATTGTGAGGGTTGTGCCACTGCTCAAACTGCCGTTCGCGACGCTAATCGGCAAGGTAATATTAAATGGCGCACCAGTCGGCACGACCACTTTGATCTGATTGCTTCCGACCTTCTGTAGTGAGACGGTAAGCGGAAAAGGTGAAACCGAATTCCCACTCAAATTGAGTTGATTCAATGATGTTAAGTCAGCAAAGATACCATCGGGAAGGTTTGTGAGTTGATTACCACTGAGATTAAGTGTTGTAAGGGATAACATGCCTGCGAAATCACCTGTTTTCAGTGAGGTGATTGACATGCTACTCAGATTAAGGCTTGTGATTGTTGCGAGATGCACTTCGGTGATATTCCGACAATCGGTTATCCCCGGCACTGCAGCGGTGATCGCTTCTGACACCTGCAACGTGCGGTTACATACATCGGATTTGGCGAGAATATACCCGAAATGGTTGGCAGGTGGCGTTGGCAACGCACCAAGCGTGACGGATGCGTCAGCAGTAAAAGTATCACTTTCCATACTGCCCTGTGGAATTATAATCATCATGGCACCAATAGGCACAACAACGTCAAAAGGCGCGCCAGTCGGTATCACTGCCTTAAACTGCCCTTCAGTAACTTGTTGTAATGTAATGCTAATTGGCAGTGGGTCAACGGCGTTACCGCCTAATCGGAGTATTGTCAGTGCTGTCAATCCTTCAAAGATACCAATCGGTAGACTACTGAGCATGTTTCCGTATAGATTGAGATTGGTAAGTCCGCTGAGTCCGGCAAAGTCGCCTGATTGGAGTGCTGTGATACCCATAGAACGCAAATTAAGCGATGTGATTGCGGATAGATGCGTAGCGGTTACATCCTCGGCAACGGTTATGTTTGGCACCGCTGCAACGATGGCATCGCGCACTTGTGTTGTGCGTTGACTAACAGGGAGTGTCGTTGAGACAATAGTCGTTTCTGCTACATCAATAACGCTGATAATGACGCTAATTGTGTCTGTGAGGTTGCCATCGGAAACGGTGATTATGAGTGTATAAATCCGTTTTATTTCATAGTCTAATGTTGTTTTGGTTTTTAGCTGCCCCGAACTGCTATCTATCTCAAAAGCAGCTGCGTCTGTTCCGCTGAGACTATATGTGAGGGTGTCGTCATCCGCATCTGTCGCGGGGACGGCACTGCCGATATTTATATTGGCTGCTGTGTTCTCTGTAATGGTGTGTATGGTATTAACACCGTCGGTGAAGACGGGCGCGGTGTTTGTTGATGGTTCGGGAACTATTGGTTCAGGTTCTATTGGTTCGGGAACTATTGGTGTCGTGGTTACGACTTCGCTGATAATCTCAACTGGCAGCGCACTGGATTTTAAGAGGGTATATCCGTAATGGTTTTGCGGTAGACTCGGCAATGTCCCGATGTTCGCGGTGACTGCTGCTGTGGTGTCGGCTGTGTGAGACACTGTGACGACGTTGCTTTCGGTACTGCCCTTGGCAATTGTAAGCGATGTTGTGCTGTCGGCAATACTCCCGTTAGTGGTACTGATAGGTAACACAATAGCAAACGGCGCGCCTATGGGTGCGACTGCCTTGAACTGTCCATCTGCTACTTTCTGTAGCAAAACGCTAATCGGCATCGGATCAACTGTGTTGCCCCCTAATCGGAGTGTTGTCAGCGCGGTCAATCCTTCAAAGATACCATTTGGTAGACTGCTGAGTTGGTTGCCATAGAGATTTAGATCGGTCAATCCTGTTAGACCGGAAAAATCACCTGACTTCAGTGCTGAAATGCTTTTGGCGCGTAGGTTGAGGCTTATTATCGTTGCGAGATGCGTTTCGGTCACATCGGCGGCAGCATCTATATTCGGCACTGCTGCGACAATCGCATCCCGCACTTGTGATGTGCGTTCACTAACTGGTGTAATATCCGCATAACTCGTACTATGCATACTATGACTTATCAAAAGAAATACTGAAATTAGCAGGAAAAATCTTATGTTTACACAACGTGCTTTCAAAATAAACTCCTTACAATTACTATAGTTTGGACAGTTTTATCTTGTCAGGACTTCCGATCAGGAGTTAAATATGGTTTGTCCACACTCTTGCATCTCTGAATTCTGTTGGAAATCACTGTCCTTTAGCCATTATTTTTGAAATAATCGTCCAAATATGTCCATCTGCTCATTTTCATGTAGAGTCTTCAACTATTTTTAGATTTTTCTTTGAGTTTTGTCTTGTATCGTAACTCGCAGAAAAACATTGTTGTTGGAAACATCGTTGCAAATAAGCGGTCATCAACCCGCGTGTCAGATATTTGGCTTTATACCAATGCCTATTTAGGGCCAGCAGCACGTCTTCTAAGTCAAGAGGCACATCGTCTATATTCGTTTCCGCTGCTGTGTGGGTCGCTGTGTTTGTGAAAATGAGTTGTGTGAGAGTTGCTGCGACAAAACTGAGTTGAGCAAACCGGTTCAAACTTTTGCGTTTTCGGAGTTGATATGTATCAAAACCGAAGTTCTGTTTGACATCTCGAAATGCGGTTTCAATCTGCCACCGATTTCTATAGTGTTGGATCAACTCGGCTACCGGACGTTCTAAGTCGGAGGTGAATAAACAAAAATAGCGATAGGGTTTAGACTTCTTTGGTCGTGTGCGTATCACAACGAGCCGCACATCTACCGGACACATCTTTGTCCGCACGATTTTGTCTGCGACAGAAAGGGTCTTGTTTTTCACGATGATATCTCTATACTGCAGATAGGGTAGATGCACACGACCTCCATAACGTTTCGGTCTACCTTGTCCCTGTTGCTTGGGTGGCTTGGGTATATAATAGAACACAGCATTTGACTTTGTGCGACAGAGTAAGTGGTGTCCTTGTGAAAGGATTTGTGTAAACACCTTGCGTCTATTAAAGCCTCTGTCAAATACTATCAGACCCGCAGGCATCTGAGCACAGATACGCTTGAGCACCGCAAGACTGCTATCCCGTTTTTTGCCCGGACACATCACCCGAGCCGCTAACGGAAACAGACGCACCCCTTGTGGTGTTTCACAGAGCCAACCGATAGCACCGAACTCGTGTCCGTGATGGAACTTCGATTGGTTCTTGTTGCGTTTGTTATACCGCGTGTTTCTGAAGAAATGCGTGCCATATTGGTGAAGACCATCAGTCGTAGAATGGGTTTCATCATAGACATAGACACCTTTATTGAAAACGGATTGAACTTGTTGTGTCAATACTGATGTGACTTTATCAACACACCATACGCTACGAGAGAGAAACTTCGGTAGAGGCCAATAGGTTGTTGATTGTTCTGTTGATAGATATATCTGTGTCATGGTGCCACGATGCGGGGTATTTATCAAACCCAAGACAAAAGTGCGAAAATGGTTGAAGTTTTTATACTTGAAGTGGTGTTGATATTCTGATAACATAGAATATAAGCGGAGAAGAGGGTCCATTTTGAATGTCCTTTCAAAATAAAATATATATACTGAAAGGATACCCTCTTTTCTGCTTTTTGTCTCTAAAAAACTTCAAACTGTCCAAACTATAGTTACAATTACGATAACCCAAATAAAATGTGAGACAATCACACAAAACATAGCAGGTTATCTCTTACATTTGTTATATATACATAACAAATGACTTAATATGTATATTATACTTGTACATAACCTATTAATCAATTAACTATACAATATTTATGGGTGTTGTCCCATCTTTAGACTGCACCAAAATAACACCAAGGGGTGTGTATACACATTGTGACAGTCTACAGGGAGGGTTGACAGGAGTGTCAACGAAAGAGAAGATTTTTCAAGCAATTCGTCCCTATAGGGAGCTGGTTTCCACTTTAAAACTGACAGAAAGCGGTGCATTCTGCTATAATAGAAACCAGCCTGTCATACTCATCCTATGGCAGTGCTAAGCGTCGCTGGTGTTCGTCCACCGGCGGCGCACCTAAAAAGATTTAGGCAGCAGCCCTGACGTAATGCACGCTCGCTTCGTGAATTGCTAACGTCAACATATATTGTAGCAGATTGGACAAAATATGTGCAATAAAAAATTGTGTTAGACGCCGAATCAGCATATTTTTACACAACGCAACGCCATAAATGCTATAATCCCCGCAAAAAATGCTATAGCACCTTTCCATCCTTGATCTCATTTTATCCAGACCTGGTAGGTGCGGTTTCCTAACCGCATTACCCAGTCTCGGTAGGTGCGATTTCCCAACCGCATTACCCAGCCCCGGTAGGTGCGGTTTCCCAACCGCACCATAGGCGTCAATTTAAGAAAATATCTGTGTTTTTATGAACATTGCTCAATAAGCATGGTCATTGAGGTCGTCCTATATTTAGTCCCATAGGGACGATATGTTTATAGTACCCCGTCCAGACACGTCTCTTTAGCTCCGTAGGAGCGATATGTTAAACAAAACGCTATAAACATTTCACCCCTACGGGGCTAAAGAATTGGGGGTGCCTCCGTTGCTATAAACATATCGTCCCTACGGGACTAAAGAGCATTTCTCATTCTCAAAAAAACGCCTAAATTGACGCTTATGGTGCGGTTTCCTAACCGCACCGAACTAATCCTGGTTCAGACAAATAATGCGCGCTTACAAAACTCTCAAACAATACCTTTTAACAAGAGCCATTCAGTTTTCAGTCTTTTGTGCGTTTTAGTCGTCCAGTCGCGACCGGGAGGTCACTCCTACAAAGGAGGGACCTTGAGTAGAAGGCAGCAACTACTAGAGAATTGAATGGCTCTGCTTTTTAACTTGATATCTTCTCCAAACTATGTAATACTTTATACATTCGTTCAAAATAAGTGTTCTACCACAAAAAGAGCCTATACCGTGCTTGTAGAGAGCGGAGGATAATCTGATGACTAACAAACATGACTTTACTATTGAACTACTCAAGATTACACCAATGAATATTAATGCGGAAGATTTTAAAGACATTGAGCAAACGATATCGAAACTTGTGTGTGTTCCTAAAAAAGGCGAAACTGAGATAGAGGTATTCAAAAAATTCGCATCAATGTTGGAACGGACATTTAGAGCACAAATTTCTACGTTTAGTCCTCCTTCAGAAGACTATAAGTATTGGAAGTTACATCTTCCGAAAGACGGTAATTTTGATACCACGCCTTCAAGGTTCTCCGTGTCGTTTCATATCAAACGCGTTGAAAATCTGTAATTAATCAGATCAAAGGACTACTATGATTCGCAAACTTACTGGAATTACGCCGCCTAAAGATACGGACTTTCTATGGAGATATATGAGTTTTGAGAAATTCGTTAGTATTTTAGATACAAAAAGCTTATTCTTTACAAGCCCCGATAAGTTTAAGTGTGGCGATCCTTTTGAAGGCTTTACACCTCCATCAGTGAAGGAGCATTATAAACGCACAATCAATAATATTGCTATTTTAGAGAAGTTCCAAAAAAACTTGCATAAGTATACTTTTTGTAGCTGCTGGCATCATGCAGAAGAAGAATCCATGGCGATGTGGGATAAATATCGCATGCATAATAGTGGCATTGTTATCAAAACTACTTTCAACGATTTTAAGAACTGCTTAATAGATGATTATGATATGTTTCTCGGCAAAATAGAATATATTAATCCGTATGAATACCCAGTTCCACAAAATTTAAACGATATGAGTATGTTATCTACTTGGTATTTCCATAAGAGAAAGCCTTTTGAATACGAAAGAGAATTCCGCGCTATAATCGTAGACTACCCGACATCTTTTATGCGTTATATTGATAACCACGGCATTTTCATCAATCAAGATACTACTTTAGAAAACATTGAATTCCCTAAGAGATCTAAAAAACCTGGCATACTTTTCAATGTTGATGTCAATAAATTGATTTGTGAAGTGATCACATCTCCATATATTAATATTAAGAATGAGGAATGGATTACAAAAACGGTCGAATCAGTGGTTAAACAATACGGCTTTGATTTTGACGTTAATTCCTCAACACTTTTAGACGAACCTGATGAAATAGCATAGTTCGCAGTAGCCCAATTCACCCGCCTCTTTCGTCTGAACCAGGATTTTCAGGATTATTCTCATCTAAGGATTTCTGGCAAGGCAATAAGAATCTCGCAACGCACCTATTCTAAGCAAACCATCTAGCAAAATCTGTTTGGACAATCTGCTGTCGACCTCCGAAAATTGACAAGTTTCGTGCCAGAGATATTTTCCAATTTAGCATAATATTGCTGATAAACCCTTTTGACACAACGATCCGTCAACCTCCCAGAGAATTTGCACGATTAGCGGTCGACAGCAGACTGCCTCTGATTTGATGCAGACGAAAAATTAACTGGACAGGAACTGTAAGGGTCTGCTATAATATTAATGTTGTTTTTGGATAGCCTTTTAATCGAACCAGTTTGGAATTGAAACATACATGTGTTATACCCGCATTTGTGCCACCTGTGCTTTTAATCGAACCAGTTTGGAATTGAAACCTGTCAACTGAAACACTACCTACCGTTGCTACAAACTTTTAATCGAACCAGTTTGGAATTGAAACGTTGACTTCAGTCCCCATATCAATAATCGTCTCATCCTTTTAATCGAACCAGTTTGGAATTGAAACTCATCTGGTTTTTGTGTAGTCGGTTGTTCTGCTCTTGCTTTTAATCGAACCAGTTTGGAATTGAAACGTTGCGTACACAATCGGGTGCAAGTGCTGCGAGACGCGGGATTGCGGCTTTTAATCGAACCAGTTTGGAATTGAAACCTACTACGTGATTGCGAACTTCTTGAGCCATTTCACTTTTAATCGAACCAGTTTGGAATTGAAACGTCAAAACCTTCAAGCGTGAGCATATAAGTTTTGCCTTTTAATCGAACCAGTTTGGAATTGAAACTTCACGCAGCCAACCGTCGCTGTCTATACGCAGATTTTGCTTTTAATCGAACCAGTTTGGAATTGAAACCACCCTCGATCTTTTCGATCTTCTCAATAATTACTACTTTTAATCGAACCAGTTTGGAATTGAAACTTGCCGTAAAGATTGGGTTATAATCCTGCGTAAATACTTTTAATCGAACCAGTTTGGAATTGAAACGCAGATGTTGTTAGTATATCAAAACCGCTAATAAATGCTTTTAATCGAACCAGTTTGGAATTGAAACTTGAAAACCTGATGAGTAGTGGCAGCTACGATCGTTACTCTTTTAATCGAACCAGTTTGGAATTGAAACTGCAACAAAAAGTGGACGTGGTATAATCGATTGGGCTTTTAATCGAACCAGTTTGGAATTGAAACATAGAAGAATCGGAGCCTAACACGAAAACAGGTACCCTTTTAATCGAACCAGTTTGGAATTGAAACTCGTTTCTTTGCATCTTTTCAATCTGAACCTCAACTTTTAATCGAACCAGTTTGGAATTGAAACTGTTAACCTTTAGTAGTTGGGTTGTCTTGTGAATGATTATCTTTTAATCGAACCAGTTTGGAATTGAAACCCGAGGAGATCACTATAGGTTATCGTGGTTATATCACTTTTAATCGAACCAGTTTGGAATTGAAACTCGGGAACAAGTTGCTTTTAAGGTTTATCATAAAATCTTTTAATCGAACCAGTTTGGAATTGAAACGTGAATCCATGTGCGCACTGGGTGCGAGTTCACCATCCACTTTTAATCGAACCAGTTTGGAATTGAAACCGGTGTAAAGTCTTTCAGTTTGGTTGTAATCTTTGACTTTTAATCGAACCAGTTTGGAATTGAAACCATATTCAGAAGTCTTTACCTCTCCAATACTGTCACTTTTAATCGAACCAGTTTGGAATTGAAACTTTGGAATATCGCTATATCCGAAGAAGGTGTGATGTGCTTTTAATCGAACCAGTTTGGAATTGAAACTCTTTCGTGCTACTCATGATCGGGTCTCTCGTTAGCCTTTTAATCGAACCAGTTTGGAATTGAAACGCCCCCGCCTATTCCGCAACCGCACTTTTAATCGCACCAGTTTAGAATAGAAACTTTGCACATGTGCCATTGCTGCACATGTACGCATATCGCCTTTTAATCGCACCAGTTTGGAATAGGAACTTTCGCCATACCGGACACCCTATCCACATTAAAACCCTTGACATCAACACATTAAAACCCTTGACATCAACACATTTTCATAATATACTTAATACAAAATACAAAACTTGATGCTGGGAGATGACACGATGCAGAGAAAAATACAAGCTGCGCCGACAATAGTCTATCCGGAATCGGACAGGAAACCTATGGCAGAAACGGATACACACCGAGACTTAATGGTAGATTTCATTCAGATATTGAGAAACTATTATCAGAATGAAAAGGATGTTTATGTATCTGGCAACCTCCTGATATATTACGAAAGGGGCAACCCGAGAAAGTCTATCTCTCCCGATGTGTTCGTGGCTTTTGACGTTGAAAAGAAACAACGGAACACCTATCTGACATGGGCAGAAGCACAAACACCCGATTTTGTGCTAGAAGTCGCAAGTCCAAGCACCTTCCCAAAGGATATGGGAGAAAAGAAAGATCTCTATGCATCTGTGCTTGCGGTGAAGGAATATTACATCTACGACCCGATGGGGCAGATTGTTCCGAGTTTTGTCGGATACCGACTCATTGATGGTGAGTATCAAGAAATAACTTTGATAAATGATCGTTTGCCTTCAGAGACGTTAGGATTAGAGTTAGGGGAACATGATGGAAACTTGCATCTTTATAACCCAACGACATCGCAATGGTTGCAAACGCCACAGGAACGTGCAAAAAACGCTGAGGCTGAACTTGCTAAGGCGTTAGCGGAAATTGAACGCTTGCGTGCGATACAAAACGAATAATTGGTAGGAGGGAACTCCGATTCCCGACAATGTCACGATGCGGTGATCGCTCGGACAATGATAAGCGGATAACTTCTAATCGCACCAGGTTGGAATTGAAACTTTTGATAAACTTCCGCATTATTAAGACCTTCCTCACTTGTTCCGATGGCGCAAAATATAAGTCGCCTCTGTTCTATAAGTTTCCTACTAAGCGCGTTAACAATCTTCCCATCAAATAATCGGAAGAGGCGCGTGAATTGCGCGACTACAAACGCCGTCCATCCAAAAGAAAATGTATATATATTTTTAGATTTTACTATATATCATCCACGGTTAGGAGGGTGTTAAGCATCTCCTGCCTCAGCAGCTTGACGTTCCAACTCACCACGCCACCCAAGAACCATGCCAGACTTGATATGCTTAATATCCAATCCAGTGTATCGATCTTCAAGCGTATCACCCAACTTTTGAGTTTCTACCCAGCGGTCCCACGCGGTTTGCATCCATTCGTGGGGTAGTGCCTCTCTCACAGCGGGATCCAGTTGCCACGCATGTCGGACATCCGTTACTGACGGTTCGCCACTGAATTCGCCAGACCATTTTGACCAACCAATTGACAATGTGTTACGCTCACGCTCAGGAACGGTATGACCGCTGTGGATAGCAGCACCATTGCGGATGAGAGCTTCTCCTGCCTTAAGGCGAATCGCGACCTGTCCCGGCAACGGATCTTCTCCGTTCCAACTGGGTGTATGTGGAACACCTTGATCTTTCATAGATTTCGGTAGAAGCACGTCATGTTCATAAGGGGTACGCCAGCGGTCATGACTATCGGGGACGAGTTCATGGCATTCTTCGTCAACAAGTGCCAAGAACATACTTACACCGTTTCGCTCTTTAAGATTCTTAGCGTTCCTTTCTCGGATTTCTTTCCATCGGATTTTTTCAACCTCTTCGGAGTAAGCTTCCGGACCATCCCCACGAACCTCGCGTTGCGCAAAATAACTCTTTCCCGTTCCCCACCACGTTACGTCTCTATGCCAACCAAGTTTATTTTCGTGTGTTCGCGGATTTGCCCACAGCAGCATACCACTAAATGTTAAATCTTCAGGTTGAAGTCCATGGCACCAAGATGCAACAAAGTCTAAAAATTCTGTTGAACCGTGGAATTCGGCAAAACAGGATTCTCCGAAAGCAGGATGAATTATACCGCGAATTGCCCACGGTTGCTCCTGTCCCGTGCGGTGGACATAGCCCTTTGAGCAGTCTATTTTGTCATATTTATTTTCAGGCGCACACGCCTCCGTAACACGCCGACCTGCCTCTCTAAGAATCGGGATCCACGGGTTATCAACAAAATCGTTGATGATGACAAAACCGTGTTCCTCCAAGTGCGCTAAACGTTCTGGTGTGGCACCAGGTGCCGCGTGTTCTGGATTGAAATCAGCAAAAGCGGGAGCACGATAAGTTTCCGTCACTGGTGATTCATTAGCATCCATTACTGTCCCTTCCTTTCGGTATATACCGAGACGAATGTCTCACACCGAAGTCAGTCTAAAATGTATAATCATATTTACGCTTTTTTCTCACGGTGTCGGAATTATGACATTAAATTGAAAAATTGTCAAAATTTAGTGTGTATGAAAAGATTTTGACAAAAGTCTATCCGCCTCTTTTTTGTATGAAGTGGGGTTTTTAATCCCCACTTTAATTTTTTAATCTCCTGCCAATTGCGTCCTTATAAAGTTCGCCAAGAAGTCTTTTCAGATGCGTTATTTGGAGCGGTTCACCGGAATAGTACTTTAGAACGATAGCATAAACAACATCAAAATAACCGTTATTTTCTTGCATTTCTATCCTATTTCTGATAAAATTGCCCACAAAAGTTGATTTTGGTAAAGACAGTACTTTATCATATAAAGGACGTAAACAAATGGCACTTCCAAAAATGGCACGGGTACGGCAACATTTTGAAGCACCAGTTCTCACTGATCTACCCGCAGCAATCCATGAAGAATTAGATCGGATTAACGCTGCATCTATTATCCACTCAGGTGAAACCGTAGCAATAACCGCCGGTAGTCGTGGCGTTGCCAATATTGCAACCGCAGTCAAGGCAACTGTTGATTATCTCAAACGTCTCGGTGCGAAACCTTTCGTCGTTCCAGCTATGGGAAGCCACGGAGGCGCAACCGCGGAAGGACAGCGGAGCGTACTGGAACATTACGGCATCACTGAAACAACCGTTGGCGCACCAGTTAAAGCCACAATGGAGGTTGTGAAACTCGGTAGTCTACAGCAGGCAGGTGCTGACGACCTACCTGTTTTCATGGATCGCTATGCTGCAGAAGCAGACCACATTGTGCCACTGAATCGCATTAAAGCACATACAGATTTCAACGGCTCTATTGAAAGCGGTCTCATGAAGATGATGGTCATTGGTCTCGGTAAACAGCAAGGGGCAAACTTCTATCACCGCGCTTTCTTTCAATACGGTTTTGAACATGTTATCACAGCGGTTGGCGGTTTCATTCTTGACACAGGGAAGATCGCTTTTGGGTTGGGACTCATTGAAAATGCTCATGAAGATACCGCTAAAGCTGTCGCGATGCCTGCCGCACAACTACTGCAAACTGAACGCGAACTCCTTGTTGAAGCAAAATCGTTGATGGGGAGACTCCCTGTTGATGAACTTGATCTGTTGATTGTGGATTGGGCAGGAAAAAATATCAGCGGGACAGGGATGGATTCAAACGTTATCGGCAGGATGATGCAGAATTTTGAGCCCGAACCCCTCAAACCCGCCATTCTACGCATATTTGTCCGTGATCTTACCGAAGAGAGCGATGGCAATGCAACCGGTATCGGTCTTGCAGACTTCACTACAACGCGGCTTGTCGACCAGATTGACCGACACGCAACCTATATGAACGGTATCACCGCACTCGGACCGCAGAAATCAAAAATTCCGTTCTACTATGATACAGACAGAGAAGCGATTGAAGTAGCACTTGACACCATCGGTTTGACAAAACCCAAGAACGCACGCGTTATTCGAATTGAGAGCACGTTAAGATTAACAGAACTTGACATCTCTGAAGCACTCCTTGAAGATGCGCAACTACACTCAAACCTTGAAGTTACGGGTGAAACACTTCCTTTCGAATTTAACGCAACAGGCAACCTACTGCCCTTTGCATCGGAGACACACTAAGTGAAGCGATTGATTGTCGGTATCACAGGGGCAAGTGCAGTCGTTTACGGGGTACGTCTTCTTGAGGTCCTCACAAAACGTGAAGATATAGAAGTGCATTTGACGATCTCTAAATCTGGCGCGCGAGCGTTGTGGGAAGAACTACAGATTGAAGTAGACATTGATAAATTTCGGTTGGAATCGCTAATTGGTGTTGATACAGAGCAGGTCATTTATCATCATGAATCTGATATTGGCGCATCAATTGCCAGCGGTTCTTTCCGCACGGAAGGGATGATTGTGGTGCCGTGTAGTATGGGCTCTGTCGCCTCTATTGCAGCGGGTATTTCGCGTAATCTTATCCAACGTGCAGCAGACGTCTGTATCAAGGAACGCCGTAAACTTGTCATTGTACCGCGTGAAACGCCGCTCAGTTCCATCCATCTTGAAAACATGCTCAAATTGTCACACATTGGGGTGTGTATTTTGCCTGCAATGCCGGGGTTTTACCACTTTCCCAAAACGGTTGATGACCAGATCAACTTTGTTGTAACGAAAATCTTAGATCAGTTCGGTATAGATTCGGGACTGACCCAACGTTGGAAAGAATAGGGCGTTGATGCGAAAACTCAAAATTATCCTTGAAATGATAAAATTTGAACATACCGTGTTCGCGCTCCCGTTCGCCATTATGAGCGCGTTTATTGCTGCCGAAGGGCTCCCACCACTAACGAAACTGGGATGGATTCTCGTGGCGATGGTTGGTGCGCGCAGCTGCGCAATGGCATTCAATCGCCTTGCCGATGCTGAAATAGATAGCGAAAACCCACGAACAGCAACGCGCGCAATTCCTGCAGGATTAATCACAAAAGGGGCAGTATGGTTTTTTACACTCGTTTCGGCAGGTTTGTTGGTATGTGCAGCATGGCGATTGAACCCACTTGCGTTTGCGTTATCCCCAGTTGCCCTTGCCGTAATTATGGGGTATTCGTTTACCAAACGGTTCACTGCACTTTCCCATTTGTGGTTAGGACTTGCGCTCTCCATTTCACCCGTAGGCGCGTGGATTGCAATTAAGGGGCAATTTGATTGGACTCCGATAATTCTCTGCTGTGTTGTGTTGCTTTGGACAGCAGGTTTTGACATCATCTATGCATGCCAAGATGTGAATTTCGACAGAAAACATGGGCTTCACTCTATCCCAGCGCGGATCGGTATTCGTTGGGCATTATGGGTTTCATCTGCGCTGCATGTTGTGGCTGTTTTTCTCCTGTTTTGTATTCCTCGTTTCGCAGAAATGGGACATTTCTACTTCGTTGGTGCCTGGATCGTTGTGTTTATCTTTATCTATGAACATGCCATCGTCAAACCGGATGACCTATCCCGCGTCAATCTCGCATTTTTCACACTGAACGGCATGATTAGTCTGGTGTTGATGGCACTTTCAATCGCCGATATTCTACTGTAGGTTGGATAGAACGTTAGCTAAACCCTTATGTGCCAATTTAAGAAAACTGCTGTGTTTTTATGAACACTTCTCAATAGACATGATTATTGAGACTGTCCTATTTCAGTCCTGCCGAATGACATGCGCGTGTAGCATTCGGTAGGGGTTGAGTAACAGTATCTAAAAATCTATATTTTTCTTGATAAATTCGTTGATATGTGTTATGATATTTAGACATTGTTTGCGATATTTTTAGGCAATACCCACGTCTATTTTATCAAAAATCACGATAAAACAAGATATTCGCGAACATTTTAGCGCATTTCTGAATTTCAGAAATGCTTTGGGAGATAGTTCCTGGGTGTCCTCGGACACCTTGCAAACCGTGTATGGAAGTGAAATGCATAGCATTGCACGGAAATATATAGGTTAATACTATCGGCAAAGAGGCCCCGCGCTACATTGTAGTGTAAGTTATGATTTTTCTTGATGTGATGTCGTAATTTATACTATAGTTTGGACAATTTCATCCCGTTAGGACTTCCGATCAGGTGTTAGATTTGTTTTGTAAACACTCTTACATCTCTGAATTCTGTTAGAAATCACTACATTTTGGACACTATTTTTGCGATTATCGTAAAAACATGTAAATCTGCTCATTTTCATGTAGAATCTTCAACTATCTTTAGATTTTTCTTTGAGTTTTGTCTCGGCTCGTAACTCGCAGAAAAACATTGTTGTTGGAAACATCGTTGCAAATAAGCGGTCATCAACCCGCGTGTCAGATATTTGGCTTTATACCAATGCCTATTTAGGGCCAGCAGCACGTCTTCTAAGTCAAGAGGCACATCGTCTATATTCGTTTCCGCTGCTGTGTGGGTCGCTGTGTTTGTGAAAATGAGTTGTGTGAGAGTTGCTGCGACAAAACTGAGTTGAGCAAACCGGTTCAAACTCTTGCGTTTTCGGAGTTGATATGTATCAAAACCGAAGTTCTGTTTGACATCTCGAAATGCGGTTTCAATCTGCCACCGATTTCTATAGTGTTGGATCAACTCGGCTACCGGACGTTCTAAGTCGGAGGTGAATAAACAAAAATAGCGATAGGGTTTAGACTTCTTTGGGCGTGTGCGTATCACAACGAGCCGCACATCTACCGGACACATCTTTGTGCGCACGATTTTGTCTGCGACAGAAAGGGTCTTGTTTTTCACGATGATATCTCTATACTGCAGATAGGGTAGATGCACACGACCTCCATAACGTTTCGGTCTACCTTGTCCCTGTTGCTTGGGTATATAATAGAACACAGCATTTGACTTTGTGCGACAGAGTAAGTGGTGTCCTTGTGAAAGGATTTGTGTAAACACCTTGCGTCTATTAAAGCCTCTGTCAAATACTATCAGACCCGCAGGCATCTGAGCACAGATACGCTTGAGCACCGCAAGACTGCTATCCCGTTTTTTGCCCGGACACATCACCCGAGCAGCTAACGGAAACAGACGCACCCCTTGTGGTGTTTCACAGAGCCAACCGATAGCACCGAACTCGTGTCCGTGATGGAACTTCGATTGGTTCTTGTTCCGTTTGTTATACCGCGTGTTTCTGAAGAAATGCGTGCCATATTGGTGAAAACCATCAGTGGTAGAATGGGTTTCATCATAGACATAGACACCTTTATTGAAAACGGATTGAACTTGTTGTGTCAATACTGATGTGACTTTATCAACACTCCATACGCTACGAGAGAGAAACTTCGGAAGTGGCCAATAGGTTGTTGATTGTTCTGTTGATAGATATATCTGTGTCATGGTGCCACGATGCGGGGTATTTATCAAACCCAAGACAAAAGTGCGAAAATGGTTGCAGTTTTTATACTTGAAGTGGTGTTGATATTCTGATAACATAGAATATAAGCGGAGAAGAGGTTCCATTTTAATTATCCTTTTAAAAATAAAATATATATACTGAAAGGATACCCTCTTTTCTGCTTTTTAGCAAAATAAAATTGTCCAAACTATAGTAATTTATAGTATAATTTACATCAATGATGAATGCAGAACCTAAACTTCGCAAGGATTTGCGTCTGGCACGAAAACGAAGCAAACTATTAACATGAATAAGCATCGTGGAACTAACTTTGATGATTATCTTAAAGAACGAGGAATATCAGAGGAAGTCTCGGCACTAGCGAAACAGCGGTGGGAGGTTTTACGTGCAGAGACATCAAATGGACAAGAAAAAACGACTGATGTCCCTGATAGTCCTCCAAGTCATTTTAAACGGTTTTTACACCGACTACGGCACCATATTAACCACCTGTTTTCATAGTGTAAATTCGCGTAAGTTTTGAACATATCTCACGAATAGTTGGGATGACAACGGAGTGGCACGATTACCGCTCCATTTTTTATGTAGATTGGGTAGAATAAAAAGTTAAACTCATAAGTAAAGCGCAACGAAACCCAACAACTCAACTGCTTGAGTTCGACTACGAACTTTGGAGAAAGGATTTAATGAAACTTTCGCTCTCCGTTCGCGTCGCAGAAAACACCTCAAAAAGGGATGCCACCCACACCTTTGTGCAACTAACAGAACTGGCAGCAAACCTCGGCTACGAGGCAATGTGTATGCGCGCCTCCCAAATCGGTATCCATTCACCTCTGGAGCAGATTACCGCCGCACGCAAACAAGCAGATTCGCTGAACCTAAAGGTCTCTATGATTACCGGAGACTTTCCCGTGCCACTTAACAACGATGAAGGACCAAATGGACTTCGCAATATAACACCGTATCTTGATTTAACAGAACTTCTCGAATCAGACCTAATTCGCATTGCTATGAAGGTTGAGGCAGACATTGCATGGGCACAACGCGCATCCGACGAAGCCGCAGAACGCGGTATCTGTCTTGCACACCAATCCCACACACAAAGCCTATTTGAAACAGTAGAAGGTTCGATTGATGTGCTAAAACGTGTCAACAGAAAAAATTTCGGCATTATTTATGAACCTGCTAACCTTGACTTGTGTGCACAGGATTACGGTATTGAAACCCTAAAGAAGTTTTCGCCATATCTGTTCAACATCTATCTTCAAAACCACATCCGCAGACCAGAAGGAAAGACGCGTCTATTGACGTGGATTCAAGGCGAGGTGCCACACGATCCGATCCGTTTGCAAGATGAAGAAGGAATTGATTTCCCGTTAGTCTTTAGCGGCTTAGAAGCAATCGGTTACGATGGTTATGTGACCGTACATCAAGCGTTCCGAGAGATAATGGAACCTGAAGACGCTGCGGAACAGAGTTATGCATATTTAAAACCTTTTGTTCGTAGTCTATAACTCACTTCAAATGATCTTAAATTGGAATTGTGGGAGGTAGCACTCATGGCATTTAGTGATTTCAAGACAATTTCTGAAGTTCAAGAAAAATTCAGCATCAAATACTCGTACAATGATTTTTTCGGAGTTGAAGCGAAAGATCCTTCAGAACAATTTCTGAAAGAACTTGAATTTAGTCAGCAACATATTGACTTTTTTACATCAGAAGGAGCAAGATGTGAAGTGGTTATATTTCCTATTTTAAGAGAGATCTACAAAGATTATGCTGAAAACTATGGACTTTGGGTAAAGAAATCCATTGCTTATGATGAGACTTTGAATGGCACCCCAGATTATCTTATTGCCACGAAGTCTGAATTGGGAATTACTGTTGTCGGAATGCCCTTGATAATGATGGTTGAGGCAAAAAAGAACGATTTTGAACTGGGATGGGGGCAATGTTTGGCCGAGTTAGTCGCTGCACAAAAAATAAATGACGATACAACTTTCCCTGTTCATGGCATTGTTACAGATGGAATCCTGTGGCAATTTGGTAGACTTGTCGGAAATGTTTTCACCCGGAGCAGATCGAACTTTAGTTTGGATAATTTACCGAGTCTATTCGGTGCTGTGGATTCTGTCTTCAAAGCAATACAAGAAAATTAAGCTCGTCAATATTGAGAAAATAAAATACCTATGAATACACAACACCCCAATATACTACTCATCACGACAGATCAACAACGAACAGATAGCCTCAGCTGCTACGGTTCAACATTTACAGATACACCCCACCTCGATAAACTCGCCTCTGAAGGGGTTTGTCTTGAACGTGCGTATTGTGCAAATCCCGTATGTACGCCTGCCCGTGCCTCAATCTTTTCAGGAAAATATGTCAGTCGGCACGGTGCGTGGAACGTTGGTATGAACGTCCCAGAGGACGAACCGATGATCTCACACAGACTTTCAGATGTCGGGTATCGCACACACTATATTGGCAAAGCACACTTTCAACCCTTCGGTGCGTCCCCAGAACAATCGATTGAAACGCGAGGCAATACAGATCGTTATCCCGAATTTCGCGGTCCCTATTATGGATTTGAGACAATAGAATTGGCACTCGGACATGCAACTTATGGACTCGCTGGACATTACGGTGAGTGGGTGCGATCTCAAGTTTCCGAAGAAACCTTTGTGAGTTACAGCAAAGCAAGACGTCTCTCAAAAGTAGGATTTGGCGGCGGTGCCCACGATTGGGACATACCCCTAAAATACCACAACAGTGTTTGGACTGCTGATCGGACAATAGATTTTCTGACAAATCATTCTGCCGAACAACCGTTTTTGTTGGCAGTTGGCTTCCAAGATCCACACCATCCGCACTGTGTGCCAACCGAATTTGAGGAACGCGTTGATCCTGCCGAAGTCCCACTGCCAGATTTTGTTGAAGGTGAATTGGACGACAAGCCACCCCATTTTATGGAAGCGCGTTGTGGACAACTTGGTAAATCAAAAATCCGTGGAAGGTTTGCTATCGCTGGACAAGGCGGCGGTGCAGATTTTCGCAAAGTTCCCGAAGACGATGCACGATTAGGTAGGGCATACTATTACAACATGGTGAAGATTATCGATCAGCAGATGGGACGTATCTTGGCGTGTCTTGATGCACGCGGATTGACCGAAAGGACATTGGTCCTGTTTACCACCGATCACGGTGAACTTCTGGGTGACCACGGACTCTGGATGAAGGGACCTTTCCATTATGAGCAGCTCGTCAGAGTGCCAACGTTAATACGGTATCCTGCAGTTATTCCATCTGAACAACGCACACAAGCACTATTCAGCCACGTTGATATTCTCCCAACCGTGCTCGCAGCTGCTGGATTGCCAATCCCATCAGATACAGATGGTGTTGATGCGATGCCGATGCTCACTGGAGAACAAGATAACGTACGAGATTCAGTGTTAGTTGAATGTATAGATGACCCACAAGGCTTACGCCTCAAGACTATTGTAACTGACACACGGAAGTTGACATGGTATTGTGGACATCCGTCCGGTGAACTTTACGATCTGGCAGATGACCCAACAGAGCGAGTCAATCAGTGGGACAACCCCTCATACGCAGCTGATAAAGCACAACTCATCGGTGCAATCCTTGAGCAAATGGAAACATTGGAGAACCGAGTTGAACGACTATCGTATGCTTAACCAATCTATAGCAACTTCAGAATTTAAGGGAGAAAAAACTTATGGCATTTAGCGATTTCAAAAAGATCTCTGAAGTCCAAGAAAAATTCAGAATCAGATACTCGGCAAATGATTTTTTCGAAGTCAAGGAAGCAAAACCTTCTGAACAATTTCTGCAGGATTTTGAGTTTAGTATGCAACACATCAATGTTTTTTCATCTGAGGCATCAAGATGTGAAGCTGTAATCTTTCCTATCTTAAGAGAGGTCTACAAAAAATATGCTGATAGTATTGCTTTGTGGATAAAGGAACCCATCACCTATGATGAAACCCTAAACGGCACTCCGGATTACCTTATCTCTACGAAATCTGAATTGGGTATAACTGTTGTTGGCACACCTTTGATAATGTTAGTTGAGGCAAAAAAGAACGACTTTGAACAAGGATGGGGACAATGTTTATCAGAGTTGGTTGCTGCCCAAAAGATAAATGACGATCCGTCTTTTCCCGTCTACGGTATTGTTACCGATGGAACATTATGGGAATTTGGACGGCTTGTCAACGACACCTTTACGCGAAACAGAACAAACTTTACCTTGGCTAATTTGCCTATTCTATTTGGTGCTATTGATTCTGTTTTCAAAGAGGCAACTGAAGTACCTGTCTGTGAATCTGAGGTCAGTTAACATCAACTTTAGAAGAAATACATCATGTTTTCCAGGAGCAACTAAAACTTCGTCAATAGAGACCTTACCGCGATCGTCGAATCCGAGCAGGTGTATCGTCACCGTGAATCTCCGAAGAGAGGATACGAAGACTCCTATCTTCAATCGGCAAATTCACCTTTACCCCACCACGACGGTGCGATTCCCGAAGGGCAATAGCAACCTCAAGCGCAGCCCGTCCATCTTCACCTGAACATTTAGGCGAACCCCCGTTTTCAATGGCGTTGATGATGTCGTCAACAATCGTCAACCCCATCCCTTGCATCCGCTCAGGCAAAGGAAACGGACATGTCGCAGGAACACCACGTCCACGCCGACCACCGGGGAGCACACGAATCAACTCAAACTTTTCAGCATTATTGATTGAGCGGATACGTCCTGATGTGCCGATCACATCCACTTCCCACGGTGCAGCACCACACGACGTGCTTCGAAGATACGCACGTACACCGTTATCAAAAACAAGATAGCCGTTCCCCATTAGATCGTTTTCACCTGCTGCAGCTTCATCGGATTGCATCTCACCGAAAACCCACTCTACATTTCCACCTGCCATATAACGTAGAATATCAATCGCGTGGCTGCCGTTATGCGAGAGACCACACTGTGCATACACAGTTACCTGCAGCACATTACCGATTTCACCCTCGTCAATAAGTTTTCTTGCCTCGCTAAAGAAAGGATTCCACCGTCTTGCACAATTTATTGCCATTACGACACCGTTTTCTCGGCAAACGTCCACCATTGTATCTGCTTCGTCAAGGCTGAGCGAAATCGGTTTTTCTGCCCAGATCCCTTTTACACCCGCACGCGCCACATCTTGCACGATAGTCGCACGTACCCGTGCTGTCGTGCAAATACTTACAAGATCAAGATTTTCCTTCTCTAACATTTCACGATAATCGCCATAGATATGTTCTGACCCTAATCCCCAACGTTCACCAAAAATTGAGCCTTGTTCAGCATGTAGGTCCGCACCCGCGACCAATTCCACTTTTGGTGAAGCCTGATAACTTGGGGCATGACAATAAGGGAGAAAAAGTGATCCTCCCTGCGTGATCTCGTCGTCAAAAGTACTCCCCATCCGTCCTAAACCGATTACGCCTGCACGATAAGTTGACATCTTTATCTCCTCCAAGAAAGTGTGTCAGGAAGCTGTGAAGGCTTAAGGCGTTAAACCCTTCCTTTGCACAGCTCTACCAGAGAATTACGGCTCAACGATTTATAGGTTTGGGATTTCCCATCGCTAACCGTCAGGATTGCCAGATTTTTGTCGGGATGCTGGCTCTCATCGTAATGAGAAATATAGGTTGAACCCTGAAAGTCTTTTGTTGCGGCCAACGCATCGCGAGCCGCAACAGGATCCGTTGATTGGGCATGTTCAATCGCGTTTGCCAAAAGCAGCATGGCATCATAACCTGATGAAGCGATGCTATTCAATTCTTAATGGAAAATGCTGATGAGGACATGCTTTGTACTTAACTTGATCCCTACAGGGTGGCTTTTATATTTCCCCATGTTGTAGTTAATTTGCTTGCGGGGTGAACCGACAACGCGGATTTGAGCCCTTTTGTCATGAGGACATTAATGTCAACCTCAGTCAGAGCGACATTGAAAAACGCGACCTCATCAAAGAGACCTGAAAAATATTGTCCCCATTGATCTAAAAAATTCGCGCCAATACCGATCTCCGTAAAAACATAAGGATCGGAAACTGTGTCCTCTTTTTTACCATTGTAATAGCCTGTCACATTTCCAGCACCATCAAATATGAAGGCATAGTGTCCCCATTTATTATTATCAAATTTTGGGATGACGGGTTTCCAGGCGGCACCCCAGATTTCAACCCCGCCATTTTGGAACCGGGTTGCGAAGGCTGGATTTGTCGGTCCACTGGTATTCGATATCAGCCGATCATCATTAACCGCGTCGTTTGGATTCGCCCACAAAATTAATGTGATCGTTCCAGATAAACCCAAATCCCCAACAGCCACCTGGCCTTTACTTTCATTTCCATCAAATTCCAGTGCAGATCCGAACTTACCGTTCTCTGCCCATTTTGGACTGTTCACAAGTTTTCCGTCATTGCCATTTTCAGAGGAATCCTCCGCCGTATTCCCCTTGTTATCATCAAAGTGCCACATTCCGACAACGGTTTTCAGATCAAGTTCGGCATTGCTAATGCCAACGAATATCAGGCTAAGGACTATTAAACTGGCACAACCAAGAATTAAATTCGCTGTTACGATCTTCATCTGTCATGATTTCCTTTTATTGTGTAATACGCAATTAACCCGATTTGTAGCGCGAGGTCCCTGGGTCCTCCTCGCAATGCTGACTTTATCGGAAAACGTCTAATCCCGTTAATTTGGTATAAGAAGGTTGTGAATTGAGAATTCGTGACGACATATAGGGGTTAAACATGCAATGTGTGGACATACCACTGACTCGCTCTTACCATTGTTCGTCATTCTATCACAGTTTCAATTTTCTAAACAAAAAATCTGGACGAATCCAGTGTACACGCTTTAAGGTAATGTTTTCGGTTTCTGTTGGGATATCCCCACTTTCTCCGAATCCGAGCGACGCGACATGGACAGCGGCACGCAAATCCTCGGTGATGGGCGCAAGGCGAGATCTCTCTATCTCACTGGTCGTGATAATCATCATCGGGTTAGCGTAGAGCGATTGCTGTCCACAACGTTGGCACCAAAGAATCGGTTCGTCTCGTCGCTTGATTAACTCCGCTTCCGCCAACTCAATGAAACTGTGCTGTACGATGCGGCGGCAGTGTTCATCTTTGAAATTGATTATTGTTGCTTATTTTCCTGATATGTTGTTACTATAATTATTCGACAAGTATTTTCTCATAGACAAAATCCAACCATCTATTTTGCGGCGACACAATATCGGGTTTCGGTGAAAGCGGTGTCCAAAAAGGCTGAAAAATATGACCTCTATCGCTTTCCAATTCCCACATATCCTCTGTTTTTTCTGAAGTACTCAACAGAAAGAAATGTCGTGTTTTCTGTTTGCTCAAGTTTTTGTTCGGCACCCATCCCGATATATTATAGGCAATATATGAGGGATCGGGAAATTTATCGTATTCAAAATATGAAACGTGAGTGAAATCTTTATGGGTTGAATGATACGCCACAGTGAGTCCTCTGGTTAGTTTATCTTTATACGGAATCGCGTTTAAATCGGGTTTGATATAAACTTTCGTTGTTTCTGTCAGTATCCTCGCTTGCTCTCCTAACTCATTTTCAAAACAACCGAGATATTTTTCAATCTTTACATTTTGCAGTCCTGTTTCTTCATAGACTTCTCTCTGGACCGCAGTTTCAATATCTTCACCGACTTCAACTGTCCCCGCTGGAATTTGGATGCCAGCATTTGGGTGTTTAAACACAAGCAACACCTTCACCCTATTGCGTTCTTGCGTAATAAATGCTGTGACTTTTTCGATCAATTCAATCATTTGTCCTTTTCCACATCTTTTAAGGTTATGTCTAAACAGGCAGCGATATAATTACGGAACAGAATCAGTGTTCAACACAGAATCTGGCCCACGAATACCATTTTGCGCCAATATCTGACGATATTTACCCCGTTTCACACTTGACGCAGTTTTTCCAGTGGAAATCCAGTGGTAAGTACTCTGACCTTCCAAATCCTCAAGGCTTTTGGCAGAACGTTCAAGCCAATGCTTTACCATTCCAATTTCGCTGTGATCTCTCCTACTTTGCGGGTATTATCCGCCGGATGAACTTCAACATAGTATATCCGTTCTTTATAACCGAACACGTAATCCCAACGGGGTTCATTCGGATAATGGCTTTTAAGACAATTATCTATATCAACGCTTCCTGCCAAATCGCGTGTTGAGCTCACCTTTATTTTTCTACTATTTGTACCCAATGTCTGTAACCCTTTTCTTAAGCACTTTGCAATTTCGGGAATACTTTTAACAGCCTCGGTAAAATTCACACATCACTCTCCCATACTGCTTCCGTCACAATATCAGCTGCCTTCGTACTAAATAGTGTAAGACCACCCCAATCTGATACTGATTTATCAGGATCTTCTGGATCTAATGTTGAAATATCTTTGACATTTACAACACTGTCTTCGCGGCTGTCTTCACGAGAGAAATAATAGGTTTTGAACGTTTTTTTGTGCATGACTGTCTCTGTAAGGTCATAGGAAAAGCCATTTGGTTTCAAATCCAGCAACTGTCTTAACCTTGCTGGTGCATTTTTTGATTTAGCAATGAGTTGAATTGCCCAGATAAGTTCTAAAATTTGCGACGAATGGGTAGAAACAATTACTTTGTAGTCGCGCCGCATTAACTCAAAAATAACAATGAGCAGTGCTGAAATGGATTGAGGATGTAAGCCCATTTCCGGTTCTTCAATAACAACCCAATTGAGGTTATTTTTCTTTCGCGCGCCTCCCGCAGGCATTAACCTGTACAGTCCCATCAACAGAGGCACGAATTCCCTCTGACCAGTTGACCAAACCATAAACGGTAGATGGCTACCTTCAACCTCTAAGACAATACGTTTACGCAAACCTGAACGATCCAGTTGAACTTTAGCTCCGCCAAAAATACGCTCCCCAATTCTGTCGCGTATCGCTTTATTCATACGTCCTGCCTGCGGAAAGATGTCGCCTTTACCAGAACCCAAACCTGTTTCTAGTAATAGGCGCAGGTGTTCACTAAATTGCTTAACAACGTAAGGGTCACCAAGAGCGTAGTCAGTAAAAGCACGCGGCCATCCATCCTTGAGTGTCATTACTCGGTGTGCAGGAATCAGGAAGAGTCTCTCCGATTTTTTTTTGCCTTTTCTGGATAATTCTTTGTCAAGATCGAAGTCCACGTCGTCAACGGTGATTTTCGTCGTGGTATTGTCCCAAATCCCTTCCATCCCTTCACCGAAATAGAGGGATAAAAAATCCTCGGGTTTCTCATGCCAATCAAAACCGTGTTTTTTGAGGGTTTGCGTAATATCGCCTACGTCTAAAATTAACTTTACAAGTTGGAGTAGAATGCTCTTTCCACTCGCTTGTTCACCTACCAACACAGTCAAGTCCCCAAAGGAGATATCGGCTTCAGGGATCTGTCCTAACGAAGTTAGTGTAAGCCGTTTCATATTATTCCTACTCCTTTGTGTATCCTAAAGATATCATCAGGTTATTCTTCCTATTTTATGTCTCTACTCCTTTTCTTAATACTTCAACTCTTCACAGATAGTGCGCATCTGCCATATCAGACCACCTCAAGGTGTTTATCCATCTATCGGTGATTCGATCCCCGCAGCCTCAATCAATAGGCTTATATAATCCCATTTCTGAATGATCGTCTATCATTAGCAAAGAACGCGTTTGTAGTCGCGCAATTCACGCGCCTCTTACATTCGCATTAGAACAGTTCCAAATCGCTATACATTAACAATGAACGCGTTTGTAGTCGCGCAATTCATTGCGCCTCTTACATTCGCATTAGAATCAGTTCCAATATGTCGTAAAATCTCATAATGATATATTATATTTCAGAAATGGTATAATATAATGACGATGTTGATAGCCTGCGGGGATACGAAAAACCGTGAATTTTACGCGTAGATATTCTTCATCTGCCAAGCATCAAGTGATTTGAGTTCGCTATCTTGACCTTGAGACCGCAAAGATACACCAACACTATCTTCCCTGTCAGGATAAACCCGCATAGCAACACATTGTCGTCCATTAGCGAATACTTCCACGACACTCTTATCAATAAACACACGCAATTTGAGCGTTTCGTCTCCGGTAATTGAAAGCGTCCCTGTTTCGGGGGCACGCGAACGCACATCCGGTGCAATTGACGAATAAGAGGAATCAATTGTTAGCAAACTATCGCGAACATTTCTGCCTGAATTCAGGTTACGCATACCGCGTTCTCTGAAAAAGGCGATACGGGTAAATTCCTCTTTTTGTGGTGAACGCAAGACATTCAGTTCAACCATTGATGAACCTTTCGTGTCAATTTCAAGCGCAAGCTCCATAGCGTTGCCATTTATATTCTCTAACACGACTTCCTCGTTTGCAGGAAGCGTCTGTCCACCAACATGTTGATGGTCATACCGTAGCGATTCAATGTCACCCGCTGGCTCAACACCGAGATCATCTTTTGAGAGAAGCGTCAGACGGCGCGGCAACGTCATAATCTGGTTCCAACCCTTAGTCGGTTTTGCGGGGTTCATGTTGTAGATTACGATGACACCACCCTCACCATCAGGAACCGCAGACGGTGCATGAACACCAGCGGGAGACGCTGCTCCAAAGTTATTCTTTGCCCCTGCTGTCACAACGAACTTATCACGTGCCGTGTCGTAATCACCGAGCAGATATTGCCCACCACTCATGTGACTGAAAAATAGAAGGATATGCCGATCACCGATGGGCCAAAAATACGGACATGCACCATCATCACCTACCAACGTGTATTGATCATCTTCAACAAAGGGATGCAAATAGACCCAGTTCGCCAGATCTGCTGAACGGAGCAGAAAGTTGGCGCGAACCGGTTTGCCACCAGGACCGTGTGGTAACGTTCCGCCCGATAGCGAATAATACATATCATCTTTTTTCCAGATACACGGATCGAAAACACGATACACAGGGTTTGTGCCATCAGCATGTCTTGAAGGTATCACCGCTTTGCCAGACACCTTCTCCCAATTCAAAAGAAGTGGGTCACTTGACACTGCTACCATATTACCGACAACAGTCCCGTGGTACATTGCAATCACGCGATCCTCTTCAACATAAGTTGAACCGGAAAAACAGCAGCGTTCTGGGTTCGGATAAATCGCATAAGGCAAATCGCGCCAATGGATAAGGTCATCGCTAACTGCGTGTCCCCAGTGCTGACGTGTATCTTCTGGTGGATAGGCTTGATAGAAGAGGTGCCATCGTCCTTGCCAAAAGCAAAGACCGTTCGGATCATTGAGCATCGCTTCCGGATTGATGTAGTGATAGATCGGGCGATGCGGGTCGCCTTCATAAGTCTTCCGATAAGCGATCAACCGTTGCATTAACGGATTCATCTTTAACTGTTCTTCCTGTTCTTCCAGTGTTTCCGCGAAGGTATAGTGAGGTACTTTTGAGGTAAAATCTTCGTTAGCCATAGTTTCTGTTCCTTTAAACCTGGGTAATTGTCCATAAACGCATACAATTCCCGATTAGCACCCGCCTAAGCAGGTGGAAGAACCGTCAAAGTTAGTGCCGAAACACTAACGCTTTTTCTACGCCGAGTGTCCTCACAGTGTCAGGGTTCGTCTCACTCATGAATGAAACCTTTACAGTCGTTTCCAAACTTGGTTGTTGTTAGGTGTGTTCGATCCGGACACAGACAACTGTATGCGACATAGGGGGATTGAACCCCTAAAACGCCTATCGTTTATCGCTTGAAATATCTAAATCTGCATTTATCAAGGTAAATCTGTGTTTTGACTACTTAGCACTCACCTCCTCAGCATATTGTCTATAAGATATATAGTATTTAGCATAGCATAGCATTTATTGCATGTCCAGAAAATTTGTGATTTCTGGGAAGCATTTCCATTGTAGATACTGAATGCTATAAACGAGGTTGAAACTGTTCAGGCGTGTTTGCCGAGTATTGAATTATAATTGGCGGGATTTGGTGATAGTGTTTTGATTGGGTGGAAGAAGCATATAATTGGTGTCAAGCGGGACTTGGAATTTGATTCAAGATGGGGTTTCTGCGGAGTTAAATTTAACGATTTTTTCCCAAAGTATGTTCCTGTCACTAGAGATAAATTCCCAAAATTTTGTCCACACAATTTCAAATAGTCGCTCTTATTTGGCGTTTGATCTCATATTGTGCAGGTTTGACGCTATCCTTCGCCACTTGATAATACTCAGGAAAAATTTCAATACCCGCAGAATTTCTCAACATCATTTGGGCAACCTGACACGTTGTTCCGGAACCTGCAAACGGATCCAGTACCCAATCATTTTCTTTCGTAAACAACTTGATGAACCATTCGGGTAATGTTTTCGGAAAAACGGCACTATGTTTTCGGTTTCCAGTTTCCGTTGCAAGATGTAAAACATTTGTAGGATACGCCATTTTTCGGTCTAACCAATTTGACACGTTCTTACCAAACCCGCTGCCCACCCTTGATGTGTCTCTACTCTGATCTGTCTTGCTAAGCCTTTTCAACCTTTTCTCTGCCCAGTCCCCCATCGGCACCATTACCGCATCCTGATACATATTGAATTTCTTAGTTTTGTTAAACTGTATACATCTTTCCCAAGAATCTCTGAACCTATTCGGCCACTTGCCTGGGTAACTGTTTTTCTTGTGCCAGATAAACTCCTCTGTCCACAACCATCCCTGCTTTTTCATTTCAAGTATCAACTCAATAACATAGGTGTGTCGTTCTCCATTAACGGCTTTCTCTTTGATGTTTAGGATGAATGTGCCGGATGGCTTGAGGACCCTTAAAAATTGTTCAGCGCGAGGCATAAACCAATCCACATATTCATTTGGATTGATTCCACCGTATGTTTTGGAGCGGCGATCTGCGTAAGGAGGTGAGGTCATAATCAGGTCAAATGAATCGGTGTTAAAATCGGCAAGAACCTCTAAGCAATCCCCAAGATAAAGATCTGTTTTTACTTTTCCCATTAAACTATTTCCAATAGCAAAAAATAAATCGTTGTGCCATTACGGGATTATAGCATAATATCAAATTAGCCCGATTTGTAGTGTGAGGTCCCCGTGCCTCACACTGCTGACTTTATCAGAAAACTTCGAATCAAGTTAATTTGGTATAATAATCTATTCCCACTATAATGGAAAAACAACCCGTCTGCCTTCTTGTGCCGAACGATACGCACCTAAAACCATCTCCACAGAAACCCGACCATCTTCTACCGACACATCAGGTTCCGTATCATTCTTCAGACAATCAATAAACGGACGTGGTACACCTGATATCCGTTCCCCATGGCCGTTTGGAATTGCAATACCAAGGTCTTTCCATAACGGTTCATCTCGCGTATAGAGTTTTAACGCTACTGCATCTTCAGGTCGTGGAACGTTACACGAAGGTCCATCACCATAGTTCTGGATCACAACACCATCATATCCATAAATTTCAGTCGTATTTTCTCCTGCAAGTGTCACAGATGTATTAATCAGAATAGCCATCGCACCACTTGGAAACCGGTAAACTGCAACCCCCGTATCATCAGGAGCAACATCTGTCAGGACATTATCAATTTCAGCAATGACACTTGTCGGTTTGCCGAGCATCCAATAGATAAAATCGGTGGCATGGGACGCATCATCCATGAACATTCCCATATTCTTCACAGGATCAATGTGCCAACGGCTCGGTCCCGTTACAAAAGCCTCATTAAAAAGAACGTTGATGCAGTGTCGGCGGCGCAGCATTCCTATTTTACCCAATACCCCACTCTCAATAATTTCTTTCATCGCTATGTTAGCAGGATCGCGACGCATCTGATGTGCCATCATGAATTTAACGCCCGACTTTTGCACTGCTTCAGTTATTTTATCGCAATCTTCCAAGGTCAGTGCCATCGGTTTCTGGCAAAGGATATGTTTGCCTGCCAATGCTGCTGCCGCAACCATCTCCGCGTGCCGATTTGTCTCGCATGTCACAATAACAGCATCTATTTCACGGTTATTGACAACATCCTCAAGGTGAGGTGAGAAATTCATCCCAAATTGTGTTGCAGCGTTTTCACCGCGTTCAACGTTATCGTCCCAACACGCGATGAGTTTGACATCGTCAAACCCTTGCATCTTGTTGCAATAAGAGTTAGCGTGTCCATGTGCGAAACTTATTATACCGATACCAATTTTTGTATTCATATATGTGCAATCCATTCCGTAAGAGTCTGTTGTGAATCAATTTCGGGGTTAAAAACCAATAATCCTTCAGTTTGTGCAGCTCTGAGAAGCCGTTGATCTGAGGCAACAAGTACTAACGTATCACCCGTATTATGGAGTTCTATTGCAATATCCAACGCAGAACGTAGCACCATCGCATCAACGCTATTAAGTGAATGGGTTTCAATCAAAGACATTGAATTTAAAACAAGGGTATCTGGAGTGGAAATCGTTTTGAAATCTGAGTGGATTCCAATTATTTCATAATTAAAGTTAATTCCTGCTTGTAAGAAATCAAGGTTTGTGATACGTCCATCGTTTTTCTTACGCACGCAAATCCAAAACAGTTCAACTACTCCATAAATTAAGCACATCATGCAGTTCAAAGGAACATTAGAGAATAGAAAATTGATTTTTTCACTCCCAATCTCTTGGGTATAACGTTTGACAAGAGCACTTGCATCAAAATAGAAATAGTACATACTTATTGCTCGCGTTCTTCAATAATCGCGCGACTAAACTCGTTATCCTCAGCACGAATACCGCTTTTTGCCATGCGAACTTGCAGTTCCTCAGCAGGAATAGGTTTACCGGAAATACCTATCTTCTCAAATAATTCACGGACAACTTCAGCATGCTGCTTTTTGTATCGTCCATGAAATGCCATCACCTCCTCGCCTGTCTTACAATTCTTAGGTGTGTGTGTGACGACAGTATCTACGAGTAAAGAAAGTTTTTGATTCAACTCCGTAATCTTCTTTTCCAATCTATCTATGCGTTTGATAATAATATCAAGATTCGCTTTTTCCATTGTATTATCCTCCAATATTTTCTCGTTCCTCAATAATTGCGCGGCTAAACTCGTTGTCCTCAGCACGTATACCGTGTTGCCGCATACTCTCGCGCAGCTCTTCAAGTGGTCTGAGTTCAAAGTCAGGTGAAATGCCCATTTTTTCATATATTTCAGCAAATATTTTCCTCGCAATATGGGCATCGCGCTTGTCGTTTTTTATATCAGTTTGAGTTAGTTCTTCACTGGTTTTGCAATTCTCAGTAGCATTTGGCACCAGTTCCTGGACGAGTAAGGAAATCTGTAGATTCATATTTACAACTATCCGCTCTAATCTATCTAAACGTTTGATAACAGTTTCAAGTGTCGCTTTTTCCATCCTAATTGCCTCCTCTATTTCTCTCTTCAATAATTGCCCTACTAAACTCGTTATCCTCCGCACGTATGCCGCTCTGTCTCATACTTTCATGGAGTTCTTCAATCGTTCCCGGGTCAAAATCAGGTGGATATCCCATCCGTTCCACTATTCCATCGATTATCTTCACGCCAATATTGGCATCTTGCTTCTCGTCTTTTGCTTCAGATTCCGTTATCTCCTTGTTGGTTATGCAATTCTCAGAGGCGTTCGGCACTAACTCTTTGACAAGTAAAGAAAGATGCCAATTCATATTCGCAACTACTTGCTCTAATCTATCTATGCGTTTGATAATAATATCAAGATTCGCTTTTTCCATTGTATTATCCTCCAATATTTTCCCGTTCCTCAATAATTGCGCGGCTAAACTCGTTGTCCTCAGCATGTATGCCGCTCTGTCTCATACTTTCATGGAGTTCTTCAATCGTTCCAGGGTCAAAATCAGGTGGATATCCCATCCGTTCCACTATTCCCTCAATTATCTTCACGCCAATATTGGCATCTTGCTTCTCGTCTTTTGCTTCAGATTCTGCTATCTCCTTGTTATAGTAAAACCTACAATTAAGTAGACAATTTCCTTGAACAAAAGATAGATCGTAGGGGCGAGGTCTCCTCGCCCATCTTTCAAAACGTGTCCCATTATTTTTTGATGTCACTATAGTTATGCAATTCTCAGAGACGTTCGGCATTAACTCTTTGACAAGTAAAGAAAGATGCTAATTCATTTGTGCGTAAGCGGCGCTGCTAAGAACAAAAAAGATTAAGGAAAAGAAAAACAAACATCGTTTAATTGCCTTCATTGCGGAATTCCTCCATCAGTTGGTTTATCTGCGTGACAGCATCTGACATGGAAATGTGTCCTGCCTCTTCTGCGGCTCTGATCTTGGACACTTTCTGATTTAATGCCTTGTGTTTCTCACCGATGACTCGCCATTTTTCCAACTCTAATGCAACTGTGACATGTCTACTATGCAGTTCGCCCACTTTTGCTTTCAGAACGGGGATTTTTGCTTCCAGAGCGGCCACTCTTTCTTTCAATTCCTCTGGTGAGGGGAGAGCACTTTTGTCTGTTCGGACTTCGGTTGCTTCGTGTGTGTCCGGATGCACAGTGCTGTCTTCATGAACGTACCGAGTTTCAGCATTTTCGCTGGGGGACAGTTTATCAACATCTGCAATCTGTGTTTCCACTTCCTGCAGTTTGTTGTGTTCTTCACGCAGTTTATCGGATTTAACTGTCTCTTGTTCAAGTTGCCGCAGTTCTGCGTGTTCATCAAGGAAGATAAATACGGTTGCGATACCGAGTAATAGGATGAAGATTGCGATCCCCCATATCTTATGCTTTTTCATGAGAGTTATCCTTATTTGACGCGTTTTTATTGCGTGTCGGTTATGCCGGACTTCACTGTGTCCAGCGTGCAAGGCGGTCTTTCACACGGTTGTTGTCCTATGCTACTCTTATTTCCCTGAAACGAATTACTTTTCCAGAACAATCCGAACCTCTGCATCCACTCCCTTCTTACTCACATGCACATCCGCAGTAATCGGACCGAGAGACTCCAACGGAAACAGATTATCTTTGATACGCTGCATCAAAATAGCATCTAATTTCTGCCCCGAAAGCGAAACGAGTAGCGTTGCGATCGGTAGAAATCGTTTTATTTCCAGCACCAATAGATTTGGCTGAATAAAGGTCTGTATACTATTATCAGAGAATGCTACGTCACTTGATGCGGGTGCATCCCCTGAATTCGTATCAATCATAGATTTTAAGCCACCAAGAGTCGTGCTAAAGAAGAAATCGTTATTGACAACAGCATACGCGCCAGTAAATGACAGTAGGAAATTTAGCTGCAACCGAACAGGTTGCACAGTTACCCCTTTATAGTCTTGTTGTTCAAGGAATTTAAGCGGTATACCTGCCACAGAAATTTTCGTATCTTTTAGACTTTCAATATTATCAGTAAATGCAGCTTTGTCTTGAATTGGCGCGTGCAGAACTAAGGAAGGAAATTTTGATACCTCTCCTTCGCTATCTGTAACCAATGCAAGAGTCATTTCTTCACCCAAATATTGAGAAAATCCAATTTCACCTGATTCAACTTCTACCGCCAAGTTATCCTTTAACATTTTCCACAACTTTGCCCAATCGTGATCCGGATTGTAAGTGACCAAGGCGGTTTGTTCAGGAAGAAAAGTAGGTATATGTTGCCTATCAGTTTTAGATGGAACAGATTTATTAGAATCACCAAAATGATACTGCGAAACAATTACACCTTCTTCATACCGATTGCCAAATGTCCAGAATCCGCCTTTGTTAGACTGCGGAGAAATCTGATCAAAAAGCGAACGTAAATTGTACCCTTGAACTGTCAACACATCTAAGAGACGAGGAACATCTAAATATCCAGTATTTGTATCGTTGTTGTAACTATCCTGTATATTCTTCTTTTTAGGATGTTGAACAAGGAAACCACTCTTTTTTTCAGCATAGATGTCAATGACTTCAGCCAACAGCAATGGATTAAGGCTTAAAACACCGATCTTCCCGATGAATGTATAACTAAAATCAAGTGGATAACCGGTAATTGTGTTGATGGTTAGACCGTTGTATTCAGTCTGAATACGTTTGTAGTTAGGATTAATTGCATCTGTAGCGGTGATGGCTTCAATCGCAAGTTTTTCCTTTCCGCCCAATTCGGTTATGAGTAGGAACGAAAGTTCTCCTTCACTTTGATAAAGCGCGAGTATTGCTTCTTTTCCGAAATGTCCCTTGACTGCTCCCATGTCAAGTTTGCCACCCATTTCGTATTCCCAAACCTCCTTCTGATATACCAACTGTCTCCACCAGAGTTGTTTTTTGATGTGACTGAGAATCGGCATTTGAGCAGCCTGCTTCCCGAGCTCACTCCGATTAAAGGTCTTGACAAAACCATCCAATTCTTTGAGCGTTAAATAACAAATTGGAGATTCAGGGAGCAACGTGATAAGACTCTGGTCAGGTTTCCAAAGTGCAGTCTGGTGATAAATAACGGATAACAAAACGATAATACCTATCAATGCAATCAGGATGATGAAGATGAGTTTTTTTCTGGAGATTGTCATAACAACTTGTAACCCTGCCTCATACTTCAAGTTTTCAGTATTATTGATTATAGCATATCTGTGTTCTGTAGACAATCCAAAATATGTTTGTAATATAGGGCTAACTGTTATAATATTATAACCCAAGTTGCTACCTAACGTGAGTTCGATAAAAAGATTTAATGCCTACTGTCCGTTGGGTAGAACGGAATCCACAATAAAATCCGACATAAAAGCGTGATTCATCCTCCATTTAGACTGAAAGGACAGAAAAATGAGTGAAACCCAACTCTTTTTTATCTTTTGGACAGACACTTGGAATCAAATATCGCACTCACGTTACCTATTGAAAATCGGTCTGTCCATCACAGTTAACGTCTTCAATCTTTCGCTCCAGCGGAGCGATATGTTTATAGAAAAAAGTTTGTCCTTTCTTCCGCTCCAGCGGAGCGGTATGTCCAGAACCTTCAGCCGTCATTATTTCAATGTTCCACCCCAATAACTTTTTCCTTGTTTAGGTGGCAACTTGGGTTATTATAGTGAAGAGTAGAAAAAATAGATATTTTCTGTAGAGTCGTATCGTTTGTAGTCGCGCAATTCATTGCGCCTCTTATACCAAATTAACTTGATCCCACTCGGTAGGTGCGGTTTCTAACCGCACCCATTAGCGTCAATTTAAGCAGCTGTCCGTTGGGTAGAACTTGCGAAACCTAACCTACGGGCTGTTCTTATATGTGTTGTAGCACAAACTGTTAGTTTGTGCATATTAGGGCGCAAACTAAAAGGTTGCGCTACAAGTTCGGTGAATCAACGCTAAATGCGCCTGTGGCATTTGTTGGTGCGACAAGTATATAAAAGCGATAATCCTGAAAATCCTGGTTCAGACAACAGTGCGCGGACAAAGCACCCAATCAACGCCAAATACGCTTGTGGTATTTGTGCCTACATTGTGGGCGGGAAACCTATCCACCCCGATTTGTTATTGGTGTCGAAAACGCCTTCCACAAGCATATATGGCACTAAATTGACGTCAATGGTAAACGCGCCGAATCAAATTGTATCATTAATTGTAAAATCAACTATAATATAGGAATGATGAAACGAGGGGTAGATATTTCAACGAAAACTCACAAAATCCGTCCATTCTCCATCCTCCTTATCTGTGTGTTGGTGCCGCTCAACTGTTGGTGGGTTGCAGCCTCAATTATGCGCGGCGGTGGCAGTCCAACCCAAGTATCTCTTTTTTACAATGCTATTTTTACCATATTAATTTTATTAAGTATTGGACTCCTTTTACGTCGTTTGAATCGAGTCCTTGAACTAAACCGTGCAGAGCTGCTTGTTATCTACACATGCATATCTATAGGGTCGGGACTCGCAGGGGTTGATAGATTCCTTGTGCTAATGCCGCTCATCAGTCATGCACACTGGTTTGCCACTCCAGAAAATGACTGGATAAACCTGTTTCATCTACACATTCCAGATTGGTTAGTCGTCAGCAACAAACGTGTACTTGAAGGGTATTATCATGGCTTTTCCAGTATCTACGAATCTCACAACCTAATTGCTTGGATACCCAAGATTTTATGGTGGACACTCTTTATTGTAGCAGTACACCTTGTGATGTTATGTTTGAGTTTGATATTTCGGAAGCAGTGGGTTGAATCCGAACGACTCAGCTATCCCATAATCCAACTGCCGTCCGAACTGACAACACCCAATGCTGGATTTTTCCGATCCCCTTGGATGTGGATCGGGTTATCAATTGGTGTATCAATTGATATTATCAACGGATTAAACTATCTGTTTCCTGCTGTGCCAAGCCTTGGTGGTAAACTATTTGACTTACGTCAAATCTTTACGGAACGACCGTGGAGCGGCATTGGATGGAGTCCTATTGGTGTTTTTCCATTCGGTGTAGGTTTTTCATTCTTCATACCGCTTGATCTTTCCTTCTCATGTTGGGCATTCTGGCTAATTTGGCGTGCAGAGCGGTTATTAGGAACAATGGCCGGATGGCGAGGTCTGCCGCGCTTTCCTTATGAAGCAGAGCAATCACATGGAGCGTATCTTGGGTTATGTGTTCTTGCTATCTGGATGAGTAGACGGTATTTAAAGCAGATTACCCACAGCATTTTCACGAGGAAAAACAATCTCCATCCAAGAGGATCACCGAGTCAGGATGAACCCATATCATATCGGTTGATTCTTATAGCACTGATTGCTGGTTCCGCCTTCATCATTGGATTTTGCCTCAAGATGGGGATGAGTCTTTGGATAATCATTGTCTATTTCGCAATATGGTTTGCAATAGCAATAGCAATTACTCGCCTCCGTGCAGAACTTGGCTCACCTGTACATGATTTGCACTTTATCGGTCCAGACGAGATGTTACCAAGATTAGTCGGAATCCGCAGACTCGGGGCAGTAAACTTGACCGGTTTCGCCTATCTCTATTTTCTCAACCGTGCCCACCGTTCTCACGCTATGCCCCATCAACTTGAGGGGTTCAAACTCGCAGAAGGCGCAAAAATTCCGATAAAAAAGTTCGCGATGCTTATGATGTTAGCATCTGCATTAGGTGCGATCGGTTCATTTTGGGTATTTCTCTCAACGTATTATACAGAAGGCGGCGGACCTGGTTTTGGTAGAGAATCCTTTGGTCGACTGGAATCTTGGTTAACCTACGCTGCACCACCAGATGTTCCTGCAATAGGTTTTGCAATATTCGGATTCGTTGTGACACTTGTTCTCGCAGCAATACGGATGCGGTTTATCTGGTGGAATCTACATCCTGTTGGATATGCCATATCTGGAAGCTGGGCAATCAACCCCATGATAGGATCAATTTTTGCTGGATGGCTACTGAAGTGGCTTGTACTCAAATATGGTGGTATTCGTCTACATCGAAAGGCGATACCGTTTTTTCTCGGAATTGTCCTGGGTGAATTCGTTATCGGTGCGTTCTGGAGTCTATTGGCAGTAGCACTGGATCAACCGATGTACCGATTCCTATTTTAACGTGAGTTTGATAAAAAGATTCAATGCCTACTGTAGGTTGGGTAGAACGGAATCCACAATAAAATCCGACATAAAAGCGTGATTCATCCTCCATTTAGACTGAAAGGACAGAAAAATGAGTGAAACCCAACTCTTTTTTATCTTTTGGACAGACACTTGGAATCAAATATCGAACCCACGTTATTTTAGTTTGACCCATAAAAACCGTTGTGATTTTTTCTTTTTGTGATATAATATATTGAAAAAACAAGGCATGGAATCAAAATTGAAATTACAACAGAAAGCAAAATTCATTTCAGACACACTTGAGAAATTGCTGGGCGTTCCAAAACGGGATGGCACAGAAGATGTCTTGGAATGCCTCATCTTGACCATTCTGTCACAAAACACCACTGATGTCAGTCGAGACAAGGGATACGTTCAACTCAGAGATAAATATCCTACTTGGGAAGATGTCCTACAAGCAGATGCCGAAGCAGTTGAAGCCATGATAAAAATTGTCGGGTTAGGAAAACAGAAGACTGAGACAATAAAAAACTTTCTTTCTTGGCTTAAAACCGAATATGGAGAATTATCTTTAGAATTTATCCACGACATGAAAACAGAGGATGCATTAGAATTCCTATGTCAGCATAAAGGCATCGGCATCAAAACCGCTTCTGTAACGCTTTCTTTCGCATGCGGCAGAGAAGTTTTCCCAGTTGACACACATATTCTACGGATATCCAAACGTCTTGGACTTATCCCACCGAATTGTAGCGCGGAGAAGGCACATTACGAGTTGCCACCAATTGTGCCGAAAGGAAAAACATACCCCTTCCACATGAACCTGATATACTTCGGCAGACAAATTTGCAATGCCAGAAAACCTTTGTGTGGAAAATGTCCCTTGACGCAACACTGTCTTTACTATAAAGAAAACTCACAAGTTTAGATTGCACTTAGCATATCGGAGACAGAACATGTTTGACTGGAGAAATCTATCATGGAAACACCTATTTGCTGTGTTGTTAATATTATATCTCCTACCAATTTGGATTTTTGCCTACTTTCCCACTCAAGATGGTCCTAGCCACGTTTACAACGCATTGGTTCTAAAAGAATATTCTGATCACGCAAACTATAAAATACGGGATGCGTGGAAACTCAATATCACCATCTTTCCGAACTGGCTATCTCACATCGTCCTCGCTGCACTCCTCTACATTTTTCCACCTGTAATATCTGAGAAGGTTTTATTAACAATCGCAATTGGGATGATCCCTATCTCTTTTTTCTATTTCCTTAATGCTGTTCACAAAGAAAAAAAGGATAGGTTTATGTATGCTTGGCTCGGTTTTCCGTTTGCATACAACTACCTCCTCTACATGGGATTTTACAATTTTACACTCAGCATTGCGTTTTTCTTCTTCAGTTTCGGTTTCTGGTGGAAGCACAAGGACAACATACAGATAAAACATCTTAGTATACTTTATATCTTGTTGCTGCTCACCTATCTGTCGCACATAGTCTCATTTGGACTTGTCGTGTTAGGCATGTCTGTTGCAGCAGGATGTATATGGGGCGGCGAAGCATTAGTAGAAGCATGGCGAGTGCGGACTGAACGTGTTGGTATTATAACCAAGAAATTCATTGTTGATCTCAAGCCATTTTTCCAATTCTGTTTTTACATGATCCCGATATATTTTGTGTTGATGGAATATTACCTACAGAGTCTGAAACAACATCAGACAGGCAGTCATAGAGGCATGGAATGGATTTGGGAATACTTTTTAGGTGTTAAGTCAATAGTCTATTTTACCGATTGGCATATTCCTGTTAACTATTTCCTGCTTGCCATTTTAGGCTTCGCAATTTTGATCTCTGTCGTATACAGAATTTTCCGAAAGCAGTGGGTAAAACGAACCGATGTGTTTTTACTGATTGCGATTCTGTTTACCTATATGTTTATCAAGGCACCGTGGGGGTATGGACCGGGTGGGTGGATTAACGACCGAATTCACATATACATTCTACTTATATTGGCACCCTGGTTAATCACGGATTTTAGAAAACCATCTGAGATCCTACCTAATACGAATTTGCATCCCTATCGACCTAAGCTCGTTCCATGGTTGGTTCCGGATATACACAAGATCTTATGTTTCGGTATCACTACATGGCTCGTAATTTTCACCTTAATCCATTTCGGCAGAACTGCCTACGAACACGGAAGTATCTCACCAGAGATGGCTGAACTTGCATCAGGAACTAACTTGATAGAACCGCATACGACATTTAGTATTCGTACCGCAGATGGACAAAAATCCGAGGCACTTGGACGGGTTGATCCCGTCGCTCCTTTTGTACATACACAAGCTTTCTATGGTGTATATGCTGATGATGTTGTCCACATGGCAAACTATGAAGCTAACTATGACTACTTTCCGGTAAATCGTAACAACAAAGATAGCGCGCCATTAGATTATATTCGCGCAGATTATGTTGTCGCTTGGTACTATCCAGAAACCGAGATGTTTGCGGACCTTAAACCTGATTATGACATTATCCATGAAACGGAACACCTTAAGCTATTCAAAAGAAAAACGCAAGAACCGGCACTTGAACTTTGGGATAAGACAGAGGAGGGTAACCTGATTATCCATTTTGATATGCAGCCTGATAATGCTGAAGCCGAAGAGAACTACCACATTGTCGGACCCAAAACAATGTATCAGGATGGTAAATTTGGATGGGATACGGAGTGGAATCCAACGGATCCGCTGAATAAAACAAACTGGAGAATCTCGCCGCGTGCAGCGTATCTCGGACCAGAGGGGCCCTCACCACTTGCAAGAGATGCAGTTTTTGGCAAAGAAGATGCTGCATTCAGAATTGACCTACCCAACGGAACATATCGCATTACCAACATCTTTCATACCGCAGAAGCCGCAACGCATGAAGTTAATATGTTGGCAAATGGTAAACCAATTATCAAAAAACTTACTGTGCCACCTAACAGCAAAAAGGTTGAAAAGACAGCCACAGTTGAGGTGGATAACGGCCATCTTGTCCTGGTGATTTACACGCCAAAAAAACGGATAGAAACCGCTAAAAGACACATCCATTGGATATGGAACGGATGTATAGTTGAACAAATCGCTGCTGAGGAACAACAAACTGCTGCTGATGAATAATACCAAAAACGCGTTCGTAGTCGCGCAATTCATTGCGCCTCTTACATTCTATCTTTATCTTTAGAATATGTTCGTAGTCGCGCAATTCACGCGCCTCTTACACGATTGCCTGTGTTCGTAGTCGCGCAATTCACGCGCCTCTTACATTCTATCAGACACTTCTAATCAAACGAATTTGATATTATTTTTCTAATTTTACTATAGTTTGGACAATTTTATCCTGTCAGGACTTCCGATCAGGAGTTAAATATGGTTTGTCCACACTCTTGCATCTCTGAATTCTGTTGGAAATCACTGTCCTTTAGCCATTATTTTTGAAATAATCGTCCAAATATGTCCATCTGCTCATTTTCATGTAGAGTCTTCAACTATTTTTAGATTTTTCTTTGAGTTTTGTCTTGTATCGTAACTCGCAGAAAAACATTGTTGTTGGAAACATCGTTGCAAATAAGCGGTCATCAACCCGCGTGTCAGATATTTGGCTTTATACCAATGCCTATTTAGTGCCAGCAGCACGTCTTCTAAGTCAAGAGGCACATCGTCTATATTCGTTTCCGCTGCTGTGTGGGTCGCTGTGTTTGTGAAAATGAGTTGTGTGAGAGTTGCTGCGACAAAGCTGAGTTGAGCAAACCGGTTCAAACTCTTGCGTTTTCGGAGTTGATAGGTATCAAAACCGAAGTTCTGTTTGACATCTCGAAATGCGGTTTCAATCTGCCACCGATTTCTATAGTGTTGGATCAACTCGGCTACCGGACGTTCTAAGTCGGAGGTGAATAAACAAAAATAGCGATAGGGTTTAGACTTCTTTGGTCGTGTGCGTATCACAACGAGCCGCACATCTACCGGACACATCTTTGTGCGCACGATTTTGTCTGCGACAGAAAGGGTCTTGTTTTTCACGATGATATCTCTATACTGCAGATAGGGTAGATGCACACGACCTCCATAACGTTTCGGTCTACCTTGTCCCTGTTGCTTGGGTGGCTTGGGTATATAATAGAACACAGCATTTGACTTTGTGCGACAGAGTAAGTGGTGTCCTTGTGAAAGGATTTGTGTAAACACCTTGCGTCTATTAAAGCCTCTGTCAAATACTATCAGACCCGCAGGCATCTGAGCACAGATACGCTTGAGCACCGCAAGACTGCTATCCCGTTTTTTGCCCGGACACATCACCCGAGCAGCTAACGGAAACAGACGCACCCCTTGTGGTGTTTCACAGAGCCAACCGATAGCACCGAACTCGTGTCCGTGATGGAACTTCGATTGGTTCTTGTTGCGTTTGTTATACCGCGTGTTTCTGAAGAAATGCGTGCCATATTGCTGAAGACCATCAGTGGTAGAATGGGTTTCATCATAGACATAGACACCTTTATTGAAAACGGATTGAACTTGTTGTGTCAATACTGATGTGACTTTATCAACACTCCATACGCTACGAGAGAGAAACTTCGGTAGAGGCCAATAGGTTGTTGATTGTTCTGTTGATAGATATATCTGTGTCATGGTGCCACGATGCGGGGTATTTATCAAACCCAAGACAAAAGTGCGAAAATGGTTGAAGTTTTTATACTTGAAGTGGTGTTGATATTCTGATAACATAGAATATAAGCGGAGAAGAGGGTCCATTTTGAATGTCCTTTCAAAATAAAATATATATACTGAAAGGATACCCTCTTTTCTGCTTTTTGTCTCTAAAAAACTTCAAACTGTCCAAACTATAGTAAAAAATAGTACTCTTTTGAGGTGAACCATGACAAGAAAACCCTCTTGCCACGGACTTGATATGTTAGCAGAAGTTCCAGATCCGCGCAACAATAAAGACAAGCGACACCCGTTGGTATTCATCCTCGCACTTGTGGTTATCGGTTTGATGTGCGGACATAACGGCTGGACATCCATCGCAACTTGGGCATGATCCTCAACTAGCACTCGTAAAAGCCCTCGGTTGGACACATAAGAAAACACCCTGTTCCGCAACGATCCACAATCTATTGAAAAAGTTAGATGTTGTTGTCTTAGAAGCGACATTGACAAAGTGGGTAAACACCGTTATTCAAAGTCGTCCCGATTTGATAGATTGTCTCAAAGTAGTCGCTATGGATGGCAAAACGATGCGTGCTACCCATAAACAAGATGCGACAATAAGCCATTTACTCTCTGTTGTTTCGCATGAGTTAGGGGTCACACTTACACAACGAAGTGTCAGTGACAAAACCAACGAAATACCTATCTCAACGGAGATACTTAAAGCCTTTGATGTGAGTAGTAAAATCATAACAACGGATGCGCTTTTGACGCAGCGTGCTTTCTGTGAACAAGTGGTGGATGCTGGTGGCGACTATGTGCAACCTGCCCAAAAGAATCAAGCGTTTCTGTATTGGGCGATTGAAACACTTTTTCAATCCGAAGACGCAACACGGACGACTAACAAAGCGACTACAGCACTTGAAGCGGAACATCCTGATATGGCAGAGCCATTCAGTTTTCAAGTTTTCAGGACATTTTAGAGAGGGTCGCGATTCGGAGATCGCTCCTACAGAAGAGAGATTTGAGCATCAGGTGAGAACTACCAGACAATTGAATGGCTCTGCTGATATGGGAGAAATACTTGACAGTTTCCAAACTTATGATAAAGAACATGGCAGACTTGAAACGCGATGTTTGAAAGCGAGCACAGCACTGAATGTGTATCTGGAGGACTGGCCCGGTTTAGCACAAGTGATTGAATATCGTCAGGTTCGTAAAAATATGCACACGGGTGAAGAAACACACAAGGTTCAATATGGTAGGACAAGTCTTCGTCCGGAAGAAGCGTCTGCCGAACGCTTACTCACTATCCTCCGTGGACATTGGACAATAGAGAACAAAGTGCATCGGGTGCGGGATGTTGTATTTAAGGAAGATGTCTCTCCTGTCAGATGTGGTGCAATTCCACAAGTGATGGCGGCAATGCGAAGGACAGCTATGTCGGTATTGCGATTTTCAGGGTATACCACTATCGCTAAGGCAATCCAATATTTCGCTTCAAAACCTAAACTCACAGTTAAACTCATAAACTGAATATTCTTAAAACTAAATAGCCCTGGCTCCTGCTGAAAAAAAGTTGACACCAATAGTTTTTCTGTCTATAATAGATAAGGATATTATTCTAATCTATGAAGGATACTTTTCCTTTCTATATATTGAGTGAATTGAACATGAAACAAATAGGATTTATTTTTATTATAATTATAGTCTTTGGAGTTCAACCGCTGTTTGCACAGTCAACTGAATCCTCTTCTCCATTGACCCAAGAAGAAAATTCTGCGAAGGAAGACAAGCAGGGGACAGAGGTCGTTTCGCCATCAACACCAGAAACGCCTTCTACAACAAAAGAGGAAGGGGTCTTAGAGAGCGAGAATCCCAAGACTGAAAATGACACACCATCTACACTTGAAGAAATCTCCGTAGATGGTGACGAACAGGCAACTCCTCCTATTGAGACAACAGAGGCAGACGAACAACTTGATGTGCCTACGTCAGCACCACCGAAGTGGGAAGGGAGACGACGAGTTTTCAGGATTGTTAACGATTACCATGTGAAACCTGATCAAGTCATGACAACGCTTGTCCTGATTTCCGGTGATGCAACTATACATGGAACAGTAACAGGAAATGTGTTAGTGATCGGAGGAGATGTTGAACTCGTACCGGGTGCTCAAGTAAAAGGTATGGTACAAGTAGTTGGTGGACAGATAATCGGCAATCTTGAATCCGTGAAGGATTACAGTGTAAGCAATAATTGGAGAATCCTGCCAGCTACAGCAAATCTGCTGATGCATCCGCATTCGGTCTGGGATATCAGCAAACATAGGAATTTTCGGTTGACTACCATGAAATTTGCGCTTCTGCTTTTGGCCTACCTCTTAATTGCGGTAACATTTCAAAAGCCGATCAATGCAGTAAGTTCTCTGTTGGCACAGAGACCAATTGGGAGTATATTATTTGGTTTCTTAATGTTTATTGTAATCCCTGTAGTTGGCACGGTACTAATACTTTCAATTGTAGGGTTTCCATTCCTATTGTTGATTATCTGCCTTTTAGTGCCGCTTGCGTTATGTGGTAAAACCGCAATCTTTTATACACTTGGTAGTACCCTTCTTGCTGGACGCTTAAAACCGCTTGCAGTGATTTTTGGCTTTATTCCGTACTTTATGGCTACTGAGATACCACATGTTGACTGGGTGACATTTCTCCTTTTCAACGTTATTGGCATTGGGATCTCTATCCTATCAATCATAAGTGCAATGTCGTCACAAAGCCAGAGTAAAAACATTCATTGGTCTGAAAGGGTGCGTTAATAATGCATCTTGAATCTCCGATTTTTCTCAGTCTGTTCGTCATATTGCCGCTGTTGACACTGTCCCTTCAACGGATGCAGAAGCGATCAGGCTTGCCTGCCATTCGCATCAGTGAACTTGAAGGAGTCCGACAAATTCCGAGAACATTTTCTGTCAAACTACTACCGTTACTAAAGGTGACAAGGTTCATCGTAATAGCACTTCTCATCTTTACACTTGCCCGACCACAACTTTCGCAAAGCCGAGAGAGGCGTTTCACGGAAGGTATTAATATCTTCTTAGCACTTGATGTCTCTGAAAGCATGCGTGCAGAGGATTTTAAGGATGCGAACCGACTTCAAACTGCGAAATCAGTTATCCGTGATTTCCTCAAACATCGGGACAGTGATCAAATCGGGTTGGTCGTTTTTTCTGGAGAAAGTTTTACACTTTGTCCGCTCACACTGGATTATTCAGTTTTGATAGAACTACTTGATGACGTAGAGGTAGCAATGGGTGGTCAGTTGCAAGATGGAACGGCTATCGGTGATGCAATTACAACAACCACACATCGGCTACAAGATTCAGACGCAAAAGCCAAGATTGTTATTTTGTTAACAGATGGTGAAAACAACGCTGGAACGATTGAGCCTGGACCCGCAGCATCACTCGCGCAATCCTTCGGGATTAAGGTATACACTATCGGTATGGGTAAAGAGGGAGGTTCTCTTATTCCTTATGAAGATACAACGTTTGGGAAACGTTATCGCGAAATACCAACCTACCTTGATGAAGATACACTCAAACTAATCGCTAGCACGACTGGTGCCCGTTATTTCCGCGCTACAAACGTTCAATCGTTGAAACACGTCTATGCTGAAATTGACAAACTTGAAAAGACAAAATTTAAGGTTGTTAACTATACGGATCAGCAAGAGTTAGCAGCATATTTCCTAATTCCAGCAGCACTATTGTTAGGACTTGAAATTTTATTGAACAATACGGTTCTAAGGAAAATTCCATAAAGCCGCTACCATTTTTAACCATTCACTAGGAGATTATTATGAAAAGTATTATCGCGTGTAACTTAGGAAGTTATCGACAATTTGGTGTGAATGCATATTCACACTTAGCAGAAATAGGTTTGACCAACGTAGAAATTGGTGTGCCTTCGGCTGGTGGAGTTGAAGCGTTACAGTCAGAATTGAAAGCACACGGACTCACTGCGACAAGTTTACTCGGCAGTTGTAATGTTCAATCTGACACGGTTGTTGAGGATTTTCAGTCAACGTTAGAAATCGCGAATGAGATGGGGACGAAGATTATCTTTGTTAGCGTCCACGCGGGTGAAGCAGACCGAAACGTTGTATATGACCGTCTCCGCGCCATCGGTGAAAATGCTACGCCATTCGGCATTAAAGTCTGTTTAGAAACACATCCAGATATGGCACACAACGGTGACATTGCGCTTGAAACAATGAAAGCGGTTGACCATCCGAATATCCGCATCAATTTTGATACTGGCAACGTCTATTACTATAATCATGATGTCACTGCTGTCAAAGAAGTGCAGAAGATTATTGAGTATGTCGGTGCTGTTCACCTCAAGGATACAAACGGTGGATATAGGACATGGAATTTTCCGACCCTCGGAGAAGGCGTAGTTGATTACAAAACCGTATTCCAGACATTGAACGACTCTGGTTTTTATGGTCCCTTCACAATGGAATTGGAGGGTATTGAGGGTGAAAACCTTGATGAAGCAGGCGTTAAGGCTCGCGTGGCAGATTCACTGCAGCACCTAAAAGACATCGGAGTCATCTAATGGATACGAATCTCTGTATCATCCGACTCGGTGAGGGAGAACGGGTCGGTGATACGCTCGGAAAAGTTCTTGATACTCCGGATATGACGACAATCGGAGCTTTTGTTGTTTCTAAAGAACACCCAACTGAGCTCCACTATCACGATTTCGATGAGTATTGGTATTTCACGGAAGGCACGACAACGGTAACACTCAGAACTGATGATGGACAATCTCAATCCTATCGTATAGGACCAGGGGATTTAGTTGTCACTCCTACAGGTGTTGAGCATGGACATATTCCAGATGATGTCGTTAAAGGTGTGCAGTGGGTGAGTGTAATTCATCCTGATGCGCGCCGTGGGCATCTACAGCGGAAGTAGCGCAAATTTCACTGTTACCACAACACCAATTGCAGATGATGTGAGGAAACAACTACAGAAACTCTTGTAGGAGAAGATATTAATGAAATTCCAGCGAAGGGTTGCTTTGGTAACCGGAGGAAGCCGCGGTATTGGAAAGGCAACTGCTTTCAAACTTGCAAGTGAAGGTGCAACCGTTGCCGTTCACTATTCCCGATCCGATGCTATAGCGGAAGATGTCTGTGTTGAAATCTACAGTGAATATAGACAGAAAGCATTACCTTTTCAAGCAGACATCTCGGACAGAGAAGCCGTAAACAGAATGGTTGCTGCAGTAACAAAAGAACTCGGAGCAATTGAATTGTTGGTGAACAATGCCGGGGATGTTGGCGATATGGCGTTTGATGAACTTACCCCTGAACATTGGGATCGGATTATTGCGATTAACCTAACGGGTCCCTTCAACGTGTTGTGGGCAGTCAAGTCGGGCATGATCGCACAGAAGTTTGGACGTATCGTCAATGTGTCGTCAATTGCGGCGTTAGCAGTGCGTCCGGATCAGCTGCCGTATGCAGCAGCAAAAGCCGGTGTGATTTCCCTGACAAAATCGTGTTGTGGACCGCTTGCACAGCACAATATCCGCATCAATTCGGTTGCACCGGGGGCAATAGCGACAGATATGCTAAGTGAGGTATCTGAAGAGATGGTGGAGCAACTCCGCTCTACAACACCACTTGGTAGGCTTGGTGAACCGTATGAGATGGCAGACGTGATAGCATTCCTTTTGAGCGAAGAATCAAGTTATATGACAGGTTCAACTGTGATTGCAAGTGGGGGACGTATTCTTATTCCATAAGCACAAGTTCTGTTTCTCCAATTTCCAAATCAAACGCAATGAACGTTTGTTTGTTCTCACAGAGAAACGTATCTCTCTGAAAATCGCGCCGAGAATGAACCTCGCGCAGGTCCCATCCATCAATTTGGATACGACGTATCGGTGCATCAATAGTTAAAGTAAAGTTTGCAGTTGGGAATTGCGTGGAAAGCTTTATCTGCTGTTCTCCGAGTGCCGTAATTTCAGTGAATTTACGTGCCATCCAGTAGTGTCCAATTTCGGAGGTTTTCATCCAAAGTGTTTTCGTGCCATCAGGATCGTAATTATCCAATCGCGATTTGACTGTTTTCAACACATCAAATCCACATTTTTCTCCGTTGAAATAGAAACCGGGCCAATGTCCAACGAGAACACATGGAAGTTCTTGCTCAAGAATGGGTGGTAAACGACCGCCTTGCAAGTCTTCTGTAATGAAACGGTCGGCATCTCCCAAGTCGTAGCCTGTCCACCCGCCGAACCAGTCACCAGCGCATGCAACAATACTGGCAATCGCGCTCCCATTCTGTTTATCAGCATGCCAGATAGGCACATCTGGAAGTTCATCGTGTTTAAGCCAAAGAAAGTAGAAAGGACAGGGATTATTATTGACCTCTTGTGATGCGGTTAACACCGCTCTTGCATACGCTTCCTCTTGGCGTTTACCGAATGCGCCAGGACTCGTTACACCCTCACACGGAATACCGACGTTATTGAGCATTTCCATTGATGCGATGATATAGTCTGTCAGTCTGTTGTCAACGGGAGGATCTACCCATTCAACCTGTTCCCACGCTTCAGTCAGTGCCAACGTCTCCAGATCAACGACAGCAGTATGGGTGAGCATCTCTGGTGTTAAATCGAAGTTTGGCCAAATAATTTCCCGATAAATTCGTAGCCAAGATTGATATTCGTGTATTGGAAAATCGGGGAATCCTTCATCAACGCGTCCCATTCCAGCGGGGTAAGGAATAAGGCTAAATTTGCCTTTCACGCCGTTTTCCCAACACCATTCTGCCCACTCCCATGCAAAATCTGCGGGGATAGCTGGTGGCATTTTTTTGAGTTGCGTGGCATTACCTTCCCATCGTTCAGGGTGAACACCCGGTTGATGTCGTGCTTTCCATGCATGCCGTTGCTGAATCCAATAATAGGTTAAATTGATTACCGGACAGGAGTCGTCTACAATAAGGGATAATGGTGTTCTGAGAAGTGGGTTACAGATGCTAACGTTCATATTTTCGTTATTTTGATCCTGTTTTGTGTTCAATCTGTTCCAGACATCTTTTGATGTAAGGCACGTCGTCTACCCATAGTCCTTGGATGCCGTTTTTCACCGCCCAAGAAACGTCTTTGATATTTTGAATAAACCCCGCTTCAACAACAATTCCGTTTGTCTGAAGTTCATCAACTTGTTGTGGGATGGAACGTGTAATGGAATTATAGATTTCAAAATGATTGGTTTTGCTCCATCCGAAAATAATACGGTTTGCATCAATCATGGTGGCTGCTTTAAGAAAGTTTGCCAATGGATTGATCAAAATAGCGCTTGTCTGGAGTCGTGGTTCTAATCGTTTGGCATCAATAAGCAATTGTTTTTGGATGTAAAAGGTGAGAATGCTGACGAGGTGAACAACCTCAAAATGATGAATCCGTTCTATGATGATTGGGAGGAGTTCAGGTGTGTCGGTCTTCGGTTCAACAAAGCACGGCATCTGGTTTTCACGTACAAATCTGAGTGCATCATCAAGATGGGCAACGGGTTCATTGGAATTTAGCGACGTTAATTGTTGCACATCCTTCCATTTTAGCTTACTGCGGGGAGTCGTACATCCGGTAGCTTTACGTATATCATCTCGGTTAAAAGCGACATGAATCAGCACAGGTTGCTTATCTTGGGTAAGGCAGACATCACATTCAAATCCATTAGCACCGTCTGTGAGTGCTTGCTTAAAAGAGGCGAGTGTGTTTTCGGGTGCGCGCCCCATACCACCCCGATGTGCAAAGATTTGAATCTTCATAATGTAGAGTTTAACCGTCTAAACGGTCAATTTCTGGTGGGTATTTTCGCATAGATCGTAATGCTATTCTCATATTTACTTGTTCAAGACGGTTCATATTTAACGCCTCAACTGTCGCTCTGCCGGAGCGCGTGCGCCCAATTATATGCAGAAAGTTTTCACTCCACATAAAATGGCGGTGCCAATGTTTTAGGCTAGGGTTGAAGAGCGGGACTCGCTGGTCTGTTTGTGGATCAAGGGCATGCGTTTTAGTATGTTTAGCGGAATTACACCATGGACAAGCCAATGCTAAGTTATCTAATGAGGTTCTACCTCCAATTTTCCGAGGATAGATGTGCTCACAGTGAAAAGAGGCACTAGCACAATTGGCAGGTGCTTGACAGTATTCACAGAGTCCTTTAGCACGCTCCTGTACACGAAGACGTAGTGAGCGAGAAACCCGTTCAGAGTACATCGTTCCCCGCTTTTAATCCAAATTTTTCGATAATTTCCTCTGCTGGTTTTCCCCAACGATGCATTAAAATCGCGATGCCTTCAAGACGCTTAGTGTTCAAAACCGTTAGCCTTCGTACGAGTTCCTGATACTCCGGCAATTCATCATCAGTCAAGGTTTCATTATCAGACTTACGCCGCAACTGCCAATACCGGCGATTCTCTTTTTCGGGCAGCTCCGAATTTTTCTTGATAAATGCCAACACATCTTCATCCGAAGCATTAGGATTAACCTCTTCACTGACCGAATTTTCTTGCTGTTGCTGCCATTCGGCAAATTTCTGGGTAAATTCATCTAACTCAAACGGCGATAACTTTTTAACACCACGTAATAAATGTTCAACCTTTAGTTCTGTCGGGGTTTCAACACTTGCCATTGCTATTCCTCCTGAGCGTATCTTAGCACTATTCACACTACTTACACTCACCTATGATTCTGTATTCAATTAGTTTAACATAGATTTTGGCGTTTTGCAAAGTGCAATGTGTGTGCATAATTCATTTCTTTTCGTAATTCAACAAAAGGCAAAGGCACATAAGCCGAGTTAATAGCGAGACTGAAACGCAAGGGATTCTATAGTGCATTAGGGGCATTTAGTTTTCCGAAAATTTAGATTTTGGGTTTAAGATTCTCCGCTGTCCGAGCGACCGTTCGGTCAAGATTAGACGACTAAACGCACAAAAATCCGAAAACTGAATGGCTCTGATATAGTGCATCTTTTCTTTTGACTTTATTTCTATTATTATAGTATAATTAAATAATATGTCAAGTTATCAAACTGAAAACGATTATGTGTCGTTAGTTATAATTCCGCGTAAGTGGTTTAAGGCATTTTATCAGGTTTCCCGCTACCAAACCTCGCCTTTCAAGGCGGGGATATAGTAGCGGCTAAGACTTGTATTATTGAAAAAACTTGACGAACGTCTTAAAATGTTGTCCACTTGTTTTATCAAGTTGACAGGTATATCAAGCGTCACTGCTTGGTGGCGTGCCTATCTCCCACTTGATAGGGGATAAACACTTGATACTTGATGTGCTATAATGCGAAACACTACGTATAAACTTTTTCATGTGAAAGGTCTGAAACGATTGCATGATGACTTGAATATCTGTGGTATTGTGCGGAATCACTTTCTTGGCTTGTCGATGCGTTATTATCGTCGTTATCGTAAATCTCTTTCTTATGGTCAGATGTCTAAGCATCTAACAAAACTGAAGTCTTTAGAGGGATATAAGTATTGGCATATTCCATATTCATGGTGTGTGCAAAATGTTTTGAAGCGTCTATCCCGAAGTTTTACAGAAATGTCTACGCATAAAAGAGGACATCCGCGTTTCAAATCATGTAAAAAACATAAAGGCATGACGTTCTCTGGTGAACAAGTGCGAATAGAAAAGGTATTGGATGCGCAGAAAAAGGCAAGAAATCACCCGACGTATAAAATCAGATTGAATAAGCATTGGTATCGCTTTGCTTTACATCGTGAGATACAAGGTGCTATCAAACAAGTTCAAGTTACAAGGGACGCACTGGGAGACATCTATATTACGCTCACTGAAGATTATAGCGAAGTCATTCCTGAACCCAAGACTGGTAAAGCGGAAGGGTTCGATTTTGGGATCAAAGACTTCCTGACTGGCAGCGACGGCAAAAGATACGAGTCTCCGATGTTGGACAAACAAAACGCTAATAAACTGGCAAAAGCACAACAGCAGCATTCCCGAAAAGCCAAAGGTTCTAATAATAAAGAGCGTTCACGAAAGTGTATAGCCCGTATGCATAAAAAGACTACTAATCAAAGAACAGATCATCATTGGAAACTTGCTATAGACCTGTGCCGCAACTTTGATATAATGTTTTTTGAGGATTTGAACCTTGAAGGTATGAAACGCCTTTGGGAAAACAGATTTCGGATCTTGCCTTGGGTGAGTTTATGCTAAAACTCAAATGGCAATCTAAAAAACGGATACGCTCGGTTTTGAAGATTGACAAGTGGACACCTTCTACAAAGTGCTGTTGTGTCTGTAGACATCATAATAAAAACCTCACTCTCGCAGATCGTCAATGGACCTGCCCAAGTTGTAATACACATCTTGACAGAGACCATAACGCTGCAATAAACATTCTTAAGGAAGGGGTAGCTTCCTTTGGATTAGCAGTTGTCAGCCCTATCATCCTGTCTAACAGGATCGTAGGCATCTGTGTTGAGGCGTCCTGTCCGTCTTTGAATGCCACAAATGCTTTCGCATAAACTTGCGGAAGCCTCGCCCTTTAGGGCGGGGTCTATCACTGGTTTTTTTTAGTAATAGTTGTTGGGAATGGTATTGTTGAATTATTCACAAATTGGTCATATAAAGGTTTGGGTGAAACATTTCTAACACGAACTGCTGTTTTAATGACACTCACGGTCGGATCATTTTTTATAGTATCACATATTTTGGAGGGTGTAACCATGTTGATGTTAGGGTCTGTAAAAGCTTTTAAAGACAAGATTCGTGCTGAAGGCAAGGCTGAAAGGGACGCTGAATGGATTGAATGGACTGAGAACGGCAGAGACCCAAATAAGATGCCATCAGTTATTAACCCTACGAGAACAATTTACGAACATAACTCTAAAGGTAAAACCATAAAAACTGATAAAGAGTAGATAATCTAAACCGCGCATGGTGAAAATTATGCGCGGTTTTTCTGTGAATTCTCAATTCCGAAACTACTTATTGCATTTCTTCTTATGCCACATCCGCTCAAAGTTATCTTGGGGTTTGAACCCTAAAATCCGTTTCGTTTTGACATTTGAGAACTGCTGATGCGGCAAATCAGCGAAAATGTTAAAAATCTCACACCGTGATGGTAATTCCTCCAGATCAATTTCTAATCCTAACCGAAATGCCTCACCCGCATCCCGCCAACTCACAGCGAATGAATTTATATCTGTTCCTTCCGCTGGGTCATCTGTCTCACGGAAATTGAGAAATAGGTAACAGAGAACGTAGATATCGTAATGCTCGGTGAAAACTTTACAGATTTCCTGTCCAAGCCCTTTCGTCAATGGATAAAGACCTATGCTTGTCTTTGGTGGAACATCTGGGTTAATCTCGAAATCCCAACTGGTATAGGCATCTCCTTGGATGGTGAAGTGGGGACCTGTGTTGATGACACGGCGGATACCGTGTTCAACAGCAGCGCGCATCGTGTTGTATGCCCCATGTGTGCTAACATCAAATGCTAACTGCCGATCATGGCGAAGCACTGAGCAGTTGATAATAGTGTCCATTCCCTCTGCTACTCGCATGACCTGATCTAATGAACTGACATCAATGTGCATCGATTCATGTTTTGTCTCAATGTCGTTGATGTCCGTCACACGCAAGGTGTAGTAGGGTTCTAATGCTTTGACAACGTGTGGTCCGAGGTATCCGTTGCCACCTAAAATCAGAACTTTCATTTGTTATCTCCTCATGTTTGTGTTCGGCACACGGTGTGCTTACTGTTTTGTCGGTGGCACAAATTGCGGATTGAATTTCAGGTGTCCCTTCGCTTTACCGATGGAAAAACGTGAACCGGGGAATTCCGACTGGACGTGAAAGATACCCCATCTTGATGGTGCTTCAATTGCACCTTGAAAGGCAGCAACAGCATCGTTTATTTCAAGCCACATTGAGTTGAACTCCGCATTTGCCGTTTCTTCAGCAGTGGTAATAGCACCGAGTCGGAGGCATGTTACATTGATTTTTCCTTCCCGTGCGAATTCTCTGCAAGTGAATTCACCGAGATGTTTTGATAGCACAAAACTATCCGTACTGGGACGTGGTCTCCAATTCTCTTTGACGGTCCAATCTTCACCGTGTTGCTCAAACAAACGCAGCGTGCTGGCGTAAATGAAGTGCTTCACACCCTCAGCAGATGCAGCCATCAACAAGTTATAGGTACAACGCGTCTGATAATCAATCTCGTAGTTCTCTGGTTCGTCTGCGTTTACCATAAGTTCGGGCGGTGTTGCTGCGATATGAACAATGGTGTCCATGCCTTGCACCAACTCATTTGTTGCCTCGTCGTGCCCTAACGCACTCTGAACAAATTCGCATCCTGATACGTTGGTGGTATCAATAGGTTCAAGTTCTGTTAGTCGGATCGTATGTGATTCTGCTGTGGCTGCCGCTAACCTGCGCGCCAATTCGGAACCAGCCGAGGTAATCAAAACGTTCATAGGATTCTCTCTTAAAATAAGGATTGTTGGATTAGTTCTATAAAGCTTCTCGAATTTTCGCCGCAATATTACTAATTTCTTCTGTATTTACTTCTCTCGGTTGCCATGGAGGTCTCAACGGGTCTCCTTCCCATCTCGGAATGATGTGCAGATGGAAATGGAAAACAGTCTGAAATCCCGCTGCTTCGTTATTTTGGACCAGGTTGAGACCATCGGGGTTCAAAGCCTCACGGATCGCTGCTGCAAGCGGTATCGTGGCTTCCATAATTTTACTGCCTATCTCCGCGGGCAAATCAAAGATATTTCGATAGTGTTGCTTCGGTATAACCACAAGATGTCCGGGGTTCGCAGGGGCAATGTCCATAAAAGCGAAGACGTGTTCGTCTTCATATACTTTGGCTGAAGGAATCTTACCCTCTGCAATCGCACAAAATATACATTCCATTATTTTGTATCCTCTCAAGAATTTTTTGTTATTTTAGCAAATTTAGTCTATAAAATCAATAACAAATACAGAATGAATTCTATCATTAGACTTGATTATTGGATAAGGTTGTGGTAAAATGCCGACAATGGAAACAAGTCAAAAATCCTACACTCTCATCCATAAAGACGAAGAGACTGAAGCACGCGTTGGCAAACTTCATACGGCACATGGCGATGTAAATACGCCTATTTTTATGCCTGTGGGCACCCGTGGTACTGTGAAGGCGTGCACGCCACAAGTCCTCACTGAACAGATTCAGGCAGAGATTATCCTTGCGAATACTTACCACCTTTATCTGCGTCCTGGGCATGAAATTGTCCAAGAGGTAGGCGGTTTGCATCCGTTTATGGGATGGGATAAACCGATATTAACCGATAGTGGCGGGTTTCAAGTCTTTAGCCTCGGCCCACTGCGGAAGATAACAGAGGAGGGTGTCGCGTTTCGTTCTCCTATAGATGGCACGGAACGTTTTATTAGTCCCGAACGTTCCATTGAAATCCAGAATGCACTCGGTGCAGATATTATCATGATTTTTGACGAATGTCCCGCGTTGCCAAATGAATACGAGTATCTCAAAAATTCAATGGAAATGACGTTGCGTTGGGCAGAACGGAGCAAAAAAGCACATCAAAATCCGCATCAACTACTATTTGGGATTGTGCAGGGTGGTATGGAGCACAACCTCCGCCGTGCCAGTGTGGAAGGTACGGTATCACTTGATTTTCTGGGGTATGCCATCGGTGGTTTGAGTGTTGGTGAAGAAAAGGATTTGATGTATGAGATGTTGGCATATACCGCACCACTGCTCCCGGAAGACAAGCCTCGCTACTTGATGGGTGTCGGCACGCCTGAAGATTTAGTTTATGGGGTCCGATGCGGTATTGATATGTTCGATTGCGTTATGCCTACTCGGAATGCGCGCAACGGTTCACTCTTTACATCTGAAGGTATCGTCCGAATTCGCAATGCGAAATATACGCGTGATTATAGTCCTTTGGACCCAGCGTGTAATTGCTATACTTGCCAAAATTTCACACGCGCCTATCTCCGACACCTGCATGTAGAAAATGAGATTCTCGGTTCGCAACTGCACACACTGCACAACTTGTATTTTTACGTCAGTCTCATGCGCGGGATTCGGCGCGCTATCTGTGATAGTAGTTTCGCAGCGTTGGCAACTGACGAACCGAATATCAGTGTGTTGGTGCAGTTAGGACAGCCTACCGAGGATGTTGGTTAATTCTTAAGTCCACACTTAGCCGTAGACATGGAAACTAATTTGCATCATCTAGGGTGTTATCTGAGGACGTGAGGTTCCATAGAAAAATTGTGCCGTCCACGCTTCCACTTGCTATGGTTTTTCCATCAGGAGAAAATGCTACACCTTTAATTATTTCGTTATGACCTTCAAGTGTTGCTTTGTGATGTCCCGTTACAACATCCCATAATCGTACTGTCTTATCCCAACTTCCACTTACGAGTGTTTTGCCATCTGGAGCGAAACAGACACTCATGACAAAATCCGTATGTCCTTTGAGTATAGTTTTTGCTGTTCTTGTTTCAACATCCCATAACCGAACCGTAGTATCTTTGTGTGCTGTAGCAAGTGTTTTCCCATCAGGACTAAAACTTAAATTGAAAACAACAGGATTCCTAAAGATTTTTTCACCTCCCTGTTTTTCATCATAAACTTCAAGGTCGATGTCAATAGACTTGTATTTTTTGGTGGTAACATCCCATAACCACAATTCCGTTCCACATGCACTTGCGAGTGTTTTCCCATCAGGACTGAAACTTACACACCAAACCTCACCTGTATGCCCGGTGAGAATAGTTTTCTGTTGAGCTGTAGCAACGTCAAACAATCGGACCGTGCCATCTCTATGACTACTTACCAGAAATCTACCATCAGCACTGAAATTCAAACTCATAACACCTGCTTCATCTAGTCTTGTTGTCAGAACTGTCTTTTGCTGCCCTGTAGGAACATCCCATAACACAATCATTTTCTCTCCACTGGCGAGTGTTTTTCCGTCCGGACTGAAACTAATGAAATCTGGCAGTCCCGTATCTCCTCTAAGCTGATTAAGTTCTTCACTGGTTTGTCTGTCATAAATCCAAATCCCAACACTACTTGCTACTGCCAATTGTGTGCTGTCTGGTGAAAACGCGAGATTAGCTATTATTCCACCTGTTCTGAGATGAATTTTCGTCGCATCTGGTAGTCTCCACTGTGTATTATCTTCTTTATCAGACAAAACCTGATTTGATTCCTGGCCGATGCCATCGTCTTTACCGTTATTATCATTCTGTTCTCCTAACTGATTTCGGACATCCGGTTTTCCCTCAACATTTTGCACAATAGGTGCGTCAATGAGTTCCACCATCATCTCAGACTGTCCATCTAAGCTATAAGGTTGTTGGAAACGGGCTAAGTATTGACTTCCCATTCCGAGCATCAGCACAATCAAAAGAGCAGTTGATGCCCCTAATACCCACGGTACTAATGGTTTGCTACCTGATGGTGCAGCGGGTTTGATACGTGGAATTTCTTGCATGATGTTCTCGGTAAGGTTTGGGGATAGTTGGAAGTTGCTAAGTGCCTCTCGGATCATCGGTTCCTCCTTTTGTAAACGCTGTCTAGCTCGGTGAAGTCGGAGCTTGATCGCGCTTGTAGATACACCTAAAAATCGGCTAATCTCTTCACACGTCATGTCGCCGAAGTAGTGGAGTGTCATCACCGTGCGTTCACTCTCTTTCAGTTTCGCAAGCAGCTTTTTAACCACTTCGCGTTGTGCCTCAACCGTAGTTTTCGCATGTTCATCGGCAACATATCGGGAATATGCTCCGCCTTCTACTAACGCAATATCTGTCTCTTCAAGTGATTCAGTTTCTATCCTTTTCTTACGAAGCCATGCGCGGCATTGGTTGGTCGCAATTACATATAACCACCCAGAAAACTGATTTGGATCTTTCAGCGTAGAAAGTTTCTGATAGACTTTAAGGAAGGTGTCCTGCGTAATTTCTTCGGCGATATGGAAGTCGCCTATCTTCCGCCAAGCGAGTGCGTGAACCTGCTTTTGATATTTTTTCACTAAACTCACAAAAGCGTTTTCATCACCCGCGAGGATACGGCGTATCAGTGCAACATCTTCGTTTTTCATCAGACACCTCAATCAAAGAAAATAATAGACTGATTGATTCACGTCTTATCATACCAATTCTGATAAATAAAATACCATTACGGAGTATTTATGACATTTTAAAGCGCATCTTATGTTGAATATAAGAGGCGCGTGAATTGCGCGACTACAAACGCGTTTTTTGTTAATGTGATGCCATCATTCAGAAATGGTATCAGTATATAGTGACGCGAGTTGCGTACGAAATGGTTACATAATTCTGAAAAAAAGAAGGATTTCAAGAGATATTATTTTCAATGGACAATAAGATGCAATGGATTACTATTTTACCACATCAACAGGTTATTGAGGTGTCGGATTTGTTGGTGGGCAACGAGAAATTGTGTTGAGAGTTTGTTGAATAAAGCGAAGAGTAGCAGGATAATTTCGTTTTTGGAAAATGGATACGGCTACCACTTTTTTGTAAGCGCGCTTTGTAAGCGCGCTGTCAATTCGCAATAGGTTGTTGAGTTAATTTGACATCTTGTTATTTCGGGTCACCTGTCGGGTCGGTGGTGGAAGCAACATTCCACAGAAACACCGTGCCTTCCCACCCACCACTCGCAAGCATATTTCCATCCGGACTGAAGGCGATACTTCGAACTTCATCTTTATGTTCCTTGAATGTCTGCAAAAGTTCTCCCGATACTACATCCCAAATACGGACAGTCTTGTCAAAACAACCAGTAGCGAGCATTTTTCCGTCCGGACTGAAAGCGATCTTACTGATCTCAGAACTATGCTTTATGAGCGTCGACTTGTGTGCGCCTGTGTTTGCATTCCATAGATGGACTGTTTTATCTTGATGCACGCTTGCGAGCGTGTTTCCATCTGGACTAAAGCGAACGCAATGGATAGAATTTGGTTTCTTATTCTCTGGATCCTCATTCTCTGGTTCCACAGAAAGTGTTTTCTTGTGTTCACCCGACGTGGCATTCCAAAGACGGATCGTTCCGTCGTTACTTGAACTTGCGAGTGTTTCTCCTGCCGGACTGAAGGTGATACTTAAGACACGCCCTGTATGTCCTCTGATGATTTTCTTTTCCGTGCCTATGTTTACATCCCATAGGCGGATAGTTTTGTCCCCACTTCCACTTGCAAGTATGTTTCCATTCGGCCTGAACGCAACACTATGGACAGCTTCTGAGTGTCCATTGAGCGTTTTCTTATGTTCTCCTGAAGCAGTATCCCATAGACGAATAGTAGAATCAAGACCTGCACTTGCCAATACACTTCCATCAGGACTGAAATCAACACTGTAGACATAATTTAACCTATGTCCAATGAGTGCTTTTTTGTGTTCTCCTGATGTGGTATCCCAAAGATGGACGGTGCCATCACCATTTCCACTTGCGAGTGTTTTTCCTTCGGGACTGAAGTCAAGACTGAATACCTCGGCAGTATGTTCAGTATATGTATGCATTATCTCACCAGAAACCACTCCCCAAATATGGATTGTGCCATCTAAACTACCACTCGCTATAGTTCTCAGGTCCGGACTGAAGGTGACAACAGTAATACGCGCACCATGTCCGCTAAGATTTTTCTTTTGTTCACCTGTATTCACATCCCACATGCGGATAGTGTTGTCAAAACTCCCACTTGCCAGTATATTTCCATCTATACTGAAGGCGACGCTATTCACCCTTGCCCCATGCCCGGTGAGGGTTTTCTTTATTTCATCTGTGGTTGTGTCCCACAGGCGGATAGTCCTGTCTTCGTCACCACTTGCTAACATATTCCCATCCGGACTGTAAGCGACACTAATAACAGAACCTTGGTGTCCATCAAGTGTCTGTTTGCGTTCACCTGAAACCCAATCCCAAAGACAGATGGTTCCATCTACACTCCCGCTTGCGAGTGTGAACGCATTTGATCTGAAAGCGAGACTTGTAACATAATCTACGTGTCCTTCAAGCGTCTTCTTTTTTTCACCAGTTAATAAATCCCATAAGTGGATTCCCCCCTCCGTATTACCACTTGCAAGGGTATCCCCATCCGGGCTGAAGGCGAGACATCCGACTTGGTATCTATGTCCAACGAGTTCTCGTTTATGCTCTCCTGTGTCAGCTTCCCAAAGATGAATTGCGCCCCAATTATCCCCACTGGCGAGTATACTTCCATCTGGACTGAAGGCGATGCAGTCAACTTTATCTCTGTGTTTGGTAAGGAGTTGGAGTTCTTGATAGGTTATTGCATCATAGACCCAAATACCAATAGAAGTCGCAACCGCCAGACGCGCGCCATCTGGTGAATACTGCATATCGCTTATTCGACCTTTACCAAGGCGTGCAATTGCATCTTCGGGTAAATCCCATCGTGTGTAGTCTTGGGCGTAAATAATAGATGGACATAGAATTGTAATGAAGAGAAATGAACTAAATATTGTGGTAAGATGTGATCTTTTCATGTTAATATTTTCCTTTTTAATTATTTTTGTTTTAGTAATGAGAGACATTTACCCAACCAAATACTTAAAGACAGCAGATAAATTATCGTCAGGTGAGTAGAGTTGGGATACGTTCAATTTATTTTCAATAAGAATTTGGGGGAGTCGGGCGTAAAAAGCGTCCGGTTTTGCTGTTTCAATGATAACATCCCCTGTAGCATCGCCAAAAGTGACACTGAGAATATCATCAAAAGGGAGGCAGACTTGTGCTAAGCGGCGCGGTTCGTCAGCACTAAGATAGACTTTGTGTGGGTGTTCATCAATCAGTTCGCGTATATCGGAAATAGTTCCTTCTGCAAGGATCCGTCCTTGATGGATAAGTAGTATCGTTTCTGTCATTGCTTCTATTTCATATAGGATATGACTTGAGACAACAATACTGGTCCCTTGTTTTGCAAGTTTAGCGAGCAGATTTATGATATGTCGTCTGCCGACAGGGTCAAGTCCAGTCAGCGGTTCGTCAAGGAAAAGAAGTTCCGGCTTATGCACGAGTGCTTGAGCAAGTTTTATGCGTTGTCGCATCCCTTTACTGTAGGATCCGATCGGTTTGTCCTTTGCTGAAAACATATCTACAGTTTCAAGCACATCCAAACTTTGAAATCTTACTTCCGATTTTTCACATCCACTCAACGTTGCAAAAAAAGCGATGAACTCAAAACCGGTCATAAATTGGTAGGCTAATTCTATATCCGGGCAGTAGCCAACCCGCCGTGTTAAAAGATAGTTATTCCAGACAGGTTGATCGAGGACAGTGATGTCCCCTTTATTCGGTTTGAGTTGACCTGTCATTAATTTGAGTAAGCTTGTTTTGCCTGCACCGTTGGGACCAAGCAAACCGGTAATTCCAGGGTGAATCTGCAGCGTAACATCATTCACCCCCATTACTTCGCCATACCATTTTGATAGGTTTTCTGTTTGAACGATAGCAGTTTCATCCATTTTGTGAGTTCCTATTTTCGCACTTATAATACTGTGCTGCCTTTACAGATTTTCATGGTTTCTTCAAGGTTTTGGATACCTGCAGTAGTTCCAATTGCGGTCACACAGGCGGCACCCGTTGCGGATGCTAATTCAGCTGTCGTTTTAAGGTCCCATCCTTTCACCGTTCCTGTGAGAAATCCTGCCACGTAGGCATCGCCAGCACCGGTTGCATCAACAATGTTAACGGGATATGCTGGGACAAAGAGTTCCTCTTCAGGAGTTGAAACGTAACTGCCGCGTTCCCCCATTTTAAGTCCGATGGTGCTGATGCCGTAGTTCCGAAAAAAGGTGGAGATTTCGCGCACTTCGGATTTACCTGTCAGATGCTGTGCTTCTGTCAAACTCGGCAGAAAGATATCTACGAACGGCAGACACGGTTCCAACGTTTCCAGCCACTTCCCTGTTGCATCCCATGCGGTGTCAAGCGAGGTCGTTATTCCTAATGTTTTCGCTTTTTGAAGGACGTTCGCCATTGGTTGTCCATCAAATCGAGGCATCACGAGTGCACCTGCGATATGGAGAATTTTGGCAGTTTTTATGATATCCCAATTGAGATCATCTTCGCTAAGTTCACCGTTCGCGCCGATGTAGTGGCAGAAACTTCGTTCGCCATCGGAAGCAATTGCCACGAATGTAAAAGAGGTGTTCACGTTTACATCCCGCTGTATACCGGCTGTGTCAACCTGATTTTCTGCAAGGGTATGCAGGATTAAATCACCAAAACGATCATTGCCGAGTTTACCCATAGTTCCAACGGAAACACCAAGCCGTGTGAGTGCAATCGCTGTGTTGTTGGCACAACCACCAGTATGGATTTCCAGTTCATCAAAAAGCACCAATTTTCCCTTCTCAGGAAAATGATCTATTGGTTTTCCAAGCACATCAGCGACAAAAATTCCGAGCGATAGCACATCCATCTGTTCACCTTTAATCTTTTGCACTTGATAGGGTAAGACTATAAACCTGCATTTTTTTCATCAAGATACAAAATAACTAACGTTTCATCGCCTATGGTAACATTTTTCTCAACCGACATAGGCGGAATCGCTGTTGAAAACTGATCCGACTCAGCAATCCACCCCATTACTACAGTGCGGAACTGAGGTTTGTCCATGTCCATGGGAAGTAAACTTTCCAATTTGGACAGATATTGTAGTACCCCTTCCCGTTGTAAAATCTGTGCAAACGTTTTACGAGTTTCATCAAGTCCTTCGTGGGGAGGTAATTTTTTTAACGTTTCACGTGGTGAATTTGGTGACCTTATGTCGCTCTTACCGAGTGTGACTTCCCCCAAGTAGGTTGCTTCTTGACCTTTAATTCTCCATGTATTCTCAAGTTTTATCGGAGTCTTTTGTGTATCCAACGGGAAATAAGTTTCTTTCACATAAGTGCTGGGACTCCACGGTTCTATAGTGACTTCTTGCAACTGAGACGTTGATCCTTGTCCGAATTGTGCTGACTTTACAACATTTTCAATCCTCAAAGGACGAACAAAAGTGTTTGGTGTTAATGATATTGACGTTTTAGTATGAGCAGTAGCTCTGAGAGATACGTAAGTTTGCACGTGAGCGTTTTCTCGTTCAGGATAGATTGATAATATTGAAAATTGGTCTGTTTCTATCTTCTTAGGTAGCATAGCCCGCGCAACACCGATGGCACTAACAGATACAAGCACGAGAATTAATCCACCGATCCAATAACGACGCGCTTTGTTTTGTGTGGAATGCCCGCGCTTTCCAGAATAGAGTAAAAGACCGCCAACACTAAGCAGATATACCGGTAGGACAATAGCCAAAAATTTAATGAGTGGAATCTGCGTTGGCATTTTCGATAGAAACTGTTCATGAATCTCTTCATCGTGTTGCCGAAACGGTGCGTATCGATCAGCAAAAAACCGAGGTGATTTTCCGTGTGTTTTGAGTAGCCACCGCCAAAAGGTTTCTCCCGCCTTCAACTCTGAAAATGGTGGTGCGTTGTAATCAAACGCAAAACATATTATCTGTCCGCTGCCAAAGTGCCGTTTCGCGATGTAAATCTGTTCATCTGCTCCGAGCAACGTGTGACATTCAGGCTTAGGTTCAAGTTTGGTACTCTTAAACGTGGATATTGCATTGTCTTTGGTCCCAAATCCAAATTGTTGTTGCAAGGTAGATGGCACCTTATCAATCGTCTCTTCCCGTATTAATTTTACCGGCAGAAATTGTTCAATGAAACTATCCCGTAAGTTACGAAAATTGCTACCGCCAGATACGACAAGTGTCCCACCGCGCTGCACCCAATCTAATAATGCTGCCTGTTGCTGTTTAGAAACACGTCTCTCTGTAAGTGAAACCTCACGAATAACAACCAAATCAACAGCACTATAACCTATCCATCGTGTTGGCATTGCGTGTGAATTTGGAAGGTATTTAATATGCACCTGTGTTCCGTCGTCAGTTAATTGTTTTTTGTTAATTATTTTCTGTAATTTGTCTCCATTTGGTGCTAATACTAACACGAAATAGTCTTTGTTTGCAATCGGTGTTGGTGGAATAATTTCCTGTATTGCACGTGGTTCTGAAATAGATGTCTCAATTTTTTGATCATATCTTTCTGATCGCACTAGTTGTATGAGTAGTTTTACTTTGGTTTTTGGATAATAGATATAGAGTTTTTTATGCTTCCGATCAGTTTTACTCATCTGCAATGGAGTCGCATAACGGTAAGTTGTTTTGTCCGAATTAGCGTCGCGAACCTCAACTGTGATTTCTCCATCAAACGTAGTGGGTTCATTCTGACTCCGTACGGTAACATTCAGGAGTGCCCATTCTCCTGATTTATATCCGTTGTTGAACCCAAAGGTTACATCCTCAAAATCCACCGCAGAGAAGGCTGAAGATGCCACAAAAAATGCTAAGAAAAATGTGACTTTTGCTCTCATAATAACTCCAGATGGTGGATTGAGTTAAGCATAATACCAAATTAACTTGATTTGAAGTTTTCTGATAAAGTCGGCATTACGAGGCACGGGGACCTCGCGCTACAGATCACGTTAATTGGGTATAAGACGTAAAAAAACTGTTTTAGATGAGTCGTGCTGGATTTTTAGCAAGTTGTGTCTCCGTTGCACCATTGAATGCATGTGTGCTGAAAACCCCATTTCCCAACATTATCATTGACGCTACGCTACCTGCCGCTTCAATCTGTGCTATAGTATCTATCACCCGCGCATCGCTCAACAAGCCACTTTCCACCGAAAATTGCTTGGCAACTGCAAAACATGCGGTAAATAAATCTGGGTTTGCATCAGTGTCTGTAAGCCTTTTCAAAACGGCTAACGCGGTGTTAGCGGCGCGATTGATACGTTTCGTCTGTTCACTGTCTCTAAGTACTTCGCTCGTGTGAATTGGACCAAAGTACCGGTAATAGATGGGTTGATCAGGTATCAACAACGTGTCGGCAACTAACGGTGCACCTTCCTTCAATTTGATGAGGCATCCACCGTGGTATTGTGAGCAGACATCTCCTAACCCTGTTCGATTTTCAACTTCAGCTACATGCGTAATCATGGCGAGCTCTTCATTTTCTTTACGTAATGCTATCAGTTCGTTGATTGCATACGCTGTGGCAAGTGAGGCAGCACCACTCAGTCCGAAACCGCACCCTAGCGGAAGTGGGGACGTAAGATCTACTTTTATGCCTGGGGCATCTGTATTTTGGATTAGACGTTTGACGACAGTGCTGACTGTCGGAAAATTGATGCCTTGTCCGTTGAAAAATACCTTTGTCTCGTGATGTTCAGAAACGGTAACCTCTACTCCCTCTTGGACGGTGAAACCCATGCCGAGTGAATGCATACGTGCCGGATCGACATGTGGAATAATTTTAAAAACACACGAAATGTTGCCGGGGGCAAACGCACTCGCCATATCACTCCTTATTTACAGTCCATCTCATATTTTGTAGGTGGACACTTCACCACACAAAATATAATGGGTAAATTCTAATTATCCGGTTGAGGTTCAGGGTCCGGTGGATTAAAAACATTTTCTCCATACTTTTCATTTTCTATCTTTGCTACTTGTCCGGTCCCGGCGACTGGGAATCTAGCACCGTCCAATTGGGGTATGACGTACCGCTCAAACCACTCTCCCATCTGTCGTCGCATATCGCGTATCAGTGCTTTACGAGATTTATCATCTATCAAGTTTTTGCGTTCATCAGGGTCGGTCACTAAGTCATACAACTCATGTGGACCGTAAGGATAGCGGTGGACATATTTCCATTCTTGCGTGCGGATCATACGTACTGGACCATATTCATCAAAGACAACGATTCTATCTTGAGCATCGTTTGTCTCTCCAGAAAGTGCCGAGACGAAACTTCTACCGGGTGACATATCGTCATTGGGATCGGGCAAACCGAGATAATCGAGAAGTGTCGGCATGAAATCGTATTGACTTACCATCGCTTCGTTGACTCGTCCCTCTGGAATTTTGCCCGGTTGACTCATGATAAAAGGAACTTTTACCGAATTATCATACATATTCAGCGGAAACGTTCCGTTGCCTTTATGCCAAAAGCCGTGATGTCCACAAGAATATCCGTTATCGCTGCTGAAAACGATGAGGGTGTTTTCTCGGATACCTAACTCATCAAGTCGATCTATAATGCGTCCTACGTTTAAATCAAGTGCTGTTATCGCAGCGAAGTAACCTTGCAATGATTTACGATTTCCCATGTGAGAGAGTGTTCTACGCCTTGCCCACGGATGTAAAGGTTCCTGTGGACACGTATTGAACGGAGTATCGTTATAAGAATCAACGATGTCTTGTGGATGCCCTGAAAAAGGGGAATGTGGAGCGTTATAGTTGACACTTAGGTAGAACGGATCTTCGCTATTTGCTGAAATAAATTCCAACGCATCATCGGTAAGTACGTCGGTAAGATAGCCAGGTTGTTTTTCTACCTGTCCATCTCGAATCATTCTTGCGTTGTTGTACTTGCTGCCGCCGGTGGGCATGGCGAACCAATGACTAAACCCATGTTGTGGTGTCAGGCAATCACCGAGATGCCACTTACCGGTAAAACCTGCGGTATAATTATTCTCTGCAAGAACATCGGTATAACAGGTCAATCCTTCAAGATACTGTTGAGGTTTGGGCGGCATGTGGCCTTTACGGAGATGATCATGTACACCGTGTGCTGACGGGATACGTCCCGTCATGAGGCTTGCGCGTGCCGGAGAGCAAACAGGGCTTGTGCAGAAGAAATTATTAAAACGGGTGCCCTCAGCAGCGAGTTGGTCAATATAAGGTGTGCGGATTTCATCGTTGCCGCAACAGCCGGCTGCCCACGGTCCTTGGTCGTCCGTTAAAATAAAAATGACATTTGGTTGGTTTTGCATTTGAGTTCCTAAGGTTTTTTCCTCACCGATTAAGATCGACGGAGCAATCGTCGCAGCAACAGTACCGGTGCCTACGTTTTTCAAAAAATTTCGACGCGAAATATTAGTACTTTGGTTTCTCTTTACATCTGACATGGCTTTCCTCCTTTGATGCAACCAAATCAACGACAAATGCCCTTATGGTATTTGTTGTATGGCATTCAGTACATTTGATTCTGATGAAATATGTATGTTTACACTTTTCGCTACTGTCTGACTTCCCTTGGATTGAAAGCATCTTCCCCATACTTCCCATCTCCAATCTTTGCCCTTTGTCCTCTTCCGGTGACAGCGCACCTTGTACCATCTAATCGTGGGTCTACGTACCGCTCAAACCATGCGCCCATCTGTCGCCGCAAATCGCTTATCAGAGCTTTATTCGCTTTGTCGTCTATTAGATTTTTTCGCTCGCGCGGGTCTTTCACTAAGTTATAGAGTTCATGCGGTCCGTAAGGATAGCGGTGGACATATTTCCACTCTTGCGTGCGAATCATACGGACAGGACCGTATTCATCAAAGACAACGATTCTATCTTGGGCATCGTTTGTTTCACCGGAAAGTGCCGAGCCAAAACTTCTACCGGGTGACATATCGTCATTGGGATCGGGTAAACCGAGATAATCAAGAAGTGTCGGCATGAAATCGTATTGACTTACCATCGCTTCGTTGACTCGTCCTTCTGGAATTTTGCCCGGTTGACTCATGATAAAAGGCACCTTAACAGAATTATCATACATATTCAGCGGGAAGGTTCCGTTGCCTTTATGCCAAAATCCGTTATGTCCACATGAGTATCCGTTATCGCTACTGAAAACTATAAGCGTGTTATCGCGGATACCTAACTCACCGAGTCGATCTAAAATCCGTCCGACGTTTAAATCAAGTGCCGTAATCGCAGCGAAATACCCTTTCAACGATTGACGATTGCCCATGTGAGTGGATGTTCCCCGTCCTGCCCACGGATGCAATGCTTCCTGCGGACAAGTCTTGAATGGACAATTGTCATAAGAAGCCACGATGTCTTTTGGATGTCCATTGAATGGGGTGTGTGGTGCATTATAGTGGACACTGAGATAGAATGGTCCTTCTTGATTCTCGGAGATAAAATTCAATGCGTCATCAGTAATTACGTTAGTGAGGTAGCCCGGTTGCCCCTCTACCTTCCCATCTCTAATCATGTTGGCGTTGTTGTATTTGCTTCCACCTAAGGGCATAGCAAACCAGTGACTAAAGCCATGTTGTGGTGTTAGACTATCACCGAGATGCCACTTTCCACTCAAACCTACTGTGTAATTATTTTTAGCAAGCACATCGGTATAGCAGGTCAAACCTTCAAGATAACGATCGGCATTTGGCGGCATGCTGCCGTCCCGACAAAAATCATGTACACCGTGTGCCGATGGAATCCGTCCGGTCATAAGGCTCGCGCGTGCCGGTGAGCAAACAGGACTTGTGCAGAAAAAATTCGGAAAACGCGTGCCTTCTGAAGCAAGTTGGTCAATATACGGAGTTCGCACCTCGTCGTTTCCACAACAACCTGCTGCCCAAGGTCCCTGATCATCCGTTAGAATAAAAATGATATTTGGTTGGTTTTGCATTTGAGTTTCTCCTGTTTTCTCTGCACCGATCAAGATCGCTGGAGCAACGGCAGCAGCAACAGTACTGGTGCCTACGTTCTTCAAAAAACTCCGGCGTGATATACTTCTACTTTTGTTTTTCTTCTGATCTGACATGCCTTTCCTCCATTAATGCTACTACATCAACGCTGAATGCACATTTGGCATTCAGCGCATCCGACTCAGATGAATATGTATCATCTAAATATTCCGGCGAGGTGCTGCGTATCTTGGATGGAAGGAATTTTCACCATAATTCCCTTCTCCAATCTTTGCAGCTTGTCCGCCGCCGGTGACAGAACATCTTGCGCCATCCAATTCCGGCACTACATATCGCTCAAACCATGCGCCCATCTGTCGCCGCATATCCCCTATCAGTGCATGATGCTCCTTCTCGTCTACCAAGTTTTTTCGTTCACGTGGGTCTTTTGCTAAGTTGTAGAGTTCATGCGGACCGTAAGCATAACGGTGTACATATTTCCACTCTTGCGTACGGATCATACGGACCGGACCGTATTCATCAAAGACAACGATCTCATCTTGAGCATCATTTGTTTCACCGGAAAGTGCCGAGACGAAACTTCTTCCGGGTGACATATCATCATTCGGATCGGGCAAACCGAGATAATCAAGAAGTGTTGGCATGAAATCGTATTGACTTACCATCGCCTCACTGACCTGTCCTTCAGGAATTCTGCCGGGTTGACTGATAACAAAGGGGACCTTGACCGAATTCTCATACATATTCAGCGGGAACGTGCCGTTGCCTTTGTGCCAAAATCCGTTATGTCCGCATGAGTATCCGTTATCGCTACTAAAGACAACAAGCGTATTCTCGCGGATACCTAACTCACCGAGTCGATCTAAAATCCGTCCGACGTTTAAATCGAGTGCTGTTATCGCAGCGAAATAACCTTTCAACGACTCGCGATTGCCCATGTGTGCTGCTGCCCCCTGCACTGCCCATGGATGTAACGACTCTTGTGGACATGTCTTGAATGGACAATCGTCATAAGAATCCACGATGTCTTGTGGATGCCCGTTAAACGGGGTATGCGGCGCGTTATAGTTAACGCTGAGATAGAAGGGACCTTCGCTATTTGCGGAGATAAATTCTAATGCATCATCAGTGATAACATCAGTGAGGTAGCCCGGTTGCTGCTCTACTTTTCCATCACGAATCATGTTCGCATCATTGTAGTTGCTTCCGCCTGTAGGCAAAGTAAACCAGTGACTGAACCCGTGTTGTGGTGTTAAACTATCGCCGAGGTGCCATTTACCGCTCAATCCTACTGTGTAATTATTCTCGGCAAGAACATCACTATAACAGGTCAACCCTTCAAGATACCTTGCGGGGTCAGGTGGCATGTTTCCATTGCGAATCCAGTCGTGTACGCCGTGTGCTGATGGAATGCGTCCTGTCATCAGGCTGGCGCGTGCGGGTGAGCAGACAGGACTCGTGCAGAAGAAGTTGGGAAAACGTGTGCCTTCTGAGGCAAGTTGGTCAATATAGGGTGTTCTAACTTCATCGTTACCGCTACAACCCATTGCCCAAGGTCCTTGGTCGTCCGTTAAAATAAAAATGACATTTGGTTGGTTTTCCATATTGTATTCTCCATTTTATTTGGTGTTTTTGATGCGATAGTCTATCCTTTTCTTACATTATTCATCTAAACTTTTCCGTTTCCTTCGTTTGACTGGAATATATTCTCTCAAAATTGAATAAACGGAGTTGTTTTGCTTTTTCGGTGGAAACGGCAGACGCCGGATCAGGTTGCAACTGATCCAGGCGTAAGAGATCTCCTACTGTAAACAACTTGTCATGTATCACTGATCTGCTTGCATCATCCATAGGAGCGATCACCGTATTCCCATTATGTGCTTCGACAACGAGAATTGACTCCACATCCACACTCTTTTCATCAAGCAAATCTGGACTGTGGGTAGTGAGAATAACTTGTGCGTTGTGAGCAGCGTGCCGAAATTCATCAAGTAACGCCCCCACCATGGCAGGATACATCGCTATTTCTGGTTCTTCTATTCCCACAAGTGACACGCGCTTTTGAGTATCGTGATTAACCTGAAACAGAGCCACCAGAATCCCTAACAAGCGGAGTGTACCATCAGATATATTGTTTATATGAAATCTCCACGGGTGTTTGTCTCCTACAACATCCTGCCTGAAGGCTAACATCTCCTTGCCAGTAATCTTTTCAACTTCTACACCACGAATACCGGGGACGATTATTGAGAGGTATTCCTCAATGTCTTGCTTCACATCAGGTGCTAGTTGAGCGAAGACACTCGTTAGGTTGCTGCCATCTCGATTTAGTATGTTACCAGGATCAGGTGTTTGCAAGTCTCGAATTTTATCGGGGTTGAGATTGTAAAATCCCATCCGTGAAAACGCGTCATAGATAGGACGAAATTCAGGCAAACCGGAAGCATTTACCAAGTAGAGGCGATCCGTTGAAGCCGCAGGAGTCACCTTTACGCTTGTATGCGTTACAGTTCCGTTGTCAACTTGGAAATATATATCCGGATGCAGTCTACACTGTTCTTTCTGTACCTCGTAACCTCCTGATGAACGTGTGCCAATGCGAAAGGCGTAGTGTCCAGTAGAACCTTCAGGTAGAGCGAATTCAAGGCGAATACTAAAATGGTTTGGGTGTCCGCGGGATCGGCGACGGACATCGTTGATACCCCCGCGATCGCGTAAAGCATGACCAAGCGATGAATTCAACGCATCAGCAACAAACCGCAAAGCATCAAGGAAATTACTCTTACCCGAACCATTGCGTCCTACAAGGAAAGTCAAAGGCTGCAACTGCACATCACACGCCGCGATGCTCTTATAGTTTTTCAAGAATACTCTTCTAATAAACGTTGAATCTTTCATCTCAGTATCCCTCGTTATCCTACAGGAAACCCATCCCCGACAAGGGGTTCACCATCTGCCACCTCAATCGTTGGAACAAGAACGTGCCCAGACGATTGCGCGTTGTTATAGCAAACGTCTTGCGCCATAAAGATCATGACAAACGCACGACGTTGGTGATCTGTGACATTTGGCGGTGTGCCGTGGAAATTGAGGCAGTGGTGGAACATACACTCGCCTGCTTTTAACTCCACTGGAATGCCGTGGCTGATGTCCAAATTCCGTCTTTCTGACCAGGGGTTCGGAGGCGGTTCCCGTTCTTCTTCGCGTGCTTTTGCGGTTTCTGCATCAAATGCTGCTTTTGCTGCGACAGAAAACCGTTCGTTTTTATGACTCTTTGGCATAACGTGCATGCAACCGCTGTCTATTGTGGCATCATCTAAAGCAAGCCAGCAGCTCACAATGTTCGGAGGGCTTAGGGGCCAGAAAAAGAAGTCGTGATGGAAGCCGAAATGTCCGTTGTCTTGTGGCGGTTTGGAAATAACTTGATCATGCCAGAGACGGACTTCGGGAGTCTCCAGTAATGCACGCGCTGTTCCAGCAATGAGCGGATTATGGATAGCATCTTCATAGTGAGATTCACGTTTCCACATATTGACGAATTGATGGATTGCACGCGGGTGATCTCTGCCTCTATTGAGTTGCTGTCCTTGGCGGTCATGTCCATATTTGAACTCCGGAGAGGAATTGTCGCCTTCGTTGAGTTCCAATTCAATAACGGCATCTAACCCTGCACGCATGGCTTCTACACCGTCACTATCTAAAACTTTACCGAATTTGAGATATCCGTTTTCCTGAAAAAAGTCGACATGTTCTTGTGTTACCATTGTGTATCTCCTTTTGTGATTATATCAGTTTTGTTTTAAAATTTATCTATGTTTTTAAGGCAAAAAGTTGAGAGTAGAAAATTTATCACTCCCCCGTCAAAACCCCATGCTTTAGCTTGGGGGATGTAGACGGGCATAGGGTTTTGTCATAAAAAAAAGATTTGACTTTTCTCTAAAAATGTTGTCCACTCTGTTTTAGTATTTTGAATGTTTTGGAAACAAGGGTCAAAGCCTGTTCCAGTATAGCATTCAAAATTGGGCAGGCTTAGCTGCCTCTGTGGAGACGACGTAAGTCAATCGCTTCGGGATTGTTGTTGTCTGTGAAGCACAAGCCCCAACCTCTGGGTTGTGGGTGCTATGACATATTGATAATATATCCATCCTAAATGATTATATCATATTCACAGATTTTGTGTAAGGTGTTATATAAAATTAACAGAGCCATTCAGTTTTAAGAGATTATTCGGGTTTCGTGCATTTTTCTTATGAAGATCCGGTGCGGTTAGGAATGCAGATCGCATTTGGGTGAGTACACCGCAAAACCGCACCTACCGGGTTTGGGATTTGAGCCCGAGTTACCCAATTTGTTTTTTAATCTTCATAAGGAAATACTTGACTTTGAGTGTGTTTTATGACATACTATTTATCACTCTTCCCGCCAAGACCCCATGCTTTAGCTTGTGGAATTCAGGTGGTCGTTAGATTTTTGTAAACAAATAGATTTGATATTCAGCTAAAAATGTAATATAATTATAATATCTCGTTGACAGGTAAAGCAAACGTAGTCGCAAGGAAACCACGTGCCTGTCTCCTACTTGCCTGAGGATAAAAGCGAAGGACGAGAATATCCATGCACACGGACAAATACCAGTTTGGTCACCCACGACAGAGACATAAACGCTGCTATAAACATTCTACGGGCAGGCTTAGCTGCCTCTGTGGAGCAGACCTAAGACCTTCTACAGAAGGCAGACTGCTATGAAGCACAAGTCCCAACCTTTAGGTTGTGGGTGCTATGACCATGAAATACTATAGTGCTAAACGTGCTGCAGAGATTTTAGGGTATCATCCTGAATATCTGCGTGAACTTGCGAAACAAGGAAAGATTGATTTTATCCGCACGCCGGGCGGCCATCGGAGATATAATGTTGAAGGGTTCATCAAGAACGAATCCGAACCAACTCCATTTACTACCGTATGTTACTGCCGGGTCTCAAGTGTCAAACAAAAAGATGATCTTGAGAGGCAAGTCAACTTCCTGCGAGACATCTATCCGGATGCTGAGGTTATCCGAGATATTGGGAGCGGTCTCAACTTCAAAAGACGCGGCTTTCAAACCGTATTGGACAGGCTTCTCAAAGGTGATAAACTCCAACTTGTTATTGCCCATCGGGATAGACTGTGTCGGTTCGGCATTGAAGCGATACAATACATGGTGGAACAAAACGGTGGGGAACTCGTGGTTCTAGACAAATCTGTTCACAGTCCTACCGAAGAGTTCACCGCTGATTTATTGTCAATCCTCCATGTCTTCAGTTCTCGGATGCACGGGCTCCGTCGGTATCGTAACGAAATCGCGGAAGATACCACTCTTACTCAGTCGTGATCAGAAAAAGATGTTGCGTTTTTGGGCTGCTGGGAAACGTGCTGCGTTCAACGAAACCTTGGAGTTTCTCCAACGCCACAAAGGCAAGCCGCCGCAAACGAAACGAAACACGAATCTCCCACGAGGGCGATGTGATACCAAATTAACTTGATTCAAAGTTTTCCGATAAAGTCAGCATTGCGAGGCACCAAATCAACGGTATGAATGCGCTTATGGCATTCACCGGGGACCTCGCACTACAAATCACGTTAATATGGTATAACGCGTGGGTTGCAAAACCGTCCTTCCAAAACGATAGGCAGTAGACCCATCGCATCAGACCAAGGTTTCCTTCTGGCATATTTGGAAATGGACAGGTTTAATTCATCGGACAACTACAAATGTCAGTATCATATTTTTTCATACCAGATATTGGCGTAGACCCAACATTAAAAAGGAAGCAGACAGTCACACAAACTTTAATGATGGGCTTTATGCTTATGTTCACTACTTACTTCTGTCTCTTTGCAGTAAACAAAGCAGCGGGTGCTGAAGTTGAAGATATCATCAAACATATTGATCAACTTTATCGTAGTAAGACGAGTCATGCCGACATTGAGATGCAAATCGTCACACCTCATTACGAACGAACATTAAAGATGTTGGTTTGGACAAAAGGGATGGATAAAACTTTTATTCGGATTACAGCACCAAAGAAGGATAAGGATGTTGCGACACTGCGTATTGGAAATCAGATGTGGAATTATCTACCGAAGATCAATAAAGTGATGAAGTTTCCACCTTCAATGATGATGGATTCATGGATGGGTTCTGATTTTACGAATGACGACCTCGTTAAAGAATCGTCATTGCTCAATGACTACACCTACCGACTGATTACTCCAGAAGACGCAACCCCAGATCATCTATATGTTGAGCTTATACCGAATGAAGAATCGCCAATTGTTTGGGGTAAAGTTATTGCTGCAGTGCGATCCACTGATTATATTCCTGTTTGGCAGCATTTCTATGACGAAAAAGGAAAATTGATGCGTGTTCTGAACTTCAAAGAGATTAAAAAATTCGGTAGTAAAACGCTTCCTTCTGTGATGGAAATGATTCCGCAAAACAAAGAGGGGCACAAAACGGTGGTTCGGTTTTTGAAGGCGGAGTATGATTCTGATATTGATGAAAAAATCTTCACGCGCCGAAATCTTCAGAAAAGAAAATAGTTTGTTTTCTACTGGAAAAACAGTAGAGACTTCAAAATGGGAGTTACAATGAAAGAATATTCAGTGAAAAAAATAGTGAGATACATAATTCCTGTCCTAATCTTTCTCTTATTGAGTTTAACTTTTTGTTTTTCGATTCAGGCACAAGAGACTAACCTTACTAAAAATTTCGGTATTGGTGCTCATGGGGCTACACCGGCATTTGGTGGCGTTAGTCTGCGTTATAACGGATTAGCACCTGTATACCTTCAAACCGTTGGACGTTTTATTCTCAGCGATGAAATTGCGGACCACATGGTAGGTGCTGGTGTATCGTATGCCATATTTGAGCATAAAGGTAAGTGGAGTCAAGCACGGCTCTATTTCACTTTAGAAGGTGGCTGGCGGTATAACAAAGAGACAGATATCCAAGATGAGACATCAGAAACCACGACATTAGAAGAAACCACGACATTGGCAGCTGGAATCGCTTTTGGTGGTGAGCTTGTGTTTTCATTTGGTGGGATACCACTCGGATTGAACATCGGAATTGGTCAAGGGATTGGCAGAGAAAACGCCAATTCTCAATCTAAAGGTCTTGCTGGTGTCTACGTAGCAGCGGGTATACATGCCTATTTTTAAATCTGTTCTTCTACATCTTTTTCTCATATTTGTCTGTAGTATATCTATATCCGGATGCTCAAAAGAACTTGGTGGAGAAGTAAAACAGACAGTGCCAATTCCGCCTGCAGCGTTCTCTTTTAAACAACACGAGATTGTCACCGGTTCCGCGAAACACCAGACCGTTTTGACAGGGTTCCTTATGGGAGGGACTATCGCGGAGCTTGCTATGGTGGATATTGACGAGAACAATACCCGCCGTCTGCGTATCTATGCATTCAGCGACGGAACTTGGGGACGGAGCCTTGATGCAACGTTGCACCCACAAGTGTTGTTTGTTGACATAGCACATATTGGTGGACGCGACAGACTCATCAGTTACGAACCTGGTCGTCTGAACTGGTTTGATCCGGACTCTGCGATAGAACGGACACTGGTAGAAATTACTACAAACTACAACGCGATTGACAAAGGTAAAATCCCACATGTTGACATTACCCAAGACCTAAACGGTGACAGCCTTGACGACCTGGTAGTGCCAGATGTTGATGGCTTCTGGATAGCCACGCAATTGAAAAATGGAGGGTTCACCGACCCGATAAAAATCGGACCACCCGACCCCTTCCTTGATGATATAGCATTGGATGAGAAAAGTAACTACCGCGATGTGGGAATAAACTCCTTGACGGTTTTATGGTACCTGAGTCGTGTCCATCAGATGGACTACAATGCGGATGGACGCAACGATCTTGTGTTTTGGAACACAGATCATTTCGACGTTTATCTGCAGAACACACAAGGGATGTTTTCCCCAATGGCTGAAACCTTTACTATTGACATACCGTTTGATACTGACGGTGCCTATTCAATTGCTTTCGGATACAGCGGCGAGAACATGTTGGCACTTATCTATGGATTTAGAAAGAACACCAAACGGAAAGTGCTGCACACGTTCTGTGATATGAACGGGGACAGTGTAGCGGATCTGATAATCCACTCATTGGAGGGAAGGGGTCTTGGAAAACAACGAAGTCTGTACGAAGTCCATTTGGGCATGCCAATCCCTAATGGAACAGTGTTCGCAAAAGATGTTAGTATGACGATTAGACCGCGTGGGGCTGCTGGTGCACTGCAGCCTTGGGGCTATTCGTCTCGGTGGTTGCAGGACTTTGATGGAGATGGCGATATCGACATTCTGTTCAGAGATGTGAATACCGCTATCGGCGGAATGACCCGTGCACTTGTCGGCAATTCCATCGCGATAGATCTTGAGTTCTATCGCATGGAAAATGGCACTTACGCGGACAAACCTACTGCCACACGTAAAATCAGACCGGTCTTAGACCTGTTCAAGGCGCACGGGGTTTTCTTTCCAGCAGTATTGTTGGGTGATGTAAACGGCGATGGACACTCGGACCTGTTAGTGGGAAAGAACTGGGAAGAATTGCACATTTTTCTCGGTATCCCAGGACCGAAGTTGTTAGCAAAAAAACCTCAAAAAGTAAAAGTTGCCATGCCTAACGACGAGCGAAATATATGGTTAGTAAACCTCAACAAGGACAACAAACGAGACATCCTTATCTATCATCGGTCTACTACCGAGCAATATCGAGTAACCATGCTTATTGCCAAATGAACAAAATCACCGATTTTTTTCTACAATAATTCGTTTTGTAGCACACAACATGTGTCTATTATTATGATACTTAAAATTGCATTCCGAAACATCTTCCGTCAAAAACGGCGGACAATCCTTACTGCACTCGCGATGATTGTCGGGTTTACGCTATCCTCAGTATTCATCGGCTGGTCCGACGGTGTATATGGGAACATGATTTCGACGTTCACACGAAACCGAATCGGACACATTCAGGCACATCTTGAGGGGTACCTTGATAAACCGTCGCTCTATAAAACGATCGACAATTCTGCTGTTGTCGGTGAGACTATTCAAAGTATCGCAGGGGTTGAAGCCTGGACACCACGGGTGTATACGGCAGGACTTGGTTCCGTGGAAGAAAAAAGCACGGCAGTCCAAATCATTGGAATTGATGTGGATAAAGAGAACAAAGCCACGCAATTTAATCAAAAAGTGGTTGAGGGGAGACCATTTGCACACAACGTTTCTCATGAAGTTGTGATTGGCAAAGGACTTTCAAAAAATCTCAATGCGGAATTAGAGAGTGAAATTGTGATTTTTTCACAAGCAGCTGATGGTTCTATTGCAAATGACATATATACAATTGTTGGTATTGCAGAAAGCGGTGATGACGCAACAGATCGAGTGACCTGCTATTTAAACCTTAATGCTGCACAAGAATTGTTCGTACTTGGAGAACGCGTCCATGAAATTGTTGTGATTGTTTCAAATATTAATCAAGTTCCTAAAATTACGGATTCGATTAGAGAAAGTCTCAGCGATTCACCGCTTGAGGTGTTACCTTGGCAGGAAGTAGCCGAATCCTTTTATAAAGCTATGCAAGCCGATCAGAAAGGCGATGCCATTGGAAGATTCATAATTATGCTAATAGTTGCGATCGGCGTTCTCAATACTGTATTAATGTCAGTGCTGGAACGAACGCGTGAATATGGTGTGTTGAAAGCAGTTGGCACTAAACCGATACAAGTTTTCTGGTTGGTGATCTGTGAAGTGTTCATCATCGCAGTTGCAAGTATTTGCATCGGTGCATTGTTTGGCACTCTATTCAATTACCTATTATCTATATACGGTATAAAACTCCCTCAGGAATTTACCTACGGCGGCATGAAATTTGGAACGATGCATGCCGAAGTTAATCTCCGAAGCTTAACGATTCCTGCTATCACTGTGATGTTTTCAGCCATGTTAGTAAGTCTATATCCAGCGATAAAAGCTGCCCGAATTCTACCTGCAAAAGCGATGCGAACACACTAAAGGATTAAAACAATGGGGTTGATTCTAATAAAACTTGCATGGAGAAATCTTTTTCGCAATAAACGGCGGACGATTATCGCTGCAATAGCAATCGGTATCGGTCTGGCAGCCCTAATTTTTGTTGATGCACTTATGATTGGGATGCAAGAGAATATGATCAGAACAGCGACTGCGTCCTTCCTCGGTGATGCTCAGATACATCGTGAAGGTTATCGAGATGCACAAGAGGTGGAGTTGACAATTCAGGAACTTGAAAAGGTGACCGCTAATCTGTCTAAGGAGGCAATCGTCCAATATATTACCCGAAGAACATTCGCGTTTGGGATGATACGTTCCGCTGCGAATGCGAATAGTGCTATTAACCTTGTCGGTGTGAATCCATCTACCGAAAAATACTTGTCCCAGATTGATGATGCTATAATTGATGGTGTTTACTTTGAAGGGAACAGTGAAAGTGATATTGTGATAGGTGCTAAACTCGCGGAAGTATTGGAAGTTGGACTTGGTGACAAAGTTCCTGTGACGGTTTCGCAAGCACAAACCGGCGAGTTTTCTCAAGAGAGGTTCCGTGTTTCGGGCATTTTCAAGTTTGCTGACGAAGGAATGAATAGCGGGATGGCGTTCATTAGATTGCATAAAGCACAGGAAATGCTTGCAATTGGTAAGGATGTTCATGAAATCGCGATCAAATTCACTGAAACTACGTACTCTCAAAACCGAGAGTTGCGATTTTGGGAGACATATTCCCAGTATGGTAATAAAGCGGAAAGTTGGACTGACATTCTCCCACAATTGACTACGATATTTGAGATGTCAAAGTACAGCAAGTACATCATGGGAGCAGTATTGTTTGGCGTGGTCATTTTTGGAATTATCAATACACTTTTTATGTCGTTATATGAGCGAATGTTTGAGTTTGGGGTGTTGCGTGCCGTTGGAACACGTCCGTTTGGAATGGCGCGTGTTGTCTTATTTGAAGCGGGTGCATTGGCAATTGTAAGTATTGCTCTGGGGGCAATTCTCGGCTTCGTTTTGACAGCGGTTTTTGCACGTGTCGGTCTTAATTATACTGGTATAGAGATGATGGGTGTGACAATACAGGAATTTATCTATCCTGTCTTAGAGGCTCAACAGTTCATCATTTATCCTGTATCGGTCTTTGTTTTCACTATTATTGCTGGACTGTATCCTGCTCGGCATGTCGCTAAAATGTCCCCTGTAGACGCAATGCGGCGCAGTTTTTAGGAAAGTTATCATGGAACAGAATCAAAATACAACTGTCATTGTTACTGAAGATGTGACAAGAGTTTATGAACCTGACGGAATACCTATCAATGCTCTTAACGGGATAGATTTAACGATCGAATCAGGGGAATTTACTGCGCTGGTCGGACCATCAGGATCCGGTAAAACCACCTTTCTCAACATCATTTCTGGATTGGATAGTCCTACTGAAGGGAAAGTGCTGCTTGCTGGCAAGGTGCTATCAGAAATGAGCGGTAATGAACTCTCTGATTTTCGACGGGATAACATTGGGTTCATTTTTCAGGCTTACAATCTGATTCCTGTGTTAACAGTTGAAGAAAACGTTGAATACATCATGCTCTTGGCTGGTGTTCCTAAATCAGAGCGACACGATCGTGTTACAGCAATGCTTGAAGCAGTTGGGTTAAAGGATGTTGAAGATCGGCTTCCTACGCAGCTTTCTGGTGGGCAACAACAGCGCGTGGCTATTGCGCGCGCTATGGTGTCTGAACCCACGATTATTCTTGCCGATGAACCGACTGCGAACCTTGACTCCAAAACAGGGGCAGACCTACTTGAGATGATGCGTCAACTGAATTTGGAAACTGGTATGACATTCATCTTTTCTACCCATGATCAGATGGTTATGGAAAGTGCCAGACGGTTGATTACACTTCGCGACGGCAAAGTTGATAGTGATGAAACAAAATAGTGGGTTCAGAGGATGAGAAAAACAATCTTACTTATCTGCTTACTGACAATACCTCTATTTGGTGTCGCCAAAGCTGAATTCCAAATCGGTGGTTACTACAAAAACTTTTTTACAACCTTCGATTCCCCGCTCTCAGAAACACAGGTGACGGGTGTTGTAATCAACCGACTGCGACTAAATCTCTCTTATGCACCTACGGACTCACTTTCCTTTGCTTTCGCCTATGATTTCACCCCGCGCGTTCAAGACCCTTCACTCTTTTCTCAATCCCCTTTTGCTATAGGTACCGATTCTTCACGTTATCGCGTTGCAGATTTTGACTCGTTGCTTTATCCGGGTAAAGATGAACCAATGGGTAGTGTCGGTATCTATCATAATCTTGATCGTGCAGCGGTGCAGTTTAGTACGGATTTTGCTGACATATCCATCGGTCGAGATGCAATTGCTTGGGGTGCCGCCCGGATTATAAATCCAACCGATGTTGTCGCGCCTTTTAATTATGACCAACTGGATACAGAAGATCGCGTGGGTGTAGACGCAGTTCGTATCCGTATTCCTGTTGGGATTCTGGGTGAGGTGGATACCGGATACATTTTCGGTACCAACTTTGACTTTGACAAGAGTGCTATCTTTCTTAGGACGCAATTGAATGCCGCTGAGACAGATTTCTCAATTTTACTTTTAGAATTTCAGAGAGATCTATTGGTTGGTTTAGATATAGCACGTGGTATAGGTGGCGCGGGGTTTTGGTTAGAAACGGCTTACGTTTTTACCGATCCGTTTGATGACAGACGCATTGCATCAGACGACTACCTACGGACATCTTTCGGTTTGGATTATAGCTTCAGCGGCGAGACTTACGCATTTATTGAATATCATTTTAATGGTGCGGGGACAGATAAACCCGATAATTTTCTCACCAATTTAGACCACTCTGCATATACCCGTGGCGGTGTTTATCTGTTGGGTGTCCACTATCTTGCTCCCGGTATATCACATCAACTAACACCGTTAATCAGTATCAGCGGACAGATGCTGTTTAATCTATCCGATCCATCAACTTGGATTGCCCCACAGATTGATTATAACATCGCGGAGGATATTCATCTATCTGTCGGTGGGTTTATCAGTCTTGGAAAGCGACCTAAAGATGATGATTTGACCCAATTGCCATCAGAGTTCGGCAGTTATCCTAATCTTTTCTTTTCCTCATTTCGTGTCTATTTTTGAGCAAGGTGTTTTGTTACTCTGTCTCCTGTTACGGTTGGAAATTATTCATACACTCAAGAGATTATTCTCGCTATTATTCTTGCTTGTAGTCCTTTAAGAATGCTGCTGCTATTCGGATTAGGATTATCTGATGCGACACAGCAGGGGACACCACCGGAGCGTAGCATCGGACAACAACAACCGTGTGAAAGACCGCCTTGCACGCTGAACGCAGTGAAGTCCGGCATAACCGACACGCAATAAAAACGTGTCAAGAAAGAGAAATCCAATGAAAAAGGAAATGAAATGGGGGCTCGCAGCTCTCATCCTACTACTCGGTATCGCCGCCGTGTTCATCTTCCTTGATCAAAACGCAGAACTGCATCAATTTGAAAAAGAGACTGCTGAATCCGATAAACAGCGACAAGAACGCAACAAGCCACAAGAAACGCCACCGGTGCAACCCCCTCCACAAAAAGTGCATGTTCACGAAGATAGCAGCCTCCACGAAGGCGAACATCACGACCCTATAGAAACATCACCGCCACCAGAATTTACCCCCTCACCGATACAGATACCAGAAGGCATTACAGACCCCGATGTCGCTGCAGCGTGGGAACGCTTAGACTACATCGCCAAAAACCCTTACGCGTGGGGTGGTGTATTCTCACCGCGTGCGACGGAACTTATTGCTGAACTCATGCCACCGCCGGTATTAATCGACGAAGGACACGGTGAAGAAGTCTATGCCCTGATGGAAGAACTCATCGCGCAAGGCGATCCACGCGCCGCAGAAGTCATCATCACGACCATCTGCGACGGATCCATGAGCAGCAGAGACATGTATGATGCGTTGGTCGCTATCGGACCGCCAGCCGTGCCATACATTCTTCCCTATTTAGAAAAAGTCATGGTGCAGGGGGGATATGTTCCTGCCTCAGTATTTAGGAGTCTAACGAGTATTGCTGCAGCGCATCGTGACAACCTCGGCGGTATCGTCGAACACATCCTCATCCCGAAGTTCACAACGATTGCTGCCGATGAAGATTTTTCACATTATCATCCGCCTCTGCCACGTGAGGCAGAAGAAGCCCTTGATCGTATTCAAAAACTGTTGAACCGTTAAATCTAATAACCTGTCTATTTTACAAAGGAGAAAATCAGATAAAAATGCGGTTTAGATATTTCAGTTGGACATTACTATTAGTTTTGTGTGCGTTTGCTTTTGGTTCGGGTTCGCAGTTGGTTGCCCCGCAACTCAATCACGAAATGGAAAGCTGGTCTTTGGTCGGTCTATTGATATATTTTGAAAGGAGGTATACAATGGAAAAACAGCAAACGCCGTGTCCGGAACAGCAAAGCAAACAGCCTTGCCCGCTGGACGCAGCAGAATAAAAGGACAATCTCTACAACAAGGAGAATTTTCTCATGAAAAAGCATAAGATATGGGGGATCGCAATCCTCATCCTATTACTCGGTATCGCCGCCGTGTTCATCTTCCTCAATGAAAACGCAGAACTACGGAAACTCGAAAAAGAGACTGCTGAATCCGATAAACTGCGTGAAGAACGCAACAAACCGCAGGAAGTGGAAACACAGATTGTAGATGCTGATAAACTGCCCCCCAGCGAAAATGCTGAAACTCGGTACGTTCATGAAGACAGCACTGTGCATCCGGGCACACACGAAGCAACCGAAATCCGAACAGACAAAAGTGCCTCACTCACACCAGCAGAAATGAAAGCAAAAATAGCTGAGATCAAGAAAGACATAGAAGAAAGACAACTTGTAGTTGATCAACAACACCGACAAGTTTATGAGTTAGGACAAGAAAGAGCGTCTCTAATGTCCATGATTGAAAAATCAATTGAAAGAAGAAAAAGGGTGCAGGAAATTAGAGATGCAGAGAAGGCAGGTAAGATTTCACTTGCAGAGGCGATGCGACTGGAAAAAGAAATTTGGGAAAGCCCTGAAGCACGAGCGTACGCAGAATTCGCAGAAAGCATGGAGGAAAACCAAAGTGAAAAAGATTAGGTTGTGTTTACATTTTTCTTAGATTGCATGAGTATTGATGCGAAATATACAAATCCGAGATACCGGACACTTAATTTGTCGTAGCGCGTCGCAACACGACGATATTGTTTCAATCTATGAAAGAAACGTTCTATTATGTTTCGGAGTTTGGACAACTCTTTGTCATAAGTGCGTGTTTCAGTGCGGTTTTTCCGTGGGGGTATAATACCAACATTAACGGGATTAGAAGTTTTTTGATATAGCACACGGTTGCGAGGAGGACCTAGAGACCTCACACTACAAATCAAGTTAATATGGTATAATATACCACCGTTTTGCAACGGACCTTATGATGTTTTTAGGTTATACCAAATTAACCCGATTCATCTCATTTTTCTTGGTATTAGGTGCGGTTTCCTAACCGCACCGATAGATTGGAATCAAGTTAATTTGGTATGATGGGTCGTCGTTGCGGATAAATGTGGAATCAAAACAGAAAACAGTGCTATAATTTCAGGCATGGGTGATTGTCCTTTCAAAGTTATGAGTAATTATTTTATAACTTCAGGACATCTGCCCTATTTATTCAACTATTTTTTGGCGAGGATATTGGCAATATAACACCATTTTTTCTATTATTGAAGGAAGTGATTATGCAAAGAAAAAGTTCTAGATCTCGATACTGTATGGGCGAACTTATTGAACGTGAAGATTTTTCTGAAGATTTAGCTGCTTTCAAATTCCGTACTGATCAACAACTCCCTTTCATCCCTGGACAATACGCTACTATTGGTTTTGAAGTAAATGATAAGATTGTCCAGCGTCCCTATTCTATTGTCTCCTCACCCCATGAACCTTTTATGGAGGTATTCGTGGAATTAGTGCCAGAAGGTGCAACGACACCGTTGTTTTGGGAACTGAAACTTGGAGATACTGTGTTTATCCGCGATCGCCTCGTTGGGAAATTTGTGATGGACGTGGATAGCGGCATGATACGCCACGTCATGGCTGGCACTGTGACTGGAGCTGCTCCCTATATTAGCATTGCTCGTACGCTGAAAATTGAACAGGAACAGGGTAAATCAAATCCACATCAGATTATAGCGATTGTCGGTGCGAGTCGTTCATGGGAACTTGGATATTACATGGATGAACTCAATGAACTGGCAGCACAAGAAGAATGGTTCACATTTGTTCCGACGGTCAGTCGTCCGTGGGAAGATCCAGAATGGCAAGGTGAAAGTGGTCGCGCTGAAGATGTCATTCGGAAGTATGGCGATCAGATGGGATTTGATCACACGAACTCGGTTGTTTATGCCTGTGGACATCCGCAGATGATTGAGAATTCAAAAGCGATCTGGGCACGTGCACGTTTCCCTAAAGAAAGGATTAAAGAGGAGAAATTCTTTGTGATTAAGGAGTAGTGTGGAAAGTTAGGTAGTTCAGAAATAGAGAAATATATGACCAGCGGCATCGGAAGAAAAAGTCACCTTTCAACCTATGCCGCTGTTTACTTTGTTAGAAGGTTATTTTACCTTATCTTACCGGATCAGGTTCTTGACCTTCTCACATAATTTTAAAGCCAAACTTTTCTGTTTTGAGGAGAGCACCGTCTTTTCCTACTAATTGAACTTCTAAAGATGTGTTTCTTGCCTGTACCTCTTTGTCGGCTATTATTTTGATTTCAAACGTCTTAGATCTATCTCGGCTTAATCTAATAGTTTCTGTAGGTATCTTAAATCGTAATCCACGAATTGACACTGGTTTAAACCTTATTCTAAAATTACTAACAGCACTACCCTTATTGCTAATTTTTAACTTTAGCGTGGCTGTTTTACCAGCATCAATGAAACCTTTCCCTGAATGTCCATATAAAGATGTTATAATTGAGAGTTTCGAAGGTGGTGACGGATCTGGATGATTATTTAAGTTGAAAAAATCTGGAATCGTTATAACATCAAATCGATACACAGCAACCAATCCAAAAGCAATTACTATAACAATTGAGATATAAAACAGGATTTTCTTCCGATTTTTCTGTTTCCTTTTGAGGTTTATGATGAGATGTATTGTTTGCAGCAGTTCATGAGAAGTCTGATTGTTACGATCAATTTTTAATGCTTCCTCAACAGCAGCTTTAGCATCGCCAAACGCTTCAATTTCTAAATATGTTTCCGCTAAGCCGTTATATGCATTTATACAGTTTGGATCTGTCTTTATGACTCTTTTAAATGTAGCAGCGGCTTTGTTATATTGTTTGTTGCTAAGGTAAATAAGTCCATGATCTAAATCCTTTTTAACATCAAAGTTCTTTTGAGTATTATCTTTTACTTCCGCCGTTTCAGATTTACTTTCTGTAGGGCGATTTTGCTTATCTTCATTGTCTATAGGGCGATTTTGCTTATCTTCATTGTCTGTAGGGCGATTTTGCTTATCTTCATTGTCTGTAGGGCGATTTTGCTTATCTTCATTGTCTGTAGGGCGATTTTGCTTATCTTCATTGTCTATAGGGCGATTTTGCTTATCTTTATTGTCTATAGGGCGATTTTGCTTGGTTTCATTGAAAGAATTATTTTCCTCAGTACCTATTTCTGGTTCTGTAGCATTCTGTGTTTCTGTTGAGGTATGCGTTGATAAGCTCAAGAAACTGGGGTCAATTGCTTCCAATAGTGACCGTGCTGGTTGATAGTTCGCATCTATTTTTAAGGCATCTTTAGCAGCGTTTCTGGCATTTTCAAGTTCATGCTGACCAAAATAAGCAAGGGCAAGTGTATGGTATGCGACTTTATGGGTCCGATCGAGGTTAATCGTTTTTTGAAGTGCCCCTATTGCACGAGGATAATTTTCAATTTTAAGATATGTCATTCCGAGATTGAAGTGTGCAGTAGTAAAGTCCGGATCAAGAGTGATAACATTCTGGAAGGCTGCAACTGCATCGCTATATCGTTCATCATTTAGGTAGGTGATGCCGTTATCACAGTGAACGTTTTTAATGTCATCAATCAGGGAAAGCGCGGCAGAATAGTCCGAATTCAAACGTAATGCTGTTGCGGCAGATATTTCTGCTTTATCCAGTTCGTTCAATTCAAGGTAGGCACGACTGAGTCCGCAGTGTGCTTCTATGTAATTTGCGTCAAGTTTTATTGCAGCCTCAAATTCGGGAATTGCTCCACTGTACTGTGCATCGTTAAGATATGCGATTCCAAGATTGTAGCGTGCCTCTTTGATAGCGTCCATTTGCTTAAATTCAGTATCTTGATGATGGTTATACCAATTCTGATAAATAAAATACCATTACGGAGATGTCCGACATTTTGAATGTCCGAGGCGCAATGAATTGCGCGACTACAAACGGGTTTTTTGTTAATGTGATGCCATCATTCAGAAATGGTATTAGTTGTTGTGTATTTTAGCAGATTTTATTTTATTATTCAAGAATAATTGTGTGGTATAAACGTATTTCACTTGACATAGATGATACGATTCCCTTAAAATAGAATAAACACTGTTCACAGGAATTCTGCTGTATGTTTACAGACCATAAATCGAAACTTGTCACACAACAGATAACAGAAATCCGTAAAATTACGATTTGGGGTGTCGGCTTAATTGGCGGTTCACTTGGATTGGCACTGAAGAAAAACGGATTTCAGGGACAACGCGTCGGTTTAGGACGCAACATCGGTAGACTTGAATATGCACAGCAGCAGGATGCTGTTGATGATATTACGACTGAAATATCTGAGGGAATTTCCGACAGTGACCTTGTTGTGCTATGCACGCCTGTGACACTTGTTCCGATGTTCGTTAAACGAATCATTGAGTCCGTTGGGACACAGCAGAGACGAATCGTAGTAACAGATGTCGGTAGCACAAAGTCAGTATTAGTCAGTGATATTGAGGAACAATTAAAATCTAAGGATATCCGTTCGATTTCTTTTGTAGGTGGACACCCGATGGCAGGTTCACACGAAACAGGCGTTGGAGCTGCCCGTGCAAACCTTTTTGAAAATTCAAAGTGTATTTTAACCCCGACAGAGAACACAGATTCGGATGCGATACAGTTGGTTAAAACGCTGTGGGAATTTGTTGGTTCTGTGCCGTATCTATGTTCTCCAGAAGTTCATGATGAACTCATTGGCGCAGCAAGCCACCTACCACATTTAATTGCGAGTCTACTTGCCAAAACAGTCGCAGATGTGGAAACACCAGATGGTAAAGCGTTGGATTTCACAGCGACAGGTTTTCGTGATACAACGCGGATTGCTGCTGGTTCACCTGAATTGTGGACTGGCATTTTCATGCAGAATGGGGAAGTGCTTTTATCGCTTATTGACACCATCATTGAAAATATGACTAAATTCAAGACATTGGTTCAAGAAAATGATCGGGTGGAGATTAAACGGCTACTTATAGATGCCCAAGAAATAATTATGAAGCGGAGATAAACATTAAGAAACAATGACAAAAAATGCACCACATGTCACGATTGCGATGGATGGTCCTGCAGGATCTGGGAAGAGTACTGTTGCGCGACGCGTTGCTGAAAAACTCGGACTGCTTTACCTCGATTCTGGGGCAATGTATAGAGCGATAACAGTGTTTGCAATACAGAATGGGATTGAATCAAATATCCCGAAACTTATTGAGTTAATGAAATCGTGTCATATTGAATTTAAGGACAATGGAAAAACTATATTCCTTAACACCGAGGATGTGTCTGTCTGCATCAGGACACCAAAAGTGGATAGCTTAGTTGCAGATATCGCGAAAGTTCCAGAGATTCGGCATGAAATTGTTAAGCATCAACAGAGAATCGGAGCGGAAGGGAGTATCATCGCTGAAGGTAGAGATTTAACAACTATTGTCTTTCCAAATGCCGATCTTAAATTTTATCTTGATGCCTCTGTTAAAGAGCGGGCAAAGCGCAGATACTCTGATCTACAAGCTCAAAATGTAAAGACGACGTTAGAGAAGGTTGAAGCTGAAATCACCGAGCGCGATGAGAAAGATATTTCACGGGAACATAGTCCCTTGCGAGCTGCCAAAGATGCGATGCGCGTAGATACAACCGGCAAAACGATTGACGAAGTTGTTGACTACATAGTTGAACAGGTTAATGGTAGGAATTGATCTTGACGATATATAAAAAGAGGAAAGCGCACTAACGCACAAAAGATATTCATGTGGTATACTAATAACCAATTCTGGTGTCCCAACCGAGTATTTCGGTGGGGACATAGACTGACAAACTTATTTTGTAAAGTAATGGGACGTCTTGAAGCGCGAGGTGTTGCTCATATTCCAAGAGAAGGCGGCGTATTGATCGTTGCAAACCACATCAGCCTATTGGACCCAGTCATAGTTGGTTCTGCCGCTAGTCGTGAAATACATTTCATGGCACGGAGTAATGTCTTCGGTGTACCGGGTTTAGGGAAACTTATCACGACTTTTAATGCTTATCCTGTGAATAGGGGTGTCCCCGACTTAGGTGCTTTGCGAAAAACGATCTCGCTTCTGAAAAACGGTAATGCCGTGCTTATGTTTCCGGAAGGCACGCGAAGCGTTGATGGTACGTTGGGGAAAGCACATGACGGCGCATGTTTTATAGCACGCCGCACAAATGTTCCTACAATTCCAGTTTTTCACAGTGGGGCAGAAAAAATGTTGCCTCGTGGCAGCAAACGGCTTCGCCGCGCGAAACTAACCGTTACGTTTGGTGAACCGATTGATTTTTCAGGTATAGTTGAGTCTGACGTTAAACGCGAGATGTATCAACAGATGGGCGTAAAGATCATGAATGCTATTGCCAAATTACGGGATGAGCCGTTTGTAGAAGGATAATAAAGTAAAACTCTGCTATAATCATACCGACTCAATTAGTTGGATTTGATAAAATATTCAACACATCCCCTTCTTGAACCTGATACGTCTTTCCTTCCGCTCTCAACAAACCTTTACTTCTTGCTTGGGTGTAGCTGCCACAAGTTATTAAATCTTCCCAGTTGATACACTCTGCACGAACAAATCCGCGTTCAAAATCTGTATGGATAACACCTGCTGCTTCAACAGCAGTCTGTCCATTCCGAAGTGTCGACGCTCTTACCTCCTTTGGTCCGCCAGTAAAAAATGTAATCAATCCCATGAGTTGGTAAGAAGTACGTATAAATCTCTCTAAAGCGGATTCATTCAATCCCATTTCGACCATAAATACTTCTGCGTCAGCAGAATCAAGTTGAGCGATTTCCATCTCTAACTGTGCAGCGAGAACTATCACAGCAGTTTGTGGTTGTGTTTCATAATCTGAAAAACGTTGAAATATATCATCTGCATCTTGTAGTCGTGTTTCACTGATATTGCAAATAATTAATAGCGGTTTCTGTGTTAAGAACCTATAGCCTCGAATTAACTTTTCATCGTTATCTGCTATTGTTAGAGATCGAAGCGGCTTTCCTTCCTGTAAGGTTTGTTGACACTGTTCTAATATACGAAATTCGTTTTGATATTCAGGAGTCTTCTGGTTTTTCAGGAGTTTTTCAAGTCTATTGAGTCTGCCTTCAATAATTTGTAAGTCCGCGAAAGCAAACTCTATATCTACAGTTTCAATATCTCGTTCACCGTCAACGTTTCCATCAACGTGGGGAACTGTCTCATCTTCAAAAAGTCTGACAACGTGTGCAAGAGCATCAACAGTGCGAAGTTCAGCAAGTAAACTTGCATCTAATCCTACGTTTTCTGGACGATCAACATCGGGGTTTATTGCGGAACGAGATGTACCGCCACCATCCATGTAGTCAATTGTCGCAGATGTTATTTTTTTAGACTGAAAAAGTTCTGCCAACGGTTCCAATCGTTCATCAGGAACGGAAACTGTACTAAGATTAATCTGCTTTTTGTTGGCGTAGTCCCCAATTTCTGCATTAGAATGAGCTAAAGCATTGAAAACTGTCGTTTTCCCTACATGTGGTCTACCTACAATACCTATTTTCATAATGGTTATCAGTTTAACCTAATTTGTAGTGTGAGGTCTCTGCGCCTCACATTGCTGACCTAATCAGAAGACTATTAATCGAATTAATTTGGTATAATAGATCAATTGAACATTTTGTTTTAGATTGACAACATACATAATTAAATGCTAATATAATCTATTATTTTCATCGCGTAATATTGACTATTAATAATATTTACTATTGAGGTAATGCGTAAATGAGTACGGGTAACCCAAAATGGAAACGTCATCTGACCAAAGTTTTAACGATTCTATTAATATTTATGGTTTGTCTATCTATCTTACAGTGGTTTATCATTGAAGCACTACTCGGTTTTGGTACGGAGATGTTGAAGGATGCTATGGTTAGACACGCACCAGCGGGCGTAAACCGTGAAGATATAAGAAATACTTTTGAGAGAGTCAAAGGGCGAGCACAACAACTGCCGTTTAGTTTTATTGCAGGAAAAATCGACCTCCGCAAAATCAAAGCTGCAGGAGAATATGCTATAGAAGCGAGTGCTGATGAGAACTGGACAACTAAGGAAATTAAAAACCTCCTAATACTATTGGATGCTTCTGTGGGATATAAACGCGAAGTTGAGTAATTGATGTCTATGCTATTAACACCACCGTATGAAAAATTCGCCTATACATACGACCGAATGATGAGAAACGTCAACTACACGCGATGGGGTGATTATATCAAATCACTTTTTGACATGTACGGTTGTAAACCCCGAAGAATCCTTGATGTCGCATGTGGAACTGGGGCATTAACTATCCTGTTAGCCTCAAAGGGATATGATATGGCCGGCGTGGATAGAGCAAGAGGCATGCTGGATGTTGCACGGCAAAAAGCGGAAGATCAAGATTTATCAATTGCATTCCATCACGGAGATATGCTTGATTTTCAGTTAAATCAGCAGTATGACGCAATCTTATGTACCTATGACAGCATAAACTATGCATGTAACGAAGATGAATTAACTAGTGTGTTCGAAACGGTATCCGCGCATCTCGCTCCTGAAGGACTTTTTATTTTTGATGTTACAACTGAGCGAAATATCGTAGAGCATTTTCACAACAAGACTTTCTCTGAAAACCACCCGGATTATTCCTATATTTGGAAGAATAATTACCTCCATCATTCCAAGATGTGTCGAACATTCCTCACATTTTTTATTCGTGAAGGTGAATTGTTTAGACGTTATGAAGAGGTTCACCAACAACGGATTTTTGAGGTATCCACCGTTAACGAATTGCTCAAAACTACAGGGTACAAAATGTTGAGTGCCTTCGATATGTATTCCTTCAATCGATGGAGTCGTTCTTCAGACCGAATAAACTTTACTGCACAATTAGTATAAGAATCGCTGATTATACTTCAAATGGTACGGTTTACAAACTTTCTGCGATAAGGTCTCCAACCTCTTCAGTGGTGTATCCCATTCTTCCTGCTCCAAGATCTTTAATTTTCCCACTTGCAAGTAGATCACTGATAGATTTTTCAACTTTTGTTGCTGCGCTGGAATGTCCAAGATGGTCAAGCATCATCCCCGCTGCACCAATAGCTGCGATCGGGTTAATCTGATTTTTGCCGGTATATCGTGGTGCAGAACCGTGGATCGGTTCAAACATGGCAACACTCTCTGGATTCAAATTACCTGATGCGGCTACTCCCATACCACCCTGAATCATTGCGCCGAGGTCAGTGATGATGTCTCCAAACATATTACACGTCACAATCACATCAAACCATTCAGGGTTTTTGATCATCCACATGGTTGTAGCGTCAACGAATGCGTATTCCTTTTTAATATCTGGATAATCTTCTCCTACCTCGTCAAAAACACGACGCCACAAGTCGTGTGCATAAGTAAGGACGTTTGCTTTATCACAGAGGGTTAAGGTGTTTTCCTTATTGCGCTTCCGCGTAAGTTCATACGCATAACGTACACATCGTTCCACACCTTTATATGTGTTAATCATCTCTTGGATTGCGACTTCATCCTGTGTGCCGCGTTTTAAAAATCCGCCGATTCCAGCATACAGCCCTTCGGTATTTTCACGAACGATGATAAAGTCAATATCTTCAGGTCCCTTGTCCTTGAGTGGCGTAGGAACGCCTGGATAGAGTTTGACAGGACGTAGGTTAATATAGAGATCAAGTTCAAACCGAACCTTGAGTAAAATCCCTTTTTCCAAAATACCGGGTTTGACATCAGGGTGTCCGATTGCACCGAGATAAATTGCATCAAGTTCCCGTAGTTCTTCCAACACCGATTCTGGCAATACCTCACCAGTTGCCAGATACCGGTCTCCACCGACATCGTATTCAACTGTTTCGTATTGAATTCCTTCTTGTTCAGCTGCCGCCCCGAAGACTTTCATTGCTTCGCGAGTTACTTCGGGGCCAATTCCGTCTCCAGGAATGAGACCGATTTTATACATGAATTCCCTCCTAATGGTTACGCCATATTTTTTTGACTCTTTATATTTTAACATATCTGAGGTGATATTGCAAATTTTGGAATGTGATTGCAGGGTTATTTAGTTTTAAGAATTATCAGTTGATGAGTGTTACTGATAGTTTATTTCGTAGGTCGGGTAGAGCGGTAGCGAAACCATAGGTGTCAATTTAGCGGTCCTTTCTGATAGGTGCGGTTAGGAAACCGCACCATAGGCGTCAATTTAAGGAAATAAACCTATATTTTGGATATCTTAGCCCCAGCGGGGCGGAATGTGTATAGACCACGATCCATTAGTAACGAGTCTTTTCTTAAGTTGACACTTATGGGTAGAGTTTACGAAACCCGACATGTTATTACCTTCACATGGGTTATTGTGTTGGATTCACATTCCGTTCAAACTAACCTACGACTACACCTGAATCCGTATTTCGGACTCACATCGATTCGCATCGGTTACTTTCTCTGATAAACAACCTGTCCGCTAAGAATTGTTGCTATCAAATCCATTTCACAAGTTGCATCATCCCACTCAAATAAAATAAAATTTAGTGCAGTATCTGAACCAGGACTACCAATCTCATTCTTTATACCAAGCAACCGAGTAGGTTGTAATGTTGCCAGTGAAATAGCTTCCTTAAGAGAAATTCCTGCAAACCGGACACTGTTTTCAACGCCTCGCGCCAACTCAATCGCTGAACCAGCAAGATATTCAGTTCCTGCTAAACGGACACTACGATCAGTAGTCAATTCCACCGATTGTCCAGCGAACTGATATGTCCCAGGAGACATACCGGCTAAAGCCGTAGCATCGCTGATGAGAACACACCTATCAAGTGTTTTGGCGCGCATCATTGACTTGACAACAGTAGGTGGCAGATGGTGTCCATCAGCAATAAAACTTGCCCACAGATCATCTGCACCGAGTTGTTCCCAAATATAGTTAGGATGTCGCCGAATAAGCGCATGTGCACCATTGCCGAGGTGTGTTGAGAGTTTCGCTCCTACACTAATCGCTGCTTGAATATCATCCGCAGACGCGTTCGTGTGCCCTAATGCTACAACGATTCCAGTCGCAACTAACTTTTCAATAAACGGAATTGCACCCTCTTTCTCAGGGGCAAGTGTTACAACGCGGATCATACCTTCAGCAATGTCCTGCCACCGCTGAAACTCGTCTAAATCCGGTTCTTTGACGTGTTTTAACGGATGCGCTCCGCGCGGTCCATCTATTGCAGAGATATAGGGTCCCTCAAGGTGGATACCAAGTATTGAGTGGGCGACTGCTAAATCTGAATTACATGCGTCTACAATGGCACAAAGGGAATTTCCAATATTCTCAAACGATGCTGTCACCACTGTTGGACACAAGAAACCGGTGCCAACATGCCAAAGCGCGCGAACCATATCACATACATCCTCTGCTGTAACGATGGTAACATTGAGGTCAAATCCGGCAAAACCATTCACCTGAATGTCTACTAGAGCAGGTGAAATCCATGTTTTGCTGTAGATAGATCTTACCTCTTGGATTGACTGAACGCGGTTGTTCGCAAGGGTAATTTCAATAGGTCTGTTATCAAAAATGGTATGTCCGCTATATTTCATATTTTGTTGGTTTGTTGGCTATAGGGTAAAACAAAGTCAACTACCCAAGCCTAAAGATTTGGGCTTGTCCGAGCGTCAAACAGCGATAACTGCTCTGTGTTCTTAAAGCCTCAAGAGTTTTTTGCTTCGTTAGTGTTTTTCGCTTCAACGAGGTTGGTAGTCCAACGCTCTCCACGAAGGGCAGCAGCAGCAGCAGCCCTATAAAGTATATTTCGTGCAGCGTTGTGGTCTCGGTCAAGCGAGTGTCCACAAAACTGACAGTCAAAGGTGCGTATCGCCAGAGAAAGTTTTTTGGCGAGCGTTGTCCGCAGCAGGAGCAGTCTTGCGAGGTATACTTAGGGTCTACTTGGTGGAAGTGGAAACCGTCTCTTTCGGAAACCATGTTCCCACACCACTCAAAGAAAGTTGCCCAAGACGCATCGCTGATACTCTTGCTGAGGTGTTTATTCTTTACCATGTTAGAAACGCCTAAGTCTTCTGCGACTAAGACGTTGTTTTTGTAGTGGTGATAGAGTTTGTAGACGAGTTGGTTTCCAATGAAGTCTTTGCGTTTGTTAGCGGTGCGTTCGTGGTGCAGGGCTACAGCATGCACGGCTTTGGACCAACGGTGACTGCCTTTTTGGCGACGAGATTGTGTTTTAGAGAGTTTTTTCAGTAAACCTTCTGCTTGACGATACCAGCGAGGATTATCAACCTTTTCACCTTCAGAAGTTGTGAGATAATGGCTCGTGCCGACATCAACAGCACTTGCGTTGGTTCAACTTTCGGGGTTTCGCCTATATCGCAACTGATATGTGCATACCAACCCGATGCTTTTTTGACGATCGTCACTTCTTTCGGATCGCCTCGCAACGGACGATGCGTATAGATTTTTACGTCACCCAGTTTAGGCACTTTCAGGCGGTTGTGACGATATTCTGTTTCGGTGATAGGGTTTTGGCGTTCACCTTTTTTGTTTGAGGGTATTGACTAAATAATGATGTGAGAACTAGCGGGATACCCTCTGAACCGCGCTGGATCGCATTTCAATTGTGGTAATGATAACGCATTTAACAAGAGTTGTCAATCAAAAAATCAGTCTGATTTTTTGATTGACTTATGTGCCTAAAACCTGTATCCTCATCAAAGACCAACGCGCTTCTACTCGGAGGATACCCTGAAGAATTGTCCAAGATGTCAACATACCCATTTCGTCAAAAACGGGTTCGTCCACGTAAAACAACGCTATAGCGGTATTGCCTCTGTCAAAACTCATACAGATAGTACAGCACCGCAACGAAGCAGCTTTTTCAGAGTTCATGCCACGTTACAATCCACGTGTTTGGCGCGTCGTTGTAGCAAAATCAAGACAACACCAAGATGCTGAAGAAATTCTCATGCTGATATTTATCAAAAATCTTCAGATGTCAATGTTAATGACCGAAGCTTAGACTAAGTGATTTCAAAGAGTTCAATATGCTTGATAATTGTGAAGTTGTGTTGTATAAGGTCGCTACCATTACTATGGGTACTTCACTTAACCGAACTTAACAACAAGGTTGTTGCAGTTGCTGACTCTAAAAATAGAGATATGTTCTCTGATTTAACATCTCCCATATTTCAAAAAATAGATATTCTTAAAAGCAAAAATCAAAACCTCCGCCAAACCCGCGACCTCCTCCTCCCCAAACTCATCTCCGGCGAAATAGACGTGTCCGAACTTGATATTAACAAAGACAGCACAATTTAACTTGCCACTCTGAACGCAATTGACAAGTACAGTTGTGAAGATGTATAATTACATCAAGGCAATTAGGAGGACACTTATGCTCAAAATCAATCCCCAATATCTTGTTGATGACAAAGGCGAAAAAACCGCTGCGCTCCTGACAATCAAAGAATTCCAATAAAAAACCCATCTCCGGGTATCAAACGCCTCATGAAAATCAAAGCGGAGCTTGAAGCACTTGGATATTATTCAGAGTAACAATAACGATTGACAAATCAGTAGTTCCACTTGTAAAGGAAAGCATTCATGCTGCTCAAAGATCGTATCAGCATTGTAACAGGCGGTAGTTCTGGCATCGGACGCGGAATCGCACTTGAATTTGCCCGCGAAGGCGCACAGATTGTCATTGCAGATATACAAGATACACCACTTCAAGGCAAATATCATGAGGTAGATGTCACAACGCCAACCGTCCAAGAAATAGAGAAATTAGGTGGAAAAGGAATATTCATCAAAACGGATGTTTCCGATGAATCACAAGTTGCACGCATGGTCCAGCGAACTGTTGAACACTTCGGCGGATTGGATATTCTCGTCAATAACGCAGGGATTCATATTCCGGGTGGATCACAAGATATTTCTATTGCTGATTGGGACAAAGTCGTTGGGATAAACCTACGCGGAGTTTTCATGTCAACAAAACTCGCCATCCCGCACCTGAAAAAGTCGAAATTTGGACGGATTATTCAAATTGCATCAGTCCACGCTTATGGTGGTGGTGCCGGTCCAGCCTACGCGTCAGCAAAAGCCGCTGTTGTCAACATGGTACGAGACACCGCTTTAGAGATTGGCAAGTATGGGATCACCGTTAACACTATTTGTCCAGGATATATTGAAACAGCAATTCAGGACTATCTCACACCGGAACAGGTTGAGTCATCATTGAAAAAGACACCCCTGCAACGTTTAGGACTACCGAAAGACATCGGACGCGCAGCTGTTTTCTTCGCGTCAGACGATGCGGAATGGATTACAGGCATATCCCTTCTCGTTGATGGCGGTGCCAGTGCCAAAGCTTAGTTCTACATAATATCAAAAATACCTATACATTTCTCTTTAGATGGACACCGTTTGTAGTCGCGTAATTCATTGCGCCTCTTATACCAAATTAACGGGATTTATCTCATTTTTCTTGGTATTCGGTGCGGTTAGAAACCGCACCATAGGCATCAATTTAAGAAAAAGTAGACATGTTTTTCACAGAAAAGTGTTGTTAAGTGGAAACACTTCTTATATAATGTAGAAAATAATCTTACTTCTACAAAGAGGTGTTTCCAATGTAAACTTTACCACAGGTTCCTAATAAAATGCAACAGATTCTAACGACTACCGCCGATATAAAAGCCCGCGACTCTGGTTTCGTGATAAGAAACCGAAAACTCACAGGTAGCCAGTTCGTTGAGACCCTTGTTTTCGGTTGGTTAGAAAATCCCGATGCGACCTATACGCAACTCGCACAAACTGCGGGTGCTCTCGGCACGCCTATCACTCGGCAAGCCATTGAACAGCGTTTCACCCCCGAAGCTGCAGAGACTTTGAAAGCTACGCTTGAAGCTGCTGTGCTTGAGGTAATTACAGCCGACCCGCAAGCCCTTCCGCTCCTCAAACATTTCAAGGGTGTATTCGTGCAAGATAGCACCTGGATAACACTCCCCGATGCGCTCCATGAAACTTGGGAAGGCGGACGCAAAAAGAACCATCCCAACAAATCCGCTGTGAAACTCCACCTCCGATTTGATGTCGCCACTGGCACTTTTGAACACTTTCAACTCACCGATGGCATCACCGCTGATAGCACCGCTGAAAAGCAGATGGAGATGCTACCACCCGGTAGTTTGCGCCTCGCAGACCTCGGTTATTTTTCGCTTGAAACCTTCGCAAAACTTTCCGAAGCAAACGTCTTTTGGATAACAAGGTTGAAAGTTAGGTGTTCACTCTTTGACGCCACAGGGGAACCCTTTTGTTTACAAAAGTGGCTCAAGACACACACCGAAAACACCTTTGAAACGGACATCACCGTCGGGAAAACAAAACGCCTCAAAGCACGCCTCGTTGCTCAGAAACTCTCCGAACAGGAAACACAAAAACGCCGCAGAGATATCAAACGCCGTGCAAAACGGAAAAATACCACTCCTTCAAAAGAACGACTCCAACTCGCAGGATGGAATATCTATATCACAAATATCGGAGCAGATATACTCACCCCAGAACAGATAACGGTTATCGCACGCGTCCGATGGCAGATTGAGTTGATGTTTAAGTGTTTCAAAAGCATCGGCAAAGTTCATATCTCACGTAGCGAAAAACCCTATCGCATCTTATGTGAAGTCTATGCGAAACTCATCGTTGCACTCATCCGGCATTGGATCATGTTAGTCATAGGATGGCGATGCTTGCATCATAGTCTCACAAAAACCGCAAAACTTATCGCTACCTACGGACGCACACTTACCATCAGTTTTCGAAAGTCTATAACATCGCTCCGGCAAACTTTTATGGAAATAAAACGGGCTTTCCAAAACGAGTGCTGCATTGAGAGACGGGCAAGCAGGAACACTACATTGAAACATCTTGAAAATGCCGCAAAAAATCACTAAATTGACGCCTATGGTGCGGTTAGAAACCGCACCTACCGAGTGGGATCAAGATATCTACAAAAGGCGATCTTGACGACCCAAATATCTGATAGCCGAGTAACCAAATGCCAAACAAAACACATACCACAGCCGTAGTCCTAATCCCATCAGAAGAAATACAACCATCTATCCAAGACATAAGGCGTATCCATGACCGCAACTTTGAACGTTGGATGCCGCACATAACGTTGCTCTATCCGTTCACACCACAGCGAAATTTTCAAGACGTTATCCCGGCACTCGCTTTAGCTGCACAACAGTCGACTAATTTTTCTGTTACACTTGCATCTTTCAATGCGTTTAAACACCGTAAATCGTGTACACTTTTTTTCGTTCCCGAACCCAAAAACAACATCGTTGATTTACACCGCACACTCATTAGATATCTTCCAGACTACGACGACACAGCAAAATTTCCTGGCGGATTCAATCCGCACCTCTCGGTCGGACAATTCCAGCACCGATCCTTCAATGACGTACAACAACGATTACAAAATGAGTGGAAACCTATTAAGTTTGAAGTCGAAACTCTATCACTTATCTACAGATCACAAGAAACGAACGACAGATTTGTCGTAGCCGAAAACTTTCTCTTTCAGAAAAGGAGTCAATAATTGGAACCAAGACCTATTATTTCAATGATCCTAACTTTCGTTTTGCTCTTAGTTATATCTCTTTCAGGGTGTGAAAAGATAAATCAAATGCTTCCATCCGATACCATCTCCACTATTAAAGTAGGTGTAATTCAACCGTCTGGACTTGCTCCCAGTTTCACCAAAGGAGCAGAACTTGCCAAATTCCAAATCAATAACAGCAGTGGTTTACTCGGAATGCAAGTCGAATTTATCGTAATGGATAATCAGGGAACACGAGATTTTCCAGATGCTGATGAAAGTGTCCGTATCGCAAAAACACTGATTGAACAGGAGGGGGTTGTTGCGATCCTTGGTCCTCTGCTTTCAACCAATTCAACACAAGTTGGACCGGTTGTCACCGAACTCAAACGTCCCATAATTACCGGTTCGTCTGGTCAAAACGTAACCACAACAGGAGAATACGTCTTTATTGCTGTTGCTCCCTCCTCAATTCAAGGTGCAACAACAGCACAATTCGCGTTGGACCCAAACGAACTTAACGCTAAGACAGCAGCAACAATTCGGCAGGATGGTGATGTATATTCTAATGCTGTTGCCGATGCCTTTGAAGACAATTTTGATAAATTTGAAGGGAAAATTGTCGCGACCGAAGTCTATCAACACGGTGTTAGGAATTTTGAGGCACAACTAACCAAAATTAATGACGCTGCACCAGATGTTCTGTTAATCGCAGGATTCATTCCTGAAGTTCCACTCTTAGCGTCGCAAGCACGGGAAATGGGGATTGAAGCAACCTTCATCGGCACAAATGGTTGGGATGAACCTGATAAACTCTTCAACACTTTAGAAGACAACACACCTTTAGAAGGGGCTTTCTTCACCAGAGATTTTAGCATTGAATCACTTGATGCAGCCGATTTTGTGCAGGCTTACACTGAAATGTATATGGAACCACCAGATGGTCCCGCCGCGTGGGGATACGATGCAATGTCTCTATTGGCAACAGCAATCAAAAACGCGGAAACGCTCGACCCCACTGCAATTCGAGACGCATTGGCAAACGTCACTAATTACCAAGGTGCATCTACCATCTCACGTTTTAATGAAAATAGGCACCCCATCAAAAGCCTATTACTCCACACAATCCGTAACGGACAGATAGTACTTTACAAGGTGATTGATCCTTAGTACAAATTTTATTCATCAGGTGGTGCATCAATCGTCCAATTGCCGATATAGTCAACATTGCGGACGACTTCACCCGTAGATTTCAATCTGTACTCAGCACCGGGTATGGTAGGTTTAAGCGATTCAAGATCGGGTGGCAGTGCAAACTCTCCTTTGCCATCCGCTCTATCAAAAAAGATTCCATCTGTTGTTATACGGGTAATTATCCCATGTATCTGGACATGTTTGGTCACTTCCCCATCGCTATCACGGTACGAGAGCCCGACAAGCAGATGTTTGCCTATATATGCTTTTGCACCTTTTATCTCTTCTTGATCTTCCGTTTGTGAAACGTTGTTATCCTTTACCGCATTCGTGCGTTCATCAGTTTTATTATCAGGCGTTGCTTGCTCAACGCTTGGAGTGCATCCAGCAAAGAACGCAGCAATCAATGTTATAGACAAAAAGGTCATGATGTATTTCATCGTTCCTCCATTATAACTTCTTAATATTGTAAGTAAAAGTTTAGTTGATAAGTATCAACGTATCAACCTTAAAATTGGATTGCAACTACTCTCTTCTGTACATAATTCCACGCACCTTGAAAACAAACCCAAATCTGAAAGCAATTGACATACACTACGCAAAGGTGTATAATTACAACAAGGCAATTAGGAGGTAACAACCATGTCTGAACGGAAAGCATTTTTAGAAAAAGTTCATATCAAAAACTTTTTGAGTTTGCGGAATGTCAGGCTTCCGTTCAAACCTCTGACAGTTCTCGTTGGTCCCAATGCGAGCGGAAAATCAAACACCTTCTTGGCATTGCAGCTTCTCAACAGGATTATAGTTAGCGAAAGTTTGCCTTCAGATGAATTGATTCTGGATTCCCTTTGGGCAGGTGAAGCACAAAAAATCTCTTTTGATTTACAAACAAAACTAGAAGAAAACCAAACCTCATATCATTTAGATGTAAAAACGAAACGCGATTTCCCTTTCCATGCAGAACAATTGTCGGTTAAAGATCTAAACGTGATTTCAATCCAGGACGGGCACGGAGTAGTCCGAGACGAAAATGGAGAAAATGAGACAACATATAACTCTAATAAACTCGCTTTAGGATCAGCTGGAAATTATGGATACAAACCCATCACGCGCGCTTTAACTGAGTTTATAAGAAAATGGGAATTTTTTGATTTTTTTCCGGACTTTATACGCGGCAACCTTAAAACATTCTCGCCTGCTGAAAAAGAGATTAGAGAATTCCCAAAGCTTGACACTTATGGCATCAAGTTGCCAGAGGTTCTTTGGAACTTGCATAAGTATTCTCCAGAGAGTTTCCGAAATATCAGTGGTGCCCTTGCCAATAGCACAAACCGCGAAATAGGTTACTGTCTGATTGATGGGCAAAACCAATTTTGTCTATTAGAAGGATACAAAAATCCCATCCCGTTGCATGGTGCCTCTGATGGCATACTGCGTCTGATTGCATATAACACCTTGCTCAACGAACCTGAATTGCCTCCACTCATTGCCATTGAGGAACCAGAGCGGAATCTACACCCCGGCGCACTGACTGATATTGCCAACATCCTTGAGCAACTCGCTGAACGAACACAAGTGATAATCACAACCCATAGTTCGCAACTCCTTGATGCCTTTAATCCTGACAACTTGTCCGATTCCCTCGGTGTTTTATTATTACGCAACCGCCCCGGACTTGGTACAGAAGTGCTCAATCTTGAGGATATCCGTGGTAAACGAGAAGCACTTGACGGTTGGATTGCTGATTTCGGGATTGGCAGTGCAATTTTCGACAGCGAACTGCTACAAGACCTGATGGAGGAACCGGTATGATAAGCATTAGGGTCTGGAATGTAGAATCAGATAGGGATGCCAAAGTAGTCAAATTTTTGGAAGATGAGTTTTTCAAATCACGGCAGCTTGGACACTTAGCAATCCGATCAGCAGGAAGGAGCGCACTTCGCAAGTGCCATAGAAAAGGTGCTCCTGTGAATGACAGTCTGAAAAAAGCTATCCAACACTACCTTAACCAAGATGATTATATAGTTTTTGTCACTGACGCTGCAAACTTGAAATTAAACAATCAAAAACTCGTCAATGAGCTTAAACACATCGTCAAAGATAACGATTTTGCTGGCAAAACATATTTCACACAAGACATTCAAGATAGCGAATCATCAGTGAATACAGAGTGGCAAGGTCTTGTTTCCGACTTCCTAATCGCAGTTGAAAGTGATCATAAGCAGTTTCGGAAGGAATGGGATAGAACCATAGCACGTTTTCACGAAGCTTTTGCTGACACGCCAGAAGAAGAAGTGATACGCGATTTTGAGGAAGCACTCGCAGAGGTGAGGCGTGAACGAGCATGAGAATTGATGGCGCGTTTACCGGGCAACTTTTGACACCAACATCTTCGTCCGTTCACTGATTCGTAAGGACAATCTTGCGAACCATCTTTTATCACTTTGGCAAGCTGGACGATTCATCCTTGTTTTATCGCACGCTATTATTGATGAGGTTCAGGAAGTTTTATCACGTCGTAAAATGCTCCGACAATATCGCTATACATTGGACGAAGTCACAAATCTGATTAACCTTCTGCACCAAGCAAGCGTTGTTGAGATTACCTCTACATTTGAATTATGTTGAGATGTTACCGATAACATGTTCCTTGATTGTGCTGCCTCAGGACGAGTCCAATTCTTGGTATCGACTGACAAAGACCTCATAGATGATTCTCAACTCAAACAGGATTTGTTTGAATTCGGTGTTGAGATTGTTGAACCACCAGATTTCTTAGACAAAATCCAAGAGACGTAAATCAAGATAATTACGTTTGATACTACAGCGAGGAAAAGTGCATATATACTGAAACAGGAGATATAGAATCAGAACCATAATTGTCGCGAAGTACTCTTGTGAAAAAACCGTGTAATACCAAATTAACTTGATTAGAAGTCTTTTGATATAGCACACGGTTGCGAGGCACGGGGACCTCGCACTACAAATCGCGGTAATTGGGTGTAATACCAAATTAACTTGATTAGAAGTCTTTTGATATAGCACACGGTTGCGAGGCACGGGGACCTCGCACTACAAATCGCGGTAATTGGGCTTCATAGGCTTATTCGGTCAAAACAAGGAGAATGGTTTTATGACATTAGCTCGGGTTAAATCTTTAGTTGAAGAGCACGGCATTGAGTTTTTCCTCTGCTCTTTTGTAGAGATGAGCGGGGCACCGAAGGCGAAGGTTATTCCTGTGACGCACCTTGCGGATATGGCAGAAGAGGGGGCTGGTTTCGGAGGATTTGCCGCTGGTGAAATAGGTCAAGGTCCGCATGATCCGGAGATGACAAGTATCCCTGACTTTAATTCGCTTACAATCGTGCCGTGGCGAGAAAATTTAGCATGGGTAGCGGGAGATATGTCCGTTGATGGAGAATCTTGGCACTATTGTCCAAGAACTATTCTGCGGCAACAATTAAAAAAAGCGAGACAAAAAGGCTACGTCTTCAACGTCGGTATTGAGGCAGAATTCATGCTTTTAAAGCAGGATGAGGATGGTCAATACGCCCCATGGGATACGCTTGATACCTTGGATAAACCGTGCTATGATCTAAAAGCTTTGTACCGCAACCTTGATATGATGACTACTCTGATTAAATACATGCAGGAATTGGAGTGGGAGCCTTACGCGAACGACCACGAAGATGCCACTTGCCAGTTTGAGGTCAACTGGACCTACTCTGATGCTCTCACCACAGCAGACAGACACACCTTCTTCAAATGGATGGTCAAAACACTTGCCGAGGAACGCGGGTTGTTGGCAACGTTTATGCCGAAGCCTTTTACTAATCTGACAGGCAACGGTGCTCACTTCCACATGAGTCTCTGGGATGAGGATAATCAGACCAATCTGTTCCTTGATGAGAATGATAAAAATGGCGTATCTCAACTTGCATATTGGTTTACGGGTGGTATTCTCAAACATGCAAAAGCAGTCACAGCGGTTACGAATCCGCTTGTGAACAGTTATAAACGTTTAGTCCGTAGAGCACCACGTTCTGGAGCATCATGGGCACCCGTTTATGTTACTTATGGAGCGAACAATCGAACACAGATGATTCGTATTCCCGCACCGGGTCGGATTGAGAACCGCTTAGGCGATGGGGCAGCAAATCCTTATCTTGCGGCAACGGTTCTACTTGCAGCTGGACTGGATGGTATCGAAAATCAGATTGACCCCGGAGTGCAAAACGAGGACAACTTGTATGAAGTGCCGGAAGATGAGTTGCAGCGGCGAGGTATTGATTCTCTACCCGCGACGCTTAGCGAAGCCGCAGATGCTCTTGATGGAAACGAAATTATCAAAAACGCACTCGGAAATGAGTACGCGGACTACTACATACAGGTCAAACGTAAGGAGTGGCGAGACTACCATTTGAGCATCAGCCAATGGGAAACTGACAACTACCTTGGTATCTATTAATCACGTGAGTTCGGTATCCGAAATAAGGTGAGTTTCGGTATAGATAAGAGGATGTTTTTACCTATTTCGGACCTCCCAAATGAAGATTAGGAATTTAATCGGTTAATTTCCAGTTTCCTTGTAGTGTGTGGTGCGGTTCGGAATGCAGATCGCATTTGGGTGAGTACACCGCAAAACCGCACCATAGGCGTCAATTTAAGGAAATATCTGTGTTTTTATGAACCCTTCTCAATAGGCATGGTTATTAAGACTGTCTTATATTCAGTCCCGTAGGGACTATATGTTTATAGAAAGACGTATAATAGTCTCTTTCGCTCCGTAGGTGCGATATGTCAAACAAAAACGTCCTAAAAATATCGCACCTACGGAGCGAAAGAGATTGAGAACATTGGGTGCTATAAACATATAGTCCCTACGGGACTGAAGAACATTTCTCATATTTGAAAAATCACTAAATTGACGCCTATGGTACACCGCAAAACCGCACCTACCGGGGTTAGCGGTCAAGCCCGAATTACCTAATTTATTTTTCAAGCTTCATAAACCTCTCAAACAGGGGAATCAGTGGAAAAATACCCGCGAACGCGTGAAAGTAGGCTTACACCGAATTCACGTTAATTTAGGTTACATATATTATGAATAACATAGAAATTAGTAACATCTTCAGCAACATCGGAGAATTTTTACAAATCCGAGGGGATGCTTCATTCCGAATTCGATCTTATGAGAGAGCCGCCAGAGTTATTGCGGATTTGACAGTTAATGTAAGCGAATTAATTGAGACTGGAAAGTTCCAAAGTATCCCCGGTATCGGCAAGACAATTGAGGAAAAGACGCGAGAAATACTTGAGACAGGCACTTGTCAGGCGTATGAGAAACTAATTGCTGAGATGGGATTAGGAGTTTTGGACCTTTTGGACGTTCAAAGCATTGGAAGTAAAACAGCAAGTAGACTCTACTCCGATCTCGGTATAAAAAACCTGAACCAACTTACTGAAGCACTTGAAGATGGAAAACTTCAGAGTATGAAGGGATTAGGGAAAAAGACACTTGAAAACATATCAGAAAGCCTTAAATTCATAAACGACAACCGTAGTACACGTCTGATTTCTATGACCTTTGTACTTGCTGAAAAACTCTCTGAAATTTTCAAGAACTGTGCTTTGATATCAAGGTATGAGTTTACTGGTGATTTACGAAGACGAGAAGAGGTGTGTCGTAGTCTTGAAGTTGTTGCTGAATGTGCTGAAGACATAGACAAAACGCAAACTGCCCTAATTGAACTATTTTCCACACATCAACAAACATTCCCATCCCATATTATAGATGCTCAAGCCCCTGCTGGATCACCTCTACTACAATCTATACATAAAATTCACCTCATATATGACAATGATTTTCCTATAGTAATCTATCTGTCTACAGGTGCTGCGTATGAAACAACGCTATTTCTAACGACTGCAACAGATGAACACTTTGCCGCGCTCCCAAAGGATAGATCATTTAATATTAGTGATGCAAATAATGCAATGGACTTTTGGCAGGAGACCCAGAATAATACGGAAACAGAAATATTTGAACAACTTGGCATGTCTTATATCCCTCCAGAACTTCGTCAATACCCCGACTCTGTAGCATTAGCATTGGAAGATAGGTTGCCAACACTTATTGAATTTGATGACATGCGAGGTGATTTACATTCCCATACAGAATGGAGCGATGGCAGAAATACTATGAATGAAATGGTGGAAGAAGCCATAAGACTTGGTCTTGAATACATGGCTGTAACAGATCATTCTGTTTCTTCTTCTGTCGCGAATGGTTTGGATCAGAAACGTATATTGGCGCAAATGAAGCACGTTCGCGAACTCAATGCTAAAACCGATGGTATCACAATTCTCGCAGGATCTGAGGTAGATATCCGTAGAGATGGCGAGTTAGATTTTCCTGACGATATTCTTGCGCAGCTTGATATCGTTGTGGCAAGTGTTCACAGCCATTTCACGTTATCGGAATCCGAGATGACGAAGCGGATGATTTGTGCGATTGAAAATCCGTATGTCAAGATCATCGGACACCCTACTGGACGATTACTCGGTAGGAGACCGATGTACCCGATTAATCTTGACGAGATTATTAATGCTGCCGCGGAAAACGATACGATTTTGGAGATCAACGGTTCACCAAGTCGGTTGGATTTGGGACCCGAATTTGTCCGCAAAGCAAAAGCAACTGGTGTTTTATTAACTATTAACACAGATGCACATGCCGTCAGACAATTTGTACATCGCCAGTTTGGTGTGAATGTTGCACGACGGAGTGGGTTAACGAAGGATGATGTTATCAATACATATCCTTTAGAAAAATTGCGTAAGACCTTGTGTATTGATTCCCAGTGAAAGGAGAATTATTGTGAAACGAACGCGACATGCACCCGCAAAACGCGCCATCATAATCGGTATGGATGGTGCAAGTATGGAACTTGTCAATAACATGATTGCTTGGGGACACGCGCCGAATATGGAAAAAATACGTAATACGGGTGTCCACCGGGCTATGCTTGGCGTATTTCCGACATTAACACCACCTGGGTGGACAGCCCTTTCTACAGGGTCTTGGCCTGGCACACATCAAGTTATGGACTTTAACATTCGTGTTGTTGGTGAGGAACTTGATAAAACGGTATGGGGAATTAATACTGGGTTATGTCAGTCAGAATATCTTTGGAATCTTGTGGAACGTGCAGGTGGAAAACCGATTCTGGTGAAATGGGAAATGTCTTGGCCTCCCACTGTAACAACCGGTATTCAGGTTGAGGGAACAGGACCGGGTGTTTCAAACCATCATCAAATTGCCGGCTATCACCTCTTCGTTGCAGGAAAATGGGCACCTCGTCCAATCGGAGGACAACGCGATCCAGAAACGCTTGACCCGAGTGCATTACAGAAAATAAAACATATTGATCAAGTGACTATTGAACCGGTTGACACAGACGAATGGGAAGGGACGCTACCCGATTCAAACAAACCTATTCAGCAGGTAGAACTTATTATTCAACCTTTGGCACGTGGTAGAGAAAATATGAACCGTGGCAAAATCGGTATACCCAAACATTTTTATGGACTAATTTATGCTTCCGGTCAAGATGGTTATGATCGGGTTCGTGTGTGCTGCAGTCGTTCCGGAGATGATGTTGTAGCAGATCTCGGTATTGGGGACTGGAGCGATTGGTGGTTGGATACATTTGATATTGATAGTAATGATATTGAAGGTTATGTCCGTATGAAATTGGTCACGCTCACACCAACTGCTGATGCGTTTGAACTCTTTGTGCCGCAGATTTGGCCCCGAACAGATTATACAGTACCTTCGGAAGTTGCGGATTCAATTGACCAAAACGTAGGTTCGTTTCTCCAGAATCCTGCACGCGATGCACTTGGACAAGTGGACGATGACACTTATTTTGAGTTGTTAGACTATCACCACCAACGTCTTGCGGATGTTGCAACACATCTTGCTTCTGAAAATAATTGGGATGTTCTCATGGTTGAGACACATGCGCCGGACTATGCAAGCCATTTTTACCTTAGCCAAGCGGATGAAATCAGCGGAGCTGCACCAGAAACGATCCACCGATGTCGGGAAGGATTGCGCCGCACTTATGAATCTGTTGACCAAATGATTGGACAAATTGCGGAACTTGCAGATGATGAGACGGTTGTCCTTATCTGTGCCGACCACGGTGGTACACCGAATCAGTTCCGTGCTGTTGACATTGAAAAGGTATTAGAAAAAACAGGCTTTATTGTCAAGAGCGAAAATGGTGAGATAGACTGGACAAAGACACGGGCAGCCAACGTCGGATTGGTACATATCTTCATCAATCTTGAAGGGCGTGAACCGAACGGAATTGTTGCTGCAGAAGATTATGAAGCAACACAACGAGAAATTATTACTGCGTTACACGCGTACCAAGATACAGAGACGAGAAGGTATCCGTTTTCTCTGGCGGTAACGCGAGCCGATGCGGAGATGTTGAACCTCCATGGTGACCTTGTCGGTGATGTTGTTTACGCCTTGCGTCCGGAATTTGATGGTGCACACGGGAGGCAGTTGCCATCAGTTAATTTCGGTATCGGTGGTCAGCATTCCACGTTTATTCTCTCTGGTGCCGGCGTTCGACAAGGTGTTGCATTAGAACGGCAGGTGCGCGTGGTGGATGTTGCTCCGACGCTCTGCTATCTATTAGGACTTCCGATGCCTATGAATGTTGAAGGCGGTGTTGTCTATGAAGCGTTAGAAGATCCAAATTGGCATCTAACGCGACTTGCAGAATTGGAAGAATAACAGAAAGGCAGTTGTGCCAAACAGCAAGTGATGTTTAATGTACACGGTGGATATAGATGTCGTAATTCGCGCCGCGGGCATCACTCCAGACTATAATTGCACTTCCAATTCCTATAGAAACGGCACTCGGTGAAATCTGTTCTTTTTTTGCGGCGCAGACCGACACACCGTTCTCTTGCCAAAGTGGCGCGCCATTAGCATCAATTCGTTGGGCATAGATTGCATCCTCAGTTGTATTCCCGAAATCTTCCCGATAGTCCAGCCAATAGGCTATTGCACCGCCAATACCATCAGAAACGAGCATTGGAACTTGTTGAACGCCTCCCTCAGTGCAGACTGGCACGCCTTCAACATTCCATAACACTTTACCGTCTGAGTTGACACGTTGTGCATAGATGTCGGCAAAGACATCCCGATCATCCCACCACACAACGATGAACCCACCTTCACCATCGCTGATACAATCGTGTTGTTGTTGATTGACTGGCAGTTCGCAAATTGGAACACCATCCTTTTGCCATGAGGCTGTACCATCTGCTGTCAGATGCTGCGCGTAAAGTTGGGCTCTTGTGAGAAAATTTGGATTTGGGTCGTTTCGATAGTCCGACCAAACACAGAATGCTCCGCCGTTTCCATCGGTGATAATAGTTGGTGCGCCTTGGTTACCTTTTGCTGTGCATACAGGGATAGGTATATCCCAGACAGCATTTCCTCGACTATCAATCCGTTGTGCCAAGATGTTCCAGTCAGGTGTGCTGAAGTCCCACCATACGATAATCGCGCCCCCTTTACCATCACTGATTAAAGTAGGGTCATATTGATCACTTTCATCGGTAATCACTGCAATACCATTCTGTTTCCAGACAACTTTTCCATCGGCAGACACTTTTTGAGCATAAATGTCTTGGTTACCGGATCGCCAATCTTCCCAAACAACAATCACTCCTCCGCTTCCGTCAGCGATAGCAGTAAAATCATCTTGTAAGGCTGCAACCTTACAAACTTCTATACCATCGGGATTCCATAGTTTTTTACCGTTCGCATCAATACGTTGCGCGTAACTGTCCTGAGTGCCGTTACGTATATCTCCCCATACGAGAATTGCACCACCTTTCAGGTCAGAAACAATGATAGGTGCACTTTGTGCAGCAGCGTGGTCGCAGACAGAGATTCCATCGGGTTTCCAAACCATGTCTCCATTGCTGCTAACCCGTTGTGCATAAATGTCGTAGTTGCCGTTTCGCGCATCGCGCCAAGCGACTATTACGCCTTCCTCTCCATCAGTTGTTAATACAGGGAAATATTGTGTATTATCGGCTGTACATACCGGCAGATTTTCTGCTGGTTGCCATTGTGTATGGGCAGCGGAAAGACTAAAGGCGAGAAGGAGAAAGATTGATAGGCAGCAGCGTATATATACATGCAGATAAAAACGCAGCGGTCTTTCCACGAAACAGTTTGTAATTCTGAATCGTAATAGATCTTGTCGTAGCATGAATATCATAACTCTACTTAATAAGGAAAAGTCTTATACCAAATTAACTTGATTAGAAGTCTTTTGATATAGCACACGGTTGCGAGGCACGGGGACCTTGCACTACAAATCGGGTTAAGTGGGTATTAGCGGCTGTAGGACATAACCATCCGAGAACCATGGAATAGTGGTATAATTCTAAAGAGAAATCTATTGTCTGAAAGCAGACAATTACATCAACAATTCTTCACCTATTGGGAAAAATTGGTCTGCCATTGCTTGTAAATCCATTGATGTGTTATGTTCAAATGCGACTACCTCAATCCGTTTATGTTGCTGTTTAATAAGTTCAGCCAGTGGACAAAAATCCCCGTCACCACTTGCTAATATAACAACATCTAGCGTTCCGAGCATAGAAACCACATCTACGGCAATTCCAACGTCCCAATCTCCTTTTGCTGAACCGTCGCCACGTAAACGTAAGTCTTTGCTCCGAATTGTGTAGCCGTTATGCTCTAAAAGAGAGAGGAAATTGGATTGGTTAATTTCAGGAATCTGCACGATATAGGCGTAGGCGGACATAAGTTGTCGTGGACCAACAATCAAGTCAAGAAGTTTGATGTAATCAACACGACGTTCAAACCGATCTTTCGCAGCATAGAACATATTCTGAACATCTACAAAAACACCGACACGCGGCTGTGTTATTGCTTTATCACTGTTTTCTGGTATGTCTAATCGTGGTTCGTCTATATGATTTACCGTTTGTCGAATTTGATTTAGAGCACTTCGTGAGACTTCAGTAAATTTTTCGATCACATCAAAGTGGTTTCGTAGATCGTTTTTTAGTTGTTCTAAAGCTTGATATTCCTTGTAAATGGCTTCTTCAACCAACTTAAGTTCAACCGTAAAAGTTTCCTTTGCTACTTTGATTTGAGATAGTTCGTTGAGTTGGGCAGAAATCTCCTCATTCTCTATTAATAGTTGCTGATATTCTCTTTCTAATCTCATGAGTGAGGCATTGGTTTCCGCATACTGTGTTGCTTTTTCGTGAAGACTATCATTTTCTTGTTGTAGGAATATGATCTGTTTTTCATTTTCCTGATAATCATTTTCCTTATTTTTCAATGCTTCGTTTTCTTCAGTCAGTATTTGGCAATGTTGCTCCAACTGTGTATTCTTTTTTTCAATTGTTGTGTACTGAGTTTTTAAATCAGCAAAAACCCGTTCAAGACGTTCCATTTCACTTTTTTGACTGTCAAATTCAGTTTGGCTTTTTTTCAAATCGCGGGTATATTCTGTTTGGGTGTCTTGGACTTCTGGGGAGGGAATTTGTGAGAAAGTGGTATCAGATGCGGAATGCGGCTGTACAAATCCTTCATTGGGTTCTCTGTGGGTTTCATAGCCTGCTGTCAATAAGTTAAAACCGTGTAAATGTACATCTTCACGAGAATCTGTCAAGAGTGCCCAGACCACTTCACCAAATTCACCCGATTCAATTAAGGGACCTGGAGATTTAAAAAATGTATGTATTTCATCAACAACCATATATCCTACTCTCGAAATTGCCCCCTTAGCTTTCTCTGAGAGTTGTTCAACAACGATATCGTCTATGTTGGATTGTTTGAGAAAAGCATTGGTTAACCTGTTTAACAACTCCTGTTTTGAAGAAGAATATAACTTATCTGGATCGGCGACAAGGTTAGTGTGCATCAGCAATTGGAAAATGTCTCTCTCATTTAATAGTATGGCAAGAAACCATGTCAGTTGATCACGGTGTATTTTTAATTTGATATTTTGTTTTGTCATGCAAGTCCTCCGAAGAATTTAGTCCACATAAAGGGAATAAAAGCGTAATTAAATTTTGATTATATTGCTGGATCCATTTTGGATGGTGCGAGTTGCATTGCGGGTGTCAACGACGACAGCAGCGTGTTTGACAATCAAATCGTAGTCAATAGTGCTGTGATCCGTAAGAATCACAACGCAATCAACACTTTCTATTATAGCAGCAGATAGCGTTTGTGAATAATAAGTTTCCCCTTTCCCAAGGATGATGTCTGAAACGTATGGGTCATGATATAAAATATGTGCACCTTTGTCAAGCATTAATCGAATTACTTCAAATGCGGGGGATTCGCGCGTGTCTCCGATGTCTTTTTTATACGCTACACCGATAATTAGGATTTTTGAACCGTTGAGAGGTTTTTGATGGAGGTTTAGGGCGTGAATAACTTTGTCAAGTACATAATTGGGCATACTACTATTAATTTCACTGGCGAGTTCAATGAATCTTGCTTGGTATTGGTAAGTACTACTTGCTTTCCAAGAGAGATAGTGCGGATCAATTGGTATGCAATGTCCTCCGAGACCGGGACCAGGATAGAAAGGCATAAATCCGAAAGGTTTGGTTGCAGCAGCATCAATTATTTCCCATACATCTAAATCCATTCGGTCGCAGATAAGCGCAACTTCATTGATCAATCCTATGTTCACACTCCGATATGTGTTTTCTAATAATTTCACCATTTCTGCTATGCGAGGAGAAGAAACAGTGTGCGTCTTATTGATAAATTGATCGTAAAATATTTTTGCGACTTGTGTGCATTTGGGTGTGACACCCCCTACAATTTTCGGAGTATTCGTTATAAAATAGGTGCTATTCCCTGGCTCAATTCTTTCTGGTGAAAAAGCGAGATAGAAATCACGTCCTACTTGCAATGATTCTGATGGATCGGAATTCGAATTCGGTGGATTCGTGCTGCTGTCGTTATCAGAAGTGGTTTCGATGAAACTGGGTTGGAGCATGGGGAGCACGATTTCTTCGGTCGTGCCGGGGTAGGTTGTACTTTCAAGGATTATCAATTGATCGGTATGTAAATATTGTGCAATTTGCGTAACGGCTGCTGTGATGTATTGCATATCCGGTGTTTTGTCTTCGGTCAACGGGGTTGGCACGCAAATGCTGACAGTATCCAGTTCACTGAGCACGCTATAGTCTGTTGTAACTTGAATTTGACCTGATATAATGAGGGGACTGAGGATAGTGTCAGGAACATCGGGAACGTCAGAGATACCGCGTTTCAATCGTTCTATTTTTTCTGGGCAGATGTCAATCCCAGTGACTCTGAAGCCAGCATTTGCTATTGCAACCATCAAGGATAATCCGACATACCCAAGACCGATTACACCCGCATGAGCACTACATGATTCAATTTTATTTAATATCATAATCTAAATTTCAGCATTGAATTATCCAACGCGAAGCGGTATAAAGGTTTGTGAAAATTTTTTCGGGCTTATGTTTTTTAGCATTTAAATCTGAACTGATATAATGGTTATAGGAATCGCGACCATGTCCTGTTAAAACGAGTATCGGGGACGCACCAGCATTTTGAGCTGCTTGAATATCTCTGATTGAGTCCCCAATGAAAAAAGTAGTAGATACGTCAAAATGGTGTTCATGTGCGGCTTGTAATAACATTCCGGGTTTCGGTTTACGGCATTCGCATCCTGCTTCTGGATGATGTGGACAGTAGTAAATTTTGTCTATATTCCCACCAGCATCTTCAATTTCAATTAGCATCTTGCTATGAATTTCTGTTAGCTGCGTTTCAGTAAAAATCCCTCTACCAATTCCTGCCTGATTGGTTGCTATAAAAATACGAATACCTTTTTGAGTCAGACCTCGTATTGCCTCTAAAGCATTCGGTAGAAAGTAAAATTCATTCCAGTTACAAACATAACCCCAACTCGGAGGATTCCTATTGATAACACCATCACGGTCAAGAATGACGGTTTTCATAAAGTGTTTCCATTGGATGACAATTGGTTAGACGTGGTAATCTTAAGTGGATAACGCTATAAGTTGTATCTATTGCGATCTCTCAATTGCTTTTAGTAATTCTGTTGGTGTGGCAGTAGCGCATCCCATTTTTCCGACTACAATTCCGCCAGCGAGGTTTGAGAGTTTTGCAGCACTATGACTATCAGCTTGTGCCGTAAGTGCAAGTGTGAAAACGGCAACCACAGTATCGCCTGCACCTGTTACATCTGTCACTTCTCGTGAGTGCGGTGGTAAGTGTGTTACTTGAAGAGTGCCATCGGAATTTCGCTGAAATAGAGACATTCCTTCCTCTTCGCGCGTAATCAGAAGAGATCGCAAAGATAACTGATCTAATATCTTTTCACCAACAGCAATTAGATGTGATACATCGTTAATTTGTTCCTGTACCGCGACACCTGCTTCTTTATGATTAGGCGTAAGTGCAGTTACACCTTTATAATGCCAAAAATTATTCCGCTTTGGATCGACAACAATCGGTATACCGTAAGGTTTAGCATGTGTTATGACCGCTCTTATCAGTTCTGTACTGACAACACCTTTATCGTAGTCTGCAAAAATGATGGCATCGCTTTCAGCGATTTGAGAAATGACAGCCCGCATTAGTCGTTCCCTTATCATTGCACTGATTTCCTGTTTAGACTCTTTATCAATCCGAAGCAGATGATGTCCTTGGTGTATAGACAGATGTTCAGGATTATTGGTGCTTGGCTGTAAAGAATCTGTCGGGGTAGGACTGACGATCACTCGTGTTTTTTTGCTCGTCGGACGTTGTACATCCATACAAATGTCAGCAGTGCCGATACCCATCTGATTTAGCGTCTGGATGAGTTTTTCACCATCCCTGTCTTTCCCAATGACACCTACTAATTCTGCTTTACCGCCTAAACTGGTAACATTCTGAGCGACGTTTGCGGCACCACCGCAGCCGGTCCTTTCAGCAGTCATTTCAAATACTGGAACCGGAGCTTCAGGTGAAATTCGGTTTACATCACCCCAGATATATTCATCCAAGATGACATCTCCGATAATCGTAACCCGTTTATCTTGAAATTGTGTAAAAATATTTTTTAAGTTCACAGGATTATATTATCATAATTTGATAGGTTAAAGCAACAAACATTCTTGAGATGGTTAATTTTTTGTCAATACGTCAGAGTTACTACCATATGAGATTGTATTCATCAAGTTTTTGTTTTATCAGTAATATCCAGTTCGCGGGAAATGAGTTCCGAAAAACTGTTGATATTTGCTATAGAACATGTTACCATATTGTTAAGATAAAATAAGGATTAGGTTTAGATATGAATAACAGATTTAATGAGAAACATGCTGAATTATTGGAAGTTGTTGATCCTGAAATAAAAAACTTTTACTCTGATTGGGGGCGGATGCAGGATTCTGATGAATATGAGACCGCTGTCAATCTCTCGGCACATTTAGCTAGGGAAATTTTAGAAGGCTTGCGAGTAATAGCCTTAAAAGAGAAGAAGGTACCAGAACAAATAGAACGAACATGGAAGGACATTATTCTTCATCTTGACAAATTTCGCCATCGCCATAAGGTATGGGATCCTCCTTACAAAAAAGAGGAATTTAATGAGGTGTGGTCTGAATTTGAGATTCTTTTAGTATATATAGTGGAAAGCGATCTCGATTTCCGCAATATTGCAGACCACTATCCTTTTACCACTTTGCAAGATTCATTGATGAGATTAGAAACTAAACTGGATAAATTATCAACAAGTGAGTGGCCGATTTCCAATATCGAATTATCCGACCCACAGTTTGAAATTAACCAGAACTTGCAAACCCTTGCCCCGTTGCTTGCTGCATTTTATAGGGATTGGCTGAGAATACTGCAATCCACTAATTTTAAATGTCGCTCATATCTCCTTGGTCATTTAGCTCGCGAAATTGATGGAGGTTTCAGAGATATTCTGTCAATAGACCAGGATAAGGATGTTATAGAACAGGTGCTTGAAGAAGAGGATTGGGGAAGACTGTACAAATCTAAAGGACATATAGCCTCAATTATGAGTGCTTTGGGGGTTCCCGATTTCGACTTACGATCAGAACAGTGGATTAGGACTACAAAAGACCTATTTATTTTAACACATAAGAATAGCGGAAATAAGGCACAATCGCTTAGAAATGAATCTGAACCTTTTTGGTTTAAGTTTGAGGAATTGTTGGCATTTCTTGTAGGCGGTTATCTTAATCTTCTTAACAGAGTTGATAAGATCCTTTGCACAAAGCAGCCGAGTGCAGATATAGTAGGTGTTCTTCCCAATTTATTGAAGTTGGAAGTACTCTATAAACATTTCTTTCAGAATCTTAAATCCCCTGCATGGTTGGAACGGCTTAAAGAGGACGCATGGTTCAATCCGGAAAATAATCCAGTGCCCCAGGAAAATCCTGAGCACCCTGGATACTATAGCGAACCACGTTGGTACGCTTTGGAATATGTAGAAAAGGTTGCGACCCAATCCCAAAAAAGCTTGTGCGATGAAACTATCAATATCCTTGTAAACATAGTCAATGCTATCATTGACTATACTGATGAAAATGAGGAAAAGATCAATAACGACTACACAAATCTGTTGTTGATTAAAATCATCGGGACACTTCCTATAGACGAAATAAAACACCAACACATCACTTTCATGGAGTGTGCATTAAAATCTAAATCGAAATTCGAACTACTGAAAGAGGAAATAGCTCGGATAATTTTGCCCAAACTAGTCCGCAATGGAAAAAAAGATTTAACCCTTGAGCTGCTTGAAGTGATACTTGATGCCAAAGTGGTCAATGGTCAAATAATTGCTATTATGGAATATTGGCTTAAGATAGCATTCAAGTCGCATGAAGAAGCTCTCGCAAAATTATGCGGAGTTGAAGCAGCTAAAATTGCTCTTGTGGTAATCCGAGAACTTATTGCTGATGGTGCCTATTCATTTGTAGGTATACAAATGATTGAAGATAGACCAGCTTATTCCCCTAGCGAGGACTATGCCGAGTTATTGGTAAACTTTACCAGTACGATGTTTCGACTCACTTGTCCTGACAGTATTACTACAACAGTAGCGGATTTACTCCAAGAAGGGATTTCAGAAAGTAGTAACGATTATGCGCAAAGGCAGTCGCACACAATTGTCGGTCTGATTGCGCTAAAGGCAATTGAGCATCATTATGTAAATTTAAAACAACTGTTCTGGAGCTGGGAAGGTAATCCACTTGACAAAACCTATCTTAAGCCTGGGCTTTACCAATTAATTGAAACCAACTGTCAAGTTTTTGAGGAAAAGGAAATCAATCTTATTTTAGATTGGATAGAATCCTCAAAGTACCATAATGATCGTGAGAAAATTGTCGCCCTTCGCAAACGCGAATGGCTTACCGCGCTTCTACAAACCGGAAACGAAAAAGTTATCTCATCCCATCGGCAATATGAGAAAATTAATCCCGCACCAATTGAACATCCAGGCTTTAATCGTTGGACTGAAATTTGGGCAGGAAGTGCAAGTCCGCTAACTGTTGAAGAACTGTCCACCATGTCAAATGCGGAAATTGCTGAGTACCTCGTCAATTTTAAGGAGCCAGAAATTGTGATTAAAAAATCAGATCCGACTGAAGAGGGTTTGGCAAAAACACTTGAGAAATGTGTAGCAACGAATCCACAACGATTTATTGCAAACCTACATTCCTTCTTAGATGTTCCAAATTTTTACCTGCTACGGATTTTGCACGGATTTTTAGAGGCATGGCGCGACAAGAAAGAGTTTGATTGGGCAATGCTGCTAAAATTCATCCGCCAAATTCTCTTATCAGAGCGATTTTGGACTGAACAACACAATAGTGATTATAACTACAGACAGTGGACTCTTCTTGCCATGGCGGATATAATAACATCAGGAACAGTGGATGATAAGCGTGCATTTGATGCGCAACTTTTGCCACTTGCAGAACAAATTCTCTTAGTTCTCGTAGAGAAAATTGAACCCAGTCCCTCCACTTTGGACAATTTTCTGAATGTCGTTCCGAATTCAAACAGAGGCAAAGTGTTTTCAGCAATGATAAACTATGCCTTACGATGCGCCCATCTTAATAACCTTGAACAGGGTATACGCTGGCCAAGAACCATCAGAGATGATTTTACTAAAAGGTTGGATAGAAGTGTTGAACCTTCGTTTGAATTTTCATTCACACTTGGTGTATGCTTGTCGAACCTGTTATACCTTGATGAAGAATGGGTCCTTGAGAACCATCAACGTATTTTTCCACAACAACAGGAATCACATTGGCAAGCCGCTTTTTCAGGTTATTTGTTATATTCTCAGATCTATCAAGATATCTATTTTCTGTTTAAGGAACATGGGCACTATCAGAAGGCATTGTGTACTGGTTTTACTAATGAGGTTAAGAATCAACTTGTTGAACATATTTGTATCGGTTGGATCCAGGATTGGGAAACGCTGGATGATGACAAAAGTCTTATCTATCGGTTAATAAACAATGGCACTCCAGAGTTTCTACCCGCCGTAGTTCATTTTTTCTTGGAGCAAAGCGATATACTAAAGGAAAGCGATGATCCGGAAAAAATTAAAGCGTATGAGAAGGTGAGGATAAAGGTTAAACCAACATGGTGCGCTTTGTTCAAAATTCTTTCCCAACGCGACGGTGAAGAGACCTATCAGTCAGTCTTGGGACCTCTATCAGGATGGCTGGAACTAATTGATACCATAGATGACAAAGTGATTATATGGGTAAAAGAATCTATTAAATATATTGACAAACCCTCTGGTTACGCTGGAACGTTATCACGGTTTGTAAAAGCATTATGCATTCACGCTTCAAAAACTCCTACACAAGTAGGAGAAATTTATCTGGAAATTCCTCAGCAAATCATAAGGAGTTTACAAGCGGAAGAGGACAATATTAAGGAAACAATCCGGATGCTTTACAACGAAAGGTACAAGGATATTGCTGATGATATCTGCAACCTATTCGGAAAGGCGGGAGTTTATTTTTTAAAAGATCTTTATGAAGAATATTTGACTTAACCATCTCTACAATAGAAAGAGATTTGACTTGAGAAAAGAGAAATTTTGTGATATTCTTAATGCATGAAGTGGACTTCAGTTCTAATACTTCGAAACAAAAGAAGGTGAAACTGTATTTATGAATAGATATTACAGCATTGCTCTCATTTTTCTCTTAATTCTCGTTGGGGAACTGCATTTTTGCAATTATGGCGTAGATGCAATTGATGCTGATGGAACTGTCATTGCCGAATTTGAATGGGAAGGGAAACAACAAATCACTTTTGAAGAAATGATGAAGGAAATTAGCATGCTTCCTAAGCACAAGCAACGTCAATATCAGGATAAGAAGGGACTTAAGACTTATATGCAACTCATGGCAGAAAGTCGATTAATTTTATGTCTTGCAAAAGACAGGAAACTCAACGAAGATCCGCAAATTCTTAAAAAGGTCAAAGAATATCACCACCAGTTGGTGAATGATAGAATCACTGAGAAAAGAAGCGGTTCCTCTGAAAATTTCCAGGTAACCCCTGAACATCTCAAAAAACTTGAAGACTACACCCATCAACTAATGGTAGAAAAACTCACTGAAGTCGAAGTGGATGCAAAAATAAATTATACTGATGAAGACCTTAGGTCATTTTATAAAGCACATAAGAATTACTACGTTAGCGAAGCTAAAGTTCGTGCAACCTGTATCACACTTAAAGATAAAAACCTAGCTAACGAAACCTTAAAAACTATTAAGGCTGGTAGAGATATAATTGAAATTGCAAAGCAACTCTTTGAAGAAGGTAAATTAGCAAATGGACCAGGGACTACTCAAGATGACCCTGGCAACACCTTTTTCTTTTCTAGAACTGCTTCGCTTCCTTGGTCAGAGTTCATCAATACTGTTTTTGTTATGAAGATTGACGAAATGACTGATGTTGTCTTTGAAACTGAAATTAGCGATGAAACTTACTACCTTATTTTCCGTAAAGAGGAACATCAACCTGGCCGTAATCAATCGTTTGACGAAGCCAAAAGTGACATTGAGCGAAAAGTCCAGCAGAACAAGAAACGCACTCGAATCATTGAATGGATAACAGAATTCTCTGAGAAAGGGAAGCTCAAAACCTATCCAGAGAATATACCTAACCCATCTTATATAGATGAGTTTACTATGCAAACCCCTCAACAAATTGCGAAAACAACCCTTGCCTCCACAGTCCTCATCGTCATGGAAGATGCCAACGGCGAGTCAATCAGCTCAGGGAGCGGTTTTTTTGTCGCACGCGGTATGATTGCCACCAACCTTCACGTCGTTGAAGGGGTTTTCAAGGGTTACGTCAAACGGGTTGGCAAAGATAGAAAGTACTCCATAGCAGGGATTGTAGCTATGGATTCGCAGCAGGATTTAGCAATTCTTAGGGTTTCAGATGTTTCAACTCCCACACTTCCGTTTGGCAACAGTGATGCAATCCAAATCGGAGAGTCGGTTTATGCCGTTGGCAATCCAAAGGGGTACTTGGAAGGCACATTCACAGAGGGAGTCGTAAGTGGTATTCGAGAGTTTAGGACTGGTAGCAGACGGATCCAGATTAGCGCGCCAATTTCCAAAGGTAGCAGTGGTGGTCCGGTACTAAACAGTAAAGGTGAAGTTATCGGTGTTGCTGTGTCAAGACTCACGGATGGACAGAATCTAAATTTTGCGATACCTTCAAACTATCTCAAGAAATTGCTATCCAAGGTAAGAAGACAGAAATAAAGGTTTCGTGTGACAGGTGTATTTTGCTATAACATAAATCTGGCTTTCAATACTTCCTACAAGATCTCGATTCAGACAATAAACACCTGCTGTTGCTAATACAGCTTCGGTCCGAGATTTCTGTGCGCTAAACCTACCTCGCTACTTAAAATAAACCTTCCTCATTTTTAATTCCCATCTTCTCAAGAAATTATGTTATACTATTAAGACACCCCAAAATACGAATCTAAACTTACTTTTCAAAGGAGAATTCACAATGCTAAAAGTTACCTTTGTGTTGTTACTGTGCTTGCTTTTTAGTGTTGCCGGTTTCGGTATTGCTAACGTTATGGAAGATGGACTTGTTGGTTTCTGGGCTTTTGATGAGGGTAGTGGAAAGACAGCAGCAGATGTTACTGGTAACGGACATGACGGAAAATTTGAAGGTGCACCCACATGGGTTGAAGGAAAGTTCGGCACAGCACTTGAATTTGACGGTGTAGATGATTATGTTGCCGTAGCTGATCATGATGCATTGGATATCCAAGAAAATATCACGCTGATGGCATGGTTCAGTCCGAATGATGCTCTAAATAGCCGTCGCCTGATGGTTAAGAATGACTCTATCTTTGTCATATTTGATTTCGGTAACAAGGATAGCATCGATTTTCTCGTGAAACCGGATAATAAACATGCTGAATCCACAACAACCGATTGGAAAGTTGGGGAATGGTATCATTTCGCAGGAACGTTTGATGGCAAAACCCTGAGAATATACGTAAACGGCAAACTTGAAGGGGAAGCTGACAACAATATGCCGATTACACCATCCGACTTAGAATTATGGATTGGAGGGGATGATTACGGTCGTCCGACTGACTTCTTTCCGGGTAAAATTGATGAAGTTCGACTTTATGATAAGGTGTTAAGTGAGGCTAACATCCAAAGGGTTATGGAAACACCCCAGGATGTGCAAGCACGTGGAAAACTCACCACAACATGGGCAAAAATTAAGGGTTTCTAAAGGAAATTGTATGACAAGCCAACAAAAACGCCCCATCGTTCTCATTATTCGAGACGGTTGGGGCAATAATCCGTATCCTGAATTTCAGGATGTTAATGCTATTCATCTGGCAAAAACACCTGTAGATGACTGGCTGCGGAAGAACTATCCACATGTCCTAATTCACACCTCTGGCGAGGATGTCGGTTTACCAGCAGGTGTAATCGGCAATAGTGAGGTTGGACATCAGAATATCGGTGCAGGACGTATTGTAAATCAAGAGCTTCTTCGCATCAACAATATGCTTCGTTCCGGTGAATTCACCCGGAACGAAGTGCTTTTAAATGCGATTGCTCATGTCAAAAACAACAGAACAAATTTACATCTCATGGGGTTAGCAAGCGATGCTGGTGTTCACAGTTCGCTTGAACATCTTTTTGGATTACTCTCCCTCGCGAAAGTCAATGGACTCGAAACTAATCAGGTCTTGATACACAATTTCAGCGATGGTCGTGATTGCCAACCTGACCTCGGCATTAAGTTTTGCGAACAGATTGAGGCGAAACTAAAAGAGATCGGTATTGGACAGATTGCCTCGGTTATCGGTCGCTTCTATGCGATGGATCGTGATGACCGATGGGAAAGGGTAGAGGTAGCTTATCGCCTATTAACTGAAGGTGTTGGTTCGCGCGTTAGTGCGGCTACACAAGCATATAGTGAGTACTATAAAAATCCAGATGATAGTAATCGTAAAGGTGATGAGTTTATTAGACCATCTGTGGTCGTAGGCGAAGATGGTGAACCGTTGCCTCGTATTTCCGATGGAGATGTAGTTATTTTCTATAATTTTCGAGGTGACAGGCCTCGGGAACTCACCAAAGCTTTCTGTTTAGATACATTTCCATATCAAGCGGTAGGAAAAGACGGTGTCACGCGAGAAATGGGTTTTAAACGAAATTCAAAAATGAGCGTTAAATTTGTAACGATGACTGAGTATGAACAGGGAATGCCTGTTCAAGCAGCAGTCACAAAACCGCCGAAAATGCACAATACACTCGGTGCTTATGTCAGTGAGTCAGGTCTGAAACAATTCCGATGTGCTGAAACGGAAAAATTCCCGCACGTAACTTTCTTTTTCAATGATTACCGAGATGAGCCATACAAAGGAGAAGAACGTCAAATCATCGCTTCCCCCCGCGATGTCACTACCTACGATCAGAAGCCTGAGATGTCTGCCCCAGGTGTTACGGATGGGATGTTGCGCCGAATCAGGTCAGATAAATATGATCTTATGGTACTAAACTACGCTAATGGTGATATGGTAGGACATACCGGTTCACTCGCTGCTGCTATTAAGGCGGTTGAGACAGTTGATGTTGGAGTCGGAAAAATTGTTAATGCTGTTCTGAAAAAAGGGGGTGCCCTCATCGTCACAGCAGATCACGGTAACTGTGAGCAGATGATAGATCCGGAGTCAGGTGGCATACACACTGCCCATACAACTTACGATGTTGATCTCATCGTTGTAGATGAGCAATATAAAGGTCATCAACTGCGGACAGGTGGACGACTTGCAGATATCGCACCGACAGCACTTCGACTCCTCGGGTTAGAACAACCATCTGAGATGACCAGTGAATCTCTGATCTAATTTGTTCCAACCGATTGTGTCCTGAACCCGTTCAAGTTTGCATTTGTTTAAATTATTTTAAGGAGATTTTGAGATGTCCATATTGTTAGACCAGGAAGTTAGCAAGGATTTCAGGTTATTTGCCGGCCGCGCGAACCCGGCTTTGGCAAAGGAAATCGCTGCAATTTTGCGCGTTGAACTGGGTAAAATATCAATTGGTCCATTTCCGAACAGTGAAACACGGGTACAAATTGAAGAAAGTATCCGAGGTACAGACATCTATCACATTCAACCCACGATTGAACCTGCCAATGAAAACCTGATGGAGCTCCTCATCACGATTGATGCGATGAAACGAGCATCGGCACGTCAGATTACTGCGATTATTCCATACTTCGGGTATGCTCGACAAGATCATAAAACAACAGGGCGCGAACCGATTAGTGCAAAGCTTGTTGCCAATCTCCTGACTACCGCAGGGGCAAGTCGCGTGATGGCTATTGATTTGCACGTCCCACAGATCCAAGGTTTCTTTGATATTCCGATGGATCACCTGACTGCAGTAACAACTTTAGCGAACTATTTTCGAGATAAACAGATTGAAAATGGTGTGGTTGTCTCACCTGATGCGGGTCGGGCTAAGTTAGCTGAAAAGTATGCCCAAATTCTTCGTCTTCCTTTAGCCATCATGCACAAGCGAAGAAATGGTCCTGATGGTCAGGAAGTCAAATTCGTTGAACTCGTTGGCGATGTCAAAGACAAAACACCTATAATAATTGATGATGAAATAGCGACAGGTGGTAGCATTCACCAACAAGCTCAAGCATTAGCAGCAGCAGGTGCAAAACCTGCTTATGTTAGCATTGCACATGCCGTGTTAGTTGGACCCGCGCTGGAAAGATTGAAACACCCTTCAATTCGTGAAGTGGTAACCACAAATACAATTCCTATCCCGGCAGAAAAGCAACTTGATGGAAAAATCAAGGTGCTTTCCATTGCTCCGCTTCTTGCCGAAGCTATTCTAAGGGTTCACCAACACAGATCGGTAAGTCAAGTATTTCGTGATCAACATCTTGATTTTGCAGTGTAATCAACGAAATCGCTCCTGCTAATAGAGACAGATGATTCCTATACTTTACCTTAGTCATTGTGGGTCAAGCATCGGTGGGGGCGAAAAACAACTTTATTATCTTGTCACGCATCTGGATAGAAAGAACTTTCAACCTATTGTCGTTTGTCCGGACGATGGTATTTTCGCTGAACAATTGAGAGAAGCGGAAATACCAACCGTTATTCTCAATCTTCCCTCTTGGCGTAAAGTTAGATCCCGACTCATACGCCGCTCAGCTGCTGCTAAGTTAACCGATCTTGCTAAGGAACACAATATTAAATTGGTTCATACCTCCGATTCGTGGCTAAATCCCTATATGTTGCAAGTAAAAAACCAATTGAACATTCCTATTGTTTCGCATGTGCGTAATCTTCTAATATCTGAACAGATTGCAAATTATAGATTCAATCGTATGAATCGTATCATTGCAATCTCTGAACAGAGTAAGGTTCCCCTTGTCAAGGCAGGTATTCCTTCTCAAAAAATAGATCTTATCTTAAATTGTGTTGATCTTACTATTTTTCGACCTGATTCTGTAGAGAAAACGAAAAAGTCCAATGTGTTTGTAGTAGGGTTGGTAGGTCGGATTGAACCATTTAAACGTCAAAAAACATTTGTTGAGATAGCGTCTCATGCTGTCAAGCAGTGTCCCAACGTCCAATTTCATATCATAGGTGATGCACTTAATACACCTGAACACCGCGCTTATGATCGCGAAGTACGTCAATTAGTATCCAAAAATAAGTTAGAAGACGTAATTCATTTTAGAGGTCATAGGAACGATATGCCATCCGTAATGCGCGAACTTGACCTATTGCTCACACTTTCTGCTGGAAGTGTTATCGCGGAAGCAATGGCGTCAGGGAAGCCTGTCATCGGCACACCAATAGGCAGCACCTCTGAAATGATTGTTGATGGTGTAACAGGATGGGTTATGCCGTTAGACCCAATTGAGTCAATTGCTGATAAGATTGTTCAACTTGTTAGAAATCCTGAAATCTATGTTCAGATGGGGGCCGCAGCCAGAAAGCATGCAGAAGTTGTCTTCAGCATTGAAAAGCACGTCCAAAAGGTGCAGGACATTTATTTGAAATTGCTCAGCGAATAAGGAACATATATAGATGCGAACAGTATCTCTGACCATAAACTGTAATTTAATTGTTCAAGACAAAAATGTTGACAGAATCGATGGTATTGGTGTATAATTTACCTATATGCATCAACACTATGATAATGTTGCCAAATTTGTAACCGCTGAGTGTGCTGAGCCTTTTGCTGGACTTATCCTCGGGTATGATAATGTCACAGTGCTTGAGAACCTTGCAACTGAGCAAATTACGCTAAAGTCGCGTGAGACAGATAGTACGCTGAAGGTCCAATTTCCTGATGAAATTGCTATCCTTCATAATGAGGTGCAAGCATACGACAGCCAAGAACCGATGCCGTTGCGCATCGCAGGCTATAACGGATTTCTTCTCAGAGAGCACAAATTGAACGTATACTCAAGTGTTCTCTACCTACACCCGCAGGCAGGCAAAGACGACCCAGGATTCTATGAGTATGTCGGTCACGGGTGTGAATATAGACTGAAATATAGAGTTATTCGTCTGATTGAGATAGAAGGGCAATCAATTTTGGAAGCACAGGTACCCGGATTATTGCCACTCACGCCGTTGATGAAACCACCTAAAGGGACGAATCCAACACGTTGGTTGGAAACATGTGTTGATGCCACGTTTACTGCCCGTGTAGACACGGAGAACAGAGATTTGTTACTGGCAGCTTTAGGTATCTTTGGTAGTTTAGTTTACGAGTCGCAGACGATAAGACGACTTTTACCGGAGGGTATAATGCGAGAATTTCCTATTATCCAAGAGTTTCTTCAAGAAGCTACAGAACTTGGTTTAGAACGCGGTTTAGAACGCGGTTTAGAACGCGGTTTAGAACGCGGTTTAGAACGCGGTTTAGAACGCGGTTTAGAACGCGGACAAAAAAAGTTTGCTATTGACTTAATTATGGAAATACTTAGTGAGAAATTCGAAATTGATGCAGTACAGACTTTAGAGCTAACCCTTGAAGAAATTGATGATTTGAAACGCCTTAAGCAGTTATTAAGGTCGGTTCCAGAAGTTCAAAGCCTTGAGGAATTCATGACACTTCTCAGCGAATAGGAATAGTAGATATAGATACTAGTGCTTTGTCTGCTAAAATTTTGATGGTAGCGTAATTTTGATAACCCTGTTTCTCCCTGATAAACTATGGAAGAATAGAATTCAATGCAAAGAATGTAACCTCAATTCGAAAAATGATGGAACACTAGCATATTAAGGTTGTTAGATGCAGGAACATTTGTGTTATACCTACATCACATCCAGGAGACTATTGAATGCTCACTCAGGAACAACTTGATTATTATGAAAAAATGGTTATCTCGGCGTTGGTGCTGTTCTGACCAATTTTGGAAGCACAGGTCCCCGGATTATTGCCACTCACGCCGTTGATGAAACCACCTACAGGGACAAATCCAACACGTTGGTTGGAAACATGTGTTGATGCCACGTTTACTGCCCGCGTAGACACGGAGAACAGAGATTTGTTACTGGCAGCTTTAGGTATCTTTGGTAGTTTAGTTTACGAGTCGCAGACGATAAGACGACTTTTACCGGAGGGTATAATGCGAGAATTTCCTATTATCCAAGAGTTTCTTCAAGAAGCTACAGAACTTGGTTTAGAACGCGGTTTAGAGCGCGGTTTAGAGCGCGGTTTAGAGCGCGGACAAAAAAAGTTTGCTATTGACTTAATTATAGAAATGCTTAGCGAGAAATTCCAAATTGATGCAGTACAGACTTTAGAGCCAACCCTTGAAGAAATTGATGATTTGAAACGCCTTAAGCAGTTATTAAGGTCAGTTCCAGAGGTACACAGCCTTGAGGAATTCATGACACTTCTCAGCGAATAGGAATAGTAGATATAGATACTGGCATATTAAGGTTGTTAGATATAGGAACATTTGTGTTATACCTACATTACATCCATTTGTTACTGGCAGCTTTAGGTATCTTTGGTAGTTTAGTTTACGAGTCGCAGACGATAAGACGACTTTTACCGGAGGGTATAATGCGAGAATTTCCTATTATCCAAGAGTTTCTTCAAGAAGCCACAGAACTTGGTTTAGAACGCGGTTTAGAACGCGGTTTAGAACGCGGTTTAGAACGCGGTTTAGAACGCGGTTTAGAACGCGGTTTAGAACGCGGTTTAGAACGCGGACAAAAAAAGTTTGCTATTGACTTAATTATGGAAATACTTAGTGAGAAATTCCAAATTGATGCAGTCCAAACTGTTAAACCAACCCTTGAAGAAATTGATGATTTGAAACGCCTTAAGCAGTTATTAAGGTCAATTCCAGAAGTTCAAAGCCTTGACGAATTCATGACACTTCTCAGCGAATAGGAATAGTAGGAATAGATACTGGCATATTAAGGTTGTTAGATATAGGAACATTTGTGTTATACCTACATTACATCCATTTGTTACTGGCAGCTTTAGGTATCTTTGGTAGTTTAGTTTACGAGTCGCAGACGATAAGACGACTTTTACCGGAGGGTATAATGCGAGAATTTCCTATTATCCAAGAGTTTCTTCAAGAAGCTACAGAACTTGGTTTAGAGCGCGGTTTAGAGCGCGGACAAAAAAAGTTTGCTATTGACTTAATTATAGAAATGCTTAGCGAGAAATTCCAAATTGATGCAGTACAGACTTTAGAGCCAACCCTTGAAGAAATTGATGATTTGAAACGCCTTAAGCAGTTATTAAGGTCAATTCCAGAAGTTCAAAGCCTTGACGAATTCATGACACTTCTCAGCGAATAGGAATAGTAGGAATAGATACTGGCATATTAAGGTTGTTAGATGTAGGAACATTTGTGTTATACCAAATTAACGGGATTTGTAGCGCGAGGTCCCCGTGCCTTGCAACGCTGACTTTATCGGAAAACTTCGAATCAAGTTAATTTGGTATTATACCTACATTACATCCAGGAGACTATTGAATGCTCACTCAGGAACAACTTGATTTATATGAAGAAAACGGTTATCTCGGTGTTGATGCTGTTCTGACCGATGATGAGGTCGCTGCCCTTTGCAGGGTTACCGATGAATTTGTTGAAAAGTCCAGAGAAGTAACCGAACATAACGACATTTTTGATCTCGAACCCGGACACTCCGCAGCAAACCCTCGCGTGCGGCGTATCAAGAATCCATGCCTATACCACACAGTTTATGATCAGACCTTACGGCACCCAAATATCCTTGCCATTGTTGCTCAACTTATCGGACCTGAGATTCGGTATAATGGACACAAGCTCAATATGAAATACCCCGAATTTGGCAGTCCCGTTGAATGGCATCAGGATTGGGCGTTTTACCCACATACTAATGACGATCTGCTTGCAGTCGGTGTTGTTATTGATGACATGACAGTAGAGAATGGCGCATTGATGGTATTACCTGGCTCCCACAAGGGACCAACTTTGGATCATCACCAAAACGGTGCTTTTGTAGGTGCTGTGACTGACCCCAATTTTACACCTGAAGGTGCTGTGCCTATTGAATTGAAGGCAGGCGGAATTACGATTCATCACGTGCGAACTTTACATGGTTCTGCACCAAATACATCTGATAAACCTCGCCGTTTGATGCTTTTCCAATATTGTGCAGTGGATGCATGGCCCCTGAAAGGTATTCCAGATTGGGAGACATTCAACGATTTTATTATTCAAGGTGAACCCACAAACCAACCGCGAATTGTATCTACGCCAGTTCGCATGCCGCAACCTTACTCGGAAAAGACAGGTTCAATTTATGAAGTGCAGTCTATCCTTGAAAACCCAATTTATGAGAAGAAACAGTAGAGAGGACCATTGATTCTTCAACCGAATAGATTTCGCTCACTGTTTAGAGACAAGACCTACACCTGATGAAATTGCTTTATCCCAATCTGCAGTAAACACCCACCAATTTGTCATATCGGTGTTCTCATACCGAATTCCGTTTTTATGCCCTGGCATATTTTGCATCCAGTAGATATACCACTGCGATTCTATCCGTTGCGGTATTTTTTCAGGATCAGGTTCTTGCCATGCATATTTCAATTTTCCATAAGTATCAACGTTAACTAATTTCTTTACTCCGCTATTTTCCGGTGTCCAATCTTCAATATCACTTTCGACGAGTGTCATTGTATCAGTATAGTCATAATGTTTTGTCGTATTTGGTGGCATGTGTGTCCACCCTGCGCGCCCAGTAATGAAGTTCCCGTCTTCGTCTTGTCCAACAAACTTTTTCCAAAAGAGATCTGTGTTCCCAAATTGTAAATGATTGACATGGCTCAATATTGCTTCCAACTGATGCCCATGATTATGCACTGCTTCTGCATGGCTTCGTCTGAAATTTTGTCCATAAACTGTATAAGTTGAATTGTAGATTGGCAGATCTGTGTTATCTCGGTTGCTGTTGGATATATCCCCTGTCAGTGGACTTGACATATTCGATTCCCACCAGTTTCTGAAGTCTTCAAGCTTATGGATAGTCGGATCATAACATGGGAAATCAGAATTCACACCACCCATCCATATCCATATCTCTTTAACACCTAATTCGTTTACATAATGTTCCATGTTAAATCGTTTGAAAATCTTATGGTAATCAGGAGAATAGAGTGGTGTGCCGTCTTTTAAATGATCAGAAACTGGACCTTGTGGTGTTTGTTCATAAATAGTTATGTATTCTACGACTCGATAACCGATAGAAGGTACAGCAGTAGGATTTTTATAGCCTCTGAACCGCGTACCTTCTTCAAGCATAAACTTTGCTCGTTTATTAAAAATATCGATTCTTGCCTTGAGTTCCGCTAAGGTTATTTCACCTAAGTCCCAAAAATTGGGTGCTTTTGATACATCAACGTTTACGCCATCTGCCGTGGGCAAAAATCTCATGATGACCACTGGGATTTCATAAATATGTCCTGGTGCAGGAGTCGCTAAATATGGGTCTATTTTTTCATAAACAGGTGGAATTTTCTCGGTAAATCCTGGAGTAGAAAGCATTATCACCATGATAAACACGTATCCTAAGTAGAAAGTTTTCATTTTGTGTATTGAAACGATATAGTATAAAAAGAATCCTCATGTGCTTTTTAGCACATGAGGAATAAAAAAAGTATAATCAAGGTCAGAAGATTATTAGCACATTGAAGTGTGCAAAATACCTTCATTTGCTAACAATTTTTATTCAATGACTGTTGCTACAAAACGCGGCTTATCATCAATTTCTTCGATTGCTGCAATTGTATCAATCAAAGTAGCAGTTTCAACTTTACCTTTCTCAATCTTTACAACTGCTTTTTGATCGGCTTGAGATACACTAACAACTTCAGTGACGCCTGCGACCTTACTAAGTGCATCCTGCACTTTGCTGGTACAGACACTTCAGACCATACCTGTAACTGTTAAGCTGATTTCTTCAACAGGTATTTCAGCAGTATCTTTTTGCTGGGCCACACATCCGATGACAATTGCCAACGCAAATAGACAGATAAGTGCTTTATTTGCCATTTCAATAGTTTCCCTTTAATAGTTAATTTTGAACAATATGTAACAGATGAAGGGCGAGATAACTCGCCCTTACAAGTTGTTAGTTAACGACAGAAGCCGTAAAACGAGTATCTGCATCATCAATAACTTTAATCAGAACGTCGTTTGTGACTTTGCCTTTTTCAACTTTTACGACAGCTTTCTTAGTGGTTCTGTCAACACTGATAACCTCTGCGACACCTGTGACCTTGATGAGTGCGGACCGCACTATACCGGGGCACGCACTTCATGTCATGCCCTCCACCTGAAATGTCACTTCCTGATATGCAGCTTTTTTCGGAGTCGGAACCGTTAATTTATCCATCGGTTTTTCTTCCGCAGCCATCGTGGTATCTTCAGGCATTTCTGCCTGCTTTCCAATCATACCACAACCCATCAGGAATGCAAAGGTAACGAACGTAATCAGCGTAAATCTCGCGATATTCATCGTTATACCTCCTTTATTTTTTACATAATTATAATAACATATTTTAATATTATTAGTCAAGAGTTTTTTTTGGGGTTGCGATGTTTGTAGTCGCGCAATTCATTGCATCTCTTATATTTGTATACGTGACGGGGCACAGAGACTCCATCCTACAATGCTATTTAGGAGTCTTTTGCCAAACATTACACACCCTTAACCTTATGGTTTCTCTCTATGTGCATCAAGGAATGGAAAGATTTTTTGAATTCGAGTAAGTTGTTGATGTAAAGCAGCAGCCTGTTCAAATTGAAGCATTGCAGATGCACTATTACGTCTTGCTACGAGATTCGCTTGGACTTTTTCATACTCCCCATCCAGCAGGTTAATGATATTCATAATCATTTCTCTGTATAGTTCGCGAGTGATTAGTGCAGCACAAGGTGCATAGCAACGTTTCATGTCGTATTGTAGGCATGCTCGGTAACCCACAAGAGGTTTAATAATTTCTTGACAAGTACGCACCATAAAAATCCGTTGTAGAACATCAATTGCCTCATCAGTCCATCTACGACTTGACAGCGGTCCGAAGTATCTGGCAGTATCTGCTTGTATCTCTGGAACCCTTTCAAGACGTGGAAAATCCTCTCCGACATCTATCCGGATATACCATGTTCGCGTTCCATATTTCAGTGCGGAGTTATAGGAAGGTTGGTGTTTTTTGATTAAACGGGATTCTAAGAAGAGTGCTTCTTGTTCTGATTGGCATATCTGATAACGGATAGATGTTGTCCACCGGATAAGCCGTTTGATTTTGGAACGTCGTTTTTTTATGTTATGGACGTAGGAACGTACGCGCTTGCGCAAACATTTTGCCTTGCCGATATACAAGATTTTCCCTGAAGCACCGTGAAAAAAGTAGACACCCGGTTCCGTTGGAAGGTCTTGAACCATTTCTTTAGTCAGCATTTTCGTTTCCGTAAGAGTGTTTAGAGGTTATAGAACAAAATATCTTCCGAATTGAACATCGTTGGTGGAATTATGGAGATGATAGACTTCTAAAACAATTTGACACCGTGTTTAATTTCTGCTAAATTGCTATTTTAGGAATTCAAATGATAAAGAAACATTCTCTGTTTTAAAGATTCACGTGTTGTTTATCCAGAGAAATTTCCCACAATGACTTTGGCAGCACAGGTTCCTTACTATTATTACCGCTCTGTTGGATTTATGATAATCTATAGAAATCTATACTTATCTACCAACCTCCTGCTTCGTTGATTCCAGCCTACCATTGTAGGTCTTATGGAATCTCCACAGGCGTTTTTTGTCTCAGTAGAACTTACCGCGACAATCTGTGTGCGTAGAAATCTCACGCTAAAGTTTCGTGGACGCCGCAGCTATCTCAGTTCCACCTGATTGAACGAGGATTGCTTGGAACGAGGACTTTTGGCAAAAAACAGAAGCAAGAAGACTAACGAACAACAAATTATGTTAGAATTTTCTATCACAATTATAGCAGAACCTAACATTTTTTGAAAGAAAAAAAACAGATAGAAAAAACAGCATTATGACAGATTATCACAGAAACTTTGTGCAGTTACAACCCCTTTTTAAATGACTGCGGTATAATTAAGAAGTGGTTACAAAACATATTCAATTTTTTGAAAAAATCCATATTTTTAGTAGAAAAACGTGAGTTCGATAAAAAGATTCAAGGAATAACAGATGCTAAAACCTAATATCGTCATTTACCTATCAGACGACCATGGTTGGGAATACCTCGGTTGCTACGGAAACACGTATATCCAAACACCGCATTTAGACCGACTTGCTAAAGAGGGAATGCGTTTTACACATGCCTTCACGCCGACCCCAACGTGTGCGCCTTCTCGTTCAACCTTATACACAGGACTTTACCCGGCACGGCACGGTGCGATGGGGAATCATACGGAATGTCATGCGACTCTTGAAACTTTGCCCAAGTTGCTACGAGAACAGGGATATCGCGTAGCGATTGCCGGGAAAACGCACGTAAAACCTGAAACGCTTTTCGATTTTGAATATGTCGGAGGATTTCTTCCGAAACGTCCAGAACATAACCGAAAATATCGCGCAGAGGGTCTTGATACGGAACCCGTCGGACGTTTTCTGTCAACGCATCGTCAGGAAAATCCAGATCAACCTATCTGCCTAATTCTTGGTGATAGCAATCCGCATGTCGCATGGGAACCGAACAAGATTTATGACCCTGATTGTTTGCCATTACCTCCCTATATTGCTGATACCTCTATCGCCCGGAAAGCACTTGCGAACTATTATCAGGACATCACTACGATGGATGATCGCATTGGAGAGGTTGATAGGATGTTGGAAACGCACGGATATGCTGACAACACACTTTTCATCTATATGACTGATCACGGTTCCGAGTGGCCCCATTGCAAATGGACTTTATATGATACTGGCATTCGTCTCCCGTTTATTGCAAGGTGGCAGGATGAGATACTATCCGCTTCTGTTTCAGATGCGATGATTTCGCATATTGATTTTCTACCGACGTTTATAGATATTGCTGGTGGTGAACCTTCAGAAGAATTAGATGGTAGGAGTTTTAAAGAAGTTTTGTGTGGACAGCAAACAACTTTTCGTGGTAAAATTTACGGTACGCACACGCGTGATGGGAATATGAATGTTTTCCCGCAAAGGTGTGTGCGAGATGAACGATATAAATATATCCTGAACTTAATGCCTGAAAATAGATGGACAACCTATTTCACACGGGTTGAAGGGATTCCTGAAAGTCATGCTGAGGTATGGAACAGTTGGGTAGAAAGAGCAAAAAGCGACGCTAAAACTGCCCAACTTGTTTACTTGATACAACATCATCCCGTTGAGGAACTGTATGATGTAAAAGCAGATCCTTACGAATTCAACAATTTAGCATTTGAGGCAGCATCGCGCCCGATACTTGAAAAAATGCGTGCCGATGTTCGTCAATGGATGCAATCTCAAGGAGACAAAGGAGAATTTGAATATGAAAAATAAGTTTATTAACGAACTTGCTTACGTTGCGCTAATTGTCGTGACACTCATGTGTTTTGCTTGTATTGATTCTGAAATAGTCACTGACATTACAATGCCAAACCCAGCAGAGGACATGGTGGAACAGTTGGCTCCAGGGGAAGGATTGGCAATCGGTGCGACAGCACCCGAATTTTCGCTTCCAGATGGTGATGGCAATTTACATTCTCTCTCAGATTATGTTGATCAGAAAGTTGTGCTTGTCTTTTTTGCCACTTGGTCCTGACCGTACTGTCAAACTCAACTCGGTGAGTTGCAAAGTGGATATGAAGGTATTAAAGGCGAAGGTGTTGAAATGATAGCAATTAGTGGTGATAACCAACGAGGTGTGTCAAATTTGCGACAGATAAGAGGGACAACAATAACCTATCTAATCCTTGCGGATGATGAAAATGACTTACAAACTATTTCTGACTACAACGTGTTACATCCAGTATTTGAGAATATCGCTCGTCCAGCTACCTATATTATTGATGAAGGTGGTAAAATCGTTTGGAAAGACCTTGGTGATAGGTACGGTCATCGTACTAATTCACAACAGATTATCTCAGCATTGCAAGGATTGTAGATGTGAAACCCCTCATGTGTTTTGCTTCTGCAGAACACATGTATACTTCTCTTTCTTCAAAACTGAATTGACGATTTGAAACTGAATTGAATTATTTTGGAGGAGAATGAAGATGGACAAACCTTACACAATTGTTCAACATAATGATTACAAATTAACGATTTATCGTGGTATTAAACCTTTGGACCCTGATAACGATAATGTTGATGTTGAGGTTACCTTTCAGAATGGAGGGAGTTTTTCTGCTGTCTTTTTTACGCTTCAAAACATTGAAACCTTAATGAAGCATTACAAAAAGACTGGAGAATGTGCTGATGGTCTCTATTTTTGGGCATCTGATATGGTGATTGTCCAACACCTCTCTGAAAAAACTATCTGTGAGACAATTGACAAATTATTAGCTGAAGATGAGTTTGAGTCTGTTTTTTCAAAAAATCAAAAATCCGCAGTTGTACCTTCTAATAACGGGACAGATTATTTCAAACGTTTCAATGAATCTTTGTGAAATATGTTATACACTTTGCTGTTACGTAAAACGCATGTAAACGGAGTCTAATAATATTTGCGGTTCTTGTGATTTTTTTGGGTTGCATAATGCATCTTATAGTAAAATCTAAAATTACCTTTACAGATCTCTATAAATTAGAGGCGTTTGTAGTCGCGCAATTCATTGCGCCTCTTATATTATAGGAGGAAACCGTTTGAATTCGCTATGACACGCAAATGTCCAAATAATTATGGGCTTTACTATAAAGTGAATTTTCTAATTTTGGAAGTCCTGAATGTTTCCCATAATTTCAGAATTTATTTTCTCAGCGAACGTCGTTTTCTGTCGAATAAGAACCTTTATGATATCCCCAAGTTGCAAAACCAGCAGTCGTCTAAGTGCACGTTCTGTTACTTCTTCAAAGATGCCTTCTTCCTTGAGAAAATCATCAAAGTTACCTCCACTGTATTTATTCATATTTAGTCCTCCCTATTCTGTGATATTAACGTATGAGAGACATCGCACTATGTAAGCAGTAAACTTCAAGATACATCAACCGCCGCAAAGAAATCGGCATTTGATGCACTAAAGCCATATTGCTGCTCTACCTCCCGAATGGCGATTTCTGTGGTGAATAGGTTATCGTAAGTATCGGGAAACTCTACACCTGTGGTGGCATCGCGAAGTAGAACGATGTTATAACCATACCTTGCCATAGATCTGATGCCGTAATCTCTACCTAATACACACCAATTTGTTGCGAAACCAGCAAAGATGAGATGCATGATACGCTTTTCCTCAAGTAACTCATGCAGTTGCTGTCCCGTTGCGATGACGTATTCATCTTCTTGGACATCAATTGCAGGAGACATAGAGAGTTGCGACGCGAGTTTGTCCCAATGTATACCAATACCCGGTGGTTGGCTGCGGGGTCCACGGTAGACAACGTAGTCACCCTCTCGACTTCGGAAGTCAGAAGGCGGCCACGTGGAAGGTGCGGAGGGTTCAGGGGGTTTGTGGCGTTGTAGTTGCGGATATTGCGCCGCTACCGGAGGAGAGGGAGCATGCACGATCGTCAAACCCGCTTTCCTTGCAGTATCTATTACCGGTACAACACAGTCAACTGTCACCTGTTTTGCGCGTTCAATCCAACTTTCAATGAAATGCACGTTCCACAAATCAACAAGAACTAAAGCAGTTTCTGCAACCGGCAACGGCATTTCAAATTCACGGCGGATGAACGCCGTTTCACGACACGGCACATCTGCTGGTGTGCTATCTTGAAAATATCGGACGCGCAAATTTAACGTTTCCATTAATAATCCCCAAATTTTGATTTATCCACCTGAAACAGTGACTCGTCAATCTCAGTGTTCAACTTCACACTGCTGACGCGGTTTTCGGTGTAAAGTTCACCATCTACATTTTGGATAACATGGTGCGCTATCTTCACACCACCAACTTCGCGAAAATCAGAATAAATAGTTTCTTTGTCCATTGTCACACCTTGTTCTGTTTCGCGAAACGCTAACTTAATCACATAATGTGTTTCTTCACTGATATAGACCTTGACCATTTCACCTGAAGGTTGTTTCACAAGTAAAACAGCTGCGGGTTTTCCGAGTACATCTTCTGTTCCCATATATTGAGCTGCCGTACTGTCCTGTGTAAGATTTATTAGGAGTGGAATCGTGTCTCTGAATAGAGCATTTTTCAGTGAGTTGGTCATTTCTGGAGGCATAGGTTGCACACCCACTGGGGACACAGCAAAGGCAGTTTTACCATCAAAAATGATACTGGCTTCGCCTTGAGTGGTGGAAATATCTTGTCGCATTTTATTCGGATAGATCTGATATAATACAACTTTTGAGTCCATTTGTCCCATAGGTGTATTAATAGTGACCTGTGCATCTGAAACAACATTTTTCACCATTTTCAACTTTTCAATTCCACCGTATGCATCCACAACTGCGGCAAGGATTTCTTTGACTTTTACAACGTCAGCCTCATTAGCTTCAGGGATCGGTTCTGCAGGTGGTGGTTCAGGTTGCTTAATCTTAATTTCATTTACTTCACCAAATTCACCTAACGGTCTGTCAAAGTTATCTTGGTTTCCAACAGTGACGATAGTTAATGCATCAGGATGGAGATGTTTTTTTGCGACTTCCTGCACATCCTCCGCAGTAACCTTCGCGATATTGTCTGTAAAGGTTTCAAGAAAATCAGGTGCGAACCCACGATAGTCAAGTATCATCTGCTGAAAAGCGATTTGGGAACTGCTCTCGAAACCGAAGACAAACGAGTTGATGAGCGAATCTTTGGTGCGCTGTAGTTCATCATCAGATACGGGGGTTTCCCGCATGTCTCGGATAATACTGATAATAAGTGAAATTGCCTCAGCAGTTTTTTCTGCACGTGTTTGGGAATAAGCGAACCATTCGCCGGGGTTCGAATATAAACTTGTCTGCATGAGACTGCCCACCATGTAAGCAAGACCGTGCTTTTCGCGCACTTCCATCATCAAACGAGAAGTAAAACCACCTTCTCCGAGAATATCATTCATCACACGGAGTGCAAAAAAATTAGGAAAATCAGGGGTACGCATGATACCAAAATGTCCAATCAACATTGTTGTCTGCGGCAGATCCTTTGAAATATGGTTGACGGAAGGTTTCGGATTGTTATCAACCGCTAATATGACTGGAAAATCAATCTCCGCGCGTTCCCATCCTTCAAACACTTTTTCAAGTTGTGTGATCAACGTATTTGTGTCAAAATCACCAGTAATTGCAAGCATCATGTTGTTGGGGTGGTAGTATTTGGCATGGAAAGCCTTGAGATCGTCTACTGTGATGCTTTCAACATGCTCAATTTCAGCATACCACCCAAACGGATGATCTTTTCCATAAAGAATCTCAGAGAAATTTCGCCATGCCAATTGAATAGGATTATCGTTTCTTCTGCGTATTCCTTCAATCGCTTGTTGTTTGCGAAGTTCCAATTTATCTTCTCGGAACGCTGGGTTTCGTAACACATCGGCGAAGATTTCTAAACCTTTTTCAATATCCTCCGCCATAGTTGAGAGACTAACTGAACCGTATTCAGGAGACATGCCCACCTCAACAGATGCTGCCATAGATTCAAGTCCTTCGTTCAAGGCATCGGGTTCTCGCGATATAGTGCCGCCGGTTCGCATGACACTTGCAAAGATAGAGGCTAATCCCACCTTGTCACTTGAATCATAGATGCTGCCCGTTCTAACAAGTCCACTAATGTCAAATACTGGTAATTCGTGGTCTTCAAGTAGGTATAACACCATTCCGTTGGAAAGTTCATGTTTCTGTGGCACTGGTGGTTTAAACTGAATGGGTTCAAACGTCAGTTCTTCATGGGGTTTTGCGCAAATTGGCATGCTGCCCAAAACAATAAAACACACGATGAGTGTACTGATGAAAAGTCTGGTAGTAATCTGTTTCTTCATTATTCGCTGTCCTCCTCGTTAGCACCTTCTGAGGTCTCGGACTCCTTCTTAACGAGTGTAGCAACGGTGCGGTTGCCCTTATTAAAATAAGTTTGTGCTACTCTCATGATGTCATCAGGTGTAATTTCATACATTTTTTTACGCCAATCGAGTATATAACGCCAGTCACCAGCAATACCTTCATAGAATGCAAGTTGATTTGCCATTCCAGAGTTTGAACTAAGGGCGCGGATGAATCCAGCATCAATCTGTTTTAGGATGCGTTTGAATTCCTTTTCTGCAACGGGTTCCGTTTTCAGTTTTTCCAGTTGGGCATAAATAGCTGCTTCAACGTCTGCTGTCGTATTCGGTGAGCGAGGCGCAGCACTGACCACGAAGAGATTATCGTAACGTGCCCCAGGGTATCCGTTAATCGAATCTACAGAGACGGCTATGCCTTCTTCAACGATGTTTTTGTAAAAACGAGATGTCCGTCCATCTGAAAGGATAGCACTGATCATGTCCAGAACGTAATCGTCAAAATGCGGGAGTGTCGGTTTATGAAATCCAATCATCATCTGCGATTCAGCGTCAAATTCTACCTCAATCCGTCGTTCTCCTTCCTGAGCGGGTTCACGCACAGTGACTTCATCTGGGAGCGGTTGTGATGGAATATCGCCAAAATATTTTTCAATCAATTTGATTGTTTTTTCAATATTAATATCCCCTACTATCACCATCACGGAGTTATTTGGTGCGTAATGGATACGGAAAAATTCCTCCGCTTTTTTGCGATTAAGCATTGCAATGTCAGAGGGCCAACCAATAATCGGCATGCCGTAGGGATGGGCGGTGAAAGATGCAGCGATAAACTGTTCGTATAGTTTACCACCGGGGCGCGTATCAACAGCCATCCGACGTTCTTCTTTAACTGCTTCACGTTCAACATAAAATTGGCGCAGCACAGCGTTTTTAAGTCGGTCAGATTCAAGCATTGCCCATAACTCTAATTTATTAGATGGCAGTTCCACGGTGTAAATAGTATAGTCAACAGAGGTCCCAGCGTTGAATCCTGCGCTCCCGTGTTGGGTGTAGATTTCGGTATACTCACCAGAGACAACCCATTGCTTAGCCAGATCCTGTTGTGTTTTGAGAGACTCTTCCAATTCGGTAATTTTTTCCGTATCTGCTTTAGAACCTTTTGCGCGTTCCATGTCTAACGTATCACCAATTTTATCTATTTCGGCAAGGACAACTTTCTCTTTTTCATAATCTGTCGTACCGATTGTTTTAGTGCCTTTAAACAGCATGTGTTCAAGCATGTGTGCAATCCCACGTGCATCATCAGATTCATCAACAGCACCCGCTTTAAAAAGGATATAGGGTGCGACGGTCGGAGATGTGTGACGTTCAATCATCAATAGTTTTAGACCGTTTGGGTAAGTGTGTTCCACTACTCGGTCAGCAAGATTTTGAGCTGATGCTATCCCATGCAAGGTGATAAGGAACAGAATCAGCAGGTTTCGAATCTTTTTCATTTATTCTATTACGGCATTTTCTTAATCAGTACAAAAGACCGACTATGCCGTTCCTTTCTGATTTAATGCCTTCGGTATAAACCGGGCAGTCAGTATTTATGATGGGTTTTGGAGTAAATCAAGTCTAAGGAAAGAACAAAAAGAAGCCCCGATGATTACCGGAGCTTCAAAATATCTTACTCTTTTTGGATATCGCCAAGTAAACCGACCAAGGCGAATCTGACGTGTGAGGAGAGCGCAGAATTTTCAGCACGTAGGTCAGCACCTTCTTCGTCCGGGTACATCACATGTGCTGCTACAGCACGTTTAACCCACCGTTCTGCTCTGTCATCGTAAGGGATATATTTCTCTTTAGGTGCCGTGCAAGCCGGGCACTCATCGGGGGGTTCATCCGCTTCCTTCCACAAATAACCGCAAGCTGTACATACAAACATAGCAAATTCCTTTCTTTTATTGCACTATGAAAGCGCGTTTATGGTAACAATAAGATCAGATCGTGAATAGTGCCATTTTAGCAAATTTCGTTTTGAAATTCAACGTTTAAATTATATAGGACTTACGCAGTTTAGATTATTAGAGTAGGTGATTTTAGTTGTTGACAGAGATATTCAGTTATATCTTTTTTGTCTGAATCGCAGATTGTGCCTACAACAATATGAAGAATATGTAAGATGCACAGTGATCTGGCAGGAAGTTACACATCCGCTGAGAATTGTCGGAATTCTCACTAATTGTCTGGCACATCGTTAATTTGCAAATCTTCAAATGATTTTCCATCCGCATCAGTAATCCGAAAATAGAATCCCCAACTCAATTCACCATTGCAAACTTTAACAAGGATGGTGTTTTTACCTGCCTTGAGCGTTACAGGAATAGTATCCCTGTCAATTTCTACTAGGCCGCCATTTGGATTCGCGAATACTTCTTTTCCATTTAACCATATTTTACCTTGGTCATCACTACCAAATCTGAATTGTACCTCGCGTTCATCAGGGGAGGTCACGGTTGTCCATGCGTAGGAAACACGCCAATTGATGTCCTTACCGAAATCGATATACCCGTCGAAGGCATCATCGGTAAATTTTTTCCAACTAATCTGCTCGCCTACACCTTCATATTTTGCAGTTAGGTCAATCTGCGTTGTATCTTCGGGAATGTACTCCGTATTATATCCGATTCCTGCTATGTTGTCAAATGGCCCGAGAGTCAACCACGCATTCTCATTAATGATGCCAGTTTGTTGCATCTGTACCATTGCTTTATCATGCATTTTGTTTTGCTGTAATGTTCAGCTAAGCCGAGGTTGACATTTACTCGGTAACATTTGCACGAGAACTTGAATATTCTGGTGGAATAGAATTTATCAACGCATCTGACATTTGAATGTAACGTTCTTTGTCATTAGCATTCTTGCTTGCATCAGCGACTTGTTTCCAAAAATAGTCCGATGAAGCAACGGGAGATATAATACTAAAAGCGTATTTGTAGTAGCTTAGCGCATCATCATAGAGTTCATTCGCAATACACGCATGCCCAAGTGTCATCGGATAGTAATAACTCGTTCCCGTATAACCATGAAACGCACGTTTCGCATAGTTTAGCGCGATTTCTGGATAGATACCCTTTTCAAGGAGTTCTTCAGCAAAATTGCGCTGGTAATATACGCTCTGCTCGTTGACCTCTTTCAGTCGGATTTTCAACCACTTGGCGTAGGCAAGTTCAGCTTTCCCAGAATCACCTGTCTTTTTGTAGAGATCACCCATAAGTTCGTGCAGGACCACACTCTCTTGCATTTTCGGTTTTATTTCTTCAAGGATAGCAACCAGCTTTTCCTCTTGCGTTTCGTCAGTGTAAAGTTCGAAGATTGCGCGAATTGCTGAATTGTGGGTGCCTTGTGTCAACGGTGCATCTAATGCCCGACGATACACCGCTACAGCATCTGATGTCTGGTTCTGTTGTATATATAATTTTGCTAACACATCGTAGTATTGGTATGATTTTGGTTTAAGCTCAATCGCTTTTTCATAATTGGATGTCGCGTTTATCAAGTGCTCAGTCTTTGCATTTCCAAAAATTGGACGTGTGTAAGGTTCAAGATTAGCATTTCCAATGAGTTGACCATCATTTTTATTGGGTGAACTATCGGAAACGCGTCCCTCCGTTTCTTCATCAAATTTCCAATATCCGACTAAACCAGGCTCATCTCCCTTCAACTGCTTGTTCATATCCGCACGAATCTGTTGTTCAGTACGTGCAACGTTCCACACACGCACCTCATCAATTTGTCCGACAAAAGAAGCATGATCCCACCTTTCTTCTTCATGAGAACAACCAATACGGAATGGAAGTGTGGTTTTACGTAAATGTAACGCCTGTTTAAAGTCATTTCTTCCAACTTCAGAACCGTTGAGATATAACTTCATGATGTCATTTTTAGCATCAATGGTTCCCGCAACATGGTACCATTTATTTTTTTCAATCGTATTTGGCGGAGACCAAATAAATTTTTGTGGATGTCCGCCCGGGGATACATTAAAGAGAATTTTACCTTCATCAAACAACCAAAGTGTGAATTGACGATGCGAAATGTCCGGAATCCGTTTGTCACCTTTGAATAACACAGTCGTATAGATGTTTAGAAAATCTGTGGGTTTGATCCATGCAGAAATCGTAACTTGTTCGGAGATATTGTTAATGATCTCACTGTCCACGATTTCGACGTAACTCCCATTTCCGTCTAAGTTTAGTGCTTTGCTTTCTATGACATCTACCTTACGATCCACTCTTTGAAACAGATCCCCCAACTTTATGTACCACCGGACATTTTCAGGTTCCAGTTTAGTAAGTTTTTCATACTGCTCAATCGCTTCTTTAATTCTATCTGTGGCTTCATAGCTTTCAGCAAGTTGCAAGATTAGGTTGGGATCGTTTGGGTTCATCTCAACCTTCTTCAGTTGTTCTGGTATCCATTTTTCATAGAGGTTTCCTTCTTTGGCGATTTCACTGATGGCATTATTTGCCATATTTCGTATGCTGGCACTTCCTGCCATGCTTGCCATTTCCTGATATAGGTCATAAGCTTCTACGTATCGTTTTGTCTCACGGTAACTTTTTGCAAGTATATTACGCAAAGTATCTTGCATCCCTCTATTTCTAAAGCTATCACTCTTATCAATCGCGGATTTGGACAGTTCAATTGCCGGTTCATACATCCTATTTTCAATGCAGATTGTTGCGAGCGCGCCAAGAAACCACACATTATCTTTTTCGCTATAGGATGCAAGTGCCTGTTTAGCTTGTTTGAGCATCTCTTTGGCTAATTCAGGCTGTTTGTTTTTTTTCAATGCAGCCGCAGCATAATAGAAATAACGGACATCGTTAGATTCTGCTTTGCCAAGTGCTTCATACATTTCAGCAGATTTTTGATAATCCTTTTCATCCCAATATATTTTTGCCAATATTGTTCGTGCTACAGGATTCTCTTTATTTTCTCTAAGTTTACCTTCATAATGTGTTTTTAACACTTCAAGTTTATCTTGGCTCTTGAAAGCACCAATCAATGAATCGCGTGCAGTCTCCAATTTGTATATCGCTGCAATTCTTGCCGAAGTCACTGTAATTCTTGCCGAAGTAAAGGACCTTGGTTTGCTGTTTGTATCCGAATTCGCCTCTGTTTCATAGGGTTCTATTACTGTGTCCATTTCACCGAGTTCTAAATATACCTTGAGTAATTCCGCAGATATTCTTTCTTTTTCATAAGAATTGGTTGTCATGTCGTGTGCTTTCTTATAAGCATTAACTGATTTTTCCAATTCGTCATTTTTGTAAAAGTATTCTGCACGTACTTTCTGCATCTCGAATGTGATTGTACCATCATCTTCTGCCTTTTGTAACTTCTCTTCTAAATTACCATAATAACGATAGAGATTAAGCAATTGTCGTTCCAAATCTCTCTGTTCGCGTACTGATGTGGTAGATAGAATAGCGTTCTTCAATGCTATTTCGGCAGCATCTATGTCCTCATTAAAAAAATAAAGTCTTGCGAGTTTGAGATACGTTTGTTTATTACCGTGTGCTAATTCAATTGATTTTTCATAGTTGGTGATGGCTGCATCTACGTTTCCTTCGTCAGCATAAAGTTTTGCGAGTCTTGCGTAATGGACACCAACTTCCGGTTGCGTTTGGATATATGACTGCGCGAGTTCAAGTGCCTCGTCGCGTTTGCCGGCAGCTTGTAAACTATTAAAAAGCGCATCTTGATACGCTGTGTTTTCTGGTGCAGCTTCAAGCAGTTTGCGCCAGGTTTGTGCAGCTTTTTCGTGCTGATTAGTGTGGAGGTAGAGTGTTGCAAGTTGCTCGCGAGATTCAAAGTCTTCAGGTACCGTTTTGGTAATTCGTTCGTAGATTTCTATTGCCTCCTCTATTTGGTTTTTCTTCACGAATTCCTCTGCTTTTTTGACGAATTCTTGTACCATCACACGCTTTTCTTCGGTGCTCACCTCTTGGGATTCAAGTTGTGCAACGAAAGTAATAACTGAGATTAACATCAGAATAACTAAGTAGAAATACAATTTCGATCGTGACATTGAAATATATCTCCTATACTGCTGCTGTATTCATTTAAATAAATGTGGTTCATACTTATAGTTTGAAAAAGTCAGGATAATTGGTATCCTTTGATTAAACATAAACATCAAGGAAATCCAAATGTAATATCCTGATATAGATGATCATACCAATTCTGATAAATAAAACACCATTACGGAGATTTTATAACATTTTAAAACTCATCTCATCTCTTGCTGAATGTCCGAGGTGCAATGAATTGCGCGACTACGAACGCTAATTTGGTAATGAGAAGTTTTCGTTCAGAAATGGTATTACATATAAAAACCGTCTTTCAATAATATGATTTATGGACCACCCTCAAATTATTTGAGTAAGAAATTTTAATTGGTGTCAGACACTTCGTTAATATGCAAATCTTCATAAGGTTTTCCATCAGTATCAGTAACTCGCAGGTAAAATCCACAGGTCTTTTCCTCATTGCAAACCTTGACAAGAATGGTGTTTTTGCCTGCTTTGAGAGTAACAGGAATTATGTTTCTATCAAGACTGACACTTTTATCCTGAGAATTTGCGAATATCTCTACACCATTTAACCATATTTTACCTTGGTCGCCACTGTCAAAACGGAATTGCACCTTCCGTTCATCAGGAGAGGTTACAGTTGCCCATGCGTAGGAAACACTCCAATTAGTATCCCTACCGAAATCAATAAAACCATTGAAAGTATCATCAGACAATTTTTTCCAACTTATCTGTTCATTTACACCTTCATATTGTCCAGTTAGGTCTATCTGCGTTATGCCTTCGGGAATGTACGCAGTATTGTATCCGATTCCATCGGTATTGTCAAATGTTCCGAGAATCAACCACGCATTTTCGGAAATAACCCCGATTGATCGCATCTGTTCCATTGCTTTATCAGGCATGTTGTTTTTACTGTAGTATTCAGCAAGGTTGAGGTAGACATTTACTCCGTAAACATTTGCGTGAGAACTTGAATTTCTCGATAGTATGGAATTTATCAACGCATCCAGCATTTGAAAGTAACGTTCTTTGTCGTTAGCCTTCTTACCTATCTCAGAGACTTCTTTCCAAAATTGATCCATGTAATAATCTGAGGGTATGACGCTTAACGCATATTTGTAATTTTTTAGTGCTTCATCATAAAGCCCATTGGCAATACATGCATGTCCAAGTGTTGCAGAATAGTCATATCCTGAACCTGTATTTTTATGGAATGCGCGTTTCGCTAATTTTAGTGCTGTTTCTGGAAAAAGTCCTTTATCAAGGAGTTCTTTAACAAAATCAAGATGACGCCATGTGCTCTGTTCGCTATTGAGTGCTTTCTGCCGAATTTGTAGCCAGTTGGTGTAAGCAAGTTCAGCTTTTTCGGAATCACCTACTTTTTTATAGAGGTTACCTAAAAGTTCGTGCAAGACAGCACTATTTTCCATTCTCGGTTTGATCTCTTCAAGGAAAGCGATGCGTTTGTTTTCTTGCCCTTCGTCAGCATAAAGTGCGGAAATAGCACTAATTGCCAAATCGTGTTCACTCTGTTTAAGGGGTGCGTCCAACACTTGACGATACGCCGCCTCCGCTTGTGAAGGCTGCGCGGCTATTATATAGGTTTTTGCTAATAGGTCGTAGAGTTGGTATGAAGTGGGTTTAAGCTCAACCGCTATTTCGTAAGCGGATATTGACTTCGTTAACTGTTCAGATTTCAAACTCTCAAAAATTGGATGGGTGTAAGGTTCAAGTTTGGCATTTCCGATGCGTTTGCCGTCATTTTTGTTAGGCGAAGTATCAGCGATTTTGCCTTCCGTTTCCTCATCAAATTTCCAATATCCGACTAAACCGGGTTCATCTCCGTTCAACTGCTTGTTCATATCGGTACTTATCTCAGCTTCAGTGCGTGCGACGTTCCAGATACGCACCTCATCAATTTGTCCGATAAAAGAGGATATCGTCGGTCGTTCTTCCTCATGTGTCCACCCGATTCGGAGGGGTAGGCGACTTTTATACAAAAGTTTCTCGCTCATGTCAAGAGTAAGTGCTTTTGACGAGTTTTGCTATAAAATCAACACTGACAGCTTTTAGATTCATGACGAACTCACAGATTGCGACGTAACCGGCGAGGAACTTTTTATGAACGCCACGAAAGGGACGAAGGAAGTTTCGCAGCGTCGTCCAGACACCTTCAATCGTATTTGTATGGATCTCGTAAAGACCATCACCGTCTGCGTCTCTTGCCCACTCGCCATCCTTATGGAGAACAATCTCACGGGCGCGCTGAATACGGTTATAGCCGCGCCAACCATCCGTATACACCGTTGAAGTCGGCAGCGTCCACTGATGAACGTGTGTTGAAAGCGTCGCAGAATCGGTGTGCCGCACAACACGTAATCTCAGGAGACCGCTTTCGCGACCTTTCGTCCCAACAATAGGCGGACGATCATTGTCATAAGTCCCATGTCCCCTGCGTTTATTGCCACGCCGACGCGGAGGATCCGAAGCATCAACGTGCTTATCGCCTTTTTCACCGGCGTTTTGAAACATCTCATCTGTTTCGACTTCAGCATCGGGTAAAGCAGCTTCGGGCTGTATCTGCTCTGCCGAAGTTTGGAGTTTACGTCTTATAGAAAGAACGGTTTGACGACTTAGACCCAGTTCACGCCCGAGTTGTGCACTTGAAACACCTTGACAGACACCGCGCAAAAGCAGAACGACCTGTGAGGGACGAAACTGTGTGCCAGCAAAGACCGTCCCGGTATAGAGGTTGTAGATGCTCTCACAGTGTTTGCAGCGATACACTTGTAGACCACTTGTTGCAGTCTTACGGAACTTGCGTGCCTCCGCCACGCTCGCTTGGCATTTTGGGCAACACAGCCCTTGAGGGTGGAAATGATCCAACACCCACGCTTGAACTTTTTCTTCATCCATGAGAGATTGTATTGGAAAGTCCATAGGTAACACTCTAACATAACTTTGAAAAAATAGCACTTACTTTTTACATGAGCCGCTGTGTTCTATTAGACATTATAATGATTTAATATTAGGTGTGTCATAACACCAAGGTCTGAAGTTCAATCTAAAGTTGTGTAATCCACAACAAGTTTCCATAACTAAGTCGCTGAACCCTTTTTTCCAGTTACGCAACTTGTCTTTGACAATACGGTATCTTTTGACACCACTAATCACATGTTCAACCCGTATGCGTATAGACGAAATAAGACGATTTTTTTCTTTTTCTTCGGGGGTAAGTTCGCCACCTCTCGGTTTCTTTTTGGGTTGAATGACATTTACGCCGGGGCGTGTAAAGCCTTGAAAACCGGAATCTTGATATAAGGTGCTACCACTCGGCACGGTGTATCCTGTAGTATCTGCGATCTGTTTATCGTGTATTCTCCCTTCAAATGAAGGTGTCAATAACACGACTTTGCACGCAGCATTGCTAACAAGGTTATTCTTGATGGTATGTTGTTTCTTTTTACCACTATAATAAGTCTTTTGAACTTGTGCGTCTTTGGGACGCTGGATTGGACGCTCGGTGCCATCATGAAAAAAAAAGTTCGGAAACCTGATTGTCAGTCGAGATATCCGCAGGCACATCAAAAGTTGTGGGGATTGTCTCCCGAGATGGCAACTCCCCCAGCTCTGCTAAAGCACCATTTAATACAGGCAAAAGACGGTGGATCCATTTGTGCGCAACAGGTTGAGACATACCGAAGAGTTCACCCTGCACATCTTGTGTCGTCGCTTTACGCAGGTATACTAAAATAAACAATAACTTATCTTCAAAACTTGGTAAACAACTACTTTTATAGGTGGAATAACGCCGTTTTATACGCGGTTTTCCATCAAGTGTCTTTGTCGCATAAAACTCTAAAAAATGTTTGGTAAAGTGCGGAAGAAGAGATGAAAACTCTTCAAGTGTATATCCTGTAAAAGACGCAAACCTTGTGGGTTTATCCTTAAGATATTGATAATTCATCAGTTGGACTCCAAAAAATAGGTTTTCTTACAAGTATACTACAAAATAACAAAACTTACAATTAAAACGTGATAATGTCTATTATATACCCAAGCAACAGGGACAAGGTAGACCGAAACGTTATGGAGGTCGTGTGCATCTACCCTATCTGCAGTATAGAGATATCATCGTGAAAAACAAGACCCTTTCTGTCGCAGACAAAATCGTGCGGACAAAGATGTGTCCGGTAGATGTGCGGCTCGTTGTGATACGCACACGCCCAAAGAAGTCTAAACCCTATCGCTATTTTTGTTTATTCACCTCCGACTTAGAGCGTCCGGTAGCCGAGTTGATCCAACACTATAGAAATCGGTGGCAGATTGAAACCGCATTTCGAGATGTCAAACAGAACTTCGGTTTTGATACATATCAACTCCGAAAACGCAAGAGTTTGAACCGATTTGCTCAACTCAGCTTTGTCGCAGCAACTCTCACACAACTCATTTTCACAAAGACAACGACCAACACGGCATCGGAAACGAATATAGACGAGGTGCCTCTTGACTTAGAAGACGTGCTGCTGGCACTAAATAGGCATTGGTATAAAGCCAAATATCTGACACGCGGGTTGATGACCGCTTATTTGCAACGATGTTTCCAACAACAATGTTTTTCTACGAGTTACGAGCCGAGACAAAACTCAAAGAAAAATCTAAAGATAGTTGAAGATTCTACATGAAAATGAGCAGATGGACATATTTGGACGATAATCGCAAAAATAGTGTCCAAAATGTAGTGATTTCTAACAGAATTCAGAGATGTAAGAGTGTTTACAAAACAAATCTAACACCTGATCGGAAGTCCTAACGGATGAAATTGTCCAAACTATAGTATACTATAGTTTGGACAGTTTGAAGTTTTTTAGAGACAAAAAGCAGAAAAGAGGGTATCCTTTCAGAATATATAATTTTTATTTTTGAAAGGACATTCAAAATGGACCCTCTTCTCCGCTTATATTCTATGTTATCAGAATATCAACACCACTTCAAGTATAAAAACTTCAACCATTTTCGCACTTTTGTCTTGGGTTTGATAAATACCCCGCATCGTGGCACAATGACACAGATATATCTATCAACAGAACAATCAACAACGTATTGGCCACTTCCGAAGTTTCTCTCTCGTAGCGTATGGAGTGTTGATAAAGTCACATCAGTATTGACACAACAAGTTCAATCCGTTTTCAATAAAGGTGTCTATGTCTATGATGAAACCCATTCTACGACTGATGGTCTTCACCAATATGGCACGCATTTCTTCAGAAACACGCGGTATAACAAACGCAACAAGAACCAATCGAAGTTCCATCACGGACACGAGTTCGGTGCTATCGGTTGGCTCTGTGAAACACCACAAGGGGTGCGTCTGTTTCCGTTAGCTGCTCGGGTGATGTGTCGCAAAAAACGGGATAGCAGTCTTGCGGTGCTCAAGCGTATCTGTGCTCAGATGCCTGCGGGTCTGATAGTATTTGACAGAGGCTTTAATAGACGCAAGGTGTTTACACAAATCCTTTCACAAGGACACCACTTACTCTGTCGCACAAAGTCAAATGCTGTGTTCTATTATATACCCAAGCCACCCAAGCAACAGGGACAAGGTAGACCGAAACGTTATGGAGGTCGTGTGCATCTACCCTATCTGCAGTATAGAGATATCATCGTGAAAAACAAGACCCTTTCTGTCGCAGACAAAATCGTGCGGACAAAGATGTGTCCGGTAGATGTGCGGCTCGTTGTGATACGCACACGCCCAAAGAAGTCTAAACCCTATCGCTATTTTTGTTTATTCACCTCCGACTTAGAGCGTCCGGTAGCCGAGTTGATCCAACACTATAGAAATCGGTGGCAGATTGAAACCGCATTTCGAGATGTCAAACAGAACTTCGGTTTTGATACATATCAACTCCGAAAACGCAAGAGTTTGAACCGATTTGCTCAACTCAGCTTTGTCGCAGCAACTCTCACACAACTCATTTTCACAAAGACAACGACCAACACGGCATCGGAAACGAATATAGACGAGGTGCCTCTTGACTTAGAAGACGTGCTGCTGGCACTAAATAGGCATTGGTATAAAGCCAAATATCTGACACGCGGGTTGATGACCGCTTATTTGCAACGATGTTTCCAACAACAATGTTTTTCTACGAGTTACGAGCCGAGACAAAACTCAAAGAAAAATCTAAAGATAGTTGAAGATTCTACATGAAAATGAGCAGATGGACATATTTGGACGATAATCGCAAAAATAGTGTCCAAAATGTAGTGATTTCTAACAGAATTCAGAGATGTAAGAGTGTTTACAAAACAAATCTAACACCTGATCGGAAGTCCTAACGGATGAAATTGTCCAAACTATAGTATAGATTAGAGGTGTTTGTAGTCGCGCAATTCATTGCGCCTCTTATATTATCCAAATTAACTTGATTAGACGTCTTCTGATAAAGTCAGTACTGTGAGTAGTACCCAGAGACCTCACACTACAAATCAGGTTAATTGGGTATAAGTACAGCGTATCTCATAAATACTTCATCAACATCCGTAGACATGCAAGAAGCACAAAACCTAAATAGTCTTCAGCATGATATTCCCAACGAACGACCAAACGCCGAAAGTCTTCACACCAACTGAAAAAACGCTCTACTTTGAAACGGCGTTTATACCGGCGTCCACGACGCCCATCCTGGGTCGCAGGACGCTTGCGATTCTTTTTATGCGGTGCCACCATTTCAATACCACGACCCCGCAACGACGCATCTAAAGGATCCGAGTCATATGCTTTGTCTCCTATCAACACTGCCGGTGTTGCCGAAACAAAACAAGCATCCACTGCCGGTTCAACCAAACCCACTTCATGACAGGATGCGCTCGAAATCAAAACACTCACAAGTCTACCGTGCTTTTCTGTAATCGCTACCAGTTTTGTCCCTTTGCCACACTTCGTCTTACTTACACAAATACCCCTTTTTTTGCGGCAACGAATTTCGCATCAATGCTGCACTCACTCATATTCAGTTGACCGCGTTTCTCAAGTTTTTCTGTGATCAGTGTTAGCACTTTTTCTAGTATCCCACCACAAGACCATTGCTGGAAACGACGATGGCACGTTTGATACGGCGGATACTTTTTCGGTAAATCCCGCCAAGGTGCCCCCGTCCGCAACACCCAGAGTATCCCATCTAACACTTCTCGGTTTCCACGCCAAGGTCTCCCTTTTTGTCCAGTCATGGAGACTAAACGTCGTGCTATCAAGATGAACAAAACGATGCTGTCTGTCAAAGGCAGATAACGCCTGACTTGCCACCGTGGCGAATACTTCCGTGATCCCCTTTTCATAAAGGCAGTCTAAGGCGCGACCGAGTGTGTCGTCAGTGAAATCCTCTGCACACAAGCGCGGGTGAATCAAGATGTCCATCAGTTTATTAGAAAAAACTCCGGCGTCAAGGACAACGGACGCCCCACAAAGCCAAACGCATTGAGTATCATCGCTATTACGGTTTCTCCCACGGAGACTGGACGCCGCGTTTGACCTACAAATGTATCAATCGTTTCAATCAAGTCAATACGATCACAAATACCGGCAACTATGCCAAGACGATCTAAGTGCTGTGTAGCAAAACTCGGTTGTGTCATTAGATTATAGCCTCACAAGGAATTTGTTTGCTACAAGCATACCATAAATCTCTTAAATCCGCATCCATAACTGCGGAGTATCAGGGTCATTTAGTTTTCCGAATATTTAGATTTTCAATTTACGACTCTCCGCTGTCCGAGCGATCTCCGCATCGCGACTTTTCGTCTAAAATGGACAAAAAGCCTAAAACTAAATAGCCCTGGCGGAGTATAGGATAAACCATTGAAATATATGACTTACAGTAAATTAACATTTTTTCGTGAGATTTAATTGACATATATGGTGAAGTTGAGTATAATTAACCATAATAAGACGTATAGATTATAATTATATACTAAATATAATTATTCGTCTTAATATGGTTTATATATACAGTTAACGTGAACTCGGTGTCCGAAATAAGGTGAGTTTCGGTATAGATAGGAGGATGTTTTTACCTATTTCGGACCTCCTAAATGAAGATTAAGAATTTAATTGGGTAAAGTCGATTCTCCCCAGGGCCGGTAGGTGCGGTTTCCTAACCGCACCAGAGATGGTTATGGAATTACCTAATTTATTTTTTAATCTTCATTTAAGCAATATTAAATATACATTTTACAGTTTTCCAAATTCACTTGCTGTGGCACATGAATGCCCATCAAAGATTGGAATCTCGAAAAAGGTAATCTCTCAAGCCACCCGATGACGGCTTCACAGAGTTCAGGGAAACTCTTGAAGAAATAACTCCTGTTGATTTGATCTCGCATCAGATGCCACAATCGCTCAATGAGATTCAGGTGCGGGCTATAAGTCGGCGTCGGCACTAAACGCAATCGGTCTTTGTGGTGGCTAAGGAAATCGTCCAACTTTGCCGTAGTATGACTTGAAGCGTTGTCGCGGACAACAAACAGCAACTCATCAGGATACATTTCCATTAAATTTTGCCAATGTGTTTTCATCTGAAGATGCGTTTTGTTAGCATAGATCTCATACAAGCCAGCACCCGAAGGATATTCTAAGGAGCCGATGAGGTATTTCCGCTGGTTTTTGCCGGGCGTGTTGACCTTATATTCACTGCCTTGCTGGCGATAGACGCGTCCGGTCTTGGGACACCAAGACACATTCGCTTCGTCAAAGAAAAATAGGCGAGCCTCCTTTTTGCTATTCTCAGGTGGCGGGAGACCTAAACGCCGAAGTTGGGTATCCGGGACAATCAACCGAGCCGCCTCGCTCGTCAACTGCCCCGTTTTTGCAAAGAGGACAACTCCATCAGTTGTGTCCGTTTTGCTTGATATTCAGGGTCTGGACTCCCAACACGAAGTTTACTACGACCCGTTCGGTAGCCCATCCGCCGTAAAGCGAAATAGATCGCTGGCGGTGTTACCGAAATCTCGTGATATGCCTTGAGATAAACTCTAATGAGTTCAAGGGTCCATTGGCGAGAGTCCGTCTCAAGTTTTTCGTATTGATCCGGTGTTTGCTCAAAGAGCCGGGTCCAGTCAGATTTGCTGAAATGCGTGATTTTACCACGACACCCCGGCGGACTCTTGGGCATCAACGCATCTAAACCAGAGGTGTTATACTTATGAATATAGCTCCGAACGCTTGCATCAGATAGATTGAACATTCTTGCGAGTTTCGGCACCGACATATGCTCGGTGGCACTGAGTTTGATGATCAGCAAACGCCGATACCATTGCAGTTTCGTTGCTTCGAAAAGTGCAGCATCAAGATGATCAAGTGCCGACTCATCGCGGAATTCTGCGTATATCATCACAGGAGACGCTCCTTAAGTGGTAGATTTACTCATAGTATAACTTAAAACATTTTGAATTGGTAATTTAATATTTAATATTGCTTAAGCAAGTTTCAATATTAAATATGCACATTGTAGGTTGATGGCGGGCGGGGAAACCTGCCCCTACGAGTTCGGCACTTGCCGGAAAATCGAAAGATTATTTTTAATATTGCTTAACCGCACCGATTCTCAAAAATTACTTATACCGAGCTCACGTTAAAGATATATTTATGTTTGAACAATCGTGATCTTTTCAACTTTGAAAATACATAAAGGAGTGGCTCATGTAAAGAATGAGTGCAAATGAAAAGTTTAACCCATGTGGCCATTGCCCTCATTAGAAACAACCGCACACACTTTTTACATGAGCCAAAGGAGTTTGATGAAAGTCTTAACAGGAAATCAGAGATATGCCGTATCCATTTTCGTGACGATTTTAATAGTCTTAGGAGTATATAGCACGGGTTACGCGGACATTACGCCTATGAGTGACCGCACACCGCAGGTGGCAGAGGTGATCCTCAACGTTGTCAAATTAGACTATCCAAGTGTCTCCAGTTTCGCGGAGATCACAGCCACACACCTTGCTGCACCGACCACATTGTATCTAAACAACAGGAACATCACCGCCCTGGAATCAGATGATTTTGATGGTCTTACCGGTTTAACGGAACTCCGCCTCAATAACAATCAACTAGTATCACTCCCTGAAGGCATCTTTGATGGACTCACCGCGCTCGGAAATCTCAATCTATACAATAACCAACTCAGTAGTTTACCGGATGGTATCTTTGAAGGGTTAACATCGCTAACAACAATCCGTTTAGGTAGAAACACAGTTGACCCGCTCCTGCTTACTGTGTCATTAGAGAAGGTTGTAGGAGGTCAGTTCAAAGCGGTTGTACCCACGGGCACAACGTTTGATTTTGTCTTGCCGATTAGCGTCACCAACGGTAGCATCACGGGTGGTGCATCGTCAGTTACAATTCTGCAAGGCAGCGTGGAAAGTGAGACGTTTACCGTAACCCGCACCGCTGGTACGACTACCGATGTTACCGTTGATATTGGGACGTTACCGAGTCTACCGCGCAATCACTACGGTTACGCGCTTGTCAAGTCTGATGACCTACCGTTGGCGGTTATCACAAGTATCAACACCGCCCCTATATTCACGGATGGCACTGCATTCACCCGCACCGTAGCAGAGAACACCGCTGCAGCCGTGAACATCGGCACAGTGATCACTGCCACAGACACCGAAAACGATACCTTGACCTACACGCTCATCGGAAACCCCGATGCAAGTGCGTTTGATATTGATAGCAGCACCGGACAACTCAAAACGAAGGCAGCTCTTGACTACGAAACAAAGAACGTTTATACGGTGACAATCACTGTCTCCGATGGAAGCCTGACAGATACTATTGCTGTCACTATTAATGTAACTGATGTAGATGAAGTGCCTACAATCGGAACGCCAGATCAGCCACCGACAACGCCAACTCCCGTTCAGATAAACACTGCACCAGAGTTTGTGGAAGGCGACAGCACCACCCGTGTTGTCTCGGAAAATACGCTGGCAGGCACTAACATTGGCAACCCTGTGAGTGCGACCGATTCGCCCGGTAACTTTTTGGCATACACTCTCGGTGGTGTTGATGCGAATTCGTTTGATATTGATAGCGGCGGGCAGCTCAAAGCAAAAGTTCCGCTGGATTATGAAACCAAACGCGTCTATTTAGTCACAATCACCGTTGATGATGAAGAACTTTTTGATACAATTACAGTGATTATCGGTGTCATTGATGTGAACGATACCGTCATCGTTTCTGGATTCGTTCCTGTTGCTGACCGCACGCCGCAGGTGCGTGATGCGATTGTCGAAGCAATACCGGGTGTAACGGATGCTGCCCAAGTAACCGCAGCACAACTTGCCACAATTACCAATCTGAATCTGCGCGACAAAAGCATTTCATTGCTCAAAACAGGTGATTTTTTCGGGTTAACCGCGCTTACCAATCTCAATCTGTTTAGCAACCAACTCTCCAGTTTACCGTCGGGCATCTTTGATGGGCTAACCGCACTAACGACACTCAGATTAGGAGGCAACGCTGTTGATCCACTTTCACTTATCGTGTCCCCGCAAAGTGTCGATGAAGGTGAGTTTAAGGCGGTGATAACCACCGGCGCACCGTTTAGTATCGTGCTGCCGATTAACGTCACGAACGGTAGCATCAACGGTGGTGCAACAAGTATCATAATCCCGCAAGGTAGCGCGGCAAGCGCGGCCTTTACGGTTACTGGCACTTCCGCGAAAGTGTCTTTCGGCACGTTACCCCAATTGCCACATAATCATTTCGGTTATACGCTTGCACAATCCACCTTATGTAATCGGACAACAGCAGTGGCAGATGCGATCGCGAAAGCAGTTGGTGTTAGCAACTGCAGCAGTGTGACAGAGGTAGATCTCGCTACGATCACAATGCTTGATCTATCAGATATGTCTATTGCATCGCTGAATTCTGGCGATTTTGATGGCATGTTGTCCCTCAGAACGCTCTATCTGGACAACAACGATCTCACCAGTCTGCCGAGTGGTATTTTTGATGACCTCGTCTCGCTGAGAGAACTCTTCTTGAATTCTAACAAACTGACCACCCTCTCCGGTGGCATCTTCAGCAACTTGACATCTCTTACAAACCTATATTTACAAAGTAATGACTTGAGTTCCCTCTCCAGTGACGCTTTTGATGGACTGTCGTCTTTGACATCCCTCACCTTAACTGACAACGAACTCACGAGTCTTTCAGGCAGTATTTTTGATGGGATTCCGAATGTCCGTAGTATACTCTTATCTCAAAACAAACTGACTTCAATACCGAATGGAATCTTTGATGGTTTGACATCGCTAAGTCAATTGCATCTGAGTTGGAACCCGATCCCGACTTCACTGTTGTCGCTGACAGTATCACTTCAGAAGGTTGGCACAAACCAATTTAAAGCAGTAGTACCTATAGGTGCACCGTTTGCGATGACGTTACCGGTCACCATCCAGAACGGCACGATTGCAGGTGGTACAACCACTATCATGATTCCGACAGGCAAAGTTGAAAGTCAACCGCTCACTGTAACACGAACTCCCGGCACGGTCAATGCTGTTATTGCGAATATCGGAACCCCACTACCCACGCGACCTGCAACCCATAACGGCTACGCGCTTGTTAAATCCACAACCTTACCGATAGAAGTTCTCGCGCCATTGAACTCGGCACCGATATTCACGGAAGGTGTGAATACAATCCGCACCGTTGCTGAAAATACCGCCGCTGGTGTCAACATCGGTGATGCTGTGACCGCGACCGATCAGGATGCGAATACTACCTTGACATACACGCTTGGCGGTACGGATGCAGGGTCGTTTAGTATTGATAGCGCGACGGGACAGCTCAAAACGAAAGCAGCACTTGACTATGAAACCCAAAACGCTTATTCCATTGTGCTTACCGTTTCTGATAGACGGGTAACGGATACTATTACTGTTACAATCAATATCTCCAATGTAAACGAGGCACCCGTATTTGCTGTAGGCAGTAGCACAACGCATACTGTGGCAGAGAATACGGCGGCGGGTGAAAACATCGGCTCTCCTGTGTCTGCTACAGATGATGACGGTGATACGTTGTCTTACAGTCTCAGTGGCACGGATGCAGGTAAGTTTAGCATTGATAGCATAAACGGGCAGTTACGAACTAACGCACCTCTTGACTACGAAACAAAGACCTCCTACACGGTAACGATTACTGCCTCTGATAGCACCGATAGCACTACGATTACGGTTACAATCAACGTCATTAATAAGACTGAGAACCGCGCGCCTGTTTTCTCTGAAGGGAGCAGTGCCACACGTTCTGTAGCAGAGAATACCGGTTCCGGGGTAGACATCGGCAGTGCCGTGTCTGCTACAGATGCGGACAACGATACACTCACTTATACCCTCGGTGGCACGGATGCGGCATCGTTTAGTATTGTTAGCACATCGGGGCAGCTCCAAACCAGCGCAGCGTTAGACTATGAAACGAAGTCGTCTTACTCGGTGACGGTCTCTGTTTCTGATGTGCGGGGTGGCACAGATAGCATTACTGTCACTATCAATGTCACTGACGTATCTGAAGGTACCAACAACGCCCCAGTGTTCACAGATGGCACATCCACGACGCGCTCCGTTGCTGAGAACACCGCAGCGAATACAAACATCGGCAGTGCTGTGTCTGCTACAGATGCGGACAACGATACACTCACTTATACCCTCGGTGGCACCGATGCGGCATCGTTTAGTATTGTTAGCACATCGGGGCAGCTCCAAACCAGCACAGCGTTAGACTATGAAACGAAGTCGTCTTACTCGGTGACGGTCTCTGTTTCTGATGTGCGGGGTGGCACAGATAGCATTACTGTCACTATCAATGTCACTGACGTATCTGAAGCCACGATAACGCTGATCAGTGACCGCGCGCAGCAGGTGCAAGACGCTATTGTCGCCGCAATAAACGGTGTTGAATCTGCATCCGATGTGACAGCAGAACATCTCGCGGCAATTACGTCACTTAATCTTAATGATAAAGGAATCACGTCATTGCAAACTGGTGATTTTGATGGTTTGACCGCACTGACAACGCTCTGGCTGAGCCATAACAGCATCAGCGATATATCGCCACTTGATGGTTTGACCGCACTGACAACGCTCGATCTGGACGATAACAGCATCAGCGATATATCGCCACTTGATGGTTTGACCGCACTGACAACGCTCGATCTGAACAATAACAGCATCAGCGATATATCGCCACTTGATGGTTTGACCGCACTGACAACGCTCGATCTGGACGATAACAGCATCAGCAATATATCACCACTTGATGGTTTGACCGCACTGACAACGCTCGATCTGGACAATAACAGCATCAGCGATATATCGCCACTTGATGGTTTGACCGCACTGACATGGTTCGATCTGGGCTCTAACAGCATCAGCGATATATCGCCACTTGATGGTTTGACCGCACTGACATGGCTCGATCTGGGCTCTAACAGCATCAGCGATATATCGCCACTTGATGGTTTGACCGCACTGACAACGCTCGATCTGGGCTATAACAGGATCAGCAATATATCGCCACTTGATGGTTTGACCGCACTGACAACGCTCTGGCTGAGCAATAACAGGATCAGTGATATATCGCCACTTGATGGTTTGACCGCACTGACAACGCTCTATCTGGACAATAACAGGATCTCAGATTATGGACCGCTCCGTAGACTCAAAGCAGCAATTGAGGCAAGTGGGAATAGTCTAACCCTTGATATTACAATTCCTGAAGAGGATAACAACGGTGCCCCAGCACTCTCCGCTGTTCCTACGACAACATCGCTTTTAGCCAACTTCCCCAACCCATTCAACCCAGAAACGTGGATACCGTATCAGTTATCCAAATCCGCTAAGGTCACCTTGACGATCTACAATATGCAGGGTGTTGTGGTTCGGCAGTTGGAATTAGGGCATCAGTCGGCGGGTGTTTATCGTAGCCGTAGCCGTGCGGTGCATTGGGATGGTCGCAATATGTTCGGTGAGAAGGTTGCGGCGGGTGTGTATTTCTATACGCTTGAAGCAGGCGATTTCACCGCAACACGCAAGATGTTGATACGGAAGTAATTGTCTGAACCAGGATTTTCAGGATTATCGGATTTACAGGATTGTAGTAAAGCCGCAGGTGTTGGTCTCGGTTGTAGCGCAACCTTTTAGTTTGCGTCAATAGGCACAAGCGATAGGTGTTTGTCTCGGACAATTGCGTTTTGTGCGATGATATGATTACGGGTATTCTTACGAACAAACATATAGCTGAGAAGAAGCTAATCCTGGTAATCTGTAAATCCTGCAAATTCTGGTTCAGACAGGACGGTTCGGTTAGGAAACCGCACCATAGGCGTCAATTTAAGAAAGTGTTTGTCCGTTTATGAACACTTCTCAACAGGCATGACTATTGAGACTGTCCTATATTTAGTCCCGTAGGGACGATATGTTTATAGAATACGTGCCGAGAACCTCTTGAGTTCCGTAGGAACGCTATGTTTATAGAAACAGATATAAACATTTCGCCCCGCTGGGGCTAAAGAGTTGGGGTATCACTTTTTCTATAAACATTACGCCCCGCTGGGGCTAAAGAGCATTTCTCATATTTGAAAAATCACTAAATTGACGCTAATGGTTCGGTTAGGAAACCGCACCTACCGGGTTTGGGGGTTCAAGCCCGAATTACCTGATTTTTTTTAATCTTGATAAACCTTAAGATATACATCCTTTCTATTGACATCCAATTACAATTCATGGAGTCATAGCACCCACAACCTAAAGGTTGGGGAAACTTGTGCTTCGTCGCAGTCCGCCGCTTTTATCCTCAAGCAAATAGGAGATAGGCACATGGTTTCCTTGCGAATATGCTTGCTTTGCCTGTCAACAACATGCTATCATTATACTACATTTTTAGCTGAATATCAATTTATTTGTTTACAAAAATCTAACGCCCGCCTGAATCCCACAAGTTAAAGCATGGGGTCTTGGCGGGAAGAGTGATAATAAAGCATACCCAGATAACAACCAGATACAAATATGGCAACAGTAAAACTTGAAAACGTAACAAAACGGTTCGGCGAACTCATCGCTCTGGACGACATGACACTTGATGTCCAAGATGAAGAATTCTTTGTGTTGCTCGGGCAAACCGGGGCTGGCAAAACAACTACACTCCGCTGTATCGCTGGATTAGACAAACCTGAAGAAGGCAGCATCTACTTAGACGATGTGCGTGTCAACGAAAAAACACCCGCTGAACGTGATGTTGCTTTTGTCTTTCAATCCCATATCCTCTATCCACATCTCACCGTTTACGAGAATATGGCATTTCCATTACATCCCCGGAAACTATCTGCTGAAGAGATTGATCGACGTGTCAAGGATATCGCGCAGATGCTGCACATTGAGCATCTACTTATGCGTAAACCAAATCAGCTAAGCGGGGGTGAGACGCAACGCGTTGGTCTCGGCAGGGCAATGGTACGACGTCCACAAGTATTTCTAATGGATGAACCGATTTCTAACCTTGACGCGAAACTTCGTACAGAAATGCGAGCTGAAATCAGATGGCGGCAACGCGAACTCGGTACTACTACATTCTATGTGACTCATGATCAGGTGGAAGCGATGTCTATGGCAGACCGTATCGCCGTGCTTGAAGATGGCAAGATTCAGCAGTTGGGAATACCCTCGGATATTTACAATCATCCTACGAATCTGTTCGTTGCGGGTTTCATTGGCAGTCCAAACATGAACTGTATCCCGTGTAAAATCTCAAGTAATAACGGCAAACTCCAACTGATGCTATCTGGTAACATAGGGGAAAACTATTGTTTTACTATTGAGGATTCACACATTGCGAAAACGGTATCTGAATCTGACACAAATCAGAACTTAGTCTTTGGTGTTCACCCAGAAGATGTGCTCGTTAACCACCAATCCTTTCCGAATGCTTTTCAGACTGAAGTATATAGCGTTGAACCGCTCGGTGCAGAAACGATTGTAGAACTAACTCTTGGAACAGATGTATCTGGTACACATACAATCCTTAAATCCCGCGCATCCCCTAATTTTGATGCGGAAATTGGGCAATATCTATATGTTTCATTTGTCCCTGAACGAATACATCTTTTTGACAAAGTTTCAGGTGAAGCATTACTCACATAACCTATAAATATCGGATTATGATCTTATGAGTTGGCAACTTAGACTATTTAACTTAATTCCCAATTTCGTCAAGAAGATAGGATGTGTGTGCTTACGTCGACTCGGTCGTGATCCAGATGTCTGGTTGGACAATTTTTTGAAAAAACACAAAGGAGATTAATTCATGAAAGGCGGAGATATTCTGATTGAATGTTTGAAAACACAAGGGGTTTCGGCAGTTTTCGGCATGCCTGGTGCTCAAAACATTCAGATCTATGATTCCCTGCTCCGCCAAGGAACAGGTTCAATCAATCATTTTCTTGTCCGACATGAGTATGCCGCAACGCAAATGGCAGACGGGTTTGCCCGCGCTACGGGTGAGGTTGGCGTTGCTATCACCGTGCCAGGACCAGGTGCAAGCAATGCATCAACTGGGATTTTGGAGGCTTTTACGGATTGCGTGCCGGTATTGCTCATTACTGGACAGAGTCATTCCGACTCCTACAAAAGACATCCGAGTAAGATGTTCCACGGTTTAGATCAGATGCGATTTTTTGAACCGCTCACCAAGTATTGTGCTATTGCACATACTGTCTCCGAGATCCCTGTTGTCGTTGAAAATGCCTTTAGAGCAATGCGTAACGGCAGACCAGGACCAACGGTTTTAGAATTCCCAGTGGATGTCCTCACAGGAGAAGGTGATGTCCGTATCCCACCGCGTGTCGAACGCACGGAATTATCGCCACCCGATGATACCTCTCTAAGTGCAGCAGTTGATAAGATAAGAGATGCGAAAATGCCGTTGATTTTTGCAGGTTCCGCTGTTATTCATGCCAATGCCAGAAATGAGTTAAGACTGCTTGCTGAGAAATTGAATGCTCCTGTTATCGTTTCTCGTTGTGCAAAAGGAGCCTTGTCGGAAGACCATCCGTTAGCGTTGCAAGTCTGCTACGGCTTTTTAGGGCAAGAAGTTCTCAAACATACTGACTGTTTAATAGGTATTGGACCGAGGTTTACATCTATTGACAGCCGTAGTTGGAGCATGCAACTGCCGCAGACGTTTATCCAAATTGACGAAGATGAAAACGAGATAGGAAGAGAATACCCGTGCGAAATGGGTGTTGTGGGTGATTTAAAACTTACCTTGCAGGCACTGATTGAGGATATATCCACGGATCAAAACGGTTGGGATGCTGTGCTGCCACAACTTCGTGCCAAGTTTGATACGCAGCCACCTTTGCCTATCATTCACGAACTGCAAGATGTTCTGCCACGAGATACTATCTATTCAATTGATGTTCACTCACTTGGTTATGCGTCATTTGCTGAGTTTCCTATTTACGATCCACGCACCTTCCTCTACCCGAATATCGGTGTTGCATTAGGGTATGCCTATCCTGCAGCTATTGGTGCCAAAGTCGCGTATCCCGACCGTCCGGTAATCTGTTTTAGCGGCGATGGAGGTTTTCTAATGGGCGCAATGGAAATGGCAACTGCCATGAAATATGGTATTAATGTCGTTGCAATTGTGGTAAATGATGATGCGTTGTCAGCGATTAAAGGGGTTCAAGCGAAAGAGTTTGAGGGACGCACGATTGACACAGACCTATGTAATCCGGATTTCGTTGAATTCGCGCAGTCTTTCGGTGTTTATGCAAGGAAAGTTGAAAACTTGGAAGACTTTAAGTCGACTTTGAGGGACGCACTCGCTGCTGAAAAACCGGCTCTCATTGAGGTGGTGATGCGAGAACATCAAGATCAAATTATTGATTCTATCGGTTGGTTGAAAGCCGATGCGCTCCGTGAGTCCTAATCAGGATAGATTTTCAAGAAAGTCCCGATTAAAAAAACTATGCTGACGAACTTTAAAGTCCATCAGCATAACTTGAAACTCCCCAAGACGGACTCGAACCGCCGACACGATGGTTAACAGCCATCTGCTCTACCAACTGAGCTATTGGGGAATATGAATTGCATTTAGCATTTTAATTATACACTATCATAAAACCAATTGCAAATAAAAATGCACTTTTTTGCATATTTTAGCATCCACATTTAATTTCCTTACCTTGAATGCCTTGCTTGCCTTTCGTCTCATAACCATCCCGCCTCCACCAATCCAAACCTCCTAGCAATTCTTTGACATTAAACCCTAATTTAGCCATATTCAACGCACCTTTGGTAGAAGCATTACAACCGATACCATCACAACAGGTTACATACAACTTTGATTTATCAAGATGACTTGTAGTTTCCTCAGACATTGATCTGTGGGGGATATTAATTGATGTTGGTATATGTTCAAGTGCATAAGCCTTCGGTGAGCGGGCATCTATAACAACGATGTCTTCTCCGTTATTGAGTGCTTCACTGAGATCCCAAGAATCAGTCTCGTAGTCTAATTTCGCTTGATAAAATTCGAGTTGATTCATAATTTCACCCAAAAACTGAATATAGCAATACATGATGACTTTAAGTGTTTCTGCTATTTAATCCGTTTGACACGTGCCCATGTAGTCGCCAATTTGCGAACAGGAGAAACTGCTAATGAAAATTGCCATCAGAGTTGCGAGACAAAGTGTTGCCAATATTAGATTTCTCATTTTTGAATGCACTCCTTCAAAAATAAATTATCTGTTATATTCTTCCCATAACGCGCGATAAAAATTCATCACTCTTACCGGATCAGAACTCCCAGCAATTTCTGCTAATGTAAAGCCAGAATACCCAGATTCTCTTAACGAGGTAAACAGTTCTCGCCACGGATATTCCCGCCGATGTAGTTCTGTAATATGAACCAACCCGATTTTCCCTTTGACGTAATTGAAGTTTTTCTGGATTGATCCGTTTTCAACTTCTCCGAAGTTAGAATTCCAACATACATATACGTTATCATGATCAGCAACATCAATAATAGTCCGTATATGTCTGAGTTCGGAGGTGCCGCCCCCGTGTACTTCAAGTCGAATCTGTACACCGAGATCTGCAGCAAATTCTCCACATTCCCGCAATGCCAAGCCTATTTGTTCTAACGTTTTTTCGACAGGAACTTCACCGGGGAGACCATTCGGACGGACTTTTACGCCCGGTGCCCCCACATCGGCTGCCAACTGAGAATACTCCTTCGTGCCATCTATATTCTTACGAACTGCTGCTTGATCAACTGCATGATAGTCAAAAGCAGAACCTAAACCTGCAATCTCAATAGGTGAATCCTCAAACTGTTGCTTTACTTCAGCACGTTCACTTGCAGATAGACTGACTTCAACGCCGTGTGCATGTGTTGTCCGCAACTCCACACCTGCAAACCCCGTTTCCGAACACCGTTCAATGATAGTGGGAGTATCCCAATCTTTTGCCATATTATATGTAACCAAACCAAGTTTCATGAAATCTCCTTATTCAAAAAGTTGTGCTACCGAGCAAGAAAAACCTTCAACAACATCCTCTCCTGTGAGCATGTCTTTGCGTGTGAGTGTTTTGATATCTGTTTCCGACCGAAACACGGTTACCGTTTTCGATCTGGGTTCGAGAACCCAAACTATCTGTGTCCCAGCTTCCAGATAGGCGAGTGCTTTTTCAGTAATATGATACTGAAGATCTGACGGTGAAATAACCTCAATCGCGAGTTCAGGCGGAATTAGAAATATCGCACTTCGTTCATCAGGCAACTGAGCGGTAGAGATGAAAGCGACATCTGGCATCAGGACGCGTTCTCCAACACGGAAACCTGTGTCTGCCGTATAAACACGACCCAGATGATTTACACGAACATGCGATTGTAAATACCACTGCACGTTAGAACTTATATCACCGTGTTCTACACAAGTAGGCAGTATCAGAATTAATTCACTACTTACATACTCATATCCCTCTATATTGCCCTGGAGAAAATCTTCCAACGTCATCGCGTTAAATGCTGACAGAAGAGATTCTTTTGGAAATTCGCTTATGTCTTGTGGATGCATTTCACTCCTCCGCGGTTAATTTGCTGTGTTTAGAGCCTATCTATTCAAAAAGTTGTGCTACTGGACATGAAAATCCTTCAATGACATCCTCTCCAGTGAGCGTGTCATCTCGCTTGTATATTTTAAACGCTTTGTCGGGGTAAAAAACTGATACTGTTTTCATGACCGGATCAATTACCCATACCATTCGAGTGCCAGCGTCAAGGTATGATTGTACTTTTTCGGAAACATTCCATAGTATATCTGTAGGAGAAATGACTTCAACAGCGAGGTCAGGTGGTATCGGACAACCCTTAGTGTTGTCTTCCGGTACCCGCGAAGCAGAAACAAAAGCGACATCCGGTTTCATGACCCGTTCTCCTACCCGAAAGGATGTTTCTGCAGTATATACCTCTCCCAACTGATTTTGATAGACATGTGAATCTAAATACCGAATGACTCTAACACTAATTCCACCGTGTAATAATGATGCAGCTGGCATCGGGACTAATTCTCCTTTAACATATTCATATCCTTCTATATCGATGGCAAGGAATTCTTCCAATGTCATATCGGTTTTTATTGGTGCAAGGGATATCTCAGCCTGTTCATAACCGTTTTTTGGAACGTGCATAAGATTCCTCCTTCCTCAGGTGTTCCGATTTTGAATTGCTTTATACTGATTTATTTGCTATAATTTCTGTCAACCTACAATAAAGGAGAACAACATTCATGGCATACGCACTTGAAGACGAATTTGGTGACATCATTGGTAAAGCTCGACGGGGACAAAACATGTCTCAGCGTGAAACTGCCACAGCCGTTGGAATTACAGAGTCGGATCTATCTTGTATGGAAAAGTATACCTTAAAACCGACAAAAGCACAAGTCTATAAACTTGCAGATGTGCTTAATTTAGACGGTACCAAACTACTTGACATTGCTATAGAAGAGTGGGAACCAGCCCCTCTTAAGCAACCTAATGACACAAAACTTGACGTTATTACAGTGAGCGCACCAGTTGGTGGATGGCCAGTCAACGCCTACCTCTTGATCTGCAAAGCCACAGACGAAGCCGCAATTATTGACACCGCAGCTCACCCTGACCTGATTTTGGAACAGCTTGATAAACATAAAATCAACCCAACCGCTATCCTTTTGACCCACTCACACAAAGACCACACCGATGGATTACTACAACTTCAAAATGCTACTGGATGCCAAGCATACATCCATAAGAATGAACCGAAACCCAGGAGTGCGGGTAAATTGCGGGAGCTTGCCCATTCCGATGTTGTAGAAGTCGGTGCACTTATGGTGACAGTGCTTGATACTCCGGGACATACCCCTGGTGGTTGTAGTTTTCTAACGCAAACGGCTGCTTTTGTGGGTGATGCTATTTTCGCGGGTTCGGTTGGCGGTCCAAACATCTCATATCAAGATGAAATAAATAGTGTTCGTGATAATCTACTCACACTTCCAGATGATGTGCGACTTTTCCCTGGTCACGGTCCTGCAACAACCGTAGGTGAAGAAAAATTACACAACCCATTTTTCTAAGTTCACGCCACTTCTTTCGTGTGCGTCTTTCCTTGTCTGTGCTGTGTGAGGCTTGAATATTGCTATCATATTTAATCCAACGTTTTCTCTCCATCGGTTTATCACTTTTTGGAGTATCTCTCCTTGTATTCTTGATGGTACATCTGATTCCTGGTGATGCAGCCCTCACCATTGCCGGAGAAAGGGCTACCGAAGAAGTTCTTACACAAATCCGTGAGGATATAGGACTTGATAAACCCCTGTATTACCAATACGGAATATTTCTCTGGGACCTCGTACGCCTTGATTTAGGACGTTCCTCTAAAACAAAGCAACTTATCGTTGACGAAATCAAACGTTATTTTCCGGCGACTGCCGAATTAACACTTGCAGCGATGGTATTTTCAATCATATTTGGCATAATGGCAGGTATCATTGCGGCTGTCTATCGTGGTAAATTTTTGGACTATTTCTCAATGTCTATATCGCTCGCGGGTATCTCTATGCCGATTTTCTGGCTTGGATTGATGCTCATTTTGCTTTTTTCCCATTATTGGAAGATATTGCCTGCGACAGGACGTTTAGATACTATTTTGAGTTTAGATATTGAATCACGTACCGGTTTCTACTTAATTGATACACTCCTTGCAGGAAACTTCACTGCATTTAAGGATTCTATCAAACACCTAATCCTCCCAGCAATTACCTTAGGCACAATTCCGTTAGCTATTATTGCCCGGATGACCCGTTCAAGTCTGCTTGAGGTTTTAAATCAACCATACATTACTACAGCTTACGCAAAAGGCTTGTCGAAATGGAAAGTTATAACCAAACATGCGTTGAAAAATAGCATGGTTCCTGTTTTGACAGTTATCGGTCTTGAATTTGGGTATCTGATGGGAGGTGCGATCTTGACCGAACACATTTTCTCATGGCCCGGACTCGGTTCATGGTTGCGCGATGCTGTTGAAGCACGCGATGTTCGCGCTGTACAAGGTGGGGTGCTTTTCGTTTCTGCTCTCTTTATGTTTGTCAACCTCATTGTTGACCTATTGTATGCTTATGTCGATCCACGCATCCGAGTCGGAGACGAGGCTAAATGAACACCAATACAGTATCAACGGGTCAACACCTTATCTTCCGAAAACTTCTGCGGCATCCATCTGCTACGATCGGTGCGTCTATAATCCTCTTTTTTATGATCGTTGCGATCTCTGCACCGCTTATAGCTACGCATGATCACATGAGAACTGATATCGTGAAACGTCTCAAGGGTTCGTCCACTGAATATTACCTCGGCACGGATGGAAACGGACGGGATGTTTTCAGTCGAATTGTTTACGGTGCCCGTATCTCCCTTAAGGTAGGATTTATCGCGATTACTTTCTCACTTGGGTTCGGCACGCTGTTCGGTGCAATCGCTGGCTATTTTGGTGGATGGTTAGACAACCTGATTATGCGTGTGATGGATATGTTGCTTGCTATGCCGAGTATTTTACTCGCGATGGTCATTGTTACCATTTTGGGGCAGAGTCTTACGAATGCAATTATCGCTGTTTCTATTGTCTATATTCCACAGTATGCGCGGATTTTACGCGCTTCCGTTCTGAAAGTGCGTGAGTTAGATTACGTTACGGCAGCGAGAGTTATTGGCGCAAGCGACATCCGGATCCTGGTTACGACCGTTCTACCAAACTGTCTTGCTCCGTTGATTGTGCAAGCTACTTTGGGGATTGGGGCTGCAATTTTAGATGCCGCTGGACTCAGTTTTCTCGGTCTCGGTGCGGAAATCGGAGAGCCTGAATGGGGTGCGATGTTAAATGAAAATACAAAGTATATTCGCCAGGCACCATTAGCTGTCACTGCTCCAGGTGTGGCTATCTTTCTCATTGTCTTGGGTTTCAATCTCCTCGGAGATGCGCTGAGAGACGCGCTTGATCCACAAATAGATTGAGGTCAAATATAGAGATATGTATTGGCTGATAATTTCTGACCGGTTCTAGTTGACAATTAAGGTTTTTCAAGACTCAAATTTCTGTTGATTTCAAATCGTATTTCTAATAAAATACAATCACAAAATATAACATCCAAAATAAATCAATTTCATTTCCAGAGAATTCGAAATATGTAAGGAAATAGCAATATGAATATTCTTGTCCTCCACGGACCGAATTTACACCTCTTAGGCAAACGACAGCCGGAGATTTACGGACACCAAACGTTGAAGGACATCAATGACGCACTTGATCAGTTTGTAGCAGCATCGCCTCACAATGTTGTGCTAAAAATCTTGCAATCTAACCATGAAGGCGAGATTGTCACTATTATCGGCGACCACATCAATTGGGCAGATGGCATTTTAATTAATCCTGCTGCTTATACACATACCAGCATAGCAATCCGAGATGCACTCGCTACTGTCGCGCTCCCTGTCATTGAAATTCACCTCTCTAATATTTATGCTCGCGAGGAATTTCGGCATCATTCGTATATATCAGGCGTTGCGGTAGGTGTCATTGGTGGTTTTGGTGCGTATAGTTACATCCTCGCCCTTAAAGCGATGATTCATGTTCTTGGTCCGAAAGAAACCGGAAATTTAGATGAATGATTGAAAAGGAATTATTTGTGGAACAAAAGCCGTTTATACCTTTTAGTCGTCCGTGGATTGACGAAACTGAAATTGAAGCTGTTAGCCAAGTGCTTGCTTCTAAATGGATTAGTACTGGTGCAAGAGTGCGTGAGTTTGAACGCGCTTTTGCCGAATACCTCGGTGTTAAGCATGCAATCGCAGTGAGTTCTTGCACTGCAGCATTACATCTCAGCCTTGTTGTTACCGGTATCGGTGCTGAGGACGAAGTCATCACAACACCTTATACCTTTACTGCTACTGCCGAAGCAATCCGATATGTCGGTGCTAAACCTGTTTTTGTGGATATCTGCCCTGAAACATTGAACATTGATGTGACCAAAATAGAGCAGGCGATAACCCCGCGCACGAAAGCGATAATGCCTGTCCACATCGCTGGACTTCCGTGTGATATGGATGCTTTGCGGCAGATATGTCAAACGCACAATTTAGTGCTTATTGACGATGCAGCCCACGCTATTCCGACTGAGTATAAGGGGCAATACATCGGTACACTTGGTGATCTTTCTGCTTTTAGTTTTTATGCGAATAAAAATATAACAACAGGTGAAGGTGGAATGATTACTACTAATAACGATACCTTTGCCGAACCACTTAGAACAATGCGTCTTCACGGTATTGACAAGGATGCATGGGCACGGCAGTCTCGACGTAGCATTTGGAGATATGACATTACAACTGAAGGCTATAAATACAACATGACAGATATTCAGGCAGCGATGGGATTGTGCCAACTAATGAAACTTAACAAACTACATGAACGTCGTCAGAATTTCGCGCGTATCTATCAAACAGAATTGGCTAAAGTTTCTCAAATCAGCACCCCGTTTGTACCAGATGATTCTTCAGAACATGCTTGGCATCTTTACATCATTCAACTGAACACTGGCGACCGTGATGAATTTGTTGAAGTCTTGCGCGAAGAAAATATTGAATGTAGCGTACACTACATTCCGTTACATCTTTTCGAATTTTATCAGAAGCAGTACGGCTATAGTGTGGGTGATTTTCCACGTGCCGAGGAAGTCTTTGAACGTGTCGTAAGTCTGCCGCTCTATCCAGGGTTAACTGAATCGGATGTGCATCTTGTAGTTGATACTATCCGTAGTGTTCTCAAGTCAAGTGCCTCGTCCTAAAGGGTAGGGTTGTTTAGTTTTAAGAATTTTAGGTGCGGTTAGGAACCGCACCATAGGCGTCAATTTAAGGAAAGAACTCGTTTGTAGTCGCGCAATTCATTGCGCCTCTTATATTCAAAGAAAAGAGGCGCAATGAATTGCGCGACTACGAACACAGATATTCTCGTCCTTTGCGTTATTTGAGATGTTGATACAAAAAGGTGCAGTTAGGAAACCGCACCTACTGTCCGTAAAATAGGACAAATCGGGTTAATTGGGTATTACTTAAAACGTAATCTGTGCGACAACACCTGCGTGGTCAGAGGGCCACAATCCGGAAGGTAGTCGATCAAAAGATTTACGCTCATGTCAAGAGTAAGTGCTTTTGACGAGTTTTGCTATAAAATCAACACTGACAGCTTTTAGATTCATGACGAACTCACAGATTGCGACGTAACCGGCGAGGAACTTTTTATGAACGCCACGAAAGGGACGAAGGAAGTTTCGCAGCGTCGTCCAGACACCTTCAATCGTATTTGTATGGATCTCGTAAAGACCATCACCGTCTGCGTCTCTTGCCCACTCGCCATCCTTATGGAGAACAATCTCACGGGCGCGCTGAATACGGTTATAGCCGCGCCAACCATCCGTATACACCGTTGAAGTCGGCAGCGTAAACTGATGAACGTGTGTTGAAAGCGTCGCAGAATCGGTGTGCCGCACAACACGTAATCTCAGGAGACCGCTTTCGCGACCTTTCGTCCCAACAATAGGCGGACGATCATTGTCATAAGTCCCATGTCCCCTGCGTTTATTGCCACGCCGACGCGGAGGATCCGAAGCATCAACGTGCTTATCGCCTTTTTCACCGGCGTTTTGAAACATCTCATCTGTTTCGACTTCAGCATCGGGTAAAGCAGCTTCGGGCTGTATCTGCTCTGCCGAAGTTTGGAGTTTACGTCTTATAGAAAGAACGGTTTGACGACTTAGACCCAGTTCACGCCCGAGTTGTGCACTTGAAACACCTTGACAGACACCGCGCAAAAGCAGAACGACCTGTGAGGGACGAAACTGTGTGCCAGCAAAGACCGTCCCGGTATAGAGGTTGTAGATGCTCTCACAGTGTTTGCAGCGATACACTTGTAGACCACTTGTTGCAGTCTTACGGAACTTGCGTGCCTCCGCCACGCTCGCTTGGCATTTTGGGCAACACAGCCCTTGAGGGTGGAAATGATCCAACACCCACGCTTGAACTTTTTCTTCATCCATGAGAGATTGTATTGGAAAGTCCATAGGTAACACTCTAACATAACTTTGAAAAAATAGCACTTACTTTTTACATGAGCCAAGATTTATCACCTACGGTTTGTGTCACAACAGAAGTGGGGAGTTCCAGATTACGGACAAAAATCTGGTCAATCCGTACAGAGAGATCGTTTACCTCATTTAAGATGTCATCATCTTGACAACAGGTATTACCATTGCCTTCGGGATCCATCTGCCAAAGATCCTCATATCCTGCGGAAAGTAAAATTTGATAGGCAGTGCCATCGGTTGCAGTTGTATTGAAATCACCCAACAAAATAATGGGTAATGTTTCATCACTAAGAATATCAACAAGTTCTTGTGTTTGTGCAACTCTATTTTCTTCTGCAAATGCCTCTAAATGTGTATTGACAAAGCGATAAGTGATCCCAGAAATTGTTGCATCCACAGCAGCATAGCCTCTTTTTACTTCCAGACCGAGCAGCGTCTCTATAGTAAGCGCATTTGCGTAGTTTGCACTCATCGGGCGTGATATTTCAACATCACTTCGCGCCAATATCACATCATAATCCGTTAATCTAACATCAACAAGACCGTCTTCAGTAGGCATTGGCATTTCAATATCAATATTTTCAACTTTTGCTGCGACTTGATAATTTAAATCCTCTGCTTGAAGAGCGTCTGTCAAAATTTGGAGAAAATCTATGACGACTTCTTCTGCTTGAACAGTCCCACCTGAAAACAAGTCACCTGGACTTTGACGGCGGATTAACGATATTTCTTGTAGCCCGATAACGTGTGGTTGATACGTTTTTATAGATTGGGCAATTGCCACAGCGCGCATCGGAAAATCGGATGCTATGACGTTGTTATACATGATGGCAACTTCTCCGGGAACTTGTCCCAGATTTTCTACGGACAAGAGCGGTTCTGCGCTGCTTCCAATATATACGTTATAAGTCATTACTGTGAGCGGTTCTGTATCTGAAGTATCGGGGGGTAGCATCACTTTATCAGTTATTTTTTCGCACCCTGACACGGCAAAAAGGATAATAAAAAACAAAAGAACTATTTTTAATTTTGACAAAATGTTTCCTCCAAGGAAATATTATAAGGTTAGGCTTCGCGCCTCTATTTTTATTGTAAACAATTATTCTTAATATTCTCCATAAACGAATTCACTATCCGAAGTTGTTAACTTAACCCGCAGAATCTGATTTATTGCTGTCTCTGGAGCATCTACAAGTACCCGTAGATAGTTGTCCGTGAATCCTGCAAGTAGGTTTTTCTTTCCCTCTCTACTTTCTTCAACCAATACATGCTTATGTTTTCCAAGCATTCGTCTACGAAATGCGGTATTAAGTTGTTCTCCCAATTTAATCATCTCACGGCTTCGTTCTGCCGAAACGTGTGGGGGAACTTGATCTGTGTAATCGGCTGCAGGTGTGCCTTTGCGCGGGGAATACCGGAACACATGGAGTTGACTGAATCCAATATCTTCAACAAACTGAAGCGACTCCTTAAATTCAGTTTCAGTTTCACCTGGAAATCCGACCATAATATCTGTAGTGATGCCGACATCATCGGTAAAACGATCACGTAAGTTTTCAACGAGGTGAGCGAATTTTGTGGTCGAATAACGGCGGCGCATCCGGCGTAAAACACCATTTGAACCAGATTGAATCGGGAGGTGGAAATGAGGCATACACTTTGGTAGTGCAGACATCCGTTCTGATAGAATATCGGGAAAATACATCGGTTCAATTGAACTAAAGCGGATACGTTCAATTCCATCAATTCCGTGTATTCGTTCTAATATATCAGCAATATCCTTATCTCTGCCTGTGTCCTGTCCGTAAGCACCAAGATGCACACCGGTAATCACAATTTCCTTTATGCCACTATCGGCAATGCGATGCGCCTCATCTACGATCTCAGTTAGCGGACGACTTGTCATTCTGCCACGCACATAAGGAATAATGCAGTAGGTGCAGAAAGCACTACAACCGTCTTGGACTTTTATAAGGGCGCGTGTACGTTTACCTGCACTGCTTACCCCGCTGCTGAAGCGCGCATGCTCACGAATCGCATCGTGCTGGACAGGTTGAATCTGTAAAGGGGTATCAATGTGCAACTTATCCAGATATGTTTGAAAGTCAGCCTTCTCCCGGTTTCCGAAGACAAATTTCACGCCGGGAATTTCTTCAATTGCCTTTCGGTCACTCTCGGCATAACATCCGGTAACTAGGACATCGGCATTTGGATTTTGACGGATTGCTCTCCGAATTGCTTGTCGTGCTTTCTGATCAGCGGCGTTCGTTACGGTGCATGTGTTAATGAGATAGAGATCTGCAGGATTCGTATCATCAACTATCGCATACCCGTTGTGGATAAGTGCTTCCCGCATGGATTGCGTGTCGTATTGATTAACCTTACATCCCATCGTAATGAGTTTGGCAGTCTTCATTTTTTTTTGAGTTGAATTAAAGTTGGTATTCATAAGCGGCAATGGTAATTGCTGCAATAGCAGCGGTTTCTGTTCTCAAAATATTTGAACCAATCGTCACAGGGATACATCCATTTTCAATTGCATTGTTGACCTCATTATCTGTAAAACCACCTTCTGGTCCCACTAAAAGAGCGATTGATTCCACCTCTGGTTTTCCCCTTAACACTGTTTTGATGTGTTGATGCTTTTCATTTTCCCATAAGATTAGGGTAAGTGCAAAAGTTTTAACCGTCTTCAGGAAGTCTTCAAATTTTTGAATTTCAGATAGTTCAGGTAACCATGCACGTCCGCACTGCTTTGTAGCAGAGAGAATAACACGTTGCCAACGTTCACAGCGGTTTACACTCGGTTTCTGTAATGAACGTTCTGTGGAAATTGGCACAATTTGTGTAGCACCAAGTTCCGTGGTTTTTTGCAGAATCAACTCCATTTTATCGTTCTTTGGCAATCCTTGAAAAAGAATCAAGGACGGTGTTTTTCGTACGTGAAATTCGCGACTAAGAATTTTTGCTACCGTAGATTCAGTTTCAATGTCGTCTGTTTTTGCGATATAGATACTTCCTTCTCCATCAATAATTCGGATAGTCTCGCCAAGTCCCAAACGAAGCACATTTCGGAGGTGATGTTGTTCTGAACCAGTAATCGTAGCAATATTTTCATTGAACTGAATTCGTGGGATATAGAACGTATGCATCTTCTGTTAAAATTATCATGTGAGAACCAAGGCTATCCTACGGTTCGTAATTTTTTTATAACTGTTTCCGGTTGTTGACTCCGAAAAATTGCTGTGCCTGCGACAAGAATTGTTGCACCTTGACGCGCAGCAAGAGGACCTATCTCAGGCGTTACACCTCCATCAACAGAAATTTCAGGTGAGTTATCAATTTCTTGAATCTTATGATGTAATTTTTCAATTTTCTGCAGGGTATCCGGTATAAATACTTGTCCGCCGAAACCTGGCTCAACGCTCATCGGTAACACGAGGTCAATATCGGAAAGAAATGGTATAACTTCCTCAGTGCTTGTTTTTGGAGAAAACGCTAAACCGACTTTTATATTGTGTGCTTTAATTGCTGCAATTACTTCATTGGGTTCATTCTTGTTCTCAATATGGAAAGTAATTATATCTGAGCCAGCATCGACTAATGCATCAATATATCGGAGCGGGTGTGTCACCATAATATGGACATCAAAGGGTACTTCTGTTTTGTCCCGGACAGATGCGATTAATAGTGGACTTATACCGAAGTTCGGTACAAATTCGCCATCCATCACATCGAAATGAAGCAGGTCTGCCCCAGCTGTGACAACATGTTCGACCTCTTCACCGAAACGACTGAAGTCGGCTGCTAATAGTGATGGCGCAATTTTGGGAATTTTATTATTTTGAATTTTCATACGATTTCTAAGATAACAATCAATTCTAATAACAAATTAACTTGATTCCAATCTATCGGTGCGGTTAGGAAACCGCACCTACCGTCCGGGAAATAGGACAAATCCCGTTGATGTGGCATAATAGCAAATCAACTTGATTTATCTCATTTTTCTTGGTATTAGATGCGGTTAGAAACCGCATCTACCAAGTGGAATCTAATTGGATATAAATGTCTTCAACATTGCAATACATTGTTTACTGATAATTACGTTCATCAACTTTTTTTCCATTTTCAAACACAACTACTAGTGTCGATCCAAATACCCTAACTCTTCGCTTTTCCAAGTCAATTATGGTTCCAGGAGCATAAGATCCATTAACCGCATCGCGTTCGCCATATTCATCAATGATAATGATTCTAACTCCAATTGCCCGATTTCCATCTTCATTGACGGTGTGTTTGTGTGTTAACCACCTGCCACTATTTTCGTTGTCATCACGTTTACCGCTCACCTCAAGTGTTATCAAATCTCCACTTTGAACAAGTTTTTTGTGTGATATAATCTTCCCCTGCTGGATATTCGGATGTGGGATATTTATTATTTCAACATCCAGCCCAATGGCTTTAAGTGCGGGTAATACCTCACTGACAAGATGGTTCTGAAGGTCTGGCAGTTGAATGAGGCGTGGCTTTCTTCCAAGACTTACCAATAGGTTTACTTGGCTTGCCCGTTTTTTTGGACTGCCTTCCGCTGGACTTTGTGCGATGACAGTCTCCGGTAAATAATTATTTGAATGGACACTCGTAACCGAATATGGACGGAAGCCAGCAGCTTCAAGCGTTTCGTTTGCTGCGTCTATAGACTTTCCAATGACTGATGGAATAGGCATTAGGTCTGCTCCAGTACTGACTGTAATTTTTACTCTGTGATGGGATTTGATACTAATATTTGGAAGCGGGTCTTGCTTAATAACAGTTCCTTTAGGTTTACTATTGCTCTCTTGGTGAATCAAATTATCCAACTTAAGTCCTGCCTTGGAGAGTTCAGATAATGCTTGGAGATAGGATTTATTGACAAGGTTGGGAACCAAAATCTCAGTTGACTTAACCCATTGTGGAATAACTATAAAAAGTGTCAATAATCCGACTATCCCGATCACAATTAAGCAATAGAGAGCAATCTTGACCATTCCCCATAAGGTCTTATTAAGTGTGTTCATCACTCTTCGGGCTGGAGACTCCATCCTTTAGGTTGGCGAGGAAAGCCCGCCTCCTTTTATTTTTCGTATTAGGAGTTTAGCTTCCAATCAAATATAACTGAAAACTAAATCCTAATATGCACAAACATAAGTTTGCGTTCTCCCTTTCGGGGTATGTGTTGCCCCATCCAGATCACAGTATCCGAGAGGAATCAGACTTGGGGAGCATCCGAAACATCGTGCTGGCTACCACGCCAAGATACTGCGATATATTACTGTAGTCAACGGTTTAACTTGTGAAGTGGACGCTCGGATTGCGCTTTGCACAAGCCCCATGCTTTAGCTTGGGGTTATTGACTGCATCTTGAATCCATCTACAAACGGTCTGTGAAAATATTACACAGAGGAAAAACTATCACCAATTTTTAATTGGTATCCATTAACAAAATCCTTAGCATCCATAATTTTCTTTGTAGCGGGTTGAACTTGAAACAATTGAAGTTCTCCGTTTCCTGTTTTCACAAACAATTGTCGTTCAGAAGATATATAAATAGTAGCGGGTAGTTCATCAGGTTTATTTTGCATTATATTGTGTTCATCTTCATACGGTAAAGATTGTATAATTTTAAGTAGTACACCGTCCCGAAAATAGGTGTACGCGCCTGGCCAACCTACAGTGCCTCTAATAAGATTGTGAATAGTCGTTGCAGATTCGCTCCAATTGATATGTCCGATATTTTTCGTCAAACGCGGGGCATGTGTAGCCTCATCGTTATTTTGTGGTGTCGCTGACAGGATTTCTCCTTGTGGGATTTCCGCCAATACATCTACTAACAGTCGCGCGCCGATGTTTGCTAATTTCTGATGCAGTGTTTCTGCAGTATCAGTAAGTTCAATGGGTATTTGCTCCCTGCATATTATATCACCAGTATCTTCGCCGGCATCCAACAGCATGAGCGTTACACCCGTCTCCTGCTCACCGTTAATTAATGTCCATTGAATTGGAGCGGCACCTCTATACTTCGGTAACATAGAAGGGTGTATGTTGATTACACCACAGGGAGGAATATCCAACACCGATTGCGGTAACAGCTGACCAAAAGCAGCAACAATAATAACATCTGGACTATGTTGTTTCAGGGTCTCAACAAATTCTGGTTTCCTTACTTTCTCAGGTTGATAAATCTTGAGGTTATAATCTAATGCAATTTTCTTTATAGGTGGAGGATTTAATTTTTTCCCTCTACCACTGGGTCGGTCAGGTTGCGTGACAACCGCTATGATTTCAAAGTTGCGGGCAATAAGTTCTTTCAGTGCCGGAACGGCAAATTCACTTGTGCCCATAAAGAGAACACGCATATTTAGTATACTACCTATGTTTCATCAGTCATTGAGTGATGAAGAAAATTGCAATTAAAAACGTATTTCAAGCAGTGGAACAAATAAACCAATAGGCGGTTCTGTTGCCCACATATTCAGCTGGGTGTTTACGGACATAGAGTGCGGTCCTGCATGGTTAGTTGAGACTCCGTATCTATTTGCTTGTGGACCAAAACTCGGAACACGCGCAATACTCCCATCAGGAGGCAATTCCTCCTCAGTCGGAGGTGATGGCGGTTTTCGTCCTGGCACACTCGGAGCAGATCTGTCTACATTGCGCGTATGAACCCAATCCCAAATTCCGATAAATAGTGATAACGAAACTGCACTAATTCCCATTATTCGATAATTCTGTGGTGTCAACACGGGGGCAATTTTATTTGTCTGAATCATTCTTACGCCACGTACCCCTAAATAACTATGTACTGCTGTAAATGGGAGCGAACTTAACGTTACTATTTCAAAACGGCGTAATGTGCTTTCGCTATACTCTTCTTGTTGTGTTTGTTCTTGTTGTGCATGTGAAAGTGGAACGATTGCAAGAATAGCTGCAAAAACGACAAAAAACATAACAATTCTATATCTGAACATATTTTCACCTTTTGCTTTAGACATAAAAGTACACAAAGAGTGCTGATAGGATATGTGATACCAAATTAACTTGATTCCAATCTATCGGTGCGGTTAGGAATGCAGATCGCATTTGGGTGAGTACACCGCAAAACCGCACCTACCGTCCGGAAAATAGGACAAATCCCGTTAATTTGGTATGAGATGAAGTCTGATATTTTACCCAATGAATCAACTCAATTAGTACTTCGTTTTCTGAAGTCGGAAAAGAAATGTGATAAGCATTCCTGCCCCTATACAAACGCACACGTCGGCGACGTTGAAAGTAGGCCAATAAAGATTTTTACCTTCTATACCAAACTGCAGAAAGTCAACGACTTCACCCAAGAAAAGACGGTCAATAAAGTTACCAACTGCCCCACCGAGTACAAAACCGAGTGCAATTTGCACCCATCGACTGTGTCGGAAACGGAAAGAATACACAAAAATAAAGATTAAAGCGGCGATTGTAACTAAAATGAGTAATGTACGTTGATTTGCAAAAATCCCAAAAGCAGCACCTGTGTTTCTGTCGTGTCTCAGATTAAAAAAGCCGGGGATAATCGAATAACCACTGCCTTGAGGGATGCGTATTCTCACAAGCCATTTTGTGAAGATATCAAGCAACAATGCCGGAACAGCCACTACAATCAATGGTAGAACATTTTTTAAGTATTGAATCGGTGAATTCACTTCCTGAGTTATCCAATTTAGGTTAGGTCTTTGATTTATGGTTTTTTTTCAGCGATTCCCACTCAGTTCTTGGGTCATTATCGCTGATAATTGGTGGTAAAAAGCCCCACTTTTCTTCGAAAATACTTGCTGAAGTTGAGAACCCCTTCTTGTAAATCTCTTCCGCTAAGAAAGAGAGGATGGGTGCTAAACGTTGAACAATCACTTTGAAAATTGAGGGTAGTGCAATTAGGTCAGAATCTGAGTCTGCGGCTTGACACAATTGAAAATAGAATAGAAGATCTGTTTGGCAAAAATCAAACAATAATTGCCACATCTCAAAGAAATTTCTTTCCTCGTAAGCTGCCTCAACATCGCTGAGAAGTTGGTTTGTTAATAAAATGGCAAGTGCATCATGCTCCGGCAGGTTTTCAGAAACCTTGTCATCTGTTTCAGTAGAGAAAGTTATAAGTTTTTTAGAATTTGTCCTCTTCTGAAGGTCAGATAGCAATTCGGTTATCTGAGATAATATTTCTTTAAGGTGTGTATATTTTTGATAATATTCTTCGATTAACTCTTCAAGTTGCTGTGTTCCATCTCCTTCAAGTGGCACCTGATGTAAATCTGGAGTTATTGAGATGAGTCTGAGAACGTCCGCTGGGTACTTTTGTAGTAATTTTACCTGAATCTCAGTTTCCCAAACATTCTCTTCAATCTCGTTTAGTTTTAGGTGTTTAAATGGGTGACTTTCTTTAGAAGGTCTGCTGAGTTGAAGCGATGCAGAAAGCACACTCAATTCGCCTAACCATTTGAAGAAAGCAGTTCCTGGCAGGAATACAACATTGATAGCAGTCTCAACTGCAGACTTCTTAAAATCTGAGCTATCAAGCGTTTGAAGCAGGTTTGCAAAATAACTTTCAATATAGGATGATTCTTTCCGGAAGTCTTTTGAATGACAATTGGTACACACCGTATCTGTAGGTAATAGTTCTTCTACACTTAGTCGGAACCAGTGTTCTGAACCGCGTCTTATGGAACTACGAACTGCCCGGAGAATTTTCTTATCCGTAATAAGGTCGTTACAGTTATCGCATCGTAGTACTGGAAGTGGAACTCCCCATTGGCGTTGGGATGTAATCGGCATATCTGAGATATTCATGACTTCATTTTGAATGTGCTCCCGTATTTCGTCGTCGTAGTGTTCCCAATACTCAGGTAAAGTTGTAACTTCATCTCTAATATCAGTCGAAGTTCCAGAAAAAACCCAGTGTGGGTAAGGACGAGAAACTGACAACCCATTACAGTGTACACAGTGAAGTTGTTGAACCTTTTGTTTCGGCGCATTAACCAAACATCCGCGTGTCTCCAATTCATCGGTAATAAACTGAATAGCATTCTTCAAATTTAATCCGCAAAGGGTATCTGCCTCCTCCGTAAAATGACCGGACTCATCGAAAATAGGAGTAGTTGAAGAAGATGAGGCAAATTTTGTATCTACAGAGTTGTTAACTTCTGGCAGTGTGTTATAGATACTATAACTTAGTGAATGATGTGCTGGATTTAGGGGTATGATGCCATCCATCAATTCATTTTTCTCGGATGGATCAGAAATGGTATCAATTACATTCTCTGGTATTGTAAAAAAGTGCAGATCCGAAAGAGAAAAAAGCGGGTGTGCAAGCGTGCAGTCTTTGAGTTGTGCGGCTTTTAATTTTGCGAGAGGTTTTGGATATTCCTTGTTTTTTGCATTTGGACTAACAAATCTTTTGAGTTGGGGTTCAGCAAAAATAAGGTATTGATTTTCATATTCGGTGAGATAAAAAGGAACATTTTCATATACACCGAGTGCCATTGTCCCCGCGATTTCCCACAATTGAGATATTGGCAGATGAATTGCAAAATAGACTTGTGCACCGAATTCTTCAAAACCGTTGTTGAATGGAAATTTGACATAGCAATATTGAGCGTTAGCAGATATTGGTTTAGCAGTATTGCCAGTTTCCAAAGGTAAAACACATTTTGGACACCAATGGCTGAGTTTCAGTTCATCACGTAGAAATTTAGAGTCGCGTAGTCTATCAAAGAAACTAAAGAGTTTAGTTTCATGACGTGCTTCCAATGTTTTTTCAGCAGTAGTCCAATCAGCGAATATTCCGAGTTTCTGCAATTTCTGCTGTTGTGTTTTCAGATGTTGAGTGTAAAGTTGGCGACACTTTCTCCTAAAATTGACGATGTTGCGCGCAGCAGCGGGTAAATTTTCCTTTATAACCTCAGCCTCTATACAGAAAGGAAATGTTTCCCAAAGCGGAGAATAAGTCACCGTGTTTCCACGCATGATTTCATATTTCAAAAACACATCTTGATATATTTTTCTCCGAAGCGTGTCAACACTGAGAATATCAACTGGGGTCGGCATTTCTCGGATTATATAAGTTGGTAACACGGTCGATTTTTCATCAACCTTGTACACACTCCGTTTTTTCCACAATTTGAGAATTTCTTCTTCTTGTGGCGTGTGTAAAATATTCTCGGTAGATTTAGGTGTTAACTTTTTTTCCCGAGGTTTCGATCCGGAACGTTTAGTTGTGGTTTTTTTTGATGAAGAATTTGCCTTTTTCATATTACTACTACCAATCCCAGTTAATGTAATCGCTACGCAAAGGTATACATTGAACAACGTAAAAATGTTTAAGGTTGTAACATTTTATTGAGTACTCGTAGTAGGATCAATAACACAATCGGTGAAAAATCAATACCAATATTTCGACTCAACGGTTGAAAAACACTGCGAATTGGTTGTAGAACTGGATCAACGATTTGACCTAAAATCCCATAGATTCGACGAACGATCTGATTTTGTGTGCTAAACACTATCCACGAAAGAAACACGTACACAAATACAACCAGCGTGTAAAAGTCAATCAAGTGACTGAAGAGGTCTGCGAGAAACTCCATTGGGTATTTTCCCTTTCCTACTTTACCGTGTCAAGTTGTTTTGCACGTTCTGTCGCGGCAATTATTGCCTCAGAAATCGTTGCTCGTAAACCACCTTGTTCCAGTGCGTGAAGTCCCGCGGCAGTTGTACCACCCGGTGTAGTGACACGATTTTTGAGTACCGCTGGATGATCTTGCGACTGCGCTAACATTGTTGCTGCGCCCAAAACAGTATGGATTGCAAGGGTTTGTGCGTTTTGCCGAGGTAATCCGACAAATACCGCTGCATCTGCAAGTGCTTCAACGAAAAGAGCAACATACGCGGGACCACTGCCGCTAACTCCTGTAACAGCATTGAGATGACGTTCCTCCATGACTAATGTGGTTCCGCATGAGTTAAATATCTCCTGTGCAATAGCAAGATGGTTCTCATCCGCAGCACTGCTCGGGGTTAACACAGAGATTGCCGCTGCAACCGAAGCCGCAATATTCGGCATCACACGAACAATTGGAGGTGGCGTATCAAAATACGATTCAAGCGTCTTTGTAGTAACACCCGCTGCTATACTAATGATCCATTGTGGTGATGAAAAACGGAGTGCTACTTGTGGAAGGATATGAGGTACAGCCACGGGAGGAACAGCGCAAAAAATGACATCTGTCTTTTGTATTAGTTCATCAATATCTGCAACGGCGTTCACGCCTTTTTCGTCACAGAGTTGGAAGACGAGATTCTTGTCAAGATCGGTAATCCAAACTTGGTTAGCAGGAAACACACGGTCAACAATACTCCGTACAATGATGCCGCCCATTTTCCCAACACCAATCACACCCAATTTTAAGTTCTCTATCACCAGTATTCTCCTAACAAGACATGCAAGGTAATCAATGCTTCACCTTATACCAAATTAACTTGATTTGAAGTCTTCTGATAAAGTCGGCATTGCGAGGAGGACCCAGAGACCTTACACTACGAATCGGGTTAATTGGGTATTATATCTATAATCCTTAAAAATAAGTGACACTTTGGAATCACACACTTCAAATCAGTTATGTATTATTCTGCGGATCCAAAAATTGCCCTACCTATTCTGACGAGATTAGCACCTTCTTCAATTGCAACTTCAAAATCGTTTGTCATACCCATTGAAAGGTACTGCATTGTCACACCAGGAAATTGTTGCGTTTTTACCTTATCCGCAAGTGTTCTCAGCAATTCAAAAGCTGGACGGTTTTCTTGTGGTGAAGGACTCAACCTACCCATTGTCATTAAACCACAAATTCGCACATTAGGATAGGCGTGTGACTTTTCTATGAAGTGCGTAACATCATCTGGGTCTAATCCGTATTTACTTTCCTCGCCAGTCGTATTTACTTGAACTAATACATCTGTGAGTTTTCCGATTTCTTCGCAACGACGGGATATTTCTACTATAAGTCGTAAACTGTCAACCGAATGGATCAAGGAAAAGATTTGTAACGCGGATTTTACTTTATTTCTCTGCAGGTGACCTATTAGATGCCACTCGTAAACTTGATCTATGTCGGAAGTATTTGATGCTTTCTTAAAAATAGATTTCAAGGCATCGTATTTCTGTTGTGCTTCCTGTACACGGTTTTCACCAATAACGGTGGCACCCTCGGTTAGAACCGACTGCATCTCTGCAACCGAAGAACCTTTTGTAACTGCTACAAGTTTAATTGAATCAGGCGCGCGACCACTCTTTTGAGCAGCCTTTGCCATTCGTTCTTTGACACTAGCAAGGTTTTCAGCAATCCGATTCAATTACTATTCTCCTCTTGCTGAGATGGATCCGTTTTATCCGTAACTACTGAATTCTTTTCAGTTTTACGGTGGAAACGTGCAAAAAGATTTGTCACCTCGTCTGCGCGTATCAATATTCCGATAAAGGCTATAACAATCCCTATACTTACAATCCCGATGCCAACCATAACAATATGGGTAGCCTCAGTGTAAATTTGGGTTACTCTAACTGCAGTGGTAGTTTCCTTAGACAACTCCATTTGATACCCTGTAGGATGCAAACAACCACGCACAATAAAGATGAGACCGAGGATACTCGTTAAGATTGATAGCGATGCAATAATGGAACGCATTTCCAATCCTCACTTTGGTCTCGGACCGAGGGTTAACATCTGTTACTTAATGATACCATTTTTTTAGTGGCAATGCAAATTTGTTTAGAGACTGTTTGATATACTCCTAAGTCTAATGAAGTTTAAGTATTTAATTCGGTAAAGCCGATTTTCTCAGGGCTGGTAGGTGCGTTTTCCTAACCGTACCGAGTCGTTCGCGAAAATGGTTATCGGATGGATATTCCATAAGATCCGGCAGAATACGCGTGTGGTATTCTGCATTGGTTAGAAACCGCACCTACTAGGTTGGGGACCGCTAAATTGACGCCTATGGTGCGGTTTCCTAACCGCACCTTTTTGTATCAACATCTCAAATAACGCAAAGGACGAGAATATCAGCGTTCGTAGTCGCGCAATTCATTGCGCCTCTTTTCTTTGAATATAAGAGGCGCAATTCATTGCGCGACTACAAGCGAGTCCTTTCCTTAAATTGACGCTTATGGTGCGGTTAGGAAACCGCACCTACCGAGTAGGATCAAGTTAATTAGGTATTACACACCCTTCTAACCCTATTCAAACTTTACATATTCAGCAATTTCGAGTTTTTCCTTCTTCGCCCACCGTGATAACATACTTTTTTCTTTTAGCGTTGGTAGCCGATTCCGTTTACCCCGAACTTGACAGATGAGTTTTTCGTCTAAAGATATCTCAATTGTCAAAACTTTGTGTCTTCCACCATCATCTTGGGTCTCCATCGTCCAAATTGATGTTTTTCCAGTGTAACATGACTTCGCGTAAGTTCTGCCACAGTGATTCATTGCTCTGCCTTCGTCAATGAGTTCACTAGTACTGAGCAGTTCTCTAATGTTCCAGTATCTTGGATTCTTTTTTTCTTTAATCCATTCTTGCAAACGTAATTCACCAATTTTTGATCGTGTCCATTGTAAGTCCTCTTCACTTGTATCCTTACCAAGTTGTCGGTGCCATTCGTTAACTTGGCGAAGCAGTGTTCGAGGTGTCCTTCCGTTCATAGTGAAGTTTGGTTGAGGTGGATCAATTTCCTCCACAACTCCTCTATTCACTCGTTGATTTTCGAATTTCTGATTCCAGATGAAATCAACGATAGGATTCACATGATTGACATCTAACATCGGATTCGCAATAAAGAACCGAAACACATTCAACCAGAAATCGTCGTTGCTGAAATTTCTAATAAGTGGTGTTCCTCGGAATGCATCTACTAACCGTTTATCCCCTCCGAGTGCGTGTATTTGCCCCCACCGGAGTGCTTCATCTACAGTATACTGCTTAGGTGCTTTCAGGAAATGGTGTGCCATCTTTTTTGTAAGTTGCCCAGGTATATCTGGGGCAGTTCGGATATTTTGACCGATACCAATATGTTTGTACCAATTTTGATGTGTTTCGTTTTCCGTAAACCAAACACGGTCCATGAAGGGTGGTACATCATAAGTTACGAATAGGTGGCGAAGAAGTTCCGAAAATTGCCTATCTCGGTTATGCCTTTTGACATGCCATGTTTCAAGAGGTCGAATCCAACTATCGGAATGATTGGCTATAGACTCAAAACCCTTAATGTAAGAAGGGTCTTTTAAGAAATCGAAGTTTTCGCCAACGTATAACAGAAGACGTTGAAGTTCCTCCGGAGAATTACACCTCTCAAAAGCAAACGCAATCTCTTTTGCGGTGGGATTTCTTAGGTTTTCACCATTAAGTTTTTCGCTATATATCTTCGGGATAACATCTTTCAAGCTGCGTTCTTTCTTCTCATTCGCCATTAATTCGGACATTTTAATTGTGGTGCCAGCACTGAGTTCGTTTCGACATTGGCGGGAATCTTTGTTCAATCCACAACCGAAGTTATATTGGTGACACCATTTTTTGTAGTGTTCAATAGAAGAAAAACCGAGTTGATGAATATGGTTGCGCATTCTCCCTGGAAGTTTTTCAATATCTATTTCTGTGTGATTTTCTTTTCTTTTTCGCGCCATCTGTATCCTCCGTTTTAACCCATTTTTGGATGCACTTTTGCATCTACAATTCAAGTGAACTGTGAATTAACAACTAATACCAATTCTGAAAAATAAAATATCATTACTGAGATTATGACAATTTGAATATAAGAGGCGCAATGAATTGCGCGACTACAAACGCGTTTTTTGCTAATGATAAGTTGTCATTCAGAAATGGTATTATGTTGAATATAAGAGGCGCAATGAATTGCGCGAGGACAAACGCGTTTTTTGCTAATGATAGACGATCATTCAGAAATGGTATAAGATGGTTGGTTGATCAATTATTTCTTTACGGCTCCGAAGGTGACACCGCGTAATAAGTGACTCCGCATCAAAAACGTGAAAATTGCGACGGGAAGTAGGAAAACGAAAGTTGACGCAGCAATTTTGCCCCAGTCCATGCCGGCAGAACCTGTGGCACTTGTAATAGAGGGAGGCGCAGTTTCGGCTACACCACCACTCTCGGTGAGGACAAGTGCAAATGCAAATTCGTTCCATGCTGTAATCAAACAGAATACTGCTGTTGCTGCGATTCCTGTTACAGATTGCGGTAAGACAACTTTCAAGAAGGTTTGAAATCTTGTATATCCATCAACAAGTGCGGCATCTTCGTATTCCCTCGGTATTTCATCGATGAACCCTTTCATGAGCCATACCGCAAATGAGACGTTGAATGTCGTGTAAAGCAGAATCAAGCCGAAGTGGGTGTCCTTTAAGTTAAGTGCAATATACATTAGATAGATTGGAATTACGACCACAACAGGTGGTAGCATTCGGGTGCTAAGGATAAAAAAGAGGAGATCGTCTTTTCCAGCAATATTAAACCGGGAAAATGCGTAGGCAGAAATAGTACCTAAACCTACGGCAAGAACTGTGCTGCCACCGCCGATGATGATGCTGTTGAGCAGCTGATAGAAATATTTGGAGCCACCGTTTGCCAAGGTAATACAAACACCAATTGTTGCAAAGATAACTGGAATTATAAGCGCGAGTTTTTCTTTTCTGTTTGGGACAGCGTCTCCATTGGAATTAATAAATGCTGAATAGATGTTTTCCTTCCAAGGGATAACTAATAAATAAGATACAACTGAACATATAATTAACGTAAAAAAATGAAACCGTACGTCCGATTGCAATCGAGGATGCGGTTGTGTACTGAAGAAACTATACAGACACGTTAAAACAAAAAGGATATTCCAAACAATGCCAATGCTGCGAACCGACACGCGACGCGGCAAATGAACATTCTTAAAAGAAAAAATGGCAAAGAGAATTAACCCTAAGAATACTTCCACTATAAAGAGAAATGTCACAATCGAGACGTTCCCTTCTGGCATCAACTTTTGATAGTTTTCTAACGAGATACTAAAGAGAAACTTCGGAACTTTGGTGTTGATATCCGGAGGTGCTTTCAGCGATGTAACCACAATCCAGTAAATCGGAAGGATGTAAACGATAACAGCAAAAGCTATTAAAAGCATTAGAAGCGTAAAAACAAACCAATTCTTTTTTGGATAAGTTGCCATATAGATTAAGTTTCTCCCTTCACACGATTGAGGTATTTTACATAAATGTTGCTAAGTGCAACGATAATTATGAGCAGAATATACGCCATAGCACACGCTTTACCTGTATCATAGTTACGAAAAGCCATTCTATAAAGATTCATTGAGACGGTCTCAGTAACAGTGCCAGGACCCCCTTCACGTGTAAGAACATATACAATGTCAAACATCTTAAATGCGTCCATGGTACGGAACAAAAGAGCAATCAGGAGAAGTGGAGACACTAATGGGAGTGTAATCCATCGGAATTTGAACCATGTGGATGCTCTGTCAACATCCGCGGCTTCATAAAGATATTTGGGCACAGCACTCAATCCGGCTAATGCAATCAACATCATAAACGGTGACCACATCCATGTATCAACGATGACGACTGCTAACATTGCTATCTTCGGATCTGTAGTCCATTTAATTGACTGAGAGTCGATAAAAGGCAATTTGAGGAGTGGACTCAAAAGGAAGTTTAGCAAGCCCGTATTATCTGATGCGAGAATAAACCGCCAAAATAGAGCGACTACCACGGGTGACAACATCATTGGGAGCAGAAGTAGGGTTGTTACCAAACCTTTTGCAGCAAAACTTCGGTTTAGCAAGAGTGCCAGTCCAAATCCGATTAGGAATTGCGCCGCTACAGCTAAAACAACAAAATAGGCGGTTGTTCGGAAATATTCCCATATATCAGGGTCTGTAAGAACATCTACATAGTTCTTTGCGCCAATAAATTCTGGAGGTTTTGGCATGGATGCTTCGTAGTCATGGAAACTCAAATAGAGCGACCACAAAAGCGGAAAGATGTTCATCAAGATGAGCAAAATCATCGTTGGCATGATGAATGCCATCTTCAACTGGTAATCACTCATCCCACGCGAGAAACGGTTGAACTGCATATTCGTTTTGGTATTGTCCGTAATAAAATGTGGTACTTAAGACGAGAGATATTATATTGCTAATGCAAGTTGAAAAATCATAATGGTTGGTGTGCGATCGTGTTATATAAAATTAACTTGATTTATCTCATTTTTCTTGGTATTAGGTGCGGTTAGAAACCGCACCTACCGAGTGGGATCAAGTTAATTTGGTATTAAATCTGCACAGATCTCAGAACAGGATGTTGCCATTTATGGCACTTTCAACGTCCGTGCCTAAAAACTGTTGATTTATAGTTGAACTTTATTCCATATCAGCACTTTCTTTCATTGCTTCTGCAAAGATTTTCTCATGTTTCTGCGCAATAGTGTCAAGAGCTTCCTTAGAAGTCATTTGTTCAGTGATAGCTGCACTCCAATTGGTCTGACACTCCGTTAAGAGTTTAGCGTATTCCGGAACTGCCCAGAAATCTCGGAGGTAAGGAAAACTTGCAGCAAAAGCTTCATTATATGGAGTGGCTGTTTTGAAGGTATCGGATTCCAAAATTTCTTTCACCGGTGTGAATCCACCTAATTTTGCCCACTTTTCTTGCACAGGTTTCTGCATGAACCACTTTAAGTATTGCTTTGCGATATCCTGATTTTCGGAATAAGAAGATATCGACATTCCTTGTCCGCCAATACTAATATAGTGTCCCTTCGGACCTTTAGGTGCAACAAAGAAACCGCTCTTGTCATGAGAGGTAGGGTTCTTTTCTGGATCAACAACCCCCGGGAAAAAGGCGAAATAGTTCATTGCCATTACGACCTTTCCAGAAAGATAAGCGTCCAAGGTCTCAGACCAATAGTAGTTCGGGGCATCCGGAGGTGCAAATTTTAGTAGTTCTTTGTAATAATCAAGAGCTTTCACAGCATCATCTGTATTTATATGTCCATCAACCTTGAAGGTTTCTGGGTCTCCATAAGAGGCACCAAAACTCCACATCACCTGTTGAAAGCCCATTGTAATTCCATCGTATTCTTTACTATACCACGTTGCGATCCCGTGGATGCCTTCATCTGGACGGTTAAAGAATTCCGCTATATCACGTAGTTGACTATATGTTTCCGGTGGTGCAAGTGCATAACCGTACTTCTCTTGAAATGCAGACATTTCTTTCGGGTCTTCAAAGAGATCTTTCCTATATACATAACCTGCAGCATCCACTTCAGCGGGTAATGCCCAATACTTCTTACTGCCTTTCGGGTACTCTGCAAAGGCGGTCATAGCGGGGGCATAGATAGAATCAACGTCTATATTTTCATTAATCCAATCGGTCATGTCAATGTAGTGTCCCCCAACGGAGTTTCTACCAAGCCACTGACTATCACCAATCACGATGTCATAAAGTTTACTTTTTCCAACGAAGGAGTTGAAAACCTTATCTTGAAAATTACTCCATGGAATCTGGATCACATCAACTGCAATTCCTGTTTCTGCTGTGAAATCCTTAGAAAGTTCTTGTAAGTAGTTAGCTGGGTCCCATTCGGCCCAGACAATCGTTAACGTTTGTTTTGCATCATCTTTTTGGTTGTGGCATCCCATTACAACAATCAATGTAAGGATAAATATAATACAAAAGCGTTTCATTTTATAACTCCTTTTGATTCTTTAACACTTTTTGATCTGCACAGGACACTCCCTATGGAACGTTTAGGGCGGTCCAGCGGTCCTAATTTTATTCATGATTATAGCAAATTGAATATATTATAAGCAAGTGATTTTTATATGAAGGTTGGGATAGTTTTGTCAAGCATACGAATTAAGTGCGTTACCAGAGGCATTCAGTATTGAGTGTCGAAGATTCTGTCTGGACCAGGATTTTCAGGATTACCAGATTTCCAGGATTTGAAGTTGATGCCGCAAAATCAAACATCATAGCATTAAAACTTATACCATTCCTGAAAAATAAATATCGATTTTGGGATCACATTCAGGCAAGCGTGCAAGAGGCGCGTGAATTGCGATTAAACGCGTTTTTGCTAATGGTAGACGCTCATTCAGAAATGGTATTACACACTTTCCATTATGTATCGTTGTGAGTATTACTACATTTCAAATTGATATCGCCTCCAATACAACGAAGTGTTAGAAGAGGACCGTCACCATTAACGACTCCTTGTAACTGCCATGCTTTTGGGTCATCTTGGACTAACGTAGCGACTGGAAGTTCTGATGTAACCTCACCTCCACTACTTTTGGCATCGATTTTTACTAATATTTCAGAGATGAGTGATACATTGATGTCGCCGCCAGATGCGTCTAAGAGCGAATCGTCTTGAAGTTGTCCTGATATGTTTGCATTGATAGATCCCCCAAGGGTTTTGGCGGTGACAGGACCATCATTTTCCATGTCTATATTACCACCTGAAGCCTCAACCTTTGCACCACCTTTGCAGCGGATTAGTTTGATGTTACCACCAGATGTCTCACCAGAGATCGCACCGACAACGTCAGTACATCGCAAATTTCCACCGGATGTTATAGTTTCTACACTGCCAACATTCTCGTTAATTTCAATATTGCCTCGTAATGTTTCCATACGAACATCACTTTTACACTTCGTCACCCTGACATTCCCCTGACCTGTATGCCCAAAGATAGGTCCTATAATATCCTCAAACTGAAGTTCACCACGCGTTGTTCTACACTGTATTATTCCATTTACACCCACAACAGTAATATCACCACCCGCTGTTTTCAAAAAAACACCGTGATATGTTTGCGGCACCGTAATTTCAAAATGAATGTCCAAGCGGTCGGTTGTATTCTTCCAGTATCGTCTTCCCTCTTTGAATTTTGCATTAATCTGAAGTTCATTTCCTTGTTGGTTAAAATTTACGCGAAAGTCTTTGAGAATCTCAGCAGCTTGTCTGTCAGCCTTTAACTGCGCGGAACGGCGGACAACTATATTGACGACTTCAGTCTCTGCTGTCTGAACGTCAATTGACCCGAAATCTGTATCAAGTATCAATTTTCCATCGGTAGTCACACTGAAAGTTTTATTGATGTTATCCAAGGCGGTTTCTGTCAAAAATTCAGGCATAGATTTACGTATTAAATCACCGATCCGTCCCTCTTTCAATTCTTCACCGATGTTCTCAATAAATTTTTTGCCGAGAAAATTGGTCATCATCCCTTTCAAATCGGATGCTGTGCCGAACCCTTCGCTGATGTAAGCTGCAAGATGATGGCAAGCAATACTTATTTCACTAAAAGCCGCATCTTCTTGTAATGGATCAAAGAGATCCTTAGGTACAACATTAATCTCGCTTAGCCGTTGCAAAACCTTATTAAATTGAGAAATACATCTGCTTTCGCTATCCTTATAGGTTTCTGTCAATAACGCATCTTCAGCGATTTCTGCGGTATGTTCAAGTATCTGATAGAGCCCTCGTATTTCCTGTCGTTGTTCCTGTTCCATGTGAGATACCTCATCATAAAAATCAAATATGTCTTATCCCTACGTTATACCAATTCTGATAAATAAAATGTCATTACGATGATATTGTGACATTTTCATCTTCTTTTAATATTGAATGTCCGAGGCGCAATGAATTGCGCGACTACAAACGCGTTTTTGCTAATGATAGACGATCATTCAGAAATGGTATTATATATTTCTAATTAGACACAAACTGATGAAAAACTATACACCTATAACATTTCACCGTATCCACGTGTTTCTAAAATTGATTTTAGTAAATCTTTCGCTTTATGAAGCCTCCATTTTACCGTTGTAAGGGGTAGCGATAGAAATTCTGCAATACGTTTCTGTGGCATATCCGCCCAGTAATAGAGTTTAATAACCTCTTGAAAATCAGTCGGTAATGATGTTATTGCTGTTCTGACCGCTTCCTCGGTGGATTGCTGAACTACAATCTGCGCGGGGTCTGAAGAAACTGGATCTGCTTCGACTTGCAATTCTGCATCAGCATCCTCATGAAGTTGCACTTTACTCGCTCGTTTCATGAATCGCAGCGCACGGTTACGTGTGATTGAATAGAGCCAAGAGCCGAACCGGTTCAAATTATCTAATTGCGGTAGTGCCTCAAATGCAAGCAGAAAAGCATCTTGGACAATGTCCTCTGCTTCTGTTGGGTTACGGACGATGTGTTGTGCTACTGTTAGCATAGCACGTTGATAACGAATGACCAATTCATCAAAGGCTTTGAGATTGCCTGCCAGCACCGCAATTATCAGTTCCGCATCGTCAGCATTTTTCAATACTTCTGCGCTCATGAAACATTTTCTCCTTTTCCTACACATTAGAGACATTATTGCCCGAAAAGGATAGTATTTTGAATATGTGCTACAAGCTTCGCTGTTTGATCGGATGAGAAAAATGAAGGGGTTTACGGGAAACCCTATAATACAAATTAACTTGATTCCAACCCATGGTGCGGTTAGGAAACTGCACCATTAGCGTCAATTTAGTGGTTTTCCGTGTATGAGAAACCCTCTTTAGTCCCGTAGGGACGATATGTTTATAGCAACGGAAGCACCCCCAATTCTTTAGCTCCGTAGGGGCGGAATGTTTATAGCGTGTTATTTCACATATCGCTCCTACGGAGCTGAAGAGATGGGTTTTCAGGACGAGGTACTATAAACATATCGTCCCTACGGGACTAAATATAAGACAGTCTCAGTCCTCATGCTTATTGAGAGGTGTTTGTCCAAACGCAGACGTTTTCTTAAAATTCGGGATTAAGTAGGTCTATAAAATGTTACGAGGCAGCCACCGACTGCGGCAAGCAAAATGCCAAGAACAAATGGCCAACGGACAGCACTCCAACCCCCTTCAGGTGGATGCGAAAGCGTTGCAACAATGGCATTCACAATTGGTGCACCCGCAAAAACAATGGACATTACGACAGCAGGTCTACCTTTCGCACCGAATGCAAGCAAAACGCCAAACGCACCAATTGCACCCACAACGCCTGCAAGGAATGACCATTTTATGCCTTTTCCAGTAAAAGACCAATCAACCCCATTTACAATGAGCATTAATGCAGAACCGATAACTGCTACCAAAAGGTAGGCAAGCCCGACAAAGAGAAATGCTTTGTAACGGCCATGCACAACGTCTGCCATAGCGTCCTGCCCTTTATGAAGTAAAACTCCGTAGAGTCCCCAACAGGTAACAGTCATGACGACAAAGATAAGCCACGTTCTAGCCATTATTTTTCTCCTCCGTTTTGGAAAATGTGAAATGTCGTTTTAGATTGAACCGTCCAAACTAAACTCTACCGAAAAGATACATTGTTTGATGCAATTCTAAAGATACTTTTCGAAAACCTTCATGAGTTGCTGAGCGATAATTTCGTCGCTGAATTTTTGATGTACATTAGTCTTCCCCGTTTTTCCTAACTGTTTTCTTTTCTCAGTATCACGAAACAGATGTAAGATACCTTCAGCAAGGGCTTCTGCTGATTCTGGTTCGACCAAAATTCCTCCCTCTGTTGACTCAACCATTTCTGGAAATGATCCATGCTGCGGTTGAACAACTGGCACACCATTCGCAAGTGCTTCTAAGATTGATAAACCTTTCGATTCACGGTACACTGTAGGAACAGAGAAAACATGCAGACGGTTCAAAAAATCTATCTTTTGAGAACGCGAGACCTCCCCGTGATGGACAAAACTATCTTGTAAACCCCATGCATGAATTTGATTAACCAACTCCTCAAAATAAGGTTCATCCCTTTTCCCAAGATACCCCGCAACATGAAGTTCTACATTATCAGTACCTAATTCTTTTGCCAATGTATAGAATGCGCTAACCAATATATGTAACCCTTTTTCAGAACAGATGCGTGCCAGATAGCCGATGATGAAGGGAGGAGGGTCCGGTTTTTCAATTAAATCTCCATGCCCATCTAAGTTCAAACCGAGTGAGACTACGTCAATCTTATCAACGGATACTTTTAGATATTCCTCCGCCATAAAATGTGCATAGTAGTTGCAGGGTGCGACAAACCCATCAGCATCTGCAGCGCGTTCTGCCAGTAACGTTAAAGCTTCATCCTTAAACGGATCAATCAAATCTCGTAGAAAGATGTCTTCACCTTGAAGTGCACAGATCACTGGTACATCTAATGCCTTCTTAATTTCTCTTGCCATGCCAACAAGCATGGAATTGGTCAAATACACGATATCCGGTTTGTTGTTTTCTTGGAGCCATTTGACTAATTTTGATAACTCTTTTCTCTGGTATCCTTGCTCAGCACTCAGCATTGAGACTGTCAACATACCCAAATCTCGTGCGTCTGTTGAAGCACTGAAACGTGCCAGTCCGTTTAACAAGGTTGGACTATCCAACATCCTATCGAATGCCCAAGGCGTATGCCGAAAAAAGGATAGTTTTTGTTGGAGATATACGTTAATGCCGCCATAAAAGACGCGATTCATACTTACATTTTCTTCATCCGTACGGGTAGGGGTATATGTTGGAATCAAGTCAACATTATGCCCCTGTTTCTTTAGAACGGATGCGACAGTGTTGTCATGGATACAGGTACCACAATACATACCTGCCGCTCCTGCAGTGATATAAGCAACTTTCATGTTTTTACTTTGTGCCATGATTAACAAAGGTTAACTGGCAAATTACATTGAACCTTTCAATTGATGAAAAACTTTTCTATTGTATCCGAAGATGGTGGTTTCGTGAAAACAGAGACAATTATCAAAGTCATTGAAGATACAACAATCAAAACAGCAACGGGCATAATTCCTGTTCCGCCAACAGTATATCCAGGAGTTGTCCAGTACCGTAGGAAGAAATAGAGCCATAGGAGTATTACACTGATAATTGAACAGTACACGCCGTATTTTGTGCTGCCCTTCCAGAACAGTGCGGCAACTACGATAGGAAAGAGACCTGAAAAGCCTGTGAAAGACCAAATAGCAAGTTTAAAGATACTGGTTGTAGCAATCAGCGAAATGAAATAGGTCAGACTAAGGATACTAACTACAAATAGACGTCCAATCCATACCTGCTGTTTTTCAGACATCTGTGCTTGCCCCTTTTTTCGGAGGTAAGGACGAACGATGTCGTGTGTGAACATACTGCCGAGAGAAAGCGATTGTGAATCAAGTGACGACATGATTGCAGCGAAGACACCTGCTCCCAAAAATCCTGCTAAAACACCCGGTGCGTGCTGACTAATCATTTGGATTAGCACGGTATTTGCTTGTGGTCCCTTTAAGTCGGGAAAATCCACATTGCCCAATATTCCAAGTAGCACACTCGGAATCCACACAATAGCAATGCATATAGGATAAAAGATAATCGGATAGCGGAATGTGCCGACATCTTTCGCTGTCAGGAAGTGTGAGAAGATGTGCGGGAACATTCCGACAGAGAGCGGTATAAATGTATATGTCAACAGTTCTAACGGCTTAATGTGGTCTGTCTGCATCAATAAACTTGTGTCCACTTTTGATAGCGCAGTGGAAAATCCACCCATTCGAATCACGATGACTACAAAGGTAACACCACCGAGTATCATGAAAATAAGCGTTTGAAATGTGTTGACCCAAGCTGTGCCGCGCATCCCGCTATAGGTTACATAACAGAGGACAACAGCACAAATCAGCAGTCCACCTAACCACCGTGGAATTGTGTCTTCTGTTATTTTAGCCAAGGTATCTCCGCCACCCATTACGCCAATTAGTAGATACGGAATAAGCAGCAGTACCAGTACGATGAATAGGAGTAATCCCAACCCATTAGATTCCCAACGGTCACGGAAGTACTGCACCTGTGTCATATATCCAAATTTTTTACCGAGTTTCCACAATCGGGTTCCAATAAATAGGAATACACACGGCACGACAATGGCGGAAGAGGATGCCATTAAGGCGAAAACCCCAATGCCTGTATGGTAGGCTTGACCGGACGCACCAAGGATAGAAAATGCTGTCATGTTTGTCCCAAAAAGCGACATTAACAGCATGAACCAACTAATGTTACGGCTTGCCACAAAATAGTCTTCTCCCGTGTTTCGGAAGAACTTGTGGCTGAAAATACCAAGGCTCAGTACCAGTGCAAGATAGATAATAATGACTGTGAGTACCATTTCTTCTCCGGTATTTGTCCGCACGCGGAAAATATCACATTACATTTCGAATTTAACCAAGGATGCCATGAGCAGAGATGCGACAAGACAAAACACTATATGATAGAGCAATCCTATCGGTAGTCCTAAAGTTATTTGAGATGTGTCCCAGAACCAAAAATCGTTGTGGAGAATGAACAACAAAACCAGCAAACTATATAGAACTTGTCTAAGTGTAGTTTTCATGATTTATACCCAATTAGCGGGATTTGTAGTGCGAGGTCCCCGTGCCTCGCAATGCTTAACTTTATCTGAAGACGTCGAATCAAGTTAATTTGGTATTATACCCAATTAGCGGGATTTGTAGTGCGAGGTCCCCGTGCCTCGCAATGCTTAACTTTATCTGAAGACGTCGAATCAAGTTAATTTGGTATTATACCCAATTAGCGGGATTTGTAGTGCGAGGTCCCCGTGCCTCGCAATGCTTAACTTTATCTGAAGACGTCGAATCAAGTTAATTTGGTATTATACCCAATTAGCGGGATTTGTAGTGCGAGGTCCCCGTGCCTCGCAATGCTTAACTTTATCTGAAGACGTCGAATCAAGTTAATTTGGTATTATCTCCGCTTTACGCCAATTATAGTAAAAGATGAAAACACTTGCAAGCAGCGTTATACCATGTATCCACATGAGGTTTATCTGAGTGGGTGTAAAAAAGAGGATTGCAGCTGCAATGAACATCACACAACGTTCCCATAGAGAAACTTCCTTAAATGCATACCCTGCAATGCTCGCTGCAAGAATAACAGTGCCAGCCAATGTAAGTAAAAGGTTTATAAGAATAGCCCATATTACCGGATTGCCTCCATTAGCACTGAGCAACAGTAATTCTGGACGTAGCACAAATGCATAAGGTAATGCAAAACCTACAAGTGCAAACCGAAAAGCGGCGAACGCAGTCTGCATGATGTTGGCATCCGCAATTGCGGCAGCAGTATATGCTGCAAGTGCCACAGGCGGCGTTACCATTGACATCATCCCAAAATAAAAGATAAAAAAGTGTGCAGCAAGCGGCACTACGCCTAAGTCAAGAAGTACAGGACCAACTAATATCGCCATCAATAGATAACACACCGAAGATGGGAGTCCCATTCCCAATATAATGGTGGAGATCATGAGTAGGAAAAGTGCTAAGATCAAGTTAGTTTCAGCAAGGGGTAATAGGACTCCGGGTAATTTTGAACCGACACCTGTAAGTGTAACAACCCCGAGGATAATCCCAACACATGAAGCTGCAGCGATCAAGGACACACCACTATTTCCCGCGTTTTCCATTGCTTTAAAAATCCCCGTAATTCCAACACGGGTTTTTGAATGAAACAGACTTACTACTAAAACGACTAATAAACCCCAACTTACTGCGCGAAATGGTGTTGTTCCCATTAGTAAAAACAGAATCAGTGTTAGAAACGCTGCGAAAAAGACTATTCCCTGCATCAATGGTAGTTTTTCTGGTGTATGAATTTCTTGAGCATCTCTGTTTGGGAAAAGCGTGGGATCTGCAACAATAGGTGTTCCTGGAGCAAGGGTTTCTTCAGAAGTCATATCTGTTTGGATGGAATTTGGAGTTGTGTGGATGGTTCGCTTCGCATAAAAATGTACGATAAGTAAAAGTGCGGTATAGTAGAGTATCGCAGGTAGTAATGCTGCCCTGATTATTTCGATATAGGTGACAGGAGGTTGAACAATTTCCAACATCATGTATGCTGCTGCACCCATGATTGGTGGTACTAACGCGCCACCAGAACTTGCGGCGGCTTCAATACCTCCTGCAATCGCCGGTTTAAAACCCACACTTCGCATTAACGGAATTGTAAATGTTCCTGTTGTTGCTGTGTTTGCTACAGCAGAACCGGATAGAGACCCCATCATGCCACTCCCAATAACCGCCACCTTTGCCGGACTTCCTGTACTCGTTCCGAATATACGTCTTGCCAAATTCAAAATATAGCCCGTCGCACCTGTTCGTTCCAAAAAAGTTCCAAACAGGACAAAGAGAAATACATAAGTGAACATTACCCGCAGTGCAACACTAAATACACCTCCATGTAAGAAAGTTTGGCCGATAATACGTTGTATAGAATGTCCGCGATGTGGAAACAACCAACTGGGCAAAAACTTACCGAAAGTTGCATAGAGGAGAAATATGACAGCGAGCAATGGTAGGGTTACGCCAATAGAACGGCGCGTTGCTTCTAAGATCAATAGTAGTCCGAATCCACCGACAAAGTAATCCAAAATGTGTTCAGCTGAAGCGCGTTCACCCAAAAATACACCGTTCAACCAAATCCGTTTAAAAATAGGTTCGGTTTGAAGGACAACGTATCCGAAACAGAGAATAACACTACCTACGAGAACGAAATCAAGAATCTGGAAAAATTGGCTATCTGCAAAACGGGAATGAAGCGGGTACTTCAAGAAGACGATAACTAACCCTAACATTGCGAAGAGTGCTAAAGCAGATTGAGGTTTTAGCAACGGGTAGTTGACTTCGGCGAGGATAAATAGGCTAAGTACTACTGCAACTGGAAGAATAAGGGTCTGTTTTAACTGTTTCAATGGACTAAACGAATCTTTCTTTTACTTACGCAACTAAATGCGGTTAATAAAAAATTACATCGGAAATGTAAACAACTCGTGAATCTCCCTACACGCGGATCGGCACTGCTATCACAACGAACTTTTTATTCAAGTTTAGCAGAAAATATTAACGGTGTCAAATAAAAATGTAGATTAGGGTTAAAAAATAATAACCTTGACAATTTTAGTTTTTTGTGTGAAAATAATTATACGCTCTCAAGCACAGATCACTCACTTGTCTTAATTCTATACGTTGAAAACTAAAAGATGAAAAGATCGTTAATATATACTTATACATTGAGGAGTTCACATGCAAACAGAACCGAAACACACAGAAGAAAAAGAACTTCCACTTTTTCCGTTGAATGCTGTGTTGTTCCCTGGTGGTTTCCTGCCATTACATATTTTTGAACAGCGGTATCGTAAAATGGTGAAGTATTGTATCAGAAACGAATCTTCCTTTGGTATTGTAATGATTAAAGAAGGTGAAGAGGTCGACGAAGCAGCTACACCGTGTAAGGTGGGAACTGCAGTTGATTTAGTTGACGTTGATCGTTTTCCAGATGGACAGATGAATATCGTGACATCTGGACATTCTCGGTTTGAGATATTGGAGATTAATGACGAGCTTCCGTATTTGGTCGCTCGTGTACGCATGTTAGATTCATTAGATGCTGAACCAGATACTAGTCTTGAAGAAATTGCTGCAGAAACACGTGAACTTTACATAGAATATGAAACATTATCAAGTTACTTAAGGTTTGGCTGGCAACCACCTGAAGAAAATCCGCAACACCCACAACAATTAGCGTATCAAATCGGAACGCGGCTGCGTATTTCACTTGACGAGAAGCAGAATCTTCTGGAAATTACTTCATTTGACGAACTTCTTAGACGTGAAATTGAAATATTGAAAATACTTAATCAACAGATAGTTTTCCAATTGGCTGCACGAAATAATTAACCCTCAATTAAAGATACTGTTCGCACTTGTGGGTATTGATATCCTTAAAGAGGAAGTTCTTAATAATTAAACAAGATTGAACTTTAACTATAGGTGCGGGCTTTCCTCCTAAACCTAAAGGATTGGGTCTCCAGCCCGAAGATTAGATGAAAAAAGTAGGTCTAATAGATTCATGGCACTCAAGACTCCTATTCACCAATTCACTGATACTCGGACGATCCATATCTCAGTGAAGCATTTCTTATATGTCAGCAATTTGATATCAGCGTTCCGGCTGCTGATAGTACCGGTTCTCTTTTGGTTAATTTACCATAAGAACTATAAACTTGCTATAATGGTAGGCGGAATAGCGATAGTCTCAGATCTGCTGGATGGTTTTTTTGCGCGTGTGCTGAATCAACACTCGGAACTTGGATATATTCTTGACCCTATGGCAGACAAATTTGCTATTGGTGCAGGCGTTTTCGCCCTTGTGATATCAACCTCTACTTTTCCATTTTGGGCATTCGCTGCTGTAGTTCTACGAGATGTAGCAATTGTGTTGGGCAACGTTTATCTTGCTTATAAGGCAAAGATGATTACACGTTCTAATTGGTGGGGTAAGTGTACCAGTTTCTTTTTGTCTATCGCCTTGACACTTTACCTTATACGTCCGATACAGCCAGAACTGTTTCCAGAGTGGGCTGATTTTTTTGCCTTGTGTGTTGCGATGGTATTTGTCGGAATATCAACGGTGAGTTACGCGCGGCACATGTTTCGTGTCCTAAAAACAGAATCAATTCAAGCCAAAACTGCACATGAACAAATATCATAACGAGGATTGACTTTAATTGACGCATAAGGTGCGTTTAGGAAACCGAACCTACCGGACCTGGGGAAATCGGGATTACCGATTTAAATACTTAAACTTCATTAGACTTGGGAGTATATCAACTATACAAGTGATGTACGGAGACCGATAGCGTAAGAAATAAAAATAAATTCAAATATAAATTAGATAGGAAATATAAAATGGAACTCTATTTAAATCCATCTGATGTCGCCGAAGTAATTGGTGTAGATGAGGAAATAATAAAGCAGACATTGAACAGAAAACATTCGGAGATTGAACCCTTTCTCCGTGTTGTCTCTGCTCCTTCAGAAGAGGGAGCGGAACCGAAGGCAATTCTCCAATTGAGGATTGATGGATTAGCTCCATTGATTACACAACTTAGTTTTAATATTCCTACAAATGACATAATTGAAAATCTTATATGCCAAGTTGTCCACATCGCGTACCTCCGTGAAAACAGTGAAAAATCGGAAAAAGAAATAGTTGAACTCCATGAAAAAATTATATCTCTTCAAGAGGAAAGAGCTGATTTGCGAATACAAATAAAAAACTTAGAAGAAGAAAAATCAAAGACATGGAAAGATAGATTCTTCAAATTAGGAAGTTAAACCAGTAACATGGCTATGTTAATTTCTGTTGAAATAACTTATGGATAAACAGAAACGAAATCAATTACTTGCTATTGGCTTTTTTATATTTAGCACTGTTTTTCTCTGTTTTGATCCAGAAGTCCTCTCTGGATCATCTCAAGGTGTTGAACAAATTGGTGTTCTGTTAAAAGGTATTTCGTTCGTGCTGATGAGCATCGCTGCGATCCTCGCGGGTGTTGCTTTTGATAACAAACACCGAATTTCCCTAATATCTGGCATCGGTTTAGCAATAGGACTATGTTTTCTTTGTCTTCCCGTACCATCAATCCTGCGCGGTTCAGCGTTCCATCTTTTGTTCGCGAGTGCAATTGCTTTCGGGATGACAACAACCGCTACGAGGATTGCATCGGTTGTTTCCACAATTTGTGTCTGTGTCGGCTTAACGTTTCTCTATCAAACATTCGAGCCATCACTGCGTAGTACTGCACTATACCTGTTACTACCTGGGATAATTGTTTTTTCGATTGTCAATACACAGAAAGTTACATGTGAACGGATATCCATTGGTTTAATAGCACTCGGTTTGGTATCTCTCTGCCAACCGTTTTTTATGGTGTTTTATCAAACCGGTTTTCAATTGTTGCTGACAGGATTAACAGGTTTTATTGTTGTAGGGCATCGATAATTCGCCTGCAATGTAGATAGCAATTCCTACCTCAAACATACACACCCAATTGACTCTAAATCAGCGAATCTCATTTGGGGTAACATATAGAGATTACGTATGACATCAGCAAAAACTAAAAAAATAGTCATAGTCGGTGCTGGTGTTGTAGGAGCCGCAATTGCCTATTACCTTTCACGCCGATCTCAAGGTGTTATAACTGTTCTTGAACGTGACACTCCCGGTGCTGGTGCATCGGGACACTCCTTCGCATGGGTAAACGCATTTGGGAAAGATCCGCGCGATTATCATACTCTCAATCGGCGTTCGTTAGATATGTGGTATCGGTTAGCGTATGAACTTGGTGCGGATATCGGGATCCACTATGGCGGTGAAATGCGGTGGGAGAATAGAAAAGAACGTGCAGTGCAGTTGAAAAGTCGTATCCAGCAACTTCAAACATGGGGGTATCCGTGCAGACTCATTACGCGTGACGAGATGTTGGCACTAGAACCACGTTTATGTCCGGGACACGTTGAAGCTGCATCCCATTCCGATGCTGATATCCACGTAGAAACTGATACATTCATATCCGTATGTCTTGAACGTGCACGAGAATTCGGGGTAGTTGTTAGAACGGAAACCAATGTTACAAATTTCGTGAAACACAATGGTAAAATTGCCGCAGTCCAAACAGCAGATGCGGAATTTTCGTGTGATGTCGTTGTTCTCACAAGTGGTGTTCAAACTACAGAATTGGCTTCATTAGTGGACGTTCACATTCCGCAACAACGTAGTCCAGGGATCGTTATTAAAACCACTCCTTGTGCTACAGTTTTACACAATGTAGCGATCATTCACGCACCACCATCGGATGAAAACCATCAACATCTGCACCTTCGGCAATTAACTGATAGAACGTTGAGAATTGGGCAGGGTACGCAAGAAGGCATAAACCGTGACGACTCGCAAAACTATGCAGATACGCTTCTTGCTCGTGCCAAAACCTATCTGCCAGCGATAGGAGATATCCAAGCAATTCCGACTCCTGTTGGATATCGACCTATGCCGCTTGATGGGTTTCCAGTTCTCGGATTTACCGAAACAGTTCCGAATTTGTATATTGCGTTAATGCACAGCGGTGTCACGTTAGCACCATTGGTAGGTGAGATGGCAACTTTGGAAATTGTTGATGGTGTAGCAGTGGATTGGTTCGCACCCTATCGGTTGGAGCGGTTTGGATAGGCGCAATGGTAAATTGCACCATTAGCGTCAATTTAGTGGTTTTTCAAATATGAGAAATGCTCTTCAGTCCCGTAGGGACTATATGTTTATAGTACCCAATGTTCTCAATCTCTTTCGCTCCGTCCGTGCGATATGTCCAACGTTTTTGTTTGACATATCGCACGGACGGAGCGAAAGAGACTATTATACGTTTTTCTATAAACATATCGCTCCGCTGGAGCGAAAGATTGAAGACGTTAACTGTGACGGGCAGACCGATTTTCAATAGGTAGCAACTTGGGTTACTTCAACAACAGTCAAATTATACCATTTCTGTGTTGGAAGTCAAATTGAAATCAGAGCCATTCAGTTCTAAGAGATTATTCGGGTTTCGCGCATTTTTCTTATGAAGATCCGTTGCGGTTAGGAAACCGCACCTACCGGGACTGGGTAAAATGAGATCAAAGTATGGAAAATTGAATTGCTCTGAATTATTGCTGTTTAAATTTCCTGTCACTTGACCAATTTCCTGATATACAGTATAGTACGGAAAGCCTAATACTCAAGAAGATATTTCAAAATTGAACGGAGCCTTATGACAACAGCAGAAAAACAACCTGTCCGATGGGGAATTCTCAGCACAGCGGGTATTGCCACGAAGGTTGCTCGCGCAATTAATCTTGCTCAAAATGCAGAATTGGTTGCCATAGCAAGCCGCACTGAAGAACGTGCAACCGCATGGGCACAAAAACATAATGTTCCTATCGCTTACGGTACTTACGACGCACTCCTCTCTGATCCATCTTTGGATGCCATTTATATTCCGCTCCCACCATCAATGCACGCAGAATGGACAATCAACGCAGCAGAACACGGTAAACATGTCCTTTGCGAGAAACCGCTTTCCGCGAAGTCTGATGAAGCAACAATTATGGCAGATGCCTGCTGTCAAAACGGAGTGCAACTGATGGACGGTGTAATGTGGGTACATCATGAGCGTACCGCGATGATGAAGCAAAAACTCGCGACTTTAGGGGAACTGCGCCGTGTCACAGCCGCCTTTACGTTTAACTGGAATACGATTCCAACAGGTAATATCCGTGCTAAAGCGGAATTGGGTGGTGGAAGTCTCGGCGATCTTGGATACTATTGTGTCCGTGCGATTCTATGGGCATTTGAGGAGATGCCAACACGGGTTTTCGCTACAGCACGTTACAAAGTCGGTGTGGATTTCAATCTTGCTGGTATACTCTGGTTTGACAATGATCGCATTGCAACTTTGGATTGTGGGTTTGATACGGGACTACGAAAATGGTTTGAGGTCGCGGGAACACGCGCGTCTTTGGTCTGTGATGATTTCACAGTGCCTAATTCTGAAGAGTCTGCCCGGTTTTGGATTCACGGTGCAGATAACGAGAAACACGAGACCGGTCCCTGTATTCAGGAAGTTAATATGATTGAGCGGTTTTCGGGAATAGTGCAGTCTGGCGATCTTGAGACTGAATGGGTAGATGTGGCAGTAGATACGATGCGCGTTTGTGATGCGTTGCTTGAATCCGATCAGCAAGGAAAGATTGTAAACCTATAGTCTAAAACGAATTCCGAGGTATTCTATGAAGGGAATTAACTGACAATCCCACTGCTTTAGCTGTGGGTCCAAAAACGCTTGACATTTAAAGATATTTTGTGATATAATGATAGGACTGACTCAGTGCAGATATTGACAGTATCTGCACACCACTGTCAATGGGAGTCAGAAACCTACAGGAGTCAGACTATGCCATACAGAACACATAAGATAACATTAGATCCGACTTTTAAACAGAGACGTTGGTTTTCCCAGCAATGTGGCTACGCAAGGTTGGCACACAATCAAGCATTATCAGATTTTAAGGTAGGATTAAATAATGATAACTTCCAGTCGTGGCAAACGCTAAACAACAACTTCAATAAGACGAAGCAAGGCTACGATTGGACAAGTTCACAAGATCAACGTGCTGCGTTATATGCTATTAGAAATCTGGGTCAAGGCATTGCGAATTGGGTATCCAAGCGTGCGAAATTTCCAAAGTTTAAAGGGCGTGGACATAAACAAAGTTTCACAACAGACGAGCAAGCTGTTAGAGTTGAAGGCAAGAAAATAAAGTTGCCCAAAATCGGTTGGATAAAAATGTTTCAAGAGTTGCGTTTTGTTGGCAAGATTATCAAGGTTACGATTTCAAGGACAGCACATCGTTGGTTTGTATGTATCACCGTTGAAACAGAGGACACCGAAGCAGTTGATAACTCAACGCACCCTGTTATCGGTATAGATGTAGGCATCAACACACTTGCCACCTTAAGCGATGGCACGAAATATGATAATCCGAGACCGCTAAAACGCTATGAGCGAAAACTAAAACGAGAACAACGCAAGTTAAGTCGGCGCGTTTTCAAGTCTAAAAACTGGTTTAAGCAAAAAGCAAAGATTGCACGAACACACTATCGTATTGCTTGTATCAGAAACGATGCACACCACAAAGGGACAACGGATATTGTCAACCGTGCAAGTGGTATCGCGATAGAAACGCTAAAAATAACGAACATGCTAAAGAATAGAAAACTTGCAAAGGCGTTATCTGATAGTGCATTAGGTGGGTTTCTTTCTAAACTCAAAACAAAATCGGAAACACTGGAAATACCTGTTACAGAAGCACCTCAATTCTTTGCAAGTAGCAAAACCTGTAGCAATTGCGGACATAAGAAAAAAGAACTAAAACTATCAGAAAGAACGTATCATTGCAGTCAATGCGACTATCAAATAGATAGAGATGTCAACGCTGCAATAAACCTAAAACACCTCGCTGTCGGATAGACAGAGAGTATAAACGCCTGTGGAGTCCAAGTCAGACCTCTGTTTGAGGCACGAGAGACGGAAGCAGGAATCACAGAGGAGGGTTGTGTGCTAAAAGAAGCACACGGCTTTAGTTTCCGTCGTGAGTATCACGATTACAAACATTGAAACCTTTATCGTAGATGGCGGATGGCGACCTTGGATTTTTGTCAAGGTTGAGACTGACGAAGGTGTTACAGGCTACGGTGAATGCAGCGACGGCAGAAATCCTAACGGCGTTGCTGGAACTGTCAGAGATTTAACGCCTTTGCTGATTGGACGTGATCCTCGACCGTATGAGATGCGATTTTGGGACATGATTCGCGGTTCACGGCAGAGTCCGGGTGGCATTGCTGCAAAGGCAATCGCAGGCATTGAATGTGCGCTTGTTGACATCAAGGCGAAGGCTTTGGGAATATCCGTTGTGGAACTCTTTGGAGGTCCTACCCGTGAAGACGTGCGGGTCTACTGGTCGCACTGTGGGTCATCTCATGCGCGCAATTTTGAACTCATAGGTGTGCCACCGTTGAGAACAATGGAGGATATCGCAGCATTAGGACGTGAAGTAGTCGAAAAAGGTTTCACAGCACTCAAAACAAATATCGTCATTCCTGGTAACCCGGCTTCTGTGTACTTCAGTGGCTTCGGTGGGGGACCAGGCTCCACCGATGGAAACGTAACCCCTGATCTTCTGCGACACATTGAAACACTCATCGGTACATTTAGAGATGCTATCGGACCCGATGTTGGTCTCAATCTTGATCTGAATTTTAACTTTAAACCGGAAGCATGTATGCACATTGCGAAGATGTTAGAACCTTATGATTTGTTATGGTTAGAGATTGATATGTATGACTACGAAGCGATTCGGCAAATCAAGGATTCCACGACAACAAAGATATGCACTGGTGAAAATCTATACTATATGCACGATTTTCTTCCGTATTTTGAAGCACGGGCTGCAGATGTGTTTATGATAGATGTGCCGTGGAACGGGTTCGCGCAGTCAAAAAAGATCGGTGATTTGGCGGATGTTTACCAATTCAATGTCGCACCACACAACTATTATAGTCATCTTGCCACTTATATGAGTGCAAGTCTTTGTGCAGTGTTACCCAATGTGCGTATCATGGAAGTTGATATTGACGATGTGCCGTGGAAAGACGATTTGACGACCTATGCACCAGAAATTGTAGATGGATATATGAAGGTTCCAATGCGCCCAGGTTGGGGCACAGAACTAAATGAGGAAGCCGTCAAAGCGCATCTATGGGATGATCGGAGAGGGGATTGGTAGATGTTGAATATGTTTCTGCAATAGGGCAGGGAGGTGTTCCCGCCCATTTTTGTTAACGCGCGGCTGCATCAGAACCCATGTTTTCTTGAATCCATGCGCGAAGCGGAACGTCTTTGTCACCAGGTGACGTATATCCCATTCCACCAGTGCTTTTACCCAAAATCTGTTGACGAATTGGGTCGGATTTTTCCATATAATGTTCCACAGTCATATCATCCCGCGGTTGCAACCATCGGTAACTATATCCGTAGAAAATCACCTTACGAATAACATCAGATGTGTTGCGTCCCACTGCATGCCATAGTCTACGGTCGAAAAAGACTGCCGTTCCCGGCTTAACAAAAACGGGTTTAGCGTTTTCAGGGTTAGCCTTGTCATCGTCAGGCATTTCAACTTTGTTGAATTTTTGACTACCAGGTAGCACGCTAAAATTGCCTCTTCCCGGTATTGATGTATCGGTCAAAAAATATGCAACCTTCAGTGATACACGCGGGCGCGGATTACCTTCCAATTCGATGTTGAGTCGTCCACTATCTTGGTGCCATCCAAGACGTCTACGTTTATCGTGCTCTTCAGGCGAAAGCGGTGGCAGCGCGATCATGTGTGAATGATAGAGTTTAATATTCCAGCCCAAAATTCCCCACACTTTTGGAAACGTTGTATGCCAATCCAGAAGCTCAATAAAGATTTTATCTCTACCAACGAAGTCAAGTATGTTGAAACTTGCATTGGGTGGGAGTTCGTCTTTGCCCAAGTGTTCTGCTCCGACACGGTCAAATGCGACAATCAACTTCTCAACCAATTTCTGTGGAATGGCATCCTCAACGACAAAGTAACCGTTATCTTCAAATTGTTGTTTTTCTGTTTCGGTTAAACAGTGTTCTAAACATAGCGGGTCCATTGATTTCCTCTATATGCGCGACATGGTGTCACAGTACTTTAGTTTGCAAAAGTCTACACTGAGTTTAAATTCTTGTCAACGTCAAAAAAGATTTAATGAAAATTCCAATCTGTCGTTGCATATTTAGTATTAACTAAAGTCTTCGCTTGTTCCTTCTCTGTATTCAACAACTTTCCCATGTTAAACGTAATTCCGACTTCAAATGTTTTACAGATTGCTCGGATGAGATCACTTCTGCTGATGTAATGCCCTGTATTGTTAATGGCTGCCGAATTCTCATACAACATCTGTTGAATCTCAGGGTTTTTTGAGACGCGCTTAAGGACAGGATCAGGTGGCATATCTAATGAGATATATCCTTGAAACATTACACCGCATCGGTTGCGTCTGACCGAGACACCTGCTAGTTTTTTATCGTTGTACATCACATCATGTTCAGCGGGATTTGTCAGACATATATTTTGGGTAGATTGTGAGAGATCGGCAGTAGCACTGTAACTTTTTGCTGGAATACCGAGTTTTTCAAACGCCTTGACAAGACATTCACCTATGTGTTGATATGCATCGGAAACACGCATTTCACCAGTGTAGCGAGGTAGAATCAGTGTATATGTCAAATCGCATCCATGCACGACGGTGCCGCCGCCTGTCATCCGCTTGACCAATTCAATGTTGTCCGCACGGCATGCCTCAACGTCAACTTCTGCGACAATATCTTGAAAGTAACCGAAACTGAATGCTGGTGTTTTCCAATCGTAAAATCGCAATGTTGGGATTGGGTGTTCCTTTTGCGCGATCAGGATTGCCTCATCAATTGCCATGTTCATCGCCGCGCAACTTTTTCCCATATTTAAAAGTCGTCCGATAGTTGTGATACTCACGACGGAAACCAAAGCCGTGTGCTTCTTTTAGCACACAACCCTCCTCTGTGATTCCTGCTTCCGTCTCTCGTGCCTCCGAATGAGGTCTTATTTGTACTCCACAGGCGTAACTTTCCGTGTATCCCACGGTAGGTTGTTAGCGAATGTGATAGGGTCGTTGTAGTAACAACGGACATTAGTTTTTCTCTACCACATTCTAATGTTTTAAGTGATTTCGCACCAGCACCACACATCTTATCACGGATGGGGACAGGACTCAACACAGGTAAGTGTTGAGGTGATAACCCTGTCCCACGATGCTACATATAGTCTAACATGTTTTGGTGCAAATGTCAAATGTTTTTTGACCCACGGCTAAAGCAGTGGGATTGTCAGATAATTCCCTTCATTTAGGATAGTGCTACTCTGCAAACAGCGGTTGTATGTGCATCACAATACCAGAAATACCCATCCCAATACGTCATTCCGTGTGGTTCGGGATGTGGTTCAGGTATCTCTATTTTGTTGAGATGGCTGCCATCTTCTGGATTCAGATGGTATATTGCGCGGTGGTTTGTCTCAACGCACCAGAGGTCGTCCCCTATCCAAGCGATACCGTGCGGTCTGTCGCCTGGGGCAGGGAATGAATGAATTACTGTAAAATCGTTTTCAACGTCAACTTGATAGATAGTGGCTGAGGGTGGCACCGCCATCCAGAGTTTGTTGTCGCGCCATTCTAAGCCGTGCGCGCCTGTTTGTCCTGCGCCGGGTGTATTAAAAGAGGCAAGAGTTTTTCCACTTTCAGGGGCGGTAGACAGGATTTCACAACTGTAGGTTGAGGCGAGCCAGAGGTTTGTGCCAGTGTGTGTTATACCGCTACCTTTATCGGAGTCGGTAGCAAGTGTCTTTTTCACTACGCCATTGTATGAAACGAGATGGACCTCATCGGTCTGCTGGTCGAGAATCCATAAGCCCTCTTTGGTGGCTTGCATTCCGTTGGGTTGTGGTCCTGGGGAGTCAAAAACTTTTTCTATTGTTGGCATGAGAAATCTCCGCATAGATGTATCTTATTTGGTTTTATTGTATGCGGTTTTGGGAGGGATGTCAAGGGATTTTACTGTCTCAATATAATTCGTTTTCCATGTTACCCACGCGGATTGCCTACAGCGTAAACTGTCTCGCTGACTCGTGCTAAATCACTGTTACCAAGTGAAATAGCCTCTGTGCCAAAAACCATTACCTTAACGAGAAGAACAGTAGATCGGAACGCTTTTTAGGCAATTTGTTGAGGAGCAGAGCCATTCAGTTTTCAAGTTTTTCGCTACATTAGAGAGATTTGAGCATCAGGTGAGAACTACCGGACAATTGAATGGCTCTGGTTGGGGAGTTTGTGCGGTTGCTACAAATACAACGCAAAACAGAAACACCCTCAAAGATCTGTTAACGTTCTCGTCCAGCATAGCCCGGCCGAAAATCGTTGATGAACCTTGTTAACCCGCTCCCTTCTTTCGCCAATTCTTTCATCTCCTCGACGTCATCCTCGCCTGCACTCTCATAAGTGTACAGATAGATGCTGCCGCTTGTGAACTGGATTTTGATGAACTTAGCTCCCTCTTCATAAGCAGCGATTCCCGAGTTTCCGTGAAGGTTTCCATAACGTTTCATGTTCTTCCTCTTTTTCATGTGTTTCCTCCTTTTGTGAAATTAGTGGTAGTTTCGCTTATAATAGCACATCCGAAACTTTTTGTTAAATGAAATGGTGAAATTATTCCCTTTTTTCCTGACAGAACACTGGAGTGATAAGCAACTTTCAATAAATGACTAATTTTGAGATTAGGGACAGGTGTCTTTAGTTACTATAGTTTGGACAGTTTGAAGTTTTTTAGAGACAAAAAGCAGAAAAGAGGGTATCCTTTCAGAATATATAATTTTTATTTTTGAAAGGACATTCAAAATGGACCCTCTTCTCCGCTTATATTCTATGTTATCAGAATATCAACACCACTTCAAGTATAAAAACTTCAACCATTTTCGCACTTTTGTCTTGGGTTTGATAAATACCCCGCATCGTGGCACAATGACACAGATATATCTATCAACAGAACAATCAACAACGTATTGGCCACTTCCGAAGTTTCTCTCTCGTAGCGTATGGAGTGTTGATAAAGTCACATCAGTATTGACACAACAAGTTCAATCCGTTTTCAATAAAGGTGTCTATGTCTATGATGAAACCCATTCTACCACTGATGGTCTTCAGCAATATGGCACGCATTTCTTCAGAAACACGCGGTATAACAAACGCAACAAGAACCAATCGAAGTTCCATCACGGACACGAGTTCGGTGCTATCGGTTGGCTCTGTGAAACACCACAAGGGGTGCGTCTGTTTCCGTTAGCGGCTCGGGTGATGTGTCCGGGCAAAAAACGGGATAGCAGTCTTGCTGTGCTCAAGCGTATCTGTGCTCAGATGCCTGCGGGTCTGATCGTATTTGACAGAGGCTTTAATAGACGCAAGGTGTTTACACAAATCCTTTCACAAGGACACCACTTACTCTGTCGCACAAAGTCAAATGCTGTGTTCTATTATATACCCAAACCACCCAAGCAACAGGGACAAGGTAGACCGAAACGTTATGGAGGTCGTGTGCATCTACCCTATCTGCAGTATAGAGATATCATCGTGAAAAACAAGACCCTTTCTGTCGCAGACAAAATCGTGCGGACAAAGATGTGTCCGGTAGATGTGCGGCTCGTTGTGATACGCACACGCCCAAAGAAGTCTAAACCCTATCGCTATTTTTGTTTATTCACCTCCGACTTAGAGCGTCCGGTAGACGAGTTGATCCAACACTATAGAAATCGGTGGCAGATTGAAACCGCATTTCGAGATGTCAAACAGAACTTCGGTTTTGATACATATCAACTCCGAAAACGCAAGAGTTTGAACCGGTTTGCTCAACTCAGTTTTGTCGCAGCAACTCTCACACAACTCATTTTCACAAACACAACGACCAACACAGCATCGGAAACGAATATAGACGATGTGCCTCTTGACTTAGAAGACGTGCTGCTGGCACTAAATAGGCATTGGTATAAAGCCAAATATCTGACACGCGGGTTGATGACCGCTTATTTGCAACGATGTTTCCAACAACAATGTTTTTCTGCGAGTTACGAGTCGAGACAAAACTCAAAGAAAAATCTAAAGATAGTTGAAGATTCTACATGAAACTGACCAGATTTACATATTTTTACGATAATCGCAAAAATAGTGTCCAAAATGTAGTGATTTCTAACAGAATTCAGAGATGTAAGAGTGTTTACAAAACAAATCTAACACCTGATCGGAAGTCCTAACGGGATGAAATTGTCCAAACTATAGTTAGTTAGTAGGCGTGCATGCTGCTTTCTTAAGTACACTTTGCCTCTAACTAAAGCACGATCCTTAAAGTCTTTGATTAATTTTGCATCTCCACCTGAGATTAATACTTTTACATTCGCAATAATTGCCAAAGCTATAATGTGTTCGTCGTTCGATTTTATTTTTCCTTTGAGTTCATCCTCTTTTTGTTGTAGAACTTGTGGAGATACCAATTTGATTTTACCGGCTTGTCTCAGTTCATCTCTGAAGTCACTCATCCCTCCTTGATTCCATTCAGTTTCAAATTTTTCCGTACCAGAATAAGCGATTTTGCCGTCTTTGTTTTCCAACCATTTCCACACAGGCTCCATATCTTCATTTTCAGGGTCCTTGAATTTACTAAAAGCATCGGCATCCAAAATAGCACACATAATTTAATCCTCAAAACCCATAAGCCGTTTAGATTCTTTCAAAAAGAAATTCCGATAATGTGTCGGTACACCGATGAGATTTCCCATTTCATCAAAACTGATATTATGTACTTTGACAATATTTCCCTTTGGTTCAAAGTAGACCAGGGACACATCTTCGGGACTAATGTTACCTTTCATTATGTCAATGCGGGCACGGTCAATCATATTGTCACTATGTGTTTCAACGATGAAAGTTTGATTTCCCTGATTAGCCAATTTTGCCAATAAAGAGGAAAATTCAGCTTGTGCTCTTGGATGTAAGTGGACTTCAGGCTGCTGAAGTAAGGTAAAATTTGATAATCTAGGCCGCCGAGTTCTCTGAGATATACCAGGATTTAAAACCTGAAATAAAATTGGTAAAATTTGACTGACACCGTAGCCGACATCAATGATATTAGAGGTAGGACCTCTTACTTTAAATTGCAATTGGAACGGGGCACCAAGGGAACGACCAAGTTTTTTTATTTTTACGCTCTGAAACAGTCCAGAACTCTTGCCGAATTCAATTAATTGCTGTTTTAACATCTCCCAATCTTTTTTTTCAGTTGCTTCAATGCGCATTAAATACATAGGAACATCGCTTCCCTCGGGATCATTAAATTCCCGCGTTGGATCGTATGTCCGTTTAGGACGCGAGCGAACGGGAGACGTACTAAATATTGACAAGTTTTGTAGGGGATCAAAAGGTTCAAATCTCCTTCTTTCAGCCTTTTTATTTTTTTTCTTCAAATAATTAGAAAATGCGATTTCCCCTTCTGATTCGCCTTGTAAAGAATGTAATAAGAGGAAAAGAGGATAATTGTTTAATACCTCAGATGATGTAACAATTTGATATTGATTTTGTTTTTGATTAAAAGAAACCAAACGAACGTCCATGTCTGTTTTTTCTTCGCTCTCAAAAACGATTTTTCCATCAGTGAATTTCATTATAATTGATCTTACAACTGGTTCAATTCCACTTGTTTTTTCAGCAAATTCAGTTGTCACTTCAACATCTTCGTTTTCGTGTTTATACGCATATCCAAGTTTAAAAGTTTTTTCCTTTTTTTTGCTATTTCTGACAATATCCCGGAAAGTTCCCATGGAATAAGGATGTGAATTAAAATCTATTCCTCGCCTTTGAAAATAATCTGCTAACACATGGAAACAGGCAAGTGCTGTTGTTTTTCCTGTGCTATTTTCTCCAACCAGAAAAGTCAAGGGACGGATTTCAAGTGTCTGGCGTTCACTAAAACAGCGAACCTCTTCCATTGTAAATTGGGTAATGCTCATGTTGTCACCTCCGCACTCATGATTGAGACTGTAAGTTAAAGTATAGCATATTCTACAATAGATGTGAACTTCATTTGACACGATCTTGAAGAAATCAAAGTGATTGTGTTCTGTGAATATGGTATCATGTGAAATAAGATTACATCAGCCATACCACAATACAAGGACAAACTGTAAATGATTCATGTTTCACATCTCACAAAAGAATATGGATTCAAAAAAGCGGTTGACGATATTAGTTTTGAAGCTGCAAAAGGTGAAATTGTCGGATATCTCGGTCCGAACGGGGCAGGGAAAAGCACAACACTCAAGATGTTAGTCGGCTTACTGCAACCGACATCTGGAGATATTTCAGTCGCGGGATATAGTGCGGAAACCGAACTGCTTGAATTAAAGCAGCATGTTGGATACGTTCCAGAAGAAGCACACCTATATGAACACCTCACTTTAGTAGAACATTTGCAGTTGATGGGTAGACTCTATCATGTAGAGGAAGAACTAATCGCTCATAAAATTGTTGAACTCGCAAAATTGTTCGACATGGAAACGCAGGCAAACCAAAGGATAAGCAGTTTCTCACAAGGTATGCGTCAAAAATGCATCATTATGTCCGCTTTGTTGCATAATCCTAATGTTCTGTTTTTAGATGAACCTTTTACCAATCTGGATGTTACAACGGTTACCTTTCTGAAATCATTACTCCAACGTTTAGCCGATTTAGGGAAAACAATTCTCTACTGCACACACATACTTGAAGTCGCTGAGACTCTCTGCCCGCGAATTATGATAATCAATGACGGAAAACTTATCGCTGATGCCCCGGTGGAGGAGTTGCGGCAGCAGACAAATCAGACAGCACTCAACGATATTTTTGTTGAACTCACAGAAACAAGAGGATCTGAAGAAAAAACTCAGGAAGCACTTCGAATTGTGACGGAGGCACCCCCTGATGCGTGAGTCTTTCAGCAGCAAGTTTTTTACTGGCAAACTACGTCAAAAAATCGCTGCAAAATTTGGGGCATGCCCAATCCAGTACAAATATCTATTGCATGCTGAGAAGATGGTAGCGAACCGTGCCCAAAGTGGTAATTCATTTTTGACGTACGGTGTGAACTGTTTGTTTTGTATTGCCATCAGTGCATTTTACGCGTTTATACCGTTCTTCGCTACTATAGATCTGTTTAGTTACACGCTTTTAGGAATAACTACATCAATGCTGATGGTAGGTTTATGGTCACTACCACAATTTGATCTGCTACTTAATCCAATACACTACCCGGTTGTTGCCCATACGCCGGTGTCATCGCGCACTTACTTTCTTGTAAAGTTGACACAGGCACTCACCTACCCTGTTCTGTTAATAGCGAGTCTAAATCTGTTACCGACTATCTGTGGTATTTGGATCCGCGAAGGAGAGTCTTCAGGGTACCAATTCTTTTTTCCTATTGTCTATCTCCCGTTTGCATTTTTGTCAGGCTTTTTTACAATAGGTGTAATGACAACGTTCTCTGGATTTTTAGCAAAGTTCTACACCAAAAAAAAACTCCGAAACATTGCACAGTCTGCGCAATTTGTGTTTCCAGTCGTCTTTCCTATGCTCTTGCTTCTTCTTCCCCGCTTGTCAAGAGATGTCACAGTGGAAAAACTGACATCATCTCTAAAGTGGTTTTATGCGTTACCAAATGGATGGTTTGCAGGTGCGGTCTTGCTTGCACTGGGAAAACTTCAGTGGCACTTTCTGATTTTAGCAAGTATGGCAGTTGTTTCAACCCTGATTTTGGTGATGTTTCCACTGCGGAGTATCGCAAATGGCTATTCAGTGTACCTATCGAATCTGTTAGAATCTGGGCATCCACGAAAATCTGATCGGCTAAAATTAAGACATAAACCAAAACCCGATCTATTAGAATCTGGGTATCCACGAAAACCCGAACTTATCATTCAACCACCACTCTTGGGTAGAATATTCCAAAAAAGTTCTACCCGTGCTGGTTATTACCTTGGAAAATTCTATCTGAGTCGTGATAGGCGGGTACAATTAGGACTTTTCGTCTCAATTGGAATTATCGGTGGATTCACGTTTTTTTCTATTCTGGATCAGGGTTTTGACATTTTTGGCACAGACATATTTGATGATTCGGACACCATAAGGATAAATCCGTTTTTTCCTTTCTTGTACGGTCTTTACGGTATGTTTATTATTCAAGTTTTTTTGACTGCCATTAGGTATTCCGATCATTGGAAAGCATCGTGGATATTTAGGGTTGCACCACTTGCATCCCCGAATGACCTATGGCGTGGCGTTCTGGGAACTACTATATTTTACATTATTATGCCATATAGTCTTCTGTTTGCATTTGGTGCTATTGTCCTTCGCGGACCTGAGGGAATATTGGATGTATTACCAGGGTTAGTCATCTTACTCTACTACACTATATTTTTCGAAAAACCAAAATATCGACTGCCTCTATCTGAGAAAACTACTGGAAAAATAGGGGATTTAAAAGGAATAATTCCGTTAGCAATTCGGGTAATCTGTTTATTCTTTGCTACTATCATTTTGAGTGTCATTCTATTTGTAGTTTCACTTATATTTGATTCGCGGATATTTCTCATTTTCTATACCGTCATGGTTGGTGGCGGATTTATTGGCTTTATCTACCTTTATACAAAAGAAAGTGATGGAACCAAGTCGTCTAAAAACTTGAATTAACTGATACTTATACCATTTCTGAATGATGGCATCACATTAACAAAAAACGCGTTTGTAGTCGCGCAATTCATTGCGCCTCTTATACTCAACATAAGATGCGCTTTAAAATGTCATAAATACTCCGTAATGGGATTTTATTTATCAGAATTGGTATTATACCCAATTAACGGGATTTGTAGCGCGAGGTCCCCGTGCCTCGCAATGCTTGACTTTATCAAAAAACTTTTAATCAAGTTAATTTGGTATTAGATGATGCAATTACATATTACAATTTTTTGAGTCTTTAGTCTCGTAGGGACGCAATGTTTATTCCGTTTTGTTTTACATATCGTTCCTACGGAACTAATACCAAATTAACTTGATTCGACGTCTTCAGATAAAGTCGGCATTGTGAGGAGGACCCAGAGATCTCGCGCTACAAATCGGGTTAATTGGTATAACTGATTTTTCTTGACATTTGGATGAAATTTCATATACTCAGGACTTACGCAGTTTTGAATATTATTGAAGGATTAGAGAGTTGTTGTTGTCCATAATCATCCAATAAACTTTGTTTAAGTTGGTAAATCGTTTGAGTGGTTTTCCGGGCAACACGTTTCAAACAGACCCAGACCTGGAAACAACACGCAATATGGTTTCGTTGAGCACGCAGTGAACGACATTGACATTGGTCTCCAATACCGGTTGTCTGTTTGATCTCACGATGAAGTTGCTCAATCTTCCAGCGAACCTGACACTGTTGTTTTGTCGCAGTCGCATCCGATTGAGATAAATCGTTTGTCACAATATATTCCGTGCGTCCTGTATCAGACACAATCCGGAACAACTTCACTTGATGCCCTTTCGGAAACCTTTTGATATGCACGCGTTTACCCAGTGTCGTTTCTGATAGAGACCAAGATAAGTTTTGGACTTGCTGGTGCGGTTCAACGCCATCAGTATCATTCACAAGCCGGTTGCGTTTCAGTGGCGCATAGTAGACCTTGGAAAGTGCTTCAATCGCTTTCATCACTTTCATGGACACATACCAAGCATCCATCAGCACTATCCGAAACGGGAGTTGTTTCTTGAAGTCCGCATCGTGCAACATATCAAGTAAATGATCTATTTTGGTTTTACTATCATGGGCTTTGTCAAAAATGCGGTAATCAATGATCCAATACTCGTGTGTCTTTGGGTTGACATAGACACACGTGACAATGCCGATGCCTGCAATGACTTTTTTGTCGCTACCACTCCATTGAGGGTAGACAGCTTCAATTAGTTTCGAATATATTTTAGACAGCACAACATCGTCAAAAATCAGGTATCCATCTTTATCAAACTCAATATCCGGTTCAACGGATTTCCAGAGTTCGCTTGAAGGAATGCTTTCGTTTCTCAGAAAACGGTTGAGTTGATCGTGGTTCCACTTATGTGTCCGATCAGCAAAACAAGTTTGAGTAAAATTAGTAAAACTTGCTAACAAAAATTGACAGTAATCGGAATATAAGTTTTGCTTCTTTTCAGATAGTGTAAATGTAGTCATAATAGAACAGTATAACACAATTGTATATTATTGCGTAAGTCCTGCAGGGCTATTTAGTTCTCCGAATATTTAGATTTTCAATCTAAGACTTTCCCCTGTAGGAGCGATCTCCGAATCGCGACTTTTCGTCTAAAATGGACAAAAAGTCTAAAACTAAATAACCCTGTAATCAAGGCAGGGCTATTTAGTTCTCCGAATATTTAGATTTTCAATCTAAGACTTTCCCCTGTAGGAGCGATCTCCGAATCGCGACTTTTCGTCTAAAATGGACAAAAAGTCTAAAACTAAATAACCCTGTAAGTCCTGTCATAAAAAAGCATGATTGTGAAAAAGTCAAAAGAAATGAAGATAGAGGGGATTTTAAAAAGAACGACATATACTATGAGTATAAAAGCTCTGGTTACAATGACCGCATAGATGAATCCCAGAAGATTTAGCCAAGACTCTACTGGCTACTCCTACGAAGAAGAAATCTGAATGGCGTTATTTGAAAAAATTGAATAAAAACAAAGATTAAAAAATTTTGGTTGGTATTGTATATAAGTTCTGGCTAAAAGGCACTCTCCTATTTTCTCTTAACAAAAAAATCAAAGAATTCTCAAGTCCAAATCTACTAATTGCGTAGATTTTTATGTTTTTAATTATTCGGAGTAATCACATTAAACCAAGATGTTTTTCTTATCAAATCTTCCGCTACAAAACCTCGCCTTTTAAGGCGGGGATGTAGTAGCGATATATAATTTATGTTAGAAAAAGGTGTTGACATATTTTACTATAAATGATATACTCATTAGACTGTTTCAGTGATAGGTGCTTCTAACACCTATCACTCCATTAGAAGTGGGAAACAGAATCTTCACACGAAGCAGTATATCATGTATAAAACACATAAGATAGCATTGGATCCTAATAACAAACAGAGGCGTTGGTTTGCCCAGCAATGTGGTTATGCAAGATTTGCGTATAATCATGCCTTGGCAGATTTTAAATCAGAGTTAGATAAAGACAATTTTTTATCTGCTTCCAAACTAAATAATACGCAATTAACGGGATTTGTAGTGCGAGGTCCCCGTGCCTCGCAATGCTAACTGCTACTAGAAAACTTCTAATCCCGTTAATTTGGTATAAAAGGTTTAACGTAGCTAAGAACGAATATGATTGGGTGAAGGAACAAGATCAAGTCGTGGCGAATAAAAGTATTTTTGATAATCTTTCGTCTGCCATTAAGAACTAGGTTGATAAGAAGTCAAGATTTCCGAAGTTCAAGAGACGTGGTGGTAAACAAAGTTGGACAACGAATAATCAATCTGTGGAAGTGAAAGGTAAAAGCGTTAGGTTACCCAAGATTGGTTGGGTAAAAATGTTTGAGAAGTTACGTTTTGTTGGTCCGATTATCAAAGTTACTATAAGCAGAACAGCACACCGATGGTTTGTATCTATAACGGTAGAGGTAGCAGATGACACCTATAATGTTGAAAATTCAACAAACAATGTTATCGGTATTGATGTAGGTATAAATACATTAGCAACGTGTTCTGATGGGACTAAATATGATAATCCGCGACCCTTGAAACGATATGAAAGAAAGTTGAAACGGGGTGTGTAAAGTTTTTGGCATGAATGTGATTTGAGTGGAGAACTTGCGATATATTCATAAAAATGGTATCCTTCCTAAAACTTCCATTTATCAAGGAGGATACCAATGTTTAGTATATCATTAAAAAGTTGTGAAATCAATGAGTTTAGAGAAGAAGCGAACAAGTTTGTAGAAGAGGTGAACGATCTTGTGAGAGACATCACCTCAGAGGGGTGTGTATCGTTAGAAGATGCGGAGGTTCTTGTATCTGAAGCGGTTCGTTCGTGGGAACAAAGGCTTTTAGAGATGTGCATCTCTAAAGAGGCTGGTGAGAAAGTCCGTGAACCTATTGAATGTCCTGAGTGTCGCCGAGCATGTCGTCCGTTGCGTCTGAGAGCGCGACATTTCACGACGCTTTGTGGCGTTATTAGTGTTGAGCGTTGGGTGTATCGTTGTGCTCTTGGACATACCTATGTGCCGTGGGATGCTAAGCAAAAGTTGCGTGGACAATACACGCGTCGTGTGGCAGAAGCGATGTGTCGCTTGGCCGCGCGTCTTGACTTTAGAGAAGCCTCTGAGGAGTTGTCGCGTCAGGGGATAGAAGTCAGCCACACGACACTGCATCAAAAAGTGGGTGAATGGTCAGAAGCGTTGTGTGTGCCAGAACAAGTGGAAACACAAACGCTTGAAGACAATCAGCGGTGGTATGTGAGTTGTGATGGGTGCCACACGAACTCACCTGATGGGTGGCATGAGGTGAAAGTTGGCTTGTATTTACAAAGACTATCCACAACACGGTTCTGATGCGACACCGAGTGCCAGAACATCAAGCATCCGGTATATTGCCAGTCGTTCTGATGCGGAACACTTTGGTAAGGAGTTGTTTGCGTTAGCAACGAACATTGGTATCTATAAAGAAACTATAACAAACCAGGAGATTGTCTTTATCGGAGATGGTGCGGCGTGGATTTGGAACTTAGCTGATAAATACTTCCCAAACGCTGTTGAGATTGTGGATTATATGCACGCCAAATCTCATCTGTTCAATGTTGCCAAACACGCCTTCGGAGAGACTGAAACAGAAACTACCGGAAAATGGATAAAAGAGGTGGAACCCCTGCTGGACGCTGGCAACATCACAGAAGTAGTCGCACGCATCCGAAACTTAGCTGCTCAAAACCTGGAAGTATGTGAAACCTTAGAAAGAGAAGCGAAGTATTTTGAAAAACATTCTGATCGTATGCGGTATAAAAAGTTTCGGGAAAAGGGGTATCAGATTGGAAGTGGTGTGATTGAGAGTGCATGTAAACATGTTGTCGGACAAAGATGCAAACAAGCTTCTATGAGATGGGAGAAACCGGGGATCAATGCTGTGCTTTCTTGGCGGTGTTTGTTGAAGAATGATGCCTGGAACAGATATTGGTATCCAAATACAAAAGCTGCGTGATGTTCATGCCAAAAACTTTACACACCTGTTGAAACGTGTAAATCGTTCATTGAGTAAGAAAGTGTTGCGGTCAAAAAACTGGTATAAGGCTAAAGAACGATTATCACGGCTTCATTATCGTATAAGTTGTATTAGAGAAGATGCTCACCATAAAGCGACAACTGATATTGTAAACAATGCTTCAGTAATATGTATTGAAACATTGAAGATAACTAATCTATTGAAAAACAGAAAGTTGTCTAAAGCGTTATCAGATAGTGCTTTAGGCAATTTCCTTACTATGCTGAAAACGAAAGCAAAAAGTAAAGGTATTTCAGTAATAGAAGCATCACAATTCTTTGCCAGTAGTAAAACTTGTAGCAACTGTGGACATAAGAAAGAAGAATTATTGCTTTCAGAAAGAATATATCATTGTTCTGTATGTCAATATGAGATTGATCGTGATGTGAACGCTGCAATAAACTTGAAATCACTTGCCGTAGGGCATACGGAAAGTATAAACGCTTGTGGATAACTTGTAAGACTCTATTTTAGAGCAATGTTAGATGAAACAAGAAATGTTATTCAGAAAATAAAATTTCTGATGTCCGAACAAAAGAACCTTCGCCCTTTAGGGCGGAGAGTATGTCAGAGAATTTATCTTGATTTATGTTGAGGAAATTGATATAATTTAAAAGGTTAAAAAAAATTAAAGTATCAATTCAAAACTTGTGTGTTTATCTTATACCCACTTAACCCGATTTGTAGTGTGAGGTTCCCGCCGAATACCGGACGCGTATTCGGCATTGATTTGGGGTCCTCCTCACAATGCCGACTTTATCCGAAGATGTCGAATCAAGTTAATTTAGCATTAGGACACACGCAAGTGATGAATTGTAAAAATTAGTTGAGCATCCTCTCGGTCAACACACTAACAAGAAGCAGATGAAAATCGCTATCATGGGGGGCACTTTTAATCCTATTCATAACGCACATTTACTAAGTGCCGAGCAGGTGCGTGAAGGTTTAGGTTACGACAAAATTCTGTTTGTCCCCGCTGCACGACCACCGCATAAATCACAACCGGATATGGTTTCTGCTGAGCATCGGTATCAGATGGTACTGTTAGCGACAGCGGAAAACCCGTATTTTGAGGTGTCACGGATTGAATTGGATCGTGCCGGTCCCTCATATACTATTCAAACGATTAAAACATTGCGACACCTTTATGGGGAAACGACTCAACTTGCTTGGATTATCGGTGCAGATTCGTTAATTGAATATAAAATTTGGAAAGACTTTAATGAAGTCCTCAGGCAGTGTACATTGATTGCCACAACGCGTCCGAATTATGATTTTGAACGTGTTCCCTCAGAAATTCGCAACCTTGTTACTATGTTTCGGATAACAGGGTTTGATATGTCGGCTACCGAAATACGTGAACGTGTGCAAAACAACACCTCAATCCGGTATCTCGTTCCTGAAGCGGTTGCAGCATATATTGACAAACACCGATTATACCTATAAATGGTAATACTATATGTAGGACGAAATTCTGTCCTCTACAGATGATATAGTAACATGAGTTCGAAAAAAGGATACAATGATTCCCAGGGCTATTTAGTTCTCCGAATATTTAGATTTTCAATCTAAGACTTTCCCCTGTAGGAGCGATCTCCGAATCGCGACTTTTCGTCTAAAATGGGAAAAAAGCCTAAAACTAAATAGCCCTGAATGATTCCTGTCCGTTGGGTAGAACGGAGAATTCAATAAAATCAACACAAAATAGCGATTTATAATACATTTGAAACTAAAAACAACGAAAAATTAGTGAAACCCAACTCTTTATAATATTTTTTACGGACATTGGGATTCTAATATCAAACTTACGTTATAGTAGTATAGGAGTTAACATGGAAATTAAATGTAGTATCTGCGGAACTGCTTATAAATTTGTTTTTAAAAAAGATGACCCATTACCAGAGAATTTTCCGTTTTGTAGTAAAAGATGCAAGTCGATTGATTTAGGAAAATGGCTCAATGAGGAATATCATATCAACACCCCCTTGACAGAAGTAGAAACATTAACAGAAATAGAACGTCAAGTCCTAAATGAATTGCAGGAAGAGACACTTGCTATGCTCCTTGGAGATGATGTGGAGTCTGAATAGGCTGATGTCTCTAAATTGACACATTCTGTGTTGATTTTACCTACAAAGATAGCAGTATATTAAAATTAAACATGACGACAAGTAAATCGTTTTTAGTAAACGGAAAAATAGATTCATCGTTTCCTGCATTAACAAAATTTAGGGAACATCCAAAATCAATAGAAATTCAACGTTATCTTTCAAAGAAACTTGCACCAAAACGTTATGACCACGTTCTTTCTGTTCAGGAGACCGCAGTAACATTAGCGCAATGTCATAATGCTGATGTCTGGAAAGTTAATTTGGCTGCTCTGTTGCATGATGTAGCAAAATGGATGCGTGACGACCAACTGTACGATGCAATAAGACGTTATAGGATTGAACTTGATCCAATTGAAAAAATAATGCCTGCCTTATTACACGCGATTGTTGGGGTGAAATATGCAATTGAATTATTCAACATAACCGATCTGGAGATTCTTGAAGCAATCCGGTGCCACACAACAGGCAATACTTCAATGGGTATAACGGCAAAATTGGTATATGTGGCAGATTTTTCGGAGCCGACACGAGAATACAAAGAAGCTGCACAGGTAAGAAAATTGGCGGAGACAGAGTTGAATCAGGCTGTACATGACGTTGCCCGATATAAAATTGATTACCTTCTTCAAAACGGAGGTATAATTCACCCTGATACCATTCATACTTACAATAGTATGTTGGTTAATACAAGTTTGGGGTGACAGTACAAAAGTAAATATGTTTTTGTGAAATACTCCTATATGCTAAATTGATTCTTGTGCGAATAGACTTTGATTCTCAAAACACTGTTAGCATTCATCTAATGTTATTGACAAACTCAGGTTAGACTCAAAACCTAAAACTATACCGTTCAACGCCGGTTATGAACATCCTGATTTTTAGGAGACCTATCTAATGCCAACAAATAATTTATTAGAAATCGTAAAAGCCTCCGCATCGGCTGCTGTGAGTCGCCGGGCACAGAACCCCGTAATTCTTGACCTACGTGAGTTAGATTGTTTTACTGATTTTTTTGCGATTTTCAGCGGTATCTCTGATGTACAAGTCGAAGGTATTTCAGAGGCAATCTTAGATGAACTTGATGAAAACTGGGATCAACAACCATGGCATCGGGAAGGTGCGAAAAAAGCGGATTGGATTTTGTTAGACTACGTCGACTTTGTCGTCCATATCTTTTTGGAGGAGAGACGTTCCTACTATAGTTTGGAACGTTTATGGGCAGAAGCCCCACATGTTGAGTTACCGGAGATGGATGGGATCCCTATATTTGACGAACCAGAAGAATATGATGAGGATGAAATGGTGTTGGGACTTGTTTCGGCAGATGAAGAGAATTAATTCTAAGGAGAGTTATGTTATTCTGTCCAGAGTATACCCGCTAAACTAATCAATATTAACAAGGAGAACGGTGATGTTATCCGTGCCTCCGTAGACGAGTGCTCTACTAATTAGGTTTTCGCTTGCTGCTTCAAGTGTGGGTGCTGAAGAGATGATGTTACGAGTTTCAGTATCGTCGGTAATTAGATCGTGCAAACCGTCCGTGCAAGCAAAGATAGTATCCCCAGGGGCAAGTGGGCAAACGTCCGCGGCGAGCGATACCTCTGATGCCAAACCGATAGCTTGTGTAATGATGTTCCGTTTTGAATGGACGCGACCTTCTTCAGGTGTAATCTCACCTTTCTCGATCATCTTTTGGACTAACGAATCGTCAGTGGTGATCTGGGTAAGAATGTCGTTATGAAGGACGTACAATCGACTATCGCCAACGTGGACGTAAGCCAAGTAACTCGGTGTTACAAAGCCTGCTGTGAGGGTTGTGCCCATCCTTTGGTATTGGGATGACTCTTGCCCCATGGCATAGACACGTCGATTTGCTTCAATGGCGAGTTTTTCTAAAATAGAGAGTCTGTTGATGGGTCCCAAATCGCTTGAAGGATTAGGTGTTTCTGCTGCCCATTCCTCAAAAATTTGAAGCGCAATCCGACTCGCAACGTCGCCCCGAGCATGTCCACTCATACCGTCCGCGATTGCAAATAACCGTATATTTTCGTCAACGAAGTATGAATCTTCGTTTCTTTCACGGAGAGCACCAATGTCTGTTTTTGCAACAAAATTCATCAAATGTCTGCCCTTCTCCCTTTTTGAAATATTATAACGCAAAATAAATATTTCTGTTTCAGTTTGTCATATTAATACATAATATTATGCAATACCTTCGCCAATTATCCGGGGTTTAGTTCAGGTTGCGTTTGATGAATAGCACCGATTGATCCCAGATGTTCAGCGATTTTTTCAATAACAATAGGATCAGGTTTTTGCGGAAGTATTTTTAATGTTTCGTGTAAATACTTCGCCCCCCGGTAGCATGCTTTAAGGTCTAATACCAAATTAACGCAATTATTCTTGTATATATTTTTTAGATATGTTATTGTGAACAGATGAAAAAGAAAAAACATCAGGGTTTCACACGAGTAGAGCAGTGTGAGTGCCTGCGGGCATTGAGTTATTTTATTGCCTCCTTATTCGCCAGAACTACAACCTGCCGAACGACTTTGGCCTTTGTTACGAGAAGTGATCGCCAATCGTGTCCGTCAGACATTTTCGGCTCTTGAAAAGGTGCTTGTCAATCGGTGTCAATGGGTCTCAAAAAACTGGGACATTGTGCAGGCACATGTCGGGTTTCAATGGATTTGTGAAATCGAAAAACAATATGAATCAAGTTAATTTGGTATAAGAATCCGAGTGTCCATCCAAAAGTTAATTAAAGAGTTGGGTTTCACTAATTTTTCGTTATTTTCAGTTTCAAATGTATCATGAACCGCTATTTTGTGTTTGATTTTATTGTCCTTTCCGTTCTACCCAACGGACGGGAATCATAGTCCCTTTTTATCAAACTCACGTTATACTAAATGTGATAATATCAAATGTTAATTAGATTTACATGGAAATACGATATCTTACCAACTTTGTGCTGTAAGGAGTAGGAATGAGAGAGCATTTTGACTCACGACCGACAATTTCTCCTATAAATGTTGACCTGGAGGAACCATCAAAGCCTTTTCAGTTAGTCTCAGATTTCGACCCGCAGGGGGATCAACCACGAGCGATTGATAAATTGATTAACGGAATCCTACGCGGCGATAGAGCACAAACCCTACTCGGTGTCACTGGGTCTGGAAAGACCTACACGATGGCGAATGTGATTCAAAACATTCAGCGTCCAACACTCGTAATCTCCCCAAATAAAACTCTTTCCGCGCAACTCTACAGTGAGTTCAAATCCTTCTTCCCGGACAACGCCGTGCATTATTTCGTGAGCGATTATGAATACTACCAACCAGAGGCATATATTCCCTCAACGGACACTTTTATTGAGAAGGATGTGCGGATAAACGAGGAAATCACGCGGATGCGGCTTGCGTCAACCGCTTCCTTAATGTCACGGCGTGACGTTATCATTGTTGCCAGTGTTTCATGCCTCTACGGTCTCGGATCACCCCGCGAATTTGAAAACCAGAAAGTTGATTTAGAAATAGGTGCGACTATTCGACGAGATGAATTCCTGCGTTCTTTGGTAGATATTCAGTATGTTCGAAACGATGTCGATTTTTGGCAAGGCACGTTCCGTGTACGTGGTGATGTGGTTGAGGTATTTCCAGCATATAGCGAAAGCGCATTCCGTATTGAGCTTTTTGGAGATGAGGTTGATAGAATTTGTGAAATTGACACAACTACCGGTGAAATATTGAGTAAACAAGACTCTCTTGAAATCTATCCTGCAAAACATTTTATGATGGATGCTGACATCTTTGAAGAAGCTCTCATAAACATTGAACTTGAACTCCATGAACGGATTGCCACATACGAGAAAGAAAACAAATTGCTGGAAGCGCAACGTATTGAACAACGAACCCGCTTTGATTTGGAAATGCTTCGCGAGATAGGGTATTGCTCAGGAATTGAAAACTATTCTCGACATCTATCCGGATTACAACCTGGAGAACCCCCATACTGCCTTCTTAACTACTTTCCAGAGGATTTTTTCCTATTCATTGATGAATCACATGTGACAATCCCACAATTGAAAGGAATGTACCGAGGGGACAGAACGAGAAAACTAACACTCGTTGATTACGGATTCCGTTTGCCTTCAGCATTAGACAATCGCCCGCTACAATTTGAGGAAGTAGAGGCTTACCTAAAACAAGTAATATTTGTTTCGGCTACGCCCGGCAAATATGAGATAGAAGAGAAAAAAGGCGGACAAATCGTCGAGCAGATCATTCGTCCTACCGGATTAATTGACCCACAAATTAGTGTCTATCCAGTGCGTGGACAAATTGACCATCTTATAGGTAAAATCAGAGAGCGGGTTCAGCAGAAGCAGCGAGTTCTTGTCACAACTCTCACAAAACGGATGGCAGAGGATTTAAGCGAATATTTCATTGAGGCAGGTCTCCGCGCGAACTACATGCATTCTGAAATTGATGTTTTTGACCGTGCGCGTATCCTACGACAACTCCGCGAAGGTGAATTTGATGTACTCATCGGTATAAACCTACTACGTGAGGGACTTGATTTACCAGAAGTCTCACTCGTTGCAATTCTGGATGCTGATCGTCCCGGTTTCCTCCGATCTGTTACCTCATTAGTGCAAACTTCTGGTCGTGCTGCGCGTAACGTTGATGGTGAAGTCCTGTTATACGGCGATACCATAACCAATGCAATGGCAGATGCAATCGCAGAAACACAACGTCGCCGTGATATACAGATGAAATACAATGAAGATAATAACATCACGCCTACAACAATTCAAAAAGCAATTGAGCAACTCATCTCTGAATCAACTGAGGAATATGTAACGAAAAAATCTAAAAAAACCGAAAAAACTGTCTCCATCATTGAGAAGGTCACTGGTATAGAAGATATTGAAACAATAATTGTAGACTTAACACGGCAGATGAATAAAGCTTCTGTTGAACTTGATTTTGAACTGGCAGCGACATTGCGAGACGAAATATCAGAACTGAAAGAACAGGTCCCTGCCGAGAAATAGAACAACAGACAGAAAAATGAAAACCGAAAGACGTAGTGGAAAAGATCAAAGATATAGCTATAACCTTAATAGGCGGTATATTTCAATGTCACGATCAAAATTGTTTTTCTTCTTAGTCATTTTAATGTTAATCACAGTGGGTACTTTCATGGCAGGACTTGAAGCCCAAAACACCGAAAAAGAGCGCGCGCCTGTACAAGAATTCGTCAAAATGGCACAAGAATTCGTGGAGCTTAACCAAATAGAGGAAGCAATAGAAATCTACGAACGAATTGTGAAAGCGGTACCTGAAGACTTAGAATCTCAAGCGCAACTTGCAACACTCTATTCACGCATAAATCAGCACGAAAAAGCTGCACAAACCTGGAGCCAACTGCTTGAAACTGACCCAGAAAACATTAAGTATCAAGATAAGCTCGTTAATAGTTTACAAGCTGCTGGCAAACGTAACGAGGCACTTGAACTCGCGCAGGCATATACCCAAACGCAGCCAGAAGTTGGTGTCCATTACGCACGGCTCGCCAAACTTTATGCCGACGAAGATAACGTAGATGCCGCCATCGCTAACTATGAAAAAGCAATTGAATTAGCATACGGTGATAAACAAACTTATCTCAAACTCACAGAACTTTATTTTCTCAATGAGGACATAGATGGTGCTGAAAAAGCATTGAAGAACGCCATTCTACACACCACATCAGAATGGGATCGGCAAAGTATTGAACGGCAATTGGTCAACCTCTATCGTTATCAGGGGAATTTAGAAGAGATGTTACAAAAGGCTGAAGATGAAGGCACAATCACTTATGAAATGCAAAAAGAACGTGCACGACACTTTCTCAATACTGGCGAATTGGAAAAATCTGCTGATGCTTTTAAGAAAGCAGTCGAAATGACCAATAGTCCTTATGAGCGAAATAGAGTCGCTGAGGAATTACTCAAGGCATACCTCAAACAAGGTAAAACAGACTTGGCATTAGAATTCTACGAGATTGAAGCAACAAAGCTGCTAAGAAACTCAACTGTCTCAACAACATACGGTTCACCTGATATTACAGTAACATTTGGTGGCGATGACGCACGCAAATCCTTGATAAATGCCTATAAAGATCAAGGGAAACTTGATGAATTGATAACCATTTTCGAAGATAAACTTAAAAAAGATACTGACAATCCTGCTTTCATTGAAATGCTCGCTGAGATTTATTGGAAAACTAACGATTATCAAAAATCTGCTGAAACATACCGCATGCTTAGCAAAGTAGAACCAGACAATGTTCGCAGCTTTTACTATGCTGCCGTTGCCTTCCATAAAAGCAACCAATCTGACATGGTGAAAGCGGTGCTGAACCAAGCCGACTCCGCGCTTGCATCCGGCAAATTTAAACAAGACACGTCATTCCTCGGTGCACTTGCTACTATCTGTCTTGAAATTGAAATGTATGACACAACTATTAAACTCGCTGATGACGCTGTCACTAAAGAGGAGAGTAAGGATAACAGTTGGCGTTTGACTTATTTGTACGCGATTCTTGCGAAAAGTTACCACGGTGCAAAACGTTATGAAGAGGCTTTTGCGGCATATCAGCAGGCGGCAAATGTTGCTGACAGCAGCTACGCGCGCGGAAGAGCAGAAACTGAAATGAAGAAAATCGCCAAAGTCGGAAAACTATATGAAAAATGGATACCAGAACAACTGAAGAAGGTTGAAGAGAATCCCAACGATCCCAAACCCATCTTGAAACTTGCCGAAAGTTACGAAGCCACCGATAAAATTAAAGAAGCGATTGCGCAATATGAAAGACTCTCCGAACTTAAGCCAGAAAAAGCACAGTGGCACAAAAAACTTGGAGACCTCTATCAAAATATACCGCCAGAGAGACGTGAAACAGGCGAAATAGTTGAAGGCACTGCGCTTACCCTTCCCGGAGGAAGTTGGGTCGAAATTGATGATAGCGAAACTTTAGACAACATTACGGAACAGGTGACGGTATCCGCATGGATTAAACCGACCGATTATCCAAACAGATACGCACCGATTATTTATCGGGGTGATGAACGCGTTCCTGATATCAAGAATCGGAGTTACATTCTACACCTTAAAGAAGGTGGATTTATTCAATTAGCCGCATCGCCTGATGGCGCGGGCGAAGCATCCATCTATTCTCCACCGAATGTTATCCAACTCAATAGATGGCATCATATCGCAGCAGTCATTGATGCAACGAACGATTCAATGCAACTTTTCATTGATGGCGTTGAAGTTGGGAATAGAAATTTTAGAGGAAAGAAACTTGGCTCATGTAAAAAGTAAGTGCTATTTTTTCAAAGTTATGTTAGAGTGTTACCTATGGACTTTCCAATACAATCTCTCATGGATGAAGAAAAAGTTCAAGCGTGGGTGTTGGATCATTTCCACCCTCAAGGGCTGTGTTGCCCAAAATGCCAAGCGAGCGTGGCGGAGGCACGCAAGTTCCGTAAGACTGCAACAAGTGGTCTACAAGTGTATCGCTGCAAACACTGTGAGAGCATCTACAACCTCTATACCGGGACGGTCTTTGCTGGCACACAGTTTCGTCCCTCACAGGTCGTTCTGCTTTTGCGCGGTGTCTGTCAAGGTGTTTCAAGTGCACAACTCGGGCGTGAACTGGGTCTAAGTCGTCAAACCGTTCTTTCTATAAGACGTAAACTCCAAACTTCGGCAGAGCAGATACAGCCCGAAGCTGCTTTACCCGATGCTGAAGTCGAAACAGATGAGATGTTTCAAAACGCCGGTGAAAAAGGCGATAAGCACGTTGATGCTTCGGATCCTCCGCGTCGGCGTGGCAATAAACGCAGGGGACATGGGACTTATGACAATGATCGTCCGCCTATTGTTGGGACGAAAGGTCGCGAAAGCGGTCTCCTGAGATTACGTGTTGTGCGGCACACCGATTCTGCGACGCTTTCAACACACGTTCATCAGTGGACGCTGCCGACTTCAACGGTGTATACGGATGGTTGGCGCGGCTATAACCGTATTCAGCGCGCCCGTGAGATTGTTCTCCATAAGGATGGCGAGTGGGCAAGAGACGCAGACGGTGATGGTCTTTACGAGATCCATACAAATACGATTGAAGGTGTCTGGACGACGCTGCGAAACTTCCTTCGTCCCTTTCGTGGCGTTCATAAAAAGTTCCTCGCCGGTTACGTCGCAATCTGTGAGTTCGTCATGAATCTAAAAACTGTCAGTGTTGATTTTATAGCAAAACTCGTCAAAAGCACTTACTCTTGACATGAGCGAAGATTAACAATACAGAAAAGGAGGAAGGATGATCTGCCTGAGCGTCAATGTCAACAAAGTCGCAACATTACGAAATTCGAGAGGAGGTGACATTCCGGATGTCCTTACTGCAGTTGATACCTGTATCAATGCAGGTGCGCAAGGCATTACGGTGCATCCGCGCGAAGATCAACGTCATATCAGACCTTCGGATGTCTACGAAATCGCAGAACGGATAAAAGAGATAAACACAAAAAAAAATATTAACATTGAATATAACATTGAAGGTGATCCACGCCCCGACCTACTTGAAATGGTGTTGAAGGTGCAACCAACACAATGCACACTCGTCCCAGTTGTCAGCGGAGAAATCACCAGCCACACCGTCTGGGATGTCCAAAAAGATGGTGACATGTTGAAACCAATAATAAACACTCTGAAAAATGCTGGAATCCGTGTTAGCCTGTTCAGCGGAACCGATCTTGAACAGATAGAGAGAACAGCGGACATCGGTGCGGACAGAATTGAACTCTATACTGAATCTTATGCAATGGCGCAGACCGATGCTGAAATTGAACGCGAATTTTCGCTTTTGAAAAAAGCCGGTGAAAAGGCACTTGATTTAGGTCTTGGTACAAACGCAGGGCATGATCTCAATCTTGATAATCTACCTTTGATGCAGAAATTACCAGGACTGCTTGAAGTCTCTATTGGACACCATTTGATGGTAGACGCGCTCTATATTGGGATGGAAGCTGCAGTTAAAGCATATCGTGCTGCATTAGGACAACACGTGAATTTGTAAAGATTTTACTCCAAGTTGTAGGGTGAGTTGCAGTTAAAAATTAACTACAAAAACCTATAAGAACCTCATAAAATCTAAAGTTATGTAGTTTTTTACTTGACAAAGCCTTGTTGTTTCTGCTATAATATATGTATGAATAATAGATTTGTTAAGATTGGTGAAGCTGCTAAACTCTTAGGTGTGTCCGTTCAGGCACTTCGGAATTGGGAAGTGGAAGGTAAAATTATGCCATCTCACCGAACCCCAGGCGGACAAAGAATGTCCGATTTAGCAGAACTTCTGGGTGTTAATGATTTGACTTATCCTACAATTGCTTATGCGCGCGTCTCTAGTTCTGATCAAAAGAAAGATTTAGAGCGTCAGCATGCTGTCCTTGAAGCATTTTGCGATAAGAATGGGTGGCAAACTGAAATCATAAGAGACTTAGGTAGTGGCATGAATTATAATAATCAAGGCCTCGGACGCCTCCTTGAGTTAATGGTGCATGGTCAAATGTCTCGTCTGGTTATCACACATAAAGACCGCCTCCTTCGCTTTGGTGCAGAGATAGTTTTCCGTATCTGTGAACTCAAAGGTATAGAAGTTGTCATTATCAATAAAAGTAAGCAACCTTCCTTTGAGGAGGAACTAACGCGAGACGTAATGGAAATCATGACTGTATTTTGTGCGAAACTCTATGGTAGACGGTCACACACATCAAAGAAAATGGCAGAAGAAATTGATAAAATCGTCAACGACGCGCAACTGCAAATGCAGTCTAACTTTGGTGCGAATAATGCTGATCCGCTCCCAGAAGATAGCACTCAATCCGAATAATAAGCAGTCAACGCTTCTGTCGCAGCATGCGGGTTATGCCCGTGTTGCGTTTAACTTCGGTCTATCGTCCTTTAAGTCTGGCTTAGACAAGGACGAATGGCGTAGCTATATTGACATAAAACGTGAGTTTAACGCAGTCAAACACGATAAGTTTGACTGGTGTTCTGATTTATCACAAAATGCTTCTAAAAACGCTCTCCATAATCTTGGAGACGCTGTATCACGCTGGAAAAGCGGACTACTTAAGAACCGGAAGTTGGCAAAAGCGTTGTCGGATTCAGCACTTTCAAGATTTCTTACCATGCTTAGATACAAGGCAGATAGACGTGGGATACCGATAACTGAAGCGGATCAGTTCTTTGCGAGTAGTCCGACCTGTAGCAACTGCGGACACAAGAAAACAGATTTGACGCTCTCTGAACGGACATATCATTGCACAGAATGTGACTTTGAATGCAATAGAGACCTCAACGCTGCTATCAATCTCTGTCCCGCCCGACCCTAACACCGTCGCCACGAGTTGCGAGGAGACGATAAACGCCTGTGGAGTTTCTGTAAGACCTCACTTGAGAGGCACGAAACAACGAAGCAGGAAGTCCGGCACAAATCAAAAGAAGAGTGTAGAGTTTTATAGGTTTTTATAGATTCTACCACATTCTTGAGGTTTTGTTAAGTCCTACACAACGGTTGCCAAACGCACATGAGAATAGAATTTACAAAATCTTATAGTATAAAAATTTTGAGTAAGGAGCAATCGGATGAGTATTAGTGTTGGGATGGTAGGTTTAGGGATGTTTGGTCCCTCATTTATCCAATCCTATAAAGCACATCCAGACGTGCATCGGCTTGCCCTCTGCGATTTACATGCCGACAGATTGTCGAAATGGGCAAAAGAGTTTGAAATTTCCGAGACGTATTCAAGTCTTGACGATATCTGCAAATCAGATTTGGATGCACTCGTCATCATCACACAGCATTGGATGCATGCACAGCAAGCAATTCAAGCAATGGAAGCAGGAAAGCATGTTTACACCGCTGTTCCCGCTGCTGTATCATTGGATGAATGTGAACAATTGGTCAGAACAGTTGAACGGACTGGTATGATCTATATGAACGGTGAAACAAGTTACTTTCGTCCCGAAGCAGCCTTTTGTCGTCAGAAAGCGGCAGAAGGAGCATTTGGCGAGTTTGTTCACTGTCGCGCTGAGTATTTCCACGACATGAGTCATGGACTCTATGACGTATTGAAAAAGAGATGGGGTGAACAGTGGGGTCGTGACAAATCAGGTGGAATCCCAATGTACTATCCGACACACTCAACCTGTTTTCCAATCTCTGTGATGAACGCACATGCAACCTCGGTTTCCGCCCAAGGGTATATCTATCCAAATGACGATTGGTATCGGTTGGACACTATCCACAAAAACCCTTTTTCCAACGAAGTCGGTCTCTTTACAATGAGCAATGGTGCAACCATGCAAATCTGTGAGTTTCGACGGATAGGTCACCCTGGATGTGAACGCCCCAGCGGTATCTATGGCACCGAGGGAAGTTACGAACAGAGTCTTGCAGGAAGTGTATGGGCAGATAAGCAAGGGAGACAGAACATCCAACCTATACAAGTGCACGAATACCTACCTAACACACTTAAGGATAACTTAGGCGGACATGGGGGTTCACATGCTTATCTGGTGCACGAATTTGTTGATTCAGTCAATCAGCAGCGATTACCACGGGTCAACGTTTGGGAAGCAGTCCGGTATTGTGCACCGGGAATTGTGGCACACGAATCAGCAATGCAAGATGGAGAATTACTACAAATTCCTGATTGGGGAGACGCACCAACTGATTAAATGTAAAATTCTTATTGATATTACTTACATTTTAGTGTATACTATTCTATTTAATAATAAGGTTTCTAAACACACGACCCTCTGCAGCATCATTTTCTGCTTGCAAATTGTTCTTACAAAATAGAAGTAATCGGACACCAATTAACGCAAACTACAAATATGAGGTTATAAGGAGCATAGAATGGCTATTGAATACGCGGGAGTTTACGAAGCATCGGCTATACCTGCTGATGTCGCCCGTGAAATCGAGATTTATGAGATACAACTCGGTCGGTTCCAAGCTGGCCAAGTTGAAGAGTCTCTCTATACCGAATCTAGACTTCGGCACGGGGTTTACGGACAGCGCGATGATAGATCGCAGATGATCCGTGTTAAAATCCCATTCGGCGGACTCACAGCAGATCAGCTTGAAATGCTTGCAGATGTTGCCGAAGAATTTTCGGATAACATCATCCACATTACGACACGTCAAGATGTGCAATATCACTACGTTGACATCAACAACACCCCTGAGTTGATGCGCCGTCTCGCAAGTGTGGACATCACAACTAAAGAGGCTTGCGGAAATGTTGTACGAAACGTCACAGCATGCCCGATCAGCGGCGTTTGCCAAGATGAAGTTTTTGATGTAACACCTTACTCAAAGGCGTTGTCAGCGTTCCTGTTAGGTCACCCAGATGCACAAGATTTTGGTCGTAAGTTCAAAATCGCATTTTCCGGTTGTGAAGAACACGCTTGTGGCTTAGCAAATATGCACGACATCGGTGCAGTAGCTGCAGTCAAAGAGATTGATGGCGAAGTTAAGCGCGGCTTTAAATTCTTTGTCGGCGGCGGACTGGGCGCAGTTCCACATCAGGCGAAGGTCCTTGATGATTTCCTCCCAGCAGAGGAACTTCTGCCAATTTCACAATCAATTTGCAGAGTCTTCACCCGTTTAGGTGAACGTCGAAATAGAAACAAGGCGCGTCTGAAGTTTGTAATCGCTAAATACGGCATTGAAGAATTCCGAAAAATGGTGTATGAAGATCGCGAAACACTACGACACGATCCAGAATGGACTTCATATCTGGATAACTTGGATGCCTACAATGAAAGTCCGCTCAAATCTCCGACACAACTTAACGGTGCCTCAAAACCTGACGGATTTGAAGAATGGTATCAATCCAATATTCGGTTACAGAAGCAGCCCGGCTATGCTTTTGTGACGCTCACACTTCCGCTCGGTGATATTACTGCCGATCAAACACGTGCATTAGCAGACATATCTCGCAAATATGTGAAAGACACTATCCGTGCCACAGTGGAACAAAACATTGTGCTTCGTTGGGTAACAATGACCGATCTACCCGCGCTCTATCGCGAACTAAAGGCTATCGGTTTGGGTGATCCTGGTGCGGAATCAATGGTTGATATTACCGCTTGCCCCGGTACTGACTCTTGCAAACTGGGTGTATCTTCCTCCCGTGGTCTGGCAGCACATCTGCGAAACTATTTCATTGAAACCGGTGTACAGAACGAAATCAAAGACTTTCGGATTAAGATTAGTGGATGTCCGAACTCTTGCGGACAGCATCACATCGCGAATATTGGCTTCTTCGGCTCTACAAAACGAGTCGGTGGACACAGTGCTCCCTTCTACTTGGTGCTACTCGGTGGACATATGGTTGAAAACGCGAGTTCTTACGGACTTGCCACAGGAAAAATCCACGGAAGGTACATCCCAACTTTCATTGAGGAGTTAACAGGTAGGTACACCCAAGAGCGAAACGATGAGGAAACCTTCACCGATTACGTTGCAAGACTCGGTAAAGTGGAAATTAAATCGATTTTGTCCAAATACGATAAGATTCCTTCTTACGAGGAAGCACCCGAATTTTACATAGACACAGGTGACACGAAAGATTACCAACTCAAAACCGGTGTCGGTGAGTGTGCTGGAAAGTTAGTCGCACTTGTCTCCATGAAGTTGGAAGAAGCGGATCGGCTTATCTATGAATCTGGTTTGAGTTTGGAAGATGGAACTTTCCAAGAATCAGCAGATAAGGCATTTAATGCTATGATTAAAGCCGCTGACGGTCTCTTGACAACTGTCGGATTGCAATATATTGACGATGCAACGACTATCAATGAATTCCGAACCCGCTTTTTTGATCCCGGCAATTTCTTCGTCGGATACGGTGCACATCTGTTTAAGGCAACAGAAGAAGATAGTTCTACTTTCGACCACGAATTGGCACACCGCCGCGTGGAAGAAGCCACCCTTTTTGTTGAAGAATCGCATAACATCTACGGACGCATGCGTATTAAGCAGGAGGAAGAGGAAGAGAGTCTGCGTAAAACACGCAAATCGCGTCCTGCACCGAAGCCGAAAGTGATTAAAGAGACGAAACCTGTTGAGGAAATCGTTGATAGCCTTGATCTAAAAGGTGTCGCATGCCCATTCAACTACGTCCAAGCGAAAGTCCGGTTGGAAACGATGCAGGCTGGTCAACTCTTGGAAATCACGATTGACGATGGTGAACCGTTTGAGAACGTGCCGAAGAGTCTCACCAACGATGGACACAACATTCTTGATACCAAGAAGATTGGAAAACACTACCGCCTAACTATCAAGAAAGGTGAGTAGGATCATAAACCGTTTTCCAATATAAAGCCAGATGTTTGAAGTGAGTACTTAACAATCCCACTGCTTTAGCTGTGGGTCATAATACCAAATTAACGGTATTATAAGTTTTCTAATAGCGTTTAGCATTGCGAGGCACGGGGACCTCGCGCTACAGATCCCGTTAATTTGGTATTACATATAGGTGTTTGCCTCCCGCGCCCAAAACGGGCTGGCAAACGCCTATATTTTTCAAAATTCAAACAATATATAACGTGAGTTACAGAATATCTGCCCTTACGAAATATAAAAAGGAAACATCTATGACCTCAAACAAAACAAAACTATCCCTAACAGACATGATTCCCATGCAATTCCGAGATTGGCTTCTTTTGATTGTGAACGAGTCGCTATTTGCCGGCAGAGATAAGCTTGATGCCCTGCTGGCAGAGAATGTTGACCGCGAAATTCTGGCAGAGGGCTTCCGAGAATTTTTTGAAGCCTATTCTTACGATCTGGCATTTGATTTAGATGCAAATGAGACGTGCGTGCTTACTGTTTTAGGAGCCAGTGAAGAGTTTTCACATTTGAAACGACGCGTGGAAATAGTTGAAGTTGAACGGAAAACATCACATATAGGACGAATGACGCGAAGACTCGGGGGAATTCCTGATAATATTTAACCTACCATAAAGGTAGAAGCGTTATCTGATAACAAACTCCGGGCACTAATGGAAACACTCGTGAATTCAGAATTATTTGCCGTTCGGGAACAAATAGTTAAGTTGATGAAAGAACCTACATCGCGTGTAAATCATCTGCAGTTGCAATCTGCATTTTATGAATTTTTCGTATGCCATTTGGAACTGGAGCAGTTTTTAGAGGATTATGAGTACGATCCCGACGACGGACTTGAGATATGCCAAGAAGTTACTGAAGAACTGGATCGTAGCATCTCAAATTACGAATCTGGAAAAGTTAAAGGCAGATTGCTTGAGGAGGTGGCAAAGGAACTCAGGATTGAGTTAAAATGTACAGATTAATAACAAAACAATATCTTGAAATAAAAACCGAAATACGATAAACTAATCATATATCAATAAGTTTACTCAGAAGCAGGAAACAATGCAAGAACACGATAATTTAGTGCCAAATATTAACACGCCAGAACCTTCTACACCCAGGCATGCGATGAGTTTCACAGATATCATAGATGGCATGTTTACGCTCTATCGGAGTCATTTCAGCTTATATTTAGGTATCGGAATAGTATATATCGTAATAGGGTTCGTTAAGGATCAGACATATATGTATATTCTAATCAAAAACGGAATGCAGGACACCTTTGCGACGCTATTCTGCTTTCTTCTTTCTACGTTTCTATTGTCTCTATTCATAAGTGGAGCACTTGTTTATGCTACCTCGCAAGTGTTCTTAGAAAAGAACATTACTGCGCAGAATGCTTTACAAGAACCATTGAAGTGTTTTATTCCACTTCTCGGTAGTTCACTGCTCTGGATATTAGCTGTTTTTGGAACTTTTGTAACCATCATAGGTATTCCGTTTTCAATCTATTTTGCAGTCCTATGGGGACTCTATAGTGTTCCTATTCTATTTGAAAAAACTTCCGCAACTGCGGCATTCAGACGTTCTGCTGAATTGGTTAAAGGGAGTTGGTGGCGAGTATTTGGAATTATGGTAGCTATTTTTATTATATCGGTCATGTTAAGTATTATTTTACAGACTACTTTTCAGTTGATCTTCTCATTTGTATCAAAAACTCCTGCGGTGGAAAATCCAACATTTCTGGAGTCTATACGTCTGGTATTTTTGCCTAATCCAAACGATATTGGATGGTTTATGTATTCGTTTAGGCTTCTTGTTTCGTTATGCCTCGCAGCACTATTGATGCCAATTGGATCCATCGGTTCAACCCTTTTGTACTTCGACCTGCGGATTCGCAAAGAGGCTTATGATATTGAAATGCAGGTTACGAATTAACATTGGATTTACACAACTCTACTCAGAAAGATTAAACATGAACCCTAAAGCTAAACAAAAGGCATCCTGATTGTGAGATTAAGATTTTGTTTACTTATCATCTTATGTTTTGTATATCATGCTGGGATTTCTGCAATGGAGGCAGAAGAACAGCAATTTCGCGATGAATTAAAGTCAGACAGTTCAACTTCCAGAGTTTCACATGAAAAATATAAAAGAGATTTAGCTAAACTCCTTGAACCTAAACCTGTTCAGGGTTTTAACCTTGGGAGGGTATTATTTCCACTTGGTGCATTAGCATTAGGTGTTGTAGTTATCTTTTTTATCAGACAAATTCGCATGAACCTAATTAGCGAAGTTCACGACGAAGTATCAGAAGAAGTGACAGTAGACCACGTAAAAACAGAAAAAGCTGCCCTTGTCCGTGCTGACAATGCAGTAGAATCGAACGACTTCCGCAGTGCACTACGCTACCTATATCTCTCCGCTCTTTTACATCTCCAGGAACGAGGCATTCTTCCTTACGATAAAAGCCTTACTAATCGTGAGTACCTTCACCAATCACAAGTAGACATGCACCTTCAGAAAAGCCTGGGACCAGCGATAACAGTTTTTGACGAGGTATGGTATGGATACAAACCCTGTGATGCAGAGACTGTAGCAAATTATCGAGATATATTACAAAAAGTCTATGTGAAACATTAAATATATATCGGTTTCTCACGCCTTCACCAATCAGGACACTATTTCAGAGACAATATATGCGAATTCCCCAATATTCTATTATTATTCTGATTCTAATTGTCCTAACCTGTTCTCAATTTTCATGTGATTCGCCTGAAAATCAAAGTGTGCTTTATATCATCTTGCGTAAACTAAAGTTTCGTCCCACAGAAATATCGGAAAAATATTCTTCCCATCTGAAAAGGTATGATGTTTTGTTCCTACAGGACCTAAAAAAAGCACCCACTGCAACAGAGATTCAGAATATACAAGATTTCGTCAGATCTGGCGGCACCTTAATCGTATGTGGAGGAAACCATCAAGCGATGGAAGGACTTGTCGCATCGTACGGATTAAAATCGAGAAATTTATCAAATAGACTGGAATTATCACAAAGAATTAGTGATGAACTATTTTTTCCGTTACATCCAGTTGACGAAATTCGTTCAAGGACACATTTTATTATTGATACTTCTCAACGAGATGCAGCGGTCCTGTATGGTACAGAGAATAAGGGTGTTGTTGTGACACTACGCCATGGTAAAGGACGAGTGTTTTTCGCAACATCTGCACATCTGTTCAGTGAGAACGGGCTGCACGATAGTCGCAATGCTACTTTGCTCTTCAATCTTATGTCAACACTTCCCCGCAACGCACACATCGGTCTTTTTGAGGGGAAATATTACATCCAGAAGTCATCAAATAGAAGCAATTCACAAATGAATTTCATTTTCAATACACCAGGGGGTTTAGGTGCTGTTTACATCTGTCTGATTCTCTTTGCTTTCCTGGTGCTGAGAGGCAGACGGTTCGGAAAACCTTTGGATGTGCGCGAGAATAATAGACGTTTGAGTTCGGAATATGTCCACGCAATGACAAGTCTATATCAAAAAGGGAACACACGCATGGAGATTTTAAGTCACATCCGAGATAAATTCAAGGCAGATTTGGGGATACGCTGGCGAGTCAATCCTAATTTAAACACCGGAAACTTCATAGAGGAATTGGAGAATCGTGGTGCAACTGATGAAGACGGAATACTTACCAAATTGCTATTGGATCTGGGACCGTCTAATAATATTTCAGAAGCACAACTTGTTGAATTAGCGAAAAGAGTTGAAGCATACCGTGCAACAGCGAAGATCCGTAGAACAAAATAGTTATCTCCTGCATGCAACAGTACATTCGGCATTGATCTGGTAGAAGTCATTTACATTAGGCGGAATCACCATATTCCAATTTCCATTCGTAGTTTTCAACTACGTAGAGGCGTGAAGCAAAGCATTATGGAAAATATAGTTCAAACAGTTTTTGAGAAAATTAAACAAGAAGCTCAAAAAATTATAGTCGGTCAAGAAGAACTCTTCCAACTCGTGGTCGTCAGTCTATTTTCAGGTGGACATGTCCTATTAGAAGGTGTTCCCGGTACCGCAAAAACCCTTATGGCAAAGACTTTAGCGATGGTGGTCTCTGGAAAGTTCAGCCGTGTACAGTTTACGCCTGATTTGATGCCTTCTGATATTGTTGGCACGAGTGTTTATGACTTAGCTACAAATCAATTCAACTTGAAACGTGGACCTGTTTTCACAAATGTACTGCTTGCAGACGAAATCAACCGCTCACCCGCGAAAACGCAATCGGCACTCCTTGAATGTATGGAGGAACGACAGGTAAGCATTGATGGTGTGCGTCATGAACTTCCTCTGCCGTTTATCGTATTAGCAACACAAAACCCAATTGAATATGAGGGAACTTACCCACTCCCGGAGGCACAACTCGACAGGTTTCTATTCAAACTACGCGTAGATTATCCAGGTCCAGAGGCAGAAACACAAATTTTGGTAAACTACCATCACGGATTTAACGCAACGCGCTTAGATGCAGTAGGAGTCGAAAGTGTAATTGACAGTGCTTCGCTTCAGGAGTGTCAGGAGATGATACAGACAGTCACTGTTGAGGATTCAATATTCAGCTACATTGTCAACTTGGCTGAAGCCTCGCGTAAATCCAATGAGTTAGTGTTAGGTGGGAGTCCTCGTGCCTCAATTGCCCTCTTGTTAGCAAGCAAAACTTACGCAGCATTACAAGGTCGAGACTATATTCTACCCGATGATGTGAAATGCTTAGCACCCCATGTATACAGACATCGCATTCTATTGAAGCCTGATGCCGAAATAGAGGGGTTAACACCAGACGATGTAATTGACCGACTACTCGCTGAAGTAGAAATTCCACGTTAGAAAAAGATGCATATAACCAACCGACTCCTAATCTTCCTGCTTCCAGTTACCATTCCTATTGTGCTGTACACTGTCTCACCGAATCTTCTATTCATCGGTGGGGCATATCTCGCTTTGTTACTTATCGTCAGTATCATTGATTATGTTACAAACCCTCTGCCTAAAAAAGTTGAAATCACCAGAGAGATGAATTCTAAATTTTCACTGGGGGCAGAGAACATGGTGACATTAAAGGTTGTTAACCGATCGCTACATCGTTTAAGGATACATCTTAAAGATGATTTTCCAAATGAATTCCTATTTGAGAATGTAATCCATAAATGTCGTGTATCGCCTATGCAGCAAGAGGACATATCTTATCGCCTTACTCCTCTGCGGCGCGGTATTTACCAGTTTGGTGATATTCATGTGCGGTGTTGGGGAATTTTGGGGTTTGTTGTTCGACAACATAAGGTCGAAGCAGCGTCAGAGATAAAAGTCTATCCAAACCTACAAGCGGTTCAGCAATATGAACTCTTAGTGAAACGGGGTATGCTTCATCAAATGGGACTAAAAAATTCACGTCAATTTGGGGAAGGCACGGAGATCGAAAGGTTGCGCGAATACTTACCAGATGATGACTTTCGACGCATTGATTGGAAAGCCACAGCACGTCACCGAAAACCCATCGTCAGAGAATTTGAGACCGAACGTAGCCAAGATATTGTAATTATGTTAGACACCGGAAGGTTGATGGCTTCCCCAATTCTATTGGAATCAGACGATATACCTGATTCAGAATCAATATCGCAAAAGGCAATGCTAAAATTGGATTATGCCATCAACACAACCTTAATGGCAACTTATGTCTCAATACTAAGAGGAGATAGGATAGGATTAATTGCCTTTGCGGATACCGTCCACCAATACCTATCTCCGAAACAGGGAAAAAAGCAGTTCCTAACGATATTGGAAACGATCTACGCGTTACCGGTACATCCAGTAGAACCAGACTTTAAGTCGGCGTTTACGTATCTTGCTTCAAAACAGCGGAAACGCGCGCTTATTATACTTTTCACTGACATTCTTGACAATGATTCTGCTGAAGGAATTGCAACTTATCTTGCACAATTCTCAAAACACCATCTCGTGATCTGCGTTACATTGACAGACTCGGGTATCGTTGAATTAGCTGACCGGAAGACAACAAACTCTAAATCGGTCTATCAGAAAGCAATCGCAGAACGGTTATTGCAAGAAAAACACGCAACTTTAGAGATATTGAGAAGACAAGGTGTTATTACAATTGATGTACCTGCCCACCAATTGACAATGGCAGTGGTGAATAAATATTTAGAGCTTAAGGCGAAGTCTAAAATTTGAATGTTGTTGGTTAACTACACTCTTGATTATAGTAAATATTGTCAAAGACCACTATTTGATTTTTTCATCCCAAAAAGGTACATAAACAGTAAAATACCTGTCATAGCACCAAAACCAATTTTGAATCCATTCAACATCTCAGAAGGTGACACAAAACCTTCGATTATTCCAGCCACGATAAGCAAGGCAACACACCCACCAAGCAACTGAATAGCAGTTTTCGCTGCGTTAATCAGTGTTTGCTTTCGCGTCAATAGTGACGGTGAGATGAGTGAATACCCTAATTTCATACCCGCGCCCCCGGCAATAAAAATTGTTGTTAACTCAATGTAACCATGTGGTGACACAAAAGACCAAAGTGCTAACGCAACCCCATTGACATGGCACAGCCCCGCAGCAGCACCCAAAAGAATACCGTTGACAACTAAAATATAGACCGTTCCTACCATCAACATAATACCACCAGCAAAAGCAAGAATGGCTACCCTAATATTGTTTGTCATCACAAAGGATGCTAATAGATTCCTGTTTCCTGCTGTTGTTTCATTCCATCCTCTTTCTCCCAACTCTTGAATATGAGATACCATACCTTCAGGTACAAGTGTTGCAGCAAATTCGGGTGTTCTCAACGCACTCCAATAAGCACCCGCAAATGAAAGCGTAAACATTAGAAAGGCTGCACCAATAAAGTATAAGTTTTCTCGAAAAACTTTCGGAAAACCGAAGCGGAGAAACTCCAATAGTGAACCACGTTTTAAAGGTGAAATTTGGTACACAGCTGAATGTGCTCTTGAGGCTAACTCGTTGAGATATATAACACATCGATCATGTGGATAATCTCTCCGAGCTACGGCTAAATCCGACGTAACACGCCGATATAAGTACCCGAGTCGATTAAGTTGTGTCGCATTAACACTGCGATAATGTCTTAACAAACTCTCTAATTCAGCCCACGACTTCTGTTTTTTCTCAATAAATTCAGCAACAGTCATTAATTATTCCTTACTTTATGTTATCTATAAATATCGCGTAAAGTCAACCCGATTTCAGTGGTTGTTTATAGACACCTTCTGGTAGGTTCGGTATCCTAACCGCACCGATAGATTGAAATCAAGTTAATTTGATATGACATGTCTCTCAAGATGTGGTATCATGAGGAAACAGAGTAAATTCAGATACAAGGAATATCACATAAATGCCGCATCAACCTTCTGAAAATTGGGCAGAAACTTATATCAATGATGGCTATCTGCTGGTTCCAGACCTTGTTACACCACAAGAATGTGACGAAATAAAATCAGAAATGTTGAAAATCTTCCGTGGCGATTATGAGTGCGCAGCAATACCACCAATGTCAGAAAATGTCACTGAAACTGAGGTATTAGACCGGATTATGTGTGTCGGCGAACCACATACATTTAGTCCTCTCATACAACAATACGTTGAGCATCCAAGAATTTGTGCAATCCTCCGAGAAATCGTCGGTGCCCACATTCCGTTTTGGGATAGCGGTGTTAAGTGTATGCAGTCAATGATGTTAGGTAAGGTTCCAGGACATACTGGAAATCCTTGGCACCAAGACGAGCACCCGATTCCGACACGTGACAGATCGCTTCTAGGTGCTTGGATTACGTTAGATGATGCAACAATAGACAACGGATGTATCTGGGTTCTACCCAACAGTCATCGTTCTGGCATCATTTATGATCGGCATCCACATAATAAACGCGACGAGTTTGATAGTTGTCATGAGGCTGTCGGTTTTGACGATTCCAAAGAAATTCCAATTGAAATGACAGCAGGAAGTGTTCTCTTTTTCAACGGTTACCTATTGCATCGTTCCAAAAAGAATCGGAGCAATACCTATCGTCGCGTTCTCGTAAGCCACTATTGCTCAACAGCATCTTGGCTTGGATGGAAAGGGCAACGCAATTATCGCGGTGTTGTCATCGTTTCAGGCGATGATCCTTATGCTGACGAAGGCTATATCACTCCGAATGTATGGGCGCGATGGGAATAACTGATTTTAAGATACACACTTTAATATACCACGAAATCATCGTACATCTCAACCGAAAAATTGATATTTGGATTCTTATTTATTATACAGATGAAATCTAAAGTTATGTTGTGTTTGTAGTCGCGCAATTTATTGCGCCTCTTATACCAAATTAACTTGATTTGAAGTCTTCTGATAAGGTCAGCATTGCGAGGCACGGGGACCTCACACTACAGATTACGTTAATTTTGTATTATGTTGAATATAAGAGACGCAATGAATTGCGCGACTACAAACGGGTTTTTTGTTAATGTGATGCGATCATTCAGAAATGGTATAATAACAGCACTCTTTTCTAACCAAGCAAAAAGGAGACGGGCTTTCCTCCGCTGCCTAAAGGCAAGGGGTTTCCATCCCGAAGATTTTGATGAATGAACAATTATCAGTAGAAACACCAGAACAGATCAACATCAATTATCAGAAAGCAGGTATCGGGTCACGCTTCTATGCAGCATTGGTTGATACACTAATACTTGTCGTAGTCATAATACTTGGTTATTACGTCAATGAAGGATTTCTCACTGAAATTGGAAATGTTCTTGGAAATTGGCTTAGAGCAGTGAGTGGTATTGTTATTTTTGCTATCTTCTGGGGTTACTATATAGTATTTGAAATTACAACGAACGGTCAATCCCCCGGCAAACTTGCATTAGGATTACGCGTTATAAAAGAAAGAGGTTATCCAATAAGTTTTGCTGATTCAGCAATCCGAAATCTTGTGCGGATAGTCGATTTCCTCCCTTTTTGCTACGGTGCTGGTCTTTTTGTTATGCTGATTAATAAGAATTGGCAGCGAATAGGTGACTTGGCTGCTGGGACTCTTGTCGTTAAGACTTCTCGGTCAGATTTGAAACTAACCAGTGAAAGTCTTAATACCGCAACACAACCTATCAACATTTCTCCACAAGAGTATCTATATGCTGACTGGATACAACCAGAGTTGGTAACAGAGTATGAGTTGGATATTATACGTGAATATCTTGGGCGCCGTTCTTCGCTTTCCGCTGCCCGCAGGATAGAGCTTGCACGAACCATCGGTAGTCCTATTGCTGGAAAGATGGGAGGAGACGACACAATCCGATACGATAAATTTTTAGAGGAAGTTTACGCTCTGAAGACGTTGTAAACACCTAATACCGTAGGATAAATAGCCTGTAGAATAAATAGATACCAGAAAGTGAAATAGTAATGGAAATTGACTCATCGAAAGTATATAATAATACCTCTCCCACACTACGTCCGATGGGTTTTGGTGAACTTCTTGATACAACGTTTAGTCTGTACCGAAGGAATTTCCTGGGATACCTTGGAATAGCCACCATATATTTTATTACAATGATAATTGGTGGTTCAATCAGTCTTTTTAATGAATCTGTTCCTCAAATCGAATGGGTATTAATATGGACACTAACTCTAATTGTAATCTGCTGTATTTTTGTTGTCGTAGTTAGCGGTTTTGTGTTGGCAACCGCCCAAGCTTATATAGATAACAGTGTTAAATCAGTTACAGTGCTAAAACATACGATAAACCGATTTTTTCCATGTTTTATCGGATTGTTATTTTATGGATTGCTCACCGTTCTTGCCGCTTTTCTCTTAACGCTATTTTTAGAAACAGTATTTGATATCATTCGAATGAATTATTCTTGGAATATTGTTCTGAGTCTGCTTATATTCTTGATTAGTGCTTCTATAGCAGTTTACTTTATAACCAGTTGGTGTTTCTTTGCAGCTGCGATTTTAGTAGAACGACAATCAATACGTCTTAGTTTTAGTCGCAGACGTGAATTAATGAGAGGGATGACGTTACAGCATATCCTTGGAACGATGACTGCAATTTTTCTACTATTTTTATGTGTCACTTTTATATTCCGTTTTTCTTTGGCTTTTTTGCTAACTCTGACTGGATTTTTTGACAGTGGAGGGTTAAACAAAATGTTTAGATCGATAGTGTTCATTCAAATCCCAATTTTTCAAGGGGAATTGAGTCCACCGAACATTGTGTTGTATCTAATTAACATAGGTGTTGATTCTCTGACAATGCCAATCTGGGTAATTGGATCTACACTACTCTACTTTGATCAACGCATTCGGAATGAGGCTTTTGACATTGAGATGATGGTGGAACGCCAAGGAGAATAGAGTGTAATTGAAGGTTACTCAAATTGCTGTTTTTCACCGGCAATGACTTGCAGAGCATCCTGAATTTCCGATATAACCTCAGTATCATCTTCAGATTTTAATCTGGTATCCAAAGCTTGTTTAGCGTTTTTCCCACCGACTTGTCCTAATGCCCACGCTGCATGTCCACGAATTAAAGGTTCGTCATCAATCAAAACCTGTTTAAGAGCAGGTACTGCAGTGCGTGATCGCCAATTGCCAATTGCAACAATAACATTTCGAAGAAAACCTCTCCGCTTGGCACGTTTGATAGGGCTCCCTTTGAACTTTTTGCTGAACTCGGTTTGTGTCATGTTGATGAGTGTTAGCAATTCAGGCGCGAGATTCCCGTCGCGTGGTCGGAATGCGGGTTCAGTTGTAGGAATCGCTTTGCTGTTCCATGGACAAACCTCTTGGCAGATGTCACAACCAAAAATTAGGTTTCCCATCTCGGGACGGAGTTCCTTCGGAATGCTGCCCTTCAATTCAATTGTCAAATAGGAAATGCATAGTCTTGAATCAAGCAAATTGGGTTCGATGATTGCATCAGTTGGACATGCCTCAATACACTTTGTACAGGTGCCGCAACTGCCACGGAGGGGTTGCGTTTCAGATTCCAATTCAATGCTCACAAGTACTTCGGATAGGAAGTACCATGATCCCGAACGCCAGTTAATCAGATTCGTATTTTTTCCTATCCAACCGAGTTTTGCCTTTTGGGCATATTCCCTTTCCAGAATCGGACCGGAATCCACAAAAACACGACTTTTGAGTTCGGTTTCCGCTGTGTTTTTGATAAATTCAACGAGCAATAAAAGCCGCTCACGAATGACATCGTGATAGTCATCACCCCACGCGTATCGAGATATTTGCCCGCGCCCAGGATCCTCTGCCAAATCTTTAGGTGTATCTAACGTATAATAGTTCATTGCGAGGCTAATAACAGATTTAGCCTCTTGCAGGAGTTTTCGGGTATCTTCCTTGAGTGGTAGGTGTCTTTCAAGGTATCCCATTTTACCGGCATATCCGCTGGAAATCCATTGCCGGTAACGTTGAATGGTTTGACTCTGTTCGGCAGGGGTAATCCCCACAAGTTCAAATCCGAGTTCGTGTGCGCGCGTCTGAATTTGTTGGGTCAATGTGTTTGCCATTTCTTCAGATATCGCAAATCTAATTACTATAGAGTATGTTATTTTGCGCCACGGGGGTAAGAACCGAGAATTTTGACATCTCGACATAGATTCTGAAGGTGGTTAAGAACAGCACGAACGTTTTCATCGTCAACATGTCCATCAATATCAGCAAAAAAAATGTATTCCCACGGTTGGCTTCGAGAGGGAAGCGATTCTATATAACTAAGGTTCAGCTCATTGTTTTCTAAGACTCCCAAGATTTCATACAACGCACCAACTTTGTCTTTGATTGCAAAAAAGATAGATGTACAATCCTGACCGCTTTTGCCAACAATTTGGTCGCCAATCACAAGAAAACGAGTCGTGTTATTCGGTTCATCCATGATGGAATCCGCTATCACAGGCACTTCGTAAATCTCACTTGCGAGCTTACTTGCGATTGCCGCAGAGTTTGATTCATCTGCTGCGCGTTGTGCTGCTTCAGACGTACTTACAACTTCAACTTGCTCCACTGATTTCAAAAACTTATTCAACCACATTCTACATTGTGCAAAGGGTTGTTGGTGCGAGTAGACACGTTGAATCTCGGTGAGTGGTGACCTTGAAATGAGATGATGTCTAATAGGTTGGAATATTTCAGCACAGATTTTGAGCGATGTGTGTTGGAAACGTTCCAAAACGTCTCTGACAGTGCCGTGTACAGAATTTTCGATTGCAACCACGCCAAAATCAGCGCGTTCCGTTTCAACCTCGGTAAAAATATCAATCTGTGGTGTAATAGGTATCATCTCAGCAGAAGATCCGAAGTGGGATAGACTGGCAGTATGCCCGAAACTTCCAAACGGGCCGAGGAATGCGATCCGCTTCGGTGCTTGCAATGACCGTGAAGCAGATAAAATTTCGGTCCAAATTTTTTCAATCGCTACCTCAGGATATATACCCTGATTCAACGTTATCAACCGATCAAGGATTTCGCGCTCTCGATGGGGTGCGTATATTTCTGTGCCTATATCGGCTTTTATCGAGCCGACCTTCATGGAAATTTCTGCCCGTTTGTGAAGTAGAGACAAAATTTGGTCATCTATGCTATTGATCTGATCACGTAATTCTATTAGTTCCAAGGAAACTGTCTCCTATGATACTCAACAAAACGCACTTGTGTAAAGGTGGATCCGGTAGGCATATAACCTACCGGATATTGTATTAGTTACTCAATTTCTTTATAGCGGCAATCATCTCATTATCCGAGGGATTGTTTTTTACCATATCAACAAAATCCTCAGCTGATATCTTATGTTCCTCCAGGAACATTTTATCCTGTGGTCACGGGTATATGTATTCACCGATGATGCCTTGCAGTTTCGCATTAGCTTTGTCGGAAATTCTGGCTAACCAAGGAATGCCACCAATAATCATATCTCTGTGACGCGGTTTCCAATCAAGAAACATCTATTTCACCTCCTTCTTTAAAATTATAGCGTTCTTATACCAAATTAACTTGATTCAAAGTTTTCCGATAGAGTCGGCATTGCGAGGCACGGGGACCTCGCGCTACAAATCAGGTTAATTTGGTATTACACGTTCTAAAATAAAATCCTTGATCACTCTTTCGTGTTTTCCTCAAGTTGTTTCAAAGTTTTCCCTAAGAGTTCAAGATTCTGTCCGTACTCTGCCCAGTTGCCGTTGCGTTGAGAATCTTGGAGATTATTATAGTAGTTGCTCGCCTGTTCAATTAGTCCACTCAATGATGTTACACCTTCGGGAAGTTCAGTTGCATCTAATGTGCCATCAACAGTAGTCGTCCGATCGCTTTGCAGTCCTATCCTTTTCAGGAACAACTCTCTGAGTGCCTCATCAAGAGTTTTACCCCATGCGATATCAGGATTGTCGTTATCAATTTCTTTGTAGCCGACAACGACACGTCGCAGTTCGGGAATTGCAGTTTCTTCATCTTCAGATTGAATATAAATGGGTTCAACATAAAGCAGCGAGTTATTCATCGGCATAATTAGAAGGTTGCCGCGAAGAACACGTGTGCCCTCTGTGTTCCATAGACTGATTTGCTGTGAAATCTCAGGTTTTTGACTAATATAGTTTTCAACCTGCATCGGACCTGGAACTAATGCCTGCTTAGGAAATCGGTAGACGAGAAGTTGTCCATATTGCGGTAAATCACACCTTGCACCGAGCCAAGCTATAAGATTCGGTTTGTTCCGCGGTGTGAACGGTAGCATCAACATGAATTCAGCTTTCTCTTCCCCAGGAAGTTTGAGAATAACATAGTAAGGCTCAACTGGCTGGACATTACCCGGCAATTTCTTTTTTACCACTCTTTGTGGGGTAAGAGGACTGGTTTGCTGAGGTGTAGCAATTTGCCTTGTTTCTGTGTCTGTATTGTCGTACAGTTCTGTACCGATTTCCCATTGGTCTTCCGCAGCATAAAATGTAATCGGGTCTTTCATGTGGTAATCTTGATAGACACGGGATTGTATTCGAAACATCGTCGTTGGATAGCGGATATGTGCCTTTAGATCATCAGGCATTTCATCAAACGATTTGAATAGGTCTGGGAAAATTTTACGATAGCATTGGATGATCGGATCTTGTTCCTGATCAATTACGTAAAATTCAACAGTGCCATCATAAGCACCAACAACGACCTTAACAGAATTTCGGATATAGTTTCCCCAAGATCTACCGTGTTGAATGAACTCTTCCATTGATACAGAATAAGGGTATCGGTACGTGGTAGTATACGCATCAATCATCCAGACGAGTTTTCCATCATGAATTACAGCGTATGGATCCCCATCGTATCTTAAGAATGGGGCAATTTTATGAATACGTTTTTTGATATTTCGCTCATATAGCACTTTACTTTCTGAATCAATTTCACCCGGAATAACAAATTTGATTTCGTTATTAAATTTGAGCATGTAGACAAGTCTACGCCAGAAAGATGAGAGTTGGACACCCCCTGTGCCTTGATATGCATAATCAACGTATTGTTCACCTTTTTGAGGGTAGTCAAACTCAAGTTTTGATTCGGTGCGTTGTGGATGTACAATGACGTATCTGTCGGTCCGTTCACCGTAGTAGATTCGGGGTCCTGGATCTTTATCAAACCTATGTGGCCATTGGGATTGATACTCAATAGGAGGCAATCCTTTGACGTACATATTAGGACTGCCATTATCAATTTCGTCTACAGGACTGACGACAGCTCCATAACCGTGCGTATATGTATAGGTCTGCTTAAACCAATCATTTTTGACAGCATCCGGGAGTTCATTAATGTTTAGTTCGCGTGCGGAGAGCATTACTTGTTGGATGTCGTCATTGACGGTATATCTGTCAATATCAACATCGAAAAAATCGTACTGAGAACGTATTTCTTGCAGTTGTCGGAAGGTTCTTCGTAAGGGACGCCAATCCCAAAGACGGATACTATTGATAACAGTTTCATTCTCAGGACTCGTTATATCAGCATACGAAAGTGTTTCGGTAATCGGATATTCCTCTTCCGTCACAGTGTTACTCTCTAAGCCATAAGCATTTAGCGTTGCTTTGATGTTATAGTTGATGAATTTCTGCTCAAATACCTGTTTATTTGGTTCAACGCGCCAATTTTGTATAAGCCTTGGGTACACTTGTCCAAGGAAACCTGCAACAAGGAATATAGCGAATCCTGCCAAAGCATAAGTGTTACGTCGAATGAACATGCTAATGATGAAAACGATGGCACACACTGCAGTTATGACAAGCATTATCCATAGAATAGGGAGTCGTGCGTTTATTGCAGCGTATCCACCACCACCACGTACCACATCGTTTGACGTATACAATAGATCAAACATGGCAAAACGATAGTTCAAGCATCGGAATAACAACGTTAATCCGACAAGAGTGAACAGATGGGCTTTCACGCGGACAGGTGGTTGAAAACGCATTTGGTTTGTCTCACCTGTTATCAATCCATGGAAAAAGTAGATGACCGCAGCAAAAATAGTAACTAATAGAAAGATGCCAAATAATGTCCCGATAATATACCGTTCCATAGGCATTTTGAAGACGTAATAGGAAATATTGTTATTGAAAATGGGGTCGCGTGCAAGTGATGTAAAATACGCTTTTTGCCCACTCTCTATCGGGATTTCAGTGTCTAAGCGGAGACCCGAGGAGGTAGTAAAGAATGCTGTTTGTCCCGACTCAATTTGAACTTGTGTGTCCAAACGCATAACGTCTTCCTGAATTTCAAGAATTTTTGCTGTTTGAACCAGTTCATCAACATGAACTTTAACTAAATCTCCGACCTGAATATGCTTCGCATCTAAATCGGAACGTGTAACAGGGACCTCGTTCGAATCAAGTGATTCTTCATCATTTAGTGTAATAGGTGTTCTGGTGGCATCAAGAATAGCAACGACTTTAGCGGTTGGGGTTTCCTCACCGATATGAACGGTCACCTCATCATCAATCTGTATTTTCTTTGCCTCAAGTTCTAATTTAGAGACAGGAATCGCAGTTGAATTGAGACTGTCTTCTACGATGATAGGTGTAGCAGTCTGGAAATTCAGATTGTCAGCGTGCGTATAACGTAAAAAGATTTCCCATCGGTCTGTCGCTGAATACCCCATCAAAATGCTAAAAAGGAATGCAAGTAACGTGAGTCCTCCATATATCATTTTTCGGGTGCTGGTTTGTCCACCTGTGAATTCTGTGCCACCCATAAATGCAGGACTAAGATGTGCTGGCGTGAGACGATAGACTATGTAGAGATTTCCTAAGAGGATTGCGAGATAGACAACCCCAACGATTAAACCTATCAAGATTTTTGTTGAGAGAATTTTGGTGTAAATATTAAGATATTTCACCATATCAAACCATAAAAAATCTGGATAGATGTTGATCCAAGCAGTAAAAATGCCACCGAGGACACCTAAAATTGCTATGGCAATAATAAAACGTTTGACCCGTGAGTCCATATTTTCTCCTTGTCTAAATATGCGTGTTTAGTACGGTTCTTGCATTTGTGCTATATGTAAATGGACATGTTGATTTATTGTAACTAAAATGCCTGTCCTAAACCAAAGTGATATTTGAAGCCAGGTTTGATACTTCTTAAATCAGTGTGGCGCGCAGCTGCAAAATCTAAAGAAAACACACCAAGCCGTAGCCTGAGTCCAACACCAACTGAACCTTTTAAATCTTCAAGACGAATGCGGAAACCGTCACGTTGAAACATTTGGTAAGGGTTATCAGAACTGTATAGTCGGTCGTCCCATGTGCCGCCAAAATCAGCAAATAGGATTCCACCGATATCTCCGATTGACCAACGAATTGGCCATCCGAAGTGCAGAACATCTATGAAAGGAATGCGTAACTCAACGTTAAACAGTCCGACACGAGACCCAATAAGGTCCTCGTAATTATAACCTCGAAGTGTATCAATTCCACCAAGATAAAACAGAGATTTGTCAATTCCAAAACTACCACCAAGTAGTAGCCGAGTAGCAATAGTGGTACGTCTTCCTAACCCGAAATAATTACGAAAATCGAAAATAGCATTTGTTAAAGATAACTGACTTCCAATAGCCGGGAATGAACGTTCAATTTCAAGACGGTAACGCGTGCCTCTATAAGGATCCCACTCTCGCCACATTGTGTTATCACCGACAAAAGCAATGGAACCGAGAGAGAGGAATCCTCGGTCATCATAGTCAAAAAGCTGGCTTGTCTGATAATTATAGGAAAACGGCTTTGAATACATTGAAATCTGCAGGTCTAACCGGTGATACCGATCAAAAGGATAACTCAGGTAGCCGCCTACCCCTGTAACACGTTGTAAAATTCCACTTTGATTGCGGACTGAGCCGAGAAGATGATATTGATGGTAGTTATAAACCACAGCACCAACATCCGCACGATGTGTCAAAAACCCGTACTGTGCGATAAAATCGGGGATAAAGTAACCACCGGACTGATTAATCACGCTCACTTCAACACGATGGTTTCCTAACATATCGCTTGCACTCATTTGAATTTGGCTACGAAGTAGACCATCTGCTCCGTAACTAAATTGTGGAAAAATCGCATCCAAACGGAAAGAAGACCTTGTGCTATACTTCCGTTTAGCAATCCTATAGTTTGGTTCAGGGATATCTGAATCTAAAATGATCGGAATAGGTTCTGTCTCTAACGGAGGTGTTTCAATTTTCTCGTCAAGTATATTTTCTGATTCCATCACACAGATATCATACTTACCATTATCATAAGCACTAAACAGCAGCCGCTTTGCATTAGGAGAAAAACTGGGATTGAAACTACCTGTTATTAAGTTCGTTAGACGGGTCATCTCCATATCAGTTGTCCGGAGTTTATACGCGTCAAACACGCCGGTTCGATCCGCACAAAACAGCACAGATTCACCATCAGACATCCAAATCGGACTGATAGCATTTGAAGAATTATCTGTCAGTATCCGTTGTGTTCGTTCATCAATATCAATCAAAACGAGTCTGTTTTTTCGTTCTCTTTCTGAAGCATAAACAATCGTGTTTTTTGTTGGATGCCAAGATGGATGTGTATCGTTAAAGGGGTCTCGTGTTAAACGGCTGACCTTCTCGGTTTCCAGTTCAATAATGTAAAGATCTGTTTGTCCCTCCTTTAATGCAGAAAAAACGAGGCGTTTACCGGAACCATCATAATTCGGTGAAGTGGCAGAATCATAATCAAGTTTGATGTAATGTGTCAGTTTATGCGTAAGGATATTGACTTCAAAGAGATAATTTGAATCGTGGTGTTTGCCGATAAAAGCAATATGGTCACCATCTGGTGCCCAAGTTAGGCTTTGATCAACCCCACTGGAATCAGTCCTGATTTCCTCATACTTATTACGGAAAAAACGTTTTGTAATCCGATCAAGTTGTTCTCCGGATTTTGCGGACATGAGAACAATTTCTAAAAACCCATCATTGCCTGTGATATATGCGATGAGATCTCCGCTGGGGGACCATACAGGTTTGATGTTATGCGAAAATTTGGCTTTTTCGGTAAGTTTCCTTGCAGCGATGTTAGGCAACTCTCTATCCTGGATTAGTGGCCAGTAGCGTTTCCTTACCATCTGTTGATATCCAATATCAAACTCTTTGAGGCTGACTCCTAAGACATTTTTAAAAACCGAGTCAATATTTTTTGTTTTGCTTTGACGTAAACCCCGTAAAATCTCGGCGATTTTTTCACGTCCGTAAGTCTGAACAAGATAAGAAACAGCCAACTGTCCCATCTTATAGCCGATGTAAGGTGAACTCAGCCGATTAAAGTTCTGTAATTCTGTTAAAGGAACAATATTGTTGTTGATACTTGCATCTCTCAATACCATTTCACCGATAGCGTCGTTATCCTCCGCAAAGTAATCCGCCATTCCTTCCATAAACCAAATAGGCGGAGAATAGAGAAATTCTCCACTATAGATACTTGCATGAGGTTTTTGATAGAGAATATCATATTGGAAAATGTGGATGAGTTCATGAAAAATCACCTCTCGAAATGCTTCAAGTGAACCAGTAAACGGTATAACAATGCGGTGTTTGAAGAGTTCGGCAAAGCCTCCGATACCTTCATGAAGTTCTTGAAGAATGATATTAGTTTCCTGAAAATCTCTATGTGATTTGTACAGGATTAGTGGTGTTCTATTTTCAAGTTCGTGTTCAAAATCTTCACTATGTTTTTCATAAGCCTCTTCAGCGATGGCTGCCATGACTGGTACAAGCTTGGCTTCGCTGGGGTAGTAATGTATATCAAAGTGTTCAGTGCGATGGACGTGCCAATCAAAACGTCCTGCTGTAATCTTGTTTTTTCCAAAACCTTGTGCCAATACATTTGATGAAATGGGCATAGTCAGGATAAAACAGAGGAAAAAGTGGGCGATTTTTATGTTGATGAAAGTGGATTTTGCTGTATTTTTTTTTAGAATATTCATCGGTTTTCCTTTGAGATCATATTCGTCGCTAATTTTGGATTTTAGATTGAGTGTATTAGGATTATTGCAGCACAAACATCTAATACCAAATTAACTTGATTCGACGTCATTAGATAAAGTCAAGCATTGCAAGGAGGTCCCAGGGGCCTCGCGCTACAAATCGGGTTAATTTGATACAATACCAAATTAACCCGATTTATCTCATTTTTCTTGGTATTCGGTGCGGTTAGATGAAGTTTAAGTATTTAATTCGGTAATCCCGATTTTCCCCAGGACCGGTAGGTGCGGTTTGTAACCGCACTATAGGCGTCAATTTAAGGAAATGAAACTGTTTTATGAATACCTTTCAATAAGCATGGTTATTGAGACTATCCTATATTTGTCCCGTAGGGACGATATGTTTATAGAAAACGAGATAATTAATCTCTTTAGTTCCGTAGGATCGATATGTTAAACAAAACGCTATAAACATTCCGCCCCTACGGGGCTAAAGAATTGGGGGTGCCTCCGTTGCTATAAATATTGCGTCCCTACGGGACTAAAGAGCATGTCTCATTCTCAAAAAACGCCTAAATTGACGCTTATGGTGCGGTTTGTAACCGCACCGAGCATTGTGAGAAAATTACTGAATTATTTTTTTTATCTTCATTAAACCGCACCTACCGAGTGGGATCAAGTTAATTGGGTATAATATGTCATTTTTAGGAGGCGTGATTACCTCATCAAGAATCTGTCCTCTTGTTCATAGTGCGGCGAGATATCTCTTGTAAATTGGGTGAGTGCGCGTTTGCTCAGTTCTCTTAGTGTTGTTTCTTGTGGTGCCATTTGCGAAAAGACGAGGGAGCTGATACTGTGTGCCTCTGCTGTGCTTTGCTGATATGTGTCATCCCAGATAATCTTTTCGGAATCAACATCTATTATCATCACGCGGAGTGCAACCATATAGGTTTTCTGCATATAGTCATGATAGTCCATGACATACCGTTGTTGACGGGCTGAGTATCGTTCCCCATAGTAACGTCTTGGTCGAGTATCTGTATAAAACCGGTAACTTCCGACAATGATACCTTTTACCTCAAAATATTCACCTAACTTGCTCAAGTGCTCTATGTCAGCAAGCCATTCTTCGGATACATTTTCTCCAGTCATTAATCGTTTTGTTTCTTGTTTGTTAACGACCTCAAAATGTTTTTGACGGGTTAAACTACTTCTTAGGATTTCTGCAATTTCGGACCCTATTTCTACGGGTATCTTATCTAACTTTTTCTCGTTTTTTTCGCTGACAAAAGGCAGTACGGCGAAGTTTGAATAGGTATTAATATCAATCTCAGATTGCACTTTAATTGGAATAGAAACACGTGATACCTTGCTGCCGCAGGAACATAGAGTTAAGGTTATCATAACCCAGACACAAACTGATATATGATTCCTATTCCGTAGAATCCATTGCTGAAACAACTGCGGATTGAGAGTGTTTAACTTTTTGAGCATCAATAGGGTTCCTATGTTAATCTTCTATCAGTTGTTCTGTGGATTCAGGTTCTGTTTCATCGCTTTCACTTCCACTTCGTCGAATATGTAAGCGACATCGACGGTGATTAATGCGGAAGAATTTACTATCAGGATCAAGTTCGGTTGCGCGTTGATATGCTGCCTTCGCTTCCTCAATTTTCCCAATTGCCTCATAGCCGACTCCAAGGTTGTTATGGGCAGCGGCGTTATCTGGGTCAATAGATACAACTTGTTTCCAGCGAAAAATTGCTTCATTCCAGAGTCCTGCTTGCGCAGTTTTTATTGCAAACTGATTATAAGCTTCTACTTTGGCACCTTTATGAGATGCACATCCCAAAATAGTTAAGAGTAGAAAAATTGAAACTAATTGGATAATGTCACTTGTTTTTCGCATGTTTTTACCCATCCTTTATATTCAATTGTACTATGAATTTGTTATAGATGTCAAGGAAAAACTGGGACATAAAACAGTTTTAGATTGGTAATTTACTGAGAATTTGATATGCTATAAGAAATTTAGGAGTTATAGTAAAGTTTGTACATATTGAGATCCTACCGAAAGCACGTATACAAAGTGCTCACAAATATTTGTCTATCTATATTTGGATTTTATTACGGAATAAGTAGTTTTGGACATAATATTTCTCGTTTTTTCTCACCATTATACCACATTTTTTGTTTTTAAGTTGACAACGTCTAAAAGTTGTGCTACAATATATGTGTTCAGAACATCTTTCATAAAACAACCGCCAAACACCCTATGGAGGTGGTGGGAATCGAACCCGCGATAAATGAGTGGCAACCCCATTACCAGCACCTGCTCACCCCCATATTTAAGTGTTTGGCGGTTGTCTAATTATACGATTAAACCCGCCAAAATACAAATTAAACACTAAATATAGAAGAAAACAGTAGTAATCGGCAATGTTCTTGCACTCTCCGTGTAGATTACTTGACATTTCCCCTTTTAAAATTGTAGAATCCTTACTATAGTTTGGACAATTTTATCCTATCAGGACTTCCTATCAGGAGTTAAATATGGTTTGTCCACACTCTTGCATTACTGAATTCTGTTGGAAATCACTGTCCTTTAGCCATTATTTTTGAAATAATCGTCCAAATATGTCTATAGTTTAAAGTAAGGAGAATTAAAGTGTCAAACATAAGCCCGTTGCGAACAGTGATTGTTGGGTGTGGTATGATTGCAGCAGGTGGCTATCAGCCTCGGTGCCAAGCGTACCCGGAACAAATTGAATTGGTTGGATATTATGACCAAGACGAAGGGCGTGCATCAGCACTTGCTGAAAGAGGTAGTGGCAAGGTCTATCCATCACTTGAAGCAGTATTGAATGACCCAAATGTGGAAGCAATCGTCAATCTGACTATCCATATTTCACACTATCCTGTATCATTAGCGGCACTGAAAGCGGGGAAACATGTCTATTCAGAAAAACCAATTTCTATCAAAACAGATGAAGCCAACGAACTTGTAGAAACTGCAGAAGCAATAGGATTGAAACTGGCATGTGCCCCATCGGCGATACTCGGTTATGTTCAACAAAACGTCTGGAAACGGATTCGTGATAGGGAAATTGGAGATGTGATTTCTGCTCTTGGTAACTTCGGTGGTCCGCTGGAACATTGGCATCCAAATGCAGATGCGTTTTTGATGCACGCGGGTCCTTTCCGAGATGTAGCACCCTATCCACTAACTGTAATGACAACAATGATCGGTCCTGTCAAAACGGTTCACGGATTTGCAAGAGTAGTTGTCCCTAAACGCGTATTAAACCAAGGACCGCGTCAAGGTACTGAGTTTGAGGTAACTGAAAAGGATCATGGATTTGCTGTTCTTGAGTTTGAAGTACCCCAGGCTGATGGATCACACGGTTTTATTTATCACAGTTTTACCGTAGCATCACAAATCCCACCTTATGAGATCCACGGCACAAAAGGCGGATTCTCAATTCAGGCACATGACGATGGTAGAGGTATTAAGAAATTCACGCCACAATCAGGGTGGCAAGATGAACCTTCCCCATCAAAGTCGTTTACTGGTTTGGATTGGGGAAAAGGCGTAGCAGATTTTGCTGACGCGATCAGAAATGACCGTATCCCACGGTGTAATGGAGCACAAGCACGGCATGTATTAGAGGTTTGTGAACGGGTGATTGAATCGTCTGATTTGGGAAAACCTGTTGATGTATCCAGCCGATTTCCGGCACCACCCGCAGTTGGTGAAGTAGCACCCTGGGAAACAAGTTATACCAATTCTGAAAAATAAGATTTCATTACGGAGATGTATGATATTTTGAATGTAAGAGGCGCAATGAATTGCGCGACTACAAACGCTTTTCTGATAATGATAGATCATCATTCAGAAATGGTATTAGGTAATGTCCACGAGGTTTTTGGCGGGTACAAAACCCGCCTTTTTTATTGGAAAAATTAATTGCTTTTGATGTTGAGGGCGTTTCGGAGCATCTCCACACTTTGTGGCACTCCGGTGTGGGCATCCTCTTTTCCTTCAAACTCTATGGATACATATCCTTGAAAACCGACACTTTGCAGAATCTCACCAATCTTTGCATAATCAAGATCAAGAGTGTACCATTCTCCACCACCATAATAGGTTTTTGCATGAACAAGTACAGCTTCAGGGGCAATCTGTTCCAGTTTATCATAAGGATCTGACAGGAAATTTCCACAATCCATTGTAACCTTCAACCACTCAGAGTCGATAGCCGAGACAATACGATTGACCCCTTCTGGGTTACATGTCAATCCCCAATGATTTTCAAGCCCAAGGACTACTCCGTATTTCTCTGCATCTGGAAGACACTTTTCAATTGAAGCAATAATCCAGTCAAATGCCTCGTCTTCGGTGTGGTTTGGGAGAGTCGGCTCCTGCCCTTCAGTTTTCATCAATTCATCAAAAGATTTGATGGTTCCCCATCGTCCTGAGTTAAGGCGAATGGATGGGATACCGAGATCATGTGCTAACCTGATGCAATGTATCGTGTGGTTGATGTCTTTTTGTCGTGTCTGTGAATCTGGCGAAACGAAGCTTTGATGTATGGATAGCGCATACAGATCAAGTCCATGAATAAAGGAAAGTCGCTTTAGTTTCTGTAGATAAGGAGTGGATTCGGATTCCATCTGTTGATGTAATATTTCAATACCATCAAGTCCAAGTTGTGCTGCCTCTTCAATGACGTGCTCTATGGGGACTCGTTCAGATTTGAAATGCCAGTATGAATAAGTGGATACACCGAGTTTCAATTTATCACCTCATATTGTATGTTTCTTCTATGATAACATGATTACTGATAGAAAATCTATTTATTTTCAGTTCGGATTTATAGGAGACCCGATTATCTTGAAACCAGAATCAGATAAAACAGGTGACGCCAACACCAATCAGAGTCCATACTCTTGCATTGTACAAAAAATCTCCCGATGATGACTTACAATGCCATCATCGGGAGATCGTTAATAAATAAGGATTGAACTGAATAGTTCTAAAATAGTGTGTTATTCAGTCGCCCCAATTTTTGCTGCTTCAGGTGCACGTTCAGGAAGTTCCTTCTGCGCTAAGGTGTCTGCGGGTACATAACCGTCGTAATCGGAAATGTCACCGTGTGTCAAAGCATAGACAACAACGTTTGTCATAAAGCGATAGACACCGGGCGAATAGTGAACGCTTCGTGTCGGCAAACTAACATTTTCCATTGCACACATATAGTCACGCCGCACGACAAGAACGGATAATTTTTCACCAACTGAGAATCCTTCAAGAAAATTACGTTTGGGTGGTCTTGTTCCCCACCAGAAAATATCAAAACCTGTGGGGGGTCCACCAATTTCATAGAAATTATCGTAAACTTCATGGGTGTTATCAACCCGTTCAATTTGGTATTCAGGCATAACATAACGCATTTGGGCAATGAACAAACGAACCATCGCTTGTGCGGCAGCATTCACACCACAGTCGTCAAAGATAAGGAATCCACCTTTTTCAACAAGGTATTTTCGTAAAGATGCAGCTTCGGCTGGCGTTAGACGACTATCCATCTTTCCACCACCATATTGTTTTCCAAGCAAGTTGCGTGACCTAACAAGAGCTGGGTCATGTCCTGTCATAAAAGCAAGTGGGGTTTTAAATAGGTTAGCGTCAGTCAGTTTTAAGGCACCACCTTCAACGTTCATGTCCGTTTTAATTTCCGTTCTTTCATTGAGCCATTTGGTAAGGGCGTTCAGTGAAGATGAATCTGCCCACCAGTCAGAAAGGTTATGACGGATACGAGTGAAACGTAGCACACCACGAATATCGCGACCTCTACCGATCACGCGTCCACCAGGTTCACCTTTGGGAAGAGGTGGAACTTCAACGTTTCCGAGCCTGATGCTGTCAGCAACATTTCCGAGTGCGTCACGAATTACACCGACGTTTTCAACCATCGTTAAACCCGGTGGACGTTGGAATGTTACTTTCACCTGTACTGGACTTCCAGCTATTCCGCGTGAAATGTTAGCTGGACCCGCAGAAGGTGCACTTGCAGCTGGACCGGCAAAAGCTAAAGCACTCGGGGAATTTGATACAGGTAAATCTGCATGCGTAACTGCCTCAGGAATTGGTGTATTTGGCTTAACAACTTTCGGAACGTTCGGATTAATCGGGGCATTTGCCTTGATAACTTGGTTAGAAAATTCTAACACCGTCTGAGGAGTGGCTATCGTCGTCTTCGGTGCGAACGCAGTTGTTACACGAGGTTGAACTTGAACTTGTTGAACGACAACAGTTTGGTCCGTTTGAACTATCGGTCTTGTAAATTTTTTGACAATAGGTTTCCGAACCTTGGGCTTCGGAGGTTTGGTGGGTTTTGAAAACTGCAAACCAACTACGTCTTGGAACTTCTCTGTTTGCGTCACAAAATAGACGCCTACAAGAAGAATGATGATTAAGTGCACTATGACCGAAGTCATTAAGGCACCTGAAGTTCTTTTAACACTCATTTATTTCACCTCACAATATTGTTTCGTAATTGATACTTGATTATAGATAGAAATTATAACAACTAATGACTAAAACTTACTTATGCAATTTATATGCCATTAGGTTAAACTGTAGTATATAGGGTTAAGCCACGCACAGTGTCCGAAAGTATGCACAGAATAGTGCAGTTGGTTTGTAAGCTGCACAAAATGGGGCAGCTTATTTCACTTTGGCACTTGGATCAAAAAAGTATCTGGTAATACTTGGTTTATTTCCTCGATTATTAACCGTATTTTGTGTGATGCCCTCAATTTGCTGAATCAGCCAATCTTTATTTTTGTTTTTAACCAAGACTGCATAGGTTATTCCAGAACCTCCCTGAGTTCTATAAGAAGCATAGGCTTTTGCAGTGGCTTCTAATTCGTTTGGATTAGATTTCTTTCTTCGAATCCAAAATTCACTAAACCGGTTACTACCAGTCCATTTTTGTCCGCTAGTGCTTGTGTGACTCCACAAACTTCCTATTGTTGCCTTGATTTGGTTCCAACCATTAGTCGGTCCAACTTGTTCAGGAAAACCTCCTACCCACCATACAGCTGAAAATTCGGTTCCGCTGGATTCATATATTGTTTTCCTCAAGTCTGTCATACGTTTGGCATTGAAAGCTCTATAAAAATCACTGTAGACCTTCTGGATACCTTCCTTTTCTGCATCATAATCAATTGGGGTAATAGATGCTACTTCCACTGGTGTATCTGTGGATGGCGTAGTTACAGCGGGTTCGCCTGGCGTACCAGTATCATCACTACCGCATCCAACTATGCTGAGACTCATGATGCCAACAACAAATAGGGCAAGTAAAAGCCATGTTGATTTCCATTGCATTTTCTAATCCTCCATTAGGCTCGTCGGTAACTCACAAGCCCATGTTTCAAAATGATTGTATCAAATATCTGTTCTAATATGATGATTAAATAAAACGCGTTTGTAAAGTAATGTTAAAAAACTCGTTTTGTTTCAAAGTTGTTGTTAAAAAGGCATAATAACTTTTCTTCAAAAAAAAGTCAAGTTAAAATTTTTGGTATATAGACTTAGGTTTTCAAGCTGAAGTGTCTAACAATGTTAATATTCAAGTAACTCTACTGAAACTTTTTCTTTATCTGTTGTCAAAACTGTGTTCCTCAAGAATCTGGATAACATCCGCAACATGAATTTTTGACATGCACCCCTCGTCCCCGAATCGACAAACTTCTCCACTACATGGGGGACAGTCAGATTTCTTACGTATAGTTTGACATTTATGACCTGCAGGACCGAAACGCTCAGGATCACCAGGACCATATAAACCTAAAGTCTGTGTTCCAACAGAAGCAGCTATATGCATTGGACCACTGTCATTACCTATAAATACTGTACACTTACGCAAGATTGATGCCAACTGAAGGATACTTGTTTTGCCAGCAATGTTGGTGGACTTCCCCTGCATCATACCTTGAATCTCTGTGATAATCGGTATTTCGTCTTTCACACCTACAAACAGAATTTCTGCACGTTTTTGTGCAATCAACCAATCAGATAATTCAGCATATCGGTCAGGATGCCATCTTTTCAGTCGGATCGGGGATCCTGGATGTATTGCTATTAGAGGTCGATCTGTGTGAATCTGCTGACCTGCGAGAAAATTAGATGCCCATTTTTCATCTTCACTTGTTACTGAAAAGGTAGTGTTTTGTATCGGTGTTGGTATGCCAGCTCGATTCAAAACATCAAGATTCCGGGCTGTCTCGTGCTTACCACTGAATTGTGCCAACCTAAGTTTGTTCGCAATCTGTAGTGACGCGCGACTGAGCCGTCTCGGCGTGACACGCAAAAGTGCAAACCAGGCAAAACGCCAATCTCCCCGAAGTTCTACCAACAGATCGTATTTTTGCTGACGTATCTGTCGATAGAGCTGAAAGGTCTCCTTAAAGGATGTTGGTTGGTCATAACGACAAAACGCTGGTGAATTATATGCCAACACCTTATTAACATCAGGATGGTTTTCTAAAATAACACGACTCCATACGCCGGTAAGTGCATGAAGTTCCGCGTTTGGGTACGCCCGGCGTAAATTGGAAAAGACTGGGGTCGCAAGCAGTACATCTCCAAGATGGTCAAGTTTAACAACGAGGATCCGTTTCGGATTGAAGTCTTTCGGCAAACCTCGCCGATAAAAGATGAACTGCACAACAGTGGAAGCGATTAAGGTAATAATTTCGGCTGCCTTCTGAAACATCATTTTCAGTTTACACAATTTTGAGAAATATGTCAAGAAGAATTTGAAGTGCCTTAATTGTAAATCAAAGTTGATAAAGTCGTTAAAACAATTGTATAATTTGTAGATAGTGTAAGGGAGATGGTTGTGATAAACCAATTCATTGCTGCTTATTCTCAACGGAATCTTATTGTTACAATTCCTCATCGTATCCTGTGGTTCTTGAATCCCTCAATTACATAAAGGAGGATAAATGTTAGGTGCAATTATAGGTGACATAGTGGGTTCAATCTACGAGTGGAAGCCAATCAAAACCAAGGAGTTTGAATTCCTTAATCCACGATGCTTTTTCACAGACGATTCGGTGTGCACTGTGGCAGTCGTGGATATTTTATTACACGATCTCCCTCCGGCAGAGACGATGCAGAAATGGTGTCGTCAATATCCGAGGAAAAGTTACGGTGGCATGTTTAGAGAATGGATCCATGCCGAGCCATCTGAGCCATATAATAGTTATGGCAACGGTGCTGCGATGCGCGTATCACCCGCAGCGTTCCTAAACCGAGACAATTTGACATCCGCCTTGTCCGCAGCTGATAAAGTAACCGCCATCACCCATAACCATCCCGAAGGCATGAAAGGTGCGCGGGCAATAACACACGCTATTTGGCTTGCGTTTCGAGGCGAAAGTCCAGCGAACATCCGCCAAGTTATAACAAGTGAATACGACTACGATTTAACTCAGACAGTAGATGAAATTCGTCCCGATTACTCTTTTGACGTGACTTGTCAAGGCACAGTCCCGCAAGCAATAATATGTGCGCTTGAATCTGAGAATTTTGAAGATGCTGTGCGGAATGCCATCTCTATAGGTGGTGATGCTGACACACTCGGTGCCATTGCAGGTCCCATAGCGGAGGCACTGCATGGTATTCCCGATGAGTTTATTGATCGGGCAAAAAATGATTATCTTGCCGAAGCACCAGACATCCGCGAAGTGATACGGAAGATGTATCAGACTATTGATCAGTGAACTTGACATGAGTCATCTGAGTTCCACCACAATGAATTTGCTTCACAATCACATTGAATATGTTATTGTATTAATACTATACACAGACGAAGTAAAATAACTTAAATGTTCAAGCGCGCCTAAGAAAGAGCGCGCTTTTTATTTTGGTGGTCAACAGGATTAGGATATGTATGTTTATCATTCAAATCGTTGATTTTGAGAAACACACGAATTTCTCAGATTTTCAGTTTGTTATGTGTCAATCAGATTGATAGGATTGTTTGGTTTCACTTACGGACAACCCGATCTACAGTTTTATTGTCATAAACTTTACACATATCACTTTGAAATTTGGTTGACATCTCATAGAGAATTCGGTATACTTTAAAATATTAGGAAAAATAAGTGCTTACTTTTACTCCTACTAATCAATGCCCGGTCGTCTAATGGTAGGACGCATGGCTCTGGACCATGTAGTGAAGGTTCGAGTCCTTCCCGGGCAGCCATTATTTTACAGAAGTAACTATATGAGCACGGTCGTGTTTAGTAACGTGTCAGATGTTAATCTTGATGTGTTGCGTGAGATGATTGAACACGCAGGAAAAATAACAACTGAAAACCACTCGTAAATATCAGGTGGTAGAACAGCACCTATCAGGAATCCCATCAATATATACCCATAAGCCGCTATCGTCTAGGGGCAGGACAGATGGTTCTCAGCCATCAAACCGGGGTTCGAATCCCCGTAGCGGTATCTCTTCACCTATAAAGGGAGGCGCGTGCTACCTCCTACTGTCTTAAACTCGCCGATCCTTCTTAATTAAACTCCCACACATTGGAGAATGTACACATGCAGGAATCCCCGACACACACTAATCGCCTAATTCATGAAACAAGCCCCTATCTACTCCAACACGCTCACAACCCTGTAGACTGGTATCCGTGGGGTGAAGAAGCGTTGGAACGCGCAAAACGCGAACAGAAACCAATCTTGCTGAGCATCGGATACTCCGCATGCCATTGGTGTCATGTCATGGAACGCGAATCCTTTGAAAATGAGGAGATCGCTACAATCATGAACGATCTGTTCGTTAACATCAAGGTAGATAGAGAGGAACGACCTGATTTAGATGAAATCTACATGAACGCTGTCCAAGTCCTGACACGTCACGGCGGATGGCCCATGACAGTTTTCCTTACCCCCGATCTGAAACCATTTTACGGTGGTACATATTATCCACCCTCTGATCGCTATGGCAGACCGGGGTTCCCAAAAGTGATGTACGCCGTTGCAGAGGCATTCAACGAAAAAAATGAACAGGTGCTGGAACAAGCCGATCAACTCACAGTACAACTCAATCAGATGAGCAATCTCGTTGATCCACACGAGCATGAACTTACTGAAGATCTCATGACTCAAGCCTTTCAACATTACCGTTCTCAATTCGATTCGCAGTACGGAGGATTTGGGAACGCACCCAAATTTCCACCAAGTATGGGACTTCCTTTTTTGCTGCGTTATTGGCATCACAGTGGCAACGCTAATGCTTTAGCGATGGTTGAACTTACTTTACAAAAGATGGCACGCGGTGGGTTGTATGACCAGCTCGGCGGTGGCTTCCACCGATATTCTACGGATGCACATTGGCTTGCCCCGCATTTTGAGAAGATGCTTTATGATAATGCTCAACTTGTTGTTGCTTATTTTGAAGCATGCCAAGCCACGCAAAATCCTTTTTACTGTGATATAGCCACAGAGACGTTAGATTATGTACTGCGTGAAATGTACGACGTCGAAAAAGGTGGTTTCTACTCCACACAAGACGCGGATAGTGAAGGGGTTGAAGGAAAGTTTTTTGTCTGGGAACCTTCCGATGTAGAAGATATTATTGGTGAAAAGAATGCTGAAATTTTCTGTGAGTATTATGACATCACACCACAAGGGAATTTTGAAGGAGAGAACATTCTTCACGTTCTGACACCATCTGACATCTTTGCCCGAAAATTGAGAATGGAGCAAGATGAGTTAGAAGCTCTCCTCGCAGATGGAAAACGTAAGTTGTTTGCGGAAAGAGAAAAACGGATAAAACCTGGGCTTGATGACAAAATCCTAACCAGTTGGAATGGTATCATGATCCGCGGTATGGCGATGGGATATCAACTGACAGGAAAACCTGAATATCTATCTGCCTGTGAAAAATCGGCTGAGTTTGTCTTAACGACACTATCCCAAAATAACGGACTATTGTTTCGCACACACCGCGAAGGCAAAAGCCATCTCAATGCCTATCTTGAAGACTATTCCTATTTCATCGCGGGTTTAATCGCACTTTACGAAGCGAGTTTTGAACCGAAATGGTTATCTGAAGCTGAACGACTTGCACATCTGATGATTGACCAATTCAGGGATGATGCAGGAGATGGATTCTTCTTTACAGGCAAAGCACACGAATCACTTATCGTTCAATCCAAATCTGCGTATGATGGTGCGACTCCTTCGGGGGCATCTATGGCAATCCACAGTCTGTTCCGTCTTGCAAAACATCTGGACAACCCTGAATTTCACGACAAAGGGTTAGAAACGTTGAAACTCTATTTTCATCAGTTGGAAGTGATGCCTTCCGGTTCAGGTCAACTACTCTGTGAGTTAGCGTTCTTGCTGTCAACTCCGAAAGAAATTGCTATAATTGGGAAAAAAGAGGATGCGAAAACGGAAGAGATGTTAGCAGCGTTGCACAGCATGTATGTCCCAAATAAAATCGTCGCCTTGAGCGAACCGAATGATGCGGTGCTACCACTTCTTGCGAATAAAGTGCAGATTGATGACAGTACAACTGCTTATGTGTGTGAGAATTATGTTTGCCAAGCTCCGACAACGGATGTTGAAGAGTTTGTGGAGATGTTGAATCGACAATTGTAGAGGTTTCGGTATGAGTCTAACGGTAAACTTAAAAAATATTGGCATCATTAAACAGGCGGAATTTTCACTTGGTGATTTGACCATCATCTGTGGTGAGAATAATACCGGAAAAACATACGCGACTTATGCCCTCTACGGTTTCTTAAAGTCGTGGCGTGAGCTTATTCGCTTTCCAATTAGCGATGCACAAATCCAACGTGCACTTACAGAACGGGTTAAGATTGAATTGGTGCAAGCAAACGATGACATACTTACAGAAGTATGCAAGAAATATACTGAGCAATTGCATAGGATTTTTGCAGCACCTGAAGGCACATTTCAGAATAGCAAATTTCACGTCACGACAGATGAGTTTGACATACGGGATATAGAATTCAACAGTAGAATCAAAATTCCGCAAGGCATGTCTTTTATATTTTCAAAGTGCAAGGGAAGCAAGGAATTGACACTTACTTTGGGATTAAGAGAAAAACGAGAAAAAGAAATTGATATCGTTAGTTTAAAAAGTGCTATTGATTTTATTATTGCTGACGATATTTTTTCTGACTTTTTCCCTAGACCTTTTATCTTTTCATCCGAGCGTACCGGGGTTTCTATTTATCGGAAAGAACTTGATTATGCTCACAATCTTCTGCTTAAAGAAATGGAGCGAGCTGACCAAAAAATTGATCCGCGGGAACTGCTATCCAAGGCATATCAAAGTTACCCCTTGTCAATAGAAGCCAATGTTGACTTTTCGCGTCGCCTTGATAACATCGCGAAGCGTAAAAGTTTCATTGCTAAAGAACATCCTGAAATATTAGAAGAATTCACTGATATTGTTGGTGGGGAATATGCCATCACACAAAATGACCAACTCTATTATATTCCAAAAGGAACAAAGACAAAGTTGACTATGGTTGAAAGTTCAAGCACAGCACGTTCATTATTGGATCTTAGTTTTTATTTACGGTGTATTGCTAAAAAAGGTGATTTGCTTATGGTGGACGAACCAGAATTAAGCCTGCACCCGGAAAACCAACGCCGCATCGCAAGACTTTTTGCGATGCTTATGAATTTAGGTGTTAAAGTTTTCATCACTACACATAGCGATTACATTATCAAGGAACTCAATACGCTCATCATGCTCAACCACGACAAGCCGCATCTGAAAAGAATTGCTGAGGAAAATGGTTATCAGGAAAGTGAATTGATTAAGGCAGATCAGGTCAAAGTGTATGTGGCAGAAAAAGCGTTAATGCCGTTAGAGGAGGGTCAGAAAAGACGTAAACGAGGCCACACACTCGTACCGGCTAAGATTCATCCCAAGTTCGGGATTGGAGCCCACAGCTTTGACAAGACGATTGATGACATGAACAGAATTCAAGATGAAATTGTCTGGGGAGAAGAATAAACTCCGTGAATGACATACAGATATTGCAGGAAATGCTCAGTCCTGATGTCCAAGTTAAGTTACAATCAGGACAAGGTAGACCTTCTGTTGAATTAATAGATTCGCAATCTGGAACAAATGTAAAGATAAAAGGGGTACCACCTGACTCCATTGTCATCAGAGCGGAAATTTTTGAAGAGCCTCTAACTATCTTTAATGGATCAAGAGGTGAACGTAAGCAGGCTGATTTTGTAATTGTGTCCAACGACGAGAATGAGAAAAAGTGGATTATCTGTATTGAAACTCAGGAAAGCGATTCTAAACTGGCATCGCATGTTATCCAACAATTAAAAGGCGCATACTGCTTTGTCAGTTACTGTAAATGTATAGGAAAATCATTCTGGGAATCAGAAGAATTCCTTGATGATTATGAGTACCGGTTTGTTAGCATTGTAGACATTAATTTTAACGTGAGTAGGCGGAGAACAGAAACTTTTGATTCCAAAGGTAAATTGCACAACAATCCTGACCTTTTTCTGAAAATTTCACGAAGTCCTACAATTTACTTTCGCAAGTTAATCAATTTCGTTCCCTGAAAGGACCTTTCTTCTCTTAAGTTCTTAAGTCAACCTAACAACATCCGTTTTAACAATCTCTTTCGTGTGAGTTTTGTCTGCATGAGCAATTAATTCCAACGTTTCCGGTGATAACCGTTGTCTTACCTCTTCTGGTACACGACTCTCACCACGGTCTTGTGGTCTGTAACGCAAAACAAGGAAACAGCGATACCTATCTTTCGGCTTCCAAGGTAAGGCACCGTGGGTCAAGAGTTCAGAGATAATCACTATATCACCCGCTTTTGGCGTAATGTTTTCAACACCATCTGGAATTTGATTGATATCTTCAATCGTTCCATTGTTGAAGATGTGTTCTGGACGATCAAATTCTGCTTTGTGTGAGCCGGGAACAATTAACAACCCGCCATCTCCAGGATGTACATCTGTCAGGTAGGGGAAAACGACAAAATCATCACAATAGATTCTACCGTTTCGGTTTTCAAAACAGTTTCTATCCCTTCCAAAATCTTCGCGTGCGCAATGTAGGTGTAATGCTTCTCCACCTTCCGGCACCCCAACTCTATCTGCAATGATCAATTTCTTCAGCGTGGAAACCTCGCCTTTTAAGGCGGGGAGGAAACGCTGCTCCTAAATTTTTTCCTTGACAAACCGTGTCAAATATGGTATAATAATAATATCTCGTTGGCAGACATGAACAGCGTCCCCGCAAGGTGGCGTGTCTGCCTACCCACTGTTCAGGGGTTAAAGACGAGAGACGAGATGGACCATGAAATTGACTTTTAAATATCCTGTGTATCCTACGACAACACAGGAACACACCTTGTTTGAATGGCTTGACCATCTGTGTGAACTTCAGAACTCTGCGCGTCATGATCGGATTATTGTGCGTGAGACTGAAAATCGTTTTGTCACTCAGTATGATCAACAGGCACTTTTGACGGTAGCTCGTAAGAAGTATGACGACTTCCGTGCAGTGCCGCAAGATATGCAAGTGTCTGCTCTGAAGCGAAACGACAAAGCGTTTGCTGCGTTCCGCAGACGTTGTGAAAACGGAGATGCCAAAAAAGGGTATCCGCGCTATAAAAAACGCGTCCGTTCTATGACATGGAGTCTGCGAAAATATAAAGGTGTTCGTGAGAACCCGATCATAGAAACTGATTTTAGACACAACCGCCTGAAAGTGCCAAAGTTGGGCGAAGTCAGGCTATACATGCACCGTCCGCTTCAAGGTGATCCGAAGGAAGTCACCCTTGTGAAAAAAGCCAGCGGTTGGTATGCTCATATCGTCTGTGAGATACCTGACACTCCGAAAGTTGAACCGACCGATGCGATCGCTGTTGATATGGGAACTACCCACTATCTCACGACTTCTGACGGTGAGAAAGTTGATAACCCGCGCTGGTATCGCAAAGCAGAGGGCTTGCTGCATAAACATAACCAAACGATGGCACGCCGAAAGAAAGGTAGCAACCGTTGGCAAAAAGCCGTGCATGCATCTGCTTTGCATCAGGAACGGACGGCAAACAAACGAAAAGACTTTATCGGTAAATTGGTCTACAAACTTTATCATCCCCAGAAAAACAACGTCCTCGTTACTGAAGATTTGGGCGTTTCTAATATGGTTAAGAATAAACACCTCAGCAAAAACATAAGTGACGCTTCTTGGGCAACCTTCTTTGAGTGGGCTGGAAACATGGTTTCCGAAAGAGACGGTTTCCATTTCCACCAAGTCGACCCCAAGAATACCTCGCAAATCTGCTCCTGTTGTGGTGAGAAAGCACCGAAAAAGTTATCCTTATCGGTGCGCACTTTCAACTGCGGTTATTGCGGTTTCTCTCTTGATAGAGACCACAACGCCGCACTTAACATTCTTTTCAGGGCTGCTGCGGCCCTTCGTGGAGAGCGGTGGGTTGCCACCCTCTATGAAGCGAGAAACAACCCGAATAAAGCGTTTGGCTTTACGAATGCCAAGCAGTTATCGCTGTTTGATGTGATTAACAAGCCTCGCGCTTTAGCGCGGGGTAGTTGACTGTTCCACGTGCAAGTTGTGGCTTGTTATCGGTCAGTTCTTTGATGATGGACCAAGACGCTGGATGCAATGTGAGTGCTTCCAATGATTTAGAGAATGCAAAACCGTTTGGTAGATGTTTTCCACTGGAATCGAATCCAGATGGTAGTTCTTCGGGGGAAGCGTTGATGTAGGTATCTGCTGCTTCTTGAGCCTCTTTCAATTCTTCTCCGTTAATTACATTCTTCAAGTGAAGATAGCCAGTAACATCAAATAGATAACGTTGTTCAGGTGTCATCATGATATGACTCCTTTTTCACACATCTGAATCCGATACTGGTAACTGCAAAAGAGGGAATGTCTCTCTGTCGAAGCGTAACCCGCAAAGAATCAGGTGAATGATACCATGCCCCTCCACGAAACACACGAGCATTTTTTACTTTTGTAAAATTTGAGAGAACATCCTCAACACAACTATCTGCAACCGGATTCTGACGCGGTGACAGTTCATAGAAATCTGCCTGATAGGCATCAAGGCACCATTCACGCACATTTCCTACCATATCACACAAACCGTATCCATTCGGTGGATAACTCCCAACCGGTGTCGTGCAAATAGTAGAGATTCTTCCGTCCCAACGCATGCCGTAGTTTGCCTTGTGTCTATCAATAGAATCCCCCCACGGATAGGTTTTGCCAACTAAACCACCACGTGCTGCTTTCTCCCATTCTGCCTCCGTTGGCAAACGTTTTCCTGCCCATTGTGCATACGTCATCGCCGCATACCAACTAACCGAAACAACGGGGTGATTGCCTTTTCCTCGTGGATAACAACTTTCCTTATTCCATAGTTTCAAGTAGTTACCATCATGGTATTCCTTTGGTATACTGTCTTTACGCCATTGCAGGTTGTCATCAACAAATGATTTATACTGTGCATTGGTGACTGCAAACCTGTCCATGAAAAAATCGTCAAGGTAGACAGAATGCATAGGACTCTCATCTGCATCTGCTGTGCTGTTTCCCATCAAAAATTCGCCCGTGGGAATAGGCACCATCTCAACCCCATCCTCCCCAAAAATTACATCATAACTCGGTTTAGGTGGAAGGTTTCGGCTATAACGTTCCCGTTTTGCATCATCAGACAACACTTCGTAGGCTTCCGATACTTCTCTAAATTTGGCTGTAGCCGCTTTATCTCCTGAATTCTTGTCTGGATGATATTTTAGTGCAAGTTGACGGTAAGCCTTCTTTATTTCATCTGCAGAAGCACTCCGAGGGACATTCAAAATTGCGTAATAGTCGCGTTTTGGCATTGTCAATTTTGCGTATTATCTATCTTGCTCTAACCCTAAAATTGCCGGGATTTCAGTCAACGAAGCCACTTCGTAGTCAGGTTGTATTTCTGTGTCGTTCCTTATGCCTTCTCTGTTAAGCCAGACTGCATGTGCACCAATATTCTGTGCCGTTGTGTAGGACTTAACAAAACCTCAAGAATGTGGTAGAATCTATAAAAACCTATAAAACTCTACACTCTTCTTTTGATTTGTGCCGGACTTCCTGCTTCGTCGTTTCGTGCCTCTCAAGTGAGGTCTGACAGAAACTCCACAGGCGTTTATCGTCTCCTCGCAACTCGTGGCGACGGTGTTAGGGTTGAGCGGGACAGAGATTGATAGCAGCGTTGAGGTCTCTATTGCATTCAAAGTCACATTTTGTGCAATGATATGTCCGTTCAGAGACTGATTTCGCCTGTCCAGCGGAGTTCTTCACGCATACGTATCCAACCTATCTTTGGCAGTTTGATACGCTTTTTATAGACTTCAACTGTGCCTACACCATTGTCTGCTTGATAAGATACTTTATCAGATCGTTTCTTATAGGTAGGAAAGTTGTTTTGTCCTTTTTTCCAGCGTGATACAGCGTCTCCAAGATTATGGAGAGCGTTTTTAGAAGCATTTTGTGATAAATCAGAACACCAGTCAAACTTATCGTGTTTGACTGCGTTAAACTCACGTTTTATGTCAATATAGCTACGCCATTCGTCCTTGTCTAAGCCAGACTTAAAGGACGATAGACCGAAGTTAAACGCAACACGGGCATAACCCGCATGCTGCGACAGAAGCGTTGACTGCTTATTATTCGGATTGAGTGCTATCTTCTGGGAGCGGATCAGCATTATTCGCACCAAAGTTAGACTGCATTTGCAGTTGCGCGTCGTTGACGATTTTATCAATTTCTTCTGCCATTTTCTTTGATTTGTGTGACCGTCTACCATAGAGTTTCGCACAAAATACAGTTAAATCGGACATTCTTTGTCCGCCTGGGGTTCGGTGAGACGGCATAATTTTACCTTCCACTTCCCAATTCCGAAGTGCCTGAACGGACACACCTAAGAGTTTAGCAGCTTCACCAATCTTAACAAATCTATTATTCATACATATATTATAGCAGAAACAACAAGGCTTTGTCAAGTAAAAAACTACATAACTTTAGATTTTATGAGGTTCTTATAGGTTTTTATAGGGGTTTTTGTAGTTAATTTTTAACTGCAACTCACCCCTAACTTGAATTGTGGAGCCAAAACATCAAATGTGGGTATAACATCAGCATACAACTCTATATCCTCAAAACGGTGCTTCAGATATATTGCATTTAGGTGCGCTGCAAGATTTTTATCGGGGTATCCGACGTGTTCAAGTGTCCGTTCAAACGCGCCTCGCCTGATTTTTTCAAGGCTCCAGATTTTTCCTTTTACCTCTTCAGCAAATTGATTCCGAATTACAATCATCTCGTCAATTGTAAGTTCTAAGACACGCCGGGTTGGAACATGTCTTTGCAGCTCCATCAATGTGTGTTTGAGTGAATGACGCATAACCTTCCGAAAGTCCCACAAGGTCATATCGCCATCAAAAGAGACAACTGATATTTGCAAGAGCCATTCCTCAAGATCCGGTGCGGTTACAAACCGCACCTACCGTGTTGGGGACCGCTAAATTGACGCCTATGGTGCGGTTAGAAACCGCACCATAGGCGTCAATTTAGTGGTTTTTCAAATATGAGAAATGCTCTTCAGTCCCGTAGGGACGATATGTTTATAGAAAACGTGGTAACCCCAATCTCTTCAGCCCCGTAGGGGCGGAATGTTTATAGCAATGGGTTACCAATCGGGATATGTCGCTCGGACGGAGCTAAAGAGACGTGTCTGGACGGTGTACTATAAACATATCGTCCCTACGGGACTAAATGTCCGACAATATCAATAACCATGCCTATTGATAAGGGTTCATAAAAACATAGACGTTTCCTTAAATTGACGCCTATGGTGCGGTTAGAAACCGCACCTACCGAGTGGAATCAAGTTGATTTGGTATAAGATGTAGGAACACCAATTGAGGCATGGATCTGTGCAAACTTCCACGACTCGCCAATTCTTTCCAAAACACCTGTCATCCGCATTACGAATTCTTCCGCAGTACCTTGCCACTTGAGTTTCCATAACTGACGCGTGAAGAACCAAGCAATATCCTCGCGTTCTTGTACATCAAGGTTAATAAATGTGATGCTGAAATCCTCAGTACTCGCGACATGATTTCGGTAATAATTCGCAATTCCTTCCTCACCTTCAACGATTTCATCTGCATCTGTACCAATCTTGACATAGTGTGTGGCAGGAAGCATCATCGCAATGAGGGTTTCAGCATCTCTTGCTACAAGCGCGTCAAAATATGCTTTTACAGTATCATGCACATTCGGCATGGTGAATTCCTGTGAGCGCATCCCACAAAGCACTACTCATCTGTTCACATGCCTGTACGACGGTCTCTTGAGAATCTGATGATAATGCACCAATTCGCGCAAGTATTTTTTCGGCTTCATGCTCGTTGTGTGAATGCGTTTCAAAGTACGGTTCAACCTTTTCAGGAAGTTGATAGAACGTCTTCAATCCGGTCAATTTTGACTTCGCAGTTTCCGGTTGCTGTGCTTCAAATGCATAGAGTGCGCCTAATGACGTAGTAGGATCAGAAAAAAGTTTGTCCGCCGTTTCTAATAGTGTTTTCACCTGTGGAATCTGTGCATCCGAAACCTCGGTGTTAAGGCCGTCCGCGAAATCTGCCCACATCTCAATGTGTTCCGTTTCCTCTTCGGCAGTTTCAGTATCGTTTAATGTTTCCCAACCTTTTGGCAGAGTTGAGATAAAGGCACCATATTCACGCGCATAACATTTCAAGGCATCAACAGGTAATTCTCCTGCACTCCACGCTTGATAAAACGGATGATGAAGTAGATTATAATTAGAAATTTTGCTGTCTAATACTTGTTTGACATCCATAAATTTAACACTCCATTTCTTTTTGTTTTAAACTTGGGTTGTTGTAACTCCGGATATCGGAGTTGCAAGTTCCACCTTGATAATCTGATTTTTTAGTATAGCACATCTATTTGTTGATGTCAAGAAACAGAATTTTTGCATCTTATAGTGTCTCTTTATTTTGAACAAAGTGTACACATCCTATTTTGATCATAGCCAGTGGGTTTTACTGATGAAACCCAGAGACACCACAATACAAATGTAAGAGACTCAATCAATTGCGCGACTACAAATAAAAGAGATACAATGGCATTTGAATTAGTTTTCATGGAATAATCAATAGACATACTTTCCAGAGTCATGACCTTTCAAAACGCATTGACTTTAAGAAAAAAATTGGGTAAACTATAAACAACCGAATTAATTGAAAGGATTAACTTCCAGTCAACTACCCAAAGCTAAAGCATTGGGCTTGTGCGAAGCGCATGCCAAGCGTTCACTCCACAGGTTGAACGGTTGACTAGTGCTATGTCCACTTTCAAATTGTGAGTCGCAACAATAGTCGGGAATCGGAGTTCCCTCCTACAGGACGCAATATTTCTGTCCGAGCGATCTCCGAATCGCGACTTTTACCCATAAAATTTGAGTGGACACAGCACTAGACGATATATCGCGGCTCTTGTCGTGGCAGGCAACAAGATGGTAAGGGTGCTCCCCAAGCCTCTACCCTCTCTGATTTCGTGATGTCGATGGGGCAACATATACCGCGAGAGCGAGGGCTTACAGCCATATTTTCTGGTAAAGACATCGTGTCAGGTCAAGTAGGTGAGTAGTGACAGTCTCACTGAACGAAGCAGCACAACTGAATCCAGACTCCCATTGTGCAGGTGGAGATAAAACAGCACTTTATTATTGGACAAAAAAAAGGAGCGGGCTTTCCTCCCAAACCTAAAGGATTGGGTCTCCAGTCCGAAGATTAAATGAAACATTATAGTTCAAATCAGAAACGGTTTACGTTTGTTGTGTGTTGTTTTATTGTTCTTAATATAGTAATTGTCCCTGCGGAAGCGGCACGAGGTTCTCGTGTGTTTGCAATTACACTGTTAGCATCAGGAATGGGTATGCAGGTTGGAAGCACAATGCTGAATACTTCTGCTCAAGAAAGTTATGAAGAATATCTTTCTGCAACAATTCAAGCAGATATACAAACACACAAAAACACTGTCATAGAAAGAAAAAATGCAAGTATCATTATGTCTCGTGTTGGTTTGGGTTGTGTCGGACTTGCTGTGCTTCTTTCTATTATTGACCAATTGAATTCGAGTTCAACTGAATTACCAACATCAACGTTTAGTCCGACTAATACTAACGTTAATTCCCTATACTCAACCAGTTTTACTCCGTTACGTATGGGTTTGCATAATGGGATCATGAGAGAGCCGCAAGTGTCAAGATTTGGTCCACACTATGACTTCAAAACACAACGCGTTAGTCTACAATTTTTGCACCGATTTTAGTGCTTTATAGACCAATTTGATTCGGAAGAAGTGCTCTGTAAACGTATATTGGGTAATTTGAGATAGATCTGTGAACATGTAGAGGAGAAATTGGATGTATTCATTTCACAGTGTTTTTAATACACTATCACTCCGTTCCCTGTTGATAAGCACATCCGTGCTCTATCTACTGTTGTTTCTGATAATTACGTTATTTGTGGCATGCACTAATAGCGAAGACTTTGCAAACCCGCTTGATTCTGATAATTTACGAACGGCAGGGGCACCACCCAGACTTGAATTATTTCCGGGTGATAGTCAGGTAAAGGTGACTTGGACAAATACAGGGCAAGAAGGCATAGAGGCATATAAAGTATATCGTCGTTCAACAAGCAATTCAGAAGAACCGTTTGTGTTAATCGGAACGGTTGACGCTCCTGCAAGCGAGTTTTTGGACACGCAAAATATTGAAAATGACCGTCGCGATTCTAACACTCTCCCGCTTTTTTATGAATATCGTATTTCATATATTGATATAAACGGTGTTGAAACACCAGATCCTGTGAACCCGCCAAGCAATACTGAAGAACCTTTGCGTCTCTGGCAGACCGCTACCGCCTCTCCGAGCATCCAACCGCTAGCTCCAATTGTAACGATTGGTGACCCAACTGATCTCTCTGTGAGGCTATTTTGGGAAAACTATGAATTTCCACAAGATTTCGCTATATTCCGAGTCTACGTTGCGAGAGATAAAGGTGATGGAAAAAAACTTGTTTTTCTGAATGTTGCAGAGATAGAACGAGATAAATTCTACTACATTGACATCAATTTTCGTGAAGATGGTGTCACTAAAGTATATCGTGTTGCTGCTGTGGATGAATTTGGGGTTGAAGGGATAACGACTATTTCTGCTACATCACCAAATCTACCGCCTTCACCACCAAGAAACTTTCAGGCACGCTACTATCGTCGTTCCCTTGTTAATGTAAAATACGATGTCATATTAACATGGGAACCCAATCAAGAGGGTGACCTCGCCGGATATCAAATCTATACAAAAGATAACGAGGATAATTTACTACCTCGTAGAATAATGCGTCCAAAAGATAATACCGTAACGATCGCTGGTGAAGACCCGCTTGTAGTTAACCAAGAACTTTTTTTTAAAACCTATTTCATAACTGCATTCGACGATACGCCAGGTACTGATGGTAAACGTGACGAAAGCGAGTTGGTGGAAGCACTGCAGTAATCGTGCAATTAAATGAGACAGATAAGGATTCACTATGCACTTTAAAACCTATATTACTTTTGTTATTATATTAGTTTTCATCGGAGTTAACGTTCCGATTTTCGCACAATCGTTACCAAGTTCGCAACTTACTACTATTCAGACAGCAGAACCGATAGGCAAGGGTGGATCTGTCACATCGTTTGGTTTGTTCCAGCATCCTAAAATTGATTTATCACCTGATCAGAGTCAGAATGTATTCATCGGTGGTTTTGAAGAATTTCGCAAGGTTTCACTTGAGATTCAGACTTACATTATACCTATCCGGTTTACATACGGTTTGAGTGATAAACTTGACCTGAATCTTGGAGCCACGTTTTCTACAGGCGGTGTTCACAAAGTTGTTGATGATTTCTATAACACAAATGATCCGGAGCTGAATTCTAAACGAGTATATGACCAACCGCTCTATGAAGGACTGATCGGACTGAAATATAACCTCAAACCAGAAAAAAATGATGGGTTTCCAAGTATTTCTGTCGGTGGTGATGTTTATTCTGGGTTCACTGCGGATGACCGACTCAATTCTAAAAATGAGTTTCTTGATCGTAGTCCTATAGACGGTTTTCCATTTATTGGAATGAACACCTATTGTGTTGGAACACACAGACTTGGAAAGTATTTTAAAGTTCATGCAGGAGCAGGGGTCTTTTTATCCTCAAAATCACTCAAAACAACGGACTCCTTGACGCTCAATTGGCAAGTTGGCGGAGAAATCGCTGCCGCAGATAATATGTGGTTCGCAGCCGATTTAACGCGTGAACTTCAGTATGCTGGCGTGAATTTTTCAAATATTCTCGGTCTCACATTTCGTTATGAAGTGTCCAATACGTTGGCATTCCAAATTGGTCTCAACAACCCTATGGGCCTTAACCGACCTGGGTTACAGTTTAGTCTGACGCTCGGTGGTGAGAAAGCACAGGAAATGGAAGGAAATCAACTTCTATTTTAGTGAACTGCTAGCGTGTAGAGACTCCATCATTTTATTTTAATCTGTCTCTCCAAATACCATAAACACATACGATCTTGATTCAGTGCCTCAATCTTGAAACAATTACTATCTGTTGGGCAAGGTCTCTGTGCCTCAGCCCTATACGAACCAATAAGAGCAAATGAGAGCAGTCATTCAACGTGTAAAATCAGCCAGTGTGAAAGTAGACGGTGAACTCGTTTCTGAAATCGGACAAGGATTGTTGATATTCCTTGGTATTGCGCAAAACGATACCGAAACCGAATTGGAATATATATCGAATAAGGTTGCTAATCTTCGCATCTTTGAGGATGTCGATGGCAAAATGAACTGCTCACTTCTTGATACTGGTGGTTCAGCACTTGTTGTCTCTCAATTCACGCTCTACGGTGATTGCCGTAAGGGAAGACGTCCGAGTTTTATCAATGCTGCGCGTCCTGAAGTCGCCAATGCACTTTATGAGCAGTTTATCAATGCTTTAAAACAATTGGACATCCCGACACAAGGCGGCACCTTTCAGGCAATGATGGACGTGGAACTGATTAATGATGGTCCAGTCACCATCCTGTTGGATAGCGATAAAAAGTTTTAACCGAAAGAAGGAACAATCGTTATTATTTGTAAAGGATGTATAATTCAATCATGTTAAACGAAAAAATTGTTGATACAATTAAACAATTGCAAGTTGCTTCCCGAAACATGCCTATAGTTTGGGATGGTAGAAACGCTGTTCTTGAAATGAAAAATTCGCTATATAAGCAATGGAAGCAAAAAAAGTGGATAGAGTGGTACTTTAAGTTTTTGTGTGAAAAACACTTTGACACTATAATTGACATGCCCTGCAAAAAATTCGGCTTTACGCAGTTTGATGCCTTCCGTGAAATTTCATGGGATTTTAAGATCGATTCGGTTAAACGAGAAAGTTATAGCGTTATTGCAAATGATGCAGAAGCGGTGGTAGATACGATAGGTGATTATGGCTACTATGGGATGATTCTCGCGATAGGGGACATGGAATGTGATGATAAAAAAACATCTTTCAAAAAATGGCATGATGAACTAAGAGGGGAAGTTAGTAAATATGACACATACAAGATTAACAGCGGAATAATGTCACGGACCCGTAAAACAGTATTTATCTTGGAGGAAATACACTTTATCTGTTTTAATAGTGAAGTTTTGCACCAATGCTGTGGTTTGTTCCAAGATGGTTTTGGAGAAACAGATAGCAATAGACTAAAGCAAAAAGAGGTTAGAATAGATATTGACGAAATTCCCGGTGCTGCCTTTGTTACCACTGAAGAGTTTTAGGGACTGAATTTGATAAATCCGACTATAAAGTGTAACACACTATACGGAATTCAGAATGTCGTCAAAATGCTTGACGGTTTAATGTAGATATGGTACTATTACTTTTCATAATCCCGATGACATAAACGATATTACACCTACAATGAACAGTGAAACGCTCATTCCGAAATAGGAACTTTCACAAACAAAGGCAAAACATGGGCATCAGCACAGAACTTCGATACGCAGCAATAGATGAACTTTACCTTGATCCAAAGAATCCCAGATTGGGTCGTCATTATATCAATGAACATTCTTCTCAGAAAGAGATTCTTGAGATCATGAAGGATTGGGTTCTTGACGAACTCGCCATATCATACTTGGAAAGTGGCGGTTTTTGGACACATGAAGCATTGTTAGTTGTCAAAGAGGAGTTGGATGGGAAACAAAGGCTTGTTGTCATGGAAGGAAACCGACGCCTCGCTGCTTTAATATATCTTTGGCGGGCCATTGATGGAGAGGGGGTATCAGAGAGTTGGTACTCGCTCGTCGAAAATCCAGATGTCCCTGAGGGATTTTTTGAAAAACTCTTCAGTAAAATTCCGTACATCCTTGTTGATACTCGGCAAGAAGTTGAGGCATTCCTAGGATTTCGCCATGTCACAGGGATTAAACAATGGGCTACCGAACAGAAAGCACAGTACATTGCTAAATTGATTGATGAGCAAGGGATGAGTTATGAAGAGGTAATGCGTAAAATCGGTAGCAAAACTCCCACGGTTCGACAGCATTATATTTCTTATCGGGTTCTCCTACAAATGGAGAATGAGTTAGAGGATTTTTCTATTAAGGATGCCGAAGGTCGATTCAGTGTCATGTACCTTTCCCTGCGTACGCAAGGTGTGCGGGCGTACCTTGATATTAATATCTCTACAACGGAGTCACGAATTTCCCAAACACCCATCCCTGAAACACATTTAGGTGCCTTAGCGAATTTTGCGCGCTGGTTATTTGGGACTGAGGAACAGGATCCACTTTTCACTGATTCACGGCGTGTTGATGATTTTGGCAAAATTCTCGAAAACTCTGAGGCAGTCGAGTATTTGGGAAGCAAAAGAAAGCCTGATTTTGACTATGCTTTTCGACTAGCCGGTGGTGAAGAACTCAATCTTGTTCAACTTCTCAGTGAAGCAATTTCCAATGTTAAATACGTCTTGAGTCGAGTTCATCATTATAAGGATTCAGAAGATATCCAAAAGATGGCAGAAACATTGGGGGTTGATGTTCACCAATTGATGAATGTCTTGCCAAATGTTCTTCAAAAGTTTCAAGAGGGAGAAAAGGAGAACTAATGCTTGCCCTTCCAGATGCAGGTATGTATAGATCAGTTAAAAAGAACAACATTAGATTCGACATCTTATGTGACTGGCTAGAAGGCAGTATATTGTTTGACGAAACTGTGGATGAATTCTCTGCCATAGATGTTGTTGATGTTTTGATCGACGAGAATGTTTGTAAGGAACAGGACTTTGCTATGGAGATTGTCAACAACGCTTGGTTTGAACTAGAGCGTCGGCTTAATTGGATTGCCCCGGGGATGCCATTTTCTATTAGCAATTCCCGAGCAAGCCGAATTCATTCATGGCAAGAAGCCCCGGCTCACAGTTTTTGTGTCCTTCTTTCACTTGCACAGTGCTACAAAGGATGGGCAAAGTCCATATCCGGTTCAGATTACGGAGAGCAAGGTGAACTCTTTGAACTGTTAGCACAGGAATCATTTAAAAATCAGTTCTCGGATTGGCAAGTCGAACGCACCGGATGGTCTCCTACCCAATCAATGAGCCTCAGCGAGGTGGTAGATTGGGTTGCTGACTGCTTGGGTGAAACTACCAAAGACAATCTTGATGAGTTGGTGAATTCAAAAGACAAGGATGCTGGATTAGATATTTTATGTTATCTGCCTTTTCCTGACAATCGAGGGGGATTTCCTGTATATCTAATGCAGTGTGCAAGCGGTCAACATTGGAAAACAAAGGTTAATCAACCTATCATTAAAAAATGGCAGCGAAGATTTATTGATTTCGTTGATTGTCCGAGGAAGGCATTTGCTATTCCGTTTGCTCTCAGCAATGAGGATTTTAGAGACTATTACGATTATGCAGAAGGATTAATCTTGGATCGGTACAGGTTGCTCGCAGCAGCAAGATATTGCCAGGATTGGGTATCATCCTCATTGAAAGATCGGATTATTGAATGGGCAACACCAAGAGTCGATCAATTACCTCGTAACTAGTGACCGAACAAAAAAGAAAGTTGAGTATGGAATTCATAGATCTTTTCGCTGGTCTTGGCGGCTTCCATTTAGCATTAACGCGATTAAATCATCAATGCGTCTTTGCATGTGAAAAAAATGAGCAGCTCCGCGCGCTATATGAGAAGAATTTTAATTTCAAACCGGAGGGCGATATTACGGATATTGACCCACAATCTATTCCAGACCATGATATTTTATGTGCAGGTTTTCCATGTCAGCCTTTTTCTAAAGCTACACCGACTGAGTTAAGAACAGGGTTTGACTACCCAGATCAGGGAAATCTGTTTGATTATGTGGTAAAAATCTTAGATGCTAAGAAACCACGTTATTTCATCTTGGAAAATGTTCTAAATATCAGAAAACATGATAATGAACAGACATGGAAGAAAATAAAGAAGGCACTTGAAAACGCTGGATATTATGTAGACGAAACTTGTTTGTCCCCACATCAATTTAAAATTCCACAAATTCGGCGGCGGGTATTTATTGTGGGAGATCTAGATGGTCCGCCTCATCTTTTTAGTGAACTTCCGCCTTATATTGAACCGGATCTTAGAAAGTTTCTTGATAAGAATCCTTCTGATGCTCAACAGTTGACCAAGCGACAAAAAGAATGTCTAACTGTTTGGCAAGAATTTCTTGATCAACTCCCGAAAAATAGAGATTTGCCTCGGGCACCGATCTGGGCCATGGAGTTCGGAGCTGATTATCCGTTGGATGGCACACTTCATACCTTAGAGATAGAGGAGTTGCGTAAACATAAGTGGGGCCATGGAAAAGATTTAGAAGCATTAACCGATGATGAAGTGTGGCAGAGTTTACCATCTTATGCAAAAAGGGAAAAAGGGCAGTTTCCTGCATGGAAAATTCGGTTCATTGAAGAGAATCGCGTGTTCTATGAAAATAACAAGGATTGGATTGATGAGTGGCAACCAAAGATTCGGAAATTTCCTCCAAGTTATCAGAAATTTGAATGGAACTGCAAAGCGTTAAAGCGAGATCAATGGAAACTAAAGAACTTCGTAATTCAATTCAGAGCTTCGGGAGTTAGAGTTAAAAGGGCGACAACTGCCCCCTCGCTTGTGACAATTGCTTGCAATGTTCCCATTATTGGTTGGGAAAAACGTTACATGACACAGCGGGAGTGTGCTCGCTTGCAAGGCATGGCTTGCAAGCCGGGTAAAAAACGTCTGAAAGGCATGAATAAAGAGGCATTAGAGTTACCAGAAACGCCATCTCGCGCCTTTACTGCTTTGGGCAATGCTGTAAATGTGGATGTTGTTGAACGCGTTGCTAAAGAACTCACATCAAATGCAGAGTAGTTTGATTTTTCAAGAAATATGAGGAAGGATTGAAAATAATGAATACACCACAGAAAGTCCCAATCCGCCCTGGGGTCGGGATATTGTCTGTTCTCAGTCGCCTCAATTACAAATCTTGGTTTGCTATTGCAGAATTTGTAGATAATTCTATTCAAAGTTATCTTGATTATCACAAGGAGATTGAGCATGTTGATGGAAATAACACAAAACTCAAGGTTGAGGTCGAATTGGATACCTCTGAGGGTGGATATCTGATTGTTCGTGATAACGCTGCAGGAATTCATGAAAAAGACTATCTACATGCTTTCCGACCTGCAGAGGTACCTCCTAATACAAGCGGGTTATCTGAATTTGGGATGGGCATGAAGAGTGCAGCGTGTTGGTTTTCTCCAAACTGGACTGTTCGGACAACAGCACTTGGTGAGTTAGAGGAAAAAACAGTCCATTTTGACATTTCCCAAATTGTAGAAGATAATTTGGAAGAATTAACTGTGGAATCAAGACCTAGCCAGCCTAATGCACACTTTACTGAGATTATCCTGTCCAATCTACACAAACCTCCACAAGGAAGAACCGTTGGTAAAATTCGCGAACATTTGGCAAGTATCTATCGTGTATTTATCAGAGAAGGGATATTAGAACTTCGTTTTGGTGATGAAGTCTTATCTTACTCACAGCCAAGAATATTGTGTGCTCCGTTCCACGAGAAAACATCAGAGGCACCACGATTGTGGCGAAAAGAGATTAACTTTGACTTTGGAACTGGACTCCGTGCGCGTGGTTTTGCGGCATTGCGGGAGAAAGCAAGTACGTCACATGCGGGATTCGCGCTGTTTCGCAGAAATCGTTTGATTCAGGGAAGTGCGGATGAAGGTTATCGACCAAAACTTATTTTCGGTAACCCGAACTCTTACACTTACCAGCGACTGTTTGGTGAACTTCATCTTGAAGGGTTTGATGTCAGTCACACTAAAGATGGTTTTCAGTGGGATGAGAATGAGGAACCGTTTTTAGAACTGTTGAAAGAAAAACTTGATGCCGACCCAATACCATTACTCAGACAGGCAGAAGGGCACCGTGTAAGACAAAAGACTCCTGACCTGAAGCCAGGTGCCGAAACTTCAACGCGGCGTACTTCACAAACTGTAGAAAATGAAGTGCCTCCAGTTGTTGAGGGACAACTTCGCGAAGATCCCGAAAATGAACCACCACCCTCGGATTTACCAACTACAGAAGCAACTGTTGCTAACAAAACCGTTCCTGTGGAAATTGATGGCAAAAAATGGGAGATTTCAATAGAGCTCTCAAACGATCCAGCAATTGGTGATTGGCTTACTGTCAGCGACGAGCCATGGGATGGAAATGTCAGGCGTGTGAAAATTCGGATGTCCCTTGCACATCCATTTATGTTACAGTATAGTGGTGCTGATGTGACTCAAATTGAACCCTTACAACGGATTGCAATCGCGATCGCGTTGTCAGAAATTATCGCCCGGGATAGTGGAATACGAATGGCAGGCACATTTAGAAGAAATATTAACAAACTACTTCGAGATGCCTTATCAAAGCCATAATTTTTTGAGGAATATTGTTGTGAATAATAGTAGAATTGAAACACAGATAGAAACTGTTCAAATCCTCCATGAGGTAGATACTCAGGATAATAGTTTATGGCAACCTACTGAAGGTGATGCTACAAGGACTCTGCGCGAAAAGGGTTCACCTAGTCGTATTGACGAACAGGAATGGAAGATGATAAAAACGGAAGCTATTTCTGTGTTAGCGAAATGTGTGCCTCCAAAAGCACCCCCGAGACAAGAAACAGGATTAGTCGTTGGATATGTACAGAGTGGTAAAACGTTGTCATTTACCACTGTAGCTGCTTTGGCGAGGGATAACGGTTATCAAATGATAATTGTGATTGCAGGAACTTCAGTAAACCTGTTAAACCAATCAACTGAACGCCTTGAAAAGGACTTGGATTTGGGTACTCGGTCGAATAGGAGGTGGAAGCATTTCCAGAATCCCAAAGTTAATGATGGAGATCATACTAAGATTGAGAATGCTTTAGTTGACTGGCAAGACTCAACGGTTGAACCGTGGGAATGTCAGACTGTGCTCATCACTGTTATGAAACACCATGGACATTTGGAAAATTTGGCTGATGTACTCTCAAGAATTGAGTTCTCAGAATCTCCCGCCTTAATCATTGATGATGAAGGTGACCAGGCCAGTCTCAATACAATGGTTCAAGAAGGTGAAGCGAGCACTACCTATCGATGCATCCTTTCTCTTAGAAAATGTTTACCACATCACACATTTCTTCAATACACCGCTACACCTCAAGCTCCACTTCTTATTAATCTCATTGATGTTTTGTCTCCCAATTTCGCGAGAGTGCTCAGTCCAGGGGCGGGATACAAAGGTGGAAGAGAATTTTTTCGGGATGCACCAAATCAAATATGTACAATTCCGAGCAGCGAAATACCAACAAAAGATCAACCGCTTAACGAGCCATCTGAGAGTTTACTTGAGGCGATGAGGATTTTCTTCTTAGGTGTTGCTGCCGGAGGTGTTTTGGATAGGAATAAGGGTAATCGATCAATGATGATACATCCGTCCCATGAAACGATTGAACATAAGCAGTACCTTTATTGGGTTGAGCAAGTTATGGGGCATTGGCAGCAAATTCTCAAACCGGAAGCGGACCCGACAGATCGTTTAGAACTTCTTGAAGAATTTAAAAATAGTTATGAAAGCCTTCGAGAGACAGTCACAAATTTGCCATCTTTTGAAAAATTGTCAGCAAGACTACCACGCTCAATTCGTACCACACAACCTCTTGAGATCAATTCCACTAGTGGGACAACGCCGACTGCTGACTGGTCGAATACTTATTCTCATATTTTGGTTGGCGGACAAGCAATGGACAGAGGTTTTACCGTTGAAGGCTTAACTGTGACGTACATGCCGAGAAGCAAAGGTTCCGGCAACGCCGACACCATCCAACAACGAGCGAGGTTTTTCGGTTATAAGGAAAATGATTTCGGATACTGCCGGGTTTTCTTAGAAAATGATGTGTCAGATGCTTATTGCCACTATATTACCCATGAAGAAGATATTCGGACACTTTTGGTTGCTCATGATAAAAAGGGTGAACCCCTCAATATTTGGAGACGTGCCTTCTTTCTTGATAGCAGCCTGAAACCGACTCGTCGTTATGTTCTTGACATAGACTACAGTCAAGGAAATTTAGGAAATCAATGGCACACTCCAAAAGCACCACACGATCCAATTGAGGCAGTTGAAGAAAATCGCGCTATTGTTCAGAACTTCATGAAGAAATTGTCATTTGAAGAACATATCGGAAATACACAACGACCCAAATCTTGGCATCCTATAGCAACAAATGTTCTGCTCAAAGATGTCTGTGAGGAATTACTCGTACCCTTGCAATTCAAGCAATGGACTGACACAGAGAAGTTCACGCAAGTCCACCTACAAATTGCGATCTATCTTGATTCTCATCCCGATGAATTGTGTACAGTCTACTACATCAGAAATGAGAATAACCCTCGTAAAAGAAATCTGGACGAGAAGGGCGAAATTCCAGAACTATATCAAGGACCAAGTTTAGGAACAGAGGAAGGTTACCCAGGGGACAGACAGGTAAAAGCATCTAGAGGTGTTACCGTCCAGATTCATGAGATTACGGTTATTCATCCAGATGGGAAAACTGTTCCTAATGTCCTTACTGTAGCCATTTGGCTGCCTAGAAATATGTCGGCGGATGTGCTTATACAAAACCAAGGTGGACTTGAAAGTGGAAGTTGACGATGCTGAACCTGATTGAACTTTTCCAATCTATTAAATCAGTCGCGGCAAGCGATAGTGAAAATCAATTTTCAGCAGTTCCGATTCATGACTATAAACCGCATCGTCTCGGCAAAGACGCTTTAGGTAGACCATTACTTTTGATTTCAATTCTTAACGTCGGAAGCCGAAGCCAACGTCCCCCGGTTGTTCTCGAACATCTCAAGGTTCAGTATAATCAGAATTGCCGTGTTTCTCGTCCAGATGGTACATTTGAAGAAGGAGTATTCACTGTTGTCCATTGTACTGGGGAAGACGTGACATTACAAGATTACTTCCTGAAGGTGATGTCTACCATCATCATATCTCTTGGAGGTCAACCGACTCAATCTGATGTGGCACATGCTATGAACCAATTAATTGAGTTATTTCGGGTAATGGCGAACGCACCTCGAAAGTCGGTACAAGGATTATGGGCAGAACTATTTCTGATTTCCCAAGCCCATCAATCTGCTATTCTGGTAGATGCATGGCATATAGTTCCTGAAGATCGCTACGATTTTGCTATGGACGATCAACGAATTGAAGTGAAAAGTTTCTCTGGGAACACTAGGCTACACCATTTTTCGCTTGAGCAATTACATCCATCAGACGGTGTAAAGGTACTCGTTGCCTCTGTGTCCATTGAAAGTTCGCAAGCAGGAGATTCAATTACCGATCTCAGAGAAAAGATACAAATTCGCCTGGGTAGCAATCTTGATTTACTTTTACATGTTGATAAAGTCATAGCACTCACACTCGGTGATGCTTGGCAGCGGGCATCCGACGTACGTTTTGATGAAAAGTTAGCGCAAGAGTCACTTGCCTTTTACGAAACTTCTAAAATACCCTCAGTCAACCCAAATTTACCAGTTAGTGTTAGCGATGTCCGTTTTAGATCGGATTTGACAGAAATTGATCCTGCTGACAGTTCATTGTACCTTGCAGAAGGTGGAATATTTAAGGCAGCATTACATTAATTTGCTGCTGAGATTTTAGTTGCATTAACTAAACACAACGAGGTGACACCATGCAAAACAGACCCCCAACGATCGGCGAATATCTACTTAAAAAACTACAAAATTACGACATTGAACACATCTTCGGTATCCCGGGCGATTATGTGCTGCGCTTCTATAATCTAATTGAACAGAGTCCTATCCAACACATCGGAATGACACGCGAAGATGCAGCTGGATATGCAGCGGATGCCTACGCACGCACTAAAGGTATGGGTGCTGCCTGTATCACATACTGCGTCGGTGGGTTATCAATGGTAAATGCTATCGCTGGTGCTTATGCCGAAAAATCTCCGGTTGTAGTTATTAGTGGAGCACCTGGTATTAAGGAACGTAAAAAAGACGCACTCCTCCACCACAAAGTTAGGGATTTCCATACGCAGCAACGTATCTATGATGAGATAACTGTAGCGACCGCGTTACTTGATGAACCTTTTATTGCTTTCAACGAGATTGATCGGGTGCTTGATGCTGTTTATCACTACAAACGTCCGGGATACATAGAACTTCCGCGTGATATGGTAGATGTGCGCGGTACCCTCTATAGACGCCCTTCAACAGATGATCATCTTAGCGATCCTGATACGTTGAATGCTGCTGTGGAGGATGCGGTTAACTTTATTAATCAAAGTAAAAACCCTGTTATTCTTGCGGGGGTAGAACTTCACAGATTCGGTTATCAAAACAAATTACTCAAACTTGTGGAAGAAAAACGGATACCTGTAGTTGCAACATTGCTCGGTAAATCCGTGATGCCAGAATCACACCCTCTCTACTTAGGTATTTATGAAGGCGCAATGGGTAGAGAGGAGATCAGAGAATTTGTTGAAGATTCAGATTGTGTTATTATTCTCGGTGCGTTTATGACAGATGTTAATCTTGGGATTTACACTGCTAACCTTGACCGTGCACGATCAATATATGCTACATCCGAAAAAATAATGGTCCGCTACCATACCTATGAATCAGTGATGTTTGACGATTTTATTGATGGGATCAATTCACCGCAACTCCGAAAACGCAGGAAACCGAACTTAGAATGGGCATTACCGGATGCCACACCTTTTGAAGTTAATGCTAATGCACCATTGACAGTTGAACGTCTGTTCCAACATCTCAATGAATTTATCAGTGGTGATTTGACGGTGATCGCTGATGTTGGAGATAGTCTTTTCGGAGCAGCAGAACTGCGTATACATCAACACACGAATTTTCTCAGCCCTGCTTACTACACCTCAATGGGGTTTGCTGTGCCAGCATCCGTTGGTGCACAACTTGGCATGCCGAACACCCGTCCACTCGTTATCGTGGGAGATGGTGCTTTCCAAATGACCGGCACTGAACTTTCAACTACCGTTCGCTATGGATTGAACCCAATTGTCCTGCTCTTAAACAACCACGGGTATGGAACGGAAAGACATCTTCTTGAAGGCAAGTTTAATGATATTGGGTGTTGGAATTATAGTTGCCTGCCTTCACTCTTTGGTGCTGGACGCGGGTTTCATGTCCGAACCGAAGGCGAATTTGAAGAGGCGATGAAAACTGCTCTATCTGAGACGCAACACTTTGTTCTTATTGAGGCAGAACTTGAAAAATTGGATAGGTCTCCAGCACTTGCTCGGTTAGCAGAACGGATGTCCGAAACGGTCTGACTTCTTCAGATGGAAGATGCTCTTGCATATAATGTAAGAGGCGCAATGAATTGCGCGACTACAAACGCCTCTCTTTTGGTATAAGAGGCGCAATGAATTGCGCGACTACAAACGCCTCTCTTTTGGTATAAGAGGCGCAGTGAATTGCGCGACTACAAACGCCTCTCTTTTTAAGATAACACATCCCATCCAATTCTGGTTTAGAAAATCCTCTCACAGATTTACTAAAGCGTATTGATTTTTTCCCTCAAAAATTCTGTGCAGAAGGGTACCTGTTCCTCAGAAAGTCCATGCAGGACTACCGCGCCGTTGTAACCGCTCTCCTTTAGCAAACCGAGATATTGATCGTAATCCAGCAATCCTGTACCTGCGGCGAGGTGTCCCGCTTGACCGTCCTTATCCAGATCCTTCGCGTGTGCAAGGGCAATGTCTGTTCCAAGAAGTGCAAACGCCTCGTCAAGCATCTCACGCATCTTTGGTAATTCTCCCTTGTGAAAGATGTTCGCGCTATCCATCACTACCTTAAGATAAGGGGATTGCATTTCGTCAAGCAGACGGCGTGCTTTTTGCGCTGAGTCAATCACATTTGACACTTCGGGTTCAAATGCAAGTATCACCTTGTATTCCTCTGCTATCTCCAACGCTTTTTTCATAGATTCTGCAAGGTCTCTCCATGCGGACGTTGCGTTATTGTCAGGGTGCGCGCGCCACATGCTGTGTAGGTCACGGGAACCGGTGCAGAGTGTGATTACTGATGTGCCAAGAGGCTCACACTGTTCAGCAACAAAGCGTAACATACGCAATCCTGCTTGTCGTTTCTGAATATCTGGGTCAATCATATTGTATGTGCCTGAAAGGGCAGAAATGTTTATCTGTCGGGCGTCCAATTCTTTTCGAACTTCCGCAATAGATGGTGTGGATGCTGAAACATGATATTGTAAGTGGTGAATACCGTGTTCTACCACGACATCAAGCGTTTCGGTTAGTGTTGTCCGACGAATCGTTCCCTCCATGAGACCAATGTGCATAAATCGCTCCAATTTTGTGAAAATAATAGTAAATTGTAAGAATAGAAAAGGGATGAAGAACATCGTAATTATACAATGCAAGAATGTAGATGGCAAGAGAATTGCTGGTACTTCTGGGTGTAAAGTTTTTGTCATTTGAATCGCAGATTATGCGGATTACATGAATTGGGAGATTTTGGTTTGCTATGTGTTGATGGGAAAACATATCGCTCGGACGGAGCTAAAGAGATTGAGGGCATCGGTTTCTATAAACATTTTGTCCCTACGGGACTGAAGACTCTAAGTAAGATGTACTAAGGTTTTTTAATTCACACTTATTGGTTTTGCTTATTACCTACAATCCAAGTTTCCGGTTATAAAATGTTGATATTGCAGATGATGTGGTGTATAATTTGGGTTATGGTGCAAAACCATCAAGGCATAGTCATATATATCATACTTGGACATTCATAGAGGTGATAATGCGGCATCTGATAACACTTGACGATTTTTCGAATTTTGAAATTGAACAGATTTTTCGCTTGGCTGCGGGTATGCAGTCACAAGTAGAGACATGGGCAGGAATATGCCGTAGCAAATTGCTGGCAACCCTCTTCTATGAGCCGAGTACACGGACTCGACTCTCTTTTGAAAGTGCGATGGAACGTCTCAACGGCGGGACTCTTGGCTTCTCTGATCCACGTGCGACTTCCGCTACAAAAGGTGAAACCCTTGCTGACACTGCACGAATGGTTACGAACTATGCTGACGTCATTGTCGTACGGCACAGTTGGGCAGGTTCTGCGCGGGTGATGGCGAGTTATGCAAATATACCGGTAATCAATGGTGGAGATGGAAGTCACGCACATCCGACTCAAGCACTCACAGACCTCTATACGATTATTCGACGGAAATCGCAAGTGCAAGGCTTAACCGTTGGTGTTTGTGGCGATCTTAGGTATGGACGCGCGGCACACTCGTTTGCATTAGCAGTTGCAAGGTTCGGTGGCAAATTAATTCACATCGGTCCAAGCAGATTGCAGATGCCCCCTTGGGTACTCACACGTTTAGCACAAAACCACGGTCAGACACCTATTGAGGTCGAAAGCGTCACAGAAGTGATCGAAACACTTGATGTCATCTATGTTAATCGGCTTCAAGAGGAACGTCTTCCACCTGATGTAGATGCAGAAAAGGTGCGCGGCAGCTATCTACTGAATGCTGCAGTGATGAAGCATGCTAAACCGGATGCGATGATTATGCACCCGCTCCCGCGCGTCAACGAACTCGCCTATGAGTTGGATGATGACCCACGCGCTGCTTATTTTGAACAATCCGCAAATGCAGTGCCGATTCGGATGGCACTCATCGCCAGTCTCATGGGATTGGAACAACTAATCTTAACACAACCCCCAGAACGAGACATCGGTGAGTCTTCCCATCAATGTGAAAACGCAAACTGTATTACGAATCATGAGACCTATCTTGTTCCTGAACGTGAAACGTTTAACGGTGATTTAGAGGTGCATGCCTGCGCCTACTGTGGTAACCTGCTTTAGTGATAAAATCAAAAATGTGTTAAATTGACATAGAAAGTTAGTTTATTCTTCCTCAAATTCTGCTGCTTTGGGTATAGACGACACCAATCCATCTTTCTCAATGACTGCGTTTCTCGTTGTTCGCCATAGATGACCTTTGGGACTCACAGACTCCCATCCAGTGCCGTGTAAGGAAACCGCAACAAAATCCTTTTCGGTATCTGGAGCGTTGTCGGGAAAGATACTACGGTTTGACCAATTCGTATAGGTGACCGGTTCTCCACTATCCCATCGCCATTCGCTTTCTTTCTCAACATCGTTAAGTCCGATCCAAAAGGATGCGCGTCCAAAGATTACATCAATCCAGAACTGTTCATCTTCGTTGTTGATTGATACGAGATGAGCACCTTCCTTGATAGCCTTCCGTTGCGCATCGTGCCAATCTTGACATTGAATTCTTGCATAAGCGTGCCCATTTGTAGGGTTAATAACCCAGACTATTTTCTCTGGTGGTTTAATTATTGGTTTTTGGACTTCACCTATATCAAGAAGTTCTTTAAGAAAAACACGTGCTTTTGCCTTATTAAGTTCTTTTTTCTCACCGTTTGGACGTTTTGGAGCAACTGGGCTGCCATCAAGTTTTATAACAAGTTTCTCAGGATGCGCGCCTTTTTTGAGAAGAAAAGGTCCTGCACCCCCAGAGAAATTTTTATATGTTATGGATAGTGTATAATATCCCGGATCATCTCTATATTGTGTGAAATAACCTTTGGCATCAGTGGAACAACTTGTTCCGTGTGTTCCACTGCCACCTCCAAACTCTCCACCTCTGTAGCGCATAGAGAGGCGAGCACTGTTATTGGCAAGAGGTGTGCCATCGGCATAAACAATCTGTGCACGGATCTTAAGACGCTGCTTAGCGGTAATTTTGACATCTTCAAGGTGGACATCTGGCTTAAGTCCAAACACAAGACTCTCAAAAGGACCCCACCTCTCTGGATAGAAAAATGTTATCTTATTTAGGCGAATGGAGATAATCTGCATTTCTCCCTCATGTCTACCCATCATAAATTCCATTGGAATACGTTGTAATTCTTGTGGTATATTGGGATTAATTTTCTTATTTGCATTTAACATTTCCTTCGGAATCGCCATTATTTGGATAGACCCAGGTTTGAGATTGGTGACCTTGAAATTGCCTTCAGTATCGGTTTTTACTTGAGCCGTGCTGCGAGGCTTATCTGGTTGATTTTTGCCTTTCAGTTGTCCCTGAATGACAATAGGTGCTCCATCTATTGGTACTTGATGTATATGCCCTCTAATTATTGGTGCCCTAACAACTATTGGTTGAAAATGACCGTTCATATTTTGCATGGATTGTATCATGAATGTGAATCCAACTATAGGTTTTCCTTCAGTATCTACAACTTTACCTGATAGTCCACTTGATGCCTGTTCATTAGGTTCAACAGGTTGCTCTTGAGCGATAACCCCTGTTACAGCGAACAACAGTATGAATGCGTAGGCTAATAGTATTTTGGAGACGTTAATACGTTTCATAGTCGAAACTCCTTGTATATTGATGTATTGAGTGCTATTCTTCATCACTCTTCGGGCTGGAGACCCCATCCTTTAGGTTGGGGAGGAAAGCCCACCTCCTTTTATTTTTGGTATTAGGAGTTTAGTTTCCAATCAAATATAACTGAAAACTAAATCCCTAATATGCACAAACATAAGTTTGCGTTCTCCCTTGCGGGGTGTCTGTTGCCCCATCCCATAGGTGTCAATTTAAGGATTTTCAACATTTTGTAGAAGTCTAAAAGTTGTGTGTTTGCCAATGCTTCGTATCCTCCTATCATCATTGAGTATAGTCTGTTTTATATCCCTAAGAGTTCTGCGTAAAGCAGTTTTGGATTTACGAAAACTGATTGTAATGATGCGTGCGTATAAACCGACAAGTTCAGCTGTTTTGATGATATTATATAGTATACATCTCCATCCGATTGCTATCATCACCCAGTGTCTTATGAGTTGTGCGATGAGTTTGGCATATACCTCACATAAGACCCGATAAGGTTTTTTGCTTCGGGATGTGTGAACTTTCCCGATGCTTTTGAAAGATTTAAACATCAACTCAACTTGCCACCGGATGCGAACAAGGGCTGCGATCTGTTCAGGGGTAAACTGATCCGTATCTATATTTGTGATATAGATGTTCCATCCTGCGAGTTTTAGGCGTTGTTTTGAAGGATTTGTCTGTCTGCGTTTAGCATCTCGTCTGATATATCGGCGACGCTTGTTTGCTTCTTCTTCGCTGATCCGTAAGGCGACAAGGTGTGCTGGAAGTCGCTTTGAAGCACCGATGAAGCAACTCAGGTTGACGGTGTCTGAGGTTTCTGAGGCAAGCCGCTTCTGTAAACAAAAAGGTTCTTGTTGTTCGTCAAAAAGTGAACAACCGGCTTTGAACTTTGTTATCCAAAAGACGCCGGCTTGTGTCAATCTTTCAAACTCGGCAAGCGAAAAATAGCCGAGGTCTGCCAAGCGTAAACTGCCCGCAGGTAGAGGTTGAAACTGCTCTTCCGCCTTCGTATCAGCAGTGGTGCCATCCGTAAGTTGAAAGTGCTGGAAAGTGCCGGTCAAAACATCAAAGCGGACTTGGAGTTTCAAGGCAGCTTTATTTTTTTGTGTTCTACAGGATGCGCCTTTCCATATTGTATGGAGTTCATCTAAGAGTGTGATCCAAGTGCTATCTTGCACATAAACACCCGTGAAGTGTTTCAGCAACGGGAGACATTGAGGTTTGAGGGTAAGCACTTGGCTTGCCGCTTCTTCAAGTGTTGCCTTCAGTGTCTCGGCTGCCTCGGGTGTCATCCGTTGTTCAATCGCTTGACGAGAGACGTCAATGCCTAAAGCCTGTGCGGTATTGGCAAGATCAGCATAACTGGCATCAGGTGCTTCAAGCCACCCGAATACGAGGGTCTGAATAAAGCCAGCACCTGTGAGTTTACGTATTCTTTGAACCAACCCACAACGCTGGGCTATCTCATTGGCTCTATTTTGGAGTATCTCTTGCATTATGTTGGGAACCTGTGTTAGTATAGGCATTGGAGCACCTCTTTTGTAGAATTAATTTTAGTTACTTTCTACATTATGCAAGAGGTGCCTCTATTTTGCAACACTTTTTTCAACAAAACATGCACAAATATTCTCTTAAATTGACACCTATGGGTGTCTGTTGCCCCATCCAGATCACAGTATCCGAGAGGAATCGGACTTGGGGAGCATCCGAAACATCGTGCTGGCTACCACGCCAAGATACTGCGATATATTACTGTAGTCAACGGTTTAACTTGTGAAGTGGACGCTCGGATTGCGCTTTGCACAAGCCCCATGCTTTAGCTTGGGGTTATTGACCTTCGGTTGGCATACCAATGATGACATCTGCTTTTTCAAGGATTGCTTGTTCGATTAATCCTGCGATAGGACTTCCTTCTCGTGCTCGTTGCCATTTTCCAGTCACACCGATAAGGACAGAATAATTTTTACTCGTCTTTTCGTCCTTTTCAGGTGATTTATCGGATTCAGAAATGAGCTGCTGTGTGTCCCAATTAGTATAGGTGATCGGATCACCATTATCCCACTGTTTGTCACTTTTTTTTACACCGTCAGTGAATCCAATCCAATAGTTTTCTTTTCCAAAAACGTCAAGTATCCACTGTTGTTCTTCCTTATCATTAATGGCAACAAGATGTGCGCCTTGATCGGTCGCTTGAGCAAGTGCTTCTTCAGGTGATTGGCAATTGATTCGTTTGTAAGCGTGTCTGTTTGCAGGATTTATTGCCCACACACCTTCTTGCCGTCTTTGCCACACTGCCATCCGTTTTTCGTGGTCAACTATAGGAACCGCGTTGATTACCTCAGGTTTGCGGGGTTGTTGGAGATTTCCCTTTAGAGTCAAGGTGAGTCCATCAAGTCGTTGTCCTTCTTCAAGAAACACCTCCTTTGAGTCTACAGATTGCCCCTGATATGTTACAGAAATAGTATAATAGGCAGGCGAACTCACATAACGAGTGAAGTTGCCATCAACGTCAAGAGTTGCCGTGCCGCCACTGCTACCTGTTCCTGATCCACCTTTTCTGCGACTTTTTACCATAAGATTAACCCTTGCACCGCTTAGTGGGGTACCGTCTGCAGCAAGCACTTGCCCACGTATCCGCATCCGAAGCCTAACGGTAATTTTCACATCTTTTATGTCAGTTTCTTGTTCAACACCAAAAGGAAATCCCTCGTGTCGATTAAACTGATATGGGTGAATATAGAATTCTATCCCTTGCATTTCAAGGGCACGAACTTCATAGTCTGATTCGCGATTAGGAAATAGTATTAATCGATTCACTGAAGGTGAAACAATGTTATCAATTGAGAAAGCACCGGTTGCATCAGTATTGCCCGGTTGCGGAGGTGGAAAGATTGGTTCTTGTCTATGCATATTGCGTCGTCCAGGGATGAAATTGCCTTTAAACGACTGAACATTTACGACAACTTCGGGAACAGGTTTTCCTGATTCATCAACGACTTCGCCTGAAAGTGTTGCTGCAAAACATTGAATGGATGTCGCGAGTAAAATTGCTAAACTTCCTATAATAACTGCTAATATGGTGGATTGAAAACGGTTCATTGTGAATGTCTCCTTCTGTCAGGTTCGGTGGGTATATTGCAATGTGTATGGGTCACATTAATTATTATACATCATGTAGAAATTATTGGCAACATTAACGGAGTGTTGCCAGAGGCATTCAGTTTTAAGAGATTATTCGGGTTTCGTGCGTTTTTCTTATGAAGATCCGGTGCGGTTAGGAAAACCGCACCTACCGGGGTTGGGGGGTCAAGCCCGAATTACCTAATTTATTTTTTAATCTTCATAAACCGCTCAAATCGGGGGAATCAGTGGAAAAATACCCGCGAACTCGTGAAAGTAGGCTTATACCGAGCTCACGTTACCATAGTAAAAATGGTGAGACAGAGAAGTAGTCACTTCTTTTTAGAAGGCTGGTTTATCTTCACATCCGCTTTTTCAATGATTGCCATCTTGGTCATACGTGCGATTACGCTTTTAGTGCTAACGGGATACCATTTGCCATCAATAAAGGTTATCACAGCATAATCTGTCTTACTTGCATCCAAGGATTCAGAAAAGTAATCATCGGGTAACCAGTTTTCATAAATGAGAGGTTCGCTGTTGTGCCACTCCCATTTCTCTGCGCGCTTGGAAGGCGTACCTACTGGGGTGACCCGTTTGAGTCCTATCCAATAAAACTCCGGTCCAAAAACTGCACTTAACCATTTTTGTTCTTTAGCGTTGTTAATCGTAACAAGATGTGCTTTCTCTTCGGCAGCTTGAGCAATAGCATCGTCGCGTGTCTTGCAATAAACTTTCTTATAGGCGTGTCCATTTTCAGGGTTTACGATCCATACCTCGTTAGATTTCGGTTTCTGTGGCGGTTCAGAGGCACGTGGAGGCGTAGGTTTCTCGGTGGTTGTTACTGCTTTATGAGGCAGCGGTTTGGGAACTATCGGGTCACTGTCAAATGTAAATGTTAAACCGTCAAGGCGGTCCCCAGGATTAAGGAGTACAGGATCAGTATTCGCTACCAACTCCATATACCTCACATAAAATGTATAGAATGCCGAATCATCCTTCTCATCCAGAAGATAATAGACAAAATAACCGTTAGCATCTGTTTTTGGAGTACCACCTGAGGTCCCAGGTCTATTTCCATCTTCAGTGTTGTAAGATAAACTAAGACGGAGTCTGGCATTCGCAACCGGTGTGCTGTCTTTAAAAAGAACGCGTCCTTGAATCCGCATACGGGGTTTTACTGTCACCACTACGTCTTCAGTAAGTGTCCCTGGTTTAACACCAAACACAATCTGAGCATCGTCGGTACGAGGATAGAAGTTTACACCTTGAATGTGAATAGATAATATTTCAAAATCCGGTTCCAACCTAAAGAAGCCGCTGGCGCGGAGCGCAGCTATATCTTTTTTCTCTAAAGTTTTATCGGTATCCATCTCAAATCCATCCGGAAGCAATGTATCTATATTCTGTGGGAGTGCACCAAGGTATATAGGACCTGAAGGGATTTCTGTGATGGAAAAACGTCCATCAAAATTTGTGAGTGCGCGTTGCAAATCAAAGTAACCATGAGGCGAAAACCTAGTGTGAAATGGACCCCCCCGAACATTTCAACGGGACTAACAAATACAGGTGACTTAGCTACTGGGTTTCCTTCAACATCAACAACGCGCCCAGACAATGTAGATGTTTGTTTCTGGGCAACGTTGTGCGAAGAAAGTCCGATAAAAAGTGTGACAACTACGATTAATAATGTAAAAACCTGAATTCTGGATTCTGAACGTTCCATAGTTTTCTCTCCTTAAGGTGAAGCATAACGCTTATTTCTTCACAGGCAAATCTTTCTTTTCAATGAGTGCTGTCTGAACGGAATCCCATTGTAGACTTCTGGGACCAATGTCCTTCCATTTTCCGTGGTTGAAAATGACGTAATTCTCATGTTTGCTATTATTGTCCTGTGGTTCCCCTTTTGCCCAATTGGTATATTCAACAGGTTCACCATTATGCCATTGCCACTGTCCTTCTGCTGCGATATCGTTGAGTCCAATAAAGGAAACGGATCCTCTGAAAACTTTGCTCAGCCAATTCTGCTCTGTTGCATTATTAATCGTGACGAGATGAGCATCTTCTTTGCTCGCTTGAGCGATAGCGTCATTAGGATTCCTACAACCGATTTTTTTGTAGGCGTGCCCATTCTCTGGATTTATTACCCATACATCTTGTGCGTCGGGGTTTGTTGAAAAAGACGTTCTCGTGAAACCTTTATTTTGTCTGAGTGAGGAGGGTTGATGTGGACCACCAAAAGTGAAAACAACATCGTGTGGTTGACCTGCAGATTTCAGTACAAATGGTTTTACCTCAACGGTTTGTTTCTGATATGTAACGGACATCATGTAAATATGTGCTGTATTCTCCCAAATTTTTTCATCCAAATAGTACATAAAGTGCCCCTCTGCATCTGTGTCAGCTGCCCCCTCTCCATAAAAAGAACCACCGTGTGTATTTACTGCTTCATTTACTATTCCATTTACTTTTTCAGAGTAAGAGTGCCCCTTTGCATCTGTGTCAGCTGCCCCCTCTCCATAAAAAGAACCACCGTGTGTATTTACTGTTCCGACAGTGAATCTGATTTGCGCGTTTGCAATCGGTGTGCCATCTATATGCTGCGCTTTTCCTCGGATTTGTGGCTGCTTCAAAATAACTTGAATGTTTTCAATGGGTTTGTCCGAGGACGTGGTAAACACAATTCCAGGTTTGGATTTCCTTTCATTTAGATACAAAAACATTCCTGCAATTTGAACCTTTAAAATGCGGATCCCAAACCTGTGATATGGAAATAGTGTTAATAGTGCAGGACCACCCACGGTATTGGTAATGGAGAAACGTCCTTCCGAATCAGTTTCTGATTGGTATTGAGATACATCAATAGGTTCACCATCTTCATCCGTTTGGATTGGAAACCAAGCACCATTACCATCTTTGACAGGCACGATTGCTATCTTGATACCAGATACAGGATTCCCTGTCTCATCAACAACGTGCCCTGAGGTAGAGAAAGATAACTTTGTATCAGGATTTTGACTTGCTCCATCACCTTTACTAGGGACGTTAACATTACCAATCTGATTACGCACATCAGGATCAGATGGAAGATGCATCATTACGGCTGCGTCAACAATGTCAACGGTCATTTCGGATGTTGCGTCAAGGCTGTAAGGTTGCTGAAAGCGTGCAAGATGTTGCGCACCGAGTCCGATCATCAGTGCTACCAAAATAAGGGTTGAAGCCGCAATTGCCCACGGCACAAGCGGTTTGTTCCCTGAAGGTGCAGTAGGGTCTATCTGTGTCCCGGTTTCTTTTAAGGTTCTAATTATATTTTCAGTTAAGTTTGTTGAGGGTTGGAAACTTCCCAAGGTTTCACGTACCATGTGGTCCTCCTTCTGTAAACGTTTGCGGGCGCGGTGAAGCCTGCTTTTCACCGTGTTTAATGATACGCCCAAAAATTCACTTATCTCTTTACATGAACTTCCTGCGAGGTAATGGAGCGTTATCACAATCCGTTCACTCTCTGGCAATTTTTGGAGGAGACGTTTAACAAGGTTAATCCGTTCTTCAGATATTTTTTCTTCACGTTGTTCTTCCATATATTTAGCGTAAAGCAATTCTTCAACCTTTGCTATAGGCATGGCTTCCAACGATTGCATCTTTGGTCCTCTCTTTTGAAACCAAGTGTTGCATAGACGATTCGCGATTACATAGAGCCATCCAGCAAACAGATTTGGATTCTTCAACGTGCCAAGTTTTCTGTAAGCTTTTAGGAAGGTGTCCTGTGTTATCTCTTCGGCTACGTGAAAGTCTCCGGTTTTACGCCATGCAAGCGCGTGCACCCGTTTTTGATACCTACGTACTAAGGTGTTAAAAGCTTCTTGGTCGCCTGATAAGATTCGTTGAATCAGTTCACGGTCGCTACTGTTCATGCGTTTTCTCCAAAATAACTTGTCTCATGATGCAAAGACACCTATTTAATGTGAAAAGGTTGCATAAAATGGCAGAATTTGAGAAAAATCTGAGTTTAATCTGAATTAGGGATTTGTTATTACGTGTTGTGAAGTATGTTTTGATGGGGAGAGTATAGCAGGTTTTCGGTTTAAAATAAAGTGTCAGAATTTAAGGTATTATAGTAAAGCCTATAATTATTTGGACATTTGCGTGTCATAGTGAATTCAAACGGTTTCCTCCTGTAATATAAGAGGCGCAATGAATTGCGCGAGGACAAATAACTATAAGGGTTTATTGCACTTTTTCAACAACTTTTTTCAAGTCCAAAACGACTTATTCCGTTTTTTTGATTGGTTGAACTTCGGTCACGAAAACACAGTTATTTTTTGGGTTATCATCTTATACCCAATTAACTTGATTAGAAGTTTTCCGATAAAGTCAGTAGTGCAAGGAGGACCCAGAGACCTCACCGGACAAATCGGGTTAATTGGGTATAAGATTGCCTTGCTGGGCAGGCACTTGGGGGTGTCTGTGTGTTCGACTACCTATGAAAGAAGGTTGCCCGAGGCACATCGCTGAAGCTTTTGCTGAGGTGTTTATACAAGTTTAGGATTTAGTTTGCAATTTGGCGGGTTTTGTATTAGAATAATAGAACCGCTGAACACCCAAATATGGGGTAGTAGTTTAATCGGTAAAACAATCGTGGTTGACGCTCGAAAAATTGGGGTTCAACTCCCCACTACTCCAAATTAGGTGTTCAGCGGTTTTTTCTGAACAAATATATTATATAATACTTTCAATAATAAAGTCAAATCTTTTTTCAATTATTTTCAAAATGCAGTATAATAGTGAAAAATTGGACAGAAAAATGAGAAACCTAGTGCTGTGTCTACATTCAAATTGTGAGTCGCGGTAGTAGTCGGGAATCGGAGTTCCCTCCTACAAAGAAAGTGAGTCGCGGTGGTAGTCGGGAATCGGAGTTCCCTCCTACAAAGAAAGTTGTTCTGTAGGAGCGATCTCCGAATCGCGACCTTTACCCGCAAAATTTCGGTAGACACTCCACTAGTGTTCAAAACGACTTATTCCGTTCAGAAATGGTATAATACCAAATTAACTTGATTAGAAGTTTTCCGATTTATATGCGTGTCCATTTTCGGGTTTACGATCCATACCTCGTTAGATTTTGGTCTTGGTGATGATCCTGGTATGGGTATGGGCAGATTATTTTGTTCCTGTTTCTACTTCATAAGGTGGCGGTTTAGGAGTTATTGGATTGCGGTGAAACATAAATTTTAAGCCTTCAAGACGTTCCCCAGGAGTAAGAAGTACAGGATCAGCATTCGCAATTAATCCCATATAAATCACAGAAAATGTATAGAATGTAGAATCATCTTCCTTTTTTAGATAATAGACAAAATAACCGTTAGCATCTGTTCTTGGATTCCCAAATGAAAATCCACCAAATTCTTTCCCATCCTCAGTATCGCGAGATATGCGTAGACGAATCCTTGTATTGGCAACGGGGGTACTGTCCTTCCACAGGACGCGTCCTCTAATCCGCATCCGGGGTTTTACTTTAATCACCACGTTTTCAATATGTGTTCCCGGTTTGAGAGCAAATGTAATCGGCTTAATGTCGTTTCTGGAATGAATGGTTATACCTTTGGTGCGGAGGGATAAAACGTCATAATCCGATGTAATGTGAATTTGTTTCAACCCATGTATACCACTTGTGCGAAACGCGGCGTTATCCTTTTCCTCATTAGCTTCTTTTATGTTCGCTCCATGTGCATTTGGAAAAAATGACTTTATATTATCTTGAAGTTGAAGTGAGTCGAAATATTTAGCTCCTGCGGGTATATTTGCGATCGAAAAATATCCATCAAAATCTGTTAGTGTCCGCCTCATATTTGAGAGATTGTCTGGAAACCATAACGGTTTAAGCAATAGATTAGATTCTGCGATGGGACCAATGAATACGTGTAGGTTTTCAACTGGATTTCCTTGAACATCAACAACGCGCCCAGACAATGTAGATGTTCGTTTCTGTGTAGGACTTTCCGAAGGATCTCCACTATCTATGCTCGTGTTTGTAGAAGATAAATCACTCGCGAGACCTTTGCTCTGTAATCCTGAAGAAGTTTCTTGTGAGTCACCAAATGTTAGAACAACATTATATGTTTGCCCTGTGTGTTTAAATACAATTGGTTTTACATTCACTGTTTGTTTTTGATATGTAGCAGACATACTGAAAGTGCCTGTTGTAATTTCAAATGGATACTCATCTAAGTAGTACACAAAGTGTCCCTCATCATCTGTTTCAGCGATCCTCCTCATCTCACCATCCGAAGAACCTTCTAATTCAATGGTGTAACTAATTATTGCGTTTGCAATCGGCGTGTCATCACCACGCTGCGCTTTTAGGCGAATTTGCGGTTGCTTTAAAACTACTTCAATGTTTTCAACATCTTTGTCTGGATCCATAGCAAAAACAATGCCATGGTTGTGTGCTATTGAACTTGCATAGAAAAACATACCTGCGATTTGAACCTTTAAAATTCGAATGCCGGACCAGTGCATTGGAAATAGGTGTAATAGTACTGGACCTTGCCTAATATTGGTAACCATGAAACGTCCAGCTGCATCTGTTTCCGCTTGATATTGAGACAGATCTATGCGATTGCTATCTTCATCTATCCGGATTGGGAACCAACCTCCACCATTATTTTTAACCGGCAAAATAGCTATCTTAACATTATCAACTGGATTTCCCTCTTCATCCAAAACGCGACCAGACGCAGAGTGAGACGATTTGCTATCAGGATGCTGACTTGTCCCTACGCTTTTATCAGGCGCATCCACGTTGCCTATCTGATTTCGCACATCAGGATCAGAGGAAAGATTTGCCATTACAGCTGCATCTACAATGTCTACTGCCATCTCGGATGTTGCGTCAAGACTGTAAGGTTGCTGAAAGCGTGCAAGATATTGCGCACCGAGCCCGAGCATCAGTGCTACCAAAATAAGGGTTGAAGCCGCAATTGCCCACGGCACCAGCGGTTTGTTTCCTGAAGGTGCAGTAGGGTCTATCTGTGTCCCGGTTTCTTTTAAGGTTCTAATTATATTCTCAGTTAAGTTTGTTGAGGGTTGGAAACTTCCCAAGGTTTCACGTACCATGTGGTCCTCCTTCTGTAAACGTTGACGGGCGCGATGGAGGCGGCTTTTCACCGTATTCAGCGATACGCCCAAAAATTCACTTATCTCTTTACATGAACTTCCAGCGAGGTAATGGAGTGTCATGACGATTCGTTCACTCTCTGGCAATTTTTGGAGGAGACGTTTAACAAGGTTAATCCGTTCTTCAGATATTTTTTCTTCACGTTGTTCTTCCATATATTTAGCGTAAAGCAATTCTTCAACCTTTGCTATAGGCATGGCTTCCAACGATTGCATCTTTGGTCCTCTCTTTTGAAACCAAGTGTTGCATAGACGATTCGCGATTACATAGAGCCATCCAGCAAACAGATTTGGATTCTTCAACGTGCCGAGTTTTCTGTAAGCTTTTAGGAAGGTGTCCTGTGTTATCTCTTCGGCTACGTGAAAGTCTCCGGTTTTACGCCATGCAAGCGCATGCACCCGTTTTTGATACCTACGCACTAAGGTGTTAAAAACTTCTTGGTCGCCTGATAAGATTCGTTGAATCAGTTCACGGTCGCTACTGTTCATGCGTTTTCTCCAAAATAACTTGTCTCATGACGCAAAGACACCTATTTAATGTGAAAAGGTTGCATAAAATGGCAGAATTTGAGAAAAATCTGAGTTTAATCTGAATTAGGGATTTGTTATTACGTGTTGTGAAGTATGTTTTGATGGGGAGAGTATAGCAGGTTTTCGGTTTAAAATAAAGTGTCAGAATTTAAGGTATTATAGTAAAGCCTATAATTATTTGGACATTTGCGTGTCATAGTGAATTCAAACGGTTTCCTCCTGTAATAGTAAGAGGCATAATGAATTGCGCGAGGACAAACGCGTTCTTTCTTAAATGAAATGGCGGGGCACAGAGACCCCACCCTACGATAGCAGGAGAAAATAGATGAGGTTAAAAAGTCCTCCTACAATTTTTTAGATAGACTGTACAAATTTTTTAGATAGACTGTACAAATGAAAAACACGCTATTTTTTCTCAGAATTTTCCTTAGGTTGTATAGTAGAACGCAACCCATCTTTTTCAAGGATTGCCTGTCGAGTCATAATCCAGACAGTAGTCTCAGGACCGGTCGTCTGCCACGCGCCTCTAATGTTCATGACAACGTAGTCGGCAATTTATGTGCCAAATCCGGAACAGCCGAACATACGGGAATCTCGGTTTAAAAACGAACCCTGCACAAAAACGTGCAGTGGTTCGTTTAAGCTGCACAGTATGGGGCAATTGCAAATTATTACCGAACTGATAAATCACTTTTTGTGTGAGATTTCTGTTGAATGTAAACGTGCATTTTACGGGAATCACGATCCAGACAGAATTAGGCGTTATTTTCGAGGTGGACGTTTGGGAACAATCGGGGCACTGTCAAACGTAAATGTTAAATTGTCAAGCCATTGTCCCGGTGAAATTTGGACAGGATTAATAGTTGCTTTAAGTCCTTGGTACTCTACCGTAAACGTGTAGGAGAAAGTAACATCTCTCTGGTCCAGATAATGGACAAAATAACCATCAGCATCTACCCAAAGTTTGTCCCTGGCACTACGCCCACCATGTCCACTATGACCGAAGTTGTAAGTAAGTGTCAAACGATCATTGGTAAGCGACGTTCCATCTTTAAAAAGGATACGTCCCTGAACACGGGTTCTTGGCTGCACGGTGACCACTACATCCTTAATATGCGTTCCTGGTACAACTCCGAAAGCAATTTCTTCAAAATCAGCGCGCGAATAAAAGATAATTCCGTTGATTCGGAGAGATAAAATTTCAACATCAGACTCATAATCATAATGACTTGTTCCGAACCCGTAAGCCTCAAATTCCTTAATATATGGCTTTAATCTGTGAAACGGGAGTTGGTTAGCACGTGCATTAAAATCTTTGATAATCGTCTCAAAATCTTCAGGTAGGCGTTTATCTATGTTGTAAGGAAGGGCACCGAAATATTGTGGTACTGAAGTAACACCGGTTATGGAAAACCGACCTTCTACATCAGTCTGAGCACGCCGTAACTGAGGATAACCGTCAGGCAATATTGCAGTCCAGAACATCTCATCTGGATTAATGTTATGGGGACCAATAAATATAGGTAAATCAGCAACCGGATTTCCATCTGGATCGACAACGCGTCCGGTAAAGTTTCCCGTGCCTCTCTGCGCAATATAGTGGGGCGAAGATCCATGAGTGACACTTTTCTGTCGAGCTTTCGCTCGGTTTTGTAGTGGATCTCGTACAGTAATTTCAACATTTGTAATGTCTTCACCTTGCTCCGTTTCAAGCACGATGCCATTACTTCCACTCATTTTATTTGGAAAGAGATAAAGTTCACCGATCCGGACCTTTATTATTCTCGTCTCTGGTCTATAGAAAGGGAGTGTTCCTAACAGAACTGCACTTTGATTGAAGTCTCTGATTGTGAAATTGCCATCTCGGTTGATTTCCGCTGGAAACGCGAGCAAACCACCATGAATGCTGGTAGGGTTACCGATCGCAATTGGAAACCAAGCACCCCTGCCATCTTTGACAGGAAAAATAGCTATCTTGACATCGTCAACAGGCTTCCCTGCCTCATCTACAACGCGACCGGAAGCAGAGGAAGATAGCTTGGCATCAGGGTTCTGACTTGTCTCCTCGCTTTTATCAGGAGCATCAGCGTTGCCAATCTGATTACGCACATCAGGATCTGACGGAAGATTTGAGATAACGGCAGCATCAACGATATCAACGATCATTTCGGATGTTGCGTCAAGGCTGTAAGGTTGCTGAAAGCGTGCAAGGTGTTGTGCACCGAGGCCGAGCATCAGTGCAACCAAAATAAGGGTTGAAGCCGCAATTGCCCACGGCACCAGCGGTTTGTTCCCTGAAGATGCAGTAGGGTCTATCTGCGTCCCAGTCTCTTTTAGGGTTCTAATTATATTTTCAGTTAAGTTTGTTGAGGGTTGGAAACTTCCCAAGGTTTCACGTACCATGTTGTCCTCCTTCTGTAAACGTTTACGGGCGCGGTGGAGTCGACTTTTCACCGTATTCAGCGATACGCCCAAAAATTCACTTATCTCTTTACATGAACTTCCAGCGAGGTTGCATAAAATTAGCTGAAATGGAGAAAAATCCGATGTCAGTCTGAATTAAGGTTGTTTGCGTATCTGTGAAACGTGTTTGATGGAAAGAGTATAGCATGTTTGAGGTTAAAAATGAAGTTTTAGAATTCAGAGGTATTAATTTTATGGGAGGGTTTACAACGCCCACCCATACGAAAACATACTCTATTTGGGAATTGAAAACGATTTTGAAATACTTGTAGTCACTTCTTTTTAGAAGAGGGTTTTATCTTCACATCCGCTTTTTCAATGATTGCCATCTTAGTCATTCGCACAATAACACTTTTAGGACTAACGGCATACCATTTTCCATCGGAGAAAGTTGTGACAACTCTGTCTCTTTCATTAACATCCCAAGACTCAGAAAAGTAATCATCGGGTAACCAGTTTTGATATGTGAGAGGTTCGCCGTTGTGCCATTGCCATTTTTTTGCGCGCTTAGAAAGCGCGCCTACAGCTGGCAGACGTTTGAGTCCTATCCAATAAAACTCATATCCAAAAACGGCATTTAACCACTTTTGTTCCTCAACATCATTAATGGTGACGAGATGTGCTTTTTCTTCGGTAGCTTGTGCAATAGCATCGTCAATAGTTTCGCAAGGAACTCGCTTATAGGCGTGTCGATTCGCTGGATTCACGATCCACACCTCGTTAAATTTTGGTCTTGAAGGTTGTTCTTGTTTTGTTTGTGGTTCAAGTTTTTCAGTCTCCGGTTTTGTTTTAGGAGGTAATGGTTTTGGGGAAATCGGTTCGCTATCAAATATAAATTTTAAACCGTCAAGTCTGTCTCCCGGTGCAAGATGGATCGGTTCAACGGTTGCCTCAAGTCCTTGATACTCGACCGAACACGTATAGAATCCAGTATGAATTTTCTCATCCAGATAATGGACAAAATCACCATTTTCATCAGTCCAAGGGTTCCCAGCTGAACCTCCGCTTCCACCTTCATGACGGAATTTGGCATTCAGCTTCAGGCGAGTGTTAACAAGTGGTGTTCCATCTTTAAAAAGAACACGTCCTCGTACTCTCATTCGAGGTTTTACTATAACTTCTACATTTTGAATGTGAGCACCCGGATCAATGCCGAAAGCAATTTCTTCATTACGATAGAGATAAAAGGTTATTCCTTGGACGCGGACAGATATAATTTCAACGTCTGGTTCAAAATCACTGTTACCCCAACCGAAGTTGTTAGCGATAAAGGCATCAAAATAGTTTGGGTTGAGCGTCGCATAATCCCAAGATAGATAATCTTCAAGATTTTTTTCAAAGTCATGGGGCAAATGCTTATCTATGTTGTAGGGAAGTGCCCCGAAATAAAATGATCCTGGCGGCATGCCGGTTATGGTAAACCGACCGACTCCATCAGTCTTAGCATGCAGCAACTTAGAATAACCGTAAGGTAAATACACATCCGTTGCCCATCCACCCTGAATCTCAAGTGGAGCAATAAATATTGGTAACATTGGAACTGGATGTCCGTCTATATCTACAACACGACCACTAATTTTACCGATGGTTTCTTGGGCAATACAATATGAAGCAAATCCAGTGTAAAGTGTCAGAATAGTAATAAGCAATACAATCATCATGTTCTTGAAATAAGTACATTTCATCATTTTTCTCCTTCAAAGTACGTGGATGCAAACCATTTTTTCAAACCAAATCTGTAACACAGAGTCTATTCTTCCAAGGTCATATCATCCTTTTCAAGAAGTGCTGTTCGAATCCAGTGCCATCCTATATTTTCCGGACCGATGTCTTCCCATCCCTGCCAACTTAGGATAACATAATCCTCATCCCCATTGTCAGTATCGTCAGGTTCAAACTTTGCCCAGTTGGTATATTCGACAGGTTCACCATTATGCCATTGCCACCTTCCTTCCTCCTTAATATCGTTGAGTCCAATTAGAACGCGAAGGGGGTTGAAAACTTGTCCTATCCAGTTTTGTTCAGTTTCATCGTTAATGGTGACCAGATAAGCCCTCTCATCAGTAGCTTGGGCGATGGCATCCTCAGGATTACTACAACGGATTTTTTTGTAAGCGTGTCCATTGGCAGGGTTGACTACCCACACGCCTTGTGCGTTAACTCCACTATAGACAGATGCGCTTGCTTGAAAACTGCGCGAAGCATTCTCAGGAGAAGGTGGTATTGATGGCGCATTTAACGTGAAAACCGCGTCTTGTGTTCGATACCCAGGTTTTACCACAATTGGTTTCAACATCACGTTCTGTTCCTGATATGCCACAGACATAATGTAAATTGCGGGTCCATTGATATGATTTGGAACATATTGCACGAAATTCCCCTCGGTATCTGTCTTTGTTCCCCACCCTATACTACTTGCTCCTATGCTACTTTCTCCCTCTCCATCCAAACTTAATTGTTTTACCTTGAATTTAACACGGGCATTGGCTACCGCAGTCCCATCTACCTGTTGAACTTTTCCTTGAACTTGTAGGAAATGTCGCACTGTAACCTCAACGTTTTTTATCTCTTTACCCGGTTCAGGTGCAAAAACAATCCCACCCCCGACATCTTCAGTGGAATAGAAATACATACCCTCTATTTTGACCTTTACAATTTTAGATCCCGGTTTGTAGAAAGGAAGTAATCCTAATAAAATGGGACCTTGGTTGAAAGCGTTGATGACGAAATTGCCATCTGGATCGGTTTCCGCTGGAAATGCTAACGGATCATCGGGCCAGCCACTATCTTCATCTACCAACTTTGGAAACCAACCTCCATTGCCGTATTCAGCAGGCATAATGGCTATCTTGACATCATCAACTGGTTTCCCTGCTTCATCAATAACACGACCAGATGCAGAGGAAGATAACTTTGCATCAAGGTTCTGATTCGTCCCATCGCTTTTATTAGGAGCATCAGCGTTGCCAATCTGATTACGCACATCAGGATCTGACAGAAGATTTGAGATAATGGCAGCATCAACGATGTCAACGGTCATTTCGGATGTTGCGTCAAGGCTGTAAGGTTGCTGAAAGCGTGCCAGGTGTTGCGCACCGAGTCCGAGCATCAGTGCAACCAAAATAAGGGTTGAAGCCGCAATTGCCCACGGCACCAGCGGTTTATTTCCTAAAGGTGCAGTAAGGTCTATCTGCGTCCCAGTCTCTTTTAGGGTTCTAATTATATTTTCAGTTAAGTTTGTTGAGGGTTGGAAACTTCCCAAGGTTTCACGTACCATGTGGTCCTCCTTCTGTAAACGTTTACGGGCGCGGTGGAGTCGGCTTTTCACCGTATTCAGCGATACGCCCAAAAATTCACTTATCTCTTTACATGAACTTCCTGCAAGGTAATGGAGTGTCATGACGATTCGTTCGCTCTCTGGCAATTTTTGGAGGAGACGTTTAACAAGGTTAATCCGTTTTTCCGATGCACGTTCTTCACGTTGTTTTGTAGTATATTCCGAATAGAGATGTTCCTCAAGTTCTACTATAGGAACGGTTTCCAACGATTGCATATCCTGTTCTCTCTTTTTGAACCAAGTGTTGCAAAGGCGATTCGCTATCACATAGAGCCATCCGGCAAACAGATTAGGATTTTTCAAAGCACCGAGTTTTCTGTAAGCTCTCAGGAAGGTATCCTGTGTGATATCTTCGGCGACATGGAAATCCCCAGTTTTTCGCCATGCAAGCGCGTGCACCCGCTTTTGATATTTATGCACTAAGGTAGTAAACGCATCTTGATCACCAGATATAGTGCGATTGATCAGTTCAAAGTCGGTATTTTCCATGTTTCTTCTCCAAAATTGGTTATCTCATAATACAAGACTCTAATTTCACAAGCAAAGGTTGCATAAAGTTACGCAATTTATGCAAAATTTAACAGAAAATAGAGAAAAAACTGGGTTGATCTGAATTAGGTGTAATACCAAATTAACTTGATTCGAAGTTTTCAGATAAAGTCAGCAGTGTGAGGCACGGGGACCTCACACTACAAATCGGGTTAATTAGGTGCAATTTGTGTTTGAGTAAAATGTCTTTTGTTGTGAGATTATAGCATGCTTTCAGTATTATTTGCAGTGTCTGAATTGAACAAACGCGAAAATAAATTGACAAATTATAGGCATGATGGTACCATAAAATAAAAATTGAGGCACGTTTGTAGTGTCGTAACATGTTCAAGGTGAACTCTCCATGAAAATAACGAAATTAGAAACTTTTCTTGTGCAGCCACGTTGGCTCTTTCTAAAAATACACACCGATGAAGGATTAGTTGGTCTCGGAGAACCGATTTTAGAAGGACGCGCGAAAACGTGTGCACAAGCTGTTGACGAACTTGCACCTTACTTAATCGGCGAAGATCCAAGACGTGTAGTCCATCATTGGCAGGCGATGTATCGTCATGCATTTTACCGCGGCGGTCCCATTCTTACGAGTGCACTGAGCGGCGTTGAACAGGCACTCTGGGATTTAGCCGGGAAATCACTCGGTGTTCCCGTTTACCAACTTTTTGGTGGACCAACCCGAGATCGTATCAGGTTGTATAAAGGTGGAGGTGATCCACAAGGGATTCAAGAGTGGATAGATAAAGGATTCACCGCATTTAAAACTGGTGTTGCTGGTGGTAGACCCGCACGGATCATCGAAAACAAGGCATTCATAGACAGAGCCGTCAATCACTTTGCTGCACTGCGTGAAGCAGCAGGCACAGAAGTAGACTTAGCGATTGACTTCCACGGTGCGGTTAGTCCACAAACAGCGAAAGTATTGATTAAGGCGTTGGAACCGTATCAACCGATGTTTGTTGAAGAGCCGATTCAGTGTCAAAATGTAGATACACTTGCAGAGATCGCGCGTAGCACACATTTACCGATTGCAACAGGGGAACGGGTTTTCACTAAGTGGGGATTCCGTGAGATTTTGGAGAAACGGGCAGCATCTATTCTTCAACCGGATCTATGTCATGCAGGTGGTATCAATGAAGTGCGGATTATCGCTGGCATGGCAGAGGCGTATTATGGTGGTATCGCACCGCACAATCCGCTCGGTCCTATTTCGTTGGCAGCATGTATTCAGTTAGATGCGTCTATTCCGAATTTTGTGATGCAGGAATATACAACCCTTGGTGAGGGGTATCTCAAAAATCCGTTTGTATTCAAAGACGGATTCGTTGAACTACCTACAGGTCCAGGATTAGGGATTGAACTTGATGAAGATGCGCTTGAAGATAAGATTGATCACGATTGGCGCAATCCGACATCGTACCATCCAGACGATGGTTCTGTTGTAGATTGGTAGAGCAGTAAATCGGGTTTGCAAAACCCTCCTACAATTTGGAAACTTATGAAATTCATAATGTTCACAAAACATTTACAAGGGTTAGAAGTGCCGGAAATCATCGCTGCATTACAAGCAGTGGGAGTTGAAGGTGCCGACCTTTGTGTTCGTCCCGGTTATCCGGTAAACCCTGAAAATGCTGAGAAGGAATTACCTGCAGCAGCGAAACAGTTTGCGGAAGCAGGTTTGTCTGTTCCGCTTGTCACAACCCCTGGAAATTTTCTTGACCCTTCAAGTGAAGAGACAGTCCGCGTTTTTGCCGCGGCAGGTGAGGCGGGGGTTGAAAATATCAAATTGGGATATTGGCATTGGCATGCAGAAGATGGCGGGTATTGGACTCAGGTCGATTCTATTCGCAGCGAACTTGATGGGTTTGCCAAACTTTCTGAGAAATATGGACCCCGAACATGCATTCACAACCATTCCGGAACGTCTATGGGGCTTAACGCATGTGCGGTAATGAACCTTGTAAAAGGGTTTGACCCACAACATGTAGGCGTGTTTGCTGACACAGGACACCTGTCAATCGTTGGTGAGCCGATTAACATGGCACTTGATATTGTCAGTTCACACCTCGCTATCATCGCCTTCAAAGACCTCGCGCGTTCACCCGGTATGCAAGGTGGTAAAGTCGTCCGCATCGGAAAAGGCTTTGTTGATTGGGAAACAGCACTTAACACACTACAGAAAATGGGATATACGGGACCAGTGAGTTTTCATAGTGAATATAGCGGTGAACCTGTGGACAGTGTAATTGATCTGGCTCGGGTAGATGTGCGCTTCATTCGCGCTTTGATGGACAAATAAGGAGGGTGAGTTCTAAGTAGTCAAATGACAGATTTGTCAAGAGAAATCTGTGGAAATGCCATAAAAAGCAGATTTCTCTTTGGGCGAAGAGTATAGCAAAGATGTCTTGCTATAACCATAAGACATCTACAAATATGCTATACCCGCACCCCCCGCGACGTCGAAGCGGAATAGAAAAGTGCGACAATTGGCAGAGAGAAGATAAAAGGCGTTAGTGTTTCGGCACTAACTTTGTAGGTTCCACCAATCTCATTTGGTGATTGCAAATCGGGAATATGGGCTTTTGTCCATATTTACCCAGGTTTAACTATAGTTTGGACAATTTCATCCGTTAGGACTTCCGATCAGGTGTTAGATTTGTTTTGTAAACACTCTTACATCTCTGAATTCTGTTAGAAATCACTACATTTTGGACACTATTTTTGCGATTATCGTCCAAATATGTCCATCTGCTCATTTTCATGTAGAATCTTCAACTATCTTTAGATTTTTCTTTGAGTTTTGTCTCGGCTCGTAACTCGTAGAAAAACATTGTTGTTGGAAACATCGTTGCAAATAAGCGGTCATCAACCCGCGTGTCAGATATTTGGCTTTATACCAATGCCTATTTAGTGCCAGCAGCACGTCTTCTAAGTCAAGAGGCACCTCGTCTATATTCGTTTCCGATGCCGTGTTGGTCGTTGTCTTTGTGAAAATGAGTTGTGTGAGAGTTGCTGCGACAAAGCTGAGTTGAGCAAATCGGTTCAAACTCTTGCGTTTTCGGAGTTGATATGTATCAAAACCGAAGTTCTGTTTGACATCTCGAAATGCGGTTTCAATCTGCCACCGATTTCTATAGTGTTGGATCAACTCGGCTACCGGACGTTCTAAGTCGGAGGTGAATAAACAAAAATAGCGATAGGGTTTAGACTTCTTTGGTCGTGTGCGTATCACAACGAGCCGCACATCTACCGGACACATCTTTGTGCGCACGATTTTGTCTGCGACAGAAAGGGTCTTGTTTTTCACGATGATATCTCTATACTGCAGATAGGGTAGATGCACACGACCTCCATAACGTTTCGGTCTACCTTGTCCCTGTTGCTTGGGTGGCTTGGGTATATAATAGAACACAGCATTTGACTTTGTGCGACAGAGTAAGTGGTGTCCTTGTGAAAGGATTTGTGTAAACACCTTGCGTCTATTAAAGCCTCTGTCAAATACTATCAGACCCGCAGGCATCTGAGCACAGATACGCTTGAGCACCGCAAGACTGCTATCCCGTTTTTTGCCCGGACACATCACCCGAGCAGCTAACGGAAACAGACACACCCCTTGTGGTGTTTCACAGAGCCAACCGATAGCACCGAACTCGTGTCCGTGATGGAACTTCGATTGGTTCTTGTTCCGTTTGTTATACCGCGTGTTTCTGAAGAAATGCGTGCCATATTGGTGAAGACCATCAGTCGTAGAATGGGTTTCATCATAGACATAGACACCTTTATTGAAAACGGATTGAACTTGTTGTGTCAATACTGATGTGACTTTATCAACACTCCATACGCTACGAGAGAGAAACTTCGGAAGTGGCCAATACGTTGTTGATTGTTCTGTTGATAGATATATCTGTGTCATTGTGCCACGATGCGGGGTATTTATCAAACCCAAGACAAAAGTGCGAAAATGGTTGAAGTTTTTATACTTGAAGTGGTGTTGATATTCTGATAACATAGAATATAAGCGGAGAAGAGGGTCCATTTTGAATGTCCTTTCAAAAATAAAAATTATATATTCTGAAAGGATACCCTCTTTTCTGCTTTTTGTCTCTAAAAAACTTCAAACTGTCCAAACTATAGAGGTTTAAAGGAACAGATAGAATGGGACAATTTCAGTTAGGGTTAAATACAAGTACGATTCGTCCTGCCGATTTGATGGATAAAATTCGGATTGCGGGAGAAACTGGGTATACGGCAATTGAGTTATGGAATAACGATCTGTCTGATTACGAGGAACAAGGTGGTTCACTCGCTGATATAAAAAAAGCACTTGATGATCATGGGCTTACCGTGCCTACCGTCATAGCGTTGCACGGATGGCTCAATGCAACTGGTGCGGAACTTCAGAAAGCGATGGAAGACGTTAAAAAACGGATGGCGCAAGCTGCCGCTGTCGGTGCAACCTATATCATCTCAAGTCCACCGCGTGAAGTAGCAGACTTGCAGTTAGGCGGTGAGAATTATCGAAAACTGCTTGAACTCGGACGTGAGTTTGGTGTTAAACCTGCTATGGAATTCCTCGGTTTTGTTGATGGCGTTAATCAAGTGAAACAGGCTTGGGAAGTGATAGAAGTTGCCGATCATCCGGACAGCACAATTGTGCTTGACCCGTTCCATGTCTATCGTGGTGGCGGAGAAATAGAGGATATGGAAGGTATTCCCGGTGATAAAATCGCAGTGTTCCATTTCAACGACGCGCCTGCCGAACCTGCACGTGCAGAACAATCTGATGCTGATCGGGTTTATCCTGGTGATGGTATTCTCGATCTAAAGCGGATGATCTCTATTTTGAAAGACGCAGATTATTCGGGTGTTATCTCGTTAGAACTGTTCAATCCAAGTTATTGGGAGGAAGACCCAACGGAGGTTGCTCGGATTGGGTTAGAGAAGATGCAAGCTATCGTGGAAGCATAAAAAGTGTTTTTCCCCTTTGTTATCATGATATAATAATTTGGTGAAGTCAACTACCCAAAGCTAAAGGATTGGAAAACCTGTCTAGCCCCAACACTTTGTTGATTGAGTTCCGCAGTCTTGGAAACCCGTAACTTTACCTAAGTGCCACTGCGTTAGGGGGCAGCCCCCCTCATGGGACTTTCGTCCCAAACTTAGAACCTCAGACACTTCCTAAATCGGAAGTTGTTCGAGCAAACAAATATCTTTGAGTTACTTGGACACGGATATAATCAACGTGTCCCATGGCAAGACACTTCCGACTTGCTAATATAAATATATTAGACAAAAGGTTTAAAGGTAGGTTTAATTTATTGGACAAAAAAAAGGAGCGGGCTTTCCTCCCAAACCCAGAGGATTGGGTCTCCAGCCCGAAGATTAGATGAACTATGTTGGTGGATTATTGTCGTCGTTGACGCGTGTGAAAGATGCGCGGTCGTTACGTGCCTCCTCGTGGGATACCACAGGACGCAATAACGATGCGTGGGATATTGCTCCCGGTGAAACTCGCGTCCTTGCCGATATTAAAGGTCCGGGATGTATCAATCATATCTGGATGACACAACCGAACGGTTATCGGAATGTCCTAATTCAGATGTTCTGGGACGATGAGGAGTATCCGAGTGTCTTGTGTCCGTTGGGTGATTTTTTTGGACTTGGAAACGAAATCGTTAACTCTTACGATTCTATTCCGTTTTCAGCTTCTACGCATCAAAATAATCGCTTTAATACGGGGTGCGCGCTCAACAGTTATTTGCAGATGCCCTTTAACCGTGCTGCCCGAATTGAACTTGTTAACGAAGGTGAGACACCGCATCGTCAATACTTTTATGTTGATTATGAACTATATCCCTCAGAACACGGTGCGGATGTTGCCTATTTTCATGCGCAATTCCATCGTGAAAACCCTTGTGATGGATGGGGACATGAAATCAAAGTTAACACTGCAGAAGCGGATATCATAAATGCCGAACGTCTCGCGTGGGAAAGCAATTACCTTATTCTATCCGCGGTAGGAAGAGGACACTACATCGGTTGTAACCTTTCTGTCAGTAACTTCCAAGGCACGTGGTGGGGTGAAGGCGATGATATGATATGGATAGATGGCTACAAGTGGCCTCCAGATTTGCATGGCACAGGATCAGAGGATTATCTCAATCAGGCGTGGGGCATGCAACGGAATGCATTCGCACATAACGGTTCCTCAATCCATGAGAACGATACCAACGGTTACCAAACTTCGTATGTGTTTCATCTGGAAAACCCTATCCGTTTTGAGAAGGATATACGGGTGACAATTGAGCACGGACACGGTAACCATCTCAGTAATGAGATGTCCTCTGTCGCTTACTGGTATCAGATAGAACCGCATAAACCGTTTGATGTGTTACCTGTTGAACAACGTAAACCTGTGTTGAAAGATGAAGATGGTACTTGGATCATTGACGAGGCGAACCAAACACCATCATCTGACCTCGTTATCAACGATGAAATGAAACAGAAAAAACAGCAGTGGCAAGAGAAACAATAAGTGTTAATGTCCTGCTCCAAATATTGACCAGAGGAGAATATAAAATGCTGACGTTTTTCCAACATTTTCTTATCGGAAAAATGGAAGAAGAAACACATAGTGATGAGGAGGTAGTTGATCAAGAACAACCGGAGTCTGAACATTCCGACGTTACTCCTAATCCTGATTCTTCAGAACCTATGGAAGAAGGCACTCGAGATGAAACTTCTGATGACGCACTGCCAGAGTCTGATTCGGACGCTTCACTAGAGTCATCAGAAACGCCTGATATTGCAGAGGAGTCTCCCTCTGAAGGGACACCAGAAAGTGATGAGGCACAAGAAGTTGAGGTGGCATCTGAGGTTGATGAGACATCTGAGTCTGTAGAAAACTTTGAGGTAGAAGCAACATCTGAAGTTGAAGTGATGTCTGATACCGAAGATGTATCTGAGGTAGACCAGGCACCCGAAACTGGAGAAACACCAGATGAGCAGGAAACAACCGAAGTTGAAGAAACACCTGCTCCAAGTGAACCGCCGGTTCCTTATTCTCTCGGAGAGAGTGAGGAATTGTCTGATTTCGTCGCTATGTTTGCAGAGAGTCAGTGTTCCGGTGCAGAGCACATATCAGCAAGCATGGCGGATTCGGCTGGAGGCGTTACAAAACCTGCGCTCTTTGAACACCCGCCACCGACCAAATCCTCGCGAATTGTCTATGAACTTGACCTGCCTCCTGTCATAAAGAACGAGACACTCTTTCTTCATTTCAGCATTGGGCTTCGGGATGGTGTCGTGTTTGATGATGAGCAAAGGCAGCCCGGCGGTGTTAAATATTCTATTGAGATTTCTGGCGAACAATGTTTTGAATCCGTTTCTACAGAATGTAATTGGGTTCAAAACGGTGTCGATCTAACCCGTTACGCAGGCGGAAAAGTGGAACTTGTTTTCATCACCCAATGTCATGTTAAGGGGAATAGCAATTATGCATGGGCACTGTGGGGACAACCGAAACTCCTCAAACTCACTCGGACTGAAGAAAAAACTAAAAGCCAAGAGGCAAAGCCTCCAGAAATACAGTGTGGCATTGCAATTGCGAAGTTTCCAGAAAATCATATTGCTCTGTTTGAATTCAACCGAGATGGCTTTACGTCCGCGCATGAAATCGCTGTTGAAATTCACAATCAATTTGAAAATGAACCGATTGACTTAGTGCTTTACGCAGCACAACCAAAATTAGAAATAGTAAGTGTGGGACCTACATCAGCTGTCGTGGGCACAGGAGAAACGTTTGAGGTACAATGCATTATCAAAAACGTTGGTGCGGGACCACTTGGAAAGAACAGTAAAACGCGACTTAGTATTAGCGATATTAAGTTACGACGTGGGAGAGCCGCACATAATGTGAAGACAATCGCCCCTGGTGATACATCAACGTATATATGGTACGCTCGTGGAGTGCCGCACCAAGCTGACCTCAATTTTTCTGTTTCGCTCAAGTCTCATACTCCCAAAACAGACGAATGGCTTAAGGGTGTTGTTCACATACGTCCGGCATTGCCAAAGCTTGAATCGCAGGTTGTACCTGATCTCCATACCTACATGTATGATGAACATCTTGTGCTGGGAAATAAGAATCTTCGTTTAGTGCTCGTCCATAACGGTGAACAACCCCAGACGAACGGTGAACAACCCCAGACGAAGAATCGAAAACCTAACAATAAGAAAACACCCTCAAAAGAAAAATCCGAGGTTGGTTTTGAATATTATGCGATTTTCGTAGCGAAAGGAAGTAGCTATCAACAGATAGCGACATCCAAAATGATAGCAGAGGCAACCTATCTTTCTAAAGATGTCATCCACAACCTGAAATTTGTACCAAATAACGTTCAATTAGCAGGTAATAGTCTTGGAGAATCAATTGTCAGTCTAACTGCTAAACACGAAGATTCGGATGGTGTCACATGGTCGCTTCAGTTACAGTTGATTCTCACAGAAGATGCAAAACGTATCAAAACTATATACCGAATAACAACTGATAGGAAGCGTGACCTCCTTTCATTCCGGGGCCCAGAAATTTACGCTGGACACAAAAGCACCCGCGAAAAGAAAACTGCAGCACTATTTCCCGGTCTCGAATACCTTGAAGGGGATGAACCTTCTTCAAATATACGCGACGCAGCACCACCACTCAATAACCGATTGGTACCGCACCCGTATAAGATTACTATTCCAGTGATGGCAGTTGAGATACAGAAGTCAGTTATCGGTATCGCTTGGAATCCGTTGCATAGTTGGGATGGTAAGAAACAGAATGTCTCTGCTGTATTTGCTTCGCCCAATTGGCATCATCAAGAGAGAAATCATCTTATGGGACTTTTTCTCCCGACTGTGCCAGAGTGGGTAAAAGAGAATACGCTTGTTGCTGAAACTGCTTATCGGTTAGCTCCAAATAGTCCAATCACAATTGACTGTGAGGTTATTGTTGACGGAAACGCTTCTATCTTAGAGGCAATTTCACATTGGACATCCGCGTACGGTACTCCTGAACCGCTTGAATCACCTCGCAATGATGAAGAGGAGATATTGCTGTCGCGGCACGGGTTTATGCAGAGTGTCTGGGATGAAGAGTTAAAGCAATCCAGACACTGTGTCGATTGGGCTTCACATAACGAACCCGGATTCGCAACCTTACTATGGTATGATTATTTAGTGACAAAATCTGCATCTGTTAAAAAACGGGTTAAAGAGATAGCAGAGAAAACGGTTGCTGAAGCCGGTGCTATTGGTTTAGCTTCTCGGGGCTCGTGCCATATTCTAAGCGGCGAGTTTCCATTCTATTTCGGACACTTAGATGCTGCCTTGGATTACTATGTAGCAGAGGTGCAGCCGTTGATTGATTCTCAAGCTGAGGATGGCAGTTGGGGGTTCCAACCGACATCAGAGAAAACAGAGAACCTTGGGAAAGTTGGTGATGCTGTTCTCGGAACATGTGCAGCAAAGGCACTCAAACTCTTTAAACATGCACGCATTACCGGGAACAAAGTTTCGCTTGAAGCAGGTAAAAAAGCACTATCATTCATAGATCGTTTTTCTGTGCCACGCGGTGCTCAGGCATGGGAATGTCCTTTATATGAACCGGATATCCTCGCCGCCGCACATGCCATCGGTGCCTATGTAGAAGCACATGAAGCTACAGGTAATAAATCGTATCTGAAACGAGCAGAATACTGGGCTAAGACGGGGCTGCCTTTCCTATATCATTGGCATCTCCCTGACCGTCCCGGCATGCAGTTCGCTTCCATACCGGTTTTCGGAACAACCTTTTACACGCATTCATGGCTCGGTGTTCCAGTCCAGTGGAACGGTTTAGTTTATGCCTACTATTTGCAAAGACTGAATCAACATACACAGGACGAAAAATGGCGGAAAATTGCTGAAGGCATTACAATAAGTGCAATCTATCAGCAGTGGACAGATGGTGAACTGAAAGGCACGTATCCTGATGGATTTTACGGGTTCTGCACCGAAGGTAAAGGTCCACATCTCAATCCTGAAGATATTATGGTCAATGTCTATATGCTCCGTGGACTTGACCCAGGCGTTAAGACTGCAATCGCAGGTTCAATCCATTTGAGTTCTGGGGCAAACCCTGAGAATGTTAACACATCACGTAACGGCGAATTAAAGTGGACCCTTAACTATCCGGAAAATGAAATCAGCCACACACTGATTATAGGTTATGGACAATCCCCCTCTCTCATGCGTGCGCAAATTGCACAGAGTGATGGTGATAAAGATGATTCTCCATTTGATATTCCTCAAGTTGATTCCTTGGAAGAGGTCACATCCGGATGGCGTTATCTTGAAGAAAAAGATGCAATCCTGATCAAACAGGTACATACAACTGCAGAAATGCAGTTTCAACTTCTTAAATGAGGTTGAACAAATTTTCTAAATTCTGTATAGTGTCTAAAGATGTATAAATGTAGAACTGAAACGGTAGTTTAACGACCTTACTAACTTTCGCACACTTCAAACTATTTGTAAACGGACATTTTTGTTCCAATAGGAGGAACCATGAAAGCGCAAAGAATCGTATCAACAACACTCTGTTTAGTTATGGTATCACTATGTGTCTTTGCTGTTCTTGTAACAACTGCCAAAGCACAAGACGATGCTCCAGCTGCAGAAGAAGCACAACTGTTTGACTGGATAGCGATTGCACGGGACATTATTTTAGTTGTTGTCTTTAGCATAATCGGTTTAATCATATTAATGATCGGGTATAAGGTCTTTGATATGGCGACACCGTATGACCTCAACCGGAAGATTGCCGAAGAGAACAATACCGCTGCAGGGATTGCAGTTGCAGGTGTCTTAGTCTCACTTGGCATAATCGTTGCTGCAGCAATGGGATAACTTATCCTATAGGACTTACGCAACAATTTGAAATTGTGTTATACCAAATTAACTTGATTAGAAGTTTTCTGATAAAGTCAGTATTGCGAGGCACAGAGACCCCGCCCTACAATGTGGTGTGTTAAGTTTCGGCAAAAACTTAACACACCCCAACCAAACAGGGCTATTTAGTTCTCCGAATATTTAGATTTTCAATTTAAGACTTTCCGCTGTAGGAGCGATCTCCGAATCGCGACTTTTCGGATAAAATGGACAAAAAGCCTAAAACTAAATAGCCCTGCCAACCAAACTGAAAATTTGGCATAAATACCAAACATGTGCTATAATTTGTAAAAGATATACCAAACTGAGAAAGGAATGAGATGGCAAGTTTTGATGCTGCCTCTAAGAAACAGGTCGAAACAAACCCTCAAGATTTTGTAGACCTCTGCTTCAGATTCGGAGCAACAAATATCACTGTGTTGGAGGTTGTTACCCCCGAGCAACCTACCGTTGAAATGCATCAGGCAGATATTCTTATCAAAGCATTGGACAACGGTAGAGAAGTACTCGTGCATTTTGAGTTTCAAACTACGGATAGTTATGATCCGGAGATGCCGCTCCGTATGGCGGGTTATACCATTAGAACGATTGAAGTCTACCGTCTGCCGGTGTATTCCAATGTGATCTACCTGCGTCCCGATGCCGGTAGAAACGATCCGGGAAAATTTGAGCAAAATCTGGAACACCACAATGTTTCTATTGAATATCAAGTTTTCCGGTTAATAGAAATGGATGGGCAAAAGATTCTCAATTTGAAACCCGTGGGTTTAATACCCTTTACACCGCTCATGAACCACCTAGCTGATATGGATGCCGAGCAATGGCTTCGCCAATGTGTTCAAACTGCTGATAGCATTGATGTGCCAAACAAGCCGGAATTTCTTGGAAGTCTCGCTATTTTGGGGAATTTAGTTTACGATTCGCAAACAATTTTGGATATTATATCGGAGGAAACCATGCAACAACCATCAATAGTCGAATTCGTGGCACCACAAGCACGAGAACAAGGAATACAACAAGGAATACAACAAGGAATACAACAAGGAATACAACAGGGAATACAGCAAGGAATACAAGAAGGAATACAAGAAGGAATACAAGAAGGAATACAACAGGGTGCACAAGAAACCACTCGCAAGCTCATCCTTGCGACACTTGCTTTTCGATTAGAACCCGAGGTGGTGCAAACCTTTAAACCCGTATTGGATGCGATTGACGATTTGCAACACCTTGAGCAGTTGTTTAATGCTGCAATGCAGGTGGAAACCCCGGAAGACTTCACACAAGCACTAGACGAAAACAGCGAGTGAACTACTGCACTGTGCTGCTGATCGGAGGAAACCATGCAACAACCATCAATAGTCGAATTCGTGGCACCACAAGCACGAGAACAAGGAATACAACAAGGAATACAACAGGGAATACAGCAAGGAATACAACAGGGTGCCCAAGAAACCACCCGCAAGTTCATCCTTGCGACACTTGCTTTTCGATTAGAACCCGAGGTAGTGCAAACCTTTAAACCCGTGTTGGATGCGATTGACGATCTGCAACACCTTGAGCAGTTGTTTAATGCTGCAATGCAGGTGGAAACCCCGGAAGATTTCACTAAATGGTTCTCTCGGCAACTAATTATGATATAAAGTCCAAGAAAAATTCCGAAAAAGCAAGTGACCGTCTATATAGATAGTGAAACATCAATGCAAATATGTAATAAATACTTAGCGAGTCAACCACTAAATGGTTCTCTCGGCAACTAATTATGATATAAAGTCCAAGAAAAATTCCGAAAAAGCAAGTGACCGTCTATATAGATAGTGAAACATCAATGCAAATATGTAATAAATACTTAGCGAGTCAACCACTAAATGGTTCTCTCGGCAACTAATTATGATATAAAGTCCAAGAAAAATTCCGAAAAAGCAAGTGACCGTCTATATAGATAGTGAAACATCAATGCAAATATGTAATAAATACTTAGCGAGTCAACCACTAAAGCACTAAACGAAAACAATGATAGGACTTACGCAATAATACTTGACATCGGCTCCCCAACAGACTAATACCAAATTAACGAGATTTGTCCTATTTTCCGGCGGCGGGAGCGATAACTAAAGACACGAGTTGATAACCAATTATGGGCGGGGTCATGACTCCGCCCAATTTCAGATTAAAAAGAGGTGTCTCATGTCTGAAATCCGTTATTTGCCAGAACAACCTGTCAGTCCAGAGCAGATTCAGGAATGGGTGGAGATGTTTCATCGTGATGGATGCCTATTCCTTGAAGATGTGTTGACTCCCCCACACTGTGCGGAACTTCGGCAGGATTTGGATTGGTCACTTGAAAACAATCCGAACGGCTTGAACGGCGGTAGTTACGAATCAACAATGCATCTATGTCATCGCATGTTTGAACATAGCAAAGCAAACCTGAGGTTATTTGATCTTGAACCAATTGCATCGTTTGCTGAAGCACTTGTAGCGAATAATTGCCACGTTATACACAATAACTCCTTCCAAACACGCCCCGGCGGTGGAATTACGAGTTGGCATCAAGACGATTCACTACACTACATCGTCACTGAGGGTGAACCACCTACCAACGTAAAACTCCCTGTACTTCTCTTTACTGCCAATTACTACCTCACCGATGTCACAGAGATTGATCATGGTGGAACAGAAGTTATTCCGGGTTCACATCTTTTCGGTGCCTCCCCTCTGAATCCGATGGAAGGAACACAGTGGGAAGAAAAAATCCGTTACAATCTCGGTAAAGCGGGAAGCGTTGCTATGTTCAACAATCAGGTATGACACCGTGGCGGTCCGAATCGTAGCCAACGCACTCGATACATTACGCAGGTTACATACGCACGCCGACTGGTTGGTCATAAATACTATCCGTTTATGAATTACACAATGTCTGAATCGATCTACAAAGACGCGAGTCCACGTCTACGTCGATTGCTCGGATTCCTCAACCATGGCGCGTACGGATAAGAATACTCTCCTTGTGTTTGCGGTCTGACTTGCTATTTGTACCTGCAGAATACGTTACTATTCAGATTGGATGTAAAATGAAGGCACTATTCAGATTGCGTTCACGGAACAAGGTGGGGTTGACGTATTAAAGTATCAAGAGGTTGCTGAACCCACCCTTGGTCCCGATGAAATTCTCGTCAAAGTTAAAGCGTGTGCTGTCAACTACCTTGATATCCACGCGCGGCGCGACCGACCTGAAATAAAACAGAAATTAGAAGAAACGGGCGCACCCCACATTTTAGGCTCTGACATTGCAGGCGAAATTGCCGAAATTTCTGGAACACACCCTGAACTCACAATCGGTGACCGTGTGCTCCTTGCACCATGTATTCCCTGCTGTATATGTAGCGACTGTGTCAATGGTTATGAAAATCTTTGTGACACGCAGCAACTGCTCGGATTTCAAACTGATGGCGGATACGCAGCGTTTGTCAAGGCACCAGCCAAGAATGCAATTAGGATAGCAGATGAATTGCCTTTCGTTGAGGCATCTGCCCTTCCAATTGCATACCTAACAGCATGGCACATGCTAATAACGCGCGCGCAACTCCGAGCTGGTGATGATGTGTTGATACTCGGCGCGGGTGGAAGTGTCGGAAGTGCCGGTTTGCAAATCGCAAAACTCGTTGGTGCGCGCATCTTCGCTACAGCGAGCACTGATGAAAAATTAGCACGCGCTAAACAATTCGGAGCTGATGTAACCATTAACTATGCTGATGTTGATTTCTCAGAGGTTATATTTGAGGAGACAGATGGTCGTGGCGTTGATGTTGTTTTTGAACATGTTGGTGCTGCGACATGGGAACAGAGTATCAGTAGCCTCGCCAAAAACGGTAGGCTCGTGTCTTGCGGTGTAACAACGGGTAATATTGGGCAAATTAACATCCGCAAAATGTATCAGAAACAACTTACAATCATGGGGTCTGCGTTAGGCACACCTACAGAACTCCGGACCCTGGCTCGACTCGCAGAACAGCGACGGTTAGCACCTATCATTGATAGTACACTACCTTTAGAAAAAGCGGCTGAAGCACACCAACTTCTTGAGTCTCGCAAAAATTTTGGGAAAGTATGTCTTTTGCCCTAAACTTTAGATATTACTTCATTTGTGCTTTAGCAAAGAAGTATCCCTCCTAAAAAACCAGTTACGATGTATCCCTACTGAATACAACCTTTATAATCAGAATATCTGAGGAGTTACAAAATGAACGAAGAACTTTTTGTCAGTCAAGAATTTACACCTGTAAATGGGTTTACGTCTGGAATAGAGGGACCCGCCTGCGATGCCAATGGCAATTTATATGCCGTTAACTTTGAACGGCAGCACACCATTGGCAAGGTGACACCTGATGGTGAAGCAAGCGTTTTTGTCGAACTACCTGATGGAAGTATCGGCAACGGTATCCGCTTCAACAGTGAGGGTTTCATGTTTATCGCTGACTATACAAACCATAACGTCTTGAAAGTGGATATGGAAACACGTGAGATTAGCGTGCATGCACACGAACCGACAATGAATCAACCCAATGACCTTGCTATTGGCGCAAATGATATTATCTACGCGAGCGATCCGAATTGGGGGGCGTCAACAGGGCAGCTTTGGCGAGTGGATACGGATGGAAAGGTAACACTGTTGGAAGCGGATATGGGAACGACAAACGGTATTGAGGTAAGTCCCGATGAAAAGATACTCTATGTCAACGAATCGGTACAGCGCAACATCTGGGCTTATGATCTATCACCTGATGGGGAAATAAGCAACAAGCGGTTGTTAATTCAGTTCCCTGATTTTAATATGGATGGGATGCGGTGCGATATTGAAGGCAATCTCTATGTCACTCGGCATGGGAAAGGAACAGTGGCGAAACTTTCTCCTGAAGGAGATGTGTTATTGGAAGTTGAATTGACAGGTAAACTCTGTACAAATATTGCTTTTGGCGGTTCAGATGGGCGTACCTGCTATGTAACGATGGCGGACCGAGGGAATGTTGAGGTTTTCCGCGCCGACCTGCCCGGGAGGAGTTGGAAGTTGTTTCAACGATAATACAATTGTAGAAAATGATTTAGTTTGCATTGAATCCTATGTATCAAATGACACAACTGAATTAGAATATACATCGGTATTTAATGAGTGAAAATAATATCAAAATATCATTTCTTAGATATTTATTTGCTTGACAATCAACAGTATGCAAATATAATAAAGAAACCATAGATTTTGAATAGTGGAGGAATAATATGGCGAAAATACGGATGGCACAATATGGAACTAAACATGGACACGCACGCGGAAAACTGCAAGCGATGCTTGTGAATCCTGATGTAGAGGTTGCTGGAGTATTTGAACCTGATGAAGAGCGACGTGCAAAACTTCAAGCAAACGGTAGTGCGTTTAACAATGTCCAATTGTTCACAGATGCAGCTGAAATGTTAGAAGATGAGACGATTGTAGCGGTTGCTTCTGAGGGGGACAATGCTGAAAGTTTAGATCAAACGGAAGAGATTGTTAATGCTGGCAAACACGTCTGGTACGATAAACCTGCAGGTGAAAACTGGGAGCAGTGGCAACGCGTTATTAATACTGCACAGCAAAAATCGCTGTTGGTTCAGATGGGGTATATGCTGCGGTATCATTCCAGTTTTAAGCAAGTAACAAAGTGGGCAAGATCGGGATTTTTGGGGAATGTGTTTTCTGTCCGTGCACACATGTCAACGAATATTTCCGAGGAAGCACGTAAACGAATTAGTCAGCATGTCGGTGGTATCTTCTTCGATTTAGGAGGGCATGTGCTTGATCAAGTTCTCTGGATGCTTGGAAAACCTGAGAAGGTGACCAGTTTTCTACGCAACGATGGAGAATCAACGGAACCATTCAAAGATAATACGCTCACTGTCTATGAATTTGAAAAAGGGATGGCATTTATTTCGATCTCTGCATTAGAACCACGTCCGATGGCACGGCGGTTTGAGGTATACGGCACTGAAGGTAGTGCTATCATCGTTGAACCTTTTGAACCGGGACATACGATTCGGCTCTGTTTACAAAATGCTAAAGAGGGTTACTCACAGGGAGAACAGATTGTTAAGATAGATGGAGAAAGTCGTCAACGTTTGTATGAGTTGGAATTGGATGCTTTTTTGGCTACTATCGCAGGAACGCAACAACCTGATCGTCCCGTTTCTCATGAATTGTTAGTGCAGGAGACACTTTTGCGTGCGACAGGGGTTCTGGCATACTCCCACAACTAAAGCAGTGGGGTTCTTTTATCCCACCTGCTGTGCAGATTGTGGTATCAACAAGGGTTGCTCACCGGGGCGAGTCTGACACCCTCTACTCCAAAGGGCAATGCCCTGCCCTTTCGCCTGAAGGCGACTATTTAGTTTTGAGAGTGCTATTTTCGGAATGTCGCATTACACGTTCTTTTCCATTGCACTCAAACTTTACGGGTGTGTAAAGTTTTTGTACAAAGATCATGCGGCTTTTGTGTCTGGATACCAATAACTATCCCAAGCATTATTCTTATACAAACACCGTCAACCAAGCACAGCATTGATCCCCGGTTTCTCCCACCTCATAGAAGTTTGTTTACATCTTTGCCCTACGACATGTTTACAGGCACTCTCAATCACATTACTTCCGATCTGATACCAAATTAACTGGATTAGAAGTTTTCTAATAGCGGTTAGCATTGCGAGGAGGACACGGGGACCTCGCGCTACAGATCGGGTTAATTTGGTATGATACCCCTTTTCTCTAAACGCTTTATACTGCGGACGCTTCGCATGTTTTTCGAAATACCGCGCTTCTCTTTCTATACGATCCGATACTTCAAGGTTCTGTGTGTCTAAGCCACGAATGCGTGCGACCACTTCTGTGATGTTGCCATCAGAAAGGATAGGTTTTGTCGCTTTTACCCAGGCTTTGATCGCATCTGTTTCAGTCTCTCCGAAGGCAATTTTAGCAACATTGGACAGATGAGATGTGGCGTGCATGTAATCCACAATCTCAACAGCATTGGGGAAGTATTCATCTGCTAAGTTCCAAATCCACGCCGCACCATCGCCAATAAACACAATCTATTGGGTATTTATATCTTCTGGGTAGATACCACTGTGTGTTGCTAACGCAAACAACTCTTTACCAAAATGTGCCGCATCAGGACGACTGGCAACATAACGAATACTTGTCTCCTTGGCACTTGGCACCGCATCAGAACCACATTGTGGATAATCTCTGTAAACACAACCAACTTTTACTTCTTTCCACCCATCCAGTGAGTTCGTCCGACACCCATCATAACGGACATACCACCGCTGATTTTCTTCAAGACGTTGTCCTTCCACTTGTTCTGGCACATTCAACCCTTCTGACCACTCACGCACGCTTTGATGGAGCGTCGTGTGGTTTCCACTTCTACCCTTGATGAGACAACTCCTCAGACGCTTCTCTAAGGTCAAGACGCGCCGACAGACGACGCATCGCCTCAGCAACACGATGCGTCCATTGACCTCGCAACTTTTGTTCAACATCCCACGGCACATGATTATGACCCGAAGGACAACGATATACCCAACGCTCAACACTAATAATACCAAATTAACTTGATTCGACGTCTTCGGATAAAGTCGGCATTGCGAGGAGGACCCAGAGATCTCGCGCTACAAATCGGGTTAATTGGGTATTAGTATAGACATTGGAGCACCTCTTTTGTAGAATTGTTTTTAGTTATTTTCTACATTATGCAAGAGGTGTCTCCATTTTGCAACACTTTTTTCAACAAAACATACACAAATATTCTCTTAAATTGACACCTATGGGATAGAACCTAGCGAAACCCAACCTGCGAACTCATGGCTGTTATCCTATTGTCAATTTCAAGACCTTGTGATACAATAGTGTTCATCAAGAGAAAAACTACTTCCCATAGGAGGGTTACATGAAGATTGACAAAATAGAGTCGTTTTTCATTAGAAACGGTTATGTGATCAGAATTCATACTGATACGGGACTAAGCGGGGTCGGGCAGACAGCGTGTTGGGGATATCCAGAGGCAGTTGAAAAAATTGTAAATACCTTTGAGAAATATCTCATCGGTCAGAATCCGTTGCGCATTGAACATCATTGGCAATATCTCTACCGAATGGGTCCATTTAGAGGCACTGTGCTGAGTGGAGCTATCAGTGCTGTGGATATTGCATTATGGGACATCAAGGGCAAACATCTCGGTGTACCGATCTGGGAGTTGCTGGGTGGAAACTGTCGTGATAAAATCCGATTGCACCTACTCGGTGGCGGTAGTACCCCAGAAACGATGTTTGATGCCGCAAAAGCTGCTGTTGCGGAAGGCTTTACCGCGCTGAAGTTCGATCCGTTGGTAGGCAATTTTCAGGATATGGCATTAGATCGGCTTGTTAAAACAGCGCGAGACCTCGTCGCTGCAGCAAGAGAAGGCGGAGGACCTGATCTTGATCTAATCGTTGAGGTGCATCGCAAACTGACACCGATGAACAGTATCGTCCTAGAATCGGCATTGGCACCTTTCAATCTATATTTCATTGAAGACCCGATTCAGATAGATACGATAACAACGCAAGCCGAATTAGCAAAACGGATGACAAGTCCTGTCGGAAATGGTGAAAGGCTGACGACAATCTGGGAATTCCGTGAACTATTGGCTGCAGGCGGACCTCAGTATGTCCGTCCCGATGTCGGTTTAGCAGGTGGTTTAACACACTGCAAAAAGATTGCTGCGATTGCGGAGGCGTATCATAGCGCGGTTGTCACACATAACTTCCTTGGTCCGCTAATAACTGCTGCTTCGCTACATTTAGATGCAAGTATTCCGAACTTTATCACACAGGAATATACCAAAGGGGATGAATCCGATGTTTTCGCTGTTTACAAAGTTGCATATCAGCGGGAAGGTGGCTACATTCCGATTCCAGAAGTACCAGGCTTAGGCATTGAACTTGACGATAGTTTAATTGCAGACACACCTTTCCAACCGATGAATACCGGCACAACACCTTTGCGCGAAGACGGGTCTGTTGCTTACGCTGTGTAGAAAGTTGCATGGCATGGTAGGGCGGTGTAAAGTCTTGTCAAAGTCTGCACTCTTTTATTGTAGGGGCGGGTCCCCGTGCCCGCCCATCGTTCGATATGTCAGAAGTGGCAAAATCAACACCGAATGCTTTATGGCTTTGTTATGCATTTGATGGATCATGCCCTACAGTAATTGGTGTGCAGAGGAGAGGAGATAAAAAATGAATGCTGATGAAAAATATCTATTTGATCTGAACGGTTATCTTGTTGTAAAAAATGTGTTGTCACCAGAAGAGGTTGCATTAGCAAACGAGGCAATTGAAAAACATAGTGAAAACTTACGTGTCCGCCCGCGAGAGCAAACACTTGATGGAGATTCTGAGGAATTAAGAGGGGAACACGGTAGAGGCGAACTCGGTGGAATGCTCGGATGGGAGAGGAACCGTGGTGTAATCCGTTTCGGCACATGTTAGCACACCCCACACTTGTCCCATATCTCAATGTAATATTAGGTAAGGGATTCCGAATGGATCACGATGTTTCTCATCACTATGGATAAAGGCGCAGAGGGGTTCATTTTTCACGGATCATCCGGTCCTGGGTTTGATCCCAATCAGTATTATATCTTTCGCGATGGAAGGATGCACAACGGCTTGACTGTTGTCACATTTCAACTCACCGATGTGCCACCCGGTGCTGGTGGACTGATTGTTATACCGGGAAGCCATAAGAGCAACTACCCCTGTCCACAAGAGATGCGGCTTTATCAGAAACATCAGGAACACATCTGTCAGCTTGTCTGTGATGCTGGCGATGCAATTATTTTCACTGAGGCAGTGACGCACGGTACGCTCCCGTGGACAGCAGATCATCCACGACGTTCAATTTTAACACGTTACACTGCAGGTAATATGGCTTATGTACCTGCGTATCAAGTCCCAGAATGGGCAAATGAACGCCAACGGGCTGTTATGGAACCTCCATACCATTCTCGATTGAATCGTCCGACTTTGGATGAATGATCCAAATTAACTTATACCCAATTAACACGATTTGTAGCGCGAGGTCCCGTGCCTCGCAATGCCGACTTTATCCGAAAACGTCTAATCAAGTTAATTGGGTATTACCACAAAAGGAATATATATAATGTCATCTTCAACAAGTGCAATATTCGGACTAATTTTCTTAGGATTAGCGAATGCCTCCGTTTTTTTGATGTTCAAGTTATGGGGTTACCCGTTTGACAAGGAAACACATAAGAGCGAAGCACCGCGATCATTGATACTTCTGCATCGTTGCCTCGGCTATGCGTATGCAATACTCTATATCTTTATGATGTGGTACATGGTGCCGCGCTTATGGAATTATCAAGTGGAATTACCACCCCGCACCGTTGCACACTTGATGCTCGGTATTACTATCGGTGTGCTGATTCTGATCAAGGTCGCTATCCTTCGATTTTTTCGGCATTTTGAGGAATCAATGCCATATATCGGTGTTTCATTACTTGTTTGCACCTATCTGTTGATTGGGCTGTCAGTTCCGTTCACATTCCGTGAAACTGTGCTTCGGACCCAAACACGAGCATTTAGCGATGAAGGCATCGCACGGACACGACAGTTGATCGAAACAGCGGGATTCCCAGCAGAAGCACCACTTGACGAACTTGCATCAAAACGTAAACTTCAAGAGGGACAACACGTTCTACAACATAAATGTGTTGTATGTCACGATTTACGCACCATCCTCGTGAAGCCGCGCACACCACCAGATTGGGTTCGCTTAGTCAATCGTATGGCGATAAAACCCATCATCGGAGAACCGATCTTCCCAGAAGATGAGTGGAGTGTTTCTACATATCTGATTGCAATCACACCCGACCTCAAGACTGCAGTCAAACAGCAGCGTGAAGAAAAGATGCGGGCCGATGAAACAAAAGCAGCTCTTCAAATCGCATCCGCTATAATGGAGGAAGACGCTACAACTGTTGCAACAGCAGACAGTTACGATGAGGTGGAAGCAAAGGCTGTATTTGAGGATAAATGTTCACAATGCCATGACCTATCCGATGCAATAGATTACCCACCTCGATCTAAAGAGGAAACAACCGAGATCATCACTCGGATGATTGATAACGGACTATATCTTGAAGAGGAAGAGATTGAGTTGATAGCGCGTTATATGAATGAAAATCTTCTAACAGAATGATTGTCATTACACAAATGGAAATATCACGGAGGACAAAAATGAAAACTTTTACGTTTTCAATAGAGCATCTGATTAAAAAGCCTCTGGATGAGGTCTTTTTATTTTTTTCTGATGCACATAATCTAACAGAGATTACACCGCCACAAATGCATTTAGTAGTACTTACACCTCGTCCGATTGAGATGGCGGTTGGCACACGCATAGACTACCGTTTTAAACTCCGTGGTATTCCAGTCCGATGGCAAACCGAAATCACAGAATGGAACCCTCCGCATTTTTTCGCAGATGAACAACGCAGGGGACCCTATCAATGCTGGATTCATAGGCACACATTTGATGAAACTAATGGGGGAACACTTGTAGGGGACGAAGTGGAATACGCTGTATTAGGCGGAGGACTGATTAATAAACTTCTTGTCCGACCAGATATAGAAAAGATTTTTGAATATCGATCAGAAAAACTGCAGGAATTGCTGAATTAATTGTGCAACATCGGAAACGTGTTATACTAAATTACTTTAAATCGTAGGGGCGGGTCCCTGTGCCCGCCCGTGCTCCGAAACAGCAAAACAATATGAATTCACGTTAATATAATATCATTGACTGGCTCATCTATGGTGGACACGCATAAACACATACCTACCATGAAATCGATCTACTCGTCAAGCCAACTCATCATACTACGTAAATTCTTGCCAACTTCCTCAATCTGCAATTCTGCTTCCTGTCGGCGGAGTGCGCGCAGTACTGCTTGGTTAGCCTGATTCTCAAGCACCCACTCTCTTGCGAAGATACCGCCCTGCACATCTTTGAGAATCTGGCGCATTTTTTCCCGAACGCTATCGTCAATGAGTCGGGGACCGCGCGTGAGGTCACCATATTCTGCGGTATTACTGACATCGTTCCGCATTTTGCTCAACCCACCAGCATAGATAAGGTCAACAATCAGTTTCAATTCGTGAAGGCATTCAAAGTATGCCATTTCTGGTTGATATCCTGCTTCAACGAGTGTATCAAAAGCTGCTTTAATGAGGGCAGCGGTGCCGCCACATAGCACAACTTGTTCACCAAATAGGTCGGTTTCTGTTTCCTCACGGAATGTGGTTTCAATGACACCAGCACGTGTGCCACCAATGCCTCTGGCATAAGCGAGTGCAATGTCACGGGCAGCACCGGTGGTGTCTTGATGGATAGCAATGAGACACGGCACACCGCCCCCCCCTTCAAATACTTCGCGGACGAGGGAACCAGGACCCTTTGGGGCAATCATTGTAACATCAATATCATTGGCAGGCACAATCTGTCCAAAATGAACACTGAACCCGTGTGATACCATCAGCATGTTTCCCGCCTGCATATTTGGTGCGATCCCCTCACTGTATACAGCAGAATGTTTTTCGTCGGGAATGAGAATCTGAACGACATCCGCCATCTCGGATGCTTCTTCAACTGTTTTGACGGTTAAGCCTTCTGCTTCTGCACGTGCTATTGAATGACTGCCTTCGTATAGTCCAACAACAACATTCGCGCCGCTGTCTTGAAGGTTTAGTGCTTGTGCCCTACCTTGTGCACCATAACCGATGATGGCGACGGTACGTTGTTTCAGTAAATCAAAATTGGCATCACTATCGTAATAAATTGTTGCCATAAAGTTGGTCCTCTCTTTTGAATCTTTTAATGTTTTGCCAACGCGTACTATTTTGTAGTACCCCGCATCATCGCTATTTTGCCGGTGCGCGCTAATTCAAGAATACCGTATGCGTTAAAAATCTCAATCGCCGCTTCTAATTTTCCTTCATCACCGGTAATTTCAACCACGAGAGACTCAGGCTTTGTATCTATAACCCGCGCACGGAAGACCTCTGCAACTTGTAGAATCTCAGTGCGTTTCTGCGGATCAGCAGTGCAAATCTTGAGGAGAAGGAGTTCACGTTCAACATGCGTGCCGGCGGAAAGGTCTGTAACCTCAATAACGTCAATCAGTCTGTTTAGATGCTGATAGATCTGATCAATAATCTGTGCATCCCCATGTGTTACAAGCGTAATCTGTGAGATGCTCTTGTCATGCGTTTCAGCGACGTTGAGACTGTCTATATTAAAACCACGTCCGCTAAAAAGTCCTGCGACACGTGCAAGCACTCCAAATCGGTTTTCGACCAAAACCGAAAAAATATGTCGTTCTTCATTATTCATTTTATGTTAACTTTTCCCTTGCCGCACAGGCGAATCGGTTTTGATGGGATGTGAGGAGAATAGTGTTTATCCGGAATTACGCGAGAATAGACAAGAAGTGTTTTGTGCCTTGTTCTCCTCACAGACGTGGAATTTAGGATAGTCCTCGGATTACATCTCCAAGCCCTTTACCTGCGGGCACCATCGGGAATACGTTTTCCTCTTCATCAACAATAAAATCAATAACGACAGGACCATCGTTGATCCCTTTTGCTTTCAGTAATGCCGGTTCAACATCTTCAGGGTGTTCAACCCGAAGACCGGTTGCACCGAATGCTTGTGCAAGCAAGGCGAAATCGGGGTTGTCATGGTAATCAACAGCTGAGTAACGTTTACCATGGAACAACTCCTGCCACTGACGCACCATTCCTAAATACATATTGTTGATGATGAAGATCTTAAGTGGCAACTTCATTGTAATTGCTGGCACCAACTCTTGTATGGTCATTATATAGGAGCCATCACCGTTGATATTGACAACGGTTTTCTCTGGACATCCAAGTTGTGCACCAATTGCCGCCGGCAGGCTGAAACCCATCGTGCCGAGACCGCCAGAGTTGAGCCACGTCCGAGGTTCGGTAAATTTGAAATATTGTGCCGCCCACATCTGATGTTGACCGACATCCGCTACAACAATAGCATCACTATAGTGTTCATAAATCTGCTCTATCACATATTGCGGCATCACTTTATTGGCTTTTTGCTCGTATTCAAACGGATATTTCTGTTTCCATTCCTGAATCTGATCGCGCCACGGATCAATATCTGCTGTACCAACCTGCTTATTTAATTCGGTAAGGACATTCTTCGCATCACCAACAATTGGCACGTCTACCGGCACATTTTTCCCGATACATGAAGCATCAATATCAATATGTATCTTTTTCGCGTTTGGTGCGAATTTACTCAGATTACCAGTAACTCTATCATCAAATCTTGCCCCAATAGCAATAACGAGATCCGCATCGGTGAAAGCGTAATTGGCACAGCAAGAGCCATGCATACCGGGCATCTCCATCGCCAACGGGTGTGTCTCTGGAAATGCTCCGAGTCCCATCAAGGTGACAGTAATAGGGATACGTGTTTTGAGGGTTAACTCTCGAAGTTCTTCACTTGCATTGGCAAGCACAACACCACCGCCAGCATAAAGCATCGGACGTTTGGCTTCCTTGATTAATGCAACGGCTTTGGCAATTTGCGCTGGATCCCCATGCACTTGTGGTTTATAACTGCGAATGTCAACTGTTTCTGGATATTGAAACAAGGTTTTGTGGAGCTGAGCATCTTTAGCGATGTCAATAATAACAGGACCCTGTTTCCCTGTGCTAGCGATATGGAATGCTTCTGCAACAACATCGGCTACCTCATTGCTGTCTTTGATGAGATAACTGTGCTTACAGATTGGTCGAGTCACACCGATAACATCACATTCTTGGAAAGCATCACTGCCGATAAAATCTGTGGACACCTGCCCGGTAATCGCAACCATCGGAATTGAATCCATATAGGCAGTTGCAATTCCAGTAACAAGGTTAGTTGCGCCAGGACCGGAGGTAGCGAGGGCAACGCCGACCTTCCCCGTGGCGCGTGCATATCCATCAGCAGCGTGAGAGGCTCCCTGCTCATGCCGCATCGGAATCAAATTTACTTCTGTTTCGTCGTACAGGGCATCAAAAATCGGCATTGCCGCGCCACCGTTAACACCGAAGATATATTCGACACCTTCACGTTTGAGACTATCAACCAGGATTCTCGCTCCTGAAAGTTCCATGCCAATTTCCTCATAAACGGGTTGTAGGCACATTACGTTGTGCCATAAACTTGTTGAAAGAAAAAACCCTCTCGTTCCAACTTTGGAGACGAGAAGGATGCTAAACTCACCTTTCCGTGGTACCACTCCAATTCACTCACTCGGTTTCAAGGCGATTATTCTAACTAACCACCTAAATCAAGAAAGAGCACTCTTTGGGATGCGATAACGGACATCACACCGACTAACCTTACTAAAAAACCTTTCAGATTAGCAGCTCCAGGGCGACTTTCAGTCGTGGGAACTTGAGGCAACCTCTCAGCCTACGAGTCACCTTCTCTTACAAGACCGTCAGACCTACTCTTCCCCTTCAACGCTTTTTATAATCTATTTAATTTTTTATTTGACACGCCGTTCTTGCTAACGCTCACGGGTGTTTCTGAATTCTATTATTTTACCCTTTAATTATAACACATCTGCACGGAAATGTCAAGAAAAAGTAGAACTCGCTTGTCTATTTAGTATTCTAACCGCACCTACCGTTCATGGAGGACCGCTAAATTGCAACCTACGGGTTTCACATTCGTTCAAACCCGCCAAATTCCATAAGCGCATTTGGCGTTGATTCCCTATGACTAAATTTGAACTCTCAGTTTCCGTAGTCTCAATCAGAAGATTAAGACTATGGAAACGGAAAGTTTGTTAAGGGAGGTTGATTATCGCAGGGATTTTAGTTGTCCCCAAACAATGCTGACTTTGCTCGTTGGGTCTACCGATTGTAATTCGGTGGCAAAACGATTCGACATGAGTTCAGCAAGTTCTATTGCGATTTGGTCATTTGGCGGAATGGTAGTGCCGGAAGATGTATGGAAGTTGATGAACCATCCGTCCATATCATCTGTTCTGTAGGCGATTGGATCCGCATCTGTGCCGTTATCTGAATAACTTTCAAACTCAAAATTGTTTTGTTCTAAAACTGTCATACCTACAGGACGGTTTGATGTCCACTGTTTGAGTGAAGGCATATATTGCTTACCTAAATCGGTAGGGGATGCATTTACAGTATTAGCATTTGTAACGGTAACGCCAAACACACTTTGCTGACCTCTCCCCTCATTGGTAACCCGACTATTTGTACCATAATTCCAATAATAGTAGAAAGGCCAATCCCCAATCATTGCAGCGATTCCACCATCCCTTAACCAAGAATGAATCAAATCGTCTGCTCCCTTATTTTGGAATATTGTATCTGGGACATTTCCCTGGGTAAGGACTATGATACCTTTTTGGTTTGCATTCATATATTCTACGACACCATCACCGTCAACGATTTCCGCAGTCAGTTTTTTATCCTCAAGTTTTTCTACAATGAGGTCTGCTAACTGTTGCGCCCCCTGTTGCCCTCCTGGAATGCCTAAGCCAGCACCATTTTCCAAATTAATATCGTAAACGACAGCAATGTCTTGTCCGAAGGCGTGTCCCACGAAAACTATAGCGATAATTGATACTAAGCAAAATAACCTTTTCATTGTCCGGTCCTCCCGTTGAATGTTCAAATTGGTTCTAACGTTATCAACTCTACGTAAGACAATTTAGAAAAATATGGTTGTACAGATGTATTAAGAAAACTTAATGCAAAATAATCACTCAATACAGACTAAATTATCGGTTTTATTCTTAAATGTATTCAATCAGAAAAGCCTATTTTATCTTGTAGTTGACATGTCTTGTCTATGGCTTGCGATTTCTGGAAGAATTATCTGCTTCTGTGAACGGATAGAACCCGATAGATTGTGTCTGTTCCAATAAAAAAGTAGGGACAGATTGAAACTGCCCCTACACAAAACTTCAAGTTAGTTTACTTAGGCATTTGCCAGATAAAGTTCATTGACCTTGGACCAATTGATAACATTTGTCCACGCCTCAACGTAATCTGGACGGCGGTTCTGATAGTTCAGATAGTATGCATGTTCCCAGACATCAATTCCGAGTATCGGTGTATGTCCCTGCATAATTGGACTATCTTGATTTGCTGTGGAGTAAATTTCCAAGCCATTGTCACCGATAACGAGCCATGACCAACCAGAGCCGAAACGTTTGGCAGCAGCAGTCGTGAATTCCTCTTTCGCTGCATCAAGCGATCCAAAAGCGGATTTTATCGCTGCTGTGACTTCGCCACCGGGTTCACCACCGTTAGGACTCATAATTGACCAGAAAAGCGAATGATTAGCATGACCACCGCCGTTGTTGATAACTGCCTGACGTTTATCTTCGGGCACTTGGTCAAGGTTACCGAGAAGTTTGTGAACATCAAGGTCCGCCACTGCACCGAGTCCTTCCAAGGCAGCGTTCAGGTTGTTGACATAGCCTTGATGGTGTTTGCCGTGATGGATCTCCATTGTTTGTGCGTCAATATAAGGTTCCAAAGCATCGTGTGCATAAGGAAGTCTTGGTAATGTGTGTGCCATTTAAAATAGCCTCCTTCAATATATTTGGTCACAAGAAAGTATAACAGATTAATACAAAGTGTGCAAGTTTTACTTTTAACAAAGTGAGTCCTATAATACTTGCCAAAAAGCATTTTTTCAACTACAATGTGCATGTGTACACCTTAGAACCGCTTACGTCTCAAAATCGTAACGAATGGGATTCTGTCATCCAGCAATGCCCGAATAGTACTGCTTTTCAGGGAGCTGTTTGGCAAAATACGCTTGCAAATTCATTCAAGCAGCTTACGCCAGTGTCCCAATTCATCAAACAGGATGGAGTGATAATTGGTGGATTACCCGCCTTTGTGTTTCAACCGATACCGGGTATACGGTTATGGCATTCAATGCCGTGGAATCTGTTCGGAGGTCCACAAATAGTTAGTTCAGTGCAAGTAAACCCTGAAGATTTGATTTCAACCATTGAGACCTACCTTAAAATTACATCAGCCAATAACGGGTGGTGTGAACTCTGTTGGACGTTTTCACCAGATGATACCGTCCAATATGGTGATTATCTGACAGGAATTGGGTATGAGCGAACAGAAAGGTTCACGCATATTTTGGAAACAAACGAGGATATTGATTCTCTCTGGAACGCTTACAATAAACGTGTTCGCGGCGCAGTTCGGAAGGCGCAAAAATCGGGTGTGGAAGTCACCAATGCCGAAAGTGATGAGGCGTTATCCACATTCTATGACATATATCTCATGACAGTGAAAAAGTTAGGTGGAACGCCGAAACCTCGTATACTCATGAAAATGCTGCTACAGCAAGGTCTTGCGAAACTCGCTATAGCAACATATCAAAACACAATCATCGCAGGATTGCTCTATCTGCACTACAATCGTACCGTGACTTTGTGGTGTGAGGCTTCTGTACCTGAGTACTTACAATACCGTCCTAACAATGCAATTTTTCACCATATTATATCATGGGCATGTAAGGAAGGATACGACTGGGTAGATTTTGGAGCATCCCCACCTGAAAATAAGGGTTTGATAGCACATAAAGAACAATATCGTGCGACACGAAGGGATTTCAGCACTTACACAAAAATAATTTCACCTTTGAAAAGGGAATTGTGGACACAAAGTGAAGACATGCTGCGAAAAATTTATACATGGATGCAATGAAGAAAGCTGGATATAGAACCTCTACAGTTAGACAGAAATAGGAGAAATAATGGAACGTAAACCCAATTTAATTTTCGTTTTCGGTGACCAGCACCGTCAATGCGATGTCGGATGTGCAGGCAACCCACAAGTACAGACACCTGCTATGGATAAACTTGCACAGGAGGGGATGTTCTTTCCAAACACCTTCACAAACGTCCCGATATGTGTGCCTGCGCGCGGATGTCTGATGACTGGCAAACACCCTTTGAGCCACAAAGCCGTTTCCAACGATATACCGCTGCCATTGACCGAAACGGGTGTAGCGCAAGTCTTCAAAGATGCTGGATACGCAACCGGCTATATCGGCAAATGGCATCTCGGTGGAATGCCAAGGGATAAGTTCATAACACCTAAGATGCGATTCGGTTTTGATCATTGGGTCGGGTGGAATTGTCATCATAACTATTTCAATGCACCCTACCACGATTCTGGTGGAAACCAAAAACAGATTGAAGGCTACGAACCAGAATTCCAAACTGATCAGGCTATTGAATACTGCCGCGACCACGCTGATGAGCCTTTTTGTCTCTATGTAAGTTGGGGACCGCCGCACAATCCGTATGAGCATGTGCCAGACCGGTATAAAGAGATGTATCCACCAGAGGAAATTCAGTTGCGTCCGAATGCGGTAGATACACCCGCAACCCGAAAGGACATCTCTGGCTACTATGCACATATTACGGCTTTGGATGAGAATTTGGGACGCTTGATGGACGCACTTGACGAAATCGGTATTGCTGATGACACTATCCTCGTCTATACATCTGACCATGGGGATATGCTCGGTAGCCACGGGCATAACAGGAAAGAACGACCCTGGGACGAATCAAGTCGTATCCCTTTCATGATACGTTATCCTCGCGAAATTCCAGCAGGTATCACTCGTAATACCTTACTAAGTCTGGTTGATTTTATGCCGTCAATGCTTTCTCTCTGCGACTTGCCAATTCCTGATGGAGTCGAAGGCATTGATCTTTCAGACGCAATGCTCGGTAAGATAATTGACGAACCGGAGTCAGTTTTACTTGAAATCCCATTGCACGGAGGTGAGGGTTTTAATTTCGGACTCCGAGAGTGGCGAGGTGTCCGAACGCATCGCTACACGTATGCGCGCCATTACGATGGAACAGGTTGGCTGCTCTATGATAACGAAAACGATCCGTATCAAATGAACAATCTCATTAATGACGCAGATTCACAAACGATCAGGGAAGAACTTGAGGCAGAACTTCAGAAGTGGCTCACTCGAATTAACGACCCATGCCTTGCCGGTTTAGACCACATCCGAGAACTTGGTTTGACAGAATTGTGGAATATCAGCGAGCAGCGGTTTGGCGGAAGAAATCCGCGTTGGGCATGAAGGGAAAAGTATGAAAAAGCGGGTACTGATTATCGGTTGGGATTGCGCTGCGCCTGAACTGGTATTTGACGCTTTCAAAGACGACATGCCGAATACACACCGCCTAATGGCACAAGGCATGTACGGGCAACTTCAAAGCACTATCCCTCCCATCACCGTGCCTGCGTGGATGTGCATGATGACAAGCCGAGATCCGGGGGAACTTGGAATCTACGGTTTTCGCAACCGTCCGGATTATTCCTACGACGCACTCACTATCGCTAATTCACACGCGGTTGAAGTACCAACTCTCTGGGAACTGCTTGGGCAAGCACAAAAACGTTCTGTTGTATTGGGTGTGCCGCTTACCTATCCTGCCAAGCCGTTTCCGGGATGGATGGTTACCAGTTTTCTCACACCAGGCGATCCCAATTCTCCGTTGACACAATATGGCTTACAATGGACATTTCCACCAAGGCTTACACGTGAAATTGCGCAAGTTGCCCCCGACTACATGATTGATATTCCAAATTTTCGCACCGATAAACGTGCTGAGTTGGAACAGCAGCTCCTCAAAATGACACGCGCGCGTTTCAAATTCGCACGTCATCTGCTTGAGAAAAAAGCATGGGATTTCTTCATGATGGTGGAGATGGGTTCTGATCGGCTACATCACGCATTCTGGCGATTTTGGGATAAAACCCATCCCAAGTATGAGCCGAGTTCACCCTTTGCTGATACAATGCGGAACTACTATCGTACACTTGATGAAGAACTTGGGAAGATGTTGGCGTGTGTTGATGATGACACCACCGTCATGATTGTCTCAGACCACGGTGCTAAAAGAATGGATGGCGGTATCTGTGTCAACGAATGGTTACGAAAGCAAGGTTATCTGACACTGAAAACTCAACCGCAAGGCATTACCCGATGGACAACAGATATGGTGGATTGGGAAAAAACAAAAGCGTGGGGAGAAGGTGGCTATTATGCACGAATCTTTATTAATGTTGCGGGTAGAGAACCTCACGGAGTTGTCAAGGCACAAGATTACGAAAGTGTTCGTGACGAACTAAAGACGCAACTTGAAGCAATCGTAGACGAATCGGGGCAAAACATCAATACACGCGTATTTAAGCCGAAAGAGGTATATCGCAAGTGCCACAACATCGCACCTGATCTCATCGTATACTTTGGCGATCTCTTTTGGCGTTCGGTGGGAAGTGTTGGTTACAACAGCATTTATACTTATGAAAACGACACCGGCCCTGATGATTGCAACCACGCGGAGATGGGCATGTTTATTATCAAAGACGGTAGACAAGCGCGTGGACATGTTCCCGCGAGAAGCATATATGACATTGCACCGACAGTGCTAAAAGAATTTGATATTGATGTTCCAGAGACAATGCGGGGACAACCGATTTAGGTGAAAAACATTTAGTTGTGATAGGTTTTGAGAGGAAGTTTCTGGACAATATTGTCTAAATGAAGGGAATTAACTGACAATCCCACTGCTTTAGTTGTGGGTCCAAAAACGCTTGACATTTAGAGATATTTTGTGATATAATGATAGGACTGACTCAGTGCAGATATTGACAGTATCTGCACACCACTATCAATGGGAGTCAGACTATGCCATACAGAACACATAAGATAACATTAGATCCAACTTTTAAACAGAGGCGTTGGTTTTCCTAGCAATGTGGCTACGCAAGGTTGGCATACAATCAAGCCTTATCAGATTTTAAGGTAGGATTAAATACTGATAACTTCCAGTCGTGGCAAACGCTAAACAACAACTTCAATAAAACGAAGCAAGGCTACGATTGGACAAGTTCACAAGATCAACGTGCTGCGTTATATGCTATTAGAAATCTGGGTCGAGGCATTGCGAATTGGGTATCCAAACGTGCGAAATTTCCAAAGTTTAAAGGGCGTGGACATAAACAAAGTTTCACAACAGACGCGCAAGTTGTTAGAGTTGAAGGCAAGAAAATAAAGTTGCCCAAAATCGGTTGGATAAAAATGTTTCAAGAGTTGCGTTTTGTTGGCAAGATTATCAAGGTTACGATTTCAAGGACGGCACATCGTTGGTTTGTATCTATCACCGTTGAAATAGAGGACACCGAAGCAGTTGATAACTCAACGCACCCTGTTATCGGTATAGATGTAGGCATCAACACACTTGCCACCTTAAGCGATGGCACGAAATATGATAATCCGAGACCGCTAAAACGCTATGAGCGAAAACTAAAACGAGAACAACGCAAGTTAAGTCGGCGCATTTTCAAGTCTAAAAACTGGTTTAAGCAAAAAGCAAAGATTGCACGAACACACTATCGCATTGCTTGTATCAGAAACGATGCACACCACAAAGGGACAACGGATATTGTCAACCGTGCAAGTGGTATCGCGATAGAAACGCTAAAAGTAACAAACATGCTAAAGAATAGAAAACTTGCAAAGGCGTTATCTGATAGTGCATTAGGTGGGTTTCTTTCTAAACTCAAAACAAAATCGGAAACACTGGAAATACCTGTTACAGAAGCACCTCAATTCTTTGCAAGTAGCAAAACCTGTAGCAATTGCGGACATAAGAAAAAAGAACTAAAACTATCAGAAAGAACGTATCATTGCAGTCAATGCGACTATCAAATAGATAGAGATGTCAACGCTGCAATAAACCTAAAACACCTCGCTGTCGGATAGACAGAGAGTATAAACGCCTGTGGAGTCCAAGTCCGACCTCATTCGGAGGCACGAGAGACGGAAGCAGGAATCACATAGGAGAGTTGTGTGCAAAAGAAGCACACGGCTTTAGTTTCCGTAGTGAGTATCACAACATTTGAGACTCAGGGACCTGTGTCACCTGATAGGAACTATGTCGTTCGACGTAGCATGGAAATTTCGGATTTCGTCAACCGTGTCAAACAGGGACGTTATATCGTTATCTTTGCACCACGACAGACAGGCAAAACCACGTTTTTCAGATGGGCATTGGATGCTCTCACAGACGAAGATCTAATCTACTTTCCAATTAAATTGGATTTTGAGGAGTATAAAAACGTCGGTTTTTCCGACTTTTACAACTACCTTTACCAAGATATCCGCAAGGAAATTGAGAACGTCTTCCAAAAACGTGACATCGTGCCTTCTGAGTCACTTTGCCAATTTCTGGAAAACACACAAATTATCAATCACGTTTCGTTGCGGCAGTTTTTTGAAGAACTCGCGAGGAAGTTGGATAACCAACGGATCATTATCATCATTGACGAATTTGATGGTATTCCGCAAGATGTGGTGTCTGATTTTCTTCACTCGTTATGCCGTATCTACCTATCTGACCCAGAATCACGATGCCTTTTTAGTCTTGGAATCGTTGGTGTTAAAAGCATTACACAACTCAATTATGATCGCTCTATCTCACCCTTCAACATACAAGACGAATTCGCCTTGCCAAACTTTACACTCAAACAAGTACATGAACTCCTTGCACAATATACAAACGAAGTAGGACAAACCATCACACCTGAAGTCATTGAGGCACTCCACAAACAAACAGCCGGTCAACCGTTTCTTGTGAACAGATTTGCGCAGATTCTCACTGATGAACTGAACATCCCAAAAACCGAAACGCTTCAAATGGAGCACTTCACACAGGCACACACACGGTTTCTCAGGGAACGGAACACTAACATAGATCATCTTATAAGCAATATCCGGAGGGATCCACGTTTTGAAGGTATCCTGATGAAAATTGTTTCTTATGAGAAAGGCATAGGATTCAATCTGGACAATGAACTTATTGATGAACTCACCACATACGGTATTATTTCGGAAGGTTCAGATAGCATGTGTAAAATTGTCAACCCAATATATCACCATCGGATTATGCAAGCGTTTCAGCCAGTGATAAATGGACTCGAAAACGAATACTTCTCTGGTCAATAACCCCAAGCTAAAGCATGGGGCTTGTGCGAAGCACATACCAAGCGTTCACTCCACAAGTTAAACCGTTGTACTACAGTAAAATATCGTGGTATCTTGGCGTGGTAGCCAGCACGATGTTTCGGATGCTCCCCAAGTCCGATTCCTCTCGGATACTGTGATCTGGATGGGGCAACACATACCCTGAAAAGGAGAATACAAACTTATGTTTGTTCCTGTTAAAACGAAAGATGGTGAGGTGCTAATGCCTATGCACGCTGCGCGTGCGCGCAAGCTCGTCCAACGTGGTGAGGCAACGCCTTATTGGGACAATGGTATCTATTGTATCTGTCTCAATAAAGAGCCTTCTCAGAGAGATACTCAAGAGATTGCTGTGGGTGTAGACCCCGGTAGCAAGAAAGAGGGTTTCACAGTGAAGTCAACGTCTCACACCTATCTGAACGTTCAAGCAGACGCCCATAGCAAAGTGGGCAAGAAAGTAGAGAAACGCAGAGACCTTCGGAGAACCCGTCGTTCTCGCAGCTGTCCGAATAGAAAGAACCGGACGAATCGTTTGGCGAATAGAGCACGAATGCCTGCTGGCACCCGTGCAAGGTGGGATTGGAAACTACGTATCTTGGATTGGTTGTCCAAGTTGTATCCTATCACGTATGTATGTGTTGAGGACATTAAGGCACGGGCACTCAAACGTGCGAAAAAGTGGAATAGTTCTTTCAGTCCTCTTGAAGTCGGAAAGTCTTGGTTTTATGGTGAAATACAAACGCGATGGACATTGTTCACACTTCAAGGTTGGGAGACGAAAGAACTTCGAGATAAACTTGGGCTCAAGAAGTCTTCCAAGAAACTTGCTGAGACGTTTGATGCACACTGTGTAGATAGTTGGTGCTTGGCATATCACACTGTCGGTGGGGTGGATGTCCCCGACAACACAGATATATTCTGCATCGCACCTATACCTGTTTCAAGACGTGAACTTCATCGGCAGAACCCACAAAAGAACGGCATTCGTTCGCGATATGGTGGCACCGTATTAGCACAAGGCTTGGTCAAGAACACTTTGGTGAAGCATGTCAAACACGGATTAACAAGACTTTCAGGTATTAACGCCAAAGGTTTGTTTTCAATCTACAGTTTGGATGGGAAACGAATCACCACAGGCGCGAAACGACAGGATTTCAAAGTTCTGACGCGTCTGAATTTTAACTATAGGAGCGGGCTTTCCTCCCCAACCTAAAGGATGGGGTCTCCAGCCCGAAGAGTGATGAAACCGCCACTAATTTTTTGGATTACCTAACCCCTGATGGACAGATTCAGATGCAGCTGCTCCTTGATAATTTTCAGAATTTTATTTCCCGCGCAGGGCATCGACTCCTGCAAGTGCCACAGACTCCACAAGAGTTTGTCGGTCAATATCTTCTCTTCACCTATCTTGATCAGTTTGTACGCTTAGTCCACGGCTCCATGTATCTTGAAGTACAAACAGGACAGGGCAGAATAGACCTACTTATTCTTCACAATCAGCGAAAGTATATCGTTGAAACCAAGATTTGGGAAGGACAAAGTCTCTATCAAGCAGGAAAAAAGCAACTCGCCACGTATCTAAAATTGGAGGGAGCAGTGGAAGGTTACTACATTGTTTTTGACCACCGTAAACAACCGGTACCACTGGTAGAGACAGAAATTCAAGACGGTTATACAATTCGCAGCTACGTTATTTCTGTTATCCAAGAAGTCCCTTCACAGATGAAATAAATATCTTGAAATTCTCTAATCAGAGACAGAAAATGCGGTTACAGCTCTAACAATTGCCTCTGATACTACCTCGGCAGCAAGGATCCCGATACTGTTCACACTGCTACTAGTATGTGCACCTGTAGCGAGGGTAAAGAGCACATCGCCATCAAACATTGTATGTGATGGACGTATCGCACGTGCCAATCCATCGTGCGCCATCTCTGCAACACGTGTCGCTTCAGCACCAGAAAGCGTGGCGTTTGTAGCAACAACACCGATGGTTGTGTTTGTTCCGGGAACGACATTCGCATCTAAGAGACGTTCCGTGATGTCTACAAAATCACCATTTTCCTTTCCACCCGCTATTATCTCACCGGTTGTAGGATTAACAACATTTCCAAGTGCATTTACAACCATAAAAGCGGTGACCATTAAACCGTTATCCAGATATATACATGCTGAACCCACACCTCCCGATGAAGGTGTAACACCTGGGGCTTTACCGACGGTTGCGCCAGTTCCCGCACCAACAGCACCCATGGCTATCGGTTCAGATGTGGCATTCAGGCATGCTTGATAACCCATCTGTCTGTCGGGTCGCACCTTTGCATCGCCGACCCCCAAGTCGAAGATGACAGCAGCAGGAACAATCGGCACACGAACAGGACCTGCAGAAAAACCTATGTCCTTTTCTTCAAGATATTGCACAACACCGCCTGCAGCATCTAACCCAAAAGCACTTCCACCTGTTAGTAGGACTGCATGCGCTTTTTGGACTAAACGTCCCGGACGAATAGATTCAGTTTCTCGCGTGCCTGGGGCAGCACCGCGCACATCAATGCCTGCTGTCGCGCCTGCTGGACAGAGGATAACGGTACACCCTGTCCGAGCAGTTAAATCGGTGGCGTGACCGACTTGTATTCCCTCAATCGCAGTAAGTGTCTGATTCTTTGATGCCATAAAATAACTATAACGGATTTAGATATAATCTGCAAGAAATATTGCATTCAGATTATATAGATTACATCTGAATTCGCTGCTATAATGCAAGTAATCTAAATCGTGTCATATATCTTTCAATCCCAATTAAAAGGAGCAGCATCATGAAACATATTTACCTGCTTTTTGTGTTTTTCATTGTATTTGCCAGTTGTTCACCACCAGAACCGGTGGAGATCCTCGATCCGAATTTAGCTGCCGCAGTACGAGAAGCACTATCTTTAGATCCAAATGAACCTATCACGCAAAAAAAGTTAGATGAATTAAAGACGTTATCTCCACACCAAAATGGTATCAGGGATCTAACTGGTATAGAAAAAATGATGGGTTTAACAAGTTTATCGCTTGGTAGCGGCCAGATTGCAGATATCACACCTCTCACAGGACTCACAAATCTGAACTCGTTAAACCTATATTATAATCAAGTTATGGATCTCACTCCTCTTTCCGGATTAACACAACTCAGAAGGTTATCCCTTGAAAGCAACCAAATCAGTGATCTCACGCCGCTTGAAGGATTATCACTGCTTAGGGAGTTAACGCTTAGATCTAATCGTATCAAAGACCTTACCCCTCTCTCAAAGTTGACGCAGCTAACAAAATTAGAAATTCAATTCAATACAATCAGGGACATCTCACCGCTTGCAGGATTAACAAAACTCAAAGAATTAGAGCTTTATTATAATGACATTAACGACATCGCACCTTTGGCTGGGTTAATACAACTTGATACTCTATCTCTTGATAGAAATAAAATTAGTGACGTTACACCGCTCAGAGAATTGACAAAACTTACTGATTTATCCCTTCAAGGGAATCGAATCCAAGATATCACTCCTTTGGCAGGACTTGTGCAATTGGAGAAATTAGATTTAGTTAATAATGAAATTATTGACATTACACCACTGGCAGATTTGCCTAAACTGGTCAGTTTAACTATTGGCTCTAATGAAATCAGGGACATCACACCACTTGCAGGATTGACACAACTCACAAGTTTATATCTTGGTAGCAATCAGATTAGCGATCTCACACCGTTATCTGAATTGACTCAGCTTAAAGGTTTATCGCTTGGAGAAAACCAAATCAAAGACTTTGGACTTATTAGTGGATTAAAGCGACTTTCATTCTTAAGCCTTGAGGAGAATGAGATTAGAGATTTGACACCTTATGTTTCGTTGTTAGAAGGATTGCCTAACCTAACATCACTATCACTGATTGGTAATAAAATAAGCGACATCACACCACTTGGAAAATTGACGCAACTTGAGATGTTAAATCTCAATAATAATGAAATTAGTGATATCACACCGCTTGCTAATTTGACACAACTTCAGAGATTGGATCTCCCGAATAATATGATCAGAGATGTTGCTCCACTTGCGGGATTGGCACAATTGATGGCTTTATATCTTGGTAGCAATCAGATTAGCGATATCACATCCATTGCCAAATTAACACAATTAACTTCTCTATTACTTAATGGAAATCAAATTGTCGACATCACACCCATCAACAAGTTGACGAACCTCGGATACTTAAGGCTTCATGAGAACCAAATCAACGATATTACACCGATCAAGAATTTAACGCAGCTTAGCTACTTAGACATCAGTAATAATCAAATCAGCGATATTACAGCGATAACTGGATTAACGCAGCTTTATGACTTAAAACTTGAACATAATAAAATCACCAATGTGCCTCCACTTGAGAGACTATCACTACTTGTATATCTTTGGTTGAATAATAATCAGATTAGCGATCTTACGAACTTCGCAACTTTAAAACCTCTTGAGCGATTATACATTGAAGATAATCAAATTCAAGACATCACACCCCTAACTGAACTTACAAACCTTACGCTATTGCATCTTAGCGGTAATCAAATTAGCGATACGCAGCAGTTTGTGGAATTAAGGCAGCTGACTGTGTTGACGCTTAGCAGTAATCAAATTAGCGACATCACACCACTTGCCGAATTAACACGGCTTAGGTATTTGTCACTTGGTGGTAATCAAATTAAAGATCTCACACCACTCGCGGGTTTAACACGATTGACAGGGTTAGAAGTAGGTGGCAAAAACCTTCGTGATCTCTTTTCATTTCTTACCGGATTTCCACACCTTACGTCTTTATTGCTTGATGACAGTAAGATTAGTGATATTACGCCACTCGCAGCGTTGACACAACTCACACGCTTAGGACTTACCAAGAATCAAATCCGCGACATCACACCGCTCACAGGATTGACAAATCTAAAATATTTGCATTTGTCGGATAACCAAATTGCGGACATCAGCACTATTGAAAACTTTAAGCTTTTAGAAGTTCTACACATTAAGGACAACCCAATTCAGGATATGTCGCCGATTCGCAGACTTCGTAAAGAGAATACTGATTTGCGGGTGGATATTAAAGTTGATCGCTAATCAAAATATTGGTAAAGAATTCCGTTAAATAATCGGTCTTAAAAACCTCTAAATTCATGAAACTACAAGGAATTGTCTATAGATGAAATTGCTGCTTTACCCATTTATTTTTATCTTTGCAACCGCAATCGCAATTGCTGAAAAACCCGCCCCATTTGGCACTCCACCGTGGCAACCCACAGGAAGATATACACATCCCGATATTCGTGAAAGTTCAGGCATTGTTGCAAGTAAACAGTTTGAAGATGTCTATTGGACACTGAACGACTCCGGCAACCCCGCTGTCCTTTACGCAACAAAACGGAACGGTGAATTAATCAGCGAAATCAAAGTGCGCGGCACACAAAATTTCGACTGGGAAGCACTCGGCATTGACGACAACGGACAACTTTGGATCGGCGACATCGGTAACAATAGCAGAATGCGAATCAACCTTGCAGTAGTTGTCGTGAAAGAACCAAACCCACATACAGATGCAGAAGCGGAAGTCATCGCGAAATATCCCTATCGCTATCCCAGCAATAATGTAGATGCGGAAAGCTTGTTCATTGCTAAAGGAATACCCTATATTGTCTCAAAAGAACAATCAGGAGCGGTGCTTTACCGTTTTCCCGAATTGAAAGCAGGGACGAAGCAGGTTTTGGAACGTGTCGGTGAGTTTGCAGAAGCAAGATTGGTTACAGGCGCAGGGATATCTGAAGACGGAAAGCGGCTTGCTGTCTGCACATACAATTCCCTCTGGGTATCAATACCTTCGCCAATTATCCGGGGTTTAGTTTTTGTTGCGTTTGATGAATAGCACCGATTGACCCCAGATGTTGTGCGATTTGTTCAATAACAATAGTATCAGGTTTTTTCGGAAGTATTTTTAATGTTTCGTGTAAATACTTCCAACCTCTGTAGCGTGCTTTAAGGTCTAAAACACTAAACTCGGTATTTAGACACCGGAATGTATCTGTGAGTTTAGCACTCACAGATACCATAAACATTGATAAGTTTGCCGCATTGTTCACGGGTATCTCGTTGACATTCATAAAATCTTGCAATCCCCAATATTGTTTTGCATCCCGGAAGTTGAACTCTATTTGAAAACGCAGGGAATAGTAATCAATCATTTTTTCAGCGTCCAGCGTCAAATCAGAGCTGAAAAGTAAGACGTGTGCTTGCTGTTTCGTGGTCAGGTTCGTCTTGAGAATGCAAACCACGTTCAGTTCGTCTGCGAACTTTTTGTGGCGTGCTTCCATTTGATACACTTCTGTTTTCAGATTTCCGATCGTGTCGGTAGAGAGACAGTATTTTGCGTCAATCTGTCGTGGGTCTAAACGCTCGCCGTATATGCGGGGGCGTCCCTTTCCGGCATAAGGTGTCGTTGGTGGAAAATATAGCGCAGCATCGGTGCGTAGTTTTGAAATGAGATGTAGCCTACATTGTTTCACCATTTGTAGCGCATTATTGTGTCCAAAATATCCATCAAGCACAAAATAACGGAGTGGGATCCAGTCGCGGTTCAGTCGTAGCAACGTCTGAACCATCGTTTGAAGTTGTTTCAACGTATCGGACAACACTACTTCGTCTTTGTTCCGGTTTCGACTTCCTTTTGGACGCCCGCGTTTCGGTTTTGTCGTTGTCTCGGTGTCATCACGTTTTTCAGGTGCCGAAATGTTTGGATTTGACGATGCGTTGCTACGCACGATTTGCTCCATAACCATTGGATAAGAACTCCGCTCTTGAATACTCACTAAGGACAAAGATAAAAACGACAAGCCGGGGATCGCTTTCCCACACAATGAGGAAAAGAAACGCGATAAACCATACTATAGTTTGGACAATTTCATCCGTTAGGACTTCCGATCAGGTGTTAGATTTGTTTTGTAAACACTCTTACATCTCTGAATTCTGTTAGAAATCACTACATTTTGGACACTATTTTTGCGATTATCGTCCAAATATGTCCATCTGCTCATTTTCATGTAGAATCTTCAACTATCTTTAGATTTTTCTTTGAGTTTTGTCTCGGCTCGTAACTCGTAGAAAAACATTGTTGTTGGAAACATCGTTGCAAATAAGCGGTCATCAACCCGCGTGTCAGATATTTGGCTTTATGCCAATGCCTATTTAGGGCCAGCAGCACGTCTTCTAAGTCAAGAGGCACATCGTCTATATTCGTTTCCGATGCCGTGTTGGTCGTTGTCTTTGTGAAAATGAGTTGTGTGAGAGTTGCTGCGACAAAATTGAGTTGAGCAAACCGGTTCAAACTCTTGCGGTTGCGGAGTTGATATGTATCAAAACCGAAGTTCTGTTTGACATCTCGAAATGCGGTTTCAATCTGCCACCGATTTCTATAGTGTTGGATCAACTCGGCTACCGGACGCTCTAAGTCGGAAGTGAATAAACAAAAATAGCGATAGGGTTTAGACTTCTTTGGGCGTGTGCGTATCACAACGAGCCGGACATCCACCGGACACATCTTTGTCCGCACGACTTTGTCTGCGACAGAAAGGGTCTTGTTTTTCACGATGATATCTCTATACTGCAGATAGGGTAGATGCACACGACCGCCATAACGTTTCGGGTCTACCTTGTCCCTGTTGCTTGGGTGGCTTGGGTATATAATAGAACACAGCATTTGACTTTGTGCGACAGAGTAAGTGGTGTCCTTGTGAAAGGATTTGTGTAAACACCTTGCGTCTATTAAAGCCTCTGTCAAATACTATCAGACCCGCAGGCATCTGAGCACAGATACGCTTGAGCACCGCAAGACTGCTATCCCGTTTTTTGCCCGGACACATCACCCGAGCAGCTAACGGAAACAGACGCACCCCTTGTGGTGTTTCACAGAGCCAACCGATAGCACCGAACTCGTGTCCGTGATGGAACTTCGATTGGTTCTTGTTGCGTTTGTTATACCGGGTGTTTCTGAAGAAATGCATGCCATATTGCTGAAGACCATCAGTGGTAGAATGGGTTTCATCATAGACATAGACACCTTTATTGAAAACGGATTGAACTTGTTGTGTCAATACTGATGTGACTTTATCAACACTCCATACGCTACGAGAGAGAAACTTCGGTAGGGGCCAATAGGTTGTTGATTGTTCTGTTGATAGATATATCTGTGTCATTGTGCCACGATGCGGGGTATTTATCAAACCCAAGACAAAAGTGCGAAAATGGTTGAAGTTTTTATACTTGAAGAGGTGTTGATACTCTGATAACATAGAATATAAGCGGAGAAGAGGTTCCATTTTAATTATCCTTTTAAAAATAAAATGAATATATTGAAGAAGGATACCCTCTTTTCTGCTTTTTGTCTCTAAAAAACTTAAAATTGTCCAAACTATAGTAATCTATAGAGATCTGTCCAGGTAATTTTAGATTGGACTATAAACTTGTAGTGTGCCTGCTATACAAAGAATCAGGGGCACTCTCAAACTATCAACGTCCGTACTGCTTCATCACCTGTTTCAACCGATCTAGTGGAATGGCATGCATCGTCCTGCCGTTACGCCCGGTCATTGTCGTTGCCATTGTCATTGAATTGATAATCGCTTCCTCTGTTGCCTCAATAGCTGCCTCAAAGAGTGAACTTAAACTTCTATTGACTACCATCTGAATCTGAAAAGTGCCGCTTTCGGTGTTGCTTGGAAAGACATTCGCCGTTGAAAACGCAATCACAAACTCACCGCTGCTGTCTGTGCTTGGAGTACCTGTGCGTGCGAGTCCGTGTGTCGCACGGATTGCCAACTGTTTCAACTGACGGTGTGTCAAAGGAGCATCAGTTGCAATTACAATAATAAAAGATCCGTCTCTACCCGGTTTCAACTGCTCATCTTCCAACGCCTTACCAACTGGCACGCCATCAATTCGCAATTGGTGTCGTCGTCCGCCGTTGGAGTTTACCAATACACCTACTTTCCACCCGCCTCTGTTCTGTGGAAGGACTCGTGAAGCAGTACCGATACCTGCTTTGAACCCGTAGCATCGCATACCAGTACCGCCACCAATACAACCCTCTGCTACCGGACCAGATTTCGCTTTTTCAATGGCTTCAATCGCGTGCTCTGGTTTTACGTGTAGCCCACTGATGTCATTCAAACCACCATCGTAGCATTCTGCCACAATCGGCAGCACAATGTTATCGTCAGGGTATCGCTTGATAATATATCGTACAACACCATCGTGAACAGCACCAACACTCAAGGTATTTGTCAGCAAAATTGGAGACTCAATCCATCCCGCTTGGTTAATCCGAGCGATACCTGTGGCTTCACCGTTGCCGTGGATAGTGTGTGCAGCACCAAACATCCTGACTTTCCAAATATTGTCGTGTGGGAGAATAGCGGTCACACCTGTCCGAATTGATTCACCCACGTTCAAGGTAACGTGTCCGACCTTCACCCCTGTCACATCGGTGATAGCATTGTATTCACCGGCAGGAAACGTGCCGATGTTAATACCGAGTTCGCGTGCTCTGGATCGAGGTCCCTCTGCCTCTTGTGCTTTGATAGAATTTGCGAAATTCAATATAAATCCGCAGATGGTCAAGAAAACAAGTATTTTAAAAAATGCAGAAAAACAGACGAAGGGTTTTACCTTAGATTTTTTGCTTAATGAAATATATGCGTTCATATATTGAGTTGCTCCCTATAAATAGTGCGAATATGATTAAAAATAGCAATGTATGCAGGAGAACGATAATCCGGATAAGTCCATTCCCACGGTTGGAAAGTTTTTCGATAAAAACGGAGTGTAATTTCCGCATATATGCCGTCGCGGAGATAGATACGGTGTGCGTTATTCTTCGTTGTTGCCAGCACTAACTTTGCCATGGTTACATAACCTATATCTAAGTTGACACGCCGTTGTGAGGTGTCTTTCTGGGCAAACACTTGTTCTACCTGATTCGTCCAAAGTTTTTTGTCCGCCAAAGTCCCAGCATCAATCAGATTTTCGAAACTGATGAACTGTCGTTGAATCCCTTCTCCCATCTCGATTTCGTAGTAAGGCGTGCTATCAAAATGTAATAGTTCACTGGTATAGTCAATGGGACCCAGTCGATCTGTTAGCTGCTGATAGACTGTTGGCAAAATATTAGGTTCCGCTGTCAGAACGCTGATAATTGCCTTGACAGGCTGCTGTTCTAAAAGTGTTGCCATAATACATTTATGAAATTACTAAAGTTTAGACAATTTACCTCTGTTGATGGGTATGTAAAGTTTTGTCACATAGGTTCAATTTGTGATGTAACCATAAACGTCAATTTAGCGGTCCCCAACCCGGTAGGTGCGGTTTCCTAACCGAACTTAGCCCCCACCTGGTAGGTGCGGTTTCTAACCGCACCGGATCTTATGGAATATGCGTCCGACGGACTGTTCTTATATATGTTGTAGCACAAACTGTATGAAGTTTAAGTATTTAAATCGGTAATCCCGATTTCCACAGGACCGGTAGGTGCGGTTTCTAACCGCACCGGAACTTAGGGAATATGCTCAAAACGAGCGTTTTCGCGAACGACTCGGTGCGGTTACAAACCGCACCATAGGCGTCAATTTAGGGATCCTCCAGGCCGGTAGGTGCGGTTTCCTAACCACACCATAAGCGTCAATTTAGTGGTTTTTCAGGTGCTCTTCAGTCAAATATGTTTAGAAATGTTCTCAATCTCACCGTATGGGACTATATGTTTAAGTATCCAATGTTTGTCAATCGCTCTGTCCGTGCGATTGTCTATAGTTTTTGTTTGACATATCGCACCTACGGAGCGAAAGAGACTATTATACGTTTTTCTATAAACATTTAGTCCCTACGGGACTAAATATAAGACAGTCTCGGTAATCATGCTTATTGAGAGGTGTTTGTCCAAACGCAGACATTTTCTTAAATTGACGCCTATGGTGCGGTTACAAACCGCACCTACCGGTAACGGAGCAAATTAGAATTACCGAATTAATTTGTTAATCTTCATTTAGTTTGTGCAATTAAGCAATATTAAATATACATTTTACAGTTTTCCAAATTCACTTGCTGTGGCACATGAATGCCCATCAAAGATTGGAATCTCGAAAAAGGTAATCTCTCAAGCCACCCGATGACGGCTTCACAGAGTTCAGGGAAACTCTTGAAGAAATAACTCCTGTTGATTTGATCTCGCATCAGATGCCACAATCGCTCAATGAGATTCAGGTGCGGGCTATAAGTCGGCGTCGGCACTAAACGCAATCGGTCTTTGTGGTGGCTAAGGAAATCGTCCAACTTTGCCGTAGTATGACTTGAAGCGTTGTCGCGGACAACAAACAGCAACTCATCAGGATACATTTCCATTAAATTTTGCCAATGTGTTTTCATCTGAAGATGCGTTTTGTTAGCATAGATCTCATACAAGCCAGCACCCGAAGGATATTCTAAGGAGCCGATGAGGTATTTCCGCTGGTTTTTGCCGGGCGTGTTGACCTTATATTCACTGCCTTGCTGGCGATAGACGCGTCCGGTCTTGGGACACCAAGACACATTCGCTTCGTCAAAGAAAAATAGGCGAGCCTCCTTTTTGCTATTCTCAGGTGGCGGGAGACCTAAACGCCGAAGTTGGGTATCCGGGACAATCAACCGAGCCGCCTCGCTCGTCAACTGCCCCGTTTTTGCAAAGAGGACAACTCCATCAGTTGTGTCCGTTTTGCTTGATATTCAGGGTCTGGACTCCCAACACGAAGTTTACTACGACCCGTTCGGTAGCCCATCCGCCGTAAAGCGAAATAGATCGCTGGCGGTGTTACCGAAATCTCGTGATATGCCTTGAGATAAACTCTAATGAGTTCAAGGGTCCATTGGCGAGAGTCCGTCTCAAGTTTTTCGTATTGATCCGGTGTTTGCTCAAAGAGCCGGGTCCAGTCAGATTTGCTGAAATGCGTGATTTTACCACGACACCCCGGCGGACTCTTGGGCATCAACGCATCTAAACCAGAGGTGTTATACTTATGAATATAGCTCCGAACGCTTGCATCAGATAGATTGAACATTCTTGCGAGTTTCGGCACCGACATATGCTCGGTGGCACTGAGTTTGATGATCAGCAAACGCCGATACCATTGCAGTTTCGTTGCTTCGAAAAGTGCAGCATCAAGATGATCAAGTGCCGACTCATCGCGGAATTCTGCGTATATCATCACAGGAGACGCTCCTTAAGTGGTAGATTTACTCATAGTATAACTTAAAACATTTTGAATTGGTAATTTAATATTTAATATTGCTTAGATGCAAACTAAAAGTTTGCGCTACAAGTTCGGCGAATCAACGCTAAATGCGCCTGTGGCATTTGTTGCTGCGACAAGTGTCCAAAAGCGACAATCCTGAAAATCTGATAATCCTGATAATCCTGGTTCAGACAACAGTGCGCGGACAAAGCACCAAATCAACGCCAAATACGTCTATGGTATGAGGTGAAAAAAGTATACCATATCACAATGTGCTATACAACTTTATTCTGAAACCGTTCCATTATATACTTGTCAATCAACAGAATTCATGATAAGATTGTGCTCAACCAAAGGAGATATAAAATGGCAATAGGATTAGGTGTTATCGGAATCAACCTTACTAATATGGGTTCAACTACAGCACTGCTAAAGGATGTGCCGGACCTGAATTATGAGCTTCGCGGCATCTGCGCGAAACGTCCAGATATTCTTGAAAATTACGCTAAGCAGACCGGTGTCAGTTTTTGGACAACAGATTACCGCGAATTGGTACAACGTGATGACATATCTGTCATTGCTGTATATTCACCTGACCATCTCCATGCAGAACATTGCATCGCTGCAATTGAAGCAGGAAAGCATGTGGTCTGCACTAAACCGATGGTGACAAGGTTAGAGGATGCACAACACTTGGTGAACTTAGTCCGAGAACACGGTGTCAAATTTCTTGTCGGACAAACGATGCGATTTGACCTGCAATTTTTGACGATGAAACGTCTTTTTGACGATGGCGATTTAGGCGACATCATGGTCGCAGATGCATATTATGTTCATGATTTACGCGACGTCTACGACTTCACACCGTGGCGACTACAGGTTCCACAAGATTTGATGTTCGGAGGGGTTGTGCATCCTGTTGACGTCCTGCGTAGTTTTCTCGGCGATGTCGAAGAGGTTCATGCTTACGGCACAAAAGGTGCGCTCACACCCGAGTATCCGATAAAAAACAACTTCTTTCTCAATCTGAAGTTTAAGAGTGGACAAATCGCAAGAGCGATGGGACTTTACGATGTTGTTCACCCACCGATGCCGATGATGCAAGTCTCCATTTACGGCACCAGAGGCACAATGATTGGCGACTTCACTGATAACAAAGGCGGAGAAGTAAAACTGATGCTTGATAAAATGTCTGCAAGAGAACCTTTCGAGATGACGTGTCCACCTGAAGTTGACACAAGCGTTTATGGACACGGACAAACTGTTATCCGATATATGCGGCATTTTCAGCAATGTCTTGAACAAGATTTAGAACCGTCCCCGAACGTAATTGATGGCGCGAAGTCTATCGCTGTAGGTGTCGCAGCTTGGGAATCTATTGAAACAGGAAAACCTGTAAAAGTATTTAACGAATTTTAGCGGCAACACGAGCAGCTATTTTCTGAAAATTACAATAATTCTCTTGACTTTAGTTTATGATTAATATATAATTTAGTCATACCTAAAATATTTTATCAATCTTTATAACAATTTCGGCATATAACGCCTAAATTTAGGTGGGTTAGACCTACCCTATACCGCATGATAGGATTAAACACATTGCGTGTTTCCTCGCGGACTGGAAAGACTAATGCTTACACAGGCGGCTGAGGACTATCTCAAGTCAATCTATAAGTTACAAGAAACGGGTGGCAAAGTTTCGACTGGCATTCTGGCAGAATATCTTGACGTTAAGCCAGCATCTGCAACAGGGATGATCAAAAAACTGAAGACTATGAACCTTGTGTGCCACGAACGGTATCAAGGTGTTACGCTTACAGATACAGGAAAAGCTGTCGCGCTTGAAATCATTCGACACCATCGTTTGTTAGAACTCTATCTATTCAAGGCACTCGGTGTACCATGGGATGGCGTTCATGAAGAAGCAGAGAAATTGGAGCATGTTATTTCAGAAGACGTAGAGGCACGGATGGATGAGTTCCTCGGTTATCCAACTGCCGACCCGCACGGTTCACCCATACCCGATAAAAATGGTGTTGTACCCAAAACACCATCCATTCCGATGACGGATTTGCGGAACGGACAATCCTGCGTTGTTGCTGAAGTGAGTGATAACGATTCTGCGTTGCTCCGACATCTTGGCAGTTTTAACCTTTATCCCGACACAGCATTCCGGGTTATTGAAGTTGCCCCATTTGAAGGACCCTTCACTATTGATATTGCTGGACAGCAAGCAGTAATTGGACGCGAGGTGGCAAAAAATATATTCGTTAATAATGTACAAGATACATGAAGGGACAAAAATGGAACAACAGAAAAAGGATAATTTAGATGCCAAAACTACCAAGATATGGAAACACCATCTACAAGATGAAGTAGATGCAAGTTTCCTCTACAGCGTCTTTGCAAGCCTCGAATCAGATCCTGATAGGAAAGATATATTACTTGAACTTGCTGAGGTGGAAAATCGACATGTTGAACGTTGGAAAGAGTTGTTAACTTCATACAATGCCAAGATTAAAGAACAACGTCCGACTATAAAAGCAAGATTATCGGCATGGTATGCTCGTAAGTTCGGCAGTGCGTTTCCACTTTCCCGGATGCTTAACGAAGAGGCGAATGAGGTTAAAGATTACCTTTCGCTTCATAGAACCAGCACCTTGCAAGACGCAAAAGACACAGCGCTGATTCTTGCCAAAGAATCTGCAATACATACAGAAAGTTTGCAGGAACTTACTAACTCAACTGGTGAACCGTGGCACAAAACCGAATCCGGTGGCATGTTAGGCAACATTATTTACGGCTTTAATGATGGGTTAACGGCAAACTTCGGTTTAGTCGCAGGCGTTATCGCTGCAACTGATAATATCTCCACAATTCTTGTGACTGGCATTGTTGGAACAGTGGCGGATTCACTCTCTATGGGTGCTTCAGGATACCTTGCCGCTAAAAGTGAACAAGAGGTGTACGAACACGAAATTGAGATGGAAAGGGAAGAAATCCGCCTCATGCCAGACATTGAGGAAGATGAACTCACGCTCATTTATGCCACGCGAGGTATCCCAAAGGAGCATGCTCGACTCCTTGCGAAAGAAGTGATGAGTGATCCTGAGAGAGCGTTAGCGGAGAAAATTCAATCTGAACTTAAGATCGTGGAAAGCCATACAACACCTCTTAAAGAGGGATGGATCACTGGACTCGCAACCGCCATCGGTGCTTTTATTCCTGTTGCACCATTTCTATTTACCACCGGAATAACCGCGATATGGATCTCTTTTACACTTGCGATGTTTTCGCACTTCGCAGTCGGTGGAGCACGCAGCCTTTTCACTGGACGCGGCTTGTTTCGAAGCGGTTTTGATATGTTTGTTGTCGGTCTCGGCGTCGCGGGTGTCGGCTACCTCGTTGGTAAACTCTTAGAACACTACTTTATTGGAAATTGAAAATGCTTAATACATACATCTCATTAACAAGAATGTTAACACTATTCTCAAAAACGTTGAATCTATCCATACAAAAATTGAGCATCCTCTTTTGTCTGATATTCATTTTCGCAAGTATCGGTTGCGATTCAAAAAAGCCACCGGACGCTTCAGAGGAAGGAAAAATCCGTGTTGTTACAACGATTGGAATGATCACTGATATTGTCAAAAACGTTGGGGGTGAGAAAGTTAAGGTAATAGGTATGATGGGGCCCGGTGTTGACCCACACCTTTATAAACCGACTGCCAAAGACGTTCAAAGGTTGAGTTCCGCACAAATCATCTTCTATAATGGATTGCATCTTGAGGCTAAACTTGCGGATGTCCTTGCTAAGATGCCTGGAGATACTAAAACCGTTGCAGTAACGGACAATATTGACAAAGCAATGTTGTTATCACCACCAGGATTTGAAGGGCAGTATGATCCGCACGTATGGTTTGACGTGACGCTTTGGATGAAAGCAGTGGAAAAAGTTCGTGATACACTGAGCGATTTTAATGTTGATGCCAAACCGGTATACACAAAGAATGCTGAACGCTACCTGGCGGAACTCACTGAATTACATCAATACGTCAAGACTCAAGCAGAACGTGTGACACCTGAACAACGCGTGCTTGTGACGGCACACGATGCTTTTAACTACTTCGGGAAAGCTTATGGATTTGAGGTGCGCGGGTTGCAAGGAATTAGCACCGTCTCGGAAACTGGTATTACTGACGTTCAAGAATTGACTGCCTTTATAGTTAATAGACGTATTCCTGCAATTTTTGTGGAATCATCGGTGCCTGCGCGGAGCCTTGAAGCTGTGAAAGCAGCGGTAAACTCAAGAGGATTTGATGTACAGATCGGTGGTGAACTCTTTTCTGATGCTATGGGAGATGCGGGGACACTGGAAGGCACTTATATCGGTATGGTTCGGCACAACATTGATACGATTGTAACAGCGTTGACGCAAGAAACTACTTCTACAGAGGAAGACTAAATTGCAAGCACCTGAAACAAAAGCAATAGAAGTAACTGATCTGACAGTCGCTTATCAGGAGACACCTGTTCTGTGGGACATTGACCTTGATGTACCACAAGGGGTGCTTCTGGCAATTATTGGTCCTAATGGGGCGGGAAAAACAACCCTAATCAAGGCGATTTTAGGGTTAGTCCGACCTGCGGCTGGCAATGTTTTAATATACAATAAACCTTATGAGGCACAACGGAGGATTGTTGGATATGTACCACAACGCGGAAGCGTTGACTGGGATTTTCCCACAAACGTTCTTGATGTCGTTATGATGGGACGTTATGGTGCACTCGGATGGATAAAACGTCCAGGAAAGAAAGACCGCGAACTGGCGAGACACGCGCTTGAAAAAGTTGGTATGGAGGAATATACCACCCGACAAATTAGTCAACTCTCCGGCGGACAACAACAACGTGTTTTCTTGGCGCGTGCCCTTGTCCAAGATGCAACTGTATACCTAATGGACGAACCTTTTCAAGGCGTAGATGCTACTACCGAACGCGCAATCGTTACCCTACTTCAGGAACTCCGTGAAAACGGCAAAACAGTCGTTGTAGTGCACCATGACCTGCAAACTGTAACCGACTACTTTGATTGGGTGACACTATTGAACGTCCGCCGAATTGCCAGCGGTCCCGTTGACGAAACGTTCACTCCGGAAAATTTACGTGAAACTTACGGCGGACGGATAGCATTCATAAAAAATCGATAATTTAGTGGGCACACAAATAGTGGTACAGAGACCCGCGTTACAACTATACCATCCCAAAATCATGAGAAATTTATCCTTGCTAATTAGTTTTGATTATACCTTCATAATTGTATCTATCGGTACTGCCTTGCTCGGGATGGTCAGTGGCGCACTTGGCACTTACGCTGTTCTGCGCCGTCAAAGCCTCCTCGGTGATGCTATCTCACATGCTGCACTACCCGGTATAGCAATCGCATTTTTGCTAACAGGAAGCAAGACACCACTAATTTTAGTACTGGGTGCAGCAATCGCAGGATGGTTAGCTACACTAATTATTCTAAGCATTGTGAGACTAACGCGTATCAAATACGATAGCGCACTTGCACTTGTTCTATCAACTTTTTTCGGTTTCGGACTGGTGCTGCTTACACTGATACAGCGTACAGGCAATGCTAATCAGGCAGGATTAGATACGTTCCTCTTCGGACAAGCTGCCACAATCCTAAAACGTGATGTTCTGACGATAGGTATTCTCGGTGGAGTAGCCCTAATCATCATGCTTATTTTGTGGAAAGAGTTAAAACTACTTGTTTTTGATGAAGGGTTTGCTGCATCTATCGGATTTCCGATCCGCGTGCTTGATATTCTACTAACCGGTCTTCTTACGATTGCGATTGTCCTTGGACTACAAGCAGTTGGAGCAGTACTTATGAGTGCAATGTTAGTTGCCCCAGCTGTCGCTGCAAGGCAATGGACAGACCGCCTCAACTTTATGGTACTTCTTGCAGCATGCTTCGGTGCACTTGCGGGGGTGAGTGGCACAATAATCAGCAGTACTGCTGCACGTATTCCTACAGGTCCGACAATTATCCTCTGTGCGACAGTTGTCGTTGGAATCTCAATCGTTTTTGCTCCGAACCGAGGACTGTTGTGGAACAGACTTAGGCAACGCCGAAATAGACGCAGCTTGAAGATGCCCGCGAGCCAATGCGTTGAACATTCGCAACAGAAAGGTGAATAAAGACAATGATACAAGAGCATCTTGACATCTTACTTATTGCTATTGTCACAGCCTCCGCGTGTGCTTTGCTCGGTGTATTCTTGGTGCTTCGCCGAATGACGTTGATGAGCGATGCCATTAGCCATGCTATTCTCCCCGGTATTGTCCTCGCATTTTTCCTGACGCATAGCCTTTCGTCACCGCTACTGATTCTCGCTGCTGCTGCGACCGGTGTACTCACCGTTGTTTTCGTTGAACTGCTACAAAAAACAAAACTCGTGAAAGAGGATGCTGCGATCGGGTTGACGTTCCCTGCGCTTTTCAGCGTCGGGGTAATTTTAATTTCTCGGTTTTTCAGCAATGTTCACTTGGATATGGATGCAGTTCTGCTCGGTGACCTCGTGCATGCGCCTCTCAACCGATTAAAGATTTCCATCTATGATTTGGGTCCCATATCTTTGTATATCATGGGCGGAATGTTAGTGTTAAACATCGCCTTTATTCTGCTATTCTACAAGGAATTGAAGTTAGCAACGTTTGACGCAAGTTTAGCTGCTACGTTAGGATTTGCCCCTACCCTCATACACTACGGCTTGATGACATTGGTTTCCATGACGACGGTAGGTGCATTTGACGCAGTTGGTTCTATTTTAGTCGTTGCTCTTATCGCCGGTCCAGCAGCAACCGCATATCTTATGACTGATAGTCTCACACGGATGCTTATCTTAAGTGTTGTAATTGGGTGTGTGAATGCTGTTACAGGGTATTGGATTGCCTACATTTTTGATGTTTCCATCGCCGGTGTTATTGCAACGGTAACATTTCTTGTTTTCGGTCTTATCTTTATGATTGTTCCAAGTCGTGGTCTCATAGCGGTTGCCCGTAGACACATTCGGCAAAAATGGGAATTTGCGCAAACAATGCTTGTCATTCACCTATTTAACCATGAAGGACTTCCAGAAGCGCAAGCCGAATCTGAAATTTCACATCTCTATGAACATCTCCGGTGGGAACCAACATTTGCCTCACAGGTCGTTAAATACGCGCTAAATAACCGATATGTTTTACAGAAAGCAGCACAACTCACCTTAACAGATCAGGGACGCGCCATCGCACAACAGGCACTCGTTCAATAGCTATACTACTGGAGTGTCTACCGAAATTTTGCGGGTAAAGGTCGCGATTCGGAGATCACTCCTACAGAACAACTCTCTTTGTAGGAGGGAACTCTGATTCCCGACTACTGACACGACTCGCAATTTTAGTGTGGACAGAACACTACACTACTTGTTTGAGGAAATCCGATTCATCGCACACAATGTTAAAAGCAAAGGTCCCAATCATGAAAAATTTAATACGATACATTCTCTCTTGTCTAATTCTGCTCAATTTCGCTTTGATAGTAAGTGCCGATGAAGATGCACTCAAAAACCCCGACGGTTCATGGAAGTGGACCAATCGGCTTATCAATGAAACCAGTCCATATCTACTGCTTCACGCACACAATCCTGTTGAATGGTATTCTTGGGATGATGAGGCATTGACACGGGCTAAGAAAGAAAACAAACTCATTTTTCTCTCTGTCGGCTATTCCACTTGTTACTGGTGTCACGTGATGGAGCGAGAGGTTTTCTCAAATCCAGAAATCGCTGAGCAGATGAACAAGAACTTTATCAATATCAAAATTGATAGAGAAGAACGACCCGACCTTGACGAAATCTATATGACTGCAACGCAGATAATGATTAGACGTGGCGGATGGCCCAACTCTGTCTTCCTAACGCCTGACCTAAAACCATTTTACGCTGGCACCTATTTTCCGCCTACGGATAAGCCGAATAGACCGGGTTTCCCAACGGTATTGGATGCAGTGCATGAGGCTTGGGTTACGCGAGAAGCAGAGGTAATTAATACCGCAAACGAGATTACTAATATCATTGAAAGAGTAATCAGCACAGGATTCACCTCTCTCACTGCGAAATCCCTTGATCGTTCCCTCATTTCAACCGGAGTCACACACCTAAAAACCACGTATAATCAAGCCTACGGTGGATTTGGCACAGCCCCTAAATTTCCAAGTCCGGCAAACTTGGAGTTCCTTTTGAGAGAATATGAAAGGCAGTCAAAATTACAAACCGCAAACACAGATGCTGAATCGCTATTGAAGATGGTGACTCGGACCTTAGATATGATGGCTTACGGCGGAATATATGACCAAATCGGTGGTGGATTTCACAGATATTCCGTTGATGCAAAATGGCTCGTTCCTCACTTTGAGAAAATGCTTTATGACAACGCACAATTGGCGAAAGTATATCTTCAAGCATATAAGATAACAGAAAAACCCCAATACCGACGAATTGCTGAAGAACTATTTAGTTTTATAGCGCGCGAGATGACAGCACCCGATGGTGGATTCTATTCCGCGTTAGATGCTGAAACAGATGCAGAAGAGGGAAAATATTATGTTTGGACAGAGGACGAAATTAAGAAAGTTCTTTCCAAAAAAGATGTCAAACAATTCGCTTCTATCTATGGTGTTGATAAGGGACCCAATTTTGAGGGTAAAAATGTCCTATATGTTCCAAATGGAGCAGAATCAGAGGCTTCTCTCAAAAAAGTAAAATCTGCGCGGGAAACGCTTTTAGCAGCTCGATATGAACGAGAACGTCCGCTTCTGGATACGAAAATCATTGTCAGTTGGAACGGTATGATGATAGATGCGCTTGCATACGGATATGAAGTGTTAGGAGAGGAAAAGTATCTTACCGCTGCATCAAAAGCCGCAGAGTTCATCCTTGACAAGATGAGAAAACCAGACGGTGAATTATGGCATACGTATACCGCTGGTGTTGCCAAGTATGATGGCTATCTTGATGATTACGCCTTTTTCGTTCGCGGTCTACTCGGATTATCCAATGCCACGGGAGAAGAACGTTGGTTGCGTTCTGCGACAACCCTAACTGACAAGATGATTCAACTTTTTTGGGATGACAAACATGGAGGTTTCTTTTTTACAAAGGCAGATGCGAAACAACTGATTGTCCGCACAAAAAAACCTCACGATTCCGCAATTCCTTCGGGTAATGCTGTAGCAGTCAACAATCTCTTAATGCTAAATCCAAGTTACCGAAACTACGCTGAGAAAACAATACGTAGCTTCGCAAAAGCCATGGGAGATACCCCCTCGTCATTTATGCACATGCTATTTGCACTCAACGGTTACTTGAATATAGAGGAAGGGCTTTCTGTGTCTACACCGGAACTTGACACAACAGCACAGGAAAAATTATCTTTAGGAGATTCATCTCAGGCACTTGTAACAGCAACCGCAAAAATTAAAACACCTACTAAAGGCAATCAAATTGACGTGGAAGTTCAGGTGAAAATAGCTGTAGGTTGGCACATTAATGCAAACCCCGCAGGTCAAGATAACTTAATTCCTACGACAATTACTGTTGATAAAGATGCTTTAATAGAGATAAATAATGTTAAGTATCCCAAGGGTAAATCTATGAAATTTGAGTTTAGTCCTGAATCTGTGAATGTTTACGACGGAACGTTTACGATCCCACTGAAGTTAAAACAGAAACCGGATACGCTTATCAAGAAAGGCGTTCCGATCATTCTGAAACTGAACTATCAAGCCTGCAATGATACGGAGTGTTCGTTGCCACAGGAACTAAACATACCGTTGAAAATAAAGTAGCTGCAGAACATCTTTTAGATTCCAGCGTTACAATGCATCCACATTCATCCGAATTTTCTGGAATGCATCTAAAATCAGTTGCATATCGTCTGTGTCACCTAAAAACATAGAATGTCCGAAACTGCAGACCTCCTCCTGATACACCCGTTCTGCTTCGGGACAATGGACAGTGCTATAATCAATAGCGCGGGCGGCAAGGTATTCACGCGGCAATCCGAGTTGGTCAAACAACTCTGGGTTGCTAAAAGGACCTTCGTTATAGATTGGTTGTCCGTGTGCGCCGACACCACACGGAACCCCTTCCGCACTGAGTGCCTCCAAAAACCGCCCGCGTGAAACGCCACCGAACTCCTCAGGGACAAACCTGAAATCCCAATAATAGAAACACCACCGTGTGACGCGAGCATCGCGCGGAATCGGATCAACACCTTCTATCGCTTCCATACCCTCCACGAGATACGCCACATTTCGCTCGCGCGTCTCAACCTGTTCATCAAGACGTTCAAGTTGAGAGAGTAACACCGCGGCTTGGAAGTTTGTCATTCGCATATTCAAATTAGCGACTTGACTCGCGCTGTTTGCAAGTGCCTCATCATTTGTTATCACCATCCCGCCTTCTCCACACGTCAGTGTTTTTCCTATCTGAAAACTGAACGTGCCGAGATGTCCGATTGAACCGACTCCTTTTCCACGCCATTGTGAACCGTGTGCATGCGCGCAATCCTCAATAACTTTTAGGTCGTATTTTTCAGCAATCTCCATAATCGCGTCCATATCAGCAGGATAACCGCCGTTATGCACTGGAATAATTGCTTTTGTTCGCGAAGTAATTGCAGCCGCAATCGCATCAGGCGCGATGTTGTAAGTAAGCGGGTCAATATCAACAATCACAGGCACAGCGTTCACACACACAACCGATGTGCCTGTTGCAACAAATGTGAGTGCTGGAACGATGACTTCATCTCCTGCGGTGACACCAGCAGCCTTTAATGCACACTGCAACGCCACAGTTCCGTTTGCAAGCGGAATACCGTATTGGGCATCATGATACGCGGCAAACTTCTCACCGACTTCATCAACTTTCTCGCGTCTGTTCCAAGCACCGCTACGTAATACTTCTAACAGCGCGTTTTCTTCAGTCTCATCAAATATCGGACAACTTTTACCTAACCCGCTTTTGACAACAGGTTCACCACCATTTATTGCTAACTTTGCCATATCTATATCCTCCAGCTTTCTCAATTCCTTGATTAGTGATTAACTTCTATAGGCAAACAAATAGGTTTCATGGCTTCACTCCTTCAATCCAGATAAGAATTATCATAATAGGTTGGGTTGATGATATTCACATTATAACATTTATTACGGAAGTAATCAATATACCAGAAAAAAGTGGCATACAAGACACCCTGTATATTGTTAAGTGTCACAGTCCATGACCGACACCGAAAAAAAAGCGGCCGCGAGACACCCTGCAGAAACTGCATAAACTGAAAATACTGCTAAAATGCGTCCCTCAAAGATTTAACGTTTACCGAATAGTTTAAACCATGGCTATTTAGTTTTCCAATAATTTTGAACTTTGCTCAAGACTCTTCCTGTCCGAGCGAGCTCCAGATCGCGACTATACGCCTAAAACGGACAAAAACGAATCCCGTTTTTTGCCCGGAACTAAATAGCTCTAAGTTTAAACAGAGCCATTCAATTGTCCGGTAGTTCTCATCTGATGCTCAAGTCTCTCTTCTGTAGGAGCGATCTCCGAATCGCGATCTTCTCTAAAATATAGTGAAAACTTGAAAACTGAATGGCTCTAAGTTTAAACAGGGTTATTTAGTTTTAGGCATTTTGTCCATTTTAGACGAAAGATCGCGATTCGGAGATCGCTCCTACAGCGGAAAGTCTTAGATTGAAAATCTAAATATTCGGAGAACTGAATGGCTCTGAAGTTTAAACAATAAGGGTTGTCTAAATTCAACAGATATGGTATGATAAGGTATGCTTCGAAATGAGCCAAGTGCAAATCAGGACGTTGAGAAACCTTCAACATTCCGCTTTTTTGTTGGTACTCTCCTCTTCGGTTCTATCCTCATTATTCTTACCTGTTATTGGATTATCTCCGCAGAAAACCGTGTGGTGTGGGAACTTACAGATTTCTCAATCTTCCCCACCGTGCTTTTCACCTTCTTTCTGCTCGCTGCCCTCGCGCCTTTCCTGAGAAGATTATTCAAACGTGCTGCCCCAACTTCACGTGAACTTGCAATGACCTACATCATGGTGTCAGTTGCAACAGCACTTGCTGGACACGACATCGTCCGGCAATTAGTACCGATGATTGCGAACGCAGGATGGTTTGCAACACCGGAAAATGAATGGGGAGATATCTTCTTCCGCTATCTACCAACATGGTTGACCATTACTGACCGTAAAATACTTCAAGGTTATTTTGAAGGAGATGATACGTTTTGGCAATCCAACTACATGGGGGCGTGGTTATGGCCAATTGTTGCATGGAGTGGTTTGGTGATTGTGCTGCTGTTCATAATGTTGTGCATCAACATCATTATTCGGAAGCAGTGGATAGACCATGAAAAGTTGAGTTATCCGCTGACGACACTTCCTATCGAATTACTCGGCAACACTTCCAACCTGTTTCGCAATAAACTGATTTGGCTCGGTTTCGGCATTGCGTTTGGATTAGAAATCCTTGCAGGGTTGAATTACCTCTTTCCGGTAATTCCTTCACTCAAAATAAAGTACCAACTTTTCTTTTCAGATCGACCTTGGAATGCGATGGGGCGTTTACCAATCTATGTGTATCCGTTTGCAATAGGATTAGGCTATTTAATGCCGTTAGATTTAGCACTGTCTTTCTGGGGGTTTTATCTGTTTTGGGGGTTTCAGCGAGTCTTTTTCAGCGCGACAGGATGGACAACGGCTATCAGTTTTCAGACTGAACAACGAGCAGGGGCATGGATCGGGATAGGGTTACTCGCATTGGTAACAAGTCGGAGAGAGATTCTAAAGATTCTGGGAGGTGTATTTTCCTTCAGATCGAAAGACCGTTTATATCAACTTGCTGTCTTCGGGTTAATATTTGGATTTGCGTTTGTTTTGATATTCTGGTATTTCGCGGGTTTATCACCGTGGGTCACGCTCGGGTATTTCAGCATCTATTTAATATTGTGTATAGGCATGACGCGGATGCGTGCCGAACTCGGTCCGCCAACACACGAATTACACGGAGTGCATCCTGACCGAATTATGCTGCTATTTATGGGAAGTCGTCCATTCGGAGCACAGAACTTGACGAACACAACGCTGCTATCATGGCTTGCTTACGGGTATCGGTGCCATCCAATGCCGCACCAATTAGAGGCGTTTAAAATCGGTAAGCACTTCAAACTTCGCGAGAATCGGTTAGTTATCGCCTTGATTGTTGCATCAATCGTCGGAGCAGTCATTTCTATTGTCGGGCATGTAGCACTTTATTATGAATTCCGGTTTGCACGGTGGGGCGTAGGTGAGTTCAACCGTCTGCAAAACTGGATTATCGCACCGAGAGCACCGAACCTCCCTGCAATCCAACACATGGGATTTGGATTTCTATTAACTGGCGTGTTGACGATACTCAAACGGCAGTTTTTATGGTGGCCGTTTTATCCGGTCGGCTATGCCGTGGGTAACGGTTGGGCTATCGGATGGATGTGGTTTTCGATTTTCTTAGGGTGGCTCTTCAAGAGGTTGCTTTTCACAGGGGGTGGTGTGCGCTCTTATCGCAAAGCGTTACCTTTGTTCTTAGGGCTTATCTTCGGTCAATTCCTCGCAGGTAGCCTCTGGAGTTTATTAGGTGTCCTATTTAACAAGAACATGTACACCCTCTTTCCGTAACGACTTAAAAATCTTCAACTGCCTCAGCTTCGGAAGCAAAAACGCCAATACTCTGCGTCAATCCGATGGTATTAAAAATAGTCCGTACCTGCATAGCTGGATGTGCAATTCGCAACGTTTGTCCTTTATCCCGCGTCTTCCAAAGCAATTTGATAATCGTGCCAAATCCACTGCTTGTAATGAAACTTTGTCTATCAAAGTTAAGCAGCAATTTTGTTGCTTCCTGCACCCCGTTGTCAGAATAAGCATCATTTATAGCATCTTCAGATTCGTTAGTTAAATAACCCGTAATGTCAAATATCGCGATGCCGTCTTCGTGTCGAATAGAGATCTGTGGTTGTGCTCTCACATTTTCCTCCTAAAGGATAGAATCCAGAAATCATAAAAAAGTATCGTCAATCTTCAGTAAAAATGCGTTGGAGCGGCGTATGTTTCGGTTGCTCACGCACTATAGTTCCGTTGTCAAGATGGAGCCAAGTCTCAAATTGACGTTCACCTTCCCCTAATTCAATTACTCGTGTCCCTCGCGGAAATCCATCTTTGCCATAAGTATTGTAGCCTGTTGTTCTACCGTAACAGAGTCGAATCCCGTGCAAATCTCCCCAGAAATCGTTAATATGTTCATGCCCAACGAAGGTCCCCATAACATCCCCAGCTTCGTGTAGAGCAGCAAAAAAACCTGTGTTTATTCGAGGCGCGCAAACATCCTCATATTTTACACCGTAGCAGGCGTGAAAATCCCATACTTCATCATATTCAGGAATTGGGATGTGAAAAAATGCAAGAGCGGGGAGCGGGTGTCCTGCCGAAGCGGTGTATCTTGCGGATTCGCCAAGATACCATTCTATCTGTGCGCGCCTGATCCAATCGTAACCACCAATATCTGTCGGAGCATAACTACCTGAATCAATAAAATAGAGCAATGCAGCAGATTTACTTTCATCAGAACTTTGAACTGTTAAAACATAATTTCCAACTCCCGGAATCTCCCGCGGTCCCGGTTCCGACAGCGACAAATCACTTTCCTGCATGACTTGCATCAATTCGTGTCGATTTGCTGTGCCTTCGTCATCATGATTGCCGAAAACTGCTGCCCAAGGCGTCCCACACCGTTCCAATATCTCTATAATCTGTCGAAGGGATTCGGCAGCATCATCGCACCCACCACCAGACAAGATATCCCCTGTCAGCACGATTAGATCCGGTGATTCCGCTTGGGCTACACTCTCCATCAAAGCTGCAGATTTCTGGTCGGCAGATTCACCGTTGTGCCAATGAATATCAGTGAACTGGACTATCTTAAAACGTCCATCCTCGCGAAACCTTAATTCATTTTTCACTCTATTTTTTCCTCCCGTGTAACTATAACACACTTCATAAAAATTGCAAGTAAAATTAAGAGCACAATATTTGGCGATTTTACTATTGCCCCACAGACCACAAACTATTATTCGGTAACTGTGTTATTTATTAACGATATGTAATCCCATACAAGCACCGCTCCGTCTGCACTGCTGGTTACAAGGGTTGTTCCATCCGGACTAAATAAAATATGATTGATTATAAACCCATGTGCTTTAAGCACTTTCTTTTGTGTACCAGTGGCAGCATCCCAAAAACGTAGGGTAGTGTCATAAAGCCCACCCAAAATGTATTTCCCATCCGGACTAAAGACCAATGAACTAACACGTCCGATATACATATCAATTAAATCGATAGTTATTTTTTGCCTACCTGTATCTACATCCGTCAGTCGAATAGTTTTGTCATAACCCCCATAAGCAATAATTTTGCCGTCAGGACTGAACGCAATACATTCAGGCACACTCCTTTTTAGCGTTTTCTTGAGTTCTCCGGTTGTAACATCCCACATGAGAAGGGTAGCGTCATTACCTTGGACCGCGATGATTTTCCCATCCGGACTAAACGATAACCCCCTATTGAAGTATTTATGCGGATCTCTAGTAAATATGTTTTTTTGTTTGCCAGTAGCAGCATCCCATAGTCTGATACTTAAATCATTCTGACTTGCAAGAAGGTTCCCATCTGAATTAAAAAGCACCCTATGTACCATAGATGCATGTCCTTTAAGCGTTTTCTTCTGTTTTCCCGTTGTTGCATCCCACAAACGAACTGTTTTATCTATACCTCCACTCGCTATTGTTAATCCATCCGGACTGTACGACACGGACAATGCGACATCCCTATGTCCTTTGAGGGCCATCTTGTGTTTCCCTGTAGCGACATCCCACAGACGAACTGTTTTATCGTAACTTCCACTTACTAAAGTTAACCCATCCGGACTCAATGATATGCTGGTGGCAAAATTAAAATGGTCTCTAAGTGTATTTTTTATTTTCCCCGATGTTACATCCCATAGATGAAGATTACTTTTCCTACTATAACTCAAAAGTGTTTTTCCATCTGGACTAAACAGCACTTTGCGAAGTTCATCTGAATGCTTTTTGAACGTTTTCTTACGTTTTCCTGTAGCCACATCCCATAATCTGACGGTATGGTCGTGACTTCCACTGGCAAGAGTTTTCCCATCTGGACTAAAATCAAGACATTCAACACTCTCTTTATGCCCTTCAAGTGTTATCTTGTGTTCACCTGTTTCAATATCCCACAATTTGATGGTGTTGTCACGACTTCCACTTGCAAGCATTTTCCCATCATGACTGAAGGCAACATACTTAACCGATTTCGTATGTCCTTTAAACTCCCGTCTCTCCTTACCCCGCACAACATTCCATAGATGGACAACTTTATCTCTACTACTTGCCAGTACACTACCATCAGGACTAATAACCGTGTTCATACCAGTCGGTATATGGAATTCGGAGTGATGAGTATTTGTTGCGACATTCCACAAATCAAACCTACCGCTATAAATGCTTGCGAGTGTTTTCCCATCACCAATGAACGATACATAATCAAATACGAAATATGGTCTAAGATACGTATCACGAATGAATGTAGTCTTATGCTTTAATGTCTCAGTATCCCATAGATGGATTGTTTTACCTCCATTTACAGTTGCGAGTGTCTTTCCGTCTGGACTGAACGACATGCTAAATTCAATTCCTGAATGCCCTGGAAGCATTGCTTGTACTTCTAAAGTGTTTGCATCATAGAACCAAATACCAGTAGAACTTGCAACTGCAAATTGTGTACCATCTGGAACATACGCCACATCTAAAATTCTCCCTTTACCAATACGTGCTTTCGCTCCTTTTGGCAAATTCATCTGCGGTGTTTCATAAATAAATGCATCTGTACGATTATTCACAGATACAATTCTGAGGACTAATAGAATACCGCCGATACCGATCACCAGAAATACTAAAAGTAGTTTTTTTCTCATTTTTTTAGACTCCTATTATGTGACTGTATATTTTATTGAATGGAACTTGTATACGTTCGTTCATTTTGATCTAATCTATGGCATTGGTTATGGATGTCAGGTCCCATAGCATAACTGTTCCGTCAGCACTGCTACTTGCGAGTGTCTTTCCATCACCACTCATCGAAAAGCTGCGCAGATGAGACGCATGTCCCATCAACATCTGTTTGTATTGTCCGGTGTTTACATTCCATATATGGATAAAATCGTATTCTTCATTAATTCCGAGAAGATTTCCATCATCAGTAAACAACAAAACTTTGCAAGAGAGATTAGAACCAAAACGTACAGCAAGTGGTGCTGAGAGTGTTTTTACCAATTCTCCTGTCTCTATATCCCACAAGCGAGTACTTCCATCCCAGCTTGAACTTGCTATCTTGCTTCCATCTGGACTAAATATTAAATAACTGATTTCTCCAGTATGTCCCGTGAAAGTCTTTGTAAGTTTCCTTGATGCTACATCAAACAGATGAATGTCACCCTTTAGATTGCCCCCTGCCAGCATACTTCCATCACGACTAAAAGACACGCAAGAAATAGAATACACCCGCTCAGCGAGGTATAGTTTATTTTTCCCTGTTTCAGTATCCCATACAAGGATACTTCCATCCTCACTTCCACTTGCGACAGACTTTCCATCTGGACTAAAAGTTAGACTTTTAATAAAACCAAATTGATCTTTTAATGTCCTTTTGAGTTTTCCACTGCTGGTATCCCACAGACGGATAGTCCCGTTCAGACTCCCATTTGCAAGTATTTTTCCATCCGGGCTGAAGGCAACAGAATCAATCTTGGTAAAAGGTTCATAAGGACCCCGTTTATTTCTGTTGTATATGGTAGTTACTTTATGTCCTTCCAGAGATTTCTTTAGTTTTCCTGTATTTACATCCCATAGACGAATAAAATAATTCCTGCGCAGGGACGCAAGCATTTTTCCATCTGGACTAATTGATATTTTTGATGAATATGCAAGTTCTGGATAGCCAAAAATTCTTTTTTTCAGTTTCCGTGTTCGTGTATCCCGTATCATGACGGTATATGCATCATTTGCAGTGGCATAAGTTTGTCCATCTGGACTATATGCAATTTTAACGTCTTTTTCATCTTTCTCTTTTGAAGGTTTTTCAATATTTTCATTATCTCGTTTCAAAAATTTTATGGACTTATTTTCTGTTTCTATGGTGCGTGTCTGTCTGTAATTACTGAAAAAATCTATAACTCCCTGGTTTATTTCAATGTTTTCTCCTGTAGAAACATTCCACATGAGAATTTGTTTCTCATCAGTTTCACTGAGAAGTTCCTGTCCATCAACACTGAATGTTGTATTTGTGATTCTATGTGCCATAGTTCTACTCCTATTCTTTGGAATAGGTAGTAAGTTGAGTTCTTGATAATTTTCTGTGTCATAAAGCCAAATGCCAATGGAACTTACAACTGCTAAAATATTTCCGTTAGGAGAATACAGTAAATCCGTGATATCCCCTTTTCCAAGACGTGCTTTCGCACCATCGGGTAACCCCATCTGTGTGTAGTTTTGTGCAAGCCAATTCGGTAGATAAACAGTTGTAACTATAATTAGCAGAAGAAGTTTGGATAGTAAGTTGAGATAAAATGTCTTGGATTTCATTGCATTAACTTCCCTTAGGTTAACAAGATACCTATAAGATTATTTCTGATTGTATGTAAGGTAGACTTGAGCATACCTCATGGATATCAATTAGGTGGTCTAAACACTACTGTGTATCAACTATAGCGGGAAAATCCCAAAGTAAAAATGTCCCATCTGCGCTTCCGCTTACCAGAGTTGCTCCATCCGGACTGAAAGCGACAATATTCACACTCCCGGTATGTGACTTGAGCGTTCTTACATGTTCTCCGTTTTCTGCATTCCACAAGCGTATAGCAGCGTTCGAACTTCCACTCACAAGGTATTTTCCATCTGGACTGAATACCACAGTTCTGACAATACTTGTATGGCCCTCAAGGATTTGTTTGTTCTCACCTGTTGCAACATCCCACAACCAAATAGTAGTATCCCAACTTGCACTTGCGAGGGTTTTACCATCAGGACTAAACACAATATTGTCAATTATCTGCGTATGTCCTGTGAGTATTTTCTTCTGTTCTCCTGTATTAACATCCCAAAGACGAATTGTTTTATCAACACTTGCACTTGCGAGGGTTTTACCATCAGGACTAAACAACATTCCAAAAATAACAGATTTATGCCCCTTGAGTGTTTTTTTATGCGTACCCGTTTCAACATCCCATAAGCGGATTGTTGCATCGTTGCTCTCACTTGCAAGGGTTTTACCATCCGGACTGAACATCACACTCCTTACGACAGATGTATGACCTTTGAGGGTATTTTTGCGTTTTCCAGTTGTTACATCCCATAACCGAACTGTTTGGTCCCAACTACCACCTGCTATCATTGTTCCATCAGGACTGAACGCTACTGTAGAGACAACAGAGGAATGACCTTTGAGTGTTTTCTTGCTTTTGCCCGTTTCAACATCCCATAAGCGGATTGTTTTATCGCTGCTCCCACCCGCTATTGTCATACCATCAGGACTGAACGCCATGCTTGCGATCTCTCGTTTATGTCCCGTGAGTATCTTTTTGTGTTTCCCAGTTTCAACATCCCAAAGGCGAATAGTCCAATCCCTACCCATACTTGCAAGCGTCTGTCCATCAGCACTAAACGATACACTATTAGCAAACTGGCGCATTAGAAGTACAAGCGGCACTCTGTTCCTATCAGGATTCGGACTAAGTGCTACTTCATAGACAAAATTGGTATGACCTGTGAGCGTATTCTTTCGTTTTCCAGTGGCTACGTCCCAGAGATAAACGATATTGTCTTGGCTCCAACTCATCAGTGTTTTTCCATCAGGACTAAACAACACTTTCTCAAGTTCTTCTGAATGTCCTTTGAGTGTATTCTTTCGTTTTCCTGATTCAACATCCCATAGGCGTACAGTATCGTCCCGGCTTCCACTCGCAATGGTGCTTCCGTCTGGACTGAATGCCAGGCTTTTGATACACTTTTTATGTCCGCTGAGAATTTTCTTTTCTGTCCATGTTTCAACATCCCAAAATCGAATAACATCATCAAACCCACCACTGGCAAGTGTTTTACCATCCGGACTGAATGCTAAACACCTTACTGATTCTGTATGCCCCTCAAGGGTTTGTATTTTCATGTTCTCCTCAACATCCCATAATTGAATTTTATTTGATGTATCTGCACATGCGATCATTTTACCATCAGGACTAAAGTCAACGGTTCTCCGATCCGCATTGAGACTTTTCTTATATGTACTTGTAGGAATGTCCCACAGTTCCATCCCGAACTGAGTTGTACTTGTAAGTGTCTCTCCATCATCTATGAATGACAAGTAATAAAATCCATAATCATATCTCATAATATCTTGTATGAATGTAGTCTGATGTTTTCTTGTCACAACGTCCCATAGGCGAATTGTTTTATCGTAACTTCCACTGGCAAGTGTTTTTCCATCAGGACTGAACGCTACCCTTGAGACTGCAGCCGTGTGTCCTGTAAGGAGTGTCTGTACTTCTAATGTATTAGCACTATAGATCCAAATACCGGTTGAACTCGCAACTGCTAATTGTGTGCTATCTGGTGAATAAGTTATATCCATGATACTACCTTTACCGAGACGTGCCTTTACTCCTTTCGGCAAATGTATCTGGGGTGAATCGTGAAGAAAAGCATCTGGACGATTAGGCGATAAAACATATTGAAACAGCAAAAAAATAGAAACACCACCAACCACTAATAAAGTGATAAATAACTTGGTTTTCATTACTTTAACTCCCAGCCATGAAATAAGTGCTGTCTATAGTTTTATTTATATTTGTCAAATCCCATAGTAACACCGTTCCATCTGCACTATAGGTTGCAAGTGTATACCCATCAGCACTCAAATAAGAACTTTTTACATAGGAAGAATGCCCTATGAGACTTCTCATGTATTGTCCGTTAATTATATCCCATAAATGCATATTATCAATATCATATCTAATTGCAATTGGAATCCCATCGGATGTGAACCACGCTGCACCCCAATAGTAAAAACCTTGTCTCTCGATTTGTCCTGTAACTATTCGATTCTGTTCTCCAGTATTAACATCCCACAGACGAACAGTACTATCCCAACTGACACTTAGTATTGTGCTACCGTCGGGGCTGAACACTACATTACTTATTTCATCTACATGCCCAGTAAAGGTCATTTTGGGATTAACTGTTACAACATCCCACAGATGTATATTACCATCTGTGCTGCCGCCTGCCAACATGCTTCCATCTTGACTAAAAGATATACAAGTGATAGTATCCATCCGCTCAGCAAGGAACGCTACATGTTTTCCGGTTTCAGTATTCCACAGTAAAATAGCCTTGTCGTCACTTCCACTTGCAAGTGTTTTTCCATCAGGGCTGAAAGTAAGGCATTTTATAAATCCGTAATGTCCATTAAGCGTTTTTTTGAGTTTTCCACTGCCAATATTCCACAGACGGATATTACTATCCATTCCACCACTTGCAAGTGTCTTTCCATCCGGACTAAATGCCACACTATCTACCTCACTATCAAATAATTCCGAGTGAATCTTTGTTCTAATTCTACCAGTCACATTATATCCTGTTAGAGTTTGTATATTTTCTCCTGATGCAACATCCCAGAGTCGGATAGGTTCACCCTTACGAAGACTTGCAAGTGTCTTTCCATCTGGACTAAGTGAGACTTTTGTTACGAAAGCAAAATCTGCATGATCTTTAATTCTTTTTTTCAATTTCCGCGTACTTGTATCCCATATATGGATATTGTAGTGTCCATCTGCACCTGCAAAAGGATGTCCATCTGGACTGAAAGTCATGTATGTGAAATTTTTATTTATTTCTTTTAAAAAATTGGATAGGTTCTCATCTGTTTGATTCCATTGTTGTATGCTTTTATTTTCACTGTCGTTGATAGGTTTTGGTGTATCAGAACTGAATGGAACTTGTTCATTATTTTGTGTTTCTTTGGGTTTACCGGTATTTACATCCCACTGGAAAAAGGTATTTTTTTCAGTAACACCACTCATAACAGTTTGACTGTCACCACTAAACGAAATGCTATCGGACGAAATACCATTATATCTATTTATCCTTATAGGTATGAAGGATAATTCTTGATAAGTTTGTGATTCATACAACCATATTCCCACAGAACTCACGACTGCAAGTATTTTCCCATCTTGAGAATACAGCATTCTATGAATACGCCCTTTACCGAGACGTGCTTTAGCACCATCGGGTAACCCCATCTCTGTGTAGTTTTGTGCAAGACAATTCGGTAGATAAACAGTTGTAACTATAATTAGCAGAAGAAGTTTGGATAGTAAGTTGAGATAAAATGTCTTGGATTTCATTGCATTAACTTCCCTTAGGTAAACAAGATGTCTATTGGATTTTTTTGAGTATAACAAGTTATTCAAACGTCACAACTTCCAACAAAATTGGGTGAGGTATACAAACCTCACCTAAAAGTGCTAAAGATTTCATTCACCTTGTATCAGTTTAAATTTGTGCGCAGCCTCTTCCACACCGACGAATCGGCTGTAGATTGCCACATGACTCAGCTTCCCTTCCCAATTCCTACCACCACTTGCTTCATCGCCGAAAAGGAGCGGATACAATTCCCAATTACTGAAATCCCCTTGCGTTCCGTTGCTAACATGGACAAGTTCACCGTTAATGTAGCAGTAGACGTTCCCCTCAAAATAACTGACGATGACGTGCGTAGGTTTTCCCAGTTCAATCTTACCGAAAGCAAACTCGCCACCTAATGCATTCGTGCCGGTTCTCGGCGTGCGAATTCTCACAGCAAAACTGCTTCCATCCTGTCCGAAAGTGAAGTTACGATGGGTAGCGTCGTTTGAGAAGGAGATAATCCGCGCGGGACCACTCTGGTCAAGATTATCCGTCGTAACGAGACACTCAAGCGTTAATTGATTATTTTGTTGACATGCTGCGAGGAGTGTATCATTGACATTCTTGGCAAGGATTGCGCCGCCTGTTAGATCCATCTGTCCGTTTTCAGTAATTGATGCGTCGTCCCGCGGTTCAATTTCATTGCTACCATCAAGTGTGCCGTGCCAGAGAAACACAAGTTCATCGCTTGAACCGGGAAATTCTGTATGCGTCCCGACATCAGTGGGTGCTTCGGGGGATACATGGATTGCCAAGGATGTTGTTGATATTACGCCTTCAGCATCAGTCACAGTGAGCGTCACGATGTATTGTCCGAGGCTTTCGTAAACGTGTGTTGGATTCAATTCATCGGATATAGTGCCATCTCCGAAATCCCAATGTTGCATCAAATCGTCTGCTGCGGAGAAGTTAACCGTGAACGGCGCACTCCCTTGCAGTGCATCAGCGGATGCTTTTGCCTCAGGACGGAGTTTCTCACCTGGCGAGTATAACGTAAAACGATACGCGAAACCACTGTGTGGTGCAGCGAACCTATACGTTCCCGGTTGTGCTGTCCCGATAGGAATGATTTTCATGTTCCATGTATCCACACGATCGACTTTATAGGGTTGTTCCCCTTTCAGATTTAAGATTATCGTTTGTGGGGCAGTCATGTAAACAAGGTAGTATTCCCCATGTTTGGCGAGGATGTATCGACCTGCGTCATCACCGATCGGTTCAAGCGTATCAAACGGCGGTGCATCAGCCATGAAGTCTCTGAGAAATGCAATTCTCGGTGGACTTTCACCACGCAGCACGCCTCCTTTTGCCCACCAAAGAAGGTCTTCAGGATGTTTGTATGTTTCCCCGTGCCCGACGTAGCATCCTGAAACAGTTCCTGCCCAAAAGTGTTGTACCATTTCTTGTGGTGTTAGACTCCCCCATCCCTGTGGAACGTCCCCTTCATAGCGACACTCATCATAGATAACAGGTTTTCCGTATCGGGTACGATAGTGGATTCCCTCTGCCATATTATAAGTTTGGATACTGGTGTGTGTCACCCACGGTTTACTGTGGTCATACCAACCTCTGCAGTTGTGAATCCCACGTAACCGCTGATACGGGTCATGGTCGCGGATAATCTGGAAAAACCGATCCCAATCCGATTCCTCTTTCGCTGGCATGATGTCATATTCATTTGCCAGAGACCACCAGACGTTTCGGAAAGCCGCCAAGCGCGCAACTGCATACCGAAGGTAACGGTCATCGCTTTCGGCATCCATGTTTTCAAAATCCCATCTGTCATAAGTGTGGAAAAGAATAATATCCGCTTCAATACCGAGCTTTAATAGGTCTTGAACGCGCTGCTCAAAATGCTGCCAGAATTCGGGATTGAATCTTGTGAAATCCCAATCTTTCAGTGGTTTTCCTTCATACGGATAGTAGACCGGTTCATTTTTGTTGTAGGCGTAATCCTTGGGAAAGATACACATTCGCATCTTGTTGAAGGGTGCCGTACTGAGGGTTTTGAGTGTCTGTTCCTCCAAAGCATCCCCTTGATGTGCCCAAGCATAGCAAGTCGTTCCAAACTGATGATACGACGTTCCGTCGGCGTATTTCAGGTAGAAATCCTTATGTACGTGCACAGGTCCGTGGTTTTCCTCGGACGGTTCAACGCACGTAAACTGACCCGTTTTTCCATTGAGTTCGGTGTTGTTACTTTTTGTGGTGTAGGTCCATTCCCCAACTTCGTCGGGCATGAATCGGATTTTGTAAATTCCATCTCCATCGTAGAACCCATGTGGCTCAAAAGTGCGACCCTCTTTAGCATCACGGCGTTTAAATTCTGCTGTCAGGTTGACCTCAACAAACGGATTTCCTGTATCTGGTCCATTCAATGCCACTTCATATATTCCCCAACGTTCAACCATAGACGCCTCCTTGTCTTGCTTCAACTGTGGCCAAGTATCCCCGAACGAAAAGATTCCGATGAGAATTGCTATAGATAAAACTTGCTTCAATTTTCAACTTCCGGTTATCAAGCTGCTGCTGTGCAACGATAGTGTAACGAAGTATTTTGGTTTCAAGATGAAATCGTCTTACAATGCAAAGTATACTTGAATTAATTATATTCGTCAAGGAATTCTGGAGTAGAACTCTCACATTCTTAGATGAATGATTGCAATTCGTAATACTTACAAATCTGGTCTATTGAACATCCTACATATAAATACACAGATGTTTAGCAAAATTTAGAGCTGATTTTGAACAAATCTGTCCAACTATTGAACAGTAAGAAACTGTTTAAGCGGGTAGAATCTGCTCTCAGATGTAATTTACACCAAACCATCTTTGGCATCAAAATTGCTTTAACCATACAAACAATTATTGAATTACTCCTTTTGCAAATCAAGTCTATTGTGGTAAAATATTATGACTATATGGAAATACCCGCTTATTATGCTAATGTGTCTATTGCTAGCTGGCTGTGCTGTGCTTTTGTCAAAACAAGAATATGTGCAGATTAATCAAACCGTCTCAAAAAAGTATGTTTTCTCTGGTGTTGAATATTCTATTCCTGAGAGAGCAGATGTACGTAAAATTGTGATTCTTGGTACGGGCAAGGTCCAAAATTTTGATGTTTATTTTCGTAATGAAAAACATGAATGGAAGTTTGTTAAAGAGATACAGAGAGCCATTGAGTTTCCATTTGAAATAATGCTTGTTGCTGAAACGGATGCAATTAAAATCGCACAACGTTCCACGGTCGGAAGAGGTCGTATTGACACAATTCAGATTTACACTGTTGTTGAGAAAAAAGTTAACAAAACTCTCGAATAATTAATTTGCATTAACTACTGATAAACTTGGAGATTCATAATGAAACATTCATCAACTATATTATTTAAAACTTGGCAATAAACCTAATCCGAATTGAGATATCACCTTTCTAATTAGAGTATGCACAAAATTGTGCAACGTCAGCGATCAGATGCACGTACTTGTGCGGGTAATTCGAATTCAATACTTCCGGATGTTGAATTTCAGCGTCTCCTATTCAAATTGTTTTTGGCACGAAAATTGCATTTTGCTTAATATCGGATAAGGTTCAATAGATATTGATTCGAATTGTACCGCAATCTGTTAGACTAAGGTTCTTGTGAATCAGAACTGATACCATTTCTGAATGATGACTTTTCATAAACAAAAAACGCGTTTGTAGTCGCGCAATTCATTAAATTGAAAGTTCACTACGAATTTGACGCAAATTTTTAACTCCTCTCAGTTAATTCGTCCCTAAGGAGGAATACAAAACTAATGAATAAGTTAAAACGAGCGATTAATTCTCTGTTTGTAGTGACTTGCACCCTTAGTCTGTCTGTGTTCTATGGTTGTGGCGCGCAGAGTCTTGGACCGCACAAACCACTCTTACCTGCAATTGATGGCGAGGAAAAATTCGCAGATAGATACCAATTGGAAGAAGAACCGCAATTCTTCTATGACCTTTATGGTAAAAAGATTATGGAAGGCAGCGAACTCAATAAGTACGTTGATCAGAAACAATTTGATAAGAACGGTAAATTAATTGTTGGTTGGGGAGGTCAGCTTGATAGTCTACGTTTCACAGCGCAATTGGACCGGACCATCTTGGTTGAAGAAACCTTTCTCGGTAGAACTACTGAGTTTGCTATTGGCGATCACATACGACTCAAACCCGCTACCCTGTTTCCAAACCGATATATTATATACAAAACTGAGTTTGATGGGCTTCGGTGGGATATTTCTTTTGCACAAGAGCACCATCTCTTTAGCCTCATCCACTCACGTATTTCTAATCCTATTAAAATATTAGGTAATGTGCAAGGAGAAGGACTCGGAGCGGATCTTGGGCGCAGAAACGGGTTAAACCAATCAAGCGGTGTCAGGAACATTGAAAACGCACGACTCATCGGTTTTCGCGGTCAGGGAATTTTAGGCGATATGTTCCGCGTCGGATTTACGTATGTAAATTTGCATAAAGAACATCCGGAACGTCTGATAAATTCATTAATGGGGACTGTGGCAAATACACCCCCTGAAACAATATCCATTGTTTTCCGTGATGACTCGCCTGAGGATAATCACACGAGTGCGTTTACCGATTTTGATACTTATGATCCTAACGGACATAACAATCATATCCAAGATGGCGTCGGTGCAGCTTTTAAAAGCATGAAGATTACGATCATTACACAAGAACTTGAAGTATTAACCCCTGAAGATATGGAAAAAGGTATTAAACCCGACCTTCTACCAATAGAGACACGCCAATTTGATGTCAACGCTGACCAACTTGTCCCGGTTGATCACGCAGGAATTCCTTCCGAGATACGTGATTCCGTTGACGGGAAGTGGAAAATTGTCAACGGTTTCAATAAAATGAAATATGACCTTATTCTTACTGATGAGAAGATTAACATTGACCCGAGAACAGTCAAATCTGTTGTCCTTGACATGGTAGTTGCCGGCGATTACAACATCGCTGTAATTGGATTTAGTGAAGCAAATGAAGCAGTGTCAGCACCCGATATTCAAGAGTGGATAAAAACTGAAGATGGGCACATTCAGATGCCATATCGCGACATAATTCAGGCTCCGGGGAATTACGGGCAATCTCCAGATTACACCAAAAATAGAGAAAAACTTATGGACAACCCCAGTGAATGGAAAGGTGAAGGGAGACCGCGGAAAATCCAATACCGTTATGGTGCTGCACGTGCTGCAGCTCTCTATGGACTTGACCTTGAAGGTACTGTTGGTAATGTTCGTCTTAGGACACACTACTCTATAAATGGTAAATATAAACAGTATCCTACTATTCCCAAAGATAAAGGGTTTAGTCGAACCAAAACTACTATTCCAGGTCCAGATGGTGAGGAACCAACAGGTGTCTTTATTGACCAGAGCGGACTTCCAGTAGATGCAAATGGCATCCCCACCTACTCGGTAACCGAAGGTGAACGTTTTGAAGCTTTTTTAGGGGGTGACGGAACAGATGAAGATGGAAACGGAAAACTCGGAAGAGAAACAGCATGGTTCGTACAACTTGAGTCCCGCTTTGATAAACTACACTTAGAAGGTGTTTTGTATCATATTGACCCAGGCTACACGACCAACTACCTGAATTTCGGGGCACATCCGAACCGTGGGCAAATTTACACACTGGATAGAGGGAAAGATGATAGACCTTTGGAAGAACGAATTCCAGGAGAACAAATTCCATGGGACGCAATCAATTATACACTCATTGAAGATGACGATGATGACGATGGCTGGCCCGATAACATTGACTTTGACGGGGTAATTCCGCGTGTTGATGACCGAGATCAGAACGGGATATTAGACTATCAAGAAGATTTTCTTATTTTTGATGTTGACCCACCTGTGTTTTCCAACGCTATTGATCTGAATAATAACGGCACCATTGATACGGTTGAGGATGACTTTGAACCCCAATACGAATATGGGATAGACCGTCAGGGTTATCACCTCAAAGTTAAATATAACCTTCTTGATAACCTTGCTGTCCAAGTTGGTTGGTTAAACGAAAGCGAAATTTCAAGCAGCCGCCGAAATAACTCCAAATACTTACATATCACTTATCAACGCGACATCCCCGATTTTGGCAGCTTTCACTTCCAAAACAGATTTGTACGAGTGCAGGATGATATTCCGGATTACACAATTACATTGCCTGTTGGAGAATTAGAAGAGATGCAAATTAATGACGAACTTGATTTTTACAACGCTCGCTCAAATACAACAACGCTTCAATGCCTCTATACCGCAGTGTCAAACTTGACACTTGAAGCGAAATGCCTGGTTGTCATGCAAAAACAGTTTGAACAAGATAAAGAAAGGGCACTTTTCACGGATGTTGAATACGACCCTGTATCACAGAACTTTGAACCTGATGAACGCGTTGACTTTATGGTACCCATTGAACAGGTTCGGACTAGCGGACAAAGACGAGAATTCCCCTTCTATCCCGATCATGGTATTAACGCACTTGATCCGGCTGATACCGGTTTAATCTATGACGAAGAGAACTGGAAAAAACGCCGTTACCCCGAACGAAATATCCGTAATCAGTTAACCATTCTGAAGGCAAGATACGAGATTCCACTTGGGGATCTCCCTTATGTCAATAAAATTGTTGAAAATCTAACGTTAACACCTATGGTTAAGTACGTCTGGGATCGCGCTTTTGACCGAACTGCTGATGAAATTCCAAAAACACTCAATCCAGATTTGTTTCTCCCAACCGACGATCAAACGGTTGAATATTTGAGGTTCAATCGTCGAAGTCGAGAGGATGTTCTCGGTGTCCGTCTTGATTATCAGTTTACACAGAGAACGAAAATCCTTGGAGGATTCCAATATAGGAAGTTTACGAACCGGGATAATAACTTCAAGAACTACCTGCGAACTTTCTCATCAGACATTAACGTACCAAGCCGCCATCGCCCTGACCTGCGAACTCGTATTTTGGAAATCCAAACCCTCAACAGAGGGAAATGGCTCGGTTTCTATGTCATTATTCTTGCGGGTTACCGTAGAACCACTAATCTGTTCAAAAATACGACCAGTAATACAACATTTGTTCGAGCGATGGCGGGTTTCTAAATATGTCAATCATGAGAACTCTATAATTCAGTCAATTCCCAGCGAAACCGCTTGGGTCGTCTACAAAATTCAACACCTAAAAATCGGAGATTCTTCATGAAAACACTTACTTTCTTTTTAACACAAAACTTGCGGGTTTATATCACACTGGTTTGCATTGTATGTATAGCCCATATTGCGTTTGCAATTGAACCTATTGCAACGATTGGGCAGCCACCTCCAGATCAATACGGTTTCCTTTCGAATCAAGCCTTATTGCGCGCATCCAGAACCGATATTCAAATTGTCCATCCATTGAGCGAAGAAATTATTGATACATTCGGTATACGAACAGGATACAGTGATGTGGTGTTCAGTTCAAAAGGGACACATTCAGCAATTCTAAACTATTCTAAAGATACATCAACAACCACAGTAAACATCTGGGATACCAACGCACGCACGCAAATATCCGAGTGGGAAATTGAAGAACGCATTGATATCACGGCATTCAGTCCCACGCAGTCCTTGCTTGCTACTTTTATTGATGACAAGATTTATTTATGGAACTGGCAAACCGGGCAACTTGTTGGAACAATGGTAGGTGAACGCCGCCAGTTAAAGGACTGCTATTATGTTGAACATCAGCGTGACAACGGCAAGAGCACCACCGAACATTGTACAAGTTCCACAAGTGCCCATGATGCGGTGTTTACAGCAGATGGAAAGCATCTCATCGTTGCCTCAAAACGTCCTGATATAGAGGTGTGGAATGTGGAAACACGTAATTTGGTAGGACACTTTGAAGGTCACTCAGGCAACTGGGTTGATAGTTTGGCTATTAGTCCTGATGGAATCCATCTGGCATCATTTGAAGAAGAATCGAATTTAGTTTATCTGTGGGATTTCTCTACGAGACAACTGTTATTGAAAGAACCAATTGGTGATGAAGGTATTTCAGATCTGATATTCAGTCCAGACAGTAATTATTTATATGCTGCCGATAGTAATGTGTATATCTTTGATACTAAATCTGGACAACAGATTGATAACTTCGGTAACGATTTTCCAGGATTGGATCGGATGGTTCTTTCACCCGACGGAAAAACCCTACTGATGCAACACATGAATGGAGTCTCGGATGGAGGTGTTGCTGTTCTGTGGAACATTGAATCCAGACAACAGTTGAAAGTATACGCAGAATATACGGGGGGTGAAGTCAGATTAAGTCCGAACGGGCAAACTATGGTTAGCACAGATTTGCACTTTATAAAGATATGGGATGTCCCTTCACGTCAAGTACGTATGGTTATTCCATCAAGGTATTTGTTTAATAGAGGTGTTGCTATTTCTTCAGATAGCCAAAAAATTGCTTATTGTAAGTATCCTTTTGTTGAGGTGCGCGATATTCAAACAGGTAAAGTTGAAACGCAATTTCAGATCAACTCGTGGATGCTTGAACAGGCTGCCTTCAGCCCTTCCGGGAGGTGGCTTGCGGTGGTGGATAGTTGGAATGACTTATTTATTTTGGACGTAAAAAATCCAGAGAATATTCAAAGAATTTTCACAAAAATAGAACTTGAGTCACCAAACTTCGAACATATTGCCTTCAATGAAAATGGCGAATATTTAGCAGCTACTGGACGAACAGGAAAGAATAGTAACTATAAATATTGGATTATGTTGTGGAAACACGAAGGAGACAATTTCGAGTTTCAATATGCGTGGAATATTCCACAATATAGTAGTCACTCAAGTTCATCGCTTGCTTTCGCTACTTCTGAGGATGGAGCAACCGTGTTAGCAGTGTCAGGACAAAATGATACCCAAATATGGAAAATTCTCACTAACAAGGCTAAACTTATCACTACTCTATCGGGGGCACAATATCCAATATATTTCAGTGCTGATAACCAATATCTCTTTACTGATCGAGATGGTGAACTCCAAATTTGGGATTGGCAATCAAGTATACCTATTGATCATCCATCTATTCCTGAATTTAGATCTTTCAGTCGGGATGGGTCCATTCTGGTATCATCCGATAAAATGGGACGATACTTGATTTGGGATACTACACAACTCTTACCATCCGAACTCAACCCTTTCGGTGTTGAACCTAATGGTAAGCAGTTCGTCACACTCGGACAGATAAAGCGAAACCAACTGTTGCAAAACTTTCCCAATCCTTTCAATCCGGAAACTTGGATTCCATTCCGTCTTGCTAGCGAAAGCGATGTAACTATTCGTATCTATACGCCATCTGGTAAGTTGGTTCGATCCCTATCACCGGGGGTAATGTCTGCTGGAGACTATTCCTCACAATCTCAAGCAATACATTGGGGTGGGTATAATGACGCAGGAGAATCGGTCAGTAGCGGTGTTTATCTCTACACAATCAATGCTGGAAACTTCTCCGCCACACGCAAAATGCTTATCAGGAAATGAGAAGGTTTGACAGGTTGCCACCTTTCACACGTAAAGCAGCCCAGCCTCTATACAAAACTGGTTTAGAAATAGGGAATTTTGAAATGAAAAATATGCTTGCGTTCCAAAAACTAATTGTATTTACTTTAGTAGTAGTTTTGTTGACATTTGTTGTCCAAGGTATGGGGTACGCCCAGGGAAGAGGCAAAATATATTGGACAGAATCAGGTAAAATCAGACGGGCTAACCTTAACGGGTCCGCGGTTGAAGATATCATTACGGAACTGGAACAACCGCGGGATATAACGTTGGATCTACGCAACCGTAAGATGTACTGGATTAAATCCCACCCATCAAAAATACGGTGTGCAAACCTTGATGGATCCAATATCGAAAACATTGTTACTGGATTCGAGTTTATAAGCTGTATCGCAGTAGACGCTAAGAGAAGCAAGATATACTTTGCAAACAGACACTTAAATCAAATACAACGTGCTAACCTTGACGGATCTGATATTGAGGACCTTGTGCCTCTAAGTAGGATTGCGCCTATGAATATTGAACTGGACATGGATGCAGGCAAGATGTATTGGACTGACATATGGGATGAAAAGATCACACATGCGAATCTCGACGGATCGAACATTGAAGACCTTGTGATTGACATGTTTGAGCCAAATGGACTTGCGTTGGATGTGCACGCTCGCCAGATGTACTGGTCAAACTCCCCCAGAGGCAGAATTCAGCGAGGCTCACTTGATGGCAAAAATGTAGAAGACCTCATCGCAGGATTGAGTTTTCCAACCGACCTCGCTTTAGACCTCCGGTCGCGCAAGATGTATTGGTTGGAATGGAATGGGGAAACACAGAAGAGTAAAATACAACGTGCAAACCTTGATGGAACCAATGTCACAGATATTCTTACGGAATTGAATTACATAGGTGGTATCGCTTTGGCCCCCGACGGCATTTACGATGTTGCTCCAAATATAAATAAGTTGACTACAACTTGGGCAAACGTGAAAGTCCAATAATCTTACAAGGCTATACAACGATATCCAAATCCGGTACGGTGCTATAACCGTACCGTTTTTTATTGCACTTTCACTTTGAAGTTGATATGATAGTTAATAACGAGGATTTCTTATCTCAACATCGGAGAATTGCATGAAAAAATACCGCATTGCAATCATAGGTTTAGGTGGCATGGGTGGCCATCATGCCGAGGCAGCAAAGTTAGAATCAAACTGTGAACTCATCGCGGGGGCAGAAATCAATCCAGAACGTGCAGAAGCATGGGGAAAAAGATTCGGTATCAATGCCATTTATGACGATTATGAGAAGATGCTTGATGAACAAAAACCGGACATTGTTATCATTCCAACGCAAGCACCGATGCACCATCCACCTACTATTGCAGCAGCACAACGTGGTATACACGTCTTCTGTGAAAAACCGATTGCGCTCAACCTTGTTCAAGCCGACGAAATGGTTGAAACCTGTGACCGGTATCGTGTCAAGTTCGCTATTAATCATATCAAACGTGCAAGTTTATATAATCGGCATGTCATTTCGCTGATTGAGAAAGGCGAAATCGGTGATGTCGTCCTGATGAAAGCAACTGACAAAGGTGGACGCAAGGCAGGAAACTCGCTCATGGAAATGGGAACGCACCTCTATGATTGGGTTCGACTCTTTGGCGGCGATGTTGAGTGGACACACGCGCACCTTGTGCAGATGGATGGACGCGAGTCAACCATAGATGACATCAAACATACACAAGAGGTTCACCCGAATGATCGAGATTCCGGACTTGTACTCGGTGAACGTGGACACGTTTCTTTTCGATTCAAGAATGGCATTCATGCGGATGTGCAATTCCTCGCGCAACCCCAAACCAATGATAACGCTTACGGAATTGACATTATTGGAACTGAAGGACGTATCGCTATACGAGAGAGTGTTGGCACAACGATGTTTATCCATAGAGGACAACATCAAACACCCGCACAACCGTGGGAACCGGTGCATCTTTCCGACGAAGACGTTGACGAACAAGGAAAACAACAAGATAAAGGATCCAGAAGGTTGTTTTTGCAACGTCTTATGATACGCGATCTCATTGAAGCAATTGAAGAAAACCGCGAACCGTTCGCAAGCGGCAGAGACGGTCGAGATTGCCTTGAAATGATTCATGCTACATGGGAATCGCATCGGCAGAAAGGCAGGGTATATATGCCGTTAACACCACGTGATCATCCGCTTGAAAGATGGCTAAGGGATTCATCTGGTAATACAATTAATTGATTGTAGTGAGTATTGCTAAACAAACTTTGAGATAAGGAGGTTACCAGATGGCTTCATTGACATGTCCGAGGTGTGGTTCTGATAAAATCATGCCTAATTTGCGGATTCGGGATCGTTACGAAGGTGGTAGATTAAGTCTAAGCGCGGGAGACGATTTAGAAGTTGTGGTAGAAGGCAAACCTAATGCACTTTTATTTAAAGGCACTCATAGGGAAGCGTTGAGAGCAACTGTATGTGGTGAATGTGGATACGTCAGTCTTTCTGTTGAGAATCCAAAAGGATTATGGGCAACCTATTCTAAAAGTGAGAAATATTAAGGTTTATATGGAGGGAAAAATGAAAAAACGCAGGTCTATTTTCGGTCCTTCCAAGGACGAAATTTGGTCACAAATTGCTACAGATATAGATGGTGAATTTATTCAGGGTGGTTTCTGGGGCAAGGACGTTCTCCTTTACAAACATGGTGACTGGCAAATTTTACTTGATACCTACGGACGGTTACATCTTCTACTGGAACAACAACGACATCAACAACATACACTCGGATGCGTGCCCCATTTATTAACAAAGACAGACTCTATTTTAAGATCTCTCACGAAGGTTTTTTCAGTTCAATTGGCAAGTTCTTCGGTATGCAGGACATAGAGATAGGCGATCCTTTTTTTGATGATAAGTTTATTATCAAAGGCAATAATCCAGAGAAGATAAAGTTGCTACTTGCTGATGCGAAAATAAAGGAATTGTGTCAAATTCAACCACGAATCCATTTCAGTATTAAAGATGATGAGGGCTGGTTTGGTGCTGATTTTCCTGCAGGCGTTGATGAGTTGTATTTTTGCTGCGTCGGTGTTATCAAAGAGACAGCACTGCTAAAATCTCTGTTTGGGTTGTTCTGTATAACTTTACAACGTCTGGTTCAAATAGATTCCGCGTATGAAGACGACCCACAAGTTAGGTTGAAATAGGATATGATTTACTGTATTGGTTTTGCAAAGTGCATACATCCACGGCTCTATTCAATTGTTTTTTCCAAGTATATAGGATATAATGGAGAAGAAGACTAACTTGTTTATGCTTTGTATAAATTTAGTATTTGAAACATGAACACGCCAAAGAGGTATAGGAATGAATTACAGAGACATTATTACTATTGAACCTGACAAACGGAGCGGACAACCGTGTATTCGGGGAATGCGAATTACCGTTTACGATATTCTTGAATATTTTGCATCAGGTATGACAGTTGACGAAATATTAAACGATTTTCCAGAATTAACTAACACGGACATTCGCGCTTGTTTTGCATATTCTGCAGACAAAGAAAAGTCACAGATGATTATTTATACAAATGAAACTCCTATTCGACCAGAATCTGTCCAGCCAGTTAGTGCCTCGACTAACAAATCTATATCCTGATTCTTTCCACGTTAATACTGTTAGGTTAACTATCACTAAAATCCAATACAACACATCCGTTTTACAAACTCACCAACCCGTGTTTTTACATCCTAAATCATTCCTTCCAAAATTGTGCAACATTTTTCCCTAAACTCGCGTCATTATATATGAGTGAATAAAGATTCTATTTCTGGAGACTTTTCATGAAGAATAATGATGTTGTGTTAATCCAACGTATCCTTGCTGGTGATGCGGCTGCTTTTGAGAGTTTAATTAGAAAGTACCGGAAGCAGATTCACGCGCATGCATGGCGGAAGACCGGCGATTTCCATATCGCTGAGGACATTACGCAAGACACCTTCCTACAAGTCTATCAGAAACTGGACACACTGGATGACCCGACTCGGTTTTCTGGATGGCTATATGCGATTGTTAACCGTCTCTGTATAGCGTGGTTTCGAAAAAACAGGATACGGACAGAATCACTCGAAGAAACTGACATCTCAGAGATAGAGACAGAGGCATATTCTCAATATGTTGTAGCAGAACACGCGAAAACTAATGCTGAAGCACAACGGGACCTTGTCCAGAAATTACTTACAAAGTTGAAGGAGAGTGATAAGCAAATTATCACGCTCCACTACTTTCAAGAGATGACATATTCAGAGATAGGGTCGTATTTAGGCATATCAGAAAGTTCTATTAAGAGTCGGCTTCACCGCGCTCGACAGCGGTTAAAGAAATATGAATTCATAATTCAAGAGGCTTTAGACATTACATTCAAAGAGGAACATCGTTTCCATAAAGATTCTATTGGAGGTTTTGGAATGAAATTAACTATTGAAAGAGATGACCTTTTGTCCTCTCTACAGATGCTACAAGGTGTCGCGAGTGATCAGGATACCGTGCCTATTCTCTCAAATGTTCTTATCCACGCGGAGGGGAACTTAATTGAATGTATGGCAACGGACATGGAAATCGGGATCAAATTGAAGGTTGAAGGGACAGTTAGGGAGGAGGGAACAATTGTTGTCTCTTCCAAAAAATTAGGTGATATCGTTAAAGAGTGGTCCGTTGGGAAACCGATATACCTGTCAACAATGAGTTGTATTTTGTATGCAGCAGACGATCAGGTTGAAATCACTGGTGGGAATGGTGTTTCAAAAACCGTTAAACTTTCTACTGAAGAGTTCCCACAACTGCCATCTATTGACGAAGAAGCATTCGCTATTGATGGGGAAACCCTAAGACGTGTCCTCCGCAAAACAAAATTTGCTGTGCCTACAGAGAAGGCCCGCCACTCTCTAAAAGGACTCTATTTTAACCTCCTTAAGGACAGAACTGAAGTCGTCGCGACCGATGGATCAAAACTTGCACTTGCATATTGTGAATCTATAAAGTTGGCTGGGAGTAGTGATGGATTCATCGTGCCGTTAAAAGCAGTTAAAGAAATTGGGCGAACTTTTGCCAATTCCCCACAGATAAAGATCGCACGCATTGAAAACCAGATTCTCTTCGCGGATGAACACGCTACGTTGACGACAAAATTGATAAACGGTGAATATCCACCTTATGAGATAATCGTTGCCAATTCTCCTGAGAGGCGTGCCGTTGTGCAGAGAGAGCCGATTCTGTCTGTGATACGTAGGCTCTCGTTACTCTCAAATCCGAAATGTCCTTCGGTATATTTACTATAGTTTGGACAGTTTTATCTTGTCAGGACTTCCGATCAGGAGTTAAATATGGTTTGTCCACACTCTTGCATTACTGAATTCTGTTGGAAATCACTGTCCTTTAGCCATTATTTTTGAAATAATCGTCCAAATATGTCCATCTGCTCATTTTCATGTAGAGTCTTCAACTATTTTTAGATTTTTCTTTGAGTTTTGTCTTGTATCGTAACTCGCAGAAAAACATTGTTGTTGGAAACATCGTTGCAAATAAGCGGTCATCAACCCGCGTGTCAGATATTTGGCTTTATACCAATGCCTATTTAGTGCCAGCAGCACGTCTTCTAAGTCAAGAGGCACATCGTCTATATTCGTTTCCGCTGCTGTGTGGGTCGCTGTGTTTGTGAAAATGAGTTGTGTGAGAGTTGCTGCGACAAAACTGAGTTGAGCAAACCGGTTCAAACTCTTGCGTTTTCGGAGTTGATATGTATCAAAACCGAAGTTCTGTTTGACATCTCGAAATGCGGTTTCAATCTGCCACCGATTTCTATAGTGTTGGATCAACTCGGCTACCGGACGTTCTAAGTCGGAGGTGAATAAACAAAAATAGCGATAGGGTTTAGACTTCTTTGGTCGTGTGCGTATCACAACGAGCCGCACATCTACCGGACACATCTTTGTCCGCACGATTTTGTCTGCGACAGAAAGGGTCTTGTTTTTCACGATGATATCTCTATACTGCAGATAGGGTAGATGCACACGACCTCCATAACGTTTCGGTCTACCTTGTCCCTGTTGCTTGGGTGGCTTGGGTATATAATAGAACACAGCATTTGACTTTGTGCGACAGAGTAAGTGGTGTCCTTGTGAAAGGATTTGTGTAAACACCTTGCGTCTATTAAAGCCTCTGTCAAATACTATCAGACCCGCAGGCATCTGAGCACAGATACCGTGCCTACGCTTGAGCACCGCAAGACTGCTATCCCGTTTTTTGCCCGGACACATCACCCGAGCCGCTAACGGAAACAGACGCACCCCTTGTGGTGTTTCACAGAGCCAACCGATAGCACCGAACTCGTGTCCGTGATGGAACTTCGATTGGTTCTTGTTGCGTTTGTTATACCGCGTGTTTCTGAAGAAATGCGTGCCATATTGCTGAAGACCATCAGTCGTAGAATGGGTTTCATCATAGACATAGACACCTTTATTGAAAACGGATTGAACTTGTTGTGTCAATACTGATGTGACTTTATCAACACTCCATACGCTACGAGAGAGAAACTTCGGAAGTGGCCAATAGGTTGTTGATTGTTCTGTTGATAGATATATCTGTGTCATTGTGCCACGATGCGGGGTATTTATCAAACCCAAGACAAAAGTGCGAAAATGGTTGAAGTTTTTATACTTGAAGTGGTGTTGATATTCTGATAACATAGAATATAAGCGGAGAAGAGGGTCCATTTTGAATGTCCTTTCAAAAATAAAAATTATATATTCTGAAAGGATACCCTCTTTTCTGCTTTTTGTCTCTAAAAAACTTAAAACTGTCCAAACTATAGTATATTTAGAGATAGATGAGCAAAACATTCGGATTTCACCTAAACTTTCTGCACAAGATGAAGAATGTGAGACATTAGCAGTAGAGTCCAGCACAGGGAAAGTCCATATCCGTATTAGTTCTCAGTTTCTGATAGATGCATTAGAGCACATTGAAACGGAGTCTTTTGCACTGGAATTCTCAAGTACGATGCGTCCTATCGTTGTTAAACCTATTGGTGAGGTAGGACATATCTGCATCATCATGCCGATGCGCTTGGAAGATTTAGATCGTCATTTTAATAACTTTGGCAGTCGTTTATAGGTGTGTATTGTTTTGACAATATAGTAAATATACTAAAAACTGAGGAAGAGCTTTAATGACACCTGAAATCGGCTTAGAAAAACGCGAACAAATGATTCGTGACGGGTTCTGTGTAATTGACAACATCCTTACAGAGGAGTTCCTGCAGCAACTCCGTGACGAATCAGAACGGCTCATCGCAGGAAACGTACAATTAGAAAAACAGGTATACCATGGACATTATATAAGTGTTAGCGGTGATGAAAACGAACATATTCAGAAATTGTTGGCGTGGCAGCCCTCACGAAATGCATTAGAAGCAATCGGATTCGGGGATTTCACAGCATCCGGCGACGGCATCATCATCCTCACGAAGGATCCAGGAGCTCCATCCCTCTTTTGGCATCAAGACTGGTACCATTGGGATGACCCGATCAGTTGTACGCCTTGGCCACAACAGATTTTCCTTAACTATTATCTCACCGATACCACACTGGAAAACGGTTGTTTAAAGGTCATTCCGGGTACCCATCGCAAGCGGATTGATTTTCACGACATTCTCGTGCAAAAGCATGAAATTTTAGGCGAAAGGTTTCAGTCTGCTGAGGAAGACTATCCGTTTATGTTTAATAACCATCCGGATCAGGTGGATGTGTGCGTTAACGCAGGTTCATTAGTTTTGACGGACGCGAGGCTTTTGCATGCGGCGCGGAAAAACTATACCGATAAACGCCGCACCCTGCTTCTCGCATGGTACCACCGACCAAACACGATACCGGATTATTGGGACAACGAGATACCTGTTCCTGTAACCAACCGTGACCAAAACGCAGAATACCCACAATCTAACGTTCCTGGAAAATTTTTAAAACGTTAGTAAAATCTATGGTCTCAACACAGCACAAGGTTCTCAAATGTATTAGATACGCGAAGAACTCTTATTTTGCGGCGTGGAAAGTAGAAAACACACAATGAAACCGACAATCATGGTTCTTGGCATAGGGCTATTTAGTTTTAGGCTTTTTGTCTATTTTATCCGAAAAGTCGCGATTCGGAGATCGCTCCTACAGCGGAAACTCTTAGATTGAAAATCTAAATATTCGGAGAACTAAATAGCCCTGGTCTTGGCCAGGGCTATTTAGTTTTAGGCTTTTTGTCTATTTTATCCGAAAAGTCGCGATTCGGAGATCGCTCCTACAGCGGAAACTCTTAGATTGAAAATCTAAATATTCGGAGAACTAAATAGCCCTGGTCTTTTCTTGACTCCAATGATTGGATATGCTATTATTGGACATTGGTGAGAATTTGGCAGGAACAATAACACCAAAACTTGAGGTATATTATGTGGTGGCTCTTAATTTATCTGATCATTGCCATATTAGTTATCGTTTTATATTATTTTTCCGTACAATCACGTAAGGTTTATCGCTGTCCGCAATGTGGTGAAAAAGTTCGTACAGAATATATGAATGCAAGTCGTTGTGGGATGTGTGGTGCGCCCTTAAAGCAGGAGAAAACCGAATGAGAAGAGAAGATTTATTAGCGGGAACACGTCCAGATGTCACTGATGGCAAGATCATTATGACCGGTAGTGATGGTTTTGATGGTTATGAAATCATGGAATATAAAGGCATGGTATGGGGCATCTCTATCCGAGGAAAAGATGTGGGACAAGATTGCGCCATGGGTTGTAAAGGCCTGACCGGTGGTGAACTTAACTCATATAGTGCATTAGGCGATGAATCTCGACAGCGTGCAATTGACCTGATGTTGAGCATGGCTGGCAGACAGAAGGCAAACGGAGTTATCAACGTTGGTTTTGAGTCGATTGGTGTATTCCAAGGATTATCCCAAGGAGCATCCCAAATCTTTGTGCATGGAACAGCAGTAAATATCAAACCAATTCCAAATTACGTTCCTGTTGGAGCCGTTGGAAATATCCTTGCGGATATGCAGAATACATTTGAAAAATCATAATGACGACCAGGCGTTTTTCTGATTTCGCTTTTAGATTACGGTTGAAGTGGATGTGGCTGCGTCACACACATCTCTTCAATTGGGCACACAAACCCTTGTGCAGCAGATTTCAGTCGGGTGTGCTACAGATAGGCAAACTCCATGTCTGTCGCAGCTGCCTATTCGCTTATTGTGGAATCGCCCTCGGTTCCATAACCGCCTTCGTCCATCCAAACATGATTGCCAATATGAAACTCACTTGGCTCGTGCTTGCTCTGACACCAATAATCGTGCTATCTTATCCCCGTTTATACAAAAGATTTCCAAGATACATTCAGGATGTGCTGCGGTTAGCAATGGGACTTCTTGTCAGTTTTATTCCTTTTCTGCTTATATATAGCAACTTTACATGTGGACTCACGAGTGCCGTTGTAATAGTAGTGTTCTGGCGGGTATACTTTCATCAACGACGAATACGCAAAATGCATGCATGCGACGGTTGTCCTGAATTGAACCAACCTGAAATATGTAGCGGTTTCCAAAAGCAGACAGCGGCAATTCGTCTTTACGAAATTGAAGCGACAGATTTCTTGTACCGAACAAGTCGCGGATTTCCGAATTTAAAATAGTTCGGTGACCTCTCCACAATTTAAGCAAAACCAACACTAAAACAAAAGGAATCAAATGGCAATATTAACACAAGCACATCACGACCATTTTGATGAATATGGATACATGGTAATTGAAAATGCAGTGCCGATTGAACTTTGCGATGCGGTTGTTGATGCGATTTTTGCGTTTTTGGAAATGGATCCTTCAGATCCAAATGACTGGTATCGCGCCCCGCACAAACCCGGTGCAGGCATGGTCGAAATGTACCATCATCAAGCGATGTGGAACGTTTACCAACACCCGCCCATTCATCAAATCTATTCCGAAGTATACGGTACCGAACGGATTTGGGTTCACCAAGACAGAGTCAACATGAAACCGCCAAAACATCCTGGCTATCCTGAATGGGATCATAAAGGCATGTACCACTGGGATGCCGATACATCTAAACTACCAGTTCATTTCAGTACACAAGGTGTGCTGTTTTTGCAAGATACAGCAGATAATCAAGGCTCATTTATTTGTTGGCCCGGTGCTCATAAATCGTTAATTGACAAAGAAAATCCGTGGGTACCCGAACTTTCAGTTGACAAGTTCATTCAAGTGCCAGCAAAGGCGGGTTCACTGCTTATATGGCATATAGCTCTGCCACACGGTAATGGGCGTAACACGTCCGATAAACCTCGATTAGCGCAATACATGAACTATTACCGTGCTCCTAATCCGATGAATGAAGAACGACGCCGAGAACGTATTACGTTGTGGCGGGAGCGGAGAGCATTAGGCCACGGACCCTATCCCGGCGACCCGAGGGGATGGGAAGCGAAAAACTATGGATCGCCAGAATTGACACCTTTGGGACGAAAACTGCTGGGACTTGACTTATGGGATTAACTATAGTCCCAAGCATCACGACCCGAAGGTTGATCCTACAGAAGATAGGTTAATATGTCTTAATCATTGCCCAACTTGTGGTTAATTTGCCTTGCGGATCCACACTGAGTGCCCCTTTTAATCCATTCTTTTGTATTGCATCAATCTGCTTCTGACTCAAATCCACATTGAAGATAGCAAGTTCATCGATCAAGCCTAACAAAAAAGCGTGTCCAGTTAATCTGGCACCGATGTTTACCGTTTGTGTCTGACCATCCGTGTTCATCTCTTTATCGTTGCCTGCATTAGTTTGAAGTTTGCCATCAACATAGAGGTCATGGTCTTGCACGGAGTTGGAACCTTCGGGGAAGACTACTGCCAGATGATGCCACTCACCATCACACACGTCGTCAGCACCGTAATTTTGTCCGCCATTAACCTCAATTCTTAAGAAGCATTGTGCGCCAGATAGATGTGCCCGAATGTAGTATTTTCGTCCTGCAGCATTCTGTCCCCATTTCACCCATGAATGGTCTCTTGCCCCCTCAGATTTAAACCAAAAGAGTGTCGTTCTGGGATCTGTACTTCCGACACCGGCATAACTAGTCGCGATCAAGTTGTCGTCTGTCCCATCATACTGTAGGCATGTCCCAAAAACTCCTTTGACGTATTTTGCACCAGTGATTTCGCCATCTCGATCATTGCCAGAGAAATCTTTAGCAACGTTACCACTCCCCTCGTCAAAGAGATAAGCTAACTCAATAGTATCCTCGTCAATCACAGCAGAATGACTAATTCCGGTGACCGATACAGTGAAAACGATGATACTTAACCAAAATACCATGGTTCCGCTTTGACTTCTAATTTTCATTTTCTTTCCTCCAATGTAATGTATCGCAATACTCTAATCTAAACCTTGTATTTAATGTCAAAATGTAAAGTCATTCTTTTTGACATTTCCTGCTTCACCGATCTCTGCTCACACAATGTGAGTCTGACAAGTTCTTCATAGGCGTTTTGTATCTCGGTAGAGCGGCCCGTGAGAATCTGTTTGTGATGTTCTTTTCGTGCTAAAGTTACTGGGTGCCGTAGCTATCTCATTTCCACCTGATTAAACGAGGATTGCTCAGAATTATGTTAAAATTTTCTACTATATTATCTCAAAAAATCAAACCTTTATCAATAAAAATAAAGTGAGATTCAGAGCCATTCAGTTTTCGGTTTTTTGTCCGTTTTAGTCGTCCAGTCGCGATGCAAAGATCGCTCCGACTTCTGCATTTCCCGACAACATCCAAGGTAGGAGGGAATTCCGATTCCCGACACCGTGTCGCGATTCGGAGATCGCTCGGACAGAGGAAAGACCTTGATCAGAAGGTAGCAACTACCGGAGAATTGAATGGCTCTGGATGCGCTCCTTCTTGAGTTGACACTTTTTGACACTTTAGCATTTTACCTTTGCATACAGGTGCATATCAACAAAAAGTGGATATGTAAATTTTTTGTCACCTTACGCATCAATTTAGATGTATCGTCTGTCGGGTGTCGCTTCGCTCTACCCTTATGTGTCAATTTAAAAAGACTTTCCGAGTATGAGAAACTCTTTTTAGTCCCGTAGGGATGATATGTTTATAGAAAAAGTGCTACCCCTAACTCTTTAGTCCCATAGGACGATATGTTTATAGAAAACGAGATAATCCATCTCTTTAGCTCCGTAGGAGCGATATGTGAAATAAAACGCTATAAACATTCCGCCCCTACCAAATCAACGCCGAATGCGCGTCCGGCATTCGGCGGAGCTAAAGAATTGGGGGGTGCCTCCGTTGCTATAAACATTGCGTCCCTACGGGACCAAAGAGGGTTTCTCATACACGGAAAACCGCTAAATTGACGCATAAGGTGCGGTTAGGAAACCGCACCTACCGTCCGGAAAATAGGACAAATTCCGTTAATTTGGTATAAGAGGCGCAATGAATTGCGCGACTACAAACGGGACAACTATCAAAGAAATAGGGCGGGTACAAAGACCCGCCCTTACAAGTAGATAACCAAAATACCTATTAGTACTTCTTAATTCTTGCCCAACTGGTTGCTAACTTTCCTTGCGGGTCAACACTGACTGTTCCGTGTAATCCTTTTTCTAGGACTACATTGATCTGATCTGCATCTAAACCCACGCTGAGGATAGCGAGTTCATCCAAAAGACCGAGTAGAAAATGGTGTCCTGTCAGACGCCCTCCGATGTTTATTTCCTGCGCTTCACCATTCGTGTTCATCTCTTTATCGTTGCCTATCTTTTCTTGAAGGTTACCGTCAACATAGAGATGATGGTCTTGCACGGAATCTGAACCTTCAGGAAAGACCAACGCTAAATGATGCCACTCGCCATCACAAACGTTAGATTCCCCATAGTTTTGTCCGCCATTTACCTCAATTCTCAAGAAGCAATCGGTACCTGATGGATGCGCGCGGATGTAATATTTTTCTCCGGAAGCATTCGGACCCCATTTTACCCATGAATGTTGTCTTGTGTCGCCTGCTTTAAACCAGAACATTATTGTTCTTGGATCTGTGCCACCAATACCAGCATAACCGGTAACAATCAGATTGTCATCTACTCCATCATACTGTAAGCAGGTACCAAAGACACCCTCGGTGTATTGTGCTCCTATTATTGCGCCATCCCGTCCGTTTGGAGAGGAATCAATGGCAATTTCGCCTTCTCCTTCGTCAAAAAGATATAGAACCTCAATTTTATCTTCGTCAATCAGGGCAGCATGAATGATACCCGTGCTCAACAGTGTAAAAATGATTATGCTTAACCAAGAGATCATGGATCTACTTTGATTTCTAAATTTCATTTCGTTTCCTCCAATAACAGAAATACGATTATTTATAGGCTTAAACCCTATGCTCTAATTTCGTATAGTGAGTTGTTTTCATCAATTAATCTAACGTCAACTTTATCTTCATTGTATCAAAAACACCAAAAATAGACAACAAAAATTGGTGTTTACTGTAAATTCTTTAATACATACTATAGTTTGGACAATTTACACGCTGTTCAAAAAAATACTTTTTAGGCAGTCCCCAGAGAGGCGGAAGGTGTATAGAAACGCGGTAAACAACCCTCTTCAGCCCAGAGGGACGATAGGTGTATATGAAAACTATACGCACTATATGCATCTCTAAGGTGTTTCTGTCTAACCCAACCCCCCACGAAAACAGTTAAACTTGTCCAAAGTATAGTAATTATAAGTTAAAACTAATTTAATGTCAAACTAATTTTTATTTGTCTTTATATTAACGTGAGCTCGGTATAAGCCTACTTTCACGAATTTGCAGGTTTTTTCCACTAATTTCCCTTGTTTAAGGGGTTTAGGAGATAAAAATAGGTAAAAACACCCTCTTATCTATACCAAAATTCACGTTATTTCTTACACCGAGCTCACGTTATATTACTATAGTTTGGACAATTTTAATATTTTTAGAGACAAAAAGCAGAAAAGAGGTTATCCTTTCATAATAAACATCATAATAAACAACATTTTGAAAGGATGTTGGACAATGGATCCTCTTTTCCGCTTAGAAACTATGTTATCAGATTATAATACCAAATTAACTTGATTCGAAGTTTTCCGATAAAGTCAGCATTGCGAGGCACGGGGACCTCGCACTACAAATCCCGTTAATTTGGTATAAGTGTCTTTTCAAGCATAACAATTTCAATCACTTCTGCACCTTTATCATGGGTTTGATAAATACCCCGCATCGTGGAACGATGACACAGGTCTATGAATCTGGAAAACAATCAACAACTTATTGGGCACTGCCGAAGTTTCTCTATCGTGGCATATATGGTGTGTTGATGAGCGGACATCGTTTCTGACACGGCAAGTTCAATCCGTTTTCAGCAAGGGTGTCTATGTCTATGATGAAACCAAGTTTGTCAATGATGGGTCTGACCAATATGGCACGCACTTCTTCAGAAACACCCAGTTCAAATCATGAATTGGCCGGTGTGAATAGATGATAAAAATGTTCATCTATCCACACCTGACTTAAAGGTTAATGTCGACGTACTCTTACCGATTGAAAAGGAAGGATCGGGACGATATGAGAGCCCAAAGCAGATCTTCCGTGTCTTCACGTCTTTTGGATTTATCAACAAGATATGTCTTAGCCGTTTCAAGTTCTTTTTTAGTGGGGAAACGACTCAAAGTCATAAGATACAATTCATTGATCAATTCAGCCTGTTGCAGCTTTTCACCAGACTTCGGTTCAAGAAGTTGTGTGATTGTACCTTTACCGTCTCTCAACTTTCCGTTGATATAAGGCGAGTTGATGATGTGAAGTGCTTGAATGAGCGTGGGTTCCAGGAACGGATCTAAGTTACCAAGGAACTCCCTATCGGAACGTCCGAAGATATTAAGGAACCGGGAACTCACAGGTAACGGCAACTCAACGGCGCGCGTGCCTTCTGGATATCTCCCAAATTTCTCCGATTTTCCTGTCACATCATTGAGGACATCAAGTAATACTTGTGCCATCAACGGGCGTGGCATGAAACGGGAGAAAAATCTATCGTCTAATTTGTTCGTTTCATTCGGCTCAGCAGAAAGTTGATAGGTACGAGAGTTAAAAATCAGTTTGATAATATGTCTGGCATCATACCCGCTTCGGATAAACTCTTGCGCTAAGGCTTCCAAGAGTCCTTCAACGCTTGCGGGTGTTGTGGCGCGCATATCGTCAACAGGATCAACGATACCTCTACCGAAATAGTAACTCCACAAACGGTTGACGGTAGCTTTGGCGAAGTATGGATTTGAATCTGCAGTAATCCAGTCTGCGAGATGTTTTACTGCCTCAGTTCTATACGTCTCTGGAAGCACTTCTCCGCCAAGGAATGTCGGTTGTGCGACTTGTCCTCGATTCCCTTGGACAGATTGGTTAATGACTCGTCCTCCTGGGTTATGGTAGACTACTAACTCTTGGTAGAGTTCCCCACCACGAGTGTTAACCTTTCCTGTGAATGCGGCGAAGTTCCAATAATCATCGGTTGTCCATTGGTCAAACGGATGTTTATGACAGCGAGCACAACTGAGACGAATACCTAAGAACACTTGTGCGGTGGTTTCAGCTCTACCTGCAGGTTGCCGTTCAATTCGATAATAGTTGGTCGGACCGTGTTGATAGGTGCTGCCACGAGCAGTCAAAATTTCGTGTACAAACTTGTCATAAGGTCTGTTTTCAGCAACGGAATCTCGGATAAACTGGTGAAATAAAACAGCAGCGCGTTCACCAAATTCACCATTTCCTAATCGACGGGGATGTACCCGCAACATATCTGCCATTTTTAAAGTGCGCAAATCAACCCATTCCGGCGTTTCCATAAGTTCGTCAATCAGGTTTGAGCGTTTCTCTGATGTTGAATCAGCCAGAAAATGTTTGACCTTTTCAGGTGTAGGCAACTTTCCAACCGTATCCAGATAGATACGTCGAATGAATTCGGAATCTGATGAGAGTTCAGAAGGACGCACATTTAATTTTTTTAGTTTGGCTGCAACGAATTCATCAATGAAATTGTTTGTCAGGAATTCAGGATATGGTTTCCCATCGGTTTCTCTTGGCACGGTAATAAAAGAGGAGGTGACAACACTTAAATATCTTGCCAAGATACCAGTGCCACCCCAACGCACACTTTTCACCAACCCAGATGGGGAGACATGAGCGACTGGTTCATCTTTAGACTCATAGACAGCTTGGTGTGTAACATCTTTTATAGATCCATCAGTAAAATGAGCAAGTACCTTTAGCTGCTTCGTTTCATTGACAGCGGAAAAGGTTGCTTCTTTTGGTTCAATTTCAAGTTTTTGTAGACGCGGTTCGTCAGGTGAGAAAGGTGCCCCCGCAGCGATCCACCGTAAAATAGTCTTTGCTTCATCAGAATCAACCTTAAATCTCGTACCGCCTGTGTGTGGAATCTGCCCGGTAGGTTTAAGATAAAGGAGACTCTGTTCCGGTTCAAGCAGGTTGATTCGTCTACCACGGTTGTGGTGTACAATCGGTTTATGATCAGCTTCAGGATTGAGAGTAAGCAAGGATAAATTTAAGCCACCTTGCCCGCCGAATTTGCCGTGACAGAGACCGGCGGAACAGCCCTGTTTGTCGAGAATAGGCGCGATATCTTTAAGAAAAAGAGGCGCGCGTTCATTTGTCTCATTTTCAAGTTGTATTTCACTTTCTGTATTTCCCCAACAGAATGGAGAAGCCATCATGTATGTAAATGCGGTGATGGCACATACGATGAGGACAGGAACTTTACTATTCCATCTTACGTTTTTCATGTCACATCTCCTTCCTTAACAAGGAATTCATGGTGATATTATATTCACCAATTCAGAGGAGGCTATGCAATACCTCCGGTTTTAACGTCCAAATTCGATACTGCTGTCAAGTGCCGGTTTCCAATTAATTCATAAACATTATAGGTTTAGAAACTTTCCAACAAATTATACAAATACCTCAGAAAAAACTTCGTTCATATTTTCGACAAAGGAGAATACGAGTCCATCTTGGATATCCTCAGGGATTTCAACAAAATCCTTTTGATTCCCTTGTGGGACAATGATTTTTTTAATACCTGCCTGTTTCGCGGCGAGGACTTTCTCCTTGACACCGCCAACAGGTAACACTCTACCTCTTAAAGTCAACTCTCCAGTCATAGCAACTTCTGGGCTAATAGCTCGCTTAGTAGCAATGGATGCGAGGGCAGCGGCCATTGTTATACCTGCGGAAGGACCGTCTTTAGGAATAGCACCTGCAGGAACATGTATATGAATGTCGTCCTGTAGGACGTGTGAATCGAATTCCAATGAAGACGCTTGCGATTTGATATAAGTCAATGCGGTTTGTGCCGATTCCTGCATAACACTACCTATTTGCCCTGTGATAAGCAGTTCTCCCTTTCCACTTTGCTTTTGGGAGGCAGTTGCTTCTATAAACAGGATTTCACCACCCCCTGGTGTAACAGAGAGACCAGTAGCAATACCGACATCAGCAGTTCTACCTGCTATTTCGGAATCGAACCTCTGGGGACCGAGATAATTCGGTATTTCCCTAACGCCAATCTTGTTGCGGTCAGTTTGACCTTCTACAATACGGCGTGCAGATTTACGACAGAGTGTGCCAAGTTCGCGCTCCAAATTCCGGACACCTGCCTCGCGAGTATATTCTTTGACGATTTTTCCAATCGCTGCATCGGAGATTCCCAATTGTTTCTTAGTAATACCGTTTTCCTTAAGTTGGCGCGGAAGGAGGTACTGTTTTGCAATCTGCTTCTTCTCAGTTGAAGTGTAGCCTGGTAACTCAATTGTTTCCATTCGGTCACGAAGCGGTGGCGGAATTGTGTAAAGTTGGTTTGCTGTCGTGATGAACATGATCTGTGACAGGTCAAATGGGACATCCAAATAGTTATCGGTAAATGCATGGTTTTGTTCAGGGTCAAGTACTTCAAGCAATGCTGCCGCAGGATCACCGCGAAAATCTGAACCGAGTTTGTCTACTTCGTCAAGCATAAAGACTGGATTATTTGATTCTGCCTGTCGTAACCCTTTAATGACACGACCGGGCATTGAACCGATGTAAGTACGCCGATGTCCACGGATCTCGGCTTCGTCGTGCATCCCTCCTAATGAAATGCGGACAAATTTTCTACCGATAGCGCGAGCAATTGATCTGCCGAGAGATGTTTTTCCCACTCCCGGCGGTCCAACGAAGCAAAAGATAGGTCCTTTCATATCATCTTTGAGAATTCGCACAGCAAGATGCTCAACGATTCGTTCTTTGACTTTCGTCAAATTGTAGTGATCTGCGTCAAGGATCTTCATCGCTTTTGAAAGGTCAATTGAGTCCTCTGTGTTGACTTTCCAAGGTAGATTCAGGAGCCAATCCAAATAATTCCGTGATACGGTTGATTCTGGAGAATAGGACTGCATTTTGGAAAGACGATTGAGTTCTTTGGTAGCGGCTTTGTGTGCTTTTTGCGGTAAGTCTGCTTTTTTCAGTTGTTCCCGCATATCGTTTACATCCGAAGATAAATCATCTGCCTCACCAAGTTCTGTCTGAATTGCTTTGAGTTGTTCACGCAAAAAGTATTCGCGTTGCCCTTTATTGATAACGGCTTGTGCATTAGATTGAATTTTGCTTTCCAACTCATGAAGGTCAACCTCTCTTGCGAGAATAACAGCAAGCTTATTAAGCCGATCCGGGATAGGGATTGCCTCAAGAACCTGTTGCTTTTCTTGAGGCTTCAGGTCTAATACAGCAGCGATATAATCGGCTAATCGACCGGGTTCCTCAATATTTTTTGTCATGAGACCGTGTTCATCTTGATAACGTGAGGAGAGTTGAACAATGCGTTGGAACATTTCATCAGTGCTGCGGACAAGTGCCTCAATCTCCAAATCTTCTTCAACGAGTTCTTCAGAATCTTCTTCATCTTCCAATAGTCGTACCCGTGCTTTCAAAAACGGTTCGGTGTGAAGAATTTCCTCGATCTGAACCCGCGCGCGACCGTGTGCAAGAAACAACACGTCCTCATCATCTTTTTTCGCGCGGAGAATATGAATTAAGCTGCCAATAGGGCTTAATTCTTCCAGAGTTATATCCTTCACTTCGCGTGGATCGATATCCAAGCTGCGACCAGAATTGGTTTGGAAGATACAGAGTACCCGTTCGCCGTTTAGCATCGCATCGTCAACAGCATCCATAACCATCTTCCCTGAAAGTGCCACATGATGTGGAGGAAAAGGTGGAACTGGTGGCATATAGGGAAATATCACCAGATCGTTCACGGGAAGGATAGGTAGTTCCACAGTTTCCAAATTTTCTTGTTCAATAGAACTATCATGTTCTTCAGGGTTTTCAGGTTCTAAATTGGTATTGTGTTCATTTTCCATTGTTATCTCTTTTCCTTTTTATATTACTCTCAGACGCATTGCACCATTGTTTCGGATTTAGTTATTGTTTTAAAAGCCTCAGCAAGTCACATGTAAAGAATTTCACACAAGGCAAGTGCTTATATGGGATGGTGCACTTTCAAAACACTTCTACTGGGTTTTGTAGACACTGTTAATCCACCCGCGTTCTCCTTCAATGGTTACCTTTGTATTATGTACAGCACACCTTTTCTGATAGTTTTTTAATGTTTCTAAAGCAGATTCATCAAGTTTCGCATTGGGATTTTCTGCCTCGCGATCTTTCGCTTCCAGAAGACTCGGTTGAGGAATTGTCGCGCCCAACTTATCAACCAAGATAGGTATCAATTCAATAGATTTGAGTGTTCCTTCAACAAAAGTCACTTTTGGGATAATTGTACGTGCATGCTGTAATTCATAGGTGTCATAGATGAAGTCTGCGAGACTGTAGACTATAGGTTTTCCGTTGTAGATTTCAATACCTCCAAGCGTATGGAGTTGCTGGCATAAGACCAAATCAGCCCCAGCTTCAATGAGTGCTTGGGCGAAAATGCGTTGACGATCAATGCTCGCTTGTCGCGTCTTTATTTCTGCTTCTCTTTTACCCCAATGGAGCCAGACAATCACAAGTTCTGCGCTGCTATCTACTTGTTGGACAGCATGTATCATTTGACTGTATGCGGCAGAAGCGACCAGTTCCAACGAAGCCATATTGAATTCATTTCCGCGTAAATACGACAACAGTGCGATTTTTTTAGAGTTAACTTCTAACCATGCAGGTGCGTTTGCGGCTGCAGGTGAACTTCCTGCTCCCATTGATTTTACGTTATACCACTCCAAGTTGGTGACCGTATCTTCAAGTGCCTCAACCCCAAAATCCATGATGTATGGAGTCGCTAAGGAAACGGCATCAAAACCGGCATTTGCGAGTGCACGTGCAAGACCGGGGGCAGCACGGAAACGTGGTTCACGATTAGGATCCGGTTCCCCTCTATCGGAAATGCTGCTATTCAGGGATACAGTTGCAACATCTGCAGATTGAATGATGGACGCAGTACCTTTGAAAAATATACCTGCACCTTGACGTTCAATCAATGATGTGAAGTTGCTGCCAATTGTTATGTCTCCAACAGCGATGATTGAGATCTCTTCACCTTCTAACTGCACTGCTTGGTCTGAAGCATGAAGTGTAAGACTGTTCTGTGTAAACAAAAGAATAAAGATGAGAAAAGAAGTTGTGTTTTTCATAGTTCTTTTTTTAGTTGTGTGGCGATTTCTATCAATACATCTGCTAACTTCTGTCGGTCTATTTGATTGGTGCTTTCGAGCATTTGTGTTTCCGTGCGAAATTGATCAATTTGCGCTTGGAAATCAGTTGCAAACTCATTGATAAGCATTGATAATTTCTCAAGGTCGTTTTCCCCACGGCTAATCAGTTCGTCAATACGGTTATCAACACGTTGCGTAATGTTGTCGGGCATATTTCCATATTGTGCTTTAACATCCGATATTTCCCTCAACAACCTTGCTTCCATTCCTGAGATTTCTTGTGTCAATTTTTGAAGTTTATCATTATAATCGCGAAAATCGTCACCAAAGATATTATCTCGAAGATAGGATTCTAAGTTTTGCGGTTTTGTTTCTTGTGGTTCTTGTGCTTCTTCGTCCACGAGCACCTGTTGAGTCTCATTCATAAAGAAATTATCTCCCTTGCGAATACCGATGTTAAGTGCCGTATCCTATTACAATACCACTTTAAAGGTTCTACGGATAGTTGTATAGATTTTGAGATGTTCGATTTTCTTGTTCAAGGTCTAATTGTACTGTTGTCTCATCTTGCTCTAAGGCTTCATTTTTTGTCTGAGTGCGGCTTGCGTTAAACTCGCGAAGGATGCAGTTGACAATTTCTTCGCTATACGCTTCTGCAGACACTTTTCCTTGATTAGCCTCCCAAGCCATACGTGCGACCGCTTCAAAATATTCTGCGTGTTTATATGCATCTAAGAGATCTGCCCCACGTGAGAAGGTGCCATGTCCAACCCAGTATAGAATATGACGCATCGCGTTGAATCCGTTTTCAAAGAGGCGTAAACTCTCATACGACAATTCGGGTATTCCAGGCACTCTCTCTTGGACGAATCCAATGCCACCGGAAGCATCGTATATGATTGGCGTTTCTGGTTCATAACCTTTAAGAAACTGATAAAAACGATCCGGATGTCCGTGTTCTGTGCGAGAAATTAGGTTTAAAAACTTCGGTTGTAAGTGAGCTAATGCTTGGAATCCGTGTGTTTCAAGTTGCTCAAAAATTAGCAGATAATGAAACATTTCACTGGTTGGAACACAAGGGTTTGACGCGTTTTCTGTTTCTACGGTGTTATCGATCTCTGTTTGTGTCTGTGTACCAAAGCGCATTCTATAATGTGTTCCATCCGGTTCTACTTCAATGATAGTAACGTTGAGTGCTGGATGTTCTATAGCGATTAGGTCTAACCGTGACCCTGATTTTGTCAAAAGTACATGTCTACCCGCTAACCCCTTGACGACAATTGCTGAAGGAAGTGCATACCGTGGTGATTCATCGTAAGCAATCAGAAATTTCTGATCTACCTGTTCTGAAAGTATCACTCCCATGTTGCCTGCAGACGCCCATAGATAGTCGTGTGCATGTGCATGTGCGCCAACCCATCCCATCTGACCAATGAATGTACCTAATTCACTATCAGGCGAAATAGGGTGAAGTCCTGGTTGATAACCTTTTGAACACCACTGTCGGTATCGGTAACTATGTGCAGGTGGTGGTTGCTGATGGGACAAGTAAGGATTAGTTAGAGTCAAATTCGCTTCCACTATTTATTTATGATTATAATTCTGGCATTTTAGAGTAATTTATTACTTAAAATATATCATGTTTAAAGTGGTTTAGCAAGTTAAATGTCAATTATTATAGTTATAGTGTTATAACTAACTTGACGAAGGGAGTTCTTGTATCACAGGAATGACATAACTGCGAATTGTCAAGCCGTCAATTGTTTCTGTCTCTACACGAGGTTCTGGTGTCTTGCGGTGATCAAACACTACATAATATCCCTCCATCGCTTTTTCGGATCTAACGTAGACAGCGAGTTGTGCCTTTCCTGCTTGATATCGAGTATCTCCACCCCATATTTTGGTTTCAACAATGTATTTTCGGTTGTTGTGAAGGATGAGAATATCCATTCTTCCACGTCCTGTTTGGACTTCAAGGTACATAGATCCACCCATAATCTGGACAAAATGGCTTAGATAAGCGAAGAGAAGATGTTGTCCGACGTATTCTTGTGGTGTTTCGGGAACTTGTAGGATCTTGAAGCCTGCACGGGCGATAAAGTCTCGGAAGTTGTCAAGGAACGCATCCATCTGAATATGTCCATCCGATGTGAGGTAATCTTGAAATCCATCCAAAGTGTCCTCGGGTAAATAATCTTGCTCTAACCCATTTACCGCTGGTTTAAATGCTTGCATAATGCAATAGTGATAAATTGGGTTGATAATTTCGCATCTTCCATCAGCACCTTCGGCAATTACGCCATAAGTAGCAAGTTCACTGATAAGTTCATTGTAAAGGCTGAATTCTACACTGTCATCGTAAGAAGCGATCTTCATGAGAAGTGCTTCAAATCGTCGATCTCTACGGATATTTGTTATCAGATGATCTATATTCGTGTTTCGTTCGCGAAGGAGTTTGATGTGTGCTTTTGAAAAGTGTTCCATTGTAATTGGTTCACTTTTCGGAACATCCATTTCCTCAGTAAGAATCTGTCCGAATCGATTCACAAGCACTGGTTGTCCCGCAGTCTGTTTGTGAATAGAATTGATAACATCGGTATCAAAAGGTTGTCCAACTTCATCCGTATACTGCGAAAGAAGTTCTTGTACTTGTTCAAGTGTGAAACTGGGTAATTTGAATTCGTCTTGTATATTAAAAGGCGAGATAGAACGATCATAATTCAGTTGAGGGATATTCTTGACACCGACAATGCCGATACTGTAAGGACATCGCATTTTACCAGAGATGTAGATTTGGCGGAGTGAGTGCAGAAACCCTCTAACAGCATCTTGTGGTATGCCATCAAATTCATCAATAACCATAACAAATCGCTGCTTTTCCAACAAACTCCCAAGTTGATTAAAGAATTGTCCCATCGAAACATGGTCAGTTATCTCAGCGTTATCCAAAAAATAGGCTATATCTTCAGAAGGTCTACTACCTTGCCTTTCAAAGCCATTTTCAATCTTTATGCGAAGATCGTCGTATAGGTATTCGTAAAAATCGGATAAGGATACATCTGCGTACCTCTCAAAATTCAGTTGTATTGTGAAATATAAACCTTCTTTGTTTTCAAGAGCGTCAAGACTATTTTGAAAAAACGTAGTCTTGCCTGTCTGACGCGGTGCAAAGAGGACTATATATCTGCCCTTTTCCAACCGATCTACAAAATCAGCGAGTTCCTCTGTCCGTGCGACAACGTAGTTATCCTCCGGATAAACGGGACCGCGGGTCTCAAACCATCGCATCTCTTTATGCTCCTTAAATAGTTGAGGGAATTATATCAGATTGCAGTGCGAAAATCTATAGGAAAAGAGAATTTTACCAGAGCCATTCAGTTTTCAAGTTTTTCAGGACATTTTAGAGAGGGTCGCGATTCGGAGATCGCTCCTACAGAAGATCGACCTGAGCATCAGGTGAGAATTACTGGACAATTGAATGGCTCTGAGAATTTTACTGGGTAAAGTAGTAGAAACAACGAGTTTGTGCTACAGAAATGTTATTAAGATGATAGAGGGAATACTATAAAACAATCTTCATTTTTTACAACAGATTTGTCATCCTCAAGACGACTGAGTAGCGTTTGGATCGACTCTTTAAAAACTGGATGCACAAGGTCGGGTGCAATCTCCGCTAACGGGGCAAGCACGAAACGTCTGAGATGCATTTCTGGATGTGGAATAACAAGATCAGGTGTTCGCAGGATAAGGTCTCCATAGATCAACACATCCATGTCAATCTCTCTCGGACCCCAACGAGTGCAATGCTGTCTGCCAACAGTAGTTTCAATATCTTTTAAGGTGTACAGCAGGTTATGAGGGGCAAGGCAAGTGTTAATTGCAACAATACCGTTTAGAAAATCTGCCTGTGTTTCATATCCGACTGGAGCGGTTTTGTAGAGGGAGGAAATCTGTTTTAAAGCGATCTCCTCAACTTCCGATAAGGAATTGATAGCGTTCTGAATATACGAAAGTCTGTCGCCAATGTTGCTGCCGAAGCCGATGTATGCTAAATGCACGAGGTTTCCAAGTGGTAAAAACTGGACTGATGAATCAACTCCTAACCTGAATATTTTCGGATAACAATTGAGGTGTTGTGTCCACCAAAGCCGAATGCGTTGGAAAGTGCAACCTCAATCATTGCTTCTCGACTCTCGTTCGGAACATAATCTAAATCACACTCTTCATCCGGTACTTCGTAGTTGATAGTTGGTGGTAGGAACCCTTTTTCCATTCCGCCTAAGCAGGCAATAAGTTCCACAGCCCCCGCTGCACCGAGTAGATGTCCAACCATAGATTTCGTTGAACTAACCGGAATTTTGTAGGCTAGTTCTCCGAAGAGAGATTTAATTGCGTTAGTTTCAGAGACATCACCAAGTGGAGTTGAAGTGCCGTGTGCGTTGATATAATCGACAACGTCTATCGAAAAATTGGCATCGCTGAGTGCAAACTCCATCGCTTTAGCTGCACCTTCGCCGTTATTAGGTGGACTCACCATATCATGTGCATCCGAAGTCATTCCGTAACCAACTATTTCAGCGTAGATATAGGCACCACGTTTTTTAGCATGCGAAAGCGATTCAAGGATAAGAACTCCTGCCCCCTCCCCCATAACAAATCCATCCCGGTCTTTATTGAATGGACGAGACGCGCGTTCAGGTTCATGGTTGCGTGCGGACATTGCACGCATCGAGCAGAACCCCGCAAAAGCCAAAGGAGTCATAGCAGATTCAGCCCCACCTGTAAACATCACATCTGCATATCCGTGTTGAATCAAACGAAATGACTCACCGATGGAATGGTTTGAAGATGCACAAGCGGTAACAGAAGCCGAATTGGGACCTTTGAGGTTGAACTGGATAGAGACTTGTCCAGATGCCATGTTTATGATCATAAATGGTACAAGAAATGGACTGACGCGCTTAGGACCTTTCTCAATTAGGATTTTCGCGTTATCTTCAAGTACACCTATGCCGCCGACACCGGAACCTATTTGGACTCCAGCTCGATAGGGATCAACCTTGGAAATGTCCAAGTCTGAATCTTCATGTGCCATCGTAGAAGCCGCGAGGGCATACTGAATAAAAAGCGGCAAATGGGATGCTGCTTTCTTATCGAGATACTTTTCCGCTTCAAAGTTTTTAACCTCTGCGGCGACCTGTGTGCGATATTTGCTTGCATCAAAAGAGGTTAAAGGTCCGATTCCGTTTTTACCAACAGCAAGCGCATCCCAATATTCTTCTTTCGTGTTGGCAATTGCATTGACAACACCGATTCCTGTAATAACTACACGCTCCATAAGACCGATCCTTTATCTTAAGTAAGTGTAGAGGGCTTGTAGTATTCGTCTACATGCCCTCAAGAAAATTGTGGGAATATGTGAATCTATGCATTCTCATCTAAGTAATCAAGGGCATCTTGAACAGTTTGTATTTTTTCAGCATCACTGTCAGGAATTTCAAGGTCAAACTCCTCTTCAAGTGCCATGACTAATTCAACAGTATCAAGCGAGTCTGCCCCCAGGTCTTCCATGAATGAAGCATCGGAGGTAACGTTATCTGCGGCGACACCGAGTTGGTGCGCGATAATTTCAATAAGTCGTTCTTCGTTTGTTGCCATATCTGTAATTTAATCTCCTATGTGTTAAAATTATAAAGGTTGATTTGTAGGACAAGTTCCATATCCTTAACCAATATGCCCTGTTCCTACGGTAAGCGAAAGTAAGAAAGACAAATTTTGCTGCCTGTAGGCAGAATTTATTGATATATCAAGTTACATCACCATGCCACCGTCGACCTGAAGAGTTTGACCGGTGATATAGCGTGCGGCATCGGATGCCAAGAAGCAGACTGCGTCTGCGACATCTTCTGGAATGCCAAAGTTCTGTAATGGAATAAGTTCAAGTAGTTTTTTTTGAAACTCTTCGGGAATTTTCGCAGTCATGTCGGTCGTAATAAATCCGGGTGCGATAGCGTTTACAGTTATGCCTCGTGTGCCTACCTCTTTAGCAGTTGTTTTTGTTAAACCTAGGATGCCAGCTTTCGCTGCGGCATAACTTGCTTGTCCAGCATTTCCCATTAATCCGATAACTGACGAGATGTTGATAATGCGTCCACTTTTCTGACGTATCATAGGACGTAGAACAGCACGACTGCAATACATCGTTCCCGTAAGATTTGTCTGAATCACTGCATCCCAATCTTCGTCTTTGAGACGCATGAGTAACATATCACGTGTGATGCCAGCATTATTCACAAGGATATCAATTTGTGAAAATTTTTCAAGTGTTTCTTCAATAAGTGCTTCAACATCTGCCTTCTGAGAAATGTCAGCAGCCATTGCGTGTACAGTGTAACCGTTGTCTTTCAATACATTAGCAGTTTGCGAGACACTCTCGGTGGATCGCGAACAGATGACAACATTTGCCCCAACTTCACAGAGTCTGTGGGCAATTGCAGCACCAATGCCGCGGGAAGCACCTGTAACAATTGCTGTTTTTCCCTCCAACATACCTATCTTAAAAACAGACTGGTTTGCTGTCACATCCATTTATTCACCGTTTCCATATTCATCTATCACACGTGAAAGTGTATCAACATCTTCAACGTTTGAGGAAATGCTATCGGGCAGTGTCCGTTTCACCAATCCAGACAAAACCTTTCCCGGTCCTACCTCTACATAGTTTGTAATACGAGTTTTCGCTATAGTGAGTAGCGTTTTTTTCCATTGAACAGGTTGTGTAATCTGTTGAAAGAGTAAATGTTTGATGTCATCAGTATCTGTTGTATGCTCACCTGTAACGTTCATCACTATATCAATTTCTGGCGGATGTAACATCACCGAGTCAAGGACAAGTTGAAACTTTTGTTGTGCTGATTCCATCAGTGGTGAGTGAAAGGCGCCACTTACCGGCAAGAGGCGACACCGTCTTGCACCAATTTCTGCAGAAGCGAGAGAAACAACCTGATTGACAGCATCAACTTCACCTGAGATTACCAATTGTCCGGGGCAGTTGTAATTGGCGATTTTTACTACACCATCAACTTTGTCACAGAGATGTTGAAGTTGCGATGCTTCCATACCAAGGATTGCTGCCATTGTGCCGTTCTGTTTTTCACCTGCTTCCGCCATAAACTGTGCGCGGGCACTGACTAATCGCAATGCATCTGAGAAATCCAGAACACCAGATGCTACAAGCGCGGAATACTCCCCCAAACTATGTCCTGCGACAACCTTCGGCACAATACCTAATTGTATTAGTACATTCAACGTAGCGACGCTGCACGTCAAAATAGCGAGTTGTGTGTTTTCTGTCTGTTTTAATTCTGTTTCAGGTCCTTCAAAACAGAGTTGGCTTAATGCTCTTCCTAAAGATATATCTGCCTCATCAAAAACGGCTTTGGCAATTGGGTAGGTCTGTGCCAAATCAACCCCCATGCCAACTTTCTGTGATCCCTGTCCTGGGAAAATAAAGGCGATTTGCGTCATTTGTGTAGTGTTTAAACGAAATTTTGCGTGAAATAAAAAGTCTATTGTTGATAGAGTGTTACATAGCAATATGCAAATTTATACTTTAACTATATTCCGCTTTTACAACCGTAAGAGTGTACTTCCCCATGTCAAACCAGCACCGAAAGTAACAAGCAGTATCAGATCCCCTGGTTTTGCGCGTCCTTCTTGAATCGCTTCATCTAATGCGATGATTATCGTTGCTGCAGAGGTATTGCCGTATTTGTCAACGTTCACATATACCTTTTCTCGCGGCACACCAAGCCTGTGTCCCACTGCTTCAATAATACGCAAGTTCGCTTGATGCGGTATTAATAGATCAATATCATCAATACTGAAATTCGCCTTCCGTAGTACGCGCTCTGCTGCCTCTGGCATAAGCCGAACACCAAGTTTGAAAACTTCCCGACCATTCATCTGAATCTTGTTCAGATTCTGATCAATTACATCTGATGTTATCGGCATTCTTGACCCACCCGCAGGTATTCCAAGTAGATTGATGTCAGCATAATCACCATCAGAACCGATGTAAGAGGCAAGGATTCCTTTTGGTTCTTCAGTGGCTTGAACAACAGCAGCACCTGCACCATCTCCAAAAAGGACACAAGTGTTTCTATCGTTCCAATCTACGATATTGTTGAAAACTTCTCCACCAATCACAAGAATAGTATCATACTGTCCAGATATAATCAAGCCATTTGCTAAATCAAGTCCATACAAAAAACCCGAGCATGCAGCCGAAATATCCATTGCAGATGCGTTTTTAGCACCAATCCCTTTCTGTACATAACAACCAGTTGATGGGAAAACTGTGTCGGGTGTAACAGTAGCAACGAGAATCATCTCAATGTCGATTGGGTCGATTTGTGCACGTTTAATTGCAATTTGAGCAGCTTGCACACTTAGGTCAGATGTAGCGACATCATCTTCGGCGATTCTCCTCTCAACAATGCCTGTGCGTTGGCGAATCCACTCGTCACTGGTATCCACCATCTTTTCGAGATCAGAATTAGTTAAAACGGTTTCAGGTAGATAAGCACCTGTCCCTGTGATTGCTGCATATCGCTCCATACAAAAGGATCCTTTTTTAGCCGTATTATTAATTCAACACAAAATAATTGTGCATGAATAATTAAATCGACGAGAATTGAGACGCGGATGCTATGTCGACGTTTCCTCTGTAGACTTTAGAATTGATCGTCCTTTATAATGCCCACAATGTTTGCAGACTCGGTGCGAAACCATCATTTCACCACAATATGAGCAACTTGTAATGACTTGACTCTTGAGTGCATGATGACTTCTCCGCATTCTTTTTTTTGATTTTGATGTTCTACGTTTTGGATGTGCCATTCTTAGAAATTATCTCCTTACGATTTTCTGGTTTAGACTTGTTATCTAACTTTGCTGCTTCTAATAACTGTGAAAGTTCGGCAAAAGGTGAAGTTACATTGGAGGTCTCTGGTGCAATCTCATCTATATCATCGCAAGTGCAGATTTCCTCATTCAGGTTTGCACCACATCCTACACACAATCCGTCACATGTCCGTGAGCAGAGGGGCCAAACCGGTATTTGTATTACCAATGCTTGTCGTGCGCCTTCAGAGATGTCAAACGTTTCACCGTCGTAATAACGTTCTTCGTCTTCAAATCCTTCAGATTCTACGTCTTTGTGGTTGTTAGTTGGCGTGAATTGCATTTCAAACGTTGCAGCAATGTCCGTTTTAAAAGGTTCAAGACATCTGCCACATTGCATTTCAATCTCTGTGGATACCTCCGCTTTGACGTAGACATTATCCTCACCGTGACGTAGCAATTGCACAATGCCTCGTACTGGACTAATAAAATCCATGTCCTCAAAGTCCAATTCAAGCTGCGAGGCAGAGACTTCAACTTCTTGAAAGTTGAAGACACCGTCGCGAATATTTCTTACGTCAAAAACTAACGTGTTTTTCATTATTTTGCCGTCTAACTTAAAAGGCTACTTCTTCTTCAATTCTGATAAGTTTCGCATCACCTTTAACGACATCTAACTTTAATATCTGTTTGAGCGCAGCATTCATATTTTTTTCACGGGCTTTATGGGTTAACATCATCAGTGAAACAGTATCGGTATCGTGTGGTTCTTTTTGAATAACTGAGGAAATACTGATATGACAGTTTCCTAAAATATTGCCAATACTCGCTAAGACTCCCGGGCGGTCAATAACTACAAAGCGAAGGTAATAACGCGTTTCAATGTCTTCAATAGAGCAGACAGTAATTTCAGTTTTTGAATCTGTAAGCCATGCGTGTGAAATCGGTGAACTGACACCCCATTGAATAGATTTCGCAGCATCAATAATATCAGCAACAACTGCGCTGGCAGTTGGCATTTCACCTGCCCCTTGCCCATAAAAGAGCGTTGGTCCGACAGCCGAACCGATGACACAGACAGCATTATATGCTCCATTAACATTTGCTAACAAACTTCGCTCCGGCAGAAGTGCCGGATGCACACGCGCTTCTACACGATTATCTTCTGTTAACTTCGCAATTGCGATCAGTTTGATGACATAACCGAGTTCATGTGCATATTGAATCTCTTTCTGTGAGATGTCTGTGATACCTTCAACATGGAATTGGTCAATTGAGAGATTCACACCATAGGCAAGTGCAATAAGGAGTGACAACTTCTGGGCGGCATCAATGCCTTCAATATCAAGCGTTGGATCGGCTTCAGCGTAACCTTTTTCCTGAGCATCTGCAAGTACATCCGAGAAATCAACACCACGTTCGTGCATTTCAGTGAGCATGTAGTTACATGTGCCATTAACAATGCCGTATATGGATTGAATTTGATTGGCAGTGAAACTTTCTTGGAGCGTTTTGATAATAGGGATACCGCCCGCTGTGCTTGCCTCAAAATTGAGGCTCACCTGATGTTTCTGCGCCAATTGGAACAACTCACCTCCATGCTCTGCCAAGAGTGCTTTGTTCGCTGTCACAACATGCTTTCCGTTTTGGATTGAACGAGTGATAAGTGAATGTGCATCTGAAATGCCGCCGACAAGTTCCACGACAATATCAATGTCAGGATTGTCAACTACTTCAGCAGGATCGGTAGTCAAACAGTCGTCGGGAAGTTCAATTCCATGCCGTGACGCAGGAAGTGTTCGTTTAACTACTTTTTTTAGACACAATTGGATGCCACTGTTTTTAGAAATAAGGGTATTCTGATTTACCAAAATTTTGGAAACACCAGTGCCGACTGTACCCCATCCTAAAATGCCTACATTGATACACGATTTATTCACGACTGTAATTGCCTCTTCATATCCGATTAAACTATATTGTAACTGACAACGCGCGGATATATATAAATCCGCTTCAACACCCGAAAAATCGGGGCGACTGGATTCGAACCAGCGACCTCTTGAACCCCATTCAAGCGCGCTTCCGGGCTGCGCCACGCCCCGTTAATAAATTTTGTTACCCAATTATAGTATCACAAATTTATGTGAAAGTCAAGTTAAATTGTTTACGCAATTGGAGGACAAATGGCAGTGTTAGAAAGAAATCTGAGAGGATATTAAACGAGTTTGATGTCCTCTCAGATTTCATCGTTCTCATATTTACAACTATGAAAGTCCCATCTCTTGTAGGTTTTTAAGACTGATACCTAAACTTTCAAACGGATCGCGTTCATAACATGAATCTTGTTCAATAATATACCATTCAACTTCGGCATATTCACATGCCTCCAAGATAGCTGGCCAATTTAGGTTGCCTTCACCCACTTCAGCATACCTTTGTGAGTTTCCTTTAACTGCCATATCCTTGAGATGAACGATATGTGCCCGTCCTTTTAACTTGCGGATCCACTCGGCAGGATCACCACCTCCGTGCTGAATCCAATAGGTATCAATTTCGCTATTGAAATATTTCGGGTCGCTTTCCTCATACAAGATTTGCAGACCAGTGCGTCCATCATAATTTTCCAATTCAAAACTGTGGTTATGATAGGAAAATGTTAAGCCACCTTCAGCCAGACGCGCCCCGACTTCAGATGCTTCTTTAGCAAATTTAGCATAACCTTCAGTACTGCGATATTCACCTGGTAGTCCACCGATTGCTGCGTGTTTACATCCCCACAATTGATGTTCGTCAATAACTGCCTGCGGTTCATCACGCATACGCGCATAACTGGTGTGTGTTGCGCAAATTGTAATACCTTCATTGTCAATAATCTTTTTTAGTGCTTCAGGTTCAATCGGACCGAGTGCTGAACATTGAACTGCTTCGTAACCGAGTTTTCTGACCTTATTCATGGTTTCCGCAATGTCTGCTTCAGTTTTTGTGAATTCCCGAAGTGTATAGAGTTGAGCGGCGAGTTGTGACGCCATAATTTCTCCTTCTGTATACGAAAAACTATTTGTGATAGTGTACTCACAAAAGTAGTTGATGTCAAGAAAAAACTGTTGAAAGGAATAATTGATTTGCATTAAACACATCAATTTTGGTAAAATTAACACATCATGAATCCTTTTTTCTTTGGCAGTAAAGGACGAGGCATATTTCGTTTTTTACGTATCTTTCTCCATCTTCCGAACTTTATTCGTCTTACGATGCGGCTTTTCCGTGATGCGCGTGTGCCAGTCTATCGGAAGACGATACTTGTTATTGCAGAAATTCTCGCGGGAGCCTTCGCTATTGCCTACCTCGTTTTTCCTTTTGATTTCATAGCTGATTTTGTACCGATAGCTGGGCGTTTTGACGATATTTTCATTGGAGCGATGATTATTCTGGTGCCGGGTGCGTGGTTATTTATCAAATCATGCCCGGAACCTATTGTCAGGGAACATGTGGATAGGATTTCGCGTGGTGAGTAAAACAGAATTTTACTTGCTATATTTTTTTTTGCAACTTTTTTTAATAATCGGTGTGTTTTTAGTGCGTAAACACTCATAAATATAAAAGTTCTATCGGCAAACGAAATTACATTGGAGGATTAATATAATGTTAAATTTCAGAAACATACTTCGCAGACGCGCAGCAATACTATTAATATTAGCCGGACTTGCCGTGGCAGCCGGACTTGTTATTAATCAAGGAACAAACGATTTTGTTGTACCGACTGCGATCGGAGAAACAAACGAATCACTTCAATCAGAAGATTTTCAGTATCTTGAACGTGCAAACCGGGCATTCATTAATTTAGTTGCGAAGACGCGATCATCTATTGTGCAAATTACAACAGAACGAAAGATTAGTCAACCAGTTCCCAGGGTACAAGTAATCCCACCTGACGGAATGGACAGAGAGTTAAGAAGGTTTTATAACGAAGATTGGCTTGAAGAACTTTTTAGAAACAGCACACCAAATAACCCAAGACCTCCAATACCTACTAAGGGTGTGGGTTCCGGTGTAATTGTCAGTGATGATGGCTACATTCTTACCAATAACCATGTTATTGAAGGAGCAGATAAAATAACTGTCACTCTGGCAAATGGTAAAGAATATGATGCGGAATTAGTCGGACGTGATTCTGCCTTAGAAAATGGTGGCGGAACGGATTTAGCTGTCATAAAAATTCATGCTAATGAACTTTCTGTCCTACCGTTCGGAGATTCTGACGCGCTTGAAGTTGGCGAGTGGGTCATTGCAATTGGCACTCCACATAACCTTTCACAAACTGTAACGCGCGGCATTGTGAGTGCGAAAGAACGTCCCGGATTCACCGCCTATGGAAAATTCATTCAAACCGATGCACCGATTAATCGAGGTAACAGCGGCGGAGCACTGATAAACATTCGTGGTGAATTAGTAGGGATTAATACTTACATTGCTATTGATGGATTCACGAGGGGGAATATAGGTTTAGGCTTCGCGATTCCGAGTAATATTGCCCGGCAAATTTTGCCCGAACTAATTGAGAATGGTGAAATTGTTCGTGGGTGGCTCGGTATATCAATGGGAGAAATCAATCATGATTTAGCAGAAAAATTTGGACTTGACTCGACACAAGGTGTACTCGTTATCGAAGTGGGTCCTGATAGTCCCGCGGAGAAAGCAGGGCTTCGTAGAGGCGACATAATTCTTGAATACAACAAAGAGGCAATTCAGGATATGTCACATTTGAGGAATTCTGTCGGATCAACAGCAGTTGGTACATCTGTCCAACTAAAAATTCTCCGAAACGGCAAAAAGAAACAGTTGACCGCTAAATTGGAGAAACGGACTGAAGAGGCTTTAGAAACTTTATTACCGCCTGATGCTCCGGATCCTGAAATAATACTCCCTGAACAAGAAGACGAAACGGAAGCATTTACTGGAATGCATGTTCAAAAATTGACACCCCAACTTGCAAGACGTTACATGCACCAAAACGAAACTGGCGTTATTGTTATGAAAGTTAAGTCAGATAGTCCGGCAGCAAAAGGAGGTATTCAAAGAGGTTATCTCATTAAAGAGATAGACTATAAACCCATTGAAAACCTCAAAGATTACGAGAAAATCATTAAAGAGTTGAAAGAAAACGGCGAAAAGTTCGCATTTGTTTACTTCAAAGATCTTACCCAGCGTGGGCATTATGCTACACTCAGGATTAATTCTGAAGACCGATAATTTGCACATTACACTTTAAAAAACAAAACGTGCTTATATGGATAACGTGAGTTTGATATATAGCAAATTCTAAACATAAATGGACATTTTCATAGGGGTTAGGTTACCTAACCCCTACGAGAAGCCCGAACCCCTACGAGAAGCCCGACATCTTGTTTTTATCAAACTCACGTTATGGATATTAATGAGTAGGTTCTAAGTGATACCACCCACTACCTAAAGGTAGGGGCTTCGGCTTCGTAGCAACTGCGGTTTTCTCAGAGAGTCCACCGTCTTATTATCGCTCCACCAGCAGGCTATTATTCCGAATCAGATCGGTTTTATCAGGCATTCTTGTCCTGGGTACCCCAGCCTGCAAAAAATAATAAATGGGGGTGCCGATACAAGGCGCGGGGTTATTACTCCGCTTGCGACTTACATGAACGACACCGAAATAATAGATGTTGGACAAGGTCTCACTTGCAAGTTGCTATAATTTACTACATTTTCGGGGCGTTTGTCAAGTTTATTTTTCACACACATCATGCGCCGTCTACATCCCACAAACTAAAGCATGGGGATTTGACGGAAGAGCGTTAAAACTTGAAGGATAGTCGTTTTTTGTGGTATACTTCTGAAAAACGGCTATCCTTCATTTTTTAAGAGGTTTGAGTTCATGAAAGGACAACGGGTTATTTGGCCAGATCGCGCCAAAGTTGACATTGAAGAGTTTGAATTGCCCCCTATCCAGGACGATGAAGTTCTGGTTGCGACAGAATGTACGCTAATTAGTCCCGGCACAGAACGTGCTTTTTTATTAGGACTTCCAAACGCACAAGGTAGGTATCCATCGCGTCCTGGTTATAGTAATATCGGAAAAGTGGTAGAGGTCGGAAAAGATGTTAGCGGATTTGTGGTAGGTGATCGTGTTGGCACAAGACAGGGGCATACCAGCCACTTTGTCGCACCACCGAATCGGTTGCTAAAGGTAGAATCATCCGATACACCAGCCGAAGAAGTAGTCTTTTTTAATCTGAGTGCTATTGCCTTACAAGGGGTACGGAAAGCGCGAATTGAATTGGGAGAAACAACTTTAGTTATAGGGCAGGGACTCATCGGCTTGCTTGCGTTGCAACTCTCGAAACTGAGTGGGGCAGTGCCAGTAATTGCGGCAGATTTGACCGATAGTCGCCTTAAAATCTCTAAAAACGTTGGCGCAGACTATACCCTCAACCCTGAAGATAAGGATTTTTCCGAACGGTTGGCTGATGCTACCATGAAAAAAGGTCCTACAGTTGTTATTGAGGCAACAGGACATCCAGATGCAATTAACACCGCGTTAGATGTTGCAGGTTGGGGTGCGCGGGTTGTGTTGTTGGCAAGCACACGTGGGGAAACACCGAGTGTTAACTTTTATCGCGATGTTCACAAAAAGGGTCTCATTCTTTACGGTGCTCACGATTCGATTCGCCCTCGACAAGAATCATCACCGAATTTCTGGACGACTGAAGATGACAGTCGTTTGATGTTGTCACTTATAGTACAGAAACGGTTCATCGTTGCGCCGATGATTAGTCATCGAGTACCTGGACATGACGCACCGAAGGCGTATCAACTTCTCATGGAATGGAATCCTGGATTGCTTGGTGTTGTTCTTCAATGGAACGATGGAATGTAGGACATCTTCTGACTCATCTGCTCTACAAGGTTGTGTTACTTTCTAACTGGAAAACCGAATATCTTCAAAGGCGTAAATATCTTGACAAATTAGATGCAGAAGGGTTAGTAACTGCACAAAGTTTTCTAACGTGAGCTCGGTGTAATACCAAATTAACTTGATTTGAAGTCTTCTGATAAGGTCAGCATTGCGAGGAGGACCCAGAGACCTCGCGCTACGAATCGGGTTAATTGGGTATAGGAAGATATTGGCACATGAGAAGAAAGTGGTATTATACCAAATTAACTTGATTAGAAGTCTTTTGATATAGTACACGGTTGCGAGGCACGGGGACCTCACACTACAGATCCCGTTAATTTGGTATTATTTGTATTTTCCTGAAGTGCCACAATATCTATAGAAGGTTTCTTCAACCGATATGTGGACGCATCTAAGGAATTGGTGAAAACTTATGAAACGAATATTTCTTCTTATCATATCTCTTTGTATGCTTATATGTGCTACCTTTCGGAGTGGATACACTAAAACATGGATAGAGGATTTCAACAAAGCACAACTTAATTCATGGAAAGAGTTTGAGGACGTAGACAACAGAACCACATGGCAGCCGAAAGATGGATACTTGGATGTCTGGGTGGAACGAATACCGCGCGCCCACTTTCAAAGACATCATTTGGAATTCATAAGGTTTCCACTTCATGCTGAACAACTCCGCGTCAAAGTAACCATTCTTGAGGTCGAAAACGCAAAAGCTGGTATTTTTATCGGGCAATACACACATGACAGAAATGTTCTTAGACGTTCATACGAAATCTCCCAAGATTTTATATGGGGTCCGGGTGAATTCCCCGATCAAGATCCAGATGTTCAATATGATATAAAAAATGAGATAGAGATTGTTTTTGATAAAGGACATTTCGAGTTGTTATCTGAAGGGAAACATATCCTCAAGTTTGATGAGCCGAACCTGCCACACATTGATTGTCTCGGTCTGTTTGTATATATGTCAGAAGTTCCCCTTGGGCATGTTCTATTGGATGATTTCATCATTTCGGGCCCCTCTATTTCTTCAAAGGGTAGTTTGGATGTGCAATCTGATGGTAAAGCTGCAGTTTTGTGGGGAGAACTTAAACGGTGATAAAGAATGAAGCGACTTTACGTATTATCTTTTATTTTTTGTTTGTTCATATTCTCTACTACTAAAGATATCGTAGCAGGGACCTGGACAGAAAACTTTAACACAGACCTTGATTCCTGGACAAAACGAGAACACCAACGCGATAAAGTCGCTTGGCAGGCAAAAGGCGGACGCTTAGATGTACAGACCAAACCATTCTGTAATGGTGTTTTGAATCTTGGTGGACAATTGCCTCATATGACACATTATACATTGGAGTTCACAGCATTTCCTATTGAGACACACCGACTCCGTGTCAAAATGAGGGTTGTAAATACAAAGAATGCAAATGTGGGCATTTTCATTGGCGAGCATCCAGAGAGTCTACTGATATTTCTCAAAAGCACTCAGAAATCAGTATCTATCTATGGTCTCTCAATACGCGGTTATGAAAATGCTAAAAAATACTAATTGATAAACCTCCATTATGTGAAAAAAGCACTTTATTTTCAATACAAAATAGAATAAATTGTCCATTAAATGGGTTTTTTATAGGTATTTCGTATTGATGTTATTAGGTTTAGAGGAATTAGAAAAACTTCACTCATGTAAAATGTGTGTGCGTTTGTTTTCACGAAGTCAATGGTCATAGGGGTAAAAAGTTTCATTTGCACTTATTTTTTACATGAGCCGAACAATTGTGAGAAATGTCAGGTCTATTTGTTAATCCTTTACGTCGCACCTATCAATTCGTTGATCATACAATCGGAGGTCCATTGAATTTCCGAAATCAAAATCCACAGATTGAATTGGAATTAAATGAGATTGATATTGCGTTTGCACGAGGGCTTTTTACATTATACTCAAAGGGTAAAAAACTCGTTGACTTTCAAGATGATAACTTCAAAACAATAAATTATCTTGGTATAGTAGTGTTACCAAAGCGCTGCGATATTGATGCTATAGTGATAGTAGATGATTTCATCATTTCAGGAGCTAACCTGGATGTGCAGCCTAAAAGCAAGGCTGCCGTTTTGTGGGGGCAGCTTAAACGGCAGTAAGTTTCAGTTCGGTTCAGAATACTTACTGTTTATGGAGCGTGTGAAAACTTCATATTTTAATTGCAATAACGATAGAACTTGGAGACAGGGCTTCGTATTCCTGCCTTAATTTGAACAAGAGGTGGTTCATGAAACGACTTCACTTGCTGCTTCCATTCCTCTGTATATTGACATTTACTGCTGTTAAAGACGGTTCTACTAAAATTTGGGTTGAGGATTTTGAAGATGGACACTTAGACGCTTGGGCAGTGGACAAGACCAATGATAGAACGACTTGGAAAGCAAAAGATGGACACATGGATGTATGGATTGAACCGGACAATCGCGGAGGACGACAGAGTTATGTGTTGAAATTCATAGGGTTTGCTTTCCGTGCTGAAAAACTCAACGTCAAAGTAACTATTCTTGAAGTCGAAGAAGCAAATGTTGGTATTCTCATCGGACAGCATGACTTGGATGATGGGATCGGTTTACATAGACGGACCTATAATACCAAATTAACTTGATTCAAAGTTTTCCGATAAAGTCGGCATTGCGAGGCACGGGGACCTCGCACTACAAATCGGGTTAATTGGGTATAAGGTAGTTCAGAAAGGGGGAATATGGGGACCGATAGAATTTCCGGGCCAACAACCACAAATCAATTATGATATTGAAAAGGTGATAGAAGTTGACTTTGATAACGGGCATTTTGAGTTATTATCGGAAGGGGAGCAAATCCTTGAGTTTGACGAGCCGAACCTGCCACACATTAATTGCCTCGGTATAGTTGCGTTTGCGAGTAAACCTCCGCTTGCTCATTTTGTATTGGATGATTTTATCATTTCAGGACCTTCTATTCCTTCAAAGGGCAGTCTGGATGTGCAACCTCATGGTAAAGCTGCAGTTTTGTGGGGAACGTTGAAACATCGCTAGGTGCATGGTTTAATTTTTATATCTTGATGCAAAATAGGAGATTATCAAAACAAAATGACTCAAACCATTATTAAGTCTACATTATGGAAGCGATTCCGTTTTCTTGGAAAAGAGGTCGGCATCGTAGGTTTTTGGGTGCTGTTAGGCACATTAACATTGTTCGGATAGATACAGATAAAGTTAAAGCTGCAGATTAGGAAATTGTGAGTTCTTGATCTCTGCACAGCGATAAAGGAGATAGATGGCACGCGAATATCCAATTGAAAAGGTGCGCAACATCGGTATTGCAGCGCACATTGATGCAGGTAAAACGACTACTACCGAACGAATTCTTTTCTATACCGGCAAAAAACATAAAATCGGTACGGTAGATGATGGCACTACTGAGATGGATTGGATGGTGCAGGAACGTGAACGTGGGGTGACAATCACTGCTGCCGCGACAACCTGCTTCTGGCAAGACCATGCAATACACCTAATTGATACCCCCGGACACGTCGATTTCACTGTAGAGGTGGAACGTTCATTACGGGTTTTAGATGGTGTTATCGCGCTTTTTTGCGCTGTCGGTGGTGTTGAACCGCAATCCGAAACGGTTTGGAATCAAGCGGAACGTTATCAGATACCGCGCATTGCATTCGTCAATAAAATGGACAGAGTCGGTGCAAATTTTCCTCGTGTGCTTGAGATGATGGTGGAGCGATTCGGGACAAACCCTGTTCCATTACAGATTCCACTCGGTGAGGGACGTGATTTTGCTGGCGTAATTGATCTCATTGCAATGAAAGCTATCCATTGGAATGCTGATGACGAAGGGAAAACGTTTCAAGAAGTAGAAATTCCATCGGAATTCCAAGAAGCAGCGGACATTGCACGCGAATCTCTTGTGGAGAATATAGCATCTGAAGATGACGACCTCCTTGAAAAATATCTTGAAGGCAATGAGATTGCACCAAACGAATTAATCGCCGGTATTCGAAGTGCAACGCTGAAAGGGAGTTTAGTCCCTATCCTCTGCGGTAGTTCCCTAAAGAATCAGGGAGTTCAACCGCTCCTCAATGCAGTTGTTGATTTTTTACCCTCCCCAGTTGAAGTGCCGCCAATTGAAGGTAAGATTCCAAAACCTTCTAAAGGAAAATCATCCAGAAAAGATATCACCGAAACTGCAGCCACAGCGATTCGTCATGCAGACGACACTGAACCTTTCTCTGCATTAGCATTTAAAGTGGCAAGCCACGACACCGTGGATAAATTGGTCTATTGCCGCGTCTATTCTGGTATCCTCAAGCGCGGGGATGTCGTGTATAATGTTGCGACAGAAAAAAGGGAACGTGTCAATCGTATTTTACAGATGCACGCCAATAAAGAGGCGAGTTGTGATGCCGCCTATGCAGGTGATATTGTCGCGCTCGTTGGGATGCGCACCACCAAAACGGGACACACGTTGAGTGATGTTAATCACCCGCTGCTGCTTGAACCGATCGAATTTCCACCGCCAGTTATCTCTATTGCAATTGAACCTGAACGTGCCAGTGATACGGATACGTTAGAGGAAACCCTTGAAAAACTGATGGACGAAGACCCAACTTTTACTGTCGGTATTGATAAAGAAACGGGACAGCGGATTATCTCCGGTATGGGTGAACTCCATTTAGAAATCCTCACCGACCGTATGATCCGAGAATTTGGTGTGAACGCACGGGTGAGCAAATTACAGGTGGCTTATCGCGAGACGATTAGCAAAACTGCTGAAGGCCGCGGCACACACATCCATAAAACAGATGATGAAGGCATTTACGGCGATGTTCTTCTTAAGGTAGAACCTTTGGAACGAGACGAAGGTTTTCAGTTTGAGGATAGAACCGATGAGACACAGATTCCGCGGCAATTTATACCTGCTATTCAGAACGTACTTGAAGGCGCAATGGGTACCGGTGCACTTATGGGATACGCGTTGCAGGATATTAAGGTAACGCTTACAGGAGGCTCCACGCATCCCACTGATTCATCCGAAATAGCGTATGAGGGTGCTGCTGTTCTTGCATTTGAAAAGGCAGTTCGACAGGCGAACCCACTTCTCCTTGAACCGATTATGCAAATACACATCACTGTGCCAGATGAACACACCGGCAAGGTGATCGGAGATTTAAATTCTCGCCGTGCACATATCAACGCGACAAGTTCTCAAGACATGTCCAACGTCATCAATGCTATCATCCCATTAGCAGAAACGTTTCAATATACAACCCGCCTCCGTTCCATGACACAAGGACGCGGTGCGTTTACATTGGAATTTTCACATTACGATGTCGCACCATCGTCTGTTGGCGCGTCTAAGACAACTTAATTACGATTCGCTAAACACTTCCATCCCTGCCGTACCATCCGAAATTTTCCGAATCTGTTTCTCAAAACCGGGCGGTGAAAGAGTCCATGTAATCCAGAGCGGTTCATCGCCAGTGTTGACAAAACGATGTTCAACGTTTGGTGGGATATAAATCACCGCGCCGGGTCTCAATTCGGCAACCTCATCATCAACGAACGCCTTCCCTTTCCCACCAAACACAAAAATAATCTCTTCTGCCTCACTATGTGAGTGCATCGGAATTTCACTATTCGGGTCAATTTCCTCTAATCCCATCGCAAAATGCTCAGTATTCCGAGTATTCGGTTCAATGAGTGTGTACAGTGTTCGCGGTGCTTCTTCTTCAATTCGAACTACTTCGGCATCCTCTTTGTGGTAGATATACTTCATAGTCTTATCCCTCGTTAGGTGCTAAAAAACTTAATACAATACCAATGAAAGATGGTAACTTGGGTCATTATAGCACAGTGATAGACCCCGCCCTAAAGGGCGAGGCTTCCGCAAGTTTATGCGAAAGCATTTGTGGTATCAACAAGGGTTGCTTGCTATGCAAGTTTAACACCCTCTCCTCCAAAGGTTGCTATCCCAACCTTGAATTGTAAAATAGATAGAATCAACCAAGATTCACCATTACGCGTCTTTCTTGGTATATGAAATGCCACAAATGTAAGTTTTTGAATTAGCAGCAAAAATGTTCCGTTGAAGCGTCCAGTCTGATATTAATTATATCACATTTTTTGACGAAGGTCAAGGTTTTTTCAACAATGGAGGTCTTGGTTTCCGCTACTACATCCCCGCCTTGAAAGGCGAGGTTTTGTAGCGGAAGATTTGATAAAACTAATTGATCTGATATTTATCAAAATTCTTCAGATATCAATGTTTATCAATGTTTATCAGTGTTTTCTTTGTATTTGTTCATGAAAATGCTCGCTGAGAGTAGACAACATCTGCCTTTTTCCTGAAAGTTGAAGTTGTGTTTGATGAAATGTTAGACGCACTGAACGACTCACTTGCTGTAACAGGAGGTAGCTCACTATTTTTATACCTAAGTTCGCATAAGCCCCCTGTCGTCCCTCTAAACTTATTGATGAAAGTTTCAAGTCTGTTTTCAAATGCCGCCAAAACTGTTCTATGCCGTGGTGTTGCGACCAAATTCGGAGTATCTCACACGCCCGCAAGGGTTTGCCAAAAACCATCATTGTTTGTGTTTTTCCGCCGTCTTGAAAGAACAACAGCACAACATCTCCAAATGTAGGACTACTGCCTTTGATGCGACAGACCGGTTTATTACACCCCCATTGATTGGGTAGTAGTTGTATAGACTTTTTATGTTCCGAAAGTTGTGCCTTTTCTTTACCGATAGTCATCACATAGTTGTTTTTAGCATGTATCAGGATCGTCTCAAATCCCATCTTTCGCAAGATGTCAATCAGTTTGCGACTGCCATACCACGAATCAAAGGTGATTGGATATTTCCGAAGATCCACCCCTTCTGCGTCAAAGAAATCCAGTATTTCTTTGAGCATAGAAACAAAACAGGAGGGTTTATCCGTATTGCCTCTCCCTTGTTTGCTGACAAGACACATATTCAGCGGAATATTCATTTTGCCAATCTTGATAGTGATGCCTAATATATTTTGTCCTTTTTTCGGTTGGTTCGCTTTTGAAGACCACCAGTTGTAGCAATAGGACACTTTCTTTGCGTCTCGTGCGTTATGTGTATCATCCACACTTATCGTGATACACTTCCGAGATCGTGTTGAAGCACTTTGCGACTCGGCATTCCGGATCTCCTGTAGTGCAACAGAACATCCGATATGCACAAATAGATGCTGCCACTGATAAAGACTCACTTCGTTCAGGTGCCGATATAGGCTCGCTTTCGGTATAAATAACGCATCTGACACTTGATTCGGGTTATAGAGACTAAATAGATGACACAATGAAAGCAACATTATGGTTTTGACCACACGTTCTTTCAAAGTCCGAAAACGAGAAGAAAGAAGTTGTTGAAAAAAGACTGTTGATTTGATAAGCTGAGTTCGCATGAGATATTCTCCTAATATACACAGTATTCTATAAATATGTTTATTAGGATGCTATCTCATGCTATAAAAGTCAAGCAAAATCTACACAGCAAAAACGCATTTTCATGGCGGTATACCTTGTCTCTATTGATTATTATTAGGTTCAAGACCAGTATGAGAAATATAAGTTGATTAAGTCCAAACAATTTTTACCTATTGCGTAAGTCCAAACTAAATATTCCTGATATTCATTACAAAAAACGTTGACCATATCATTAAAATTTGATACTCTAATTAGCAACACGATTTTAGTAGATTATGGATAATACCAAATTAACTTGATTAGAAGTTTTCCGATAAAGTTAGCAGTGTGAGGCACGGGGACCTCACACTACAAATCGCGTTAATTGGGTATAATACCAAATTAACTTGATTAGAAGTCTTCTGATAAGGTCAGCATTGCGAGGCACGGGGACCTTGCACTACAAATCAAGTTAATTGGGTATAAGAGACGTTCTATAAGTGGAGAGATATATGCCAACAAATGCACAGTTGATTGCGAAATGGCGTGATGCGCCTGCACCACTACTCGGAATATTACACGCGTTTCATGATAGGGACGGGTTTATTTCGGAAGATGCACTACGCGATATTGCAGTCGGACTTCGAATTCCACTTGCAGAACTATTCGGCACTTTAACTTTTTACCATCACTTTGCATGTGAAGCACCAGGACAGCGCGCGCCGCGGGTTTGCACCGGTCCCGTTTGTCGGTTGCAAGGCGGAATGGAAATCCTTGAAGCACTTAAAACCGAAGGCGCAATCTCAATGCCGTGTGCTGGAAGATGTGATGATTGTGTCCCAGTTCTAAAAGGACATCAAGTACTCACCGGAAAACAGGCGGAAACACTCTCAGTCCAACCTACCCCTTTGCCACCACCATATCCGGGAGATGGAGAAGAATGTATCTTCGCAGAGATTCGCGAACCGAACCACAGGACGTTTGCTGGTTATCTAAACACTGGTGGCTATGAAGGACTACAACGCGCAGTAACGTCCCGCACATCCGAAGAAGTTATTGATACACTTAAAGAGAGTCAACTTGCTGGTAGAGGTGGTGCGGGATTTCCCACAGGTATGAAGTGGGAATCGGTTCTGAATGCTCCCGGTGAACCGAAATCGATTGTCTGCAATGCGGATGAAGGCGAACCGGGCTGTTTCAAGGATCGTGTCATACTTGATTATGCTCCGCATGCAGTAATTGAAGGGATGACACTTGCAGCTTATGCAACGGGTGCTACACGAGGCTTTATCTATTTGCGATATGAATATCCAGAAACCTTAAAAACACTTGAACACGCACTCGCTGAAGCAGAAGCAGAAGGATTAATTGGTGATGCAATCCTCGGAGAACAATTTAATTTTCACATCTATATTCGACGCGGGGCGGGTGCTTATGTGTGCGGCGAAGAAGGTTCGTTGTTGAACAGTTTGGAAGGGAAACACCCTTTTCCGAGAAACCGACCGCCATACCCTGTGACACACGGGTTTGAAAACCTCCCTACTGTAGTAAACAATGTGGAGACACTCGCCGCCGCTACTCAGATTCTACGGCACGGTGCCGAATGGTATAAAAATTTGAGTTACGATAAAAGTCTGGTAGGCACAAAGATCATCAGTCTCTCTGGAGATATACAAAAACCTGGGAATTACGAGGTACCGTTCGGACTTCCACTGAAGACACTACTTTACGAATGGGCAGGTGGACCGAAAAACGGACGTTCAATTCAAGCAATTACATCGGCGGGACTTTCAGGTGGGTTTATCGGTGAAAACAACCTTGATATTACTATTGATGAACCGAGTTTCCAAAAGGTCGGAGCGATGCTCGGTGCTGCTGGTATCATGGTGTTTAATAACACACGAGATATGCTTGATGTGGCGCGCAACGCAATGGAATTTTTCGCTGAGGAATCTTGTGGAAAATGTTTCCCGTGTCGTATCGGAACACATCGACTCACGGAATTGTTGTCTGAACCGCTGCACCAGAAATCAAAAGCGTTGATTACGGAAATTGGAGCAGTGATGAAGGCAACAAGTGCTTGCGGACTTGGCACTGCTGCACCGAATATTACAGATAGTCTGATGCGAATAAATCCGTAAATTGAAACCGATATATGACAGGTTGGACAGGATTTCTACCATGACCACATTTTCTGACGTGCTCTGATGTGGACACGAGGATTCATTTCGCTCTGCCTCATCGTGTTTGTAATCGGATTGATAACAGGACCAGTACACTATTTCTTTCCGGTATACACCGAATCAACTTTAGGAAAAAACGCGCTTTTCGCTGCGTTATTACGTGCCATACCTATCGGTCTTGGTGGGATAACAGCACTCATCGGTGGAACGCTTAGCGACCGATTTGGACGAAAACCGACACTGCTAATTGGAATGACCGGAGCAGTTGTTATAGGAGGACTATTCACGACACAGATTCCGTTGTTTATATGGGGTATCCTCTGCTATGAAGGCATCGCTTCTGGATTCAAAACTGCTGGTGGGCAGTCGTATCTCATCAATGCTGTGCCATCGAATCGTTTAGGGTTCGCAACAGGAATGTACTTTATTAGCAGCACTGTCGGAAGTGCTGTCGGAAATGCCATCGCTGGCGAGGTTATTGGTCGGCTCAATGACAAAGGCGAGATTATCAGTCGTATCAACTATAACATTTTTGGAACTGGTGCGGTATGTCTATCCGGCTTACTGTTTGTTAGTGCATGTTTCTTTCTACCTCGTCTTAAACAACATGTCGGCAACATCCAACAGAAGCATGAAGGAATTTGGAAATCAACCGTAAACGTCGGGAAGTACTTAAACTTATGTCGCAGATCTGAAATATGGATGTTAATCGGTTTACGCGTTTTTCCAACCTACTATTGGGGATCCGTAAACCTGCTTATGCCGATCCTTATTTTTCGGATTGCAGGGGATAAGGTTACAGGTTATTACGGTGCGTTCAGTTTACTGTTTGCTTTTATATGTCAATTCACTACCGGTAGAATATGTGATGCAGTGGGGCATCGAGTTCCGGCTTTAGTTGCAAATGCAGTCGTTACAATTCTCGCTTTTGGGTTGGCATTTTTTCACTACTCTTTAGTTGGTTTGGAAATATTTGGAATACTTGGTGCGGGGGCTGCGTGGGCACTTTCAACCACTATCCCTCGGTTTATCAATGAATTCACTGAGCCTCATGAGAAAGGACATGGGGTCGGTCTAACACATTTAGCGTGGAGTACCGGGTTTTTGATCGGTTACGTCGCGAGTGGATTTTTAATTAACATTTCTGTTCGTTTACCATTTATTGTCTCAGGAATTTTCCTGATTTGTTCAACTGGTATTGCCTATAAACTTTGGCACATTCAATTTAAACTAAGGAATGAACACCTATGATTATTGCTGAACTTGATTTAGAAAATGCGGAACACCTTGAACTTACAAATGCCCAATGGCGTTATGCTGATGGGCTTGTCCCCGGTGAACCGAACGGGGGTTTGGTGGATAACTTGCCGGAAACGCCTGCTCGCCTTGCCGATTATGACGATTCGGGTTGGGACGTTTGTGAAAATATCCTAGCAGTTGTCTCGTCTGGATTCTGCTTCGGTTGGTATCGGATTACTGTCACTATTCCTGAAGAGGTTGATGGGAAATCCGTTGCCGGTTCAAAAATTTGGTTCCACACCTGTATTGACGACTACGGTGAGGTCTGGGTCAATGGTGAAATTGACTTGGCTTTTGGAAAGTCGGGACGCGGTGCTGCTTCTGGTTTCAACGCGCCGCAACGCGTTGTTGTATCCGAAAGTGCAGAACCTGGATCAAAACATGTCATCGCGTGCTTAGCAGTCAACGGACCTTTCGGTAGACCGGGAGGCGGAATTTTTCTCCGTTTTGCCAAGCTTGAGTTTGAAAGCGAATAGCATGTGAAATCTTGTAGGGACGGTGCAATGCCGTCCCTTATAATACTAAGGAAAAGAATTGTCTACAAAAATAGAATCTACCACTAATCCACATGATGTATCAAAAGCAGTCGTCCTACTGAGCGGCGGCTTAGATTCCACCACTTGCTTATCAATAGCGCGCGCCGAAGGTTATGATACGTATGTGTTGAGTTTTCGGTATGGCCAGAGAAATAAGGTGGAACTTCACTGTGCAGAAAACATTGCAAAGTCATTAGATGCAATGCAGCACACCATTGTTGACATTGACCTACGTGCCTTCGGTGCTTCAGCCTTAACAGCAGATATTGAGGTGCCAAAAGACAGGTCAGAATCTGAAATAAGTGGCAGCATACCGATTACATACGTACCTGCTCGGAATACCATCTTTCTCTCCTACGCGCTTGCATGGGCAGAGGTGCTTGTTGCCGATGCTATTTTCATTGGTGTGAATGCTATTGATTATAGTGGATATCCTGATTGTCGTCCCGAATATATCCACGCCTATCAAATGATGGCAAACCTCGCAACGCAGGCAGGTGTTGAAGGTAAGATAAAACTGACAATCTGCACCCCTCTTCTTAATAAAACAAAAGCAGAAATAATCCAAATGGGAACAACTCTTGGTGTTGACTATAGTCTTACACTTAGCTGCTACGATCCAGATAGTGATGGTGGCGCGTGTGGCAGATGCGATAGTTGCAATCTTCGAAAGAAAGGGTTTGAAGATGCTGGTATTCCCGATCCAACCCGATACATTAAAAGATAGTATTCAAAAATATGATAAAAGCCGTTTTCTTTGATTTTTATAGAACATTATGTGTTTGGGGACTGCCGTTTGAGGATAGTCTTCAAAAAATTGCAGATCGGTACCAATTTCAAATTAATTGGGAACGTTATGTGGATGCAGTCGAGAATCTGTATGCGGATGCGTCAGATTCGGACCCTACTACACACTCCTTGCTTGGCACAATGCAAAAAATTGTGGATAGTTACTGCGAATTTGTCCGAGAACTTGGTGTTCAGGAACATGCAGAACAGATGGCATGGGAATTGTTGCAAGCTGGACACTCGCTCTTTGCTGCTAACGTAGCATCGCTCTACAACGATACTGTTCCAACACTCCAACGTTTACGTGATGATGGATACAAATTAGCTATTGTCTCAAATTGGGACACACCATTAGATCCACTCGCCGAGCGGCTCGGTATTGCCCACTATTTCGACATAATTGTCGCCTCACATGATACGCGCGTTAGGTCAGCAAAACCAGATGCCTACATATTCGAGTACACGTTAGAAGCGGTTGGAGTTTCGGCAGAAGAAACCGTCCATGTAGGGGATACTTACGAGGCGGATATTATTGGAGCACAAGGAGTAGGCATTCGTCCGATACTTATTGATCGAGAAAATCCGTACGTTGACAGATGGAGTGAAACTATTCGGAGTCTTGCTGAATTGCCTGAACTGCTCAACACTACTTAAACTGCGAACGCAATGTCCACAACCGTTGCCCCTGTTCACTTTAGAAAACGAGGCATCAGATATTCACTTCGGTTACGAAAACGTCCAAGGCAGGTTCTTCTGCTTCAAGTTCTTCTTTTCCAAAAGTCTCAATATAAAACCGAATTGCTGAAGTTACATCCGCAACACTTTCCTCATAGGTGTCGCCTCACCCTATAACGACACCTTTCAATCCAAGTGGATAGGCGACATAGCCATCCGTATGTTTTTCGATAATAATCTTAAACGGTTGCATTTTTGTTCTCCTTCTTTCTATGGAAATTCAGTCACTCACGAAACTGCGAACGCAATGCCCATAACCCTTGCCCTGGCTCGCTGATATAGAAAAAGTCATCGTCATTGAACCCATCTATAAGTGTTTCTGGATTGTACTGCGAAAGCACTTCGTCTAAAGGTGCCCATTTGTAACCAACTGATTCAATCTCTGTTTGCTTAAGATGTTCAGTCGCATAGACAACCTTGAAACGTCCTTCGGTACTGCCGTGAATTAAGTGTGCGGCGGCGGAAAGATTATCTTGCAATTCGCTGTTTTCCTCAACTGCTTTGAGCGTTGCAGGTGTGCCACAATATCCATACTTCCGGATGAGTCGGTCAATTTCAGCATCCTCACCGAATTCACGTAACCCCGGTGCGATAATAATCAACTCTCCATCATCCGCCATCGCCATCCGTGTGCGGTAGATAGCCTTGTTACCAAGCCATGTGCTTCTAAACTCTCTCGGATCTAAGTGGACGACTACTTTTTTTAACGGTTCATCTAAAAATGTCATATTAACGTTTCTACTCAATTCCGCTGCGGTTTCAAAAGTCCGAGCATCATCACCGATGTAAAGTCCGCGCATGATACGATCACCATTTGTATCTACATCCATCACGCTCATGACGTACACAATACCGAGTTGTTTCAAATAATGCGTGTGGGCATAATTCAGGACTCTTCTGACAGAGGTATCGGTTCGTCCCATCAGTCGTTCCATGCCATCTACGGCACCGAGGAAATGAGATTTGTTAATCATCTCAACGCCACCTGCACCAACAAGAACATTTTTAAATCCATTTGCTATGCCGATAACTTCGTGGGGAATCACCTGTCCTACAGAAATGATAAGTTCATAATCTCCCTCTACAAGATGGCGGTTTACGGCGACAGGAATGCTATAATCAAGTTTACCCTCAGACACCTCGTGGATAAATTCGGATGGTACTTCTCCAAAGTGATAGAGTCCTGTCCTCCAGTGATGCACATGATATGTTGCTTTGGACAGGTCACCGTACATCTCGGCAATTTGAGGTTCGGTCATAGGGGCATGTGTGCCGATAGCAGGGAGAATATCAAAGGTAGTGCCGTTTGCAGCATCCCAAAGTTCATAGAGAATACGCGTGAGTTCTCCCGCGTTTGAATGGAGGCGAGTAATATCTGGCGGAATTACCAGAATCTTTTTCGGTATTCCACCCAACTTGAGCAGTGCCTCTTGTAGTAATGCACGTTTTTCTTCGGTTGTAATGATAGATGCTTTTCCACCGTGAGCGATGTAAGTTGACATAATTGAATCTCAAATATCATTTTAATAATACCAAATCTAATTAGTCCCAATCTGGTAGGTGCGGAGGTATGATACGCGTGATTTTCCCTTAAGTTGGCACATAAGGGTTGAACGAATGCGAAACCTAACATACAATATTAGTCGAACTCGCGTTAAGTATAGTGAAACCTATATCGCTCCAATTAAATCAACGCCAAGTGCGCGTATGGCATTTGACGTTGATTCACTACATCTACATTCAATCTTTATCGGACAAAACAGGAAAGGAATTCATGAGAACGAATAAGACCTTCCGATTCCGCTTCCCACGTACGCCAATACCTATAATCCTCAAGTTCAACGCTTACAATTCCATCAAAACCTACATCCTCAAGAATCTGCACCACCTTCAGCCAATCTACAATACCGTCACCAGGAATTGTATATCGCCACCAATCTTCACCGAATCCACGTGCACCCTGAAAACTCGGTCCTAAATTGCCGTGCAAGTAGAGTGCTTCTTCGTCAAAAGCAGTATCTTTTCCATGAACATGTTTAACATAAGGTGCAAATTCATTAAGGGCGCGAATGTGATCAATACCAATTCTGACCAGATGTGATGGGTCATAGTTGAGCCCTAAGCCAGAGGATGGACAATCAGCAAACATTGCACGCCACATCTCAGGCGTACAGCCAAGTGCAGGATATGTAGGACCAGGACCGGGCCATCCTTCTATAGCAATCGTTACGCCTTTGGATTCAGCAAATTCTGCAATAGGTGGAATGGTATCTTTCCAAATATCATAGTTTTTTGAACGTCCGAGGCTTGCATCTTCTGGAACAAAGACACAGAACATGATGTGAACATCGTTGTCCGCTGCGGTTTCAATAGCAGATATTGCCTTTTGTGCACCGGATTTTTGAGTGGATTTTTTTGGACTAAGAAGTTCGCGTACTCCCGGTAAATTTGCTGTGCCAATTTCCAAACCTGCATCTCGGGCAGTTTTGACAATTTCGGGGGTAATTTCTCCAATATCAATTGCTTCAAATTCGTTATCTGCACACCACTTACAAAGTTCTGAGAAGGGCAATTGGCGGGCTGTACCGGGAATACATAAACCTATTTTCATATCTTTCCTTTTTCTCTTTTCTTGTGGGAACGGTTCTAATCGTGAGCGTTATTAATATCCCATTAATCCACAACAGCGGCGACACACAGGCATAGGTCCGTCTGTGCTAATGGACTGGCGGAATTTCAACGCCTTATGATTATTCCACATATCAACAACCTTATCTTCTTTGATGTTACCTATGATATAATCATGGTAATCCCGACAGAGACTAACGTCGCCGTTGCTATCAATTTCAAGAGTCATATAGATACTGACACACTGATTGTATCCGAAGGTGTCCTGATGGTCGGTGTAGTAGCGTTGAATTTCACCTTTTGAGTTTAGACTTGGCATCATGACAGGCGGACATCGTTTTTGCTTATTGGAAAGATTCTCCATCTCTTCAAACCGATCCAGAATTACGCCGTGATCAAAGTCTTTCCATGTGCCGATCCATCCATAATGTGTTTGTGGCTTGAATCCGAAACGACTCTCAAAGTCTTCTGTATGTTCTTGAGCGGATTCAGCATCTATCCACCATGTCAAGTAGAAAATTTGTGCGTCTGCATATTGACTGGTGAACTTATAAAGGTCAACTACAAAATCAATGTTATACATTGTGACGCAGCTGAGCGGGATAATGTAAGGGAAATTGACGTTTCGTCTTTCTTTCTCCGCACTGAGTGTTTCCAACGCAGCTTTGACATCCTTAAAGTTGTCATAATTTTCTGAAACACCAGGGCGTTGTGTGTTATGAATTTCCTCATCGGGTCCGTCTACGCTTAGGTAAACAATTTTACATGTTTCCATAATATCGTCTGCGCGTCTGGCGATGTTGGTTGCGTTGCTAACAAGAGAGATGGGCATGCCTTTCTCTTTGATGTAGTGCATCAATTCGATGATACCCGGGTATAGCATCGGTTCGCCACCCCAGATGTACCACATAGGCGACCAACCCGCATCAACAACTTGGTCAACGAGATTTTTATAGATTTCCACAGGCACTTCACGTTGTTTTAATTCTTTGAGCGATTCGCCTACAAGATACCCGTTATCACCCCACTGTCCGCAGGAATGGCAACGCAAATTACACATATCCGTAATACGTAGACTGACTAACTGAATATCATCCCCCTTGCCGTGCTTCGCACCAAACGGGTGACGCATGTTAAAGGTTTCTTTCGCAAATTGATAACGCATCAACTTGCGCGTTGTACTCCAGTCCTCTGTTACGGCGGTTGCAAGTTGGTTGACAAGAAACCGCGATGAGATTCTACTTCTTAGTGCCATTAAAACTCCTTCCATTAGACAAGGCGTCAACTCAGCCTTTGATTAATCGGATGTAAAATTACATGTTATATTTACAGATGTTTTGATTAGGATTCGTCATCTGATTTTACGAATGTAAGTGCTGCAGAATTGAGGCAGTAACGTTTGCCTGTTGGCTTTGGTCCATCATTGAACACATGTCCGAGATGCGCGTCACAACTGCTACAAACAACTTCAGTGCGCGGCATGAAGAAGATGCTGAAATCCGTTTTCGTCTCAATACTTTCGGGTGCAACCGGATCCCAAAAACTGGGCCATCCTGTCCCAGACTCGTATTTAGTTTCAGAATTAAACAGAGAACTCCCACAGCAGATACAGTGATATGTACCCTGGTCTTTGCAATCGTGGTATTTACCTGTAAAAGCGCGTTCAGTCCCTTTTTTCCGAGTGACTTTATATTCTTCAGGTAATAGTTGTTCTTTCCATTCTTGGTCTGATTTAGTAATTTTTTCTACACCCATTTTTCACTCCTAATTTTTCTTACTGTATACTATCCCATATTTAGGGAAAAAATGCAAGAATGTTTTGTAGATAGGTCAGGGTTATTTAGTTTTAGGCTTTTTGTCCATTTTATCCGAAAAGTCGCGATTCGGAGATCGCTCCTACAGGGGAAAATCTTAAATTGAAAATCTAAATATTCGGAGAACTAAATAGCCCTGGTAGATAGGTAGGGTTATTTAGTTTTAGGCTTTTTGCCCATTTTATCCAAAAAGTCGCGATTCGGAGATCGCTCCTACAGCGGAGAGTCTTGAGCAAAAGTTCAAAATTATTGGAAAACTAAATAACCCTGGTAGATAGGTATGTACATTATTGCTACATAGTTTCAATTTACGAAGTGTACGTTGCGTTTTCAACTGTAGGGTTTTAACCTTACGAATGGTATACACACATTGGTTGGGAGGCGCAATAGACACTAAATTGACATCTATGGGTTTCGCACGGTCAACCTAACCTACTTACTGAAAAAGTCTATTTTTTATCCTTTACTCGTCCCAAAACCCTGCAGGTAGTAGCGGAAAGGATTTCATATCGGACACCTCCCCAAACGATCTTACGCTGGAACATCGCGTAGAAAGCGTTGATTCCCGCAAGGAAAATTGAAAATGGTGCAACGTATTTACTGATGCGGAGTGTGTCATGCACCCTCGGCATGTCGCGAAGCCATTGCGGAAGATTTCGACAACAGAGTCCATAACTGATCACCTCAAAAAATGGTATGAAAGCAACAGGTAACAGGGCGTGCCTCGAAAAAATAAAAGGTATTGCACCGAACACCAGCACTGCTTTCGGTAAAAAGAGCATCAAGCAGCCGAACCACTGTGCCCACAAACCCATGTGGCGTGTCATGATCATCTGCCGATTTGTAAATTCAAAAATCTGTCCCCATGTGCGGTTAGCGGTGCGCGTAACCGCAACGCAATCAGGAACAAAATGGATTTTCCGTTTAACGTCTCGAACAGCGCGAGTCGTGTTGAGGTCTTCAATCGTTGCTTGGTCCCAACGTTCTAAGATCTGTCCTTTTTCAAGAAATTCGCGACGAAAGGCGTTAGAACCACCCCATACCATTGTTAAGCGATGGTCTCCTTGTAGTGCCATTTGAAAGTTGACCCATGTGGCTTCAACAAGCGATGGAAAGTTCCAAGTTTGCGGGAAATAGAATCTGCCGCCGACGGTAGCCCCAATTTTATTATCCTGAAGTGGTGTAACAAGCAGGCTAAGCCAATCTTGTCGGATAGCCACATCAGCGTCTACAAACGCGATAACTTCAACATCTTGAGGTAAGTCTTCTATCACGGTCAGAAGATTTTGCACTTTTTGAGAACGTGGGAGATTGTTGTCAACGATGTTAGGTGCTAAAAATACATCCGCATGAGGGACATCTTTTACAAGTTCTTGTAGATGTGGGTAAGAAACATCGTATCCTGCATCATCTTTTTCATGAGTCACGAAGCAGATATGAAAATCCCCATCATAATCTTGATGAAGGAGACTCTTGGCGTGCTCAGTAGTTTCGTCATCCCAGCCGTAGTGAGGTGCGACTATAACCACTTTTGGGGTATATGTGGGTCTCTCTACCTTCCGTTCGCGCCGCACATAGAAAAAAGATTGGCTAATCATTATCACTTCAAGGATGAAAAAAAAGTAGGTGGTTAGAACAATAATAGATGTGTTCATAGCATTCAATGTAAACCGATAAACTAACTTGTAGATATTGGAATGCGTCTACAGTCGTTGGCTTTTCTTTCCTCCTGTCAATTGAGCGATGTATGGTTAAATTTGTATCGGAATTACTCTTCTGTGGCTCGCAGCCACTCAAGTTTTGTTTTTAGTTTTGGAATCAGTTCTGCATTGAGCAGAAAAATTTGATCGGGTTGATTTTGGAGTCTTGCATAGTAACTTCCAGATGGATTCAACTTGCCGACTTGCAATGTGAAAACTTTCTGAAGCTGCAATTCTAAGGTAATTTGTAGTTGTGGCAAATTGAAACCTGTTTTAACGTCTGGTAGTTCATTTCTTTCATCTCCGAGGGATCCACCAACGAATTCTTCCGCCTTCAAATCTATTAGTTCATAAAGAAGTGCGTTAACTTCAGCATTATTTGCGTTTTCCTGTACGGGATGTGTCAATCGCCAGTTGCTTCCAAGACGTTGGCATGTTAACGTAACATCATCACTTTTTTGTGAGTCGTCTTTATATTTTACAGTTAAACGGACTGGATCTTCAATACTAAATTTGAAAATTTGCTTATCTCGTAACCATGCTACACCTTTTGCTATCTTATCAATGAGATCACGTTTGACACGGGTTATCTGATCTGAATTATTGGCTTTGACGTAAACAGTATCATCCTTGGCGAAATCTCCGATAAGTAATTCAGCAGGCTTTTCTTCACCTCTTATAGTGAATATTACTCGTATTGGCGGTGTTTCTAATCCATATATTGCAAGGTCTTTTGCCGAATCGGTTACAAACACAACTGCCTCTAGTGAATCTACGCCGAAAAGCAGGTCGCTAACTGCTTGGGGGTCAGCCAATATTCTCTCGTCACCTTGTAGTTCCCATGTCCCATCATTTAGCTTAATACCAACAATTTTATGCGTGTCAGTTTGGATTTCAAATTTTGTTGTATCCCCTCGCTGAAAATCAAGTACCCGTTTATCCCGTAGGTCAAAAACGGATTTATTGAGAATTCGGACTATGTCGTCGGAAACGGTATAAATCCCACCTTGATGGATTGATTTTACATAGACGTTTTCTGTATTTGTGCTATCTTGATCCGAAGTGGTAGGAACCGCTGAACCGATTGCGAGTCCGTATGTTTCATTTTCACCTTTGAGTGTAAGTTGGATCCGTGGCGTATCTAATCCATATTTTCCAGAAGTAGAGATAACGTCTTCTCCATCTGCTTCAAAAGTGGACACTTGTAAGGAATGCAGTTCCGAGAGGATATAGTCAATTTCATCCGTATCTGCATTTACAGAAAGCGGATGCTTCATTTTCCAGTCGTTTCCTTCTTTCTGACACGAAAACGCCTCAGGTTTCTGAAACTGGATCTCAGTGATAGAATCAGGACTGAATTTAATAACTGCTCTGTCCCGGAGATCTGTCGGTGATTTTGCTAAGTCATCAAGCGCGCTGGATTCAATCAGGAAAATATGGGTTTCCGATTGTTCCTTTGTATAAACCGAATAGTTTATTCCTTTTTTGCCTATGAAAAATATCTTTGGTGAACCATCAGGATTTTTCCACAATTCGACTTTAATGGTAGGTATTTCTAACCCATACTGGTCATGGTCAGTCACATCAAGGATCTGTTTGATGCGTTTGTTGAGGAAATCTCCTAACATTTCGTTGACTTTTGCAATATCAGCGTGTGCTTTAAATGGGGTTGTTAACTGCCACATATCATCAGCATTTTTTACCACGGTCAATGTTTGATATGCATCATCTGCATAGGAGAGTCGGACTTGCTGAATTTGTTCCAGTGGCAAATCGTAGACTTTAGAGATTTTAGGTTTTTCGTTCTCCGAAGTGTCATCAACAGATTGATTAAAAAACAGAAAGTACGTTACCGCAATACCGACCAACACGATTATGATGAGAAGGGTTGTTCGGAAACTCACGCGGTCCCTCCTTCCCGGCGCAACCACCAGACAACGATTCCAGCAATAAACACTATTACAGGGATTAGAAAGACAGAAGTTATCTTCACGAGATGTACTTGATGATCATTCATCTTACGCAAAACTTGACTTTTTGAATCAGGGCGAATAATGGCGATAAGGTCTTCGTCTAATGTAAGCCAATTAATAATGGAGACAAAAATCGGTGCATACGCAGGTATATCAGGATTACCTGTAGCAAAAAGTCCATCCTTTGCAAAATCTGAATCACCAAAAACTATAATGCGAGTTGGTGTTGATGTTTTTTTATTCACTGTGTTTTCATTATTTTTATGCTCTACTGCGACTGCTATAGACACTGGACCAGGCGTATCTACACCTGCTGTATAACCGTTGTTACTGAAGGTCCCATCTACTTCACGTTCCGTTTCTGCCCAACTAATACCATTTCTACTTTTTGTTTTGGCTATAGATTGGACGTTGAGATTATTTTGTTTATTATCCATCGGTGATATAGAGCGACAACTAATAAACGGAATGGACTCTGTAAAAAAATAACGTGTAATTTCATGGGGTTCAAACATTAAATCCAGAGCAACAGTCCCCCCAAATAGATAGAAATTAACCCGATCATATACTAAATCGTTTCCGACTTTCACGCCCCATTTCTTCATAAGTTGAACAAGCCTATGATTAACATCTTCAGTTGAATTCAGGGTCGGGTCAAGCAACAAAAGAAGTTTGCCGTTCTCTTTTAAGTATTTTTCAATTTTTTGTATTTCTTGAGGCATTAATGGTTTTTTTGGACCAGCAATCACAAGAGTGTCACAATCTGTAGGTATTCCATCTTGTTTCAAAAGAGAAAGCGAATGTACAGCATAATTTTGCTTCTCTAATTCTGTTCTTACCTGATTATACCCGTTGTTTGTTAGATCGTCAATCCTACGTTCTCCGTGTTCTGTAAGGAAGTAAACCTTTTTTGTTCTATTCTGAATAATTTTGAGAAGCGCGCTGGTGAATTTCTGTTCATCAACAACAGTAACCTTTTCAGAACGTTTTCCATCGTCAAATACGGTTGTGCCATCTAACTCAATACCGTATTTTTCCACAAGGGTATTTTCGATGTCAGGATCTTTAAATGACACTGTAATAAATTTAGTTTCGTACTGGTATAATTTTAGCCAGTGTTCTGCTTGTAGTTTCCACGTATTGGAGTTTCTAAAAAATGCAATTACCTCTACATTTTTATTGAGGTCTTTTAGAATCTGCTTTGTTTGTTCAGATAATGAATATCGTTGTAATTTTGTTATATCTACTCTCTTATCAAACCGCTGTGCGACAATAATGTTGACAAAAACTGCTATTCCTATAACACCAAGAATACTCAGTGCAACGTTAGTGGCGTATCGTAGTTGCCTACTAACAAAAAAGTTAACGAATTCCTTATAACGTAACCCCGCAAAAATACCAAGTGATACTAAACAAAGAAAAAGACCTATCCAAAAAACCACCCATGCTTTAAGGAACAGACTTGCTATCCAAACAAAACAGAAAATTAAGGTAAGAAACCCAAAAACTGGTCCAGCAACGTTTCTTTTTTGCATAACTTATACCAAATTAACTTGATTCAAAGTTTTCCGATAAAGTAATCATTGTGAGGCACGGGGACCTCGCGCTACAAATCGGGTTAATTGCGTATTATCTCCATTTTGATGACTCAATTGACTTGAACGTTGCGAAAAGACAAACACCTATAAAACTGACAAAATAGATAACATCTTTGAGGTAGATCACGCCTCGCGAAAAGTCGTTATAGTGTTCACTAAATGATAGATAACTTAGGAATTTACCAATTGCGCCAGCACGACCAGAGATAGCATCAAGAATCCATAATAATAGCAAAAATCCAAAACTTGTCAATGCAGCAACAACCTGATTCTTACTCATTGAGGACATCAGTAGACCGAATGCAAGAAAGCATGAACTGAGCAAGATGAGACCGAGGTAACCACTGAATAGAAGACCGAGATCTAAGGGTCCGAAACGTTGCGTTAGAAACGGAAAGAGAAGCGTCAAGGTAAGCATGGTGACAAGTAGTGTTAAACTCGCAAAAAATTTACCGAGTACTACCTGAGCATCAGAGATAGGAGACGTAAGTAGCAATTCAATAGTTCCAGATTTGCGTTCTTCGGCGAATAATTTCATCGTTAAGGCTGGTGTAAAAAATAGTAGAATGGTAGACATTTGTAAAAAGATTGTCTGCATTACACCTGCACCATAACCACCATTGATGCTAGTTGTGATTAAATCAAAGGAAAAAAGAAACCCCGAAATCGCACAAAAGACAATACAGACAAAATAAGCGATTGGCGACACAAAATAGGTATAGAGTTCTTTAGCACAAACTGCGAGTATGTTTCTCATCACTCTTCGGGCTGGAGACCCCATCCTTTAGGTTGGGGAGGAAAGCCCGCTCCTTTTATTTTTGGTATTAGGAGTTTAGTTTCCAATCAAATATAACTGAAAACTAAATCCCTAATATGCACAAACATAAGTTTGCGTTCTCCCTTTCGGGGTGTCTGTTGCCCCATCCAGATCACAGTATCCGAGAGGAATCGGACTTGGGGAGCATCCGAAACATCGCTCTGGCTACCACGCCAAGATACTGCGATATATTACTGTAGTCAACGGTTTAACTTGTGAAGTGGACGCTCGGATTGCGCTTTGCACAAGCCCCATGCTTTAGCTTGGGGTTATTGACTTTCTTTAGAATATAAGAGGCGCAATGAATTGCGCGACTACAAACGAGTTCTTTCCTTAAATTGACGCTTATGGGTGCGGTTAGAAACCGCACCATTAGCGTCAATTTAGCGGTCCCCAACCCGGTAGGTGCGGTTTGTAACCGCACCGGAACTTAGGGAATATGCCTAGATAACCGCTTTCGCGAACGACTCGGTGCGGTTACAAACCGCACCTACCGGACCTGGAGGAACCCTAAATTGACGCTTATGGTGCGGTTTCCGAACCGCACCATAGGCGTCAATTTAAGGAAACATCTGTGTTTTTATGAACCCTTCTCAATAGGCATGGTTATTGAGACTGTCTTATATTCAGTCCCATAGGGACGATATGTTTATAGAAAAACGTATAATAGTCTCTTTCGCTCCGTAGGTGCGATATTTCTATAACGTTTTTGTTGGACATATCGCACCTACGGAGCGAAAGAGATTGAGAACGTTGGGTGCTATAAACATATAGTCCCTACGGGACTGAAGAGCATTTCTCATATTTGAAAAACCACTAAATTGACGCTTATGGTGCGGTTAGAAACCGCACCTACCGTCCGGAAAATAGGACAAATCCCGTTAATTGGGTATAACAGGTAACACTAACCGAACTGCTTTTTGACCTTTCCGATGAAGAAGGGACCGAGGGATTCAATATATTTTGTCGTCTGTTCTGTTTTGCGCATATCCTGTATTAGTCGTGACAATGGATATAATTCTGCTCCTACTAAACCGATAACGAACTCATTGTCGTTTGTATCTAATCCGAAGCATGCTAAACGGATATCGCTTGCATAACCGCCAGCAGCATAACTCCGACCAAGCATGGCGTGTTCGCCTAAAATTCGTCCACGATCGCGAGGTTCAAGTTGGTAAAATTCAGGTTTTCGGCGTAGAGGATACCAAATTGCCCAAGGAAAGTCAGGATTGAGAACATTATTACGCGGTTTATTAAGAAGCCATTCTTCTAAATCAGGTTCTCTTCCACTTGAATAGGTTCGCCCTATCATTGTCATTTCAGGACGATAGGTGAGATTAGGGGTGTCTTGTGCTTTGTGTAGTAAGACGCGTGATTCTGCTATCAATGCTGCAGGATCTTCCGCCATGAAAAGCACACCGATACCGGTTGGATGATTCAAATCGTCATATAGAACTGCGCTTAGCGTACATTTTTCGAGTGTTTCGATGAGGAATGTTGGGTCAATACATTCTTCAAAAACATGGAGTTGGAAGAACAATCGGCGATCACTATATTGGGGTTCTCCATCAATAGGTGTACCTGTCTCGCGAATGTCCAACGGTTCTGGTCGTGTTGGTCTCTCTGTCTGGGTTTGCATGATGTAATTTTTCCGCGGATTCCTTCGGTTTAACCTTTTGTGGTGTATGATTCACGGATCCACTGTTCAAGCACCGGATCGGGATCATCAACAACTATCTTTGGAAAGTCGAACGAGGATTGTCCTGTGTTCTGCTTGATAAGGTTCAAACCGTGCTGATAACTTTTCAGAATTTCATCACAGACTTGTTGTATAGATTTCTCTTGTGTTAATGCACGTTCACAGATAGTTTCAGTTGCTTCTGCATCAAACTCAATCTTCAGATCGTGGTCAGCATAAAACTGTACTTCATACCTGCGAACCTGTTCGCGCATCACCATATTGCGGTTGTAATCAGTATCCTCCATAATCCGTTTTAGCTCAGCATCAGCATTTTCAACGACGTCTGCTGTGACAACAAATTCCGTAACACCGGTAGATGGAAGTTCAAACTTATAGTTGCGCAATACCTTTTCACAGACAGTCATCAACGCACGTGCGCCGGTTTTCTGCTCAATGGCTTTTTCAGCGATTCTGTGTAACCCGCAGCTTGCAAAATAAACCTTGATACCGTAAGCACTGAAGGCGTTTTCATATTGTCGAATGATAGAGCCTTCGGAGTGTTTCAAAATATATAAAAGATCCTCTACAGCCAATTCATTGCATATTACATGCACCGGCAACCTTCCGATGAACTCAGGTTCAAAACCGAAATCGATAAAGTCTTTTGGCGTAACATGCTCAAGATATTCGGCAGTCTCATCTTTTTGACTCACGACATCTGCGCTGAAACCGATTCTGCTTTGATGCATGCGTTTTTTGATAATCTTCTCCATACCCGTAAAAGCACCACTGATAATAAATAGGATATGGCGGGTATTAATAACCTCTTTTTCGACTTTTCCACGTTTCTGAAATTCCATCACAGCACGCATTTGAGAAGCAACATCGTTGCCTGCCCGAAGGTCAACTTCGGTCTCCTCCATCAACTTGAGGAGTCCGATCTGCACGCCACGTCCACTAACATCTCGTCCGATGATATTCGGTGGTGTGGCAATTTTGTCTGCTTCATCAAGATAGATTATGCCGTATTGTGCCAATTCAAGGTTATCATCCGCTTGCGAAAGAAGTTCACGAATTAAGTCGTCTACATTCGCACCGACATAACCAGTTTCGCTAAATCGAGTGGCATCTGCTTTGACAAACGGCACACCGATTAGTTTCGCAATGTGTCGGATAAGATAAGTTTTACCGACACCCGTTGGACCGAGCATGACGATGTTCTGTTTAGAGTAGTCGGTATCTGCAGCTTCAGGATTCTCGTGGCATTCTCGGACATGGTTGTAGTGGTCACAGACAGCGATTGCAAGTGCCTTCTTTGCATCATCCTGCTTAATGACATACCTGTCTAAGTATTTCTTAATATCTTTCGGTTTAAGGTCAAACTTCAAATCAAAAGTTTTCTGAGGTTCTGGTGTGTCTTCCTCAGATAAACCTGGTGCCTCTTGTTGTCCTCGTTCGGTAACAATACGAAATCCTACTCCAGGACCGTACTTCTTTTGCAAATTCTCTTGAAATTCTTGGATTTCTTTTTGAAGTTCTTTTTCAGTTGGAATTCTCATATCAATAATCATAGTGTTTCAATTTATATTTCGCTTTGGGTTGTTGGCAATCACCGTAAATTAACTGCTTACATTTGCATAGAAAAATGGTGGCATGGTTAGCGCAACGACATCATCCTCGCCAGAGATTTCGCGTGCCATTGCAAGTGCATCGTCTAAGTTTTTTGCCCAATCAACACCTAACTGCTGTGCTATCCGCGGTTCTTTCGGACCGACAAGGATTACTTTTGATAGATATTTCAGCGGGTAAGTTGCCCAATACCACACTGTAAATGGATGAAAACCGTGATGCGCAAACTTGTACCGATAACAATCGATTAAATACTCGTCCTTCGCATATTTTTCCTGATACTTCTGTTGCATCTCAAAAGGTTCCGTTGTATCCGCAAGCACTTCTTCATAGAACATCTTATATGCAACGTGATACTCTTCGTGAAAAATCTCATAAGTTGGGTTCATAATGATGACAACACCGTTTTCTTTGATAATCGGTTTGTTATAGAACCAGTTGAACACATATCCCAAAATGTCGCTTACGACCAAAACAGGGTTGATACGTGCATCTACGGCGTAAGGACTCATATCAGGTAAACCGAATACCAAAGTGCTAAACTGACGCGGAATGTCTATTGCTAACTGGTCCTTCATCAAAGCCAACGTTTTCGCATGAACAGCATCAATGTCGCCAGCATTTACCGCCATCGGTTCGTAGTCTGCCTGCACGCTTTTGAGAATTTTATATCGGACAGATTCTGGTAATAGTGATAACGTTGCAGGTGTGAAAGTTTTGATGATTCGTTCAGCAATGCTGCAGTCCTTGTTGGGTTTTCCAACATAACGGAGATGAAACGGATATATCGCTCCGTTCATCGCTGCTTCAAGTACTAAAATCGGTGTCTCTTTTTGAATGAGCCGACTCATTCGCTCAATACAAGCGTGCATGTGTGAGCCTTCCGGTTGCATCACATGGGGACTCTCTGATGTCATGTGTGGTGAATGGTGTGGTGCGATGGAGTTATACGTTCCAAGTCCTACAGCGACAGATTTGTGCCCACCGTTGAGAGGGATCTGTATCATATCAACATAAATTATCAGATCTGCGTCAAGGGCATCTTTATCTGTCTCAACGATTTCGCCTTTCTCTGTTTTCCCTACTTCAACAATCTGTTCGGCATCTTCAGCGTCAAAATTTCGGAGTTGATGTGGATAGAATTCATCCATAATGTCTTTGCCCAACATATAGGCGAGTTCATGTTCTTTCATCTTCCGGTGAAGTGCGACTGCACACATCAACTGGATATTTTTTTTGTCCACCCCATACTCATATAGCATTTTTAGGAGTGTCTCAGTCATGATTTGCCGCATATCAGGTTTTTTGGTAGCAGGAAAAGGTTGGCAATTATCGTCAAAGAGGATTAGTACTTTTGAATTGCCATCAACGAGTTCCTTCAAAGGTGGCATGTCAAGCGGGTTTTCAAAGGCATTTTGCGTATGCTCACGCAATGCTGCACGCTTAATTCCGGGCAGCGGCGGTTTGGCGTAGAATATTTCAGAATTGTCCGGTATCTTTGCGTTGACGAGGTGGTTTCCGAAGTAGGTGAAGTATTGCATATTGAAAAGACCTATATTACACGATGTTTTTTTAGGGTTTAAACTTTATATTTATTTTAGCACAGTTGGGAGGGATAGTGCAAGTTTTTTTGGATAGTTGTTATTGCACAGTGGTATTGATGGCGATCAGATTTTATAGGGATATGTGTAGAGTTTGTCTGAACCAGGATTTGCAGGATTAGCAGATGGACAGGATTTTGTAGTTTCCCGATAAACGTTGTCACTGTGGTTCCATTTTCACTTTGTCAGGCGTTTGATTAATTTTTCCAGAAACTCCGTTGTGTCGTCGATGTGTTTTTCAGATTGCTTTATGGTTCTATCCGTGAATCTTTCTGTTGCCCGTGCTTGGTTTCGTTCTTCGCGGGCGTGTTCCTTGTTCTCGTTTTCAATACGTTTGGATTCAATAAGACACTCTATTTCCTGCATCTGTGCCTCAGGTGTTTTTTCTGATGTACTACAAAGCCCCTCAAACAATCGGATTTTTTCTTGATCGGTAGACGTTAAATCTTCAAGGGACTCTATCTCACCTGCCCAAAGTTCGATATAGAGTATCTTACCATCAGATAGCCACTGATAAAGGGTCCGCTCACTTATACGGGTCGCCGTGGCGATTTCGCGACGGGACAGACCGCCAGTGTGTGCTTTTATAATCATATCTACGAGGAGGGTTGTGATTTTTGAAGGACGCATTTTAGCAGTATTTTCAGTTTATGCAGTTTCTGCAGGTGTCGCACGGTCCGCTTTTTTCATGAACTGTGACACTTAAGCAATATACAGGGTGCCTTGTGTGCCACCTTTTTCGTGTTGGTGGTACTGTCACTCTTGTGATAGTGGTTGAAGTAATTTTCAATTTGCATGTTTGTATCTCCTTTGGTTGGAATCTAATAGGAATCAGATTGAGTTCTTTATTTATATTTCGCGTAATCGTTGACGGTTTTTCCACCATATTCTATCATATTGACAGGTTCTGTTGGAACTTGAACCATATATCTCAACAAAAGATTAATAAACAACGCCCAGGATTTTCCTACTGATATAGAACGGAACTGACTGTTTTTATTAGGAAGAAAGTCATATCCTCCACTATAGTTTGTCATGATGTTTTTGTTGTCAGTGCTCTCTAATGAAAAGATCGTATCTATTCTCTTCTCAACGCCTAAGTTCCCTTTCTCTACTATATCTTTGTATTTTTGCATTAATCTACCAAAACTGATACTCTCAACAGAAATACAGAAAAATATAGACTCCCAATGCTCTTTATCTTCTCCAAATAATTTATTGGTGTGTACTACAATTTTGCGCCCACCTGAAAAATATGCTTTTCGGCGTAACTTTTTGTAGCTTACACATTTTTCGAAACTATCTTTTAATGCTTTAGCGTTGAGTTTCGTTTTGACTTCACCACAAGCGAATGTAGCTTCAACCGGAAATACATTAGCAGCAGTACTTGTAAAAAAACGAGGGGTGTTTATCTTATCGTACAGGATAATATCCATTTGCTGGGATTCACCGCCATCAGAGTCAATAACAAATCCGTGTGATACACCTATTTTTTCAGGTAACACCTCCGCTAGATGAGATCTAAACATTTCCTCAATTAGTGTCCCTTTTTCACCTGAAGTAGGAATTAAATTTCTGATCTGTTCAGCAGATATATCCAGTTTTTTCTGAGATGTCAATAGTACATCTTGGTAGTGTTTTTTTTTGGGCATAAATCATATCTCCATATTTCTTGCAGACGGTTTGAATTAGTCATCATACCAACTCGGAAAAGCAACCCCCTTCCGCTTAAGCTTCACCAACTCCGCATCAAGATCACACTTGGACTTTTTGCCTCCGTGGATACTCGGTTCAGCACAGAGCATCTCGCGGAGAGTCTGCATTGATTTAAGCACGTTGTCGCTTGTGATGCCCAGTACCTCAGTCAATAGACAACGATCTAATTGCTTGCGGACAGGGTCATTGTTGCACTCGTTGACAGGCAGCATCCGTTTATACTTCATACGTTCAAAGATTGCATCAGCGTTTGCTAACGCCTCATCGGAGAGTTCACGGACATCCAACGTCGGGAGCGTTCCCAACGTTTGTTGGCGTAGTGTGCCACGTCCCATCTGTTGTTTACTACTGTGTGCCCAATGACAGAACATCCCTAATGTTGAGTTGCACCAGAGGGTCCATGCAATCTCGCGACGTGGATCATTAAGCAAAACGTTTATCATTGAACGTACTCCGATAGAGGGTTTTTCGGTGAAGGAAGATATAATTGAATTTGCGCCGAAACCTAGATTAATGTGATAATGGGTTTTGCTGAAACAGTCTAAAACTCGCTTGACCATTGCATTGTCATCCGAACGAGGAATCGCAGTATAATCAGGTGCAGCGACGATAGCACGTTGTAAAGGTGCATTGACTTTCCATAAGGCATCGTAACCATCGCTATTCGGTTCATATCCTTCTGTCATAATAAACGGACCATCTTTTTCTCTGTAAGAATCTGCAGAACCGACCCTCGCAATATCTTGGACTTCACAGATGTGAATCGGTAAAGTCTCTCTTGACATCGGAAAGTGCAGTTTCCCAATTGCCAACTTGTTTGCCATCTGTAGTAATGCCATGGATCTTGCACGTGTTGCGATCCATGCAACACCATCTTTTATTGGGCAGTCTAATATCTGTCCAATCTTTGTACTCCCGATACTGACAGTATCCCCACCGTTAGGAATATCTTCAAGTTTCCGCGTGTCGTTACCTCGATTAATTCGATTTGCGATTTCCACTGCCTCAAGTGCGCTCTGAGGTCTATGATTCAGACAGACAAATTTACCCCTCCCTGTGTTCTCGCCTACGCCTTTCGTCGCAACAACGATGCATTCTGCCATGCCTGTGTCAGCAGAGAACGCACTGTCCTGTGCCTTTGCTTGTGCCATCGTAATAACGATTATGTCATAGTATTCGGTTGCCCACATGTCCCTTATCTTTTGTGCTGTAGGTGAACCTAACACCGTTAAAGGTAGTACAAAACCCATAGTGCCGCCCTGCTTGAGTTTTTTATCAGCAAGATCAATAAAATAAGAAGCGAATCCGCTTGCCCCATCAGCTACCTTTGTGTCTTTAGATTTCAACGCAGCCTGCATCAATTTCTGGTCTTCCTCGGGCCGATCACTGCCTTGGAACGTAGATTTTGGAACATCGGTATTGCTATCTGATCCTGGTCTTGTAAAAGGAGGATTCTGTATGACAACGTCAATCTTACCGTGTTGGAACTGCTGTTGGAGTTTAACAACTGTGTTTTCCTCGCCGCCAATCTGTTCAGCGTCTGTGTCAAATAGGGACACATCATCAAGCAATTCCAGTGAACCTATCGCGTAACTTCCATTATCCATTATGCCGTAGGGAGCGGTGACTATTTGAGTTCCACCGATTTTGATTCCTGCATACGTACTTGCAAGTGCTGCAGCAGTGAGGTGTGTAGCATTCGGCATGACATCTGCGCCTGCAATATTCTTCTCAAGCATCCGCTGATGGATGTCTCTGCCGTTTCCACCGGATTGCTCGTACAGGGATAGAATACGTTGGTATACACCGTTGAGGAGTGCGCCTGTTCCGCATGCAAAGTCGGCAACTTTCGGGAGTTTGCCTTTTGGCAGTTCGGGCATCACGAGGGTTGACAACAGCACCGCACTTTCCGGGAGTGTGTAGTTTGCCTTGACGTATTTTCTGTCGGTGATAAGTTTTTGGAACACGATACCTGACAGTTCGTGGATCTGCGCTATACCAGTATCAACAAGGTCTTTGGCAGCCTCACATAGAAGTTTTAAGATATATTTGACAAGTCTGTCATCGGTTGCGAGTGCTTCAACAAGGTTACGGGCATCCTCAAAGATCGGACGGTAATTGACCTTGAGGATCGTGTTCCAATCCTCAATGACATCGGCATAGTCAATTGTCGGTAAAAGTTGTCGGAGTGAGCGGACAGATTCCATCTCTGCTTTGCCAGCGAGGGAACTCTGGAAGACGAAGGCATCAGTGATAATAAGTGCTGCCATACGGAGGGTTTGGGCATGCGGTTTTTCTTCTGCGTCATCATTGTCTTTAGAGAAAACCTCTTGGTGCAGAATTGTCTCAATTTTCTTGCCGATAACGGGATGTTCAACGATAGCATCTTCAAGCAAGTAGGCTGCCTTGTTGATGCTTTTCTCCATCTCCGCTGCTGCTTCTTCAAGTTTAGAGTTCGGCATTGCACCGACGTGGAGTGCATTCGCAATGTCTCCTACAGTGCCTGCTGCCCATCCGTTTTTTGGGAAGTGTCCTACAGTTTCACCGATGGTATTGACAAGTTTGTATTGTAGGTCATCCGCATCGCGCAGTTGTGTGTTGATATCCGCTCCCGACATTGTCTTAAATCGGTCAGGATACAAAATCGCCATGACGTTATTGAGCGTCGGACTGGAGACGTGATATTCAGTTTCAAGTTCGTGAAGGAGTCTTGTTTCGGCTTGCTTGATGAGATTTTTGGCGTTAGTGGTGGTAGCGAATTTTGCTTCAATTCCGACTGGTTCTCTGCCGCGTTCAATTACAAGGGCATCAAGTTCGCTATTGCCTTTGATGAAAGCGTTGACTTCCGTTTCGATTTCCCATCCGTGACGCATGTGTCGTAGGATGTTTACCAGTTCGTTTGTGATTGTGGTTTCGCGTTGGTTTGGCATGATGTTTCCTGCCCGGCTTATCTAATTTCGGTCTAAAACCCCTGAATTATGAAGATTAAGAATTTAATCGGGTAATTTCCAGTTTCCTTGTAGAGTCCGGTGCGGTTAGGAATGCAGATCGCATTTGGGTGAGTACACCGCAAAACCGCACCTACTGAGTGGGATCAAGTTAATTTGGTATTATACCCAATTAACGCGATTTGTAGTGTGAGGTCCCCGTGCCTCGCAACGGTGTACTATATCAAAAGACTTCTAATCAAGTTAATTTGGTATGAGGCTTCACAGGCGAGCCGCTTCTGTAAACAAAAAGGTTCTTGTTGTTCGTCAAAAAGTGGACAACCGGCTTTGAACTTTGTTATCCAAAAGGCACCGGTTTGTGTCAGCCTTTCAAACGCGTTAAGCGAAAAATAGCCGAGGTCTGCCAAGCGTAAACTTCCCGTAGGTAGAGGTTGAAACTGCTCTTCCGCCTTCATATCAGCAGTGGTGCCATCCGTGAGTTGAAAGTGCTGGAAAGTGCCGGTCAAAACATCAAAGCGGATTTGGAGTTTCAAAGCAGCTTTATTTTTCGCAATAAGTAGTTTTGGACTTGAAAAATAATTTTTAAAAATCGTTCTAAACCCTTATTTAGACTACATTTTTCGCTTGTTTTATTTGTGTGAAAATGGTATAATATTAGGTAAGAAATAGGGAGGCTGTAACCCCCCTATCAACCCGAAAAGCAGAGTTGCTTTTTTAACGGTTCAGTCTTACCTGCATATTGTATCAGAAACCGTCAGAAAAAAGCAACTCCTATTCAGAGGAGTATTCTGATGGACTTAATCAAGGTCATGGAACGTTTCCCGGATCAAGAGAGTTGTATTGCACATTTGGAGAAAATGCGTTGGAAAGGTAAACCGAAATGTCCGCACTGTGAAAGCACCCATGTGGGTAGGCGCACAGAAACGGAAGAAGGGCGTATTGGTCGTTGGAATTGCCACGATTGCCATGTCACTTTCAAAGTCACCTGCGGCACAGTGTTTCACGGCACAAAGATAGCGTTGCAGAAGTGGTTTTTGGCGATCGCGTTGATTGCGAACGCAAAGAAAAGTTTGTCAAGTCATCAACTGGCTCGCGATCTAAGTTTGAATCAAAAGACATCTTGGTATATCCTGACTCGTATACGCGCTGAAATGGCGAAAAAAGGCGGTGTGCTCCTTGAGGGTATCATTGAGGCTGACGAAACCTATATCGGTGGGAAGCCCCGCAAGAAAAACAAACGTTCCGATGATGAACCCGCTAAGCGCGGACGTGGCACAGAGAAAGACGCTATCATCGGGGCTGTCCAGCGAGGTGGAAAGGTCGTCGCACAACTCACACCGAATTTGACTGGAAGAACGATCCTTGAGTTTATCCGAAGTGCGGTTAACCTTAAGGACTCGGAACTCATTACCGATGAATATCGTGCCTACAACCTGATTGGGAAGGAAATGAAGCACGCTGTTATCAACCACAAAGAGCAGTTTGCTGATGGTGAAACACATACGAACACGATTGAAGGGTTCTGGTCGCTCCTGAAGCGTGCGTGGTATGGCTCGCACCACCACTACACAACGGGATGGACACCGCTTTATGTGGCTGAAGCGTGCTACAAGTCCAACTACAGAGAAACTGACATATTTGCCAAGTTTCTCAGGGAGAGTATAGGATGAAAAATGTTAGAGATAACCAGGATTTGGTTTATCCTCGTCTTCGACATTCGCACGAGGACGCAGATCAAATATCGGTTGGTCGGTCTTTGGAGCATCAACAAGTTCTTGGAAGAAGTCTAAACAATCTTTGTAAAAGTATATAGGAAAAAGAAGGATTTTGCAAGTTAAATCCGAATTTTTGAGAAAATCGCAAGTCCAAAACTACTTATTGCGTAAATAAAAACCTTAATTTGATTAAAATTAAGTTTGATGTTATAATTAATGTCTGTTCAATATGTGACTTCAAGTGTCGGAATAGCGAACTAAGCCTGTATACTCTCATATAATTAGGTGTTGGCAAGTACGTATAACATAGAAAATTGGTATGTTCCACTATGGAGTTCCATTTATATTATTTAATTGTAAGACAATTGAAATTTAATTTAATTTTATATTATGTTTGGCATATTAATACCTTGCCTAAGCACTGAAATCAAGTCCAGATAATTGGCGAAGGTATTGGTATAAGACATAATATATTATGTCTTATACCAAATTAACTTGATTATAAGTTTTCTAATAGGGATTAGCATTGCAAGGCACGGGGACCTTGCACTACAAATCCCGTTAATTTGGTATTATTATGATTATTGCTGGTTAGTTTTTTCACAATTCGTAAATTAAAACGTTATAATGTCTAATAATGTGAGCATGGCACATTGCCAGGCTCGGAGGAAATATAATGAAATTTGGAATTTACATTGTAATCTTGACTTTGTTATTGTGTGTTGTTTTTAGTAGCAATGCTGCCATGATTGATTGGAATACAATAGAGGTAGCCTATCTGTTTGACTCTGATTTTGAAACCACTGCGGTGGATTCCTCTCAAAATGGTAGAGATGGGCAAATCTCTGGTGCAAAACACGTAGATGGTATCTTTAGTCAAGCACTGGAATTTGATGGCATAGACGACAGCGTGATGTCAACAGGTTATTTTGGTGTGGGTGGCACTGAACCGAGAACAACGGTTTTTTGGTTTAAGGGGTCAGACATAAGACCGCATACATATATTAGATGGGGTCGCAATACCAGGGGGGAAAAATACAATATCCGTGCAAATGTGACCGGTCAAACATGTAGATTAAGGGTTGAAGTTAACGGGGGATATAGTATTGGTGATGATAATATATGTGATGACAACTGGCATCATTTAGCTGTCGTATTTCCAGAAGGTTCGGACTCCGTTATGGATCATAATCTTTATGTTGATGGTAGACTACAAAATAACGAGGTTCTTGAGGTAAACATGAACACAGATGGTAACACTTTAGAAGTGGACATCGGTGGGAAAGGGACTTCTCGCGAGTTTACGTTAGGTTTGGTAGATGAGTTTGCTATCTTCAATGTTGGATTGACAGTAGAACAGATAGATGAAATCCGAAATAAAGGGTTTGGTCATATTCTTAGTGTCAATCCGAAAGGCAAATTAACGACAAGCTGGGGGATAATTAAGAAGTATTAAGGTCTTGCCCGCCCGCGCTTTGAAAGAATGAGATTCGCTACTGGTGCGATTAGAAGTTATACCCAATTAACCCGATTTGTAGTGCGAGGTCCCCGTGCCTTGCACTACAAATCGGGTTAATATGGTATTATACCGAATTAACGGGATTTGTAGCGCGAGGACCCCGTGCCTCGCAATGCTTGACTTTATCGGAAAACTTCGAATCCAGTTAATTTGGTATTAGAAGGTAGCAAGTTGGGTTATTTTAGCACAGTTAGGTGTATGGTGCAAATTTTTTATTGGATTTCCAAAGGAATAGAGATAGCGAAAATGCTAAAACGGGATAATCACGTTGGAAAGATAAAATGAGATTCAATCGTATCTATGGTATAATGTTAACGATTGCATTTAAAGACTTATACCAAATTGACTTGATTAGACGTTTTCTGATAAAGTCAGTTGAGTATTGCGGAGGCTGAAGCTGCTGCGGAGATCGTTAAAACAATTGCCAAAGCGGAAACAGAGGCACAACTTATTGATGCTGCAATGACGGTGACTGCTATTGGGATATTAGCGGAGAATAATTAGCGTATCGTTATTCAATCACGTATCAAAGGGAAATATTATGTTCAAAAAGTTTGTGTGTAATACAGTTGTAGTTATACTCATACTTCTTTTTTCAGATGTATTTGTCAACGCACATTCTGGCAGGACAGATAGATACGGCGGACACAATGATCGCAAAAATGGAGGATACCATTATCACAATTCTGGCACTGTCCGAAGGCAAAGTGTAACTCGTACTAATACTACTAATAAAGCTATTGCTGGACGTGTCAAAGTTCGTGGCTACTATCGCAAGGATGGAACTTATGTTAGACCGCACTATAGAACTGCCCCAGATGGCAATCCACGCAACAATTATTCATTTCCTGGAAACTATAATCCTAATACTGGGAAAATCACTCCAGGGGATCCTCAAAAGTATCTGGATAGATATTACAATAAATCAGGAAATAGTTCATCCCCAGTGAACGTTGATCAGACACTTACCCAAATCCCTAAAGTAACCCCACCAGTTGTGCAGGATACAAGTAAACCAGACATTCAGACTAATTTAGATCCGAATAACTGGTTACAGAAACAAGAGATGGATAGAATGATACGTAATATGAATCGACCACCTGGAAGTGATTTACCTGATGAAATTACGATGGTATTTGGTTTTCTCATAATCATTGCATTCATCTATGGGTTCATCACTATGATATACGATAGTTTAAAAAGCAGATAATAATCAACAAACTCTACTGTCGTTATAGGGAAAGTTGAAAACGAATGGATTGGTTTCGGTTAATCATGAAGGATTAGGATAGATACTACCATCAGTATATCCAATCCGACGAATGGAAGGAAAACGCAAGCAGGTATTTATTCGTGATGGGTACTTGTGTATCTGCGGGAAAAAGTCAACCGTTATCCATCACAAACACTATAAAAACATCGGCAACGAACCGTTATCAGATCGGATTTACATGCCCGGCGAAACGAATATCGTAACTATTGATACAACTATTCAATTACTGTTTTATACAGAAAACACAACAATAGGAGATGTTATATGTTTTTAAGACCAGCTGAACCTCATAACTATGAATTTATAAGTGCACATGGGATAAACGCACATGGGAAATCTATAAAAGTTATACGCTTGCCTAAATATATGCATCAAGATAACACAGACAACTTTTCTGTTGCGATAGTTTTAGTTCATGATATGTCAAGACCCCCGTCTTCGTTTGGTGTGAGTATTTATGCGAATAGTCTCCAAACGTTTGACTCAGACGAGGTAAAGGATGAATATTGGAATAGTTTTACAATATTATGTGAAAAAGAGTTTGGAAGAGATGAAATAACTCACGTGGAAGAACCCTTCATACAAATATTAGAAAAATTATGGGATGCAATCAAAAAAGGAGACACTTGTTTTGATTTCAATGAACATACTGACACGGAATAACTATTTTGTTTCCTTGTAATTTATACCGAGTCGTTAAGCAATGTCATATTGTTTTTGTGCAATATGAATTAATATTGAGTTAATCAATTAGACACCTTTTCCCAATCGATATTAGAAAATGTTTTCGCAAATCATTAATTTAGCAATAAGCGTAAAACCAGTATCGTTTTTCTTCCATCAGATAAATTTTAGGAGTATTATAATGCGTAAAGAGTGTAGAGCTCTCTGCGGACTTTTCGTAGTTCTAATTGTCTTTTGCGTTACCTCTCCTGTGGTTGGTCAGCAATCCAATACGGGATCTACTGTTTTACAGTACACCAAAACAATAGATGCGGAAAAACTTATGAAAAATATAGAGGATCTTACTATCAGTGTTGATAAACTAACAGACAGTCAAAAGGAATTGACCGATAATGTAAAAAAAATGGGCGAAAAATATACAAAAGATATAAGGGAATTGAACGATAAAGTTATTGCTATTGATGAACGAACAAAAAATATTAGAGATATAGGTATAGGAATATTGTAGCATTAATTGTTGGTATATTACTCTATGTATTATTTGGTAGAAATCAAAAGATCCAGTATATTCAACAACCTGCACCCCGCCTTATAGAATTAGACCAAAAAGAGCAAAAAGAGCAAGAAGAGCAGAGGAAATACGAATACGAACCCGAAGGAGTAACCTCCTAATGCAAAATACCAAAAACGAAATTGAAGAAACTGCATCTGTAGAAGCCTTGCTCCATAGGGCTACGACAGGGTATCTTGACAATAGATTTGAGGAAGTTATTTCGGATTGCAATAAGATTCTTGAAATAGTCCCTAATTCAATAGATGGTTACATTTTGAGAGGTAGGGCAAAAGGAAATCTTAATCAGAATTTTGAAGCAATTACGGATTTTAACGATGTATTAGATTTAGATGATACTAACGCAGAGGCTTACTATTATCGTGGTATTGCTAAGGGCTATCTAAATCGTCCTGCAGAAGCAATAGAGGATTTTGACAAATCAATAGAACTCGATCCAAACAAATCAACGACTTACTTCAACCGAGGGATTGCTAAACGCAAACAAGGACGACATGAAGAAGCTATCAAAGATTTCGACAGAGCCATTACATTAGAAATAAACTATAGCATGGCGTATTATAACAGAGGAAATGTGAAAAAGGATTTAGGAAGATATTTTGAAGCGATTTACGACTATGACAAAACTATTCGTTTACTTCCTGATTGTGCTGAAGTATATTATGATAGAGCACTCGCAAAGAACAGTTTAGGACATCCTGAAGCTTGTATCTCTGACATTGACAAAGCAATAGAATTAGATCCAAACAACGATAAGTATCATTACGAGCATGGTCTCATGATGCGTAAACTGGGAAAACATAATGAAGCCATCAGTGATTTTAATACAGCAATTACCATAAATCCTAAATATACTGAATCCTACTATGCTCGCGGACTAACAAATATATCATTAGGAGGTAATCTAAAGATCGCAAAAGAAGATATTCAAAAAGCGTTAGATCTTGTACAAGAAACTGGTAATCAATTTCTTGAAGGGCAAATTCAACGAACGCTAAGTTATTTGTAATATGTAACGTTTTTATATACATATTACTAAAGTTTGGACAATTTTTAGGGTTCTTGAGTAATAGTCTGGATTAATAGAAACACTTTTGACGTCAATATTGGTTTATTGATACACCTTTCGCCCCACTGGGGCTAAAGAGGGTTTGTTCACAATGTCCCTATAGACATTTCGCTCCACTGGGGCTGCTCTTGCTTGCACCTAAAATTCTTTTTCTGTGAGTTACGTTCCCATCCGAAACTCAATGAAAAATTAGCAAGGACTTGAAAACACAACATGAAATAGATAGAAATTGTCCAAAGTATAGTAAGGATAAATTACTCATGAAAAAGCAAATGTATTGGGGGCTTGCAACCCTCATCGTTTTATTCACCATTGCTGGTATTTTCTTGCTTATACCGCAGAATACTGACACTGAGCCGGAGAAAGAAGAACGCGATTATAGGCAATCTCAGGGGCTCAACCCGCCATCACCTGGCTACTTCTACCACGACGATGAAAACGGAGTACCAAAACTTTATGCCGAAAATCAATCGCACTTTAGACTCACTGGATGGACTGAAGGATATGGGAACACAACTCTACTCAGTGATGAAGAGTGGGAACGTTATAAAGCATTGATTCCCATCGCAAATCAGACACGACTTGTTCTCAAGGAAGGCATAGGAACTCGTGATACGACCATGTTTCCAGGCGATGTTGCCGCACTCGCAAGAGAGTGGGTGAATGAACTTTGGGAAAAGATAAAGTCACCACTTCCGACCTTCAGTTCTTTTTCTCAATATACTCAACATCAAACACCGGAGGATCAAGAGAAAGAGACTCAACTCTTGCAAGAACTACATGATACTCACGTTCCACCAGATACAAGGCCATCACATGCTAATCATGTTTTAATAAAGTCAATTCTTGATGAACTCAAAGCAGAACTTATATCAAATTAACTTGATTTATCTCATTTTTCTTGGTATTAGGTTCGGTTAGGAAACCGCCCCTTATGCGTCAATTTAGCGGTTCCCAACCCGGTAGGTGCGGTTTCCTAACCGAACCTTTTTGTATCAACATCTCAAATAACGCAAAGGACGAGAATATCAGTGTTCGTAGTCGCGCAATGAATTGCGCGACTACAAACGAGTTCGTTCCTTAAATTGACGCTAAACCCTATCAAGAAAAAGAAGTGAAAAGAAATATAGAGGAGTCTCAAAAATGACAAACAGCGCGAAGTATATCAAAATTGTTAAGTGGTCAGAAGATGACGAATGTTTTATTGGGTATTGTCCGGGGGTTATCGGTCCGTGTTGTCATGGTGATGATGAAGTAGAAGTTTATCGGGAATTATGTGAGATTGTTGAGGAATGGATAGAAATAGCATGTCAAGAGAACGAAACACTCCCACCTCCAACTATTGGAATGGAAATAGAAGAGTTGTTAAGGTCTGCTTAACCAAAATGTCGCGTTTGCTATTCTGTCCGTAAGTCAAAAACGGTTTTGACAGTAGAAGTTTTTCCGGTGTTAAGGGCAGTCTGAATTGCACGTTTGTAGTCTCGTAAAGGAAATGGAGTGCCGATCAATGGAAGTAATTGCTCTCCGTGTTCCTGTAATAGACGCAATCCGAGCTGAAATGTGTGTATCTGTTCCTCTTTATAAGATTCTATGCCATAGATATACGCGCCTTTTACCTGCAATTGCTTATACCAGATAGATGTCCAGTCAATGTTCTCTGGTATTCCCGGCATCCCAAGTAAAATCACCTCTCCACCAGCCCGCGTAAAACGTAGCGCATCGTCTATTGTTACGCTGGAACCGATACAGTCAAAGGTAATATCCACGCCACCAATCAAAATCTGTTGTCCGAGTTCGGGTTGATAAGATTCTGCATCTGTCAATTCGCTGAAAGCAGCGTATCGACTTCTATTTGCTGGAATCACTATATCTGCACCGAGATCATGTGCGAATTTCTGTTGATGTGGGTATTTGGCAAAAATGAGGATTCTGTTTTGATGTCCGAGCATCCGAAGTGCGGCGACGGTGAGCAACCCGATGGTCCCACCGCCAATCACGCATATCTCGGCTTTATCGTCGAATTTTGCTTGTAAAACGCCGTGTATCGCACACGCAAAGGGTTCAAGTAGCACCGCTAATTCGTCAGACATATCATCGGGGACCAGGTGAAGTTGTGATTGATGTGCAAGTACATATTTACTCCATCCGCCACCTGTATCGCGACAATATCCTGTTTGAATACCTGCGGAGATGCTCCCTTTTGTGATATTTTCACAGTTGGCGAAACGTAAGTTTTGGCACTGATGGCATGGCGGATCAATCTCTCGTACTCGGCAGGATAGCGCGGGCTCAATCACAACTCGTTCCCCGATAGACCTACCTTCAACAACCTCACCGATCTCAGCAATTTCACCTACTATCTCATGTCCAAGCACAAAAGGCGTTGAAGTGAAGGGAGAAAAATAGGTGCTTCCCTTTGAAGTAATCGTTGCCAAATCGGAGCCACAGATACCGCTGAGTCGTGTTTTTATTTTGACCCATTGAGAGGTTGGGAGTTGTGGCTCAGGCATATCCACAAGACGTACGCATGAGACTGCGGACGTATAGAGGCTGCGCCACCTTTTGCCAAGATAGCGTATTGCGAGATAGCGAGGAATGTTTTTAGCGTATAGGATGGCTTCCACAATGGTTGATTACTATACCTCGTTCTGATAATACTCCATCAAAATATCAGCGACTTCGGGTCTTGTGATTTCGGGTGGCGGTTGCTCGCCTGCTGCAAGAATTTCCCGTAGTTTTGTTCCTGAAATAGCGAAATAATCATCGTTTCCGTGTGAGCAATTGCCCATCATGATGATTTCATTGCACTTATTGCACCACATCGTCCAGTTGCCTCGGAAAATTTCAATTTTTAAGGCGTCTGCAGGGATTTCATCGAAGATTGTTTGTGCATCAAAAGGTCCATAGAAATCTCCTGCACCCGCATGATCGCGTCCGACAATGAAATGTGATGCCCCACAATTTTGACGGAATACTGCGTGTAGCAGTGCCTCACGTGGTCCTGCGTAAAGCATATCAAATCCGTAGCCGGTAATGGAGACAGTATTTTCAGGGAAGTAATGTTGGACCATGGTACGGATAGCATCATCACGAACAGCAGCGGGAATATCACCAGGTTTTAGTTTACCGAGAAGCATGTGAATCAGGACACCATCAGCGTTGACCTCACTTTGTGCAATTTTGCAGAGAGCTTCGTGAGCGCGGTGCATCGGGTTACGCGTCTGAAATGCGACAACCTTTTCCCATCCGCGCGCCGCAATGTCTTCGCGGATTTCAACAGCTGTTCGGAATGTGTCAGGGAAGTCCGCAGGAAAATAGGAATAGTTGAGAACTTCAATAGGACCAGAAAGAACATTATCGCCAACATCAGCGAAAGCAGGAACCCCAGGGTGTTCAGGATCGGTTGTTCCGAAGGTCCTTTCAATGATGAGTTGTTTCTGTTCTGACGATAGCGTTTCAATTGCCGAAACCTTCATAATAGCCAGTGGTGGATTGCCTTCAACGTTCGGATCGCGTAGGGTAATTCGCTCAGCGTTTTTCACTGTATCTGTCAATTGATCTTCAGAAACCATGTTCATGATAGGAACGGGCCAAAAGAGTCCGTTGGGTAGTTTCATATCCGATGCAACGTTTATTGCCTCAGCGATGTTCATGTATCCCGTGAGCGGCGTGAAATATCCCGATGCGAGCATCACGGCTGATGCAGCGGCACCAGACGAGACTAAAACGGACGGAAGTTGTTCCGCTTCCTTCGTCAGTTCGGCGCGCTGTGCATCATCCGATACGTAAAGGGGTGTTAGGGTTTCGGCTCCATGTGGTTTAATCATTACGTTCTCCTTTAAAATGTTATAAAATTCGTGAAATTAGAAAAATAATACCAATTCTGAAAGATAAAATACTATTACGTAGATTTTATGACATTTTGAAACGCATCTTATGTTGAATATAAGAGGCGCAATGAATTGCGCGAGGACAAACGCGTTTTTTGTTTATGTGATGCCATCATTCAGAATAGGACAAATCCTGTTAATGGTGTAGAATGTAAGAGGCGCAATGAATTGCGCGAGGACAAACGCGTTTTTTGTTTATGTGATGCCATCATTCAGAATAGGACAAATCCTGTTAATAATGTAGAATGTAAGAGGCGCAATGAATTGCGCGACTACAAACGCGTTTTTTGGTATTATTCATCATCAGCAGTTTGTTGTTTCTCAGCAGCGATTTGTTCAACTATACATCCGTTCCATATCCAATGGATGTGTCTTTTAGCGGTTTCTATCCGTTTTTTTGGCGTGTAAATCACCAGGACAAGATGGCCGTTATCCACCTCAACTGTGGCTGTCTTTTCAACCTTTTTGCTGTTAGGTGGCACAGTAAGTTTTTTGATAATTGGTTTACCATTTGCCAACATATTAACTTCATGCGTTGCGGCTTCTGCGGTATGAAAGATGTTGGTAATGCGATATGTTCCGTTGGGTAGGTCAATTCTGAATGCAGCATCTTCTTTGCCAAAAACTGCATCTCTTGCAAGTGGTGAGGGCCCCTCTGGTCCGAGATACGCTGCACGCGGCGAGATTCTCCAGTTTGTTTTATTCAGCGGATCCGTTGGATTCCACTCAGTATCCCACCCAAATTTACCATCCAGATACATTGTTTTTGGTCCGACAATGTGGTGGTTAACTTCGGCTTCAGCATTATCAGGCTGCATATCAAAACGGATAATTAGGTTGCCCTCCTCTGTCTTATCCCAAAGTTCAAGTGCCGGTTCTTGCGTTTTTCTTTTGAATAGTTTAAGGTGTTCCGTTTCATGGATAATGTCATAATCAGGTTTAAGGTCCGCAAACATCTCGGTTTCTGGATAGTACCAAGCGACAACATAATCTGCGCGAATATAATCTAATGGCGCGCTATCTTTGTTGTTACGATTTACTGGAAAGTAGTCATAGTTAGCTTCATAGTTTGCCATGTGGACAACATCATCAGCATATACGCCATAGAAAGCTTGTGTATGTACAAAAGGAGCGACGGGATCAACCCGTCCAAGTGCCTCGGATTTTTGTCCATCTGCGGTACGAATACTAAATGTCGTATGCGGTTCTATCAAGTTAGTTCCTGATGCAAGTTCAGCCATCTCTGGTGAGATACTTCCGTGTTCGTAGGCAGTTCTGCCGAAATGGATTAAGGTGAAAATTACGAGCCATGTAGTGATACCGAAACATAAGATCTTGTGTATATCCGGAACCAACCATGGAACGAGCTTAGGTCGATAGGGATGCAAATTCGTATTAGGTAGGATCTCAGATGGTTTTCTAAAATCCGTGATTAACCAGGGTGCCAATATAAGTAGAATGTATATGTGAATTCGGTCGTTAATCCACCCACCCGGTCCATACCCCCACGGTGCCTTGATAAACATATAGGTAAACAGAATCGCAATCAGTAAAAACACATCGGTTCGTTTTACCCACTGCTTTCGGAAAATTCTGTATACGACAGAGATCAAAATTGCGAAGCCTAAAATGGCAAGCAGGAAATAGTTAACAGGAATATGCCAATCGGTAAAATAGACTATTGACTTAACACCTAAAAAGTATTCCCAAATCCATTCCATGCCTCTATGACTGCCTGTCTGATGTTGTTTCAGACTCTGTAGGTAATATTCCATCAACACAAAATATATCGGGATCATGTAAAAACAGAATTGGAAAAATGGCTTGAGATCAACAATGAATTTCTTGGTTATAATACCAACACGTTCAGTCCGCACTCGCCATGCTTCTACTAATGCTTCGCCGCCCCATATACATCCTGCTGCAACAGACATGCCTAACACGACAAGTCCAAATGAGACTATGTGCGACAGATAGGTGAGCAGCAACAAGATATAAAGTATACTAAGATGTTTTATCTGTATGTTGTCCTTGTGCTTCCACCAGAAACCGAAACTGAAGAAGAAAAACGCAATGCTGAGTGTAAAATTGTAAAATCCCATGTAGAGGAGGTAGTTGTATGCAAACGGAAAACCGAGCCAAGCATACATAAACCTATCCTTTTTTTCTTTGTGAACAGCATTAAGGAAATAGAAAAAAGAGATAGGGATCATCCCAATTGCGATTGTTAATAAAATCTTCTCAGACATCATAGGTGGAAAAATGTAGAGGAGTGCAGTGAGGACGATGTGAGATAGCCAGTTCGGAAAGATGGTGATATTGAGTTTCCACGCATCCCGTATTTTATAGTTTGCGTGATCAGAATATTCTTTTAGAACCAATGCGTTGTAAACGTGGCTAGGACCATCTTGAGTGGGGAAGTAGGCAAAAATCCAAATCGGCAGGAGATATAATATTAACAACACCGCAAATAGGTGTTTCCATGATAGATTTCTCCAGTCAAACATATTCTGTCTCCGATATGCTAAGTGCAATCTAAACTTGTGAGTTTTCTTTATAGTAAAGACAGTGTTGCGTCAAGGGACATTTTCCACACAAAGGTTTTCTGGCATTGCAAATTTGTCTGCCGAAGTATATCAGGTTCATGTGGAACGGATATGTTTTTCCCTTCGGTAGAATTGGTGGTAACTCGTAATGTGCCTTCTCCGCGCTGCAATTCGGTGGGATAAGTCCAAGACGTTTGGATATCCGTAGAATATGTGTGTCAACAGGAAAGACCTCCCTGCCACATGCGAAAGAAAGCGTTACAGAAGCGGTTTTGATGCCGATCCCCTTATGCTGACATAGGAATTCTAATGCATCCTCTGTTTTCATGTCGTGGATAAACTCTAAAGATAATTCTCCATATTCGGTTTTAAGCCAAGAAAGAAAGTTTTTTATCGTCTCAGTTTTCTGTTTCCCTAACCCGACAATCTTTATCATGGCTTCAACTGCATCGGCATCTGCTTGTAGGACATCTTCCCAAGTAGGATATTTATCTCTGAGTTGAACGTATCCCTTGTCTCGGCTGACATCAGTGGTATTTTGTGACAGAATGGTTAAGATGAGGCATTCCAAGACATTTTCTGTGCCATCCCATTTTGGAACGCCCAGCAATTTCTCAAGTGTGTCTGAAATGAATTTTGCTTTCTGTTGTAATTTCAATTGTCTGTTTCCGTGTGGTAGCGAAATCTTCGGTTTGGAACCTATAGAAGTAGACCTTACTTGCTCAAGGTTCACTCCACGCTGTCTGTCCGTGTATTGGTGATTGCGTTAGGTGTAAGCTCCCATAAAAGCACCGTGCCGTCACGACTCCCACTTGCGAGGGTTTTGCCATCCGGACTAAACGACACGCTATTGACCCGAGACGTATGCCCTGTGAAGGTGCGGAGCGTTATGCCTGTCCCGACTTCCCACAAAAGCACCGTGCTATCCAAACTCCCACTCGCGAGGGTGTTGCCACTTGGACTGAACAATACGCTCAAGACCAAACTCGTATGCCCTGTGAGTGTGCGGAGGGTGCTGCCAGTAGCGACTTCCCAAAGTCTGACAGTGCCGTCCCCACCCCCACTTGCGAGGGTGTTTCCATCCGGACTGAATGATACGCTCAAGACATCTCCCCTATGCCCTGTGAAGATGCGAAGGGTTCTACCACTCGCGATTTCCCACAGACGAATGGTGTCATCATAACTCCCACTTGCGAGGGTGTTTCCATCCGGACTGAACGATACGCTAATGACCGCCTTCGTATGCCCTGTGAGTGTGTGTAGGTGTTTGCCAGTTGCGGTTTCCCACAGATGGATGGTGTCGTCATAACTCCCACTTGCGAGAGTGCGGCCATCCGGACTGAACGATATGCTATAAACCCAACCCTTATGCCCTGTGAGTGTGCGTAGGTGTCTGCCAGTTGCGACTTCCCACAGACGGACAGTGTTATCCCAACTCCCACTGGCAAATATTTTCCCATCCGGACTGAACGATACGTTCTTGACCGAATCCGTATGCCCTGTGAGCGTGTAGACAGGGTTGTTAGTTGATACTTTCCACAGTTGGACGGTGCTGTCCACACTCCCACTAGCGAGGATGTTGCCATCCGGACTGAACGATACGCTATTGACTGAACGCGCATGTCCTGTGAATGTGCGGAGGAGACTGCCGGTTGATACTTTCCACAGTTGGACGGTGCTGTCCACACTCGCACTTGCGAGGATGTTGCCATCCGGACTGAATGATAGACTATTGACCGCCTTCGTATGCCCTGTGAGGGTGCGTAGGTGTCTGCCAGTTGCGACTTCCCACAGATGGACGGTGCCATCATAACTTCCACTGGCGAGGATGCGGTCATCCGGACTAAACGATAGGCTCCTGACTGCCTTTGCATACCCAGTGAGCGTGCGGAGGTGTCTGTCAGTCTCTATTTCCCATAGACGCACGGTGCCGTCATCACTTGCACTTGCGAGGGTGCTGCCATCCGGACTGAACGATACGCTGTTGACCGGATACTTATGCCCTGTGAGCGTGCGGATGGTGCGGCCAGTCTCTATTTCCCATAGGCGCACGGTGCTGTCATAGCTCCCACTTGCGAGGGTGCTGCCATCCGGACTGAACGATACGCTAACGACCGCCTTCGTATGCCCTGTCAGTGTGTGGAGGAAGTTACCAGTCGCTACATCCCACAGATGGATGGTGTCGTCATTACTTGCACTTGCGAGGGTGCTGCCATCCGGACTGAACGATACGCTAACGACCGCCTTCGTATGCCCTGTCAGTGTGTGGAGGAAGTTACCAGTCGCTACATCCCACAGATGGATGGTGTCGTCAGAACTTGCACTTGCAAGAGTGTGACCATCTGGGCTGAACGATACGCTATTGACCACCGCTGTATGCCCTATGAGTAGGTTAAGTTCTTGTCCACTGTTTGCATCGTAGAGCCAAATACCAATAGCACTCGCCACCGCCAGACGTTTGCCATCCGGCGAATACTGTATATCATATACTGTTCCTTTACCAAGGCGTGCTTTCGCACCTTCGGGTAAATTCAATTGTGTGAAGTCTTTGACAAAGGCAGAAGATACACAGAGTGTTAAAACGAGAATGAGCGTGAAAAAAAACGAAAATAGCGATTCTTTCATTATGAAATTTTCCTTTTCAGCAATAGGAACCGAAAACCATGCATGCAGCGTTGATAATGATAACATATATTGAGAAAAAAATCCATGAAAATGAACTGATCTATCCTATAGATAATACCATTTCTTATATATATTTTTCCTTTAGAAAATTTTCAATTTCTGCTAAACTTTTTCCAATTTTACAAATCATTCCGATTTTACAAATTATAGGATTGACACCGATGAACATAAAACCTCCACAGATTACAGAAAGTGTTTCAGAGTTGAAAAGCTTGTTGAGAAAAACACCCGTAGGTTATCAAAAGCAAAGATTGACAGTCCTTTACTTGTTTCGCAGTGGTCAAGCGACAACTCGCAAACAAGCGGCGGCGCTGATAGGTGTTCACCGAAAAACGATTGGACACTGGCTAGCGACTTATGCGTCCGAAGGACTTGATGCGCTTTTGGATCGGGATTATTCCCCGGGGCGTCCCCCTCGGCTATCCAAAGAACAACAAGAGTTGTTGCGAGCGGAACTGGAAAAACCGGAGGGTTTTTCCAGTTATCAACAGATAACAGACTATATTTCCGAAACCTTTGATGTCCAAATGAACTATAAAACTGTTCACGCGCTAATTCGCTATAAATGGAACGCCAAACTCAAAGTGCCTCGCAAAAGTCATAAAAAAAAAAGCCAAAAAGCGTGTGATACGTTCGCTGCCAACTTCGCGACAACCGTTGATAACGTGATTTCGCAGCACACATCATCTTTTCAAAACGCCCGACTTTTTTGCCAAGATGAGTCAAGATGCGGTCTTTTGCCTGTCTCGTCTCGGCGTATCACCATGCCCGGTGTCAAACCGATTGCCAACATCAATTACACTTTCGAGAACCTTTATCTATACGGTGCTGTGGAACCAATAACAGGAGAAAGTTTCTTCCTTGAAATGCCCTGGCTCAATGGTGTCTGTTTCCAAATATTCATTGATGAGTTAGCAAAGACTTTTCCAGAGACGTTAAATATCCTTGTGCTTGATAATGGACGTTTTCATTATGCGAAATCCCTAAAACTTCCTGACAATATCGCCTTGATTTTTCTACCCCCTTATAGTCCGGAGTTGAACCCGATCGAAAGGCTCTGGCAAGACATCAAAGCCAAATTGTTTCAGCACACATTAGGGACAATAGAGGAAATGCAGGACAAAATTACACAAATTTTGAGAAATTATACTAAGGCAGCTATTGCCCAAATCACAAGTTTTAAATATTTCACGAAAGTCGCAAATGGAATATAATTATTGAGAAATGGTATAACTATAGTTTGGACAATGGACAAACTATTCAAGTCAACTGTTGAGATACTATGAGTGTGTCCAGTCAAAATGCTGTGCACCTGTCGCCCCGCTGGGGCTTTATCCGTGTGTCCGTCATGCTACTATACACATTCCGCCCCGCTGGGGCTGCTCTAAAGTCCTTTTCTACGAGTTTCTTCAATCAGCTAAATCTCACAAAATATAAAGGATATAAGAAAAACATCAGCCCCAGCGGGGCGACAGGTGTATCAGTGAAACTTCTATTAACCTGACTATCACACAAGAACTCTAAAAATTGTCCAAACTATAGTATTTTTTAAGGTGAAGTCCAGCAGATGTGGTGTGAAAAAGCACGCTGCATCTGCATATCGCAAATATTAACGACTGTGAAAAATATCACAAGAAAAACTGAAAACTAAATAACCCTGGTATCATGTTGAGTGTTTAAGTACTTTACCGTAGCAAATTGGAGGTGAACAATGGATAATTTTCCGATTGTTGATACACATGTTCATCTATGGCACCCGAAGCAGCTCAGATATCCGTGGCTTAAGGATGTGCCGGCACTAAACAAACCGTATCTTCTAAATGATTATTCCGCTGCACATGAAAATCTGGAAATTGAATCCATTGTCTTTGTCCAATGCGATACACATCCAGATGACGGATTGAAAGAGACTGCGTGGATTACGTCACTTGCTGCTGTTGAGCCTTGCATTCGGGGTATTGTTGCTTGGGCACCGCTTGAAGAAGGTAGACAGGTAGCATCTTTTGTAGAAAAACTGGCTGAGGATACACTCGTAAAAGGCATTCGTCGTCTTATTCAAGGGGAAAGTGACGATTTTTGTATCCAACCCAACTTTGTAAATGGCATGAAAACGCTTGCTCGCTATGGATTAAGTTTTGATCTCTGTATCTTTCACCCACAACTTGCCAATGCCATTCGGCTTGTAGAACAGTGTCCAAATATCCAATTCATCTTAGATCATATCGGCAAACCTGACATAAAGAATCAACTTTTTGAACCGTGGAAGCAGGAGATAAAGACACTTGCGGAATTCCCAAACGTCTACTGCAAAATATCGGGTTTAGTAACAGAGGCTGATCATGAGAATTGGACACCTGCTGACTTGAAGCCCTATATTGAACACGTCATAAACTGCTTTAGTTTTGACCGTGTTATTTATGGGAGTGATTGGCCAGTTTCAACGTTAGCATCAGAATATTCGCGTTGGGTGCAGACATTGCAGGAAGCAGTTTCAGGATGTACTCCTGAAGAGTTGAAAAAACTTTTCCACGACAATGCTATCAAATTTTATAGACTACAGTAGCTTTCAAATCAAAGGTAGGTTCGGAAACCGCACCTACCGTCCGGGAAATAGAACAAATTCCGTTAATTTGGTATTAGATCCCTACGTGGAGACGACGTAAAACTTCTTCAGAAGTTGTTGTCTGTGAAACACAAGCCTACTGCTTTAACTGTGGGAGTATGTCAGGTGAAGGTTAGCGACTGATGCGTACGCTTCCTGCTTGCATCGCTTTTTCTGCTTCTGCAGCAGTTGCCCAGTTAAAGTCACCTGGAAAAGTGTGTGCTAACGCTGAGTATCCGCCTGCGAAATCAACCGCTTCTTGAGGTGATTTTCCGTTCAACAAACTGAAGATTAATCCTGATGAGAAACTATCACCACCACCAACTCGGTCTACCAGTTCTAAGTTCTCATAAATTCGTGAGAGGTAAAACGTTTTACCATCAAACAGGAGCGTCCGCCAATCATTTAGCCAGCCAGTTTTTGCATCACGCAAAGTTGTGCCAATCATCTCAATGTTTGGAAAAGCTTCTTTGACACGTTGTGCTACCTCTTTATAACTTTCAGGTTCAAGTTTACTGTACGATTCAGTTGCACCTTCCGCTGCGAACCCAAGCGATTTTTCAAAATCCTCTTCGTTCCCGATAAGAACAGAGACGTGTTCCATCATCGGCCGATTCGCTGCTTGTGCTTCCTCAGCACTCCACAATTTGGATCGGAAGTTGAGGTCGTAACTTGTTTTGACACCCGCTGCCCGAGCGGCTTGGAGAGCTTCAGCTGAAACAGCAGCAGCAGATTCCGATAATGCTGGCGTAATCCCACTCAAGTGAAACCAACGCGCATTACTAAAAATTGATGTCCAATCAATTTCACCGGGGTGAACCTTGGAGATAGCCGAATGTCCACGATCATAGGTGACGCTACTTGCTCGCGGACCTGCCCCCATTTCAAGGTGATAAAATCCGTTTCGTTCGAAACCGACACCGTCAAAGTCGACCCACACAATGTTAGACATGTCAACACCAAGTTCGCGTCCCTTATTGCGAATATAGCGACCTGACCAATTATCAACAAGGCGCGAAACCCAGGCAGTTTTTAATCCGAGTTGTGCGGCGTTGACAGCTACGTTCATCTCGGCACCACCTGCAGTAATTAACAGGGATGATACCTGTTCCAAGCGCATGAATTCCGGTGCTGTGAGTCGGATCATTGCTTCTCCGAACGTTACTAAATCGTACATAAATTATTCTCCTGTTTGTATCTCATTTTGATTTTTAAATTCGTTGTATAATTGTTCAATACATTTTTCACAGAAACAGTAGATTTTACCGTAAGTGCCTACCTCTTTTTCCAACAATTGGTTTATCGGAAAGTCATTCTGACAGAGTGCGCAAACCTCCATGGGATCTGAAGGTTCGGAATCACTGTCCGATTTTTGTCTTGTAGTAAAGAGCAAAATCAGCAAAACTGCGGCAGGTAAAATAAATATAAAAAAGTAGAAATGCATTGCATATTTCCTTATTTTTATTTGCAATATCCAGGTTCAATTACTATAGTCAATTCCTGATGAGATGTCAACGAAAATTGTGATCGTAGTATCCATAATTATAGCCCACAAAATAAACAATTATGGTAAAATACCAATATTAGATATTGAAATAACCAATACTATCACGTAGAGATTATAACATAATCAGGCATATATCATGAGTAAAATAGCAAACGTTGAAGTATATCCCACCGCTGTCGGAATGAAAGACATCTTTACTATTGGCACCGGTTTCGTTGGTGATCCGGATGCTGCCGGGCACCATGTTTTTGTCAAGATTACAACAGATGATGGCTATTTCGGTTGGGGAGAACAACGCGCACTCCCATCATGGAGTTATGAGACTACAGAGTCCATCACGACCACAATACAATATCACATTGCGCCTTTAATTATCGGACAAAATCCGCTGAATCGCAATGAAATCAACACTGCTATTTATAACGCACTAAAGCCTGCAGTCAGCAACGGACATCCGTTCGCAAAAGCAGCTGTTGACATTGCGCTGCATGACTTATGCGGTCGAATCCTAAATGTGCCACTACATACCCTCTTCGGAGGCAAACGACATAGCAAGTTACCGCTCTGTTACGCCTTAAGTATTGATACGCCAGAAATTATGGCATTAAAAGCCAAAGCCTTATCTCCCTGTACCTGTTTCAAAGTGAAAGTTGCGGGTTCTCCAGCAGAAGATGAAAATCGTTTACGCGCAGTTCATGAAGCATCATCAGATGCCAAACTTTGGATTGATGCGAATCAGTCTTACACACCATCAAACGCATTAGAGTTACTCAAACGCGTTGAAGATATTAACGAAGTTTATTGTATGGAACAACCGGTGGCAAGCCAAGATTGGTTTGGGATGAAACGTGTGCGAGAAGCAGCACCTATTCCAATTGCTATTGATGAAGGCTGTTTTACCTATTTTGATCTTGGCAAAATTGCACGGTTAGAATGTGCAGATGCTGTTGTTTTGAAGGTATGTAAATCAGGTGGTCTGGTGGAGTGTCTCAAAAGTGTTTATGTTGCAGAAGCCAATGCTATTGAACTGCTCGGAAGCGGTTTGACTGAAGCGGGTGTGGGTTTTATTGCGAGTGTCCATCTATTCTCAACATTAGATTTAGTGCTGCCTGCCGAATTGAATGCACCCGCGTTTTTACAAAATATGGTTGTCCATGGAGTAGAAATTCATGACCATGTTGTTACAGTGCCAGATGGTCCCGGTCTCGGTGTTATACCCGATGAAGAATATATTAAAGAACATCCGATTACAAACGATGCTTTGAGACGATAAAAATTTCTAACAAAATAGCAGTGGAAACAACGACGCCACAGACCAGATAGGGACTTTGTACACCCCATCCCGAATCCGCTGCTATGCCTCCTAATAGCGGACCTACTAATATTCCCATTCCTAAAATCGCTTCGTGCCACCCGCTTTTGTTCCCTTTGTCATCGTGTTTGTGCAAACCGTAGTAGAGACTGCTGAAATAGGTAAAGGCTGCGGATAAGCCGATAACAGCAAACGCCACTGTCCAGAGAAGCGAAGCCTGTACTTTCCAAATTGTGATGTAACTAAGAATCGCCAGTCCCTGAACAATTAATAAAGGACTCAATCGGTAGTGCCATCGGGTAGAAAAACCAGTTCCGAGTACAAAGAATACCAAAGTTTGGACACTACCAAGCATTAGCATATAATTTCCGTATGTTTTTGGAGGGATACCCATCTCAAATATCAACTTCGGGGATAACCTACGCAAAACTCCAAGTCCAAACCATGATGCAAAATTTGCGCACCGTGCTATGTTGAGATAGGCTGTCTTAACTGTTGGAGATGGAAATAGTGTCTGGATAGTGTCAGATGATGTTTCTTTTGTGTGCGAAACAGAATCGGATTTATGTAAGAACAGCGTTACTATGGTGAACAAACAGAGCGCGGCTGACAGATAAAATGGACTAAACGGGGTTTCATCTTGATATAGATAACTTGATGCCGCGGGTCCTAAGGTTACACCGGCACTCCAAAACAGATTGAAAAGTGTTACCCGTTGAATTAGTTTGCTCTCGCTTTTCTGATCAGAAAGCCACGCCTCGTAAGCAGGCCAAAACAGTGCCATACTAATTCCGAGCCCCGGGAAAATCATTAATAGATGGATTTTATCGCGACAAAATGTTAGTCCAATGCTAACAATCCCTAATAAAAGGGAGGCAACGTATAACATACGTCGGCGTTCTACCCGATCTGAGAGTTTCCCAAAAGGTATCGCAAGAAATGTGAAAAATGCTGTGGCAATTGCCATTAGCACACCCAGAAAGGTTGAGGAGAGTCCAAGATAACTACTGTAAAATGAGGAATTCGTTAGGATACTGCTGAAAGCAAAATCTATTAATAAGGCTGGAAAATAGAGGGTAAAAAAATGGCTTGGTTTTATGCGCATTTAGAGCGATATAATTTTGAAAAGTATCTGATTTCCATTTCACTGTAGGGCGAATAGTAGATGGTATTTCTTATGGGTCAACAATCTTTACATCGACAGTATGATAACTTAATGCATCAACCGGTTTGACCTTAATACCTACTTCATCTTGGGTGATGCCTGAGTTTGTCGTGGCTCTCGCGTAAATCTCAACCGGTCCCTTTTTCTTCGGTACTTGCCATTTCCATTTCCACAGCACCCATGCTAAAGGGGTATCCTTCGCCCAAATCTCCGCTTCTTGCCAAGTTTCACCGTAATCAACACTGACCTCTACTTTTTTGATGCCGCCATGGTGTCCCGCATCAAAAGCAGCACCACTGACGATGAAAGTAGAACCCGCAATAATCTCTTCCTCTGGAGTTGGTGTTCCAATGACAGTTGCAAGTTTCACATTTGCTACTGGATCCCATCCCTTTTCTTCCCAATAACTTATGTGTTTTTCAGCTAATTGTATATTTACTATCCATTTCGGATTCTTAGTGCCGTAATGACCGGGATTGAGCAAACGAACAGGATAACCGTGATCTGTGGGGAGCGGTTCACCATTCATCTCATAAGCAAGAATCGTATCTTCATGCAGAGCATCAGCCAACGGAATAGCAGTGTGATAACTGTCTGCACAACGAAAAACAGCAACCTTGGCATTAGGTTTCACACCTGCTTTCTGAATTAGGTCGCGCAAACGAACACCTTTCCACTTCGCATTTCCCATCTGTTCTGTGCCAATAGGATCACCGATGCACTTCAAAGTCCGCATCGTTTCAACTGATTCCATTGCTGTGATGTCCTGAAGACGGAGTGGTTTAATGGGGTTCTCGACCAAACCCGTAATAACTAAACCCCAATTTTCTGCGTCAAGTTTAACAGGCTCATCAATTTGCAGAATATAGAAATCCTCATTTGGTGTGATCAGTGTACGCGGTTTCAGCAGCGGTAAATCATCATCATTCTGTGCTTCCAATTGAAGTGGTAATACCATGCCCGCAGCACTTATCGCACTCAATTTGATGAAGGTCCTTCGTTTCATTTTATCTCCTGTTTTGCGAATCTGGCTTGGTTTTATTTCTGCGCATCCGCATTGTTATCTTGGTTACACCTCTTATCATAATAGCTGTACCGAAAATGAGAAATAGAGGTAGTCCCCACTTCCAGTGAGAGAAAAAATATGCCATAAAACAAACAGCCATCAAGAAAATAAGGATATTCAATAGTGTTTTGTTTTCGTACCATTTGTGCATTGTATACCACAGTATTCGATTAGGATGATCAATTAGTTCATACACTCTTAATTCTATGGTGTGATGTTGATTTCAGCAGGTTACAGATAACGTGAGTTCGATATTTGATTCCGAGTGCCTATCCAAAAGATAAAAAGAGTTGGGTTTCACTCATTTTTCGGTATTTTCAGTCTAAATGGAGAATGAATCACGCTTTTGTGTCCGATTTCATTGTGGATTCCGTTCTATCCAAGCTACAGTAGTCATTGAATCTTTTTATCGAACTCACGTTACAGATAGGTATTTCTCTCCGATGCCAATAATTGAATAATAATTGAATAATACCATATATGCAATTGAATTTCAACCTGAAATTTTGAAAGATGTCTCTTATACCTTCTTGACCAGGGCTATTTAGTTCTCCGAATATTTAGATTTTCAATCTAAGACTTTCCGCTGTAGGAGCGATCTCCGAATCGCGACTTTTCGGATAAAATGGACAAAAAGTCTAAAACTAAATAGCCCTGCCTTCTTGACATTTCGTGTTGTTTCTGGTATTATATCAATATATCTATCAAGAATGTAATATGGAAAAGGAACCATGCAGAACTCTTACACACATTTTTCATTACTATGCTTCCTCATGGGGCTTCTGCTATTGACAAGCATTGCCTATAGCGATCAATTTGTCATCGTAGACATGGAAAATGGAGACAGACTCACAGGTCGTTGGCTCAATGCTACAAATACACACTTTGAGATTGAATATAACGGTCAAGTATTAAAGCTTCCATTAGAAGGACAAACGCTCAGGTTTACCTCAAAGCTTGAAAATGTTCCAAACCAAACCGCTGCGAAGCATTATCGCAATGGACGCGATCTGTTAGACTTAGACCTCCCCGAATTAGCAAAACGTCAATTTGAAAGTGCATTGGAAGAATTTCCAAAATTTGCTGATGCACATTATCAACTCGGGTTGCTTTATAAAAAAGATGGGGACATTGAAAAAGCATTAGCAAGATTTAGATCCATCTTACTAATAGATGCAGAGAATTTCAACCTTGTTCCATTACTTCAAGAAATCGGAGATAATGCCGTTGCCGCTGAGGATTATGTCCAAGCAGTTAACGCCTACCAGCTAATTCTTACACATTACCCCGAACATGAAGCCATTCCATCACTTACTTACAAGACAGGGTTTCTGCTCATGAAGGAATTGAAAGACACTAAAGCAGCACTTGAATTGTTGCAAAAAGCAGTCGAACAATTCCCTAATTTACCTGAACATGAGGAGGCTGTTTACCAGATAGGGGTATTACAAGCGGAAGCAGGGGAAATCGAAAATGCCTTAAGGACTTTACAACAATTCGTCAAACGCTATCCAAATAGCGATTGGGTTGATAATGCACGCTTAAAACGGGCAATTATCTTTCTCCAAATGGGTAAAACAGAAATTGCAGTTAACGAAGCGAAACGTATTCAGAATAACGCGGACCCCACTATTCTTAAACAAGCAGATGAGGTGATACGAGCAAGTGCATGGAAAATCTATACCCAAGATTTACCCGACCCCAAAATTCAGGCTATTGCCGTTGATGGAACATCACTCTGGATAGGCACGCCAAAGGGAATAGCACAAATCGAAATCGGCACTAATGGCGGATGGAATGCGAATGAAGCTGTTCCATGGATGATTAACGAGAACGAACACCTCTCACAAGTACCCGATGTCCGATCAATTGCTGTTAACGATACTGAAGTATGGATCGGAACTCGAAATCAAGGCATCATCCATTACAATAAAAACACAAACCAAGTTAAAAATTATGCAATTGCAGAAGGATTTCCAACCGTGTGGATACGAGACATCAAGATGGATAAAAACGAAATTTGGTTTGCTACAGATGTCGGGGTTGTTCGTCGAATTCTTGACACGGGGGTGCAATTTCATTATCATGGCGATCCAGTGCCAAACGATATTCACTCAATAGCACTTACTCCCGAAGCAGTGTGGGTAGGCACATCAAGAGACGACACCGCTTTTTTTGACCGGAAATCAGAAATCTGGAAGTCTAAAAGTTTCATAGACATTGAATCAGAAACACAGATTGTCCGATTTGATGTTGTTGGTGAACAGATGCTCTTTTCATGGTACAACCCAGAAAACAAGATAAATGGGTTTTTTATGGCAAACTGGGATGGATCAAATCCAAAGAAATTCACTGTTTCAACGGGAGAAGAGAATATAACTGAGTTAGATGACATCCTCGTTACTGGAGTGGTTGACAAATTACCATTGGCGTCCGAAGATAGAGAGCAAGAAGCAATGCCCCTTGCTCTATGGCTCGCAGATTACGACTTTATTTCTATCTATTATCCCCATATTGGTAAATATCGTGGCACAATTAAATATCCCAAAATAGTATTGGATGATTTATCAATTCAGTCCATATTAGTTGATGATGATCGGATTTGGATCGGTACAACGAAAGGTATGCTTACGACTACTAAAGACGTGTTTATGATAGACGAACAAGAAGTAAACCAAACAACGGAATAGTATTTTTCGGATGAAAAATTAACGATTAAACCATGCAACAAACATGTAAAAAACAGATCATCCGTTGGAATCGGTCAAAACCGACCCATGTTGAAGACGAATTGGTTGTTGAAGAACCGCTCGAAATTCGGGTAGGACAACAGAGTTTAATCGTTATCATGCGGACACCGGGACATGATTTTGAACTTGCAGCTGGTTTCCTGTATACCGAAAGCCTCATAAATTCTGTAGACGACATTGAAATCATAGCATATTGTGATGAAGAAAACGCCACAACTAAAACTAACGGTCAATACTCGTCTCTGTCACTGTTTCAAAATATCGTCAACGTTCGCTTGCTTCAGGAGTTGAATCTTGAACAAGCAGGATGGCAACGGCACTTCCATGCAAATGCAAGTTGTGGACTCTGCGGGAAAATGACAATTGAGTCTGTTAAACATCAGGTAGACTCTCTGGATTCGGGTTTCCGATTAAATCAGAAAGTATTTTATGAACTCAACGATCAATTACGTGCTGCACAACCGGTTTTTGAAAAGACTGGTGGACTGCATGCAGCAGGACTTTTCAATGAAAATGGAGAACTCCTAATTGTTAGAGAGGATATCGGCAGACATAATGCAGTTGATAAGGTCATCGGTCAAGCCTTGCTATCAGACATGCTGCCACTTGATAGACATGTTCTGATGGTTAGCGGACGTGCAAGTTTCGAAATTGTTCAGAAAGCACTCTTTGCACGAATCCCGATAATTGTCGCTGTTTCAGCTGCATCCACACTTGCTGTTGATTTAGCAGAGGAAAGCAATCTCACATTAATCGGCTTTATGCGAGAACAACGTATGGCAGTCTATAGCCATCCTGAACGGATACTCAGTGAATAACAAAAAATGAAACAGACAAATTCTATTGGTGTTGACAAATCTTGCTATCTTTTTGAGATGTGGTGTCTCTACATGGTAAGTAAAACTTAAAAGGAGTGAAATCTTCATGGATTCTATTTTGAGTGGTATCCAAGGACTGGTTAACGTATTATTTGTTGTGGTTATTGTCGGTACTTTAGGTATTTCGTGGGTTTTCTCGGATCGGTTGCGCAAACGTCATAATGCTGGTTTTCCGTGGAACAAAGCTTTAACAATAATCGGTATTGAAGTTCTTACCATGATTGTCTTTAACATCTTCTTTGAGATTCTCAAAGCGCATTCGGTGTGGATTACAATCGTCGGAATTGTTGTGATTTTCATCATTCTCTCGCGAAAGAAGCGAAAATATGTTTGAAAACAATAAACGTGGGGCATAGGTCTGTTTACCGACTGTTCCCGCACGTGTTTATAGGAGATAATTATGCCTCGGACCGGTAGAGTCGTAGTCGCATACGGCAAAAATTTTGAGATACGCGAATATCCGGTGCCTGACCCTGCTCCCAATACATTGCTGCTGCGTCAAGAGTTGGCGGGTATTTGTGGCACCGACCTCCACAACTGGCAAAACGGCTTCAAAACAGAGATTTTATTGGGGCATGAAAATGTCGGTATTGTTGAGGCAATTGGTGATGGCGTGAAAACCGACTATGTGGGCAAACCAATTAAAGAGGGTGACAGACTTATCTTTGCACCCGGCACTGACTACGGTGGTTACGGCTTTCAATGGAATCCGGATGAAGCACCGCACTTCCGTGGCGGATTCGCCGATTATATGTACCTCACTTACCCCAACACCTGTTTCATGAAAACGGATGCTTCACCAGAGGTGGCTGTGTTAACAGAGCCTTTCACTGTCGGTGTCCACGCAGTAATGCGAGGAGAAATCAAACTGGGTGATACCGTTGTTGTGCAGGGTTCCGGGGCTATCGGGTTGGTAACACTTGCCTGCGCAAAATTGAGCGGTGCTGGAAAAATAATCATGGTCGGTGGACCCGCCGGACGATTGGAACTGGCAAAACGGTTCGGTGCTGATGTCACAATTGATATTGAGGAAGTTACCACTGTTGAGGAGCGGACAGAACTCGTAAAGTCTGAAACTGCCCACAATGCTGGTGCCGACGTAGTCTTTGAATGTGCTGGATTCCTTCCTGCTACACCGGAAGGATTAGGTTATACAAGACGGAGCGGCACCTTTGTAGAAGTTGGTCACTTTGTTGATATGGGTTCAATTGACTTCAACATCAACCAGTTGCTCATGCAAAAAAATCTTCGTCTTGAAGCGATATGGGGGAGTACTTATGAGCACTTCGTTCGCGGACTTCCGCTGCTTGAGAAAAGTGATCTACCTTTCGCCGACATGATTAGTCACCAACTACCCTTATCCCAAGTAGAAGATGGATTTAAAGCACTTGATGGCGATTATCGTATTAATGGCGAAACAGCGATAAAAATTGCTGTCCGTGCTGAAGAATAAACAGAACAAATACATTTAACATAGGAGGTGAGTTCTAAGTAGTCAAATGACAGATTTGTCAAGAGAAATCTGTGGAAATGCCATAAAAAGCAGATTTCTCTTTGGGCGAAGCGTATAGCAAAGATGTCTTGCTATAACCATAAGACATCTACAAATATGCTATACCCGCACCCCCCGCGACGTTGAAGCGGAATAGAAAAGTGCGACAATTGGCAGAGAGAAGATAAAAGGCGTTAGTGTTTCGGCACTAACTTTGTAGGTTCCACCAATCTCATTTGGTGATTGCAAACCGGGAATATAGACTTTTGTCCGTATTTGCCCAGGTTTAAAGGAACAGGATACAACTTATGTCAAAAACCTATCGCGTTGGCTTTGCTTCGTTAGTGCATGACCATGTATGGGGCGAACTTAACCGTTGGAAAGCACACCCAAACGTTGAGATCGTCGCTGCAGGTGATGTCAACGCGGAATTACGCGACCAGTTCAAATCCGAAACTGGTGTTGAAACCGTCTATGAATCTTGGCAAGAGATGTTAGAAAAAGAGGCATTGGATATTATTCAAGCATGTGCAGAAAATAACGCGGGACCAGAAATTGTCGAATCTGCAGCGGCGAAAGGCGTTCACGTCGTTTCTGAAAAACCGATGGCAGCCCGGTTGTCCCAAGCTGATCAGATGCTTCATGCTGCCCAAAATGCCAATATCTCCCTCATGATCAATTGGCCTACAGCATGGAGTCCGGCACTGAATATCGCAATGGAACTTATCAAAGATGGTGCTGTCGGTGATGTTTTTTATTTCAAATGGCGTTCAGCACACAACGGACCAAAGGAGATTGGGTGTTCTCGCTATTTCTACGAGTGGCTATACGATGAAGAGAAAAACGGTGCAGGCGCATTGATGGATTACTGCTGTTATTGCGCCGATATGTGTGCTTATCTACTCGGATTGCCTGAGCAGGTAACAGCCTTCCGTGGCACCTTTGTCAAAGACTATCCACTTCCTGACGACAACGCTGTTATCGTGATGAAATACGGCAACGCCTTCGGTATCACAGAAGCATCTTGGACACAAAAAACAGGCTATGTGACCCCAAATCCTATAGTCTACGGCACCGAGGGCGCATTGACAGTAACTGGTAACCAAGTTAATCTAAGTCTTGTTGGTGGTGATGCTCAAGTTATAGAGCCTGGCCCACTTCCAGAAGGCATGCGGAACGCACCAGAATACTTCATCCACTGCTTAGAAACAGGAGAACCGATAGAAGGTTTATGTTGTCCGAAAATCAGCCGCGATGCGCAAGAAATCTTGGAAGCAGGTCTGGTTTCATCAGATAGCGGTCAGGTCGTCAACTTGCCAATGACTTAAAGTCTTATATCATTGAACCAATTTCTTGTAGGAGGGGTTTCTAACCCCAGGGCTATTTAGTTCTCCGAATATTTAGATTTTCAATCTAAGACTTTCCGCTGTAGGAGCGATCTCCGAATCGCGACTTTTCGGATAAACCGAACAAAAAGTCTAAAACTAAATAGCCCTGGGGATTCACCATATAAAAAGGAGATATTAAAAGTAAATAATATGCAACCGAAGTCTAATATTGAACCTAAGGCCCTCACATTCACCCAACTACTTCAAGGACGCCTATTCCGTATTCCTCGCTATCAGCGTGCCTATTCATGGCAAGGAAAACATCGGCGGGATATGTTTGACGACATTCTCAATCTGAAAGAGAAAACCGATAATTCGCATTTTATGGCGACAATAGTAGGACTGCACACCGACACTATCCAAATTTTAGCGGATAATTATGACCGGATAGATATTGTAGATGGGCAGCAACGATTGACAACGCTTGTGATCTTGCTGAAAATTATTGAGAAACAATTAACAGGTTCACTAACAGATGATAACAGAGAGAAACGTACCACAGAAGCTCGTCTTGAACAGGAACTTCGAGAACTACTTGTAAAACCGGATGAGGCGAGTCTGATTCTCCTACAAACCAATCATGACCAAAACGAATACTTTGTGGACTTTATTAGAGAGGGGACAATCGCAAAGGAATCAGAAGCAAATACGCTTGCAGATCGTGAGTTATTAAGGGCATTCCAAGAATGCAAAGATTATGTCCATGATGAATGGGGGGATCCGGTCGAACTATTGCACATACTCAAGAACCGCCTCTTATTCATATTTTACCAGACCCATGACGAGGAAACTGTCCATACCATTTTCGAATCGCTTAACAACAGAGGACTTGACGTTTCACCTTTAGAGATTCTTAAGAACAAACTTATGGAAGTCGTCTGTAAAAAGAGTAAGAATCAAGGCAATCGTGAGGAACATATAGAAGAACTTCATCGTATTTGGGGGGATTTCTATAAAACCGTCGGCATGCGTGAGGGAGTTCCCGTGGACACGGATGCACTCGGATTTGGGACGACACTCATAACTGAAAAATCCCCAAGCAAAATTATTGGTGTAAATAATACTGTTGAGCTTCTGATAGGTAATAGAGATGATACTGTAAATCTTCAGATGTCAAAAGAAGAAATGAATGTTGGTAAAACCATTAAAATCTCAAAATGGCTGCTAAAGGTCGCTAAGGCTGTTGATACATTTCAGACAAAGATGCGACAACCTCTGACCGATATTCGCCAAGCAAGGCTTCTTGGCACCTCAATTATACTGCGGGAAGATTTCTCTGATGACGAAAAAAGTAAACTTCTCCATCAATGGGAAAAAACAACCTTCCACATCTTCGGGTTATGCGACAATGATGCGCGGACAGCGGTCGGCGATTATGTGAGATTAGCTTGGGAAATCCGAAACGACCACAATTTGAGCTGTGACGACATCTTAGAAAGGATACCCAAGATAGAGACAAACCACAACGCAAACCACGATTATGAAATTCCTGATATGGACTTTTATACCGAACTAAAACAGCGGGAAAGACTCCGTTATTTGCTCTATCGCTATGAGGAAAACCTTGCTGAAGTTCGTGGTCAGAGATTTAGCAACGAACAATGGAATTTTATTTGGAAAGCAACCGTTACTGATTCCATTGAACACATTCTGCCACAGTCAAAAGCTGTGGGAGATGAAGTTCATCGGATTGGAAACTTACTGCTCTTACCACTAGGACTTAATTCAGGACTCCGAGATAAAGATCCAAAAGATAAGGCGAAAGTTTATCTACAGACAAGACTTCACATGGCGGAAGATGTTGCTAACTTGATAAAGAAGTATGGTGAATGGGATGTTGATACTATTCGGATGCGGACAGAAGAAATCCGGGACTGGATTATGGATGAATACGGAAGTTAAATCTTATGGAACTATTGGAATAATTTAAAATTGTGTTATATCATCTAGACTTTTTTCACAACCCAATTTCAAACAAGGAGAACTTAATTGAGCAAAAGAATACCGATAGCCTTACAGTTGCATTCCGTTAGAGAAGACTGTGCAAAAGACCTATCCCTTACGCTTCAAGCAGTCGCACAGATGGGATATGAAGGTGTAGAATTTGCTGGATACTATGACAGATCTGCCGAAGAATTGCGCGGAATGTGTGATGACCTGGAATTAAAAGTCGTTGGAACACATACAGGATTGAATACACTTCTTGGTGATGAACTCGACAAGACAGTAGAATTCAATAAAATCCTTGGTAATAAGTATCTGATTGTTCCAGGATTGGCAGCAGAGTACAGTAATTCGATTGTCGCGTGGCAAAACACAGCACAACTTTTTAATGAGATTGCTGAAAAAATCTCCAATCAAGGTATGTTCACGGGCTATCACAACCACACGGGTGAATTTAAGCCTATAGATGGAGAAGTCCCGTGGGATACATTCGCAAGTAACACCCGCGAAGATGTTGTGCTGCAAATTGACACTGGTCACGTCCTTCGCGCCGGTGCAGACAATGTTTCATTTATTGAACGCTACCCCGGTAGATCAAAAATAGTCCACATCAAAGAATACTCTGCCACGAACGACAAGGTAGTCATCGGAGAAGGTAATATACCTTGGGACGATTTGTTCCATGCCTTTGAAACCGTTGGCGGTACAGAGTGGTACATCGTTGAACAGGAAAGTTATGCATACCCACCGCTTGAATGTGCAGAAAAATGTCTTGAAAACCTGAGAAAGATGGGGAAAATATAGGTTTGAGTGAACCCGATGCATTGCAACCGAAAGACGGTGTCCATGCTGTTGAGGCAGATCTCTTACTCTGGTGGGAAGATTTCTACCTCCCTATCTTTGAGTACATCCTCCCCAAAATGGGAACATTGGAAGGAAAAAAGATCCTTGAATTGGGCACAGGAACAGGCGGCACTGCAACTTTACTCGCAAAACAAGGCGCATCCGTTGTCGGAATCGATCTGTTACCCTTCCGTCTTGACGAAGCAACGGAGAGAGCGAACCTACACAAAGTCGCTGATGCTGTTGACTTTTCCCTGATGGATGCCACGCAACTCGCTTTTGCAGATAATACTTTTGACTTTATTATCTCCAAATCTGTGTTAGTATTTACTGATCACGCGCAAGCTGCGAAAGAGTGCCACCGTGTTCTAAAACCGGATGGGAAAGCGATTTTCGTTGAAAATATGCGAAACCATCCTGTCGTATGGTTCTATCGCAAACTGTTTCTCAAATACTCTCGTGAGTTGCACTACTTTTCCCTTTCCGATATTGATGCAATCGGCAAAGAATTCGGGGAGATGGAACACCGTGAATTCCATCTCCTCTCTTTAGCAGCACTGTTTTGGAAGCGGGTTATCCCTATTCAGCCAATCTACCGATCATCACTTCATATTCTCAAATCAATTGATAAAACCCTAATACGAATGTTTCCGATACTCAAGCATTTCTGTTGGATCACAGCAATGGTTTGCAAAAAAGAGGATTGAAATTAGGACATTTAGTTCGTCCGTCGGGTAGAGCAAAGCGAAACCCATAGGCGTCAAGTTAAGCGATTTATACCAAATTAACTTGATTCATATTGTTTTTCGATTTCACAAATCCATTGAAACCCGACATGTGGCTGCACAATGTCCCAGTTTTTTGAGAACCATTGACACCGATTGACAAGCACTTTTTCAAGAGACGAAAGTGTTTGAAGGACACGATTGGCGATCACTTCTCGTAACAAAGGCCAAAGTCGTTCGGCAGGTTGTAGTTCTGGCGAATAAGGAGGCAAATAAAACAACTCAATGCCCGCAGGCACTTGCACCGCTTTACTCGTGTGAAACCCTGCGCGATCCACAAGCAGCACTATCTGTTTCTTTGCTTCGGGATTCACATCGCGCGCAAACTCTGCCAGCGCAAGGTTCATCACCTCAATACTGACGGTGGGCATCAGAAGCCAATAGGTTTCGCCTGTCTGCGGACGAACGAAACCGAACCCGTAGAGCCATTTATATGCCGGGCAAACCGGTGCCGTTGGTCGCACGCCTTTTTTCGCCCATACACGTCGATGAACCGGTAATAAACCCAAACGGGTTTCGTCTTCCGCCCAAACTTCTACCGGTTTTTCCGGGTGTTCACTTTCAAGGGCAGCAACACGCGCTTCTAGTTTTTTTTAAAGGTCTGCTGTGCCTCCGGTGTCGCAGAGACTTGATGTTGCGGACGCGGTCTCTGCAAAGTCCAACCAAGTCTTCTAAGATATTTCCAACCTGTCACGGCACTCACAGGTCGTTTCAGTGTCCCAGATATCCAAGTCGCAACTTTGGGACCTGTCCAGAGACCGCCATCAATAGGCGGTGCCGAAAGTGCTTTTTCAAGGGATGCTTGCTGTGACGCATCAAGGAAGGGACGCCCCCCATTGTTTTTTCGTTTGTCTCGCAGTGCCTCTTCGCCATCGGCGTTATAGTGCCTGCGAAGTTTCCGAACGCAGTCAGTAGTGCAGCCAACGATCTCCGCAACTTCGCGCGGTTTTCTCGGATTTTCGGTGTCAGCAAGGAGCCAAATCGCATGCCACCGCATCCGTTCCCGTGGGCATTCACATGCCAGATACCTTTGTTTAAGTGCTTCTATTGAAAAATGAGGTGAAACTCCGTGTTTAGTATTTTTCATGTGTTTAGTGTAGCAGATTAAAAAAAATAAAACAATACAAATCCCATTAATTTGGTATTACAGCCGTTTATAGCGGATTATCAGGCACTTGTATCGCTATATGGATTAATTCGCAACGCATTTTCTACGCATATTTATGTTCATAGAGAGTTGACAACCAAGACGCGGGAACTCTTACAAGATCAGACAGAAGGCGATCTGTTTGCGTTGCCAAATGCTATTTATGAGTTGAACGAAACCACCTTGCAGCGTATAGGTCAGAGCAATGCATCTGATACAGTAAAGGTCTTAAACTTAGTAAAAGCGGTGAGTCAAACGGTGGCAGACGAGGCTGAGTCTAAGCCGTTTCTAAGGTCTATTGGTGATCGTGCAGAAGCAGCGATCCAAAACCTTGAAGATCGTCAATTAGGGACGAAAGATGCCCTTACGGAGTTCCTAAAGTTAGCAGAATCAATTTCACGCGCCGAAAGGGAACAGCATCAGATGGAGTTGGACGATAATTCTTTTGCGGTCTATACTGTTATGAGTGATGCTATGGAGACTGTTACGCCCGAACAGGCGCGATCGGTTAACCGAGTATTTGAGCAGTTTCCAGATTATCAGTGGGATGAGCATCAACAACAAGAATTGCGGCGCACGCTCTATAGAACATTAGCACCCTCAGTCGATATTCAAACTAAAATTGAAATAACGAACAAATTGTTGACGTTGCAGCGGCTATGAAAACCGAAAATGTCCAGCAGGATTCACGGGGTTTGAAAGATGAGGTGTGGCGGTGGGCGGACCGCATCGGTGTTGAGGTGCGCGAGGTGCATCTACGTGCTATGCGGCGGAAATGGGCATCTATATCAACTAATGGCAGGTTGACGCTCAACACTGAGTTGCTCAATTTACCGGAGGCATTAGCGGAATTCGTGATTGTGCATGAATTGGTGCATTTGCTTGTACCGAATCATGGAAAGTTGTTTAAAGGGTATATGTCTGCGTATCTTCCTGATTGGGAGGAACGGCAGAATTGCTTGAAATCACTGTGATGTTTGTTGGGTTTCGCAGGCTCTACCCGATGGACAGGATATTATACCCAATTAACGGGATTTGTCCTATTTTCTGGACGGTAGGTGCGGTTTTGCGGTGTACTCACCCAAATGCGATCTGCATTCCTAACCGCACCGATAGATTGGAATCCCGTTAATTTGGTATTAGTATGCAATCTTGCGCTATTGCTTATAGGATTTTGATATTATGAAATCTGGTTATTCTCAACTTAGTCATCACCTATATGTCCATCACGGACATGTCAACACTGGCATTCTTCGCGATGGAAACCGCGCACTACTCATTGATCCGAGTGGAATATCTCTGCAAACAACACTCACCGAACTCGGAATTACCAACATAGAGCAAATTCTATTTACGCATCATCATCGCGACAACACTTCGGGTTTTCCTATCTCAGATAACGTTCGTATTGGAGTGCCAGAGGCGGAGAAGCAGTGGTTTACTGAGGTTGAAACTTTTTGGAATGATCCGAAATATAGGTGGCATCTCTACAACTGCCACCCGCATAATCTTATGCTCGCAAACGCCATTCCTGTGACGGATACTTACACCGAGGGATCTCAGATTGAGTGGGGACCCGCAATCATCAGAGTCTTGGAAACACCTGGACATACCGATGGGAGTATTACATATCTTGTTGATGTTGACAACATACGTTTCGCTTTTTCAGGTGATCTCATCTACGACGAAGGCAAGATATGGGAACTATACAGTCTACAAAAAGGACAACAGACGACTGACTATCACGGATTTCTCGGGGCACGAGATGAGTTAAAGGATAGTCTTGAGAAAGTTGGAAAGTCATTACCAACTGCTCTCATTCCAACCCACGGTGTCGTTATGAAAAATCCTAATGTTGCAATTGACGCGCTTCTTCACCAATTGACCTACTGCTATGACAAATATGTGTCAATCTCTGCTCTCCGCCACTATTTTCCGAAACTATTTACCGAATTTGAAGGACGCGCTGATCACATGTCTATCCGAGAAGGCAAGCCACCACCTGACTTCTTGCGACATATCGGCACCACATGGTTAATTATATCCGACACTAAAGAAGCGTTCGTGATGGATTGCGGTTCACCGAATGTGATTAAACAGATACAACAGTTGCAATCAGAGGGTGCAATTTCTGAAGTTACCCAATTCTGGGTGACACACTACCACGATGACCATGTTAATGCTATTCCCGAATTTCAGGAAACCTTCCCCTGTGAAACCATAGCCGATGGGATTGTTGCTAAAGTTATTGAGAATCCTAAAGGATACAGACTCCCTTGCATTTCCCCTGCTGTTACACGCGTGGATCGGGGTACCGGAGATGGTGATTCATGGACTTGGAATGAATTTACGATGACTGCCTACCATTTTCCGGGACAGACCTATTATCACGGTGGACTACTTGTTGAGGGGCGCGGAGTCCGTATGTTCTTTTCAGGTGATTCCTTTACGATGGCAGGAATTGACGACTACTGTTCTGGTAATCGGAATCTTCTCGGTGAAGGGGTCGGTTACGAAAATTGTATACGCCGCATTCAGCAACTTAAGCCAACGCATATTTTTAACTGCCATGTCGATCCTGCTTTTGATTTTACCGACAGAGAAATAGAGTTTATGTTAGACATCCTCGCCGAACGCGAGAAATGCTATGGCGATCTTTTTCCTTGGGATCATGCAAACTACGGTATGGATGATCAGTGGATTCGTTGTTGTCCTTATGAACAGGATGTTGCACCTGGAGAGAATGCATCATTGCAAGTTGAGATAACGAATCATTCTCTTGAGCCTCAAACGGCGATAGCACAACCGATTCTCCCGGAGTCATGGGGTATTGAAGTTGATACTGCGGAAACGACTATTCCACCGAAAGCGGATGGACATATCCAGTTTTCTATTCCGATTCCACAGCATTGTGACGTGATAGAAAGAGTCGTAATTCCAGTGGAAATCACCTATAACGATAAGCCATTGGGGCAATTTCGTGAAGCAATCTTTGTTCTCACTGGAGGTTAAAATCTTGCTAAACTTATCGCATCCCACAGTCGACATCGCTATAACATGTAGCAATTTTGAAAGGTCTTTAGACTTTTATCATAACAAATTGGGTTTTGAAATTGTGTTGGATCTGGATATTCCGGAGGCTCTTGCACAAGAGGTAAGACTTGCACCAACAGGATTTCGCCAAGTTCGTCTTAAAGCAGGTAACACGCTAATCAAACTGATGGATATTGAATCACCACCACCCACACCTACGGACGAATTCTCCGCGGGTGTCCGTTGGCTTACCTTCATTGTTGCAGATATTCAGAAGACTGTCGAAAACTTGAAACAGAACGGCGTGGAATTTCTTTCCGAACCTATAAGTGCACCAGATGCAGCGGGCGTAGTGTGCGCGAAAGACCCTGATGGCATCCTAATTGAACTTGTGCAGATATGATACCAAATTAACGTGATTAGAAGTTTTTTGATATAGCACACGGTTGCGAGGAGGACCCAGAGACCTCGCGCTACAGATTGCGTTAATTTGGTATGAGAGGTATTATGAAGACATTGACCGATTCCCAAATCCAAGATTGTGATGCCACCCACTACCTAAAGGTAGGGGCTTCGGTTTCATAGCGACTGCGGTTTTCTCAAAGAGTCAACCGACTTATTGTCGCTCCACCAGCAGGCTATTATTCTGCATCAGAGCAGTTTTATCGTGCATCAAGACACGGGCACCCCAGCCTGCAAAATGTTTATGGCAGCATTTACGTCTCTATCGTGGTGTGTGCTGCATTCTGGACATGTCCAATATCGGTCTGAAAGCGTTAGGTTCTGATTGCGGTATCCACAGTTAGAGCAAGGCTTTGTAGTGGGTTCCCAACGATTAGTTTTCAAGAATGTTTTACCGTATTTGGCAGAAGTCCATTGAAGTATCAAAGCAAATTCGCCAAAAGCGAGGTCAGAGATTTTGCGTCCCCAGAGGCGTTTCATGCCTTCAAGGTTTAGCGTCTCAATCACAATCTTATCATACCTTCGCACAAGACGGAGTGCTAACTTGAAAAACCAGTCTCGTCTGCTGTCGGTTATGTGCTTGTTGACACTGGCAAGGTGTCGTTTCGCGCGAAACCAACCATTAGATAGGTATTGTTTGCGTGAAAGTGCTTTGTGTGCAGAACGGATTGCATTGAGACTTTGCTTGTAAAATTGTGGGGACTCTATCTTCGTGCCATCTGAAAGCGTGAGGAATGTTTTAGAACCGAAGTCTGCCCCTGCCTCATTACCGGTCAAAGGGAGTTTCTCGGAAGGTTCGCAATCCTCACACACAAGTGTTAGGTAGTAATCTCCAACGTTGTCACGTTTGATTGTGGCTGTTTTGACAGTCCCAGTCCATTCGCGATGTTTCCAAAACGTAAAGGACTTTTTTAGACAGTTGATTGTTAGGCGGTTGCCTTCTATTTTGTAGCCCGCCTGTGTGAAAGTGAGGGACTTATATTTGTGATGCGGTTTGATTCTCGGTCTGCCAACCTTGCGTTTCGTTTTACCTGTTTGGCGGTCTTCAAGGTTGTCAAAGAAACACTGGTAACCTCTATCAATACGGATCGCAACATCTTGGATAACTTGACTCGGTAGGTGGTTCCAATGCTTTTTTGTCCGCTGTTTCAACTTCGTAATATGTTTCAAAATACGAGAAAGTGGAGCATATTTACGAAAAATACGATGGTAACGACGTTGCAGACGCAATAAATGCACATGCACGCCATGTAGATCGTCTATCAGATTGCCAATCTGTATCAAGTTAGATTGATGAGAAAACTCATATTTATAGGTTTTCATGGAGGATGTCTCAAGTATCAAGCACTTAACCCCTTTTCAGTGGGTAAGACAGGCACATAGTCTTGCGACTACGCTGAAAATGCCTGTCAACTTGATACTCTAATCATACAACATCTTTAGAAAAAAGTCAAATCTTTTTTCACGAAGTAAACCAAAGGTTGCCATCTACATCCCGCAAGCTAAAGCATGGGGATTTGACAGAAGATCGTTAAAGAAAACGGCTATCTGTTAGTTGAGGATGCTCTTTCACCAGATGATTTGAACCCGCTTATCGCGGAATTTGACGAAATTGTAAACTCAGGTGCCTCAAGACTTTACGAAGAAGGAGAGATAGATTCTGAATTCAAAACGGAAGGTTTTGACACCCGATTAGCAAAAATTACGGAACAATCCCCGATAGTTTTTCAAAAGTTGTTTAGTGGCGCGCACACGGGACCGGCACTTTTTGATCTTTTGGTTAATCCGAAACTACTTGACATCGCTGAATCGCTTGTCGGACCAGAGATAATGTGTCATCCCGCATACCGTGTCCGCCCCAAACTCCCCGAACATGACCGAACTCTTGTCCCATGGCACCAAGATGCGGGGTATATGGAACCGAGATGTGATTCAGTTTTACAACTCACAGTCTGGATTCCATTGATAGATGCAACCTTTGAAAACGGCTGCCTTGAAGTTATCCCACATGTGCATAGTAATGGTGTTTTCTTACATCAAAGCGTACCGGGGCGTTTCTATCTTGAAATTCCAGAAGATGTATTACCAGATGTTGAACAGGTAACCGTTCCTGTCAAGTTTGGCAGTGTTCTGTTACTAACCAATCTTACACCGCACCGTTCCATACCGAATGTTAGCAATCAGGTTAGGTGGAGCGTTGATTCCCGCTATCAGGACGCTGCGAAACCGACTGGATATCAACCGGAAGCAGGTTTTCTTGCCCGCAGCAAACTACACCCTGGTGATGTTGTCACTACACCAGAAGAATTTAAGCGGGTTCGCGATGAACATCAACCTGGTCCCGGTCCAAATCGGTGGGCAAAGAAGGATACCAATGATGCATAATTTTCAAAGAATGACGCCTCTATTTATTCTACTGATACTGTTCATGAGTGGTGCAAAATCTACGACCGAAGCACCTAAACCGAAGAATGTTGAGTTTTGCGGCAAGATCGTCTGTTTAGCGGAAGAGATGCACACACATTATAATGTTGAACTCTTCGGTAAGCATGACCACCTATACGGTGTCAAGACCGAGGATGGCAAATACTACACGCTTTTGTGGACATCGTTAGCCGAGGCACTCTTTGTGGACGAGCGGTTGCATGAGAAAGACTTGGTCATCAATGGTCGTGTTTTTCCAAAGACGCAATTGCTGGAGGTAACCCGCTTTTTGTCTATCCGCGACGGTGTTCTCCACGATCTTTACTACTACTGCGATACGTGCTACATCCGTTCCGTTGCACCGGGAAATTGTGATTGTTGTCAGGCACCCTTTGTACTAATTGAGAAACCGCTCAATGTTGATTCCGTTATACCATCACCGTAAGGATAACTTCAAAGGAATATAATTATGGAAAAACGTCCAAAAATCGCTGCGATTGCGACAATTTACCACAAATACTCACACACGCAGCACATAGTTGATCGATTCTTAGAAGGGTATGGGTGGAATAGCCGTCACCATTATCCACCGATGGACCTTGTCTCACTATACGTTGAACAGGTTAAGGATAACGATCTAAGTCGCGATCGATTAGAACGATTTCCCACGATGAAGGGATATCCAACAATAGCGGAAGCACTTACACTCGGTGGCGAAGAATTGGCTGTTGATGGCGTTCTGCTCATCGGTGAACACGGTGAATATCCCTCGAACGAGAAGGGACAACGTCTCTATCCACGGTATGAACACTTCAAGCAGATAATTGAGATATTCGAACAGAGTGGTCGTGGCGTGCCGATATTCAACGATAAACATCTCTCATGGAATTGGGAGTGGGCACGTGAGATGTACGATATTTCTCAATCTATGGATTTCGCTTTTATGGCAGGTTCCTCGTTGCCTGTTACATGGCGCACGCCTTCAATTGATCTTCCGTTGGGTGCACCTGTCTCTGAAGCGGTGTGTGTCGGTTACGGTGGTGTGGATAGTTACGATTTCCACGCGTTAGAAACCTTACAATGTATGGTGGAAAGGCGTGAAGGCGGAGAATGTGGTGTGAAATGGCTACAGGCATACCGTGGCGACGCGTTTTGGCAAGTACATGACAAAGAATGCTGGTCTCAAGAACTATTTGAAGCTGCACTATGCCGCAGCCATACGCTCACACCTTCCCGTCCAGGATTTAACAATCCATTTCCAACTTTAGACGAAATGAAGGAGATCGTCAAAGATCCAATAGCGTATCAGTATGAACATAACGACGGACTCAAGTCTACGATGATTCTAATGAACGGATTAGTGCAAGATTTCAATTTTGCTGCTTATATCGGAGCGGACAATGAAATCCTTTCAACGCAGATGTATCTCCCAATGCCACCCGCACGCACCACGTTGGCAAACTTCTTCTCACCGTTGGTGAACAATATTGAGAAGATGTTTTTGACAGGTGAAGCAACATATCCTGTTGAACGCACGTTGTTGACAACTGGACTTGTTGCTGCAGGAGTAGATAGTCTTTTTGCAGACGGTTCAAAGCAGGAGACACCGCATTTAGACATTGCATATCAATCCACTGAAGACTCAACTTTCTGGAGGACATGATGTCATGAAACGAATCGCTGTTATCGCTACAATCTATCGTTATCTATCGCATGCGCAACACTTTGCAGACAGATTTCTTGTTGGTTATCCTGTTGAAGGTAGATGGCATCGTCCAGATATGAAAATTGTATCACTGTTTGTCGACCAGCAGCCAGAGGGTGACCAAAGCACTGACCGTGCCAGAGAATTCGAGTTTTCTGTCTACCCTACTATAGCCGAAACACTTCGGTGTGGTGGTGATGAACTTGCTGTGGATGCAGTTCTTTTGATAGGTGAACACGGTGATTATCCACACAATGAGATGAGCCAAGTACTTTATCCACGTTATGAATTTTTCAAAGAATGCATCCTGATATTTATCAAAATTCTTCAGATATCAATGTTTATCAATGTTTATCAGTGTTTTCTTTGTATTTGTTCATGAAAATGCTCGCTGAGAGTAGACAACATCTGCCTTTTTCCTGAAAGTTGAAGTTGTGTTTGATGAAATGTTAGACGCACTGAACGACTCACTTGCTGTAACAGGAGGTAGCTCACTATTTTTATACCTAAGTTCGCATAAGCCCCCTGTCGTCCCTCTAAACTTATTGATGAAAGTTTCAAGTCTGTTTTCAAATGCCGCCAAAACTGTTCTATGCCGTGGTGTTGCGACCAAATTCGGAGTATCTCACACGCCCGCAAGGGTTTGCCAAAAACCATCATTGTTTGTGTTTTTCCGCCGTCTTGAAAGAACAACAGCACAACATCTCCAAATGTAGGACTACTGCCTTTGATGCGACAGACCGGTTTATTACACCCCCATTGATTGGGTAGTAGTTGTATAGACTTTTTATGTTCCGAAAGTTGTGCCTTTTCTTTACCGATAGTCATCACATAGTTGTTTTTAGCATGTATCAGGATCGTCTCAAATCCCATCTTTCGCAAGATGTCAATCAGTTTGCGACTGCCATACCACGAATCAAAGGTGATTGGATATTTCCGAAGATCCACCCCTTCTGCGTCAAAGAAATCCAGTATTTCTTTGAGCATAGAAACAAAACAGGAGGGTTTATCCGTATTGCCTCTCCCTTGTTTGCTGACAAGACACATATTCAGCGGAATATTCATTTTGCCAATCTTGATAGTGATGCCTAATATATTTTGTCCTTTTTTCGGTTGGTTCGCTTTTGAAGACCACCAGTTGTAGCAATAGGACACTTTCTTTGCGTCTCGTGCGTTATGTGTATCATCCACACTTATCGTGATACACTTCCGAGATCGTGTTGAAGCACTTTGCGACTCGGCATTCCGGATCTCCTGTAGTGCAACAGAACATCCGATATGCACAAATAGATGCTGCCACTGATAAAGACTCACTTCGTTCAGGTGCCGATATAGGCTCGCTTTCGGTATAAATAACGCATCTGACACTTGATTCGGGTTATAGAGACTAAATAGATGACACAATGAAAGCAACATTATGGTTTTGACCACACGTTCTTTCAAAGTCCGAAAACGAGAAGAAAGAAGTTGTTGAAAAAAGACTGTTGATTTGATAAGCTGAGTTCGCATGAGATATTCTCCTAATATACACAGTATTCTATAAATATGTTTATTAGGATGCTATCTCATGCTATAAAAGTCAAGCAAAATCTACACAGCAAAAACGCATTTTCATGGCGGTATACCTTGTCTCTATTGATTATTATTAGGTTCAAGACCAGTATGAGAAATATAAGGCATCAAAGTTTTTGAGGAAGATGGACGTGCTGTGCCTATCTATAATGATAAGCATCTCTCATATAGTTTTGAGAAAGCAAAGGAAATGGTAGACGATGCACACCGACTCGATTTTGGATTGCTCGCTGGTTCATCGTTACCTGTTACTTGGCGTTTACCGGATGTTGAATTGCCGTTGGGGTGTGATGTAGAGGACGCGCTGATGGTAGGTGTTGGTGGTTCAGACCCGATGGATTATCACGCTTTAGAGGCAATGCAATGCATGGTCGAACGCCGCAAAGGTGGTGAAACAGGTATTGCTGCAGTCCAACTGATTGATGGTGAGGAAGTTTGGAAAGTTGGGGAAGATGGACGCTGGTCTTTAGAACTGTTAGAAGCAGCACTTTCAAGAAGCGATACACCGTGCGGTTTAACGGATGAAGACGGTAGAACGCAAAACTTGCTGAATACTGTTGACAAGGCTAAGGCACAGACACCTTACTTTACAACACATGGTAGTGAACTACAACGACTTGTTGAAAACCCATCCGCCTATTTCATTGAATATAACAACGGATTTCAAGCAACACTTCTCATGCTAAACGGTGCAGTGCGGGATTACTGCTTCGCAGCGAAACTTAAGGATGAGCCGATTCCAGTATCAACCCAGTTTTTCTTGACACCGGTCCCGAACGTTACCTATTCTGCATGCCTTATTTCCAAGATTGAAGAACTTTTTGAAACAGGGAAAGCACCGTATCCAGCGGAACGCACTTTACTGGTGAGCGGGGCATTAGAGAGTTGTCTTACCTCCCGCCATCAGGGACATGTGCGTTTAGAAACCCCACATTTAAATGTGGAATACCGCGCACCTGCTGAGTCACAGTATGCACGACGTTAACTATTTTTATTCGTTCTGCGTTGAAGTAATTGACAACTACTGCTGTGTCCACTAAAATATTGTAGGTCGGGTAGAGCAGAGCGAAACCCATAGGTGTCAATTTAAGAGAATATTTGTGCATGTTTTGTTGAAAAAAGTGTTGCAAAATAGAGGCACCTCTTGCATAATGTAGAAAGTAACTAAAATTAATTCTACAAAAGAGGTGCTCCAATGCCTATACTAACACAGGTTCCCAACATAATGCAAGAGATACTCCAAAATAGAGCCAATGAGATAGCCCAGCGTTGTGGGTTGGTTCAAAGAATACGTAAACTCACAGGTGCTGGCTTTATTCAGACCCTCGTATTCGGGTGGCTTGAAGCACCTGATGCCAGTTATGCTGATCTTGCCAATACCGCACAGGCTTTAGGCATTGACGTCTCTCGTCAAGCGATTGAACAACGGATGACACCCGAGGCAGCCGAGACACTGAAGGCAACACTTGAAGAAGCGGCAAGCCAAGTGCTTACCCTCAAACCTCAATGTCTCCCGTTGCTGAAACACTTCACGGGTGTTTATGTGCAAGATAGCACTTGGATCACACTCTTAGATGAACTCCATACAATATGGAAAGGCGCATCCTGTAGAACACAAAAAAATAAAGCTGCCTTGAAACTCCAAGTCCGCTTTGATGTTTTGACCGGCACTTTCCAGCACTTTCAACTTACGGATGGCACCACTGCTGATACGAAGGCGGAAGAGCAGTTTCAACCTCTACCTGCGGGCAGTTTACGCTTGGCAGACCTCGGCTATTTTTCGCTTGCCGAGTTTGAAAGATTGACACAAGCCGGCGTCTTTTGGATAACAAAGTTCAAAGCCGGTTGTTCACTTTTTGACGAACAACAAGAACCTTTTTGTTTACAGAAGCGGCTTGCCTCAGAAACCTCAGACACCGTCAACCTGAGTTGCTTCATCGGTGCTTCAAAGCGACTTCCAGCACACCTTGTCGCCTTACGGATCAGCGAAGAAGAAGCAAACAAGCGTCGCCGATATATCAGACGAGATGCTAAACGCAGACAGACAAATCCTTCAAAACAACGCCTAAAACTCGCAGGATGGAACATCTATATCACAAATATAGATACGGATCAGTTTACCCCTGAACAGATCGCAGCCCTTGTTCGCATCCGGTGGCAAGTTGAGTTGATGTTTAAATCTTTCAAAAGCATCGGGAAAGTTCACACATCCCGAAGCAAAAAACCTTATCGGGTCTTATGTGAGGTATATGCCAAACTCATCGCACAACTCATAAGACACTGGGTGATGATAGCAATCGGATGGAGATGTATACTATATAATATCATCAAAACAGCTGAACTTGTCGGTTTATACGCACGCATCATTACAATCAGTTTTCGTAAATCCAAAACTGCTTTACGCAGAACTCTTAGGGATATAAAACAGACTATACTCAATGATGATAGGAGGATACGAAGCATTGGCAAACACACAACTTTTAGACTTCTACAAAATGTTGAAAATCCTTAAATTGACACCTATGGGTAGAGCAGAGCGAAACCCATAGGCGTCAATTTAGCGGTTTCTAACTACGGTAGGTGCGGTTTCCTAACTGCACCTTTTTGTATCAACATCTCAAATAACGCAAAGGACGAGAATATCAGCGTTCGTAGTCGCGCAATTCATAGCACCTCTTTTCTTTGAATATAAGAGGCGCAATGAATTGCGCGACTACAAACGAGTTCTTTCCTTAAATTGACACCTATGGGTGGCACGTACCCTGCCTCGCGACAAATTTGCTCAATTTTCGGTCTTGTGCGTGGGTTAGCAAGATGAGCAAAATCCCATGTCGCCAAATAATAACACAAAATATCTTCTTACGCAATGGTTTTTCAGAGCTATTTAATTCTCGCGCAACTCTCTTGTGGAGAAAGACCTTAAGCCGTTACTGCCCCAATCATGAACGCTCAATAATCCGCGAAATCCACCAAATGCCTCACGCTCACCCAGAGTTGATTTAAATTTTCTCGGTTTCTGCATTAGAAAACTGATAACTAAACGGACCTGGTTTACACACCTTTTACTTGAAAAAAGATGTATATTCTGTTAAAATCATAGAAAATATGTAAAACTTACTTTTCCAAACTTTAAAAACGGTTAAGGAATGCTTTAATCTATATCCCGCATGATCCGTGTTCCTGCCTTGATACACAACGGAGAAAATTATGGATACTCTTAACGATTTCAGATTCAAGCAAAAAAAATATATCCCCACCTTTCCAAAAGCGAGTGGAAAACCGACCATCTATATTGAAGGTTATCCGTTTGAGGACGACGAACCTATGGCAGCAACCGAATTTCACGGTGAACAGATCAACATTTTTTACGACCAACTCTCACGCTATTTTGCAATTGATGAACACATTCACATCGGTATTGACAACTTTATTTATTATCGCGAAGGTGACGTTACCAAGTTTGTTGCCCCTGATGTTTACGTTGTTTTTGGCGTTGATAAATATCCACTGCATCGCAGTTTTTATACGTGGTCAGAAGGTGCGGTACCTGTTGCTGTTTTTGAGTTTCTATCCGATGCGACAGCGAATCAGGATCGGCATGAAAAAGTCGGCGTATATCTGACTGATATGGGTGTTCAAGAATACTTTATTCATCAACCTGAAATGAAAAAACATGCGGAATTTCGTGGTTGGCAGCGAAGCCCTTCCGGTAACATTATTGAGATTGTGCCGGATGCGCGGGGTGGTATGTTCAGCGAAGCGTTAAATCTCTGGTTTCGGTGGGAGGACGATCAAACGACGCACGTCAGGTTATTACGGCCGTCCCTGCCTGATGGCACTCCCATAACAACTTCTATGGAAGAACAACAACTGCGAAAGCAAGAACAACAACTGCGAGAGGCGGCAGAAGTGATGGCAGCAGAAGAAACTGCGCGGCGACAGGAGTTAGAAGCTGAGTTAGAACGACTCCGCGCACAAATCGCTAACAGCGAAAATTGAAGCCTGTGGTATATAGTTGTCTCATGCATAGACACCTATTTATGTGTGTTTTTTGGGTGATGGGCAAATCTCATGATTCGGATCCCACCACAACAGAAAAGCTTTTTCTTCTGATCGAATCGCCCAAATTCGCTCTCGACCCATTATATGAAATGAAACTAATGTCTCTTCGTCATCATGCCCCAACGCTTCTAGACGCTTTTGGGCAGGTCTTATGATGTTGCTAATAGGTATCGCATGGTGATCTGTTCCTAGTATGTCAACCCATTCCATAGTTTCAAAGTTGTGCATCTTTTTCCAAATTTTTCTCAAGAAATCAGGACAGGTTATTTTATGCCAACCCCATTTGCTGCTATCATCAATTCTTGAAACTATCCATACGAGTTTCTTATTTTGGGTTGAAGTAATGGGTGGAGATACGGGGATCTGTCTTTTCTTAGGATTGTCTTTTCGTCTAGGTCTTTTATTATTCATCTTCAACGTCTTCATCAGCAGATAAGGAACTATAATAATGTGCCATCGCGTCTAAAGGTATAACGCGATTACCTCGTTCCAATGGAGGCAGCCCTTTCCTTGCATGAATCCAAGGATCTTCCATGTGCGATAAGTCAATTAACCATTGAGATGACCTATGTCCATAATATTCAAGGACAGCATCAACTGTTTCTTGTTGATTCTGATCTAACAAACGAGGATTGCCAATTGGCATTTCAGATATTTCGTACATTCCACGATGGTAATCAAATAAATTTCTGACAACCGGACCGTTTGCCCAAGCCTCAATTTTTTCCTCAAATAGTGGTTTCTCGTCCCACACTAATGACCACGCTTGACTGTAATATACCAGTTTTTGCAGCTTCATAGTAGTCAGTGTATCCATTTTCTTTAAAATATATGCTGCAACATCAAAGACACGGATTTTCGGGGGCTCAAGATTCTGTTGCTGTAATTGTTCCCAAGTTACATCTTTTTCCAATGCTTCTGAGGCAGTGTTTTCATCAAATTCTAAATCAAATGTGTTTTTGGGTTCCTCAAAATCTATCACATTTTTAGAAAAAGTACCATCATTTTCAAAGGTTGTGCTCGTATCAGTCCATTTACTCACTCTGTCTCCCCTTTCAATTCCAAATGGTAAATTTCACTCATGAATTGTACAGTTTCTTGTTTCAATTCAAGTATTGAGATTTCTGAAATTCTCGCCTTAAACGCAACAAGATCGGCAATTTTAAAATGGAAATTAAAATCAAAGGCAGCTCTTTCCCCATCAAGTTTGATTGTGAAATTCAGTGTTCGCCCATTTAAACTCAAACGGCGAGTATATTGCTCACCGGTCAATGAACCGTTTAATTTTTCAAATTCCTCTAAATCCCTAGGCCGTATGCGGTTTGCCAATTCTTCACTAATACGGTCCTCAGTAAAGAGAAAGTTAACACCGTACGCCGTGACAGGAGTATGCGGTAGGTAATCGGCGAGCTGCGTAGCAAGTTCTTGTATTTGATCAAAATGTTCGTTTTTGTTTTCTACCGGACTAAAACTTAGCCTATTTTCTTGCAAAAGAATTCTTACTTCTTTGGACGAGATACGCGGAGAAATAAATTGTGTGTTGAAATCAAGAGGGTACGGCGCCGGCATTTCTATTGTGAAATCCTCGTGTTCCCCAGGAAAAAGATATTTTTTTATCCAAGAAGGGGTAAATATACGGCTATTCCAACCGCCTACGATAACTAACGCGCCAGAGGAGTGGTCAAATTTCATAAGCTATACCTTTCAAAGGTTGCTGGAGTAGTTTACACAACGCCCAGAATAACATGTGTCCAACACTAGAATTGACAGCCATTAGTTGGTACAGAGATACTACCAAAGTAAACTGAAGTTCTTAAAATTTGTCCAAACTTTAGTATAAGTAGTCATAGCACCCACAACCTAAAGGTTGGGGCTTGTGCTTCGTCGCAGTCCGCCTTCTGAATATCAAATTTATTTGTTTACAAAAATCTAACGCCCGCCTGAATCCCACAAACTAAAGCATGGGGTCTTGGCGGGAAGAGTGATAATTCATTTTGGTTACTTATGGTAGTATATCATATTTTAACTCCGAAGTCAATAAATTTTGTTGACATATCAGGGCTATTTAGTTTTCCAATAATTTTGAACTTTTGCTCAAGACTCTTCCTGTCCGAGCGAGCTCCAGCTCGCGACTTTCCGATTAAAATGGATAAAAAGCCGAAAACTAAATAGCCCTGGTAACAATAGGTTTGACTTTTAATTCCAGATGTGTTAAAGTACATCTGTCTGAATGAGATATTCCCAAAATCCATGCGATGCAACTGACCAAGGCTTACGTAAATCCGGTAAGTCCAATAGAAAGTAGTTTTACTGGTAAAAATTAAGCATTAGACAAAAAAGGAAATTATGTCAATAACCGATTTTTTTCGTGGGAAGGTTCTACTATTAACTGGTGCTACAGCCTTCCTTGGGCAACCGATGATTGCCAAAATTCTCACTTCGCTTCCAGATGTACAAAAAATCTATCTCCTCATCCGAAGTCGGGTTGATTCAAATGGTAAAGTTACTACTGCACAAGAACGTTTTGAAAAAGAACTGATAACGTCCGATGTTTTTGATGCGTTGCGGCGGTTGCACGGCGCACAGTTTGAGACTTGGGTTAAGGAAAAAGTCACTACTGTTGAAGGCGAACTGACAGATGAACGGCTTGGCTTTAGTGATGCTGACTATCAACGTCTTCAGAATGAGGTAGACGTTTTTATTAGTATTGCTGGTCTCGTTGACTTTGATCCCCCTTTTGATGCTTCACTCAAAGGTAACGCACTCGCCGCAAAACATGTTGTGACGTTCGCAAAGGGGTGTTCTGACGCTGTTTTTCTCCATGTTTCAACGGCTTACGTTTGCGGTGATAAACCGGGACGCGTTCCAGAAGAACTTCATCCTCCCTACGAACAATTCGCACAACAACATAACGAAAAAACCGGATCGGCAATTCCACCAACTCTCTCGGAAGAAATTGACTATCTGCTTGCGTTGAGCCAGTCTATCCGCGATGAAGCTGATACCCCTGCACAAACAGCACATTTTCAGCAGATTGCTCAAAAGCAATTAAAGGAAAATAGGCGCGGGAGTCGGAACAACTTAGAGGCACTTACTGAAAAAGCAAAAACAGAATGGCTTGAAGCACAGCTTGTTGAGGCAGGACTTCAACATGCACGTTCACGCGGATGGAACGATACTTATACCTACATGAAATTCCTCGCTGAACAGGTAGTGATGGAATTGCGCGGTGACCTCCGGACTGCGATTGTTCGCCCTTCAATTATTGAAAGTAGTGTTGCTGAACCACATCCAGGATGGCTCGGTAAGTATCGGATGTCTGAACCGCTTATTGTCGGTTTTTCCAAGGGGCGTATCCCCGATTTTCCTGCCGACCCAGATATTATTTTAGATATAATCCCCGTTGATTTCGTAGTGAATGCAATGTTAGCCGCTGCCGAAGCAATCGCAAAACGCGGTGGGATTGAGGTGTATCATATTGCAACGGGCACACAGAATCCACTATATTTTCGCGGTATTGTTGATGCAACTTACGGCTATTTCACTGAAAACCCCATGATGGAAAATGGAAAACCGATTCCAGTTCCTGTGTGGCAGTTTCCTAGTCTGGAGTTATTCGAAAAGAAGGTGGGTGGCAAAATGCGCATGCTTGACCGCACAATTAAGGCACTCGCGCTATTGCCGATGAAATCAGCAAAACGACAACGTAGAAAACTGGTTCTAAGACAGAGTGCCATAAAAGCTCTATTGAATTACATCCGAATTTACACGCCTTATACCCGAACGAACTTTGAATTTGAAACGGAAAAGATGCAGGGGCTTTATGAGGGACTATCACCTGAAGAGCAGCAACACTTCAGTTTTGATGTTTCTCAAATTCATTGGAAGCAATATTTTCAGGAGATTCACATTCCCGGCATTAAGCGACATGTGTTAAAAATTGAAGATAGCACAGCCGACACACAGAATGAAGCATCAGACTCCTCAAAAAGTGGAAAAACTACGTCTCAAGAGGAAGGCGATGAGTCTCCTTCGCCAGCTCCAAACCCGATTGACAGTATCTCTCCACGGACAATCGTGGATTTAATCGAGATTCAAGCAAAACGTATTCCTGATAAAATTGCACTTCAGATGGTAAACGATGGAGAATGGGAGCGTTATACTTACGCTGAAACCTATTCGCGTTCGCGCCGTGTAGCGTTCCAATTATGGAAAAGCGGTTTACGTAAAGAGGACCGAGTCGTTTTGGTCTCGGAAAACCAACCTGAATGGTGCATCGCTTACCTTGCCGCATCGCAAATTGGTTGCGCGGTTGTCCCTCTTGATGCACAGACCCCTACGCGAGAAATATTATCCATTGCTAAGTTCACTACTGCGAAAGCAATCTTAGCATCCGATACTGTTTTAACCAAGTCAGACACACAGTTGACAGATGCAAAAGTCCACTTGCAGAATATCAACAAGTTTAACGAAGTAATTGATTCTGATGAAGATATCCCAGAGGATTTTCCCAACGTAGCGATTGAGCCAGATACCGTTGCCTCTATTATTTTTACGATGGGAACGACTGTCGATGCGAGGGGGGCAATGCTGACACATGGCGGATTTATCTCGAATGTTAAAGCCGTTGCCAAGGCACTCCCTCCGACAGATGCGGAACGCATTTTGTCGGCATTACCGCTGTATCATGCACTGAGTTTCTCATGTAGTCTGTTGATGGCACTTTATAGTGGCACCACTGCTACTTATGTCAATGCCTTTCGTCCGACAACACTTTTGAAAACCATGCGTGAGGATAAAACCACCGCATTTATCAGTGTGCCGAGACTTTTTCAGATGCTTCAAAGTACCATTGAACGGCAAGCATCGCGAGAAGGCACACCGGGAGAAACATTAGCCGAAAAGGCGCAATCGGTTATGGGAGGACATATTCGTATTCTCGTCAGTGGTGGTGCTGCTCTCTCCGATGCAATTTATGATGGATTCCAAAAATTTGGAATGACGCTTTATCAGGGCTATGGAATGACTGAAACCGCACCTGTGCTGAGTGTCAATCCTTATCAAAACAGTAAACGTGGGTCTGTCGGACCAGCAGTGGAAGGTGTGGAATTTCAGATTGTAAATCCGGATAGCGATGGCATAGGCGAGATTATAGCCAAGGGTCCCAGCAATATGAAAGGATACTATCAAAATCCGAATGCCACCGAGAAAGCTATCCGTGACGGTTGGCTTTACACAGGCGATCTTGGATATATTGATGCGGACGGTTATCTTTATATTACAGGACTCTGTAAGGATGTTATCGTTCCCGCCTCTGGTAAAAACATATACCCAGTTGAATTGGAGGCACTATATCAGGACACTCCTGCTATAACTGAGATGTGTGTCGTTGGAATTCCTGATGAAGACGGTTCGGATACTGCTATTCATGCGGTGATTGTCTCATCAGACAGTGATGAAAAGACTGAAGCAGAAATACAGGAACATCTACAGGAAACTGCTAAGCAGCTGCCGAGTTACCAACAATTTCACAAATCACATCTGTTTCAGGACGTTTTACCGAAAACCGAGAACGGAGCAATTGATCGAAAGCGGGTTAAAGAACAATTAGAAGAATATCTCGCTAATGAACAAACGTCAGTTATAGATGAATCTGGACATAAACAGAGTGAAGGAGATGATTCACTTCTAGCAGAGAATATTCCCGAAGATATTTTATCTCCACTTGCGCGATTGGCGCGGATGCCCGCGAATAAGATTCGTAGAGAAAGCCGTTTGGATACCGACCTTGGGCTTGACTCTCTAGCACGGCTTGACCTACTCATGCTTCTTGAATCTCGACTTGGTCAAACAATACCTGATGCGATGGTTGCCAAATTGGAGACGGTCAACGATGTTGTTGAGTTAACACAGGCTTTTGAAAATTCGTCATTTATACAGTCTACAGAAACATCAGCTAAATCTTTGAAGTTACGGGAGAAACCGCATTGGTATGCGCGCGCTTTCCGTGGTGCTATACGAAAACTATATCGGAGTCGTTTCTCGTTTCAGTGTTTCGGTTTAGAGAATATTCCAGAAGGTAAACCTTACATTATTACGCCTAATCATACAAGCCATTTGGATACTCTTACGGTTATTACGGCACTCGGACAGGACTCACACCGATTGTGGACGCTTGCAGCACGGGACTACTGGTTTGGCAATCGGTTCCAAGGATGGTTCGCACACAATTGTCTTAATGCGCTTCCGATCGAACGCGACGGAAATTTCACGCAGTTCCTGCAGGATTTACGGATGGCAAACGAAGTGATGGAGCAGAACAATGGACTGCTGATTTTTCCGGAAGGCACGCGTTCAATTGATGGGAAACTTCAACCTTTCAAACCTGGGATACTCAGTCTTCTGATTTATGGGCAGGAGGTGCCGATTATACCGGCTCATATTAAAGGAACTTTTGAAGCACTTCCGAAAGGACAAAACTTACCGAAAAAACATCCGGTTCAGATCGTTTTTGGAAAACCGCTTCTATTTGAAGTTTCACAGAAACCGGAGGACATCACAGAGAATTCAGAGATATACCAGAAATTTTTGACAGAACTTGAAAACCGTGTTGCCGAACTCGGCCAGACACTACGTTAGGGTTTAAAATGGAATCGCCTCAGAAAAAAAAAGTTATTGCGTTTTTTGATGTAGATGGTACATTGCTGAGTTCGACCATCGTGCATTGCTACATCTGGCTACGGACTTCCTCGTTGTCTCCGATTATGAAATTTTTGTGGATTATCGGTTTCCTTCCGAAGGTCGTGTATTATCTAATCTTAGATCGGATTAGCAGAGAAAGGTTTAATCGTGTCTTCTATCGGAATTATCGTGGAATGGACGCGGCAGCAGTAAAGGCGTTAGCAACTGATATGTTCGCAAGTTACCTCCGTCAGAGAATATTCCCCGAAGCCATGTCACAAATAGAGGAACATAGAGAACAAGGGGACCGAGTTGTTCTTCTGACAGGTTCACTTGACTTTATTGTGCGACCGATTGCAGAATATTTCGGTGTGGATTCTGTTTTAGCACCAGAATTGGAAGAACAAGATGGTAAGTTTACCGGTGAGCTGACAACCGAACCACTTATCGGAGAACAGAAGGCAATCGTACTGAAGAAATTCGCTGCGCAAGCAGAAATACCTCTTGATGTCTGTTATGCCTATAGTGATAGTCAATCTGATCTGCCAATGTTGGATTGTGTCGGAAATCCGATTGCTGTAAATCCAAGTAAGGCACTACGGAAACACGCACTTGAAACTGATTGGGAAATTCATGAATGGATGCAAGCATCATAAGTTTAGAGAAAATATATCTAAATGAGGAGAGAAAATGCAAGTCAATCGCTATTTAGAATCAATGTCTACTCCAAATGATACAATGTATGTTGAAATTGCTGGCATGCATAGATTTACCCGTCGCGGTGACGATTGGGTGAAATTCCGAGAGGATTTAATCGAACTACTTGAGCAGACAATTTCTGAAGAACTTTCCAAAGAATTTGCAGAAGCCACTGAGGAGTGGGTTTCGGAGGATTAGATATCTGTTTTCAGTTTGAATTAAAAAAGCCTCTGATTTACACTCAAACAAAAACATAGGGTCTTGAAGGGAATTAACTAACAATCCCACTGCTTTAGCTGTGGGTCAAAAAACGCTTGACATTTGCACCGAAATAGTATGGACTATATGTAGCATCGTTGGACAGGGTTATCACCTCAACACTTACCTGTGTTGAGTCCTGTCCCCATCCGTGATAAGGTGTGTGGTGCTGGTGCGAAATCACTCAAAACATTAGAATGTGGTAGAGAACACCTAATATATGTTGTTACTACAACATCCCTACCACATTCACTAATAACTCGCCTGGGGACACTGGGAGAGTCTAAACGCCTGTGGAGTCCGTGTTAGACTCAACTACGGAGCAGTGGATGCAGAAGCAGGAACAAGGCATTCAGAAACATTAAGGACTGATATAAGACCTAAGAATCCCACTCCTTTAGGTGTGGGAGATGTCAAAAAGAGAGGAATAGAACAGTGCGAGTATTGATCATGTCTGATATGGAAGGCGTAAGCGGCATTGTTGTGTGGGATCAAGTTGATGGAGGTGCCGCGATGTTTGAAGAAAGCAGACACCTCTACACAGAAGAGATCAACGCTGCTGTCCGTGGTGCCAAAGCCGCTGGTGCTACAGAGATTGTTGTTGTTGATTGCCACGGTGCGGGAAGAGGTTGGACGTTTAATTCGCTTATACCCGATAAGATCCATCCCGATTGTGAATGGGTAGCGCACCACGGATGGGGACGGTTTGTTGATATGTGGGAAGATGGATGCGATGCATGCTTGCTCATCGGGATGCATGCCCGCAATAACACTCCTGACGGTGTACTATGCCATACTATTTCTAATGTCCAATATCAAAACCTTTGGTTCAACGATGAACTTGTCGGAGAAACAGGCGTAAACGCTGCACTCAACGGACATTACGGCGTTCCCATTGCACTTGTCACTGGTGATACAGCGGTGTGTAGAGAAGCAAAGGAACTGCTCGGTGACGCGCTGCCAACGGTTGCTGTTAAAAAAGGACTCAGCCGATACAGCGCAAGACAAATCCCACCAGTACGCGCACGCCAACTGATAGAAGATGCTGCTAAAGAGGCACTCTCGGATTTAACAAGAGTTCGTCCTTATGTGCCTGACCAGCCAACAACAATCAAAATTGAACTATCCAGTGTGGATAAACTTGCCGATTTCAAAGGACGACCAGGAGTTGAGATAACAGGTCCTGTCACCGTTGAAAGCCGTGCAGAAGATTGGATGACAGCATGGAATCAGTTCTGGCCCTTCGTCTAAAATTGTTCCACAAAGTTTGCGGCGTTTGTCCTCGCGCAATTCATTGCGCCTCTTATACCATTTCTGAATGATCGTCTATCATTAGCAAAAACGCGTTTGTAGTCGCGCAATTCATTGCGCCTCTTATACCAAATTAACTCAATTTGCGGTGTGAGGTCTCTGGATCCTCCTCACAATGCTTGACTTTATCTAATGACGTCGAATCAAGTTAATTTGGTATAATAGTGCTTTGTCCACCTAATTTTTGTGGTTTGTAGGTCGGGTAGAGCGTCCGCGAAACCCATTGGCGTCAATTTAAGAAAACGTCTCTGTTTTTATGAACCTTTCTCAATAAGCATGATTATTGAGATTGTCCTATATTTAGTCCCGTAGGGACTAAATATTTATAGAAATAAGTATAATAACCTTTTTCGCTCCGTAGGTGCGATATGTAACAAAAACGCGATAACATATCGCACCTACGGAGCGAGGCGATTGATTTCCTCGGTTGCTATAAACATCACGCCCCTACGTGACTGAAGAGCATTGTTCATATTCGGAAATCGCTTAAATTGACACCTATAGGTTTCGCTCTGCTCTATCCAACCTACAATATTTTGGTGGACACAGCAATAGTTTACCGATGTGCATTAAGATTTTTCAAGGACATCAAGCGGATCCCCAGAAGCATCTTTGCGTTCCAAAAGTTCAACCTCATAACCATCTGGATCCGTGATAAATGCCATCTTCATTCCACCGGATGTAAACTGCTTACGCCATTCATCGGGCCAAATCTCCAATCCCGCTTTTTCTAAACCGTCGCAAAATTCGACAATATCTGGAACACCAATCGCAAAATGCATCAGATCTTCTTGAACCTGAAGATCAAAATCCGGTGAATAGGTTAACTCCAACGTGTGCGCGTTACCCGGAAGTTCAAGATGCACGATTTGGTTGCCTGCGGGGGATTTGTCGCTCCGACTCAAAACTTTGAACCCCAAGTGGTCACAATACCATTGAATAGAGTTATCAAGGTCGCTGACGCGAACCCGTGTATGTAAAAATACTGCCATGTCCGTCTCCTTATATTTGTAATGTCCGATGCTCAATCAACTATGTAGAAATATTAACGTACTCCTTGAATTTTGGCAAGAATATTCACCGTATCTTCAGTTACCACTGCATAGTTCTATCAATTGCTAATCTATAGAATAACTATTTACATGTTCATGGATTGGCTGACGTTCACGGTTGGCATCAGGGTCAGCACGGCGAGCAATTCCCGTAATCGCATCAACGGACTCATCTGCTTTAAATCGCAGGTACAGTTTTTGGGACTTCTCAGCCATAGATAGGTTTTTCAAAGCACGATAACATCGCATCATATTGTAATGTGCGTCCAAATCTTCTGGATCTACCTCAAACGTCTTCTGAAACTGCACTAAAGCTGCTTCATACTCACGTTTAAGAAAGTGCATGCGTCCCAATTCATTGCGAACACGGGTATCACGGGGGAATTGCGAGATAGCACGTTGCAGATGCTCAATAGCGATGTCATAGTTACCATAAGACTCTTGAACAAGGGCATAAAAATAGTGAACCTTTGCGCGATGGAGGTTATCAGGAGGCAACGTTTTCTGAATCTCAAACGCTTTGTCAAGCATCGCTTCAGCACCTTGCATATCTCCTTCCTTGATACGGCATCGTGCGATATTCACCCATCCATCTAAGTAGCCAGAGTCTAATTTAGTTACTTCTCTAAACGCTGTTTGTGCTGACCTGAGATCGCCTTGTAGGAGTAATCCAATGCCGTAGTCGTTCCAACGTTCACGCGCATTTTCAACATCTGTTTTTTGCTTCGGAGTGTTCTGATCTTCTTGTTTGACATGCAGGGTCGTTTTCACCTCTGCCATCACGGTTATAGGTAGGTTTGGAATAGCCTTGATTTTCCCCGCAACATCTGATGTATCACCTTTCCAAACCCATCTGCCATCATCGTAGCCTTTATCCACCTGATAGTTTTTATCCTCTGGGTCGCGAACACCCGCATAAGCCCACTGTGTGTGCCACCAGTTAAATTTACGATAATTCAGCTTCGCTTCCAAGGAGAGAATGTTTCCACAATCGGGTGGAATTTCAAAACGATATCGAACGGTATCCGCTGCACCGGGTGGAATAGTACGTGAATAAAGCACTGTTCGCATTGCCCAAGCATTTCGTTTGTTGATTAGGTTTCCGTGTGCATCCAGCATATAACCGCGGTAAAAATGTGCCCTCGGATCGACGGGTCCGTTTCCATCAGGTGCATCGATTCTACCGTTCCAGAACACGATTTTTCCGTTCTCATCAGTCGCTTTGACCTCAAGCCAGATGTCAAACGCATCAATTGTTCCAGCAGGGAATTGATGACCGACACCTCTTGTGCGGACTACGACCTCAATTAAAGGGGATTCATCTCGTGCGATTTCAGTTCCATTTTTCGGAATTGGGGAACCATTAGCAAATAGATCCAATGTTATTACATCATTCTGCAAAAAGTCTATCACGGCTTGGAGTTGTTCTTCGTGTTGATTTACATAAGGGAGTGCAGTGTTCGCAGCTGGAAAACGGTGACTGTGCACCTTGCCGTTGATGTTTCCTGCATCTTTAGAGTCTACAAGCGGCATGTGACAATCAGTACATTTCTTAGCTTTTTCAGGATAGTAAAATGCAAGAGCACCCTGATGGGATACGCCACTTTTTTGCCATTGGTCGTAGTCGTCGAAACCGCGCACCCATTTGTAATTATTGACCGGAAAATCCAGATGCACCTTATGGCATGTTGAACAGAATTCGGCTGTGTTGTCACGATGAAAAGGTTTAAGAAAACTTTTCCGATGCGGTTCCGGATCGAGACGTATAAGATAGTTATGCAAACTACGGATGAAACGATTGTTGCTTGACGCTATATCATGCAGAGGCGGATATTTAATAACATATCCGCTATTTCCCATCGTATCCTTCACCCTTTCAATAGAGTGGCAAGCAGTGCATGCTAACCCAGCCTGCGCTGCAGGTGTATGCAGATTTTCATTAATCGGTCTGTCCATTATACCGTTGAGTAGAATGGCAGGATCGTGGCATCCACCGCACCATTTAGAGGATTGAATACCGTTCACATCCTGCATATAGACGATTGACTTACGATACCACTGGTTGTTGAAAGAAGAAAAATGGTGGGCAGATTCGTCCCACTGCCGAAATATATCTGGATGACACCCTTTTGTAGCACATGTTTTGGATGTAAGAAAGAAATCGGTTGGAATTAGGTTTCCTGTCTCTGTTTCAACAGACGCAGGGAAAAAGTGACCTGTTGTGCCACCACCTTCATCGTACATGCTTGTAGGAGGTAGCATAGGATTTTTGACAAGATAGTCCTCACTCGGAAAATAGTGTTGCGAAAGTTTTGCGCCAATCGGGAAAAACACAACACAAATCAACACACCAATAATTACATTTTTAAATCTTGAGGAAAGACTACTACTGTCTTTCAACAGATGTAGACAGAAGAGAAGGCTTCCTATGCTGATGCTGATGATATGTGTAATGAGAATCCAACGGAAAGGTGTAGTGGCTCCGACAATCATTAAGGACACACCCGAAGCGATTCCGACTAATAACCCGAAAACACCGACACGTCCATAGGGAGAGAGGATATTGAATTTTTGATAGAGATAGATACTAAACGGGATGATTAATGCAATGCCGAGTGCTAAGTGGAACAGGACGTTGAGAATGTAGAAGAGCGTTGGTTCACCGAAACTGAATAGGTAAGCACTGTTTAGTAGTAATATGAGAAAAACGTATATGGAAAATTTTCGCATGGGTTCACTTGTAAAAGGCTGAAGTAAATTGATCTGAATCTATAGTTTAGGTTCATTCCAAAAAGTATATGAATTTATAGTAGATTTTAGCATTAATTGGACATTGTGATCGTTGGTTCACCGAAACTGAATAGGTAAGCACTGTTTAGGTAATATGAGAAAAACGTATATGGAAAATTTTCGCATGGGTTCACTTGAAAAGGCTGAAGTAAATTGATCTGAATCTATAGTTTAGGTTCATTCCAAAAAGTATATGAATTTATAGTAGATTTTAGCCGCACGGTTAGGAAACCGCACCTTATGCGTCAATTTAGTGGTTCCCAACCCGGTAGGTGCGGTTTCTAACCGCACCATAGGCGTCAATTTAAGAAAATGTCTGAGTTTTTATGAACACTTCTCAATAGGCATGATGATTGAGATTGTCCTATATTTAGTCCCTAATGAAGTTTAACAAATAAATTGGGTAATTGTGGCTACGCGACGTGCGATGAATCGCACTACTACGAACCGATCTGTCTGTTATCACACGTCCCGGAATTACCCGATTAAATTCTTAATCTTCATACGGGACTATATGTTTATAGAAAAACGTATAATAGTCTCTTTCGCTCCGTAGGTGCGATATTTTTATAACGTTTTTGTTTGACATATCGCACCTACGGAGCGAAAGAGATTGAGAACATTGAGTGCTATAAACATATAGTCCCTACGGGACTGAAGAGCATTTCTCATATTTGAAAAACCACTAAATTGACGCCTATGGTGCGGTTTCTAACCGCACCTTTTTGTATCAACATCTCAAATAACGCAAAGGACGAGAATATCAGCGTTCGTAGTCGCGCAATTCATTGCGCCTCTTTTCTTTGAATGTCCGAGGCGCAATGAATTGCGCGACTACAAACGAGTTCTTTCCTTAAATTGACGTCTATGGTGCGGTTCGGAAACCGCACCTGCCGAGGTTGGAGATTTGCAAAATTGCCTCCTCTGGGTTTCACGCTGTTCAACCCCTATGTGTCCAATGCGAACTCATGTTACACTATGTTTCTCATCCGGCTGTATAGCCTCCATCGATCGGCAAGGCGATGCCCGTAACGAACGCAGATTCATCGGAGGCGAGGTATAATGCGCCATAAGCGATTTCTTCAGGTTGACCGAGTCTACGCATCGGATGCTTATCCGCAAGTGCCTGATATTCTTCTGGTGTTTTGATGACGCCAGCGACTAAAGGTGTTTCCACGAACCCTGGACAGATACAGTTTACTCGGATATTGTCCTGTGCGTAATCAAGTGCCATGCCGCGGGTCAGGTTTGTCACGCCGCCTTTAGATGCAACATACGCCGCACGAACATCTGCACCGACTATCCCGTAAATTGAGGACATATTGATGATGGAACCACAACCGTTTTTCAGCATAGCAGGAATAGCTGCCTTCGCGCAAAGATAAACACCGGTAAGGTTAACATCTAAACAACGATGCCAGTCCTCTTCCGGCAGTTCAGCGACAGGCAAACGCATTGCAATCCCCGCATTATTGAACAGAATATCAAGTTTTCCGTAAGTTTCTACGGTTTGCGCAACCATCTGTTCTGTGTCAACTTTTAATGTCACATCGGTTTCAACAAAAATCGCTTCGTTGCCACCTTTTTGGATTTGCGTAACAACTTGACTCCCACCATCTTTATCAATGTCAGCAACAACCACTTTTGCCCCGTGTTCTGCAAAGAGTTTCGCAGTGGCTTTGCCGATCCCTGATGCAGCACCCGTGATGATGGCTACCTTATCTTTCAGTCGCACAGTTACACTTTTTCCTTCCATGCTGCTGGATTTTGTTCAGGTTCACCGATTCGGTTTCTCAATACACCGATGTTTTCAACTTCAAGTTCAATCACATCTCCCGGCTGAATCCATCTGTCAAGCTCCCAACCGCATCCTTTACCGACAGTACCAGAACCTAAAAATTCACCCGGAAAGAGAGTCTCTGACTGTGAAACATAAGAGATCATTTCTGCGAAGGAGTAATACATATCTGAGGTATTTCCCTCTGACCAAACTTCACCGTTTACTCTTGCAATCATTTTCAGATTGTACGGGTCACCGATTTCATCAGGTGTAACAAGGCAAGGACCCATAATGTTGCTGTTATCAAAATCCTTACCTTTGGCAGGACCGAGAGATAGCGACATGTGTCGGAATTGAATATCGCGTGCGCTAATGTCGTTGTAAATCGTATACCCGGCGATGTATTCTGGTGCTTCTTCTATTGAGATATTCTTGCCAGTTTTGCCGATGTAAACACCCCATTCCAGTTCAAAATCGAGTTTTTCCGTATAGTTAGGCCACGTAACAATTGCCTCATGTCCGGCGATGGATGCGGGACTTGTGCTGCCTCTATAGTAGTTAGGAAGTTTGAACCATTCAGGCGATATTTCTTTTCCTGTGATACGTGCAGCGGCATCCATGTGGGTTTTGAACACACCAAAATCCCGCAAACTTGCTGGACGTGGAAACGGTGCAAGCAGTTGAACATCGGAAACTGAGAAGAAAGCATCCGACAAATCTGAACCACCGTTGAGTTGCTGTTCTACCACGTCAATACGTTTTTGTGCGTCTGCATTACAATCCTGTTCAAAGAACTGGATCATATCTGAGACATCTAAATTGAGGTTAACGATTCTGTCTCCATCAACCCATGCACCGAGTCGGGAATGTTCATTTAGCGAAGGCTTTTTGAATGTAACGAGTTTCACAAGTTTTCTCTCCTAATAGGGATACTAATTTTATACTACAAATGCATTCAAAAGTCAACGTTTTTGAGACAGTGTCCTATATTTTATTTCTAAATAAAAAAGAGCACCGTCCTTTCGGATGGCACTCTCTCAAAATAGGTATGAAGATTAAGAATTTAATCTGGTAATTTCCAGTTTCCTTGTAGGGTCCGGTGCGGTTAGGATTCAAGCCCGAATTACCTATACCTATTGAATTTCCAATACTATAATTCCTGAACCTGTCTTATTGTTTATTGCAGTGTGATCTTTTCGGAGAGGGTATAGAAAATAGGAAGAAATCCAATAAGAATTGTTGGGACAACAAAAACACTCAATAGGACAATGGTGTCTTTAGAAAAGGAAAAACTCTCTGTATCTTCAGTGGATTCAAGATACATTGCTTTGACAATGCGAGCATAGTAGTAGAGAGATACTACACTGTTTAACAAACCGACAATTGCGAGCCAGTACATTCCTTCACTGATAACAGCATTGAAAAGAAGCCATTTTCCAAAGAAACCTGCGAAGGGGAATATGCCAGTGAGTGAAAAGAGGAAAATCGCCATTGCAGCGGCAACGAACGGTGCACGTGTGGCAAGCCCACGATACCCATCAATCATTTCACTGCCTGCCTCGTTTGCAATGAGAACAACCACATAGAATGCCCCTAAGTTCATGAAAAAATAGACGATGAGATAGAAGAGAATAGCACTAAGTCCTTCAGGAGTAAGCAGAACAGCACCCATCAATAAGTAGCCACCGTGTGCAATGCTTGAATACGCCAATAGGCGTTTGATATTCCGTTGTGGCAGTGCGGCGAGGTTTCCTACAGTCATCGTAAGTGCAGAAATGATCGCTAACAGCAATCCCCAATCAACAGACTGCATAATTTCCGAATTGCCAAATCCTGTGTAGAAAAATCTGATGAACAGCGCAAATCCTGCCGCTTTTGAGGCAACAGATAGGAACGCTGTAATCGGGATAGGCGCGCCTTCGTAAACATCAGGCGACCACATGTGGAAGGGCACCGAAGCAATTTTATAACCGATACCTGCAAGAATGAAGGTTATTGCGATAAGTAAACCAAGTGCAGTTACGTTACCAGAAGCAAGTAAGTCGGGGAGTTCTATGCTAATAGTAGCAAGGTCGCCTGTGCCAGTCATACCGAACAGCAGGGACAATCCAAATAGCATCGTTCCAGATGCCACCGCACCATAAGTAATATATTTAAAAGCGGCTTCGCTTGAACGTGGACTGTGCGTCAAAAACCCAGCAAGGATATAGGAAGTAAGGCTGACCGTTTCCAATGAAATGAATATCATCAACAGATTTGTTGACGATGCCATGAGGAACATGCCAAAGGTTACGGCTAACAACAACGCATAATACTCCCCTTTTAATTTTCCATCAATCTCCTCGGAACGGAGAGAGAAAAGGATAGTTGCTGCGGTTGCCAGAAGCAGAAGGACTTTGAAAAATACGGCGAATTTATCTAACCGAATCATCCCAAAAAACAGGGATATCGGTTCGTTAGTGCCGAAGACAGAATTTGTGACGAGGATAGCAACTAAGGTACATCCGAGACCCACAAGTGAGAGATACGCAACCTTTTGACTTTCCCGATTTTTTACGAGAAGATCAAGGATTATGACAGCAGCAGCGAAGACAACAAGGAGAATTTCTGGCGTAAAATGGAGAAGACTTTCAATGTTTTTTAAAGGTTCCAAACTGTCCTCCTACAGACTCGCCTGTAATGCGTCCATAATTTTCAGGAGTTCCGTAACGGATTCACTGAACATCTCAATTGCGAAGTGGGGCCAAATGCCGAGGACAATGGTTAGTATTCCGAGTGGCACCAGAGTCAGGATTTCACGTCCATTGATTTCTGGGATGTCTTCATATTTAGGGTTGAGGTTCCCAAAGAAAACCCTTTGAAACGTCCAGAGGAAATATGCCGCACCCACAACAATGCCAATCATAGATAGGATAGTCAATGTTTGGAAATTTTCAAACGCACCAATCAGTGAGAATGCTTCGCCAACAAACCCACTCAAGCCGGGCAATCCTAAAGATGCCATAAACGCAACCGTTGTAATGCCTGTATAGACTGGCATTTTATTGTATAATCCACCGAATCCGTTAATTTCACGATGGTGTGCACGGTCGTAAAGAACACCAACAAGTAGGAATAGCATTGCACTAATGACACCGTGATTGAACATCTGGAGAATTGCACCGTTGATCCCTATAGAATTTCCAGCGGCAAGCCCCAAGATGACAAATCCCATGTGTCCGATACTGGAATATGCGACCAACTTTTTAAAATCGGTTTGTGCCAATGCACAGAAAGATCCGTAGACGATATTAATAAAACCGAGCAGTGCCAAACTATTACCCAAGAAGTCTGTCCCGTTAGTGAAACGGTCTAAACCGAGTGGAAACATTGCCATGTTAATCCGTACCAATCCGTAAGTTCCCATCTTTAAGAGGACACCTGCAAGGATAACACTAATAGCAGTGGGTGCTTCAACGTGTGCATCCGGAAGCCATGTATGGAATGGGAAAATCGGCACCTTGACAGCAAATCCTATAAAGAAACCGAGAAATACCCATATTTGAAAATCTGAATCGGCAAGCGCATGTCCTGGAGTTGATGCTCTGTCAATGAGTTCCAGAATATTAAACGTTCGTAAGCCGTCAACCGCACCATTAAGGATATTACTATTGAGATAAACCGCTATCATCGCAACTAACATCAGCACACTGCCAAATAACGTATAGAGGAAGAATTTAATAGCAGCGTATTCTCGGCGAGGTCCACCCCATACTCCAATTAGGAAATACATCGGTAGCAGTGTCAACTCAAAGAAAACAAAGAACAAGAATAGATCCAACGCAGCGAAAAAGCCTAACATCCCTGTTTCAAGCAACAGGAACAATGCCATATACGCCTTAATGCCCTTCTCAATATTGCGCCAAGAGGCAAGTACGCAGATTGGTCCCAATAGGGCGGTAAGAAGTAGCAGTGTAACACTCAAACCGTCAAGACCGACGTAATACTGGATATTGAATGCCGCAATCCAATCAATAGGACCCTCAACGAACTGTTTTCCACCAATTGAACGCTCGTAAGCACCAATTCGGTCATAAGATATAAATAAGTACACTGCGATTAGAAGCGGAATAAGTGTAAAACCAAGCGTAACGCGCTTTGTTAATTCTTCCGACTCCCGCGGTAAAAGTAAAACAACGATCATCCCCAGCAACGGGACAAAAACCATTAGCGACAATAACATTTTTTGTATTCTTCCTCGCTGAATTTGCCCTAATGAAGTTTAAGTATTTAATTCGGTAATCCCGATTTTCCCCAGGTCCGGTAGGTGCGGTTTGTAACCGCACCGGAGATGGTTATAGAATTACCTGATTTATTTCTTAATCTTCATATGGGCAAAATTGTTGTAGTTGAATTCTGTACTCTCTCACTAATATTGGCATATTATGCAACAAGCACTTAAAAAACTCGGAAAATTAAGATTATCAACACTATCCCGCCAAGAACGACAAAGAGATAGGTTTGTATTGCTCCTGTTTGAAGTCTTCGAATTCTGCCACCGGCTGCCCACGTAACACCCGCTACTCGATTGACAAGACCATCAACAATACGGTTATCAAAAAAGCCTATGGAAGCGGCGAAAATATCGCGTGTTACCGTTCCAACACCGTTGACGATGCCATCAACAACGGTCCCATCAAATTTGGCAAAAAGTTTGGACTTCCACACCGTCAGTGCCACCCAAACACCGTTGTAAAATTCGTCAAAATAGTATTTGTTCCAAAATAGGTTGTAGACCGGGCGGAAAGTTGTTGCAACAGCTTCGCCAGAGAACCTTCGCCTGTGGTAAAATAGCCAAGAGAGTAGTATCCCCAAACCTGCAACACAGATAGACAGCACCATTGCGATTGTGTGTGCAGGACCGTGTCCATTATCTGCGTCGTCAGCACCAGGTTCAGTGTCCTGTCCGCCTTCATTTTCTGCAGCCACAGCTTCGGAAACCCCAAAGAGTGATATGCCAAAATTCACATCACCTGTTTTGGTGTCCGGTGAAACGTAAGCATGTTGCGTTGTATTAGGCATATAGGGTTGTGACGGTGGTTTAACATTATCTTCGTTGAACCAAAGGATATTCACTACAGGAAAACTCAGTGCTGCCAAAACGATGAGTGGCACCGTCATTACTAACGGCGATTCGTGTGCCATGTTGTGCATTTCTTTGTTGCGCGGCTCACCGAAAAAGGTCATAAATATCAGGCGGAACATATAGAATGCCGTGATCCCCGCAGCAAGGAGTGCCATGCCGAATAGAATGTAGTGATGAACTGAGTTCCACTCCATTGCCCGCTCAAGCACACCCCCTAAAATTGCATCTTTACTCCAGAACCCTGAAAAGATGAACGGCACGCCAGAAATAGACAGTGTTGCGATGAGCATTGTGATAAAGGTAATCGGCATTTTTCGGCGGAGTCCACCCATGTTCCGCATATCTTGGTCGGGAGGGATTTCAGAACCGTGTGCATGAACTAATCCGTGGTCATCGTGTTCATGTTCCTCATCATGATTGTGTGAATGCATTGCGTGAAAGGCGTGGATTACGCTTCCTGAACCGAGAAACAGTAACGCTTTGAAAAATGCGTGTGTAGTAAGGTGAAAAAGTCCTGCGACATAACTACCTGCCCCAATTGCCAACATCATATATCCCAATTGGCTAATCGTAGAGTACGCCAAAACACGCTTAATGTCAAATTGGACGATAGCAATAGTCGCGGCAACGAGTGCGGTAATCCCACCAACATAAGCGATTGTCAGAGATGAAGCTGGTGTCAAAATTGGGAACATTCGTGCGGTCAGATAGACCCCAGCAGCAACCATTGTCGCGGCGTGTATTAATGCACTAACAGGCGTAGGACCCTCCATTGCGTCTGGCAGCCACGTATGTAACGGCATCTGTGCAGACTTACCAATAGCACCACAAAATATTAGAATACCTGCAACGGAGAGCCACACCATATCTCCGGTGCCGCTTAACCCTTCCACAAGTGTAAAAATGCCATTTTGTGTTCCATCGTAAAGCGAAAGCGTTTTGAATTCAGTAAACAGCATCATCATCCCGATGAACATACCGACATCGCCGACACGTGTTGTCAGGAACGCTTTTTTACAGGCATTCGCAGCAGAGTCTTTTTCGAACCAGAAGCCGATCAGCAGATAGGAGCAGAGACCGACGAGTTCCCACCCGATATAGATGCCAAGTAGGTTATCTGACACAACCAGAAACAGCATTGAAAATGAGAAGAGCGAAAGAAAAGCGAAAAACCTCGGATACCTCGGATCACCATGCATGTAGCCTATAGAGAAAATATGCACAAGACTACTTACAAGCGTGACAACAATCAGCATAATCACCGTGACGCTGTCAAGGTAAAAACCCATTGAAAAAGTGACATTGCCAAGTGAAACCCAATTCACAGTATCCGGTTTTGGATCAGGGTCAATCCCTCTCAAGAGATAGAGAGAACAACCGAGCGCGACAAGCATTGCCGCAGTTGACAGATAGTCTTGTCGTGGGAAACTCCGTTTTGCTAACCCAAGTAGTGCAAAGATTGCGAAGGCTGCAAGCGGGCAAAGTAAGATAATACTTATTAAGGGAACAACCATACTGTTTACTTTTTAACCTTTCAAGGTATCCACTTCGTCGGGACGTATGCTACCGAATTCACGGTAGATAGCGAGAATAATTGCAAGAAAGACTGCTGCTTCGGCTGCAGCAAGCACAATACCAAAGATAGCAATCATTTGACCATCAAGGTTATCAGTTGCTACAACTGGCTCAACAAAGCGGGAAAATGCAACGAAATTAAGGTTACACGAATTGAGAATAAGTTCAATGCCCATCAAAATGCTGATAGCATTACGTCGTGTCAGCACTGCAAAAATGCCGAGTGAAAATAGAATTGCACTGATAACCAAATAGTGTTGTAGACTCATTTTTTTCCTATCCTACAGGTTCACTTTAGAAAGCGGACAATGGGAATTAATCCCGCACCTCTTTGCGAGAAATAAGAGCAGCACCAATTAACGCAACTAACAACAAAACAGAGACAACCTCAAACGGCAGTAAAAACTTTCCATTTAAAATCAGATGACCGATCCGCTCGGTTGTTGGTTTGAGTGCTGTTCCATCATCAGTGAGATTTTCCCAACCGGGAGTATTCGCGATAACTGTCAAAAGCAGCATAAGCAGTGCAAGTGAAATTCCACCACCCAATAGAAGTTGACCACGTTCAACATGGATACGCATCTCTAACCGTCCGCTTGTCATCATGACGCCGAAAAGGATAAGCACCAAAATACCACCGACGTATACAATCACTTGTGTAGCAGCGAGAAAATCTGCTTGTAAAAACACATAAAGCCCTGCAACTCCGAAGAGCGTGACCATCAGCGCAAATGCCGCATGAACGATGTTCCGAACCGTTACCACAGCAAGAGCAGAGGCAATTGTTAATAACGCGAACCCGTAAAAAATAAATGTCTTGAGTGTAAATTCCATAAAAGTAGAACTTTCCTAATCTGCTGCTTCTGTGGTATCTGCTTTGTCTTTACCGTACATCTCCTGCTTATCAAAGTTGAAGATCAAATCGGTGCGGTCAAACTTGGAATATTCAATTCCTTCAAGTGAATCCTTCATTACGAGACACGCTGTCGGACAAACCTCTGTACAAAGTCCACAATACATACAGAGGGACATATCAATATCAAACTGGTCAAGATAGAAAACGACCGGGTTTCGCGTAACAACGCGAGACACTTCGTCTCCAGAAAAGGTTTGGGTGCGGCTTTCATCTCCCGATGGTTGCAAACGGTCTACAACCTCTTGTGAACCTAAGCGTGTGGTGATATTTGTAACGGTTACCGAATCTTCCGGGTTTATCTTCTTTTCATCGCCTTCAATGATACCGATGATTTCCTGTCTGTCCTTGAGATGCACAACGTTCATGCTATCCCATAAATGCTCACCTTTGGGAAGTTTCGTGCCGACAATCGTAATACAATCCACAGGACAGATCAACTCACACTTTTTGCAGCCGATGCAGTCCTCAATCCGATTGTAGAGTTGACCACGATAGCCTTTCGGAATTTCTCGGACGTTCTGTTTCTTTTCGTAATCATGTTCATACGGATATTGGTGTGTGACGTTCGGTTCAAAGAACTGCCGAATCGTGATCCGCATCCCGACGAGGACGGTGTAAACGCCTCTGTATATGTTTCGTATGTATTTGTCCATAACGAATGTTCCTTTGTTAGGTCTATAGTTTTCCCACGCGAAAGGTGCGGATACTACCTAAACGCGTATTTAATAAGCACACCGATAAGCAACACGCTGTGGAGAACGATGCCGTAAAATTTCCATTTACGGTCACCTTTGAAGAGTTCACTGGATAGTGTCATGATCCAGTAAGCGATACATACTATGCCGAAACCTACAACAAAAGAAACCACAAAAGTATGCAACGACTGAACGTTAAAAATTACTGCGATTGAATTGTTTAGGGCCATAACCGCGCTTCCGAGAATTGCAAGCGCAATCCCTGAGATCCATGCAACTTTTTCCGTTCTTGTTGCTTCCATAGTTCTTATTTTTCCGAGGAACGGGAACACTATATAGAAGCCAAAGCATGTGAGACTCATTCCTAAAACGAATCCCAAAGTAGGCAGCCAATTCTTACTGACACCGTCAGCAATCAAATCGTCCGCAGTCATAAGCAGAACAATACAACAGATGATAGGTACCTGTTTTACCACCCATGCGATTATTTTTTTATCTTTCGGACTTCGCAAAATTCTCATAACAGCATCCATCGTTTACCTCCGTTTTCAAACATACAGACAGTATTTATCCATCATGATTTCCTTTTGTCGATCTGTAATCTTCCCATACTAAACGTGAAACCAACTACTTTTGAATTTTACTATAGTTTGGACAATTTCTATCTGTTTCATGTTGTTTTCTCAAGTCCTTTCTATTTTTCTACGAGTTTTATGCGAAGTTGTAACCCACAGAAAAACTATTATAACGTGAGCTCGGTATAAGCAATTTTGGAAACTGTGTTGTTTCCTGCCAAATGCCTTATGTGCATTCGTTGTTGATTCCCTACGTTTATGTAGCGCAAACTTTTAGTTTGCGTTCTACGGATGCACAAACTAAATGAAGTTTAAGTATTGAAAGCGGTAATCCCGATTTCCACAGGACCGGTAGGTGCGGTTTGTAACCGCACCGGAACTTATGGAATATGCTCAAAACGAGCGTTTTCGCGAACGACTCGGTGCGGTTCTAAACCGCACCTACCGGTAACGGAGCAAATTAGAATTACCGAATTAATTTGTTAATCTTCATAAAGTTTGTGGGACAAGGAGCGGTTAGAAACCACACCTACCGTTGTTATTAGAGTAAAGGACAAAGCATTAAGAACTTCATATTTCTTATACCGAACTCACGTTATTATAGGTTCAGCAAAGGCAGCCCCAGTGGGACGAAAGGTGTTCCAATAAACTAATAGTGATCTCAAAAGTGTTTCAATTAATCCAGACTATTACTCAAGAACCCTAAAAATTGTCCAAACTATAGGAATTTTAAAACCAAGACGAATAATAATGCGGCAGTGAAAAGCCGCTAAAAAATAAAAGGACCTTGTTTTTATCCATTGCCCAAGTAGCTAAGTAGCGAAGTAGCATCCTCCAGTTGCCAGCACAGCCCCAATTACACAACGTGTGCTGAGTGCCCATCCTGCCAAAGCACCTAATAAGTCTGTGGCTAAATATCCAATTAGTAGTGAAAGTGCTATGTAGCGATAAATAGTTTTTTGTTTCGCTCCTCTCAAAATGCCTATCTTAGTATTCATAATTCCCTCCATCAAGCAGAACTCGCCTGCGGTTCAGGTTTTCGCGCAAGATTTTTTCCTGTAAACGCATACGCACCGATTAGAGCGACATAGATAATCGCACAACTGATCCCGATACTCCACACATCATCATGTCTAAAAATCAGTCCCCAAATTCCTGTGCCTAAAATGTTAAAGAATGAAATCGGAATAAAGTATTTCCAGCACAGATTCATGAGTTGATCCACACGTAGACGTGGTAGTGTCCATCGCAGCCACATCATTAGAAAGACAAGACCCAAAGTCTTGATAACGAATCCGGGAAGACCTCCGAGAAAATCATAACCCGGTAGGACACCTTCCCATCCACCGAGGAAGAGCGTCACAGCAATTGCACTCACCGCGAACATATTTGCGTATTCAGCAATAAAGAAGAGAGCAAAACGCATACCACTATATTCGGTATGGAATCCAGCAACGATTTCGGATTCTGCCTCAGGCAGATCAAATGGCGTTCGGTTGACCTCAGCAATAGAGGATATAAAGAAGATAAAGAATGCGATAAAGGTAAAAGGTGTCCGAAAAATGAGCCAAGTGAAAATTCCGTCAGATTGACTACCCACAATCTCTTTCATGCTCAAACTTCCGACGAGCATAACAACCGTCAAAATAGAGAGACCGAGAGGGATTTCATAACTGACAATTTGTGCAGCGGAACGTAATGAACCCAACAACGACCATTTACTGTTTGATGACCATCCTGCCATAATCACACCCATAACAATAACAGATGAGATCGCCATGATATAGAATATCCCGATATTAAAGTCGCTCACAAGGATGTTTTGACCGAATGGGATTGCAGCGAAAACTGCGAAAGAACAGGCAAATATGATGTATGGTGCAAGCATGAAAAGAACTTTATCACCTTGTGGTGGGATATAGTCCTCTTTGAAGATAAGTTTTATACCGTCGGCTAAGGTTTGAAGCGTACCCCACGGTCCAACGCGCATCGGACCTGTGCGATTCTGAAAACGCGCTGCGACTTTTCGTTCTGCAAGCACAAGGACCAACGGAAGAAGTGGCACAAGTGCAACGAAAATACCCGCGCATGCTAACATCACGAGGATAGAACCCAACTCAAGAGGAAAATCTGGGAATCGAGAAATGATAACATTTTGGACAAAATTTGTTGCCCAATTAGTTCCTTCTTGCAAATTTATATTGGGAAAGAAACCTTCAGATACAATATTTGGCATCTAACCTCCTAACCACAAATAATACCAAATTAACTTGATTAGAAGTTTTCTAATAGCGGTTAGCATTGCGAGGCACGGGGACCTCGCGCTACAACTCGCGTTAATTTGGTATAACACCATCCGTTATCAGATAGTTTTACCGATCAACTTCTCCCATTACAATATCAATACTTCCGATAATTGCGATAATATCTGCTATCATCAAACCTCGACTCAGTTCTTGTAGCGCGCTCAACGCACTGAAACAGGGCGAGCGTCCCTTGACACGCACAGGCTTTGGTGTTCCATCACTCACAATGTAAAATCCGAGTTCTCCGCGCGGTGCTTCACTACGGAAATAAATCTCACCTTTTGGAGGACGGACAGCCTTCAATTTTGCTATGACAGGACCATCAGGAAGACCTTCCGCTAAAATTTGGCGCACTATCCGCACGGATTCCTTCATTTCATCCATACGTACTTTATATCGACTCCAACAGTCCCCGACAACAGCACCTAACTCCGGAATATCTTTAGCAATAGGCACATCAAAATCAAACCGATCATAGATAGAATAGGGTTCATCTCGTCGCAAATCCCAATCAACACCTGCCCCGCGGATATTCGGACCCGTAGCACCGTAACTCAGTGCCATCTCTGCCGACATAACAGCGACTCCCATTGTCCGTTCAGCGAAAATGCTGTTTGCTGTCAAAAGATCGTTATATTCGTCAATCTTCGGTTCAAAGTAGTCGAGAAACTCCTTGATCTCATCTAAAAAATTCTGTTCAAAAACAGAACCAGGTTCCATAGGGATGATTTCAGAGACACCACCGATGCGGATATAATTATAGGTAAGACGGGCACCACAAATTTTCTCAAAAAGTAAGAGAAGTCGTTCTCTATCACGAAACGCATAGAGGAACGGCGTAAATGCGCCGATGTCCATTCCGTAAGTACCAAATGCAAGGAGATGACTCGCAATCCGATTTAATTCACAAATAAGCACACGTAGATATTCCGCCCGTTCTGGTACCGCAAAATTCCGTTTTTCATCCATCTCCATCAGTTTTTCAACAGCAAGACAAAACCCCCAATTCTGATTCATCGCTGCCACGTAATCCATCCGATCAGTGAAAGGAATGATTTGAGGGTAAGAGAGATTTTCTGAGTGTTTCTCAAAACAGCGATGCAGATAGCCAATATGTGGTATCGCTTCCAGAACTACCTCACCGTCCAACCTCAATTCCAGGCGTAACACCCCGTGAGTGCTTGGATGCTGAGGTCCCATGTTCACTATCATCTCATCGGTGAATGGTTTGAGTTCTATAATTTTTGATTCTGTCTGTTGTGTGCTTTCCATAATGTGGATTTTAGGTTTAATTTTATCTCTTATGTCTATCTATTTTTACTATGAAATAATACCATTTTTTCTTGTAGGAGAGCTTTGTCCGCCCGATGTTCTCTAAGATTAAAACAAACACTGTCTAATACGGCACACGCATCCCGCGATAGAAATCTGGTTCCTTATAATCTTTCCGTAGAGGATAACCTTCCCAATCATCGGGAAGTAAGATGCGGCGTAGGTCGGTATGCCCGTCAAAGAGGATTCCGTATAGGTCGTAAGCTTCGCGTTCGTGCCAATCCGCAGTTTTCCAAATATGTGCAACGCTCGGAAGGTGTGCATCAGTTTTCGGCATTGATGCTTTCAAAACCACGCTATGTCGATGCTGCATAGAATAGAGATGGTAAACGACAAAGAATTCTTCCTCCTTGACACCCAGATCAACACCACTAAGGCACATCAACGAATCGAATGCCAATGTGTCAGTTTCAACAAGATATTGACACACCTCAGCGATAGCAGAAGGCGCAATTTGAATACTCGGATCGCCAGCAAGTTCGGTGTCAAGATTGAGGACAGCGTCACCAAACTTCTCAGTTAGAATTTTATAAATCTCTTCTATGTTCACGTAATAACTACTCCAGATGCGTTAGTGCTATCTTATGCGGTGTTTTCAGCGTTTTCTTCTTCAGGGGTCAGTGTTTCTGCTTTGCCTGCTTCTTCGGTTTTCTCGTGTTCATACCATTCTGTTTTGGTAAATAGCCTTTTCAGGAACGGAACATTGGAACGTTTTGCGACGGTTTGGGTTTTAATTTTTTCCTGTAATTTCAACAAACCTTCAATAAGAGCCTCTGGTCGGGGAGGACATCCGGGCACGTAAACGTCAACGGGTATAATCCGGTCAACTCCTTTAAGAACGTGGTATCCGTGCTGCCAATAGGGACCACCGCTGGTAGCGCAGCTGCCCATTGAGATAACGTACTTCGGTTCAGGCATCTGTTCATAAAGCCTTTTGATACGGGTTGCCATTTTAAGCGTTACTGTACCAGAAATCACCATCAAGTCTGATTGGCGGGGTGTTGCGCGAGGCACACCTGCCCCAAACCTGTCCAGATCATAGTTAGAAGCAGCAGTTGCCATAAATTCAATAGCACAACAAGCGAGACCAAACGTCATTGGCCAGAGTGCAGAGGAACGTGCCCAGTTTGCAACAGCATCAATTGAGGTAACAATTATGTTTTTGTCTAATTTCTCATCAATTATCATGATTTTCCTCCGTTTGTAAGGATTGTACCTCTAATTGTGTGGAACGGATCCACTCCAGATCGCCTTTTGCCCACACATAAGCGAGTCCGACTAACAGGATTGCGATAAAAACAAGCATTTCCACAAATGCAAACAGACCTAACTCTCGAAAAACGACCGCCCACGGCAGAAGAAACACTACTTCAACGTCAAAAATTAGAAAGATAAGTGCAATGACATAAAAACGGGTGTTGAACTTAATCCGTGTATCACCAATCGGGTCTTCCCCGCATTCATAGGGGGTATACTTTTCACTTGAAAACAACTTTGTGTGAACAAGACGAGAAATGGTTAAATTCAGGATGACAAATAGGCAGCCAACGACTAAAAAAATCAATACATTTGCAAAATTAAAAAGCATCTATCTTAAATCCTTATGAAAACCGAAGTTTCTGTCAGTCTGATGTGTTTTGCGTTTTATTTTATCTAAAAGTATATCCTAAATTAGTAGGAATTTGCAAGAAAAAAATAAGTAACTCACGTGTTTCCGTTATCTAAAAACGTGTTCTTAGACCGAATTAACCCGATTTGTAGTGCGAGGTCCCCGTGCCTCGCAATGCCGACTTTACCTGAAGACGTCTAATCAAGTTAATTTGGTATTAGACCATTTTTCTTAAACATTTAGCACGATTAACCCGATTTGTAGTGCGAGGTCCCCGTGCCTCGCAATGCCGACTTTACCTGAAGACGTCTAATCAAGTTAATTTGGTATTAGACCATTTTTCTTAAACATTTAGCACATCTACAATTTTTAGTTGCAATACATCAAGAAGTTTGTCATAATTTTAGTAGGAACGAAAATGTTTGAAGGAGTCCGAAATGTTTAATTGTGACTATCATATACATACGCAGCTTTCTGGATGTGCGGACAACGAGTTAAGTATAGAGAAAATTATTCAGATTCAACAGGAACGTAGCATTGAAGTAATTGGGATTACTGACCACGACTACAGTTACCAGTCTAAAGTAAAAACTATTCAAACCGCACAGCAGGCAATAAAGGCAGCAGACCCATCAATTAAAGTGCATTTTGGTGTGGAGTCACAGATGTTGGAATATCAGGTTACCTCAATAAAAATTCGTTTGGCATCATATTTTGATTATGTCCTGATGGCTCCGAACCACTATCATTTACGCGGTGTAGCACAACCGAGAAGTTTCAGTGATCCACGTCGGGTGGCACTACACGAAATCTATATGTTTGAAGCGGCGATTGCGTGCCCTATCACTGATGCAGTCGTACATCCATTTATTCTATCCCCAGATGTTTTTCGGTTTTCCACAGAGGAACTCGCTGCCTTCGGACAAGAAATGATGCGCAACATTGAACAGAAAAGGTTGATTTATCAACTTGATCTCGCCTCTCAGCGCGGACTCGGTATAGAATTAAGCCCTAAGATGATTCGTTACAACCAACGTCACCTCATCGAATTCTATCAACTATGCTTAGAACGGGATGTGAAACTGCTCATCGGGAGCGATGCACATAACGTAGAGCAATTGGAAGAACTCTCACTGCTTGCGCCAATCATAGAAGAATTGGGACTTACAGAAGAACATCTGTGGCATCCGAAAGAATAGTTATACCTAATTACCGCGATTCGTAGTGCGAGGTCCCCGTGCCTCGCAATGCCTCACCGCGATTTGTAGTGCAAGGTCCCCGTGCCTCGCAATGCCTCACCGCGATTTGTAGTGTGAGGTCCCCGTGCCTTGCAATGCCTTACCGCGATTTGTAGTGCGAGGTCCCCGTGCCTCGCAATGCCTCACCGCGATTTGTAGTGTGAGGTCCCCGTGCCTCGCAATGCCTCACCGCGATTTGTAGTGTGAGGTCCCCGTGCCTCGCAATGCCTCACCGCGATTTGTAGTGTGAGGTCCCCGTGCCTCGCAATGCCTCACCGCGATTTGTAGTGTGAGGTCCCCGTGCCTCGCAATGCCTTACCGCGATTTGTAGTGTGAGGTCCCCGTGCCTCGCAATGCCTCACCGCGATTTGTAGTGCGAGGTCCCCGTGCCTCGCAATGCCTCACCGCGATTTGTAGTGCGAGGTCCCCGTGCCTCGCAATGCCTCACCGCGATTTGTAGTGCGAGGTCCCCGTGCCTCGCAATGCCTCACCGCGATTTGTAGTGCGAGGTCCCCGTGCCTCGCAATGCCTTACCGCGATTTGTAGTGCGAGGTCCCCGTGCCTCGCAATGCCGACTTTATCAGATTCAGCATCTCCTCTCTGGTTAATTGAATACAATAACGACATATTCTATTTCCTCAAGTCTCAATTTTGCAAGTATTACGTAAGAACTCGCCAAGTTCTTCAATGGGATTGCAAAATCTTTCTCCCCTGCTGTGTCTATGTCAGTTTTTAGAAGTTGTTCATACACCTGTATAAGTGCCGATAAACTATGTGGTGTCTGTGTTTACACCTTATCTGCAAGCCATCCCGCCCATTTGAAAAACTGACGTTGAACGTCAGTTTTCAAGAGTTGCTGATGCGCCTGCATAAGTGCCAAGAAACTATGTGGTGACTGGGTTTACACCTTATCTGCAAGCCATCCTGTCCATTTGAAAAACTGACGTTGAACGTCAGTTTTCAAGAGTTGCTGATGCGCCTGCATAAGTGCCAAGAAACTATGTGGCGTCTGTGTTTACATCTCATCTGCAAGCCATTCTGTCAGTTTTCAAGAGTTGCTGATGCGCCTGCATAAGTGCCGAGAGACTATGTGGTGCCTGTGATTACACATTATCGGCAGCCATCCTGTCCAAATGTTCATAAAAAACACAGATATTTTTTAAATTGACGTATAAGGTGCGGTTTCCTAATTGCACCTACTTAATCGAGTTCACGTTATTTGATAGTTAAAGATATAGTGTTGGATTCAAGTGATGCTTTACCGCGAAGTGATGACAACGGCAAATAGATGCTCTGCAGATCATCTTTATATTTCTCTTGGATGAAATCAATTTGGTCTTGTGTGTAACTAATTGCTTCCTTTTTTACCTCAGGGGTAAACTGTGGGTTCGTGTTATTCTGGATTTTCAGAATTTCACGTTGTAACTCCATGACCTGCGGATTCTGATCCTTCATGGACTCCTTGTATACCTCTAATACAATGGCAACTTTTACAGTGTAACTGCCAGGTTCAAGTTGGTAATACGTCTGCAGATTTTCCAAAGAAACCGTCTGGGTTGTCCCCGCCTTCATATCATACCCTTGAATAGACCTGACAGATTTTCCATCCTTGTAAAGCACTTTGAGGGTATTTCCAACTGGGATCGGCTTTTTAATTTTTACAACCCCGCCGTTGCTGTCTGTCACTGTAAGTTGTTTGAAAGCCTTTTGTGTTGAAACGCTGGAAATCGGTACCAACAGATCGAACTTGGCGTTTTGGATGGTAAGTTCAAGAGGAATTGACTCTTGTGCTGAATAACTTGCTTTAGGTGTTGAAAGTTCAAGTGTCGCAATAGCATCAGGTGTTTCTGCTTCAGTAGAGGCAGTTTCTGTCTCAATAGATTGTGTTGCTGTCTGCTGGCTGCCAAGGCAACCAAATAAGCAGACAATCAGAAGTAGATTAAAAAATGTAAATAGTTTCATAGGTGTATTTTCCTAAAATAGTTATGTTTGCAAAGATTGGAGTGATATACCCAAACCCGATCGCGTAGACAGTTGAATAAAACCATCAATAATTTGTTCAGGCGGGTCAACGAGGGTGCTGCGCCAATCAACTTCACCCCATGCATATTCAAGAATACCAAAGTTCGGTATACTTGCCATACACTGCACACTTGCAGCTGTCGCAACAGGACCGCTCGGATTATGAGGAGTTACCTTGACGTTCGTAGTTTCTGCGAGTGTGGCTATCTTCTTCAAACCCAACAACCCACCGACATGCTTCACATCCGGCAAAATATAGTCAACGCGCCCCTGTTTTAGTAACTGTTCAAAATCTGCCAGTGTACGAAGTCGTTCCCCTGTAGCAATCGGCATAGAGGTAGACTGGCTTACATGCGCAACAGCATCAAGGTCAGTCAAAGGCACAGGATCCTCAATCCAGAATAGGTTCAGGTCGTCTAAAGCTTTGGCAGTTTGGATAATAAGACCGGAATTAAACCGACTGTGGCAATCTACTAACAGATCAATCTCCGATCCGATAGCAGTGCGAATAGCACGAATCCGATCAATACCCAAGCGGATGACAGGCGTAAGCGTCCCTTTTGAGATATCCGAAACCGAAACACTATCAAAAGGCGCGCATTTTATTGCGGTAAATCCTTCGGCGACTGCTTGCTCAGCGTTTCGTGCAAAACCTTGCGGACTGCGATCTACTGTAGCACGGTTTATATTCGCATATAGACGAATTCGATTTCGGCACTTGCCACCGAGTAATTGATAACTCGGAACATCTAACACCTTGCCAACCAAATCCCACATTGCCTGTTCAATTCCACTAAATGCAGTATGATAGGCGTGCCCTTCACTGTCGCGGAAAAAACGGCTGCGGAACGACTCAAGTTCAAACACATCCCACCCAATGAGTCTTGGTTTCAACTCTTCAATTAGGTGTCTAACCCGCTCATCGTCTCTACCGTGTGATGCCTCACCGATGCCTGTTGTGCCATCTTCACCGTGGAGCCTAACAAAGAGCCAATTGCCGCGATGATTGACATGAATAATTTCGGTCTCTATGTTTTTGATCTTTAAGGTGTGCATCTTTCGGTCTTTACGATGTTGCCGCCCATCTTACAGCTTGCGTAAGGAATTTCTGCATTCCGACTCTCTCAAAGGTACCAGGTCCGTGTCCCAAAGTAGTGTAAAATACACGTCCCGAACCGTAAGACTTAACCCAAGCCATCGGATGCGCCTTGCCGAACCATTCCGCAGTTGCTAATACATGGATATGCGGATCATGCGCTGAGATGTAGATTTCATCTTCAACGTCAAAGTCTGAAACGCCTTGAGTTGTTGGGTGTTCGGTATCCTCAATACGGACAATGAAGGTTGAACCCGGTGGATGCCAGTTTGCGTGCCCACCAATCAGATCAACGGCGCGCCCACCAATCCACCACGCAGTGCCATGAATACCGACTAACCCTTTACCGCTTTGCACATACTGAAACAGACCTTCTTCCTGAGCAGGGGTTAAATCCGATACGCGTTTGGAAGTGCCGTCTTCTTGACGTTCTGAACGGGTGAAGCCGGTACCAAACACACATGCATCGTAGTTATCTAACGCATTAGACGCTAAAACATCTTTATCATCGGTTAACGTCGCTGAAATTTCTGCATCCTCATCAAGAAAATTGTGAATCACACTTGCACTTGCATTGAAACGATGGTTTTCACCGGATAGCACGAGAATTTTTGACATAATAATCTCCTTCCAAACAGCATAGGTAAAGCAGCTGCAATAAAAAAATTTTTCGTTGGAACTATCTTATACCAAATTAACCCGATTCGTAGCGCGAGGCCCCCGTGCCTCGCAATGCTGACTTTATCCGAAGACGTCAAATCCCGTTAATTTGGTATTATGTATCTAAAGTGTAATTGAAAATTAAAATTTTGTCAAGAATCTATCCGCCTTTTACTGTAGGGGTAGGTCTCTATGTCCATCCGTTATTGGCACATTTCAAATATCGGAGAGGCACAGGTCCCCGCCCTACAGTAACGTGAGTTTGATAAAAACAAGATGTCGGGCTTCTCGTAGGGGCGAGGTCTTCTCGCCCGTAGTTACCTAACCCCTACGAAAATGTCCATTTATGTTTAGAATTTGCTATATATCAAACTCACGTTACAGTAGAAGATTTGACGCATCTTTTGTAAATTAAACCTGTGTGGCAAAAACTCATACACCCATTGCCAAAGAAAACCCTTGACTTTTTCTAACACTTTTGGTATCCTTAATATATAGTATTGAGAAGTTGAATTTTGCCTCAACTTACGGTAACATTCACATAAGTATTCAAAAGACATTACAAGCAACTTAAATGAGGTATACACATGAAAAACTGGAAAATTAGTCATAGAAACCCAATTAATGTCGCTGTGTTCGTTCTTCTGTTCACGGCTATCTTGTTAACAGGGATCTGTACCGCAGAAGACCTTGTATTGCACCTCTCCTTTGATGACTTAAACGGAAAAGTTGCAAAAGATTCCTCGGAATTCGGTAATGATGCGACTTTTAGTGGCAGCCCCAAATTAGTTGATGGAAAATTTGGGAAAGCAATAGATTTTGATGGAAAAACTTGGGCTGAAATACCCGACCATGACAGCATTGATATTGTTGATGGGATTACAATAGAATTGTGGGCAAATCTCCGATCAGCAGGTCAAGAGCAAACTAGTGTTGAAAAAGGTCCCACTTGGCAGGCAGGCTTGTATACCCTTGCGGCATTCTACCGAGACGGGTCGATCCTCCAATTCTTTGATTTGCCTGAAAATTGCGACGACGAAAATATAGGTGGCAACATTCTGGATGGTGAATGGCATTTTCTTGCTGGTACGTGGGATGGTAAAACTATTAAGCTTTATATTGATGGCGAGCTTAGTTCAGAACTGGAATGTGCGGGCAAACTTGTTCCAAATAATGACCCCCTATATATCGGGGCACGCGGTGGAACGTAACGTTTTCTCAACGGTGCCATGGACGAAATCAAAATGTACAACTATGCTCTGACAGAGGGCGAGTTGAGAGACGATATGGAAAATCCACTCTTGCTGGCAGTTGATCCGAAGGGAAAATTAACAACTACCTGGGCACATCTCAAAAACAGATAACCTATACAGCGAAGGAAGATTTTGATGAAGACACTGGCTTATTTTTTACCACTAATTATTGTTTTACAAACCTTAACGGGTTGTGCTTTACTCCCTTTTGGCAAACAGGATGAGGAGCAAGCGGTCAAACAGATTAAAGAACAGGTCGCAGTCGTCACAACTGAAAAAGGCACATTTGTAATAGAGTTCTATCCCGAATCTGCCCCCGTGGCAGTAGAAAACTTCAAAAAATTGATTAACCAGAAGTTCTATGATGGATTAACATTTCATCGAATAATTAACGCACCTGGTTTGAATATTGTTCAGGGAGGATGTCCGAATGGCGATGGAATGGGTGATCCCGGTTGGAATATTGTTGACGAATACACCAACCCGAATCAGCGGAAACATCTAAGAGGGACGGTGGCGATGGCACGCGCAAATGTGCCAGATTCATCCGGAAGCCAGTTCTACATCTGCCTGAAACCGCAACCGCATCTTGATGGACAATATACGACCTTCGGAGGCGTAATTCAAGGGATGACTGTCGTCGATTTTTTGGAGATGGGCGATGTCATCACTACAATCCGATTGGAGGCAAAGGCAAACTATGATAAGGCAAATGAAAATTAACCAATTTCCTGTCGCACTCTTAATATTAGGGTGTGTGTTTACAGTTTTACTATTCAGTTGTTCACAACAAGAGAAAAAGGCTTCGGAACCCTGTACAGAACAGACTGATACAGGAGATACAGATGAAGCAGCTAAACCGGAAGACGAAACTGCTATCAAACAAGCAGCAGATGCTGAGAAAACAGAGCCGGAAGCCAAACCAATGATAGAGCCAGCGAACGCTATCGCTGTCATTCAAACGGCAAAAGGCAACATTGAATTTGAATTTTACGCAACCGATGCACCACAAACTTCGAAAAACTTTATCAAAAACGCGAGTAAGGGTTATTATAGAAATGCAACCTTTAGTGTAGAAGAACTCTTCATACAAGCCGGTTCAGATTTTGCTAATGAAACGCTCCCGATCGAAAAAAGCGATCACTCCCTTGAAAAAGGCACTGTGCTAATGGCAAAGGAACCGGGGGCAAGCGTCTCTGATGGAGACGAATTCTTCATCTGTACAGACTCTATTGCATTAGATGAAGACTACACTACCCTCGGAAAGGTTATCAAAGGTTTAGATGTTTTAGATAGCATTGAACAAGATGAAAAAATTGTGAATATCACAATTCGCGAACGCGAAAAAGAGTAAGTAAGTGGCGGTCCTGGAAAACACAAAGACCGCCTATCTCAAAGACCGAAAGGAATATTGAATGGCGTTATCAGTTGTTCGGACAGCACGTCCGAGTCCAGTCTGGCAAGAAAGTTATGTACGCGTGAAAAAAGGACAACGTCTCGTAATTGATGCTGATGGTGCATGGTCACCTGACCTGAAAAATCGGACCGGGTGGTGCGGTGCTGATGGTGTCGCTAAAACCCAAGCTGGAGACGGTTATTTGCTCCCCGGCACTAACATCGGTGCGCTCATCGCAAAAATCGGGAGTGACGTTTTCGCTGTTGGGTCACGTTATGATAATCCTGCCCCCGCAGATGGTGTTATTTTTCTGGCTATGAACGAGAGCCCTAACAATAACAACCAAGCGGGAAGTCTACTTGCACAAATTATTATCTTTGATGAGTAATTTTGTTTGATCCACACAAAAGAATTTCCATAAGACTTCCGATACTATCTGATCGGAATCACGATGTCAAATCAGGAGAAGTTAAATGGAAGAAAACATTACACAGGAAGAACCTCAACTCCCACCAATTGATTTTGTATCTTTTATTTCAGATCTTATTACGACCGCACATCTCTACCTACAAGGATTCCGAGATCCGGAAACAGAACAAGTTATTGTTAATCTCGGATTAGCAAAACGAATGATTGATACCTTAGAGATGCTTGAAGAAAAAACCAAAAGTAATCTAACTGCGCCTGAATCAAATTTTTTAGCTAATTCTCTCTATGATCTGAGAATGGGATATGTCCGCGCTGTCGATAGCCAAAAGGATGTACCTGAACAGGACACATCAGAAGATACACCTGAACAAGATGCACCGAGTGAGGAAAACGTATCAACCGAAAAAGAAGAAACGATAAACGGAGAAGCAAAAAATAATGCCTGATCAATGAGTTCTGTTAACACTTGAACCAAAGTCTTTGTGAATTTTGACATAGAGACGGCATAACAACGGAGGATGATGAATTATCAACGCAAGATCATTATCGCCTTCAGTCTGTTGTTTGGGATCCTTATCATAGGAACCATCGGTTTTATACTGCTTGAAAAGAATAATCCACAAGGCGAGTGGAGTCTTCTTGATGCTGTTTGGATGACCGTAATTACGTTAACAGGAGTGGGTTATGATGATATGGGAATAAGTGATGCCGGTCGCGTCTTCGCCCTGTTTCTACTCATCGGCGGGATCGGCATGTATATTTACAGCATTACCATTGCAACGGCCTTTTTTGTTGAAGGACAATTGCTGAGTTTTTTCAAACATAGAAAAATGACAAGAGATGTAGAAAAATTATCTAACCATTATATCGTCTGTGGAATCGGAGACACCGGAGTGCATGTGGTTGAAGAAATGCTCAAGGCAGAAGCCAGTTTTGTCGGTATTGAAATGGATGAAGAACGTTTGGAACATCTCGCTGAAACTCACGATTTCCTATACCTACACGGCGATGCAACTGATGACGATGTACTCATCCGTGCAGGTATTGAACAGGCGAAAGGACTCGTTGCATGCCTCAGTCGCGACCAAGATAACCTGTTTGTCGTCATTTCTGCAAAGAAACTCAACCCAAATTTGCGGGTTGCTTCAAAGGCAGTAGAAAATAATTCACGTGCCAAACTTGAAACAGTAGGGGCAGATGAGGTTGTTTTGCCGGACCATATCGGCGGAATACGACTTGCATCCGGAATACTTGAGCCGCATCTACTGGATTTTTTTGGTAAGATGCAGGAGAACCGACAAACTACGCGGTTCGCGGAATCAATTATCCAACCTGACTCTAAACTTGATGGGATTACTATAGAAGACGCACGCATAAAGGAGGAGACAGGGTTGGTTGTCATCGCAATTCGCAGCAAAGATGGAACATATATCTACAATCCTGATGGAAATTGGCGAATTGAAGCAGGTGATGCACTGTTTGTAATCTCTGACCAGAGGCAGCTACAAACTCTTCATAGGCTCACCGAGGATACACGTTAAAGAAAGATAGATTGAAACTGTAGACGCATAATTGAAAGTTACTTGAAATAACGAATCCAAATGGATTAGAGAAGGAAAATCGTATGCTTGCAACTGTCCTCAGTAGTGCAGTGCTTGGAATTGATGCTTATATTGTTACAGTAGAAGTAGATGTCGCGGATGGGCTCCCAGCATTCAGCACTGTCGGTTTACCGGACAGTGCAATCAAGGAAAGCAAAGACAGGGTTACCGCAGCCATAAAAAACTCCGGTTTCTATTTCCCACCGAGCCGAATTACCGCCAACTTAGCACCTGCTCATATCCGAAAAACAGGTTCCGCGTTTGATCTCCCGATCGCCGTCGGTGTTATGGCCGCCACCAATCAGGTAGACCGCAGTAGTCTTGAAAGCACTATGGTATTAGGTGAACTGGCACTTGATGGAAACGTAAGGGGTATACAAGGTGGACTCCCTATTGCCATCGCAGCAAAACATAATGGCGTGCAAAATCTCATTCTACCGGCTAAAAACGCTAAAGAAGCAGCAATTATTGAAGGGTTGAAAGTTTTTCCCGTTGAAAGTCTATCAGAAACTGTTGCATTTCTGAATTCTGCCAAGGATATACCTCCAGAACCTCCCACGCTCATCACTGCAGTAGAACAACAAGACACCGCATCCTTCCTCGATTTAATTGATGTTAAAGGACAAGAGCATGTGAAGCGCGCTGTTGAAGTCGCAGCAGCAGGCGGGCATAATCTTATTATGATTGGTCCACCCGGATCCGGTAAAACAATGATTGCCAAACGAATTTCTTCAATCTTGCCGGCATTGTCCATAGATGAATCTTTGGAAACGACAAAGATTCAGAGTATTGTCGGTATTTTGCCAAGCGACACCCCGTTAGTAACGACCCGTCCGTTTCGGTCTCCGCACCACACAATTTCTGACGCAGGATTGATCGGTGGTGGCAATGTACCGCGCCCCGGAGAGGTGAGTCTCTCACACAATGGAGTCCTCTTCCTTGACGAACTCCCAGAATTTCGCAGAAACGTTCTTGAAGTCATGCGCCAACCGTTAGAAGATGGGCATGTGACGATTTCGCGTGCAGCCGCATCCCTCACCTATCCTGCCAATTTTATGTTAGTGGCAGCAATGAACCCTTGTCCCTGTGGCTTCTTCAGCGATCCAAATCGCGAGTGTAAATGTTCTCCTAACCAAATTCAGACGTATGTTTCTCGTATATCAGGACCGCTGTTAGATAGGATAGATATCCAAGCTGAGGTTCCCGCAGTGAAATATGCTGAGCTTTCAGCAGAGGTAACAGGAGAACCGTCAGCGGTTGTGCGCGAACGGGTGGAAACAGCGCGCCGAGTCCAGCATCAACGTTTTGGTGGCACCACAATACATGCCAATGCTAATATGGAATCCAAGCAGATTCGTGAATATTGTAAGATTGAATCGCAAGCGCAGGACCTGCTTCGCATCGCCATCAATCAGTTAGGACTGAGCGCAAGAGCTTATGACCGCATTTTGAAAGTATCACGCACCATCGCAGATTTAGATGCAAACCCGAATATTGAAGCGGTCCATGTCTCTGAAGCCATACAATATAGGAGTTTAGATCGTAGTTTCTGGAAAAAATAGCAGCAATGATTGTAAAATCCAAAATAAATACACTTTTTGGATTTACGGCGTTTGTAGTTGCGCAATTCATTGCGCCTCTTACATTCACACATACTTTGCTATAAACGCGAGGAGAAATTATGCAACCTAATTTTATTGTCTTTTTGACAGACGATCAAGGCTATGGCGACCTTTCTTGTATGGGTGCCACAGATTTCAGAACACCCCATCTGGATAGAATGGCATCTGAAGGTATCCGTTTTACAGATTGGTACTCCAACTCACCTGTCTGTTCACCATCTCGTGCTGCACTACTTACAGGTCGGTATCCTTGCCATGCGGGGGTTCGTTCTATCTTGGCTGGACACCGCACAGCAACAGGATTGCCACCTTCTGTTCCAACTCTTGCAACTGCCCTTAAGGAACTTGGTTATTATACAGCAATTTCCGGAAAGTGGCATTTAGGACTCGCTGAAGGTTCAAGACCTGAGGATCACGGATTTGATGATTCTTTTGGGTTTATGGCAGGATGTATTGATTTCTTCTCACATATCTTTTATTGGGCATTAGGACGACCAGATTTCGACCAAACACATGACCTTTGGGAAAACGGAGAGGAAATATATCGAAACGGTGAATACTTTACTGAGTTGATTACGGAATACGCAGTCAAATATATCCGAAAAGCGGTTGAGCTTGGTAAGCCATTTTTCCTCTATGTGCCATATAACGCTCCCCACTATCCAATGCATGCACCACAAGAATATGTAGATAGGTTTCCAAATCTACCTTGGGATAGACAAATTATGGCTGCAATGTTGAGTGCCGTTGACGACAGCGTCGGAGAAATTTTCGCTGAACTTGAACGTCAAGGAGTTGCTGAAAACACTTTCTCCTATTTTCAGAGCGACAACGGACCATCGCGTGAAACACGAAATTGGTTGGATGGCACACAAGACCCATACTACGGTGGAAGTGCTGGTAAATTAAAAGGACATAAATTCAGTCTATATGAAGGTGGTATCCGTTCACCTGGAATTATGCATTGGCCTAAAGAAATTCCTGCTGGACCAGTCCTAAGTGAATATGGTGCAGCAATGGATGTTTTTCCGACTTTTCTATCCGCTGCCGATGGAGATCTCTCCAAATATGAACTCGATGGATTAGATTTATTACCGATGGTAGTAGACGGTCAATATACTCCGCACACTGATATTTATTGGGAAATGGGAAACCAGACTGCAGTACGTCGGGGCAAGTGGAAATTAGTACTTAACGGTCGATTGGTAGAAGGGACACCTCCTGAAGATGATGTTCACCTTGCGAACCTTGAAACCGACATGGGTGAAACGGACAATCTGAAAGACGAACATCCTGAACTTACCGCTGAACTAACAGAAGCAGCACAAACATGGCGACAAGGTATTGAAGAACATTGGGAAGCGAATAAGGCAGAAGGGAATGGAACTACCGGATATGTCAAGAAGTAGCAACGGACTAACAGGCAAACAAGATGCTTTCGGACACCTTCTTTCCGATTATCAAAATGGAGAGAAACCTGAGTGGGGAGAACACCAAAAACTTGCTATAGCACATGCTACTGGACATGTCTTGGATATCGGTTGTGGTGCAGGACGACACTCCCTATATCTTCAGCAGCAAGGACATAATGTATTGGCTACAGACATTTCGCCAGTAGCCATACAACTTTGCCAGCAACGGGGACTCAAAAACGGCTTGGTTATGCCGATTACGCAGCTCAATTCCAAACTTGGTATGTTCAACACGATCCTTATGATGGGACACAATTTTGGACTCGTTGGTAGTTACAAAAGAGCTCGGTGGTTGTTGAAGCGATTCGCAGCAATGACAACGGCAGATGCAATGATTATTGCTGAAACGATGGACCCATATCAAACGACAGAACCCGGTCACCTTGCTTACCATCAATATAACCGAGATCGGGGAAGAATGAGCGGTCAATTACGGCTGCGAATACGCTACAAACAATTCACAACCCCTTGGTTCGACTACCTATTTGTTTCTAAACCGGAACTGGAAGATATTCTCATTGGGACAAGTTGGACAATTGAGCGTTATATTGATTCTGACAAGCCCACTTATGTTGCAATTTTTAGAAAACGAGTTATGTAATGACACCCTTCAAGTTTGCTTTTATTACTGACACACATCTATATCCAAATGCTACGCAAAACTTTGCAGATGGACTACAACAGCAAAAAAATAGCCTCGCGCTATATGAAAAGTTGATTGAACAACTGAACGCGTTTGACCCTGCATTTGTAATTCATGGTGGAGATATTGTGTGCGGCGGAAAGAGTTTTGATATGTCTGCTGAGGGATATGAAGCCGCACTGCATACCGCGCAACTATTGGGTGAACGTTTAAATTCACCTTGCTACTACATTCCCGGTAACCATGATCTTGACCCTGAAACAGGTTCTAAAACCTCTTATTTGAGACATTTCGGCATAAATGGAATGGGGTCTACCAGTTTCGTCAAGGAAAACATACGGTTTATTCTGCTTGATGCACAAGAAGTTCCCGAAGATTTGACGCACGGGTATATCAGCACGAATCAACTTGCTTGGGTAGAACGTGAGTTGAAAAAAGCAGCGGATTATGGTGACGAGATATTCTTTTTTTTACACCAACTCCCCTTTCCAAATGTTGAATTTCAGGGTATGGGTTCAAGAATTGCAAACTCAGCAGAGATACTTGAAATCGTTGCTCCGTTTGAGAAACAGATTTTAGGCTTCTTTTGTGGACACCAACACCTCAATCGTGTCTTTAGAGAACAAGGGATGTTGTGTATCATCACAGCTGGCATTATATGCTACCCAATGATGTGGCGGCAGGTTCATGTGTTTCCTGATAGAATTGAGGTAAAATCCATTCCTGTTGACCTGCCCGAAGTGCTTGCCGAATCCGAAGCGGTTAATCCAGATAACAATCTATATCTGTCTGGCCGTCCCAGAGATCGGGAATTTACTATACAACGGAGAAGTGAGGAGATTGTTGGTAAATGGTGATTGTTTTATGGATTAAGAAGTCAGGCTTAAAAATATATTTTTCAACTGATAACCGATTACCAACACTCAATAGACAAAATAGACAAAATGATTGAAGTTCAAAACCTCTCAAAAAACTACGGTCCATTTCAAGCACTCAAAGACATCTCCTTTACCGTGGACAAGGGGCAAATTGTTGGGTTTCTCGGTCCCAACGGTGCCGGTAAAACTACGACGATGCGGATTCTGACCTGCTTTATGCCCGCGAGTAGCGGAAAAGTCACCGTTGCCGGATACGATGTTTTCAAAGCATCGCGCGAGGTACGCAAACGGATCGGATATCTACCCGAAAACATTCCGCTTTATACTGAAATGACTGTCACAAAATATCTCTCCTACATGGGTAAAATCCGAGGTGTCCCACGTAAGCAAATCAAAGAACGGTTGGATACTGCCATTGAGTCTTGCGGTTTAACCGAACGACGTCATCAGATTATTGGACAATTATCACGCGGTTTCCGACAACGTGTCGGTTTAGCACAAGCTTTGGTTCATGAACCAGAAGTCCTAATCCTTGACGAACCGACATCAGGTTTAGACCCGCGACAAATCGTTGAAATACGGGAGTTGATAAAAGCACTCGGTAAGGAACGCACCATTCTTTTCAGCACACACATCCTTCCCGAAGCAAGTATGACATGTGAGAGGCTGCTGATTATCAGCAAAGGCAAAATTACGGGTGATGTTCAGCTATCTAATGGACGTGCTGTTTCGGACAGGACAACAACTGATACCGCCACTTCTGACAACAAACGCGCGCATGAAAAAATGCTCACACTTGTAGTAACAGAAGGTCCAGTAGAGGAAGTATCGGCTGCGCTCAGAAATATACCTGCTGTAATCGGTGTTGAACAACCTAATGTAAATGTAGATAACACCTTTCTTGTTCGGTATGATATAGAAAAAGATATCCGTGCTGAAGTCGCAAAAACAATCATCAATCATGGATGGAATCTGCTTGAAATGCGTACCGATGAGATGAGTTTAGAGGAATTGTTCCTCTCCTTAACTTCAGAGACTTCTGAATAGAGTTGGGATGTGAGAAACAGTATCACATCGGCGTCAATTTAGCAACACTCCAACCTCTCTCGGATAATGTTATGGAGAATATTGTGAGATTTTGGCACTATTTATTATTCCTTATTGTATTGAACATCGGTTTGATTTCCTGTAATAACGAAGGGAGCTCAGGACATCCTATCCAGTCAGATATCCAAGATTCTTATTCCATTGTTGATGTTGAAGAGATGGTCTTGATTCCTGCAGGAGAAGTGCCCATCGGCACTGATGAAAAAACCGATCTGACATTTGGGAATGAAGCAGATTCTCAGGTCGTTTTTGTTGATGCATTTTACATTGATAAGTATGAAGTTACGAACGGACAATACGCCAAATTCCTATCGGAAACTGGTCATCGGAAACCGAAATTTTGGGACAACCCAACCCTCAACGCGCCCGATCAACCCATTGTCGGTGTCAATTGGGAGGATGCTGAAACTTACGCCAAATGGGCAGGAAAAAGACTACCGACTGACATTGAGTGGGAAAAAGCGGCACGAAGTATAGAGGGTCGTCTCTATCCTTGGGGTGATGATTATGACCCATCCATCGGTAATTTTGATGACGGTGGTAAAATGAACGGTAAATTGGATGGATACGCCATGCATACCGCTCCAGTGGGTAGTTTTGCCAAAGGCAAAAGTCCTTACGGTCTACATGACATGTCGGGCAATGTATGGGAATGGGTAACAAGCGATCTCCATGAAAATCAAGTAGAAGAACACCTCGTGAACGGAAAATCCAACCTGACTAACGGGAAAGTCTACACAATTCGTGGTGGATCTTGGACAAATGGACGCGGTGATACGCGGGCGACAGTATATTATATCTATCCGGCACAATGCAGCGATCACAGCAGTTCTGTTGGGTTCCGATGTGCGAAAACACCATAACATTTCTGTAACACTGATAATATAGGCAAAAGTTCATCCAATCACTACATCTAACCATGAGAATACAAAATACACTGAAATCATTGATATATGCCCTAATGATATTGATGTTTACCTTATACGGTTGTGGCGGTGACGAGAAAATGCCTGTTGATGACGAAGTGCCAGAACCAACCGATGAAATGCAGCCTTTGGAGGAATTATCTCTTGGCACGGTTAAAACAATCGAGATACCAGAAGGGATGGTTCTTGTGCCAGCGGGTGATTTTCTTATGGGAAGTGATCCAGACAAAGATCCGTTGACGGATCCGCTTGATGAACTCCCACAACATAAGGTCTTTTTAGATGCTTTTTTTATTGACAAGCATGAAGTCTCTAATGCCGATTATACCAAATTTGTTGAAGCCACAGGCCATCGGAATTCGATCTTTTGGAACAATCCAAAATTCAATCACCCGGATCAGCCAGTTGTTGGTGTGAGGTGGGGCGATGCTGTAGCCTATGCGGAATGGGTTGGTAAACGATTGCCGACTGAAGCGGAATGGGAAAAAGCAGCACGCGGAACAGACGGACGTATCTGGCCCTGGGGCAACGAATTTGACCCGACAAAATGCAACTTTGATGACGAAGGAAAGTTTGATGGACACCTTGATGGATATGCGATGGCTGCTCCAGTGGATAGTTTTCATGAAGGTGCAAGCCCTTACGGCGCACTGAACATGGTTGGAAATGTCGCAGAATGGGTCTCAGACTGGTTTGATATGGATTACTATACGGTAAGTCCAAGGGAAAATCCGAAAGGACCAGAAACAAGTGGAATGGGTAAAAAATCTGAGCGAGGTGCCAATTGGTTTTCCGGTTCAAAACAGATGCGGTGCGCTTTCCGAGAATATGATGACATTGTCGCCAGTGGTCAGATTCGCGGATTCAGATGCGCTATGGATGTCCCTAAAGAGGAGTGATTCCGATTCTGATAAATAAGATACCATTACGGAGATTTTATAACATTTCGAATCTCATCTTTTGTTGAATGTCCGAGGCGCAATGAATTGCGCGAGGACAAACGGGTTTTTTGCTAATGAGATGTTGTCATTCAGAAATGGTATAATATCAAATTACTTTTAGTCGTAGGGGGTGAGCATCTGTGCCCGCCCGTTGTTTGCCTACCCAGAATGGCGAGGCACAGAGACCTCGCCTTACATCTGAAGTAAGAAAAATGAAGCTTATCCGCCTAATCACTATTTGGACAATATGCTGCATCACAATGACCCTTATCGGTTGCGGAGATGAAGATTCTCTACCGATAAATGAAGATATTGAAACAGAGGTAGATATCTTTACGAAACGTGAATGGGCGATTATTCAACGTTTATCTCCTCTCCCCGCAACACCTCCACTAAATCCGACAAATCGTGTTGCTGACGATCCTCAAGCTGCAAAATTAGGGCAGATGCTCTTTTTTGACGAACGTTTGTCAAAAGATGGCACCGTTGCTTGTGCAACATGCCACTCGCCATTTCACGGATTCGCTGATGTTGAAGCGACTTCATTAGGAGCAGGGAGAGGCACAAGAAACGCACCAACCCTGCTTAATGTAGCCTATAACAAATGGCAGTTTTGGGACGGTAGATCGGATTCACTCTGGTCACAAGCGTTAATTGCTCTTGAAGGTGAGAAAGAACAAGCAGGAACACGACTTCAGTATGCACATCTTATCAAACGTCTGTATCAAGACGATTACGAGACAGTGTTTGGTCCACTCCCCAATTTAGAAGATACAAACCGTTTCCCATCTCATGGAAAACCGGGTGATGTTCAGTTTGACAATATGTCCGAAACTGATAAGATTAGTATTAACACCGTTTTTGCCAATATTGGTAAGGTAATTGAAGCCTACGAACGACTATTGATCAGTCGAAATGCACCTTTTGATCAATATGTAGCAGGTGATGTGAATGCTATCAGAATTGAAGCGAAACGTGGCTTAAAAATATTTATTGGGAAAGGAGTTTGTATCCTCTGCCACGATAACTCTAATTTCACAGACAACGATTTTCACAATCTTGGTGTCCCGCAAGGTGGATTGCCTGAAGATACAGGACGATACGATGGTATTAAGCAACTCTTAGACAACCCTTTTAATGGCGGTGGTATCTATAGCGATGATCCAGAGGTTCCTCAAAGAATACTGGATTTTCTGGAACCGACACAGCAGCATAAAGGACAGTTCAAAACACCGACACTCCGAAACGTAGAACTTACTGCACCGTACTTTCATACAGGTGATTTTCCAACATTAGAATCCATTATTGAATTCAATAACGCTGGCGGAGTTCCATCAGGATTTGTCGGAATGCGAGAAGGAACACTTGAACCACTCAATCTGAGTGAACAAGAGGCGAAAGATTTAGTCGAATTTTTATTGACCTTGACAGGTGAATCATCTCTCAAACACCTGTCAATAAAACCGAATCTGCCGTAAGACCCAATACAAGTTAGTTGAATATCTTTCTTTTTCCATTTCAATTGCAAATTGGTTAACAATACCTATATAGAGAACAGGGTCATTTAGTTTTCCGAATATTTAGATTTTCAATTTACGACCCTCCGCTGTTCGAGCGATCTCCGCATCGCGACTTTTCGTCTAAAATGGACAAAAAGCCTAAAACTAAATAGCCCTGATGGAAAAACTATATTATTGACAAAAATTCGATTATCATATAAAATATCGTATATTTTGAAAATTTATTTTTTCTTGACATTTTTTTGATAATTTTGTATAATTATAAGCAATTTCAAGATATTATTTTCTTGATGGAAGTTTTATACCCAATTAACCGATTTGTAGTGTGAGGTCCCCGTGCCTTGCAATGCTGACTTTATCTGCAGGCGTCGAATCCCGTTAATTTGGTATTACTGGCAATTTTACTTACAGAAACGGGATATTTTATCTTACAATTCACCAACACAACGCGTGAAGTTTCCTGAAGTTATTTCAGTGACTTTAACGTATACTTTCAATATAGGAGTTATTTAATGGGAAAAGTTTTAATTATTATGGCAATTACCTTTGGGTATTTTCTTGCCATAGCCACTACCCCGATTCTCGGTGTAGCCGCGCCTCTCGGAGAAGTAGCAATCTTTACCGAACAAGTTGGTTGGATTGCACAAGGCACCGCAGCTGCAGAAGGTGAGCAGCTAGCAGGCCTTCTCAAGGAAGTCCAAAAAGTTGTCACATTAACCGATAACGAGATCGGTCCATGGGCAGAAGAGCGAACTGATAACGGTTTATCCGATATCATCGTTACCTTCGGCTCGTTTCCAGTTTCGCTTTATCCATTCGGAAATGCTGAGCCTGAAGGTTCTGTTGCTGAAAAGTTCCTTGAAGGTGGAAATATCTTCCTTAATACCGCGGATTATATTTTTTACATCGTAGAAGGTAAAGGTGAAAACGGTGATACCGCCTTGAAAAATATGATGGACATCAACGTCGACATGTGGGCAGATGGTACCGCTATCACACCAACGGATGATGGCAAAAAGTATACGCCAAGCCTTGGCTTTTTTACCACATTCCGACCTTTCAAGAAATCTCAGATTGTCGATCCATGGGAGGTTGAGGTAGTTTTCGGTGATGATGGCGCAGGTTTACTGGAGCCAGCAATTATGCACGACACCGAAACAGATGGAAGAATAGGCATCGCTTTTCAGGAACTCAACAACCCCGGACTCCCACGAGGTGAAGTATTTGCCGAAATGATTGATAATTATCTGGCTGATGTCCTTGGTGGCGCAGCAGTTGATCCCAACCAAAAAGTTACGACGACGTGGGCACATATCAAATCTGATTTTGAGGGTATTAACTAACTAATGATATTTGGTTGTATTCCGCCGAGATTTAAAAGGAGTCAACAAAAAGTTGTTTGATTTTTTTGTTGACTTCTTTTGCCAAATATGTTATTATTTGGACGATTGGTTGTAATGCGGGGCGGTTCAGAAAGGGTTTCCGCCAGTTCTTGCATTATTATTTGGTTAAAACCCTCATGATTTTTAACCTATATCAATATGACACTTTAAGGTGTCCTAACAAACTTACCACTCCAATAATTATAATTGGAGCGAATTTCAAAAGGATAAATTAATGAACATGAGAAGATTGTGTATCTTATTTACGATCCTCCTTGCTTTAACTGTTACAACGTCAAATGTAGCGGCTCTCGGTGATGTTGCAATTTTCAGCGAAGGTGTAGGATGGATTTCACAAGACAATGCTGACATCCAGCGCGCAATTGTCTTTGACAACCTGAAAAATGACGTGTCTTCTGTTGGTGATGTGGTCTATAAAACCGATGTGGAAATCGGACCCTGGGCAGAAGAACGTATTGACGATGGTGTTGCGGACACCATTATCCTTTTCGGATGGGTCCCAACAACACTTTACACTCCCGAGAATGTTCAGGTTGACGACTCTATCATGGAACGTTTCATCTATGGTGGGAACATTGTCTTGAACTGTGCTGACTACATCTTCTATGTTTCGGCAAGTGAAAACGGCGAGAATGGCTTGAAGACTATTATCAATATCAACGCGGATATGTGGGCCGGGGGTACTGTGATGACTCCGACAGACGTTGGCAAAGAGCATACCCCTTCGCTTGTAGATTTCACCACATACCGGCCTTTCAAAAGCGAACAGATCGTTGATCCGTGGAGCGTTGAAGCCGCTTTTGGTGGCAACGGTGCTGGCTTGTTTGATCCTGGCATCATTAAGTTGAACGACAGCAGCGGCCGTGTCGGTATTTGTATGCATGAGCTAAGCCTCGGAGACGCTCCTCGCGGTCAAATACTCATTGAGATGATCGGTTTTATCTCTCAACAGTCAGATGTTGTAACGCCGGTTGAACCTGTTGAAAAAGTAACAACGACTTGGGGTAATATCAAATCCGTGCGTTAACTTTAAGTCGTATCATTTTTTATTGTTCTCAATAAAAAGAGCATCTTCCAATTGGGAGATACTCTTTTTTTATGTGTTAGAGAATATACCGTTTAGTTTCAACGGATGTGTAAAGATTTTGGTAATAGTTGCCTACATTTCATTGTAGGGCAAGGTCCCTGTACCCCACCCTACAGTTAGAAAATGCTTAGCACGTTTAGTTATTGAACCAATGTGACAAGTTATTTAGGAACCCGTTTCAACTTTTATCTTGACTTTTAATCTATTTTTTGATAACATATTTTAAAGACGTAAAGCAATCAGTCAACAAACTTTCTTAAAAGATAGAATTCTGAGAAACCTTACCGTCCATGCGCGGTTTTTTGTGTTGGCTTGGTAGCAGTGTTCTCAGGTAGTTATGAGTTATTAGACGAATCAGATGCTGAACGAAGGAGATTTCATGTTGAATAAAAATTTGGAGGCAAAACAGGAAGAGGCGGTTAGAAAAATCCTGTCCGAAGTTCCTACTGCCTCGGTATATTCCCCTGTAACAGAGTCTATGGCAAGGGCGACAAAGTTAGGGGAAGAAAAAATGGCATCGGTACTCAAAAGTTTCAGTTCAATGCCACAATCCACAAATGTCTTCGCAAATCCAGTTTTACACAAGGCAGCCGTAGACTGTGGGGATATGCAGATAACGTTAAATATACGTAGTTTTGCGATTCGCGGTATTGTTGCAGAGAGTGAAATTATTGCCAATCAACTCAGTCCTGCCCACGTTATCTTTGCTGGTCTCTTTGGTAGAAAACCTGAAAAACCCTCCGATGATATAGACGAAGAAATCATTTTTTCAGAATTAATAGATAAAAAATTTTATAAGTTCATTGATATCCGAAGAGATGGGTTAACAGGTACTCAACGTCTCATCAATCAGGTTGCAGAATTTGTTAAAGCCTTCCCAGAAGCTGGACCGGAAGCCGTTATTCAACATTTTTCAACACTCCGTAAACTGAGTATCCCAAATCAAGAAGGGATAAACAGCGCAAGAGATTCCTGTTCTCTGCTATTAGAGTTTATTGGCACACACATGGAGAACGTTGCTTTAGGCACAATCTCTGTATACATGCGTCATCAGCTGAGAGAAAGCAGTGCCTTGCACCCACAAGTTCTCGCAATGCGAGCGAACGATCTCATTGTTGAACACCAAAAAAGCGGAAAGACAGCCTTCCAAACATGTTATAGCCTCCTTTTAGGCAGGGAAGCAAGCTCTATTGAATCGTCCATTTTAGAACGCATGGGAGTCATACAAACGCATCACGGTTCTGCGGGGTCAAACGTTGTTGCGCGTTATCTTGCTACTTTACACACAGGAGCAGTCTCCGACTTCTTCGTTGCTGCACAGATGGCTTTAGACGGGGATCGGCATTTCGGTGCTATCCACGATATGACATCGTTTATAAATCAGATTGAACCTCTTGATACTGAAGAGAGAGAAACAGCAATCCGTGAACGGATGCGTACTGCCCTGCCAACCTTCGGACACCCAGAAATCGCTGCTGCTGGTAGAACGGATGAAATTCAACAGGACCCCCGGCCTGCGATCTATTTCAATCCTTTCTTGGATGCCGTTGACCAAGGGGAAATTCAACTGAACGATAAACAGAAAAAGCGGTTAGCAATTATGCAACGCATTTATCAAATCGCGTTTATTGAAGGCATTGTTCGTCCCGGTAGAGAAAACGATCCGCCGCTCCGTTTAACACCAAATACTGATTTTGGAGGGTGGGCAGTTCAAGAAGGACTCGATATTTATGAAAACGATAGGACATTCCTAACTTACATTTTCCGCGGATTTGGTTGGATGATGGATGCACGCGAACAACTCCAAATGAAAATTATCCGACCGGTCATCTCTCCAGACCCTGAAATTATTCCTAAGCCTTCCGATGATATGACCATCGCTAACGAAGTCGTTACATTACACAACCGGATGGCAGGAGCAGATATATTTGACCGATAGAATACTATCTGTTGCTACTCCCCAATAGAAACAAATAAGAGTGTGAGCAGATCCTACAGATATTCTGTGTGAATCAGAAAGGAATCCCAGTGATTGAATTTGACCAATTAACAGTCCCCACAGTCGGTGAAAAAATAGAATCTGCAAATGGGGAGATGGTTGTCCCAAATAACCCGATTATTCCTGTCATTGAAGGTGACGGTATCGGGCGAGACATCATGAAAACAACTCGCCGTGTCGTTGATGCGGCTGTCCAAACTGCTTTCGGTGGCAAAAATCAGATCGTCTGGTTTGATATATACGCTGGTGAAAATGCTATGGACAAATATAACGAATGGTTGCCACAAGATACCTTCAAAGCGATTGAGCATTTCCGCGTTGCGCTCAAGGGACCCTTGACAACCCCTGTCGGTGGTGGTTTTCGTAGTTTAAACGTGACGTTGCGTCAGGTACTTGAACTCTACGCCTGCGTGCGACCGGTCCGTTATTTCCAAGGTGTGCCTGCTCCTGTTACGCATCCTGAAAAGATGGATGTCGTAATCTTCCGTGAGAATACCGAAGATGTTTACGCTGGCATTGAATGGGAACAGGGAACACCGGAGGTGAAAAAGGTTATTGAACTGCTCCGGACTGAAATGGGTGTTGAAATTCGTGAAGACTCTGGTGTTGGTATTAAACCGATTAGCATTTTCGGCACGAAACGTTTGGTACGAATGGCGATTCAATACGCAATTGAGCATGACAGACGGAGCGTTACCTTTGTCCACAAAGGGAATATCATGAAGTTTACAGAGGGTGCTTTTTGTGCATGGGGATATGAACTCGCTAAAGAGGAATTTGCTGACTCAACTATTACGGAAGCGGAACTCTATGACACATACGACGGTAACGTCCCAGAAGGTAAAATCATTATCAAGGACAGAATCGCGGATAGCATGTTACAACAGATTTTAACGCGAACCGATGAATACGATGTTATTGCCACGTCTAATTTGAACGGGGATTATCTTTCCGATGCTGCTGCGGCACAGGTCGGTGGAATTGGCATGGCACCCGGTGGTAATCTCAACGATGAAGTCGCACTTTTTGAGGCAACACATGGCACTGCCCCGAAATATACGGATCAGGATGTCGTCAATCCGAGTTCTCTTATCCTCTCTGCCGTGATGATGCTGGAACATATCGGTTGGCAGGAGGCTGCAGATATGATTATTGCTGGACTTGAGAAGACTATTCTCCAAAAGAAGGTTACGTACGATCTGGAACGGTTGATGGAAGGTGCTACAAAGGTTCACACATCTGAATTTGGTGAAGCGATTATTGAAAACTTTTCGTAAAAGCACACACTAAACATAACATAGGGTTGACACATGTCTCGAAAAACCATTTTTGTTATAGGAGCGGGTATATTAGTCGGTATCGGCTTCGGGTTGGGAGTTGAGTTATATCGACTTCATAAACGTATCTTGGAAGAGTTGGTTGCGATTCGTGAACAGGGTGAGAGGTAGAGAAAATGGGTCCCCAATTGTTTCTTGATAAATCCATTTTACAGTCACTTTCCGATGAGGAAATTCGGTGTCTCAACCGTTACTATTTGGTTGTTTACGCACCGGTTCAATTCATTGACATTCTTCTGCAGAAAGAAGAAGGCGAAATAGCAGAGGTTGCGCACAAAATTCAGCCAATGGATCAGTCCTTCACAATGCACTATCGGATTTCCGTTGCACACAACCTGTTAGATAGAAACCACCCAGATAGACTTCCTTCCCGCATTGATGCCATACTCACCGATCAGAAGAGTCTACCTTTTGGGGTACATCCAGAAAAAGAAGCATTAAGATGTTGGAAAGTGGATGAGTTCGCCAATGCTAAACAAGTATTATCCGAAAGATGGTGTTCTTCGACGCGAACTATCAATTTAGATAAATTACAAAAAGGTTTTAATTTTCCTTCTGTGACTTCATTTACAGACCTTAAATCTGCAACATTGGCGTTTTGCGATACCGTTGATCTTCAGCAACAGTCTGCAAATTTTGAATTTTTATTAGATGAAGTTGACCTTTTGGGTATTTCCGATGTAATTCGTGACAGATGGTTTGAATGTGGCATGCCCCCTTTAAAGGAATTCGCTCCCTACGCGTACTACTGTCTTACAGTTTTCACTGCGTTTTATACCGCAATCGCAAACGGTTTGATTGGCTCCCGCGTAAGTCGTGTCGACTTGGAATATCTGCTCTATCTTCCATTTTGCCAAGTTTTTTGTTCAAATGATCCATTCCACAAGCAGTTTGCATCGCTTTTCCTTGGGGACATAAGAAAACAACAAGACTTTGTAGATAGTACCGAGTTGAAGCAAGACCTGAAACGCATCTCTGTTTACTGGAAATCGGTTCCAGATACAGAACGCAAGGAATATCAGGAGAAATTTGGAAATTATCCACCAGCGTTAGCGGATTCAATTACCCTTAAATTGTGGGAGAAACACATGCCCCCACGGACAAATCTAAAGAAATCTCGGAAAGAGTGGAACGAAATAATCAGTGATTTTCATAAAGCCTTTGCTGACATACCCGAAGAAGAATTGATACGCGAAATTGACGAAGCAATTGCAGAGGTTAGACGTGCAAGAAACTGAGAAATGGCTGCGCGTTTACAGTGCAACACTTGATACCAACATTTTCATTCGATCAATGATTCGAATGGATAACCTCTCAAACAAGTTGATTTCACTCTGGCTTGAAAAGAAATTTATTCTCGTGTTACCGCAGGCAGTTATTTTTGAATTATGGTACACTGAATTGAATAGAACTGATATCCTATAGTAATTTACACAACACGGAGGAAGAAGTGGCAAGAAAAAGAATTAGTGTGATCGGAGCCGGCAACGTCGGTGCGACAGCAGCGTTCCTGATAGCACAAAAGCAGCTTGGTGATGTCGTCATGATAGACATCGTTGATGGAGTCCCGCAAGGCAAGGCGTTGGATATGGCGGAAATGGGACCGGTCGAATTGTTCGACGCTGCGATTAGTGGTGACCTTGATTATTCCGCTACCGCAGGATCCGATTTAGTGGTTATCACATCGGGATCCCCACGAAAACCCGGGATGACACGCGAAGACCTATTGCAAACAAATGCCAACATCGTTCGGAGTGTCACAGAAAATGTGGTGAAGCATTCACCAGACACTATCCTCTTGATGCTCACCAACCCATTGGACATCATGACCTACCATGCATGGAAGGTATCAGGATTTCCGTCACATCGCGTCGTAGGGCAGGCAGGCGTGCTGGATTCAGCACGGTTCCGCTACTTTATTTCACTTGAACTGGGTGTATCAGTAGAAGATATACATGCCCTCGTTCTCGGTGGACACGGTGATACGATGGTGCCATTACCGCGTTATACAACCGTCAACGGCATCCCAATTCCACAGTTGATTTCAGCAGATCGGATTGAAGCGATGGCACAACGCACTCGTGACGGTGGTGCTGAGGTGGTCAATCTCCTCAAGACAAGTGGATATTATGCCGCAGGCGCATCATTAGCACAGATGGCAGAAGCGATTATCTTGGATAAGAAACGACTACTGCCGTGTTCCGCACATCTCACAGGACAATACGGTATTGATGATCTCTATATCGGCGTTCCGATTAAACTGGGTGCAAATGGAATTGAAGAGATTCTTGAGATTGAATTGACAGATGATGAATTGGGTGCATTGCAGGCATCTGCACAGACTTATCGTGCGGGGATTGCGTTGTTGGGGTACTAAGTAGTTTTACGCGCATTTGGCATCGATTTGGGGACTCTTGTTGCTTGGCACGTTTCAATGGAATTCGGCAATCTAAAATATATTGTTGTTTGCCATGGTATAATGTTATGATAATTGCAAGGAGGTAAAACATGGCGCAAATCTATACCGCACAAATTCAACATCGTGGTGAATGGTGGATCGGATGGATACGCGAAATATCCGGGGTGAATTGCCAAGAAAGAACCCGGGAAGAATTAATAGAAACACTGAAAATTACGCTGGTTGAAGCCTTAGAATTTGAGGCAGAGGAAGCAGCACACCAAATTAAAGGCGAGTATGAGGTCGTCAAAATCGCTGTATGAAACTTAGACAGTTGATTCGGCATCTCAAGAAACACGGATGCTACTTGATTCGTGAAGGTAGTAAACATTCATGGTGGGGTAATGCGGATACAGGTAACCGCACTGCTATCCCAAGACATACTGAAATTGACAATAATCTTGCTAAGAAGATTTGTAAAGATTTAGGCATTCCACGACTATAATACAGTTTGACCATGCTGTAGGACAGAATATATGTAAACTTATTTACATAATTTACTCTAAAACAGTTTACATCATATTGTGTTGCATTCAACTTCAATGGAGAGTATAATTATTGCATAGGGAAACACGAAAACGCATCTACATTGATACGTCAATTCCCAGTACCTACTATACATTGCGGACCGACGAGGGATCTCTCGCGAGGCGGAGGGTAACTCGGCAATGGTGGAACAAATATGCGAATTTATTTACCCTCACTACAAGTCCTACCGTTATTGAGGAACTTAGTGACGGGATAAGCGAAAAAACGAATGACCGGATTTCATTAATTGCACATCTTGAGGTATTGCCGATTACTGCGGAAATACTTCAAATCACGCAAATTTATATTGACAGATTGATAATGCCTCAAGATCCCTCTGGTGACGCACTGCACTTGGCAATTGCCTCTTTTCACAATATGGACGAACTCCTCACCTGGAATCAATCACATATTGCCAATGCCAACAAAATTTCTCTTATCCATCGGATTAATCAAGACATTGGTTTAGCAACACCAGAATTAATAACTCCCATGAATTACTTCGGAGATAATGCTTAAAATGAGAGATAGAGAAATCATAGAAAATACTGAATGCGAAATAGTTAAGGAAATCCGCGAAATTCGACATAAAATCTCTGCGCGGTTTGACCATGATGTAAGTCGGATGGTTGCGCACTACCAAGAGGTCCAGGAAAAGATGCGGCGGTCTGGCAAATATAAATTCGCAGATTTACCAAGTAAAAAGCCAAAACTCCCAGAATCTGTGGATTCTGAAGTTGCAGATTAAGGCGGTGCGTTAGGTGCTTTGCAGACATCTGCACAGACTTATCGTGAGGGGATTGCGTTGTTGGGGTATTGATAATCTCCGCTCATGTCAAGAGTAAGTGCTTTTGACGAGTTTTGCTATAAAATCAACACTGACAGCTTTTAGATTCATGACGAACTCACAGATTGCGACGTAACCGGCGAGGAACTTTTTATGAACGCCACGAAAGGGACGAAGGAAGTTTCGCAGCGTCGTCCAGACACCTTCAATCGTATTTGTATGGATCTCGTAAAGACCATCACCGTCTGCGTCTCTTGCCCACTCGCCATCCTTATGGAGAACAATCTCACGGGCGCGCTGAATACGGTTATAGCCGCGCCAACCATCCGTATACACCGTTGAAGTCGGCAGCGTCCACTGATGAACGTGTGTTGAAAGCGTCGCAGAATCGGTGTGCCGCACAACACGTAATCTCAGGAGACCGCTTTCGCGACCTTTCGTCCCAACAATAGGCGGACGATCATTGTCATAAGTCCCATGTCCCCTGCGTTTATTGCCACGCCGACGCGAAGGATCCGAAGCATCAACGTGCTTATCGCCTTTTTCACCGGCGTTTTGAAACATCTCATCTGTTTCGACTTCAGCATCGGGTAAAGCAGCTTCGGGCTGTATCTGCTCTGCCGAAGTTTGGAGTTTACGTCTTATAGAAAGAACGGTTTGACGACTTAGACCCAGTTCACGCCCGAGTTGTGCACTTGAAACACCTTGACAGACACCGCGCAAAAGCAGAACGACCTGTGAGGGACGAAACTGTGTGCCAGCAAAGACCGTCCCGGTATAGAGGTTGTAGATGCTCTCACAGTGTTTGCAGCGATACACTTGTAGACCACTTGTTTCAGTCTTACGGAACTTGCGTGCCTCCGCCACGCTCGCTTGGCATTTTGGGCAACACAGCCCTTGAGGGTGGAAATGATCCAACACCCACGCTTGAACTTTTTCTTCATCCATGAGAGATTGTATTGGAAAGTCCATAGGTAACACTCTAACATAACTTTGAAAAAATAGCACTTACTTTTTACATGAGCCGATAATCTCTTAGTCTCGCCTTCGTGTCACAGATAAAACTACCCAACCTTTGAGGCACTTAAGCAGCGAAAATACAAAATATTCTATCCCAAACGGGAAATAATATGGTAAACTACAGTCATACAAATCAACCTCAAACGCAAACTGCTATTCGGACACTCATCGTTGCTGGTTATTCAATAGAGGGTAGTCATAGGCAACCGCGACATATCGAAATTCTATGTAAGCAAACAGATATTCTTGGAGCGAGCATCCCATATCTGATTGCTGTGACTGATCTTAACGAACTCTCTGAGCCGGAGATTGATGACATTTACCATTCCGCTGAAAATCAAAATCGCACCCCGGTTATTGTAACTCCCATACCCAGTGAGAGGACAATTTCGTGGGAAGATTTTACCGAAGCACTTGGTGGGGCCGTTCCATCGTGGCAAGCTCTCAGCCCAGAGTACGATCAAGCTCTGGTAACTGCAGCCAAGAATCAGTTACCCGCTAGTGAAACAGAGGGCGAAGCTTGGTTGATTTTTGAAGATTTAGTTGGTTCCGGATTAGAATTTATATTCGGACGTCGTGTTAGAAGATTGGGTGGTCGTTTAAGAGGACGACCTGTCAGTGATATGCAGGCTCAAATGCCAACAGGAGATGTCCTCGTAGTTGATACAAAGGCATCTGCTGATGGATTTAATGTCACATGGTCAGAATTACGCCCGCTCGTTGAATATGTTAAACGTCAACGTGTTCGACAGATCGGTCAGGTAGAGTTGTTCGGAGCACTTATGTCATCTTCCGATTTTAAACAAAAAGATTCTAGATTATTAGAGTTGTCTTTGGAATTTAGTGTGGAAGCCAAAGTCCCCTTATCTTTTATTGATGCTAATGTTCTTGCTGCAACTATCAATCTTTTCCGAGAGAAACCAAACTTTCGTAATGGAATCCGTTGGAATCAGATTTTCAAGGGTGGACGAATTAGTTTAAATATCATTAAGACTGAAATGCGCGCTGTTGATGATGAACGTGTAAGAAATAGAGTTTAGTTATGGGTACATCTAGCAACCAATCATCCCCTAATACACCTAGATGGCAACTTGCTCAAGCCGTGCTAGGTAACCCGGACTGGCCCGTCGAACGACAGAGCGAGGAACTCTGGCGATCCGCTCTCACGGATCGAGATGGACAATTGATTGAAGAGTTGGCAGATCCACTACTAGCGTCTGCATGTGAAATTGCCGAGGAGAGAATTCCTCCTGCTAACGCAGTCCAATTATTCAACAACACCTTGAGTGAACAGTACACAGCGGGTCTAATGTTTGATATGGCCAAGCGAGCGTTAGCACGCGCATCAGCAACCAGATCCGGTTCGGTTGGTTTCGCTGAAGAACTTTTTGCTGAAGCTACATCATACTATGCCTCTCGTGATTTACCTTCTTTTGTCGGAGCCGCGGGACGTGTTCAGACAGCAACCGATTCAATCAATCTCAAGGAAAATCTGCGCAGCATTGCTCGAGAGACCGCAAGAACTGCTGGTTCCATAGCCACCGATCCACAAGGATGGCGAAATTATATTTCCGAGGTAATTGCATCCCTTCGCGGAGAGAGGAGGGAGCAATGATTTCATACTTTGTGCGTCGAGAAGGCAATGAAGATGGGAATTGCAATCACGTCCTTGAAGTCGGAAAAAACTTATTTATAGGCGAAGATGACTTTGAGAAAGCATTTGGACCATTGACGAGTTTGGAGTTGGATCTTTTGCTGATCAGTGCATCCATTTTTGCTGCAGACCGAGCCACTGCCCGTGGCCACGGAGCGGATATTGCAAGACGGATTGAGCTACATATTCCAGTGGTCAATTCTATTCACTTGCAGCCACTCACTAAGGAAATCGAGGAGATACTCCGAAATCTCTCGAATGATGCCTGGAAAGTCAATTTGAGACAAGAGTCTGGTGATCTGGAGAAGAATGTTCCTTGTGCTGAAGGAAGTGGACAGACACTTCTCTTTTCCGGAGGGCTGGATTCGCTTGCTGCAGCCATTGAGTTTGGCAAACAGGAAAAGACGCTACAACTTGTTAGTCACATAACACGAAATCAGACCACGAATCAGGCACAAAAAAAATTAGCCGCGGACCTAAAAAATCGTGGATTGAATCTCCCACACCATCAATTTTTCGTTTCTTCGCGAGGCGGTGGGCCGAGTCAATTACAACATGATATAGAAAACAGTCAACGATCACGCTCTTTTCTTTTTCTTGTGCTCGGTGCACTTGCAGCACGCCGAGCAGGACACATTGAAATAGTCTATCTTGCTGAGAATGGGCAAATGGCTATTCATCTACCTCTGACGCAAGGCCGAATTGGAGCGTTTTCCACTCATACAGCTCACCCAGATATTTTAGTCGGCATGGAGGCATTTTTGTCGGCAGCACTCGATGTGCCACTCCAAATTTTAAACCCGTATGTTCATTTAACGAAAGCAAAGGTCGTCAAAAAGGTCATAGATATTTTTCCTGACATGGTTTCAACAACTAATAGTTGTTGGCGCAGTGCCCGCCTTCCTACGGATATTACACATTGTGGTGAATGTATTCCATGCTTTATCCGACGTATTGCTATTGAACACTCAATGTCCGAGGATCCGACGGTTTATGGCAGGGATTGTTGGGAAGAGGAAATCGGTCAACTGGATCCTGAAGACACCGGCCGACGGAACATCGTGGATTTGACAGAATTTATCGTACAAATAGAGAGGTTATCAACTGAAGAAATTATGAGTGAGTGGCCTGAACTTTATTCGCCTAATATCAACGACCCTGAAGTTATTGCAATGTATAAACGTTTTTCCCAGGAGGCACGGACCGTACTCAGTCGATATTCAGCACTGGATCCGTTTTTGTCATGAAAATTAGTCATCGTCAGCTCACAGAATGTCAGAGAAACCCTGCCGAATGGGTTTCAAATCAAGTTAATCAAAAAGAAAAATTCTATCGAATGGGTTATAAACGGTGTCTCCGAGAGGAAATTTATCGTTTTCACCGGCATAGAGATGTTAAAGCGGCTAGGCAGTTTCTCCGGGCGAAGTTTCTCAAACACAAACTGAAAAACAATTCTCGAATTCAAGAAACTCTCACGTGTCTCAATGCTTACATAAATTGGTTCCAAAATGAAGGACTTACGATTGCCGGTTCCCGGGTTTTTCTTAATTTTAGCTTAGGTCAAGAGTTAACCCTAGGCGGGATTATCCCGAGAATTGATGTGATCTCCCAAGGGTATCGAGCGATTCTTCTTGATGAAATTCCACTTCAATGGAAAAAGGAGTTGCGTATGCCGCTAATACAAAGAGGTTTAGCTCGCGCCTATAGTCGACCTGAAGATGAATTTTTGGTAGGCATTCAAGAACTTGATGCAAGCGATCTTGCGGTTACCTCCTATTCCAAGACAGACATCGATCATGCCGAGCAGATTATGCAACGGCTTGCAGAGGAGGTGGCAAATGAACTTACCAATATAGAAAGTATTTACTAACTACCTATGTTTGTCCAACGAATGCAGGATGCTATACAATTCCTAATCACTACAAACCCATGCTGGCCTTGAGAAGGTCTACCTCATCGGCTTCATTCATAATCAAACTACAACAGTAGGCAACCCTTTATTATTAAAGTACGATTATCTTTTGCGTGATGACGATTTCAGAATATTACCTACAGGATCCATAACGCCAATCGTTTTGCCATCGTAGTACTCTAAAGCTGCCGCAGTAGCTGCTTCGTCTGCTCCTGCTACATAAACAGGACCTCTGAATCCCTGAAGTTGGCGACCAGCATCTTTAATAGTATCAGCCGTTTCTACCTCAATGGTTTGACGAGGTGTCTTGATATCTGGACCTTGTCCCTTATTATAATCGGCACCTTTCTTGTCAGCAATACTTCGGGCGGTTTTATCATGTTTAGACATGGTTTTTCCTCCTTGAAATTTACGCGCGTTGAGGTTGTGCTACGGAAAACCTTATTTCCGTGATATTGAATACCTTGCGCATGTTGAACTAATACCAAATTAATTTGATTCGACGTCTTCAGATAAAGTCAGCAGTGTGAGGCACGGGGACCTCACACTACAAATCCCGTTAATTCGGTATTATACCAAATTAATTTGATTCGACGTCTTCAGATAAAGTCAGCAGTGTGAGGCACGGGGACCTCACACTACAAATCCCGTTAATTGGGCATTTCTATCCATACAACGTGAATTAATGTCACATTTTGTGAGAACCTAACCAATCGAAACTTCTACCTTCAGAATCTCTTCAATGAAAATTCAAACCTATACTAAAAACTGTATCTGAACTCTGAAAAGAAAACGCAAAAGATCCTATAAAACTCATCTTTGGTGACATCTCAATCTCCATTCCGATTGTCCCGCCGAAACTCCCATCGCTATCAGTTTCCTCATAATCATACAGTAAACTTTCCACTGTTGCCCAAACGTTTGTATAAGACAAGCCAAAGTACGGAATTATAACCCAATCAGATTGTGTTTTGAGACGTTTTAAGATTCCTCCACCACCTGAAAGACTAAATGCCTTTGAGCGTGCAAGTGTTTCATTTGTGGCGTCGTCAACTACCCGAGCGAATCCAGCCCCAAATGCACCTTGCATAAAATACTCTAACTCAGATTGTCCTAAAGGTTGAATATGCAAAATACTCACTCCAACACCAGGTGATGGGGGAATATCTTCACCATAGGATCCCAAATCGTCATCATCGGTAAATCCGATACCCATACCAAAGGATATTTTTGAATCAGTGTTTATTCCGTAGTCGAGTCTTGCCCCAATTGTAGTAACATCTGTTTGTGGACTGAATTCAAAACCGTAACCAGTTTTTCCAATTGGCAACTTTTTAAATGATACCTGGGAATACGCGGCAACTGGGTACAAAACCAGTAATAACGCTATATATACCCATTTGTGTTTAAATGACATATCACTCCTAATGTCAATACCCTGTCTATAGAGAGACGGGGTGAAAGTTATTGCGCTGCATGTTTGAGTGCTTATCAGTTTTAGTGTAAGTGTCCTCACTATTTCTTATCCTCATTTTCATCAACGACTTCGTATTTAGCACCTACGACATTATACCAATTCTGAAAAATAAAATACCATTACGGAGATGTCTGACATTTTGAATGTCCGAGGCGCAATGAATTGCGCGAGGACAAACGCGTTTTTTTGTTAATGTGATGCCATCATTCAGAAATGGTATTATATCACGCCTTTTGTGCCACCATGCTGGAGAGGATGCCGAGGATTCTGTCACACCGCTCAATCGTGTAGGTTACCATATCAATGTGCAGGCATTTTTCCTCCAACTTGAGGAACTGCCAATCTATTCCTGTAGTGGAGGCACCATAAACGTAAGGAATGTCATTCCCTTTTTCCGCGTTAAAACGTTGGGCAGCGAGCATCTCTGCGACACATTGCCCGATTCCAAGTTTCAAGTCAAGATTTTCTGCTTCAACAAGCACGATGATAGGTGCCTCCAAATAAAATTGGTTTGGTGACAGGCTCACTAAAAAATCGCACACCCCTGTCAAGCCGTTCTCAACATCAACATTGAAGTCAATGCCAGAAAACAGACTGATGCGGCGATCGAAGTGCTCAAGGAGTTCAACGAGTACATCGGCAACAATTAGTTCCGACCGTGCTTTCTCTGTGCCGATAGCGGTAGCTAATGATGCCTTTCTCTCCAACCCTGTTGTGAGATATGCACTGGGGGGCACCGTCTCTACGTCAGAAAACAGACCTACGGTGTCAATCTTTTCAAGTTGAAACGTCGGAACTACCAATTCTAAGGTAAACTCGCTATAAGACATCAATAACACCTCTTAGATAGAAGTAGGTGGTTAGTGGGACTGCCTACTTCCTATCCTTATCCTTATCCTCATCCTCATCCTCGTCAACAACTTCGTATTCAGCGTCAACGACATCGGTTTCACCCTCTGCAGCATCTTCAGAGGGAACATCTTCAGGTGCAGCACCCGGATCAGCATCTGCAGCTTGTTGGTAAAGTTTCGCTGAAACCTCATGCCATATCTGCATCAGGTCATCAGTGGCAGATTTTATCTCAGCATTGTTGTTCGCTTCCAGTGCCTGCTTGACACGTTCAACACCAGCGTTAACTTTTTCCTTAGTCGCATCGTCCACCTTGTCACCGAATTCCTTCAAGTTTTTCTCTGTCTCATAAACCAGAGAATCGGCGCGGTTACGAGTCTCAACTTCTTCTCTTTTCTGTTTATCCTCTTCAGCGTTCGCTTCCGCATCTTTTACCATCTGTTCGATTTCTGCATCGCTGAGACCAGAGGAGGCAGTGATTGTAATCTTCTGCTCTTTGCCCGTTGCCGTATCTTTAGCAGACACGTTGAGAATACCGTTTGCGTCAATATCAAACGTAACCTCAATCTGTGGAACGCCTCTGGGTGCTGGCGGAATATCGCCAAGTCGGAACCGACCAATCGTTTTGTTGTAAACCGCTTGTTCCCGTTCACCTTGAAGGACATGCACATCAACTGCAGTTTGACTGTCTTCAGCTGTTGTAAATTTTTCAGACTTTTTTGTTGGAATGGTTGTATTTTTTTCGATTAACCGCGTAAACATTCCACCGAGCGTTTCAATACCGAGTGAGAGCGGTGTCACATCTAAAAGCAGAATGTCTTTGACTTCCTTATCACCAGCAAGAACACCACCCTGAATCGCTGCACCGACTGCGACGACTTCGTCAGGGTTTACACCTTTGTGCGGTTCTTTTTCGAAGAGTTGCTGAACGGCTTCCTGGACTTTTGGCATCCGTGTTTGCCCACCGACAAGGATAACTTCATCAATTTCTGATGGCTGCATATCGGCATCCGTGAGGGCTTGTCGGCAAGGTTCAAGGGAACGTTCTACCAAATCATCTGTTATCTGTTCCAATTTTGCACGAGTAAGTGTTAAATTGAGGTGTTTAGGACCGCTTTGATCAACAGTGATAAACGGCAGGTTAATATCAGCTTGTAGTGTGCTGGAAAGTTCACATTTTGCCGTCTCTGCAGCCTCTTTCAGCCGTTGCAGTGCCATCTGATCGTTGCGCAGATCAATGCCTTGGCTACTGAGAAATTCTTTCGCCATCCAATCAATAACGGCTTGGTCAAAGTCATCTCCACCGAGGTGTGTATCGCCGTTTGTGCTCTTCACTTCAAAGACACCATCACCAATTTCCAGAATAGAGATGTCAAATGTTCCACCCCCAAGGTCGTAAACAGCGATCTTCTTATCACCTTCATTTTGCAACCCATAAGCGAGCGATGCAGCGGTCGGTTCGTTGATGATTCGCAAGACCTCTAAACCCGCGATCTTGCCAGCATCTGCTGTCGCTTGACGTTGGGCATCGTTGAAGTAGGCAGGCACGGTGATAACTGCTTGTGTGACATCTCCCCCAAGATATGCCTCGGCAGTTTCTTTCATTTTCCGCAAAACCATTGCTGATATTTCAGGCGGAGAGTATTCTTTACTATCAATGTTTACGGTGACACCGCCATCTTTATCGCTTTTTAATTCATAGGGCACGCGAGATGCGTCGTCTCCGAGTTCGCTATATTTTCTGCCCATGAACCGTTTAATAGAAAAAATTGTGTTTTCAGGGTTCGTGATGGCTTGCCTTTTGGCTACCTGTCCGACAGGACGTTCTCCCTCTTTGGTGAAACCGACGATTGAGGGAGTCGTCCGATTTCCCTCTGCGTTTTCAATCACCTTCGCATCGCCGCTCTCCAATACGGCGACACACGAATTGGTTGTCCCCAAATCAATTCCAATTACTTTACTCATTTTAGTCTCCAATTGTATAAATTGTTTAATTCTAACGTAAGTTAAACGTAAATATATTGCGATTGCGTCTCTGAACAGAAAATTCGTTTTCATTCCCTATTGCGCTAATTAAAAGAAGATAATTCACTCCATAAGTAAACGCAATTAGTACAGAACACATTTATCAATAAGTCTTGCTGGTTAGATTAGAAACAGACATATTTGTTTCTAACCAATTGTCCCATCACTCATCTGTGTTTCCAGAATGTGAGGTAACACCAAATTAACTTGATTAGAAGTTTTCCGATAAAGTCAGCATTGCGAGGCACGGGGACCTCGCACTACAAATCTCGTTAATTGGGTATAATATACCAAATCTATAAGTTCTGATGCAGTAGGAAAAGGGTTATGGTTGTGATTTAGACGTTTAGTACTATCTCCCTTCGGAGTGAGTACGCTTAACAGTCGTAGTGGTTTCGATTTGAGCCGTTTTTGTCCCATCGCTTTCCGATGTAGCTGTAACTTTAGCCACATACTTGCCAGCAGCGGCACGGACAGTCCCCGGAATCGTCAGTGTCACTATTGAAGATTTACCTGGCGCGAGTGATATTGATGTTTGACTTAATGTAGCAGCGGTATTGCCATCAGTCGCTAATTTTATTGTATCATTTGTATTACCAGTGTTCGTGACTGTAAGGGCATACTTAACATCTGCTTTTGGAACTATCGTATCATCTGTTAAATCCGCGGTACCTGCTATAGCGACACCGTGAATGGGGACGTCTGTCTTAGTAACATAAGGTAGATTAGCGATTTCTTTGGGACTGAGAACCCTATTGTAAAGGCGAACATCGTCAACCAAACCTCTCCACGCCATGTGATTGTCCTGACTCCCCTTACTGATTACCAACCTATCTGCACCGATCACTTTGCCCTGTTTTGCCGGACTATTAAATGTGGGCTGATCAAGCATGCTATTAATGTAAAGTTTCAGTTTCTGACCACTTTGCCATGTCAATGTGATGTGTTGCCATTCTGTGGTTTGCACATTACTCGCGCTCTCATAAGTCTGAACACCATCTGTTGTTTTAATAGCGGCTTTGATGACATTAGTCCCATCGGTTTTAGACCCCTTGGAGTCGTAACGCAGAGAGAATGTCTCATCTTTTTTATTGGGTTTTTTGGAAGAAATAAAGCCTCTATCGGTGTTAACTCCATCAGATTTCACCCAAAGGGCGATGGTAAAAGCATTAAGTCCGTTGATGAGATCCTTTCCATTCTCTACAATAGCACCTTGTTGCCATGTAGTTCCTAACGCCCCGCCGATTTTTCCACTGTTCGGTTGCAAGACAGCACCCTCTTTAAGTTTTGCGTGATGGGCATTTCCAATCGTATTGAACACATACGGACCATTAGCCTCATCAAGTGTCCAATACCCTATTAATCCATCCTGCCCACTTGTTCCCTCAGCAGAAATGTCCAATACCATAATGGGTTCCGCATCATCTAACGAAAATGACTTACCAAAGGTGCCACCGCCATTTACATCGAATGTAACAAGTTTTATTTTGTTGTTCTTTATTGTTCCTCCAAAGGTTGTGAATTTGGCGATTCCTCTCTCGCCTGATAGGAGATCACAACTATGCAGATTGCCACCCTCAATAAATCTTACCAGAATGAGTCCATCCGGATCAGTTACTTCAAAAAAGATATGTCGGTTATTAGGAGGATATGCTATAGATGATGAAAGTATTTTGATCTGTGCTTCGTTGTCTTTGATAGGTTCAATTCGATTTGGGTTGAAGTAACGGTTGACATCTAACGCGACTGCTGCACATACAGACATCCCCTTTAAACCGCCAACACCGTGTGGTAGACCAAAGGCGTGTCCGAGTTCATGGGCAGTGACACCCACGCCAAAACATCCACCAGAAGCGGGAATTAGAATACGTTTCCCTGGATAAGCCAATCCACATGCGCTTCCCAATGATTTTTTACCATGATCTATATAGACTACTCTAATGGTCTTATTGTGCTTGTAAAGACTTTTATTAATTTCCCTAAAAGATTTTGCGTGATTGTTCGCATAACTTGCGGTCTCTTCTTTTCCTATGACATGATGCACCACAGCATTTCCGGTACCATCTGTTTCAAATTGAAATGTTTTTCTCTCAAACCCGTGGTTTTCCAATACATTGGCGTAAAAGTGTTGGGATTTTTTTATTATCTCATCTATTTTAGCGTCTATGTTCGGTTGAGCCTCACGGTCATTTGGAAGAAAGTAAAAAAGCTTGACTATATAATCATTCTGTTGTAGTTCAGGTTCCTGTGCAAAACTTGGTAGCAAAATGGTTAAGAGAGAGATTATTGTAACAAACAAACATTTGAATTTCATAGTAAGATCTCCTATAATACTAATGTGTATAATACTTACGCAATATTTGTGCCAACTCTTATAGCATTTAATAGATGGGTTAATTTGATAGTAAGCCAAATTGGCAGTTTTTCCTCAATAAAGGTATTCATAAGGTGTGTCAATTTGACACACTAAAAATAGTATACTTTTGTTTCAGGGTTCCCCATGTTGTTGATAGTTTATCAGTTGGTTCAACTTCCAATATTTTCTCAATTCCTCTCTGCATCTTTCTAATTTCTTGTTGCGAAAGTCCACGGTTAAAAATAGCGAACTCATCCATATCACCGTTATAATAACGTTCTAAACTGAGCGGTTCTTCTGTTCCAAGTAGTAGCGGTGATTCGACAGGAAATAATTTACCATCTTCAGGTGGATAATCAACTAATTTCTCACCATCAAGATAGACTTTCCACCAGTCTCCTGACTGAAACGAAACGGCAATGTGTTGCCATTTGTTTTTCACTATCTCGTTGAAACTTTTTTTAGGTGCTACACGTCCTGTTGAAAATCTCCATCCCATCCATATATAGCCTTGTGGATGTAAGAGTATTTCAAAAAACTCGTCTATATCGGGACCTTTTGCTGCTATAAGTTGCCACGTACCGGGTCCTTCAATCAAAGTAGGGCGGATCCATGCACAAATGGTAATTCCTTCGGTAAATTCAAAGTGATGGTTATGTATAACACGAACAATACCGTTTTGTCCACCAAAATTGAGTGCTTTCCCAAATTTACCGTCTGTCCAACTTGTATCACCTTCTAATTTACCATCGTTTCCATTTCCAGATAGGTCTGTGACGGTTTCACCTGTGCCATCCTCAAAACCAAAATAAACGACCAATCCTTCCAATTCTTCTGCTACACAGGTAATTTGAAAATTCCCTGTCAGACATACCATTACACATAAGATAACTATAAGACTGCGCATGAGTTCACCTGTCTTTCTAATTCGGTTATCTGAAAATTAGAACATTTCAGCGCGATTTTTCAAATTGATATTTGCATATTGAATTCAAATATTCAGGATAGGATTAAAAAGGTTGATGACTTGATGAACGAAAAGATGAATGTACAGAATTTTTTGGCAAGGACAGAAGCAAACAACCTTTGTCCTATAACAGAAATGTCACTAAGCAAATGGGAATGTGCCTTGATATCCACGTGGACGTGAGACGTGCCAAACACCTTCATACATCGGCGTAACCTGATAGTGGCACACTACATTGCTACGCTCCATATCGTCTCGTTCTTTTGCGCCTTGGTGTGGCATATGGTTGATGAAAAGGACACAATCGCCTGCTTTCGGATATAGGATAACGTGTTCTTGTGATTCGCACCATTCCTCAAATTTTGGGCGATCTAACGGATACAGATACGGTGGTTCAGTCTGATGTCCACCTTTGATAAACTTCAAGTGTCCTTCGCCTGGACCATTGTCTTGAAAATAGTAGGTGGTATTAATACCAGCAGGTGCCATTGCAAACGGGTGTTCTTCAACGGACCGCTTTTCGTGCCAGTAGCCGTAAAAGTCCATGTGCCATTCTTGTAGATAGGGACCTGGATTGATATGTGCGCGTAAACTCCGTAGTTGACACTGCTTACCCATTAATCCTTCAAGATATGGACGTACACTGGGATGCCCTACAAGTGGGGTGTATGTATCTGGTTCGCGATCAAGTAGAGAATCAAACCACATATTGCCAACAGCATTCAAACCTTCTTCCCAACCCTCTTCGCGGGCATAATTGACTCGTTGTCGGATATTTTCGGTTTCTTCAGGAGACAATGCACCGTCTATTAAAATGAAACCGTCTTCCAGCAGCTGTGCGATTTTGCCTTTAGTATCTTCCATAGTTCATCTCCTTTTGAAAAGTCAGAGTAATAAAATCTGAAAATTTGTGAACACTTTCCCGTAGGTGCGGTTTCCTAGCCGTACCATAGGCGTCAATTTAGCGTTCCTCCAGGGCCGGTAGGTGCGGTTTGTAACCGCACCGAGTCGTTCGCGAAAGCGGTTATCTTAGGCATATTCCATAAGAGCTGGTGCGGTTTCCTAACCGCACCATTTACCCGAATTGCTGCATGTCAGAACACGACTACGAAACTTCTGTAGTCGTGTTCTTCTAAAGAAGAAATGTCTTTTTTGGGTTCCTTTTAACTGAGAGGTTCCAAGGGTTGTGAATGTCCAAAAACAGGTTTCGGCGCGTTCCCAAGGGATGCCCAACGCGACGCATTCGCGATCACCTGACGGACATTTTTATCGTAATAGATCGGATACGTCTCATGACCGGGGCGGAAATAGAATATTTTTCCTCTACCGCGATAGTAGCAACAACCACTCCGGAACACTTCACCGCCAGGGAACCAACTGATAAAAACAAGCGTGTCTGGTTCTGGGATGTCAAACGGTTCACCATACATTTCTGCGTGTTCAATTTCAAAGTATTCGTCAAGTCCTTCAACAATCGGGTGTCCATGTTCAATCACCCAGATACGTTCCTTTTCTGCTGCCTCACGCCATTTGAGACTACATGACGTTCCCATCAAACGAATAAACGGCTTAGAATAGTGACCAGAATGTAGGACGATAAGTCCCATCCCTTGCAGCACACGTGCTTTTACCTTATCAGCGATTGCGTCTTCAACAGCACCATGCGCGGCATGTCCCCACCATATCAACACATCCGTTTTTTCCAGCACTTCATTAGTTAAACCGTGTTCAGGTTCATCTAACGTTGCAGTCAACGTTTCAATGCCGTGTTCACTTAACCCATCGGCAATAGCGGCATGAATGCCTTTTGGGTAAATTCCGCGGATCTTTTCGTTTGTTTTTTCATGTCTAAATTCGTTCCAAACTGTAACAAAAGGTTGTGACATAAGTGTCTCCTTAATTATTAGAAATTGTTGTAATTACACCGTATATGAAAATGAGACTATTCAACAGCAACAACGTATTCAGTCAACACAGATCGTTTTTCTTTGGCGCGCTTAGCAGCTTCAACAAATTCGCGTAGTGCAACAATTAATTCATCGGCTGTCTCAGGTGTGAATGAGGCTTCACCATCTTCTGGGCAAACCCAAGCGTACACATTTGATATCTGGACAGAAATGCCATCCTTGTTATACGTAAATACGGTTTGCCGCCACTCTTTTACTGTATTGTGTTGACTACAAATTGGGACTATTTTAGGTATCATACAACAGATTTATTGAAATACTACTAACAGCGCGTTTACAAAGTTTACCTAAGGTGATTGGAGACTATTAGAACGCCAATTCTGTCTCCACTGCTTCATCATAGTCAACACCCTCAACCTCAAAACCAAAGAGGTTTCGGAAACGTCTTCTGTAGCCAGTGTAGTCAGAGAGTTCATGGAAATTGTCGGTATCAATCTGTTCCCAACGTTCTGTGACTGCATCTGTCACATCCTGCCGCAATTCTCTATCATCAAGTCGAATGTAACGTTCACTATCAAGTTGAGGTTGTAATCCGGGACCGAGATGCTCCGAGAAAAGCCGCTGCATCTGCCCAATCGGTGCCTCATTGATACCTTTTGCGTTCATAATATCATATAGGATACTAATGTACAGTGGCACGACAGGTATTGCCGCAGAGGCTTGCGTAACGACGGCTTTGTTAACCGATATATACGCATTGCCACCGAATTGATTTGCGAGTTTTTCATCAAGCGCGTCTACACGAGCCTTTAGGTCATCTTTTGCTCTGCCAATGGTGCCATCACGATAAATTGGCCAAGTTAATGCGCTACCGATATAGGTATAGGCAACAACTGTTACCTCTGGCGCGAGCAACTCGGCATCTGCTAAAGCCGAAACCCACATCTCCAGATCCTCGCCTCCCATCACTGCGATTGTGTCAGTGATATCTTTGTCATTTGCAGGTTCAATCGTTACAGGGGCAACGACTTCATTGTTCAGGTCGATGGTTTTTCCTGTATACGGTTCGCCGATCGGTTTCAACTCAGAATTGTGCGTTTCGCCTGTGCGTGGGTGGGTTCGGCGTGGTGCAGCGATGCTATAGACGAGAATGTCTATTTTGCCAAAGTTTGCTTTGAGTTGTTCCATTGCTTCCTGCTTCACATCATCCGAAAAGGCATCTCCGTTGAGACTTTCTGCAAAAAAGCCATCATGTTGTGCTTGTTGGTGAAATGCAACGGTGTTGTAATAGCCTGCTGATGCAGTGCGGCGGTCATCGCGGGACGTTCATAGAGAAGCCCCAACGTTTTTGCACCGTATCCCCACGTCAGCGCAATGCGGGAGGCGAGTCCATAGCCGGTTGACGCACCGATGACAAGTGCGTTTAAACCTGCATCTTTGTGTGTGGTGCTTTCCTTAATTAACGCTATCTGGTTTTGAATGTTTGCCTGACAACCAGCAGGATGGGCATTAGTACAGATAAAACCACGGATCCGAGGCTTAACAATTTGAACTGCCATTATATCCTTTTTCTAAAGAGGTTAGTCCTCAATTTCAACGATCATTTCGATTTCAACAGGAATACCACCGGGCAATTGCACCATGCCAACTGCTGAACGCGTGTGTTTGCCTTTGTCACCAAATACCTCAACGAAGAAATCTGATGCGCCATTGACAACTGCGGGTTGGTCAATGAAATCTGGTGATGAGTTGACAAATCCAACGAGCTTCACGACACGTTTAATCCGATCCAGATCGCCAAGAGCATGTTTTAGAGTGCTCAACAAACCGATTGCAACTTCGCGTGCAGAGGCGTATCCCTCTTCAATGGTTGCATCTGTGCCGAGTTGACTCTTATAAATTTTACCTTCACCCGTGCCAGGACCGTGTCCAGATGTAAAAATAAGATTTCCTGTTTGAACTGTTGTGACATAGTTAGCAACAGGTATAGCAGGAGGCGGTAATTCCACGCCTAATTCTTCAAGTCGTTTTTCTATTTTCATGTAATTTAATATCTCCCATATAAGTTCGTATTTAAGGTGCTACAGACATGACATCTTGAATAAGTCTCTATTATTAAATAGGTTTTCGTTGATTTTGTCAAGTGAATTTATTACCAGCAGGATATGTAACGATTTGCATTAAGCATATAAGAATTTCCATTGTCTGAACCAGGATGGACAAGATTACCAGATTTTCAGGATTTTCTGTCATCAACTCTTAGTTATGAAAATCCAAGAACCTGCCAATCTTGGTTTAGACGACCTTCAGGTCTCAATGTGTATTGGGGTTGACAATTATAGTCTATTAGTATGTAAAGTTGGGAAAAGGACACGAGAGGAATTACTTGAAACGCTTTGAGTCACACTTCTTGAAGTTTTAGAATATGACTTGCAGGAAGTAGAACGCCGAGCTGAAAGCGAGTATGAGGAAGTAAAAATCGCTGTCCGAAACGTATAGGAAAGATTAAATTTTTGCCCCTTCTAAAAAAGTCTTGAGTGTTCCAAGTTGTGCTGTTTCTTCTAACTGAATTTCTATAACTTCAATAAGGTTTTTCCGCGCCTCTTCAATATCCCTTCCACAACTTGCAACGTCTAATTCCGGGCAATAGGCGGTATACATATTGCCTTCTTTCCAAATTTCTTCTGTCACCACTAAATTTTTCATCATAGCCTCCATATTCACCTTTCGGCTGCAATTTGACTTCTGGTATCTGGTAAGAAGTGTACCCTATTTTACCTAAGAAATCAAGATATTAATGTCTGAGAATAGTTGGTGTATATGTAAATCTTATCTTGCAGCAGAAATAGTTTGCGTGAAAATTGCTTGACATCCGATGCAAATTTGTGCTAAATTTCAAGTTGTAAATCACAAATCTTTTTAGCGGAGTTGTCCTAAAAAAAACTTATGAAAAATAAATCCTCTGATGACACATCGCGCGTAGATGGCTCTCCTGAACACAATCAAGAACCTGCAGAAAAAGGCACAATCAAACTTCTGGATGTTGTTGCGCTCACACAGGATGTCTCTGAACATAATCTCAAACGTGGAGAAATCGGTACTGTCGTTGAAATCCTTTCAAATGGCGAAGTGTTTGAGGTAGAATTCAGTGATGAGAATGGACAGATGTATAAGTGTATTAGTTTCCATGCCTCTCAACTAAGACCACTTCCACCCGAACCGACAAAACCAAATCCGATTGCACAACGCATAATCAAGGCAATGGAAAAGCCACCGCATCTCACTGATGAAGACATTGAAGCACTGAATCAGTCAATAAAAGAAGGGAAAATACCTATAAAGTTTGATTCACCCTTTGATTCGGATGAAAGCGAAAAATAATGAATAAGTATCTTCTGGAAACATCAACGTGGTGTTGTTGATAAAAATACTCCTGAAGTTATAGCGTTTGAATTCTCTAACTAAATGAGTATTACTTTGAAAATTGTGGTGGAAAACTCTATTGAACTCCCACCTACCATTAGATTTCGAATGCGTCCTGTTTTTTGGCAAAATAACTCTCCGAATAGTCAAGGAGGAATTGGCAACCATGAAGACCGGTACTACCTATAAGATTAGACCCGCGGGACGACATATTCTTACCATCGGTCGCGATCTTATTCAAGACAATTATGCAGCTGTTTTTGAGTTAGTAAAAAACGCTTATGATGCCGATTCACCTGATGTGCAGATAGAATTCAAAGCATCTCCTGACTACAGTGGATATTCCATCGTTATATCCGATCACGGACACGGGATGTCTAGGAGCGATGTCATTAATAAGTGGATGGTACCATCAACTAACAACAAGCGCGAAAAGCGAAAGAGCCCCTCTGGAAGGATACTGCAAGGCAGTAAAGGTGTAGGACGTTATGCAGCGTCTATTCTCGGGGTAGATCTTCTACTTGAAACGGTTAACACCAAGGGTGAGAAAACAACCACCTATCTTGAATGGAGCAGCTTTGAGTCTGCGTCATACTTGGATGATGTGGAAATACTATTGGAAACAGCAGCGGTTTCTGAAGCCGCTGGCACACGACTGACTATCAACGGCGGGAGTGGAATGCTCGCTGAATGGGACCAAAAACAGTTCGACAAACTCCGGTTTGAATTGAAGAAACTCACTTCACCGATAATCAATGCATTCAGCGATGAAGATAGAAGCGATGCGTTCCGTATCAGTTTGACAGTTAACGGATTTCCGGAAGTGAGCAACATCAACGAAATTATTGAGCCTTATCCACTTTTTGAACTATTTGACTACAAGGTATCTGGCAAAATCAGCAAAGACGGCACAGGGACGCTGACCTATTCATCGCAGAAAGCCCGTAACACGATAGAGGAGAAAATTACGTTCAATTTTGGAGAGCCTACTGGTTGTGGAGAACTTAATATTGATATCCGTGTTTACGACCGGGAGGCGGATGCCATTGATGCTCTCATTCAGCGGGGTTTTACGGATGAATCTGGCAAATATGTCCAGAAACTTGAGGCGCGACAGATTCTGAATGCAAGCAACGGTATTGGCGTTTACCGAAACGGATTCCGAATCCGACCACTCGGCGACCCCGATTTTGATTGGCTGAAACTAAATGCCCGAAGGGTGCAGAACCCTACACGCTGTATTGGCAGCAACCAAGCAATTGGGTATGTGCAGATTCAGTCCGAGGATCAATCTCACTTGATTGAAAAAAGTGCAAGGGATGGTCTCAAGGAAAATACAGCTTTCAATCATCTCAAAGAAATAACAATGCAGGTTATAACAGAACTTGAATGGCGACGTTTCAATTACAGGAAGAGCGCAGGTTTGAGCCGCCCAGGTTTCAAAGTCGAAAGTAATCTACAAAACCTTTTTTCTTTTGATGAGTTGGAACATAATATAGAAACGGAATTGATCAAGGCTGCTGTTGACCGAACAACAACTGACAAAATAATTAAATTCATCAATCAGGACGCCGAAGAAAAAAACAAAATCGCTGAGGACATCCGCCAAACCGTTGCTGTTTATCAAAGCCAAATTACCTTGGGAAAAATCATTAATGTCTTGCTTCATGAAGGCAGACGGCCTCTCAGCTACTTCCGCAACCGAATACCGTATCTCAAACGTAGGTACAACTCATTTCAGAAAAACGGAGATTTGGCAAACCTCGAAAAAGTGATGGAAATTTTAGATGGGATCACTGAGAATTCCCAATTCTTTGTGAACCTCTTTAAAAGACTTGATCCGCTGGCGGCGGGAAAACGGGCGGCTAAAAAACCCTTGGCGTTAAAGAAAACGATAGAAAACGTGTTTTCTGTCTTTGAAAACGAAATGAAATCTCACAACATCTCTGCTCAAATCAGCGGACCCGATGACTTCAGATTTGCCGCTTGGTACCAGGACATCTATGCAATTTTCACGAATCTCGTTGACAACAGTCTTTATTGGATCAGTCAGAAAAAGTCTGAAACACGAGAAATCACGGTTGAATTCCTGATAGACGAGGGTTCCTTGATTCATATTGACTACCACGATACCGGACCGGGAATTGAACTCAACCTCATTGAGAGCGGAGTGATCTTTGAGCCTCATTTTTCCACCAAACCTGATGGAACAGGCCTGGGACTGGCGATAGCTGCGGAAGCGGCAGAGCGGAGCGGATTTGAACTAAAAGCACTTGAATCTGAAGAAGGTGTCCTTTTCAGACTTCAACCCAAAGCGGAAGGTGGGTAATGCACAAACTACGGTTACTTATTGTGGAAGACGTGGAGCAAGAACTTGAGAGTTTCAGGGATGACCTTCAAGACTACACCCACGAAAAAAAACGAGATATTGATCTGGTTGAATGTAAAACGCTGGAGGAGGCATTAAACACACTGGACAATTCGTTTGACGGTGCTATTATTGACCTGAAACTCGCGAACCATCGAAGCAATGAAGGGAATCAAATTGTCGAAAAAATTAGAGAGTCATTTTTTCGAATCCCAATCGCGATATTTACGGGGAACCCAGGGGATTGGAATCACAATCTGAATAAAAAAACTATGCTTATTGATGTATTCACAAAAGGAGAAACTGGGCACTACGAACTTCTAGACCGATTTTGGGAAATTTACAACACAGGACTCACTCGTATCATGGGAGGCAGAGGATTAATTGAACAGCGGCTGAGTGAAGTTTTCTTCAAAAATCTTCAGTCACAGATACCCGCATGGATATCTTATGGAGCAGAAAATTCAGAACGAACCGAAAAAGCTCTCCTTCGATACACCCTAAATCACTTATTTCAACTTCTTGAGGAAGACAGCGAACGTTGCTTTCCCGAGGAGTTCTATTTGTCCCCACCTGCCACGGATAAGATTACAACCGGAAGTATTGTCCATGCAGATGATCAGTGGTTTGTGGTTATGAGTCCTGCTTGTGATCTTGTTCCCAGAGGAAAAAACGGTGTACCCAATACAGATCAAATCCTTTTGGTTGAGATCGAAAGTGTAGACAAGGTACTGGATGGTAGCAAAAACAAAGGCAAAGTTAGCGAACTTTGTTCTAACAAACGCGCCTATTATCATTGGTTACCTAAAACTGATTTTTTTGACGGTGGAATACTTAATTTTAGAAAACTGACAACTCATGACAAAGATAATTTTGACGAAAAATTTGGAAAACCTACAATTCAAATATCGCCTTTCTTTGTAAAAGATATTGTATCCCGCTTTTCTTCATACTATGCACGGCAAGGTCAACCAGAAATAGACAGCAAGGATTTTATTGATCGTTACACTAACTGAACCTTACGCATACCAACCGCAAAGGAATCCCGATGCCCACACTTGAATTCAAAGGAAAACACCATACCTACACCCATCATCTCACCGTTCCCTACCGTCCACTTAGCACCTAAAGAATCCCGTTCAATATAACTGTCACAAATTTTGTATATATGCTATAATAACAGCAAAACCTATTTTGGAGCGTGGAGATGGTTATTGCTGTAGATGCAGCGTCCCTTGACAAACGTAACCGAACAGAGCAGCAACTTTTCGCAGTTGTTGAGCAGAACACCCCCGACTCAGTAAAAACACCCCTTTTTCCCCAAGACGACTCCGATGCATTCACGTTCATGCTTGACAAAGAACTGATTGAACGGCTAAACCTTTGGGGATGGTATCGCAATTATGCGAAGGAAGCACAGGTGTCAACCGCTGGGATACGTGGTCCACAAAACATTCTGTATCCGTGGGATACGCGCTTTCCGATTAATCAGGTTGGCATAATCTTGGCGACACTTGGAAAGAGTCTTGTGGCAAAGGAATCGTCAGGTGGGAAACTTGTTGAGAAACTTGCAGGATGTGAGGTGCGCTATAACTCACGAAAATATGTTGAGTTCATTGCTCGCATTCAGGCGGCGCAAGGTATACGGACTTATGTGCCGAAAGCGTTTGGTACATTGCCGATTTGGATGGCATCGTTCCTTATTTTCATGCTTGACTTGGATGGCGGTGAGCATGTTACATCAAGCCACTCTGTTAGCACTAAAAATGCAACAAAGGATCTCAACAATCAGGGGAGTCAATACCTGCCCGAAGAATCTATGCGCTTCGTCAAAAAGATTGAGGAGATTCTCAAAACTGCTGACACGGAGGGGTATCCGATTCCGTTCAGCGCAGTCACTGACGAACATATTGATTTTGAACGATTAGACGAACTCCACGATGGTGTGCAGCTTTATGTCGGTTATCTCAAAAGTGGTGTAGCCACAGATACAAATCTCAGCCTTATCCGAAAGACGAAACCTCCCATAGTTGTCGATTGTGTGGGTGGATGTATGTATCGTCCGATGCGTGCGATCTTTGAACGTTTAGGCATCGCTGGCTCTGTCCGTTGGCTGCATGTTGAAGCAGACCCACTCTATCACAACATCGGAAAACTGGATCGAAATCCGAAAACAGGTGAGGCGGAATTCTACGACCTCGGATGCGATTTTAGTATACTTAATGTTGTCAAATCTGCTGAGTATGGGACGAAACTCAAGGGACAACCTATTGGAACAATCATTGAGGCAACCGATCCAGATGGAGACCGACTCATCGTTTGTCAAATTGAAGACGTATCGTGTGCCGAAACATTACAACGTCTCGGTGTTGACTTTCTCATGCTTGACGATAATCGGTTGTTGACGATTTACACCCCTAATCAGGCGTTTTTGATGTTGATGGACTTCCACACAAAACAACTTAAAGCATCAGGATTTTGGGAACATCATCCGCGCTTCATGATTAAGACGACTCCTTCCGCACTCGCTTGGGACCAATGGGCTGCGTCTAACGGGGTGAACGTGATTAATGTACCGGTCGGTTTCAAAGAGATCGCCTCAATTATGAAAAAGATTGAAAAGCAGATCGCTAATACGCCAGATGCATCGATTGTTATCCAAGATGTTTACGGTGAAACGATTTCACTCGGTGTGCAGCCACGACTAATCTTCGCGGGCGAAGAAAGCGGAGGGATGATTACCGGTCCTGAAAAACTTATCCAGAGTCACGGTGGTAGGAAGGCAATCGCAATGCGGGAAAAATCGGCAGGTGAATCTATGGTGTTGGTTACAGCACTTGCCGCACATTGCAAACAGGCGAACATTCCTTTGTCCGACTACCTCGCTTCAGTATTTAGAGATAGTCAGATTATCGCAACGTGTGATGTAAGAGAGGACATTACCTACTATAACGAGTCTGAACCGAATCCTGAAAAACTGCGTGAAGCAAAACGTGAAGGCGAAGCAATACGTGACAAAAACGACCTATTTTTCCTTGGAATTGCTATTGCACTCCGCGAAGGAAAAATAGACATAGAGCAAGTCCGTGCTATCCTCTGCGATGCCCTCTCGGAACTGGATTTCACAAAGCTTGAGAGTGTCCGCTTCGTAGGTGATGGGACTTATCTTAAGTTTGCAGATAAGTTCGTTGAAGTCCGAAAATCAGGAACAGATGCGAAAACCAAAGCTTATGCCTCCGGTGGTGATAAAGAGGAATGCAGACGATTTGCGAAAGCCTTCGGTGAAGCAAGTGGCGACTTGACCGAACTTTACCTCACTCAGATTGGTCAAACCTATTTAGAAGGTGTTGAAACCAAAGCGAGACAGATTTATGAAACGTTTCAAGCTACTTAGACAAGTTCTTAGCACTCATAGGTAGTTCCTATGAATTGCACATATTGCTATAAAAGGAGATTACCATGAACAGAAGGTTTATCACTTTTTTCATAGTGTTTGTCGGCATCACCGTCCTTTTTTCATATACGATGGCTGACACCAAGTGGTCTGTTCTGCGAGAAGACAATTTCATCCGTGAGGATGGCATTGATGGGATGCTACAAGATGTCTATTTTATTGACAATCAAAACGGTTTGGTGGTTGGAGATAAAGGATTAATTCTTGGGACAGCGGACGGTGGTAAAACTTGGACCAAAAAAGAGGTCAATATGCGCCCACCTGGTGCAGATGCTGGACAAAGACCTGGACGCCCTCCCGGTTTCGGTGGTGGTGCTGTAACGTTATATAATATCTACTTTGTAGATGAAAAGATCGGGTTCATTACGGGCGGAAGAGGAACTATTCTAAAAACTGAAGATGGCGGAAAAACCTGGAACCGTAAAATGGCACGAAGTGCAGGCAGTGAGCAAAATAATAACCGCCGTGGAGGTGGAATACGTTCCAACTTAATGGGGATCCAGATGATCAGCGAAAAGGTCGGTTTCATCGCTGGCACAGAAAACACGATTCTCAAAACAACCGATGGTGGTGAAACATGGGTCGGTCATTCTGAACGCGCACGTGTCGGGGAAACCCGAAACAACCTGGAGAATATCTGGTTTGTTTCACCAACTACAGGTTGGATTATTGGGTCTTACGGAACACTCCTGCATACCACTGATGGCGGCGAAACTTGGGAGAAACGTGATGCAGGGTTTGACAACAATCTGTTCGGAATCCAATTCATTGATGAGAAAATCGGGTGGATTAGTGGACAGGAGGGATTAATCCTACATACCGCTGATGGTGGCAAAACATGGAAGCAGCAAAAAACCGACTCTTTTGACAATCTTTACGACATAATCTTCGTTGATAACATGGTGGGTTGGACGGTCGGAGATTACGGTGCAATTTTTCATACTACAGATGGTGGCAAAACATGGAATTCCTCAAAATCAGGTGGGATCGGAGCTCTCAAAGGGGTATACGCCATGGATAAAAACCATTGCTGGATAGTTGATGATTTCGGTCTAATTTCAGCATATAAACCAGAATAGTTTTGTGGGCTAAGTTCACTATGTCCTATTCTTATACCAATTTATTATAATTTTTCTAATGGAGAAACGAATGTCAGAACAGAAAAGCCATAAAGTTACGATGCTCGGAACGGGGCTAATCGGTATGTTTTACACGATGACACTCCACAATCAGCGAGGCGCGGACCGGGTCCACGCTGTCTACTCCAGACGCGAGGAACGCGCAACCGAATTTGCAGAAGAATGGAATATCCCCTACGCAACAACCGATTTAGTTGAAGCAATCAATCATCCTGAAACAGATGTAGTCGTCATCGGATTGCCGAACAACTTGCACCTCAAAGCAGTTGAACTCGCTGCAGCAGCGGGAAAAGCAATTCTATGTACGAAACCACTCGGACGCACAGCAGAAGAAGCGAAAGTGATGCTTGACCTTGTTGAAAACGCGGGTGTCTTTGGTGGTTATCTTGAAGACTTGGTCTATCCTCCCAAAACTCTCAAAGCGTTAGAGTCCGTTCAAAACGGTGCCCTCGGCAAGATTTTGTGGGTGCGTTCTCGTGAGACACACCCCGGTCCACACAGCGACTGGTTTTGGGATCTGGAGCAAGCAGGCGGTGGTGCTATTGTTGATATGGGTTGCCACTGCATTGAGATTATCAGAAACTTTGTTGGGAAGAACAACAAACCCCTTGAGGTGATGTGTTGGGCAGACACGCTTGTGCATCCGATTGATGCGGAGGACCACGGCATCGCGCTCATCCGATTTGAAAGCGGTGCTATGGGACAGTTTGAGGTCAGTTGGGCATTTCGTGGTGGGATGGATTTACGCGATGAAGTCTCTGGTAGCGAAGGAACTATCTGGCTCAATCACTGGCTCAGGACTGGTTTTGAGATGTTTACTGCTGTCGGTCAGGGCGGTTATGTCGCTGAAAAAGCGGAAGGTGACACGGGTTGGCTGTTCCCTGTCGGCGATGAGATTGCTGAACTCGGTTATCGGGATATGTTTCTTGATATGTTCAATGCTATTGACGAAGACAGAGAACCTCTGGAAACCTTCTATGATGGCTATGTCGTGAACGCTATCATTGATGCTTGTTATAAATCTGCGAAGTCTAAAAAGTGGGAAGAAGTTGCGCTTGATGACTGGCGCGGTAAAGCAGAAACTACCGACGCGCAATCAGACAAGTCAGATACTGATGAGCGGTATGCACACCTCAAAGATGAATTGATGCCGGATGGTAGGATGAAACGCATTTTCAGAGACCGCGAAACGGGTGAGATTATCGAACGTGTAGAGGATCAAAGTTAACGATTCAAGGATTCAATTATGGACGCAAGTTGGCTTGAGTACTGTGCCACTGATGAACAACTCAAAGCATTTAACGACACTGGTTACCTCATTGTTGAGGACGCAATTAGTACTGAGATGGTTGACGCATTGGAAAAAGTCGCTGATCAAATTGATGCTGAAGAACGCGCCAAAAATGGGTTAGAATCACACAAATTGTTGTCAAAGTTCCGCGCTGTTATTGAAGATGAGATACTATTGGAATTACTTGATAATAAAAAGGTGTTTCCCCTACTCTGGGACATCTTAGGATGGAATATCCAACTTTACATCTCACATCTCATCATGTATCCTCCCGAACCTACCGATACACAACGTATCAATAAAGGCGCAGGTTGGCATCAGGACGGTGGTAGACCCATTCCGGAGATGGAACGTCCACATCCACGACTTTCGCTAAAGGTAAGTTATTGGTTAAGTGACGTTACGCACCGTGATAACGGAGCGATGCGTCTTATACCGGGTAGCCATAAACTTGACGTCTTGCCTCCACGGAGTGTCCCTGAGGACGACCCTGAAGGTGTGATGGATCCTGGTTTACCCCCAGTTTTTAATAGCACTTATTTTGTATATTTTTCTTTAGTTGTTGTGCCAAAGCGTTTTGTCTGCTAAACTACTTTCAAGTTTTATTTTATAGTGCATTTTTTGGAGGTTTTCCATTGAAACGTTTTGCACCGGCCAAAGTGAATAAGCGTGCGCTCATATCCAAGGTGAAGCAAGGGTTCAAAATAGTATTGAAGCGTCCTGCGCTCAGAAATCTGATCTTGGTCATGCTTGCGAGTCTTCGCACACCCACATTTCGGATAAACACGCTTGCGGCGCACTTACCTGTGTTAGTAGCACATTATAAAACGAAGCAAAAGCGGTTGCTCCGTTTTATCGACTCAAACTTTCCGACAGATGTTGCCTTAGTGGCGTGGTGTCGTTTTGTCTTATGCTGGCTCTATAACAAAATCGGTCAGGCACCACGCATCGTGCTCGTTGATGAGACAGACATTCTTGAACACTATAGAGTGATTGTCATGGCAGTGCCATTTCGCAAACGGGCTATTCCCATCTATTGGAAAATCTATCGAAAAGACGCTTTTGACAAAATGGTTTACCGTAGTCATAATGCGCTTGTTCAAGAGTTTTGTTGTGAGTTCATGAAGCATTTTGAAAACGCTTTGCCGAATGTCCGGAGACCGATTTTGGTGTTTGATAGAGGATTTGCTCGCGCAAAATATATCATGAAACCTTTTATGGAAGCCGGTATTGAGTTTGTTATACGCGTTTGTAAAAATACTTGTTTTTATCACAATAGCCAACGCATCAAACTTGAAACGCTGCAAAAGACAGGTGCCTATCCCGGCATATCTTATCACAGCACGGAGAAACTCAAACTAAACCTTTATGTTTTCAAAGATGCACGCCATAAGGAACCGCTTTATCTTGTTTCAAATAGTTTGCGCAATACACAACTCTATCTCACCTATAAACGGCGGATGCAGATAGAAGAATGTTTTCGTGATATAAAGACACTTTTCGGATTTCGGCAACTACGATTGAAACGGCAAGAACTGCCACGCGTGGCACTGTTATGGTTTGTAGTCTGTGTCAGTTATGCTATCTGTTTCCTACATTTTGAAAAATCTGCTGAGCGGTGGATACGCGCCTATAATACGCGTTCAACAAAAACTTATTCCCTCATCTTTGTGATAAAACGGACACTTGAAACAACATGGGAACCTGACATCTTCCTTGACCCATATTTTCCGATTTCCGATTGTGCAGGCTGAAACTCGTGTTAGTCCAGTATTGATTTCCTCACACAAAATATCTAAAAAACCTTATGTACAATCATCGCAAAAAAAACTGGGGGTAAATCAGGTGATGGATCTGCTTGTCAAACGTGGCACTGCTGTGCTTTTCGATCGAAGAATGTGGCATTCGAGAGGTTGGAATTTCTCGGATGTGACGCGTAAGGTCCTGTTTATGGGATATAGTTATCGGTGGTTGCGCGGTTTGGATTACAACCTGATGCCCTCAGAAGTTCTCGAAAAATGTGATCCAATTCGGAGGCAGTTGTTGGGGGACGGTGTGGATCTTAAGGGTTGGTGGCAACCTACAGATGCTGATGTGCCTTTGAAGACGTGGATTGCAGAGCATCGTGGGGAAGAATATGTTCGGTAGATGTTTCTACTCGTATTTATGTAGAGAGAGTCTCTGTGTCTATCATATCATCCTCAGATTTTTTCGGTGTTTTGTGCTTAGAGGGATCAAAATATGAGACATATTTTATCCCATTCCGTTTTCTTTTTCCTCCTTCGCCTTCAGATACACATAATATTCCTCTACGGTCTTGAATTGCGCGCTAATCTCTGCTTTGATCCGATAGCATTCTTCAAGGATGGGATTTGTGTAAGTTTCAGGATCAAATTCTGCTTGTTTTTCCGGGGTCTCCTTCATCTGAATTTCCTCCATCAGTTCAATTGGTGTGCATAAAGTTGTCGGTTTGTATCCTGCTTCTTGGCAAACTATATTGATATGTTCACTCTTGTGTTCATTCACAATATGTTTGTGATTCCATGACACCAAATAGTCAATACCGTGTACCGTTGCAATAGCAATATTAGGTATCGTCCTCAGATTTTTTCGGTGTTTTGTGCTTAGAGGGGTCAAAATATGAGACATATTTTATCCCGTTCCGTTTTTCTTTTTCCTCTTTCGCCTTCAGATACACATAATATTCCTCTACGGTCTTGAATTGTGCGCTAATCTCTGCTTTGATCCGATAGCATTCTTCAAGGATGGGATCCGTGTAAGTTTCGGGATTGAATTCTGGCTGTTTTTCTGGGGTTTCTTTCATCTGAATTTCCTTAATTATACTATAGTTTGGACAGTTTGAAGTTTTTTAGAGACAAAAAGCAGAAAAGAGGGTATCCTTTCAGTATATATATTTTATTTTTAAAAGGATAATTAAAATGGACCCTCTTCTCCGCTTATATTCTATGTTATCAGAATATCAACACCACTTCAAGTATAAAAACTTCAACCATTTTCGCACTTTTGTCTTGGGTTTGATAAATACCCCGTATCGTGGCACCATGACCCAGATATATCTATCAACAGAACAATCAACAACGTATTGGCCTCTACCGAAGTTTCTCTCTCGTAGCGTATGGAGTGTTGATAAAGTCACATCAGTATTGACACAACAAGTTCAATCCGTTTTCAATAAAGGTGTCTATGTCTATGATGAAACCCATTCTACGACTGAGGGTCTTCAGCAATATGGCACGCATTTCTTCAGAAACACGCGGTATAACAAACGCAACAAGAACCAATCGAAGTTCCATCACGGACACGAGTTCGGTGCTATCGGTTGGCTCTGTGAAACACCACAAGGGGTGCGTCTGTTTCCGTTAGCGGCTCGGGTGATGTGTCTCCGGGCAAAAAACGGGATAGCAGTCTTGCGGTGCTCAAGCGTCCCTGTGCTCAGATGCCTGCGGGTCTGATAGTATTTGACAGAGGCTTTAATAGACGCAAGGTGTTTACACAAATCCTTTCACAAGGACACCACTTACTCTGTCGCACAAAGTCAAATGCTGTGTTCTATTATATACCCAAGCCACCCAAGCAACAAGGACAAGGTAGACCGAAACGTTATGGAGGTCGCGTGCATCTACCCTATCTGCAGTATAGAGATATCATCGTGAAAAACAAGACCCTTTCTGTCGCAGACAAAATCGTGCGGACAAAGATGTGTCCGGTAGATGTCCGGCTCGTTGTGATACGCACACGCCCAAAGAAGTCTAAACCCTATCGCTATTTTTGTTTATTCACCTCCGACTTAGAACGTCCGGTAGCCGAGTTGATCCAACACTATAGAAATCGGTGGCAGATTGAAACCGCATTTCGAGATGTCAAACAGAACTTCGGTTTTGATACATATCAACTCCGAAAACGCAAGAGTTTGAACCGGTTTGCTCAACTCAGTTTTGTCGCAGCAACTCTCACACAACTCATTTTCACAAACACAGCGACCCACACAGCAGCGGAAACGAATATAGACGATGTGCCTCTTGACTTAGAAGACGTGCTGCTGGCACTAAATAGGCATTGGTATAAAGCCAAATATCTGACACGCGGGTTGATGACCGCTTATTTGCAACGATGTTTCCAACAACAATGTTTTTCTGCAAGTTACGATACAAGACAAAACTCAAAGAAAAATCTAAAAATAGTTGAAGACTCTACATGAAAATGAGCAGATGGACATATTTGGACGATTATTTCAAAAATAATGGCTAAAGGACAGTGATTTCCAACAGAATTCAGAGATGCAAGAGTGTGGACAAACCATATTTAACTCCTGATCGGAAGTCCTGACAGGATAAAACTGTCCAAACTATAGTAATTAATTAGGGTGCTTCATAAATGTTATTAACACAATACAATAGGCGGCGGCGGCGTACTTGATACACCTCTTATACTCTGTAGGAACGACCCGGGGAATCATCCAGAATACCACACGGGGAATACCTTAATGACATTCATACCGTTGATTTGGTATTCGGTGTTGATTTGGACAAATTCCACAGATATAATTAGCAAGAGTTCGGTATAAGCAATTTGGAAACCGGCATAATACGTGTGTGGTATTCGTAGGGGCGAGGTCACCTCGCCTGATCTACGATATAACAACTCCATATATGTTGGGAAACCCAACCCTTACGCCTGTTATTACCAATTTTGATTGCCAAATTTCATCAGGGGTCATAAACTCTATTGGATCCCTATACTACTCAACAGGTGTAGAATTTTCATTTTGCATCCGTAGTCCATAGACCTTTGCCCGATACTCAACGAGATAGTCATGAATAATGAATGATTCAATAATAGGTATACCTTGGTAGACAGCAAGAGCCTTCTCGTATTCACCAGTTCTCCCATAACATTCCGCCAACAGGTAATTATAAGGCGGAATGCGGCTGTCGAGTTGGATCGCTTTTTGGATATGGAGAAGTCCCTCCTCGGGACGGGATAATTTAAGACATAAAAGTCCGGCATAATCACGATGTGCTATGGCAGAATTCGGGAACTCGTCAAGCATGCGGAGATATCCGGCTTCCTGTTCTTCAAATGGATGACAAATTACCCAGACGTGCAGTGCCTCCACAGAATCGGGGTTTTCACTGAAGGCGCGCTCCGCATATTCACGACCAACCTCCAATTCAATGGATCCGATACTACCCTTGCTTAGAAAATATTTAGCCGCAGTGAGTGGGTCGAGACCTTCTGCCGTAATCTCAAGTCTTTTTCGACCAACTTCTGCTCCGGTAATCTCACCTTTCTGTGCCTGATCTCGAAGTGCGTTTAGTCTTTCCAACTGCTCATCTGTGAGTGTGAAATCAACACCGTATTCAACTCGGTAGTCGTATAACTTTCCCACGGGGTACCCAGGGGCATCGTTTGGGTGTAGCACATAAGGTGGCAGTGTGAACCCGGGTGTCCAAAGCAGCTCAGGATTTGCGATGACAAGTTTTTTTCGTTCTGTCCACGCAGCGATGACTTCTTCGGGTGGCAGGCGACTATCCATGTAGTTTAGTGTGTAAAGCGTATTTGCCGCGGCTACTTCTTCTACATTGATATCAGCGTCCTGGACACCGAGTTCCACTTTCAGTTCTGTGACAAGTCTTTCAAGTGATGGTTCAGGAAACGGCGGATACGTATATGGCACGTGAGAGTTACCAGCAATAGGACCAAACTCTGCTTGCGTGTCGGTAACCTCTTTATCTTCTGTGATTTGGTCAAGAACCTTCAGGCAGCCGATAATTAGTAGGCAGCCAATCAAGGTGATAATAACAACTCGGTTTGTTATGATCTTTTTTAAAATGGTTTTCAAGGCAATTCCTCCTTATTTGTTATACAGCTGATATTTATCAAAATTCTTCAGATATCAATGTTTATCAATGTTTATCAGTGTTTTCTTTGTATTTGTTCATGAAAATGCTCGCTGAGAGTAGACAACATCTGCCTTTTTCCTGAAAGTTGAAGTTGTGTTTGATGAAATGTTAGACGCACTGAACGACTCACTTGCTGTAACAGGAGGTAGCTCACTATTTTTATACCTAAGTTCGCATAAGCCCCCTGTCGTCCCTCTAAACTTATTGATGAAAGGTTCAAGTCTGTTTTCAAATGCCGCCAAAACTGTTCTATGCCGTGGTGTTGCGACCATATTCGGAGTATTTCACACGCCCGCAAGGGTTTACCAAAAACCATCATCGTTCGTATTTTTCCGCCATCTTGAAAGAACAACAGCACAACATCTCCAAATGTCCGACTACTGGCTTTGGTGCGACAGACCGGTTTATTACACCCCCATTGATTTGGTAGCAGTTGTATTGACTTTTTATGTTCCGAAAGTTTTGCCTTTTCTTCACCGATAGTCATCACATAGTTGTTTTTAGCATGTATCAGGATCGTCTCAAATCCCATCTTTCGCAAGATGTCAATCAGTTTGCGACTGCCATACCACGAATCAAAGGTGATTGGATATTTCCGAAGATCCACCCCTTCCGCATCAAAGAAATCCAGTATTTCTTTGAGCATAGAAACAAAACAGGAGGGTTTATCCGTATTGCCTCTCCCTTGTTTGCTGACAAGACACATATTCAGCGGAATATTCATTTTGCCAATCTTGATGGTGATGCCTAATATATTTTGTCCTTTTTTCGGTTGGTTCGCTTTTGAAGACCACCAGTTGTAGCAATAAGACACTTTCTTTGCGTCTCGTGCGTTATGTGTATCATCCACACTTATCGTGATACACTTCCGAGATCGTGTTGAAGCACTTTGCGACTCGGCATTCCGGATCTCCTGGAGTGCAACAGAACATCCGATATGCACAAATAGATGCTGCCACTGATAAAGACTTACTTCGTTCAGGTGCCGATATAGGCTCGCTTTCGGTATAAATAACGCATCTGACACTTGATTCGGGTTATAGAGACTAAATAGATGACACAATGAAAGCAACATTATGGTTTTGACCACACGTTCTTTCAAAGTCCGAAAACGAGAAGAAAGAAGTTGTTGAAAAAAGACTGTTGATTTGATAAGCTGAGTTCGCATGAGATATTCTCCTAATATACACTGTGTTTTATAAATATGTTTATTAGGATGCTATCTCATGCTATAAAAGTCAAGCAAAATCTACACAGCAAAAACGCATTTTCATGGCGGTATACCTTGTCTCTATTGATTATTATTAGGTTCAAGACCAGTATGAGAAATATAAGTACAGATATTTCTTACTCAACGTTGTTAGTATCCCCATTTTCATTTTGCATCCGTAGTCCGTAGGCATTTATTTGGCTCTCAACGAAATAATCATGTAGAACGTGTGACTCAATAATAGACATACCTTGGTAGACAGCAAGTGCCTTCTCGTGTTCACCCGCTTCCCGATAACATTCCGCCAACAAATAATTATAACGTGGAATGCGACTGTCAAGTTGAATCGCTTTTTGGATATGGAGAAGTCCCTCCTCAGGACGCGACAAACGTCGACATAACACACCGGCGAGACCACTATGTGCGATGGCAGAGTTCGGGAACTCGTCAAGCATACGACGGAAACCGGTTTCCCATTGTTCTTGTGTATCGTGACAAAGCACCCAAATATGCAGTGCCTCCACGGAATCCGGGTTTTCGCTGAAAGCACGCTCCGCATATTCACGACCAAGTTCCAATTCAACGGTGCCAACACCACCGTTATTTAGAAAGTATTTAGCAGCAGAAAGCAGGTCAAGCCTCTCTACCAGAATCTTTCCCCTTTTTCGTCTGGCTTCTTCACTGGGTATTTCACCTTTCTGTGCCTGATCCCGAACCGCGTATATCCTTTCCAGCTGTTCCTCTGTGTTAGTAAAATCAACACCGTACCTAAATTCGTAGTCGTATAATTGACCTCCGAAATGGGCCCCCCTTCCCCATTTTCTTACATCGCCTGGCGGTATAACGTAAGGTGGGAGTGTGAACCCAGGGGTCCAGAGCAGCTCAGGGTTGGCGATGACAAGTTTTTTTCGTTCTGTCCACGCAGCGATGACTTCTTCGGGTGGCAGGCGACTATCCATGTAGTTTAGGGTATAAAGCGTATTTGCCGCGGCTACTTCTTCTACATTGATATCAGCATCCTGGACACCGAGTTCCACTTTCAGTTCTGCGACAAGTTTTTCAAGTGATGGTTCAGCAAACGGCGGATACGTATATGGCACGTGAGAGTTACCAGCAATAGGACCAAACTCTGCTTGCGTGTCGGTAACCTCTTTATCTTCTGCAAGTTGGTCAATAACTTTCAGACAACCAATAATTAGTAGGCAGCCGATCACGGTAATAATAACAACTCGGTTTGTTATGATCTTTTTCAAGACGGTTTTCATCGGAATTCCTCCGCATTTTGATTTTAGTAAAATATACCACGTTTCTTTTTATTACTATACTTTGGACAATTTTTAGAGTTTTTGTCTGACATCTCGGTATATTCAATATATTAGACATTAATACGAGATTATACTTATACACTTGTCGCCCCGCTGGGGCTGCTCTTTATTACACCGCAGTTCTTTTTCTGTGAGTTACGACCTTGTGAAAACCTGCAGAAAAATCAGGAAATATTTGAAAACTCAACATACAACAGATTGCAATTGTCCAAACTTCCTTAATTATACTATAGTTTGGACAATTTCATCCCGTTAGGACTTCCGATCAGGTGTTAGATTTGTTTTGTAAACACTCTTACATCTCTGAATTCTGTTAGAAATCACTACATTTTGGACACTATTTTTGCGATTATCGTAAAAATATGTAAATCTGGTCAGTTTCATGTAGAATCTTCAACTATCTTTAGATTTTTCTTTGAGTTTTGTCTCGGCTCGTAACTCGCAGAAAAACATTGTTGTTGGAAACATCGTTGCAAATAAGCGGTCATCAACCCGCGTGTCAGATATTTGGCTTTATACCAATGCCTATTTAGTGCCAGCAGCACGTCTTCTAAGTCAAGAGGCACCTCGTCTATATTCGTTTCCGATGCTGTGTTGGTCGTTGTCTTTGTGAAAATGAGTTGTGTGAGAGTTGCTGCGACAAAACTGAGTTGAGCAAACCGGTTCAAACTCTTGCGGTTGCGGAGTTGATATGTATCAAAACCGAAGTTCTGTTTGACATCTCGAAATGCGGTTTCAATCTGCCACCGATTTCTATAGTGTTGGATCAACTCGTCTACCGGACGTTCTAAGTCGGAGGTGAATAAACAAAAATAGCGATAGGGTTTAGACTTCTTTGGGCGTGTGCGTATCACAACGAGCCGCACATCTACCGGACACATCTTTGTCCGCACGATTTTGTCTGCGACAGAAAGGGTCTTGTTTTTCACGATGATATCTCTATACTGCAGATAGGGTAGATGCACACGACCTCCATAACGTTTCGGTCTACCTTGTCCCTGTTGCTTGGGTGGTTTGGGTATATAATAGAACACAGCATTTGACTTTGTGCGACAGAGTAAGTGGTGTCCTTGTGAAAGGATTTGTGTAAACACCTTGCGTCTATTAAAGCCTCTGTCAAATACTATCAGACCCGCAGGCATCTGAGCACAGATACGCTTGAGCACCGCAAGACTGCTATCCCGTTTTTTGCCCGGACACATCACCCGAGCCGCTAACGGAAACAGACGCACCCCTTGTGGTGTTTCACAGAGCCAACCGATAGCACCGAACTCGTGTCCGTGATGGAACTTTGATTGGTTCTTGTTGCGTTTGTTATACCGCGTGTTTCTGAAGAAATGCGTGCCATATTGCTGAAGACCATCAGTGGTAGAATGGGTTTCATCATAGACATAGACACCTTTATTGAAAACGGATTGAACTTGTTGTGTCAATACTGATGTGACTTTATCAACACTCCATACGCTACGAGAGAGAAACTTCGGTAGTGGCCAATAGGTTGTTGATTGTTCTGTTGATAGATATATCTGTGTCATTGTGCCACGATGCGGGGTATTTATCAAACCCAAGACAAAAGTGCGAAAATGGTTGAAGTTTTTATACTTGAAGTGGTGTTGATATTCTGATAACATAGAATATAAGCGGGGAAGAGGGTCCATTTTAATTATCCTTTTAGAAAAATATATATTGAAAGGATACCCTCTTTTCTGCTTTTTGTCTCTAAAAAACTTAAAATTATCCAAAACTTAAAATTGTCCAAACTATAGTAATTATAGCAAAATCTGAAAATAGATATTTCTCCGCAAATGCTTCACGGTAAGTGCTATAGGCGCGCTTACAAAGAGCACCTACAATGTTTTTGATTTTTGATGCTCTATTTTATCTATTAAGTATTTTAGCATGAAAATTGTGTCTTTCAAATCAAATTTTGCCCGATTGATAACATTTGACTTAAAATAATCATTGCCAGCTATCCCTGCGAAGAATTCTACCACGTCCATTTTCTGATTTGACCTGTAATATCCCATAGATCTACTTTGCCGCTTCGATTACCACTTGCAAGGGTAGTGTTATCAGGAGCAAACGCTAAAGCAGTGATTTCACTCCGCGAACCTGTATCTATCATAGAGATCAATTGATGGGTAGTCAAGTCCCAGATGAGAATCTTGAAACGATCTCTCGATCTTCTACTGCCGCTACTGGCAAGGATTTTACCATCCGGAGAAAATACGAGGGTGTTTACATCTCTTCCAGGTGTCCTGAGGGTTGATATAGACATTGCTGTGTCAACATCCCACAGTTGGATTTCTCCAGTAGTGATATTTAAAGGTTGAAACTCACTCTGACTACTACTGGCAAGTGTTTTACCGTCTGAGGAAAATGCCAATGCTTGAACTGGGTACGTATGTGATGAGAGATAAATTGGTAGGAGATTGGGACCTGGTGTTATTGCAATTATACCATCATCTTCAAACGTTTTAGAATTCAGAACAGAATGCAAACTCTTTGGTGTGTTCCCAACGTTCTTAACCCGTGCATCCCGATTCCACCTGGTGATGATGCGTTCTCTATTGTAATCCCCATATATGAGGCGCGCAAACGCAAATGTTCCAGGTAAGTGTTTGTGTGTAATACCTGTGCTGGTATCCCACGCTGTTATCAAACCACTACCATTCGCACCAACCAGAGTATCGCCATCAAGGGAAAAATCTAAAGTCGCTATCCAAAATGTATGTCCTGATAGAGAGGCTTTTACTTGTCCTGTAACGGTATCGCATAATAATACTGGAAACTGTTTAGACTTGCTGCTACTCGCAAAAGTTTTGCCATCTAGTGAAAATGTCAAAGCAGTAACTATTCCTTCATGCTCTTTCATCGTGTACTGAGGATCGCCAGTTTTTACATCCCACAATATAATCTCATTATACGCAGCACACGCGAGGGTTTTGCCATCTGGCGTAAACGCCATTGCGGTGACTGGTTTTCTGGGTGCGGTGAAAGTAGAAAGATGCGCGTAATCTTGAGCCTGTTCGGGGAGCAGATACGGGGAGATATCTATCAGGAAAGGCAAGAAAATTTTCGTCAATAGAAAAAGAAGAAGCACATCACAAGCCGCAAAAGTTGATACAAGCCAAATTAGTAACCAGTACCTCTTACTTCTTTTACGTCGTGCTTGTCCAAACAAATGTTTGCTGATTCGTCGTTTTAAGTTCATCGGTTAACCTCCTTTGAGATATAGCGGATTATGGAAATCTGCCCTTGCAAAGGGGAATCTTTATCAAATTAACTTGATTATAGATTTCCTAATAGGGTGGGAAAGGAGTATCGTAATGTCAAATTAACACTTGGAATCTATAGATTCTATTAATCTTGTGTTACAGCGTATCCTCTCCATCTGTCAACCACGCTAAATCAAACTTCGCGAATGACAACGTTTCATACGCGCCACGTTCACCACGTTCATAGAGACAACAAATATTCATGTCTGAATCAACGCAGAGATCAGAATAAGCAGCAGGACCTTCGTGCAAGACTTTGCCAGCGTTCCAACTACGACACTCATCGTAACTGATACGCACCGTCAACTTCTCTCGTCCTGAACTTGCAGGATTAGAGAACAGCACGCGGTTTTTATCATGGGAATTGGCATCCGTATAACGAACCATGCCGGCTTGACAGATAGGTTCAATCAGATCGTCGTCGTAACCAAATTCGGTGAACGTATCGCCACCGTCAGAACTCCATGCGTAAGCGCGTCGCTTCGGGGCAACATAATTCCTACAGTTGAAATAGAGATCACCGTTTACTGTCTCAATGACAACCGACTCATTTGTGCCGGGCTGCGCTTCACCAGCGATTCGCCACGTCTCGCCATGGTCATCACTAACAATAAGATGCGAATACCCCATCTCCGCATAATTCCGACTGTTCCCAAGCACATGATCGCACGGAATTACCATTCTTCCACTTGCCAATTGAATGCCGTGACACGGACCTGTAGCATACCATGTCCACGTGTCCAACTTCGTATTGGCAGTGATTTCCTTCGGTTCTGCCCAAGTTTCACCGTCATCGGTGCTGGAGGTTACCAAGACAGTACGTGGTGCCTCTCCTGCAATAATCCTTCCTTCCCCACCATCAGCGAAGTTTTTACAGAAAAGTAGCCAAATGGTTCCGGTATCTCTGTCAACAACTGGTGCCGGATTGCCGTCCGTATCTGCTCCAGTTGAGACAGCAACTTGTATCGGTTGCCATGTCTCTCCGTTGTCAAAACTCCGTTTCAGTACAATATCAATGTCACCTGAATCGCCACCCCCTTTGCGTCTACCTTCACAAAACGCCAATAGCGTTCCATCATTAGAGACAGCGAGTGCCGGAATACGAAATGTGTTATATCCTTCGGTTCCCGCGGTGAAAAGCGGGCTTTCTGTTTTATACATTTATCAAATCTTCCGCTACAAAACCTCGCCTTTCAAGGCGGGGATGTAGTAGCGGAAACTAAGACCTCCATTGTTGAAAAAACCTTGACCTTCGTCAAAAAATGTGATATAATTAATATCAGACTGGACGCTTCAACGGAACATTTTTGCTGCTAATTCAAAAACTTACATTTGTGGCATTTCATATACCAAGAAAGACGCGTAATGGTGAATCTTGGTTGATTCTATCTATTTTACGATTCAAGGTTGGGGTAGCAACCTTTGGAGGAGAGGGTGTTAGACTTGCATAGCAAGCAACCCTTGTTGATACCACAAATGCTTTCGCATAAACTTGCGGAAGCCTCGCCCTTTAGGGCGGGGTCTATCACACATTTATAGTCCTCAGTTCTGTGATATGAAAGTTGAGATCAGAGTAGTGTTGTGTCCACCAAAATATTGTAGGTCGGGTAGAGTTTGCGAAACCCGACGGACAAACCACAAAAATTAGGTGGACAAAGCAGTAGTTCAACCAATGAAAGTATATAGGTTGGAACCGTAGTTCCAACCTATCAATTATTTTACAGTTTTCAATTGTCCCCAAGTTGTAGCCAATTTTCCAAGAGGTTGGACAGAGGCAGATTCACCAAGCACCAATTCATCAACTTCCTTTTGATGATCAGAGATCCGCAGTCCGTCAACGACGCAATTAGTTGGAAAATTTGGATCAGGAGGAGCAGCATTGTTAATTTGAAAGTTTTCTGCGAAAACTGTAGGTCCGTCTGTGGAACCGTTTTCTGCTTCAAGTTTACCATCCAGATAGAGTTTTAACCCATCCGGTCCCCATGTGCCTGCCATGTGATGGTGTTCACCCTTTTTCCAATTGAGCGCAACACTATCTGCATCGATCCAAGTGGACGCGCTTTTAATCCGCATCTGTGCTATTCCACCATTGTTGAATTGCAGGAAAACCGCATCGGTTCCGCGCTTGTAAGTCATAAACATAAACAGTTCACCCGTAACTGTTGAAATATCATATCCCATCGTTACCCATAACTCAACGGTGCCTTCTTCAAGGTTGACAAACCGATCTTCCACAGGAAAGTGTATGACATCACCCTGTTCTTCACTAACAAAACCGTTGCCAAATTTACCGGGCACGAAACTGCCACCAACAACGGTTCCACCCTCTTTTTCCACTTCTGCTTGGCTTTCAAGCGCAGAAAAGAAAGTCTCTTTTGCTGAAGCAACTGAAAGACAAAGCAACATAATTGTTATAATACAAAACGTTCTCATGAGATTTCTGTTCCTTTAAACCTGGGTAATTGTCCATAAACGCATACAATTCCCGATTAGCACCCGCCTAAGCAGGTGGAAGAACCGTCAAAGTTAGTGCCGAAACACTAACGCTTTTTCTACGCCGAGTGTCCTCACAGTGTCAGGGTTCGTCTCACTCATGAATGAAACCTTTACAGTCGTTTCCCAACTTGGTTGTTGTTATACCAAATTAACGTGATTAGAAGTCTTTTGATATAGCACACGGTTGCGAGGCACGGGGACCTCGCGCTACAAACCGCGTTAATTGGGTATTAGGTGTGTTCGATCCGGACACAGACAACTGTATGCGACATAGGGGGATTGAACCCCTAAAACGCCTATCGTTTATCGCTTGAAATATCTAAATCTGCATTTATCAAGGTAAATCTGTGTTTTGACTACTTAGCACTCACCTCCTTTTGTTTCAAATTATGGGAGTCTGTGATTGCTCCCAGATCGTGGATTCACAAAATGTGCAATGTACACTAAATATACCTTGAAATTAATATGGATGTTAACAGTTTATTTTTTGACATTATATCAGATTACGGATTTTTGAGATAATTTTCTCTGTCTAAATGTACAAAATGGGGGATTTGAGTACGTCTATTTCGGCTTTGTACATATCGCATATACATAAGGCGATGTTAACTGCTGATTTGGCACACGGAGCGCAGCAAGCAAATTCCCAACCACAATATCTGTTAAATTGACGCACTTACATAGTACTTCATGTCCCCATTTGCCGATAACTGCCCGCCACGGAGAATAATCAACAACGCTTAGTTTCAATGGACCGCCTGTATATCCAAATTCTGTAACGTGAAATCCGACATTCCGTATCAGTGCTGACAGTCTCATAGGTGGAATCTCTTGGTGTGTGGCAAGGAGTTTTGGACTCGCAATTCGAGCAATTGGCGTATACATGCCGCGTAAATTTGGCATTGTCGTGAGCATTGTTCCACCCGGTTTGAGAAGACTAAACATATCTTCCAAAACCGCTTGTGGCGAGGTAAAATGTTCAATCAATCCCATTGAATACACAAAATCAAACGCTGCACTATGCGTTTTCGCGAATGCGAAAATATCTTCACAGAGAATTGTGCCTTCTGCACCTGCAAGGGCAAGATTCCGTTGAGCAAGTTGACATCCCAACTCTGAAAAGTCAATACCGTAACACTTGCTCTCATAATGTTTTGCAAGATATGGCAACCACAACGAATCCGCGCATCCCAACTCAATCAGGGTCGGATGTTTAAAGTTAGTAAGGGCACGATGAAACAACTTCGCGAGATGACGGTTCGCAACATAAACCCATCTGAGGTGACGAATTTTATGCTGTTGTCCATCCCAAAGCGTTGTCCAATAAGATTCATCAGTTAGAGGGGAGGCTTTCAAACCCATATTAACCTTTCTCCAGCAAGACAGCGTTGTGCTCAAAAAGGGGGCATAGGTCACAGAGTTGGTCGGCGCAGTAGTTTTTGTAAAGCCGAATTGCACCTTGTTGGATTTTAGCAGTGGGTTTGATTAGACGCATCGGCTGTGCTTCTGAGAAAACCTGTTTTCCAACCTGACGAATGATAGCATTTTCTTGTAATTTGGTATAGTCACTGTAAAGTCTCAATATACCGTTCTGTAATTCTCTGCTGTCTGATTCGACTGCCCAAATATATGCTACAGGTAGGATTTTGTTGACCATGATGTCTAATGCTCTATCAGGACCAATGAGTTTTGCTTTGTTAGTGCCCCCCTTCCCAAAGTTGGAGTGTGTTTCCCAGTAACCAGCAGGTTCAAGCATCAAAAGGTTGAGAAGTTCATTCCTGATAGTTCGTAACAACTTAGGTGTATCCACGGTTGTTGCCTTTTCACATGTAGGCAAGAAGTACATCATTAGACTTCCGCGGCAGTGATGAATTAACTGGCTCATAGCAGCAATGCGGCGGGTCGGATAGTTAAAAGGACGTATCTTACCAAAACGCCATTGCGATGCATTCATCCGATCCGCGCGTGTAACGTGTTCCGATACCTTCCATAGTGTTTCTAATGCCACAATTAACGGGTCATTTGCCGCATCAGCAGGCAAAGGTTTCTCTAATTGCGATGGTAACAGACCCGCAACACCAAAGAGGATGGCTTGAATTTCATGATCCGACTTATGATCAAAATCCGTAAACGGCACACGTTGTGCTAATTCGCGCAAGGGTTTGCTGTTTTGTGAGTAGCCCAACGCTTCCATCATTCCTTCATAGAGAATTTGCTCAAAATTGAGACGTGTCCTTAAAAGCCGGACAGCATCGGCTTTTTCTAAGAAACGTTCAGTCCCTAACGACTCAAAGACGCTCTTCAAGTTTTCTATGTTTAAACGGTTTCCTGTCACTCGACAGAAATTTGATGCTTCTGCATCCGCTTGTATAGTTTCGTCAAATAGGTCTCCGATGGGAGCATCTACCCATTTGAGCAGCTCCAACGTCGGGATTCGTTTCCCATTCTGAAGGCGGGTGCGTAAATTGAAGTCGTCATCATATAAGACCGTGTGGAGCACAACACGGTTATATCTTGAATTTAGGTGGTGTTTGTGAGCGTACCATTCCGATGATTTGACATGAATTTCAACATCGCCGACATGCAACTTGCCATTAATTTCAATCTCCGCGTGCATAAAATCGGGACCTACTTCACGGTTCCAGACACCGGGTTTCAGTACACGAATTTCTTTCCCGTCAATTGAGGTGAGATTTGCAGTGAAAAAACGTTGTGCATTCCATAATTTTTGCACGAAATCTTCTTCAATCTTATCAAAGTCTGGTTCATAGACCTGATCTACTTCTCTGAATTCCTTAGGTGATAATTTTCTTGTAGGTCCGCCAAGTTCATCAATGTGACTGTATTCGCTCATAATTTGTCTAATCCCGTGAAGTATTTTTCGCTTGTTTTGCTTTCTGGATCTCTCGCATAATACTTTGTGTTGCTGCGAGAGGGTCAGTTTGTCCACACACGGCAGAAATGACCGCAATCCCGTGTGCACCTGCCTGAATCACTTCAGTCGCGGTTTCCAACGTAATTCCGCCAATGGCTATCACCGGACAATCTGCTATTTCACACATTCGATGCAATCGTTCTAAACCCTTCGGTGTTTCAGCATCCGATTTTGAGGAGGTCTGATAGATAGGTCCAAACCCGATATAATCTGCACCTTCTGAAATTGCCTCAAGTATTTTATCCTCAGTTCGCGCTGATGCTCCGATGATGGTTTCTTGCGAGAGAATACTTCTCCCGATAGCAACAGGCATATCATCTTGTCCAAAATGCGTCCCATCTGCACCAACTGCCAGTGCAATGTCTGCTCTATCGTTAACGATCAACGGTACGCCGTGTTGTGTGCATACCACCTGCATCTGCTCTGCTATCTCTATCAGTTCACGTGTTGTTCCATTTTTGTGCCGAAATTGGACAGTATCCGCACCACCCTGAATTGCAAGCTCCGCCAGTTGCGGATGGGTAAATCGGGATTGGAGTGTTGTGTCCGTGATGACGTGGAGAACTCCTAAATTTTTCATGTTGGCATTCTATTGAAAATGTGGTAAGTTAATTGCATCGTCAGATTTTGAGCAACACGTAAATAAATTAAAACGTCCAATAATTAGTATATCACATAAAGGAGATAGTTTGTGAGTAATTTATTATTTCAATCAGGGGACAAGGTGCTATTCATTGGCGATAGCATCACGGATTGTGGCAGACGTGGTGATCACGCACCTTTTGGACACGGGTATGTCCGAAAAATAACCGATTTGATTACTGCTAAATATCCTGAACGGGAGATCACTTATGTCAATAAAGGGATTGGTGGGGATATCGTTGAAGGTTTAGAAAACCGGTGGGATACCGATGTCATTGATGAAAAACCGGATTGGCTTTCAGTGAAAATCGGCATCAACAATGCAAGTCGTCAGCTCGGACAGGACATCTCAAATGAAGAATATCTACCAATCTGGGAAGCGTGCTATCGTAGAATTCTTACACGTGTGAAAGATGAGTTGAGTGCACCGCTTTTCCTATTTGAAATTTTCTATATTGAAGAGGATGTTGAAAACCCACGCCCATTAGCAGTAGATGCTTACAACGAAAGCATCCATAAGCTTGCCGAAGAGTTTGGCGCACGGCTAATTCGGATAAATGAGGCGTTTGATAGTGCTGTTGCAGCGAGACCCGGGGCATTGTGGACAACCCGAGACGGTGTGCATCCCAATGCAGAGGGACATACCTTGATGGCGTTAGAATTTTTGAAACTTGCAGGTTGGTAGACACCGAATTTCTCACAGAACGGTAGGTGCGGTTAGGAAACCGCACCTTTTGGTATCAACATCTCAAATAACGCAAAGGACGAGAATATCTGCGTTCGTAGTCACGCAATTCATTGCGCCTCTTTTCTTTGAATGTCCGAGGCGCAATGAATTGCGCGACTACAAACGAGTTCTTTCCTTAAATTGACGCTTATGGTGCGGTTAGGAAACCGCACCTACCGAGTGGGATCAAGTTAATTTGATATTATTCTGGATCGAGATGTTTCTTGACATTCTCTTTACCAAATGCCCAAACTTCTTCTCCAAATTCCATCAAGTGAGATGCAAAAAGTGAGTTATCTATTTCGTCTTTGAAGAAATCCCCCATATATGGATTCAGGAAAGTTAGAAGAAGGGCAATTATGAGTACGCTTGAGGTAATACCTATTCCTAAACCGAGCAGACTGTTCAACCATCCCAAAATGCCTTTCTCAAAAATGCAATGGATTCGCTCAAAAATTGTATCGGTTACGATAGATGTGATAATTACCAGAGCGATAATACTAATCCATTTTGCGATGCCTTCATTTGGGATAATTTTTTGGATGACCGGCGCGAGATGCTGCCAAAATTGACTTGCGATTATAAGTCCTGCCCCGACAGCAAAAACACCCCATATACTACGAGTGAACCCTGCTTTGTAGCAACTAAATCCTGCTAACCCAACAATGATAAGAATGGCTATATCAAGTTTCGTCATAGTGATAGAAAGAGAATTAAATTAGCATACGATTTATATTATCAATGCTTTATGTAGTTTTTCAAGTAAAGGAACTTAAAGAGCAAAAACGATGTGTTGAAGATTGCCTGTGACAGGTTAATTTGGTATTAAACTGTTATTATAAGTTTGCTGCACAGCAGTTTCAATTGAAGTGCCGTTTCCTAAAAGAGAAAGGAGTTGTCGGATAGAGGAATAACCGCTCTCTTCAATCAAATCAGCAACAATCGCTGCTGATTGGAGATAAGCAATTTTGCGTTGCGAGGCTGGAAGTTCAGTGTAAGGTTGGCTGAGTTCCAACATATTTGGTAACGTTCCATTTTTGGATGCCTGTTGTAGGGAAAGTTTCTCAAAGGATAGCAATGGACGGGCAATCGTTTGTGCAAGCCCCTCGTTAAGCCAAATAGGACAATTCCCGTTTGTGAGTAGATCAACTAACAGATGTGTCCATTCATGCCGTAGGAGAACATATAAAACACCAAGTTCCGGTTCATCATCGGCACAATAATGCAACTGGATATGTCCATCATAGCACCCACTTGCCCATATCGGAATGTGTGTATGCGGAGTGCCATCGTGTGTATTTATGATTGAGATAGTTATTTGGTTGCGCGGATAACAGTCAAGTTGGGTGCCGACATCGTTGGGTGTTCTATCAATGAGTTGATAGATATACCAAAGTGTTTTTGGGGCTACGGCAGGTTCAACAGTCAGTTTGAAAGTTTGGCATTCTACTACGTATTGTGGACGTGACGAATTACCCGTTTGCAGCGTTGGGGTAAAGTCCATTGGAGGAATCTCTGCTAAATTATTATCAGAAATTAGTGTCTGATAATAATTTTTTTCCTCTTGGATACGCGATTTACGTCTAAGAACTGTTTTTGAGTCGGGACATAATTGGAGGGCGATGTCTAAGTAAGCCAAAGCCTGTTCCCATTTTCCAACCATTTCATAGGCTTTAGCCAAGTCAGCATAAATATGGTAACGACTCTGGTCATGTTTTAAGCCCGATAAATAGTGTTGAATTGATTCAACATATTGAGCTTTTTGATAACAGGTCGCCGCTTGCTGAAAATAGGTTAAGGCAAGTGAAGACGTATTAGGCACAGCTTCTTTGTTTCTTTGTAAAGTGAGAACGAAGGGGAGCAGAATAGATGCATGAGTATATATGCCAGATGGCATAAAACTGAGTTGTCAATTCGTAAATCCTTCCCCTATTTCACCTTGATAGATTAGGAGTCTTTGATGTCAATTACCTGAAAAGTGATTTCCCCACACTTAAACTCTGAACCTTCTTCGATCGGTGCAGAGTCCTTTACGCGAATTCCTTCAACATACGTCGGTGTTGAACTTCCTAAATCTGTGATAGAAACTTCGTCATCTTGCATCTCAAAGGAGAGGTTTAGATGCGCTAATGTGTGGATGTCTGTATTTTTTCCTGCTTCAGAATTTTGCCAAAGCTTTAACTCTTCATCGGTGGGAGGAGTTTTCGCTATAGGGAAAACATCGGTATCCATGTTTCCCATTGCTTGTGGACTGTAAGCTGCCTGAGAGTTAAGCGTAACCGGGGTCTCTTGAGAAGTCTCTTCGGTATTCCCTTTGATAACTTTCATCAGTTTTTCCGCAACGCGTTCCTTCGCCCCAGGATTAGGCATGACGCTCGCTGTTTCCTGAAAACGATAATGGGCAAAATCAACCAATTCTTTTAATTCGTGAAAGTGGGTTGATTCCTGTATGTTTTTAAGAAGATTTTTCTGTTTTCGACTGAGTTTTTCGTTTTTCAACCAACAAGCATAAGCTTCTAAAATCTCCGATTCTTTAATATCGGTATCGCTATACCGAGCGGTCTTCGGAGTCTTTCTAAAAAAAAGCATGAGTTATCCTCCATGTTAGCAATTCTATTGATTCCATTGGATTCCTTTGTTAACTAAAATTTGTCGTAACTCTTGTCCACACCTAAATATCCATATTTTGACAGTGCCATCTTTCCGGTTAAGAATTCGTGATATTTCAGCTACACTACATCCTTCCAAATGTCGTAAAATCCATGCAATACGGTGATTCGGTTTAGTAACCTGTTCAAGTGCATTTTCTAATATTTCTTGTGCCTCTTTGGCTATTATATTTTTGTCAGGTCCAGGTCGTGCATCTTCGTATTCATTCAGAGGGAGGTCGTCCTGCTCCTCAAGTGTGAGAAGTGATTCACGAATCCGATCTCTTCTACGTATTGCATCAATAATTGTGTGCTTGGCTAATACGTTTAACCATGCTTGGAAACTACCTTTCTTGGGGTCCCATTTATCGCTTTGCAATTTCTGCCAGACTTTAGTAAATACATCCAGACTGACTTCTTCTGTATCCTGATGATCCCCAAGCATTCTATATGCTTTACTATATACCCAATTATAATGTTTCTCATACAACTGACTAAACGCGGCCTCATTGCCTTGTTTAGCTTGGGTGGCTAAATAAGTATCTTCAGTAGCCGATAGGTCATTTTTCGCTTGGCGCGCCATGACAAAACCTCCTTTGCCTTTTTGTCAAAGGATTGTGAAACCGTTTCGCTATTAACAACGATACTACAGACTATTACGTTTCAGAAATTTCTAATCTCTATGACATAAATAAATTGCCTCATGAACGGATATTAATAGTATATCATTCAATGTTAAATAGTTCAATTATTAATGTGTAGGGTCAGAGCCATTCAATTGTCCGGTAGTTCTCTTATGTAGGAGCGATCTCCGAATCGCGACCCTCCCCTCCCATGTAGGAGCGATCTCCGAATCGCGACCCTCCCCTCCCATGTAGGAGCGATCTCCGAATCGCGACCCTCCCCTCCCATGTAGGAGCGATCTCCGAATCGCGACCCTCCCCTCCCATGTAGGAGCGATCTCCGAATCGCGACCCTCTCTAAAATGTCCTGAAAAACTTGAAAACTGAATGGCTCTGGTATAGGGTGGGTGTGTAAAGTTTTTGTACAAGCATGAATTTGAGGTGTTGCGAGTTCTACCGAAAAATGGTATCCTTTCCTAATAAACTTTTCACACAATAGGAGAGGATACCAATGTTTAGTATATCATTAGAAAGTTGTGAAGTCAAAGAGTTTGAAGAAGAATATAAGAACTGATATTTTTCAAAATGGTCTTGAACCTAATAATAATCAATAGAAACAAGGTATAGCACCATGAAAATGCGTTTTTGCTGTGTAGATTTTCCTTGACTTTTATAGCATGAGATAGCATCCTAATTACAGATTTGAATATAAACAAACATTAGGAGGATATCTCATGCTAACTCAGCTTATCAAATCTACCACTTTTTTTCAAGGGCTTCTGTCTTCACAGTTTCGGACCTTGAAACAGCATTTTGTTAATACCTTAGTGTTTTTGTCAACCTGCCATCTGTTTGGGCTCACTAACCCGAATCAAGTGGCGGATGCGTTGTCTATTCCGAAAGCGAGACTATATCGGGAACTGAACACGATGAGTCTTTATCTTTGGCAGCATCTTTTTGTGCGTATCGGGTGTTCTATTGCGTTAGAGGCGATCCGGGAGGTTGTCCCAAAAAGTGCTTCTACGCTATCGCGTCTGTGTATTGTCATCAGTGTGGATGATACCTTTGTTTTTCGCTATGGAGAGGGTCTCGCCTACACATCCAATTGGTGGTCTTCTCAAGCAAAACAGCCGATGAAGGGGCAAAATATATTGGGATCGTCCTAAAGATTGGAAAACGGATCATTCCCCTGAATATGCGACTGATCAGCAAACAAGGACGCGGGAATACGGATAAACCCTCCTGTGTCATCACTATGTTCAAGGAAATCTTGTCTTTCTTTGAAGGGACCGGAATAGATATCCGAAACTATCCGATCACCTTTGATTCGTGGTATGGTAGCCGCCACTTGATTGACACCTTGCGAGAAATGGGATTTGAAACGATCCTTGTGCACGGAAAAAGCAACTATGTGATGACGATTGATGAAAAAAGGGCGAAACTCTCGGAACATAAAAAGTCGATCCAACTCCTCTCCAATCAATGGGGGTGCGATAAACCGGTCTGTCGGACTAAAGCCACAAGTCCAACTTTTGGAAAAGTCGTCGTGTTGTTCTTTGCAGACCGTGGCAAAGTCCGAACAATGCTCGTATTCGGGAAACCACTCCGTGCTTGTGAAATCCTGCGGATATGGTCTCAACACCACGGTATAGAACAGTATTGGCAGAATACGCGTGTGGTATTCTGCATGATCTGAAAACAGACCTAAACCTTGCATCCATGAGCCTAAAAGGACAAAGTGGGGCGTATGCGAACTTAGCCGTGAAAGTCATGAGCTACCTTTTGATACAGGATGTCAGTCGTTCCGTGCGAAAAACATTTCATCAAACACAACTTGAACTCACAGGACAAAGACAGATGTTGTCTACTCTCAGCGAGCATTTTCATGAACAAATACCAAGAAAACACTGATAAACATTGATATCTGAAGAATTTTGATAAATATCAGATTAAAAAGTAAATTGTGTAATTCGGCTTCAAACCTCAAACTCGGTAGGTTTTGTGAAGATGAGTAGGTTATGAGTTGTATAGGATGGAGATGTAATTGGAATAGGAAAAGTATGGGCAGGTCCAATACCTACCCATCGGTTGTAATTATTTCTATTTCAAGATGTCACACTTTCTATTGGGGTCTCTCATCACCTTTTATTGTGACAGATATTTCTTTAGAACCTGTAACAATAAAACCTTCAATAATAATTTCGGTTTCAATAGGTGGTGATGGTTGGATACCCTCAGAAAGTGGTAACTCGTCTGGAAATATAAAATCATCAGGTAATGGTGGGTCTTCTGGCATCTCTGTATCTACTTCCGCGTCTTCTGGGATTTCACTGTCTTCCAACACCAGAAAGTCATCAAAGATTGAAAATCCAAACCCAGAACCTTCTGGTGTAAGCGTTATAGTGACCAATCCTAGCTGTATCTGGTTTTCTTCCATTTGTTTGATGAGTTCATCAAGATTCTCAGGTGGAAGTTTTTCTTCACCCTCTTGTCCATCAAAGTCAAAGTTGAAGATATCACCAAAAGAGCCAGGAGGACCGAAAGAATTCTTTGAAGCAACGCTCAGAATTCCTATTCCCACTGGGAAATTTTCTGGAATGTCCAGTGTAATCTCTTTCTCTATCTTTCGTCCACCGCTAACAGCACTCCAGTGTGGGAGCAGCACAACTGTGAAAATAGCACTTTCACCCGGGATCAGTTCATCTGGCACTTTCAATTCGTGGATTGATGCAAGCATGATCTGCGGTCTGTCCTTGATAGTGATTGACACATCTGACAACGTAGCTTTGCCTGCATTGTTTGCGAATATGTCGGTGAAAGAGGTGATTATTCTTCCAACGTTTATTAACGTGTCAAAAAACACAACCGGAGACGTGATGCGGAAGGATTCCGTATAGGCGGTTTCAGTTTCTTTGAAGTGAAGTGTAACTGTTGCGTCAACTGTCCCTGGACTTATCTCCTGGCGTAATGAATCCATTGTAAGAGCTGCAATGACAGGTATAAATGATTCTTGCCCGTACGCAACTTTATGGTTTTTCTGTATTTTGCTACCGCTGCCTACCTGATAAGTCACCTTCACAGGGATCATCTCTGGCAGCACACCAAGTTTACCGACAATCGCGGGTGTGAGGTCTTTGGTAATTGTTCCAATTGGATTGCCGTAGGCAGAAGTGGATTTATAGGAGGCTTGTAAGTTCGGAACAATACCATTAACAACGGCTCTATATACAGGTAACGCCGCCTTACCGTCTCCGTTCATTGGATGACCGAATGCTACAAATGTATCGTCGTCATAAACTTGTGTCACAGTCCCAAAACCAATTGCATTGACAACGTCACCTATCGCTACAGCGACACCGATCATATCTCCGGCTGCAAGCCTTGTTGTCTTGACTGGTGGTGCATCGGGTGCTCCGTTAACGTCAGAAAGAAGTTCAATGAATTCAAAGCGCGGACCATTTAAATGTTCAGCAAGTTGTTGAATTCTGTTAGGTTGTATCCCCGAAATCATTAATGGTGTTTTTACCGGTGAATACACCGAACTAATTCCACTTGACGGCGCAGCTGGTGCAAGTTCGGCATCAAGTAAATCACCAAATGTTTGGTGCTCAACCGCAGTTTCCATTGCATCAATTGCTGTCACCCAGAACCGTGTAGGCGACTTCGAAAAATTATCTCCATAGGCAAGTGCACCCATAACACGACCAGGAGGACCCACAGGACTTCCAGACATTCCTTTTGCGATTCCACCCATAGCCTCAGCAGCTTCATCAACCAGTTCGCATTCGTAAAGCGGAAAGCCGAAGCCAAAATCTTGAACGCCACGGAACCGAGCTTCAAGGGTCACTCTACCTGTGCCTTCAAGCACTGTAACGATCTGGACGCGTGATTTATCAGTTAATTTATGGGTTTCGTCTTCATACATATTTTCTAAAACGACATCATCATGGAGCGGCGCGGCACTAATCCACTCAGAACCATCAATTGTTGCAGGATTATCAAATTGTGCCTGCTCAATGTCAGATGAACAACCTAAGTGAAACAGTACCGTCAAAGCAATGCTTGCGAGGGCAAAAAAAGATTTCATTTTCTATCTCCCAAAATAGAGTATATTTTATCAACTTTTATACATTTTTTTGATAATGTGAGTCCGATTTAAGATAATAGTTCATAAGAGCAAGAAGTTAGAACTATTAAACCGAATCCCTTCGTTTTTGGGCAAGTTTGATGCCAAAACTCTAATTGGATACGTATTGGTGTAATAATTTCAATGATTTTCTGATTTTGGTGTGTCTAAATATAGATATGCATTGTGTTTATCAAAAGGAATGAAATACTCACTTTTTCACAAAAAACTTTCAGGTTCAAGAAATAGATACAATTTCTAATTTACTTCCTTGACAGTCACGCAAGGAATGTATGATTAGGCGCAAAAATTGCATGGGTCTAACAAAAATTGTTTCACCCACGGTTGAAGCATCTGTTTTAAAAATCGAAGGTAAGTGTTTATCGCTGAAGTGCGTTGATATGGAACTAATACCAAATTAACGGGATTTATCTCATTTTTCTTGGTATTCGGTGCGGTTAGGAAACCGCACCTACCGTCCGGAAAATAGGACAAATCCCGTTAATTCGGTATTGCTGGCGGGATGAATTCAATGGTAGGATTATTTTGTAGAGTATATTCCAATCAGTTGCTGTTAGGATACGGAGCAAAATGTGCACGCGGCGTACCATTTCGATAATCACCGTCACAAGCATTGTGCAGCCATCCTCTGAGACGGGTAACGATGTCGGGATTATCTGCTGAAATGTCGTTCTCTTCGCTGTAATCGTTGTTGAGTTGATACAACTGGAAACTGTCTGTTTTGTTGATATACCTTAACTTCCAACCGTCTGATGTAACCAGCGCAGGACCAAGCCCAGAGGCATATACAACCCACTCATGGCGTTGTTGAGAATCAGGTTGTTCAAACAGAGTCGGTAGGAACGACACGCCATCTTTAGCTTGAGGTAGTTCCACTCCCATGAAATCGGCTAAGGTTGGCAACAAATCGTAGTTTGCGAGCATGTGGTTGGACACACTGGCGGGTGTAACCATTCCAGGGAAACGAACAAGGTAAGGAATTCGTGTGCCACCTTCCAAACTTGAGCGCTTTAAACCTGCCATGCCATCGTTTCCGTTAAAAACATCACCCCCGTCCTCCGAATAGAACTTCGTAGTGATGTCATTAAACGGGTCGCCACCCAACATCTTTCTTCGACCGGATGTCCGTCCTTCCTGCAAGTAATATATTTCGTGCCCATTATCAGAACAGAAAACGATCATCGTACGGTCATCAATTCCGAGCCGTTCAAGTTCGTCCATGATGATTCCAACGGTTTCATCCAATTTTAGGATCATGGAAGCATATTCTTTTTCAAATGTTGTTAATTCAGTAGATTGTATCACAGATGGGTGTATTTCAGGAATGGCAATCGGTCCATGCGGTAACTGAGAAGGATGATAAAGGAAGAATGGTTCATTCTGATGGGTGCGAAGAAACTCAACGATTTTTTCGTTGAAAATATCCTGAGAATATACTGCTTTTCCCTGACGATTCCTACGGATCTCCATATTTTTATCTGATTCCGTACCTGGATGTTTGGCACAGTCCGCATGCGTATTTCCCTGAATGTCTATCTGTTGTCCGTTTTCAAAAAGAAAAGGAGGATAAAAACCATGGCAACGCTGATGGTCATAGTAACCGTAGTGATACTGCCAACCGTGTCTGCGAATACGATCTGCTGTTGTGGCAAAACCCCATTCAAGTTTCCCAATCTGTCCCGTGACATAACCCGCTTGTTTCGCGATTTCTGCCAAAAACACGTCATCGGGACCTGCTTGTAAACCGGTTGTATGAATCAACTCTGATATTTCGCTCAACGTCATCTCACCTGAACTAATACTCTTGTATATTCCAGCCTTAGTATATGTCCATGTCCCTTGATGGCAATCGTGGATCCCCGTCAACATGCTTGCGCGAGATGGGGCACAGAAGGCACAACCGTAGGCATGGTTGAATCTCATACCTTCATTAGCAAGACGATCAATGTTGGGCGTCTCAAAATGTTGCTGTCCATAGCAACTTAGCATTCCGCGTCCGAGATCATCGCCGTAGATGAGAATGACATTCGGGTTTTTGATCATAACGTGTTGACTGCTCCTTTAAAATCTTAACATTAAGGTTGTTTCAGTAGGTAATTCAGTTGAAATGCGCGTTGCCGATAGAGGTGTTCAAACAGATTCCCTTCGTGCGGACTATCCCAAGAGATTTGATTTGTAGGAATTGCCCCTAAATTCAGTCGGTCAACAAGTGGCGTTGCCAAGAGTGCTTGCGTAAGTGCTGTGTCTTCAGTAATCACGGTTGCAACCAGTGTTGCGCCAATAGATTCAACTAACTTTGCTGCTGGCACTTCAACGACACTTACAAACGGGAATGGAAATTCAGTGTTTGCCAAAGGATGATCAGGGTCTTCACACCAAATAACCGTCGGTCTAAGGAAAGTGCAACCGTCTAATTCAATAACGCGCTCACCGGTGGTCAATTCAGTTGCACCGGGTTGCTTGAGGTGTTGGTCTATCAGTGAAGAGATGCTGTGCGCGGCTTTCGGATTTGCCCATGCTGCAATTCCCGCGTCCGGGTCGTCAAGCGGTTTCGGTTCAATACGTCTCAAACGTTCCGCTAACGCTTCGGCAATATCACTGCCATGTGCCGTCACCCACACTCCAGAAGCATTTATACAAGACCTGCCACCATTTTTGGTAACCGATTCAATGATAAGGTCAAGATATTCTTCCCAATTCTTATTCTGTCCTTCATGAATGATGATTTTACTCTGTCCCGGTCCGTGGATCTCCACGCGCGGATCATTTACCCAAGGTGCGACAGTTGAACCACCCCCAAATAGCATTGATCTGCCGCAACGGAATAGGATTTCATTAGCGCCCGGATAATCGGTTGGATAAAAACTGAATGCTTCTGGTGGTACACCCGCTCCAATAAATGCTTGCGCTATTCTATAGGGTGTCCACGGCTCCTCTCGACCCGGTTTTAGTACAAGAGGCACTTTTAAGGAGATAGCAGGAATCCACAGCGAGTGGACACCGGGAGAATTACTCGGCAGCACAGCACCAAGCACATCTGTTTCACAGACGTAACTCAACACGCGTTCGTTTTGCACACCCCAACCTGCATCAAGAATATGCAAATCAAGACCTCGTGTTAAACCATCTAAAACTGTCTCTATATTTTCTAAGACACCCTGAATTTTCCCCATGTTTTGTTGACAGAGTGTTTCAGGTAAACCAGTTGTTCCCGATACCTGTTTGATATAATCTTCTGGAGATTGAGTGCCACCATCAAGCGGTAAATCAGCGGTTGTGAATAGACGCGCTGCATCCTTACACATAGAAACCAATTCCGCTACAGAATGTTGTGCAAGTGTCTGCCTGTGGAAAGGCATATCTCGAAGGTCTTTAGCTATCAAGCCAGTGTTTGCTTGACTCACCTCAACTAACGGCTCACCTGTTTTGATGTGTAGAACGCTGACAGTATTCAAACTTCTATAGGAACGTCCAGCGCGTATAATTGGAATGTGTATCATTGTTTTTTAGGTTTTCGTATAGTGGTGGTGTATCTACTAACAGGTTATCTTTGCAACCCATCCAGAGGCAGCATCACAATAGAGGAAATCATTACCATAAATGGATAAACCGTGTGGTTCAGGGTAATCCTCTGACACTTCAATTGTATCCAGAATCTTTCCATCTTCAAGATCAAGTTTGACGATAAGCCGCTCAGAGGTATGGATTACCCAAAGTCCATCTTCAACTCGTACAGTGCCATGTGCTCTGCCATACGGCAAGGGTAGTGTGTGTTGAACAGACCAGTCAGATGTTCTAACCTTATGTATCTCCTGATTTTTAAGCGTTTGTACCCAGAGATGTCCTTCGTCGTAGTTGTCATATTCAACGCCGTGCGTGCCGCCGCCTTCTGGTACTGGATAACGTCCAAGTGTTTCGCCGGTAGCGGGGTCAACCTTAAAAATCTCACCTGCCCCCGGTTTTGCATCTGTATCACGAACAGTGCGCCAACGATCCCCAGGACCATTCGCTGCTAACCAAAGCGCACCTTCACCGAATGCCATACCACTCGTGTTGGATGAGTCACTCGGTATGTCACGGATAAGTTTCGGCACTTGATAGTCCGGATCACATGTGATTTCAACTAAGGCAACTCTGTCTGTGATCTGGTCAACTATCCATAACCCATCGTCTGTAACCTGCAATCCGTTGGGGACAGAGTAGGGTGACCGAAGGATTTTTTCAATTTTTGTTGGCATATTCAGCTTCCTCTTTAGATTAGCGGCGTAAAAATAATTATTTCATCAATTTTCCCGGATCCGTCTCATATACTCATCATGTTTTCCGATCCAATACCAAACAAAAATCCCGTCTTGTTCGGTTGCCAAAGCCCGATAGTCCTTGTTGATTCGCACAACCCAATCTGGTCCAACCTTTTTCAGCCGAAGGGAGGGGTGTTTTGAATCCTGCTTCAGCAGTTCAAACTTCTCGTCTGCGCGTTCTTGAATCTCTTGCGGAAGGTTCCGATAAAACGTCCAAAATCTACGGTTAGTTCTATAGATCAATACACTTTCCAGCCCGTAAATCCTCAAGAGCTTCCTTGCGAAGGTGATCAAGTTTACCAGCTTTAACGTCTTCCTCAAGCTGCTTTTCCCATGCCTCGTCTTCAGTCACTAAGGTTTCATGAAGTACTTTTACAAGCGTTTTATGCAATTCCTCTTGCGTCTTTTCTTCACATTTCACTTCAGGAACTTCTGGTATCCATCCCATCCACGCGGCACCGTTTTTTTGAATATGGGCGGTATAGGTTTCTTCGTATACCGGATCTTCTATTTCAACAGTTTGAATCTTTTCCATGTTTATCTCTTTGATTAAGTGAACTTAGTAAACACCTACAACGACGGTCTCTTGAAGTTCAGTGAGCAGACGTAGATTTTCTACGCCATCCCAAGGGTATTCAGGAATAGGTTTTGCGCGTTCCGCTTCATCCCGTTCCAAGAAACGAGGGACAAAAAATTCTTTTGTCAAGGTGGTGAGCATCACGCGCCCTGTTTCGCCATATTCGACAAGTTCGTCTGGGTTTTGCGGATTCACCAACTCAATGACAGCACGCGGTTGCGGAGGATAGTAGACAATAGCGTAGTTATCCGCTGGATCGAAAGGTTTGCATGTGGCTAAACCCATTAGGGTATTACCGTAGGTCGGTACAAAATCTATGCCCGGCACAAGTTCTTCGCGAGCAAAGCGGTGGAATTGCGCATTCATCTCTGTTCCACCACAAAAGATACCCTTAATACCGACTTTTTGTAAGGAAATCTTCTCACACAATGCTTCGAGCAGTTTCGGTGTTGCGAAAAGACACTGAACGTTATCATGTGCTTTTAGAACGTTAAGTGCTTGTGAAATCACATGGTTCTTATATGTGTCCAATTCCTGATGTTTTCCATAACGGACAAGTTGATTCACCCAACGCGGGTCAAGGTCAACAAGGAAACAGATACCGCCACGATGTTGGGCGAGATGTTCAACTGCAAGTCGTAAACGGCGGGGTCCGGTTGGACCTAACATCAACCAATCGCTACCGGGGGGAAACCCATCATTGGATAGTGTTTTGCTGAACTGCTCATAGTCGATTTGAAAATCACGGATGCTAATACGAGATTTTGGCACGCCTGTTGAACCACCAGTTTCAAAAACATAGATCGGTTTATCAGCATACGCTTTCGGTACCCATCGACGCACCGGTCCACCGCGTAGCCATTCGTCTTGGAAGTGACCGAGACATTTGAGATCTGCATAATCGCCGATCTCTTTACGCGGGTCGAAATCCAAGTTCTCGGCGAATTCCAACCAGAAAGGACATCCGGTTTCTGGACTAAAATGCCAATTTACAATTTCACGAACATGTGCATCAAGTGTTGTTCGGGCATTTTCTATTTTTTGAGAAAGGTTCATTTTTCACTTCTATTGATATCTACTGATTATCATGTAAAGCACACCTTTTGAGTACAGGTGTCGTCTAAACCGCACTATCTATGTAAGTTTCAATAATCCAACTTCAGTTATCCAGGGCTATTTAGTTCTCCGAATATTTAGATTTTCAATCTAAGACTTTCCGCTGTAGGAGCGATCTCCGAATCGCGACTTTTCGGATAAAATGGACAAAAAGCCTAAAACTAAATAGCCCTGTCAGTTATCAGACTCAAGCCTTTTGTGCTACCATGCTTGTAAGAATCCCAAGGACCATGTCGCACCGATCAATTGAATGGACTGTCATATCAATATGTAGTTTCTTCCCTTCCAATTTGAGGAATCTCCACAGAACACCTGTCGTGGTGGCACCATAAACGCGAGGGATGTCGTTATCATGTTCAGTATTAAAGCGTTGGGCAGCAACCATTTCTGCCACACACTGCCCTAGTCCGACTTCAAGATTATCGTTTTTTGCCTCCACAAGTACGATGATCGGTACCTCCAAATGAAATTGGACAGGTGAGAGACTTACTACAAAATCACAAACACCGGTCAATCCATTCTCGTCATCTACGTTGAAATCAATCCCAGAAAAAAGACTAACGCGATGGTCTAACTGTTCACGTAGTTCAACGAGCACATGGACGATAATCAGTTCTGACTTCGCTTTCTCGGTACCTATAGCGGTGGCTAATGGTATATTTCTCTCCAAGAGTTCAGTGAGAAGTTTACTCGGAATCAGTGGTTCTACATTAGAAAAGATACCAACGGTATCAATCTCTTGAAGTTGAAATGCGTCCCGTGCAGCTGGTAAAGTAAAGTTGCTGTACGCCATGAGATAGTACCTCTCAAGATATGAAAGAGATTCAAAAGATACTGGTGTGAACAGTCTCCTATTCTGAAATTGCAACCAATTTATTCTGGGTTACGAAGTAAAGCACACCATCCTTTGCAACAGGTGTTGTATAAACAGCATTCCCCATGTTGGTTTCAAACAATACTTCTTTTGTTTTGCCGGTCTTTAAGATGACAACATTGCCATCTACACCGCCAAGGTAGACTTTACCATCTACAACATAGGGTGAACCCCAGATCGCAGCAAACGTATCGTGTGTCCAGAAAAGGTCACCAGTCTTAGCATCCAAGCAGTAGAGAAACCCGCTTAGGTCTGAAATGTATAGAAGTCCATCATGAATGGCAACAGTAGACATAGTACGGTTGAATTGCTTATCACCAAAGTGCCATATCGCAGCAGTCGCAGTGACATCGCCTGTTTGTGATGCATCAATGCACCAGAGGTGCCCAGCACCTTCGCCGTGCTCCGGATCTTGTCCAACTGCTAAATAGACTTTATCATCATGAACGACAGGTGTTGAGATGATATTATTGCGTGTGCCCCTTGGTCCGAGTTCCCATTCAGAATCTTTCGGGTTACAGTCAAACTTCCAGATAATCTTGCCTGTTTCGGGTTCAAACGCATACACCCAACCATCGCCGCCCGGAATGATAACCTGCGGAACACCTTTGATAACCCCATAAGCAGGATTTGACCACTGCCCATGTAGTATATTTTCACCAGGGGAGGCATCCTCCCATACAAGTTCACCAGTGTTTTTATTTAATGCGATAAAACTTGGGGCATCGGGAACAGGAATGTGGTAATGTGTTTCATCAACGCCGTTGCTCGTTTCCAAGAAAAGCAGATCACCGACAACAAGCGGGGAACAAGTAGCAAGGTTGTGTGGAAAGACATCTAACTCGTCCATCATATCGTATATCCAAATGATGTCTGCATCAATTTTACTCGTTTCGGTTTCATCTTTAAAAGGACCGTCGTTTTCATTATCAAGGAAGGCTTCGGTGTCAACACAGACGACCTCACAGCGGTTGGAGATATAGTATAGTCGATCACCTTCAATATATGGCGTAGAACAGATGCCTTGTTCTGGCCAATCGTTAACGCGCCCTGAAGGGAGTTTAGTATGTGTTGATTGCCAAAGAAATTCGCCATCTGATTCACGAAACGCCATGATAACACCACGGTCACCCGTTAGTTTCGGATTACGTAATCCTCTGTTATTTGTTCCGACAAACACCTTACCACCAACGATGAGGGGACCTGCGTAACTTTGTGATCCAAGATCTGCCACCCATTTGATATTTTCACCTGTTTCAAGATCCCAACTTGCGGGGATATCTTTCTCATCAGAAACCATGTTACGACTTAATGAACCACTCCATAAAGCCGTCTCCTTTTCAGCCGTCACATCTGAAACTGCAATACTTAAGAGCAATCCGAAGATTATAATGGAAAGGATTGAAAAAGATGAACTGAAAACGTCTGCAAGTATTGCGATGCCTTTAGCACCACTGCTTTTTTCTAAAATCATAGATCACCATACCTTTAGATTGTCATAATAGATGTCAGTCACGGAATAGGCGTAGATACCGGGACTGCCTTCACGATTTGGAAGTGGGTCTTCGGTAGTAATAGTCCATTCATTAGGCTCGTCTTCGCCAGTGCGCCACACCTTACCGCTAATTATTGCTTTATCGTCAATAATTTCTACTTTCATTTTCATGGTATACCAGACATCTACCTCCCAAGAGAAATCAATTGTTTTTGCCATTCGTAAATCGGATGCCCAGGACCGGATTTGTAAACGTTGCTGTCTACCTTGCATGTCCAATGTGTATCGATTGCAAATTAATCCCATATCTGGGACGCGACGTTTGTCTCTTGTCCCCATCATGTCAACTTGAATCTGATAGTTATTCATTGTTGGAGGACCGAAGTAGACGTTAGACTTGTTCAACCCACGTTGGACAGGAGTTTTGACTAACACCTTATTTCCATCTTTCTCTCGGACGAAATATTTACCGGTAGCACTGATCCAGTGGGCAGGGGCTTTTTCAAGTTTTAAAGTCTCAAAATCTTCTGTCCACGGCAGTGGTGGCATTACACGAATGCGTGATGTTGCCTTCAAATCATCGGATTGTATAGAGACAGTTCCTGCTTGTGCACCAGCACTCTTATCCGGTGTGAATTTTTTGTCTTCAAGTGTGCCTGTTAAACCTGTGAGCATCCATTCTATTTCACCGATTGTACTTGTCTGTTTTCCGTTTGCATCGAAACCAATGATACTAAATTCAACTGGTTCCTCAGCAGTGGTAGTTTCGGCAGGCGTGAGCAATAGTGCAACAGCGGGTTCAGTACTCATCGTTGGTGCTGCAATCTCTTTACTGGCACATCCTACAGCAAAAAGGCAGATTATCAAGCTTGTATAGATCATATATTGTATGAGAACACAATCTTTCTGCCTTGTAATGAAACAAATTTTATTCATCATTTTCCTCCGATACAGTAGATCCGTTCTTCAGTGGTGAAATAGATTCGTCCATCGGCAATAGCAGGTGAACCGTAGATTTCAACGTAATGATCATCTTCCTCTCGGCTTATTTTTTGGACATTCAGTGACTCACACTTATCAGCACCCGGTTGAAGAATATGGAATTTACCGTTGACTTCAGTAACATACAATTTTCCATCTGCCCAGACAGGTGAACCTTTTCCAACAGTGCCGATACTGTGCTGCCACAAAGATTCACCGGTTTCAGCATTGAGACAGTGAAGGTTCGCTGAGTTATCAACGACATAGAGTTGTCCATCTTTGAACGTTGGGGAGGCATATCCAACTTTAATAGCATCATTTCGCCACACTTCATGGGATTTGGTGACATCTCCCGTGCCCGTCGTGTCAATACAGACGACACGCCCCATTTCAGTACTATCAATATTTTCTTCACTATGTGTAGCATAAACCTTGGTACCTGCAACAAGTACAGAGGTGTTGATTCCGCGCTGGCTCAGTTTGAAGCCCCAGACCATCTCTCCAGTAGTCTGTTTCATGGCGTAGATACCACCGTCGGCATTACCACCAATGATCAGCATTTGCCCATTTATCTGCGTAACTACCGGTGTAGAGTAGGTCGTATCAAGCGGTCTACCTCCCGGTGTTGACACCCAAATTAGATCACCGTTCCTTTTATCAAAGGCAAAATAGCGGTGCCGTGGGATAGATTGATCACCCCAACCTGCATTCAGATAACTGACCACAACAAGGTTACCAGCAATAATCGGAGTGTGGACACGTCCACCATAGCCAGATATTCTTCCATATTCCTCTGTGAGTGATCGTGACCAAACAATGTCTCCGTCTTTGTTGAAGCAGATGAAGAGTCCCTGCACACCGTGCATGTAAATATTACCCGTTTCCGTATCACCAACAGGATTTGTCCATCCAACACGGTTGAAAGTAATTGTAGTATGGAAAACGTTAATTTGATGATTCCACAAGAGGTCACCAGTTTTTGCATCAAAGCATGTGATGCGCTCCTGCTCGGTTATATCTTTACCGATTCGCCCAATGACGTAGACTCTGTCGTTGAGCACAACAGGTGTGGATCGTCCAATAAAATCTGCTTGCCAGAGAAGGTTTTCACCTTCAACAGACCAGTTTGATATTAGTCCTTTTTCTGCAGATGTGCCATCCTGATTAGGTCCTCGCCAACTCGCCCAATCGCTGGCATAGGTAACCATCGGAGTAGCAACTAAAAGAAAAAAGATGAATAGCCGATAAAAAATCGGTTTGCAATAACGCAAATTTTTATTCCTCCTACCCAATAATATGTTATTTGTGAAATTAAGACGATTAGAGTGTCTTAATGTTTAAGTTGTATGTTTTAGGAATGATAGCCAGGGTATTTCCAAACTTCCTCTTTAAAATTATGTAATACCATTTCTGAATGATCGTCTATCATTAGCAAAAAACGCGTTTGTCCTCGCGCAATTCACGCGCCTCTTATACCAAATTAATTTGATCCCAATCTATCGATGCGGTTAGGAAACCGCACATACCGTCCGGAAAATAGGACAAATCCCGTTAATTTGGTATAATACCATTTCTGAATGATCGTCTATCATTAGCAAAAACGCGTTTGTAGTCGCGCAATTCATTGCGCCTCTTATACCAAATTAATTTGATCCCAATCTATCAATGCGGTTAGGAAACCGCACCTACCAGCCGGAAAATAAGACAAATCCCGTTAATTTGGTATAACACTAACGTGAGTTCAATATTCGATTCCGAGCGTCCATCCAAAAGATAAAAAAAGTTGGGTTTCACTCATTTTTCGGTATTTTCAGTTTAATGGAAAATGAATCGCTCTTTTGTGTCCGATTTCATTGTGGATTCCGTTCTACCCAACGGACAGCAAGTAGTCATTCTGACATTTCTCACAATTGTTCGGCTCATGTAAAAAATAAGTGCAAATGAAACTTTTTACCCCTATGACCATTGACTTCGTGAAAACAAACGCACACACATTTTACATGAGTGAAGTTTTTCTAATTCCTCTAAACCTAATAACATCAATACGAAATACCTATAAAAAACCCATTTAATGGACAATTTATTCTATTTTGTATTGAAAATAAAGTGCTTTTTTCACATAATGGAGGTTTATCAATTAGTATTTTTTAGCGTTTTCATAACCGCGTATTGAGAGACCATAGATAGATACTGATTTCTGAGTGCTTTTGAGAAATATCAGTCATTGAATCTTTTTATCGAACTCACGTTCAACACTAATAAATTGTCTTCAGTGCGCCCCAGACTATTGGCAACTTTTCTGTTGGTTCAACACCAAGCCCAATCTTGGATTCAAAATTCTGAATCACTTCTGGTGCAGTGAGAGGACGGTTGTATATGCGGACTTCGTCAATTGTACCGGGGAAGAAACGTTCTACCGTGCCCCGATTGTTAGCTGCGCCAATATAGACTGGTTCGACAAACGGAGCAAAGTTGTCTAACTTTGATTCTTTCCCAACAATTACCTCCTGTGGATTGCCATCCATATAAATGCTGACTTTTGGTTCACTTGCGTCCTCAACCGCAAAAACAACATGATGCCATTTTCCATCCGATAGCGCGAACTCAATTTCAACAGCAATATCAATGCATCCAGCGACAGCTTGATGTCGGACATAATAGTGAACAATGTCTTGTGCAAGTGGAAAACCGGCTTTCGCGCTTCGGTTGACATCAATTGCCCATGCCATATTACAGCCAGCATCAAGCACTTTGAAGAGTGTTGTCCAATCCTCCTTGAAACTTGTTTTGACCCATGCTTCAAATGTAGATGAACCGACTTGACTGCCAAAATCACCAAGGTTCGTCAGGTTAACATAATCGTCTGAACCATCAAATTCTAACGCATCTCCCACTTATCCTGAGACTACTGTTGGGTTTCCGACAATTGTACCACTGTTTTCTCCCCAGACATCTTTAACAGTATTATTCGAAATATCTTGTTTGTCAAACGTCCAATAACTCACCAGACCATCAGTAACGACATTGCTATCAGCAGGGATGAGAACAAGCATACTGATTACAACCGCAAATGCAAGTAAATAGATTAGTTTTTTCATGGTTATTATCCTCGGGCAATCGAACAGAGTCACACAAAATTATAGATGAAATAATGATAGCATTGTTAGCGTTTTAACGCAAATGTAAATTTGGATAGGGAAGGTATTTATAGTAGATTTGCAATTATCGTAAAACCCATAATTATTTATGCGCTGTGGTAGGTGCGGTTTTGCGGTGTACTCACCCAAATGCGATCTGCATTCCTAACCGCACCACCGGACTTGGGTAAATGGTGCAGTTAGGAAAACACGCATACCTACGGATGTCGTTAGTTGGAACTCGCCTTACAGCGAATCAGCGGTCTGCATCTAATTTTTTAAGATGCGTTTAACCATCTGTTTCTGTTCACCGCGAGCCGCTGGCTGTTCCAATTCGTAGACCTCATCCGAAATCAGATGTTTATGGCTCTCAATTGGGAACCTACTATGCGAACCATTATCTATGTATCGATTGAAAACGGTAAGACGCGGATATGCCTCTGTCCAACGTCTGCCACCGTGATAGAGTGCTTCTGTAAAGATAACGCAATCACCAGCATTGACAGGGACATTAATCACAGTGGGAGGTCCATCGTAAATTGACAGATTGTCGGGTGGCTCAAAGTTTCGCTTGTGGCTGCCGGGAAGACAGACAAAACCTGTTCCTTCTGGGACGTCAACTAATGATGTTCCAGCGTTGATAAAACCCGCGTGAGGTTCACCATTTTCTACTCCGTAGTCTTGTCCGGATGCGTGGAATTTTATATCATCAGAAGTTGTGTAGTTTTTGGTCAAAGCACAGTCCACAAGACATGGAGTTTCTCGCGTCAGTGCAACGATGACGCGCATAATTTCCAGATTTAGCACCAATCGTTGGAAAACCGCATCTCCATACTGTATATTATTTATCCAGTGTGCTATCGTTGGAGAAGAAGCACCGCTGCGCGAAGTCGAAGTGAGCGGTGGTGGTAATTCCTCTAACGGTGTGTCGTGCCAACGATTACCTAATTCAATCATCAATTGAATATCCTGCTGAGGTACGACTTGGTGGAGGATAATGAATCCGTGATGGTCAAAGAACCATTTTTCCGCATTTGTCAGCATTTGAATTCCTTTCTATCCATCTGTTGAACTCTTCTAAAGTTGTAACCTTTTTCGTTAGAACTGCTCGGTAAATCGACAGGCTATTGTAAACATCACCTTGATAATCTGGTCGTTGAGATAAGGTGTTTTCATTTTGACGAAAGTCGGGGTTACAATCCCGTTCAACAAGAAGAGAAACACGCTAGACGGCACCATACTTTTCCAACAACTCTACTACTTTTTCAGAGTCCGCCCTTCGCTTCTGCTGAGCGACTTGTAACGGTGTCAACCCTTTTTGATTTTCGAAATTCGGGTCTGCCCCTTTAGTAAGCAACGATTCCAAGGTAGCACGTTGTTTTTCACGATTCTTAATCGTGGATCGGATCACCTCAAAAAGAGCGGTTTCACCGTTATTGTCTGTGGCATCAATATTTGCCCCCTTTTCTATCAACACATCAATAACCTTGAGAAACCCCGCCTTCGCAGCGCAATGAAGTGCTGTTTTACCTTTGCTACTGCGGACATGTATGTCAGCACCATGTTTGAGAAGTCTCAAAATCTTGTTCGGGTGTTCTCCTTTGTCGCCTCGGCACGCATATACAAGCGGGGGCCATCCCATGTTATCCAACGCGTTTATGTCCTCTGAAGGAACACCGTGTGACTTGAGAAGCACACTCATCTCAGAATTGTCATCTAAGACATGTGGTGCCTTATTCGGATCCGCACCATTTTCGAATAGCAACTTCACGATGTCCACTCGACCTTCTGACACGGCATGATCAAGTAAAAGTTTACTATGCGGCTTGATTGCAGCATCTCTTGAGATAAATAGTTCTACAATCCGTATGTTTCCACCAACGATAGCATAGCATAGAGGCGTTGCCCACGGCGTCCCTCGATGTTCAAAGGTATTATTCGGTCCGCCTGATGATAGCATCACAGATTGAAGGTAACCACTATTGATAAGACTGGGATCTTTATCAAGGAATGAAAGGGCAGTTTCATAATCACCGAGGTAAGCAGCGGTGTCATAGCACCCACCACCTAAAGGCGGGGGCTTGTGCTTCACAGACAACAACAATCCCGAAGGATTGACTTATATCGTCTCCACGTGGGGTTCTAAGCAGCCCCGAAGTATGTTGATAGCAGCATTGATGTCTCTGTCGTGGTGGGAGCCACATTTTGGACATGTCCACTGTCTATCTCTAAGAGAAAGATTATCGTTTTGATACCCGCAATCGGAACAAGGTTTCGTTGTCGCAGTCCACTGTCCAACTTGATGGAACTCACGATTATGTTTGAAACATTTGAACTTCAATATCTCAACAAACTGATAGAAGGCAAGGTCAGAGACTTTACGTCCCCAAAGCCTTTTCATACCGTCAAGGTTCAGCGTTTCGGTTGCGATGGCGTCAAACCTTCGGCAAAGGTCGGTGGCAAGTTTCCAATGCCAGTCTCTACGTTGGTTGCTGACTTTGCTATAGAGTCTTGCGAGTGCTCTGACAGCACGCCACCAGTTATTAGAACCTTTGACTTTACGAGATACTGCTTTATTGAGTTGCCGAAGTGCGTTCAAGGATTGTTTCAAGAATTGTGGGTTCTGTATCTTTTCACCAGTGCTAAGCGTCAAAAAGGTTTTCAATCCAAAGTCTATCCCTACGCTCTTACCCGTAGCAGACAAGACTTCTTTGCTTGTGTCATCAGTGATAATATAGACCCAGTATTCTCCTGCAGCGTCTCGGAGGATTTGGACATAGCGGACATTACCTTGCCAGTCGCGGTGCTGATGGAAAGAATACCAGATACGGTCAAACTTCAAAGATTGTGTCTTATCATCCCACGTTTTGAAAGAGATACGGAGACGCCCATTCTCAAGTCTGTATCCTGTTGGAAATTTAGCAGAGCGCATTTTGTGTGGTTTTTTCAATTTAGGCAGACCCACCTTTTTGCCACCATTCTTTTTATAGACAAAAAAGCGTTGGTAAGCAGTGTCAAGACGGATGATAACAGCGTCAAGTGTGTCTCTTGGTATCCAAGCCCAGTGTTTTTTAGTCCGGTTGAGCAACTTTGTCAAATGCGGTTGCAGACGATACCTCCCAGCATATTTACCATAAATGTGGAAGTAGCGTTGCTCAAGACGCAGGAAGTGATTATGCACCTCTGCCAAATCGTCAAGCATATTACCCAAACGTTTGTTTTTACCATGAGTGCGTATCTTGTGTTTGTAGGTGCGCATCACTTATATCCTTCAGCATCGCTCCTGATACAACTCAGTGGTGGTAGAGACCTCGCTTTGCAACGAGGGTTGTCCTTCTCTACCAACGATGCTGAATATAGTATAACATAGATTGGCATTATTGGTCAACAAAAAAAGAGCGGGCTTTCCTCCCCTACCTGAAGGCAGGGGTCTCCAGCCCGAAGATTAGATGAATATCAGTTTTCGCACCTTGTTGCAGCAGATAATCCGCAACTTCATCGCGCCCCTCGTGTTGAGCAATACAATAGGGTGTTATTTCAAGCGAGTGCTTACTAAGATGGCAACCGGGCAGATTCAGATCGGCACCGCGCGCTACCAGAAATTTAACGACCTCTAACTTCCCACGATATGCAGCTTCCCACAACATCGTTCTACCGTGCGAACCGATAGTGTGAATCCAATCAGGTTTATCATCTAATAGTTGACGAACACCGTCAACGTCTCCACGCCCTGCCGCAGCGACAACGATTTTAAGGAAATCACTCTGTTTTCCTGTGAGTTGGATTTTTGACAATTCTGTCCCTCTTAATTATTGATTACGAAGAGTGGTAATATGCCATAATTACTTCGTGTCAACAACTCGGGGTCTTCTACCTATGGACGGTGGCAAAAGCATCCGTTTCTGTTGCTCGGTCAAGTCGCCGTATTTGCTAATATCGTAGTAATTCCCTGACCACGCGGAATGTCCTGGACTGTATTTGTATAGCAGTGCGCGACGTTGATGATCTGCTTTCCACGGCATTGTCCCGTGAACGAGTGCTTCAGTGAAAAACAGCACATCTCCCGCCTCAAGTGTGGGTTGAACAACATAATGCACGGGTCGCTCAAAGTTGCGAACTTCTGACGGTATATCCCTCAAGAAGTTGCTTTTGTGGCTCCCCGGAATGCATGCAAATCCGCCTGCACCTTCAGGAGCATCAGCAAGGTTATATGTCATTACACATAACCCGTTGCGCATGACACCATCACGATATTTGTACCAGTGATCACCTTCGGAACCACCAGGACGACCCCCATCCTCACCACCGTGCAGCCCACCGCGACCATCACCAACTTTCATAAATAGGGGATAATCATGATCCAGACGAACATTCGGACCCAACATCTCCACAAGATAGGGTAGAATTTTCGGATGATCAATCAACCGTTTAAAGGGTGCTCCCCATAAACTCGGAGGTCCATGCATTTCACCTTTATCTATAAAGGCGTTCATCTCAGCGACTTCGTCATCTGTCAATACGTTCTTAATTATTAGATAACCCTCAAGGTCTACAGAAAATTTTTCTTCACCTATCATTAAGGCAATTCCTTTCGATATAATAGCAAGTATTCAATTTTAGGTTTCAAAATACTCAAACGCAGTTAATTGTTGAAAATCAACAGACAATTTTAATTCGAATCTGCAACGCGTGGTCTTCCGCCGATAGAGGGTGGCATGAGCATACGTCTCTGTTGTTCTGTCAACTCACCGTATTTGCTGATGTCGTAGTAGTGTTCCGACCATGCAGAGTGTCCAGGACTATATTTATAGAGCAGCGAACGTCGTTGATGCGATGCCTTCCACGGCATTGTGCCATGTATGAGTGCCTCTGTAAAAAACAGTACATCACCTGCTTCAAGTGGCGGTTGGACGACATAGTGTGCAGGACGGTCAAAGCTGCGGACTTCCTTCGGAATCTCTGGTACGAAGTTACTTTTGTGACTCGCTGGAATACAAGCGAACCCACCCGCACCTGCAGGGGCATCCGCCAAATTGTAGGTCATGACAGACAATCCGTTTCGTATTACGCCATCGCGATACTTATACCAGTGGTCTCCAGCGTTCCGACGCGCATGACCTCCATCTTCACCACCGTGCAATCCACCCTTTGTGTCTCCGTTATTCATAATGATCGCATAATCGTGATCTAAACGGACATACGGACCTAACAGTTCAACGAGATACGGTAGAATTATGGGATGATCAATAAGCCGTTTAAACGGTTCACCCCATAGACTTGGACAACCATTCATTTCACCGTTGTCAATATAAGCGTTCATCTCAGCGACCTCATCATCGGTTAATACGTTCTTTATTACGAGATAACCCTCAAGGTCAACTTTAAATTTCTCTTCACCTGTCATACAAAGCCTCCTTCCTTTAAAGGTCTGGTGAATATCAATTGTGAGAAAATAATAACATATCTGCTGAATAGATGTCAAATGAGAAGATTATACCATATTTAATTAATAAATTATCATATCTTATACCCAATTAACGGGATTTGTAGCGCGAGGTCCCCGTGCCTCGCCATGCTTGACTTTATCAGAAAACTTTTAATCAAGTTAATTTGGTATTATAGGTTGGGTAGAGGATACACTCTACCCATAGGCGTCAATTTAGCGGCACCCAACAAGGTAGGTGCGGTTTGTAACCGCACCGGAACTTATGGAATATGCGTCCGATAAACAGTTGCGAAAACAACACGGGGCACTTAGAAAAACGCACCTACCGTCCGGAAAATAGGACAAATCCCGTTAATTTGATATTAGGAGAGGGACTCATTACAACAGATGACTGAAGAAAAAAGCAAAACAAACCTATACATTTCACAAGATGTCCGGGTGTTTCAGAGTGTCAAAAAGAAGTCTTTATGGAATTGTGACAGGTAACTTTCCTGTTGCCTGTTGTTTACCTAACAAAACCTCCACAGCAGCGACAAGAGAATAGTAGTTCCCATCATAAGCAGCGATAGCACACGCAACATCAGGACATTTGCCAAGTAAATACGGTGAACCAAGCGAAACAACTACGATCGGGATATCCGTTTTTTGACTCAACTGATGGATAAGGTTAGCTTGTTGTGCATTGGTAATTCCTGCCACAATAATCGAAGGTTTCGATAGTAAGAGTTGTGGTACTAACTGTTGTGCGTTCACACGAAGTGGAATCAAAACAGGGTTGATGTGGTCGAGATCGATATGTGCCTTGAGGAAAGTGTTAGAAAAAAGGCGTGAAGGACTGAGGAGAAGAACAGGTTCTTTTGGTTCCGCATTTAAAGGGAGTATGCCACTGGTGTTTTTGACGAGGGTTATTGCCCGTGCTGCGATAGTTTGTGCTATATCTCTATGTTGCGCGCTTCCCACACTTGAAAGAGACGAGTTTATGCCATCTGGGTTTTCCACTACTACTTGTTTATCAAAAACACCAGAATCATTTTTACTTTTTAAGATGCGGCGCACTGAGGCATTGAGGCGTTTTTCAGGAATTTTACGGTTCTTCACTGCTTGTCGGAGTGCATTATAAGCGCGCTGTTGCTTCGTGAAGGTCCACGGAACAAGTACCATGTCCGCGCCAGCTTGTATCGCTAAGACAGCGGCGTTTCCTGTTTCGTATCGTGCATTAATCGCATGCATCTCAAGATCGTCAGTAATGATGAGTCCATCATAACCCAACTGCTGGCGGAGGATATTTGTGAGTATTGAGTATGAAAGTGTTGCCGGAAACTCTGAGTCAAGTGCGGGAAAGAGGATATGTGCTGACATAATCGCGGCTACATCAGCTTCTATTGCAGCACGAAATGGTGCCAATTCAACGGTGTCGATTCGGTTTTTATCATGTGTCACAATAGGCAATTTTTTGTGAGAGTCAACGTTGGTATCACCGTGTCCTGGAAAGTGTTTAGCGGTGGCAAGAACTCCATTTTGTTGTAGACCGCGGATATAGGCTGTACCGAGTTCTGAGACAAGTCCAGACGATTCACCGAAAGCACGGGCACCGATAACAGGATTGAGTGGATTGGTATTGACATCCATTACTGGTGCAAAGTTTAGGTTAATGCCTACAGCTGCTAATTCAATAGCGGTGAGTTCTCCCGCTTTTTTTGCCAATGAAATAGATCGCGTAGCACCTAAAGCAAGATTACCGGGTAGAACTGTAGCACCTTTCTTAAACCGTGTGACACTTCCGCCTTCTTGGTCAATACCAATAAAAAGCGGAATACCGTTCGGTGTCTCTTGAGCAACTTGTTGGATCTCAGCTGTTAAGGCAGCTACCTGTTCAGGATTTTTTATATTCCGATCAAAGAGAACAACCCCACCAACAAAACGTTTCGTAATATGTCCCTTGGCAATAGGACCTACCCGCGGTCCCCCTACACCGAAAATGAGAAGTTGTCCTACTTTTTCCTCAACTGACATGGTAGCAATAAGTGACTCAATTTCTGCATCCGTTAGGGCAAGAGTAGGGAGCGCAACAATGATAATTAGGGATAAATATAGCAGGGATTTGTAAACGCAATACATAATGGAACTCCAATTAGACCAAATTAACTTGATTCGACCCAAGGTCATTTAGTTTTCCGAATATTTAACTTTCTATTTAATACCAAATTAACTTGATTCAACGTCTTCGGATAAAGTCAACATTGCGAGGAGGCCCCAGAGACCTTGCCCTACAATTCGGGGTAATCGGGTATTAGAGGTGTCCGACAAATACACCTATTGAGTTTTTTCCGATAGTGCTTTGAAATACTGCCGGAGTTGTTCACGGTATTGAAATGGTATGTTCTCCAATTCCTTTGCATTGGGTGTAGTTTCAAGCTTACGCACGATTTTCAGTAGGTCAGGATGCAACGGGGGTACTTCTTGCGGTGTGGCAGAAGGTTTTTTAGCAACTTGTGCTTTTCGCTGTTTACCGAAATCGCGTTTTTGCAACGACTTTAAGCTATCAAGCATTCGTGTTAAAATTTTATTCTGCTGGTCAATTACCTGATCGTTGAGTGTGCCTTGCCCCAATTTTTCCTCAACTTCTGCCATTTCCTCAGCAATATTTTTTATGTTACCGAGTATATCCGATGCATTTTCAGCAATTTCTGACAGTCTCTCTGTTGCCTCACGTATCAATTGTTGTTGCGATGATAGTCTTTCAAGTCTTTGTCTTAGACTCGGTGTTTCTCCTTGTTCACGCATCTGTTGACTGAGGGTTTGTGCCATCTCATTGAGTTGCTCTTGACTTTGTGCAAGTTGTTGCAGTTGTTCCAACATATTTTGCAGTCCACCTGGACCTGCCTGTTGACCCGTGCGGGCTATAACAGCAAGCAGATCAAAAACCGACTGATTGAGATCCGCAAGTCCTCCTCTTTGAATTGGAAGTGCAAGGCTCGTCTGTCTATCTTCCAATGCGCGCGCGGCACGGTTTAAGGCATCACTTGATGCATCCAATCGCCAAACGATTTCTGGATCTATCTCTATCTGCTGCTTTCCAAGTTCCCATAGTTTATCGGCAATTTGTGAGATACCCTTGGCAGCACTGAGTTCTTCAGCAGCGAGTTGTTGCAGCTGCTGAATTTCACTCGCGATGTAGTCCTGAACATTTGGAACAAGTAACTCATTAGTTTTATTGATGACCTTCTCATGCAGATGTGAAAGGTACAAACCACTTTTAACGGCTTCCCGCATTGCTGCTAACGCTTGTTCGTTGTTTGAACCTTCCATAAATTCCAAAGCGTTGTCCAATCCTTGTGCTAATTCAGTCAAGGTTTGTTCTGCTTCTCTGCCGGTTTGAAGTGCGTCCTGTTTCTGTTCATTTCGCAAGTTTTGACTTGTCCGTTGCAGATTCTCGGGTAGTTTCTGATCCTTTGCATATTGGTTGAGTCTCTTGACTTCATCAGCCACTTTCTGGATTTGTGGTGGAGCATTCTCTTGGGATTTTGCCATTTCGGACATTTCATTTCCGAGTTCATCCAATTTCTCACCCAGTTTATCAGATTCCCCTTTAATCCGATCCTCCTTTTGAGCAGCATCATTGAGTTCGGTAGTTTCCGGTTTTTCTGACACCTGTGGATCTAAGGAATCCATTAGCTGCTGTTGCTGATCCGCAAGAGCTTGAGCCTGTTTCGCTGCTGCTTCAAGTTTCTGCTGCATTATAAGTTGTTGATAAAGCGATTTCAAACGTTCAAGTTTTTGCTGAAACTGCTCCTGATTGAAATTGGCTGCCGTCATCGCGTTTTCCTGTTCAGACAATTGCTGTTTTGCTAATGCCTCACCCAATTTCTTCAATAGTTCCTGCTGTTCTTCGGACAGTGCCTCCTTCATCAACTCTTGAAGTTCCTGATATTTCTCAATTGTTTCCTGATCAAAGAGTTGGTTTTTCTGCATTTCAGACGCGGTCTGTTCCATCTCAGTGATAAGTTCATTTGCCTTCTTCGCAATTTCTTTTTGTGATTCAACAACCTGCTGCAACAACTTTTTGTCTGTTAGCGAAAATTCTTTGAACTTTTGGATTTTCTCAAGAAGTTCGTCTACTATTCCAGTTGCTTCTGATTGTTCGTCAAATATTTCATCAAGGCTGAGTTGTTCTGTCTTTTGCTCAGCGGCAATGTCTTCATATAATTCGTCAAGCGTTGGAAAACGTAGTGTATATGTGCGCGATTTACCGATGTTGGGTCCAGAGACATTGTCGGTATCAATTGCTTGTACATAATATGAGAGTGTCTCACCAGGGAATAGTCCAAGGGGGTCAATATCCCAAGTATAGGTTAAGAAAAGCGATGCTTGTGGCGGAGAAGTGGTTGAGGGGAGTTGCTTTAGCATAACAACCCTGTCATCTACATTCTCTTTTTGAATCCGATGCACCAATTGAAGTGTCTGAAGACCGTAATCATCAGTTGCTTCAACTTTGAGTTTGACCAGCATATCGTTATCTAAAACAAGGTCTTTTCCAGGTTCAATAATTTCTACTTGAGGTGCAGTATCTTTGAAGACGTTGAGGGTATATGTGAGCGTGTCAGTGTTTGTCAAACCATCTCTGTCTTGGATTTGAATGTGATAGGCACCTGCCTGCTTAGCTACAAAACTACCTTTTATCCCTGTTTCCGCATCTATTTTGAGTTTGACAAGATCAGACTCTTCAAAAATCAGATGTGCTTCCGTAAGTGGTTTATTACTTTCTCCAGTAAATACAATTTCCGTTCCGTAGAGAACTTCAGCATCACCGGTGTTTGCTTCAAGGGTCTGTGAAGGCAGTTGTGTGTATCCTGGATAATTGAATTGGAGTTGGAAGTTTTTGACAATCGGTTCATGGCTCACGGCAATCTGAAAACGATCAGATGCTATGTTTTTAGTTGAAATATAATATTGCAATGAACGGTCAATATTTTCAATTGTCGCGCTATATTGAATATCAGTAGGTGCGCGATCCATCAGTAAGGATTGCCATGTTTCTCCATCCCGTAGATGCGGTAATTGCTTCTCATCTTTTGCCACATTCTGGTCTGTATCTGCGGAGTCCTGCCCATTAGTGCCATCTGCTACCAACTCATCCGTTAGTGTCAAACGGTAATAGACATAAACCGGTGCATCAAGATGCCCACTGACTTTTGCCTGTATGGTAACATCTTCCCCACGCTTAATTTGGATGTTCCCTGGGCGGACTTCCTCTACCTGTGCAATAAATCCTTCCATTGGGGTTTTCGGCAAATCCTCAAATGTTTGCGTGAACCCTTTCAAGGCAGAAGGCAAAAGAAAGTTTGTAAGCAATAACGCTCCTAAAGCAAGGACAGCAATCCCTGAATTCCGCTTGATTCTCGAAAATTCAGTCCGAAATACCTTTTTCAATTCAATTTTCTCAACATCGTGTTGGGTTTGAAAAATCAATTTCTCAACAAATTCTTGCGCGTAACCCAATCGATTATTTTCCAATGTCGGTTTAAGTTGGACAGTACTCAGGATCCTATTCTCAATATTTGGATATGCCTTCTCAAGATACGCAGCCACTGTAGAAAAAGTCAATTTGCGCAACAGAGGACGGATTAGCATACGAAAGGTGATGTAGATTGCTATACCAATAGAGAGAATAACTATGCCAACTTTCAAAAAATGGGGTAATGGTAACTGAAAACTAAGAAGCCCCGCAAGCATCACAAAAGCAAGAGTGCTGAGCCATTTGAGTAGACTTTCAGACAGAATGAGCCATCGCCAGGTTCGCCGAACCGCACTAAGTCTGTTGGTAATAGATTGATAAATCTGATTGATGTTTTGATTTTGCATTCTGCCTTCCTTGTTCTCTCTTATCGGAGATTTTTGTCCATATTATAGACATTAGAAACGTCACATTTTCTAAATACACTTAGTGGGTTAGAACATACACCCCTATATTTACAGCCATTTTTGTTGCAAGTTCACGGACCTCAGGCGTGTCATCTGGATGGATTCTTGGATCTTCCAATCCATCGCCAATATCAGCACTATAGGCGTAGAAAACTACCATACGACCATCGTGAAAAATACCAAAACCTTGAGCGGGATCTGAATCATGTTCATGGATTTTAGGAAGTCCCGGCAGGTCATAAAAGCAGTGATAAATTGGATGCGAATTGGGTATCGGTTGCAAATCCTGCTTAGGAAATACCCTACTAATCTCGCGTCGGAAACTTTTGTCTAATCCGTAATCATCATTCACAAAGAGGAAACCACCTTGCGTAAGATATTCGCGCAATGCCAAAACTTCATGTTCAGTGAGGCGGATATTGCCATGTCCAACGAGATAGAGCATTGGGTATTGATAAAGCACGTGATTAGTCAACTTAAGTATAACCCGATCATCTGCCGTTTCAATCTCTGTCCGTTCACGTAACAAACGAAGCCAATTGCCGATTGCGGAAGGATCACCGTACCAATCACCACCACCACCGTATTGAATTTGAGCAATAGTAAAGAGTTCACCCGCCTCTTGTGTCCCAATTACAGTATAGAAGAGCATGCAACATACAACAAAGAAGTTCAGTTTTGAAAAGAATATTTTTGACAATTTCAAAATCCTATTAACCACCTTTATAACCTGAATTACTCAATTTATCGTGGATGGGTTTCCTACGTTTTACCTAACCTACGTAGAATCTTTAATTTGGACTTATTGTTACACGAGACCATTGCGTTTTCGTATGAACCATTCGGTGCCTAACAATCCAACAATTGTAATTAAGATGAGGGGATGTGCCCATAAATCACGTTCGATATCAACAAAGACAGGGTCTTGGACAGTGTTTATCTTATCAGGGAGTGAGTGCGCGTCCTCAATTTTGAGATAAACACCTCCGGTCTGCTCAGCGAGTTTCGTAAGTAATGGTTCATTAAGTTGCGGTGCTTCTAATTCAATCAGTTGCGGATGGACGTAGATATCAATTTTATCCTCTCCTAAAGGTATATTCCCTGCTTTCCCAACTGCACTAATCTTGTAAGTTCCTTTTTCTTCAACCTTCAATTTAGCAGTATAGTTGCCTACAGCAAGACGAGTCTCTGTTTCCATTGTCTCAGTCTGTGTTTTGAGTGGAAATGTTGAACCACTTGGCGGTGTCACTGATAACTGAATTTCAGCATTAACTTGAGGCTGAAGGGTATGAGAATATGCCCTTACGTTTATCTGGACAGTCTCACCTTGCGCATAAGTCGGTGCAGCGGTTGTGATATAGATTCGATTTTCATCGGATTGCTGTGCCATCCACCGAAGTGCTTGTGCCCAAAAACGCGGGTACACAGTTTGATAAGTAGTGTCTTTATAAGAGTGGACACCAAAGTCCCAATTCCATACACCTTCAGCAGCAAAGAGAAGACTCTTTCCAAGTCCGACACGTTGAAAAATCAAAATTGGCTCTCCGCCCTGTTTAGTGATTAGCGTAGTTGCCCCTGCCCTCAGTTGGAATCTACGAAATGTACGAGAAAATGCGGGAAGATTTCTCCAAATTTCAGTGTTGCGTTCTAAATTGTCAGATATCTGCAATATCGGATGAAACATGCCAACTTGCGTTAGGTCAAGCGAGAATTCTGTCGCTTGTTCTAAACAACCACTATTCGGAATCTGAATAGGAAGTAACTTCGTAAGTTGTGTGTTAATATATCCGTTTGTGCCCAATGCGTTGTGCGAAGGAAGAAAGATAATCGCTTTCCCGCGTTGTTCCACAAAGTCAACAATGTTCTGTTGTTGTGCGGCGGTGAGATGTTCTGATGATAAGTCACCTAAAATCAGGACATCGTATTTGAAGAGTTCTTGTCGAGTTTCAGGGAATCGAGAAAATTGTGTTGTACTGTCTTGTGGGTAATATCCATCGTTGCGTGCAAGGACTGATTCTGAACGAACTTTCTTTGATAGAACAGCAAAAGTTGCTTCAATATCAGGGTCGCGTTCTAAGGTGCGTTTAAGGAATGCATATTCCCAACGTGGTCTGCCTTCTAAATAAAAGACATTAAGTTTCGCTTTCACCACTTTTAATGAAAACGTCTTTTCATTGTTTGAATCTGTCAGTTCACCTTCTAAGGTGGGAATCATCACCTTGTACTGAAAATTCCCTTCGGTTTCAGGGGTTAGTTTTAGTTCAATGACATGTTGCGTGCCTTTCATGATTCGCTGTCCATTCAACGTTACAGATTGTTCTGTACTATCAGGTGGGAAAGTTAGCATAGCTGCGTCAACGAGACGGTTACTTTGGGATTCACGAAGTGACACTTGAATTGATTCATCTGTCCATCCTGTCTGCACGACAGTGACACGAATGATCGTTTCATGTCCAGTATAGGCAATAGGCAACACATCAACCTTTTGTATCTGTCCGTCTTGAGGGGGTTGTGGTGAACCGACACCTATAGCATAAACAGGTGTATTCAAAGCAGCAATTTCTTCTACTGATAAACTGGAAGCATTATGTGCGCCATCGGTTATTAGTACAATCCCTGCGTTCGGTTGTCCTTGCCACGCATGTGCTGCTTCACGGATAGCTGAAGCAATATCAGTGAGTGTGCCATTTGGTTCAAAATTTACTATAGGGTTTACACCTTCGTGGAAAACTGAATCAAAACGGTAGAGATGTACTTTATGCTCACTATGCAGAGTTTGTAAAAATTGACTCGCTTCATCGGACAGTAGTTGATTTACTTGATGGATACGTGAGGTTTCTGCTTTGCCAAGATAGTTATCTTCTAATTGCATACTCCGCGATGTATCAACTAATATGGAAAGATGTGTTTGAGGGGTAACGTCTTTCTTTTCTATTATCACGGGTGCCAATAAACAGCAAAGCAAAATTGCAATGGCTATAAATCGTAAGCCAATGAGTGAATAGTGGCGTAAACGGCTTAATGGATGACCTATTCTAAGATACCCATATACTGTGATGCCGACCGCGATGAGAATACCAAGGATTACTGCCCACACCGGCCAATAGTATGAAAACTGCATTTGTGGTTTCTTTCTTAATATAATTTGTTAAGAATTATATACTGATAGAGCGGTCACTGTCAATACTATTTTACGTATAACAAGAACCATTCTGGTTTGCGATAAACCTATTGGAGGGAACCTTTTACAATGTTGGGGTTGGATATCCTTACCAGCGCATTGCTGCTTCGCGATACAACTGAATTTGCTCCATATTGCGTGGTACAGATGCTTGGATAGATTTTCGCTTTCTATTTAAATCTTTCAGGACAATAGGGGCACGAAGTATATTCGTCAGTGTCACGATGCCAGACTCATAGTAAACCCACATTCGTTGTTCGGTATACGGATTAAGGACATAAACTGAATTGGTATTTTCTGATTGTCCAACCGCATCTGAAAAGGAATCATATTTTGGATAGGTAAGTTCAATCGTTTTGTCATAGCCTTCTAAAAACAATCGTTCTGGCGGAGGTTTTGGCGTGTATCCACTCAATTTACATCTGTAAAACTGAATAGGCGCACCTGATTTATTAACTAGATGAAGAGAAACCACAATTGCTAAACGATTATTATCGTCACGATTGATGAACCATGTATCATCTTGTATTAACGATACCGTCAATCCCGGTATTTGTTTCCATTTGTGGTAAACTACGGCTAAGGCGATAACACATCCTAAACTGAGTAACACCCAATTTCCGGTTGGAGTCGCAAGAAATTTCAGGAGTTGTTTAAATGTTTGTTGTAACACATCAACTCCTTAGTTAAGGTTTCAGCTGAAATGACACCTTCTCGCCGAATTTTAGGGGGTGAGACTGATATGTCATAGACTGTAGATGGTATTGGTCCGGGCGTTTGTCCATCATCTACAATATAATCTATTTTTGCAGATAGTTCGTCACTAAATTCTTGCGGAGATGTTGCTGCAGGTTCTCCTGACAAATTCGCACTCGTTATAGCGATAGGACCACCAAATTCCTGAAGAATTTGCAATAGCAGCGGTTGATTTGGAATACGTAACCCAACTGTATTTCCATCTGCTGTAAGTTGGGGTAGCAGGTTTTTTGACTCTACGATGATAGTTAATCCTCCTGGCCAAAACCTTTCTGTGAGATGAAAAAAGAAACCTGGTAGATTTTGTGCAACCTTATTAACATCTTCAACAGATCCGAGGACTAAGGGAATCGGTTTCCCTTCTGGTCTGCCCTTTATAGTATATAGTTTTTGTACAGCATCAGGATTAAACGGATCGGCTCCCAACCCATAAACTGTATCCGTAGGAATAGCAATAATCCCTCCTGATAATAGACAATCCACAGCTGCTTTAATGCGTAAATCAGATTCCAAGTGTCCTATCCTATCTGCTTAAACATCAACGATAGATCCGTTCGCTGCAGCATTAAGAGAGAGTCCATCTCGAAGTCCCTGCTGATATTTTTCATAAGCGATCCCTGCTATCATTGCACCGTTATCTGTACACAAGTTAATCGGCGGATAGTAGACATCTGCACCGATTTCAGCAGCCGCTTCATTTAGAGAAGATCTCAATTGACTGTTCGCGGCAACACCACCCGTCAACGTTATGGTGCGTGCATCAGTAGTTTTAGCTGCATGAATAGTTTTTGATACAAGCACCTCAACAACCGCTGCTTGAAAACTCGCAGCGATGTCCTCAATGCAGATTTCTCCATTTGCAATGCTGCCAGCACGTTCAGCTTTCTCCACAAAATATCGCACCGACGTTTTAATACCACTAAAACTGAATTGGTAATCACCGCTACGGAGCATAGGTCGAGGAAAATCTATCGCTGTCGGATTACCTTTTTGTGCCAGTTCGTCTATAATACGACCACCGGGAAAACCGAGTCCGAGGTACTTCGCGACCTTATCATAAACTTCCCCTGCTGCATCATCTTGTGTAGTTCCCAATACTTTATATTTCCATCCATCATGCACTTCTACAAGCAAAGTGTGTCCACCAGAAACAGTCAAGCAGATATGCGGCAAGGTCAACTTACCATGCACCATGTAATTGGCATAGATATGTCCTTCAATATGATTAATTCCGAGTAGTGGGAGATTATGGCAGTAGGCGAGACTTTTTGCTGCTGCAACTCCGACGAGTAACGCGCCGATCAATCCGGGGCGATTTGTCACTGCGATTGCATCTAAATCGTCAAACGTAAGTTGTGCTTCAGTCAAACTTTTATTGACGATATAGTTGATCGCTTCAATGTGTTTGCGCGATGCCAACTCAGGAACTACACCGCCATATTGTTCATGTGCTTTAATTTGCGATGCAACTACATTTGACAAGATTTCACTGCCATCAACTACGACAGCTGCAGCCGTTTCATCGCAAGATGTATCAATTCCAAGTATTCTGATACTCCCACGACTGAAGTCGTGGGGTTCTTGCTTCTTCATCTATTGCCTCCCTTGTGAAGGGCTTATACCGAATTAACGGGATTTGTAGTGTGAGGTCCCCGTGCCTCGCAATGCCGACTTTATCCGAAGACGTCGAATCAAGTTAATTTGGTATTACTTAGACTCCACAAGCGTTTAGACTCTCCGCGTATCCCGCGGCGAGTGTCCTGTAGGCAAGGTCTGTTATTTTTTTAATAACAATGTTTTTTGGTATTCTTGCCTACATTTGATTTAACCTATTGCCTCGTCAAAGGTGTGGCAGGTGTTGACATACCCAACACTAAGTAGATTGGACAGAGTATACCACAAATTAGGATAAAAGTCAACGTCTTATGACCCACAATAGGGCTATTTAGTTCTCCAAATATTTAGATTTTCAATTTAAGACTTTCCCCTGTAGGAGCGATCTCCGAATCGCGACTTTTCGGATAAAATGGACAAAAAGTCTAAAACTAAATAGCCCTGACCCACAACTAAAGCAGTGGGATTGTTAAGTACTCACTTCACAAATCTGTTTTTTATTATGTTGGTATATGTTGATAAATGTAACATGCAAGGCACGGGGCTTCACACTACAAATCAAGTTAATTGGGTATAAGAATCGTTTGGATAATTTTGTGGGCACGGTATTCAACCGTGCCCACAAAAAATTATCTCATTAATTCCTAATCTCCAGATAGTGAGTTGCGTCTTTCTTCCATAAGCCCAACCAAGACGCACGCTCCCATTCCCAATAGCACAATCGCAAAGGGGAAACCTGTAACGAGCGATGCAGCCTGTAACGACTTCAGTCCTCCACCAAGAAGTAGCGCGATAGCGACTAAACCCTCCACAGTACACCAGAACACACGTTGTGGTATTGGTGCGTCAACTTTACCACCAGCTGCGATGATGTCAATAATCAGAGAGCCAGAATCGGATGAGGTAACGAAGAAGATAACCGTTAACAGCATTCCAATACAGGATAGAAGTATAGGTGAAGGTAGTTGTTCAATCATTTTGAAGAGTGCAAGTTCCGGCTTATACGCCTCAACTACCTCGGTTACACCAGTGTAGCCTCCAGTGAGGAATTGGTGGATAGCAGTGCCGCCAAAGACACTGAACCAGAGCAAACACAATAGCGTCGGGAGAAAAAGAACAAAGATGACAAACTCGCGAACGGTGCGTCCTTTTGAAATCCGTGCAATGAATGTGCCGATGAACGGTGCCCAAGCGATCCACCATGCCCAATAGAACGTTGTCCACTCGTGCAGGAAACCGGTATCTTCGCGCCCGATCCAGTTGCTAAGCGGCACAATTTTCATAACATAGGTCCCAAGTCCAGTGAAGATATTTCGGAAAATATAACCTGTCGGACCGAGAATGAAAACAGTCAACAGCAATATAAACGCGAGAATTATGTTCAACTGGCTGAGCCGTTTGATACCGACATTAATCCCTGTCATCACAGATGCAAGCGCGATGGAGGTAATCCCTATAATCAGCAGAATCATGGTCAAGTTGTTTGCTGGTATCCCAAACAGATAGTTTAGACCTGAGGTTACCTGTTGCACCCCTAAGCCGAGGGAGGTTGCAAGTCCAAAGATACCCGCAAATATAGCGAAAGTATCAATTATATGTCCAGGCCAACCCCATATTCGTTCTCCGAAAATGGGGTAGAACGCTGATCGGATAAGGAGTGGAAGTCCCCTGTTATAGGCAAAAAAAGCGAGTGCAAGTCCTACGATACCATAGATTGCCCACCCTTGCAATCCCCAGTGAAAGACGGTAGCTGCTATACCCAAGGAGGCCGCCGCTTGAACTTTGGGATCTCCGATGTCAGGCACATTTTCAGCGTTGTAGACCGTCTTTGCGTCATAAACCGTTTCTATCTCCAGCGGCGAATAGCTACCACCCTGAAAATAGGTAACCGGCTCCAAAACGCCAAAAAACAAAAGCCCGATCCCTACACCTGCGGCAAAAAGCATGGCAAGCCAAGTTAAGTAGGAATATTCGGGTTTCGCATCCGCGCCCCCTAACCGAATCTTACCAAGTGGAGAAAATGCAACAAGCAAACAAAAGAGAAAGACGAGATTAGCGGTGATCATGAACAGCCAATCAAGGTTTGTGGTAAGCCAGACTCGGACATTTTTGAAGAGTGTTGTCGCACCTTCTTGGAAAATGAGAGAACCAATAATAAAAACTACGATAGTGATACTGGAAATTACGAATACAGGTGTCAAGTAAATATCTAAACCGAATAGTTTCTTGTATCTGCCTTCATCAATCTGATGTGGCATCTGCTGGGGTTGTTTTCCTTCTTCGTTCATTTCAAAATTCTCCTTTTAGAGAAGTAGGCGCGCTAACAAAGCGCGTCCACCTTAGGATGGCGTCCGCCAATTAGAAATAATAACCGAAGTTAAAGTTAAGCCGCCAATGCCACATGTTATTTCCGTTAGCACCAACGTGATTAACCCCTGTAATGATATTATTGTAGTCATCTTCCGTGTTTCCAACAAAGAAGTTTCCATCGGATATTGCTACATCACTATAGATATACAGTGCACCCAAAATTGTCCAGCTTGCACCGACTGTCACGAGGGTACTCACGTTATAGTCATCCACTGTTTTGAGAATAGTGCTCCACTCCACATAAGGTGTAACACTATCAATCCAAGAGATACTTTCCGTATCAATTCCACCGTAACGTAGAGATAGCGCGGGTATCAATCCCTCGGACGCAATGGGCCAAGCAAAGTCATAAGCACCCATCGGAATTAGGTCACCGGTACCCCATGGTGTTTCGTCAGTGATATTGTGCGCGTAATAAGAAAATTGTGAATAGAGAGTGAAGTTTGCAAAGGAGTTCTTCATGTGTGCGGAAAGAGCATAGTGGTTACCACTATCATCTTCACCTACATTCGTTCCTTTTAACAACCCGTATTGAAGTGATGCGCCTACGTCTGCGATGTTCTCAAGTGAGTAGATTGCGCGTAAGTTAAATTGAAGTTGTTCGTCAAATCCGTTTTCACCTACACCCCATTCGACGTTTCCGTCTGCATCAACGTTCTCTTCCCATTTGACAACGTCATAGGCGTATCGAGAACTTTCCAAACTATTTCCTATTGTCTGAGGTTCGCTCATGAGAAAGAAGCCAACATCAAGTGTCAACTTATCAAAGGTGCTGCTCCAACTGACTCCCAAATCTGGATCATCAGCAAGTCCAACATAAAAATGCTGGTCAAAAAACCAACTCGTAGAGACCCCGTAAGCAGTGGGCCCGAAGGGCACCCGTACAATTCCTGCTTTGAGTGTCCCGATATCACCTAAATTATATCCTAACCACGCAGTGTGTATCATGCTATAGCCATCATACCATCGATATTCAAGTCTACTGATGATGTTTTGATAGTCAAGGTCGGCATTCAGGCGAAAAATCTCAAGGTCAGCATCACCGATTTTTTCACCTCGAGGATGTGGATTGTCTTCGTCTCCGTAAGTGCCGTAGGCGTAGTTAACCCGCATCGCCCCGCCAATTTTTATAGGACTTTTCTCTGGTGCTTCTGCCTCAACAGCTTGCTCTTCGTCTGTATCTGCTATCGCGAATGAAGCAACGATTAACAAAATCACAATTCCGAAGCCGAATAAGTGTTGATACTTCCGATTTTTGATAAAAAAGCGGGTTATGAAACTTAACTGTTTATGCACCAGCTTTCCTCCTTTAAGCAAATAATACTTTCAAAGAGGGTTTTGCTAAAATAACGATGCAGAAGCGAACGGCCCCTCTCAACCGCAAACTACCACAAGCAATTGTTGCTATAATACCATAAGCCGTAAAAAAGTCAAACAAAAAAAACTCGCCCACAAGGTATTTTGTGGACGAGTAATACCAAATTAACGGGATTTGAAGTCTACTGATAAAGTCAGCATTACAAGGAGGACCCCAAATCAATGCAGAATACGCGTACGGTATTCGTCGGGGACATCGCGCTACGAATCGGGTTAATTTAGTACAAGAAAAACTATTGCATCTGTCACATACCGGAAAGCACTGCAAAGGTTTGAATCAATTGTTTGAAGTCACCAAGCGTGATGAGTAGTTTAGCACCAATACCACCATCCCGAACTTTGGCTGAAAAACCGATGCTATAGTTTTCAGGCACATCCATTAGGATACCTGCGAACATTTGCATTGGAGCAGCAATGTTAGGATCAGCCTTTGAGACAATTGACATGATACTTTTCGCAGCTGTAAGTGGAGAAATGGCGAAAAACAAGTTATTATCGCTTCCCAATCTTTCGATCAATCTCTGATAACTCTCGTTGTCGACTACACTTTCCCCAATTTTAACTTTACTATCAAGTGCTATTTTAATAATTTCTGGTTCACCTAATGCGAAAAAGAGATGTCCTTGCGAAAAAGCATACGACCAGGTCCATTCCTGAGGAATTAAAACAGCCTCTTCGGGCGGCATGTCAGGGAAAGCTGCACTGAAATTTGGAAAGATCAGAGTTTTTATTTCAACATCGTTATGCATAATTGGATTACCAGCATATATCCCGTCGTACATTGCAAACTGAGGTAATTCTCCCATAGAACCTTTCACTGTCTGCATTATTTGGTTAAAATTGTCTAAAAAATGCTTATCATAATAGTCTTTGACCTTTTGTTCATCTTTTAGCTCATAGATTACTAAAAAGTCAGGAATAATACTATCATTAAAATTAACAGAGAAACTAAATTCATCTCCCATAGATTCGTAAACTTCTTCCATCTGTTGTAAGATTTTCTCAAATACCTCATTTTGTTCGGTGTTCTCTGGCATAAAAGCCGTAAGCCAAGACTTGTTCAAGTCTGCCAACAACTGAGGACTTCCTTGAAATCCTCCATTAATAAAGGCACTGTAAGGTAAGCGATTAAGGAGTACTAAGTCATCAGGAGTAAACTTGTTTAATATATCTTGAATTTTCCCATCGTTTTTGAGTTTTAGGAACGGTGCAAGTTGCACATCAGTATCCTCTATTTGGAGAGTTAGGCTGACAGATTGTAACTCTTCAATAAACTCTATCATACCGTTAAACATGTTTTCATACATTGGCACAGCAACCATGATTGCTGGATTGTTTTCAAGATCACCAATGGTTGATTGCAATTCTTCTTTTAGTGTTACACTAAATGGAGCGATGATGGATTCAAGGTTAAAATAGGCTGCTACTTGATCTTTACCTTCTATTATTTTGGTAAGAAAAAGGGCATAATCAGGATTATGTGCAATAGAATTTAGTGTGCCATTTCTAATATCAATAACATTTTCACAAACCTCAGGTTGTTGTGAAAAGACAAGGGTGTTATCCAAAATAGCGAAGCTGCCACTACCTTCTGCGGAACTCCAATAAGTTACACCTTTATATTCTGTTGGGGCACTTCCCTCTGCTTCTGTCTCAATAACTTGTTTCATTGCTTCCGGATCAGTTAAATGAACGGTTGCAGAAAGACTGAGAGGATCTAAACTCGTAAGGAAAACAACAAAATCTCGGTTCAAATCCAAGCCTATATCCTCTAACTCGGCTAAACTTTCAAATCCTGCCCCGAAAGAACTTGCCAAAATTTGGGCGAGGAACTCCGGTGCTGGTCCAGCTGGTGGCATCATGTTTGCTGCCAAGAAGTTAATTCTTTCGTCCAACTCAAGTAAACTGGGACAATAGATTACCCCTAAGGTGTTTTCAGGAATTTGGTGTAATACACTTTCTTTTGGAATGTTAACAGGGGTTACATCGGATTTTTTGGTCTCTGTTTCAGATTGCGCAGCTTCAATTGGTTCAACTACATAAAATGTGATGGATAGAATAATTGTCAAGAGTGCGACTGCTATAAGGCGAAAAGGCAAACGTTTATTCATTTCAATTTTCTCCTTAGGAGTGGGACAGCAAAAGCATATCCTCTCCGGATGGGTGTGTTAATTTCTTGTTTTTGCAATTTTTGCTTCAAGTAAGTCAATTTCATCTTTGGAAGTTAATACACTAATTTCAACTTCGTAATGGCGGCGACCGCCTGGTTCAATATGTTGTAATGTTCCGCGTTCACGTTCCGATGCTCTACCGTCAACTCGGCAGTTTGAAGGTTCCAAACCCATTACATAACCACCTTGACCACACATTTTCCACTGGACAAAATGTGGGAATTGTGTTTTGTGATATCGAACGGAGATTCCGATGCCTTGATCTTTGTTAAAACCACGATTGATAAGTGCAACATGAATATGGTTGTCAACATCAGGTTCCATTTCATGATAGTAAACTTGTTCTTGGAAATCAACTGTCGGTGGTTCACCAAAGTTATAATTTGTTAAATTATCTTTAGCGTGTTCATCTCGCGGTGTTACCTGTGAGGAGGGTGCCAGTAGTTCACTTCCTTCGGCAAGTATTGGAAAACCAATATTAATGTGGAAAAGATACATATGCGGACAATCCTGGTATCCGAGATTTTCTACAATATCTTCAATATGCAATTTATTCGAACCTAATTCTGTCCAGATGCGGCGGGTACGACATAAATGTTCACCTAAAGCAGTAATTTCTGTAACTTTACCTTGTGCCCATAAGATGTAACGGTTGCCTTCCCAACGACTATCAACCCAAACGTTTTTCGCAGGAATATGGGAAACTCTACCGTGGAGTCCAAGTTCATCTTTCTCATCTACATTAGGAGCACCTGCTTGCATCATACCACAAGTTGTAAGCAACCCACCATAGAATCCACGCAACCATCCGAGTCCATCAGGTTCATAATGGGCTGCAGCCACATCACCAGTACCCGAACGCCAACATAATGGAATCCCTTGATAATCTGCATAAGAAATATCCAGCCCTCGATTCGGCAGAACAGTAAAATTCAATCCTGACCCTGTTCGGAAACCGATTGCATCCGTCCCTTTTTCGTTTCCATCATTCAGTTGGTAAATCTTCGCTTCAGCTACTTGTGAGATGTCTCCCAAATGGCGAAGCAGTTGCATCCTATCATAAGCTTCTCCGTATAGATTGATCAATTTGATGTCTCCTCCACTTTTCCGATATGTTGAATCAGTTCACCAGGGTTATTTAGTTTTCTAATAATTTTGAACTTTTGCTCAAGACTCTCCGCTGTAGGAGCGATCTCCGAATCGCGACTTTTTGGATAAAATGGGCAAAAAGCCTAAAACTAAATAACCCTATCAGTTCACCAGGGCTATTTAGTTCTCCGAATATTTAGATTTTCAATCTAAGACTTTCCGCTGTCCGAGCGATCTCCGAATCGCGACTTTTTGGATAAAATGGGCAAAAAGCCTAAAACTAAATAACCCTATCAGTTCACCCATTCCAATTGACAGAATTATAGCAAAAATGTATGGAAATTACAAGTGATGATTTTGATGCCATTTACAACTCTATTGATAAATTTCAGTTAAAAAGGATAGAAATATGTTTAACTGTACTCATACATCTGAACGTAATATCTTTGCAGCTTCATGTATAACTTGTAATTTTTGCACTGCTATTTCTGTCGTATTTACCGGACGGTCAGCAAAAGTGCCAAAACCACAGTCTGGATTGAGATATATTTGTTCCGGATTCCGATGTTTTAGTAGTGCATGAACCTTGGCTAACACGAAATCTACGGATTCCACCTCAGTTGTGCGAGGGTCAACTACACCGAGTCCAATTTCTTTGTCCGCAGGAAGTTCACCGAGGGCATCAATACTACCAGCGCGTTCTGTTGCGTATTCCAACACAAACTGATTAACATTTATCTGGCTAAAATAGGGAATCAAGGGGTCGTAAGAGCCGCGAAGCAGAACATCTTCCTGTTGACTCCAGTTGCCGCGACAGACATGGAGTGCAGTCTTCATATTTCCATCTATTCCTTCGACGACTCGATTCATCAGTTGGACTGCGAAATTCAGTTCTTCCTCTGGACTACTTTTTTCTGAAAGGGCGGCACACATAAACGTATGGGTTTCATGCGGTCCTGTAAAAGCGACTTCGGTTAGCACAGGTTCATCAAATTGCACAAATTCGCAGCCTGCTTCCTGTAACTCATGCAATTCTTGCCGAAGTATTGCGACAACATCATCACCTAAAGATTCTTTATCGGGATAAAATTCGTAGGAGAGTTTCTTAACCCACATTGAACGGGTCAGAAGATACGGACCGGGAAGTGTAACTTTGATAGGTTTTGCCGTATGTTGTCTAAGAAAGAGGTAATCGTTCAGGACAAGTGACGAGGTGCGTTTTAACTTTCCATCAACGACAGGATTTTTTAGCGCAAAAGCGGGAACGTCTAACGCGTTGAGTAATTGCTCAAACGCTGCTTTGTCTTCAACATAGTTAAGCATTTCAGCCAGCGTCATCAAACGGATACCATCAATGCATTCGGTGATGAAGGAATAAAAGTTGTCCCTACGTTGTTCACCGTCACTTACGATATTGACTCCGTTTTCTTCTTGCAATTTGAGACTTTCGATCACTGCTTCATCAGCAATAGTGTTAAAGTCGGTATCTGTAACGCGCCCCTTCTGTCTATTTCGCAATGCCTGTGACACCGCTCTTGAGCGGGGCATGCTTCCTACAACAGTCACGGGGAAATGTGGTAAATTGTTCATTGTGCTGTCTCCTTCGTATTCATTGAGTAATGTGGTAAACTCAATTGACAGTGTTGATAGGAAATGATCGCCTCTGCTAACCTAAAAGACTCTCTGGAATCATCTATCCCTCTAATACTCTTTCAAAAATCACGATCACGGCTGTAGATTCTCCGAAAGCTGCAGCTGGTTGGATAATTTCGCACAGTCGCCACCCTTCTTTTGCCTCACGATTAAGAGTGCTTTCAAGGTCAGGAATGGTTCTAGATTTGGTAAGTCCCCATCCTTTCTGGCTAATTCTTATAGTCTTATATTCATATTTTACCATTTGACACTCCTTTCCAACCACGATAACTTACTGTGACAACCTCAATGTTATCATCAAATAAATCTCACAGTTTATGTGGCAGATTTTCATCAAGCAACACGCGCATCGGTAACCTCTAAAGTCATTTTCAAATACGCGACAACTTGCTCATGAGATACCGTCGGAAAATCTTCAAGGAACTTGTTGAGTGAATCACCTGCCGTTAGATGTTGAATCAATATCTCAACTGGTACACGAGTGCCAGCGAAAACTAAAGCACCGTTCATCACTTTTGGATTGCGTGAAACAATCTGTTCTTTCTTCATAATTAAGATCTCCATGATCCAATTTTAAGTCATTGTTTTCATCCTTCTCTATCTTTTTGACACATCCTGCCTTAATGTCAGCACGGACTTTTTGAGCAAGTTGAGCGAGTTGATCTTGTGATTCGGCAAAAGCCTTGTCCCATCGTTGTTCATCTTCAAGCTCCTCAAGAATTACAGCAGCAATGGCATCCTGTTTTTCGGGAGACAGTTTATAAACCTCAGTAAGTGCTTTTTCGAGAAGCTGCGTCATAATCTTTCCTCCTCATCCACAACGGTTTATTAAAATCTTAAAGTTGACTGAGTAATTTCTCATATTCTGCATGTGGACCGATCCAGAACCAAACAATCTCCCCACCATCAACAACCCCAACTGCTCGATAGTTTATGTTGATACGAGCAGCATAAATCAACTCAGTGCGGTGCACTTTCTTAAATTGCAGACTTGGATGGTATGGATTCTCCCTGAACAGTTTATAGGCTTCTTTTGCCTGTTGTCGAATGTCACTTGGTAATTTAGCGAGCATCTGACGGAAACGTTTTGTCGTTTTAGAATTCATCAATTTCTTCAGCGTGGAAACCTCGCCTTTTAAGCCGGGGAGGAAACGCTGCTCCTAAATTTTTTCCTTGACAAACCGTGTCAAATATGGTATAATAATAACATCTCGTTGGCAGACATGAACAGCGTTCCCGCAAGGTGACGTGTCTGCCTACCCACTGTTCAGGGGTTAAAGACGAGAGACGAGATGGACCATGAAATTGACTTTTAAATATCCTGTGTATCCTACGAAAACACAGGAACATACCTTGTTTGAATGGCTTGACCATCTGTGTGAACTTCAGAACTCTGCGCGTCATGATCGGATTGTTGCGCGTGAGACTGAAAATCGTTTTGTCACTCAGTATGATCAACAAGCACTTTTGACAGCAGCTCGTAAGAAGTATGACGACTTCCGTGGCGTGCCGCAAGATATGCAAGTGTCTGCTCTCAAACGAACTGACAAGGCGTTTGCTGCGTTCCGCAGACGTTGTGAAAACGGAGATGCCAAAAAAGGGTATCCACGCTATAAAAAACGCGTCCGTTCTATGACATGGAGTCTGCGAAAATATAAAGGTGTTCGTGAGAACCCGATCATAGAAACTGATTTTAGACACAACCGCCTGAAAGTGCCAAAGTTGGGCGAAGTCAGGCTATACATGCACCGTCCGCTTCAAGGTGATCCGAAGGAAGTCACCCTTGTGAAAAAAGCCAGCGGTTGGTATGCTCATATCGTCTGTGAGATATCTGACACTCCGAAAGTTGAACCGACCGATGCGATCGCTGTTGATATGGGAACTACCCGCTATCTCACGACTTCTGAAGGTGAGAAAGTTGATAACCCGCGCTGGTATCGCAAAGCAGAGGGCTTGCTGCATAAACATAACCAAACGATGGCACGCCGAAAGAAAGGTAGCAATCGTTGGCAAAAAGCCGTGCATGCATCTGCTTTGCATCAGGAACGGACAGCAAACAAACGAAAAGACTTTATCGGTAAATTGGTCTACAAACTTTATCATCACCAGAAAAACAACGTCCTCGTTACTGAAGATTTGGGCGTTTCTAATATGGTTAAGAATAAACACCTCAGCAAAAGTATAAGTGACGCTTCTTGGGCAACCTTCTTTGAGTGGGCTGCAAACATAGCCGAAAGAGACGGTTTCCATTTCCACCAAGTCGATCCCAAGAATACCTCGCAAATCTGCTCCTGTTGTGGTGAGAAAGCACCGAAAAAGTTATCCTTATCGGTGCGCACTTTCAACTGCGGTTATTGCGGTTTCTCTCTTGATAGAGACCACAACGCCGCACTTAACATTCTTTTCAGGGCTGCTGCAGCCCTTCGTGGAGAGCGGTGGGTTGCCACCCTCTATGAAGCGAGAAACAACCCGAATAAAGCGTTTGGCTGGACGAATGCCAAGCAGTTAGCACTGTTTGATGTGCTTAACAAGCCTCCCGCTTTAGCGCGGGGTAGTTGACAGTTGGTCTGGATCTAACTCTTGCGTTTGACCGCTACGATGTTCGGCAAGTGCTTCAGCTGCCAACTTAGATAATATCTCTTGTGATTCGGCAAAAGCCTTATCCCATCGCTGTTCATCTTCAAGTTCCTCAAGAATGATAGCAGCAATGGCATCCTGTTTTTCGGGAGACAGTTTATATACCTCAGTGAGTACTTTTTCAAGAAGCTGCGTCATAATTATTCCTCCTTGCAAATCTTAGACTTATATCACCCGTAAATCAATATTTATATCAACATCACGCGTTAGAGTATTCGTAACAGGCGAGGCAGCAAGGGTTTCCTCCCACAGCCTTTCTAAAACTTCGTCATCCGCATCCGATGCGACATAGATTGTGCCGCGCACCTCTTTAAACCCACTATGACCGCTCTGTTCCGTGCCGAGAAATACGAAGATATTATCAATCTGCCCGCTTAAGGAAATTTCTAACTCATCAATTTCAATCTTCTGTTGTGATGCGCGAATTTGGAATCCCATTGCTAAACATGCACCCAATGCACCTAACACATACTCTACAGCACTCGGTGCAGCATCCCTCACATCAAAACTTGCGGGTTGTCCCACCGACCAAGAATGATTTCTGCAGAAAACCTTCGCTTGTAGACCGCCATCCCAATGAATACGCGTCTGCCATCGGTAATCTCGCGCTTGTTCGTACGCAGCATCAGCATCTTGTTCTGCTTCGCCGCGCTTCACGAAGTATTTGTTATGTTCTGTAGCAGGACGCCAACCGAGATAAGGATTTTCGGTCATTCTGCACCACGCGGGGAGATCCTCTTTAACACTAATCTCTGTACTCCGGATCTCAAGAACTTCACCGTCCGGCACTTTTTCCATAGATTTCCGAATCAGTAGTAGTAATCCAGAACCACAGTCAAGGTTTCCACCTTCGCAGATGTGCGGTGTCTGCAGAGAATCTGGTGCTTGTAAATCTTCTTCTCGCATTTTGTTAATTTATCCTATTAGTGAATTTTGATGATGCGCGTTTTTCTCTCGAATCAGAAAAAAGAAACTTGGATTAAATTATATTAAAGGGTATTTGAATGTATTAAGAGGATTTTTGGTGTTTTTTAGGCAGGCTATAGCAGGTTGTATTTTAGATATAATATTCATTTGCGTATCTGAAAATGAGAAACCCTTCTAGTGAAGTTGTTACAATAAAGTCGTATATATTATTACGGAACTTTGGATAGGTAACCTATTCCACATCGGAAGGGAGTCTCTTTCATTAGACTGGGATTCAACCGATTCCAAACGGATGTTTCTGCTGCAGTCAGCAGGAACTCCTTAATCCGATGTCAATAGGTAATACATGAGCCGCCAGTAATTAAGAACTCAACAGCCTTCGCACCACCAACAATTATTGCACTCTCCACTAAATTTTCTTTATCAAGATTGCGTTTTTTGAAACATGGGGAACAAACCCAAATTGTGCCACCAACTTCGGCAAAATCCGCCATCATTTGTTTCATTGGTGCAAAACCCTCTTCGTGTATATCATCTGCGTAACCGTTTTGTGAAAGATGTACGCCCTCTGTGCTGAGAAACACGACGGTTTCAACACCGGACGCAACAGAAGCATTCGCAATAACAAAACCGACAGTTGCTCTGTCGGTATTATCTTTGGCGTGCGTAATGCTAATCATCAACTTAGACATTAAGAATTATCTCCTTTTTTAATATAAAAATAGGCATTGTCTTCACCGCAACAATCAGCGAGAAGTTCATTGCCTTTCATGTTACACCAAGCCGCGATATCTACAGGTGCCCCTGGGTCAAGTGCGCGGACTTGTGCTATCTGTCCCGTTTCAAGAGTTCTCAGGGATTTCAATAGTGCTATAATCAAGTCACCACATCCGAGTTCGCCTAAATCGAAGACAGCATCTGGAACTATATTCGGTAAATTGTTTCTTGCTTGCATGTAACCTAGGATACCATAAAATCTATGTTACGTCAACGTTTTTTCCAATAAAATTCTCATTAGTAATCCTGTTATACCCAATTAACGGGATTTGTAGTGCAAGGTCCCCGGTGAATGCCATAAGCGCATTCATACCGCTGATTTGGTGCCTCACACTGCTGACTTTATCGGAAAACTTCGAATCAAGTTAATTTGGTATTATTCATAAAAAAAGAGTAAGGCTTAGGTGTACAACCAAGCCTACTCTTTTTTATACGGTGATAATTTACACCGGTAGTGCATTTATTAGCGTTCAAGCCAACCCGGAAGTTTCAAGTTTTCAGATAGTTTCCAAGCAGTGAGAAAGAGCGAAGCAGTCCAACGCACAGATTCACGCGAACGTTCTTTTGTAAAACGCTGCAATTCCTGTGTAGGTGTGCCAAGATTTTGGAAGTCTTGCGCGAGATCGTAAACGTTGTCCACCAAACTGTGTCCTGCTTTAATCTGTTTGACAATCGCTAGCATCAAATCATCAACAGGTTCAACTTTTTGGTTTTTTGCAAGTTCATTCGGATCCAACTTCAAGATTTCAATTGCAGAATCAACCTTTTCATGAATACCGCCATGTAATTTTGTTCCGTCTTTCTGAACGATTCCGTCGAAATGCATCGTCAGGTGCAAAGGTTGACACATATCCTCCGCGTAGTGTCCCAGAAATCCAGCATATACATAACACTTATATTGGATTATAGGATTATCAGGCCATTTGCGGTACTCTGCGAAGGCGATTGCAAGACGTTGTGTCCATTCTGCAACTGTATAGGGTAGAAATCCTACTTTACTTGGTTCAAGCCCCATTTCTGCACACAATTTAATAAATGCGTCACGATCCGCCGGTATGGGATTTTCTTTAATTAGTTCAAGATCAAAATAGTGTTCCCCATGTTCAGCTATCCGTGCGTGGGGCATATCACGATTCTTTGATATGTCTGGGTCGTAGGCACAGTGCGCAATCAATTTCTCGGCTGAAACTGAACGGAAAAATTCAGGCATCTCATCCGGTAGTGATTTTACCGATGCCTGTGTAAGGATATCGTGTCCACCACCCCACCATGCCAATGCAGGTGTGGTGAGGATGAGTAAATATAGAACAAACGCATGTGAAAAACGTTTCATAATTCTCCTCTCAATGTAATCAAAATGATTAAATGCGATGCACAAAGCACTATCTGGCTACAGTCTTATACTAAATTAACCCGATTCGTAGCGCGAGGTCCCCGTGCCTCGCAATGCTGACTTTATCAGAAGACTTCAAATCCCGTTAATTTGGTATTATACCATTTCTGAATGATGGTATCACATTAACAAAAAACGCGTTTGTAGTCGCGCAATTCATTGCGCCTCTTACATTCAAAATGTCGGACATCTCCGTAATGGTATTTTATTTTTCAGAATTGGTATTATGTGACCTTACACAACATTTCAGATAGATTTTAGTCTGCAGCAAGATATTCACCAGAGTTAGTATCCTGCCATTGAAACTGAAGTTCAGCGGTTTCATGCGGTTTAAATGGTATGGCGACAGACTCAACATCAGGACCGATGATGTCAATCTCATTCAAGTCTGCAGTACCGTATCCCATTTCGTTTGCATAAAGGAATAGTCCAATATCTAACGGTTCAAAACCCATCGCTTTTGATGAGACAGCATCCGCAGCAAACACATCACCACTCGCAACGGCAATACCGAGCGGAACAGAATTAGTGCCACCTGGACCATTGCCTTGTAATCCAACTGTACCATCAACGATTGCAATATCGGGTTTTAGATGGAGTGAAACACGAAGTAGATTGATATTGAGTGTCTGTGCTTCGCGTGGCAGTTCCCGATCAGCATGGCTGAGATACCCGTGCATTTTGATGCGGTCAACTTTATGTATTGTCCCCATAATCATATTTTTCATTGCAAGGGTCACGACACCAGCATCATGTGTTTTTGCAATAGCGACAGAAATTGTGCACGGACAGTCAAGTGCCGTCTTCGGCATCCGAACAGTCTCTTTCTCCCGATCAGACAGAAATACTGTTGTTTCCACCCATTCAGTTTCTTGATGCAAATCAACGAGTCGAATGGGTACATCGTATTCTGCCTGCAGTGCTTCATAACCGAATATTTGAAATGCCTCTCCAGAAAATGACTCATTTGCACCTTCAGCGATAATAACCTCTTTAGGTGGTTGAGGTGTGCTGAGAAGGAAGTCCAGCGCGCCACGTATCGCATCCACATGAGACGAAGCAAGTTGATTCGTGCTGGAAAGAAAATTCGGTTTAAGCAGCACTTGGTCACGAACTTTCGGTGTGATATCATCACGTATATTGTTTAGTGCTTCATAGACGTTAGAACGTCTTCTGCCAGTTTTGGCAAGACCAACTTTTGTAGCGTTCGTTGCCATAAAGTTTCTCCTTTTTAATAACCTCGAATGGCATTATGTTATAGAGATGTATCCTCACGCGCCGCTTCCGTTAAAATCGGACGTAGAAATCCATCATGTTTTTCTAAAAGTGTAACTGCCTCAATTTGATTAATTCCTTTTGCCAGCATAACTATTGCTATCTTCGCACTTCCACCCGCTTGTTTTAAAGTGTTATTGGCAACAGTAGCATCAACACCAGTAACCGTTTGAACAATTCGGATGCTCCGATCAATAAGTTTTGTGTTAGAAGCATGCACATCCACCATAAGGTTGTTGTAAACCTTGCCCAACTTAACCATAGAAATAGTTGTGAGCATATTGAGAACTAATTTTGTTGCTGTTCCCGCTTTCAAGCGAGTTGAACCGGTAATTATTTCTGGACCGACAATTGGGGTGATAAAATGATGTACAAACTCTTTCAATTCTTCTGACGGTGGAACACAACTGAAAAAAATCGTTTTCACGCCGATAGCATGTGCAGCCTCAAGAGCTCCTAATACATAAGGTGTTCGTCCACTGCTTGCGATTCCTACAAGTACGTCTTGTGGAGTCAATTCATGTTCTCGAATGGCTTGTGCACCACGTTCAGGTTTATCCTCTTCTCCTTCAACTGCGTTACGTAAAGCAATATCTCCACCTGCAATAATTCCCTGAACCATCTCTGGAGGAGTTCTAAATGTCGGTGGACATTCAGATGCATCTAATACGCCAAGTCTACCACTTGTTCCTGCACCTACGTAAAACAACCTCCCACCAAGACGAAACGACTCAACAATCATCTCCACAGCATATGTAATAGCATCTGACTCAGCTGCAACCGCTTCTACTGCTTTTCGATCTTCTTCATGAAAAATTTGAGCGATCTCTGATATTGACTTCAGGTCTATGTCCGTTGAGTTTGGGTTTCGCTGTTCTGTTATCACAATGAGATTTTAGGTTTAGCAATCTTGTTTGATCTTTTAACAGTGGACAATATATCTAACTTTGCCAACAACACTGCGCCATACGCTGGATCATTTCTCGGACGAATCACCGATGCCATCGGTGCTATTTTAACCAACCGAGATCGAAGTTTATCAGAAAATATCTGTTGATGTAACAGATTACCACCACTTAAGACTATATAATAAGGTTCAGAAAATTCCAATTGCTTTATCACAGCAGCTGCCGCACAAGCGAGTTCATCGGCTGCCGAATTTATTATTTGTTCTGCAGCAGTGTCACCCATTTCTATAGCATTAAAAATTACCGCTGCCAATTGCGCAATTTCGTCTCTACTTGCCGCATGCGTCCAGCGAATTAAGCCATTCGGTTCACTCAGTTCAAGTCTGTTCAGAATTAGGTTTGTCAGTTGAGTCGGTGGTTCACGTTTATCTGCGGCACGTGTAACTGCTTGAAGTCCTTTTAGTGCGATATCGTAACCACTCCCCTCATCGCCGAGCAAATATCCCCATCCACCTGCGCGCGCTTCTTTACCGTGTTCATTGATACCATAGACAATGGAACCTGTGCCTGATATGACAATTACACCTTCCTGTTTTCCGATTCCGCCAACTAATGCAATATGTGCATCGTGTGTTAGAATCCTATTACTTGATACACCGAGTTTATCACAAATTTCCCCGATAACTTTTCTGTCGTCTTCACGACCTAACCCAGCCATACCTAAACAGAAACGGATAGAATCTATTGCAGTGTTACCAGTGTGTGCTGAAAGTTGGAAAGCCACCTCTTTCAGGACATGATGTGTTTTTTCAGTTCCCACCACATGGTAATTTGAGGGTCCTGCTTGAACCCGAGCAATGTGTTCACCTTCGTAAGTTGCTAACAGACCGACGGTCTTAGTTCCACCCCCATCAATACCGATGATATATTTCATATATTGCCTGTTTAAAAATAAAAAATCTATTGACAACATCAACAAAATTCATTAAAGTACTTTATCACAATTCAGTTGAAATTGCAATCAAATTTAACTTGGAGTCCCCACATGAAAAAGTTACAATCCATAATCCTTTTCATTTTAATCGGAAGTATTGTTTATATTGGTTGTTCTCAAGATACGTCTAAAATTGAATGGAAACAAGTAAATAGCAATACAGGTACACATCTTTACGGTGTCGATTTCGTAGATGATAAGTTTGGATGGGCAGTTGGCACAGATGGCGTAGTTATGTCCACGAAAGATGGTGGTAAAACCTGGAACGCATCTGATACAAAATCAAATTCTAAAAACACGTTGACCCAAGTAAGTTTTACTACGCGAACTAATGGTTGGCTTGTTAGCATAGGAAAAGTGCTATACACAGGCAGCAGCGGTAATTCGTGGAATGTTCAACATCAACTACGTACTGTGGGAGATAGACCTCCCGGTATATTGGATCTATATTTTGTTAGCACAACGGAAGGTTGGGCTGTCGGTGGAAGTGGCACTATACTCCATACATTGAATGGTGGAGGCAAGTGGGAAAAAGTTACAAGTCCTACAGAGAAACATCTATGGGGTGTGTATTTTGTGGACGCTGAACATGGTTGGATTGTTGGTGAGGAGGGTGAAGTACTACATACTAAAGATGGAGGAAAACAGTGGGAACAGCAACAAAGCGATGCTGAACAGCCTTTATTCGCTGTCCACTTTGTTGACATAATGAAGGGTTGGATTATTGGAACAAGTGGACTAATTTTGCATACATCTGATGGGGGACAAACGTGGCAGCGTCAGAAAAACCCAATGAAACAGAGTTTACGAGATGTAGCATTCTTCAATGAAAAAGAGGGTTGGGCAGTCGGAGAGGATGGCGCAATCCTTCAAACATTGGATGGAGGCGTGACTTGGAAGCAATATGCCTCACCTACGACAAATAATTTGCAGGATATTTATCTCTCAAAAAATTCGGGTTGGATTGTCGGTGAGAAAGGCACTATTTTACGTAGTTACTAAAATGTGATGTTAATCGTTTGATGCACAGATATGATACAGTCAAAACATTAGTTCCACTCTCAAGTTTCAAGTCATCACTCTTCATATACTATACAACGTGAGTTCGATAAAAAGATACTATGATTCACGTCAGGGCTATTTAGTTCTCCGAATATTTAGATTTTCAATCTAAGACTTTCCCCTGTAGGAGCGATCTCCGAATCGCGACTTTTCGGATAAAATGGACAAAAAGCCTAAAACTAAATAGCCCTGGATTCACGTAGGTTGGGTAGAACGGAAAACACAATAAAATCAAACACAAAATAGCGGTTCATGATACATTTGAAACTGAAAATAACCAGAAATGAGTGAAACCCAACTCTTTTTAACTTTTGGATGGACACTCGGATTCTAATATCAAACTCACGTTATACTATACGGACAATCCGCATAACCGACCTTAATATCTTGATTTGATATACTCTATTCGCGTGGAAGTGGAACCGTGTTAGGAACAACAATTTCACCAGCAATAATTTTTGCTTTCAACGATTCAACTTTCGCAATGATGTCATCTGAAAGTAAAAGTTGGTTGTGTTCATCAAGTGCGTAGTAGACGCCACCGTCTTCTAATCCGAAGTAACGGATACCTGGCATAAAATTACCTTTGATTGTTTCTTGAATAATGATCTGCACCGAAGCAGGCAAATCTTTTGCCATGCTTGTCAAAACTATTCCTGGCGCAAGATGATTGCCGTTAGAATCAACCCAGATGATATATTTTTGCTGTTCTTGTGCTGCTTCAAGTACTCCCTGCCCCGATCCACCAGCAGCGGTGTAAATCACATCAACGCCACTTGCATATTGTGCTAAGGCAATCTCTTTTGCCTTCTCCGGTTGTCCGAATCCTGTTGCGTCCTCACTGATGTACTCAACGTAGATTTCAGCATTCGGCTTAATAGCCTGAATTCCAGCAATATAACCTGCTTCAAATTCGTGTAATAAAGGCACATCCGCACCACCGATATATCCGATTTTACCGCTTTCACTTTTTAACGCAGCAATTGCCCCTACCAGATACGATCCTTCGTTCGATTTATAGTTCACAGAAGCAACGTTTGGAATATCAAGCACAACATCAAAAATAGCAAATTCTATATCGGGAAATTCTGGTGCTACACGCGCGATTATTTCTCCCAGTTGGTAGCCTGCTGCCAAAACGAGATCTGAATTTTGTGCAGCATTCCTTATCACCATCTCTGTAGCAACGGGATCGTTTTCCATACCATTAACTTCAGTAAGGATAATGCCAAGTTCTTCCTCAGCAGCCCTGACGCCAATATGAAAGCCATCACAATACGCAGCAGAACCAACGCAATCGTTTGGATATACCATTGTAACGCGTAGCGGATCAATTCCCATCTCGCTTGGAGAGTCTGGTGGCATTACCTCCCGAATTGTTTCACAACCACAAATTAATAGTACTCCTAATATCAAAAAAATGAGATTACTTAAGACACAATTTCGTTTCACATTTTCTCCTTATGGACGGTCATGTATAATCGGATTTGATACCTGTTGTAGAACTGTATGTTTCGGATGTGGCATTCAAACTTTCACTTATACTAAATTAACCCGATTCGTAGTGCGAGGTCCCCGTGCCTCACAATCCTAACTGCGATTAGAAAACTTCTAATCAAGTTAATTTGGTATAATACCATTTCTGAATGACAACTATTCATTAACAAAAACCGCGTTTGTAGTCGCGCAATTCATTGCGCCTCTTACATTCTACACCTTAAATATGCAAACCAAATCTCATAATGAATAACAACTATTCATTAACAAAAACCGCGTTTGTAGTCGCGCAATTCATTGCGCCTCTTACATTCTACACCTTAATATGCAAACCAAATCTCATAATGAAATTTTATTTTTTAGAATTGGTATTATTTCCCACTGAAGTGTCTAAGAAACCTACGACATCTTAACTGCCACATCAGTTTTTTTGAATCAACGCGATGCACAAAAAGCTGCTTTCCATCCATCTCAAGCACTGGAATCTTCAGTTTATATTTTGTGAAGAGACCGAGATTCTTAGTGATGTCTATCTCTTCTATAGCAATAAACGACAACTGCACACTTATATTTTTCAACACCGATTTTGCTTCGTCACATAGTGGACAGTCAGGTTTCGTATAAAATTGAAGTTGAAGCGTTTTGCTTTTCATTTTTAGATGAAAGGCACGACGGACTTTGTCTACTACTTTAAGTCAGAATGTCGCGGACAACATGCCCATGCACGTCTGTGAGACGGAAATCACGACCTTGGAAACGGTAGGTAAGTTTCTCGTGGTCAACACCCAATAAATGGAGCATAGTAGCGTGGAAGTCGTGTACATGCACAATGTTTTCAACAGCATTGTAGCCGAGTTCGTCAGTATTGCCGTAGCTAATGCCACCTTTGACACCACCGCCTGCCATCCACATTGAGAATCCCTTAATGTGGTGGTCACGACCGCTACCTTGTGCCATCGGAGTCCGACCGAATTCTCCACCCCATATCACCAAAGTTTCATCTAACATGCCGCGTTGTTTCAGATCGTTAACGAGGGCAGCTGTTGCCTTATCAATATATCCAGCAGTCGTCTTGATCGCATTCTGGATACCGCCATGGTGATCCCAGCCGCGATGATAGAGTTGAATAAATCGCACACCGCGTTCGGCTAACCTGCGGGCAAGTAGACAGTTTGAGGCATACGATCCGTCCCCAGGTTTCGCACCGTACATATCAAGAATGTCCTGTGGTTCTTTGGATATGTCGGTCAATTCTGGGACACTTGTCTGCATGCGGAATGCCATTTCATATTGATTGATTCGCGTTGAAATTGTAGGGTCGTCCACAGTTTCATCTAACATGCTGTTTAAAGTTTGCACTGCTCCAACAACGTCATGCTGCTGTTCCGGACTCACGCCGCCAGGATTTGAGACATAGTGAACAGGGTCACCACTTGAATGAAACTGAACACCTTGAAATTGTCCGGGCAAAAATCCGCTATGCCACTGACGCGTCGCGATTGGTTGATCTTGTCCTCCACCGGAGGAAATTAGTACGACGTAACCGGGAAGGTTTTCGTTTTCACTGCCAAGCCCGTATAGCAGCCACGACCCCATACTGGGTCTTCCTGAAATGGCAGTTCCAGTATTCATAAAGGTGTGTGCGGGATCATGATTTATCTGTTCTGTTTTTAGGGAGCGGACGATGCAAATATCATCAGCGAGACTTCCGATGTGTGGAAACGCAGAACTCATCTCTTGACCCGACTCACCAAACTTTTTAAATTCATGTGTAGGACCAAGACACTTGAGAGCATTCGCTTGACCCTGAAGTTGTGCAATCGGCTGCCCTTCCGTGAAAGACTTTGGCATCGGTTGCCCGTGTAGTTCCGCAAGTTTCGGTTTGTAATCTAAAGTCTCTAAGTGAGATGGACCACCTGCCATGCACAGGTGAATCACACACTTAGCCTTCGGTGGCACATGAGGTTTCGTAATGATACCTTGCCATCGTTCAATCTGTGGTGCTGCATTTAACACCGATGGTGTTAGTAGAGATGCAAGTGCAAGCGACCCGATGCCACGCACTGTTTTCCCTAAAAAGGTACGTCTTGTAAGACAAAGTTTGGTTTCTTCATTTATATCATTTAACATACCTGATATCTCCTCTTCTATATGTGAAGTGCTGTTATCTTTTTAGCGCAGCACATTCAAATGAGCCTCTATACTCTTCTAGGTCATTAATCCTTGTTGAATCCCACTGATCCCACAGTTTAGCGCGTTCTACTTCCGACAACTCAAGGTATTGTCCAAGCGTGAATCCATCTAAGAAGGGTTCATCTGGGGATAACGGTTGTCCACCAAGTTCCTCCAAAAGTTCTTGTCTGAACTCCTCTACGGTTTGATTAGCATCATCCATCATCTTTTTTTGCATAATTTGCATCAGTAACCAATTCCGGCACCAATGCTAACAACTGTTGTCTATCTTGTGGATGCATTCTTTTAATTAAAGCTGCAACCTGTTCAAGACCGACCAGAAGAGTGAACACATTTGTCCGCATGATTACCTGCCTTCATAAATTTATATATGACTATTACACTTTATTTTGAATCAGCATGCTAGGCAATGTCAATTCACGAGTTCCTTACAGCATGATTGAACGCATCCAATACCCATTGGTTTATATCTTTACCACATGCTTCTGCAGCTCTTGCGATAGCTACGTGGATGTCTGGAGGGATTCGTAACCTCAATTCTCCAGAATATGGCATTTGTGGTGATTTATCCAACTTCTGACATGTTTCAAGATAATCTTCTACGGCTTCTTCAAAAGCCTTTTGAAGTTCAAGTACAGTGTCAGCGTGGAACCCGATAATATCGGTTATTCCTGCAATATGCCCTACAAGGCAACCATCTTCTTCACTGTACTCAATACGCGCACTATAACCTTTATACTTCATGGAATTATTCCTGCCTCCTCAAGAAAACGCCGCACGTCTTTCACTTGGTAGGGACGTGCTTCTTTTCTATTGTGAGGACGGTGAAACGTTGCAGTAACACCATTCAAATCAAACCTTACCCTTGACCCTTTTCCTTCAATAGATTTTGCTCCACATGTTATCAAAAGAGACTCTATCTGTCGCCATTCCAGCGTTTTCGGGACGGGTGTTCTGAAAATAGCATTTAAAGTTCTTTCATGTCGTTTATTCATCCAACAATTATAGTAACAGGAATCTGTTACTATCCAAAAACTTGCCTATGTGATGGTAGTTCAAGGTATGTATCCTTTCCTCCATGTGGGGTAAATGAACTTACAAATTTCACAAACAAACGTGGTAAAACAAATATATTTAGATTAATATCGAGTGATCGTCTCATGTAAGTTTAAAATCACACGTGCAACTGAGGTCCATGATGCAAGCTCAACGGGTTCAATACCTTGTGTAGTAGAAGCTTGACCTGTTGCCACTAACGTCTTTGCAGCATCAGGATTACCAGTATACTCATTCTTATGTTTATCGTACAAACCTGTCATAATCTCAAACTCTTTAGGCTGCGGTAGACGTGACAATGCATGATGAAATGCCCAATTGACACGATCTGATGTGGATTTTCCACCCTCATTGATAATTCGTCCTGCGAATACGCGTGCAGCCTCAACGTATGTCGGATCGTTGAGCAGCGTAAGTGCCTGCATAGGTGTGTTAGAGGTTGACCTTTCAGCGGTACACTCCTGTCTGCTCGGTGCATCAAAAGCCATCATACTTGGATGCAAGAAAGTACGCTGCCAATGTATATAAAGACCGCGGCGGTACTGACTTTCTCCAGCATCATGGACATATTTCCGCTTAGGAAAGTTCAGATTTGAATAATATCCGACAGGCTGATACGGTCTAACACTCGGACCACCGATCTTGGGAACAAGAAGTCCACTTAACAGTAGTGCATTGTCGCGTACTATTTCTGCGTCAAGTCGCCAGCGTGACTGACGGGCAACAAGTCGGTTATAAGGGTCTTTTTCGCGCAAGACTTCATTCGGTTTAGAAGATTGACGATAGGCGTTTGAGGATACGATGAGTTTCGCCATGTGTTTGACGTTCCATCCACTTTCCATAAACTCCACGGCTAACCAATCAAGCAGCTCCGAATGTATAGGCGGTTCACCCTGTGCGCCAAGATCATCAAGCATACGTGAAATACCAGTGCCAAAGTAGAGTGCCCAGAGTCTGTTAACAAATGTACGCGCTGTCAATGGATTGTTCCTTGACACCACCCATTTTGCGAGATCCAGACGTGTCGGACGGCGATTTTTGATACCAAGATCTCCCATGAATTCTGGTATCATTGGTTCAACGATGTCGCCAGAATCGTCCAACCAATTGCCTCTCGGTAGTATCCGAGTCGTACGAGGTTGAACTGAAACGGTTGTTAGAGAGTAATGACTTTTTGCTCTAATTTCATTTTTTCGTTTCTCCAGTTTGGCGATCTGGTTCCGAATTCCATCAAGTGCAGGTGCAATCCGTCTATAATAGTCAGTAATCTGTTTTCGCTGGTTTGTCGTTCTGACGAAAGGATCAACTTGGATCGCGTTTATGACCGCACCGTCATGGGAATTCTTTGTAACCATACCGAGAGTGGTTTCGATCCCTGCAACATCCCAAAAAACTTTTCCACCAAACTGTGTGAATGCCATACCGTTCAGGACACTTCCTGCTTTCAATCCAACAACTGCGGGGTCAACTTCAAGTCGCACCCATTCACCCAGTTTGGGAAGATCCCCCATCGGTTTGTGAGCAGGTGTATCATTTCCTATTTCACCATAGGTGATTTTGTCTTCACCCCAGAACGCCCTATGGTCCCAGTTTCCATCGTTCCACTGAAGCATGATTGTTTTAGGTGGATTTTCAGGATCTAACCAGACATAAGCGAAAAACTTATCACCCTCAGCCAACGTAATTTTTCGATTTGCATCTCGGAATGCATGCTGCACAAGTTGATCTGGTGCTGCGACCTGTACCCGTGAACGTTCTTTACTGTATACCGGTGCTTCATTTTTTCCAACAAATTTCCAAGTACCTTCAGTTTTACCACCGTTTGACTGTACATCATCAACCCATGCAAAATCGGCTGCTTCTTTTGAATTAAGAAGAGAACTAATCTCCTCTTCCCACTTTGCTTGTTCCGCTTGCAATCCTGGCGATGACAACTCAAACACTTTGCGTAATCTTGATAATTCGACATCAATTTCCTGCAATTCAGTTTGCTGTTCCGATGTTGGCAACATCACCACAGGATCCCATTTGCTCCCGCCTCCATAAACCCCAGGTCCCTCAATATCAGCAAAGAAGGCAGCAAAACTGTAGAAATCTTTTGCAGTATAAGGGTCAAATTTATGGTCGTGGCATTGTGCACAGCCGAGTGTTGCACCCAAAAAAACAGATGCCGTCGTTCGGACCCGGTCTGCTGCATAGATTGAAAGGTATTCCTTCGCTTGTGCCCCGCCTTCAGCAGTCGTTTGATTTAACCTATTGTAACCAGAAGCAACCTTCTGCTCTTGTGATGCATTGGACAAAAGGTCACCCGCAAGATTTTCTAAAGCAAATTGATCAAAAGGCATATTGTCATTAAATGCTTCAATCACATAGTCTCGGTAGGGCCATACGCTAACATTTTCATCCGAATGGTAGCCGCTTGTATCCGCATAACGCACCAGATCAAGCCAATAAATTGCCATCCGCTCACCATACTGCGGCGTAGAAAGCAGGCGATTGACCAACTCCTCGTAAGCCTCAGGACGTTTGTCCCTTAAAAATTGGTCTACCTCACCCGGTTTTGGTAATAACCCCGTCAGATCAAAATGCAAACGTCGGATCAATGTGCGTTTATCTGCCTCAGGAGATGGTTCAAGTCCTTCTGTCTCCAACCTACCGAGAATAAATTGATCTATCGGATTGTGAACCCAATCAGATTTTTTTACTTCCGGTGGATCAATTCGTTTCGGTGGATTATATGCCCAATGTTCCTCCCACACAGCACCTTCTGCAACCCATTGGACCAATGTATCAATCTGTGCTTGCGTGGGTTGTCGATTAGAGATCTGCGGTGGCATGCGTCTATCAAGGTCTTCGTGTGTAATTCGTAGGACCAATTCGCTGTTTTCTGGTTCACCCGGTACAATTATCGGGTAACCGCTTGGATCAGAGAATGCTCCTTCCCTCGTGTCAAACCGCAGGTTAGCCTGTCGTGTGGCAGGATCTGGTCCGTGACACGCGTAGCATTTATCAGACAAAATCGGTCGAATATCCCTATCAAATTGAATTTTATCTGCATTGGCGATTTGTGTTGTTGAAGTCAGTAATAACCCCATCGCTAACAAACAAAATAAGTCTTTACAAAATGGAATCAACGAATATAACTTTTTATTTTGGCACGTCCTAAGCATTGTAGAACATCTCCTCCTCACAAGTGAAACAAAAATTTTGTGCAATAAATCGTAAGATTTTGTATGTAATTTATCATAAAAATAAAGTATGTGCAAATCAAATCTCTGTACATCTCCAGAGTCGTTTGATCTTATAGTTTTCATACCCAATTAACCCGGTCTGTAGTGCGAGGTCCCCGTGCCTCGCAATGCCGACTTTATCAGAAGACGTTGAATCAAGTTAATGTGGTATAATACCAAATTAACCCGATCTGTAGTGCGAGGTCCCCGTGCCTCGCAATGCTAACCGTTATTAGAAAACTTCGAATCAAGTTAATTTGGCATAAAATGTAATTATAAGGTTTTTAAATGCGCTGCAACGTCAGTTTAGAACATGGAAGTTAATAGATAATTAAGGATTGTGATCTCGGTGCCCGTAATGTTTCTTCTGAAAGCATAGAATCACTTTTCATCTAATCCTGCGGCATGCCTTTGAGCAGCAGGGTCACCCGCAGCATAGTACGTTCCGCTATCTTGATCAATATAAAGCATGACAGGTACAGCAATCGGTGATGCTTGTGCTTTAACCTGATGTCCGCGTCCTGTGAGTTCTTGCCGAACGGTTTCACTCACACTATCGCTTATTGTCAATGAACCTGCTTGCTTAAAAGTCTTCTCACGATTAGGATTTGGGTCGAACGAATCTTCGTGATGTGCAGTAGCAAAACGTGGTGCTGTGACTGCATCTTCGGGGTGCATGTCAAACTCAATGAAGTTAAGCAGTAAATTCATCGTTGCCTGATCCTGAAGGTCGCCACCTGCGACGCTGATTGCTAAAACTGGTGCACCATCCTTAAGAACAAGTGTAGGGGTAAGCGTAATTCTTGGACGTTTTCCGGGTTGAATACAGTTCGGATGTTCAGGATTTGTGTTCAAGCTCCGCAAACGGTTGCCATAGCTGACACCTGTGGAACCACCTATGTTTTCCTCGCGATGGACATTAGCACTCGGCGTAGCAGAGACGACATTCCCCCATCGGTCAGCAATTACACAGGTCGTCGTTCCACCAACTCCTGGGCGAAACACACCTCCTGCTTTCAGTGGCTTCATATTATCCACATCACCCGGTCTCGCCACATGTGATGCTTTTTTCATATCGATTAATGGTCTACGAATTTTGGTGTAAGCATCGGAAAGCAGTTTAGACATAGGAACATCTACAAATTCAGGATCCGCGTAATATTCATCTCTGTCTGCCATTGCTAACTTGAGCGACTCAGTGACTACATGTACGTAATCTGCCGAAAAATGTCCCATGTCTTTGAGGTCAAAGCCTTCTAACAGGCGCAGTGCCTGACAGAGATAGGGTCCTTGCGTCCACGGACCACACTTGCATACTGTGTAACCTTGATATTCAACAGTTACAGGTTCTTCAATTAGCGTAACATGGGCAGCAAGGTCATTCTTACGGAGAAACCCACCCTTTTCAATGTAAAAGGCTTCTAATGCATCGACGATGTCACTACGAACACCGTTACGTCCATAAAACCGATCGCTTGCGGCTTGCACTTTTTGCTCACGACTTCCAGATGTTTGCCGATCTTCCTCAACCATCCTCCGCAGGGTGACTGCCAATTTAGGATGCCAGTCAGCACTCCCAGCGTCAAGCAGTGCCAAAGTCGGTGCTACGATTTCTTCAAACGTCATTGTCCCATACAGTTTTAGCGTAGTCGTGCAGAGGTCAACAACCGATGGCACAGGAGCCATTTTTATATCTCCGTTCGGGATACCGTTTTCCATATACCAGTCGATGGCTGCTTGAGAAAACGGTGCGCGCCCCTGCCCGGAGAGTGATTTCACCTCTTGCTTTTCAGCGTCAAAAATGAGAAGTGGCACCTCACCCCCGATAGAGCATTCACCATGGTCTGTAACGTTGAGAGCAAGAATCGTTGCTGCCGCTGCGTCAGCTGCGTTTCCACCTGCTTCTAAAATCTCAATCCCTGCTGCGACTGCCTTTGCCCCGCCTGCAGCAACGACTCCAGTGTTACTACTTGCTTTCCAACCAATTTGTTGTGCGTCTTGCATTGAATTCCCTTTACATCATCATCAGAAGACTATTTGATTTCCTATTCCATTCTTGCATCAGAGCATAGCATAGAATTGCATCTTGTGCAACCTTAAAAGGACAGTCCCAGGGCTATTTAGTTCTCCGAATATTTAGATTTTCAATCTAAGACTTTCCGCTGTCCGAGCGATCTCCGAATCGCGACTTTTCGGATAAAATGGACAAAAAGCCTAAAACTAAATAGCCCTGGGACAGTCCTACAATAAGAGATGGAAAGGTTCCTCAAAAACATTACATACCCAGTAATACCATATTAACTTGATTCGACTTTATCTTTAGAATGTGTTCGTAGTCGCGCAATTCATTGCGCCTCTTACATTCTATCAGACACTTCTAATCAAGTTAATATGGTATAGAGCCTTAAAGCTCAGGGCTATTTAGTTCTCCGAATATTTAGATTTTCAATCTAAGACTTTCCGCTGTCCGAGCGATCTCCGAATCGCGACTTTTCGGATAAAATGGACAAAAAGCCTAAAACTAAATAGCCCTGCTTAAAGCTTAAACAGTTGAATAGTAAACGGAATTCGGCTAAAATAATGTCCAGGTAGTATATTTGAAATAGATAAGTGAGATATCAGCTATCTAATGAAAATTCCAAGTATCCATATTATCGGAGAGGATTCGCAGGCAGGAACATATATACTGCGGATTGAAGTTAAGGAAGATATAGAATTACAATTCGGACGATTTAAGAAAGGTAAGCTAATTCTAGTACCTGCAGGTTACTACACTTATGTAGGTTCTGCATTATCTGAAAAAGGCGCAACTTCACTCGCGCGACGTCTTGTTCGACACGCAACGCGAAGCGGTGATAAACCACCCCATGCTATCAGAAGAGTGATGATAAAGCGATTTCGTGATTGCAGTTTGGGACCGGAAGATCCGCTGCCGAAAAGCGGTAAGAAATTGTTCTGGAATATTGATTTTTTATTAGATTTAGAATTAACTGAGATTGTCAACATCATCGCAATTCGCTCTCCTGAACGGTTAGAATATACTATTGCTGAGCAACTTGAAGACGATGCAGACACACAGATAATTGAAAAGGGTTTAGGAGCGAATGATGCGCCTCGCAATACCCATGTATTGCGTGTCAACCCAGATGAGACGTGGTGGGCATCAATAGCGGAAGATTTGCAGGAAATCTTCTTATCTGACTCACACATAATAAGGAATTAACTATGTCACAATCCCCGAATATCCTATTTTTACTTACCGATCAGCAACGATTTGATTCTTTGAGTTGCAACGGTGCCCCAGTTTGCAGAACACCCGCGGTTGACAAAATCGCTGCAACAGGCATGCGTTTCACAAAAGCATATACACCGATAGCCCTTTGTTCACCGGCACGCGGGTCACTCCTTACTGGACTCTATCCCCACAACCATGGGCAACTCTCAAACATGGGGAATTTCAACGGTGTTTTCGGAGAACAAATTCTCAACAAACCCGCATATCCGCAACTATTAAAAGCCGCTGGATATAATGTAGGATGTATTGGAAAATGGCATCTTGCTAAACAGGGAGACACCGAGTTCTGGGGCTACGACAAGTGGCATCCTTATAGTGAATGGCATCAGTGGCTCCGAGATGATGGGATTGATTTTAGAATTGACCGTGATGCAGTGCAACCTTTTGAATGGGGAGGAGAGGCACCTTTCTATGGTAGACTACCACTCCCTGCTGAACGGACAATGGAGGCTTGGACAGCAAATAAAACGATAGAATTAATCAACGGCTATACAGATTCTGAACAACCCTTTATGATTGCTGCTAATTTCTTCGGACCGCATTTCCCGTATGCTGTTCCTGCCCCTTACGATACGATGTACGACCCAGAGTCAGTGGAACGGTGGGGTAACTTTGATGAACAGTTTATTAACAAACCTCTCATTCAGCAAAAAGAGATGCTGCGATGGAACTCCAGCCATCTGACATGGACCGACTGGCAGAAAGTTATCGCTGCATATTGGGGGTTCTGCACCTTTATTGATGACCAGATTCAACGAATTTTCAATTGTCTTGAAGAGAACGGATTAGCAGATAATACTATCATCATCTTTTCAACTGACCACGGTGATATGCTCGGTAGCCATCGGCTATTCAACAAGGGTTTTCACATGTATGAGGAGACACATCACATTCCACTCATGGTGCGGTGGAACGGGGTGACATCACCGGAGACAACATGTGATGAATTTGTGAACCTTGTGGATCTGATGCCTACATTTTTGGAAATCGGTGGTGCGGATTTACCTAATAATCTTGATGGTAGGTCTATTGTGCCATTACTTAGAGGGGAAACGGTTGCAGATTGGCACGATGATGTATTCGCCGAATTTCATGGATACGAAGCAACGCTTGCTACTGTCCGGATGGTGCGGACTGATTCTTGGAAATATGTATACAATCCATATAGTGAAGACGAACTCTATGATATGCAGAGCGACCCACATGAACTTCATAATCTCGCAACACATCTTGGATATAAACACGTACTCCGTCGTATGAAGGATCGTATGGTCAAACGGTTGCGCGAAACGAGAGATAATATTGTTATGGAAGGTGGATGGCAGAGTAATTCGTATGATCTGCTTGTGTCTGACAGAGAGAGGTAATTACCTAAAATAGAGTAAGTCTTTAGACTTTTATTACAAACTCACATCCTTTGCGGAACCACTCCCGAAGGATTGTGTTTTCATCGTAAGTCCGTTTTGCTTGCGAACCTGTCGCTTGTGAAAGATCAATTGTAACTGAAACTATTTTATCACCAAAAAATCCTGCTTCTTTAATAACATTACCGTTCGGATGCACAATTTTGGAGTTTCCATGCGATGAGCCTGCTGCCTTTAGATCATCTGGATTCGCAGGCGTATTCGCCATTACAAGATAGATCCCGTTTTCTGTTGCACGCGAAATCGGCATAGCACGATAGGCAGAGAGTTTATGTTCCGACAGCAATCCCGATTCACATGAGCAAAAAAAGCAGATTTGTGCCCCCATCGCAGCAGGAAGTTTGACTAGTTCAGGATAGCGAACATCGTGGCAGATGATAAAGCAACATTCGACATCTGCTAACTGCACGATCGGCAGTTTACCGCGATTATTTGTACACCACTTCTCTCCCGCGAGGAAAGTCTTGCCGTAACGATATTTAAGGGTGCCTTGTTGATCAAATATTGCTAAGTCGTTGTGCCAATTCTCACCATCGTGATGTGCAGAACCGACAATTACTGCCATTTTGTAGCGGCGTGCGGCTTCAGCGATTTTTGCCTCTGCCTCTTTAAATACTTGTGGCGACACCTGTTCCCAATATTCTTTCTCACAGCAATAACCGAATAGACATCCCTCAGGAAATGCTGCAATTTGAATATTCTTTTCTGCACATACTTCAATTTGCTGGAGCACTTTTGCTGTGCTTGCAGCCACATCTTTGCTTGTAAGTAATTGGCATGCTGCGACTTTAATTTGGTTTTTAGGCATCTGATGTTTTTCCTATGTTATCTCACATTCTGATGTTCAAATATCAATTGTATCACGATTTTTACAACTTATCTACTATTATTTATGAGAGGCAGAGCCATTCAATTGTCTGGTAGTTCTCACCTGATGCTCAAATCTCTCTTCTGTAGGAGCGATCTCCGAATCGCGACCCTCTCTAAAATGTCCTGAAAACTTGAAAACTGAATGGCTCTGTATGAGCAGGGTTATTTAGTTTTAGACTTTTTGTCCATTTTAGACGAAAAGTCGCGATTCGGAGATCGCTCCTACAGCGGAAAGTCTTAGATTGAAAATCTAAATATTCGGAGAACTAAATAGCCCTGCTGTATGAGAGGTTCAAAACTTGTCAATTTTGGGAATTTATAATTTAGTCTCTCATTAAAATATTTGCACTTCATAGCGACTTCTGTTATACTATACTTCAAGCGTATCCTTACTTACAAAATATAATTCAAGGTACTATCACGAAATTACGAGGAACAATCGATTGACAGAACAGAAAGCAACTAATATTACGTGGCATGAAACAACTGTTACAGTGGAAGATAGGGAACAACTACTCAACCAAAAGGGTTGTGTCGTGTGGTTCACCGGACTCTCAGGTTCAGGAAAATCAACATTGGCAAACGCTGTAGCGCACCTATTGCATGAACGAAAACATCACACCTATGTCTTAGATGGCGACAATGTTCGCCATGGATTGAACAAAAATTTAGGTTTCTCACCTGAAGACCGTGAGGAAAATATTCGCCGAGTCGGTGAAGTGGCAAAACTATTTGTGGATGCTGGTACTATTGTTATGACAGCATTCATTTCACCCTATCGTGCCGACCGTGACCAAGCAAGAGATCTCATTGCTAAAGATAGGTTCGTTGAGGTCTTTGTTGAGTGTCCACTTGATGTTTGCGAAGAACGCGACACAAAAGGTCTATACAAAAAAGCACGTTCTGGAGAAATTAAAGAATTTACAGGAATCAGTGCCCCTTACGAAGCACCTAAAACACCTGAGGTTGTTGTCAACACTGCAGAACTTTCCATTATTGAATCCGCTCAGAACGTTATTGCGTTTCTTGAAAAAGCGGGTTTGGTTCCATCAGAAATTTAACCTCAAGCAAGTCTACGAAACCACTTGATGTCATGAGGCGTTTGCTTCACAAAAAATCATTGGAAATGTTTGGAGAAATATGAAACTGATCCAATTTCACTTACCTAATTTAGGTAAGCGAATCGGAATAGTCACGCGTGAAAGCGAAGTGATTGATGTTACGAGTGACGAGTCACCAAGTGTATTAGAGGTGTTGGAACTCGCCTATAAAGAGCGGGTGTCTCTGGGCGTGCTTTTAGCGGATATCCAAGAAAAGGTATCAACCCCACCACCGATGCGGTTCACCGCACTTCACGGTGCTGAACCGACATTGGTTGAAGATAATGGATTGACCTTAGAGAAGTTGGATGTTTCACCCGATGAAAAAATACCACATCTGCTGCTTCCAATAGATGCACCTGAGGTATGGGGATGCGGTGTAACCTATAAACGAAGCGCGGATATGCGTGACGACGATAGTGAACAGGACATATACAGCCGTGTTTATCACGCTGATAGACCTGAGATCTTTTTCAAAGCAACACCGCCCCGTTGTGTCGGACCAAACGGTTTTATAGGTATTCGTAGCGATTCAGTTTTGACAGCAGCAGAACCAGAAATTGCTTATGTTCTTGATGCCGACGGTGAAATACTCGGATATACTCTCTGCAACGATGTATCTGCTTGGGATATTGAGCGCGACAATCCGTTGTATCTTCCACAATCGAAGATATATTCTGGATGTTGTGCGCTCGGTCCAATGTTTTTAACAACCTCTGAAGTTGATGATCCGTATGATCTACAGATGAAGTGTACTATCCTTCGTGATGAAAAAGAAATCTATGTTGGTGAAGTAAACACCTCTCAGATTAACTGGAAGTTTGAACAACTCACTGAGTTTTTGACACGAGATAATCCTATTCCGTTCGGTACTGTCGTGTCTACCGGCACTGGAATAATCGTTCCAAATGACTTACCGCTTGCCCCGAACGATATTGTTCAGATAGAAGTTGAAGGTTTTGGTACGCTTTCGAATCCTGTGAAACAACTCTAAAGAGGTGTTGTATGCGAGATAGTGTGCCATATATAGGTAGGCACAAAACGGAACTGGATACGCCTGCATTGTTAATTGATCTGGATGTAATGGAATCCAATATCCAAAAGATGTCGGATTATTTTGCAACTGTCAGTGCTGAACTTAGACCTCATCTCAAGACTCATAAAACTCCGATAATTGCACATAAACAGATTGTGGCAGGAGCAATCGGTATTACATGCGCAAAGTTGGGGGAAGCGGAGGCAGTCGTTCATGCTGGTATCCGAGATGTCCTAATTGCTAATCAGATTGTCGGGACACATAAAATAACACGTCTCATTAACCTCGCAAAGCATTCGGAGATAATGGTTGCAGTTGATAATGCACAGAATGTTGAAGCAATTTCCGAAGCAGCAACAGAAAAAGGCGTAACGATCAGAATTTTAGTGGAAGTCAATATTGGCATGAATCGGTGTGGCGTTGAACCCTGTCAATCGACACTTGAGTTAGCACAGCATGTATGCAAAAGTCCAAATCTGAAGTTTGAAGGATTGATGGGATATGAGGGGCACACCGTCGCTAAGCCGAACCGAACTGAGCGTGAGAACGATACACGAGAAGCAATGCAACGTTTAGTTAATTCGAAACGTTACCTTGAAAAACATGGAGTAGAAGTTTCAATTATGAGCGGGGGTGGTACTGGGACATTTGACATAACAGGAAGCATCCCCGATATGACGGAGGTACAGGCGGGTTCATACATCTTTATGGATTCTACTTATCACAATGTCGCAGGTGTTGGAGACAAGTTCGGTTGTGCTTTGTCAGTTTTGGCTACAGTTGTCAGTCGTCCCGAACAAAATCGGATGATTGTAGATGCAGGTTTGAAGGTACTTACGAAAGAGTTCGGAATCCCGCAACCGATCGATATTCCTGGTCTTGAAATGACCGGTCTTTCCGAAGAACATGGCAAAATACAGGTTTCAGATGAAAACGTTTCTTTCACACTTGGTGATAAACTGGAAATTTTACCTACCCACTGTTGTACTACTGTTAATTTACACGACAGATATTACGGCATCCGAGACGAGATTGTCGAATCAGTGTGGGACATTGCGGCAAGAGGTAGATCACAATAGTAGGGCTATTTAGTTCTCCGAATATTTAGATTTTCTATTTAAGACTTTCCCCTGTAGGAGCGATCTCCGAATCGCGACTTTTCGGATAAAATGAACAAAAAGTCTAAAACTAAATAGCCCTGGCAAGTACATTTTGTACTTGCTTTCTTGAGTATCTTGGGTTAAACTATTTTGTTAAGTCTGTTTTCAATGAATATTCGCACAATTATTGATTTGTACTCTAAATTATGGAATATTCTATAATCAATCGCATACTATTACAAACATAAGAGTCGAAACTTAAAACATACAAACATAAGAATCGGAACTTAAAACAGAATTCACAGGAGGAACTTCGGTGCAAAATCTAAAATCGGTATATAAACGAAATATTAAACCCAAACGTTATAACTTGATAGGACTGCTTGCCGTGAGTATTTTTATGTTTTCACAGTTGGGCACGGAAGGCTATATTTCTATTCGTCTTACCATTCCGCAGATTGTTAATGAGAGTAGTAATATAGTCTTTGGCACTATCACAGAGGTTAACACCAACCGAAAAACTGCTAATATTAAGGTTGAACGAAACCTCAAAGGACGCAGCGAATTTCAGCAGATTAGAATTCGATTTGATATCTTTAAAGGGGAGGCGGACCATAGGGCAGAGATCGCACGATTTCTAAGGAAGGGAGAACAGATAATCGTTTGTTATCTTCAAGGAGAAGAACGCATTGATGCTCTTGCGCACACAAGAGGGAAATGGTTTCAACTTCAACTTACAAAACATCGGGAAAGAGGTTGGGGTAGATGGGGATTTACCCATTTTGAAAAATACCTCAATAAGGATGAAGTCTCAAAAAGAGATTCTACCCCTGAATTTCAGAAAGAGTTAACAGCGATCCTTAATGACGGTGTAATCCGACTCTTTCTTTTGAACAGAAAGAATTATCAAGAAGAACTACCTATTATAGCCAACATTAATAAAGCAGGAAACCGTTGGATTGCTTGTAATGATACAACCGATCGTGACCTTGAAGGACTCAGCAAGACTGATATATTATGGCTTGGATACCGTGCTATTGATGATGGGAGATACCTCCTAAATAGGCACCAAGAGAAACGGATTAAAGATTATGTCAAAAATGGTGGGATTGTCATTGTTTCTGGGCAGGACAGCGATCCAAACCGACCTTGTGGTGTTGGTTGGTTGTCTGAACCCCTTAAAGGTGTAGACATTAAACACCATAATGATTTCAAGCCAACAGCCAAAGCAGGTGCCCTCTTTAAAGCACCCCACCGTATACAATCCGGACAACTCTCACTTGATGATTCATGGAATGGATGGAACGATAAATTTGAGGTGTTGGCAACGACCAATAGTGGTAAGGAAATAGTTGTAGCTAAATTGAGATATGGGAAAGGTATGTACCTCATTACTAACCTGCGCAATGATAATAAAGCTAATATTTCCAAAAACCGCGAGATGCTTGAAAATTTAATACATTTTGCTGTAGCATTCTTGGATAGATCCAAATAGTACGGGAGTTACTTCGTATGAGAAAAACCACATGGATACTGACTTTAAGTCTCATATCGGTTTTTGTCTGTTTCACGTCAGCTGCCTATGCTGTTATACCGCAGCTTCTCGGTCCTCTCACAGCACTGCTTAGCATAGTACCGCAGATACTCGCCTTTGTAGGTGTTGCTGTTATCACTTCACTTATATTTGCACGTGACACAACAAAGATGGTTTTCTACAAGGTACGTGGCTTTCTGACTCTACGCAGAATTATTGTTTCTGTTGTTAGTCTTGTAGTACTAATTGGATTAGCAGTGTTAACCTTTCAATTTGTTGGAAAGGGAATCAATCAAAACCCACCGTCTGCTGATGCGGGAACTCAACTAACTGGCAAGAAAAATCAAGTAAATCTCACTGCTTGGAAAACATTCCGAGGTGACGCAAACCGCACCGGCCATGTTGATGATCTACCCGGTCCGACAAGCGGAACTCCGTCTTGGGTTTTTAGAGCTAAAGACAGGAAAACGGTTCAATTCCCTTCATCACCTGCAGTCGTTGGTAACCGTCTTTATATCGGTGCTGCACACGGGGCAGTTTTTTCTGTTAGCGGTGCAACCTACTGCATAGATACGGACACGCATAAAGTTCTCTGGCAACACAACTCAAGTATTCCAATCGTTTCATCACCAGCCGTAGTTGCTGGTAGAGTTTACATCGGTGAAGGTTTTCATGAAGATAGTGGCTGCAGTCTCCGATGTCTTGATGCAAAGACAGGTGATCCATTTTGGAGTTTCAGAACCGCAAGCCATGTTGAGTCAACACCCTTCGTAACCCAAGGAAGGCTATATTTCACTGCGGGGGGTGATGGTGTTTATTGCATTGATGCCCTTGCAGGTGAGCAGATTTGGCATTTTCCAGGAGTACATGCAGACATGTCTCCGTTAGTTAAGGATGGTAAGGTTTACTTCGGTACAGGTTACGGTCAGTATAAATTATATGCTGTAGATGCACAAACAGGTGATGAAATCTGGTCAAAACCGATGCCATATTCTGTTTGGGGAAACCCAAGTGCACACGAAAACTTAGTCTTTTTCGGTCTCGGTACAGGAAATTTTTCTGAAAGTACTCCTATTCCCAAAGGTAAAGTTGTTGCTGTTAATGCCGAGACTGGCGATATCGTATGGGAATATGAGGCAAATGACGCTGTGCTCACTGCTATTTCTGTCCATAATGGTTTTGTGACGTTTGGCTCTCGCGACGGTTTTGTCTACACACTCACCGCTACGAATGGAGAACTCCATTGGAAAACCCATCTTGGTGCAGTCGTTGTGTCATCACCGGCAGTTACGCAAGATTCAGTTTACGTTGCATCAGAAGCCGGAAGAATCTATTCCTTAAATACTGAGGATGGTAAAATCCAATGGGAATATGATACACAAGATGTTAAATATGGGTTGAATTTCATTTCTTCACCAGCTATCGCAAATGGGAAGTTATATATCGGTTCAAGTGATCGATATATTTTCTGTTTAGGTGGCGAAGATGTAGAGCAAACTATAGGTGATCGATAAAATTCGTTCATTTAACACAGGGCTATTTAGTTCTCCGAATATTTAGATTTTCAATCTAAGACTTTCCGCTGTAGGAGCGATCTCCGAATCGCGACTTTTCGGATAAAATGGACAAAAAGCCTAAAACTAAATAGCCCTGCATTTAACAAATAGCCTTGAAAATTACTATTATTTATCTTAAAATACTTATAAGCGTGGATTTTGTTCACGAGGTTTACGGATTAAAGATTTAACTTCTAACAAGGAGAACTGAAAATGAGAAACTTTTTGATTGCAATTACACTGTTGCTATTACTCACATGTTTAACAGCAGATGCACAGTGGCGAAGTGACACACACGATGTTTACAACGCTCTTCAAAGGACACTTGACATTACCATTGATGGCGAACTTGATGACGATGAAGGATGGGAAGGTGTCATTGACACAGTTAAAGGGACAGATGGTAAAAACTTTTGTGAAGTGGAATTTGCTGGTAATGACGAGAAAATCTATGTCTTCCGCGAATGGGATGGAGGAGATTGGGATGGGCGTGATGACCACAGAACATGTTTCGGAATTGTCTGGGACCCCGATGCTATTTATCTTGCACTCAGTGTTACAGATGATGAGCATCAAAATTCCGGCGGAGCATGGAATGGCGATGGCGTTCAGCTTGGCTTTGAACCATCTGGCAAGCGCGAAGGAGGACTAAAGCTCTTTCTCTATAACGCTGCTTTAGACAACGATGCGAAGACCCTCATTATTCATAATGAAAATGCAGGTGGTACTGGACTTGTTGGCGGTGAGAATGTCGCCATAGTTCGAAACGAAAGCAAGAAGGAAACCTACTACGAATTCATATTTACTGCAAAGGAATTGCAAATTAAAGGTGATAAATTCACAGAAGGCTACGAATTAGGTCTCGCTATCTGTGTCAATGATGGCGATAAAAACACTCCTGGTCAAAAAGGTTGGAGTGGATGGTATACCGATTGTATTGTCAACGGTCCTAAATCAAGTGAGAATACTGGATTGGTTGTTCTCACTGAGGGAACCCTCGCCGTTGAAGCTGCAAATAAGTTAACGACAACCTGGGGTAAAATTAAATCGACCCGATAACGGTTTTGACATACATCAAGACCGGCGGAACCGTAGCGGTTAAAGCAACCGCTAACATTCTATTTGGGCAGGAAATGCCTGTCCAATTAACTAATAAAACAGCAACGCTGTTGCTCAATCAAAACTTCCACTTCCATAGGTGGAAACAAATAATAAAGAGAGGAAATTTAGATGAAAAAAAATGTTTTTGTTTTGGCTGCAATATTCGCAGCAGTATCATTATTCGCAATTAATATCGCAGATGCGCAGTGGCGCAGCGAAACTCATGATGTCTATAATGCGCTAACGGATATTGACGTTGAAATTGATGGAAATCTTGACGAATGGGATGGTGTCCTGGATTCTGTCACTGGTACCGATGGGGCTCAGTTTTGCGGTGTCGAATTTGAAGGAAGGGAGAGTGTAGTTAAAGTTTGGGAAGACCTTGGTGGCAGATGGAGTGGTCCTGAGGATCACACAACATGTTTCATGATCGCTTGGGATGCCGATGCGATCTATATTGCCCTGAGCGTTACCGATGACGAACATGAACACGCCGCAGGTGGAGCATGGAACGGTGATGGTATACAACTCGGTTTTGAGCCAACTGGTAAGCGTACAGCAGGACTACAACTCTTTCTCTATAATGTTGCATTAAGGGATAATGGAGACATTATTCTAAATAATGAAAGGACGAACGGTAAGCCTGGACTCAGTGCTGACACAGATTTGGCAATTACCCGAGACGATGATACCAAGGTAACCACCTATGAAATCAGATTCACTGCTGAGAATCTGGGTTTTGAAGGTTCACTTAGTGAAGGTGATGAAATCGGTGTCGGAATATGTGTCAACGATGGTGATAAAGACGCTCTTGGTCAAAAAGGATGGTCAGGATGGAATCCGCACGTTATCGTCCACGGGAAAAATTCCGAGAAAACAGGACTTCTTGTGCTTACCAATAATGCTGTAACCGCAGTTGAACCTGCAAATAAATTAACTACTACTTGGGGCACAATCAAATCTGTCCGATAGTGACTTTGCACTGTCAAAAACCTTTATTTCCATTATAGCGGTTCGTTTGAACCGCTATAATGGAAATAAATATGTTTTCAATTTACCACATTTTCAGATTCGCCCACCTCGTTGTGAGTTTCCCACCTGCTTCGACAGCAGCAAATTCTTCAACATAGTTCAGCAAATTCTCCATGAAAAGCTTTGCCATGTCTTTCGTATGGTCATCTTTACCTGCGATATAGTATTTATCAGGTGCAATTGCCATCATCAGGAACTTACCTTTCCCGAATTCCGCTTCCATAATGACAGGTTGTTCCAAACTTTCCATCAGCACGTCAAATCCTGTTTGAGAAGCGATGACTTCCCAAACAGTAGGCCAGTTTTTATATCCCCAGTCTTTAAACGTTTCCTCACTCATACGGTTTGGTTCGTTAAAGAGCGGATGGTCCGCGTTTAGTATTTTAAAATCTGTACTATCACGGTCACTCCGAACACAACTCAATTCAGGCGGCAACCAATCCACATTCGCTTCGTTCTGATCAGCTTGGGTCGGTTCCCAGACGACACCACCATTTACGACGAAATCCTGAATCGCTTTTGCATTCTTGTCGAGGTTTTGGTGCAATCCAGCATTGTTGGTCGTCATGCTACCGATTAAGAAAATTTTATTTTCCGCTTTGAGAGGTAACTCCCCACCTTCAAGTGCCTCTGTCAGATCATCGTACTCAACGTTGAATTCATCCAGTGTCTGACGCAAAGCATCAACCTTTGTCCACTCGTCAGCAAAATCAACAACAGCAATTTTAGCTGCTTCTACAGCCATTACGCTCAAAACGAGGTTCAAAATACAGAACCATACAAACAAACGGTGAAACATCTTATATTTCTCATACTGGTCTTGAACCTAATAATAATCAATAGAGACAAGGTATACCGCCATGAAAATGCGTTTTTGCTGTGTAGATTTTGCTTGACTTTTATAGCATGAGATAGCATCCTAATAAACATATTTATAGAATACTGTGTATATTAGGAGAATATCTCATGCGAACTCAGCTTATCAAATCAACAGTCTTTTTTCAACAACTTCTTTCTTCTCGTTTTCGGACTTTGAAAGAACGTGTGGTCAAAACCATAATGTTGCTTTCATTGTGTCATCTATTTAGTCTCTATAACCCGAATCAAGTGTCAGATGCGTTATTTATACCGAAAGCGAGCCTATATCGGCACCTGAACGAAGTGAGTCTTTATCAGTGGCAGCATCTATTTGTGCATATCGGATGTTCTGTTGCACTACAGGAGATCCGGAATGCCGAGTCGCAAAGTGCTTCAACACGATCTCGGAAGTGTATCACGATAAGTGTGGATGATACACATAACGCACGAGACGCAAAGAAAGTGTCCTATTGCTACAACTGGTGGTCTTCAAAAGCGAACCAACCGAAAAAAGGACAAAATATATTAGGCATCACTATCAAGATTGGCAAAATGAATATTCCGCTGAATATGTGTCTTGTCAGCAAACAAGGGAGAGGCAATACGGATAAACCCTCCTGTTTTGTTTCTATGCTCAAAGAAATACTGGATTTCTTTGACGCAGAAGGGGTGGATCTTCGGAAATATCCAATCACCTTTGATTCGTGGTATGGCAGTCGCAAACTGATTGACATCTTGCGAAAGATGGGATTTGAGACGATCCTGATACATGCTAAAAACAACTATGTGATGACTATCGGTAAAGAAAAGGCACAACTTTCGGAACATAAAAAGTCTATACAACTACTACCCAATCAATGGGGGTGTAATAAACCGGTCTGTCGCATCAAAGGCAGTAGTCCTACATTTGGAGATGTTGTGCTGTTGTTCTTTCAAGACGGCGGAAAAACACAAACAATGATGGTTTTTGGCAAACCCTTGCGGGCGTGTGAGATACTCCGAATTTGGTCGCAACACCACGGCATAGAACAGTTTTGGCGGCATTTGAAAACAGACTTGAAACTTTCATCAATAAGTTTAGAGGGACGACAGGGGGCTTATGCGAACTTAGGTATAAAAATAGTGAGCTACCTCCTGTTACAGCAAGTGAGTCGTTCAGTGCGTCTAACATTTCATCAAACACAACTTCAACTTTCAGGAAAAAGGCAGATGTTGTCTACTCTCAGCGAGCATTTTCATGAACAAATACAAAGAAAACACTGATAAACATTGATAAACATTGATATCTGAAGAATTTTGATAAATATCAGAACATAAATTTATCTCCTTATACGTAAACACGTATTTTCACGAGCCCAAAGAACCTTTATCAACTTGCAAGAAAGCCGCCAAGTTTAGCAGCTTTCTTAATGTGCCGAGATTTTTCTAATGGTTGTGGTCATGATGGTTTGATTTGTTGTAATGCAGTCGGAGTAGGTCAACGCCAAAATCATCTTCAATATGTCGCCACACAGAATGAATATGGTTTGCGTTGTTCTGCGTGTTGTCATATTCAACAAAGAAAAGCGGTCCGTGTAGTCTATAGTAGTGTGGTGTCCTACGTTCTTCACCACCGGCCCAGGCAAAGTGAATGTCATTAACACTGCTGTCACGTAGTTTGCGTTTTTCGATTTCTGCAACTTCATTCGGGAGTCGATCAATATACTCATGAACTAATTGGATAAATAACTCACGTTGATGGGTTTGCATTGTTTCAACAGCTAATCCTTCAACTGCCTCAAAATCAACTTTGGGAGCATTACGGGTTAGAATGTCAGGTGGTGCTTCAGAATTAATAATGGCTAGAGTTTTTTGGTATGGCGTCAGACTTGATAAGAGTTGACGTGCCAATTCCTCCTCAGCGAAAAGGACTCGTAAACCTTTCTTTTCACCTTGTGGCACTTCTGCAGGATTTGAGCCAAAGAAGAGAGGGTTAGGAGAAATAAGTTCTCGATTGATAACCGTAAAGTTGAGAGACACATGATGTCCTTCGGCACGCCAACCCCATGCACCATTACTTGTTGGATCTCCAAAGACGGTGAAAAAGTAGAACTCAGGATCGCGTTTGAGTCTTCCTTCTCCGTTAGTCTTCTCAATCTCACCAAGTGTGGTCTCTAAATTAATGATTGCTCGTGCTTTCTGATATCCAATTGGACTCAATCCACTTGCCATCAGCGCAAATGCTGTTTCCTGCTGTTTATCATTTAGTTCCTTAAGCGAAACGCCCTGCCGTTCCCACATCTCTATTGGAATATAGTGCCATCGAAATCTTTCGTTGTCATCAAAGGGTTGACATGCTTTTTCTCTTAAAGTAGGAAGCAAAACGTCTAAAAAATTTGCCGCTGCTTGTGCCATCCGTTCTGCTGTTTCTGAAGCGGGAACCACTAAGGGTTTAGATTGAGAGTTTGCGTGTTCGTGTTCCACCGAAAATACCTCCAAAAAAATTTACTGTTAATCATTGTACACCAATATTCTTCAAATATCCACTAAATTTGAGTCAGTATTTACATTATTTGTAATCGAATGAGTCGTTCTTCCAAAGAATTCAATAAAAATATGGATGAAGTATCTCAAATTTTGACATAATACTGCAAATCTTGTAAACTATATTTAACACACCAACGTTAAAGAAGTAAGTTCTCCACACTGAACGAAAGTTTGGCAAAAATTATGGACAAATTGATTGACGATGAAATGCTTGTTGCGCAGTTCAAATCGGGTAGCCAGAAGGCTTTTGATGAATTGATGAAGCGTTACGAACGTAGAATTTTTGGGTATCTGCTACGTTCGGTTAGGAATTATGAAGATGCCGAAGAGTTAACGCTTGAGGTATTTTTCAAGGCATATCGTGCACTTGGCTCTTGGGAACCCAAAGCTAAATTTTCTACATGGCTTTACACAATTGCCTCAAATCTCTCTATTGATTATCACCGATCAAAATCACGCAAACCTGTTTTCATGCTGGAAGATGAAGATGTCATTGAAAAGAGACTTGTTGCGACAGACATCTCAAGTAACCCCGAAAAACACCTCGAAGATAAGGAACGTGGACGTATCATTCGGGAAGCAGTTGACGAACTTTCTTCAAAACAGAAGACTGTTTTTATGTTAACTCGGTATGAAGGTTTACAGATTAAGGAAGTAGCTGAAACACTAGGAATAGCTGAAGGAACTGTGAAGATCCATCTTCATCGTGCAATGAAAAAGTTACAGACTATACTACGACCCTTATGGGAAAATAATGAAATATAGGAGGTAAGTTGATGCCTAAATGTAATAAATTTGAAGCACATGCCATTGATTATGTATATGGTGAACTAAACACCTCGCAAAAATTCGCTTTTGAACAGCATCTTGCGGCATGTGATCATTGCGTTAGAAAGGTTAACGAATTTAAATATGTGCTTCACCTTGTGGATGAGGCAGAGGAAGAATTAACACCTCATGCTATTGCTCCAAACAATCTGCAGATGAAACTCTACAAACGACTTGCAGCGGCACCACCTGATAAACCCACACTACGTTCTCGTGTGTCGGAATATTTCTCAAGGTTTATATTTATATTGCAGGAGCAGAAAGCAGCAAGTATCTGCCTATTTTTCGCTGCAGTAGTTGCAGTGGCATTTTTCGTAGGAAATCCATTTCGTCCCGATTCAACATTTACGGTTAGCCACGCTGAGTCAGCAGATGCGCGTATTGAACAGTACAGACATCAAGGTATTCAACGAAGTATGGAGGATGTCCTACGACATAGACATCTTCGTAATGCAGATAAGTTAGATATAACCAGTCAACTCAATCGCGTTAAAGACCAAGCACAGGGTACTGATTTGGCGAATATTGCCAATAAACTCTAAGACGCGTTAATTCTAAACTCTGATAGTCTGAGTTATCAATCGATTGTTCGATTCAATAGGGTTCTTCGTGAGAAAACTAAAATTTACTTCTAAATTCTTTTTTGGCTTGTCAAGTATTCTTCTAATGATGCTGACGGTTTTATCAACGTCACACGCGCAGCAGGATGAGATCAGTTCCTTAGTTAAGGAAAAACGGTATACGGAAGCTGTCACAAAGTTGGAGAAACTCGCGAAATCTACCAAAGATATTGAAACCCGTAGTTGGTGTTACTATCAACTCGGTGAGATATATTACAACTATACGCAACAATATCTAAAGGCACTCAAGGCGTATGAGAAAATACTCGGAATGAAAACTGATGGGGTGCCGGCCGCAGAGATTTTTCTCTCCTATATTAAGATCGGTGATGTACACACAAGGATGGGGGAATATGAGAAAGCAATTCAAACATTCCAAACGCTTGTTGACATGGCACCAGAAACACATTTCGTACATAATATTGGAATGCGGAAAATCCGAGACATTAAGACTGCATTAAAAAATTTACGGATACAAGAAGAGATTGTGCGTACGTACAAAGGCACGCCGCTTGAAGCAGTTGCGCAATTTCAGATTGCGGAAATCTATCGCACACATTCCCAACTCAATCAACCTGAACGTGCCATTGCAGCATATCAGATGTTACTTAAAAAACACCCTGATGACAAGTTAGCCGCGGAAGCTCAATGGCGGATCGCACATTTAAGACATACAGTATTTCATCAATTGAAATCAGCAATTGATGCTTACAAGAAAATTGTAGACAATTATCCAACAAGTAATTTCGCTGCAGAAGCTCTATTTCATATTGCAGGTATTCATCGTGAAGCGGAAGATTATCAATTGGCACTTGATGTATACATGTCAATCTCTGAGAAATACCCCAACTTCTGGAATATGCATGCCGTTTTTTATTGGTCAGGTATTTGCTATGAGAATCTTCAGAACTATACCAAAGCACTGAACGCATTTACAATATTCCTTAAGGTCTATCTTCCTAATCTTGATCCTATATATCTTGGGCAAATTGCGATGTATAATAAAAGTGTTACGGAAGTAACCGATGTGCTTCGGACAAAAATAGATAAGTTAACGCAGCTTATTCCCAAGCACGAATTCGCAAAACTCGAAAAGGCTGAAGCAGACGGTCACTATGATAAAGCATTAACAATTGCGCATAACCTGATTGTTATCGCTCCAAATTCACAATATGCTAAACGGGCTGCAGTGCAGTTACGTTTGATAAAACATCGTGCAGCAATTCAGAAACTACTCACACAGATTCAGGACAATGGTTTAAACGTTGCTGAAAGAGTCAGAACTCAACTACAGATTGCCACTATCTATGAGCGGGAGCTGCTTGATTATTCCAAAGCAGTTGATGCTTATAGAAAAGTGATAAAAGAGTATCCTACATCACCTTATTCAGCTGAGGCACGTTATCGTATCGGTATCATTAATGCAGATATACTTGAAAAACCGAATTCTGCACTCCAAACTTTCAATACAGTAATAGCAGAGCATCCGAATACCCTGCATGCGATGATGGCAACCTTCCAAGTCGGTGAAATCTACAGGAAACTCCAACGATTTGACGAAGCATTGGAAGCCTATCAGACGACGATTGGTTATCCGGAACATGAACTCTATCTTCCTGGTGGATATAAAGATAGTTTTGCAGACAGAGCACAATTTCGTATCGGTAGGGTCCATTTTGAGGATCAACGTTATACAAACGCACGTTTCGCTTTTGAAGAATTTATCAAAAGCCGCACCGGATCGCCACGGTTCGCTGCGGCGCATGTCTACTTAGCAGTCATGCATCATGAAAGCGGTGAAAAGAAAGTCGCAGCAGAATATTACCAAAAAGCGGAGATGATGCTGGCTAATAACCCTGTTCAAATGCAGATGGTAATAGATGAAGCAGGTACTCTGGGATTCCAAAGTCCAGATACTGTAATTGCTTTTCTGGATGATCGTCAAAAACGCCTTAAAGCCGAATAGCATCACGGGTAAAGCAATAATCTTGTTTTCAATAGGAGTGAACGTCGTTCATAGTTCTCCACTATGAAACAACACTGATTGTTCATATTGCATTTGTTTCTACGACTTTTAAGCACGTATCCAATAATTGATTATATATGCCTATCCAACAGGGCTATTTAGTTTTAAGAATTATCAGTTGATGAGTGTTACTGATAGTTTATTTCGTAGGTCGGGTAGAGCGGTAGCGAAACCATAACTGTCAATTTAGCGGTCCCCAACCCGGTAGGTGCGGTTTGTAACCGCACCGGATCTTAGGGAATATGCGTCCAATAACCATTTGCGCGAACGACTCGGTGCGGTTAGAAACCGCGCCTACCGGTCCGGCGGTATGATATGTGTGACTTTTTCTTAAATTGACACATAAGGGTAATTCTTTTCTCCACCACAAGTAATGTTTAGAATGATACCAGATTTCGAGAAAAAAGTCAAAATATTGACCAATTCACCAATTCACACCAATTCAATCATCTAGGGAAGTGCATGATCCGATGTTAAATGTGCGCTTAAAAGTAATAGACACTAAATGCGATAAGCGCATTTGGCGTTGATTTGGTACATTCGCTGTTGATTCATAGGGAAGTGATGCGATTATCGTGGGAAGAATTTTTTATGCATATCTAAAAGTCGCTGAAGTTCTTTGATAGGTTTTTCAGCATCGTCAACGCGCAGGTCAATATAGCGGTCATTGAAACCACTATACCCGCCCTTTTTTCTGACTACGAGCAGTGCAGCGGACTGCTGTCCACGTTTGTCACCACCATTTTCCTGTCCAGCAAAGAGTGCCGCCATCAATTTGTCAGCCAATTCATCTTCAGATTGTTCAAATGCTGTGCCCATCGCTTTGACGACTGCTTCTCCAGCAAGGATATTACCTTGGGCAGTGTAATTTTTGCCTGAAACAGCACCCGCCCAATCGTGGCATCCTTCACCTGTATAGTTAGCAACGTTGCCATTCGCGTCAACGATACCTACCTGTCGTGTTTTTCGACCGGAATCATCTTTGATGAGATGGTCTAAGGTCTGCTGTGCAGAAAGTCCAATCTTAAGCAATTCTAATCCTCTGGGACCATAAGTCGTGTTTGCCCATGATTGAGTTGCAACTGCTCCAACACCTGCTTCTGCCCACGGCACTACTGCACCAACAGCAAAAAACTTAGATTGTACAGCAATTCCTAAGTCCCCATTGTCGGGGTCATATCCAACGATTGAAAATGTGGCAACTGGAGATGGTGGTATAGTAGGTGATGGTATATAAAGCATTTTAGTTTTTTATTGTCATAAAAATCAGGCTTACAAGCCTTCCTACAAGGTGGGATGTATTGGTCTAATCGTCTTCAAATCGGATTTTCATCGCTGCAGCATGCCCCTCCAAACCCTCTACCTCTGCAAGTTTAACGACATCCGGGGTAACTTTCTTTAAAGCAGCTTTAGTGTAAGAAATGAGACTCGTCTTTTTAAGGAAATCGTGAACGCTTAATGGAGAAGCGTACCGCGCTGCTGTTCCCGTAGGGAGGATGTGGTTTGGTCCGGCAATGTAATCACCAACAGCCTCAGGCGAATAAGGTCCGACAAGGATAGCACCTGCATTGCGTATTTCACCAATCCATTCTAACGGATTTTCAATGTGTAACTCAACGTGCTCTGGAGCAATTTGGTTAGCGAAGCTAACAGCTTCCGCTATATCGTTGACAACAAACGCGGCACCGTAATTTTCAAAAGACTTAACAAGTTCATATTGTCGTGGGAGAGCCTGTGCTTGAAGTTCGATAGCTGCTTTAACCTGTTCAGCAAATCCACGCGATGGGGTCACAAGTATTGCTGAACACTCTGGTCCGTGTTCGGCTTGAGAAATAAGATCCGCAGCGACATAATCAGGATCTGCAGTACTATCGGCAATAACGAGGATTTCACTTGGTCCAGCTAATTTGTCAATATCTACGTGTCCATAAACCTCTTTTTTGGCAAATTGGACGTACAGGTTGCCAGGACCAACGATTTTGTCAACAGCGGCGATAGTCTCAGTACCGTAAGCCATAGCAGCAACCGCTTGCGCACCACCACATTTGTAAATCTCATCAACACCACATTCTGCAGCTGCTACTAACATATATGGGTTAATCTGCCGATTCCGCATAGGTCCCATGCAAACAGCTATTTCTTCTACACCAGCAACGATCGCTGGCACTACATTCATCAACAGAGACGAAACCAAGAGTTGGCTAACTGAAGGAACACAAACCCCGACACGTTTTAAGGGACGGATAAGATGTCCCAACAAGACACCGTCTTCCTCAGTAGATATCCAAGAAGTTTGAATCTGCTTTTGATGGAAACTTTCTATGTTCTTCCTTGCATGTGCAATTGCCTTAATAAAATCAGAATCAACTTCAGAATAGGCGTGTTTAAATTCTTTCTGATGAACTTTCAATCCTTTTGTAGATATTCTGGGAGAATCAAGTTTCCGAGTATATCGAGCGACAGCTTTATCACCTTCAGTTTGAACATCGCTGAGCGTCCGACGTACAGTTTTTAGGATGTTCTCATCCATTAACTTGCCACGTTCATTCAGTTTCTTAAGAAAGGATTTACTTTCTGGTGTTTGTGTTTCTAATATTCTTAACATGGTGTTATTTCATTAATGAGGCTTACAAAGCCCTCCTACAAGAGTTAAGTAACGTGAGTTCGATATTAGAATCCGAGTGTCTGTCCAAAAGTTAATAAAGAGTTGGGTTTCACTAATTTCTCGTTATTTTCAGTTTCAAATGTATCATGAGCCGCTATTTTGTGTTGATTTTATTGTCCTTTCCGTTCTACCCAACCTACGGGAATCATAGTATCTTTTTATCGAACTCACGTTAAATACTAACAATGTGCAACATTAAGAAAGATTACTCGTTCATTCACTATCTTTGACTCTGATAATATCTGCACCGATACTGTTCAACTTTTTCTCGATTCCCTCATAACCTCTGTCAATATGGTAAATACGGGAGACAGCGGTTTCACCTACAGCCGCCATACCGGCAACAACCAGCACAGCACCTGCGCGTAAATCGGATGCCATCACAGGTGCACCACTAAGGAACGGAACACCATGAATAACAGACTTACGGCCCTCAAGTCTGATATCCGCACCCATCCGATTGAGTTCGGCAGCGTGTATGAATCGGTCAGTATGAACATTTTCAGTAATAGTACTTGTGCCTGATGCAAGTGTCAGCAATCCCATGATCTGTGCCTGCATATCCGTGGGAAAGCCAGGGAACGGGGCAGTTGTGACATCTATCGGTTTGAGTTGGTCTGGTGTTGTTACGCGAACACCTGTGTCGTCCCAATCTAATTGCACACCAGCTTCTGTAAGTTTTTCTGTAACGGCGTGAGTTTGTTGCTGAGTGACACCTTCTATGTAAACATCACCATTAGTGATAGCACTTGCAACCATAAATGTGCCTGCCTCAATATCGTCTGAAATAACTTTATGTTCGGTACCGCGTAACTGTTTTACACCGTGAATTGTCAAGACAGATGTTCCGATCCCTTCTATTTCAGCACCCATAGCATTGAGAAATTGGGCAAGATCATAAATATGAGGTTCACGCGCGGCACCGCGTATAACGGTTGTTCCTTCGGCTAACGTTGCTGCCATCAGTACATTTGCCGTTGCCCCAACGCTCGGACCGTGATGTCCAATTAAATCCATTTCAGCACCGACCAAACGTTCCGCCTGTGCATAGATATATCCTTTTTTAACCTCAACTTGCGCACCTAATTGCTCTAAACCACGGATATGTAAGTCAACCGGCCGTGGACCAATGGCACATCCCCCAGGGAAAGAGACCTTTGCGCGTCCAAGTTTTGCTACAAGCGGTCCCAAAACATATATGGATGCACGCATCTTTCGCACTAGATCATAAGGTGCTTCGTATTCCATTCGGTTTATAGGTTCAATGCACAATGAGCCATTTTTTCTTGAAATTGATGCCCCAAGACCTTCCAAAACAGCACTGAGTGTTTTAACATCTGTAAGGTTAGGCACATTGTGAAGTACACTAAGACTATCTCCGAGGATTGCTGCAGCAACGGAAATAGGCAAGACAGCATTTTTTGATCCGCTTATCTGAACTTTACCTTTAAGTTTGGCACCGCCGTTGATTATTAACTTTTGCATTTTTTCTCCTTCATCAGTACCTGATCAGTACTTGCATCGCGAATTTTTAATTTTATCTTATCTGTTGTCTTGCATAAACGATGCCAACAGTCAAAATGTTACAGTATAAGCGTACAGCGAAAAATACCACTTGAAAATTGTATTAAAATAGACACATGTAATTTGTTTATCTCTCGTAGCACGTAATACCCAAGTCTAATGAAGATTAAAAATAAATTAGGTAATTCGGACTCGAACCCCAAACCCGGTAGGTGCGGTTTCCTAATCGCACCGGACTCTACAAGGAAACTGGAAATTACCCGATTGAATTTTTAATCTTCATTAGACTTGGGATATAAGTGCTTTCTTTGCTTTAGTCATAAGTCACACAGGGTTATTTAGTTTTAGGCTTTTTGTCCATTTTATCCGAAAAGTCGCGATTCGGAGATCGCTCCTACAGCGGAAAGTCTTAAATTGAAAACCTAAATATTCGGAGAACTAAATAGCCCTGTAAGTCACACAATTGACTTGCATTATGTGTCAATTTCTGATAAACTTTGACGTTAATATCGACATCTATTCCAAAATGAGGTAAAAAGATGGCAGAAAAAACATATCGTGTTGGCGTTATCGGTTGTGGTGGCATGGGACGCGCCCATGCCCGGAGTTGGAACGGATCGGGTCGCGCCAAAGTTGTCAGTGCATCAGACATCAGTGCAGACTCCGCTGCGAAATTTGCTGATGAATTTTCACTCCCGACGCATTACACTGATTTTGAAGAAATGTGCCAAAAAGAGGATCTTGACATTGTTAGTATTACCACATGGCAAAGCGTGCGAACTGAACCGACAATCGCCGCAGCTGAAAATGGCGTCTTAGGTGTTATCACTGAAAAACCTATGGCGGCATCAGTTGGTGATGCGCAAGACATGGTGGATGCTTGTGAAAAGAACGGCGCGAAATTGGTTGTAGGACATCAACGACGTTTTACCGGTCAAAACTGCGAAGCTCGCAGACTTATCCAAGAGGGTGCAATTGGACAACCCCAAGCAATGCTGCGTCGCGATGGACACGGATTATTAAATCGCGGAACACACGAGATTGACGAAATGCGTTTTATCCTTGGTGATCCTGAACCACAATGGCTTATAGGACAGGTAGCACGCAAAACCGACCGTTGGGAACGCCGTGTGAGGACTGAAGACCTCTGCATGGCAGAAATCTGCTTTGAAGGTGGTATCCGAGGTATCTACGAAAGCGATTTGCCAGGACCTGGACTTCGAGGCGATGCTGTTTATGGAGATGATGGGCAGCTGCGCCGTGGTGGCGATGGTACGATTGAACTACTGAACAGTAAAGCCTCTGGATGGCAAACCATCAAACCACGCCAAAGCGAACCAAATCAGTTTTCCGAGATGTTAGCTTGGATTGAAGGTGATATTGATGAGCACCGCAATGCCGGTAGACACGGTCTTTGCACAATCGAAATTCTGATGGCTATTTATGAATCGTTGCGCCTACAAGACGTTGTCACCTTCCCGTTAAAAACGCGTCCAAACCCGCTTGACCTTTTGGTTGAAGGTGGAAAGTTGCCGGTGTTTGTAGAGGGACGTTATGACATCCGAGCACCGTTCCCAGAAGAAAATAAATAGGTTACAACGTTTATAGTACAAAGTGCCATTCAAATTCTTCAGGACTTACGCATTTTTGAATATTATTGAAGGATTAGAGAGTTGTTGTCGCATGTAATCATCCAATAAACTTTGTTTAAGTTGGTAAATCGTTTGAGTGGTTTTCCGGGCAACACGTTTCAAACAGACCCAGACCTGTAAACAACACGCAATATGGTTTCGTTGGGCACGCAGTGAACGACATTGACATTTGCCAATACCGGTTGTCTGTTTGATCTCACGATGAAGTTGCTCAATCTTCCAGCGAACCTGACACTGTTGTTTTGTCGCAGTCGCATCCGATTGAGATAAATCGTTTGTCACAATATATTCCGTGCGCCCTGTATCAGACACAATCCGGAACAACTTCACTTGATGTCCTTTCGGAAACCTTTTGATATGCACGCGTTTACCCCGTGTCGTTTCTGGTAGAGACCAAGATAAGTTTTGGACTTGCTGGTGCGGTTCAACGCCATCCGTATCATTGACAAGCCGGTTGCGTTTCAGTGGCGCATAGTAGACCTTGGAAAGTGCTTCAATCGCTTTCATCACTTTCATGGATACATACCAGGAATCCATTAGCACTGTCCGAAACGGGAGTTGTTTCTTGAAGTAAGCATCGTGCAACATATCCAGTAAATGATCTATTTTGGTTTTACCATCATGGGCTTTGTCAAAAATGCGGTAATCAATGACCCAATACTCATGTGTCTTTGGATTAACATAAACACACGTCACAATACCGATGCCTTTGATGACCTTTTTGTCGCTACCACTCCATTGAGGGTAGACGGCTTCAATCAGTTGGGAGTATATTTTAGACAGCACAACATCGTCAAAGATAATGTATCCATCTTTATCAAACTCAATATCCGGTTCGACGGATTCCCAGAGTTCACTTGAAGGAATGTTTTCGTTTCTCAGAAATCGATTGAGTTGATCATGGCTCCATTCGTCCGTATGATCAGCAAAATAAGTTTGAGTAAAATTAGTAAAACTTGCTAACAAAAATTGACAATAATCGGAATATAAACTTTGCTTCTTTTCAGAGAGTGTAAATGTAGTCATAATAGAATAGTATAACACAATTCTATATTATTGCGTAAGTCCTGTTCTTATTATATCAAATTAACTTGATTCGATGTGTTCAGATAAAGTCAGCAGTGTGAGGCACGGGGACCTCACACTACAAATCGCGTTAATTCGGTATTAGGCGGATATAAGGGCGGACATCCCGCCCTTTTTTCGCCCTTTAGCAATCTACCTCTTTGCCCTCACTACCGTACACATCCATCCGTTCCTGTGTCGTAATTTCTTCAGAACTTGCAGGTTTATAATGTAACTGAAGTGCTCTACGACGTTTTGTTGAGTGATTGACTGGACTTCCGTGGTGAGTCAATCCATGCCAGAATAGACAGCCTCCCGGTTTAAGCGGTACCATCGTATCGCGAGCGACAGGAACATGAGTATCACAAATCTGCCAATCTCTCCGTTTGAAGTGGATCATCGGTCCTTCTTTATGAGAACCCGGAATGATGTGCATACATCCGTTTTCAGCAGTGGCTTCGTCTAAGGCAATCCACACCCCGACAACATTTGTTCCTTGTTGATAATTAAAGTACGCACAATCTTGGTGCCAAGGTTTTTCGGAACCGAAACACGGAGGTTTAACCAACGCCATGTCTTGAAAAAGCATAGGTGTGTCATCCACAATTCTCTGAAGCACACTGATAAGCCCTACGTGTGCTGCCATAGCGTTCAAACGCGGTTCATAATTAACGAAATTGAATATCTTTCTGATTGCATCTCGGCGTTCGTCGGCATCCATCTCATCCTTTAGTTTAGCAAGTTTTGGCTCAAATTGGATTGCCCGAAAGTCAGGATTTTTTCCATCCATCAGATAGACCATACCGGCTATAGCATCACGAACTTCGTCAGACGTGAAAGCATCTTCAATGACGAGATAACCGTGCTGATGAAAGTAATCAATATCGGCATCGGTTACCGCAGAAAAACCACCAGATATGCTATTGGCAACCGTATCAAACCGATATAGGTCATCAGGATAGGGAATTGGTGGTAGGGACGTAGCAATGTCTTTAGGTTCGCTTGTCGCAGAATGATTCATAAAGGTCCTCCTTAAATTTCGCCTCTGCCTTCTTGTTCAAGCGATGTCAAGAAATCGTTAACGCGATTGATAGCAGCTTGTGCACGTTCGCGTTCAGATTTACTTTTCTCCTCTTCAGCCACCCACTGCTGTCGTTCCGGAAGCCATTCGGTTTTGAGATAATTGAGCTGATTCAGGAAATGTGGGTCTTCTGTCTCGCTTACAAAATACTCAATTATGCCGAGTAATCCGTATTTACGATTGATCTCCATATCCTCTAATTCACCCACCATTTGTGCAAAAAGTTGCTGATTCCGGTCCTGTCTGGCTTGCGCTACTTCACGGGAGGATTCAGTTAGCAGTTTGTCAACAAATTCTTGCTTGGAATTAATCCAACGGGGAAGATTTCTGACATATTCTTCTAAATCAAAATTTCCACGTTGAAGTGCGAAATATGCGTGAATATGGATATTGCGGAAAAAGCCGGTATATCCGATATTTGGATCCATCGTATCTGCATCATAAAGAATTTGGTTTTCGATATTGTTATACAACAACTTAAAGTTCTCAGCGGTTAGGTTCATTGGTTTCAAGTGTGCCAATACAACAGCAGTTGGGGTGTGTAAAGTTTTTGTACAAGTTATGAATTGGAAAGATGTTTATAGTTTTACCAAAAAATGGTATCCTTTCCTAATAAACTATGAACATAAACTATAAACAAAATAGGAGAGGATACCGATGTTTAGTATATCATTAGCAAGTTGTGAAGTCAAAGAGTTTGAAGAAGTATTTAAGAAGTTTGTAGAAGAATTCAACGATTTTGCGAGAGAGATGTTTTCCGATCCGTGTATACCGTTAGAAGAAGCCGAGTTTCGTGTATTTGAGACATCTCGTTCGTGGGGTCAAAAGTTTTTAGAGATGTTTATCTCTCAAATGGCAGGTAAGTCTGCTTGTGAACCTGTTGAATGTCCTGAGTGTGAACAAGTGTGCTGTCCGTGGTGTAAAAGGGCGCGGCGTATTACGACGGTATGTGGTGTGATCTGTGTAGAGCGTTGGGTGTATCGTTGCGCATCGGGTCATAACCATGTGCCGTGGGAAACCGGACAAAAGTTGCGGGATCAATACACACATCGTGTGGCAGAAGCGATGTGTCGTCTGGCAGCGTGTCTTGACTTTAGGGAAGCGGCTGAGGAGTTGTCTCGTCAGGGGATAGAAGTAAGCCACACGACGCTCCATCAAAAAGTGCGTGAGTGGTCAGAAGATTTGAGCGTGCCAGAACAAGTAGAAACCCAAAATCTTGAGGAAAATCAGCGGTGGTATGTGAGTTGTGATGGGTGTTATACGAACTCACCAAACGGGTGACTGAAGTGAAAGTTGGGTGTGTTTACAGAGATTATCCACAATGTGGTTCTGAGACGACACCGAGTGCCAGAGTGCCAAGTATCCGGTATGTTGCGAGCGGTAATAATGCGGAACATTTTGGTAAGGAGTTATTTGCGTTAGCAACGCACAGTGGTATCTATCAAGAGGATATAGCGACGCAGGAAGTTGTCTTTATCGGGGATGGTGCGGCGTGGATTTGGAAATTAGCCGATGAATACTTCCCTAATGCTGTTGAGATTGTGGATTACATGCACGCCAAATCTCATCTCTATGGTGTTGCCAAACACGCCTTCGGAGAGACTGAAACAGAAGTTATCGGTGCGTGGATAAATGAGACGGAACCGCACCTCTACGCTGGCAACATCACAGAAGTGGTCGCCCGCATCTATGCCTTATGCACACAAAATCCGGAAGTCAGGGAAAGTTTAGAAAGAGAAGCAGGTTATTTTGAAAAACATGCGCCGCGTATGCAGTATAAAGCGTTTAGAGAAAAGGGGTATCAGATCGGAAGTGGTGTGATTGAGAGTGCCTGTAAACATGTCGTCGGGCAAAGATGTAAACAAGCTTCTATGAGATGGGAGAAACCGGGCATCAATGCTGTGCTTGGTTGGCGGTGTTTATTGAAGAATAAAGATTGGGACAGATATTGGTATCCAAACACAAAAGCTGCATAATTATTTGTACAAAAACTTTACACACCCCAGCAGTTGCAGCTTCAACAAATTCTGGTTCAAAGTCATACATCGCCAAAATGTTTTCAGTGATGACCGCCCCCGATTCATGATGCACCTTTCCGTGTAGATTGTGCGTTTTATAAAGTTCTGTGACAATGTTTTTTCCCGCAGGTGTGAGCATTTCATTTAGCCAGAACCCGTTGTGGTCAAGGATACGTTTACCGTTGTCATCAGTTAAGATAACGCCATCGTAACGCTTCGTGATGTCGTGTAGGGTCCCAGCGACTTCCAGCAGTTTAACATCACCACCTTCTCGTCTACCGAGCTCCATGCTCATTGCACGGACTCGCATCGTGTGATTCCACGTATAGTGCCGCCATTGGAATCCAACACGGTTGTGTTCCCAAAGACCAAACGTGTCAGCGACCAATGTTTCCAATTCATTCAAGACTTGGGCGTAGTTCATAAAGACCTCATTTTTATTAGTCGTTATATTTAACACGGATGAGTGACAACCCGTGTGCCGGGACAGATACCCCCGCTGATGTTCTGTCCTTTGCTTCCAGAATGCTGTGGAACTTCGCGCACGCGTTATCCACATTGCCAGAGGCGTGTTTTATGCATTTAAGGATTGTGCCGACAATTGCGCGAACCATTCCTCGCAAAAACGAATCCGCTTCTATTTCAAAGTAGACGAATTCATCTATTTTCCAACAGCACGCTTCAAACACCTCACACTCAGGGTTCAACCTATCACTTCCAGTTTTTTGGAATGAAGAAAAATCCCATTTTCCAACTATGCTTTCACAGATAGCATCAGCTGAGTCCACATCAATTGCTGCGGGGTGAAAATAGGTAGTATTCCGTAATAATGCTGATGGGTACACCCGATTCAAAATCGTATATCGATATCTCCGACTCGTTGCACTGAACCGCGCATGAAAGTCCGATGACACATCATTTGCTGAACACACAACAATGTCGCGAGGCAAAAAGGCGTTAAGCCCTTTCTGAAATGCGACAATCGGAATTTGTGAATCTGTATGGAAGTTTGCTACCTGCCCTTGTGCGTGAACACTTGTATCTGTTCGACCTGCCCCGATAATTCTTATCGGTGTTTTGGTTAACTGTGTCAATGCCCTCTCAACTGCTCCCTGAATTGTTGGAAGGTTGGGTTGTGTCTGCCACCCGTAGTAATTGGATCCATCATATTCAAGCACAAGTTTGATATTTCGCATTATTTCACGCTGGAACGTTTGAAGCACGCTGATACATATAGGTTATCACATACTATATTTAGGTGTCAAATCAATTTTCTATATTGGATTTCGGTTAGCGTATAGGAAATGGGGTGCATCTATTTTCAATACATGATACGATAAGAACATATTCAGAGCAATTTTCACTGGAGGATAAAAACAGAATGAGCCGTGTAAAGATAGGTGTTATCGGGTGTGGTGCGATTGCACAGATTCAACATTTACCCAACCTGATTCAACTTCACCGTGCATTTGAAGTTCCGATTGTATGCGACTTGTCCGCTGGCGCAGCAGAAGCTGCAGCGAAAAGATTCCATATTCCACATTTCGTTACAGATTATACTGAGATTTTAGACAGTGATGTTAGTGCTGTGCTGTTGTGCCATGGAGACCCTAAGACTGAGGTAGCACTCGCTGCCTTTGAGGCTGGAAAGCATGTTTTTATTGAGAAGCCTGTATGTTTTTCTCTACAGGAAATAGATGCAATGATTGCAGCACAACAAAAAGCAGGCAAAGTCGCGCAAACAGGTTATATGAAGGTGCATGATCCTGCCTTCCAAACTGCTAAACAAGAAGTTAATACGATGGAAAACTATCGGTTCGTTCAGATTAACCATCTACATCCAAACAATCGATTGCACCTTAGCCAATTTGACGTGGAACGTTTCGACGATTTGCCACCAGATGTATTTGCGCCTGCACATGCTGCGCGTACATCGGCGCGCGCTGAGGCAATCGGTGACGTATCCCCTGAGGTATCGCAGGCATTTTTTCTTCTTTCCGGCAGTATGATTCACGACATATACAGTTTACGTGTAATGCTCGGTTCACCAAGTGAGGTAATTAGTGCTGAGGTATGGGCTGATGGAGGTGGCGTGAGTATCGTATTGGCATACCCTAATGGAGCACGTTGTGTTGCTACTTGGGTTGATTTGCCCGACCTTTGGGATTTTAAAGAGACGTTAGAGATTTATGGAGATAAAAAACGGGTGTTGGTGTCGTATCCTACCGGTTTTTCACGAGGAATTCTGTCAGAGGTGACGGTACATGGCATAGATGCGGAGGGGATAACTTACAGCAAAACACCTACTATTGAATGGGAGAGTGCGTTTGTTCGGGAACTGCGACATTTTCATGCATGTATCACGGAAGGCGAAGTGTGTTATACACCTCTTGAAGCGGCACGGAAGGATATTGAACTAATTATTAACATCGTGAAATGTTATGAGAATCGGTCGCCGGTTAGATGTGAATAGAAGTGGCAATCGGGTTTACAAAACTCTCCTACAAGAAATCTTATACCAAATTAATTTGATTCGAAGTCTTTTGATAGAGTACACGGTTGCGAGGCACGGGGACCTCACACTACAAATCAGGTTAATTGGGTATAATACCAAATTAACTTGATTCAAAGTTTTCCGATAAAGTCAGCATTGCGAGGCACGGGGACCTCGCGCTACAGATCGGGGGTTAATTGGATATTACGTAAAAAAGTGGACAGGTACGGATACCTGCCCACAATAGATAGATGTAATGTAGATTATTCAACTGCTGCTTCAGCATCAACTGCAGCAGGTTGAACTTCTATCTCTATCTCAGTATCACCTGTCACGATAAAGCGGTTAATAACTAGTGCCGTACCAGTAATAGGAATAGAAGGCGGTGGGGGTGGTAATTCATCTATTACCTCTTCTTCCACAATTATTTCGCCTTCATTTTCAGGAGGAGTTTCTCCATTTTCAGGAGGAGTTTCTCCATTTTCAGGAGGAGTTTCTCCATCTTCAGAGGGAAATTCTCCATCGCCTGGAAAACCTCCAAGTAAACCTGCGAAAAATTCTTCAAAAAACTTTTCGAAAAATGTGTCTAACGAAGGATCTAACAGTTCAGGTTCTTCCTCTACCAATGTAGCAAGAGTCACAAGGACTAACCCTTTATCAAATTGCTGATCTTTCAACTGTCCGATGAGTTGGTCCAAACTCTCTGGAGAAGGTGCGTGAGGCACTCCGAATGGATTAAAGCCATATTCAGTCGCAGCGGCTGTTGATAGTCGAGCTGGACCAGTAGCGAAATTCTCATGTATCTGAAGTTTAACCTCTCTGTACATCTTACGGTTTTGTCCAGTTGCACTCCAGTGGGGCAGCATCTCAATAACGAAAGTTGCTTCTTCACCTTGCCTGACTTCTCCTATTACATGAATGTCAGTAATCTCTGTATGGAGGATATAGGGCAGGTCTGCGATTGAGATGTGTATTTCATCTATGGTTGCTCTGCCAGCACCATTTGCAAGTATATTTGTAAATGACTGAACTATATAATCCATGTTTGCCAATACACTTTTATACGGATCGGATGAGATGGACCGGAACGATTCTGTATAGACGTTTTCAGTCTCTTTAAAGCTGATTGCTACGTTTGCCTCAATAGTACCAGGACTAACTTCCATACGAATTGCATCAAGTGTTGATGCCGCAACAATTGGAATAGCCCATTCTTGCCCATAAGCAACTTTATGGTGTTTCTGAATTGGTTCAGGACTATTGACAGGTTGATAAGAGACTGTTACAGGAATCATTGGGGGTAATTTACCAAGCTCGCCAACAATCCCAGGTCTAAGGTCTTTGGTAATTGTGCCGATTGGATTTCCATAAGCACTTGCGGATTTATATGCTTCCTCTGTACTGGGAACGATTCCATCTACGACAGCCCTATATACAGGCATTGAAACCTGTCCGTCACGGAACATATCATGACCGAATGCAACAAATTTGTCACCATAAACTTGTGTAACTGTCCCAAAACCACCTATGTTGACAATATCACCTGTCGCAGCAAAGACACCAATCATATCACCAGCAGATAAATTTAACGAAGCATTTGCTGGAGATGCGGCAGGTGCTCCACCGATACGGGAAAAGAATTCAACTGAATTAAATTTTGAGTTTTCAAGGTGTGAGGAAAGCTGTTCTAATCTGTTAGAATCAATTCCAGATATTGTAACAGGTGTTTTTACTGGGGTATAAGTAGCATTTACGATTGCCCCCGGTGCGGCTGGTGCAGGGTTCAGGAATTCACCAAAAGTATTATGGTCAAGCGTAGCCTCCATCGCATCAATGGGTGTTACCCAGAACCGATGTGGAGCTTTTGCCCATGCTTTACCATACGCAAGTGCACCGAAAACGCGTCCAGCAGTTCCCACTGGACTCCCAGACATACCTTTTGCCAGACCACCCATTGCGGTAACTGCTTCATCTGTCAACACACACTCGTAAAGTGGAAATCCAAAACCGGAATTTTGAACTCTGCGAAATTCAGCCTCAACGATTACCTTACTTGTGCCTTCAATGGCGGTAATAATCTCAATCGGAGTCTTTGTCGCAAGTTTGCGAACTTCATCTTCATACATGCTTTCGAGCTCAACTTCACCAACAATTGGTGCAGCATTAAACCCATCTGTTGCAACTATTGCAGGATTCTCAATTTGTGCTTGATCCTCGTCTGAGGAACAACTCAATTGGCAAAGAATCATTATTGCAACCCCTGCTAAAACAAAAAAACGTTTCACTATATCTTCTCCTAAATAGAATTTTAAAAAATGGTTTCGACTTGAGTTAATCTGAATCTATCTCATCAAAATATGCGCGCTTATTAGTTTTATGAAATAATTTCTCTTGGCTTAATTGCAATGTTTTTAAAACGACGATTATTGACCGTACCCTGATTTAAATCTTATGCAGCCTAAATTAACACAACTTGTTAGTTAAATTTCAATTAAATTATAATCTATTACCTTATGATATTCAAGGAAAACAAAGAATATCTAAAAATGTGCAATAAGAAAATTATTTAGTTAGAAAATAGGGTAGAAGTAGGCATAATGTCTTTTCTTACCCACATTCTAAATATGGAAATGTTGGTTAACTACCATGCAACCCAACCACCATCAACAGCGATAGTTTGTCCTGTAATCCAATTCGCTGCATCCGAGGCTAAGAACAGAACAGCACCAACAACCTCATCTACCTCGCCAACACGCCCCATGGGAATGCGGCGGACAACATCCTCGTAGAATTCTTTTCGTTGCAGTAAAACATCTGCAAGTGGGGTCCGGGTGAATGCCGGAGCGACAGCATTGACAGTGACGTTATGAGGTGCCCACTCTACTGCGAGCCCTTTGGTTAACAAAACGACCCCACCCTTACTACCTGAGTAAGCAGTACGTAGCGGTCCCCCCACTAAACCCATAGTGGAGGAGATGTTGATAATTTTTCCGCTCTCCCGTTCGATCATCGGTTTGACAAGTATTTGCGTTAAAAAGAATAGACCTTTTAGATTAAGATCATAGATGGCGTCCCAATCCTCTTCAGTCAGTTCCAAGGCAGGTTTGGGTCGATTGGTCCCCGCATTGTTAACGAGGACATCAACTCTTCCCCATACGTCAATAGCAGCTTGTGCGCCTTCTGCTGCAGATTTCATATCGCTCACATCAAACACGACAGGTTCGGCTTCACCACCGTTTGATCGAATTTCTTCCGCTACTTCATCAAGATCAGAACGAGTTCGGCTATTCAAGATAACCTTCGCCCCCATCTGAGATGCAGCGAGGGCTATACCTTTACCGATACCTTTACCAGAACCGGTGATTAACATTATTTTATCATTCAATTCAAATCCTGGAAATGCCATAAATATCCTCCATTGTCTAAAACTATTAAATTCTGTGGTTCCCTAAACAACCTGATGAATGTATAACAGAAAAACAAACACTCACACGGAATTCCGTGAATTAAATCTGTTTAAATACTTGCTAATTTCAACGTATTTTCCAACAACATCGCCCGCGTTAACGGACCAACTCCTCCCGGTACCGGTGTAATATATCCCGCAACTTCTTTGACATCATCAAAATTGACATCACCAACAAGACGATCATCAACGGAGTTGATACCAACATCAATAACAGTTGCCCCTGGTTTAACCATATCCGCTGTTATGATTTCAGGTTTCCCAACAGCTGCTACAAGTATATCTGCTTGCTTTGTCACATCAGCAAGGTTTTTCGTACGTGAATGGCAGTAAGTGACGGTAGCATTCCGGTTGAGAAGCATCACCCCTATAGGCTTTCCGACAAGGTGACTTCTTCCGACACAGACAGCGTGTTTACCTTCAATTGGTTCGCCTGTCAACTCAATAAGCCTTATAATTCCGGTGGGAGTGCATGGCGCAATTCCGTTCCGATTGATAAAAAGATTGCCTAAATTGAGTGGCGTTAATCCATCTGCATCCTTATCAGGTGCAATAGCGTCTATGACTGCCTGTGCATCAATTGCATCCGGCAGCGGCATTTGCACTAAAATGCCGTGGATGTCTTGACGACCATTTAATTCCTTTACCTTATCAATGAGTGTTTGTTGTGTTATCTCGGATGAGAGTCGATGGACTTCTGAATGGAAATGGACTTTTTCACAATCGCGTTGTTTGTGTTTAATATAAAGGGTAGATGCTGGGTCATCGCCAACTTGGACAACAGCAAGACCTGGGGTAAACGATAGTTTTTCGCGTTGCTTACGGATTTGACTACGGATCCGCTGCGCGAGTTTTGTGCCATTAAGGATTTCGGCTGACAAGTGCCTTTTCCTCCGTTTTACAAGTACTTGAACGTATTTCATTATAAGATAAGAAACCTGACGCAATTGCGAAACAATGCCTAATCCCCTATTAGTACGGCATTTATTATAACAGATAACTTTGTTTTTGTCTATGAATTAATTGGATAGGCCAGGGTTATTTAGTTTTCGGTTTTTCTGCTATATTTTTTCACATTTCTATATAAACTGATATTTATCAAAAATCTTCAGCTATCAATGTTTATCAGTGTTTTCTCGGTATTTGTTCATGAAAATGCTCACTGAGATCAGACAGCATCTGCCTTTGTCCTGAAAGTTCAAGTTGGACTTGATGAAATGTTTTTCGCACGGAACCACTGACCTGCTGTATCAAAAGGTAGCTCATCACTTTCACGCCTAAGTTCGCATACGCCCCATTTTGTCCTTTTAGGCTCATGGATGCGAGGTTTAGGTCTGTTTTCAGATCATGCAGAATACCACACGCGTATTCTGCCAATACTGTTCTATACCGTGGTGTTGAGACCATATCCGCAGGATTTCACACGCCCGCAGCGGTTTCCCGAATACCAGCATTGTTCGGATTTTGCCACGGTCTGCAAAGAACAACACGACGACTTTTCCGAAGGTTGGACTTGTGGCATTCGTCCGATAGACAGGTTTATCGCAACCCCATTGATTGGAGACAGGGCTATTTAGTTCTCCGAATATTTAGATTTTCAATCTAAGACTTTCCGCTGTAGGAGCGATCTCCGAATCGCGACTTTTCGGATAAAATGGACAAAAAGCCTAAAACTAAATAGCCCTGGATTGGAGACAGGGCTATTTAGTTCTCCGAATATTTAGATTTTCAATCTAAGACTTTCCGCTGTAGGAGCGATCTCCGAATCGCGACTTTTCGGATAAAATGGACAAAAAGCCTAAAACTAAATAGCCCTGGATTGGAGAGGAGTTCTATTGACTTTTTATGTTCCGAGAGTTTCGCTTTTTTTTCATCAATCGTCATCACATAGTTGCTTTTTCCGTGCACAAGGATCGTTTCAAATCCCATTTCTCGCAAGGTGTCAATCAAGTGGCGGCTACCATACCACGAATCGAAGGTGATCGGATAGTTTCGGATATCTATTCCAGTCCCTTCAAAGAAAGACACCACTTCCTTGAACATAGTGATGACACAGGAGGGTTTATCCGTATTCCCGCGTCCCTGTTTGCTAATCAGTCGCATATTCAGGGGAATGATCCGTTCTCCAATCTTTATTGTGATCCCCAATATATTTTGCCCCTTCATCGGTTGCTTGGCTTGAGAAGACCACCAATTGGATGTGTAGGCAATATCCGTTCCATAGCGGAAAACAAAGGTATCATCCACACTGATGACAATACACAGACGCGATAGGGTAGAAGCACTTTTTGATACTACCTCACGGATCGCCTCTAACGCAATAGAACACCCGATACGCACAAAAAGATGCTGCCAGAGATAGAGACTCATCGTGTTCAGTTCCCGATATAGTCTCGCTTTCGGAATAGAAAACGCATCCGACACTTGATTCGGGTTAGTGAGCCCAAACAGATGACAGGTCGACAAAAACACTAAGGTCCGAACAAGACGCTGGTTCAAGGTGCTAAACTGTGAAGAAAAAAGTTGTTGAAAAAAGGTTATAGATTTGATAAGCTGAGTTAGCATGAGATATCCTCCTAATGTCCGTTTATATCTAAATATGTAATTAGGATGCTATCTCATGCTATAAAAGTCAAGCAAAATCTACACAGCAAAAACGCATTTTCATGGCGGTATACCTTGTTTCTATTGATTACTATTAGGTTCAAGACCAATATGAGAAATATCAGATAAACTACCTGTAGGTCGGGTAGAGTTTGCGAAACCCGACCTACAGGTAGTTACAGGTAGTTTATATAGAAATGTGAAAAAATATAGCAGAAAAACCGAAAACTAAATAACCCTATTGAATTGGTCAATATTTTGACTTTTTTCTCGAAATCTGGTATCATTTTAAACATTACTTGTGGTGGAGAAAAGAATTACCGCACGCTACCTTGTGATTATTTCCCCCCAAAATATCATTTTTTGAAAAACATTGAGGTCCAATAATGCTAAAACAGAAACGAATTATAGCGTACATATTAGCCTATTGTTTACTACTTGGTGCCTTTCTCTTTGCAAGATATACCCTTACTTTTTCCAAGTCGTTGGCAAGCTCTTTTTCAATAGGTGGACCGAAAGCGAGTTATAAAAAGTTTCATGTAATCGCCCACGATTTAGATGAGATGGGAGATCTTGAAGCTGAGTGTAAAGCACAATTAGGGAGCGGAGTGCGTATAGCCGATTGGAACGACATTGTTGCTTACTATGATGCAGGGGGTTCTCTGGATGAATTCATCTCAGCTCTCAAAATGTCTATTAGAGATGATACAATTTTTGATCCGTTTGGAAATATACGTCAACCGAATAATGGTTTTGAACCTTCTGACGCAGATGAGAAAGATGAGGAATCAGATACACTTGGAAACGAATATCGCATATCAAAAGATGGAAATCTTAGATGGCAAGGAAACCGCCACTATTTCGTAGGTAGGCACGACCACTCCAAGCCACCCGGTTTCTTAGACCATGATGACCTCAATAACTACCAATTGACGTTGGGTTCATGGCACGGCAGGGGTGGTTATGCACTCTGTTATGGATCACTTATAACTATGCCGAGTGGCGTAAACAAAGCGTTAAGGTCAATTACGCCGATCATTGCTATCCTTTTCGTTGGATTACTACTACTCTGTTCTGTTCTTGGTGCAATGCATGTTCTCAGCATGCCCGGCTGGTTGGTTGGTAGCAACATCGCAGCACTTAAAATTAATATACAAATGAAGAAAAAAGAGATACAAGCACTACGGAAACATAAGGCTAATGTGAATCAAAGTGTAGCAAAAGACAAGGCACACTTTGAGCAGGTCAGCAATGACATTGAAAGTGATGAAAAACAGGATGGATAAAACGAAAATGACCTATTTTGAAAAAGAGGATATATTGCATCTGGTAATTTCTGATGAATCCGAAGGTGGAAGTTTGGAACTCACGCCAGATATAACAGCTGAATTGAACTGTGATGGCGAACTCATCGGTATTGAAATTCTAAATGCAAGTTCCTTCATTCGTGATTCAATTTTAGAATCTGTCCATGCCAAGATGCTTTCACTCACCAGAGAGCATCCAGCATAATTGCCCATTTACAGAAACAGATTCACAGGCTTCCAATCAATTCTGGTGGTGATCTGTGTTTAATTCTTCTTCCTCTACTAATATAAGTGGTGGACGATTGAACTGCTGACGTATCTTGTTTGCAGCTAAGAAAACCGCACGTATTCGAATTATTTTTCGTGCTAACCGCTTTTTCCCCGGGAAATCACTGATAATCAAGCCTGCCAAGATTGTTAATAACCCTTGTCCTGGTATTCCGGGTACTGCCAGAAGTGCTCCTACAACGATTAGTAAACCACCCACCAGATTTTTAAGCACAGAGAGAAAAAAACGTAAAATCGGGTTTTTTATGTGGTGTCCTTGATTTGTTTCAGTGAAATAGTCCGGTGGTAGGAACGTTATCAACGCGGCGCACCCAACGATGCTCAACACTAAACTTGTAGCTGAGAAGGTAATTACAAATAAATAGTGGTCTTTTATTAACTGCAAGAGCGTAAAAATCCATCCACCCATTACCTGCCAGCAAGTTTTTAGTGCATTAATCAACCACAAAAGGATCTTCTCCTAACACCCTATCGGCGTGAGATGGCACCGCCATCTACTGTCAAAATTTCACCGCTAATATAACCAGCATCGTCTGATGCAAGAAACAACACCGCTCCGATATAATCCCAAACAGTCGCACGCCGTTCAAGTGGTGCATCCGGTGAAGCAGGTAACAATTCTGGAAGACTATTATTTTCAGGTAAATTCTGTGGAGCATTCATTCCTGTCGGTGCTCCACCGCCGGGTGCGATAGCGTTCACAGTGATACCGTGAGGTCGGAGTTCCAACGCAAGGCTGCGCGTTAATCTATTTACTGCTGCTTTACTCACACAATAACTTAAAACTCCGATATGCGATTCCTCAGCAAAGATAGACGAATTATTTATGATCCGACCCCGTATCTGTTGTCCAACCATCACTTTGGCAACCGCCTGAGTACACAACAGACACCGTTGTGTAGGACTTAACAAAACCTCAAGAATGTGGTAGAATCTATAAAGACCTATAAAACTCTACACTCTTCTTTTGATTTGTGCCGGACTTCCTGCTTCGTCGTTTCGTGCCTCTCAAGTGAGGTCTGACAGAAACTCCACAGGCGTTTATCGTCTCCTCGCAACTCGTGGCGACGGTGTTAGGGTCGAGCGGGACAGAGATTGATAGCAGCGTTGAGGTCTCTATTGCATTCAAAGTCACATTCTGTGCAATGATATGTCCGTTCAGAGAGCGTCAAATCTGTTTTCTTGTGTCCGCAGTTGCTACAGGTCTTACTACTCGCAAAGAACTGACCCGCTTCAGTTATCGGTATTCCACGTCTATCTGCCTTGTATCTAAGCATGGTAAGAAATCTTGAAAGTGCTGAATCCGACAACGCTTTTGCCAACTTCCTATTCTTGAGTAGTCCGCTGATATTCAGTGTTTCTATACCGATAGCAGAGGCTTTACGAATAATCCGTATGCTTGCTTGGTGGTGTGCGTCTTCACGGATATGGCGGATACGGGCATGAACACTTGTGAGCATATCCTTTGCCTTATACCAGTTCTGACTGCCTTTTTGTCTACGAGAAAGCCTGCGGTTCGCACGTGCTAACTTCCGTTCATATCGCTTTAGCGGGCGTGGATTATCATAAGTTGTGCCATCTGAACAAGTAGCAAGCGTATTGATACCTACGTCAATGCCTATCGGTTGCTTAGCGTCAAACAGGTCAGGCTGGTGCTTATAGTTACCATCGTCAAGGTGGACACTGATAGAAGCGAACCATTTGCCGTTAGACTTGCTGATCACAACTTTACTGATTTCGCCTGTCCAACGGAGTTCTTCACGCATACGTATCCAACCTATCTTTGGCAGTTTGATACGCTTTTTATAGACTTCAACTGTGCCTACACCATTGTCTGCTTGATAAGATACTTTATCAGATCGTTTCTTATAGGTAGGAAAGTTGTTTTGTCCTTTTTTCCAGCGTGATACAGCGTCTCCAAGATTATGGAGAGCGTTTTTAGAAGCATTTTGTGATAAATCAGAACACCAGTCAAACTTATCGTGTTTGACTGCGTTAAACTCACGTTTTATGTCAATATAGCTACGCCATTCGTCCTTGTCTAAGCCAGACTTAAAGGACGATAGACCGAAGTTAAACGCAACACGGGCATAACCCGCATGCTGCGACAGAAGCGTTGACTGCTTATTATTCGGATTGAGTGCTATCTTCTGGGAGCGGATCAGCATTATTCGCACCAAAGTTAGACTGCATTTGCAGTTGCTCGTCGTTGACGATTTTAGCAATTTCTTCTGCCATTTTCTTTGATGTGTGTGACCGTCCACCATAGAGTTTCGCACAAAATACAGTCATGATTTCCATTACGTCTCGCGTTAGTTCCTCCTCAAAGGAAGGTTGCTTACTTTTATTGATAATGACAACTTCTATACCTTTGAGTTCACAGATACGGAAAACTATCTCTGCACCAAAGCGAAGGAGGCGGTCTTTATGTGTGATAACCAGACGAGACATTTGACCATGCACCATTAACTCAAGGAGGCGTCCGAGACCTTGATTATTATAATTCATGCCACTACCTAAGTCTCTTATGATTTCAGTTTGCCACCCATTCTTGTTGCAAAATGCTTCAAGGACAGCATGCTGACGCTCTAAATCTTTCTTTTGATCAGAACTAGAGACCCGCGCATAAGCAATTGTAGGATAAGTCAAATCATTAACACCCAGAAGTTCTGCTAAATCATACATTCTTTGTCCGCCTGGGGTTCGGTGAGACGGCATAATTTTACCTTCCACTTCCCAATTCCGAAGTGCCTGAACGGACACACCTAAGAGTTTAGCAGCTTCACCAATCTTAACAAATCTATTATTCATACATATATTATACCAGAAACAACAAGGCTTTGTCAAGTAAAAAACTACATAACTTTAGATTTTATGAGGTTCTTATAGGTTTTTGTAGTTGATTTTTAACTGCAACTCACCCTTTCACGTTGACTGCCATCACTCTGTCAAAACCTTCTGCTGTTAATTCAAATAGCGTTTGGCGATTTATTATTCCCGCGTTGTTAAAGAGAATATCAATTCGTTTGAATGTGTCCAGTGTTATATCAACTGCTGATTGAATCTGTTCAGTTACGGTTACATCCAGCGGGACAGCAATTGCATTCCCACCGGTAGCGCGAATTTCTTCTGCGACACCATCAGAATTCCTTCCGCCAGCGACAACCACTGATGCGCCTTCACGTGCAAATGCTAAACATGCTGCTCTTCCAATACCTAAAGGTCCGCCACCACCTGTAACAAATGCCACACGATTTTCAAAACGCATCCGATATTCTCCACAAGTAGTCTTTGATACTTTATTATAGCACAATATGGATATATGTGTAAGATAAAAATGAGTGTAAATCAGACTTGACAAAAATGATTGTATAGGGTAAAGTATCACAAATCTTGATGTTGGTAAACTCTGGAGGGGAAGATGGCAGAACGTTTAGCAGTAGATGGTGGAACACCCGTAATCGCAGAACCGATTCCAGGTGGAATGCATGGACCAAGTGTCATGGATGATCGCGAGATTGAAGTTGTGACAGAGGTGCTAAGAAGCGGTAAACTATTTCGATTCGTAGAAAATTCTAATGTGGCAGCTTTTGAGCAAGAAGCTGCTGCACGTCTCGGTGTTAAACACGCGCTAATGGTGAATTCCGGTACATCAGCAATTATCTGTGCTCTCACTGGCGTGGGTATTGGTCCAGGTGATGAGGTGATTCTTCCTGGTTACACGTTTATTGCGACTGCAGCAGCCATTGTCGGTGTTGGTGCGATTCCAATAATTGCTGAAATTGATGATTCTCTGGGATTAGATCCTGCGGACGTGGAACGAAAAATCACACCGCACACCAAAGCGATTTTACCTGTCCACATGCAGGGTGTACCCTGTCGACTTGATGCAATTCTGGCTATCGCCAAAAAGCACAATCTGAAGGTTGTAGAGGATTGTTGCCAATGTATCGGTGGGGAGTATAATGGAAAATATGCTGGCACTTGGGGTGATGCGGGTGCGTGGAGTCTTAACTACTTCAAAATAATTACGTGTGGGGAAGGTGGCTTAGTTTTTTCTGATGATTATGATACTTATGAACGGGCAGCTTTTGCGTCTGAACCGGGGTTGCCGATGTGGATGAGCGGTTCTGAATGGCAAAACAAACCGTTTTCGTGTCAAACCTATCGTCCGGGTGAAATTTTAGGCGCAATTGCTCGCGTGCAGCTTTCAAAACTGGATGATATTTTGGGGCATACACGTCAACTCAAAAAGGCATTTACTGCTGAACTCTCAGATGAACCAAAAGGTTACATCCGACAGCACGTAGATGATCCGAGCGGAGAATGCGGTATCAGTGGCGCGATTATTGTACGTGATGTAGAACTTGCTAAAAAATATACAGAAGCACTCAGGGCAGAAGGATTGGGTGCTGGTACTGCTTATAACGAAGGTTTCCCTGATAGACATATTTACACCTATTGGGATTCCATACTGTTTAAACATTCCCCGAACCCAGCAGGTTATCCATGGAGTGATCCGCGATACAAAGGTGAAGTAGAGTATTCACGTGATATGTGTCCGCAGACACTCTCTATTCTCGGTCGTGCGTTAAGATTTGGATTCAACGTAAATATGCAAGAAGAGCATGCGCGGTTAATGGCTGCAGCAATAAATAAGGTTGACAATGCCTTAGGATAGTACCTGAAAATATAAGTGTATTCAATCCGTTGAGTGATTAGTAGTTGTTAAAATGTCGCTGTGGACACCTGCGAAATCAAGACATTCTTGATGTGTTAATTTATCCATTGTTTTGATGAAAGGATTTTTTGTGAATGAAGATTACGATTTTGGGTTCAGGTACCTCAACAGGCGTACCTGAGTATAAATGTGAGTGCGATACTTGTCAAGATTCAATGCAGGTTGACTCAAAAAATTACCGTACGCGTTCGTCTATTCATATCGAAAAGGATGGAAAAAATCTGCAATTTGATCTGGGTCCAAACTTCATGGATCAGATAAATCGAAATAAGATTGAATGGATAGATGCTGTCATCTTTACACATTGTCATGCAGATCATATCAGCGGAACAAACGACATCGTAATGCCGTGTCGAAAACAACGTATGGATATGCCTATCTATGGACCTGAACAGACAATGGATATATTACAACGTAACTTTGATTATATGTTTACAAAAGAGACATTTCAAGGTGGTGGTGTCGGTCATTTGCTCCCAAACGTTGTTAACGGAAGGTTTCAATTGCTCGGTTTTGACATCACACCTATCCCAGTAGATCACGGTAACGTAGAGACAAACGGTTATCGGATTGACGACTTTGGATACATACCGGATGTAAAAAGATTACCTGAATCATCACAAGTTTTGCTGGAAGGAATTGAGGTGCTTGTTATTGATGCCTTAAGTTTCAATCCGGGACATCCAACCCATCAATCGGTCGGACAGGCACTGGAGATCAGCGCAGCCTTACAACCGAAAGAAACCTATTTTACGCATATTATGCATAGGCTTGACCATCGGTATTTCAAGGATCAGTGTGCTGAGCAGAACATTGATCTTCCCGATAATGCTGATCTTGCCTATGATGGACAGGTGATTATATTGTAATCGGTTATTATACCAAATTAACCCGATTTGTAGCGCGAGGTCCCCGTGCCTCGCAACCGTGTGCTATATCAAAAGAAGTCGAATCCAGTTAATTTGGTATTATTTGTGGTTTTTGGTTAAAGAAAAAACACCGAATTCCGTGAGTGGATTCGGTGTTGCTTCTTGTATACGATTACCGTTTCGATTCTTTTATCTTCCCCAACCATTCTGTTGTCTCTGCCGGCGTTGTAAAAAGACGCGGTCGCCTTCCGTAATACCACTTTTAACGATCACATCTGTCTCGTTTTGCATGCCGGTTTCAATAGGCGTTTCGATACCTTTGATGCCATCACCACTGTCCAACATCACAAACTTACCTCTTGAAACATTTACTTGTGCTGATACACCGTTTGCTTTCTTTTCACCATTAATTAAGAGTGAGATAGTTGATGCACCGGGAACAATACCGCGTTGGGATCCATCTAAATTAATTGTCACGCTGCCATTTCCAACACTTTCAACAGTTCCATTGAAAGTTTTTTCACTTATAGTCTGCATAACAATCGATTTTCCAACTTTGAAAGGGGACGTATTGCCGACTTGTGCAATGACCATAGCAGAAGTCTTGGATATTACAGCATCAATCGGAATCATTAAGACATTCTTTTCTTCGTATGTGATGATGTCAACATCAGCACTCATACCGGGACGGATGTTTCCAGATGTATTAAGTACCTCTATCATCACCTCAAAAGAGATAATGTTGTCTTGCTGTTGACCACTCGGTGAAATCTCATAAACTTTCCCATTAAATTTTTTCGTTTGGAAAGCATCAATTTTGATTTCTGCAGGTTGATTTGATTCAAGACGTTCCATATCAACTTCGTTGATGAAGGTTTTTACAACCATCTTTGATAGATCGGCGATTGTCATAATCGGTGGACTTTGTGAAAAAGCCGAACGTCCAGATGTAACAATCTCGCCTTTTTCTATCACAAGCTGTGTAACAGTGCCAGACATGGGTGCTTTAATAACTGTCCAAGCAAGACGTTCATCTTGATTCTTCAAACTACTTTCTCGTCGAAGTAGATTCGCGTCGGCACTGACTTTGGATTGCTCTGTCAACAATTTTTCATTGTCAATAGTTAGCACAAGTTCCTGTAACTGCGTTTTGGAGTTATCCAAACGAATTTGACTCTCCTCCTCTGATTTCTCTCGCATCTTTTTGATGTTATCAATGTTCAATTTCTGGTATTGCAGCTGTAATTCGCGAGTTTTTATAGCTGTTTTGCGTGCTTCAATCGTGCGATCTTGTGAGACGATGGTTTGCTTCTGTGATTCTACCCGTTTTTTTGCGTTCTCATGTGATGTGTTGGAACTTGCATGACGAGTCTCTGTATCCTCTAACGCCTGCTTGGATACCAACTCTTGTTCATAAAGAGATTTATTCCGTTCTAATTCTGATTGCGATGAATCTAATGAAACCTTTGATGAGCTTAGAGAAGTTTCGAATTCAGCGAGTGTTAATTTGGCTTGCGCAAGTGCTATCTTGGCTTGTTCCAATGAGATATTATCTTGTTCTAACAGATTCTTTGTAGCCTGGATATCGGTCTCGGCTGAACTGATTTGTGTTTGCGTTGTAGCTTTCGTAGTTTCAAGATTGGCTTGAGAGATTTTTACTGCGGCTTTAGATTGTGTAAGCTGGCTGTTTAGGCGTTCTTTTTTAAGTTCAATGTTTAATTTTGCTTGCATTAACTGTGCTTCTGCAGCATTAACATCTGCCTTTGCTTGCTTCTGCTCCTCTTTATAAATTTCCGGGTCAAGTTTAACTAAAATGGCACCTTTTTCAACGTAATCGCCATCATTAACAAGAAGTTCAACAACTTCACCCTCAACGTTAGATTTCACTTCAACGTCAAGAAGCGGTTCCAAATTTCCGGTTGCTCTGATGCTCATCTGGAAATTTCCGCGTTTGACGACTTCAATTTTAGGTGCAAGTGTCTGGTTTGATCCATTTTTGCCACGACTCAGTACGACCCACCCAGCTGCAACTACCAGAACAACGATAATTGCGACAGTAATAATTAGTTTTTTCAAAGCCTATTCCTCCTATAAGGTTTGAGAGATCCTAAGTTGAATACACCTCATCTTTAGCCGGTCTGCTGAAATCTATAAATCCTATTGTCTGCAGTGTTTAACAATGGTTAACTATCTAATCAGATCGAAGTGCATCAACGGGTGTGAGTTTCGCTGCCTTATGTGCAGGATAAAGCCCGAAGAAAACACCGATAGCAATTGATACGACCACTGCAATAAACATTGTTTGAAATGAAACGACTGAGGGCCAGTTGCTACCTTCCCAGACAAACTTGGATATGAGTGCAGCAGTGCCTTGTCCCATAAATATACCTAAGATTGCCCCAAGGATTCCACCACATAATGTTAGGACAGATGCCTCAATGAGGAACTGTGTAATGATGTCGTTGAACGTTGCACCGAGTGCTTTTCGCAATCCTATCTCACGTGTTCGATCCGTCACAGAAACAAGCATAATATTCATTACACCGATACCTGCAACCATCAAAGCAATTCCTGCAATTCCACCCATCAAAACTTTCATTACCAAACCGACTTTATTGGCAGTAGCCAATTCCTCTGTAGCAGTCCAATAGCTATATTCTTCACCTGTGTTGTTGTGAATTCTACCCAATATCTGTTTTGCATCCGAAATTACCAGCGGAATATTTTCTATTTTCTCTGCTTCTACGCGAATGCGCTCAACATCTTGACGACCTTTGAAACGTTCTTGCAGAGTTGTTATTGGAATGATGAATCTGTCATCCCAGCCGGTAGTGTCCATCGCGTCGCCTTTCGCTTCCATCACGCCGATAACTTTAAGACGAACTTCATACAACCCGCTACTGCCACGCCAATAAGAAGGACGGGAAGCCTTAATTTCTTTCCCAATCGGATTTTCATTTAGAAAGACTTCTTCCGCAATTTTTGAACCGATTACAGCAACGCTGCTGGAGGCTTCTACCTCTTCCGGCTTGAAAAATCTACCGCTTGAGGTGTACCAGTTATGCGAACGGTCGTATCCAGCTGTTGATGCTACAATTCGTGATTCCTTAGACCTTCCTTTGTAATTTACGTTCCACCCCGACATATCATCTTCAGCCACGACGTCCACGATACCGCGTGCCCCCTTCAAGATTTCATAAGCATCATCGGTTTCCAAATGTTCCGCACGATTTCTACGCCAGCGACTCCTGCCTCTGACCACTTCACCTGCAGCGCGACTCAACGTGCCTGACTGTTTATCCCAATCATCTCGATAGATCTCAACGATCTTTGTGCCGCCAGTCCGTTCAATCTCTCGTAACACCAATGCAGCCGATCCATCCCCAACCGAAACCATACTTACTACAGAACCGACCCCGACAATAATACCTAAAATTGTCAGACTGGAACGAAGCAGGTTTCGTCGTAAACTGGAAATGCCTAAAATGATACATTCAAATAGATTCATATTAGTTTCCTTTACTCAGTCCGCAGTGCTTCAATCGGGGAAAGAGCAGATGCTTTGAGTGCTGGATAGAGTCCAAAAGAAATACCGATCAATGCAGAAAATGAGACAGAAATCATTACCCATTGCATTGAGATAACTGATGGCCAATCTGGAACAATTTTGACGATTTTCACAGCGAGAAGTGCCATACCTTCTCCAGTGAGAATGCCTAAACCTACACCTAACGCACCGCCTATTGTGCACATTGCAATGGATTCTATCAGGAACTGAATTAGAATGTCTAAACGTTTTGCCCCGAGTGCTTTCCTTAGCCCGATTTCACGTGTGCGTTCACTCACAGCAACCAACATCATGTTCATTATACCGATACCACCAACAAGTAGAGAAAATCCTGCTATACTACCCAACGCAATTTTTATGACTTTACTGATTTTATCTAACTGTGCCATACCTTCACGCATATCTCTAAGACTGAAAAAATCGTCCTGATTTTTATGTCGTTTTCTAAGAACAGCCTTCACCTCTTCAATAGCTTGGGGAACTTCGTCAACGGTGTTGGCATGAACGGATAACATGACAATCCTATCGTTGCCGGTAAAACGTTCTTGTGTTGTTGTGAGAGGAATGAAAATCATATCGTCCAAGTTCCATCCGAAGCGAAGGCTTCTGCCTCGAGGCACCATCGTACCGACAACGGTAAAACGTTCAGCGATTCGGGTTTGACCTCTTCTCCCAAACCTGTCGTATCTGTCGCCTCCCCTTCCAATCTTAATTTCCTTGTTTATAGGTGACTTTGACCCGAATAGGTTATTCGCAACTTCCGTGCCTAAAATACAGATTTTTGCTTTGTTTTCTATATCCTCTTCGGAAATAAAACGTCCTTCTTGGATTTGCCAATCCATCGCTTCAGAAAATGAGGCATTTACACCGTTATAACCGCTGCGTGCTTCAGCACCGCCTTCAGCTTGAACATGAACACCACCCCATTCAGGGATTCGAGGCACAACAACCTTCACCGATGGACATTCCGCTTCAATTGTTAACACATCATCATACTCAAAGTATTCATTGCTACGGTTTGGCATCCATCGACTACCGACACGTTTATAACTGCTACGATACATCGTGAATTGGTTGACTCCACCCAGTTTTTGTGCATCCTGCAACACAATCTCTTTAGCACCATCACCGATAGATATCATTGCAAGTACAGAGGCAACGCCAATGATAATGCCAAGCATCGTCAACAATGAACGTAGTTTGTTGCTACGTATTGCTAAAACTCCAACGGATAATCCCTCAAATATGCGCATTTCATGTCTCCAAAACTTTTCAAAAGATAATACTTTTATGCCTTGCAATTTAGACAGAAAAGAGGCAGATAAGTTCGTGCTATTTCACCACTTTACCAAATATTCGGTTTGAAAGCCCCGTCTTTTAAGGCGTGATAGAAGGAAACCTAAGAACCGAAACTATCACTGCAAACAATGCGATTTTAGATATCATCGTGATGGTGTCGGTGCTATAAATATATTCAACAAAGTATCTGGGTTAATAAATAACCCAGTAGTCGGGGACCTGGCATCCCCCTTTGGTGTTAGATACAATCAACACCTCTGTCGCTCTGCCTGAGCAGAGAACACTGATAAATCAGTGAAAGAAACCCCGTTACTTTAACTCGGGGAGTATGTCATTGAAATGCTATAACGTTATTATATGACGTTTTAAATTGCAAAAGGGTTTATTGTTAATTCTACTGAGAATTATTGTCCTCAGCGATAAAAAATCACCTCACAGAAAAATGTTGAATCACTTAGCTTTCGGCTTTAGATTAATCAGTCCGTAGTGCTTCAATTGGTGAAAGAGAAGATGCTTTTATCGCAGGATATAACCCGAAAGAGATGCCAATTAACGCTGAGAATGATATTGAAATCAAAACCCATTGTGTTGAAATAACTGAGGGCCATTCAGGTACGATTTTAGCGATTTTGACAGCGAGTAGTGCCATACCTTCACCAGCAAAAAAACCTAAACCGATACCTATCAATCCGCCCACACTACACATCAGAACAGCTTCCATTAAGAATTGGGTTAGGATATCAAACCGTGTCGCCCCGAGTGCTTTACGTAGACCTATCTCACGTGTCCGTTCACTAACAGCGACAAGCATCATATTCATTATACCGATGCCGCCGATAAGAAGTGAAAAACCTGCGATACTTCCCAACGCGATCTTAATCACCTTGCTGATTTTTTCCAACTGTGCCATGCCTTGACGCATATCAAAAATTCCGATGAAGTCATCCTGGTTTTTGTGTCGCTGGCGGATGACGGCTTTTACCTCTTCGATCGCCTTCGGGACATCCTCAACGGTATTTGCGTAAACAACGATATCTTGAATCTTATCATCACCAGTGAATCGTTCTTGGGTTGTTGTGAGGGGCATAAAAACGAGAGTATCGTAACTCCAACCGAATCGAAGGCTTCTTCCTCTCGGCATCATTGTTCCCACAACCGTGAAACGTTCAGTTGATCGTTTGCTATCCCTACGTCCGTATCGGTCGTAATGTCCATCACCTCTTGCGATTTTTATCTCTTGCCCAATGGGAGATTTATCACTGAACAGTGTAGTCGCTACCTCATCACCAAGTACACAGACACTCGCTGCATTCTCTACATCCTCATCTGAAATAAAACGTCCCTCTTGTAGATCCCAATCCATTGATGTTTGATAGGTAGCATCCACGCCATTATACCCAGATCGAGATTGTACACCCCCTGCGGCTTCAATTAACGCGCCTCTCCATTCCGGTATTCTTGGTGTGACAGCTTTCACTGACGGACATCCAGCCTCAATTGCCAACACATCTTCGTATTTCATGTACTCATTGCTACGGACTCTCACCCATTTCGATCCTACACGTTTATACCTATTGTGGTAGATAGTAAATTGGTTTGCCCCTCCAAGTTTTTGAGCGTCGCGCAGCACGATTTCTTTTGCGCCATCACCGATGGATATCATCGCTAACACAGAAGCGACACCAATGATTATCCCAAGCATCGTCAATAACGAACGCATTTTGTTTGATCGAATTGCTTGGATCCCAACAGATAGTCCTTCAAATAATCGCATTTTATCTCTCCAAAGTCTATTGGATTTATTTTGGCATGACTATAATACCCAATTAACGGGATTTGTAGCGCGAGGTCCCCGTGCCTCGCAATGCTAACCGCTATTAGAAAACGTCTAATCAAGTTAATTTGGTATAACTCAGCGTAGATGATAAAGTTAGAACAGATGTTTTTAACTAAAAATAAATAATTGAACTGATGGAAATTTGCAATTCGTGTTTCTAAATTAGACGTGAATAGAAAAATAGGTTTATAGTTTATTGTAATGGTTCAAGGATGTTGAAAGATAGATTTGGATTCTATTGAGTTAGATTTCTTAAGATATGCTCGTAGAAACAGTGTTTTCTCAGTTGATTTATTCTTTGCGGAGTGCTTCAATTGGGGATAGCATTGAGGCTTTAATCGCTGGATATAGTCCGAATGAAATCCCAATCGCAGCAGAAAATAATATTGAGATCAAGACCCACTGCATAGAGATAACCGCGGGCCATTCTGGAACGATTTTAGCGATTTTGACAGCGAAAAATGACATACCTTCTCCAGCTAAGACGCCTAAACCGATTCCTATGATGCCCCCAGCAGCACACATGATGACAGATTCAATTAGGAATTGAAACATTATGTCTTGTGGTTTCGCCCCGAGTGCTTTCCGCAAACCGATCTCGCGAGTGCGTTCTGTTACAGCAATTAGCATCATATTCATAATCCCGATTCCACCGACAAGCAGTGAAAAACCGGCGATGCAACCTAACGCAATTTTTATCATTTTACTTATTTTTTCTAACTGGCGTATACCTTTACGCATCTCAAAGATTTTGACGAAATTATCTTCACCTTTGTGTCGACTACGGATGACTTCTCTTACTTCGCGAACAGCATTAGGTACATCATTGACCGATTGTGCATAGACCACAATTTCCGGTATTCTATCATCACCAGTGAATCGTTCTTGGGTGGTTGATATTGGCACAAATACTACGGTATCATAACTCCAACCGAAACGGAGACTTCTACCTCTTGGCATCATTGTGCCTACTACCGTGAACCGTTCGCTTATCCTCCTTCTACGTTTCCTTCCGCTATGATCGTAATATCTAACATCTCGGACTATTTTTATCTCTTGTCCAAGAGGCGATTTATTGCCAAATAAATCGGTAGCAGCTTCTTCTCCAAGCACACATATTTGAGATGCATTATTAACATCTTCTTCAGTAATAAAACGTCCTTCTCGAAGTTTCCAATCCATTGCAGTTTTGAAAGTGGCATCTACCCCGTTGTATCCTGCTCGGATTTCAGCACCGCCCGGAGCTTGGATTAGGGTGCCTTTCCAATCAGAGATTCTTGGTGTAACTGCACTAACAGATGGACATTCCGTTTCCATAGCGATGACATCGTTATAGTTTAGATATTCCTTGGTACGGATTGGAATGTTGTTTTTACCAAGTTTTTTAGTTGACCTACGGTATAAAGTGAATTGATTTGCACCGCCAAGTTTTTGTGCATCTTGCAGCACAATCTCTTTCGCTCCATCTCCAATAGCTATCATAGCGAGGACAGCCGCGATTCCAATAATAATTCCCAGCATCGTCAATAATGATCGCATCTTATTTGATCGAATCGCGGCTATCCCAATTGATAGCCCTTCAATAAAACTCATGAATCCTCCACAAATTTTTGACATCATTAGACAAAAAAAACATGTGTTAAACGTCATTGAGAAGAATAAGTTTATAGTATTCGGATTTTGGGAATTAAGAAGGCGGATATGGGAGTCCGCCTTTGAGGAAGGTAAATTCTTATTTCTGCTTGAGGTAAGCAGCATCAAGAGAGAGAATTGCGTAACTGGTTGCCAATACAGGGAGTGCTTCCATCCAACGGCTATTCTCATTCATCCATGACCCATCTGGCTTCTGGACTTCAATTAATTTATCAGCGAGTTCCTGATACCAATCGTGTGAGACGCCTTTTGTGTCAATAAGGGTGTCTTTTCCGTATAGGCGCAACGCTTTCGCCATTGTGTGGTAGTTGTAGTAGAGACCCTGTGCTCCCACGCCGTAGTTCTCTTCCACGGTAAAGTGTTTTGCAATCCATTGGACAGCAGATTTCACGCGATCGTCATTTTTATCAACATTTGCATAAATGAAACTCAACAATCCGGCATAAGTCATACTGGCATAGGATCGGGGACTGCCTGCTTCATCTTTACCTGCTTTGCTTTCACCGTCAGGGGAATAGATAAATCCACCATCATTGCCTGCCCACTTCTGATCGTTGCTTTCACTACGGTTTTGGGTGCGCTCAAGAAATTTTATGGCTTTGTTCCAGACTTCATCATCATCGGATCCGCTCTCTTTTAAGGCTTGGATAGCAAAGTTCAAGTTGGATAGATCGTTAACGGTCTCACGACTACCGTAGCCGATACCTCCATAGTAGACGCTCTCTTCATCTTGGATTTGAAGACTCTTGAGGAAACCTTGTGCCTTCTTTATAACAGTTTCATATTTTTTCGGATTCTCGGTTGAAGAAAGTGCCATTACAGCGATAGAAGTAGTATAATTGGGTAAGGCAGGTTGTTTGTCCGCATCATAAATTGCACCGTTGTCCTGCTGCATTGCAACTAATCGATCAATTGCTTTTTGAATAAAGGGATGCTTTTCGTCCAAGTATTTTTTTTGTGGATGCCGTAAAAAAGCTGTGATTGCAAGGGCAGTAATACCAGGATGTCCTTCACCGGGACTTATCTCAAAAAGTCCGTCTTCTCCTTGTTGTCCCTTCAACCACTCTAATCCTTTGTCAATGCTTGCGATGACGCGTTTGTTTAGTTCATCATAATTCGTTGCATCTGTTACTTTGTGTGAGTCTGCACCGATGTGTATGGTGATACCCACCATAATCAACATCAGTGCAAACCCAATCAGGTTTTTCATTTTCATTTCTCTCTCCTTAAGAAGTTGTTTTATATCAAATTAACGTGATTTGTAGTGTGAGGTCCCCGTGCCTCGCAATCCCGACTTTATCAGAAAACTTCGAATCCTGTTAATTTGGTATTATACCCAATTAACGCGATTTGTAGTGCGAGGTCCCCGTGCCTCGCAATCCCGACTTTATCAGAAAACTTCGAATCCTGTTAATTTGGTATTAGTTGTGTTTGAGCAAATACTGTGCCATATTCAATTTGGCGGTGTGAGTGTGGTATCACTGGATTGGACACAATTGATAGTTAGTAATTCTGGTCACAAAATGAACAGTGGTGTCACAATTTGAACAATTCATTGGTTAATTCATTATACCTCTAAAAAGCAAGGCGTGAAAGGAAAAGGCATTAGCGCGAAAGCGAGATATCCCAAAGAAGCACTGTTCCATCCCAGCCTCCGCTTACAAGTGTACTACCATCAGGACTAAACGCAATGCTATCAACCCGTCCCGTATGTCCAATGAATTTTGCTTTTTGGGTGCCAGTTGCAACATCCCATAGATACACAGCAACGTCCTCAACACCTGTTACGGCGGCAATCTTGCTGCCATCCGGACTGAAGGCAACGTTCAAAATCGTGCCCCATTCCGTTGGTTTTGGTCCAGTGAGTGTTGCTTTTTGCTGTCCTGTGGCAACATCCCAAAGATGTACCTCCTTCTCACTACCTATTGCAAGGGTGCCGCCATCTGGACTAAAGGCTACACCGTACACCCTACCTTCCTGCCCAATGAATGGAACTTTTCGAGCAGAAGTAGAGACATCCCAGAGGAACAGACCTTCTTTACTATTATTTGCACTTGCAAGTGTTTTTCCGTCTGGACTGAAGGCTACACTTTCCACCGAGTCTTGATACCCAGTGAGTGTTGTTTTTTGCTGTCCATTCGCGACATCCCACAGAATCACTGTTTTATCTCTACTACCACTTGCAAGCATTTTTCCATCCGGACTGAAGGCTACACTTTCCACACAATTTAGGTAACCTTCCACATATATGGCGTGACCTTTAAATCGTGCTTTTTCCTGCCCGCTCGTGGCATCATGCAGAAATACACTATGTCTACTAAAAGCACCGATTGCAATTGTACTACCATTGGGACTGAAAGCGATACTCAAAGGTTCGGGAGAAGTTTTCATGTAGACATTCTTGTAATTTTTATTCGTTGCATCCCACTCATACACTGCCCAACCACTTCCACCGCGTGCAAATCTTTTTCCATCCGGACTGAAGACTACAGTAGAAACATTCCCTATGTGTCCTGTATGCGTGGTTGTGTGTTGCCCACCAGTGCTGTCCCAAAGTTGTACCGTTAAATCGTTGCTTCCAGTCGCTATTGTGCTGCCATCAGGACTAAACACAACACTATAGACATTTGATGTATGTCCTATGAAAGTTGCTGTGTTTTTTCCTGTCGCAACATCGTACAGATGTAATCCTTTCCAATAACCAAGTGCTATTTTTCTACCGTCAGGACTGAAGGCGAGACTGCTGAGAAATAGTGCCTCCTGACTTCCACCAAATGTCAATTTTTGTTTACTTGTATGAACGTCCCATAGTAAACCTGTACCATTCCCACTTCCACTTGCGATGGTTTTGCCATCAGGACTGAAAATTATACTTGTTACATCGTAGTCATGACCTATGAGTTTAGATTTTTGCTTGCCAGTTGTAACGTCCCAAAGTAGGATTAAACCATCCCTACCACCGCTTGCGAAGATAGCACCGTCTGGACTAAACGCGATACTTTGGACTTGGTCAGTATGGTCTATGAGCACAAATTTGTGTTCTGCAGCAATAAGATCCCACACAATGATAGTGCTATCTTTGCCTCCACTCACAAGTGTTTTGCCATCAGGACTGAATGCAACACTATAGACAGAACCTGTATGTCCTTTGAGTGTTGCTACCCATCCCACTGTTTTAACATCCCAAAGAAAAATAGCATCCTCAGTTCCACTTGCGATGGTTTTGCCATCAGGACTGAACGCAACACTATTGACAGAACCTGTGTGCAAAGGGAGTGTCGTTTTTTGAATTCCCGTGGCAAGGTCCCACAGACGTACTGTGTTATCTTCACTTCCACTCGCAAGTGTTTTGCCATCAGGACTAATTGCTACACTATTAACTCGATGCTTATGTCCTCTGAGTGTTGCTTTCGGTTGTGCACTATTAATATTCCAAAAAATGATTTCATTTTCAGTTCCACTTGCCAAGATGTTTCCATCAGGACTGAAGGCAAGACTGGTAACATAACTTGTATAACCGTGCGTCCGTACAGCTACTCGCTTGGCAGCGTTAACATCCCACAACTGCATCTCATTAGAACTTCCAAGTGCAAGTGTTTTGCCATCAGGACTGAGGGCAAGGCTTGTAATACTTGACATGCGGGTATCAAGTGGTGTAATATATGCTTTGTCAAGACCATAGAGCCACAATACACCGCGTGATTTTTCGGTCATTCCAGCAATTGCAAGCATATTCTTGGTAGGCGTAAACGCAAGGCTTGTTATCTTTTCTGTATATTCAGTGATTACAGATTTTTGCTTGTTAGTTTCAAGATCCCAAAGGCGAACGGGACCTTTGAAACTGCTACTTGCAAGCGTTTTACTGTCTGGACTAAAAACCACATTATTAACATCTTGTGTATGTCCAGTGAGAACGCCTTTTTGCTTGATTTTTACGAGATCCCACAGGATAATTTTGCCACCCAGGATAGCACTCGCAAATGTGGTGCCATCAGGACTAAATGCAATGCTGGAAACATAATTTGTCTTGTTCAGGAGTGTTGCTTTTTGAGTGCCATCAGCAACGTTCCATAACACTACTTCACCACCGTTTACTGAGGCAAGGATGCTACTATCCGGACTGAAGGCAATGCTTCGAATACTTTTCGTATGTGCAGCGAGCAGAGCGCGTTCTTGATGCGTATGTGCATCATAAATCCAAATACCGATATCTGTTGCTACAGCGAATGTATTTCCGTCTGGAGAATACGCTATATTGTTGATATTCCCTTTGCCAAACCGAGCTTTTGCCCCTTCAGGTAAGTGCCATTGCAAAGAATCTTGAGCATAAATGCTCGGTAAACATAACGTAAAAACGAAAAGTAAGAGAAAAAGATTAAAAAACGTAGGTTTCACTGTCTACTCCCTTATTAGGATGTACGCTGATTGTAGCACCAATAAATTCCAGTCAGATAATTAAAAACACATTTACTTGAGGACTTGGTTTAGAATTGCACAGTTTGTCCTGTCTCTGCAGATTGCATCGCTGCATCATACACTTGCATGACTTTTCGCATCTCCTCAGGTTTGACAACCAATTCCGCACCTTTGTTCAGGACATCTGCGATATTTTGGTAATAAGATTTCCACGTGCTGCGGACACTCTCTACAACGAGTTCGCGTCTTTCACCACCCGCTTCTGTCCAGACTTTGGCATAGTTTGCGGGGTCTTCTTCAGCAGCATCAATGTCTCCATCACGCATGGGTCCTTCCTGCGGATCCAATCCATATTTGATTAAGCCGCCTTCGTCTCCAACAACATACCAACGTGGTTTCTCTGCTTTAGAAAGATTGCCAATCTCAATTTGATACCGCACATCGTTTTCAAACTTAATGATAAGGTTTGCATAGTTGCCGATATCTGTGTCCCATTTTGTGTTGTAGTGAATATCGCAAAAGACAGATTGGACTGGTGCTTGGACGAATTGCAGTGCCTGATCTACGAAATGTGCGGGCCAATCGTAAAGGATACCTCCACTTTGACTTTTTACACCTCGCCAACCTCCGGGTGCACCGTAGCGCATAATCGCTACTTGGAAAAGATAAGGTGTTCCAAGCAGACCATCGGCGATGACCTTTTTGACGGTGAGATAATCCCAATCCCATCGTCTATTATGAAAAACGCTGAACATAACGTTGTTGCGTTCGCCCGCGGCAATCATCGCATCTGCTTCAGCGGTATTCATCGCTATAATTTTATCTGTGACAACGTGCTTTCCAGCATCCATTGCTTTGATTGCAAGTTCAGCATGTGTATAGTGCGGTGTTGCTAAAACAACAAGGTCTATTTTATCATCAGCGATGACTTCATCAATTGTTTGATATATCTGTGCGTTCGGGTATGCTTCGCGTGCGGCTTCACGGCGTTCAGCATTCCGCGTTGCAATGGCATATAAATTTAATCCATCTGCCAAACCAACCAGATAGGAATGAAATGCCCGTCCGGCATATCCATAACCAATAACAGCAGTGTTTTTCATATTATTTGAACATTGGCTTACAAGTTTACCAATAATTCCCTTTCATTTTTTATCGTTCAGTGTCCAATCGTAATCTAAATAGTGAAACTTAACATCTTTTGCTAATACAAAGTCTGCGTCTTCTGATGACAGGTAATCAGCAAGAAAATCTGCAACTCCATCGTAACCTTCCGTAAAATCTTTCTTATACCACTTGAAAATTTTCGAGAGATAGACTCGGCGTTTCGAGCGGTCTAATCGGACCTTCTTTGGATTGGTAACAAATTTGAGAGTGACGGCATCTAATTGTTCTTCAATTGTTTCAGGCAAGTATACGCTGTTTTCCAAAGGTGGGCAGCCAATTGAAGCACACACAAGCGCAAAATGAACGCGCGGATCAACAAATTCTGTACGGATTATGTCGTGTTCAATTTGATTAAGAGAATATGTCTCTCCTGCCACCTGAAACTTGAGCCGAGAGAAAAACCCACCAAATGCTTTTACTTTTCGCACACTCTTTGTGGGATAGTGGTCAATAACCCCTTTAATGACAAGCGCATTGTATGTATTAATCCAAAATGCTAATTGCGCGTTGAAAGACATTTCCGAAGGTTTGGCAACCGCCAATAGATCCAAATATGCTTCCAGTTTTTCAGGATTTGATTTCAGTTTTGCGTAATCAACCCTTTCTTTATCAACGTATTCTTGCAAAACCTGATTAAATAGGTCATGGGAAAAAAGTGTGTCGGTTGTTTGCTGCTCGGTGCGTGTATCCGCTTCGACCCGAAACCGATACTGAAAAAGGACGCTAAGTGTAGATAAAAGCAGTAGACAGACAATTAGTATGCGGTTTTTCATTGGCTATATCCTCATAGATTTGGTTTGCAGCATCCATTTTATCTATTTTACCACATGTTTAGATTTATTGCAGGAAAAAACGGTGATGTCCAAAGCCACCCAACTGTCGCGAAAGACTCTTGGGGAAGGGCTTTGTCCACTCGGTAGATGCCGTTTCTAACCGCACCTTATGCGTCAATTTAAGAAAAAGTCTGCGTTTAGACAAACACCTCTCAATAAGTATGAGGACTGAGACTGTCTTATATTTAGTCCCGTAGGGACGATATGTTTATAGTACCTCGTTCTGAAAACCCATCTCTTCAGCTCCGTAGGAGCGAAATGTGTATAACGTCTTAATATAAACATATTGCCCCACTGGGGAAACCAAAGAGTTAGGGGTAGCACTTTTTCTATAAACATATCGCCCCGCTGGGGAAATCAAAGAGCATTTTTCATATTTGAAATATCACTAAATTGACGCCTATGGTGCGGTTAGGAAACTGCACCATTAACGTCAATTTAAGGAAAGAACTCGTTTGTAGTCGCGCAATTCACGCGCCTCTTACATTCAAAGAAAAGAGGCGCGTGAATTGCGCGACTACGAACACTGATATTCTCGTCCTTTGCGTTATTTGAGATGCTGATACAAAAAGGTGCGGTTAGGAAACCGCACATACCGTCCGGGAAATAAGACAAATCCCGTTAATTTGGTATAACACAATAAGGCAGTGTCTACACCCCAAAGTTAAGCATTGGGTTTTGACACCGAAACTTGATAAAATGGTGGGGCACAGAGACCCCACCTTACGAACACTATGGCGAATTTATTTTACAGCGAGTAGTCGGAAGGTTTGAGACCTTTTTTATACGTTCCGAAACCGAAGAACAACGGATCGTAATCTCCGACATAATCGACAACACTCTCCTCAGGAATTGCATCTTCCATTTCCATACACCAATAACATCCGTTGACAAGAAGACGGCGGAGTCCTTCACTCTCTAAATCGACAGACGCTCCCATAGTTGTGTTGAAGACGCGCGAAGTGTTACCGGTATCACCAGTATAAGATTTAATCCATGCCATCGGCATTGTAACGGTGTCCGGTTTTGGAGCATCTGTGGGTTCCATGCCAACAAGTACCTGCCCGTGGACCAACACCTGTGCATCTCCCGTCAATTCTTTTATACCGTAAACATCTGACGGTCCCCATATATCTGATACACCCTTAAGGATGGGGTGATCCTTCGCTGCTTCGTCAATAACCCCGCGGGCACTCTCTTTACCGTGGTGTCCATGATGATTGATCCATGTTTCTCCGAGCACTTGCCTACCGTACCCGCCATTGAAATCTTTATTGTTGAAACTATATTTTGCATAAGGGCTATCCTGATTTCGGGAATAATTGAAAGCATGTGTTGCTGTCCGAAGACCCATCACAGGTTTGCCAGCATTCGTATAGTCAATAATATATTTCATCTGTTCATCGGGCAGTTCGCGAAAACGTGTGAACAACACCATCATATCCGCTGATTCAAGATGTTGGAGTCCCGGAATGTTTGTCTGTATCTCCGGAGCAATCTCGCCAGTATCCGGGTTAATAGCGAATAGTACTGTGCATCGGAATCCGTGGTGCGTAGCTAACACCTTTCCCAACATTGGCAATGCCTCTTCAGAACGATATTCCTCATCTCCGCTAACCAGAACAATATGTTTGCCCTTACCGGGTCCCTCGTTTCCTTCATATACAACCCATTTATTATTCATCAAAAGTAACTCCAGATCATAAGATTTTATATTTTCAGTATATCATATTTTTCCTAAAAAGTCATGTTGAATATTTTACTTTGTTTTTAATGTTTTTGCATAGAACAAGGAAATATGATATAATAGGTAAATATGTGATTTTCTACAAATTGATATATGGAAGGCACGACATTCGTTGATATTGGAGAATGGACACATCATCTATAGGAGGGGGATATGTCAGCAAAAAATTTGAAGCAACGTATCCGCAACGGAGAACACGTCTTTGGGGTTTCTGTTTCAATGATGGCACCTCGTGAAAGTCTCGCTGCAAGAGTTGAAGAAGGCGGTTACGATTTTGTGGCAGTAGATAGCCAGCATTCGGCATTTAGTGAAGAGCGACTTGTCGATTTCTGCAATATGGCAGATGCGTTGGATATTCCTGTCAACTTTCGAATTAAACATACCCGAAATGCCTATCTCATTGGAAACTACCTGGACCTCGGTCCCTCTGGCATTGAGGTGCCGCAGGTGGAATTAGAGATGACAGTAGATGAAGCGGTTGATGCCTTTTATTATCCGCAGCAGGGTATCCGCAGTTGGGGTGGTGCTGCAAGAAAAAATTCTGTAGGCACGGAACGTCTTGAATATGCAGATTGGTGGAATAATTACGGTATGCTTTGGATGCAGATTGAATCAATAGAAGCAGTGACCCACGCAAGGCAGCTTGCTAAGTCGGGTGTGGATTGTCTTTCCTTTGGTCCCACAGATTTGACATTCAGCATGGAAAGCCATCCGAATCATGCATTACAAACAGTAGATGCTTGCGTGCAGTATGTCGCTAAAGAATTGGAAGGGAGTTCAACTACAGTTTGCTTTAGAAACGGTAACCCGAGTACACGTGAAAAGTATGCGGATATGGGTGTTACCGTCTTTTTAGAGTAGTCTAAAAAATGTTAAATTATGGACTTATAAGCACAGTTATCTCTGATGATAGGCAGAAACTACGAGATGGTATGCGCCTTTTAGCTAAAATGGCGCACCAATACAATATTCCGGTAACGTGGGCAATTGGTGCGGATTCAGCACAATTTGTGGCAAAGGATCTTACTGAATGGCATGCGGAGTTTGGGGACGAACCTTTGTTGATGCTGAATATAAAACCATTATGGGATACAAACTGGTCTGCACTTACTGGACAATCTGCCTCTGACACTGATATTGAAAACGAAACTATAAATACGCTGCAAACGTCCGCTTCGTTGGAAGAAATAGCGGAACATTATGTCAAAATGCGTGAAACTTTACCGCGTTATATCAGGACAGAATGGAAAAAAATTGCACGGGCAATGGAATGGGCAGTTCCGAGTGTGGCAGGAGTAGAATGGAAAAATCATGTGTTAGTTCATTCGTTGGAACAGGTTGGTTTTCGGGGTTTGTGGGGTTATCGTTGGAACGAACGTAGTTCAATTGCAGAGGTTGATCGTGGGTGTCCGTTCGGTTTTTTTTATCCATCTGCTGAGCAACATAATTTTGGCGCGCCCACTGCGGGAGGTATTGCCGGCATTCCTTACCATACTGCAACGCATTTGCAAAATGAGGCGTATAATCTTCGATCGGCACTGATAAACGGTATTATACAGCAGAGTTACGAGGTATATGTAGAAAACGATGGATGGAATCAGTGGTTCAGTTATGTGGAACATATAAACGCATTGGATGTTCTACAGTTAGGACAGGAAACATTAGAAAAACTGGATGCACATTTAGCACATGTAGCGAGCAATGAAAGCACTAAATTGCTGCCACTGTCTGAGATGGTTGATGACTACTGGACAAGTTGTCAACAGACAGAACCTACTTATGTAATTGCTAACACATTTGCCTCTCAAAAATCAACTGAATCTGAGGAAACAGAATTAACTGTTTCATCAGATCCAAATGAAAAAAAGGTGTTTTTCTATTACGACGCAGAATGTCAATTTACCTTTGTTGAAGGCACGTTAGAGCCTGTTGACATGAAGAACTATATCTCACCTCCTGTTATGGAGAATGTTGGGATGAATGCTTCACATCAGAGTGCCTCTATCCACGGTGTTGAGTATCATTTACCAAAGGTAAACAGTTTTCGACCTTTTCGCAAACGTTCACGATTGCAAATCACTTTTTCAATTGAATCTACAAAAACGATGCCTTACGGGGTTGCAATATGGGGCAACCACGTAGGGTTGCAGTTAGAAAATTCAAACGCCAAAGTTGTTAAGTGGATAGATAAGTACTTGCTTTTTATACGTCTTACGTTGGAGAAAGGCGACAACGAATTTGAAGTCGTCCTAACAATTTGAAGAAATCAGAAGGACTTTCGTAAAAGGGATATTATACAACAAATGCTAACAAAATCTTACTGAAATCATAACATTTGGAGGCAAATATGGAAAAAGTTTTAGGCTTAAAATGCCGCGAATGTGAACGGAAATACCCTAAGGAGCCGCTTCATGTTTGCGAGTTTTGTTTTGGTCCGTTAGAGGTAGACTATAATTACGAGGCGATCCAAAAGTCAATCTCAAGACGCTCAATTGAACAGGGACCAGAAAGTTTATGGAGATACATTGATCTTTTACCGATTGACGGTGAACCTACTGACGGGCTGAACTCTGGCTTTACACCTTTAATTCGTGCAAAAAATCTTGGAGATGCACTCGGTGTTAAGGAACTCTATATAAAAGACGATTCTGTATGTCATCCAACACTCTCATTCAAAGACAGAGTAGTGGCGATTGCTTTGAGTAAATCTAAGGAATTCAATTTTGATACGGTGTCGTGTGCGTCCACAGGAAACTTAGCTAATTCAGTCGCTGCAAATGCTGCTATTGCTAACCTGAACTGTTACATTTTTATTCCTGCTGACTTAGAACTTGGCAAAATAGTTGCTTCACTTGTTTATGCACCGACAGTTGTAGGAATTATGGGGACTTATGATGAAGTGAATCGTCTGTGTAGTGAAATTGCTGGTTTCTATCCGTGGGCATTTGTAAACATCAATATCCGTCCATTTTATGCCGAAGGCTCAAAGACACTCTGCTTTGAATTGATTGAACAACTCGGTTGGGAAGCACCAGATCATATCATTGCACCTGCTGCTGGCGGATCGCTTGTTACAAAGATCGGTAAGGCACTAAAGGAATTTCATCTATTGGGGTTAATTGAAAAGCCGAATACTAAAATTCACGTTGCGCAGGCAGAAGGATGCGGTCCGATTGTCAATACTTTCAAGGATAATAGCGATTTTGTCAAACCGGTGAAGCCGGACACGATTGCTAAATCCCTTGCAATTGGAAATCCCGCAGACGGTATTTATGCAGTAGACACAGTTCGGAATTCTGGCGGGGCAGGTGAACATGCCAATGATGACGAAATTGTTGAAGCGATTAAACTACTCGCTGCTACAGAAGGTATTTTCACTGAGACAGCAGGAGGCGTCACGCTTGCTGCTACCCAAAAACTGATTGAGAGCGGAAACATCGGTCGTGATGAACGGATAGTAATTGCTATCACGGGTAACGGCTTCAAAACAATAGAAGCACTTGAAAATGAAACGGATCAGCCGCATATTATAGCACCACAACTAAACGCTTTCCGGAAGCTAATGGCGAATATCGAATAACTGTTATCATGCAATAAATCTGAAACAGACATCAAGACACTCACGCGCGAAGACACACTTACCGGTAATGATGTAGTACCGGGTTTTTCTTGTCCGGTTGCACAACTGTTTGAGTAGTGGTAAGAACATGGAAACGCTTAACGGCATTCTTGAACGGATAGTTTTTGAAAATTCTGACACAGGATATACTGTTGGCAGACTTTCTGCGCGTGGTCATCCTGAACTTGTCACAATTGTCGGCAACCTTGCATCTGTCAACGCTGGTGAGAGTTTACTGATCAACGGTGAGTGGATAGATAACCCAAAATATGGTAGGCAATTCCAGATTGAAAAATACGAAACTATTCAACCAGCAAATGTTATCGGAATAAGAAAATATCTTGGGTCTGGATTAATTAAAGGGATCGGTCCTAAGACGGCAACCCGAATTGTTAGCCTATTTGGGATGGATACGATGGATGTGATTGAGCAGACACCACAAAAATTAGCAGGAGTTCCAGGCATTGGTCAGCAGCGGGTGAAACTTATCCAAGAAGCGTGGGAGGCACAACGTGAGATAAAAAATGTGATGATTTTTCTGCAATCTCATAACGTGAGCACATCACATGCAGCCAAAATATACAAGACATATCAAAACGAATCGATTCCAATTGTAACTGAAAACCCTTACCGTCTCGCAGACGACATTTACGGAATCGGATTTGTTACAGCAGATACGATTGCACAAAAACTTGGGATTGATAAGGATGCACCACATAGGGTGCAGGCTGGAATCAAGTATGTCCTCAGCCAAAAAGCGGACAATGGACATGTATTTCAACACCACTCTGAATTGATTGAGGCGTGCCAATCCATTCTTGAACAGGAACCTGACTCTATTGAGAAAAATATACTTTTACTCTCAGAAAAAGAGGAAATAATTCTGTTTGGAAAAGATATGGAGATTGATGCTGATGGAATTGGATTAGCTGATCGGCTTAATAATGGTTTGGAAGGGACAATAACCGAAGGACATAGCGAGTATATTGAAATCTGTGATGAGACAGAGGAACTTCCTAACCAGCAACAGCCCGAAACAACATCCACATTGCTTGAAAATAGTGCTATCTATCTTGCGCCGTTTTACTATGCGGAAATGGGTGTTGTAAACCAATTTTTGCGGTTGTTATCAAATAGAAAGCAAAATGCAAGCGAATTGAACATTACCGCCTCTCTGGCACAGTTAGAGGACGAGATGGACATCCAATTTGCATCTCAGCAACGGAAGGCAATCCATGCTGCACTCACTGAACGCGCCCTGATCCTCACTGGTGGACCAGGGACAGGAAAAACGACAACGACTATTGGCATGCTTCGGCTATTTGAGGCAGATGGTAGAAGTATCGTTTTGGCAGCACCGACTGGACGCGCTGCAAAACGTCTCAATGAAACTACAGGGAAAGAAGCAAAAACGATACATCGACTGCTTGAATTTTCTCCGAGTGAAAACGGATTCAAACGTAATCGCCAGAACCCTTTGGAAGCAGATGTTGTAATTATAGACGAGATGTCAATGGTAGATATCGTCTTGATGAACCGATTAATGCAGGCAATCCATCCGAGTTCTACCGTTATACTTATTGGTGACACCGACCAACTGCCGTCAGTAGGTGCTGGCAATGTTCTGAAAGGCTTAATTGATTCCAAAAAGATTCCAGTAGTTACACTCACAGAAATTTTTCGCCAAGCACAGCAGAGCATGATTGTGACTAACGCGCATCGAATCAACAGCGGAGAATTTCCTGAGCTTTCCGGTAAGAAGGACCGCAATTTCTTCTTTATAGAGGAGGGGGATCCTGAGGCAGGCGTAAAACTGATTTCTTCGCTAATTGCTGAACGTTTACCTCAGCACTATAACTATCATCCTATAGATGACATTCAGTTACTTTGTCCAATGCGGCGCGGCATCCTCGGTGCCGAAAACCTCAACCAATGCCTACAGGATGTACTTAATCCGAACACTGAACAAGCAGTGAGGGGGTGGCAAGCTTTTCGTATTGGCGACAAGGTGATGCAGATACGCAATAACTATGATTATGAAGTGTTTAACGGGGACATTGGACGGATTGCAGGGATTGATCAGGTTGAGAAGAAGGTGGAGATCCGATTTCCTGATAAACTGGTAGCGTATGATATGGCTGACCTCAACGAACTCGTCTTGGCGTACGCCACCACTATCCACAAGGCACAAGGCAGCGAGTACCCGGTAGTTGTCATTCCCTTGCACACACAACACTATATCATGTTACAACGAAATTTACTGTATACAGGTATCACACGTGCTAAGGAAAGGGTGGTGATTGTTGGTACAAAACAAGCTCTCAATATCTGTATTAAAAATAATCAGGTAATGTGGCGTAACAGTTATCTCGCTGAACGTCTTCAAAATGCAATAAGTGATATCTAATACCCAATTAACCCGATTTGTAGCGCGAGGTCCCCGTGCCTCGCAATACTGATACCCAATTAACCCGATTTGTAGCGCGAGGTCCCCGTGCCTCGCAATACTGATACCCAATTAACCCGATTTGTATTGCGAGGTCCCCGTGCCTTGCAATACTGACTTTATCATAAAACGTCTAATCAAGTTAATTTTGTATAACAACAATGTTCTCATAATTTGTAGCGCGAGGTCCCCGTGCCTTGCAATACTGACTTTATCATAAAACGTCTAATCAAGTTAATTTTGTATAACAACAATGTTCTCATAATTTGTAGCGCGAGGTCCCCGTGCCTCACAATACTGACTTTATCATAAAACGTCTAATCAAGTTAATTTTGTATAACAACAATGTTCTCATAATTTGTAGCGCGAGGTCCCCGTGCCTCACAATACTGACTTTATCATAAAACGTCTAATCAAGTTAATTTTGTATAACAACAATGTTCTCATAAGCAGTGTAGAAATAATCAACAGAAAATTCAATTTATCCAGAATAATCTAACATTTGTTCTAATCAATGAGGAGATAGTATGAAAGTCGTTATTTTGGTTCTTATCAGTTCACTACTATTTGCACAATCTTTTGCGTTTGCAGAAATAAAACTACCGCGTGTTTTCGGTAGCAACATGGTTTTGCAACGCGATATGCCTGCACCTATTTGGGGTTGGGCAGCAGCAAATGAAGAAATTTCAATTACCTTAAGCGAACAGGGCGGTAATGCCGAAGTTATTCACACTGACACTGTGAAAGCAGATGCGAAAGGTAATTGGCGAGGTTCGCTTCCTGCTACACCCGCAGGGGGCCCATATACACTTAATGTTGTTGGAAGTAATACCGTTGAGATTACGAACATTCTTTTTGGAGAAGTTTGGGTTTGTTCTGGACAGTCGAATATGCAGTGGGCTGTTAACGGATCAAATGACAGTGAGGCAGAAATTGCTGCCGCTAAGTATCCGAATATCCGATTGTTCCAAATTCCCAACATCTCTTCCGGACTGCCAAACTTGGATGTTAACGCTGAATGGAGACCAACTTCCCCAGATACAATCAGACATTTCTCAGCTGTTGCATACTATTTTGGTAGACATCTTTACAAAGAACTTGATGTCCCAATTGGTTTAATTAACACTTCATGGGGTGGAACGCGGATTGAACCGTGGACACCGCCGGAAGGATTCAAGTCTGTTCCCGCACTTTCATCAATATCAGAAGAACTCACGGATATTGACAAGAACTATCGGATGCAGCTAACGGAGAAGATCAAGGAAATTGAAGACTGGATTGAAGAAACACGTGATGCTTTAGAAAGCGGCTCTGTTATCCTTCAAATGCCAGAAAATATTCATCCTTTGACACCACATCAAAGACCGACAGCACTCTACAACAGCATGATACATCCATTTGTGCCGTATGCAATTCGTGGTGCGCTTTGGTATCAAGGTGAATCAAATATGGGTGAAGGCATGATGTACCATGAGAAGATGAAGGCACTTATCAACGGATGGCGCGAGATCTGGGGACAGGGAGATTTCCCATTCTATTTTGTTCAACTTGCACCTCACAACTATAGTGGTGATCGGCATGATGCGACTCGTCTTCCAAGATTCTGGGAGGCACAAGCTGCCACGATGGCATTACCAAATACGGGTATGGTGGTAATAACAGACGTTGGTAACATTAGAGACATTCATCCGCGAAATAAACAGGATGTAGGCTTGAGACTTGCTTTGTGGGCACTCGCTAAAGATTATGGCAAAACGGATCTTGTCTGTTCTGGACCTCTCTACAAATCCATGAAGGTTGAAGGTAACACAATCAGACTCAGTTTTGACCATGTTGGTGGGGGTTTGATGGCAAGAGATGAAAAACCGCTTACATGGTTTCAAATTGCTGGTGAAGATAAGCAATTTGTTGAAGCAGTTGCAGAAGTTGACGAAAATACGGTGGTTGTGTCAAGTGATTCGGTTGAGTCGCCTGTGGCTGTGAGGTTCGGTTGGCATGAGATTGCAGAACCAAACTTGGTGAATAAAGAAGGTTTGCCCGCATCACCTTTCCGAACGGATTCGTGGTAAAACTCTGAATGTATCGATTTTCTTATGAATAGAATAACCTGTTATCTCATACCAAATTAACGGGATTTGTAGTGTGAGGTCTCTGGGTTCTCCTCACAATGCTGACTACATCGGTAAACTTCTAATCAAGTTAATTTTGTATCACATGGTTGTGAGATGCAATAGGCTTCTTTACTTACTGAAACGTTCGGTGTGAAGGTTTCCCAATGCTTTATCTTTGGGATGAAACACCGCGTGGTATTTTGCGGGACTCTTATCTGGGAGTCCCACGTTTCTATAAATATACCGCCTCTACGAGGCTATACACATCCACAAAAGCGGATTCATTCCTTAATTGACACATAAGGGTAGAACGTAAGCGAAACCCAATGAATTAATTCGTGGGCATGCCGAGTGTGAAGTTATCAATCAAGTTGCCAACTGAAGTTTTGTTCTGTTGTGTTTAGTTTGTCTTGTGTCATCAAAAGCACCTATTCTTTTTCTTTCGAAACATTCAGAAATGCTTCAATTACTTCCCTCGCCCCTCCCATGTCACCAATCATTTTATTGTAATTTTCTACACGAATATTATGTTCTTCATGACTAAACACGTGACCGGGATTCTTCATAGCATTCTTTTTCCAATGTATAGCACTGTCGGAATACATCATGTTGATCAAGTAAGCAATTGCTGTTTCTAAATTATGAATATGCTGTTCAAGATTATAAATCTCCCCTTGAAGGTCATCAAGTTCTTCATAGTTTACGTTTTCCGTTTCTTTCATTTCATTCTCCTTTATTAGTGCGTGGGTTTTTCGTCTCCGCACTAGACGGTTGGAGTTTACTATTTTGGGATTTTGAGGTCTTGCCACATGTGATTACCTTGATTGTTCATATTTCCGAAGTTTTCTGAGTACAACATCCAAATCTTCTATTATTAATGAGCATAAAGTAAGCAGATCATCCTTGGACCAAAAACCTAACCCAGGTCCCGTAAGATCAAATACTGGTATTCCAGGATTGGTATAATCATAACTTTTGAACTGAGACTTATGGACTCTCCATTGGATGCTATACGCTATACTTATTTTAGGGATTTTACGGCCATCTTCATATTGCATACCCTTTGTGTTTATCATGATACGACATACCCAATCATCGTCACCATCAACAATTTCGACATTACCTAAAGCACGAAGTTCACGTTTGAGGGTGACTTCAATAATTTGCTTTTCAGTTTTATCCTCCTCTTCGGGGGTAGATACATGCACATAAACTTTGAATTTCTGAACATCAGGTGCGTAGGCATTGCCTACAAAGATGAATACAAGGATAGATATTGCTAAGAGTTGTTTCATTTTGCACTCCTTTTTCCGTTGTTCGATTCACTACATATATAACCCAAATTGCCACCTATAACCTATAACATATCGTCTATACAGAACTTTCAGATAACCACTGTTCACAGTTCCTATATATACCGCTCCGCATGAAGATTAAAAAATAAATTAGGTAATTCGGGCTCAAACCCCCAACCCGGTAGGTGCGGTTTCCTAACCGCACCGGACTCTACAAGGAAACTGAAAATTACCCGATTAAATTCTTAATCTTCATCTGGAGCGGAAGAAAGTACAACTTTTTTCTATAAACATACCGCTCCGCTGGAGCAAAGATTGAACACTCTAATTGGGAAGAACTTTTGGAATTTCAATAGGTGGCAACTTGGGTTATGTTAGTATGCGCGCGAAAAAATTGTTATCTCTTTTGCTTGCGTGCCGCAGACAATACAAGCACCATCGGAATCAGGTTGCTCCATCGGGATACATCGGATAGTTGCTTGTGTCTCTGCTTTAACTTGATCTTTGCACTCCGCGTTTCCACACCACCATGCACGGGCAAACCCGGTTTCAACATTAACATAATTCCTTCAAACGATTATCCGATTATGAATTCTGGCGAGTGATTCACTAACGATAATGGTATCCTCCACCAAACTTGCCAACTCATAGAAGGGCGTAATGTGAAAATCACACCATGCGGATTGATTTGTTTCCAACTGGACTTACTTACCTTTTCCCATCGGGAAGGATTGAGTTGGCGGAGGTATGTACCCTCTACGTATACAATTTGGTAGATATGGTGCCTACCAGTATCATCATCAACTTTGCGATAAGGTATAGATAAAAAATTTGCCCTATCCTCATTTAGATATTCCGTCATACCCTCAAAGTCCCCGTTAAAACGTCCTAACCGATGCCCTGATAATACCAGATGCGGTGCTTTTTCAGAACCAGATTTGATTTGTTTGATCTTGCCGGATTTGATTTGTAATGGGTATACCTCGCCATTTACCCTAACGCGAATATCTGCTTGATCATCATGTCCCCCTTCCTGCCAAGTGGCATGGTGACCGGCGGTGCTATCTGACTGAATGGCTTTGAATACAAGTTCTTCTAATTCCCATCCCGAACAACGTCCACCATCAAATAGATCATGATATTTTTCCAAGTTTTGTCGTAATGCCTGCTCCATTCTAGCAGTCAATTGATACATCTTCAGACTCCCAGAACCATGTTGAGTGTTTATGCTCATATTCCAGCCACTTTTTGGCAAAGTCAGCAAATTCGGTGTTAATTTCTATGCCAATATATTCAATCCCTAACGATTGCGCCACCACACATTCTGAACCGGAACCAGCAAACGGGATTAACACCTTACCATCTACTCCATTAATACAGGATTGAATGAGTCGTCTTGTTAATTGCATCGGTTTTTGAGTCGGATGCTTCAATATGTCGTGTTCTCGGTGTTCAGATAGCTCCGCAGGAGGATAAATTTGAGACTTGCACGTTCTACAAACAAACCACCTTTCAGCGCGACCTGCTCCCCCTGCTAAAGCCGGAATTTTGATGACATCTCTCGGCAAAGCTCCATTTTTATGTGCATTATAAATAGTCATTTTGCCTAATGAGCCATAGCGTGAAGGCGTGTCTTTTCGGACTTTTCCTGCAGCATTCTTTAGAAAGTTCTCGGTATAAGGTTCTCTGATTTGGTCTATCTCCAAATTTGTGCGCGGCATATTCGGTTTCCACAGACACAATATTGTTTCGTGGGACCTTTGCCAAAATTTTAATGATGGTACCGTTTTGTTGGTATAATGCCACACCAACCAGCGTTGCTCGTGGATAGGGAAGCGAACAGATATCCGCGCAATAATTTCTGGGAACCCATACAGGTAAAGTAAGCCGTTGTTTGTTAACAGTTGGAAACAGTCTTTTATCCACGCGTCTGCCCATTCAACATAATCATCTATCGGCATGATTTCAGTATCATTACCAAAATCTTTACCGATGTTGTAGGGTGGATCGGCAATAATAACATCGTACTGCTTGTCAGCCTTTATTAACCGCGGCAACACCCTTGTTGTATCTTCAACTATGATTGTATTGGTGAATACATCTGCCTTCATGTTTTGTACCTATCATCTTATCTGATCTTGTCCGACTTACCAATCAACGCTCAGTTTCTCAATCATTTTCAAATTGAGTGTATTGTCTTTAGTGGTTGACTCGCCAAGATTATACCCCAATTCTGATAAATAAAATATCATTACGCAGATTCAAGGACATTTTGAAACTGATAACAAGATTGAATATAAGAGACGCAATGAATTGCGCGAGGACAAACGCGTTTTTGCTAATGGTAGACGATCATTCAGAAATGGTATTAGTATGCGCGCGAAAAAATTGTTATCTCTTTTGCTTGCGTGCCGCAGACAATACACTCACCTTCTCCACCAGGTTGCTCCATCGGGATACATCGGATAGTTGCTTGTGTCTCGGTTTTGACTTGATCTTCACATTCAGCATTTCCATACCACTATGCACGTGCAAACCCTGTTTCAACATTCGCGAAATTGAAATGCGTTCAGATCACTGGTCAAATTCACAATCCAACTCACGTTATTAATAATGTTCCTGCTTCACATTTATCTCAACCCATGAATCCCAACCGTATCGTTTTGCCATTGCTTGGGCGAGAATCTTTACATTCTCTGTGTGTTTTTCCAAAACTTGTGAATTTATATCTTTCTTATACCGCATGTATAAGAGGATAGTTTTACCATCATTTTCAGGAATAAATACTGTATCAATCTGTGTGTTTTTGAATTGGATTAAGGAATTTAGTAGGACTGCGAACCATTCTAAACGAGATGGAGAGTATTCTTCAAATCCTGGTGCTCTTTCTGACATCTTTAATCTCCTGTTCTATTATTTCAAAATTATATTCAGAATTAAAGTAACAATTACAGCAAGAATTCCAATGCCACAGGTTATAATGAGATTTGTCATCGTCCGCAGGGTGTTTCTTATCTCTTTAGTGTCATCTTTTAGGTCTGTTTTGACTTTTCTGATGTCTTTTTCAAGGTCCGTTTTGACTTACATAATGTCACCCTTAAGATCCGACTTTACTTCTATAGTCCGATCTTCAAGGCGCGACTCAATTTTAACTAACTCTCTGTCAGTCTCTTCTTTATGATCTGTAAAGTTTTTTAGAAAACTCAAAATTTCATCTTTGTTAGAGTCTGCCATGACATTTTCCTGTTCTGGAGGTTTTGATTTGTGTTAAACAGATCCGCTGGTAGTCGCCTGTGTCTCTTCTTTGACCTAATCTTCACATGCTTCATTTCCACACCACCATGCGCGTGCAAACCCCGTTTCAACAATCTTCTTAAATGAATCGTAATTTTCTGCTTCAAAGGTGTTCGCGTTATTGTACAATAAAAAAGTTCATATTTCTATGGGGATTGAATGCGTTGTTTTTTGAGTATTTCAATTTCTTGTGTGAGTGCTTCCATCTGTTTTTCGAGGGATCGGTCTTTTTGGCTTCGCCATGCGGGGAAACCTATGGCAACGGCAACAAGGACCATGAGACCGTATGTAATATTTGCCTGGTGTGTCATGCGTTCATCAACGCTATTAAATCGTTCGTTAACATTTTTTTCAAGACTATCAAATTTTATGTTGACGTATTCTTTGGTTCGCTTTTCAGTTTCTTTGACAATTTCTCGAATCTTATCAAGGTCTGTTGGTGTAAGTTCGCTGTGTGCGGGTAATGCGATGATTGAAAGTAGTATTGCGAGGCTTGTGATGTATTTCATATTTTATCTCCTTTTGTGTGAATTAAACCACGAATATTGATATGTGTCAACAGTCAATTCGCTTAAAACCAGAGCCATTCAGTTTTCAAGTTTTCTCACGGTTTCGGTCAGGAAGTAGCGACCGGGAGGTCGCTCCTACAGAGGAGATATCTTGAGTAGTAGGACGGAACTACCGGACAATTGAATGACTCTGCGCTTAAAACCCTTAATTAACCTTACCTCAGATGTTTTAAAATTGAGACAAATTATGTTAGTATGCGCGCGAAAAAATTGTTATCTCTTTTGCTTGCGTGCCGCAGACAATACACTCACCTTCTCCACCAGGTTGATCCATCGGGATACATCGGATAGTTGCTTGTGTCTCTGCTTTGACTTGATCTTCGCACTCCGCGTTTCCACACCACCATGCGCGTGCAAATCCGTTTTCAATAACCTCTTTAAATGAATCGTAGTTTGTCGGTTCAAAGGTGTTAGCATCTCGGAATTCTGTTGCCCGTTTGAGCATATCCGCCTGAATTGTGTCAAGCATCTGCGTTGCTGTTTCAGCGACATCAGCAATAGGAACAAACGTTTTACCTTCTTTACCAGGAATATCTCGTCTGGCAAAGACAACTTGTTCATTTTCAATGTCGCGCGGACCGATCTCTATGCGTAAAGGCACACCTTTGAGTTCCCATTCGTTGAATCGCCAACCGGGGGAATACTCATATCGGTCATCAACGTGGTAGCGGATATCACCTAAGGTTTCACAGATAGCATCAACATTTTGCGTGACTACCTGTTTCGCCGCATCGTTGTTTTTCGGCACAATCGGAACGATAACAAGTTGCGTGGGCGCGAGTCTTGGCGGCATCACCAATCCTTGGTCGTCACCGTGTGTCATAATAATCGCGCCGATCATTCTTGTACTAACCCCCCAACTGGTTGTCCAGCAATGTTGTTGTTTCTGGTTTGCATCAAGATACTGTATTTCAAAGACTTTGGCAAAGTTTTGTCCAAGATCATGTGATGTACCTGCTTGAAGTGCGCGTTTATCACCCATCATCGCCTCAATTGTATATGACGTTAAAGCACCGGGAAACTTTTCGCTATCGCTCTTACGACCAGGAATGACAGGTATTGCTGCTTCGTTGACAGCAAAATCGGTGTAAATGTCCAGGATGCGGAGTGTCTCTTCTTCTGCTTCTTCATGCGTTGCATGTGCAGTATGTCCTTCTTGCCAGAAAAATTCCATCGTTCGGAGGAAAAGGCGAGGACGTAACTCCCATCGGACAACATTTGCCCACTGATTGATAAGCACGGGTAGGTCACGGTAAGATTGAATCCACTGGCTATACATATAGCCGATAATAGTTTCAGATGTAGGACGCACGACGAGTGGTTCTTCCAACTTTTTGCCGCCACCGTGGGTAACGACAGCGAGTTCAGGTTTGAAACCTTCGACGTGTTCCGCTTCTTTCTCAATGAAACTCATCGGAATGAAAAGCGGAAAGGCAGCGTTTTGATGACCAGTTGCTTTGAATCGGATATCAAGTTGTTCCTTGACGTTTTCCCAAAGCGCATAGCCGTAAGGACGAATCACCATGCACCCACGGACGGGCGCGTAATCCGCCATTTCTGCTTGGCGGATGACTTGTGTATACCATTTTGCGTAGTCTTCGCTACGAGGCGTAATTTTATCAAACATTTTATACCCGCTTTCTGTAGATGTGGCCCAAACAAACTCTTACAGTTTTTCAGTTAAAGCCGTGATACCCGGCAAGGGTTTACCCTCTAAAAACTCCAATGAAGCTCCACCACCAGTGGAAACATGTGTAATCCGATCAGCAACGCCTGCTTGCTGTATTGCAGCGACACAGTCACCACCGCCGATGATACTTACTGCTTCGGAGGCAGCAATCTTTTTAGCAACCGAGATTGTGCCTTTAGCAAACTTTTCAAACTCATAGACACCTAAAGGTCCGTTCCACACAACTGTTTGGGCGGAACCGATTCGTTCCCAAAATAAGGCAACAGTTTTTGGACCGATGTCTAACCCTTGCCACCCATCAGGGATATCCACTAAATCTACAATTGCAGATTCAGTATTGGGATCAAACGCTTGTCCCGCAATATGATCAACAGGTAAGAGAACTTTCTTCGAAAAATCTTCTTCCTTAATGAGTGATGCTGCCATGTCAAGTTTCTCCGTTTCAACGAGCGAGTTACCGATGGAAACACCCATTGCAGCAAGAAACGTATAAGCCATACCGCCGCCGATTAATAGACTATCAACCTTTCCTAATAAATTCCCAATCAGTGTGATCTTGTCAGATATTTTCGCGCCACCAAGAATCGCCACATAAGGACGATCAGGGTTCTCAAGACTCATACTAAGATAATGAATTTCGCGTGCCATAAGTGAACCGGCAGCGCACTGCGTCAGATAGTGTGTCACTCCTTCTGTTGAGGCATGTGCACGGTGGGCTGTACCGAAAGCATCATTGACATAAACATCTGCGAGAGAAGCAAGCTGCTTGGCAAACTCAGGGTCGTTATCTGTCTCTTCCGCATAAAACCGAACGTTCTCAAGGAGCAAGATTTCGCCATCATCTAACGTCTCAACCGCATTTTGCACGTCTTCACCTATGCAATCGTTGACATGTGCAATACGTTTGCCCAATTTTCGGCTAAGTGCCAAAGCAATCGGAGCAGTAGAAAGTGCTTCGCGATCAGAGGCTGAACCCACTGTTGGTCTACCTAAATGTGTGACGAGAATAATTTTGGCATTCTGGCGAAGGAGTTTTAACAGTGTGGGCAAAGCAGCAGTAATACGGGTTTCATCCGCAATTTTTCCATCTTTCAATGGCACGTTAAAGTCCACGCGCACCAATACCCGTTTCCCAGATACGTCTATATCTGATAACTCAAGTTTTGCCATTTTTCTCTTTTCTATGCAATAAACATTATACCGCTAATGACTCTGTTAGCGATTCTTCAATACCGTTGTGTAGGACTTAACAAAACCTCAAGAATGTGGTAGAATCTATAAAAACCTATAAAACTCTACACTCTTCTTTTGATTTGTGCCGGACTTCCTGCTTCGTCGTTTCGTGCCTCTCAAGTGAGGTCTGACAGAAACTCCACAGGCGTTTATCGTCTCCTCGCAACTCGTGGCGACGGTGTTATGGTTGAGCGGGACAGAGATTGATAGCAGCGTTGAGGTCTCTATTGCATTCAAAGTCACATTCTGTGCAATGATATGTCCGTTCAGAGAGCGTCAAATCTGTTTTCTTGTGTCCGCAGTTGCTACAGGTCGGACTACTCGCAAAGAACTGATCCGCTTCAGTTAAGAGTTTAGCAGCTTCACCAATCTTAACAAATCTATTATTCATACATATATTATAGCAGAAACAACAAGGCTTTGTCAAGTAAAAAACTACATAACTTTAGATTTTATGAGGTTCTTATAGGTTTTTGTAGTTAATTTTTAACTGCAACTCACCCACTATGCTCCATTTTGAACCGTTTGTACCGATCGAATAAAATTTTCCAAATGTTCCACTTCTAATGCTTCATGAAACAATTGTCTGAGTTGTTGTAAATCGTCAATCGTTTTAAGCGAAGGCTTTAAGACAGGTGCCGTACTCATTTGGAAACGTTGATCAAGTAAATCCAAGATGTTTTCAATGGTACTTTCTTTTGCTCCTAGCTGTTTACCTTGTTCCATGCCTTGTTCCATGCCTTGTTCCATGCCTTGTTCCATGCCGCGTTCAATAATCATTTGGTAAACTGATGACTCTTTCACAATATCCTCCGATATTAATGTTAATAGGTCTTGCCGTTCATGCCTTAAACCACTCATTACCCATAACTCTAACAGTAAATTATCCCGAACTGCTGCATCTACAGACAGTGACTTGGTTACCTCCACACAATGTGTTGTCCATTCAATGCTTGACATATCAACAGAGTGTTTCATCAATGGTGTAAATGGCATTAGACCTGGTTGTTGTGCTTGAAGAATCGCCTCACCATTAATTTCATTCAACCGAATTACCTGATACTCAACAATGAAACGATGTCCTGGCACATCTTGAAAATACCCGCCTGGGTCTCTAACACCGGCTGTTGATCGCAGATAAAGCACGAAGGAATAGATCGGTAACCCATATTTTTCAAAACACCTACCGAGATACCCAACATTACGTTGAACCATGTTTGGCTGTACACTGTCGTCTGTCTGGATTTCACAATGTACTAAAACAGGTTTTTCATCACGTAGCACTTTTATCAGGATGTCCATGTGGCGGACTTCCACAGTGGTTAAATTGCTGTCAACATGTTCAACAAACTCAAAATCAGTCCCGTTCATCAGAAATTGTAGCATATCCTCTGGGAAGGTATAGAATGGGTCTTTTGCTACGATGTCGAATTTTTGATGCGGTAAGTTTATCTCGTTAGATTCAGGTTGTTTTTCACTTTGTTCGTTCAATAATACCTCTATGCAGCGTTTGCAGCGGTCACAGCAAGTTCGGCTGCTTCAGAAAGTCCTTCTGCAAGTTGAAGATTCAAGTCAGATTCTGCAATAATTGAAGGCGTTTTAACAGTGTCGGCAAAGCAGCAGTAATACGGGTTTCATCCGCAATTTTTCCATCTTTCAATGGCACGTTAAAGTCCACGCGCACCAATACCCGTTTCCCAGATACGTCTAAGTCTGATAATTCAAGTTTTGCCATTTTTCTCTTTTCTACGTCCAAAACGTGTCGTAAATTGAAGGTGTCACATAATTGTTTGAAGTTTCACCTTTGTATTCACGGAATTTATTGCGCATCTTACATTAGAAAGTCGTAAACAACTAACGGTTTCTATCAGCAATTCGCCCAATACCTATTAAGCCCCATTGTGACCAGTTTGTAGCGTGTGAATAAAATTCTCCAGATGCTCCACCTCTAAAGCTTCGTGAAACAGCTGCCTGAGTTGTTGTAAATCATCAATTGGCTCAAGCAAAGGTGTCAAGACAGGTGCGGTGCTCATTTTGAAACGCTGGTCAAGTAAGTTCAAGATGCTTTCAATGGTACTTGCTTTTGCCCCTAACTCCTTACCTTGTTCAATACCTTGTTCAATAATCATTTGGTAAACTGATAGTTCTACCAGTATATCAATTACACTTTCGAATTGTTCACAATATCCTCCGATATTAATGTTAATAGGTCTTGCCGTTCATGCCTCAAACCACTCATTACCCATAGTTCTACCAGTATATTATTCTTTACATCTGTATCTATAGTCAACGACTTCGTTGCCTCAACACAATGCGTTGTCCACTCAATACTTGACATGCCAATAGGTGGTTTCAACAAAGGTGTAAACGGCATCAGTCCCGGTTGCTGTGCTTGAAGGATTTCTTCGCCATCAATTTCGCTGAGCCGAATTACTTGATACTCAACGATGAACCGGTGCCCCGGCACATCTTGAAAATACCCACCCGGGTCTTGTACTCCCGCTGTTGAACGAAGATAAAGCACGAAGGAATAGATCGGCAATCCATATCTTTCATAGCATCTACCGAGATACCCGACATTACGTTGAACCATGTTTGGCTGTACGCTGTCGTCTGTTTGGATTTCACAATGTATTAAAACAGGTTGTCCATCAAGGCGTACCTTTATCAAGATGTCCATGTGGCGGACTTCCACAGTGGTTAAATTGCTGTCAACATGTTCAACAAACTCAAAATCAGTCCCATTCATCAGAAATTGTAGCATATCCTCTGGAAAGGTATAGAATGGGTCTTTTGCTACGATGTCGAATTTTTGATGCGGTAAGTTTATCTCGTTAGATTCAGGTTGTTTTTCACTTTGTTCGTTCAATAATACCTCTATGCAGCGTTTGCTGCGGTCACAGCAAGTTCGGCTGCTTCAGAAAGTCCTTCTGCAAGTTGAAGATTCAAGTCAGATTCTGCAATAATTTGTTTTCCGAGTTCCACGTTTGTTCCCTCTAACCGAACCACAAGTGGAACGGTTAACTTGACCTGCTTTGCAGCCTCAACAATCCCGGTTGCTATAGTGTCGCATTTCATGATGCCACCAAAGATATTAACAAGCACCGCTTTTACGTTTTCGTCAGCGAGGATAAGACGGAAAGCGTGTGCCACTGCTTCAACGGTTGCTCCACCGCCGACGTCCAAAAAGTTAGCAGGTTCGCCACCTTTCTGTTTGATAATATCCATCGTTGCCATAGCCAATCCAGCACCGTTCACCATACAACCGATATTACCATCAAGGCGGATGTAACTCAATCCTGATTCGCTCGCCTCTAATTCACTCGGATCTTCTTCGTGCGGATCACGCATAGCAGAAATTTCTTCCTGTCGCCAGAGGGAGTTGTCATCAAAGTTAACTTTAGAATCAAGCACAACAATTTCTAAGTCGTCATCCTCACCTACAATTGCCAACGGATTGATCTCTATCAGCGAACAATCGCATCCGACAAACGCATTGTAAAGAGATATAATCAATTCTGTGGCGTTTGGGATAAGTTGTTGATAGGTTGAGTTTGTTATCAATCTATATGCGAAATTTCGGGCTTGAAACTCAGTTAATCCAAAGGCAGGATCAATCTGTGCTTTGATAATCTTTTCGGGGGTCCGTGCGGCAACTTCTTCAATATTAACACCACCCTCTTCACTACCAATTAGGGTGAGTTGTGATGTCTCTCGGTCAAGTAAAATAGCAAGATAGAACTCTTTTTGAATCTTGACAGCTTGGACAATAAGAACTTTTCTGACAAGTTTACCTTCGGGACCAGTCTGAGGCGTGACCAATTGCATCCCAAGCATAGTTTCGCAGAGTTGTTTAACTTCAGCAACAGAGTTTGCAAGTTTGACACCGCCGCCTTTTCCACGTCCACCCGCGTGAATTTGTGCTTTGACAACATATTTGGGACAATGAATAGTGTTAGCAATGGCTTCCGCTTCTTCAGGCGTTTCGGCAACTTTGCCGGGAAGTGTGTTTACACCGAAGGATTCTAAAATCTCTTTGGCTTGATATTCGTGTATGTTCATCTTTTCTGTATTTTTATGTCGTAAAAATTCCTTTATCCTTTATTCCTACATAGGACAAATCATCAGCGTGTTTTGTGGTAATACCAAATTAACGGGATTTCAATCTATCGGTGCGGTTAGGAAACCGCACCTACCGGCCGGAAAATAGGACAGATCATCAGCGTGTTTTGTGGTAATATGTTAAAGATTATACTATACGCGCCTGAAAATTGCAAGTAATAATTGTGTAACTTTGAGATGACAAAAGAGCCATTCATTTGTCATAAATTGCTCTTGTTGGAGGGTTTTGTCCGCCCGATTACCTTCAGGTTGTTCTCTTTATTGTAAAGTTGTGACACGGTGCATTCCCGTTGAATTCATTGCTTGACACACTTACGTTTTTGCGTTAAAATTGAACCTGTAAACAGAAATCAGACGGATTTTTTATCTACAACCGACAAAGAAAATTCCCGTCAGCATAACACATAATCCTAAAAAAGAGGAATTTCATGAAAATACGTATAGAAAAAGATAGTTTAGGCGATGTTGAGGTGCCAGAGGAGGCATATTGGGGTGCACAGACACAGCGCGCATACATCAATTTCGACATCGGAGATGAACATTTTCCACCAACCTTCATTCGATCACTCGCTATTATTAAGCATTCAGCTGCCACTGTCAATGCAGAACTCGGCGGTATTACTCCAGAAATAGCAGACCTTATCTGTCGTGCTGCAGATGAAGTCGCTGATGGAAATCTTGCAGACCAGTTCCCACTTCGTATTTGGCAGACAGGAAGTGGAACGCAGACGCACATGAATATCAACGAAGTCATTGCGAACCGTGCGAATGAACTCGCAAATGGAAGTCGTGGTATGAAATCCCCTGTGCATCCAAATGACCACGTAAATCGCTCACAATCGACGAACGATGTTTTTCCGACTGCAATTCACATAGCGGTTGTGACGCAATGTGTTGAACGTCTATTACCCGCAGCAGCAGCGTTACAAGAGACATTGGAAGATAAGGCACGGGAATTTTCGGATATTGTGAAGACAGGTCGTACACATCTTATGGATGCAACGCCATTGACGTTGGGACAGGTATTCGGTGGGTATGCGCAGCAAGTCGCGCATGCACAGGAAGCGATTAGGAATACGTTGCCACATCTCTATGAACTCCCGATTGGCGGAACAGCAGTAGGAACAGGACTGAATACACATCCTGATTATGCAGACTCAATTGCATCTCGTATTGCAGAACGCACTGGACATCCATTTGTAAGCGCACCAAATAAGTTTGAAGCATTAGGAAGTCGAGACGCATTGGTCTCCGCTAGCGGTGCAATGAAACGGTATGCCTGCGCGCTGTATAAAATTGCCAACGACATCCGATGGTTAGGTAGCGGACCACGATGTGGGATCGGTGAATTGATTTTACCAGAGAACGAGCCAGGAAGTTCCATCATGCCTGGTAAAGTCAATCCAACACAGTGTGAAGCAATGACGATGGTTTGTGCACAAGTAATTGGAAACGACACAACTATATCTTTGGCTGGAAGTGCAGGAAACTTTGAACTAAACGTCTTTATGCCTGTGATTGCGTTCAACAGTCTACAATCAATTCGGTTGTTGTCGGATGCGTGTGATGCGTTTAGGAAGCATTGTGTTGTTGGAATTGAAGCAAACCGATCGGTGATTGCCGGTTATCTGGAGGCATCGCTGATGTTGGTGACAGCATTGACTCCACGGATAGGTTACGATGCAGCGGCGAAACTGGCACAGAAGGCACACCGGGAAGGTTCTACACTGCGAGAAGTAACAGTTGAAGAGGGTGTGTTAACTGCAGAAGAGTTCGATGCACTCGTTGTGCCAAGTAAAATGGTTGCACCAAATTTATAGTTATACCCAATTAACAGGATTTGTCCTATTTTCTGAACGGTAGGTGCGGTTTCTAACCGCACTATAAGCGTCAATTTAGCGTTCCTCCAGGGCCGGTAGGTGCGGTTTCTAACCGCACCATAGGCGTCAATTTAGCAGTTTCCAACTACGGTAGGTGCGGTTAGAAAACCGCACCTTTTTGTATCAACATCTCAAATAACGCAAAGGACGAGAATATCAGCGTTCGTAGTCGCGCAATTCATTGCGCCTCTTTTCTTTGAATATAAGAGGCGCAATGAATTGCGCGACTACAAACGAGTTCTTTCCTTAAATTGACGCCTATGGTGCGGTTTCTAACCGCACCTAATACCAAGAAAAATGAGATAAATCACGTTAATTTGATACTATACCCAATTAACCCGATTGTAGAGCGAGGTCTCTGGGTCCTCATCGCAATGTAAAAATGTAAAAAAGGCGGGGCACAGAGACCCCGCCTTCAATTAGTTTATAACAAATATTTAGACGACCAACTAATCCTCAGTGGCTTCAGGAATCGGTTCCGGAAGTTCTTCTGGCTCCGGATCAGCAATTGCATCATGGGACACTTCAAGTTCCCGCCATTCAGAGAACCCTGTGCCTGCCGGGATGAGACGACCGAGAATGACGTTTTCCTTCAAACCTCTTAGCAGATCCGTCTGTCCTTCAACTGCGGCATCCGAAAGTACTTTACGGGTTTCTTGGAAACTTGCTGCAGAGATGAAACTTTCAGTGCTGAGCGATGCTTTACTGATACTCTGTAAAACAGGTTTACCTGTTGCAGGAACGCCTCCATCTTGTTCCACGCGTCTATTTTCTGCATGGAATCTATGTCTCGGGACTTCATCATTCGCATAGAACTCTGTGTCACCGATAGACAGAATACGTATCTTTTGAAGCATCTGCCGAACAATAACTTCAACGTGTTTGTCGTTGATGGTGTTGGTCCCATACACTGTCTGTACTTCATCAACAAGGTATGTCCAGACTGCTTCTTCCCCTTCAATGGAGTGTCCATTAATCGTGGTTCTACCAATTGCCAAGATATCATGTGGGTTAAGGTATCCATCTGTAAGTGAATGCCCCGCTTCAACCCAGTCACCATCATCAACACGGCGTTTCTCATCTGGAATAGAATATAAACGGCTTTTAGTCGCCTCGTCTACAATCCGGTATTGAGGCACACCGGCTTTCTGTCCAGTGAGTTGGACGTATCCATCAATTTCCGCAATTTCGGCAGCGTCTTGACGTTTAGGAGGACGCGCCTCAAAGAGTCCAGTCACCCGTGGAATACCTGCAACAATGTCAAGGTTAGTGGTTTTTTCATGCAACTCTGCCAATGGATGTTGCGCGGTTACCTTTTGTCCCTCTTTGAGTGAACCTGAGTAACCACTGGGAATCAAGTGTTCGGATGGTTTTCCTTTTGAGGGTACAATAACAATCCGAAACCGCTCTTCCAAACCATCTACCTCAACACCGGGGGACTGTTCAAGTGCCGTGGCATATTCCCAATCTTTGAGTTTTTGACCAACAGCAAGTGTGCAGTTCGGATGCGTTATGGTAGTGACCTCATAAGTGTTCTTCGAAGTGGTAGCAGATGCTGCTTTGTAATCTACATCACTAAGAATATCCCCGACGCTGAGCTTGATATCAGCTGCGGTTACACTCGTTACTTTGTAGGTACGCTCCGTATCAAAACCTTTGTAAAGTCGTTGTGCACGTTTATATTCAGTTTCGTCAATACGTTCACCAACAGTGAGTGTACATTCAGCGTGATGAACAGCCAAGATATGATAAACCAGGGTGACATCTGGTGGAGGTGTGTCCATCTCTCGATGCTGTTTAACGAGTGCCTTGTAGTCCGAATCTGTTAAAACTTCTTCAGTTTCACTGTCTTCAGAAACGTGTAGGTAGAGTTTTTCAAAGTCAAACCCCTTGAAGTTTCGACGGAATCGATTAGATTCAGATTGTGTGATCAGTTCATCAACAGCAGCAGGGAAGTCTGAATGGTGAACAGCAGCGACACGATAGAGACGTTCAACCTCAAAAGCCTCATCGTTCTTAGCGACATTTACGTCAAATCCCGGATATGCCTTCAACACAGCCTTTTTCTCATTTTCAGTAAGCAGTATCCCCGTTGTCAACTTGCAATCGGCATGATGTACAGCAGTAATTCGATATTTGAGTCGGTCTGCTGTAACACCACTGAATTTATCACGAAGCGATCCTAATTTATCCAGTTCAATGAATTCTCCCACCTTTAGTGGACAGCTTGGATGCGTAACGTGTGTGACACGACACTGCGAAGTTGATGGACGTTGAACATCAAATGCTTTATTTTCTTCTAGCGCATTACGAAATTTTGCAGCAGTCAATTCATCATCTACAGTTAAGTCAACACCCTCACTGACTTCTTTCACAGTATACATTGAGTCACCGAGTTTGAGATCGTATTGACTCTCTTGTTCCGGTGTAAGCAAGTCTCCTTCCTTAAAGAGGCAATCAGGATGCATTACCGTCAGAATTTTATACTTCATTTCTGCGGCAATAGTGTTCTGCTCACGTAAATACTCACTTTCGGTGAGGATGTCTCCCTTTTTAGTTTCATACACCCATTCACCATCAAAAGGTCGGATTTTGGCACGCCATGTCTCTGCCTCGCTTTCTGTTAACAGCGTTCCTTCCTTCAGCGAAGTGTCTGGATGTTTAACACTGATAACAGGATAGTGTGGTTCAGTACACCGAAACAGAGATAACTTGTGAGAATAGAAATTGCATTCCTGCTCAGTGAGATACTGTCCTTCTTGTAAGGAAAAGTTTGATTCAGCATTCACATCAACAACATCTGGATGATTCACTTTTGTCACTTCGTAAGCGATCAACTCTACCTCAAAACCGGGATACCGTTCAAGGGTTTCTTGAAACTGTTTTTCAGTAAGAAGTTCATCGGGTTGCAGCTTACATTCAGGGTGTTGCACCGTTTTGATTTTATATTTTGGTTGGTCTGGGTGTTCAGCAACCTGTTGTGCGATCCAGAGTCCACCTTCTTCACGGACGGTACGACCCGGAATAAAATCACGAAAACGCACGGTACCAGTAGCCTTCGCAAGAATCTTACGTGCAAGGTGTTCACTCATATCTTCCACAGCACCCCCTGTATGGAAGGTACGCATTGTCAACTGAGTGCCGGGTTCACCGATGGATTGGGCTGCGATAATACCGATTGCCTCGCCAACATTCACCAGATGACCGGATGTTAAATCCGCTCCATAGCATGTTGCACAAGTACCTTTCTCTGCCTCACAGGTCAGTATAGAACGGACCCGAACGCTGGGAACGTCTTCTCCTTCAATTCTTTCTGCATCCTTGGGGGTTAGAAGTGCTCCTTTTTTAATTCCCTCAAAACGCTTGGATTCTATTCCTTTCCACTCCTGGTTGAGGTCTTCCCACTCTTCCGGGGTAAGTATGTCTATCGGTATTGAAGCCATTGGTATTGAAGAAAACCACTTCTGGTTGAGGTCTTCCCACTCTTCCGAGGTAAGTATGTACTTCACGCGATATTGATATTTCGTGCGCGCCTTCTGATATTCAGCATCGGAGATGACTTTTCCAACTTTCAACGAACATTCTAAATTGTTCACTTCAGTGATTTTCCAGAAGGGATCATCCTTTAGCCCTTTCCACGTCTTGTTGAGTTTGTCCCTTTCTTCTGGGGTAAGTATGTCCCCCACGTTCTTAGGACATTGATAATCCTTTAGTGCCTTCTGATATTCAGCATCGGAGATGACTTCTCCAACTTTCAACGAACATTCTAAATTGTTCACTTCGGTGATTTCCCAACCTTTCTTTGCTTTTAACCCCTCCCATGTTTTGTTGAGTTTTTTCCACTTTTCGTGGGTAAGTATGTCCCCCACGTTCTTAGGACATTGATAATAATCCTTTAGTGCCTTCTGATATTCAGCATCGGAGATGACATCTCCTACTTTCAACGAACATTCTAAATTGTTCACTTCGGTGATTTTCCAGAAGGGATCATCCTTTAGCCCTTTCCACGTCTTGGTGAGTTTGTCCCTTTCTTCGTGGGTAAATATGTCCCCCACGTTCTTAGGACATTGATAATCCTTTAGTGCCTTCTGATAATCAGCATCGGATATGACTTTTCCAACTTTCAACGAACATTCTAGATTGTTCACTTCAGTGATTTTCCAGAAGTGCTCGGCTTCAAGCCTCTTCAATGCCTTGCTATGTTTCTTCCATTTTTTCGGAGTGAGTTCCTGATCCTTCTCAGGTGCCCCATCGGGATATAGAAGATTTGCCAACGTCTTTCCAATCTCAGGTGAAAGGACATTTATCTTACTGTGGTTAGTACCATTTGGATCCCAACTATCACCGTATTTCTCCATAAATTCTTGATAATGTTCAGAGTCTTTAAAGTCATGTCCGGGCTGTTTATCATGACAACCGATGCAAAGTGCTACAAGGTCTTTGGGATTGTTATGACGTATGTCTTGCAGATGGTGGACATGGAGAAATTGCTGGTCTTGCCCAAGGTCAATATCGCATTGCTCACACTGCCAACCAGTTTTTTCACGATACCCCGGTGAAAGGCAATCCTTCCATTGTGGCTGTTCATAAAAATCTCCATCGTTATCTAGCCCAGTTGCAAATTCATTAAGAAGGGAATATCCATCTGGTGCTGCGGTTACCTTATAATGCTCATCACCTATAATCCCATCGGATATTTCGGTCACCTTATAATGATCTACTTGACCAATGATCCCATCGGTTACCTTGGTCACCTTATGGGTATTACTTTCCCCTACGACACCATCTGATACCCCCGTCACCTTGTAATGATCAACTTGACCTATAATCCCATCAGGAACTTTGGTCACTGCATGTAGAATATGCTTCTGGCGTTCAGTTTCCTTTGTAAACACGATCAACTTCACATTTACACGTCCACTAATCTTGAATCCAATTGAACCCGCGTCAGTAGTGAATTTGAGGATACCGTGCGTTGTATCACAATCTTCTTCAGTAATCATTACATCTTGCGCGACATCAACGAGTTTACGCGTGAGGTATCCAGATGCAGCGGTTTTCATAGCCGTATCCACCAACCCCTTCCGCGACCCGTATGTTGAGGTGAAGTAGTCAAGTACATCTAAGCCTTCGCGATAGGAAGATTGAATCGGCGTAGATAGAATTTCACCACTCTGCTTAGACTTCAATCCCACGATAGCACTGATTTGCCTGAACGGAATTTTGCGCGCACGAGCACCACTATCCGCCATAATGTGAACAGGGTTAAAACCTTCAACATTCTTACCTTGTTCCACTAGATACGTTTCTGTCGCTGGAAGTTCATCGAAAAGCGTATCTTCAATTTTTTCAACAGTATCATACCAAATCCGAATTTTCTCATTCTCTAATTCTTCAGCCTCAAGGTTTTCCTGACTGTAGAGACGTTCAATTCGTTCAGTGGCTATATTAAGAATCTCCGATTTGTTATTAGGAATTAAGTAATCCTGTATACCCGGAGAGATCCCGCTGCGGGTTGCATATTCAAAACTAAGTTTCTGCAACCGATCCAACAGAGATACAGTTTCTGAAGTACCGAGTTCGTTGAAACAACGTTTGACAAGTTGAGATAAAGGCTTACCACGTGCTTCCTCATTGAAATATGGTAATTCAAGACTTGTAATTCCATCTTTCCAAGTGAGCGAAGCGGTGCCATTTGTATACGGAAGTGCCTCGTTAAATATGACACGTCCGACGGTCGTTAGAATCGGTTCGCGATTTCCTTTGAAAAAGAGTAACACCGAATCATGCAGTTTAAGCGTGCCGCAACCGTGAGCATGTGTAACCTCATCCAAAGATGTATAGCGACGTTTCGCCCAAAGTTCATGCTCTAATGCTGCAAATGCACTTTCTGCATCCGAATCTTTCAGTTCTTCAGAGTATGCAGCGTGGAGTTGCTCTGCTCGTTGCTTATGTTCTGGTAGTGCCTTCGTTAAAAAACTGGAACCTAAAATCATGTCAAGTTCAGGAACTGTAATCGGTTCACCGTGGGAGGGCTTTAGGATATTTCCGCTACTGAGCAGTAACATTTTCGCTTCCGTCCTCGCTTCAATAGACAAAGGCACATGCACTGCCATCTGGTCACCATCAAAATCGGCATTGAACGCCTTACAAACGAGCGGCGGAATTCGAATGGATTTACCTTCTACCAAGACTGGCATAAATGCCTGAATTCCAAGCCTATGCAATGTCGGAGGACGATTCAACAATACTGGATGATCCGCGATTACCTCCTCTAATGCTTCCCACACGGGTGAGTCCGGAGTAACATGTTCGGTCATGTATTTCCCACGTTTGATAGTTTGTACATGTCCTGCACCCAAAAGCTTTTCGATAATGAACGGCTTGAAGAGTTCTACAGCCATCAATTTCGGTAACCCGCACTGATGAAGTTCAAGCTCGGGACCAACCACGATAACACTTCTTCCGGAATAGTCAACCCGTTTTCCAAGCAGATTTTGACGGAAACGACCAACTTTACCCCTAAGGATGTCAGACAAGGATTTGAGCGCGCGTTTACCGGGACCGGTAACCTGACGTCCATGTCTGCCGTTGTCCAAAAATGCGTCAACTGATTCTTGTAGCATCCGTTTTTCGTTTCGAAGGATGACTTCAGGCGACCTTAGGTCAATCAATTTTTGCAGACGATTGTTGCGGTTAATGACACGACGATACAGATCATTAAGATCACTTGTTGCGAATCTACCGCCTTCCAAGGAGACTAAAGGGCGGAGATCAGGACTAATTACAGGAAGGACATCAAGAATCATCCACTCAGGCTGCATCTGCGTTTTATTAAAACCTGCTACCATTCTGAGCTGCTTTGAAAGCTTCATTTTTTTCTGACGACTTGAAGTTGCTTCCAGTTCTTCTGTCAGTTTTTCAACATCATCTGGCAGATTAATGTCTCGTAGGAGTTCTTGAATTGCCTCAGCTCCTGTTCCTGCTCGGAATGAATCCGGGTGCTCGCGTAACTTCGCCTCCATTTCGATTTCTGTGATGATATCCTTTTTTGCTAAACCACAACTATCATCAATCACCTCTGTAACAATAAACGCTTCAAAGTAAAGGACGCGTTCAACTTGTCGGGATGCAAGCTCAAGGAATGTTCCGATACGCGATGGAATTCCTTTAAAAAACCAGATGTGGGAGACAGGTGTAGCGAGTTTGATGTAACCAAGCCGTTCTCGCCGCACTTGTGATTTCGTCACCTCAACGCCACACTGATCACAGATAAGACCTTTGTGCTTAATCCGTTTGTATTTACCACAACTGCACTCAAAATCCTTTTGGGGTCCAAATGTGGATTCACAAAACAAACCTTTATTTTCAGGACGAAAACTCCGGTAGTTAATTGTTTCTGCCTTTTTAATTTCACCACAGTCACAAGTACCTTTTTCGGGACACGTCCAAGTATCGTTTGCAGGATTGCGCCGCTTACAAGATGTCCGTTTTGCCCAATCTTTTATCTGTTCTGGAGAGGCGATGCTGATAGAGATACGATTGAATTGATGTTCTTTGTCTGCCATTCTTTCTGCTCCTTTAACGATTGTTGGAAACGGCTATCGGTTATCAGCCATCGGTTTCGGCATAAGAGATGTGTGATGTTTGACAAACCCCTCTTACCGACAGTCAATAGCATAGGGACACTGATAGCCACTTCCGCGTCAGACTATTCGATATCGTCGGTATTCCATGCCAGTTTCAGAGGAGGTTCATCCTCAATAGGTTCCATTGTTTCTATCGTGTGTAAAAGCGGGAAACCCGCGTCGTGGAGACCTGTCGGGTCTGAGGCTGCATCATTAGGATCACCTTCAGATAACTCAACATTTAAACCGAGACTCTGCAACTCTCTCACCAACACATTGAAAGATTCAGGAGTACCAGGCTTCAAAGGACTTTGACCTTTCACGATAGATTCATAGATTTTGGTTCTGCCTTTCACATCATCGGATTTGATGGTCAACATCTCTTGCAATGTGTGTGCTGCGCCGTAAGCTTCCAACGCCCAAACTTCCATTTCGCCGAGACGTTGTCCACCGTGTTGTGCTTTACCACCAAGCGGTTGCTGCGTCACTAAGGAATAAGGTCCTGTTGAACGAGCATGCATCTTATCAGCGACGAGGTGATTCAGTTTGAGGAAATACACATAGCCGACTGTAACTTCCTGACCGAAATATTCCCCGGTTCTGCCATCAAACAGGATACTCTTACCAGTCTGTTTGACCTTATCGGCTAAGTCCGTTTCTGCCAACATTTCAAAGACCTCATCCTCTGTGGCACCGTCAAATACGGGGGATGCAACATGCCGTCCGAGTTGCTGGCATGCCAATCCTAAGTGTATTTCAAGGATTTGACCTACATTCATCCGAGAAGGCACGCCGAGTGGGTTCAAAACGATATCTACTGGGGTGCCATCCGGTAAGTATGGCATATCCTCTTCAGGTAGAATTTTGGCAATAACACCTTTGTTTCCGTAACGTCCCGCCATTTTATCTCCAATGGAAATAGGACGGCGGGTTGCCACATAAACTTTGACGAGTTTCAAAACTCCAGGTTTCAGTTCTTCTCCCGCATCAAGTTTTTCCAACGCGTCCTCTTTTTCCTGTGTATAGGCGGTAATCCGACCAGATGCAAGTTCCTGAAGGCTTTTGATGTAGGCGGTTACATCTGAATTTGTAATCTGAAGTGATTCGAGTTCACTTTGCGAAAGTGCTTCCAGATATTCACGCGTCAACACATCACCGGCATCCAACTGCTGGGGTGATTCACCTATTTCTTCGTCTTCGGTGTTATTATCAATCCCAATAGTTGTTGGGTACGCAAGTTCTTTGTTGACCAGAGTCTCGCGTAGTTCCTCAGTCAAACGTTCGTGGACTTGATCATACTGTTCTTTCCACGTTTGCTCAATTTGTTTGCGGAGTGCTTCTTGTCGCCATACGGTTCTTTCGTTATTGGAGGCGGCTTGGCGAGAGAATACCTTCACATCAATGACAACACCTTCAACACCGGGGCGGGTGTAAGCAGACGCATCTTTGACCTCTTTGACCTTTTCGCCAAAGATCGCACGGAGCAGTTTCTCTTCGGGGCCGTACTCACTTTCACCTTTTGGTGAGATTTTGCCAACGAGAATGCTACCAGTCCCGACGACACTACCTATGCGAATAATACCTTCATCATCAAGTTGTGAAAGACTTCGGGAGGACATGTTTGGAATATCACGTGTGATCTCTTCGTCTCCCATTTTCGTTTGCCTTGCAGCGACTTCAAATTCTTCTATATGAATAGAGGTAAATGTGTCATTCTTGATGAGAGATTCGCTGATGAGGATTGAGTCTTCAAAATTGTGCCCGCCCCACGGCATATATGCACAAAGGACATTTCTGCCAAGAGCAAGTTCACCACCTTCAGTAGCGGTACCATCAGCAACGACATCACCCGCTTCCACAACATCCCCTATATTCACACGTGGACGTTGATGGATACACGTGCCACTGTTGCTACGTTTGAAGTTTTTCAGTTTGTAGACATCGTAACCCATCTCACTAAAAGCATGCTCACCTTCTTCAACATGAAGTGCTTGTCCAGTACGAATTAAAATCTCTTCCGCATCAACACTGGAAACTACACCCCCTCGATGTGCGATGACCATAGCATTCGCATCACGTGCAGCGCGATGTTCCATACCGGTGCCGACCCAGGGTGCCTCTGGACAGATCAAAGGTACTGCCTGTCGTTGGTGGTTAGCACCCATCAGTGCACGGTTCGCATCTTCATGTTCTAAAAAGGGTACAAGTGCAGCGGACACACCAACAATTTGTTGCGGAGCAATACCGATATAATCAACGTCAGTGAGATTGCGCTCAAGCACTTCCTCACCTTTCCGGGTGCGAAGCAACTCAGCTGACATATCAGCATCTGCAGGGGCAATGTGGTATTTATCCTCCGTATCTGCTGTTAGATATTCAACGTCTTTGGTTATTTTACCGTCGCGTACAGCACGGTAGGGTGTTTCCAAAAAGCCGTACGGATTAACACGCGCAAATGTTGCTAAAGATACGATGAGACCGATAGAGGGACCTTCAGGTGTTTCTAACGGACAAACACGTCCATAGTGTGTCCGATGGACGTCTCGCACTGCTGCGGTGGCACGATCACGGTGTAATCCCCCTGGACCAATCGCAGAAATCCGACGTTTGTGGGTGAGTTCATCCAACGGATTAATTTGTTGCATAAATTGGGAGAGTTGGTTTGATCCAAAAAACTCTCGGAGTGCCATCATGAGTGGTTTTGGATACACCAAATTCTTCGGGTTTTTCAACTGTGAATCTGTAGTTGTGCTCAGTTTTTCACGCGCTGCCCGACGTATCTGCAACAGTGCAATGCGGAATTGATTCTCAAGGAGTTCTCCAATAACACGGACTCTACGATTTCCCAGATGGTCTAAGTCATCCACCTCTCTGTGTCCGTTTCGAATGTGCATCAGGTGTTGCAAGGTCGCAGCAATATCTTCTTTCCGAAGCACACGTATTTCTTCTGACGGTTTCTCACCTTCTTCATCACAGTAAACAGCTAAATCACCGAGTTGTGAATTAAGTTTGTATCTACCGACGGTGCCTAAATCGTATCGCGCACCATCAAAAAAGAGACGTTCTAAACAGGATGCTGCTGCATCTCGTGTAGGCGCATCGCCCGGACGCAAAGTCCGAAATATCTCAAGGAGAGCACCCTCTTGTAATGTACCGCCTGCATACGCCTTGACCTTATCACGCGAAAGCGTGTTACGTAAATACCGGAGTTCTTGTTCGTCCGATTCTACCAGAACTTCGATCTCAGAAACCTTTGCTTCTATGAGCCGATCAAATTCTATTTCAGATAACTTTGTATTTGCTTCAAGCAGGACTTCACCTGTCCCTTCATTAATAACAGGTTCAACGATGATACGTCCAACAACATTATGTGTCATCGGAACAACCTCTGTGCTGCTGAACAATCTTAGTATTTCCGCATCCGTTTCCCAACCGAGTGCACGTAAGAGAACGGTGGCTAATATTTTCTTCTTCCGGTCTAATCTAACGTGGATGCAATCCTTTGAATCAAATTCAAACTCTATCCATGCACCTCGGTAGGGAATAACCTGTCCTGTCGGGAGTTTCTGTGCACTTGTTGCATGCGATTTGTCAAGAAAAATAACACCGGGAGACCTTTGTAATTGATTAACAATCACACGCTCGGATCCGTTTATGATAAAGGTGCCGTTCTCAGTCATCAAAGGAATATCACCGAGGTAGACATCCGATTCGGTGATGTCAAGAACACGTGTTTGACCTGTGTCTTCATCTTTTTCACGTTCAACACACATCAGACGGGCTTGTAACCGCACCTGATAGTTTAGACCGCGTGCTTGGCAATCCGAAAGATCGTGTATCGGAGGACTGAGCGTGTAACTGACAAATTCAAGACTTGTGGTCTCTTTAAAGTCATAAATCGGAAAAACTTCTTTGAACAATGCCTGCAGCCCTTTAGACTCGCGTTCATCTTCTTTCACAAAACGTTGCAGAAATGCTGTGTATGAACGTTTTTGAGTCTCAATTAAGTCAGGCAGTTCAAGAACAGAAGGGGTTTTAGCAAAGGAGAAGCGCTTTCGTAACGCAGCCGGACTTCCATTAGTTTTAGTAATATTGGGCATATATTTTCACCTTGCGTGGGTCGCGGATGGATTGAAGGTTTGGACGATTGGACTTATGTTACGAACGAGTTGACAGAGAAAGAATTTGAAGTTATTGGATCAAAGAAGGTTCTTGCCAAGATATAGATACTCGTTGTTTCTGATTGGGTTTTCTTCACTTGTTCCAATCTGTTGTTTGAGTTCCTAAACATAACACCCATTGTAGGAATAGGAATTAGACACGAGGATTTAAATAATGAATCAAAATAATTTGGTGCAACAAGCAGTGGGCGCGACGAACCCCTTGACTTCACATACCCGATAGGAAAATCAGATGAAGTACTTGAGACATGCGGCATACACCAACCAAATTATGAACATTCCTCATTTTAGTTTTAGTTACAAAAACAGTTGCCTATTTTCCGAAGAAGTTGTATACTTTCTTTAAAGCAACTAAAATACGCGCACTTCAGCAACTTCTCAAAAGCTTAACGTACAATTATACAACATTATTTATAAGATTGTCAAGAAAAAACGCAAATATTATGGAATTTTCCTATTAAGGAACACTTTTTTCCATGTCTGAAGTAAAATTTCATTGCTGCCGGTAGAGATTTTCACCCTTAAGGAGAAAATAAGAGATGTTTTCTATAAAATTGCGTCATGTTTTATCGGGTTTTTGTCTTCTCATTTTAGGAATTGCCACCTGTTTTGGCAGTAGCGGATTTGAATACCTTCCAGATGATAACACCCTTGGTCTTTGGCATTTCAACGGAACGAAGGTGTTAGATGTTTCTAAGAATAAAGTAGCAGCGGATGTTGAAGGTCCAACTGACTGGGATCCAAACCAAGAATGGAACAAAGCAGATAAATCTGGTAAGTCGTTTCGTTTTGATGGTAACACAGTAATCACGCTTGGGAAAGCGAAAGAACTAATTCCTGAGAATGCTGTCACCATAGAAGCTTGGGTTTATCCCGAAGATTTAACGGGTTGGAGGCTTATATGCACCAACTGGGATGGTCCTCCGGGGGCATATCATTTAGGTGTTTCCAACGGAATGCCCAAATTCCATATTAACACTTCAAGTGGAGGTGCTTCCGCTGAACCAGCAGTATCACTTGAATTGAAACAGTGGCAGCACGTTGCTGGAACATACGACTCCAAAACAGTTAAACTTTATCTCAATGGCAAAGAGATAGCATCAAAAAACCATGGTGGAAAACTGGCAAGTTCTGACTACGAGGTGATTATTGGGAGTAAGAACACGCGTGATTTTAAGTGGATAGGTTTAATTGACGAAGTGCGGATTAGCGATATCGCTCGCGAAGCGAACGCACTAAGTCCAAACCTTGAGAAACCGCAGGCGGTTGAATTCTCAGAACAAACCTTACCGCTTCTATGGGGTAGTCTTAAGCAATGACGCAAAGCAGAACACCTCAACAAAGTGCAGGAAATAAGGAAGAGGCTACTTCAGCTTTAAACCGTGGCATCGCTTTTTTGCGGACGCAGCAACACGCGGATGGAAACTTTGAAGGTCAGTTCTCCTCAAGTACGTTTCCATCTTGTGCTTATGCATGGATCCAACTCGCGCAGGGAAATACACCAGAACCATCATTGGTGGATTGGTTCATTAATAGTCAAAATGAAGATGGTGCATGGGGATTGGATACTGCAAATCAGTCAAATTCGGATGCGACTTTGTTTACCCAATTGATATTAGAACAGGTTTCTGAAAAGGCTTCTTCGCAACGGCTTCAAGATACAGTTTCTCGAATTCCACATTACCCGCTTGACCTTGCGTTAGTTAAACTCGCCTACGCTACTTTTGAGCGTTTTGACTGGCAGAAATTGACCGTTTCTAAAAATGCACTGCCGTTAATGAAAATCGTCAAACTGTTAACGCGTATCCCGCAGCTGCGTGCTTTGTTAAAACCTCCGAAAAATAAACTCCCACCCGTTGACTTTTTCAACACTTCTCTATTTCAAGAATTGTTTATTGCTGAGCAACATACATTAGTACCTGTGTTTATACTGATTGAGCTAAATACGACCAAACGGACTGATGTTGTCAATTCACTGGTGGCGTGGTTGAAAGCGCGGGTATTGAGCGATGGTAGTTGGTTTCGCGTGAATTATATCACTGCGTTATCAGTATTAGCACTGATTGAAATGCATAATAGTGGGAGTTCGGATTCTGAGATTCCGAACATGATAGAGAAGGGAATTGATTGGCTGCGTGGGACACAGAACCCGGATGGCGGGTGTAGAGAAGCCATAAACCTCAACGTGTGGGATACTGCGTTGAGTATTATCGCATTGACAGAGGTTGATGCAGCATCTTCCAACAATTCGGATGCGATTTGCAAAGCAGCACAGTGGCTCGTTGAACATCAAAATGATGATGGCGGATGGGCGTTTTCTGGTATGCGTGATAGTTCACTTCCGAGTGATGCAGATGACTCTGCCTTGGGGACACTTGCCATAATTCGGGCAAGACTGACATCCACAGATGCAAAAAATACTGTTGAACGGGGCATTGAATGGTTAAAACAGAATCAAGGGATGGACGGAAGTTGGAGCACATATCAACCTGGACAAGGTGATGTTGGTTGTGTTAGTATAACAGCACATGCAATTGAAACGTTGCTTGCGTTTGGTGAAAATGAAATATCCATAAACCGTGGTATTCAGTGGCTTCGTACTACTATTCATCGTGATGGTTTCTGGGATGATCTTTGGTTAGCGAAGCATACTTATGGGACAGCATGCGCGCTGATCATTCTTGTCAAAGCAGGTAGAGGAGATGCGCCTGAAATTTCGCGAGGCGTTCGCTGGTTGGAACAGGTACAGAATGCGGATGGTGGATGGGGAGAAGATATGTTTGGCAATCCTACTGATAGCACGGTGGAACAGACTGCATGGTGCACATACGCGCTCTTACTTGCTCGTGATAAAAATCCTGCTGCTCAAAAAGGTATTACGTTTCTCCTTGAGCATCAAAGAGAAAACGGTTCATGGTCAGAGAGTTGTGTAGGTATCTATTGGGAGGTAATTGGTGGATATTGCGATCCAATCTATGCTTCTGTTTTCCCACTCTTGGCACTGAATCAGTCTGTCAAATAGACTGCCGTATAATACCAAATTAACGGGATTAGAAGTTTTCTACGTAGGGGTTAGCCTTGCGAGGCACGGGGGACCTCACAGGACACATCGCGTTAATTCGGTATAAGTATATGTTTGTTGTGAAGGGAATTAACTGACAATCCCACTGCTTTAGCTGTGGGTCCAAAAACGCTTGACATTTAAAGATATTTTGTGATATAATGATAAGATTGGCTCAGTACACCACTGTCAATGGGAGTCAGAAACCTACAGGAGTCAGACTATGCCATACAGAACACATAAGATAACATTAGATCCGACTTTTAAACAGAAGCGTTGGTTTTCCCAGCAATGTGGCTACGCAAGGTTGGCACACAATCAAGCCTTATCAGATAGATAGAGATGTCAACGCTGCAATAAACCTAAAACACCTCGCTGTTGGATAGACAGAGAGTCCAAACGCTTGTGGAGTCCAAATAAGACCTCATTCGGAGGCACGAGAGACGGAAGCAGGAATCACATAGGAGGGTTGTGTGCTAAAAGAAGCACACGGCTTTGGTTTCCGTCGTGAGTATCACAAAACCATGATTTCAGTTATCATTCCAATTTTTAACGAAGCAAAGATTTTGGATAAAACGCTTTCTCAGCTTCAACCTGAATTGGAGAACCATGAACTTATTGTTATTGATGGCGGAAGCACTGACGAATCTGTGCGTATTGCAGAAAGGTATGGGAGGGTCATCAAATCCGAACGTGGGCGTGCAAAACAGTTGAATGCAGGTGCTGCGGCAGCCAAGGGTGACATCCTTGTCTTTTTGCACGCAGATATGTGGCTTGAGCCAGGAGCATTTGTTGCAGTTGAAAAAACACTATCGTCCGGGTATGTTGGCGGCGGTTTTCTTCAAAAGATTGATGGCAAGGGTATTCTGTATCGTATAATTGAGATTTCCGCAGACATGCGCGGTAAATATCTAAAGGTATTTTATGGGGATAGTGGTATTTTTGTGTCGCGCAACGACTTTCAGCGTATCGGTGGATTTCCAGACGTCCCGATAATGGAAGAGATGAGTTTTTCTAAAGGATTGCGCATATTAGGAAAAACAAAAATGGTCAAGCCTCGGATTCATATATCGGCACGACGTTGGGAGAAGAATGGCATTATCAGAACTACAGCGATCAACTGGCTTATCACATTTCTCTATCTTTTAGGTTTCTCATTGGAACGACTTGCGAAATTGTATCAAGATATTCGGTAGGAAAGTGAATTGATATAGGGACAGCACACGGCTGCCCCTATTATTGGTTAAAGCGATATTTAACGGGTTTCTTTGATTTGTCCCCAAGTTGTTGTTAACTTGTCTTTTGCTTGGACATCCAAAGCATCCAAAGAGGCATTTTCTGACAACCAATTCTCAAGGAATTCAGCGACACCTATACCGCGCGGGTCTGTACCAATCCAAAACGGGGTAGCTGATTGCCACATCGCCGCAATTATACCGAACCCATCATCTCCTTCTTCTTTGCTAATCGCTACTGCAGGATCAGCATTATTGGCATCTTCTTCGGCAAAAATAACGAGATCCCAATTTGAACCGTCAAACAGTTCAACGTGCCAAGGGCGATCAGAATGGAAAGCTGCAAGTGATGGAATGTACTTCTTACCGTTGTCTGTGGGTGTTTGATTTCCAGTACCTCGCGCATTAAAGTCTAACCCTGGGATATCAAAGACGTTTGCAGCACCGCCTGGCCCGTTTTCTGCGCTGCGAACTCCGCCTTCATAACTCATGTAGAAAATCCAGTCTGCAAGGTTGATAACAACATTCCCTGCCTCAATAAAGTTCTCCACATTGGAACCGTCCGGCTGTGCGTTGGGAAACGGATATAGTGCGCTCGGAGATGTTCCACACGCGAGGAGGATAACATCTTGCTGTCCATTGCCTGTGTGTGCAACGCACCACTTTGCGAGTGGAGAGCCATTACCCTCTTCATCACCATCACCGAAATTTCAATATTATTAAAAAGTGCCTTTACTCCAGCATGATTCATAACTGTTTCTGTATTATCCTTGACAGCATTAGCAGAAATCCAACCTATGTTTGACGGACCAGAATAAATTGCTAAATCATTAGCATAAACTATTGTAGCACTTGCAATAAGTGCGAAAATAACAACACAAGTAAAATTTTTCATGATATGTAAATATCTCCTTAAAAGGTACTAAACAGGCAAAAGCCTGATTGGTACTAAACAGGCAAAAGCCTGATTGTAATCTATCAAAATTGTTTCTCTGTGAACAAATGGATATTAGATTTTATAGAGGCGTTTGTATAGTCCCGCAATTCACGCGCCTCTTACATTCAACATAGGACGATCTTCAAAATCTCATAAAACCTCCCTAATGGTATTTTATTTATCAGAATTGGTATTACATAAGGAAACCGTTTGAATTCGCTATGACACACAAATGTCTAAATAATTATAGGCTTTACTATAATATACTCCGTAGAGAAATTTAATTTTGAATATCGAATTGCGACCTATTTTGATTTCCTCAGTTGGTCATTGTTTATGTGATTGCCTAATTCTTTCGGGTAAACCCTTCCTATAAATCAGACATCAAATTACTTCCACACAGCATCAAATTTGGCAAAAAATGTCAAGTAAAAGTCAAATTACCAGGGTTATTTAGTTTTCCAATAATTTTGAACTTTTGCTCAAGACTCTCCGCTGTAGGAGCGATCTCCGAATCGCGACTTTTTGGATAAAATGGGCAAAAAGCCTAAAACTAAATAGCCCTGCAAATTACCAGGGTTATTTAGTTTTCCAATAATTTTGAACTTTTGCTCAAGACTCTCCGCTGTAGGAGCGATCTCCGAATCGCGACTTTTTGGATAAAATGGGCAAAAAGCCTAAAACTAAATAACCCTATCCTGATATTTATCAAAAATCTTCAGCTATCAATGTTTATCAGTGTTTTCTCGGTATTTGTTCATGAAAATGCTCACTGAGATCAGACAGCATCTGCCTTTGTCCTGAAAGTTCAAGTTGGACTTGATGAAATGTTTTTCGCACGGAACCACTGACCTGCTGTATCAAAAGGTAGCTCATCACTTTCACGCCTAAGTTCGCATACGCCCCATTTTGTCCTTTTAGGCTCATGGATGCGAGGTTTAGGTCTGTTTTGAGATGTCGCCAATACTGTTCTATACCGTGGTGTTGAGACCATATCCGCAGGATTTCACACGCCCGCAGCGGTTTCCCGAATACCAGCATTGTTCGGATTTTGCCACGGTCTGCAAAGAACAACACCACTACTTTTCCGAAGGTTGGACTTGTGGCATTCGTCCGATAGACAGGTTTATCGCAACCCCATTGATTGGAGAGGAGTTCTATTGACTTTTTATGTTCCGAGAGTTTCGCTTTTTTTTCATCAATCGTCATCACATAGTTGCTTTTTCCGTGCACAAGGATCGTTTCAAATCCCATTTCTCGCAAGGTGTCAATCAAGTGGCGGCTACCATACCACGAATCGAAGGTGACCGGATAGTTTCGGATATCTATTCCAGTCCCTTCAAAGAAAGACACCACTTCCTTGAACATAGTGATGACACAGGAGGGTTTATCCGTATTCCCGCGTCCCTGTTTGCTAATCAGTCGCATATTCAGGGGAATGATCCGTTCTCCAATCTTTATTGTGATCCCCAATATATTTTGCCCCTTCATCGGTTGCTTGGCTTGAGAAGACCACCAATTGGATGTGTAGGCAATATCCGTTCCATAGCGAAAAACAAAGGTATCATCCACACTGATGACAATACACAGACGCGATAGGGTAGAAGCACTTTTTGATACAACCTCACGGATCGCCTCTAACGCAATAGAACACCCGATACGCACAAAAAGATGCTGCCAGAGATAGAGACTCATCGTGTTCAGTTCCCGATATAGTCTCGCTTTCGGAATAGAAAACGCATCCGACACTTGATTCGGGTTAGTGAGCCCAAACAGATGACAGGTCGACAAAAACACTAAGGTCCGAACAAGACGCTGGTTCAAGGTGCTAAACTGTGAAGAAAGAAGTTGTTGAAAAAAGGTTATAGATTTGATAAGCTGAGTTAGCATGAGATATCCTCCTAATGTCCGTTTATATCTAAATATGTAATTAGGATGCTATCTCATGCTATAAAAGTCAAGCAAAATCTACACAGCAAAAACGCATTTTCATGGCGGTATACCTTGTTTCTATTGATTACTATTAGGTTCAAGACCAATATGAGAAATATCAGCTATCAAATTACCATTAAAAATATTACGGACAAACGAGATCACTTACCCTTGATATTTTATAGTCATTCTATCTTCCGCAGTAGTTTGACAAGTTGTGAATGCCCTGATAAAAGAAAATGCTAATGACTACTTAGTGGATTTTTCTAAATCGTTTACTCCATTTTTTTGCCAATCATCGACTTTCTGATTCAACTTATCCATGTCACCCGGTTTCTGAATGTCCACGATATGAGGCGTAATTATGAAGACAATCTCCGTATTTTCGACTTCGGTTTCGGTGCTTTTGAAGAGCCTTCCAAGCAAAGGAATATCGCCGAGAATGGGAACTTTGTTTTCCACTTGCTTCTGTCTCTTGCGAATGATACCACCAACAATAAGCTGCTGTCCATCTTCAATATCAATATAGACACTGAGAGAATTATCCTCTGTTATTGGGGCATTGAATTCCGTGAATTCAATAAAGTTACTGGCACTGATATTCGTAATATCTAAGCCGATTGTCCGCTTCCCATCTTCTCCCGCCTGTGACCTTGCGATGAAAGGCGTGAGTGCAATGTTAATGCCAACGGGAGGATCAATAAAATCATAGTTGAAGAGTGGCTGTGTAGCAGTATCCCCAAGGATACTATTGGTATCAACACTCTGTAGGAATGGAATGCGGCGTCCACTACTCCATGTAGCCGGACGACTATCCCGTGTAATAAGCGTTGGTCTTGAGAGCGTTTCAACTTTATTTTCACGAATTAGTGTGTGAAGGAGTGCCATGTATTCTTTGGTTGCTAAACTGTAGTTAAAACCGGAGATTTCCTGAGCGAGTCCGAGCTCTGCATTTGTACCCCCGATCAGCGGGTTACCTGGACCGAGTTCAAATCCGCCGAGTCTCTTTTCATTCGCAGCAACTCCTATACCGAGTTTTGTGGCTTCATCAAGTGTGACTTCAAGAATTTTTATATCAATCCAGACCTGTCCTCGCACGAAATCAAGCTGTTTGATAAGGTCTCTAACCTGCTCAAGATAGCGGCGTCGGGTTGTGACAATAAGCGAGTTGGTATCTGGATCAGCAAAGATGGTAACCTTTCCGTGCAATGAGTTGATATCGACCGGATCACCGCTGCTGAGTGACGATTGGAAAAATCTACTAAAACTAAAGCCTCCATCTTCTGATTGTGCATCTTGCCAAACTTGCCTAAGCACTTGAGCAATAGCATCCGCGGTAGCGTATTCAAGGCGAATTGTCGTAGTAACCTCAACCTGGTCTGGCGGAGTAGGAACATCAATTTGTTTGATAAACTCTTCAATCATATCAAAGTTACGCTTTGTTCCTGTAGATACGATAACAGCATTTAGATTGACAAATGGTTCGGCTGATACATTACCAGCCAAGGATCCTTGAGTTTGTGCAGAAGATGAGGAACCTTGATTGCGAAGCCACCAAAAATCATCGCGAAAGCGGCTGTTACTACTAGATCCGCTGCTTCCACCGTAGTGTGAATTGAGCAGATTTGAGACATTTTCAGCATCAGCATTTTTGAGATAAAAGATGCGAGTTCCCCATTCCTGCTCGGGCATGTTAACATCAAGCTTGCTGATTAAGTCATCAACCATAGGGAAATTCTGCGAAGCAGTTGAAATAAGCAATGCATTAAGTCTTACGTCAAAAACGATATGTACCTCACCTTGAACACCAAAACCTCCATTTTCTGTCGGTTCACGATCATTTCGATCCCACCAAGGCCTATCTCGGTCTTGCCCGGCACTTCCACCTTCAAATAGGTCTTGTAGATTTATAGAGACTGCCTCCGCGTTTGCAAACTTCAGAAAATACATCTTGATTTCTTCCTGTGTCTGTGCCTGATCCAGTTCATTGATTATCTTTTCAATGATAGTAAAATTGCGAGGATCTGAAGAAACAACAACTATGTTCAGCCTATCATCTCGAGAGATATTTACCAAACCGACAATACCTTGGAAGATTTCGCTGCTATCGCCTTCTTCACGTCGATATGTACGCATTCTCAAAATATCCTCTCTGTCGAAACTTCTTCTACCACCACCTTGGATACTTTCGCCAGTGATAATCTCTTCAAGTGTTGTGGCAACACCTTCCGCTGAAGCATATTTGAGACGATATGTTCTTATATCAGTCTGAAGCGTTGGGGCTTTATCAAGCTGACTGATGATTTCTTTAAGAATAATAAGGTTGTCTTCGGCTGCTTTGACAATAAGAGTGTTAGAATTTTCATCAGCATAGACCTTAATCATTCCATCAAGCAGTGCAACACCTAAGCCTTGTTCAATCGCTTGCTTGATCTGTTCGGGATCAATACCTGTTGCACCTCCTGGCGATTTGTCTTCTTCTCTGTTTTCCTCAAAAACCTTTGAAAGAGTTTGTGCTATAGTTGTAGCGTTCCCGTAGGTTAACGGAAGTATAGCGATCTTTAGTGGAAAACGTTCCCCCTCATCAGCAAATTGTAGAATTGAAACAATTCTATGAATATTGGATGATACATCGGTGATGACCAACGCGTTTGTCATAGCGTCAGCAAAGATGTTCGCCTGTTTATTCAATAAAGGTTTCAAAGCACCTGCTTGCTCAGATGCAGATGCTTTTGCCAACTGGATAATGTAAGTCTGAATTTCATCAGTCATTTCGACCAGATCGGGATTTGCCTCAATTATTTTGACAGGTACATTCATCGTAGTCGCTTTTTCAAAAGTAGTGACAAGGAGGGTACTATTAACTCTAACAAAGGTTAAGTTATACTGTGCCAGCACAGTCTTGATCTCTTCAATGACTTCATCAAGTGTGACGTTATTGAGGTTAATTAGTGCAAACTTTTTGCCTTGGACATCGTTTTCACTTGCAATAATGGTGAGATCGGTTTCGCGAGACAACCATTCAAGTACGTTTGTGATTTCTCGACTTGTAAAGTTGAAGGTAAACCCTATCGGTCTGCCTTCTTCATCGGTTTCTACGACTTCCATCTGGCCCTGTCCTCGCTGCTGTGCGTACAATCCCCCGTGGATTGTAGCAAGCAAACCGAAACACACCATGAAAATCAAGTATATTTTATGTTTTTGTGCCCATAACGGACAAACTATATTTCGACAAAATTTTATCATTGATAAACCCTCGCAATCATAAAGACATCCACTATAATTTTATTCTGTTTGTTATCGGCGGAAATTTGTAGGTCTCTCACCATCAACCATTTGGTTGTGGTTTCAATTAGACGATTTAAGTTGACGAGTTTATCAATTTCCGCTTTAAACTTTATTTTAACGTTATAACTTTCAGGTGTATAGGAAGCGGGAGCCAATTTTAACTTCTCGGAAAGCTCAGTTATTTGCATTTGAATCCGTTCAAAGTATTCAAGCAGTACTAAGGTGAGGTTTTCCTTATTCAGTTCTTGATCGTGATGATCAAGGAGATTAGAGAATTTGGCTAAAATCTTGCTATTCGGACGAAAGTTAATCTCAGTTGTTGGTTCTTTAGCACCAAAGCCAAAGAAACCGGAGGTTGCCTCAGTTTGTATTTTAAAGAATTCGTTTTCAAAAAGTGTTTTCTCTGCTCCAACTATGTGTCGTTCTGTCATTGACATAACAAGATCAATGAGTTCAATGCGAATAGAATTTGGAATGGTATCGGGAAGCAATGCAAACTCCCATTCGGATGGGTCATTTTCGGTAACGTCATTTTTTGTGTTATCCGTGCCGGTTTGATTTTCGTATGATTTTTGGGGCTGTTGTGGTGTTTTATCCTCCTTACCATTTTCAGCATCAGTGGGTTTTTCTGTATCCTTCTCTTCTTTCTCTTCCGTTTCATCTAACCATGCATTCATCATCATATCAAGGGATGCTGCTTCGAATTCCGCTTCGTCTTCAGTTTGTGCTGAAAGTTCAGCATCAATTTCTGCCTTGAGTGCTTCCTTTTCAGATTCCAATTTTCTCTGATAGAGAAAAGCAACAAGGTTTCGGCGTGCTTGTGGTGAGATTTTCTCTACTTTTCTGCCGGGAACAGGTTCCATATTCAATTGGTAATTCTGCGGAATTCCGGCTTGTTTGATAATTCTGTCTATTTTTTCTCGGATAACAGTTTCAGGGAACTTCTCGTCAAAAATAGAGACAGATTTATCCTTTTCAGCGAGCCCTGTTTTTTGATATAGACCTGTCTCAATAGGTTTTAGAATTTTCGATGCCGCCACCAAATCTTTAGAAGATTGTAGTGTTTGCCGCTTAGATTCCATATCAGGATTAGAGATCAAGCCGTAAAGCCCTGGTCCCCATTGTGTCACTATGGCAATGACAAAAACGACACCCAAAATCCCAATCAATATTTTGGATTGTCTCGTAAGTTGAAAATCTAATTTCACTTTATATTCCTTACCCACTTTGGATAGGCTGTCTGCGGAGATAACCGCAGAAAGTCCCGTGGTTAGTTTTTTATTCCTTTTCTTCGTTTTCCTCGTTTTCTTTCTTCTCTTCTATTTCTTCTATTTCTTCTTTTTCTTCGTTTGATGTCTCTTTTGGGGATTCAATATTTTTTGGTGGTGGAGAAACGTCAACATCTTCCATTGCTGTCTTGATGCCTTCTACCTCTACCTTCTGAATTTCAATAACAGGTTTCGGATGTCGTTTTTGTGCAAACATTTGAATTGCTTCATTTGTCAATTGGCAGGTTATCTTCACTTCGAAAGTAAGTTTACGTTCATCGCCTGTCACTGTGACCTCTCCTGTCTCAATGCTGCTAAATAGTTTTGAACTACCGAGGACACCGTGCATAGAGTTTATAGCTGGATGCGAACTGGCTTGTAAACTAAAAGTAATACGCGTTTTTTTGAGATCATCCAAATTCCTCACTTCAAAAGTTTTCCACGCAACCTTTGTTCTATCTTTAAAGAGTGTACTCAGCGTATGCAAAATATCTATAGGAGTGATATGATGCGTTAATTTATCTGCCAAGATAAGTTCAAGTGCAAGTTGTTTGTTAGCATCGTTTTGAAGTGGTTCAAAATTAGCAATTTGCGTATCCAGGAAATCTTCTTTCGCATTCTGTGTTCTACTCCAAGTGATCCCACCAAGGGCGATAACAAAGAGTGCTAAACCTCCAACTCCTGCTGCAATGAGTTGTTGGCGTTTCCGAGAAAATTCAGCGCGTTTTGCCCCAACTTCTTGTGGTAAAAGTGAAACAGGTTGTTCAGCATCCAGCAGGTGTATCCCAATCCCTAAAGGTACCGCGAAAGTATCTCCGTGTGTTTCAATAAGTGTTGTAGTTGATGGACTTGTCTCTAATGCGTCAGCATATATAAGGTTCCATACTCTGGTAGGAATTTGAAGTTGCTGTTGACAGGCTTGTGCCAATTCTGGAACGCGTGCTCCACCACCACATAATCGGATTTCGGCAATCTCCATTGCGTCATCACCGTTACTTTCCCGTTCAGCTGCATCAATAGAACGTGCAAGTTCCGCAATAAAACGTCTCGTCCACGTTCGGGTAGGTACTTGATCTGCCGGATTTTGTTGTTTTTCCTGTTCAGCATCCCCAGATTCTATCTGCATTTCCGACATGAAGAGTTGTGTCAACTGGTTTCCACTGACAGAAAAACTACGAGAAAATTGTAAAGTTTTCCCATGCATCAGACAGAAGTCTGTTTGTCCTGCCCCAATATCAACAATGATTGTCCTGTCTGAACTGTCAGATAGTGTGTTGCGTGCTACTGTAGCGATGGCAAACATAGACGGTATCACTGCTGATGGTGAGATACCGATGCCTTTGAGTGTGTCTATGTAACGCGTAACAGTCTCCCGTCTTGTTGAAACAAGTTCGACAGAGACAGCTTCGGGTGTACGTTGTACATCGTGGTATGTAAATACGGACTCTTCAACTTGAAAAGGCAACTCCGTTTCAGCAGCCATTGCAACCATGGCAGGTAATTGTGCCTCCGGTGTTGCTGGTGGTAAGTTCGGTAAACGTTTGGTAACAACGAAACTACGAGGGAGCGCGAGGGCGATCTCTATCTTATGTTTGTTGAATAAGGTATGCTTTATGTTGAGTTGTCCCCACAACTGTTTAATTGCTTCAGCAACTTGCTGAGGGTCATCAGGAGCAGTGTTAGGGATTACGCCTGCGTCAATTAAATGTAATCCACCTGCTATTCTCTCTATATGAAGTATTTTAATGGTAGCAGTACCGATGTCAATTGTTACAACCTGATTTTTTGCCATTTTTAAGCCTCTATTTATTAGCGTTGTGTCTCGTTTATTAGTCTTGCCGCCAGTATTGGACAGCCAACTGGTTTCCACTCCGCACAACGATACCCACACATGTTGCGAGTGTTTTTCCAGTCACATCAATCCCAGCAGATACAATACGATACCCGTGTGATCGGTACGTGACCCAATCTACAACTTCTCGGAAAGACTGAGCATCAATTTCTTCAATATCCAAAAGCTGAGCGATGTTGCTAAATGGGTTGCCACGTATTTGCTGTTCAGACGAATTTTGTGCGTCTGGATTTTCCTCTTCGCGGCGAGTAATGATAGCCTGCGCTTTCGTTTGATCCATACCCGGTAGAAGTTGTAATATTTCTAAAGGAGCAGTATTTATGTTAATTAATCCGTTTACAGTCTGTCCATCTTTAGTTGTAATTTTGTCAACAATACCTGCAAACTCTTGCATTGTCATGATCTTAACATCTCTGATAGCATCAATGTTTTGAAAGTCCCCTTGTGAGTTACGATGTGCTATAATCCGATTAGCGATTCCATTATCAATACCTTGAAGTTCTTGAAGTTCTCCTGAGTCCGCAGAATTGATATTAATCAGTGAGTTACCGTTGCCTCGATTATTGCCACGGGAACCTTGCCTTTCACCATCTTCGCCATTATTGTCTTCAGGGGTATCTTCAATAGTGATGCGATTTCTAATGTTATTAAAAACCTGATCGGATATTGCTGATACATCTAACAGTCCAGCCATACTATTGAATTCGCGCTGTTGGATAATTGCGTTTGCCTCAGATTGTGAAAAGACAGTCTGATTGTTATTTGATCTGATTTGGCTTAACTGTTGTGCTTGTGCGGTATTGATATTAACCCGTTGTTGCCCATTTGCATCAGTATTAGCGTCAACGGAATAAACGGTTACCATATTAACGAGTCCACTGATGCTCGTTGCTGATAGTACCGGTGGCTGGATAGTGTCGGTTTCGGCATCGGCACCTTCAGCTTCTGCTGCAGCCTGCTGCTGTATCCCATAAAGAAGTTCGTTTGTCATCCCTTCAATACGTGCTACATCACGTACAGTCCGATAGGGACGTCCTTCAACGATGCGCGCTGCAAGATCACCTATTTCATTATTTTCCGGTTCAGTTCCTAACATTGAGAGTAGATTACGGATATGTGATTCATCTGCCGCGTTGATGTTAACTCTTGATGCTTCATCTGTAATGGCAACCTGATAACTTAAGAATCCTCCGATTTGTACACCATCTTCAATCTCGTGTTGAACAGGTTCAGCCCATGTTTCACCGAGTGAGTCAAAGTTGGTTTCATCGATTGCCAATTTTGCGATACCCCACTCAAATCCTGATTTAGCGGCGTAGTAATACTTCGTCCTGTCTATAAAGTTACCTTGTGCTCTTGTTTCAAGCTGAAACGAGTAGAGCATCTGCCATGCTAAGACAGATAGTATTGTCAGAATCCAAAGTGTTGAGATTAGCGACAACCCCGTCGAATCTCGAAAACCCATCGTTGGAGATGCTAATTTTTCCATCTTTCTATTAGTAGATACTTTTTCAATCCCTAAAAGATGTTTAAGTTGTTCTCTCATCGTTTATTCCTAATGCGAATTCAATATTATAAGATTGCTGAATTTCAGTGTTTTCAGAGTAACTACAAAAGATGAAACCGATTGAAGTTCACGACTTGTGCTAGTTACGTAATAGTTTTGTTGTTTTTCACAACTGTTCATATTCTGTAGGAGCGATCTCCGAATCGCGATACCCTGTCGGGAATCGGAATTCCCTCATACCTTTGAATGCAGGGCTATTTAGTTCTCCGAATATTTAGATTTTCAATATAAGACTTTCCGCTGTAGGAGCGATCTCCGAATCGCGATACCCTGTCGGGAATCGGAATTCCCTCATACCTTTGAATGCAGGGCTATTTAGTTCTCCGAATATTTAGATTTTCAATATAAGACTTTCCGCTGTAGGAGCGATCTCCGAATCGCGATACCCTGTCGGGAATCGGAATTCCCTCATACCTTTGAATGCAGGGCTATTTAGTTCTCCGAATATTTAGATTTTCAATATAAGACTTTCCGCTGTAGGAGCGATCTCCGAATCGCGATACCCTGTCGGGAATCGGAATTCCCTCATACCTTTGAATGCAGGGCTATTTAGTTCTCCGAATATTTAGATTTTCAATATAAGACTTTCCGCTGTAGGAGCGATCTCCGAATCGCGATACCCTGTCGGGAATCGGAATTCCCTCATACCTTTGAATGGGGTCGTGAATTGAAAAAGTTACGGAATTCAAACCGAAACGAGACAAATATGTGAAAGATAAATATACCAAATGTTAACTAGCACCACGCGTGAAGTTCACAAATTTTAAGGTTCCGAAGCGTTTGCACTGGCGGGGATATATACCATTGTTGATTGTGTTAATGCCCCTTGTGCAACATCACCTGGGTTTTGAGCAATAGTTTGCGTTGCTGTTGATTCTTGTCTTTCTTCATCTACCACACTAACCAGAACTTGTACAGCGAGCGGAATTGCGTCTGTTTGCTCCCAAGATTCATAAAGTGATTCTTCATCAAAATATTTGAGATCAAAGTTGATAATTCCATCAATTAATAGATATACTTTAAAGTCAATCTCTATGCCGCTTTCATCTACTGTTGGAGGTATTCCAGAATCCATAAATGAATTAATAACAAATTCTGGGTCAAGTGCTGTGGTCACTACACGATAGAGTGCAAGTGCTACTTCTTGCTCTGACGATCTATCACCCGTCTGTTGTGAAGTTAAAGGGGGTGGAACAATAGTTCCGCTCTGCCTCGCTTCTAAAGGGATTTTTGGTCCTACATAATAGGCGACCCGCCGTACATCACTCAGAGGTGGTTCTGAAACTTTAGCTGGGCTCAGCTGCGCTTCAAACAACTTAAGATCCGTCTTTACCAATGTCACAAAACTGAGTATATCCCTATCACCCGATGAAGTGGGACCGTCTTGGGAAAAGATTGCTAACATCTCGTCAGATGTATCTGCCTGCATCTGACTTAAATCCGTGCTGATTTGATCCAATGCAACACGGGTTCGTTGAGATTGAAGTAATTTGGATAGATTTCGCTGATAAGCATCTATTGCTGTGCTGAAGACCGCGAATGTTGTGCCAGCCATGATTATAATAACACTAACTGCAGTTAGCATTTCAATGAGTGTTAATCCGCTTTCACATTTATTTATAGGATTTCTCATAATTTAGCGTTCCACGTCAGACGTTTCCTTAGACAGCGAATGTTATTTTACCTACCGAGTTATTCAGTTTTCGGTTTTAAAAATGCAATAACAAGATCAATCAGGGTTACAGACCCCTCCTACTGATTTTGCTGTTGTTGGATTTCTCTGTCAGCCATATAGGTGTGCATACTGATTGATTTCACCTTACCTAAATGCTCCCATGTGACAGTCACCCCAATCTTCCGAAGTCCAATAACTTCTTCTGACTGAACATCTTCAATAACAGATTCCCATGAAAAATTAGTGCCCTCGCCAAATTCACCACTGCCTTGTCCAACTTCTGGGAAGCCGTTCCTTTCAATTTCTGCCATCTGAAATTTTAGCAGATATACTGCGGTAATCCGGTTGTCAGAGAGAGCTACGTTTCGGGTGGTTTCACTAAACACCTTTAATAATGCTGGTAATATAGCAGCCATAATTGCTATAGTTACAATGATTTCAGCGAGTGTGAAACCTTCTTCATGAGAGAAAATAACCCGTTTTGTCATCTTTTACAAGGATTTTCCTAAGCCCAGCGTTTGAATCTGTTCAGGCGACATCGGTTGGACGCTGGCTCGTCCAGTTGCTGCCTCAACAGTGATTGAGATCATGCTTTCTCTAACGTTTTGTAGAAATATGACAGTATCTGCCGATGTTGAAATAGGTGTAAAATAAACATAATCCACACCAGAAGTTATTTGTTGTGTAGGACCGTTGTGGCTGGTAGTTAACGCAAGTAATGTAACACCTTGCCCGAGAGACTTGGGGATTCCCATGACGCCACCCGTCCGGGATACCGCAGCTCTCTCACCTGTTGAAGCGGTTGCGTTTGCGGCTCTTCCTTGTGAAGCGGCAGGATTTTGGATATTAAAAGTTTCGCTTGAAGCCAACCAAAACCTATTGTTGCTAATATCAAAGACAACGAGATGCGTAGTTCGCTCAGTGATTGCCATATCTCGTGCAAATGAGAGTGTATCCGCGATCGCACGGGCTGAGGTTTTCAACCTACGCGATGCGGCAAAACCACGCATCGATGGTGCAGATATTGTTGATAAGACAGCAATAATCGACAAAACCAGCATTATTTCCATTAGACTGAAGCCATCATCTGTCCTTGAGGTGAATCGACTTTGGATTTTTTTCAACATGCTGGGTTGCCTCCACTAAAGCACGGTGGTTTAGTTATTCTCAGTTGTTTCCTGAATCCAGTTGGTGAGGTCTTTATCAAGATCTTCACCTCCGAGTTTTCCATCTTTACCATAAGACATCAGGTCAAACTGGTATCCGTAGTGTGTCCCCGGATGCCGATAGATGTATTCGTTTCCCCAGGGATCCTCGGTTACTGGATCTTCAGTATAAGGACCGTCCCAGTTTCCTGCTTCCTGGCTCGGTGCCCGCCACAACGCATCCAATCCTTCTTCAGTGGATGGATATGAACCGACCTCAAGCGAATAATTTTGTAAGGCGACTTTGAGACCCGCAATTTCAGTTTTCGCTTTTCCAACCTTAGCGTCGTCAATGGCATTAATTACACGCGGTGCGATAAATGCAGCCAAAATGCCTAAGATAGCGATAACGATTGTCAATTCAATCAGGGTCAACCCTGATTCGTCTGTTCTGATTTGTTTAAACATTTAATTTACTCCTTTTAACTTAACTGTGCAGAACACTCTGTTCTGGTGTCTTGTTTATTGTAACAGAACCTGTCTTTATTTAGACATATATCTTCCAGGATAGTTTAAGGAAATTTGCCCTTGAAGACCTTGTCCATCTGCATTATCCGCTTATCAATTTGTTTGCCTCAAAAATAGGCAGAATCATTGCAACGGCAATAAACCCAATGAGTAACCCCATGAATAAGATAACTAAGGGACCAATTGAACCGGTCACTCGTTCCAGATCTTTCTTGATTTCCATGTCGTAGTAGTCGGACAACTTTGTCAACATGGTGACGGGTTCACCTGATTCCTCACCTACAGCGATCATGTGGGTTACGAGGGTTGGAAAATCCTTGCTCCGTCCAAGTTCCCGTGCAAGCGTAGATCCTTGCTCTACCTCTTTTTCTGCTTCTGAGATAATGTTGCTGTAAACCTTATTCCCAATGGTATCTTTAACGACCTGCAGAGCAGGCAGCATGCGGACCCCGTTTTCCAAAAGGGTTGCCATTGTACGCGTAAACCGGACGATGGCAAAAGTGCTAAAAATTGACCCGAGGAGCGGTAACTTAATCTTCACCCTGTCAAATTGTGTTTTTCCGGTTTCCGTTTGAAGGTAGTTTCGGGTTAAAATGCCGAGGGGAATGGCAACTAACAACCCCATCCACCAATATGCCGCCAGCGTATCTGATACCCCGATAAGCACTTGTGTCGGCAATGGCAAGGTACCGCCGAGGTCTGCAAACATTTTTGTGAACTTCGGAATAACGAAGACCATCAAAACAGTCACTGACAATATCATCATTGTAGCAAGAATTGCCGGATACATCAGTGCCGAAACAACTTGATTCTTGAGTAGACGTTGTCTCTCAGCAAACTCAGCGAGTCGTTCCAAAACTTCTCCTAACACACCGCCAGCTTCTCCCGCTTTGACCATGTTAACGTAGAGTTCGGTAAAGATCTTTGGGTGTTGATTCAAGGCATCGTTAAACGTAGCACCGTGTTCAACATCATATTTTACTTGCGCCACAATGCGATGTAATTCCGGGTTTGTAATTTGCTCTAACGTCACCTCTAAAGAGCGCGGGAGTGCCACGTGAGCATTTACTAAGGCTGCTAACTGGTAGGTGAAAAATTCGACTTCAGCCGATTTAATTCTGCGCGTTCCGAAACTAAATAAACGTTTCGATTGGGTTTCAAGGACTTCACCCTCCTCTACAATCTTTGTGGGCCAGTACCCCATCTGCCGCAATTGCGCAATAAGATCCGTTCTAGAGTCTGCTTCTAAAGTGTTGCTGACTGTAGTACCGGTATAGGTGGTCGCTTCATATTGAAATCTTGGCATGATTACTCTCGAATAAAAAGTAGGAGGGAACTCCGATTCCCGACTATCAATGTGTTTAGCGCGATTCGGAGATCGCTCCTACAAAAAAATGTGTCTACTTATTGTGATACTCACGACGGAAACCAAAGCCGTGTGCTTCTTTTAGCACACAACCTCTCCTATGTGATTCCTGCTTCTACACAGTTTGCCACCCCGCCATGCTAACCGAAGTTACTGACTTATATGTGGTCTTATATCTGTTCCACAAGCGTTTATTCTCTCGGTATACCCTACCGCGAGGTTAAAGATTAATTCGCACTTCGCATCTTAAATCTTTTTGATAAGATAGCGTCTCGGGCGATGGCTTACCGCAACTTGTCCCTCTGGGGATCCGCCAAGTTTTACTATCTGCACACTTCCCATAACTACGGTGCCAGTGGACTGCCTTCTGCAGTGTGGGCTTCGGTTCGTCCTACGTTATTTCGCATTACGCTACAGAGCCTTGCTTGTCTCAAATAATCTAAAATACTTCTGCACGAGTTGACATGATTGGACCCGAAGTCTAAAGACTTGGGATTGTTAGTTAATTCCCTTCATAATTCACTATAATTTACTTAAAATGGTGTATAATGCGGTGGCTATCTACTGAGTTTGCACTTAACAATCGCGTTTGTTAGACGTGTGTAGAATGATATTTCTCAGTTCAAAATGTGAAGTTCTATTTACCTTCAAAATCGAAAACATCTTCTTGGGTGATTCGTAGAACTTCATCAACTGTGGTCATCCCTGCGGCGACCTTTTGCCATCCATCTTCGCGCAAACTTCTCATTCCCAATTTCACAGCCAATTTGCGGAGTTCACCGCTTGAGACCTGTTTGAGTGCCAAATCGCGTAGTTCTTCAGTCATAAAAATAACTTCAAAAATACCGATTCTACCTTTGTAACCTCTACCACGACATTCTTTACACCCCTGAACGTTTGCACGTGGAATCTCTAAACCGGTATCCACATGAACACCGTTGTTACTAAAGATTCCAGTAATTTCCTCGTCAGTTGGCTGATACATTTCGCAACAAGAACTACAAACACGTCGTGCTAACCGCTGTGCAATAATTCCTTCTACCGTGGACGCGACCAAATAAGGTTCAACCTTCATCTCAACGAGACGTGCAATTGTACCTGGCGCATCATTTGTGTGCAACGTGCTAAAGACGAGGTGTCCTGTTAGTGAGGTATGAATTGCCATTTCGGCAGTTTCTAAATCACGAATTTCACCAACCAGTACTTTATCTGGGTCTTGCCGCAGAATATGTCGTAAGCCATCTGCAAAGGTGAAATTGATTTCAGGATTAACTTGAATTTGGTTTATACCTTCTAATTCATATTCAACTGGGTCTTCAAGTGTAATAATTTTAACTTCTGAGGTGTTGATCTCTTTCAGACAGGCATAAAGCGTTGTTGTTTTACCACTTCCAGTGGGACCCGTCGCGAGAATAATACCGTGCGGCTTATGGATCATTCGCTGGAAGAGAGCATAATTATCATCCGTAAGTCCAAGATGCGCCAACCCAAATTCGATGGACTGTCGGTCAAGAATACGAAGTACAACACTTTCACTATGCTGCGTAGCAACGGTAGGTACAGTAGAAACACGGAGGTCAATCTGACGTCCATCGAGACTACCAATCTCCATATTAATTTTTCCATCCTGTGGACGGCGACGTTCTGCTACGTCCATGCCAGCCATAATTTTGACACGTGAGGTAATAGCAGATTGAAGATAGGATGGCGGTTGTTGCTGATCCTCCAACACACCATCAATCCGATATCGAATCTTCAGTTCAGTAGGATAAGGTTCAATGTGTATGTCACTGGCTCCTGCGCGAACCGCATCAATAATCATCTGGTAAACTGCATCAACAACTGTTGGATCTTCAACGAGATCTTTTTCATCAATACCGAAGTCTTCAATACTTGCACGTTCTATTGTTGCAGCAGCACCAACCGGACCTTTAATACCTGCGCTCAGAAGGGATGCAGCATCTCTACCGTAGCATTTAACAATTGCTTCCGATATTTCGTCCTTATCCGCAAGGAGAAGATTAATCTCACACTCAGTAACATATTGAATTTCGTCAATTAGCATGACATCTTGGACATCTGCTATAGCAACAGTAAGGACGTTACCTTCAAGTCTTACCGGAACAATTTTTTTGCGATTGGCGAAACTTGCCTGTACTTTTTCAAGAACTTCTTTTTCAGGATTGATGTCTTCCAATTGAATGATAGGCGTTCCAAATTCTCTGCCTTTTTTAGCAAGTTCAAGGACTCTGGGAGAAACGTAGTCGACAATAATTGCCTCTTCCGATTCACCTGCCTTTTCAATTTCATCCAGAATTTGTCTATATTTTTGGGATTCGGACTGTGGAGAATCTTCTGTTGCACTTTCGGTAGAGATAGGTTCTTTAACCCAACCCTCAAGAATTTTCTCATGAATTTCATGGTATTCCTGTTCCGAAACCAGATTTGCTTCTCGTAGTATCTCAACAAGTGATTTTTGAGTAGATGCACCGTACATAAGTATTAATAGTTCCTTATTATTTTCGGATTAACCAATGCATTATGACGCATCAGAAGTTAATCGGTTTATAATTCAATTGCCCAAACACCTTATATTGTCCGTTTTAGCAAAGCGTACTATCCTTATTACCACAAATTATCGTACTGCTTCAAGAAAAATTACATTTTCAGGGATTATAATTTTTTGGGGAATAATTGAACTTTCTTAGTCAATATCTTGAAAAGGCAAAATAACGATTAGTTCTTTCTTCTGTCGATAACTGACATTATTAAGACGATACATATTGGAAAAAAGTTTAATATACCCACCGAAACGTATTCACCTTATCCCGTTATAACCTACTTTAGTGAACTTTTTTCAAATGTTCTGATTAAGACTTTCCGCTGTAGGAGCGATCTCCGAATCGCGACTTTTCGGATAAAATGGACAAAAAGCCTAAAACTAAATAACCCTGAATAATAATCGTTCTGGTGAATGATTTGGTAATTTGTAATTGTTAACTTCTCAAAACCTGCGTTTTTCTATTAGACTAAAATAGGGTTAATAAGTTCGAAAATTCGGAAAATAATGGTGGTGGATCGGTTTTTCTGGGTTTTTTCAGTAAATTTTACCAATCTAATGATTTTTATTAAACAATTTGCTTGACAATACGTTATAGTATAGTGTATCATATTATCTTTGGCAGATTCTTATAGAATTTTATTACAAGGAGAGGAGACGAATGGAAACCGAGTTTTTCGGTGAAACAGAAGACATTGAAGGTGTTGACACATTTATAGATGAAGCATATCCGTCGGAAGAAACGGAGTATGTGAACGACTACAAAAGTAGTGATAGAAGTGCTTTAACCAGTTGGTTACGGAGTGTGGCGGGGCATCGTTTATTATCTCGAGAGGAAGAAGTTGAATTAGCAAAACGGATTGAAGTTGGTGATACTACTGCGCGTGACGAACTTGTTCAGGCTAATTTACGTCTCGTCATTTCTATTGCAGTCAGGTATCAGGGAAACAAGGTCCCGCTTGAAGACCTTATTCAGGAAGGAAATATTGGGTTAATCAAAGCAGCAGGTAAATTTGATTATCGGAAGGGCTTTAAATTTAGCACGTATGCGATCTGGTGGATTAAGCAATCAATTATGCGGACGCTTGATAACTTTGCTCGCTCAATTCGGTTGCCTGCATATATCGTTGCTAAGATGAACAAGTTTGATGCAACTTATGCGTCACTTTGTCAAGAACTTCAGCGAGAACCGACACGTGAGGAAATCGCAGAAGCACTTGATCTGACCTTGAAACAGGTAGAGGAAATTCTTACTTTTAATGCAGATACCATTTCAATGGATTTACCACTTGGAGATGAACGTTCGGCTGCAACGTTAGGGGATTTAATTGAAGACCCCGCAACAGCACCCGAAGATGGACCGATTGCACAATTGATTACACATGACTTGGTAGAACAATTCCTTAGCAAACTTCCGGAACGGGAGCAGCGGGTATTGAAAATGCGTTTTGGACTTGAAGATGGAGAACGGAAAACACTTCGTGAAATTGGAGATGCTCTTGATGTAACCCGTGAACGTATCCGACAGTTAGAAATCTACGCCATTTCTCAGTTAAGCAGTCTTTACAACGAAATGGGTGAATTCCGCTCAGAATACACGGCTGATCGAACCGCTGCTTGAGTTGGGGCACGAAAGGCACTTATGAAGAATTTGTTTAAAAAACTCGCGGGAACTGAAGCCTCTTTATTGGAAGTGACAAAAACCGCGCAAGAAAAGATTCAAGGTGTTATTGAAGCTGAAGACGTGGAAGTTGAAGGATTGCGGATTGGTATTGAAGGTCGTAGTGCTACCGCATTCCAATATAGCCTCGGGCTGGCTACGGAAACCGAGGAAGACGACATCGTCATTGAAATAGGAACTTTTAAGGTGTTGGTTGATGCAAAAAGTGCAGCGGACCTCAAAGGGGCAGTTATTGACTATGTTGAAGATCTCAATTCGAGTGGCTTTAAGATTGAAAACCCAAATATCCCAACATGGGACAATCCGAAGGCACAGAAGATCCAAGAACTGATTGACGAACGCATTAACCCCGCTGTCGCCGCCCACGGTGGGCAGATTGATCTTTTGAACGTTGAAGACGAAACTATCTATATCCACATGGGGGGTGGATGCCAAGGATGCGGCATGGCAAATGTCACGCTCAAACACGGCATTGAAGCAATGGTTCAGGAAGTATTCCCAGAGATTAAGCAGGTCATTGATACAACTGACCACGCGTCGGGGACTAATCCCTATTATTCTGCTGGAAAAGGATAGAAGGAATTTCGCTGATTCCAGAAGTTAGTTGGACAAATAGATTTCAAATCGAATTCAACGACGATTTGTTTTATCAGAAATCTGCACAGCAGGTGGGACAAAAGAACCCCACTGCTTTAGTTGTCGGAGTATGTCAGATAGTGAGAGTTGGCTGGAGCGACGATGCTTTAGTCAACTTTTTTAATTTGTGCACCTATGTTGTTCGCATAAGTAATAAAACAGGTACCACCATTCGGCAATGTTGCAAAGAATTCTTCTGTTTTACGTTTTAAGGTATCTATATCCTCACTAACGGCACAAATTGCCGGTCCCCAACTACTAACACCAGCCCCTAATGCCCCGTTTGCTTGTAAAAAATCAAGTGTTTGCTGCAATTCATCACCTTGTGCATCAATCTCTACCCTTTTCCAACCGAACGTTTGAATTTGGTTCAAAACGTCTCCGAAACTCTGCATATCGTTTTCAAGGAGTGCCGGTAATAGTTGCATCAGCAGAAGGTGTGTCAATTTCGGTGCAACAGATGCAGGTTGTGGACATAGTGTTCGAAAGAGATTTAATTCTTCTGCCCCATAAATGCGCGAACAATTTGGCATGACAATCAAGAGACGCCAGGATGGAAACTTGTGTCGAAGTAAAATCGGTGGTGGAGAAATATCATCTGCGGCAGCAGAAGGGAGAAAAGAGGATTTTTGTTCAGGATAACGATGCCCTCCATCTACTATGAACCCACCCGTATCAAACGCCGCAATGCCGATGCCGGAAGTGCCACCACGTCCTACTGCGTTAGCAAGTTCTAAAACACTTAAATTCAGATCATAGAAAAGGTTTACCGCAGAAGCGATACCAAGAGAGAGTTGTGTACCTGAACCGAAGCCGCTATGCGTTGGGATTTCAGAGATAAATTTTAGTTTGATGCCGGGAAACGGGTAGGTTTTTTGCAGTTGTGCAAGAATAGCACACGCGCGTTCATGATAGGCAGAAGATTCAACGCAAATATCTGTTGACGGTTCGGCAATGATCTCAAAATTCGGTTCTGTGATGGCTAACCCGAACCCACCATCAATTCGACCGAGTTGGCCGTTCAAATCAATTAATGAAAAATGGAGTCGGGCGGGGGTGGTAATTCTGATTTGGTTTATTGTGGTGTTAGTTTCGCCTTTCATCTTGCTCTATGAGACCGTCCCGAATGTGGAGGACGCGTCTTGCATGTTCCGCAACCTCAGGTTCATGCGTAACCATGATGATAGTATTACCTTCTTCATTAAGGCGGTCAAAAATAGCCAAAATCTCGGCACCAGAACGTGTGTCCAAGTTGCCAGTTGGTTCATCTGCGAAAACGAGTGATGGCTTATTTACAAGGGCGCGCGCAATAGCGACACGTTGAACCTGTCCACCGGACAGTTCGGTTGATTTGTGGTCAATTCGGTCAGCTAATCCGACTGCTTCCAAAGATTCAAATGCTCTACGTTTTCGTTCTTTTCTGCCCAGGCCAGAATAGATAAGCGGAAGTTCAACATTGTGGAGAGCACTTGTTCTCGGCAGAAGGTTGAATGACTGGAATACAAAACCGATCTTTTTATTTCGGATGTCTGCTAAGCGGTTATCCGAAAGTTTACCAACCTCTTCACCTTCAAAGTAGTACTCACCGTCTGTTGGGGTAGCGAGACATCCTAAGATGTCCATCATAGTTGATTTCCCTGATCCGGAGGGTCCCATAATTGCAATAAACTCGCCTGACTCCACTGTGAAACTCACACCTCGCAATGCATGGACCTGTACATCACCCATCTCATAGATTTTTGTAATGTCTTTGACGTCAATTAACATACTATTTTATTCCTCTTCTTTTTGCTCATAGGTTATACTCAATTAACGGGGTTGTCCTATTTTCCGGACGGTAGGTGCGGTTTCCAAACCGCACCATTGGCGTCAATTTAAGAAAAGTCTGTATTTTTTTGAACACCCCTCAATAAGCATGATTATTGAGACTGTCCCATATTTAGTCCCGTAGGGACGATATGTTTATAGTACACCGTATAGACACGTCTCTTTAGCTCCGTAGGAGCGACATATCCCGATTGCTAATCTGCTGCTAAAACATACCGCCCCTACGGGGCTCAAGAGATTGACTGCCTCGTTTTCTATAAACATTGCGTCCCTACGGGACTAAAGAGGCTTTCTCATACACGGGAAACCACTAAATTGACGCCTATGGTGCGGTTTCCAAACAGCACCTATAGATTGGGATCAAGTTAATTTGGCATTAGTTCTATTAAATTCAGCACCTATGTTGTGATTTAGGAATTTACCTCAGACCTATTTATCTATTATTTATTTTTATTTTCTTCACCCTTTGTCAATTCCATCATTGAGGGAACAAAAACGCGATCGCCTTCCTTGAGACCGCCGACGATTTCAAAATGTGTGTTATTGCGCCTGCCAACTTTAATATGTGTTTTAACCCCTTTTTCTTCGTCCTTCTTTTTTGGTGGTTCACCTGTGTCAAGCTTAACAAAATGCTGACGTTCGCTCCTAATTTCCGCTTCTATACCAGATAATCGCTTGTTTTCAGAGATTACAATAACAATTTCTGTCGGACCTGGACGCATACCTTTCGGCGGTTCGTCAAACAAAATTTCAAGATTGCCGCGGGTTTCCGAGGGAGCAATTTTTACAACTTGTCCAGGAAATTGCTTGCCGATAAGGTTTTGGACTTTTAGTCTCTGGTCTTGCTGGAACTGTCCGAGTGCATCCGAAGCGACTGTGGCTTTTACAGTAAACACCTCAGGACTTAATACTGCTGCTATCGGAATCTGAAGAATATCAGGTTTTTCAAAGACAATAATATCTACATCTGCCGACATTCCAGGTAATAGTTGAAATTCCTGATCTGATATATTAACCTCTATATCAACCTCAAAGGTAATCACACCATTTCCGCCACCTTGACCTCGTGGGGTAGAACTTGGAGAAATTTCGCTCACTCTACCATTAAAAACTTTATTGCGATAACTATCAACTCGGATTTCTGCGCGTTGTCCCTCTTTTATCCTCCCGATTTCAACCTGATTAATTTGTGTTTTGACAATCATTTGTGAAAGGTCAGCGATACGTATGATAACTTCGCCACGGGAGAATGCAGAACGTCCAGATGTGATAATCTCCCCCTCTTCTACAGCGAGGCGCGTAATTGTGCCGGACATTGATGCTTTGACCGTTGTCCATTCGTAGCGTTCCTGCTGGGATTTAAGTCGACTTACAGCCTGGAGTAGGTTAGCTTTTGCACTAACTTTTGAATGTTTTGTCAGTGCTTTTTCGTCTTCAGTTGTTTCTTCCGCTTGTTTGAGTCGCGTGCGGGCGTTTTCCAAATCCGCAATTTGCTGCTTTTCCTGTGCATCTTGAGATTTTTTAACAGTCTCAACGTTCTTTTTATTTAGGGCAAGTGTTGCTTCTCGACTCTGAATGGCTTCCTTCATTGCCTTGATGGTTTCTTCTTGTGATTTAATCGTTTCCTTTTGGGATTCAACCTCTTTCTGGGCGGTTTCGTATTGCGAGGAATTCAAAGCGAGTTGCTTTTGGGACTGCTCCAATGTTTGCTGAGAAATAAGTTCTTTTTTAAAAAGTTCTTGGTTGCGTTCGTGTTCAGATTGTGTTGTCTCAAAGGTAATTTTCGCGGATTGGACACTTGTCTTCGCGCGATCAAGTGTTAATTTCACTTGTGTTAAAGAGATGTCGCCCTGCTTCAATGAGATTTTGTCTCGGTTCAGCAAGTTCTGCGTTGTTGCAACAAGGGTTTCTGCTTCAATTATCCGTTGTTGCTTGTTTGCTTCAAAGGATTGAAGGTAAGCTTCGGCTTTAGCAACAGCGTTTTGTGCTTGAAGTAGGTCGCTTTTCTCCCGTTTCTCAGCAATCTGAATTCGGAGTTCTGCTTGGTCAAATTCGGCTTTTCGCGCATCTCGGTTGGCTTCTGCCTGCTTCTTTTCCTCAAGAATCTGCTCGGCGTCAATTCTCAGCAGCCGATCACCTTCTTGGACAAGGTCACCTTCTTCAACGAAAATTTCCTGTATTTCGCCCTCAACATTTGATCGAACATCCACCTCAATAAAGGGACGAAGGATGCCAGATTCTTGAATTTTTACGAGGAATTCACCGCGCCGCACTACCTCGCGCTTGTCTTCGTCTTCATCCTTTTTTTTACCAGAATTGATTCGGGTTGCACCTATCACACCTACTGCGATGATAGCTATAGCCACCGCCATGATGATTAGCCACTTCTTACGGATTTTGATCACTACTGTAAGACTCCCATTGCATCTTGTAATCGTGCACGCGCAATTATGTAATCGTAAAATGCGTTCACTTGATTCGTCAATACTTGTGCGTAACTCGTTTGCGCATCAAGGACCTCAAGAAGAATTGCTTTTCCAACCTTATACCGTCCCTGAATGACATCTAAACTTAGTTGTGCGTTAACTACCTGTGTATTAGAGATTTCTACTGCGATTTCGCTTCGTTTCAGATTTAGATAACTTTGTCGTACGTCGAGAGCAACGGCCCGTTCCAAGTCGCCTGCATTTTCCCGTGCCTGTTCCAACTGCATATCAAGCTCTTTGACGCGATTCCCCAAAACGCCCGCATCAAAAAGTGTAAAGTTAAGCGATGCACCTGCGCTCCAACTTCGAAAATCAGAAAAATTTTGACGTTCACGAAGGTAATCATCAAGGTTTACGTTATAATTTACGTCTGCATTCAAACGGGGCCAACGTTGCAATTTTGAAAGTGTCAAACTCCATTCCTGCTGTCTCAGTTGTGCTTCGGTCTCCTTAAATTCCGGGCGATTTTCAAATGCCATCTGCATTGCTTCTTCAACAGTAATATCGATTTTCTCAATAGTCCCACGTTCCACATATAATTGAAAGGATTCATCAAGCGCAACAGTAATAAGCAGTCCAGGGTCCAATCCCATCAGTCGAGGCAAAGTGGCTTGCGAGATTTGAAGCGAATTCTGATTATTTAGCAGTCCCAATTCGCTATTCGCTTCACGAACTCTCGCTGTAGCGATATCCGCCTTAATCAGCACACCTGCTTCTTGCAATGCTATAGTTTGTTCCGTGTTTTCTTTTGAACGCGCTAATATATCTTCACTAACCTTAACAAGGGCAGTGTCTTTAAGGACATTGTAATATGCTTGTGTAATCTGTAGAATTACACTTTGTTTAATACCTTCATTCCGGTTGGTTGTAGCCCTCAATCCTTCTTTCGCTTGTGCGTAACTTACTTCACGTTGTCCATTATCCCAAAGTGTATATCGTCCTGCCAATCCTAAATTATAGTTTTCTGGTTCAAAGCCGAAATCCAGTCTATCTGAAAAATCGTAGCGTCCAGAAGAGATAATTGTGGGAAAATAGCCTGCACGTGAATTTTTCAGACGTAGTTCCTGAATAGCAAGACTCAACCTTGCATTTCGCATAGTTGTTGCCTTTTCTAACCCCAACTGAATGCACTGTTCAAGCGTTAGCGGTTGAGACAGGTCAATTTCCTCTGGTACTTGTGCGTTTACACATATAATTACCATGAACTGAAGAACAGTCAAGATAAGTATTAACCCTAATTTCCATCGAAGCATTAGCATCTCCTTAAACCTAAAATTTGTACTACGGAAGATTATAATTTTGGGTAATAAGCCTTTTTTATTTTGACAATAATCAATTTTAAAAGTTAAGAATAAATTCTGAGTGCAAGTTTCTTAATAAAGTATATTGTCAATTTTGACGCAATTCAAGAAAAAAAGTTTAGTAATTATTTCAGTGAAGGATTCCGATTTTCCTTGTAATTTTCTCCTATTTCTTATAAAATGAACAAAAGTGTTAGCACAATTTTCAATTGAATTCTAAACTTTAGGTATAGGTAGATGCCCACACAAAAAATCGCAGCATTCATAATTTTGATGTATTTTTCAACAATGGGAGTTTTGAGCGGTTCAGCTGAAACTAACGATGCCGGAACACATTGGCTTATGGTTGACGCTACTTCTGATGCTGATGCACACGCACTGTTAAATACGTTGGGTGACCTGTTAACAAAAAAGGGAAAGGTGTCTGAGGAGTATATTCACCGTCTTGAAGGCGAGGAGGTGACTCATGATGCCATACGATCCGCATTTGTTGAAATAGGTAACAATCCTGATAAAAAACAGACAGTCATTTTTCTTTACCACGGTCAAGTCTCCAAGCCGCTTGGGGAAAACGCGATGCATCTTGCAACCCAATCTGAGGAAACAATAAAAGATTCTGTTCTGAATAAATGGTTTAAAGAGACGTACGCAGATCGTACTTTGGTTATCATTGACGGTTATGCAAATGAAGAAAATCTGGGAATCTACTATGCTAACAGAGAAACTCTCGGCAACGCCGCGCTAAATGCAATACATCCCGCTGCAACGACTGAGGCAACAGGTAAGAATTCTTTTCTTCAGGCTCTGATTGATGCCTTGTCTTCTGAGAAAATAGACGCAGATGATAACAGACACATTAGCATTATTGAAATATATCAGCAGCTACAGACCAACAACTCTTTTGGACGAACTATTTTCGCGCCGACAGGGGATGTTGAGGAAACAGTTATAAAACTCAGTCCTGCTATTAAGGTTTCTACGTTTCCAGAGGGGGCACAAATACTACTCAATGAAAAAGAGAGTGGATTAACACCAAAGTTATTCACGGAAGACTTGCAGCAGGGAACGTACACGGTTTCTGTTAGAAAAGAAGGATATAATATTCCGCCACCTAAATCCGATGATTTGAAGTTGACACAAGGTGAGGTAATAAATTTTGCTTGGGGACTTAAACCAATTTCTGTTTTCGGCACTGTTACCGGTCCGGCAGATATATCAGTTGTTGGTACGCAGGTATCAATTGAGGGCACTGAATATGTCCAACGCGTAGGAGAGGATGGAACCTATTCATTTCAAGATTGGAAGGTCGAAAATCCGCTAACACCCGGAGCGGACTACACGGTTTCTGCGAAGCAAGGTGACTTCTACTACGGTTCAGACATTTTCACGTTTGACGGTTACACTGCAATAGAGCAACCGATTGAGTTAATTAAAAAAACATGGTTTGAAATTGCGGAATTTGAATTCAGTCGGAACGAACATCAAAAAGCGGTAATAGCCTTTCAAAACGGGATAGCGTCAACGACAGATTTTCCACAGATGTCGGAAGATTTGACAGTTCTGCTGTTTACTACTTTTGCCAATGCCATTGATCGTTCAGAGGTTCAGGACGTTAACTATATGGTTGTTACGGCGAAGTTAGCAGAGGCATATCAGCAGCCATATCTTGTAAAGAAGTATTGGAAACAGGTGAAATTAAATGCTGAAAAAGGAAGTTCCGCTGCAAAATTAGCTGGACAACGTTTGTGGCAACTAAACCCTTGGCGTAATATAGTAAATATTGGCATCGTTGTGGTTTTTGTGGCAGCGTTAATCTCTGGCGCATGGACATTCTACCGATACCGAAAATCAAAGCAAATTGAATCGGATGTGTAGGCAAAAAAGATAATTTCAATCTAATACAGTTTGTTTTAGGGACAAACCTCAATCTGTCTGTCCCTAATACCAAATTAACCCAATTCGTAGCGCGAGGTCCCCGTGCCTCGCAATGCTTGACTTTATCGGAAAACTTTGAATCAAGTTAATATGGTATAATATCACAATCTCTTTAATCTGTAGAAGCCTACTGAATCAAATTATTGGCAGCACGGACGGGTCTAAAAAGTGTCTGCCTTTTAGTAGGCATTCCTTCCAACAACTTCGGATTCGGATTCCAATCGTGCCATTTGCTATTCACAGTATTATAACAACTGAATACAGCGATTCGCTTGTTATCCTCGTTTGTCCATCGGTGCGTGCTATGTGTCAACGCCTCCGTGAAAAAGAGTAACGACCCTGCCGGACACTCGTAAGTATCCCAAATCGGTGAATCCGGACTCTGAATAGTATCGGGTGCTGTATAGACTGCCTTATGGCTTCCCGTAATAAACAAGGTGCCACCCTGTCTGTATTTAACTGGGTTGAGTTCCCAAACAATGCGAGTTAAACCGCTATACCCTTTGCCGGGAATACACCGATAGAGGTGCGAATCACCGGGAAAACGGAGCATACCGTTTCCGTTGTGTGGACCAAAGTTTCCATCCCCTACGTTGCGATAGAACATGTGGCACGATTCCATCCGGAAGCCGTAGCATTCTTGGCTTGAAAGTGCTGGATGCGCGAGAAACTCGTTCAGAAATCCGACCACGTTTGGGTGATCGGCTAATTTTTCCATCGGTCCGCCGAGTGGCGAACGTTCATGTTCCGGTATAGACTCCGGTTCATGCCGAAGACGATGGCAAAATTCCTGTATCTCTTTCAGTTCGTCGCCAGACAACACACCGGGGACTAAGAGCCAACCGCGCATGTCAAACAGATATTTCTGTTCCTGTGTAGGAGCAACGACGGGTGTGCCATCAGAGGTAGTTTCAGGGAGTCCGGCATTTTCTATGTCAAGTGCCGCACCCAAGTTTTTATCAACAATAAAAGGTTTTGTATGGTTTGTTACTTGTTCCATAATGATTTTCCTATTTTACTGGACTATCCATCGTAAGTTGGGTTTACGTCGTTCTACCCAATCTAAAACAGTTGTTTTCTATTGTAGAAACTCTGAAAATTTCAAAAATTGTATTCTATCAAACTCACGTTCAATTATGTTGTCGCTTTCGCGCGTTTAAGTGCATCCTCAGAAACACTCAATGTCTTTGCAATGTCTTCATCGGTGTGCGAAACGGACATGAACCAAATATGTCCCTCTGGTAGATATAAGCCACCATCTAATGTTGCCTCATAGAAGATTTTACGGAACTGACTTTGCTTATCACTATTGGCATTCAAACCGAAAAAAGGCATAGGTCCAATGCCACCGATACGTGCTTGTTCAATACCCAATCGGTCTGTCATTTCTCTATAGCCGTCTAACAGTTTTTGTCCTTGTTTCCACATAAAAGCGACACCGTCTTTCGCTTCCAATTCTGCAATTGTTGCGATAGCAGCGGCAACAAGTGAGACTTCTCCATGAAAGGTCGCTGCAACCCATACACCAGCAACTTCATCCATTATTTCCTGTTTACCAACAACGACTGCTGTTGCGAATCCGTTAGCTAATGCTTTTCCGAAAACTGACATATCAGGTGTAACACCGAAATACTCCTGCACGCCACCTAAAGCATATCTGAATCCGGTTTTAACTTCATCAAAAATTAACAGCGCACAGGGCTATTTAGTTCTCCGAATATTTAGATTTTCTATTTAAGACTTTCCGCTGTAGGAGCGATCTCCGAATCGCGACTTTTCGTCTAAAATGGACAAAAAGCCTAAAACTAAATAACCCTGGACCCACAGCTAAAGCAGTGGGATTGTCAGTTAATTCCCTTCAAAAGTTCTTCCCATACGCTGGATACCTCCACGCAATTTGATAAATAGTATACCATAATTTGAGATTGTCTCAACATTTTTTGTTGTAAATCGTGGAAAATTATGATATAATAATTCTAGGGTATTGCCTAACTAATGATATTCATGGTTTCCATCCCGCTGAGTTTTAAAATGTCAAAAACGTCGCCATTGACACGAAACCGTGTGAACAACGCAATCGTTAGATTCACCATCTCCACGCTTTTTGAAATAATCAAAAACAGACACTCTTGACACAGAAAACACACACCTTTTCCAAACGATGTGATTGGTGTGGAGCACCAAACGTGCAAGCCAGTTATGATTGCGAAACAGAGTTTGAAACCGATAATACGAAACGTTTCGTATTATCGGTGAGACATGTCGCACAGATTAAATTCCTCACAATAAAAAAATTCGAAAAAAACGAAGAAATTATATTTCCGATACAACTAACTCTGTAACATCTGCGCAAGGTGGACTTTTATGATTCCAGATGACGTTTATGTACACAAAACAGTAGAGGGCGATGCTGAAGCATTCAACGAATTGGTCAATCGTCACCATACCAAAATCTATGGGCTTGCATACCGCATGCTCGGTAACGCTGAAGATGCCGAAGATGCCACGCAAGAAACGTTCTTAGAGGCTTATAAGTCAATAAAAACGTTTCGATTCCAATCGCAATTCGGAACGTGGTTATATCGTGTCGGCATGAACACTTGCAATCAATACATCCGAAAAGCCAAATCCCGCAACAGAATGCTGGACGTATACACCGAAGAGACCGCAGCGCAAGGCATGACTGAAGAACGGGAGATACCCGAACGGATAGCGATTAAGACTGAACAACGCCAGGTAATTCAAGCGGCTATCGACCGATTGCCTCCGAAGCAACGTGAGGTTGTTACGTTATATTATATGCAACACCTCAAATACAAAGAGATCGCTGAAATCCTTGACTGCTCTCTCGGAACTGTCGCCTCACGATTAAATAAAGCTATGCAAAATCTCAAAGTGAAGTTGGAAAAATACTACTATTGAGAAATCATGGTCGCCACGTGAGCAAATTCTCAACCCATAAAAGCGAGGATTGTTAAAATGAATTGTGAACAGACTCGTGAAAACTTGGTTTTACATCGTCAAGATTCCACGTTAAAGGGTGCGCAGCGGCGTGAATTTCTACAACATTTGCGCGGCTGCAAGGCGTGCCAAGTCGAATATGAAGGATTATGGCATACTGCCGCTTTACTGGGCAGCCTTGAAGCACCGGAGCCACCCCCCGAGTTACTCGGAAATATCCAACATCAAATTCGGAAGATACATAAGCAGAGTCAAACTGCTTTCTTTGCAAGCCCTATCTCATGGGTGTTCGGTAAGTTGAAGTTAGAGTTCTCACCAAAGTTTGTGAATTGTGCTGCGCTTCTCTGTTATGTACTCGCGTCAGCTTTCATGGTGAAATTTGCTTTCTTTACAGACGCACCGCCACAGGAATTCGGTTATACTGCGATGGAAGAGGCACGTCTCCGAAACATACGCATTTCACCTTCACCGTGGGCGACGCTAAAACACGAAAGTGATAAGATTGATAAAGCACTTCCTATAAAGGCATCAAATGAAAATCGTGTAAGCCTTTCCAACCTATTTGCTGACATTAAGACATCAGAGATGTGGCATTCCCAGGTGATCAATCGTGGTACTGAAACCGTTGATTTACACCTCTCAAACACGGCAAACAAAAAACTTGCCCTATTCTGGAGTGACATCAAAACAAATTTGTAAGGAGAAGAGTGTATCTATCTAAGATCTCAAGTAACTGAAAGTAGTTCACAAAAGAGACGCAATTTTTGCGTCTCTTTTTTATTGGATAAGAATGTTGGTTTCTATACCCAAATCACATATAATACCATTTCTGAATGATTGTCTATCATTAACGTGAGTTTGATAAAAACAAGATGTCGGGCTTCTCGTAGGGGCGAGGTCTTCTCGCCCGTAGGGGTTAGGTAACCTAACCCCTACGAAAATGTCCATTTATGTTTAGAATTTGCTATATATCAAACTCACGTTATCATTAGCAAAAACGTGTTTGTCCTCGCGCAATTCACGCGCCTCTTGCACGATTGCATTAGTGTGAATCCCAAAATCTTATAATGATATTTTATTTTTCAGAAATAGTATAACTCAAAATAGATTGCCTTCCAACCCATTTTACGGTAAAATAAATACACACATTCACAGAATCAAAATTATAGTATAGGATGAAAAATTGACACAACCCCTGCTTGAAGTCTCTAATTTAAAAACAGTATTCCCTACAGATGGTGGCGTTGTAAACGCCGTGAACGATGTCAGTTTTTCCATTGCACGTGGTAAAACCGTTGGCATCGTAGGAGAGAGCGGGTGTGGAAAAAGTATCACCGGACTTTCGCTTCTCCAACTTGTGCCGAATCCGGGCAGGATTGAGAAGGGTGAGATTCTGTTTTACCGCGATGAAACAGAAGAACCGTTAGATATAGCACAAGTATCGCCGCGACGCGAGTTGATGCGAAAAATACGGGGCAACGAAATAGCTATCATCTTCCAAGAGCCGATGACATCACTAAATCCTGTCTATACCGTTGGAGACCAGATCGCTGAGGCTATTGTGTTACACCAAGAACATAAACGTTCGACTCTGGCACGTTTCGGTTTGCAAGCAACACCAAAATGGGCGCGCGAACGTGCTATTGAGATGCTTGCCCGTGTAGGCATCCCTGCACCTGACCAACGCGTGGATGAGTATCCGCATCAACTGTCAGGCGGAATGCGGCAACGCGTGATGATTGCCATGGCACTCTGTTGTGCCCCCACGCTCCTCATCGCAGACGAACCGACTACGGCACTTGATGTCACGATTCAAGCACAAGTCCTCGCCCTAATGCAGGAACTACAAGCGGAAATCGGGATGGCGATCATGTTGATTACACACGACTTAGGTGTTATCGCCGATATGGCTGACGAAGTGGTCGTGATGTATGCTGGACGTGTGGTCGAAAAGGGAAATGTTGACGACATCTTCTATAATCCTTTGCACCCATACACGCGTGGCTTGCTCAACTCCATTCCAACACTCGGGGAGGGGCAGCAAAAAACGCTGCACTCTATTCCCGGAACGGTGCCGCACCCATTAGCACTGCCTATCGGATGCTCTTTTCAACCACGATGTACCGAACGGATGGATGCTTGTGAACAGATGCCTGAACTTAACATTATTGATGTCCCAAAAAATACTAATAACGATAAAGATAGACAGGCAGTTAGGTGCTGGCTTTGTGAGGAAAATACCGATGTCAAAACTGCTTGAAGTCAAAGATTTACGTAAATATTTTCCGATACGAAAAGGCATTCTCCGCCGAACTATCGGACAGGTGAAAGCGGTTGATGGCATCAGTTTCGACGTAGAACGCGGCGAAACCCTTGGATTGGTCGGTGAAAGCGGCTGTGGAAAGACAACCGCCAGCCGGTGTCTACTCCGATTAATTTCACCAACAAGCGGCAGCTTCACATTTGGTAATGAACAAGTAGATTTGGCAAAATTGACATCTCAACAGATGCGTCCTTTTCGCAGACATATCCAGATGATTTTCCAGGATCCGCAGTCTTCTCTGAACCCTCGTATGACGGTAGAAGGCATTGTGGGTGAACCGCTGCGCGTTAATCGCACCGTAAAAAGAAATGAACTACGAGACCAAATTGTTGAACTCTTGGAATCTGTCGGTTTAAAACCACAGGACATGCGCCGTTACCCACACGCCTTCAGCGGTGGTCAGCGTCAACGTATCGGGATTGCGCGTGCATTAGCACTTCACCCCGATCTAATCGTAGCAGATGAACCAGTGTCGGCACTTGATGTCTCCGTGCAGGCGCAAATTCTCAACCTTCTGGTGGAGTTACGGGAAAAATTTCAACTTTCCTATATCTTTATCGCACATGATTTAAGCGTTGTTGAACATATCAGCGATCGTGTGGCAGTGATGTATCTCGGAAAGATTGTTGAGATTAGCGATGCAGCGACACTCTATCAATCACCAAAACACCCCTACACAGAGGCGTTGATATCCGCCGTTCCGCTTCCAGATCCAAAGTGGCAACGTGAACGTGAACTTATTCGGCTTGAAGGGGATGTGCCCGATCCATCTCAACCGCCGACAGGGTGTCATTTCCACCCACGGTGCCGCTATGCTACCGATATTTGCAAACAAGAAACACCGGAACTGCGTGAAATCACACCCGATATTAAAGTTGCGTGCCATCTGAGTGAAACCTTGGAATTGCAAGGAGTATCGTGATGCCAAAATTAAATCAGATAACACCAGAAGAACTTGCATCTTGTAGAAAGCAGCTTGAACGCCGATGGAATAGCCGAAAAGTCGATGAAACGTTAATAGAACGCGCGTGGCAGGTCGCTTATGAGGTCGCAACACTTCTCTATGACGAATTCGGTGCGACACAGGTTGCTGCCTTCGGGTCGCTTGCAGAACCGATCAGTTTCACAAAGTCATCAGATATTGATATTGCGGTATGGGGACTCTCGGATAAAGCACATTCAGAGGCAAACAACAAAGTTATGGACATTGGGACAGGATTCAAAATTGACCTCATTAATTTTGATACAACGAAAGGGATTTTCCGAGAAAGAGTACAACAGCAAGCGATTCCTATAAAGAAAGGGGAACTCCCTACATTATGGAAGACACTTTACGAGCATTTACACCGTCAAGTCTTCCCTGCCGTGGAGGAAGAAATATACGAAATGAACAGAAAAAGACTCACACAACGTATCAATGATGAACTCACAAAAATAGAAGATACGCTATCACGAATCCGGAGAGGACTGGAAAGCATTGACGTGCTACCTATTCGGGCAAGAGAATTCATTGAGAATACAATCGCCACAGATCTTGCTGATATCTATAGTGGCATAGAACGAATTTTTGAGCGGATTGCAAACGAAGTGGATGGACACCTACCACGCGGAAGTAGATGGCATAAGAATTTACTTGAACAGATGACAAAACAACGTCCTGAAAGACCACCTATAATTTCAGAGCAGACATATCACCAATTAGGTGAACTTTTGGATTTCCGCCACAAAGTGAATAACATCTACGGTAGAGAATTGAAATACGATAACACATTAGTGCACGCCGAGACAATTGGAGAAGTGTTTGCCAGTGTTTTCCAAGTTCTCAATACATTCACCGATTCCCTTGCGAAAAGCAAGAAGGATGCTTAAGATTCACTACCTTATACCATTTCTGATAAATAAACTCCCATTAATGAGAATTTGAACTTTTGACGAAGGTAAATGTCCGAGGCGCAATGAATTGCGCGACTACAAACGCGTTTTTTGCTAATGAGATGTTGTCATTCAGAAATGGTATTACCCGATTGTAGAGGGAGATCTCTGTGCCTCACATGAACTATTGAGAGAGCTTAAACATTAAAGGACAGTGCCATGGCACTGTCCTTTAATGTTTAACGAAATAGAATAGATAACAACTAATATTGTAGCAGTTACATTACATAACTATGGTGTTATTTGCTACTTTTTAATTTACCCCAAGTGGTGACAAGTTTATCCTTGGCTTCAACTGCCGTGCCAACTTCTGCAGCTGGTCTATATGCAGTTTCCACAGTGGCACGAATGCCGGCGTGCATTCCCCATCCACCGCCGCGTTCACTGACTTTGACCATCAGCAGGTTATCGCCTTGCACCAAGTTGACTTGGAACTCATCTTGCCATCTTCCACGTCCACGGTTTACTGCGTTGGTATGAACGACTTCACCGTTGAGCCAGACTTTGATGGAATCGTCACTACCTACACCCATTCCGACACCTTCCATCGCTTCGTCAGCGACAAGCGTAATGAGCGCATAAGACGAAACATCGTTGAGATCGGCGTTTTCTAACACACCGAGAGCCACGAGCATCGCGTTGATGTCACCGTTATCAGGAAGTTCAGAGAGGATCCAATCATAATCACCGACGCTATTGCCTTCGGCTGCACCATTCTCAGCGACCATTGCTTCGGTAACTTCATCGTTACTGGCAACTGCAAGGGAATCAATATCCGTAGAATTGGCGCCGCCTTGGTTTGCTTCGGTTGGTGCGATCATCCAGAGCCATTCTCCGGTAATGTCCACTATGGGAGGAGGGGGAGCTTTATAGACAGCAGTAACATCGGCTTCAATACCGACGTGCATGCCCCATCCGCCGCCGCGTTCACCAATCTTCACAAGCAGAAGGTTATCTCCTGCTACAAGATTAACTGTGAATTCATCTTGCCACATTGCGCGTCCACGGTTCACTGCATTGGTAAAAACGGCTTCACCGTTGAGCCAGACTTTGACAGAATCATCACTCCCTGTTCTCATTATCACATCATTCTGAGCTGCCTCAGATACAAGCGTAATGAGCGCATAAGACGAAATATCGTTGAAATCGGCGTTTTCTATCATTCCTGCCGCAACGAGCATCACGTTGATGTCACCACTAGCAGGGAGTTCAGCAAGCGTCCACGCATAATCACCAACAACGTCCCCTTCGTTTGCACCACCTGCTGCTACCGCAGCTTCAGTAACAGCGTCGCTACTAGCAACTGCAAGAGAATCAATATCGATGGATGCCTGTCCGCCTTGGTTTGCCTCGGTCGGGGCAATTACCCAGAGCCACGGACCAAGAATTTGTTCTTGCGCATCGGCAGTGAATGTCATAACGGCAAGACTCATCAAACAGACTATCCCTATTACAAATAATTTCCTGTACATCAAATACCTCCAACTATATTTCGTTGAAAAATAAACTTCAATTTAAGGTTGTCCACCTTCAAACAGCAATTTCTAACAATCTTTGAAAGATAGGACAACAACTTTACATAAGTTTAACAAATAACCGCAACTAAATCAAGTCAAAAAAAAAACGATATTAGATCATTTTTCTTCATTGTGCGGTAAATGCAAAATCAGATGTTAATTTCTCTAAAAGAGAACCCCAAAAAAAACAGTACGAAATTTGCCTAATTATGAAACGACAGAATTAGCGTGTTCGTTTAATTTCTGCCCATCGGGTTGTCAACTTTCCAGCGGGTTCAACGGGTAATTGACCCGGCAAACTTCCCAATGTGTATTCGGCATCTATACCGACGTGCATGCCCCAACCACCGCCGCGTTCACTGACCTTTACTAATAACAGATTATCACCTTTTTTTAGGTCTATTTGGAAAGTGTCTTGCCACACTGCGCGTCCGCGGTTAACCGCATTGGTAAAAACCACTTTACCATTGACCCAGACTTTGATTGAGTCATCACTTCCTGTCTTCATGGTCACACCGGGCTGTGCATTTGAAGATTTAATCGTAATGAGCGCATAAGACGAAACATCGTTGAAATCAGCGTTATTTATCACGCCAAGACTAACTAACATTACGTTAATGTCGCCTCCAGCAGCTATCGTGCCTAAAATCCATTTGTAATCGCCTACTACATCACCCTCTTTTGCACCTTTCTTTGTGACTTCCTCTTCGGTGACTTCGTTGTTGCTGGCAACTGCAAGGGAATCAATATCGGTGGATGCCTGTCCGCCTTGGTTTGCTGCGCATGGTGCAATCACCCAAAGCCACGGACCAAGTATTTCTGTTTGCGCATCAGCAGTGAACGTCATAACCGAAAGACTCAGCAGACACGTCAACGCTATCAGATATATTTTTTTGTACATTAAAATATAAAACCTCCTTTAAAATTTATTATAATGTATAAACGTAAATTACATTTCTATGTTACTTTAGCAGAATATCAAAAAAAATCAAGACTTTGTTTCATAAAGTTTTCAGTCATCCGACTCAATACTATTTTAACAGAATGTCAAAAAAAATCAAGACTTTGTTTCATAAAAAATTTGTCATTTTGCTGCTAAATGTTTTTGGACACTGCTAACCTTATCTTCCATTGTTTGGGATTTGTCAACCCGTGTACCAAACTTCAGTGTTGTCGTAATTCGGGGCGCGCCCATTTCATGCACGGTCTCATGACAACGTTTAATCGCTGCAAACACAGCATCCCACTCGCCTTCAATATTAGTGCCGTAAGCGTGCAGTTTAGTTTTCAAGCCCGCCGCTTTCAGCACATTTTCACACGCGGTAACATATTTTGAGACAGACACACCGACACCCATCGGAACAACACATAGGTCTGCAATGACTTTCATTCAATTTTCCTTAATTGTCGCGTAGTTTTTCCAGAATAACAGCGGGGAGTGGGGATGATCCAGATGTAGAGACGCCATCGTCAACTTGCGCAGGAGTCATCATGCCGGGTATGACACTACAGACTGCGGGATGTGCTAAAATAAATTTCAGAGCAGCTTGCGGTAAACTTCGCGCTTTATCCGCAACTATAGACTTGATTTCTTCCACACGTTCTAAATCGGCGATGAATTTCTCGCGAGGCCACGTCTTCCGATAATCGTTTTCGGCAAATACGGTGTCCGCATTGAGTTGTCCAGAAAGCAATCCTGAAGACAACGGTTGACGTGCAACAACAGCAATGCCTTTTTCAGCGGCTGTTTCCATCACAGGAGTCGCCATGCCTTGGTTGAGGATATTGTAGGTCAGCATCAGGGAAGAGATATTGGTTTCCGCTATCGCCTTAAGTGCTTGTACTTCATTTCCGAGGCATAACCCATAAAAACGGATTTTTCCTTCGGTTTTGAGTTCATCCATCGCACCGAAAGCCTCATTCCACATTTCCGCGGAAGGTGGTGCATGGAATTGATAAATGTCTATCGCATCCTTTTTTAAACGAGTTAGACTCCCTTCGACCGCTTGACGGATATAATCTCGTGATACGTTGAATGCAGGAACTGTCCCACCTTGACTCATCCAACCATCGGAATCCAATTCATATCCGAGTTTCGTTGCAATGACAACCCGACTACCAAGTGCAGAAAAAGCTTCCCCCAAAAGACGTTCAGCGCGTCCACCGCCATATTGGTCAGCGGTATCGTAAAAGGTGACCCCCTTTTCAAAGGCATATCGTAGAAGATCAACAGCCTCTTTCTCGCCAATATCTCCCCATTCGCGCCCACCGAGTTCCCATGTTCCCATCCCTATTTCAGAAACGGTCAACCCTGTTCTCCCAAATTTGCGCTGTCGCATCATTTTCCCTCCCCTCAACGGTCTTGAGTGCCATTTTATAATGGCTACATTTATCTGTCAACACTTATTTTGCTGTCAGGCAGGGTTATTTAGTTTTCCAATAATTTTGAACTTTTGCTCAAGACTCTCCGCTGTAGGAGCGATCTCCGAATCGCGACTTTTTGGATAAAATGGGCAAAAAGCCTAAAACTAAATAACCCTATGCCGTCAGGTGTGAAAAGTAATCTGATATTTATCAAAAACCTTCAGATGTCAATGTTTATGAGTGTTTTCTTGTCCATTCGTCATGAAAATGCTCGCTGAGAACAGACAGCATCTGTCTTTGTCCTGTGAGTTCAAGTTGTGTTTGATGAAATGTTTTTCGCACGGAACGACTGACATGTTGTCCCAAAAGGTAGCTCATCACTTTCACGCCTAAGTTCGCATACGCACCATTTTGTCCTTTTAGGCTCATGGATGTGAGGTTTAGGTCTGTTTTCAGATCATGCAGAATACCACACGCGTATTCTGCCAATACTGTTCTATACCGTGGTGTTGAGACCATATCCGCAGGATTTCACAAGCACGCAGTGGTTTCCCGAATACCAGTTCAGGGGAATGATCCGTTCTCCAATCTTTAGGACGATCCCCAATATATTTTGCCCCTTCATCGGCTGTTTTGCTTGAGAAGACCACCAATCGGATGTGTAGGCGAGACCCTCTCCATAGCGAAAAACAAAGGTATCATCCACACTGATGACAATACACAGACGCGATAGCGTAGAAGCACTTTTTGGGACAACCTCCCGGATCGCCTCTAACGCAATAGAACACCCGATACGCACGAAAAGATGCTGCCAGAGATAAAGACTCATCGTGTTCAGTTCCCGATATAGTCTCGCTTTCGGAATAGACAACGCATCCGCCACTTGATTCGGGTTAGTGAGTCCAAATAGATGGCAGGTTGACAAAAACACCAAGGTATTAACAAAACACTGTTTCAAGGTCCGAAACTGTGAAGACAGGGCTATTTAGTTCTCCGAATATTTAGATTTTCAATTTAAGACTCTCCGCTGTCCGAGCGATCTCCGAATCGCGACTTTTCGGATAAAATGGACAAAAAGCCTAAAACTAAATAACCCTGCTGTGAAGACAGGGCTATTTAGTTCTCCGAATACTTAGATTTTCAATCTAAGACTTTCCCCTGTAGGAGCGATCTCCGAATCGCGACTTTTCGGATAAAATGGACAAAAAGCCTAAAACTAAATAACCCTGCTGTGAAGACAGGGCTATTTAGTTCTCCGAATACTTAGATTTTCAATCTAAGACTTTCCCCTGTAGGAGCGATCTCCGAATCGCGACTTTTCGGATAAAATGGACAAAAAGCCTAAAACTAAATAACCCTGGCTGTGAAGATAGAAGTCCTTGAAAAAAAGTGGTAGATTTGATAAGATGAGTTAGCATGAGATGTCCTCCTAATGTTTGTTTATATTCAAATCTGTAATTAGAATGGGATCTCATGCTATAAAAGTCAAGGAAAATGGACACAGCAAAAACGCATTTTCATGGCGGTATACCTTGTTTCTATTGATTATTATTAGGTTCAAGACCAGTATGAGAAATATCAGATAGATTTCAGGAGCAACCCAACGACTTTTTCACAGGTATCACAAGTATCACAGTAGCAAGAAAAACAGGCTCTACTGTGATACCATTTTAGAGAATAATAATGTCGGTTATTCTGTTTTATCCGTGAGGTGTCCGTGTCGTTTAGCCTTGCTATCACTGGGTTTTCCCTTCGTGTCTACAGATTTCAGGAGCAACCCAACGACTTTTTCACAGGTGTCACAAGTATCACAGTAGCAAGAAAAACAGGCTCTACTGTGATACCATTTTAGAGAATAATAATGTCGGTCATTCTGTTTCACCTATGAGAAGTCCGTGCCGTTTAGCCTTACTATCACTGGGTTTTCCCTTCGTGTCTACAGATTTCAGGAGCAACCCAACGACTTTTTCACAGGTGTCACAAGTATCACAGTAGCAAGAAAAATAGGCTCCACTGTGACACCACTTAGGATGTTGGTGATATTATTTAGGATAAACTTATCATTGTTAACTTCTTGTGTTTCTTCTATGGTGATTTCTTCAACAATCATTCGTCTCGCCAGCGTTCTATCTCGCCATAGAACGCTAAAAAAGTTGACTTTATACATCCTGCATGTTATAATTAACGTAAGTTCAATAATAGATTCAATGACTACTGTCCGTTGGGTAGAACGGAGCCCACAATAAAATCCGACACAAAAACGTGATTCATTCTCCATTTAAACTGAAAGGACAGAAAAATGAGTGAAACCCAACTCTTTTTTATCTTATGGACAGACACTCGGAATCAAATATTGAACTCGGGTTATAATTATATATCTCAAAATAATAATCACAAAAAGCATATTAAAATCATTTGAGGAGGAATTTAATGCCAGCAAAACAAATAATTTTTGACGAAGAAGCGAGGGGCGCCTTAAAACGCGGTGCAGATGTACTTGCAAATGCAGTAAAGGTGACACTCGGTCCACGAGGTCAAAACGTTGTCATCCAGAGATCTTTCGGTGCCCCCTTGGTAACATGTGATGGTGTGACCGTTGCAAAAGAAATTGAACTCGCTGATCCATACGAAAATATGGGTGCCCAATTACTAGAATCCATTGCTACCAAAACAAACGATGCTGCTGGTGACGGGACGACCACTGCCACTTTGTTAGGACAGGAAATCCTTCATGAAGGGCTTAAAAACGTTACCGCAGGGGCTGACCCCATGCAGTTGAAAATTGGTATTGATAAAGCTGTTGTTGCTGCTGTTGATGCAATTACAAACCAAAGCAGACAAGTTAATACGCATGAAGATATACTACATGTCGCGTCAATCGCTGCCAACGATCCTGCAAATGATAGCAATATCGGTACACTTGTAGCTGAATCAATTGAGAAAGTTGGAAATGATGGTGCCATTACGATCGAAGAGGGGAAATCCTTGGAGACTACTGTTGACATTGTAGAAGGAATGCAGTTTGACAGAGGGTTCCTATCGTCAAACTTTGTAACTGATATAAAAGCACAGATTGTTGAATTTGAGAACCCGTATATTCTCATTAATACAGGGAAAATCTCCATGGTAGCGGACTTAGTGCCGATTATGGAGAAAGTAATACAACTTTCACGTCCTCTCTTAATTATTGCAGAAGATGTTGAAAGGGAAGCATTATCAACATTAGTGGTGAACAAACTTCGTGGTAATCTTCAAGTTGCCGCAGTGAAAGCACCTGGCTTTGGTGATCGACGTAAGGAAATGCTTGAAGATATTGCTATTTTGACTGCAGGACAAGTTATCTCTGAAGACACCGGTATCAGGATGGAAAACATTGTCATCGGAATGTTGGGTACAGCACAACGTGTTACGATTGATAAGGAAAACACGACGATTGTTGGAGGATTTGGTGCTAAAAATAGCATTGACAGAAGAATTGCACAGATACGAACGCAAATTGAAGACACAACATCAGAATATGATCGTGAAAAACTCGAAGAAAGGCTTGCCAAATTGGCAGGTGGCGTTGCTGTCATCAACGTTGGTGCAGCCACTGAAGTAGAAATGAAAGAGAAAAAGGCACGTTGTGAGGACGCTCTCGCAGCGACACGGGCAGCTATAGAAGAAGGTATAGTTGCTGGTGGTGGAACTGCCTTGTTGCGTGCAATCTCAGGAATCGACGCACTTGAATTAGAAGACGATCAAAGCACAGGTGTCAATATTGTTCGGGAAGCTTTACGTGCACCTATCCGGGCAATCGCAGAAAATGCTGGGTTAGAAGGGGCTGTCGTTCTTTCTAAAGTCGAAAACGGTGAAGGTAACTACGGGTTCAACGCTGCAACCGAGGAATACGGAGATATGCTTGAATTTGGTATTATTGACCCAACAAAGGTTGTCCGGTCTGCACTTCAAAATGCTTGCAGTATTGCTGGATTGCTTTTGACAACTGAAACACTGATTACAGATATTGAAGAGCCACCAGATTTCTCTGCAGGTCCTGACCCGCATGCGGACCACATGATGTAGATTAAACATTTTAAAATCTGCCGTTTGCTTGCATAGCATTCGGCGGATTTCGCGTTATCTAACCTGCATACCTTTTCTTCTTGTAGGAGCGACCTCCTGGTCGCGACCCTCCGCGTGTCATAATACATCTTTTTCTGTAGGAGCGACCTCCTGGTCGCGACCCACTATGTGTCATAATACATCTTTTTCTGCAGGAGTGACCTCCTGGTCGCGACCCACTACGTGTCATTACCGTAGGCACCATACATCATAAAATAATGCAATTAAGACATCACTTCTTACAACAGACAATCGAAACAGCAGTGACATTCCTCTATCCTGCCCAATGCAGAGCCTGTGAAGAACAACTCGGACTTGAATCTGTACCTTATATGTGCGATACATGCTGGCACGATATTGTTACTATCAAACCACCGTGGTGCAAAATATGTGGTATTCCGAATACTGAAGGACGCTGTGATGAATGTGCCACCAATCCACCACGGTATGGAAAACTACGTTCAATTGCTATTTATGAAGCGGTTCTCCAACAAGCAATACATCTCTTTAAGTTCGAAAAACGAACAACCCTCGCAGCACATCTCGCGCAACTGATAGTAGAACATATCCCTAATGACTGTAGCATCACAGACTACGACTACATCCTTCCTGTCCCAATTCATAAAAAACGGTTGCGTGAACGCGGATTTAACCAATCCACACTGCTTGCTAAAGGAATTGCTAAAGCGACTGGAGTAAGTGTTGAAACAGACACCCTAATTAGACAAAAGAACACGTCACCACAGAGCAGTTTGGATAGAAATGCTCGCCAAACAAATATTATTGGAGCTTTTGAATTACTGAGAGAAGAAGTTGTCCGTGGCAAGAATATACTTATTTTTGACGATGTTTTCACCACCGGTGCCACTGTTCGTGAGGCAGTAAAGGTTTTATGGAATGCTGACCCAACCGAAATCGACATATTAACGTTGGCAAGGACTTTAAATCCAGAATGAAACCTATTTTAGATATTTTGCGTATAAACAAGTAGTTTAGATACGCGGTGACAAAACGTTAAGTTATAAAGAAAATTATAAACAACACGACTTGTGCTAGTTACGTAATAGTTTTGTTGTTTTTCACAGTTGTTCATATTCTGTAGGAGCGATCTCCGAATCGCGATACTCTGTCGGGGATCGGAATTCCCTCCTACCTTTGAATGGGGTCGTGCATTGAAAAAGTTGCGGAATTCAAATCCAAACGAGACAAACATGTGAAAGATAAATATACCACATGTTAACTAGCACAACGCGTAAACAACGGGTTATTTTGGCGGGAGGTTATCTTTGCACTTAAAGAGTATCAAAATCAGCGGATTTAAAAGTTTCGCCGAAGAAGTTGAACTTATACTGGAACCGGGGATTACGACAATAGTTGGTCCTAACGGTTGTGGAAAAAGTAACGTCTCTGATGCAATTCGATGGGTACTTGGCGAGCAAAGTGCCCGTGCGCTCAGATGTACCAATATGCGAGACCTCCTTTTTAATGGCGGCGCAAACTTTAGTCCTGCCCAAAAAGCAGAAGTCGCGCTCTCATTTACCAACATTTCTGAAAATCTTTCTATCGGATCACCAGAAGTTGAAGTACGCAGACAGTTGACACGCAACGGAGATAGCAGCTATCTTATCAACCGAGTTCCTTGTAGACTTCGCGACATAAGCGAACTTTTTATGGATACCGGTGTCGGAGTGGACGCCTATTCCGTAATGGAACAGAGCAAAATTGATCTAATTCTTAACGTGCGTCCGGAAGAACGCAGATTCCTTTTTGATGAAGTTGCAGGTATTACAAAATATAAGCACCATAAGAAAACTGCAATGCGGAAATTAGAAGCAACTGAACAGAATTTAGTCCGTATTAATGACATAATTCAAGAAGCTCAGCGTGAAACAGAATCCTTGAAAATACAAGCTGAACAAGCACATCACTACCAATCTTTACAAGAACAACTCCAACAATTAGAATTAGGTCTCGCATGTCGTGAATATGAAAAACATGCAACAGAATATCGTGAAATCCAAAGTCAATTAGATGCTATTGCAAACGAGGTGGCAGAAGCAAATCAACTATTGCAAGAAGCCGATGAACAGATTGAAAGCGCATCTGATAAACGATCCGAACTTGATGCTGCAATCACAACCTCTCACGATGATGTACGTGTGATTACTGAACGTATTGAGATCGTAGAACGAAAAATTGTTCTACATAAAGAACGCCAGTTAAATATTCAACAGCAGCGTCAGAGGGCACAGGAAACACTTGAATCATTAAGGATAAAACACGCCAACATCCAAACACAAAAACGTGAGAAGACTCAAGAGTTGAAAAAAGATGAATCCTCGTTCAAGATAGAAAAGAGCCGTTTATCTGCAAAACAACAAGTTTTAGGGGAGTTAACCTCACGAATTGACAGAGCGAAACAGTCTATTCAAGAAAGACAAGTTGTATTGCAAGAAACCGCTGTAGAAATAACTCAACGTGAAAAAGAACGTTTATCAATTGAACACGAGGTAACAAATACGCAGAGTCGTCTAAATAGACTTCAAGAAAATTCTGATACTTTGAATACAGAACTTAAGGCTGCTAAGGATGATCGCGAACAAATTCAACGTGCGGTAACCCAATTAGAAACTGAATTGTTTCAGATTGGTACCGAGAAAGACAAGGTTGAAACCACGTTCAATCAAAGCCAGGATCTACTCCGTAAGATTGAATCTGAAATTAATGGGTTTCAAGATAAGTTAGGTGATAATGTTTCGCGGTATAAGTCGTTGGAGCAACTACAATCTACGTATGAAGGGTACTACGCAGGTGTACGCGCAATAATGCAGGCAAAATCGCATTTTCCAGACCAGTTTGGCGGGATTTGTGGTGTCGTTGCCGAACTAATCAATACTGATACTGAGTACGAAGTTGCAATTGAGGTCGCACTCGGCAGTGCTATCCAAAATGTTGTCACCGAAACCGCTGAGGCTGCCGATGCGGGGATCGCCTTTCTCAAGAAACATCGTGCTGGCAGAGTAACATTTCTACCTCTTGACATTTTACGACGAAGAACATTTTCTGATGACGCACTCCTTGATAAACCGGGGGTTATCGGTATTGCTAAAGAATTGGTGGAATACGATTACAAATACGAAATCGCTCTCCAACACCTATTGGGTAACACCCTCGTTATCGAAAATTTGGATGACGCTGTCGCGCTGACACGACGATTCCGACCAAACGTTCGATTGGTTACGTTAGAGGGTGAACTGATCAATACATCGGGAGCCATCACGGGGGGATATACCGACCAAAAGAAAAGCAGACTCCTCAGTTGTACGCGAGAACTTGATGTACTGAAATCCAAAATCGGAGAATTGACCCAAATTGTCAATCAGAAAGATGCAGAACGGAAATCATACGCTGCAACAATTGCTCAAGCCCAACAATCCCGGCAAAAACTCATTGTACAATTGCAAGATAAACAGATTGAAAAGACAGCAATTACAAAGGATCTTGAGCAAACTGACAAAAACATTTCACGTATCGAAATGCAGCTCGCTGATGTTGATACACAAAACAAGCAACTTCAACAAACTGTTGATATTTCACTTGATGACCAGCAGACGCTTGATGCAAAAATTGAGGAACTCACCAAGAAACACACGCAAACGCAACGAGGGATTCAACGCGTGACTGAACAGATTGAGAGTGAAACGAGAAAACAGCAGCAGATTACTGCGGAATGTCAGGATATGGAAATCTTTCTGGCAGGACAACGTCACAATTTGGATAGTATAGCAAAAATGCTGGTATCGCTCGATGAAACACGACTTCAAATTGAACAGGATATTGAAAAACAACAAGCACTTATAGACACAGATGAGCAGACTAAACACAATATCTCTGAACAGATTCAAAAAGCACAACGTGATTTCCTACAGATTGAAGGAAATCGCGCTGAAGCAGAAGTAAAACTTGAAGAACTGACTGAAGAACGTGATGCTACCCTTGGGGAAATTGAATCACTGCAGAAAGAGATCCGTGCAACGCGAAAACGGTTTGAAAAACAGAATCGCACACATCGTCAATTTGAAGTGAAAACTACACAACTTGAGATGCAGTTAAAGTCAATCTCTACCCGAATCTTTGATAAATACCAAGTTTCAATTGATGAAATTCCAAAACCTATCGTCCAAGAACAAAGTACTGAAAACGATGCACAATCTTCTGTTCCTGAAATAGACGATATTGATTTAATGGATAACATCGAAAAATTGAAGGCTGATCTCTCGGCAATAGGGGCAGTTAACCTTAAAGCTATTGAAACTTATGATGAACACAAGAAACGTTTGGATACACTCGTTGCTCAACGTGATGATGTTCAGCAATCACTACAAGATACCTATCAAATAATACAGAAAATCAACCAAACCTCGCGAGATGTATTCCTTGAAACCTTTGAGAAGGTTAAGATCAATTTCCAAGAGGTATTTGCCCAACTCTTTGGTGGCGGTGAAACTGAATTGCGCTTGACAGACGAAGCGAATGTCCTTGAATCCGGTATTGATATTATTGCCAGACCGCCGGGTAAACGCCCGCAGAGTATTACCCAACTGTCCGGTGGTGAACGTTCTCTTGTTGCTATCGGTCTGTTGTTTGCTGTCTTCAAAATTAAGCCGAGTCCTTTCTGTGTACTTGATGAAGTGGATGCTGCGCTTGATGAAGCAAATGTGCTACGTTTCACAAATCTTATCCGCGCATATTCAGATAACACTCAGTTTGTGATTATCACGCATAACAAGCGCACTATGGAGATCGCTGATGTGATGTACGGCGTAACTATGGAGCAAGCAGGTATGTCAAAAATTGTCTCTATCAAAATGCAACACAGATAGTGTTCCGGTCCACTGGACCACATTGAACCGAAATAATGCCTCAACTTGATCGTACTCATCTGAAAATCCTGCCACTTTCTGATCGTAAGCACAAGATGACCGCGGCGGACATCTATACCTTAGATGCAGATACACCCCCCTATAAAAATGATCGACTTAACATCGTTGCGGAGCGGATTGTCCAGGCACACAATAACAGTAAACAGGTCATTTGGATGATGGGTGCCCATGTAATGCGTCGCGGAAACTCACGTTTTATTATTGACCTGATGGAGCGAGGCTTGATAACACATATTGCGACCAACGGTGCATGTGCTATCCACGATTTTGAAATGGCGCACATCGGTGCTACACTTGAAGATGTGGAGGTATACATACGAGATGGCAAGTTTGGTAATTGGGAGGAAACGGGACGATATTTGAACGAAGCAATCGTCAGAGGTTATCAAGATAAAATCGGTTTTGGAGAGGCAATCGGTAGACTGATTCAGAACAGTGAAAAAGGTATCTCCTTTCCGCACCGTGATCTAAGTTTCTTTGCTGCAGCGTTCCGTTTAGGCGTTCCAATAACTGTTCACAAAGGTGTTGGTTACGATATAACCGACCAACACCCCGCTGCAGATTACGCCGCAATTGGTTGGACAACAGGTAAGGATTTTCTGCAGTTTGCCCATACTGTTTCAAATTTGGAAGGTGGTGTTTTTCTCAACTTAGGTTCTGCTGTGATGGGACCGGAAGTCTACCTCAAAAGTCTATCTATGGCACGAAACATCGCAGCACAACGAGGACAAGAAATTCGGCATTTTACGACTGCTAATTTTGATCTGATAGATTTTCCTGATTTTCAGGAGGAGGGTAAAACAACCGATGCACATTACTATCACCGACCCAAGAAGACTATCCTCATCCGAACAGTCAAGGATGGTGGAGAGAGTTATCACATCTCAGGTGACTTTTCCGTTACAGTCCCACAATTGTATCAATTAGTGATAGCACCCACATCCTAAAGGGTGGGGCTTCGGTTTCATAGCGACTGCGGTCTTCTCAAAGAGTCAACCGTCTTAGTGTCGCTCCACCAGCGGGCATTTCGCTTGAAAAACAAGGTTATGGTATTTAGGTTACCGCTCTTTTTTCACGAAGTCCACCAAAGGTTTCCGCCTACATCCCACAAACTAAAGCATAGGGTCTTGGTGGGAAGAGTGATAACCGCTTCTCTGTAGAATTATACATACATTCACGAGCGATAGCGTGCAACCATACCACTATCCCAATCGCAATCTAAACAAAACATCTCCGCAGGTCCTAAATATTGGATTTTTTTGCCGCCACATGTTGGGCATTCTGTAACTTTATTCCCTGTTTCAGAACTTTCAGATTGCTGAAAAATGTTCAGATGGTAAACCTTCATGGTTCCTGAATAACGGTGTCCAAGTGGACATCTGATTAGATTTGTTTCTTCCTTCTCAAAACGTTCAATCAATTCTCTCAAAAACTTTAAAGGATGGTGACAAATTGGACAAGGGTTCGGAACCAATTCCTTTACAACGACAATATCCGTATCCTCTGACCGAACTGAGACAGGGAGCGAGAGTTGATGTTCAAGCCTCAAGGACCCACTGTTTTCCGCGTCCATTGTTTCAAGGTTTTCTTCTACAACTTTCGCGAAACTATCTGGGCTTAACACTACTGCGGTCGGCACCATTGTTCCACCTTTTAAACTTGAGATAAGCCTATAGATGCGTTCTAAAATGGTTCGGTACCTCCCAAAATAAGTAAACTCAGTTGACTGAACAAATAGGTGGATTTAGTGAGTCTTCTCTCAATGTATACGCTTTTAGTAAAACTATATGTTTTAATTTTCCCCCGGATTCCCTCCTACTCTGGGGGTTACATTCGCCAACAATTCATTGCGAGTACGAGCTAATGATGATGTGCTTCGCTGCGTTCGGTATGCATCTGCAGGTTGATTCCGAATAATTATTATGTCTTCACCATCACGCTCAATGCTATCTCCTGCCAACAAAGCGGTATCTAATTTTCTCATACTTGTAATGAAATTTATCGTAATTCGTCCTGGTTCAAGCACATTAATAATCCATCCATTATCTGTTTTGACTCTGTCAAATCGCTGTGGAATATCAATAGATTGCATCTGCAGGATGTTTATGATAATACCACCTTCAGCGGAATTTCGATCTGTATTTTCAGTATATTCGGTCATGCCATTTTCGTCTGCCATTTATGTCTCCTTTTGAAAAGTGAACCTTATTTAATTTTACCTAATGAAATAATGTTTGTCAACCCATTTTTGGAGTCATTCGTTAGAATCAAAATACATTAAATACTACGTTCAATCGACCAATGGCGGTCAGTACTTTGGACTACAGAGGCATCTGGCATGCACATCTGAGTCAACATCTCGTTAACTTCTGCAAGCGTGAATGATGCAAGGAATGAATCGTAATAAAGTTTCTGCTGGTAAGGGGTATCTTCTGCAGCATAAAGATCAACAAAAGTTTGCGCATCTGCAGGTGTTTCAGGACGGATGAGGTCACGTATTAAGACTATACCGTTTTGTTTCACAACTCGACCCATCTCTTTAAGCGCACTTATTGCATCGTGAATATGATGGACAATACTGTTAGAGATTAGACCATCAAAGTAATTGTCAGGATAAGGCAAGACTTTGGCATCAATGTGTTCAAGTGTTATCTGTTTTGTGAGATTGGCTTCAGCGACATGGTGTTTCGCTATTTTTAGCATTTCCTCGGATAGGTCTATAGCAGTTATGTGGATATCTGGACACCGTTGTGCAAGCAGAATTGGGATTTGGGCAGGTCCCGTACCGACATCAAGAAAATGCCCTGAGTTTGTACCAAGTGCAATAACTCGCTCAACAAAAGCCTCGTCAACCTCACCGTGCTGCATTGCATCATAAGCTGCGGCTGCTTCCGCTGTGTCCATGACTTCAGGTTCTAAAATTCGTTCCATTCACACATTTCCTATTTTATTTTTCGAGAGTCTAAACGTTTTAATAATCTGATAAGTTTGAAAATGTATATTTCAACCACAAATACCTAACATCGTAGAAAAAACACTCAGAGCCATTCAATTGTCCGGTAGTTCTCTTCTGTAGGAGCGATCTCCGAATCGCGACCTCCTATATTCTGTCCGAGCGATCTCCGAATCGCGACCTCCTATATTCTGTCCGAGCGATCTCCGAATCGCGACCTCCCCTCCCTTGTCCGAGCGATCTCCGAATCGCGACCCTCCCCTCCCTTGTCCGAGCGATCTCCGAATCGCGACCCTCCCCTGTAGGAGCGATCTCCGAATCGCGACCCTCCCCTCCCTTGTCCGAGCGATCTCCGAATCGCGACCCTCCCCTCCCCTGTAGGAGCGATCTCCGAATCGCGACCTCCTATATTCTGTCCGAGCGATCTCCGAATCGCGACCCTCCCCTCCCCTGTAGGAACGATCTCCGAATCGCGACCTCCTATATTCTGTCCGAGCGATCTCCGAATCGCGACCTCCTATATTCTGTCCGAGCGATCTCCGAATCGCGACCCTCCCCTCCCCTGTAGGAGCGATCTCCGAATCGCGACCCTCCCCTCCCTTGTCCGAGCGATCTCCGAATCGCGACCCTCTCTAAAATGTCCTGAAAAACTTGAAAACTGAATGGCTCTGAAAAACACTTGAACACTATTGACAGCGCGCTTACCATAATTGAGTACTTAATGACATTAGCAGCACCAAATAAATATGGCAGATACAACTCTCAGTGATGTTATGATTATACATTACAAGGATGTAAAAGTCAACCTCTAATCAGAGCCATTCAATTGTCCGGTAGTTCTCATCTGATGCTCAAGTCTCTCTTCTGTAGGAGCGATCTCCGAATCGCGATCTTCTCTAAAATGTCCTGAAAAACTTGTCTCTCTTCTGTAGGAGCGATCTCCGAATCGCGATCTTCTCTAAAATGTCCTGAAAAACTTGTCTCTCTTCTGTAGGAGCGATCTCCGAATCGCGATCTTCTCTAAAATGTCCTGAAAAACTTGAAAACTGAATGGCTCTGACCTCTAATGCGTAATATGCGTTCTCACAATGCACCTATGTTCGTAATTATACCTGAATTTATAATTGCTATAAATTAGTTATTTTGCCAAACCATTTAATTATTGCTATAGTGACTTTTTTGTTGTATACTAAAAGCACTGTTGAATCAGGAGGATAATCATGTTTAATAAAAAAATCACACAAATGTTTTTAAAAGTTTTACTCGGTATTGCAATCATGCTATTTCCCTGCGTAGTGTTCACGTCTTGCCTGGAAGAAAAGCAGTTAGAGGACCTTGTTCAGCAAACGGAGCAAGAAGAAACAGAGCCAGAAACTGAAGAACTTGTTGTCGCGCTTCCGGGGCTCCCTGATGATGTCGCGGGTTATGAGAAATGGCTTAAAATTAACGCTGAGCCAATTCCGCCTGTTCCTGGTAGAGACCCGCACGATGGGACAAAGAACGTGTACGTTAACCAATCGCAGGATACTATCGCACCTGATGGCGAGCAGCAATTTCCATATCCTGATGGTAGCATCGTTGTAAAAGAAGCATACCGACCCGATAAGGACTATGTTGGACTCATCGCAATTATGCGAAAAATTGCAGGCAGTAATCCAGATCACAACGATTGGGAATTCATTGAATATACCCGAGGCAAACAGGACGATGATTTCAAAGTCATCGCTTCTGGTGGATTATGTTCAAACTGTCATGTTCAAGCTGAAGATACAGACTATGTTTTTACTGAACTTGAATAATGTCAAATTGTATACCTTTAACGATCTTCTGTCAAATCCCCATGCTTTAGCTTGCGGGATGTAGACGGCCTTTGGTTTCCTTCGTGAAAAAAGATTTGACTTTTCTCTAAAAAAGTTGTATGATTAGAATATCAAGTTGACAGGCATTTTCAGCGTAGTCGCAAGACTATGTGCCTGTCTACCCACTGAAAAGGGGTTAAGTGCTTGATACTTGAGATACCCCATGAAAACCTATAAATATGAGTTTTCTCATCAATCTAACCTGATACAGATTGGCAATCTGATAGACGATCTATATAGCGTACATGTCCATTTATTGCGTCTGCAACGTCGTTACCATCGTATTTTTCGTAAATATGCTCCACTTTCTCGTATTTTGAAACATATTACGAAGTTGAAACAGAGGACAAAAAAGCATTGGAACCACCTACCGAGTCAAGTTATCCAAGTTGTTGCGATCCGTATTGATAGAGGTTACCAGTGTTTCTTTGACAACCTTGAAGACCGCCAAACAGGTAAAACGAAACGCAAGGTTGGCAGACCGAGAATCAAACCGGATCACAAATATAAGTCCCTCACTTTCACACAGGCGGGCTACAAAATAGAAGGCAACCGCCTAACAATCAACTGTCTAAAAAAGTCCTTTACGTTTTGGAAACATCGCGAATGGACTGGAACTGTCAAAACAGCCACAATCAAACGTGACAACGTTGGAAATTACTACCTAACACTTGTGTGTGAGGATTGCGAACCTTCCGAGAAACTCCCTTTGACCGGTAATGAGGCAGGGGCAGACTTCGGTTGTAAAACATTCCTCACTCTTTCAGATGGCACGAAGATAGAGTCCCCACAATTTTACAAGCAAAGTCTCAACGCAATCCGTTCTGCACACAAAGCACTTTCACGCAAACAATACCTATCTAATGGCTGGTTTCGCGCGAAACGACACCTTGCCAGTGTCAATAAGCACATAGCCGACAGCAGACGGGACTGGTTTTTCAAGTTAGCACTCCGTCTTGTGCGAAGGTATGATAAGATTGTGATTGAGACGCTGAACCTCGAAGGCATGAAACGGCTCTGGGGACGCAAAATCTCTGACCTCGCTTTTGGCGAATTTGCTTTGATACTTCAATGGACTTCTGCCAAATACGGTAAAACATTCTTGAAAACTAATCGTTGGGAACCCACTACAAAGCCTTGCTCTAACTGTGGATACCGCAATCAGAACCTAACGCTTTCAGACCGATATTGGACATGTCCAGAATGCAGCACACACCACGATAGAGATGTAAATGCTGCCATAAACATTTTGCAGGCTGGGGTGCCCGTGTCTTGATGCACGATAAAACTGCTCTGATGCAGAATAATAGCCTGCTGGTGGAGCGATAATAAGACGGTTGACTCTTTGAGAAAACCGCAGTCGCTATGAAACCGAAGCCCCTACCTTTAGGTAGTGGGTGGCATCACTAATAATCGTAGGTTGTAATACCCAATTAACGGGATTTGTAGTGCAAGGTCCCCGTGCCTTGCACTGCTGACTTTATCGGAAAACTTCGAATCAAGTTAATTTGGCATAAGTAGATAAGGAGGACGTTTTTGAAAGTATATCAAATATATCATAGCGGATTTATTGGAATTTTTCATCGGAACAAAATGGGACGAAGTCGTTTCAGTATATTATTGATGTTTGCGTTGATAACTAACTTTTCACTAAGTGCTTTTTGGAGCAATTTCGCTGAAGCACGACCTGAATTTGCAGCGGAGTTGGACAAGGATTGTAACTTTTGCCACATTGACCCCGCAGGTGGCGGCCCACGAAATCGGATCGGTGAAATTTTTGAAGAAAACTATTTTGAGTTCCCCGAAGATTTTGATATGGATGCCGTAACTGAAGAAGCAAAAAAAGTTGTCAAACAACTTACGACCTCACTTGATCTGCAGACAGCCTTTATTAAAAACACTCATTCGGAGGAAGAGACAGGTGCGGTAGCTGGATGTAACTCATGTCATTCCTCTGTTGACAGATTTCTGTTGATGCAAGCAGAGGTGACATTCAATGCACAAGCATCGGAACACGTTCGGCTAACCCTCTCAAACAACGTTGGCACCACCCTCAACGCTTTTGCCACTGTAGATGCCATTCCAAAACATCTCTATGTGAAAGTTGGACAATTCCGTCTACCTTTCGGCATCAAACAGAAGGATCATAATATCCTTGTCCGAGAAGGCTATGAACTCGGTTCTAATAAGCGAGATGTTGGCGTAGAACTTGGTGGTAGTTTTGGTAAAGCATTCTACAATGCAGCGTTTTTTAACGCAGCTAATGCAACCGCTAAAGGCGCACTCGGCACAGTTGGTGCGCAACTAGGACCAATCCGCGCAGGTGTTTCCTGCATATTTGAACAACCCAGTGAAGAATGGGAACGTCTTATCGGTGCCTTTGTAACCGCCTCTTATGCTGGCTTGAGTTTAGAAGGAGAATTCAACTTTGGTAATAGTGGAGAGGCCGCCTCTTTCGCTTCTAATGATGTTGACTCTAAAGGATATTATTTCGGTGCGAAGTACCGTGTACTCCCACAGTTTACTATAGCAGGTCGTTACGGTTTATTTGATCCGAATAGAACTGTTTTAGGTGATGCTGGCAAAAGGTTGACATTTATTGCACAATATAATTTTATGGAAAACGGTGCAATTTCGTTGTTCTATTGGGCAAACTTGCCAAACGCTGACCGAGAACCGGATGAAAACATTAGTAGCAAGAGTATGTTAAGACAACTTCAAGGGTCGGATCAACTTATTCTGATGTCAAGATTCTGGTTTTAGGTTGAAAATTTCTGTCATCTTAGAAAATAGGTGTGTTCATTTTTACACATGGTATAATGCTTATTCTTTTCTTTCGCGGACACTGCGTTTTTAGTCTGTCAAGCATTGATTGGCACAGAATATATTGGCTATGGGTCTATAAAGGTAAATGACAGTGCTCTAATACGCAATTAACGGAATTTGTAGTGCGAGGTCCTCGTGCCTCGCAATGCTAACTGCTACTAGAAAACTTCTAATCCCGTTAATTTGGTATAACAACTCAACCACACATTATAGTTAAAGTAGAAAAGTAGATGCCAGTTTATCAACGCCGAATGTCATAGCCGCATTCGGCGTTGATTTATTGTATGTTATACCAAATTAACGGGATTTGTCTTATTTTCCGGACGGTAGGTGCGGTTTTGTGGTGTACTCACCCAAATGCGATCTGCATTCCTAACCGCACCGATAGATTGGAATCAAGTTAATTTGGTATAACAGACGACAGTCAATGTCCGAGGTGCATTGAATTGCGCGACTACAAACGCCGTAAATTCAAATAAATATATATGTAATTTAGTTTTACTATAAGAGGCACAAAACTATACGATTCTGAAAATTGGTTAAGTAGACTTAATATTGGCACGGAAATTGCTCAATACCCTAATAACTGAAAATTACATCAGAGATTTTGATGAATAAGAACTTTAGGGAGATTTGACCATGGGAAACAAAAAATTTTTAATCGGTATTGTTGCATTTCTTACTTTGCTTATCTTGATTATAGGATCACTTTATATACATAGTTTGACATCAGGAGAAAAGACGCGTGTTACTGTAAAATTAATCACTCCGCAAGGTGAAAAAGTACCGCAATGGGTAGACTTGACCTTTAGGTTTTCTGAACCAGTAATTGATAATTCAGTGATTAACACTGAATTGCCGAGCCGTGCGATACAATTTACGCCCACTGTTAATGGTACTGCACGTTGGATAGCACGCGACACAATTCGTTTCTTCTTAGATAGTCCATTAGCTCCATCCGCAAGTTACACCGTGGGACTTTCCTCAAAGTTACGTCAAAGTTCTCTTAACTTTGTTATCACGGGTGACCGAAAATTTACTTTTTCTACAGAACCCTTCCGCCTACAAAAAAAACAGTTGGAATTCAAATACACTAAAACACATGCAAAGGTTGAGGGGAAACTAACATTTAATTACCCCGTTAACATCCCTGATTTACGGGCTAACCTCTCAATTCAACTTCAAGAAAATGTTGAGATTCCCTACACACTTCAACCACAAAATGGGATTGCCAGAGAAATTAAATTAGAAACGGAAGAGATCCCACGTCTGATTGGAGATCAAATCCTGAAGGTGCGAATTGAAAAAGGGTTCAAATGCACGGGTGGGCAAATCGGTTTGAAAGAGGCTAACGTTAAATCAATGACTTTAACCGGACGTGGTACACTCGGCGTGACGTATGCCAATGTCCAAGAAAGTTCAGGCAAACCTCACATTTCTCTCCGTTTCAGTTCTCGTATTCCACTTGACACGGTACAACCCTATATTCGCATTAAACCAGAGATAGATACACAGATCATTACACGTTACGGTGAACTTGAAATTCATGGAGATTTCAAACGACGTAATAAATATGAAATCACAGTCCAGGAAGGCTTAACAGCACCGGATGGTTCTGTGTTAAAGAAACCGTTTTCTGTAAGTCTTACAATTCCTGATGTGCCTCCGCAGGTTCGTTTTGCTGGGAATGGGTTTTTCCTCACCCGAAACCAGAATATGAATATCAGTTTGGCAACGATTAATGTACACAAAGTCAATGTGCAGATAGAAAAAGTCTTCGGTAACAACCTCATTTATGTTTCTCGGGTAGGAAACTGGAGTACTTGGGCAGAGGATTTAGGGAAACCACTTCATTCGGAATCTCTTGCAATTACTTCTAAGTTAAATGAAGAAGTCCGAACACCTATTAATATAGGACAATACCTGGACGAAAAACATGTCGGCATATTTAAGGTTACTGTTCAGGACAGTAATCAACGTTGGGTGCGTGCAACACAATGGGTTATGTTGACAGACCTCGGCATTATCGCCAAAAAAGCGGGAGATGAGTTGTGGGTTTGGGTCAATTCGCTTTCAAACTTAAAACCCATTTCACAAGCAACAGTAAAACTGGTCAGCGATAACAATCAAACACTACTGACTGGAAAAACAAACTGGGCTGGCTTTGTGAAGTTCACATCAGTTGCTCAAAAAACTGAGGGTTTTTCACCATTCATGTTGACAGTCGAAAAGAAGGATGACCTCTCATTTATCCAGTTGAATCGGCATCAACTTTCCACAGGTGATTTCAATGTCGGTGGTTCTGCCTACTTGCAGACAGGCTATGATGCATTTCTCTACACAAGCCGGGGGGTTTATCGTCCTGGTGAAAAAGTTGCACTTGCGGGGATTGTACGCGGAAAGCAGAATGCAACGCCTCCTTCTCTTCCCACACACATCCAAATTTTAGCACCTGATGGGCGAATTGTGAACGAATTTCGTCAAAATACAGACAGACGCGGGGGTTGTGAAGTAACAATCCCGCTACCTGCCTACGCACAGACGGGAAGTTATATCGCCAAAATGAGCGTTGCAGGCAAAGAAATTGGTCGTACCCCATTTCAAGTTGAAGAGTTTATGCCCGACCGAATGAAAGTTACCATTACGACTGACAAATCTAACTATGACTTAGGTGTTGAGGTAGGGATGGATGTCTCAGCTGTTAGTTTATTTGGACCGCCAGCCGCTAACCGAAAAGTGACTGCAGCATATATGCTTGAGGCAGTACCGTACATTCCTGCAGAGAAGTGGCGTTCATTCCACTTTTCGAGTACTATGCCGTTTGAGAAACAACGAATCACTTTGGCAGACAGTAAGACGGATGCTGATGGTAAAGCACATTACAATTTCATTTTTCTGGACACTGTTAAAGCACCTTCTCAGTTGAATGGTGTGCTAACAGCGACAGTGAGCGAACCCGGTGGCAGAGCAGTTTCCGCTTCACATCGCATAGTCATTCATCCATATTCACATTATGTCGGCATCAGACGTTCAAGTTCCGCTGTAATCAAACCTAATCAAGAGGTTTCCTGTAACTATATTGCAGTAGATAAAAATGGAAGTGTAGTTGCCGATAGAGAATTAACCCTCACAGTTTACAAAGTTCACTGGAACACAATTCTGCGTCGAAACGGACGTGGTAGATATGAATATGTGTCAGATCACCAGATAACTTCGTTAGAATCGCATCAACTTATCTCAACAGCAGAAATGGGAACATTTACTTTCACGCCAACCGAATATGGCGAATACCGAGTACACTTGGAGGATACTGCTTCAGGCGCAAAAACGGAGCTTAAAGTGGAAACTTCAGGTTGGGGATACGTTCCTTTGTCAATGGAAAATCCGAGCCTGCTTGAGATGACTTTAGATAAACCGGCATACCAACTTGGTGAGACAGCGAAACTTCAGATCAAAGCACCATTTTCCGGAAAACTGTTATTAACAATAGAACGGGAAAAGGTATTGAGTTATCGAACCGTCACTCTAAGAGGGAATACCGCAAGTTTAGATATTCCAGTCAAATATAGTTATAAACCGAACGTCTATCTTTCAGGAACCGTGATCCGATCAACGGATTCGTTAAAAGAACACGCGCCCGCTCGTGCATTTGGAGTCATTCCTCTGAAAGTAGATGCTAATCCGAACCTTCTTTCTATTGATCTTGATGCTCCAGAGGAGATTCGACCCAATAGCGATGTAACTGTCAAGTTCCGTGTACGTGGAAGGCAAAGTGCGTACTCCTATGTTACAATCGCAGCTATTGATGAGGGCATACTTCAATTAACCAATTTTCGAACACCTAATCCTCACAGTTATTTTTACCGTCAACGTGGTCTGAAAACCCGTGCTTATGACCTATATTCATCGATTTTACCAGAAATTGAGGCTGCTAACGGTGCTTCAAGTCCTGGCGGTGACGGTGTCATGCAGGCGAGTGAACGCGCTAAACGACTAAATACTGCCAGTGTTATGCGTGTGAAACCTGTTTCACTCTGGTCAGGCATCCTAAAAACAGATCGATACGGAAGAGGCACTGCAAGTTTTCATATTCCACAGTTCAACGGCTCTTTACGTCTGATGGCTGTCGCATTTTCAGGAGCATACTTCGGTTCCTCCGAGAAGTCTATGACAGTTCGTGAACCTGTGGTATTGACACCGACGTTCCCACGGTTCCTTTCCGGGGGTGACAGAATTCAATTTCCTATAAGTATCCATAACGGAACAGGAAAGGACGGTGAATTTAGTGTCAAGTTGAGTGCAACCGGTGATGTTCAATTCGTATCAAGTAGTACTGCAACAGAATCTCAGACTCAGAATCAGAGCATTCAAAAGCAGACACAAATCGCTGCTGGACGTGAGGAACAACTAATATTTGAACTTCTTGCGCATGATTCCATAAGTACAGCCACCTTCACAGTGTCTGCTTCTGGTAATGACGAAAGCACACAGATGTCTGTCCAACTTCCACTCCGGTCAGCTGCGCCACCGGTAACGGATACTGGGCATGGTGTAGCCAGCGCAGATAATGCAGCAGAATTCGTTTTTCCTTCCAATTACATAGCAAAGTCCTCAGAGTTTTCACTTACTGTTTCTCCATTCCCTGCGGTTGAGTTTGCCGGCGGGATTAACTACCTGCTCAAGTACCCTTATGGATGTCTTGAGCAAACCACGAGTCGAGTTTTCCCACTACTCTACTTTAGTGATGTTGCAGGTGCTGTTGATCCTGAATTTGCTTCTGATGGACGCGCTGATTACTTCGTCACTGAAGGGATAAGCAAACTCGAAAGCATGTTTACACCACAAAATCATTTTACATATTGGCCTGGTGGGAATTACATCAACCATTGGAGTAGTATTTTCGCATCTCATTTTATGGTTGAAGCGCGTAAAGTTGGCTACGAAGTCTCTGACCGCGTCTATAAAGGCATGCTTGATGGGTTAAGAGAGCAAGCTAAGCAGGTATCAACTAATCAAAAATCTATAGATGAATCTAATAGATATAAAGTTGAGCGAGCAGTATATGCCTGCTATGTGTTAGCCGCAGCTGGAGAACCGGAAAAAGGTGTGATGCACTACTTTAAAAATAACTTACTGAGTGGTCTTACAAACTATAGCCAGTTTCAATTAGCTGGTGCCTTCGCACTCAGTGGAGACTTGGAAACAGCACTCTCTATGCTACCTATTTCAGTCGCGCCTCAAAACGGTGGAAACCGGCAATCAGGGAACAACTTCAACTCGCCTATTCGAGCACAAGCAATTATTCTTGATGTGCTTGCGGAAGTCAATGAAAACCATCCGTCAATACCGACACTTGTTACCAATCTAAGTGAGGCAGCGTCCCAAAGAAAACGATGGGGAACAACTCAAGAGAATGCATTTGCTTTCCTCGCCATCGGTAAAATTCTGAAAAAGAAAATGGGTGGCGAATATACAGGTAAGATTACCGTCAATGATACTCTCCTCGCTGAATTTGATTCAACATCACCTTCCGCCCGTTTTACAAATAACGATTGGGATGGAGCACAAGTGAAAATCTCTATTGCGGGTGAAGGCAATTGTTATTACTATTGGTCTGCCTTCGGTATCCGTCGCGATTCCTTCATTGAGGAGTACGATCGAGATTTACAGGTACGCCGCCGCTATCTTAACCAAGATGGAATTCCATACGACAACGAATTTCAACATGGAGATTTAGTGATAGCAGAAATTACAGTGAAGGCACTTAACTGGAATCTTGAAAACGTCGTTGTTGTAGATATGTTGCCAGCGGGGTTTGAAATTGAGAACGCAAGGTTAGCATCGCGTGCAGGAATCCCATGGTTGAAAACGCAGGATTTCAAACCTGACTACGTAGATATTCGCGATGATCGGCTTATTTTCTTTGGTGCTTTCCCACGTCAACAGGAACGTAAATTCCATTACGCACTTCGAGCAGTGACCCGCGGTGAATTTACCTTACCCCCTATTTCCGCAGAAGCGATGTATGATCCATCCAATTCTTCAGTTGCTAGTAGCGGAAAGATAAAGGTTATTGAGTAATACCGAATTAACGGGATTTGTAGTGCGAGGTCCCCGTGCCTTGCAATGCTGACTTTATCGGAAAACTTCGAATCAAGTTAATTTGGTATAAGTCGCAATTAATTTAGCATACACATTCTACGCCCAAATTTGTGGGCAAAGTGTGGAAAAGCGGGAGGGTTTATCCTCTTCCCTCCACTCTTTCACCATAATACCTATGATGAAACTGGCAAATTTCAATTTTCCATATTTCCAAAACCCTTTTCTTGCAAAACTTGCGAAGTTCATAAAGAAAAGATGGTATATTTTCGCATCACCCCTACTGCCAGTGTGTCTTTTTGTGCTTGCGAACTTGTGTTTTCCTTTTCCTAAAGAAAAACTCCAACCTGCACCGTCAACTGTAGTGCTTGATAGGAACGGTGAATGGCTCCGTGCCTTCACATCCCCCGATGAAATGTGGCGATTCTCTGAGACATCACTTGACACTATTTCGCCTCGATTCCAAACCGCAATGTTAACTTATGAAGACCGGTGGTTTTATCACCACTGGGGTATCAATCCTGTTTCACTCGTAGGTGCTGCTGTTGACAACTTCAATGCAGGAGAAATAGTGCGAGGTGGTTCTACGATCACGATGCAATTGGCAAGACTTATGGAACCGAAGGATCGCACGATACCGAACAAACTCATCGAGATGTTTCGTGCAATTCAATTGGAACTTACCTACACGAAATCGGAGATATTGACGTATTACTTTAATATGTTACCGTATGGTGGGAACATTGTTGGTTCAGCGGCAGCAGCCCGACTTTATTTTAATAAACCGCAAAGTGCGCTTAGTCTCGGAGAAGCAGCACTCTTAGCAGCAATACCAAATTCCCCTGAACGTCTACGTCCCGATCGCTTTCCCGAACGTGCGCGTAAGGCAAGAAAAAAGGTATTGCTACGCATGAAAGCGGCAGGAAAAATATCTGAACAAAGACTTCAAGAGGCATTAAAAGAACCCATCCCCACGGCACGATATTCATTGCCTTTCAAAGCACCTCATTTGTCTCGACTCCTTGTATCCAACAAACAACAATCTTTTACATCTCAACATTTAGTGGATCAGTGGATACACACAACCATTGATCACCGGTATCAATATATTACTGAACGGATTCTGCGTGATCGTTTACGACCGTTACAGGGGCAAGGTGTCTCAACAGGGGCAGTCGTTGTTTTGGATACTAAAACTCATGAAGTGCTTGCTATGGTCGGTTCACACGATTTTTTTGATAAGACATCTGCTGGACAAGTCAACGGTACGCTTGCACTGCGATCACCTGGGTCAACGCTCAAACCCTTTATCTATGCACTCGCAATTGATAAAGGTCTTATCACGCCACAAACAATGTTATTTGATGTACCTGTGGATTATGTTGGATACGCACCAATGAATTACGATGGTAAATTCACCGGATATGTAACCGCGCGAGATGCGTTAGCACGTTCCCTCAATGTTCCTGCTGTCAATCTATATGCTAAAATGCCAAATAATCAACTTTATGAGTTCCTTAAACGAGCAGGTATTTCCACCCTTTCGGATAAAGATGAATATGGACTTTCACTTGTGCTCGGAGGATGTGGTATAAATCTGCTTGAATTGACGAACCTTTATGCTGGGTTGGCAAATATGGGGGAGTTTGCACCGTATCAATTGATAAAAAAGAAAGAAGCAGCGAATGAAGAAGGTGATGAACCGTCATCTCCTTTTTCGGATGTATCGCGTTTATTGCGACCTGAGATCAGTTGGATCGTCACTGATATGTTGACATCCTTGAAACGACCCGATTTTCCTGAAACTTTTGAACTAACCGGCACCATGCCGAAAGTGGCGTGGAAAACGGGAACGTCTTATGGGCACAGAGACGCATGGAGTATTGGTTATTCAGCTGAACTGACTATCGGTGTATGGCTCGGTAATTTCAACGGAACTGGATCGCCTATTCTTATCGGTTCTCAAGCCGCAGCACCTATCTTATTCGCGCTTTTCACAGCACTTTCAGGAGAAAAGTCACAGCAATGGTTTAGCGAACCGACCGACCTCAATATACGTCTGGTCTGTGCGTTAAGTGGTCTATCACTGTCACCGCACTGCCCAACTTCTATCTCTGATGTATTTATACCTGGGATTTCTTCTGTCCGTGTGTGTCACATACACAAGAGCATTCAAGTTAATATAGCAAATGGTGAACGTCTCTGCTCTTCCTGTCGCCAAGGAAAACAGTATCGTGATGAGACAATTGCGGTGTTTCCTGCAGAGGTAGCGACATGGTTGAATGTAAGCGGATTTGCTATACCGCAGCTTCCTGCCCATAATCCGGACTGCACACGTTCGCTTGCTGGCACACATCCGGTTATTCTGTCTCCAACTCGTGATACTGTTTATCAAATCCGTTCTAACATCCCACCAATGCATCAAAAGATTCGGTTATCAGCTTCAATATCGGGCGATACACAGGATATTTTCTGGTTTCTAAATGGTGAACTTGTCTTCAAAGGACAAGCTGTTGAGTCGACTTTCCTAACCCCTATCGTTGGAAAGCATGAATTGACATGTATTGATGGTGTTGGTAGGTCAACCAGTCTTCCGCTTATGATTACTAAGCAGGAATAGAAATAGCAAATCCCTCCATATACCTCTTTCCTAAATTTACCTTATGTTTTTGATATGTTTGTGGTAAAATGTTAAAAAGTTAAAACACAAACTGGAGTCTGAAAATGCCGTCTAAACTACTATTTTATATCACGATACTGTTGATTCTGCACGTATTTTTGTTAAATGGATTTACTCAGGAGTACACACAATGGCACTTACCTGATGGAGCTGAAGCCCGTCTTGGGAAAGGAAGTATTAATGACGTCACGTTTTCACCGGATGGAAAACTATTAGCAGTCGCAACCTCAATTGGGGTATGGATATATGACGCACAAACAGGTAAAGAAATATCGCTCATAAAAGTTAACTTTCGCAGCCCTCTAACAATACACAGAGTTGCCTTTTCACCAGATGGGGAAATTCTTGCTACTGGGAATTGGGTATTGGGTGGAAACATTGAGTTATGGGATGTGAAGACTGGTGAAAAAATAGTTACCCTGAAAGAAAACATAGGTAGAGTTTATAAATTAGAATTCTCACCTGATGGTAAAATGTTGTCCTGTGGAAGTTGGTATAGGAAAGTTGAGTACCACATGTGGGAAGTTGACAGCGGTCGCGAGGTAGCAAGTTTCACTGGAGATCAACACGGGTACAGTGCATTCGAGCTATCCCCAGGCTCACGTCTCATTGCGGTTACTGGTGATGACAAAATCTTTTTATGGGATGTGCGTGCTGGAAAACTACGCTATGCTCTTGATAATCCTACAAGGTTCGCCAGAGGGTTGGCATTTTCACCTGACAACAAAACGCTTGTAAGTAGCGGTATGGACGTCACACTATGGGATACAGAAACGGGAAATCAAATTTCAAAACTTGAGCAGTCCAAGGGCGTTTCAACACTCACCTATTCCCCGAATGGTAAGCTCCTTGCTGGTGGAGGTTCCGGTGGGAAAATCACATTGTGGAACATTGAACAACGAAATAAGCAACCCAAGGACCGAAAACTCTCGCTACCCTCTTTGTTGCGTGATATTACTTCCAAAAAACTGTCTAATACAACCTTGGAGGGGCATACGTTACGTATTGAGACATTCGCTTTTACAGGTGACAGCAAAACCCTTGCAAGTGGGAGTCGGGATGGAACAGTTATCGTATGGGATGTTACCAGTAAGACGAAGCGGTTTACCATACACGGGCATATAGGTTCGACGCATGTTTTGCGGTTTCTTGAAAATGGTAAAACGTTATTCAGTGGGAGTTCTGATGGGACAGTGCGAGTCTGGAATACAGATATCAAGACAGAACAAATAATAAAGCCGAAGTGGAATACATTCCCTACTGCCTTCTCTCAAGATGGAAAAATAGCCGCGTCCAGAAGTAGAAACAATGAACTACGAATATGGGACGTTGATACCGATAGCCTTATTCACGCATTCAATAACAGTCATCAAAGATCCGTTAATGTATTGGCATTATCACCTGACGGTAGATTCCTCGCAAGTGGGAGTCGGGATGGCACAATTGAGTTATGGGATGTTCCTGCCCGACAACATTTTTCCTCACTTGATAGACATACAGATGATGTCAACGCAGTACTCTTCTCACCAGACGGAAGACTATTTGCGAGCGCAAGTGAAGATGGAACGGTTCAATTGTGGGACATTCAGACAGGCAAAAAAGCAGTTCTGATCACAGACGCTAACAGAAGTGTACGGGCATTAGCGTTTGCACCAGATAGTAAAACGCTTGTTAGTGGACGCTGGGACGGACCTATTCAGATATGGGATACGACAACGTTTCAGCACATTGGAGATTTCATAAACGCGGCAGGTACTGTTGACGCTTTAGAATTCTCACCGGATGGAAAAATTCTTGCAAACGGATTATACGGATTAATCCGACTCTGGGATGTGAACACAAAGACTAAAATACAGGAAATTTACAAAGCACATAACAATAGTGTCACCAAATTCACATTTACACCGGATTCCAAAACACTGGTTAGCGGAAGTAGCGATGGCACAATTCTCATTTGGGATTTAGAAAAAATGGGGATTGGAAATAGGTAATTGTTACTATTGACAACATTTGCCTGAAAAGGAGTTTAGTGTAAATGAAAAGTTCAAGTATCTTTTTTGTGATACTGGTAGCGATTTTCGCCATCGTTGCCTTGACTGTGTTCATTCGTTTGGTAACGAATCGAGATTCAACAGAATTGATACCTCCGTCATCAAATGTTGAATATATCCGATGGCAGTTGCCTGAAGGTGCAAAAGTGCGCCTCGGCAAAGGCAGTATAAATGACATAAAGTTTTCACCGGATGGCACTCGATTTGCAGTGGCAACCACTATTGGTGTCTGGATGTATGATGCACAGACTGGGAAAGAAATCTCCTTGTTCAAAGGGGATAGGCAGGACATCAAAGGAGTTGCTTTTTCTAAAGACGGTCGTTTTCTTGTTGGTGCCAATTCTGCGGGAGGGATACCGCGATGGAATGCAACCACCGGCGAACTTCATTCCATTTTCGTAAAAGAAAACGTTAGATCCTTAAACACAGCAGTCTTCTCAGCGGATGGAACAAAACTCGTCAGTGTAAGCGGGCTGCATGATGAAATTCAGGTATGGAACCTCAGCGACGGGACGACACCACCGATTATTATAGATATAGATCCGGACTTTAAAAGAGGACAGTTTTCATCTATTGCACTTTCACCAGATAGACGTTTTCTTGCAACCGCAATACATGAATGGAAAAAAGTTTATCCAATTCAAATGTGGAATGCTGTTACTGGGAAGCGTTTGCTAACATTGACAGGGCACACACGAAGGATCAAATCCTTGGTGTTTTCACCGGATGGTAAGACGCTTGCAAGTGGTGATGAATACCGGACAATCAAGTTGTGGAATATGGATACCGCAACATCTCACGCAACCTTCAAAGCACCTATTAGTTTCTATGCACTATCTTTTTCACCAAATGGTAAATTACTTGCGAGCGGGGGTTATGATGGAAATGTGCTCTTATGGAATGCAGAAACAAAGCAAGGCGGGTGGCAAGGTGCTATTAGTAAATTTTTGCCTACCTTAACACTCAAAGGACATAAAGACGGTGTTTCTGCGTTAGCATTTTCACCTGACGGGAAAATGCTGCTTTCTGGCAGCGACGACGGTACAATTCGAGCGTGGGATACAATCACGGGTCGCCAACAATTTATATGCCCAGGGCATACAAGCGAAATCTCAGAGTTAGCCGCTTCTGAAGAAGGAAACGCCTTAATCAGCGTGCATTCATGGAAAAGTCAACTACTGCACTGGGATACTAATGTAGGACACCATCTGTCAGGATACTACTTCAAAAATAAAAGGCCTCAAGCAATTTCACCGGATGCCAAGATGCTCACTCTTAAGGATTGGACTGCGACAGATACGTTATTGTGGGATATATCCAAAAAACGTATACGAGCGACTTTAAAGGGGCATGAGGTTCCGTTGTCTAAAATATCGCATTTCGTATTCTCGTTAAATGGGAAAAGGTTAGCAAGTGCAACTGTGCACCAGGGAATCGGGCTAATTCATGTGTGGAACATTCCAAATCAGTCACGATCATTCTTGAAAAGACTTTTTTTCAGTTCCAAGTCAATTTCCCCGCAATATACCCTTGAAGGTCGTATAGATGGGGGATATGCATTGAAATTCTCACCAAACGGGAAAATACTGGCAACCGTACATAATAAGAACAAAGTAATTCGCTTGTGGGGCGTGGAGACAGGCAGTACCCGTTTTACGCTTACTGGGCATAAACAAACAATCAAGGCGTTAGCATTCTCACCGAACGGAAAAATACTTGCAAGCGGAGGAAATTATCAGACAATTTATTTATGGGACGTAACGACAGGTCAGCAGCTAACTAACAGTCAAACTGAGGCAGCTGCGAACACCCTGCAATTTTCGCCGGATGGTAAAACGATTGTAAGTGGAAATTACAACGGAAAAATCCAATTGTGGGATGCGCACATGCTTCGTCTTTTGTCTACGCACATAGGACATACCAGTTGGGTCAACGCGTTGATGTTCTCCACAGATGGAAAAACTTTATTCAGCGCGAGCAGGGATGGCACCATTCTTCTCTGGGATTGGGAAAAAATAGTGCAAGTAGATAATTGAGTTGATGAAACAATCAACATTTTCACTGCCGAAAAGCAGTTATTATCAAACATCCCCATCCAGCGATGAACGCTAATCCACCAATCGGTGTGATTGCACCAAGCCAAGAGGTGTTAGTCAAACTGTAAATATAAAGACTTCCCGAAAAGATTAGAATCCCGGCAATGAAACACCATCCTGCTGCAGTTGTCAGCGAGTTTTGCCACTGCGACAATGCCCATGCCACAACAATTAATCCTATCCCGTGATACATCTGATATCGCACGGCAACCTCAAAAGTATCTAACATCTTTGGGGACAGTTTTTCTTCAAGTGCGTGTGCTCCAAAAGCACCGAACACAACGCTTAGTAAACTGAATCCAGAACCGAATGCAAAGAAAAGGTTTTTCATGTTTGCCACCTTTCGCAAGTTAATGATAATAGTTCATTATAACTGATATAGATAGAATTTGGTAGTAAATTCTTAAAGTAGACGCTATTATCTCAAACAAAAATTGCTATTTCGGTTTTTGTTGAAATATTTTGTCATAAATGCTAAAATAATATATCTTATAAACGGCATAGTTTGACCTATTCCGTGTGGTGACAAAAGGAGAACTTTCTACAAAATGAAACAATACAGAACAGAAGAAATCCGCAATATCGGAATTATTGCGCATTCAGGGGCTGGTAAGACATCCCTAATTGAAGCAATGCTCTATAACGGCGGTGCCATTGAGCGAATAGGAGTCGTTGATGACGGAAACACGGTATCTGACTATGCCTCTGATGAGATAGAGCGCAAAACTTCACTTAATTGTTCAGTGTGTATTGCAGAATGGGGAGAACATAAACTCAACCTAATTGATACACCCGGTGCAGAGGATTTTTATGGTGATCTTCACGGTGTTCTTCGAGTCGTTGACGCAGTTATCGTAGTGGTGGATGCTACAACAGGAGTAGAGGGAGGAACGGAAAAAGTTTGGGAAGTAGCGGATAAATATAATCTACCACGGATCCTTTTTATCAACAAAATGGATAAGGAGAACGCAAGTTTTGAAAATGCACTTGCAAGTATCTCGGATATTTTAGAGACACGAGCTGTCCCTGTCCAAATTCCTATCGGAAAAGAGGATCAGCTTACGGGAATTGTAGATGTGATTCAGGAGGCAGCGTTTCTTGAACCGAGTGGAAATGCACCTGTTGCGAAGTCTGATGTTCCTGATGACTTAGCAGAGGCTGCGGAAGAATCCCGAGAAGCACTTGTTGAAGTTGCCGCTGAAAGCGATGACGAACTTATTGAAAAGTTTTTTGAAGGTGAACTCTCTGAGGAAGAAATCCAGAATGGGCTACAAACTGGAATCTTAGAAAACCAGTTTGTCCCTGTCCTATGTGGATCTGCTTTGAAAAATATCGGAGTTCAGCAGTTGATGGATATGATAATTAATTGTTGTCCATCACCTGTTCAGACAGGAGCAGTGCAGGATGTTGAAGACGAATCCAAAACGCGGGAACCTTCTACGGATGCGCCACTCTCGGCTGTAGTTTTCAAAACAATCGCAGATCCATTTTCAGGTCAACTTAGCCTTTTCCGAGTGTATTCTGGTACATTGATAGGTGATACACAGGTGAGCAATTCGACGCAAGGAGAGTTGGAACGGCTTGGCAAACCTGCCTATATGAACGGCAAAAATGCTATTAGCACGCCAGGTGTAGTGGCTGGAGATATCGGTACTCTTACTAAACTTACCGTTACACGAACAGGAGATACGTTGTGTGACAAAGACGCACCTATAAAACTTCCGGGGATTGAGTTTCCAAATGCGGTTATCTCTTATGCAATTAGTCCGGCGCGAGAGGGTGATGACGAAAAACTTATCACTGCTTTGACACGGATAGCTGAAGAAGACCCTACTTTTAAGATTGAACGAAACGACGTTGTAAAGCAGCTGCTGGTTTCAGGTTTAGGAGATCTTCATATTACCGTGAATCGTGCAAGAATTGTTGAGAAATTCGGCGTTGAAACACAAGTTGCCCCACCAAAAGTTCCATATAGAGAAACGGTTCGTAAACGTGTGGAAAAAGTTAAAGAAAGACACAAAAAGCAATCGGGTGGTAAAGGACAATTCGGAGAGGTCACGATTAACTTAGCACCTTTAGATCGCGGAGAAAACTTTGAGTTTATTAACAACATCGTAGGTGGTGCGATCCCGCGCAACTACATCCCAGCAGTAGAAAAAGGTATTCGTCAAAGGATGGACCGTGGACTCATCGCTGGCTACCCATTAGTTGATATTCAGATTCACCTCAACGATGGAAAATACCATCCCGTTGATTCTTCAGATATGGCATTCCAAATCGCCGGTTCCATGGCTTTTGCCACTGCTATTAAACAAGCCGATCCGTGCTTGCTTGAACCAATCATGAACGTTTCAATCTCCGCGCCGGAACAGTTTATGGGAAGTATCATCGGCGACCTGAACGGACGAAGAGGACAGGTGATGGGTGTTGAACAGGTAGGAAAACGCCAAGTAATTCAGGCTTTAGTTCCACATTCGGAGATGCTCCGTTATTCTATTGATCTGAAATCTATGACGAGTGCGCGTGGAAACTTCACGATGGAATTCGAACGGTATGAGATTGTTCCTGATGATGTTGCACAAAAGGTCATCGCTGAATCTAAAACGGAAGAAAACGAATCATAAATCTCTGCTGAATTCTCTTTCAGTAGACACATGTTTTACTTCCTCAGTAGGCGCGCTCTTTGTCAAGAGCGCGCCTATTAATTTGTCGTTTGTTTGACTTAAACATCTGTTTTCCATTTCGTAGAATACTCTAAAATTTTCAGCGTCCTACCCAATTAACGGGATTTGTCCTATTTTCCGGACGGTAGGTGCGGTTTCCTAACCGCACCTTTTTGTATCAACATCTCAAATAACGCAAAGGACGAGAATATCAGCCGAGTTCTTTCCTTAAATTGACGCCTATGGTGCGGTTTCCTAATCGCACCGATAGATTGGAATCAAGTTAATTTGGTATAACATGCAGGGCTATTTAGTTCTCCGAATATTTAGATTTTCAATCTAAGACTTTCCCCTGTCCGAGCGATCTCCGAATCGCGACTTTTCGGATAAACCGAACAAAAAGCCTAAAACTAAATAGCCCTGGTTGTGGGTCAGGGTTATTTAGTTTTCCAATAATTTTGAACTTTTGCTCAAGACTCTCCCCTGTAGGAGCGATCTCCGAATCGCGACTTTTCGGATAAACCGAACAAAAAGCCTAAAACTAAATAGCCCTGGTTGTGGGTCAGGGTTATTTAGTTTTCCAATAATTTTGAACTTTTGCTCAAGACTCTCCCCTGTAGGAGCGATCTCCGAATCGCGACTTTTCGGATAAACCGAACAAAAAGCCTAAAACTAAATAGCCCTGGTTGTGGGTCAGGGTTATTTAGTTTTCCAATAATTTTGAACTTTTGCTCAAGACTCTCCCCTGTCCGAGCGATCTCCGAATCGCGACTTTTCGGATAAAATGGGCAAAAAGCCTAAAACTAAATAGCCCTGGTATAACATGCTTCTCTACTTGACAAAAACGATAACTTAGGATAAAGTGTTGTTATCGCTTCGCATATAAGGAATACCCATGCGCCGCTACAGCATTCAAACTAAAATCGTTCTCCCGTTTCTGCTTCTCTTCGCGCTTATCACCATCTTTGTGCCGTTGTTAACGGTGCAACTTTTCGCTTGGAAATATAGTGAACAGTTTACGCGTGAAACACAAGGATGGCTCAATGTCATTATAGAGACAACGTTCATTCGAGAAGATATTGAAAAGGTCAAGCAGGCGTACAGCGTAGAAGTAATGATCTTTGGTTCGGATTATACACTTAATGCAACCACGTTGACAGATCTCTCCGGTGATGAACAAGATTGGGCGAATTTAGCAGAAAAAATGCGGCTTGATCAAGTTAGGCAAACCCTCCAAACCGAAAATGAATCTCCTGTTACACAAGATGTGATGCTTGGTGGTAAACATTACAAAGTCTTTTACCGATTACTTCCCTTCGGACGTTTCTACTGTCTGTTACGTCCTATGGAGGAAATTGAGGACGCGAAACGTGCCCTTATATGGTCTATGTTGGGCATTGCTATCCTTGTCACAGGACTTGTTGCTTTCATTAGTCAACGTATTGGAAAAAATATAACAGAACCGATAATTGATTTGGTCGGTTTTACCGAACAGGTCGCTGAGGGTAACCTCAATGATCAGTGTGAAATTAAGACTCAGGATGAGATAGGTGATTTAGCATTAGCGTTTAATCAGATGACACGGAACCTCCAGCAGTCAAGAGACAAACTGATTCAAGCAGAACGGTTGGCAACAGCAGGTAAAATGTCTGCTTCATTTGCACATGAAATACGTAATCCGTTGTCATCTATGCGAATGTTATCGCAGCTGCTAATGCAGAAACCGGAAATGTCTGCTGAACAGCGACAATCACTTCAATATATCCTTGAGGAAATCGAACGGATTGACAACATCGTCAAAGGTTTGATGGATTTCGCTCGCCCTACAACGCTTAACCTTGCAGAACAACCGTTAGTGCCCACATTACAAGCCGTTTTATCTTTGATGGAAGCAAACTTAACACACCATCAGATTCGGTTAGTTTTAGAATTTGCACCCGATCTCCCCGATTTACAGTTTGATTCGGATAAAATAAAACAGGCTTTTATGAATGTTGTTTTGAATGCGATGGAGGCGATGCCGCAAGGTGGTACATTATCTGTGACTACTTTCAAATTAGAAGATGGCATATCTATTAAAGTCACGGACACGGGGGACGGGATACCGGAAGCGGATATTGAACATCTATTTGAACCGTTTTTTAGCCGTAAAGATAAGGGGACTGGGCTCGGCTTGGCAAATGTTAAGCGTATTCTTGAGGAACATGGTGGCACGGTTGAGATTGAAAGTGCTCTCAATGAAGGTGCCACCGTCTCAATGTGGTTACCAATAAAATTTCGGGATTGAGTGGCATAAAATATTAATTGAATAAAAATAACTTATTGCATATAATGCAAGGCAAATGCCACACGCACATGAGACGTTGATTCACGGGACTAAAGAGCATTTCTCATATTTGAAAATCACTAAATTGACGCATAAGGTGCGGTTAGGAAACCGCACCTACCAGTATGTGGCTTTTTGTGGGAAAAATTCGCAGAAATAATGAATTATGATCAAAATTTACCATAAATCGAACTCACGTTAAAATAGATAATATCAAATTAACCCGATTTGTAGTGTGAGGTCTCTGGGTCCTCCTTGCAATGGAGACCTCCTTTATCGGAAAACTTTGAATCAAGTTAATTTGGTATAATACCCAATTAACTTGATCCCACCCGGTAGGTGCGGTTTCTAACCGCACCATAGGCGTCAATTTAAGGAAACATCTGTGTTTTTATGAACCCTTCTCAATAGGCATGGTTATTGAGACTGTCTTATATTCAGTCCCATAGGGACGATATGTTTATAGAAAAACGTATAATAGTCTCTTTCGCTCCGTAGGTGCGATATTTCTATAACGTTTTTGTTGGACATATCGCACCTACGGAGCGAAAGAGATTGAGAACGTTGGGTGCTATAAACATATAGTCCCTACGGGACTGAAGAGCATTTCTCATATTTGAAAAACCACTAAATTGACGCTTATGGTGCGGTTTCTAACCGCACCTAATACCAAGAAAAATGAGATAAATCCCGTTAATTTGGTATAACATGAGATCAAAACTAAGCAGCAGTAAAGTTGATATGTAGTAAGACAATTCATTAAGGTCGTTATAACACTATGTATGATGCTGCGATAACAAGGACGGACTGATAGTGACAAGAATAGAAACACCGCGCCCAGAATACCCGAGACCCGATTTTCAACGCGGCACCTCTGAAGGAATTGACTGGATAAACCTCAACGGCGAATGGGAATTTGCGTTTGACCCGGACGATGTCGGTGAAAAAGAGGAATGGTTTTCACCGAATGCCCTTGACTTCCCTTTGCAAATACAGGTGCCATACCCTTGGGAAAGTCTTGCTGCTTGGGAAGAAGAAGATCGTGCTGATAGCGCAACCTACCTGAGCACAAATGCCTATCTCACACCAGAAGATGTTACGTGTGGAGGTCTAAGCCGAGACGGAAATTACCGTGGCAAACCACGACACACAATCGGTTGGTACCGTAGAACTCTCTCCATCCCTGAAAATTGGGGTGACAAACGTGTTATTTTGAAATTCGGTGCTGTTGATTGGGAAACAACACTCTGGGTGAACGGAAAAGTAATCGGTGGACATGAAAACGGGTATCTACCATTTGAATTTGACATCACAGATGCACTTACACCCGGAGAACCTGCTACCATCGTTGTTCGCGCGTATGATGCACAGGACCACGGTGAACAACTCGCAGGAAAACAGATAGGGTGGTATACTCGTACCAGCGGCATCTGGCAGCCTGTATACCTTGAACCCAGAAACGCAACCTATATCAAGCAGTGCCATATCACTCCAGATATTGACAATAGCACCGCTACTTTTGACGTGACGATTGATGGAGAAATCGCGTCAGGGACAGAATTACATTGGGAATGCGACGATATGAGTGGGAGCGTGGCTGCAGCAGAAAAGATACAGACTTCCGTTAACATTCCGCCAGAAAAACTCCGACTTTGGGACGTAGATACGCCAAACCTTTACCATGTCACGCTTAAATTGGTATCTGAGGAATCCGTTATTGACAGAGTTTCCACCTATTTCGGTATGCGAAAGGTTTCAATTGAGAAAGCACCAGAAGGCGACTACAACTACATTTATCTTAACAACCGCCCCATATATCTATTAGGTGCACTAAATCAGTCATTTAACCCTGAAGGTGTATATACCTTCCTCACCGATGAAGCCATCCGAACCGATATTGAACGCGCCAAAGAATTTGGTTTCAACTTCCTTCGCCTGCATATAAAGGTTGATGAACCGCGCCTCTACTACTGGGCAGACAAATTAGGGATGCTCTTTATGTGCGATATTCCCAACTTCGGACATTACACCGAAAAAGCAAAAGGTAGATTTAAAGCGGCACTTCGCGGAAACATAGACCGCGACTTCAACCACCCATCCATCATCTCATGGTGCAATTTCAATGAAACGTGGGGGCTCGGCGGGGGAGACTACAAACAGCAAACAGACCGCCAAGAATGGGTGCGAGAGATGTATCACTACGCTAAATCGCTTGATCCCACTCGGCTTATTGAGGACAACTCGCCCTGTTTATACGACCACGTTGAAACCGACATCAACTCTTGGCATTTCTATATCAACGATTACAAACACGCTAAGGATCATATCGCCAACGTTGTCCAACAGACGTACCCAGGCTCAAAGTTTAATTACGCTGGCGATAACGAACAAACGGATGTACCTTTAATTAATAGCGAATACGGCGGCATCGGTGCTGGTGCTGGTGATAAAGATATCGCTTGGTGTTTTAAATATCTGACAAACGAGTTGCGCCTCCATCCCAAAATCTGTGGATACCTCTACACCGAACTGCAGGACATTGAGTGGGAACACAACGGCTTCATGAACTACGACCGGTCAGTAAAGGAATTCGGATACGATTACAATGACATCAACACTCTTGATTTTATTGCGATTGATTATCCGCCCGGCACTACGGTCACACCCGGTGACAGCGTAAAGGCAGACATATACGCCAGCCACTTCTCACACAAAACGATTAACGGCACAACGTTACACTGGCAACTGGATACGGTTGATAAAAACGGTGAACTGACCTATGGGCGTGTAAGCAAAAGTGTCGACATCCCTTTTCCACAATATCAGGTAGAACAGGTACATCAACTGGAACTTACCATCCCAGATATTAACGCCGCAGTTGGTACGTTACACGTATGGGTATCCGATGAGACAGGCGCGGTAGTCGCACGGAATTACATCAATTTCGATATATTCTTGGAAGACACCTCGGGACTCACTTCACTTGGTCATCTTCCAGGAGATATTGCAGCCAGTAAATGGGATTCAGCATCTGAGGTAACAGAACAACTCCTCACCGCGCAAGGTGCTGGATACGTTGAATATCAGATGTCCCTGCCGAGTGATCTTAATCCTGACGATATCTCAAAGATGGAACTCGTTTTTGAGGCTTCTTCATCAAATGGCGGCTCACGGCAAACGGAGCCTGAAAAATATCCATCAGACGTAACTATTTCCGTAAACGGGAATGAGGTGGAAACTTTGACACTTCCCGATTGCCCCGCGGATGCACGCGGTGTGCTCACCTATATCCACGAAAACCTTGGAAACTACGGCTACTTGTATCATATCCAATTAGATAAGGAAATGTGTTTGAACAGTGGTACTGCAGATGCACTCACCGTGCGTTATGAAGTGAAAGGCAATGCTGAAAACAAAGGTGGACTTACGCTCTACGGTAACCGTCGCGGTAGGTATCCCACAGCACCTCATATTCGCATTACATCATAGGAGGAAACGTTGAATGTCAACACACCAATTTCTATTCACACGCAACCCCGGTTTAGAGGGTTCATGGCCCTTCGTTCACGAACAGATGGTGACACGTCTTGAAGAGTTAGGCGTAACACTCGTTCTTAACACGACCAGCAAAGACCCTATCCACGAACAGGTGGATCTGAGCGAAGTTATTGGAATCTCACATTGGGGCGGTAGCCTTACCGAGGCTTGTATAGACAATGCACCGAAACTCAAAGTGCTCGGCACAATGACAGATAACACAGGACATGGCATCCCGTATGCCAAACTTCAAGATTGCGGTATTCCTGTGATTGAATCCACACGCGCATGGGCACAATCTGTGGCGGAATGTGCTTTTGGACTTGCTTTGTCCTCACTACGCCGCACTGCACATTGGCACATGAAAATGGCAACTGGCGAAAAACTGTGGGATTGGAGCAACCCGATATGGGGACCAGGCAAACTTCCCGTCGCGCACCAATTCTGTGATGATCCCGATTTCGTCAACGGAGACCTTGGAACGAAACAGATAGGGGTGATCGGACTTGGGCAGATTGGAAGAAAAATTGCGCAGTGGTGCAGCGTCTTCGGGGCAACTGTTATGGGATTTGATCCGTTTGTTCCTGATGAATTACTTCAAGAATGGGATGTAGAACGCGCTGATATGGACACGCTCGTTGATAGGGCAGATATTGTTTTTGTTGCTGTTCCGCCGACACCTTCCGCTCGTCACCTGTTAAATCGTGAACGCATCTACCATCTGCGCAAAGGCACATTGGTTGTTATCATCACCCGTGCACACGCTGTTGATATGGCCGCGTTGCGCGAACGGATTGTCAAAGATGAACTCGCCGGTGCGTTTGATGTTTATGACAGAGAACCGGTGCCTATTGATGATGAATTGCGGAATAGGGACAACGTCGTGCATACGCCGCACATTGCAGGTAGGACAAAAGATGCTAACCTACGAGTTGCTGATATGATTGTTGATGATATGGAGCGCGTGCTCAAGGGTGAGGAACCTCTCGGTGCATTGACACCAGCGGCGATTAAGGTTCGCACATCTGAGAACCCATACAAATAAGGTTGATCGAGACACATTGTAGGGCGGGGTCCCTGTGCCCCGCACACGCGCATTTGTTCATTGATATGTCTCTAAACTATAGCATGTCTCTCCTGCTGCGATGGCATCGCGGATGTCCGCAAAGAGATTAAATGCTTCCTCAAATTCGGCAAATTCAGCAATGACGCGTTCGGAACCATCCTGTGCTGTTAAGACAAGTTGACCTTTGCCCGGATCTTCCCCTTTTACACTCAAATTCTGGTACTGATTGAAATTTATGATTTCCAAGTCATCAGTCACGATGAACATAATTACTCTCCTTTATAGGTCGTTTGTGAGGTCAGGCAGATACCAAAACCTACCCCTAAAAGTGAATATGTGTTAACTTACTGCGAATTCCCGAAGATGTTTTCGTACACCTGTTCCACTTCACTGGGAGAAGTAATGAACCACTCGTTTCCGGGAGCATCTTGCTTTTGCTTGCCTTGAAGTCTCAGAATATACTGTATTGCCTTCTCCATCAACCCTGACTCATCCGTTTTAATAATAAGACCGACCTTAGGAAATTCTGGGAGTGCTGTGCGCGTTTGTGATCTAATTCTGCTGATAGCACCAGATCTAGACCTGCCAATCTTGCATGCCCATACCTCCTCATCCTGCAATCCTGCTAAAATTTGGTAAGCTGGGTAATAGTAGAGGTAGACTGACTGTTTACCGGAACCAATAGTCCTTTCAGGAACTAAATTGTCACGTTCAGAATTCACGCTGTCATCGTCTTGTGGACTTGAAAGGGTAAGCCAATTATCTTCACTAGGATTGTTTGCCTGTCCCCCTCGCTTCAGGTGCCATAGTGCCAGCGTGACAGGATTATTAGATCGAGCTGTTGCTGGTAATCCACCGCGCTCAAGATGCTTCTCAACTACAACTCTCATGATTTCTTGTTTTTGAACTGTTTGTCCTGCAAACAGTTCTTGAATAAGTTCTCGCGCCATCTTTAGTGTGAGAGGTTTCTCAAAATATTTATACTGGTCATTCATAGGCATGTTTCTCTTTATTTTTTAAGGTTATCGCTAAAGTATATGTCTACTCATACGGCACAAGCACGTCATCCACCGAACGTGTCCCTGAAAACCAGTCAACAATCTTCCGCAACACCTCATCAAGGAGAATATCTGGACAGGAGGCACCCGCAGTCAAGACAATATCAACCGGACTCCTATCAGGATGTTCTGTCGGTAGCCAATCCTCTGTTATCTGCACTTTTTTCGTCTCAAGCACCAGATGGCGAATCTGTTTGGAGTTGAGCAATTCTTCTGCATCTCGGATAAAATAGGTGGGCAGTTTGTGTTCGCAAAGTTCTACAAGATGGCTTGTGTTGGACGAATTGTATCCACCCACAACAACTGCAACATCGCCACCTTCAGCGATTAGCGCGAGGGTCGCGTCCTGATTCTCTTTCGTAGCATAGCAGAGCGTATCCTTCGTATCAGCAAAATGTTCTGCGGGATTCTCTTCACCGTATCGCGCAATAATAGCCTGTCGCAATAAATCAGCGATAGCTTGCGTTTCTGAGGCAAGCATCGTGGTCTGATTGACAATACCAATGCGTTTGAGATGGATATCGGGATGGAAACCTTCGGAATAACGGTCAGCAAATTGTTCAAAGAAAAAGTCGGCATCAACTCCGCCGCGTATCACTTTTGCGAGGTCTTCTGCCTCAGCAAAATCGCGAACGACAACAACGGGTGCCTCCGCTTGTGCATGCGAAAATGTAGCGCGCGTCTCCTCATGATAACGTTTACCATGCACAACAACGGTGTAATCCTGCTTGCCAATCTCCTGACTACGTTTCCATACTTTTTCAACGAACGGACACGTTGTATTGTAAGACGAAAGCGTGACACCGCGAGCGTTGAGTTCCATCTCAACTTCCAATGTTGTGCCGAAGGCAGGAACAATGACAACGTCATCAGGCACCAAGACATCAAACGGTAGCAACGGATTTCCCTCAGTATCAGAGAGAAATTGCACACCGTTATGTCTTAAGTTTTCATTGACGCGAGGGTTATGAATAATCTCAGATAGCAAAAAAATACGCTTGTCCGGATTCTCTTCAAGTGCGCGATATGCTATCTCAACAGCATTTTCTACACCATAACAGAACCCAAAATGGCGAGCGATCTTAAAACGGACAGGTCCAAAATCTAAAACGGAGGGTGATAAATCCCGCTTACGGGTGTCCATATTCCGCCGCGATGCCTTGACAGCAGAAATTATCGGACTTTCATAAAAGCGAGGTAAATTAAAAGTACGAGGCATCTTTCAAATTGTTTCTCGGCAATTTTATGCACTAAGGATTCTTCTACCTTTTGCTCTGCGGCGCGCGAGGACCTTTCTGCCATCGCGGGAAGACATCCGTTTTCTAAATCCAAGCTTGTTTTTTCGTTTCCGCCTATGCGGTTGATAGGTACGCTTCATGACGTTTTCCTTTCTATTTTCTTACCTTAATATAGTACCCACCGGACGTTATGGGATTGGTCCAGAATTTATCTCAAAAGAAAAATGCGAAACCTGAGGACTCGCACCCAGTTTATTCGGAATTTTACTCTATTTATGAAATCTTTTCTAAATCTAAACCTTAAATAATAAGGATACTCTATTTTTCTTAGTTTGTCAAATTTTTCTCTACAATCCTACAATCGCGCGGTTTGTTGGTTGAATAAAAAACAAAAATCTGATAATATTTCCGCTAAGCAGAAAATTCTTGCCTGTTCAACCAACACAATGGTGGTTGAATACTGATACCGGGTTAGCGCACTCGGATGATTCGACGACCTGTGAAAGTTTGACCAAACATATCAGTTGTACGGACGAAGATGATGTGCGTACCTTTGCGGAAATTCGCTGGGAGCTTAGCTTGCCAGATGTGCGATGATTTTGCAACTCCGTAAAGAAGCCGTTTTCTCTTTTGTGGCAGTTCGACGTCTTCCTTCAACAGTTGCTTCATTGTTTCTCGAAGGGCAATATGCAGTTTCCGCTCAAGATGGTTCGTATCGTCCCGTGCCTTGAGTGCTTTATAGTATGGGTCTTTCTGAGGCATATAGATCATTGGTTCCCATTTCCCGACTTCCCCCAGACGAATTTCAACCTTTGAGCGTTTGGTACCTCCAAAAACGTTAACGAGTACATCTGTTTTGCCAGTTTCCGTTGACAGAACTTCCCAGGGTGCCCAAATGTTCATCTGATAACCCGCTGGACGACGGGCGGCCTTAAACCGAATTGAATATTGATTTCCGCTGAATGTGAAGACTCCATATCCGTTCGGTGCACCATCTCGCATAGTTGTGTGGGGAATACCGATTTCATCAAGCGAGCCCTGCCACCAACTGCCTGATGTGGTTGCATGATTGTGGTGATGATGTAGGTCGTCGTCATGCCAACCGTGCTCCGGTCCAATGAAGTCATCACGTTGAAGGTGCGTGTGTGCTGACAGGGTTAACGTGTTAGGTCGATCACCGAGTAGATTCATCAATTTCTTCACATCACGCATCTCAGTCAACGGAATATGCATGGATATAACAACAAGCTGATCCTTCGGCACAAAAGCAAGGTCATTTCGAATGAACGTCAACTGTCGTTCTCCCATCTCACTGAAGTAAGGAGGGTTATCAACCTTATCGGGGAGAAAGTGCACATTGTCAATGTTGATGAAATGGACAGGACCCCAATCATAAGAATAGCACGTGGGTCCATAAACACGTTCGAATGTCTCATCGGCGTAACGGTCATCAGTAGCGAGACGGTTCATATCATGGTTACCGTAAACGTTGTACCATGGTATCCCAACAGTAGCCATAACTTCGTTAAGAGGCTGGAATAAGTTTAAATTATCACCTACCAAATCGCCAAGGCTGAGTCCGAACACTGCATCAATTCCAATAACTTCTTCAATCACATCATGTGCTAACCACTCAATCTCTTGCATATTACGCGGTTGTGTATCCCCGAAGACAAGTACCTTGAAGGTATCAGCTTCGGGCTGTTCAATGAGCGGAAAATCAATCGACTCCGGTAATGGACCGGTTGGTTTGATGCCGGCATACTTCAGTCCTTCTGGTGAACCGTGCGGTTTGTGAATGTAATAAAATTTCGGGAGATGATTTTCATCAACCGGTGTCATAAACCCACGGGGCTTAATGACAAAGAGAATGGTATCATCACTGACTGCAAGCGAGTATTGCCCGTTGGCATCGGTTTGGACAACATCCTGCCCATTAGAGACGCGAACCCCAGACAACCCCTTCTCGTTGTTGTCCTTCATCTGGTTTCTGTTTGTATCTAAAAATACAGTGCCAGTTGCGGTTGAATTTGCTTCTACACTGTTTCCAATCCAGTAAAAAACCAAGATAACGATTAAAACCGCAAAATTCCATTGCTTGTATACCATACGAATCCTCCTTTTGATACCAGCGCATTGGGTGATGTTTTTTTCATAGACCTAATATTGTAACATACCAAGGGTAACGGAACGTTGACAGACTCCGCAAACTTTAGCTTGGGGAGTATATCAATCCAATCCCCACTCCCGGCGGAGTTCCGCTATCGGTCTGTAACTCGCACCTTTGTTGTAAAAATTACCAAGCCAACTGCCGTCTTCACGGAAAAAGAAACGATCATCCTTCTCTTCGCGAGCGAGTTGGTATCGCGTATCAATGCTGATACGATAGCAGTCAGAGCGGTTGGGGGCACTGCTGTGCATCATGTAAAGCCCAAAAATAATAACGTCACCCGGCTGGAAATGCGTTGTTGCCAGCGTGAATCCAAATTGCTCAACCATCTCACGTGGATTAGTGCTGAACACGGCTTCTGTCAAATCGCGGTCCATATCGGTCGCGCCGTATGTGGACTTTAATCGATCATGCCGATGGGAGCCGAGGCAGATGACGAGTGGTCCATTTTCCAGACCGATGTCTGTCAATGCGCTCCACATCGTGTAGCGGTTCTGTGTGCCGCGCCCAACGTAAACGCTATCGTAGTGAAAATGATTGTGTCCACCCTTCGCCATGCAGCGAAGCCATCGTTTGTCAAACGTAATAACTGGACCACCGAGAAATTCTTCGTAAAACTGCATCGTTCGCTGGCTATTCACAACATCAAGAATCGGTTTAGCATGCGCCACCTCAGTTTGCCGAAAGAAACTAAATGTCTAATTCGCTTCGCCGATGATACCATCTTCAACCGGAGTATCCAGCTTTAACCCACCGTTTTGCGCAATAGCTTGCAATGTCCAACGTGCAGCTTTCTCTGCATGTTCCCGTGGGTGGAAACCTTGAATAAAAAGATACCCATCCTCACGCATCTTTCTGTGCAACGCACCCGGATTATTGAGAAGTGAGGTAGAATCTGCTAATTCAACGATCTCCTCACCAAAATGAAGACGATGCTCACCAAATTCAAAGGGTGTTCCCGTTGCGATTTTTTTCGGTTTGTTCAATGTCGTCATATCTTTACGCAATAAGTAGTTTTGGACTTGTATATGAAAAGTAATGAGGGAAAATGTTTGGCTGTTAGTGCAGTATTTTTTTTCATACCCATTCTTTTCGTCTGGATTCAATAGTATCACATTCAATCAGGTCAGTTTGTAGTAGTTGTCGGCACACATTAATATTTTCAATAGATTGTTTAACAGTTTTAATGAATTGGTTATGGGCGTGCGGTGATACTACAATTTTCTGTATAAGTTTGGCTGCAGAATCTATCTTTAATTGCCAAGAGTCTTGCGGAGGTGATATAGCTCGGTATTTTTCATCAAGATGATGAAAATTAGAAGGATGAAGTTGGGTGAAGGTATATGCAATGGTGGGTGTTGACCTTAAGATACGTATTTCTGATTCGTCTTTAAAGTCTTCTAATTTGTAGAAAAAACATAGCCTATCATACCCATTGTGTAAGTATTTTTCCTCCATTTCAAAATCTGTAGGCTTATTGTCCATATATTTAATCGGTTTAATAATGATTTGAGGGAAAAAACTTTGGTCCTCTGCTATTGCACCTAAGCTTTTGCCTGAAAAAGATTCGTGGTAGCTTATAAGATTAGTCTCTATGGCACTTATACAATTCAACAATAATTCGGCGTTTGTTTTTATGGCAACGCCTTCACCACCGTATGTATATCTGTCCCACATAGCAGCGTTTTCATTTTGAGCATTATGCCATGAGGATATGTATGTTGTTTCATAGTATTTTTGCATTGCATATTGAATGCTATCTTGGTAGGTGTTAGGTAGTTTAGATAAAATCTGTTTTAGAATAGCCCCCTCGGATTTATCAGAAAAATTGCGAACGCTGATTAAAGGTATGTGATTGTTCATAAGAATTTCACACAAAGAGGAAAAACTCATGTATCTCCAAAGTGTGATATTTTCATCAGGTTCTAAATCAAGCGGGATATTTTCAAAGTTTATTTCATAATTTTCCATATATTCACCTTTAAGACTGGTAGTAAAAACTGCTTATTGCGAATTTTTACCCACAAATAAAAACTACCCCGATTGAAAAAGGCTGATTAACAACAGTTCAATTCAAGTTTAGGAGCTTAATTGATGTGCGTCCAGAGATCTTTGTGAGTTTAGCCACTACAGTGTTAGAAAAGTTATGACTTCTCGGTAGGAGGGCGACCTTTAGCGATTGGCGTCCACCTTAAAGCCGCTCCTACATATACTGTTAAGACATATCTGACAGCGCACTAGCATTTTGATACGAGAAAACCAACGGCAGATGCTCATCATCCACCAACACGTCGCCGACCTTCAATTTCCCAAACACTTCATCGGGCAGCGCGCTTTTCTTACCATTGAATGTGGCATCCTCCGGCATAAAGAGCATAGCAAACGCACGACGAGGGTGCGTCGTCATATTCGGTCCCGCCGCGTGAGCGACCATCCCGCTGATGAACACACCTGCTCCCGCTTTCATCTCAGCGGCGTAGGGCTCAACCTCCGCCCACTGTGGATATTCGCGGAACAGTTCACCGATGCCAGCCTGTCCGAGACTTCCGCCAACCTCAAAGCCGCTCATCTTATGTGTGCCGGGCAGAAAATACAAGCAGCCGTTCTGAACCGTTGTATCGTCAAGTGCTATCCAGAACATGATTGCCTGATGTGAATAAAACGGATCATAAGGATTATCAACATGGAAGTTCGTTGGATTTGCCCACGGTTGCTTAACCATCGCGTGGTCGTGATACAATCGCACGCCCGAAGTGCCGGCGAGATCTGTCGCCAACTTACCCAACTGGGGGTCAAGAATCAACTGTTTAATCTTCTCGCTCGTCTTCCACAAATTGACGCATTGAACGAAGACGTTCTTGTAGTAACCGTCTTTTCCCCTTTGATTGTGATAGGTATCATCACGGCTTACATGTTGTGTGACAGCTTCGTCAACAGCATTCTGCCACGATGACAACTCGGAACCTGTCAAGAAATCGTCAATAATCAGAAATCCATTTTCACGGTAAAATACAATCTGATCGCTCGTAAGTTGTGTATTCATGGCACCTTAGGTGATCGAAAACATGTGCCTCTCAATCATAATTACTGGGTCGATGGTCGCCGAGGAGCCGTCTCTGTCGAGGGTTCGCTTGAGCGAGGATTGATTCATCAAACTGAAATTTATTCAGATAGGGTGGGTATTTCTGTGTAATCATCCGCTTAGCAAAGTGTACCTGCAAAAGGTAACGGGTTTCGTCAGTCGTATTGGCAGAACCACGATGCCAAACCTCACTGCGAAAGAGCACCACGTCCCCCGCATTGCATAAGATACTCTCTTCTGTCCGGTTATTCCATTCGGTTTTTCCGCCTGGGGAACAACCGGAGAAATGGCTGCCCGGGACAAACTTCGTCGGTCCCAATTCCTCGGACATATCGTTGAGATAGTAATGGGCAGTGGTGATGAAGATTGGGATTTTGACGCGTGGATCGGAACGAATGTCTGCTGGTAAGGGAACTGGCAGCCAATCCGTATGTAACCCTTGATCCGGACGTCCCGGACCTGTCAACCACGATTGCATTCCGATGCAATGGCAATCACCGCCGTGAGTCTCTTCTGCAACCTCAATAATCGGTGATTTGTCAAGAAATAGAAGAAATAGCGGATCTCGATTAAACGAGTTATTGATGATTTTATTGAGGAATTTACCACCATTTTCAGGCGTTTGGTGTGTATCCATGCACTCTGGGATCACCTGTAATCGATCCATAGTTGCTCGCAATTGAGCGACTTCCTCAGCATCAAGCACACCGGGGAAATAGACATAACCATCCTTTTCCAGTGCTTCAACTTGGCTTTCTAAGTCGTTGTAGGCAACGAGTGAGAGGACTTTCGCCATTTTCGGTACTCCTGATTTTAAAAATTGTCCAAAGTTTAGTAATTTAAGGCGCACTGCAGGCTGTCCAACCATCTGAAGATAGCAAGATGCCCCTCAAAGGCGAGGTTAGGAAACTCGCCAGCGGAAAGTAGGATTGCTACAGTTATTCTGCTAATACAATAACACCGCACCCGATACGCGCACCTGCATCGCCTGAGGGTTGTGAGGTGAAATCGTCCACGCCAGCATGAACAATGATACCTCGACCGACAACATCTACGTCGGAACCGGTGCCGATTTCCCAGAGATCTGTCGTCAATGTAATACTACCTATTCCATCTTCTCCGACCGTGATATTGCCGATATCCCCGAGATGAAACTCACCTTCTCCCCATTTTCCGTGCGCGACACCAGTGGGATTCCAGTGACCGCCGGCGGATGTACCGTCCGGAGAACTGCAATCACCGTTTGCGTGGATATGAACGGCGTGAATACCTGGGGCTGCATTCTGGATCTCAATCATGAGCGTGATTTGGTCACCGTTTTGTGTGAAGACTGCACTTCCAGTTACACCACTGTCGTTCAATGAGCCAATCATGGCGTTTGCTTGTTTTGCAGACGCGGTTGAAAGAACTCCTACCTGTTGAGGTGCTCTCTCGCAACCCACTAATATGACAGAAATACTAATCAATAGGAGAAATGTGAACTTTACACCGATGGAAATTGAACGCGTTTTCATTGTCAGTTCCTTTGTTAAAGTTTGTTAATCTAACGACTTGTGCTAGTTATGTAATAGTTTTGTTGTTTTTCACATCTGTTCACATTTTGTAGGAGTGATCTCCGAATCGCGATACCCTGTCGGGAATCGGAATTCCCTCCTACCTTTGAACGGTGTCGTGAATTGAAAAAGTTGCTGAATTCAAACCCAAACGAGACAAACATGTGAAAGATAAATATACCAAATGTACTGCCACCGGAAATTCGGGCCACTCTCTAAGACAAGATTATGGTATAATATCCATCTACTTGAAAGGAGTATCCGATGGCGAAACGAAAACGAAGAAACTTCACCTCCGAGTTTAAAGCCGAAGTTGTTCTTGAGGCTCTCAGCGGTGAAAGTTCCCAAGCAGAAGTGTGTCGGCGACATAACCTCAGCGATGAACAACTTTCAAAGTGGAAGCGACAGCTTCTTGAAAATGCGTCTACCCTCTTTGAACCCGCTGATAAACAGTCTGATGCCTCTGCGGAGCGGATCGCCCAACTTGAGCAACTCGTTGGGCGGTTGACCCTGGCACTTGACATCCAAAAAAAAGCCTCAACTTACTTGAGCTAACCCCGATGGAGCAACGAGAAATGGTTACGGCATTACGGACAGACTTTTCGGTTCGGCAGATATGTGAGACACTCGGTTTCAACCGAAGCAACCTCTATTATCACCCCAAGCAGGCCCCGTGTGAAGCGGGCCTCCAGGATGAAATAGAGAAGTTATCTTTGCTATATCCAACATACGGATATAGGCGTATCACACAGTTGTTGGTGCGTAGCGGATACACCATCGGGTATAAACGTGTTGCCCGATTGATGAAATCCGCCAACCTCTCGGTTTCTGTCAAACGTGTCTGTCAAACCACGACATCCGTTGCGGGTGTGCGTCCCTGGAGCAATCGCCTTGAAAACCTTGATGTCTCCCGATGTGATCAGGTCTGGGTGGGCGATATCACCTACGTCCGCCTCAAAGGACACTTTATCTATGTTTGTCTGCTCATGGATGTCTTCACTCGCATGATCAGAGGGTGGTATATCAGTCAACACTTGACGCAATCTCTAACGTTGAAACCTTTGGAGACAGCATTATGTCAAAATGTCCCAGAGATCCATCATTCTGATCAAGGCGTTCAATATCTTTCAAATGCGTATATCTCACTGCTTAGGCATCATGGGATTGAGATTTCAGTCGCCCGGAGAGGGTGTCCTTGGGAGAACGGATATGCTGAAAGACTTATCCGCACGCTCAAGGAAGAAGAAGTTCATCTCAACGACTATGAGGACATCCATGAAGCGAGAGCCCGCATTGGGCATTTTATTACACAAGTATATAATCACAAACGCCCTCACTCTGCGTTAGGGTATTTGACACCTGTGGAATTTGAGCAAAAAAACTTGTCTTAACTTTGCTAAATTTTGGTCTGAATAAACGGTAGCACTTCAAAATGTTATCTAGCACAACGCGTTAATCTAACGTGAGTTTGACATTAAAATTGTTAAAGTATCTGCTTTAGGTTACTATAGTTTGGACAATTTTAATTAGATTTGCTAAAAAGCAGAAAAAAGTTACCCTTTTAAAATAAACTAAATATTTTTTGAAAGGATGTTGAACAATGGATCCTCTTTTCCGCTTGGAACTATATTATCAGAGTGGGCAAGTCTTTTCAAGCATAATAACTTCAATCACTTCCACACCTTTGTCACGGGTTTGATAAATACACCGCATCGTGGAACGATGACAACTGAATGGCTCTGTCTGCCCACATCCCACAAGCTAAAGCATGGGGTTTTGGCGAAAGATCGATAAACAAAAAGTTCCTAATTTTCACGGATCCATCTCAAAGAGCTCAAGATATACTTTTGCTTTTGTCTCGAAATCCTCTCAACCGCGCTGTCGCAATGAGTTTCTGAAATTATACAACATGCCTCAACGGTTATCAAGAAAGAGTATCCTTCCTTTTTTCTTGACATTCGGATAAAATCTTGTATAATGCAAAAATTAAGCTCATACGTAAAGGAGACAGCGATGACAACTCACGACGGACTTAAGATAAAAGTTGATCAACTGTTTGCAGAATGGGATAAATCAGACTCTCCTGGTGCCGCCTTAGCGGTTACCAGAGATGGTAAAGTCATCTATACACAGGGATACGGGGCGGCGAATCTGGAATACGACATACCGATTACGCCGACAACCGTCTTTGATATCGCCTCAGTATCCAAGCAATTTGCGGCGTTTGCCATCACCACTTTAGGGCACGACGGGAAACTTTCGTTGGATGATGATATACGAGTACATCTCCCCGATGTCCCAGACTTCGGTAGCACAATCACAATTCGGCATCTCCTGCATCACACCAGTGGGCTACGGGATTGGGTCCAGTCACTTGTCATAGCGGGGGTCGCAATGGAGGACGTAATTTCGTTTAAGCATATTTTGAAAATGGTCCGACATCAGAAAGCACTCAATTTTGAGCCTGGGGAAGCGTATCTATACAGCAATACGGGTTACAATCTGCTCGCAGAAATCGTCGAAACAGTAACTGGAGACTCGTTTCGAAAGTGGACTGATACCCATATCTTTAAACCGCTTGCTATGACTAATACCCACTTTCACGATGACCATCAAATGATTCTGAAAAACCGAGCGTATTCGTATCAAGTGGTTGAAAATGATCGGTTTAAGCATGCTATTAACAATACAACCGCCCTCGGTTCAAGCTCTCTTTATTCGACGGCAGAAGATCTGGCAAAGTGGATTCTGAATTTTGACGACACACGGATTGGTGAACAGACAGTGATTGACGAGATGCACCAACGCGGTGTGCTGAACAACGGTGAGCAGATTAGTTATGCTTTTGGATTGAGCATTGGTGAATATAGAGGGTTGAAAACAGTCGGTCATAATGGGTCGTGGCGGGGATTTCGGAGTCATTTAATCCGTTTTCCAGATCAGAAATTTGGCGTTGTTATCTTATGCAACCTGAACACCTTTAACCCACTCCGTTTGGCAGAAAAGGTCGCGGACCTTTATCTTCCCGATGTCCTCGCACCTGAAGATACACCTGAACCAGATAACACAGCGCAACCCACCGAAGATGTCAAGCCTGAATCTTCTGCTCCAGAACAGTTGACAGAATTCGTAGGCGACTATTACACCGAGGAACTTGATACGACTTATACGATTGCCGTGAGCGAAAATAGGCTTGTGGCAAAGCATATACGGCATGACGACATATCGCTAACTTATGCCGCCGGTCATTTCCTTGGGAACACGTGGTTTTTTCCAGATCTGGCGATAAACCCGTGTCTGCGCCCATCCTCTGTGTCATAGTGCCCGACGATAGAACCGTCCTGATTAATATTCCAACCCTCCGTGCTAACACTGCCCGGAAACTGCAATTCCTGTAGCCCTTGCTGGAATGAGACGACATAGGTGCGCGGGACATCACCCACCGGTTTGCCTCTTGCAACGTTAATCCTTGCATCGTTGATACCGTGCAAAAAAAAGTATTCAAACTGTTCTGCGTGGTAGCGAGATATAAACCTGCCATCCGGGGTAAGAAGGTATGAATGATATAGACCGTCAGCATCTACGTAGCTGCCCACCAGAGCACCGCTCGCGTTGATAAAATCGGCATAAGTTGCCGATGCCCCGGGATACTCAACTATTGAGTCCCCTGTGAATCCGCGGCGAATGCCGGAAGCATCTATCATATTACCCGTTAGTGCCCCTGTCGCATCACTAATACCGTAGATGAAGGTTTCGACGGCACCCGGAAAATCGTATTGTCGCAACTCGCCATTTTCTAAGACGACCCCGTGGTAAAGGCCATCGCTATCCTGGTAGTGTCCGGCAGCATTCCCATTATTACCGAGTGCATAGAAATAAGTGTTCTGTGAGCCAGGGAAATCGTATGTCGTGAAAACCCCATTAATGAGCGTAAAGCCGACTATTTTTTCACCATCAGCACTCCGGGTGTTACCCGCGTAATCCTCAAAGTCGCTACTCGCGGTCAACTCTAAAAAATCAACACCGGGAACATCAATAGTCTCAAAAGTATAGTTGGCACTGGCGGATGGGAAAACGGGTGCATCGTCAACTTGTGCGGCGGTGTTCCTTAGGAAAAAGGAATTGAGACACATAAACAACGTAAACGTGTAAAACAAAAAACTGGTTTTAATACGAGTGTGCATAACGAAAACCTCACTTAAAGTATTTTCTCCAAAGATAAAAAACAATACGTCAGATACCCTATCCTGGCGGATAATGCTTGTAGTTGAAGTTTCGCAAGTTTGCGTTCACGGTAAAAGCGAGGACTGGGTATCCTGGTGTACATTCAAAAGTCCTGAAAGTATGTACTCCAAGTTGCTACCTAAGCAAAACCGAAAAAAATATGGAGACCTTTTGACAAGGCAGCCTGAATTCTATAACATTGTCCAAGCTTTAGTTTGCAGGCACCCACAAGGGGTACCCCTACAAGATGTCTACGTATTTTACAATTCACCATAACCTAATAGTATTATACCATATTTAGAAAAAAAGTTGCATTTTTTGAGTTTTTGTGGTGACCGTCTACATCCGCCGAATGAATTTGGGGGGTGACCGGAAGATTTGAAAAATTCCTTCTATATTAAATTCTTTATTTTCCAAATGAGGTGTTGTTCTTTTTCTTCAACGCAGCCTAACCTTACGTGAGTTTGATAAAAACAAGATGTCGGACTTCTCGTAGGGGCGAGGTCTTCTCGCCCGTAGGGGTTAGGTTACCTAACCCCTATGAAAATGTCCATTTATGTTTAGAATTTGCTATATATCAAACTCACGTTAACCTTGCTTTGATTCCGTCTTTTTCGTCCATTCTTTAACGGCAGATCCGAACACGGCAAAGCCAAAAAAAGTAAAGGGCATCTGCCACAGAAGAAAACTCATGTGTGTATGAATATATGAATGTGCTTTGAAGATTACAAACCACGACAAAGGTGCTAAAATTGAAAACCACGTCGTCCATATTAATGCAATGTCATGTTGCTGTCGATCCGCTGGAATCTTGTCATTACTACGGATAAATAGCAGAATAGACATTGCCATAAAGAGAACTATCAAATAATAATAGCGTATTTTGAATAGGTAGTTCGTGACAAATGTATTTGCTTGAGGAAGATAGTTGTTAAGATTAAAGAAAACACCGTTCATGTAGGTAACGACCACCTCCATCGTCCCTGCTTCAAGACTGGCAGCATATACTGCTGGAAAGTCTTCCGCATTTCCATACGTGCGCTTTCCAAAAGACCAGAACACATGCCCAACCCCATCAAGGAAACCACCTTTCACAGCACCTATCTGGAAACATAACATTATGAGACTCAAAAAAATTGCTACCCCTGAACCGAGTACGGCTGCAAACGTCCATTTCACGCATTGGTCTCTGCTCCACTTGCCGAGAACGGCATAATAGATACACGGTGTCATCATCATTATTAGAGTGGTTGTAATGTACTCGTAGCCGTTGATAAAACATTTAATGGAAACCGCGATGAAAATCAAAATTCCGAACTTGATGAACTGACGGCTCGCTGGAGCTTTGTGCTGTTTAAAGAAGTACATGACGACAATCATCGGCAGGTAGAAAGCCCATAGACTCCACCAAAGATTTTTACCAAAAACTGTCAACCATTGAGACAACACAGCCGAACCTACGACGAATGCTGCAACCCACCAGCCAAACTCCTCATAGAACCAGCCTATAATGAATGTCAATGCGATTGCTGAAAGTAAAGCTGTCAATGCATAGAATAACCCTAATTTGGTTTGAGGCGATAATGGAATTAGTCTATCAAATAGACTAAAAACCATTCCTTGACCCCCAGGTTGTGACATATACGTTGAAAATTTATCAAAGGAGAGTTTGTAAAGATAGGCTACATATTGAGCACCAAGTTGTTTTGAAGATATCCACTCTTGTTGTACATCCTTCGGTGTTCCATCCCCATTCAGTCCTCCAGCCGAGAAGATACCATCCTGACGAGATTTAACCATCCTTCCCAATATATGACCTTCGGTGTCTCGCTGATGACTGTCAAACCACTGCTGTTCGGCAACATGCCATGAGTTAGAGAAAAACCCGAAAAATAGAAGCCCGATTGATAGTGCCCAAATGGACACCTTCCTTATAAGTTCTGATTGGCTGAGATGTTTAAGTGGCATATTGACAGACTCATGCTGCTTTAGCGGGTGGAATATGTTAAAGTATCCGCCCTTTGGACACCTGTGAGTTGGGATACCAGCGAGAATTGGAAGGCGGTGATGGCTTGGGGAACTGCATGGAAGCAAACTCAGCTAACTTAGGTCGGATCTCGTCTTCCCAAATCCCCTCCACGTCACCAAACGTTAGTGGTGTCCGATTCGACACTTCCGCTTTATATGCTGCCAGCAACTCCTTCGTTTTTTCGCCAAAATGCGCCACAATATCCGCTACCATTTGTTCCCCGACGCGACGACTAGAGGACTCGTTGAAATCTCCCATTGCAAAATGAGGTGCACGTGCGTCATCCGTCGGCATCCGCGACATATCCACACAGTCTGGTGCGACCGCCCAAAGCACCGACGTTTCACCGCGTCCAGCGTGTCCACCCAATCCTTTACCATCCTCAAAACGCTCGATATCCGCACCGATGCTCATTGACGAATACATCCGAACACCCACATGTGCCTGCATAATTTTAATCACCACCGGCACGTCTAACCGATGCGGACCCAAATGTCCCGAAAACAGAATCGCGCCGTGAAAACCCAACGCATCCACCGCTCGAATGTGATAGCACATATTCTTCAAAAACATCCAAGGCGGTATCGCAGTCAGCCATGGTCGCTCCTGATTAATTTTATTGTGTCCCCATAAACCGTAGCCGCCGATCTCATGGCAGTGCCAGTAAAACGGCGGTGCGACAATCCCACCGTGTTCTTGCGCCGCCTGACACGAGCATTCATGTGCCCGAATCGCATCCATCCCAACCGCATTGTGCCAACCGTGCGGTTCGCACAACCCATAAGGTAAATACACCATTGGACACGTCTCAAACGCCGCTTCTAACGCATCAGGAAACATCCGTTCCCATCGCACCTCATTATATCTCACACGATACCCCTTTTCAAATTCAATAAGCTAGGATCCAGTCGAAAGACCCGTTACCTCGGTTTTTCACTCGGTTTTCGATATTTTGATGAATAACTATCCCCTTCTGGATCATACGAAACGGACACTTGTCCATCTTTCACAACCAGCCGCGGTACAGTCCGGTGACGACCATCCCGTTCGGGACCTCGCATTACAGCGAATTGTGCCTCGGTCATATCTTCAACCATATCGCCCCATCGGTCTTGCGGATCAATCACACCACCGCCCCAATTGGTATTTTTCGACTGATACTTAATCAGAACTCCGCGTCGGGGGACTAGATTCTTCCATGCTAAGGCACCGTGTGTGCAACCACCGTCCATAAAAAAGAGAACATCCCCGGCTTTCATAACGGGTTGTACCACTAAACCCATCGTGTCATCACACGTCCGAATCCCCCGCGGCATGGAGTACTGCGTCTTGTGAGACCCGGGCACACAAGCAAAACCGCCCAGTTCCGGATCGACATCGCGTAATTGCCATGTAATCGTGACGGTCTCAGCATAACTGCGCCCGTTCTTAAAATAATAACCGCGTGATGGGGTCATCGGTTCATTTCCATCGTGCAGTGAGTGTCCCGATGTTCCTTGAACCGCGCAGAATACGGTCGCCTCACCCGTGCGATAACCGCTACCGCCCATCCAATTGAGTCGATGCACCACAGCGGGATGCGCAATCATGCGTCGAAATGGTTCGCTATAGGTGCCTGGCAGGCTTAACAAACCCGACAGGAGCGGGCGCCCTGTACCGGCTTGGCTTACCGACCCGCCCGCCAATTCATCGCCTACGGCTATACGATCTTGGAATTTATCCACCGCTTCATTGGCTTCTGCCAGCCACTGCTTATCCATCACGCCGCGCACCACCAGATACCCATTCAGACCCCAAAAGTAAAACTCTTTCTTATCAATTCCAGAATCTGGGTCGCGGATATAAATTGATGGATGAATGACAGACGAGTCTTCCTCCACCCACGTCTTTTCACCGTCTGTATTTAGCACCGACGGTGGATTTGAACCCTTAAACCCAGGTACATACATGACCGCCTTTTGTGCAGGCGTTGCTTCGTCCGCCCATCCCGGCAAAGATTCGGTTTCCGAGTAAGGTCCCAGTGGATTGGATTGAACTGCCGCACGTGCTGCATACCAGTAGGTCAACAACCGTTTCAAATTACCTTTCCACGGACGCACGCCTTGGAGCGTAGGTGCCGCGACTAAAAATAGATCCCCGGACTTTAGTGCCGGCTGCACCACTAACCCCATATCATCAATTCCGGTCACCAAGTCGTGGGGCGTTTCAACATTGCTCTTGTGGCTTGCTTGAACAACAACCAATCCGCCGTCCCCTTCTGCAACATCGTTCAATGCCCAGATCGCTCTCACGCCCTGACAACTCCGCCGACCATTTTGTTGGCGATATGCTTGGGACGGATTCCTCGGTTCATCGCCACCGACGAGTGTTGTACCTATTTCACCTTCTCGCTGCCCCAACAATTGAGGGCCTTGATCGAGTCGGAAGCCGTGTCCCACAATCTGATTCAAATACCACACCAATTTAGGCTGTACCAGCAGGTCGCGGAACAATTCGCGATGCAGACTCGATCCGCCTAACAACGTCTCACTTTTTTCAACTGTATCCAATGCCTCGTTAAGTGCCGCCACCTCTTCTGGACTTAGGACACCCGGAATGTGTAGGTAGCCTGCCACATCAAAAGCATAATTCTCTTCATCAAAATCTTCGGGCTGGAAACCCCTCGCCTTTAGGTAGGGGAGGAAAGCCCGCCTCCTGATTTTTAGTTTGTCCCTAAAAGGGGAGTGCTGTTTTATCTCCACCTGCACATTGGGAGTCTGGATTCAGTTGTGCTGCTTCGTTCAGTGAGACTGTCACTACTCGCTTACTTGACCTGACACGATGTCTTTACCAGAAATAATGGCTGTAAGCCCACGCTCTCGCGGTATATGTTGCCCCATCGACATCATGGGATCAGAGAGGAATCAGACTTGGGGAGCATCCGAAACATCTTTTTGTCTGCCACGACAAGACCCACGATATATCGTCTAATCAACCGTTTAACTTGTGGAGTGGACGCTTGGCATGCGCTTCGCACAAGCCCCATGCTTTAGCGCGAGGTTATTGACTGCTCATTATTTCGTTATCCATTTGTGTCTCCTGTTATTGATGGATAGTCAATAAGGTGTTGCTAATCTGCAACTCAAACGCAGCAAATATCTGTTTCTCTTCAACTCGGAACACGCCGACGAGAAAGCCTACGCGACTCCCAATGCCACCGATAATACGAACCCACGCTCACACCCGCTGCTTCACATGCCAAACTCACCTAAGTAGAACATCCAGATCAGCAATAACCTCTTGTATCAACCGCATCCAAACCCCCTTTTTCGCGAAGGGTTTTTTGTAAAATTATCCAAAAATCCCAAATTTTAATGCAATTAATGCAACACATTATTAAGAATACCATATTTTCAACCAAAACACAACATTCCTTTTAGGCAGAGCCATTCAATTTGATGACTGACAACAGACAATAGATGTGTGGTGTGTGCGCCTCAATTGGCACTTCCACATAAGGTTTTGCCATCCATCGCTACCGCATCCTTATCTACTTCATCAGGCAAATCTTCTAATATCAAATTAACGGGATTTATCTTGTTTTTTTGGCATTCGGTGCGGTTAGATGAAGATTAACAAATTAATTCGGTAATTCTAATTTGCTCCGTTACCGGTAGGTGCGGTTTGTAACCGCACCATAGGCGTCAATTTAAGAAAATGTCTGAGTTTTTATGAACACTTCTCAATAGGCATGATGATTGAGATTGTCCTATATTTAGTCCCTACGGGACTATATGTTTATAGAAAAACGTATAATAGTCTCTTTCGCTCCGTAGGTGCGATATTTTTATAACGTTTTTGTTTGACATATCGCACCTACGGAGCGAAAGAGATTGAGAACATTGAGTGCTATAAACATATAGTCCCTACGGGACTGAAGAGCATTTCTCATATTTGAAAAACCCCTAAATTGACGCCTATGGTGCGGTTTGTAACCGCACCATAGGCGTCAATTTAGGGGTCCCCAACCCGGTAGGTGCGGTTTCTTAACTGCCTCTTTTTGTCCCAACATCTCAAATAACGCACAGGACGAGAATATCAGCGTTCGTAGTCGCGCAATTCATTGCGCCTCTTTTCTTTGAATATAAGAGGCGCAATGAATTGCGCGACTACAAACGAGTTCTTTCCTTAAATTGACGCTAATGGTGCGGTTTGTAACCGCACCTTATGCGTCAATTTAAGGAAATAAACCTATATTTGGATATCTTAGCCCCAGCGGGGCGGAATGTGTATAGACCACGATCCATACCAAACTCAAGCCCCAGCGGGGCGAAAGGTGTATATGGGCACATGTTGTCAGACACCTGTCGCACCGCTGGTGCTAAGATGTGATTTACCAAAGCCTCGGAGAGGCGAAAGGTGTATCAGACGCACTAACGTTACGCACTAAATTGACGCCTAATGTTGAAGCACAAGGTGTTTTCGGATACGTGAACCCAAGTACTACAGCGAATTGTGGAGGATAAGTGCGTCCCCATTGTCCGATAGCACTATAACTGCGATACCCACACAACATTGCTACCACCGCAAAAACTAAAATAGCGGATAGCGGATGCCGTTTGCCAGGGCTATTTAGTTCTCCGAATATTTAGATTTTCAATCTAAGACTTTCCGCTGTCCGAGCGATCTCCGAATCGCGACTTTTCGTCTAAAATGGACAAAATGCCTAAAACTAACGTGAGTTTGATAAAAACAAGATGTCTGGCTTCTCGTAGGGGCGAGGTCTTCTCGCCCGTAGGGGTTAGGTAACCTAACCCCTACGAAAATGTCCATTTATGTTTAGAATTTGCTATATATCAAACTCACGTTAAAACTAAATAACCCTAGTTAGACAGTCAACTTTGATTGATCTCCTTTTCCAATCGTGCTATAATAGCACGAGTTTAACGCAAGAATCTAAAGAATAATAACAGGACATCAACTAATTTGACATGAGGCATACTAATTTTGTTGAAGCCCTATCCACAGACGATCTGGATGCTATAAGAGCAGCACCTAAAACTGACGTTCACTCCCACGCGTTCCTTAGCACACGCTTAAAAAACTTGGAACATTGGTTAGGACATTCCCTCACGAAACCTCCAAAAAAAATGAGGGGACTTGAGGAGATGTTGGAGTACGTCACCACGGTTTTAGCACCTCACCAGAAATCTCGTAAAGGTTTTGAATTTGTTTCCACATCTGGAATAAATGATGCTATACAAGATGGCGTTGTTAGTCTTGAGATGAGTTTTGACATTATGATGACACGGTTTTATCCGGATGGGTTAGTTGGGGTAAAAACTTTTATTGAAGGATTAGTTGAGAGATATAGGACACAAATCAATCTACGACCTGAACTCGGTTTTCCTCGGACAAGTGCTAATGATCAAGAGTTGATGAAGTTGGCGCATGAAGCGATAGAATTAGGAGTGTTTAAGTCAATTGATCTCTATAGCCATGAAGAAGCATGCTCACCGGAAGCGGTCAAACCTTTATATGCTAAGGCACGCGCAGCAGGCATGAAATTAAAAGCACACGTTGGAGAGTTCGGGGGTGCTGAGGAAGTACGGTGGACTGTTGAAGTCCTTGACTTGGACGAGGTTCAACATGGCATTGCTGCTGCAGAATCAGTCGAAGTCATGCGGTGGCTCTCGGATAATCATATCCAATTAAACGTGTGTCCTACAAGCAACGTGATGTTGGATGCCGTACCGGATCTCGTTTCACACCCAATCCGAATCCTGTTTGACAACGGGGTATCTGTGACTATAAACACAGACGATCTTATAATTTTTGGTCAGAGCGTGTCTGAGGAATATCGAAATCTTTACCGTGCTGGAGTTTTCAGTGCACAAGAACTGGATATTATTCGTCATGTGTCCCTTCTAGAGATACATAAGGAGCAAACCTACGATCTCCTTTCTTGTCTCTCATAAGTTCCTTGAACAATTACAGATTGATAGAACCATTCCACCAAAATTGCAGCCAACTGCGGTAAGACAACTTGTTAGATCAGGACGACTTTGAATGACTGTATTTACCCATTAGACAGGGTTTAGCGGCACGTAACCCCTCTTTCCATTTTTTGTACTTGCACACCGTTCTACAATAGAAAAAGTGAAGTTTTCTTGGTAAATTGAACATATCTGACAAAAACTTTACACACCCTTTGACAATTGTATAATAATAGTGTATAATAGGAATAAAAGATATATCAGCACACGTTGAACGCTTCGGATAGGCAGCGCGCTATGCATACCCGACAGGTGACCGAGCATTTTGAAAACCCGCGCAATATCGGAACAATTGCTGATGCGGATGGCACCGCAACAATCGGTTCCGCAGCGAGTGGAGAGATGCTAAAACTAACGCTTAAAATTACAGACGATATCGTTGTTGCCGCGAAGTTTCGTGCCTTCGGATGTCCGACAGCAATTGCTTGCGGCTCTGTGATCACTGAATTGGTCACCGGCAGCCGAGTTTCGGATGCCTTGAATATTACAGCATCGCATATCTCAAACGCCTTAGGCGAACTACCGACAGATAAGCAACGATACGCTACCTACACCGAAGAGGCACTAAAAACAGCAATTGAAAATTCACTCACAAAACAGGAGACACACCAATGATTACTGTTACGGAATCCGCAGCAGAAAAAGCTATTACACTCATAAACAGCAGTGAAAATGACACCGAAGCAGAACTTGGCTTGCGAATGCAGGTTATCGGTGGTGGTTGCTCAGGCTTTCAATATAGCCTTGAGTTTGGCGCAGCGAAAGGCGCGGATAGGGTCTTGGAATTTCACGGTTTAAAGGTGTTCATTGATCCACGCAGTTCCCTATATCTTGCAGGTTCGGTGCTGGATTACAATGACGGTCTAATGGAGTCAGGCTTTAAGATTACAAATCCAAACGCCAAAAACACCTGTGGATGCGGCGAATCGTTTAGCGTTTAAAAGTTCATCCGGTAGACGTACTCTCAAAGAATGCCTACCGGAGATGTCTAATTCAATTAGAGTGTTTTGAATAGTTCCGCATGTCGTTGAAGCACAGCGTCCGAATCCTTTGGATTGATAACCTCTATAGAGATAAACCCTTTATAGCCATCTTGCGCCAGAAGTGTTAAGGAGTCTTTTTCTGTGTCGGGCATTGGACCTTCGTCGCCGAAACTGACATGTACATGCCGTATTTTGTTGCGTAGATGGACATACGCGACTTCCACCGATTGTCCGTGGCGGACATGGTGTCCTGCATGCCAATTCACAAAGGTGTTCTGCGCCTCCGCTCGGTATAGTGCTTCAGCCAAGTAACTTGCAATAAGATTACCGTGTGTTTCTAAACAGAGAGCAACCCCCGCCTCACCGGCTAACGCATCACATGCGCGGATGCCGTCTGCTTCCCAATTAAGTGTTTGATCCACTTCAACCGGTGTTTTCGGCACCGGGTCACCGAAAAAACGGATGTTCTTTGCTCCCATCTTTTCTGAAAGTTCAATATAACGTTTCAGCAGATCAGCTTGTTGTGCGCGTTTTTCTGAATCCGGATCAATGAATCTTACCCCAGTTGCGATACAGGATAGAGTTATCCCACTGTCTGCCAAGCGAGCTTTTGCATCGTTGAGTTCCTGCGGTGTAGAATCCAATTCAACACCGTGCCCGTGGTCCCATTCAACACGGAGTTCAAGGTGTTCATAGGAATACTGTTTTGCTTTGTCAATAAGTTCTGCCAACGTTAGCGGTGGACAGACAGACGACATGAAACCAAATTGCATGTATAGCCTCCAGTTTTGTTGCAATTATTTATGTGATTTGTAGGACTACAGTTGAGTAATCTTACCTACAAATAGAGTTAAATTAGTATTAGTTTAATCCTTAATATCAAAAGTTGAACTACCGTTTCCTTGCTTTCTAATGTTGATTTTGACAGGCAAACGTCTCGTTAACTCCTGTATATGACTGATAAGGTAGATACTCCGTCCTTGCATGCGAAGTCCTTCCAATGCTGCGATTGCAATATCAAGTGTTTCTGCATCAAGCGTCCCAAATCCTTCATCAAGGAAGAGCGAATTGAGTTGTGCGCGCCCTTGACTGAGTTCGGAGAGTGCTAATGCAAGTGCAAGGCTTGTCAAAAATGATTCTCCACCAGATAACGTTTCAACAGGTCGTTCCTCATTTGCATTCCATCGGTCAATAACTGTAAGTTTCCCGATAGTTTCTACTTTGAGTTGGTAACGATCTGAGGTTAAATATGCCAACTGAACATTGGCAATCCTACTGACTTGTTGGAACATAATATCCAGCGCGAAATCACGAAGTTCGTTTCTGGGAATTACATCCTGCAACTTTTTCCAACGTTCCCATTCTTGTTTAGCCGCCTGAACATCAGCATCAAGTTCTTGACGTTTTTTAAGCGCATCTTTCAGTCGGTCAATTTCTGTCTGTTGTGCTCCAATCTTTTGTTGTATTCCTTGAATCTCTGCTGCAATTTCTTCTGCTTGTGTAGAAATCTGTACTAATATCTCTTTATCAAACGGCATTTCCACAAACTGTGTTCGCAATGCAACAATTTTTACTTCAAGCTGCTTCTTCTCACTCGTATATGCATTGATTTGTTCTGTAATTTGCTGTGTCTGTGCTTCGTCTCTGAAAGCAGTTTCATGTGCTTCTGGTGAATCAAATCCTCCCGCATCTAACTTCTCAAAATAAGAGTGACGGGTATTTTCAAGTTTTTCACTATTCACCTTCAACTGTTCTTTGCCAATTCCGTGAGTTGTTTGTTTTTGAGTTAAAACATTGAGGCTTTCCTGCAATTGCTTCCCTGCTTCGTCTCGCGCGTTCTTTTTCGTCTGCAATTCCACTTCTAACCTATTAATGGCAGTGTCAATTTCATCTTCCGTTTCTAATCCATCAGTCTTCTTGCGAACGGCATCCAAAAACGTTTCGCCTTCGCTTTGATAGTGTTCAATTTCATCTTCAAGTTCCTGGTAGTTTTTTTTCAAACCTTTGAGTTTGTCTTGGTTGTTCTGAATTTCGGTGTTAAGCACATTAAGTCGTCCCTTTTTGTCGGTTAGTTTTTGCTCCTGCAAACTAACTTCTTCAATCTTATCGCCAAATTGCTGGACAGATTCATCGGGTGTAACACCGTGAAAAACTTCGGGCATTGATTCCCAAAAACTGTCCTCAATATCTTTAACATTCGCTTTCAAGTCCTCAATTTCACTGCTAACACTATCAAATTTCTGTTTTGTTTCGTCCAATAGATCACTTTCTCGTTTGAGATTGTTTTCACAGGTTTCAAGTTTATGAGAAACTTCATTCAACTTGTTGGATACTTCATTGTAAGTCTCTTGAGTAGCGTTGAGATTATCAAGTGTGGTGTTCGCTTCGTTAAACCTTTCATCAACCCATTCGGATGAGATGTCTGCAGATTCATAGAGTGCTTGCCACTGCAAGCGAAAGGCTTCGGTGTCAGAATTCAGGTCCTCTATTTCTTCTATGCACGTTTCAACTTGTTCAGCGATGTTGGACTTTTTCTGTTTGAAACGCACCTGATCTTGTTCCAAACTTTGTTTCTGTTCTTGTGCCTTCTTCGCCTCCGTTGCGGCATCGTCTAACTCTTTCTGAATACTTTTTAGTTGTTCTTCACTTTCAAGTTCAACTTTATCAGCATAAGGATGATCTGTAGCACCGCATACACGACACGGTTGTCCTGGTTCAAGCTGATGTCGGAGTTGATTAACAGGGTCCGCTAAGAGTGCTATTTCCCTCTCTGCTTCTAATTTTTCAACTTCTGCATCTGCTCGTTTACAGAGCTGATACTGAATTTCAAGTTTTTTCGCAAGTTCATCAAGAGATTTATCAAGTTTAGTTATACGTTCCTGAAATTCCGCTAAACTCTCTTTTTCCTCACAAAGTTGACTATCGGAATTTTCATACTGCTGCACTATTGACTGTGCCTTTATCGCATTATCTCTTCGACGCTGCCACTCCTCAAGTGTTCCGGTATCTTGAAACATCTTATGTTCTGCTTCAGTTTCGGCACGAGAATTAGTTAAAGCTGCTTTTTCTGATCTGAGTTCATCTCGGTTGTTGGATAGTTTTTTTAACTTTTCGTTTAACTCATTAATTTTTGAGATGTGTTCTGACTGAGTATCGGATTTGTCTTTTAACTGCTGTGCTTGTGAATTGAGTTGTGCCTGAAGTTTAGTTAACTTAATACGACGTGAGTCTCGATCTGAAGGGAGTCGGTTTTCATCTAAAAAGGTTTGCGCTGCCGCAATCTGTTCTTGTAATTCGAGCTGCTCAGTTTGTTTACCACTTAACTGGCTTGATATTGTTTCAATTTGTTCATTCAAATCTTCCAATTTAGGAGTACGTTTATTGACCTCTGCAAACCTTTCCCCTGCTCGTTCTACGTCTAATTTTGCATCAGCGTACATCTCCATCTTCCGATCTCTTTCGGTAGATGCATCAGCGTAAATTTCTTCTTTTTCATCAAAATCTGCTTGATTTATTTCATGTTGCTTTTCTGCATCTGAAAGTTCAGATGCAGCCCGTTGTACCACCTCAGATGCTTTTTCGTGGTCTGATTTTGCAGTATCAAACGCCTGTTTTTCAGGACGAAGTTGATTCGCACGGTCTGCATGTTCAAGCTCCGATTTTAGCGCATCAATCAACGGTTGCTGATTGATGAGTTCTTTTTCATGTACTTCAGAGGATTGAAGTTTTTCAAAATCCTTTTTGCGTTCTGTCTCTACTTCTTTTTGCTTTTGAATTTGCTGATTATTTACACCTAACTTCTCTGCATCCACCTCCAATTTGCCAAGTTGCGCCTCTGCCTCCGCGAGTTGTTCAGTTGAGGCATCTGGAATCTTATCTAAATCTTTTGTTTTTTCGTCAAAAGCAGCATAAACTTCATTTACCTTATCGTTTAATGTTTGTCTAAGTATGTCATAGATGTGAATACTTGCGGTAGCTTCCAGAATTGCGCGCCTATCTTCGCTGCTCGCCTTCAAAAACGCCGCAAATTCACCTTGTGCTAACATAACAGAACGTTTGAAGGCAGCAAAATCAAGCCCCAATATTGAAGTTATCTCTTCACTAACGGTATTTTCACTTGAACCAAGGGATTTGCCTTTTTTTGACAATTTTTCGGAGATGAGTTCATCAGAATCAGCATTCAATAAACTTACCTTAGGGGACGCATTTAGTTTACACGACCATGCAGCAATATAGCGAGTGCCGTTTGCGATAAAATGCACTTCAGCAAAACCTTCGGTTTCTCCGTGACTGATAAGGTGATTTGGATTTTGACTTCCCGATCCAGTCAAACGTGGCGTTTTGCCATAAAGTGCAACGCATATCGCATCTAACAACGTCGTTTTTCCTGCCCCCGTAGGACCGGTGATTGCCACAAGCGATGCATCATCTAAAGGCGGTTCTTCAAAGTCAAGTTCTTCTTCACTGCGAAAACTATTAAGATTCTTTAGTTTCAACTTACACAATTTCATTAAGATTCCTCAACCATCTGAACTAATTCATTAAACGTATGTGTCAAAGTATCATCAGGTGCTTTACCGTCGTGTTTCGCCTTATGAAACTCTTCAAAGATTTGCTCAGGACATTTCATATCCTCAACAGATATTTCAAGTACCCGTGTTGCTTCTGGCATCTCAATTTCAACGGTCAGAACATCACCGCCACGATCATGAAATGCTTGACGAATTTCATCGCTGATACCGGTCCTCGGCGTGCTCAATTTCAACTTGACCTGGATGTACTTACCTTCCCAGTTTCCTGTCATCGCTTCTGACAGGATAACTTCTTCGTCACCTGTAACAGTGCACAGTTCCTTGAAAACAGGTATTTCAATATCTTCATCTTGCATTAGTTTTCCATCTGCAGATAACTCAAGTAGAAACACCTTTTTACGATAATCTGCCTCATTGAACCTCAGAGGAATAGGAGAACCTGAATAGCGTATCGGGAAATCGGTACCACTGAATGTTTGCGGTCTATGGAGATGACCGAGGGCAACATAATCAACGTCTACAGGAAAATCGCTGGCATGGATAGCGGTAGCACCACCAATCTGGATATTTCGTTCTGAACTGGTCTCTTTTCCACCCTGAACAAAGAGGTGTCCCATCAATATTTTTGGGAGTGCCGTTGACATGTGAGACACACAATCGGCATAGAACTGCTTAAGTCGTTCGCGATAACGTTCACTTTTTTCTATATCAGATTCATAGGAAACATGCGGGAGTTCAGTTTCAGAGAGATACGGTACTGCAGCAACAGCAATGCAAGGATTGTCGGGTGGAATTTCGAATACACAATCAGCCGGTTCTTTTGCAAGACCAACAACGTGGATTCTGCCCATTTTGAGGAATTCGCGTGGGGCTTCCAAGTGTCGAGATGAGTCGTGGTTACCTGCTATGATGACTGTATATGCATCGGTTTCCTGAAAAAGACGATAGAGGAATTGATAATAGATATTAGTTGCTTCAGCTGATGGAAGTGAGGTGTCAAAAATATCACCCGATACAAGGAGTAGTTCAACCTTATGGTCTTGAATTGTTTGTAGAAGCCAATTTAGAAATTCTTTGTGTTCATCAATTCGTTGACGTTCATGAAGTCTTTGACCAATATGCCAATCGGCAGTGTGCAAAATGTGCATGCATCCCTCTTTTTTTACGTTATATGTTGCTTTTATGATATAATTGTTATAGAAAATTATCAAGTGAAAAATTGACTATACCTAAAGGAGGAAAAATGCGTTTTACAAAGTTATCTGTTTTTTGCGTTGTATGTATTCTGACTCTCTTTGCTACTATGAATACATCCGCAAAGTTGCTATTTCATGACGATTTTGAGAAAGATACTATCAACCAAGAGCCCAATAAATGGGAAATTGGATTTGCTGGTAAAACCAAAGCTTTAGTTGTTGCCGATCCAAAAGATGCAGGAAATAAGGTACTCAAGACTTCCAATAATCCCTCTGATGATTCACGACATGATCTCGGTGGTGGTGCGGACGGAGGCTCTATTTATGTTGTCGGAGATGCCAACTGGGTCGATTACGTCGCTGAATGGGATATGATGTTCCCCGATGACTTCTATATGGGGGTTGTCTTTCGTTATCAAGATGGTAAGAAATTCTATCTGAGCGACCGTAGACAAGGTGGTAAGGTGTATCAATTCTATAGACAACAAAATGGTTGGACACTTATAGGGGATGGGATGGTGGAAAACAACCCTGAGGTGTGGTATCGTGCCCAACTCACGTTGGTTGGTGATTCATTCACCTTTAAGCTCAAGGATCGAGGTGATAAAACACCATTTAAAGATCTCGGGGCGGTTACCGAAGCAAAAGATGGTGAATATAAAACAGGTAAGTTCGGTAACTACGGTCTTGTTTACATAGACAATCTTTTCATTGGTGATAAAGTAGATGATCTGGTTCTGCCTGTGGAGCCTCAGGATAAGTTAAGCACAACTTGGGGCAGCATTAAAGCCTCTTATTAATTTCAGTTGATAGGCGCGTTGATAAAACGTGCCTACATATATTTCACTATAAATCAATTTACTTACACATTAGCCAGATTAAAAGAAACAAACTTGATACTAAAACTAATAGTTTTTCATAAATCAATTTACAGACATCTTAGGAACACTATGCCTATTTTTAGATTAGAAGGTGACGATATCTCTAACGCTGAACTCGTCATTGCCCAAGAAACAGACATTGAACTTGAAAGTTATCTGGAGGATTGGCTCGAAAATAGTCCGCAAGCTCTTGCACAAGAACCTATTCTTTGGATTGACAGACAACCGAGGGCAAGCGATGAAGATGGAACTATTTTTCCTGATTTGCTCGGTATAGATTCAGAAGGAAACCTTGTTATTGTTGAGCTGAAAAAGAATCGTGCCCCGCGCGACGTAGTGGCACAACTACTTGATTATGCAGCATGGGCAAATGATCTTACAGAACAACAAATTCATGAAATCGCGGAAACTTACTTTGAGACGCGTGATGAATTCAAAGGAAAGGCTTTCAATGATGCATTTAGAGAAATGTCTGAAATACTTGAAAATGATGAACTCCCCTCACTGAATAAAACCCACGCAGGAACACAGATAGATAGACAGGAAGTCAAGATCAGGGTTTGCGGTTATTCATAGTTGCTGAAGAAATACCAATGCGGATAGCGCGTGTTTGTCGATTCCTCCGAACTTCATATAGAGTGGATATCGTCTGTCTAACAGTTTCGACCTTCAAAACAGAATCTAATGAAGTGATTGTCAGTATGGAAACAAAAGTTGGAGAAGAAAACATTGTTGCGTTCAAAACCCAACGACAAGATATCTCATCTACCCCACGGTGGTCAAGTGACAAAGGAGCAAGAGATGTCATACGAGATGCGGTTACGGAATTAACTCAAAACAGAACAAATGTTGAATTTGCAATCAAAGAAGTTACTACCTTAATTCATAAAACCGATCCAAACTTTAACAAAGGGACAGTAAGTGGGCAAATTACTGCAGATTGTGTTAATCACCCTTCACGCCGTCATCATCCATCTGCTAAACATAATTACTATTGGCGAGTAGGGCAGGGAAAATACCGTCTTTATGATCCAGATAAGGACAAGATAGAAATCAGATGATGGAAGCGGCAACCAAACGGACTCCGTGACAGAAAACCCAACATAAACCGATGCAACAAATTCCTCAAAGTCTTTATCTTCCTCCAACAGAAGGCATAAAGTACGCTGGCTCCAAGCTAAAACTTATCCCACAGATACTGCAACTCGTCAAAAAAGTTGACGCGAAGACAATTTTAGATGGTTTCTCAGGCACAACCCGTGTCTCACAAGCGTTTGCCAAATTCGGTTATAATGTCATTTGTAACGACATTGCCCCGTGGTCAGAAGTTTTGGGAACATGCTACCTTCTCAATACAAAACCGCGGGACACTTATCAACCCCTTATTGACCACCTAAACGGTATACCACCTATTGATGGGTGGTTCACAGAACATTATGGGGGACACGCGAACGATGGGTGTGCAATCCAAGAAGATGGACTTAAGAAACCTTGGCAGTTGCATAATACACGCAAATTAGATGCGATTCGGCAGGAAATTGAAAATTTAAAACTTGATTCGGTTGATAAAGCAGTAGCACTAACGAGCCTTATTTTGGCAATGGATCGGGTTGATAGTACACTCGGTCATTTTTCTGCCTACCTCAAAGATTGGGCACCTCGTGCTTATAAAGAACTCATTCTTAAAGTGCCTGAAGTTTTTATGTCAGAAGGCAATCATCAGGTCTACCAAACTGACATCTTCGAACTTGTCTCTCAAGTTTCTGTAGACCTTGCATACTTCGATCCTCCCTACGGTTCAAACAACGAGAAAATGCCACCCTCCCGTGTGAGATATGCGGCATACTATCATCTCTGGAAAAGTGTTGTTCTATTTGATAAACCGGAACTATTTGGTAAGGCAAAACGTCGTAAAGATAGTTCTGATCAACTCGCTGCATCCGTATTTGAGGAATTTCGGTGCAACCCAGAAGGTCGTTTCATTGCTGTTGAAGCCATTGAAAAGTTGATAAAGATGACCCAAGCGCGTTGGATTCTTTTGTCATATAGTTCTGGTGGACGTGCAACTGCAGAAGAATTGAATGAGGTAATGTTAACGAACGGAAAACTGCTTGCTGTGGTAGAAATGAATTACAAGCGGAACGTGATGGCAGGTATGAAATGGACATTGGAATGGGTGAACGCAGCAGAAAAACCTAACCGAGAATTCCTATTCTTGCTCGAAAAAAGTTAACGGCTAACGCAGACGTTTACCGACATTTTTGGTAATTTGAGGATGACCAGGTATAGATTCATATTTTTGCACAAGTTGACAGTAGGTTAAACGGGGACGGTATCGCGGTCATCAAGATTCAACGTCCGTTTGACTCTAAAGCCTTCCGAAAGTCTTCCGGAGTTTCGGCAAGGACCGCAGCGCGATGCAACTGCTTGAGACGATCTAAGTCGTCAATCGTTTCCAATTCTGGTTTGAAGATACGTGCCGAGTCGGGTTGTAAACGGAGCTCCAATACCTCAAGAATATCTTCAAGCGCGCGTGTTTTTACTCCTTGTTGGTGTTGGTGGCTTCCTCAGTTAAGTATTGAACGAGAGTGGATTCGTGCATGGTTACCTCCGAAATAATATCTAAAATCAAATGGTGTTCATAAACTAAATTTCCTAAGACAGCCATTCCTGCCAGATAGGCTGGTTTGTCCGGAACCTCTATACTATCCGCTACTTGAATACAATGGCGCAACCACTGTTCTGCATCCATATCAGCAGGTCGCCTCATCAGCGGCGTGAAAGGGATCAAACCCACGGACTTCGTGTCAAGAATCTGTTGTCCATCCATTTCTATGAGACGGAAAACCTGATATTCAACATAGACTTGATGCCCAGTTATTCTTTGCTCGTAGTGTCCAAGATCTCTTCTCCCAGCATCGGGGCGAAGATAAATAACACTGGAATACACAGGCATCCGATAGGTTTCAATCAGACGGATTATATATCCTGCCATCCGGAGTGACATTTCAGGATCGTGACTATCTGTGGTCTGAAACTCAATATGTACCAGTACCGCCTGGTCGTTGATCTGCACCTTGATAAGGATATCTGCTTGGTGCATTTCAATAGTAGGTTGCTCAGGTGTGACAAGTTCAACAAAGGTAACATCGTTCTGTTCAAAACCCAAGCAGTAGTTGACGAAATCCATTGGATGTGTTTGGACCTGTGATTTCGTAATAGTATCAAATATCGCCATTTTATTTCTTTTGTAAATTTTGTAAATTTTGTAAATTTTGTAAATTTTGTAAATTATACCACAGGTTTGCTGTGTATGTCAAATCTCTATTTTACCGATGACAACTTACCGAGGTGGATCAGCTTCCACTCCTGATTTTGTTTGATAGCGAATTGTTAAGATCGGACGTAGGTTTTCTTCAGCTGCCTCTTTTGAAGAAAAAGTGATAGGTGCACTACCATCTCGCAATGCGAAAAGATAACCGTAGTTGTAATCAGGGTTCGCTATCCAAAAGCGAACGGCATCAGTGATTAATTCACCCTTAAAAATATGACGTTTTCCTGTTTCTGAAGTCTCAAAAGCACCGTCAATTCGATGTGCAATATCCTCAGAACCGTTATAATCGCTTTCGTTGTCGCCGTCTATCCCTGCTAACATGGCTTGTGCAGGAGGTTTATTCCAGGGTAGGTTGCGATGCAATGCACTGTTGTAGGTGAGCTCATTTTCTTTTGCGCGATCCGAGGTGCCTCTGCCTTCACGCCACGGAAGTAAGACGCGGCGGAGAATAACGGTTTGAGCAGAATCTGTATCAGATTTTTGTGTGTGAAGACTGATTGTGGCTTCTAACACCTGTTTCGGTTCTCGTATACCCATATCTTCGAATGCATCAAATAGGTCAAAAGCAACGAAGAAGACGCTGCCAGTTGGATGACATAAAAGGGTCGGTTCCGCACCTACATTATTGTTTCGTGTTTTACGATCCTTGTTAACAATCAAACTGGTATCCTGCAACCCACCAGAAAATGTAACCAAGTTACCTGCCCCAAAGGTTATTTCGTTTTCAGCAGGTAGTGTAACATCTATCTTTGTTTGTGTATTTCGTAGCGAGATGTGGTAGGTTTTCGCAATCTCCAATGGAGATGTCAGTAGCAGAACACGATTCTGATGTTCATCAAGCAGTGCTAATTCAATTTTAATCTCAGGTGTAATTTGATAGACTGAGATGTCTTCAGCAGACTCCGCTTGCAATGCTCCATCAAATTGCAGTTGAATCGCTGTTTGTGAAAGAGGGATTGCTTTTAAAAGTTTGGGGAAATCTTCTGCAGGTTGACTATCTGCTACTAAGAACACAAGAAATAGAATGCATGCAAATGAAAATATAGTCTTCAAGTTAAACCTCCAAAATTGAAATTAATCCGCATCCTTGGTAATAAAAACGGCATTAAGTACCTCACGTTCCCCTCGTCCTGAAGGTTGATTGACAACTTCATCATTAACCACGAATGTGCTGGAGGATCCGCCGTCAAGATTGATCGCTTCTGTCGCACCGAGTTCAATAAGAATACTTGCAAGTTCATAGAGTGTTAAGCCAGTGCTATACTTTGGTTGTCTTCCATCAGCGACAACTAAAAACAGAGTATCGGCATTATAACCGAGGGCAGTTCGTGGCTCATGGCTCAAGTTTAATTCTTGGCTGCGTTTACCGGGGACATGTCTCTTTTTGTTTTCAAGGTGCTTATCCACAAGCATCTGATTTATTTTTCCATTTTTGAGAAGCCGCAACCGTCCACCAACGGCATGACGGACTTGATTCCACTCAGGTGGTGAAAGGGTGACTGTGAGTTTACCGCTCGCTCCAGGATTGAGTTGTGAAATGCCCGGATCTTTTTCTTGTGCGTTAATCCAGAGAATTGCGCCATCTTTCGGAATCGTACTATTGCCATTGTTTGAAACCGTCTTTACTTGATAGGGGTGTGCATAGTTTGGTGTCAGTGGCAATGGGAGTCCGCTTAGTATTACTTCTTTACCTCTGCGGCGGTTGGTGTGCGTTGATTCTCCGAGACGTGGGGTGTAAAGTGTCACCTTGCATCCATCAAGTCTGCGTTGATTTATACAACCGATTTCCAATGTGTGGGTGCCTATCTGTATGTTAGCTTTCATTTGCACCGACGTGCTCAAGAATTCACCGGATTCGGTTACTCCGAAGCATGCATCGGTATCCGTTGGTTGTGTGATGAGTTCCCCATCTTGGATATGCAGATTTTCCAAAACACCACCATAACCTCGCATATCACCAAGAACACCGAAACCACCGTTAACTGCTACGACAACGTTTCGGTCACCACGTTGCGTTCGACGTTTCGCGATGGAACGGACAGTCTCTTTTCCAAGAACTTGGGAATTGGCGAGTGCAACTTCAAAGTGCAGTGTTGGATTTTGCCGTGACATCTCAGCAACATAGATTACGCATGTCTCAAGATCCCAATCATAACGGTAGATATTGAGTCCGGGAGACAAGTCAGGAAAGAGTTGGGTCTTCTTTCCATCTGCTTGTGCCAAGGTAGCCATTAGACACAGTAGTGGTATGATAATACGCAACCTCAGTAAAAATCGCATTCTTACTCCTTTGGACGACAGATTTCAACGGCAAAGTAGGTGATGGGTTGTTCTATTGGAGGATGAAGTTTCTTGACGGTAAGATGGATTGCATTCACAGGAAATCGCTTTAAAACTTCCGAAGCAATTGCCTCTGCTAATGCCTCAATCAGTTTAAATGACTTTTGTGTGCCAATATCAACAATGAGATCAACGACTCCCGCGTAATCAATCGTGTCCTCAAGCGCGTCAGTTCTGCCTGCATCTACAAGTGAGCAATGCAATGTCGCATCAATCTCATAATGTCCACCGACTTGACGTTCGGCTTCAGGGACACCGTGGTGCCCGTGAAATCGGATGCCTTTTATAATGATACTATCCATGTTTTCCACTATGCTTCTGGTGCATAACTTTCTCATATTATATCAGATATTTTAGTAAAATTCAACGCCAAAATTTGACTACGTTCTACTGTTGTGATATACTTTAAAAACAAAATTCAAACTGGAAATAGAACAGCAAAGGAGTTCTAATGAAGGTTACAGTCAAATACTTTGCCGTATGCCACGAAATGTTAGATAGATCCGAAGAAGAGATGCATCTTCCGGAAGGTGCCACCGTCCGAACGATTTTAAAACGACTTGAAGAAGAATGGCCCGAAATAGCTGAGTTTTACGAAGTGATGCAAATGTCTGTTAATTGGGAATATGCCACAGAAGACACTGAACTTGCTGAAGACGATGAAGTCGCGTTGATTCCGCCAGTAACAGGGGGAATTGATGTTTAAGATAACTACTGAAGTTATTACAGGCGCGGAAGTTAGGGAAGTTGTAGAGGCACCAGATGCTGGCGCGGTAGTTCTATTTCTTGGCACCGTTCGGAATAACACAGATGGTAGATCGGTATCATGTCTTGAGTATGAGGCATATCCTCCTATGGCAGAAAAGAAGATGGCACAGATTGCAGAAGAAATCTCGGAAAAATGGGGTGTCTCTCGCGTTGCTATGATTCACCGTGTTGGTAGACTGGAAATAGGTGAAGTAAGTGTCGCTGTAGCAGTCGCTTCTCCACATCGCAAGGATGGGTTTGAAGCCTGTCAATATGCAATGGATCGTCTTAAACAGATTGTCCCTATTTGGAAACGCGAGGTGTGGGCAGACGGCGAAACTGAATGGGTTAAACCGGATGCTGTCTTTTTTAAAGAACTTCCTGAACAGACTTAATCGGAAATTGGCTTTCAACTATCAGCCATCGGTGTAAGTCTTCTCATTTACCATTTTCCTGATTGTAAGGTTATTTATATGGCTTCTGAATATCCTCACAATCCCCAAAGATTATGAATATCTCTTCGTTTTCAACGAAGTCCTTACTTAACGCAAAACCGATCAACAAATTGGCTAAAGATATTGATCCCCTTATCAAATTGGTCTAATGCCATCCATTCATCAACAGTATGCGCTTGTAAAATACTTCCCGGTCCTATAATAACTGTTTCCATGTGCTTGGAAAAGACAGCAGCATCGGTGCTGTAGGCAACAGTGTGCGGTTTCGTGTCGCCGGTAATTTCAAGTGCTGCTTGGATGATTTCAGCATCAGGCGGTGTTCGCACTGGACCGGCATTGATGAATAGATCAAACTCCAACCCATATTTTTCTGCTGTTTCACGTCCTTGATCTATCCAGACTTGCGGATCATCCCCCGGCATCGGACGGTAGTTAATATTACATACACTCAAAGGGGCAGTGATGTTAGCGGTACACTCTCTATCACTGATGGTGATATTCCAATCTGTATAGGGTGGGGTGAATTCAGAATTGAAATATCGGGTATCGGTTGTCAATTCTTGATGTATTTCACGCATTTCTGAGAGAAAAGGTATCAATTTGAGGTTCGCGTTATCACCTTCACCGGTGCTGCTGTGTGCTGCGCGTCCGTGTGCGGTGACAGAAAAACGAACTGCTCCTTTGTGAGCATAAACGGCTTTTAACTCAGTGGGTTCGCCAACAACTCCGTATTCCGGAAATCCGTATTGTTTAAACATTTCCGACTTTTCGGCAACAACTCTTGCTCCGAAATAACCTACCTCTTCATCAGCCGTGATAACGATATAGAGTGGTGCATCTAATTGGGATGTAGAATAACGTGATGCAGCCTCAATCATACAAGCGACACTTCCTTTCATATCGCAGCTGCCGCGTCCATACATCTTGTCACCAACAATCCTTGCTTCAAAAGGGTTTTCTGACCATCCGATGGCAGGCACGGTGTCTATGTGTCCAAGAAGTGCCAGTCCACGTTCACCGGTATTGCGTCCTTTTCTACCAATCAGATTGACTTTCAGTACACCTGCCGAGTCGGTATATTCAACCCGTTCTACTTCACAATCAACAGATTCCAACGTCCCAGTTAGGAAGTCCATCACTTCAACGTTGCTATTGGGACTCACTGTGTTGTACCCGATAAGGGTTTTGGCCAATTCTATTGCATTCATAATTTCCTATTCTACAGAATACCGTGAAGTATGTCAATTTCTTTTTACGGGATAGCAATGCTTTTGAATATTCTTGACAGTTGTTTACCTTTTCTTTATACTTTTAGTAAATTCACAGGTTTTAAAACTATAATTCTGTGACTAATTCTAAATTTAACAACATAAACGGAGACATCTGTGACATTCTACTATAATTACCGTATATCTTTTGGCATTTTGACCATAGCGTGTTTACTTCTGACAGTAGCATCTTTTACTGGATGCAGTGGGAAAACGGGTGTTCTGGAAAACGGAGACCTGACTCATCTCTCAGGTACTATTACCGAAATTGATGATCACGGAAATGGTGTTACCGATCTATTGATAAAGGCTTTTACAGAACGTAGTTGGCAACTCGGAGATAGACTTGAAATAACTTTTTCTACTGGACAGACTATTACCTTTCCGTTCGTTGAAAACTATAGTGATGTTCCAAAAGGTGAATACTTGGGTAGATTTTCAACCTCAACAAAACGATTCAAGATTGCGATTAACCAGGGCGACCTCGCTAAAACTTTGAATTTGGAAAGTCCGAGTAAAGTGATCCTTCGTAAAGTGAAATAACTCCGAGTGGAACAAGAAAATTGCACTATTCAGTGCTTTTTGCTGTGAATCAACGCCAAATGCACTTATTGCATACGAGGGTCAAAACTATATCAAAACGCTAAGAAATACTAAATAACTGATGTTCCTGACATAATGTAAAATTTAATATAGACAAAAAATGCGGATTTTGTTAACATATCATCGTGGTTTCATTTTGATGTTGATTCTTTTGTCCAGTGGGTCAATTGATACTGCTTTCTGTCAACCACGTCCACCTATAACTATTGCGTTTGCTTCGGATATTGATGGCAATTGGGAGATTTATCTGACAGATTCCGATGGGAAAAAACCTATAAATCTAACGATCAATCCTGCAGCAGATTATTATCCAACGTGGTCGCCAGATGGGACAGAGATTGCTTTTTTCTCAAAGCGCGATGCTAATCACGAGATTTATGTAATGCGCGCTGATGGCACTCATCAGATAAGGTTGACCCACCACCCAGCAACAGATAAAGCACCTTCGTGGGCACCGGATGGTAAACGTTTGGCTTTTAGCTCAAATCGTGGAGGTAATTTCAATATCTACATTTTAGAGTTAAAGAGCGGTGTCGTGGAAAACCTAACCCAAAACCTATTTGAAGATGGAATACCGACTTGGTCACCAGATGGAAAAAGGGTGGCTTTCCACTCAAAACGTCAGTTTAATTGGGACATCTATACTATTAACGTCACGACCCGCGAGGAGCAACGATTGACACATCAACCACTGATGGATACATATCCAACATGGTCGCCGGATGGCAGGCATATTGTGTATTCCTCTATGCGGCAGGAGGTTGATCACGCGGATTTCGACCTTTACCTTATGGATGCTGAGGACGGCGGTAACAAAAAAGCACTCACTGATACGCCTATAGATGAAGCCGTTCCCGCGTGGTCACCGGATGGCAGCTTGATCGCATTTCAATCTGAGCTGGATGGGAGATGGGTTATTCATCAAGTGAAAGCAGAATCGAGGTGTCCAAGTGTGCAGTTGTTTTAGATAATAAAAAACCGCGTCCTATCAAACCTGAAGTTGTTTGAGGAAGGAAAAAGGCTCTATTAGTCTTTTTCCTTTTGAAACGGTTGTTTAGATAATAATAAGAATGTTCACGGTAGTAATGAATGTTCCAGTAGTCAAATCCGCGTTCATATTGGAAGACACGTTCAGGAGGACCTAGATGGAATTGTAATGTTTCCGATGCCTGTATATCGCGTTTAGTAAGTGTATGTGTCAAAAATGCGATGCTTGAAAGAATTCCAACCAAAGCAAGTTTTCCTCTAAGCTTAACTGAAAAACCCTCCGCAGAAAAACTCAAATTCCAAAACAAACACGCAATTAAGATAAAACATAGCAATTTTTTAACATTCATATCAAATATTTGGCAAAATATTAGCGTTTTTGTGTGTTACCCTTGACAAAAAAAGAATTTGTGAGTATCCTAATAAGAATAAAGAAGACCTGCTAATAAAATGGATTCTGTATACTCGTCTGTTATTATAGGAAAATAGTAGTTTACGAACTTTAGTTTGTGTACAGCAATGTTGGGTAAATACTCTTCACCATTTGATTAGCAAATGACTTGGAGCGTGATTAGCATGCATCCTACGGGAAAACCTCCCCAAGTGGAAAATGTGCTGAATTATAATAAGGAACTTACGCTTGAAGACGTTAAAAAAGAGTTGAATGATCGACATCATCCCAGTTTAACGTTTCTTGATATAGAAGTTCACGCCAAAATGATACATAAGATACGAACATTGAAGCAGAAGCATAACGTTGTGATGTTAGGTCACAACTATATGGAACCCCTTGTTTTTGGACTGTCCGATAAAGAGGAACAAGGTGATTCGTTAGGACTGAGTATGTTCGCTGCAAAGACAGAATCTCCGTATCTCATCTTTAACGGAGTGCCGTTCATGGCAGAAACCGCTAAAATCCTTAGTCCAGACAAAACAGTGTTAGTAGCAGATAAAACCGCGGGATGTTCTCTTGCCGATAATTTCGGTGCAGAAGACGTGAGAGAATTGAAAGAACTTTACCCCGGTGCCCCGGTTATGATTTATGTCAACAGTTACGCAGACGCTAAAGCAGAATCCGATATCTGCTGCACGTCAGCGAATGCCGCACACATCGCGAAAACCATGCCAGGAGATACGTTAATTTTCGTGCCGGATATCTTCTTCGCACAAAACTTAGAAGAAGAGCTGCAGGGTGAGAAAAATGTTGTTTATCCCGGCAAAAACAATACTGTGCGTGGTGCGGTTTGTGAAGTTCACGAGAGATTTACGCTTTCGGATCTGCTTGCAGTACGCGAATCTTTTGAAATCCCTAAAGGGCATCCGAAACGGAAATTATATGCACATTGGGAATGCCGACCAGATGTTCTAAAGGAAGCTGATTTCTACGGCAGTACCAGTCAAATCATGAAAGATATCGCTGCCTTTGTTGAAGACGATCAGTTAGAACGCGCATTTATCGCCTCAGAGTGTGAATTAACCTCTAATTTGGCACAAGAATTTCCCAAAGTAGAATTTTGGACAGCATGTTCTGTGCGGTGTTCACACATGGCAAAAGTGCGAATAGACAAGATTGCGAACATTTTAGAAGCTATTGACACCGGTGAAGACATCACAGAATTCGAAATTACACTTGATCCTGAGGTGATTGACAAAGCTCGCTTGCCGATTGAACGCATGCTTGAAGCGAGCGTATAAAAAGATATAACAGTATTAACCACTTTAATAGGTTTGGTGTTCATCCAAATTACAAATGTAGCGGGAGGCATGGTTTACATGCCTCCCGCTACATTTTTGTCGTGTTATAGCAGTTGTAATCCTATGTCCTAAAACCTTGTGATGACAGAAATTCTATGTGAATTGCCAACATCAGTATCTGGGACGAAAGCGTAATCGAATTGGAAACCGATATTTGCTAATGAGTCCAGGCCACGCCGACGAACACCGAAACCAATTGATAATCCGTTGCTTGGATTTTCGGTTTGACTGATACGATAACCGATACGTGCAGCGACTATATTGTAAAACCATCTCTCAATACCAAGGTGGAAACTGGGATTTGCATCAATAAGCGGAAGATGTGCATCTGCGACCAATGTCCATAACTCACTTGGTTGCATTGCTTCTTCACCTTCCATTTCAGATTCCTTCCACGTTCTGTAAGCAAAACCAGCACGGAGAGCCATTGGAAGATTTTCACCACCGCTTAATACACCAGCGTTTTGTACTGTTAGTCCAATGCCGAGATGATCGTCTAGTAACCGCGTGATTAATCCGAGATCTGCAGCGATACCGTAAATGTTCTGAATGTCCAATTGCTGAGAAATTAACTTCGCCGATCCACCGATTGCTGTTGATGAACCGAGTGGATAAGCAATAGATAAACCTGTAGCAAATCCACCAACCGTTACTGTGCTATCCGGGGTTTCTGATGGACCCACGCGGCGTTCAATTTCAGTGAAACTGCCTAAGAAACTTGCACCCCAAACGAATCGTTTCGCAGGCTGAGCGTACCCAATTGATTGATTGCTGATCTCAGCAATTGAGAAGTGTTGCATAGCTGTAAGTTCTCGTGTTTGAACAGAGATTAATCCTGCAGGATTCCAAAAAATGGTGTTAATGTCGTTGGCAAGTCCAGTGAACGCACCACCCATTCCGACGGGTCTGCTTCCCGGTTCAATTTTGAGAAAAGCTGCGCCAGCGGTGCCAGCACTGTCATGGATATTTTGTGCGAAACTCTGGGATCCGAATAACAGTAAGGTAAAAATTATGACTGCTACAAGTACACATTTGTGCATTATCTGTCTCCTTTTTCCGTTTATTGAAGCTTTAGTCAACGACAAGTATCTTGCCGACAGCATTTGCGCGATTTCCTGCTCCATTGACTGCTTCTAAACGGAACACGTAAAGGCCGCGCGCTACAGGGGTTCCAACTTGGTTTTCCAAATTCCATTTAATCTGTGTATCATTCCGTTCCCCCGGTGTAATATCAGTGTATTTTTGTGAGTAAACCATGTCACCACCCCAGTCATAGATATACAAGGTTAAGTCTACCTTTTCGTCTGCCGAGGCGTTCAGGTCAAACGAGAAAAATGCGACATCTTCTTTTGAGTGACGTAGTGGATTTGGCCATCCGAACGTGTTGCCACGGAAAGAGAAAGATACCGACATCGTAACCTTGCCGTAATCATAAACAGCATAGTTACCTGCCTTGTCAGTTACTCGGATATCTATATCATATTCACCTGATCGTGTTGGGAGGAAGTCTATCGACCAACGACTCCACGGTTCCTCTTGGGCATCGCTTTCATCTTCAGTAGGAACTGGTTCAATGGGTTGTCCATCAGGACCTGTTCCAACGATCTCAACAAGCCATACGCCAGATGCAGGCACCGGAATCTCACCTTCTCCTTGCGGACCGGCTCGGCGTGTACCTTGTCGGTCAGCAGCTGTTCCCTCTAAAGGCAGCGGTTCATCGGTAAGCTCAGTCTTCCCACCATCGCTTGTCACAACGGCAGTTGGTGCTGTTGTTTCATATAGGAATTCGGTCGTGATTGAACCCTTTGGGGCAAATCCAAGTAGTTCAGAGTCATTTCCGATACCAGTGATCAACACTTGATGAACGCCTTCAACAGTCAATCCATCCGATTTGAATACAAGTGTGTCCACACCGTTCTGCTGGGTACTACCGGAAATTTCCGCTCCATTAGGATTTCTGACCACGATTCTTGACTGCGACAAATCAACGCCTAATCCTGTGTCAGTGACACTCGCTTGGATGACAACACCGCCAGATGTTGAGATTGCACTGGGATAATCTTCTGCATCAATGTCAGTAAGTAGCGGTGCATCATTAATAAGCAGAGAGTTAGGATCAATCACTGGTGGACTTGTATCGTAGATAAATACCTTTTCGTAAGTTTCATCTCCGTTCCCTGCTTTGTCTGTGGGAGTTACGGAAATTTTGTATTCCCCATCGGCAGAACCGTTGTCCGCAAGCGGCACAGTAAGTCTGAAGATGAGATTGTCTTGCTCATCAAACGACACTCGACCCGCAATTTTTGTTGCGTTTGGTGAAAGCCGTTCAAAAGTCAACCACTCTTCATCAAGATTTTCCCAATCAATTCCAGCTTGATTATCAGTGAGAGGCAAACGAATTTCAGTCAGAGAATTATTAACTTCGGGTTCAGCCACTATGAGTTGAATCGTCTCCGGTTCAAGTTCAGGTGATTGCGTATCGTAGGCGAAAACCAATTCTTGGATTTCTCCACTCCGACCAGATGAACTAATTGGTGTGAATTCAATAGTATATAAACCATCTTCAGAACCATCGGTAGCGAGCGGACGAACCAGTCTATAGATTAACTTGCCAGACTCTCTATGCTGCTGTCCTGCGACAACTTGACTTGCAGCGTTCAACAAGCGAAGTGTTGAAAGATGACGTTCATCAGCTGTTTCAAGCATAACTTCAACCTGTTCAACTTTTTCATTTGTAAACGCTTCATCTTGTGGCGCAGTACTTGGCAATGTAGATATAATGGCGGGTAAACGTCTGGAGAGTAGGAAACTACGTTCAAAAACGGATTCACTTCCGTTGCCGGCTCTGTCAATTGCCTGAACACGAATAATATACTTTCCATCAGCCACAAGTTGGTTCGTGTTAAGTGTCAACTGCGATTTGCCATTACTAGTAAGTTCACCAGAGATCTCCACGCCATCTGGGTTAACCAATGTCACCGTGGTCAGCGTCCAGTCTATTCCACTGTCACCTTTATCATCCAGATTTACCTGTATCTCCGTAACGTCTTCTGTGAGTTGATCGCCATGATCAGGTACTGTGCTGACAAGAGTTGGAGCTTGTGTGTCATACACTATTGGATGTTCAACATCAAGAACGTTACCGGCTTTGTCCGTGAACGAAATATCAACAGTGTATTCACCATCTCTACTGCCATCAAGCGGCAACGGCTCGTTTAGCGTGAGATAGATCTGATTATTAGAATCATTCGTTAGTTTTGTCAGTATAACAACTCCATTTTGATTGCGTAACGCAACTTTCTGGTCAGCAAGCGTAATGTCTGCTGGACCAACATCCTGAAGCGTGAATCGGAGTTGTGTCAAACTCTCGCTGATATATGAGACAGGTTGACTCAAGTTAATTGGTGAAACATCCGTTATCTCTGGTTTCTGTGTATCGTAAACAAACTCACGATAGACTGTACTACCCACACGACCTTTTTTATCAATAGGTGTGACATAGACTGCGTATCTACCATCGGAACTTCCATCGTCAGAGAGCGTTAGAGGTCTCCAAGCAATAAGATTCGTTCCATTCGTGGAAGTAGTTCCTGGGACAATTATCCCATCAAGGGTTGCCACCAAGATGTCTGATCCGGTGAGGGTATCAAAAGATAACCCTGTGCCTGCCGGGTCAAGCAAGTTAGCCACAATCAGTAAGTTGTCCGCATTGACATAAGCAGTGTCTGCACTCCCGAATGTTACAGTGTCACCGATGGTGATTGACTCAACATCTGGAAGAATGAACTGAAGGTTAAATTGGAATTGTATTGGACTTTGTGCAGCATTTCCAGCTATGTCTTGTGGTGTCACCGACAAAGTATACTGACCGATTTGTATCAAGCCAGCAAAACTTAATGTCAATTGAGAGACGCCATCATCTCCTTGTGTAATTGGAATCGTTTGGTCGTCTGGATCAATCAACGATACACTTGTGTTCGCAAAGTCAATCCGAGTTGCCTCATTAAACTTAATCGTGATTGTATCAATAGATTCAGAAAGTTCTGAAACTTGGTTCGTGACAAGTTCCGTAGGAGCCCCAGCAGTGTTTACCTCAATTGACGACACCTGTGGGACTTGTGAATCATAAACAACAGCAAACCTGGAGGTCAAACTATTGCCTGCTTTGTCAATCAGGAGTACATTTAGTGTATAAGCACCGTCAACACTACCATCACTTGCGAAAGGCTTGGAAAGAGTAAGATATAACTGATTTGTAAGCGCATCATGCGTTAATGCGGCAGGAACGGGTTTTCCTGCTGCATCCATCAAGGCTACAACTTGAGAAACTAATAACAGATCCGCAGGACCCACATCCTCAATGGTAAGAACAAACTGATTTAATCCGCCACCGAGATAAGAAACAGGGGCATGCAGTGTCACAGGTGTTGCCTCTGTTATTCGAGGTGCTTGTGTATCATAAATAAACTGTCGGTTGACAACTGTGCCAGAACGCCCGGCTTTATCTACTGGTGTGATAGCCACTGTATATTGTCCATCTGCACTTCCATCAGTTGGAAGTGGTGTTGGAGTCCACGTCAATTGATTTGTTCCATTGGAGGTAGTAGTTCCAGGCACCTGAATACCTTGGTCATTGGTAACGACGATGGCTGTTCCCTTGTCTCCAAAAGACACACCAACACCGATAGAATCGATAATTGTTGCAACTATTTTGGGTATAGATCTACTTACGTAAACAGCAGATCCGGGTTTTCCATCAATAAGAACAGAACCGACTGTTGGAAGAGCAATGTCAAGTCTAAACTGGTATCGAATAGCACTTTGAGCAACATTACCCGCTTTATCTTGTGGTGTGACAGTAAGTGTGTAAAGACCACTTTGCATCAAAGATACAAAACGAACTACTAACTGAGAGTCATCATTCCCCTCTAAGGACACTGGAATCTCTTGTGCGTCTGGTCCTGTCAATGTCACTATCGTATTTTCAAAGTCAACGGCCATTCCATCTGTGAACGCAAGCGTGAGACTGCTAAGGATTTCAGATATCTCAGTAATCTCGTGCTGGATAAGTTCTAAAGAAGCGTCTGCCATATTGGCTTTCACCGACGCTAACCCCGGAACCGCAAACTTCAGTCTAAACGGATACGGAACCGCACCTTGCGCAACATTACCCGCTTTATCTTGTGGTGTGACAGTAAGTGTGTAAAGACCACTTTGCATCAAAGATACAAAACGAACTACTAACTGAGAGTTACCATCGTCTTCCAGAGTAACGGGAATCTCTTGCCCATCTTCACCTGTCAATGTCACTCTCGTATTTTCTAAGTCAACACGCGCCGCATCTGTAAACGCAAGCGTGAGATTGCTGATAGATTCTGTAATATCCGTAATCTCGTATGATGTCAGTTCTAAAGAAACGTCTGCCGTATTGGCTTTCACCGACGTTAAACCCGGAACCGCAAACTTCAGTCTAAACGGATAAGGAACTGCGCCTTGTGCAACATTACCAGCAATATCTTGCGGGGTGACAAAAAGTGTATACATACCGCTTTGCGTCAACGATACAAAACGAACCACCAACTGAGAGTTGCCATCGTCTTCCAGAGTAACGGGAATCTCTTGCCCATCTTCACCTGTCAATGTCACTCTCGTATTTTCTAAGTCAACACGCGCCGCATTTGTAAACGCAAGCGTGAGATTGCTGATAGATTCTGTAATATCCGTAATCTCGTATGATGTCAGTTCTAAAGAAACGTCTGCCGTATTGGCTTTCACCGACGCTAAACCCGGAACCGCAAACTTCAGTCTAAACGGATACGGAACCGCACCTTGCGCAACATTACCAGCAATATCCTGTGGGGTGACAGAAAGCGTATACAAACCACCTTGCGTCAGAGATACAAAACGAACCACCAACTGAGAGTTACCATCGTCTTCCAGAGTAACGGGAATCTCTTGCCCATCTTCACCTGTCAATGTCACTCTCGTATTTTCTAAGTCAACACGCGCCGCATCTGTAAACGCAAGCGTGAGATTGCTGATAGATTCTGTAATATCCGTAATCTCGTATGATGTCAGTTCAAGAGAAGCGTCTACCGTATTGGCTTTCACCGACGCTAAACCCGGAACTTCAAACTTCAGTCTAAACGGATAGGGAACCGCACCTTGCGCAACATTACCAGCAATATCTTGCGGGGTGACAGAAAGCGTATACAAACCACCTTGCGTCAGAGATACAAAACGAACCACTATTTGGTCAATACCGTTATTCTCTAAAGTCAGCGGAATCGCAGAACCATCCGGACCTGCTAACACAATCACCGTTTCTGTGAAGTCTACACGAGTTGACTCAACAAAATTAAGGGTGAGTTTGCTGATAGACTCCGATAAATCGGTTACCTGATAAGGAGCAAGGCTTAACGGTGTTTCAGTGTTCAGAGAAACTGCTGATAGTCGTGGTGCTTGAGAATCATAAGAAATGTTATGTTCAATCTGATAAGGGTTCCCTGCTTTGTCAACAAGATCAACCGTCAGCACATATTCACCATCAGCACTACCATCTGTCGGTAAAGGTGCGGAAAGGGTAAAGAAAAGTTGGTTGCTACCATCATGGGTTATTTGCCCTGAAACCACTTCACCACTTTTCTTCTTAAACCCGATTGTTTGATCGTCAAGATCAAGCAATGCCGGACCAACATCTTCAACAGTAAACTGGAAATATGATAGACTATCACCAATATAAGATATGGGCTGATAGAGTGTAACAGGTGTAGAGGCAGTTATGCGAGGTGCTTGCGTATCCAAAATAAAGTGTCGGTTCACAATGGTGCCAGAGCGACCAGATTTATCTATTGGCGTAATAGTGACTGTATATCGTCCATCAGCACTACCGTCAACAGGAAGCACTGTAGGTGTCCATGTTAACTCATTTGTTCCATTGGAGGTTATGATACCGGACACGACGAGACCTTCAGCGTTAGTGACTACAATAGTTGAACCTTCATCACCTAACGCTAATCCGACTCCTGTGGGATCAAGCAACGTAACGACTACATTAATGTTAGCATTGTTAACGTAAACATTGGTGCCGAGTTCTCCATCAATAAGAACAGAACTGACTGTAGGCAAAGCGATGTCAAGCCTAAACTGATACCGCATTGCACTTTGTGCAACATTACCAGCAATATCCTGCGGTGTGACAGAAAGCGTATATAAACCGCTTTGTGTCAAAGAGACAAAACGAACCATCAACTGAGAGCCGTCATTGTCTTCAAGGGTAACAGGAATCTCTTGCCCGCTTGGTCCTACCAATACAACTCCAGTATTTTTGAAGTCAACACGTATCGCATCTGTAAACGCAAGCGTGAGACTGCTGATGGATTCAGATATATCAATAATCTCGTGCTGGACAAGTCCTACAGAAGCAGCAACTGAATTTGCCTTCACGGACGTTAAACCCGGAACTTCAAACTTCAGTCTAAACGGATACGGAACCGCACCTTGCGCAACATTACCAGCAATATCCTGTGGGGTGACAGAAAGCGTATACAAACCACCTTGCGTCAGAGATACAAAACTCACCACTATTTGGTCAATACCGTTATTCTCTAAAGTCAGCGGAACGGCAGAACCATCCGGACCAATCACCGTGCTAAGTCTACACGAGTTGACTCTATCAGTTTGTTAATAGCCGTTTCTGTGAAGTCTACACGAGTTGACTCCCTACAAAATTAAGGGTGAGTTTGCTACCATCATTGGTTATTTGCCCTGAATAGCGTCAAGATCTCTCTTCAACAGTAAACTAAATCTATCACCAATATAAGACACAGTAACCTGATACGGTGTAAGATTCAACGGGCGTGATAGTGACTGTTTCGGTATTCAGAGACGACACTACTGATAGCTGCGGACCCCTGTAGCTTGAGAATCATAAGAAATGTTATGTTTAAGCTGATAAGGGTTGCCAGCTTTGTCAACAAGGTCAACCGTCAGCACATATTCACCATCAGCACTACCATCGGTGGGTAAAGGGGCAGAAAGCGTAAAGAATAGTTGGTTGCTACCATCATTGGTTATTTGCCCTAAAACCACTTCACCACTTTTCTTCTTAAACTCGATTGTTTGATCGTCAAGATCAAGTAATGATAGACCAACATCTTCAACAGTAAACTGGAACCGTGATATTCAACCGTGAATGGACTATCACCGATATAAGATACGGGCTGATAGAGTGTAACATGTGTAGAGGCAGTTATGTGAGGTGCTTGCGTATCCAAAATAAAGTGTCTGTTCACAATGGTGCCAGAACGACCAGATTTATCCACTGGCGTAATAGTGACTGCATATCGTCCATCAGCACTACCATCTGTCGGAAGCACTGTAGGTGTCCATGTCAACTCATTTGTTCCATTGGGGGCTATGATACCGGACACGACAAGACCTTCAGCGTTAGTGACTACAATAGTTGAACCTTCATCACCTAACGCTAATCCGACCCCTGTAGGATCAAACAGCGTAACAACTACATTAATGTTAGCATTGTTAACGTAAACATTGGTGCCGAGTTTTCCATCAATAAGAACAGAACTGACTGTAGGCAAAGCGATGTCAAGCCTAAACTGATACCGCATTGCACTTTGGGCAACATTACCTGCAATATCCTGCGGTGTGACAGAAAGCGTATACAGACCGCTTTGTGTCAAAGAGACAAAACGAACCATCAACTGAGAGCTGTCATTGTCTTCAAGGGTAACAGGAATCTCTTGCCCGCTTGGTCCTACCAATACAACTCCGGTATTTTTGAAGTCAACACGCATCGCATCTGTAAACGCAAGCGTGAGACTGCTGATGGATTCAGATATATCAATAATCTCGTGCTGGGCAAGTCCTACAGAAGCAGCAACTGAATTTGCCTTCACGGACGCTAACCTCGGAACTTCAAACTCAAGTCTAAACGGATAAGGAACTGCGCCTTGTGCAACATTACCTGCAATATCCTGTGGGGTGACAGAAAGCGTATATATACCACCCTGAGTCAAAGTGACAAAACTCACAGTTATTTCGTCAATGCCATTATTTTCTAAAGTGAGCGGAACGGCAGAACCATCCGGGCTCATAAGGGTAATCACCGTTTCTGCAAAGTCTACCCGTGTCGCCTCTACAAATTTTAGGGTCAACTTGCTGATAGACTCAGATAAATCAGTAACCTCATAAGGTGTAAGGTTCAACGGTGTTTCAGTATTCAGAGACACTACTGATAGCTGCGGTGCTTGAGAATCATAAGAAATGTTATGTTCAATCTGATAAGGGTTCCCTGCTTTATCAACAAGGTCAACCGTCAGCACATATTCACCATCAGCACTACCATCTGTCGGTAAAGGGGCGGAAAGCGTAAAGAATAGTTGGTTGCTACCATCATTGGTTATTTGCCCTGAAACCACTTCACCACTTTTCTTCTTAAACCCGATTGTTTGATCGTCAAGATCAAGCAATGCCGGACCAGCATCTTCAACAGTAAACTGGAAATATGATAGACTATCACCAATATAAGATACGGGCTGATAGAGTGTAACAGGTGTAGAGGCAGTTATGCGAGGTGCTTGCGTATCCAAAATAAAGTGTCGGTTCACAATGGTGCCAGAACGACCAGATTTATCCACTGGCGTAATAGTGACTGCATATCGTCCATCAGCACTACCATCTGTCGGAAGCACTGTAGGTGTCCATGTCAACTCATTTGTTCCATTGGGGGTTATGATACCGGACACGACAAGACCTTCAGCATTAGTGACTACAATAGTCGAACCTTCATCACCTAACGCTAACCCGACCCCTATAGGATCAAACAGCGTAACGACTACATTAATGTTAGCATTGTTAACGTAAACATTGGTGCCGAGTTTTCCATCAATAAGAACAGAACTGACTGTAGGCAAAGCGATGTCAAGCCTAAACTGATACCGCATTGCACTTTGTGCAACATTACCAGCAATATCCTGCGGTGTGACAGAAAGCATATATAGACCGCTTTGTGTCAAAGAGACAAAACGAACCATCAACTGAGAGCCGTCATTGTCTTCAAGGGTAACAGGAATCTCTTGCCCGCTTGGTCCTACCAATACAACTCCGGTATTTTTGAAGTCAACACGTATCGCATCTGTAAACGCAAGCGTGAGACTGCTAATAGATTCAGATATATCAATAATCTCGTGCTGGACAAGTCCTACAGAAGCAGCAACTGAATTTGCCTTCACGGACGCTAACCCCGGAACTTCGAACTCAAGTCTAAACGGATAGGGAACTGCGCCTTGTGCAACATTACCAGCAATATCTTGCGGTGTAACTGAAAGCGTATACAAACCACCTTGCGTCAGAGATACAAAACTCACCACTATTTGGTCAATACCGTTATTCTCTAAAGTCAGCGGAATCGCAGAACCATCCGGACCTGCTAACACAATCACCGTTTCTGTGAAGTCTACACGAGTTGACTCAACAAAATTAAGGGTGAGTTTGCTGATAGACTCCGATAAATCGATCACCTGATAAGGCGTAAGACTCAACGGTGTTTCAGTGTTCAGAGAAATTGCTGATAGACGTGGCACTTGAGAATCGTAAAATAGGTTATGTTTAAGCTGATATGGGTTGCCTGCTTTGTCAACAAGATCAACCGTCAGCACATATTCACCATCAGCACTACCATCGGTAGGTAAAGGTGCAGAAAGCGTAAAGAATAGTTGGTTGTTGCCATCGTGTGTTAATTGACCTGTAACCGTTTCACCGCTTGTCTTATTCAACATAATTGCCTGATCATCAAGATCAAGCAATGCCGGACCAACATCTTCGGCAGTAAACTGGAACTGTGTCAAACTTTCACCGATATATGAAATTGGTTGATGTAGCGTAATGGGGGTAGCAACGGATATTCGAGGTGCTTGTGTATCAAGTATAAATGAGCGATATGCAACATCGCCTGTACGTCCAACTTTATCAACTGGTGTGATAGCAACAGTATATCTTCCATCTGCACTACCATCAGTTGGGAGTGCAGTCGGTTGCCATATCAGTTGATTTTCGTCATTAGTTGTTGTGATTCCAGGTACTGGTAACCCTGAATCAGTCGTTACAACTATTGTGGATTCTCCATCCCCTACTGCTATGCCAGCATCTGTGGTATCCACCAATGTTGCAATAATCTCACTTGCACTACCGTTGACATATACAACGGAACCACTTTGACCGCCGATTAATACCGTCGTAACAACCGGTACGGCTATGTCCAAACGGAATCTATAGATAAACGGTGTTTCAGAAACATTGCCGATTCTGTCTATTGGCGTCAGTGTGAACGTATATGTACCAAGTTGTGCAAGATTTTGGAAATTAAGTGTCAATAATGTATCACCATCATGGCTTCGATGTAGGGCAATATCGGTCTCACCAGGTCCTGTTAATGAGACAACTGTGTTTTCAAAGTCAATGTCATTTTCATCAAAAGCAATTGTTATCTGAGAGAAGGTTTCAGGAATATCTGTAGCACTATTGAGTGAAAGTTGGACTTGTGGATCGGTTATAACCTCAACACTATTCACTGATGGAAATTGCGTATCCAATAAAATAGGGAAACTCTGCGTAAATCGTTTTCCAGAAAAATCTACGAAAGTTGCGGTGATAGTGTATCTTCCATCCGCAGTGCCGTTTCGTGGAATTGTTGCTTCTGTGCTCCAAGTTAATTGATTACTTGTCGCATCAGATTCAACCTCTGCTTGTGGTACAAGAAGTCCTTGTGCGTTTCTAACAGTTATTGTTGAAGCATCAAAATTGATACCAGAACCTATATAATTGTTAATCTCTACCGTGACACTATCCAAACTATTGACAGTTCCAGTTGATGGTGCTGTTAATTTGACTTGTGGTTGTATCCGGCTGACAAGATAGAATTGACGTCGGACAACTGCCCCAATATTTCCTGCAAGATCGGTTGGGGTAACTTCAATCGTGTAAGTTCCATCATCCGAACCGTCTAACGCAATCGGTTGCAGTAGTGAAAGTGTAGCAGTATCTGCACCGTTACTTGAAATATTCACAGGCACTTCAACTTGGTTTTCTCCAATACCGCGATTCAGTCGAAATGTACTCTGAACGAAATCAATACCGCTTGTTACCTCATTGAGTTTGACCACAACTTCAGATAGATTTGAGACGGTTTGATTAGCGGCAGGAACTGTTGTCCCAAGTGTCGGAACTTGCGTGTCGTAGATAATCCGATAAGTGTAAGTCGTGGTATTACCGAGGGAGTCTGTAGCTCGAACATTGAGAGAATAATCTCCATCCTGACTTCCATCGGTTTTCAAAAGTGGTGCATTTAATATGTAAGTTAGTACGTCGTTATTCTGGTCAGGGAATGCACGACCAGAGATACGGGTAATACTACTGTCTGGATTAGGAGTGCCAAACACAATGCTAGTAGGTTCCTGTCCGCCTGAAAAGGCAACACCGGTTCCAGATTCACCATCATTAAAGGTAGCGACAAACTGATTGAGGGGGAGATTGTAATAAACAGTATCGCCTAAGATGTTAAATGCTTCACCATCCCGTGTCGGTCTTAGTGAGACGAGTTCCGGTGCCAGATTATCAAAAAGAAATGTTATCAGAATTGGTGTAGTTTTGTTCCCTGCTTTATCCGCTCCAACAATTTCAATAGTATATTGACCGTCCTGAAGCCCGTTTTTTGCTAACAGGGGAGACAACAGTTGCCACCGGATTTTATTGTCGGCAGGGCGAGTTTGCTGTCCGAGTACCGGACTTCCACTTGGCCCTATAAGTCTGATAGTTGAATCATCAAGATTAAGTTCTATATTGTCTTCTAAAGTAACTTCAACAAAACTCATCTCTCCACTGATACCACCACCGGGAGTAATAAATTTACCTTTGTCGGTAGCGACACCTTCTAAGGTTGGTGCAGCGTTATCAGCCGAGTCAATTGTGATAGTTGCTATTTTATTACTTCCTGCCACATTTCCGCCTCTATCTTTTACCCATAGTTGCAAGGTGTACTGGCCATCGAAAAAGGGTTTGGAGTTGTTATCCTTGCCATCCCAATAGTAGATGCCGCCTTCTTTGCTCAATTCATTTGGCTCAATTGCCCTTTTGACTGGGTCCCCTCCAGTGTCTCTTTGGAATTCTAACCATGCCTCTGCAACATCTTCGTCCAAACCACCATAGTAAACAGGAAACCCTTTTTTCTCCAAGGTAGGTGAAAACTCCATATTATCAACACTGATAGAAATCTCTGGAGCTTTGGTGTCTAATGTCACTTTTGCCGTTTGTTCCAACTTCTCATCCTGTACAGCAGCTTCTCCATTATTCACGATATTAAGGACAACTTTAATCGTGTAATCTCCATCAGGGAGTCTGTTAGTTTCACCTTCAAGCCTGCCATCCCACTCTACTTGTACAGTTTGTTTTCCAGATAATGTATCACCTTCTCGAGGCCCACTGAAAATTGGTGTTGTCCGACCATTCACAAAAATCTTATAGGTATACGTTCGATCTTCAGCACCAATATCATCGGTTGTAAAGGTGATGGTCAACTTTTCCCCGTCGTCCTTTCCGTTAAAGATCGCATCACCGTTCGCATCAACGGTTAAACTTGAAAGTCCTGCCCAAGCATTAGGCTGTACAACTAACAGAGCGACAAACAATTGAAAAATAAGAAAGGGTGCCCAACGAAAACCGAACGGCACTGTTGTATGAGTATTCTTTTTGTTGTAGCACAGAACAGATAAACTATTTTTGTTTTTTGACACGCGTTTTCCCCCACTACCGCGAAGCCTAGTCTATTCCTATTTTTTAACTTCGCGTGGATTCACAAGTATTAATTTCATTTTAGCACAGATTTCATTCAACACAATATGGACCCGAATCAGTTTGATGATTGCAACGTCTTGCAGTGTCGGTAAGTCCCTGTATCTATTTTAAGTTCCCAAGTTTTAACAGATTAAAGTAATTCGGATTATTTATGTTAGACGCAATATATATAATTAGGTTGATAAAAACCTATTCATAGGTACGTTTGTGCCTGATTTTTAGCGGGCAGGCATGCAACCTGCCCGTGATTAAACAGTATTAACCAATATCGCCATTAGCGACCATCGTTAATAGGGCTGAGTCGTCCGCTGTGAGCGGCAATGTAATTTTCGCGCGCTCCCGACTAGAGTGATAAGTCGCAAAAATAAGTTCAGTTGACTGAAGTGCTTTGCGTCCGCTAAGCTCAGGTTCACGTCCTGTCTTAACACTGTCAATAAGATCAAGAACAGAAAGTGTGGTGTCGTTCCCTTTAGGTGTAACATCGCTTAGGTCTTGGTCTTCCCATTCGCTTGAACCTTCTCGTAGCATGCGAACAGGTGAACCCCCACCTACATCAATAATGCCTTTCGTACCAATGATACGATTGGCAAAGCCTTTTAATGAAACACCGCCTGTTGTTAACAAACCTTCTACACCATTTTTCCAACGGAACCACGTTAAACCGCTCGTCTCAACCTGAGTGCCAAAGACGATATTTGTACCCGTCACATCTATTTGACCGATAACCCAGTCAATAGGTTCGTCATTATTATAAAATTGGAACATATCAAACCAATGCGTTCCCCAATCAAGCAAATTTGAACATGAACCTTCAAGGCGACGCAATTCACCGATAGCCCCTTCGTTTGCCAACTGTCTTGCCTTGATGAATTGTGCGCCAAAACGGCGTTGATGGCAGAACGTGATGACTACATCGTTATCAACGCAAGCCTGATAAAGTGCTTTCGCATCGCCCCATGTGGGTGCCATCGGTTTTTCAGAATGGATGGCTTTAATACCACTGTTGGCAGCATCGATAACCATATCCTTATGAAGCGCAATCCACGTGCAGACACTCACAAAATCAAGCGATTCCTTTTCAAGCATCTCATTATAATCTTCATAAGTTCGCGGCACATCAAATTGTTCTGAAAATCTGTCGCGTGCACCTTCAACTGGGTCTGAGCACGCAACAATCTTAACATCTGGAGATGCCTGATATCCTTGTGCATGGGCACGTCCACGTCCACCACAACCAATAACGCCGGCTTTAAAAGTTGCCATATAAATTTCCTTTCGTTGTGATCCGAAGATCATTATTATATTTCGTAGCGACCAGAAAATCGCCCTTACCAATTTGTTTACGTTAGTTGATTTACAAGTGTTTCGTCTAAATCTATTCCTGACTTGAGATGTAATTCACGTTGACGATAAGCACGTTCACCGGGGATGAGTATTTCTTCTACATCCACATCTCGCTTATTTGCCTTTACACGAGCAATCAACCTATCTACTTCTATCTTGAATTGTTCTAACGAAATGAAAACCGTAGGATCCAGTGCAATTATGAGTATACCATAATTTGTACCTGGAAGTGGAATTGTTGATGCGTTCACAAGTGCCCCCGCAAGGATTTGCGTTATGAGTGCAAGTCCAAAACCTTTATGTCCACCGAAGGGTCGTACACTCAGGGCTATTTAGTTCTCCGAATATTTAGATTTTCAATCTAAGACTTTCCGCTGTAGGAGCGATCTCCGAATCGCGACTTTTCGGATAAAATGGACAAAAAGCCTAAAACTAAATAACCCTGTCGTACACTCCCTTTCAATGCTTCTTCAGCATTTGTTGTTAGTTCTCCATCAGAATTAAACGCTATACCTTCGGGAATAGAGATCCTTTCCTGCATTGCCACGAGCAAATCTCCGTTTGTAATCGCTGCAGTAGAATATCAAACAGAAGTGGGACAGTGTTAGAGGGGATCCCGATAGCAATCGGATTAGTGCCTAAAATCGCTTCAGTTCCACCTTCGGGGGCAATACGTGGTAAACAGTCAGCAAAAAATAGACCGATGATGTCTGCCTTCCGTGCCATATCCACATAGTAGCCTGCCATACCACAGTGTGACGTGTTGTGAACACCAACGACACTTACACCAGTCTGCTTTTGTGCACCTTCAATTGCAAGTTCCATTGCGCGGTAAGCAACGAGATAACCAGGTTGATTGCCACCATCAACGCGAATGCACTGCCCTTCTGCTTTACTAACATGGATTTCAGACCGTTCACCTTGTTGATAGCGGTTTTTAATTCCGGGTAATCTGATAAATCCGTGCGTTTTTCTTCCGCGTAGTTCCGCTTCTAACAAGATATCCGCAACAATTGCAGAATCAGTTGAAGACATACCGCTGGTTGTCAGGAAGGATTCAGCAAGTTGCCGTGCCTCATCAATGGAAATCAGCAAGTTAGTTCTCCACTACATTTAGTCTATAGGGCACCAGAGCCATTTAGTTTTCCAATAATTTTGAACTTTTGCTCAAGACTCTTCTTGTAGGAGCGAGCTCCAACTCGCGACTTTCCGATTAAAATGGATAAAAAGCCGAAAACTAAATAACCCTAATAGAGAAACAGAGCCATTCAATTGTCCGGTAGTTCTCTTATGTAGGAGCGATCTCCGAATCGCGACCCTCCCCTCCCATGTAGGAGCGATCTCCGAATCGCGACCCTCCCCTGTAGGAGCGATCTCCGAATCGCGACCCTCCCCTCCCCTGTAGGAGCGATCTCCGAATCGCGACCCTCCCCTCCCCTATAGGAGCGATCTCCGAATCGCGACCCTCCCCTCCCCTGTAGGAGCGATCTCCAAATCGCGATCCTCCCCTCCCCTCCCCTGTAGGAGCGATCTCCGAATCGCGACCCTCTCTAAAATGTCCTGAAAAACTTGAAAACTGAATGGCTCTGGTTAGATATTGACCGCTATTTTTAATTATGTTATACTCTACCACAAATTAAGTTGAAACTCAACCCACTTTTTTTATGCTTGGTACTTTAGAACAGTATTTTGTCCAGAATAGTTTTTTTGGACAGGGAGGGTTACAAATGGCTAACCGAAAACACGATTTGATTGAATATCCTATCCAAGATAACGTCCTGTTACAGGTGTATTGGCGTGACGATGTTGGTGGACGCGGACCAGCTGCGTCCCTATATGTCTATGACGATGAGATTATGCGGTTCGATTGCTTCGGCGGAGACAATGGGCATTGCCACTTCAACTTACGCCAGACGCGCGGTAGGCGATGGATGTACCCAAAAGGTTCCTTTCAAGACCATATTCACCAGAGTTTATTCGACCTACGCACGAATCTGACGTTCTGCTTAAAAACGCATCAAGATCAACGGATTCAGGAAATGCAGATAGCACAAGAGAAATTGGAACCCACTATTCTTAAAATGGAAACAAGGTTGTTAGAATTTGCTGATCAACTACAAGGCGATACTGCATGAAAGTTGTAACTGCAGCTGAAATGCGCAAAATAGACCAAGAGACGATTGAAGGTATCGGCATTCCCGGCATTGTTCTTATGGAGACTGCAGGGAGTAAGATTGTCCGTGCAATAGAACATCATTATCCGAATGCACAACGTATCGGTATCTTTGTTGGTAAAGGTAATAATGGGGGCGATGGTCTGGTCATAGCGCGACAACTTGCACACGCTGGACGTGATGTACATATCTTCCTTGTTTCTCCAGCAGATAGTTTCACCAGAGAAGCACGCACCAACTTGGATATTGCGAAAAACTTAAAGCTGCAAATTGAAGAAATCTTATCAGATGCAGCACTGACCACTGCACTCGGCTATGACCCTTCTATAGACCCAGAAGTTTCGTCAAAGGTTTCTCAAAGTCGTATCACAAAATGTGATTTACTTGTGGATACGATTTTTGGCACAGGTTTGCGGGGAACCGTTAGCGGTTCTATAGCCGATGTAATCAATGCTATCAATGACCTTCCCATCCCCATTCTTTCTGTTGATCTACCTTCCGGCTTAGACGCAGATACCGGTAATCCTTTGGACACCTGTGTGCAAGCAGATAGGACGGTAACAATAGGATTACCTAAAAGAGGTTTGTTGATGCATCCGGGTGCTGAACTGGCTGGCAAATTAGAGATTGTTGACATCGGTTTTCCGCAGCAGATTATTGATTCACAGCATATTAAGGTAAATTGGACAACCGCAAGAGACGCTGTAGAATTGGTACCACCTCGGTCACCGGCTTCTCACAAGGGAAGTTATGGACGTGTGCTTGTCGTTGCGGGTTCAACAGGAATGACGGGTGCAGCATCACTTACAAGTGAGGCTGCTTTACGCGTTGGGGCGGGATTGGTAACGCTTGCTATTCCAAAAAGCCTGAACCCTATTCTGGAGGTTAAGTTGTCTGAAGTGATGACGTTACCTCTGCCTGAAACAGAAGCGGGAAGTTTAGCAGTATCTGCTGCTAAAACCATCCTCGAATTTGCTGAAAAGACAAAATCTGTCCTTGCTATTGGACCTGGACTTTCGCTACATCCTGAAACGGTAGCACTCGTTCATCAACTGATTAAAGAGAATCAAAAGCAGGCACTCGGTTTTCGGATGGTTGTTGATGCAGATGGGTTGAACGCGTTAGCACAAGCAACAGAACTTATCTCATTACTCGGTGAGGAAGCAGTGCTAACACCGCATCTTGGCGAGATGGCACGGCTAACAAACACCCCTATCCTATCATTAGAAGCAGACAGAATTAGGACTGCTGTGGATTTTGCGAAAGAATACGGTTTAACCCTTGTACTTAAAGGTGCACCCACAGTTGTTTCAGATCTAAACGAAAATGTATGGATAAACTCAACAGGTAATCCTGGCATGTCAACCGCGGGTATGGGGGATGTGTTGACAGGCATTATTGCAGGATTGATGACGCAAAACATGCCAAGTGAAAAAGCTGCAACACTTGGAATTTATTTACACGGTTTAGCGGGAGACATCGCAGCTGAGAGTTTGGGAATGCCCGGACTCATTGCAAGTGACGTACTACAGGCAGTACCAGAGGCTATTTCATCACTGATATCCAATTAACCTAATTTGTGAGGGAAAATGGAGACCTACAAAATATATTCTGTCGCAGCAGCAGATGCTTCAACCACATTCCAAATAGAATTGGATTCGCGAGCAATTGCTGCTGCAGAAGAACTCGAAAATAGCAGCGCACAAGGCGCAGAAAGAGAAGAAATCTTACAGAAACATCTCGGCACAGATTATGAAAAAGGTTATCGTGGCACCGCTTGGGACTTGCACGGTATCTCTGCGGGTTTGACACCTGCGCGCTTAGCAATTCTACTGGAATCGCATGGTGAATCTTTTGACCCTTATGCTGAACGCGAGACGTTTGACCACAGTCTGATGGTTAATGTTGAAGAGGAATTAGCATCGCAGTTGGAGGATATTCCTGAATTCGTTTTGAATGCAATAGTTGGAGCGTATAAAGCTGAACTGTTAGACACATAAAGGGTGAGTTGCAGTTAAAAATTAACTACAAAAACCTATAAGAACCTCATAAAATCTAAAGTTATGTAGTTTTTTACTTGACAAAGCCTTGTTATTTCTGCTATAATATATGTATGAATAATAGATTTGTTAAGATTGGTGAAGCTGCTAAACTCTTAGGTGTGTCCGTTCAGGCACTTCGGAATTGGGAAGTGGAAGGTAAAATTATGCCGTCTCACCAAACCCCAGGCGGACAAAGAATGTCCGATTTAGCAGAACTTCTGGGTGTTAATGATTTGACTTATCCTACACTTGCTTATGCGCGCGTCTCCAGTTCTGATCAAAAGAAAGATTTAGAGCGTCAGCATGCTGTCCTTGACGGTGGTAACTCTAAGCACCAGCCTGACCTGTTTGACGCTAAGCAACCGATAGGCATTGACGCCTGTTTTAGGTAGCCCAAATATAGTGAATTATAAAAATAAATAGACACTTTCGTCCCCTGGTAGGCGAGGTTTCCTAACCTCGCCGGTGCAGAAAGTATAAATAATTCTAAAATCTACCATAATTGAGAGTTTTGCAGACAGGTTAATAGCAAAAAAACCATCTGCATCTTGATCTTTATCAAGTTCCAGTGTCAAAACCCAAACTGTGGACCATCAAACCACTTCCATCCAAACTCCCGGGACAAACCCCGGATACTTCCCTTCACTGAATGCTGGATAATAAACATCTTCACCAGTGAAACTAAGAACTGTCTCTCTGCCATCGGTATTTGGGATATGCACCTTACAGGTATATTCACTTTCACGGAATATTTGCTGCGGTGTTGAAGTAGATTTATCAACGCGATATTCCACCAATACATCCTCATCCACTGAAACTCCCAGACCGGGTGAGTCTGGAACCTGTATCGTCCCATCAACTACAGCGAGTCGAGTTTCAAGCAGATCCGATTCCCACAACTCATGGCAAGTAATCGCTGGCAATTCGGCTTGCGATAGCACTGCGCCGAGATGCACACAGTATGCCGTTGTAATTCCAGTACCAACCATCTGTAGCCAGAAAGGTTGCCCAAACGAAGCGCAGAGTGCGTTAGTTCGCAGTAGTGAGGTTACACCGCCTCCGACAACAAACCCGCCACAACAGCGCGCATGTAAACAGGATTCGTTGAAGTGCTCTACGATCCGTTTTTGAACAGCCTCTTGTAACCTTTCCGCGCCTTCAATATCTTTTCCGAGATAGAATGGACTCTCGTAGATGGCTACATTCGGATGCTCATCTAACTTCTGTAAAACAGGGATTGCGTTATCCACAGTTCTTAGGAAACCGTTGAAGTCAATATCCAACCGATAGTCTGCTGGAACGGCATTGCCGACTGCATCAACTTGTGCGAAGATGTCCCGCCAAGGTCTCGCTTTTAACTTTGCAGATGTATAACCTCTTTTGACCGATTCCTGCACCTCTGCTACCCAATCTTCAGATGGCATGTCGATATCCCACCAAGAAATCGGGCACCTTTCACGCACCTTAGGTCCGATCAATTCGGACACAGATACACCTACCGTTTTACCAACAGCATCATAAAGGGACATCTGAATACCGAACCCGGTGCCATCATCGTTCATGCATACAAACGGATTTTGTCCCACCAATCGTTCAATATTACCCGATTCATCGTATAAATTTTCGCCATACCCAACAATCCCGTTGCTGAGTTCAACGCGGTAAACGTAAACACGTTCGCCATGTGTCAATGCACGGTGCATGTGCCGACTGACTCGATCACAATAGAACGGAACATTCAACGATATTACTTCAAGATGTTTGATACTAAGCATGTTATGCCTCCTAACCTTTGGGTTATTTCTAATTGTAGCATATTCCGATAAAAATCTGTTAAGAATTTTACGATTGATTTCGTGATCGATACATACTTCTGTTTAGCGGTCCTCCACCCCTGGTAGGTGCGGTTTTGCGGTGTACTCACCCAAATGCGATCTGCATTCCTAACCGCACCGGAAGGTGATGAATTTTTATAATTATTGAAGAAAATCTAAAGAATTACAACAAACACGTAAAAATTATACTTTTGAGATTGATTTAATTCTGTGATGAGACACGACGTATATTTAAACTTTGTCTGCCACCGTTCTCAGGGCTATTTAGTTCTCCGAATATTTAGATTTTCAATCTAAGACTTTCCGCTGTAGGAGCGATCTCCGAATCGCGACTTTTCGGATAAAATGGACAAAAAGCCTAAAACTAAATAACCCTGCACCGTTCTATATCATTTGACACTCCTTGTGTTTTGTTGGTATAATATCAGTTATACATGTAAAACTGATATACATATTTCTTGGAAAACTTGCTTGGAAGTGAGGAGTGCATTATGGCGCGAATTGAACCTTTTATTGTATCAAATGAACTGTTAGACCATCCTGAAAAACTCCGTAAACGAGCTCAACAAGATGGTTATCTATATTTTCGTGGATTAATTGATGAAGAATCTATCTACAACTTACGTCGGGGTTTCTTGGAAATTTGCCATCAACACGGATGGGCACAAGGCGGAGATGCACTAATGGACGGTATCCGTATAGGTGGTCCTTTCATGGAAGGTGATGATGGATATTGGCCCGTGTTAGACGAATTCCAATCTCTTGAATCATTCCACGCTTTTGCACATCATCCGGCAATTTTAGATATGTGTGACAAATTGTTCGCAGAAAAAACCCTTGTGCATCCGCGAAATATCGGAAGAATTATGTTCCCAGAAAACACAAAGTTTACAACACCAGCACACCAAGATTTTATCCATATCCGAGGCACCGAAGAAACATATACCGGATGGATACCACTTGGCGCATGTCCTACGCATTTTGGCGGATTGTCCGTTTTAGCCGGATCACATCGCTTCGGAATTTTTCCTGTGAAACCAGCTTTTGGGGCGGGAGGACTCGGTATTGACACTGATCCTTTAGAAGATGATGGATTACATTGGGTGTCCGGTGATTACGAAATCGGTGATGCAATTTTCTTTCACAGCCATACCGTTCACAAAGCATTCCCAAATCAGACTCCTGATCGGATACGACTATCAGTAGATTATCGGTATCAAGGATGTTCGAAACCTGTGACGGAAGGGTCACTTTTACCACATTTTAATCGGATGCGTTGGGATCAGATTTATAAAGGATGGGAATCCAATAAATATCAGTACTATTGGAAAGCATTTGACCTCAATCAAGTGTAACCGCTGATGAAAAGAGTGTTAATATTCCTAATGTTTGGCACTTTCTGTGTAACAGCAGGTTTGTTGCCATTAGATCATAATGACACCGATACTGAAACAGTACCCGAAGGTATGGTTTTGATTCCCGAAGGAGAGTTTCAGATGGGAAGTGAAAAAGGGGATCGTGACGAGAAACCGTTACATTCTGTCTACCTTGATGCGTTTTATATGGATACACATGAAGTTACAGCAGGAGAATACAAGCAGTTCATCAATGCCACAGGACATCGCGCGTTATCAGATTCAGTTTTTCGATGTTCACCTACCGATAAGCACCCTATTGTCGGTGTAAGAGTGTCCGTGTTGCGAACCGACTTGGTGAAAAACCTTCGCTCTTGAGCAGTGATGTTGGATTTAGATGTGTGCAAGATATAAAACCTTAAATTATACAACACTTTATTCCCAACGACCTTAAATTGACAACAGATTGGAAGGAAATAAAAATCATTGACTAAACTAAAACACTTGCTACTTATCGGATGCAGTTTTCTCATCGTATTGTCCGCCTCCGCAGAAAACTACACAGGTGATTTTCTGACGAACGGCATTGGTGCACGCGCACTTGGACTTGGCGGTGCTTATGTTAGTATAGCAGATGATGCCACCGCAACTTATTGGAATCCCGCAGGAATCGCAGGTGTTTCACACAATTATCAAGTCTGTATGATGCATGCTACACGCCGCTCAGGATTAGGAGCATTTAGTTATGTAAGTGGTATAGGAAAAGTCTTACCGCAACTTACGCTCGGTCTCTCGTGGATTCGGGCAGGTATTGACGATATACCTATCTATTACGATGTGCCAGCGTTTGATCCATCAATTAGTGCTGATCAACGCAAAAATAATCCAAAATACAGACCAAGTGAACAAGATTTCACGCCTTCTGGTTACCTAAGTGATAATGAAAATGCTTTTGTTCTTACGCTTGCGTCAAGCGTTGTTGTCAGTCAATCGTGGTGGGATAACTTCGGAAGAGATTCTATACCCCCTGAATTTCTTTTCGGAATAAATGTGAAGGGAATCTTTCAGAACTTCAGCGGAGGGGATGATCTTGACGAGGTTACCTCTGTTTTCTCCACTTACGGAAGCAGTGGATACGGTTTTGATGCAGGTATGCTCATTAGACTGCCGGACATGAACGCACTTTTTGGTTTGCAGAACGTAGGAGGATTTGCTTTCGGTGTCAATCTGCAGGACATTTCTCAGACCACCTTGATTTGGAATACAGTCCCTGCTCTCAAAGAATCCATACCCGCAAATCTAAATTTAGGTTTAGCATATAACACCAAACTTCTGTTTAACCGAGAATTGATTGTTTCATATCAATGGCAGGAACGTTATGATGGACAGATTCATATCGGAATAGAATATCAAATAAGTTCTCCATTAGCCTTACGCATCGGTTATCGAGATAGCCGTTTGACAAGTGGTATCGGCATCCAACTAAAACGGTTCCGACTTGATTACGCACTTCTCATCGGTGATCTGATTAACACTCATTTTTTGAGTGTGCTGTGGGCTTTTTAATCAGATTTTGGGTTGGACAAATCCGGTTGACTACTTAAGAAAATCACAAGCGGGGACACAAGCAAAGGAATCATCACTAATCCATCAAGCACGATAGGCAAACCGAACTTATCACCTAAAGCACCAACTATTAAATTCAGCAGTCCACCCACTCCCCACGATGCTCCCATCATAAAACTTGATGCGATATTCTCATGCCCACGCAACATCATCTGTGCTAAGATGATGTTTATTGTTATTGAACTTGAGAGAACCATATTGCCTAAAAAGAGTAGCACGAGGAATCTAATCCCACTTGTGTGAAGCGAGGCATAAAGCAATGGTGGTGCAACTGCAAGTGAGAAAAGCAGTAAGAAATGAGTCTTTACACGACTTAAAAACCATCCGCTTCCCATGATACCCATTGAACCCGCAAAGATATAGAGTGCAATAACTAATGAACGCTTCTGGTCAGAATATTTCAGGTCATTAAGGTAAATAGAGAGAAAATTCTCTAATCCTGCAATTGTGACCGTTCGAAGTGAGGCAACAATAAAAAGCACAATAAGCGGTAGGAGGTGCGGTCCAGCAACCTGCAAAAAAGACTGGCGTTCTGTTTTTCCATCATGTGATAGTACACGAGCTGAGGCAGTTAGGTCAAGTTCATGCTCAAATTTCAACACAAAAGGCACAAGCAATGCAACAAGTACGCCCGGTATCATCTCCCAAACCAAGTGACCGTATCCAAAACGATAGGGAATGAATAGAAGCACAAGCGGTCCTAAAGCACGACCGATATTGCCTCCTGTGAGAAAAATAGAGATGCCCATACCTCTTGTTTCTGCGGCAAGTGCACCAGCATAGGTCGTAGCTTGTGGGTGAAAAGCAGCAACACCTGTCCCACCAATCGCTAATAATAAAAACACGATTGATGCTGTAGGTGCTACACCTATTAGACTTAAGCCAATTGCTGTGAAAGCAACCCCGAAAGTTAGGTAATGGACTGTCCGCATTCTATCTGAAAGCCATCCGAAGAATATTTGCCCAAGAGAACTAAAGAGGCTATACAGTGATATAAGAATACCAGCAAAACTGTTTCGCGCACCTACTGAGGCAAACTTGTTCAACAGAAATGGTTGCAGATGTGGAAAAAGTGTAGCGTAAGAATCAAGGATGGTATGTGTGAAGGTGAGAAAGAAGAACTGAAGAAGATAGGATTGTTTTTGTTTGGGTGAGTTAGATGGTTTTTGATTATTTTCCATTAGGTTAGTTTACTTTGGTTTATCTGGATACTTTTGTAGTAAGAGCTGTAAGCGATTTTCTTGGGTTTGTTTCATACTCAACGAAATTCGCTTAGTATTTTTTGATACTTCAAGCACAACTACTTTGACTTCATCACCCTCATTAAGAAAATTTGTCGTGGCTATACTATCATCGGTGTGTGACATCTCTGAAACATGAAGCAGTCCTACGACTCCTTCTTCAAGTTGCAGAAATGCTCCATAGTGAACAATATTGACGACAGTCCCTTGAACTGTCGAACCAATCGGATATTTATCTTCAACGTCTTCCCAAGTGTTACTTGTCATCTGTTTCAAACTCAACGAGATCTTTTTATCTTCTCGATTAAATTCTATAACTTTTACTTCAACTTCATCACCAACTGAAATGACTTCAGATGGGTGATCTATAGGTTTCCAACCTAACTCTGTTTTGTGAATTAATCCATCAATTCCTCCGAGATCGACAAACGCCCCAAAAGTTGTAATGTTTTTCACAATACCTGTCACTTGTTGTCCTATCTCAAGGGTTTCAAGAAACTCACTTCTTTTTTCCTCAAGCCATGCACGGCGCGATAAAACAAGATTGTCTTGCTGTTTGTTGAACTCAGTAATTTTCATTTCAAAGGTTTTTCCTACATACAAATCGAGATTCGGAGTTGACCGCAATTCTACTTGCGATCCAGGAAGGAAGCCATGCAGCATTTCAATTCTTACCCGTACCCCTCCTTTAACACGTTGAATAACATATCCATTGATAGGTGTACCGTTTGCATAAGCTTTAGCGATTTTATCCCAAACTTGTGATTGGGAGCCTGAAGAAGACTTATCTACTGAGTGTTCCGACTTTGTTACCATTAAAGGCTTTGCCTTGGGGGTACATTCAATATCCGACTTTTCTACCTCAGATAGTGTTACGTTCATGGCACCTTCAATATCGGAATCATGAAAGATTTCTAAAAGTCCGTGTCGGAAAACTACCACTACTTTCTTATTGATGGACATATATAATACATCCTTGTCAAAAGATTGTAGGTAGCCTTTTAGAACATAGCCTGCTTTTGTTACAAGTCTAAGGACAGATCTTTGTTTATTAACACCTAACGCTTCCTTCTTGACTAAAATGGACCTAAGAAATTCATCGGAGATAGGATTTCTTTGCAAAGTCGGTTCTGCTATTTGAGGCTGCGGTTTTACTGCATCCCAATTCCGTTTTGGGAATGCAAATAGCATATCAGGTTTTTGTATCCGTACCACTAATCCTTGTGAATCAACACCACTTATGATTTCGTCAAGTATCCTAATATTCTGAAGGGTATAAATTCTATGATTTGCAACAAAACACATCGGTTGTGCAGAACCAAGATTTATAAACCATTCTGACTGCCTTTCTCCTTTAGACACAACAACTTGTGCTTTGCGGATGACTTGATCATTTAATATATACCCTTGCTGGATTTCTTTAACTACATTTCCCTTTGGTACTTCATCCGAATAGATCCGAGATTGTACTTCTTCATGTTGATCCAAATTAAGTAATCTGCCAAGTGTTTCAATTGGTTTGAGTCCGTGGTTTTTGAGAAGTCCAAGTAACTGTTCATGTATGGAATGAAAATTCTCAATGAATCGTGCCATCTCAGGATGTACGTTATTTGTTACAACTCTTTCAACTGTATTTTTAGCAATTGAATCAAAATGATCTAATACCGGAATCAACTTTTCAAGGAAAAACTCTTCCTCGGTTTTTAATTTCTGGGGAAGTGCTAACTCAATAGCCTTTCTTGCATTTTCGGCTTCGGTTATATCAGTTCGCAAACATCTAAGTTCAGGTTCGTGTTGCTTTCTGGCTGCTTGGATTGCAGCATCTATCAGTTTTGAACGTTGAGATATTAATGCTGTTGGTAAAACTTGGGAAACTTCTTTTAGTTGTTCTCTAGCACAACTCAGCCGCTTTCTAAACACTGATATTAGAGCTTTTTGCAATTGCTGTATAAGTTCAAAGCGAGGCATTTTTTGGAATTCAGGTATAAATGGACAATTTCCACCATCAAAAATGATTAATTCATGCTTCGCACGAGTTACAGCAACGTAGAAAACCTTTCGTTCGTCTGTTAGATCGTTCCTTTGATCAGGAATACTTGGTTTTTTACTGTAGGATACCGTATTAACGAGAAGGATTACCTTATGCCATTCTTGTCCTTTTGCAGAATGAATGGTACTCACCTTTATTTCTTTTTTACCCCGCCGCATGATCAGTTTTCTTTTTTCCGAATCATCTGAATCAGGCCATAAAATTTGAAACCCTTTCTTAACAAGTGCAGATTTCAAGAAAACTTGAATAGGATTAACTTCATACCAGTTACGAGCCAGAATACCAATTTGCTGAGGTGCTGTCAGTTCTTGCAACAAGTATTTGTCCAAATACGGTAAATTTTCTTTAAATCTGGTTTCACAATCTGTCACTATAGGAAGTAGTTCATTCAGTAAAATCGCTGTAATATCATTTGGTGAAGTTTGAATAACTTCTACACGACTTCGTGCTGGATTTTCAGCATGCAGATTCTTGTTGATTCGTGGTGAATTGTGTTCGATCAGAGTTTGTGTGTGTCTAACGACAGTTGATGTTGAGCGATAATTGCGTGTAACCTTATATTCTCTAACCTCATCCATAGAGGCAAAGTTCGGCATAATCTCAGAATCTCCCCCACGGAACCCATAAATTGCCTGATCATCATCACCTACTGCGAATAAGTTTTCTGGGAATAGTTTTATCAAACGAAAATCCACCTGAGATATGTCCTGAAATTCATCAACCAATACATGACGATATTTTTCTTGATAAGAATGAAGAAGTTCAGAATCATTCTCAAGAATATGTGCTGAAATGATTAGCATATCAAAGAAATCAATTGCATCTGCCTGCTTTTTAATATCTTCATATTTTATGGCAAAAGCGCGGAGAATAGGGTCACGAATTTTTTCAGGTTTAAATAATCCAGTGCTTACTTTTCCTTTTACTTCCATTATTCTCTCTTGCATCATATCAAATGTTTCCATAAGATTATGAAATTTTTCTGGTTGTTTAATAACATCTTCGTATGATACATTAAAATGTTGACAAAACATTTCAATCCGAAGTTGGTTGCTATATCTTGTTTTTACAGGATCTGATCGGTTGAAAACAGCAAAATCTATATGCTTTCGCATTTCATTTGCAATAAGTAATGCTGCTTCATTCTTAGGAAGTTTATCGGAAATGATCTCTAAATTTCCTTCTACAATATCGTTAAGGAGCTCTTCATCTTGTGAATATGTTAAATGAAATTCGATGCTTTGTTGTAAATCATGGGACATTCCGATCCAACATTTAGCTTCTAATAAGGATTTAATTTTATATACAACTACAGGATCATGCTGATTTTCATTTACATCTAGTTTCGCTTCAGGTTGAAGATAGTTAATTGATCTATTTCTATAATATTCAATCCAATATTTTTCACGAGGGTAAGCATTTCGTCCTTTAACGTATTCAATAATTTCAAACTTAAAGTTTTCAATGTCTTGCTGTAAGGCATGTCGAAGTTCCCGATTTGAGGAATGTGTGAAATGTTCTCTTTTACGACGAGTTGGCTTTGTTGTTTGACCAATGTAACATCTACCTGTAGTCATATCAACAATTTTATAAATTGCAACATGAGCGTTTCGCATTCTTTTTTCAAATTCTTCTTTTTCCGTTTCAATAATTTGTTTAATGTCTTTTTCATCCCATATATTATCAGGTCTCTGAAAGAAGTTGGCCTGCTCAAAATTATTAGTGACGATTTCTTTTCCAAAAACATGAAGTGTACAAATTTCAGGTAGGTTAGATTCATCTGCCAGTCTTTTTTTCATTTCATCTACAGCAGCATTGGTAAATGCAATTGCAATTATCCGCTCCGGATTAACGTTGTGCTTGCGAATTAGATGTCGAATTCGTTCTATGATGACAGTAGTTTTGCCGCTACCAGGTCCAGCAACCACTAACGCAGGTCCTTCAAAGTGTTCAACGGCCTTCAGCTGATGTTCGTCTAATTTCACTTTCATAAAATACTTTCACTGACACTCAAGCAAAATAGAAATTCAGTTAGATATAGCAATCCCAAAATAAGCACATTGGTAGCGATTATAGCACAATCCCTAATTCAAGTCTTAACTTTTCTCAATTTCCTTCGTGCGCGCCAATATACAAATTGCCGATAATAATAACCTATATTTTTCGGAATCTTCTCAAACTCTGGCACGAATTGACACGGCCCACCGAGGACAATCAACTCAGACTTAGCCCGCGTCATAGCAACATAGAAAACCCGTCGCTCCTCTGCAAGTATGGTATCGCGCCGAGGAAACCTCCGATCCAACGTATTGTGAATCAGAATGACCCTTTCCCATTCGCGCCCCTTTGCTTTATGTATTGTCGTCACTTCTGCTGCAGATGTAGAGACACCGGAGAGTATCTCTTCAACACGACTAACTTCATAGTTCGTTCTGACAAGGATAGCTGTCTCAACAGGTTCAGATAATTCCTGCAATAGTCGCGCTGTTATTGTCTTAGGTGTGGTCTCAATCTTTTTTATTTCGCATTTCATCGGATTATGAGCGCGCAGGTTTTTTCGAATTCGGGGTGTATTTCGTTCAATTAAGGCTCTTGCGTGCTCCACAATTGTTGACGTAGAACGATAATTACGGGTAATCTCATATTTTACGACATCTGATCGGTTTGCAAATCTCTGCATAATCTGTGAATCACCGCCACGGAAACTATAAATCGCTTGGTCATCATCTCCAACAGCAAAAAGATTTTCTGACAACTGGGAAATCAAGCGAAAGTCGGTTAGCGCAATATCCTGAAATTCATCAACAAGAAGATATGGGTATCGGTCTCGGTAGGTTTGGCGGATATCAGAATTGATTTCTAACAGATTTGCAGCGTAGATAATCATATCCTCAAAATCAATAGCATTTGCTTCAGATTTATAGGATTCATATTTCTTTGCAAATTCACGTGCAACAGGATTTTCCAAGGTATTTGGATCAAAGAACCCTGTTTCAACCTGCCGTTTTGCTCGCATCACAATTTCTTTTATATCGTCGAAACGTTCACTGAGATTCTCAAAATCGGGGTCTCTATCCAGATGATCCTTATATTCAATGTCAAAATGTTGGCAGAACATCTCAAGCATAAGTTGATTACTAAACTGTCTTTGCATCGGATCCGCACGGTTAAATACATCAACTCTGTTTCTGTAATGTCTAATCCAATGAGCTTCGCGAATGTTAGCATCTATTCCGACAACTTGTTCTATCACCTTAAAACTGAATTGTGTTTCGCCTTCTGATCTGATAGCTTGACGAAGACGATCATTAGATGAATGCGCAAAATGTTCGCGTCTTCTCCGTTCAAGATTCGTTGTTTGACCGATATAACACTTGCCAGTCTGTTTATTCTCAATTTTATAGATGCAGACCATCGCTGTAGATGCTGCCTGATTAATCTGTATTTTTTCTTGGGAAATAATTCGATCAATTTCGCTTGACCAAATTTCTGGACGATACTTAAATCCAGCACGTTTGTAGTTTTCTGTAATTATATCTTTGCCGAAAGCATGAAGAGTGCGTATGACTGGCAATTCATTTTTAGATGGAAGTTCACGTATAACGCGATTTTCCATCTCTTCTACTGCTTTTCTATTAAATGCTATGGCGAGGATACTTGTCGCAGGGATCTTATGTGTCTGGATAAGGTTTAGCATACGTGCTGTTACTACAGTAGTTTTACCACTACCAGGTCCAGCAACAACAATTGCAGGACCTGTAACATGTCGGATAGCTTTTTGTTGGTTTCTATCAAGGTTCATATTTCAAGTGGCGAGTAAATCCTGAAAAACTTCAGGTGTGTAGGTGAATTACCCAATGAATAGTCAAAATTGCCTTAATTGACAAATATTACCACAAAATTTAGTTGAAAATCAAGCATTATTAGAGAACCATACCGTATTCATTATTTGGTCTGATTAACACCAGAATTGAACAATTTGCTGACGACCTACCACCACCGAATGTTTACTCAAATTGTAGAGCGAGGTCCCTGTGCCCCGCCGAACCTTATAGTGTGTATGTTGTGTAGAGCGTAACGAAACCCTTATGTGTCAACCTATAGGTAAAACGTAGCGAAAATCTACCTACACTATTATGACTTTTTCAATTAGACAAGGTTTTACTTAAAAACTATGACCCTGATCCAATATTCAGAGCCATTCAATTGTCCGGTAGTTCTCTTCTGTAGGAGCGATCTCCGAATCGCGACCTCTTACTCTTCTGTAGGAGCGATCTCCGAATCGCGACCCTCCCCTCCTCTGTCCGAGCGATCTCCGAATCGCGACCCTCCCCTCCCCTGTCCGAGCGATCTCCGAATCGCGACCTCCTCATCTTCTGTCCGAGCGATCTCCGAATCGCGACCTCCTCATCTTCTGTCCGAGCGATCTCCGAATCGCGACCTCCTATATTCTGTAGGAGCGATCTCCGAATCGCGACCCTCCCCTCCCCTGTAGGAGCGATCTCCGAATCGCGACCTCCTCTCTTCTGTCCGAGCGATCTCCGAATCGCGACCTCCTATATTCTGTAGGAGCGATCTCCGAATCGCGATCTTCTCTAAAATGTCCTGAAAAACTTGAAAACTGAATGGCTCTGATCCAATATTATCATTTATGGCAAAAAAACGAATTATATGATATAATAATTCATAGTTTGAGTACTATTAGGAAAGGAATTAATATGAGATTAGATGGAAAAGTTGCGATTGTCGCTGGTGCTGCATGGGGCGGCATCGGGGCAGCAACTGCTTACAAATTTGCTTGTGAAGGTGCTAAAGTGGTCGTCAATACACGCCGCAGAGAAGCAAAACTTGCGGAAACCCTAAACCGCATTCAAGACGCTGGCGGTGAAGCAGTCGCGGTAATGGGCGATGTCGCCGATGAAAAAACATGGGATACACTCGTCAAAACCGCATTAAAAAACTACGGGAAAATAACTACACTGGTTCATAACGCAGCACATTCATACACCAAAAAAGCAATTGAATTCACACTAGAAGAATGGAACGAAAGCCTCGGCGTAACACTTGGCGGACCGTGGCTCGGAGCAAAGTACTGTATCCCTGAGATGATTCAAAACGGTGGCGGCACCATTGTTTTCATTTCAACCGTTAACGCCACGATCACAAACCCCGGTTTCGGACTTTATGGCGCGGGCAAAGGTGGATTAAATGCACTAACGCGTAGCATTGCGCTCGATTACGGCAGGGAGGGAATCCGTGCTAACGCCATTGCTCCCGGACAGATTGTTGGAGAACGTGGTGAAGTCTCACTTGCTGCTGATAAATTGGAGGAACAAGCCTCGCGTGATTGCTACCCAATAGGACGTTATGGTAAACCCGAAGATATTGCGAATGTCGCTCTCTTCTTAGCATCCGATGAAGCAGATTTCGTTACAGGTATTGTCCTGACTGCCGATGGAGGTTTGACACTTCAATCTCCAGAAGCACTTGTGCGTCCCTCCTTCAGACTCCGCTGGAGAGATGATATTCTGGTACCGCAACCGAAATAAGATATGTCAATTGAATTTATGCATTCTGTCAGAACACAATCTTACTAAGCATAAAGATATGTCTCCGTAACAGTTGTTTACTTGATTCAGAAAGAGGCAAATCCCAAGATCCATTGTCATTCTATAAGGAGAAAAAAATGTGTGGACGATTTACTTTGGCAACCCCTCCTGAACAATTGGCTTTATTTTCCGACAAATTTGAGTTGCCAACGAATTTTTCCCCACGCTACAATATAACACCAACACAAGATGTTGCTGTTATCACCAATTCCCAGATTAATACGGAATCTGATGAAAGTTTGAAAAAGATCGAATTCTTCCACTGGGGACTTATTCCTTCTTGGGCAAAAGACCCAAAAATCGGGAGTAGGATGATAAATGCACGTTCAGAAACATTATCTGAAAAACCATCCTTTCGAACTGCCTACAAACGAAGGAGATGTCTCATCTTAGCGGATGGATATTACGAATGGCAACAGGTACCGGGTGAAAAACAGAAACAACCGATCTACGTCCGACTCAGATCACAGAAACCGTTTGCATTCGCTGGGTTATGGGAAAAATGGAAGCCAAATTGGATGGATAAACCGCTCCGATCCTGTACAATCATAACTTGTCCTCCTAATCCAATGTTGGAGAATATACACCGCAGGATGCCCGTAATTCTGCCAAAAGAACAATATTCACATTGGCTTGCACCTGAGGAACAATCTTCAGAAACGTTCCAACCACTCCTCATTCCTTACACCGGTGAAGAGATGGAGGCATACCCTGTGTCAAGACTCGTTAATCGTCCTACGAATGATTCTCCGGAATGCATTGCCCCATTAACGGAAGTCAATAACCCCAAGCTAAAGCATGGGGCTTGTGCGAAGCGCATACCAAGCGTTCACTCCACAAGTTAAACCGTTGTACTACAGTAAAATATCGTGGTATCTTGGCGTGGTAGCCAGCACGATGTTTCGGATGCTCCCCAAGTCCGATTCCTCTCGGATACTGTGATCTGGATGGGGAAACCACATATACCCTGAAAAGGAGAACACAAACTTATGTTTGTTCCTGTTAAAACGAAAGATGGTGAGGTGCTAATGCCTATGCACGCTGCGCGTGCGCGCAAGCTCGTCCAACGTGGTGAGGCAACGTCTTATTGGGACAATGGTATCTACTGTCTCTGTCTCAATAAAGAGCCTTCTCAGAGAGATACTCAAGAGATTGCTGTGGGTGTAGACCCCGGTAGCAAGAAAGAGGGTTTCACAGTGAAGTCAACGTCTCACACCTATCTGAACGTTCAAGCAGACGCACATAGCAAAGTGGGCAAGAAAGTAGAGAAACGCAGAGACCTTCGGAGAACCCGTCGTTCTCGCAGCTGTCCGAATAGAAAGAACCGGACGAATCGTTTGGCGAATAAGGCACGAATACCTGCTGGCACACGTGCAAGGTGGGATTGGAAACTACGTATCTTGGATTGGTTGTCCAAGTTGTATCCTATCACGTATGTATGTGTTGAGGACATTAAGGCACGGGCACTCAAACATGCCAAAAAGTGGAATAGTTCTTTCAGTCCTCTTGAAGTCGGAAAGTCTTGGTTCTATAGCGAGGTACAAAAGCGATGGACATTGTTCACACTTCAAGGTTGGGAGACGAAAGAACTGCGAGATAGACTTGGGCTCAAAAAGTCTTCCAAGAAACTTGCTGAGACGTTTGATGCACACTGTGTAGATAGTTGGTGCTTGGCATATCACACTGTCGGTGGGGTGGATGTCCCCGACAACACAGATATATTCTGCATCGCACCGATACCTGTTTCAAGACGTGAACTTCATCGGCAGAACCCACAAAAGAACGGCATTCGTTCGCGATATGGTGGCACCGTATTAGCACAAGGCTTGGTCAAGAACACTTTGGTGAAGCATGTCAAACACGGATTAACAAGACTTTCAGGTATTAACGCAAAAGGTTTGTTTTCTATCTACAGTTTGGATGGGAAACGAATCACCACAAGCGCGAAACGACAGGATTTCAAAGTTCTTAAGCGTCTGAATTTTAACTATAGGAGCGGGCTGGAGACCCCAACCTAAAGGATGGGGTCTCCAGCCCGAAGAGTGATGAACAGAAGTGATAAACAAAATTTAGGTGGAAATTTATTTTAATTTTCTGACAAATTGGTAAAAACACTATTTTAATAGGAAGGGATTATGTCAAAACCGACCAAAGAGCAGATGCTCTACATGTATCGCAAGATGGTAGAGATCCGTCAATTTGAAGAAGCCGCTGGAACACTCTATCAAAGTGGACAACTTCCGGGTTTTCTGCACTTGTACATTGGCGAAGAAGCCACAGCAGTAGGTGTTTGTGCTCACTTGAAAAATGATGATTACATCACCAGCACGCATCGCGGCCACGGTCATCTCATCGCGAAGGGTGGTAAACGCGACCGAATGATGGCAGAATTATTTGCCCGCACGACTGGTTACTGTAAAGGCAAGGGCGGTTCAATGCACATTGCTGATAAAGAAACCGGAATTCTCGGTGCAAACGGTGTTGTCGGTGCCGGTATTCCACTTGCTGCTGGTGCAGCTCTCTCTGCCAAAATCCGTGGCACAAAACAGATAGCGGTATCCTTTTTTGGCGACGGTGCCACCAACCAAGGTGTGTTCCATGAAACCCTTAATCTCGCTGCAGTATGGGAACTTCCAGTCGTTTTTGTTTGCGAAAACAACCGATTCGGAATGGGAACACCACAAAGTGAGCATCAGCGGGTAGAAGATATTGCTGTCCGTGCCCCAGCCTACGATATACCTGGGGTCACCGTTGATGGGAACGATGTTCTCAAGGTTTATGCAGAAGCACACGAAGCCGTCACACGCGCACGCGATGGTGGAGGACCTACCCTTCTCAATTGTGATACCTACCGCTTCCGCGGACACCATATTGGCGATCCAGGCACATCCTACCGGGACCGCGAAGAGGTCCAAGAACAGGAACGTCAGCGCGACCCTATCCGAAGACTTACCCAAATTCTCATTGAAGATGAAGGTGTAACGCAAGAAGAACTCTCAACAATTGAAACAGAACTCGCAAAAGAACTTGATGAAGCATTAGAGTTTGCCAAAAATAGTCCTGAACCGCTACCTGAAGACGCTCTGGATGATGTTTACGCTGGCGCAATTCAACCGTAAAGATAAAAGTTACATGAATTCAAATTTGTGGTGAAAATGAACAGATGACCTGGAGGTTTTAAGTATGCATAGCACAACAACTGCGGGAGGGATGTCTCCATCTGAACTCGCTGAATGCAGAAAAAACCTCAAACGCCAGTGGGAAAATCGACAGGTTGACGAAGAATTGCTACAACGCGCATGGCAGGCTGCGCATCGCGTAGCTACAGTTCTCTATCAAGATTATGGCGCGTCGAAAGTTGCTGTCTTCGGTTCACTTGCTGAACGGGAATTGTTCAGCAAAAACTCTGATATAGACATCATTGTCTGGGGCATCTCATATAACAAATGTCTTGATGTACTTTGGAATACAAAAGGCATTAGTTCAGAATTTAAGATTGACCTTATCGATTTTGAAACATCAAACGAGTTATTTCGTGAGCGGATTTTGAACCAAGCAATCCAAATTGATAAGGGTGAGAAAGACGTTCTTAAATTGATAAAAAAAACGAATGCCACAATATGCACCGAAGCGGAAGGAACTTACGAAGTGAATCGGGACAAACTTATTCGACGTATCTCTGATGAACGTATAAAAATAGAGAGAACTGTTAAAAGAATTCAAAGAGCTTTGGAAAAAATTGATGTGCTTCCAGTTGAAGCGAGAGAATTTATTGAAAGAGCACTCGCCGCAGACCTTGCCGAAGTTTACACAGGTTTTGAAAAAATATTTGAGCGGATTGCTAACGAAATTGACAAGTATATTCCAAGCGGAGGTCAATGGCATAACGATTTGCTCACACAAATGGCTGAACGCCGCTCAGAACGTCCCCCTATGGTTTCTGAAGTCACCCGACGTAGATTAAGACGGCTTTTAAAATTTCGGCACAAGGTTAACAACATATATGGGGATGAATTGATTTACGACAGAGCAGAGAAACACGCAAAACGGGTGGGTAAACTGTTTGATAATGTTACAGAAGAACTAGATGCTTTCACCGCTTTTTTGAGCGAGACCTAAGGCGACATGAAAGAAGATGAACGCCTGAAATCACACGGAGTCACATGGAAATCTGTTGCCATTACACTTGTGCTGATTCCGTTCAATTTCTATTGGATCATTGCTGGCGAAGTTGGTCTTGTCGGTTATGCGCTCAATACTTATGCTGTCCCGTTTTACAACGTCGTCTTTGTTGTTTTTGCATTCACCCTAATTAATCTTGCTGTTCGGTACACATCCCGAATCCGACTACTCACCGATGCGGAACTCCTCACCATCTACATACTGCTTAGCACCGCTTGCGCATTTCCTTCCATCACCTTAATGACGATCCTTGTCACAACCGTCGGACACGCCTTCTGGTTCGCAACCCCCGAAAACGAATGGAATCAGTTGTTTTGGGATTACCTCCCAAGATGGCTTCTCGTGGATGACACAAAAGCACTTGCAGGATACTATACAGGTGAAACCAATCTCTCAACACTAGAAATCCTTAGTGCGTGGATAGTACCAATACTATCTTGGACGCTTTTCATCACAGCACTTGTCCTCGTAATGTTGTGTATCAATGTCATCTTGCGTAAACAGTGGGTAGAACGAGAACGCCTCGCATATCCCATTACACAGATTGCGTTTCACCTAACACATAACACAAAATCGTTGTTTTCACACCACATGACATGGATTGGTTTCGGGATTGCAGCATCTATTGCAATACTCAACGGTTTTAGTTTTCTGTATCCGACGATCCCTTCCCTACCAATTAAGCGAATCGGTGGGTGGCAAGGATTTGGACACCTATTCACAGAAAAGCCGTGGAACGCCATCGGCGGCATTAGTATGTCCTACTATCCGTTTGTTATCGGACTCGGATTGTTGATGCCGCTTGACCTTTCCTTCTCCAGTTGGTTTTTCTTCTTTTTCTATAAAGCACAATTAGTATTCTCAAGTGCAGTTGGACTATCCAACCTACCCGGATTTCCATACATTGATCGACAATGCTTTGGTGCTGCCATTGGGATTTTCATATCTGTCTTAGTGCTGAACCTACGTCATTTTCGCGGTGTATTCCGGATTGCACGGAAACGTACAGGTGAAGATTCTGCCGAACCCATTCCGTACAGATTCGCACTGTGGGGTATCGTTGGCGGACTTGCCATACTATTTATTTTTTCCAAACGTATTGGCATGTCGTTATGGTTAATACCGCTGTTTTTCGCTATCTATTTTATCATTGTTTTGGTGTTAACACGGATGCGCGCGGAGCAGGGGTTTCCAGTGCATGCGATGGAAAACATGCCGAATCATCATATCCTTATTGATGGCTTCGGCACACGGACGTTAGGAACGAATAACCTTGTCGCCTTAACACTATTCCGATGGTTCAATCGAAGTTACACAAGCAACCCGATGCCACATCAGTTAGAAGGATTCAAACTCTTGGAACGTTCCAACATTACACCAAGGCGATTGTTCTTCGCTATCTTAGGGATTTCAGCGTTTGCCGCAATAATGGTATTTTCGGTTATTCTCTATCTGTTCTACACTTATGGTGCTTTAAACATGAGTGGTAGCAGCAGTTGGTCTATAGGTTTCGGTGAACGTGTTTTCAGTGGACTCCAACGTTGGCTATATTATCCTACTGAACCGAATTTCTATGCCACCGGTGGCATTGTGTTTGGTTTGCTTTTTTCGACACTTCTGATGTTTATGCGAGCACGTTTCTTTTGGTGGCCCTTTCATCCGATCGGGTTTGTTGTCTCAAGCGATTGGGGAATGCGATATTTGTGGAGTTGTATGTTAGTCAGCTCGGTCGTGAAGTGGTCGGTCTTGAGAATCAGCGGTCCGCGTGCATCTCAGCAACTTGTGATGTTTGCCGTTGGGTTGATGTTAGGAGATTTCACCGTAGGCGGTATCTGGAGTCTAATTAGCGTTATAACACAACAGCCGATGTATAATTTTTGGCCATAAGGCATAATATAGCGTAGTGGAAATTGATCAACACCATCTTGGTGAATCTTTATTTGACAAAAGGTTTAGGATGTGATACCATAATTACGATAATGTAATCACTACTTTTGTAAACTTGTCCGTATCAGTAAAATTGTCAAGGGAAGTTTTGGGCATGAGGGTAACGGCAACTTATCTATCAGTAAAGCAGATAATCACGTATTTTATAACTGAGTTATCCTGATTTTACAAAATATTTGGTATATCAAGACATGGAAATCCTCAATGCGTAACGCACATCTACGCGAGTTGCAATTCTACCAAACTCCAAATGGTAGAGAACCTTTTACAGAATGGTTTGAGTCAATTCGTGATCAAAAGATACAAGATCGGATTCAGACACGGCTTGACTTAATGACACTTGGCAATTTTGGGGATCGCAAATCTGTTGGTGCGGGTGTCTTTGAATTGCGCCTTCATTTTGGATCAGGTTATCGTATCTATTTTGGCGAAATTGATAATATGATCGTTCTTCTGCTATGCGGTGGCGACAAATCATCACAACAGCAGGATATTAAACGCGCAAAAACCTATTGGCTAGAATATAAGGAAACAAAGCAATGAGAAAATTACGAACATGGCGCGAGTATCTAATCAACCGGCTTGCCTCCAACAAAAAGAGAGCAAGTGGATATCTGCAAGCAGCATTGGAAGATTACCAAATCCATGGAAAGCCTGCCGTATTTCTGCTGGCACTTCAAACCGTTATAGAATCACAGGGTGGAATTTCTGCACTTGCAAAACAAATTGAAACACATCCACAAGCCCTTTTGGAAATACTTAATAACAATGAACTGCCACGGGTTGAGATTCTCACTGTTATCCTCAACGCACTTGGGTGTCAGATTTCGATTCAGCCGGTAGAGTCTGCGAAATCCGGTGTTGAAATTGCACCAACGGAGCCCGCGCATCTTGACTTTGAAGTCGCTGCAGAGAATTAGGATTTTACCGGGATATGGAGCCTCATTAGCGTAATAACACAGCAGCCGATGTATAATTTCTGGCCGTAGTGTAAGTCGTGGTAAAGCAAAACGTAAAATCACTTATCCGATTTTGGCAATTTGACTTGCACGTGAGCATGAAATAAGTTAAAATCAAAATAGCACAGACAGAAAACCAGAGTATTTAATTTTGATTTCCAAGAAACAAGGAGTTACCTTATGAAAAAACCGAGTGCTACTCCGAAAAAAATCACATCAAAATTTCCAAAACCTGATTTATCTGATAAGGACAACGCGGTAGCAGATGGAGATGTTCCATCTCCAAAAAAAGAGGGCGGACCTGTCCCAACCCCTGATTATACGCTTGAACAACTTCTTGCTAATATACCAGAACCAGAGCTCAAAGTGTTGATGTCTAATTCTTCCGAGGAAGTGGATACAGGAAAGTCGGTAGGCAAGGAGGTATGGTAAATTTTCCATGTATATTCCACGACGTGGTGATATAGTGTGGATTAACTTTGATCCTCAAGCGGGACATGAACAAGCAAATGAGCGTCCTGCTCTTGTCCTTTCAGATGAACAGTATAATCGTAGGTTGCGTCTTGCAATAATGTGTCCAATTACGACCCGTCAAGCTCTCTATAGAAGAGATCTTGATGTCTCTATCCCTCCAGAAGTAACAATTCGAAACAAAAACTCTATAGGTTTTATCAAGCTAATTGGCGTTGTTCAGGCTGATCATATCAAAAGCCTTGATTGGTTTGACAGAGCTGCAAGGTACGCGGGTGATATGCCCAATGATACAGTAAATCAAGTTCTACAAATAGTTGGAACACTCGTTAAAATTTGGGATATCGAAAATTGACAGGAGATATAGGCTTTAAGACATGATCGAATAGACATGTTTTTCTACTAAATTGACGACATCGGTAAGAAGGAATTCAAGATTAAACTCCCGTTTCTTGATTAGAGATGGACACAAAAGAGAACCAATTTCTGCAATTCGGTCTATGTCTTAATAATGAAGGATATGCTGCATCTCTTCAGGTGGGGAAAGTATATCGCGTCATTCCTGATGATGGAGCAGCGGCGCATGGTTATATTAGTGTTATAGATGAAAGCGGCGAAGATTATGCCTATACAGCTAACCGTTTTCACTTAATTCAACTACCTGTCGCTGTTGAAAAGGCGTTGTTATCTGCTTCACGAACATAGAAACTATATCCATGGGATTCATGGAATCCGATGGATATGTCTCTTTAAAAAAAGCACCTACAGTGCAGCAGCGGATTTGCTATATTTCCAAAACTTCAGTGGGCAAAATGTAAATCATTCAAATAAAGCAAAAACAGATAATTGAGATGGGATCCCAAAGATGGTATCCTGTCTTTTTTTATTGCACGCCAACGCATTTCATGCTATCCTATTCTCTAAGGAGATAGCGATATGCATCAACCCACAGACACCCATCGTACAGCGAAAGACCTATCACCACAAGAATTAAAGGAATACCGCTTACGTCTTGACGAGCACTTTCAAAATCGGAAGGTAGATGAGGCGTTGCTGCAACGCGCATGGCACACTGCATGTCAAGTTGCGGATATGCTTTCCAAAGACTTCGGCGCAACACAAGTCGCCGTATTCGGTTCTCTTGCGCAGCAGACGTGGTTTTCAAAATCGTCGGATATTGATGTAGTCGTCTGGGGACTTTCTGGTGACACATATCTGGACGCGCTGTGGGAAACCAGAAACTTTAGCCGAGCGTTCAAAATTGACCTCGTCAACTTTGACAGCGCAAAAGGACGTTTCCGCGAGCGAATTCAGGACCAAGCCGTTCCGATCCTAAAAACGGAAACAGACTTCAACAGAGTGAACACCATAAGTCAGGCAATCCTGACGCGGAGCGGGAAAATTCACAACGAAATGAATAGGCAAAAACTCATTGAGCGAATCGTAGATGAACACGCAAAAATAGAAAGAACCGTTGAAGAAATCAGTACACGTTTACAAAAAATGGAATCCGCCTCTGCTGAAGATATGGAAGATCTCAAGGTATTAGTGGCTATGCGTCTTTCGCTCTTCTACACGGGGCTAGAAAATATTTTTAGGCGCATCGCTCGAGAAATCGACATGGATGAACCTCAAGGAAAAGAGTGGCATAAAGACCTGCTAGAACAAATGAGAGAGTTTCGCTCGTCGCGCCCACCTGTGATTTCTGAAGAAACGGTTACAGCTTTAACGCCCGTTTTAAAGTTCCGTCACCGTGCTAGGAATATCTATGTATTCGAATTAGAGCCTGAGAAAACATTTGAGAACGGAACGAGGGTCTGCGATCTGTTTGAAACCCTATCTACAGAACTAGATGCCTTCATTGCTTACCTACGAGAAAGAGACTAATGATTGAATAGACCGGAAGGCGATTACGATATGCATCAACCCACAGACACCCATCGTACAGCGAAAGACCTATCGCCAAAAGAATTAAGGGAATATCGCTTACGTCTTGACGAGCACTTTCAAAATCGGAAAGTAGATGAGGCATTGCTGCAACGCGCGTGGCACACCGCACATCGGATTGCAGCGATGCTCTATGAGAGTTTCGGTGCAATGCAGGTTGCTGTGTTCGGATCGCTTGCAGAACAGGAGTCGTTCTCAAAATGGTCAGATATTGATATCGCAGTCTGGGGAATTCCGAATAACAAATATTTCCGCGCATCATCAATAGCATCAGACATCAGCGGTTTGTTCAAGGTTGACCTTGTTGATTTTGAAAGTTCTAAAGGATTGTTTCGTGAGAGAATTCAGAGTCAATTGATTCCTATCGAAAAAGGAATAGTCTACGAAGTGGACAGAAGCACACTTATCCAGCGTATTTCCAATGAACAAGAAAAAATAAAGGAAACTGTAAAAAAAATAGCCGAGAGGTTAGAAAAAATTAAAGCTGCCCCTAATGAATATCGGGAAGAAATAGAAACAACAATTGCCAAAAATATCGTTGATTGTTACCGGAGTGTGGAAAACATTTTTAAACGTATTGCCCTTGATGTTGACTTACGCATACCTGATGGAAGTAGATGGCATAAAGAATTACTTGCACAGATGGCAGAACCACAGGATGAACGGCAACCCGTGATTTCTCAAGAGACGTTTGAACTCTTACAAGAATATTTAGAGTTTCGCGGTGTTTTCAATAATATCTATGGAGAAGAACTGATTTACGAAAAAACAGAGAAGAATGCAAAACAGGTTGATGAGTTGTTTAACCGCTTTTCTGAAGAATTAGAGATATTCATAACTTTTTTAGAGAAACAAGAAAAATGACTGAGCACACGCTCCTCCAACAGATGAATGACTTCTGCCGATTGCTCCGACAGATGGATGTTAACGTAACAACAACCAATCAATTGGGTTGGTGTAGGAGCGTTCAGTTGATCAACATCAGTGAAAGGGAAACGTTTTACCATACCGCACGGACGAACCTTATTGCCAACCAAGCTGATCGTGAAACTTTTGACATGGCTTTCAATCTATTCTGGCGATACCCACGTCCTGAATTTCAAGTTGCTGATACGGGAAGCGAAGAGTCAGAATCTTCTGCTCTCCAGGGTCTCTACGATGCAAATGATGAGGAAAATGTAATAGAACAGTGGTTGGATTATGAGGAAGCAGACGATGAGGAAGGTCAGGAAGACGATCCTATCGCTTATAGTGTAGACGAGGTCCTTACCCGAAAGGACTTTGGCACCTTCACTAAGGAAGATATGGAGAAGGCACAAGAAGTTGTCGCAAAATTGGCAGCAGTATTAGCAACAAGACTAAGTAGACGAAAGGTTATTAGCAAAAAAGGGAGAACTATTGATTTCCGAAGAAGTTGGCGAAGAAGTCTCGTACACGGAGGCGAACCTATCGAATTGATGCGAAAACAGCAGAAGATCAAAAAAACAAAGATACTGCTCTTGTGTGATGTGAGTGGATCTATGGATTGTTATGCCAAATTCCTTATCCAATTTATCTACGGCATGCAACAGGAATTGAGAGAAGTAGAGGTTGCAGTCTTCAGCACACACTTGACAAGCATTACCGGACTTCTGCGGAGAAAGGGATTGGCAGAGGGATTAAATGAAGTAGCAAACGTTGTTCCAGACTGGTCAGGTGGCACAAAGATAGGTGAAAGTCTGTTAGAATTCTATCGACAGTTTGCCTCGTCCTTTTCTGCATATCGTTCAGTAGTAATCCTCATCAGCGATGGTTGGGATAGAGGAGATACGGATCTGCTCCGCCGATCTATGGAAATGTTGCATCGGCATGCGTATAAACTCATTTGGCTCAATCCGTTGATCGGTAGCGACACCTATCAACCGATTTGTCGAGGTATTCGCACAGCATTGCCGTATGTAGATTATTTCCTACCTGCACATAATTTAGAGAGTTTAGCGCAGTTGACAAAAGTATTGATTCCACTCTGGACAAAGTGAGTGGTACCTTCAAATTATCGATAATAAGTAAGGAATTCTAACTATGCAAGTTCAAGCGGCGGTGATGCTCCAACCGGGGCAGATAGAAATCCGAGAATTTGACAAACCGACACCAGCAAATGATTCTCTTCTACTACAGGTTGACAAGGTCGGTATATGTGGTAGTGATAAGCACATGTATCTTGGACACACTGCTCTGAAATTTCCTGTTATCCCAGGTCATGAAGTTGTTGGCACGGTTACAGAGATCGGCAAAGATGTAAATCAGGTGATGAACGTAATGGGAGGTCCCATCAAATCAGGCGATAGAATCACCGTGGTACCAGGATCAAAAAACTGTGGCAGATGTTACTACTGTTTACATGTGCCTGGACGTCCGACCTTATGTTCCGGACGAACCATTTATGGGTTTAGCAACAGCGAAACACCACCATATTTGACAGGTGAATTCTCTGAATATACCTATATTCACGGTAACTCATGGGTTTATAAGATCCCTGAAAACATACCCGAAGACATATCTGTCCTGACAGAACCTGTAGCAGTTGCGACGCGCGCTGTTGAACGCGCATGTGCACCCGGATTACCGCAAGTAGGAGATGGCTATAGCATTGGTAGTAGCGTCGCAGTGCTTGGTTGTGGACCAATAGGTCTCCTTGTCATCGCTGTATTAAGGGATAGTGGTGCAGGTACTATCATTGCCACCGACCTTGTTGATAGCCGTTTAGAGATGGCAAAGCAGATGGGAGCGGATGTGGTTATTAATGTTGGTGATACCACTCCCGAAGAACGTGTCGAACAGATTCAATCCTTCACAAATGGTGTCGGCGTAGACATATCAATTGAGTGTGCAGGTATACCCGCAGTATTCTCCGAAGCATTAAATGTTGTGAGACGTGGTGGAAAGGTAATCGAAGTCGGGCATTACACCGATTCTGGTGATACACAAGTGAGACCCCATCAAATCTGTAATAAAGACCTTGATGTCTGTGGGGTGTGGGCGTATCCGCAAATCCAATTTCAGACAGCATTGGATTTCCTCCAACGAACGCGTGCACCACTGCACAAACTGATAACGCACCATCTTCCGTTGAATCAATTGGTTGAAGGTATTGATATGCTTGGAAAAGAAGGCGTTTACAAGGTTGTGATTGAACCACAAACATAAGGGTATTTAACATAACAGTGAATTATCTTTTCACTGAAAATAATACCAATTCTGATAAATAAAATACCATTACGGAGTATTTATGACATTTTAAAGCGTATCTTATGTTGAGTATAAGTGTTGAGTATAAGAGGCGCGATGAATTGCGCGACTACAAACGCGTTTTTTGTTTATGTGATGCCATCATTCAGAAATGGTATAAAATCAATATATAGGTGAAAAAATGAAAAATCAAAAAAGCACGTTCATTTTACTATGTTGTCAAATACTGTTGTGTCTCTTCTGTATTAACATGGTAGCAGCTCAAACCGTTAATTTTACACCAAAGAAACTAAATAGGTCATCGCTTTTCAGAACGATTGAAAATGCAAGAGGCTATATTGTAAAGCATCAAAACAAAGATGGTGGATGGCCCCTGATACCGGGTGGAGAAAGTGATGTAGAAATTACGGCTCTCGCTATCTGGGCATTAACTGACGCGGAGTGGGGCACAGGATCGCGTGTTATTCGAAGCGGAGTCAGATATCTGAGAAACAAGCAACGTGAAGATGGGAGTTGGAACAACAACACCGCGCATACTACTTTTGCACTCCTGGCATTGACAAATGCCAAAACTGATGAAGATGCACGGTATAATGGACTGCAGTGGCTCAGCAATGCTCAGAATCCCAGCGGTAGTTGGGGACAGAAAAGCAGAAACACAGGACATATTCTATATACCTCAGCCACGCTTGTAGGACTGAAAAAACTCGGTTTTGCACAGAGCAGTTTCAAACCTATTCTAATTGGAAATAAATGGCTGGAAGATCTGAACCAGAGAAATCACGAAGGTTTTTGGTCTCTTCCAGGTGGCACTCAATCGGATATTTTTGCAACATCATGGGCACTGCATGGCTTGTCTCCGGACTATGATCTTGATGAAATGATCGCTTGGCTAAAACAATTCCAGAACAAAGATGGTGGATTCCCAAGATTCAAAGATGAGAAAAGCGATCCAGAGGTCACTTCAAGTGATCCAGAGGTCACTGCATCTGTGATTATGGCACTAACTGCCTATAATGATCCGGTTAACACTCGCCGCATCGCAATTTCCTATCTAACAAAAGTTCAAGAGGAAGATGGTAGTTTTGTTAGCGATACACCAATAGAGATAGAGAAACCTACTGCAAACTTACAATCTACCTGTTTTGTCTTGATTGCAATCTATGCAAAACCAGATATTGAGAATTAGACTTCAGAACCATTCAATTGTCTCAAAATATCCTTGTAATACCAAATTAACGGGATTTGTCTTGTTTCCCGGCCGGTAGGTGCGGTTTTGCGGTGTACTCACCCAAATGCGATCTGCATTCCTAACCGCACCGAGTCGTTCGCGAAAACGGTTATCGGAATGCTTACAAAATCCGATAAAGTTGTTACACCATTCCACTTGAGTCCCAATCAAAATTCAACCAGCAACTGAGGAATAATTACCGCGCTTTGAGTCGCCTTTTCAACATTGTTTACTTGGTAAGCAAGCCGCGCCAAAGCACCCTCCGTGAAATGCCACGTTAGTGCACCTCCAAACGTAGACCAGACTTGTTCATCAGGTTCCCTATTGAATGCTAAGGTGCTAAATTTCTCTGTATTCGGATTCCAAATATCATACTTCAACCGAACATCCAATGTCTCTGTCAAAGGCAACTCCGCATGAAAATAATACCCCTCCACCGTTGCATTTCGATCATCTTCAGATATTGGAATATGTAGATATTTTAAGAGTTGTGTATCTTTTCCGCGCACCCATTCCGCTGCAAGATCAAACCGCCACAACTTGAAACTTGTCGCAAAACCAACACGGCGTTTGTAGATCAACGTTGACGGGTTGACATCACCGTTAATTGGATTAAACGGATAACTATTGCCATCAAAATAGGATGCGCTAAGCCAAATCCGCTTTCCGAAAAGTGGCAGGTTTCCATTTATATGTAAAAACAGCGGAGGACTGTTATTTCGAATCGGTTTTAAAATCCCACCGCCGCTTCCGTGCGGTCCAATCCTGATGCCAGTCGACACAGTACCATCAGTGACTGTGCGAAGTGAATCTGGTCCATCAGCAAGCGATAAAGTGTACGAGACGGGTCCCACGAAACCGTTTAACTGGAGTCCACGGTCAGAAATAAAACCGATATTTTTCCTCACCAAATTGTAGAGTGGATTTGCAGCCGCATCCGACTTCGTATCTATACCAAAACCGTGCCGAAACCGACCAATTTTCAGAGATGCCCCTTTAGGTAACACAGGAAGTCCTGTCAGAATAGCGTAAATAAACCCGTGGTCGTCTGCAACCTGTGTACCCAATGGAGAGGTCGTCAGCAGCTGCTCACCTAATATACCGACATGCTCACCAACACTGGTTGTCACAACAAATTCAGCAACGTGGATAAGCGTAGTGCCAGCATCCCAATTTTGCCTATCAGGTATCAAATCCTTCCCGCGAGTAATACGACGGATGTCCAACGCACCACCGAATATCAAGTCACTAAATGCGCCACCCAGAAATTCTGAACTATCAGAATCCTCTGTGCCACCAGCGTCATCAAAACTAAAAACGTCCGAATCATCCATATCTAACGCGTCATCTGATTCAGCGAGATCATTTGGTGACTCAACATTTTCAGGTGTACTGGCAGCATCGCCTGGGTAAGAACGCGCGATAATTTCAGCGATGTTGCTAAACCCATCTTTATCAGAGTCTGTCTCTGAAATTCGGAGAAAAGTTGACAAATTCATACCGTTGTGTAGAAATGCTCTGCCATAAGGGTTAGGAGAATCTCCACCCTTTTTTGAAAAATGGCAAACATTACAACCACCTGCCCATTCATATTTTGCACGAAAAAGTTTATAAAACGCTGGCAGAGCAAAGGACGACTCTGCGATCATAGTCCAAAAGAGAGCCATTAAGCAGAAGACAAATATTTTACGCATGATAAGTTCCTTTATCAAGGAGAGCCAAGGCAGATTTTGACACCCATCTTATTCAGTGCCAGTTTTTAATATTCCTCAAGGTCATAATCTTTTTCACCAAATCTGATGTGTGCCTGTTTTATTACGGTATCAATCTCCTCCCACTTTTTACGCGTATCGTCAGAGATTCCGTTCTTTTCAAGTGCTTCAGCAAATTGTGTAAGGGATTTTCTAAACTTATCTTGCATCTCAACATACTCTTCTTTCTGATCAACATTCTTAGGGGGTTCAAATTTAGAGATCCCTTTAGCATAGATAGCGAGTTTTTTGGCAGCAGCAACAGCTTCTACTTTCTCCTCACCAGTATCAAAGTAATCAACTATTTCAAAATAAGCCACAACCATTAAGTTCATGAGTTCCTTAAGGTCCTCAACTTCAGGCATCTTTTCCGGCGATTCCTCGGGTTTCGGAGTCACATCCACATCCGACTTCGGCTTACGTTTGAGGAAAAGCGCATAACTCATGACCAAGGTCTTTTTCGGTATTAGCGCAACTGCTTTTGAAGCTTCTTCTTGCCCCTTAACAGTTTCAACATCATCACCGACCTTGAAAGCATCGTCTATACCTTTACCGATGAATTGCTTAAGAAACTTCTCAGATACAATCGCATCTGATTCCTTGTGTTCATAGACAGCAACTTTCACGACTTTTCCCTTCATATTGAGTCCAACGCCGCCATCAATAGGACCGCGTGGTCCCTTCACATCAACGAACAACACAAGACCGATAGGTTTCTTTTGGTCGCTAATCGCAATATAGAAGACAGGTTTCTGGTCTTCTTTGCGGAGTTTAGCTCCGAGTTCCTTTTCAATTGATGCGATTTTGTCTGGCGTAAGCACAACACTACGTGGAACGAATTTCTTTGCTTTTGGGAAAATATCTTTGAGTTTCTCCCCGGGCCACTCCTTATCATGCGCGTTACTAAATTGTGGCGTAATTGTCATCAAGAAAACTAAAACAAACAGCATGCCCACACGTAACGGACGGTAAATTTGAGAAAACATCTTTAACCTCCATGAATAAATTGCTGCTGCCGAACCATAAGTTCGACAGCAGAGATATTGCTTTACTCTTCAACTTCAACCATGAAACTGGACCACAGAATCTGATCGGAGTGCTTAAGCTGACCAAAAATCTGATAGAGTCCTGCTTTCGGAAATGTTGTCATGAGCATCAAGGTAGGTCCAAATTTATCTGGAGTTATGCCTTGATGCTCATGTCCACTTGTAGCCGACTTTTTCATTTTATGTCCGGCGTGCGGATCATCCTTCATTGACTTACCTGTTTTGCTACTTGTAGGAACTGTACCATGCGTATGTAGTATACCATCTAAGCGAGTACTAACGATAGCAAAATGCATCGGTGCATCTAAAAATGGAACAAAATCGGTGATTGGCTTTCCATCGCGCGAAAAATTGTAGCCGATATGAACCATCTCTCCCGCTTTAATCCGATCTGGTACTTTTATCTTCACGTGATATGTAGATGTCCCTTTTCCATCGGTTACGGAAACCGCTTTTGTAAAACGATCACCACCTTCTTCGGTATAACCGAAAACGGATTTTTCCGTGCGTAGGTCTTTGGAAAGATCCGCCATCTTCTTTTCACCTGCGACATTTACATATAGGTATTTCGAGAATTCAGCATCCGCTGTCATCACATCAAAGGCAAGAATGTATCTCCCTGCCACAGGAAAAGTAAAGTGCACTGTATACGTACCTTCAAGTTCCGCCATCATGTCGCGAGACTCATAATCTTCGGGATGGATATGTCCAACAATCTGAAGATTCTCGCTGACGACTAACACATGTAGAATCCTATCGTGATGAACCATAAGATCAGTGAACGGTTCACCGTTTGTATCGGTGAGCTGGAACATGAGAGTCGCAGGTTCGCCAGCCTGAATCTTTTGAGGTTCGGTGTGAAGTGCGACCTTCAAGGCAGAGTCCTTGTTTGAATTAGGCACATTGTGCTTCTCATGTTGTTCTGCATAACTGTGAATTATAAAAAACAACGTGCTTAAAACTATTGCTATCGCAATACGAAAAGTGTAAAACGTGGAATTCCGGGATTGCATTATGATTCCTCCATATATGTCGAATCCGTAAAAATGTTAAGATAAAAAAATAAATAAAACATTTGCCTTTGCATCTGCAAGGCACTGAAATTTAATTGATAACATTTATCGGTAGAAAGGACTACCTAAGAACGGGTATATGGAGGACCGCGGCGGGATATGATGCGGTTTAGGGATGATATAGATAGTTTAGAGGGACGTGGAAGATGAAGCAAGTGTTCCTGAGCAACCGGTAGAAAATATGTGAACGGAACAATAGAAACGATGTTGTGTCCAACCATTTCACGATCAGAATTGACATTTATCGAATTGTCAGGAAAAACCAGTTCTAAATCAGTTATACAGCATGCAGTCTTACCTTCGGATGGTGTTTCAGACTCATCTGAAGCACCAGTTTTAGGCTTATGGCAACAAGATGATTCGGTTTCATTCTGTGCTATCTGTCCATCTTCAGACACACCACCGCATAACTTCTGTCCAGCAGCGGCACACAAGAGCGGACATACAGAATGAACGCAAACTAAAACTATAAGTAAAATATGAAACTGCCAATGTTTCCGTAACATCGCTCAAAACCCCACTGTTTCATCAAAATATTCGGTGTGGAAACCCCTGCCTTTAGGCGGGGGAGGAAACACCGCTCCTTTTTAAATTATAGATTTCCCCCTAAAGGGGTGCGAGTTGTTTTTTCGCCACAGACCCGTGGGCGATTCTTTCCAGTGGGCTGCTTCGTTGAGTGAAACTATCACCACTCACCTAATAGACCTGACCCGGTGCTGTGAAAGAAAACAGGTAATGACCCTTGCGGGCTCTCTACTTTCGTAGGTGTATGTTTCCCCTTACCGATCACAGTATCCAAGTGGGTTAAGACTTTGGGAGCATCCTTAGATAATACCTACTACCAGTTCGGTATATCGTTTTCTAACCGTTATTTCGGCTGCCATACCGAGATACTGCAATATATTACGGTAGTCAATAAGTTACCCTTGTTCAACAGATAGGCTTGGCTGCCGTATTGAACAAGCCTCGCCCTTTAGGGCGGGGTTATTGACCTGATATTGGAACAAATTTACACTTCAATAATATTATACACCAAAACATGAAATAGTTGCAAGAAAAAATTAGAACTTTCTATGTTTATCACAAATTGAGAAATATTCCTTAATTGAAATGCAAAAATCTGATAAAATAAACGTTAAAGTCGAAACATTTACATTTTCATATATTACTCGGTTGAACACTGAAAAGGAGAGAGATGGAAACGAAAAAACGTCCAAATATTTTGTGGTATTGTACAGACCAACAACGTTTCGACACCATCGGGGCGTTAGGAAATCCACATATCAACACACCAAGACTTGATGAATTTGTCCGGCAATCAACTTCATTCACTCACGCCTATTGCCAGTCACCCATCTGCACCCCTTCACGAGCAAGTTTTATGACCGGCATGTATCCTTCAGCCGTGAGTGTCACCGGTAACGGAAACCCTGTCTTTCCCGAATACTACGAAGACCGACTTATCTCTCATGTACTCGCGCAAGATGGTTACGACTGTGGATTGATCGGTAAACTCCATCTCGCAAGTGCATTCAATAGACAAGAACAACGCGTGAACGACGGCTATCGCTACTTCCAATATAGCCACGACCACGGGAAACCAAACGCATTCGGTCATGAATATGCTGATTGGGTCCGTGAACAAGGTGAGGATCTCGGTAAACTTTTGCAACAGCGAGTAGTTGTCCAAAAGCCAAAGAAAAATACTGGACGTTTTCCTGAACCTACACCTGATTGTGATAATATCCCGCCTCATCTCCATCAGACTTACTGGTGCACAGAAAAAACTATTGAATTTATCAACAAAAATCGACAGAAAAATCAACCCTGGATGCTCAATATCAACCCATTCGATCCGCATCCAGGGTTTGACGCACCTTGGGAATACTACCGACGGTATGATCCGGAAACACTACCCGGTTCTCACTTTCAGGAAACCGATATTCCTTTTCAGTCCAAACTAACTGATGCAGGTATTGATTTTCAATCTCAAGCGAAACCACCTTCAGAATGGGATGATAAACAGATGCAGGCTTCTTATTACGCCATGATTGAAATGATTGACCATGAGTTTGGACGTATACTTGACTACCTTGATTCCGAGGGACTTCGCGAAGACACCATTGTCATTTTCACATCTGATCACGGAGAATCACTCGGAGACCACGGGTTAGCATACAAAGGATGCCGTTTCTACGAAGGATTGACAAGAGTTCCACTGATTATATCATGCCAATCACACTTCTCGGAAAACGTTCAAAGCGATGCCCTCGTTGAACTACTTGATATCGTTCCGACACTTTACGACGTGTCTGATATAGAAATCCCATACTATGTGCAAGGTAGATCACTCGTTCCACTGCTGCAGGGAGTTACGACTACTAACGAACATAGAGAGGCGGTTCGCTGTGAATTTTTCGGGGCACTTCCAACGCCTGACCAAACCCATGCTACAATGTATCGGGACCGACGTTGGAAACTCGTTGTCTACCATCAAAAAGGAATTTGCGAACTATATGACCTTGATAATGACCCTTGGGAACACAATGATCTTTCCGAACATAAAGATTATCAAGATGTCAAATGGGATCTCATGCAAAAGAGTTTTGACGCAACCGTCTACGCACATCCTCAGATGATACCACGTGTCGCTTCGCACTAAAGTTTTGCCTACTTTCAACATTGAGTTAAGTCGTTTGTAGATGCGTAGGTTAAGCTGCGCAACCCAACAATTATAATACCAAATTAACTTGATCCCACTCGGTAGGTGCGGTTTCTAACCGCACCATAGGCGTCAATTTAAGGAAAGAACTCGTTTGTAGTCGCGCAATTCATTGCGCCTCTTACATTCAAACCTACACTCCGCACTTCTGATTTCCGATTTTCGGTATTTATTTCTCAAACCTGCGTGGTCCCTACATTGAGTAAGCAATTTTAGGTGAACAGGAAAAAAAGACAAGTGGAAAATAGAATCTTAATTCACAACTCCAAATCTCCCCTATCCTGTACGAATTCTTTCGTGACGCGGGTTTGTCGTAAAAATACCAAAATGTGTCAAAACAAGTGCGGAGTGTAGGTTCAAAGAAAAGAGGCGCAATGAATTGCGCGACTACGAACACTGATATTCTCGTAATTTGCGTTATTTGAGATGTTGATACAAAAAGGTGCGGTTAGAAACCGCTCCTACCGGGTTGGGGACCACTAAATTGACGCCTATGGTGCGGTTTCTAACCGCACCTAATACCAGGGCTATTTAGTTCTCCGAATATTTAGATTTTCAATCTAAGACTTTCCCCTGTAGGAGCGATCTCCGAATCGCGACTTTTCGTCTAAAATGGACAAAAAGCCTAAAACTAAATAACCCTGACCTAATACGAATAAAATGAGATAAATTCCGTTAATTTGGTATAATATTACCGTTTTTGGATTAAGTAGATTATAACTCCTGTCATGGAAACGTTCTTCGTCCTTCGTGTCCACACGGATACCGCAATCCTGTGTAATTCGCGCAAATCCACGATTCTGACAAAAGGTTCGGTTAGGAAACCGAATCTACTGGGCTATAAAATCATCCTGTAAAATGAGGTAGAAAAAAGATGACATTGAGAGCACTTCTAATCGGTTTAGCACTCGTCATCTTACAAACAGCAATTACGCCTTACAACGACTACTACCTCCAAGGGACAGACATATCCGGAAACCACTTTCCTTTAGGTGCAGTATTTACACTTATTTTTCTTACGATTGGAATCAACCCAATTCTGAAGAAAGTCCTTCCTCGCGCAACACTAAATCCGGCGGAGTTGATAGTAATATGGGTGATGATGGGGGTAAGTTCAGCGATACCATCAAAAGGCATGATGGGGTTCTTACTCCCTTATTTAGCCGCGCCGGTCTATTTTGCTACGTCTGAAAACGAATGGGCAGATACGCTTCATCCACACCTGCCAGAATGGCTAATCGTATGGGATAAAAACGCAGTCACCAATTTTTATGAGGGAGAGTCACTTGTTCCGTGGGCACTTTGGATAAAGCCTCTTTTGGTCTGGACAGTTTTCATCATTCTGCTCTATTGTGTAACAATCTGTGTCTCAATTGTCATCCGAAAACAGTGGGTAGAACGCGAAAGGTATATATTTCCACTCGTAACCGTTCCGGTAGAGTTGGTTCAACAAACACCATCGCAAAGCAATTTAAGTAGTTTATTCAAGAATCGACTCGTATGGATTGGATTTGCAATCGCAGCTGCCTTTCACCTACTCAATGGACTGCATGAGTATATCCCCTCACTTCCGTCTATTCCCAACCGTTATGACCTTTACAAACCATTTACGGAGCGTCCATGGATCGTAATGGGTTGGTGGCCCCAATTTCGGTTCTTCCTCTATTTCTCCGTTATCGGCATAACCTACTTTCTCACCACAGCGGTGTCGTTTAGCTGCTGGTTTTTCTTTCTATTCTTCAAGCTACAATATATCATTATCAACGCCTTTGCGATCCCTATCAGTCCTTGGATCAGCGCGCGAGGACAGACAATGGCTGCCTATGTAGTGATGGTTGTCGCCTTTTTGATCAACAGTCGAAAACATATCAAAGATATATTAATACGAACCTTCCTGCGGTCTACATCCACAACAACGATTGACGATAAAGATGAAGTACTACCATACAGATGGGCAGTTCTTGGCGGAATTTTCAGTTTTCTTCTACTTGTGGGTCTCTGTGTCTATGGCGGAATGTCGTTTTGGGTCGCCTGTAGCATTATCATACTGTTCCTGATTGTATCCACCGCGCTGTCGTGGATGGTTGTCAATGGCGGCATGTTGCTAATTCAAGCACCGATGTATCCTGTAGAATATTTTGAGATTGTTACAGGCTCAAGAGTCATCAACGCAAACAGTTTAACTCTTTTAGGATTTCAAAGAGTCATGATGCGCGACTGGGGCGGCATTTTGATGCCGAGTGTTCTACATGGGTTCAAAGCTGCGGATCCATTCGGATTGAATCGCAGAAAGATGCTCGGTGCAATGGCACTTTCCATAGTAGTTGCTATTGGTGTGTCCTACGCTGCATCGCTACCTTTGATTTACGATAAGGGTGGATTAAATCTGCAACGCGGTCCATTCATCGGTGCACCGAGATACCTAAATCATATCGTTACTCTGATTCAGTATCCAAAAGATCCAAAAATGGGAGAGGCATACAGCATGATTTTAGGAGTAGGAATAACCTCCTTTCTGCTGATAATGCAACGACAGTTTATGTGGTGGCAACTCCATCCGATTGGATATGTAATGGGAGCGGTCTATTCCTCATATTTCCTCTGGTCATGCATGTTCATTGGTTGGTTTTTGAAGTATTTGGTGCTGAAATCCGGAGGCATAGGGCATTATCGGAAACTCCGTCCACTATTTATGGGCTTAATCATCGGTGAGTTTGGTATCGTTGGCGCGTGGATGGTGATAGGTATATTTACTGGTGTAAATTACCAGAATGCCTTGCCTGGATGATTCTGTGTACTAAGTACTTAGGTAGGTGCGGTTTCTAACCGCACCATAGGCGTCAATTTAAGGAAACGTCTATGTTTTTATGAACCCTTATCAATAGGCATGGTTATTGATATTGTCGGACATTTAGTCCCGTAGGGACGATATGTTTATAGTACACCGTCCAGACACGTCTCTTTAGCTCCGTCCGAGCGACATATCCCGATTGGTAACCCATTGCTATAAACATTCCGCCCCTACGGGGCTGAAGAGATTGGGGTTACCACGTTTTCTATAAACATATCGTCCCTACGGGACTGAAGAGCATTTCTCATATTTGAAAAACCACTAAATTGACGCCTATGGTGCGGTTTCTAACCGCACCTACCGTCTGGAAAATAAGACAAATCGGGTTAATTAGGTATGAGTTCTCGTTTCCTGTCGTGAATCAGTTATCTGATGAAGCATCTCAACCCCCTTAGTCAAAACCCAAACGTTTTACCTCTGTTTGGAGCGAGACTCCTGTCTTTTCACGGACCTGCTTTTGGATATGCGCCACTAAGTTTAAAACATCTTCCGCCGTAGCGTTGTTAATATTTAGGATAAAATTGCCGTGTACCGTGGATACCTCTGCACCACCAATACGATACCCCTTCAAACCGCTGATGTCTATGAGTCGTCCTGCAGAATCACCAGGTGGATTTTTGAACATGCATCCCGCATTTTCTTCGGCGAAAGGTTGTGTATCGGTTTTCTGTTTGAAGAGGGCATTCATCTGTGCTGTAATTGCGTCTACATCCCCAAGTTGAAGCTTGAGTGTAGCACCGACAACGCAAAAATAAGCATCCAGTCCGCTGTGCCGGTATTCAAAGTGTGCTTCGTCGTGGGTTAACGCCACGAGTTCACCGGTATCACGCATCACAGTTACATCCGTGACGACATCTCCGAAACTACTACCCCATGCCCCTGCATTCATAATAAGCGCACCACCAACAGTACCTGGGATACCAAGTGCAAATTCTACGCCACTTAACCCGCTTTTTGACATCACTTTAGATAGCCGTGGTAGTGATAGCCCTGCCCTAACGGTGACAACGTCTTCATCAACTTCCAGTTTGGCTAACTCGCCGATTAACCTAACACCAATACCTTTGAAGCCTTTATCGCTCACCAGCAGATTTGAGCCTCTACCTATAACTGCAACGGGAACTTCCCATTTTCGATGAAAACGTGCTAATGCGGCTAATTCATCTACGGTACTGACTTCTATATAGGCAGACGCTTCTCCACCGATACCGAAGTGGGTATGCTTTGCAAGTGGTTCGCCAAACCGAAGTCGTGTGCCGGGTTGGGTGACAATTTCTGACAGTGCGTCTTTCCAATCCATTATGCCCTTCCTTTCTTTTTAATTATAACATATAAATGAGGCAGTATCAAGAATCGAATCTTAGTAAGGTCGTTCGTAATATGTTCACTTTTAAAGAAATTTAATTGGCAGGAGAAGGTTAAGTTGATATAATACCGGTTAAGCGATCAGCGAAATTCATAGAAGACATAGTTAAATGGAGAATGCAGATCGGGAAGATGCGTAACAAATCCATTTTGTATGAAAGGTAGAAAGCTGCTCTATAGATCAGGATTTTGGGTGGCAGAAATTTAAACCGAACTTTTTTTGACCCAAACTTGACTAAACAAGCGAAACCAATAAGAACATTTATTCGGCAACGAATTTCAGATGTTCAACAACGTATTAATAATTTAAGGAGAAAGAAATGAAACATAAATTTTTCGTACTCAGCGCAATCGCACTTATCGCAGTAGTAGGTCTTTTTGTATTTGAACATGCAACGTCGGCACAACGACCTGATCGGAATGCACAACCTGAAGGAGGTCAGCGAGGCAACCGTCCTGAGGGCGAACGCGGTAATAGAGACATGATGGCGCGAATAGGTAACCCCACGTCTATGGTTGATAATTCGTGGCTGGATTTGACTTTTAGCGTAAAAGTTGATGATGAAACGCTCGTAAAAGCACGTCCTATCTACCAGACTACTCGGGATAAATTTGGAATGAAAATGAAAGAGCTTCAAGCATCCGACGATATGCGAGCGGCTATGACTGAAATGCTGGCGTTTACGGTAACAACCGGCAAAGAGTTCCAAGCAGGACTCAAAAAAGTGTTGACAGGAGAGCAGCTGACGAAACTCAACACATTAACGAAAGAACGGCAGACAGCTGCGCAAGCACGTCGTAACAGATTTAGTGGACAACGCGGTGGTCAACAAGGTGGACAACGCGGTGGTCAACAAGGTGGACAACGTCCCACTCAATAGTGTTTAGACTCTGATCAATCAGGTCGGGTGTGTTCACCCGACCTTTTTTTGTGACTATTTATTGAGGTTTCGAACCGTCAAGAAATTAAACCTAACGGTCATCAAGTGCTTGATTGATGTTATAGTTTAGTTCACTAAGCCACTGCCGTATTATAGCACTTCGTTCCATATCGTTCTGTGCTTCAAATCCTTGCACCAATTTTATCCCCGTATTAATTACAAGCTGCTGATGTTTCTCTGATTTGCTATCTCTTGCTTGTTTGTATTTAGAAAGCGCAACGTCATATTGATTTTGGTGCAGTAAGCAGATAGCAAGTGTGCATCGCACGCGGATGAGTTTATCTGTTTTGTTTTTCTCAAAAAGGCGGTTAGCAACTTGCGATTCAAGCGAAACCAGATTTAGGTACGTTGATATATTGCGAGGATCTTTGGCGATAACCTTTTCAAATGTTGTCAATGCCTCTGAAAATTTGGCTTGAACGAGATATAGGTACCCGATGACGTTGTTGATAGTGAGATCTCTTTCAGCTTCAGGTATTGCGGTAAACTGTATGAGTGCGGCAGGATAATTTTTCTGCTGCATAAATCCATTTCCACGCCGAATGTAGAGGTTAATCTGTTCCGTTGTGGCTGGCTGATTGTGAGGATCGTCCTTTAAGATATGTGCAAGTTCTGCTTGGGCGCGCTTATAATCCCCAACGTTTTGATAGGCATGTGCTAAAGTTACACGGAGATTAGATGCAGTCGGAACGAATACCACTGCCTTCTTAAGCAGTTCAATAGCGGATCGGTAATCTTTCCGATCTATCAAATCTTGCGCAGATTGATGATATGCTGCGATCAGGTTATTCCGAGCTTGAGGCACTTCGGGATCTGCCATATAAACTTTATGAAAAGCAGTGACAGCATCCGAAAATTTACGTTTCTTGAGATATAATTCACCGAGCAAACTTGAGATTTGTGCATCTTTAGGTTGGAGTTTCTGCAATTCAAGATAGGCATTGATAGCCTTATCCACATGTCCTGCTTTTCGGAAGGCGTTTGCTTTCTGCCAAAACGCATCACTCAAATTGGTACGTGCAATATGGTATTTCGGTTGTATTTCCAGCGACTTGCGGTAGGCAGCAATAGCATCATCCCATTGACCACTGTTTCTAAGCGTGACCCCATAATTATTATAGGATTGCGCAAGCCTTCGTTGCGTTAACCTACTGATAGGATTTAATTTTAGTGCTTTTTGATAATACTCAATAGCAGTCGTATAGAGTTCGGCACGTGCATACCCGTCTCCCATCAACATATACGTCGTTGAATCCAATGTGTTAAGTTGAATAGCCCTTTTAAAGATGTCTGCCGCCGATTCAAAGTCTTTAGCATTCAAAGCGTGAAAAGCCTTTTCTCTGAAAAGTTGGTGTAAGTTATGTTTTGAAACTTTGTGGAATGGGTCAAGGTTAACGGCACTTTTAAAAGCCTCTACTGCCCTATTAACCTCACCTTGACGGTAGTAGTGGATACCGAGGGTGTTATAATCTGCAGCTGAGGGTTTAGTTTCTACCCGCTGTTCAAGCAGATTAATTGCTGTCTCTAACTGTCCTGTTTCTTTATAAGTTTGTAGGAGTTTTTCAATAGCGGGTTGAAAGTTTTCATTCAATTGGAGGCAATTCTTAAAACTCTCAATTGCGGCTTCCATATCGTCCTTGTCAAAGTAGACAGCACCGAGTAAATAGTGGGGATAATGCTCTCTCGGTTCCAGCGAAATCTCGGTTTTCAAAGCATTGATAGCAATATCGTGTTGTGGTGTGTCAACCGGTGTATCATAGAGTTTACGTAGTGTGTTGATATCGCGCTGTGTCAGACGTTGTGTTGTTGCAGTGGGATAACAGATATCACCAGGGTGCGGACTGTGTCCCCACAACCCAAGTGCGTGTCCAAACTCGTGCAGGCACACCGTCCGCATCTCCTTTTGGGATAGTTCAGTGATGGTTTTATCACCTTCCAGCATAAGGATTATTTCTACCCTGATATTATTGTTAGTGTCATCTGCCAACCGTTTGTCATTGATTGAATTCTGCTGGGTTTGTTCATCTGTATTGGTATATTCGGTAGGATGGGAAAAGGTTCTCGTCTTATCCTGTAGACGTCTTAACTGCGCACTCCCGAGCCGAGTGTCATGAATATCCATTAGGCTACTGTATCCCCAACTAACACGGATGTCTGCGTTCATAGGTGTATCAGTTTCCTGAAAGCGGATCAGTCCTTCAACTGCGGTTTCCCATTCGTGCATCGCGTAGCGAAGTTCTGGTAAGTACGGACTCTCTTTTATGACCGGCGAAATATACACCTTGATCGGCATCTGTGTAAAGCGAGTGATTCTACCATCAGAGAATACGGTGATGTGATCGAAATAATCGGGTGCGGGAGGCGTGGCTGTTCCATTGTCAGAAGACTCCTGTGCTGTTACAGGTGTTATGAAGATGAGAGTGATAACGAGAAGAACGAGTAATATCCTGATTGACATAAAGAAATTCCTTGAGCAAATGATGAGTCGTGGCTTGCTGGACTATGTAAGGCACTTCCAATGTCAATTATATTTTTATTCATATATTTTGTCAACAATTGATTTTTGGTGTGGGTGGGTAAAGTTTTGGAATTGTCTGAATCGCAGATTATCACGGATTGCACAGATTTCGCGGATTTTAAGCACATCACATCAGGACACCCAAAACACGCGTATACAATCATTTTGTCAACCCTAAACAATACAATTTGACGACACCAGAGTCAATAATCTGCGTAATCCGATAAATCCGTGCAAATCCGCGATTCAGACACTCCCTCTACAGTAGTAATTTCACCGTCAATTTATTAGTAAACCTTAAATTACACTCTTTCTAATTTAAGCTCTCCAATATTCTGTCTTCCTCTGCCTGAATAATAGGGACCTGACATTTCTTTACCATTAGGATTAAGAGTGAGGCTGTGGAAGCCGCGATGTATTTCCATTGTTTTAGCAGCATGTGGGGAAGGCTCATTCATATACTCATAACTAATTGTAATTCCATCCTTGTCGTCCACAAAAATTGAAGCTGTCAAACTATAAGATTTAGACACCTTAAATTTTCCGACTATGCTTATTCTATTCCAATTTTGTTCTATTGTAAAAGTTGCGTCATACTTTTCAGAATGCTCGTTAAAGGAAGAAGTTCCATACCCCTTCCATGAACCATTCAAGTTAGGGAGTTTTACCAATCCGATTTTACGAAATATTTTACATTTCCATAGCAGTTTATTGAAAATACTGTAAAATACCCCGTAAAATCCTAAAATTGCAGGACTATCAAACCACCATGGGATAGTAAGAGAAGTATATTCCAGAAACTTGCCAAGCGCGAATGCTGCTATCAAACTTACAAGTGCTATCAAAACCGGAACTAATCTTCTTTCATTTGAATCAGTAGCATACGGGTGCATTATTTAATTCCAATTGTTCCAGAGGTTTACCAACATCTGTAAGAAATATTGAGCGTCAGAAGATGACCATTGTTCGGGTGTATTTCCGAAAAGTGGGAACTGTTCATGTTGACATAAAAAGTTGGTCATATTCGCTTTTTGGAGCCAACTTACCACACTACAAAAGGTGTTTTGATAGTTAAATGTAAAATTTCCATCAGGTACATTGTATAACAAACATTCAAGAAAATATGATGGAGCAAGTTCTTTACTAATAATTCCTTGATTTACAAGATATGTTCTGGCATTTTTGAAAACTCGAATAGTTGGTTTATATCTGCTAGAAGTCCTACTGTTCTTTTTCGTTCCATTCTGATAATGCACTTTTGGAAAATTAATTACTTTACGATGTTCTCTGAGCGTATAAAACACCATTCCTTCTACATAGCTTTGGTTTTTTATACTCCTGAAGTGTTTATATTTTCTGTACTGCATACACGCAACTACATCGGCTGGCAACCTATTAGAATTCCCGGTAACCTTTAATGACTTATTACCTATATTAACTGCAGAATCTCCAAAATAATTACGTAATGCAGTAAGCACATCAGTCCTAAAATTTTTCCAATGATAAGTTGAGGGATCATAAATCTGATGATATAGATTTTTTTGGTATTCTGATAGTTCTGAAAGGTCACGCTTGAAGGTACTATTTAGTTGAGCGACAACATCTACATCACTGTCGCCACGAATATTAGTTGTGTTCTTATATGACCCTTGAAGATAGACCTCAGGTTTACTAACTCCAGTCAGCCATGTATGAGAATCTAAAGCATTTCTAATAGACTCATGAGTCCTCTTAGCAGTTGTTACTGCCCCTTGATGAGACCAAGTTTCCAATTGTGATTCTGGAATCGACATTAAATTATTCCTCCTACTCAGTACAATTACAGTTGCATATTTGTTAGTTCACATAATAAATAATTTATATGCAATTTTCGTGCCAATGAAAACCCCTTAAAAACAGCATTTTTAAGGAGTTTTCTTAACTTTTTCTGTGTCAATTTGACATACTGTGACAAATTGGCATAGGTTAAGTGCAAATGACGAAATTAATAGGAGAGTATTTATCAGAATTAAAGTTGGGAGGGAGGAACAGGTCCAAAATCCGCGTAATCAGCGTAAATCCGAGATTCCGACACTTATAGCACCATACCAGCATCCCGATACGTTTGCTCAATTAACGTAATTCACTCCGAGTCTTCAACGCCATAAAGCGCGGATACTTCCTTATCTAATTTCTTTTCAAGGCGCGCAACTTTTCTCTCAAGTCCTTTCTGCTTAGCATCAAGAATTTTGTCAACTAACGCAACGATTGGGGATTGCTGCTCAGGTGATACATCTGGAATTGGCAGCTTCTTCCAATCGTCAGGGTAAAGGTTTAAATTGCTGCGTCGAATTGCTCGCAAGAAATCACGCGCACAACTTGAATTCATAACACCAATTAGGAACTTAACTGAAAAACGACGACTTGTCTTTTCGAGATCCTCCCGCTTGGGTAATTCAGGTTTTGGTTTTTCATCGCGATAGCGTGTCTGCTTTTGAATAGATCGGTTGCGAACTCCAGCTAAGGCATGCCACGGAACAAACGACCACGCTGAATGATTATGGTAAAGTTTTGCATTATCATAAACAACACGCAGTTTTTCTGCACTTGCGGATATGGAAATTGAAATCAATTTCTCGTCAACATCATATAATTCAGGAAAAGTTTTTCGACTAAACAATGCAGGGGCACGTTTAGTTCCCCACTCAAGCCATTTTTGTGTAGCAGGGATCCATCTGTCAAGATATTTGCCCTCTACAAAAGGTTTCGGATGGAATTCGTCTTTTTCGTTTGAAACCACATCTTTTTTCCCAAATTCACCTTGGGCAATTTTGTCATCACTATGAACTACCATTCCTTTTGTAATATAGCAAATCTCTTCAAGTGTTACCGTTGTCGTTGAAAATTGAGGACTATCGGAATCTTCTGGGAAAAATGCCCGTTGCGTAAGATTCTGCTGTTCGTCGGTTGGTAAGAGATAGACGGAACCAAATTCATCTTCATGCACTCGACGTTCCGGTTTACTTTTACTTCCATCTGCACGTTGGAATAAGTAGATTACGTTCTTTACTGCGGCATCAAAAATCTTAATTTTGCCAAGAAAATCAAGTCGCAATATCTTGCTATTTCGTAGAAACCACTCTTGAGATTTTATTGCATATTTTGCGTGGCAATAAGCATCGGAAACAATCAACGTTGTAAAACCACCGAGATTGAGCATTTTGTAGCTGCGTTCAATAAATGGAATAAACAGATCCCATTTCTCATAAAGCGTCTCATACTGCTTACTATCTCTAATCTGTTGTCGTAATTTAGCGTTTTTTCCACCTGCATCCGCTCTGACGTAAGGTGGATTCCCAATCGCTATATCAAATCCTTCTGTAATTCTAAACATCCATTCGGGGGCAAACCAATCCTCCATGGCATTTTGATCGTAGGGTTTCCAACGGGCAATTTTGAGAGCATTTTCAAAGTCAGCGTCAAACATTCTTTTCTGCACTTCAAACTTTTTTTGTTCCTTTTCCCGCAGCTGATCCTGCAATTCAGGGTTAGAAAATTCAGCGATTTTTCGTTCTATTTCTGCTTGTCTATTTTCTATCCATTCCGTTCGCTGCCGCTCCAATTCATTCTCCAATTGTTCGTGACATTTTTCCTCCTGCTCTTCCAGTTCACGTTTTTGTCCTCGGTTGTTTGCAAGAAAAAACTTTTCACGAATTCCGTCAATTTCTTTTAGCAATTGCTGTACGGTATCATCTTGGAACAAACCCTTGTTTCGTAAATCTATATCTATCAGTGTATTTGCAGCGACAAACCGCGTCTCCAAATTCGGCAACGGCTTGATTCCAAAGTTCGCCGCGTCTACGTCTGGTTCCTGCTCAATGGCAAGGGAGATAAAAAATCGGAGTTTGGCAATTTGACACGCAATCGGTTGAATATCTACACCGTAGATGCTGTTTTGTATCAGATACAATTTCCGTCCGAAGTCTGAATCTCGATAACGTTTGAAAGTGTCATCAATTTCGTGTAGTTCATCACGACGTTCTTGGTCATCCTGTGTATCAAATGCAGCGGCAGCGCGTTTTCCTGCAAGTTCTTTCTGCAATGCTTCCCATCGGCTGTTATTTGGGTCAAGCCTCCGAAGTGCAAGTGTCAACTTGTGGAGCATGCCCATCGGAAACGCCCCGGAACCGACCGCTGGGTCCAGTATCTTGAGTTCAGAAATTGCCCGAACCACTTTCTCTGCCTCGCTGCCATTCAATCTTTGCTTGGGGTCGTCATACGTCTTCGTATAGTCAAAAAGGTAGTGTAGTCGTTTGTCCCAAGGTTCCTCATTGCTATCAGTCGGTTGACATTTTTGAGATAACGCAGCGACTAACGCCTCCTCCACCATATAGTCCACGATAGCGCGTGGGGTGTAGTAGGAGCCAGTCATTTTGCGCGCCGTTTCTCCTGTTTCCGGGTTGATAGCGGCGAGTAGGTTTTCAAACACTCTACCGAGCAGTTCGGGGTCAAGTGCGACCTCCTGCTCTATCGGTGTGTTTTCCTCAACGGTGAATTTGTAATGCTCAAGTAGGGAAAGGAGTCCTCGGTTTTCGTGAAAAAAGATGCGGTTCGGGATGGATAACTTATCGTACTGCTTATCAGAAAAACAGTCTATGCGGTAGCCTCCGAATTTTGTTGCTTTGAAACTGTCCAGACAGTCGAACAAGCCACCGTTGATGAACGGGGTTTCGGCAAAGAGAGACAACAGTTTATCGGGATCGCGCATCTGTTTTTCATAACGATACTGTGAGAAATTACGGTGATTAGGATTGCCTCCCTTGCTAAACTTCCGTTTGTCTATTTCAGTGTTCAACGTAGCGAAAAAGAGGTTTTGTAGCACGGCGCGATAGTAGGAATCACCGTTATCAAAGTCATCCTCTTTCAACAGGTCTCGGATTTGTGCTTTGTTAAACAGTTCATCTGCCACCAATCCTTTTTCCTTGATAAACCAGATAAACAGCAGACGTGTGATGAGTCGGATAACATGCTCCTCCGGTTTTATGGTCAGGTTTTTGTCTGTTGGGAACTTTGCAACCTTAACTGCCCATTCATACCACGCGAACAGTTTCCGATAGAACTGTTTATTGAGTTCTTCGGTATCCAGTTTTGCGAGCCATGCTGCCAGCAATCCGTCGAAGTTTTTCTGTTTTTTCTTGTCATCTATCCACTTGACGCATGCCTCTAGTGAAAGTTCGGAGAGGATATCCAGATGTGCGCGGTGCGGGTTATTCAGACGGATGTCCTTGATTAACGTAACCTGTCCAAGTACATCGCGCGTTTCGTCAGTTATATTTGGACGGCGATCAGCAAATGCTACAGTGAGAAGGTTTGCAGTGCGAAATAAAATAACAGTCGGTGCGAATAAGCGTTTATTGATTTCTCGTGTCCACTCAGCGTATTTTGTGCGTGAGTAGTTGTTATCTTTCAACTCAACTGCACAGAATAGGAAACTGCTAATGTTGCCTTTATCGAACGAATTAGACTCAAGCAACGTCATCTGCTGCGGACCATCGTTAATTTCACCTTTTGTAAATTGGAAAATGAGTTGTACGGATTCAGCGTTTCTGCGGAATTCTTGTTCAGTTTCGGTGTTTGGATTCGGTGCTGGAAATTCGGCAAAAAAGTCGTGGACGGTGCCTGAAAGTTCAAGTGTGCGTTCGCTGCGGTAACCTATTGTTGCGAGGAGTTCTCTTGACTTTTCTAAAAAATCGCCAGTGGGTATTGCTGCTAATGCGGATTTGATTTTTTCTTTGTCCATTATGTTGTGTTCCTTTTCCTGAACCGCGGATTATTCTATCTGAATCGCGGAAGGCACAGAGAACGCAGAAGACGCGGAAATTAGAGGTTTTTATTCACGCCCACACGTTTACTTGTGAAAGCAAATATAGGTGACACAATAACATTTTCCGTGTAATCCGGGGAATGCCAAATGAAGATTAAGAATTTAAACGGGTAATTTTCAGTTTCCTTATAGAATCCGGTGCGGTTAATGAAGATTAATTTATTAATTCGGTAATTCTGATCTCTTTTCTGTCTGAATCGCGGATTATCGCGGAGAACGCGGATTACGCGGAATTAAGAGATTCTTTGTTACCGCCCTGTCTCTTGCGAAAGGAAATGTCCGAGACACAAAAGCATTTTCCGCGTCTTCTGTGTCCTCCGTGCCCTCCGCGATTCAGACAGAATAATCCGCGGGACTGTCTGAATCGCGGAAGACGCGGAATTAAGAGATTTTTTGTTACCGCCCCATCTCTTGCGAAAGGAAATGTCCGAGACACAATAGCATTTTCTGCGTAATCTGTGTTCTCCGTGCCCTCCGCGATTCAGACAGAATAATCCGCGATTCAGACAGTTCCACGCTTCTGACAACACGCTTAATTTACTGGAGATGTAATAATCAACCACGTAACCAATTCAAAATCGTTAGCCACTTTAGGAGTTTCAGATGCGACTGGCAGTTTAAAATCGCGTGCGCCGCCTCTCCCCAAATTTTTGGTTTGTGTCTTTGTATGCGCCCGTGTGATATGCTTAATCACCGCATCTAAAAGGTCGTTGTAATGATCCATATTGTCCCCGAATTGGGTTTCGCTGTCAAATTGTAGGCACAAGTTATCAATAGCGTCATCCTTACCAATAGCCGCCGCCTCAAACAGATCCAACACCTGTTTCGCGTTTGCACACCCGTATCGGATGTCGCCATTATTGCGGATGTAGACGATGTAATACGGATAGATGGGACTGGCAGATTTTTGCTGTTTATCTGTGCTGGCGTTGCGTTGTTGCAGAAAGAAGATGACACCGTTCTCCCTCGGATTGTCTTTATAGTCCGTGACAGCATACGCACCATCGGGTGTAGCATCCAATTCTGCCCTATTTTTTTCAAGATATTTTAGCAGTTGTGTAAAAAAGTAATCCAGCGTAAAATCGCTCAACACAACACCATCAGAGAGGTCGTCCAGATCAAGCACCTCCTTACGCAGCTGCTCCAACTGTGCATCCCGAAAATTGAGTTCCATCTCCGCTTGTTCATAAGTAAATTCGTTTAGCGGATCGTCATCACCGCTTGCAGCTGCATCGGCAAGTGCCATGCGGGAGGCAACCCGAGTTTGTAAACGCAGATACACCTCCATATCTTCGGTGGGCCAGTAGTTGATCATCTTCACCGTTTTGTTCTTGCTACCGATCCTATCAATCCGTCCGAAACGTTGAATGATACGAACGGGGTTCCAGTGTATATCATAATTCAGAACAGTATCGCAATCCTGCAGATTTTGCCCTTCAGAAACGCAGTCAGTGGCAATCAGCAGATCAATGTTATCGCTTGCTGCATCAGCACGTATCCGTCCCCACGGCGCAAAATTTGTGAGAATAGCATTGAAGTTATTTTGTCCGCAGGTCGTTCGCGTCAAATCTCCAGAAACCATCGCCATTTCAAGCCCCAATTCCTTTGCGAGTTCAGACAAGTTTGTAAAAAGATAGTCAGCCGTGTCCTTGAAGGTGGTGAAAACCAGCAGCTTACGATTAGGATTTTTCACCTTTTCCCGAATATGCTGCTTTATCTCTTTGAGTTTACCATCTTCTTTCGGAGTGATGGATTTGACCTTATCCCACGCAGCGGTTAAGGTTTCTTTATCCTTAAGAAGATCCTTTTTCCAACGTTTGCAGTTCAATTCGCTGAGGTGATACGGACTTTTTGCACGATTGATCAAAAACTCCTCATCATCTTCATCATCATCGGGGAGGGCATCGGCGTGTGCGTCTGGTATATTACGGTTCTGCTCAAATTTATCAATCTTCTCCAGCATCCTATCAATCTTGCCGACAGTGCGCCCAAGCGTTTCGGAGAGCGAATGTGCCGAGCTTTCCAGCCGTTTGAGGAAGTTCGTTTGCATCATACCGATGAGGAATTTTTCGCGGTCCATCTGATTAAAACGGAGCCGCTTTTTCTCCTCTGCCAAACGTTGCTTTGCCTTTTCGCTCACAACATAACTTGAAGGTCTATAGATTGAGAGAGCGAAATCACCGATCAGGTCAGCCAATGCTTTGTATGAAAGCGCGCCGGACAGGTCGGTGGGTGGGTGACAATTTTCAGGTGGCAATTTATCGGGAAAATCACCGAATTTGTTAATATCATCGGTATAGAATTCTTGAATCTGTCTACGGGAACGTGCAATAGAAATTCCACCGAGCAGTTGGAAAAAATCTGCACCCAACGAATCCAGCAACGCTGACTTATCTCTTTTACCATCTTTGGCAGCGGTCTCCTCCCACGTCTTGAACGCCTTTTGCGCTTGTTGAATGAGATTGCGGATATTGCTTACGCCTAAACTCTCTCTGAAGACATCCTCGCGCTTTGCAGTCATCAGATAAATCTGGTTGCGCAGGTCGGTGAGCGAGGTATTAACGGGTGTCGCAGAAAGCATCAGTACTTTGGTTTTTGTGCCTTCTTTGATAACCTCTTCCAATAGGCGAGAATAGCGACTGTGCCGAAAATTGCCATCTTTATCTTTACTGGGCTTGGTATCGTTTCGGAAGTTGTGCGATTCATCAATCACTATTAGATTATAATTCTGCCAATTGAAGCCTGCCAGATTAATTCCACCAGATTCACCTGTGTAGCGGGATAGGTCTGTGTGCGATAGTAGAGTGTATTCGAATTTATCATCAAGGAACTCATTAGATTTTTGATTATTATTTACTTGATAGAGTGCCCAGTTTTCTCGGAGTTTTTTAGGACATAGCACAAGCACGCGTTCGTTTCGCAATTCAAAGAACTTGATAACGGCAAGTGCAGTGTATGTTTTTCCTAACCCCACGCTATCTGCCAAGATACACCCGTTGTGTTGCAATAACCGAGCGATTACGCTTTTCGCGCCCTCTTTCTGAAATTGATATAACTTATCCCAAATCTTCGTGTCGTAGAGATGTATATCTTCGAGTTTTTCTTCGTTCTTATTACGGGTTTCTATCTCATCACGAAAGAGTTCGTAGAGGGTTTTGTAATAGATGAGTTCTGGCGCGTGGTCTCTCCCTATCTGCTTCAGTTTTGCGAGTACCTTCTTTTTGACATCTTCAACCAGTTCATCATTATTCCATAATTCGTCAAACCATTTCTTTAGGTCGGTGCGGTCACGGTCGCTATCAACCTCCAGATTCAGTTCAATATTACTACTATTTGGACTCAGCCCGAGTCCGCGCACAGTAAAATTGGAACTACCGAGGATTGCCTTGTCAACACCGTTATTGTCAATGTGATACATTTTCCCGTGGATTAGATTTGATCCTCGGGTTGTGCGGATTTTAACCTTCTGCTTAATCCATTTTGCGCACGCTTTGGCTATCGGTTTCTGTCGGAGTTGCTGATTGAGTTCTAAGCCTGAATCCTTTATCTCAAACGCTTTTTTATCTTTATTATTCGGATCCATACGTTTGACAAAATCGGGGTCACCGAATAAAAAACGGAGTTCGTCAATTTTGTCGAGGGAATGTTGTAATTTTTCATAAGCGTAGATTGTGAAGTATGCAGAGACAACGGAAAGTTCGGAACCGTTCTTGATTTCCTGTTCTAAGAAATCGTGAACCGTTTCACGAAGAAGATTGTCTCGGATACCGGATTTTATGGATGAGTTATTATCTGACATGTAGGAACCTTTATTGATTAAGTTAACGTGAGTTTGACTAAAAGACAGTTATTAGAAGGAGTGCAACATTATCAGTTTTCTGAACTTTCAGTACTGCATGCGATCATCGGAATTATAACAGGTTTGATAATAAGTGTCAATCAAATGATTGACACTTATACCATTATTGAATTAACTCCGACTTGCCAATTTATTTGCAAAAATACTAATCAACCCGCCCAACATCAGATATCCAAAAATCACTTCCAGCGTTACAAATAGTCGTGCTGTGGCGTTGTCCGCAACAACATCACCAAAACCAAGGGTCGTAAAGGTGACGACGCTGAAATAGAAGGAATTCCAAAATGTTAGCGGTTCACCACTGTACTGACCGGTATCTTGATGAAATTGTGGAGACCAATCTTGCATCCACTCAGGCACCCACGATGGATGTGGCATATATGCTATCGCAAACAGAAAAGCAATGAAAAGTGACCAAAATGCCCAGAGCCCAAGATTGCGTCCATAATCGGAACTCCATCACCATAGGCGTGCTAACATCGGATTCGCTTTATTGAAGGCACGGATGAACTGCTGGTCTGCAACATAACGTTTGAAAAACGGATTCGCGACCTCGTCCACATGTTGGCTATCTAAATAGAATTCAGTCGGGTTTTTTGAATTCTTGGTGAATCTATTAACAATTGATTGTCGGATTGTGTTAGGGGTATATTGAACATCACGAAATGAGGCAACAGCAGAAAATTTGGCAGCCGTGAAAAGAGTACTACCGAGAAACGTTGCACGATTATAGTTAACTATACCCTCGAAATTTGTCCCTGTGCAGTCAAGTGTCCGCTGGAAAAGCACACGGCTAAAGTTCGCTTCCTTTTGGAATTGTGCTTCATGAAAAACGGCGTTATCATGGAATTCCGCTTGATGGAAATCGGCAACATTGTGAAATTTCGCACGCCAAAAACTGATGCTATTGTGGAAGGTTACACTATGAAAGTTGGCACGACCTTTGAAAGTAGCCTCACGAAAACCAGACTGAAGACGCAGTGCGGCTTCGTCAAAGTCAAGGTCTGCCTCACGAAAACCAGACTGACTTTGGAATGTAGCTTCGTCAAAGTCAAGGTCTGCCTCAAAGACAGAACGTCGGAAGGAAATTTCTTGCTGGAAAACTGCTGTCCGAAAATTGACGACATTTTTGAAAGTGCACCCGATACAGGAGAGCATTTTATTGATGCAGATACGGTCATTTTCGTCGCGTTCAAGATCGGTAGAAAAGAGGTCAACAACACCTTCAATCGTACAATTATTCAAGGAAATATGTGAGGCATCGCCTTGCAATGCCTCAAGAAATTCTCGCGCTTCAATTTTCTCCCCATGCTTCTCATACATCTACATCTATCCTTATGATGTGAAACGCGTGTCCCTTATGCTTAACCAGGTATCTGTGCCCACCCTTTGCTTCCTCGTATAGCATCAATAGCGATTTGGTAACGCCATCCATCAAGAAATGTTAAATACGGTTCGTGTGGACGATCCTGAATATCCGAAAGGAAATCACGGACAAGTGCAGTCCATTTGTTTTGGATCTCGTCCCCGATTTGTGGTAAATCATCTTGTAATTCTTGTGGAACAGACAACTCTTCAACTTCCTCGCCAATGTGTTTTGTGATATGGGACAGAATGTGTCCGCCTCTGCCGACCAGCGTTCCGTGCGTGCCATAGAAATACCAACCGCCAGTGGGTTTATGTGATGGAACACCCGGATGTGTGCGCATCGTCACAAGTATAGAATTACCGGTATCTTGACTGCTTTGTCCTAACTTGAAGAAGGCAGAATAATTCCATTCCGCATCACACTCCCGCCACTCATATTTTGATGCTTCTTCCGCAGTAATCATCGTCCTTCGCCACACCCGCCAGTCACGTATCTCTGGCACGACAGGTGCTTTCCGTGGATAGATTTTTGCCTCACCGACTGCAGACGAAACTTTCATGCCTGTCATCCGTTCAAGCATACCGAGTTGATGTGTCAATCCATTGTTCAATACACCACCACCGTGAGCAAGTGAACTCATCCAATTCCACGGCTTAATCATATCCGAAGGCTGACCTGGAATTCTGCGTGTGTATCCGACATCAACGGCTGTCAACTCTCCGATAATTTTCTGCTGTGTCAACAGTTGACGCATATAAGCGACAGTCGGATCGTATAAATGCGTTGCGGCAAAGGCATGTTTCAATCTAGTGTCTTTGATGAGGTTGTAGATATGACCTGCTGCTTCCGCGTTAAGTGCCAGTGGTTTTTCGCAGATGATGTGGCAGCCGAGTTCAACTGCTAATTCGATGACCTCTATGCGTAAGATCGCTGGAGTTGTGAGCGCAACGATATCCGGTTTGTGTTCCAACAAACTTTTTCGCCAATCAATTGAAGCGTCAGGCACGCCTAATCCGGAAGCAACTTTCTGTACGATATCCGGTTTGCGAGCACAAATGGCAAGCACTTCAACACCGTAATATTGAAATGCTTTTGTGTGTCCTTCAGCAGACCAACCTGCGCCAACAACAACTGCTCTTAATTTTTTCATCTAACCTCACATTTTAGAACTGAAAAAACGATAATTGGTAAGAATTGATGGCACGTTTTAAAACGCGCGCCAGCGAACGTTTTTTTTTCATGACAGCAGAAGTCAACGTAAGATTTCGTTGACAATCCGTGCTTTTTCTTCAACTCCAGTTAACCGATGGTCAAGCCCTTGGAACTTATAGGTCAACCTTTCGTGGTCAATGCCGAGTTGATTGAGGATCGTAGCGTTCAGGTCTCGCACAGAGACGGGGTCTTTGGCTATATTGTAGCTGAAATCGTCTGTTTCGCCGTGGACGATTCCACCTTTAATACCCGCACCTGCCATCCACATAGTGAAGCACTTCGGGTGATGGTCGCGTCCGTAGTTATCCTTACTGAGTGCACCTTGGCAATAGACAGTCCGTCCGAATTCACCGCCCCACACCACAAGTGTATCATCAAGCATGCCGCGTTGTTTTAAGTCTTGGACAAGTGCGGTTGCAGGTTGGTCAATGTCGCGGCACTGGTTTCGGATATCGTTCGGCAGGTTACCGTGCTGATCCCAACCGCGATGGAAGATTTGGACGAGGCGAACATCACGTTCCATCATCCGACGTGCAAGGATACAACAGTTGGCAAATGTGCCGGGAGTATTGACATCGGGACCGTACATCTCCATGATGTTAGCCGGTTCCTGCTTCAGATCTACAAGTTCGGGTACAGAGGACTGCATACGGTACGCCATCTCATACTGTGAGATACGGGCATGCGTTTCTGGATCGCCTACTTCCTCGTAGAGTTCCTCGTTGAGTTTGACCAGCGAATCAAGCATCTGTTTCCGCGCCTTTTCACTCATGCCTTTCGGATTTGAGAGGAATAGCACCGGATCACCTTGACTGCGAAGGAGTACGCCTTGATGTTCGGAGGGTAGAAATCCGGCACCCCAGAGTCGGTTATAGAGTGCTTGTGCAGACTTTCTGCCTGTCCATGTGGCATTCATCACAATAAAAGAGGGTAAGTTTTGGTTTTCAGTTCCTAACCCATAACTGAGCCACGCACCGAGACTCGGTTTGCCGGGAATTTCATCGCCGGTGCAAACAAAGGTGATAGCAGGGTCGTGGTTAATCGCATCGGTGTGTACCGATTTGATGATAGCGATATCTTTTACCATAGATGCTGTATGCGGCAGCAATTCACTAATCCATGCGCCATCGCTGCCGTTGTCATGCTTCTTAAACTCAAAGATAGAAGGGGCAATTGGGAAACGTGTCTGTCCGGAGGTCATCGTGGTAAGTCGTTGCCCCATCCGCACCGTTTCCGGTAAGTCTTTATCAAACCATTCGCCCATCTTCGGTTTATAGTCGTACATATCCATCTGTGAAGGTGCGCCGGACATGAATAGGTAGATAGCCCTTTTTGCTTTCGGTGCAAAGTGCGGAAGTTCTGGCAAACCGCCTGTCTGCGGCACTGCTTGCTGTTCAAGGGCACGGACAATACTACTCGGCAGCATTGAGGCAAGGGCTGCACCGCCGAGTCCTGTGGCACATTTGCCGAAGAATTGCCGACGGGTTTCAAGTTTCAGATATTCTTTAATAGGGTCCATTGTTTATCTCCTTTGCAATATCTACTCCTGAGTTTGAGGCATTAATACGTTTTACCTATTGGTAGGTGGTGAAATATTCAGTTCCATTGGTGCAGGGATATCCAGTTTTAATTTCGGAAGTCGTTCATACAGTTTCCGAAGTGGTTCCATATCCTGAATTGGATTTTGTCTTACATATAAACGTTTTAGATTTGAAAAATTCTCAATATGGCTTATATCGCTGATTTGATTTTCAGAGAGGACTAACTCATTTAACTGTGTTAATCCAGCAAGCGGTTTAATATCACTGATTTGGTTTTTGTTGAGATGCAATATTGTTAATTGTGTCAACTCAGCGAGCGGCGTAATGTCGCGAAGTTGATTCCCCCAGATCCATAACCAAGCCAATTGTTTCATTCCAGCAAATGGTGTAATGTCACTAATTTGATTTCCTCCGAGTGCTAAATCTGTCATCTCCGTCAACCCAGAAAGAGGTTTGATGTCACTAATCTGATTCCTTTGAAGATTTAACGCCACTAATCGCTTCAATTTAGTGAGAGGTTTGATGTCACTAATCTGATTATCCCCAAGATATAAATGGGTTAATTGCGTTAGATCCTTGAGCGGTGTAATACTGCTGAGCTGATTCCTACGAAGCTCTAAATTCTTTAATCCCGTTGCTTTTTCTAACCCCGTTAAGTCTCTTATGCCTCTGCCGTCAGCATCCAGATGCTTTAATTTTTCCAACTTCTTTCGCGGGATAGGATCACTTATATCTAAGCCGAGTGCTTCTTGCACGGCTTCGGCTAAGTTAGCATCTGGTATTGTTACATCCTGATTAGATGAACAACCACATAAAGCTACCAAAAGCACAAAAAGGGTAGAAAAATGTTTCATAAAGTTACGCCTCTGTGGACGAATTTATAGTAAAGCCTATTATTACGTGAGTTTGATAAAAACAAGATGTCGGGCTTCTCGTAGGGGCGAGGTCTTCTCGCCCGTAGGGGTTAGGTAACCTAACCCCTACGAAAATGTCCATTTATGTTTAGAATTTGCTATATATCAAACTCACGTTATTATTGATATTGCCTATAGGCACGTTTACAAAACACGCCTGTAGATAAATGTTTACGGCTATGCCAATATCTCATTGACAACGTGCGCTTTTTCCTCAACCCCAGTTAACCGATGGTCAAGTCCTTGGAACTTAAAGGTCAACCTTTCGTGGTCAATACCGAGTTGGTTAAGAATCGTAGCATTTAGGTCGCGAACAGAAACGGGGTCTTTGACGATATTGTAACTGAAATCATCGGTTTCGCCGTGAACGATCCCACCTTTTATGCCACCGCCAGCCATCCAGAGTGTAAAACACTTCGGATGATGATCTCGTCCGTAGTTATCCTTCTTAAGCGCACCTTGGCAGTAAACAGTCCGTCCGAATTCACCGCCCCAAACAACAAGAGTTTCATCAAGCATACCGCGTTGTTTTAAGTCTTGAACGAGCGCGGTTGCGGGTTGGTCAATATCGCGAGCCTGATTCCGGATGTTCTTGGGTAAGTCACCGTGCTGGTCCCAACCACGATGGAAGATTTGGACGAGGCGAACATCTCGCTCCATCATCCGACGTGCAAGGATACAGCAGTTAGCAAATGTGCCAGGGGTGTTAACCTCAGGACCATACATCTCCATAACTTTCTCAGACTCCTGCTTTAGATCCGTGAGTTCGGGGACAGAGGTCTGCATCCTGAACGCCATCTCATATTGCGAGATACGCGCATGCGTTTCTGGATCACCGACTTCCTCATAGAGTTCCTCGTTGAGTTTGACCAGCGAATCAAGCATCCGTTTCCGTGCTTTTTCACTCATACCTTTCGGATTTGAGAGAAATAGCACAGGATCGCCTTGACTGCGAAGTAACACACCTTGGTGCTCAGATGGGAGGAAACCAGAACCCCAGAGGCGGTTGTAGAGTGCTTGGGCACCTTTTGGACCGCTCCAAGTAGCGTTCATTACAATGAAAGAAGGAAGATTTTGGTTTTCAGTTCCTAACCCATAACTGAGCCACGCACCGAGACTCGGTTTGCCGGGAGTTTCGTCACCAGTACACACAAAGGTGATAGCAGGGTCGTGGTTGATCGCATCGGTATGTACCGATTTGATGATAGCAATATCTTTTACCATGGATGCAGTATGGGGTAACAATTCGCTAAGCCACGCGCCATCGCTGCCATTGTCATGCTTCTTAAACTCAAAGATAGAAGGGGCAATTGGGAAACGTGTCTGTCCGGAAGTCATCGTGGTAAGCCGTTGCCCCATCCGCACCGTTTCCGGTAGGTCTTTATCAAACCATTCGCCCATCTTCGGTTTATAGTCAAACAGGTCCATTTGCGAAGGTGCGCCGGACATAAATAGGTAGATTGCCCGTTTTGCCTTCGGGGCAAAGTGCGGTAGTTCTGGCAATCCGCCAACCCACGTTCCTGCTTGCTGTTCAAGAGCGTGGACAATACTACTCGGCAGCAATGAGGCGAGGGCTGCACCACCGAGTCCTGTGGCACATTTGCCAAAGAATTGGCGACGTGTTTCAAGTTGCAGATATTCTTTAATCGGGTCCATTGTCTATCTCCTTTGCTATCTACTCCTTGGTTGAGGAGTAGCGATGCTTTACTTATTTGCAGGTGGTTGTTGAATTTTCAGTTCCACTGGTGCCGGGATATCCAGTTCTAAATCCGGCAGTTTTTCAAGTAATTTTCGGAATGCTTCCATATCATGAATTGGATTTCGTTTTACATATAAACGTTTTAGATTTGAAAAATTCTCAATATGGCTAAAATCGCTGATTTGATTAGTAGAGAGCACTAAGGCATTTAACTTTGTTAATTCGGCAAGTGGTTTTATGTCACTGATTTGGTTGTTGTTCAAATGCAAGATTGTCAATTGTGTCAACTCTGCAAGCGGTGTAATGTCGTTAATTCGATTTCCCCAGATCCATATCCAAGCCAATTGTTTCATACCAGCGAGTGGTGTGATGTCACTTATTTGGTTCCCTCCGAGTGCTAAATCTGTCATTTCCGTTAATCCCGCAAGTGGTGTGATGTCACTAATCTGATTCCTTTGAAGATTTAAAGCAACTAATTGCTTTAATTTAGTGAGAGGTTTGATGTCACTAATCTGATTATCCCCAAGAAATAAATGTGTTAATTGCGTTAGATCCTTAAGTGGTGCAATAGTGCTGAGCTGATTCCTGCGAAGTTCTAAATTCTTTAATCCCGTTGCTTTTTCTAACCCCGTTAAGTCCTTTATACCTCTGTCGTCAGCATCCAGATGCTCTAATTCTTCTAATTTCTTTTGTGGAATAGGGGCGGTCGGACCTAAACCGAGGGCATCTTGCACGGCAGCGGCTAAGTTAGGATCCGATATTGTCACATCCTTGTTATCCAGATGCTCTAATTCTTCTAATTTCTTTTGTGGAATAGGGGCGGTCGGACCTAAACCGAGGGCATCTTGCACGGCAGCGGCTAAGTTAGGATCCGGTATTGTCACATCCTTGTTAGATGAACAGCTGAAGAAAATAATAGGCAGTAGTAGTAATAAGTAAATGTTTCTCATTGTGTTATTCGTGTCCTCCTTGTAAATAAAGTTATTATCATCACTCTTCGGGCTGGAGACCCCTCGCCTTTAGGCAGGGGAGGAAAGCCCGCCTCCTATTATAGTTATAATTTGTCCCCAAAAGGGGGAGTGCTGTTTTATCTCCACCTGCACACTGGGAGTCTGGATTCAGTTGTGCTGCTTCGTTCAGTGAGACTGTCACTACTCGCTTACTTGACCTGACACGATGTCTTTACCAGAAAATAATGGCTATAAGCCCACGCTCTCGCGGTATATGTGGTTTCCCCATCGACATCACGGGATCAGAGCGGATACAGACTTGGGGAGCATCCGTAACATCTTGTGGTTTCCTGCCACGACAAGACCCGCGATATATCGTCTAGTCAACCGTTTAACTTGTGGAGTGGACGCTTGGCATACGCTTCGCACAAGCCCCGATGCTTTAGCGCGGGGTTATTGACTACTTATTTGCAGGTGGTTGTTGAATTTTCAGTTCCACTGGTGCCGGAATATCTACTTGTAAATTCTGATTATGTTTCAAAAGTTTTTGCAGTGGTGCCATATCCTGAATCGGATTATCTTTGATATGTAAATGCGTCAACCACATTAAGTTCACCATAGGATGGACATCGCTTATTTGATTTTTATCCAATGTTAAGAGCGTCAATTGCACCAATCCTTCAAGATGTGTAATGTCGTTAATCTGATTCCCACTAAGCCATAAGTGCGTTAACTTTTTCAAGTTAGCAAGCGGTGAAATATCGCTAAGTTGATTACGTCTAATGTTTAGCAACTGCATCTGTTTTAAGTTAGCAAGTGGTTTAATGTTGGTAATTTGATTGTCCCAAAGCCCTAATTCTGTGAGCTGCGTCAATCCACTAATAGGTGTGATGTCACTAATTCGATTTTCACCGAGTCCTAATTTCGTAATTTGTGTTAATCCAGCAAGGGGTGTAATATCACTGATTTGATTGTCCCAGAACTCTACATAAGTCAGTTGTGTCAATCCACTAATAGGTGTGATGTCACTGATTTGATTCTTTTGAAGTTCTAAAACTTTTAAACCTGTCGCCTTCTCCAGTCCCGTTAGGTCTTTTATGCCTTTTTCTTCAGCATGTAGTTTCTCTAATTCTTCCAACTTGTCTTGGGGAATAGGATCGGTTGGACCTAAATCGAGTGCTTTTTGCACGGCAGCGGCTAAGTTAAAATCTGGTATTGTTACAGTCAAATTCTCCATAAAGTGATATTCCTTCAAAATGAAAGAACAAGTGCTATCTCGTTTTTTGGGATACTTCCTTGCTTTTTTATCACATACCTACAGAAGCAATTTACTTATTTGTGTGTGTGACTTCAATATTCAACTCCAAATCTGGAAGTTGTTTTATGAGTTTGCTGAGTGGTTCCATATCCTGAATTGGATTGTCCGAAAGGTATAATTCTTTCAACTGTGTCAAATTAGTAAGTAGTTTTATGTCGCTGATTTTATTCCGGTTTAGCGACAACACTTCCAATTGCGTCAAGTTAGTGAGTGGTTTTATGTCGCTAACTTGATTATTAGAAAGGTATAACGTTGTCAACTGTGTCAAGTTAGCGAGTGGTTTTATGTCGCTAACCTGATTCGACTCAATTCCTAATCTTGTCAACTGTGTCAAATTAGTAAGTAGTTTTATGTCGCTGATTTTATTTTTGTCCAGCCATAACACTTCCAACTGTGTCAAGTTAGCGAGTGGTTTTATGTCGCTGACTTGATTATTAGAAAGGTATAACGTTGTCAACTGTGTCAAGTTAGTGAGTAGTTTTATGTCGCTGATTTGATTTTTATCCAGCCATAACGTTGTCAACTGTGTCAAGTTAGCGAGTGGTTTTATGTCGCTGATTTGATTCCCCACGATGTCTAACCATGTTAACTGCGTCAAGCTAGTCAGAGGTGTTATGTCGCTAATCTGATTATCACCAAGGTATAAGTGCGTCAATTGGGTTAGTTTCGTGAGAGGTGTCATGTCCTCAATTTGATTCTTGCGAAGTTCTAAAGTCGTTAATCCTATTGCTTTTTCCAGACCTGTTAAGTCTTTTACATCTCTGTTGTCAGCATTAAGACTCTCTAATACCTCAAATTTCTTTTGTGATATAGGATCGGTCGGACCTAAACCGAGTGCTTCGCGCACAGCAGCAGCTAAGTTTGCATCTGGTATCGCCACTTCTGGTCCAACCGAGCAGCTGAGGAAAACTATCAGTATTGCAAACAGCATGTAAAAATATTTCATAATCTTTATCAAATGGGCGCGAACGGAAGGTCTGCGCCCACCCCTTTTATCATCCCTTATTCAGGACTTCGTCCAGATTGAGGATTAGGTTTGCAATCATTGTCCATGTAGCAACTTCGACTGCATCTAATTTTTCATCAGGTTTCGATTCACCAACAGCAATGAGTTCTTTGGCTGCTTCGGGATCAGCTTTCAATTCTTCTGCGTGCGCTTGCAACGTTTCGAGTAGCAGTGAAGCTTCCTTCGGTTTCGGTTCGCGTGCGGTCGCTAACTCAAAGATGTAGGCGAGACGTTCCTCTGGTGTTTTGCCTCCCTCTTTAATCGTGCGTTCAGCGAAAACACGCGCCGCTTCAACGAACTGCGGATCGTTCATCAACATTAACGCCTGCATCGGCGTATTAGTACGTTCACGACGAATTGTGCAAGCCTCACGTGACGGCGCGTCCAAGATATTCATCTGCGGCGGTGGTGCGGTTCGCTTCCAGAACGTATAGAGACTCCGACGATATATTTTTTCAGCACCACTATCTTTAACAAACGTATCAGTATCAGATCCGGTAAACCCAACGGCTTTCCAGAGTCCACCCGGTTGTGGTGGTTTGACACTCGGTCCGCCGATACGTTTATATAACAAACCACTGAGTGCAAGCGCGTTATCACGCACGGTTTCAGCATCAAACCGATACCTCGGTGCGCGGGAGAGCAACACATTATCAGCATCACGTTCCAATTTTTCAGGTGTAACATGCACACTCTGTTGATATGTCGCCGAGGTGAGCATAAGTTTAAGCATTGTTTGCACATCCCATCCAGAGGCAACAAATTCGGTTGCAAGCCAATCGAGAAGTTCCGGATGCACAGGCGGTGTGCCTTGTGTGCCGAAGTCCTCTGACGTTCTCACGATACCAGTTCCGAAGGTACTTTGCCATAAACGGTTAATCGTGACGCGGGCGGTAAGTGGATGTTTTGCGGAAACCAACCATTTTGCCAGTGAAAGTCGATTTGGCGGTGAACCTTTTACCATCGATGGGAATATTGCGGGAGTCTGTGGATAAACCTGTTCACCTCGGTGCTCGTACGCGCCGCGTTCCAGAATATACGCACCCCGCGGTTCAGATCGTTCCTGCATCACCAACGTAGTGGTAAGCGAATTGTTCAGGGAATTCCTCTTGTTTTGCGTATTTGAGATGTCCGCGTAAAGTTTTTTCAACCCCTCATCCGTTGAAACATTGCGACGGTAGTATTCACGAATTTGCGTCTGTTGATCTCCGTTGCGCTTCCCTCTTTCAACTGCTATAGTGTCAACGATGTTTGCTGTTACCATCGGTGCCTCAGATTCCATGCGGAAGAAGAAGCCAGATGGACCGGAATAATTCACAACCTTTAGCAGCAGCGCGTTGCTGCCGGGGTTAAGTTGTATCTGGAGTCTGTCTGTATCATGTGCAACATCTCGCTGGATATTGCTGGCAAGTACTTCCGTTTGGTTTACCCAGACCTTCAAAGCATCATTACTGCTGAGATAAAGCGTTACTTTCTGCTTGGTTTCGGAAGCGATGTTTCGGTATAGGTATGTGGCACTATTTTCACCAACAATGTCGTTATGTGCCTCGCCATCTTTCCAGTGGGTTTGTTGTTGCCACGTCAACTCTTGCGAACCAACAGTAAATTTATCCTTCGTATTAACAGGTTTGGTTTCCGGTTCATAAACATTATAGAAGGCGATGTTACCGTGTTCTGCGGTAAACGGACCGGCAGAATGCCAGTTTCCAAGCGATACTTTTGAACCGATCGGATAGATCGTTGGGGCATCTGTAACAGCAAGTCTGAACTGACCGAGGTGATGCCTGAAATGCTTAGATTCATGCTTAACGCGAATCCTTACCAGACCACCTTCCGTGCCGAATGGGTTCGCGACAAGAAAGATCGCTTGCCGACTGTTCCCACGATTATCGTTACTTTCCAACCCCCAACCTGTTTCAGGCTTATCGTCAATTGCATTAGCAATGGCAAAATCACCGTTTGCCTGCTCCTTGTCCGCCCAGGCTTTCACAACTGGAATAGGTGTCCACGGGTCGTTCGCTTCGGCGGGTTCTGTTTCTTCTTCAGTTGTTTTATCATCTGTTTTCGCTTCATCAGTTTCCGGTGTTGCTTCTTCAGCAGTTTTCGCTGCATCGACTTCCGGTGTTGCTTTTTCAGCAGTTTTCTCAGCTGCGTCATCGGCTTTTTGCGCATCATCACTCTCAGGTGTTGCCTCTTCAGCTGCTTTAGCTTCAGCGGTTTCCGTTGCTGCGTCTTCTGAATCTGGCTCGGTTGCTGCTTTAACTTCAGCGGCTGCTTTAACTTCAGCGGCTGCTTTAACTTCAGCGGCTGCTTTAACTTCAGCGGCTGCTTTAGCTTCAGCGGCTGCTTTGGCTGCTTCAATTGCCTTCTGTGCTGCTTCCTTAGCGGAATTAAGCTCTTGTTCTGCCATTGAGGCAGGCACGATGTCAACAGAAAATCCTGTCAAAACAACATTGCTATTGTCGCTGCGTCCAATCCCACTACTGGGCAAGGATTTGTCAGGAATACCTTCTAATCGCACGGCACTCCATTTACCGGGGGGCAGTTTTGCAATAACCTCGTAGACCTCTTTGTCAGGATTTGTGCCACTTGCTAAAACAGAATTATCATCACGAATTTCAACCGTTGCGCCACCTTGTGAAAGCACAACATCTGGCTTTATAAATGTCCATCGCGGCATTCTGTTTTCCCAAGCAGTTTGCGCAGCATCAATATGCGGCAGTGGTCCTTTGCTCTGTGCATCTAAGTCCTTAATCTGATCATCATATTTTGCGAGTTGTTTCTCCTGCTCAGGTGTCGGCAACTTCACAACAGGTGGAGAATCCTTGCGGTTGCCATCCATCGCATTTTCTGTGATATTGTTAAAATAGGCGTAGAGTTGATAGTATTCTTTCTGCGAAATTGGATCATATTTATGGTCATGGCACTGTGCACAGCCGGCGGTTAATCCCATCCAGACGGTGGCAGTGGTATTGGCTCTGTCAACAGCATATCGGACATAGTATTCATCAGCAATTGAACCGCCTTCGCTTGTTGTAACGTGGCACCGGTTGAAGCCAGTGGCGACACGTTGATCAAGAGTCGGTTCCGGTAAGAGATCCCCTGCCAACTGCTCAATCGTGAACTGGTCAAAAGGCATATTTTTGTTGAATGCGTTGATAACCCAATCTCTATAGGGCCACATTTCACGGTAGTTATCTAAATGCAGTCCGTGAGTATCGCCATAACGGGCAACGTCTAACCAGAAGCGACCCATGTGTTCACCGTATTCGGGTTTTGCCATGAAGGAATTAATGAGTTTCTCGTAAGCATCGGGTGAGTCATCATTAAGGAATTGATGTATCTCTTCAAGCGTTGGCGGTAAACCAGTGAGATCAAAGCTTAAACGTCGGATAAGAGTGCGTTTATCTGCTGCTTTTGCAGGTTGTAGTCCCTCTTTTTCGAGGCGTGCAAGGATGAACGCATCAATTGGATTTTTTACCCAGTCTGCTTTTTTGACAGCGGGTGGTGTTGGACGAACAGGTGTAGTAAATGCCCAGTGTTCTTCCCATTTCGCACCTTCGTTAATCCATTGCTTGATAACTTTAATTTGCTCCGGTGTTAACGTCTTATTAAAATCTGCTGGTGGCATCCGATAACTATCTTCCTCAGAGGTGATACGGAGATAGAGTTCACTCTCATCTGGTTTTTTTGAAACGATAATCGGAAATCCACTCGGGTCAGAAAACGCTCCGGTCTTTGTATCAAGTCGTAGGTCTGCCTGTCGACTTTTCTCGTCTGGTCCGTGGCAGGCGTAACAGTTATCCGCAAGAATAGGACGGATGTCTTGGCTATAATTAACGGTTGCTTCTGTGGTTTCATGATGCTCTGCAGATGTGAGGGACAGCCCTAACGCTGCGATACACAAACATGCCAACACAACAGTTAGTGGTACCGTACTTTTAGCACTTTTCACTGGAATTCACTCCCTTTTCAATATGGCTTGCAAGCTGAAGTTGTCATAACAAATATTATGTTACGTAACGTTACAGCAATCAAAAAGTTTAAAATGATTATGCCATTTTAAGGTGTAAAAGGTTTTATTGTCAATACTTTTTTGATTTGGATATGTAATTTTGTTGAAGATGTATCAATAAGATAGTATAATCTTTCATAATAAGTATTATACCAAATTAACTTGATTCGAAGTTTTCCGATAAAGTCAACATTGCGAGGTACGGGGACCTCGCGCTACAAATCCCGTTAATTGGGTATTAGACTACTTATTATGTAATTAATTTAGTAAACAATAGCAGTTCAATTAAGCGGTTATTGAAACTAAAATATAATTCGGAATGTATATCGGTGAAATAGGTTGTGTGTATAAAGCATTAAAACATATTGCTTTTTTTTATTACTGCTGGTATACTATGCACTATACTTGTATTTTACTCTTACATTAGATTAAGCCTACACTCCGCACTTCTGATTTCCGATTTTCGGTATTTATTTCTCAAACCTGCGTGGTCCCTACATTGAGTAAGCAATTTCAGGTGAACCGAAAAAAAAGACAAGTAGAAAATAGAATCTTAATTCACAACTCCAAATCTCCCCTATCCTGTGCGAATCCTTTCGTGACACGGGTTTGTCGTAAAAATACCAAAATGTGTCAAAACAAGTGCGGAGTGTAGGATTAAGGATGCTGTTATATGGTATATGACAAATCACAGTATTTTGGTTCGCACTTAAGCAATTGTCCTCCAAACGATGCCCGAACTGCATCGGGAGTAGTTTATCGTCTTGTTAAAAATATCCCTCCAAATAAAAAAGATTTTAATCCCATAGCAAAAAGGTGTCCGGATGAAATTAACAGAGAAAGCGGAAAACCAAATAGTGAAACATGCCAAGCGCATGGGTTGTCAGTATATAAAAACAAAAACGATGCTTTGATAAATAAAAATAGATTTCCTTATTTTAGAGATGCAAAACTGGCTATAGCTAACTTAACTCCTGAATGTGGACAAATTAAAAACACGTCTACGAATGATACGCCTTCACACTATACGTTGTGGTTACCTTGTGAAATGGAAATATGGCAAGTATTTGAGATAGAAGAACAAGTAGATGAACAATAAGGAGATTGCTATGTATCATGCACTTAATACTCCAGAATTGGGCAAACTTGAAATGGTTGAAGTATACAATTATTATGATATTCCGATTCTTTTTTTATGCGAAAACGCTGCATCTCAATTATACATAGTTTTCTTTGCCGATCGTTTGCCCGACCATGATGTGTGGCTTTATGCAGAAGTGTCTATTGCCCGACTTAATCTAATACGAGCCGGCAAAATTGATTTGTTTGATACTTTTTCTAAGCCAGAAATGGATCGCTTACTTAAGGTAATAATTCCGAGTAACAACTCTGTAGAATTTAGTTCTGAGTTTATCTTACCGTCCGAACTTTCTGAAGATATATTTCCACCTGTTAACGATTATCTTGATATTGAATATACGCCTTATGTTCCTCAAACAAGTATAGTTGATATAGCAAAAGCAGCAGGTAGAGAAATAATAAGTTTTGCTTTTAAAACTATTGAAGGATATAACGCCGAAGCTCCAATTTTGCAGTTAGGTGGTGTTTTGACTTGTTTTCAAAACGTCATGAATATAATTGAAGTAGCCAGACGAAGTGTTAAAAATATTACTCCTGCTATTAGAGAAACAATGAGATTTTACGCATTACCCTTTCAACCAGGTTCGTTTGAGATTAAATTAGCATCTAAAAAAAGGGATGAATCGCAAATGGAATTGTTTGAGTTACCTTCCGAACAAAATGAAACCCTAACTCAATTTTTTAACCTTCTTGAATCAAAAGATAATAAATCTGATTTAAAAAGTATATTAACAAAGTTAGGGTTAAAAACCACAAACCAATATAGGTATTTGCTTACATCACTTGATAAGTTAGATACTGATGTAACATTGTCATGGACATCACCAAAAGTAAATAAAGACGCAGTTGTGTATTTTTCAAAAAACGAAATACCACCGTTGATAGAAACTCTTAAAGCAATTGAAGAAGAACAAGAAGAGCCTCAAACCATTAAAGGTGAATTAATTGGTTTATCACTTGACAGAAACAAATTTGAATTACAAGTAAACAGTGAAGAAGATCCTATTATTAGAGGAGTTATCGGAGATAATCCTAATGTGAATATAACAAAGGCAACTATTAGTAGCCAATATAAAGCATTAATTCAAGAGATAGTAAAAAGAAATGAAACAACAAACGAAGTTGTTAAAATAGAACATATACTGCTAAACCTGGAGGAAGTAACACAAGATTAGGCAAAGTATACATCTACTTATTACTTATTACACGACTTGTGTTAGTTAACATTTGGTATATTTATCTTTCACATATTCGTCTCGTTTCGGTTTGAATTCCGCAACTTTTTCAATTCACGACACCATTCAAAGGTAGGAGGGAATTCCGATTCCCGACAGGGTATCGCGATTCGGAGATCGCTCCTACAGAATGTGAACAGATGTGAAAAACAACAAAACTAATACGTAACTAGCACAAGTCGTTACGTAATCTTTAATAGCAATTAGTTATAGTCTTTTTCAAATCACCTTACAAGGAGGAAAGGATGCGAACAATCACACACACGGATGTGCGAGCGTTAGTGGCAAAACTTCCAGAATCCAAATTACCGTTAGCGTACCGTTTGCTACATGCGTTAACAACCGCGGAAGATGAATCACCTCAAGCGAAATTCATGCGTCTTTCTGCCGATGAACGTCGTCAACTTCTATCACAACAAGCAGAACGGATGAAAACACATTATGAAGAGATAGCAGATGAACGTACCAAATGGCAAGTAGAAGATTTCATTGAGGTCCATCAAAATGGCATTTAGTGATTTCAAAGCAATCCCTGAAGTTCAGGAGAGATTTAGGATACGGCATGTGGAAAATGACTTTATAGAAACTGAAAACAGTGCGGACCCTTCAGAACAATTTCTACAAGAATTTGAATTTAACCGCGAATATATTGATGTTTTCGCCTCCGAAGGAGCGCGGTGTGAGGCTGTTATCTTCCCTGTCTTACGGGAAGTCTACAAAAGGTATGCTGAGGACTACGCACTTTGGATAAAAAAGCCGATCGCTTATGACGATGTTCTGAGCGGCACACCAGATTATTTCATTTCAACACGATCTGAATTGGGTAAACTCGTTGTCGGCACGCCGTTGATAATGCTGGTTGAGGCAAAGAAGAACGATTTTGAGATAGGTTGGGGACAATGTCTAGCGGAGTTAGTCGCCGCTCAAAAAATAAAAGAGGATCTGGAACATCCTGTGTACGGTATTGTCAGCGACGGAACACTCTGGCAGATTGGACACCTTGTCGGTGAAACCTTCACCCAAAATCGAACGAGTTTTAGCGTGGATAATTTGCCTGTCCTATTTGGTGCTATTGATTCTGTCTTCAAAGCGGCAAGAGAGGTTTCTCAGAAAACATCCGCACCGTAAGTACCTTCAGGGCGGATTTGCGTGAAGTATTGACTCTTCACTGATGCCCGTAGACTTATCATTCATAAACAGCCTTGGGGCGCGAGTGTTTTTGTAGATAATCAACTAACGATTGCGCAGCAGCAGGGAGCGTCTCATCATCAAAGGTAACAGATACCTCCGAGTTGCCATCGTTAATCGTAATGTTATACTGCTGAAGATCACGACCCGATTCCGAGAAAAACACACCTGATGTCGAAATCCCGCTCGCCTCTGCTAAGTGTTCAAGTTCTTGAGCCGTGTCTGGGGCAAGCCCAGTGGTGTCAAGTTCACACCCTCGACGTAGCCCCGGAAAGCCACCTGATTGGATAAAACTTATTTTCATTGTAGTCCGTCCTCTGTTATCCATTTACGTTAATACCGACTGCTTTCCATGCATCCCTGGTTGCTTCTTCCGCTTCTGTACCGTAATCTGCTCCTGCCACTTGAACAGTCATCTCCGCGCAATTGATAAATTGACTGTCCTGAGGCAACGCTAACATAGTTTTGTACCAGATCCAACCAGCAACCTCCCAAGCATTGCCGCCAAGGGTTTGTGCGGTTAACGCAAATGCCCGATTCGGGATGCCAGAATTGATGTGGACACCACCTCTATCGTCGGTGCCTTCGTAAAATTCCGACATATTAGCAGGTTGTGGGTCTCTTCCCATGTCCGGATCATCATAGGCTGTGCCAGGGTTTTTCATATCTCGGATTCCACGACGGATTGCAGGTGCTTCAGCAGGAACTAAAACCTCTGCGCCAATGAGCCAATTCGCATTCTCAACAGTTTCACCGTTTCTCCATTGGCGTATCAAGACACCAAACACATCCGAAAAATGTTCGTTGAGTGCACCGGATTGTCCGTAATAATAGAGATTACTTGTAAATTGCTGCACACCGTGAGTAAGTTCATGACCGACGACATCCAATGATCGAGTAAACCGTTGGAATATCAGGCTATCTCCATCACCGTAAGCCATCTGTTTTCCGTTCCAGAGGGCATTATTCTTCCGCTTAGCATGTACAGAGGAAATCAACGTCATTCCCTCGTTATCTAGAGAGTTTCGCTGAAATATCTGATCGTAAAAGTCGTATGCATCTCCTGAAAAGTGGTAAGCCTCGTTTACAACTATATCTGAAACATCGCCCTGTCCCTCCGCTCGAACAAGCATACCTGGTAACTGAACTGTATTTTGTGCATCGTACACGAGGCGGAGTCTTTGGCGGTTCGGCGATGCCATCGGAATCAAACTTGGCGTAGCATATTCGGGCTGCCTAAAGGCACGGACGGTTGCGTCAGCAGATAAATGCGCAATTGCTTCGGCACGTACCTCTGGGTTTCCAGATTGTGCCAAATGTTCAATAATGTACGGTGGGACGATGCAGTAGTTAGGGTTACGATAGCACATATTTCCTCTTTCAAATTATACAGCATTTTTCGGATTAAGACAACATCAAATTCAGAGCAATTCTGCTGGGTGTGTAAAGTTTTGACATTAAGAACCAAAGTAGTCCTATAAGTCTAATTACCCTGCTGACGTTATTAGCAGTGCTATTAAAATTCCAATTCCAATAAGACTAATCCACCAAAAACCTTGTTCGCGTCCACGTTTGCGATTTGCTTTGTCTCTTTCGTTTAACAATCCGTTTTCTACTTGCTGTGCAATCTGCGATCTCACGCTATTTACTATTGCCGTTTTGTCAATATTTTCTATTACCTTCTGTTTTATGAGATCCGTTTCGTTTTGTCTTACGGCATTCGTATTAGTGTTTTTTCGCACGCGATCTCTTATTTCGGTGTCTATTTCTCTTTCTATTTCCAGTTTTATCTTCTTTTCTCTATCCTTTATTGCATTTTCGTGATTATAAACATAGTTTTCAAAAGTTTCACGATCAATTTCTAAAAAATTGTTATGTCTATGATTCTCCCAAAAAGTCCACTTATTGGGATCGCTGTTATTAGCAAATATACCGAAAAAGGTATCGGTTGCACAGAGGTAGGAGTGTAACTGTTCATTACCTTTCTCGACGCGTCCCGTTCTTTTACACTCTGCAATTGCTACAAGTTTTCCATTTCGCAAAAACACGATGTCTGCTCTGCGTTGGTCGCTGCCCATTTGGATTACATACTCGCGCTTGACATTATAACCCGGCGAAGCGATGGGAAGTGACTCAAAATAGTGGGCAACAATATCTTTGACTTGATCTTCAGAATAGTGGGCAGCCTTCTCTTGCACAGAACTGGTATCAGGTACCTCTGTGGGTTTGGGATCGGTTCCAGTTTCCTGTGTAATCTCTGTTTCTGGCGTAGATTCAGGTGAAATATTGGCTTGCAGTGTTTCAAGTAGTACTTGTTCACGGTCAGTGAGTGTTTCTTTCGCTGTAAGTCTTTCGATTTCATTTTCAATGATAACCGCAATCGTTTTTTCTGACAACTCCGCCTGTTCAGCTTTCAAGTCTTCTTTATCAACTTGTAATACTACGAGGAATTCTTGCTCAAATTCATCAAGTGCTTCTTTTACGGTGAGTCTTTCGATTTCATTTTCAATGATGAACTGAACCCGATCCAACAGAAGTTCTGCCTGTTCAGGTGTAAAAGCAGCGGATTCGGTTTTACCGTCACCCGTGCCGTTGCCTGACAGAAACCCAAGCCGATACAACGTACCATCTCTTACAAACCGGTAAAACATCTTCCCGGACCGTTTCATCATTTTGACAACTAACGCCTGCGCCGTGGAAAGCACCCCACGGACATCCTCAGACAAATTCAGTCCCACCTCAGAGACATCCGGGTGGAGCTGCGCCGTGAGGACTGTCGACTCATGAAGAGGCGAGACATAATCGTTCGCAATCGGGACCGACTCTGGCACCGTGACCGTTTCCGGCTGTGTGTCCGCTTCTAATTCTGGAGTCGCGGTAGATTCCGACTCGGCTATCGGCTCAGGAGACGCTTCTGCAAGGGCTGCCGGTTCTGATTCAAGGGCACCCTCGCTTTGTAAGACTTGCAGTGCTTCAAATAGTTCTTGTTCGGAGTCCGTAAGGGTGTCTTTCTGTGTGAGTCTTACGAGTTCATCTTCAACTGCAATGCCAACCATAACTGACAAGAGTTCTGCCTGTCTAGTCGTTAATGCGTTCGGATACGTGTGTAATGCTGCAAACACTTCTTGTTCAAAGTCATCAAGAGTATCTTTCTGTAAGAGTATATTGAGTTCATCTTCAGCTGCGGTGTCAACCACATCCGACAAGAGTTCCGCTTGTTCAGGTGTCAACGTAGATAATTCCATCAGTCGATCGTGCTTTTGTTGGCGTCGTCTGAGTTCCGTCCCCGCTTCCTCCAGCATCAGGTTCAGACTCCATCGCATCCCCTCCTGGATCCGTTCCTGCTCCATCTGTCCCGCGTGAAGTAGCGTCGCTTCCTCGTCGGGAAGATGCTCGTCTTGGCGTTCCAGGAGTTCCAGTACTCGGTTGTACGGCATCTGGCTCAGCTGGTGGAGTATCTGGCTGTGTTCTTCCTTCTTGCTCGCCCACTCCAGCAGCGTCAGCATCGGGGGCCCCTCCTGTGATATCAGGTGGTCCTTCTCCCAGTCCTCTGTCACTTTCAGTTGTTCCTCCGGGTCCTCTAGCTTGTCCTCCACTATCCATAGGTGGCGTAATATCTCCATCGCCCTCTCGTCCAGCGGGTGTTCCTTCTGCATCTGTTTCATCTCCTAATAGTCTGAGTTGTCTACTGCCCACCAACCTTTTCAAAAATTATTATATGCTGCTGTGGTAGTTGGTTTAGTGTTTCCACCCAAGCAAGCGGATGCGGTGTTGCCTCTTTGATAACTTGTAGTTCGCTCATCTTGTGCAGGCGTTTAATCGGCACATTGTCATCTTCCAAGCGATATTCTACAAAAGCGACCCTACCGCCTACTTTGAGCGCACGGCAAATATTCTGCATCATCTCATACGGATGCGAAAATTCATGATAGACATCTACCATAATAGCCAGATCAACCGAATTCGGTGGCAGTTTCGGATCGGTAATAGTGCCTAATACTCCTTTTATATTGGTAATACCTTCTTCTGCCATCTTCTTTGCCAGGATGTCAAGCATTTCCTGCTGAATTTCAACACCGTAGATAGTGCCTGTTTTGCCGATTACGGGTGAGATACGCCGAGCAATGTAACCTGTGCCGATCCCAATATCCGCGACAACATCCCCTTCTTTCAGTTTCAGAGATTCAATGAGTAAGTTCGGCATCTCTTCGCGTTCGCGTTCTGGGCGTTCTAACCATCCCGCAGCAAGATGTCCCATTACCTGCGATATTTCGCGTCCCATGTAGAATTTGCCGATACCATCTCGACTTGGATTAAGATGTTTGTAACGTGTGCTTACTGGGCGTGCCTTGTCTTTTTCTGAGTGCGAATCGCCTTTCGGTGAAGTCGTTGCATAGACCAACAAAAGCAACATACTAACAATGACACCTGCAAAAATTTTCGTGGTATTTCGGGGTTCTAAACCCCTCCTACATATACTTTGTAATTTTCTAATCATCAGTTTACCACCTTCCGAGGTAGAGTCCTCGATTTTCCATCGGCATCGGCACCCGCATGCCCTTCTGTCGCTGGGAGTCTACTATGGCGAAGACCATTTCGGTGCTACGATGCGCGAGTTGAATGTTGCCTTGTGTCTCAGTGTCTGTATCAATTGCTTCAACGATGTCTTCAATGCACCCCACGGTACCACTTTTCCGTTCAAAAGGCGGAAATTGTGTGTCTAAAATTTCACTAAACTGTCCCTGCCGTTTGCGAAGTTGAAAGCCAAGACCATTGTTAAGGGAACGGACTGTCCCTTCACTACAATTCACTTCAAATTCGTAAGCGGTGCCGGGAACGCTGATCCCGTTAATACCGTTCTGAAAACGGATAAAACCCATTACAATTCCTGGATCTGATTCGGTGCGATTATCCTCAAAGTCGGCATCATCAACAGCGACGTTGCCTTGGACGTATTCTATCGGTGAATCGCTTGCCAAAAAGAGGATTAGGTCGGCGGCGTGCGTGTAGCCCCATAAAGCGGAACCACCCGTATAAGCGATGATAGAACGTCGTTCACCTAATTCTCCACTCTCAAGGATTTCGCGCATTTTGATGTAGCCCGGTGTCCAACGACGCTGCGTGCCGAGATTAAACTTGACGTTATATTTCTCACATACGGCAAGCATAGCATCCGCCTCTTCCATAGAGGCACAAAGCGGTTTATCGCAATAGATGCCTTTGACGCCGTTTTCTGCAGCAAATTGTGTAATATCAGCGTGGTTACCCGGACGCGTGGCGATGCTGATAATATCCGGTTCCTCTTGCGCTATCATCTCTTGATAGTCGAGGTAGTACTTTGGTATGTCCCACTTGTCACAAACGTGCTGTGCCTTCTCTTCAACCACATCTGCGGCAGCAATAAGTTGTGTTCGCTCAAAAGCGGTATAACTAGCTGCATGTGAATAGGGTAAAGCACCGTGCGGTGTTCCTTGAACTTCTTCATCAATTGTGCCACCCATCCGTCCACAGCCAATAAGACAGACGCGGTATTGCCTTGTTTCCATTGGATCCCTCCATCAAATTTCGCTTTGGATGCTCAATATGCCCACTAAGCCGTTAATTGGACAACATCTTGTTTGACAATTTCCTTTATATGCCCATAAGAAGCAGGCTTTATCAGTTCCTGTACCTCTGGTGACAACCGATTGAGAATTGCTTCTGGCAGTCCGGATTTACCTTCATATTGCGGACGATACCGCAGAATAAGGAATCGTCTATCCCGGTCCTTCGGTTTCCATTGCAAAACACCGTGTGTCAAAAGTTCAGAGATAACGACAAAATCACCTGCTTTCGGTGTAATATTGGTAAAAACATCGTCTGGAACAGGATCAATACCATCTGGTCCCGGTGTCAGAAGATCTTCAGGTCGCTCAAATTGGCTTTTATGCGAACCCGGTATGACAATAAGCCCGCCATCGCCAGGGTTCACATCTGTCAAGTAAAAGAATGCTACAAAATCGTTGCAGTAGATGTGATTATTCTTAATCTCATATCGGGTGAGCCAGTGTCGTCCTTCTCGTGCACAATGCAAACCTGCAGGATTTGTGCCCATCGGTTGTCTGTCAGGATTGTGCTGCTCAAGAGTGAGAGTTCCCGTGACAAACCTCGGTTTATCAAAGGTAAACTCTTTGACAAGAGGCCAGACAGCAGGATGCACCGTCATCGCTTCAAGTGATCGGTCAAACGCGAATCCGTGTTCATATCTACCGCCTTTACCGGGTTCTAAATCGCGAGGACGCGTCGTAAAACCCTCTGGACGTTCGTCAAGCGGCATGTGGATATACCTATCAACAGCATCCTGTGCCTCTTTCAAGGCATCTCCTGTAACCGCATTTTTAATGTGTAGGTAGCCTGTAACATCAAATAGATAGTGTTGTTCTGGTGTCATTTCTCCGCTCCTTTTAGGTTAACTGGACATGTTTCTGTTTAACAATACCCTTGATATGCGTATAAGGTGCGGATTGCGCAAGTTCAAGCGTTTCTGACGAAAGCCGTTCCATCACCTCAGATGGAAACGCATCTCTGCGTCCCCTACTATCTTGGAAAAACTGCGTTTTGTAACGTAAGATGAGAAATCGCCGATACCGTTCCTTCGGTTTCCAGATGAGAACACCGTGTGTCAGTAGTTCAGACATGACAATAGCATCGCCTGCGCGTGCATTAACATTAACGAGTGCAGGATGGAGTTCATCGGCAGGATTCTCTGGGTCTGGAAAGAAGACACCTTCAGGTCGATCAAAACCTGCTTTGTGAGAACCTGGTAATACAACTAATCCGCCATCACCGGGATAAACATCGGTGAAATAGAAAAAGATAGCAAAGTCGTTGTTGTGAATTTGTCCATTTTTGACAGCATAACGTCGTGTTTGCCATCCGCAATCCTCACGCGCACAGTGTAACTTGCCAATAACCTGATCATGCTCAGGACTTTTTGCAGCCAGCGTGCCGCGATTAAATCGGGGTCTGTTGTTGGTCAACTCCTTTACAATACCCCACGTTTTTGGATGAAGCGTGAGTGCTTCAAGCGATTTATCAAACGAAAAACCGTTGGAATAACCTCCACCGCCATAACTTATACCCGGTGGGAGTTCATCATGAGGCATTTGGACGCATCGTTCAACAGCATCCTGTGCATTCCGCAATTCTGCATCGCTGAGAACGTTTTTAAGGTGAAGATATCCTGTTAAATCAAATAGGTATCGTTGTTTAGGAGTCATAATTCCCTCCTTTTACGTTTATGCCGTGAATTGTATCATATATTTTTATATTTTGAAACAAAAAATCAGGTATAGAGTGCAAATGTTTTGTCAAAGATTGTCCACTTCTAATTGTAGAGGTGGGTCTCTGTGCCCGCCCGTTGCTTCTTACCTAAAAAGTGGCGAGGCACAGAGACCTCGCCCTACAAATGATTTTTAAGATAGGTTGTACAAAAGACCTGCAAAATTGTGGAATGCATAGTATAATGTCTGAAAAGCGAACGGAGGTTGTGTATGAAACTCGGATTTGTCAGTGCAATTTTGCCTGACAAGACATTGGATGAAGTTGTCCAATTTGCTGCTGATACAGGATACGATTGCGTTGAATTGATGTGTTGGCCCAAAGGAAAAGCGGAACGGCGTTATGCAGGCGTGACACACGTTGATGTTGCGTCACTTTCGGATGCTGAAGTAGACCGAATTCTCAAATGTATGTCGGATGCGGGGATAACAATTAGCGGTTTAGGCTACTATCCGAATCCGTTGACACCCAACAAAACCGAAGCAAATATCTATAGCGAACATCTCAAACAACTGATTTTGGCAGCGAAACGTTTATCAGTAGACATCGTAAACACATTCATCGGCAGAGACCAAACACGCACTATAGACGACAATTGGCAACGGTTCAAACAGGTGTGGAAACCGCTAATCCAATTTGCTGCAGACAACGGTATCTGTATCGGTATTGAGAATTGCCCCATGTTCTTCACTGAAGATGAATGGCCCGCCGGACAAAATCTCGCCTATTCCCCTGCGATTTGGGAACGGATGTTTGAAGAGATTCCTTCACCGAATTTTGGACTTAACTTTGACCCATCACATTTTATATGGCTTCAGATGGACTACCTGAAACCGCTCGTTACTTTCACCGATCGCATCTTCCATGTGCATGCGAAGGATGTGCGGTTAGATAGAGCGAGGCTTAATGAGGTTGGAATTCTCGCCACACCGCTTGCGTATCACACACCGAAACTGCCGGGACTCGGCGATGTCAATTGGGGCAGTTTTTTCTCTGTTCTGAATGATACTGGCTATGATGGTGCTGTCTGCGTTGAGGTAGAAGATCGTGCCTATGAAGAGACGTTGGATACACGGCAACGTGCTTTAAGGCAGAGCCATACCTTCTTAAGACAGTTCATCGGGTAGCAGAATGAATCAATACGACTGGCTGCAATCAGAATACGAGGAGCTTGAACAAGAAGGATTGCTACGCCACCTCCGCGCCGTGATGAGTCCACCGATAGATGTAATAATTCTTGATGGACACTATGTTGTGAACCTCGGCTCAAACAACTATTTGGGGTTAAGCACACACCATAGGGTTGTTGCTGCAGCAGTTTCAGCAACTTATGTTTATGGTACAGGTGCAAGCGGTTCCCGTCTGATTTCAGGAAATAGTGTACTCTATAAGACTTTAGAAACTAACCTCGCGAAAACTAAACGCACCGAAGCTGCACTTGTTTTCAGCTCGGGTTATGCTGCGAATATCAGCATCATTCCAGTGCTTGCAGGAGAAGGTGACCTTATTTTAAGCGATGCCCTCAATCACGCAAGCATCATTGACGGATGCCGTCTCAGTCGTGCTGACAAAAAGATCTACCGACACTGCGATGTGGAACACCTAAAGACGCTATTAGCGGAGTCTTCTAATTGTAAACGGAGACTCGTTGTGACAGACGGTGTTTTCAGTATGGATGGTGATATTGCGCCACTACGAAATATTTACGAAGTTGCTACGGAATATGGTGCGATGCTGTTGGTAGATGACGCACACGGATTTGGTGTATTGGGAAAAGGTGGAAGCGGTACCGTGGCACATTGCGGATTAGCAGGAGAAGATATTATTCAGATGGGCACGCTCAGCAAAGCGATTGGCGGATTAGGAGGTTATGTCGCGGGGAGTCGTGCCCTGATTGAATTGCTCATCAACCGTGCGCGCGGCTTCATTTTCACGACAGGGCTTCCCCCGGCGATGTTAGCGGCAGCAGACACAGCACTCAATGTCATGCGTTCTTCACCAGACTTGCGGAAACGTCTACTAAAACATGCAGAAACCTTAAAAACAGCATTAACGACTTTGGGTTATACCCTCTTGCCAAGCCAAACACAGATTTTGCCTGTAGTATTAGGCGAACCAAAGCGTGCAACGAATATCGCTGATGCATTGCTTGCAGAAGGTGTATTTGCTCCCGCAATTCGTCCACCAGCTGTACCATCAGGCACAAGCCGTCTGCGTGTCACTGTGATGGCAACGCACACAGATGCAGGAATACAGCAGGCGATAGAAGCATTTGAAAATGTGTTTATACCAAATTAACTTGATTAGACGTCTTCGGATAAAGTCGGCATTGCGAGGAGGACCCCAAATCAACGCCGAATACGCGTCCGGTATTCGGCGGGGACACCGCGCTACAAGTCGGGTTAATTGGGTATTACAAAGCTCTCCTACAAGATAGACAGCAGTTAATGGCGAATCTTTACACACCCAATTAAAATATTGAAATATTTTGAGTTGACAACAAATAATTCACTATGATATAATATTTAACGTGAGCTCGGTATAAGCCTACTTTCACGAATTTGCAGGTTTTTTCCACTAATTTCCCTTGTTTAAGGGGTTTAGGAGATAAAAATAGGTAAAAACACCCTCTTATCTATACCAAAATTCACGTTATTTCTTACACCGAGCTCACGTTAATATTTAACATTATACGCAAAGGAGGAATAATAAAGTGCGGACACAGATTCTTTTAGTCAGTGTGCTGTCTCTAATAGGAATATCTTTTGCTTTAGGACACCTTACGGACGAAAATTTACAGAATTTTCAATATAACGCTGAGCTCGTATCGGTTGCTCCTATCGTTGATGGATACCTTGATGACCCTGTTTGGGAAGACGCACTACCCGGTAAACTTGAACAAGAGATCACCGACGGACATAAGTGGCGCGAATCCGATGATTTTAGTGGGATGTTTAAAGCAGTCTGGCGAGGCGGTTCCCTTTATGTCGCTATTAAAATACAAGACGATCAATTCGAAAAGTATCTATCTAAACCCTTTACGGAAGATCAGCTTGTCCTCCATATTGACGAGCTTCACTACCAACGCAAGAGCGACCTCCATCGCTATGAAATCCCAGTTGGCGTGGAATCTGGTGCGTTGAAAGCACCTTTGACATCAGTAGCTTGGGCAAATGATGGGCAAACGTGTGAACTAAGTTTCCGGCTTGGAGACATCGCAAGAAAGAACAATACTATCGGTTTTAGTATCGCTTATTTTGATGTTGACAGCGGACACCTACAAAATAAAATTGCCTGGGGACCAGAAGGTTACACAGAACAAAACGACATGCTCCCCGATCTCGTTTTCACAGCAAAGGTTAACCCGGATGCACAGCAAAAATTGATCCGATGGGGACAAATTAAGAGACTCTACTAAAAACATATCAGGGACAAATCCAACATCAGCACATCCCAAAAATGTTGGATTTGTCCCTAAAATTGAGGAACAATTGTATTATTTCGGAAAGTTTTTAGAACTTACGGGTATAGCATGCTTAGGTGCTGCACTCTTTTTAGGAATTGTCAATCCCTTTGGGTATAGTGAAACTAAGGCGATGGGTGTTGAGATGAGTTTCTTGGCACTCGGTATTATTGTTTTTTTTGTTGGAAGGCTTATTGAAAAACAACGTTAGAAATTTCAACATATTCCCTACAATTCAATAGACATCAATCACATCTTGTCTGTTTTGATACACCGCATTAAAAATATAACTGGTAATTTTGGAAATCAGACTATACTCCTATTCGCTTTGGTTGTGGGATGATGGCGTAGATTGGATATATCCGTAGACCGGAATACGAATCGGTACTGGAGTCACTGAGGTCATTACCCTGATCTCTTCGCGCAATATGTCAGGTGATTTTGATAAGTTCCAAGAGACTTTGAACCGCTTTTTGTGATGTCCGGAATTCGCTGTGGACTCCACTGTATTAGACGTTTTAACAACCTGTAAATACTCTGGTGTTTGAATACTTAGTATCTTAAAATCGGAATTTGCAGAAAGTGTGAATTCTATCCGTGGGGTAGTGCTTCCACTTACTGCCCCATACGAGAGCGTTTCAGGTTGAACCAACACCGGTCCAACGATCCTCCAAATAATAGGCAACGTCAACGTTCGCTCATTTGGAAAAGCAACCGTGAGTAGAGAGGAAAAAGGAGCAGTGGCATTAGAGTACGTAGACATACTATCAAAAACATCTTCTCGCTTTGGAATCCGTAATTGAATTCTGATAATGAAGCATTCTGAACTTGAATCTGGCTCCACCTCCCACGTTAGCAGTGGATTCTCTGTCGGTAATAGTCGAATCCTTTCTCGGTTCATCGGTTCGTTAACACAGAGTCTAACCTTTTTCTCTGATGTAACCCCAGGAACGACGCTTGCAAAATCACAAACCTCTGCACTAAACGTTGCAAACCGTTTCGCTGCTGCAACAATTGTCAAATAAACTTGTGGTGTTTTAGGACTATCTGTAAAAAGTATTGCGGTTGCTGTGGTCTTTTCAACAGGGAGAAATTGTGGGTTGAGGTTTATCTTGAATGTCTCTTCCGTATTTGGCTGGATTACGGTTGGTCCTTTGATCTCTGCATAACTACATCCTGTTTGAATCCTATCAATATAGAGAGGCTCGTGTCCGATGTTTCGCGCCAACACGACCCGTGTGACCTCACCTTCCCATTCAGGCACTGTACCAAAGTCAAGTGCTGTGTGAGTAAGCACTAACTCCCCCGCATATTCCCGTTGATTGTTAACTAACACAAAAATTAACCCTGAAATCAACAGTGCGGGGATTATGATTGTCGTGAGAATTGTGCGTTTTGACATTGCTTTACATTACCATATAATGCCATAAGGGTGGATCTATAGTATATTTTACCACCATCTCCCTGTCAACTGAAAATTAGGGCGAGTAAATATTTTGTCACCGATGTTCAATGGATGAAGAATCTTGTGCGTTTTTCCACAGGTATCAATTTCAGGACTTACGCAATAATATACAATTGTGTTATACTGTTCTATTATGACTACATTTACACTATCTGAAAAGAAGCAAAACTTATATTCCGATTATTGTCAATTTTTGTTAGCAAGTTTTACTAATTTTACTCAAACTTATTTTGCTGATCGGACGCATAAGTGGAACCACGATCAACTCAACCGTTTCCTGAGAAACGAAAGCATTCCTTCAAGCGAACTCTGGAAATCCGTTGAACCGGATATTGAGTTTGATAAAGATGGATACCTGCTCTTTGACGATGTTGTGCTGTCTAAAATATATTCGAAACTAATTGAAGCCGTCTACCCTCAATGGAGTGGTAGCGACAAAAAAGTCATTGCAGGCATCGGCATTGTCACGTGTGTCTATGTCAACCCAAAGACACACGAGTCAGGGCTATTTAGTTCTCCGAATATTTAGATTTTCAATCTAAGACTTTCCGCTGTAGGAACGATCTCCGAATCGCGACTTTTCGTCTAAAATGGACAAAAAGCCTAAAACTAAATAACCCTACCAAGACCCCATGCTTTAGCTTGTGGGATTCAGGCGGGCGTTAGATTTTTGTAAACAAATAGATTTGATATTCAGCTAAAAATGTAATATAATTATAGTATCTCGTTGACAGGCAAAGCAAACGTAGTCGCAAGGAAACTACGTGCCGGTCTCCTATTGCCTGAGGATAAAAGCGAGGGACGAGAATATCCATGCACACGGACAAATACCAGTTTGGTCATCAGAGAAGTATGATACGTCTTGGTAATCTGATAGACGACATGCATGAGGTGCATAAGTATTTCCATTTATGGCAACGTCAACGCCATAAAGACGGATTACCTTATGCGAATTATCATGCTATGTCTGCTCACCTTACCGAGTTGAAAAAGACGACCCACCCCCATTGGAAGTGTCTGCCAAGCCAAGCGATCCAATGTGAGTTGAAACGCATTGATACGGCGTATCAGCGTTTTTTCAATAAACTTGGTGGCAGACCGCATATCAAACCCAAGCATAAATTTAGGTCTATCACTTTTCCAAGTCTCGCTGGTTTGAAAATAGAAAACAATCATAGGACAATAACCTTTAGAGAATGGGACACTGATAAATCTAAATGGAAGTTCAAACGCGTGTCCTATTCATTTCACAAACACCGTGATTGGAAAGGTGAAATCAAACGTATCACACTAAAGCGTGACAAGTGTGGAGACTATTGGCTATGTATCACAACAGACGCGACTGCTACTGAAATCCTGCCGACAACAGGTAAGAGCGTCGGGGCAGACTTCGGTATGAAAGACGCGTATTTGACGTTGAGCACAGGCGAGAAAATACAATCTCCACAATTTCACAAGCAATCCTTGAACGCACTTCGGCAACTCAATAAAGCAGTATCTCGTAAAGTCAAAGGTTCTAATAATTGGTGGCGTGCTGTCAGAGCACTCGCAAGACTCTATAGCAAAGTCAGCAACCAACGCAGAGACTGGCATTGGAAACTTGCCACCGACCTTTGCCGAAGGTTTGACACCATCGCAACCGAAACGCTGAACCTTGATGGTATGAAAAGGCTTTGGGGACGTAAAGTCTCTGACCTTGCCTTCTATCAGTTTCTTGAGATATTGAAGTACAAGTGTAGTAAACATAAGCGTGAGTTCGTTCAAGTCGGGCAATGGACTGCGACAACGAAACCTTGTTCCGATTGCGGGTATCACAACGAAACGCTTTCTCTTACAGATAGACAGTGGACATGTCCAAAATGTAGCTCCCACCACGACAGAGACATAAACGCTGCTATAAACATTCTACGGGCAGGCTTAGCTGCCCCTGTGGAGCAGACGTAAGACCTTCTACAGAAGGCGGACTGCTATGAAGCACAAGCCCCAACCTTTAGGTTGTGGGCAGGGCTATTTAGTTCTCCGAATATTTAGATTTTCAATTTAAGACTTTCCGCTGTAGGAGCGATCTCCGAATCGCGACTTTTCGGATAAAATGGACAAAAAGCCTAAAACTAAATAGCCCTGGGTTGTGGGTGCTATGACTTGACGGTGATTTAAAATAATGATATACTTGGAAAAAATGTGCTGCATTTAATTTAACAAGATTTTAGCGGTTAAGGAGTTAAATCACATGATTAAACAGGTAAGTTTGTCTGTTGTCTTCAGTTTCTTTTTTGTCCTTTCTGTAAAAGGAGCTTTTCTGCCAGAACAAAACATTGATGCGTTTGGCTTAGAATATGGAGAATCAATTGCAGGCATCCCCCCAAGTACACCCAAAATTGATGGAGATCTTAACGATTGGAGATATGCTGTCTGGGTTTCCTTCGACTCAGAGAAAGAACTACATCGTGGTAAAGGAACATGGGAAGGGAAAGATGATCTCACGATGACGTGGTCAACGATGTATGACGATGAAAATTTCTATTTCGCTGCAGCAGTACGGGATGATGCATTTACACCAGCCGGAAATCCAGATGAACCTTGGGTAGGCGATACAATTTTCTTATATATTGATTGGGAGAACAATAAGGTTGGACAACCTTCAAGCAAACCCAACTTTGCGCTTATCAATAAAGCACGAGTTACTGATTTTAGTGATCCGAAAAATGCGGATCTACCTAAATCCGAGATTGCCATTGTTCCGACAGCCGAATTGGGCAAGGGTGGCATGATTTACGAGGTGGCAATGCCGTTTGAGTGGCTCACAGGTGAGAAAATCAGTCAGGGATCCGAAGTCGGATTTACACCTGGGTATGAAGAAGGCACTGAAGACCTTGAAAAAAAAGGTGGAAAGGTGTTCATATGTTGGAACGGATTGAATCCAGACGACTCAGCAAATCTTGGAACTTTAAAATTTGAGGGTTCACTCGCTGTCAATTCAAATGGCAAACTGACAACCAGATGGGGACAATTGAAAATAGTTAGGTAAATATTTAGAATCCTCTTGTAGGAGGGTTTTGTAAACCCGATTTTACAGCATTTGGCATATTTCGTGTGCCGTAAATTGATTAATAATGTCAGAAAAACCGTGCAATCAAGAACAACTATTTATGCAACTGCTTGAAAAAGCAGATAGTTTATTATCCCGATTGCAAATGCCCCAAGTTCAATCACCTAGTAAGGTGCTTGATGATTATATTGCCTTTCGGTGGCAACCACAAAATGGAACAGGGCAGATTCTACCTGTTAAACACCCACACCTTGTTGATACTGCGGATTTAATTGGGATAGACGCACAGTGTGAGGCACTGGATAGGAACACACGGCAGTTTTTGCACAAAGCACCAGCAAATCATGCCCTTTTATGGGGTGACCGTGGCACAGGAAAATCTTCTCTCGTTAAAGCAATGCTGAACCGCTATGCTGATGATGGACTCAGGTTAATCAGCATCGGAAAAGAGGGGTTGGTTTATCTACATGACATTGCGGAATTATTATGGGAACGACCTGAACGGTATCTACTATTTTGTGATGACCTCGCCTTTAACGAAGATGAACCTGAATATCGTGAACTGAAAGCAATGCTTGAAGGTGGAATCTCTGCACAGCCAGATAATGTGCTTATCTATGCTACTTCAAATCGCCGACATTTGATGCCGCGACAGGTAGGTGAAAACAGATTTCCTCAGAACGACGAAGATGAATTGTATCCGCGCGAAACAACAGAGGAGAAGGTATCCCTAAGCGACCGTTTTGGATTACGACTCGCTTTCTACCGTATTTCGCAAAATACATATTTACAGATTGTTTCCCATTATGCCCAAAGACGAGGATTATCTGTGCCAATTGATGAGTTACACCGTGCAGCGTTGGAATGGGAAGCATCTTCCAGTGGACGTTCAGGGCGCGTGGCATATCAATTCATCGCAGACCTTGCAGGACAGTTGGCACTGAATAAAATTGTATAGTGTGAAATAATGGTGAACTGAATACCGTATTCTATACAAACAGGAAGGTAAACTTATGAATGACCTCCAGACACTACAGTATCTCTTTGACGTGCAAGGATATTTAGTCATTGAGAATGTCTTAAATTCGGAAGAGGTTGCAGAACTCAATCAACGGATTGACGAACAAGAACTCCCCACACCCGGAAAGGTTCAAAGATTTGGAAGTGCACCGGATGGATCGGGTTTTTTGCAATGGGGAAAGTCATTTTGCGATTTGCTTGATCATCCAAAGATAATGGAAGTTCTCCGCTTACGTTTAGGCGATTGTTTTCGACTTGACCGAATTTACGGCATGTATATGCAAGAAGGAATGCCGAGAGGCGGGTTACATGCTGACTACGGTGCTACATCGCCTACCTCAAAAGCGAAACCGGGAGAATATTATGTGTCCCGTGATAACGAGATTACCAACGGTTTCGTCGTGGTAACATGGAATCTGGCAGATACCGGTCCGGATTTTGGAGGCTTTTGCTGCATACCGGGCAGCCACAAGAGCAATTATAGACTGCCACAAGAGATAGCCGCTGTCCCAGAAAAAGCACCCTGTGTCACCATTCCAAATGCTCCTGCTGGTTCTGCAATACTGTTTAGTGAGGCACTAACACACGGCACAGCTGCATGGAACGGAAAGCATCAACGTCGGTCACTTTTGTATAAATATTGTGTTTCGCATGTAGCATGGACATCCCGACGCGTTGCTCAACCGGAGAATATAGAATTAACAGAACGTCAAAAGATTCTCTTCCGTGAACCGGCTGACCCCCACCGACACTTCCCATCACTTTTTTGATGTTGAGAGGTGAACAGGTAGCGGTTTTTTTATCTCTCGTAGCACGTAAGACCCAAGTCTTTAGACTTGGGTCTTTAGTCCCATAGGGACGATATGTTTGTAGAAAACGAGAGATGATCCATCTCTTTAGCTCTGTCCGAGCGAAATGTGAAATAAAACGCTATAAACATTCCACCCCTACCAAATCAACGCCGAATGCGCGTGGCAGAATACGCGTGTGGTATTCTGCATGATTCGTCGGGGCTAAAGAATTGGGGGTGCCTCCGTTGCTATAAACATATCGTCCCTACGGGACTAAAGAGTTGGGGGTAGCACTGTGTTCTATAAACATTGCGTCCCTACGGGACTAAAGAGCATTCTCATATTTGAAAAACCACTAATACCAAATTAACTTGATTCGAAGTTTTCCGATAAAGTCAGCAGTGTGAGGCACGGGGACCTCACACTACAAATCACGGTAATTCGGTATTGGTAATTGTTCAAAGTTTTCACTTGCCTGAAGGCACAAAATATGAGAAAACAGGCTAAAATTTATACGAACAGGAGAACACTATGGAACAGATACGTGAACTCGCAACGCTGTTAGATACGGGAATTGAAGACTACGACTCGCAACTGAAAATTCTCCAATCAGAACGACTAAAATATATCCGACTTTCCATGACTAACGGATTCGGTGCTGAAAAGGGTGATTCCAAGGAGTCATGGTTATTACATCTTAAACAACTTGAAGATTCGTTGGGTGTCCGACTTGAGGCACTAAAAAAGGCAATTCAGGAGTCCGCAGAATCTTTTCAAAAGCCAGCGGCATAATCAACAATGCTATCTCGTTTACCACATTCAAAAAAGTTTCTTGGCTGCCTAATACTTACCGTTGTTCTCTCTGCTATTTTATGGTCAATTAAGGCTCAGGAAACGGACAGTGAAAAAATTATCAAAGAAGCAATTCGGCATCAGAATTTGGGGTTGGCATATCTTGAAGAATCACAACCTTCAAAAGCACTCACAACGTTTACTTCACTTGTAGAACTGCTCCCTGATGAGGCAATCGGTTACGGCAACCTCGCTGTCGCACACATGAGGTTACAGCAAGTTGACGTTGCTGAAAAATGGGTTAAGCGCGGAATTGATGCCGTTCCGATGAATAGCCAACTACATTTCATCTTATCCGAGGTTTATCAGTTAAAGGGACAGAGTGCACAAGCAGTGGAGGCGATGAAAGAAGCAGTGCGGTTGGCACCGGACAAATTGGAATTTCGATATAAACTGGTCCGCCACTATCTTGGACAACGGAACAACTCAGAAGTACAACGGGAGGCGACTTACCACTTACAAGAACTTCATGCCCGATCACCAGTAAATGTTGTGATCTTGTTGAAGTTAGCACAAGCACTGTTGGGACAAGAACAACTTGAAGAAGCGGGAAAACGCTGTCAGGAATTGATGATCCTGTTAGGCGATACTGATGCAGAAAAGTTGGTATATCTAACACAAGGGATAGACGCAATTAAGAGTGGTGATTTAAAGGCAGCATCACGAAATATCCGAATTTTTGAGAACCTCCACAGGGCAAGCCCTCGCTATCAACAGGGCATTGGCGAATTGGTAACCGACATTCTTGGACATCCGATAGAGACGTTTAGTTCAGGATTCAAAGCGCGCATCGCTGCGAAACAGAGTCCACCAATAAACGTGGAATTTGTGGATGTTACCGAACAACTTGGTCTTACCAATGTGCAAAGTGAACCTACAAGTTACACAACGGTTTCACTGCTTGATTACGACAATGATGGAAATATAGATATCTATACTACACCGAAAGGGATACTCCTTCAGAATGTAGATGGAAAGTTTGTGCCTGTCCAACATTTTCAAGAGACAAACCAGCATCTTTTATCACGTCCACACACCAGTGCCTTTGCAGATTTGGATAAGAATGGAACACAAGATATCCTGCTGCAGAATCAAGGCGGAATAACATATCTCCAAGCGGACGCAGACGGGAATTGGATAGCCGCTCACATTATCCAATATGAGCAAGCAAAAGATGTAACAGGTGCACTTTTTCCAGTTGATTATGATCATGATGGAGACCTTGATCTCTTTTCTGGGCAATCTGGTACCACAATGTATCAGAATAATGGTAACGGAACGTTCACAGACGTAGGTGATAAAACCTTTGTACCGACTGAACCTGTAGGACAAGGTCCCCGTGACTCAGTCCATTCAGATGAACTCTTTGCTGCTACTAACGTTATCTCCGCTGATTTTGACGACGATGGCGATATTGATATATTTGCCATACATAGCGAAATGGGATGCACTTTATACGATAACCTTCGCCAAGGTAAGTTTCGTACTAATGCCAGTAAGATAGGGATTCCGCAAGAAGTTCGCTACTCCGGAGTTGCCGCTGGAGATTATGATAATGATGGCGATATTGACCTATTTTTAGCCACCACAACCGGTATTCATCTCTACCGCAATAGAGGTGACGCTACTTTTGTTGTTGATACGCGTTCAAAGCAGATTACTGAAAAAAGGTTTGATGACTCGTCAACTATATTAAGAAGTCTCGATTACGATAATGATGGATTTCTTGATTTATGGCTTATCAACAAACACGGATTATCCTTATTTAGAAATGACGGTACAGGTCGTTTCACCGAAACCAGTTCCATAATAAAAACCGCCACACCAATGGAAAAAGGCATCGCGGGAACCATAGGCGATTACGACAACGATGGAGATTTAGACCTGTTCTTTATCAATGACAAAGGACAACTACGTGCATTAAAAAACAACGGTGGCAATCGAAACAATTGGATACAGGTGCGATTAGAAGGCATCACCACTGGAAATAACAAAGTTAATAGAGATGGAATCGGTTCAAAACTTGAAGTAAAAGTAAGTGATTTATACCAGTTGCAATATGTATCACATCAGGTATCGCATTTTGGGTTAGGTGCATTTGACTCCGCAGATGTCGTGCGAGTTGTCTGGACAAATGGCGTCCCACAAAATGTAATTACCCCAAAGGCTAAACAACGGATTCTGGAGAAACAGATATTAAAAGGTTCATGCCCGTTCTTATATGTCTACGATGGCGAGAAATATCAATTTGTCACCGATCTGCTGTGGCGTGCCCCGCTTGGGCTTATCACTGCAATGGGGTTTGTCGCACCCGATGAAACCAAAGATTTTGTGAAAATATCTGCATCTCAGATGCAACCTAAATCTGGCAGATATTCCATTCAGATTACAGAGGAATTATGGGAAACCGCCTATTTTGATATGGTTAAACTTATCGCAGTAGATCATCCCGCAGATACGGATATCTTCGTTAATGAACAGTACATACCACCCCCGTTTGCAGAATTCAAGATATATGGCGTATCAAAGAAACTATATCCGAAATCTGCTGTGAATCATCAAGGCGAAGATGTGTCCGATGCCTTAAAAGCACCCGATTACCATTACGCTGTTGAACACGCGCCCGGTCCCTTCCAAGGCGTTGTGGAATCGCATGCCATTATCCTCAATCTGGGTAAATTTCCTAACGACGCGCTTGTGGCACTTTACCTCAATGGTTGGATATTTCCTACTGATACCAGCATCAATGTTGCGCTATCCCAAAATTCTACAATTAATCCACGTTTCCCCTCGGTTGCCGTGAAGGACAAGACTGGCAAGTGGAAAACCGTCATTGATATGATTGGGATACCCGCAGGTAAAAACAAGACTATCACTGTTGATCTAACAGGCAAATTTCTGTCTGATGATCGACACGTTCGGATTGAAACCGATATGCAGATTTACTGGGATGCTGTATTTTTCACAGTTGGAGAGCAGGATATTCCTATGGAAATCACAGAATTGAATCCTGACAGTGCATATCTGCACTACCGAGGCTTCTCGGAAATGTACCGCCCGAATCTGCACGCACCGCACTTGTTTGACTATCAAAAAGTAACAAAAGCCGGACAGTGGCGCGATCTTGCAGGATATTATACCCGCTATGGTAATGTCAACCCTTTATTGCAAGCAGTTGATGATATGTATGTTATTCTCAATGCGGGAGATGAAATCACGGTGGAATTTGATGCATCGCGACTACCGAAACTAAAATTGGGTTGGACAAGGGATTTTATCCTCTACAGCGATGGGTGGGACAAAGATGGTGATATAAATACGCTCACATCGCAAACGGTTAAACCACTACCGTTTCACGGAATGTCAACTTATCCATATACGGAGGATGAACATTATCCTGATGATGAAGCACATCAGCGGTATCGGCTTGAATACAACACACGACGCGTAACGCATCAGCTGCCACCATTGCGAGAAAAATGAAAGACAGGTTAATCTATGTATTACGTTCAACCCGCCGCAAGGGAACATATAGTAAAACGGTAGCAATTACCAAAATCCCTGCCAAAACAGCATAAGAATAGGCATTATTTCTGTATAGCAACCCACCAACCTGTTTGAAAAATTCTGGATGTGTTGATTTATCATACAGCCAGCCACCGAGAAGCGGTCCCAAGATACGTCCTAAACTTAAAAACGCATCCATAATGCCGATAGCTGCACCTTGCCCTATCTGGGTCTGCTTAGAAATCCACGATGTATTCGTCGGACGGATTAGTTGGTTGCCGATACCCGTAATCGTAAGATAGACCGTTAAAGTCACAAAGTTGAAAGCGTAGAGCAAAAGCACCATGCCGAGAGCGTTAAGTAGTAAACCTGCTACAATTATCCGTCGCTCCCCTATTCTGTTAATTAACCTACCAAGTAATCCACCTTGTAACGGCACCACAATCACTCCTATCACCATAAACATCCACCCCATCTCTCTCTGTTCAAAACCCCAACCTTCTTTAATGAACAGTGGAAAAGTCGTTTCCAATCCAGCAAAACTGAATGTAGTAAAAAATGCGACGAGAAAAAGAGGTATGAGCGGGGATTTCAATGTTGTCTGGCAGAATATCTCGCGTGGCGATATCCATTCGTGATGCGCTTCCACAGCATCTTTCTGAAGCGACTCCGGCAGCAGTGCAAGCGCAAAGAGAAAAGTCAATAACGACAACCCGCCTGCGACAAAGAATGGCAAATCATGCCGTCCCATCACACCGCCAATCGCTGGTCCAAAAATGAAACCGAGTCCCATTGCAGCCCCCATCAGCCCCATGCCTTTACCGCGTTCCTCTGCTGTAGTAACATCCGCAACATACGCCATCACACTCGGCAGCACCGCTGCTGAAGCGATTCCAGCTGCACCACGTGCAATGAAAAGCCACATATAGTCTTTTGCCAATCCAAAGGCAGCTAATGCAACAGCATTCCCAAGCAGTCCATATAGGATTGCTGGTTTCCTACCGTGTTTGTCTGATAACCTACCCCAGATCGGTGCGAACACCAATTGCATTCCAGAGTAGATAGACATTAATATCGCGATTTTGGTGGGGGATGCCCCAATATCTTCTGCGTAATAAGCAAGGTTTGGAATGATGATACCAAACCCAAGCATCACAAAGAATAGGGTGAAAAACAGGAGGAGAAGTCTCGATTTTTGCATTCGTAAGTTTAAAAAACAGATTCGGCAGACTAAGGTAACCGCAAGTTGTGCAGTATCAACTATTATACCCGCGCACAAGCAACGTGTCAATATTAAACCAGAACCACTCAGTTTTCCACTCTTCGGTCTGGTTTTACCCAACCACGGTAGGTGCGGTTTCCGAACCGCACCTTTTTGTATCAACATCTCAAATAACGCAAAGGACGAGAATATCAGCCAAGTTCTTTCCTTAAATTAACGCCTATGGTGCGGTTTTGCGGTGTACTCACCCAAATGCGATCTGCATTCCTAACCGCACCGATAGATTGGGAGCAAGTTAATTTGGTATAAATCCTGGTTCAGACAATAATCAGATGCAACCAAATCTATAGGTTAAGCAATCCTATGGGAGAGAACATTATCAGATTTGAATGCTATCTGAGCATTCGCATCAATTTGGATTTTCCGAGACAACATTCAGAAAACCGAATGGCATTCGCGCTTCTTACGTAATCGTGAAAAGTATTAAGGAGCAGGGCTATTTAGTTCTCCGAATATTTAGATTTTCAATCTAAGACTTTCCGCTGTAGGAGCGATCTCCGAATCGCGACTTTTCGTCTAAAATGGGCAAAAAGCCTAAAACTAAATAACCCTAATTAAGGAGGAAAGCTTGTTTAAAATAATAGATTTACAGAAAATCGTTGTGTTGAGTTGTCCTGTAAGTCTCCGGTCAACATCTGAAATCCGTAGTCAAGTTGAAGTGCTGTTCCGCTGATCGGAATCTTGGCACTCCCACCGAGGTTGAGAGTCGTAGCCGAATTTCCACTATTTTTCATTCCATAGCCGCCTCGGACACCAATGGTTTTATTCAACCACATTTCTACACCTGCGCGTGTGTAAATTTCACCATCGCGGTACACGATCTCAACAGTTGCTAAAGTTGCTCTCAACAAGTTAGTGATTACTGCCCCTTGTGCACTCATTTCAGCAATAGATTCAAGTCTATATACGATGCCTGCTCGGATGTTCTGCGGCACAGAATCTGTGTGTTCGTCTGAGATGCTAATATCAGCAGGAAGTATATTCTCAACAGATACACCGATGTTAAGGCTATTGAATGGCTTTGCTAAGAGACCAAAATCAAACGAAATAGCTGAACTTGAGGTGTGGGTAAAATACGGATTCTCTATAACAAATTCGTTCGCGTCATCAAAATTAGTTCCAAAAAACTTTAGGTTTATTCCAAAACCCAACTGTTTAAATAGGGTGTTCCCGTAAGAAAAGCGTAAAGTTTGTTCCCGATAAATCTCAGAGTCTTCCGCAAGGATACCGATATTCGCACCGAAAGTCCCCACTTTTCCGAGGGGAATGATACCACCAATTGTATTATAGTTAACGAGTCCATTAAACCGCTGTGCGTGAGTCGCACCGATCTGAATTTCCTCAATATAAGCTAAGCCTGCGGCATTGTAGTTTGCAGCATTGCTATCATCAGCAAGTGCCACGAATGCCCCACCAAGTCCGAGGGGACGAGCCCCTACGCCAATGTCATTAAAGGACGCCAAAGCAGCTGACGTGAGGAATAGTGATATGAACAATATATGAAAACATCTCAATCTAAATTTCGTCATGGGTTCTCCTACGGTGTGCCTGTCATCGGAACAAAACTAACGCCAGTGATCCTTGTGGTTTCGACTTTACCGAAACATTTCTTTATTACAAACAGTTCCTGTATATCAGAACCGACAGGGATAACCATGCGTCCACCTTCAGCGAGTTGTTGTGTAAGTCGATGCGGAATCTTTTTAGGGGCAGCAGCCACGAGCACGCCATCATACGGTGCATGCTCGATCCAACCGTAATAACCATCTCCGTGTTTAAAATGGATGTTCTGATAGTTGAGTGCTTTTAGTCTTGCTTCGGCACTTTCTGTGAGTTCTGAATGAATTTCTACAGAATAAACATCCTTGGCAAGTTCTGCTAATACTGCGGTTTGATACCCACATCCTGTTCCGATTTCAAGCACCTTTGAATAAGGTTTTAATTCAAGTAATTCTGTCATCAACGCGACTATATAGGGTTGTGAAATTGTTTGCCCCTTATCTATCGGAAGGGGTCTATCGTGATATGCCAATTTATGAAATTCAGGTGTTACAAAGAGGTGCCGCTGAATTTTTCTCATCGCTGCCAGTACGTCAGGATTCCGAACATCGCGGTTTTCGATCTGGTTTCGCACCATTTTCTGTCTGGCAAGTGTAAATTCATCAGTCTGTGTCATTGAATATGGCTCTCAATGTTGTCATTCCACATGAGTTCGGCTAATACATTCGCAAAATCAATTTATAAACTGACTTTTACTTCATAAGGCATCAATAGAAAGATTCGATGCTTCTTAATGATGTCAATCAATTTTAAACTGCTCGGAGTTTGACTAATAGATTGATAGAAATCTGACAACAAGGACATTTTTTCGGTTGATATGAGTCGGATGTTTCCCAATAAATGTGATACCCAAGTTCGTTTAGGAAACCGAACTATCTCAACAACCTTTTTATCCAAGCCTGCACGTTTTTGCGCGATAGAAAGTGCATCGCTCAGTCCTCCAAGTTCATCAACTAATCCTTTCTCTTTCGCTTGCCGTCCTGTCCAAACACGCCCGCGCGCGACTTTATCCACTTCGTCTCTTGTTAATTGAGTTCTTCCGCGCGTGACTTTGGCAATAAAATCTGCATATATCTCTTTGATCTGTTTCTGAACGATCTTCTGTTCATCAGGAGGATAATCACTATAATCACTATAAAAGTCGGCATGTGCACCACGGGTGATAATTTCCTTCTTGATACCCAGTTTTTCATACAATCCTTTAAAACTATACTTTCCACCAATAACCCCAATTGAACCGGTAATAGTACCGGGTTCAGCGAGAATAACATCAGCTGGCACGGCGATATAATAACCACCAGATGCGGCGACGTCTCCCATAGAGACAACAAGCGGTTTTACATATTTGAGTTTCATCAGTTCATGCCATATTATATCTGCAGCTATAACCAATCCACCACCACTATCAATTCGCAAGACGACTGCCTTTATTGATTGATCCTTTCGTGTTCTCTCTATTGCGCGAGCAATCGTATCTGCTCCCATCACTGTAGTCCCAGTAAAAGGGTCGAAAAAACTTTCACCGGTTAACATCATCCCTTTTGCTTCAATAATGGCAATTTTGGGTTTTGGAACCTTCCAAGTTTGCGGGTACAATCCGCTTTTTAGGTACTCATTTATGTTAACAAAGTCAACATCGCTTTCTGTGAGTTTACGGATCTTGTTTTCCAGTTCATCCTCATAAAAAAGTTCGTCAACAATTTTGAATTTGCGTGCTTCATTAGCAGTAAAAGGACCTTGATCAATCAGTTGTTTAACGGATTCAGGTGTCCAACCGCGTGCTGTTGCGATGTCTGTAGTGAGTTGATCGTACAGGTCGTCAAGGATAGCATTTTGGTTTTCACGATGCGCTTCTGACATATCCTTCCGTGTGAACCCTTCCGATGCAGATTTATATTCGCCAATATGTTCAAGATGTGCTCGGATGCCGAGTTTATCCAACGCCCCTTTGTAGAAGGAACGTTCTGACCGTAAACCGATTAGACGCACCTCAGCACTTGGATGCATGAAGATTGAATCACAAGCAGAGGCAACGATATAATCTCCGGTTGAGCAATCGGTGATATGGCAGAGAACGGTTTTACCCGATTCCTTGAATTCCATAATAGTATCGCGGATCTCTTGGAATTGTCCCATTCCGTATTTGCTACCGTTAATTCGGATTAAAACACCAGCCACATCTTTGTCCCATTTAGCGATGCGAAGTGTTGTGTCAAGTTGTTCCATTCCTAAATCGAGAAAAATGCGTTTACGAGGAATTGGCTTTGTTATGGAGGCAGTCGAAAAGTGGAAGTAACCGATTCCTACGTTTGTTTTCCTATTATCATCAAAGTAGTTTGCTGTGCCGATACCAAAATTCCCTAAGTTGATGCCGAATCGAATATCAAAACTTCTATCGCTGTTGTACGTACCACGGAGCATGAGTTCACGAATTGGGCGGATTTCAACAGCATAACTAAGATCGATTTCACTCACATCTTGCGTTTTCTGCATATCTACGGAAAAGGTTGCACGCCATGTCCCCGGACGCAAGGCAAAGCCTATATCGTAGGTTCTGGGTAACTTTAGATTCCGTAATTTTGGACGGTTGAGGTCGCGTCCTATAGCCCCGATTGAGAAATAGCGGCGACGATACATCAAACCGACAGAGAGCGATTTAAAACGATCATAATACCTGTCGTCAGAGTTAACCCAACTGTAGTTTGTTCCCCAAAACAAGCCGCTACCGAAATGCCGTCCAGCAGACAGACTGTAACGTATAAAGTCAGTATCATTCGCAGCGTTTACGGATTCCATGCTGAATCCACCGCCCGGTGCAGAGATAAAGAGCGCATCATCACCTGCCCAATCGCTGTGGTATGTTCTTAAGTAATATAAATTCAGTGCGCGGCTAGTGCCTAATCCTGCTGGATTGAAAAAAGTGGCTAACGCATCATCGCTCATCGCAACGGAATTTGGAGGTAGATGACTGCGTACCTTTGGTGGGTTCGCTGCAGCAAGAAATGGAAAAAAACTACAGATAAAGAGGATACTAATCAGTTTTTTGGGGATATTCAAAGAATTGTCCTCTTCGGTGTGGTCGAATTTTATCTTTTATGAAGATTAAAAAATAAATTAGGTAATTCGGGATCAAACCCCGGTAGGTGCGGTTTCCTAACCGCACCGGACTTTACAAGGAAACTGAAAATTACCCGATTAAATTCTTAATCTTCATTTAAGATAACATATATCTGCGGAAATCGCAAAAGAAACTTGATTTTGGGAGGTATTATACCCAATTAACGGGATTTGTAGTGCAAGGTCTCTGGGGCCTCCTCACAACGGTGTTCTATATCAAAAGACTTCTAATAGCGGTTAGCATTGCAAGGCACGGGGCCCTCGTCCTACTTCTAATCAAGTTAATTTGGTATTACATTTTCTTTTAGCCTACACTCCGCACTTGTTTTGACACATTTTGGTATTTTACGACAAACCCGTGTCACGAAAGGATTCGCACAGGATAGGGGAGATTTGGAGTTGTGAATTAAGATTCTATTTTCCACTTGTCTTTTTTCCGGTTCACCTGAAATTGCTTACTCAATGTAGGGACCACGCAGGTTTGAGAAATAAATACCGAAAATCGAAAATCAGAAGTGCGGAGTGTAGGTTTTAGGTTAACTTTGATGTTTATGTTAGCAGAGGTGTCCTGAATTGTCAAGATATATTTTACTATAAATGACCCTGCAATATTTCCAGAGCCATTCAATTGTCCAGTAATTCTCACCTGATGCTCAGGTCGATCTTCTGTAGGAGCGATCTCCGAATCGCGACCCTCTCTAATCTGAGTCGACCTTCCGATGTTGCAACCACAAAGTGTCGCCGGTATTCTTGTCAAGTGCTGCAGTAAACTGCCAGAGCCATTCAATTGTCCAGTAATTCTCACCTGATGCTCAGGTCGATCTTCTGTAGGAGCGATCTCCGAATCGCGACCCTCTCTAATCTGAGTCGACCTTCCGATGTTGCAACCACAAAGTGTCGCCGGTATTCTTGTCAAGTGCTGCAGTAAACTGCCAGGGCTATTTAGTTCTCCGAATATTTAGATTTTCAATCTAAGACTTTCCCCTGTAGGAGCGATCTCCGAATCGCGACTTTTCGTCTAAAATGGGCAAAAAGCCTAAAACTAAATAACCCTATAAACTGCCAGAGCCATTCAATTGTCCAGTAATTCTCACCTGATGCTCAGGTCGATCTTCTGTAGGAGCGATCTCCGAATCGCGACCCTCTCTAAAATGTCCTGAAAAACTTGAAAACTGAATGACCCTGCAATATTTCAAAAAGACTTGACTTTTGACAGAAAATGTGGCATAATGTGAATATCAGAATTACAATATATGGGTGGATAGGTGTGCCCAAGGTGCTCATCACACATTTTCTACGATATGGCTAAATAGAGCATAAATAGAAAATAGAATATCCTTCTCCATTTATCACTCCCCTGTCAAAACCCCTGCTTTTAGGTAGAGGATGTAGACGGTGTAGGGTTTTGTAGTCTCAAAAAAGATTTGACATTCTGCCCAAATTGTAGTATAATTCTATTAACTTGCTAGGTAGCATTCTCACCCCGCACGCTTGTGCAGGTGCTATCCTTACCCGTGAGAAGGTATGTGGCAAGTTGTCCAAAATGTTTCGGTAGTGGAAACCCATAATTCGTAGGGCGGTAAAATTCCCGCGTAGTGTTTCGCTACCCCCAATTTCATTTTTTGTAGGCAGGGATAGCCGTGAAAGTTTTCGCACGATAAATCTGTTTTTTGCAGACAATTGCCTACTGGTGGAGCGATAATAAGACGGTAATCTCTTAGAGAAGACCGCAGTTGTGATGAAACCGAAGCCCCTACCTTTAGGTAGTGGGTGCTATCACGGGAGTTTCTACACCTAAAAGGAGAAGAGTGCTAAGTAGTCAAAACACAGATTTACCTTGATAAATGCAGATTTAGATATTTCAAGCGATAAACGATAGGCGTTTTAGGGGTTCAATCCCCCTATATCGCATACAGTTGTCTGTGTCCGGATCGAACACACCTAACAACAACCAAGTTGGGAAGCGACTGTAAAGGTTTCATTCATGAGTGAGACGAACCCTGACACTGTGAGGACACTCGGCGTAGAAAAAGCGTTAGTGTTTACGGAAACCCTAACTTTGACGGTTCTTCCACCTGCTTAGGCGGGTGCTAATCGGGAATTGTATGCGTTTATATACAATTACCCAGGTTTAAAGGAACAGTGAAAACAAAATGTATGCAGTATTTGCAAACGGCGGGAAACAGCATCGTGTTGAGGTAGGAAGCCTCATAGATTTAGAAAAATTGGACAATGCTGTCGGTGAAACAGTCACGTTTCCCTCCGTTTTAGCGATTGCCGGTGAAGATGGCACGTTGCAAACCGGCACCCCTTACCTTGAGAATATGTCGGTTACAGGTGAAGTCGTTCAGCAAGGGCGTGCAAAAAAGATCATCGTATTCAAGTCCAAACGTCGAAAAGGTTACAAACGTAAAGCAGGTCACCGTCAATCATATACACGTATTAAAATTACCGCTATTGGCGGGGAAGAGGTTGAATCCGATGGCACATAAGAAAGGTGGCGGAAGTACACGTAACGGTCGTGACAGTATCGGAAAACGGCTTGGCGTTAAAAGGTTTTCAGGCCATCAGGTTACCGCAGGGAGCATTCTCGTCCGGCAGCGCGGAACTCATTTGCACGCTGGCAATAACGTCGGAGTCGGCAGGGATTATACGCTCTTTTCAAAAATTGATGGCTATGTCTGGTTTGAACGTAAAGACAAATACCGCCGCAAGGTGAGTGTTTACTCAGAACGTCCAGCGTTTTAGTACATTCTCAGAACGTCCAGCGTTTTAGTACATTGACGTATTCCAGAAAGCCTCACCGTAATGTGGGGCTTTTTTGCTTATTTGACATTGTATTGAATTCTCTTGGGTCGTTGACACCCTATATGTCAATCTAATAAAGAGGAAGTATCGTGAAGCGGATAATCCCCCTCCTATTGCTAACTGTGGCGTTAGGTTGCGGCGGCACACAAGTAAAACAATTGGCAATTGAAACCATAGACAATGCGCGGGTAAGTATTACTTATGCTGACAACGTTGGTGCGCGCGATGTCGCAGTCAGCGAGATAAACTCGGCGGAAGAGTTGCTCATCAATGCAGAATCTTCTATACAATCTGGTAGTGTAGAGCGCGCATATCGATTAGGATTACGGGCATATCTCCATGCGAGAATCGCAACAGAAAAATCGTTAGCAGTTCGGCAGGAAGCACAGGTTAAGGAAGCACAAGCGCAATTAGAGTTGCGACAACAGGCTACAGCAATAGTTCTCAACAATCTTGAAACACTTAAAGCAGAACTCGCTTCGTTGAAGAAATGAAGGAACTCCAAATGCGGTTTTATGGATGGTTACTTCTTATAGGATGTCTGATAAGTTGCGGATGTGTGTCTCTTGAAATTGATGGGGTTATTTTAGAAACGCAACTGCAAAATGGTCAGAAGGCAATTTCCAGAGCAGCAGACTTGGGTGCCGAACAACTCGCGACTGACGAATACAGCCGTGCAGTTAAACTTTTGAAATTCGCTAAACAAGCACAAGAACGTGAAGACAACGCACAAAGCATGGAATTCGCATATCAGGCAGAACTTGTCGCCCAGATCGCTTTATATAAGGCGAAACAGCAACAGGCACAAGCACAACTCGTTTCAATTCGCGAACAGATGTTACAAGAGGTGATAACTGAAAAAGATTATGAAATAGAAATTATGAAGATTCGCAATGAGATGAAAACGATTGAAAATGCGAAAGCCTTGAAAGAGATTGAGGTAGAAAAACAACGCGCTGGTTTACTCACAACAGATCTCACGGAGACAAAAGATGCTCTTCGGCGTGCAGAAATTAGCCTGCCAATACCTGGAGCAGAAATTCTTGTCACGATTGCCAAACGAACTTATCCTGAAATTGAAGGGACAGCAGAGTACGAACGTGTCCAATCGACAATAGTGTTAGCAAAATCCCACCTTGAACGAAAAGAGTTCAACGAGGCAGAAAAAGTATTAAAAGATGTTCAAACACAAGCCAACAATCTACATGAACAGGCAATTTTGCTTCAGAAAAGCCGTTCCGCAGCCGAAACTGCTGCGCTTATTGCTATTGAACGCGCAAAACTCAAGGTGCAGCGCGCAGAATCTTTGAACGCAGCCACACACGACCCAAAACAATTCCAAGAATCGCGTAACCAACTTGACATCGCGAAAAAGGAGTTACAAGCTAATCGTTATACAGAAGCAAAGCAGGCTGCGGAAGTGACTGAGCAGATAGCAGATAAAGTTATAGTTACTTCAGAAACCGCTGAATTTCGCAGACGTGCACAGCAGGAACTTACCGCGAAGATCAAAAAAGCACAAGGTGCTGTGGCATCAGTCAAAGCAGCGATTACTAAACAAACAGAGACTAAAGTTCCACAATATGCCCCACAACTATTCGAACTCTCTACTTCAGCTCTGGTAACTGCGGAGGCAGCTCTCGGGAAAAAAGAATACACAGCCGCTATTGATGCTGCTCAGCAAAGTAATGATTACATACAACGCGCAATTAAAAAGACAGAACTGCAAGATTCTGCGCAAACATCTCTCGTTGAGGCAGCAAAGCAAATTCCAAAAGCAATCGTCATAGAACGTGAAGAAGGTGTGCTAATCAGAATCAGTGGAAACCTATTCGCAACAACAAGCACACGCTTAAAAGATGAATTTTTCCCAACATTTATGAAACTTGCTACTATTCTACTACAAGATGATTTTATGGGGTACGTTGTCAGAATTGAAGGACATAGCGATTCACTTGGGCCTGCCGGAGCTAATAAGGCATTGAGCAAAAGGCGAGCGAACTCGGTCAAAACATTCCTAATTGATAAAGGAAAACTCTTGGAAAAACGTTTGACAGTTGTCGGTTTAGGTGAATCTCAGCCGATTGATAAGAATTCACAAGAAAAAAACCGTAGAATTGATATTATTATCGGTAAACCAGAATGACCTATCAATCATTCTGGAAATAGACTGAACCGATAATGGCAAAGGCTGAGTAACAGTATCTAAAAATCTATATTTTTCTTGATATTTATGTGGATTTATAGTATGCTATTATATGGCTTATGTATCAGCACGTAAAGCAAGTGAACTGCTGGATTATACACCCGACCATTTAAGGAAGTTAGCAAATGAAGGAAAGATTGATATTATCCGCACAGGAGGCGGTCACAGACGCTATGATGTTGAAGGATACATCAAAAGCAAATCCAAATCAATTACAACTGTTTGCTACTGCAGAGTATCCAGCACAAAGCAAAGAGATGACCTTGAACGACAAGTTGCGTATATGCGAAGCATCTACCCCGCCGCAGAAGTTATCAGAGACATCGGAAGTGGTATCAACTTCAAAAGAAAAGGGCTTAGAACCTTATTGGAATGGCTTATGCGAGGTGATAAGCTCCAAGTTGTTATTGCCCATCGGGATAGACTCGCCCGATTCGGTATCGACCTTATACGATACCTTATTGAACAAAACGGTGGCGAACTCGTGGTTTTGGACCAAACAGAACATAGTCCGCAAGAAGAACTCACAACGGATCTTCTCGCAATCCTGCATGTCTTCAGTTGCAGCATGCCCGGGCTCAGAAGTTACCGTGACAAAATCAAAGAAGATAAGAGTCTATCCGACAACAGAACAACGTGAAACACTTCGGCAGTGGTTGGGCACTGCACGTTTCACGTTCAACAAAACCGTTGCTTTGTTGAACGAAACGGACACAAAAGCGAATTGGAAAGCGATAAAAACAGGTATCCTTCACGATTTACCGGATTGGAGCAAAGAAACTCCGTATCAGATAAAGTCTGTTGCTATCCGTGACGCCTGCATTGCTGTTAGAGAAGCAAAGCAAAAATGTCAGAAAACAGGTGAATATCAATCTGTTTCTTTTAAATCCAAACGCAATCCATCCGATAGTATTTTCATTCCAAAGTCTGCTATAAAACCACGCGGTGTCTATCGGACCTTACTTGGTGATCTAAAGATGTCAGAGATGTTACCTGATAATATCTGTGACTCCCGACTGGTAAAAGAGAATGATAAATACTATCTATGTGTATCTTATACTGTGACAACTCCGAAGCGAAAGTCAAACGGGCGTGTTGTCGCTTTAGACCCTGGCGTGAGAACATTCCTCACATATTTTCATGAGCGTGGTTTCGGATGGCTTGGACACCATGCTATTAATCGTATACAAAGACTCTGTTCACATTTAGATAACCTTTTATCTCGTGCAACAAAAGCGACTAAACAATCGCGCAGGAACATGAGACGCGCTGCAAATCGTATCAGAAAACGCATCAGAAACCTTATTGATGAGTTGCATAAGAAAGTGGCACGATACCTTGTAGATAACTTTGATATTATCCTACTCCCCACATTTGAGACTTCAGATATGGTGATGCGTGGAAAACGCAAACTACGAAAGGAGTCTGCACGGCAAATGTTGACACTTTCTCACTATCGGTTCAAACAGTTTCTCAAACATAAAGCGAAAGAAACTGGATGTATTGTAGTTGATGTCTGTGAAGCATACACATCAAAAACAGTTTCTTGGAATGGTGAGATTAGAAAATCACTCGGCGGACGAAAGATAATCAAAGATAGCACAGGACTCAAGATGAACAGAGATTTGAATGGCGCACGCGGGATATTCCTGCGTGCTTTGGTAGATGAACCCTGGTTACTATCTATTAGTAACTTGCAAACCGTATAAGAAGTGAAATACATAGTATTGCACGGAAATATATAGGTTAATATCATCGGCTATCATAAGTATTGCATAATATTAAAATAGATCCTTATATTGTCAATCAGATTGCACATAGCCTGTTTGGTGACCGATACATCATCATCTATGGGAACACGATTCAGTTCCATAATCATTGTTACCACGTTCGGACTATTGAAGCGACTGAACACCCGCGCAAAGGCTGCTACTATCTGCAGGATGCGAATACAGACTTAGCAATGTGGGATGATGTAGCGTTCGCGCCACAAGGATACTATGGGGTGATTTTTGAACCTGAAACAGGGGAAATTATTGATTGCGAACCGCAACGATGATATGTGAAACTCCATTTTTTCTTGAACTTGTCAAACGAAATGTCAATCTAAATTAAGCGCGCTAATGGAAAATTACCAAATATTCGGTTTGAAAGCCTGTCTTTTAAGGCGGGGATGAAAAACCGCTAACAGCCTCTGCTTTTGTCAAAAAAAACTTGATGACCAAATCAAAGATGCCGAACATAAAATCACATCACGTTTTATATCCGACTGCCAAAGAGCGAAGGCGGATACGATTGTGATAGGCGACCTAAAAGGTATCAGAGATAACATCAAGTATTCGAAAAAGTCCAATCAGAAACTACACTAGTGGGCTTTCGCACGCATCGCACAGAAAATATGCTATAAAGCCGAGCTTGCTGGTATCAAAGTTGTTTCTGAATCAGAAGCATACACCTCACAAACCTGTCCAAAATGCGGACATAGAAAGAAACCGAAGAACCGAAACTATCACTGCAAACGATGCGATTTTAGATATCATCGTGATGGTGTCGGTGCTATAAATATATTCAACAAAGTATCTGGGTTAATAAATAACCCAGTAGTTGGGGACCTGGCATCCCCCTTTGGTGTTAGATACAATCAACACCTCTGTCGCTCTGCCTGAGCAGAGAACACTGTAAATCAGTGAAAGAAACCCCGTTGCTTTAGCTCGGGGAGTATGTCATCAAACCATATTATCAGATTTCGTATTATCACTTCTGCTGAAAACCCACGATCTAAAAACGGAGAAAAGACATGAAGCGAGATGCTATTGTCGTATTAGACTTTGGCTCGCAATATACGCAGTTAATTGCTCGGCGTATTCGAGAACAGCGGGTTTACTGTGAGATCCAACCCTATACATTACCGCTTACCGACATTGAGAAAATCGCACCAAAAGGGATAATCCTTTCGGGTGGGCCCGCGAGCGTCTACGAAGCAGATGCGCCGAAGATAGATGCTGCGCTTTTCTCTCTTGACATACCGGTTTTAGGTATCTGCTACGGTATGCAACTAATCGCTTATCTATTGGAAGGCGGCAAAGTCCATCCTGCGACAGAACGAGAATATGGGAAGGCACAACTCCAAGTCAACACCACATCAGAACCATTATTTACCAGACTTCCATCGGAAGTGACGGCTTGGATGAGCCATGGAGATAGGATTGATAACTTGCCCGATGGATTCCACACAATAGCACAAACTCCGAACTCGCCTATCGCCGCCATGGTAAACTCATGCGGTACGTTGTACGGTTTACAATTCCACCCCGAAGTTGAACATACACGAGATTCTGATAAAATCCTCTACAACTTCGTCCGACACATCTGTGGTTGTGAAGCAACTTGGACAATGGACACTTTTATTGCGGAAGCCATAACAGACATCCGAGAAAAGGTGAAAGACGAAAGGGTGTTGTGTGCTGTCAGTGGGGGCATAGATTCGATGGTGCTCGCGACACTCCTCAATGAGGCGATAGGCGATGCTTTAGTGTCTGTTTTTGTAGACAACGGACTACTGCGTCAAAATGAGGCGGAGCAGGTATTAGCTACTTGCAAAGCACTCGGATTAAAAATAGAATTCGTGGATGCAACCGAATCTTTTTTGAATGGTTTAGCAGGTGTTGTTAACCCGGAACAGAAACGAAAGGTTATCGGTGTGCAATTCATAGAAACCTTCCGAGCAAAAGTAAAGCATCTCGGACCTTGTCATTTTCTTGCACAAGGCACTCTCTACCCAGATGTTATTGAAAGCGTCTCAACCAAGGGTCCATCTGCCACGATCAAGACGCACCACAATGTCGGTGGACTCCCACCCGATATGCCGTTTGAACTAATTGAGCCTTTCCGTGAACTCTTCAAGGACGAGGTACGTGCAGTCGGCGCGGAACTGAACGTCCCACCCCACGTCCTTGGGAGACATCCGTTTCCTGGACCAGGGCTTGCTGTCCGAATAATCGGTGAGGTGACACCAGAAAGACTAGAGGTACTTCGGTTTGCAGATGCAATTTTTATCAATGAAATTAAAGCATCAGGATTGTACGATGAAATTTGGCAGGCATTGGCAGTGCTTCTACCAGTCAAAAGTGTCGGTGTGATGGGAGATGAACGAACTTATGAAAATGCGATTGCGCTACGTGCTGTTACAAGCAACGATGCAATGACAGCAGATTGGGCGAGAATCCCTGATAATGTTTTAGCTAAGATTTCTACCCGAATTATCAATGAGGTACAGGGGATCAATCGCGTTGTCTACGATATTAGTTCAAAACCACCAAGCACGATTGAATGGGAGTAATTCGGGTGAGAGACCGAAACTATGTGGATGTCGTAGATCGTATTCATGATGCTCTCAAAAAATCTGACCGCCTCAATGTCTGGCATCAAGCAAATACTACCCAGATTCATACATTATCAGAGGATTCGTCTTATCCGCTATGCTGTGTGCATTACACCCCGCGACAAACCAATGCAGCCTTAATTTATGTGTCTGCAGGTATCCACGGTAATGAACCTGCAGGGGTTGAATGTGCAATGCGTCTCATTGAACTTTTAGCCGATGATACGCAACATTATTCTCACCCATTCCCGTTTTACAAATACAACTGGCTCATCTCGCCTTGTGATAATCCTTACGGATATGAACGAGATATCCGTGAAAATGCTGAGTGTCTTGATCTCAATCGAATGTTTGAAACGCCAAATCGGTGTTCAGAAACAGCGTTTATCGCAGAATCACTCCTACTTACGCAATTCCGGCACGCGCAAAAACAAACAAATCATAACACTATAGGAAAAAGTGGTACGATTGAACTTGCTTTAGATTTGCACGAAGATGCAGATAGTGACGGATTTTATCTATGGGAACGCCGCGCCTCAACATGTCATCCGATCGGCGGTTCTGTTGTAAAAAACGTTGAAGGAGTGTGTGCAATCAATCGGGAACCTTGGATAGAAGAGCATCGCAACGAAAATGGGATGATAACACTTCTTGATACGGTTACGACGAAAGGATGGACACGCGGGAGGTATTTGGCTGAACAGATAAAAACAAGGTGTCTAATTCTTGAAACACCGACGCAGTCAGAATGGGAAACACGCATCAATGTCCACATGATGGCAATCCAATCAGCGGTCAAACATGCTTTGAAAGCACAATGAGCAGACATAGCACGTCGCACCATACCCGCTCATAATACCCAATTAACTCGATTCGTAGCGCGAGGTCCCCGTGCCTCGCAATGCTGACTTTATCAGAAAACGTCGAATCCCGTTAATTTGGTATAATACCAAATTAACGCAATTTGTAGCGCGAGGTCCCCGTGCCTCGCCATGCTAACCGCTATTAGAAAACTTCTAATCAAGTTAATTTGGTATAATACCATTTCTGAAAGATAAAATATCATTATAAGATTTTGGGTTTCCCATTCAGGGAAGTGTGCAAGAGGCGCGTGAATTGCGCGAGGACAAACGCGTTTTTTGCTAATGATAGACGATCATTCAGAAATGGTATAACTTGTTAGGTTCAACCGTTCTGATAAACCGTAGCAGCGGCACTAACAGCTGTACCGGTATCAACACGGTGTCCGAATTCAATAAGTAGTTTCTCAATTGCGTTTAAAACGAGCAGAACATTCTGTTCGTTCGCAGCATCTCCCATAAGTCCAATCCGCCATGCTTTTCCGGCAAAGATACCCAATCCACCGCCAATTTCAATACCGTAGTCTTTTATAAGACGTTTTCGTATAGTAACATCATCAATTCCATCAGGAATACGCAATGTGGTCAGCATCGGGGCGCGATGGTTTTCTACCGCGGCAGGTTGTAGACCGATAGCTTCTGCACCTGCGATCAACGCACGAGAATTACGTTCATGCCGTTGATAACGTGCTGCTTCTCCCTCTTCCACTACGACCCGAAGTGCTTCGCGTAGGGCATAAATTAGAGACATAGATACGGTATGGTGATATTTTCGGGAGTCTCCCATCCAATATTCTTCAAGCAGTGTCACATCCAAATAGAAACTCTGAATCTTCGTTTTGCGATTCCGGATCGCTTCAACGGCGCGATCACTGAAACTGATTGGTGAAAGTCCTGGCGGACCTGCAAGGCATTTCTGTGTGCAACTGTAGGCGATGTCAATGCCACGCGCATCTAATGCAACGGGTTGCCCACCAAGTGATGTGACGCAATCCGCAAGAAACAATGCCCCATTTTGATGGGCAATCTCTATTAGCTGCTCCAAAGGTTGCAAAATACCGGTAGACGTTTCACCATGAACCACAGCGACGAGTTTTGGTGTAACTTTGTCGCAAGCTTCAGCGATCTGTTCCGGTTTAATAATATCTCCCCATTTAGCGTGGACAGGTGTAACGAGTGCTCCGCACCGTTCTGCAATATCTGCAATTCTGCCTCCGAAGTAACCGTTAACACCAACAATTACAGCATCCCCTGGCTCAATAATGTTGATGAGTGCTGCTTCCATTCCTGCAGTACCTGTACCGGAAACAGGAAAGGTAAGCGTATTTTGAGTGTCATAAACTTGGCGCATCAGGGAAACGGTATCATCCATTACATCAACAAAATCAGCATCTAAATACCCAAGCATGGGGGTTGTCATTGCTTTGAGAACGCGCGGATTTGCTATGCTGGGTCCAGGACCGAGTAGGATGCGCGGTGGCACCCTTAATTCATCATACACTTTTTTAGTAACTCCTCTGTTGTCTATTACAATTTTGTGGACTCTGCCACAAGATAGACATAATTTCGGTCTATAAGCATAAGGTAGGATTTCTACGTAAGGTAATAAGGTTTGAGAACTACCATATACCTACGAATAATACCAAATTAACTTGATTTGTAGTCTTCTGATAAAGTCAGCATTGCAAGACACGGGGACCTCGCGCTACGAATCGGGTTAATTGGGTGTAAAATAGGATAGGGACAGGTATAAACCTGCCCCTACGAAATACAGTTTACGTCAGTCCAGACAATTAGTTACCGCCCTCAGATTCTTGCCGTGGCTGAATGTTTTGATCTTGCATATACTCTTCAATGACAATTGACTTCGTAATGGCATAGTTAATTCCATCCTTTACCTGAATATCAGTTGCTTCTCTGAGCTCATATTTCTTAGGCAAACGTTTGAAATAATACAATGCGTCAGGATAATATTTTTTCTCTTTATTAGCGAGGATCGTATACGCATCACCTAATCTAACGTAAGATAGGTCACCATACTTGGTGTCAGGATATTCCTTAACTATTGCCTTGAAAAGCTCAATTACAGCTTCCATTTCAGACTTTTTACCTGATCTTTGGGCTCTGCCGAGTGTTTTGCGAGCATGCTCATACTCATTATGTGCGAGATAACTTTCGGTGTCACCAAGAAAGCCCTCCGCGTCGTTTTTGGACTTTACGCTGAGACCGGGTGAAGCAAGCGCGAGCTTATAGTTATCAATCGCTAATCGGAAAAGGCGAATTTGCTCGGTTGCTTCAAGGCTTTTGTCCAACGCAGTATTGTAGTGCTTATTCCCAATGTTGATAAAGGCATCACCAGCGAACCTGCTATTCTTAAACTCCTTGATAAGAATTTCGTTCGTCTCAAAAAGTTTATCAAGCAATGCTTTTTCACCAGCTGCATCACCAGCACTTTTCGCTGCTTCAGACAAAAACTGATAGCAAGTAGCGATAGCGTACAAGGACTCCGGGGCTTTTTCATGCGATTTGTTAACCCGTCTGACCTTGTCATATTCAGGTATTGCCTTATCAAATTGCTCGGTTGTATAGAAAGCCTCACCTGCCTGATACTGCCAGAGTGCAGCATCCATTGCATTCGGAGAGCGTTTAACCAGACTGCTGAAAAGATCCGCAGCCTTTTCAAAATAGGCTATAGATTGGGCAGACATCTCTTCGTCTAAACCTACCTGCATTCGTCCCAGATCAAAGTTAGCAGAAGCTAAATACGTTAAAGCTGTTTCAACGTTTCCTTGTAAGTCGTCTGAAGCAGGGAATACACCTGTATCCGCATATTTTACAAATGCTGTAAGCGGCTCAATTGCAGGCAATAATTCTTCACGTCGCTTGAGACTGATACCGACAGAATAGTAAATCTGACCTGACTGGAAAAGTGCGTTTTGGACATACAAGATGACCGTCTGCTTATCCGCACTCTCAATGGGTGCAGCAAGTTTGCTGACTTCAAAGAAAGCGGTAGCAGCAAGCCTACTCATATCAATATAGGGTTTAAGCTCAGTACCTGGCTCATCGGAGTAAAGGGAGCGCGCTTTATCAGAATAAAGATAGCCGAGGTTGTATTGCGCAGCAACTTTCTGGGCAACAGTTGCTTTCGCACTTGACTTGAGTTTTTCTAATGAACTAACTGCTTCAGCAATAGCTTCGTCCAAACGTCCCAACTTTACATAAAGGTCTGAACGACGAAGCCCCGCGTCAGCAACCATAGAAGCAACACCAGTATTTTGCTCCGAACTATAGTTGGCGATCAAATCCTGGAACACTTCTAACGCTTTATCAAGTTTATTGACTTTATCCTGATAAATCAAGCCCATCCTGTATAGGGATTGCGCCTTAACCACGTCATCAGCCAATTCAATCGCACTCTGGTAATTTTTCAACGCGTCATCGTACACTTTAAGATGCTCATCTTGGGTATACGCAATTGCAAAGTAAGAACGTCCACGTAGGTCAGTATCTTCATCATTAGCGATAATGTATTGATACTCTTTTACAGCATCTTTATAATTACCTTCATTGCTATGCAATTCAGCAAGTCTTGAGTGTGCCTGAGAGATAAGATCCTTACGTGCTTCGTCTTCGGTTTGACCTTCTAGGGCAGTCACCCGCATGAATGCTTCAATAGCACCCTTCGTGTCTTTCAGCCCTAACTTTATCAAGCCCAGAGTATAGCCTGCGCTGACGAGGCTTTCAATGTTGTCTGTCATCTCCACGACTTTCTCTGCTGCACTGGCAGCATTCGTATAGGCAAGTTGCGCAGATTCGGCGTCTTCTGCTTTCTTCGCTATCTGGTAATAACAGACAGCAGCTTGATATTGTGCACTTGGCGCGATATCACTATCTGGGAAGTTCTCTACGAACAACTTATATGCAGCAAGTGCTTCCTGAAAACGTTCTTTGCCGTAGTAAGTGTGTCCGATTTTGAGTTGTGATCGGATGCGAGCATCTATGGGTGCCCCTGTATTATCAATAATTCGTTGCAGGCTTGCAACAAGACCATCAACATCATCAGCATTCGTATTTTCAAGAGCAGATGCTTTGATAAGATCAATACGTCCGAGTCTATTGAGAATCTCCTCTTCGTTACTGTTAGCGAACTTTTCATTTGCCGCATCTGCTACCTGCAGAACGAGTGCCCACTTAGATGTATCACCATGCTTTAGGGCAGCATCCTGGTAGAGAAGAGCCAAACCGTAATAGGCTTCAATAGCATTAGGACTGTCGCCATATACACTAATGACTTGATTGAAAGCAGATTCAGCTGTCTCTATAAATTCAGGTTTATCGGCAGAAGCATGGTAAAAACACAGTCCTATAAGATATTGCGCGTCATCTGCATATTCACCTGTCGGATCACCTTCAACGACAGCCTGATATTGGACAGCAGCCTCTTCAAAACGTTTCTCAGCGCGAAGCAAGTCCGCGAGCTTAATCTCTGCCAATGAAAGGTTGTTTTTATTACTTGCAAGGTTCGGCAAAATTGAATTGTAATAGGTGATCGCTTGGTCCTTGTCACCCTGATTCACATAACTATTTGCAGCGAGCAGAAGCGACTGGTGGTAGTATTCACTGCTTTCAGGTATCATGGCATAACGTTCCCGCGCTGTATCCCACGCATCAAGCATTTCGTGTGAGAGTGCCTCGTTCATCAGACATGCTTCAATTTGTGCGATACGTTCTGAGAAATCTGAGTAAAAACCGTCAGTGATACCTGGAAGGAAAGCATCATCAGAAAACATCTGGACAGCATCTTGGTATGCCGCTACAGATTTTTGAAGGTATTCTGCATTGAAACTTTCGGTGGGATCACCTGCTTGATACCCTTCAGGTTTAGCAGCTTCGTAGTAGGAACGACCTTCAAAGAATTTTCCCATCAATTTGACAAGATGGAATTTTGGAAGTGGACGGTAGTCCCACAACTTAGCGTATTCTTCTGCCGCTTCAACGTATTGCTTAAATTCAGTGCGTTTGATGTCGGCAAAACGGAGTTGTACCTCTGCAGCAAGGATATCAAAATCATTATGGTTTTTATTTTTTTCAATAAATTCGTGGGCGACTTTCTCCAATTCATCCTTACGGTCCAAGTCATTCAGTGTCCAAATTGCCCCATATAATGCGTGTGGCGCAACAGGGTTTTCTGGAAAGTCGTCAACGGTTCTCTGGTACCATTCTAACGCGAGTTCAAGGGTTGCTTTTGACTCTTCAAGTTGACCTGAATCGCGCTGATTTTTACCAAGTTTGTAATACGTCTCTCCAATTTGGTAGGCGCAATAGGGTGTAAAATTAAGCTCTACCCCTTCATTTTCTTCTATTTCACTCTGTTCATGTTCAATAACCGTTTTATATGAAGTAATCGCCTCTTCCCAACTTTCCAACCGGAAATTACTGTCAGCTATGCCGAGTTTCGCATCACCAAGAAATGCACTTTCTGGATATTCATCAAGCAGTTTGGTGTAGGCGACGATAGCGTTTTCATAGTCAGCTTGCTCGTAGTACGTTTGTCCAATCGCAGATTGAATTTCAGATTGGAGTCCCTTGTCCGCGGTATTTTGCAGTGCCAACTCATAGTTAACACGTGCGTTGTCATAGTCTTTCTGCTTAGCATAAATCGCACCTTGGTCAAAGTATGCCGCTGTGACAAGATTATGCTCCGGAAACTGCGTGATGAAGTTGGTATAACGACTGATCGCCTCGTCATATCTGTCAAGTTGATTCAAACAGAAAGCAGCTTTATACATCGACTCGGCGTGTAGTTCAGGATAGTTCTTAAATTCTTCGGTAGCAAATTTATCAAACTCTGGGTAAGCCTGATCATAGTTGCTTTCGTCAAGGAACGATTGGGCGATAAGTAACTGGGCATCGTCCTTAAATTCAGAATTAGGAAAACCAATAAGAATATTGTTAAAGGCCGTTCGAGAGTCTTCATAGTTTCCGAGTTTATAGTTCAATTGTCCGATCGCATACCATGCGTTCTCTACTTGTAGACTGGTCGGAAAGTTTTCAATCAACTGTTTGAACTTCGCTTCTGCAAGTCCAAATTGCTCTTTTCGATAAAGCACATGCCCCCAGAGGTACGTTAGTCCTTCCTGGTGTTTGGAAATAGTTGCGTTAGACACGACTTTTTCGATGTGTTCAATCGCAGTATCAAAATGATTCGCATCCCCTGTCTTTTCAGCGAATCGAGAATAAGCCACTGCAATTTTAAAATTCGCGAGTGTTGTGAAATCCTTATCAATCACTGCGGTTTTCACACCGCGTTTCGTAGATTCTTCAAGTGCTTCAGTATACTTGGCGATTGCCCCTTCATAATCCTCTTGTGCGTACATCTCTTCAGCGGAATTGTAGAGTTCCTCAACCTTTTTCGAACTACCCATCATAAAAGGTGAGAGAAGAGCAACCAATAAGGCGAGACCACCAATAATGCCCAAAATTCTTGGATTCATTACATTCTCCTTTAGATCTAAATATAAAATTACTCGGCGAGTGAACTTCAGAATCTGTGTCACCCTGCCAAATTCGTCAAAGTATGGGGCGGAATATGGCAACCACCCAGTCTGATTGCGAACTGCCTTGATAACACATCAAGGCAGTGAAAAGAGGCGTAGTGAATGCCTCGTTGATTGATATTGGTTACAATCCACTTAAATCGAAGGGTTCCGGAATAGTAAGTCTTTCCGATGGAACGTGCATCAACTTACCGACAACTCCAGACAAACTGCGGTGCTCGCGCTGGTATCTCTCTGAAAAAGATGCAACATGGAGTTCCAACGGAAGCGCAGCATAATCACCATCTTGTAGAGGTGATTTACTACTCAAGATATCAGGTTGTGCATATACAACCAGTTCGGAATTCGCGGCATCACTCGGAACAGAATGATTTTTGCTGACATGCATCACAATGATATGCTCTTCAGTTTCAGTTGTCAAAGGTTGAGACAGTTTCCAGTAACTAACTTTCTCAACATCAGCTGCCGGGGTAAGTGAACTAACCTCATTTGGATACTTCCGCTTTGTCCTACGTTCGTTGTAACTACCTTGTACTAACTCCGAACTGTTGACTGTAGTTTCAATGTCTCCGCTAAATTTCTTCTGCTCAAGAATATCCTTAGGAGAAACTATAGCAGGAATAGAGGTATCCTGATTTAGCAAATGTGTTACCACAAACCCTATTGCTATTAGTAATAAGAACGCACATAACGGTAAGGTGTTTGTTCTGATGCGGCTATACCGACCAAAACTTTGACGAAGCTGCGTCAGCAAACGCCAGATATACTGCGAAACCGAGGTTTTAATGCGCTGGTTTAGCCGCGTCGGTCCCTTATTTTCAATACTGCGATGCAATTTTACCTCAAATTCATGAAAATAATTATCTGAGGTTTCAGGTTCTACATAGAAATCTACAACAAGATCACGCGTCTTTTTGAAAGAATCTACCTCACGTTGACACATTGCACAGGACTGGAGATGTGTTTCAACGTTTGCAGTCTCACGCGCTGAAAGCGTATCATCTATGTAGTCAGATATAAAGCGTTGTATAGCGTTACATTTCAATTTCATTACTTATGTCGGTTTCCACACTGTTTCCACTGCTTATTAGAAACCGCTCCTCAAGAATAATTTAACACTTCAAATCTTGCTTATAGTAAACTCGTTAGAACTCAACGTTAACATCAACATACGGTTTCAACAACGATCTGAGTTGTTTACGGGCGTAGTGTAACCTTGAACGGACTGTCCCCTCTGAGCAGTTTAGGATTGATGCTATTTCTGCATGCGTTAACCCTTCCAATTCATGGAGGATTACTACAATCCGATGTTTAAGAGAGAGGCTATTGACAGCCTTTGTAACCCAATGTCGTAGTTCTGCTTGTTCCGCCTGTATTTGTGGATCATTCGCCATCTCATGCTTTTGTCGTACATCTGGATGAAAATTAGATTCCTCCGTCGTAGCAAGTGGAGATTCGCGACGCCGTTCACGCCGTTTGACGAAGTTGAGTGCCTCATTGACGGCTATTCGATATACCCATGTTTCAAAAGCCGCCTCATGCCGAAAGGTGTGAATTGACTGATATACCTTAATAAAGGTTTCCTGCATAACATCGTTAGCATCCTCGTGGTTTTTCGTAATCTGTATCGCAAGGCGGTGTACCATACGTTTGTACTTCTCAACCAACGGGGCTAATGCTGTTTCATCTCCTTCACGAAGATGATCAATGAGTAATGCTTCAGTTCTTTCCACAAAAAATTTCTCCTTCGGCTTCTACTATATTTAGACAACACTTTTTCAGAAAACGTTCATTTTTCTTAAAAACATTATAGCATAGATCGATAATTTGCAAATAAAAAAGTTTGCCTCTATAGTACAATTTAGTTTTCGGTTTTCGCGCATTTTATACCAAATTAACGGGATTCCAATCTATCGGTGCGGTTAGGAAACCGCACCATAGGCGTCAATTTAAGAAAAAGTCTGCGTTTGGACAAACACCTCTCAATAAGTATGAGGACTGAGACTGTCTTATATTCAGTCCCGTAGGGACGATATGTTTATAGTGCCTCATATCGCAAACCCATCTCTTCAGCTCCGTAGGAGCGAAATGTGTATAACGTCTTATATAAACATTCCGCTCCTACGGAGCTCTAAGAGATTAAGGACATCGTTTTCTATAAACATTGCGTCCCTACGGGACTAAAGAGGGTTTCTCATATTCGTCCAACCACTAAATTGACGCCTATGGTGCGGTTAGGAAACCGCACCATAGGCGTCAATTTAAGAAAAAGTCTGCGTTTGGACAAACACCTCTCAATAAGTATGAGGACTGAGACTGTCTTATATTCAGTCCCGTAGGGACGATATGTTTATAGTACCTCATATCGCAAAACCATCTCTTCAGCTCCGTAGGAGCGAAATGTATATAACGTCTTATATAAACATTCCGCTCCTACGGAGCTCTAAGAGATTAAGGACATCGTTTTCTATAAACATTGCGTCCCTACGGGACTAAAGAGGGTTTCTCATATTCGTCCAACCACTAAATTGACGCCTATGGTGCGGTTAGGAAACCGCACCTACCGTCTGGAAAATAGGAAAAATCCCGTTAATTTTGGTATTAGATGTAAAGTCGCGATCAGTGAATCAACACCTTATGCGCGTCCGGCATTCGGTGAGTCGCTCCTACAGAGGCGTGTTATTATTTGTAGTAAGAATTCGGTAAAAAGATAAGAGGTGAATCCAACCTATCAGACACCATAAAAAAGGACAGCGTATCAAAGATACGCTGTCCTAAATAAGCGAAGTAGTCGAAATTTTACTCTTTAGTTTTAGTGCCAAAGGTGATGCTGACATCGCCATCGTTACCAGCAGCATCTTGGACTGTACCTGTAACCATGTACTCGGTTTCGTTGCTGAGTTCTTGACCAGCATTCCCAGTCAGGGTCGCCATATCACCGTCATAGGCAGCTGTCCAACCGACATCAGTGTCGCCATCCATAAGTTTGAGGGTTCCCTTAACGACTGTTTCACTAAAGGTAATCTCTATTCCGTCTTCATACACCGTTGCGGGGTCGAGGTCTTCAGCACCGTTTGCCGGTGAACTACTAGTAACTGTTGGTGCGGTTTCATCTGCAGCAACGACGGTATAGTCAAGCGTTTGACTGCCGTCACCATTTGTCCAGGTAACTTCAAGGGAAAGTGCTCCGACAGTGAAGCCATCAGCGGGTGGCGTGATGGTCCGTGATTTACCAGCTGTAGAGGCTGTACCAGCACTGACTGTTACATCACCCGGGTTGTTATCAAATGTGACCTTGATACTTTGGTTTGCAGGCAGTTCACTTCCGCTTGCGGGGTCGGCACTTTCAAAGGCTGCGTCCGGAGTATCAGGGTCTGGATCGTCGCCTCCACAACCAATCGCGTAAACGGAGAGCATCACTGCCATGACTATTGCCAAGGTTCTAAAAAAAAGTTTCATGAGTAGGTAACTCCTTAATTAAGGTTATCAGAATGTAATGCACCCTTAAAATCGGGCACAGATTGTGTACTGTTGTATATAATAATGGGGTTTCCGTGCCGTAGTTTGTTCGTATTGACGGATGTAGCGAAAACCTACCATCATATCCATGTTTAGTCGAATAATTTCAGACTATTTCGTTTGCCTTCTTCCGCGAAGCGCAGAAGATAGACGATGCTTTGAGAATAAAACTTTCTGCAGAACTGTAGTCTTTTAACACCATTGGACAGACTAATTTCAGTTCTGAAAGTCAACGCCCAAACTCTGTACCTTCAAGTTTAGCAAAATATGCAAAATCTGTAAAGGTAAAAAATATGATTTTCACATATAATTATACAAAATTTTATTGATTTTGTAAAGCGAAAATTTAATTTTTCAATATAAGTTGCTTTAAAATAGCATAAATTTCAACTTTTATCAAGCAAAATGTGTTATCCAACGTTGAAATTTTTGCAAATTGAGAAATATTTCGCTCAACTAATGCTCAAACAGTTCCATTTGTTCTGCTGAAGTTCCTGTCCGTTGAGTTTCAAGACGTTCTGGATGTGTTAACATATCAACGACAGTATCAAGTTGATCTGGTAAAAATGATATAGCACCTCTTCTAATAAGTTGACGTGTTCCATTACTTTTTTGATTATTTGAATCCCACTGACATGCAAAAACATGTCGGTCTTGTAGTTGCGCGTATCGGGCAGCATGCATTGCCCCACCCTCTTTAGAGGTTTCGACCACAACCGTAGCCATAGAAATTCCACTGATAATTCGATTTCGCATTACCAAATTGGCTGGGCTTGGCGGTGTTGGAAACGGGTGTTCAGAAAAAAGACATCCTGTTTCATATATTTTCTCAGCAAGTTCGTGATTATCAGGCGGATAGATAGATGAAAGATCAGATGATAAAACACCAATAGTCGTACCATTTACACCTAACGCACCGTAATGTGCATTTGTATCTATACCAGTGGCAAGCCCACTAACAATCGTAAAACCAGCTTCAACTAAAAGGATCGAGAGTTCAAGAGTTACATTAATACTATCAACCGTCGGCTGTTTTGTTCCGACGACTGCAACGCACTGCTCACTAACCTCAGATAACTCACCAACTCTGCAGAGTACAGTGGGTGCGTCTGGCACAAGTTTCAAGAGTATTGGGTACTCAGCATCATCCGGAAAAAGAACTTTTACACCTTTGTCCGCAAGTTCTTCTAACTTCCGCCGCAATTCGGGCAATCTGTTATGCACAGTTAGTATCCGTGACGCTAAGATCGGATTGAACTGCGGCAACTGTGCTATCTCAACCAATTCCGCATTAAAAATACGTTCAACACTACCGAAACGTGTTAACAAACGTTTGATTCTAACCGGACCGATTCCTTCAACCGAAGCGAGCGCAAACAAATGTTCACGGTGTTTCTGTTCGTTTTTATCTCCTGAGTATGACATAAGTATAGCAAAAATTCTTGACTCAACAATAATTCAAAATTGGAATTACAACACAAAATTTTAATTCTTAGGGAACTTCAATCCCACGTTATCCACTATGTTACAATATTAATTATATCATGTATTGACAATTTTTTCAACAAAAAGTTTTAATTTTAGCAATTTACTATAGATTGTGACTATCTTTAAAATTCGAATTGTGGTATACTTGTTATCAAGATATACACATTGAGTTGCGGTTTGAAAGTTCATTAACCTCTATTAAAATTTCTTCATTACATTATTTTCTTTCAGATTACAACGTTGGTCATATTAAAGAAGGGATAACGTCTTATGAAACACTCAATTTTTATTTTATTTTTTATCGTTAGTCTTCTTTTCACTCTCCAAAGTTACGGTGCGGTAACATCACACGGTGAAATTAACGTAGCGGGTGAAACCAAAGGTATTGTTCCTGCCAGCTCAACAGCGTCACTGGTTGTCACGCTTTCAATTGACAGATCATTAGCAGAACCAGGCGAAGAAATTAAGACTATTGAAATTATAATGCCTGCGGGATTTGTCCCCCAATTGGTTAATTTCAAAAGCATCCTGCGAGATGGAGCAGAACTCAAAGCGGGGGCGGTATTCTCTGGAAATACCATGCGTGTAGAACTCGAAGAACCCATCACGGACAGTCAGAATTCAATATATGAAATTGCATTTGATTCTCGAACACCGAGTACTTTTTTTGAGGCAGTTTTCAGAATAAGACTCCGTAATCCTGACGATGGTCCGATCGGCGAATTTATCAAACCAGGACCAGCAGATAGTAAACAAAATAACGATGACTTAACTTTGCAAGTAATCCCCAATGTGCCACCTGATCCTGTATTAGGTTTCACTGCAGAAGCCGACAAAACGGGCGAAAACGATGTCACACTACGTTGGCAGAAATCAACAGATCTGGATGTCAGCGGATATCTTATCTATCGGGATAAGGATTTCCAAATTGATGTGAATAAACGCGAGGCAACAACATTCCGTGATGTAAATGTTCCGCCAGGAAGCCACACCTATGAAATTACCGCATACAAGATAAAATCTTTACAATCAGAACGCTCGCCAATACAAACCGTGAATGTATTAGAAGACGTCGCTGCACCGGAACCGCCAACAGCCCTCCGTATTGTTCCTTCTACCGAAGGAGTAGAGGTTTTGTGGAGGGCGAGCGTCAGTCGTGACGTTTCAATGTATCGTATTTTGTTCGGCACATCAGAGTCCGAAACTCTTGAACCTCTCCCTGATCGTGAAATTTTAACGCCACATCCAGATGATGTAGCCGAGGGATATACACATAGGTATGTTCATCGTCAACCTTTGTCAGTAGGAAGTTTTACTTATGCAGTAGTGGCTATTGATGAGGCAGATAACGAATCCGAGCCGGCAAAGAAAAGACTCCGATTATTTGATAAACCATTCCCAAATCCATTCACGCCACTCTCACAAGATCCAGATTTTAACACCGTTGTCTTTCCCGCACGAAGTATTGAAGATGGTGAAGGCGAATTTAGTGTGCTTCTTTTTAATCTGAATGGAGTGTTGGTTAAAAACTTGAGTGCTCAACTTGGCGAAACTGAACTAAGGTGGAATGGCAAAAATGAAAACGGTGAAATCGTTGAAAGTGGCATTTATATCTATCAATTACAAGTTGGGGACAGTTTCAAAACCGGAACAATTATCGTTGCAAAATAGCAGGACATACGAACTTAATTACTTTGCACTGGACGTTTTTCAAATATTTTAATGGAATTGATTTAGAAATATTTGACTTAATGTCAGATACACAGTTATACTATAAAACAAGACTCTTCTCAGAAGAAATTTTAGATGTAAGGAGTTATAATGGACAAATTAAAGTCGTCATTACAAATATCTAATATCATTAGACTCACAGTCATTTTGAGTGTGATAATATCTATTCCAGTTATGGCAGATTGGGTCGTAATGCAAAAAACGGATCCGGAAATTCGAGATTATATGGCTATCGTATTTACTGGTAAAAAAACCGGATGGGTAGCAGGTTCAGCCCCTCTTGAAGATTTTGAAAACCTTGGCTTCATCGGATATACTATAGATGGTGGGGTAACATGGCAAAAATCGAAAATCCAACTTGGTGCCGACCTCACTGGGATCTACTTCTTAGATTCTAATCATGGATGGGTCGTTGGTCAAAAAGGAATAATTGCTAATACAACTAATGGCAAAGATTGGGATATACAAATAAGTAAGGTCGGAACATGGCTAAAGAGTATCCATTTTGTTAATAAGAACATAGGATATGCAGCAGGAGAAAATGGCACGTTTCTCTCAACAAGAAATGGCGGACGAGTATGGAAAGTCCTAGAAGGTGGACAAGTCGGCGAAGGAGTCGGAGAAAACGATTCATCTTTGTATAATGCCATTCAGTTTCTTGACGAAAAAACCGGTTGGGTTGCTGGTGTACGTCTTATGCCAACCAAAAAAAGTCAGGCCTCGCTGATCCAGAAAACTATAGATGGTGCGAAAACCTGGGTGATCCAAGAAACAGGAACAGAAGATATTCTTGAAGACATCTTCTTCATTGATGCTTCAACAGGATGGGCTGTGGGAGATAATGGTGTAATCCTTCACACGAACAACGGTGGAGATCATTGGAACATGCAGACAAGCGGGACACAAGAAAAACTCCGGAGCATCCGATTTGCCGACAAAAATGTCGGATGGGCAGTCGGAGGTGATTTTGGCGTTGGCGTCACTCTTAGCACCACAGATGGCGGAAATACATGGACAGTTGAAGAATCTCGTGAGACAAAAGTTAAAGTTTTTGTACTAGATAAACAAAATACTTGGGTAGCAGGAGCAACAGGATCAATCTTAAAGGCAGAATAATTGCTAAGTTCAACTGCAATATGTTTGTCTTAAAAGAAATATATTCGGGTACTGCTGCGACCCTGAATTCACAGTTATACCCAATTAACCCGATTTGTAGTGCGAGGTCCCCGTGCCTCGCAATGCTTGACTTCATCTAATGACGTCGAATCAAGTTAATTTGGTATTAGATATAAAGGAGGATAATTTTGGGAAGCCCCACATTCGCCAAACGGATGAGTCGTTTGGGAACAGAATCTGCGTTTGAGGTGTTAGCCAAAGCAAAAAGCCTTGAAGCACAAGGTAAAGATATTATTCATTTAGAAATAGGTCAGCCAGACTTTTCGACTCCTATGAACATCTGTGAAGCCGCATTCAAGGCGATGAAAGATGGGCATACAGGCTATTGTCCATCAGCAGGGTTACCTGAATTCCGAGAAGTTGTCGCACAACACATTTCTGAAACGCGCGGTATTGACATCCATCCAGATGAAGTAACCGTTACACCCGGTGCGAAGCCGATTATCTTTTTCACTATTTTAGCATTAATTGATGAAGGTGATGAGGTAATCTATCCGGAACCCGGTTTTCCTGTCTACGAATCGGTTATTGATTTTATCGGAGGCAAAGCCGTGCCGCTGCCGCTTCGTGAGGAGGTTGACTTTCGCTTTCGAATTGATGATCTAATTGATGCTATTACCGAACGCACGAAGCTATTGATACTCAATTCACCACAGAACCCAACAGGTGGAATCCTCACAGAAGCAGACCTCAACGCAATAGCAGAACTTGCGCGAAAACATAATTTCTATATCCTCACAGACGAAGTCTATTCACGACTTCTCTACGAAGGCACTCATCAGAGTATTCTAAGTCTCCCCGGTATGAAAGAAAAGACAATTCTGATTGACGGTCATTCTAAAACATACGCCATGACCGGATGGAGGCTTGGCTACGGTGTTGCCCCACGCGAAATTGCAGATAAGATTACACGGTTAACAATTAACTCAAATTCTTGTACTGCAACCTTCACACAAATTGCTGGAATAGAAGCACTGACAGGACCTCAGACATTTGTTACGCAAATGGTTTCGGAATTTAAAATACGACGCGATGCGATTGTGGACGGCTTAAATGCTATTGATGGTATTACATGTATCAAACCACTCGGATCGTTCTATGTTTTTCCGAATGTTACACAACTGTCTTTGTCCTGCGAAGCACTCGCTGATTATTTAATGGATGAAGTAGGGGTTGCGTTATTACCGGGAACGGCTTTCGGGAAATACGGAGATGGTTATCTCCGCCTTTCTTATGCCAATTCCTTAGACAATATCAAAGACGCGCTAAGTCGAATAAAATTCGCAATTGCCAAGTTGTAGACCACAGTAAGGAAATTTCGTATGTCTCGGAAAGCAACCGCGCGTATTCCCGCAAGCACCACAAATCTGGGTCCTGGGTTTGATGTGCTGGGGCTTGCATTACAACTCTATAGCACCGTATCGTTAGAAATTACTGGGAGCAGTACAGAAGTTGTTGTTAGTGGTGTAGATGTTGAAAAGATACCAAGCACCCCTGAACATATCGCATTTCAAGCGGTAGAATCCATTTTTCAACGGAGTGGTGGGCAACAACCTGATGGTCTAAAATTAACCATCGCAAACGGAATTCCTGCGATTCGCGGCTTAGGTGGAAGCGGGACTGCTATCCTTGGGGGACTCCTAACGGCGAATGTTCTGTGCGGTAACATGTTCTCTCTGTCAGAAATCCTCAATTTTTCGACAGCCATAGAAGGACATCCAGATAATGTCGCTGCTTCTTTGTACGGAGGGTTGGTCATTTCGGTTCAAGAAGAGGAACACATCCATACAATCCAGTTAGTATGTGATCCAGCACTTCATGTAGTTCTTGCTATTCCAGAATTTACATTATCCACACAGAAAGCGCGGGACATCTTACCAAAAACTGTTGATTTTGCTGACGCAATCTATAATATCAGCCGAAGTTCCTTACTTGTTGCGAGTATTGCTACCGGAAAATTGGATATGCTACCACTAGCAATGAAGGATAAGCTGCATCAACCTTATCGGAGTACCCTAATTCCCGGTTTCAACGATGTCGTTGAAGCCGCAACATCTGCAGGAGCACTTAGTATTGCATTGAGTGGCGCGGGACCAACCATCGCAGCATACTGTCTAAATAACATGGATCAGGTTGGGAACAGAATGCAAGAAGCTTTTAACCAACATGGTATTCCATGTAAAATTAAGGTGCTTAGTGCTGATCTGGATGGCGCAACAGTTTGGACTCATGAAGACTAAAATCTATTACTATAAATTCTATTGCAACTATTGTTAGAAAGTGAGACATCTGGAAAACTATGTCTAATTTTTACGACGAAAGTATCTCTTTCCTGTTAAACCAATTCAATACTGACCTTGAATCTGGCTTGAGCCACGCTGAAGTAGAAAAGTTACAGGAACGTTACGGTAAAAATCAACCGAGTTCCAAAATAGATACTTCGCAAATTGTGCCGTTTCTCGAACAAGTACTTAATTGGAGATTACTCCTTTTAGTAATTGCAACTGCAGTTTTCGCTTTTTCCAGTGAAAATATACTAAGAACAGACCTTAGAACAGTTCTTATCGGTACGATTTTGTTCCTTTCCCTCTGTTGGGGAATTATAGTTGTATGCAGTTTTCGTCGTAAACATAGGCAGTTTGAAACACAATTCAATATCACGGTTTCGGTAATTCGGCAAGGCAAGCAAGAAAAATGCCACCCTTCTGATATTGTCCCGGGAGACCTTCTTCTTCTTAGACCCGGCAACTACATACCTGCCGATGCACGTATAATTCAAGCAGATGGGTTAACAGTTAACGAATCTGCCCTATTCGGGAGTAGCGGTTCAGCAACAAAAACTATCAAGGAGATAAACGAAGCAGGTCTCTCACCGGAAAAACAGGCAAACATGGTTTTTGGTGGAACTTATGTTGATGCAGGAATAGGTAATGCAATTGTAGTTAGAATAGGCGATGAACTGGAAATGCACCAGAATCGTGTGAGCACACGTTCATTGCCAAACGAGATGACCGTTGCAGAAAATCAAATAAAATTTTTCAAAGATATTCTAAAAGTAGCAGGTCTGGTTCTTGGTGGAATCGCTGTTGCTATTATATGGTGGCAAAATTCCCAACAGAATGATCCTCTAAATTGGGATGAATTTGTCCGACTCGGTTTAGTTTTTGCTATAGCCGCAACCCCATACGACCTAACGTTACTATTACATTCTATCCTTGATCGCAATGCCGCAGGTCTGTTTAAAAGAGGTATTATCCTCCGGAATAGACATTTCCTTGAGAAATTGAACCGTCTAACGGCTTTTTGTTCTGATGAAAAAGGCATTGCAAGCACTAAATCTCTTACTATCTCCAATATCTTTGTTGATGAGCAAATTGTGAATCGGTCAGTATGGGAAAAATGGTTGCATTCACTTGAATCCCATACACCGGAAGAAAGAAGTTCGCGCACCAACAATATCCCGCCCGGGTTTCAAATCCCACGAGGGGCTCCCGGATTAGTTCTGACAGCAGGCTTAGGGACTTCCGGCGAACGGTATTACGATAGAACCGATATTGATCACGCACATCAGCATGTTATCCAAAATACAATGGAACAACTCGGATACAAGTTGGCAGACCTTAAATCTAATATGCAGCTTGTTTCAGAATACCCATGGACTCCTAACTTCGGCTATGAACTTCATGTGTTTGAATCGGGAGAAAACGAATATCTGAACATTATATTTGGTGATGCACGCAATGTGCTTGAAGCGTGTGATTCTATTCTCGTAAACGGAGAAGTATCAGAATTTCACTATGATCAATACGAGATTTGTAGGGAAACCCTCAATTACATGCAAAATGCCAGAGATACGGTGTACGGTGTAGCATCTCTACATTCTGAGGTGCCTCTAACACCACAAGAAGTTCAGGGAATGTCTACCTTTTTAGGATTCATCAGTTTTTCTGTCACTGATAACGAAGAGACAAAAGAGGTGATAAAATCATTTCTTGACATAGGCTTAAAGGTTATTCTCATAAGTGAAACTGATGAACAAACAACAACAGATTTAGCGAAAGAACTTGGTCTCATCCACACCCGAAATGCAGTCGCAACAAGGGATGAACTAATGACACTCTCTACACAAGAGTTTGACAAAGAGATCCAAAATTGGAGTGCATATTCTCGACCGACACAAGAACAACGTAGGAATATAGTTCTCAGTTTGAAACGTCACAATCATTCTGTGGGTTTTTTAGGTCAAAATGCAAATGATCAACGTGCAATGATTACTGCGGACCTGGCATTTGCTGATACAAGATACGCCTCCCATTTCGCTCAAGACCATGCTGACTGCCTGATAGTTGACAAAGGGTTCAAGGCAGTAAAGGACTGCTTGCTTTATGCACGTGAAGCGTATCAAAACCTTTCTGGTTCACTTCGGTGGTGCTTTTCATGTACAATGGCACAGTTTTTGACAGTCATTTTTGGTTTAATCCTGCACGCAGCCTTCAATATTGAGATGCCACTAACACTAACCCAAGTGGTCTGGGTTCAATTTTTAACAACGATGCTCCCAGCAATCGGATTAGGTTACAATAAAATATCTGTCAATGAAAAGCAACATCGCCCCGGCAGGACAAACCTAATCCTCCCGAGAACTGCATTGTTTGATATTGTCTGCAGGAGCCTTGTCATCAGTCTAATGACAATCATCCATTTTTTAGTGCTGACATCTTTTTCCGCCGAATCTAATCTCGAATATGCACGGACTGCAGCCTGTACAACACTGATCTTTGTACAAGTGGCATCTTACTTCCAATGTACGCGGTACCCCTGGGAGTCTCTGTTTAAAAGGATGTTCGCGAACCTACGTCTACTTGTAATTTTTATAATTGCAATTGGTATTCACGTGTCGGCGATGTATGTTGGAGTTATGCAGGATATATTGGAATTGGCTCCGCTTCAACAAGAATGGATAGTGACATCTTTATGTAGTCTAATCTTGCTGCTATTACCATTAAATCTTGCGATAAATCCACGTCAAGATAGGAATTAAACCCAGAAACCATAGGTAGGCATACCTGCAACAATTCCTATAATCGTCCAGATACTCCCTACTGTAAACTCACCGAGAATAAGTCCTAAGAAGAAAGGTGCTATCTTACGGTATCTCATTGGTCCACCATACTGAAGAATGAGCCATTTTAGTAACCAACTCATAAAAAGACATCCCCATGTTACGTTCATACCCCAACTTGTAGAAATAGCAAACCCCGCAGGATGAAACGGCCACCATACAAATCGCATTCTAAATAACATCAACATGGTTGTCATTAGAAAGCCGAATCCCATAAACCCACTTTCAGGGATCAGTATGTCAGTAGGAGATTGTAGCCAACCCGATAGACGACGATAGGGTTCTATACCGAAAGCACTCAAGGATGGTGAAGCGGCCTGGACTTCCATTCCTAAATGATACCCTCGGTCTATTAAAGCCCAAAATCCCGACAATGCACCTAATACAGTGGCTAACATAAAAGCGAATATTATTCGACGCATCGTCATATTTGTCCTATCCATTATTTTAAAACCTTCTAACTGATGTGGCATCGGATGGCTTCGATAGGCGCGATTGATAAACCAAAACATCGAGAACATCACAAGATTATCTCTACCCAACCGACGTGTTCCAACCACACGCGTTAAGATTTGGTCAGGACCAGAATAGTGCAAATCATGAACCGGAGTTCCCAACTCGGCACGCATGCGCGTTATTGCAATGGAAATCATATAATATATAACGAAAAACGCCAACATAACACCTATGTTCGCACCACCATAGTAGCAAAAAATAACTAAGGAGATAATGACGGTGATGAGTCCAAACACAGCTACCCTATAAGAAATCGGTTCGTCTCTATCATCTTGTGATCTGTTTTGACTGAAAAGCATTCCTCCTATATGTAATAGGTGCCGCCGACTTGCCCATAATGCCAATACACACAAGGCGAGATACCCACCGGAAGCTTGCTCGTTCATATAGGGAAAACCCGGCAAGCTGTGAAATCCAAACATTGCCCCCACGACTCTTAAACACCGCCAATACCAAAAGAAAAACCAACAGGAAAAGGAAAGATCAAGTGGAATGAAAAACCCAAGTCCAATTGCAAACGGATATAGTGAAAAAGGGATCCTGCCCATCGCGTTCCAAGGACTTTCTGTGAAAATCTGATAACTGCGATTACGGGTAGGTAATTCAGGTAAGAAAGGGAATAGAAAATGTATACCGTTCCATAGTGCAAGACCACCAGCAACACCAAAACCGAGCCACATCAACTTATTCTTAAAAAAACTGTTGTGACGGGTTTCAGTAAGATGAAGCGGCAGGTGAATTATGGGGTAACTCAGTTTTTCATACTCAATCCACTGTTTACGTATAATTATATTTATGCAAAGCATCCCAAAAACTAATACACTGATAAAGGCTGTCCACCACAACACCGGTGTTGCCCAACCAAGTAAGGTTTCAATAGTATAGAGCGGTAGATCGCCTTCATAATAACCTTGCAACAATCGACTATTACTCACCGTGAGCCATTCTGGAAGAAAGGGTAGAAACAGTTGTTGCCATTCATTTTCAGGTGTTGCAAATCGGAAGGCATGCCCTAACATCGGCACCAATATCTCAAGCATATCATGCCCAGTAATTCCTGATGCAATGGAAAGCATCAGGTAAACAATAACCAATTCGCTTTGGACTAAAGCAATCCGTGGAAGAAAACGCTGCAACAACTGGTTGACACCGATAACTACAAACAAACTAAAAATGACGTTGAAAAAGAGTGAAATCGTAACAGGGTGTCCCGAATAACGGATTACCTCCATCTCAATAACCCAATAGCAATTTATTGGAATTAGGATAACCGCAATTAGGATGGATTTAAGTGTTACCCCATGGGCAGGGATTTGCGAAGGAGTAGATGGCGGGGAATTTTGTCTTTTCATGTAGTATCAGGATCAATTCTACAACGTATATTTTTCTTGTAGTCTACCGTAATACGCTCAGGTTGTCAATTGCTATTTATCGTTCTGATTGAATATTCAGAGCTATTTAGTTCTCCGAATATTTAGATTTTCAATCTAAGACTTTCCCCTGTCCGAGCGATCTCCGAATCGCGACTTTTCGTCTAAAATGGACAAAAAGCCTAAAACTAAATAACCCTGATCGTTCTGATTGAATATTCAGAGCTATTTAGTTCTCCGAATATTTAGATTTTCAATCTAAGACTTTCCCCTGTCCGAGCGATCTCCGAATCGCGACTTTTCGTCTAAAATGGACAAAAAGCCTAAAACTAAATAACCCTGATCGTTCTGATTGAATATTCAGAGCTATTTAGTTCTCCGAATATTTAGATTTTCAATCTAAGACTTTCCCCTGTCCGAGCGATCTCCGAATCGCGACTTTTCGTCTAAAATGGACAAAAAGCCTAAAACTAAATAACCCTGTTGAATATTAGTTTTTGTTTTCTTAACAAGATTTTCATGGTATAATTGAGAATACATAATTTAACGATCTTCATCATTGAGTTTACTGTGTATACATTCTGGAGACCGAAGATAAAAACCATTGATTGGTAAATTGGAGCCATAGTTAAAGAGAACCTCATGAACCCATTCAAATTCTTTAAAAACCGTATTGAAAAATGGTTTTACAACAAGTACCAAAAACAGTTGGAAGCAGAAGCGGGTACGTGGAATATACCGCGCCACATTGGTGTTATCCTTGATGGAAACCGCCGCTACGCCAAAGCAAGTGGATTGGAAAATATCATTAAGGGACACTATGAGGGGGCAGACAAACTTGAAGAAGTACTTCATTGGTGTGATGAACTTGGTGTTGAAATCTTCTCAATTTGGATTTTTTCACTTGATAATTTCAAGCGCGCAGATGATGAAGTTGAGGGAATTTTGGGGTTAATTGAAAGAAAAATGCGTGAACTAGTCACCACTAAGGGACTACACGCCAATCAGATTAAAGTGCGTGCCATGGGGCATATTGAACGTCTTCCTCCAAGTCTGCAAGAAGCGATTCGACAAGCTGAAGAAGCAACTAAAGATTATGACAAGTTTATCCTGAATGTAGCTGTCGCTTACGGCGGACGTGAGGAAATAATTGATGCATTCCGAGGACACTTAAAAGCCGAAATTCAGAATGGAAAAGATGCCAATCAAATTGCTGAAGAATTGAGCGTGGATAAAATCTCTCCCTACCTATATACCTCTAACCTTCCTGATCCAGAGTTAATTATTCGTACTAGTGGAGAAGTCCGATTGTCTGGCTTTTTGCTGTGGCAGAGTGTCTACTCAGAATTTTATTTTTGTGATACATATTGGCCCTCGTTTAGAAAAATTGACTTTCTACGCGCCTTGCGCGACTATAGCCAACGCAAACGAAGATTCGGAAAGTAAAATGAGGAAAACTATGAGGAACATTTTAGCAGGTCAGGTAAAACTATTGCTTCGTTTTATGCCTTTGTTGATACTTCTATGTTTCGGGATAAACGTCGTAAATGCCCAGTCACCTGAAATCATTGCTGAAAAAACCAAAGCATCCACAGTCCTATTGGAACTGGAGGATGCCAACGGTCGGTCTTCACAAGGCAGCGGCTTCTTTGTTGGAAATAGACTCGTAGCAACTAACTATCATGTTATCAACGGTAAAAAGACTGGCACTGCTAAGTTAGTTAGCAAAAATTCATTTACACAGCAGAAACGACATGAAATAGAAGGTGTCGTTGCGACTGATAAAAAACATGACCTTGCAATAGTAAAAGTCTCCACCCTTAATGCCCCATCACTTCCTCTTGGAAATAGTGCTACTGTTGAAATTGGCGAAATCGTATATGCTGTAGGCAATCCCCGCGGATTTGAAGGAACATTCTCATCCGGCGAGATCAGCAACATCCTACCTAAAGGAACTCCACGCATCCAAGACGAAGTGCTTCAGTTTACAGCAGCCATTTCTCGTGGTAGCAGTGGCGGCGCAGTCGTAAATCGGCAAGGTGAAGTCATAGGGATTGTTTCTGAAACACGAGACGATGGTCAAAATCTCAATTTCGCTATTCCTGTAAACACTTTGACGGTGCTGCTGAATCAAGTTGGTCCTGTGATGCCTTTTCCCGACGAAGTATTATCAAAAGGGATGCAAAATCCCTTAGCATACCCTTTGATTCTACTTACGATGAGTATAGCTGCTTTTGTTGTAATCTGGTTTCTGCCAACGGTGAACATTGATCAGTGGTCAACGGCAGTAGGGGTTGCGCTTGGATTCGGGGCTATAAAAATGATGTTTACTGCAATCGTCAGGTCTGCCTCTTTCCCCGTTGGTTTAAAGTCATATCTGCTTGCATCTGAACCACCTCCAAACATTGGTCATGCGTTAGATTGTGAAGACTGTATTATTGATCTAATATCTTATGTAGTTAAATTACCGACTTATATTGTTTTTGTAGCCTTCCTTCTTGGAATTACTCACATTGCGGTTCGGAAATTTGAGCTTAATGGTTTCTTTAGTACTTTTTTCGTCGCACTATTGATTGTTATGGGTGAATTTTTACTCTATCTGCTATTAGCAGGAGCTTAGAACATCATTTGAAGGAGCATATTCATGCGGTTTGGTATTTGTACCAGTTTAGAAAATGTCAATCGGCTTGCGGAAGTTGGATACGACTATATTGAATTAGGAGTGCAAAGCGCACTTATACCAGAAGTAGATGAAACCGAATTCCAGAAAATTCGACAACAAGCGGCAAACGCACCTTTAAAACCTGAGGCATACGCAGGCTTTATCCCCAGAAACTTGCGCGTTGTCGGTGACACGGTAGATTTTGAACGTTTGTCTCGCTATGTAGAAACTGCATGTCGTAGGGCAAACGAAATTGGCGGGGAAATTATCGTTTACGGCAGCAGCGGCTCTCGTAACATTGAGGAAGGTTATTCAGAAGAACGGGCATTAGGACAAATCGCAGAATTTCTTGATATGGCTGCAGACCATGCAGAGGCACACGACATCACAATTGTTATTGAACCAATTTGCATGAAAGAAGGAAACATATTACGCACTGTTGCTGATGGACTTGCTATGGCAAAACGGGTCAACCGTAAGAGAATTAAGGCTTTGGCTGACCTATATCACGTCTGGCAGGAGAACGAACCGATGCAAAACATTGTTGATGCTGCAGACTTGTTAGCACATGTTCATATCGCTGAACCTGTCAAACGCTCCTATCCAGGTAATGATGACTATGATTTTACAGATTTCTTTGCCGCACTTCAAAAAGCAGGATACGATGGACGCGTCTCCTGTGAGTGCAAATTTGACAACTTTCACGAAAATATTGAAATAGCTTTGAAAACAATGAAAAAATACGTTTAATGAAAACAATACAGCACAAAGTGTGTATTACGATGAATATTTAATTTTGATTTCCCCGGAAGTTCAATTACCACCAACACTATTGGGAGGTGGCGTTTATTCTTACACGTGAACAAGGCAGAGTCATCCGAGCACGAACCGGATTTTACGATGTTCAGCACGGTGAACTTGTTCTGCGATGCACATTACGCGGTACATTAAAAAGAAAACGACGTTCAGAAACTGGTCGTAGACTTTACGCCGACCCTGTCGCAGTTGGTGATCAAGTTGTTTTTACACAACTTGATTTGGAAGAAGGGGTTGTTGAGGAAATACTTCCGCGCCAAACCAAGTTCTCACGGCAATACGCAGGGAAGCATGAGGATATTGAGCAGATAATTGTTGCTAACGCACATCAGGTTGTAGCCGTTGTTTCAACGCAGATGCCGCCTCTTAACTTCCGTACACTGGATCGCTTTCTCATTTTAGCTGAGGCAGGAGAGATTGCGGCTGTTATCTGTATAAATAAAATGGATTTGGTAGATGAAGACCAACGCAACCAACTCACTGCTACCTTCAAAATCTATGAGAAACTCGGCTATCAGGTAGTATACACGAGCATCACAGAGCCTACCAGTATTGAATCCTTCCAAAACGTGCTAAAGGATAAATTCAGTGTAATTGTCGGACCATCCGGTGTCGGAAAATCAAGCCTCTTGAATGCAATCCAACCGAATCTAAAATTACGAACTGGAGAAGTTGGTGAAAAAACACGGAAAGGTAGACACATAACTACGCTTGTAGAGTTGTTTAGTCTTGATATTGGCGGTGAGGTTGCTGACACACCTGGTATCCGAGAAGTAGGCTTATGGGGGGTTGATAAAGAAAATCTCGAACTCTATTTTCCAGAGATGGACCCTTTTCTCGGTACTTGCAAATATAACGATTGTGGGCACGTCAAAGAAGATGACTGCGCTATACAGAGTGCAGTTGAATCCGGTGAGATACATCCAGAACGTTATAGGAGTTATGTAGTATTGAAAACAGGAGATACTACAGAAATATAAGGAAATGTTATGAAAAAATGTTATCGTACTTTAAGCTTTGTAATGACATGTTTGCTCACCTTTTATATAACCGGTTGTGGCTCAGATGATGCTGAGGATGAACCAGCCAATAGTTCACCTATTGTTGACGCGTTTATTATTCCAGCCGAATTCAACCCTGGTGAAATCATTGAATTTAGAGTTCTTGCTTATGATAAGGATGGCGACCCGTTGAACTATACATGGGAAGTGGATGCCGGAAAACTGAGCGAAACATCGGGGACAAAGGTGAAATGGACTGCACCTTCGGATGTCGAATCCGTTAGAGTCACTGTCTATGTAAGTGATGGTGTGTCCAAATCCACAAAAAGAGTTAAAAAGATCGCAAACCAAGAATTACTCCCACCGGTACCGTTAGACATTCCTTTTGATCCTACTCCGGACCCACCCCTGAATTCTATTGTGCCAGGAAAGGGTGCAGTTGGAATTAAGTTAGGGGATCCGTTTAAGAAAGTAGAGACTCTCTATGGAAAACCGGACGACCCACCTGATAAAGTCGGATACTTTACTTATCGGGATCAGAACAAAGGATTATCCGGTTTCGTTGACGGTATAGATCTTGTTGAAGATCTATTTTTAAATCGACCCATCAAAGCAAAAACCGCAGGAGGCAATAGTATAGGAATCGCGCTCAAACGTGTTGAAGAAGAATATGGGAAGGCACAAGAGATTGACAACAACGATTTTGGTGATAAAAGGCATTGGTACTGGAGAAGAGGTATTGAATTTACCATTAGACATTATAATGATTTAATATTAGGTGTGTCATAACACCAAGGTCTGAAGTTCAATCTAAAGTTGTGTAATCCACAACAAGTTTCCATAACTAAGTCGCTGAACCCTTTTTTCCAGTTACGCAACTTGTCTTTGACAATACGGTATCTTTTGACACCACTAATCACATGTTCAACCCGTATGCGTATAGACGAAATAAGACGATTTTTTTCTTTTTCTTCGGGGGTAAGTTCGCCACCTCTCGGTTTCTTTTTGGGTTGAATGACATTTACGCCGGGGCGTGTAAAGCCTTGAAAACCGGAATCTTGATATAAGGTGCTACCACTCGGCACGGTGTATCCTGTAGTATCTGCGATCTGTTTATCGTGTATTCTCCCTTCAAATGAAGGTGTCAATAACACGACTTTGCACGCAGCATTGCTAACAAGGTTATTCTTGATGGTATGTTGTTTCTTTTTACCACTATAATAAGTCTTTTGAACTTGTGCGTCTTTGGGACGCTGGATTGGACGCTCGGTGCCATCATGAAAAAAAAAGTTCGGAAACCTGATTGTCAGTTGAGATATCCGCAGGCACATCAAAAGTTGTGGGGATTGTCTCCCGAGATGGCAACTCCCCCAGCTCTGCTAAAGCACCATTTAATACAGGCAAAAGACGGTGGATCCATTTGTGCGCAACAGGTTGAGACATACCGAAGAGTTCACCCTGCACATCTTGTGTCGTCGCTTTACGAAGGTATACTAAAATAAACAATAACTTATCTTCAAAACTTGGTAAACAACTACTTTTATAGGTGGAATAACGCCGTTTTATACGCGGTTTTCCATCAAGTGTCTTTGTCGCATAAAACTCTAAAAAATGTTTGGTAAAGTGCGGAAGAAGAGATGAAAACTCTTCAAGTGTATATCCTGTAAAAGACGCAAACCTTGTGGGTTTATCCTTAAGATATTGATAATTCATCAGTTGGACTCCAAAAAATAGGTTTTCTTACAAGTATACTACAAAATAACAAAACTCACAATTAAAACGTGATAATGTCTATTAATGAAGATGATAGAGTCGATAGTATTTATATTTTCAAACCAATCGCCGCAGCACCGCAAAGAGTTGGCAGCCCGTTACAGCACCAACAAGAATTAATAAAAGCAGCTATTGAAACATTACGTCGTAAAGAAGTTTTACCAACGCATTCTGAATATTAATTCCTCATACGGAGTTGCAATCCAACCGATGGGAGGCACTTGCATCTTCCTGAAACAGATATCAAGTGATACTGGTTAACCTATTCTGTTTCTTAAACAAATCTACCTTTATGGGGACTTGCTTCCCATTGGGCATGCCAAGCATCCTAAGATGTTGGACATTGCCCGTTGTTACCGTCACGAGTGGTGAACGCAAAAAAGTGTTCGTAGTCTAATTTATTAAGACTACGAACACACGAACTCTACAACCGTTCCCTTAGTAAATCCATCAGTCCATCTGGTGGGTCAAATGGCAATTCAACGACGTGATACTCACGACGGCTAAAGCCGTGTGCTTCTTTTGGCACACAACCCTCCTATGTGATTCCTGCTTCCATCTCTCGTGCCTCTTTCCTGAACTGCATGAGGTCTTAATTGGACTCCACAGGCGTTTATACTCTCTGTCTATCCGACAGCGAGGTGGGGTAGGTGTTGACGCACCCACCACTGAGTCAGTCTTATAATTATACTACAAAATATATGTAAATGTCAAGCATTTTTTGACCCACAGCTAAAGCAGTGGGATTGTCAACTAATTCCCTTCATTTGTAATACCGCTATAATAGATACCTAAAAGCAGGTTGAATTCAGCGAGGGATTGTTTGAGATGTGTCGGATGTACTTTGTTCTCATCATCAAGCCAATCAAAAACTGCATTGGTGAGATTGCCTTGTGCGGCAACATCCTGCTCTCCATAGTTGAGTGGTCCACCTTCGTAGCCGCCCTCTCGGGTTGAACGTTCCCAACTACTAAATCGCCAATGTACAAATCCATCTGTACCAATAACAAATACGCGTTTGTGAAAGTAAACAGTCTGATCATCGGATGCAGATGGTGCGATGGCTGTTCCGAACGCAACAGAGACATGGAGCCCGTTCTCGTACTGAACCCGTGCCGCTGCGTATTGTGGAGATGGCTGCGCTGAATCTAAATGTGCACCGCCAGAGATTTGTCCTAATACCCGCACCGGACGAGAGTTATCAATATAGGATGAAACCAACTGAAGGACGTGAGGTCCTTGGTCAACCGGAGTGCTTCGCGCACTTGCATCAATAAATTTGATCTCACCGATTCTGCCTTCTGCAACATCTTGCTTTAGTTCAAGGTTTTGCGGATGGAAGTTAAGCTGCGTATTAACAACAAACTTTGTTTTCGTCTCTTCAGCTAACCCTGCGATCTGTTTCCAGTCTTCGCTTTCAACAGCAATCGGTTTTTCTACAATCGCTGCTGGCACACCGTGGTCAGAGGCTTGCTTCATCAACGGGTATCGAATACGCTCATTGGATCCGCGTAGTACAGGTGCTGTAACAATGTGAAGCACATCCGGTTTCTCCTTTTCAAGCATCTCATCTAAATCCGTGTAGCGGGAAGAAATGCCGAAGTCGTCTCCGAATCGGTTCAGTAATTCTTTGTTCATATCGCAGACCGCTGCGAGTTTACCACCTTTAACAAAGCGATACGCGCTGGCATGTGCACGGGCACGACCACCGCACCCTAACATCGCTGTTTTATACATAGAATGTCTCCTTTAATATTTCATGTCAAGCAGGATAAATGAATGTTAAAAGAAAAAATATAGGATAATGGGTTGAGAACTACGGCATAGTTAATCACCGTTTTCGTTCAGTATTTTCGTGAAATCTTCAGGGCTCTCCACCCGCATTGCAGCACTGAACAACTGCTCAAGATATTGAAGGTTATCAATGGCATCTAGCGTTGACTTGAAAGTTTGCGTTGCGTCGAATTGTAATCGCAGCGTCAGCACTTCAAGAATGTGCTTGCGTGTGGTTTGTAAAGCACCTTGTAGGCGTGCTTGTGGTGCCACGTATTCAACAATCGGGGGTTGTTGCATGGTTTCCTCCGAAATAATATTCAAAATTGTTTGTGAATCGTAAACTAAATTCCCCAAAATAGCGAGACTTCCAAGATACTGCGGCTTATTTGTCACATCAATGCTATCAGCTGTTTGAACACATTGGCGAAGCCATTGCTCGGCATCCATATTCGCTGGGCGTCTCATGAGCGGCGTGAAGGGTATCAAACCTGTGGACTTTAAATCAAGAATTCTTTGTCCATCTATCTCAATTAATCGGAAAACTTGGTATTCAATTGAAATATTATGGTTTTCCAGATTTTGCTCAAATTTTCCTGGATCGTTTCTACCGGCATCGGGACGCAGGTAGATCACATTGGAATACACCGGCAGATGATAAACTTCAATCGCTCTAATAATATAACCCGCCATCCTAAGTGGCATCTCCGGATCGTAACTATCCGTAGTTTGAAACTCAAAATGCACGAGTACTTCTCTACCGTTGTCCAATGCTTTGATAAGAATATCTGCCTGATGCATTTCAACGGTAGGTTGCTCGGGGGTAACAACCTCCAGCACAGTGATATTTGTTGCTCCGAATCTGAAGCAGAGGTCTACGAAATCTTGCGGATTTGTTTCGACCTGTTTCTTAGAGGCAGCATCAAAACTTGCCATCTCATTCCCTTCTCGATTTTAACTTATACCCAATTAACCCGATTTGTAGCGCGAGGTCCCTGGGGCCTCCTCGCAATGTTGACCTTATCAGAAGACGCCTAAACGAGTTAATTTGGTATTATATTCTTTTACAAATTATAGCACACGTTTGGTGTTCATGCCAATTTTTCAGTTTGGTTTGTGTGTGGAGGCAGACTGTGTTCCCGCCTCCACGCCATTTAGTCGGTCTACAGATGCTCCCGAAGAGAATCCATTAAACCGTCTGGCGGTTCAAACGGAAGATCAATTATCTGGTTGGTTATACCGCTATAGTAAATACCTAAAAGCAGATTAAATTCAGCAAGGGATTGCTTGAGATGCGTTGGATGTTCTTTACTCTCATCATCAAGCCAATCAAAGGCTGCTTCGGTGAGGTTCCCTTGTGCCTGAGTATCTTGCTCACCATAGTTTAGGGGACCGCCCTCGTAGCCACCGTCTTGTGTTGAACGTTCCCAACTGCTGAATCGCCAATGCACAAAACCTTTCGTGCCGACAACAAATACACGTTTATGTGCAACTGTACTCCCGCTGTCTGATGCCAACGTTCCCATGCCTGTGCCAAATGCTACAGAGACGTGGAGACCGTTATCATACATAACGTGTCCAGCTGCATGCATCGGAGAAGGCTGCGCAGAATCTAATTGCTCTTTACCGGCGATTTGACCTAACACTCGCACGGGACGTGAGTTATCAATATATGACGATACCAACTGCAGCACATGGGGTGCTTGGTCCACAGGTGTACTACGTGCGCTCGCATCAATAAACTTAATCTCACCAATTTTGCCATCTGCCACATCTTGCTTCAATTCAAGGTTTTTCGGATGAAAATTTAGTTGTGTATTGACAATAAACTTCGTTTTGGTTTCCTCTGCCAACCCAGCAATCTGTTTCCAATCCTCACTTTCAACGGCAATCGGTTTTTCTACAATCGCTGCTGGCACACCGTGGTCAGAGGCTTGCTTCATTAGCGAATATCGGATACGTTGATTAGTGCCTCGTAAAACTGGTGCCGTGACAATGTGGAGAAGATCGGGTTTCTCTTTTTCAAGCATCTCATCTAAATCTGTGTATCGGGCAGAAACATCAAAGTCATCACCAAACTTATTGAGGAGTTCTTCATTCATATCGCAGATTGCTCCAATTTTGCCACCCTTAACAAAGCGGTATGCACTCGCATGTGCACGGGCACGACCACCACAACCTAAAAACGCACTTTTATACATGGAAATTTCTCCTTAAACGATTTCGAATCGTGGCACACCTTAGTGTCTACCCACGAAATATAACAATTAGCGGCAGTGACGAACAAATTCGCTGCTACCGCTAATCCTACCTATTGGAAAATTCAGAAACTGTTCTACAACTTCTCCCTGAGAGAATCCATTAAACCGTTTGGTGGATCAAACGGAAGATCAATAATCTGGTTAGTTATACCGCTGTAGTACGTTCCGAGAAGCAGGTTGAACTCAGCAAGCGATTGCTTGAGATGCGTCGAATGTACTTTGCTCTCATCATCAAGCCAATCAAAGGCTGCTTCGGTGAGGTTTCCTTGTGCTTGAGTATCCTGCTCACCATACTTAAGGGGACCGCCTTCGTAGCCACCCTTTCGTGTCGAGCGTTCCCAACTACTAAATCTCCAATGTACAAACCCTTCCGTTCCAACGACAAAAACGCGTTTATGGCAATGCACGCCTTGGTTATCGGATGCCATTGTCCCTACGCCGGTCCCAAATGCAATAGAAACGTGCAAACCATTTTCATACATAACATGACCAGCAGCATGCATCGGAGAAGGTTGCGCAGAATCTAACTGCTCTTTGCCGGAAATTTGACCTAAAACGCGCACGGGGCGGGAATTATCAATGTAGGACGATACCAGCTGCAGCACATGCGGTGCTTGATCCACAGGTGTGCTTCGGGCACTCGCATCAATAAACTTAATCTCACCGATTCTCCCTTCAGCGACATCCCGCTTTAGTTCAAGGTTTTTCGGATGAAAATTTAGTTGTGTGTTGACAATAAACTTTGTTTTCGTCTCTTCTGCCAACCCCGCGATTTGCTTCCAATCCTCACTCTCAACAGCAATCGGTTTCTCTATAATCGCTGCTGGCACACCGTAGTCAGAGGCTTGCTTCATCAACGGATAACGGATACGTTGATTGGTACCTCGTAAAACTGGTGCAGTGACAATATGCAGAAGATCTGGTTTCTCTTTTTCCAACATCTCGTCTAAATCTGTGTAACGAGAAGAAATTTCAAAATCGTCCCCGAACCGATTAAGTTGCTCTTCGTTCATATCGCATATTGCTGCGAGTTTACCACCTTTAACAAAACGATACGCGTTGGCATGTGCACGGGCACGACCACCACATCCTAACATCGCACTTTTATACATTAAAATATCTCCTACAAGTTTTCTTACCGCGGGACACCTACATGTCAGACACGGACATAATTAATACGGTTGTTGCGAATACTGATGAATGAATTGGACTTTACAATTTTTCTCTGAGAGAATCCATTAAGCTATCCGGAGGCTCAAACGGAAGATCAATAATCTTACTCGTTATACCGCTGTGGTACATTCCGAGAAGCAGGTTAAACTCAGCAAGCGATTGCTTAAGATGTGTTGGATGGACTTTGTTTTCATCATCAAGCCAATCAAATACTGCCTCCGTTAGGTTTCCTTGTGCTTGAACGTCCTGTTCGCCATAGTTGAGCGGACCGCCTTCGTAACCGCCGTCTTGCGTCACGCGTTCCCAACTGCTGAATCGCCAATGCACAAACCCTTTTGTTCCAACGACAAAAACGCGTTTGTGGCAATAAATACCTTGATTATCGGATGCCATCGTGCCTACACCCTGCCCAAATGCAACAGAAACATGAAGTCCATTTTCATATAAAACGTGCGCGGCGGCATGCATAGGTGAAGGTTGCGCTGAATTCAAATGTTCTCTTCCTGAGATTTGCCCCAAGACGCGCACTGGACGAGAATTATCAATGTAGGATGACACTAACTGAAGCACGTGCGGTCCTTGGTCAACTGGGGTGCTCCGCGCACTTGCATCAATAAACTTAATATCGCCAATTTTACCTTCTGCCACATCTCGCTTTAATTCAAGGTTTTTTGGATGAAAGTTGAGTTGCGTGTTGACAACGAACTTCGTTTTCGTCTCTTCTGCCAACCCGGCAATCTGTTTCCAGTCCTCGCTTTCGACAGCAATCGGCTTCTCTATAATCGCCGCAGGCACACCGTGGTCAGACGCCTGTTTCATCAGCGAATACCGAATACGCTCATTGGAACCGCGTAGTACTGGCGCAGTCACAATATGTAGGAGATCTGGCTTCTCTTTCTCAAGCATCTCATCCAAATCCGTGTAACGGGAAGATATCTCAAAATGATCACCGAAGTCGTTCAGACGTTCTTCGTTCATATCGCAGACTGCTGCGAGTTTACCACCTTTAACAAAGCGATAGGCACTTGCATGCCCTCGGGCGCGTCCACCGCACCCTAACATCGCACTTTTATACATATAATTTTCTCCTAAGTTAGGAATTTATCAGTTTCGCTATAAGATTATCAAATGGACATGTTTTTGTCAAACGTTATTATATTTTTTGAATTGATTAGCAAGAAACAATTTGACAGGGCTATTTAGTTCTCCGAATATTTAGATTTTCAATCTAAGACTTTCCCCTGTAGGAGCGATCTCCGAATCGCGACTTTTCGTCTAAAATGGACAAAAAGTCTAAAACTAAATAGCCCTGACAATTTGACTTCCGTCTTGAAATATGCTAATCTGTTGTTACGCAGGGCTATTTAGTTCTCCGAATATTTAGATTTTCAATCTAAGACTTTCCCCTGTAGGAGCGATCTCCGAATCGCGACTTTTCGTCTAAAATGGACAAAAAGTCTAAAACTAAATAGCCCTGGTTGTTACGAAGTTCTGTTGCCATCCCAACCCATTTTCGAGAAGATGTATTTGTTCTGCCGTGTGATCCCCATTGGCATTGAGGGTAAGTTACGATGAAAAAAGTTTTATCAGACTACATAAAATCAAAGGAAGATTTTGATCGATTCTGCAATCTGTTCCTGAAAAAAGAGGTGTCCGCCTTCGTTAAAGTTTATGATGCTCCCGGTCCCGACCAAGGAATTGATGCAGACTACACCGGCATTTATAAGAATAGAGAGGGTACCTGGATCTTCCAGTACAAGTTCTTTGACCCAACAATGGATAAAGCCCGGGCGCGTAGCAATTTCCTTTCAACGGTAATCGGTGATAAGCGCAAGAACGGTGAACTTGATAAAGCCGATGCTCTGCAATGTGACCACTACGTCCTCATGACTAACACCTTGCTCACTGCAGGAAACAAACGCAAAATTGAAACCGCTAAACACGAAAAAGGCTATACTTTTTCGTTGACTTATTGGGATGCAGAAGACCTCATCACAATGACTCATGCTGAATTCCCATACATCTTAAATTCATTCCTACCTATATTCCTTCCTTGGCATGACATATTCCGAAATCAAATTGCAGGTAAACATCAACTGTTAAGATACGACTATGAAACCTTCGGACGCGAGGATGAGCTGCGTCAATTTCAAAATTTTGTTCGAGATCCCAACAAAAGACTGCTCGCGGTGTACGGTAGCGGCGGCATTGGAAAAACTAAACTTGCTATTGAGTTTGCCAAGACAGTAGAACGTGACCACACCGATTATGAGCCACTTTTTGTTCAGATGGCAGGTGAAAGTTTTGAAAAAGCCTTAGCAACAGATATTCCCCCGAACAGGAATTACATTTTCTTTATAGACGATGCGCATGACTTCATTGACAGCCTTGGGAGCATCAGAATAGTCCTGAATAGTTCCGAATACAGTGAATCCAAAGTAGTTCTCATAACGCGGAAGCCATTCAAAGCGTTTTTGGAAAGTTGTTTTCTAACTGTCTTACCAGATGATGCGGCTGATGAACTTGAAATCCGGAAACTCTCTCTGGAGAAAACGAAGGAATTTATCCGCACGTATACAGATATACCCGATGGATCTCTTTTAGCAGGATTAACACAGATCGGACGAGATACACCACTGATTGCCGTTATCGTGATACATCTGTTCAAGAAGGGAGTTCATCTGAGCAACCTAATAACACATGATAAACGGATTGAACTCACCTTTGAGGCCTATCTAAACGACATCTTCAGCCAATATCTGCCAGAATCCGATAAGCAGCACCGAAAGTTGCTGAATTGGCTCAGTGGAATTGGGCCGATTGAAGCTGAAAATAGCCAAATATGCGAAAAATTGGCTGAAATCTTAAAAGTGGAACCCTATGAGATAGAGCAGTACCGTGATGATCTGATGGAATACGGCTTGCTTGTCCAAATTGGGCGAAAACAACGTGTCTTTCCTGATGCACTCAGTGACTATATTTTACGGAAGGCATGTTTTCTGTCTAGTGGGCGACCGTCTTCTTTTCACAAAAGTCTGCTGAAGGAATTTTTACCGCTTCTCCCTGTTAAAGTAGTTATCAATCTCGCTCGGGTAGAAAACATAGTTGGTCAAAGAAGTCTCCTTGATGATCATGTGGCTTTTCTTAAAGCCCAAGCGCGGGAAGGTAATAACGCTATTCGAGAGCACATCCTTGAACAGATGGAAGGTATTAGTTATTTCCGCCCAGATGATGCAACTGATATTTTCAATATTATCTTGGATAACCCTAAAGAAGACTACATAAAGCACTATACGGGGTGGACATCTAAGCGGACCCATCAAGACGTGGTGAAGAAGATTGCTAAAGAAGCACAGAAAACAGTCAATACGCTTTCTGGATTTATGAAAACGCTGGAAATAGTCCGGAAACTCCTCCTGATGGGGGATTTGGAACTTCCCAATCACGACTCGCCGCAAGAGTTATTGAAAAAGATGGCAGGTTTTCAAACGAGCAAACCCAGCGTATTTCAAACCAAAGCACTTGAAGTGTTTGAGGTGTGGAAAACGGAAAATAAACCAGAACTAAGTTTAGCATTACTCAACGCTCTTGATACACTTCTTGTGCTGGATTTCAGTGAAACTGTCAGTGAAGGTGGTTCTGTAAATTTCCGCTGGCACCATTTAGAATATACACCCGAATTGAGCCAACTCAGAACGAAGGCAATTGATTTGCTTGAGAATTGCCTGAGAAACTCTCAACAGAGTACCGTCAGAGTGGAGGCGATAGGCTCTATTAATCGAGCGATAAATCCTTTGGAGAGTCCATTTCGACAGGGAATCGCAGAAGAGGAGCAGGTTCTATTAGAAAAAGAACAGGAACGACTATTCAACATATTAGCTGACAAAATTTCAAGAGAAACCGATTTCACTGTTCTAAATGCTATAGATCAGTGTCTCCAAGGGTATGCAGAAAACACGTATTTAGACGGTTTTCCAAAAGAAAAGGCGGCGGAATTACTCACGAAATTCCACAAACATGAAAATTATGAAAGATATCTATTCTACCGTCAATTCACTGGGAAATTCCGTGATTGGGACCTGAGTGAAAGTTCTGAACAAACCCAGGCGTTCCTGAAAAAATATCTCAAGAAATACATACCCACGGACCTCTCAAAATTAATGCAAGAATGTATAATGGATGCCGAAAAAGGGAAGGAATACCGTAGTAACAGAGATAGCATCTGGGCAGAAAAAGGGTGGAATCCTGGAATCGCGACATCGCTGCTCCAGTCTATCGGTGAACTTGACTCATCCTATGGGTCTGGTCTATTGGATTACATTGTTGCTTGGCAAACAGATGAATCGCATTGTGCCTCTGGATTACTCAGTGGTATTCGCTGTTCTGACAAGGATAAAGCACGCGAAGCAACTCAACGCCTTTTAGATCAGAACACCATCTTTGCCAAACGCATCGTTGCAAGAAGTTATTTGTGGAAAAGTAAAACCGACCAGTCCATTGAAAAAACGGATCTTTCTATTTTTGACCAACTGTCTAAAACGCCAGACCCGCAATTGCGAGTGTATATAGCCGAAAGTCTTCCGAATTTCTATGTTGTGGATGCGAACACTGTCCTTGAGATTTTGGTAAGACTATCAAGTGATGAATCACCTGTGGTTACGAGGCAAGTCATCCACGCGCTCACCAGCAAAGAACTTAAATTCTCGCCACAAAACCATTTAGAGAAATACAAGCAAGTGATGCTTAATTGTGTTCGTTTAGAACGTCTTGATTATGACGTTGAGCAAGTACTTAGTGTTATCTTCAAGCACGACCCGATCTGGGTTATCGGATTTTTTGAGAAGCGAATTACTTACAAAGAGAATGAATCTAACCGTTACGAGTCATTTTCGGATCGTCCACCTGAGTTGTTTAAGTTTGATGCAGTCCCGCATCGGCCACACCATCTGTTTGAGGGTGTGGATTGGAATGATCAAAACGCGCTGGCAGCCTTGAAACGTGTGAGAGATTGGGTTCTTACGTCCTCAAACCTCCTTAGATTTGAAGCACCTATATTGCTCACATCTATGATTGGTGGAGATGATCCGCGTAGTGATGGGATTAAAATTAATGCGGCAATGCAGAAACTTTTTGAGGAATGGATAGACTCAGAAGATTTAGAACTGATGAGAGAGGCTGCTTATTTGATGAGAGGATTCGACGCAGACGCGGTCTTTTATTCTATTGCAGAGTCCCTGCTCACAAAAAGCGAACGGAATAACAAGTCAGATAAAGAGGTAGAAGGTGGAATTATAGCAGCCCTTTCCTCAGGAGTTTATTCAAGAAATATCGGTGAACCGACACCGTATCTTGTGAAACAAATTGAGGATCTCAAGGCATGGCGCGACAGGACACTGTCACCAATTGTTGTGCAATTTGCCAAAGACCTTATAGAAAGGACAGAACAGGATATTGGAAAGCAATTACAAGAAGATGAAGAATTTCTTGAAGGGGAAGAATGGTAAATTTAACGCCCGAAACCAGCCTCCTTCAGAAAATTGGAGACTTTGCTGCAAACAGGAAAATTCAAAATTCTGTAGGGTTAACCGCGCAAGATGCCGAGACCAAAATTCAAAAGTTAATTCCAACAACCCATCAACGACTCAACGCGGCAAGGTTTTATCTGGATCTGATGGAGAGTGTGGACTATGCCCCCTATATCGTAAGCAAATTCTCTCTACCCACAGAACAAAAACCGTTAATTGACTTTTCGGATAGCGACCTCCATGTTCAAATTAACCTGTTGAACCCTGACACTTTTCCGTTGGTTGTTTTTATCGTTCTGCACGGTTTCTTTTCCAATATCGTTGGCTCCGACGATTGTGTGGTAAAAATCATCAACATCGTTTACGGTCTGCTTAAAAATGATCGTGACGGTTCCGAAATACGTCAAGAGTTAGAAAACAAAATACCAAATGGTCTTCTGACCCGGCATTTACGCGATTTTCATCTGGTGAGCCGGAGGGGAAATCCGGACCAAGTAGGTTTTTCTTTCAATATCGCGAAGCAAATCAGGAATCAATTGACACATGATCACATAAACGATTTGGTGGATTTTCCAACTATTTTTGACCTCTCAGGTCCCCTGGAGGGTTCAATCTTCAAGTTACATTTCAATCCTACATTTTTCCCCGCTAGTATCCGTCGTGAGAACACTGAACTAACTACCTTTTGCAACAGCGTATTTAAAGAAACAGTAGATTTCGTAGATGAGTGCTATAGGCTAATTCACGGCAAACTCCAGCATAGTGGTGTTCTCCCGGTTTTATGATTCCCCGATTTCCGTAATCGCTGTTATGAGGTGATGTCCACTTTCTCACCACTTTTCGCGCTGTCGTAGAGCGCATCCAATATCTGCATAAATGTATAGGCGTTTTCAGAAGAAACGTCAGGTGCAACTTCACCCGCTATCGCCATAGCGAAATGGTTAAGTTCATAGTAGAATACAGACACCTCCTCAGGCAGTTCTCCATGATCGATTTCAATAGGTTCATCAACTGCTTCTCGGATGAATTCACCCTCTTTGAATCGCGATATACCGCCGTGCGTAATTGCGCCTGTGGTGCCGTAAAGTTCAACAACACTGCCAGAATCCGAATGGCTCATCCGTGAACAGTCAATTTGGATAGTTTTGCCACCTTCACATCTAAGGAGACCGGTGAAATAGTTTTCTGCTGCTCCCTCTGGACCATCGTACTGTGGGTAAAGCACGTGCTTTGATTGCAAATGCCCACTCAGGTTTCGGACATCCCATCCACCATCACGTCAGATCGAGTTCATGCGAATAATGCTGTCCTAATGAGCCACCTTTCTGTCCGTAAACATGTAACCATCGGGTGTTTGTATCAAGGCTGGAATGAAGTTATATTTTCCAAAAACGCGAGCATGATATGGGTTGCCAATTGCACCGTTCAGAATTGCGTTCCGAATTTTTCGGTTGTGAGGAAAGTAACGCATAAAATAGCAGAATTGGAGCGTTTTTCTGGACTGTTGCGCAGCTGCCTCCATCTCTAAAATTTCTGGTGCGCGGATAGCATGCGGTTTTTGCACTAAAACATGCTTACCAGCATTGAGGGTTCCAGATTCTAGCGTTACGGCTCAACAACTTTGTAGTGCTCAACCTTTCCGTTTTGGATTGTCTGAATTGCAAGGCTTTTGATGGGGTGTCGATTTTCATCGTAGTGCGAAATAGTTGTTGCGCCCTTGTAATCTTTGACCTCCGCAAAAGCATTACGAACAGCAGCATAATCAAGCGAACCCGCAGTCTCTATTGCACGTGCCAAAAGCCGCATCGCATCATAGCCTGACGCTGCAATACCATCAGGTGGATTTGCAAACAACGCCATGTAACCTTGCACAAACTCTTGAACATCTGCGTCTTGTGTCGCAACAGAAAAATTAGTCGGATAATAACTACCATCCAACACACTGTTGCCGTCTAAAATGCTAAGGAATCGCTCTCTATCATCCCACGCGCTCCCTCCGAGGAAAGTCGTCTTGATACCAATTTGCCGTGCTTCATTTATCAATCGCGGCACTTCAGGCTGAGATCCGGGACAGAAGATTACGTCAGGAGCAGCAGTATGTATTTCCGTGAGTAGTGCTGTGAAGGTAGTATCACCTGCAGAATAGGCATTGCTGTAAACAACTTCTCCACCGTATTCCTGAAATGCTGCCTTAAACGCTTGGACAAGATCGGTAGAATAACTATCGCCATCCTCATAAATTACCGCTGCAGTTTTTGCCCCAAGACCTAATCCCTCAGCCATGGGATTAATGGCGAATCCTGCCATCACTTTCCCTTGAAAAGGATTTGGCACCGTAATTAGAAAGATATAATTACCGACCTCTGGCACATTTGAGCCACTGGAACCGGGAAGCATGAGTCGTTGTGCTTTCTGCGCAATTGGACCGACTTCAATAGCCATGGTTGAGCGAACTGGACCGAGTAGTGCAAACACGTTCTCCATCTCAATTAGTTCATTTGCAGCGTCAATACTTGCCGCCGATGTTGGAGGTTCACTCGCCACAAGCTGGTTATTACGACTTATAAATTCTACCTGCATGCCAAGTACCCCTCCACTTTCATTGATTTGGACACGAGCAGTTTCCGCACCTTGACTAAATGTGGTGTAACTATACTCCGGTTGAATCACACCAATTTTTAATGTTGTCCCCATCTGGGAAGTGGTATCAGGCGGAATCATAGGATCAATTCGTTCACATCCTAATAGAGAAACACTGAGAATTGCTAATAGTACAACTGAAGTTGAGACAATGGTTTTCATTACTTGCAATTTCCTTTCTACGTAAAATGATTGAAAAATATTTTGATTAATGGTAAAGTCTTGATAGAATTTTGAGACTTGTGAAAACAATAACAGATTTCCCCGCTCTTGTCAAATTATTAAAACATATCCTCAATTGTCTTTAGCAGACGACAAATGTCGTGTCAACAAACACAGTCCTAATCATAAAACACAGTCCTAATCATAGGGAGTGACAGATAAGAATCTAATTCCTACTCCGCTCGTTACATAAACACAAAAGGAGTTTTGCATGGAACTCGGTTTTTTCACAATGCCTTTGCATCCACCCGGTAGCAACACTACTAAAACATTAGACGATGACCTTGAGCAGATGGTGATCTTGGATAAATTAGGATATAAAGAGGCTTATATTGGTGAGCATTTTACATTCACTTGGGAGAATATACCATCACCGGATCTCTTTATCGCCAAAGCAGTCGCGATGACAGAGAACATCATCTTTGGCACAGGAATAACGTGTATGCCGATTCACAATCCGGCAGTTATAGCGCATCGTATCGCGCAGTTAGACCATCTTGCACACGGACGTTTCCATTGGGGTGTCGGCTCAAGTTCCACACCGAGCGATGCAGAAATGTTCATGGCATCCGCTGATAGACGGAAGGCAACACGGGAAGGAATTGATGCTGTTCTCAAAATATGGACTGATCCTGAACCGGGGCACTATAAAAGCGATTCCTGGGAATTTAAGATCCCAGAAGGGCACCCGGACATCGTGAGTATTCACATGAAGCCATATCAGAAACCGCATCCGCCGATTGCGTTGGCTGGATCGTCGCCTAAATCCGACACACTTATTTTCGCGGGCGAACGCGGTTGGATTCCGATGAGTATCAATCTGGCACCTGTTTCTGTGATTAAGACGCATTGGGATGCCGTTGAAGAGGGCGCGGCAAAGACTGGACTCTCTCCATCTCGGTCAACATGGCGTATTGCACGGGAAGTCTATGTTGCGGACACTAATGAACAAGCACGAAAAGAGGCGATTGAAGGCACACTCGGACGCGATTTTAGGGATTATTGGTTTAGACTCTTCGGATGGGAAAAATTCAAGATGAACCCGGACATTCCCGACGTAGAAACATGTCTGGAGTACTTATTGGATACACTGTGGATTGTTGGTAGTCCTGACCGTGTTGTCAGTCGCTTACGTCAACTCTATGAGGATGTCGGTGGGTTTGGTGTGTTGCTCGCTATGGGGCACGAATGGGAACCTAAGGAGCAATGGACTCATTCTATGGAACTGCTCAAGAATGAGGTAATGCCACAACTAGCGGATTTGGGTTAATTTTATAGTAAAGTCTATTTTGATTTTACCATAGATGGATAGTTTGCTTGCAAACCTCCAAATGGTCTGGCTTGCAAGCCAATTTTTGTAAAAAACTACTTCCCCATTGCCTTTAGTGCTTTCAAACAACGTTCGACTGCTTCAAGCGGCGGAAAGGCATCACTTTCATATTCAACGATATACCATTTCGTGCCACCAGTCGTTTCACAAACTTGAAATATCTCACCCCACGGCACGCTATCTTCGCCTATAATAGGATGGAACCCCGCATGTCCATCAGCCTTGTCATCTGACATAGTATAAGGCTTGAGATGCACCGTTCCTGACCGACCGGGATATTTCTCTAAAATTTCAACGAGATCAGCACCGCCATTAAGAGCGTTCCCCATATCCAGTTGCATCACTACACCCTCGTTTGTGTTTCCGAAGAAAGTATCCCACTGAATTTCACCATCCATAGGTGAAAATTCGGCATGGTGGTTATGATAGCCAGTGACCATACCATGGGGAGCAAGTTTGTCGGCGAGATCGTTGAAGAAATCGGCTAATTTCAACCAATCTGCACGCGATTGACGAAGTTCCCCCGGGATTCCAGGAATGATAATATAAGGATTTTCAAGGATTTTATTGAATTCAATTGTGTCAGCGAGAGTGTCTTCTTGAACAAGGTTGAACGGGGTATGCCAACCGCAGCAGACTAAGCCAAACTCATCAAGTAGGCTTTTCAATTCTTCCGCGGAATGTTGCGGGGGACCTGCGAATTCAACGCCCTCGCACCCCATCTCTGCGACTGCTTTTATTGTGCCGCGAACATCCGCTGCTAACTCATTTCGAACAGAATATAACTCTAAACCGATTGGTACTCGTGCCATAATTTCTCCTTTGCATGTTTTGGTTGTGGCATGCATTAATGTTGATAATAAGTTGTATAAAGTTTAGCCATCTAAATCGCGGGTTACACGGATTTTTGGCTTGCTATATGTCACACGGATTAATCGGATTGTTTTGTTTCGCTCACACGCAACACATAGCTGCCCTCCATGCACGGTTCGGTTAGGAAACCGAACCTACCGTGTATCGGTCTCAATTGAACGACTACGATTTCTCCGCACCACGTTTTTCAACAAGGTAATACAACGCTGGTAAAACAAGCAGTGTCAAAAATGTAGCAGTAATCATACCACCACTGATAACGATGGCAAGCGGCTTCTGGAGTTCCGCACCTGAACCGTGTGCAAGCGCGAGCGGTAACATCCCTAACCCTGTGGTCAAAGCTGTCATTAAAACAGGACTAATCCGTTCTGAAGCACCCTTCATCACAGCGTCATATAGCGGCATGCCTTCTGAACGAAGTGCATTGATATGGGAAATCAAGATGATGCCGTTTCGCACAGCAATACCGAACAACAGGATGAAACCTACCATTGATGGAATACTCAGCACGCCACCAGTAAGGAAAACACTGACAACGCCACCGATTAACGCCAACGGTAAATTCAGGATTATCAGTACTGAAAGCCTGATTGAACCCATCGCAAGATACAGTAAAATAAAGATACCGATAAAAACGAAACCGGTTTGAATTAGAATACGTCTTTGTGCGCGCTGTTGACTTTCAAACTGTCCACCGTACGTAAGGAAATATTCTTCAGGTATATCAATATGTGCCTCAATTTCTTTTTTCACTTCATCAATAAAATTGCCAAGGTCTCTATCTTGGACGTTGCACTGAATTACGATACGTCGTGAGACGTTCTCGCGATTAATGGTATTGGGTCCGAAGCCAAAGTTAACATCAGCAACCTGTTTCAACGGAATAAATGCCCCTGAAGGCGTTCGGAGTTTGAGATTGCCGAACGATTCAACGGTGGTGACAAGTGTTGGGTCAATGCGAACAACGAGGTCATACTGCCGTTGTCCCTGAATGATCTGACTGACTGTTTCGCCTTTGAAAGCCGCCTCAGTGAAGTGTGTGATGTCTTGAACGCTTAAACCGTAGCGCGCTGCTTCAAAACGTTTTACTTTGATCTGAAGTTGTTCAACCTGAACCTGTTGTTCAACTTGTAAATCGGCGACGCCATCAATTTCTGACATAACTGCTTCAATTTCCTCTGCCTTCTGCCTTAGCATGTCAAGGTCGGGACCGAAGAGTTTCAATGCCACTTGCGCACTAACACCCGACAAAAGATGGTCAAGGCGGTGTTGAATCGGTTGACCAACGGATACCTGGACACCCGGAAAGTTTTCGGTGGAGAGCAGCTCACGCACTTCAGCGAGGAGGTCTTCACGTGTTTTCTCACGTTCATCCGGCGGATCAAAATTGACCACGATTTCATGGGTATTCACATCGTGCGCGTGTTCGTCCGCTTCAGCGCGCCCGGTCCTACTGCTAACACTTGTTACCTCTGGAATCTCTGTCTTTAGCCTGATTTCCATCTCACGACCGATACGTGTAGATTCATTTAGCGAGGTCCCGGGAGGTGAAAACACGCTGATTGTGAACGTTGCCTCATCCATCACTGGTAAAAATTCCCTGCCTAAACGAGGAATCGATGCGCAAGTTAATATTACCAGTAAGAGCGCAACTACTACTACAACCCAACGTAAACGAATCGCCAATGATAGAATAGGACGATACGCGCGTTTGATCCACATGACCATAGGTTGAAGCGTCAAAGCAGTTTCAACATCCGAGTCGGGTGCCAATTTGACAATAAACAACCGCCATTGCACTACAAGATTGCGAAAAACGTTAGAAATCCGCTTTCGTGAGGGATCAACTCCTGGAATAGGCTCATGCAACGGTATATCTCTAACGCGTCCAAGTAGTAAGTCGCTTAAAACGGGAACCACTGTTAAAGCTACGAGTAACGATGCCGCCATAGAAATCACTACTGCCCAACCGAGTGGTTGGAACATTCTACCCTCAATCCCACTGAGACTGAACAAAGGTAAAAACACGAGGATAATAATCAACGTCGCAAAAACAATAGATACACGCATCTCATCGCTTGCGCGTGTCACAACTTGTGTTGGTGTTTCGTCCATCTCATTCCCTAAATCACGCAGATGAAAATATTCCTGCAATCGCCGAAAGATGTTCTCTACATATACAATCGCATCGTCAACCACCATTCCGACAGCAATCGCCAAGCCCGCGAGTGTCATGATGTTGAGAGTGCCTCCCTGCCAAAGTAGCACAATGACAGCAATAATCAACGATAACGGAATGGCGGTAAGTGTAATCAGCGCGGTGCGGATATTAAAGAGAAAGATAATCAGGACAATAACAACGAGAATCGCGCCATCTCGCAGCGCATCTTTGACCGTATCAACAGCCCGACGAATTAGATCGGCTTGTGCGTATTCAACTTCAATCTTTACACCTTCCGGTAAAGATTTCTCAAGCGATTCTAACTCTGAAGTTACTTTATCGCTGAGTGCAAGTGTATTGGTACCAGGTTGTTTGACTACCTTGCCTAAGACGGTTTCTTCACCATTGCGGCTCCCAGCACCACGGCGAATTTCTGGAAGCGACCCAATTTTCACTGTGGCAACATCCTTGACGAGTACAGGTGTGTTATGTTCCCGGACATCAATCACAACATTTTCAATGTCGGCAACCGAGGAAATCCGTCCTAATCCCCGAATCATCAACTCACGCGCACCCTTAATGAGAAATCCGCCTGCGGCATTATCATTACTCTTTGAGAGTGCGTGGGCAACATCTTCAAGTGAAATCCCGTAGCTTACCAACCGTTCAGGATTGACGAAGACCTGAAACTGCTTGACGTAACCGCCAATGTTTATTACATTGGCAATACCGCCTTGGGATTGCAGACGAAAACGGACCACCCAATCTGCTATGTCGCGCATCTCCATCGAGTCAAGTTTCTGTTTTTCTTCCGATTCATCAATGAGCGCGTATTCCATTATCTCTCCCAACAAGGAAGAGGTAGGTAAAATAATAGGGGCATCAACGCCTTCCGGCAAGTTCGGTCCAACGAGCTGAAGCCGTTCAGAAACCATCTGCCGCGCCAGATAAATATCCATTCCCCATTCAAATTCTACGAATACAAGCGACAAACCGATTGCTGATGATGAACGAACCTTTGTAACATCAGGTGCACCGTTCATTGAGCTTTCAATCGGTAACGTAACGAGGGTCTCCATCTCTTCGGGGGACCACCCGTGTGCCTCTGTTAGGACAGTAATTCGGGGTGGATTGATGTCTGGGTATACATCAATCGGTGCAGATTGGAACATCCTGAAACCGATAATGACTGCGGCGATGAGTCCACAAATAACAAGGAGTCTATTCCTAAGTGAAACTTCGGTGATTTTTGACCACATTGATTTTCCTCCTTGGAACTGATAACTAATGCGAATGTCCGGCGTGGGGGTCAATAACGACTGTGGTGCCAGCTGCAGCTCGCATCAGTTGATGAGTCCCTTGAACGACCACAAGTTCACCTGCAAGCAAACCGTCTTTGATCTCAATATACCGATCATCCTTAGCACCTACCTCAACTTCATGCTTGACGTACGTGTCGCCCGACTCAACAAAAACAAACTGTGTAGCTCCATCTTGAAGTATAGCACTCAATGGCACACTTAAAACATCGTCAAATTTTTCAATTATGAGTGTTTGTTCTGCAAACATTCCAGGTTTCAGTTGATGCGATGAATTGTCTACCTCTGTCCAAAAATGCACTGTACGTTTTTCTGGGTTGACAACGGCTGAAATTTGAGAAATCTTACCCGTGAAAACTTTTCCAGAATAGGCAGGAACACGAATTCGCACTTCACTGTCTACTTTCCATTTGTCATGGAGAAGAGCAAGTGTGTCTTCATAAGCCTCACCTTCGACCAAGACAACACCAGTATCAAGTATTGCGTATAGAGAGTTGCTTTTTTCAACAGTTGCCCCAAGCATTACATTTTGCTTGGTGATCTGTCCTGAAGCAGGGGCTGTAATATAAAATATCGAGTGAGATTTTCCTGTTTCAACTATCCTATCAACCTCATCAGAGGTCAAACCAAACACCTCAAGTTTCTGCCTAACCTTTGCTAACACAATAGCAGCATTGCGTTGTGCTTCTTCTGTCTGCAGCAATGCCTCTAACGTTTCTGAACTCGTCATGAAAGGTGCGTAATTCTCTATGAGTTCATCGGAGGATAGATCTTTGAACGATTCAATTTTATTGGTGTCAGCCAGCGTTGCGAGATGGGCTTCGGTTAAGCCAACAGTCAATGCGCGTTGTTTGTTAGCTTGAACCTTGATAACAGCGGATTTGTAAGCCGTCTCTGCGTCAATCAATTCTGCTGCTTCTTCAATAAGCATAATGTACTGCAACGCAGCATGTTCGTTCTGCATAGTTGACACCGTCTTCAATTGTCCATCGTTTTTGGTCTTACTACCTTTATCAAGTAGTGTTAGGATAGGTGTTGTTCCATCATCGCTAAGAATCTTTTCAACCGTCTGATTGCTAACACCGAGGAGTTGAAATTGTCGCTTCACCCCCGCGAATGTGTGAATTGCTTTTGAATATTCCGCTTTTTTCGCTATAAGTTCTTTCTGTGCAGAAATTCGCATCTCGGTGAGAGATTCGATACGTTTAAGCGTATTTTCAAGTAATTTGCGTTCTACATCAGTTTTGACAAAATCAACGCGCATTTTTTCTAAAGCTGAAATAGTCTTCGCAATAGCAAGGGACCGATGCTTCTGAAAAGCGATTTTCTGCTCCTGAACTTCAGCGAGTGATTCCAGATAGTCAATTTGTCGAGTTTGTAATTCCAATTGTATCTGCTTCACAAAAACGGATTTCTGTTTTGTTAATTTGGAGTCTAAAGATTTCTGTTGATTTACTGCTTCAATCAGATCAATCTCTGCCAATTGCAATTCAAGACTTTCCAATTCAATTAGCACATCGCCTTTCTTTACGGAGTCACCGAGATTGAAATGGATGCGTTTCACGATACCCCCAATTCTTGGAGTGACGATCGCCTGCCTTTGCGGGTGGGCAATTATGTTGCCTGTCACTTGAACAACCCTCTCAATAGCGCGAAGGTCGGCTTCAGCTGTCTCTAAACCGATGTTGGCTTTTGCTTTATCGGTGAGAGTCACCGTGTTTTCCGCTGTGTGTGCATGACTGTCATCTTCACTATGGACATGCGCGTCATCCTGCTTATTTTCTCCGTTTTCATTGTTAGTTTGTTCTTCGTCTGCCCAAACTAAAGTAAAGTTGGGGTTTGATGAAAACAAACCACCTATAGCGACAACATATATTCCCAACAATAGTAGTATGGAATGAAAGTAGCGTTGCATTTTTATATCTCCTTAAAGGTAGTAGGCACGCGCCGCGTGCTATCAACAGACCTACTGTACTAATTCAATAGACGTACCGATAGCGGCTTCAAGTTCTGTGAATGCTTTATAGTGCGCTTCGAGGGCGTCAAGATAGGCAAATCGCGTTTTGACGAATTCGCTCTGCATTAAGATAATTTCCAAAAGTTCTGCCTCTCCTAATTCGTAGGCAGAACGTGTAAGCGTTAGGTTTTCATTGAGCAACTTCAGTAAATTGCCATCATAAAACTTAAGGTTTTTTTGCGCAGCGTTCAGAGAGATAAAAGCTGCCATCACTTCACGGGTAATTTGTCTTTCAGAATTGTTAATTTGTGCGGAATCTTCCTGCTTTTGTGCTTTTGACGCATTAATCTCAGCACGATTTCGATCGAATACCGGTAACGGTATTGAAAACTTCACCCCGAACCCTACCTCTCCCGAACTACGTACGGCAATTCCACCTATATTAAGGTCAGGGATGTTTGCTGCTTTAGCAAGTCGTAGTGTGCTATCAGTTAGTTGCACGTTCAACCGAAGTGACTTCAGATCGGAACGATTTGCAAGTGCTTGAGACTTTAGCGTATCAAGTTTCAAATTCGTTAGTTTTTTTTCAGGTAACTCTCCGATTGCAGTAGGTGCCGCATCAAGCGGTGTTCCCATCAAACCGTTCAGTTCAAGTTGTGCCAATTGCAAATCACTTTCTAATGTAGCAGATTCGCGTAGTGCTGATTGCAGCTGAATATTTGCCAGACCTACCTGTGTAACAGAAATGTCCCCAGCTTCAAACTGAAGTTGCGCCATGTCAAGCATTTGCTTATTGTGTTGGATAATCTCTTTCGCTAACTTTAGTTTTTCCTGCACAAGAACAAGTTGATAAAAAGCGAGTTTGACAGATTTTGTGAGTTTCCACGATTCTTCGGTAAGTTCAAGGTTGACTTTTTTAAGATTTATCGTTGCTATCTGTTTCCGATGACCGCGTTGTCCGCCGAGTTCAAAAGCTTTGGTTAATTCAAGAGTCTGCTCTGCATGATCACCACCGAGAAATTCGGATTCCAATTCTGGATTACTTAACAAAGCGATACCATCAAGTTGCGCTTGTGCGACTTTAACTTTTTCGCGTATCGCTTTGAGTGCTATGTTTTCGCGCAACGCAGTCTGGATTGCAGTCTCAAGTTTAATTTCTTCATTTTGAGCAGCGAAGGTGGAAATCAGCAGAACATTGAAAGTTAAAAAACATATTCCGAGCATTGTAATAACGCTCAATCTGATTTTCATAGGTATAATACTCCTCACAATTTTGATGGTAAGGAAAGATTACACGAAAGTGGTTAGCAATCAATGAATCAATATTGATTAGGATTGCACTTGTGAATACCACATAACATGGATTACACGATAGTACTTACACAAACGTAAATTCCAGAACATGATAATGGACTATTGCAATGGTAATTGATAAGAATGTAGGACAAGGCAGGCGCGTAATAGCACTAGGATGGATTAAATGAGCAGCGTAACAGTACGTAGAGCAATGAGCGTAGGATCAATTAATGACAGAGTGACTAAAAAAGGTGTTGTTAGAATAGTAGAAACAGCCGTCTCATGTGAAATTAGTGAGGCTGAGAAAATGACTTCATGCGTTAATAAATCATTTTTGACAGAAAGGATTATTGGTTCGGTGTTTAGAGAAGCAAAGATCGGCAGGTCAATGCATTCGCCGCAGTGGTCTTCATTTTCAGCAGTTGTCTCTGAATGGTCCAAATCATGAGCAGGGGCATCCACGCAACAGCCATTGACAGCAGCTTCAAATTTGACGTGCCCATCCTCGTCGATACACAATACATAATTAGACAAATGCATTGGAATGAAAGCAGAATAGATGAGTAACAATATTAGCGGGATAGTAAAAATCTTTTTTCTGTCTAAATGGAAAATCATCTGGAGCATCCCCGATGTTCATAAGGCTTTGATTCATGCATTCTGGCGAATTTCAAACAGATTCAGACACCTTATTAAGTATACATGTACTATAACCAAAATGTCAAGGAGAAATTGTGGAGACTTTTCGCCTCTCATACCAAATTAACTTGATTAGACGTCTTTTGATATAGCACACGGTTGCAAGGCACGGGGACCTCGCGCTACAAATCAAGTTAATTGGGTATAAGTCCTAGTGATACTCACGACGGCTAAAGCCGTGTGCTTCTTTTGGCACACAACCCTCCTATGTGATTCCTGCTTCCATCTCTCGTGCCTCTTTCCTGAACTGCATGAGGTCTTAATTGGACTCCACAAGCGTTTATACTCTCTGTCTATCCGACAGCGAGGTGGGGTAGGTGTTGACGCACCCACCACTGAGTCAGTCTTATAATTATACTACAAAATATATGTAAATGTCAAGCGTTTTTTGACCCACAACTAAAGCAGTGGGATTGTCAGCTAATTCCCTTCATTACGAATTGAAAAAGGTCGCACAACGCGCCAATGAATCTGAATATCCTTTGAAATAACGCTCATGTTCCTATCCTGTGCAACCTCCCTACAATGGACTACTCTTCAGCGAATTGCGGTCTGCCGAGGGCATCTGTTCTGCCTTTACGTTTATAATGATGCAATTGTCCACCTGCATCTGCTAATAGCCGCTCATGTGCAAGTGCAATCCTCTCAGCACCTTGATCCGTTATATTGTTCTGACATGTCGGATCTGCTTCAAGGTCAAAGAGACGTGTACCGCTATTGAGATCAACACTTGAAAAATACCAACTTTTCGCGTCTTTATACCATACAGAGTTGCCATAGCGACAAGTGAGGTATTCACGGGACGTAAACCCGCTTTTGCCTTCAACAAGTGGAAGTAGACTCTGTCCCTGAATCTCACCTGCAGGTTCAACTTGACTTGCGGCCATGACGGTAGCAGGCACATCAAGCGTATACACGAATTCATCACACGTTGTGCCAGCGTTGACACCAGATGGATGCCTGACGAGGAGCGGAATATCCATCGTGCCGGGATACATGAAACTTGCAGGCTTTCCTACAGCTTTATCAGGATTCTCAGCAAAGTTTGTGCCGTGGTCACTGAGGAATACAATCAACGTGTTGTCACGCAATCCGAGTCGATCAATGGTATCAACCAATCTACCAAACCACGTATCCACAAGGGTGACCAAACCAGCATAGTTAGCTTTAACGCTTGGAATGCGAGTTTCAAGTTCCTCATTATTTAGTGAACCGTAGGGTAAGTTCAGACAGATCGGTTCCCGATCTTCTCGGCTACCGTAGAGGTCGTAGTAGTGGATGGGTGCTTCCCATGTTTCGTGCGGTGTGAACCCGTCCACATAAAGGTAAAAAGGCGTATTATTGTGATTGTGTTCTACAAATTCAATTGCGGAGCGGAACAATCTCGCGGTTGGCCAGTTTTCCTCTTCACGTTCAGGTTGAACATTAACAATATGAGATTTGACACGGTTTGGATTACCGCGGTACCGTGCAACCTGGGTAGGATCAGCGTGTGCACCACCGCGATATCTGTCTTCAGCTTGTCCTCGGACAAACTGCCACTGTTGGAAACCTCTTGTGAAGTTCATTCCTGGTACAAAATAGTGTGGCACATCAGCAAAAAAGCCAGTATGATACCCATTTCGGACAAGGGATTCAGCGATTGCTGGTTCATCTGGTGACATAGGTTGCCAACCGGGTGCGTATACGTTATCCCACGGTACGGGGTTGTATGAACTAATAGGAAAGACACGTCTACCAGTATGTAGTGTGCGGCGCGTCGGGATTGTTGGTAAGATTTCTGGGTGTGCATTGGTAAATCGGACACCCTCATTGGCAAACCGCGCCAAATTCGGTGTATGAACCCAATCGTTACCGTAAGGGCTTAAATATGCAGTACGAAGTGTATCTGAAACAACAACGACAATGTTCCAACTCATGTATGACCTCCCAAGAGATTATGGAATCTTTTTAGTTTAGTTGCAATTTATACAACACAGAATCAGTTTTTATTAAACAGTATAATCAAAAACAAGAACATCCTCAACGAGTGGACGAATCTGTTCACCCGCTACTTTGCGGTGAAACGGGTGCGGTAGATATGCATCCCGCGCCGCTTCGTCTTTAAATCTCACAATAAAACCGTAACTATATCCCTGACTCTTGCCTTCAGGACTGTTGTTAGTGCCAGCAGTAATGGATTCAATGCCCGGAATTTCGTCTGCCATTTTTAATAAGGCATCAGGCAAAGCGTCTAATTGTGCTGAGGTAACGTCCGACTTCAACTTGAGCAGGACAATATGTTCAACCATATAATTCTCCTAAATTACGCTGCTATTCACCTATAGAACAACTGAACGTATTAAAATTTTGTGGTGGAAACTGAAAGAGACTTGCTATATAATATAATTATCACACATATCCTATTTTTTCTCAAGTATTATCTGATTCTAACCAGGGCTATTTAGTTTTCTGCTTTTGGGCGTCCTTTATCACAAACGTTAATGTTTATAGTCCAATCTAAAATATGTGAACACCCTGGTAGGTGCGTTTTCCTAACCGCACCATAAGCGTCAATTTAGCGACAGCACATGTGTATTTGGCGTTGATTTAGTCCCAGCGGGACGATAGGTGTATAGTACACGCGTGCAACCAAAACAAAGCACCAGCGGTGCGAAAGGTGAATAATCACATCTAATATCCCTTGAATAGATACACCTATCGCCCCTCTGGGGCTTGGGGTCTTGTGCGTCACACGTAACTATACACCTTCCGTCCCTCTGGGACTGAAGACGCAAACCTAATTTGTCCAAAATATATTCTTAAATTGACGCCTATGGTGTGGTTTGTAACCGCACCGGCTCTTATGGAATATGCCTAAGATAACCATTTTCGCGAACGACTCGGTGCGGTTACAAACCGCACCTACCGGACCTGGAGGAACGCTAAATTAACGCTAATGGTGCGGTTTCCTAACCGCACCTACCGTTGTTATTAGAGTAAAATACAAAGCATTAAGAACTTCATATTTCTTATACCGAGCTCACGTTATACCTAATAGTCAGCACGGTGGTTTTGGAGAAGTAATGTTGTTTTCTCTCGATGGAAAAACCCTAATTGAGGCAAGAGGGAAAGCTGGAAGAGAAATAATACAATTATGGGATGTAGATACCGGTCGTGACTTAGGTGCTTTACCAGAACATACATGGTCTATACCATCACTTGTCTTTTCCCATGATGGTAAAATACTCGCAAGCGGAAGCGGCGATGGAACGGTTCTTTTATGGGATTGGGTAAAATTAATCTCCAAGGCAAAAGAAAACAAAGGAAATTGACTCATGAGAACAAATTATCTGTATTTAATCATTTTGCTATTAACTTCAGCGATATTCTCAACCAGCTTCGCACAAGACAACACACAAGTTGGTCTGCCTGAAGGTGCAATCGCACGGTTTGGAAAAGGTGGAATTAATGTGATGCAGTTTTCTCCTGATGGCACGCGCCTCGCTGTGGGAACTACTATTGGAGTATGGTTATATGATGTGAAGGACGGAAAAGAAATAGTTTTGCCTACGGGAAATGTCCGATATTTCAATTCACTTGCATTTTCTACAGATGGAAAAATTCTCGCAAGTGGCGGGGTTATCAACACAAGTATTCAGTTGTGGGATACAGATACTGGCAGCATACTTTCATCAATCAAGTTACCCGACAGATTCTCAAGAGTTTCAGCATTGATATTTTCTAAGGATAACAAAACACTCTCCGGCTTAGGTGCTAATCGTTATATTACTAAATGGGATGTTAACACAGGTGAAGAACTGTCACAGAAAAGTAGTTTTTTTGTGAGCACAGTAAAGACATTTTCGCAAGATGGCAAAACCTTTGTCGGTGGGCACCAAGAGAGCGGGAATATACGTTTATGGAGTACTGCTTCAGGATACGAAGGAAATGTTTTTAAAGAAACAAAACAAGACGAAAACTCGGATGCAAAAAAGGGATGGAATGGAGTTCATGCATTAGCGTATTCGCTGGATGGCAAAAACATCGCAAGTGCCCATAATGACAATACAATCAGATTATGGAATACTACTTCCAAGACAGAACGTGTTAGGCATAAAGGACATACACAAAAAATCAATGCTTTGGCTATTTCTCTGGACAGCAGTATGCTTGCCAGCGGTAGCGAAGACAACACAATTCTATTGTGGGATGTAGAAAAAGGACATCGTCGTGGAACACTAAAAGGACATAAGCAAAGTGTTAAGGTCGTAACATTCTCACCGACAGAAAACAATCTCCTTGCAAGTGGGAGTTCAGATGGTACTGTGCGGTTTTGGGATACTAATACCATGCAAGAAACCTCTGTTTTTGCCTCTGGCTACACTGATTCGGTCAACATGCCTCTGGCTACACTGATTCAGCAGTCGTCTTCTCTACGGATGACACAATGCTTGTGAATGCAGTATCTAACGGCACAGTACAGATTTGGGATGTGAAAAGAGGAAGAGAACTTCCTTCTCCCTCCGTGACACATTACGATACGATTATAGCATCAGCGTTTTCCTCTGATGCCACGTTATTTGCAAGTCACGGGGCGAAGACTATAGTTGAGTCGGATGGCTCAGGAATATCTATTAGTACAACATCAGAAAATGTAACTCGGCTATATGGGCTGCCCACTGGAGAGGAACTTCTCACTCTTCAGGGACAAATAAAGGCATTGGCACTTTCTCCAGATAACAAAATACTCGCAACAAGTGAAATTGATGTTACTCGTTTGTGGGATGTCAAAACTGGTGCTGAACTGTTTAAACTTGACGCGACACAATTTTTCTCTAACGTGTTTTTAGCGTTCTCACCCGATGGTTCCATTCTCGCAACAGTAGGATACCCCGACACAGTCCACTTGTGGAATGTAAACACTGGTGAGAAACTCGCTGAACTTAAGGATCCATTTGCCATGCACTCCAAATATTTCGCATTTTCACCTGATAGTTCCATACTTGCTGTCTGTTATAATAACAACACTCTTTTATGGAATTTGAAAACGAAACAGAAACTTAACATTCCCCTTACTGATCAGATAATAATGGTTGACGAATTGACATTCTCACCCGATGGAAAATTCCTTGTTACTTGTAGCTGGAATTATGAAATTGGCAGCCAAATTCATTCTTGGGATCTTACCAACGAACGGAAAATGTTGACATTTACAGGACACACTGATCGTATACAAACGTTAGAGTTTTCACACGATGGAAAAATACTTGCCAGTGGAAGTAAAGATGGAACGGTGCTTCTTTGGGATTGGGACAAGAGTATTGCTAAAGTTGTGGCGGCGAACACTGACAAAAATGTAGTACCTCCACAAGAATCGATAAAATACGCAGGAAAGGCAGAGGAAGCGGAAGCAGTGATAAACTGGTTACACAAAAGCGGTTATGAAATTACGAAAACTGCAAATGACTATAAAATCACACATGGTAAAAGAATTATATCCATTCCAAGTTCAGGTGGTGGAAGAATACTCTTAGGTAATGTTAATTTTATGGTTAGTACAAATGGGGTTCTCCAGATTCGTATCAAAGACGTAGGGGTAGCTGTCTTAACCTTTGATGAGAAAGGTAAACTTAAACACCAGAAATCCGATGAAGAAAACCAACCATCCGAAAAGGAGATTGATCGATGAAAACAAATCATCTAATTTTCATCACACTTTTATTGACTGCTATAATCCTTCGGTATAGTGTTGCCGAAGACAACACACAAGTTGGTCTGCCTGAAGGTGCAATCGCACGTCTCGGAAAAGGCGGCATTAATATCATGCGGTTTTCACCTGATGGGACACGTCTGATTGTTGGAACAGACGTGTGTGTATGGCTATACGACATACTGGATGGAAATGGGACCGCGCTATTCACAAATGAACCTGGACATATCAATGCATTCGCATTTTCTCAAGATGGAAAAATCCTTGTGAGCAGTGGGTCTGACAACCCTGTAATCCAAATGTGGGAGTTTGACACCAGTGCTAAACTTCATTCCATTACATTAACACAAAGGTACGACTCGGTAGTAGCATTGGCATTCCATGATACAAAGCTTATCAGTTTGAATCGAAGGGGTCAAATAGTCTATTGGGATGTGGAAACTGGCAATAAATTATCAGAAACAGGAAATGTTCCTCAATTTGATGCGATGGCATTCTCTGAAGACGGAAAAGTTTTTGCAATTGGAACGCGGAATGGTAAAATACACTTGTGGGATGCAACATCGGTTAGTCGACAAAAAACACTAATTGGACATGCACGACTCTTCGGTAAAGATGACAATGAGATTCACGCGTTGGCGTTCTCACCTGATGGAAAAATCCTCGCAAGTGGAAGTGAAGACAAAACGGTGCAGTTGTGGAATACTGAGAATCATACTAAAATTACTACACTAAAAGGACATCAAGGATGGGTTACTACGCTGGCATTCTCAAAGGATGGTAAGACGATTGCAAGCGGTGATGCAAGTAAAGAAATCAAAATCTGGGATATAGAAACAAAAAAGATACGTAAAACTCTCAATGGACATAATAATACTATCGTTGCACTGATTTTTGTGCCAGAAAACGCACCTAAATATAGCGGATGTCTTACCAGCGGGAGTGCTGATGGCACAATTCGGTTTTGGAATCCAGACACAGGTGAAGAACTCCTTACCTTTACAACAGGACATACAAAGTGGGTTAAAGCTATTGCCTTTTCTGAAAACGACACCACCCTTGCAAGTGCTGCCGTTAACGGGACAGTAGAGATCTGGAGTCTGAAAACACGACAAGAACTCACTACTTTCACTGCTGGTCAAAGCGATACAACAGGGGCAGTTTCATTATCCCCGGATGCGAAGTTCTTTGCAAGTCAAGGCGGCGGCAAAGCAATGGTAGCGTTTAATTCGTTTGGATCCGGCGCACATATTAGGGGCGGAGGCAGTGACAATTTTCAAGTATGGGAGATTGCTACTGGCAGAGAGCTTCCCGTCCCATTGCAACGGCGCGGTCCCAGAACCATAGCACCTATATTCTCATCAGATAACGAAATACTCGCAGCAAGCGATATTCAAGGAATTCGAATTTGGCAGACCAACACTGGAATTGAACTGTTCCACCTTAACCCAATACGTCCGTTATTCAGAGGACAGTTGGTGTTTTCACCTGATGGAAAAAGGTTCGCTGCTGTTAGATCACATAACAAACCACAAGTGTGGGATGTAGCCACGCAGAACGACATAACCCCGCCTAATATGGGGCCTACAGAGGTATTGGCATTTTCACCGGATGGGGTTACGGTTGCAACCGCAAGTGCACATGGCATCCATTTATGGAAATTGGATGCAACAAAAGAAGATGCCCACACTAAACTCCCCGGGAGATTGTGGGGTTTACACATAACATTGACATTTTCACCTGATGGGAATATCCTTGTTGGATCTGAGGGTGGACGTATAAAGTTAATTGATGCGGTAACAGGCAAAGAATATGGAACTCTCACGGGGCATACGGAACCGATTGAAACTTTAGTATTTTCTCATGACGGTAAGACCCTTGCCAGCAGTAGTATGGATGGTACGGTGCTCCTTTGGGATTGGGAAAAAGTAACTTCCAAAATTGACTTTTGAAAACAACGGAAATTAACCTATGAAAGAAAAAAACCAATTTTTTATTACTTTTCTATTGACAATAGTACTATTATCCAACAGTTTTGCACAAGATAACACACAAGTTGGTCTTCCTGAAGGTGCAATCGCACGGCTTGGAAAAGGTGGGATTAATATAATGCGGTTTTCACTGGATGGCTCTCTCCTCGCTGTTGGAACGGATGTCGGGGTGTGGCTATACGATGTGCCGGATGGGAAAGAGACCGCTTTGTTTTCGGGACATCCTGGACAAGTGAACGCGCTTGCATTTTCACCTGATGGGAATATCCTTGCAAGTGCTGGTGCAAATAATCCTGTAATTCAGTTGTGGGATTTAGACATTCTTAGCAAACTAAAAACTATTCAATTACGTGAAACAATCTATTCTATAACTGCATTGGCATTTTATGGCAGGACACTTGTCAGCTTAAACTCATCACGTCAAATTACCTATTGGCATGCTGAAACAGGTCGAAAATTGTCTGAAGAAGATGGATTGGAACAGTTTGATGCAGCGGTATTCTCTGAAAATGGTACAATGCTGGCTATTTTCGACCGTAAACGTAAAATTCACTTATGGGATACAACGGCAAGTAGCCAGTTAGGAACTCTCATGGGTCATGGAGGTGGTCCTGACTCTATGGTTTTGTCGATGGCATTTTCTCCAAATGAAAATATCCTTGCAAGCGCGTGTGAGGACAAAACTGTGAAGTTATGGGATACCAAAAAATTATACCCTGCATGCTACCCTCAGAGGACATAAAACATGGGTTACTGCAGTTGCCTATTCTAATGATGGAAAAACACTTGCCAGCGGTGATGCCGATAAGACAATCAAAATTTGGGATGTGAAGACTCAACAAGAACGCGTTACTATCAAAGGACATAAAAGTACGATCAACACATTGACTTTTGCACCTGAAGGACACTCACGTTACAGTAGTTGCCTTGTCAGCGGAAGTGCCGATGGCACAATTAAGTTCTGGAATCCTGACAACGGAGAGGAACTCACAACTTTTACAACTGGACACACTGAGTCGGTCGAAGCAGTCGCGTTTTCAGAAAATGACAAGACACTTGTGTCAGCAGCATATAACGGGAATGTCGAGATGTGGGACTTGTCAACAATGGAGAAACAGACTACCTTCACAAAAGGTCAAACCGATATGGCAGATATTCTCATGTTTTCATCAGATGCGACCTATTATGTACGACAAAGTTGGTTGGGTTATATTGCTTTTAGTACTTTTGGCTTAGGATATCATAGCGGTACTGCCCGCAGTTTCAACAATTTTAAATTATTGAATATTATCACTGGTAAAGAGATTCGAGGCCCGTGGGAAGCAACAACCGACGCTCTGACAACAGCCGCATTTTCCCCTACTGACACCGTACTCGCCGTAATAAATGACAACGAACTTTTGGGTTGGGACATCAACTCAGGAAATGAACTTTTCCAATTTAACATAGATTGGAATCCAGATGGAAATCTGGTGTTCTCAAGCGACGGTAAAAGAATTGCAAAGATTGATGCAGCGGACAATCCACACGTGTGGAACTTAGAAAAAATGGATGAACCACCTAAAGTTTCAGACAAACATGGTGATATTTTGGCTTTTTCACCCAATGGTAAGATTCTCGCTATCGGTGGAAAGGATGCAATTTATTTCTGGGAATACGACAAAGATGGAGAAAACGAAACCACAATAGAACGTCAAGGGTTTTACGGATTTGAAAAAACAATGACTTTCTCACCTGATGGATCAATCCTCCTTGACCTTGGACATGTTCGCTGGAACATTCATATTGAATTATGGGATGTTAAAACGGGAAGAAAGATGGGAAGACTAATAGGACATACGGAATTTATAACATCTCTGGTATTTTCACACGATGGCAAAATCTTGTCAAGCACAAGCGAAGATGGCACAGGGCTATTTAGTTCTCCGAATATTTAGATTTTCAATCTAAGACTTTCCCCTGTAGGAGCGATCTCCGAATCGCGACTTTTCGTCTAAAATGGAACAAAAAGCCTAAAACTAAATAACCCTGAAGATGGCACAGGGCTATTTAGTTCTCCGAATATTTAGATTTTCAATCTAAGACTTTCCCCTGTAGGAGCGATCTCCGAATCGCGACTTTTCGTCTAAAATGGAACAAAAAGTCTAAAACTAAATAGCCCTGAAAATGGCACAGGGCTATTTAGTTCTCCGAATATTTAGATTTTCAATCTAAGACTTTCCCCTGTAGGAGCGATCTCCGAATCGCGACTTTTCGTCTAAAATGGAACAAAAAGCCTAAAACTAAATAACCCTGAAGATGGCACAATCCTTATCTGGGATTGGGATAAAATAGTCTCTAAGATGAAAGGAGAGAACAAATGATAGAAGAAACGAATGTTTAATAAATTATGCATTGCCCGCCAGTACAAACACTACCTGCCTTTTGGGTTACATCACCTGCTACGCTATCCGCTTCACCCGATTCAAATTCCGATATAAGTGACACGGATTTGTCTGTGGGTTTTAATATGTTTAGTTGAAGTGTATCGTTAGCAGTGAAAGTCACCGAGCATCCTGTGAATAAAACGATGATAGACAACACACAACATAGAAAAAGAATAGGAATGTATTTGCTCTTCATGAAACTATACCTCAATTTTCTGAAGGTTAACCTGATCAAGTGTATTATTGCCCAATCCGAGACCGCTTGATGCGGTAATGTGATTAGCGAATTTAGACATAGAAGTCAAACCCATCTCCTCGCGCTTCTGATTGATCGTCTGCAGAATAAGCACATCAAGGATAACCGGATCTGCACTCACGAACAAACCGCCATATTGCCACGTACTCTCAGCGTGATATATCGGACCTTTATCAAATGAAGCTACCAACCCATCAACGATATTAAGGACGACCTTATCTTTCAACACCTTATTCTCAAAAATTTCACCGACAGCAGGATTACAGTAAAGCGGTCTACCATGAAACCTACGTGTGTTATCAACACTCCCGAAAGCCATGTTTTTTAAACACCCGCTCACGCCAGCCATGTCGTGATGTTTCAAGACTGGAACATTGATCAACACATCCACCTGTTCTGTAACAATTCGAGAATATCGAGAGCGGGTGCTCTCATTTTCGCGTCGGGCGATACTGTCTTTTTCAGTTTCATAGAACACTTTGTCATCATAACCGATATCGTCCATATCTGAGGCGAGAGTTCGGACATCCCCTTCATCGGTCTTAATCGGATAGCCAGCATTTAGTAAGTGTGCTTCAAACCGATCCCAAATTATAATCTGTTTCCTGAGAACGCCAGCACTGAATAATCCTTCTATAATTTTATTGACAATCACGGAATGTGTACTCAGGGGAGGACCCGTAAGTGGGTTAATTTTAATGCCTACAATTTGGTCAGGGAGTACAAAATCTCGCCATGCTTCTTTAGCAGATTCTCGACCTGTGAGTTTCATCATTGAGCGATCAACCATCTCGCCAACAGCATCTTCATTTAGCCTGTCCTCCTCCTCCCACACCTGTTTACCAATAACTTCAACAACAGGTGTTAAGGATGCTAACTGTGGTCTGACGACTGGTACTTTCCCACCAATCTGTGCGAATGCGGGAAGTGTACTAAGGGCAACACCACCAATAGTGCCGATGCGACTTAGGAATTGACGGCGGTTGAACCTATCACGTTCGCTCGCAGCCGTTTCACTGTCGGCAATTATGTTTGCTGTAACTGTGTCGTAAGGTTTCATTAAAGCTTACCTAATTCTGTGAGGATTGTAGTAGTCGGCACCCGTGCTGCAGCAGTATCAATAGATTTCCATTCAACCACTCCACCTGAGTTAAGAATATAACTCACAGGACGCGCTATCTTGGTATTACTCTGATCTACTACATTGTATGCAGTGATAGCTTCTTTGTTATTATCCGAAAGCACAAGATAATTGAGACCTTCATTATCGACTGTCGTTTTCGTTCTATTTACAGCGTCGGCACTGATAGCAATTAGTATTGCACCTTCAGACTGAATTTTACTGTGGTTCTGTTGCAACTCACCGAGTTGCGTTAGGCACAACCCTCAGGTTCCCATGCGGTAAAAGACCAAAACCACATTTTTGTCATTTCCAATATAATCTGAAAGTGCGTGTAAATCGCCGTTTCCGTCGGGCAATTCAAACTCAGGTGCTTGACTGCCGATATTGAGTCCTTCCCCAGGTTCCAGTTCATCCAAATTAGGCACAGGATTTTCAGAATCAATTGATTCTACCTCCCCCTGGAGCGTACCTGTTGAAATTCCAACTTTACTGTCAGGGTTCTCAGATGTCCCGCAACTGAATGCCCCCAATAGCAGTAGAGTCAAAGCGAAAAAAGGTTGTATCTGCTTCATGTATAATAACTCCTTTTATATCTGTTTTGTTGTGATTTTACGTAAGTTTAACTTAAATCTTACGTCGGATAAAACCACATGAAACCAAGTCCCTGGACCGGTAGGTGCGGTTAGGAAACCGAACATAGGCGTCAATTTAGTGATTTTTCAAATATGAGAAATGCTCTTCAGTCCCGTAGGGACGATATGTTTATAGCACCCAATGTTCTCAATCTCTTTCGCTCCGTAGGTGCGATATTTTTATAACGTTTTTGTTCGACATATCGCACCTACGGAGCGAAAGAGACTATTATACGTCTTTCTATAAACATATAGTCCCTACGGGACTGAATATAAGACAGTCTCAATAACCATGCCTATTGAGAAGGGTTCATAAAAACACAGATATTTCCTTAAATTGACGCCTATGGTGCGGTTAATGAAGATTAATTTATTAATTCGGTAATTCTGATCTCTTTTCTGTCTGAATCGCGGATTATCGCAGAGAACGCGGAGGACGCGGAATTAAGAGATACTTTGTTACCGACCCGTCTCTGGCGAAAGGAAATGTCCGAGACACAAAAGCATTTTCCGCGTCTTCTGTGTCCTCCGTGCCCTCCGCGATTCAGACAACCAGATAATGGACCTCACAAAAGAAAAACATAAAACAAGATGTCTATGGTTAGAAAATTACCGAATTTATTTGTTAATCTTCATCAAACCGCACCTACCGGACCTGGAGGACCCCTAAATTGACGCTAATGGTGCGGCCAGGAAACCGCACCATAAGCGTCAATTTAGTGGTTTTCAAATATGAGAATTCTCTTTAGTCCCGTAGGGACGCAATGTTTATAGAAAACGATGTCCTTAATCTCTTAGAGCTCCGTAGGAGCGGAATGTTTATATAAGACGTTATACACATATCGCTCGGACAGAGCTGAAGAGATGGGTTTGCAGGACGAGGTACTATAAACATATCGTCCCTACGGGACTAAATATAAGACAATCTCAGTAATAATGCTTATTGAGAGGTGTTTATAAAAACGCAGACTTTTCTTAAATTGACGCTTATGGTGCGGCCAGGAAACCGCACCTACCGGACCTGGAGGATCACTAAATTGACGCTAATGGTGCGGTTAGGAAACCGAACCTACCAGGGTTGAAGATTCGTTAAACTGACGTCAAAGTGTTCATCATAGTTTGCCTAATTCTGTGAGGATTTTCTCTGTTGGAATCCTGGCACCTGTACTACCAAGAGATTTCCAAACGACTGTACCATCCTTATTAATAATAAAAGTTGAAGGACGTGCTATTCTGGTATTACTTGGATCAACTACATTGTAAGCACTGATAGCATCTCTGTCCTTATCAGAGAGTACGGGGAATTTGAGTTTTTCGCTGTTAACTGCCTGTTTGGTTGCGTTGATGTTATCAGAACTGATAGCGATGAGTTCTGTACCTGTTGCTTGTATTTTACTGTAGTTCTGTTGCAACTCTCCGAGTTGCGTTAGGCAAAACGGTCACCAACCTCCTCGGTAAAAGACAACTACTACATTTTTGTTTGCAGTATAGTCCGCAAGAACGTGTTTCGTATCATTGCTATCGGGTAACTCAAATTCTGGTGCTTGACTGCTGATGCTGAGTCCTTGACCGGGATCCAGTTTTTCTGGCTCAGAAATTCCCGTGAGTTCTAAATCCAGTTCAAACGTCTGGTCAGCAGAAATTGGTGCAATAGCAATTTCACTATCTTCATAACCTGCATGTGCAACCGTCATAGTGAATGCTTGATCAATAGGTAGATTCTCAAAAGTGAAGACTCCATCTTTATTCGTTAGTGCCTCGTATTGTTCCCCTGACTTATCCATCAGTTTAACCAGTACATCGGATAATGAGCTTCCTGTCTTAATATCAGATAAAATCCCACGTAGATGGGACACGGGTTCTGCCAACACAACAAGAGTTACTTTGTCTAAAGAAACGGTTTCACTGGCGATAACAGTTGCGTTAATTTCTGCGGTTTCATACCCTTTAGCTGTGATTTGTACCGTGTAATCACCTTCATCAAGTTCACTAAGTTCGTAACTTCCAGCTGCTTCGGTTTGCGATACGAGTTGCCCTGCTTTTAGTAAACGCACCTGAATGGTAACACCATCAATTGCATGTACCTCACCTTGAAGAGTGCCCTTTAATGCTTCAATTTCATCAACCTGTCCAACGTTCTCATCAGGATCTTCAGTTGAACCACAATTTAATCCAACCACTAGCGCGAAGGCTAATGCAAGGAGTGTCAGTATCTGTTTCATGATTATATGTTCCTTTTATATAAGATTTACTTCATTAATTTTTAGTTGAATACACGTATGAAGCGCGGTTACAACCCATTGTGACCGCGTGTAGAGGTGTTGTAAACATAATTTAGATATACTATGAAATCTATCGCGTTATGCGTTGTTTGACGTTACCCCATGTAGTTGTGAGTTTGCCAGCTGCTTCAACAGCAGTGAAAGTCGCGAGACCGTCGTTCATGATTGATTGCATGTCGGATTCGTCTAAAGCGACATTGAAGAGGGCAACCTCGTCAATGATACCAGCAGTATAGCGGTCAAAGTGCCGTGCGATATGAAATACACTTTCACTGTTTCCGTATCCGCTATCAGCGTTGAAATCAAACTCTCCTTCCAGATTACCATCTACCCACAAAGAACCTTTACCTGTGTCGGTATCTGCTCTGCCAGCAACGAAATGCCATTCGTCGTCAGCAACATCAGTAGTGCTTGTTAATCTAAAACTTGCGCCTGCCCCATCACGCAAAAATAATGTAATCTTGTTATCGCCACCACCGTTCCAAAGCATGTACCAAGGTAGTGCCTGTAATGTAGTGAAAAACTTGAAAACTGAATGGCTCTGATATTCTATTTTAATAGTGTATCATAAAGTTTTCAGATTAGTCAAGTATTTTCTATGAGTGTGTAAAGTTATTGGCAATAACTTTACACACTCTGCTACTGGCTACTGTTGTTCAACCCCACCACCCAAAATTAATATTTGACATAAAGTAGTAAAATATGGTATCATAAATAAGATATATTATTGGCGTTAACACACAATTTTTATGCTGCGTAACATGCAGATCAGCATCAACTGTTCGAGTACTCTCATCAAAAAGTCTGGCGAAAAGCATGGAACAGTTTCACTTCAACTACCGGGATATCCCCCGAATTTGCCGGTACGGGTTCAGCGTTCGAAGGATAGGAGTTCACCTCACGGGGATATTACTCGCCTACCTTATCTATGAAATTTTGGTCTATCTCAGTCTCTTGATTGCAGATGGAACAAAAGTGAAAACGTTTTGGCAGTCCTATGGGTTATTGCCGGTTCTGCCTTTTGCGACTAATGAATTCAACCTGTTAACAATAGGCGCAATGTGGCTCGGTATATTTTCCTTCGCCGCCATCTTTTTCCTAACAAGTACAGTGGCATCTAAGATTACAATTGAACAGTTACGTGGTGATATTTTCTTTTCAGTAGGCGATGCTATAAGTTTCATTAAAGAAAAATGGAAAACTGTCTTAGGATCGTTTTTAGTTCTACTTTTTATAATATTACTCCTTCTTTTAGTTCCGGTTAGCATTGCACTGCTCGGAAATATTCCATTTGTAGGCAAACCGATTCTCGTATTCGCTTCACTTTTTACACCTCTTGCCTTTTTGCTCGGACTACTTATCGCTTTTATTATCGCAGTTTTTATATGTAGCCTATTTCTTGTGCCTGCAATTGTTGCCACGACAAGGGCAGATGCGTTTGAAACGATATTTCAGCTTTTTGCAATTTCATGGAATCAACCTTGGCGGCTCATTGGCTATGGCTCACTTTTATTTCTTCTAAAACTTATACTTGTGCCAATTTGGGCTCTCTTTTGTATTGTCGGGTTTTTGATAGTCGTACTGCCAATACACAGTCTACATCCGACAGATATCGAATATTCTATAGGACTCGCCAATAAATGGTTGGGAAGTTCATTTCAGACGATTGTAGGACTTTTTCATCAAAACGACACTGTTATCTTTGGCATTGACATATCTCAAGTGCCTACGATGACTGTCTCAATTACGATGACTGTCTCAACTATGATCTGTGCTATATTTATGACATTAACCTTAATTTGTATCGCGGGCGGTATTGTTGCCTATCTCTTTTCTCTCGCGTCCGTTGGGACTACGTTAATATATTCTATAATACGAAAACACGTTGACGGACAAAATGTCTTAGAGACAATTGGAACAGATGCATCATTGGAACCACCACAGTTTATAGGAGATGAATAATATTGAACACTGGCTTTATTTCTGATGTTGCATAAACGATGCCTTATTTAGACGTCAAAAGCAATATTATGTAAAACCTTGCCAACGATTGATATTGTTCATAAAAAACATGTTTGAAAAAGTGTTGACAAAAGTTTTTGGGAGTAAGGAAGATCGTGATGTCAAACGCTATCGTGATATCGTTGAAGCGGTCAACCAACATGAACCGGAAATCAAAAAACTCTCTGATGCAAAACTTCAAGCAAAAACCCCGTTCTTTCGCAGGCAATTGGATGCAGGCGCATCCCTTGATGACTTGTTACCAGAGGCATTTGCTGTTGTTCGAGAAACCGCAGTCCGAACTTTGAAACAAAGACATTACGATGTGCAAATTATCGGTGGTGCCGCGCTACATCAAGGTTGTATCGCTGAAATGAGAACAGGTGAGGGTAAGACGCTTACTTCAACCCTCGCTGTCTATTTGAACACACTCCCGGGAAATGGTGTTCACCTTGCAACCGTCAATGACTATCTTGCACGCCGTGATGCTGAATGGATGGGACAAATATACAACTTTCTCGGATTGTCTGTTGGTCTAACATTGAACATGATTCCGCACGAACAAAAGAGACTTTCATATAAGGCAGACATCACCTACGGAGTCCACAGCCAGTATGGGTTTGATTGTCTGAATGATAATAGAGCACATACAACCGAAGCAAAAGTACAGCGCGGACACAAATATGCTATTCTTGACGAAGTTGATAGTATCCTTATTGATGAGGCACGCACGCCACTCATTATTTCTGACCCTTCTGATAAACCCGCTGAACTCTATCGTAAAGTCAATAGTATTGTTACCCAACTCAAAAACGAAGAGCATTATGAAATTGACGAGAAGGGTAAATCTCGCGGTAATGTCACCCTAACAGATGACGGGATAGAACAAGTACAACGACTCCTCGGCGTAGAGAATTTGTATGATCATAACAACGTCATGTTTGTGCACCATGTAAATCAGGCGTTGACCGCACATCATCTATACAAACGCGATATTGACTATCTCGTTGAGAATGGTGAGATATTACTTATTGATGAATTCACCGGAAGAAAATTAGTAGGTCGTAGACTTAATGAAGGACTCCATCAAGCGATTGAGGCAAAGGAACGCGTGAGAATCGCTCAGGAAAATGAAACCTTTGCAAAAATTACCTACCAAAACTATTTTCGCATGTATGATAAACTTGCTGGTATGACAGGTACAGCAGCAACTGAGTCAGACGAATTCGCACACATCTATGGGTTAGATGTTGTTGTTATTCCAACCAACGAACCTATGATTCGGATGGATCATGCAGACCAAATCTACAGTACTGAAGAAGCAAAATATAGTGCTGTTTTAGACGACATCGTTGAGCAACACGAAAATGGACGTCCTATCCTTGTCGGCACAATTTCCATTGAAAATTCTGAGAAATTAAGTAAACTCCTCAGAGCCAGACATCGGAATACCAAACACCAAGTGTTGAATGCAAAAGAACACGCGCGTGAGGCAGACATTATTGCACAGGCGGGATTGCCAGGTGCGGTGACGATCGCAACAAACATGGCAGGTAGGGGTGTTGATATCTTGCTCGGTGGTAATCCTGAAGGCTTGGCAAAGGATACACTACGTAAGAAAAAAGTTGAATATGATCCAGAATCAGAGGAATGGGAAGCGGCACTTGCTGAAGCTGAAGTTATTTGCCAAGAGAATCGAGAACATATACTGAAGGCAGGTGGGCTACATATTGTCGGAACGGAGCGACACGATTCACGACGAATTGATAATCAATTACGTGGTCGCGCCGGAAGGCAGGGAGACCCAGGCTCATCAAGATTCTACCTCTCACTTGAAGACGACCTCATGAAAAAGTTCGGTTCGGAACGCATACAAGGATTAATGAACCGCGCTGGACTTCAAGAAAACATCCCCCTTGAACATCCATGGGTTACAAAATCTATTGAAAAAGCACAGTCGCGCGTTGAACAGATGAACTTTGATATTCGTAAAAATATCCTCAAATATGACGATGTTATGGAAGCACAACGCGATACGATCTATACATTGAGAGACTCAATACTATCTGAAGAAAATCCAAAAGAAAAGGTTTGGGAAATGATTGATAACGTGGTTGCTGATCAAATTTATGATATTATCCCAGAAAAAGGACCACGCCAAACAGAAGATTTAGAACAATTTTCAAAATGGTTGACGACGACTTTCAACATTGACTCTAACTTCAATACACCGCTAACCGAGATTTCCGCTGATGATCTTCACGAACAAATCATTGCTGAACTCGAAATCGCTTATAAAAAACGTGAGGAAGAAATGGGGTCTGAGACGATGCGACTGCTTGAAAGACTCCTACTCTTAGATAGAATTGATAGCCATTGGAAAGACCATCTATACAACATTGACTTCATTGAACAAGAAATTAGGTTGGCGGGTTATGGCGGTAAAGACCCTATTGTCGTTTTCAAAAGTGAGGCACTCGGTATCTTTGAATCCATGTATCAAACCATTGAGAAGGAAGTTAGCGAGTTTGTCTTTAAATCGCGTGTTAACACAGAAGCACCACGACGTGCGCCCAATAAGCAAGCGGCAAGGTCGCGCCAATCAACACCCCATAGAGCCAGTAAATATGATAATAAAACCTCAGCAGAATTTGCTTCACAAGAGGCAATGGGAACTATGCCAAAAGTCGGACGAAACGCTCCCTGCCCCTGCGGAAGTGGAAAAAAATATAAAAAATGCCACGGTGGATAAAAAGATTAAAGAAATTGATGCATGTATAATCCGTATGCAATCCGTTAACATTTTTGGAGAAATGTCTTGAATTCTGAAGTGAGTATTTAACAATCCCACTGCTTTAGCTGTGGGTCAAAAAAGTGTATAAAATTCTTGTTTTATATATGCAATTATGATATACTAATTAGACCGTTTAGTAGTAGGTGCGCGAACACCTACTACACCTTTCGCGAGGGAACGGAATCCTGTCAAAACGGTATATCATAATGTATAAAACACACAAAATAGCGTTAAATCCAAATAAAAAGCAACGTGCGTGGTTTGCTCAACAATGTGGCTATGCACGTTTCGCTTACAATCATGCGTTATCTAATTTCAAAGCGAATTTAGACAATGATAATTTCTTATCAACGTGGACACTTAATAATCAATTTAATAAATCTAAGAAAGATATTGATTGGACACAAGCCCAAGATCAGCGTGCGGCCTTATATGGTATATTGAATCTTGGCAATGCTATAAAAAACTGGGTAGACAAGCGTTCAGGATTTCCGAAGTTCAAGAAGCGTGGTAGTCGTCAATCCTGGACAACAGATGAGCAATCAGTGCGAGTAGAAGGTAAACGTGTGAAGTTGCCCAAGATTGGTTGGGTGAAGATGTTTGAGGCGTTAAGATTTGATGGTCATATTATCAAAGTAACAATATCAAGGACAGCACACCGATGGTTTGTATCTATAACGGTTGAAACAGAGGATACTGAAGCAGTTGATAATTCAACGCACCCTGTGATTGGAATAGATGTCGGTATAAACACGTTAGCAACGCTTGATAATGGCAAAAAGTATGATAATCCAAGACCATTGAAACGTTATGAAAGAAAACTGAAACGTGCCAGTCGTCAATTGAGTAGAAAGAAGTTTCTATCTAATAACTGGTATAAGCAGAAGCGTAGATTAGAACGTATCTATTATCGTATGAGTTGTATCAGAGAAGATGCTCATAACAAAGCGACTACAGATATAGTCAACAATGCGTCAGTTATCTGTATTGAAACACTGAAAATAACGAACATGCTAAAAAATAGAAAGTTAGCAAAAGCATTATCAGATAGTGCATTAGGTAGTTTTCTCTCTAAATTAAAAACGAAAGCAGAGACACGTGGTATAAAAATCATAGAAGCCCCGCAGTTTTATGCCAGCAGTAAAACATGTAGTCGTTGTAATCACAATAAAACAGAGTTATCATTAGCAGACAGAATATATCATTGTTCAGTATGTCAATATGAGATTGACAGAGATGTAAATGCTGCTATGAATCTAAAATCACTTGCCGTAGGATATACGGAAAGTATAAACGCTTGTGGAGTCTAAGTAAGCCCTCCATAAGTGGAGGCAATAGATGAAGAAGCAAGAAGCACACGGCTTTAGCCGTTGTGAGTATCACAAATCTTACACATTATCACAAACGTTGCTTGATATCCTCGCGTGTCCTGCATGTAAAGGCAAGATTGAACACGTCGAAGCGGAACAAAAACTCGTATGTCAGGGTGAATGTCAACGCCGCTATCCTATTCGTGATGGGATTCCCGTCATGCTTATTGATGAAGCCGAATTACCATCAAAGTAAATATCTCTTGAACCACTGCTTGGTATGGATCATAACAGAAAATGCGAATCTTATTTTTGTGCTTACGATGTCCTTATCCACCGCAGCGAGGGGACCGAATTCGATCATACAATTTTATCAAGCAGCTTTCAAAACGGCACGACATCACGCTGGTATTCTTCGCTGAGTCAGAATCTGATATAGAAGCGGTTAAGCATCTTCAGCCATTTTGTGAACGGGTTGAGTGGATTAAATTTAGCCCATCTTTCGCATCAATTAATACTGCTATACACTGCCTTTCTCGTATACCATTGCAGGTACATTATTGGTATTCACCACAAATGCAGCGTAAAATTAACCAACTTCTCGCGGAGGAAAATTTCCAACTTATCCATGCCCAACTTTTTCGCATGGGGCAATATGTAATAAAAACCGAGGGGATAGCAAAGGTTTTGGATTTGTGTGATTCGTTGGCACTCAATTTAAGCCGTCGGGCAGAATTAGATTGCACACCAAAACGTTTTTTGGTAAAATTGGAGGAAAAACGAGTTAGACGTTATGAAGTTGAGATTATGAAAGCATTTGACTCCGGAACCGTTGTCGCACATTTCGACCGAGACTACTTGTTGAATCAAGATAACAGTCTGAATTTATCGGTTGTTCCTATGGGAGTTGATCTCAAATATTTCCAACCTCTCAAAGTTAACAATGATAGTAACGGAGCGGATGTTACCGAAAAACAGAACATGACGTTAACTGTTCAAGAGGACTTCGCAGACGATAGATCAAAAAACTTGCTTTTTACCGGAACCATGAACTATTTTCCGAACTCAGATGCTGTTATCTACTTCTGCAATAACATTTTTCCATTGATACAGAAACGATATCCAGATGCCACATTTTATATCGTTGGCAACCATCCAACAGAACAGATACGTCGCCTTTCAGATCAAAAAGGTGTCGTTGTCACAGGTTATGTACCCGACATCCGTCCTTATTTTGAAAAGGCGTCAGTTTTTGTTGCACCTTTGCGCGCAGGTTCAGGAATTCAAACCAAAAACTTAGAAGCAATGGCAATGGGTATCCCAATAGTTACGACTTCAATTGGGGCAATGGGGTTAGAGGCTGAAACTGACACTGAACTTCTTATCGCTGATACCCCTGAAACCTTCGCTGAACGTGTAATTCATCTAATTGAAAATCCTGATATCCGCCAAAACCTTGCAAATGCAGGTAGAAAACGGGTTGAAGCAAGTTATGATTGGCAAGTGCTCGTTAACCGACTGGAGCAAGTTTACGATCAAATCTAATTCAACGATGGTCAAAAAATAACGGAAATAGATAAACCTCATGCACGAAAACCGAACCCTCATCCGTGGCGATAACCTCACAGAGATGCGAAATTTTCCTGACGCATGCATCGACCTCATCGCCACCGATCCGCCTTTCAACTCTAAACGAAACTATTTTGTTCCATACCGAGACGAGCGTGGACGAAAACCTGAAACGCTTGTTCGGGCGTTCACAGATACGTGGACATGGGGCGAAGCAGCGGAAGATGCATACAAGGAGTTGATAGTTGACATCGGCGGGCAGGTAGGTGATACGGTTCAAGGACTACGACAATTCCTTAACGAAACACCGATGATGGCATACCTTGTGATGATGGGCATTAGGATTGTCCAGATGCACCGACTACTTAAAGATACCGGTAGCCTATACCTGCACTGCGATCCGACAGCAAACCATTACCTCAAAATCATTTTGGATGCAGTGTTTGACACTCGGAACTTCAGAAATGAAATTGTGTGGTCATATCACCGATGGACAGGTGCTACAAAGCATTTTCAAAGGATGCACGACATTCTTCTGTTCTATGTGAAAGACAGAAAGTTAAGCAAATTTAACATATTGACAGAACCATATAGTGAAAAATCAAAACACAAAGGGAGACGGAAAACAACTGTGCATGCAGATGGTACTATAGATCAAATTTACACAAGTGATACGAGTAGGGAAAAAGCGATGCGCGACGTATGGGAGATTTCTTATCTAAATTCACAAGCCAAGGAACGTGTCAGTTATCCTACTCAAAAGCCTATTCCTCTCTACAAACGCATCATTACAGCATCATCAGACAAGGGTGACCTTATCCTTGACCCGTTCTGCGGTTGCGGCACAACGCTGATGGCAGCGGAAGAACAGAACAGGCAATGGATTGGGATAGACTTAACCTATCTCGCGATCGGTGCAGTCGAACAGCAATTCGAGCGGTTGTTCCCGCAATGTAGGAACAGCGTCATGATCACTGGCACACCAGAAAATGTGGAACAGGCATTAGCACTTGCACACACCGATCCGAAGGGATTTGAGGAATGGTGCGTCACACACGTGCTGAAATTCAAGTCCAATATAAAAAAGGTGGCAGATGGCGGGATAGATGGCACTTTCAGATTTCCGATCGGTAGAGTAAAAGGCAAGCATGTGTATGGAAAAGTTGTCGCGCAGGTAAAAGGTGGAACCTATACGCTCGGACATGTCCGTGATTTCCGTACCGCTATGCAGAACGAAGCAGCGGATTTAGGCGTTTTCGTTGTCACCTCGCCACCGTCAAGTGGTATGCGGACAGAGGCAGCGCGTGCTGGGACATACGAACACCCGTTTTTGGATATGGAGGCAACAGTGCTGCAGATATACGAAATACAGGACTATTTCAGAGACATTTTACCGAAATTGCCTTTTGGGGAAAGGACAGTCTTGTAATAGTCGCAACTTATTTTGTTTGACTTTTTTGTGTGTAAAATGGTATTATTAATCCATACACGTAAGGAGGCACACAATGTAAAAAGAGAAAGAGCAGCTCAAGGAAATTGGGGAATTCTTCCGCGTTTTGGAAGAAAAAACCGAGAAATACCGGAAGTATTTTGCAGCTCTGGCAACTCTACCTCAAGAACCTCCGAAAAAAAGAGTTTTCGCTGAATATAGGAACTCATCCGTTCCCCGTGGAGAACTTGAGAATGCCTGACTGAAACCAAATCTTATAGGTATGTTTGAAGATTTTGATAAACTTGTGGAAACTGGCGAACTTGTGGAAACTGATGATGAACAGATGATACCAAAAAGCTCCTACATTGCACACACACTCATAAATGCCAAGATTTTTAAATCCCATGACCGCCACATAGATCCAGAAGCGTGCATAGAAATTGGATTGAAGGTGCGTCTTTTGGAAGATAATCCTGAATGGCAGGACGCTGTCCTCTCAGTTCACCACACTTTTTCTTAAACATCCTAACGTGCCCTATCGCCGTTCCGGATTAGCAACTTGATGCTATAATACCATTTCTGAAAATTTATGTCGCATTACCGGTTTTTATGAAATGCGGTTCAGGACAGCACAAACTAACAGTTTGTGCTACAAAAGAGAGGTATATAATTAGAAATGGTATAACATACCGCTCCCGTCCCGATCACTAATCGTGGCGTTGATTTCACGGGTTAAAAAGAGTTTCTCATATAATACCAAATTAACGGGATTCTACGTCTTCAGATAAAGTCGGCATTGTGAGGCACGGGGCCTTGCACTACAAATCGGGTTAATTGGGTATAATATATTCGTGAAAAGGTGTTATACGTATAAATATTTAACATTGGCTACTTTGAAGTCACCCAATTAGAGGAGGTAATATGGAAAAATCCAAGTCAAAATGGAGTTCTTCAGTTGTTGTTGATATATTCCTCGTTAATATAGCATTCCTATTTACTTATTTTACCTGCAGACAACTCAAATTTGATATTTTAACAAGCTTTAAGCAGATTTCAATTCTTTCAGAGATCTCGCCATCACAACTTTTCATTTGCTTAGTTACTGTTATATCATTAACACGCATCATTACTTTCTTATGCTTCCGAATTTATAAGCCTATTTGGCAATATGCTGGAGTCAAAGAATTTCGCGCCTTTGCAGCTGCTATTGGTGTATCCAGTTTAGTACTGATTGGTCTGTCGGTACTTCTGAAACGGTTTGATTCGTGGACTTTCTTTTTAATTGATGGATTTTATAACGCGGTATTAATCGGTTTCGTAAAATTTTCCTATAGTATTTTCCGAGAAGGTAGACTGAAAGAGGTGGCACCACCACGAACCAAAGTTCTTATTGTTGGTGCTGGAGCTGCTGGTATTGGAGTCTTAAGAGAATTACACAGCCATCCTAAAAAAGGATACCTACCTATTGGTTTTATTGACGATAATTCGCAGAAAGTAGGCAAAAGCATTGCTGGTCTTGAAGTCCTCGGCACGACGCGTGACCTTACCTATATTACAAGGAAACGTGAAATTGAAGAAGTTATCATCGCTATGCCATCAGCACCAGGTGGAAAAATTCGGGATATTATCAGACAGTGCGAATATCGGCGATGCCAATTCAAGATAGTACCAAATATACACGCTATACTTGAAGGTCGAGTCAGTATCAGCCACATCCGTGAGGTCAAGTTGGAAGACCTACTTAACCGTTCTACTTCCCCGATTGATTTAGCCGAGATTTCAAAGAACCTTTCTGGTAAACGGGTGATGGTGACAGGAGCAGGCGGTTCTATCGGTTCCGAACTGTGCAGACAAGTCGCAAAACTGGATCCTGAACTGCTAATCCTCTTTGGGCGCGGTGAAAATAGCATATACCATATTGATATGGAATTGCGGGAATCTGACCCGCAACTTAACCGTGAATTAATTATTGGAGATATTCGCGATAATTCCAAAGTTTTTCAGATTATAAAGCGTTACCGTCCACACATAATCTTCCACGCAGCTGCACACAAACATGTCAAATTCATGGAGATGCACCCCGATGAGGCTGTGAAAAATAACATTCTTGGCACTAAAAACTTGATTGACGCTGCGATTAAACATCATGTTGAAACATTTATACTCGTGTCCTCAGATAAATCTGTTAACCCAACGAATGTCTACGGTGCATCTAAACGGATAACCGAAAAACTTATTCAATGTAAAGCGAATCGCAACGGGACTAAATTTATCGCTGTTCGATTTGGCAATGTCATCGGTAGTCGGGCAAGTGTGTTGCCAAACTTCAAACGACAAATTGCAAAAGGTGGACCAGTAACAGTTACACACCGTGAAGCAACTCGCTACTTTATGACTATTCCGGAAGCAGTCCAACTCTTAATACAAGCAGGTGCTATGGGAAATGGTGGAGAAATTCTCATGTTGGATATGGGTGAACCTATCAAAATTCTTGACCTTGCCCGTGACCTGATTCGTCTATCCGGTTTAGAACTTGATAAGGACATTAAGATAGATTTTACTGGTTTGGAACCGGGTGAAAAACTCTATGAAGAACTTCTTACGCCTCAGGAAGGTGTGACGGCAACCAAGCATCAACGTATCTTTGTCGCACAAATGGAAAATATTGAGGAGGATCAGCTCCTATCTCAAATTGGAGAACTTTCTCAATTGGCTAACGATCTTGATACAGACGGGATTATCGCAAAATTCCAAGAATTAGTCCCGACATACGAACCAAATCGAGCCTTCATTACTGATACTAGTGTGAAAACTCATGATGATATTAGAAGGCATCTCATCAATTCCGCTAATGAGACTGAGGTTGAGGAAACTGATGCAACTGACCGTGTTTTGTAATTATCAGGAGTTCGACTAATACCCAATTAACTTAATCCTACTCGGTAGGTGCGGTTTCTAACCGCACCGAATGCCAAGAAAAATGAGATAAATCTCGTTAATTTGGTATAATAACGTGAGTTTGATATATAGCAAATTCTAAACATAAATGGACATTTTCGTAGGGGTTAGGTTACCTAACCCCTACGGGCGAGAAGACCTCGCCCCTACGAGAAGCCCGACATCTTGTTTTTATCAAACTCACGTTATAATATTGTAGGTGGGGTTGAACGAAGGTGTCAATTTAGCATCCCTCCAAGAACAGTAGGTGCGGTTCCTAACCGAACCGGTTCATCAAAAAAGGCGCGAAACTCTATAATTTCCTAATATTGAATTCTAATTTTAGAAAATATCTCATACTAAAATGGAGTGTTGATGTTAGAGATGTCTTCCGTAAAAGAAGTTTTACATACTCGTTCAAATTGGGCAAAACGGATTTTTGACATCATCTTGTCAACGACTACCTTACTACTCTTTTCTCCCCTTTTCTTATTCGGAAGTTTACTTGCCAAGATTCAATCACACGGTCCTGTATTTTACAAAGCAAAACGTGTAGGGAGAGAGGGCAAAATTTTTGATATGTATAAGTTCAGAACAATGGTTGTTAATGCGGATCAGATAGGAATCGGTCTCACAACGCATAAAGATTCACGTGTAACACCCATTGGTCGATTTTTACGGATAACTAAATTGGACGAGTTCCCAAATCTCATCAATGTTATTAAGGGGGAGATGAGCTTAATCGGTCCGCGTCCTGAAGATCCAAATTATGTCAAATATTACACCGAAGCACAAAAGCAGGTACTGAAAGTCAAACCCGGCATTACAGGTCCTTCTCAGATAGCGAATCGAAATGAGGAAAAGAAGTTAAAAGCGCAGGTGGATCCGGAACATTATTACATAACGGAATTAATGCCGAATAAATTAGCACTTGATCTTCACTACGTCGCAACACAATGCTTTATTTCCGATATAGGGTGGTTGCTCAAAACCTTTTGGGTGCTCTTTTTTCCACTAAAGGAAAAAGAGCATACCAGTGAACCGACTAAACATACGAATATTTAAGACTAATTTGAAAGCATTTTTTACATCAAAGCGATATTAAGAATGAAACAGAAACGTGTTTTGATAATTATATCGGTTATTGTTATTTTCTTTTTCTTATCTCTTATCCTCCGTTCGATGATAAGAGGCATGGCTATTGGTGAAAAAGTCGCTGTACTTGACATCACTGGCATCATATCCAAATCGGATGCCACCATAAAACTAATCCATGACTATCGGGACGATCCGAATGTGAAGGCAATAGTAATTCGCATAAATACACCGGGTGGGAGTGTCGCACCTGTTCAAGAGATTTTTCGCGAATTAACGAAGTTGGATAAGCCTATAGTAGCATCTATGGGTGGAACGGCTGCTTCAGGTGGCTATTACATCGCTTGTGCAGCGGACACTATCGTTGCTAACCCTGGAACATTGACAGGCAGCATCGGTGTAATCATGCAGTTTACTAAGATGAAGGGTTTATACGACAAAGTAGGTTTAGAGCAACAGGTCATCAAAAGCGGTCAATTCAAGGATGCAGGTTCAGTTTTCCGCGACCTCACCGAAGACGAAAAAGCCATTCTTCAAGAAACAGTTGATGATGTTTACAGTCAGTTTGTTGATGCAATCTTTAAATCACGTGAATCACATCTAACACGTGAGGAAATCGTAAAACTTGCTGATGGACGCATCTTTTCTGGGCAACAAGCTCTCACGCATAAATTGGTTGACGAATTAGGAAACTTACAAGATGCAATTCAAATTGCTGGTGATCTTGGCAACATTGAAGGCACTCCCAGAGTCGTCCGAAGACAGAAAAAATCATCCTTGCTTGAGCAAATCATCGGTATTGAACATAATCCTCATTTTGATGAAATCCTCAACTTCTCCGGCGTTACTTTTCGATATGAATTTAGCCTTTTATATTAGAGGCTATCTGTCATGAATCGCACGTATCACATTAATCCAGATTGGAAACGGCTTGCAAAGCAAATTGTGATGCCGAACCAACGTGTCCTTGTTCTTGGTGCATCAGACTCCGGTAAATCTACATTCTGTCGTTATCTGATAGATAGTGCGTGTGATGCATCGTTGAAAGCCGCACTTGTAGATGCTGATGTCGGACAATCTCAAATCGGTCCCCCTACTACCATCGGAATGAAAATGTTTGAATCCACACAGGTTGGTGATAAACATCACTTACCTTTTGGTGGAAACGAAGATCCAAAAACGAATACTGAGCAGTTGGCAGTTGAGAAGAACAACATTCGTCAAGGATTGAACCAGAAAGCAGACACGTTATACTTTGTAGGTGCGTTATCCCCTGAACGTAATCTTCTTCCAATCCTAACTGGAACACGATTGATGGTAGATACTGCTATAGATGCAGGTGCGGAATTCATAGTTATTGATACAACAGGATATGTTCATGATGGCGCAGCATCAATGCTGAAACAGCAAAAAATAGATCTAATTCGTCCGAATCATATCGTTTGCCTTGGCAAGTCTAAGGATTTGGATAGAATTGTTGGCTGCTACAGCAACATAAATTCTCTAACAATTCACCACTTGCTATCGCATAAGTTGACACGTACTAAAAGTAGTGCAGCCCGTAAGAAAAATCGCACCGAAAGGTTTAAGACATATTTTGCAGACAGTCAACTTCAAAAGATTTCATTTGAAAAAATCCGAGGTGCGCGCACATCATTTTTTAACGGTAGGATTGCTAATCAGAAAGAATTAGAGATTCTTTGCCGTCTGACTGAAACCGAGATTGAATATGCTGAGTGGGGACATCGCTCCATTAACCTAATTGCGCGAAGTAATTTACCACGAAACGCAACAAAAAGTCTAAAAAACTATCTCAGTTTATCATCTATTTCAGCTGAAACACCTGCTTATTTTCGACAACGGCTTGTGGGAATGGTTGACTCAGCAGGTGACACCTTAGGTATAGGAATAATTGAAGTTGTTGATTTTCAAAATAAAGAACTTCATATCCGTTGCGAATCGGGAATTGCTTCTAAAATAAAGGTTCTTCAGTTTAGCGATTATCGTTATAACGAAACACAGTAATGCAATTTTCTATAGTTGTTCCCAGAACAAATTTAGACTTGAAGGAAGAATCTTCTTGTCAAGGCGGTCAATAACCCCAAGCTAAAGCATGGGGCTTGTGTGAAGCGCATACCAAGCGTTCACTCCACAAGTTAAACCGTTGTACTACAGTCCAATATCGTGGTATCTTGGCGTGGTAGCCAGCACGATGTTTCGGATGCCCCCCAAGTCCGATTCCTCTCGGATACTGTGATCTGGATGGGGCAACATATACCCTGAAAAGGAGAACACAAACTTATGTTTGTTCCTGTTAAGACGAAAGATGGTGAGGTGCTAATGCCTATGCACGCTGCGCGTGCGCGCAAGCTCGTCCAACGTGGTGAGGCAACGCCTTATTGGGACAATGGTATCTATTGTATCTGTCTCAATAAAGAGCCTTCTCAGAGAGAGACTCAAGAGATTGCTGTGGGTATAGACCCCGGTAGCAAGAAAGAGGGTTTCACAGTGAAGTCGATGTCTCACACCTATCTGAACGTTCAAGCAGACACCCATAGCAAAGTGGGCAAGAAAGTAGAGAAACGCAGAGACCTTCGGAGAACCCGTCGTTCTCGCAGCTGTCCGAATAGAAAGAACCGGACGAATCGTTTGGCGAATAAGGCACGAATACCTGCTGGCACGCGTGCAAGGTGGGATTGGAAACTACGTATCTTGGATTGGTTGTCCAAGTTGTCCCCTATCACGTATGTATGTGTTGAGGACATTAAGGCACGGGCACTCAAACGTGCGAAAAAGTGGAATAGTTCTTTCAGTCCTCTTGAAGTCGGCAAGTCTTGGTTCTATGGTGAAATACAAAAGCGATGGACATTGTTCACACTTCAAGGTTGGGAGACGAAAGAACTTCGAGATAAACTTGGGCTCAAGAAGTCTTCCAAGAAACTTGCTGAGACGTTTGATGCACACTGTGTAGATAGTTGGTGCTTGGCATATCACACTGTCGGTGGGGTGGATGTCCCCGACAACACAGATATATTCTGCATCGCACCGATACCTGTTTCAAGACGTGAACTTCATCGGCAGAACCCACAAAAGAACGGCATTCGTTCGCGATATGGTGGCACCTTATTAGCACAAGGCTTGGTCAAGAACACTTTGGTGAAGCATGTCAAACACGGATTAACAAGACTTTCAGGTATTAACGCAAAAGGTTTGTTTTCTATCTACAGTTTGGATGGGAAACGAATCACCACAGGCGCGAAACGACAGGATTTCAAAGTTCGGACGCGTCTGAATTTTAACTATAGGAGCGGGCTTTCCTCCCCAACCTAAAGGATGGGGTCTCCAGCCCGAAGAGTGATGATTTTTGCGAAAAAAAAGTGTCCTAATTCGGTTTCTACGTTATCTCGCTCCGTACAAAGGCTCTATTATATTGGCAATGGGCTGCACTTTGGTCGCCTCTATATGTGAACTCGGACCGATTCAAATATTAGCCGATACGCTTGATGCGTTAAAGCTATTAGAAGGATACAACCAACGGATTCGACCAATCTTGATCAGTTTTTTTGAAATAAATGATTATTTTGAAGGCTTTAAAATTACATTAACAGATGCTGGTGACGCACTCCGATTCTTTCTCTGGATTTTAGGCGGTTTCCTCAGTATTGTGTTTATCAAAGGGTTATTCGATTATGGCAACGATTTTTTGATGGAACGTGTTGGCAATAAATTCAGTCTCCGTGTGCGAAATGACCTATATGAAAAGATAATTTCTGCTCCTATAGGTGTTATCTCGCAACATCACACTGGCGATGTAATGACACGAGTCACTGATGATGTACGGATGTTGCAGCGGGCAGTTGCCGCAACTGCATCAATAATGCGTGCTGTTATTAAAGTTACCATTCTTATGTCTATGATGTTCTTCAAAAATGTAGAATTGACGATCTACTCTATACTTATCCTTCCGATTATCGCTTATTTTATTTCTCGGATAGGGACACGTGTTCGCGAAGCAAGTGAGGAAATTCAACAAAGAAGCACGGACATCTACACACAACTCAAAGAAACGCTATCTGGAATAAACATTATCAAAAGTTTTACTGCTGAAAGAATTGAGATGAATAGATTTCAATCAGTAACAGGTAGCCAATACAGTTCTGCTATTCGCCGCGCACGGTTTGCTGCACTCCTCCCACCAGTCATTGAATGGATGGGGGCAATCGCGATTGCAGTTGTCATTGGACTCGGTTGTTGGCAGGTCATAGATGGTAAGTTATCTATTGGCTGGTTTGCAGGTTATTTTGTTATGGTCGCGCTAATGTTCAAACCGATCAAAACCATCGGAAGAGTTAATAATGTTCTACAAGAAAGCCTTGCTTCTGCGGAACGCGTTTTTTACCTACTGGATTTTAAAAGAGAGCAAGTAAACGTTTCAGATGGTAAGACCAAACTTTCCAACGTTCAGGGATCCGTAGAATTCCAAAACGTCTGTTTCGCATATCAAGAACGTCCTGTCATCAAAAATGTTAGTTTTAAATCAGAACCGGGGCAGGTAATCGCACTTGTTGGTCCCAGCGGAAGTGGCAAAACAACACTTCTCAACCTACTTCAACGTTTCTATTCTGTTGATTCCGGCACAATTTCAATTGATAATATACCAATCGATGAAATCACATTAAAATCGTTACGTCAAAATATCGCGCTCGTCCCACAAGATACGTTTCTTTTCGATGGCACAGTTCTGGAAAATATTGAATACGGTTCACCCGGTTCAACCAAGGAACGCATCGTTGATGCAGCAAAAAAAGCGAACGCACACAGTTTTATCATGAAAATGCCAAAAGGCTATGAAACACCAATCGGTGAAGCGGGTGGTTATCTCTCAGGAGGAGAACAACAACGTATTTCTATTGCTCGCGCTATTCTGAAAGATGCGCCACTTCTCGTGCTTGATGAAGCCACATCTGCACTTGATACGCAATCCGAGACTATAATTCAGGAATCGTTAACGAACTTAATGGAGGGTAGAACCAGCTTCATCATTGCACATCGGCTTTCAACGGTTATGCGTGCTGACAAAATTTTAGTCATCAGCGATGGTGAAATAGTCGAAAGTGGTAACCATACAACCTTATTAGAAAAAGGTGGTCTCTACAAAAAGTTGTGTGAACAACAGCTATTCGGATAACACTTCAATATATGTATTCTTGCGTGCGCGTTGATAATCGTTTTCTCAAAAAAACAACTTGAGTTATAACAAATTTTACAAAAACAAGAAAAATCAGTGGTTTTGTAAACTAATTGGATTTTGAAACGTCTCATACAATGCAAGCCAAATTATCATTTCAACAATCTTATACTTGAAAGTATTTCTAAGCTAAAAAACACAACCCCGACCTATGGATAGTCAGGGCTGTGAAGGTAGGGTAACAGTATCTAAAAATCTATATTTTTCTTGACATTTACGGGCATAATACTATGCTTGTCTTTTGACATGATTATGTCTGTATCTTAGTTTTCTATCTGAATGTGCTGTTAGGGACTTTGCTAATCAAACATCATCGCTAAAGGCGTTTGCCAGCGTCCGCTCAATGTTCGCTGGGGTGGGTAAAGTTTCAAACATGTCGCAAAGTCAAAACGCTGATAGAAAATGACAGGCGGAAAGCATAAAAAACCTGTCTGGTAGCGCGACGTTGAAGCGCAATAGAAACGGACGACAATTGTATTTAGAAATATAGGCGCACGCGGGATTTTCCTGCGTGCTTTGGTAGATAAACCCTGGTTACTATCTATTAGTAACTTGCAAACCGTATAAGAAGTGAAATACACAGTATTGCACGGAAATATATCAGGGCTATTTAGTTCTCCGAATATTTAGATTTTCAATCTAAGACTTTCCGCTGTAGGAGCGATCTCCGAATCGCGACTTTTCGGATAAAATGGACAAAAAGCCTAAAACTAAATAACCCTGGAAATATATAGGTTAATATTATCGGAGTGCTTAAGGCTATTACTTTAGTGATATATGTATATGAACAGTGGAGTAATGGTTAATTCCTCCCTTGTTTGGTAATAGCACCTTCTAAGTCGGATTCGCGGTAGATGGCTTCAGATAAATCAACCTCGTAGAGGTAGGCACCGTTGAAATTGGCACCGAGTAAAACGATACCTTCTAATTTAATTTCACCGAATATTGCCTCTTCAAGGTTAGCATTCTCGAAAGTTGTAAGATTACCAAAAGGAGCAGTGGGAACACATTTCGGACATCCAAGCGTAGCTCGACGTAAATCTGCACCACGGAAATTCGTCCCAGAGAGAAGACTTCCACTCAGAAACGCTCCGAATAGATTAGCATTCTCAAGGGTTGCTTCAGTCAGATTTGCACCTACTAAATAGGTACGTAGCATTTTCGCTTCGGACAAATCTGCTCCTTTGAGATTAGCATCATTTAAATTTGCGTCTGTTAAATCTGCATTTTTCAGATTTGCACCACTTAAATTTGCTCCGGAAAAATCTGCACTGACAAGTGATTGATTTGCCAAATTTATATCTGCTAAATTTTCATTCGCAAAAGATTCTCCTGATAATAAACGTTGAATAACATTACTCTGGTCTTTTTCTTGCATAAATTACCTCCATTATTGTTGGTTCTTATTGTAAATTCAATAAAATCTATACCTTTTCTTTATATATCGCGTTAAAAGTCGCGCAATTTTTGGCGCACCTTACATTCAAATGAGAGCACTTAATATCGTTATTCGGACCAATGTAGAGATAATACATTTTCTTTTCTTATAATTAAGGTAACGTATTCCGTTACTTGACACAAGATCAAATTAATAATCGCGACAATTAGTGATGTCTATTATCCTACCCAGTTGTTTCGTGGAAAATATTTGCAACATTACGACTAATATTAGTGTGTGTGCAAAGTAAAGAACTTTTGCATAGCATAAGGAAAAACTAAAATGAAAGACTTTTACCCCACTGATTCTGTGGAATTAGACTTGTTCCCTGTTGAGGAGAAAAAAGAGGAGAATACTACTCCTGTAAAGGATGAAACTTTCGCATACCTGCAAACTATTGCTAAAACTCCTTTATTAGCACCTGAACAAGAAAAGGCACTCTTTGTAGATTACCAAGAGGGTGTGCAAACTTTTACATCAAACTTCAAATTACTACCTAAGTGGGTATTAGACGCGTTAGATTTTCCAAACAAAACCCGTCGTGTACCAGATCAAAAATTAAATCCGCTACAAAAAGATCATGGACTGATTATAGATCAAATTTTCACACATTTACAGTCTATTGAAGACATATTGCAAAGGTTAAACAGTAAACGTGATAAGTTAGAACAGGTAAAATCTAAGATCCTAATAGGCAATTTGTACCTCCTAAAAAAATATGTAAATGATCCTGAAAACGCACCAGATACGTCGCATGAATTAATGCAAGCAGGATATCTCGGTCTCATTAAGGCAATAGAAAACTGGATACCAGAACGTGGGCAGAAGTTCAAAACCTTTGCTAGATACTCAATCCGTACCAGTATTGAAGCCGTTCGCAAATTTAACGAAAAAATCGGGTTATCAATTACTGAACAAGAACATAATCTATTTACAAATAGTATGGAACGCGACTCCATCGTAAATGCTGAACCGATAGATAAAGCCGAAGAAACCCTGTTGCTTGAAACTTTTGCGCTGACACGATATGAAATTGTGCAACTTCAGAATAAACTAAACTCCGATTTTTTACACGATATTACATACAATAGAATTGGTGAAACATCAGAAGCACAGTGGTCTGCAAGTACGCTAAACTCGTTTTTAGAAACACTTAATTCTGAATTAGAATATCTAAAAAACCTGTTGGTGAAACTCAAGGAAGCTGACAAACTTGCACACGGAACAAAAATGAAAATTGTTGAGGCGAACCTACGATTAGTCGCCAGCATTGCCAAGCAACACCATTTCAATAAGACCGCTTTGACTTTCCTTGACCTTATGCAAGAAGGAAGCATCGGATTGATGAAGGCGGTTGAAAAATTTGACCACACCCTTCGGTACCGTTTCAGCACCTATGCCACCTGGTGGGTGATGCAGTCAATTAAACGGGCATTAGACCAGCAAGGTCAGATTATCCGTGTTCCGTGCTATATCGGTGAGACAAGAAGGCTAATCAAACAGGTGCAATCCAATCTCACTATCAAACTCGGTCGCGAACCTTCAACAAGAGAAATTGCACTTGAGGTCAAACTTACAGAGAAAAAGGTTGATGAAATTTTGCAAGCGACGAGAGACCCTATCTCTTTAGACGCTCCGATTAATGAAACAGCACCAGAAGTGCCAATTCGGGACATAATTCCAGATGATTCTCAAATCACACCAGAAACAGAATTAGTCAACTACTCCAAGATTGAAGTGTTAGAGGAAGTTCTGAATAGGACACTCAATCCACGTGAAACTCACGTCATTGTCCTCCGCTACGGGTTAATTGACGGAATAGAGTACACGCTTGCGGATATCGGCACAAAACTTAAAATCAGTCGTGAACGGGTCAGACAAATTGAAGTTGAGGCTCTCAATAAACTCAGACGACATGAACCGAAAGAGTTATTGAGAGAGTTGTTTCAGAAATTTTAGTTTTCTCATCATCAACTGCCATAATTCTAACCTGAAATTTTTGATGACAGTAACTTCTAACGGGAAAACGTTGCAGGACTGGTATAGTTCTGCAACACCCCTTAGAGGTGTCAATTCAATGCCCACCCTCTATCAAAGGATTCTCTCAATTGAAAATCGTCTATTTTGACTGTTTCTCTGGTATTAGTGGTGACATGGTGCTCGGTGCCATCGTAGATGCAGGGGTTGATCCAGATATCCTGAGTAATGAATTAGAGAAACTAAAACTTGATGATGAATTCAGTCTACATTTTCAAAAAACCAAAAAACACGGTATCTCAGGAACACGAGCAATAGTTGAGACTGCACACGATTCACAAGAACAACATCACGACCATCAACATTCACACGGTCCCAGCCGACATCTTTCTGACATCTTCGACATAATAGATGCAAGTGAACTTGACACGAGCATTCGGGATATAGTAAAACAGATCTTTGACAGACTTGCAGAAGCTGAAGCAAAAGTACATGACTCCGACAAAACCAAGGTTCACCTCCACGAAGTAAGCGGGATTGATTCAATCGTGGACATCGTTGGTGCTGTAATCGGTTTGGATATGCTTGGTGTTGAAGAGATTTATGCCTCCCCGCTTTCACTTGGACGCGGTTTTGTCAAATGTGCACACGGCATGATGCCTGTCCCTGTTCCCGGTACGATGGAACTTTTACAAGGAGTCCCGATTCGGCAAACTGATATTCCTAAAGAATTAGTTACGCCAACCGGCGCAGCCATCATCACCACCCTCGCAAAAGGCTTTGGCGTTATGCCCAATATGACAATTGACAAGATCGGCTACGGTGCTGGCACAAGAGACCTTGATATGCAACCAAACCTCCTTCGTATCTGTATCGGTGAGAAATTCACTTTAAACAGCATTAAACACGCACATGACCATTGAGTATCTGAGTCTTCTGATACCCTGCCCGTCGGGCAGGATTCCACACTCGGTTTTACTGATCGTATAGAAATCATCGAAACAAATTTAGACGACATGTCCCCTGAAATTACCGGCTATGTAATGGAGAAACTTTTTGAACACGGTGCTTTAGATGTATATTTTGTACCTAATCTTATGAAGAAAAACAGACCCGGTATACAAATTAATGTGTTGTGTACATCCAACGTCAGAGATCTCCTGATAAAGGTTCTACTCACTGAGACTTCAACCTTTGGTGTGAGGTATTACGCTGCTGACCGTGTGATTCTCAATCGTGATTTTATTGAAATTAATACACAATGGGGGACAGTCCGTGCCAAACGCGGTTACTTAAACGGTGTTCTCATCAAAACCGTCCCCGAGTACGAAGATTGTAAGTCAGTTGCAGAACAAAACGGTGTGCCACTCCAGTCTGTATTTCAAGACGCACTCCGAAATATCTAATACGCAATTAACGCGATTTGTAGTGCGAGGTCCCCGTGCCTCGCAATGCTGACTTTATCCGAAGACGTCGAATCAAGTTACTCCGGTATAATACCAAATTAACGCGATTTGTAGTGCGAGGTCCCCGTGCCTCGCAATGCTGACTTTATCGGAAAACTTCGAATCCCGTTAATTTAGTATAATACCTTTCAATCTACATAAATATCGTATTTCAAATGCAAATCAACGCAATTCTTCGTCTAAAGACTTATACCAAATTAACGCGATTTGTAGCGCGAGGTCCCCGTGCCTCGCAATGCTAACCGCTATTAGAAAACTTCTAATCAAGTTAATTTGGTATTATACCAAATTAACGAGATTTGTAGCGCGAGGTCCCCGTGCCTCGCAATGCTAACCGCTATTAGAAAACTTCTAATCAAGTTAATTTGGTATTATACGTATCCTTTAGGTTGCACCTATCACAAGTCCCGCATCGGTAATCTTCCGGAACTGCCTCATCAAAATAATCACGGATAACTTTCATCCTACACCCATCAGAACCAGCGTAGAATACCATTTTGTCAATTCGTTTACGTTTATATTTGATATAATCGCCAAGTCCCATCTGCTCTTCAGAAAGGTTAGCAAAAAGTTCGCTATCTTGTTGCAATTCAATCAGCATCAGGTCATCCTTACCCCAGTACTGAAGGCAACCATCGTTTTGAAGTTCAGCAAGTTGCTCCATTACCACACGCGGATTCAACTCCAAGTCTCTGCAAAAGCTTATAATATCTGTTACTTTTCGCTGTCGTAGTTGATCCAGAAGTTCAGACTGAGTTGATGGAGTTGTTGTTGAAGATGTTCTCAATCGCACTGAAAGTCGGGCAGGCACGTTATACCATCTTTTCAAAAAACCAAGCTTTTCTAAATAAGTTAGTCCAACCTGTGTTTTTGCCTCCTTAAACCCACTTTTCATTACCAATTCTTCAATTGCCATCATTCTATATTGCCCTGCCCCCTTAATATTTTCAAGTTCTTGTAACAATTTCAGGAGCGATAATTTATCCGGTGCACTCTCTTTAATAAACCATTCGTGTAACTCGCGATCTTTTTGCAGATACAGTAATATACATTCTGAATCTTCACTATCTCTACCTGCCCGTCCAATTTCTTGACAGTATTCTTCAAGCGTTCCCGTCATTGTCCAATGTATAATAAACCGGATATTTGCTTTATCAATCCCCATTCCAAAAGCATTTGTAGCGACCACTATATCTAATCCGTTCCCGCTATCATCAAAAAATGCTTCTTGTATCTGTTTACGTGATTGAAGTTCACGACCAGCATGGTAATAATCCGCACGATATCCACGATCCTGGAGATACTTGGCTATTTCTTCTGTTTCAGTTCGCCTACCTGCATAGATAATACCATTTCCCTGAAGTGAACTCATGCAATTGTCAAGGAGCGTCCATTTCTGATCTTTTTCTTCGCTTTCGTAAACTGATAGCCTCAAGTTAGATCGTTCAATACCCTGCACAAGCACACGTGGGTTTGGAATATCAAGAATGCTAAGTATATCTTCTCGGATATCTGGTGGTGCAGTCGCGGTGAATAATGCAATTGCTCTTGGGTAAAGGGCATTAATCGCATCGCAAATCGAAAGATATGCTGGACGGAAATCGCGTCCCCATTGAGATATACAGTGTGCTTCATCTATAACAAATAAAGAGATTAGAACAGAATTGAGTAAGTCTAAAAACCTTCTACTGCGTAAACGTTCTGGTGAGATATAAAGTAGTTTTATCTTACTCTTCTTTATGCGATCAAGTTCAAAACGATATTCATCCCAAGATTGTGTGCTATTTATCAGAGATACAGAATTAATTCCTCTTGATTTTAATGCGTCTACTTGATCTTTCATTAACGAAATAAGCGGGGATACAACAACCGTCATTCCAGGCAGAATCAATGCTGGGAGTTGGTAACATAATGATTTACCGTGTCCAGTTGGAAAAACTGCAAATACGTTCTCACCCTCCAAAATTGCATCAATAATTTCACGTTGTCCATACCGAAAAGTGTCGAGATTGAAGTATTGCTTTAAGGCTATTAAAATTTCATCATTTTGCGTTTCAGGTTGTTCTAAAGATGTTTGTGTTTTAACAGCATGAGATGCGTTAAGGATATCATCTACCTCTTTCAGTAAATTCTGCAAATATCCCATAGAATATCAACCTTGTCGTACTATGTATAATCAGTTTTTCCGTAGTGCTTGTAGTCGCGCAGCTCACGCGTCTCTAACATTTATAGGGCAGAAGAATGTCTACAGAGGATCTAAGAAAAAAAACGAAAACGTAAAATATGAATAATCGCTGCAACACCATCTTTCCAACTAACTGTCTTACCTTGATGATAGTCTCTACCACGATAACTAATTGGAACATCAATAATATTGCATTTCCGTTTCGCAAGTTTAGCAGTTATCTCAGGTTCAAAACCAAACCTGTCTGAACGCAGGGATACTTCTTTCAGAATGTCAGTCTTAATTACCTTATAACACGTTTCCATGTCAGTCAATTTTGTCCCATTTACGAAGTTTGAAAGAAAGGTAAGAAATCTGTTGGCAAGGTAACTTCGTAACAATCCTTCTTGACGACCTTCCATAAACCGAGACCCATAAACAACATCTGCTTTACCTGCTAAAATGGGTTCAAGTAATATCGGGTAATCTTGTGGATCATATTCTAAATCTGCGTCCTGTATGAGTGTGATGTCACCAGTTATATGTTGAAAACCGGTTCTAACCGTAGCACCTTTGCCTCGATTAATTTCATGATAATATATCTTGGCAGTATTATCAGCCGAATTTTGAAGTTTCTGTAGAATCTCACGAGTGCCATCTGTTGAACAATCATCGACCAGAATCAGTTCTTTTTCCATGCCGATATCAACAACTTCAATTTGACGTAGAATCTCTTCTAAATGCTCAGCCTCGTTGTATATCGGAATCACAATGGATAGTTTGTCTGCCATCCAGATTCCTCCCAATCTGTCAAAGGTTCTGATTAATTCTCATATCTCTCACAAGATATGGTTAATCCAATCAGTCAGAGCCATTCAATTGTCCGGTAGTTTTCTTATGTAGGAGCGATCTCCGAATCGCGACCCTCTCTAAAATGTCCTGAAAAACTTGAAAACTGAATGGCTCTGCCAATCAGTATTAAAAAGAATACCTCATTATGCATTATTATGCAAGTTTTTTATGCTTATTGCAGGGCTATTTAGTTCTCCGAATATTTAGATTTTCAATCTAAGACTTTCCGCTGTCCGAGCGAGCTCCGAATCGCGACTTTTCGTCTAAAATGGACAAAAAGTCTAAAACTAAATAGCCCTGTGCTTATTGGCATGTCAAGTTCTTTGCAAAAGCCTTCCACATCTCACTGTAGTGCAGGGTCCCCGTGCCCCGCTCATTCCAATAGATGCGTTTCTAAGAGCACACATAGGCGTCAATTTAAGAAAATCAGAGAAGATCTAATTTTAAGTCTTTAGTTCTGTCGGAACGATATGTTTGTAGAAAGCAGTTCCTTACACCTCTTTATATCAAATTAACCCGATTTGTAGCGCGAGGTCCCCGTGCCTCGCAATGCTGACTTTATCAGAAAACTTCAAATCCCGTTAATTTGGTATTATACCAAATTAACGGGATTCCAATCTATCGGTGCGGTTAGGAAACCGCACCATAAGCGTCAATTTAAGGAAAGAACTCGTTTGTAGTCGCGCAATTCATTGCGCGACTACAAACGCTGATATTCTCGTCCTTTGCGTTATTTGAGATGTTGATACAAAAAGGTGCGGTTAGGAAACCGCATCTACCGTAGTTGGAAACCGCTAAATTGACGCCTATGGTGCGGTTAGGAAACCGCACCTACCGTCCGGAAAACAGGACAAATCCCGTTAATTTGGTATAACATAAACTTTACAAACCTTATAACTTAAATATCGTTGTAATTTTCACATATTTTTGATATACTACACCCAACTTGTCTTTGGAGACTCAACGCAGCATGTCTTCCTGTTCTTACTTTTCAATTTGAAGATACAAATAATATATCACCTATCTTCTGGACAAATTAAGGTAATCAAATGCGAAAATGGTTGACAATAGCAGTCATACTATATATGTGTTATCCACTGTATGGACTCGTAGCAGAAAAAACTGACCATAGTAAATACGTACAGCACTTCGAAAAAGGAATTACTTCCCTTTTTCAAGGTAAAAACCAAGATGCTATTGCTGCTTTTGAAGCTGCACTCGCTGTTGAACCCAAACGCTATGAACTTCTTTACTATTTGGGTGTTGCGTATGCACAAAACCAGTTTTGGAACAAAGCAGTTGATGTTTACAAACGTTCTTTAGAACTGAAGCCAGATAATATTGAGGGGCTCTATTCGTTAGCTATTGTTCATTTCAAACTTAATCAGTGGGAAGATGCAGTGGAACCTGGGCAAAAGGTCATCAAACTATACCCGCAACATGCTCGAGGACATGCATTACTTGGTAAGGTGTATGTCAAATTAGCCAAGTATTCGGAGGCTATTGACGAATTAAACAAAGCGATTGCGTTAAATCCGAACGAAGCAGGGAATTATTATGAACTTGGCACTGCCTACCTAAATTCAAAGCAGTATAACCAAGCAATAGAGAATTTTACACAAGCGATTAAGTTCGGTCCACCTCACTACGCGGATCCCTACTATGGACGCGGCACAGCGTATCTTCGTTTAGGTGAAAGGGATAAAAGTAGGAACGACTTGCTTATTTATCAGCAGTACCAAAAGGAATACGCTGAATATGAACGTTTGACTCGCCTAACTCGCGTGGATCCCAACAACCTTGAAGGATGGGCAGGTTTGGCAAAAATATTAGTTCGTCAAAAAAAATACAATGATGTGATACCTGTCCTACAAAAGTGCATCGAATTAGGAACATCACAAAACGCATCAGCAAACACTTTAGCCGGTTTCTATCAGGGACTCAGCCAAGCGTTTATCAACCTAAAATATCCAAAACATGCCCTGTTCCCCGCTCAAAAAGCAATTCAACTCATGCCAAATCAAGCCCTATTCTATAACACACTTGGTAGTGTCTACACAATGTTAGGGGATGTGAGAAAAGCACTTCCAGTTTTCCGAAAGGCTGTTGAATTGGATAGTGAACAACCCTATTATCATCTTAACCTATCAAAAATTTATGAAAACCTTGGAAACCGTAAACTTGCTCAGGAACACTATCAAGCTTATGAGTTTTACTTGTCTAAACAGAAAAAAACGAAATAATTGTATTTCATTGAAAATCTGGAAATTGATGTGTTGAAAACGAAACTATTGTCTTTATCTGTTCTAAGCCTTCTATTATACGTTACCTTTGCTTTAGAGGTGTCCGCAGAGAAAAAAGAGGATCAGATGATATTGGTCCCAGCTGGTACTTTTACAATGGGAAGTGCAAACCGCGCCGCAGATGAAAGACCAATACATAAGGTTTATCTTGATGCTTACTATATTGGCAGATACGAGGTTACAAACGCTGAATATTATGAATTTTGGCGTAGTTTACAAGACAATAATTCTAAAGCCTCACAGGAAGTAATGCAACACACACCAGAAAATTTTACATACCTCCCACATATTGGGAACTGGCCCAAACGCGCGACTCAATATCCTAATCACCCTGTTGTTGGTGTGTCATGGCATGATGCCAAAACGTATGCTGAATGGAAAGGGATGCGACTTCCAACTGAAGCGGAATGGGAAAAAGCCGCGCGTGGTTACACAAACAGAACTTGGCCCTGGGGTAACGACATACAACCTTATGCGAATACCGCTGACAAAAATGATGGCTATGAAAATCGCATCGCACCAGTTGGTAGTTTCCCAAAAGGAAAAAGTTATTACGGAGCAATGGATATGGCAGGAAACGTATGGGAATGGACAGCAGATTGGTATAGTGATGTCTACTATTTTCATGGTCCAAAGCAGAATCCAACGGGTGCTACTATCGGTAGTTGGCGTGTTATCAGAGGCGGTTCATGGGTTGATACACTTGCACGATGTAATACTACCTTCCGATTTTATTTCTTCCCAACGTTAAAAACATCCTTTGTCGGTTTCCGATTAGCAAAATCAGCAGAAAAAGCAAAGAAATAATTCACACTTAGAGCGTTCATACGAATGTCCAAATTCCTATCCATTCTTATCTCTACCACCATTTTATTAGTTATAAGTAATGCAGCATCTCAACAACCTGTCTTCGTTGACGTCACAGAACAGGCAGGGATCAACTTTAAACATGACAATGGGAAAACTGAACATAAGCATATCATTGAAACAATGGGGTCAGGTGCTGTCTTTTTTGATTACGATACTGATGGAGACGCAGATCTTTATTTCGTGAATAATGGTCCTGTTCCTGGACAAGATGTTTCAAATCAACATAACAATAAGTCTACTGGAAACGTACTCTATCGCAATGATGGAGACGGACGTTTTACAGATGTTACTGCTGAATCTGGAACTGGAGACACAGGCTATGGAATGGCTGCATCCGCTGGAGACATTGATAATGATGGTGATGCCGACCTATATGTTGCTAACTTTGGAGAAGATAAACTCTACCGAAATAATGGTGATGGAACATTTACTGACATAACGAAGAATGCAGGTATTGATAATAAGTTTTGGGGCATTGCTGCCGTTTATCTTGATTTCGATGTGGACGGTGATTTGGATATCTTCGTCGTGAATTATCTTATTTATCAAGTGTCTATGCCTGTAACTAAATATAGGGGAATTATCGGTTATGGACATCCGAGAAGTTATGAAGGAACGCCGGATGTACTTTATAGAAACAACGGTGATGGTACCTTTACAAACGTCGCAGAAACAGCAGGCGTTGTAAACCCAACTGAAGGACGAGGCATGGCAGCTGTTGTATGTGATTATGACAACGATCAGTATCCAGATATTTACGTTGCAAACGATACGGGTCGTAATTTCTTATATCATAACAAAGGTGATGGCACCTTCTCTGACGAAAGTCTGTTTCTTGGTGTCGGGTATGACGAAAATGGGGTTGCTGAAGGCTCAATGGGAGTAGATTGTGGCGACTATAATAGAGACGGATGGGTTGACTTCATCGTAGCAAATTCCGAAAAAGCAACACTCTATAAATCGCAAAATTTTGGTGAAGGTGATTTCATCTTTACAGATGCTTCAGGAGAAAGTCAGTTAAAAAAACCTACGTTACCTTTTGTTGGGTTCAGTCCACTTTTCTTAGATTACGATAACGATGGATACCTTGATATTTTCTCTGCAAACGGTCATCCACAGGCGATAATTGAGTTATTGAACGACCATGAAACTTACGCGCAAAGCGATCAACTTTTTCATAACAACGGGGATGGCACCTATACAGAGGTTTCACAGACTTCTGGGGTTTATTTTTCGAAAAAACTTGTCGGAAGGGCAGCCGCATCAGCCGACTACGACAACGATGGTGATGTTGACATAGTTGTGATGAATTCAAATCAGCGTGCAGTGTTATTGCGAAACGATGGTGGAAACCAGAAAAACTGGATTGCCATCAAACTCATCGGAACACGCAGCAACCGAGACGGAATCGGAACGAAGGTAAAACTAACTGCAGGTGGAATTACACAAATAGCAGAAGTAAAAAGCGGTTCAAGTTACGCTTCCGGGAGTGATTTGCGGTTGCTATTCGGTTTAGCTGATACTAAACGGGCTGACAGCATAGAGATCATTTGGCAAAGTGGAATAGAACAAAAAATAGAAGGCACATCTGTCAACCAAACGATGATAATATCAGAATCTGAGTAAAGATATTCTCAAAATTCAATCGTTAACCCAAAATAAGGCACTCGAGGCAGCTGACTACTTTCATCAATCTCCTGCTCCTCAATTTGGACTTCCTCACCTTGAATCTCAAATGTACCCTCTTCAAGGATAAACTCAAAAGTGTTCTTACGATTGTAAGCATTTAATATTTCAATGAAACCACCTATTTTCATTCCCATAAAGTTCCATTTTTTACTAATCCTGATGTCCAATTTATGATACGGCGTCAATTTAGCACTCAAAGCTCTGTCCAAACTTGCGAAAAGAGGGTTCAACCCACGTGTCACCGGGTCTTGTATGAGAATGATTGTACTAATTGGTGCCTCAGAAGTTCCGCTTAAGTATTGCCACTTCGCGCCAATTTCAAAATCTGGAGTGACGTTATAGTTTGCCACTATGCTAACAATATGTGTGTTATCAAAAAGATACGGTTGATACGCAACATTAGGTGTTTCTCGCCTTTCTGCATGAGTGTATGCATAAGATATCCAGCCGAAAAACTTATCAGGAACTCGGTGACGTAGGAACAGTTCCACACCCCCAACGTACCCAGCCCCTTGATTGAGATAGTTTGCTATTTCATCCTCAGTTATTAATTTTTGCGCATCTTTATAATATGTGGCAAACTTGAATTCCGTTTGTGACGTAAGTTCATGTTCTATCTCCATGATATAATGCCGAGAGAGACTGGATTTTAATGCATCGTTACCATTTTCTGCCAGCAGCTGAGAAAGTTGTGGACTCTGTTCATAGTGTCCATAAGCGAAACGAAGGTTAGATCCGATCGGAAGTGTGATACTAACGCTACCGCGTGGTTGAATAGAAACCTGCTCTATCAAATCCAGGTAATCAAGCCGAACACCGAGTGCAACTGAAAGCGCAGGCAAAGGGTCATATCGTGTTTGTAGATAGCCTTCAGCACGTTGTAAATCGTGTCCGAATTCATAGTCTCTGGTTTCAGTCGTGCGTACCCGTGCATTTCCATCATCGTCAAACTCTACCTTCTCTGGTTCTGTTCGCAGAAGTTCTTGTAGCCTCTCTTCATCTGGCTCTTCGTCTTCTAATGCGGGAAAACTTGCATGTTCAGTACTATTTGCAGGACTAAAAGCGAAGAGAAATCCTGGTTCAAGATGAAGTGTAGGTGTAAACCTATAAGATAGGTCTTCGCGGACGGTGTAAACCGGAACATTTACCTTTAATTTGAATTCAGCGGATTCTGTGGCTCTTGAGATCAGCTCACCGTCTTCATCTCTATAGGTAGTCTGTGATATGAGCACATTAAAGTCTATATCGAGAAAGTTAAGTGATCGGGTAAGCGATAAATGTGAAGTGAGATTATCGGTGAAGTTTGAACGGAAATGGAATCCTTGTCCGTTGAATCCGTTTTTGAAAAAGATAGAAGAAGTGAATGGCTGTGATTCCATTTCATCATCTCTTACCTGTAATTCCCCAATTGTTTCTTCAACTTCAAAATGAAAATGGTCTGTTGCCGCAAATGCATTAAGTGTGAGATGATGTTTTTCAGTAAGCGGATAGGCAAACTTTAACTGATAATCTGAAAAATAGGGAAACTGCTGTTTTGATCCACTCTGCCTTTCAGCAATAGGTCCAATGATAAGATCTAAGTAACTCCGCCGTCCGGATACAGATACATATCCCTTCTCACCTATTTTCCCTTCCAGTAACCCTTCAGAATACCAAATATTGAGGTTAAATTTCCCATCAAACCGTTCTGCCAGACTGTCTCGTGCGTGTATGTCAAGCACAGCTTGTGAATCCAATCCGAACTGAGCTCCGTATCCACCTGCGTAAATGTCAATTGTATCAATCGTTTCTGAACTGATGGTTGAAAGCAAACCGCCCCAATGGAACGGGTATCCGAGAGGTGTTCGGTCAAGATAGTAGAGGTTTGATCCGGGTTCACTACCCCGAATATAGAGTACACCAAAGAAATCGTTGGGGATACCGATACTGGGGAGTGTTGTCAATCCTTTTAGTGCATCGGTTCCTGCGCCAGCAATACGTAGCAGTTCACTTCCACGAATCTCCTTCCGGCTCACTGTTGGTGGAATGCGTTCCCCCTCAACAACGATTGTCTCCAACTCAAATACTTCACCCAGATACATCTTCGCTTGTGTAGTATGTCCTGCAGTCACCTCAACGGTGGTTCTCGTTGGTGTAGTAAAAGAGGTATGTGTGATTGTAAGTGTATATGTTCCCGGAGGAACACCCGTAAACCAAACTTTTCCCCCTGCATCACTCTTTTGGCGTTCATCCGTTTCAAGGATATGAACTTCAGCACCTACAAGTGGTTTTCCCGTGTCTTGGTTATAGACTGTGCCTTCAATAGTACCTGTTTGCGCAAATGCAGGTATCGGAAGTATGAAGACCAGCAATAGCCAGAACAGACTATGTTTCAATTTAATAACTCCTATTGTGGATTAGTGGTAGATTTTCATAACTAATTGTACAATATGTTGCCTCAAGGTTGCCAACTAAAACACACTTATGAATCCATCAGAGACTGCAAATTGGATATCGGATTTCTCAAAAGAATTTGGAAGAGAACATATTTAATATAGAGCGCAACTCATGTCTTGACGTGTATTGCGCTATAGAACGTTAGATTATTATATTTGTTGACTTTAAAATGGATTTTGGAATGAAGGGAATTCTCTAACAATCCCAAGCCTTTAGGCTTCGGGTCCAACCCCGCTAACTCATGCTTTTTTTATCAAAAAGATTTGACACTATCTAAAAAAATGTTATACTATATTATAGAAACTAACATAAAGGATATAGTATAATGTTTATCAAGAACCCCAAAAAAGATTGGTATTCAGATACCAACATGGTTTATAGTTGTCAATATCACGTTATCTGGTGTCAGAGCCATTCAATTGTCCGGTAGTTCTCTTATGTAGGAGCGATCTCCGAATCGCGACCCTCCCCTCCCCTGTAGGAGCGATCTCCGAATCGCGACCCTCCCTTCCCCTGTCCGAGCGATCTCCGAATCGCGACCCTCCCCTCCCCTGTCCGAGCAATCTCCGAATCGCGACCCTCCCCTCCCCTGTAGGAGCAATCTCCGAATCGCGACCCTCCCCTCCCCTGTAGGAGCGATCTCCGAATCGCGACCCTCTCTAAAATGTCCTGAAAAACTTGAAAACTGAATGGCTCTGATCTGGTGTGCCAAATACAGACGCAAAGTTTTAGACAAGTCTATCCAAGAACGTTTGCACCATTTAATCTGCTCCAAACAAATAGAATTAGATTTCAAAGTGCGTGCTAGTGAGATTATGGAAGAGCACGTACACCTGATACTTGAGAACAATCCAAAAGTGCCTATTACTCGGATTGTGGGATTAATCAAAGGTTACACTTCTCGGATACTCAGAGAAGAATTCCCACACCTTAAATCCCGCTTACCTCAGGGCTATTTAGTTCTCCGAATATTTAGGTTTTCAATCTAAGACTTTCCGCTGTCCGAGCGATCTCCGAATCGCGACTTTTCGCCTAAAATGGACAAAAAGCCTAAAACTAAATAACCCTGGCTTACCTTCCCTTTGGACGCGTTCAAAGTTCATATCGTCTGTCGGCAGTGTATCCCTAAAAGTAGTCAAAGAATATATTGCGGATCAAAAGAGTGTCTAAATCCAAGAAAGAATACCGAACCTACATTATCGCGACAGCTAAGCCTACCGAACAACTTGACGGTATAAATCGGCTGGGTGGGCGTATCTATTCTAAAACCGTTTCGCTTGCCTTCAAAACGCATGATAAGAAAGGTTTTTGGATTTCGGATAGTGGACTTAAGGCATATCTCAAATTCAAAAGGTATCCTTGCCAAGCACATTCTGTGCAGGCAATTATAGACGATTATTGCGGTGCGAGACGCTCTTTCTTTGCTAACCGAAAATCTAATCCGAATGCCAAGCCCCCGAATAAAACTCGGAAGTTCCACACATTCACGTGGCGTGCTACAGGCATTTCCTATAAGCGTGGGAAACTACGGCTTTCTATAGGATTAGACCAAGCACCTCTTTGGATTAAGATAGATAAAAAGTTCCATAAGGTAGTGCCAGCCGAAGTCTCACTCGTCTATAACCGAACAACGAAACAATATGAGTTCCATGCAACTTACGACACAACGCCTAAAAAAACAAAATCAAAAGCAGGTTCAGCAGTTGCGGTAGACATGGGCGAAATCCACCCGATAGTTACTTTTGACGGTATCCATTCCGAAATCTACAATGGTAGGCAAATCCGCAGTGTCATGCGTTATCGTAACAAGTTTCTTTGTAGTATCAATAAAGCATTATCGCGGTGCGTCCGACGTAGTAAACAATGGAAAAAACTCAAACACGTCAAAAACAGGACACTCAAGAAAATAGACGCACAAGTGCGTGACATGCGTCATAAAATAACGTCACGCTTTGTTTCTTCTTGCCGAGAGCGAAAGATAGAAACGATTGTCATTGGCGATATAAAACAGATTAGACAATCCATACAATATGGCAAAAAAGCCAACCAGAAGTTGCACCAGTGGGCGTTCTCTAAAATCCAAAACATGATTACCTACAAAGCCAAAGCAGTAGGTATCAAAGTGGACACACAAGACGAGGCATATACGTCTCAAACCTGTCCGTCTCAGGGCTATTTAGTTCTCCGAATATTTAGATTTTCAATCTAAGACTTTCCCCTGTAGGAGCGATCTCCGAATCGCGACTTATCGTCTAAAATGGACAAAAAGCCTAAAACTAAATAACCCTGCTTCCAGGGCTATTTAGTTCTCCGAATATTTAGATTTTCAATCTAAGACTTTCCCCTGTAGGAGCGATCTCCGAATCGCGACTTATCGTCTAAAATGGACAAAAAGCCTAAAACTAAATAACCCTGCTTCCAGGGCTATTTAGTTCTCCGAATATTTAGATTTTCAATCTAAGACTTTCCCCTGTAGGAGCGATCTCCGAATCGCGACTTATCGTCTAAAATGGACAAAAAGCCTAAAACTAAATAACCCTGCTTCCAGGGCTATTTAGTTCTCCGAATATTTAGATTTTCAATCTAAGACTTTCCCCTGTAGGAGCGATCTCCGAATCGCGACTTATCGTCTAAAATGGACAAAAAGCCTAAAACTAAATAACCCTGCTTCCAAGAGAAGGTAAGAAGCACACGCCTTTAGGCGTTGTGAGTATCACAACGGATATGGAGAATTCTATATTGCTGGCATCAGTCATAGCATCGGACTCAATTTCGAGGAGACACCAGCACCCACGATTCACCCTGGCGATTCTGGCATTCAAATTTGTGAAGGAATGACAGTAACCGTCGGGCATCCCGTCCTTTCTGTCCCCGGAACAGGCGGGGTAAGGTTGGAAGATACTTTCCATATTTCGTCAGGTGTAGCAAAACCGTTGACGGTTTTTCCTTCCGAATTGAAATTATAAACCGTACCATTATCTAAAGCGACAAGATTCCACCCTCAACGAGCATCGGCGCGCCTGTCATATATCTTGATTCATCTGATGCTAAATAGACTGCCGCCCAAGCAATGTCTGCTGGTTCGCCAATGCCTAATGGATGCATCGCTTCAATCTCTCTGTTTATCGCCTCTGGGTCTGCTTGTTGTGCTATAAATTCTCGGTAAAGTTCAGTGTTAATTGTGCCGGGACAAAGACTGTTGACACGTATGTTGTCCTCAGCATATCGTACCGCCATGCTGCGTGTGAGGTGTACCACTGCAGCTTTTGAGGACGTATAGGCAGGATGCATCGGAAACCCAACGAAGGCGGATTCACTCCCCATATTGATAATCGACCCGCCACCAGCCTCCCGCATCAACGGAATAATCGCTCGTGATACGAGATAGATGCTCTTCACATTCACATTATATTGTCGATCCCAGTCCGCTTCAGAAATATCCTCTAATTCGCCAACGACAGCAATACCAGCGTTGTTGAACAACACATTTGGTGCTCCAAGTTCAGACGTAACACACTGCGCAGCATCTTGAATCTGCGCGGAATCCGTGACGTCACACTTACAGAAAATTGCCGTGCCACCTTCTGCTTGAATCTGCTGTACGACCTCGTCGCCGCGTTCTGCATTCAGATCCCAGATAGCCATCGCAGCACCTTCCGCTGCAAAGAATTCTGCACTTTTTGCACCGATACCGCGCGCTGCTCCTGTGATAATTGCAATTTTATCTCTGAGACGTTTCGACATGGGTTAACCTGTCTTGTATTTTACTTTCTAATTTGTAATCTAGAGTTCACCCAGGAGCTTAACCCACCGATCCCATGCTGCTTTGACAGCGGCTTTCTGAGTTTCGCTTGCATTTTCTTCCATGCCTCGTCTTAAGAATCCGTGCCCTACACCTTTATATATAACTGGTTCGTAGGTGACCTCTGCTGCATCTGCTGCAGTTTTAGTAGCGTCTATTGTGGCATTAATACGGTTGTCATTCTCGCCATAGAACCCGTATACTGGTGCAGAAATCTTGGGTATATCCTCAACAAGTGGAGCTGAACCGTAAAACACAAAACCTGCAGCGATCTCATCCGATTGAACAGCGTAACTAAATGTCTTTCCACCACCCCAGCAGAATCCAGAAACAGCAACCTTATCATTCGTTGAGGGTAGGTCGCGAAGATATTTAGACACCGCATCCAGATCTGCTGTCACGCGCTCCGATGTGAGTCCTCGAATAGCACGACGGACATCATCACCAGAGTCAAAACTGTCTGTTCCGCCTCCATCGGGCCCCATTCCTGAAAGCAGGTCCGGGCAAATTGCGACAAACCCATCTGCAGCAAGTCTATCTGCGACGAGACGAATCCAATCGGTTAACCCAAAAATTTCGTGGATGACGATGATGGCTGTTGCAGGTTCTTTCACTTCCGGATAGACAATAAAGGCGTTGACTTCGTGTGCATCGGCGGCGGTGATTTTAACCCACTCCCCATGACGGGGTGATTTCTCAAGTTCATCTTTTATACTGTCAGCATCTGCGCTGCTTGCAAGAAATAGACCGGTTAAGAGGATAGTTAACATTAATACATGATAGATTTTCATGATTTCTCCTTTGGTTGTTGGATATTGTCCAAACCAAAATAGTCCGATAACGAAAAAAGTTGGGTTTCGCACGCTCTACCCGACCTACAAGACTGATGGCTGACAGCCGATAGCCGAATGCCTCTATGTCGTGTCTCGCTATCGCTCTACCCATAACTGTCAATTTTGTGTATGGTTTAGCAAAACGGTGCTAAACTGACCCCTGACCGCTACTTCCGTATCAACATCTTACGCGTTGCAGTGAAATCGTCTGCGGTGAGGGTGTAGAAGTATACACCACTGGCGATTTTTTCTCCATTCTCGTTTCTACCATCCCAAAAAGCTGCACGGGCACGATCATGATAGATGCCGATGGGCTTATCTCCTAAATCTAACGTCCGAATCAGCTTGCCATCTTCAGTATAGATAGAGATACTAACATTCGCAGGTGATGCCAATTGATACGGAATCCACGTCTCAGGATTGAAGGGGTTAGGATAGTTTTGGAACAGTTGGTTACGCTTTATCTGACCGAGTGTGACAAGTTTCTTACCGCGTGACTCAACGGAAAACGGTTCATCCACATCTTTCTCATCAGCATCGGATCTGTAATCCCACAACAGCACGGTGCCGTCAGAACTCCCACTTGCGAGCGTGCGATTATCACTACCGAAAGATATACTGAGCACGTGCCCCCTATGCCCCTCAAGTTTGCGTAGATGCAGCCCCTTGTTTGCGTCCCACAACCGAATGTGTGTGTCATTACCTCCACTTGCGACAACGTTGCCATCCGGACTAAAAGCCACACTACTGACGATACCCGTATGCCGCTCAAGTGTGTGTAAAAGTTTCCCGGATTTTACATCCCACAACCTGACGGTGAAGTCGCCATCAATTTCGTTCCCACTGCCACTTACGAGCGTGTTACCATCCGGGCTAAATGAGATACTTCTGATATTAGCCGTATGTCCTTTAAATGTGCGAAGGAGTTTCCTCGATGTTACATCCCATATCCTGATGACTCTGTCCGGACTCCCACATGCGATCGTCTTGCTATCCGGACTAAACGCGATACTATTGAGGAACCTCGTGTGTTCCCAAATTCTACGGTGAAGTTTCCCTGTGCTTACGCGCCATATAGTGAGGTCTGAGTCTATACCTGAACCACCGCTTGCGACTAACTTGCCATCCGGACTAAATGAGACACAATTAAGCCATTTGCTATTCCCCGACCCCATTATATGGATAACGTCTGTGGTGTTTACATCTAACAAAAAGATGGCTCCTTGATCACCACCCACACTTGCGATCATATCGCCATCTGGACTAAATGACAAGTCATAGACCGAGCCTCCAGTCTTGGTAAGCGTTTTGAGTTTTTCACCCGTTTTTATGTCCCATAATCGGATATCTCTTGAACCGCCACCTGCAAGTATGCTACCATCCGGACTAAAAGCGACACCTGCGAACCTATTCGTATATCCTTCAATTGTGCGTTTATGTTTCCTTGAGTTTGCATCCCATAGGCGAATTGTAGAATCCGTACTCCCACTGACGAGGGTGTTGCCATCCGGACTAAAAGCTAAGGTGTTGGTCCAACCATTATGCCCTTCAAGTGTTTGGAGATGTTTCCCTGTTTTTGCGTCCCACAGATAAATGCCATCCCAACTCCCGCTTGCGATGATGTTGTTTTTAGGATTAAAAGCAATACTTGAAATCCTACCCCGATGCCCCTTAAGTGTTCGTAGTTGTTCTCCCGTTTTTGCGTCCCACAACCGAACAGAATAGTCTAAACCTGCATTTGCTATCATAGTCCAATCTGGACTAAATGAAATCTCTAAGGACGATGTGTTGATTGTTTGGAGATGTTCTCCCGTATTTGCGTTCCACAACCGGATGGTTTTGTCATAACTCCCACTTGCGATTGTGTTTCCATCCGGACTAAAAGCAACACTAAAAATGGGACTCCGATGCCCCTCAAGTGTTCGTAGTTGTTCTCCCGTATTTGCGTTCCACAACCGGATGGTTTTGTCATAACTCCCACTTGCGATTGTATTTCCATCCGGACTAAAAGCAACACTAAAAACGTAGTTCCAATGACCTTCAAGTATGCGTAGTTGTTCTCCCGTATTTGCGTTCCACAACCGAACAGTTTTGTCATGACTCCCACTGACGATTGTGTTTCCATCCGGACTAAAAGCAACACTCCTAACCGCATCCGTATGTTCAGTGTATAGGTCAAACTCTTCTCCTGTTTCTGCATCGTATATCCAAATGCCGATTTTGCACGGCACAGCGAACTTGGCACCATCTGGCGAATACGCAATATCACCCGATTTCCCCCCTTTCCCAAACCGTGCTATAGCACCTTTGGGTAGACCCAATTCCGTATGGTCTTGGGCGGTGATGCTGGGTGTGGATATGAGTGTTATGAGCAGTGTTATCATGATTGAACACAAAATCTTTTTCATCATCTGCTCTCCTATTGTGTTGTGTGCTTCTTATGGCGTGAGGGGTAATGTTTGTATTAAGTATAAACTATAAGATTTTTGGAGTCAATGATAATGACGGTTTGGCAGGGCTATTTAGTTCTCCGAATATTTAGGTTTTCAATCTAAGACTTTCCCCTGTAGGAGCGATCTCCGAATCGCGACTTTTCGTCTAAAATGGACAAAAAGCCTAAAACTAAATAACCCTGACGGTTTGGTAAGGCATGTGAGTTCCGTGTTATATAATCCGAGAAGTGGGTTGTAGAATGGGTTTCGCGTTGCTCTACCCGCTGAATGCCCGGGGGATGCCAAAAAGGCATTCACAGCGTTGATTTGGACCTACGAGAGTCATGCTATGATATAAATGAATACAATCCGTACAGTCTTATAGGTCGGGTAGAGTTTACGAAACCCATAGGTGTAGTACTTTCTTAAATTGACACCTATGGGTTTCGCTTCGCTCTACCCAACCTACAGCACTACTTCTTATCTTTTTTGAGGATGATAGATTCTACGACCTTATGCATTTCGGTGGCAGGTATTGCGCCAAGTAAAAAAAAGTGGATACCCGAGCTTGACCATCTGAACGCATAGGTCGGTCCACGCTGATGTTTATGTACAGGCGTGTTTCCAATCTTAATAACTGTCCCTCTATTCTGATCGCCGCGATCTGAGATCTTATCTGTTGTTTCGAATATGTATAAATCCAACAAACCATCTGTATATTTTAATCGAAGATGTGTGCCTCTAAATTGGTGTTTTTGAATACTCTGAAGTTGGAAACCTGGTGGTAAGTATTTCGGTTGAATAGGTTTTGTCTTTAAGAACTTTTCTGCGTCAACAAGTGTAATCGTTCGATCAGGTCGCGGTTCGCGTTTAATCTCTTTTTCCAAGGCTTTCCATTTGGTTTCCACATTTTTGGGATCAAAACTTATACGAGTATAAACGAACATATCTCGGAGCACACCCGCAGCATCTAAGTCATCAACCCGCAAGATTACACCGTTTTTACGAGCGAAAAAAATATGCTTTGTTGGTCTGCCAGCATATTTTGGTTTAATAATTAAGAGATCCGTTTCATGACCTGCGATTTTTTCTCCCCGAAGTTGCCGCTCCAAATTATAGTTTTGTGCTATCAACTCAATCTCTTTTATAGAAAATTGACTCCTCTGGCGTTCCCATCTAAATTCTCTGTCTCTTCTACGATCTTCCTGATCTCCGTTTCTGTCATCCTGTCTCCTGTCACGTTCGTTTTCTTCAGCAAATGGCTTCTGTTCCCCAACAACGGATACAACCTTCCGATATGAATCTTCAGCTGTCTTATGTATGACGATTTCTTCCATCGTCCGAGAACCGCGAGATCTACTATATATTTTTAGACGGAGACCGACGTAACCAACATCACGTTCCGCTTCTGCAATGTGTTTAAGCACATCAACATCGGCAGAAAGATTATAATTGGATGTCAAGAGAAAAATAATTAATACTAAGAAGCAGAGCACATTCATCGCTTTAGTTTGCATAGAATCACCTAATGTCTAAATCAATCCTCAAACACTTTAATCACCTAAATATAGATTAAGCAATATTTCTGTATCTTCACCAATTTCTTCAGTGTATGTTTCTGGATTGCTAAGTGGTGTGGCGACGTTTGACTTCAAAGGATTATTCGCGACCTCTTCTGTATGAAGTTCAAAATAGAAATCAAGGAGTTCATCATATTGTGGAGCAGGATTGTGCGTATATAAGAAAAACGCGACGATGAAACAGACCGTTGAAAAGGCTGTTGCCCCAACAGTAAAGGGACGAAATAACCAACGTCTAAAGATTGAGAGGAACTTTTCACGTGGTGCTAACTCTGTTTCTCTGATTTTTGCCAAAACTGCGTTCTTCATTGATGGCGCGGGATGCACAAGTTCAGCAATCAGTCGCCGGTTTTCCTTAAAATCTGCAAGCATGCCCGCACATTCTTGGCAGTAACGCACGTGGACATTCACCTTCTCATGCAAAACAGGTTCTAATTCATTGTCTAAATATGCAGATAAATGTTTCTGGAAATGTTGATGTTTCATTTTCTAAACCAATTAATGAATACATGACTAAATTACATAATCATTTAGCCATTAGATTTAAAATTTACACCTACCATTCAATACGTTCAAGTTCAGTTTTCAATGCTTTTCGTGCTTCATGTAATCGAGATTTGACGCGTCCAAGTGTGCAATTGAGGATTTCTGCTATTTCTTCGTAAGAGAGTTCGCGCAATTCACGAAGGATTAAGATTGTTCGGTAACTTTCTTTGAGTTTGCCGAGAGCTGTGTGAAGTATCTCACGCTGTTCGGTATGTAACGCTTCCTGTTCAGGAGTTGTCGTATCAAGTGGCACCCAAGGTTGTGTGTCGTCAATCTCCATCGGATCTGTTTTTCTACGTTTGCGTTGGTCTATAACATTGATACACTTATTACGGACAATTCGATAAAGCCATGTAGAAAATCGGGATCGGAATTCAAACTTACCGATATTTTGCCAAACAGAAAGGAAAGTGTCCTGCACGGCATCCTGTGCATCTTCATGATGCCCAAGCATACCGTAAGCGATATTATAAACCCAATGCTGGTATTGCACAACAAGGGTTCCCATTGCGGCGGTATCTTTTTCTTGGCACCGCAAAATAAGTTCGCGTTCCTGTTGGCTGTCAAAATCTTCCACTTGGACTACATCCGAATAAGTTTCCATACCAATGGTGAGCGTCGTAACGGACATTTTCTCCTCCAGAGCTTATGTGTATCTTACTTATGTGTTGTCTTAACATGAAATAAGTTTTAGATTTCGCTTTCAACCTATAAGACATAGCACAAACAAATAAGTTCGTTTTTCCTTTGGAGATCCGTTATTTTGTTTTCTTTTCTCTGTTTTGTTTCCCAGGTGTCATCTGCACAACTTGAAAAGATCCGGTAGAATTCGGTAATCGACCAATGGCTGTATCATTTTGCTGCTCTTCAAATGTAATCGTGTCTATCACTTGATTCCCACGCGCGTCGGTGTCCACCAACATGACTGTTTCACCTTTACGTGATAATTTGAAGTTCGCATGAAGTTCTTCCTTCGCTTTTCCATCCTCATCTAACCATACAATCAAATACCCACGGGGCGGTATTTCCGTGTTTTCGGGGAATTTCCATTTCCGGAGATTATCCATTTTATCAGTCAGATACATACCTGTGAGTAACACGGTCTTATCTGTGATGTTGTGCAACTCAAGCCAATCTTCGTGGTGCCCTTGTGGATCAACAACGCTATTGGTATTAACTGCCATTAGTTCGTTAATTACCACTGATACCCCTTTTACCTGAGGCATTTTGACTTGGTAATGCGCTGCGCCAAATTCTGCTCGTGCGGGATAGAATGTGGTCGTACCATGTGTCTTCACAGCACTCGCCCCAACGTAATAATAGACAGTAGTTTCTGCCGGAAAACCCGGTATGTTGCCGACATATTTATTCCCACTCTTTGACATCATTGCCTGGTTAAAAACAGCGTGTCGGTCAGTACCATAATACAACAGAACTGAATCCGCTGCAACAGTTTTATCCAATTCTGCCGTTATCTCAACAGATTGATTAGTTGTAGGATTATTAGGTATAGATACAGAAGCAATTTTCGGAGTTGGTTTTTTCAATTCTGGATGATTAAGTAAAAACTCTCGTCTTTGGGTTACAAATTGCTTGAAACTTGGCGTGCGTTCTCTACTTTCGCCATCAGTACTCGTCTCAAAATCACGATAGGGATATAGTTTTTTATCATCATTCTCTACATCTGCATCAATAAGTGCATGGTATTCTTTGATAATTGGTTCCAATATATTCCAATCAAGCCACTCATTTACGACAGTCCGTACATGTGCAATATACCGTGCCTTCCATTTCGGAACACCAAGCAAGCGACTAATAACTGGACGCATCGAATTGTCCGCGTGTGTCATCGGAGATACCATTCCTGATGTCAACTCTCCCCACGACCAACCGCCAGGACCTCTGCCACCGGGTCCGCCACGACCAGCACGCCTCTCACGACCAAATCTGAAAGTTTCGTTGTTATCGTGCGATATGAGGTGAAACCTTTCATTGACATCCTGATAAATCGCAAAATCCCCACCTTTGTGAATGTAACTATCGTCATCCATAAAAACGTTTGAAACAGCAAGTTGCCATAGGGCACGGTCAATATTGAATATCGAAGGTAAATCTTTTTCCAGTTTTGCATCAGTCGTTTTAGAATCAAGTACTTCAGTGAGTGCGATAAGTTTTTCCCACGGGTTTTTGACATCCGCAGTTTTGAGTTGATAAGTCCCTTGATACGCTGCTGTATCATCTCCGGAATAAGTCAATGCACCACCACCGGGACCGATTTTCCAACGGACTCCATCTCTTGTGCCAAACCACTCTTCCAGAAAATCTTTATTGTATTGCTGGAGATTGATATACACACCCCAACTTTCACCATTGATAACCAATTTAACAAAATTGCTTTTCATTGCAGGGATGTAATCTCGTGCAATCCGATTGTAAAGCACTTCCCGAAGGAAAGACGGATCAACATGCCCATTGAGCAGGTTGAGTGTCTTGTAACCATGAAGACGTTGGTTATCGTCGCCATAATCAACGGCAATGTTAAACGACTTTTTCTCTGATTGAACAGTAAAATAGGACGAAGTGCCACGGAATCGGACCCCTACCTCTGAATAGACTTTTCCATCAACTACAAGTTCGGCTGGCACTTCAACATCGGTGCGATAAAATGCGTTCAGTTGAGCATACCAATCTTCATCGTTAAAGCGGAGATATAACGTGCGGAGTGTCTCTCCATCGTAGAAGGCGGGAGAGTCTATTGGGGCAGAAGAGATACTTGCTTTTACATCGTCTTGTATATCCCCAGTCAGAGTTCCTGCGCGTTGTTCAGGTGAATATGCTTCACCGCGCGCCTCAAGTGCCGCTTTCCGTTCGTCACCTGTTAATTTACCGTCCTTATCCGTATCAAAACGTTCAACCAGTTTTTTCGGAGGTCGAGGACCGCGTCTGCCACCGGCACCAGGAGGAGGAGGAGGAGGAGGAGGAGGACCAACTCGTTGTCCAGGATTTCCGCCAGGAGGCGGAGATTGGTTGTTATGTAGTTTCTCGATTTCTTCACGACTTAGTTCACTACCTATAAACGCCTCTAAACCAGTGATTCGGAGCATCAGTCCATCTTCTTCAGGACTAAGTCTGCCGTTTCCATCAATGTCGAATCGCTTTTGTTCGTCTGTAAGTTTTGGAGCCTCTCCATTTTCTTGAGCATACAAATACACCACGAGACCAAATATGAGTCCTATGAATGCTATTAGTCTTAAAAGTTTCATGTAATTCTCCTTAATGTTTGTTTTTCTTTTTCACAAAATCCAAATAGAAATGTTCGTATCCAGGGCTATTTAGTTCTCCGAATATTTAGGTTTTCAATCTAAGACTTTCCGCTGTCCGAGCGATCTCCGAATCGCGACTTTTCGTCTAAAATGGACAAAAAGCCTAAAACTAAATAACCCTGGTTCGTATCTTAACGTGAGCTCGGTATAAGCCTACTTTCACAAATTCGCAGGTTTTTTCCACTAATTTCCCCTGTTTAAGGGGTTTAGGAGGTAAAAACACCGTCCCATTTATACCAAAACTCACGTTATTTCTTACACCGAGCTCACGTTATCTTATACCAAATTAACCCAATTCGTAGCGCGAGGTCCCCGTGCCTCGCAATGCTTGACTTTATCGGAAAACTTTGAATCAAGTTAATATGGTATTATACCAAATTAACCCAATTCGTAGCGCGAGGTCCCCGTGCCTCGCACTGCTGACTTTATCGGAAAACTTTGAATCAAGTTAATATGGTATTATACCAAATTAACCCAATTCGTAGCGCGAGGTCCCCGTGCCTCGCAATGCTTGACTTTATCGGAAAACTTTGAATCAAGTTAGTGTGGTATTACTCTTTATCCAATTTAACTTCAGTGATGTTTTCATGTTCTGAAAGTTCATTAAAAAATGTTATCCACTCATCAGGTTTTGCCAATTTAACTCTGAAGTTTAGTTCAACTACCTTGGATTTTTTAATCCGTTTGTCAATTAAGCGTTCCTGAATGACATGCTTATCAAAAATAGGACGATATATCGTTTCGGATAGTTGTTCTGGCGGGAGGCAAATTTCAAGTGCAAATTCGTTATCCTTTGCGAAACGTTGATGCCAATAGTACATACATAAGATAATGATTCCAATGAGAAACGTAGCGAGAATCGCAATAGAAGGACTGCCGGCTCCTACAGCCATACCCACAGCTAACGCGTAAAAAACAAAACCGATATCGCGCGGGTCTTGGATTGCCGTGCGAAAACGGATAATTGAAAGTGCCCCGACAAGACTGAATGCCCGTGCAATGCTATCGCCGATAACGACCATCACAACTGAAATTAGCATACACAAGATAATAAGTGTATCAGTAAACGACTTTTGTGGACCTTTGACGTGTGTCCACTGATAAATAATGACAATAAACACACTTAGGACAAAAGCGAGGAGTAATCTGAGTGCGTTTTCTCCAAGTGTGATGAACAACGGTGACGTGAAAAAGTCTAACAAAATATGTATTCCATAGTACACACGGATATTTTAAATTTTATCACAAAGTCTCTGTGCTTCCGCCATCTCTCATACCAAATTAACTTGATCCCATCCGTAGGTGCGGTTTCATGAAGATTAAAAAATAAATTCGGTAATTTCTAACCATAGACATCTTGTTTTATGTTTTTCTTCTGTGAGGTCCATTATCTGGTTGTCTGAATCGCGGAGGGCACGGAGGACACAGAAGACGCGGAAAATGCTTTTGTGTCTCGGACATTTGCTTTCGCCAGAGACGGGTCGGTAACAAAGCATCTCTTAATTCCGCGTCCTCCGCGTTCTCTGCGATAATCCGCGATTCAGACAGAAAAGAGATCAGAATTACCGAATTAATAAATTAAACTTCATCTAACCGCACCTTTTTGTATCAACATCTCAAATAACGCAAAGGACGAGAATATCAGCGTTCGTAGTCGCGCAATTCATTGCGCCTCTTTTCTTCGAATGTCCGAGGCGCAATGAATTGCGCGACTACAAACGAGTCTTTTCTTAAATTGACGCTTATGGTGCGGTTAGGGAACCGCACTACCAAGTGGGATCAAGTTAATTTGGTATAATCACGAATAATATATCCGCATTATACCAGAATTAGACAAATTATATGCAAGAATTGTTGAAAAATGTGTCATTCTTCCTCTTTCCGGATGAGGAGACCGACAAATAGGGCAGAAAAAAGCAGAATCAGAAAAGCATAGGGTGCTGCCTGTGCATACATCGCATCTCCTGTGTAATCCCATAGATTGATCGCTAAAGTCTCATATTCGGTGGGACGTAATAGGAAAGTTAAGGGCAATTCTTTCATCGTTGCAAGGAAAACAAGTGCTGTGGCTGTCAGGATACCACGCATCAGAAGTGGAAATAGTGTTCTTAAAAATGCTTTTAGAGGTGAACATCCGAGCGAACGCGCTGCTTCCTCTAAGTGAGGTGAGGCTTGGTAAAGCGTACTACGTACAGGTCCTATTGCTTCGGCAAGGAAATGCAGAATACAAGCGCAGATTAATAAAAGTATGGTCTCATGGCTTCCTACAAAAAGGATGATTGAGAGTGCAAATGCAAGTGGTGGAATAGCGTAAATGACATACGGGACACGTGCTAACATATTTGAGAAACGTGAGGCATAACGCACACCAATATATGCGAATGGCACGACTAAAACTGCACAACATATTGCCGATGGAACAGCAACACCTATAGAGCCGAGTAGTGATTCCAAAAGTCTGTCTAATGCCGATACCTCAAACCCCCTGAATATCCACAGAAAAATAGTTGTTACGGGTATCCCGACAGTTGCTATGAACAGGACACTCAAATACAGATAACCCGCACTTTTCCATTCGCGAAGTGGAATTAAAGACCGATGCCGAGATGTGCCGTGTCCTGCGCGATGGAGCGTCACATTACGTAGCAATCGTGTTTCAAGGTATAGCAGACAACCTGTAAAACCGATGAGAATCAATGCAAGCCATGAAGCATGGTGATGGTCAAAAACAAAATTATACTCGACATAAAGCGCATAACTAAATGTCTCATAGCGCATCAATGAGACAACACCGAAATCACCAAGCACATGTAAACAGATAAGCAATCCTGCTGCATAGAATGCAGGACGAAGTTGGGGTAGGATAACACGTATGAAAACACCCCATCTCCGGCAACCGAGACTTCGCGCAGACTCCTCAAGACTTGGGTCAAGTCCCAAGAGTGCTGCTCGTAAATTCAGAAAGAGATAAGGACTTGTGTAGAAGGAAAGCGCGATTAAAGCACCCCAGTAGCCGCTAAGACGTGGAAGACTTTTACCAAAAAGAGCCGCAAATATGCCGTTATTTCCGCCGAGTCCCAAGAGCGCGTAAGCCATCACATAGCCTGGGATCGCTAACGGCAAAACGGACAGGACACTGAAAATCCGCTTGCCTCGGAGGTCTGAGTGCGTGGTCAACCATGCAGCAGGGGTTGCCAACAGAATATCAAGAATGAGAACGCCAACCGTTAACAAAAGTGTGTTGAGAAAAAGTTTCGCGTTTCGCCAGCGAAACAGATTTTCCACAAGGGTAGTATTCTCTATAGCAACTGCTGTAGCGACCAGATATCCTAATGGAATCAGCCCGCCTACACAGACTATGATCGCCGGGATGAAGAAGTACCACCTTTGTCCAACGTGAAAAAAGGGACGTTGTCTATTGATGATTCACCTCAGTATCTCAGCAATCAATCTCCGCCCTTGTCTATATAATACCCACGCGCCGAAGAAGTTTGATAGTTCCTTCAACATCATCCATCTCATTCAAATCGAATGTCGGAACTAATTTAAGCAAATTTTTCAATGGCAATAAATTGGCATTCGGAATCACATCGTCAGTCACTGGATACTCAAAGACCTCACTGACAAAGTACTGTTGTGCCTTAGCAGAAAGAAGATATTCAATGAACTTAAGTGCAGTTTCTTGGTTATCACTACTCTTCAATAACCCAATTCCAGCAACATTCACAAGATTACCCGGATCGTTTGCTTTAAAGAAGGTCTGCTCAACCGGATATTTTGAATTTCCCTTTTTAAAACGGAATAGGTAGTAATGGTTTGGCAAACCGAGATCAATCTCACCAGCGGCGAGTGCCTCTATGATAGGTGCATTCTTAGGATAAGCTTTTGCCCCATTTGCTTTCATATCGCGCAGCCATTTTTCGGTGCGTTCCTCATCAATCTGTGCACGCATTGCTGTTACAAACGCTTGGAACGAAGCATTGAGTGGTGCCCAACCGACTTTTCCTTTCCATATCGGTTGCGTCAAATCAAACACACTTTCAGGAAGTTCTTCCATTTTAACGCGTTCCGGTGAATATGCAAGAACACGTGCTCTACCACTTGTTGCGACCCACATGCCATCAGCATGACGGAATGTTTTTGGAACTTTCGCAAGAACTGATTCCGGTAACTTAGTAAATAATCCTTCTTTACTAACAGCCCCAAGTGCACCAGCATCTTGTGCCCAAAATAGTGAAGCAGAACTTTTTTTGCCTTCGGTCTTGAGTTTATTGGCTAACTGAGTCGTATTGGCATAACTCACCTTCACTTCAATGCCTGTTTCTTTTTCAAACTGCTGAATTATCGGATCAACCAGACTCTTACTTCGTCCAGAATAGAGCGTTAACGTTTCAGCATGTGCCATCCCAATGAGCGTAAACATCAGCACGGTCAATAAAAAATAATTAAACAAAATGGATCGGTTGTAAGACATAAACATCTCCTTCTATTGTCAAATCTAAAATATCTATTATTTTTTAAAATTTACGGTGTTTGTAGTTGCGCAATTCATTGCGCCTCTTTGAATTATTTTAGATTTACGGCGTTTGTAGTTGCGCAATTCATTGCACCTCTTTGAATTATAGTGTTGCACACATTTACAAGAGTGCATTTAAAATCGCTCGCTTTAATTTACTATAGTTTGGACAATTTACAAACTATTCAAGTCAACTGTTGAGATACTATGAACTACTATACATATTCCGCCCCGCTGGGGCTGCTTTAAAGTATTTTTCTACGAGTTTCTTCAATCAACTAAATCTCACAAAATATAAAGGATATAAGAAAAACATCAGCCCCAGCGGGGCGACAGGTGTATAGAAAACGATAGCTTAACCATAATCAGCCCCAGCGGGGCGACAGGTGTATTAGTGAAACTTCTATTGATGCTGAGGTGTTTCTATTAACTGACTATCACACAGAAACTCTAAAAATTGTCCAAACTATAGTTAATTTAGACAAAATACAACGTTATTTAGTTCAGAACTGTCGCACCCATCAGCCTAACGTTTTGGCAGAACATGCCAGCGTGCAGACATACCCGCAGTAATATGGTCAGCAACGTGACAGTGATAGACCCAATTTCCTGGCGTTCTCGCTATCATATCAACGGTGACCATGCTGCCCGGCAACAATTCAACGACGTCTGTCCGTTTACCAGAATTTAACACGGTTTGCCCGTGCCAATGTGCAGTGTGCATATCCACTTCAGTACCCAATCCAACCAGATACCAACGCACTTTATCACCCTGGTTCACTTCCAAGCCTTTCAAATTTCCAAAGATAAAACCGTTGATTGCATGTTTGAGATTACCTTCTTCAGCTTCTTCATCGGATTCATAACCTTCGTAGAGTCCGCTTTCGTCAATTTCGCGTCCATTTTCATCGAAAATAAGAAAAAGTGTCGTAAAAGCTTTGTCAACATCTTTTGGGCGTGGATCGTCTTCGGAACGTTCCATGCCTTTTTTTGTGACAACAATTGTCCCGATGAGTCCATCGTATACCTCTGTAACTGCATCAACATGTGAATGGTAAAGCCAGACAATAGATGATGGATCGTTTGGACCTGGCGCGGCATCTTCACGAACTTCCCAGTGATAGGTGTGTTTGCTACCTGATGGAACAGCGGCACCGGGATAGTCTCCATCCGCACCCTCGTTTGCCTTATCATACTGCAAACCGTGCACATGTATGCTAAGTGGTTTGTCTGCACGGTTAAGAAAATGCACTTTAATACTATCACCTTCCACTGCACGCAATTGAGGTCCGAGGATACCCATCCACGCAGGTTGTTCAACCTTAGTCGTGTAGGTGTCATCGGTATATTCAATGTAGCGATACTTATGGTATGTGAGCACCTTACCCCAAACACCTAGTCCCATCTTCGGACGAATGAGGTTTTTACCGCTCGGAGCATAATTCCAGATAACTTTTTCGGCAGCAATCCAGTATTCACGGGTTGCAGCATCAACGGACACAGCGCAGATACACAATAATAAACACACGTTGACGAACACTTTATATTTTCTTTTCATGATATTGAGACTCATTTTCATAATTGTTTTAGGTAATTAACCTCAGTCAACCTGAATTTGTCTAATATATTACACGTTAAAAAATGGTTTGTCAAATTTATTTTACATTGTAACGAGGACGTTGAAGAGTTTTCACAAAATTCCGCTTGATATATTACGCGAATATGTGTAAATTACAGAAAAGAACTATATCTTATCTAACCAAATTATAGATGCAAACTGAAAATAAGATGGATAAAAAACGTGCAAATGGACGCTACTACACCCGTGGCAATCCTTTTCAACTGGAACCGTTCAAAAGATGGACAAAAAAGTTAAATTTAGAACAACAGACTGTATTAGAACCGTTTGCGGGTGCTAAAGACATTCCACAACTGATTGACTCTGCACATTTGGGATGCAGAGATTGGGCATTTTATGACATAGAACCTGCAGCAAAAGGCATTGAGCGACGCGACACACTCATTGACTTTCCGAAAGGGTTTAATGTTTGCATTACCAATCCGCCGTGGTTAGCGCGAAACTCCGCAACGCGCCGCGGTTTGCCATTTCCTGAAACGACTAACTACGACGATCTTTATAAATATGCGCTTGGGCAATGCTTAACACATTGTGAATGGGTCGCAGCAATTATCCCTGAAGCGTTTATTCGATGCGGTCTGTTTCTGGATCGATTACACGATTTTATCTCGTTAGTGCCGCAAACACAAAATAGAACAATGCAAGATAATAAAAGCAGAAACACAAGTTATATGTTTGATGATACTGAACATCCTGTCGGTCTTGCGCTGTTTGCTCCACACGGAACATCGGGTGTCAGTGTGTGGCGCAATAATCAACTGCTCGGAAAACTTAACGAGCTACGAAAACATCTTCCTCCGGTTTCTAGCAATCGTAGCATTGTTTTCAATGAACCGCAGGGGAATCTGGGACTCATTGCCATAGACAATACCGTTTCTGCCTCAATCCGATTTTGTCCTCCAGCAGAATTGGGAGAATACAAAGTGCGGACACAGTGTCGTTCAATTACGAAAATCGGTGTTCCGTGGCGTGTAGATATAGATATGCTCAACACAACCTTAGCGACAATCCGTGAGAAAACACATGATGTTTTTTTGACTGCTTTCAAAGGGGTACGCCGCGATGGCTATTACAGACGGCGATTAGATTGGGCATTAGCACGAGCAATTGTTGATGAATCTTCATAAACAGTGATAATATTGGAACGTATCTTCCTGATAGTACAAAGGTGTGATAATGTCTAACAAATTAATCTGTATGTTTCTGTTGATAGTTATCATCACCATTTCAGGATGTGTCCCCGGCGACGGAAAACATACCGTTGAAAAACCTGCTGGATTTTTATGGGGTATCTGGCATGGCTGGATTGCACCTATCTCGTTGATCGGAGGATTATTTAACTCGGATATTCGCGTTTATGAACCGCAAAACACAGGATGGTGGTACGATTTCGGTTTTTACATCGCCATCATCAGTGGATTCGGTGGTATTTCCTTATCACGAAGAAAACGCAAAAAGACTGTCGTAGTAGAGGAATACAATCACTTTCATTAGCAATCACAAGAAAACATTTTATAAATATATAGCACCAGACAATATCATACGAACCAAAGTTAAAACTGCACTATAAAGAAAGGAATCAAACAAATGAAAGTCTTAATCATCGGTGGGACAGGCAACATCAGCCGTGGAATTGTGGCTGCACTACTAAACAGAAATTACGAAGTCGTTCTATTCAACCGTGGACAACACGTCGACCCTCCGCCTGCAGGTATTCGTGTGATTCACGGAGACCGACAACATCGCGACGATTTTGAAGCAAAAGTCGGCGCGGAGAATTGGGATGCTGTTATTGATATGATAAGTTTCAATGCTGAAGATGCAGCCTCTGCTCTTCGCGCATGTCAGGGACGCGTTGGACACTTCTTGCAGTGCTCCACCGTGATGACATACGGACCACCTTTCAGCGGAATTAATCTGCCAGAAACAGCACCCCTTCAAGGGACATCAGGTTATGGACTTAATAAAGTCGCTGCAGATAACCTTCTGTTAGAAACTCATGAACGTGACGGCTTCCCTGTAACTATTTTCAAACCATCTTATACACACGGACCGGGAATTAATTTGCACAGACAGGTCGGTGGAGATGGGAGTTGGATCGATCGGTTGCGAAAAGGAAAACCGATCCTCTCCGCTGGTGATGGCTTGAACTATTTCCAATTCCTTGCATCACGAGACGCTGGTGTTGCGTTCGCAGGAATACTCGGTAAATCCGAATGTTTCGGTGAAATATACAATCTCGTTCATCCGCTTGCACGCACGTGGGATGAGTGGCACAGTGCTGCAGCAGAAGCACTTAGGGTTGACATAGAAATTGTGCATGTATCACAAGAGACACTTATTGCTATGGCACCCGAACAGTTCAGCGGTTTGCGAGGCAATTTCGGACATACGCAGATCTTTAGCCACGAGAAACTTGCCGCAGCGTTACCCGAATTCAGTCCGCAAATACCGGTAACCGAGAGTGTGGCAGAAAATATCGCATGGATGGATAAACACAATCGGGTGCCAAACAGCGATGACAATGATTTAGAAGATCGGATTATTAAGACAATTCGCAATCTACCACGTATCCGGTAGTATAGAGGTGAAAATATGGTGCAGATAAAATCAGCATTAAATTCTGAAAGACTTGACCTTGCTGAACATGATCTACGCGAAGTCGGGTTCCATATCATTGAGAATGTGATTTCAGCTGAAGAAGCAGACGAAGCACGCGAAGCAATCTGGAAAATGGTTGAAGAAGACGTTAATAACGGACGAGATCACAGTTATGGTAACGGTAAAATCCGACGTGTCTGGGCAATTGTTGGAAAATCTCCTATCTTCCGAAAGCTAATTCAACACCCAACCGTGGTGGCAGTGTGGAAGCGGATGCTCGGAGAGGATGCGATTGCCTCTACTTTCACAGCGAACATCGTGGGACCTGGTGCCCCCGCAGGTGGTTGGCATATTGACTACCCGTATTGGGCAATGCAAACCCCGTTTCCGTCTGGTTCTCTAACGGGACAGACGGTGTGGATGTTAGATGAATTCACAACAGATAACGGTCCAACGGCGTGTATCGCAGAATCACACAAAACACTTCGCCGTCCTGAATTAGGAGAAGCAGAAGGACTTGAAATGAGTGTGGCAATCGCACCGAAAGGCTCTATCCTATTTACAAACGGCGCGATTTGGCATCAATGTCTCCCGAATACCACAGACGCACCACGCGTTGGATTACTCGGTATGTATAACCGTTCGGTCATATATCCACAAGAGGATATGCCTCGCCAGTTGACCGATGATGTGTTAGCAGCTGAAAGCGATACTCTCAAACAGTTATTAGGTAGAGGTATTCCTTTCCGTGACCCCGACCATGGACAAAATTGGCATCGCACGGATACCGGATTTCGACAAGCGTAATAGAAAGCATGTAACGTTTATTCTGATCTCAATTTTAGACTACGCATAACTGTGATGCCACCCACTACCTAAAGGTAGGGGCTTCGGTTTCATAGCGACTGCGGTTTTCTCAAAGAGTCAACCGTCTTATTATCGCTCCACCCGCAGGCTATTATTCTGCATCAGAGCAGTTTTATCGTGCATCAAGGCACGGGCACCCCAGCCTGCAAAATGTTTATGGCAGCGTTTACGTCTCTATCGTGGCGTGTGCTGCATTCTGGACACGCCCAATATCGGTCTGAAAGCGTTAGGTTCTCATTTTGGTATCCACAGTTAGAGCAAGGTTTTGTAGTGGGTTCCCAACGATTAGCCTTCAAGAATGTTTTACCGTATTTGGCAGAAGTCCATTGAAGTATCAAAGCAAATTCGCCAAAAGCGAGGTCAGAGATTTTGCGTCCCCAGAGGCGTTTCATGCCTTCAAGGTTCAGCGTCTCAATCACAATCTTATCATGCCTTCGCACAAGACGGAGTGCTAACTTGAAAAACCAGTCTCGTCTGCTGTCGGCTATGTGCTTGTTGACACTGGCAAGGTGTCGTTTCGCGCGAAACCAACCATTAGATAGGTATTGTTTCCGTGAAAGTGCTTTGTGTGCAGAACGGATTGCATTGAGACTTTGCTTGTAAAATTGTGGGGACTCTATCTTCGTGCCATCTGAAAGCGTGAGGAATGTTTTACAACCGAAGTCTGCCCCTGCCTCATTACCGGTCAAAGGGAGTTTCTCGGAAGGTTCGCAATCCTCACACACAAGTGTTAGGTAGTAATCTCCAACGTTGTCACGTTTGATTGTAACTGTTTTGACAGTCCCAGTCCATTCGCGATGTTTCCAAAACGTAAAGGACTTTTTTAGACAGTTGATTGTTAGGCGGTTGCCTTCTATTTTGTAGCCCGCCTGTGTGAAAGTGAGGGACTTATATTTGTGATCCGGTTTGATTCTCGGTCTGCCAACCTTGCGTTTCGTTTTACCTGTTTGGCGGTCTTCAAGGTTGTCAAAGAAACACTGGTAACCTCTATCAATACGGATCGCAACAACTTGGATAACTTGACTCGGTAGGTGGTTCCAATGCTTTTTTGTCCTCTGTTTCAACTTCGTAATATGTTTCAAAATACGAGAAAGTGGAGCATATTTACGAAAAATACGATGGTAACGACGTTGCAGACGCAATAAATGCACATGCACGCCATGTAGATCGTCTATCAGATTGCCAATCTGTATCAAGTTAGATTGATGAGAAAACTCATATTTATAGGTTTTCATGGAGGATGTCTCAAGTATCAAGCACTTAACCCCTTTTCAGTGGGTAGAGAGGCACATAGTCTTGCGACTACGCTGAAAATGCCTGTCAACTTGATACTCTAATCATACAACATCTTTAGAAAAAAGTCAAATCTTTTTTCACGAAGTAAACCAAAGGTTGCCGTCTACATCCCGCAAGTTAAAGCATGGGGATTTGACGGAAGATCGTTAAACTGGCGCAGTCCTTATACATCAATTCTCTTCCATACAACCCTATATTTGTCATTTTACTTGTTGCGAATTCATCCTTTATATGCTATAATAATTTCTTAAAACATCTCAGAAGATAGCACGAAACCTATAATGTCTTTATTATGGAGACACGCATGGCATCGGTTGCAATTCAAACTCAACTCACTCCTGAGGAATACCTTACTTGGGAACGCAAGACAATTACCAAAAATGAATACTTGAACGGCAAAATAGTCGCAATGTCCGGGGCAAGTTTCGCTCATAATATCATCACAACAAATACATCAACAGCACTTAACAATCAATTGATGGAAAGAGACTGTGTTGTGGTGACAAGTAATATGCGTGTGAAGGCTCGTTCAACAAGTTCATATTTCTATCCGGACGTTGTCGTTGTCTGTGGTAAACCCAGCTTTGAGGATAATTCCTTTGATACACTTCTCAACCCAATTGTTATAATAGAAGTGCTGTCTCCCTCAACAGAGACATACGACCGAGTAGAAAAATTCGGACACTATCAGCAACTTGAATCCTTGCAAGAATACATCCTTGTTTCACAGGACAAAGTGCATGTTGAACACCATATACGCCAGGAAACACAGTGGGAACAAAGCGAATTCCGAACGTTTGAAAATGTGTTAACACTTGCTTCAATTGAATGTGAGTTATCTCTACAGGGCATATATAAGCGGATTGAATTCATTGAGAGCCTACCATAGATTCTCGGAATTCCCTCCTACCTTTAGATGTTGTCGTGAAATGCAGAAGTCGGAACGATCTCCGCATCGCGACTGGACGACTAAAACGGACAAAAAACCAAAAACTGAATGGCTCTGTTAATTGGATGTTACTTGTTGCGAATTCATCCTTTACGTGCTATAATTTCTTAAAACATCTCGGAAGATAGCACGAAACCTATAAAGTCTTTATTATGGAGACACACATGGCATCGGTTGCAATTCAAACTCAACTCACTCCTAAGGAATACCTTACTTGGGAACGCAAGACAATTACCAAAAATGAATACTTGAACGGCAAAATAGTCGCAATGTCCGGGGCAAGTTATCAACATACCCTCATTACGATGAATGTATCAGGAGAACTTTATATCCAGTTAAAAGGACGAGAATGTACAGTTCATACCAACGATATGCGTGTGAAAGCTCGCTCAACAAGTTCATATTTCTATCCGGACGTTGTCGTTGTCTGTGGTAAACCCAGCTTTGAGGATAATTCCTTTGATACACTTCTCAACCCGATTGTCATAATAGAAGTGCTTTCTCCCTCAACAGAGATATATGACCGAGTAGAAAAATTCGGACACTATCAGCAACTTGAATCCTTGCAAGAATACATCCTTGTTTCACAAGACAAAGTGCATGTTGAACACCATATACGCCAGGAAACACAGTGGGAACAAAGCGAATTCCGAACGTTTGAAAATGTGTTAACACTTGCTTCAATTGAATGTGAGCTATCTCTACAGGACATATATAAGCGGGTTGAATTTCTTGAGAACTAACTATATATGCTATAATCTGATTCCCACTATACCGAATTATCTTGATATTTGAAATTGCTTAAGGAGACATATATGCCGATTGTTTCTCACTTAGTTTTGAGAAAGTTTGTATATGATATTTATCGTGGTGCTGGTGGCACCGATGAAGATGCACGCATCGTCAGTGACCATGTCGTTGATTCTAATCTCACAGGCCATGATTCACACGGTGTCATCAACGCTCCGAACTACATCGGTGGAATGGCAGGTGGCCCATCAGCAGACAAAATGGAGGTCGTCAGAGAAAGTGGAGCAGCAACAGTTATCAATGTGAACGGCGCACTCGGAATGGTTGCAGCACGTAAAGCAATGGAAATGGCTGTAGAAAAAGCAAAAACCTGTACCATCGGAGCAGTCGGTTTACATCGGTGTGGACATGCCGGACGTATGGGTGAATATCCACCGATTGCAGCACGTGCAGGGATGATCGGTATCGTCTTATTGAATGGTGGCGGCAGGTTTATGCATCCACACGGAGGAACATCGCGTAGACTTCCACCGAATCCGATAGCTATATCTGTGCCTCGTGCAAATGGTGAGCCTCTCCTTCTTGATATGACACTCAGCGTTGTGGCTGGCGGAAAATTTCTTGTGCAAGCTGCACGCGGCGAACCCATACCGGAAGGTTGGATGATAGACTCTGAAGGCAACGCGTTAACAGACCCGAATGTGTTTCGCGAACGACCCCAAGATACTGCAGTTATGCCCCTTGGTGGATTTCAGTTCGGGCATAAAGGTTTTGGTCTCGCTGTGATGATAGATGCCATTGCAGGAGGACTCTCATGGGCTGGATGTAGTCGTGAAACGCCAACGCGTGGTGCAAGTGGTATTGTGATGTTTGCAATAAAAATTGAGGATTTTATTGACTTAACTGACTATGAGCAAGAGATTGAATATCTTGTGGATTGGGTTAAATCATCAGCAAGGTTGCCAGGGATTGACGAAATCTATGTTCCAGGTGAATTTGAGCAACGTAGTCGTGAAAAGCGACTAAAAGAAGGCATACCAATTGAGGACCCGACTTGGGATCGACTTGTGGAAGCAGCAGAAAGAGTTGGTATCGCTATCCCTTCGGTTATACAATCTTAACAAGTGAAATTTAGATTTTCATAACTATGGTGAATTTTGAAAATAAATAGACATTTCGCGGGACAAATTCGGAAAGACTCCCGACACGGTAGGTGCGGTTTTGCGGCGTACTCGCCCAAATGCGATCTGCATTCCTAACCAATGCAGAATACCACACGCGTATTCTGCCGATCACAATAGACATTATACTGATTTAAAAACGTGTTGTGAGAGTTAATTTTTATGTATTTATATTTCACGTTACAATATATTTAGTGATTGTAATTTGGCAGTTTTCCCTTATTCTGTTTCCGTTTTAGGCAAAATGTGCTTATAGGATAGCAAAAAACAGACAGACAAGAAACCCACAATTAAATTGATATAATGTCTAATGTCTAATTAATTCTAAAATGAGACCTTGGCTCCAAATTTCTTTTACAAGGTCTCAAAATGAGACCTTGGCTCTAATTTTCTTTTTATAAGGTCTCAAATTCGGACACCTTAAAACCTCTAATTAGAGTTGTTGAAACACAAGGAAAAAGTGAATGGACAGTCAAATGTATGCATACAAAATCTGATGCGAGTGAAGGCGGGGCCTATATTATGGACTTACCAGCACTTGCAAACATCAGGGAAAAAGACGAGAGCAAATAAAGCGGTATTTCATGACCTTTTTTAAAAATGAGACTTTGGCTCCAAATTTCTTTTTCTTTTTACAAGGTCTCAAATTCGGACATCTTAAAATCTCTAATTAGAGTTGTTGAAACACAAGGAAAAACAGTGAATGGACAACCAAATGTATGTAACAAAATCTGATGCGAGTGAAGGCGGGGCCTATATCGGAGATATACCAGACCTACCAGCATTTGCAGACATCGGGGAAGAAGATAAAAGCGAATAAAGCAGTATTTCATGACCTTTTGACACTACCTAAAAATGAGACCTTGGCTCTAATTTCTTTTTAAAGGTCTCAAATTCGGACACCTTAAAACCTCTAATTAGAGTTGTTGAAACACAAGGAAAAATAGTGAATGGACAGCCAAATGTATGTATGCAAAATCTGATGCGAATGAAGGCGGGACCTATGTTATGGACTTACCAGCACTTGCAACATCGGGGAAGAAGATGAAAGCGAATAAAGCAGTATTTCATGACCTTTTGACACTACCTAAAAATGAGACCTTGACGCCAAATTTCTCTTACAAGGTCTCAAATTCGGACACCTTAAAACCTCTAAGTAAAGTTGTTGAAACACAAGGAAAAATAGTGAATGGACAGCCAAATGTGTGTATGCAAAATCTGATGCGAATGAAGGCGGGACCTATGTTATGGACTTACCAGCACTTGCAACATCGGGGAAGAAGATGAAAGCGAATAAAGCGGTATTTCATGACCTTTGACACTATTTAAAAATGAGACCTTGGCTCTAATTTCCTTTTAAAGGTCTCAAATTCGGACACCTTAAAATCTCTAATTTAGAGTTGTTGAAACACAAGGAAAAATAGTGAATGGACAGCCAAATGTATGTATGCAAAATCTGATGCGAATGAAGGCGGGACCTATATCGGAGACACACCAGCACTTGCAACATCAGGGAAGAAGATGAAAGCGAATAAAGCAGTATTTCATGACCTTTTGACACTACCTAAAAATGAGACCTTGACGCCAAATTTCTCTTACAAGGTCTCAAATTCGGACAAATTAAAGTCTCAAATTAAGGAAAAATATGGTAAATTATGAAAATAAATAGATATTTCGCGGGGCAAACTCGGAAAGACTTCCACCCCGGTAGGTACGGTTTTGCGGCGTACTCGCCCAAATGCGATCTGCATTCCTAACCAATGCAGAATACCACACGCGTATTCTGCCGATAACAATGTCCAATTAATTCTAAAATCTACTATAAATCCATAACTTGTGAATCAAGAAGGAGAAAAAATGAGAATCTTAACGGTTTTTCCCATTCTGTTTATTATCATTTTAGGTTGTGCTGTTCTGAACCAACCAACTTTTGAAGTTGATTCATCAAAACTCACCAGCATCACAAATCCACAACTGGTAGATGGAAACTTGGAAACGGTAAGCACATTTGCTGTAAGAGGTCATCTTGAGAAAAGCTACCGTTCTTTCTACGATGAGAGTCGTCCCCGCGGGCAAACACAACGGAAATATATTACCCAAATTGAGGGAAGCAAACGAACAGAAGCAGTGATTAAATTAGATTCACCAACATATATATCTTATGTTGAGATATATCCCGCATCACGTATTCCAAAGTTAGCTTTAATGACAACCTTGGAAGATCCGCCACAGTTTGAAACATCCTTTGATGTGGTGCGTGATAAACAACATATCAATGTAGAAGGGAAACAGCCTGTCAGATTCCAAATCAATCGAAAGATCCTTTACTTACGGATGATAGCGGATGGAATTGAAGATAGGCAAAATGCTGTCCGTGAGAAAAAGGAAAATAAAACTAAAAAAGAGAAAATTGATACAGATGCGCGCATTAATATACCACTTAAAGGTGCTTCAATTTGGGAGGTAAAATTTTATGCTCGTTAGAAATTGGCAACACATAATGGTCGGCATATTGTTGGTAGTTATTGGTTTTTCAGGTTGTGCTTTACTCCAAAATTCTCCTGTCATGGAACTTCCACCTTCTCGTCTAATGTGTAAAACTAATCCAAAGATGGTTGATGGAAATTTGGATACAATAGGTACATTCCGAGCAAACGGCACCATTCAGAAGTTATATTTCAGGGAAAACACAAGGGAGTATAACACCAGCACAAAGAAATATCAGATTAAGCATGATGGAACTTTAAAAACTGAAGCACTTATAAAACTTGATAAACCTACTTATGTGTCTTACATAGAAATCTATGCAGGTTCTGATATTCCGAAGCTTGCCCTTGATTTCACTGCAGAGGGAAAATCACCGAAGTGGAATAATTCGTTTGTTCCCGTACTGAATAAACGACACACAAGAGTGAAAAACAATCAGGTAATAAAGTTCTATATTAGACAGAAAGTGTTGTATCTCCGAATATCCGCAGATGGTATTGAAGATATAAAAAATCAATCAAGCGTCGATAGAAGCGATTCACCCTATAGGTATCAAATTAATACCCCATTGAAAGGGGCTCAAATTCGAGAAGTTAAATTTTACGAGCAGATGTAAGAATTTGCTTGAATTTTGTTTCACAAAATTCTATAATAAGGGAAATGATTATGAAGGGAATTAACTAACAATCCCAAGTCTTTAGACTTCGGGTCCAATCATGTCAACTCGTGCAGAAGTATTTTAGATTATTTGAGACAAGCAAGGCTCTGTAGCGTAATGCGAAATAACGTAGGACGAACCGAAGCCCACACTGCAGAAGGCAGTCCACTGGCACCGTAGTTATGGGAAGTGTGCAGATAGTAAAACTTGGCGGATCCCCAGAGGGACAAGTTGCGGTAAGCCATCGCCCGAGACGCTATCTTATCAAAAAGATTTAAGATGCAAAGTGCGAATTAATCTTTAACCTCGCGGTAGGATATACCGAGAGAATAAACGCCTGTGGAACAGATATAAGACCACATATAAGTCAGTAACTTCGGTTAGCATGGCGGGGTGGCAAACTGTGTAGAAGCAGGAATCACATAGGAGAGGTTGTGTGCTAAAAGAAGCACACGGCTTTGGTTTCCGTCGTGAGTATCACACGAGTTAACTCTTAGACTTTTCGCTTGAATTGACTGCCTACGAAATCCAATAATCGTTTTTTGTTTGACATTATCATAAAACCGTGTTAAATTTAGCACAATACATTCTTGGAGGATCAAAACTCGATTGCAAAAACAAGAACTAAAGGGTGTTCCTATACAGAACAATGCTGAGGTACAAGCCCTTTTTGGACAAGGCGATGCCTTTCTAAAAATTATTGAAGATGATTTTAATGTGCGCGTTGTTTTGAAAAGCGATAGAATCGCTGTCCTTGGTGAAAACCGAAAAGAGGTTGACAGAGTAGTAGCGGTGTTGGAATCACTACTTCACCGTATCCGAAAAGGTGAACAAATTCAAACTACCGATATCAACTATGTCATCCGCGCATCGGCAGCTAATGAGCCGCACGTTTTAGATAATAGCCCCGCAGAATCCATACCTGTGTTTTCAAAACGTGGTGTAATTCGTCCGAAAACTGCTGGACAAAGCCGGTACGTTGAAGGGATCAAAAACAACGACCTCGTATTTGGCATTGGACCGGCGGGGACAGGGAAAACCTACCTTGCTATGGCGATGGCTGTTTCTGCACTTAAAAATGGGCAGGTAAGCCGTATCATTTTAACCCGACCTGCTGTTGAGGCGGGCGAACGTCTCGGATTTTTACCGGGGGATATAGCCGCAAAAGTTCATCCATATCTACGACCGTTATATGATGCCTTATACGATATGATGCCGCCTGATGCCCTTGACAGTTACATTGAACGTAATATTATTGAAGTCGCACCGATTGCTTTTATGCGAGGGAGAACACTCAACAATTCTTTTGTCGTTCTTGATGAAGCACAAAATGCTACTATTGAACAGATGAAAATGTTCCTGACACGACTCGGGTTTGATTCAAAAGCCGTTATAACAGGCGACATCACACAAACAGACCTACCAACGCATAAAGTCTCAGGACTCGCAGATGCACAAGAAGTACTTTCTGGAATCAAGGGTATTCAATTCATATACTTCTCCAAGGTTGATGTCGTTCGACACGAATTGGTGCAGCGTATTATTGAAGCCTATGAACGGTCAACACCACCAGATACGAGACGGCTATTACCTGAGCCAGAAACATCTGAAAGGTAACGGTTTGACTGACGTAACCAATATCAGTAGCAATACAACGTTCAACGTGGAAATAGTTCGCCGAGCAGTTTTTGTAACTTTATCTGCTCATAATTTAGATGATTATGAAGTAAGCGTCTTGTTAACAGACGATCACCGTATGACAGAACTGAATCGTGATTATCGTGGAATAAATGCGCCAACTGATGTATTGTCATTTGCACAACTTGAAGGCAATGAAAACGAACTGTTGAATTCGACTATCCTTGGAGATGTCGTTATATCGTTAGAAACAGCAGAACGTCAAGCAATAGATGAATCCCATTCGCTTGAAGAGGAAGTCGCATTGCTTCATTTGATCGGATTTGACCATCTAAATCAGTAACAGTACACCAACACAAAAAGAAGCTGATGTTATGTTTGAGAAACAGAAGAATATTTTGCAGTGCCTGCAGGTAGATATTAATAAAACTTCAATTTCTGTTTGCCCTGAATGAGATTTCACCGTAAGGAAATACACAAGGTAGTTTCTTTCGGATAATGTTTAGATTAAAGTAGTTGGTACACTAAACACTTGTTAGGAATATAATGGAGGTGTGATTTTACGCTTGGACGAGCAATATATAGTTATAAGATTAGTTTGTTTAGGAATACTATTGATTTTAAATGCGCTATTTTCAGCAGCAGAGGCTTTGCTTGCACGTTTAACGCGGGCGGCTATCTTGGAATTTGCAGAGGAAGGCGGAAAACGTTACGAGGTGTTGACATCGCTTTTACACCACCCGCGCCGCTACTCGCTTACCATCATCACTGCAAAGGCGATTCTAATGGTGGCAAGCGTTATTCTGTTTACGACATTTTGGCAAAGTCGTGTATTGAGTGCTGTAATCGCAGTGTTGTTTCTTGTCGTTTTCACGGAATTATTTCCTAAAAACTACGTCCAAAATAGTCCAAGCGGGGCGACTATTCATGCATTACGTGCCTTACGCATCGTCTATTGGGGCGGTTTCCTAATTTTAATCCCCTTGAATTTTATCGTAAATCTTTTCGTGCGTATCTGCGGTGGAAAGGTTACGTCAGCACAAGATAGTCTTGTATCTCCCGAAGTATTGGAAACCCTTGATAACGTCGCAGACAGCCAAAATATTTTAGAACCTGACGACCGTGAAATGATCGCGCGCATTTTAGATCTTCCTGATAAAGTTGTAAGAGAAATCATGGTCGCACGAACCGATATGGTATGTCTTGAGGTTGGGACATCCGCCTCCGAAGTCTTACAGACTACAATCGCGTGCAGACACACGCGTATTCCAATATATGAAGAGACGATTGATCAAATTGTCGGTATTCTGCACGTAAAGGATATGTTAGATTATTGGGCAGAAGACAAACCGATTAACCTCCGTGAACTTATAGTGGGGCACACGCCTTTTTTCACACCAGAAAGTAAAAATATTTCTGAATTGTTCAGAGAACTTCGTGGATATAAACAACACGTCGCCATTGTCGTTGATGAATACGGAGGCACAGCTGGTATTGTAACGCTTGAGAACATTATTGAAGAAATTGTTGGCGAAATCCAAGACGAGGACGAGGCGGATGAGCAGGATGCCTACATCCAAATAGCTCCGAACACCTATTCCGTTGATGCCAGGCTAAATCTCGCAGAATTAAACGAAAAACTCGGCACAGAACTTGATGCAGAAAACATGGATACTATCGGAGGATTTGTTGTTGACCACCTTGGACGAGTACCTGAAAAAGACACCGTCTTTACCTATCGAGGTATCAGTTTTACAATATTAGAGGCAGATGAGCGGAGAATTCATCGCATTCAAATTCAGATGCCTAAAACCGCAAACCGATGATGTTGATTCGGAATAAATAAAAAAATTTGACAAAGTTGATAAAGTTGGGTATAATTAAGTACAGAACGGGGCGTAGCGCAGCCCGGCTAGCGCGCCTGCTTCGGGAGCAGGAGGCCGGAGGTTCAAATCCTCTCGCCCCGACTTATCCCATCTTCTATTGCATGCTTACAAGTAGTTGTTCTCACATATAAAAACATGCACTCTCAAAAAACACAAGCAATTGTGATTCGCACTTTTCCTCTACGTGAGACTCACAAGATCATTACCTTCTATACTCCTGATTTTGGCAAAGTTAAAGCTGTGGCTTACGGCGTAAAAAGCCCTAAGAGCAAACTTAGCGGAAGTTTAGAACTGCTCAATCACGGCATGCTCCTATTTAATTATCGCGAAAACAGAGACTTGCAAAGTCTTTCCGGTTTTGATCTCATTGAAGGATTTGATGGCATTCGTACAGATTTTGCACGTATTACCTACGGATGTTATTTAGCCGAATTAATTGATGCCATTGCATCAGAAGGGGACGCCAACCCTAAGATTTTCGATCTACTGCGAAATACATACCAGTATTTAGCGGATACAAATGATGTGCCGTTACTCGCGCGTGTCTTTGAAATTAAGTTTCTCGATCTAGCTGGATACGGACCACAACTTTCGCAGTGTGCACATTGCGGTTCAGATGTAGATGCATCACATGTCAAAAATTCGCATGGTACACCTTCTCATACATCAGTGATGCTCTTTAGCGTTCGACACGGTGGACTGCTCTGCAGAAGTTGTCAACATAGAGACAGCGCAGCATTTTCAATAGCACCCGGTAGTTGTGAGCTGTTGAAAACGTTGCGGATGTCAGAACTTAACAAACTAAACCGAATTCGTGCTTCTACGCGTAATCATCGTGAACTGAAACTTGTTCTCAGTAGTTTTATCCAATACCATACGGAACGAAACCTTAAAAGCCTCAAATTCATTGAAAGTGTGTTAGAAGTGTAAGATTTGTCAAACGTCCATGCACGCTCACATTGCGTGCCTACAGAAGACTAAGGAGTCGTAATATGAAAGTAGATAATATCTTCAAGACATTACTCGTTTTTTTAAGCATCGTCACATACTTAATATTCGGTACTCAAGGAGTTTCTGCTGCCACAATTGGTAAAATCTCCGGTATTGTCACTGCCGAAACCACTAAACAACCATTAGCCAATGCAAATGTGTCAATTGTTGGCACAAGTACTACTACAACAACAAACGATTCTGGCTATTATGTCATAACAAACATCTCACCAGGTGGGTATGACATAAAGGCAGAACTCACTGGCTACCGTTCTAAGACCGTTGAGGCAACTAAGGTTTTCGCCGGTCTCACCACAACCATAAACTTCGCTTTAGAGGTTACAGAGGTTGTTGAACTTGAAGGCGTAATAGTAACAGCAACCAAACCTCTCATTAAAAAAGATGTTACACAAACAACACGGATAATAGAAGCGGAAGAAATCGCTTCTATGCCACGCGACACCGTGAATGGTATCCTTCAAACCCAAGCAGGTGTCGCTGTACTAAACTCGTCTGGGTCACTTCATATTCGCGGTGGTAGGTCAATGGAGATTAAATATCTTATTGATGGTATTCCAGTCAATGACCCAATTGGCAGAGGTTTAGGGCTGCAGATTAGCACAAACGCGCTTGAACAAATGGAAGTAATCACTGGCGGATTCAATGCGGAACACGGTGATGCCCAATCTGGTGTGATTAATCTTATTACGAAGGTTGGTAGACAAAATTTCTCTGGTAGAATCAGGTATCGCGTTGGACAGTGGAGAGAACACCACGGTGATCCCCTATACGGACCCTGGTTAGATCCAGACAACGGTTTCCGACCTATAGCACTTGAGCCTTTCAGAGGGATATACATTGGAAAACCTTACGATTATCAGACACCCTATCGCGGGAATGACGTTACTGTTGGTGATTTAGCGAGCCGAGAAGGTGAGGATCAGATTATCTTCACGGAAATTGCACCCGGTGTGTATGCTGATAGAACTGAAAACCCACTGCAGGAAGTTATTGATCCTGCAACAGACGAACCAATGGTGAATGAGGAGACTGGTGAAGTCATTATGGAACCTCGCCCCTTTAAAGATGCTGACGGGACCATCATTGACTATGAAAAGCAACAAGTTACACTGTTAGATGGGTACATCGTGGATTTGAACCAGTATAGCGGTCTGTTCAACGATACCAAAAAGTATAATTTACCGCCGAGTCATATTGGAGAATTGGCACTCAGCGGTCCAATATGGGGCAATCGTTTAACATTTTCTTTCGCCAGCCAGTTGCGACGAGATGAAAGTTATCTGCCCAATAGTGACGGGACAGGACACACACTCCAAGGTAAACTCAAGTTTGAGGTGACTCCCGAACTCAAACTTACCGCAAGTGGACTCTTTGATAAGCGCGAAAACCATTCCTATGGTGGAAGCCTCCGCTTTTGGCCCAGTGCAATTCCCGTGGGAACGAGGAACGCACGCAGCCTATCCGCACAACTTTCACATAATATCAACTCCGGTACCTTCTACACCTTGACGTTTGGACAATTCCACCGTTCTGTTGAGTCACATCAACCCGGAAAAGTGTGGGACCCGTTGAATAAAACGTTTGAGGAAAACGCATGGGATCCTGAAAAATCCTTTGAGCAGAATCAAGAAGAAGGTAGAATAAAAAACCCACCCCAACAGGCGTATAACGATACAACCTACTTCATTGCAGGTGATGACAACGGTTGGACAACTCGCAATTCTACAACATCAATTTTCAAGGGGGATTTTGCGAGTCAAGTCAACGAAAACCATCAGATCCAGACAGGTATTGAATTTTCAACAAACGATCTCTATAATCTTGGGACGACAAATTATGGGAGTTCAAACCTCTATATGGAGTATTATGACGTAACGCCTACATCCCTCAGTCTATATGCCCAAGATAAGATGGAATATGCGGGCATGATTGTCAACGCTGGATTACGATATGACATATACAATCCTGATGGAATCACTCCCGAAGACCCGTTAGATCCTCTTGTGTTGAACGAAGAAGATGGTACAATCAAACTGGACAAGAGTACCTATGAAGTTGGACTACCGATTATCAAAAATCCTGTTGAACCTTCAACTAAATATATGTTAGCACCCCGTCTCGGTATTTCGTTTCCGGTTACTGACCGGGCGAAGTTGCACTTTACTTACGGGCATTATTATCAGATACCACGCGGTGATGATCTCTATGAAAACCTCAGTTTTGATATGCGCGGTGCAATCCGAAGAAGAGGAAACCCTGATATGGATCCAGAGAGAACTATCGCCTACGAGGTAGGCGTGATCCAGCAGTTCACCGATGATTTAACCGTTGACATCACGGGATTCACCAAAGATATTGACAATCTTGTTGATAGCGTGCATGTCGATATTTCCAACGATTATAGTTATTTTATTAACAACATTTATGGACGCGTTCAAGGATTTGAACTCTCAATCCGCAAGTGGCGTACAGGACAAAGTCCTGTTTCTGGAATGCTCAGTTATACCTATTCTGTCGCAAAAGGGAAAGGTTCCAGTCGTAATCTGGGATACCTGACCTATTACCGACAGCAGCCTGAAGTCACCGAAAGCCATCCGTTAGCTTGGGATCAGCGGCACATTGTTTCTGCCACGTTAGATATTCAATTGCCTTTTACTTCAGCAGTTAACTTGGTAGGCAGATATGCAAGTGGTTTACCCTATACACCGAATCCGAGAGCACCGATCAAACCCGCTATAAACTCAAAGCGTTACCCGGCAACTTACAATGTTGATGCGCTGGTCAGCAAACGGAATACAATTGGTGGGATTACGTACACCTTCTTTGCAGATATTCGGAACATCTTTAACACAAAAAATCTGAATAGCATACTTGACGCAGTCACGTATGATCGGTATGGTATTCCGTTAACTGCACAGAAGCATTCCAACCCACTTTCATGGAGTTCTCCGCGTTTGATTATGGTGGGTGCGAGTCTGGATTTTTAGGAGGGTAGATCTAAGTGAAGGAAATCAGAATTATTAATGGTTGACAGAACAGAAGTTGATGACGAATTGCGTCCTGAATACGACGAAACGATGCTGCAAAACGGCACTCGTGGCAAATACGCCAAGGAATATGAGGCGGGAACAAACATTGTCCACCTTGATCCAGATGTTGCCGCCGCTTTCCCAACCGAAGAAGCCGTTAATGAAGCGTTACGATCTGTATTGAAAGAAAGAAGTAAGAAGAAATAAGCATGTCCACAACTATTGAAGGCATTTACCGCGAAGGTAAAATTGAACTTTTGGAAACACCCAGTGATATGTGTGAGGGTACACGCGTCGTCGTAACTTTTCTTCCACCCGGTTCTATAGATTTGCGGGAACGTGGTATAGACGAAGCACAAGCAGCAAATTTACGTGCGCGCTTCGCAACCTTTGCTGAGGACTGGGAAAGTCCTGAGATGGATATCTATGACAACTACGATGAGGAAAAAGCCAAGTTACAAAAACTGTAGTGTGTGGAAAATCTGTTCTGAAACAAAACTTGGTCGTTAGTACGGGCGAATCGAATGAACCTTCAACAATCAATACCTTTAAGAGACATCTATGGCAACGAAGAGGAGTTCTCAGCCGCCCTTGCCAATAGACTTGAAGCACTCAAAGTCGGCAAATTTGAAGACGCAGAAACAGAAGCCAACGTTGGTACGCGAAGAGCAGACATTGTTGCTGTCGGAGAGGATGGCACACTCGTTGTCGAAAACCAGTTCGGTAAAGCAGATTGGGATCATTGGGGTAGACTTGAAGCGTACGCACGTTTGAAGGAAGCTGATGTAGCAGTGTTAGTGGCTGAAGACTTTGAAGAACTGATGATCGTTACTTGCAATCTACGCAATGAAGACAGTAACGTCAACTGGTATCTGATTCAATCTCAGGCAAATTCACACAATGAGTTGTCCTTTCATCATGTTGCGCGACCGGCAATAGATATCCAAACTGAAAAGCACCCTGAAGTTGGGTATAGCGAATTCTGGGCACCGATCCGTGATGGGGATGGGTTATTTGCTGGAAAACCGGTCCTTATCCGGAACGAGGGATATATTTCAAAGACTATTCGTGGCGTAGAGGTATACCTTCAGCTTACTAACCACAAATGCTATATTCGATTGTGGCTTCAAGGGGAAAACAGATCGGAACGACGAGACAAGATCAAGGAATTATTTCAAGAATCAAATTATGATTGCGAAGATAAAGACACGTCCATGTATGCAACACTGATATTTGATGTCCTTGAAAAAGGTAAAAACAACAGAGACGATTGGGATGAAATCAGAGAAAAATTAGTCAAAATGGGCACTGACATCTACAATAAAATTAAGGAATCTGACTTATAGTTTGGAATTTAGCATTAGACATTGATAATGTGTAATAAAAGGAATAATCAATGGACAAAAATTATAAGGTGGCAATAATTGGGTGTGGCGGAATTTCTCACATGCACGCCGGATGGTATACAAATGAACCCAAAGTAACTATCACAGCAATTGCTGACCTTGACGAAGGACGTCTTAAAGCGTATGGCGAACGGTACGGAGTCGAAAAACAGTATTCCGATTATATCGAAATGCTCGAAACGGAAGAGATTGATCTGGTATCTGTCTGTACACGTCCGAAACATCATGCGCCAATCGTGGTTGAAACGGCGAAACACGGTGTCAAAGGTATTTTGTCCGAAAAACCGATGGCAGAGAATCTTGGACAGGGGCGAGCGATGCTTGAGGCGTGTTCACAGCATGGTGTAAAATTGGCAATTGACCATCAAGTTCGGTTTAGTTCAGCATACCAATGCGGACGACAGATGATGGCTGATGGGGTAATCGGAGACACCTTCCGAATTCATGGAATCTGTGGCGGTGGCGATCTAAAAGACAATGCTACGCATACCGTTGATCTGATGTTGTATCTCTACGGCGACCGACCTGTCAGTTGGGTCATTGGTCAAATTGAACGTATCGGCACACCGACAAAGTATGATCTGCATTCCGAGGATTTCGCGATTGGTTACTTCAAGTTTGAAGACAATGCGCGGGGTATCATTGAATCGGGACACGAAACCGCCCCCGGATATCACCACATCTACTGCTACGGCACAGAAGGCGAAATAGAACTCGCTGTCCCTGGTGGTCCGGGTGTTCGTTACCGCAACCAAGAGTCCAGTGGGGCATGGGGGACGCCACAACTGCCTTCCGAAATTACCCCCGTGCAAGACCTAATTGCTGCAATTGAAGAAGACAGAGAACACCGATCAAGTGGTTATCAGGGATACGCTACCCTTGAACTGCTCATGGCAATTTATGAGTCATCTCGAAAACGGTGTCGGGTTCAACTGCCACTTGAAGAGATGGAATCACCATTAACATTGATGATCGAAGATGGGTGGGTATAAGCAACACAGAATAATACCAAATTAACTTGATCCCACTCGGTAGGTGCGGTTTCTAACCGCACCTAATACCAAGAAAAATGAGATAAATCAAGTTAATTTAGTATAACATATTAGCAATTACTATGGATACTTAGACAAAGAGGTGATTCTTATTTCTGGCAACTCGGGATGTAACAGATGATTTCTGAAAATTTACGAGTAAAATATGAATCTAAGATCATAAAAATCATCCTATTATGTATTCTGATTACCGCTGGCGTCTTGGTGTTGCGAAATCTTGGACATAGCAAGATTCACTATTGGGACGAAGGTTATCATGCTATTGTTGCTCGAAATTTGACGAAGCATCCTTTAAAATTCACGCTTTACGATCAACCGTGGCTGCAATATGACTATAAAAGTTGGGGGAACAACCACATCTGGCTGCACAAACCGCCAATCGCCATGTGGGAAATCTGTATCTCACACTTTATTTTCGGTATCAATGCTTTTGCACTTCGGTTACCATCTGCTATCAGCTTTGTTGTGGCAGCGTGGTTGACATTTAGGATTGCCTCCGATCTATATGATAAGCGGGCAGGTCTCATCGCAGCATTCCTTCAAGCATTCAACCCGTTTCTCTTTGAATCAGTTCACGGTTATCGCTATTCAGACCATATTGACATTGCGCTACTCCTGTGGGTTCAGGTATCTTGTTGGTTTTTGCTCCGTGCTATACGAACTGGTAAACGAAGGAATTACATCTTATCAGGCGTGGCGATGGGGATAGCTTATCTCTCAAAAAGTTATCTTGCACTTATAACTTTCGGTGTAGCACTTGTCATCTGGGGTGTCCCATTTATCACTAAGTTTGTCATCTGGGGTGTACCATTTGTAACTAAGTTTGTTGGCAAGTATATAGGAAAGATTCCTATTCACAGAGAATCTATTGAGGAATCTGACACAATTGATGTCCAGAAACATGATCATCCTGTGACCGATGATAATGAGGTGCGAATTCGTCTTCGTGATGTTGCTATACAACTTATTGCAGGAATTGCAACCGTCGCCCCATGGGTTATATATTGTCTGATAAAATATCCTAAAGAATTTATATGGGAACATAAACGTGTTTTTGACCATCTTAATACGAATATTGAAAACTGGGGAGCATCATGGGACCGACCACTTTTTGAGTATATGCCGCTGTTTTACCCGTTTTTCTATGCTGCGCTCTTTGCTGTTGTGCTGTGTCTACTTGTGATTCTATTAAAACGTTGGAGGTTACCAGAATTATTTGTGTTAGCTTGGGCTATCGGTGTGATTGTTCCGCACACATTTGCACAGACGAAAACACCATCTGCGACGATGATTGCTGTTCCACCCCTACTAATTTGTTTAGCAGCAGTTATTAGCCGCGCTTGGAAACGACGGGATTGGCTTTACACAGCGATATGGGGTGCAGCGATGTTAGCTATTACTTCCATCGCTGCTATAGCAACAATTTCTAAGGGCGGTATCCGAATCCAGAATATAATTTCGCTTGATGGAATAAAAAGTTTCGTACCTTTTATTCATAAACATTTCTGGATTACCGATCAACTCATTATTTTTGGTGTACTGCTTGCTATATTTTGGGGAATCTATCTGCTAATACGTAAGAGAGGATGGCAAAGATGGGTATGGCTGGGTGTTCGCATTATTGCACTTATATTTTCTGTTTTTTATGCTGTCCGATATGTAAATGCTACTTACAAGGTAACTGAGCGCAATGCCAAGATACCTCTATATGTGGAAAGTGGCAAACGTATTCAACGTGAACTACCAACAAATGTCTGTTTTTTCCTTGACGATCAACGTAGCGGTGCACACTTTGATCTGATGTATTATGCTGACAGATCAACATATCCGATCGACATTAGTGATGTAAAAATGCTGCACAATGTTGCCCAGAAAGCAACGGAAGCGCGTGCAGCAGGAGCAATTCCATACATCTTCTCAGTCAAAGAAACAGAGTATAGTTATCCACTACTTATTGAAGATGAAGTGGATGTCGGGAACGGTCAAAAACAACGGTATCGAATTTTTGAAATCACTGATAATCAGTGAATTACAAATTTACTGAAGTACGAACCCGCTGTTATGGTATAATACCAAATTAACTTGATCCCACTCGGTAGGTGCGGTTTCTAACCGCACCTAATACCAAGAAAAATGAGATAAATCCCGTTAATTTGGTATAATACACGCATGAAAATTGTTTCGCGTCACACTTTGAGGGAATTTTGGGCGAACATTCTGATGCGGAACTACTATTTTAAACATTGTCCATCAACGTGATAACTATGGAAATTAAACCGATCAAAACCGAAGATGACTACGAAGCCGCGCTAAAAAGTATAGAACAACTCTGGGACGCAAGTTACGGTTCACCAGAAGGCGATACACTTGATGTACTTGTGACACTTATGGAGGCTTATGAAGAGGAACACCATCCTATTCCGCCAACAGACCCTATTGATGCAATCCTTCACTATATGGAAAGTCAGGGAATCTCAGAACATGATCTTGAACCTTATATCGGTTCCTGTTCTTGTGTATCAAAAGTATTGAATCGCGAGCGTACTTTGTCTCTGGGCATGATACGAAAATTGCATAAAGGTCTCGGGATTCCAGCGGATATTTTAGTTCAACCTTATGTATTACGAACCACTTCATGAATTCTAAACCACATTTTCAGAAGGAAGCGGTTTATCACCGCTCCCGCAATATGGAGGTAAAAAAATATGAAATTTCTAAGATATTGTCTTTTATTTACTGTATTGGCACTCACTACACTGCCAGTAAATGCAGCTGAAGAATGGGAGGCACTTGATGTCGGAAATCTCTCGTCTGCAATTTTCAACACAGCAGTCGTGGGGTATCCAAGGAATCCTGTTGCTAACCCATCAGGATGGTGGCCCGCAGGAACAAACGATTCATACATTTATGAAGGTGACATCTGGATCGGCGCAAAAAAGAATGGTGAAGTCGGCGTTGCTGAGGCAGATGGAAGGCAAAGTGAAATTTGGCCAATTCCTATTATAGATCCAGATACAGGCGAATTAGTTGATATATATTCCAAAAAACCCGGTGTGACCACAAAAGGAACACCGACAAACCAATTGATTAGGTTCAAATGTTCCGACACCAACCCAGAAGCAAATAAAGGGTTGATCCTTGGTTTAGAAATTGATGTAAACGGATTTCAATGGAGTTACGCTCCGCTCTATGACTTCTTTATTCTTGAGTATAGCATCAAAAACGTTGGAAGCGACACGCTTGAAGATGTGTTTATGGCATTCAGATATGATGTGGATATCTCCAGCAGCGAAACAGGCACTGCAAGTTACTCAGCAGATGACTTCGTCGCACTGGACCAAACACCGGACGGACTTAATCCGGACGGTCACCCGAACCGTTACCTTTCTTACGGCTTCTCAAACGCATCTGCCCCGGGGTACATTGGCGTTCGTGTATTAGATGCATACATCGGTGATGATTCCGAAGATGCTGCAGCTAAAATCCCTTTTACTGCACATAAAAGGATTACCATAGATACAGACCCAACAACGGATGCGGAGATGTACGCTTTGATCAGTACTCCCGGTGTTGAACCACTTCCTGCAAACTACGATGATCAACGATTTATCCAATCCTATGGTCCTGTTGAATCCCTTGCCCCTGGAGAAACATTCAACGTCATCATTGCAGTGGCTATTGGTGAAGGGTTAGGAGGATTGCAATCGTCTTCAGACTGGGCGCAGAAATTGTATGACGATGATTACATCGCACCGGCACCGCCACCATCACCAATCGTAACGGCATATCCCGCAAATGGACAGGTGTCGCTGATCTGGGAAAGTGATGGACGATGGGTTGATAACGGCGTCAATAAAAGCATTGAAGAATATGTTGACGTAACCGACCCAGAGAAAATTTTTGAAGGTTACAGAGTTTATAGACGCGATACCGCTTACAATGAAAACACTGGTGCCCCTGTTGAAGACTGGGAATTGCTGATGGAGTTTGACAAACCCAGTGATACCGGTAATTTCTTTACGGTTGCACATGTCGGTAAGCAATCAGAAGCGACTATTGAAAGCATGGGAGATGAATCTTTCTTTGCCGAATTCTTCAAAAGTGCGACCTACGCCATCAAGTTCAATTCCAGCACAAGTTTTGAGGTGATAAACACAACACTATGGGAAGTGATGGCGTATAATCCCGATTTTCCAGGCGATGGCGGTGGGTTTGTTGTCGTGAAGGACCCTAATACAGGTGAACCTTATCCGGATGGGGCATACCGATCCGGTGCACAAATCTATTTTGGCGGACTCTACGTGAAAATAACTGATGGACCCTCGGGACCGCCTGTTGCTGGCGATATCTTCCGCGTTGTTTCCACCCCATCAATTGCACTTGGTGAAGACGTAGGAATTAAGAATTTCTATGCCGACACAGGGTTAACCAACGGAATTCGATACACTTATGCGGTTACCTCTTACGATTCAGGTAATCCTAAAAAGGGACTGCCCGCAATGGAGAGTAGTCAGATTGAAACGATGGTTCATGTTGTTCCCCGCGCGCAACCTGCCGGATATAAAGAACCTACCGTCGAAGTGGAAAAGAACGGAACTGTAGTTGTTTCAATTGAACCCATGGTGTTAGCACCTGACAAAGTAACAGGACATCAATATAAGATTGTCTGGTACGGTGCTAAAGAGATCGGACCCGGTGCGTATATTACCGGTCCTGGTTATCAACCGCCTGCTTATGAAATCATTGATACCACAACGAATCAAACCGTAGTGGAGAAGCAAACGTTTGATTGGTATGATGCCGGCCGTTTTGATGCTTTTGAGGCACGTACCCCAATGTTCGATGGCATCATCTTGAAGATGACAGGGGTTGACGTAACTTACGAAAGTCCAGACGAAAATCCAATTAACGACGTTAAACTAACGGCAGGCACAGTCACAGACTGGTCAGTGAACATCGAATCCCCTGGTGCTGGCGCAAATACGTGGCCCAACATCTTCTGGGCAACCTATTATCTCCCACATACCTTCTCTATCACATTTACTGACGATACGCACGTCAAGGTGGTAGACGAAGATACAGGTGAGGAAGTCAAATTCAACGACCAACGTGCTGCAGGGTATGCCATCCTAACAGGCGCAGGTTGGAGTGATGAATATAATCCGCAAGACACGGAAGGCTATTTCCGAATTTACATTCGTGGTGCTTACGTCTACATATTTGACCCAAATGGTGAAATCTCTGCTGGTGATGTATTCTCCGTAGAGATGGGTGGTGTTAGCGCACCACAGGATGGAGACGAACTTCTGTTGGCAACAGAAGGCGAGTCACTTGAACCTGAAGACATCAAAGCCGATCTCGGAAAAATTCGTGTCGTACCAAATCCTTACTTCGTCACGAATAAAGCAGTCACCGCAGAAGGGACAGACAAAGTCTTTTTCACCCATCTACCACCACGGTGTACTATCCGAATCTATACATTGACTGGTGAATTGGCACGTGAAATCAAGCACCAAAGTGCAACTCCCTTTAATCCAGATGAACGGTTGGCACAAGGCGACAAGGGCGGCACTGCCGAATTTGATCTGCTCAATCGATATAATCAAGCACTTGCAAGTGGTGTCTATATCTACCATGTTGAGGCACAAGATGAAAGCAATACTGTCATCGGAAATAAGATCGGACGGTTTGCAATTATTCGATAACGTGAACGCTTTTGAATGCACACGTTTTAGGAGACGTATATGTTCAATATTAATTATTTTAAGGAATTACAGGTCAATAAAAAAGCAAAGATTAGATGGACAGATAAACTACGTTGCCATCTTTCCCGCCTTCTAATCTTGGTCTCAGCAGTTGTTATGTTTTCTTCGACAATACCCAGTGAAGCGACTACGAATGTGGGAACTGTCGGTGCACAATTTCTCAAGATTGGACCGGGGGCAAGAGTAGACAGTTTGGGGGGTGCGTTCAGTGCCATAGCAAACGACGTTACCACCATCTATTGGAATCCAGCGGGATTAAGTCAATTAAAAAAGACAAGTTTTTCGGACACGCACACAGTATGGCTTGCAGATGTTCGATATAACTATCTCGCGTTTGCCACACCGATAGAAAAGGTCGGAACTTTGGGGGCAAGCGTTACATTTCTCAACGTTCCTGACACAGAAATCACAACCCTTGCGAAACCAGATGGCGCGGGACTGTGGTATTCTGCATGGGATACCGCTGTGTCAGTAGCGTATTCCAGACAACTTTATCAAAAGGAGTCTGGTACTAATCTCTCAATTGGTATCAATGCGAAATATATCCACCAACAAATTCACAGGGAAAGTGCCAGAGGTGTTGCTATTGATGTCGGCACTTTATACCATACGGGTTGGCGGAGTCTACGTATCGGAATGTCTTTCTCAAACTTCGGTCCTGAGATGAGTTTCAGCGGTCCTGACCTTGAGACTGGCGTTGAAGAGGCAGGTGATGAACAAACCGCAGATTATCATCCCTTTCCAGACACGACAAATCCCGCACGTAAAGCGGAGTTGGAAACAATCGAATATCCGTTGCCATCCAATTTCCGACTCGGTGTCGCCTACGACCTAATTGATAATGAGAGTAATCTACTAACCATTGCGCTTGATGGTAATCATCCGAATGATAACAGCGAACGTCTAAACATCGGATTAGAGTATTGGTTCAAAAAGATGGCTGCTATTCGTGCAGGATACAAATTCCGCTTAGGTCCCGATAGAAGTGATGATCAAGAGGGGCTTACGCTCGGATTAGGCGTCCACCTTAAGTTCAGTCAAACGAGGCTTTCTCTTGATTATGCATTCGCTGACTTTGGATATCTGCAACAAGCGCACCGTGTCAGTTTAGGGCTAATGTTTTAAGAACCATCACACTAGTGGACTGTCCACTTTTATTTTTAGGGTAATTTGATCGTAGGGGCGAGGTTTCCTCGCCCTATAGCCAAATCACATACCCGTAATTTTAGGATGGACAGACCACTAGTGCTGTGTCCACTCAAATTTTATGGGTAAAGGTCGCGATTCGGAGATCGCTCGGACACCAATGTCGCGTGTTGTAGGGGGAACTCCGATTCCCGACTACTGCCGCGACTCACAATTTAAAAGTGGACACAGCACTAGTAGTGTGGTATAATTTAACAACATAGTAGGTAGGCAAGACGTGAAGGGAATTAACTAACAATCCCAAGTCTTTAGACTTCGGGTCCAATCACGTCAACTCGTGCGGAAGTATTTTAGCTGATATTTATCAAAATTCTTCAGATATCAATGTTTATCAATGTTTATCAGTGTTTTCTTTGTATTTGTTCATGAAAATGCTCGCTGAGAGTAGACAACATCTGCCTTTTTCCTGAAAGTTGAAGTTGTGTTTGATGAAATGTTAGACGCACTGAACGACTCACTTGCTGTAACAGGAGGTAGCTCACTATTTTTATACCTAAGTTCGCATAAGCCCCCTGTCGTCCCTCTAAACTTATTGATGAAAGGTTCAAGTCTGTTTTCAAATGCCGCCAAAACTGTTCTATGCCGTGGTGTTGCGACCATATTCGGAGTATTTCACACGCCCGCAAGGGTTTACCAAAAACCATCATCGTTCGTATTTTTCCGCCATCTTGAAAGAACAACAGCACAACATCTCCAAATGTCCGACTACTGCCTTTGGTGCGACAGACCGGTTTATTACACCCCCATTGATTTGGTAGCAGTTGTATTGACTTTTTATGTTCCGAAAGTTTTGCCTTTTCTTCACCGATAGTCATCACATAGTTGTTTTTAGCATGTATCAGGATCGTCTCAAATCCCATCTTTCGCAAGATGTCAATCAGTTTGCGACTGCCATACCACGAATCAAAGGTGATTGGATATTTCCGAAGATCCACCCCTTCCGCATCAAAGAAATCCAGTATTTCTTTGAGCATAGAAACAAAACAGGAGGGTTTATCCGTATTGCCTCTCCCTTGTTTGCTGACAAGACACATATTCAGCGGAATATTCATTTTGCCAATCTTGATGGTGATGCCTAATATATTTTGTCCTTTTTTCGGTTGGTTCGCTTTTGAAGACCACCAGTTGTAGCAATAAGACACTTTCTTTGCGTCTCGTGCGTTATGTGTATCATCCACACTTATCGTGATACACTTCCGAGATCGTGTTGAAGCACTTTGCGACTCGGCATTCCGGATCTCCTGGAGTGCAACAGAACATCCGATATGCACAAATAGATGCTGCCACTGATAAAGACTTACTTCGTTCAGGTGCCGATATAGGCTCGCTTTCGGTATAAATAACGCATCTGACACTTGATTCGGGTTATAGAGACTAAATAGATGACACAATGAAAGCAACATTATGGTTTTGACCACACGTTCTTTCAAAGTCCGAAAACGTGAAGAAAGAAGTTGTTGAAAAAAGACTGTTGATTTGATAAGCTGAGTTCGCATGAGATATTCTCCTAATATACACTGTGTTTTATAAATATGTTTATTAGGATGCTATCTCATGCTATAAAAGTCAAGCAAAATCTACACAGCAAAAACGCATTTTCATGGCGGTATACCTTGTCTCTATTGATTATTATTAGGTTCAAGACCAGTATGAGAAATATAAGTTTAGATTATTTGAGACAAGCAAGGCTCTGTAGCGTAATGCGAAATAACGTAATGCGAACCGAAGTCCACACTGCGAAAAAGAAGGCAGTCCACTGGCACCGTAGCTATGGGAAGTGTGCAGATAGTAAAACTTGGCGGATCCCCAGAGGGACAAGTTGCGGTAAACAGTCATCGCCCGAGACGCTATCTTATCAAAAAGATTTAAGATGCGAAGTGCGAATTAATCTTTAACCTCGCGGTAGGATATACCGAGAGAATAAACGCCTGTGGAACAGATGTAAGACCACATATAAGTCAGTGACTTCGGTTAGCATGACGGGGTGGCAAACTGTGTAGAAGCAGGAATCACATAGGAGGGGTTGTGTGTTTCAAAGAAGCACACGGCTTTAGCCGTAGTGAAGTATCACCTATGCACTCAACTATCTAATACCCAATTAACCCGATCTGTAGCGCGAGGTCCCCGTGCCTCGCAATGCTAACCGCTATTAGAAAACTTCGAATCAAGTTAATTTGGTATAAAAAGGAAAGAGTTATGACAAACGAACGTCTGACCATTGAAGAAATAGAACATAAATACCCAGATGAATGGCTGCTTATCGTTGATTATGAACTCAGCGAAAATACTGAGCTGCTATCGGGGAGACTCATAGCACATAGTAAGTCCCGTAAGGAGATACGTGACATTTCAATGAACTATACAGGACGAGTCGCCGTTCATTCTACACGCAAAACGCCAGAGGGTGTAGGGTACCTATTATAATGGGATATAATGGGAAGAATATCATTTGATAGCACGCGTCAATTAATTGCCCTCAGTCTTGAAGTTAGCAGCATCAACGCTGATAGCGTTCAAGCCTTTTCTGTTGCTTTGGATACGGGTGCTTCAATTACAACTATTCCATCACAAGTTGCTATAGATTTAGGATATGATCTTTCAAATCCAAAGCAAGAGGTTGATATTCTCGCAAGCAGCGGCATTTTTACTGCTAAAATCATAACCGTGCGCAAATTAACCGCAATTGGTGAAACTGTTGAAAATATTGATGTCTTATACCCAATTAACGGGATCTGTAGCGCGAGGTCCCCGTGCCTCGCAATGCTAACCGCTATTAGAAAACTTCTAATCACGTTAATTTGGTATTATGCCATGACTTACCTGAAGATTCAATAGTTGAAGGACTGTTAGGCTTGAATTTTCTACAATATTTCGATATTAAGATCTCGTTTTCGACAGGGACTATTGAAATTTACCCCAAATAATTCACTTCTGAAACATTAAACATGACAGACAAACCCAACATCGTCAGGGCTATTTAGTTCTCCGAATATTTAGATTTTCAATCTACGACTTTCCGCTGTAGGAGCGATCTCCGAATCGCGACTTTTCGTCTAAAATGGACAAAAAGCCTAAAACTAAATAACCCTGCAACATCGTATATCTCCTTGCAGATCAAATCCGTGCCTGTTCATTGCCCATATATGGCGAAAAACAGATTAACACACCACACATTGATCAACTCGCGCAAGAAGGCACGGTCTTTTCAAACGCAATTGCCACAGCACCTGTATGTACCCCTTACCGCTCTATGCTACTCACCGGACGACACCCGCAAACAACCGGTCACCTCATCAATTTCGTTAATACTCAACACGATGAAATTGGACTCGGCGACGTTTTCAACCGAAACGACTACCGCACAGCATGGGTCGGAAAATGGCATCTCCACACGGGTTCATTCCCAGAAATCGGTGGACGCGATTACGTCCCCGAAGGACGCGACCGACTCGGATTCCAACATTGGCGCGGTTACAATTTCCACACCGACTATTTCAACGGCACTGTAAATCTTGACAATTGGCGAAACGAAAGATGGGAAGGATACGAGACAGACGCACTCAACCGATACGCCTTTCAATTCATGGATGACGTAGACAATGATACCCCGTTCTGTCTGTTCACCTCACCACATCAAGCACACGGCACACCTTATGAGTATGCCCCGCAGGAATACTATGACCGACTCCCCACCGAACTTCAACTCCCTGAAAACGTTCCAGATAAGCAGCGAGAACAATCGTTAAAGGCTTACCGAAACTATCTTGCCATGATATTGGCAGTGGACGACATACTCGGTGATTTGATGGCTTATCTTGAAAGAACGGGACGTGTAGAAAACACACTTCTTGTCTTCGGATCCGATCACGGAACACAAGGTGGTGCACAAGGTATCAATTTCTGGGCAAAGAAAAAACCTTACGAAGAATCTATCAAAGTCCCACTCATTATGCGGCTACCCGGGGTATTTGAAGACAATCGCATCTGCGACACGTTGACATCTCCTGTAGACATATTCCCTTCTCTTTGCGGTCTATGTAGTATTCAGTCACCCCGAACAGTCGAAGGTTACGATCTGTCCGCATCTTGGCGTGGTGAAACGGATGCCTTTGAACAAGATGCTGTCCTGACGATGAACTTCGGCGCAACCTACGATTATCAGATTTTCCGAGACTAAAACCTCGCTTTTCAAAGCGGGGATACAGTCTCGCCCTCGTTAATTAGACCAAACCTTTGTAGCAGGGCTATTTAGTTCTCCGAATACTTAGATTTTCAATCTAAGACTTTCCGCTGTAGGAGCGATCTCCGAATCGCGACTTTTCGTCTAAAATGGACAAAAAGCCTAAAACTAAATAACCCTGCCTTTGTAGAAAAAGATTTTACATTTGTTGTCCAATGTGGTATAATTATATGTAACTTGCTGGACAACGCTCTGACCCTGCACGCTTGTGCAGGTGTTGTCCACCACCGTCAGAGGTGGTATAAACAAGTCGCAAGTGTCACCTTGCTAAAAACATGTATCGGTAGCAGCCCATAAGTTTCGGAGACGGGGCGAAAGCCGTCACGCAGGATCACTGCTACCACCTTTCATATTTTGCAGGCAGGGATAGCCGTGAAAGTTTTTCGCACGATATGCCTTCTATCCACTTCTTTTCAGGATATAGGGGAATTGCCTGCTGGTGGAGCGATAATAAGACGGTAATCTCTTTGAGAAAACCGCAGTTGCTACGAAGCCGAAGCCCTACCCTTTAGGGTGTGGGTGCTATCACTCAAACTCACGTACTTAACGCGAAACTTACGTAAAAGTGAGATTCATTCTTAACGCGAAACTCACGTAAAAGTGAGATTCATTTCTTTAGGAGGTTTAATGGCATGAAAATTATGTTGGTATTAGCAGGATTTGTGTTGATGATAGCCTATTTTGTTATCAGCACGAGCGACATGGCACAGGCGGAGGAAGTCTTGGGAACAGGAACGGCGGCACTGCTAGGAGGAGACCTAACCGACCCAGAAGACGATGGTGCTCCTGATTCAGATGAAGGTTACAACGCCATTTTCTCAGCCAACGATAAACCCGGATTCGGGGACAGGGAACTTGCGTTTAACGTCTTTGATAACCGCCTTGGCCCCGGCAATGACAAATGGTGCTGCGGACCTGGGGGCGGCATTCCGGAAGAAGGTCTACACGTGACAGCTGAGTTTGAGGAGCCGTACGCATTGACACACTTCACCGTATCTTCAGCGAACGATACTCCTGCGAGGGACCCTACAGTGTGGGAGGTTCAGGGGTCGAACGACGGCGATGATTTTACGACCATCTTTTCTCACGACGGGGCTAGCTTTTGGGATCAGCGACTGCAAGTCGTCCGTTTTGATGCAGGGGAAGATTTCGACGTTCAAACCACCGGGTATCGGTTTTTTCGGCATGTTACTTTTAACACCGCTGATCGCTTTCAAATTGGCGAAATTGAGTACTTCGGCGATGATAGTTTTGCCGTAGACCCTAAAGCCAAGCTCACAACCACATGGGGAAGCATCAAAAACGTCCGATAAGCGCAAATATCAGACATTTTCTAAATCGGCTTGAATCCAGTAATAACTTGGTTTGAGCCGTTTTTCATTAAAATGATGCGACAATAGTCTCCAGAATGTGGTAAAATAATATCAACTTTAGCGGATACCCTTTGCAAAGGAGGAAACATAAATGTCTAACGAACGTATGACACTTGAAGAAATGATGGAGAAATACCCTGATGAATGGTTATTTATCGTTGATTGCGAACACAGTGAAAACACAGAACTTCTATCAGGACGCGTCTTAGTCCATAGCAAATCCCGGGCAGATATTTATGATGCTTCAGGGTATTATAAAGGTGGTGCAGCAATACGTTATACAGGTAAACTTCCAGAAGGGATGCACTATTTATTGTAATGGGACATATTCCGTTTAATCCCTCGCTTAGGTTAATCGTCCTACCTCTTAAAGTTGAAGGTATCAACGGGGGTAACTTCCGAGATCTACTTGTTGCTTTAGATACAGGTGCCTCAGATACTTCAATTCCTACAAAAGTTGCTACGGATTTGGGATATGATCTCTCAAACCCAAAACAAGTGGTACTCCTTACCACAGGCAGCGGTACTGCACTTGCTAAAATCATAACCGTAAGTAAATTGACTGCAATTGGGGAAACTGTCGAAAATATAGATGTCCTATGCCATGACCTACCTGAAGCATCAACTATAGATGGTGTCTTAGGCTTAAATTTCTTGTCACATTTTGATCTCAATATCTCGTTCTCAACGGGAACGATTGAACTCTGCCCATACTAATGTACTCCCTGATGACTCCTCATAATAGAACTAAATGTCACTGAGTACTGAACACCTCTAACCTTGACTCACAGCCCCATCGTATATCTCTTGCTGTAGAAGCGACTTTCCAGTCGCGACTTTTAAAATTCCAATTGAATTTAAAAATCCATTATGCTACAATAATTACCCGAACCAACTAACACAAACGGAGCAGACAACAAAAAACAGATATGACCTTTCAAGAAATAATTTTAGCATTAGAAAAATTTTGGGCAGATCACGGATGCATCATACAACAACCTTGCGATATAGAAGTCGGTGCAGGGACATTTAACCCTGCAACATTTTTACGATGTCTCGGTCCAGAACCGTGGCAGGTCGCCTACGTCGAACCTGTTCGCCGCCCAACCGATGGCAGATACGCAGAAAACCCCTTCCGACTCGGCGCATACTACCAATATCAGGTGATATTGAAACCCGCGCCAGAAAATGTTTTACCACTCTACCTTGAGAGCCTCTACCATCTCGGCATTTCTCCTCGTAAAAACGACATCCGCTTTGTAGAAGACGACTGGGAATCACCCACACTTGGAGCATCTGGTCTCGGTTGGGAAGTCTGGTGGAACGGTGCAGAAGTCACACAGTTCACCTATTTCCAACAGATGGGAAGCATTGATCTTGATCCGATTTGTGCTGAGATCACCTATGGACTCGAACGGATCGCACTCTACCTGCAGGATGTTGACAACTTTTTTGACATCCGTTGGAATGAACACCTCAACTACGGAGATGTCTATCGGCAAAGCGAAGTGGAATACTCAACCTACAACTTTGAACACGCAAACGTAGATATGCTATTTGACCTATTTAGCACCTACGAGAAAGAAACCCACGCGTGTCTTGATGCTGGTTTAGTTCTCCCCGCAACCGACCATGTCCTGAAATGCTCACATACCTTTAACATGCTGGATGCGCGCGGTGTTATCAGCGTCACGGAACGAGTAAGTTACATTGAACGTGTACGAAGACTTGCACAACGTATTGCACGCGCTTACGTCACACAACGCGAAGAGATGGGACACCCGCTACTTGGACGTTTCAGCACGACATCAACTTCCACCGCACCTACCCCCACCACGGTAGGGGCGGTTTCCAACCGCACCGAAACCGCGGTAAGCACTGAGACCGCTGAACTTCTCTTTGAAATCGGCACGGAAGAGATACCCGCAAGTTATGTTCCACCTGTCCTTGAGCAACTCAGTGAAATTGCCACAGACTCTCTTACCACACACAGAATTCCGTTTGGCGAAATTCAAACATTCGGCACACCGCGCCGTATAACACTCTCAATCAAAGATGTCCAAGTGCTGCAGGAAACCCAAGAGACTGAGGTCACAGGTCCCCCCAAAAGTATTGCTTACGATGAAAACGGTGAGCCGACAAAGACTGCAATAGGCTTTGCAAAAGCACAAGGTGTTGAACTCTCTGACCTTCGCATCGTTGAAACCGAACGTGGTGAATATATCGCTGCAACCAAGCTTGAAAAAGGAATACAGACACACGAACTCTTGGAAACGCTCCTAACTGAATGGATTGAAACACTCCGTTTTCCTAAAACAATGCGATGGGAAACAGGTGAAAGCACTTCAAAAACACATCCTCGCTTTGCACGACCTATCCGATGGCTTGTCGCATTACTCGGAGATGCAGTTGTGAACTGTGCTTACGGCGCAGCGCATGCAGGACGTATAACTTACGGACACCGATCTTTACATCCCGACCCAATCACTTTGATATCTGCTGACTCGGACACCTACATTCAGGAATTGCATGCAGCAGATGTTGTTGTCTGTCCCAACAAACGTCGTGATACAATCGAAAAACAGGCCCGAACCATTTTAGATACCCAAGGATGTCTGCCCATATTGGATGAAGAATTGTTAGATACGGTAAACTATCTCGTAGAAAATCCGCAACCGATTGTTGGTAATTTCAGCGAGTCTCATCTGGAAATACCGACTGAGGTGTTGATTACCGCAATGAAAAAGCATCAACGCTATTTTCCTATGTGGAAAAGCGAAACTGAACTTGCTGCAAAATTCATTACCATTTCCAATGGCACAGACGGTAATATTGATGGTGTTCGACACGGGAATGAACGTGTCCTCCGTGCCAGGCTCAACGATGCCGAGTTCTTCTATAGTGAGGATCAGAAGACCACCCTTGCCGATAAGGTTGAACGTTTAGGTTCAGTCGTATTTCATGCTAAACTCGGTTCGCTCTTGGATAAGGCGGAACGGCTTAAGGCGTTGGTTAAGTTCATTGGCACAGAATTGAAGTTAGCAGAAACGACCAACCACCACACTCAACGTGCAGCATGGCTCTGTAAGGCAGATTTAACCACCCACATGGTCATCGAATTTCCATCACTGCAGGGGATTACGGGTAGATATTACGCCAAAAACTCTGGTGAATCCGAACCTGTCGCCATCGCTATTGCAGAACACTATCAGCCGCTTGGAGCAGATACACCGCTGCCTGAAAGCGAAGGCGGCGCGATCCTCGCCATTGCAGACAAACTTGACACAATCGTCGGATACTTCGGAATAGAAGAACGTCCAACGGGTTCGCAAGACCCATACTCTTTACGGAGACATGCCCTCGGCACAATTCGTATCCTTCAAGACCGACAGTTGCCACTCTCTTTAGATGCAGTCGTCCCAAAAGCAATCTCTCTCTACAAGGTGGAATTAGTCGACGATACAAAAACAAACGTGCTTAATTTCATCAAAGAACGTCTACGCGGCATTTTACAGACACAACAGTATGCTCCAGACCTTATAGATGCAGTGTTAGCAGTCGGTGACGTCAACATCGTGGATATTCTTAAACGTGCCAACGCACTTGCCGAATTTCGCTTGACACACGATTTTGAGGAAGTATATAATGCACTTAATCGGGTGCTAAGAATTTTACCCGATAATGCACCAGAAACTGTGGATGCTTCGCTGCTAAATGTTGATGCTGAAAAAGAACTGTACGCTCGTGTCAGCGATGCAGAATCTGACTTTAAGAAAAGTATACAGTCAAGAGCATATTCGGAACTTCTGATACAGTTAGCTGAATTACAGCCAGCAATTGACCAGTTTTTCGACGATGTCCTTGTGATGGCGAAAGAACCCGCGCTGCGCACAAATCGATTGGCATTACTAAATAGTATAGCCGAACCTGTCTATGCTGTAGCCGATCTTACGAAATTGGTAATTGCGGGAGAATAGACACCGTGTTTGTAGTCGCGCAATTCATTGCGCCTCTTTGAATTTTTTAGGGCTTGCACACATTCGCAGCAGAATGTTGCAAGCACGGTTTTCAGACAACCTCTTGGTTTGTCGCATCAATACGCTTATGAAACAATATTCTATAATCTGTGTTAATCTTATTCTCTGTATCGCATTTCTTATCGGGTGCGGTGAAAAAGAAGACAAGGCAATTCTCTCCGCAAGACAAGCAATCGTTCGTGGAGATTATGCTTCGGCAGAATCGGCTGTTAAAAAATCGCGCGCCAACGATTCACAGAATCAGGAAGCAGTATATCTTGATCGCTTACTTCAGTTACGGAATAGCACAGATACGATAAGTTGGCACCAAGCCATTGCGCAAGTATTGACCTATCTTGAAACATTAAACAACGATATTAATGCGATTTCCACACTCGAAGATCCGGATTCTGACGAACTCAATCATCAGGAACGGCTTATTCGGTCACGAAATTCTATCTCAGGATTGCTCGCTACTGCACTCGTAATGGCAGTTGAAAAACAACCTAACTTGTTATCCAGTTTAGCAAAGAGATCAGACGCGGTTGTCGTTACTGCACTATTAGAAGCACAAAAATGTTATCAACCCTCTGTCCACGAAGCTGTTGCTAAACTCGTACAACAACTCAGCAGCGGAACAGATGGTGCAGGCGCAAATCTCACAAACCTGCTAAAAAATGCTACACAACACCCAGATCCACAGATTAAAAAAGCAGCGATACAAGAATTAGGCTCGTTACAAAGCAATGAATTAATTGCGACATATAAATCAATCCTCACCAAAACGGATGAAGCACCTGAAGTTGCTTATAGTGCCATCGTTGCTGTGGGAGCACTCTGCAAGCCCAAATTTCAACCAAACCCTGAAATCGTATCAATTCTTCAACTCGCTACAAGGAACAATAACGCGCAAGTTCGAATGCACGCAGCAAAATTACTCGGTAAACTTCAAGCGGCAGCGGCAGTTGATGATTTAATCAAACTCTTGGCAGATTCCAACAGTTATGTGAAAAGTACCGCTGTTGATGCCCTTGATCGTATTGGCGAACCCGCTATCGCTCCACTCTTGACAGTCCTTGAAACTGGGGCAACCAACGTTATACCAGATGAAGATGAAGGTTTTTCCGATCAATACCAATTTATAGCAAGTGCGTATATTGACGACTCTTGGATGAAAAAATACCGCTTGAGAGCACAATCCGCTGCAATTGATACATTGGGAATACTCCAGTCGGAGACCTCAGTTATGCCTCTAATTCAACTCTTGGCAAACGAGGATTTGAAAGGTGCAGCACGCGCCGCTTTAGTCTCAATGCGTGGCGTTGCGGTTCCTGCACTTTTAGACGCACTTCAAACTGGTGAATTCCATGTGCAATTAGAGTCCGCAAACGCGCTTAACTCTATTGGAGATCGCCGTGCCATACAACCGTTTATTGACCTACTAATAGGTGATGTGAATAAAGAGGTTAAAGCCGTCGCTGCAAAAGCACTTGGTAACATGCGCGCACGCGGTCCCAATAATGCAGCTGTTACCGCCCTTACTGCAGCACTTGAACTTGATGATACAACAGTAACACAAGCAGCTGACGCTCTCGGCAAAATAAACGTCTCCTCTGAAGAAACAATTCGCAAATTGATTGCCATTTCAATGGATAAACTACGCCGCGAAACAGTCCGATCCGCAGCTATCAATGCCTTATGGCAATTGAAACCCGCAAATGCTACGCAACCAATGCTGTTGCTGATGCTAAGTGATGAAACGAGTGCTGTTATCCGTGCAAACGCTGTCCAAGTGCTTAGTCGAATTAAAGATACGGAAACGCTCCCCGCACTTCTTTGGGTATTGTCAATGCAATTCGATGAAATCTCTGATTTCCAACGTCACATGAAACGTAAATACAAAACATTAGACGCGTTGAGATCTCATTTGGATTCCCTGAATATCGAATGGACTGCAGATTATCCGCGTCCTTACTATCGGATTTGGGGTGAACTTAAGCCAATTCCCAGCCTTGTCCGGAGTGAAGTCGCACACGTCCTTGGCATTTTCAAAGGTGATACCGTGGTTGAACCGCTAATGAATACTTTAGCGGATGATCAACGCGCTACGGTACGGCGCAATGCCGCATGGGCACTTGGCAGAGTCGGTGGTGATGATGCCGTTGATGCGCTAATTACTGCGCTAAAAAAAGATAAACAGGGAGTTGTACGCCAAGAAGCTGCGATCGCCTTAGGCACAATCAAATCTCAGAAAAGTGTTGAACCTCTGCTTGATATAATCAGAACTGATAAGTATGAAACTGCACGACTTGAAGCAACGAAAGCACTCAGAGAAATAAGCCCTACGCTTGCGGATAAAGGTCTTGTTGAGATCATCAAAAAAGGACGTGGTAGTTTCGAAGATGGACATGAAGTTCAATCTGTACAGAATGAAGTCATCGGTGCACTTGTTACAAATGGGAATGAAACCACAACTGGTTTCTTGCTTGATGCTCTCAAATCCGCTGATGACGAATGGACTCGCTGGGCAATCGTCTATATGCTTGGGGTCATTCATAACAGTTCCGCATTAGAAATGATGCTTGAAGCGTTGAAAAATCCAAGTTATGTCCTTCGTAAAGAAGCAGTTACTCGACTCGGCGGTTTTAAAGACAGAAAGACAGTAGAACCCTTAATTGCAATTCTTAAAAACAGCGAAGAATCGGTATCTATCCGTGCAGCTGCTGTTGCCTCGTTGAATGCACTGCGTGATGAGCGCGCGGCACCCGCACTCCGCGTCGCTCTCAATAATAAAAACAGTGCGGTTCGGTTGCAAGCGGTTGCTGCTTTAGGAAGTATAAAAGACGCGAAAGCAGTCCCAAAATTGAGCCTAATGATTGAAAATCAGTTAGAATCTGATGCTATTCGAGCTGCAGCAGTTACTGCACTCGGTAACATCGGTGATAAAAGTTCAGAAGACCTACTAATCCGATCGCTTGACAACCGTATCGGCAATATAGCGAAAAACGCCATCGTTGCACTCGGCAAACTGGAGAGCACAACTGCTGTGCTACAATTAATCACTATCTTAGAGGATAAACAGATTACATTAGATGCCAGCACGCTTGTCTTGACAAACGCCTCTCCTCGCATCAAAGCTGCATTTGCACTTGGGAAAATCGGCGGAAGCAAGGCAACGGACGCCCTCGCCAATCTTCTTATTGATGGGACGGAGTATGTTGTCGCACTTGAAGATGAGTGGAACAGGCACAATTTAGCTTTAAACGATAGGAAACGGAACTGGAGTTGGGAACGGTTCGTTGCGGCAGCTAAAAAACTTAACCTCCCTGAGTTTATCGCAGAAAAAATGCAGATGCGCGCAGACGATAAATGGGAGAGTAATCCTATCAGAAACGCTGCATCCGTGGTATTGGGACGAACACGTTCTCTTAATCTTTCACAACTCAGGGAATCGCTCGCTGATACGGATATAGACATCCGCAAAGATACGGCACGTAAAATTGGAGAAACGGGCACAATTGCTTTAGCTGCTGACCTTGTCCTCGTCGCAAACGGAGAAAATGAGGACGATAAAGACGTCCGACGTTTAGCAACTCAGGCTTTAGGTGAACTCGCTGATGTTTCAACAACCGACCCACTCATTGAAATATTGAATAACGATGAAAATCATATTGAAATTCGGAGAGATACTGCAATTGCACTCGGCAAAATTGCTACCGACAACGCGGTTTCAGCACTTGTTACAAAACTTACTGAGTTACATGCTGAACAAACAGAACGTGCGCTCCGCATTGATCTGATAAGAGCAATGGGGGAGGCAAAAAACGATAGCACCACGCAGATTCTGGAAACAGTTCTTGAAGACTCAGATGCGGATATCCACTTCCTAGCGGCATCCGCACTTTTCGAGGTTACTGGTAAAGGTTATGGTTATGATAGACTATAATGTGGTAAACTATATATAGCCCATGTCCGAAAGATCGGACTTAGTGTTCATTGTTGGATCCACAATTGCCCTATACCTCTATGATGAAAATTTTTGAAATAGGTGCGGTAATTTGTAGAGGCAGTTTTAACTGATATCCTTACGAGAGGATGTGTTTATATAAGACGCATACAAGGAATTGCCAAATTAAAACCTAATTTCATTAGTTTTAAAAGTAAGAAGGTGAGATTATGGCTAATAGAGACAGAGTCTACGTTTGCTTTGACGGTTATAATGATTTTCGTTACTACCAGATAATGCAAACGTGGAAACGAAACCACAACACACACTTTAACTTTTACCATGGACAAAACTTGAATGTCGCGTCTGATTATGATTATAGTGCAGAAGAAGAAATCAAACGCGGACTAAGAAAACAGATTCAACCGGCTAAAAGTTTTGTTGTTTTGATTGGTGAAAGTACGCGCTACCTCCATAAGTTTGTGCAATGGGAAATGGAGCGGGCATTGGATCTAGGTTTACCGATAATTGGCGTTAACCTGAACGGTTTAAGATTCCAAGATACGAATCGGTGCCCGGTCATTATTCACGATCAACTGGTTGTTCATATTAGTTTCAACGCCGTTATTCTAGGTCATGCCCTATCAACTTGGCCTGAAACCCATGTGTCTCTGAGACAAGAGGGAAAAACGGGTCCATACTATTATGCCGAAAATGTGTACGCTAAATTGGGTTTATGAAATTGCCTATTTTCCTTTCTAAAAACCACTTCCGCTACCTATTGGTTGGGGGTGTGAAAACCTTCCTCAGCATTCTAGGTGGGTTCTGGTTGCTAATTGAAATGCTCACTTTTTCCATTCCTGATGCTATGCAATGGGCATCTGGTAATTTCTGGGTATTCATTACATGTACTAGCTTAGCATTAACTGTAACTATTATAGAGATTCGGCGAAAGTCCAAACGGATGCTTTCGGTACGTGAACGCTTAGAAGGAACAGACATTTCAATAGAAATCCGAGTAGGCGATATTTTTAAAATGAAAGGAGATTTTATTATTGGTACGAATACAACATTTGATACTAATAATATCTTAATTTCTTTGAGCAGCTTACAAGGACAATTTACAAAAAGGTATTATGATAATGTAGAGCACCTTGACGACGATTTAGTAAGAACTTTAGAGGATCAAAAACATGTTCCTGCTGAAAATACGTCCGGAAAATTAAGACGTTATGAGTTTGGCACTGTGGCGAAAGTATCTCCTAAAAATCAGGTCGTTTACTTAGTTGCAATTGATGAGTTGAATGAAGAAGGCGTAGTAAGTTCGCTTGAAAATGTTAGACAAAGCCTCACAAAACTTTGGCAGTATATCGGTACACATGGTAGACTCAGCAACCTTGTAATTCCAATTGTAGGCACAAAGGATGCCCGAATTCAAGTTCCTCGGGAAATAATGCTTGTTGAAATAATTGAATCCTTTATCAGAGCTATATATACCGAAAGGAAATTTTGTGAAAACCTTACAATTGTTATTGCTAAAGAAGATTATGATCATATAGATTTGCAAGAACTGGGAAATTACCTCCATGTTCACGCTATACAGAGACGTTGGCAAAAAGAACCTGTCGGTCAATCTGTTCCTGCAGAACATCAAACAGAACAGGAAGATAAATGAGTCTACATCTGCTGAAAACTAAGTTAACATTAGAGGCATTTCTTGGTCCCATTATTTATAGTCCCGAAAGGAGATTTTTATGGCATTTTTTGAATTACGGCAATATCGAACACAACCCGGACAACGCGACAACTGGGTGAAATACATGGAAGAAACGGTCATCCCATTCCAAATTTCTAAAGGTATGGTTGTTATCGGTAGTTTCATTGGTGAAGAAGAAGATGACCTATATGTCTGGATTCGTCGGTTTGAAGACGAGGAGCAGCGGGAACGGCTCTATGCAGCGGTTTACGAAGATGACCGCTGGGTAAACGAAATCTCAGCCCGCGTTGGTGAACTCATCGACAGGTCAAAAATCGTTGTCACACGAATTGAACCGACCTCGCGCTCGCCACATCAATAATTAGGATGGAGATCTCCGAATGAACGCTGAAGAAAAATATCTTTTTGACTTGAAGGGATATGTCAACATTGAAGGCGTGTTAGACGCAGATGATCTCACAGAACTAAACGCCTTGATTGACGCACAAAACTACGCTGATCCTGCGGACGATAATATCCATTCACAACGATTTGGTGGTTTTTTAAGTTGGGAAAATGACGCGTTTCGGAAACTTCTCAACTACCCGTGTATCATGCCGTGCTTAGCCGAAATTGTCGGTCCAAAATTTCGGCTTGATCATGTTTATGGCATTTTGATGAAAGAAGGAAACCCGGGCGGAACACTTCATGGTGGTGGTACACCTTATGACCCATCACAATACTATGTTTTCAGAAATGACCGGATGTATAACGGTTTGACAGTCGTTTCGTGGGCGTTGACAAACATGCTTCCGGAACACGGGGGTTTTTGCTGTATTCCCGGCAGCCATAAAAGCAACTATCCTTGTCCACCGCAGTTCCATCCGGTGAAGGACAACAAGACATGTATGGCACCAGTACACCAGAAGGCAGGCGATGCTGTTATCTTCACCGAAGCGTTGACACATGGCACCCTCCCGTGGACTGCTACACATCAACGCCGCTCAATTCTGTTCAAATACTCTCCTGGACATGCTTCTTGGGGACACGAGAGATATGATGACGCACTCCGTGATTTGATGACAGACGAAGATCAGAAGTTAATACTTGAACCGCCTTACGTTTATCAACGGAAACCGGTTGTATAGAAAACTATTTTGGTAGATGTTGTTTTTAACCGCATCTACCAATCCGCTAAAATAGTCTGCAAGTTCTTCAACTGCTGCATAGGTGCTTTTAGGTTTACCTTTGAGCGTAGTTTCACCCCATCCAACGATGCCTGTGTCTGTAGTTATCTTTACCTCACGCTGCGGTGTGAAGGTTTCCCCGTTGCTTTAGCTCGGGGATGAAACACCGCCAAAAAAACTTGACTTTTTTCAAGAAATGTGGTATGCTATTCTCAACCGTTTGGATAGGAAAGCAATCACTGGCAACCTTGTCAGTGTCCTATCCTACTCATTGCTTGAGAGAACGGTGAACGGTTAATTCCGTTAGGACCACAAATCAGACCTATACCTTCGGAGGTTACGATCCTCTAGTCGTTTGTGACGAGTCCTATATTCGCTAAATAGAGATTGTGTAGGTATTCCCTCCACAACTGCGAAATAAACAGAACACCAAAGAACCAAAGTATCTGGGTATATCTGGGGTCTATATATACCCTGTAGTTGCACCGTGGCGGGTGCCACCTCAAATTGCTGAGGTCTATCAAGTCCCTCCGAGAAATCGGAGAAGCAGGCTATAAGCACTGCAAAAGATGCCCACTCATCAAGTTCAGAATAGATGGGTTTCCTCTAAAGGAAGCCTCATCCTTTAGGGTGGGGAGCCGTCACAAGTCGCATCCGACGCCGTGGGTAAAATTGTTCAATAGATACTATTTTCATCAATATATCCTTTATATGTGAGTAACATTCTGTTTCGAAAAATAGACGTTTTCTTACCGATGTATAATAACAATAAACCAACTTATACCAAATTAACTTGATTCCAATCTATCAGTGCGGTTAGGAAACCGAACCTACTGACCGGAAAATAGGACAAATCCCGTTAATTAGGTATTATACCATATTAACTTGATTTGTAGCGCGAGGTCCCCGTGCCTCGCAACCGTGTGCTATATCAAAAGACTTCTAATCCCGTTAATTAGGTATTATAGGAGAAATTATGTCTACACAACCTAACATTCTTTTTATGATCGCTGACGACCATCGTTGGGATGCCGTCGCAGGGATGGGTGATCCAACAGTCAAAACGCCGATACTGGATTCACTCATGGCACGCGGAACCACGTTTCACCAAACACATATCATGGGTTCTCTCAGCGGTGCGGTCTGCGTGCCGAGTCGCGCTGCTGTCCTCACCAGCGCAAATCTTTTCCGTAGCGGTGGGAAACAGATTAACCGAGATTTAGCAGTTTGGCCTCAGGTAATGCGCGAAGCAGGTTATCATACATTCGGTACTGGAAAATGGCATAACGACAGGCAAACATATATCAATAGTTTCGCTGATGGTGGCAAGATTTTCTTTGGTGGAATGGGCAACCAATATAAAGTGCCCGTTTTTGATTACGATCCAACCGGGGCATACCCGAGAAAAGCCAAATATATCGGTGATAAGTTTTCTACGGAACTGTTTACGGATGCCGCCGTGCAGTTTTTAGAAAACTATGAAAAACCTAACCCATTCTTTCTTTACCTTTCCTTTACTTCACCGCACGATCCGCGGACACCACCGGACGAATACGCAACGATGTATCCACCTGAAGATATACCTATTCCAGAAAACTTTCTTCCTGAACATCCGTTTGACAATGGTGAGATGCGAATTCGTGACGAAATGTTAGCACCTTTCCCGCGCACACCAGAAATCGTGCAGCAACATATCGCAGACTATTACGGTATGATTTCGCACATGGATGCCGAAATGGGACGTGTGCTGCAGACCTTAGAAGCAATAGGACAACTGGATAACACCATTGTCATTTACACAGCAGACCACGGACTCGCTGTCGGACAACACGGACTGTTCGGTAAACAGAATCTTTATAGCCATAGCATCCGTGTTCCATCAATATTTGTCGGTCCAGGAGTGCCAGAAGGACAATCAGTGGATACTTTAACCTACCTCTACGATGTATTTCCCACCGTGTGCGACCTGACGAAGGTTGACTGCCCTGATACAGTCGAAGGATACAGCTTAGTGCCATTGATGGAGGGGTGTGTTGATAAGGTTCGTGATTCGGTTTTTGCTGCGTATAAAGACATCCATCGCACTGTCAGTGATGGACGTTGGAAACTCATCCGTTACTATGTTTCTAAGGAAACAGGCAAAGGCACGGATTGCATTCAACTTTTTGACTTGGAACAAGACCCGTGGGAAACAACAAACCTCGCTGAACTTCCTGAACATTCCGAACGTATCCAAGCATTGGCAACAGAGTTGAAAAGATGGCAGACCGAGACCGATGATTTTATGAAGGGAATTATCTGACAATCCCACTGCTTTAGCCGTGGGTCAAAAAACTTATGACATTTGCACCAAAACATGTTAGACTATATGTAGCATCGTTGGACAGGGTTATCACCTCAACACTTACCTGTGTTGAGTCCTGTCCCCATCCGTGATAAGATGTGTGGTGCTGGTGCGAAATCACTTAAAACATTAGAATGTGGTAGAGAAAAACTAACATACGTTGTTACTACAACGACCCTACCACATTCGCTAACAACCTACCGTGGGATACACGGGAAGTTACGCCTGTGGAGTACAAATAAGACCTCATTCGGAGGCACGAGAGACGGAAGCAGGAATCACATAGGAGGGTTGTGTGCTAAAAGAAGCACACGGCTTTAGCCGTCGTGAGTATCACAGATACACCGGTATTGTTATAGTAGAATGGATGTCAATTTAAGAAAACCGCTATACGTTTAAGGTTCCCTAACCGCACCTTTTTGTATCAACATCTCAAATAACGCAAAGGACGAGAATATCAGCGTTCGTAGTCGTGCAATTCATTGCGCGACTACAAACGAGTTCTTTCCTTAAATTGACGCTTATGAGTGCGGTTAGATACCGCACCTACCGTTGCGTGTGTAGTACTTTTCTTAAATTGGCACAAATAGGTTTAAAACAGAGAAAACAACTTCATTTCTATCCGATACTAAGTGTGTTCCCAATCGCAACCAATCGTGCAGCTTGTTCAGCAGTATCTGCTATCAGTTGCAGCGCATCTTCAACCGCATCCTCAAGCGACATCGGTGCTTGCACGATACTTAGCATTGCATCAATCCCAGCTTCATATACGGCATCAGCCCCTTCACCGACTCCACCTGCAATTGCAATGACAGGTATATTATCCGCTTTCGCAACCTTCGCAACCCCAACAGGAGTCTTCCCAAACGCGGTCTGAAAATCCAATTGTCCCTCACCTGTGAAGACAAGAGACGCGCCTTCCATTCGCTCCTTAAGCCTAACAGCATCAATCATAATATCAACGCCAAGTCTCAATTTGGCATTGAGAAACGCCATCAATCCAGCCCCTAAACCACCAGCAGCCCCTGCGCCGGGAATGTTATTAAAGGATTGTCCAAGTGTCCGCGCCAGGACTTTGTCAAAATGTGCCAGATTTGAATCCAGTTTTTTTATCATCGCTGACGTTGCGCCCTTTTGAGGACCGTAGACATAGGATGCCCCATCGGAACCCGTCAACGGATTGTTAACATCACAAGCGACAACAGTTTCGGTTTCCGCTATACCCGGATGTAGGTCTGATATATCTATTGATGCTAATTCACCCAGTCCACCTCCACCCCGGTCAATCGGGTTTCCATCTGCCTTCAGGAACTGGACACCGAGTGCTTTAGCCATTCCAGCACCGCCATCATTTGTCGCACTCCCACCGATACCGATGATCAAACGTTTACAACCGGCATCCAATGCAGATTTGATGAGTTGCCCTGTCCCATAGGTAGTTGTTTGCATCGGATTCCGTTTATCAGGTGGGACAAGCGTGAGACCGGAAGCAGATGCCATCTCAATGACCGCTGTTTCTCCATCCGCAAGAGTCCCGAATTGTGCGTCAATCTCATCTCCCAATGGATCAAGCACACGTTTTGTGTGAATATCCCCTCCGGTGGCATCAACGAGAGATTGCACAGTGCCTTCACCACCGTCTGCCATCGGTATTTTTTCTATGATAGCATCTGGAAACACGCGGCGAAATCCCTGCTCAATAGCATTCGCTGCTTGCAGTGCAGTAACGCTTCCTTTAAATGAATCCGGTGCAACTACAATTTTCATCAATTTCTTCAGCGTGGAAACCTCGCCTTTTAAGGCGGGGAGGAAACGCTGCTCCTAAATTTTTTCCTTGACAAAGCGTGTCAAATATGGTATAATAATATCTCGTTGGCAGACACGAACAGCGTCCCCGCAAGGTGGCGTGTCTGCCTACCCACTGTTCAGGGGTTAAAGACGAGAGACGAGATGGACCATGAAATTGACTTTTAAATATCCTGTGTATCCTACGAAAACACAGGCACACACCTTGTTTGAATGGCTTGACCATCTGTGTGAACTTCAGAACTCTGCGCGTCATGATCGGATTGTTGCGCGTGAGACTGAAAATCGTTTTGTCACTCAGTATGATCAACAAGCACTTTTGACGGCAGCTCGTTCGAAGTATGACGACTTCCGTGCAGTGCCGCAAGATATGCAAGTGTCTGCTCTCAAACGAACCGACAAGGCGTTTGCTGCGTTCCGCAGACGTTGTGAAAACGGAGCTGCCAAAAAAGGGTATCCACGCTATAAAAAGCGCGTCCGTTCTATGACATGGAGTCTGCGAAAATATAAAGGTGTTCGTGAGAACCCGATCATAGAAACTGATTTTAGACACAACCGCCTGAAAGTGCCAAAGTTGGGCGAAGTCAGGCTATATATGCACCGTCTGCTTCAAGGGGATCCGAAGGAAGTCACGCTTGTGAAAAAAGCCAGTGGTTGGTATGCTCATATCGTCTGTGAGCTACCTGACACTCCGAAAGTTGAACCGACCGATGCGATCGCTGTTGATATGGGAACTACCCACTATCTCACGACTTCTGAAGGTGAGAAAGTTGATAACCCGCGCTGGTATCGCAAAGCAGAGGGCTTACTGCATAAACATAACCAAACGATGGCACGCCGAAAGAAAGGTAGCAACCGTTGGCAAAAAGCCGTGCATGCATCTGCTTTGCATCAGGAACGGACGGCAAACAAACGAAAAGACTTTATTGGTAAATTGGTCTACAAACTTTATCATCTCCAGAAAAACAACGTCCTCGTTACTGAAGATTTGGGCGTTTCTAATATGGTTAAGAATAAACACCTCAGCAAAAGTATAAGTGACGCTTCTTGGGCAACCTTCTTTGAGTGGGCTGGCAACATAGCCGAAAGAGACGGTTTCCATTTCCACCAAGTCGATCCCAAGAATACCTCGCAAATCTGCTCCTGTTGTGGTGAGAAAGCACCGAAAAAGTTATCCTTATCCTTAGCGGTGCGCACTTTCAACTGCGGTTATTGCGGTTTCTCTCTTGATAGAGACCACAACGCTGCACTTAACATTCTTTTCAGGGCTGCTGCGGCCCTTCGTGGAGAGCGGTGGGTTGCCACCCTCTATGAAGCGAGAAACAACCCGAATAAAGCGTTGGGCTTTACCAATACCAAGCAGTTATCGCTGTTTGATGGACTTAACAAGCCTCCCGCTTTAGCGCGGGGTAGTTGACAACGGCAAGTTTAGCACAAACAAGGCAATTAGTCAAGTTCAGGTTCTGTTTAATTGTGAATAGACTGTAGTCAACAAAATGATGATGTGCTATACTTTGTTAAACTTTATGAATGATGGTTCATTTTATGAAAATAGGTGACACATGAGTTGGAAACCACAAACAACAGTCTCTGACGAACAGGTAAATTTTTACAAGGAAAACGGCTATCTTACTTTCGGACGTATCTTTACCGAATCAGAGTTAGACAAACTTCGCGATTATGTAGATGCAATGATCGAAAATTTACCGGAAGGCAAACGACCAGAACAGATGGACGTCCCACATTTTGGACACCCGTACCTATTCAAATACCTCACGCACCCACGTGTGTTGAAGGTAATCGAACGGTTCATTGGACCAGATATTGTGCTTTGGTCAAGTCATTTTATCAGCAAACGTGAAAATGACGGTATGGAAGTACCTTGGCATCAAGATGGTGTTTATTGGGGCAAAATGCTGGATCCAATGCGCGTCATCACGATGTGGTTAGCAGTTGATGAATCGAAGGTGGAAAACGGGTGTATGCGCGTCATTTCCGGAAGTCACAACTTGCAGGATCGTCGTTATGAAGCGGTGCATCGTGAAAATAATCTCTTTGGAAGCGAAGTCGTTGAGGCAGACCTTGATATATCAAAAGCGGTTGACCTTGAGTTGGAAGTGGGTGAGTGCCATTTTCACGATGCATGGACAATCCACAATTCCAGTCCCAATGTCTCACAAAAACGACGATGCGGTTACACAATGCGTTATATGCCAGCCAATGTTCGTTTTCACGGGGCAACGTGGCGTTCTACACATAAAATCTATCTGTTGCAAGGCGAGGATAGGACAGATGGCTTTAATACCTACGCACCTATGCCAGAATTTTAACGTTTCAAGAAGGAGAATTTATGCGTCCGTATTTTGACGTACATTGCCACATCGGCATGACGGTATCGCGTGCACCGGTTGTTGGACAGGGTGTAGGAAAGTGTTTAGCAAGGATGGCTTCCGCGGGAGTTATCGGTGCGATTCCATGTCCAACAGCAGGTGGACCACAGGCACTCGGTGTGTTGGACACGCGGAAACAGAACGAGGTAATTGCAAGGGCTTGCCGGAAGAATCCAGATAGGTTTCCGATTGGACTTGGAATTGTGGAAGTCCGTCACGAACAAGCAGGCGTGGACGAACTTGACAGGGCAATGCAGGATGATGGCTTAGTCGGATTTGTTTGTCATCCAGCGTTATCTGGACATTCACTCGGCGGTGAATTATACTCATTCTTGGAAGTGGTAGTAATGCACAACGGATTGTGTCTGCTGCATCAGGCAGGTTCAACACAAAATATCGCTGCGTATGCACAAAGGTTTCCTACGGTAACTTTCATCATTGGGCATGTCTCAATGAACAAAGCAGGGCAACTTGATGCGATTGCGCAGTGTGGAAAGTATGAAAATATCTGGTTTGATGTTGCACAAAAACCTGAAGGTGCAGATGAAAGTTGGGATTTGGTGCATCTTGTAAATCATCTCAGTAAAGATAGGATTATGTTCGGCAGTGACCTACCATACTACGATTTTCGTCTTGTTCAAGCACAAATTGAAGCCGCCCATATTGATGATGAGACGAAGGAACAGATTGCGTATCAAAATGTGGTGCGGTTGGTTCAACAATTCCGACCAGACTGGCTACCGACACTAACACCAATCACTCCCCCACAAATCTATTCAGAACATGAGATGTGGGATGCTAATGGCATGAGATTAAAATAGATAAAGACTATTTAACAATATCAACCGCCCGAATCCTATGACGGAGAACAAGGATACATAGAGCAGTCAACGCGGTTAATACAAGGATTGTCCAAGACCAATGTATATCGTAGCCACTTTCCAAGCCGAACAAGATATTTCCAAGACGATCATAGTTTGCCCAAACAGAAACTAAAGCAACTGTGCTTGTTGAAAGAACCTCTTTAAGGATCTGGTGGACGACAGGCAGTCCAAACCAAACAGCACAAAAGCCGATTGTCGCATACCGAGGATTTTTGGTCAGTGATGAGAAAACCAACATCAATAGACTTGTTATTGCGGTGATTACAACCGAATAAACGATTATAGACAAGGGCATCCAATAATATTCTTTAAGGAACGGTGTATCAGTTAATAACGCATGTTCGAGAAATAACACAAGCCCAGGGATCAATGTCATGTAGAGAAGTAGACTACCAATCACAACAAATTTTCCGATAAGGTAATCTACCCATGAAATAGGTTTAGACAAATAGAGTGAAAGCGCATTGTGCTTGAGATCGTTGGCAATTAACCCCGCACCACCAAAAATGACTACTAGTGCAATCAAAAACGCTGAGGGAAACGGTGAGATCCGAAATAGAAAGTGTTGGAAAAACGCGCTGTCAATGTTAAATGGTAAATGATCTCCTAAATTCTCATCCTGAAACGTCTGATTATATATGTAGATAAGGATTGCATGAACTAAAACATAGATTACCGGAGGGATCGCAACAATTAATCGAACAATTTTCCGTTGAGAAAGCAGTTTTAATTCTGCTTTTGTAATTACCCACCACCGTGTTTTGTCGTGGAGTTTCAGAGTGCCTTCCCAATGTCTATATTCCTGTGTGTGAATAGGCATTGTTACCTCTTATATATTGCAGTTTGTTCCAAGGTATCCGTAAAAGGTCCTTGTTTTTCAGTTTTAACCTCAACGGTAATAATACCTAAGTGAGTATCGCGATCGGGGTCTGCTTCAATGAATCTGTGTGGAATTTCTGCACTTAGGAGTCTATCAAGACTATTGGGTTCCTGCGACCATCGCACGTCTATAAGTCTACCATCGTAAACCTTACGATGTTTCTCTCCATTCCGAATGGAATAGACTTTTGCGTTGGTGATAAAATCTACTTCTGAAATAGTGCTAACACCAACACTTGGGCTGAGAATACTTTGATTCCATATTAGTGGAATTCCGTTTCTATCAAGCAGATAAATTCGAATGTCTATCCGATCTAAACGCGAATCAGATAGAATCTGAATACCTTCAAAATTTTGTATTTCCCCTGTTCCGCATGCAAGCAGAGCAAGTACGCAAATGCCTACGAGAATAAGCCTTCTCAATTGCATTTTTAAGCGAAACATTTTAATTTCTCCATTTTCAGTCTTTTTCATACATTTGCCTTACACATTATACTCTTTTTAGTTTATTAGTGTCAATTCTAAATTTGGTTGCGCCGCCCATCCAAAATTTGACAATTTATCCATTTTATGTTATAATAGTAAGGTGAGAAACTAGAATTTGATTGGAGAAATATCTTGCCGACTCCTGAGAGTCAATGTCCTAATACCACAGATAAGAATATCTGCATAGCACCTTCAGTTATGTGTGCAGATCTCTGTAATTTGGAAACAGATATTCGGGAATTGGAAAAATCAGGGATTAACCTGTTACATTTTGACCTGATGGACGCGCACTTCGTCCCAAACATGCCGATTGGGTTGGCACTCATTGAACAATTACGCCCAAAAACAGATTGCGCTTTCGATATTCACCTAATGGTGGAAAATAATGATTTTTTTGTGGCAGCAGTCGCAAATATTGGTGTTCAGCAAATCGCTGTTCACGTTGAGTCTGCGCCCCATCTGGATAGAACTTTGTCGGTAATTCAGGAACATGGTATAAAAGCAGGTGTCGCTTTGAACCCAGCGACCCCGCTTTCCGCGATAACGTATGTTATTGATCGGCTTGATTTCGTGTTAATTATGACGGTCAATCCAGGATTCGCTGGTCAGAAATTGGTGCCTGCGACCCTACGAAAGATTTCGGAATGTCAATATTTTTTGAATGAACGCGGTGTGAACCTTCCAATTGAAGTTGATGGTAACGTCAGTTTTGAAAATATTCCTAAAATGGTAGCAGCTGGGGCGGATATCTTAGTCGGTGGGACCAGTAGTGTTTTTCACAAATCAGGATCGCGGGCAAAAAATATTCAACAGATTCATCAAGCTATTTCGCTTGGACTTGCAGAAAGAGGCATGTGATGCAAGGTGGTTTGATGGAGGCACTTGTGCTGCACGGCGTTGGAGATTTACGGTTAGCGCAGATGCCTATTCCAACCGTCTCTGAGGGGCAAATCAGGGTTAAAATTGGTTTTTGTGGCGTTTGTGGTTCCGACATCCCAAGGATTTTTACTAAAGGCACATACAGTTTTCCTACAGTCTGCGGACACGAATTTGCTGGAACTGTTGACGTTTGCGGACCAGGTGTTGATGAGTTTGAACAAGGCGAGAAGGTCGTTGTTTTTCCGCTCCTCTGGTGTAGCAAGTGTGCGGCGTGTGAGAGTGGGAAATATGTCCAATGCAGCGACTACGATTACCTCGGTTCACGAAGTGATGGTGCTTTTGCCGAATATGTTGTTGCTCCGAAAGAAAATATCATACATGTACCAGATGGGGTGACTTTGGAAGAGGCAGCACAGACTGAACCCGCTGCTGTTGCACTCCATGCACTTCGCAGGATTCAAGATTCGCTTGTTGGCAAAACCGTTGCTATTTTCGGTGCCGGTCCGATCGGGTTAATGGTTGCACAGTGGGCAAGGATTATGGGCGCAACGCAGGTGCTTCTGTTTGATATTATCACTGAAAAACTTGAATTAGCAAAACGTCTCGGATTTGAAAGTATTTTTAACAGCGCAGTAGAAGATGCAGTTGATGTAGTGAACTCACAGACTGGCGGAAGAGGAGCACACGTCTGTATTGAAGCAGCGGGTGTGCCACAAACTTATCTCAATGCGTTAGGTAGTGTTGGACGTGGTGGGAGTGTTGTTTTGCTTGGAAATCCCGCAGCAGATGTTACGCTACCCGCAGTACTTATCTCACAACTGATGCGACGTGAGGTGAGTCTCTTGGGAACATGGAATTCTGATTATAGCGCATCTGGTAACGACGACGATTGGCGAACCGTGCTGCAAGCAATGGCTGCTGGGAAGTTGGACCTCTCTCCGCTGATTACACATAAGGTCCCGTTAACAAATAGCATCAAAGCATTATATATGATGAAGAACAAAAGCGAGTTTTACGCAAAAGTGCTAATTCATCCATCGTAAACGGACGGTAGGTTACGCTCTTACGGATAATAAGGGGAAATATGAAAGCGGCTATACTTGAAAGCCTTGAAAAATTTAATGTGCAAGATGTTCCAGAACCGGAAATAGATAACGACTCAGCGTTGATGCGAGTTGAAGCGGTCAGTATATGCGGTTCTGATGTCCGTATTTTCCATCACGGCAACCCACGAGTTGAGCCACCAACGATTATCGGGCACGAAAATTCGGGCGTGATTGTCAAAGTCGGTAAAAACGTTACCCGTGTGAAGGAAGGCGACCGTGTCTCTATCGGAGCGGATGTTCCGTGTGGGCAATGTCATTGGTGTCGAAACGGGCTTGGCAACAACTGCGATATTAATTACGCCATCGGCTACCAAATCCCTGGCGCATTTGCACAATATATGAAACTTCCTCGTCTCGTTTTGGAAGAAGGACCTGTTACAACATTTGGCACAAATCTCAGTTTTGATGAAGCTGCACTCGCTGAACCCTTGGCATGTGCTATCAATGGTCTTGAATTAGTAAATATGTCTCTTGGAAAGAGTGTCGTGATTATCGGCTTGGGACCGATCGGATGTATGATGATTGATCTTGTACGTGTCATGGGAGCAACCAAGGTTATCGGCATTCAACGAAGCCGACTGCGGATGGAGATAGCAAAGTTTTACGAAGCGGATGTCTATATCGCTTCTAAAGAAGAGGATGTAGTGGAACGGTGCCGCGAAGAAACAGATGGTGAAGGACCGGATATCGTTGTTACTACGTGTGGTTCCGTTGAAGCGCATGAACAGGGTGTTGAAATGGTAGCACACCGTGGGTATGTCAACCTATTCGGTGGATTGCCAAAGACTATGCGTCCGATGAGCGTTCTCTCTAACACGATCCACTATAAGGAGTGTTTCGTTACCGGCTCCCACGGTTGCGTTCCTCGTCATCACGAATTAGCGGTTCGGCTCCTTGAAAAAGGTTTAGTGCGCGTACAACCGCTCATCACACATCATTTCCCACTTGTTGAAATTGATAAAGCCTTTGAGGCTATGGAATCCCGAAAAGGGATGAAAATTATGATGCATCCTCACGTTGTCCCTTCATAGGATGTGTCAGTAGAGTCAAATTACGAACTATATATTAATTCACATCACCTTATAGGGGTAGACATTCCTATTCGTAAAAGTAAATACGTATGAGCGATTTTTCAAAATTTATTCGAGATATACCGAATTTCCCTAAACCAGGTGTTTCATTTAAAGATATTACCCCTCTTTTAGGAAATGGGTTAGTTTTTAACGCCGCAATAGAGGTATTCGCAAACCGTTTTAAATCTGAGTTGATTGACGTAATTATAGGGATTGATGCACGAGGTTTTATTGTTGCTGCAGCCCTCGCAAATCGGTTAGGTATCGGTTTTGTTCCTATTCGTAAAAGTGGGAAGTTACCTTTTGATTGCTATGAAGTTACCTATGACCTTGAATACGGCACTGACGCGGTTTGTATTCATCAAGATGCTTTTCCGAGAGGGAGTCGTGTGCTTATATGCGATGATGTTTTGGCGACCGGTGGGACACTTTCTGCCTCAATTGAACTCGTCAAAAAACTCGGGGGGGATATAGTAGGCGTTGCCCTTTTATTGGAACTCACGGAATTCGAGGGACGAAAAAAAGTTGCGGATCAACAGATCTTTTCTCTTGTTGAATATTAGCACTTACTTTGATATATTTCAATTGTGAAAATCAACAGGTAAAGCAACAGATTGAACCTTGACTGGGGGTTTTTCTTACGGTAAACGCGCCTGTAGCTCAGGGGATAGAGCAGAGGCTTCCTAAGCCTCGTGTCGGGGGTTCGATTCCTCCCAGGCGCACCTAATTATTCTTAAAAAACCAGTATATTGGTAGGATTTAATATACATTTCGATACAATCCTATTGTTCAGATACACACGATTGATAGGGTTTTTGCGGATGGAAGAGTGCCTACGTTTAAATAGCGAATCCTTTTATCTTTTTGTTCAGGGACAGGACACAAAGTTTTAGTGCAATAGGTAAATACACAATAAGATTTTTCTAATCTGTCTAAATTCTACTATCCGTAAATTTAGTTATAGAAAATAGGAGCATTTGATGTACAGATTTAATATCTGGAAAATTGTTTTAATCATTGGCGTTTTGCTGTTATCAGCATTATACCTTATTCCTACGCCAGATCGTTTCTACCTTCCGTTGTTTGGAAATTTATCGCTGTGGATGCAAGAGAAACTGCCTACTTTTGAAATCAGTGATGAAAACGCTTTTAAGGTAAATTTAGCGGACGTAAAATATCCGGAAGGCAAAAACTTTCAAAAGGCAACCGCTGAACTCCAAGAGGTCTTCAATGTCCATTTAGATAAACTCAAATTTAAAGAAACAGTTGACTATCAGTTTGACACTACTGAAGCGAAAGAATTTTTTGTGAGACTTATCTCCGACAAGGCGAAAGAAAATCCTGCCGCAACTTTGGAGAATTTACATCTATACGGAAGTATGCCAAAGCTCTTGAGGCGGATTCTACCAAACAATCGGTTGAATTTAGGGTTAGATCTGAAAGGTGGTGTTCACCTTGTTCTTGAAGTTGATTTGGAGAAGTCAAAAAGGGAGTTGCTAAAAGCAAATTCATACGCTATTCCCGAAATGCTCAAAGTTGATCAGATTTTATGCCGACAAGCGGAACAAGCTAGTAGTGGAGATGCACTAAACGTGCTTGTGGAAATTCCCTCACGACTCAGATCCGATCCAACTGAAAAAAAGAAGTATCTTGAAAAAGCGGTTGAACTATTAAACGATGTAGATTTTTTCGATAATGTTAAGGTTGTCGCTGAGAAAGAAACACAATCAATTTACCTACTCCGATTAACTGAACGTGGGATGCAGGAATACAGCAATAAAGCAATTGAACAGGTGTTGATTGTCTTACGAAATCGTGTTGATGCTTTTGGTGTTGCCGAGCCTTCTATCCGTCAGGAAGCAAATCGTCCACGAATTATCATTGAGTTGCCGGGGGCGAAGGATTCGTCGGGCCCCCTTCGTATTGTGCAGACAATGGGTCGCTTAGAATTTAAGATGGTAAAGAAATCACCTTCCGGGGGTCGTTTATGGTCGGGTTCAGCGAATACACCGCCGCCAGACAATCTGCCCGAAGATAGCGAAATTCGTTATCACCATGAAACGGGTGGTTGGTATGTTTTGGAAAGCCCCGTTCTCCTAACAGGTCATAATATTGATGATGCCAGACCTGCCAGCGGAACAGCTTTTGACATCGTTGTCCGTATGGATTTTGATCGGGAAGGTGGCAGCAAATTTGCCAAAATCACTGGCGACCATATCGGGGAACATTTGGCAATCCTTCTTGATGATAAAGTGCAATCTGCGCCGATAATCAATACTCAGATTAGAGGCAATGCCGTTATTGAGGGCAACTTTAATTTTCAGGAGGCAAATTATCTTTCAAATATCTTGAATGCTGGTGCTTTCCCTGTGGGTGTTCAAGTTGGAGAGCAACGGACTGTTGGACCCACCCTCGGTCAAGAGTCTATTGATAACGGAAAAAAAGCCGCGCTTATTGGACTTATTGGTGTTTTACTTTTTATGGTACTTTACTACCGACTCTCTGGGTTAATAGCAATTGTTGCACTCGTCTTTAATATGATAATCATTCTCGGTGCATTGGCAGGTTTTGGGGCAGCATTGACACTCCCAGGTATCGCAGGACTTGTACTTACAATCGGTATATCTGTTGATGCAAATGTGCTCATCTTTGAACGTATTCGTGAGGAGTTGAGAACAGGAAAAAAAGTCTGGACCGCTATTACGAGTGGTTATCAACGTGCATTTGTTACAATTTTGGATGCTAACCTTACAACGTTCTTTATCGCACTCGTCCTCTATCATTTCGGCACAGGTCCGATTAAAGGATTTGCGGTAACGCTGGGTATTGGTATCCTTGCCAGTATGTTTACAGCCATTATTGTCACTCGCGAGATATACGGTTTGACAATCGGAAATCGAGATGTGGAAAAATTAAGCATCTAATTGGTAGGAGTCAGCTCCGCATCACAAGGCGGTGCATAAAATCTATACATATCTAAAGTGTCCCGAGCTGAAACCTACTGATTTTGGTAGCGGGCAAAGCGAATTGAAAAGGAAATAAAACATTGCAACTACTGAAAGATACAAACTTTGATTTTATCAATAAATATCGCACCGGTTTTTTGTTCTCTGCTGTGTTGATCATTTTCGGCATCGTATTCCTTATAGTTCATGGTGGACCGAATTTCGGAATTGACTTCCGAGGGGGTGTTAAGGTCGAAGCGAAATTCAACAGAGTTGTAACAGAAGCCGAGTTGAAGACAAAGTTGACTGAATTAGGCTACGAAGATGCCAAAATCCAACTTGAACCGGACGAAAATAAAGCATACATCTCTATGGGACATCGCCCCGAATTTCAGCAACAGTCGATTAATATACCTATCATTGCTGACCCTGGCGATGCTACTGCCACAAGCCTTCAAGTGAGCAGCTCCGCTGAAAAAGTGCATCTTTTGAATTCAGGTGATACCGTTGAATTGGTTGATGGTGATTTACAACGGCGCAACGAGATCAGTGCTCGAGAACTTGTTGCTGAAGGCACGGCGATTCAACTGACTTTTACACAAGAATTTGGTGTGGATTTCACAGAAAACGCTACCATTCAAATACAAGCAAGCGTTGGAAGTATCCTTACGGAAGCTCTATTTGAAGGCGGTGATGGTTGGAAAGCTGTCTCTGAAGGGGTGAATGTTAGGGAAGTGGGACCGAGCGTTGGTCGCGACCTTAAATGGTCGGCACTCTGGTCTGTTCTCTCGTCAATTGCTATTTTACTGGTCTACATCTCTTGGCGGTTTGAATTCCGTTTTGCAATCGGTGCAATTGCAGCACTTATCCACGATGTGCTTATCACCTTAGGTCTTTTCGCACTATTATCAAAGGAAATCAATTTACCTACCGTTGCTGCGTTCCTCACAATTATTGGGTATTCGCTCAATGACACAATCGTCGTGTTTGACCGCATCCGAGAAAACGGAATATCTTTACGCGGCACCGATTACGTTGAAGTGCTAAACCGAAGTATTAATCAATCACTGAGTCGAACCGTTATTACCTCTATAACAACCCTTTTTGTTGTTGCAGTCATCTTCGTGCTCTCCAACTCTGGGGAAGAAATTAACACATTCGCCTTAGCCCTCATTGTCGGTGTGTTAATAGGAACGTATTCTTCAGTCTTCATCGCAAGTCCAATTCTGCATATATGGCAGCAAAAGGAGCAAAAAGCGAAAGCGTAGTTATATGAAAATATTGATTTTTAACTCTTACACAACGGGGCAGAAACATAAGCTTGATAACCCGCTCAGTGGTGAAGATTGTAGTTCTCCTGATCGTCTCAAGTCTCGCCTAAAAGAACTGTGCGGTTTCAATGCTGAGGGGTGGTATAATAAGAGTAGAGACTACCGTTTACCCGCTGGTGAGATGTTTATTGGACCTTTGTCCGTTCAATTGCGGGAGGGCTTAAAGCAGATTCGAGAACACGAACAGTATGGCAAGACAACCATTGACCTATATTTTCCGTGGTATTATTGCTGTATTGACAGGAAAAAGAGGCCAGTTAACGAGAAAGATGTTATCGTTCCATTTGATACTTCACCCCTTCACGAACTTGAGGTTCTGGAATTTGATGCGAACGGTGTCCCTGAACAGACGGTAAATTTGCTGGAAAGTTACGACCTCGTTTTTTCGTTATTGAGACAAGACGATATTAAAGCGTTGCAACGCGTTTTTGGTAGAACGAGCGGTAACGCTGATTTTCCTGTTGCCGAAAAGTCAGCGACGTGCGGTTAATGAGGATTTGCCGAATGTTCACGTTGTTGAAACTAGTAGTGATCTGCAGAAAAGCCTCCGCACCACAAATTGGGCACTGAAAGGTGCTGTGATGAGAAGATTGTGTGAAGCTGCATGTAGTCAAGGTTTTCAAGTGTTTGAAGAAGTGAAGCAAAACCCGCAGCGGTTGATTGAGATCGTTCAACAAAGTAGTTAACGATTGATGTTCAGGTTTTTCAGGGAGACAAAATGAACCTTCCAACACCCCTTACCGATCCTAGGGCATACCCCATTATCGGTAAATCTGAACCGATGCAAGTTGTTTTGCGCAAAGTTCAGCAGGTCGCACCAACGAGTGCAACTGTCCTTATCACTGGGGAAACAGGTGTAGGAAAAGAGGTTATCGCACAAACTATCCACGAAAATAGTCCCCGAAAAAATCGCCTATTCAAAGCGGTCAACTGTGGTGCTTTTTACCAAGACCTGCTTCAAAGTGAACTCTTTGGACATGAGAAAGGGGCTTTTACAGGTGCCACGAGCCAACGACGTGGCGTATTTGAACTTGCTGATGGCGGTACACTGTTCCTTGATGAGATAGGTGAAATGTCCCCCGAAGTGCAGGTAAAATTTCTGCGCGTGTTAGAAACACAAGAATTCACACGGCTCGGTGGTGAGAAAAGCGTTAAAGTTGATGTCCGAATTATTGCTGCCACAAACATTGATCTTGGAAAATCGGTCAAGGATAAAAAATTTAGGCAAGACCTCTATTATAGACTGAACCACTTTCGAATCCACATTCCTCCACTACGCGACAGGCGCGAAGATATCCAACCTTTTGTCGATACGTTCATCTCTGAATTAAGCGCAAAACACAATAAAAGCGTTACAGGTATAAAGCCTGAAGCACTCAACTATCTCGAAAATGCAGACTTGCCCGGTAATGTTCGACAACTCAAAAATGTTGAATCCGCTATTATTGTAGCAACTTCCGAGGAACTTGAACTTAAAGATTTTCCCATAGATACAGAAATTGGACATTCCAAGTACCCTATTCAAATTATTGATGGACCGGGAACATCTATGCAGGTTGTCCATCCAGATGTCGGCGCAATTGCTACAGAAAATGTAGCCATTTACAAGACAATCCTTGGACTTATTCTCTCAGCAGTCCGCCTGCTTGAACCCAATGCAGTTTATCATGATGACATACCATCGCTCATTCCTGATGAGGATACAAGTTGGCTTCAGACAACCGATACGGAAGATCCAGCAGCAGTCCTGCGGAAAACACTTGATGTGCTTTCGACTATTGCCAGAGCACTTGAACAGCGGACTGATGAAGGATTTATACCGCTACCTATTCCCAACAATGAACATGCTACAGAGGTATCAATTGGAGCACAACGCGTTCACGGGGAAGATGTATTACACGGAACAAATCAGGATGAGGAAGATGCCATCGGTAGGGTCGGTATGACGATGACACAAATTGAGAAGGAAGCTATCCAAAAAACGCTTTCGGAGACAGGCGGAAATAAGACCGAAGCAGCGAAGATTCTGGATATCGGGGTGCGAACGTTACACCGAAAACTGAAAGATTACGAACAAGAATCCGACGAGATACACGATACAGTCATAGCACCCACCACCTAAAGGCGGGGGCTTGTGTTTCACAGACAACAACAATCCCGAAGGATTGACTTACATTATCTCCACATGGGGTTCTAAGCAGCCCCTAAGTATGTTGATAGCAGCATTGATGTCTCTGTCGTGGTGTGAACCACATTTAGAGCAAATCCACTGCCTGTCATCAAGAGTAAGATTATTATTTTTGTGTCCGCAGTTGCTACAAGGTTTTGTTGTAGCTGTCCACTGTCCAACTTGATGGAACTCACGATTATGTTTGAAACATTTGAACTTCAATATCTCAACAAACTGATAGAAAGCGAGATCGGAGACTTTACGTCCCCAAAGCCTTTTCATGCCGTCAAGGTTCAGTGTTTCAGTTGCGAGGGTATCAAACCTTCTGCAGAGGTCTGTAGCGAGTTTGAAGTGCCAATCGCGTCGTTGATTGCTAACCTTGCAATAAAGCCGTGTGAGTTGTCTGACAGCACGCCACCAGTTGCCAGAACCTCTAACTTTACGACTGACATTTTTGTTAAGGGTTCTCAACTTGTTCAAAGATTGTTTCGAGAATTGTGGGCTCTGTATCTTTTCACCAGTGCTAAGCGTCAAAAAGGTTTTCAATCCAAAGTCTATCCCTACGCTCTTACCCGTAGCAGGCAAGACTTCTTTGCTTGTGTCATCAGTGATAATATAAAGCCAGTATTCTCCTGCAGCGTCTCGGAGGATTTGGACATAGCGGACATTACCTTGACAGTCGCGGTGCTGATGGAAAGAATACCAGATACGGTCAAACTTCAAAGATTGTGTCTTATCATCCCACGTTTTGAAAGAGATACGGAGACGCCCATTCTCAAGCATGTATCCTGTTTGAAACTTGGCAGAACGCATTTTGTGTCGTGCTTTCAATTTAGGCAGACCAACCTTTTTGCCACCATTCTTTTTATAGACAAAAAAGCGTTTGTAAGCAGTGTCAAGACGGATGATAATAGCGTCAAGTGTGTCTCTTGGTATCCAAGCCCAGTGTTTTTTAGTCCGTTTGAGCAACTTCGTCAAATGTGGTTGCAGACGATACCTGCCAGCATATTTACCATAAATGCGGAAGTACCGTTGCTCAAGACGCAGGAAGTGATTATGCACGGCTGCCAAATCGTCAAGCATATTACCCAAACGTTTGTTTTTATCATGATTGCGTATCTTGTGTTTGTAGGTTCGCATCGCTTATATCCTTCAGCATCGTTCCTAATACAATTTAGTGGTGGTAGAGACCTTGTTTTGCAACAAGGATTGTATTCTCTACCAACGATGCTGATATAGTATAACATAGATTGGCATTATTTGTCAACAAAAAAAGAGCGAGCTTTCCTCCCCTACCTGAAGGCAGGGGGCTCCAGCCCGAAGATTAGATGAATCCGGAGTAGAAAATTCAGGTTTTTGGTAAGTAGGCACAAATCCGTTCACACAAATAGATCCTGCACTTGACACTGAAACCCTTCAATTACATCACCACCATCAAGGATATCATTTCCACGCAGAACGGTGATATCCTCAGGAGATTGGTACACTTCTACTGTTTCTCTGCGTGGATTCACAACCCACACCATCGCACAACCCGCATTCAACCATTCATCCACTTTTTCCGCGACCTCAGTGTACGTATCGCTTGGAGAAATGACTTCAACGGCAAGATCGGGAGCACCTTCCCAATAACCTTTCGGAATACCTTGTTCATCAATTGCGGCTTGACGAACAAACGCAGCATCTGGTGCGCGTACAGTATCTGGGTTTTGAGAAATTTTAAATCCTGTTTCAGCACCACAAACGTATCCTAATTTATGTTTTTTAATGTGTACGTTAAGAAGACTCCCAATTTCAGCCGTTCTTATCCCATGTTCAAATCCAGCAGGTGGCATTCTTCGTATTACTCCTTTCACCAATTCATATTGATAACCATCATCAGCCTGTTTCCATAGGTCTTCAGCAGTTAGAAGTGTTTGTTGCGCTAATGGTAATCCTGATCTGGATTGATTGTGTTCTCTTTCTTCCATTTTGACTTCCTCATTTAATCTGGTGTAATACCAAATTAACTTGATCCCACTCGGCAGGTGCGGTTTCTAACCGCACCTAATGCCAAGAAAATGAGATAAATCCCGTTAATTTGGTATGAGTTCAACAATTTCAAGAACTCTTTGAAGTCGGGCGTTAGCTGGATTGTAGCCATAGTTAATCTGCCGCATTAATTCAAGTGCTGCTAATCGTTCCTGCGGAGTTTTGGAAAGCCAATATTCCTTGTCACCTGATTTTTCAGATAGCGTTGTAACAGAAAATGCAGTCTTATCCATTCTAAAACGGCTCTGATCCTGAAGAATGGTAGTATCTTTTTCATCCATTGTGTGTATAATACCAAATTAACGCGATTTGTAGCGCGAGGTCCCCGTGCCTCGCAACCGTGTGCTATATCAAAAGACTTCTAATCCCGTTAATTTGGTATAATACCTCCGGTTTTTGAAACCTATATCACTATATCCTTACCAAAACATGAGATGAAAACTCAATTTACCTCTGGCGGTTTAACCTTTTCCAATAACTGTGAGATGATATCAAGACTGGAAATTCCATCCGCTTCAGCATTAAAGTTCGTCAAAATTCTGTGGCGCAGGACAGGTTTTGCCACGGCTTTGATGTCTTCATAACTGACATGATAACGTCCATGCATAATTGCGCGTGCCTTCGCACCTAAGACGAGATATTGTGATGCGCGTGGTCCCGCACCCCAATTCACCCAGTCCTTAATAAAATCAGGAGCATCAGGCTGGGTCGGGCGCGTATTAATGCTCAATTCAACCGCGTAATCTACCATCGCTTCGGCAATAGGCACTTTTCGAACAATCTGTTGTAACCTCAACACCTCTTCACCTGTGATAACCGGCTCAATGTTAGGTTCATAAGCAGAGGTAGTCGTCATCACAATCTCTTTCTCTTCAGCTTTCGCAGGATAATCAATGTAGATATTGAACATAAAGCGGTCAAGTTGTGCTTCAGGGAGTGGATAGGTGCCTTCTTGCTCAATTGGGTTTTGTGTGGCTAACACAAAGAACGGAAGTTCTAATGCGTATGTATTCCCACCTGCCGTGACTTTGTATTCCTGCATTGCTTGTAAGAGTGCTGCTTGTGTTTTTGGAGGCGTTCGGTTAATTTCATCAGCAAGGACAATGTTAGCGAAAACGGGTCCCTTGATAAAACGGAACGCGCGTTTTCCGGTATCCACTTCTTCTTCAATAATATCCGTTCCGATAATATCTGAAGGCATCAAGTCGGGTGTGAATTGAATTCGATTGAATGGGAGTTCAAGAATTTTCGCAAAGGTGCTGATCAGTAAGGTCTTCGCTAACCCCGGTACACCTACGAGAAGGCAGTGTCCTTGCGAAAAAAGGGCGATGAGCAGTTGATCAATCACATCGTTTTGACCGACGATTCGTTTTTTCAGCTCGGTCAGAATTTTTTCACGAGCGGATTTTAAGAACTCAGCAGCTTCTAAATCGGTTTCAATAGGGGTAGTTTCCATGAGTTTTCCTTCCAAAGTATATTGGGATTTCTCTGCTGTTTATGATAGTAATTGTAATAGAAAACGGCACACGGGGTGTACCGAATAATTTAGCAGGCGGCAGTGGCGTCTAAAAATCTGGATTAACTATTCTGCTCTCCAAATTTGAAGTCCATCAAAATCAAAGTTGAAGTCAATAATTCGGGTGCCAGCTTCTTCAAGTTTCTGTTGGACACTATGTTCGCGTGTCGGTTGGCAGTAGAAAAGGAGACAACCGCCACCACCAGCACCACAAGCTTTTCCACCAATTGCACCGTGCTCTTTTGCTATGTTGAAAAGTTTATCAATCTGTTCATTTGTCACAGATGAATGTAGTTTTTTCTGATTCTGCCAATTCTCAGATAAGAGTTCACCGAAATCTGTTAAACGACCACGAATTAGGGCAGTCTTAGTAGATTCAGCGATTGCTTTTAGATTTTCTAAAGCCTTTCTAACACCCGGTTCCCCGCTTTTATACGCTTCTGTAACGTTCTGATGAATGTTGCCTGAAAGACGAGATTGCCCTGTGTAGCAAAGCACAAGGTTCTTTTCCAGTTCATAGCGGATGTGTGGTGGGAGTTTTAAGGGTGATGTTTTTACCTCTTCATCCTGAAATTCCATAAAACTGATACCACCGATAGCACTCGCGTAATGATCCTGCTTGCCGCCAAGGATACCGAGTTCATGACGTTCAATGCTGCTGGCAAGTTCAGCGTACTGATATGGAAGATACGTTACATCCTTTAGCGCACCAAGAACACCTATTAGGGTAACACCCATTGCTGCTGACGTGCCGAGTCCACTTCCCGGCGGAGCATTTGACTGTGTAATCAGATCGAAGCCTCCTATTTGGATAGACATCTGACGGACTGCTGCTTTAACAAGGTCAATATTGCCATCATATTCAAGTTGCCTTATATCTTCAGCTTCCACAAACGTATCAAAATCGGCGGAGTAGATACGGATTTTTTTGTCCAAGACACGTTGAAGTTCAACGGAGTCGGAGAACTCCATCTGGCTTTCACAAACAAGTGTCGCATAGGCATAGCGATTTATAGCCCCGTTGACAACAAGCCCTTTGGATTCTTCTGTGAAAAGGGCGACATCACTCCAACCACCGGCAAAATCAATACGGACAGGTGCTTTAGTCCTGATTAACATCACAGTTCTCCTGAAATTGACTCTTAACCATCAAATTATCCTTGCTCTGAGGTATTATACCCAATTAACCCGATCCCACTCGGTAGGTGCGGTTTCTAACCGCACCATAAGCGTCAATTTAGTGGTTTTCAAATATGAGAATTCTCTTTAGTCCCGTAGGGACGCAATGTTTATAGAAAACGATGTCCTTAATCTCTTAGAGTTCCGTAGGAGCGGAATGTTTATATAAGACGTTATACACATATCGCTCCTACGGAGCTGAAGAGATGGGTTTGCGGGACGAGGTACTATAAACATATCGTCCCTACGGGACTAAATATAAGACAATCTCAGTCCTCATGCTTATTGAGAGGTGTTTATAAAACGCAGACTTTTTCTTAAATTGACGCTAATGGTGCGGTTTCTAACCGCACCTAATGCCAAGAAAAATGAGATAAGTCCCGTTAATTTGGTATTACTGAGCAGTCAGTTACAGAAAAATAGAGTCGTATACTATCTCTGACCGCTCCCCGCCCTGAAGGGCGAGGGTTCTTTTGAAGGAACCCCCGCACGGGTTTCTCAAGGGTTACCGCTACTTGCATATCAAGTCCAGCAGGTATGGGGCCATCTTCCAAGACTTCACAGACCTTTACAGTCCATCTGTCAGGTTGTCAGGGTTTAAGCCTGACCAACGTGCATCTAATTGCGCGGCGCGGGCCATGGGGCGCACTACGGAATACCTCAGAAACCTATAGGGGTATACCGATACTTCCGACACCTATGGGGTGTTTCGGAGACGAAGGCGAATGTGGGAATATGCAATCAAAGTTACATAGTCAGTCCAATTGCGCGTTCTGTTTTTGCAGTGTCTGTAGTTCTCTGCATCTGCACTCCCATCTAAAGGGTGGTTAAGAGCAATGGAAACCAGGTTGCCAAAGTTTAGATCTCTTAACCTGCAGATGTCCAGATGATACCACATTTTTTGACCGAAAGTCAAGTTTTTTCAACAATGAAGGTCTTAACCGCTACTACATCCCCGCCTTAAAAGGCGAGGTTTTGTAGCGGAAGATTGATAATAATAGCATAGTGTTGGAGTATTTTCCAATTAATTTTTGTCGTGGATTCGTGGAAGGTAAATATAGGACAAATCCTATCACGGAGGGTCAGAAATAGTGGGAATTGTTGCAAGGTAGATTATATTTTCATAGAAAAAGAAAAAGTTGTAGAAACACCTACACAAAAACAAGGTGTATTCCACAACTTTTTCTAAAGTCGATCAATCTACTACGTTTAGGAGACAGCGTCTCTGAGTTTCTTTCCAGCTTTGAATGCGGGGACCTTTTTCTTAGCAATTTTGATCGGTGCGCCGGTCTGCGGATTCCGACCTTCCCGGGCGGCACGGGTTCTGACTTCAAACGTCCCAAAACCGATGAGGCCAATTGAATTGCCTTTCCCCAAAGCATCTTGAACAGTTGACGTAAACGCTTCAACAGCAGCACCCGCATCTTTTTTGGTGAGACCTGCCTTGTCGGCGACACTGTTGATGATGTCATCCTTCATTAATTTCTTTGCCATGATTCAACTTCCTTTTTTTATAATAAATAATGTTTCTTCAGCCAAGTAAACCCCACAAGAATGAGGAACTTTCACATCAGACTGAAAGTTAAATTTGATAGAAAATGTTCAACAGTCAGTTAAACTAACATACTATATGTGTCAAGAAAAACTTAACGCAATATCAGTTTCTTTATAATGATACTACATATTTCAAACGTTGTCAAGGTACGCTTGAAGTTTTCAAAACCATTTAACATTACAGTTTCCCACAAAAAACTTTTGGAATACTGAATGTTTACTAATAATAACGTTGTTTCGTAGAATAGGTTACTAATACAGTTAAAATTTTAACAGATTCTTTATATGAGGTGTAGTAGTGGTACACTAATTGCGCAATGCTTTGTTTCTCTATTTTGTAATATTTATGGCTCTACCTTACACTCTGTGTTAAAAAATACTCTCAATATGAGCCGAAAATTGTTGTGGTTGCTGACTTTTCAGTGTTTGCAAAATTTTCAATAGTATTGTAGATTGGGTTTCGCTACACTTTACCTATAGGTGTCAATTTAGTGGCTTGTCGAATATAAAAAGTTGCTCTTCAGTCCCGTATGAAGATAAAAAAATAAATTAGGTAATTCGGACTTGAACCCCAAACCCGGTAGGTGCGGTTTCCTAACCGCACCATAGGCGTCAATTTAGCGAAATCCCAGGCACGGCAGGTTCGGTTTGTAACCGCACTATTGGCGTCAATTTAAGAAAACGTCTGTATTTTTTTGAACACCTCTCAATAACCATGATTATTGAGACTGTCCCATATTTAGTCCCGTAGGGACGATATGTTTATAGAAAACGAGATAATCCATCTCTTTAGCTCCGTAGGAGCGAAATGTGAAATAAAACGCTATAAACATTCCACCCCCGCCGAATGCCATACGCGCATTCGGCGTTGATTCACGGGGCTAAAGAATTGGGGGGACTTCCGTTTCTATAAACATTGCGTTCCTACGGGACTGAAAAGTCTTTTTTATATTCGAAAAATCACTAAATTGACGCATAAGGGTTTCGATGCGCTCTACCCAACCTACGAACGCATCATTAATCTTGTGTATATCAGTTTTCCTTGATTACCTAACCGAAATCTGTTATAATATCATATTCAAACATAGTTTCTACAACACCATTTAGCAAGTACTTAAATTTCATGAAAACCTTTGATTCTGATTTGGCACAACGCGTAATTTTTGGTGAAAACAGCATTGAGAAACTTGCTGAATCGGTGGTTGCTCTTGGCGGCAGTCGTGTTCTAATTGTAACTGACCCGGGTATTCAAGAAGCAGGTATCCTTAAGCGAGCTTATTCAGCACTCAATAGTGAGAAGATCCCCTGTTACGTTTTTGCTAATGTTGATCCCAACCCGACAACAAAGCATGTTGAATCTGCCGTTCAATTCGCGAAAACCAACGCACCAATTGACCTTATTATTGGACTCGGCGGTGGGAGCGCGATGGATTGTGCTAAAGGTGCAAATTTCCTGCTAACCAATGGCGGCAAAATGGAGGACTATTGGGGAACGAACAAAGCAACACAAACGATGCTTCCATCTATCGGTATTCCGACAACAATCGGGACAGGAAGTGACGCACAATCCTTTGCATTGATAGCACAAGAAGATACACACATCAAAATGGCGTGCGGTGATAAAAAGGCGCAATTTACAACAGTGATCTTAGATCCGACACTAACTGAAACTTTACCGAGGGAGGTAGCGGTAGTAACCGGTATAGATGCAATTGCGCATGCTGTTGAGAGCTATGTCTCGACCAGACGCAACCCAATGTCACAAATGTTCTCAATGCATGCTTGGAAACTTTTAGAATCAAATTTCGAGTTGGCACTTGATGCAAAAAATAGTGAAGCGCGCGGAAAGATGTTATTGGGTGCTTATCTTGCCGGAGTCGCGATTGAAAATTCAATGCTCGGTGCAGCACACGCCCTTGCAAATCCGTTGACTGCAAGATACGGCATCACCCATGGAATTGCCGTTGCCCTTATGTTACCACCTGTTATCCGTTTCAATAAAACGGTTGTCGGTGATGCCTATTGTGAACTTTATTCTGGCGAAAATTTTGCGGACAGAATTGAAGCACTAAAGCAGATAGGCGATTTACCGAACACACTACAGGATTGCCCTGTCAAACATCATATAAGATCCTCTGACATCGCTACGTTAGCAAAGGAAGCATCGGTGCAGTGGACTGTGCAGTTTAACCCACGTTCTTTGAATATACATGATTTTATGAGGCTTTATGAGGAAGTTTTTTGAAATATCAATCTTCAAGCATATCTGCCAGCCTTGTGTAGGAATAAGTGTATTCATTATTACGCTACTTTTTCTCGCAGCGCATTTTGCTTTTGCAAATTGGACAAGTTTCCGTGGAAACCCACAACTTACTGGTGTCGCTGATTCACAACTACCTGATAAGCTTGAGTTGCTCTGGACATTTCAAGCAGGAGACATGATTGAGTCTACCGCTGCAATCGTTGACAATGTGGTGTATGTCGGCGTTTCGGATGGATACCTCTATGCGATTGACGCAGCAACGGGTAAAAACACATGGAAGTATCAAACGTCTGCTCCTATTAAATCATCACCTTCTATTCGCAACGGTGTAATCTATTTTGGTGATGGAGAAGGTATTTTTCATGCTGTGGATATTGCCACTCAAAAAAAGAAATGGCAATTTAGTACAGAGGGTGAGATCATCTCATCAGCAAATTTTGCTGGCAACCGCGTTCTATTCGGTTCGTATGATGGATTTCTCTACTGTCTCAACATAAAAAATGGCGAACTTGCATGGAAATATGAAACTGAGGGATACGTTCACGGCACACCTGCAATTTACGAAAATTTCGTGGTTGTTACAGGATGTGATAGTTATTTGCGAATCATCAATATTGACGATGGCAAACAGACACAAGAGGTAAATCTTGGTGCGTATGTCGGCGCAAGCCCCGCGATTTTAGGTGCTAATACAGATTCTCAAGTTAAGTCTGAAGTTCGCGCGTATTGTGGAACGTACGGTAACGAAGTGTTAGGAATTGACATCACATCTGGTAAAATTGCATGGCGATATCAACATCCGGTGCGCAAATTGCCGTTTTTAGCTTCAGCTGCCGTAACAGCCGACCTTGTAATCATTGGTGGGCGCGATAAGATGGTGCATGCCCTCTCACCTGAAAAAGGCGAACCGAAATGGACTTACACAACGAAGTCTCGAATTGAATCTTCACCAGTCATTGTTGGTAAACGTGTCTTTTTTGGGACAACTCGTGGGTTGTTCATTGCCTTGGATATTACAAACGGGGAAAAGGTGTGGGAATTTGCTATTGGTTCATCTATTATTGCATCCCCTAGCGTTGCTGATGGAAAAATATATATTGGAACAGAGGATGGAGTCCTCTACTGTTTCGGAGAAAGGTAATCAAAATCGTTACTTGTCGGTGGTTGTATTGTTAAGGAAAAGGCAAAAATGTACCAATTTCTAAAATCTCATTTGGCTTTCATGATATGTTCCCTCGTTATTCTAAAACAATCCAACTGAGTTGATCAAGAGAGGACAACACGATGCATAATTCGTCAACTATTCGTGATATCTTAGAGTTGTTAGAAACGTTTCCACCTAATCTTCAGAGACAAGTTTTGGATTTCACGTTACAGCTTTCGGATGAAATGCCAGAGGGTGCCCCCATTCACGAATTTCTTAAATTCTCAGGTACAATTCCATCAGAAGACCTTGAACAGATGAAACAAGCCATTGAAGAGGGGTGTGAACAAGTCTAGTTTCAGAATGGTAATACTATTTCTGAATGATAGCATCTCATTAACAAAAAACGCGTTTGTAGTCGCGCAATTCATTGCGCCTCTTACATTCAAAATGTCGGACATCTCCGTAATGGTATTTTATTTTTCAGAATTGGTATAAGTACTTGTTATTGCGATGTTTGCTATGGTAGGTTCGGAAGAATATAAACCATACGCTCATAAATTTGTCTTGCTTAACATTTTGAAATTTCTCTACTCTGTCCGCACTTTGATAAGGAAACAGATAATGTCTAAAACAAAACCAGAACCTGCAACAGCAGGAATAGAATCAAAACAGACAACAGTTGGAAGCGTTTTTGTGTCTAACTACCCACCGTATTCAACTTGGAACGATTCGGCGGTTGGAGATGTTCACCGTGCTCTTAGTGAAGAACCTCGTCCTGATGCCACATTGGGACTTTATCTACACATCCCTTTCTGTCGCAAACGCTGCAAATTCTGCTACTTTCGTGTTTATACCGATAAGAATAACTCGGAAATTGACGTTTACCTTAACGCGTTGGCGAAAGAGGTTGAAGTATACAGCAGACAACCTGCAATTGCAGATAGACCTTTGAGGTTCGTCTATTTCGGTGGTGGCACACCTTCTTATATTAGCGTGAACCATCTGACAACCTTAGTAGACAGGATCAAACAAGTAATGCCGTGGGATTCTGCGGAAGAGGTGGCATTTGAATGTGAACCTGGAACGTTAACACAAAAGAAATTAGAAGCCATCAAAGCGATCGGGGTAACCCGATTGAGTCTCGGTGTTGAAAATTTGAATGATGAGATTCTTGCAGAAAACGGTAGAGCGCATCTTTCAAAAGAGGTATACCGAATTGACCCTTGGATAAAAGAGTTAGCATTTGATCAGGTTAACATTGACCTCATCTCAGGAATGATTGGAGAAACATGGGACAGTTGGCGTGAGACGGTGCGTAAGACAATAGAACTTGATCCGGATAGTATTACCGTTTATCAGCTTGAGCTGCCCTTTAACACCGTCTATTCCAAGGATATTCTTGGTGGAGATGCGCTGCCTGTTGCAGATTGGAAACTGAAACGTGAATGGCATCAATATGCTTTCGAACAATTTGCAAAAGTCGGTTACGCACAATCCAGTGCTTACACGGTGCTTAAGAAAGACAAACCGTGTCAGTTCGTTTATCGTGATGCTGTTTGGCAAGGGAGCGATATGATAGGCACTGGAGTTGCCTCTTTTTCACATCTCAGTGGGATTCACTTCCAAAATGCACCTTCATGGGGAGATTATCTCAGCAGCCTTGAGGCAGATAAATTGCCCATCTACCGCGCGCTGAAGCCTACGGAATCGGAAAGATTGACACGAGAGATGATTCTGCAACTCAAGCTTGGAAAAATCAGACCTTCCTATTTTCAAAGCAAGTTCAATGCAGATATTCTTACATTATACGCCGATGCTTATGAAAAACTGCAAAACGATGGAATGTTGCACGTTAATGCTGGATCCGATGAAATCCGATTGACACAACGTGGATTGCTACGGGTTGATAGTTTGCTTCCCGCGTTCTACGCTCCTAAATATCAGAATACGCGGTATACTTAGAGGATGTTTGTTTTAGATAATTGTAGAAATCTTTTTAAACTGAATCACATAATCCTTTCCATTAATTCCACTTTGGTTTTGAGACAATCCATCAAAACTAATTTCTACTACTGAAGGAAAAAAATCATGGATACTAAACTAATTCAGTCTGATCCTTCAATTATGATGGGTAAACCCGTTTTTGCCGGAACTCGTATTCCCGTTGAGTTAATTTTGGAAAAGTTTGCAGCAGGGGAATCAATTGACCAATTGCTTGAGGAATATCCTCGTTTAACCCGCGAAGCAGCGCATGCAGCGTTTTATTTTGCAGCACAAGTTCTGCGTGCCGATGTTGTATATCCAATCCTTGAATAGACAGACACAATGAAATGCTGAAGGCTTTTAGTGTAATCTCCCCGGGAAGAGTTAGAATTCGTCAAAATTGGTAGTCATCAAGTTGTTCCAACCATTATTAATTATCAGTTGGGTTAACTAATCTCAATAAGTATGGATACAAAAATACAACTATGTCGTCTCCGCGAGATGCTTGCGCCGGTAATTGAGACAAACGTCTTCTATAAAGAAAAACTCACCGAAGTCGGAATTTCACAACCGAGTGACATTCAAACATTATCGGATTATCAACAACTCCCCTTTACCACAAAAGACGAACTTAGTGCTGATCAGGTGTCTCACCCACCTTACGGTACAAATCTCACCTTTCCTCTGGAGAAATATACTTGTTTACATCAGACCTCAGGCACAACGGGGTCGCCTTTGCGATGGTTAGACACAAGAGAATCGTGGGATTGGTGGGGAAAGTGTTGGAGAGACATTTATAGTGCTGCGGGTGTGACATCAGATGATCGCTTCATGATAGCGTTTTCGTTCGGTCCGTTTATAGGTTTTTGGAGTGCTTATCATGGGGCACAACAACTTGGTGCACTCACTATTGCAAATGGTGGATTGACTTCGGATCAACGTATACGTGCAATCCTAAGTAATGATGTGACAGTTGTGATTTGCACACCGACTTACGCGTTACGTCTCGCTGAAGTCGCAGAACAGGAAGGCGTTAATCTCAGTACAGACTCTAATGTTAGGGTGACGATCCACGCTGGTGAACCCGGTGCAAGTTTACCTTCTACAAAACAACGTATTGAGGAACGTTGGGGCGCGCGTGCCTACGATCATACTGGAGCAACTGAAGTTGGTGCATGGGGTGTTATGTGTGGACCGCAAGCAGGAGTCCATCTTAACGAAGATGAGTTTATCTGTGAAGTACTTGATCCTGAGACAGATAATCTGTCAGAAGAAGGGGAGTTAGTCATCACCAATTTAGGTCGTATCGGCATGCCAGTGATTCGCTATCGGACAGGTGATTACGTCAAACTCAAATCTGAACCGTGTGAATGTGGAAGTCAGCACCGTATCCTCGACGGTGGCGTTATTGGACGGTTAGATAACGCTATCATCATTCGCGGTTTGAACGTTTATCCTGCTACAATTGAAAATATCATCCTGAAGTTTCCTGATGTCCGTGAATTCGCTGTTTGTGCTTATCGAACAGAAACCCTTGATGAACTTAAAATTCAGTTAGAAACCACAAATCCGAATCCTACTGATACTGCAACTGCCGTATTTTCGGCTATTAGAGATGCTTTGGGGTTGCGCACAATCGTGAAAATTGTACCACTTGGGACTTTGCCAAGATACGAATTGAAATCAAAGCGATTCACGGATGAGCGTAACTTGTAATAAGAAGTCTTTTCCTTGACAACTCAATTCTTGAAAGGCTATAATTGTTGCACAACGAAACACAATATCGCGTCTACATTGAAACTTCAATTCCAAGTTTCTATTTTACACTGCGAACAGATACCGAATCCCTTGCGAGGCAGAGTTGGACTCGGAAGTGGTGGCATGAATACGCGGACCAATTTAGCCTCGTCTCAAGTACTACTGTTATTGATGAACTCAGTGCTGGAACAAGCGAAAAAACGCAAGACCGTGTTGATTTAGTTAAAGATCTTGAAATGCTGCCGGTTCCTTCAATAATTAATCAAATCGTGCAAACCTATATTGATAGGTTGATAATGCCTCAAGATTTGTTTGGGGACGCACATCACTTGGCACTTGCCTCATTTCATAACACAGATGCACTTTTGACATGGAACTGTAAACACCTTGCGAATTTTAACAAGATTTATCTGATTCGACAGATTAATCAAGAACTTGGTTTACCAACACCGGAATTGGTAACGCCTCTCAATTATTTAGGAGATGACGACTAAAATGGCAGACTATGAACTTGATGAAATTCACAGGATTCGCAGAGAAATCTCCGCGAAGTTCAACCACGATATTGGCAAACTAGTGGCACACTATCAAAAATTAGATGAAGAATTTCGAAAGGCGGGTTACAAATTTGTTGATCCACCACCTAAGAACCCAAAACCCATGAAAACGACAGACGAAAAAGCAGCAGATTAAGTGGTGAATTCTTCGTTACAGATAACTCAAGACACAAACTATAATGTCAGAACTTTTAGATGGATTAAACCCTTCACAACGAGAAGTTGTTACGCATACAATAGGCCCCCTCTTGATTATTGCAGGCCCCGGCTCAGGTAAAACGCGGACAGTTGTTCATTCTATAGTTTACGCTATAGAAAATTTTGGAGTGGCACCTGGTGGAATTGTAGCATTTACTTTCACAAACAAAGCCATCAATGAATTAAAAGATAGATTGAGTAAAATTGTGAGTCCTGATATAGCTAAGGATGTTTGGATTTCAACGTTCCACAGTTTTTGTGGACATGTTATAAACACTGATGTTGAGAAACTTGGCATAGTTGACACGCGTGGTTTTACTGTTGATGAGTTGACGTATATCTATAAGGAAAGAGCACGATCTCAGATTGATTACATCCAGCATCACCAATTTGTTGATGCTGAAGAGATTCATAACTTTATCCGCAAATGTGAAGTCAATAACCCCAAGCTAAAGCATGGGGCTTGTGCGAAGCGTCCACCAAGCGTTCACTCCACAAGTTAAACAGTTGACTATAGGTCGCGTCGTCTGGGCGATACCCAACACAGACATCTCGTAGCAGGTGCGAGATTAAATCACCTGCACTTATTAACAAAAGGAGGCAGGCTTTCCTCCCCAACCCAGAGGATGGGGTCTCCAGCCCGAAGAGTGATGAACACACACCGTAATTACGACACCATTGTCATCGGAGGCGGACCTGCAGGCAGCACTGCTGCTACGCTATTAGCACAACAAGGGTACCGTGTTCTGCTCCTTGAACGTGACGCAGAACCGACTTTCAAAATCGGTGAATCGTTGATCCCTGCAACATATTGGACTTTCAAACGACTCGGTATGCTTGACAAACTGAGAGCGAGTCATTTTCCGCAGAAGTTCAGTGTGCAGTTTTTCTCACGCACAGGTAAAGCTTCTGCGCCATTCTATTTCTTTGAAACGAATCCACATGAAAGTGCCGTTACATGGCAGGTATTACGTAGCGAGTTTGACCAGATGCTTTTGGACAACGCAATAGAAAAAGGAGTAGAGGTAAGACGTAGTGTGAGTGTGCGAAAAGTGCTTTTTGAAAAGGAAAAGGCAATAGGTGTTGCAGCACAGAATGGAAGAAATGATGAGGCATCCGCACATAATTCCGTCGAAACAATAAACGGAACTGTGATTGTGGATTCAACGGGACAACGTTCTCTAATTGGAAGGCAGTTGAATCTCAATACTATAGAACCGAACCTGAAAAAAGCATCACTCTTTACACACTATGAAGGGGGACATCGTGACGCAGGAATTGACGAAGGTGCTACCCTTATCATGCATACTGAGGATAAAGAGTCATGGTTTTGGTCAATTCCGCTTCCATACAACCGAACCAGTGTTGGAGTTGTAGGTGAGTTGGATTACCTTCTGCAAAATCGAAGAGAACCTGATGGAAAACTCAACTCCCAAAATATATTTGAGGAAGAATTGGAGAAATGCCAACCTTTGAAGCAACGACTTGATGGTGCAAAACAACTTTTTCCTATTCAGACGACAAAGGATTTCTCGTATCGTGCAAGTCGAATCGCAGGTGATAATTGGGTGTTGATAGGAGATGCGTTCGGGTTTTTAGATCCTGTGTATTCAACCGGTCTGTTTTTAGCACTCAAATCAGGTGAAATGGCCGCTGATGCTATTATTGAAGCATTTCAAGAAAATGACTTTTCTGAAAAACAATTAGGTAGTTTCGGAAAAACGTTTGTTGATGGTATGGAAGCATTTCGGAAACTTGTCTACGCATTTTATACTAAAGACTTTAGTTTTGCGAGGTTTCTATCAGAATACCCAGAGCATTTAGGAGGGATCGTTGATATTTTAAGTGGAGATGTCTATAGGCGAGACGTCACGCACATCTTCCCTGCAATGTCTAAGATGTGTTATTTCCCACCTGAGGTGCCACTTACGCAGTCTGTTCAATGAATTCTGAATAATTAAGAAAATTGATATTGTAGGAACCGTTAGAACTATATATAGAAAGACTACCAACAAAATAATAACCTTCATGGGTTTATCTCTATAGGAGTACCTTACATGAAATTCATCACTTCGTATTTACCGATTTTGTGTTTCACCATTGCTTTGAGTTTTGGAATCGGTTGTGACAACGCATCAAAACAAGATTCGACTACTAAAGATAAAAACGGGACATCTGCTAAAGAAGATGCTGAAAATACACCAGAACGTGTTTTTATTAGCATTGGGACCGGTACACTGCAAGGTGCTTTTCATACTGTGGGTGGAGCTATCGCTGACGTTGTGAGTCGTAATATTACTGATAAAGATTGGGAAGTTACAGCAGAAGGCACAAAAGGAACACAGCAAAACATCCGCCTACTTGTAAGTGAGGATAGTTCTTTGGAATTTGCTATGGCTAATGCCGCAATCTCATATTTTGCAGTTCGCGGGGAAGGCGCGTGGCAAACCAAACAACCAATCCGTGCTGTTATGACACTTGCTCCAAATGTCGCCCTATTTGTCACCCAGAAATCTTCTGGTATCAATTCAATGGCGGATCTCAAAAGAAAACGTGTCGTTGTAGGTCCTGCAGGTGCAGGTTTTGAGTATTTCTTGAAACCGATTTTAGCTGAACACGGTGTCACGTATGAGGATTTTACAGATCTCAACGGTACGTACGGGGCTGCAGTCGATATGTTGGCAGACGGATCAGCAGATGCTGCGTTTATGGGAGGCGCGATTCCTATTTCTGCGCTTACACGGGCGAGTATGTCTCAAGATATTATGTTCATTCCGTTTGAAGAATCAGCGAGAAAATCACTCTTTGAAAAGTACCCTTTTTATAATCCTATAACTATCCCCGCTAATACCTATGAAACAGTGCTGACGGAACCGTTTGATACAATGAATGTTGGTTCGATGCATATCATTACTGCTGAGAACACTGATGAAGAAATGGTTTATCATTTTACGAAAACTTTGTATGAGCATCGTGATGAAGTTGTCAAGGCTCATCCAGCAGGTAATGCCATCAATGAGAAAAATGCTGTCAAAGATTTAGGCACACCATTTCATCCCGGGGCAATCCGTTTCTATCGTGAAATCGGTATTTGGACCGAGTGATAGCACCCACACCCTAAAGGGTGGGGCTTAGGTTTCATAGCGACTGCGGTTTTCTCAAAGAGTCAACCGTCTTAGTGTCGCTCCACCAGCGGGCATTTCGCTTGAAAAACAAGGTTATGGTATTTAGGTTACCGCTATCCCTGCCCGCAATATGTTTATAGCAGCGTTTATATCCCTATCGTGGTGAGACCCACATTCGGGGCATATCCACTGCCTATCAGAAAGCGTCAGGTTTTCGTTATGAAAACCACAGTCCGAACAAGGTTTTGAAGTGGCTGTCCATTGACCGACTTGTTTCAAAAGACGCTTATGTTTGCTACATTTGGACTTCAATATCTCAACAAACTGATAGAAGGCAAGGTCAGAGACTTTACGTCCCCAAAGCCTTTTCATACCGTCAAGGTTCAGCGTTTCGGTTGCGATGGTGTCAAACCTTCGGCAAAGGTCGGTGGCAAGTTTCCAATGAAAATCTTTGCGTTGATTGGTAACTTTACGGTAAAGTCGTGCGATCTGTCTAACAGCACGCCACCAGCCGTTAGAACCTTTTTGTTTACGGCTAAGTGCTTTGTTGAGATTACGAAGTTTGGTCAAGGATCGCTTCAAAGGTTGTGGGTGTTGGATTTTCTCACCCGTGCTAAGTGTCAAGTAAGCGTCTTTCATACCAAAGTCTGCCCCAACGCTCTGACCTGTTGTCAACAAAGGTTCGGTATCTGTGAAGTTCGTTGTGATGCACAAATAGTAATCACCGCAGGTATCACGCTTTATCGTTATGCGTCTGATATTACCTTGCCACGCGCGGTGCTTGAAAAAAGTATAAGGAACACGATCAGGCTTCCATTTACCGCCATCGTCCTTTCGGAAGGTGAGAGTGATCCGATTGTCTTTTATCTTCCAACCCGATTGCCCAGGGAAAGTAATAGATTTGAATTTATGACGCGGTTTGATATGCGGTCTGCCACCGAGTTTATTCAAAAAACGCTGATAGGCAACGTCAATGCGTTTCAACTCACATTGGATCGCTTGACTCGGCAAAGCATTCCAATGTGGGTGCGTCGTCTGTTTCAACACCGTCAAGTGGGCAGACATCGCGTTATAGTTCGCATACGGTAAACCGTCCTTATACCGCTGACGTTGCCACTCGTGGAAATACTTATGCACTTGCCACATATCGTCAAGCAGATTGCCAAGACGTATCGTATTAGATTGACTGCCAAACTTATATTTATAGGTTCTCATGGTCCATCTCGTCCCTCGCTTTATCCTATAACAGTGGGAGGCAGACACGTTACCAAGCAGTAACGCTGTCCATGTCTGCCAACAAGATAGCAATAGTGGACAACATTTTAGCGCAAATGTCAAATCTTTTTGGCTCATGTAAAAAGTAAGTGCTATTTTTTCAAAGTTATGTTAGAGTGTTACCTATGGACTTTCCAATACAATCTCTCATGGATGAAGAAAAAGTTCAAGCGTGGGTGTTGGATCATTTCCACCCTCAAGGGCTGTGTTGCCCAAAATGCCAAGCGAGCGTGGCGGAGGCACGCAAGTTCCGTAAGACTGCAACAAGTGGTCTACAAGTGTATCGCTGCAAACACTGTGAGAGCATCTACAACCTCTATACCGGGACGGTCTTTGCTGGCACACAGTTTCGTCCCTCACAGGTCGTTCTGCTTTTGCGCGGTGTCTGTCAAGGTGTTTCAAGTGCACAACTCGGGCGTGAACTGGGTCTAAGTCGTCAAACCGTTCTTTCTATAAGACGTAAACTCCAAACTTCGGCAGAGCAGATACAGCCCGAAGCTGCTTTACCCGATGCTGAAGTCGAAACAGATGAGATGTTTCAAAACGCCGGTGAAAAAGGCGATAAGCACGTTGATGCTTCGGATCCTCCGCGTCGGCGTGGCAATAAACGCAGGGGACATGGGACTTATGACAATGATCGTCCGCCTATTGTTGGGACGAAAGGTCGCGAAAGCGGTCTCCTGAGATTACGTGTTGTGCGGCACACCGATTCTGCGACGCTTTCAACACACGTTCATCAGTTTACGCTGCCGACTTCAACGGTATATACGGATGGTTGGCGCGGCTATAACCGTATTCAGCGCGCCCGTGAGATTGTTCTCCATAAGGATGGCGAGTGGGCAAGAGACGCAGACGGTGATGGTCTTTACGAGATCCATACAAATACGATTGAAGGTGTCTGGACGACGCTGCGAAACTTCCTTCGTCCCTTTCGTGGCGTTCATAAAAAGTTCCTCGCCGGTTACGTCGCAATCTGTGAGTTCGTCATGAATCTAAAAGCTGTCAGTGTTGATTTTATAGCAAAACTCGTCAAAGCACTTACTCTTGACATGAGCGATCTTTTTTTACCATAAAAACGGTAGCCCGCCTACATCCCCCAAGCTAAAGCATGCGGTTTGGGCGGAAAGAGTGATAAGAATTGACAAAAAAATTTGACAATCTTTTCCTTTAATGTTATTATAATTCACCGAGCCGAGATAGCTCAGTTGGTAGAGCAGTAGACTGAAAATCTATGTGTCGGCAGTTCAATTCTGCCTCTCGGCATTTTCTATTTGCATGTGTATGTTAAGCCGGTGTAGCTCAGTGGAAGAGCAACTGATTCGTAATCAGTAGGTCGGAGGTTCAAATCCTCTCATCGGCTTCTCTCTTTCCTGCACCTTTGTTTCAACCTTTCTATTTATCCAATTAAGTCAGTAGTGTAGGGTGATAGCACCCACACCCTAAAGGGTGGGGCTTCGGTTTCATCGCAACTGCGGTCTTCTCATAGAGATTACCGTCTTATTATCGCTCTCCACCAGCAGGCAATTCCCCTATGTCCTGAAAAGAAGTGGATAGAGGGCATATCGTGTGAGAAACATTCACGGCTATTCCTGCCTGCAAAATAGAAAAAGGGTGAGTTGCAGCGACCTGCGTGGCAGCTTTCACCCTGCCTTCGAAACTTATGGACTGCTACCGATGACGTTTTATACCACATTAACGGGATTCGACGTCTTTTGATATGGTACACGGTTGCGAGGCACGGGGACCTCGCACTACAAATCGCGTTAATTGCGTATTATACCAAATTAACTTGATTAGAAGTTTTCTAATAGCGGTTAGCATTGCGAGGCACGGGGACCTCGCGCTACAAATCGCGTTAATATAGTGCTAGTAAAAATTCAGGATCGCAAGGATAGTACAATTTCTCTTTTTCTTTTGGAGGAACTTGGATGATTAGTATGACAGCCTTAAGACCCACTTTGAAGGCAGTGATTCCGCATTTGCCAAAAGCAGCGGGTGTAGTGGTAACCCGGACATTACCTTATTTACCTTTAGCGTTGGATATTGCTAAAGTGCTATTTCAACATCGTGAAAAAATAAGCGATGTGGTAGTTCGTCTTGCATCGCATACCTCAAAAGGTGTAAAAAAGGGGACTGAAGTATTAGTTAAAACAGTGCCATGTTTGCCAAAAAAGGTAGGGCGGAAACTACCGCGATATTTGGGATATTTACCTTTGGCTTTAACAATTGCTAAGGAATCGTATAAAAAGAATTACAAAAAGGTGCAAAGGCTTACAAAACATTTTCCGATTGAAGTTAAACAGAAAATAGATAGGAGATTGAAAATACATCAATGTCCATATTGCTTCAATCTATTTAGTGTGGGTTCGAATAAATCTCGTAGGGTAGGATGAATTGGGATATGTCGCTCCGAAGACATGACAACCGTTTTCCATAAACATTCCGTTCCTACGGAACTGTTTTCTATAAATATATCGTCCCGTTGGGACTAAATCGAAGCACGGGTTGGAGGACAGTTAGCTGCGTCAGAAGGATGCACAAACTAACAGTTTGTGCTACAAAGAACAAAGTTGGGTTTCGCTTCTACCTGACCTACGACGACTACAGACAGATTTTATCATTCCAATTCTTCGTTTTCTGCTGCAATTTCCTCTTCAAGTGACTTGATTATAGCTAAGTAAGTTGCATGTTGATCAAGTTCATAGACCTTCCGGTACATTTCAAGTGCCTTCTGCTTATCAATAAGAAAACTCTCATATATTTCAGCCATATCCTGCCATGCTTGAATTTCTGTTGGTTCAAGTTTTACAATCCTTTCATAGACTTCTAGCGCATCAGCGTATGGTCGTGTTGCTGCTTCGCGCTTAAGTGCATTTGCACGTACATAAAGTAATCGGATAAGGTCATCAACGATCTCTTGCATACTGGGTTGCAATTTCAGAGCTTCTTCTAATAAGATAATCGATTGTGTTTCAAGTCGTGAGACCTCAGCCATATCCTCACTGGTAAGTTCGCGGTCAAGGAATCTGTAACTTTGAAACATCTTATTGTAGGTGCGTGACAATTGAAGACGTGCAAGTACTCCGATTGGAGCTTTTTCAGAAGGGACATGCATTAACTCAGGATCACTTTCAATTGCGTTTATGTAGTGTCTTGACGCGGCTTCATACTGTTTGTTTCCTTGGTATAGAACACCAAGGAGATATTGAGCCTCAGCATTATCAGGATTCTGGTCTATCACTGCATTAAATTGCTTAACTGCCTCTTCTAGTGAAGTATCATCTGAAGTATCATCGCGAAAGAATTTTCCGCTTAAGAGCAGTACTTCTTCATGGTCAGGTTGGATATTTAAAGCATGTTGTAGACGCGCCTTTGCATCCTTGAACCAACTACTCTGAGAGTAGATTTCGGCAATACGCAGGTTCACATGCAAACGATCTGATTCATTGTCCTCAGTTTTTTTAGTTTCTAATGCTTGTAACGCTTGCCAATATAGGAATATAGATTTACTCCAATCCTGTTTGTCAAAGTGTGCATCCGCCTCAGCAATCAAAGTTTCAGCTTGAGATAACGATAATGTTTTTGGATCAGCACCACCCCGCTGCGTGAAAATAGCTGCAAGCCCTACAAACCCAATAATCGCAATGATTTCAGTATACAAAAGCCAACGATCCAATGAAAAAAACGATTTGTTTTCAACCTGACTGGTGTTTTCCATGTGAGCCCCCTATAAAGTATCACGTTTAGAAGATTTTGCTTCGGTCTCAACATTTTCAATGATTTCGAGCATCTCCTCTGCGTCAACAAACTTTTCAATTCGTTTGAATATATTTTCTTGACCATCCATAAAAATAACGACAGGTAATCCTCGAATTTGGTACTTCTCTTTCAATATCTCATCAGATTCTAAACTAAAATCAAGTTTGACAGTGATATAATCTTTTAATTTATCAACAACAGCTTGTTCTGAAAAAGTCTTATGATCCAGTTCATTGCAGGCACCGCACCAAGTGGCGTAAAAATCAAGCATCACCAATTTGTTTTCCTGTTTAGCTGCTTCCAATGCCGCGGGTTCATCGTAAACCCAGTTCGGATGAGGTCCGGCAACAGGTTGCTGGAGCCCACCTACAATCATAAAAGAACCGACTATAGCCAAACAGAGACCGAATGCTTTACGGATTTTCATCCCTGAAGAGATACCGCTAAAACGTTGTGTTAACTTGCCGAGGAACAGTCCAATAAGAATTAAACCACCGCCAATGGCGAAAAATGGAAGGGAGTTCTGTAGGAAATTCTTCAATGGGGCAAAGATTTCAACATCTTTGAGGAAGTAGAGTGCCATTGTGATAATGGCAATGCCGAAGATGTTTTCTAAAATATACATCCATCCGCCTGAACGAGGTAGTTTTGAGAGTAAACCAGAAAACGTTCCTATGCCGATGAACAATAAACCCATACCGAGGGCATAGGTTGACATGAGCCAGAATCCAAGGAACAGATTCTGCGTTTTCGCTATAAATGTCAGAACAGCAGCTAATGCGGGACCTGTGCATGGTGCAGCGATAACACCGGCAACAGTTCCCATCGCAAAGGCACCCAAAAATCCGGCACCACCGACAGTGTTAAGCTTGTTTTGCACTGAGGGAGGTATCTGTATTTCAAAAACTCCAAACATTGACAATCCGAGTGAAACAAGTATCAGACTGATGACACCGACAACCCACGGGTTCACCAATATCTGTCCGAATACGGCTCCAGTTGATGCTACAGCAACACCAAGGAGTGAATAGGTGACGATAATTCCGACTACGTAAACAACAGAAAGTAGAAAAGATTTGAAAACACCGGTAGACTCATTTGCACCGAAGATTGAAACCGTAATTGGTATTAGTGGGTACACACATGGTGTCAAACTCGTTGCGATTCCACCTACAAACACGAGTAGAAACGCCAACCATAATTTCCCACCTAATAGCGCGCCTGCAATACCTCCTTCGCGTTCACCGAATTCTATATTGGCAAAAATAGCCTCATTCGTCTGTTCCACTGTGTCATCTGCGCTGACGACTTCAATTGGTATTTTTACAACGTGTGTTGTAGGTATAAGACACTGTTCGTCGTTACACGCTTGATATTCAATTTTCAGATTCAAAGAGATAGGCTCAATAGGGGCGGTTTGAAGCAAAGTCGCTGGAACTCCGATTGTGATAGTATCGTGGTAGACAGAAGCAATGCCTATTGATTCAATATTAAGCGTGTCTCCTGATGGATATACGACTTCTCCGAAGGTTAGATTCGGTGTGTCGGAAGGTGTTACCTTTGTAGCGATAAGTCCTTTACGAGTAGGATTAGCGTTAATATGCCACCCTTTTGCTATGTCCACGACAATTGCAATTTGAAATTCGCTTCCAGGTTTTACTTTGTTTTGAGAGATATGCGCTTCAGCAGTGAGTTTTTCTATAGATTGATTATCAGTATCAGGAAAGTCGAGATCAGGAAACTGTGCATGAGTAAGGTTCGGCAGGACTGTCGTGAGAAGTAATAACAGAACTAACATTGAAAAAAGTTGAAATCTGGTGTTTTTTAACATTCGTTGTTTTCCTTGAGAGAGAATTTTGATTAGGGTGGCATTGGAATATAATTTTATCAGTAATTTTACATTTGTGCAAGTTTAAGTGCAGGGTTATTTAGTTTTAGGCTTTTTGTCCATTTTATCCGAAAAGTCGCGATTCGGAGATCGCTCGGACAGCGGAAAGTCTTAGATTGAAAATCTAAATATTCGGAGAACTAAATAGCCCTGGTTATTTAGTTTTAGGCTTTTTGTCCATTTTATCCGAAAAGTCGCGATTCGGAGATCGCTCCTACAGAATACAATCGGGCTTGCAAAGCCTTTCTACAAGAGTGATTTTAGACTCAATAAATTGTACTGGAATGCAATAATTCATCGCGGTTCCAGCACAACACAGGGAAGGATCATCTCTTCAAATGAAATGCCTCCGTGTTGGAAACTTCCTTGGAACATGTCTTTATATGTGCTAAACTGTCTTTCATAAATAAAATAATAATCTTCTTTAGCGATGATATAGTTCTTTTCCGCTGCGCTGTATGGTAATCGGTATGCTTCGGGATTGTCTATGAGCAAACCAGCTTCAGGGTCAAAAATTATATCTTTGCCCTCTTTTGTTCGGAGTCCGCTCGAAAGTTCGTGAGAACTCGATATTTTCGCCGGGTTTTGACACAGCACAGAACCGTGATCCGAAGTAATTATTATTGTTATACCGCGTTCAGCGGCGAGGCTAATTATCTTATAGAGGCGTGAATTTCTGAACCATGTTTCTACAAGTGTCCGGAATGCCTCTTCATTTGGTATGAGTTGCTGAAAAAGAGCCACATCGCTTCGTAGGTGCGTCAACATGTCAAGAAAATCTACAACTAATGATGCGAAGCTAATCCTTTTTGCTTCAGTCAACCATTGTAAGTATTGTATTTCTCCCTGTTCATCAAAGATTTTGAAGTAGTGTGGTGATGGTTTTAACGCTATGCCATGTCGTTCAAGTTGTAAACGCATGAGTTCTTTCTCGTAGCGGTTGATACTTGTGTGGATTTTATCCGGTTCGGCATATAGGTCGGGGTACCTCTCAGCTAAATCTCTTGGAAACAGACCACTAAAAATAGCATTCCGTGCATAACGGGTTGTTGTCGGTAAAATAGAGTAATAATAGTGCTTTGTCATGTGGAAATCACGGTAGAGGAGTGGTTCAATTTTCAACCAGTGATCCAACCGCATACAATCCATTACAACAAACAACACTGACTTACCGACTTGTATTTCAGGGATAACATGCTTGTAAAAGATATCCACCGATAAGGTTGGTGAGTCGTCTCCCTCAAGCCATTGACTGTATGAGTTTTTTATGTATTCAGCAAATGCTGAATTGGCTTCTTTTTTTTCACGAGCATGGATAGTTTTAAGTTCATCAACGTTAGAAAGACCGTCAAATTTGATATCCCATTCAGTGAAATGGATATATGTATCAATCCATGATTGCCAATCGTTTTGATGTAACTCATCCCTCAAAGTGCTTGACTGACTCTGTTCCAAACCGTATTGTTTATTAAAATTCTTCACATACACTTGTGGTGTATATGCCTCTCGCATTTTCTGCTTCTCAAGTAAAAATACGAGAGATGAAACCAACTGTCTCGGATTTGTAGGCATTATCAAGACGTCGTTGACACTATGAAGACTTGCTTGCGCCATTATCTCTTGTCCACCTGCTTTTGTAAGCAGAATGATAGGAATATGAGCATCCACGGTCCTGATACGGGTAAGCGGGTTGCCGTTTCGTGTTGACACTTCGTAATTTAACAATATAGCGTGGAACGTCTTATCTCTGAGTAAAGCGATACCCTCTACAACGGTTTCAGCTAATGAGACATCATACCCATTATACTTTAAAAATTGAATGTAAGGATTCAACTCAGAGTTCAAATATGTTTCTATACGCGGTTTTTCTAATGTGCTATCAATCCACAGAATCCTCCCTCTTGTCTTTTCCATATCATTCCCCTTTTCTTACAATGCGATGCTTGTTTGATGTTAGGGTCTACAACTGGGAACGTCCCACATAAGATATGGACCAGTCTTTCCAAAACCAATATGACGAAGCCGAGTAGACTATATTTTTGCCACAAAACGTCCAGGGTTAAATACGCCTTTTCCATCAAATTTCGCCTTAACCTGTTTCATCAAGTTGAGTGTGCTGCCTATCGGTCCCCATACATCCATTTGTTTTTTAAGTTCAGGTGGGGCAGCCTCTATGATTAGGTTTCCTTGTATATCTATAGCATATTGACGTAATTGCGTTAGCGTGTTTGCAAGTTGTTGATAACCGGTATCGGAACCAATAGGAAATTTGAGATAAATCACACCATTTCCCAATAGAACCATAACACCATTTGTCTCCTCAGTAACATGCTCAACCAATTCAGCGATATCTGTACGTTTGAGATTAATCTTTACAATAACGGTATCATTTTCTTTATCTACCACAGGAAATTCTTGAATAGCATTACTGAGATTTTCTCGTGATTCCTCTTCAACAATTTGCACACCAATTGTGCCATTTTGTTCCACAATAGTTTGGACTGCGTTGAGTTGCCATGTCACTGTTTCGGGGTCACCCCCGAATCCAACTAACAGTATTGGCTTCTTGTCTGGAAAATGATTGATAGGATAATTTGCTATCAGATTTACAAACGTTGGAAGTGTCTGTGAACGGACGACGTTTAATCCTGTTTTGACTGCATCATGTATATTCTGAAATTGCGCTGCGAAGATCGCCTGTCGTACAGGTAGTGGAGATAATTTGAGGGTCACCTCAGTAATAATTCCAAGTGTGCCAAAAGAACCGATATACAGTTTATTAAGGTCGTACCCCGCAACATTTTTTACAACTTTACCGCCACTTTTCACAACTGTTCCGCTTGCATGAACTACGTGCATTCCTAATACCAGATTTCTCGCTGTCCCGTATTGAAGTCTTAGCGGACCACTGACATTTGTAGCGACTATCCCACCGATAGTACACTTGTCTGCATAAGGTGGATTCAAGGGAAGAAACTGACGATGCTTTGCTAATTCGTTTTGGAGGTCAACTAAACGGATGCCAGTTTCAACAGTTACAGTCAAATCTGCGGGTTCATATTCAATCACCTTGTTTAGACGGGTCGTTGACAGCACAATATCTGTTTTCTCAACTAAGTTTCCGATACCAAGTTTTGTTCCTGTGCCTGCAGGCACTACGGATAAATCCTGCTCAGATGCAAAGCGGAGAACATTTTGTATATCCTGGATGGATTCAGGTATAACGACTACCTTTGGAACTAAACCGTCGAAAGTGTATTCAGATAATTGTTCCTTTGGTAGGATACCAGATTCCCCAACTATATGTATAAGTTGATCACTCAATAAATCTGAAGTTTCCATTTACTTTTCCTTATATAATTGACAAATTGTCATAATAAACTGTCCATCGGGTAGAGCGCAGCGAAACCCTTATGTGTCAATTTACCGGTCCAATGGCGTTATACCTTCTTTATGGTGATTGTTACGTAGGTTACAGACGATTCTAAGAAATATCAGAAGAATTAAAGTGAATGACCCGCTCCTGAAGAGGGCATATAGAGATTCATTGCAAAACTAATTAAGCTTAATATACTTCGTGGCACAAAATCGCCTAAAACCAGTCCGAGGAAAAACGGAATTGCTCTGCGATAGGTTTGCCAGCCAGAAAACCGCAGAATCATGAACTTAATGAACCAACTCACCATAACAGGAAACCAAAAGTATATGAGACCGCCCCACGATGCTCCCGAAAGAACATATCCTGATGGATGTAGTGTCCACCATAACAGACGTGTCCGCAAAAAATTGAGAAGGAACACAAAGACGAAACCTGCTCCCATAAATACAATCGAACCAACATTTGCCTCCTTTGGATGTTGCAACCAACTTTGAAGTGGATTGAAACTCTCCCATCCGAAGTGTCCGACATGCCCTTCACACCTTGCAAGCACACCGTAGTTATAAGCCACCTGCAGATATGTCCAAAATGTAGCAAGTGCTCCGACACCGATAGCGAGTGCCATGCTTAATAGTAAGGTTTTGCCGGGAATCCGTGCCTGATCTCCGATTCGGAGCGATTCAATCTGGTTTGGCATCGGGTGTGAACGGTTGCAACGGTTAAACGCGTAAAGAAATGTCATCACGGTGAGGTTTGCAGCACCCAAGCTGCGTGAGCCAAAGGTGTTCACCATTATTTGGCGTGGATTTATACCGATTACCTCATGATACGGTGGTCCCAATTCAGCGCGCACACGTCCGATTGCCAATGCAAATGCGATAAATAGTAAGTAAAAGACGCCAATCACCCATAAAGACATTCCCGCCAAATAACAGAAGGCAAACACAGCACCAACGCTAAGAATAGTAAGGATTGCGGTTGTTCGATAAGATAGAGGTTCGTTGCTATCATCGCCTCGTTCAAGCCCTATGACATGTCTAAAAAACCTGATGATGTGTCTGCGTCCTATCCATAAAGTCAGCACAGCAATACCAATCCATGCCCCCGACGCTCGGTCATTGAGATGGAGTTGGCTGATATTCGATAAGCCTACAGCACTCGCGATCACCCGCTCCGCACGTGTGAGCCAAAAGAAAAACCACGTGGAGAACGCGAGGTCAAGCGGCATGAAATAGGTCAGTCCAACGATGGCAAGGTTGAAAGACATTGAAACATAGCCGACAGCGTTCCAAGGTTTGTCTATCAGATGTCTATCAAGCCGGTAACTTGATGGAAAAGCAGGTATTACAGGGAACAAGTCATGCAGCCCTGCCATTACGCGGAGCAGTGCGGCAACCCCAAACCCTATCCAAAGTGAACGTGACCTGAAAAAACTGCGGTTCGTTGTCATTTGCAACGGCAACTGCGTTAATGGAAAACTAAGTTTTTCGCGTTCCATCCACTGTTTTCGGAGCAGTAATCCCAAACAGAGTAACGATCCGTAGAGAAAGAAGATAAAAACCGACCAAATAAGTACCGGTTTTACCCATATACGGAGATGTTGGGACAAATAGACGCTTGATTCACCTTCATAATAACCTGCTAACCATTCGGGTTCATGCACCGTCAACCATTCAGGGATATGATGCAAAAAGAGTTGTGCCCACTCATTTTCGGCAGTTGCAAACCAGAAAGGGTGTGCCAAAGTTCCCATCAGTATTGCCATCATCGCATGCCCGGAAATGGTGGAGACCATCGTCACCATGATATAGATTAATAGGAGTTCGGCTGGCGTAAAGGCGATACGTGGTGAGATTCTGCGGAGGATGACGTTCAGTGCAAGTAGCACTACCAACGTAAAAACAGCGTTAGAAAAAGGGGAAACAAGTGTGTAGACTGCATACCAGAGTTCACTGGCTATTCCAACCCAGTATGCATTGACGATGACGAGGATTAAACCAACAATTATCGCTTTTTTGGTGATAACCTCGGTTGTCTTCGCGGGTTGTTGATTCATTAATTCGTTGTTAAGGGGTGAAACTCAGCGGACTTGAGGGTTTATACCAAAATATGCACATCTCTTATTGTCGGTTCGGTCTACCTTGTTCAACTCCGGTAGGTGCTGTTTCCTAACCACACGGGATTGTATCATGAATCACAGTATTGTAGGTCCGGTAGAGCACAGCGCAACCCATAGGCGTCAATTTAGTGGTTTTACGAATATGAGAAACCCTCTTTAGTCCCGTAGGGACGCAATGTTTATAGAAAACGATGTCCTTAATCTCTTAGAGCTCCGTAGGAGCGGAATGTTTATATAAGACGTTATACACATTTCGCTCCTACGGAGCTGAAGAGATGGTTTTGCGATATGAGGTACTATAAACATATCGTCCCTACGGGACTGAATATAAGACAGTCTCAGTCCTCATACTTATTGAGAGGTGTTTGTCCAAACGCAGACTTTTTCTTAAATTGACGCCTATGGGGTAGAGCACAGCGCAACCCGACCTACAACGACTGTATTTCAATTTTAGTGTTCAGAAACGTTTGCCAAGGTTTGCAGTTCTTTCCCCATAAACTTGAGCATCTGTTCAAGGCTTTGGTACAATTGGATAGTTCTTCCAACCTCACCTGCTTTAATGATACGAATCGCTTCCTGTAGTTGTGTATCAAACCTCAAATTCACAACCTGTTCAATGCCGACGTTGAGGTTGAAGAGTTGGTGTGACCGCAGTGTCAACCATCTTTCACTAACACGTAATCCATCGTCTGAGAGTTTTTGCCTAAATTGTGGGAGTTCCTTTTCAAGCAGTGTGAAATCTTTTGGCATATTTCCAGTACGTTTAATCTCTTGTTCAATCCAATTCGCGACAAAATCTTCTACTGCACTTTTTTCTGCCGCAAGTCTCTGCATTATCTGTTCGATTCTTTCGGGTTCTTCTTCTGCTATAGAGACTTGTGGAGAAATACCAGATTTGTCAATTGATGTTCCATTCGGTGTATAGTATGATGAGATCGTAAGTGAAATTGCGCCAATCCGTGCCAAAGGATAGCGTTTTTGAACTACACCCTTACCGTAAGTTTTTGTGCCGACAAGTATTCCACGACCGGTATCTTTAATTGCTCCTGCAACGATTTCGGATGCACTCGCGCTGTATTCATCAACGAGCACAACAAGAGGAATTTTGGGATCACACAAAGTTTTGGGGTGTGCTGGATATTGATCATCAAATTCAGTTTTCCTGCCTTTTGTTGATACGATAACACCATCACTTATAAATGCATCAGCGATGTGATATGCCGCCTCAAGTAGCCCACCTTGGTTGCTTCGCAAATCCAAAATCAGTGCACGCATACCAGTTTTCTTATGTGCTGCGAGTGCTTTGTTGAATTCTTCCTCAGTACCGCCTGTCCGGTTTTTCCCAATGAATTTAGTGATGCGGATATAAGCGATGCCATCATCAAGCATAGTTGTTTTTACGCTTGAGATAGAAATTTTAGCGCGAGTCAGTTTTACATCAAACGGTTCGATGAATTTGCGTTGTACAGTAATCGTGACATCAGTATCAACTGTCCCTCGAAGCAAATCAACAACATCATCAACTGTCATACCTGTTCTTTCACCCAAGTAAATCTGCTGCCCATCAACTTTGGTGATGTAATCGCCAGCTTGTAGTTGTGCCCTGTCTGCCGGGGTGCCCGGAATTGGCTTGGAAATTTTTATAAAACCGCGATGATCAGGGTAAATATGAACACCGAGTCCTCCAAATTTCGCGTTGTATAGATTTTCGACAGAACGTTGATGATCGCGTTCGGACAAAAGATAAGTGTATGGGTCACCGATTGCACCGAGGGCACCTTTGATTGCACCTGTGTACATTGCCTTTCTGTCTATGGGTTTGTAGTAATTATCTTCGGCGGTGCGGATAGCAGTCGCGAGAGCATCATTTAGCATCATGAGCGTAATACGTTCATCACTCGTCGCGTCCTTTTCACTGGAGTGTATGAGTAGCAACGGAATCCCAATCGCAACAACTAAGACGATGAAGGAGAGTGTAAACCTTTTCATGATAATACCCCGCTGTGATTTAAATTAGTTCAAAGTTCATGTGTTGTGTTTTCGTGTCTCAATATATTATCACAATTTGAAAATCTGTGCAATGTATTTTTCACCAGAGCCATTCAGTTTTCAAGTTTTTCAGGACATTTTAGAGAGGGTCGCGATTCGGAGATCGCTCCTACAGAAGATCGACCTGAGCATCAGGTGAGAATTACCGGACAATTGAATGGCTCTGATTTTTCACTTAGGTTGGGAAGTTTTCTAATGTCGGTTATTTCTTTTTTGCTGCCAATTTGGATTGGGTTGGGTTTTCCACCGATTGTGCAGCCAAAGCCACTGTTCTGGATATTCCTGTATATATTTTTCCAATTGCTTCATTAGTTGTCTCGTATATACTTCAACATCCTGTTCAAAATTATCAGAGGTTTTCACGTGTATGGGTGGAGAGATATGGACGTGGTGTGTGTCATCCGGTTGTCGGATATCCAGTGAAAAAAGGAGAGGGGCACCGGTTTTGAGCGCGAGGGTTACCGGTCCTCTTGCTGTAGATGCGGGTTTGCCGAAAAAATCTACGAACACTCCCTGATCTCCAGCATTCTGATCAGCGAAAAATCCAACACCCTCATTCTTTTTTAAAGCACGTAAGGTTCCACGAATCGCGTTTTTTCTTGGAATCAATTCTAAACTCATGAGTTCGCGGTGTCGCCATATAAATGCGTTCAATCGTGTGTTTTTCAATGGAAAAGCGATCGCTTTTGCTCGGTTCGGGATAAGAACACCATAAACGAGTGACAGAAGTTCCCAATTCCCAAAGTGTGGCAGGAATACGATTGCCCCTTTTTCTTTTGTCAAAGCGGTATGGAGATGTTCTGCCCCATGAACGGTCACTTCGTTCCAGATATTATCAGAATTCATTTTAGAAAAACGCATAAACTCAATTACGGTTTTACTGAAATTAATAAAACTGGCTTTACAAATATTTATACGTTGTTCCTCATTTAAGTCGTTTCCAAAAGCAATCTGCAGATTTTTAAGAGCAATACGCCTCCGTTTTTTGATTGTTAGATAAAGAAGTTTGCCAATAGTACTGCCAAGGGACAATGCCCATTTTTTGGGAAGTTGTCGGCAAATCCAACTAAAGACCAAAACAATTAGATATACAATACTATCTTTCCATCTGTTTCGCTCCATTGTATCTACCTCACTCAGAATGTCAAAAGCTGCTTATGTATCTAACTACTTCTCTACTATTGATATGATGGCCATAGGTAGACAATACCATCCCTACCTCCACTTGCGATTGTTTTTCCGTCAGGGCTGAAACTAACCGCATTAACACCATCTGTATGCCCACTGAAGGAATGTTGAACCTTACTCGTTTCAACATCCACGAGATGAACAACTCTGTTCCAGCCTGCAATTACAATAGTTTTTCCATCAGGACTAAAGCTTAAGCATTCAATATTATATATTTGTGCGCTGAGATTTCTTAAGTGTTTTTTAGTTTCCACGTCCCAGAATCTAACAGTTTGATCTCTGCTGCCGCTTGCGAGTAGTTTCCCATCCGGACTGAAACTCACCCCCACGATTTCTTTCGTATGTCCAGTGAGCGTAAATAGATGTTTTCCTGTTTGTGCATCCCAAAGTCTGATAGTAGTATCACGACCAGCACTGGCTATGGTCTTTCCATCAGGACTAAAATCAACCAAGTTAACTACCTCTGTATGTCCAACGAGGATGCGTTTTGCTGCACCTGTTTCCGTATCCCATAGGCGGACAGTTTTGTCTGTGCTTCCACTTGCGAGAGTTTTTCCATCGGGACTGAAACATACACATTGCACAGGTCCGACATGTTCTATTAGTATGTGTTTTTCCGTGCCAGTTGCAGCATCCCAAAGCCGGACACTTCTATCATAACCCGCGCTGGCGATTGTGCTTCCATCTGGACTGAAATCTACCCCCGATACCAATCTGTTGTTACGTCCAGAAAGGGTCTTAATGTGTTCTCCTGTGGTAGCGTTCCAAAGTTGGAAAGTGCCGTAGTCACTATTTGCTGTTGCGACCATTTTTCCATCTGGACTGAAACTGATATCCCACACAACATTAGTATGACCACCAATGGTGCTTATATGTGCTTCAGTTTCAAAGTCCCAGATGCGAATTGTGCCACCCCAACCCCCAGTCGCGATAGTTTTCCCATCTGGACTAAAACTGATAGCATTGACATATTCTTTATGTCCGGTGAGTGCAATTAGGTGTGTACCTGTTTCCACATCCCACAGTCTGACAGCTCCATCTCTACCGCCGCTAACGAGCGTTTTACCACCCGGACTGAAACTGACGCAGCTGATGGCTCCAATTTCTACTGTTAGCGTTCTTTTGTGTTCACCAGTTTCCGCATCCCAGAGTTGAATGGTGCGGTCATTACTTGTGCTTGCAATAGTCTTTCCATCGGGACTGAATCTGGCACTATGAACACGATCAGAATGACCCGTGAGTATATAGATAGATGCGCCTGTAGCCACATTCCAGAGTCGAACTGTCTTATCCCAACTTGCACTTGCGATGGTTTTTCCATCAGGACTAAAACTGATATCCTTGATATGACCTGTATGTCCAGAAAATGTTTTTTGAGGTGTGCCTGTTGCTACATCCCAAAGTCGGACGGTGGCATTCATCTGTCTCATCTGCCCACCTCCACTTACGAGAGTATTTCCATCTGGACTAAAGGCAACACACCAGATTAATTCACTATTTTCACGCAAAATATTCCTGAGGACTCCGGTTTGTGCATCCCACAGCAGAATTGCGCGGTCGCTACTTGTCCCTGCGATTGTCTTCCCATCTGGACTATAACTAACCCTGAATATTTTACCTGCAAAGTCTGTGAGATGTGCATTTATCTGTAACGTCTCAACATCGTATATCAAAATTCCAATAGAGCCTGCTACAGCAAGCTGCTTGCCATCAGGTGAATACGCCAAGTCGAGTATATGCCCTTTACCGAGACGGGCAAAGGCAGCTCCGGGTAAATTCCGTTGTGAATTGTCTTCAGCAAACGTGTACGGTATAAAAACTAATATTAAAATAATCAATGCCAACAACACTGGAAAATGTTTGAATCTCATAACGTGATCACCTCTTTGACGGAAATTTTTTATCGTCAACATACGCATATAAAATGTGAGTTCAATAAAATACGAAATCAGAAAATTTCAGAGTATTCAGAGTAAATCGGAAATTGAGAGTCTTTTTGAAAATGTTATAAACTCACATAAGAATTGAATTATACCGAATTAACGGGATTTGTAGTGTGAGGTCCCCGTGCCTCGCAATGCCGACTTTATCCGAAGACGTCGAATCAAGTTAATTTGGTATTATTTCTACATGATCGGTTTCAAAAAGTCGTTGTGAGGCATTTTCAGCAGAAAATCGTTATATTGCCTGCAGCACAAGAATAAGACAAACGCAGCCTGAATCCACTTTTCCATTTGCGGTGAATAACTATCAATCGTTGCACTGAGTAATTCTCTGAATATATACCCACCGTTGTTTGGAATAGGTTACGAAACACTCCAAATGACAGAGGTTTGGGTAGGTTTTGCCTGATAGGGAACGTCGGAATCTATTGAAAAGTCAATCAATCGGACAAAATCACCTTGTTTCAATTCCTTTAGGTTTTCGAATTGTTTTATTGATAGGTTTGTGATTTCCCATTGCTGCGATGCTTCTTTTGCTTTTTCAGATGCAATGACTAAATGACCCATACCTTTTTCTGTTGTGGTAATGTTTACGATTTTCCCGTTCAAACATCCGTAGTCGTCTGTTCCTGGAATTGGCAATGGATTATTTTCCCAGAAAGTATTGCAAACTCCTTTAAATTCGCAGAATCTACAGTTGTCAACAGAATATTGTGCCAATTCTGAATGCGATGCTTCGGCAGCAATTTGCGCGTTATACTTTTCCTTTAATGCCTGAGCTTCCTCTACAAGTGTCTTCGCTTTTTGTAGGTCAATTGGGATAGGGATTACCTCATTATTCAACAATCGGATTTCCCCATCTACAGGCCATTTCCCATATTCTTCCTCAACAATTGCGGCGTAGAACAAGATCTGCTGTTGCCACAGGGTAATTTTTTCTTCCCGACTCTCCGAATCATCAGGGAGTTCACCACTCTTATAGTCAATAATCACGAGACCGTTTTCTCGGCGTAGAATGAGATCCGGCTTACCGGTAAATCCGTCTCTAACACTATCGAATTTGCGTTCACTTGCAATAACTTGTGTTTCAGATATTCCCTGAGTTGATGCAATTTCTTCACAGCGGCGAATGGTCCGCTCTCGCAGCAGGAAGTATTTTTTCCACTTGCTAATTGGCAATAAATGCTCGTCAAGTGGCGAAGTCTGCAATTGTTCCTCTACTTCACCTACAGTCTTATCCCACATTGCTTCTGCTTGCGTTCGTAAATCTCCACTATCTCTATTAATTGACCTCGCTTTTTCTAATACCCTGTGAACGATTGAACCCAACAAGGCTGCTGTTGAACTTCTCGTCGTTTGCTGTGCTTTTGCGTTGCGAAGCCCCGCACGCAGTTGACACTCTTTTAGGGTTGCAAACATCGTTGGAGAGAGTTTCGTAATAGGTTGAAGTTTTGGGAGTGGTTGTAGTTTCATATCATGGTTTCCTATTCAGTGTATTCATTACGACACTCACCCTCCGGATGGCATCAAAGATGTTAATATAATCTACTTTGAGTCCAGTTCCATCAAGGTCAGCGATAGCAGATACGATGTGTGCCCCTGCCCAATCTCCAGTTGACGCAAGTGGGTGATGTAAAATAAATGCTCTCTGCTGTGTTTGATCCTCAAAAACAGGGACACCGTTGCGATCCTTACGCTCAAGTCTTGGAAGAAGTTCTATTAGGTTCTTTGCAACTGGGTCTACGAGGGTAGACCAATAGTCTTTTTGGAGATCCATCTGATAGTTTTCGTTAAGGCAAAGTTGTGCCACATCAAGCCCCAATCGCCAATCGAGAAACGGATGATAAGGCATGTTGAAGTAATCACGCATACACCCGTTGCTATAGCAGGAAGAGTCACAATCTTTTCCATGTCCGATCAACCTTTCAGAAAAATACGAATTAGGTTCAGCCATTTTATGTAGAAATTTAACTAATCTAAGTTCACCATCCGTATCAAGTTCACCCATATATCGGCAGTATCCTGCACCATTTGCTAAAGCATCAGCGACAAAAACTTGTTGTTTGTATGTTTCATCTTCCTCCGCATCTACAGGTCGAATTTCAATGCGTAATTCGTCAGGGGATACATCGAGTTCACTTGTCACAAACTGTCGGAACAGAAAACCGAAAGAATAAAGCGCAGCTCGCCAATATTCTTCTCCTTGATTTTGCAGAACACCTTCTGGAATTTTGTTGACTTGCATTAATAAAACATCTGTGGTCTTAGCGGCGTAGAGCGCGACATCTTGTGTATATCTTTCCAAATTGCTCGTTTCATTGAAGTTATACCTATCATTTTTTTTGGCTAATTCACGACAGACTTCAGCGGACACAAGTGCTTCGCTCTTTCGTTCCTTTTGAAGGGTAAACAACCGATCATTGTTCGTGTTAATTGAGATCAGTTTCAGTCTTCTTGCAGTTTTCCACCAGAAATTGTGTTCCTGTTTTAGTTCTGGAAGCGTGTCTGATGGTAAGCGAGAATATGATGAACGTGGTGTCCAGTTGAAAGACTCGTGGGCATCGTCAGGCATGAAATTAGTCAGAAACCCCTTTGGCTCAATCCCTTCAATTGGTTCGAATGGTTCAGATCCGCAAATTTGACATATATTTTCATTCTCACGTACCTCTTCAAAAACTGCTTTGCAATTCTTACAGAACCCAATCCATTTTTTATGCATAATGCCGCTGTCAGTTATTACTCTGTTTTGCTCGCGTTTGTATGAAACAAATCCTACTGATGTGTGTATTTTTTTATCTTTGATGGTTTCTGAGCCGGGAGCAAATTGGCTGATGGCAAGTTCAATGTCGCGATCAACAACACCTGATGTCGGAGGCCAATTGGATACTTCAGGACGTTTATGATATAATAGACGCACACTTGTTGGAAAGCCAAACATAGGCAGCAGCCCGGATTCTGCGAGGACCTGGCTCAATTCGTCTGCATCAAACGGATAATTTTTGAGGCAACCGTCAATTTCGTTTTCAAGGTCGTTTATAATCCAAGTTACCAATTCATCCGTTCCGATTTCTAATTCCGTTTGCGTGGCAAGCATCTGGACGATTTGTCGAATCTCATCTTTATGCGTTTTTATCCATTCCGATAGTATTTCTCGGTTAGTTGTCCAGTCTGACACTTTTCCGAATTCACCATGGACGTTTCTCTCGTTTGAAGTTTCAATAGAGTGTTTTGGGAATGCTTGGAATAGAACTTCTTTTGCTAATACCCGCCGAATGATGTCCTGACTCCGGAGATCCAGATATGGTGAGGGTGTTGGGGTATTTGTAATTTCACTTGTCTTGGAAAAATAGTGATCGTCATGGGTTCGAAGTCGGCAAAGCGTCAACGCATACGCCATGGATTCTCCACGGCGTCCTGCGCGTCCCACGCGCTGTTGATAGTTGAAACGTTGGGGCGGAACATTACCCATCATAACTATAGATAAAGCACCGATATCAACCCCTGCTTCCATTGTCGTTGTCACGCTAAGAAGGTCAATTTCATTTGTTCGCAGGTTTTCATCGTCGAGAATTACTTTTTGGAACCATCTTTGGCGGTTGGGGCGTTCCTCCGAATCGGTTTGGGCACTCAACTCTTCACAATTGAAACGGTAAGACTGTATATCTGAATTAACCTGATTAGCATAATAACCACCATATTTTTCAAATGGGTCTTCTTCTCTATTAATTTCCTCCAAACTTCCGAAACACACAGTGTTTGTGCAAACACCTCCTGCTTTGTAAAGATGCTTCCGTCTGCACGTGGAACATCGAAAGATTGTATCTCCTTGTGGAAGACGAAGATTGAGATTTTCAACACGAACGTAACAGTCCCTAAAACTTTCTGATGATTCTTGCTGATCCTCAACTGCCCTAATTAGTTCATCAGCATGATATCCAATCTGTTCTGCAGATTTTTTGATATAGTTCCGGAGAAATGCAGGATTACCCGGGAGGTCGGCAAAGGGATAGTAGATCGTTGTATATCTCCGTTCAGCAAGTATGCGGGTAACGGCGGACATCATTTCATAGACATCAATTTCTTTGAATTGCCATTTACCTGAATCAGCATAGGGTTCACACCATGCGAGTCCGAGTCCTTCTAATCCCATATCTCTGCGTGCAAACAAAAGTTGTTCGGCAATAACTTTTTTCAGTTCGGATTCGATATCTTCTAAAAGTTGATTTTGATGGCGTTCAAGCTGATGTGAAGCACGTATTGATACAGCATCTTCACCCCACTGGAAGATCTCTTCCCATTTGTGCGGAATCTCCTTGCCATTTCTACCTTTTTCCCAAGAAAAACCTACCTTGTTACCATAACCTCCGGGATTCATACCGAGTTGTACAAATTCATTAAAACAATCTTTCTGGAGGGCAGTAAACGGATAGTCACCTCCAAGTGCCTCAAGTTGATTTTTCTGATCTGAAGTTAAAGGTTCTTCGTCATCAAAGGCATCTTCAATTGATTCAAGCAATTGCTCTTGATTCGGATATTTTTCGTGAAGACGGCGCATTGCACGTCTGAAATCCGATCTTGGAGTTTGAAGATTACAAACGATTGCCAGGTCTTCATCCACTGTTTGTTTTTTCATTGCATGGATAGCGATAAGCCTAATCATATCCTGATAGTGAGACCATTGAATTCCGACAGCGTATTTTGCAGCATCTTGTCGGCTATCAGAGAAAATAATAGTCTTTCGGTCAGACTGCTCTTTGACAGTCGTTTGCATAGTTTGAGTGAAGATTTGGATAATTTTTTGCAAACCTGTTCTACTGGTACGAAGCGTTGAAGGTGCTTGTTCTTTACCGTTGACGATAATTTTTTCTCTCGTGAAATCCCTATAATCACCGCAGTAAGGACAAAACTTGGGAATTTCTGAACACGATTCGTCGGGATTGTCTATTTTGTAATAATAACCGTTGGGATTATCCGAATCTGGAATAAGCGTTCCATCCGATGGCGAAAATTCTGCGGGTGCCCACCCCCTTTGGATACCGTTTTTCCTCCAATTCTCTTGAGAGGGGGTTTGCATCTTCTGCCAAAAGAGGGCATAGGTATCATAATTCCGATCTCTAATCCCTTTTTCTGGCAATCCTGCCAAATTTTGATAGTCACCGCTAAGATACCACCCTTGAGAATTTTCCGAAATTGGCTGTTTATACCCTCCAAGAAAGATGTCTCCGCATGTTTCACAGGTTAATAATTCTAATACGCGTGAACCACAATCATTGCACAAAACACGTCGGTTCGCGAATAATTTTCCGAAGTTAACTTCATCGTTTTCTCCTCTACATTTCGGATTGCTACATGCCCATAATCCCTCAAAGTTTTTAAAGAAATAGTGCACACGAAGTGGCAAAAGTGCTCTGCCTGTCTTGATGTCTTTTATCTTGATTAGGTAGCGAATTAATCCACGGATTGTGTCATCGGAAATTGGTGTTGAGGCAACTTTGTTTGCTGCTTTACGCATTTCTTCAACTGTTGAGGCGTGTAACCTGCCATCATTGTTGCAAAGTTGTGCTACGGCAAACTTAAGGTTCTCTTTTGGTATCGTGTCTAACTGAGAAGAATCTCCATCTGTATTATCTGTATTAAATGTTTCAAACTGTTTTGAGTATTGAAGGCACTCTTGAAGTTCAGCACTGTGGTCGGGATGTTGTGGTGAACTGACAATTTCAAAATCTTTCTCGCGTGCAAAAAACTGGCGGAGATATTCGTGTCCTTCATCGCCTTCAAGTGAAGCACTTGATGCAATGATACGCAGCTTCGGTGAATCGGGTTCAAGACCAAGACGGTTAAACAGTGTCCGAAGTAGGTAAGCCACCTCAGAACCTGCTGTACCTCGATAGGAATGTAGTTCATCAACAACAAGATGAAAAACGCTACCTTCTTCTTGCAACCAATCTTTAGTTTTTTTAAAAATTGGTTGTTCAAGGTCCCGGGTTAGCATGATGTTTAGCATAGAATAGTTCGTGATTAAGATATCAGGTGGATGGTCTTGCATGTCCCATCGTGACCACATCTCTGACGTATCAGGGGCAGTGGAGGGAAAGTAGTAACGCGTTTCATCCGATTCACCTGCTTTTTTTGCTTGTTTATGTATTTTATCAAGTTGTCGTCGGAGTCTTTGGATATTTGTATTATTTTCACTACTTTCTTGACCGGGTACTGGTGTTAAACCGGTATATCGCGCAAAGTAGAACCGATTATCGCCTCGGTTGCGTTTCATCCAATTTCGTGCTTCATCACTATCGCATGCTCGCCGAAGTCGCATAAGTTGGTCTTCTACAAGTGCATTGAGTGGATACAAAATTAACGATCGGATAGCAGCAGGTCGATTTTCACCTTTACGTTGCGGAACGCGCTTTCTACTTGAACCTTGCCGAGTCTGCCACCACGGATGCTCCGGATTCCGTTCACCAAAATTACGCCAATCACGAGATTCACTAATAAGATAGCTGAAGATTGGCAGCAAAAAACATTCTGTCTTTCCAGAACCGGTGCCAGTTGTGACAACTACATCTTTTCCATCAATCACAGAGGCTTTAATAACTTCTGCTTGATGTTTATAGAGTTGGCGGTCTTTTGGTGCAAGCCCCTCTTTACCTCCCGTAGCGAGAAATTCACCAAGTTCAGAAGTGAGTTTTAGATCATCACACAATTCCGTTAATGTTCTTTTTGAGGAAGGATAAGGGAATATTGGTTCAAAACGGGGTTCTTGGAAAAGTAAACCATTATCTCGTAATAAATTTTCTCGTTCTTCCTCCAACTCTTCACTATTGAAACCCATAATTGTTTGTATATAACTGATGTATGAATCACATAGCAGTTTGTGAGTTTTAAAAGGGTCAGTTTTAATAGTATCAGACATTATACTTTCTCCCATTTTTGATGGAGTGATTTGGTTAATTGGCATGCTACACCGGCAGGGACATTAGGATAATGATAGAAATTGTTATTTAATTGTGGTGGGAAACCTGAACAGAGCGCAGCACACCGATCTAAGATTAATGGCAAATTTAAAGGGGACCTAACACGCAATATTTCAGTTTCTTTATTGTAAGTAACATATTTTGTTGTTTTCCCGGGATTAGAAAGCATAAACCATATTCCCCAGTCGCGTGGCACTATGTGTTGATCAGAACCGGATTTTAATATGTAAACGCTGGGTCCATATTGGGGAATTTCATAAAGACCGTTATTCCGTTGACGTTGGTTATAAGGTTCAAATTTTAAGCTATCCAGATTAAACTTGTTAACTGGGTCTGGAAGATTCGTGTTGTCTCTCGGAAAATCTGTGGGTTTTGGAATAGGCAACATTTTTGACAATTTTGCGGAGAATGACTGACTTATATGAATACCGATACTTTCAATATCTGAGAAATCAGTATCTGGCAATTTGCTTAAAACAATTGTTTTCGGAGCATACTGATCGGAATTTATGTTTAATTTTCCTCCGGTGTCTGCAACACATTCTTTGACTTCTTCAATAAAGGTTGGTGTTCGACTTCCAACAAGGACAAATCGGTTTTTCACCGCAGTATCAATAAGAACGGCTGGGGCAATTGCAACATGAGATAATTTCGCAGGGTTATAATCAAGATGTCCCAACCGGGCGAGGGATTTGAGGTAAGTAGAAGGTCCGTGGTGCTCTTGATTTTGCGTTAAACGGTTGATCCCATCCTTGAATTTCTCCCAACGTAACACACCCTCGTGTGATAGATAATAAAGAAGATTGTCATAAACATTGTTTTCAGTTTGTTTCATTTATTTTCTCGTGTGCTATTTGTAATGCTTCATTGAAATGTTCTAAGTCATCATATTCTTGACTTATTCCACTTAAAACACTATCTATTATATTAGGTTGCTTTTCGATCCATGGCAATAGACGCATCGTTAGTGCCCAATCAAGTGCGCGAGTAGGTGCCATCTTGATACTTTGTGAAAGTCGAAGGTAATGCATGATTTCCCGTAGAGGTGTTTTCGGAATACGCACACCGTTCTCATTGATTGTTGATCGGAGTTGATTAACAATATCAAATTGATTTTGTAGACTCTGGTCTACATCCGAAGGTGGTTGACACCAAGCATCCCATTCAGATTGTGTGACGATGATTCCGGACGTTCTTAAATTTTGTGCTTCAATAGGTTCTTCTTCTTCCGGTTCTGGTAGACGCGCCATCCACACATAAGCATCTTCTGTGATCTCACAACGATTTTTTCCTGAACAACGGGTAAGAAATATTTTAATTGTGGATTCGGAAAAACCTTTAATCCATTTGATAAATGATGGTAGATAACACTCTGGGAAGGATCTGTCACAATCCCTGAAGTGAATTGTCCAAAGCATGTTCCCCATTTTAAGCATTTTCTGAACTGAGATATTAAGGTCGTTGCGTTCAAGTCGTTCACCAAAACATTCGTCTGCCAATAGTTTAGGAAACCAATCTTGTAATCCGAACCAACCCATTTCAACAAAAAGCTTTGTATAGAAGAAATGTTTATCGCATATCACGTTCCAAATTTTGAATATCCGTGTATCATCAGTTACCAGTGCAGGAAAGGCTTTTAGTGCTACGTGAAGTGCCGCTGCCGTTTCATTAGAATCTGTTATACCAAATCTATTGAGGTAATCTTGAAAAGTCAGCAGATATTCATTTTCGTCTTGATAGCGCTCCCTATTTTCTTCCAGCTTGGCAGCGGCATACTCTCCAATTCTTAATGCCTCCTGTGCAATTCGTGGTGTTGTTCTATTGTTATCTGCAGTTTCCAAGGTATGGGAATCATTTTCAGATGTATCAGATGGTTGATTCTGTGCTTCTACTTCAGATCTGATTTCGGCAATAGCACTGTCCATGCCTCTAAGTCGTTCCGAAACAGATTGGTCGCTGCTTTGTCTTTGCTGTTCAATCTGTGCAGTTATTTCCGTAACGACACTATTCATACGATCAAGTTGTTCCGAAACAGATTGGTTGGTGTTTTGTCTTTGCTGTTCAATCTGTGCGATTATCGCCTCAATGTGTTCTATGAAGTCGTTTATTCCAGAATCGGTTTCAGTCTGTGAATTCTCAAGTGCATCAAGTCGAGAATTATGTGATTCAATCAATTGTTTTAATTGACTAACATTTTCAGAAACATTTAACTGTGCTAACTGATTTTCAAAAGACTGTTGGACTTCCGCAATTCGTTGATCTAATACTTGCTGTAGTTCACTGATAGGTTCTAAGTTAGAAATTTGGGTGCGAAGTTCTTCAATTTCTTGGCGAAGTCTTTCAACATGTTCGGGAAGTTGTTCTATTTGTTGCTTCCTTTCAATCTCTTCACGAGGTAGTGCTTTATCAATTAATTCTTCTATCTGTTCATCTTTGTTAAAGTGACCATACTCGTAAAAGCGTTGTATCGTCTCCTGATAAATCTGATTGTTGAGGCTTGCTTCCAGCAAGATTTCGAAACATTGTATATCAAGTTCACTGTTCGGTGGCACGATACACTGTTGGTTTTCATCAAAATCTGCATTGTTGTCAAATTCAAGTAGGATGTCGTTTAGTTCCTGGTAAGATCCGACCCAACATTCCCAAGCCTTATTGAACATATCCCAGATCCGAGAATCAGGGTTAGTGAGTTCTTGCTCTCTTTTCAGTTTAGAAATCAATATTGGAACTGTTATATTTGGCGGAGCATGTCCGGGTTGAAATCCATTGACACTTCGCTGGAGTAACTGGTTCCGTATAAAGGTTTTCCCTTGACTACCTGTTACTTCATTCAAAAAGGTAACAAAATCTCCTACATCTCGTTCAATTAAAATTCTTCGTTTTGCTTCTGGATAAGGTTTTGCATGCATAACTAACTACCAATATATTTACGGAGATCATCATACGATAGGGCATTTTCTTTGTATTGCTGTAATTTCTTTTGAACAAGGGTTCGCAGCGCGACGTTATTATCTATAGATTTGATTGCTTCGTCAAACCATTCTGGAACTGACACATTGTTAGAATTAAGTTTAATAGCCAACTGCACAATGGATGAAATGAGATGTGCAGGTGATTTAAATGATTGGTTTTTGTCTTTTTCTTTACATGAAGGTGCAGTTCTTACACCATCCCATGTAAGTTGAGGAATATCTGTTCCGTATAACTTCGCACCCGATACCCACACGCCTGATTCCTCTGTAATCTCAGCAATTGTTTCCTCAGAATAGGCGGGTATTTTGTCCCGATCTGTGTTTAATGCTGCAGTCAGTGTTTTGTTTTTGTGTTCTAACGAACGGTTTGGAGAGATGACTCGTAATTCTCTTGCTTTGCTTCCATATTTGATTTGGTAAACACCCGGATCCAGTGCGTTATCCAACGTGACATACAGATCTTCGCTAACTGGAAAAGTTGACCCGTTGACATGCAATTGTTCTTCATTTACAGGTCCGATATCAGGCACAGAAATAGTAGGAAGACAGATGTTGAGGTATCCTCTACGGTTCTGCTGGTCTTTAACTAATAACCCTCCACTGAAAGAGATCTGTTTACTTGATTCAACAGAAAGTCTCCAAAGCATTTGTTCTGAAAAAGTTTTAATTTTAGTTGGTGTTGTCCTTAGATATAACCAACCGTTTTCTCTTTCATCAACATAGATGGCGTTGGGTGTTTCAATCTTTTGTTCAGAAACTTGTGTAAGGTGATCAATTACGCGATTCTTTAACCTTTCTCTGAATAGCATCAGATGGTCTTCATTCAAATGCATATTTCGTTGCGATATCCACCCTTCATCACACTCTTGATCTACTCGGAAAACCCAGATGTCTGAGCGATTTAGGGTATATACTATTGGCTTTATTTCATCCGTTTGTAATCGCAAGTCATTCGACAGATTCCAAAAGGTGTTTTTCTTATCAGTTTGTGGTCGAAACCATTTTTCCGAATTTAATGTTTGTAAAGACTCAACCCCTAATGAATTGTGTCTACAACTAATATTATTTCTTCCACGTCTCAGTAACCAGTAGCGAATTTCTATGTTGCCAAACTTGTCAAAACGTAGTTCAATGCGTATCCGAGAAGACAGATCTCTTTGACCCGGAATCGGTGCTGGTGGAATTTCACCATCCCAATGTTGATGAAGCAATTTTACTTGGGTGAAAATTGATTTTTTATAGGTTTCGTTGGAAAAATAACGATTGATTCTTGCGGAACCGTCCGATGATTGTAACCAAGCATGTAGATCTCTTTCAAGTTGTTCGTCTCGGATTTCTGATAAAGGCATAAGTCTATGAGAATGAAAAAAGCAGTAAACGTTCCTCCGATCATGGTTGCTAATCAAACATTGTGAAATTGGATACCAAACGTACCTACGTTTTGATGAACCTTTTGTCAGATAGAGTTCAACATCATGCTGATAGTCTGCCCATCTTCGGAAATGTAACCAGAAATCTTCCCAATCTTCATACTTGATTCCTTTCGGTTTTCCTCCAATCGATTTGTCAAACAGGAGTTTATTTAACTGCACATAGTAATTGGTATGAGATGCTCCTTCAGAACTTTCCATATTGCTCGCAGCAAGCACACAAAGTGCAAGGAAAGCAACTTGAGGCGGTTCTTGATCAAGAGTTTCCTCGGATAACTTATTTGGAGAAATCTCCGATAGTCTAACCATATTGCAAGGTGCAACTTTTTTCCTGACTGTTTCTTTCAAACTTTCTTCGGCATCATCTACATCAAAACCTGCATGTTTAGCGATTTCGGATAGTGTGTCAGGAGTTGTGTGTAGAAAGACGATTTCACTGGGTTCACGATTATCAAAGAAGTATGAAATGATTGCTTTGTTCCACTGTTCGTACGTTACCATGATTATTTTTACAAATCTCCCCATCAAATGTGTTGTTAACTTATAGTATACAATCACAAAATTGTCAAGTAGAAAATATTGCCCCTATGGAGGGGTGTGTAATGTTTTGGCAAAAACTTTATATACCACATTGTAGAGTGGGGTCCCTGTGCCCCGCCATGTCAGACAGACAAAGGAACGGCGGGCACAGGGACCCGCCACTATAATGAAAGAAGGATTCACTTATGCCAAAAACTTTACACACCCTCAGACAACCCTCAGACAACAATTAATTTGCAATGAAAATGTGCGTATGCTAAAATAAAATTAATCGTAGCGTTGCAAATAGAGGTTAGATGATGAATTATACAGAACTATCACTCCCACAACGTCAGAGAGAAGAAATTCATCGAATTTTATCAGACACAGCCGATAGAGACGGCGGCGTGGACAGTGAATCTATATTGCGAAGCATACAAGAACTTATCACTGACGATGCGGATATTCAATCCTATTTTGCCGACATCGTTATTCCGTTGTTAAAAGCCTGCCTTGACTCACCCAATCCTGAAGCCGCATTAAATAATTTTTCCCGGTTTGCAGTTGTGACTTTTAATCGGAAATGGGTCTATCAACTGTTTCGGGATGCCCCGTTTCTGATGCAAACTGTGATGCTCAGCTTTGGTGCGTCCACATATCTGTCAGAGATTCTGATTCGCAATCCTATCTATTTTTACGACATCATTGATGCAAATGTGATGGACACGACGAAAACACGTGAACGTATGTATGATGAGCTTGCTACGATACTCGGTAGGTTTAGAGACATTGATCAAAAGCTAAGTGTCATTCGACGATATAAACGTAGAGAGAGTCTCCGTATAGCACTGTGCGATCTACTTCATGCTACAGATGTTGAGACAACGATATTGGAGATGACCAATTTAGCAGAGGCAGCATTGCAACACTGCTACGAAATCGGGCGTGACCAGATAATGAAACCGAAGTTCGGTACCCCACTCAATGAAGAAGGCACAGCACCTTGCCGCTTCGCTGTTATCGGAATGGGAAAACTCGGTGGCTTTGAACTCAACTTTAGTTCTGATATTGACCTAATCTTTGTCTATTCTGATGAAGGACAAACCGATGAGGGGGTTGATAATAGCGAGTACTACACAAGATTGTGTGAGTTTATCATTAAAGCAATGAGCGAGGTAACGGCAGAAGGGTATGTGTTTCGTGTGGATATCCGATTGCGACCAGAAAGCAGCGCGGGCGTCATCATTCGTTCAATGGAAAGCTACGAAAGTTACTATGAAGGGTGGGGCGATTTGTGGGAACGACAGGCACTAATTAAGGCACGGCCTGTTGCTGGAGATATGGCGTTTGGCGATGAATTCATCCGCATGATTCGGCCATTTGTGTACCAACGTTACTTAGATGGTGTGACCCTCAATGAAATTAAGGTAGATATTCGCAACACCAAAGCACGAATAGAGGAACGACTCGTAAGTGAAAGAGCAGACCTTGAAAAGCATGTAAAACTCGGTCCGGGTGCCATTCGAGATATTGAATTTACCGTGCAGTGCCTTCAGATGATACATGGTGGAAAGCGAAAGTCACTCTGTTCACAGAATACTTTGGAGACAATTGCAGCGTTGAAGGCTAACGAACTGCTACAACCGCAGGACGCAGACGCCCTATCAGAAGCCTATCGGTTTTTACGGCGAGTTGAAAATTGCATCCAAATTGAGGCGGACCAACAACGTTACGCTGTGCCAACCAAAGAAGATGAGGAGATACAACTTGCCCGAAGGTTGGGGTACCGTGACGCTGCACTTGAAACGTTTCGTCAAGACTACAGTACCCATAAGATGCATGTCCGTGAAATCTTTGAGAAAGTGATGGACGTGCATGAACCGGATCGGTTGGATGTCCCCGTTCTTCTGAGCCAAGATGATCCTGATGAGATTCAGGTGCAATTAAGTAAGTTCGGTTTTGAGAATCCCCGCGAAGCACATCGCTTACTACGTCAACTTGCCAACGGCGCGGATGGGCAGCAATTCTCACCTGCAGTGAGACGAACATTCTTCAAACTTGCCCCTGTTCTTCTGAAATGCTTAAGTGAAGCACCCGATCCAGACATGGCACTTCGTTATTTTGAGGCTTTTGCGGCTAAGGTTGGTGCACGGAGCAGCTACTATACGATGTTTATGGAAAGACAGGGAACACTTGAAGCACTCACAAGTGTTTGTGGTTCAAGCCTTTACTTGGCAGATTTACTTATTGCAAGTCCAGAACTGTTTGATCTGTTGACAATACCAACTTTTACCGAATTCCCTAAAACACTTGCCAAAAAGCAGGAAGAGGTTTTACAAATCCTTGCGAATACACCTGCTGATCACGTGCTGAGGTCACTCAGGCGATATAAGAACGATGAGATATGGCGCATCGCTTTACGAAACATCCTCGGCAATGCTAACCTGCCTACAACGACTGAAGAACTCTCCGATTTAGCAGAAGCAATGTTGCAAGGCATTTATCCACAGATTGACGCGCTGTTGCAGGAAGAACACGGCACTCCACAGAGCGATGGTGAAACACCCGTAACCTTCGCCATCATCGGGATGGGAAAATTCGGTGGACGAGAACTCAACTTCAGTTCAGACTTAGATGTCATGTATGTGTATACAGCAGATGGTGAGACTACACACGGTATGCCAAATTCAGAATATTTCTCAATCCTCGGTTTAGAGTTGGTAAACCAACTCGGTGGGAATCACGGCTTGAGTATTTATGAACTTGACCTGCGTCTCCGACCGTACGGTACAGGTGGTGCGATAGCTTTGCCCCTATCTGGGTATCAGAATTACTACGACAACACCGCAGAAATCTGGGAACGTCAGGCACTTACACGCGCACGAATCGTCGCAGGGGATGCAAAGGGTGTGGGAAACCAATTTATGGAGATTGCGCACGCCTTTAGTTATGGGCAACCGCTTACCTCTGAAAATATAGTTGAGATTGTGCGGACACGTCAACGCAAGGAAGCACAAGCCACACGAAAAACAAAATCTCGGCGTAGACGAGGTGGAAGAGTTCAGAAAACCGCTGCTAATGTAAAGTCTGGATATGGTGGACTTGTTGATATTGAATTCGCTGTGCAAACCCTTCAACTAATCCATGGCATTGATACAACTTCTGTCCGTGTCCCAAATACGCTTCTTGCCATTGATAAATTGCACGACATCGGTGTACTTACAGAAGAACAGCGCAATGGTTTATCGGAAGCGTATCAATTCCTTAGACGCGTGGAAAACGCATTACGGATTGTGCATGACCGCGCATTAGATGCGTTGCCAACAAACCGAGCAGAATTGACACAGTTGGCACGGAGACTTGGATACACCGACACTCAAGATAAGTCTATTGTGGAGGAATTTTCGCAGGATTATGGAAAATGGACCGAAAAGACTCGCGCACTTTTCAATGAGATTCTTGTTAATTGAGTTGTCCTCTGACCTCGGTAGGTTCGGTTTTCCAACCGAACCATAGGCGTCAATTTAAGGAAAGAACTCGTTTGTAGTCGCGCAATTCATTGCGCCTCGGACATTCAAAGAAAAGAGGCGCAATGAATTGCGCGACTACGAACGCTGATATTCTCGTCCTTTGCGTTATTTGAGATGTTGATACAAAAAGGTGCGGTTAGGAAACCGCACCTACCGGACCTGGAGGATCCCTAAATTGACGCCTATGGTTCGGTTTTCCAACTAAACCTACCTGAGCATCGGGTGTCAAATGTGTCGCGGGTTTCATTAATTGACACCGATGGATTGAGGATACGAAATCCAAAAGCTGAAAACTGCCTGTTGATTGGCGTATAAGCGGCGCGTGAATTGCTGCACGTCTACAAACGGTGCAATGGCAAAAAATATGTAATATTGGAACAAACATCAACTGCAAGGAGGCATACATGGTTTCCGAATCGTCGTCAATAGGTCCTCGTTTCCCAAAGAATATAATCATTTGCATTGGGGACGGGATGGGTTTTGAAGCGGTAAAAGCAGCTGGATATTACGCATCAGGTGAGAAAGGGACACTATCCTTTGAGTCGTTTCCTTATCATGCCGAAATGGCAACCTACGCAGCAAACACATCGATGACCGACTCTGCAGCTGCCGCAACAGCCATGGCAACTGGACACAAAGTTAACAACGGTGTCATTAGTGTAGAAATTCCGGGCAACGGAACTCCATTGAAAACACTCCTTGAAATCTCTCAGGAACAAAATAAAAGAACTGGACTTGTCTCAACCACGTACATTACCCATGCAACACCTGCTGCCTTTGGTTCGCATAACCCGCAACGTAACAACCTCGATGAAATAGCACATGATTATCTCAATCTCACACGTCCTAACGTTCTATTAGGTGGCGGTGGAAATGGGATCACTGAAAATAGAGCCGAGTCTGCCGGTTATACCGTCGTAACCGATCGAGAAGAACTGTTTAACCTCAATACCGATACTGAAACCTTTGTCTCAGGGCAGTTTGGTCAGACTAATATTCCATTTATGTTTGATGGGGAGAACAATCTACCGCATTTGTCGGAGATGGCAACTGTGGCATTGGATATCCTCTCTAATACCGAAGATGGGTTTTTCCTGCTTCTGGAAGGTGGTCGTATTGACCATGCTGGGCATTCTAACGATATAGAACGACAACTTTTGGAGACTGTTGAGTTTTCTAAAGCGGTGCAAACCGTTTTCGATCGGGTTTCCGATGACGACGACACTATTATTCTTGTCACTGCAGACCACGAAACGGGTGGATTGCAAGTTCATAAAAACAATGGACAGGGAAAAGTCCCTGAAATCTCTTGGACCACAGGCGGACATACTGTCAGCAATGTGCCACTTTACGGTTGGGGAAAGAACGCAGAACGCGTTGAGGGGGTCATGAACAATACGGATCTAATTAAAGTTGTTTCTGGCAATGAAGATTTTATTGGTGTGCAGATCAGTCTATTTTAGAACCTACTACGATAGTGATGTGTTGTTTAAGACAACACCCTGAGATAATTCTTTGCACGTTGTGCTGCATCGGTGGGAGACATAATTCCAGACATTACTGCTACCCCGTGTGCCCCTGCTTCCATACATTCTCCAACACGTTCTGGTGTAACCCCTCCAAGAGCAAATACAGGCAAATTAACATGCTTCACCAACTTCTCAAGGTTTGCTACACCAACTGCCGGTCCATATCCCGGTTTGTCTGTTGTCGGATAGATTGGACTATAGGTTACAAAATCCGCACCCTCAGCCTCACGTTTTTTAGCAGCCTCAACACTATGTATAGAGCAGCCGATTAGAAAATCGTTGTCTGATTGTGCTTTTACTTCCTCAAGTTCTGGCAGATGAACCCCTGCTGCACCAACATCAACCGCAACATTCACATGGGTGTTGATAAATAGACTTGCATTGTTCGTTTTACACAACTCGGATATCGGTTGTGCCAATTGGGACAAAGCATCATCGCCTAAGTCCTTTTCACGCAATTGGATTGCTTTGACACCAACATCTAAAATTTCTGAGACGACTATGTGCAGAGGTTTGGGCGCACACAGATTTCTGTTGGTAATGACGTAAAGATTGAAATCAATCATTTGTTAGGATAAAGATCGACGAAACCTTGCCGCGAAAGTACCATCAACACCGTGTTCATGTGGAAAAGTCTGGAGGAAGCCTTCTTGAGTGATTGTACTTTGTGGTACATCAGGTAAAAATTTGCGTGCATGTTCCACAGTGAACATCGGAAAATTCTTCAAAAATCGATTGACGACTTCCTCATTTTCTGTCGGTTCAATTGTACATGTACTGTAAACTAAAATACCACCGTTTTTAATATGTGGGGCAGCATTTTCCAAGAAATTGTACTGTAGGTTACTAAGGGAAAGAAGTTGTTGGGATGTCTTGTTCCAACGGATATCGGGATGTCGTCGCAGCGTGCCGAATCCAGAACACGGGACATCAATAAGCACAGCATCTGCTGCGTTGATGAAACTAAGATCCGCTTTTATGGCATCTATTGTCTGGGTCTCTACGTTTTGCACACCGATACGTTTGCAATTTTCTTGTAAAATAGCAAGTTTCTCATCCGAAATATCAGCAGCGATAATCTTCCCAGAATTTCCCATCATACTCGCTATGTGCGTTGTCTTACCTCCAGGTGCTGCACACAAATCCACCACAAATTGCGGGGAATCTGACATGAGAAGGTATGGGACTAACATCGCACTCTCGTCTTGGACATAGACATCATCCCGATTGAGCACATCTTTTAACGTATTCTCTCGGTTAGGATTTGAAACTGTATCGTAAGCGGTGATTGATTGATTTTCAACAACAATCCCATCTGGCGTAATTTTTGAAATTGTCGTAGATAACCCACTTGATTTTAGAGATTCGCAGAGTTCTTCACGATTCGTTAGGAGAGAATTAGTGCGGAAAGTAAGCGGTGCCACCTGATTGCTTGCCTCACAGAAGGCCAAGGTCCAAGGGACCCCACGCGCCTGAATCCATCGTGTTACTAACCACTTCGGATATGATAGAGAAAAAGAAATATGATTTATTGGGTGGGTGTCAAGCGAAGGATAGGATAGTTCTGCTTGCTTGCGTTGAAGTGAACGCAAAACAGCATTGATAAAGCCTGCTGTTTTTTTGCTTTTTTTTACAAGTTGGACTGTTTCAAAAATTGCGGCGTGAGGAGGAATGCCATCAAGGTGTAACAATTGAAATGCACCGAGTCTGAGGATCGCACGATGCTTCACATCCAACTGAAATCGAGGGTTGATAAAATGTTCCAGCACCCAATCCAGTTGTTGTTTCCAACGAACAACACCGTAGACAAGCGCGTTTGCCAATCGACGCTCACGACCGTTTAACTTGGATCGCTCAAATACGTTGTCAACGACTGAGGCAATCGACACATCGGCTTTAGAAAGGTCTAACAGACATGTCAATGCAACTTCGCGAGTGTTCATTTATGAGCTTACCTACAGGCTATACGAAACGGTATACGTTGTCCAAACCGAACCTACCAGAGACAAGAGATGTCTACTTTTTTAGATTTGCATCCATTGGACAATTGTTACTAATGGAATTAGGCAAATTGTGTAGTGAGCGCGTTCAACTGTCGCGTAATTCTGGATTTTTGGCGATTCGCTGTGCCTTTTTTGATAACACCTTTACCCGCGGCTCTATCAAGTAAACTTGTCGTGACCTGGCACAATTGTTGTGCCTTTTCAACGTCACCTTCCTGCAGTGCTAATTCGGCATTTCTGAGCGATGTTCTTAGTGTTGCCTTGCGGTGTCTGTTCCGATCCCGTTTTTTCAGATCCGCGCGGGCATGTTTTTTGGCAGATAGTCTATGCAAAACCTAATATCTCCTTATTATATTGTCTTGGTTTTTAAATACCAAACTTAATGATACCACAAAAATCAGTGTTTGTCCACTTTTTTTTAGAACAGTCCTGTCACCGCATAATTGCTAACTTTTTCACGATGGTGTAAGTTTCACCTTTTGATACAATTGAAATATAGCAGATATACACACCTGGCGATACGACTAACCCATAAGATGTTTGCTGATTCCACCACGTCCGCCATACCCGTTTATCAAATCTATCACCGACACCATCAATTCTTTTAATGAGACTACCACGAACATCATAGACGTGAACCTTCATGCTTGTTATATCCAGATTTCCCTCAACACGAAATTCGGTTGGTTGGTTAAAACGCACAGGATTCGGTGATACGATTACATCCTTCCACAAGAATGCTTCTTCTAAAATAACAGACCGCTTCACAGAAACTACACCGAGCGGATACTGCGCTGCCACGATAAGCGTATTTACCCCTGGAGACAACGGAATAGTTGCTTCGTAGGTTTGTTTATCTCTATCTAACTTCGCCTCAGCATTGCTCGGATGAACAATTATATCAATCGGAAAATCTGAACTGAATGTCCCTTTGATTTGTAAGGGATTCTGTTTGACGATGTTTGGAAGTTCAAGTGTAACCTTAGGTTTCTGCCGTTCCGATTGAAACATATCAGTAAGCAAGCTATCAATTGTGACCAACACAAGTTGTGTTACCTTTGTCACCAGACGGAAGTTGATCTTATTGACTGTATCTTGGGATGTATGATAGAACGGATTTGCGTCATAGTTTTGCGAATCACGCCACGGTGTTGAACTCTCAATTAAAGTTACCGCCGAGTACTCAGAATCCCAGAAAGTTTTGTGTGAAGATATGTCAACAAATTCGTCCTGAGTCCGCCGAATTTTCAAGCCTATGTTATACCATGTGTTAGAAATTGCGAGGGCACGACTAATCCATATCGAATCTTTGTTAGAAATCACTTCTACCAGATCGCTCTTCCAGTTGAAGCCGATCATGTCTAAATTAAAAACAGCAGCAATTTTTTCAGAATCTGGTGTGCGTCCTACCTTTGAAGAATCGCTATGAGATTTTTCTTTACTAATTGCCTCTCGAACATAGTTGCGACTCCCCTGAAAACCGAGTTCCTCACCTCCCAATGCAATAAATTTTATTTCGTGGTCATATTCATATTGACTTAAGATACCAGCGATTTCCAACATCGCAGCAACGCCTGTCCCGTTTTTGTTTGCGCCCGGCGCACTTGATGCTAACGGATTCCAATTCGGATCTCGTTCTGCTTTGGTGTCGTAATGTGCACATATAATAAAGACACGTTTGCTGGATGAAGTCGGCTTTGGGGGTAGAACTGCAATAACATTCCGAATACCACCAAAAATCTGCTCACTTACTTCCAAACGGTCGAATCTGTGAAGTTTCGTTTTAATGTAATCTACAACGTTATCTGTTGCTTCCCGATGATGTGCACTACGTGTGCGGTAAGCCAGTTCATTCGGAAAATACGAAACGTTTTCCTGCAGTGCTGTAACATGCGAAATCAACGAATCCGACTGTACCTTGGATAGGAGTTCGTCACCTCGGTTCGCTGAGGCAGTCCAGACAGTGTAAAACGTAAATAATATAAATACATTGAAATACACTATAAGTAATTTGTAGGTTGTGCCATCAAATGGTCTTGACATAAGAATGCTATTTTTGGTATTATGTGAATAGACGTGGTATCTTTAATTTTAACAGATTATACGATAGATTGCAAACAAAGATTCGGAGTTTCTTATGCCAGCAAACCTACCTCCGACGTATTATAAACTCAAACATCAGCATGAAGCAGCAAAAACGGATGAGGAAAGATTGAGTCTGTTAGAGGAGATGCTGCGCATTGTTCCAAAACACAAAGGAACGGAAAAAGTAGTTTCTGACCTCCGTAAACGTATCGCTGTCATAAAAAAAGGGCCGTCTGGAAAAGGTGGTAAGAGTTCAGGTAAAAAGGGATATAGTGAACATATTCCAAAACAGGGTGCAGGGCAAATTGTGATGTTGGGGCCGCCAAATAGCGGCAAATCGCACATGCTCGCGAGTTTCACAAAAGCAAAATCTGAGGCTTCCCCCACACCTTACACAACAACGATACCTGTTGTTGGAATGTTGCCTTATGAGAACATCCAATTCCAACTCATTGATACGCCTTCTATCATGCAAGATTTTATCTCTCCAACGGTGTTGACCTTAGTCAGGAATGCAGACTTGTGTCTGGGTGTTGTGAGTCTTGCCACTGATAGTCTTTTAGATGAATTAGATATGATATTGACGGTGCTGAACGATCAAAGAGGCGATGCTGAGGATAATGAAGTAGATTATCTTGTTGTCGCCAATCAGGCGGACACACCAGGAGCGTCAGAGAGATTGGAGATTCTTACAGAGTTTTATGGAGAAGAATTGTATATCTACCCTATTTCAGCTGAAACAGGGGAAGGTAAAGATGCATTATTAGAAGGACTTTATAACACGTTGGATATCGTTCGTGTGTATCCGAAAGCACCGGGCAAACCGATAGAACGCGATGACCCTATTGTTCTACCGAATGGTGCGACCGTCCTTGATGCTGCCCGTGGTTTGCACAAAGATTTCGCTGAATTTAAGTTCGCACGTATTTGGGGACCCGAATGGCACGACGGTCAACCTGTTGGTCGTAACGATGTAATTTATGATGGAGATGTCGTTGAATTTCATTTATAAGCGTTTTTTATTAGGAATATGCCAATTTAACTAAAGTTTGGACAATTTCTGTCAGTATCATGTCAGGGCTATTTAGTTTTAAGAATATTCAGTTTATGAGTTTAACTGTGAGTTTAGGTTTTGAAGCGAAATATTGGATTGCCTTAGCGATAGTGGTATACCCTGAAAATCGCAATACCGACATAGCTGTCCTTCGCATTGCCGCCATCACTTGTGGAATTGCACCACATCTGACAGGAGAGACATCTTCCCTAAACACGACATCCGGCACCCAATGCACTTTGTTCTCTATTGCCCAATTGTCCACGCCGTCCAGTTAGTAAGCGTTCGGCAGACGCTTCTTCCGGACGAAGACTTGTCCTACCATATTGAACCTTGTGTGTTTCTTCACCCGTGCACATATTTTTACGAACCTGACGATATTCAATCACTTGTGCTAAACCGGGCCAGTCTGCCAGATACGCATTCAGTGCGGTGCTCGCTTTCAAACACCGCGTTTCAAGTCTACCATGTTCTTTATCATAAGTTTGGAAACTGTCAAGTATTTCTCCCATATCAGGATGTTCCGCTTCAAGTGCTGTAGTCGCTTTGTTAGTCGTCCGTGTTGCGTCTTCGGATTGAAAAAGTGTTTCAATCGTCCAATACAGAAACGCTTGATTCTTTTGGACAGGTTGCACATAGTTGCCACCAGCATCCACCACGTGTTCGCAGAAAGCACGCTGCGCCAAAAGCGCATCCGTTGTTATGATTTTACCACTCACATCAAAGGCTTTAAGTATCTCCGTTGAGATAGGTATTTCGTTGGTTTTGTCACTGACACTTCGTTGTGTAAGTGTGACCCCTAACTCATGCGAAACAACAGAGAGTAAATGGCTTATTGTCGCATCTTGTTTACGGGTAGCACGCATCGTTTTACCATCCATAGCGACTACTTTGAGACAATCTATCAAATCGGGACGACTTTGAATAACGGTGTTTACCCACTTTGTCAATGTCGCTTCTAAGGCAACAATATCTAACCTATGCAAAAGGTTATGGATCGTTGCAGAACAGGGTGTTTTCTTATGTGTCCAACCGCGGGCTTTTGCGAGTGCCGGTTGAGAGATCGTGCCCAAGTTGCGATGGATGTCCAGCCGTTATGTCCGCACATCAAACCGATAACCACAAGTGCAAGGATGGATACCAACGGGTGTCGCTTGCCTTTATTGTTGCGCGAGTCTGGAACTTCTGCTAACATATCAAGTCCGTGGCAAGAGGATTTTCTTGTCATGGTTCACCTCAAAATAGTTGGTTTTTTAAGGTGAAGTCCAGCAGATGTAGCGTGAAAAGTCACGCTACATCTGCATATTACAAAATATTAACATTTGTGATAAATTACACAAGAAAAACTGAAAACTAAATAACCCTGGACTTTTTGGACTTTTTCTTGACATATCCGCTTTAATTTGATATGATATAGGTATGTTTTATTCTAATGATTTACCCGTTGTACAACATTTTTACTACATATAACGACCGTGAAAATAGTTTAAATCTTGAACTGTGCATAAGAAAACATGATAACTGAGGAGGAGAAAAATGGATTTCAAACTTGAAGAAACAGATGACCTTGACGAGGAAAAATTGGAACCTTCTGATGAAGACGAGGAAAAATTGGAACCTTCTGATGAAGACGATGATAAAGATATAAATGATGAGGAAGAATTCGACCCGCTCGGCTTTGATGATAACTCCGACGAGGAAGATGCTGACGAGGCTGTATATGAATCAGAGGAACCGGATGAATCGCAAAACGAATATAATAAAGAAGATGAACTGGATAAAGAATCTTCCGCGTTAGTTTTAGAAGAACGTATAGAAATAGCACCTTTTAATCCGCAGGAAGAAAATAACTTCGCCTACGCAGAAGCTGTTAGAGCTTACTATGAGGAAAAAAATTATGAACAGGCAATAGAAAAATTTGGCGAAGCTATAGAAAACGAAGAACAACAAACGAAAGATCCGCAGTCTGTAGCGAACGAAATCGTTGCCAAATCAAAGTATTGGCAAGCAGAAGCTTATGTCAAAACCCAAGACATTCCACAGGCGATTGTGACTTTTGAATCCCTCATTGAATCTGAATCCTGCCAGGAGCATTATCTTACTGTAGCAGCGCAACGTCGTGCGGAAACTTTGAAAGCAAAACACTCTTAAATAAGGAAAGGATAGGCGAAATTTGTGGACACCTTGAAGAATCTACTCGAACAGAAAGCGACTAACTTACGAATCCACTCTATTATCTCAACATCGGAGGCAGGTTCAGGACACCCAACAACGTGCCTCTCGGCAGCAGATATTGTCTCTGCCCTCTTTTTTCATGCAATGCGCTATGACTGTGCAGACGCGAAAAACCCAAACAACGATAGGTTTATTTTATCTAAAGGGCACGCAGCACCACTGCTTTATGCTGCTTATGCTGAGGCAGGCATCATTCCAGTAGATGATCTGCTGACACTGCGGCAGATTGATAGTATTCTTGAAGGACATCCTACGCCACGTTTTGAGTGGACGGAAGTGGCAACAGGTTCCCTCGGACAAGGTTTGTCACTTGGACTGGGTATGGCACTCAACGGCAAATACTTAGACAAATCCGATTATCGTGTTTATGTGCTTCTCGGCGATGGTGAAACCGCTGAAGGTGGTGTTTGGGAAGCAGCTGCCTTAGCATCGCATTATCAGTTGAATAACCTCATCGGAATTGTGGATGTAAACGCCCTCGGACAGAGCCAACGCACTATGTATGCCTTTGATATTGATACCTACTGCAGACGTTTTGAGGCGTTCGGTTGGCAAGCCATTGGCATTGATGGGCATGATTTTGATGAGATATTGCCAGCACTGGAGAAAGCCAAAGCCTCTACCGATAAACCGACGATGATTGTTGCTAAAACATTTAAAGGCAAGGGAGTTTCGTTCCTTGAAAATGAAGACAACTGGCACGGGAAAGCCGTTGCTAAAGGGGAACAACTTGACAAAGCTTTAGCTGAACTCGGTCCACTGCAAACAGATATTCCGCTACAGATAGAATCCCCAAATCCGATAAACAAGCAGATTTCTACCGCTACAACGTGTGAACCTCCAGAGTATGCATCTGACGAAGAGGTTGCGACACGCGGCGGTTACGGTACTGGACTCGCCAAGCTCGGTACAGCGAACCCCAATGTTGTCGTTCTCGATGGAGATACCAAAAACTCTACTTATGCCGAACAGTTTATGACACTCCATCCGAACCGCTTTTTTGAGATGTTCATAGCAGAGCAAAACTTAGTAGGGGCAGGCATCGGTCTGGCAAAACGAGGGAAGATACCGTTTGTTTCCACATTCGCTGCGTTCCTATCTCGTGCTTATGACCAAATTCGAATGTCTGCGATTTCACAAGCGAATATTAAATATGCTGGATCGCACTGCGGAGTCTCCATCGGAGAAGATGGTCCCTCACAGATGGGTTTAGAAGACATCGCGATGTTCCGGGCAATTCCGGGGGCAGTCGTGCTATATCCGAGTGATGCTGTTGCGGCTGAGCGTCTCGTCGCGGAAGCTGCTGCCCACGAAGGAATTGTATATATCCGAACTTCTCGCCCAAAAACAGCGATTCTTTACGATACTGATGAAAGTTTCCCTATCGGTGGAAGTAAGGTCGTTAGAGAAAGCGGTGAGGATAAAGTGACGGTTGTTGCTGCTGGTGTTACACTTCACGAAGTCTTGAAAGCGCAAGAAGTCCTTGCTGCAGAAGGTATTGCAATCCGTGTCATTGATCTGTATAGTGTCAAACCGATTGACGCTGACGCACTATTGGCTGCTGCATCTGAAACAAACAACACAATAGTAACTGTTGAAGACCATTATTCTGAAGGTGGCTTAGGTGATGCCGTGTTAGATGCTGTCGCAACCAAAGGTATCCGTGTCCACAAACTTGCTGTTACAGGAATACCACGATCAGGCAAACCGGATGAGTTATTGGAACTTCACGGCATTAGTGCGAATGCTATTGTCCAAAAGGTGAAGGATATTGTCTGATAACCAATTAACTTGATTTGTAGCGCGAGGTCCCCGTGCCTCGCAACGCTGACTTTATCGGAAAACGCCGAATCACGTTAATGTGGTATGATAACCTCAAGCAGAGTGTAAGGTTAATAGAATTTGTGAGAATTGGTTTGCCGTAATAATAACTTTAGGATTTTGTTCCAAACGCAACGATAAGGAGAGTAGTTATGCCACGTACCGATTATACTTCCGAAGATGTTGCTGCCCGCGGCAAAGAGATTTATCAGCAGCAGATTCGGGACAAAGTTGAGCCAGAACACAAGGGCAAATTCTTGTCTGTTGACATTGAAACGGGAGACTACGAAATTGATACCGATGATTTGTCCCCAACGATGCATCTGCTCGCTAAGCGTTCTGATGCTGTCATTTACAGTTTGCGGATCGGGTTCCCAGCTGCTCATCGTATCGGTTTTAAGATTACACCCCCAACACAGTCAATAACCCCAAGCTAAAGCATGGGGCTTGTGCGAAGCGCATACCAAGCGTTCACTCCACAAGTTAAACCGTTGTACTACAGTAAAATATCGTGGTATCTTGGCGTGGTAGCCAGCACGATGTTTCGGATGCCCCCCAAGTCCGATCCCTCTCGGATACTGTGATCTGGATGGGGAAACACATACCCTGAAAAGGAGTTCTAACGACATGTTCGTTCCAGTGAAATCTAAGGATGGTGAACAACTGATGCCCACTTCTCCGCCAGTTGCGAGGCACCTTATCAAAAGTGGTAAGGCGACCCCGTATTGGAATAATGGTATCTTCTGTATTCGATTAAACTACGAAACAACAGAATACAAACAAGAGATTGCTGTGGGTGTAGACCCTGGCAGCAAGAAAGAAGGGTTCACGGTGAAGTCTGAGGCACACACGTATTTGAATGTTCAAACTGATGCACATAGCAAAGTGGGTAAAAAAATAGAAAAGCGTCGCGAACTTCGGAGAACCCGTCGGAGTCGTTCGTGTCCAAACCGAAAGAACCGAACTAATCGGCACCCTGCTAATAAAGAAAGGATACCGGCTGGCACGCGTGCGAGATGGGATTGGAAACTGCGTATTTTGGATTGGTTGTCTAATATGTATCCTGTCACACATGTCTGTGTAGAGGATATTAAAGCAAGGACTATCAAACGTGCGAAAAAGTGGAATAGTTCTTTCAGTCCTCTTGAAGTCGGAAAGTCTTGGTTCTATAGTGAGATACAAAAGCGATGGGTATTGTTCACACTTCAAGGTTGGGAGACGAAAGAACTGCGAGATAGACTTGGACTCAAGAAGTCTTCCAAGAAACTCACAGAGACGTTTGATGCACACTGTGTAGATAGTTGGTGTTTGGCATATCACACTGTCGGTGGGGTGGATGTCCCCGACAACACAGATATATTCTGCATCGCACCGATACCTGTTTCAAGACGTGAACTTCATCGGCAGAACCCACAAAAGAAAGGCATTCGTTCTCAATATGGTGGCACCGTTTTAGCACCAGGCTTGGTCAAGAACACTTTGGTGAAGCATGTCAAACACGGATTGACAAGACTTTCAGGTATTAACGCAAAAGGTTTGTTTTCAATCTACAGTTTGGATGGGAAACGAATCACCACAGGCGCGAAACGACAGGATTTCAAAGTTCTTACGCGTCTGAATTTTAACTATAGGAGCGGGCTTTCCTCCCCAACCTAAAGGATGGGGTCTCCAGCCCGAAGAGTGATGATTACTGGAAAAGTTACAACTAATACCATTTCTGAATGATAGCATCTCATTAACAAAAAACGCGTTTGTAGTCGCGCAATTCATTGCGCCTCGGACATTCAAAATGTCGGACATCTCCGTAATGGTATTTTATTTTTCAGAATTGGTATTAGATGTTGTGGAAGATGGCAATGTGAAGATTGACGCGCTACCGTAAATTCGGTAGGCACAGACAGCAGGGTTCACTAAGAGATGCAGCAAATTATTGTTTGGATTGTAGTGTTAGGTGTTATCCTTTTGGTAGGCATCGGAATGCTTTTTGCCTTACGCGCGCCGCACACTGCACCTAAAACATATCCAGCAGATAAAGGACCTAGCTTTATTGACGTCTCAGACTACCCACAGGAAATGCAGACGCTTTACGAGTTGTTTACCAACAAATGTAGTCGATGCCATACCGTTGCACGTCCCATTAACTCTACCTTTACACCGGAAGAATGGCGAGAATATGTGCATAAGATGATGCGAAAGCCAGGTTCCGGACTTACCCTCAAAACAACTAAACAGATAATCAAATTCTTAACTTACGATGCTCAACATCGGGAGAGAAGTGTACCATGATAAAACTGACGCTTACAACTTGTGTTATTTTGTTTCTCGCAACAGGATTGCAGGCAGCACCTATTAAAAAACTCCAACTTTCAATTGATAATCAACTTACCAAATTTATCTCAACACCGATTTTCAAAGATGGCGTGTGGTTAGTGCCGTTAGAACCTGTCTGCAAACAGTTAGGATTAAAGGTTGATGTGCCAGATGGTTCGGATATGGTAGTGCTCTGCGGCGGTGAGGAATCAGAGTTGTGTGTTCCACTACAATTTGGTGAGGACGCATTCAGCATTGATGACGTTACTTACGCTAAAATTGAAAGCATTACGGAACCGTTCGGTTTTGAAATATACAAAGCCTCGGAAACCCAATTTGAAATCATCCGACCAGAACAACTTGCCCCTAAATTTACACTACCCGATCTTGACGATACACCAAAACGTTTGCAAGATTTCCGCGGAAAGAAGACGTTTCTTTATATTTGGGGTTCATGGTGAGCATGCCGTGGACAACTGCCAGGATGGCAGAAATTTTACGCGAAACACCGTGATAAACTAAACCTCGTCTCCATTGCAATTGACGCGCAAGGTGCATCTGTAGCGCGACCTTGGCATAACAAAGCCAACGCAGAATTCGTCACGCTCGTCGATTCACAAAATATATTGGGCAATCGTTATAATCTCAAAGCAATTCCTTATGGCGTTATGATTGACGAGGCAGGACGGTTGGTCAAACCCCCTTTCAACATAAACGTTGCCAATAAAGAAACAATTACAATGCTTGAGAGGTGGCTATCAGATCCTACCTATAACGCTACACTCCTCCGTAACGTAAAACCGCTCAACAAATCGCAAAACCTACAGGTTATTGAGGCTAATGCCCGTTTTCAACTTGGACTTACTTTGTTAGAGGTAGGAAAAAAGGCGGAAGCAATGTTGGAATGGCGGAAGGCTCTGACATTAGATCCCAAAAATTGGATTATCCACAAGCAGATTTGGGCAGTTGAACATCCTGACAAATTTTATGATGGTAATGTCAATTTTGGGTGGCAAAAAGCGCAACTGGAAGCAGAAAAAAGATAAAGATATTGTTGACAAACAAGTACAAATATGATTTACTATTTGGAAGGAGTTAAACGATGTTGAAATATATTCTCTGCTTCTCAGTTTGCTTGTTTGCTCTTGCTATGCCATCTTTCGCCGATTTGACGCAGCAAGACCTTAATGAGATTCGAAAGGTTATCAAAGAGGAAATTGAAAAGGAAATTACGCCAATTAAGACAGAGATAGCATCTGTTAAAAGAGAAGTTGCACGGGTACGAGGCAAACTTGACCGTTTTGGCAAAGATATCATATGGTTAATTGCTATAATTGCAGTAACAGGGATTATTCCGCAAAGCATTATCGCATGGCGTAAAAGGAAGGTTCGCTTACAAGAGAAGCAGATTCAAGAGAAGAAGATCCAAGCAGCACTCATAGCAGAGGCAGAAAAACTCAAACAACAACGTATTGTAAATCCTTGAAAAGTCCAGTCTATCCTATCGCAAGCCGTTTTTTCTGCTCTTCCAACATCTTCTTTTGACGTTGGACACGTTCCGGCACCAATCGTTCCCTTGGTGCGGTCAGTTTGAAATCTAAGCGGTCTTTCCCTAAACCCCGTAAGACTGCCAATTCCACAGGTGAGAAATTATCTGGATTGTCGCGATTGAATTCCATCGGTTCTTTGAGTGCAACAGACGGATTCGTGATAAAACGAGCGCGACCTGATGGATTTTGTGATGCGGAGTGCAAGATAAACGGATGCAGCAGAACAACGTCCCCGGCATTGCCAGTAATTTCGGCAAAGTCATCGCACTTTCCAACCAACTGACCAAAACCTTCCCCGGGTAGCAATCCCTGTGGATTGGCGGACAAATGCTGTGCGACATGTTGAACCGAATCGCAGGCGACAAATGTACCACCACTTTTCGGATATATATCCGACCAGACGACGATAGTGAGCAATCCTTGCTCTGGACTATCCAAAAAGTGTCGAAAGAAATCCCCATCCTTATGCCAACCTCTTTGCAGAGACTCAGGGGGTTGCCATGCTGTATCTGCACCTAACGCAAAGTTGATTATAAAACCATCACCCCACGACGGCTCTGAATGGGCAATTCTATCCTCACCACCGAGAAGATCGCAGATAGCGTCCCATGCTCGCGGTGCAATTTCTCTAATCGGCATACGATTCATTGAAGGGAGATGGATACGTGGTTGCTCCCAACTTGTAGGATCGTTTGGATCATAACCGAGACGTTTAAACGCAAAGTCTCGCCACTCCGCTGCTAATTCTCGTGAAAAGCAGTCTTTCAGGACAACATGTCCCTTCTCAATGAAATGGTTTACATCTGATTCTGTTAGTGTTTTGTAAGTTTTTGGCATCTATATCCTCTTATTTCAGGCTATCCAACAACGTTTTTGCAAGTTTCGCAGCGAATTCGTCATCGTTGATGTGAACGTCCATCTCAATTACCGTAACATTGTCACCGATGTGCACCTTTAGATTTTCTCGCCATGCATCTCGCGCTTCGGGTGAATCAAAAGGTTGTCCTGTTTTGTCAATAGCAGATACGCCTTGTGTAGGGATGAGGACAGTTGTAGGTCCTTTCGCTTCGCTAAGTTTGCGTGCCATGATTTTTCCTAACTCAGCTGTTTCTTCGGCAGTTGTCCGCATCAGTGTGACTGTTGGATTGTGCTGATAAAAATGTCGTTCGTTGAACTTCTCTGGTACTGTGTCTGGCGGGCCAAAATTGACCATATCCAACGCACCGGGAGCAATAACTTGCGGTAAACCTGCTTGACCTGCAGCATCCAGACGTTCGGGACCGGCACTAAGAATGCCGCCTACCAATTCGTCGGCAAGTTCTGTCGTTGTTACGTCAAGTACACCAGCAAGGAATCCGCCTTTAACAAGGTCTTCCATCGCACGTCCGCCTGTACCTGTTGCGTGGAAAACGAGAACTTCGTAGCCAGCGGCTTCAAGGATTTCACGCGCTTTTGTAACGCATGGAGTCGTTACACCGAACATTGTGGCTGCGATCAGGGGTTTGTCCGTTGTCCCCCATGGTGTATAAGAAGTTACCATTCCTACGATTGCACCAGCAGCGTTGGTAAGAATCTGTCGTGACAGACGGTTGATACCTGCAATATCAACTACAGAATACATCATGCATATATCTTTGGACTGCACATAAGGACTTGTATCACCTGATGCAAGGGTCGAGACCATGAGTTTCGGTACCCCCACAGGTAATGCCTGCATCGCTGTCGTTCCGATCGTGGTGCCAGCAGAACCTCCGAGTGAGATTATGCCATCAATTTCACCCGCTGCATGTTTCTCAGCGACAAGTGTTGCTGCGCCTTGTGCCATCACAGCCACACTATTACCACGGTCCCCTTCATCTCGCAATGCCTGTAGGGACGAACCGCCAGCTTGCGCGACTTCATCAGCAGAAACATCAGGTATGAACTGTGGTTCTCCCAAGATTCCTGTATCAACAACGCACGTTGAAACGCCACTTGATTCTATCATATCTGTGATGAAGGCAAATTCTGACCCTTTGGTGTCCATTGTTCCTACAACATAAACTGTTTTCGCCATCGGCAAATTCCTCCGCTATATTTGTTGAATTGTGTTGCAAATTATATGGAAAGACGTAAAATGTGTCAAGGTAATTTCGTTTTGATCGTTTTGATTTAGGGTATTCTGTTATATATCAGTAGACACCAATTTTAATTTATGATACCATATCCGAACATCTTTATCTAAAAATTGATTTAGCCAGCAAAGGAGCAAAACACATGGAATTCGTCCAGTTGACAGATGCACAACGTGAGGAATTTGAAGAAAATGGATATTTCATTGTTCGTTCAGTGCTTGATGAAGATATGATAGCGCGCGTGACCGAAGTAGCTGACCGTATTGTAGATTCACATAATAGTGATGTGCAGTACGTGCACATAAGGGACGGATTGGTGCAAGAACCTGCTTTCGCAGAACTTACATCCCAGACAAAAGCGATACCCTTGGTTATCCAACTGCTTGGAACAAATATCCACATTACCAATACTGCCCTTCTCTACAAACACCCTCAGCCGCGTGAACTCCCTGAGAATCGCGGTTGGCATCGCGATGTCGGCTTGCATTTAGACCTCGGACACAAGAATTGTCCGCGCGTTGGACTGAAGGTGGCGTACTGTTTAACAGACTGCAATGTGCCGAATTCTGGTGCGACGTTGTTTGTCCGTAAAAGCCACACATCCGGTGTGCCTTTAGGTATTCCAGAAGGTGAAATTGACCCGATCGGGTCTTACGACGAACCGCTCCTCCGCGCGGGAGACGTATATTTCTTTGAAAACCGTATCTATCATTCCACCGGACAAAACTTTACAGATAAAACCGCTAAGATTGTCATTTACGGCTACCACTACGCTTGGCTAAAGCCGGAAGGGTATCTTTTGTATTACAATGAGAGACAGCAGCCTGACGAGGATGTGCTGGAAAATGTTGATGACCTGGGTAAACAATTTCTCGGTGGTGGTGGCGGTGCAGCAGCACAGTGGGCAACAGAACACAATCTCAAACTGGAACAAGAACCACAAGTTGTTACAATATGATACCCAATTACCCGTTTTGTAGTGTGAGGTCTTTGGGTTCTCCTCGCAATGTTGACTTTATCAAGTTAATTTTGTATCACATCACATTAAGGTAAGGAACATATATGAAAGAAATTAAAGTAGGTATTGTTGGTTGTGGTGGCATCGCTGGCGGTAAACATCTTCCCGGGCATAATAGCGTAAAAGATGTCTCGATCATCGCTGCGTGTGACATTGACAAAGCACGCGCTACAGCTTTTGCCAAAAAGCATGACATTCCGAACGTCTTCACTGATTATGAGAAGTTAGTTGAGATGGATGAACTGGATGCGGTAAGCGTTTGCACACCAAACAACTTTCATGCCGGACCGACTATTGCAGCGTTAAATGCTGGCAAACACGTAATCTGTGAAAAACCGATCGCTGCGAACGCCATAGATGGGCAAGCAATGGTAGACGCACAAAAAGCCAGTGGAAAAGTGCTGCAAATCGGGTTACAATCCCGATTCGGTGCCGGCGCGCGAACACTCCGAAAACTCAACGACGAAGGATTCTTCGGAGACATATACTATGCCCGTGCTATGGCGATGCGTCGGCGCGGTGTTCCCGCATCACCATCGTTTCTAAGTAAAGCCATTGCAGGTGGAGGACCGCTGATTGATATTGGCGTACATATCCTTGATGTCCTGCTCTGGATGATCGGGTGTCCCAAACCCGTTGAAGCATTCGGAATGACAGCGAAGAAATTCGGAGATAGAACCGATGTCATCAATCCCTGGGGAAAATGGAATCCTGAAGACTTTGAGGTGGAAGACTTCGCAATGGGAACTATCAAGTTTGAGGGAGAGTTGACGGTAACTTTAGAAACAGCGTGGGCATCTCATATTCAGAATATCGGCGGCACCTTCTTCATGGGTGATTTAGCCGGTGCCACTTTTGAACCACTTCAGATATCTGATTTACCCCCAGTTTTTTTTGCAATGATTGTACATAAGGTTTTTTAGATATTTTGTGTGAGGAAATCAATACTGGACTAACACGAGCTTCACCCTGGCTAATCGGAAATCGGAAAATATGGGTCAAGGAAGATGTCAGGTTCCCATGTTGTTTCAAGTATTCGTTTTATCACAAAGATGAGGGAATAAGTTTTTGTTGAACGCGTATTATAGGCGCGTATCCACCGCTCAGCAGATTTTTCAAAATGTAGGAAACAGATAGCATAACTGACACAGACTAAAAACCATAACAGTGCCACGCGTGGCAGTTCTTGCCGTTTCAATCGCAGTTGCCGAAATCCGAAAAGTGTCTTTATATCACGAAAACATTCTTCTATCTGCATCCGCCGTTTATAGGTGAGATAGAGTTGTGTATTGCGCAAACTATTTGAAACAAGATAAAGCGGTTCTTTATGGCGTGCATCTTTGAAAACATAAAGGTTTAGTTTGAGTTTCTCCGTGCTGTGATAAGATATGCCGGGATAGGCACCTGTCTTTTGCAGCGTTTCAAGTTTGATGCGTTGGCTATTGTGATAAAAACAAGTATTTTTGCAAACGCGTATAACAAACTCAATACCGGCTTCCATAAAAGGTTTCATGAGATATTTTGCGCGAGCAAATCCTCTATCAAACACCAAAATCGGTCTCCGGACATTCGGCAAAGCATTTTCAAAATGCTTAATGAACTCATAACAAAACTCTTGAACAAGCGCATTATGACTACGGTAGACCATTTTGTCAAAAGCGTCTTTTCGGTAGATTTTCCAATAGATGGGAATAGCCCGTTTGCGAAATGGCACTGCCATGACAATCACTCTATAGTGTTCAAGGATGTCCGTCTCATCAACGAGCACGATGCGTGGTGCCTGACCGATTTTGTTATAGAGCCAGCATAAGACAAAACGACACCACGCCACTAAGGCAACATCTGTCGGAAAGTTTGAGCTGATAAAACGGAGCAACCGCTTTTGCTTCGTTTTATAATGTGCTACTAACACAGGTAAGTGCGCCGCAAGCGTGTTTATCCGAAATGTGGGTGTGCGAAGACTCGCAAGCATGACCAAGATCAGATTTCTGAGCGCAGGACGCTTCAATACTATTTTGAACCCTTGCTTCACCTTGGATATGAGCGCACGCTTATTCACTTTGGCCGGTGCAAAACGTTTCAATGGAAAACCTCCAAAAAATGCACTATAAAATAAAACTTGAAAGTAGTTTAGCAGACAAAACGCTTTGGCACAACAACTAAAGAAAAATATACAAAATAAGTGCTATTAAAAACTGGGGGTAAACCAGCTTCAGATATATCTTGACAAAAAGGACGAGATGGTTAATTACGAACCTGAACTTCTTAAGGGATTACCGGGTGAATTTGAATCTTTCCATACGGCTATACGCAAGGATTTGCCTTCTCCTGTACCTGCAGAAGAGGTATTGAACGTAGCGAAAATCTTTGATGCACTTTACGAATCTGCTCGGATAGGACGTTCGGTGCCGATTGTATAATATTCCTTATCGGGACGGGTTTCCAAATCCATCCCAAATCTACTCCTTCTCGTAGCTTGCATGCACAACTGTTTTCATACCACCACGGATGTTAAAATCTCCGACTACTTCTGCTGCTCGCGGTTGACACGCCTTAACAAAATCTTCAAGCACTTTATTCACAACGTGCTCATGAAAAATACCCACATCCCTGAAGAAAACAAAATATTCCTTCAATGACTTGAGTTCAATACAATGCTGGTCTGGCACATAAGTAATACAGATTGTGGCGAAGTCCGGTAATCCTGTTTTCGGACAGATAGCGGTAAACTCAAGGTTTGTAATCTCAATTGTGTAATCTCGGTCGCTATACTGATTCTCCCATGTTTCAATTGAAGGTGTTTTGAGTTCACGGATATGTGTTTGTAAGTCGTCGTAGTTTGATTGATTGCACATTTTAAAACCTTTCAGGGTATGTCAAATACATGCGATCACCATAAGCGTCAATTTAAGAAAAGACTCGTTTGTAGTCGCGCAATTCATTGCGCCTCGGACATTCAAAGAAAAGAGGCGCGTGAATTGCGCGACTACGAACCCTGATATTCTCGTCCTTTGCGTTATTTGAGATGTTGATACAAAAAGGTGCAGTTAGGAAACCGCATCTACCGTAGTTGGAAACCACTAAATTGACGCCTATGGTCAAATACATGCGATCACCTATTCAGAGGCAGCATATACATAATCCTATCAGTCTGATCTTTAACACATTATACATTAAATCTATCTCAAAAGCCAACATACTTAATAGGTTTAATTCCATACAGTATTATACCCAATTAACCCGATTCGTAGAGCGAGGTCCCCGTGCCTCGCAATGCTTAACTTTATCAGAAAACTTCAAATCAAGTTAATTTGGTATTACCGCCATTTAGTTTCCGGCTTTCTATAATTCCATAAAACCAAATGACCCTACCTACAATTTGATATTCGCGCGAAATTTTTGACAATTTTCTTGATTTCCTTTTGTTTAAGTGCTAAAATATTAGCACTTTTCTAATTTGTGCTAAATTTTTAGCATTTTTTCTTGACTTCCACATTTGCAAATGCTAAAATATTAGCATACCCTCAAAAGAGGTGAAATAATGGAAGATTACCGCATTGTCAAACTGAGTCGTCGGGAACGGCAGATTATGGATATCGTCTATCAGCGCGGTCACGTTTCCGTTGCCGATGTGCTCAAAGACCTCCCTGATCCGCCAAGTTATTCTTCAGTTCGAGCATTGCTGCGGATTTTGGAGGAGAAAGGCTATCTCACTCACGAAAAAGATGGAAAGCGTTACATCTATCGTCCAACAGAACCACGCCATCAGGCGGGACGTTCAGCACTCAAACAGATTTTTCACACGTTCTTTGATAAATCTATTGAGAAAACGGTCATGGCACTGGTTTCCGATGCTGACCTCTCGGATGAGGAACTTGACCGTTTAAGCCAACTCATTGAGCAAGCCAAAAAAGGAGACACCTCATCATGATGCTATTCATTGAAACATTCTATGCAAACCCGTTGCTGAAATTTCTTGTTGATACCACGATGAAAAGTTTTGTGATTTTCGCTGTTGCAGGTTTATTTGTCTTCTGTCTACGTCGTAAATCGGCGGCTGTGCGCGGCTTTGTTTGGAACATGGCAATTATCGGATGCTTAACCGTTCCGCTGTTTTCTCTTACGCTTCCGAAGTGGAAGGTTAGCATCTTGCCGCAAACACCAATCACATTTGAGACGCCTCAATTAACAGAAAACGTTCAACCTACTGCAACACCCGTTTCAATTGCACCAAGTGCGTCCGAGTCAGAAACAGTGTCACCAACACAAGCCATCCCAACACTACCCCAACAACCGCAACCTGTAACTGACAAGGGCAGCTTGCTGCCGGCAATTCACTGGACAAACTGGGTAGGGATAGTTTGGGCATGTGTTAGTGTGTTCTTTCTTGCCCGTTTGATTGCTGGAATCGGTGCTATCTGGCACATCTCAATCCGTAGCAAAGATTTCAGCAGTTCAATTGAGCAGCTGCCTCCCACTTGGAATCAACAGATTGGTGTCCGTCTCAGCGACAGAATCACTGTTCCAATGATGTGGGGTTTCTTGCGTCCTGTGATTCTGCTACCGACTGATGCAGCTAAGTGGCAAACAGAGAGGCTTCATGCAGTCATGCTCCATGAAACAGCACATATCAAACGATGGGATTGGTTGATGCAGACGATCGCACAGATTGCGTGTGCAGCCTATTGGTTTAATCCACTCGTCCGGTTTGCAGCACATCGGATACGATTAGAGGCTGAGCAAGCGTGCGATGACCAAGTGCTAAACGCCGGATACCAATCAACTGACTACGCGCAACACCTGCTTGATATTACACGCGACGTGAAGATGACTAACACAATTTCTCGTGCTGCTGTAGCAATGGCGCGTTCCTCAAAAATTGAAGGGCGGCTCCGAACTGTTCTCGCCAAAAATCTGAATCGGCACCCGGTGACGAAGGTTGTCGTAGGGATAGGTTTGCTCGTCCTCACCTGCTTTGTTGTTCCAATCGGCGCGATGCATTTGGCACAAGCAGTTGACCCAGAGGAGGCACTGCATGAACAAAATCAGGAAGCATCCAAATCCCAACTGATACAAAGCGAGAATCGTACTGATGAACCCACGAAAGCAGATCAAGCTGACAAAAACGTTGAAATCTGCAAGCAACATCTGATCGAAATTGGCAAGGCGATCCAAGTCTACAAAAAGGAACACGGTGATTTCCCAGAATGGCTATCGGAACTTCACCCGAAATATCTGCCGGATGCAAACATCTTACTTTGTCCAGCAGATGAAGACGGTGGCAAGACTTATTTTCTTATCAATGCGGACCCGAAAATGTCCGTGAGTTACGACTATCAATTTCACCCTAAATATTGAGTAACGAAAACTGAAGAACGCCTCATGTATGGGGACGTCCTACCTTTTGTCCGTTGCCGACATCATGCGAATCAACCGTTTGAGTGTCTAAACTTGAGTTTCTCTTTTAAGGTATATTGGTCATCCGGTGTGTACACACCTGATGAGATGTATGAAACCATTGAGGAAGCTATTGAAACTTTGGAAAAAGGACTTCAGCAACAAGCAGATAATGAAAGGTTCTTTCATGTCTATCGTTCGCTCGCGCATCTCTATATTGAAGTCGGACGCGAAAAAGATGCCGAACACCTCATTAACCGTTTCAAATCAGTCATGAAACCTAACAGTCTTTCGGATAATTTCTGCCTCACATCAATGCTTGAGATAACGAATCAACATGAAGAAGTGCTTAAGGTTTTTGAGAAACTTGAGAAGCAGTATCCGGACAACTATCGTGTTCATGAGAAACTTGCCCGAATTCATGAGGAACTTGGTAATTCCGAACTTGCAGTGGAATATCGGAAAAAGGCTGATCCTATGTCAGGACTGGTTGGGAAGGTTGTTCCCGACTTCTCTGCAACTGATCTTGATGGAAAACCGATCTCGCTTCAACAATATCGCGGAAAGGTCATCCTACTCGATTTTTGGGCAGTCTGGTGCGGTCCCTGCATCAGCGAAATGCCGAATGTGAAAAGGGTTTACAATACCTATAAGGACCAGGGGTTCGATATCATCGGGGTTAGTCTTGACACTGATAAAACAAGACTGCGCAACTACCTCAAGAAGAATGATATTCCTTGGCGGCAAATTTTCAGCGGACAAAAGTGGAAAAGCCCCCTTGCACGAAAGTATTATATTCACAGCATCCCCGCACCGTGGCTCATCGCAAGAGACGGCACTTTAATCTCACGCAAAGCTAGAGGGGCGAAGTTAGAACAACTCGTCGTGGAAGCACTCAAGGACAAAACCAAGAATAAATAGCCAAATCTGCAACGGAACACGAAATGTATGCAGGCAATCTATGCCGCATACACATTGTTCATCAAAGTGTATAGGCCGCGAAAATTCACGGTGATTATAATAGTCCATAATTAAAGGATAACAAAATGAAACGATTTTTGATACTTTTTCTTGGGGTCGGTGTAATTCTAAGTTTCATGGCAATCTCATTAGAAGGTATACCTGTCCAAGAATCTCCTGAAGATCCACAGAAAATTAAAATTTTTCTTGATATCGCAGGTGAAAACGATCTTTTACCATTAGTTACGAAACATCTGCTTGAAGCATTTAGTAGGACTGAAAATGTTAACGTCGTCTTGGAAATTGAAGAAGACGTGTCTTATGTCTTATCCGTTGTTCTTGTGGAAGCACGCGCTGGAGAAAATAAACAAAAAACCGATAACATTGCTGCCTGTGTTCAGTATCTTGATTATTTTGACAATAGTATTCTCAAACCAGATGTTGCAATTTCAAATTGGAAACGCGTTGACAATCTCACAGATAACCTGATTGAACATTCACAAACAGGTTTGTACCTATTCTCTAAAAACGATTTGGGGAAAATGGCAAATGGTGTTGTTTCTAAATTCCAGGACCTATTTTTGGAAAAGGATGAATGAAAGGAAAGAAATCATCCGCACTTAATTATCAGAACACTCTAAGAAAAAAGGAGCATATCAAATGAAAGTAATCTTAACCTTAGGAATTGTGTTGAGTTCGTTAGGTTGTGCTATTTCCTGTAATACTGACGTTCCCTCCCAAAAGTCGAGTGGAGACCCCGCCGATGCACAGAAACAGAAAAATATCAAAATTTGCACGCAAAATTTACTTGCAATTGGCAAGGCGATTGAAGCCTACAACAATGACCACGGCGATTTCCCAGAATGGCTCTCCGAGCTTCACCCAAAATATCTGCCGGATGCGAACCTTTTATTATGTCCAGCAGATGAAGGCGGCGGCAAACCAATTTTTTCTGGGAACGCAGACCCGATGATGCCTGTGAGTTATGGCTACCAGTTTCATCCTGGATACCGAGAGAAGAAAGCGCAACAACGCAAAATGTATGGCGATGCAATGCCGCTCGTCCGTTGTCGGCATCATGAGAATCAACCCTTTGACTGCCTAAATTTGAGTTTCTCCTTTAAGGTCTATCCCTCATCCCATGTTTGGGAATCCACACCTGAAGAAATGTATGGTAGCTACGAAGCCACTATTACTACTTTTGAAGACGCACTTGCGCGATACCCGGATGATCCGAGTTTTTTTGATCTCTACCCACGGCTTTTCAGCCTCTACATCAAAGTTGGACGTGAGAAAGATGTCGAAAGTCTGATCAACCGTTTTAAGTCAGTCATGAAACCAGAAGACATTCAGAGCTATCGCACGCTGTTCCACATGCTTGACTCAATGGAGCGATATGAGGATTTGCTTGAGATTTTTAAGGAGGCTGAGCAGCAACATCCGGACGCGGAACCTATCCTCTGGAGATTTGCCCACATTCATAGGAAATTGGGCAACATTGAACTCGCCGAAGTTTATGAGCGGAAGGCTGATCCCAAATATGAATTGATTGGAAAACCTGTCTCTGACTTTTCAGCAACAGACCTTGATGGGAATCCGATTTCGCTTCAGGACTATCGCGGAAAAGTTGTCTTGCTTGACTTTTGGGGCGTGTGGTGTGGTTTCTGCATTGACGAAATGCCCAATCTCAAAAAAGTCTACGATACCTATAAAGATCAGGGATTTGACATCATCGGAGTCAGTCTTGATGGTGAGGAAGCGGAACTGCGGGACTACATTCAAGAGAACGACATACAGTGGCGGCAGATTTACAGTGGTGAAAGGTGGAAAGACGATCCACTCGCACAGCAGTTTAAAATTACGGGTGTTCCAGCACAGTGGCTTATTGACAGAGATGGCAAATTAATCACGCATAAAGCCAGAGGTGAAGATTTAGAGCGGCTTGTGGCGGAAGCACTCAAGGATAAACCCGAAAACTAATAATACCAAATTAACGAGATTTGTCCTATTTTCCGGGCAGTAGATGCGGTTTCCTAACCGCACCTTATGCGTCCGTCAATTTAGCAGTTCTCCAACCCCGGTCAGTGCGGTTTCTAACCGCACCATAAGCGTCAATTTAGTGCGTCTGATACACCTTTCGCCTCTCCGAGGCTTTGGTAAAATCACATCTTAGCACCAGCGGTGCGACAGGTATATAGAAAACAGTGTAAAAAGTCTCTTGAACCCCAGCGGGGTGACAGGTGTCTGACAACATGTGCCCATATACACCTTTCGTCCCGCTGGGGCTTGAGTTTGGTATGGATCGTGGTCTATACACATTCCGCCCCGCTGGGGCTAAGATATTCAAAATATAGGTTTATTTCCTTAAATTGACGCTAATGGTGCGGTTTCTAACCGCACCGATAGAACGGAATCAAGTTAATTTGGTATAATCTATAGAGAAAACAAAATAGGAGGCAGTGCCATATTGTGATGGTGCTGCCTCCTATCTTTAAAGAGAATAGTTTATCTACCGGCTTTGAGAAGCCCCCAAGTTGTTGCGACTTTGCCCTTCGGATTAACTGGCAAGGGACCATCTGGTCCGTAAACGAGGACATCTTCGTATCTCGCTGTGGTAATCCACGTTGCAACACCAACACGTCCTACACCCTCTCTGCTATCATCGTTGATTTCATGCACCTCTTCATCATTAATAATGAGCGTGTAACTTGTAGGTGTATTGACGATTTTGATATTGTACCATTCATCTGTGTTGATGGTGTGACTGCTATTGGCACCGGCTTTCTGGACACCCCAGGTTTCTATCTGTGAACGACTGTTACCCCAACCACCGAGATTCCACCAGTATTCTAACTGGTCCTGATTTTTCATACGTGGTGGTGGATCCGCGAGATTCTTTCCTCGAGGATTCATTATGCCTTGGCAGCGGAACATAATCAGAAACCCTTCGGCTCCACTGATTTTATTACCGCGTACCTCGTAGGTGTAATCATTCCAATCTTCATCCCAAAAATCATCCGCAATAATACTCATGCAGTTGGAATCAGTTGAGAGTTGATGATATTCTTTATCCTTCAATTCCCAGGTGCCCCACAAGGGAGCCCATTTCTTTTCAGATTTGCTTGTGTTGTCGAAATTATCCTCAAAATAGATTTGTGACATTGCAACCGTTGCAATGCCGAAGGTGAAACAACATAAGAGGATAAACATTCCATACCTTTTCATTTGACAATGCTCCTTTTTTCAAAGCAACTCACCGATTAGGCGAACCGCCTCTCATATTCTAATGGTTTAGCGAGAACTCTGCTGAATTCAGTAAAACCCAATAGAGGTCTTCGTAAGCTAAATCTTTGTTTCTGTATAGGCTTCGATTTAAATAACGTTGGAAATAAGTTTGCTCTTTAGTCGTTGGTTTCCGTGATAGCACATTAAGATAAATAAACTGAACCCGATCAACCGTGTCTCGCCAATTATTAAGGACATAGTTGATAAAACTACCGCGTTCCTTGTAATTCGCGCTATTATTCACTATATCGCCATTAATCATCATGAGTGCTTGCGGTATGGTTCCATTGAATGCCTCAATTTCTTCCATTTCACCGTTGTCAAGTAGAAAGAGGAACTTTTTGAGATGCTTGCGTTTCTTCTCCTCAAGTGCCGACAACATTCCCGCGCGGTCTTCGCCCCCCTTTCTATTGATACCATCCATTTTTTTTTGTTGTAGTCTTTCAAAACCTGTGGCTTGAAGCATAGAATAGAAGAATTGCTCAGCACTCAAGGGTTTCATATAAGCGTGTGAGTAATAGATTTCGTCGTCCTCGTTACTCTTATTCGTCTCTGAGCTTCGCTGATACGTTTTAGAATTGAGGATAGTCCGCATTAGATGCTGCAAATCGTATCTATGAATGACAAAGTCCTCAGCTAACCAAGCCAATAGTTCAGGATTGGTGGCTGGATATTCTTCTCCAAATCCATCAATAGGTTCAACAAAAGCGCGCCCCATAAAGTGTTTCCAGATACGATTTACGAGGGCTTTGCTAAAGTAAGGGTTTGTTTTTGCGGTCATCCATTCAGCGAGAGCTGTACGTTTTTTGCTGAGTTCACCTTTATATTCCGTGCCATCAAGGAAACGAGGCGGAACAGATTCATCCATGCTTTCAACGTAAAGAGTCCTATCCTGTTTTGGGTTATTTGTAATAAGGTAATTTTCCATTTTCGTCGTTATTAAATTACCGTTCATATCCTCGCTTTCAATGTACCCCTTCTCCATACTCTTAATACCAGTGAAAAATGCGGCGATGCCGTAGAAATCTTCCTGTAACCATGCTTCGGTCTTGTGATCGTGACATTCAGCACACTGCATCGGCAGCCCAAGGAATAAGCGAGAGGTGTGAGAAGTCAAAAAGACAGGTGATCTTTCATAACGCAGAACGTAGTTTCCTGCAGGATTGTCCTGTAATTCACCATCAGCAGCAACAAGTTCTTTGACGAACCGGTTATAGGGCATGCTCGTCTCAAGTGCTTCGCGTACCCAACCAGTTAACCCGATACGGCGGTCATCTCCATCGCCGCGCCTACCGATTAGCCAGTTTGTCCATAATAATGTCCAATAATCAACAGATTCTTTGCTTCCAATCAGTTCATCAATTTTCTCTGACCGTTTGCTCGGTGAACCGTCGTTGATGAAATCTAACACTTCGTCTGATGTCGGAATTTTTCCTGTCATGTCTAAATAGACACGTCGTAAAAATTCCGTATCATTTGTCTGTCTTGAAGGTTCAAGCCCTTCCCGTTTTAGCACAGCATCAATGTGTCTATCCATGTGTTTCGTGCTTGACGGAACGTGTATGTCGTTTATATTCATCGTTGTGCCTGGCACGCAACCTACTGCCAAAAAAGCGAAGGCAAGCAGAATCGCCCAATTCCGGTACGTCGTCCAAAATGTTGTTTTCATAGTGAATCTCCTATTCTGACAATCTCAAATACGTGATGCCACCCACTACCTAAAGGTAGGGGCTTCGGTTTCATAGTGACTGCGGTTTTCTCAAAGAGTCAACCGTCTTATTATCGCTCCACCCGCAGGCTATTATTCTGCATCAGAGCAGTTTTATCGTGCATCAAGGCACGGGCACCCCAGCCTGCAAAATGTTTATGGCAGCGTTTACGTCTCTATCGTGGCGTGTGCTGCATTCTGGACACGTCCAATATCGGTCTGAAAGCGTTAGGTTCTCATTGCGGTATCCACAGTTAGAGCAAGGTTTTGTAGTGGGTTCCCAACGATTAGCCTTCAAGAATGTTTTACCGTATTTGGCAGAAGTCCATTGAAGTATCAAAGCAAATTCGCCAAAAGCGAGGTCAGAGATTTTGCGTCCCCAGAGGCGTTTCATGCCTTCAAGGTTCAGCGTCTCAATCACAATCTTATCATGCCTTTGCACAAGACGGAGTGCTAACTTGAAAAACCAGTCTCGTCTGCTGTCGGCTATGTGCTTGTTGACACTCGCAAGGTGTCGTTTCGCGCGAAACCAACCATTAGATAGGTATTGTTTCCGTGAAAGTGCTTTGTGTGCAGAACGGATTGCATTGAGACTTTGCTTGTAAAATTGTGGGGACTCTATCTTCGTGCCATCTGAAAGAGTGAGGAATGTTGGACAACCGAAGTCTGCCCCTGCCTCATTACCGGTCAAAGGGAGTTTCTCGGAAGGTTCGCAATCCTCACACACAAGTGTTAGGTAGTAATCTCCAACGTTGTCGCGTTTGATTGTGGCTGTTTTGACAGTCCCAGTCCATTCGCGATGTTTCCAAAACGTAAAGGACTTTTTTAGACAGTTGATTGTTAGGCGGTTGCCTTCTATTTTGTAGCCCGCCTGTGTGAAAGTGAGGGACTTATATTTGTGATTCGGTTTGATTCTCGGTCTGCCAACCTGGCGTTTCGTTTTACCTGTTTGGCGGTCTTCAAGGTTGTCAAAGAAACACTGGTAACCTCTATCAATACGGATCGCAACATCTTGGATAACTTGACTTGGTAGGTGGTTCCAATGCTTTTTTGTCCGCTGTTTCAACTTCGTAATATGTTTCAAAATACGAGAAAGTGGAGCATATTTACGAAAAATACGATGGTAACGACGTTGCAGACGCAATAAATGCACATGCACGTCATGTCCATCGTCTATCAGATTGCCAATCTGTATCAAGTTAGATTGATGAGAAAACTCATATTTATAGGTTTTCATGGAGGATGTCTCAAGTATCAAGCACTTAACCCCTTTTCAGTGGGTAAGACAGGCACATAGTCTTGCGACTACGCTGAAAATGCCTGTCAACTTGATATTCTAATCATACAACATCTTTAGAAAAAAGTCAAATCTTTTTTCACGAAGTAAACCAAAGGTTGCCGTCTACATCCCGCAAGCTAAAGCATGGGGATTTGACGGAAGATCGTTAAGTTTAACCCATTTTTCTATAGTTTTCAAGGAAAATTCTGCATCATTTAGTTTTCGGTTTCTAAATGTTGTATCAAGAAAATCAGGCTTCCAAAGCCCTCCTACAAGAGTGCTTCGCTCTTGCTTATCTCCAGCGAACACCTGTTGGGATAATACCGACATCTTCGCCACGTCGCATCGCTTCCGCTGCATCAAGGATGCTTGCTATATCATGTTGCGGTTTATAGTCAAGTAGCGTTTTAATTTTGCTCAGGTCAAACTCAAAATAGTTGGCGTTCGGAAGTTTTATATCGGCGAAATCCATCTGGTAACGTTCACACAGGTACGGAATAACCTCTTCGAAATTAAAAACGCCTTTCCCACCGAGGGTGAATTCTTCACCGACAGCAGCATCCTTCTCAATACCTAAAACCAATCCCTGAACGATGTCCCGAATATCGATAAAATGCTCTTTATAAGGACGACCATCGGGGTTACGTTTGAGTATAAATTTTTCTTCTCCGTTCCAAGCCTTCTTAACAGTTTCTGCAGTCTCTAATTCAGCAGGATCGTTGCCGTTATAATTTTTGTATCGATTATAGATAGGACTAAAGACAAATAGTTTGGGTAATCCATCGTCATTGAGAAATTCGCTCGGTTCAATCACAGTCGCAAACCGAAACACTGTGGAAGGCACACCGTATTGGTGGTGATATGTCATACAAAGTTCTTCACCTATCCATTTTGTAAGGAAATAGGGCATGTTGTGATATTTTGCGACCATATCCTCTGTGATATGTTCATTGAAAAGTCTACCTTTTTCAGTTAGCCGCCAATAGATTGCTTCGGTACACGCATAGACGAGACGATATATGTGTGGATTGAATTCACGGACACATTCCAAAATATTGAGCGTGCCCATCCCGTTGATAGCCAAATAGTCCCGATTATTAAACGGACCGCCAAAAGCAGCAGCAATATGATAGATGGCATCAACACCTTCAACGGCTTTTTTGACATCTTCATATTCGCGCAGGTCACCGAGGACGGTCTCAACGTCTTCAGCCCCGTCCCATCTTCCAACACGATTGGCATCACCCGGGTACGTAAAACTACGGATCTGGTGTCCCTTTTCCAATAATTTCTTAACAAGATTCGATCCGATGCGACCTGTGCCGCCTGTTACTAAAATCTTCATGGTTCTTTTCTCTCCAAAAAATTAGCGAGGTAGAAAAAATCCTGCACTTTAGTCGTGTGCAGGACTTTTTTTTCATAATTTCATCTCTGCCCACCTCACCGCTAATTTATCTTTTGGCTCTACAGAGAACGCGGTGCTTATGAGCTGTATATTGTCTATTGCCCACCACCAATCATTCCGCGCGTCGATGACACCGAAATTGATAACCATCTCAGTAGCATTCTCGGGATTGTCAATGGGGATTTCTAACGTTTCGTTTATCTGTTCCCCATCATTTCTCTTTTCCTCATTCTCGCCGAGCGTGGGAATTGTGACAAGCGTGTGTGCCCCTGCGTCGACACCAACGCTCTGGAAAAATAAGATGCGTTCTTCCTTTCCGCCATCGAAACTAACAGTTATCTCTCCATTTTGTGTGTCTTCAGGGCACCAACTTGAATCGACTGTTAAGATAAGCGACTTTGCTGCTGCGCCTTTTATTTTTATAGGCGGCGTAATTAGATGACTATTCCAAGGACTATTAGCGTCAGGGTCACCGTTTAGATCCCAATCGTCCCATTCATCAGGATCGGCAACGGCACCTTTCCCTTTGCCGTTGCCTTGTTCCGATGTGAACTCGCTACGCCGTTGGTCTTCCGCTGTCGCTGTCCACCACTCAAGATCAACAATTGCCCATGTTCTCCACTCGGGCATACCAAGACCTTTGGGATTTTCGTTCGTGATTTCCCAACCGTCAGGTGGGGTACCTGACCAGACTTTTTCCTGTTTAATCTGTTCGTTTATGCTTGATTCGAGGGGCACATCCTCAAAGTTTTCTTCAAAAAGGACGGTATCAATAGCCAAAGCCATTGGTGCTGTTAGACAAAAGGTTGTGATAAGAATCGCATGTGCAACGATTCCCATGATGCTGCTATTCATGATAATTCTCCTATTATATGGACGATAAGTTCCCTAAAAAGTGACGGCATACCCATCGGTTCTCGGATCGGATCCGCCGATGAGAGCACCCGATTCAGGATGAACCTTGATCATTTGTGCACTCCCTGGACCACCCCAATCACCAACGTGTTGGAGTTCATGTCCTTTCCTGTCCAATCCTTCCTTGGTATCCGGCGGAAATCGGTTTTCTAACTGAAGATTATTGGAACAGGTATGTGGGATAGTCGATTCCATCGGGTTCTGGAGACTGCGCCAACGCGGTGCTGAAACTGCTTCCTGTGGCGTCATTCCAAAGTCAAGGATATGTGTGACTAACTGCAGGTTCGTCTGAACTTGTGTATCTGCCCCCGGTGTTCCACACGCTAACACAGGTTTACCATCTTTAGTCACAATCACAGGATTCATCGTATGGCGGACACGTTTGCCTGGCATCAAACAGTTCGGATGTTCCTCTTCCAAATGCCAATAGGTCATTCGGTTATTCAACAGAATGCCTGTATCACCCGCAATTAAACCAGAACCGAAACCTGATTGGATGCTCTGTAGGACACAGACGAGGTTTCCTGCATAGTCTGCGGTGCAGAAACATGTTGTATCTTCGTGTGCTTCTGGTCCGCCTGCGGGGACATCAACTGCAGCTTGCTCAAAATCAATTCGTTTCGCTTGTTCTGCAGCATAAGATTTAGATAGCATCCCCTCTATCGGTATGTCCACCCAATTGGGATCTGCCATATATTTTTCTCTGTCGGCAAAGGCAAGTTTTTTCGCTTCAACCATCAGATGCACACTTTCGGCAGTGTTGCATCCCAACGTTTGTAAATCGAACAACTCAACAATGTTCAATTCTTGCAATAGAATATGTCCGCTTGAGTTAGGAGGCATTTCATATACTTCGTAACCACGGTAGTTGATGTGTATTGGATCCGCCCAATGTGCATGATAGTTAGCGAGGTCTTCTGCTGTTAATAGTCCATTGTATGCACGACTGAACTCATCAATGGTTTTGGCTATCTCTCCTTCATAGAATACCGCCCTTCCATCTTTAGCGATTTTGCGGAGGGTTGTGCCGAGATTAGGATTTGCGAGGAGTTCACCTGCGGGAATTGGGTTGCCGTCGTTTGTAAGGACAGCACGCGCATCTGGTTCAGCAGCGAAGGCAGCGTTCGCACCTCTCAGACCACCGGCGAGTCTGTGGCTCACTGGAAACCCATCTTCGCAAAGAGAAATTGCGGGTGCGAAAACATCTTCTAATTTGAGTGTGCCGTAACGTTCGTGTGCAAGCAGCCAACCGTCAACGAGTCCTGGCACCGAAACACTCCGCATGCCTTTCATCGGGATGCCACCATTTTTGAGATAAGTCTCACGAGTTGCAGCACGAGGCGCAGGTCCGGTTGCATTTACAGCTACGACCTGCCCTGTTTCTGCCCAATAGATGAATATAAAGCCGTCCCCGCCGACACCGGACCCAGCAGGTTCAACGACACCCAGTGCAGCAGCAGTCGCTATAGCAGCGTCAACGGCGTTGCCACCTGCCATCATCGTCTGTATACCAGCTTGCGAGGCAAGAACGTGCCCTGATGTAACCATGCCGTTTCTACCCATCACAGATGGACGAAACGCTGAAGCAGTGATACCATGTGGAGATTGCATTTGGTGCCTCCATTATTTATTCAAATGATCAGTGACAAGCTGCTTCCAATAATCAGTGGTAAGGTAATAGTGTTCACCAATTGTATCATGTTCTATATCCACATTTCCGCCTCTGACAGATTGACGGAAGAGTTCAATAATCTCGTCAAGCGGTTTCCCTGAATCTTGAAAGTAGATTTTTAAGAATTCTGTCGCTATTGATCGCAGATAAAACAGATTCATTCGGATACGTTCGGCTGCTTCGGGAATTTCCTCTGCATAGATGTCTGCGAGATTACGGACGAAAGCATAATCAAAGAAATCTAACCCGCTTTCTTCAATTAAGATATTGTCTATAACGTCAAAGTTGCCCTGACACCACGCCTCGTTATATCTTTCTCTCACTCTGTCTATTATTTGAATATTAGAAGGCGGAGGTGAATCATCAAAAGGAGCAATTTTGTATATAACAATCGGAGGTGTTAGTTGCGCAATTCCAGGAATGTTGGATAATTCTTTCATAATAAGAAGTGGATCAATAAAGGCACCAAAGTATAACAACGCAGTGTCAGTGTTCCAATTTCTCATTTTTGTCTCTGTGTACCCTTTGTTAGTTAGAAACTCAATCACGGCGGCACTTGTTTCATCCACGGGTCGGATTGTTCTGTCGTACTTCACCACGATTTCACCGAGTTCATAATCTGGGTAATCCAAATCGAGAGCAGAACACCAGCAATCGGGAAAATCAATGAATGAACCGTATCCGAAAGCGAAAGGAATAAAGACGTTTGCAGCTGGAAATTGTCTTAATAGCGTTTCCGCAGTCACTGCCTCTTCCGCAAGGTGTTGCAATGCCCGTTCCATATCAGCTGCATCCCTTATTGTGTATGCCTTTACTGCGTCTGCTGATGCTTCCACAAATTTCTGCAGTTCTATTTCGCATCCCGCTTCAACGAATGCTTGTTCCAAAATAGTTGCCGCACCAGCAAGTTTAGCGATTTTTGAGAATATTGGTTCCACTGATGTGCTATTGTCAATTGCGAGTACCTCTGCAACACCGCTTGCTGCATTAGCGAGGTCAAAAAATTCACGTTCAGCAGCGGTGTCAGCAAGGTCCGAGAGTGCCTTTTGCGCGAATTGTGTATTGGTGGTTTGCGTGGGATCAGTAGGATCTATCGGTGATAAAAGTTGCCTTTCACACCCGGTGAGTACTGTTAAGCTGAGTACTGCAAGAAAAAGCAGTTTAAAAAACTTCATTGTCTAAATTTCCATTGAAACTTAAGCAAGCATCTTCTGTGCAAATGCCTCAACATCAACCCGTTCATGTGTTCGAGCAGACTCGTTGCAGGCTTCCATCAATATCCATGTTCCAAGTGTGCTATCCTGAATCCACTCTCGATCTTTTCCGGTGGTGATAGCATCTGCAAAAGCATCAAACTGGAGTCTATCATCTTCAATCAAACCACCATGAAGGTCTTGTAGTGTAAGGTTTTCAATCTCTGTTCCTGTCCGGAAAAGTTGTAGATGTCCTTCGTCTCTACGGAGATCACCATCTTCACCGTGGAATGTCCAACTGCCGCTCCATCCGAATGCACCCATGTGTCCTGCACGGGTGCCAGCATACGTGAACGGTGCACCGTTGGCGTATTCCATCAACGCGTTTCCACCTGAAGTGCCCCATGCTTCTATCTGACCTAATGCTGGGTCACGACGGTTATGGACATGCGCGGTGACATATTTAGGTAGTCCTTTCGCGCCAACGAGTTGGTCAAGTTGATGACTACACCCTGCGTGGAAGTAAAGTCCGTCAATGTACGCATCGGGTTGTCGTGAATCGGGACCAGTAAATAGGTTTTGGCGTATCCAGAATCGGCACTCACCACCTAACATCTCACCGATACCATCTTTTTCGCGGAGCCATTCCCGCATTTTCGCAGCTGCAGGATTCCATCGCTTGTTTTGTCCCTGCACCAATAGTGTACCAGGGTTTGCCTTGTGCGCTTGGATAATGTCGCGAAATTCTGCTTGTGTCGTCCCAATCGGTTTCACACAGAGCGTATGCATGCCGAGGTTTAGACTTTCAGCAATTAGTTCCGCGTGAACTGTTGTTGACGCATAGACAAGACACGCTTCTGCGTCGTGCTTCTCTTTTGCCTCAGTTATTGTTGTATAAATGTGTTCTGACAAACCTTCGGGGGCACCATTTATTGATTCGACACCTTTCCTCGCTTCTTCAAGGTTGATGTCTACACACGCAACAGGTTCAAGTCCGTGTGAATTGACCTGTGCTTGTAATCGTCCGTGTGCGAAATGCGTGCAGCCAACATGAATAGTACGAATTGCCATATATCGATCTCCTTCGTAAAGTAGGTTTTCTGTCTACTACAGGAATAGACTGACTTAAGCTTCAGAAAACTCAACTGCCGGTGGATTGATAAAATCGTGATACTTCTGTGCTACCTTGCCAACAGTGGCATCGCCAGCATGGATAAGGACACGAAACTTGAAGTGCATCTCATCCCCCTGCTTTAGCGTGTAGGAACCATCTTTGGATGGATCCCGTTCAAAGGTGCCACTTCCAAAAATGTTACTTCCCATTAACCCGTAGTTGCGAACATGCCAATATGTCGGATACCGTGGATTCACAATATGATCATATACAGCGATGCCAACCGGCGTACCATCAACGACACCGGAATAATCGCACCAGTTGGAACGTTTTCCCCAAGTTTCGCCTTCATTGATCCCGCCGAAAGCGTTTTCGATCTTGCCACCATCCGAAGCATTCATTGATGGACGAACCCGAATTGACATGATGCCACCCTCTTTGGTATCACCAAAATGGACATCACCTGCAGATGCAATAAAACTTAAATCAAGATCAAAAATTGCACCATCTTCAGGCAGGTTGTAAACGCGGAAATTCTGCTTGTCTGCCATCAAGATTTCACCGTCTTTATTTTCCCAACTGTTGTCAGTATAAATTCTGCCAACAACGGAACCACCATGTTTTTGTGTGAAATTTTGATGTACAACTCTTCCAGAATCTTTGCCTTCTCCCCACAAGTCAACGTCATTGACTTCCCCATAAGCAACATAGAGTGATCGGTGATGAACGTGATCTTTTGAGATGTCGCTTGTCTCACCGCGGGTTACTTCGCATCCATTCGGACCCAATACAGGGTAGAAGTAGGGACGGTACTGCCCTTTTCCATAACGAAATGTTGTAAAAGGTCTGCCGTTGAACGTGATGTCAATCGTTTCAGATTCGTCTTTTAATTCAACACCTGCCTCATCATTGACAGTTCCTTCTGATAGGGTATAGGTGCGGGAGACGCCAGCGGCGAGACCGTCAAGTATCCAGGCTAAAGTGGTAGATTTGCCATCGTCACTTGTGAAGCATTGTGCAGAGATAACATCTCCACTCTCTGAATCTGTTAGAATAACATCTCGATCTGAAAATTCGCTAATACCGGGATGGTCAACTTTAACGACAATAGGACACCCATTCCGGTTATGGAATCCTGCATTGACAGTAAGTGTTAGGTCGTTCTGATTTGCCATGAGTCTCCTCAATCTCGTTCAATCGTAATAGTATTTCGAGTAGTTACAATTGTAGCTGCTGATAGTGGTTCAAAAGGTTGGATATTAGAAATCCTAATTCTTGTCCGCGCTCATTTCGAGGATTGCTTCCTCTTCACTGTCATAATTCTCAAAAACATTTGCTAACCTTCCAAGGACGAGTAGATTTCTGATATGTGCACCTGCATTGACGAGTGCAGTACGTCCACCTTTGCGAGTAATAGTGACATGAACGGAAACGAGTGTACCTAAGCCACTACTATCCATTCGAGTAACCTCTTCAAGATTAAAAATGACCTTGGGTGAATCGAAAAATTCCTCAAGTTCTTCATGAATTTGCTGTCTAATTTCAACATTTGCTGCACCGATCATGCGACCGGTGGGGCGGATAACAATAACCCCTTCTTTGTGGCGTATTTCGGCTAACATTTTTTTCCTCGTAGATATTCCGCATTTAAACGCGGAGATGGTTTTAATAATTTTAGTGTAACGAATTCTTGTTATTTTGTCAAGGATGTATGAATAAATGTTCGTAAAGAATGATATTCCGTTTTTAGAATTGGATAGGTTTAATTAGTTATCAAAAAATTTTGTACTTTCTTTCTGTCCCAACTACTGTATCATATAAAATTAACTTGATTTATCTCATTTTGCTTGGTATTTGGTGCGGTTAGAAACCGCACCTACCGAGTGGGATCAAGCTAATTGGATATCATACCAAATTAACGGGATTAGAAGTTTTCCGATAAAGTCAGCCTTGCGAGGCACGGGGACCTCGCACTACAGATTGCGTTAATTTCGTATCACCCAATCCTTACACAATACTTCTGCCTGTTCTAATACGGTTTGGGTGGCTTTTGCCTGTTTATCAGGTGGGTAGCCGTGTTTGCGCAGAATACGTTTTACCGCTAATCTTATTTTTGCACGGACACTCTCTTTGATTGTCCAGTCAATGGTTACGCTTTTTCGGACAGTGTCTACAAGTTCAATCGCAATGGTTTTCAATGTTTCATCGCCGAGGACTTCAACAGCACTATCGTTAGTTTCAAGTGCATCATAAAATGCTAATTCTTCATCTGACAATCCTAACGCATCACCTCGGTCTTGCGCTTGACGCATCTCTCTTGCGATTTCGATCATTTCTTCAATTACTTGTGCTGCTTCAATTGTCCGATTCTGATAGGCGCGAATTGAACGTTCCAACATCTCTGCAAATGAACGGCTTTGTACGACGTTTTTCTGTGAGCGAGTTTTAATTTCACCGCTAAGTAGTCTTTCCAAAAGTTCAACTGCCAAGTTTTTATGGGGCATGTCTTGTACATCAGCAAGGAATTCATCGGAGAGAATTGAGACATCGGGCTTTTCCAGTCCGGCGGCTTCAAATATATCAACTACACCTTCAGGGACAACCGCTTTGGAAACCAACTGCTTAATCGCTTGTTCGTCGGCATCCAACTGTGCCTCCTCCGCAGCCGTCGGTTTTGCCAAAACCTTTCTCACCGTCTGAAAAAAGGAGACATCGTCACGTATCTCGGTTGTTTTTTCGTGTGGGACAGCCAATGCGAATGCTTTGGTTAGTGCGGAAACAGTTTCCAATAGCCGTTGTTTTCCATCCTTCTGTTGCAGGATATGTTCTTGTGCTGCAGGTAGCAATTTGATCCGATCTGTCGCGTTCCCTGTAGTCCACAACGACCAGTCAAACCCGTGAAATAGTCCACAGCAGATTTCGTGCTTTTCCAACATTACTGCAACCGCTTCGGCTTTGTCAACGGTAGCTTTTCCTTTTCCACCACTTTTGGTGTAATTACTTAATGCTTGTTTCAGGTGGTAAGCGAGTCCTATGTAGTCTACTATCAACCCACCCGGTTTATCACCGTACACGCGATTTACACGGGCAATTGCCTGCATCAAGCCATGTCCACGCATCGGTTTGTCTACATACATAGTGTGAAGACTTGGCGCGTCAAATCCGGTTAGCCACATATCACGGACAATAACAAGTTTCAACGGGTCTTTTGCGTTTTTGAATCGTACTGCCATTTCTTCTCGCCGTTTCTTGTTTCGGATATGCGGCTGCCATGATTCGTCATCAGAAGTTGATCCTGTCATGACGACTTTTATTGCACCTTTTTTGTCATCGTCATCGTGCCACTCTGGACGGCGTTTGACAATCGCATTGTAGAGGTCAACACAGATACGGCGGCTCATACAGACAATCATCCCCTTGCCATCCATTGTCTCTAACCGTTCTTCAAAGTGAGCAATTATATCCTCGGCAATAAGCCTCAGTCGTTTTTCTGTTCCCATCAACGCCTCAAGTTGTGCCCATTTGGTTTTGAGTTTTTCCTTTTGTGTCACTTCCTCAGTTTCGGTCACTTCCTCAAATTCAGGATCAATGTGAGGCTTTTCGTTCTCGTCAAGTTCAATTTTGGCGAGGCGACTCTCGTAGTATATTGGAACAGTTGCACGATCATTAACCGCTTGTTGAATATCGTAGATGCTGATATAATCTCCAAAAACCGCAACGGTATTACGATCCGCCAGTTCAATCGGCGTACCGGTAAAACCGATAAAAGAGGCGTTTGGAAGAGCATCGCGCATGTGGCGAGCGAATCCATCAATAAAGTCGTATTGGCTACGGTGTGCTTCATCAGCAATAAGAACAATGTTTCGCCGATCAGACAATTGGGGGTAACGGGTCTCTTCACCTTCAGGAAAAAATTTTTGAACTGTGGTAAAGACTACCCCACCAGAGGCGACTTTCAGGAGTTCGCGTACGTGTCTCCTGTCTCTCGCTTGTATCGGTGCTTGCCGTAGAAGCTGATGACACCGAGCAAATGTGCCGAACAGCTGATCGTCCAGATCGTTCCTGTCAGTAATAACGACTATGGTTGGGTTTTCCATCTGCAGGTGCTGGACGATGCTTCCGGCGTAGAACGCCATAGTCAAGCTTTTGCCAGAGCCTTGTGTGTGCCAGACTACACCACACTGCTTATCTCCTTCAGGACGCGCTGCTTTTAGCGTCGCATTGACCGCCTTTTTCACGGCGTGGAATTGGTGATAACCGGCGATTTTTTTGGCGATTGTTCCGCTCTCTGTCTCTTCAAAAACGATGAAATGTTTAAGATAACTCAAAAATCGGTGCTTTTCGAAAATACCCTTAATTAACACCTCTAATTCTACTTCGGTTGATGGTGCCTCGTCTTCTCCTTCAATTGTCCGCCACGGCAGAAACCATTCCTTATCGGCAGTTAAAGCCCCGATGCGTGCCTCTAATCCGTCTGAGATAACAACCGTTTCGTTATAGGTGAATAGTGCTGGAATTTCCTGCTTGTAAGTCTGGATTTGGCGAAACGCGGTTGAGATAGTGGCTTTCTCGTCAGTTGGATTTTTGAGTTCAAGGACAGCTAAGGGCAGTCCGTTGATAAACAGCACAATGTCCGGACGTCGCTCGTTTTCTCCTATTACTGTGAATTGGTTGATCGCCAACCAATCATTGTTTTCTGGCGTTTCAAAATCAATCAACCGCACGCGATCACCACGTATGCTACCATCTGACTGCCGATATTCTACTTCTATACCGTCAACTAACATCTGATGAAATGCGCGGTTATTCTGAACCAAAGCGGGGGAATCTGGATTAAGCACTTTACGGATCGCTTCTTCTTGGGCATCGGCAGGTATGTTTGGATTTAAGCGGGCAACGGCATCTTGTAAACGGCGCGTCAAGACCACTTCCTTGTACGTGGAACGTTCAGCATTTGGGGCGTCCGGAGAGATGTCAGGACCGTGTAAAACGGTATAACCTAATTCAGCGAGCCACGCAAGGGAGGCTTCTTCTATATCGGATTCGTAAATTTTATCGAGATTCATGTTGTTGCTCCAAGCATGTTACACCAACAATTCTTCTCCCACGCATGCTTTGAGTCCATCAACAAATACTTGAAAACTTTTCGATATGTTTCGGCTCGGTTCCATGTGTTGGGCGATGTTTTGCGCTACCGTAGGTTTGGGTATCCGTCCTGTAAAGTATTTTTTCTGAATGAGTAAACGTTCCAATGTTTCATACGTGCCACCCTTGATTGCGTCGGGATTCCGATATTTTGCCTTAGCGTGGAGGTTCCTTGAGATTCTGGGATAAGCCGCGTGCAAGGCGTCAATATCTCCAAAAAACCATGCCTCTAATTCTTCAATTGCTATTCGATTGACAACTTGAAAATCTTCATTTGGAATCGCGCTGGATTTTGTTACGAAACCCGCATCGTGTGCTGCTTTTTCTAAATATGCCTTGAGTTCGTGACAGTCTCTTCGGTCTTCATCAATAAGCACGATAATTCTCCAGTCGTTAGGTATCCATTGTTCCCCTTTCAAACGTTTTGGCAATTCTTTAAGCATCTCGTCTCTTCCCTGAAAAGTGTGAAATTCATAACTGACATCTTTTAATATAATCTTGGGTAATAGGTGTTTTAATGCTTCTTCAGCAGAAGGTTCCTCCAAGAAGATTTTAATGTGCATGCCCACCTCGCTTTGGACCGCCTGCATTGGTCAACGGGTCACCAAATTCAAAGTGACCTTCCATCCAGAGTTGTCCCAACTTCGCACCTGCATCCAAAAGCTGCTCTATTCCCAACATCTCCGATGCGCGTTTACAGGCTGTCCAACCTTGCTCATCTCGATAGAGTACCCACACCTCATCAGCACTAAGTTCATTGACAAAACGGGGTGAATGTGTGGTAATTACGAGTTGAGACATCATTGACACTTCAAGACATTCTCCTACTAAACCGGTTAGCAGGCGCGGGTGTAGGTAATTTTCAGGTTCCTCAATACCGATCAATTGTGGTGGTTGTCTATCATGAAATAGAGTTAGATAGGATAGCAGCTTTAACGTGCCATCGGAGGCGAACTTTGCTAAGATGGGTTGCTCAAACGGCGCATCTTTAATTTTTAGCAAGCGGCGGCCATCCATCATTAATTCTGTGTCCACCTTTTCTAAGCGCGGCACTCGCTCCGACAGAACCGATATAATTTTTTCCAGACGTTCTGGATACCTTTCTTGCAGATACTGGATAACGTTGGGTAGGTTGTCTCCTGTTTCGGATAACCGCTTTTGCGGTCCATCGTCGGTTGCTTGGCGTGTAGCATCGGTAGAAAGATCGGAGAGGTACCAGTCTGTAATAAAACGCCGAAGGGCACTCACGCGGGGGTGTTGTGCGGATTGTCCAAACATGTTGACAGCAAGTGTTGACTGTTCATCAAGTTGTTCTTTAATTGGAGTTCCTGTTTTATCCGGTTTTTCACCAGGGATAACACTGCCTTTTCCGTGATGAAAATTGAGGAAACGAACATGTTTTCCCCGACTACCGCGCCGCCATTGCAGCCATTCAGTACCAACAAAGGGACCTTCAGCGTTTTCGTCAATAGAAAGATGGTAGGTTATAATTGGTGTTTTAGGTTTCTCGCGATATTTCAACTCAAATTCAATCGGTCCATTGCATCCGCGAGTCCTCAGTTCCTTAAGTCCACCTCTCTTGTTCCATGCTTGACGCAACCCGCTTGTGAAACATTCAGAGAGGAACGCAAACACATCAAAGAACGTTGATTTCCCACTCCCGTTTGCTCCTAAAAAGACAGTTAACGGTTTAAGTTGTTTCAATTCTATATCTCGTAGTGCGCGGTAGTTTTTTACGCTCAATACCTCAATGTGTGGAACATCAGGTCTTTGTAAAGGTGGGACTAAGAGGCGTTCATGAAGCAGCTCCTCAAATTTATCCTCATATTGCTTATTATCCGTAAAATCAATATATACTTGGTTTTTTAAAAAAATAGGGATTTTATCCTCCCATTTTGTCTGGCGAACTATAGGAATGAATTTATTTATTCCCTTATCTTCAACAATTCTTCTTGTTACAATCGTTGGTTCGTATGCGACTCCACCTTCACCGTCGTTCGCTTTTCTCACGTAACTATCCGTGCAAATGACCAAGATCCTATCAGAATCTCTAACGCCAGATTCCATAGATTGTATCATCTCCTGGTCCCGGGTGAGTTCCTCCTGAACAAGAATAATATTAATTTCATTACGACGGAGTTTTGCAACAAGGTCTAATACCCATTGCACGTGTTTTTCAGAATCGTGAGAATATGAGATGAATACCTTAGGATTTTCCACCATCTTACTCCTAACCATATCTTCTGATCACTAAACCGATTGTCACCGCTATTTGTTTTCCTCGAGAATAACCTCGTGTAGTAGAATTGGGAGAGTTGAGGATTGTTCAAGAAGTTTAACAATACAGAGGCTAAGGTTGCAATTTCTCAAAAAAAACCCGATGATGCTCAATGTTTGTATAAATAGTTCCCATACTAACATCTGAGTATCTGCTATAGACATTTTCTAACCAATTTTCAAATAAACGAACCCAAATTTTCCATGAATTTTCCATTTGCTCACGCGTGACATTTAACATTGTCCATAGTTCCGTGACTGAATCTGGATTCCGAAGCAAAAGGAACTGCGCTCGTTGAATTATATCTTGGTTTTCAGACATAAATGTCAACGGGACGTTAAAATGAAATGGAGAGTTGAAAGAAGCACTTCCACTTAATCTGCTTTGGTCACCTGATGAGATTATTACCGCTAATTCATGGATATTCAGTGCCATATAATAGGCAACCAATAAAGCTTGGTATTCTTCCAGGTCATCCCCATATATGTGGGACAACCACTCCCATCCTTCTCTGGCGAGAGTCCGTCTCAAGTTTTTCGTATTGATCTTCCATGAGCGTTGACTAAATATATCCAACTATCTACACAATTTGGTCCAAGCGATTTGGGCCACCCCACAAGTTCACTCATTTCCCAAACTTGTAATACTTTTTTTCTATCATATATCTCCTGAATTTTAACTCGCGCAAGATCCAGTGCAAGATCTATCTGATTTGTGCTGAGACCAACGCACCCGTGCAAACTATGATAAACATACCCTAACGCATAAGGAAGTTTTTTCCAGCCTTTGTTGTTATCAGTATTCCACCCGGTAATGTTTAACAGATCATCAAGAAAAGATTTTTGATTTTTAAATTCCTCCCTACCGGATTCAACCCCGACTAATGCGATAGCCATTAACGGTGAAATAATCTCAACCGCTTTATCCACAACTTGAACCAATTGTTCTTTGCTTTCCAGTTTTTGTCCATCTAATTCATTTTGCCGCCATTGGACCAAAGATTTGAATACGTTTGGTCGAATGTTTTTGACAAGTTTCCGCCATCCAAGCATATCTCCTGCACGCGCGAGTGAAAATGCTATCTCGTAAGCGTGGGAAGCAGATTCAACTTGATCCGGAATGTCAGGTAATTGAATGAATGTTTTTGGATACTCCATCTTCTACCTCCAATATCTCATCTGCATCGTCTACGCGTATTTCGCCGGATAATAACTTCGGCATCAGTGTATCGCGGATTTGGGAAAGGGTGTGGGATTGATGAATATTTTCAATAATTCTTTTGATAATTGGTTGTATGAATTCAGTGTATTTCTGGGAAATTTCAACTTTAGGTAGTACGGTTTTGTAATTTGACATGTCTTTCCAATTTGTTCGTGGTAACGTTGTTCCCTTTGAGCATGCAGTGGTATAAGCAACAAAATTATCGCTGGATACAAGACCTAAAACAACTCCGAACCACCCTACTTCAATTGGCTGAATAACTAAAATGTCAGTTGAGCAAACCCCGTCAATAGGCGCAATGCCAACCTTGTGGAAGTGAGGGTTAAGTTTACTAAAAAGGATTTCACCTTTTCTGAAACGATACTTATTGCTTGCGATCTTGGCATCTATTTGCCATTGAGAAAGAGTGATATTTCGCCTCGGCATGTGTTCTAAACCGATAAAACATTCGCTAGAGTCGATTTCACTAGCTTTTACACTACGTCGAACATTTTTTGCAATCTCGCCAAGTGTTCCAACCTTCCACCCTTTCGGAATCTCTCCTAATGGAGAATCTTGGAACGCAGATGGGAACAGTGCAGCAGTTTCGGTGTCTATGCATGGCGGTTTATGCCCTTCCGTTTTTGCTTTCACTGGGTCAAAGTCAACAAACCATGACTTGAAAATTGCACGTGCCGTTGCCTCTAACGTCTCATTCATCTGTCGGTTAAGTTCAATTTTGTCATCAAGTGTGCCGAGGATGTAAGCGATGCGGCGTTGTTCCTCAATCAAAGGCAGTGAAAATTCAAATGAACGTAACGAATCAGCCATAACTCGTTGTCGTCCGGTAGAACCTTGCATTGAATGAATCGCAAACGCTCGGAGAATTGGATTTCGTGCTAAATAGTATACAAACAAGTTATCCGTTTTACCTTCAATTCCAGATAGCACGATGAACTCGGTTGATCCGTGCCCAACTTGATCCGGTTTCAGACAGTTGACATAGACAGTTTTACCGTTTTCAAGGCAGGGTGTAATACGGGCTAAAAGCGTATCTCCATTTTGAAACCGCGTTCCAGATCCGCGAAATTCTTTGTACGAATGTGAACTAATCTCCCGTCTATATACTTCAATATCTCGCATGGCAGCATGAAATGCTTCTTTTGTTTTCGTAAGCTTTCGCTGAGGATTGATTTTGACAACATCTCCGAGTTTTACCAGATTCCAAGGTTTATTCTTTATGCTTGAATTCTTGAGAGTTGCTACGGATTCCTCATTTGCCTTAACTGGTTCTGCTCCCTGTATTACCTCGTATTCCTCTGCAATTATTCTCTTGAATTTTTCTGATATCGTATGCCAATCTAAGACATCAACCCGAATTGGAAGGTCGGATTCCTCAAAAGCTTCTGCTAATTGACGCCCCTGTCTCAAGGTTAACGGCTTACTACCGACTACGGCAAGATCAAGATCGGAATAATCCTTAGCTGTCCATTTTACCCGCGATCCGAAAGCGCGAACTTCGCTTCCAGGGACATGTTTTGCGAGTATATGTTGAACTATTTCAAAATGCTTTGGATTAAGATCAATCATTGCGCGCCTCCAGCATCCTTAAAAGGTACTTGACGTCATGAACAAACTCAGCGGCTTCCGCAAAGACACTTTCGGCAGCATCCTCATTGTAAGTATGGGAGGTTGAGTTACGCGCTTTATGATAATCCATCCAGCGTTCTGAGTCAGCGATAAGGCGATTTTCTGCTGCCAGACGAAAGAGATTCCGTTGGGTAACACCATCAACAGAAGCGGCACCGATATTTTCTTTAAGCCATCGCTGCATCATTTTCCAAGACAGTTCGTAAGCGACCTCAAAACTATGAATAACTCCGGCGCGAACTGTTTCCTGCAAATCGTCATCAAAAATATCTGGTCTGCTCGCTGTTTTGACAGAACGTTCGAGAATATCAATAGATTTTGCTAAACTGTCCAATTGTAAACTCATTATTCACCTCTATAACTTAATGCGTTCAAGTTTTAATTAGTTACTCCAAAATAGGTTGCTTCCGCTAACTGTTTAATCTTCCCAATCGTGTATTCCAGCATCTAACTGTATTTTTGTGGTGGAAATCCGTTCTGGTGAGATATCGTCATAGCCGTCCTCATAGCCGTTGACGACGACTCGCAAATCATCCGGATATTTTTCAAGAAGTTCCATTAATTCTTGGACTGTCATTTTACATCTCCTTTGGTATAAGCACGATATTCCAGCAGTGCCGCTCTACCGACGATAGCAACGATGCGCACCAACAGTTCTCTACCATCGGCATCAGTCAGGTGTAGATACTCTCCTGGAACGCAATGAATTGGCTGCGGTTGCCCTTGGTTAATAGCGATGTTGAAGGTATAGAGGGAAACTCGGTTATAAGAGTCACTAATCAGATTTAGTTTTCCTGACAAGCCTGGGACGTTGCCTTCTCCTTTTGGAAAGAGGACTGAGCCTCCTTCTGGTAAAGGTTGCATTTTAACGGCAAGTTCGCTTTGTGTTGGTACCCAATTGCGTTCAATGTGTGCAGCGCAACCATCGGCAGCTACGAACACTGTCATCGGAAGGTTTACGGCGGGCAAATTGATATGTACATTGTCACTTCCGGCAGTGAATCTGCGTCCCAATGTGTTATTCTGAAACAGCATTAATACGTCTACTTTTCGCATAGTGGAGTCGGGCAGATTACATTGGACAGAAGCGTTTACACGTGTCGCTTCTGTGGCAGCTGCCGGAATTGTGAGAACAAGTTCTGAATCGTCAATAAGTTGATACTTGGGCAATTTCCCACTTAAAGCTTCTGTTTCGCGAAAGATAATTGGCACACCGTCTCCACGTCTTTCCATGAAGTATTGTCGATCACCCGATCCTCTGATGCTTTCAACAGGTATTCGTCCAAGTATTGAGGCGAGAGCTTCGTTTCGCGTTGATTGACAGACATCCATGCTATCAATCGTAAGGTTGTTTGGCAAGTTGCCGGGAGAGTTTATTTCAATGCGATCAGAGAACATTGATATACGGATTCTGCTGCCTTGAATTGTGTGGTCGCGATGGACAACAGCATTGACGATCGCTTCAAAGAGTGCCTTTTCACTGTATTGGGGTAGGTCAATGCGAGCGGGGTTCTTGAATGCTCCGACACGCATGTTGCGGACCACAAAAGTTACTGCTTCAGCAATTTGTCGGTTCAGCGGACCGGTAATTGTTTGGGCATCTATCTGTTCTGATGTGCGGTTTTCTCCTCGATAACAAGTTGCTGTGATACAAGCATTGGGGAGCCATTCCTCGGGAGAACGACTGCATAACAAAATACCTGCAACAGTGGCACGCGTTGTGCTGTTTTCGTCACCAGTCAGGAGTCCCATTTTCTCCAGTGCCAACTCAGGAGCAGTGGCACCTTCAACACTCAACAAAGGTTTCCAAAGGGATTCATCTAACGATCCAACACCTGTTCCCACAACTGGCTGTTTGTCAAACCAGATAAAGCGGGATTGGGCGCGCTTCTGCGTGAGACGTAGCTGCGCATCGCTTGTCATTTTACGTTTTGAACTACCAACCCGATGGTAACTTCCACCTGGGCTGTAGTGCAGCGTGTATCCTTGTGGCACTTCGACAAAGAGAAACGGTTTGCTTTCCTCTATTTCCTTGCGAAGGATGGTAGAATGTATTGGGGGCTTAATCTTGTCGGTACAGACTTCCATAAGGTACCTTTCCAACTCGTCCATCTGCTCGCGCGACATGCCTTGTACTTCGCCGTTATCGGTCACACCGCATAGTACCACGCCACCATTCGTGTTAGCAAATGCAGCGAGTTCGTCTGCCAGATCGTTACGACTGGGACTCCGGGGTTTGTTTCCAGTGAACATAATCTCCTTAAATTCCCAGAGACTGTCTTCACCTAAACGTATGTGACGTTTGATTTCTTCGTCACTGAAACTCATGCATCATCTCCCAAGTCGAGCATTTGCAGATTCTCACGGATGGCATCATCTAACCGCCTCGCCTCTGCCATCTGCTCGGTTAATTTCTTAGTCAGATGTGCAATTGTGTCCGAAAACGGTTCGCTATCTTCCTCTTGTACTTCTGCACCAACGTAGCGACCAGGAGTTAGAACGTTGCCATATTCTTGGACCTCAGCAACGGTTGTGTTTTTACAGAAACCAGGCACGTCAACGTATTCACCCACACCTTCACCGCCGCGCCAAGCGTGATAGGTTTCGGCAATACATGAGATCTCTTTACCAGTTAACTCGCGATGTACACGATCAATCATCACGCCTAACCTACGAGCATCTATAAAAAGTGCTTCGCCGGTGCGCTTGCGAAAACGATGGTTTTCCTTATTTCTCGCGATAAACCAGAGGCAAACGGGAATTGATGTGGAATAGAATAGTTGACCGGGCAAAGCAACCATGCAATCTACTAAATCTGCTTCAATAATGTTCTTGCGAATTTCGCCTTCGTTGGCAGTATTACTACTCATTGAACCGTTTGCCAACACAAATCCCGCGATGCCGTCTGGTGCAAGGTGATAAATAAAGTGCTGCACCCAAGCAAAGTTAGCGTTGCCAGTAGGTGGAGTGCCATAAACCCAACGTTTATCCTCACGCAATCGATCACCGCCCCAGTCGCTACTGTTGAACGGTGGATTGGCAAGGATGTAATCAACTTTCAGGTCTGGGTGCATATCGTCGTGAAAACTGTCTGCATGTTCCTGTCCGAGATTCGCATCAATCCCGCGAATAGCAAGGTTCATCAGTGCCAATTGCCGCGTGGTTGGGTTAGACTCCTGTCCATAGATAGAGATATCATCGCGCTGCCCACCGTGTGCTTCAACGAACGCTTCGCTCTGAACAAACATCCCGCCTGAGCCGCAGCATGGGTCGTAAATCCGTCCTTGATATGGCGCGAGTATCTCAACAAGGAGCTGCACAACACAGCGGGGTGTATAAAACTGCCCCCCTCTTTTGCCTTCAGCACTTGCGAATTGTGCAAGGAAGTATTCATAAACTCTGCCCAGTATATCCTTTGAGCGATTCTCTTCTTCACCTAAACCGATTGTGCCGATGAGGTCAACAAGTTCACCGAGTGTTTGCCTATCAAGCGTTGGTCGTGCGTAGTTCTTGGGTAGAACACCTTTGAGCCGTGGGTTTTCCCGTTCAATTGCATGCATCGCGTCATCAATCAGTTTCCCAATTTCTGCTTGCTTTGCGTTGGCTTGCAAATATGACCAGCGCGCTTCTTGCGGTACATAAAAGATGTTTTCTGCCAAATATTCATCTCTATCCTCTGCATACGCATAACGGTCGAATTCCTCTTTAATATAGAGTTGGCTCTGAGGATTAGCAAATTCTTGAAGCAGAAAATTGTACTTTTCCTCAAAAGAATCCGAGATATATTTGAGAAAAATCAACCCTAACACCACATGCTTATATTCAGCAGCATCCATGTTGTTGCGGAGTTTATCAGCTGCTTGATATAAAATCGCTTCAAAGCCAAGCGTTGCACCGTTTTTATTAGCGTTTGTGTCTGATTTCTTTTTTGCCATAAATTTTTAACCTTGTCCAAATATGATATTGCGGGACAGTTAGGAACTGTTCCAACAGTGTCCCTCCGCAATCAATAGTTGTTTAAAATAATACCACATTTAGGAAGGATATTCAACGTCCAGTAGACGGAGCCTGTGGCCAGTGGAGTCCGCGCTGTCCTGATAAGCTGCGGTTTGCAGATGGATTATAGGCGCGATCGGGTAAACCAACAAGTTCACCATTTTGCACCCATTTTTCATCACCGCCATAGAGTTCACCTATCAGGAGGTTCGTCAACCGATCCAGCATTTCAGCATGCGCGGGTGAATCGGACAAGTCGTTTAGTTCTTTCGGATCCTCTTCCAAATCGAAGAGTTGTCGGTAGTTTCCAGTGGCATAATAAATAAGTTTGTAACGTCCCTCATGAATCATTCGGGTAGCACTCCCACCATCACCGACTTCGCCGTATAACCATTCACGTTTTTGGTCGCCAACCATCGGAATGCCATCAACTGTATCTGGAATTTCAACACCAGCGAGATGGAGTAGTGTAGGCATAACGTCCTGCCATCCGACAAGTCTGTCATCAACCCTATGGTGTCCCACTCGGTCGTCACCTGCAGCACCAACAAGAATCATCGGTACGTTAGCAGAATCCTCATAATAGAGACGTTTCGCCCAAAGTTTGTGGTTACCAAGCATATCACCGTGGTCAGAGGTGAACAGTATGATAGTGTTGTTTAACAGTCCTTCCTCCCGGAGTGTCCCGATAACAACGCGTAATTGATGGTCGATGTGCGTACAGAGCGCATAAAAGGCTTGCCGCGCGGAACGGATTAAGTCTTCATTGTAAAGCGAATTCTGCATCTGTTTGGATTTTAGCGGCAAAGGCAGCTTTTCTGTATCCTTTGCCCATTCACCGAAATAAGGCATGTCTATATCAATGTTTCGATACATGTCCATGTAACACTGTAACGGTGCCAAAGGTGGATGCGGATGGCAATAGGACAAGAACCAGAATCCGGGGCGGGTTGGATCACGACGTTTTATCTGGCGCACCATCTGCTGCGTGCTCCAGTTGGTGACATGGCAATCTTCAGGAAGGTGCCAAGGGCGGTTAAGATAATCGTTGTTGCACATGCCGTGTGCAAACTGTTGCCCGGCGTAGCCTCTGTCTCCAAGAAATAGTTCATAGTCGTCAATCACGCCGTATTGTAATCTTCCTTCTTCACCTAACTGCACATCATCAAATCCGATGCGGTCACGCTGTGGATAGACATGCAGTTTGCCGACAGCGTGAGCCTGATACCCTGCATCTCGAAATGTCTGTGCGATTGTCGGAAGTCCGTTTATTCCCTTCCGGTCATTGAAAACTCTGTCTTTGTGGGTGCGTGTTGTTGTCCCTGTCATCAATGTTTTTCGCGCAGGAACGCAAACAGGGCATTCGCTATAGCCACGTGTGTAGCATGTGCCCGCGCGTGCAAGCGAGTCAAGTGTTGGTGTTTGGATATTTGGATGTCCACTGACTCCAAGTAACGAGTTGGGCCAATGGTCTGTGGAAATTAGTAATACATGGGGGTTGTCAGCCATTGGGTAATTCCTTTTCCTATTAATGTGAGACTGTTATAGGCAATCATCTTATCAGATGCTTTGACAATTGGCAAGGAAAAAAGGAAAGTTTTCTGGCAGGTGTATATATATTTGGCAAAATATGTGCTTCTCTCTATTGTGGACAAGTTACTGCACTTTGTTATTCTGTTGCGAGGTATTTTGGATGGGGTTTTATATTCTCAGGATAGTTGATTTTCCATATTTGGATAGTTGGATGTGTGCCTTTTTCGTATGTTGGGACGATGTGCACGTTTTCAAACGCATTAGAATGTTTTCCACGCATAAAGAGTTTTACAGCAAGACTGTTCCATCCGATCTCAGGGATATAAAAGCTGCTACGAAGTACCTTGTCCTTATCAAAGAGGAAAATCAGTCCGCCCTTCTCTGAATCTATAGGTTGAGTGGGTAAGATTCTCTTGTCTCCGTGAAACGCAACGTAAGGAAGTTGGATGGGATCTTCTTCTTTTTCAAACCTTGCGGTGATAGACAAGTTTCCAAGGTCTGCACCGATAACATCAATTCTGTTTAAAGTAGTCGTATGTGTAAAAGATGACGTTTGCTTTATTTCAGGTTCAAGTGAGTATTGTGCTCCTGGAGCAGTGGGTTGTGGAAGTAAGTGATAAAGTGAAAAGTGCCTGTCAAGGTATGCATCGCTGCCGACAAAGGAATTTTCTCTGGCGTTGGGTACAAGTTCTACGCTGGTTATCATGAGATGTGTCGCTTTGTGTGTTTTGAGAAAATGTAATGCTTCTATCTCGGATTGTGCACAAAACACATGTCGGAAATAGAGATGTATCCAATGAGGTAGGTAGTGGTCTGAGTCTGTAATGGTTTTCACGCGTGCAAGGACGTTGAGTTTAATACCGTATGTCCAGTGTGCAGCCATGACAGTTGTATCGTGTGGCAGTTCGTTTTTTATCCAGTTATATGCTTGTATCAGTTTGCCTGGTCCAGGTATTGCGTCTCGTTTTGCGGCAGCTTGGAGTGTCCCTATTGCATAACCGCCTGCGGGTCCCCAAAACAGAAGCAGTGATAATATAGCGGCAGTGAACCCGATGGCAATGTGTTTAGGATGGAGAGTGCACCCCAGAAGTTGGATAGGTATCTGTTTCGCGTTTCGGAACGTGGTGATATGCTTGAGGAGTACAGCGGTGCCAATTGCCAACGGTAGTCCGACAAAGAAAACATATCTTATGCCAGTGCGCGTGAGGCAGCCCCAAAGAAAACACCAAACGAGAAGCATCATCAAATCCAGTTCATATCGTTGTTGTTGCTGTTTTCGTGTTGATGCGATTCCGAACCCGATGACAGTGAGTGCAAACGCAGCAATAAAAAGGCGATAGTTTCCGAGTGAGCCAATCCAGTTGTTTAGAGGGTCTTGGAGAAAAGTCGTTGTGCAGAATAGGACAAGTCCAATTACGAGAGGAAGCGCGTTCCATTTCCAATGGTATGCTGCGGTAACGATGAGTCCAAATACTGCCTAAAATGAACATACTACCGTATCTGTCTACCCAATCTATGAGATCAGGGTTTTTAAGTTCACTTACCGTTTTCATCAGTCGATTTTCCATGAAAGGGAAGGCGGTTGTCGCGAAGGTGTTATATTGTGAAATCACATAGATGCCTCCTGCTGCTATACCGAATAGGGTGAGTCCCCAGGCGAGTTTGCGCGCATGTGGACAGAGTTGTTTAACAAAACGCAGAAGTAGATATCTTATGCTTTTGAGTGCAAGCAGCGCGAGGCCTGGCGCGAGCATGAGTGCTGCAACATGCGTTGAAAAGCCGTATCCGCTGCGATACGCTGGACTAATCAGATATAGCCATGGGACAAACATGAGCATCCAAAGAATGTATTCCTTTAGGTTATTTTCAGTATCGGTGGTGCAGAACTTCCATAACTCCGCACTGAGAATAATCAGAACGAATATCCCAAATGCTTCCCAACTCAGCCCTCCGAGAAATACAACCAATCCACATAATGCTGTTGCAATAAGTCTACGGGGACCGGATGACATTCGTTCTCTGTATAAATATATGACGATTGCAAGCACAGCGAGCACCATGCGTCTCTGTCACTAAAGCCTGCAGTGCTTCGGGCAATCGTTCCGGGGAAAGTTGCCAGCAGCACACCGACCACCGTAGCAAATAGGTGTCCATAGTATTTGATGAGGAAGAGCAACAATGCGGCGAGACCGAGTGCAAAACAGACGACAGGCGCATACAGTTGGACGTGATAAAGCGTCACCTGATGATAGAAGAGTGTTATCGCTTTGTGTGTCCAAGCGAGGGCGTAAGCGTATAGGGAGAGGAACTGCCGGTTATCTTTGCCGTTTAGCAGCCATCGGTGCATGTCGCGTTTGGGAAGGTGCCCTTGCTTGCTGATGGTTTGTGCCTGTGTGTAAAAAACATAAGCGTCATTTGAAGAAAACTGTCCTTCGGGAATACCTTCTACACCTTGGATGCGTATCCAGAATGTAAGGAACAGGATGCTAAGTAAAATGATACTGGTACTGAGTCTGCGTAAAACAGTAGGATTGCTTGTTATCTTTTCCCAAAGATGTTGCCCAAAAATGTGATGAGTAGATTTTTTATCGGTTTCCATACAGAGTCTGTTTTCTGCTAACGACTTTGGTGCTGCTGTAGATATTCTGTCAACCGTTTTCGTTCTGCGCGTATCTTGGCAGCTTTTTCTTCAAGATGTTTTCGCCATTCGTTTGCGGCGTTTGGCTGTTTTGTGGCAGTGGTCGTGCGGGCTGTTTCGTTTTTCGGTGGTGCTGCTTTTGCAGTGAAGGATGCACTGTTCTCTCGGCGCGGTGGCATACTCCGACTGCCTTGAGAATTAAGAAACTGACTATTGCTCATAGCAAGCGTCAAGGACTCACCGTTTTTTATAAGCGTTACCCGTTTAGGTGTAATAGTTTTGACAGTCATCGCGCCAACTTGCTGCCCAACAGAAACGGCATAAAACCGATCTGATTTACGTTCTTGGATATATGCTATGGCACTGTTACCATCAGCGGCTATGGCTGTACCGAGTAATGTAAAAGCAGAGACGCGCTGCGGTGGTTCCCAGTTGAACGGTCTGAAGATATTATTGTCAATAATTGTTTGATAGAACGTATCAGGATCAACCTGTTGTGTCTCGGTGTGTTTAAGAAGGCGTGACCGTTTTGTGCCGCGATTCACAGATGCTGTGTCAGTAGGCACAACGCGGGGAGATGCAGATATATTCGGACTGTGTGCAGCAGGTTCCCAAAATAGACAGACCCCACCGTAAACACACACAATAGAAACAATACTGGTAAATATCAGAATGGACCTCATTGCTCTGACGGTGTTTCAGGTGGTGCTGAACGTTCCGGTGGTGCCGATCGCTCTGGTGGACGAGGTGGTGGCTGCGGCAACATTTCTCTACCCAGTTTTCGGAGATTTTCCAATTCTTTGATTACCTCTTGTAATGCCTTGAGGTCTTTCGGTAAATCACCACCGTGTAAAAGTATCAGTTCTTCAAACCATTTTTGTATTTGGTCTGGACTGGATGGTTCTAGTGGCAATGGCGGCTGCATGTTTTTGCCAACTTGTGGTGGTGTTTTTTGCTGCGTACCTGGGTTCTGTGTTGTTCGTGTAGGATCCGCTTCCTCGTGGGGATGCGGATGGTTGTGTTGTGTGTCCGCTACGATGGGTTTTGTTTCCTGACCGGTTTCGTTTTCTGCTTGATTAAAAAGTGCATCGTGATCGGCTAGCTGATGCATCACCTGTTTCTCCGCAGCATCAAGTTGTGCCATCGCACGTTCGTAGAAACGTGGCTTTACATCCGGAGGCAACGGTATCCCGCTTTTATCGGTGTAGACAACTTTCATGCCCCTGGGGGCAATACCGAACATCGTTATAGCATCTTCTTCCGCTTTTGTCAACGTCGGACCAATGAAGTGTGAGACAGGACCGTCATCGGACACATGCACATACACCGTATCAGGCTTAAACGGCAAAAACTCACTGTCTATTGTGAAAACACCATCTTCCGAATCGGGATTCTGCCTAACATACTCATCATGAGCAAGTACAGAAAGCACTTGATGTTTAATAAAAGTGTCTTCAAGCTCTTCCCACGTTGCTTCTACGGGGAGGCCATATCCAGAGAAAACCCATTCTCTGCCTTCGGGAGATTCCTCCGCTTTTTTGCGGTGTTTTTCTAACCGCCGCCGATTGGTTATAGCTGTTCTGTAGTGCCAAGGTTCCTCTAACGGGTGCCCTAAGTCCATGTAACGTTGCAGCCATTCATCTCGGGGATAAAACTGATCGGTAACATCCCAACCCTGAGAGGCGTAGGCATTTGGATAATTGTCGGGGGTGAGCGTATGCAAGTGCGCCCACATCTCGTGCATTTCAGCTATCGTATAGGGTTGCCACTTCCGTTTTATTTCTGCAAGGTCAAGTTGTGACCACGCACGTTGGACCTTATTCCACTTCATATAATCTGTTGCTTTATCGCTTTGTGAAGATGTGTCTAATTTCGTATCGTTTTGATGGACTGGCGGATCATAGATATGGACATGTTCTATTACCTTGCCAGTAGAAGATACATGTGTGTGTGCCTTTGATTTCGGAAGATTTTCAACGCTCGAAAGCGGTGAAAGAGGTGATTGATTGACGATAAAGTAAACAGTCCCCCCCACGATTATTGCCAACCCAAGAATTGCAAACATAAAGATAATCTGTCGGTTTTTCATTACTCTCACTCCTATTTCAATACCGGAATGTTATAACTAAGGAGAGAAAGAAATTTTGTTGTTCCTTCACTCCTTAGCGTTAGGTCTGATGTCATATATTAGACATGATTAACTTCTCTAATTTTACTATAGTTTGGACAATTTTTAGGGTTCTTGAGTAATAGCCTGGATTAATAGAAACACTTTTGACATCAATATTGGTTTATTGGGACACCTTTCGTCCTGCTGGGGAAACCAAAGAGGGTTTGTTCACAATGTCCCTATAGACATTCCTCCCCGCTAGGGCTGCTCTTGCTTGCACCTGAAATTCTTTTTCTGTGAGTTACGTTCCCATCCGAAACTCAATGAAAATCAGCAAGGACTTGAAAACACAACATGAAACAGATAGAAATTGTCCAAAGTATAGTAGACCTTACTATAAATCAAAACCCCGCTGCCAATTCGCATCAGCAGCGGGATTATGCTTATACATCCAACATTCGCGCTTAACCATCCAAATGGAAGACTGCCATCTTCAACTCAGTCATCTCTTCAATAGCGTATTTCGGACCCTCTTTACCCATGCCACTCTCTTTAACACCACCATACGGCATCAAATCAGCACGCCACTGTGTTCCCCAGTTCACCATCAGGTTACCAGATTCAACCTCGCGAACAAATCGCATTGCCCAATCAATGTTCTGTGTGAAAATAGCGGCACTCAGTCCGTAGTTCGTATCGTTCGCGAGAGCAATTGCTTCGTCAATGTCATTGACACGCGTCACACCGACAGCAGGTCCGAACACTTCATCACAAGATATTTTCATCTCAGGTTTGACGTTAGCAAGGATAGCAGGAGTGACAAACTGATCCTGCTTTTCACCACCAGTGAGGAGTTCTGCACCGTCTGACACGGCTTCCTTGATCCATTCGGAGACACGTGCAGCATCCCCTTCACGAATCATTGGACCCATCCGTACACCAGATTCCAACGGATTACCGATACTGATTTTGGAAACTTCTGCTTGGAAAGCATCTAAGAAATCGCCGTAGATTTTCTCATGTGCGATAACGCGCTGCGTCGATATACAAACCTGTCCAGCATTAGAATAACCGGACGCTGCAGCTGCACGTGCAACCTTCTCCGGATCCGCATCAGGCATAACGATGAGCGGTGAATTTGAACCGAGTTCCATTGTCACACGTTTCAATCCTGCGACCTTACAGATATGTTCGCCAACATCACGGCTACCTGTAAAGGTAATCTTCCGGACACGTGGATCTGTACAGAGAGTATCGCCTATTTCGCCGCCGGGACCTGTAACACACTGGATCGCTTCAGGTGGTGTGCCTGCTTCTAAAAAGAGTTCTACCAATTTCAGCGCGGAAAGCGGTGTATCCGTTGCGGGTTTGATGATAATTGCGTTTCCACCTGCAATGGCAGGACCTGCTTTGTGGCAAACAAGGTGCAGTGGAAAGTTGAAAGGACTAATACCTACAACAATACCGCACGGCACGCGCACCGTAAACCCAAGTTTGTTTTTAACACCGGGCGCGCCTTCAAGTGGTATCGTTTCACCAGTTAATCGTTTTGCTTCTTCTGCAGAGAGTGCGATGATTTCGGAAGCGCGCGTGGCTTCACCGGTCGCCTCGGCTAATATTTTTCCCTCTTCGCGGGTGATAACTTCGGCAAGTTCGCCTACTCGTTCTATCATCAAATCCGCGACTTTCCGCAAAATTCCATAACGTTCATATCCGGTCAAACCCGCCATGATTTTTGCACCGCGTTCTGCGGTTTGTATAGCGGTTTCAACGTCTTTAGCATCCCCTCTCGGCACCGTATCAACAACTGAACCATCAAAAGGACTCAATACGTCTATTTTATTTGGTTTATCAATCCATTCTCCACCAACGTGCATTCGCATAATGCGTTTTCTCCATTTCTGTTTCGGTACACATGTGTACCTGTTACTTTTACTTTTTGCTTTTTATCAAACCCCAAGTAGTTGTTGCTTTTCCCGCTGCCTCAACAGCGGCATAATCTGCTAATCCAGTCCTCATAACATCATTGACTTGTGTTTCAGAGAGTGCTTTCGTAAAGAAACCCACCTCGTCAAAAAGACCTGTCGCTGCGATATCTCCGGGACGTGCTCCAATCCATATAGGGGATTCATTCTTAACAAGCGCACCACCGCTCGCTTTTTCACCGTCCACTTTTCCATCAACAAACATTTGCACATTTTTGCCATCATAAACTTTAGCAATATGGTGCCATGTGCCATCAGCAACAATAGTCTTACCTTCAATACGACCTGGTCCCTGTGCAGCATTCCACATGAAAACCGGATAATCAGCGTCGTGAATCCATATATCAAGATGTCGGATCTCTTTTGGTTCGGGCCAGACTTCTCCATTCCGCCAAACGACGTACTGCCATGAGGCTGCTTGTAATTTTACCCATGCGACAAATGTATAAGGATCGGAATTGAAGACATCGTCATGGTCAATGCGAACATAACTATCACCTTTGCCGGGGAATTCCAAAGCCCTACCAAATTTACCGTCTTCCACCCATTTCAAGGATCCTTTTATTTCACCGTCGTGTCCACTGACTACATCTTTGACAACATTTCCACCATTTTCTTCAAACAACCACGCGCTAACTAAACCGAGTTGTGCAGCGTGGGTAGAAACAACTGCTCCGATAATGAGAATTGTCAAACTCAAAATAGTTTTTTTCATCATATATCTCCTTTTGAATTTTGTTAAACTCTGGAAAACGCATTTTCCACGCGCTATTATGTTTTAAACGTAAGTTAATTGTTAGGTTTCGTCTTGCTCTACGCAACCTACGGATACACTAAGGAAAAGTGATAAGTTCCACACTAATATATGTCATTTCTCATTTCCTGCTTTCATAGTTGCCCAAGTAGTTGTTGCTTTTCCAGCTGCCTCAACAGCGGCATAATCTGCTAATCCAGTACCCATGACATCGTTGAGTTCATTTTCAGAAAGAGCCGTTGTAAAGAAGCCAACTTCGTCAAGAAGCCCTATTGCTGCAATACCACCGGGGTAAGCACCAATCCATATTGGCGATTCATTGGTATCCAACGTTCCGCCACTCGGCTTTTCATTATCCAGTTTCCCATCAACGAACATTTTAATGCTTTTACCATCATAGACTTTGGCGATATGATGCCATTGATCATCAGTAACAATGGCTTTGCCATCAATTTGACCTTTTTCCTTTCCTGCGTTCCACATGAAAACAGGAAACCCATCTTCGTGTACCCATATATCAAGGTGACGGACTTCTTTAGGTTCGGGCCAAACGTCGCCATTTCTCCAGACGATATAATGCCAGGCAGCGGGCTTTAACTTGACCCATGCGACGAATGTGTACGGATCAGCATTGAAAACGTCGTCATGTGGGATGTGAACATAACTATCTTTATTGCCGGAGAATTTCAAGGATCTTCCGAATTTACCGTAGGAAAACCAACTTAATTTTCCTTTGATTTCACCATCATTTCCACTGACTACATCTTTGACGACATCTCCATCCATCTCTTCAAATAACCATGCACTGACTAATCCAAGTTTTCCAGCGTGGGCGGGAACAACTACGCAGATAATAAGCATTGTTAAACTTAAGATACTTGTTGTGATACTCACTACGGCTAAAGCCGTGTGCTTCTTTTGCACACAACTCTCCTCTGTGATTCCTGCTTCCATCTCTCGTGCCTCCGAATAAGGTCTTATTTGTACTCCACAGGCGTAACTTTCCGTGTATCCCACGGTAGGTTGTTAGCGAATGTGGTAGGGTCGTTGTCCTAACAACACATATTAGTTTTTCTCTACCACATTCTAATGTTTTTTGACCCACAGTTAAAGCAGTGGGATTGTCAGCTAATTCCCTTCATCAAATTCCTATTTTTTGAAATCACATTGGCAGTTTCAGACGCGACAATTGTCAAGCGCGTCCTCATCCAATTCAACTCCCAATCCCGGTTTGTCTGGTATCGTTGCATATCCATCAACAAGCGGAATAGTTGAGGGTGTGACAATGTCAAAAGCGCGCAATGCATTTAAGGTAATCGATGGCATTGTCGCATTCCGCATAACCGCAGCAAGATGCATGACGTAACAGGTTGTGATGCCGAGACCAACAATCTGTATCCACACTGGAAGATGTGCCGCTTCTGAAATAATCGCTTCACGTTTGGCATTGGCAGCACGCGAATCTGGATAAGCAATAATAAACGAATCGTTCATCTTTGCGCGTATCGCTTCAACCGGATCTGGATTTCCAAAATGAATTGTTATCGGCATGTCTGTGTGCTGCTTAATCTCTTTATATCCATCTATATGCGACTGTGGAATCGGTGTTTCAAACGACTCTATATTGTAATCTTTGAGTTGTCTGGCAACTTCAATGGTGCGTGCTGCGGTTTCAAATGAATCGTTGGCATCCACGCGGAGTTGATAATCATCTGGAACAACCCCTGTGATTGCCTCTACCTGTTCTTGTACTTCAAACCATGGACGTGCCTTGATTTTATGAAGCCGATAACCGATTGAGTATGCATATTGCGCTTCAGCTGCCCACTCCTCCGGTGTCATGTCAATCGACCAATATCCAAAAGGTGTCTTGTCGTGAAACTTTTCACCTAAAAGTTGATGCACTGGTACACCGAGTGCCTTGCCCATGATGTCATAAAAGGCTTGCTGAAGTGGTGTTGGTGCCCAACCGTTCATAAACTCAAATGGATTTCTACCAATATATCGTTGAGTGGTTTCGTCTGATTGAAACGAACCATCACCGATACCAATAATCCCAGCATCAGTATGCACCTTATAAACGTGGTCAATCTGATATAGATTACGGCGCGTCATCAATTCATAGATACCATCATGATACGGAACTTTTACCCTAATAACCTCTATTTGTGTAATTTTCATGCTTCCGACTCTCCTTTATCAGGATAGTGATGTCTTGTCCGCCGCCAATTGCGTAAAATATAGTGGCATATAATAACGGCTATTCATCACGACGAATCCAACTAACAACATCTTCATCTTCACCCGATCCACCTTCCAAACTATCGCTTCCGAATGAGATAAGGTCGTATCCGTACCGGTCATGCACACCGGGACGTATGTAAATATATGGGTTACCCCACGGATCTTCTGTGATTGGAATTTGAATGTATGGTCCAAGCCAGTTTATAGGAAGTGGCGGTTCCTCAGGTTTTTCCCAAAGTGCCTTCAAGCCTTGTTCAGTTGATGGATAATCTCCACTGTCTTGAGCATATCTATCAAGGGCGATACCAAGTGTTTCAATGTCTTCAGCAGCGTGTGTTTGTAGCGCGCGCCCTGCCTGTCCAAGCAAACGTGGTGCCAGAACCACAGCAGCAATGACACCAAGAACGACTACACCAACTAATATCTGTATGAGTGTTAACCCGGATTGTTTTGAATCAATTTTTTTCACGTATGCGTCTCCGCGCTTTGCTATGGTAATATAAATTTGAAATATGTTCAAGAAGTTTATCACATTTTTTTGAATGTGTCAACTTTTTTGTTTGGTGTCAGGGCTATTTAGTTCTCCGAATATTTAGATTTTCAATCTAAGACTTTCCCCTGTAGGAGCGATCTCCGAATCGCGACTTTTCGTCTAAACCGAACAAAAAGCCTAAAACTAAATAGCCCTGGTTTGGTGTTGAATTTGTTGGAAATTGCCATTTTATATAAAAAATGGTATAATTTCAGTTATGAATATACATCAATTAACAGGAAAAACCGTCGGGGCTGCGGTCTCAGGCGGTCTTGATAGCTGCACAATTACCAAATGGTTAGTCGATAAAGGGGTCAATGTCGTTTGCTTTACAGCGGATCTTGGTCAACCCGACGAGCGAGACGTTGACGAGATTCGGGAACGAATGTTAGCATGTGGTGCCAAAGAGGCAGTCATTATTGATGCGAAGGATGCACTCGCTGAGGAAGGACTTCGTCTCATTCAGTGTCAGGCGGTGTATGAGGGAGGATATTGGAACACGACTGGCATCGCTCGGCACGTTACAGTGAAAGCACTGCTACCAGAGATGGAAAAGCGCGACATTTCTATCTTAACACACGGCGCAACCGGTCGCGGAAACGACCAAGTTCGATTCCAACTTGCGACGAATATGCTTAATCCGCACTTTTCTGTCTATGCACCGTGGCGAGATGCTGAATTTCTCAAGCAGTTCGGTGGTAGAAAAGAGATGATAGATTTTTGCCAAGACCACGGTTTACCGGTTACCGCTACGCATGAAAAACCTTACTCTACAGATGCGAATTTGCTCGGATTAACCCATGAAGCTGGCAGGTTAGAATCGTTAAAAACACCGGCGGGGTTTATTACACCTGGAATGGGTGTGCATCCGAAAGATGCACCGGATGATATAGAACATTTCACCGTTACATTTGCACGCGGAATACCGGTAGAAGTCAACGGGAGTCCTTGCACACCGCTGATGAGTTTGGTGGAAGCAAACAGGATTGGTGGACGAAACGGAGTCGGTATCGGGATTCACACTGTTGAAAACCGATTTGTTGGGATCAAAAGCCGTGGGGTATATGAGTCACCGGGAATGGAATTGTTAGGGAGATGCTATGAATACTTGCTCCAACTGATATTAGATAGACGTGCGCGAAAACTCTATGATAGTATTTCGTCCAATGCTGCTGAACAGATTTATCAGGGTTACTGGTTTGATTCCGCTACGCAATCTATGTTAGCATCAGTTGAACCATTAACGCGTTTGGCAAGTGGGACTATTTCGGTTGCGTTGTATAAAGGCAATGTAGCATTTCACGCAGCAAGTGGTGTGCCACATTCACTTTACTCTGAAGAAACAGCTTCAATGGAGGATATTGGGGATTTCGACCACACGGATTCGGAAGGCTTTCTGGCTGTTTTGGGGGTTGGCGCGCGTGCTTCTGCTATCGCTGGGCAGACACAAGAGTAGTTGGCACCGTTTTTTACGACTTTTCTGAATTAAGGCACTTCAATCTTTGAGAACAGTTGTGTGATAATGCTTTCAACATCAATACCCTCAGCTTCTGCCTCGTAGCTAAGAATAACTCTATGCCTTAGCACATCCATTCCAACCGCATGAATGTCCTCAGGTGTAACATATCCGCGTTGTGAGAGGAACGCTTGAGCTCTGGAGGCAAGGGCAAGAAAAATCGTTGCTCGTGGCGATGCACCATATTCAATCAGGGGACTTAACTCGTCCAACTGATATGCTTCCGGCGCGCGCGTTGCACACACAAGATCGACGATGTAAGTTTCCAACTGTTCCGCCATATAGATGTTGCGCGTGAGTTCACGGAATCTGATAACATCTTCACAGGAGATAACCTCCTGAATTTCAGGTATCTCTTCAGTTGTCATCCTGTGAAGGATTTTCAGTTCCTCTGAATGTGATGGGTAGTTGACCTTAACCTTTAACATAAATCTATCCATTTGTGCTTCGGGAAGTGGATAGGTGCCCTCATGCTCAATCGGGTTTTGTGTGGCTAAAACGAGAAATGGATCGTCAAGTGGGTAGGTAGTGCCACCAATGGTGACCTGCCGTTCCTGCATTGCTTCCAACAACGCACTTTGCACTTTTGCTGGTGCACGGTTTATTTCATCTGCAAGGATAACGTGGGCAAAAATAGGACCTTTTTTGGTGTAGAACTCGCCTTCCCGTTGGTCATAAATTAGGGTCCCGACGAGGTCTGCGGGGAGAAGGTCAGGTGTGAATTGGAGTCGACTGAAAGAAGCATCAATCGTTTTTGCGAGTACGGCGATAGCGGTAGTCTTCGCAAGTCCGGGGACACCTTCTAATAGGATGTGTCCATTACATAGTAGTCCGATAACTAATCGTTCAAGTAGTGTTCGTTGTCCGACAATGATTTTTCCTGCCTCGCTCAGAATTTCTTGTATCAGACTGCTATCGGCTTGGATACGGGCATTCATCGCCTCTAAATCGTAGTTTTGCATTTTAATGGGTGTTAAAGGAAGAACAAATCAATCAAAGATATCTTTCTGATTATTGAATGCGGACGGTTCTTATGAGAAAAATGGTTGTGTTTCCCCTTCTTGAAAGGATTGCTCAAGCCACGGGTCCTTGGTTTTCCGCCTGAATTCTATGACCTTTCGCCGCATCTCGTTGACTGTGTCCTGTAATTCTGGGGCATCAATGAGGTTTTTCGATTCTGCGGGGTCATTCTGCATATCAAACAACGCTTCGCGACTTTGATGCACAAAATCTTCCCGTTGTCGTTCTCCTAATTTCTGTATATTGTCATCCCGTACCGCTGTCCATGATATAGAACGGAACAGGTCACTCGGAAGCGGTGTCTCCAATTGATATGCCAGATTGCGGACATACTTGTATCGCCGTCCGCGCAATACCCGATACGGATAGTAGTTAGTCACTTCGTGGAAGCAGTGAGAGTAATATGTTTCCTCCCACTGTCCATTGCCTGGATTGGGGCTGTCATCCTCAAGGATAGGGAGCAACGACCTGCCGGGGAGTGCATCTTCTCCATCAGGATGGGAAACGCCACACCAATCTAACATAGTTGGGCAGAAATCTACCCAGTTGACAAGTGCCTGATTGCGGAGTCCACGCCGATGCTGCGTTGGACTTGCAATCAGCAATGGGCAATGATGTCCGCTATCAAAACTGGATGCTTTTGCGCCTGGGAACGGCATAGCGTGATCTGTTGTTACAAATACAAGTGTTTCGTCTGCTCGTCCGGAATCCTCAAGTGCATCCAAAGCTGCGCCAACCACAGCATCCCATCGTGAAACACTCTCGTAATAGTCCGCAAGGTCTTCGCGCACTGCGGGGACATCCGGTAGGAAATTCGGAACAATTATCTCGTCAGGAGTGTAGGAACCCGGTTCAATACCAGCATGCTGCCGATCATTTCCGAATCCTTTTCCTGCCCGATGCGGATAGGAGCAGCCGATATGTAGATAGAACGACGTATCGGCGTTTTGTGTGAGAAATTGTCCAATTTTCTCTGCTACATCCACAGGACTTCGAGGGTTAACCTTTGGTTCAAAATCGAAAGGGTAAACGCTTAGGGGTTCAACGTGTTTCTTTCCGATACACGCAGTAGCAAATCCGTGTGACTTTAGAATCTTTGGTACCGATTGCATGTGTTCATGCGTGCGAAATCCGTGAATACCGTGGCAGTGTCCATACTGTCCATGTGTATGGCTATGTTGTCCTGTGAGGATACAAGCACGGCTCACTGCACAGGAAGGACTTGTGCAGAATCCGTAGTCAAAAACAACGCCGCGCTCAGCAAAAGCATCAATACGTGGGGTTCTAATAACCTCATTACCGTAGCACCTTGCGATGCGGCTCCAATCGTCCGCAATAACGAACATTACATTTTTATAGGCGTTTTTCATAATTTTTCTAAAAAGTGGAATAGTTAATTGTCTTATAACGTAACAAATAATTAGTTATACGTTTTGATCGCTTGGGAGATTTCAGGCATTCTAATGTAAATGTCCGAGGCGCGTGAATTGCGCGACTACAAACGTAAGGATAATAGATGTTTTACACTAACCCTGCCCGTTTTCGAAGGAACCACTCAAGACCGAGTAACATGAGGATTAACCCGAAAATCAGTGGCAGATCCCAGATGTCAACATCGGTTATTTCTGATGTTGCACTTTCAACGAGCGCGATCTGATTGACCAATTGGTTTGCCTCTTCAACGGGATAGTATTTACCACCACTCATATTTGCGAGTGTCGTGAGCATCGGCACATTAAGTGCTGCATCACTGAACTCAGCATAAGAAGGTTTGACTTCAAAAATTGCTTGTTGTTTGCCAAGGTCTTCGCTATTAAGCGTTCCCGTTGCAGTGACAGTATATTCCCCGTATTCCCCCGGTATAAACCGAGTTGTATATAGACCATCTGTGCCTAATACTTGTTCAAGTTGTAATTCCTTTCGTGTACCGGTTTCGTCAACAATGATTGTGCGTACCTTTGCTTTATTTGTTAATGCAAAAGCTTTATCCATTGCTGTGACCTCAATAACAACAGGTTCCTTCAACGTATATTCAGTCTTAGCAATATCAAGTTTGAGAGAAGATTTCGGTGCAGTTGTCAACCATTTTGTGGTCTGCCGCCAAAACCGTTCGTTACTGTCATCTTCATGTGGCAAACCCATTTGCCACGGCGCAGAATTGTTAGCAGTAAACACCATAACACGTCCCACATTGTAATTGTGAGTTGCAATAAGGATACGTTTGCCAAATTCATTGCGGTCACTTGGATGTTCAGCAAGAATAGTTGCCCCTGCTTTGGCACGTTTTACTTTACTATAACCGATAAATTTGGGCATCTTATCCCAACGTTGCAGATTTTCTGTGGAAGTATCTGCTAATTTCATCAAAGGTTCAGTTTTGCCCTCTGTTGTGAGTTGTAACTTAAATCCTTTTGCTCGCGGTATCTGGGATGGTGGCAAGTGAGTCGGAATAGGTTTCGGCGGCGACCCTAATTCTATTTCAACAGGTAGTAATTCGGCGATTGGTGTGTTGAGATATGAACCGGCTGCATCCGAATTACCTAACGAACGTGTTCCACCTAACATCAAAAAACCGCCACCACGTGTGCGGACGAATTCAACCGTGTTCTCCAATTGTGTACGTGTGAATTCTGAAGCGGGAATGTTACCAAAAATAATCGCATCAAAATTGAAGAGAACATCTTTTGAATCAGGATAAAATTTGAAATCTTCTTCTGAGCCACCTTGGGTGCCGCCAAAACTTTGATCACTCCTTATGTATCGGTCAGTTAAGATGATATTCGGATCATCTTGCAAGGCGCGTTTGATGTATTTAAATCCGGCATAAGGTCTGGAAATGAATAATATCTTTACACGTTTGGTTGGGGCTACTTTTAAGATGAAAGTTTTGGTGTTATTTTGTGGAATCGCTTCGTCAGTTTCGGTAAGAACATGCACCTCATATTTCTGAGTGCCTGGGTGGCGCGGCGTAAATTTGAGCGGAACTCTCGTTGTTTCGTTTTTAATATCTATCGGAAACGTCTTAATTATCCGTCCATTTTCGATTAATTGGATCGTTACATTTTTTTTCGTGTTTCCTGTACGTTTCAAGGTAGCGGTTATATCAACAGGAAAATCTTCTTCTGCAGTACGTGGAACATCTACCTTAACCAATTCAATGTCTGGAATACCTTCTTCTGATCCGATACCGACAGTGTGAATAGGGACTTTCCTTTCACGAACTTGCATGACAAGTTTTTGTATATCTGTTCCGCTTCGATCTACACCATCGGTACAGAGCACAATACCAGAAAGTGGAATACCTTGCAAGTCATCAAGTGCTTCATTTACTGCATTCGGGATGTTTGTATTTTCTCCGTCCGCGCTCTGTAAGACTTCATTTGGAATCCGTTTCGCTTCCGTATCAAATCCGAATAATCTGACCTTGAATTTGTTAGCATTCAGTTTCTCAAGAAGTCCGTCGTTGTCCTCAGTATTTTCACCGAAAAGCAGTTTGTTGGCTCTTTCCAGCCGAGATTCACCATTCTCAGAATCAGTAATCTGCATGCTCATGGAACGGTCTGCCATTACTAAAAGGTAGGAATCATCCGGGTTGTTTTGATAAATGGTTAGGAGGGGTTTAAGTAAACAAAAAGCAAGGAAACACAGTACAATGGTGCGGAGAACAATGAGAAATCCTCGGAACACACGTCCGGACCGACCTCTTGCACTCCGATATGCCCAAATGGTTGCTGCAACAAGCGAAACCATCAGGACAAAAATAAGAAGCCCCGGTATTGGAATGCCGAACGAGAAATCGCCTTCCCGAAAGACATCAATCGGATACTTCATGAGTTTTTCAAACATAATGTTTTGTTACCCCTATAAACAGAATGCAAGCGAATTAGAGATGTGTTTTGTCTATGGTATAATACTATTATACACGAGAGTAATGAATCAGTTCAACCTTTTTTGAAGTGAGATCTAATAAAACTGAAAAGAATCAATGCGGAATGTTATACCGAATTAACCTGACCTATAGTGCAAGGTCCCCGTGCCTTGCAATCTTGACTTTATTAGAAGACTGCAAATCAGGTTAATTTGGTATTATACCATTTCTGAATGATAGCATCTCATTAACAAAAAACGCGTTTGTAGTCGCGCAATTCATTGCGCCTCTTACATTCAAAATGTCGGACATCTCCGTAATGGTATTTTATTTTTCAGAATTGGTATTATGTCAATTGGGTAAGCGAATTCGCTGTCCCGTATGTGCAGATTCGTGTAATGCGTCAATGACACGCATATTTCCCAGTGCATCTGCAATTGGCAAGCGGAGCGGCGTGCCATTTTCTAACGCTTCACATAGATTCAAAATCTCAGCAGCATAAGGATTCACACCGTTAACACTGACAGTTTCTCCGTTTACGGTGAAGTGCGATTCCCCTTCACCGTTTCCCCATGCCTTTTGAACAAAGAGACTTCCCTTTGTGCCAGCAACTTCATAGCATTCGCGCCAGGTCCAACCGAAACTGCAATCAAATTGACCGGTGACACCATCGCCAAAGTCTAATGTTCCGATGAGGGTTTCCCAGACATTGTTAAGCGGCTCGTATTTACCTGTAGCCCATGCAAACTGAGGTTCGCACCCAACGAGGTAACGGATTATATTGATACAATAGCATCCTAAATCCATAACAGCACCGCCACCAAGGTCGCCTCTTAAACGCCAATTTTGTCTATCTGTGAGTTGCGTTGAAAAAGTGGAGCGTACGTATCGGACATCGCCTATTGCACCCTCCTCAATTTTCTGCTTTACACCCAACGTCAATGGGTGGTGCCGGTACATAAACGCTTCCATCAGATTAATGTTTGCACGTTCTGTAACCTGAATCATCTGTTCAAGTTGTGATGTATTGACAGCAATTGGCTTTTCAACGAGAATCCTCTTAATACCACATCGCACGGCTTCAAGGACATTCTTCAGATGACTTGAGGGCCACGTGGCAACCACGAGGATATCAGGCTGCTGTTTCTCCAGCATCTGCCGAAGGTCGTTATAGGTATTTTGAACGTTATATTCGGTAGCAAAGCGCGAGAGTGCCTCGAATTTCTCATCACAAGCACCGACAATCTCGATTTCCGGCACGTTACGCCAAGCGTTTCCGTGTGCATGTGAGATTCCACCGCACCCAACGATTGCCACGCGATATTTTTTCGCCATTATTCTCACCTCATAGCGAAGAAATTTCTACAAGCCTATTCTCTTGTCCTGAGAGATTTGCTGCGAGTGATATTTCGAGTGATTTAACCGCATCGGTATATGGACTCAAAATCTGTGATGCATCACCGCTACGGACAGCATTCACAAAGACTTCGTCAATGGTGGGACCAGGCTCTGTTTTATCCACCCATTCGCCGCTTTCCTTGACTGAAACTCTTGCTGGATTCCAATTCAACAATTCACCGTCATATAGGATATCTAAAACATTCGTATTGTCCCAACCACCCGTATAAGCCCAAGCAGCTGTCATTGAACCAACCGCGCCGTTGGTAAATTGAATTGACACACTATTGCTATCTGGACAATCAATCTGTTTCAAAAACCGATTTGCCTGCATCGCGTAGACCGATTCCACATCGCCAATCAGATTGCGCATCATATCAATTGTGTGCGTTGCCTGTTCAACCAATTGCCCGCCAGACTTGTTCATCTGTCGTAACCAGCCTTCAGGATTACCACGTCCGCTGCCGCACCAATACTTGCCGACAACCATGTTAATCGTCTTTCCTTCAAGAATTTCCTTCGTTATCCGCGTTGAACCGAGATAACGGAGTTGATAGCCAACGCAGGTAATAAGTCCTGCTTTTGTCACCGCAGCTTCAACTTTACGTGCGATGTCAATGTTGATTGCTACAGGTTTTTCTACAAAGAACGGTAAGCCGCGTTCAATCACGTCCAATTCAGGTTGACCGTGCACAAAAACGGGGAGACTCAGGTAGATAGCATCAAGGTCATCCCGTTCCAACATAGATCGGTACTCTGTATAAGGATCCGCGTTGTATTTTTCAGCTGCATTTTGCGCCTTTTGAGGTACAATGTCGCACACCGTAACGACGTTCGCGCCTTCCATCTCAGATAACCGATTCATGTGACCGTTCGCATTGCCACCAGATCCAATAAAACCAATTTTTATTTCTTGCATATTCTTCCTTTCTGTAGTTAAAGCTTGTACAGCCTAAGTCTTGTAAAACTGTAAGGTGAGGTCTCTGTGCCTGACCATTTATTTGCATGATAACATCGGGCGGGCACAGGGACCCGCCCCTACGATTAAAAGTAATTTAATATTATTGCTATGCGTTTTGGCTAACGCGCCTTAAAATTAACTTGTAATGCCTTTTCAATATCTTCACGTGGATGAATTCCATATTGTTCCTCAAAATTCCTGTCAAATGCAGCTTCTTCGTCCGGGTCAGATGAAAGCGGGAGTTGAATTGGTTGTCTATTCATTTGTACAGAACGGTGTGCAGCAATAACCATCTCCTGATCTGCTCTACCCATTTCTCCTGTCCAGAGAGGTTGTGTGTTTTCTCGGACTGCACGTCCGATACCATCGAGCATTGTCGCAAGTGAAATACCGCCCTCGGAGATTTGGGTGTCTTGATAAGGATTATGCCATTCGATTGTACCGCCAATGGATGGTGGGAGTTCAACAAAGATACGCTGCAGAATCTTATTCTCACTGTATTCTCTCTGGAATTCGTAAGTTTGTGCTTTTCCTGCGCGCAAGTTAATATCTTCATCTGTGCAAACATTGACAGTTTCACCGCCAGAAGCACCTTGGTTGCCGTTTGTGATAATTGTGCCGCGTTCACCGCACGTCTCAAAACCGACAAGTTTGTTCCGTCCGAGACACCCATTCTTATTGCCGACCATCGCTATACCGAGTCCGCCATTGTCAAAATCAACTGCGTAGAATTCAAGACCTTCCCGATTGTAGTCGCGTTTTGCCCGGTCAACATAAGGCACAACAGGCATTGAATGTCCGATGCTACTTACTGTTGTTGGGGCAGCGTTCATCCGACACCGTATTGCTGCAAGTCCATGATAACCGGTGGTTGAGAAAAGTCTATAGCACTTATGCACCTTGCCGATTACATCTTCCTGAATGAGTTTGCAAACAAACTGCTCCACAGGAACAAAGGGAAAGTTTTCTGATGTCTGAAGTTTTACCCCGTTTTCAGCAGCATCTGCTATCATCATGTCCATCAAACCGAGTGTTGGCGCAAGTGGGGTTTCCACATTATGCGAGATACTACAACGAGATAGATAGCAAGATACGATGTGGTGTAGTGGCGCAGGCACGACAACATCGCAAACATCGGGTGACATTTCGTCAACAAGTTTGCGGACATCGGTATATGCCTTAACGCCAAGTCTTGCTGCGCCTGCCTCTGCGGATTCCCGATGTGCATCACACACCCCTACGACTTCAAAGGTATCCTTTAGTGCAGCAGCAGTTGACAGATGCGCTGAACCTCGTCGTCCGTGACCGATTAATGCGTACTTTAAACGTGACATTTTTCCCAACTTTCGAAGAACTTTGCCAAGTAACAATATTAGGAATAGAAATCCTGCTCTTATGTATTACAACCATTTTTCAAAAATAAAACTAATTAAAACAAGTAGCAATCCTATAACCACACTCCCCATCACCCATCCCCAACGTATCACCTTTGATAGTCGTTCAGAAAGTTGTTGGTTAGATTCGCTTAGATCAACTTTCACCTCATCTATTGCAGTTTTCACATCGTCTATTAGTCCCGGTTGATCTTCAGATTCAGATCCGATTAATTTTTGTGAGAGCATTTTTGTCTGTTGTTGAAGATACTCAAGACGCTTATTAGCTCTCAGTAAAGGATCTTCAACTTCGTCAAAAGAGATATCACCTTCAAAATCAGGGAACCATTCGGGATGCTCCTTTGTAAGCCTCTCAACTTGTGCATCGAACGATTCGGGATACAAATTCTCATATTGGGCTTCATAATCCGAACAACATTGCCGCAACTCCTCTCTAACATCTTCATTCATATAGAGGTTTGTATTATATATCGCAACATTAAGAAATTTGTTATTGTCTTTTTCAAACAATTCTCTTACTTCTTCTGGTTTGTGTGCACGGAACCTATTATAATATGATAGTCTCAAAGCAAGGTCATCGCTATCTTTTAATGATTCAAATTCAGTTCCAAAATCTTTTCCGAATTGATCTTTTACTGCCAATGCGCCGCATCCAATCAGCTTAGCTAGGATATAGCGGCACCTCACATACGGATTAATCAAACCATTGCTTTCACCATCGTCTTCTACTTCCCATCTTTTTATTGTTGCGAACACATCCATGTCCCAAGGTTGGGCTGGAACTAAATTTTCTCCAAGACGAGAAAGGACTCCGGCAGATTTTTTATTTATTGGCAGCGTTTCAAACAGTTTCCATGCAGCGGTGAATACTTCTCGATATTGCACCCAAATGTCAGGATCCCATGGTAGCTCATCAAGAGGAGTACTAATGCGTGGATTAGAAGTAGTAAACGCTATTGCCGTAAGCCATTGTTCATCAGTCAAACTATTAAAAGGCTTTTCTCTTTCGTATAGAGACACTAACAAATCATCGCCAATAGACTCATTTGACAATAAAGGTTCCAGTAATTCCTCATCAAAAGAATTTAGTATCTCATCTAAGACTTCATGTCTTTCATACCAATAAAAAGAACTACTTAAACGAATGCCGCCAGACAATGCTGCCTTTTTTATTGTCCTATCGTTATTCCTAAAAAGACTCAGTGAGGTCTCGTCTGATAAATCCGTTGCATATAGTGCTAAACCCAGGTTTATTAAAGGTTCGTTTCGTCTAATCAGGGTTGTTTCAATTTCTTCTGCTTTATCCAAAAACCGAAAGCAGGGCTTTTGCTCCCTTAACCATTCAAAAACTGCATTTGCGTTTGCATGAGTGAGCCAGTATTTCTGAAATTCCCCATTCTCCATTACTTGATCTTTTGACATTATCTTATCTCCGAATCCAGACGACTAACGCTTTATCTACTTTCAAACTTACGGATAAAATCGTCTAGATCTTATATTCCGTTGCCTGCAGCAACAAATCTTTCTGTAAAAGTAACTTCAGATTGCGACTTCTAAATTACAAAATTTAGGGACATATCACTAATTAACACATTGGTAACCAACTGCCTCAAGTTCATTCCGGATTTTGTCTATTTCAGCGGTGGGTAATTGACGCAATGGTCGGCGCATCGTCATAGATGGGAATCTGCCCATCAACCATCTGGCACACTTCATTCGCTGGTGTGCATCGCTACTCGGTTCACCGAAGTTATAAACAATCCGAGCCAAGGTATCCACCTGATTACGCGCTTTGCGTGCACCTATCAAATCATTGTTAAGCGCGGCGTGTACAACAGCAACCATCAATTCCGGGACAAATCCAGCAAATCCGATGAGCGCACCATCGCTGCCTTCCAAAAGCGAAGCGAGTAAATACTCATCATGGCATGTTAAAATAGGAACATGCGGGGCAGCTTCTTTCAGTTGTTCGTAATCCCACCGCCAGCGCGCCATATCGCGAGTGCCCATTTTAATACAGACAACTTGTGGAATTTTCACCATCTCCAACATCTCTTCAAGGCTATATCCTGCCTTGGTCCAAGCAGGATATTGATGCACAATAATAGGTATATCCGCACCTTCTGCGACATCTTGAAAGTAACCAACAGCAGTGTCAGGTGTCCTGCCGAAACGTAACCAGTGATGTGCGGGCATCAACAGAATTGCGTCCGCCCCTGCTTCCTTCGCTGCAAGTGCATCGTCAATTGCGGGTAAACTTCCCTCCGCACTAACACCTGAAACAACCTTAACCTTTTTGCCAACGGCTTCGGCAGTGATTTGAGTTACTCGCTGTCGTTCATGCAAACGGAGAGACATAATTTCACCGGTGTGCCCGTTACAGACAACACCTTTTATACCTTCAACGTTGGCGAGTTCCTGCATATACTGACGCAAACCGGCTTCATCAATTGATTCATCTGAACGGAAAGGACAGAGCGTTGCCGGGAATACACCTGCCCAAGGATGCTGCTGCCAATTAAGATTCATGGGTTTACTAATACCTCTCTTTATTAGAGATGAGAAAACTCTTTGATACATCAAAACAGCCGAATGTCATTAACCGCATTCAGCATTGGATTTGGAACCCTAATAAATAAGGATAGACACGGAATTCCGTAGTAATTCGTTCAATTAGACATCATTTTAACTTGATTTTGAATCCAAAGTCAAGTATTATTTTATAGACAAGGAATTATCATTTCTATTTTGGGTAAGTAACTGCACAAAGTTTTCTATGATAATCTATCAGAGCCATTCAGTTTTCAAGTTTTTCACTACATTTTAGAGAGGATCACGATTCGGAGATCGCCCAGACAGAAGAGAGACTTGAGCATCAGGTGAGAACTACCGGACAATTGAATGGCTCTGATAATCTATCATTATGTGTTGTTTTTTGTCAGGTTTTCTGTTATACTAATGCTAGAAAAATCTATCATAATCTGTTGGGTTGAAGTCTTCCTGCTTCTGTTTTTTGCTAAAGTCCTCATTCCGAGCAATCCTCGTTCAATCAGGTGGAAATGAGATAGCTGCGGCACCAAGGCAACTTTAGAATAAGAGGACACCTCAAAAAGATTGTCGCGGTAAGTTCTACTGAGACATAAAACGCCTGTGGAGAACTTGTTAGACTCACGCTTTGTGTGAGCAGAGATCGTTGAAGCAGGAAGTAGATAGATAAGTATAGATTTCTATAGATTATCATAAATTCTACAGAGCGGTTACACATTAGCAACAAAGTTAACGAACGATTGTGTATCTTATCCGAGTTTCCAGAAAGTTTCGTAACTATTATGGAGGATATTCACATGCAACAGAAAAGATTGAAAGTTATAGCTGCCAGTGCCATTTTGCTTCTCGCAATGGTGTTTCTGGTGTTTGCTATGACTAAAAAAACGAGTCTGCGACATTTTACGCCTACTGACCTTATCACTAATGCCAGTACAGTGGATAAGCAAAATGTTCAGGTTGATGGTGTTATTTCAGAGGGAAGTTCTACATGGGATGCAGCCAATTTTAAACTTACCTTTGCAGTCCGAGACCGCGAAGGCACTGAGGCAATCAACGTACTTTATGCCAATCGCCTCAAACCAGACAACTTCACAGATGGTGGTAGCGTTTTTGTAGAAGGTAAATACGATGCAGCGAAAAATCTGATTGTCGCAACAAAGTTACAAACGAAATGTGCTTCTAAATACGAAGGTGCAGAGAGTGCTACAACAGAAAGTGGTTCCTACTAATTCGCATATTAATCAACACTGGCGACACTTTGCTATGGTAGCATAATTAAAGGCTCAATATGTTCATAGAGAAAATTGTGGGAAGCATACAACAAGTGACAGCGGAACTTGGTCAAGCTGCAATATGGCTTGCTGTACTCTCTGCAATATGGGCAATTGTCTCACTTATTATTGGGTTACGTAAAAGAAATCCTAACACTGTAAAGAGTGGTAGAAACGCTGTTATCGCTACATTTGCTCTCATTTCTCTCGCAACTTGTGCGTTAATATTTGGGTTTGTGACGAACGATTTCTCAATGAGGTATGTCGTTGAGGGATCCAGTGCAGACCAACCACTTATCTATAAAATTACAGCACTGTGGGGGAAAATGTCCGGGTCACTCCTCTTCTGGCTTTGGTTGCTAACTGTCGCAGGAGCAGTCGTTGTTTGGCAAAACAGAAAAGCGAAGGATGCACTATCGGATTATGCGTTGATTCCCATCGTCTTTGTGCAGCTATTTTTTATTATCCTTGTCACTGGGATAATTGAGGGGATTTACAACCCACTTGACCGATACCCCGATGGTCAGGTGAAACTAGACGGTAAAGGGATGAACCCGCTTCTGCAGACATCCAGCATGGCGATCCATCCACCAACTTTGTACGTCGGTTGGATTAGTCTGACAGTTCCGTTTGCATTTGCTGTCGCTGCCCTTGCATCTGGTAGAATCGGGAGTGATTGGATACTCCGTTCTCGCAGATGGATGCTGTTTTCATGGATTATTTTAACTATTGGTGTCACTCTCGGTGGAAACTGGGCATATCAGGAACTCGGTTGGGGCGGCTATTGGGCATGGGATCCGGTTGAAAACGCTTCCTTTATGCCGTGGCTACTCGGCACCGCTTATCTGCATTCTGTAATGATTCAAGAGAAGCGGAATATGCTCAAACTGTGGAATATCCTCCTGATTACCTTAGCATTCCAATTCACCTTATTAGGAACATTTATAACCCGCAGTGGAATTATTACTTCGGTGCATGCATTCACAGAATCAGATATTGGTGGGTATTTTCTTGGATTTATCATCGCTTCAACTGCCGCTGTTATCTTGCTTGTCGCATACCGCTGGCAACGGCTCAAAAGTGAAAATCGTCTTGAATCCCTACTTTCACGTGAAAGTGCTTTTGTTCTGAACAATTGGCTCCTTGTCGGGTTAACTTTAATCATTCTTTGGGGAACATTGTGGCCTATTATTTCCGAAGCGATTCAAGGCAAAAAATCCGCCGTTCCCGAAGCGTTTTTCAATCAGGTTGTGATTATTCCTGGACTCCTACTGCTCTTTTTGACAGGTGCTGGTCCCATTATTTCTTGGAAAAAGATTACACCCAACAATTTTCGTCGCATGTTTTTCTCACCACTTGTAATCGGTTTGGTAGCAGGAGCAGCGGCATGGATATTTCTTGCTTTCAAAGCACAGGCTGCAACTGAAACCATTTCTGTTGCCGTTACTGATGTTTCAACAAGTAATTTGTTTATGAAGACATGGGGAACTCTTGCTTTCAGTGGACATCCAATCCCCATTTATTCAGTGCTTTGTATATTTGCAAGTGTGTTTGTGTTCGCAGCAATCTTTAGCGAATTTTATAGGGGTGCTAAACTTCGTTCAAAACGGCGGGACTCATCCTTCCTCAGCGGTTTGTGGCTACTTATTCTCCGTAACAAACGACGATACGGGGGTTATATTGTACATATCGGTATCGTTATTGTCTACATAGGTATTATGGGATCTAAAGGGTATTCTCTACTTGAATCAGGGAGCCTTAAACTCGGAGAATCGATGGAGGCAGGCGCGTATCAACTTACGGTGAAAGATACATTCCAAGAAGAACACGGAAATTACTTCCAGGCTGGAGTTGTTTTCGGTGTTGCAAAAAATGGGAAACAAAAGAAACCGATGAGACCTGCGCGCCACTTTTACTATAAAGCAGGACAAGGAGAGCGAGATACTATTGAGTCTGCAATACGCCATAACGGGGTGAATGACCTTTATATCGCACTCGGGCCTTTACCAGCAAATATTGATGCTGACACCAATATAACCTTCCAAGTCTATCTAAACCCACTCATAAGATTTGTCTGGATCGGTGTTGCTGTGATGGTAATAGGTGGAATTATAGCGATTGCCCAGAAATCTGAACCAAAACCACGTCCACAAACGACATAGGTGATTGCGATGAAAATACAAAATTTACGGTCTGTTGAAAAGATTTGTGTATCTCTTCTTATGATCATAGTCCTATTTGTTTTGGTCAACACTATCAGAGCACAAGAACCGGTAGATGAAATGACAGCGGAAGAAACCATAAATTATGAATCTGATTTAGAAGAACTCATAACTACAGTTTACTGTTACTGTGGCTGTACGAGGGAAACCATCCAGGCATGTGTATGTCCAACGGCACAAAATGTTGAAATTGATTTTCGTAATAGATTAGCAGGGAACGAGACAGTAGAGGAAATTCGCACATCTTACCTTGAAACATACGGTTCTGAGTTTTACGCAGTCATGCCAGCAACAGGTATCAATCTTATCGCTTATCTGATGCCAGGGGTTATTCTTATCGTCATCGGTGGTGTTGCTTTTGCTGTGCTACACAGATCACGCAGTGACAAAATGGACTTAACACAACCTGACAAGCAGATTTCTGATGAACTCCAACAAAAGGTTGAATCAGAACTCGAAAAATACAAGAAACTAAATTAAGGAGTTGTAATGTTATTTCTTGTACTTTTGTGGATTATTCTTCTTGGAACAGCCCTTTTGATCTATCTCATATTCCCACTTTATGGCAAATCTGATATTCCTCCGGATGTTGATCCTATAGAGGCGCGTATGCAAACGCTTGTGCTGGAACGCGAACAGAGTTATTCTGCTTTAGTTGATCTTGATGAAGATTATGAAACGGGAAAACTTTCAGAAGCAGATTATCAGGAATTACGTACTGCGCTTCTGCAAGATACGGCTCGTATTGTTAGCCAACTGGAATCCGCTGCTGAGACAGATGTAGAAACTGAAATAGAAAGGTTTAAACAACAAAAAAGCAGATAGATGAATATAATCAGTCCCCTATTGTTAATCAAAAGGGTTTGTAGTATCTTAAAGTGTGCAGAAACTGCTAAGTATCTTAGTAATCTGTCATTAATTGTAATAACATTCTTGTTGTTGCTTCCCTCCTCATATTCCCAAAATGATGTCGGTAATATTCGTGGTAAACTGACTGACATCAAATTGAACAAAACGATTGCTAATCACCCTGTTACCCTCAATATCCATAAAGCAGGAGACGTCACGAAACAGGAAACATCAACTGATGAAAGCGGGGCATATCGTTTTGAAAATCTGCCGATTGATGCTGAGACACACTACACAATCTCTACAACATACGAAGACAAAGAACACATAGAGAAGGATTTGGTGCTGACTACATGGGTGCCAAACATAAATGTTGACGTTAACATCGGCGCGGTAACGGATGATCCATCACAGATTAGGATAACATCATATACTATTGTCGTCAGAGTAACTTCCGAAGCCCATGCAAAAGATGGGGCATTGTCAATTTTTGAAGGTGTTGCTGTTGAAAATCAAGGAACCTTACCGTTTCAAACAACATTTAACAACAAAGAAGTTGGTTTGTATTTATCCCTTCCAAAGGGAAATGAAATGTTTCAACCGGGAACCCCTGAGAACTTAAAAGTTAATTCTGCCGGAGATCACGCATTTCTTACAGATACACTACCACCAGGCGAACTACGAGTGATATATGAGTACATCCTACATGCTAACGAGAATAGCCTCGATCTTTCCCGACCATTGCGTTTTCATACAGACCAAATTACAATTCTTGTTCCTATAGGCATCAACTTGGCTCCACAGTCAAAGCACTTTAAGACTCCTGAGTATGATGCGATTAGTAATGTAGTTTACAGAGTATATCCAGCGGCTCCGGAGGGAGGGTTCTCAGCAGGAGAAACAGTAGACCTAAACTTACGGATACCTAAGCCAAAATCTAATATCGGTCAAATGGTGTTTATTGCAATAGCCGCAGCCTTGGCAGGTGGGTTTCTTGCCGCAGCGATTTTCATGCTACGTCGATCACATCGTTCATCTGTTGAATCCAACACCTCACAGGATGCAACATTTGACTCAGGTTGGCTCCGTAAACTTAGCGATGATGACCTTGAGCACGCCCGCACCACAAGGCTTGAATTCATAACGCTGCTTGATGAGATGCACGAAAAACAGAACATCTCGGAACGGGTTTACAACCGATTACGTAAGGAACAGACTGAGCGACTCACTGATATACTGAGTCAGTGCCAAGAACGAGGGTTAGATAACTAAAAGCCAGTATGATGTTTCACAGAGTAAACTTCCTAAAGAATTATTAAGGTGTTTTGAGGACAAATTTAGAAGGGATTTTATGGAATGAGTAATGAAGAACGTATTGCGGAATTGATTGAGAATTTCGAGGATTTTGACGATGATGCGCGCGATACTGCAAAGGTAGAATTGATTGAAATTGGTGAGCCGGCAATACCACAACTCATTGAAACACTTGCTCATAATCTTTGGGAAGTCGCTGATCAAGCTGCTGATGTTTTAGCTGCTATCGGTGAACCAGCAATACCTGTGCTCATGGATGAGATGGATATAGCTGAAAGACATCACGGTCTCGCTCTCAGCAGTACGTTTACCCGTATTGGTGAACCGGCAATACCTGCTTTGGTTGAAGCATTAAACAATAAACTAAATGAAGAACTTCGAGAATATGCTGTTCGTGCGCTCAGTGGGATGGGTGTGACAGCAATTAGCGCGATACCCGCACTCATTCAGGCTTTGAATGATCCAGCAGACGAGGTCCGAACTTATACAGCATACGCACTATCTAAAATGGAAGCAGCGGCTGCAGATGCAGTACCCGCTCTCATCAAAGCACTTGAAGATGATTCTGAACGCGTCCAACGTCATGTAGTATTTGCATTAGATAAAATTGGAACACCAGAGGCACAGGAAGCACTTAAAGCTTTATTGTAGAAGGAGGAGAAAGTCATGCCCGAAGCAGCACAGAAACTTGATGACATTGAAAAGAAAGAAATCCCCCGGAAACGTGCCAATGAACTTGATGGTAAGGCATGGTTACGATATTCGGTATCAGTATGGAGTGATATTAGAAAAACAAAAGAAGAATCTGCACTAAAACATCCTGCAATGTTTCCCAGTGCCTTAGCACATCGTCTTATTGAATGTTTTACACATTCTGAAGCCTCTTTAATACTTGATCCTTTCTCGGGTGTTGGTTCTACATTGCTTGCTGCCAGAGAGTTGGGGAAAAATGCTATCGGATTGGAAATTTCTCCAGAATTTGTACAGATCTTTGAACAACGCTTAAGTCAAATGCTGCTTTTTGCGAAAGAAACTGAGGTAAAAGTTCATACTGTTGATAGTCGCGAACTTTATCGGTATGTTTCTCCAAACAGCGTGGATATGGTAGTAACATCGCCACCCTATTGGGATATTCTGTTGCAGAAAAGAACTGCTGATAATAAACAGCAGCGCGATTATGGGGAGACAGAGGCAGATTTAGGAAAAATTCGAGATTATGAGAAATTCTTGTTTGAACTTCGGAAAATATTTGAGCAGGTTTATGGTGTGATGAAGCCCAAAAGTTATTGCTGCGTTATTGTCATGGATTTGCGGAAAAAAAATCGCTTTTATCCTTACCATATTGATATTTCTCAGTTGATGCTGGATATCGGTTTTAATTTCGATGACACTATTATATGGAACCGAGCACAAGAATATAACAACTTGCGGCCGTTAGGCTATCCGAGTGTCTTCCGTGTAAATAAAGTTCATGAGTTTATTTTGATTTTCCAAAAGCCCGCCTAAGCATTCACATCTTGTAGGAATGGACATATTCAATGAGTTTAATCGAAGTAATAGACTACATTGACGCGGATGTTGCATATTTGCTGGGTCTGATTACCGCGCGAGGTAGAATCTCTGAAAGTGGAGGCGTTAAGCAGATTATCATTGAATTCCCTTATCAATCTCTTAAAGTTGATGGGATATCTGGAACTTTTGATACCAATACATCTATTCGACTCGGTTTGCAACAGATACAGGAACGTATTTTGGAACTAACTGGTGCTGATGTTAGCATTGTTAGTGATGAGAATAATGTTGCTCTCGTGTTACGTTTTCTTAGAAATACGATGGTGTGGCGGAATATTTTGATGCATACACAGGAACGCACAGGGTATGAACATTTTGGAGTTCCAGAGATATTCTTTTCTCCATCTGTTCCTAAGGATTGGAAACGGGAATATCTCAGAGGTTTTGCCGATGTTGCTGGAAATGTCAGGCGTGCAAATCGTTATATAGATAAATCAAACCGCGTTCGACTTGATGTATTAAACTATTCTACAAACTGGGACATGCCGGTTCAACTCTGTACTCTTCTGGAGGAGCATTTAACGATACCCGTTCAGTTAATCACTTGGGGACATCCCAATTTGGGACGGGATTTTCGTGAACATCAAATCAATATCTTTGCTGTTCCATTTGGAAATATCGGTTTTTCATTGCCACACAAGCAAAATATTTTGGAAGAATTTATTGAGCAGGACAAGAAAAATCATCCTCAGAAAACTTACAGTCCCTGTCTTGGCAGACGAAAGTTAAGAAAAGGAAAACGAAAATCGAAGGACGATAGAGAAAATTCCGAAAAACTTGATGATCGGTTAAATGACAAACATTTCAACGCGTACTGGCAAATTTGCAAAAAGTTAGGGTGTCCGCGCACACCGAAAATTCTCCAACAAGGAGATTGGAGGGTTGACGAACAGGACGCATTAGAGGAAGTAACAGAGGATGAAGTATAAATCCGAAAAGGATATGTACCCTAATGTTTGTGAGTGGTTAGCGGATTTTCTAAAGGACCGCTTCAAAAAAGCACATGTTGAGGTCTATGAACTTTCTCAAAAGCCAATTTCCCGTTTTCTCAGAACATATAACCGAGGTAACTTTCCCGCAGAATGGGTCACATGGAACATCAAGGTTGATGTTGTTGGATTTGTGCACCGTTCAAATAAACCAACCGCGTTAGTTTTTGTGGAATGCAAAAATGTCCCTCTTACATTGGCACACCTTTCCCAACTTTTAGGATACAGCCGCATTGCACAACCCCTTTATTCATTTCTGATTTCTCCTATAGGTTTTTCTCCAACGCTTGTCTCTTTGCTTCAAGAATATCGGAGACAGGATGTGTTGGAATATCAGTGGGAAACTGGGAGAATACCACGGAAAATTGTCTTAGCACAGTGGGATATGGCTACAGTTAATCTGAATAGACATACTATGATAGGAGGAATAGGGATATAAAACCTAATATTTCTGAATGTAGATACAAAGTAAACATTGTGGTAAATTGTTGGATTAAAATTAAAACTTGAAAACGATATGTAAATATGATATAATTAGAAAAAGTGGAATACAAGGATTGTTATAAAGGAAATTTCACGAACCTCATTAAGAAAGCGCGAATTAATAAAAATAATTAACAGTCGAACGAATTTGCTTACAATTAGAAAGGAGCCAAGATGGCAAAGTACGATTTTGTAGTCGCCATAGGTGGGGCACCGGGGCAAGGTATAGATACAGCAGGAAAAAACTTAAGTCAACTCTGTGCTCGGCACGGTCTCCATGTTTTTGCTTATAGTGCTTACCAATCCCTCATCCGTGGCGGTCATACCTTCCTTACCATCAGAATTAGTTCTGAACCTGTCTCAAACCACGGCGACAAGGTTGACCTTATCATTGCTCTTGATCGTAACAGTTTAGAAAAACATGTGCCGCATGTCAGACCCGGCGGTGCAATTATCTATAACAGCGATAATGTCAAACAAGCACCTGAACGAGACGATATCCAGTTGTGTCCTATTCCTTACAAAGAATACTCCAGCGTAATTGAAGATAGAAAGTTACAGAGAGCATGTCTGAATATGTGCCTGCTTGGTGCTGCTTTGGAACTCGTGGGTGTAGATTCAACGATGCTTGAGGAGATAATAACCGCTGCGCTTCTCAAACGTAAAGGACAGGAAGTTGTAGATGCCAACATCTCGGTGGCGACTGCAGGTTATGAGCACGCTATCCAACACTTCACGCAATTTGATACCAAGATTGAGAAACACGGACCTCCACTTGCTTTCGGTCAAGGCAATTCTCTTATGGCAATGGGTGGTGCAGCAGCAGGTGTAAAATTTTATTGTGCCTACCCAATGAGTCCCTCAACCGGTGTTCTACGTTGGATGGCGAGGAACGCTCGTGATCTCAACATTATGGTCCGTCAATGTGAAGACGAAATCAGTGTTGTCAACATGGTAATCGGTGCAGCACATGCTGGATGCCGTGCGATGTGTGCAACATCTGGTGGTGGATTCGCACTCATGTCAGAAGCAATCGGGAGTGCTGGTATGATGGAAATTCCGATTGTTGTCATTAATGTTCAACGTGGGGGGCCTTCTACAGGTTTGCCAACAAAAACTGAACAGGGTGATCTATGGCAGATACTTGGGGCAAGTCAAGGTGACTTTCCCAAAATCGTTGTCGCGCCTACCAGTATTATTGATGGGTTTAATACTATCCCTGAACTTTTCAATCTCGTTGATAAATTTCAGTGTCCCGGTATGGTTCTCTCAGATCTTATGCTCGGCGAAGGTTATACTACATTTGATCCAGATTCTATCAATTGGCAACCGGAAATTGACCGTGGTGAGATGATAACTGAACTTGGACAAGCAGATGGAGAATACCTGCGTTACCAGATTACCGACAGTGGAATTTCACCACGGGCAATCCCAGGCACAGTTGATCATGTGCATGTCGTCGCTACCGATGACCATGATGAAGATGGTGGACTAATTAGTGATGAATTTACGGACCCGCATAAACGACGTGACATCATGGAAAAACGGCAACGGAAAATGGACGGTATCGTTGAACTACTCCCACCGCCAACGCTTGAAGGACCTGAAGATGCAGAAGTTACGCTCATTGGATGGGGTTCTACACACGGTGTCATTAGTGAAGCAGCGCAAATGTTGAATAAAGATGGTATTAAGACTAACCATATCCAATTCAAATGGTTATATCCGATGGACGAAGATGCTGTAAACGAAGTGTTAGCAAATTCAGGGCACGCTATTATTGTTGAGTGCAACTACACAGGTCAATTTGCCCGGTTCTTGCGAGGCGAAACAGGCTTTAAGGCAGATGGACACATCCGCAAGTATGATGGTGAACCGTTTATGCCGCACCACATCGTTGACGGAGCCCGTGAACTATTAATCGATAAAACTGAACTCTACGTCCCATACCAGGAAATTGTTGTCTAACAATGGAGGATGAATTAAATGGCAAAAAAAGAAAGACCTATTCAAGGTGCTCCTACTGCGAGAGATTTTAAAGGCGATGTTAATCCCGATTGGTGTCCCGGTTGTGGTGATTTCGGTGTGCTTAATGCGCTACAAAATGCTTATGCCAAACTTGGTCGTGGCAATCATGATCACCTTACCGTCAGCGGAATCGGGTGTTCCTCTAATCTGCCTGGCTTCATTCGCACTTACGGAATGCACACCCTACATGGACGTTCACTCCCCGTAGCAACGGGTGCTAAACTCGCTAATCACGAGTTGAATGTCGTCGTCACTGGTGGTGATGGAGATGGATACGGCATCGGCGGAAATCACTTCATTCACACGATGCGAAAAAATATTGATCTCCTCTACATTGTAATGAACAACGAGACTTACGGGTTAACTGTCGGCCAAGCCTCACCTACGACGCAAGTAGACGAGATAACCGATAGCACCCCGTTCGGTAATATAGAAACACCTCTAAATCCTGTAGCAATGGCAATTGTCGCAGGTGCTACTTATGTCGCAAGAGCATTTAGTTCTGAAGGAAAACAACTCGCTGAATTAATGTACAACGGGATGCAGCACAAAGGTTTCGCTTTTATTGATGTTATCAGTCCTTGTTTGACGTGGAAGGATGATGAAATTTTCGATTATTGGAAAGAACGTGTTAATTTTCTTGAAAATCATGATGCAAGTGACAAAGCCGCCGCGCTTGAACAAGCGGTCAAGACCGGTCATGACACTCAGCTTGGGTTATTCTATCACGATACAAGTCGTCCCTCCTTGGATCAGATGGAACCCGTTTTGGAAAACGGTCCTATGGCACATCAACCTCTCGGCATTACCCCAGAGCAGGGTGCCTCAATTATCCAGCGCATGATGTAAAACATATCGGTTAGGGTAGGTATTGTTCCTACCCTTTTCTTTTTGAATTTACGACGGTGCTGAAACCACAAATTTCTCCTACACCCTATGCGTCTTTTTGCTTCCCAGATCACAAAAAATTTCGGGCACCGAACGATTGTCAAAGACGTATCACTTACGATTCACCCTGGAGAAGTCGTTGCCATTTTCGGTCCCAATGGTGCTGGCAAAACGACGTTTATCAAAATACTTGCCACTCTCCTCCGCCCTACAACCGGTAAACTTGAGATTGAAGGCGCGGATGCATTCGTAGATTATGCAAAAGTGCGAAGCATGTTAGGAGTCATTATCCATGAGCATTTAGCGTACCCCGCTTTGACTCCGTTTGAAAATCTCAAGTTTTTTGGGCAGATGTACGGGGTAGAAGATTTAGAAACCCGATGCAAAGCACTTCTGAATGAAGTTGGCTTAGAACGTTTTGTTCACGAACCGCTTAACATCTTTTCACGCGGCATGACCCAACGTTTTATGATTGCCAAAGCCATCCTCCATCACCCCTCAGTTTTGTTACTTGATGAACCCTTTTCTGGACTGGATGCGTCTGCGAAACAGTTTGTTCTGGATCGTATTGCACAAGAACGACAAAACGGGAAAGGCATACTCATTACAACACATAACATTGAATTGGGGCATCTTGTAGGGTCAAGATTTTGTTTTATGATAAATGGTGAATTGGAAGAGATTGCACAAAAAGATGAAATTTCTGAAGACCTGTTACTGAGCATGTATGAGGAGAGATTAATAGACACCGCTTCAAAACGGTTGTAGGTGGCTCTTTCAAATTGAGATAAACATGAAGGCACTCCGACAGATTGCAGCGTTGATTCGCAAAGACCTATGGATTCAATTCCGTTCAAAAGAAACGTTTGCATTAATTTTTGTTTTTAGTATACTCGTTGTCCTCATTTTTGTTTTTGCATTTGGACAGAATTTACCTGAAAAGAATGACCGTAGTAAATTAACCGCCAGTGTCCTCTGGGCAACATTCGTATTTGCGGGAATAATCACCTTGAATCGTTCATTCGCGTTAGACCGCGCACACGGGGCTTTGCATGGAATCCGCCTTACCGGTGTTGACGCAAGCAATGTTTACCTTTCCAAAGTCATCAGTAACGTCGTTTTTCTGTTTCTATTAGAAGTTGTTGTAACACCCATTGCACTTCAATTCTTGGATTTATTCGATGAAGTGACGGTGGGTATGTTGCTAAAACTGCTTGGCGTACTGGGTATCGGAACGCTCGGATTTTGTGCTGTCGGTGTGTTGTTAGCGGGGATGTCTACAACAACAAGTGGCGGAGAAAGCCTACTTTCTGTCATCTTACTTCCGCTTGTAATCCCTATTATTATGGCGGGTGCGAAATGCACCGTCTCTATATTGGTTACCGGTGGGTTAGAAGATAGATTCTGGTTGAATATGTTGATCGGTTCAAGCCTTGTCTTTTTGGCATCGGCGTATCTACTTGCTGATGCAGTTATTGAGGAATAGTGTCAATTAAATCACAAATGTATTTTGAATTTTTGTATTAAGAAATAGTTTTTAATATTTAAATTACAAGTTTCGGAAGGAGAAGCAACTTGTCAGAAATAATCTATCTTCACGCACGAGAAATACTTGATTCACGAGGTAACCCCACTGTTGAAGTAGACGTCCATTTAGCATCAGGCGTGTTTGGTCGTGCGGCAGTCCCATCAGGTGCATCAACAGGTGAACATGAAGCGGTTGAACTTCGCGATAAGGATCAGGACCGCTACTTAGGTAAAGGTGTTCAAAAAGCGGTTGAAAATGTTAACACTGTCATTGCAGGCGCGCTTGTAGGAGAAAATGTATTCGCACAAAACGAGATTGATGCCACAATGTGCGAACTTGATGGCACTGAGAACAAAAGCAATCTCGGCGCGAACGCGATTTTAGGTGTTTCCCTTGCTGTTGCTAAAGCTGCTGCAGATGAACTCGGACAACCCCTCTTTCGCTATATCGGCGGGACAAATGCAAAAGAACTCCCACTACCGATGATGAATATCCTAAACGGTGGTTCGCATGCAGATAATAACGTTGACATCCAAGAATTTATGGTGATGCCAGCAGGGGCAAGCAGTTTTGCCGAAGCACTTCGGATGGGAGCAGAAATTTTTCATAATCTGAAAACTGTCTTGCAAGCGCGGAATTGTAACACTGCTGTCGGTGATGAAGGTGGTTTTGCCCCTGATTTGAGTTCAAATGAGGAAGCCATCGCAGTGATTATTGAGGCTATTGAACGCGCTAAATATGTTCCTGGTGAAGATATTCTATTAGCGTTGGATGCAGCTTCAAGTGAATTTTACAATCGCGACTCTGGCACCTATGAATTAAAAGCGGAGGCACAACCTACCAAATCACCTGAAGAAATGGTAGGCTTTTACACGGAACTCTGCGAAAAATATCCGATTGTTTCAATTGAAGATGGCATGGACGAAAACGACTGGGACGGTTGGAAGCAGTTAACTGAGGCAATCGGTGATAAGGTCCAACTCGTTGGTGATGACCTCTTCGTTACCAATACAACGCGATTGCAACAGGGAATCGACGGACAAATCGGCAATTCTATTTTAATTAAAGTCAATCAGATAGGCACTTTGACAGAAACGCTTGATGCCATTGAACTTGCACGTAGGTTCAACTATACCGCAGTAGTTTCCCATCGGTCAGGTGAAACAGAAGACACTACAATTTCAGACCTTGTTGTTGCAACCAACGCTGGTCAGATAAAAACCGGTTCACTTTCTCGGACTGATCGTGTCTGTAAATACAACCAACTGCTTCGCATTGAAGAAGAACTTGGCGGAAGTGCAATTTTTGCTGGTAAAAAAGTCTTTTATAATTTGGCAGGTTTCCGCTAAACCTTTATCTCTCGTAGTACGTAAAAACCCAAATCTAATGAAGTTTAAGTATTTAAATCGGTAATTCCGATTTCCCCAGGTCCGGTAGGTGCGGTTTCCTAACCGCACCTTATGCGTCAATTTAAGAAAAGTCTGCGTTTGGACAAACACCTCTCAATAAGCATGAGGACTGAGACTGTCTTATACCCAATTAACGTGATCCCACTCGGTAGGTGCTGTTAGAAACCGCACCATAAGCGTCAATTTAGTGGTTTTCAAATATGAGAATTCTCTTTAGTCCCGTAGGGACGCAATGTTTATAGAAAACGATGTCCTTAATCTCTTAGAGCTCCGTAGGAGCGGAATGTTTATATAAAACGTTATACACATATCGCTCGGACAGAGCTGAAGAGATGGGTTTGCAGGACGAGGTACTATAAACATATCGTCCCTACGGGACTAAATATAAGACAATCTCAGTAATAATGCTTATTGAGAGGTGTTTATAAAAACGCAGACTTTTCTTAAATTGACGCTTATGGTGCTGTTAGAAACCGCACCATAGGCGTCAATTTAGTGATTTTCCGTAGCATTTTCAAGATGTTCCAATGTAGTGTTCCTGCTTGCCCGCCTGTCAATGCAGCACTCGTTTTGGAAAGCCCGTTTTATTTCCTTAAAAGTTTGCCGTAGCGATGTTATAGACTTGCGAAAACTTATGGCAAGTATGCGTCCGTAGGTAGCAATAAGTTTTGCTGTTTTCATGAGACTATGGTGCAAGCATCGCCATCCTATGACTAACATGATCCAATGCCGGATGATTGCGACGATGAGTTTCGCATATACTTCACATAAGATGCGATAGGGTTTTTTGCTACGTGAGGTGTGAACCTTTCCGATGCTTTTGAAACACTTAAACATCAACTCAATCTGCCATCGTATGCGTGCGATAACCGTTATCTGTTCCGGGGTGAGTTGGTCTGCTCCGATATTTGTGATATAGATATTCCATCCTGCGAGTTGTAGGCGTGCCTTTGAAGGTGTGGCATTTTTCCGTTTCGCACGGCATTTGATATCTCTACGGCGTTTTTGGGTTTCTTGTTCGGAGAGTTTCTGAGCGACGAGGCGTGCTTTGAGACGTGCTTTTTTACCGATGGTGATGTGCGTTTCAAAGGTGTTTGTGGTGTGGCTCTTGAGCCACTTTTGTAAACAAAAGGGTTCCCCTTCGGTGTCAAAGAGTGAACACCCAACTTTCAACCTTGCTATCCAAAAGACATTTGCTTCGGAAAGTTTTGCGAAGGTTGTAAGCGAAAAATAACCGAGGTCCGCGAGGCGCAAACTACCGGCTGGGAGCATCTCCATCTGCTTGTCAGCGGTGCTATCAGCGGTGATGCCATTGGTGAGTTGAAAGTGTTCAAAAGTGCCAGTGGCGACATCAAGTCGGAGGTGGAGTTTCACAGCGGATTTGTTGGGATGGTTCTTTTTGCGTCCACCTTCCCAAGTTTCATGGAGCGCATCGGGGAGTGTTATCCAGGTGCTGTCTTGCGCATATACACCATTGAAATGTTTGAGTAGCGGAAGTGCTTGCGGATCGGCTGTAATGACCTCAAGCGCAGCAGCTTCAAGCGTAGTTTTCAAAGTCGATGCAGCTTCGGGGGTGAAACGCTGTTCAATCGCTTGCCGAGTGATAGGCGTGCCGAGAGCACCAGCGGTTTGGGCGAGTTGCGTATAGGTGGCATCAGGATTTTCTAACCAACTGAAAACAAGGGTCTCAACGAACCGACCCCCCGTGAGTTTTCGGCTTCTTATGACAAAACCAGCGTCGCGTGCTGCTGTATCGGCGGTTGTCGTTAAAATCTGTTGCATTTTATCAGGAACCTGTGTTAAAGTTTGCATTGGAAACACCTCTTGGTAGAAGTAAAATAAGATTATTTTCTACATTATATAAGAAGTGTTTCCAATCAACAACACTTTTCTGTGAAAAACATGTCTATTTTTTCTTACATTGACGCATAAGGTGCGGTTACAAACCGAACCTACCGGACCTGGGGTTTCGCTAAATTGACGCCTATGGTGCTGTTAGAAACCGCACCATTAGCGTCAATTTAGTGCGTAACGTTAGTGCGTCTGATACACCTTTCGCCTCCCCGAGGCTTTGGTAAATCACATCTTAGCACCAGCGGTGCGACAGGTATATAGAAAACGGTGTCCAACAGTCTCTTGAACCCCAGCGGGGTGACAGGTGTCTGACAACATGTGCCCATATACACCTTTCGCCCCGCTGGGGCTTGAGTTTGGTATGGATCGTGGTCTATACACATTCCGCCCCGCTGGGGCTAAGATATCCAAATATAGGTTTATTTCCTTAAATTGACGCCTATGGTGCTGTTAGAAACCGCACCTACCGTCCGGAAAATAAGACAAATCCCGTTAATTTGGTATTATACCCAATTAACGTGATTTGTCTTGTGAGGTCCCCGTGCCTTGCACTGCCGACTTTATCCGAAGACGTGGAATCAAGTTAATTGGGTCCAAGAGTTTTTATTAACTCTGGTTTCCAGTTTTTTCTTGACAAAAACACTATTTTTGCTAAAATCTCTTTTAGTGAGTATGTCCGAGATGAAGCAACTATTGTTGATACCACAATCGGTTCACTGAGAATCCCAAGACTTTAGGCTTGGGAGTATGTCAAATTCGCACTGAACTGCATTTGTGCGGTCCCAATGCACTCCCTTGTAGGTTAGTTTTATGCGTTTTTTTCTTATACGTTTTTTTCGCTTGGTTTTACTTATCATAGCATTTACCTTGCTCATAGTAAGCGTCATACAATTCCAGCGCGGTTATAGAGATTGGCAACATGCACAAAGTGTTGAGGCAGACTACCAAAGAGCACTTGATAGACTTGAAGCCGAACGTGATAAACTCAAGCATCGCGTGGAATTGCTAAAAGATGATACCTTAACCAAGGAACGTCTCGTCAGAAAAAGATTCGGGTTAGTGAAACCGGGTGAGATAAGATTTAAAATAGTTAAACCTGATCAACCCGACTAATTAGTAAAAAATCGTAAAGTATACCTATTCTATAGATGTCCCTCACAGAAATATCTTTACTTTAACTGAATCCGTGAAACATAGGAATCCTTTCGTACCTCGCTGCAAATTCTACAAACCCATTGCAATAAAGAAAAATATCAGTTATAATTGAAGATAGTACCTAAATGCAGAGTTAGAGGTGTAACACCTCCAAACCTTCTAAGTCGAGTCCGGATACAACCTCTACATAAGAGACAGACTCACTACTAAACCACTAAATGTAGGGAATTTCTATGTACACAGAATATAATCGCCGAAACCCATTGCCTAAGCTGATTGCTATATGCGGACTCCTCTTGTTATTCATTTTAGCGATTAATATATTGCGACTAATTGAGGATGATGCTAATCAGCTACCTACAACCCAAGTAGATGTGACAAAAACGCGTCCTATAGCAAGGGAAACGCGTCCTATAGCAAGGGAAACGCGTCCAAAATCTAATACTGTTGAGGCGCGCGAAATACGTGCGGAATCAAATTCTATTCTACGCAGGGATGCTCTTGATATGAGGCGATGGCCTGATGGGTTTAGGCTATACAAATATTTGTGGACTAGAAATGCTGTTGTTTATGTTGCTGAAATGGATCGCGATGCAGAAAACCTTAGATTTGATGTAGAACTCGCCAATTCCCAAATTCTCAGACGTGAAACTATCAGTAGTGCTACCAGACGACTCAAACAAAAAGGGATACAAACGTTTGCTGGTGTCAATGGTAGTTTCGGTATTCGTGAGAACAATTGGGGACAAGGTGGTATGATTTTCAACCTTCACATTCAAAAAGGCGAGCTTGTCAGCATACCCAAGTTGATTGATAGATGGGGGTATTCTCCTCCATCACCGTGGGGTGAAACAAGTTTTGGGGTTGCACCGGATGGTGAATTCCTCATGGATGCAGTTCAATTAAACGGGAAACTTCGTATTGGTGAAGAAACCTTGGCGATTGACGCGGTCAATCAAATCTGCGATTCGTTATGTCCAGTTGTACTTTTCACGCCTCGCTTTGGAAGGACAACTTTAGCACGCCGATGTTATGAATTCACACTCAAAAAACTGACACTTCCACTCACTGGGAAATACACGAGTAACTTTGTCGTGACAGCAGTTAATCCACGCGGAAACAGTATTATTCCGTCTGATGGTGTTGTTCTCGCGGTAGAACCACGCTTGGGAATCCGCTTGTACAGAAAAATTCTCAAATCTTCAACAGGTGAATTGGAAATTGCACTAACGCCAAAAAAATGGCAGACAGTTAAGGAAGGTGTCGGTGGAAATCTACGACTATTACGAAACGGTGAAATTGAACCTGAGTTGGTAGAGTTTTCGCGTTTAAGAGGTAATAGTTACTATAGGCATAGCAACGGTGCACAGCGCCATCCACGAAGTGCCTTGGGATTTAACGATGAGAAACTATTTCTTATTGTAGTTGATGGTAGGCAATCCGGCTACAGCATGGGAATGACTCTCTATGATATGGCAACTTTTTTTAAGGACCTCGGCATCAAGCACGCTATTAACTTTGATGGTGGTAGTTCTTCAGCCTTATGGGCATTGGATAAGGTCGTGAACAAACCCGCATACGGCTATGAAAGACGCATCTTTAACGTGGCGATGATTCGACAAAAAGAAAAATAGCCTAATGAAATTACAATACGCCATACTTTCTATACTCTTGTTATTTGCATGTTCAAATCGGAATACCCCGCAAGCTGTCACTGAAGATTTTATCTACAATTACTACATACACGCAAACCAAACAGCAGCACTTCAATTGAGTTCGGGACTCGCAACAGAAAAGCTGGAAACAGAAATTACGCGATTGCAAGAGGTACGCACACAAGATGATCCTACCCCCGAAATGCCAAAAATTGAGTATAAGCAGATGGGAAAAGAAACAGCAAGCGAAATTGAAAACGTAACGCACGTGTTATTCAACTATCAATTGAAAATCATGAGTCGCAGCGGCACAACCCCCCATACCCGAAATGCAGTTATTACCACTGAAAACATTGATGGAAAATGGAAAGTTGTCAATTTTGATGAGTACTAATAGTTGAAACAAGCGGAGATTCTGATCCTATCCGTTGGAGATTTCCATGAAAACAGGGAAGGTTGCTATCTTTACACAACCGCAGGTCCCGTTGGAATTCCGAGAATATCCGGTTCCATCCGTAACACCCGACGATATGCTTGTCCGGATCCGAATGGCAAATATTTGCGGCTCTGATCTGCATTTTTGGCGAGGTAACGGTCCGAAAATTGAAAGTGACATCCCACAAGTATTAGGTCATGAAATGATCGGCACCATTGAAGCGATGGGGCGAAATGTCAAAAAAGACAGCATTGGTCAATCGCTAACGGAAGGGGATCGGATCGTTTACTCCTATTTCAAGCCGTGTCAACGTTGTTGGGTGTGTCTCAACGGGAAACCCGGATGCCCGAATCGCTACCGAGATTGGCTCGGTGTATCCAGTGAAGAACATCCACATTTCCATGGTACATACGGTGAATACTACTACATGAAAACTGGACATTGGGTATTTAAGGTGCCTGATGAACTGCCGGATACACTCGTATCCCCAATTAACTGTGCTTTATCGGAAGTTATTTACGGGCTTAATCAGATTGGCATCACACTTGGAGACACGGTTGTTATCCAAGGAGCAGGCGGACTTGGACTTTATGCAACTGCCGTAGCAAGAGAGATGGGTGCTGGAAAAATCATTGTCCTTGACCGCTTGCCGGCACGTCTTGCACTTGCGCATGAATTTGGCGCGGATTATACCGTCAATGTAGATGAACTTGACATGGCAGACCGAGTTGATTACGTCCTTGATCACACAGGTGGCATCGGTGCCGACCTTGTTGCAGAATTTGTTGGTTCGCCGCGTGTCCTCGCTGAGGGTGTAGAAATGCTACAGTGGGGTGGACGTTACCTCTGGATCGGCAACATCAATCTCGGATTTCCAACCGAAATCGACCCTGGCAATATCGTTCGATGTAGTAAAACTATCCGCGGTGTGATCGTTTATGAACCGTGGGTAATACCATTTCTTATATATATTTTTCCTTTAGAAAATTTTCAATTTCTGCTAAACTTTTTCCAATTTTACAAATCATTCCGATTTTACAAATTATAGGATTGACACCGATGAACATAAAACCTCCACAGATTACAGAAAGTGTTTCAGAGTTGAAAAGCCTGTTGAGAAAAACACCCGTAGGTTATCAAAAGCAAAGATTGACAGCCCTTTACCTGTTTCGCAGTGGTCAAGCGACAACTCGCAAACAAGCGGCGGCGCTGATAGGTGTTCACCGAAAAACGATTGGACACTGGCTAGCGACTTATGCGTCCGAAGGACTTGATGCGCTTTTGGATCGGGATTATTCCCCGGGGCGTCCCCCTCGGCTATCCAAAGAACAACAAGAGTTGTTGCGAGCGGAACTGGAAAAACCGGAGGGTTTTTCCAGTTATCAACAGATAACAGACTATATTTCCGAAACCTTTGATGTCCAAATGAACTATAAAACTGTTCACGCGCTAATTCGCTATAAATGGAACGCCAAACTCAAAGTGCCTCGCAAAAGTCATAAAAAAAAAAGCCAAAAAGCGTGTGATACGTTCGCTGCCAACTTCGCGACAACCGTTGATAACGTGATTTCGCAGCACACATCATCTTTTCAAAACGCCCGACTTTTTTGCCAAGATGAGTCAAGATGCGGTCTTTTGCCTGTCTCGTCTCGGCGTATCACCATGCCCGGTGTCAAACCGATTGCCAACATCAATTACACTTTCGAGAACCTTTATCTATACGGTGCTGTGGAACCAATAACAGGAGAAAGTTTCTTCCTTGAAATGCCCTGGCTCAATGGTGTCTGTTTCCAAATATTCATTGATGAGTTAGCAAAGACTTTTCCAGAGACGTTAAATATCCTTGTGCTTGATAATGGGAGTTTTCATTATGCGAAATCCCTAAAACTTCCTGACAATATCGCCTTGATTTTTCTACCCCCTTATAGTCCGGAGTTGAACCCGATCGAAAGGCTCTGGCAAGACATCAAAGCCAAATTGTTTCAGCACACATTAGGGACAATAGAGGAAATGCAGGACAAAATTACACAAATTTTGAGAAATTATACTAAGGCAGCTATTGCCCAAATCACAAGTTTTAAATATTTCACGAAAGTCGCAAATGGAATATAATTATTGAGAAATGGTATAATACCACGTGCGCTTGATTTTCTTAGCCGTACACGAGACAAATATCCTTTCCACAAAATCATCTCTGACACTTTTCCGTTTGACAATATTAACGAAGCCTTTACTTACGCTGATGAAGGTTCCGCTATCCGAGTCGGATTGGAATTTGATTATATGTAATAATTAAGTGCTATGGAGTTAGAGAATGCCTAACTATAGAAAATTCAGAGACTATCATATTGAACAACTAAGCGATCCGGAGGACGCAAAGATATATCTTTCCGTGGCACTTGAGGATTATCAGAAAAACGAGGATATAGATGCTTTTTTACTTGCTGTCAAAGATGTTGCAGAAGCACAAGGAAACCTGTCCGAGTTAGCTAAACGCCTTAGCCTTACCGATGAAGGACTCTACAAACTCCTTTCTGCAAACGGAAATCCGCAACTTAATACAATGCGCAAAATACTGCACGAGTTAGGTTTTAAATTTTCAATAGAATCCCGAGAAAACCAACTTCAAGCAGGGAACTAAAAGTTATCTGTTCCGCAATGAATTCCTAATTTCAAAAATCCGGTTAAAATGGCTTCTTCCCTTTACATCCACATTCCGTTTTGCACGACGAAGTGCTACTATTGTGCTTTCAATACTTATTCTTTCCACAAGGAACAAGCGAAAGCATACTTAGACGCGCTCCGAACGGAGATGAAACTATACGCGCCACAAACCGCTCCCTTAAAAACAATTTTCATCGGCGGCGGCACCCCTTCTATCCTTTCTGCCAAAGCCTTGGAACAGCTATTATCCGATCTACAGAGACATTTTCAAATATGTCTTGATACCGAAATCACTGTGGAATGCAATCCGGGCACCGTTGATAGCGAAAAACTTAGCGTGATGAAGAATGCTGGTGTAAATCGTCTCAGTTTCGGTTTGCAAGCGATGCAAGACGAAATACTACGACAATTAGGCAGAATCCACACTGTTGCAGAATTTCTACATAGTTACCAATTGGCACGCGAAAACGGCTTTGAGGACATTAACATTGATTTAATTTTCGCACTTCCTAAGCAAACGATGAAGGCATGGCAAGACACCTTAAACGCTGTCCTCTCACTTGAACCCGAACATATCTCAGCATATAACCTCGTCATGGAGGAATCAACACCGTTTTATGAGTGGTGGAAAGCAGGGGAGTTTGTTCTCCTTGCTGAAGACACTGAAGCAGATATGTTCCAATGGACTATTGAAACACTCACGTCACACGGATATACACATTATGAAATTTGTAACTTTGCCCGACCAAATCGAGAGGCGAAACATAACCTTGTATATTGGAATAATCAGGAATATATCGGACTCGGTGTAGGCGCGTGTGGATACGTTGAAAGTGTGCGCTATACCAACATCCGAGGCATTCCGCCTTATATTGAAGCACTTCACCAATGCAACAAACCGATTTCAGACACTGAACGTTTGACAGGAGATGCTGAAAAAGCCGAGACCCTCATGCTTGCACTTCGTAAACGAGAAGGTATCTGTTTAGCGGATTATGAGCGACGTTTTGGAGAAAAACTTGATGTGGTGTTTGGAAACGATATTAAAAAATGGATGGATTTACAGTTGTTAGAGCAGACAGACACACATCTCCGCTTTACTCAGCGCGGGCTTTTCTTGGCCAATGAGATTTTTATGGAATTGATGTGAATGACATCACTTTCCTTCATAATCTGGGTTCACCCATTTAAGCATATCTGTTGTGTACTCAGGTTCGTCTTCCCCGTATGCTCGGGCAAGCATCTGCATAGAGAGACCGTACCAAGCTTCACGTTCCGCCGCCTCTTGTTCTGATTCATACTTTTCAATAAGTGCCGCAACCACTTCCATTAATGAAACCAATGGGTGATTTTCGCTTGCACCGATGAGAGTTTTTAACTCGTCCCGTAGAGACGAAAGTTGACGATAATCGGTCTCTGTCCGCGGGACATATACAATAGAATCAAGTTGGGGCCATATATCTTGAGCAGTTTGTATTTCGGGGACCATGCTAACTCCTTATTAGAACCTTAAAATTGTCCAAAACTTAACACTCTTATTATAACACATATTTGATGAAAACGCAGCTGTTTTTTGGGTTTGCCTCGCAAATTTCCCCTTGATTTACACCCCAAAACCTGTTATCATACCCTCATGCCGCAACTTAACCTAAAACCAACCCACAAAGCAATCCGAGACTACTACGCCACGTTACAGCAATACCACCAACACGACATCACACACGAAGGCGCAGTAAGTGCCTCTTTTGAAACACTACTCAATATATGCGCCAGACAGGTAGATGCAACGCTCATTCCACAATACGCAATGCGCACCACAACAAGCGATCGTATCGTGATTGACGGTGCCGTCTTAAACGAATACGGAATCCCCATCGCCTATTGGGAAGCGAAAGATACCGATGACGACCTCTCTAAAGCCGTGCAGGAAAAACAGAAGGCAGGCTATCCACTTGACAATATCCTGTTTCAAACACCAGAACGCGGCATCTTGATTCAGAACGGACAGGTAGCACTGGACCTGGATATTTCCGAACCTGCCAACCTAATCACGACTATCCAATACCTATTCTCATACACTGCACCGGCACTTGACAATTGGCAGACCGCCGTTGCCGACTTCAGAGCCCACGTCCCCGACCTCGCAAACAAATTGATGGAACTCATTGAGCAACGGTATGAGACAGACCCGACGTTCAAAAAAGCGTTTACCGACTTTTACGAAATCTGCCGCACCGCAATCAACCCCGACCTCTCCCGTTTCGCTGTTGAGGAGATGCTTATACAACACATTCTCACGGAACGTATCTTCCGCACCGTGTTCGAAAGATCCGATTTTACCAGACGCAACATCATCGCACGCGAGATTGAAAATGTCAGCGATGCGTTGATGCGGCACGCAGTAAGTCGGGATGCGTTTCTTGAACCGCTTGATCGGTTTTATGTCGCCATTGAACAGGCAGCCTTGCTCTGCAGAGATTTCTCTCAAAAACAGCACTTCCTCAACACCTTCTATGAGAAGTTTTTTCAGGGATTTTCGGAAGATGTTGCAGATACACACGGCATCGTCTACACGCCACAACCGATTGTGGATTTCATGGTGAATAGCGTTGCGCATATCCTTGAAACCGAGTTCGGACGGTCGCTTTCGGATACGGGGGTGCATATCATCGATCCGTTTGTTGGCACAGGCAACTTTATCGTCCGACTGATGCAGGACATCCAAGACACAGCGTTAGAGGAGAAATATCGGCACGAGCTGCACTGCAATGAGGTGATGCTACTCCCATACTACATCGCGAGTCTGAACATTGAGCAGGAATTCTTTCAACGCACACAGACCTATCTGCCATTTGAAGGTATAACGCTTGCGGATACCTTTGAGCTGCTTGAAGATCGACAGTTTCAACTCTTCACGCGTGAAAACACAGAACGGGTGGAAAAACAGAAGGCGGCAGACATGTTTGTCGTTATCGGTAATCCGCCTTACAACGCGTGGCAGGTGAATGATAGTGATAACAACAGAAATCGAAAATACGCAACGATGGACGAGCGGGTTTTGGATACCTATGCTGCAGATTCCAAAGCGACACTCAAAAGTGCCCTCTATGATCCATACATAAAAGCAATTCGGTGGGCATCGGACAGGATTAGCGAAGAAGGTATTGTCGCGTTTATTACAAACAACGGATTTCTTGACGGTTTAGCATTTGATGGCATGCGGAAACATCTCGCAGCCGATTTTGACGCGATCTATATTCTGGATTTAGGCGGGAACGCACGGAAAGGATTAAAGGTCTCTGATGCAAACGTATTTGGAATTCGGGTTGGCGTGAGTATCAACTTTTTTGTCAAGACACAGCAGAACCCATCAGAAACAGCACGTATCTCTTACTACCGAACCGATGATTTTTGGAACAAAAATAAGAAATTTGACTTTATGAATGAACGCCAACACGCGGGTAATGTTGCGTGGCAAACGATTCAACCGAACACACAATACACATGGTTGACCGAAGGACTCCACGCCGAGTTTAATACCTTTATCCCACTAGGAACGAAGGAAGCAAAAGCACAGAAAGGTGCAGCAGTGGATGTGATTTTCAAAACCTACAGCAGCGGCGTTAAAACCGGTCGTGATGCATGGGCTTACCACTCTAACCGGAATGTGCTTATTGATAACGTTCAAGGAATGGTTAACACTTACAACGCTGAGGTGGACAGATGGAGACGTAGAGAAAATCTACAAGTAAATGTTAGTGATTTCGTGGTTTATGACGACACAAAAATCAAGTGGGATCGAGAATTGCGTCAGCACTTGCAACGCGGCAGATTTGCCGAATATGCTGAAAACAAGGTGCGAACTTCACTCTATCGTCCGTTCACAAAATCCAACCTATTCTTCGACCGTGTTTTGAATAATTGCGTCTATCTGATGCCATCCATTTTTCCAACACTAGAGACAGAAACTGAAAATAAGGTGATATGGTTAAAGGTAGGGAAAGAATTACCAATGTTTGCACTAATGGTTAGCAACATTCCTGACTTACTTCCACAAAGTGGTTCCCAATGCTTCCCTTTCTACACCTACAATGAGGATGGCACAAACCGCCAAGAGAACATCACCGATTGGGCATTGGCAGAATTCCGCAAGCACTATGGCGATGACACTATCAGTAAGTGGGACATCTTTCACTATACCTACGCCCTCCTGCATCATCCCGACTATCGTGAGAAATATGCCATGAACCTCAAGCGTGACCTGCCACATATCCCGTTTGCCTCATCTGTTGAAGATTTCTGGGGATTTGCCAACGCAGGCGCGCAGTTAGCGGATATCCATATCAACTATGAGTCTCAACCGAAATATGATGGGCTGCGATATATTGAATCATCGGATATGCCGATAGATTGGCGCGTTGAGAAGATGAAATTGTCTAAAGACAAAACGCAGTTGAAATATAACGATTTTCTCACAATAGACGGTATCCCTGCTGATTCATACACGTATCGGCTTGGCACACGTTCTGCGTTGGAGTGGGTTGTGGATCAGTATCGCGTCAAGGTGGACAAACGGAGCGGTATTGTAAACGACCCGAATCGTTCGGATGCGCCGCGGTATATTGTGGATTTGATTGCACGGGTTATCTCTGTCAGTTTACAGACAGTTGAGATTGTGCGGGCATTGCCGGAATTGTAAAGACGATTCCGCGCCTTTATTGTAGTGTGAGGTCTCCGTGCCTCGTCCATCATCCTAAACGTATTCCGATTGCACCGGTGTTTTGAGTTCACCGTACACTCTCTCCAGTTCTGAAACATTAATAAGCCTTCTATCCTTCCCGTTTGTTTCAAAAGAAACCTTCCCTTTTTTGAAGTCACGATAAAGCGTTGCCTGTGATACTGGAACGATTTTTACTGCTTCCGTTAACGTTAATTTTGACATTATCACACCTTTCCAATTGATAGTATTGGAGTTGATATGTATCAGTGTCTATCTTAACGCTCTGAACGGGGTTTTATACCAAATTAACTTGATTCGAAGTTTTCCGATAAAGTCAGTATTGCGAGGCACGGGGACCTCGCGCTACAAATCCCGTTAATTGGGTATTATTGCATATTCTTCTCAAGGCTGGTCGCGATACACACCTTGCAATAAAAAAAGCGCACTTGTCTGCGCGCTTCTGGTATTCAGAACAGATTACCTCCCTCCAAAATCTTTCTTCGCGTGTATATCCTCGTGGTATTCCTTACACGCAGCGGATCGTCGGGGAAGGGAATTATGGAGTTACAATCCGCTGTTGTTTAAGCGTTTCTATTTCCTGTTTAAGTGTTTCAATATGTTTTTCAAGTGACCGATCCTTTCCACTACTCCATGCTATGATAGCGGTGGGTATACCTATGGCAGCCACAATAAGAGGCATCAGGACGTAAATCACCCAGTTATATGTTGACAAACGTTTTTCTACGCTGTCTATTTTGATGTCAATATACTCTTTTATGTCTTTCTTGGTGCTATCGATCTCTGCTATGATATCCTTTTTAACGCGCTCTTCGGATTCATTGACAATCAAGCTAATCTTATTAAGGTTTGCTTGTGTCAACTCACCGAAAACCGACAATGTGAACATACCAAAGAGTATTAAGCATAACATGACGTTTTTCATGGTGTTCCTCCTTAGAACGTATTAAATCATGTAATTGACAATATGTCAATTAAAAACGATGTTTTTTTTACTTTGGGTATAATCCGAACGTGTGATTTAATGACGTCTGGCACAATATCTCAGAACTTCATGAGAAATAAGGCGCGGATCAACTTTACAAGAGTTCCCATCCGGCATCTGACTGTTCATATCCCCAAATCATCTGGTCTATTACTAGTGCTGTGTCCACTTTCAAATTGTGAGTCGCGACAATAGTCGGGAATCGGAGTTCCCTCCTACAATATGCAACATTGGTGTCCGAGCGATCTCCGAATCGCGACCTTTACCCATAAAATTTGAGTGGACATAGCACTAGTGGTCTGTCCATCCTAAAATTACGGGTATGTGATTTGGCTATAGGGCGAGGAAACCTCGCCTCTACGATCAAATTACCCTAAAAATAAAAGTGGACAGAACACTAGTCGGTAGGTAGATAATAACCAGGGCCATTCAGTTTTCAAGTACTATTTCATACTTGACACAACCCACAATATTTGAGACAATAACCCCATGCCACGCAAAAACAAGATTCTCAATATTGGCGATACTGCCCCTTTATTTTCACTTCCCTCGCATCGACGACAGGTAGTGTCACTCTCATCCTATCGCGACGAACAACACGTGGTTTTGACCTTTTTCCGAGGGACGTGGTGACCAAATAGTCGCCGCCAGTTGGCAGCAGTACAAGAACATTCCGATGATTACGCGGAATATAACGCCACACCGATCAGCATTGCAGGACAGTGGCCTCGGGAACTACGTGGTTATGCCAAACGGAACAGCATAACCTATCCACTATTGGTTGACAAAGATCGGAGTGTCATCAAAAGTTATGGCGTATACCACTGGCTTAGCTTTGAGGCTTACAACATTGCCAGACCCGCGACGTTTGTCATTGACAAACTCGGTATTATTCGGTATATGTATATTGGGTCGCATCAATTTGATTTGGTTGATCAGGATGAGCTCCTTGAATGCTTGAAGTCAGTAGACGTTGCTAAAAATGATTTTGAATTGGCGTGAAAATATGGTATACTATTATATGCTCAACATTGTGGGTGATACATTGAGATGAACGAAACGCATAAAACGTTTATGCAACGCGCATTGACTTTAGCACAACAAGGAAAAGGACGCACAAGTCCGAATCCGCTTGTTGGTGCGGTGATTGTTAATGCAGGAGAGATTGTAGGTGAAGGTTATCATCAGGAGATAGGCGGACCCCACGCGGAAATTCACGCTTTGCAATCGGCTAATGAGAAAGCAGCGGGTGGCACACTTTATGTGAACCTTGAACCTTGTTGCCATTGGGGACGAACACCTCCGTGTACCGATGCGCTTATCCAAGCAGGAATCGCGCATGTTTATGCTGCACTTCTGGACCCTAATCCGAAAGTTGCAGGAAAAGGTATCCAGCAGTTAGAGCAGACGGGTATAAAAGTCACCTTTGGATTATGTGCAGAAGCAGCGGAAAAACTGAACGAGATTTATATAAAATATGTGAAAACAGGTTACCCGTTTGTTATTTTGAAAACAGCGATGAGTCTTGATGGCAAAATCGCAACGTCCACGGGTGAATCACAATGGATTACGTCACCAGCATCACGAGAAAGGACTCATGAGATACGCGATGAAGTAGATGCAATTCTCGTCGGTATCGGGACTATTACAAGCGATAATCCTGCGTTAACAACGCGATTACCGCACAAACATGGCAAAGATGCAACCCGTATTGTTTTAGATTCTCACGGACGAACACCTACATCTGCAAAGATATTCAATCCAAAGAGCGAAGCAGGTGTCCTTATTGCTGTTACACCTCAGGCATCTGCAGGTAACATCGCTACTTTGGAAAAGGCTGGTGCCGAAGTCATTGTAACACCAGCGAAAGAAGGACGGGTCTGTTTCAAAACATTGATGGAGACATTAGGTGCACGAGGCATAACAAGTGTTTTGGTAGAGGGTGGCGGTAAAGTCAACGCAAGCGCATTAGCGTCCGGTGTTGTGGATAAGGCGATGTGTTTTGTGGCACCCAAATTCATTGGGGGGAATCAGGCACCAGGCGTATTTGACGGTGAAGGGATTGCGCGTTTGGCTGATGCCCCGCAATTAGAACGACGGACAATCACCGAACTTGGCTGTGACATATTGATTGAGGGATATTTCGTTAATAATGTTTACCGGAATCATTGAAGAAATTGGCACGATAGCCGAAGTACATCCGAAATCCAGTGGTGTAACTGTCAAAATTAAGGCAGAAACAGTGTTGGAGGATACCAAAGTAGGAGATAGTATCGCCGTTGAAGGTCCCTGTCTGACAGTTCGCGATCTTGAACAGGATGGATTCATTTCCGATATCAGCGAGGAAACCTGCCGTAGAACTACTTTGCGTTCATGTAAAGTCGGCATGCCTGTCAATCTGGAACGTTCACTCCGATTAAGTGATCGGCTTGGAGGACACCTCGTATTAGGTCATGTGGACGAAATTGCTACCATCAGTGGATGGAAACACGAAGGATCTTCTTCAATCATGCAGGTAACAGTCAGTCCAAACGTGAAACCTTACATTGCCTACAAAGGCTCTATTGCTGTTGATGGTGTGAGTTTAACGATAGCGAATGTGTTTGATAATAAATTTGAGGTAGCTCTCATTCCTCACACTTTACAAGTTACAACCCTTGGAGGAAAACGAAACGGCGAAAATGTTAACATTGAAGTTGATGTGATGGCACGTTATATTGAAACGCTTATGCAACATCAGATCAAGCCATCGCAGACAATTGATATAGAATTTTTGCAAAAACATGGATACGGTTAAAGAACTAAAGCCAAAAATATATCATGAAATTTAGCACCATTCCTGAAGCCCTCTCAGCCATTAAAGCGGGTGAAATAATTATTGTCGTTGATGAACCTGACCGCGAAAATGAAGGCGATCTTATCATGGCAGCGGAAAAGGTTACAGCAGAATCCATAAACTTTATGGCAAAACATGGGCGCGGGTTGATTTGTCTTCCCACTTGTTCCGAAAGACTCAATGAACTTCAGCTTAATCCCATGGTCGTTGACAACACCGCGCAGATGCAAACTGCATTTACTGTGACAATTGATGCAAAGGAAGTCACCACCGGAATTTCTACCCAAGAACGAGCGTATACCATTCGGAAATTTGTTGATGAAAACGCTGTCCCTACGGACTTTGTGAGACCGGGGCATATCTTCCCATTGGAAGCAAAGCCGGGCGGTGTGCTTCGACGCGCAGGACATACGGAGGCTACGGTTGATTTGGCGCGTCTCGCCGGGTTATACCCAGCAGGAGTTTTATGCGAAGTCCTAAACGATGATGGCACTATGGCGCGGGTTCCAGAGTTACTTGAATTTGCACAACATCACGACCTTAAAATCATAACTATTTCTGACCTCATCGCCTACCGCCGAACAACGGAAACTCTGATTAAACGAGTTTCAACTGCTGCTATCCCAACTGTACACGGAGAATTCAAACTCCACGCTTATGAGAGTAGCGTTGATGGGACACCACCACCGAATGATTCGGCTGACACTCATGTTGCTTTAACCAAAGGGCAAATTTCCGATGGAAACCCTGTATTGGTAAGGGTCCACTCCCAATGCTTGACAGGTGATGTCTTTGGCTCACTTCGTTGTGATTGCGGCGAGCAACTCCAAATTGCGCTTCAAAACATTGAGAAAGAAGGAAGGGGTGTGCTGCTGTATATGCGGCAGGAAGGTAGAGGCATGGGACTCAAAGACAAGATTCGCGCGTATCATCTGCAAGACAATGAAGGGTTGGATACCGTTGAAGCGAACGAACGTCTTGGATTTCCGCCAGATTTACGCGATTACGGTATAGGGGCGCAAATTCTCGTTGATTTAGGGATCAAAAAGATGAAATTAATGACGAACAACCCTCACAAAGTCAAGGGGTTGTCTGGATATGCTTTAGAGATTGTGGAACAAATTCCCTTACAAACAACGCCGAACCCTTTCAACCAACGTTATCTACAGACGAAACGCACAAAACTGGGACACCTTCTTTAAATTGTACATACAAATCATCTTGCAGGAAATAAAAACAATGCCAAACATATATGAGGGTAATCTAAATAGCACTGGACTCAAATTCGGAATCGTTGTAAGCCGATTTAACAGTTTCATCACCACAAAACTATTGGATGGAGCACTTGATGCAATTAAACGCCACGGGGGCAACTTAGATGAAGTAGATGTTGTCTGGATACCTGGTGCTTTTGAGACGCCAAGCATTGCTAAACAGCTTGCTGAAAGTGAGCGATACGATGCGCTTATCTGTATAGGTGCCGTAATTCGCGGTGCTACACCACACTTTGATTATGTCGCAGGTGAAAGTGCAAAGGGCATCGCGCAAGTTTCGCTGCAAACTGGCATTCCGATTATTTATGGTATTATAACCACAGATACGATTGAGCAGGCAATTGAACGGGCAGGGACAAAAGCCGGTAACAAAGGTGCTGAAGCAGCTGTAACCGCAATTGAAATGGCGAATCTTCACAAACAACTGCAAACGCTTGATTCTTGATGCATTTGTAATACCAAATTAACCCAATTTGTAGCGCGGGGCTCCGTGCCTCGTCATGCTGACTTTATCAGAAGACACCTAATCAAGTTAATTTGGTATTAGTGAATGAACAAACTCTATTCCGTTGACAACTTCGTCCTACGGGGAGACGTTACCCCTCGCGCTAACAAAGGGATATAGAAATGAGAAAATCTGAAATAGGTACGGCCGCATTTGGGAAACGTCAAGAATATAGAGCAGTCGCAGAACTACTTAATCGAGGTTATGATGTGTATATGCCTTTAGTAGACGACAAACAAATAGATTGTGTTCTTAGGATAGATGATAATAGATACTTGGATATTCAAATTAAAGCCAGGTCAAAACATGTTCAAGCCCCAGGTGTATTTACTGGCAAGTGCTTTAAACCGAGGGATACATATTTTTTTATATTCTATTCTGAACCTATTGATACTTACTGGATAATACCTTCGCGTAAACTTAAGGAATACGTAAAATTTGACATAAATGGTCGATTTCCGATTACGCTTGCTAGTAAAGTTAAAGGTAAAGATAAAATTTGCCCTAGAAAGAAATATTTAGAGTATAAAAACAATTTCGAACTTCTGAAATGAACGTCCAAAACCGCACGGTATTTTCACATGACAACCCTGCGAGAGACAAAAAACCTGCACTAACAAAAGGATGTATAACAATGGAGAATAGAGAAGGAACTAGCAAAGGTATTGCTTGGGTAAAAATCAACTTTAGCAGCCAAAAAGCAAGCAGAATTATTGACCGGGCTGAAAAGTTTTTAAAAAATATGAATTTCACCGTCATAGGGAAGGGATGCTCAAGTTCCGTTGAAAGGGAAGATGGAGAGGTAGTTTTAAATGAAAATCTTGGGTATCAGAAACGTGAATGGCGTGCTTCACTGTATTATATTTATTTGGAATACGGTGTCATATTTAACAGATCCTTTTTCCCAAGCGATTAAAAGCCTAATCGTCCTGCGGGGAGACGTTAAATCTCCGCGCTAACTACTAAAAGGAGATAGAAATGTTATCAGAAGAAAGAGAAAAAATGATAGATGATTGTATAGATCAATTAGACAATGCAAGAATAAGGTTAGCGGATTGTGTCGAACATATCCGTAAAGATCTTCAACAATTAGAAGAAAAGGTAGATATGGTAAAACATGTATCCGAATTATTTTCTATCAATAGCACCAAAGCACATCCTGAAAAAGAGTTGAATCTGTCAGAATTAAATGATTCTATTCAAAATACTACGAAACAATTGGATCTATATTTTTACCGTTATAGAAACTATGCAAGGATAGTAGAAAATGGATTTGAACAACATAAACAGAAAGCAAGAGAAAAATTATCAGAATGAACGTCCAAAACCGTACCGTATTTGCACACGATAACTCGCGCTGAGACGTTAAACCCTCGCGCTAACAAAGGAGAGCAATATGAGTAATATTCATGCGGATATCTATCCTGAACTAAAAAAACAGATAAGGAAAATTGGAAAGGATCTATCAACACCTGACTTCACAATTACACTTTATTCTTTTACAAAAGAATCTGAATTTGGTCACTCATATTCTTTTCAAATTAAAGTTAAGTCTGCAGATTCTGTGTCGGAAGAAGAAATAGACCTTTATGTTTCTGATAAAGATTGGCGAAATACCATTATTAAGAAGTTATGTGAATACTATCCTGATGCAATAGATAGAGAAAAATACATATATATTCCATCTCTTGATATCATAGTCTCGGTGCCAGAGATTACATTTCCCAAATTATAGTTCGTTGGAGTAAGAAGTTAGATTATGAACGTCCAGAACCGCACCGTATTTTCACACGACAACCCTGCGGGAAGACACAAAACCTCCGCGCTAAAGGAGATATCTGATGAATCAAAGATATGAACATGAAGGAAAACCTCTCAGTCAAACTATTATCAGAGACATTCTTGAAAATCACTTAACTTTACCAACGACTTGGTTGTCTGTCAACGATTATAAAGCGAAAATAGAAGAATACCATCTGCAAAGAGGTGGAGGAGAAAATAAACTTAAATATTTTCATGCACAGGTTCATCAAGTATTGAAGGAATTGGAGAGATTTGGAAAATATGAAAGGATTAAGTTTAAGGGAGAACGGGATATCTATTATAGACCTATAAACTTATAAATCCTGTGTCCTGCGGGAGACGCTAAACCCACGCACTCACAAAGGAGAGCACGATGATAAAACGATATAAAGTTTTGTTAGGAATACTTGGGTGTGTCCTTATATTTTTGGCAGGAGGTTGGGCACAAGAAAAGTTCAATCTGGGTGCCGACCTTTTCAATCAACACCATCTTGAAGAGGGATTGAAACGCTATGCTCCGACGCGTATGCAATGGCTTGCACTTGAATTGAATAGGAATAATATGTTTTCGGGCGAAGATAGTAGAAAGGCTTTTGGCTACACTATATCTTATTTTGATAGAGGTGGCGATCTCAGGGCAAACCTTATATATAGGCATAATGCAGAATATGAAGAAGTCAAAGCGGCTGTAACTCAGATATGGAGAGACGTATATTCGTATACGTTGGGTTATGGATGGAATGCATGGGTAAAAGTTCGTCTTGAACTTAATAAAGTACCCGATCCGAATCTGGATAGAAAATCTCGGCTTAAAGTATTTGAATCAAATCCAACAGAGGTTTATGAGTGGAAGGGGCACGAAAAACCTAAACTCATAAAGTCAGATTAAACGATGTCCATCGGGAGATGCCAAACCACCGCACTCATCCTATTGGTTCGTAGTCGCGCAATTCATTGCGCCTCTTACATTCTGTCCGAGCGACCTCCTAGTCGCGACCAGGAGGTCGCTCCTACAGGAAGAGACTTTTGAAAGAAGATAGGACAACTGGAGAATTGAATGGCTTGGGTGTTATAGAAAACTCTCTATCGGAGCCGAAAAATATAAATGGTTGCAATTATAGACTACAAGGCCGGAAACCTTACAAGTGTTGCCCGCGCTTTAGATCGACTCGGCTATGAAAATCAGATAACTGATGAGGCTGAAACCATTCTTGCCGCAGAACGCGTTATCTTCCCCGGAGTCGGTGCCGCAAAAGCGACTATGGGAAACTTGCAGAACCGCTCTCTTGACGATATTCTCTTCAAATTTTACGAATCCGGTAAACCGATGCTAGGTATCTGTATCGGTATCCAAATCCTTTTTGAACATAGTGAGGAGGAAGATACCGAGTGTCTCGGACTACTTTCCGGTTGCGTGAAAAAATACACCACTCACAAACGGCTCAAAGTACCGCAAATCGGATGGAATGAAGTCCGGCAAGTACGTCCACACCAAATCTTTGAAGGTGTCCCTAATCCTGCTCACTTCTACTTCGTAAATGCCTATTATCCTGTTCCACAAATGGAAGAAACTATCATCGGAAAAACAACATACGGTCTCGAATTCTGTAGTGCAATTGCCCATAACAATCTCATCGCAACACAATTTCATTTAGAGAAGAGTGGTCGCGTTGGTTTAAAAATGTTAGCGAATTTTCTAAATTGGCAAGTAGGTTAACTCAATTGGATGAGAGGGAATCAACGCAGCGTGCGCGTGAGGTTCTCTGCGGGTTGTAATCTCGAACGCCACGCAAACGTCTCATGAAAATGTTATTTTTAGCACTCGGTGTGCTATGTGTCAATGTATTTATATATGTATCGGGGACGTATCAATATTATCTTATCGTTTCGCATCTATATTACGGTGTGATGCTGTTAGCAGCAATATACGAAAACTCGCGTAATCAGCATTTGCTGCTTGGTTTGACAACTGCTGCAAATTGGGTGTATGTGTTGCAAGACCCGCTGCAAATAGAAAACTTTCCCATAGCGTTTTTATATCCAATCATTGGTTATATCTTGGTCAGAACAATTCGTCAGTTGCAGATTCAGCGCGTGAACCGAACCAAAGAAATGGATAGGATAAGCACTGCAAAGACGACATTAGAGAAGCAGATACGTGACCTATCGGTCATTTTTGAGGTAAGCCAGGCAGCGAATGCTGCACTTGAACTTGAAGAACTTTTCCATCGAATTATTGAAATCCTTTCGAAGCGACTTGGAATCTATCGTGGCACCTTAAACCTTTATGAGAACGGAGACGTAGTTCAACCAATTGAGGTGAATTTAGGACTAACTGCAGCAGAACTAAAACGCGGTACTGACCATCAAATAGAGGAAATTGAGAAAGAAGTACTCGCTGACGGTATAGCAAGGGGAGTCCCGCACCAACGCATCCCGCAACTATCTGTCAAATTATTGCCGCCTGAACAAGTTGAATCTAAAGATAATATTGACTTCTGGTGCTTACCCGTGATTGTAGAAGACCAAATCATCGGGACTCTGAGAATTGACAAGGCGAAAGATGAACTTACAGCATCCGAAGACCTTCAAGTTTTAGAAATTATTGCCTCAATAATTGCACAGCGAGTAAAAATCAAGCAGACAATTGACGCGTTGGTTCAATCAGAACGTTTAGCAGCACTCGGTAAATTGGTCACAACAATTGCCCACGAGGTCAGGAATCCGCTCGGAAGTATCCGTTTAGCAACGCAGCTCCTCAGTGAACCCTTTGACCTCACACCACTACCTAAAAATGAACAGGCAGAAATAGACGAATACACCTCAATTATTATCAAGGAAGTAGACCGGCTTAACCGATCTATTGAGCAACTGCTTGCCTTCGGTAAGCCAGCAATCACAGATGCAGAACTTTGTAATATTCACGATTTACTTGACAACTGTCTCGCTACGTATCAACCGGAATTAGATCGCCATAACATAAAAATCGTTCGTGACTATGCCGAGTGTCCATCAGTGAATATCAATCAAGATGGGATAACACAGGTTATTTTCAATTTGTTTTCAAACGCTATAGAAGCGATGGATACTGGTGGAACGTTAACAATTAAAATCTATTCACAAGAAGAATCGCAAACCGCTTACATTCGAATACAAGACACGGGTCCTGGTATTTCCGCCAGCGATGTTCCTAATCTTTTTGATGCCTTTTACACGACAAAACAGAAGGGAACAGGACTTGGACTTTACATAAGTCAAAAAATTTTGGCAGAACACGAAGGCAGCATTGATGTTGATGCAAATCTATCAACCGGTACTGCTTTTATAATTATGCTTCCCAGCATGGAATAGACATTTGATAGGTAGGTACAACTTATGTCATACTCAATCCTAATTGCCGATGATGACCATAGCCTACGTTTAGTCTTAAGTGCCGTGATCGAGAAGGCGGGGTACCACACTGTCAAAGCAAAAAATGGTAAAGAGGCTATTGAATGTGTTCAGGAAAATGAGTTTGATGTAATCCTGCTGGATATCTTCTTAGGAGATGCAGACGGACTGGAGTTGATAGAATCTATTCAGGAATTGAATCCGACTGCAGCAATTATTATCATCACTGGACACGGAACAACACAAACTGCGATTGAAGCTGCCAAACGCCGCGCATATAGTTACCTTACAAAACCTATTGACCGAAATGAACTACTTGATCTGGTCGACCGTGCAGCATCTGCTGCAAGTATTACGAAAGAGGAAACGGAAATCGGTGTCGCACAAACAGCACAGACGATTGATGGACACGGAAGAATGGTGGGGCAGAGCCCTGCAATGCAAACTGTTTACCAGATTATTGGACGTGCTGCAGTCAGTGATGAAACCGTGCTCATTATGGGTGAAAGCGGCACAGGTAAAGAATTGGTAGCGGAACTGATTCATCAAAATAGTCCACGCAATGAAAATCCGTTTGTCGTGGTTGATTGTAGTGCTATACCTCCGGGGCTTATTGAAAGCACACTTTTTGGGCACGTCAAAGGGGCATTCACAGATGCTCATGCCAACCGTAAGGGTAAGTTTGAACAGGCGGATAGCGGAACAATCTTTCTTGATGAAGTGGGTGAATTGCCCATTGATGTGCAGATGAAATTGTTACGTGTTCTTCAGGAACGAGAAATAGAACCGGTGGGTAGCAATGAAACGCGATCGGTGAACGTACGTATTATTGCTGCAACTAACCGAAAACTGGACGCTGCAATAGCACAAAAAACATTTCGAGACGATCTCTACTACCGTTTGAATGTTGTGCCTATTTCGTTACCCCCACTCAAAGAAAGAAAAGAGGATATTCCAGAACTTATCGACCTATTTACAAGCCAATTCGCTCAGGAATATCAACTACCAAAAATAGGGGTTTCTTCTGAAACAATAAAAAAACTTATTACGTATGAGTGGCCCGGAAACGTTCGCGAGCTTGAAAACGTTATCAAACGCGCCCTTGTGATGTGCTCTGGGCAGATGTTACTTACAGAACATTTTTCACAAATTTTCGAGAAACCGCTTACAGATGGCACGATAGATCATCAAGACCTGGATCAACAGATTTACGCGCTACTTCAGGGAGAAGTTATACGTTATCTGGAATCTGAAGCAGATGCTAGAGAATTGCATGCCGCAATTCGAGCTATCTTTGAGAAACCGCTCTTTGAAATCGTCCTTGAACACACTGATGGCAATCGCAGCAAAGCTTCGGAGATACTTGGAATCAACCGAAACACGCTGCATACAAAGTTAAACGAGTATGGAATCAAATAACAGTTTATTCATTTAAATGAATAAAATCAAAATGAGATAATACTAATGGACATAGGAAAAGTAATTGGGACAGTTGTCGCAACACGGAAGGATCCGAGTTTAGAAGGCACGCGCCTTCTCCTCGTTCAACCTTTGGATGAAAAACATAATCCTATTTCAGAACCTCTCGTCGCCGTTGATACACTACAAGACGCAGGGGTAGGAGAAATAGTCTACATGGTCACTGGCGGTGATGCTGTGGGTGTCATGCCCGGCAAGCGGATGCCGGTTGATGTGGCAATTGTTGGTCTTGTTGATTCTGTCTCTCTGCTTGAAGAACCGAGCGATACGTAATCATAAACAAAAGGTAATTTTATCACTGCATTATACAATCTAATGCAAAATATTGTAGGTTTTTATGTACCTTGCGAAAGTTATTGGCAAAGTCGTATCTGTGATTAAGCATCAGGCGTATGAAAATCGAACGCTGCTGCTTGTTCAACCGTTAAGTGTGAGATCTGAACTCGTTCGCACCCCAACAATTGCTGTTGATTATGTTGGCGCGGGTGAAGGCGATACCGTAATTGTTGGTGCCGGTCCTGGCGTTGCACAAGAGGTTTTCGGCATAGAGAATGCGCCTATCAGAGAACTCATCATGGGGATTGTAGATCATTTTGATGTAGAATTTCTGGAGGAAACAGAATGACACGTTTCACGAACAAACCTTTCTTGTCCCTATCCATGATATTGTTGCAGAGTTTTACTAATGGACGAACTACGGTCCGAAAAAACGTACTCTGTATTTTCTGCCTACTATTTATCTGTTTGACTATGAACGCCTGTCGACTTGCCGAGGTTTTATCAACGCATTACAGCGAAAATATCGCTCAAGCCAATTACGGCACTGAAGCGAACCACCCCGGTTTGAACGATGGAAACCCTCAAACTGTTGCAACACTTCCTGCAAGAAATGAGCGTTACTTTGTTATCCGATTCGCTGACGTACAGCCGGTACGCAAAATCATCGTGCACAACGGCAATATATTCCGATTTGAGATGGATTATCTAAATCCCGAAACAGGTAAGTGGGAGAATTTCCATTCTGTCATTCAACGGCGCAACCTTGAAGGCAAACGTGCCCAACCGATGTTCGTTATTGACAGGTTAAACTTTCACACACAGATGATCCGAATTAATGTTACGCGTACTGTAGATGATATCGTTGTGAACAAAGTTGTTACCGATCCTGGAGATAAAGTGCTAAACCGACGAACAACGCTTGCCGGACAATACTTTCCACATTATAGGGTGGTGCGACCTTCAGTTGCCCAAATTCGAGAAATTGAGGTATACCATCTCACGAAAAGTAAATGATATAATACCGCACTCCCAAACCCTATTAAAATTGATATTCAAAATGAAACATATTACATTTATCATAGTTATTTTGTTCCTCGTACAGATCGTTTCGTTTTCCGCTGTTATACCAACGGAAGTTGCCCCGGTTAATCAGGATAACCAATTGTCTATGAGAGGGTTACCATCCAGCAGTGGACAAATCCAGTTGGTAAGTGAAACGTCACAAGGGATCACGATTCAACTTAATATCTCAAAATCAGATTTTGTGATCGACACAAAGGAACGCAACGGTAAACAGTTTCAGACCCTCTCGTTCCAAGGATGCCGTTACACAACTGAACCAGGGATCCCCCGTCTTCCTATGCAAACCGCGCTAATTGGAGTTCCCGCTGACGCGAGTTTTACAGTGCGAACAGTTGAAAGTAGTGACTTTAGCACATATAAACTCCAACATCCACTTATGGATAACAGCGTTAATTTTCAAAGAACAACCTTGAAACCAGAATTAAACCCACATCAGGCTTATACAACCAATCGCTTTTTTCCTCATAATCTTGCAAAAATAAGTAAAGCGGGGTGGATTAGAGAGAACCGTGTTCTTCCAATTCAGTTAAATCCTATTCAATATAACCCTGTTACTGGTGTTGTTAAACTCTACCATCGACTTGTTGTTGAGGTGCAATTCAACGGGTTAGGTAAGGCACCGTCAGCAATTCAAGGATTTCCACGTCCGGAATCTGCTGTTTACGAGGAAATGCTTGGCAACCTATTGGTTAATCCGCAAACTGCCAAGCAGTGGCGTTCCGCAGTAATGGGCGCAATCCCAAATCGTGGTTCTTCTACATCTGGTGCACTTACCGGTGATATTTCTCACTATTCTATAGCCAGTGCTCCCGCGCGCATCTCACCTCGTTATAAAATCTATATTGCTGAGTCTGGAATGTACCGAGTCACTGCAAGCGATTTAGCAGCAGCCAGTGTCGATATAACGACTATCAGAACATCAACATTGACACTGTCAAACAAAGGGAAGCAGATTCCAATTTTTGTTCGCAACGCGAACAACCGTGGAGAAGCAGATGGCACAACAGGATTTGATGCAACAGGTGAAATTATCTTCTATGGCGAACGCCACAGTGGAGAAAAAACTTATTTTGACCCTTATTCAGATGAGAATATCTATTGGCTATCGTGGAATTCAGGACCCGGACTCAGGATGGAAACGAAAGTGGTTTCCGAAGATACATCAGAACTGTATCAGCCAAGGAACTTTCTCACGCGTGCTCATTTTGAAAAGGACAACCCAAACCAGTTCCGACGTTTTGAAGATTTTGGACTACCCGAAGGTAGTGATTATGACGAGTTTAGTGAAGGGCTTCTTCAAGATCGAAGTTTTGCTATCACAACCTTACCTGACTTACCTGATGACAGTTGGTTTTGGGCGCAAATAAGTGCCCCAGAATTAAGAGTTTTTCCTTTCATACTTACCGGTGTAGCAGGGACAGGTCAGAAGGCAACTATTCGTATTGCATTCTACGGTAAATCAAAAGGTTCGCACTTTACTGAACTCTGGCTCATTAATGATGATGATATTGGAACTCCACGATGGAATGGGGAAACGGAATACCTATTTGAACATCCAGAGATTTCACAATCCTTGCTCAAAAATGGCAGAAATACAATTACCACTGTTACTCCAGAAAGCAATGAATTGGACTTATTTTTGTTGAACTGGTTTGAGATAGATTATTGGCGAACGTATGATACAACAGGAAATGTCCTGCCTTTTTCAATCACCTTTATTCCTGATGACGAAACCGGTAATATAAATGCTAATTTTAAGGTTAAGTTAAAAAACTTCACTACGTCTAACATAGAGATTTACGGTGTTGATGGAACTCGCTATGTCGGTTTTGTGCCGATAGAAGATGAGGATAACCCAGGAATTTACAATGTTGATTTTCAGTCATCACGAATTAGTGGTGTGCCACAAATCCTACCTGATGAACCACTTCAACACAACACAGATATTCAATATGTAGCACTGACAAATGACAAATTTCGCAAACCTACTAAAATCATCAAGGATACACCCTCCGATTTACGAGGCATACATAACGGTGCTGATTACATCATCGTTACAGATACAGAATTTCTCCGAGACGCGCAGCCTCTTGCTGACTTCCGAAAAAAGCAAGGCATGCGAACTAAAGTGGTGGATATACAGAATATCTATGATGAATTTAATCATGGAATTCCCAATCCGTATGCTCTCCGAGATTTCCTTAAGTATGCTTATGAAAATTGGCAACCACCTGCTCCAACCTATGTTTTGCTAATTGGCGATGTTGATGTAAAAAATAAAATTAACATTGTGCCCACAATTCGGGTGCAAATCCCAGGTTACGGTTCATCTGCAAGCGATCACCAGTTTGTAACCTTTCGCGGGACAGATAGTTTTCCAGACATGCTTATCGGAAGAGTCCCAGCAACAAATAGTGTAGACGTACGAATATTCGTTGATCGCGCAATCAACTATGAGAGCACTGCAGAAATAGGACCCTGGCACAAACGCATACTTATGCTCGCAGGTTCAGACGAAGAATTTCACAATCAGACCGATGGACTCATTGAAGAGAGACACCTTAGTGCTAAATATGAAACTAAACGTATCTACGCACCTGCTACAGTAGGTGAGGAACAGACATTCAATGAAGTTCAGACTCCGGTTGGGAGACAAGTGATCGAAGGATTTAACGATGGCGCGAGTCTTGTTAACTATATTGGTCATGGTGGTGGAGGCAGATGGGCATCCAGCCGCATGATGGATTTGGAGGATCCAGAAAAAAACTTGACCAACATATCACAGTTACCTTTTGTTATTAGCATGACATGTTTCACGGGTTTCTTTGATGGTAAGAATAGTTGTCTCGCTGAAGAGTTACTGAGATCAAGAAGTGGCGGTGCTATTGCTGTTATTGGTGGAACGAGTATCGGACTTTTACATCAGGATCATATTCTTAATCAAGAGATATTCAAAGTTATCTTTAACGAAAATACCGAGCATGTCGGTGCAATCCTTGCTGAAGCCAAAACACAGTTTCTAATTAATGCACCGGGATACCTTGATCTCGCAGAAGTTTTTACCCTTTTCGGGGACCCCGCGACTCGATTGCGATTACCCCATAAACGGATGCAGCTCAATGTGGAATCGGACAAGATCTTACACCGTGATGTTTTTGAGAACGGAACCTTATTGTCTGTTTCTGGAACACTGCCTAACCCCGATTTTAACGGAGAAGCAGAGATAATTGTTCTTCCGAACCCTTCAGACAGAGAAGGTAAAAAGAAACGCTCAGAATTCCGTTCATCGCTAACCACTCCCCGACGTGATATGGATATTGCTCCGCGTGGGGAAACAGTGCAGGTAGTTGATGGACAGTTCAAAGCTCAAATTCAAATTCCTCATAATAGTGCTTTTGATTCATGGAATCTGAGAACTTACGCTTGGAATGCTGAGGAAGATGCCATCGGCTATCTAACTTCTAATCCTATAGAACGATACATTGATAATGTACGCATTGAACCTTATCCTGTGCCATCTAACCAACCTGTCCATATATACGCTGAGGTAATCGATGCAAGGGTAATTGAAGAAATAACGCTTTATTGGAGTCTGTATGTCATAGATGATCGTCGAACAGAGGCGGAGGCTATTCCGATGATTCGGCATGAGGGAACAACCTATAGAACTGAACAACCTATCCCACCACATCCATTAGGCGATCAAATTGATTATTACATACTCGTCAAACCAAAGGATGGGCGTATTCAACAGACAGATATTGTTACCTTTGATGTAGGTTCCGCAGATCTCTCTGTTTTAGAACATACTATCACCTGGGACACCAACGCACCTTACCACCTTTCCGCGTATATCAAAAATGATGGTTCTCTTTATGCCAAAAACGTACCTGTCCGCTTTTTCCAATTGCAACTATCTCCAAACTCGGAGATACAAGAGATTACGATTGAGACTCTTAAGAACGCGACACCTATTGGAAATGTTCAGATACTTCCTGAAGTGCCCCCCGATGGGCATGTTATAGCGAGTGTGCCGTGGCAACCTGCTCCCGGTACTTACTTAGTAACAGTATTTGTGGATATGCCTACGGAACAACAACCGGATGGTATTCTTGCTGAAAATAATAGCGCATCAAGGGAATTCGTAAACAACCGTGTCTTTCTTGACACCGAAAATATTGAAAAACCGATTCAGAGTTTAGATGGACTTTTTCATATCACAATCCCACGCGGAAGTCTTCAAACGCACAGTCTTATGACATTTGAAACAGAACAACTCACTATTAAAAATCAACCGGATATAACTCATGTTACGACAATAAACGAACAAACTGCACCTGTTGCTTACCGCCTTAACTTCAGTCAACAAACTGAATTGACAGGAACAGCGACGTTTATGAAAACTGAGAACGAAGAAGCACACATTTATACGCGAGATGATGAAACCGGGAACTGGATTCGTGTCGGCAAGCAAACAGATAATGGTGAATCAATCTCAGCGGAGGTTAACCTACCGGGCACGTTCGCTTTGCTGTCACACACGGATTCTCAACCGCCATCTCTCAAACTAACCGTTGAAAATCAGGGATTTATTGATGGCGATTATATCTCTGATACACCTACTATTTCTGTAAGAATAGAGGACGTAAACGGTATTGATCCTCGTCCAGAGAATATCATTCTTACCAAGAATGGCAATCGCGTGCCACAAGATGAATACACTATTGCCGCTTCTCCGTTGAATAGTAATATCCTCTTAATAACCTATTTCCCTGTTGATGCATTGGAGGCGGGTGAGTACCGAATTCGATTACAAGCGCAAGATGCAAATGGGAATGTAGAGGATACTGAACTAACGGCAAAAGTTGCTGGCGGATTTGAAATTAAAAACATTGCTAACTTCCCAAATCCGTTCCATCCTGGGAAAGGCAGGAGAAAAGGTACAGACTTTGCCTACTATCTTACGGGTGGCGCAGATAAAGTTAGTCTCAAGATATATACGCTTACCGGTAAACTTATCACAACAATTGATACACTTGATGCGGCAACCTCCTACAACGAATATCATTTTAATGGATTAGATGCTGACGGTGACCCCCTCGCTAACGGTGTTTATATTTATAAATTCACTGCTACAAAAGGTGATGAACGCGCACAAAAAGTTGGTAAGATAGTTGTTCTCAAATAGGATTAGTTTGCTTGGTGCTGTTATGAATCGCGCCCAAACACCAACACGTCATAAGACTCCCCTTTATACGAATACTGATTTTTAAACTTTCCTTCGCAAGCCAAACCTGCAGCTTCTAAAACCGCCGCCTTCTCTTCAGCAGTACTATCAATATAACACTGAACTTTCAACTCAGGAAATTTCAGCGCAGAAAGCAAGGCAGGCACAGAATCGGTAAAATTAGGATGAAAAAAGAGGTCAAGAAGTGCGATCGTCTTTTGCCACCTGTCATCCCTACTCACTGTTGCCCACCCAACAATTGCGCCACTTTGTGATAGCAACAATTTTGCATCGTCGTAAATATCATCGGTCTCCAAAACGTGTTTGAAACTCAGAAAACCGCTTTCGAGATTCGTTGGACCATAAACATTCCACGCGAGACTACGTAACGTTTCCCACCCGACAATACCAGACAATGCTGTCAACTTTGGCCAATCGTGCCATTCGACTGGTTTCGGAAACGCGGGAGTAGGAGAGAAATAACCATCCAAAAAATCACCTCCCACATGATACTGCATAAAACCTGATTCTGGGATAACGCTTTCAAATCCGAAACTATGGTAGATATGGTATGGATGACCATTGTATCCTGTTCCAAGGTAGAGTGCGCGACCATTTCGTTGTCGGAAATCCTCCATCTGATACGTCATGACACCTTTACATGCACCTTTTCTACGTTGATCTGGCAATGTAAAAACATGACCCAAAATACCGATCCCCTGATGCTCAACAGTCATGATATTGGTAATAACGTTTCCCTCAATTTTCCCTACATAGAAGCGAGTTTCCAATTCGTCAAGCGATTCACTAACGCATCTTTCAATGTGCCATTTAAAGTTTCCCGGTTTATGTCCAAGAAATTTTTTTATCTCTTCTGCATGCGGTTCATCAGGAACACTAATTACACCGACCTCCATGGTTTCCCCTGTTTTCAATTCTATATCATCCAGTTTTACGTACATCTTTACCCCACGGTTCAAATTTTCAATTTTAAATATTGACAAAATTTTGTTATCACTCTTCCCGCCAAGACCCCATGCTTTAGCTTGTGGGATTCAGGCGGGCGTTATATTTTTGTAAACAAATAGATTTGATATTCAGCTAAAAATGTAGTATAATAATAATATTTCGTTGACAGGCAAAGCAAACGTAGTCGCAAGGAAACCACGTGCCTATCTCCTACTTGCTTGAGGATAAAAGCGAGGGACGAGAATATCCATGCACACGGACAAATACCAGTTTGGTCACCAGAGAAGTATGATACGTCTTGGTAACCTGATAGACGACATGCACGAGGTGCATAAGTATTTCCATTTATGGCAACGTCAACGCCATAAAGATGGATTACCTTATGCGAATTATCATGCTATGTCTGCTCATCTTACGGAGTTGAAAAAGACGACGCACCCGCATTGGAAGTGTCTGCCAAGCCAAGCGATCCAATGTGAGTTGAAACGCATTGATACGGCGTATCAGCGTTTTTTCAATAAACTTGGTGGCAGACCGCATATCAAACCCAAGCATAAATTTAGGTCTATCACTTTTCCAAGTCTTGCTGGTTTGAAAATAGAAAACAATCATATCACAATAACCTTTAGAGAATGGGACACTGATAAATCTAAATGGAAGTTCAAACGAGTGACCTATTCATTTCACAAACATCGTGATTGGAAAGGTAAAATCAAACGTATCACACTAAAGCGTGACAAGTGTGGAGACTATTGGCTATGTATCACAACAGACGCGACTGCTACTGAAATCCTGCCGACAACAGGTAAGAGCGTTGGGGCAGACTTCGGTATGAAAGACGCGTATTTGACGTTGAGCACAGGCGAGAAGATACAATCTCCACAATTTCATAAGCAATCCTTGAACGCACTTCGGCAACTCAATAAAGCGGTATCTCGTAAAGTCAAAGGTTCTAATAACTGGTGGCGTGCTGTCAGAGCACTTGCAAGACTCTATAGCAAAGTCAGCAACCAACGTAGAGACTGGCATTGGAAACTTGCCACCGACCTTTGCCGAAAGTTTGACTTCATCGCAACCGAAACGCTGAACCTTGACGGTATGAAACGGCTTTGGGGACGTAAAGTCTCTGACCTTGCCTTCTATCAGTTTGTTGAGATATTGAAGTCCAAGTGTAGTAAACATAAGCGTGAGTTCGTTCAAGTCGGGCAATGGACTGCGACAACGAAACCTTGTTCCGATTGCGGGTATCACAACGATAATCTTTCTCTTACAGATAGACAGTGGACATGTCCAAAATGTGGCTCCCACCACAACAGAGACATGAACGCTGCTATAAACATTCTACGGGCAGGCTTAGCTGCCCTTGTGGAGCAGACGTAAGACCTTCTACAGAAGGCGGACTGCTATGAAGCACAAGCCCCAACCTCTGGGTTGTGGGTGCTATGACTATCATATACTTAAAATGATTAGGTGTCAAGAAGAGACATCTTTATATATTATACAGGAACAAGTTTTATATTTGAAACGGAGTGGAAATGGAAATAGAACAGACACTGATTCTGGTGAAACCAGATGGTGTTCAGCGCGGGCTTGTCGGTGAAATAATTTCCCGCTATGAACAAAAAGGACTCAAACTTATTGGCTTGAAATTGTTGCAATTCTCACGCGTTAAGGCTGAAGAACTTTACGCTATCCATAAGGGACAACCGTTTTATGATAGACTCATTGAATTCATGACCTCAACACCTATTGTTGCAATGACGATTGAGGGAAGTAACGCTATTAAATTAGCACGTCTCATTAACGGTGCAACCGATCCACTTGAATCCGCGCCGGGTAGTATCCGCGGGGACTATTCAATTGACATTACTCGTAATCTCGTGCATGCTTCGGATTGTTTGGAGAATGCCAAACGTGAATTAGCCATCTTATTTTCACCAGAAGAACTCTGTCAATACCGTTGAATTGTCAAAACGCTTTGTGTTTGTTACTTTTTAATTTCACAGGACTTACGCAAATTGAACAGAAAAAGGAAATATTGGACTTAAAAGTCATTGTTAGAGTTCATTTGATTAGGGTTGATTTAATATCTCTCCTTCCTTACCATCAATCTTGAAAAAAGCTGGTGCGTATGGAAGGTAAAGTAACGTACATAAGCCTGCTATAGTCAAATCGCATTGTGTGCTGACTGTTGCAGGCTTTTCTTGTAATTTGCTCAATCCTCCGCAGGAGAAATTCCTTTGAAAGTAATTGAATTCCAACAAGGAGTAGTGGCAGTTATACCCAATTACCTCGATTTGTAGTGTGAGGTCCCGTACCTCGCAATGCCGACTTTATCTGAAGACGTCGAATCAAGTTAATTTGGTATCATACCGAGTGAACTATCAGTCTATCTTTGACAAAAGTTATGCACACCACTCTTTAAAATAATTGAAATCCAGCATCTGTTGTGGTAAAATAACTAAAAAACATTTTACTATACGAAGGAGTTTGCAAATGCCCCACCCCTCTCACAATTTATTTAATACGCGTCAAACCTTTAAAAGCGGAAGGTTTGAGCACACCTACTATTCGCTTCCTGCCTTAGCAGAAACAGGTAAAGGTTCAATTAAAACCTTACCTGTCAGTATTCGCATCTTACTTGAGTCGCTATTACGAAATTACGACGGACATCAAATCACTGAACAGGACGTTGTCAATCTGGCAAATTGGGATGCGAATTCTCCGAAAGCAGCGGAAATTCCGTTTAAACCTGCTCGCGTCGTAGCACAAGATTTCACAGGTGTGCCACTTGTTGTTGATATTGCTGCAATGCGGACTGCTGTCGCAGAACTCGGTGGCGATGCTCAAATGATTGAACCCCTCGTCCCTGTCGATTTAGTTATCGATCACTCTATCCAAGTTGATGCTTACGGCACAGAGAACGCCTTTCAATTTAACACCCGCAGAGAGTTTGAACGCAACAAAGAACGTTATGAATTCCTGAAATGGGGACAGCAGGCGTTTGAGAAATTCAATATAATCCCACCTTCCATCGGCATTGTGCATCAGGTGAATCTGGAATACCTCGCGCAGGTTGTTATGACAAAAGAAGGGATTGCATATCCTGATACTCTTGTCGGAACTGATTCGCATACCACCATGATTAACGGCTTAGGTATTGTCGGTTGGGGTGTAGGTGGCATTGAGGCTGAAGCTGCGATGTTGGGGCAGCCAGTTTACATCTTAACTCCTGAAGTACTCGGTGTTCACATGAAAGGCAAACTCCAAGAAGGTGTGACTGCAACAGATTTGGTTTTGACAGTCACGCAACGACTTAGAGCGGCTGCGGTTGTCGGTAAATTCGTTGAATTCTTCGGTAAAGGTGTAGAGGCACTTTCGCTACCTGACCGAGCAACACTGTCTAACATGTGTCCTGAATATGGTGCAACGATCGGATTTTTCCCGCCCGATGATGAGACAATAAATTACCTCCATCTTACTGGACGCGACGAAGCACATGTTGACTTTGTGGAAACGTATCTAAAAGCACAAGGATTATTCGGCATTCCGCGCCTTGGGGAAGTTGAATACTCCGATGTACTAGAAATTGACCTCAACGATATTGAGCCGAGTATCGCCGGTCCAAAACGACCACAAGATCGAATTGCCTTGTCAGATGTCAAAGAGACCTTTAATAAACTCCTTACTCTCCCTATAGCGGAAGATGGATTTGGTGTAACGGAAGTGGCAAGTGATAGCGATATCACTCATGGGGCTGTTGTAATCTCTGCAATTACCAGTTGCACAAATACGAGCAACCCGTCTGTTATGATTGGTGCGGGGCTGCTTGCCAAAAAAGCGGTTGAAAAAGGCTTACGTGTTCCCGACTATGTCAAAACAAGTTTAGCACCGGGTTCGAGAGTCGTAACGGAGTATCTGCAGAACACAGGTTTATTGCCCTATTTGGAAAAGTTAGGTTATAACGTGGTAGGATATGGCTGCACCACCTGCATCGGTAATAGCGGACCTCTCAACGAAGTCGTTCAAGAAGCAATTGACGCAGAAAATCTCGTAACTGCCAGTGTCTTGAGTGGGAATCGAAATTTTGAAGCGCGTGTGCATCCAGAGATAAAAGCCAACTTCCTCATGTCTCCACCACTTGTCGTAGCGTTCGGACTTGCAGGACGAATAGACATTGACCTTGCTACAGAACCCATCGGGCATAACGATGCTGGCGAGGCTGTCTACCTACGGGATATTTGGCCGACACGCAAAGAAATTGCTGATATGATTAGTGCAGCGGTAGACCGTAAAACGTTCAAGGAGATGTACGAATCGATTGGTAATCAAGCACCGGAATGGGAAGAACTTGCTGGCGCGACAGGTGTACTATATCCGTGGAATGAAAGAAGCACTTATATTCAGCATCCACCCTTTTTTGAGGGATTTCCACACGAACCCGTGCCGATTTCAGATATTATTGATGCGCGAATCCTTGGTATCTTCGGTGATTCTGTCACCACAGACCACATCTCTCCCGCAGGTGCAATAGCAGCGGCAAGTCCGGCAGGCGGCTATCTGCAGGAACGTGGTGTTGAACCTCGAGATTTCAATACCTACGGGGCAAGACGCGGCAACGATAAGGTGATGAGCCGTGGCACGTTCGCCAACCGCCGTATCCGAAACTTGATGACACCTGATGTTGAAGGCGGATTTACACTTCAATATCCAGAAGGAACGCAGACAACTATCTACGAAGCAGCACTTCACTACAGAGAAAACGATGTCCCAACGGTTATTTTTGCCGGACAAGATTATGGTATGGGGAGTTCTCGCGATTGGGCTGCAAAGGGTCCCAAACTTCTTGGTGTTAAAGCTGTCGTCGTAGAGAGTTACGAGCGAATCCACCGCAGCAATCTCATCGGTATGGGTATCTTGCCGTTGCAGTTTAAGGACGGTGAAAATGCACGAACCCTCAATCTTGACGGTAGCGAGATTATCAGCATCACAGGATTTGCAGATGATTTGCAACATGGACAGCCAGCAACAATGCAGATTGCTCGGGCAAACGGTGAGACGGACACAACCGAATTGTTAATCCGAATTGATTCCCCCGTAGAGGTAGAATATTATAAAAACGGTGGGATTCTGGACTACGTGATTCGGAATTTCTTGTCTGCTTAGTATAGAGTTATACCATTTCTTTTATACAAATTAATTTTGTGCAATTATTAGACATTATGACGTTTTAATTGTGAGTTTTGTTAGTTTGTAGTATACTTGTAAGAAACCCTATTTTTTGGAGTCTAACTGATGAATTATCAATATCTTAGGGATAAACCCACAAGGTTTGAGTCTCTTACCGGATATACACTTGAAGAGTTTTCATCTCTTCTTCCCTACTTTACCAAACATTTTTTAGAGTTTTATGCGACAAGGACACTTGATGGAAAACCCCGTATAAAACGGCGTTATTCCACCTATAAAAGTAGTTGTTTACCAAGTTTTGAAGATAAGTTATTGTTTATTTTAGTATACCTTCGTAAAGCGACGACACAAGATGTGCAGGGTGAACTCTTTGGTATGTCTCAACCTATTGCGAACAAATGGATCCACCGTCTTTTGCCGGTATTAAATCTTGCTTTAGCAGAGTTGGGGGAGTTGCCATCTCGGGAGACAATCCCCGCAACTTTTGATGTGCCTGCGGATACCTCGGCTGACAATCAGGTTTCCGAACTTTTTTTTTCATGATGGCACCGAGCGTCCAATCCAGCGTCCCAAAGACGCACAAGTTCAAAAGACTTATTATAGTGGTAAAAAGAAACAACATACCATCAAGAATAACCTTGTTAGCAATGCTGCGTGCAAAGTCGTGTTATTGACACCTTCATTTGAAGGGAGAATACACGATAAACAGATCGCAGATACTACAGGATACACCGTGCCGAGTGGTAGCACCTTATATCAAGATTCCGGTTTTCAAGGCTTTACACGCCCCGGCGTAAATGTCATTCAACCCAAAAAGAAACCGAGAGGTGGCGAACTTACCCCCGAAGAAAAAGAAAAAAATCGTCTTATTTCGTCCATACGCATACGGGTTGAACATGTGATTAGTGGTGTCAAAAGATACCGCATTGTCAAAGACAAGTTGCGTAACTGGAAAAAAGGGTTCAGCGACTTAGTTATGGAAACTTGTTGTGGATTACACAACTTTAGATTGAACTTCAGACCTTGGTGTTATAACACACCTCCGATTAAATCATTATAATGTCTATTGAGAAGTATGTAAAAATAGGAGTTTTTATGACACATCAAAACAGGAAAGCATCTACCTCTTCCGAAACCCACCTTGATTTTGGATATATGAAACATAAACAAGGCGATTTTGATGGTGCTATTGCAGCCTATACCAAAGCAATTAAGTTGGATCCAACTTTAGTAAATGCTTATGTTCTTCGTGGACTTATTTATCAACACATGGAACAATATAATGCTGCAATTGCTGACTATGACGAGGTAATCCGATTAAAACCAGATGACGCAATGGTCTATAGTAATCGCGGACTAGCAAAAGATAAGCTGGGACAACATACTGCCGCTATTGCTGATTATAATGAAGCAATCAATCTTGAACCAGATCTTGCTGAGGCATACGCAAATAGAGGTATTGCTAAGAGGAATTTAGGACAGTTGTCTTCATCTAATCATGACTTCCAAGAGGCATTGAGGATGGCAGAACAGACTGGTGACGATACACTTAAAGCCAAGATTGAGGAAATGTGTCTGGATTTCGCATCTCAGAATATCCCAGATGATGCCTTAAGCTACCATAACCAAGGACTTATGAAATGCCAACAAGGACGTTATACTGCTGCCATTGTTGATTTTGATAAGGCAATAGAAATAAAACATGACTACGTTGATGCATATTTAAACCGAGGTACTGCTCATGCTGACCTTGGAGAATATTCTGCCGCCATTTCTGATTTCAACAAAGTCATAAATTTTAATCCTGACGATTACCATGCCTACTATAATCGTGGAGATACAAAGGACAAACAAGATCAATATTCTTCGGCTATTTGTGATTTTGACAAGGCAATAGCAATAAAATCTGATTATGAAGTAGCCTACCTTGGTCGAGGAATATCAAAAGCAAAGTTAAATCTTCACGCTGAAGCTATTTGTGATTTTGACCAAGCAATAGCAATAAAATCTGATTTTGCACTTCCATATTTCAATAGAGGAACTGCCAAGTTTTTCCTAAATCTTTATTCCGAAGCAAAAATGGATTTCCAAATCGCATTACAACTTGCAGAACAAAATGGTGATGTGGCACTCAAAACCCAAATAGAGGAAATATTCCAATATCTTGAAAAACGAATCGTACCAGATGAAGCTTTAAGGTATTATAAACGGGGGTTTGAAATGAACAATTTGGAAGAATACAAGGCTGCCATTACAGAATTTGACAGGGCGTTACAGATAAAACCTGATTACGCTCTGGCATACTTTGCACGAGGAAATGCAAAAGCATTCCTTGATCAGCCCCATGCTGCTATTGCCGATTATAACGAAACAATAATCCTTGATGCCAAAAATGCTGATGCATATTACAATCGAGGTATGTTGAAAAACAAATTAAATCAATTTGTTTCTGCCATTTTTGATTTTGACAAGTCTATTCAACTTGAACCTAATAATCCAAGTACCTACCTTTACCGAGGTGTAGCAAAAGCACTGCTTAATCGAAAATTAGAAGCAAAACAAGATTTTGAGACAGCTTTAAAACTTGTGAATCTGACTCAGGATAAGGATCTTAAATCCACTATTGAAATGGCACTTAAACCTTTGGAAAATATAGACTAACTGCGAATCTTGTGAATTGCTTGATTTCTCTGTGATTCTTACCGCAAAACTATTATTGATATAGAGACTTTTAACATTCAAATCTTTACGTTGAAAAAAATGTATTCTACAAACAAACTACTGTTCTCAATCACGCTAATCCTTTTATCTCTCACCACCGGGTGTGAGCGAGAGGTTACAACCAGCGAAAATACAGAGATTCTCATAATAGGCCCTTACACCCAAACCTGCCAAGGCTTCATTGAACAACAGTGTTATCTTGAGTTCAACGAGGAGCGTCAGCGATGGGAATTTTTCTACGATGGCATACGAGGATTTGACTTTGAACCGGGGTTTATCTATAGACTGAAAGTTAGTCTCCATGAACGACCTGAGGGGATTCAGGATGTGGGACGGTATGAATATCGTCTTGTAGAGGTGTTGAGCAAGGAAGAGGCATCAGTTGATGAAAGACCTCCGCGAAAGCCATCAACAGAATAGGCAAAACCTTGTAGGTAGATTTGTAACTACACCCCGCAATTCTCATGAGTCCTCTGCCTTAGTAAATTTTACTACGGTGTCCAATTCGAGAAATGGTAATCTCTTTAGTTTGTCTATTGAAAGTGTAGAGGATACGATAATGTTTAGCAACTCGTAGACTGAATTTCCCTCTATGTATACCTTTAAGTGCTTTGTGCGGTCTATCGTCGCAAGTTTCTTGTAGTTGTACCAATTTGTTACGAATTCGCATCCGGATTGTTGGGCGTAAACGTCGTAAATCCATCCTTGCATCTGCACTTATTAGAGGAGGAAACTTAAATCATTTGACATCCGATTGTAGGATATGTTATCCTTTAGTTAAATGTGATTCACTTTTATTGATATGATGAGACTTCTTTATAGTATAAAGGAGGTGAGTTCAAATGGCACGTAAAAGATCAACAACTATCAAGGTCGGGCGCGATGCGAAAACGGGAAGGTTCATACCAGTCAAGGAAGCTAAGCGGCGTAAAAGTACTGCAATTATTCAAACTATTAGGCGAAAAGGAAAGGCTAAATAAGCAAATTGCCACTAAGACTAGTGGAGTGTCTACCGAAATTTTGCGGGTAAAGGTCGCGATTCGGAGATCACTCCTACAGAACAACTCTCTTTGTAGGAGGGAACTCTGATTCCCGACTACTGACACGACTCGCAATTTTAGTGTGGACAGAACACTAGTTTGACATTCTTATTCAAGATACATTACCATTTAAAAAGGGGTAAATCCAAATGGCACGCAAAAAAAGGACCATTATCAAAGTCGGCCGAGACGCTAAAACTGGGCGATTCGTTCCTGTAAAAGAAGCCAGACGGCGTAAAAGTACAGCGATAGTTGAAACTATTAAGCGGAAGACGAGGTAAAGAAATTCTCACGCCCTATAGAAAAAGCACCCATTCCTAACCAATATGTCTAACACGGATTGATCTTTATTGTTTTATAGGAAAATGAGAGTGTAATTCTATGTACTCCATAGGGTTTTTGGACAACCCTATAGAGTTGACATATTGACATCCTATGATTTTGAAATTTCAGACACCTATCGTAGGATATATTGCCACGACGAAGATATCCAAACGACATTACCCATCTATGATTTAAATCATGGACTTGAAGAGCATACGTCCTCAACATCACATTGAAGAGATAGGTATCGTGGAAGATAAACATGACCAATCAATACCAGACATCAAACGACCCTTTATACGACATCAGAAACATAATCAGTCAGATAGAAGAAAAATCAGCAGCTGGAAATTATATCTATCGTGGTGAACCCGAACATCATGAAGAACCACCATACTATGGAAAAATTTGCTCAAGTCTCTATCGTCAATATGCTCGAATTGAAGCAGATGAGTTTGATATAGAGACTATCCAAGGTGAAATTCTAAACGAGGCTAAAGCGTATAGTCACGAAACACACGATCCAATTGAGATCATAACACAACTTCAGCACTATGGCGGTAAAACTAATCTTATAGACTTTACGACTGATCACCTTATTGCTCTTTTCTTCGCTTGTAACCGTTCAGTTTCCTTCAAAGAAGATGGTAGGATAATTCTCTTAGAAAAGGATAAGGAACGCAAAAATCAGATCTTACATCCTCGGAATCCGAGAAATCGCGTTATTGCCCAAAAGAGTGTGTTTGTTAGGCATCCCGATGGTTTTCTTAGCCCTGATGAAGTTGAAATAATCACGATTCCAGCAAGTCTTAAACAACCACTGCTAACCTATCTGCAAAAGTACCATGACATCTCAACTGAAAATATTTACAACGACCTACATGGGTTTATTATAAATCAGCGTTTTCATGAAAATGCTTATTCGGAATTTCATAGAGGCTTAACCTCCCAACTAAGAGGGTATGAAGCAGAGACCTTTGAAGAAAAACAGGCTGCTTATGAAAAATCTATTATGTACTATTCAAGAGTATTGAAACTGAAACCGGATCTCCCTGATGCCTTTCTGAATCGCGGTGACGCTTATCTCAGAAAAGGGGATTTTGACCTTGCTCTCTCGGATTTTAGTAAGGCAATAGAAATGAATCCTAATAATGTCAACGCCTTTCTGAATCGCGGTGATGCTTATCTTGAAAGGGAGGATTTTGACCTTGCTCTCTCGGATTTTAATAAGGCAATAGAACTAAACTCCGACAATGCAGATGTATATATCTATCGAGGTAACGCTTACCTAAAGTATGATAAATCTAATCTTGCACTTTCAGACTTTAGCAAGGCGATAGAATTGAATTCCAACGATGCAGCAGCATATATCATTCGCGGCGATGCGTATTTTGAACATGGTGATTTAAACCTTGCTCTCACAGACTTTAGCAAGGCGATAGAATTGAATCCTGATAATGCTAATGCCTATATCATTCGCGGTAAAGTTTATCATAAAAACGGCGAGTTTGATCTTGCCAAGCAAGACTACGAGAAAGCAATAGAACTCGACCCTGACGATCCCGAGGCATATTATAACCTTAGTCTTGTTTGGATGCAAAAACAAAATTGGCAAGAAGCCAAATTAAACCTAATGATTGCTAATATCCTGAAAATGGATTTTATAACCGTGTTTTATAACACTTATGAAAGCGTTGAAGGATTTGAGCAAACAAACGATGTTATGTTGCCAGAAGATATTGCAGCAATGCTGACATCAAAAGGATAGGAAATTTTGAAATAGCTTAAGGAGAAAAAAACATGCAATACCAAACAAAACTAATACTACCTATCACATTAATCCTTTTATCTCTCACCATCGGATGCGAACGGGAAACCACAGGTGTGGGCCCCTTAATCACACCGGGCGAGGACAATATAGAAATCCTCATAATAGGTCCCTACAGAACAACCTGTGTAGGTGCTTTTGAGCAGGAATGTTACCTGGAATACAACGAAGAAAGTGAGCGGTGGGAATTTTTCTATGAAGGCATACGAGGATTTGACTTTGAGCCAGGATTTATCTATAGACTGAAAGTCAGTCTCCATGAACGACCTGAGGGAATTCAGGATGTGGGACGGTATGAATATCGTCTCGTAGAGGTGTTGAGCAAGGAAGAGGCATCGGTTGATGAAAGACCGCCGCGAAAACCGTCCACAGAATAGGCAAAACCTTGTAGGTGGACTTGTAACTACCCCCCGCAATTCTCATGAGTCCTCTGCCTTAGTAAATGTTACTACGATGCCCAATTCAAGAAATGGTAATCTCTTTAGTTTGTCTATTGAATGTATACAACCTACTCGCCCTCAAGTTCTTCAAAGACTTCTTCCAACGAATAGGTTTTGCCACCCGCTTTAAGATATGCCTCTACCTGATCTAATTCTTCAGCAAATTCTGGGGTTACCTCTAAGTCTTCATCAGGATCATAGTGATAATCCTCAAGGGCAAGTTCCAAGAGTTCATAAGCAACGAAAAACTCCTGAAATGCTGCATCTAATTCCTTAATTGATGCATTTTGTGCTAACAGTGCGGCAAGTCGCTCGCGCACAACAAAGAGTTTCTGCGTAATGAGGGCACGAAGCAATTCTTGGTATTCGTCTGACGACAGTTCAATAATCTTCTTTTCCGGTTTCGGATCGCTTTCTAAGTATACGCCCATGCGTCTATAAATTCGCTGTTCATCAGTAGTCTTCCGGTTCGCAAGTATATAGTCGCGCTGCCGCTTTAACTTTTTAGTGAGCGGGGTATGAGGATCTAACCCTATAAGCGGATCTTCTGTGTATGTCTCAAACCAAAATCCTAAATCTTCGTAGTCCCCGTGAAATTCAATAAATTCTGCCTCAAGAGTTTCTTGTGAACTGTTTTTTGCCAATAACGCTGCAAGTCGTTCACGTGATTTGAAGAGTTCTTCGTTAACGAGGGTGTTTAACAATTTTTGGAATTCAGTTGGTGACATATCTTTAATGTTTTTCATTATCTTCCATGAATTGCTCTTAGATCCAGTCGAGCATCTACGTCATCGGATACCGCGTTTGTCCAATCCACATCGTCAGTACTTTGCAAACTCATCAGTGCAACGTTTACCATCGGATTTGAGAGAGAATAGTTGAGCAGAAAACTATCCACATCAACCGCTGCCATCTCATTGGGAAAGCAGTGCTTCATGAGATTTTGGAAAACATTACTTGTAGTTGAACGCATCAGCACAATACCCATATCTTGTGCAACAGCATCAGGAATGACACCGCGCCTGCCAAATGTATCACAAGTGCTTTGATACATCAGATTGTAATGGATCTGCATCATATCTAACTCACCGGTGGCAATCAGTTGTTCCGTGCCACCAGAGGGGCCATCCGCAGAAAATCCGATAAACCGTACCTTTCCCTCTTCCTTCAGTTTGAGGTAGGTTGCCAGTCCGCCTCCGTTCAAAATCTGTTCCGTTTCTTTTGCATAGAACCAACCGCCATGGAATTGAAGGACATCTATGTAGTCAGTGTCGAGTCGTTGTAAGCTGCCTTCTATATCCGCTGCGATACCATCCGGATCAAACGCTTCTGTTTTCGTTGCAACGATACAAGCTCCCCGGCGATCCGCTATCGCTTTGCCAATAACTGTTTCACTGTAACCGCCTCCGTAGGTGGGAGCCGTATCTATGTAGTTGACTCCTTGGTCTATGGCATAGTGTATCATATTAACAAGCGACTTTTCGTCATGCTCCGGACGAACTCTACCGCCGCCGTAACCAATTTCTGAAACGCGAAGCCCGGTTTTACCCAGTGTGTGATACTGCATATTTTGTGAATCTCCTCTTGCACAATTTGGTGTCCTTATCTGACACTAAGGGGGTTTCTAAACGTAATCCATTCGTGAGACGCGGTTTCCTTTTCCACGTTTCGTGCGATTGCTCCTTTTAATGCAATTCTCTCCGAAAAGGTTTTCCACCTGTTTGAAAATGGAATCCTCGTCGGCAATCTTATAATTAGAACCGCATCGCGTGATAACTTCACCGAAACGTGGACTCATAAGACGTAAGATCAGATCAAGTTTACCTCTATTCGCAAGTGCAATATCCTTGAGACTCTTTAGTTTATCCAAGTTGTCAAGATCGGATTCTGGGATTGTTACCTCAACTGCAGATGTCTGCTGTTCAGGAACTACTTCTAGATCTACAATTTTGTCTGCTTGTATTTGCCGTTCTTCCTGTTCGTTTTCGTCATCAGAATTCCGGTTTTTGATGTTCTGATCAATTTTGACTGTCCCTTCAATCCAAACTATCCTTCCTTCAAAGAGGTCCCCCGCCTCTTTATATGCCTCTGGAAAAACAACAACTTTAACTGAACCTTCTAAGTCCTCAAACTCAAGCACCGCCATGGAGTCCCCTTTCCTTGTGGTAAGATTTCTAACATCTGTTATCATTCCTGCCACGGAAACTGTGGACTCAATCGGATGTTCGGTAAGTGTCTGGGTGCTTGCAGATGTATAATATTCAATAATATCCGTATATTCTTGGAGTGGATGTCCGGAAACATAAAATCCGAGTTGTTCCTTTTCCAGTTTAAGACGTTCCAAAGGGTCATATTCCGCTGTCTCAGAGAGGATTATGTTTGTCGTTTGTCCATCATCTGCATCTCCAAAGAGATTCATCTGTCCGCGGTCCCGTTCTGCCTGTGCGCTTTGTGCGATTTTGAGTATACTTTCCAAGTTAGCAAGAAGTTGCGCCCGATGTCCTTCAAACGAATCAAACGCACCGCTCAAAATAAGACCTTCAACAGCACGTTTATTGACCACTTTCGTATCCACGCGTTCACAAAAATCTGGTAGCGATGTAAACGATCCATCCACCTCTCGTGCTTCTACAATTGCGTCAATTGCATTATCTCCCACGCCTTTAACAGCAACAAGTCCGAAGCAGATATCGTTACCCTCCACAGCGAAATCTTTATTGCTGCTGTTAACATCTGGTGGGAGTACATTGATTTCTACACCGAGGAAATCTGCAAGTTTAGCACATTCCGCTCGGTAGCGAGTGATTTTGGCTGAGTCGCCTGCTTCCCCCGTCATCATCGCCGCCATGAATTCGTGCGGATAGTGCGTTTTCAGATACGCCATGCGATAAGCTAACATAGCATAAGCAAGAGTGTGCGCTTTGTTGAAGGCGTATCTACTAAAAGGTTCAAGTAGGTCGTATACCTCCGACGCCTCTTTCTCGGAAATACCCTTTTTAGTCGCACCTCCGATGAATTTCGGACGTTGCTCTTTGAGCAATTTTTCTTTCTTTTTTCCCATCGCGTCGCGGAGGATATCCGCCTCACCGAGTGTAAAACCTGCCATATCACGCGCAATCTGCATCACCTGTTCCTGATAGACACACACACCGTAAGTGTTTTGGAGTGCGTCCTCAAGCGACGGGTGTATATATTCCACCTTTTCCAATCCGTTTTTCCGATCAATGAACTGCTGCATCATGCCACTTTCTAAGGGACCTGGACGGTAGAGTGCCGGAATTGGGGAGAAATCTTTAAAGCTATCCGGTTTGAGTTCCGTAACAACCCTATACATGCCAGGGGACTTTTCCAGTTGGAACAAACCAGCAATCAAACCTGTACTGATCAATGAATAGGTTTTTTCGTCATCCAAGGGAATATCTTCTGACTTGAGATCTTCATCGTGATTTGCCTTAACCATCTCCAGACAGTCATAAATTTCAGTGAGGCATCGGACACCGAGGCAATCGAATTTAACGATACCGACATCCTCAACGGTTTTGCCATCAAACTGTGTTGCGATCTGGTCGTTTTTATCTTTAAACAGTGGCACGTAATTTGTCAAGGGACCGTTTGAAATGACGATTGCGGAGGCATGACAAGAGACGTGCCGTTTCATACCTTCCACGGCTTTACTGAGATTCATCAATTCTTTATTTTCTGGTTGTTTAGCAAGTGTTTGAAATTCGGGCACCTGTTCCAAGACATCATCAAGTGTAATACCGGGGGTGTCTGGAATCAACTGTGTTAACTTGTTGACATTTTCTAGGGACACATCAAGTGAGCGTCCAACATCTTTGATAGCAGCTTTCGCTCCTAAAGTCGCGAAGGTGGCGACTTTACCAACAGAATCTTGACCGTATTTATTAACGAGATACTTAATAACGTGGGCACGTGCGCGATCTGCGAAGTCTATGTCAATATCAGGAGGGTTAACCCGTTCAAGATTCAAAAACCTTTCGAACAGACAGTCGTACTCCATTGGGTTGAAGGTAATTACACTAAGCGCATAAAGCACGAGACTACTAGCGGCGGATCCGCGAGAGGAGAGCGGGTATCCCTGCTCGTTGGCATATTTGACGTAGTCCCATACAATCAGGAAATATCCTGGGTAGCCAGTCTTACTAATAATATCAAGTTCGTAATCCAACCGCTGTTGAACTTCAGAGGAGAGTTCTCCACCCAATTTTTCACGCAAACCTTGGTAGCAAAGTTCCTTTAGGTAACTATCATTTGTATGTCCTTCGGGAACCTCATATTTCGGCATCACACTCTCGCCGTAATCAAGTTTGAGATTACACCGTTTCGCAATTTCAAGTGTGTTACTGATAGCTTCGGGCGGGTAATTCTTAAGAACCTCCCGCATTTCGTTAACGTCCTTAAAATAGAAATGATTGTCAAACCGCATCCGATCTGTGTCGTTGACGGTTTTCTTTGTTTGGATACAGAGAAGCACATCGTGCATGTGATGGTCAGATTTGCGAAGGTAGTGACAATCATTTGTACCGACGAGAGGGAGTTCGAACTCTCTTGCTAAATCCACCATTATCGGGTAAGCCTCAAGTTCCTTGTCAATAAAGTGATTTTGCACTTCAACGAAGAGGTTCCGATGCCCCATTATATCAATCAGCGTTTTGAAGTTTTGGATGCCTTCCTCCCGTTTATTTGAAGAGAGGAGTTGTGGCACTTGTCCTTGGATACACCCCGTCAGTGCGATAATCCCTTCACGGTGTTCCCGCAAGATTTCCATGTCGATACGCGGTTTACTGTAAAAACCTTCTGTGTAACCGAGCGATACCAATTCAAGCAGATTTTGGTAACCAGCCGCATTTTCTACAAGAAGTGTCAGATGGTAGGGGCTGCCTTGGTCTTTACCACGTGTTTTTCGATCACCGGGGGCAACATATACCTCACACCCAACAATTGGAGTTACACCCGCCTCTTGTGCTTTAGTGTAAAACTCCCATGCACCGAACATATTGCCGTGGTCGGTGAGTGCAACGGCAGGGGCACTATTTTCTACTGCCCACTGAATCATATCTGAAATGCGGCATGCCCCGTCAAGCATACTATATTCGCTGTGGTTGTGTAAATGAACAAATTCGGAAGACATGGATTCTCCTACTTTACAGATTTCTAATGTATTTTACGATCAAAAAGAGGTTTAAATTTCAATTAATTTTCAGACCTAATTATAGCAGAAAAAATATAAATTTACACATCAATTATATCATGCATCTGTATAATTTTTCACTAATATTATCTTTTTGCAGAGTTATTTAGTTTTAGGCTTTTTGTCCATTTTATCCGAAAAGTCGCGATTCAGAGATCGCTCCTACAGCGGAAAGTCTTAAATTGAAAATCTAAATATTCGGAGAACTAAATAGCCCTGATCTTTTTGTTATATTTTTAAAGTGGGTAGAGATAATCCAGTTAAATGGTCGTCAGAAACTAAACGACCATCTTCAGTGGAGTTGCTTTCTGAGAAGATGTTGACAATAGCGATTCTCGTTGAAAGAGAACTGTTTGATAAGGTTTGGATGGCAAACCACGTCTCTGATTCTGTCAGCGTAAATTGAACTTGTGCAGATATATTTATATGCACTTTAATTTGCGATTTACATTTCTATTCTGGTATACTGTTTAATACCGTAAATATAAGCAAATATTGCTAATTCTAAAATGCATTTGTCAACCACGGAAAATGTAAAAGTCCAGAATGTTGGCGAAGACCTTGCGCGCATTCTGCGTTGATTCGAGTTTCTGAGTTAAGACAATAGATACACGATAAATACCTCACCTTCACTAAATAGGTCATGGATATGCTTCCTTCTAAAAAATTATTTCTCCTGCTTTTGGGTAGCATCGTTTTATTCATATCCATAAGTTACTTTTTCGATAACACCCGCCAACCACAACAAACAAAAAAAATCGTGAATCTTCAAGATTCCACGAGCCGGCGAAGTGTTGTGAATCATCAAATTTCCTCGAATCGGCGCAATATCGTGAACCGTTCGACCCCCACGGTGAACCGTCCATGGTCTCATAAATCGAATTTACCACTTGTTATTATTGATACGAATGGTAGATACATTCCTGACGAACCTAAGATTCCAGCGCGGATGAAAATTATTTACGATGAATCTGGAGGCAAAAACTGGTTAGATAGTTCTCATGTCCATTTTGATGGAAAAATCGGTATAGAGGTGAGAGGGCAGACTTCGCAGATGTTCCCAAAAAGACAGTACGGTTTTGAATTTCAGGACGAAAGCGGTAATGACAAGGATGTGTCCATATTCCAATTGCCAGCTGAATCGGACTGGGTATTGAATGGTCCCTATTCGGACAAAACCCTCATGCGGAATCACTTGGCTTTTGAGTTCAGCAATAGAATCGGCAGATACGCAACCAGAACTAAATTCGTTGAGGTGTTTCTCAACACTTTGAGGGACAAAAAAATTCAATCAAGGCATTATGTTGGTGTCTATCTACTCATAGAAAAAATTAAACGCGGAAAAGAACGCGTCAATATAAAATCGCTGAAGCCAATCCATAACAAACCTCCTGAAATCACTGGAGGGTATATCCTGAAAATTGACAAAATGGATTTCCAAGAAACTTTCTTCTACACCCGACGTGGCACACATCTCGCGCATGTATACCCCAAAGGACATAAGATGTCTCATGCCCAAAAAACATGGATTCGCGATTATATGGACAATTTTGAGGCAGCTTTAGCAGGGACACAGTTTGCAGACTCAGCAAGCGGGTATGCAAAATATATAGATTCGGATTCTTTTATTGATCATTTCATCATCAATGAACTTTTCAAAAACACAGATGGATTTCGCTTTAGTGCATATATGTACAAAGACAGAGGTGGAAAACTCGAGATGGGACCCGTGTGGGATTTTAATCTATCCATGGGCAATACCATTTTCCATAATGGTTGGGAAACTAATAGTTGGCTAATTTATACAAACCCTGTCCCTTTCTGGTGGGATAGACTGCTAAATGACAAAAACTTCAAACAGAAACTCGTCAAAAGGTGGAAAACGCTTCGGAAAGATGAACTTGCCACAGCAAAAATCCTTGACGAAATTGATCGAACTGCTAAATTCCTGTCCGATGCCCAAAAACGTAACTTCCAAAGATGGCGGGTACTATGGCGAGAAGTTTTTGGAAACCCTGGACCGGGACGAGCGACGTTTGAACAAGAAGTAAACGATATGAAAACATGGCTGCAAACACGGCTGCAGTGGATGGATAAGAATATCGAATTGTTGCCTCAAAAGTTTCGATACACTCAAAGGTATTGAAACTTTTGAGGTGTAGTTCTCAACTATAACCCAAGTTGCTACCTATTGAAAATCGGTCTGTCCGTCACAGTTAGCGGCTTCAATCTTTCGCTCCAGATGAAGATAAAAAAATAAATTAGCTGATATTTATCAAAATTCTTCAGATATCAATGTTTATCAGTGTTTTCTTGGTATTTGTTCATGAAAATGCTCGCTGAGAGTAGACAGCATCTGTCTTTGTCCTGTGAGTTCAAGTTGTGTTTGATGAAATGTTTTTCGCACGGAACGACTGACTTGTTGTATCAAAAGGTAGCTCATCACTTTGACGCCTAAGTTTGCATACGCCCCATTTCGTCCTTTTAGGCTCATGGATGCGAGGTTTAGGTCTGTTTTGAGATGTCTCCAAAACTGTTCTATACCGTGGTGTTGAGACCAGATGCGTAGGATTTCACACGCCCGCAGCGGTTTCCCGAATACCAGCATTGTTCGGATTTTGCCACGGTCAGCAAAGAACAACACCACTACTTTTCCAAAAGTTGGACTTGTGGCATTAGTCCGATAGACCGGTTTATCACAACCCCATTGATTGGAGAGGAGTTCGATCGACTTTTTATGTTCCGAGAGTTTCGCCTTTTTTTCATCAATCGTCATCACATAGTTGCTTTTTCCGTGCACAAGGATCGTTTCAAATCCCATTTCTTGCAAGGTGTCAATCAAGTGGCGGCTGCCATACCACGAATCAAAGGTGATCGGATAGTTTCGGATATCTATTCCGGTCGCTTCAAAGAAGGACACCACTTCCTTGAGCATAGAGATGACACAGGAGGGTTTATCCGTATTCCCGCGTCCCTGTTTGCTAATCAGTCGCATATTCAGGGGAATGATCCGGTCTCCAATCTTTATTGTGATCCCCAATATATTTTGCCCCTTCATCGGTTGCTTTGCTTGAGAAGACCACCAATCGGATGTGTAGGCAATATCCGTTCCATAGCGAAAAACAAAGGTATCATCCACACTGATGACAATACACAGACGCGATAGGGTAGAAGCACTTTTTGATACTACCTCACGGATCGCCTCTAACGCAATAGAACACCCGATACGCACAAAAAGATGCTGCCAGAGATAGAGACTCATCGTATTCAGTTCCCGATATAGTCTCGCTTTCGGAATAGACAACGCATCCGCCACTTGATTCGGGTTAGTGAGCCCAAATAGATGACAGGTTGACAAAAACACTAAGGTTTGAACAATATCCTGTTTCAAGGTGCGAAACTGTGAAGATAGAAGTTGTTGAAAAAACGTGGTAGATTTGATAAGATGAGTTAGCATGAGATGTCCTCCTAATGTCCGTTTATAGTTGAATCTGTAATTAGGATGGTATTTCATGCTATAAAAGTCAAGCAAAATCTACACAGCAAAAACGCATTTTCATGGCGGTATACCTTGTTTCTATTGATTACTATTAGGTTCAAGACCATTCTGAGAAATATCAGATTAGGTAATTCGGGCTTGAACCCCAACCCCGGTAGGTGCGGTTTCCTAACCGCACCATAAGCGTCAATTTAGTGGTTTTCAAATATGAGAATTCTCTTTAGTCCCGTAGGGACGCAATGTTTATAGAAAACGATGTCCTTAATCTCTTAGAGCTCCGTAGGAGCGGAATGTTTATATAAGACGTTATACACATATCGCTCGGACAGAGCTGAAGAGATGGGTTTGCAGGACGAGGTACTATAAACATATCGTCCCTACGGGACTAAATATAAGACAATCTCAGTAATAATGCTTATTGAGAGGTGTTTATAAAAACGCAGACTTTTCTTAAATTGACGCTTATGGTGCGGTTTCCTAACCGCACCTTTTTGTATCAACATCTCAAATAACGCAAAGGACGAGAATATCAGCGTTCGTAGTCGCGCAATTCATTGCGCGACTACGAACGAGTTCTTTCCTTAAATTGACGCTAATGGTGCGGTTTCCTAACCGCACCATAGGCGTCAATTTAGTGGTCCCCAACCCGGTAGGAGCGGTTTCTAACCGCACCTTTTTGTATCAACATCTCAAATAACGCAAATTACGAGAATATCAGTGTTCGTAGTCGCGCAATTCATTGCGCCTCTTTTCTTTGAACCTACACTCCGCACTTGTTTTGACACATTTTGGTATTTTTACGACAAACCCGCGTCACGAAAGAATTCGTACAGGATAGGGGAGATTTGGAGTTGTGAATTAAGATTCTATTTTCCACTTGTCTTTTTTTCCTGTTCACCTAAAATTGCTTACTCAATGTAGGGACCACGCAGGTTTGAGAAATAAATACCGAAAATCGGAAATCAGAAGTGCGGAGTGTAGGTTTGAATGTAAGAGGCGCAATGAATTGCGCGACTACAAACGAGTTCTTTCCTTAAATTGACGCCTATGGTGCGGTTTCCTAACCGCACCGGACACTAAAAGGAAAATGGAAATTACCCGATTAAATTCTTAATCTTCATGCGGAGCGGTATATATAGGAACTGTGAACACTGCTTATCTGAAAGTTTTGTGTAGATGATATATTATGTACAGGGAGAGATGCAAGTGTTGACGGTGTCCCTTCTGTCCACACGTGGAGTTTACCACGTCCATTGGTGACTGCGAAACGTGTGCCGTCTGTTGAAAAACATGCACTCCGCCAAGACGGATTCCAAGATTCAAAAGTATCTATTATCTCCTGATGTATTGCATCCCATAACATTACTTCAACGCCACCGATACCGGCAACCCGTAAATCACCATCTGACGTATAAAAAGGTATACCAAATTTTATGTACCGATTTTCGCCATATTCCATCGGTTCTATTTCCAAAGTACCGTTATGTACATTCCACACATGCACCTTGTCTCCACTATTGCAGGCGGCAAGATACTTTCCACAAGGTGAAAAAACGAGCCTATGACATCCCTCTATGGATTGTTCAGTGTAGTCGTCGCGAAATTCTGCGATCTGTTCCCCGGTCTCCATACAGATAATGGATGTGATGTTTGCATCAGGCGTGTATGCAAAGAGACTGCCATCAGGTGAAATTGCTATAGGACTAACGTTACCTCTTTCCCATTTAGACTTTGCAGTGTAGTTTGTGATAGGGGTGTCCGTGTCTGTACGCCAAGCATAAACAGCACACTTTCTGTCGTAGAATCTTGGAGTCTGGTCGGGATATACGTCAACGTAGTCATAGGTGTCAATTTAGTGATATTTCAAATATGAAAAATGCTCTTTGATTTCCCCAACGGGGCGATATGTTTATATAAGACGTTATACACATATCGCTCCTACGGAGCTGAAGAGATGGGTTTGCGGGACGAGGTACTATAAACATATCGTCCCTACGGGACTAAATATAAGACAATCTCAGTCCTCATGCTTATTGAGAGGTGTTTATAAAAACGCAGACTTTTCTTAAATTGACGCTTATGGGATATACGTCAACGTAGTACATAGCTAAGTGTAGTCCATCAGGCAAAAAAGTGAGATTGTTAGCCGTCACTCTCACAGCTCCTGAATCCTCGGACACATCTATTTCTGCAACACATTTTAGATCTCGTGTGTCCCATATCTTCACAACACCGTCCCAGTCGCTGGTAGCAACCCATCGCGCATCGTCAGAAAATGAAATAGTTGCAACCATCCCCCGTTCTGTCCCCCAAAGTGCGCGGTGTGTCATCGTCCCAAGGTCATACAACCAGCAACCGATACGTGTGGGGACAGCAAGGTGTATCCCATCAGGCGAAAATTCCATTTTTCCGATCTGACCTCTACCTAAACGGGTAGTTGCACCTTCGGGAAGTGCCCAAGTGGTTACGTCCTCTTCACCACCACCTGCTGGTGCGGAAATATCTAATTTATTGTCATGCATCAAAACATCTCCTTGTGTTCTATAGGTAAGGTTTCATGTCCCAAAGTAGAATGGCACCGCTGGTGCCAGCACTTGCCAAAAGTGTACTGTCAAGAGAAAATGTGAGAGAAGATATGCCTTCTTTCACCTCAAACGTGACAATAGGTTCAGTTCCTTTGCGGATATCCCATACACATATATACCCCTCAAGTGCCCATGTATCAGGACTGCAAGCGACATATTGCCCACATGTAGATAATGCAAAAACGTCTATATTTTTATCCTGCCACCACTTTGGTTTGGGAATTGACATTACTTCTTCATCCTGTTGAATATCCCATAAATCCATCGTGTCATAATCCCATCGGGGCCAATCTCCCCAGATTTGGGAGGAATCTGGCGGAAATCCAAGGAAGTTAAAACCGTCATCACTTAAGAACACGTCCAGAGTTTTACGCTGATCAACATCATATATTTGACCAGAATGACAGATAAGATATGTCCCATCTGAACTAAATGTTAAATCATTGTAGCCGCTACCATCTTCTGACATATATGTATCATACATTTCTCCAGTGGCAATATCCCAGACATAGATTTTACCCGCTTCATCTCGGCAGGCGAGTAGATTGGCAGTCGGCAAGAAGGCACCACTATACGCTTCTGCTTGTATTGGGAACGATGCTATCGGCGTGTCAATGCCAAGTTCCCAGAGGCGAACACTATTTTCGTCACCAGAGGTGACAAAGTGTTTTCCATCAGGTGAGGTATCCAGAGAGAGATACCGCTCCCCTCCAGGCTCTGATGAACGTCCAAGCGGTTTGAAAATAAGCAATGGTTGGTCAGGGTGTGCTAAATCCCAACTACAAACACCATCCCACCTGCAGCTCTCGTGGAGCGTTTTGCCATCTTGTGAAAATTGCAACTGCCCAGCAGGTAACCCATGTCCCCGCTGTATGTAGGTGACGCGCTCTTCTCCTATTTTCCACACATCTACCGCAAAATCAACAGAGAATGTAAGACGTTCACGTTGTGGAGGTTGATTGTCTGTTTCATTCTGATCAAGTCTTCTCGCGATGAAGGTATCATGTGCATCAGAAATATCAAAGGTAATCAGCGAGCCTTCAGGAGAATAACAAATATCACCAGAAAAACTTACATTTTCATCATCTATTTCAGGATATACATTATGCAACTGCCATTCGGAAGTATCCGGTGAAAGGTTTTCTGGAATTTTCCATTCGTGAACGGGTCCGCCAAAATCGGCGGCAGCAGCAAGGAACTGTCCGCACGGTGAAAAGCAGATAGAACCGACATCGTTTAATCCATCAAGTGTCGTGATGTGCTGTCCTGTAGAGACATCACATATCGCAATGTGGTGTGCTCTCAAACCTCTATTGGGGTCTTGTATGGGATAACCCCAGGGTGAAACGGTAATGGTGTCTCTGTAGGTGCGGCGAACGCTAACAAACGGCTATCGAATGAGAAAACGGGTTGAAAAGCACCCGCGTAAATATGCTCGCTTTTGAGATGGACCGGTGTATCACTTGCTTGTAAGATTTCTGGAAGCGAATAGATTTCAACGCTAAAAAAATCTTTTTTGTATCGCCATTGTCCGCTAACAGCGATATGTTTGCGATCCGGTGAGAAGACAAGTACATCAATCCGCTCATTTTTTGCGCGAGTAAGCGTTGCCAAGCACGTCCCACTTGAAATTTCCCAGATGCCGATGTGACGCGCATGACCGCCTCCTATGGCAACCCCATGTCCCACAGTCGGACATTGCAACAGGATATAGGGCTGTACCTGCTTCCCAAAGTGTCAGAACAGCACGGGTAGATACGTCATACCACCACAATCCGAAATGACTTGTAACAGCGAGGTATCTACCGTCTGGGGTGAATGCTATATCATTAACATCTCCGCGTCCTAAGCGTACCAGGGCACCTTCAGGTAAATGCCAGGTACTGCTGTCTGTGCTACCGTGGTCAAACTGAAAAGGTAAATTTCTTTTCATGATAATGCCTCCAACTTTTATGTTATTATAAATTCAATCAATACGTGTTTCCAACATTCTGAACGTCCCAGAGAAGAATGGTGCCATCCCGAGAAAATACCAAATGACCGAGGTTACCCAGATTTGTAAAGGTCTCACGTTTCTTGCCTGGGGCGACATCCCACAAGCAGATCGTTTTGTCTGTACTTCGGCTGGCAAGAATAATGCCGTTTGGAGAAAATGCCAACATCCAGATATCAGCTTCATGCCCAGTCAGGGTGGAAAGATGTCTGCCATTTTGGGCATCCCAAAGCCGAATAGTTTGATCGTCGCTACCACTGGCGAGCATCTTGCCATCTGGTGATAGTGCGAAATCGTAAACCTCTTCTGTGTGATTCGCAGGGTTAATTCGACGGTGTCCGTTGTGAATATCCCATAGCGAAATTGTGTCATCCCAATTTAGGTTGACAAGGGTTGTGCCAGTCCACGAAAGTGGAAGTTCGCCTGTTCCGAGATTTTGTTCGGATTTCAGAAGAACGACTTCTGTGCAGGTGTGCACATCGTATAACCAGATACCGATAGGACCGGTGGTGGCAAGTTGTGTGCCATCTGGCGAATACCTTATTCTTCCAGAATACCTTATTCTTCCAATTCCACCTTTGCCGAGACGAGCTTTGGCACCAGGGGGAAGTCCCCACTGTGTGTACGGTTCTGGTTTTTGTCCGTTCATATTGTCAATACCTCTGTTTTGGCTTATAAATTCATTCTGTTAAATCCCACAAAATTACCGTGCTATCCCGACTGCTACTAGCGAGCGTTTTGCCATCTGAAGAAAAGACTATAGAATTGATATCACCTATATGTCCTCTCAGTGTTTTGAGAAGTTTTCCTGTAGCAACATCCCACAAAGAGATATTACCAATATCAACACTAGCGAGTGTGGTGCCATCTGGGGAAAGGACAACATAATATCCTTTTTCTTTTGAGTGTGGCATTATTTTTTGCTTTCCAGTTGTAACATCCCAAAATTTGATTTGCCCGGTGTCGTCTGCGGTCACAAGGGTTGTACCTTCAGGAGAAAAATCTATAGAATAAACATCATTCGTTTCTGTTTCAATAGTTCTCAAAAGTTCACCAGTTGCAACGTTCCAAAAACGAATTGTTGTATCGTCTTCAGTACTGGCTAAAATTTGTCCATTAGGTGAAAATAAAACTGTACTAACACTTGATGCATGCTTTTTAAAGGTTTTTAAGTGTTCTCCAGTGTGTGGATTCCACAATCGGATCCTACCGTTCCAACTTCCACTGGCAAGCACTTGCCCATCTGGACTAAAGACTACCGAGGATATCCCATTCGTGTGTCCTTCAAGAACAGATCTTTTTTTCCATTCGCTAACATTCCATAGTACTATTGTTTTATCATAAGTTCCACAAGCGAGTGTTTCCCCATCAGGAGAATAAGCGATTCTCCTTATTGAGCTTTCCAAAGAAAGTGTCTTTACAAGTTTTTGGGTACCTAAATCCCAGATGCGTACGATATCGTCTAAACTCACTAAGGTTTCTTCATTGGGAGAATATACCACAGTACTTACGACATCCGCATATCCGGTAATAGTTTTTTGCAGTTCACCAGTGGGCACATCCCAGAAATATATTTCATACCCGCTGGAAACAGCAAGTGTACGCCCATCAGGTGAATACCTAAAATCCATGACACTTTGTCTATATCCAGGCATTTTGAGGGTGCGTAATAATTCTCCCGTATTGGTATCAAATAGTAGCATGGTTCCATCTTTATCGTCATCACATGCAAAAGTTTTACCGTCTGGAGAATACTCCACAAAATTCAACTTTGTTTCCCAACTGAAAGTTTTAATCTTCTCTCCAGTGTGGCTATTCCACAAGATGAGTGCTCCATTGGAATTCACGATAGCAAGCGTTTTACCATCTCTTGAAAAGTCAATATCAGAAACTTCTTCCTTGTCCTCTCTAAAGATGCGCAAAAATTCACCGCTATCAGCATCCCATAAACACACATTGTTATCTCCGCCTCGGCTGGCAATCATTTTTCCATCTGGAGAGTATTTCAATGCATCAATGGAATTTACGTGTGCTGCGAAGGTCAACTGAAGTTCACCTGTGGCAACATCCCAAAAACGGATAACCTCACCACTACCGCCTACGAGTCTACTACCATCAGGACTGAACGCTATAATCTTACACCAATGTCCTGTGAGGGTAGACTTCGGTTCGCCAGTAACTCCATCCCAAAATCGTATGGTATTGTCGTTATATGCTATTGCGAGTGTTTCTCCATCCGGACTGAAGACAATACTATTGACTGCACCTTCATGTTCTGTAAGGGTTGCCTTGAGTTCGCCAGTATTTATATCCCATAGTTTTGTCATTGCAGGAAAAATCCATTCGCCATCACCACTCTGACTAACGAGTGTTTTGCCATCTGGACTGAAATCAACAGTATTGACATATTCTGTATGTCCAGTCAAAAAATGCAGCTCTTCGTGGGTTTGTGTATCATAAAGCCAAACACCAATTGTGCTTGCCACAGCAAGTCGGGTGCCATCTGGGGAATATTCAAAATCGAATGCAAAACCTTTACCGAACCGCGCGATTGCCCCTTCAGGTAGATAGTTTTTGAAGTTATTCTGAGCAAAACTAACGGAAATACATGGCATGGACATTAAGATTATCGGAAGAATTAACAAACTGATATTTCTCATAAAAAGTCTCCTTTTTGAACAGAACTGTCTATTTATTAAAAAAGGTTTCAAGGTCCCATATTAGAATTGAGCCATCTCTGCTACCACTTACAAGCGTCTTACCGTCTGATGAATACGCAAGACTATCCACCACATCCGTATGTCCACTATATGTTAGCAGTAGTTCATGGTTCTGCATGTCCCATAAGTGAATTTCATTATTGTTAGCACAAGCGATCAAACTACCATTTGGAGAAAATGCAATAGCATAGATTGATTGTGTATGAGTCTTGTGAGCTTTCAACAGTTCTCCTGACTGACTATACCACAGGCGGAGTGTGCCATCTTTTCCACCACTTGCAAGTATGCTGCCATCGGGTGAATATACCACAGTGGTAACACCCTTTTCGTGTCCTGTGAGTGTCATAAAGTGAGTGCGTTTATTTATGTCCCACAGCTGAATTGTCTTGTCGTGGCTTCCACTCGCAAGCGTTTTTCCATCAGGTGAAAATGCTACTGAAGTGACACTTTCCGTATGTTTAGTGAATTTTGCCAAACATTCACCAATAAGATAGAGTTCATCCGAACGAATTTCCCATAAATAGACTATATGATCAGTACTACCAGTGGCAAACATGCTACCGTCCGGAGAAAATTCAACGGAAGTTATAGTATCTTTATGTCCTTTAAATGTCCCAAGGAATCTTCCGTTTTGCACATCCCATAATCGTGCTTTTGTTGAATTCTCAGCACTCGCGAGTATGTTTCCATCCAATGAATATGTTAATGAGCGGACATTTTTCCGCGGACCTGTGATAGTTGTTTGGATTTCACCTGTCTCTGGATTCCGAAAATGAATTTCGGTCCCATAGCCAGTCGCGAGCGTGTTACCATCCGGAGAATACACAACAGAAAAGATACGTTGAGATGGTGGACGAGTCCCCTCTGTCTTTTGCGTAGAAGAGAGATGAGGTGTATGTTCCGTAATCACTTTTGAAATTTTGCCGGTGTTTATTTCCCAAAACCGAATCGTGCCATCCTCACTTGCACAAGCAATCGTTTCACCATCGGGGGAAAACGCCGCAGAAGAGGGTAATAAATCTACTAAATGAGAAAAGGGTGGTAAAATTGCATGGGCTTCAAGTTCAAAGGTTTTCAACAATTGTCCGGTGTCAACACCCCAAAGACATACATCACCGTCACGTATTCCAGTGGCGAATGTGCGTCCATCTGGAGAAAACGTCACGGGGGTGGATTTACCCATCTCCGCTATCGCGCGCGTTTTCAGGTTTTTACCGGTGTCAGCATCCCAAAAATTCATGTCCGCATTGGTCTCTCGACTGATGAGCATGCTACCATCTGGTGAATACACAATATATTCTATCCAATCTGTGTCCTCATCAAAGATTTTTAGAAACTCACCCGTGCAAGAATCCCAAATTCGAATTCCGTTAACGTTTCCCCAAGCTTCACTACTAGCTATCACAGTTCCATCTGGTGAAAAAACGGCAGAATAAACCTTCTCCGTATGCCCTTCAAGTTTTGCAATCTGTTCTCCAGTGTGTAGATTCCAAAGACTAATCGTTTTGTCGTCACTCGCTGTGGCGAGTCTTTCACCATCCGGACTGAACGCGACAGAGTTGATAGCACCCGTATGTCCGACGAAACTTGCTTTGTGCTCACCTGTAATGGTATCCCATAAACGTGCTGTATTATCATCACTCGCGGTTGCAAACGTTCCGCCATCCGGACTAAACACTATTGAATTGACTGGTCCCGTGTGTCCTATAAGCAGATCAAGAGGTTTGCATGTTTGCACATCGTAAATCCAGATGCCGATCGTACTTGCAACAGCGAGTCGTGTGCCATCTGGAAAATACCTAATTTCATTTATCCCGCCTTTTCCGAATCGTACTTTGGTGCCTTGGGGTAACCTCCATTGTGTGTAGGGTTGTGGTTTTTGCATGTTCTTGTTCTCCAAATATCGGTTGATTGATGTCCAAATACTACTTCGTTAAATCCCACAGAATCACAGTACTATCCCTGCATCCACTGGCGAGTATCCGTCCATCTGGAGAATAAGCCACAGAATAGACAGGGTCTATATGCCCAGTGAATGTTGTCAATATATCACCAGTGGCAACATCCCAAACAGAGAGTTCACCCATACCACCACTAGCAAATGTGCTTCCATCCGGGGAATACACTACAGAATACGCCCCTGCCTCCGCTTTAATGGTTTTTAGGAGTTCACCGGTAGATACATCCCAAAATCGTATACCTTCATCACCGTTATTTCCAGTACATGCAAGTATCATTCCGTCCGGTGAATATGCCATAGAATCTATACTATTATCTGACTGAGTGTCAATAGTTTTTAGGAGTTCACCAGTAGCGGCATTCCAAAAACGAATTGTCCCATCATCACCGCCGCTCGCCAGCGTACTCCCCTTCGGAGAGAATACCACATCGTAAATACCTCGTGTATGTGTTTTGAAGGATATTAGGCATTTACTCGTATGGACATCCCACAATCGTATCGTATCGTCCCAACTCCCACTGGCAAGCGTTTGTCCATCAGGGCTAAATATTACTGATGAAATGCCTTTCGTATGCTCTTCAAAGGTAGCTTTGCGTTCCAACGTGCCGACACTGTATAGCATAATTGTGTTGTCGTAAGTTCCACAAGCGAGTGTTTCTCCATCTGGAGAATATGCTATAGATGAGATAGATCTTTCTGCAGAAAGTGTTTTCAGGAGTTTGTGAGTGTCTACATTCCAAATTCGGACGATATCGTCTAAACTCACTAATTTTTTCCCATTAGGAGAGAACATAAGGGATTTGAGGACTTCAGCGTAACCGGTGATAGTATTTTTTTGTTCACCAGTATCCACATCCCAGAAATAGATCTCTAATCCGTTGGAAACTGCAAGTGTCCGACTATCGGGTGAATATCTAAAATCATTGACACTTCTTCCGCCAGGTATTTTGAAAGTATGTAATAACTCTCCCGCGTTGGCATCAAATAGGAGCATTGTTCCGCCATCATCATCACAAGCAAATGTTCTACCATCCACGGAGTACTGCACACAATTTAACTTTGTTTCCCAATTGAACATTTTGATTTTCTCGCCGGTATGCGTATTCCACAACCGGATTGTTTTGTCGGAACTCACAATAGCAAGTGTTCCACCATATTTTGAAAAATCAATAGAAGAAATATCCTTTGTATTGTCTTTGAATATACGTAAAAATTCACCGGTATTCGCATCCCATAAACACACATTGTTGTCTCCACCTCGGCTGGCGATCATCTTTCCGCTTGGAGAATATTCCAGGGAATCAATAGAATTCGCGTGTGCTGCGAAAGTTAACTGTAGTTCACCTGTGGCAACATCCCAAAAACGGATTACCTCGTCGTCACCCCCACTTGCGAGTCTACTACCATCTGGATTGAATCTTAACACATTAACTTTATCCGTATGTCCTATAAGAGTTGTTTTTGGCTCACCGGTGACTCCATCCCACAGACGGATGGTTTTGTCTTTACTCGCGCAGGCAAACGTTTTACCATCAGGACTGAAAACAAGAGAATAGATCTCGTCTGTATGTCCTGTGAGGGTTGCCTTCGGTTCACCAGTGACAGCATCCCATAAACGAATGGTATGGTCGTTCCAACCACTTATACTCGCAAGGGTTTTACCATCAGGACTGAAAACAACGCCAGTGACATAGTAAGTATGTCCAGTTAACAGATTAATTTCTTCACCGGTTTTAGTATCATAAAGCCAGATACCGATTGTGCTTCCTATAGCAAACCTCGTGCCATCCGGAGAAAATTCTAAATCAAATATATAGCCTTTGCCAAAACGTGCTATTGCTCCTTTGGGTAAATAACCTTCGAAGTAATTTTGATGATTGTTCATTTGAGTTGATTTGAATGCCATAATACCTCCTTCTATGGGTTCAACACCAAACTCCTTACGCAGGAGTGAACGTATTTCTCTTAATTTTGTTTTTACAGTGCCTAATGCGATGTCAAGTTTTTGGGCAATGTCTTTGATATTCCATGCTTCAAGGTAGTACAATACCGCAATTTGACGCACCCGCTGTGGAAGGTGATAAACTGCCTCTCTCACGTCCGTTCGTAATTGCACCTCTCGAAAACGGGTAGGAGCATGTTGGTCAATATGTTCAACTAACTCTGCATCGCTATGCGGGATTTCATTCCGTGATCGATGAGTAGAAGTGTAGTACCGTGTACAAGCATTATTAGCAATGCGGCGTAGCCATGCACCAAAACTACCCACTTCCCGGAGTCCATCTATGTTTTCCCAAACTGCTATCCAGACATTCATGAGAATTTCTTCAGCATCTTGGTGTTGTCTTGATTTTGCTACAACGACGCGCCAAATACGTGGATTATAACGTAACATGAGTTCTGAAAAAGCTGCTTCGTTGCGGTCCTGTACTAATTGTATGAGTTCTCCATCTGTTAGACCATTGAAGGTTGACAAATCGTAGTTCATAAACAGATTCCCAATGAGGTTTTAATATTACTATAGTTTGGACAATTTTATCCTGTCAGGACTTCCGATCAGGAGTTAAATATGGTTTGTCCACACTCTTGCATCTCTGAATTCTGTTGGAAATCACTGTCCTTTAGCCATTATTTTTGAAATAATCGTCCAAATATGTCCATCTGCTCATTTTCATGTAGAGTCTTCAACTATTTTTAGATTTTTCTTTGAGTTTTGTCTTGTATCGTAACTCGCAGAAAAACATTGTTGTTGGAAACATCGTTGCAAATAAGCGGTCATCAACCCGCGTGTCAGATATTTGGCTTTATACCAATGCCTATTTAGTGCCAGCAGCACGTCTTCTAAGTCAAGAGGCACATCGTCTATATTCGTTTCCGCTGCTGTGTGGGTCGCTGTGTTTGTGAAAATGAGTTGTGTGAGAGTTGCTGCGACAAAGCTGAGTTGAGCAAACCGGTTCAAACTCTTGCGTTTTCGGAGTTGATAGGTATCAAAACCGAAGTTCTGTTTGACATCTCGAAATGCGGTTTCAATCTGCCACCGATTTCTATAGTGTTGGATCAACTCGGCTACCGGACGTTCTAAGTCGGAGGTGAATAAACAAAAATAGCGATAGGGTTTAGACTTCTTTGGTCGTGTGCGTATCACAACGAGCCGCACATCTACCGGACACATCTTTGTGCGCACGATTTTGTCTGCGACAGAAAGGGTCTTGTTTTTCACGATGATATCTCTATACTGCAGATAGGGTAGATGCACACGACCTCCATAACGTTTCGGTCTACCTTGTCCCTGTTGCTTGGGTGGCTTGGGTATATAATAGAACACAGCATTTGACTTTGTGCGACAGAGTAAGTGGTGTCCTTGTGAAAGGATTTGTGTAAACACCTTGCGTCTATTAAAGCCTCTGTCAAATACTATCAGACCCGCAGGCATCTGAGCACAGATACGCTTGAGCACCGCAAGACTGCTATCCCGTTTTTTGCCCGGACACATCACCCGAGCAGCTAACGGAAACAGACGCACCCCTTGTGGTGTTTCACAGAGCCAACCGATAGCACCGAACTCGTGTCCGTGATGGAACTTCGATTGGTTCTTGTTGCGTTTGTTATACCGCGTGTTTCTGAAGAAATGCGTGCCATATTGCTGAAGACCATCAGTGGTAGAATGGGTTTCATCATAGACATAGACACCTTTATTGAAAACGGATTGAACTTGTTGTGTCAATACTGATGTGACTTTATCAACACTCCATACGCTACGAGAGAGAAACTTCGGTAGAGGCCAATAGGTTGTTGATTGTTCTGTTGATAGATATATCTGTGTCATGGTGCCACGATGCGGGGTATTTATCAAACCCAAGACAAAAGTGCGAAAATGGTTGAAGTTTTTATACTTGAAGTGGTGTTGATATTCTGATAACATAGAATATAAGCGGAGAAGAGGGTCCATTTTGAATGTCCTTTCAAAATAAAATATATATACTGAAAGGATACCCTCTTTTCTGCTTTTTGTCTCTAAAAAACTTCAAACTGTCCAAACTATAGTTAATATTAGAGGCGGGTTTTTGGGAATTAGGTTTAAAAAAATGAAATTAGATTTGAAATTTAACGAAATTCCTGTAATTCAGTAAGAACTTACAAGCGTTATGTTTTTTTAAACATTATACCATTTCTGAATGATGACTTTTCATTAACACAAAACGCGTTGAGGGTATTGCCTAACTAATACCAAATTAACGGGATTTGTCTTATTTCTCGGACGGTAGGTGCGGTTTCCTAACCGCACCATAAGCGTCAATTTTAGAAAATGTCCGTGTTTTTATGAACACTTCTCAATAGGCATGATTATTGAGACTGTCCTATATTTAGTCCCTAATGAAGATTAAGAATTTAATCGGGTAATTTCCATTTTCCTTTTAGTGTCCGGTGCGGTTAGGAATGCAGATCGCATTTGGGTGAGTACACCGCAAAACCGCACCTACCGGGGTTCAAGCCCGAATTACCTAATTTATTTTTTTATCTTCATACGGAACTAAAGAACGTTTCTCATTCTCAAAAAAAACGCCTAAATTGACGCTAATCGTTAGAGTTGACGAAGCACCTTCAGGAAAATACAAATAATACCACTTTCTTCTCATGTGCCAATATCTTCTTACACCGAGTGCACGTTACTATAGTTGGCATCTGTTCGTCAAACATGGTACCATGTTTACACAAGAACGGGAAATAACGAATTTTCTAAACACATGGTTTGTGCTATGAAAGGACGAGGCATTTATGGATAATTGTTGTCACGAGAAAGGTAGTGAACTTGAGGGACTCCGCGAACGACAATCTAAAACTCTATGGATTGCGCTTGCTATTAACGGTGTCATGTTCTGCTTAGAATTGATTGTTGGTTTGCTGGCGGGTTCAGTGGCACTGCAAGCCGATTCGCTTGATATGTTGAGCGATACTTTGGTTTACGGTTTCAGCCTCTATGTAATTGGTAGAAGTAGCCGATGGCGTGCAGGTTCAGCGTTGCTCAAAGGTAGTATTATGGCAATCTTTGGCATCGGCGTCCTGTTACAAAGCGGGCATAAGTTTTTCGCGGGTGGAGTTCCTGAGTCACACTTCATGTTTTTTATGGGGGCACTCGCCTTGATTGCGAATGCTAGTTGTCTAATCCTTCTGTCCAGACACAAATCAGATGATATAAACATGCACTCAACATGGTTGTGCTCTCGTAATGATATTATAGCGAACACCAGTGTTTTATTAGCAGCGGCACTCGTTGCTATTACCCAATCCAAGTTGCCAGACTTAGTTGTTGGTTTACTCATTACATGTATCTTTCTTAAGTCCGCTGTCTCTATTCTAAGAGCATCGTACAGAGAATTGCGTCAGCCAATTGCAGAACCCTCAGATTCTCCTATCCCAAAATTTGTATCAATGCAAGAACTCTGTGCGGCAGGCACTTGTCCCGTGAATGCTTGTCACTGTGAAGGCTTGTAGCAAAATCAATAATACAATTCACTCTATGTGGTAAACTGTTAATTGTGTTATTAACAGTATTATGGAATCATAAATTATTTTCTCGGCAGCGTAAATTTGCTACTATTTATCAGATATCTCAGCATCTCTTGCAAAGTCGCTAAGCAGCGCGGGTGTAACAGTATCAAAACCGACAAAATCCAACATCCCAGCATCCATCGGGTCAGCAATCGAAAAGTTATTCGCCACCATAGCCACAACAGCGCACTTTGCGGGTCTTCCCATCTCTTGCCGATACATATCCAATGCCGTTTTCGGATGGATATCGCCATACCACGTTTCACTATCTGTATAGATAACGAATACATCTACCTCAAGTTTATTTTCCTTTGCATAAAGCATGGGTAACGCACAGTTGGTTCGCCCCATTGGTATTCCTGAAACCGCTTTAATAGCACTCGCCAACCTATCACTTGCTGTAATAGGTACACGTACAAAATCGCCGGAAAATCCAAAAATATGATAATTCGGTTCCGTTCGTGCGGTCACCAATGCCATCGCTGCAGAGGCGTTTCGCGGTGTTAGTCCTTCACAACCTGCAACTGAGCCACGACCCATTGAACCAGAAATATCAAGTGCCAAGAGCATGTTCTTTTGACTCGGTTCAATGTTATCAAATGCCATGTAAAACGCAGCGTCTAAACCATCAACAATCTGTGGGACAGGTTCCCAGGTCAAACTGCCTTTCACGCCCTTACCGGACCTGTATGTTGTCAATGCCATTAGAATCTGAATAGGATGAATACGCGAACGTTGTATAGCATCCGCGGAAAGTCTATCTAGTACAGTTTGCACCTCTGGCACAAAAGGTTTCAACAACCCAACCTGACTCATTTTACCGAGGTTTCGCACCGTTGCCATCACAGGCATGTTAGTTAATAACGCTGCCCAAACTTCAGTATCATCTTTCCACTCATTCGGTACCATCTCATGTGTAAATTGGTGCGTTTCAATCAGTTTGAGGATATCCACTTGCTTCTTCGTGCGTTTAAGTTCTTCGTATCCAGCAAGTAGTTCAGGCAAAGCGTCCGTAGCATCGTAAGTGGTAGAAATCTGTGTGTCTTCTAAACTACGATGTACAACACGTTTTCCCGTATCAAGTCCCTTCATCCAACGGTAGATACCTCGGTTCTCACCGTAGTGGCACTTCGCGAGCACGTCAGCGTGCCGCCAAGTGTTTCGAGATTGATACTTCAATACTTGATACGCCAATGCTTCATCATCCTTTGTTCGGTACCAATCTCCGACTAACCGCCGCAACGAGCGACCCCATCCACGCATGCCATCTACGAAGGCTACAAAATTGAAGAGGTGTGTTCCGATACGCGCAACATCACAGAAAACCTCTCGCACCTTACGTTTTGTATCTGCGTTCCCATGGGTGAAGGCGAGTGCCAATGCATACAGAGCCGGATCATTTTTCGGGGCACGCCCAGAAACTGAAATCTCGCGAATCCGTTCAACAACCTGGACACCATCCTCGGCAATGCACTGCTTAACGGAATCTACATTTTCCTTTGTCAAATCCTGCTCTTTTGCATAATAGGATCCGCCTTCGGTACCTAAAATCAGAAACCTGTCAAGGTTTGTCCAGATAGAAACAGGATAAACGTATCCGCCAGCAGAATTCTCAACCTGCTGTTCGTCCAAAGGTTGGCGTTGGTGTGGATGCAAAGGGGAATATTTACGTAAATAACTCATGATGTCACCGATTTTGATGGAGTGGCGGGCAAGGTGTGTATTGCGAATATTTTTCAAAGATAACGCAATACTTCGGCCCGCACAAAGAGGGCTCCGGATAAGGATCAGAGTCCGTTTTGATATGCTCTACCATCTGAGCTACAGCAAGTTTATGCATCACACAAACCTACTGACAGGACTTGAACCTGCGACCGTATCATTATGATAACACACTCTCTCGACCCGGAGCCGCGTTGGATTATCTTCAATTTTCACATAGTAGCGGACAAGACATGTATTACATAGGCGCATTTTACTGCGACACTAACGTGAATGGTAAAGTAATACTGCGGCCCGCTAAAGAGGACTCTGGATAAGAATCGGAATACATCGCTCTACCGCTGAGCTACAGCAAGGTTTCGCATTACACCCATCCTTACTGGCAGGAGTCGAACCTGCGACCCGATAACGCATTCACACGACCCAGAGTAAGTTCATGTGAAGAATCTTTGTTGACGAATTATACCACCTTTGTGAACATCTTGTCAAATTAAAAGTAAAGTTATATTCGATTTCATTGCCCAGTCTGTGTTCCAAATTCTTTTGATATATTGATGCGGAATAAGTATAATGTATTTACCATAACGGTGCTATGTTGAAAGGACTATCTACATTTAGCGATGTATATCCCATAAAAAATAGGATTTCCTTACTTAGAAAAACAGAAATGACACTGATGAAAAGACTGTCCGGTTTCCTCATATTAGCAATTATCATTATCACAATAGGTGCGTTCATCTTTTTCAACAAGCTGCAGATAGTTCCGCACTCACTACTCAAACACCTTCCCGCGTCTAAATCGCACAAACATGCTACTCCAGATGCCGACGTTATTGAACACACACATACGTACGACCTAACTTCTGATACCCCCGCGTTTGCTAAACCTACCACTTCTGAGAAAACCGATGTGAAAAAGCATCCCATCCAACTCGATTGGGAACGTATTGATCTTGAAACTGTCAGAAAAAAATATCAACCATATTCCATCGCCGAGATGCACAAAATATGGGCACAAGATTATAGTAACCAAATATCTTCAGATAAGAAAGCAAAACTTGATAAGGTGTATCCACCAACCGCCTGGCTCAAACGCAATCTTGCACTTGGACAACCTATTGTCAATTACTCTGACTATCAAGTGGTACTGCAGCGGAGAATGTATATGGTAAATAGGAAGGACTTGTGGCGTGCGATTGGACCAGAGGATAGAGCGAAAATGCGTAAAAATCTCCAATTACCACCAGAGGTTGATACATGGAAAGAGTATGAAGAGGCATTCCTTAAGTTCTGGATTGTTGCTTCATACGAATCTCTATTGGCAGAGGAGACAGAAACTGTTTATGTCCATGTTACTGAGGGTGGAAGGTTTTCAAAATTCACCGGCGCAAGGTTAAAACGGAAAGAGAAATATGACTTAATGTATTATGGTGTTGTTCCTGAAGGTATACACGTCGTCTATCTTAATGAGCAAGGAGAACACTTACCACCAGATACAAAACCGCGGCTATATGAATGGTATATGAAAGAATTAGAACGAGCATATACGAATGTCGAAAAGATGGTCGTTGACCACAAAGCATTCTTTGTATCACAATCATTGAAGAACGCTAAACGGTCTAAACTTTCGGCACAGGAACAGATTCAGGAATCCTTTGCGTTGTTGCGGGACCTACACTGGGACGAATTGCCAAAAGACCTGAAGGCTTTACAAGATGTAATAAATAGACTTAAGAAAATAAAACAGGAGGGTGAAGAAAAAATGGGTATGCCACATTTGCAAAAATCAAGACAGTGAAAAGGACACCTAATATCAAATTAACTTGATTTATCTCATTTTTCTTGGTATTAGGTGCGGTTAGGAAACCGCACCATAGGCGTCAATTTAAGAAAAAGTCTGCGTTTGGACAACACCTCTCAATAAGCATGAGGACTGAGACTGTCTTATATTTAGTCCCGTAGGGACGATATGTTTATAGTACCTCGTCCCGCAAACCCATCTCTTCAGCTCCGTAGGAGCGAAATGTGTATAACGTCTTATATATAAACATTCCGCCCCTACGGGGAAACCAAAGAATTGGGGGTGCTTCCGTTACTACAAACATTGCGTCCCTACGGGACTAAAGAGGGTTTCTCGGACACGGAAAACCACTAAATTGACGCCTATGGGTGCGGTTAGAAACCGCACCTAAAGTTAATTGGGTATTACAAGATTCCCTCCTACAAGATAGGATGGCATTCCATTTGAAACCAGAGACCCATCTTACAATGTTACACGTTAATCAATTCGTTCTCCTTTCAGATATCCCCAAGTGGTTGTAAATTTTCCTCCTGGTTCAACACTTAATGGAAGTGTAAGTTTTGAAAAATCTCCCTCGTTAAACGCCGAATTGTAGAAGATGACTTCGTCAATTATACCGCCAAACCAGTCAATATTGGAGCCCTCTCCGCCGCCATCATGGTAGATCGTCTTTTGGAGGACGTAACCGATTGAGGTATCATTAACATGTGAAAAGAGTTGTCCACCCTCTTCTTTGGCGGCAAGTTTGCCATCTAACCACAATTCTAACTTACCGTCTTCGACTTTATTAGCAGCTTCGCGAAGGACTAAGGCAACGTGATGCCAGCGATTTGAATTTATTTTTGCTGACACCCAACTACCTTCCCAATTGTACTGAGTGAGATTCCAACCACCGACATAAACTTTACCGGCGTGCACGTAGACAGTTAAACCACGTTTTAAGCCGCCTTCTTGAAAAATCAACTGTTTCTGATTTATGCTGGTGTCAAAGCACTTAAAAAATGCAGCGACTGTTCGGTCCGTGTAGGGACCGCCAGTATTGATATGCTCGGAATCCGGGAATTTGATGCCATCGCCTATACCGTCAAACTGCAATGCCTTACCAATAATGCCATCAACGACTTTCGGTGTACCAACAATAGTGCCATTCAGTTTATTTTTTGAACTGTCCGTAGCAAAACCATCGTCAAACGTCCAGTTTCCAGCAACCGTTGCTTCATCTCGTTCTGCGCCAACCTGCATGGTGGCTAAAAAAGTAAATACCAGCGAAATTAAACATAATATAGACATTATTAGATACTTGTGTTGTCTGCTTTTGCTCAATACTTTAACCATTACTATATCTCCTTTGGAACTTCTACTTTTTGTGTTCCAATAATAATATTATCAAGATAGATATCCAAATACTATTTTCTGATTATGACATATTAAGTCTATTTTATCAAATTATTTATATAACGTGAGTTCGATGAAAAGATCCAATGAGTGAAACCCAACTCTTTTTATCTTTTGGACAGACGCTCGGAATCAAATATCGAACTCACGTTATATATACTAATATTAATGTCAGGACTTAATACAAATAATTAAATATCATATAATGTAAGTCTATACATGATTATACAGTGACATTCTGAATGTAGCAAGTTTATTTCAACTTGAGTTCGATAAAAGAATAGTATTGCGTGACAGAAGGAGAACCCTTTTTCTATAAACATTGCGTCCTTACCAAATCAACGCTGAATGCACTTGGCAGAATACGCGTGTGGTATTATTCTGCATGATTCGTCGGGACTAAAGAGGGTTTCTCATACACGGAAAACCACTAAATTGACGCTTATGGTGCGGCTAGGAAACCGCACCTACCGAGTTTGGGGTTCAAGTCCGAATTACTTACAAAACCTATGAGAAAGGATAATCTTGATAATCCGATAATCCCAACAATTCTCACTTGCTATTTTTTTGTTAATCGTTTATTATAATTGAATGTGGGAGAGATTGATACCGGTATTAGTATATTACAAGGGGGGCACGATTATGGCAGGGAAACTGAAAGTTGCAGCTGTCGGTTGCGGAGGTATCGGACTATTACACCAACGTGGGTATCTCCAGCACCAGGGTGCCGAATTGATGGCTGTGTGTGATATAGACGCTGCCAGAGCACAAAACCGTGCTAAAGAACTCGGAATTGCAAATTGGTATCTGTCTATTAAAGAGATGCTTGCGAATGAAGAGTGTGACTTGGTTGACGTTGTGACTGCCGACCATCTGCACTTTGAGCCTGTGATGGAATGTCTTGATGCTGGAAAACATGTTATTACTGAAAAACCACTGTCGCTTGATATTGGTGAGGCTGAACAGATGGTAGCGAAAGCGAAAGAAAAAGGGGTGCACCTCGCCATAGACTACAACCGCCGATTTGCGCCTGGGTACGTACATGCAAGGCGGTGGCTTGACGCGGGAAATATTGGACAGATATATTATCTGGATATGAAATTGTCACAAGGTGGACCTGCATCAACATGGAAAGGTGAGTTTTACCTCCTCTATGAGTTGCAAACGCACGCGCTTGACCTACTCCGATGGTTCGGAGGGGAGATTGTTGCTGTTTGTGCTGAGATGGCGAAACCGAGAAAAAATGAGGCACGCGAAGGTGAGGATGCGTGCTATACAAGCATGGCAATTTCATTACGTTTTGAGACTGAGGTGGTCGCTACCTTGTTAGCAAGTTGGGATAGTGATTTTATTCATCCGATTGAACGGATGGATATTTGCGGCTCCGCTGGTGAAATCGTTGTAGATAACGTGTTGAGTCGCGCAACATTGATGAAACGCGATAACCAAGTCGTAGAGGAATACCGTCCATCCATTTTTAAGATGGAGCAACTTGCATTTGATGGGACTTTTGCACTGCGTATGGCTGCTTTGGTAGATGATTTACTTAATGATCGCTTACCGGCACCAACGGGACGGGATGGCTTACAGGCGATGCGAATAACGGAAGCGATCGTGGAATCTTGGAAGGAAAAACGAGAAGTTGGAGTTAAAATCGACTAATACCAAATTAACTTGAGCTCAATCTATCGGTGCGGTTAGGAAACCGCACCTACCGTCCGGAAAATAAGACAAATCGGGTTAATTGGGTATTAGGCGAAAAGGTTTAATTATAAAAAAAGGAGGTGGGCTTTCCTCCCCTACCTGAAGGGAGGAGTCTCTAGCCTGAAGATTAGATGAAACGCCGAATAACTTTTTTTAGAGAATTTTGTCAAGCATTACTTTCCAGTTCTTCATATTCAACAGCACGTGCGTGTGTCATATCACTTGTTTTCGCGTTTCTGGCAATTAATTGTGGTCCGGTACCAAAAGGACAATACGATATCCCCGATACAATAAACGACACTGCTTCAAATGAAACGACAACACAACCGACAGCGGAAAAAGGAAGTTTACCGGAATCCGCTACCATCGATTTGCAAAAGATGCCTCACATTACAAACGCTTTCAAAGTGCCACCGCGTGTGCGTAGCAGGAGACCACTTGATGATTTCCAACTAAAGATGCGAGAAAGGAGACAGCATAGTGCGATTGTCACCAAATGTACATTTGATGTCTTAAAATCATTTGTTGCAAAAGAATGGGCTCCCATTGTGATAATTCAATTGCAAGATCGTACCCCGGTAATTTTATCAATAACCCAATATGACAACCGCGCGAACGTAGTACACCTTCATAATCCTGCTAATCTAAACAAACGTCAACTGACCTACGAGGAGTTTGAAACGGCTTGGGCAAAAGATGCGCTCAAAAGATGCCTCTTAATCACACCACAGCAGCTCACTGAAGCAGACGTTAAAAAAGCACTTGAGCAATATTTATCCACAGAAACGTTCCAAGAAATTAACGTGAGAAGTTATTAATTTCAAGCTAACCGATTTTTACGGAACACATGAGTCCCTATGCTCCAAACCGCCACCTAACTAACCAAAATGAGGATATAATTTTGAAGGCACTTCCGTTTACAGATGTAACAATTACTGACCGTTTTTGGGCACCACGACAGGCAACGAATTCAGAGAAAACTATTCCTCATGAGCTTGAGCAGTGCCGGACAACCGGTAGGATTAATAACTTTGCTAAAGCATCTGGTTTGATGTCTGGTAACTTTGAAGGTATCTTCTTTAACGACTCGGATGTTCACAAATTAGTGGAGGCAGCGTCTTATACCCTAAAGACACATCCCAATCCAGAGTGGGAAGGTGAACTGGACGAAGTTATTGATACAATTGCCAAAAGTCAACAAGCAGATGGTTATCTGAATTCCTATTTTACGTTGGTTGAACCGGAAAAGAAATGGCAGAATCTCGGCATGATGCACGAGTTGTATTGTGCTGGACATCTATTTGAAGCAGGTGTTGCACACTATCAAGCGACAGGGAAACAGAAGTTACTTGATGTTGCGTGTCGCTTCGCGGATCTCATTGACAGTACTTTTGGGCATGGCAAACGGGACGGTTTACCCGGACACCAAGGGATTGAGTTGGCATTAGTGAAATTGGCACGTGTGACAGGAGAAGCACGTTACATGTCTCTGGCGGAATACTTTGTCACGAAACGCGGGCGTTCTCCATCAGTATTTGAGAAGGAATTGGAAAATCCTGACCTCCCTGGTGGACTTGGTGCGTATAAGCATCACTATACACGTGATGATAAATTTGAAGGTACCTATTCACAGGCACATCTCCCGATACAGGAGCAGACAGAATGTGTAGGTCATGCAGTGCGAGCAATGTATCTTTACGGCGGTGCTGCTGATATTGCTTGTGAAACCGGCGACACAGGCATTACAAACGCATTGGATGCACTCTGGCAGAATGTAGAGAAACGTCTTTACGTTACGGGAGGCGTAGGTCCGTCTGGACACAATGAAGGGTTCACACAGGATTATGAATTGCCGAATTTCTCCGCTTATGCTGAGACGTGTGCATCGATCGGATTGATATTTTGGGCACATCGGATGTTCCTATTGAAAGGTGAGTCACGTTTTATTGATGTCCTGGAAACGGCACTTTACAACGGGGCACTTTCCGGTATTTCACTTGATGGCACAGGTTTCTTCTATCAGAATCCGTTGGCGAGTCGCGGCGGAAGGCATCGGCACGCTTGGTTCGGGTGTGCGTGTTGTCCACCAAATATTGCCCGTCTACTCGGTTCTCTCGGACAGTATATCTATGCCCAATCTGAAAATGACATCTGGGTTAACCTCTACGTTGCGGGGACAGCGTCTGCTACAGTAGCAGGGGGTGTCTCACTAAAATTAACACAAGAGACCGATTATCCGTGGTCGGGAGACGTTAAGTTAACTGTTAATCCAGAGAAAGATGCAAAGTTCGCATTGAATCTACGGATTCCGAGTTGGTGCAGTAACTTTGACGTGAGCATCAACGGAGAATCTTACGGTGCAAATGCTGGGTCTAACGGATACCTATCAATTGACAGACACTGGCATGCTAACGACACAGTGGAATTGAACTTGGATATGCCGGTCGAACGAATTCACGCGCATCCTTATGTCAGAGATAATCTTGGAAGGTCAACTGTCCGCCGTGGTCCGCTGGTCTACTGTTTTGAGGATGTTGATAATCCTGATGGTGCTTTTGAGACGTTATCGCTTGTTGATGATGCAGCAGTTGAAGCGGTGTTTGACTCAGAACTCCTCGGTGGTATAACGCTGATACGCGGTGCGGGCACGGTGTATGATGCTGCAGATTGGGAAAATAACCTCTATCTTCCGAAACCAAATTCGAAGCGAATAGAGTTCACCGCGATTCCGTATTACGCTTGGTGTAACCGAGGGGCAGGACAGATGGCGGTTTGGGTCTTTTAGTCTGTTCACTGCTAAACAGAACAATTGAATTATCTGGAAAGTAAAATCGGATTGTGTTTGACAATTCTCAAAAAGGAGTTGAAAATGAAGTGGATTGTGCAGTTAATTGTATTGACTTTTTGTGTATCTACACTTTTCATCGGTTGTGACCAGCAGATGACTAAACCGGTGATGAATGTAATTTCTCCAACAAAGAGCCATATAGAAAGGGCACGTGATGCAATGGAGAAAGTCAATCAGAGACGGACAGAAGCACATCAAAAGGCTGAAGAAACAGGTGATTTTTTAACATTATTTATCGATTCTGAAGCCATTTTCAAAGAAGAACTCGGCTTAAGAAAGGGTTTTTGGGTTGATTTAGTTGAGATATATCGCGAAGAGAATTCTGAAGATCCTGAAGTATTAGAAGGTTATAGCAAGATGTGGGATGCTTTCACTGAAAAATTGGAAGAAGGCACACTTCCCCCATTTGGAATGGTCTACTTTGAATACATCCGAACTTTTGATCCGTTAATTGTTGAATATCTTCGGTTATCATACGTATTTCCGCAAATGGAGGAGGCAGGTCTCCTTGTGCGATTCAGAGGGTCTATAAGAGAAGGTAAAGTGACTATAGTATTCCCCGAAGATTTTTGATTTTCTCTGTTAATATTGCTGACTCTGTGATGCAACTAACGTATCTTCCATAGGAGGATTGTACCATCGTCACTGCCACTAGTAATAGTAGTGCCATCTGGAGAAAATGCGACAGAAGTGACCTCTTGCGTATGACCTTCAAGTGTAGCCAAGTATTTCCCTGTGTGAGCATCCCATAAACGTACCGTTTCGTCAGCACTGCCAGTAGTGATTATGGCACTATCAGGCGAATAGGTTACGGAACGAACCCTATTTTTATGTCCTTTAAGAGTGGTTATATGGTTTCCAGTTTTTGCGTCCCACAATCGCACCGTTAAGTCATTACTTGCACTGGCGAGTGTAGTGCCATCTGGAGAAAACATTATAGAATTAACAGCCTCCGTATGTCCATTGAGTGTCGTTATGTGTTGTTCTGTGTGCATGTCCCATAACCGTACTGTATTGTCCCAACCACCACTCGCTAGTATGGAACCATCAGCGGAATATGTTACGCAATTTACCCACTGAGTATGTCCTGTGAGCGTAGTTTTGTGTTCTCCTGTGGCTACGTCCCACAACAGCACTGTCTTATCTGAACAGGCAGTCGCGATTATCGTGCCATCAGGTGAAAAAGCAACTGCAGCGATTGCATGCCCTTCTTCGATTGTAGTTTTGTTTTTCCGAGTACGCGTGTCCCATAATCGCACTCTATTGTCTCTACCTCCGGTAGCGATAGTTTTTCCATCCGGAGAAAACGTTACAGAAGTGACGCCCCATGTATGTTCTTTGAATTTGAATGTTGTTATGCGTTTTCTTGTGTTTGCATTCCACAAATAGACCGAAGATCCATTGCCGGCGACGATAGTCTTACCATCCGGGGAATACGCTAACGAAGAGACCTTGTCAGAATATCTTGCAAATGTGGTTATGCATTGTCCTGTGCGTGCATTCCATAGTCGTACTGTCCGATCCGAACCCGTACTTGCAATCATAGTGCCATCCGGAGAAAACGCTATGGACTTGAGCCAGCGAGTATCTCCTTTGAATGTAGTTATGTTTTTTCTTGTTTGTGCATCCAACAAACGGAGCGGGGTGTCATCACCACATATAACAAGTGTGTTTCCATCTGGCGAAAACACCACGCAATTGATCCTATCCTCCGTGTTTCTTTTTGGTGTGACTTTCTGTGTCCCTGTATGCGTGTCCCACAACTGCAACGTACGGTCAACACCTTTAGCACCGGTAGCGATAGTTTTTCCATCTGGGGAAAACGCTACTGAAGTCACATAACTTCCTTCTTCCCAGATGTTAGTTTTGTGTTCGAAGTTGGTTATGTGTTTACCTGTTTGAACATCCAATAATCGCACCATACTGTCCGACGAAGTCGTGCAAGCGATAGTTTTTCCATCCGGAGAAAACGCTACTGAAGTCACAAATCCTCCTATGAGTATAGTTTTATTCTCACTTGTGGTTACGTCCCATAATTGCACCTTTCCGTCTCCACCTGCACTAGCGATTGTACTACCGTCCGGGGAATACACAACTGAAAAGACATACGCCGCTGCTATAAGTGTGGTTTTGTGTACTCCTGTGGCAACGTCCCAAAACCGAACCTTCCGATCCTTACCTCCACTTGCGAGTGTTGTGCCATCAGGAGAAAACGCTACGGAAGTTACCGACTCCGTATGTCCTGTAAGCAAGTCAAGTTCTTTTTCTTTACCGGGACGCACATCGTAAATCCAAATACCGGCAACACTTCCAATCGCAAGTCGATTGCCATCCGGCGAGAAAGCGACATTTCTGGTCGAAAAGTTATGTCCGGTGGCAGGAAAAACAGATTCGGTTATATTTCCTTTACCGAGACGTGCTTTCGCTCCTTCAGGCAGCTGCCATTGCGTGTAGTCTACTGAGTCGGATAAAACCTGATTCGATTCTTGCTCTGTGCCATTCCCTCTACCGATAGTATCAGAATGTTTTCCTATTAAATTTTTGATATTCGGTTTTGCATCACTATTCTGGACTATAGGTGCATCAATAAGTTCTACCGTCATCTCAGACTGCTGGTCTAAACTATAGGGTTGCTGGAAACGTGCTAAATACTGGCTGCCCATTCCGAGTATCAACACAATCAAAATTGCACCAGATGCAGCCAGTAACCACGGCACAAAAGGCTTACTTCCGGAAGGCACAGCAGGATTAAGATGTGCTACTTGTTTCATTATGTTCTCAGTTAAGTTTGCAGATATTTGAAAATTACTGAGTGCTTCTCGGATCATCGGCTCCTCCTTTTTTAGACGTTGTCTGGCACGACTGAGGCGGCTCTTGATAGCACTTGGAGATACCCCTAAAAATCGGCTAATCTCTTCACACGTCATGTCGCCGAAGTAGTGGAGTATCATCACCGTGCGTTCACTCTCTTTTAGTTTAGAGAGTAACTTTTTAACCACTTCGCGTTGCTCATCTACTGTAATTTTTGTGTGCTCCTCGGCAACATATTGGGAATATGTTGGTTCTTCTATCAACTCAACGTCGGTGTCTTCTAAGGATTCAGTTTCCATGCGTTTTTTACGGAGCCATGCAAGACATCGGCGGGTTGCGATTACATAAAGCCACCCAGAAAACTGATTTGGGTTTTTCAAAGTTTCCAGTTTTTGATAGACTTTGAGAAAGGTGTCCTGCGTAATCTCTTCGGCGATGTGGAAATCATGGACTTTCCGCCAAGCGAGTGCGTGAACCTGCTTTTGGTATTTTTCTACCAAAATTGCAAAAGCGGTATCGTCACCCGCGAGGATTCGGTGTATCAGTTCAACATCTGCATTCTTCATTAGACACCTCCAGAAAGACAAAGGCATATCAAAATGTTCTCATATATAGTGACGCGGGTTGGTGGCAAAACGGTCGCTTAATTCTGAAAAATATAGTTCAAAATTTAATTTTTAACGAGACGGTTATATTACGTGGAATTATATCTCACAAGTCAAATTGAATTATCAATATGTTAGATTGTTGGTTAATTCCACGAGAGGAGTGTTTGCAAAATAAATAGAACAAAGGAAAAGTAGTGAAGTAATTACTTGATTGGCACGGAACTAACGCAATTTCCATAGGAGGATTGTGCCATCGTAACTTCCACTTGCAATAGTGTCCAAATTTGGAGAAAAAGCTACTGCTGAAACCCAACCCTTATGTCCTTCCAAACTTGTTATGTGTTCACCCGTTTGTGTTTTCCACAACTCAATCTTACCTTCTCCACTGCTTGTGACAATCATTGCTCCGTTCGGTGAAAACGCAACGCTGGTAACCTGGACTTGAGGTGTGTTGATTTCAGTTTTTGTATTTTGTGTGCGAACATCCCACAATTGTATCGTGTTGTCATTACCCACACTGGCTATGAGTGATCCATCCGGAGAAAATGCTACGGAAGTAGCACCGTGTTTATGTCCGCCCACAGATGCAATAAGTTTTTGTGATTGAACATCCCACAATCTGACAGTCCCGTCATAACTTGCACTCGTAAGAGTTATACCATCTGGTGAGAAGGCAACCGAATTAACCTCTTTTGTATGTACTATAAGTGTCCCAATTTTTTTACCTGTTTTTGCATCCCATAGACACACATTATCATCCTTATCACCAGTAGCAAGTGTGTTCCCATCAGGGGAATACGCCATGGTATTAATTGTTTCCGATTGGTTGATGAGGATAGCTTTAGACTTTCTGGTTCGTGTCTGAAGCACACGTGTCCGACCTTCCCACAATCGCACCGTATCATCCCGACTACTGGTAGCAATAGTACTTCCATCTGGTGAATATACTATGCTGGTGACATCAATATCATGTCCTTTGAGTGTGGCTTTATGTTGTCCTGTGTGCGCGTTCCACAACTGTGCTGTCCCGTCCCAACCTCCAGATGCGATTGTTTTTCCATTAGGGGAATAGGTTAAACACTGTACATGTGAAGTATACCCTTTAATTGTTGTTCGATGTTTTCTTGTTTGAGTGTCCCATAGCATTATTATATTGTCAGAACTTGCAGTAGCCAGGGTATTTCCATCTGGGGAAAATGTAGCGGATATGATGCCATCAGTGTGCCCTTTGAAAGTGGTTTGGTGTTTTCCGGTGTGTGCATCCAAAAGTCGCACTGTATGCAGACTTCCAATGGCAATAGTTGTACCATCAGGAGAAAAAGTTATTGAATCGATTCCACCAATATGTTCTTTGAGTACGTATTTGAATTTTCTTGTCCGAATGTCCCACAAAAGCACTATGCCACTTGGATCGACAGTGATAAGAGTGTTTCCATCGGTGGAATAGGCTACTGAAGATACAGACTCATGATGTTCTTTGAGTATAGATTTGTGTTTTCCTGTTTGCGTATCCCACAATTGCACCGTTTTGTCTCTGCTTCCCGTAGCGAGTGTGTTTCCATCTGGTGAAAAAGCGACTGATGTAATATCCCTCGTATGTCCTTTGAATGTTGTTTTGTTTTTGCCTGTTTGAGTATCCCACAACCGGACAGTTGGTTCTTTTGTATCCCAACTCCCACTTGCGATAGTTTTTCCATCGGGAGAAAACGCAATAGATCGGACACCTCCTTTATGTCCTTCAAGTGTAAATAGCTGCTCACCCGTGACAGCATTCCACAAATAAAGTGTTCCATCCCAATTTGCACTTGCAATAGTGGCACCATCTGGAGAAAAAGCAAGTGCGGTGACTTCTCCCGTATGTCCTGTGAATAGGTCAAGTTCCTTTACTTTCCCAGGTCGTACGTCATAAATCCAGATTCCGATGGAACTGGCAACCGCAAGCCGAGTGCCATCCGGAGAAAAAGCAACATTTCCGGTTATTGACCCTTTACCGAGGCGTGCAACAGCACCGTCAGGTAAACCCCATGTAGTGTAATCCTGAGCAGGTGCATTCGGTAGTAATAGGACAAAGGTCAAAAGTAGGGTGATGAGAAATAGAGGGATTGTTTTCATGGGACTAATCACCTCCGGAAGCCAACTATTTCATTGAATCGTACTACCGGTGGAACCGGCGTTCCAATTCATCACGTCCCATTTCAATGATGATGGGTCTTGAATGCGGACAATTGAACGGCAGTTTCGCTTCAGATAACTCGCGAACGAGGTTAATCATCTCTTTGGTGTCCAATGTGTCCCCGGCTTTAACAGCAGAACGGCAGGCGAGGGTAATCAAAGCGTTGTCAATTGCTTCGGGGATTTCTACTTCTGCATGCGGTTGTTCAGGGAGTTTGTCAAGCATGTCAGTGATAGTCTGTGCGGCAGTTCGCGTTGGTAGTGGAGCAGGTATTGCACGGATCAGTATTGTGTTACCACCGAATTCCTCTAAATCAAAACCGATTTTTTGGAAAAGATCACCGTGGACTTTAAGAATGGCAATATGTTGCGGTGTGGTTTCAAGCGTGACAGGAAGTAGCAACCCCTGCACTGGGATACCATCTGTTTTCAACTGGTTCACATACCTTTCATAAAGCACCCGTTCTGCGGCGACATGCTGGTCAATAAAAAATATTTTATCTTGTCCCTCAGCAACAATATAGGTCTTAAAAAGGTTTGTTTTCAGTTCGACATTTTCAAAATCAAGTAGTTTAAGACTCGCGCCTTCAGGAATTGATTGCCGTGGCGGTTGCACAACAGTTCTGGTAACTTCAGGGGTGCGCTGAGTGCTTTCATCGGCTGTGGGTTTTGTCTCAACTTGTGTAGTCTCAAGATTTTCCGTTGGCACATCATCAAGTTGCGAAGTTTCTGTAGCATCTACTGATTCACGTGCAGGAATTACCGGCTGGGTGCGGTGTTGTAGGGTTGAGAATGCTCGCGTAGTGCCGATGGTTGTGCTTTCAACCTTGCCTTCTTGAGATGTCTCTATGGAAGACGTTTCAATCTTTGGAATGAACTTTTCTTTGTGAATAACGTTGTGGATCATCCGAACAATACCGCTGAAAATTGTCCGCTCATTTCGAAACCGCACCTCAATTTTGGCGGGATGGACGTTTACATCGACAGTATCGGGTTCAAGCGTTAGGAAAAGTAAAGCGACAGCGTGTCGATCCTTTTGTATCGTCGCGCCAAGTGCCTCTTTTAGTGCTGCACCGATCATTTGACTTCGGATCGGTCGCTGATTCATAAAAAAGAGTTGATATTCGCGGTTCGCCTTGGTAAAATCGGGTTTTCCGAGTAGACCTGAAAGTTTAAAGTCAGGCAGTTCTTCTTCAAATTCAATGAGATTATCAGCTAAATCTTTGCCATAGATTAAACGTGCACGCTCCAAGTTTGAATCACAAGCACGAACATCTAAAATTGATTTGCCGTTGTTAGAAAGCGAAAAATGTATTTTCGGATGCGCAAGTGCAGCCCACGTCACCTGTTTTGTGATATGGTTGACCTCAGTGGTGTCGGTTTTGAGAAACTTGAGGCGTGCAGGCACATTATGGAAGAGATTGTTAATCGAAATATGGGTGCCGGGTGAGCATCCGCTTTCTTCAACTGAACGGAAGACACCGCCCTCAACGTTAATCTTGGTTCCATGTATAGCATCAGCGGTGCGGGTAAGGAGTTCAAACTGAGATACAGATGCGATACTCGCCAACGCCTCACCACGGAATCCGAAGGTATGGATATTTTCAAGGTCTTCAATGCGACTAACTTTGCTCGTGGCGTGCCGTTCTAAAGCGAGGAGTGCATCCTCACGTTCCATACCTGAACCGTTATCGGAGACGCGAATGAGACGTTTTCCACCTGCGCGAATTTCCACACGGATACTTGTGCTTTCTGCGTCAAGTGCGTTCTCTACGAGTTCTTTGACAACAGATGCAGGTCTTTCAACGACTTCTCCTGCGGCGATTTTGTTGGCTATATCTGCTGAGAGTATTTTGATTTTTGGCATATGTTTCTTCAACCCTGTTTTTTGAACGCGAGTCGTCTCCATTATGTTATATTATGCATTTAATTTAGCATATTCAGAGGTGAAAGTCAAGTGGAATAAATTCGCTGTTCAATTGGAAAAGGTTGTAAAACTTGACAAACAAATAGCATCGCGTTTATGATTATGTAATGAAGGGAATTAGTTGACAATCCCACTGCTTTAGCTGTGGGTCAAAAAACGCTTGACATTTACATATATTTTGTAGTATAATTATAAAACTGACTCAGTGGTGGGTGCGTCAACACCTACCACACCTCGCTGTCGGATAGACAGAGAGTATAAACGCCTGTGGAGTCCAAGTAAGACCTCTGCTTGAGGCACGAGAGACGGAAGCAGGAATCACAGAGGAGGGTTGTGTGCTAAAAGAAGCACACGGCTTTGGTTTCCGTCGTGAGTATCACACAGATACAACTTGAACCTGAAGATTTCATTGTTGAAGAATTACCGCTTTATGAACCTTCACAGACAGGTACTCACACGTTTTTCGCTATCCGAAAACGGAATCTCAGTACGTTGGAAGCGATTAATCAAATTGCACGTGCGTTGCATGTGAATACCAGACGTTTTGGGTATGCGGGTCTGAAAGATAAACGAGCAGTCACAACTCAGATGTTATCTATAGAAGGTATTCCGCCTGAGCAAGTATTGGAAGTTGCCCTACCTGCAATTGAAGTTTTGTGGGCAGAACGGCACGGACATAAATTGCGTGTTGGACATCTTCGCGGCAATCGGTTTGAAATCACGTTGCGTGATGTCTCTCCGAAAGTCTTACCTATTATAGAAAAAGAGATGGCACGTTTAGAAACAGAAGGTGTGCCGAATCGGTTTGGGAAGCAACGGTTTGGCAATAAGCACGACACGCATCTGATAGGAAAGGCGTTAGTGAAAGGAGAATGGAGGAAAACATTGGGATACGTATTATCAGATGAAGGGAATTAACTAACAATCCCAAGTCTTTAGACTTCGGGTCCAATCATGTCAACTCGTGCAGAAGTATTTTAGATTATTTGAGACAAGCAAGGCTCTGTAGCGTAATGCGAAATAACGTAGGACGAACCGAAGCCCACACTGCAGAAGGCAGTCCACTGGCACCGTAGTTATGGGAAGTGTGCAGATAGTAAAACTTGGCGGATCCCCAGAGGGACAAGTTGCGGTAAGCCATCGCCCGAGACGCTATCTTATCAAAAAGATTTAAGATGCGAAGTGCGAATTAATCTTTAACCTCGCGGTAGGATATACCGAGAGAATAAACGCCTGTGGAACAGATATAAGACCACATATAAGTCAGTAACTTCGGTTAGCATGGCGGGGTGGCAAACTGTGTAGAAGCAGGAATCACATAGGAGAGGTTGTGTGCTAAAAGAAGCACACGGCTTTAGCCGTCGTGAGTATCACACAGCACAGTTCAGTGAATTAGCAAAACGTGTGGAACGAGAGAAAGAACAAGGATCGTTGGAAAAAGTAGTGACATCTATTCCGCACAGGCTTCGGAAACTGTATTTGTCGGCGTATCAGGCATCCCTATTTAATGCTATTCTGGAAAAGCGGTTGCCAAATTTAGGAAAACTTCTGGATGGAGATATTGCGGTGAAGCACATCAATGGGGCACCGTTTCTCGTTGAAAACGCTGCGGTTGAACAACCATGGGCGGATGCGTTTGAGATTAGTCCTTCCGGTCCAATCTTTGGCTATAAGATGCGGCAACCTGCTGAAACAGTTCAGACGTTGGAGTTAAGCCTCCTTGCTGAAGAAGGTGTTGACCTTGCTGCATTTCGCAAAGTGGCGGGTATTCGGTTGCCAGGTACACGACGACCCCTACGCATGCAGATGGAATTGCATCAGGTTATGGCTGTAGACGTGGGGTTACGCCTCTGTTTTACATTGCCTGCGGGGGGTTATGCCACGGTGGTGTTGGATGAACTCAAAGATTATCTTGTTGACTGAAGAATTTTATCAAAGTCCCATACAAGAATAGTGCCATCGGAACTCCCTGTGGCAAGTGTTTTACCATCGTAGGAAAATGACAACGTGTTGATGCGCGCGGGGTGTCCTCTCGTTGATGTGAGATGTTTGCCAGCGAAATGGTCCCATAATCTGAGTATGCCTTCCTCACCGCCACTCACAAGGATTTGTCCACATGGTGAAAATGCTACTACATAAACAGTGCCAGTATGCCCCATCAGAGTAAAAAGATGTTGGCAGTTAATCGGATCCCAGAGTCTGATGGTGTTATCCGCACTCCCACTTGCAAGCGTCTGTCCATCCGATGAAAATGCCACTGTTTCAACCCTATCGGTATGTCCTGTGAGGCAACCGATATGATGCCCCGTAGTGCCATTCCATAGGCGAATTGTATTGTCAACACTTGCACTGGCAAGGGTTCTACCATCCGGTGAAAATGCCACCGCTCCTATCCGTTCTGTATGTCCAGTTAGAACTGCCAATTGGTTTCCGGTATCAATATCCCACAATCGGATAGTTTTGTCCTGATCGCCGCCCGCAAGAATGGCGTTGTTCGGTGAAAACGCCAACGTTGTGACCGAATTTGTATGTCCTTGCAAGATTAACCGCTCGGTACTAGTATCTACATCCCACAACCTTATAGTATCATCTACATTCGCGCTGGCAAGCGTTGTGCCATCTGGCGAAAATGCGACAGTCTCAATCATATACCCATGTCCTTCAAACGTTGCGTGTAGCGTGTGTGTATTTAAGTCCCACAATCGAAGTGTTTCATCATCGCTGCCGCTGGCGAGAAGAGTTCCATCGGGGGAAATTGCAACGCAGTTAATCCATTCGGGATGCCCTATAATTAATGATTTTTCGGTGCCTAAGGCGCGATCCCAGAAACGGATGGTCTGGTCGCCACTTGAGCTGGCGATCGTTCTGCCATCGGGTGCAAAAGAGATGGCAGAGATGTAATCTTTATGGCCTGTGAAGGTTTTCAGTTCGGTGCCAGTATTGGCATCCCAGGTTCTAACAATATTGTCATTGCTTCCACTCGCAAGCGTTTGACCATCGGGTGAAAATTCCAGATTACCGATGGTACTGATGTTTTCAATGAGGGTCACCTGTTTTGCGTTGGCGGTCATATCCCACATGCGGAGCGTCTGGTCCACACCTCCGCTGGCAAGAATCACACCGTTGGGTGAATATGCCAATGCCCTTACAGAATCTGTGTGTCCTGTCAGTGTAGTGAGGTGTCTGCCGTTACGTGCATCCCAGAGTCGAATGGTTTCATCACGACTTGCGCTGGCAATGGTTGCGCCATCCGGTGAAAACGCTAAATCATAGATTTCCCTTTCATGTCCAGTAGCAGTGAAGAGATGGCGTCTGGTGTGGATATCCCAAAAGCGTATTGTCTTGTCCCATCCAGCACTGACAAGTGTGTTACCATCTGGTGAGACTACCAATGCGTTTATATCATTCTCATCTTTGACCATTATAGTGCCGCGCTGTTCTCCGGTGCGGATATCCCAGAGCCGTATCGTTTCATCTCCTCCGGCACTTGCGAGAGTCATGCCATCTGGAAAAAACGCGAGTGAATAAACCGGTTCCGTATGCCCTGTAAGGAATGCGATTTCGGCACATGTGTGTACATCATATATCCAAATGCCAATATAAGTGGCGGCTGCAAGACGGTTACCGTCTAGTGAATACTTAATATTTCTTAATGCGCCTTTACCGAATCGAGCTTTGGCACCAACGGGAAGTCCCCATTGTGTATAAGGTTTTGGATTATGTCCGTTCATGGTGTTATATCTCGGATTTTGGCTGATACATCAGAATATTATACCAAATTAACTTGATTCGACGTTTTCCGATAAAGTCAGCATTGCGAGGTATGAGGACCTCACACTACAAATCGGGGTAATTGGGTATTACTCATCCTGCAAGTGAAATTAGCCGAGAATATTGTTTCATATATCATCTCCTTCAGGGTTTTCTTGGTTTCCGTGTCAATCTTTAGATTTTGAGTTGTTACCGGATTTTGGCATACTACATACCCCGATAAGTGCCAGCATAAATCCAATATTTGTTACAAATATACCATACATATCCGCTCGGTGATTTCCACGCATGAAACTGGCAGGGTTGATAAAAAGCATTAACAACAAAGCACATCCGATTCCAATAGAACTACTAATAAAAATCAGTTTTCGGGATTTACGAGGTGTTTGTTGAGTCAACATGTAGATGCCTATAACAATAACTATCAACGAAGCAATGAAAACAATTGTTGGAAAGAATTCCGCTTCATGGACATATTCAATGCCCGCATAAACATCATCCTCAACCCATGGCATTGAAAAACTTAAAAATGCTAAAATTCCACCTATAAGTGTGATATACCGCGAATACTGTTTCATACATCATCTCCTTCAGAATTCTGTTCTTTATTCTTTTGTTCCTCATTGGGTTCTGTAGTATATATATCGGTTTTAGGAAAACAGAAGAGTCCGACCATAGCAAGGACATATCCAATAACTGTTAGAAATGCCCCATATCGAGTATTGTCCACCTTAATGCCAGAACTTATGACGAAACTACCACTAAAAAATAGAATCAGAAAGCAGCAGATTCCAATACAACTGCTGGTGAATACACATATTGTTGGCAGAGATCCCGAATCGGTTTGTCGGTTAAACATATAGATGGTAGTTCCAATTATTATCAAAGAGGCAACAAAAGAAATTGTTATGATATTGATTCCTCTTTCGAAAAGCTGGATAAAAGACATTGCACCACCGACAAACCCAAAGCAAACCTAAAAACGGCGAGTGTTAAAAGACTAGTACTGACAAGCGGTTTTCGGTTCAACAAACATAAACCGGTTACGAAAATCCCGAATGAAACGATAAAAACAAGTGTGATCAACCATCCTTTTCCATTTGCTAACACGGCACCTGAGTAGGTGTGTTTCCACGGTAGTGCAAAAGTGAACAATGCTAAACATCCACCTGCTAAGGTGATGAAGTACGAGTATTGTCGCATATTTTCTCCTTAAGGATTTTCTTCTATTTCCTGTGTGTCCTGTGATTCAGGACTATTCTCGGATTCAAAACTACTTAAAACGCCAATCATTGAAAAGATATATCCAACCGCTGATAGAAACGCACCATATTGTGGATTGTAGGGTCTAACACCATCCATTTTAATATTCAGGCTAAATCCAAGAAACAAAATGAGAAAGCAGCAGAGTCCAACGCTACTGCTGATGAGCACTAAAAATGTGGACCATGATTTCCATGGTGGTTGCAGGATTAACATAAAAATCCCAACACCGATAATAACTAAAGAAGCAATGAAAGAAATAATAATAAAGTTGAATCCGCTGTCAAGGAACTGGAAAACTACAATTAAACAAGAGATGATTCCAATGCTCCCGACAATTAGAATTAGCAATATGAAAGGGGTTAGAGATAAACGATACTTTGACAAATACGCACTAATACCGAAGATAGCTATAGCAGTGATAAAAAGGATTGTAATCGCTGCAATCCTGCTGTTAACAATCTCAATAGTGAAAAAAGAAAAGAAAGCGAGTAGCATACTACTGATAATGAGTACCGCTATTATAGATATGGGATTCCAAGAGGTATGACGATTCAACATATAAAAACTGATACCAATAAACACCAAAGATGCGATTAGAGCGATTGGAACCAAAGTGCCTTCACCACTGTTGGCAAGTAAAGCACCTGATCTATCCTTTTCCCACGGTAGCGCGAAACAGAAAAATGTCAAAATACCACCCAAAACCGTGATTAAATGTGAATACCGTTTCATTCTTCATCTCCTTGATGATCAGTCTCGTCCTTTTCGTCACCGTCGTGTGCGGAACTATCCTCTGTTTTGGGAAAATACAATACACTTGCGATTGCCAGAAAAAATCCGACTACAGTTAGAAATGCCCCAAACTGGACACTTACAGGAGACAAGTTAACTATCTCAAGATTTAGTATATCATGAAAAAACAGTGGTAGAATACAGAATAAACTAAAGCAACTGCTTATGACTACAATACCTCTGGATAATCGGAAAAGACTGGTTCCAATTATCACCAATGTAGCTACGAAAGCAATAGAGATGAAGGCAGCACCATTACTATTGACGAGTTCAATGCCTGAATCGTTATTGACCCATGGCAGACTAAAACAGAAGAATGAAAAAAGTCCGCTACAGAGTGTGATGATACGAGAATACTGTTTCATTTTTTATCTCTTTAATTTCAATTTGTTACAGTGGGAGGCAGCACCACACACTATAACCTATTGATTATTCTTCATAGATGGAATGGAATTTGGGATGTTGCATACCCCAATATATGCAAGAATAAACCCAGCCGCTGCCCCGTACCCACCTAATTGTATCTTATATATTTTATATAAATTTAATTCAAACTGTGGATCTTTAGCCATGTATGTACCAATAGCAACACTGGTGTAAGGTCTATACAATGCTGCAAATTGAATCAGTGTTAACATGATGCATAAAACCCCGATAATACAACTAATTTGAACGATGGTTTTGAATTTCCATGGTATTTTCTGAGTCAAAATGTAATAAATGGATATACCAAAAATTGTCAACACAGCGACGAGGGAAAGCGTTGTAAAGTTTAGACCTCTTGTTGCTTCTTGAATACCTATTACTTCGGGTACTAACGATTTGTCAAGATCGGATGGTAACTCAAATTTCACCCATGGCATAAAGAAGCAGAGGACGGTTAAAATTCCGCCTGCTAACATAAGATACTGCGCGTATTGTCTCATCCTAAGTAAGAATCTATTGAATTAGTCTACCTATGGGATAGCCTCTTGGTGGTTATCTTCCATAGAAATGTCCGATTTTGGAATGTTCCAGCCGCCGATGAGCGCGATAATAAATCCAATTGCAGTTCCAAATCCGCCGAACTGAAGACTGATGAGGTTTCCAATGTCCGCGTCGGAATCTATAGATTTCCATATACCTGATACCACATCCATTTGAGGATTAAGTCCTGGAATGAATTGAATTAGTTTAAACAGAACGAATAGTAGCCCTATTCCGCTGCTAATTAGCACAATAATTCTGGATTTCCAAGGTGTTTTTTGACTCATCATGTAAATGCATACACCAAGAATTGCTAATGCAGCAAGAAATGCAAGTGTAGTTAAGTCTGCAGTACCTGTTGCAAGATTAAAACCCGAAACTGATAGATTAACCTTGACTTGAGATAAGGCATCGCCTAAACCTAATGCTGACATGTTTAACTTAATCCATGGAAGAAAGAAGCAAAGAAAGGCGATGCCTCCGCCTACTATTGGGACTGAAAGCGAATTTTGTTTCATGGTGGTCTCCTCATATACTTTAAAAATATATGACTAAAAAGTTTGTATAGTAGGTAGTTATCCTACCTACTATATTTTAGAAATTAACGTGCACCACATGCCTGCAAACACGCTTGCATGTGTCCACGCGATTCGGCGGCAATCGTGCAACACTGCGCGATACTATATTCGCGCGCGCCGATTACCTCAAGGTTCAACGGACCTGTATAACCATTTTCATGTAGCACACGGATGTAGCCGACAAGGTCAATTTCACCTCGTCCATTCGCTTGCAATTCAGGGGCACCAGGACCACGTTGTGTCCCCATGCAATCTCGGATATGCACGTGTTTCACGCGAGAGACAACAGCGGTGATCGCTTCCACAGTATTTTCACCTGCACGGTGAATATGCGATGGATCCATATCAATACCGAATGCTGGCGACGAAATCGCCTCCATTGCACGCAATGTTGTTGGTGTATTATAGATACTCGCACCGACATGCGCCTTAACGCATAGTGTCACACCGTAATGTTCTGCTCGTGCAGAGAGGCTTCCCAGAGAATCAATGACTCCGGACCAAGCAGATTCATCATCAGACGAACCACCAGGACCGCAGTTAACAATCGGGATACCTATTTCAGCAGCTGCTTGAAATGCAAGTTCCATTCTCTCCGGATCGCGTGAGGGTTGTTCCATCGCTAACAACTCAAGGTCATATTCTTTTGACAACCGTTTGATGTCATCAGCGAGTTCCTGCCATTTAGCAAGGACGAGATGTTCGCTCATTCCATCAATCGCCGAGAGTTCAATGCCATCATAGCCAGCCATGGCGATGTGCTTAAAGGCAGTTTCCATATCATAACCGCCAAAAAGCACCGAATTTGCTCCTAATTTCAAATGTGGTTTCTCCTTCTATTAAAGTCGTGAGATGATTCTCGTGAACATGAGTTTCTGCCCGTTTGTTTACTTTACAGTCCACTTAGCGTCGGAAGCGGATGCGGACGTACTAAGATACCACCCTGTTCATAAGATTCCATCGCTGCCCAAGTATATTCCAATGCAGCGAGCGCATCTCTACCAGAGGCACGGATTTTTTCTTTCGGCACGCCATTAGTGATGTCTTCTAAAAATGCGTGAATTCGTAATGGAAAGGTTTGTCCAAAGTCGCTGATTCCAGATTCGGTGACAACGGTTTCTCCGCCTTCAGGTGAACCAGGAGAGGGCCAAAACGTTACCTTTTCGATGCAGTTTTCAATACAGAATGTGCCGCGAGTACCCGCAAGTTCAACGCTCCACCATCCACCGAGTCCAAAGGTGGCATCGCCGCGCTGGCTTAGCAGATAGCCGATACAACCGTTTTCAAAACGGAGGTGAATGCTGTTAATAGATACCATCAAATCGCCTTCACGACGTCGAAAATGTGGACGTTCCATAAAGGCTTGCACGTGCGTTACGTCACCGCAGAAATGGCGCATCACACTGAACGGATGTGACAGAAATGCTTTCACGTGAAAATAGGGAAACCCATCAGAACGCGGTTCTTTAGAATAACTGTAATTGAATTCGCCACCGGCAAATCCCATCTTGTGAATGCAGTAGACCATCTCCCCGATCTGTCCATTGTCAATATATTTCATTGCCTGTTCAGCAGGTGGTGTGAAGTAGTGATTTAAGTTGCAACCGAGGTAGAGATCCATATCTGTAGCAAGTGCTACCATCTCTCGTGCCTGTCCAATATCGTTTGAAATAGGCTTTTCAACGAGGACGTGCTTTCCATTCTCAAGTGCTTCCATCGTCGGTTCATAGTGCCAACTACCGTTCTCATTCCCGCCAGTTGTGACATCAACGATGTCCAAATCCGGTTCACCGTCAATCATGTCTGCCAAACTGTAGTAAGCTTTCACACCGAGACGTTCTGCTGTGCTATCTGCGCGCTCTTTCATGAGGTCGCATACTGCAACGAGTTCTGCTAAATCATTATTTGCATGGCAATTCGCATGATTATTTCCAATTCCACTCATGCCGACTACGCCAACTTTTAATGCCATTTTTTATTCCTTCCAATAGGTGAAAATAGACTATAATGATTCAATTCTATACTGTGGGTTGTGGTTTTGTCAACAAATATCTTTATTCGCTATAGGTATCAAGTATTTTTTGTGAAGGTTCGGCAGTTCATGATCACTAAAGAAGGTGTTGAAAAAAGGTTGTAGATGTGATACTCTGATAAGACCATTCCTGAATGATGACTTTTCATTAACAAAAAACGGGTTTGTCCTCGCGCAATTCATTGCGCCTCGGACATTCAGCATCAGATGCGTTTCAAAATTTCATGAAATCTCTGTAATGGTAGTTTATTTATCAGAATTGGTATTAGTTCTTGCAGGAATTGGCTCTTGTTTAAATAAGGCATCCTAATCAACATTATCGCGCGGCGTGACAGAAACATGAATGCTGCAGCCACCCCGCAAGATACATCAGCAAGTTACTATCTGGATCAAAGGTGAAACACTCACGGATGCGGAGATAATTGGACATACTAAGACACAATTTGTTATACTACTCTTTAGGAGGGTTAACGCAATGGTGTATAGCAATTTCACCTTAGAAACAGTTCGGAAAACATTTCAGCTAGAGGCTGATGAAGCCGCAGACATTTCTTCGGGTATAGAACCGGTGGCACTGAGTGAACATCTCACAACAACATTGTCGCGTAATGTGCCGTTAGCTCTTGCTATAGGCACGGAGAAGGCGAAGTCAGAAATGATCGTTACCAATGTTCTTGTTGAACTTCGCGAGTACTTCACGCGGCGTATTAGTCTATTTTCAGGCATTGATTTCAACGTTGATGTGGAAAACGGTTTGACTGGGGTGTGTGATTTCTTGATAAGTCACTCGTCTACTCAATTTTATTTAGAGGCACCGATTATTGTCCTCGTTGAGGCAAAGAAGGATGAACCGACAACTGGTTTTGGGCAATGTGTAGCAGAAATGCTCGCCGCACAACGTTTTAATACCGAAAGAGGAAATGACATTCCTTGCATTTATGGGGCTGCCACTACAGGCACAGTATGGCAATTCCTTAAATTGGAAGGACAGCAGCTATACATTGATAGAGCACCCTATTCAATTCGGCAGTGTGACAAAATCTTCGGTATCCTCGTGAGTATGGTAGAGCAACAGGTGTAAGGTATTCCAGTACCTGAGGATCTGATTCGGGAGTGGGTTGTTGAACGTACTGCAGTGAGGTAGTTTGCTGAAAACAACAGACACGAAGCGTAGGAGTTTTATATGAAACAAACCTATTTTCTCATTTCAATGCTATTGCTTGTGGCAACCCTATTCCTTTCAAACGGTTTCGCGCAAGATTACGTTAACTATGAAACCCTCAAAGGGCATACGGATGAAATATGGAGGTTAGTGTTCAGTCCTGATGGACGGATGCTTGCAAGTGGAAGTTGGGACGGGACCATCCGCTTGTGGGATGTTGCCACAGGATATCACCGAACCATCTCTGGAGCACTTTTTCCAGGTGTGGCTGGGGAGGTAAATTTTGCTTTCAGTCCTGATGGGCAGACCCTCGCGACTGGGAAGGGGTACAAAATCGATCTGTGGGATACGAGTAATGGTCAACACCAAAAGACCCTTATTGGGCATACGACAGGCATCTTTAGCATAACCTTCAGTCCTAATGGGCAGACCCTCGCAAGTGCATCTTGGTGGGGTGGGATTCGCTTGTGGGACCTTGCCACTGGTCAGCCCAAAAGACTCATAGGTCATACACACGATGTCTTAAGTGTGGCATTTAGTCCTGATGGAACTCTGCTCGCTAGTGGGAGTCGTGATAAAACTATACGTCTGTGGGATGTTGCCACAGGAAAATCTCGTAAAACGCTTACGGGGCATACAGATCGTGTTACAAAAGTGGTGTTTAGTTCTAGTGGGATTACCCTTGCTAGTGTAAGCGAGGACAGAACTATACGTCTGTGGGATGTTGCCACAGGCAAACTCCAAAAAACACTTACAGGGTTTAAGTACGATGTCCATGATTGTGTTTTCAGTCCCGACGGAAGTACGCTTGTTACTTTAACTATAGATGGAATTCGTCTGTGGGATGTTGCCACAGGCAAACTCCAAAAAATACGTATTGCGAGTACTAGCAAAGTAGGGCTATTTAATTGTTTTGCATTTAGTCCCGATTGGACTAACCTTGCAATTGGAACCGCGCATCCTATAAGAAGGATTTATAATATTAAGTTATGGGAATTAAATTCTCAATGGCAGGTAGACACAAACCCTCTTTCTCTACCAAAACCCTCCGCCGACCAAATCTACAAAAACGCCATCCGCTCCGTCATGTGGATCGTGAATCCCGGCACAGGTGAAGGCAGCGGTGTGCTAATCGACAAAAAATCCAAACTTGCCGTCACCAACGCACACGTCATAGGTAAACAGAACACAATAGACGTATATTTCCCCGCACCAGACGAAAAAGGCGAACTCATTAAAGATCGAAACTTCTACCTAACAAACGGTGACGTGCTAAAGCGACTCGGTTATTACACCAAAGCACACGTTATCGCAAGAAATGAGAAAACGGATTTGGCAATCATTAGACTTGACAGACTCCCAGAAACCGCCCGCGAGATTGATTGGAATTTCACGCCACCTGCAACAAAAGTAGGCGAATTGGTTTACATCCTCGGCAATCCTGCTAAACAGGACTTGTGGCGTTGGACACTCGGTGAATTCCTGAATGACCATGGGGATTACCTGCACATTCAGTCCGATGTATTTGGTGGAAACAGCGGCGGACCTGTGCTTAACAAACAAGGTATCCTAATCGGCATTGTCGCTCGTAGCGACAGACACATGAATGCAGCTGCTATTCCTGTGAGGCACATAAACCAATTGCTATCTGAAGCCAAGGTGAAACACTCCCGGACCCGCTGATAAAATTGGACACACTAAGGCACAATCTGTTATACTATTCTCTGTAAGGAAAGTGGCTCAAATGGTATATAGCAATTTCATCTTAGATACAGTACGCACGGAGTTTCAATTAGAAAAGTTTGAAACCTTGGGGGTATTTTCTGGAATAGAACCAGTGGATCCGAGTGCACATCTCTCAGCGGCGTTGGCGAAAAAGGTACCGTTAGCCGCTTCCATAAATACAGAAAAGGCACGGTCAGAGCTGATTGTTGCCGATGTTCTGGTTGAACTGCGTGAAAGGTTTAATCACCGTATTAGTTTCTTTTCGGGCATTGACTTCAGTGTTAATGCTGAAGAAGGTCTGACAGGTGTGTGCGATTTTTTGGTAAGTCTATCACCAGCGCAGCTTCATTTAGAAGCTCCTATAATTATTCTTGTTGGGGCAAAGAAAGAAGACCTGACGGTTGGTCTCGGGCAGTGTTCGGCTGAGATGATCGCAGCACAACGTTTTAATAAAAATAAAGGGAATAACATTTCTTGCATTTATGGTGCTACCACTTCCGGGATAGATTGGCGATTCCTAAAATTGGAAGGGCAGAGTCTGCACATTGATATAACAGTCTATCAAATTGCGCAGTGCGACAAAATCCTCGGTATCCTTTCAAACATGGTAAGCCAAAAAGCGTAAGGATAGCAGGAGGTTAGTTCAAATGGCTTATAGCAATTTTACATTAGAAACAGTCCTTACAACATTTCAATTAGAAATTGTTGAATCTGCAGACATCTTTGCTAGCATAGAATCTGTGGAACCAAGCCCGGAATTAATAGTGGCGTTGAGAAAAAAAGTACCAGTTGCTGCCGCCATAAATACAGAAAAAGCTCGCTCTGAACTGATCGTCGCGAATGTTCTATTTGAACTCCTTGAACAGTTTGATTACCGTATCAGTTTATTTTCAGGTATTGACTTCAACGTAGATGCAGAAAAAGGTCTAACCGGTATGTGTGATTTTTTAGTGAGCCTGTCACCGATGCAATCTCTTTTACAGACACCCGTTATTGCTCTCGTTGAAGCGAAGAAGGAAGACCCAGCACCCGGGCTCGGGCAATGTATAGCAGAGATGCTCGCTGCACAATGTTTTAATGCTGAAAAAGGAAATGACATCCCTTGCATCTATGGAGCTGCTACTACAGGTACAGAATGGAAATTTCTCAAATTGGAAGATAAAAGGTTGCACATTGATATAACAGTCTATCAAATTGTGCAGTGTGACAAAATCCTCGGTATCCTCTCAAGCATGGTCAAACAAAAGGCTTAAGGATAGCAGGAGGTTATCCCACATGGCTTATAGCAATTTTACATTAGAAACAGTGAAGAAAGAATTTCAGCTTGAACTTGTTGAACTCGCGGGTATCTTTGCAGAGATAGAACCAGTTGTTCCAAGTACACTTCTTACAACAATGTTGGTTAAAAAGGTGCCGTTAGCCACTACCATAAACACAGAGAAAGCACGATCAGAACTGATTGTCGCTGATGTGCTGTTCGAACTTTGGGAACAATTTAACATGCGTATCAGTCTTTTTTCTGGGATAGACTTCAACGTAGACGCAGAAAGAGGTCTAACCGGTATTTGTGATTTTTTAGTGAGTCTGTCACCGATGCAATCTTTTTTAGAAGCACCTGTCATCGTTCTTGTTGAAGCAAAAAAGGATGATCCTGCCCCAGGGCTTGGGCAATGTGTAGCAGAAATGCTTGCAGCCCAACGTTTTAATGCTGAAAAGGGCAATAACATCCCGCGTGTCTATGGTGTCACCACCACAGGAACAGAATGGAAATTTCTCAAATTGGAAGAAAATCGTTTACAGATTGATATGTCAATCTATTCAATCACGCAGTGCGACAAAATCCTCGGTATCCTCTCAAGCATGGTCAAACAAAAGGCTTAAGGATAGTAGGAGGTAACCCCACATGGCTTACAGCAATTTTACATTAGAAACAGTACGCTCGGAGTTTCAACTTCAAATCGTAGAGTCCACTGGACTTTTTGCTGAAGTGGAGTCAGTGGATCCAAGTGTCCATCTCACAGCGATGTTGTCGCGCAATGTGCCGTTAGCTACAACCATAAACACAGAGAAAGCACGGTCAGAACTGATTGTCGTCAATGTTCTTGTTGAACTCCGAGAGCAATTTGACTGTAGCATCAGCCTTTTTTCAGGTATCGAATTCAGTGTTGATGCTGAAAAAGGCTTGACTGGGATATGTGATTTTTTAGTGAGTTTGTCCCCTATGCAATCTCTTTTAGAAACACCAATTATCGTCCTTGTTGAAGCAAAGACAGAAAACCTGACACTTGGCTTCGGGCAGTGTGCCGCGGAGATGCTCGCCGCTCAACGTTTTAATGCCGAGAAAGGGAATAGTATCACCAGCATTTATGGGGCTACCACGACAGGCACAGAGTGGAAATTCCTCAAATTGGAAGAGCAGAAAATCCACATTGATATCGCGGATTATCAAATTGCACAATGCGATAAAATCCTCGGTATCCTCTCAAGCATGGTCAAACAAAAAGCGTGAGGATAGTACTGTGTCCACTCAAATTTTATGGGTAAAGGTCGCGATTCGGAGATCGCTCGGACACCAATGTTGCATATTGTAGGAGGGAACTCCGATTCCCGACTATTGTCGCGACTCACAGTTTGAAAGTAGACACAGCAGTAGTAGGTAACCCCACATGGCTTACAGCAATTTCACCTTAGAAACAGTACGCTCGGAGTTTCAACTCGAAATCGTTGAATCCGCTGGTGTCTTTTCTGAAACGGAAACGGTTGCACCACGAGAACGTTTCACAGCAGAGTTAGAGGAAAAGGTACAGTTAGCTATCTCTATAGGCACAGAAAAGGCGTGGTCAGAACTTATTGTAACTGATGTTCTGTTTGAACTCCGAGAGCAATTTGATCGTAGCATCAGTTTCTTTTCAGGTATTGATTTTAACGTTGATGATGATAAGGGATTGACTGGAGTGTGCGATTTTCTGGTAAGTCTGTCTCCAATCCTCTCTTTTTTAGAGGCACCTATCATCATTCTTGTTGAAGCAAAGAAGGATAATCTGACACTTGGCTTCGGGCAGTGTGCGGCAGAGATGCTTGCCGCCCAACGTTTTAATACTGAAAGAGGGAATGACATTCCTTGCCTCTATGGAGTTACAACCTCTGGAACAGATTGGCGATTTCTCAAATTGGAAGGGTGAGTTGCAGTTAAAAATTAACTACAAAAACCTATAAGAACCTCATAAAATCTAAAGTTATGTAGTTTTTTACTTGACAAAGCCTTGTTGTTTCTGCTATAATATATGTATGAATAATAGATTTGTTAAGATTGGTGAAGCTGCTAAACTCTTAGGTGTGTCCGTTCAGGCACTTCGGAATTGGGAAGTGGAAGGTAAAATTATGCCGTCTCACCGAACCCCAGGCGGACAAAGAATGTATGATTTAGCAGAACTTCTGGGTGTTAATGATTTGACTTATCCTACAATTGCTTATGCGCGCGTCTCCAGTTCTGATCAAAAGAAAGATTTAGAGCGTCAGCATGCTGTCCTTGAAGCATTTTGCGATAAGAATGGGTGGCAAACTGAAATCATAAGAGACTTAGGTAGTGGCATGAATTATAATAATCAAGGGCTCGGACGCCTCCTTGAGTTAATGGTGCATGGTCAAATGTCTCGTCTGGTTATCACACATAAAGACCGCCTACTTCGCTTTGGTGCAGAGATAGTTTTCCGTATCTGTGAACTCAAAGGTATAGAAGTTGTCATTATCAATAAAAGTAAGCAACCTTCCTTTGAGGAGGAACTTACGCGAGACGTAATGGAAATCATGACTGTATTTTGTGCGAAACTCTATGGTGGACGCTCACACAAATCAAAGAAAATGGCAGAAGCAATTGATAAAATCGTCAACGACGCGCAACTGCAAATGCAGTCTAACTTTGGTGCGAATAATGCTGATCCGCTCCCAGAAGATAGCACTCAATCCGAATAATAAGCAGTCAACGCTTCTGTCGCAGCATGCGGGTTATGCCCGTGTTGCGTTTAACTTCGGTCTATCGTCCTTTAAGTCTGGCTTAGACAAGGACGAATGGCGTAGCTATATTGACATAAAACGTGAGTTTAACGCAGTCAAACACGATAAGTTTGACTGGTGTTCTGATTTATCACAAAATGCTTCTAAAAACGCTCTCCATAATCTTGGAGACGCTGTATCACGCTGGAAAAAAGGACAAAACAACTTTCCTACCTATAAGAAACGATCTGATAAAGTATCTTATCAAGCAGACAATGGTGTAGGCACAGTTGAAGTCTATAAAAAGCGTATCAAACTGCCAAAGATAGGTTGGATACGTATGCGTGAAGAACTCCGTTGGACAGGCGAAATCAGTAAAGTTGTGATCAGCAAGTCTAACAGCAAATGGTTCGCTTCTATCAGTGTCCACCTTGACGGTGGTAACTATAAGCACCAGCCTGACCTGTTTGACGCTAAGCAACCGATAGGCATTGACGTAGGTATCAATACGCTTGCTACTTGTTCAGATGGCACAACTTATGATAATCCACGCCCGCTAAAGCGATATGAACGGAAGTTAGCACGTGCGAACCGCAGGCTTTCTCGTAGACAAAAAGGCAGTCAGAACTGGTATAAGGCAAAGGATATGCTCACAAGTGTTCATGCCCGTATCCGCCATATCCGTGAAGACGCACACCACCAAGCAAGCATACGGATTATTCGTAAAGCCTCTGCTATCGGTATAGAAACACTGAATATCAGCGGACTACTCAAGAACCGGAAGTTGGCAAAAGCGTTGTCGGATTCAGCACTTTCAAGATTTCTTACCATGCTTAAATACAAGGCAGATAGACGTGGGATACCGATAACTGAAGCGGATCAGTTCTTTGCGAGTAGTAAGACCTGTAGCAACTGCGGACACAAGAAAACAGATTTGACGCTCTCTGAACGGACATATCATTGCACAGAATGTGACTTTGAATGCAATAGAGACCTCAACGCTGCTATCAATCTCTGTCCCGCCCGACCCTAACACCGTCGCCACGAGTTGCGAGGAGACGATAAACGCCTGTGGAGTTTCTGTAAGACCTCACTTGAGAGGCACGAAACAACGAAGCAGGAAGTCCGGCACAAATCAAAAGAAGAGGGTAGAGTTTTATAGGTTTTTATAGATTCTACCACATTCTTGAGGTTTTGTTAAGTCCTACATAACGGCAAAAACTTCATATAGATAGATCACTCTATTCAATTGGGCAGTGTGACAAGATTCTCGGTATCCTCTCAAGCATGGTAAAACAAAAGGTATAAGTGTTTCTATCAAAACATGTTTTCTTGAGAATTTAAAATTTGCATTTTTTCGATCAACATGGTATAATATTAACCAATTGGATTTGATGTTCAGAAAACCTTTTTAATCCCATCCGGAGAGGTGGAAAAAGGATGTTCCGCTACACATTGGTAAACTGTTCCCAAAAAGAACGCACTTACAGTGCATGCTTTACAGAACAAAGATATAAATTCCAGCAGGGAATCCAAAAGATTTGTGGTAATTTTCATAAATCGTTTTTACATTTAAGCCGCCTCTTTTGTAAAAGTAAATATTGAATTGCACCCTTCTCACTTTGTAGTGAGAGGGTTTTTTTATGCTGTCAAGCAGCACATTATTGGTAAATAACCATGAAAATGCGCGAAAAAGCACAAGTCATGAACGCGGAAGAAATTCGCCGCGCCTTAGTCAGAATCTCCCACGAAATTTTGGAACGAAATCACAAATACATCGAAAACATGGTACTCGTCGGCATCAAAAGCCGCGGTGATATGCTTGCCTATCGAATCGCAGAAAACTTGGAGCGGATTGAAAACGTCAGTGTCCCTGTGGGTGCGATAGATGTCACACTCTATCGGGATGATATTAACCTGCATGAAACACAGATTCAAGTAAGCAGCACTGAAATCCCTTTTGAAGTTACAGGCAAATGGGTCATCTTGGTAGATGAGGTGCTCTATACTGGGCGGACTACTCGTGCGGCGATGGATGCAATCATGGATTTCGGTCGTCCTGCAGCAATCCAACTGGCTGCGCTCGTGGATAGAGGTCACCGCGAACTTCCGATATCAGCCGACTATATCGGAAAAAATGTACCTACTTCACGCAAAGAATTCGTTAGAGTACAATTAGTGGAAGAACACGGTATTGATTTAGCCGTGATATGTGAACCGGATTCAGATTGATCTGATTTAGGAGAAAACAGAACAAAAATGGACAGTGTGCTTATCCGCAATGGACATATCATTGATCCGGCGAATAACGTTGATGAAGTTGGTGATGTTCTTATCATTGGTGGCAAAATCGCCAAGGTTGGCAGAACTCTGGCGGAAGATGTCAACAATGTGATTGACGCAACTGACATGACCGTCACGCCCGGTCTAATAGACATGCACGTTCATCTACGTGAACCCGGTTTTGAGCATAAGGAGACCATCGCTACGGGGACAGCAGCGGCTGCAGCAGGCGGGTATACATCCGTTGTTTGCATGGCAAATACATCACCAGTAACAGATTCTCCTGAGAAAATTGAACACATTTACGAGATTTCGGAACGAAATTTGGAGCAACGGACTTGTCCCACAGCGAATGTCTTCACTTTTGGAAGTATAACAAAAAATCTTGCTGGTGAAGAACTGACCGATATCCGCGACATGCTTTCTGCAGGAGCGGTAGGTGTGAGTGACGATGGTGTTACCGTGATGAATTCTGCGTTGATGCGTGAAGCACTTATATTAAGCGTAGAACTCGATTTCCCTGTGATGGTTCACTGTGAAGAGCACAATCTCAATGCTGGTGCCGTTATGAATCTCGGTGAAACATCACGAAAATTGAATCTTGTGGGCAGCCCAAACGCAGCAGAGGACATAATCGTTGCACGCGACATCATGCTTGCAGAAATGACAGGTGGACATGTGCATATCCTACATGTCAGTACTGCGGGAGTTGTTGAATTAGTGCGATGGGGAAAACAACGAGGAGTCAACGTCACTGCGGAAGCTTGTCCACATCATTGGGTTCTCACTGACGCAGAGGTAGAAAAACAGGGGACTAATGCCAAAATGCACCCACCGCTAAGAACACAGAGGGATATTGAGGCTGTTTTGGAAGGTCTGGCTGATGGTACGATAGACGCAATTGCTACTGACCATGCACCTCATACTCCAGATGAGAAAGCACTCGGCATGAAGGATGCCCCTAACGGAATAATCGGACTTGAAACCTGTGTACCACTTGTACTGACATATTTGGTTGATGCTGGACACCTCACATTGAAGGATGTGATTGCAAAGTTGACATGTATTCCAGCAGACATTGTCGGAATTGATCGTGGAACACTTTCTATCGGTGCTGTAGCAGATGTCACAGTTATTGATACACAAAAGGTTGCAAAGGTTGACGTAGAAAAATCGTGTTCAAAAAGCCGAAATACACCTTTTGCTGATTGGCAGCTAAAAGGGTGGCCGGTAATGACCCTCAGAGAGGGAATTCGGGGTTAGAAACCCAACAAATTCCATAGGTGCATTTGGCATTGAATTCCATCCAACAAAGAGGAGCGGGGTTGAAAACCCCTCCTACAATGAGGAGAGATATGAAAGCAATTCTCGCATTGGCGGACGGAACCGTTTTTGAAGGACAACAGTTTGGATCAACAGGTGAAACTGTCGGTGAAGTTGTCTTTAATACTAGTATGACGGGGTATCAGGAAGTTCTAACCGATCCATCCTATAAAGGGCAGATTGTTACAATGACCTATCCGTTAATTGGCAACTACGGTTGTAACGAAGTGGATATTGAATCTATCGGTCCACAGGTTGAAGGATTCGTTGTGCGTGAATATAGCGCATATCATAGCAATTGGCGTTCAAAATGGAGTTTGGACACCTACTTAGCCGAAAACGGTATCATTGGTATTCAGAACATTGACACTCGTGCCTTAACGCGTCGACTTCGTGTTCATGGGGTTATGAACGGCTGCCTTGCTACAGAAGATTCCGATGGTAATCTTGATGCATCAAGCCTTATTGCTAAAGCACAATCTTGGCACGGTTTAGTCGGATGGGATCTGGTGCAACGCGTCACTTGCCCGAACCCTTATGCGTGGAATCAACATCCGTCTAGTTCTGTAGGACTACAATCAGAGGATTTGACTCCATCAGAAAATAGAAAATACCGCGTGATTGCAATGGATTTCGGCATAAAATACAACATCCTTCGACAACTAACGGAGCATGGATGTGAGGTACAGGTAGTTCCTGCCAAAACAACAGCCGAAGAAATTCTCGCGGCAGAACCGGATGGTGTTTTCCTTTCAAACGGTCCTGGAGATCCGATGCCGCTTGATTATGCAACTAAAACAATACAAGAATTGATGGGTAAAAAACCGATTTTCGGTATCTGTTTGGGACACCAACTTTTGGGGCTTGCACTCGGTGGGAAAACCTATAAACTCAAGTTTGGGCACCGAGGTGCAAATCAACCCGTAAAATATTTGGAAACTGATCAAGTTGAGATTACCTCTCAAAACCACGGGTTCTGTGTTGATATTGATTCACTTCCGAATACCGTTGACATTACACATATAAACTTGAATGACAACACACTTGAAGGGATACAGCATCGGGAGTATCCCGTTTTTTCTGTACAGTATCATCCAGAGGCATCGCCTGGACCGCATGATGCAAGTTATCTGTTTTCACGATTTACGCAAATGATGGAGGAATAGTTTTTGGCAGTTGACTGCCATTATATATAAAATGCCAAAGCGAACAGATATAGAAAAAATATTAATTATAGGCTCAGGCGCGATCATCATTGGTCAAGCGTGTGAATTCGATTACTCCGGAACACAGGCATGCAAAGCCCTCAAAGAGGATGGCTATCAGATTGTTCTGGTTAATAGCAATCCAGCAACAATAATGACCGACCCCAATTTCGCGGATCGCACCTACATTGAACCGATTACACCAGACACAGTTGAACTTGTTATAGAGAAAGAACGACCGGATGCGTTGTTACCGACATTAGGTGGACAAACAGCATTGAATGTTTCAGTGGCACTCGCTGAATCAGGTGTGCTGGACAAATACGACGTTGAACTGATCGGGGCAAAACTACCGGCGATTCAGAAAGCGGAAGACCGTGCGCTGTTCAAGCAGGCGATGGAAAAAATCGGTTTAGCTGTCCCTAATAGTGGCATTGCACACACTGTGCAAGAAGCAAACGAGCTTATCGACTCAATCGGTTTTCCGGCAATTATTCGTCCTGCATTTACACTCGGTGGCACAGGCGGCGGCATCGCATACAACATTGAAGAATACCAGAAAATGGTCGCAGCAGGTCTCGCTTTAAGTCCTATCAGCGAATTGCTCATTGAAGAATCTATCATCGGTTGGAAAGAATTTGAATTAGAGGTGATGCGTGATGGTGCGGATAACGTGGTCATCATCTGCTCCATCGAAAACGTTGATCCAATGGGTGTTCATACAGGGGATAGTATCACCGTCGCTCCCATCCAAACATTAACGGATAAAGAATATCAGTTGATGCGAGATTCAGCGATTAAAATCATCCGAGAAATCGGTGTGGATACGGGTGGATCCAATATCCAATTTGCTGTTGATCCAAAAACAGGTACACAGGTTGTCATTGAAATGAACCCGCGTGTCTCTCGTAGTTCCGCGCTCGCTTCAAAAGCAACGGGTTTCCCTATTGCCAAAATTGCTGCGAAGTTAGCTGTCGGCTATAATCTTGATGAAATTCCGAACGACATTACCGCTGAAACACCTGCCTGCTTTGAGCCAACTATTGACTACGTCGTCGTGAAAATTCCGAGATGGGCATTTGAAAAGTTTCAAGGCACAGATGAAACGCTGACAACCCAGATGAAATCAGTTGGAGAAGCAATGTCCATCGGTGGCACCTTCAAAGAAGCACTGCAGAAAGGTTTACGTTCTTTAGAAACCGGATGGTCTGGATTTGATAATCACCCGCTTGAAGAAATTCCGCTTTCAGAACTATCAAGCAAATTAACAATCCCCAACGTTGAACGTATTTTTTACATCAAATCTGCTCTAAAACGCGGAATGAGCATTGACGAAATCTATTCCTATACACATATTGATCCGTTTTTCCTATACAACCTCCAAGAAATTGTAGATTTTGAAAAACGCCTTACTGCTCCACACACACGCCCCATAATAGAAAGCGGAAACCAACCGGATGCAGAAGTCATATCTCTCTTACGACAAGCGAAACAACTCGGTTTTTCTGATCGACAACTCGCTGAAATCTACGATATGTCAGAAACTCAAATTAGAGAAACACGAAAAACACTCGGAATCGTAGCAACGTTCAAAACCGTTGATACTTGTGCAGCAGAATTTGAGGCGGAGACGCCTTATTATTATTCAACCTATTCAAGTGAAGATGAGGTACGTCCTACAGATAAAGAGAAAATCATGATATTAGGTGGTGGACCTAACCGTATTGGGCAAGGCATCGAATTTGACTACTGTTGTGTACACGCTGCAATGGCACTCAAAGCGGATGGTTACGAAACTATCATGGTGAACAGCAACCCCGAAACGGTTAGTACTGATTACGACACCTCCGACCGTCTCTACTTTGAACCGTTGACCCGTGAAGATGTCTTGAACATTTATGACAAGGAAAAGCCCTCTGGAGTCATCGTCCAATTTGGAGGACAGACTCCGTTGAATTTAGCAATGGCACTACAGGATGCAGGAGTCCCAATAATCGGAACAAGTCCCGAGGACATTGCTCGTTCTGAAAACCGTCAGCTTTTCAAAGAGGTGTTAGATGAGATCGGACTGATGCAACCACCAAATGGCACGGCAACGTCAAGCGAAGAAGCATCACCCATTGCAGCATCGCTTGGGTATCCAGTGATTGTACGTCCATCGTTTGTGCTTGGTGGACGTGCTATGCAGATCGTTTACGATGAAAAACTCCTGCAGGAATATATGGACTCCGCTGTGCAAGCCTCCCCTGAGTATCCTGTGCTAATTGACAAATACCTTGAGGAAGCAATCGAAGTGGATGTAGATGCAATTTCCGATGGAAACTTAACCGTCATCGGTGGTATCATGGAACATATTGAAGAGGCAGGCGTTCATTCTGGTGATAGCGATTGCGTCCTCCCTCCGTATACACTGGTTGATGATCAGATTAACCAACTCAAAGAGTACACTTACGCACTTGCGGAAGCATTGAATGTAAGTGGATTAATGAACGTACAGTATGCTATCAAGAACGATGAAATTTTTGTGTTAGAGGTAAATCCGCGTGCTTCTCGAACGATACCGTTTGTAAGTAAGGCTATCGGTGTGCCTCTGGCAAAACTTGCAGCCCGTGTTATGGCAGGAAAAACACTTGATGAACTTGGGTTCACAAACGAAATTGAACCAACTTATTTTAGTGTGAAAGTACCTGTTTTTCCATTCAACCGATTCCCTGGTGCCAATTCGAGACTCGGTCCCGAGATGAAATCAACTGGAGAAGTCATGGGAATTGATATCAATGTTTCCCGTGCATTTGCGAAAGCACAAAAAGCGTGTGGATATTCGTTACCTCTGAAAGGGAATGCTTTTATAAGCGTGAGGAATAAGGACAAACGCGCTGTTATCTTTATAGCCAAAAAACTCACAGATATGGGATTTGAACTTATAGCCACACACGGCACAGCGAAAGTGCTCCTCCGTAATGGAATGGACGTTCAACTGGTCTATAGCATCGGCAAAGGAAGACCAACAATTCATGACTATATCAAAAACCATGCAGTTGACTTGATTGTTAATACACCAACAGGTGATATACATCGGACCAATGAACTACTCATTCGCCAGATGGCAATAGAGCATGATATCCCGATCTTCTCAACTATTCCAGGTGCATCTGCTGCCGTAAACGCCATTGACGCGCTACAACGCGGAGAAATTTCAGTCACACCACTCCAAGATTATCATAAGTGAAGGTAAAACATGGCAAACGATTTGATTGAAAGAAACACACGATGGGTTCAAGCACTTGATAGAATTCTTCAAGTAATTAACCTTGACGAGGATCATCCTGTCAGAATTTTGACAATTGAAGACGGTAGGGAAGTGGTTGTTGTACAACCGAACGTTTTCACAGTCTCTCGGATTTATGCTTCCGGACGTCCTGACGGTGCGCGTCCTCACGGATTCAATTCATACTACGACTATTATTATGGAAAATTAGAAAAATATGAAGAAGAAAAAGGAACTAGGGAAGGTTTTGAATTGACTGAAGATGAGTGGGAAACCATATTTGAGGAATCTTTTCATCGGTATACTCGGTACTTACTTTTCGCTGGTATTAAACGGTGGCAAGATGTGCGACGCGATACGGACACAAATCTATCGGTAACTAATTTGGCGCGAGAATTCGCACCATCTGAGATCGCTTGGCGGAGTTATCAATATAAAGGTTATATGATTATGATGAATAGCATCGCCAAAGCGGAATTGAGTCTGCAAGAGGATGATCCTGACAGTGCTTTACAACACATTGATGGCGGTATTCAACAGATAGGTGAATATTGCGGGGAATGTTTGCGTGAAGATCACGGAGAAGCAGAGAATATCACGCGCGAACGTTATCTTAATAACTTGATCGAATTCCGTTCCGATTTAGAGTCACTTGGTACAGAAGATGACAACGATGAAGAACGAGATGAAGAGCAGGATGACACAGATCTTTTGAGTGAATTAGAACGTCTATTGAACGATGTAGACACACCGGAACTGGATAGAGAGTAGGTGGACACACAAGGTTCTCACTGGAATGCCCAATCAATAGTATTTGCCCAATCTACTCATATTATATCTACCATGTCTTATACCAAATTAACTTGATTCGACGTCTTCGGATAAAGTCGGCGTTGCAAGGCACGGGGACCTTGCACTACAAATCACGTTAATTCGGTATTACCTTGTTCTCGGACTGAAAGCCCAACGTTTTAGTTTTGGGATGAAAGTCCGCTCTCGTCCATTAGACCATATGAAGATTAAAAAATAAATTAGGTAATTCGGGCTTGAACCCCGGTAGGTGCGGTTTCCTAACCGCACCGGACTCTACAAGGAAACTGGAAATTACCCGATTAAATTCTTAATCTTCATTAGGTCTAAAAAAACAGTTGCATTTTGATTGTTTTTATAATCCAATTATAGCACATCGTGACGGTGTCGGTGCGATAAATATAAGACAAAAGTATCTGGGTCGGGTGATCCCGTAGTGGTGGCCATGGCACCGCCCGTTGGATTTCGTTCAGAAGTCCGATGTTGCTCCGCCTGAGCGGAGAATGTTCCTAAAAGGAACAAAAGAACCCCACTGCTTTAACTGTAGAAGTATCTCAGACATACATTCAATACTATTTTGTTGCCTTTCGTGATAAAGTTACGTTATAATTCATACTTTAGTGTGGGAAGTTATCCTACACAGCATTTATTATAGATTTTGCCGTATTGACTTACATTTTCAAATTTACATTGGGAGGATAAAAAGCGGTCATTACGTATATCGCTTTTAAAACCGAAATGCAGTTTTGTACAAAAACACTGGCCATCAAAACACTTAAAATTCTGTTAGGTTTGCTGTTACTCGCCTACTTCTTCTTCACTGCTAGAACACCGATTATAGCTGAAGAAAACAGGAACCCGATAAGGGAAGCTGCCTTTGCGCTCATTGACAAAGGAGAACACAAACAAGCAGTACCAAAATTAGAAAGTTTATTACAAACCGATTTGTCAAGGTTAGAAAAACTTGAAATTCGTCATACACTCGGTTATTTGTATGAGAAATTGTCGAATCGTCCGAAGGCGGTCGGTCACTACGTTAGGGTTATAACACATGACTATCCACTTGCAGATAGTGCAGCATATCGTCTCGCAAAACTTTATGAAGGTATGAAGAACGATCCGAAAGCAATAAAATGGTATGAACACCTCGTAAAAGACTACCCTCAAAGTTCCTATCTCACAGATGCAACTTGGAACCTTGCCCAACTTCACCTAAAACAAAAACACTATGCAGATGCCAAAACATATTTTGTTCAGATTCTTGAGGAGCCGCGTTTTGCACGTGAGGCTGCGTATGCCTTAGCGCGCTGTGAAGAAGGATTAAACAACTTTTCCACAGCATTTCAAATGCATCAAAAACTCATTGCTGAAAAACAATCTGACACAGTAGCAGAAGATTCAGTTCGAAAGTTGAAAATGCTTGCGAGTGAAAAGAAATCGCTTATACTAACCACTTCAGATCGGTTAAATTGCGGATTAGTTCATTATTATCATAAAAATTGGAAATCTGCAATTGCAGAACTTACACCCTTTACTAAAAGGTCAGATTTGAAACTGCGAGGACGTGCCCTCTATTATATAGGACAGAGTTTTCAGGGACGGGATTGGTATAATACTGCTATCAAGAGTTATAATTCCGTTATCGCTCTCGGAGACAAAACTGACTATTTAACTCGTGCCCACTACCAAATTGCACAGTGTTACAGACTAAAAGGGAGTCTAACAACAACTGTAAATCGTCTTGAAAGTTTTGTGAAAACTTATTCTTGGAGCGAATTGGTTGATAATGCACTTTACGATATTGCGCAAATCCATGAAAAACGTGGAAAATCGGAGTTGGCACTCAAGACATATTCAAGGTTAATTGAAGTAGCACCCGGTAGTGAATATGCGGATTGGGCAGCGTGGCGAATTGGATGGCAAAGATTTGACGAAAAACGATATGAAGAAAGTTACAAGGCTTTTGAAGGATTGAAAGAGAACTTTCCTGGCAATCGCTATGCAATGGGAGCGCATTTTTGGATGGCAAAGATACGCGAACGCCAAAATAAACCTGAACTTGCTCAAAAAATCTATACCGAAGTGGCTAAGGCACGTTACTGGTATTACAGTGCAAGAGCAAAGGCTATTCTCGGTTTAACGACTTCTGAATTAGAACTAAAAGCCATACCTGATTCAAAATTACCTGTGCAAAAATCGTGCCCCGAACACGTTTCAACATTGATGAAACTTAGACTTTATGAAGATGCAGTTTATCAGTTGTCTAACTATATTGATGAAACACCAAATGCTGCGATAGAATGTTACTATGCATTGATTACATGTTACGAAGGTCTTTCAAGATATGATAAAGCGCGTGAAGTCGCGGACAAAACCCTTATGAGCCCAGTATTTCGAAATCAAGCGAGTAGCGATTTAGCCCAACTTCGTAGAATGCTCTATCCGCTCCATTATGAACAGTTGGTTGAGAAGTACGCTAAACAATATAAGGTAGATACTGCGTTAATATTTGCTATGATTTTGGAGGAGAGTAGGTATCACAAAGACGCGATTAGTTGGGCAGGAGCGATTGGTCTGATGCAGATTATGCCTGCTACCGGTAAGCAGCTTGCTCGTCAACTCAATATCCGTCGTTTCCGTACATCAATGCTCAAGATACCTGAGGTTAATATTCAAATGGGTACTAAATATATTGGCTATCTAAATTCAATTTTTGATGGTAATGCGATGCTGGTTACAGGTGCTTATAACGGAGGTCCAGGACGAATGAGGCGGTGGCTGGATTCGAAAAACATCAAAGACCTTGACGAATTTGTTGAAAAGATAACTATCCGGGAGACCCGTTTGCATATCAAAAAGGTTATCAACAGTTATGACAATTACGTAGAGATTTACGGCCAACCTGAGGTACCAGCTGTAAATTCGGCTTTAGGTGTTCAAAAAGAGCAGTCTGATAACCCAATTCTTGGGAAACTGAGTGATTAAAATGTCTCTGTAATTGTAATTTTACTGATGTACTAAATGACGTGGTATTTCAGTAATAAAACGTGAGCTCGGTATAAGCTTACTTTCACGAGTTCGCGGGTATTTTTCCACTGATTCCCCTTGTTTGAGCGGTTTATGAAGATAAAAAAATAAATTAGGTAATTCGGGCTTGAACCCCAAACCCGGTAGGTGCGGTTTTGCGGTGTACTCACCCAAATGCGATCTGCATTCCTAACCGCACCGGACGCTACAACGAAACTGTAAATTAACCGATCAAATTCCTAATCTTCATTTAGGAGGTCCGAAATAGGTAAAAACATCCTCCTATCTATACCGAAACTCACCTTATTTCGGACACCGAACTCACGTTAATAAACAAATTACCTTAATTCGAAAGTTTCTTATCACTCTTCCCGCCAAGCCCCCATGCTTTAGCGTGTGGGATTCAGGCGGGCGTTAGATTTTTGTAAAAAAATAGATTTGATATTCAGTTAAAATGTAATATAATGATAATATCTCGTTGACAGGCAAAGCAAACGTAGTCGCAAGGAAACCATGTGCCTGTCTCCTACTTGCCTGAGGATAAAAGCGAGGGACGAGAATATCCATGCACACGGACAAATACCAGTTTGGTCACCAGAGAAGTATGATACGTCTTGGTAATCTGATAGACGACATGCATGAGGTGCATAAGTATTTCCATTTATGGCAACGTCAACGCCATAAAGATGGATTACCTTATGCGAATTATCATGCTATGTCTGCTCACCTTACCGAGTTGAAAAAGACGACGCACCGTCATTGGAAGTGTCTGCCAAGCCAAGCGATCCAATGTGAGTTGAAACGCATTGATACGGCGTATCAGCGTTTTTTCAATAAACTTGGTGGCAGACCGCATATCAAACCCAAGCATAAATTTAGGTCTATCACTTTTCCAAGTCTCGCTGGTTTGAAAATAGAAAACAATCATATTACAATAACCTTTAGAGAATGGGACACTGATAAATCTAAATGGAAGTTCAAACGCGTGACCTATTCATTTCACAAACACCGTGATTGGAAAGGTGAAATCAAACGTATCACAATAAAGCGTGACAAGTGTGGAGACTATTGGCTATGTATCACAACAGACGCGACTGCTACTGAAATCCTGCCGACAACAGGTAAGAGCGTAGGGGCAGACTTCGGTATGAAAGACGCGTATTTGACGCTGAGCACAGGCGAGAAAATACAATCTCCACAATTTCATAAGCAATCCTTGAACGCACTTCGGCAACTCAATAAAGCGGTATCTCGTCCAGTCAAAGGTTCTAATAATTGGTGGCGTGCTGTCAGAGCCCTCGCTATACTCTATAGCAAAGTCAGCAACCAACGCAGAGATCGGCATTGGAAACTTGCCACCGACCTTTGCCGAAGGTTTGACACCATCGCAACCGAAACGCTGAACCTTGACGGTATGAAAAGACTTTGGGGACGTAAAGTCTCTGACCTTGCTTTCTATCAGTTTCTTGAGATATTGAAGTCCAAGTGTAGTAAACATAAGCGTGAGTTCGTTCAAGTCGGGCAATGGACTGCGACAACAAAACCTTGTTCCGATTGCGGGTATCACAACGAAACGCTTTCTCTTACAGATAGACAGTGGACATGTCCAAAATGTGGCTCCCACCACGACAGAGACATAAACGCTGCTATAAACATTCTACGGGCAGGCTTAGCTGCCCCTGTGGAGCAGACGTAAGACCTTCTACAGAAGGCGGACTGCAACGAAGCACAAGCCCCAACCTTTAGGTTGTGGGTGCTATGACCAAGTTTTGTAAGAGACACAGTTTGTAGTAAGATGTTTCACTTCCATGTTCTTCTATATGTTGTCCTATTTTATGATAAGCATCTTCCGAGTTGCTGTGTAGTCGCCTGCAGTGAGCGTATAGAAATAGATACTACTCGCGACAGACTCACCGACAGCATTCCTACCATCCCAATACGCAGCACGATTACGACTCTGATAGATACCAGCAACCTGGTGCCCTAACGCTATTGTGCGAACAACTGATCCATTTGTAGCATAGATCGTCAGAGTGACATCCGCAGGTTTCGCCAGGTGATACGGTATCCACGTCTCAGGATTGAAAGGATTCGGGTAATTCGCTAACAGTGCCGTTTTCTCAGGAATTAGTGATGCTAATAGTCGTTCGAGATTTTCTATGCCTTGTCGGAAAGCAAGCGAACCGTCATCTGCAGTCTGTGCTTGCTCTATCCAAGCTTCTATCATTTCAGACATGAGTTCTTCGTTATCTATTGCAAATATAGTTGGCGCAGCTGAGGAGTCCGTTGACTCACCGATGTGCCGCGCGACAAGGATAAGGTCTTGGATGTTGATCTCTCCGTCGCGATTTACATCTGTCCTTAAGTTAGCAGGTGTGCCTGAACCTAAATCCTTCGCTACAAGAATAAGGTCTTGAATACTCACACGTCCATCCTGATTCACATCCCAAGCAGGATATTCTCCCACAGTGATACTAATATTCGGAGGCACAGTAGGAATAATAATGTCATCGGTGATAGAAATGAACTCAAAGTTTTCCAATGTCACTTGCGTTTCGCCGCCTGCTTTCGCCATGAATGTCACTGACAATAGCGTGCCAGTGCCGCTGGCACCACTTGCAGATTGACGTACCGCAAAAATACCTGTGATTTTACCTGCTGTGTTATCAATTGTACCACCCTGAAAGAAGGTGTCATCTCCTTCTGATTTCAGGAAATCGCCTTCAGTGACTTCAACCGCTTCAAGCACATTCGGATCAAACGCAATATCCGCTTGCCACCCTGCTAAATCGGTAATGTTTTCAGTGTTCAGATTCAGCGTAAACGTATCGCCAGCGAGAAGGTTTGTTGTTTCCGTTGTAGAGAATGTGAGATGTGAAACCATATCTGGAGGTATTACCGTATACTCTGTGCCTTCTTCAAATCCGAAAAAGAGAGACCATAGATCAGAATGTGCCTTCAACTCGTCAAGCCTTACCAACAATACATTTATCCCTTTTTGTAACGTCACAGGAAAAAATGTTCGGTAACCAACATTGTGTGCTCCAAAGGCATAGTCTGTATAGTCTTGATGCACTAACTTGCCATTAATATAGATTTTTTGACCCACACTGGCACCTATAAATATTTTCGTCTGCTGTATTCTTGGAGAATACAAAGTCATAGAACCGTAGACAACAAACTTCTGTCCGTAGATATTGGGTGCAATAGCGTCTTGAGAGTCTAATAATCTTCTAAGATTCGTCTTATTGCCCTCGGAGTCATTCGGATGGTAAGGCTCAAGCATCCCGACTGACCACGCACTGTTTCCTATCACAGTGCCCTCTGAAGCACCGAGAGTAGCAACCTGTTGTTCTGCAGATTTATTGTTGGATGCTTTTGCTAAATAATCGACATCTTTGTCTACTATTATGGGCAAAGTCAGCCATAGACAAGGTCCCGCAATATTTGGACCGCCTTGTGGAAAGGCGGGGTTACCAAACCAAGTGAACACTTCTATAGTCTCGCGTATGCCAGCCAAGGGGGAGAAATCGGAAATGTTATTCTCGTGAAGTTGTAAATTTTTCAAGTTACGCAAAGAGGCAAGGGGCGAAACATCTACGATTCGGTTTTCATTGAGTATCAACGCTTCCAAATTAACTAACCCTGCTAACGGAGAAATATCCGAAATCTCCGTGTCGGACAAGGCAAGATGCTCCAAGTCTGTTAATCCCGACAAAGGTGACAAATCCGATATGTCATCAGTGTGCGTAAGACCCAGCCATATCAGTTTTGTTAAGTTTTTTAAGGGGGATAGGTCGGTTGCTTTGCAGTCATATAAGCGCAATCTTGTTAAGTTTGTCAGTCCTGCCAAGGGCGAGAGGTCGGAAATATCAGAATGTGTGGTGCCTAACTTTTTCAGATTTTTCAGTCCTGCCAACGGAGCGAGACTTGATACACGAGTTTCTGAGACATTTAACTCTTCAAGATCGCGTAAAGATGCAAGGGGTGAAAGGTCAGCTACTTCAGTGTCAGAAAGCTGTATCTGGCGCAATTTTGTCAAAGAAGCAAGGGGTGAGATATCTGATAAAGGATTGTAAGGGATATATATATTTGTTAAATTCTTTGCAAACTCAAGCCCTGTTAAATCTTTAATCTCCTTGCTGCTTGCCCTTAGGGTTGTTAATGTTGCCATCTCTTCAAGTGTAATCGGAACACTATCAGCATCCTTTTTCCCAAGTGCCTCTACAATTGCCGCGCGGAGGTTCGGGTCCGGAATAGTAACATCAAAAAGTATCTTTGTATTTTCGAAGAATTCTTCTAAAGGTGAGAAATCAGTTATTGGATTGTTGGTGAGTTTTAGCTTTTCTAAATTGGTTAACCCTGCTAAGGCCGATATGTCCGATATTTCGTTATCACCGATCCACAAAGTTTCTAAATTAGTTAACTCTGCCAGCGACGATACGTCCGATATCGCATTGTGGCCTAACTCCAAATACGTTAGATGAGTTAACTCTGCCAACGGCGAGATATCTGAGATTAGGTTGTGGGGCATTTTAATATGTATCAACTCTGTCAAACCCTCAAGAGTCGAGAGATCTTTTATGTTACAGTCGTAAAATGTCAGTTTTCTTAGGTTTGTTATGTTCGCCAGCGGTGCAAGATCTGATATTGGAGCGCGACCAAAATCTAGCCATCTCAGCTTTGTTAATCCTGCAAGGGGAGATATATCTTCTATGGAGGTATCCCAAGCATTCACGCCCTCCAGGTTAATTAATCCTGCAAGTAGCGATAGGTCGGATAACGACTCGCCAGAAATCCATACCTTTTTCAGTGTTGTTAACGCCGTGAGAGGGGAGAAATCAGATACCGAGTTTCCGTTAGCGCGTAACGCTTCAAGGTTTGTTAAGCCTATGAGAGGCGATATGTCTGATATTAAGTTACCAGTGAGAATTAAACCTTTTAGACGAGTTAATCCTTTAAGCGGCGATATGTCTGATATTAAGTTACCGGCGACATCTAAGAAATCCAGTTTTATTAATCCTGCAAGTGGCGATAAGTCTGATACTGAGTTACCGCCAATATGTAGGAAACTTAGGTTTATTGCAAACTCAAGTCCCGTTAAATTGCTGATATTTTCCTTTCGTGGCTCAGCAGAATTCCTCACATCAAGGCGAGTCAGCTTCGTCATGTCCTCTGCCGTTATCGTGTCACCGGATGCTTTACCGAGTGCTTCTTCAATTGCGACGCGAAGGTTGGGATCAGGAATGTAAACAGAAGCACCGGGGATTCTTTCCGGACGCTGTTCAACAGGCGGAAGAACACTGTCAGGTGAATTCAGCACCGAAATCACTTCGTCAAAGTTTGATGTCCACGCATCCCGTTTCACCGTGCCGTCTTCTAACACCAATATCCCCAATAAGTTTTGTAAACTCACATTCTTGCTGATTTTTTCAAGGAACGTCTCGGTCTCTAACCCGACAGCAGCTGCAGCATGCGCAGCACTGAGAGATCCGTGAAACGCCTCATGGAAACGTTGTATCGGTTCAATACCACCGAACACGCCGCCTGCTGCTTCAAGCGCATCTCTATAACGTTGCGTATCCTCTTCAACAAGTGCATCCATCACCGTTTTTTCTACATAGAGGTCTAACGCACGCACCTTGTCAAAAGGTGGGTTAGCAGCTTGATCAACAACAGCACGCACCTCATCTTCAACCGTCTTCATTCCCTGCGTATGGCAACCAATGCACGAAAGTCCATTACGCACAGCAGGATCGCTTGCAGCAGGATTAGAAACGATGCTTGTCGGTGCTACATCAAGTCGGTTACCTCCACCATCTACGAGATAGTATGCCTGCAATCCATTCGGCAGGTTGAAAATAATTTCGCCACCGTCGTGTGTGAAATCAAGTGGATGCGTAAAGATATTCTGCGACTCCGCACTCCCCGCAAAATCGTAACTTTTCCAATACGCGCCATACGAGGACGTATGGCGTTCAACAACGCGATTATGCCTTGAAACACCGGAATCGTTGAAACCCGCACGCCACACACGTTCCCCCGGTGCATTTTGAAGGTTTGCAGTAACAAATACCCTAAGTACTGCCTCTAATTCACGGTCTGTTTCGGGTAAAGCGAGAATATCGTGATAAAGTGGTGGTAATGATGCAGTCGCAAGGAACCAATCCACATGAACAAACGGCACCTCACAGTTCATCTCTTGCTGTAGTGTTGTCAGTTTTTCGCGAAGTGGTGTTTGTGTCGGTGCATCAAACGTCATTTTATAAGGATATACCTGCTCAATCTGTGTCCATGCATCGTTTCTAACATCCCATTCGTAGTCGCGGAGATCAATATAGAAAAGCGTTTCTTCAGCATCAATTGGCATCGGTTTAACAACATCGCGTCCCCAAGAAAGACTATTAATCAGTTTTGAAAGAGCACGCCGATATGCATTGAGTGCCTCAGTTGTCTCACCTGCGTTATAGAGGTGTGTTAGCGTAAAATAGCGCGCAAACGATCTATCACTTGACGAAAGAGAATTGACGTGGCTCTCAATCGTTTCAAGCATCGCATTGGTGGTAATGAAGCCGGTATCTGGTCTTGGAATATCACTCCAATCAGGCGCGCCCGTCAAAATCCATTGCCGAATCGTTTCAATCGCTTCGGCATCAAGCGGTGGTTGTCTTTGTGGCATCCGTTTGGCAACATCCGTTTCAATGAGTCGTTGATAGAATACGGAACCGTCTGGATTACCGGGAACGACTTTTCCACCATCTATGAGTGCTGTGTGTTCAATGATGAGTGCTTCCGTATAGGAACCGTTTTCCCCGTGACATATTAGGCACGACTGCTCAAAAATCGCATAAGCCTCCTGTGCAAGATTCTGTTGGGCATCAACGTTTTGATAACCGAAAATGAACATTAATAGACAACTGAACGTTATGAAATGTATCCCTGTTTTCACGTATTTCTCCTCATTTTCCTATAGCGTTTGCAACAATAACAAAATCTAATATCTTGACGACACCGTTACCGTCAAGATCGGGAAGCGTGTGGATAGTAGTAGGGTATGTAAGTTGTATTGGTTTCAATCTCGTAATTTCCTTGGGGTGTGTAAAGTTTTTGGCATGAATATGATTTGAGTGGAGAGCTTGCGAAGTATTCATAAAAATGGTATCCTTCCTAAAACTTCCATTTATCAGAGAGGATACCAATGTTTAGTATAACGTGAGTTCGGTGTCCGAAATAGGTTGTTGTAGAAAGAGAACTCCTACGGTATAATAAATTAGACGGTATAATAAATTAGATTTTTCCGATACCAAAGGAGTTCTCCATGGACATTGGACAACTTTTCTGTGAAATTGACGACTTTTTTTGACTTTGAAAAACAACAGGTTTCCGAACCTTTACAAACTGACTATTTTGGGTTCTTGGTCTTTAGTTAAGATGATACGTTTCAACCAATCAGTATCATCTTGATCCGGATAGTCCACACGATAGTGTGCACCGCGGCTTTCAGTTCTGGTAAGTGCCGCTTGTGCAATTACCCACGCCACATTGAGCATATTTATTGCTTCATGTAAAGCGACATCAGTTGTTTGAAGAGATATTGGTGACGAAGGGTAGAGATTGATCTCTGCCCCGATTTGTTGCAAATCGGCAAGGGTTAACTCTAACCCTTCGCTGTCACGTTCAATGCCAACGTTTTCCCAGAGTGTCTCGCGAATGGCATCCTTAATTGCAAGTATTGTATCCTCATCTAATCCGGTAGTTTTTTCTTGAGATGCAATGGTTTCACTGCTTGGAATTTGGATATTTTGTAGGTGCTGTGCTGTTTGGGAGGTGGCATACTTCGCAGCATTGTAGCCAGCACGAACCCCAAAAACAAGACATTCTAATAGAGAATTGCTTGCTAAGCGGTTAGCACCGTGGACTCCTGTACATGCAACTTCACCACACGCAAAAAGTCCCTGTAGATTCGTTTCAGTGTCAGAATTAGTGAGGACTCCACCCATCATAAAATGTGCACCCGGGCGGACAGGAATTAAGTCAATATTGATATCAAGACCGTAGCGTTTCGTTGTATCGGAAATAGTTGGAAAACGTTCGTGGATAAATTCAGCAGGTTTGTGTGTGATATCAAGATAGACACATGGGAATCCTGTCAAATACATCTCGTTTTGAATGGCTTGACTGACAACATCACGGGGGGCAAGTTCACCCTTCTCGTGATATTTATCCATAAATTGTTCACCGCGGATGTTAACAAGTTTGCCGCCTTCTCCCCGCACTGCTTCAGATATTAGGAAATTTGGTGCACCGTCAAGATATAGGGTTGTCGGATGGAATTGAACGAATTCCATATCAATCATTTCGCATCCTGCACGCCATGCTGCTGCGAAACCGTCCCCTGTTGCTACCTCAGGATTAGAGGTACAGGGATAGAGACGTCCAAGTCCTCCTGTTGCAAGTATTGTCGCCTTTGCATAGAGATGGACCCGTTGCCCCTCCACGATCGCAGAAACACCGTAACATGTGACACTTTCATCTCCTGATCGTAAATCGGCATCCGTAAGCAGATCAATAGCAAATGCATTAGAGAGGACATGAATCCGTTCTGTGTTCAACACTTGCTGGACGAGAACATCCGTTGTTTCACGTCCTGTTGCATCTCCTTTATGAACAATTCTCCTTCTGCTATGGGCTGCTTCTTGCGTAAAACGAGGAAGCGTCCCTTCCCAATCAAAATTTGCTCCCCATTCTAACAATTCTGTCACACGAGGTATACCTTCAGCAACCATAGTTTCAACAGCACTGACATCACATATACCGCATCCGGCACTACATGTATCTTCAACGTGTAGGTCTACAGTGTCGTCAACGTTCATTGCAACGGCAATGCCACCTTGTGCGTAAAGGGTATTGCTCTCTTTAAGGGTTGTTTTCGTGATTAGCGTTACATCAGCACTTTCACTTGCAGCGAGGGCGGCGCGTAATCCTGCAGCCCCGCTACCTATAATCAGGACATCTGTGTACGAGTTTGCACCTTTTTCTGAATTCAGTGCAGAAAAATCAGTGTCAGTGTTCATATATTTCTTGCAAGCCTTTCGGCATTCTTTCTATTGCCTTGGCGGCGTAGGTGCAAAACTCTCATTTACCGGCATTACTTTACCGGTGCCAGTGGCAATAAGGGTGCTATCACTCAGCTTTACTTCAGCCTTTGCTTCAACAATACGTCGTGAAACTTTAATACGTTCTGCGGAAACATAAAGTTTCACACCTATTGGGGCAGGCTTCCGAAAGCGCACTTCAAGTTGTGCTGTAACAGCGGGTCCATCAAAAGTTCCTATACCGATATGGGTTATTGCCTCATCTAATAGTGTACTTATTATACCACCGTGTAGAATGTTTGCCCACCCTTGCATGTGATCAGGTGGTGTACATTCTATGTAGACTTCTGCCCCCGCATCTTTGATTTCCGGGTTGACTTGCAAGCCATACGGATTTTTCTTACCGCAAACAAAACATCGGTTGTTATTTTCTATTACCATATTTATCCTAAATGTCGTTTGTGCTAAACTAAAAGTTAATTACCCGTTCCTGAGATAAGTCCGGTTCGGTTGGAAAACCGAACCTACCGAATTTACTCTTGTTTTTGTTGAAGGAATGGCGAGGCACGGGGACCTCGCCCTACAAGTGATTTATTTTTACCAGGAATGGCGAGGCACGGGACCTCGCCCTACAAGTGATTTTTTACGTAGGTGTGAGCATCGTAAGACTCCGTTCTAACTTCTCCTGTTCAATCAACAGCCTTTCAAGTAGTTCCCGTTTTTGAGCAACTACATTTTCAGGAGCACGTTCAATAAAATTCGGATTATCTAATGTTTTCTGTGCCGCTGCTACGTCTTTTACTGTCTGTTGATGACGTTTCGTTAGCCGTGCTTGTTCCGCTTCAAGATCAATGACACCTTCCAGTGGAATATAGATTGCGAGTTCTCCAATAACCGCTTCTGCTGAGGCAGTAGGCTTCGGTAAAGATTCAGCAATGATGATTGCATCCACTCTTGTAAATGCTGGTAAATACTGTTCAAGATATGTTTCAAGCCGATTCCGAACTTCAGCATTTGGTGATTGAATGTGTATGTCTACATTTGCTCCTATTGGAACATTTAACTCTCCACGAATACTTCTTATATTATCTATAACTTCCATGACATTTACCATCGTGGTTTCTGCCGTTGGATTTTCTGTTGTAGGTTTTGGCCAAGGTGCTACAGTCACTGATGCATTGTCATCAGCAAACGTATTATTACCACCGTGCGGGAGTTGCTGCCAAATCTCCTCAGTTAAAAAAGGCATAAGTGGATGTAGTAGCCGCATCATCTGTTCCAAGACATCTGCTGCAACCCATAACGCCTGCGGTTCACCTTTAGTGAGACGTTGTTTAGCGAATTCTAAATACCAATCACAAAATTCATGCCAGAGAAAAGCATATAGCGTTTGTGCTACTTCGTGGAAACGGAAGTTTTCCAGTGCATCTGTAGCAGTTCTTATCGTGTGGCTCAGACGGCTCTGAATCCATTGTACCTCTAAAGGTTTCTGTTTTTCCTCTTCCTGCTCTCTTGTAGGAATGGGATACTTTTCCAAATTCATTAGAATAAATCTGGCAGCATTCCATACCTTGTTTGCAAACCTTCTACCCGACTCAATCTGTGACTCTGGGAGTGGGACATAAGGGTTAGGCGTGCTTGCATTTGCCAGCGAAAACCTGAAGGCATCTGTGCCGTAGGTAGCAATTGTCTCCAATGGATCAATGCTATTTCCTTTCGATTTACTCATCTTTTGTCCCTTCTCATCCGCAACAAGACCGTGAAGGTAGACAGTACGGAATGGCACCTCATCCATACATCCTAACCCTAACATAATCATTCTTGCAACCCAAAAGAACAGAATGTCCCACCCTGTGACAAGCACAGATGTGGGATAAAAGGTTTTCAACTCATCTGTTTCTTTGGGCCAACCCATTGTTGAAAAGGGCCACAAACCTGAACTGAACCATGTATCTAAAACATCTTCTTCTTGACGAAAGTCGGTTGCTCCACACTCACACTTTTCCGGTGTGTCCATCGCAGCAGTAACTTTTTCACAGGCATTACAGTACCATATTGGGAGGCGATGTCCCCACCATCTTTGGCGTGAAATTGGCCACGGTTCAATATTCTCCATCCAATGAAAAAAGCGGGCAGTTTCGCGTTCAGGGATAAATGAAACTTCACCTTTTTTAGTCGCCTCTATAGCACGTTCTGCAAGCGGACGAACATTCATAAACCATTGCAATGATATTGCAGGTTCAACTATTGTGTCGCACCTGTCATGATGTCCGACAGCATGTCTATGTGGGACAATTTTGACGAGAAAGTCACCTTTCTCCAAGTCTTCAATAACCTTTTTTCGACAGTCCCAACGGGTTAAGCCGATGTATTTCTCACCTGCATCCTCATTCATGTGTCCATCTGATGTGAAAATGTTACGTTGCTCAAGGTTATGTCTCAAACCGATTTCATAATCATTGACATCGTGGGCAGGGGTAACTTTCAAGGCACCAGTACCAAATTCCGTATCCACATATTCATCAGCAATTATTGGAATCTCTCTGTCGCAAAGAGGGAGTAGCACTTTTTTTCCAATCAGATGTTGATAACGTTCATCATCTGGATGGACAGCGACCGCTGTATCACCTAACATTGTTTCAGGACGAGTGGTTGCGATTTCAAGCACAACATCACTATCTATAACAGGATAGTTGATATGGTAGAAATTGCCATCAAGTTCAACCGGTTCCACTTCAAGGTTACTCACTGCAGTATTACACTGTGGACACCAATTCACCATATATGTATCACGATAGATAAGCCCCTGATTGTAGAGTTTTACAAATGCAGTGCGAACCGCCTCTGACAACCCTTCATCAAGTGTAAACCGCTCACGTTCCCAATCGCAGGAACATCCGAGTTGTTGAAGTTGGGAGACGATATAACCAGCGGATTCTGCTTTCCACTGCCACATGCGTTCAATAAACTTTTCACGACCAAGAGCATTTCTGCTTGTGCCTTCTTCAGCAAGTTTTCGCTCCATTATAAGCTCAGTTACAATACCAGCGTGATCTGTGCCGGGCATCCAGAGTACGTTATAACCTTGCATGCGATGCCATCGGATAAGGCAATCTTGAAGCGTATTGTCAAGTGCATGTCCAATATGTAAGCTACCAGTAATGTTCGGTGGTGGGATCACAATTGCATAGGAAGGTTTGTCAGAAGTTGCTTCGGCGTGAAAGAGTCCGTTACTTTGCCAAAATTGGTACCATTTACCCTCGATATCTTGAGGGTCGTAAATCTTTGGGAGACTTGTCATATTCTTACCTGAAAGGAGACCTAATATAACGTGAGTTCAATATACGGATTAAAGTGTGATCGTAGGTGAAACTGAACGAATACGAAACCCAACATAATAACCATTGTCAGGGTATAGGTATAACAGGTTAGGTTTCGCAAACTTAACTCAACCTACGATATTACTGTAAATCGGGGTTAGAAACCCCTCCTACAAGAGGACTCGCGAAATAGGTGTTAACATGGGTTATGTTTAGAGTGTTACATAAAGGATGGTTCTACCCAACCATAAGCACCATCATCGGATTGATAAAGTAGGTTCACCTGCCGCGTTTCAGAGTTTAAAAACATCAATAGCGTTTCGCCGGAGGTATGAAGTTCAGTAGCAGCTTCACTCACAGTAAGCGGTTTTACGGCAAACTTCTCAGCAGCTGGAACGATGACTAGGTCATCATGTGAGTCAACGTCTGAGATAGTATCTGCTGCTTCCGGATTCAATTGTGCTACTACTTCACGATGCGGGGCATTATGACGTCTATCCTTTACACGTTCTTTGTATCGACGAATTTGACTGATAACTTTGTCCGTTGCACCGTCCAATGCAGTAATTAGTTCATGGGTTTCGTTTTTTGCGTAAAATGATACCCGAGGTGCTGTGACCCTTATCTCTGCTTCGAAACGATGTTTTTCTGATTTAAGAATAACATTAAATTCTTGCATCTCTCCGAAACGAGATTCAATCTTCTCTGCACGTTTTAGGATATAATCGTGTATATCGTCAGTAATTTTAATTTGTTGTCCAGAATAGGTAATTTTCATCATGTTCCTCCCGCAAAATATGTAAAGTTTGAAACAAAAAACTCTGACAGATTATATTGGAATCACAAGCAATAAATAATAATTTCTTCCGAGGTAAAATACTAAAATAAATAGTTTGTCTATATTAAACGTAAATTCTATCCGATTTGATTTTTAATTTTTCAGAGTATTCAGGGGCAATCGTAATCTGAAAATTTCAGCATTTCTACGAAAGAAACAATAAATGTATTAGTCTACCTCATGTTATATTTAACGATTTTTTCTTTGACGGGAAGATAGGATGCCGAGTTCTTCACGATATTTTTGAACAGTCCGTCTTGCAACAACAATACCACGTTTTTTTAAGGATGAACTAACCGCTTGATCGCTAAGAGGTTTCGCTGGATCCTCTTTACTTATCAAATCTCTAACTTCAGCTTTGACGTGTTCAGCAGACACCGAATTGCCTTGTGTTGTTGCCAATTGGTTACTAAAAAAGAACTTCAACGGGTAAGTACCGTTCGGTGTTTGCACATATTTTTTACTTGTGACGCGACTCACAGTTGATTCATGAACACCAGCCATATCAGCAATAGTTTTCAGAGTCAATGGTTTAATACTTTGCGGACCATCCGTTAAGAAATCAGATTGAACTTTAAAAATTGCTTTAGTTACCCGTTCAATTGTGCGTCCTCGTTGTGCTACACTGCTGAGCAGATCCGATGCATCGTTATACTTTTTTTGTATCCATTTTTTTGCCTCAGAATCCAATACCTTACTATCATTACGCATTAGATTGATGTAGTAAGGATTCATACGTAAACGCGGAATATAATCGTCCATCGGAAAAATCTGGTAGTCTCCATCAATTTCCACAATTTGAACATCCGGCATGATTCCCTGAACAGTTTCTGGTGATTTGACCAAATCTTTAACTGCTGGATCAGAAAAGTAACGACCGGGATACGGTGATAGTGTGCCGATCCATTGTGAAGCCTTTAGAATCTCGTCTCTCTCAACTTCAAGATATTGCGAAATAGTCGAAATTCTACTGTTGAATAGGTCATCTAAATGATCTTCAACAATTCGTTTAACTAACCAAAAAGGAACTTCATTACCATAAGATGGCTGACCATTTTGCTTTAGATGTTGTGTCTCCTGATTCCGAATCTGTATACTAAGGGTCTCTTTTAGGTCTCTATAAGCGATGCCGATCGGTTCAAATGTTTCCTGAATAGTGGTTAGAACCTTCTCAACTTCTGAAACAGAACAACCTACCTTTAACGCGATTTCTTCTAATGTGAGTTGATAGAGAATGAGTTCATTCCCTTCATGTTTGACCGTATATGTCTTATTGTTAGTAGTATCAATGATTTGCCAACTCTTGGATTTTCTTTCATTCTCGGAACTTTTAGTAGTTGTGTCTAACGGTCTGATTTCAAAACTTTGTTCTTTAACTTCTTTTTTTGAACTAATGTTATTTTGATTACCAAGATTCTTGGATAATATCGTCAGTAATTCTTCTGATAAACTCCCATTTTCAAAGTCGGCAGCAAATTCAATTGGAAGGGAAAACAGTTTCAACTGTAGTTGCCCATCATCGTTCAAATTCCCAATAATTAATTCCCCGATGGCACGTTCTTTCTCTGTGAAAGGTGCTAATTGGAGCTGCTGGTATAGATAACTCTGTAGAGATTGTGCTTCAGCCACGTCTGGTTCGGGGGCATCGTGATCATTATACTGTTCATTAACTTTTGTAACAGGTACCCGCATGTCATCCAACACGGAATGCCAGTCAATATCAACAGAAGTATCCTCTCTATCAATATTCTCCTCAGGTTTGTTCCATTCGGATGCTGGATCATATTCATCCATAGTCAGAGCAGTTTCAGGCTCTTCCTGAAACTCTAAAAGCGGATTTTGGTTTAACTCCTGTTCAATAAACTGCTTTAACTCAAGTTGGGGCATCATAAGCACCTTTATTGCTTGTTGCAACTTAGGCGTCATGACTATTTTTTGTTGTTGAGTCTGAATATGCGTAAGTTTCGGTTGTATTTTCATCACGCGGCACTCCAAAAATCTCTATTGGGACGTTAGAGTGTTGTGCCTGCAAACGTCTTTTGAAAGTAGTTTCAACGGATAGAGCGATGCTTTGGTTAGGCTACGGTTTGTTCTCCTGTATTGCATATTGAAAGTTATGACCGAAGTAGAGTTCTCTTGCAACTTCGCTATTTAGGAGTTCATCAGGTGTTCCAGCCAAAGTAATTTTTCCATCAGCTATGAGATACGCACGATCAACAATATTGAGAGTTTCAATAGCATTATGATCTGTTATTAAAATTCCGAGGTTACGACTTCGTAAATGTAATATAAGCTGCTTAATATCAGCAACAGCAATAGGGTCAATCCCAGAGAGCGGTTCGTCTAATAAGATGAAGTCTGGTTGTGCGGCAAGTGCACGGGCTATTTCCACACGGCGACACTCACCTCCCGATAGAGTATATGCTTTGCGATCTAAAAGAGATGAAATACCGAGTTCATCAGTGAATTCTTGGATGCGCGTTTCTCTGTCATTCTTTGGCATTCCTCTTGCTTCTAAAATCGCTTCAATGTTCTGTTTGACGGTCAATTTACGGAAAATTGAAGTTTCCTGTGAAAGATAACCTATACCGAGACGGGCACGTTTGTACATCGGTAAGAATGTTATATCCCTATCTCCAAAAGTTATACGACCAGCATTTGGACGGATTAGACCGACTACCATATAGAATGTTGTTGATTTACCTGCACCGTTCGGTCCCAACAAACCAACTATTTCGCCTTGCTGAACCGATAGACTTACTTCGTTTACGACAATTGGACCCCGCCGAGTATACCTTTTTACAAGATTGTGTGTTTGTAATTCTGTTGCCACGTTGTTGCTACCTATATTCTCCATTTGTTGTTATACCCAATTACCCTGATTTGTAGTGTGAGGTCCCCGTGCCTCACAATGCTGACTTTATCTACAGACGGCGAATCAAGTTAATTTGGTATTAGATATATTGCTATCAAGAAGAGTGTTGTTAGTAACCTAAATTCCCAACTGTCCACAATTATTCTTTTTCCTCTGGTGATTCAGTCGGTTCAGTATCTTCTGATTCAGTCGGTTCAGTATCTTCTGATTCAGTCGGTTCAGTATCTTCTGATTCGGTTGGTTCAGTCTCTTTATCTTTTTCAGATTCTGACTCTTTCTTTTCTTTTTTCGTTTCAGAAGGTGTAGTTTTTTCTTCTGAAACCGGTTTGTCAGAATCACCTTCAGATTTTTTATCAGAATCTTTTTCTTTTTCTGAAGAGTCATCTTTCTCGTCAGTTTTACTCGGAGTTGCAGACGCATCTTTGTTATCAGAACTGACTTCTTCAGATTCCTCGGGTGTCTCCGTTGGTGTTGCTTGTGTAACAGTTACCTTGAATTTAACGTCACCAACACCGGTTTGTTTACCCGTTGTTCTATTGAAGGTAAAGAGTTTTGTTTCAAGCCTATCTGCTTTTTGTAAAACCACCACGTTATCTTTTAGTGTTATGATATTCGTTAAGTTATCCATAACAGCGTGGTCACAGGTGGCAAAGATTTTTTGATCGCGTATCTCTACATTACCAACGGCAATAATTTCTATAGTTTCACCAGTTTCAGGATCACTTTTGAGTGTAATTCTATCAGCATTGAGAAATCCGATTTCTTGACCTTCCTCGTTATGTCTGAGTGTTTTTGCATTCCCGATAAGGATCGTAATTCCTGTTTTCTCATACCGTTCCATTTCATCTGAGGTGCCTGTAATAACCTCTTTTGTTACTTTGACATCCACAGGTTTCTCATCTGTGTCCAAGGTTGTTGTGTCAGTAATTATTGTTTGACTTTTTTCATCTGGTTCAGTCGAAATAACTGGAGTTTCTTCAGCTTGCTTTACAACTTCATCATCTGTCTTTTCTGAGTCAGGTGCTTCGGCTGCCCACGCAGGGATGGTTGTTAAACAAATTACTACCCCTAAGAAGACTAACCAGTTCCCAACGAATTCTGGTAATTTCCGAAACACATCACTATTCATTTTAGAGATGATTTTCTTTCTATTCATCAAAATCTTCGGTGTGGAAACCCCTGCCTTTAGGCGGGGGAGGAAACACCGCTCCTTTTTAAATTATAGATTTCCCCCTAAAGGGGTGCGAGTTGTTTTTTCGCCACAGACCCGTGGGCGATTCTTTCCAGTGGGCTGCTTCGTTGAGTGAAACTGTCACCACTCACCTAATAGACCTGACCCGGTGCTGTGAAAGAAAACAGGTAATGACCCTTGCGGGCTCTCTACTTTCGTAGGTGTCCGTTTCCCCTTACCGATCACAGTATCCAAGTGGGTTAAGACTTTGGGAGCATCCTTAGATAATACCTACTACCAGTTCGGTATATCGTTTTCTAACCGTTGTTTCGGCTGCCATACCGAGATACTGCGATATGTTACGGTAGTCAATAAGTTACCCTTGTTCAACAGATAGGCTTGGCTGCCGTATTGAACAAGCCTCGCCCTTTAGGGCGGGGTTATTGACTTTTTTCCTCATCTTTAGGGTAAAGTTTGAAACGATTTTTTGACATCTTTACAGTTTCAAAATTTGGATTGGCTACCATTTCAATTCCATACCATGTGGAGTCTCCACGGACTAACTTAACTTCAGTTGGAGAGTATATCGTTCCACCTCTGTTTCGCCAATGTAATTCCTCTGTATAAAGTGTCCCATTTTCGTTGACACCGACTACCTCTCCGTAGAGATACAGGTTATCTTTATTTTTTCCGACAGGGAAATACTGTCCTCTTTTTCCTGTCAACGTAAGTGAAACTTTTCCTTCTTCAAAAATTTTTACCTTTGGATTTTGGATGATTGTCTCGTCACCGCGCATCTCTGAGGACTCCCCGACAAGGGACCACTTTAAGACACCAGCCTCTGTGTGTTGTGTGGAAAAAGTTTCAAGCTGCTGTAGCGGTGGTGATTCCTCAGGTTTAATATCTTCTTCACGTTCACAACCAATAACGACTGCAAGACAAATACATACCAATATTGTAGTGAATCTATTTTTGAAAAACTTATACATAAAAAATGTGTTTACAATACTATGGACGTGTTTTCCACCTTTTATGCATCCATATCCACTGTTCTGGATATTTTCGGACGTAGGATTCAATGATTTCAGTAAATTTCTGTGTATTAATGACAAGTTCTTTCTCTTTTACATCACACCGTTTTAGTACCAACGGCGGTTCAATTATGACCCGATGTGAACCTTCGGGTTGACGTATAATAAAAGACGGTAATATAGCTGCACCAGTTTTAAGGGCAAAAGCAACGGGACTATAGGGTGTATAGGCGGGTTTTCCGAAAAAGTCAACAAACACACCATTTACGGTGGTATCCACATCAGCAACTATTCCAAGGAGTTGGTTATTTTTTAGACATCGGAGTGCTTGTCTCACGCCTGTATCTCTATCTATGGTAGAATATCCTGCTTTTTCTCGATAACTGCTCACTAAAACGTTTAGACGTGGCGAACGCAATTCTCGAACAATAGGGGTCAACGGGGCAACACTAACACTGATACTTGCTGCTAATAGTTCCCAATTCCCAAAATGTCCGGTTAAAATGATCGCTCCTTTTCCTTGTGCTAATGCCGCCTCTACATGCTGAATACCTTCAAAACTGACATATTGTTGAATCTGCTTTAGATTCATGCGCGGAAACTGCATGAACTCTACTACAGTTTTCCCTAAATTTGCAAAACATTTCTTCGCTATCGTTTTAATGCTGCGTTTGTCTGCAAGATCCAAACACTGTCGTATATGTTCACATGCTAACCGTCTTTGCTGCGATGCAAACCAAAACACGATTTTTCCCAACCATCCGCCGAGAACCAATGACACCGAACGCGGAAGTCGTGAAATGCAGTATCCAGTCAGTTTAGCAGTAAATCCATAACACCAATCTTTCATTAGAAATATAGTATACCAAATTTCGTGCAAAATTACAAAGAAAAATCTAAAGTTCAGGGTCATTTAGTTTTCCGAATATTTAGATTTTCAATTTAAGACCCTTCGCTGTAGGAGCAATCTCCGAATCGCGACTTTTCGGCTAAAATGGACAAAAAGCCTAAAACTAAATAGCCCTGTCTAAAGTTAGGCAATTCAACTACTCACGGTCAGTAGATAGTACTTTGTTGCATTACAGTTTATTTTTCTTTGTAAATTGTTGAGAAACACACTTTCTCAGAACTAACAATTCCGTTATTCTATGAACCTACCTTGATTTTTCATCACAAATTCAGGTAAACTCTAAAAACATGAATAGGACAGAACCTTTTATGCCTAAACCTGATAACATTAACAAACAGATCCTCCAACTTGCAGTCCCGAACATTATCAGTAACTTCTCTATCCCGCTTCTCGGTGCTGTGGATACGGCGTTGATGGGACGACTGGAAACTGAACACTATCTCGGTGCTGTTGGCATTGGCGCGGTGCTCTTTAGTTTTATTTATTGGGGATTCGGGTTCATCAGAATGGCTACTACCGGTTTGACTGCACAAGCATACGGAGAAAATGATTACGCAGAATGTGGTCTGTTACTACAGCGAAGTTTTTCCATAGGTGTTATCGGGAGTTTTTTACTTTTAAGCCTGCAGTGGGTTCTTGCCGATGTCAGTTTTGCACTCATTGATACGAGTCCAGAGGTGGAGAAACTTGCTCGTACGTATTTCCATATTCGCATCTATGCTGCCCCTGCTACTCTCTGCCTACATGCATTCCATGGGGTATTTCTCGGTTTACAGAATGCACATTATCCGATGGTGCTGACAATCCTTGTTAATCTCATAAACGTCGTGTTGAATTTGGTATTTGTTAATTTGCTTGGTATGAAGGTAGAGGGTGTTGCCTTAGCAACCGTCATTGCGCAGTATGTAGGTCTCATTCTGGCGATCACACTTTTTTTAAGAAGTTATCTTAATCTCATAACAACATGGAATCTTCGACTAATCGTTTCGTATTCTAAGATGAAGCGATTCTTGAGCATTAGCGGAGACATCTTCATTCGTACGCTCTGTCTTGTCTTTAGTCTTGCTTACTTTACTGCGAAATCAGCGGTTTTGAGTGATACCTTCTTGGCAATCAACACAATTCTGCTTCAGTATATTAATCTGATGTCTTATGCGATTGATGGGTTTGCTTTTGCTGCTGAGAGTATGATAGGTAAATTCAAAGGCGCGCAGGATTTACAGAATTTAAAACGGACAACGCACCAAATTTTTCTTTGGTCATTTCTATTTGGTGGCACAGTTCTGTTAATATTTGCTCTGTTTGGTGAGCAGTTGTTGTATCTTTTCACGGATAAACTCAAACTCGTTGAACAAGCGAAACCTTATCTTGTCTGGATAATTATTGCACCTGTTGTCAACGTTGCTGCGTATGTCTGGGATGGGATTTATCTTGGTGCGACTGCATCAAAGCCGTTACGGAATTCTATGATTGTTTCAATGCTATTATTCTTAACTGCAGTTTATCTATTCATACCTTATGGAAATCATGGACTTTGGGGCGCGTTTACTTTGTTGTTGATTGCTCGTGGTATCTCACTAACGGTGCTGGCACCGAAGCATTTGTTTAAATGAAGAGGGTTAAATATTTGTCTTGAGTTTGATTACAACTACAATTACTTTACACACCCCTATTGACATGTATATAAGAATATGGTAGATTATCAGTTATACGGTAGGAACAAAGTTTGTTTTGATGTGAAATTATCTTATTTTGACATCACGCAATATCTATATGGGAGAACTATCACATGTTTGTTATTATCGCCCCGATTCAGATTAAGGAAGGTCATAGAGAAGAATTCATCGAAGCCATGTTAGACGATGCAAAAGGTTCAGTTCGTGATGAACCCGGTTGCTTGAGATTTGATGTAATTCAGGACGGTTCAGATTCGAATCGGATTTGGCTCTACGAGGTTTATGTAGATGAGGATGCATTCAAAGCACATCTGCAAACACCGCACTTCATTAAGTGGCGTGATACTGTTAAAGATTGGTTTGCGGAAGGACCTAAGGGTGCTGGAGGTGGGAGTTCCTTAATTTGGCCACCAGACGAGGACTGGAGTAAGTAGCCTATGCCACAATCCGATTTGCCTCTTGAAAATCTCGTGGAACCTAACCTCAATCTATTAACTTACCTAAAATAACGGACTATAAGAATGAATGTAACTCCAAAAGAATTTATCCGCGTTATGCCAGATGCAATCCGAGGCTTCATCAGTGAAGCTTTCCAGAAGGCAGGGACCTCGGAGGAGGACGCTGTGCACATGGCTCACCTGTTAGTTCTCACTGATCTGCGCGGTGTGTTTAGTCATGGCACGCGCCAAACACCGGGATATGTAGGGATGATGCTTGATGGAAAAGTAAATCCACGTCCAAATGTCCGATGCATTGATGAATCCCCGACAACGGCAGTCTACGACGGCGATGGCGGTATGGGACATTTTGCCTCATATCATGCTGCAAAGGCAGCAGTCAAAAAAGCTAAAGAGATGGGACTAGGTGCCGCAACGAGTCGGAATCACTTTCACTTTGGGAGTGCTGGCAAGTATTCACGGCTCGCGCTTGAAGCGGATTGCGCTGGGTTTGCGGTCTCTTGCCACCGTTTTAGACATAACCCCAACGGTGTGATTGCCACCGCAACTGGAGTTTCGCCGATGAGTTTTGCGATTCCGGCGGGCAACCAGCCGCCCATAGTTGTCGATATGGCAACCGGCATTGATGCTAAGCTGCCGTTTGAGCAGGCGTTTGCACAGAGTCCCGCTGCGTTCTTCAAGATGTTGGGTTTGAGTCATGTGAGTCATGCACTCGGTGGGTTTATGGCAGGCATCTGGCTATTTGATAAGCCGCCGGATCCTCCAACAATCTGGGAAGGTGCCAATCAAGGTGCTTTCATTGCAGCGATTGACATTTCCCGGTTCCGACCAATTGACAAGTATAAAGCGGAGATCGACCAACATATCTACGATGCCCGACAGATGCAACCGGCACCGGGTTATGACCGATCAGATCTGCCCGGCGGCTTAGAATGGGAGCGCGAACGGGAATGGGCTGAAATCGGCATCCCCGTTGGCAAAGCACATCAGGAACAGTTGAAAATAGTTGCTGAACGAGTTGGCATTCCTCTTCCATTCTAAATGCTGACTTCAATTTTATCTATCTTTAACGTGAGTTTGATATATAGCAAATTCTAAACATAAACGGACATTTTCGTAGGGGTTAGGTAACCTAACCCCTACGGGCGAGAAGACCTCGCCCCTACGAGAAGCCCGACATCTTGTTTTTATCAAACTCACGTTATCTTTACGGTCTTTACGTAAATACTCTCAAATTTTGAAAGGAATTGATTCATGAGCAAATTAAGATTCGCATGTCACCTCATCCAGTTTGGTGGGGAGCAGCGAGAAAATCCAGAAAAAGTGTTGCGCGAAGTCGCTGATGCAGGTTGGGAAGGCGTCGAAAGTGTGCCTTTTGAAGGTGCAGAAGGACTGGTTGAGATGGCGACGTTTGCACATAGTCTCGGACTCCACATCGTCAACGCAGGCGGTGCAGGATTTGACAGGATAAGATTTAATATCACGCTCGGTAATAATGCTGCCGAAGTTCCAGCGTTAGGTCGGGGGTCGTGGGGTGGTGCGAATCCAAGTGATGAAGATTATGAAAACGCTGCCCGAACACTTGACGATGTGCTCGCCTTCTGTGACGCGCATCGTATAAAAGGCTTCCACCACGCACATCTCGGTACATTGATTGAGACGGTTGATGATGCCGAACGACTTTTAGCAGTTGCCCCAAGTCTCTGGCTACTGTTCGATACAGGACACATGCTTGCAGCTGGGAGCGACCCTATGAAAGTTTTTGATAGCGAACTTTTGCGTAATCGAATTGGACATGTCCACCTCAAAGACTGTCACGCGGATGACCCGGAAACTTGGGATTACCGAACGCAACGTTTTGGCGAGAAAGCGCGTTTTGCTGAACTGGGTGCAGGAAACCTTGGGCTTGATGTCAAAGCAGTTCTTGAAGGACTTGAATCTGTCGGCTATGATGGATGGGTTTCGGTTGAACTTGACCGTCCGTATCCACCAAAACCACCTGCTGAAGCTGCAAAGGTGAACCGAGAATACCTACGGAGTTTGGGATATTGAACGGAGGTACGCTGCGATGCTGAAACGAATCAAAATTCAGGGTTACAAATCACTAAGGGATCTTGAACTAAATCTCGAACCTCTTTCTGTGCTCGTTGGTCCTAACGCTTCGGGAAAGAGCAATTTCCTTGATGCACTGCAACTTCTGTCTCGGATGGCGACCTGCCAAACTTTGGAAGAAGCATTTGACCCTCCGTACCGAGGACATCCGCTGGAATCGTTCACTTTTGGAGATGAAGGCATTAAGAGCCTCCTCGAAAAAGAAAGTGTGTCGTTCATTATAGAGGTAGATGTGCAACTTTCTGATGCTGTTATGGAAAGTGTTAATAAGCGTATTCAAGAGATTAGGGAAACAACGAAAAAGGATACAAAAAGTGTAAATAAGTCTGTTTCAGATCGGCGTCTACCTGTGAGCGAGAAATATCTGCGATACCGTATTCAGGTTGAAATGCATCCTAAACAAGGAATTATATGTGTATCAGATGAATATCTCGCTGCACTCAGTGCTGAGGGTCAACCAAAACGAAACAGGAAACCTTTTTTAGAGCGAAGGGGAAATCGGTTGCATCTGCGGATGGAGGGACAGGCGCATCCACTCTATTATGAGCGTTATCTTGACTTTAGTATCCTTTCAAGGTCGCACTATCCGCCGCACTATCCGCATTTGACTGCAATGCAGCGAGAGTTAACGAACTGGCTTACTTTCTATCTTGAACCAAGAGAACAAATGCGGCTTCCAAATCCGGTCAAGGCAGTTCACGATATTGGATCAATGGGAGAGGATCTCGCAGCCTTTCTCAATACCTTGCAAGCTCGTAATAAGCGACAATTTGAATCTATTGAGAAATCACTCCATACCATGATTCCATCTATAACGGGAATTAATGTTAGTGTAAATGAATTAGGTGAAGTTGAATTGGATATTCGTGAAGGTGAAAAGCGCATTTCTGCCCGCGTCTTATCGGAGGGCACACTCCGAATTTTAGGGCTTTTAGCACTCGTTGGAGCCGCAGAACCTCCTGCGTTGATAGGATTTGAAGAACCGGAAAATGGGATTCACCCTCGCAGGATTCGTCGCATTGCTCGCTTTTTGGAAACTCACATGATTCTCCAAGATATCCAATTCATTGTAACAACACATTCATCACTTTTGCCCGACCTCATTCCTCTCGAATCGTTATATGTTTGTCGCAAGGTTAACGGAAACACAGAAATCGCGCCTTTTAAGATGATGAATACGGGTCCCCTGTGGAAAAAGTCAGATATTGAGGTAGCATTGGATGACGAAGATGCTTTGTCTCCTTCTGAACGTATCATACGGGGGGACTTTGATGCGTAATATCAATCTATTTGTTGAAGATGTTGCCCATGAAGATTTTCTCATAGCATTAATTCAGCGGCTTGCTAATGAGTACAACGTCGAGATTAATATTAAAACTTCCAGTGTGCGGGGCGGCCGTGGAACGGTTATAAGATTTCGGTAGTTCGATAAATTTGACTATATTTTGCTTTACTGCCCCTTTCCTTGTTTCATCAGTTCCTCAATTGCATCAATTTCCTTCGGGACAGTATCAGTTAGTACTTCACAACCGGACTCCGTGACGAGAATATCATCCTCAATGCGAATGCCGATGCCAAGATAATCGGTAGGAACTTTTTTCGTGCCTTCCGCAACATAGAGACCAGGTTCAATTGTGATTACCATCCCGGGTTCAAATGTTTTGAACTCACCCTCTGTGTCACGAACACAATTGACATCATGCACATCCAAACCGATCATGTGACCGACTCGATACATATAAAACTGCTTATATGCCTCCTTCTTTATCAATTTTTTCGGTTTGCCCTTTAAAAGACCGAGACTAAGCATCCCTTCTGTTAACAACTCAATCGATTTTTTATGCGGTTCGTCAATAGAGACACCGGGGCGGATAGTGTCAATAATTGCATATTGTGCATCAAGAACAAGTTGATATATCTCTCTTTGTGCATCGGTAAAGGTGCCGTTGACAGGAAAAGTTCGGGTTACGTCTCCGCAGTAGCGTTCATATTCTGCACCTGCATCAATAAGAACAAGCGTGTTATCTTTTATCTGACTGTTGTTAGTTGTATAGTGGAGCGTAGTTGCGTTTCCGCCACTTGCGACAATAGTTGGGAAAGCGTTGCCATTCGCGCCACTGCTACGGAAGGTTGCATCTACAATCGCCTCTAATTCGTACTCGTACACCCCAGGACGCGCTGCCACCATCGCTGCAATATGACCGTCCACTGTAATATCTGCCGCCTGCCTTATACGATGCAGTTCAGTCTCATTTTTGATTAACCGCATTTCACTGAGAATTGGACTCGGATCAACAAATGTATGAATTCCCTTTCCAGCGCTAATACGAGATCTAACACCGCGTTTAAAACAGGTGAGGATTTCAGCATCAACGTGAACATCGGATCCGAGCGTGTAATACAGCCGTTCAGCCTTTTTTAAGTATTTTCCTATCTTTTTTTCAAACTTGTCTATTGGATATGCTTTGTCTGCGCCGTAGTGCTTGCAAGCATCCTTTACACCGACCCGTTTGCCGTGCCATGTTTCGGCTTTTTCATCTTTGGGAAGCACAAACAAAATATATTGATATTTTGGATGGTCAGGTGCGATGACACAAATTGATTCCGATTCTTCAAAACCTGTGAGATAATAAAAATTCGGATCGGGGTTATAAATATGTTCCGTGTCGTGGTTCCGCATTGCAGCCGGAGCATTGGCAAAGATTGCAACACTACCGGAACCCATCTGTTCTATAAATTTCTTACGATTACTTTTATGCATACCATTTTCCTAAAGGCGATACCAATTCTTGTAGGCGGACTTTGTAAGTCCAATTTTCAATTTAAAACTTCACAGGTAACTGATAGGAGTTCCTATCTTACCGATAATACCACCGCTTGCGACCGTTGGATAGACTGGATGTGACCAAAATATCCCTTCCATTGGCGCACGAACAACTTCGGATACATGTCCGAATACATCACAGATTTCAGCTATCGGTTGCTGTGCCTCAAGTTGGTCGTATAATTTCGCTTTGTAGTAGACAAATCCACCTTTATTGCTGAGGATAGACACAAACCGATGGACAACGATCTGCTGTTCAGGAATTTCAGGTGTTCCATCAATAAATTGATACTGTTTAAGTACGTTTAACACACCTCGGACACCTTTGCTGATACTGATAGCGTCCCATCCATGTGTTCCACCGAGTTCTGGGTCAATTGTCGGTATTCCGATATCTGGTGCAGCTTGGGCGAGTTGTCCCTTCGGTCCCCTTTGGTCGAGAATATAACCTATACCGAAGGTGCTCGCTAACGCAAGACAAGCACTATGACATTGGTGTTTCTCTCCAACACGCACGCGCACCTCATCAATCATCGGTTGAACGCCTCCCTGATGCAAGTCAATACAATAGTCAACGTTTCGGATTGCTTTTTCAAACAACTGATACGCGATACGTTCACTTGATGTGCCTTCTGCGCGCCCGGGAAAACAGCGATTCATTTTGACGTTGTCAACAGGGCTATATGCTTGCTTCGCGTGAAAGGCGTGGACGTTGACAACCGGTACTACAATGAGTTTACCGCTTAATTCTGCGGGATCAATCTGGCGTAAGATTTCGTGGATAACAGCGATACCATTCAGTTCATTTCCATCGCTAATAGCTTGGAGATAGAGGGTTTTTCCCGGTTGTTTACCATTGATGAGAACAATAGGGACACGAATCGGGGTGCCATCTGGCAAAGAGCCAACAGATAAACGTCCTTCTACCTGTGTACCGGGTTCGGCTACCAGAGTGCCGACGATCAGTTTTTTAGAGTGAGTTTTGCGCATTGGTTGAGTATTTGATTCCTTAGTCCGACAAATTGGTTATTTTTTAATATAACAGAATTTATGGGAAGCGTCAAGTCAGAAACTAAAAAATCAGGGTTATTTAGTTTTAGGTTTTTTGTCCATTTTATCCGAAAAGTCGCGATTCGGAGATCGCTCCTACAGGGGAAAGTCTTAGATTGAAAATCTAAATATTCGGAGAACTAAATAGCCCTGCTAAAAAATCAACTAAAAGTTGAGAAAACCACAGCCATGGTAGTGTCATAGTACCCAAACCCAGAGGGTTGGGAAACCTGTGCTTCGTCGCAGTTCGCCTTCTTTCAAAGGTTTTATACCAAATTAACTTGATTCGAAGTTTTCCGATAAAGTCAGCATTGCAAGGCACGGGGACCTCGCACTACAATCCCGTTAATTGGGTATAAGTCCCAAATCAAAATCGTACCGTCTTGACTCCCACTTGCAAGAATTTTGCCGTTGGGTGAGAACGCTAATGAACTAACCCAATCGGTGTGCTTTTGAAGCACCCTAATTTCTTTGCCAGAATGAGCATTATATATCCAGACTCCGATAGAACTTGCCACTGCTATCAGGTTACCATTTGGTGAATGCTTTAGGTCGTATATTCTTCCTTTTCCAAGACGAAGTGTGGCGTTTTCAGGGATTCCCCATTTCATGTAGTCTTGTGCAAATCCGCTTAGAGTAAACAGAATCGAGACTATCAATAAGGTGATAATCAGTACATTTTTCATATTTTTGCCTTTAAAAACGCCCGTGGTTTCTACTCTGAATAAAAAGCAGACATTTTCCCAACCTTGAATTAACGAATTTCCATTACGCAAGATGCTCCTTCAAAAACCGCCCGGTAAAAGATTTACGGATCTTTGCAATTTCTCTGGTGTGCCGTGTACCTATGGTTATGTCTCGGATATGTCAAGGGGTTCCATTTTCGCGGTTAGCGATTTGTGTCCGGAGTCGTTCTAATTCAACTTCTAACTCCTGTCGCCGCTCAACTTCCTGTTTGGCAAGTGCTTCTGCTTCCTGCCGCCTCACAGTTTCTTCTGCTGCCATCACTTCTGCCGCCTCTCGCAGTTGTTGTTCTTGCTCTCGTAGATGTTGTTCTTGCTCTCGCAGTTGTTGTTCTTGCTTTCGTAGATGTTCTTCTTCCATAGAAGTTGTTATGGGAGTGCCATCAGGCAGGGACGGCCGTAATAACCTAACGTGCGTCGTTTGATCGTCCTCCCACCGAAACCAGAGATTTAACGCTTCGCTAAACATACCACCCCGCGCATCCGGCACAATCTCAATAATGTTACCAGAAGGGCTTCGCTGCCAGCCACGAAATTCCGCAGGTTTTTTCATTTCAGGTTGATGAATAAAGTATTCTTGAACACCTATATCAGTCAGATACACGCCGACTTTTTCATGCCGATCCTGATTCGCTGTCGCATCGGATAGAAATTCAAAAACAGCAACAGGTACCGCACCTTCTGACCACGTATAAAAACTGCGACGCAGTGGATATTTATCAACACCAAACACAACGTAAACATCAGGGGCAACAAACTTGGTAATGTCACCTTCGCGATAATAAATAAAGTTGTCAATACCGATGTGAATGTGTTCATCAATTGCAAAATAGCGTGAGAATTGGTCGTAAAAAATGTTGATCTGTTCACCGTGAAATTCGGTTGCTGCCATAGGTTCGTCGTCCTCAAACGGATAACCTTCAATGTAAATGGTCGGTTTTCCACTCGCTTTTGGAAAGATAGGGATATATTTTTTTTGCTTGAAGCTGAAATCGTTAAGAGTATCCATAATTTTCTCCGTTGTATATCAGGGCAGGAACACGGATCATGCGGGATATAGATTAAAGCATTCCTTAACCGTTTTTAAAGTTTGGAAAAGTAAGTTTTACATACTTTTTATGATTTTAACAGAATATACATCTTTTTTCAAGTAAAAGGTATGTAATACCAAATTAACTTGATTAGAAGTTTTCTAATAGCGGTTAGCATTGCGAGGAGGACCCGGGGACCTCGCGCTACAAATCCCGTTAATTGGGTATTATACCAAATTAACTTGATTCCAATCTATCGGTGCGGTTAGGAAACCGCACCTACCGTCCGGAAAATAGGACAAATCCCGTTAATTTGGTCTTACGTCTGCTCCACAGTGGCGGAAACTAAGCTCGCCATAAGAATGTTGATAGCAGCGTTGATTTGGATTGACTGTCTATCGGGCTTGAAAACCGTCCTATAATGTCCGAGGCGCAATGAATTGCAAGACTACGAACGGTCGCGATTCAGAGATCGCTCCTACACAATGTCCGAGGTGCAATGAATTGCAAGACTACAAACGCTTTTCTGTTTAAGTAAACGTCTCCTTGAAAATCTTGCTTTCAAAACCTCAACAATATGATATAGGTTGTATCAAGATCCGCCCCGCAAATCAACGTTAATGCCCTTAGGGCGGATTTCTGTAATACTACTTCTCTGTAAGCTGTCGCATTTCTGCACGCTGTCGCATTTGATAAATAAACATGTTTACCATAAAACGGTAAACATCTGACGATCGGCGTGATGCAAGCGGTGCGCGGCTATCTATATCTACGGTTTCCATGCTGCATAGATAATCTAAGTGACAAAAGATAACACCGAGACGATCTTTGCCGTGCTTTCCTGGCACAAAGATACCTTTAAGGTGTCGCCACTTGTGATTTCCGCCTTTATAGCCGGTACCCCAGAACACTGAACCCCCGACAGGTGTTTTCGTGAGTTCGAAATAACACCGAAATATATCAAGTCGGAGATTATCAAGTGTCGTGAGTGGGTATTCAGGAAACACTTGGCGTAACTCGTTTTCAACAATGTTTGCAAATGACTTTTCGTTGCTGCCACTCCCGCAGTAATCAAAAAACAACATGCCGTTATGTTCAAGGATATATTTCCGGAGGGCTGCCCGTTCCGCCTCGCTGAACGAAGTGGCTTGGGTGTTTCTGTCTTTTAACTTTGAATAGCTGACACTCATGGCTTGGTCGTGTCCTGTCATAATCAGCAACGGTGCATCCATGATACGTGCGTCTGTTAACGGTAATGCGCCGCCAGCGTAACTCATGTCAGCGGTCAGTGAGGGGTTGTGCTTGCGTATCCATTCCAACAGTGAGGGTATAGCTGTTGGGTCTTGCCACCAGTCGCTCATTGCATGTTTTAGACGTATTAATCGGATATGCCCGCGCACCACGCCATCGGATTCATCAATAACGCTGCCGAGCTTGTTTCCGATTTCATCTGCGTAACTTGTAATCAGTGTTTCGGGGACACTTGTCGCAGCATCTTGTCCGGTGTTGCCTGCTTTTGCTGCGCCACCTAGCCCGCCACTGCCCGTACCTTTTCCTTTAGGCACCCCCACTGCGCCTGTCCCCGTACCATCTTTTTTGCCAGGGCCGGTTCCGCTACCCGTTGTGGTGCCACTTGGGTATGGTGTCAAAGACGATTTTACATCCAGTATTGTGGCAGGGGAGGGTGCTAATTGCTTATAATCCGGTATGTCTTCAGAGGGTGTGTTTAAAAGCGCGGGTGCACTCCGATCCATTATGGGACCTACAGGTGCAACTGCTTCACGTTGACTACTAAGATCGGCAGCAATAAAGGTTGTTGGTGTCTTAACGGTGGGTGTGGGCGGTATTTCAATCTTTTTCTTTTTGATGACCGGCTGCCGATGTGTTTCTGTTTTATAGATAAGCTCTACAGCGAAATTATCTTCTATCTCCATGGATAAACCCTTGAGGAAAAAGATTGCAAAGACGAGGGCAGCGATACCATGCAGGCATAATGAAAAAAAGAGCGCGCGCTTCTTCCGTTCTTGTGCATAGTACCTTCTGAGAATACGTCGACTCATAATAAACTCCTATATCACGTCAGGTTGTTTAGAAAGGAATTTCGTCTTCGGTAGTTGATGCAGTTGGGTTCCAACTGCATCATCCATAGGTGTCAATTTAGTGTGTCATTTGTCGGGTGCGGTATACCCTGATAACAACCCGATGCTATAACATATCGCCCCGCTACGATCACGAATCGTGGCGTTGATTTGGGATTAAAAATCAGCAGAAATATCCTTGATGGAAATCCTTGCTTTTCTACGGGAATGAACTGATGATCGCGTTCGTAATCTTCTTTTTGCCATCCTTTGGTTTCACGCCAAATAATGACGACTGTTTTTTGTCCGAAGCACGGTTGATGAGGTGTCCGGATATATCTATGACGTTGTCGCTAAGGGTCTGGCGGATTTCTTGTGTCATATCCTCAACTTTTTGTTGTGCGGCTTCTACCCCAGCACGCGCGTTAAGGATGTTATCAACGATGGCGGGGAGTTCCTCGTCTAGGAACGTTTGGAGTTGATCGCGCCGATAATTGATGATGCGGTAGATACCGAAGTCAAGGTCGGCGGCATCTGCGCGGAAGGTTTTTTGGCGGAGGTCTTGTAGTTTTTTGTGGAATTCTGACATATTTTTCTAGCCTTGTTGCATTAAAACGTGAGTTTGATAAAAAGATTCAATGAGTGAAACCCAACTCTTTTTATCTTTTGGACAGACGCTCGGAATCAAATATTGAACCTACGTTATATATACTAATATTGATGTCAGAACTTAATATAAATAATTAAATATCATATAATGTAAGTCCATATATGATTATACAGTAACATTCTGAATGTAGCAAGTTTATTTTAACATAAACAGGGTTATTTAGTTTTAAGAATATTCATTTTATGAGTTTAACTGCAAGTTTAGGTCGTATAGTGAAATCTATAATTGTTTTGTAGGTTATGGTAGGTGCGGTTTCCTAACCGCACCATAGGCGTCAATTTAAGGAAATAAACCTATATTTGGATATCTTAGCCCCAGCGGGGCGGAATGTGTATAGACCACGATCCATACCAAACTCAAGCCCCAGCGGGGCGAAAGGTGTATATGGGCACATGTTGTCAGACACCTGTCACCCCGCTGGGGTTCAAGAGACTGTTGGACACCGTTTTCTATATACCTGTCGCACCGCTGGTGCTAAGATGTGATTTACCAAAGCCTCGGGGAGGCGAAAGGTGTATCAGACGCACTAACGTTACGCACTAAATTGACGCTAATGGTGCGGTTTCCTAACCGCACCATTAGCATCAATTTTTTGAATGCATGCCACACCATGTCGCGGTTACGGAAACAATGGGTGGGCATAGAGACCGTCCCTACAAAAAGAGATGGCGATCTCTGCTAAAAATTTTACATACCCTTTTCAATCTCGGTCTGGATTGCTTTCTGAACATCTGCCTCTAAAGTATTTAATCTTGTCCAGTCAGTAAGCGCGACCTCTATAGCATCTGGTTCTTCTAATGAACATGTCACGAGACTTTCCAATGTGTCTGTGATTTGGGTTTCACGAAATATTGCCTGAAACCAGATACCAAATGTTTTGAGTGCATCAGATGATTCCGAAAAAACCCAGAAGATCACACGACAAAAATCTAATCCTTCGTCAACTGATTGTTGGGATATCCATAAATTATCGGGGAATCCATGAAATAGTTGTAATAGGTCTGCAATTATAATAGGTAACTTCTGATTGAGATATGTAATTTCTGGAAGGATATCAAAATGGACAGCGTATTTGTAGGCATGAAGGGACATATCAGCATTTTGTTTCTGTACAAAATCTTCTTTTGTATTTGACATAAGTTTTGTCTCCTAATTTTTGTGTTTCTAATGTTCCCGGTGTTGATTCTGTTAATGTTAATATGGAATGGACAAATCACGTCGCTCGTGGTATAATATATAGATTGCAAATTGGTAATAGTCACGATGCGCCTCTGATACATGTCTATCAAAAAACAAGAGAAAAATATGACAGAGTCTGAACGGATTACACTTCTAAAAAATGAACTAAAGCAACGGATATTAGTCCTTGATGGTGCAATGGGTTCACTTTTGCAGACTTATCGACTCACGGAAGAAGATTTCCGTGGCGACCAGTTTGCCAATCATACCGCTGAACTCAAAGGATATAATGACCTGCTCTCTATTACCCAACCTCATATTGTTCGTGAAATCCATACAAATTACTGTATGGCTGGTTCAGACATCATTGAAACGAATACTTTTACCAGCACATCCGTGTCAATGGCAGACTACCAACTTCAAGATGAAGCCTATCAGGTAAACTATGCTGCAGCACAAATTGCTCGCGAGGTAGTAGACGAATGGTCATCCCCTACCAAACCTCGTTTCGTTGCGGGAAGTATGGGGCCAACCAATCGTAGTTGTACCATTTCACCGAACGTAAACGATCCTGGCTACCGAAACATCACATTTGCTCAACTTGTTTCTGCCTATACAACGCAGGCAGAGGGCTTGATTGATGGCGGTGTGGATTTCCTCCTTATAGAAACCGTCATGGATACGCTCAATTGTAAGGCAGCTCTCTTTGCAATACAATCCCTATCTGAAAAGCGAGGCGTTGACATACCTATTATTGTGTCTTCAGATAGGAGCGGAGGCGGTGGGCGCAACCTGTCTGGACAAACAGTTGAGGCGTTCTGGAATTCCGTTCGACATGCAAACCTACTTGCTGTCGGGTTGAACTGCGGTTTCGGTGCAAAACAGATCCGACCCTATTTAGCGGAAATGGCGAAACTCGCTCATATACCTATCATCTGCTATCCTAATGCCGGTCTCCCCAATGAACTCGGACATTATACACAAACACCCACTGAAATGGGAGAATGGATTAATGAATTTGCAAATAACGGATTTGTTAACATCGTCGGTGGTTGTTGTGGGAGCCAACCCGAACATATTAAAACTATTGCTAAAGTTGCAGCGGAACACTCTCCTCGCCAACCCGAACCGCAAGAACCCGCTTGTCGGTTAAGTGGTTTAGAAGCTTTCAACATTACCCCCGATTCTCTTTTTGTTAACGTAGGTGAACGCACAAACGTAACAGGGTCTCGACGTTTCGCTACGTTAATAGAAAAAGAGGACTATGAGACTGCCTTAGAGGTAGCACGTGATCAGGTGGAAAACGGTGCACAACTTATTGACATCAATATGGACGCTGGCATGTTAGACACAAAAGCCGCAATTGTCAAGTTCTTAAATCTAATCGCAACTGAACCAGACATTAGTCGTGTGCCAATTATGCTTGATTCCAGCAAATGGGATGTATTAGAGGCAGGTTTAGAATGCGTTCAGGGAAAAGGAGTCGTCAACTCAATCAGTTTAAAAGAGGGTGAGGAAGACTTTTTAGAAAAGGCACGACTTATTAGAAAATACGGTGCAGCAGTCATCGTAATGGCATTTGACGAAGAGGGACAAGCCGATACCTATGGACGAAAAGTGGAGATTTGTCGTCGGGCGTATAAACTATTGACAGAAACGGTAAATTTTCCCGCAGAGGATATTATTTTTGATCCAAATATCTTTGCCGCAGCGACAGGTATTGCTGAACACAACGCATACGCTCAGGCGTTTATTGAGGCGTGCAGAGGGATCAAAACTTCTTGTCAACACGCGTTGGTCAGTGGCGGTGTTAGCAATATCTCTTTTGCCTTCCGTGGTAATGACACGGTGCGTGAGGCGATGCATGCAGCATTTCTATACCACGCCATCAGTGCAGGCATGGACATGGGGATTGTCAATGCTGGACAACTCGCTGTTTACGACGATCTTCCAAAATCTTTGTTGGAAGCAGTAGAAGATGTTCTCTTTAATCGACGTGAGGACGCAACGGATCGGCTTGTTAACATTGCAGACACACTGCAAAGTAAAGGCAAGAAGAGGCGCGTCAACAAGAAATGGCGGAAATTACCCGTTGAAAAACGACTCAGTCACGCACTTGTTGAAGGCATTGCCAAATACATTGAAGCAGATACTGAAGAAGCGCGTCTAAAGCATGAACGTCCTATTCATGTGATTGAGGGTCCCTTGATGGATGGAATGAATAGGGTTGGTGAGTTATTCGGCGATGGAAAAATGTTCCTACCCCAAGTCGTAAAAAGTGCGCGGGTCATGAAAAAGGCTGTTGCACACCTGATCCCCTATATTGAAGAAGAGCAGGCTGAAGGTGCCATTCAATCCAGAGGAAAGATTGTGATGGCTACGGTAAAAGGGGACGTTCATGACATTGGAAAAAATATTGTCGGGGTTGTACTGGGATGCAACAATTACGATATTATCGACCTTGGCGTAATGGTGGCAGCAGAAAATATCTTGGAAACTGCACGTAAAGAGAATGCTGATATGATTGGATTGAGTGGACTTATCACCCCATCATTAGACGAAATGGTGCACGTCGCTGAGGAGATGGAACGTGAGAATTTTCATGTCCCACTTCTCATTGGTGGTGCGACTACATCAAAAGTACATACCGCCGTTCAGGTTGAACCCGCCTATAGTGGTCCTACGATTCATGTAAAAGATGCTTCGCGTAGTGTTGGTGTCGTCAGCAAATTGATGAGTACAGAAAACAAACAAGGGTTTATTGAGCAAACACGCGAAGAATACGCTGATATCCGAGAACGTCGCGCAAAAAATAAGATACAGGTAAATTTACTACCGTTTACTGCAGCACAACAGCGAAAATTCATTCCTAACTGGAAAAAATACCTGCCTCCCAAACCAAACATGATAGGCATTAAGGTCTTTGACGATTATCCTCTGTCAAAACTTGTTGACTATATTGATTGGACTCCTTTCTTTACAACGTGGGAGTTCAAAGGAAAATATCCGCAAATATTGGAGCATCCTGAAATGGGAACGGAGGCTCAGAAACTCTTTGCGGATGGTAAATCTCTCCTGCAAAAAATCGTCAAAGAGAAAAAGTTATGTGCGCGTGCTGTCGTTGGAATCTTCCCAGCAAACGGTCTCGGTGAGGGAACGGAGATATATGCTGACGAAGAAAGGACAAAGGTGATTGGCATGTTGCATCATCTCCGGCAACAGACAGAACAACCTTTCACCAGGCCGAACCTTAGTCTCGGGGATTTCATCGCACCGAAGACCACATCCCTCCCGGACTATATCGGAGCGTTTGCTATTACAACAGGAATCGGTGTCCCCGAACTCTGTGCAGAGTTTGAGCAGGAGCACGACGATTACAATAGTATTATGACGAAGGCATTGGCAGACCGCTTAGCCGAAGCTTTTGCTGAACACATGCATCAGTACATCCGAATCACACTTTGGGGGTACGCAGCTGATGAGGGATTGGATAATAATGCTTTGATTACAGAAAAATACCGTGGAATTCGACCTGCCCCTGGCTATCCCGCTTGCCCTGACCATAATCAAAAACGCGTGTTATTTGATCTGTTAAAGGCTACAGAAAACACAAGCATTTCCCTTACTGAGAGTCTCGCTATGTTCCCTGCAGCTTCTGTGAGTGGTTGGTATTATTCGCATCCAGAGGCAAAGTATTTTAGCATTGCCAGAATCGGTGAGGATCAGGTTGCAGATTATTCGGAACACACTGGCATGGATCTGGATACAGCAAAACGTTGGCTGAGACCTTTGCTTTCATAGCATTGACTCGATAAAAACTTATAAGAAACATGGCGGTGAAAGCGCGTTCACCCCATGTTTTTCTTGTTAACTTTATATTGGAATATGAACTGTGCGATTTGCAATCAAATCTAAAATTCAATTGACATTCACCCAATTGTTGTTTAAAATAGAAAGGGTGGATTACCGATATGTATATATCCTTAAGTCGTTACAATCTGTTAAAACTGGAGAACTGATACTGTCCGCAGCCGAAGCGACCGTAACACCGTTCAATTCTTATGATATTTAAAACCTTCTCATATTGGCTGTGGTTCGTAGGTTTTGGCGTATTGGCATTGGTACTTGCCACGGTACCACTGTTTAATATCCTTGCATTTGAGTTTTGTGCAAGTTTAACTCTCTTGATCGCTATTGCTGGTGCCCATGTTGCAATGACCGAATTTCAGATAATGAAACGGCAACCAGATGCTCTCACTGGACTGTCGCATCATGTAATTTGGAGGTGTTTCCTCCGGGCACTAAGATCTAATGCTTCATTACTAATACTATCCCTGACCATAATTTTGCTAAATGCGTTACGCATTAAAAACTGCAATTTCATTGAAGGCTTTCTTTTTTTTCTCATATTGCCAGCAATTAGTTGTGTTACCGTTTCGGCTGCAGGAATATTCTTTAATGTATGGATAGCAAAACGGTGGCTTGCATATTTAGCATACCTTGCTTTTCTGATTCTATCATGTGTTCCTGCCATAACTAATTTGATTTTTCATCCGCCTGTATTTGCTTTTCATCCGATTCTCGGATATTTTCCCGGACCGATTTACGATTTCGTTATTTCAGTCACAACCACCTTGCTCATAGCACGCGGAGAAACACTTTTATGGGCGATATTATTCTTAACAATTTTAATCTACACGTGTGAAATTAACAGAGAAACAGATTTTGTCCCAAAACTTCAATGGCGAAACCTCATACGGTTTTCTTCTAAGAATTCCGTTTGGAAAATCGCAACTGTATGTATATTAGTTGGGGCATTAATCGGTTTAGAATTTAATTCGGGAAAATTAGGGATTCGACCATCACGCAAATACATCGCTGAAACGTTAGGTGGTTATAGAGAAACACCTCATTTTGAGATATTCTATGCCAGAGAACTTGAGGAAGATATTGATCTTTTTGCAGACGATTGTGAGTTTCGTTATAAGCAGTTGTCTGAGTATTTACAGACACAAAATTCGCGGAAAGTCCGTGCTTATTTGTATGCATCACCTGAACAGAAAAAACGGCTAATTGGAGCAGGAAATACTTATGTTGAAGACCCATTTGGTTATGGCTTTCACCTAAATTCACAAGGTTTCCCACATCCTGTTCTAAAACATGAACTTGCACATGTGTTGACTGCCGATTGGTCACCTTGGAAAGTTAGTCTGAACGTAGGTGTCCACGAAGGCATCGCAGTTGCAGCAGATTGGGATGAGGGAAGGCTTACAGTCCATCAATGGGCTAAAGCAATGCATCATTTTAATGTCGCACCGCCACTATCCAGTGTCATGGGATTAGGTTTTTGGGCACAAGCCAGTTCAAGAAGTTATCTGCTTGCAGGATCATTTATCCGTTTCCTTGTGGACACTTATGGGTTAGATAAATTGAAACATGCTTTTCCAACAGGGAATTTATCTAAAGGTTACATGAAAGATTTGAGCGTTTTGGAAGGAGGATGGCTCAAATTCTTATTAAATGAAGTGACTTTGAAAGACACAGAAATAGCCTATGCCGAACGTCGTTTAAAACGCGGTGGAATCTTTGAACAGGTGTGCGCACATGAGATGGCAGCACTGCAAGACAAATCTTGGCAGGCATTTTACAGAAAGGATTTTGTTTCCGCAGTTCAAACCTTCCAAAAGATGCTTTCCGATGAACCAGATAATTCTTCTACACTGCGAGGATTGATGTATAGCACATTTCACAATGGAGATTATGAACATACCATAACCATAGCCAAGCGAATTATTTCTGATGAAAAAGCACTATACAGAGCTGAAGCAGCACAACTATTAGGAGATATTTATTGGCTGCAGGAAAAACCTGAAGAGGCACTTTCTGCTTATATAGAAGCTGCTTTGCTTGCACCTCGCGAAACAGTCGAACAGAATCTTATCAAACGTAAAGCCGCTCTATCGGAAACTTATACATCTGATTCAAAAAATCGTCTGCGGCGTATTCTTATTTCGAACACTCATGAAGAACGCGTAGGAAGTGCAACAAAAATGACTTTACTACAACAAGTTATTGCTGCTGAACCTGATGGTTGGTTAGCCTATTTTTTGGCTGGCGAGTTACTTCATAAAGAAAAGGCATGGGAACTAAGCACACAATATCTTCACCATGCCATAGACCTTAGCGGAAGAAAGAAAAGGGAAACAACACCACCTCAAATTGTATTGGAATCGCGGAGGCTATTGGGTATCAACGCATTTCGTATGAAAGATTACAATATTGCTGAAAAGATATTTTCTGCAATTGCGATGGATCACACACTATCTTTGGGAACTAATCTTTCCGCACAAGATTGGATTCAACGGTGTCAGCATGCCCGAAAGATGTAGGACACATCCTGATATACCTATATGGGAACAATGGAGAAAAAAACTGTCTCTACCGATCGGTAGGAATTGAAAGGAGGAAATATGAAACTTTTTGTGCCAGGACGTATCTGCCTTTTTGGTGAACACACCGATTGGGCAGGCGGTCATCGGCGAACGAATGCAGAACTTGAAAAGGGTTATACTTTAATCACAAGTACGAATCAAGGAGTCTACGCCGATGTACAGCCACACCCGACAAACTTCATTTTGAAAACAAGCCTCAGTGATGGCACACGTTACGGTCCCTATACATTACCGATGGAACCAGCAGCATTACTTGCTGAAGCAGAAAAAGGGAGTTTTTTCAGTTATGCTGCGGGGGTTGCATATCAGATACTTACAAATTACCGCGTCCAAGGGTTAGAGATTGATAACTATCTAACAGACTTACCTGTAAAAAAAGGTCTCTCTTCAAGTGCTGCAATCTGCGTGTTGGTTGCACGGGCATTTAACAGAATATACGACCTCAAAATGACGACACGCGGAGAAATGGAATGCGCCTATCAAGGAGAGATTAAGACTCCTTCTCGTTGTGGTAGAATGGATCAAGGATGTGCATATCAACATCCTATCCTCATGAACTTCGATGGTGATAATATTGATGTTCGAGAATTTAGTGTGCCAACGAACCTATACATGGTCATTGTAGACTTAGGGGCAGGTAAAGATACACGTCTGATATTAAGTCAATTAAATCACTGCTATGCGTTTGCCGAAAACGATCTCCAGAGAGATGTTCAACACTATTTAGGTCCATTGAGTGCTGAGATCACACAATCTGCTCACCAAGCACTAAGACGAGGGGATGCCGAAGCAGTCGGAAAGTTGATGACACGCGCCCAACATGAGTTTGATAAACATCTAATCCCGGCATGTCCATCTCAATTGACAGCACCTATCCTTCACAGAGTCCTGAATTATGAACCAATTCAACCATATATCTGGGGTGGTAAAGGGGTCGGCTCACAAGGCGATGGATCAGCACAATTGATTGTAAAAGATGAAGAGAGTCAACGACAAGTGATTGGAATCATTGAAAGAGATCTACAGATGTCCTGCCTGAAACTTGTTATTGAGGAAAGTAGGCATGTCCGAAAGGCAGTCATCCCTGCCGCCGGGTTTGGCACTCGACTTTTCCCAGCTTCAAAAGCGATGAAGAAGGAGCTTTTTCCCATTATTGACCGTACTGGACGTGCCAAACCTGCGATCATGGCAATCGTTGAGGAAGCTGTCAATGCGGGCATTGAGGAAGTTTGTTTAATTGTCCAGAGCAGAGATATTGACATCTTTGAATCCTTCTTTAAAATGCCGCCACGTATTGAACACTATAATAAACTTAGTAAAGAAAATAAGGCTTACTGTGACTATTTAATTGAATTAGGTAGTCGGATTTCTTTCGTCACTCAGGACGTTCAGGAAGGGTTTGGTCATGCTGTTTACTGCGCTCGTGAATGGGTTGGAAATGAACCTTTTCTGTTGATGTTAGGCGATCATCTCTACGGTTCTGATGAACCGCACTCATGTGCTAAACAAGTCTTGGAGGCTTACGAACGGGTGGGGCACAGTGTACTCGGATTAAAGGAAACACCAATTGAAGAACTGTCGAACTTTGGATGTGTTACGGGCGTATGGAAAGAGGAAGCATCAATGCTCTCAGTGACAGAGTTTTACGAAAAACCGGATCCTGAATACGCGAGGCAACATCTACATGTTGATGGAATGGAGGATGATAGTTTCCTCACAGTATTCGGAATCTATGTGATAGAACCGCAGATTTTCGAGTTTCTTGAACAGAATATAGAACATAACTTCCGTGAACGCGGGGAATTTCAACTCACATCATGTTTAGATGAATTGCGAAAGTCAGATGGGTTTTCTGGTTATGTTGTGAAGGGTAGGCGATTTGACATCGGACTCCCAGAGGAATATCGGCAAACTGTGATTGATTTTAGAAATGCATAGATTTTAAGATGTTGGAAGTGCATACATTCCTCGCCGGACTTTGACAATATCACCTGCTACAACAAGTCGTGTAAGTTCAGAATTTACTGCTTTGGGATGTCCTTCAATCGCTTCCGCAATTTCTGACGTTTTTTTCGCACCATCAGCGAGAATAGAAATTATCTGCTCACGGAAGAGAACTCGGGGAATGTTACCACCCCGAAGTTTGCTCAAGACTCGGTTCGCCTGTCTTGAAGAGCATCCCAAGATACGTTCTACCTCTGTTCTACTGGTTTCAGCAGTGATCGTAGCCTTTTCTGCCTCAAAACGTTGACGTGTTGCGATCGCTTCAGGGAGTTTGTCTAACCCTCCAGCAACTTCCAAATCTTCCCAGTCGAATAATAGTGTTTCAGGTCTTTCGGTCACACCAGGCAGTGGAAAACTCGTTCCTAACACAATCTTTTTGTTTGTATAGTGTGTCAACTTCGCGCTTCCAATTGCTGAAGAAAGGATGCCAAAAATTTCTTCTTCGTAAACACATTGAATCCTTTTATCTTTATAGGATAATATCTCTGTATCAATCTCGTAAGACAAGGGTTCCGCGTCATTTCCAAACAAAATCTGAGCCTTCCGCCACATTGTGCTATGCCCGATGTTTGGTGTGCTAATTATCCAAAGGACATCTGTTTCTTCCAACTCTTTATCTAACGCTTCTATTGCCCTGAAAGATTTAATAAAACAGACGTTTTTCTTATCTAATATATCTACCATCCAGTTTGTAAGTTTTTTATGAGTTATAATCGCGTGCTTAATGTTTGCATCTCTCTCAATTTCTGACCGTATACCGTAGATAAATCGCCTTCCCATCTTTGTTGGTCGTATTTGCTCTCTATTGGTATCATATTCATATATATTTTGGGTGTCGTAGAGGCCTGTTCGAAGCTGAAAAATTTGATTCCCTTGACACCACACTGTTGGTTTGATGTTAATGGTTTCGATTTCCTCTTTTGGAAACGCAACCTTTAGGTGTTGCTCAGAGAGGGTAGATGAAATGAATAATATACGACTGACACTCGGATGCAGTACAGGTGGTATATGGAATGCTAATAGTTCATGATCCCACTTCATCGGTGCGTCTTCATCCCGGATGTAGTAGTCAAAAAAACACTTGAGTTGGTGCCAAGTCGTCCAGTTTGGATTCCAACAAATTGTTGGGAAAGTATCAATATTCTCAACGGTTGCCACATCTAAAATACCTAACTGTATCGCTTGTTCCATACGCATTGGGATTTTCATATCTTCGTTAACCGCAAAATCGCTAAGTTCAATAACTGGTAGACTTTTTTCCATAAGTATCTTTGCGGCGTCCTTGTCAAGTGGAATATACGCGGATACTCCACGGTCAAAAAGAACGGTAAAATGTGCTAACTCAATTCCTGTTTCCGCATCAACGACAACTTGTGGCACTACCTTCGCATTAATATTGAGGCTGCACATCTGCGTAATAAGTTCTTCTTCATGCCTTCTAAACGCGTAGACTGTTGCGCGAACCCGTTTGGTAGCAATACCAACCTTTTCATTCCAGAGCTGTAAGACATTTAACAATGCTTTGGCAAAGTTTCCTAAGACACTACCTTGCCAAAACACATTCCACTCCTCTAACATGTTTATTGAAATTTCAATCTTAGGAAATAGTCCGAATGTTCTTACTTCATCAACGATACAGATTCTATTTACCGATCTTTCACCTGATTTCTCATTATCGGTTGGTTTTGGTTGTTCAAGTATACTGTCCATAAATTCTACGTAAGCTGGGTTATAACACGGTTCTTGGCTTGGTATTATTTTTATCTTTGTATGTTGAAAATTCTTATGTTGTGCTAAATATCCTCTCTCATTGCATTCCGTATAGACTTGGCATTGAGGACAGATACTTTTGAGTGGTTCCCCGCCTTTTTTTTGAAGAGCGGTGCACCGTTCTGCATCCTCACACATATTTCCGTGTTGAAATGGATTTGCCATCCGCACCTCAATAGGTATATCTTGCACTTGTTCCCATTGATATATTCGAGGTTTCCAGATTTGATGCGAAGATACGTCGTGTCTTTGATAGTATCTTTCAAAATCTTTTGCACTTCCAATGCCACTGACATTTAAGATGATCTCTCCATTTTTGGGAAGAAATGTATCTATTTCATGACTTCTTCGTATTCCCTTATTTGCGAAGATTCCAAGGATACGCGCATCCCGATCAAATATACTCTGTATCTTGTTTGCATTTTCTTCGAGAGTTTCATAAACTATCTCTGTTTTTTCGGAACTCTGCAGAACCGGTTTTGGTCGTTTTATAGCTAATGGACTGAGTTTCCCTTCCCGCACAGCCTTTAATTTTTCTGTTACCGGAGGAACAATGCCGGTGTCAACCCAAATTTCTGTGATGTGGGTTGCTTCTGTAGGAAGTCCTGCCTTAGGAGTAGAGGAACGTAACCATACAGTACCTTCATCCTCCCATAGCGATACATGTACGTCGTCTGCATCTTCACTTGTACGGCACCAACAGTGTCTCCCATTATCTTGTCGCACATAAGAAAATCCGCGTTTCAGCAGTGCGGCTTTTGCAAGATCAAGATTGGAAGAACCCAGAGAGACTGATGTAACAGTTACAGTTTGTAGAACAGGATTAAGCAACTCTTCTTGCGTTGATGCAGGTGAGTGGAGTTCATCACGAAGGGTATCAACATGTGCAAAAATCGCATTGTCGGAAATAACGGGTGGATCTAATAAATTTCCAAGGATAATATCATAGCGCGCATCCCAACAACTGAACCCTTTTTCTCCAATAATTTCAAGGTATACCTGTCGTTCATGCGGATTCTCCGCTGTCGGTGTATGCTTATGGATAAAATACCTTGACTCATCCGTATTTGGATGGAGGTAGTTCGGTATTCTGCAAGAAAAACGTAATCCCCCGGACTCTGTGATCGTCAATAGTGGATTTACAGCAGCGTTGATCAGGCCTTCAATACACGCATAAACTGCTTCCTGCTCGGAACAAATAACTTCATACGTAAAATTGAGGTCGTTCCATCTGGCACCGTTGTGTTCGGAAGGAATGCCAGTATATATCTGTACTCCCCAAGACGTGTCCCATTGAACCATTTGCCAGTCTATCATACGTTGCCGTTTCAAAAAGCGTTCGCCACCAAAATCCCACGGTCCGCAGTCATGGTTAGGTGCATGTCCTATTGGCATGAAGGATATATCCGCCTGTTCAAAGTCAGAGAGGAGTATTGGACACTTATGTGCACAGTAGACTGTGTATTGATGCGGAGAATATTTGTTGTACATCGCGTGCGATACTACTGTTCTCCGTTGTTGTAACGGTTTTTCACGTCGTTGGTGACAAAGTTCAATAATATCTTTTAATGAGTCCATGGTTTGCAATTAAGGAGGACTAATGCAGTTCTACACTTTTGAAGAGTTATTGTATATGTAGTTTTAAAATTCATTGAAGGTATTTAATGATACGTCCTCAATTTAGTTGGCGTTGTAAAATCAGGTAAGTTCTGAAAGGTGATATGAATACTCGCGCTGCTAAACTGAACAACGAAGGCTATATACCATTAATTAATATAAAACAGTATCACAATCCCGTTTTTCATTCAAGAATATTATCATCTTCATCTTATAAATACAGTGTTTAAAGGGAATTGGCATTATAGTAATATATAGCCATAAAATATATTATCGTTAAAAATATAGATAACTAATATAGATTCGGCTTTTATTTATCCATTCTCTATAACTAATCCTTCCTACAATAATTTCACCTACAATTGAAAACTAATTCCAAACCCTATAATACCGTTGGCTTTACATCATTATATTGACTTTTCCGTCAGTAACTTATATACCATAGTAATATTAGATTTATATATTAAAATAATATATAAATTATATTGACTTAATATGGCAAATTGTGGTATGATATCTATTGTTAAATACGTTGAATAGGAACAAATCGCATTAGACATTAATGAAGATTAAAAATAAATTGGGTAATTCCGCACCGAGTCGTCAATTTAAGAAAAGCATTACACCGTCAACAAAATGCGGTAGGTGCGGTTTTCTAACCGCCTAACCGCACCGTATTGTCAAGAAGGAATATATGCTCTTGTGGAAAGTGCTTTCAACGCCTATATATCGCGCTTACAATGCACTCACACAAAGAAGCCTTACCGATTGTTGACTGTCAACTCGTATAAACCCGATGCAGTTAGGAAACCGCACCTACCGGGACTGGAGAAAATAAGAATTGCCGAATTAAAAACTCAAATTACATTTATGTCTATTGTGAAGTTAATTAACTATCTGCTCCTTTGCAATATACTGATTCAGAGACAGATAGAAAAATGTTAATAAGCAAAAGTCGTTTAATTATGTATCGTCTTAAAAACTGAACAAAGGCAATGCATATATCAATAAGGAGATATTAATGTATAAAATCAATGTTTTGTGGATATTGTTACTATGTTTAATCATGAGTTGTGATAAGTCTTTCACTCAGCTTTTGAGTGTTGATAAGGTGATAAATGCTGAGGTGCTTGACGATGCAGAAGTTGTCTATCAGAAAGATGAATCCGGCAATATTATCCTTGTCGGAGGTAAATTAGCTAATGTTGTAGAAGTTGTCTCTCACGATGGTAAACCGGATCCTAACACACAGCCTGCACAGACTGGACAGCAGAATATACAGACTGGACAGCAGAATACACAAACTGAACAGCAGAATACACAAACTGAACAGCAGAATACTCAGACTGAACAGCAGAATACTCAGACTGGACAGCAGAATACTCAGACTGGACAGCAGAATACTCAGACTGAACAGCAGGATACTCAGACTAAACAGAAGAATACTCAGACTGAACAGCAGGATACTCAGACTAAACAGAAGAATACTCAGACTGAACAGCAGAATACTCAGACTGAACAGCAGAATACTCAGACTAAACAGCAGGATACTCAGACTAAACAGCAGGATACTCAGACTAAACAGCAGGATACTCAGACTGAACAGCAGAATACACAGACTGAACAGCAGGATCCTAACTCGCAACAACAGTGGGATACACAGACTGAACAGGAGGATCCTAACTCGCAGCAACAGCAGGATACACAGACTGAACAGGAGGATCCCAACTCGCAGCAACAGCAGGATACACAGACTGAACAGGAGGATCCCAACTCGCAGCAACAGCAGGATACACAGACTGAACAGGAGGATCCCAACTCGCAGCAACAGCAGGATACACAGACTGAACAGGAGGATCCTAACTCGCTGCAACAATCAACGCTTACTTTTGTTGAGGAAGAATCAGAACCGCTTATTGCGGCGCAACAGCAACAGCAACAGGTAACCGGTAATGTGCAAGTTGTTTCTGGGAACAATCAGACTGTTCGAGTTGGTGAAACATCGAATTTAGTCATACTGCAAACGTATCCAGGTGCAAGAATGGCGATTAATGTTCCATCTGGAATAGGCTATATCAATAATATGACTACACCGGGCATGTCCCCAACAAGAGCAGATTCAAGCGGCTACGTTGAATTTACTTTTACACCATCAAAAACGCCGGGAAGTCCAGGTCCAATCACTCTCACCGTGTCAATTGTAAGGTCTTATGTGGCAATAGATGCTGAAATAACGTTTACTATTTTGGATCAGATATTTCTTATAACTATAGATATGAGTACTACATCTGATCGAGGTAATTTGCCTACATCAACCTTGATCGCAAAAAAGTATATTGATGAACATTATGGTGGAATGGCAAACTATTTAAGCGATAAGATAGTGGCAATGGAAGTTGATCCATCAAACAATTTTCGGATATCTATACTTAAAAATGAATCAGGCACAAGCAATGCTACCTATACTGCACTTTCTGCACAGTGTATAAGTGAATACGAAGCCGAATCTGCAGCCTTTTTAGCCAGGCTTGATGCTGGAGATGAAGCCCTTATTGATGACTATCTTTATGGACTGAGTATCGATCTCTGGCGGAAATTCCGTCAGGAAAACCTGGCTATAGAAGAAGCAGTAGCAATAATTAGAGCAGATTTTCAAGGAAAAGTGGCGAGTACGATTGCGGGTTGTATTACCGCAAAAGCTCTTGAGGTTTTTACCCCTTAATGAATTCAATTCGCTGATGGTTGAATGCAAACGATTTTGTGTCGTCGGGTTTCATGGTGTTAAACTCATAGGTGTCAATTGAGAGTGTTTTCTTTCTGATGGAAGGACTTTCTAAGCAGATTTTTTGCCTGAACCAGAATTTACAAGATTACCGGATTATTCTTTATCAAATCCTTTGAACGGAGTTGTCGGCAATATTTATTCTACAAGATTCGTTGTCTGCAGCAGAAACACATTCTTGTAAATCCTATTATCAAATCTTCCGCTACAAAACCTCGCCTTTCAAGGCGGGGATGTAGTAGCGGAAACCAAGACCTCCATTGTTGAAAAAACCTTGACCTTCGTCAAAAAATGTGATATAATTAATATCAGACTGGACGCTTCAACGGAACATTTTTGCTGCTAATTCAAAAACTTACATTTGTGGCATTTCATATACCAAGAAAGACGCGTAATGGTGAATCTTGGTTGATTCTATCTATTTTACAATTCAAGGTTGGGGTAGCAACCTTTGGAGGAGAGAGTGTTAGACTTGCATAGCAAGCAACCCTTGTTGATACCACAAATGCTTTCGCATAAACTTGCGGAAGCCTCGCCCTTTAGGGCGGGGTCTATCACCCTGTGAATCCTGGTTTAGACAAAGGAAAAACTAATAATTTTGATCCTATAAGGTTTCTCACCTACAAGAATATATCCTTAAGTTGACACATAGTACACAGGGACAAATCATAGTTGATTTGTCCCTGTGTACTATACAACTTTTGTAATATTGACTATGAAAAACAGAAGGTTTTCCAACATTTACCAAATATTCGGTTTGAAAGCCCCGTCTTTTAAGGTGTGATAGAAGGAAACCGAAGAACCGAAACTATCACTGCAAACAATGCGATTTTAGATATCATCGTGATGGTGTCGGTGCTATAAATATATTCAACAAAGTATCTGGGTTAATAAATAACCCAGTAGTCGGGGACCTGGCATCCCCCTTTGGTGTTAGATACAATCAACACCTCTGTCGCTCTGCCTGAGCAGAGAACACTGATAAATCAGTGAAAGAAACCCCGTTGCTTTAGCTCGGGGAGTATGTCATAGGATACCGAAGCATCTAAAAAGCGTAATCGTCTCTCAAAACTTCATAAAAGTGAGGTGATGACAATACTTGTTGCTTACCATCAAAGTGGGTCTTGCACCTTTAATCGGATGGTTCTATGGGTTCAAACTCCATCTCGTCATTAATGACCGAGGTGAACTCTTAGCCACGCAACAGACAGTCGGGAACATTGATGATCGACGACACTTGTTATAGTTGACGAAGCACCTTGTGGGCAAACTCTATTTTGTTATTCAGATTGTGTTATACGTTTAACAACAACAAGCGTCAAATCATCGTACTGTTCGGCTTCCTGAACAAAGTCTTGAACATCATCAATGATACGTTGAATCACCTCTTCAGCACTGCATTCATTAGGTATTTGGGCAGCCAACTCTTTGAAACGTTCGGTTCCATACATATCGTGCTCAGCGTTAAGAGCTTCTATCAAACCATCCGAATGGAAGATAAAGAAATCTCCTTCTTCTAAATCCACAGTGACAGATTCATACTGAACACCTTTCATGCCGCCGAGAGGCAGATCGCTATTTTCAATTTCGATTATTTCTGAGCCCCTTTTGAGAATAGGGTAAGGTTGTCCACCGTTTGCGTAGTCAACTTGCTTATCAACTTCGTTAAGGACTGCCAAGTTGAGTGCGATAAAACTGGGTCCATACATCCGTGGTGCCAATCCTGCATTAAGGTCAGTTAGGATAACATCTGCGTCTGATTTAAATCGAGCGACTTCATGCAACATTCCGTTCGTTAGTACAGCATTCATTGCACCGCGTATTCCTTTTCCTGCAGCATCAGCCACAGCAATAGCAGTTTGCCCGTTTGCCACAGTCAAGTAGTCGAAAAAATCCCCTCCGACCTGCGTTGCTGGCATTGACTTCCCTGCAATATCAAAATCTTGTGTATGTGGTGCTTCATCAGGCAAGAGTCCCATTTGGATATTCTGTGCTTCGTTCAATTCAGCCCGGATTCGTTGCATATCTGCTTCTTCTTTTTCACGCATTTCAAGGCGTAACTGCGCGGTGTGTTTACGGTTCACAATCAATCTAAACAGCAAGGACCCGACTGCTGCTATAAAGATCAACGTTGGTAGATAATTGCGCCACCTGCTCCAAATAGGCTGATCAATAGTAAAGTTCAAGACAGCAGGTTGTTGTGTATAGGGCCAGCCTTCACGAAATGCTTTTATCAAAAAAGTATAATTCCCCGATTTCAATCCTTCATAGCGAATTTGAGGTAAACTCTTGGATGCTCCAACTTCCTGTGGTTGATAATATTGTTTTACATCACTTTTAAGTGTGGTTTCATCAAGTCGTTTCTTGTCAGATGAAACACTTGTCCATGCGTTATTATCTACACCTATTAATCTGAATTTGTATTCTACATCATCCCTGAGTGGACTAATACCTTGAAAATGGATAGTCAAGTCTTTGAGCCGTGCAGGCAGTAGTTCTTCAATCTCAGTAAATGTACGTTTGCCTGATTCTACCATAAAAGGTTCAGTGAACGATTTTCCAGCATCAACAGAGACGATGCGACAAAACGGAAGTGCCCCAAGACTCGGACGGTACTGCGTAGCACCGCCTTCTGTTGCAAACCATAGATCTTTTTCATTAGATGCTTGAATGCTTGAAACATTATTATGAATAAGACCATCCTTGGTAGTAACCGATTGGAAAGAGTCGCCATCGTATCGGACTACGCCGCCTCCCCACGTAGCGAACCATAGATTACCCCAATGATCTTCATGCACATCACGTAAATCATCAACGAGGAAACCATCAGCGATTGTATATGTGGTAACATCCACTCCATCATATCGGATTGCTCCCTGAGAGGTGGCTAACCAGAGATCGCCGTCTGAGGAAGTAATTGCTCCATTAACCTTATTTAGTTCAACCGAAACAGCATTCTTCAACTCAGTTCCTTGGTATGTTTTTATACCATCCTGAAAAACAAAAGTAATTAATTCTAATGATTTTTGAGGCGATTCAGTAGTATTCCCATTCTGCATTTCTGTTGCAACAGTGGAAGTTTGGACAGTCAAAAGCGGTGGACCACTTGCTGCACCGGGAAGTTCAGTAGGCGTATTCCCAAGGTCAGGATTCTGCCAATACATTAATTGTCCACTTACAGTGTTGTAAAACCACTTTACAGTTTTCCCTTCAGAAATACCTAATACTGGAACCACTGATCGCAGCGGAAGTACTTCAACATGTATATCACCACCGACTTGGTTTCCTCGGACACGAATATTTGTGTACCGTTTTACTTCGCCTGTTTCAAAATAACACCATAGTCGATTTTTGCTATCAGAGTGTAACGCGGTTACTGCATCGGTAGGTGATGGTAAAGATTGGGTAGTATCAAAAGCAAAAATTCGTATTTCACCTTCAGGTGAAAGTCTGTGCAACCCATTGCTCCTCGGCAAGAAAACCCATCCACCTAATGTTATCCAAGAATTAGTTCCTGATGATATATGCGTTTTTGAATCATTGTAGTTCGTTTCACCTCCTGGGCCAATATTAGCACGGATTTGCAGTGAGAAATTCTCAAATTCCCCATTTCTATAGCGGAAGATTCTGTATAACGTATATGAATCTTGGTGTTGTATAGGTCTATCCAGAAACCAAATATATCCATCCGCTTCAAAAATATTCATAATATCGGTGCGTCTATTTTGTCGCTGATTTCCAATTTTGATCTCGATTTTGGAAGATTCGTTTTGCACAGCAGAATGTCCTAATGGAAATTCAATGAGTTTATCCGCTTTCGCATCATATCGGGCAACACCGCCAGGAATAGTGAACCAAAGGGTTCCTGTGCTATCTGTTGACATCATTCTAACACTATTGCTACCTAAATTAGCACGGGTGGTGTGATTAACGATAACGGGTTGTGGTTCAAACGACGTTACACCGTTATCGTGACCAAACCAAATTTTACCGTCCATCGCTTCAAAGATAGTTAGGATGTTATCACTACCGATCCCATCGTCTACTCGGTAAACTCTTGGAGCCAATTCTGGTGAATCAGTAAGCGGTGACTCCAATTGAAAAATGTCAGCAGTATCTTGTTCAAAATATTTATTTTCGTAATGATATGCTCCAGTTTCACTTGCAAACCAAAGTTTGTCCCAAGCATCTTCAATTTCAAAGGATCCTTGGAGATAGGAATTTTGGTTTGCTTCCAGCGTGAAATTTCTCAATCGTTGAAGGCTTTTACCATCCCACCATCTTAATTGTTTGTTATCACTAAACCATATTCTTCCGTGTTTATCACTTTTTACCGAAACATTCCCATTTCTGGCAAAATTGGGTGTTTGAGGTGTTCCGACTTGCCCACTGGAACCTGTAGTATTCAATACTGTCTCAAATTGCGTGTCATCATAATGAATAAGGAGAGATTGTCCACCAAACCAAAGGTTGTTATCCTGGTCTTGGACGATAACCTGAACAGCACGATCTTTTGGAAGGTTCGGCAGGCTATCCATACGTTGTAGGTTTCCAGTTTGGAACGTATCTCTGTCGTGTTGGAACCTCATAATAAGGACACCTTGTGCGTCGTTTCCACCTATCCAGAATGTGCCCTCTCGGCTTTGAAAAATTACGTTTATCTTTGAGACAGAAGGTCCACTGATGCTGATTGGGATGGGTTGAGGGATATCTTGGTTATTTTCCGAAGTAAATCGGGTTACAGTATTGTTGCCACCGACCCAGACATCTCCTTCATTATCAACTGCAATACAGTTTCCTTCACCAATTTGTTCAAATTCAAAAGTATTTCCGTTGTATCTACTGATAACACCAATGCCTTCTGATGGATGTTTACTCAGGAACCAAATGTGTCCCCACTTATCTTCAACAATGTTTTTGGTTCTACCACGCAGGACCTCTGAATCGCCAGAGTAAGGCACAAAAGTATTTCCATCAAAACGGCTTATGCCACTCCGATCAGAACCAAACCAAAGAACCCCTCGGCTATCCTGAAAAATAACGGGAACTATGGGACCTACGAGACCGTCTGCAACAGTGTAGGTTTTCATCTGTTCAAAGGCAGCAGCGAATTTAACGATTCCACAACAAAAAGTAAAGATTAAGATAAAAATTATATTTTTCAATCGATTCACAACACACCACCTTATATTTTCAAGCGGTATAAAAGACTTATTACGATTTAGAAGAAAAATCTCGAATTCGAGAAATAGCCTCTTCAATTACTTGGTCAGGATAAGTAAGAGAGATTCGGAAATAGCCTTCGCTCCATTGTCCATATCCGAGTCCGGGCGTTACAACAACACCTGCTTCTTCAAGAAGTTCTGTGGCAAATGCACGACTTGATCCATTAAAACGTTCTGGTACTGGTGCCCAGACGTACATCGTTGCCTTAGGTTTTTCAAGTGCCCATCCGCTTTGTGTAAGCGTATCAACGACCGTATCTCTCCGTCTTTGGTAAATTTCGTTGAGTTTAGATGTAACTTTGTCGGCAATTGACAGAGCTTTCGCTCCAGAGAATTGTAATGCACGCAGCGACCCATTGTCAATATTATCTTTCACTTTTTTCACTGCTTCAACAGCAATTGGGTTTCCAACTACAAATCCTAATCGCCAACCCGTCATATTGAACGCTTTACTCAAAGAGAAAAATTCAACTGCAACTTCTTCTGCACCTTCTACCTGAAGGATGCTTGGAGAGCGATAACCGTCGTAAGTGTTTTCACTATAAGCGTTGTCGTGTGCGATGAGGATGTTGTTTTGCCGTCCAAATTCAACAGCGCATTCAAAAAAATCCAGATCAGCCGTTGCTGTTGTAGGGTTGTTTGGATAGTTTATCCAGAGGACTTTCGCGAGACGTTTCACATCGTCTGGAATGGCATCAAAGTCTACATAAAAATCATTTTCTCTTAGGAGGGGTGCATAGTGTGTGGTTGCACTGGCAAATACGTGTCCAATGTTATAGGTAGGATAGCCGGGGCTTGCAGCGATGCCAATATCACCAGGATTTAGTATACCCAACGCCATTTTGACAATTGCGTCTTTGCTACCGAGCGTAGTTACAATCTGGTCATCAGACAAGGCAACACCAAAACGGTGTTGATAGAATTCGCTAACTGCTTGTGGAAATTCAGGGACAGGACTGTCACATCCATAACGGTGTCTGTCGGAGTCTTCTGGATTTTGAATTGTACTACACAAGGTTTGTACGACCGGATCAGGGGTTGGAAAATCAGGGTCACCGATGCCAAGACTGATGACATCAACGCCACGCGCTTTGGCAGCCGCCATTTTCTGACGTAAATCTACAAATAGATAAGGTGGAAGTTTTTGTAACCGTTCTGCAAGTGTAATCAAAATAGTTTTCTCTCCTATATTTTGCCCATATTGGTGGGCAGGATTTTAATAATTTTTATTTTAGATGAAGAATCCCTTGTTGTGTTTCATTGAGTTGATTCATAACGTTTGGACTAAAATTCAATCCTTGACCACCCCAATCTGGCATATAACCGACGCTGTAACAGTAGTAGAGAGTCCTACGCGGTTTCCCTGATACATTAATGACAGAACCGTGTGTGAGTGCTTCAGTGAAAATGATCGCATCACCTGCTTTGGCAGGGATGGGAGATAGCACTGGGTTTTCATCGGGATGACTCCCCCACGGCTTAGGGAAATTGCTTTTATGCGCGCCGGGAATTGCTGCGAAACACCCATCTTCAACATCACAATCAAGCATTGGGAAAACGGCTTTCGTCAACGTAGAGACCATCTCTCCATTTTTACAATGATATTGACACTTCGGAATAATCGGTGTTCCGTGCATGTGTAGACCGGTATAACCACCACCCCATCGATAAATTGTATAGGTATGATTGAGTCGATATGGACCCCCAGTCACACCCTCAATGACTTTTAAAACCTCTGGAATGTCAACGAGCACACTTAAAACGTTATCTGCCTCTAATATGTTTGAGATATAAAGTTCTTTCTCTGTCCGCTCTGTACCGAGGCATAAAGGTGTTGGATAATCGCTGGGATCCATCTTTTCGTATTGATCAAGCACACCGTTGCACGATTCAATAACTGTAGATGGCACAACATTTTTTAAAACGATGAACCCTTGCAAATCAAATAGATACTTTTGTTCACCAGTCATAATTTGATATCCTTATTCAGATTCCACTACCTCATATTTTAAAATCGTTCCGCCTTGTCCTGCCACTAAACCACTGTGGGGGCTACTCATGTGGATTGCAGTTAGATCTGTTCGAGTATCGGTTCGCTGAGGTCTCCAGTTTTCACCACTATCCTTCGTGTGCAGCACAAGTCCATCTTTCCCAACCACCCATCCTTCCGCTTCTGATATAAAGAATACATCGTAAAGGAAGTTTTGGGTGTGACTCTCTTGACGAGACCAACTTTTTCCGCCATTCTTCGTGTTGAATATAAACCCATCTTCACCGACAACCCACCCCATTTTAGCAGAAACAAAATAGACAGCGTTTAACCAGATATTCTTGTTTCTATCCATTTTGGTAAGTTGACGACTTAATGTTGAAAGTTGCCACCGATTACCGCCATCATCTGTGTACAATAATGTTCCAAATAACCCAACAACCCATCCTTCCATTTTTGACGTAAAGTGAATATCAAATAGATTATAAGTGACACCACTCTGTTGCCTTGTCCAAGTCTTGCCACCATCGGAAGTATGGACAATTTCACCCGCATTCCCCACACACCATCCGGTTTGTTCATCTATAAAGAAAACAGCGAATAGAACTTGCTTCGTATTAGAGGATTGTTGCTGCCAAACTGCACCACCATTTGTTGTCCGCAGAATAACACCTGCTTCAGCGACTGCCCACCCCTTTTGAGGTGATACAAAATGTGTTCCTCCGAAACATTCTGCGGTGCGACTATCCTGTGGCTGCCAATTTGTTCCACCATCGTGTGTTTGTAGAATCGCGCCACGGTCCCCAACAACATACCCTTTATTTTGCGCAGTTATACATATATCATAAAGTAGGTGTGTCGGACTTGATTGCGCTTCCCACGTAACGCCAGCGTTTCGCGTATGTAGAATCGTGCCGTTTTCACCAACAGCCCAACCCAGATTTTTGGACACAAAATCAACGGCTAATAAGAGATTGTCAGCACTGTTATGAAAACGAGGTCCTCCGCGCTGATGTTTCCAAGCACTACTACCATTTTTCTTGATACCTGAGTCTGTATGTAGTACAACACCCAAATCCCCAACAATCCACCCGTGCTGATTATCTACGAAGTCAACATCATAGAGTATGAACGTATGTAAGGGTTCGTTACCAAGATAATCGGGTTGTCCGTATTTTTCCTTATGGCGTTGGTTACTTCCATCAGTAACAAATTCCCACGTTTTACCCCCATCATTCGTAACGTATATGCTGCGTTTATCTCCTACCACCCATCCTGTCATCCTATCAACGAAACGTAAACTAAACAACTTGGATTTAGTCGAGAACTGTTCTTCCCACGATTCTCCACCATCCTTTGTATGGTAGATATATCCTGAGTTTTCACTACTATTCGGTGTGCTGTAAGTAATGATCCATCCGTGGGAATTGTCAACAAAATCAATGTCTTTTAATGATTTTTTTCCGAAGAAACTGCCGTCGTCTTCTTTAAATGTTTTGCCACCATCAGTTGTTTTGAGCAGTGTTCCCCAATCTCCAACAATCCAACCTATAGTTTTTCCCAAATATAGACTTTGCAAATCATTCTGTGTGCCTATTTCAATCTGCTGCCATGTCTTCCCGCCATCAGCTGTGTGTCCGACAACCCCTCCATCTCCTATACACCACCCTTCGGATGCGTTGCGAAAATACACATCTCGCAACGGTTTTCCAAAAATCCCACTACTTTGTCTATTCCAATTTTTACCACCATCTTGTGTATGGAGGATAATGCTCTCTGCGCCTTCAGTAAAAGATGGATCTGTTTCATCAAAATCACTAAAAGAATGACTTGAGAAAACATCAACCGAATTTCCAACTGCCCATCCGTGCGTTTCAGAAATAAAATGGACGCCGTAAAGATGTGCACTCCAATCACCTTCCAGTACGGTTTTCCACACTCCTCTCATATTTTTTGGTGTGTTTGAACAACCGAGGAACGAGAAAATCGTAACAAGAATCAAAAGGAATAGGAATGAAAGTATATGATATGACCATCTATTCGTCATTTCCAAAAAGGACTTCGCTAACATCGTGTAAACCTCGGGAAGCATTCACTACCCATCTCGCGGCTCGGATCGCGCCCTTCGCAAATGCTTCAGGACTATGTGCGCGATGAACTACACTAAGTGTTTCGCCTTCAGTTGCAAACATGACAGTGTGGTCACCAGCGATGTCCCCACCACGAATTGCGTGTATCCCGATCTGTTTCTGTGGACGTGCGCCAACGATCCCGTGCCGACCATAGACACCCACCTCATCCAAATCTCGTCCAAGTGCTGTGGCAACAGTCTCGGCTAATCGAAGGGCAGTCCCACTTGGTGAATCCGCTTTATGGTTGTGATGTGCTTCTATCACTTCAACATCGTAGTCATCCCCAAGGGATTTGGCGACTAATTCAAGGGCTTTAATCATGACGTTAACACCGAGACTCATGTTTGGTGCCATAACACATCGAATCTTTGATGTGAGTTCTTGGACTTCGTTTAGTTCGTCAGTGCTAAATCCAGTTGTTGCAATTATCATAGCTTTATCTGCATTTACAACTTGTCGCAGATGCTGCAATGTCACATCGGGTTTTGAGAATTCAATTATAACATCAGCACTTGCGATAACATCGTTGAGTTCACTTGTGATCGCTACACCAAGTTCACCGACACCTGCAACAACACCTGCATCATTTCCGATTTCCGGATGAGATGAAAACTCAATTGCTCCGACAAGTTCCATATCATTTTGTTGCGAAACGCCTTGTGTAATTAGTCTTCCCATACGCCCGCATGCGCCATTAATTATGACATTAATCATTGTTTTTTCCTTATTATACTAAATTAACCCGATTCGTAGCGCGAGGTCCCCGTGCCTCGCAATGCTGACTTTATCAGAAGACGTCTCTAATCAAGTTAATTTGGTATTAGACTTGTTTGTTGTTATATTTGGCAAATGTGGATTTGGATACCTTTCGGCATAGAAGTATGTGTTTCCATTTAGTATATCACATTCCTGAAAAAATTCGCATAAAAATCTAATGGAACAACACGAAATCTAAGGAAACACCAAATTGACAACTATGGTTTGGTTAGGAAACCGAACCTACCGTGACTGGCGGATCGCTGAATTGACACTTATGGGGTTTCACGTTGTTCAACACAAACTATGCTCTACGATAAACTGGATGAATTTACCTGTTCACCTGCATGATATGAACTTCGTACTAAAGGACCAGATTCTACATGCCGGAATCCCATCTCAAGACCAGCTTCTTTAAGTTCATCAAACTCATCGGGGGTATAGTATCGTTGAATCGGTAGGTGGCGTGGGGAAGGAGAGAGATATTGTCCAATAGTTAGAATATCGCAGCCTGTATTCCGTATGTCTTGCATTGTTTCCAAGAGTTCAATTACCGTTTCACCTAACCCTACCATAAGTCCTGACTTCGTAAGCATGTCTGGATTCAGTTTCTTGCCCTTTTTGAGAAGTGAGAGAGTTTGTTGGTAATTTGCGTATGGGCGAGCGCGACGGTAGAGACGTTGAACTGTTTCAGTATTATGGTTAAGCACTTCTGGTCCCGCTTGGACGATAACCTTAAGCGCGTCCCAATTACCCTCCAGATCAGGAATGAGAACTTCTATAGTACAACTGGGACGCTGTTTCCGTGCTTCGGTGATACAGTCTGCGAACACACCCGCACCGCCATCAGGTAGATCATCGCGGTTAACGGAAGTAATGACAACGTGGTTTAGTTTCAAGTGGGCAACTGCCTCGCCAAGTCTTCGTGGTTCATCTGTATCCACGATACCACCAGGTTTGCCTTTCTTCACAGCACAAAACATGCATCGCCGCGTGCAGACATCTCCTAATATCATAAAAGTAGCCGTGCGACTGTTCCAGCATTCACCGATGTTGGGACACCGCGCTTCTTCACAGACAGTGTGAAGTTGAAGATCTCGCATTAATTTTTTAAGCTCAACGTAGTTGCCACCGCCAGGTATCCGTGCCTTTATCCATGATGGATGTCTACGTTGTGCTGAATTTGGGGTGTGAATCGGAAGGGATTTGATCATAATCCTTTTCATTAACCAATGGATGGAAATCCATTTATATGGCGGGAGAGGGTGGGAGTCGAACCCACCTATCCACTTGCATGGACAAGCCGGTTTTGAAGACCGGTAGGGCCACCGGACCCTATCCTCCCCCAGAAAGTAGAAGCGAATTTAGATAGTTTTTAATTTTTCCTTGATGACAATCTGCGGACGTTTCCATCTCGAATTGTTACATTTTGACTGTCACAATACTCAAGGAACGGTACCGCATATTTTCGAGATGTTTTCGCCAGTTCCCGAAATTCTGCCACCGATATTGTATCATTTTTTTGAAGATAATTGGTTAATAATTCTTTTGTTTTTTCATAGATTTCTCTGTGGATAAAGAAATTATCGGCTGTTTTTATAAACTGTCCAAGATTCAATAACGCAAAAAACGTGGATTCAATCACTTGGGGTGTATACTCTGGCAGCAATGTATCCAGTTCGGAAAGCCCGGGTGTGTTGATTCCTGCTTCCAAAAATAATTTTTCAAGTGTTTCTTTAGCAGTTGACTCCTCTTCAGAAAATTTTATTTCATGTGAAGACAATCGGAGTAAATTCCCATCCTTCACAAGTTCCTTTGATTTAATTAGGTGATCTGTAATCTTCTCAAAATCTATCTCATTTAGTGCAAGATCACGGCACAGTTGTGATGCATTCTGCCCTGAAAGGAGTGGTTCTTTTTCGTGAAATCCTGACAATGCTGCTGTTAGTTTGTTTGTAGCGTCTGCTGTGCGTGCTGCATCAGAAATAAGTGGTGTCCTGCCCGATTTACCCCATCGCACGATTTTTTCTTCAGATTCCAAGGTGTCCAAAATGTTTCTAACCTCGGCTTGTGAATACGGCATATAGTAATAGAGGAAAGATTCTTCTACGCAGAGAGTCTCACTATTTTCAAGCACTGCGTTTACCACCTGCGTGTCGCCTGCTTCTTCCCACTTTGCTAAAATGGTAATGGTTTCTTGGGTAAAACGTTTGTGTTTTGGTGCGAATGGGTTAATTACTTCACCGCCACCGACAGTGTGTTGTGCGGAGAAATCGCGTAAAATGATTCTATCGCCTCTAAAGGTCAAAATAGGTTGCTCCAACCGTAGTTGGACTTGGACTCTGTCACCGGGCAGAATTGCTTCGTCAACTAATAAAATCAACCGACAAAATAATTCACGTGTGCCGAGATACACGCGAAAACGTCCCCAATGTTCAAGCATTCTCGGAAATGAGGATAATACCTGTAACGATACGTTTATATTATCAGTAACATTTGAGAACTCAATAGGACATAGCACATCACCGCGCTGAATGCCATGAGCAGTGGTTCCAGACAGATTTAACGCGGTGCGTTGTCCTGCTTGTGCGACATTCGCAGGTTCGTTATGTACTTGTATGCCTCGCACTCTGACAACATCCCCTTGTGGTAAAATTACCATCCTCTGATCTCTATTTACTGAACCGCCGATGAGTGTTCCTGTAACAACGACTCCAAAACCTTGAACTGTGAAAACACGATCAACATACAACCGTGGAATTCCATCATGTTCTTGTGCCTCTGTAACAATGCCTACTTGTTCAACAATCATCTGTTTTAAGGTATCAATCCCTTCACCAGTGATAGATGAGACACTGACCGAAGGAATGCCTTCAAGCGATGTGCCAACAAGCATTTCTTGCGTCATTTCTGTTGCTTCTTCCAATTCTTCACGGGTTGCTAAATCTGACTTCGTCATCACAAGTATGCCGTTTGAGATGGCGAGTAAATCTAAAATTGCTAAGTGTTCAAGTGTCTGTTCTTGCACCCCTTCTTTGGCATCAACAACAAAAAGGACAATATCCATTCCATAAGCACCAGACAACATGTTGCGAATGAATTTCTCGTGTCCTGGTACGTCAACAATCCCTGCACGTGAGTTATCAGGCAGGTCAAAATAAGCGAATCCTAACTCAATGGATAAACCGCGTTCCCGTTCCTCCTTGAGTCTGTCTGTTTCAATGCCTGTGAGCGTGCCAACCAGTGCAGTTTTGCCATGGTCAACATGTCCGGCAGTACCGATGATAAGGTGTCGTCTATCTTGGTGCATCAGTTGAGTCCATTTTGTGTACGGATCAGTTTACCGATTCGATTGAATCGTATACCGCCTATTGATTTCCAAACCTCCCATATTTTCGCATCCGGATTCTCAAAAGACCAATAAACCATAAAGGCTTGCCCCTTGATACTATCTACATTTACAGGTCCCCACGTTCGACTATCACTACTATGATCTCTGTTATCACCCATTGCAAAGACATATCCTTTTGGAACAATAAACGGTTTACCATCGGGGAATTTGCGTTTATACTGACTACCTGTCAAGGTGTAATCATCATATAGTTCATTACCCCTCATATATTCTTCCATTTTTCGGAAAGGGGGAAAATTACTTCGTCTGACAAAACGGTTTCCCGCATACTTGGCGTAACCGTTATCGTTGACGACTTGACCGTTTACATAAAGTGTTTTACCTTCAGTGTGAACTGTATCCCCTTCTATTGCGACAATACGTTTAATGAAATTTCGCTGCTCTTCATGTGGTGGAATAAAAACGAAAACATCTCCTCGGGCAGGCTTATGAAAATCAAAGACTCTAATACCCGTGCCGGGAATTTTGAATCCGTAGATAAACTTGCATACCAGAATCCTATCACCGATTAGGAGTGTATCCTCCATTGAACCGGATGGAATTTTGAATGCCTCAACAACAAAAGGGCGAATAAACCCAAAAACAAGGATAAGTGCAACAACAATTACTTGGGTATATTCCCAGGCGACCGTTTTTCGAAATCTCTGCCATTTCGATAATTGGATATCAGTAGTCATTAATTTGAAAACCGCAATAGATAGCGGCATTTCCTTTCTTACAATTAGGTATTCATTACAACTGTGGAGAATCGTATACTCTAAAATTTATCGGATTAGTTTGCCGATTCGATCAAAACGAATGTCACCTATCACCTTCCAGATTTCCCACAACTCTGCAGGTTGGTCCGCTGTTGACCACATAATCATGAAAGCTTGCCCTGTAAATTTGAATTATTCATCTGTTGCAAGCATTGCTGTAAATGCTTCTTGTGGAACATCAACACTACCAATCTGTTTGAGTCTCTTCTTACCTTCCTTCTGTCTTTCTAACAATTTCCGTTTTCGTGTTATATCCCCACCGTAACATTTTGCAGTTACATTTTTCCGTAGTGCTCTGACAGACTCACGTGCGACAACCTTGTTCCCTATGGCAGCTTGAATAGGAATCTCAAACATCTGCCGAGGTATCAATTTTTTCAATTTGCTAACTAAATTCTTCCCACGAACTTCAGCCATATCGCGTGGTAAAATGGTTGATAGCGCATCTACAGGTTTACCATTTAGGAGTACATCTAACTTTACAAGTTTCTCTGTTCTATATTCACCAATATCGTATTCCAGCGAACCGTAACCGCGAGTAAGCGATTTGAGTTTCGGAAAAAAGTCGGTAAGCATTTCACTCAGCGGAAGTTCGTAAAGCAGTTGCACCCGTGTCGCATCCAATTGATTCATGCGCTTATATATACCCCGCCGCTTCTGACAAAGTTCCATTGCATTTCCGATATATTCACGCGGCACAATTATATCAATATTGACATACGGTTCCTCGATTCGTTCAATATTTATTACTTCCGGTAGATGTGCAGGATTGTCCACTAACACATGTTCGCCCGATTTAAGATAAACCCGATACATGACACTTGGGGCAGTGCGAATAAGCGATAATCCAAATTCGCGTTCAAGACGTTCATGTATAATCTCCATGTGAAGTAAACCTAAAAATCCACACCGAAAACCGAAACCAAGCGCGACAGAAGTCTCCGGTTCAAATGTGAAAGAAGAATCGTTTAGTCGAAGTTTATCAAGAGCTTCTCGCATCGCATGAAATTGGTTTGTATCTGCAGGATAGAGTCCGCTAAATACAAGCGGCTTAATTTCTTGATAGCCTTGGAGAGGTATAGCAGTAGGATGTTTATGTTGTGTGATTGTATCACCAATTTTTGCGTTGTCAATGTCCCGAATGCCTGCGATGAGATAGCCTACTGTCCCTGTCTTGAGTTCGGTGGTAGGTTGCATCTGTGGTGTAAAAATGCCAACTTCTTCAATTTCATAGGAGCGTTTCGTCTGCATCAGTTGAATCTTGTCTCCCGGTGCAACACTTCCATCAAATATACGGGTGTATATAATGATACCACGATAGTTATTGTAAACAGAATCCAGCACAAGTGCTTTTAAAGGAGCATCAGATTCTCCAATAGGTGCTGGAATTCGATTGACAATAGCCTCTAAGATAGCAGGTATACCGATACCAACCTTTGCGCTTACAAGGAGTGCCTCATCAGCAGGGATGCCGACTACCTCCTCTATCTGGCGTTTGACTTCATCAGGCTGCGCCGCTGGTAGGTCAATTTTGTTGATAACGGGTATTATCTCAAGTTCATTTTCTATTGCAAGATACGCGTTTGCCAAGGTTTGTGCCTCAACACCTTGTGCTGCATCAACAATTAAAATCGCACCTTCACAAGCTGCAAGGCTGCGCGAAACTTCGTAGGTAAAATCAACATGTCCGGGGGTGTCTATCAAATTGAGTTCGTAGAGTTTTTTATCTTCCGCACGATACTGGAGTTTAACAGCAGTCGCTTTGATGGTGATACCACGTTCGCGTTCTAAGTCCATCAAATCAAGCACTTGTTCGCGCATTTCTCTCTCAGCGAGTGTGTTTGTATGTTCTAAGAGACGATCACTAAGTGTACTTTTTCCGTGGTCAATATGCCCTAAAATACAGAAATTTCGTATGTTTTGAAGTTTGGTTGACATGATGTAAATAGTATACCACAATTTTGGTCAATTTGCCATAAAAAGATTGTTGGCGGGTGTGAAGTTTTGTCACAAATATTATTGTCCGTCGGGTATAGCGAAGCGAAATCTATAGGTGTCAATTTAAGAAACCAAGAACGGTAGGTTCGGTTTCCTAACCGAACCGAGTCATACACAGAAAACGCACACTACCCGATTTCACCAGGGCCGGTAGGTGCGGTTTCTAACCGCACCATTAGCGTCAATTTAAGCTATTACAAAACATGCTTGCCGTTCCTTGGATAAGTCCGGTGCGGTTAGATGAAGTTTAAGTATTTAAATCGGTAATCCCGATTTCCCAGGGCTGGTAGGTGCGGTTTCTAACCGCACCTTATGCGTCAATTTAGTGATCCTCCAGGGCTGGTAGGTGCGGTTTGTAACCGCACCGAGTCGTTCGCGGAAACCGTTATCTCACACATACTCCACAGAATCCGGTGCGGTTACAAACCGCACCTACCGCGTTGGGGCTAAGCTTTTCTTTGAATGTAAGAGGCGCAATGAATTGCGCGACTACGAACGAGTTCTTTCCTTAAATTGACGCTTATGGTGCGGTTAGAAACCGCACCTACCAGCCCTTGAGGACCGCTAAATTGACATCTATGGGTTGCTTCGTTCTACCCGATGAGCGATACATCCTAAATTGATGCATAAGGTGACAAAAACTTTTCATTTGACATCTGAAGGTTTATTTGATAAAATTCATCACAATGCAAAATAAAATAAATTCTGTATTTTTAAGCTACATACTATCATTAACTTAATCTGGAATAAGAAGTTGACAATAAAAACTCAGACACAGAACGACAACACTAACCTACTCCGACAACTTCCAGCGATAGAAAAACTTCTATCGCTGCCTGAGATACATGAGCTGCAAGATTCTTATGGTCGATCACTTGTTATTGAGGCACTACGATCAGTTGTTTCTGATATTCGAGACCAAATTCTGGGTGGAGAAGCAGATCTGAAACTCCCCGAACCATCTGAATATGCTGAATTAGTACTTCAGCAAATTACTGAAAAAACCCGTCCCCCGCTCCGCACCGTTGTTAATGCAACTGGAACCGTAACACATACAAACCTTGGTCGTTCCTTGTTATCTCCTTCTGCGTGTAAAAGTCTTCAAAAAGCAGCACAAAATTATGTCAACCTTGAATATGATCTTGAGACCGGCAAACGTGGACATCGGGATCGGATTACTGAACCTCTACTTCAACAATTGACAGGATGTGAGGCGTCAACAGTCGTTAATAACAACGCTGCTGCGGTATTAATTGCGCTGCAAACCGTTGCGCGAGGAAAAGAGGTCATCGTATCACGCGGCGAGTTAATTGAAATTGGCGGTGCCTTTCGTATACCTGACGTAATGGAAGCAAGCGGAGCGATTCTGAGAGAAGTTGGTACAACTAATCGGACACATCTTAGGGATTATGCTGAAGCGATCAACGACAACACTGCACTTCTCTTAAAGGTGCATCCAAGCAATTATAAGATTGTGGGTTTTACCACAACACCTGAGATACACGAATTGACTGAACTCGGTGTCGAACGCGGTATCCCAACGATGGAGGATTTAGGCAGTGGTGCGTTGATTGATCTATCACAATATGGTCTTCCTAACGAACCTGTTGTTGCGGATAGGATTGATTGTGGAGTGGACATCGTCACCTTTAGCGGTGACAAGTTACTTGGTGGTCCACAGGCAGGCATTATTGTTGGAAAAGCTGCGTGGGTCCATCAAATCAGAAAGAATCCACTCATGCGTGCATTACGTGTTGATAAACTTACTATAGCTGCGTTGTCTGCTACCTTACAAACTTACCTCAATCAGGACGCTATCACTGACCTACTCCCAATGCTCCAGCGTTACACTCGGTCTATTGATGAATTAAATACTACAGCAAATCACATTTCAAACAGACTCAATGTAATTTTCGAGGACTTAGTCTCAATTGAGATATCTGAAGCGCAATCAGAAATTGGTAGCGGGTCACTTCCTGTTGAAACATTGCCAAGCATTGCTGTTGTGCTTACGCCACTAACGATTTCTGTAGAAAAACTGTCGGAACATTTCAGACGCGGTAGTACACCTATCATTGGTCGGATTGAAAATGATCAATTGTGGTTTGATGTTCGGACTCTTTTTGACAAAGAACAGAAAAGGTTGATCCAAACCGCAGATGAGATTGCCTCAAAATTAGTATGAAGGGAATTAACTAACAATCCCAAGTCTTTAGACTTCGGGTCCAATCATGTCAACTCGTGCAGAAGTCCTTTAGATTATTTGAGACAAGCAAGGCTCTGTAGCGTCCTGCGAAATAACGTAGGACGAACCGAAGCCCACACTGCAGAAGGCAGTCCACTGGCACCGTAGTTATGGGAAGTGTGCAGATAGTCCAACTTGGCGGATCCCCAGAGGGACAAGTTGCGATAAGCCATCGCCCGAGACGCTATCTTATCAAAAAGATTTAAGATGCAAAGTGCGAATTAATCTTTAACCTCGCGGTAGGATATACCGAGAGAATAAACGCCTGTGGAACAGATATAAGACCACATATAAGTCAGTAACTTCGGTTAGCATGGCGGGGTGGCAAACTGTGTAGAAGCAGGAATCACATAGGAGAGGTTGTGTGCTAAAAGAAGCACACGGCTTTAGCCGTCGTGAGTATCACAGGAATTTTACTTCTTTCAATATGCATCCTATGTGCATGCTCTGAATCTTCTCAAAACAGTGTCCCATCAGAGGAATTCGCTGAAACAATAGTTTCCAATATAGATAGTGCACAAATGCGTCTTATACCCTCCGGTACTTTTCTTATGGGAAACGCAATTGAAGGCACTGGAGATGCGGATGAGTATCCAGTTCATGAGGTTTATATTGATGCATTTTATATTGACATACACGAGGTTACAAATGCCCGTTACCAGCAGTTTATGTTAGCAACGGGACATTCGCCGCCACCTCTATGGCACGACCCAAAATTCAATAAGCCTAATGACCCTGTGGTTAATGTTTATTGGAACGATGCTGTTGCTTATGCAAATTGGGCGAACAAAAGGCTACCTACTGAGGCAGAATGGGAATATGCGGCACGCGGTAATTTTGTTGGAAAGCAGTATCCATCAGGTGATACTATCACGCATGATGATGCCAATTTCGGTGGCATTGGTGGTAATGACATTTGGAAAAGCACATCTCCTGTCGGAAGTTTTTCACCGAACGGTTTCGGTTTATACGATATGGCTGGTAATGTCTGGGAATGGTGTTTTGATGCGTATAATGGTGAATTCTATAGGATGTCACCAGTAAACAACCCTCGTTTTGGAAACGTGTCAGCACCAAAGCATGAGAACTTTCGTATATTACGTGGTGGCGGCTGGGGTGGAAGTAGTACCGATCTACGCGTCTCCGATCGATGGTATCATCTAACTTCTGGCAGCACTATCGGTTTCAGATGTGTTAAAGATGTAGATAAATGACCATTTTATTCATAGATTCTGTAGGATGAGTTGAACTGCAAGTGAAACTCAAACACGGGTATTCTGAGATGACCGCGTAGATTGTGATTTTCTCGTCCGACACGGAGCGATTAGGAAACCGCTACTACCGTTCGTGGAATGTCAAACCTACAACTGTATGAAGATTAAGGATTTGTTGAGGTATCCAATTTATGTCAGTTAGTGTCCAATTAAACCATATAACAAAAGCATTTGATACCATGTTGGCAGTCAATGATATATCGTTGACAATTGCCCCCGGTGAACTATTTTTCTTGCTTGGACCATCTGGATGTGGAAAATCAACATTGCTCCGCGTGATAGCAGGTTTTTATCATCCAGACGGTGGAGAACTTCGGTTTGACGATGAAGAAATGAATAACGTTCCACCACACCAACGCAACACTGGTATGGTTTTTCAAAACTATGCATTGTGGCCACACATGACCGTTTCTGAAAACATAGAATATGGTCTCAGACTTCGAAAACTTGATAAATCTATCCGTAACGAAAAAATCACTACCGTTCTTGATATGGTTGAGATGTTCGATTACCGTGATCGTCCTGTGAACACGCTTTCGGGTGGACAACAACAACGTATTGCTTTGGCACGTGCGTTAGTGATTGAACCGAGTGTGTTACTCCTTGATGAACCACTCAGCAATTTGGATGCTGCACTTCGCCAAAACCTACGTGATGAGATGAAAGAAATTCATAATCGCACGCAAATTACGACCATATATGTAACCCACGACCAAGTGGAGGCTATTTCAATGGCTGACCGAATGGCTATCATGAAAGATGGCGTTTTTGTTCAGGTTGGTACCCCGCGTGAAATCTATCAATACCCCGCAGACCCATTTGTAGCAAGTTTTGTGGGTGAAACGAATTTCATATCGGGTAAAATCCAAGAAATAGTTGATGGTAAAGCTACAATTGAAACGCCTGTAGGTGTTCTGCATACAGAAAGTGTACACCACAAATTCACTCCCGGACAAGAGGTCAGTTGTTCCATTCGTCCAGAGACGATTCATCTAAATGGAAATTCTACATCAAACCAATTAACCGCAAAAGTTAGGGCAGTCACCTATTTAGGTAGAGTTGAAGAATACGAATTGAGAATTGCAGACACTTTGAAACTGAAAGCGATCATCCATAATCCCGGCACTGATACAAAGAAACCTGGAGAAACTGTTAATATCTCAATATCTCCAAAAGCAATTGTCCCATTGCCTATAAATAATTAACTGTTGAACGGCAAATGTCAAGATACAATGGAAGGATTTTTATGATAGATGCTACAAGAGAACGTCAGTTTTTCAAATGGACAGGACGGCTTGCGGATAAGGTGTAAACACAGACGCCACATAGTTTCTCAGCACTTATGCAGAGGCATCAGCAACTCTTAAAAACTGACGTTGAACGTCAGTTTTTCAAATGGACAGGACGGCTTGCGGATAAGGTGTAAACACAGATGCCACATAGTTTCTCAGCACTTATGCAGAGGCATCAGCAACTCTTAAAAACTGACGTTGAACGTCAGTTTTTCAAATGGACAGGACGGCTTGCGGATAAGGTGTAAACACAGACGCCACATAGTTTCTCAGCACTTATGCAGAGGCATCAGCAACTCTTAAAAACTGACGTTGAACGTCAGTTTTTCAAATGGACAGGACGGCTTGCGGATAAGGTGTAAACACAGATGCCACATAGTTTCTCAGCACTTATGCAGGGGCTTCAACAACTTCTAAAAAGTTCAGAAATAATTAAAAATAGATTAATAAAATGAACCGTACACCAAATCAGCGAAAAGCATCCAACATTAGCCAACATATCTGTGTTACTGCCGGTGCGGGATCCGGGAAAACTACTGTGTTAGTTGACCGTTACCTAAAGATTTTACAAAATGGTGTTACGCCACGTGATATTGTTGCCATTACTTTCACCGAAAAAGCTGCTGCAGAAATGAAAGGACGCGTTATAGAGAACCTCAAGGATGCGACAGATTTAAAGAATCGGGAACAGTGTCTTGAGGAGATGAACATTGCACCTATCTCAACTATTCACGCCTTCTGTTCACGCATTCTGAGAGAATTTCCATTTCAAGCCGGTGTCCCAGCGAACTTCGGTGTCCTACGAGGTATTGACCAGACACTTTTGCTACGACACACCATTAAAAATACACTGCAGGACATTGCAACAAATACAAATGATGAACATCATACTGAACTCCATCGTTCTTTACAAAGGTATGGAAATCGTCAAAAATTAACAGAACTATTCTCCACCATGGTAGAGAAACGTGATGCTGTCAAGGCAATCATTTCACAAACCTATAGGAAGCAAAACAACGAAACGTTATATGAATTCTGGAATCAACAGATTACGGATAAATGGATTAATAGCCTATTTCCTGTTTTGGATATTGCAAAAGGTAAAAATGCTGCAGAAGTAAATGTGTTAAGTCTAAAACTCAAAGCAAATTTTAATCCTGTTGAAGGACACATATTACGAAGGAAAATTGCTGAATTAATTACAACTAAAAGTGGTAGTATTGCGAAAGCAGCTTTTATCGGAACGGGAGTTGACATAAGCGGCTTAACAAATGAAATCAAATTTCTGGCATCTGCTTCACAACATATTAAATCAGCCACACCGCTAACGGAAGAAAATGACGAAACAGATGACCAATTCCTTATTAGCACAACAGATTACCTATTGACACTTTATCTCCGAATCCTCAACGATTACCAAAATAACAAACTCTCTCAAGGCAAACTTGATTTTGAAGACCTGCAGCTAAAAACACGAGACCTTCTTAAAAATAACAATAGCATCCGCCAGAAATTGGTGGAACGATATAAGTATTACATGGTAGACGAATATCAGGACACAAATGAATTACAGTATGAGTTAGTGATGCTGCTCACAAATGACCTTCAAGATGCTAATCTATTTATTGTTGGTGACCCGAAACAAAGTATTTTCGGGTTTCGTGGGGCTGATGTTCGTGTGTTTGAAAAAACAAAACAAAAAATTGGGGATGTAGGTGAGAATATCCAACTCCAAGAAAATTTCCGTTCCCTACGCGATACTGTCGGATTTGTGAATTACTTTTTCAAACGTCTGATGGGAGATGGTACAGAAAATGAATTTGAAGTGCAGTTTGAACCCCTTACGCAAGCGCGCGCTTCCAAGGGTAACGGTGCTGTTGAAATCGTGCTTGGACAAAAAGGTGATGAACCAATAAACGAATATACACTCATTGCACAACACATCAAAAAAATGATAACGAACAATGAAGAGATATGGGTGCAAGGCAAAGGTGATGATAAATTTCCCAAACCAATTGAATATGGTGACATCTCAATCTTAATCCGTAGTAGAAGACACTTACCTGAAATTGAACACGCGCTGCTTTCTGCTGGTATCCCTTATCTCACAACAGGTGGTGTTGGTTTCTATCAACGACAAGAAATCTACGATATTTGGAATTACCTTAGTTTTCTTAACACACCACAAGAAAACGATACCTCACTTATCGGTATTCTACGTGGTCCCGCCTTCGGGATTTCTGACACTGAGTTGTATGAAATTTCGCGGCAAAAGGAGGACAGTTTCTGGAAAAAGGTTCAAAAATATCTATCTCCATCGGAACACCTTACAAAAGCGATTGTCACATTAAAACATCACATGCAGATTGCCCATCGAATGTCAATTAACCAACTCATTCTAACCATTGTTAATGAAACGGGGATGATCGGAACACTGAAATTAGGTAAACAGGGACAGCAAAAATGGGCGAACTACCAGAAACTCTTAGAACTTGCCAGAAATTTTGATGGCGATGAGGACCAGCAAACCTTGACTCATTTTATTGATTTTCTTGACATCCTAATTACTGAAGAACCACGGGAGGGACAAGCTCCCATTGAGGATAGCAGTGGTGCAGTTCAGATTATGACAATCCATTCTGCCAAAGGGAAACAATTCCCAGTTGTCATACTTCCCTCACTTAATCGACAAGGGCAATATGGCAGAGAACCATTTATTGATGATGAACTTGGAATAGGATTTAGTCCACATAAGTCGGAGGAAAATTATACAAAAACTGCTCCAGAGATTGTTTCTCTGATGAAAGATTATGCTAGTGCTAAAGACGAAGCCGAAAAGAAACGTTTGTTTTATGTTGGGGCAACCCGCGCAAGAGATAGACTTATTCTATCCGGGTCACTTAATGAGTACGGTAATCCCGAAAATATGTTAAAATGGCTGGACGAATACCTTGGAATTGGTGAAGATGCCGATTCTTTGAGTATACCAGTTTCGGTGGAAACGTATTCAAATAATGCAACTATGAGCCAGTCTTTCCAACTACAAACCCCAATTATCAGACAACTTTACGATACTGATGATACAGATAAAGTATCTCGTGGTACAACTCCAGTTGATTTTCCGAAACTTCCTTTCTCTCAGCCAAAGTCATCTGATTTCGGGGGATCCTTTTCTGTCTTAGAACTTGCTAACTACGCCCGATGCCCTCTACGTTACCAGTTGGAACATGTGCTACGAATTCCACCACTTGAAGAAGGACAATCGGATTGGGATGAAACTGAAATGGACACGCTAATTCACCATGTTCTTGCTCAGATCAAACACCCGTTAGATTTAGACAATCCAGAGAGACTTATTACTAATACATTGAGGAATTTTCCTGATATAAGGCAAAGTTCAATTGTGTCGGATGTAATAGGTGTGATTCGCACTCATATCAATAATTTTCGCAATACTGAGTTAGCACAAACCTTGGTTCCTACGTCTGATTCCTATACCAACCATCAAATTCACGCCAATATCAATGGGCACATCATCTCAGGTAGAATAGACAGACTTTATAGAGATCAAGTAGGTGGATGGCAGGGACTCAATTACATAACTTTTAAAGGACGAGATTTAGAGTACTATAAACCAGAAATGGAACTATACAGTCTGCTTTTAAGCAAAGTATATCCAAATGAACCACTTGTGATAATCAATTATATCTTTACTGAACAAAGTGCTTATGAAAAAATGTGTTTTAGCAGTACGGATTTACTTGAGATTTCAGAAAAGTGGCAACAAAAAATTATTTCGCTGCAGCAGGGAAACTATAAGAAAAATCTTGAACATTGTTGTTCTTGCCCTTATGCAGATTCACAGGGAAATTGCATTGTCACCAAATCCTAAGGAGAAAATTATGAAAAAATTAACATTAGTTTTTATCAGTACCATCTTTTTGTCTACTATAGTATTGACAACTCTGTCTACCTATGCAGGCACATGGCGCGACGACTTTGAAGATAATGACATCCGGGAATGGGAAATCTTTAACCTTAATCGGCAGTTTGAAAAATGGTGGATAAATGATGGTGAGGCTGTTGGAGAAATCTTTGAAAACCCCTTTTTTAGTCTTTGGACAACAGGTGAATTCACGTGGGAATACTATACTGTGTCCTGCCGTGCAAAGATGGTTGAGGACGGGAATGGATCGCCACACATCGGACTGGTACTTCATGACAGAGGTGACGAAAATAGTAGTTATGCATTTTTAATTGACTACGTTAATGAGATCGCCTCAATAGGAAGGTGGGCGGAGGGTAATGGTAGTGTGGTACGCGCATATACTGCAGAAATAGATACATGGTATGAACTGGAAGCCACCGTTTTTGAAGATGGTTCACTCGACTTCCGAATTAATGACTTCATTATTAAAGCAATTGATGATGACCCATTAGAAGGTGGAAAAGCAGGACTCGTCGTTGGAAACGCACGTGCACGGTTTGATGATTTTCAAATTACTGGTGAAAATATCCCTAATGGCGGACCCGGAAAACCACGTCCCGTTGCTCCGCAAGCTAAACTCGCAACCACCTGGGGAAGACTCAAAATGAAGTGAGGCATATACCTGAAATGTCTGAATTAGTGGTAACAGAAATTGAAAAAGGAAACACTGATAGAATTGTGAAAGAGAGTATTTTCCACACTAACCCTTTGTTTTACTCGGTTATATTAAAAACCTTGACATTTTATCTCTTGTTTACTAGTCTCTTGAATACCACGAGTGTTTCAGCAGATCCGCTACCGCAATTTACAGACATCACTGAAGAAGCAGGGATAGAATTCATCCACAATAACGGTGCTTTCGGTAAGAAATACCTGCCTGAAACAATGGGTTCAGGATGCGCTTTCCTTGACTATAATTCTGATGGGTGGCAAGACATCATTCTAGTTAATGGTAAAGACTGGGAGGAACATTCAACTGGAAAGCGACAAACCTTAGCACTATACCGTAATAATCAGGACGGCACATTTACTGATGTCACCGAAGCAGCGGGTTTGAATATACCCCTATATGGAATGGGTGTTGCTGTTGCTGATTACGACAACGATGCGGATGATGACATTTATGTGAGTTGTCTAAACGCTGACAGGTTATTTCAGAACAAAGGTAATGGGTCTTTTCTTGATGTTACTGAATCCGCAGGTATTGATAACCCCGGTTTCGGTACAAGTAGTGCGTGGTTTGATTATGATCTGGATGGTCATCTCGACTTATATGTCGCCAATTATGTTGAATGGAGTATAGAGACAGACATTTTCTGCACACTTGATGGTAGAAATAAATCCTACTGTACCCCCGAATCGTATTCCGGTCAAGCAAGTAAACTCTTTCGCAATAAAGGCAATGGTACATTTGAAGATGTCTCGCGCATTGCAGGAATAAACGATCCCTCCAGCAAATCGTTAGGTGTCTGTATACTTGATTACAATCAAGATGGACTCCCGGACATCTTTGAGGCAAACGATACACAACCGAATAAATTGTATCAGAACAACGGTGATGGAAAATTTACTGAAGTTGGAATGTTAACAGGGGTAGCATATAATGAGAGGGGTGTGGCGACAGGGGCAATGGGTGTTGATGCCGCTGACTTTGACCTTAGTGGTAAGGAAAGTCTTCTTGTTGGGAACTTTTCTAATGAAATGTTGAACCTTTATCACAACGAAGGTGATTTTTTTATTGACGATGCCCCCACTGCACAACTCGGCAACTCAAGTTTATTGACACTAACTTTTGGGTGTTTTTTCTTCGATTTTGATTTAGACGGTAACCTTGACATCTTCACAGCAAACGGACATGTTGAAAATGACATTAACATTGTTCAGAGTGAAGTTACTTATGCACAACGACCTCACCTATTTCGCAACATATCCGATGGAAAGTTCGCTGATGTTCTTGACAAAGTAGGGCAAGATTTAGTAAAGCCGATTGTTGGAAGAGGGGCAGCCTACGCCGACATTGATAACGATGGAGATATAGATTTATTGGTTACCACATCTAATGGACCCGCACACCTATATCGTAATGACGGTGGAAACCACAATAATTGGCTCAAAATTCAACTCGCTGGACGTGAGAGTAACCGCAACGGGATAGGCGCACGCATACGAATTACTTCTGTAACTGGCACACAAACCAGAACTGTTAAAAGCGGATCAAGTTATTGCTCACAGAGTGAATTAACTGCGATTTTTGGAATAAAAAATGACACGATAATTGAAACAGTCGAAGTGCATTGGTCCAATGGAAAAGTAAATAAACTTAAGAATGTCCAGCCAAATAGGTTGATTACCATTAAAGAAAAATAGTAAAGAAAATAACTCAACATTTTTGTGTGTTTGGCGCATTAATTATCACAAATCAAATATAACTTGCGCTTCCCAATCGCCGTTCGGATTTTGAATTGCATATAATTGATGATATGTTACTGCCTTAATTTCCGTATATACAACATGTTTGTCAAAATTTGTAGGTTCACCATACACCTTAGCAACTAATTCTGTTGCACTGATGTTGCTAATTTCGGCACGTTTAAAGAAGATATCCTCTGTTTCGTGTTTAAATATTAATTCATCTAACCAAGTAACTAATAACATTTCAACAGATTCTGCTTCTAAGTGAACGTTAATTGATGTAGTTTCGTCAATTGTGTCCACAACAACTATCATTTCAAATAAACCTTGCGCGGCATGCGTAAAGAGAGATCTTAGCGTATCACCCCTAACACACATCCCCGCATCAGCGGTATGTTCTATATATTCAAAAGGTATCATAGGCATTAGAGAGTTAGCATTGTGAGGAGGAATAGACCTCACACTACAAATCGGGTTAATTTGGCATTAGAACTTAATATAAACTTAAAATCTGAATCCTATTATAGACAAAAAAGAATATTGTGTCATCAATAATTTCTGTAAGCTTTTTTCAAACTTAGTCCACACGTCTAACCTCATATCATAAAAAGTAAATCTGACCTCTAAACTTGCGGTATAAAGGTATGACTAATCACCTAACCCCGTCATTACTAACGTCACATTTTTTTCCAAGAATTTGTTTAATCCTTCTTGTAGGATGGTTGTGTTGTATAAATATCGTTGTTAATGCGGAGCCTTGGAAGTGCGGAACTCCTCTTCTATGTGAGCATCCACTGCCTGTTCAAAATATAAACACCGCAAATTCCAGAAACATATTAGCAGCACCCGCAGCACCTGCAAAATTAGGTCAAGTAGACAGATTTTTTATTCACATTCCAGAAACTTCTGTTAAGGCTACTTGTGTTGCAGTCGGTGCACACTGCTATATCTTCATCGAAAACACTTTTCAGTCTATGCTTACTGAAACAAAAGCAGCAGCAATCGCTGAAAAATTTGACACAGAAATTTATCCTGAAGTGCATCACTGGATCGGTTCAGAATTTAAACCCGGTTTAGATCGGGACAACAAGATAACAATCTTATTCCACGATGTAGGGAACAACGAATCTGGACAGGACTACGGAGGTTATTTTTCACCAGTAGACCAACATCCAACATATCCGACCAGTAATCGTCGCGATATACTCTATATGGATATCTTTCAATTCAAAGAACGCGCACAACATACATTCTACAGCAGTCTCACGCACGAACTTGCGCATCTCATAAACTGGTATCAGAACGGTGGCACTACAGATCAACGTTGGTTAGAGGAAGGCATCGCCTCATTTACAGAGTGGAGCATCTATGGTACCGTTCATACACTGTTTGTTGATGGCTACCTCGCAGATCCAAGCATGTCCCTAACTACAGCCAACAATTTTGAAACCTACTACGGTGCAGCCTTTATGTTCCTACTGTACCTCTATGAAAACCATGGTGGTATTGACTTTATTCGAAAACTTGCTGCCGAAGACACACTTGGTCTGCCAGCGATTGATAGTGCTTTAAGTAATGAGAAATATTTGATTGATGTTTTTCTCAATTGGGGAATAGCAAATTGGTTAAACAACCCCGCACGAGGACGACTCTTCAGTTATCAAAACTTACGCAATCGAAAAATTACTGCACACACCCCACGCATCACGAGTTATCCAACTACTTCTGACGATATTCCAATTGACAGTTGGAGTATAGAATACATACTTTTTCAAAACCTACCGGAAAACCTTGAGTTGACACTACAAGCAAACACACAAGCACCTCTTTACGCCAATATTGCATACTTTTTGCCGAATTCTAACATTCCAATTGTGAAACCTATTCCATCCGTGTTAAATTCCAACGCAGCAGATACACGGCATACAAACAAAATCGAAATTGGCAAATTAAGTCGTAGTGGACAAATCCTATTAATCGTCACTTCTGAGTATTCTCAAACCTTCCAGTATGTTGCCAAACTTGGATCGAGTGATACGGTAGTTGACATAAACGCATTGACCAATACTTTAGATAGAGAGCTTAATCATTCTCTTCACCAATGGTTTCCAAATTCTGTCACCTTTCCTCCTGATAGTAATTCTCAACCAATCAGCGTGGGTAGTAGTGCGGGAACTTCATTAATTGCATCAAATCTGTCTCCAAAACTTGAACCGATGACCCAAATACATCTGTCAAGTAACTATAACGCGATTGTTATTCAGGAAAATAACGCCTTTGCTGCCAGCGATTGGGGACTTGAAATTTTTACCTTAAACCCTTTGCCAACGCCAATAGGTGAAATAGCGACACCCGGTACAGCACATGCAATCGCTGTTGATGGAGATTATGTCTATATCGCAGATGGCACATCAGGTGTGCACTTAATTGAAGTAAATCCGCCGACTTCACCGCGTATTGTAAAAACACTTGGTGGCTTTCAAGATGCGCGCGATGTACATATAGCAAACGGAAACCTGTACACACTTGATACAGTACGCGGACTTTTGGTCTTTAATCAACAGGAGGTACTCAACGGTCAAAATCCTCATCCCAGACGCACATTTAAAACAGCAGGAACTCCTTATAAAGTCTTAACAAACGACGAAGGCACCATCTATTTAAGCGATGATGCACATGGACTATACATTTTAACCGCTGACCCTCTTGGTGGGTTTACGGTATCAAGCACTGTACCATTACTTGCACTTGACTTTGAAATTATCGGAAAATATGCGCTTATCGCTTCAGGTAATCTCCGCACTCTGAATATAGGTAACCCTGTTCTACCAGAACTGATTTCTCAGGTAAATACACCCGGACAAGTTTCTGGGATAATGTTCTATGAAGGATTACTTTACTTGACTGATCAGCAAGCCGGTCTTCACATTGTTAACGTCAGCAGTCCAAATTCACAACGTCTGATTTCGTCTCATCCTACTATTGGTAATGCTGAGGATGTTGCACTGTGGCGTTCTGTTACCGATGCTGAAACCTACGCATATATTGCAGATGGAAAGGGTGGTATACAAACCTTTGATGTAACTAATTCTGATAAGCCGATATGGGTTAACCATTATGATGCGAACGGTTTCGCTTATGCACTTGATGTGAGCAACGAAGATGATAAAACTACCATCGCTATAGCGAACGGCATAGGTGGATTAAGAGTAGCTGAATTGACTGACCCTTACAATGGTAAAATAACTAAGAACATCCGCATTGCTTCAGGGGACCACGGTGCCTTAAGTGTTAAAGTTCGAAAGCAGCATGCATTCGTTGGTACGGAAAAAGGAATGGATGTTGTTAATTTGGAAACAGGTGACATCCCTACACATATTGCGACAACGGACCCTGTATGGGCAATTGCTTTAATTCATGATTATGCCTATCTGTGTGCAAATTCTATTTATGTTGTTGACATTACTTCGCCAGAACAGAGTCGAATTGTCTCACATCGGAATCTCCCAGGCTCTGCATACAATATTGCTTTTAACACCTCACACGCTTATGTTGCTTCACTTGAAGGTGGAGTTCACATTTTGGATATTTCTGAACCCGCATTCCCACGACCAATCTCACATTTCGCAACCGAAGGCGCAGCAACAAATGTCGTTCTTGATAAAGAACACCTCTATGTTTTAGACAATCGGACAGGTGTATTGCAATTAGATGCACAAGACCCAAGCCAACTAAAGGTTTTAGCAGAATATTCTGACACTCAGTTACCAATTGATGCTTCTGTTAACGGCAATTACCTTTATTTGCTTGATAATGAGAGTCTTCAAATAATAGATACGCGCACAATGAGCCGCCGCGTGCGTCACAAACAACTTCATGCGCCGTTTGACCTTGTTATGAACAATTCAGCACTTTACATAGCCGACCAAGACCAACTCAGAATCTTCCGCGTTCACACTGACCGATTAAAACTTGCAGTCGAAGAACAACCGCAAGACAACCTTCATCAAATAACCCTTATTTCCTCACCGCAAAATCAACTTCTCCAAAACTTCCCTAATCCGTTTAACCCAGAAACTTGGATACCCTATTCTGTTGCCAAAGGAACAGATGTCTCACTTTCAATCTATGATACGCATGGGCGTTTAGTCTTACGTCAACAACTTGGATTTCAAGAATCAGGAAAACATACTGCTTTTTGGAATGGACGAAATAAGATGGGTGAACCTGTCGCAAGCGGCATCTATTTCTATACGCTTACTGCAGGCAATTTCTCTACTACTCGGAAGATGGTTGTTCAACGCTAATACCCAATTAGCGGGATTTGTCCTATTTTCCGGACGGTAGGTGCGTTTTCCTAACCGCACTGGGTTGTTGCGAAAATGGTTATCGGACGCATATTCCATAAGATTCGGCAGAATACGCGTGTGGTATTCTGCATTGGTTAGAAACCGCACCTACCGTGGTTGGAGTACCGCTGAATTGACGCCTATGGCGTGTTTACAATGTACACTTTTACTTAAACCAATATAATTGAAATTTTTTAATATAATTTGTGGATAATAACTATTTTTGAACCACCTCATATAAAGGTGTTTTTGTAACCCTTAATTAATAGTAAACGTTAAAATCCTTAATAATGGGATGGGATGCTATACGCAAAAACTCTGTTTCCAGAACGCATACTTAGCGTAAGTTACTTCACTTTAATCTTGCACTTACAGCGTTTGTATCCTTATGACCGAACGGTTTTATCGCACATCCTTGGGTAGGTTAGTTTAACCGTTCGGTACCCTATTAAAGTCTTATATAGCAAATAAGCGGAATAGAAATCCACCATATCAAAAGCAGGCTTTTTAAAAGGAGATATACGCATGGCAGCGAACAGTGTATCTGGTAGTTTTCGGGGAATTGAGGTAAGTTTTACCTGCAGCGGTCCCCACATTGTGATGAGTGTTTCTAACACAACCGGAGAAGATAGACGGTTGCGCGTGATGTACCAACAACAACCACTTAGTGGACGTGTAAATTGGACTTCTTTGCAATTAGCGCGACAGACACAAGATGTTGTTGTCCCACTAGAGGTAATTCAATCACACAAGTTGGCATTTTACGTTGACAATCATGAACCCATTGCCACTTATACTGAAAAAATATTAGAGGAATTAGAGGAGTTAAAGGCTCAACAAACTCCTGAAGTCAAAGCAAGCGATTCGACACCCGAATATGAACAACAGACGCTTCTTGATATACATACCTCGCCTGTAGTTGAAGATCTACAGGAAATCAGTGTCAGTACAAACGGGTCTAATAACCGGCAACATGCGGAAGAAAAAGCAGTACCGGACAAGAATTCTGAGGTAACAGATACACCATTAATACCACAAACCGCAATTGAACCTGAACTTAACAATGCGGATGTTATGTTAAATGAACTCGCTTCAATAGAATCAGCATACATGGAAGAGAATTCAAATGATGATGACATCCAAACAACGCAACATGAAGATCTGCAGGACGAAACAACACCAAAAGAGGAACTTGAGGTTAAATCCATACCCAAACGAAAGACACCATATATTGGTCAATACGTTCCGAACGTAAGTACTGAACTACAATTTAAAATCAAGGTGCCTTTGCTTCCAAAAAGTGCGTCTAAGAAACAAACAACTTTTATACCGCCACGTTCTGTCTCTAAATCAGCATCTAAGATGAATAAACAAGGTTTCGTTGGACAATTATTTGGTGCATTTGGGTTACCTTTTTCAAGTAAGAAAAAGGCATACTTTATGCAGCAAAACCGATTTTTGTATGAGAAATTTCATTCTGAATTGGAAAAGTTGGAGTCCGACTACAATAACGGATGTGGAATTCCACTTGATAATTGGGACCTTGAATCGTTAAACGAACAACAGACCGCTATCCTTCTTCTGAATCTCATGGTTAATGAAATAAGCGAATGGAAAAAATCTGTGAAACAGAGAAGCGAAACTAAAGGGACACTTGCTAAATCTCTTGAGGATATTGAGAAGGAACTCAAGCAGACTCTGAAACATACACGAGGCATTCATGCACCTGCCCCTACGCTTTTCCCTGATAGAACTGCTGCATCCGACCAAGATCTGATGCATATTCAGGAAGACTGCGACAGTTACCTTGAACGTTTTACTGAAAAATTAGCTGTCCTTGAACAGAAGCATGCTGAAAAAGTTAGAGTCTCAGCATTCAAAAAGTTCTTGCTTGAATTTGTAAGGGATAAACTCTTTCCAGTCGTTGCTGAGTTTAGTTCACAAAAATCTGTCCAATCAAAACTAAATTGGTTTCTTGATTTAATTGACTATGAATTAATGCCGATTGAACCGGGTAAAACGAAGTTCTCCTCTGAATATCACGAAGTTAAAGAAAAACGTAGCACAGATTTTGAATCTGATACGATTGTAGAAGTCGTAGCACCGGGGTTACAGGTAAAAGGTGGCAAACGGGTTATTCAAAATGCAGTAGTGATTCAAGCGGAGTAGCATGTGTTAACCCGACAAAGCCTCCTTCAACGTATCGCCCTGATGCCACAAGTTAATATCGGTCATTTCCCGACCCCTTTGGAGGAATGTCCGCGGCTTTCTGAAGCACTTGACGGTCCCCGCATCTTCATGAAACGTGAAGACTGTTCTGGATTAGCATTCGGAGGGAATAAGGTCCGGCAGTTGACCTTTACTATCGGTGAAGGTGTGGATCAAGGTGCGGATACAATCGTTCATGGGGCTGCATCGCAATCGAATCACTGCAGACAGACTGCCGCTGCTTGTAGTAAACTTGGATTGAATTGCTATCTACGTCTTGCACGTGATCATAAGAGTATCGTGCAAGGTAATGTTTTGTTAGACCATTTGGCAGGTGCGGATGTTGAAATCGTTGATGTTCCATTTGGGCCGGAATTAGAGGAATTCAAATTTGAACTTGCTGAAAAGTTGAAAGCAAAAGGGTTAAAACCCTATGTTGTGGCATCACCTCGTTCCACAGCACTCGCAGCAGTCGCCTTCACATGGTGCATCGCTGAAACCCAAGAACAGCAAGCGGAGATTGGAATTGATGCTGATTGGATTTACACGGCTTCTGTTGGTGGGACACAGGCAGGATTGGTATTGGGAACAAAAACACTCGGAATGAAGTTGAAACCCTATGCATGCGCTCCTATCCACTGGGAAGGGAAGATTGATCGGATACGAGATGCTGCAAATACCGCAGCAAGTCTGCTCAACCTTGATACACATATCATCGATTCAGACATCCAAAATACAGATGATTATATCGGCAAAGCTTACGGGTACCTCACACCAGAGTGTATCTCTGCTCTCAAATTGGTAGCAAGCACTGAGGGTATCATCCTTGACCCTGTTTACACTGCTAAGGCAATGGCTTGTCTAATTGACCATATCAAAGAAGGCAGATTTGATTCAAACGATATTATTATCTTTCTTCATACTGGTGGCACCCCAGCACTCTTTGCATATCATGAAGAGTTATACGATATTAACCACCCGGTAGGAGCGGTTTCCTAACCGCTTGAAGTCATATACAGAAACGGCACTCCACGTACCCAAATCAAAATACAGTTTATACCCAATTAACCCGATTCGTAGTGCAAGGTCCCCGACGAATACCGGACGCGTATTCGGCGTTGATTTAGGGTCCTCCTCGCAATGCCGATTTTATCTGAAGACGTCGAATCAAGTTAATTTGGTATTATTGGGCAGAGGTTAAATTCGGTTCGGTTAGGAAACCGAACCTACCGGACATGGAGAACCGCCAAAGTGACTGTAGATTGTGTTTATTTCTGAACCTTTTCATAATGGACAAACTCTGACGGTTTCAGTCTGACAGAATTCCCATCCTCTAAACTCATGTAGCCTATCCTTAAGAGTGTCATTACTTCATGATAGTCCGGAATATTGAAATGTTGGCGAATGCTTTCGCGATCCGTTTCACTTTCTAAAGGTGCACTGACAAATTGCACACCTATGTCAAATGATGTAGCAGCCAGAAGTATGTTCTGTATCATCATCCCCATGCTCAGCCACATCCACCGTGTAGCCCCTTCACCGGGTGGTCGCCTTCTACTATTCATCGTAATCAAAACTAACAGTGGTGCTTCACGCACCTGTGTGCTAATCTCTTTCGCGGGCATCTTACCTGCTCCTAAATGCCCCAAAATAGTTAATGACTTCGCATTTTTTAGCAAGCCTTTCAATATGCTACCTGTCAGTTTTTCCGGACAATTTTGCAGTAACTTCGGTAGCGTAACATGGTCTGTGAGTAGCACGCCATCCGCACGATCTTCCCATTCTGTTTCGTTTAGGCACATCCATCGGCTATTGTCCTCTAAAAACTTAGTATCTTTGAACTGTTCAATAATTGCCCGTTCTGTCATGTCTGCAAGCACATCTTTCCCCTCTGATTCTTGAATGATGAGTAATTCCCACGGTTGAACATTAAATGGGGAAGGTGTCCATCGCGCAGCTTCAATCAGATGCTTCAGGTGTGCTCCATCAATCGGACGATCCTGAAATTCACCACGATAGCTGCGCCGTTGTGTGATTGCTTCAAATATGTTCATTGAGACTCCGATATCTTTCTAGAACTTCCTCTGGTGTCGCTGTTCCCGTTGTCCCTATTTTTGTTATCGTAATAGAAGCAACCAAATTCCCAAGATATGCTGCTTCAACTACAGACTCAGCACCTAAAGTACAGAGCGTAGACACTATCCCCGCAGAAACACTATCTCCTGCCCCAACTGGATCAATTTTGCCATCAATCTGAATTCCTGAGACATGTGTAAGTTGACCTTTGTGGTTGACAAGAATTCCTTCTTCACCAAGCGTCACGTATACCGTGTTTCTCGTCTGTTCAGCGAGTGCAACTGCACATCGTTTTGCCGATTCAATATTAACTGTTTTTCCTTCCCAATGCGGGACAAGTGCGCGTTGCGCCTCAAAACGATTTGGTTTAATGGTAAAGTTTTGATATAATCCAATCCGCGTTCGGGAATCAGCGAAAAAGATCTTTTCTGGATACGAAAGTGCTAACGCACACAATTCTGCCCGAACTCCATCGGTGATTACCCCCAAATTATCATTGTGCATTTGATCCCCAATTATTATCCCATCCACTTGTGGAATACACGTTTTGAGAGCATTCAGCACATCTGTTTCCACTCTGTCAACCATCGGGTTTTGGTTTTCAATATCAAAACGGGGTCCCTCAGTTTCTACACCTTCATAGCCAAGGTGAATCGGTTTGAGATATGTAGGCGTGACACAATTCGGCGCGCATATCATGAAGTCTGTAATGCATCCTCTTTCTTGTAAACACGAAAGAAGTGTCCCTCCGAATCCATCTTCACCAATAACACCTAAAGAATAAACTGTGCCTACACCTAATGCCTTTAGATTATTTGTAACTGTTCCAGCTGCACCCGGACTATAGCGTTGTTCCACAACAGGATTGGTATGCCACGGTGTTTCCAGTGACAACGTTGAACGTGTTTTGTCAATGTACCAGTAGGCATCCAGATAAAAATCTCCTACCACAAGAATTTTAAGATCTTGAAATTTTGAAATAAGTGATTTTAGGTCTGCTTCGTTGATCAACACTTTCTCCAAATTATTTATATGCATCAATTTTAAGATCATTATACCATAATCTGAGTTTAGGAGAATGCACAAAATTCACAAGCGATGCATTTCAAGTCAAATTGCGTTCTATTCACACCACACAAACAATTCGCAACCTTACGAATAACATCTAACTAAAAAATTACTGCAGGGCTATTTAGTTCTCCGAATATTTAGATTTTCAATCTAAGACTTTCCGCTGTAGGAGCGATCTCCGAATCGCGACTTTTCGTCTAAAATGGACAAAAAGCCTAAAACTAAATAACCCTGAAATTACCGGAGTTTTACTTGATTTTTAGTCTGGTTTTATTATATAATTCATATCGTTAATTGCACTTAGCAGTCTAAAGGAACAACTTAGATTCTGAATATGGCGAAATCCAATAAAAGTAAAATGGAGAAGGCAACAATGGATTATCACTATGGCGAAGCAAGAATACAAGTAGGTGATCCCAAGCCTATACGAGTCAAACCTGAAATGATTGAAGGCGACTCGGTTGAGGAAATTGAAATGCGTTTGTTTGATGCAAAGGTCATCCGGGGACGATTAGAAAAAACGTATTTCTGGCGTAAGTTGGATGGTGTGCAATCCCTCCCTAAAGTTTTTGATATGTGGGTTGAGATTGGTGAAGAGCGAAAAAGTTTGAAGTTTAAAAGAGATCACACATAGCGGTGCTAAGGATTCGGAGAAGCAATATACGTTAAAGGATCTGTTCACCATATCTGAGGATTTATAGCACACTCAGGATAGACTTAATTTTTTACTACAGGACCATATATCATGTCAGAAGAAGAATCAACCCATTTTACAACACTGCAGGGTTATTTAGTTTTCGGTTTTTCTGCTATATTTTTTCACATTTCTATATATAAACTACTTGTAGGTCGGGTAGAGTTTGCGAAACCCGACACGTTTAGTTCATGTCGGGTTTCGCTACCGCTCTACCATAGGTGTCAATTTAAGGATTTTCAACATTTTGTAGAAGTCTAAAAGTTGTGTGTTTGCCAATGCTTCGTATCCTCCTATCATCATTGAGTATAGTCTGTTTTATATCCCTAAGAGTTCTGCATAAAGCAGTTTTGGATTTACGAAAACTGATTGTAATGATGCGTGCGTATAAACCGACAAGTTCAGCTGTTTTGATGATATTATATAGTATACATCTCCATCCGATTGCTATCATCACCCAGTGTCTTATGAGTTGTGCGATGAGTTTGGCATATACCTCACATAAGACCTGATAAGGTTTTTTGCTTCGGGATGTGTGAACTTTCCCGATGCTTTTGAAAGATTTAAACATCAACTCAACTTGCCACCGGATGCGAACAAGGGCTGCGATCTGTTCAGGGGTAAACTGATCCGTATCTATATTTGTGATATAGATGTTCCATCCTGCGAGTTTTAGGCGTTGTTTTGAAGGATTTGTCTGTCTGTGTTTAGCATCTCGTCTGATATATCGGCGACGCTTGTTTGCTTCTTCTTCGCTGATCCGTAAGGCGACAAGGTGTGCTGGAAGTCGCTTTGAAGCACCGATGAAGCAACTCAGGTTGACGGTGTCTGAGGTTTCTGAGGCAAGCCGCTTCTGTAAACAAAAAGGTTCTTGTTGTTCGTCAAAAAGTGAACAACCGGCTTTGAACTTTGTTATCCAAAAGACGCCGGCTTGTGTCAATCTTTCAAACTCGGCAAGCGAAAAATAGCCGAGGTCTGCCAAGCGTAAACTGCCCGCAGGTAGAGGTTGAAACTGCTCTTCCGCCTTCGTATCAGCAGTGGTGCCATCCGTAAGTTGAAAGTGCTGGAAAGTGCCGGTCAAAACATCAAAGCGGACTTGGAGTTTCAAGGCAGCTTTATTTTTTTGTGTTCTACAGGATGCGCCTTTCCATATTGTATGGAGTTCATCTAAGAGTGTGATCCAAGTGCTATCTTGCACATAAACACCCGTGAAGTGTTTCAGCAACGGGAGACATTGAGGTTTGAGCGTAAGCACTTGGCTTGCCGCTTCTTCAAGTGTTGCCTTCAGTGTCTCGGCTGCCTCGGGTGTCATCCGTTGTTCAATCGCTTGACGAGAGACGTCAATGCCTAAAGCCTGTGCGGTATTGGCAAGATCAGCATAACTGGCATCAGGTGCTTCAAGCCACCCGAATACGAGGGTCTGAATAAAGCCAGCACCTGTGAGTTTACGTATTCTTTGAACCAACCCACAACGCTGGGCTATCTCATTGGCTCTATTTTGGAGTATCTCTTGCATTATGTTGGGAACCTGTGTTAGTATAGGCATTGGAGCACCTCTTTTGTAGAATTAATTTTAGTTACTTTCTACATTATGCAAGAGGTGCCTCTATTTTGCAACACTTTTTTCAACAAAACATGCACAAATATTCTCTTAAATTGACACCTATGGGTTTCGCTACCGCTCTACCCATTAGCGTCGATTTAAGGAAATAAACCTATATTTTGGATATCTTAGCCTCAGCAGGGCGGAATGTGTATAGACCACGATCCATACCAAACTCAAGCCCCAGCGGGGCGAAAGGTGTATATGGGCACATGTTGTCAGACACCTTTCACCCCGCTGGGGTTCAGGAGACTGTTGGACACCGTTTTCTATATACCTGTCGCACCGCTGGTGCTAATACCAAATTAATGGGATTTGTATTGTTTTATTTTTTTTAATCTGCTACACTAAACACATGAAAAACACTAAACACGGAGTTTCACCTCATTTTTCAATAGAAGCACTTAAACAAAGGTATCTGGCATGTGAATGCCCACAGGAACGGATGCGGTGGCATGCGATTTGGCTCCTTGCTGACACCGAAAATCCGAGAAAACCGCGCGAAGTTGCGGAGATCGTTGGCTGCACTACTGACTGCGTTCGGAAACTTCGCAGGCACTATAACGCCGATGGCGAAGAGGCACTGCGAGACAAACGAAAAAACAATGGCGGGCGTCCCTTCCTTGATGCGTCACAGCAAGCATCCCTAGAAAAAGCACTTTCGGCACCGCCTATTGGTGGCGGGCTCTGGACAGGTCCCAAAGTTGCGACTTGGATATCTGGGACACTGAAACGGCCTGTGAGTGCCGTGACAGGTTGGAAATATCTGAGAAGACTTGGTTGAACTTTGCAGAGACCGCGTCCGCAACATCAAGCCTCTGCGACACCGGAGGCACAGCAGACCTTTAAAAAAAACTAGAAGCGCGTGTTGCTGCCCTTAAAAGTGAACACCCAGAAAAACCGGTAGAAGTTTGGGCGGAAGACGAAACCCGTTTGGGTTTATTACCGGTTCATCGACGTGTATGGGCGAAAAAAGGCGTGCGACCAACGGCACCGGTTTGCCCGGCATATAAATGGCTCTACGGGTTCGGTTTCGTTCGTCCGCAGACAGGCGAAACCTATTGGCTTCTGATGCCCACCGTCAGTATTGAGGTGATGAACCTTGCGCTGGCAGAGTTTGCGCGCGATGTGAATCCCGAAGCAAAGAAACAGATAGTGCTGCTTGTGGATCGCGCAGGGTTTCACACGAGTAAAGCGGTGCGAGTGCCTGCGGGCATTGAGTTGTTTTATTTGCCTCCTTATTCGCTAGAACTACAACCTGCCGAACGACTTTGGCCTTTGTTACGAGAAGTGATCGCCAATCGTGTCCTGAAAACACTTTCGTCTCTTGAAAAAATGCTTGTCAATCGGTGTCAATGGTTCTCAAAAAACTAGGACATTGTGCAGCCACATGTCGGGTTTCAATGGATTTGTGAAATCGAAAAACAATATGAATCAAGTTAATTTGGTATAATGTCAAGCAGGATAAGGAATGGGACGTGTTTTCGCGTTTTTATTTGTTGGGTTTCGCACTGAGACTAAGAAGTTGGTACTCAGTCTTGGTTTCATCTGTAGTTTCACTTCTTTTAATAATTTTTTGAAGTTTTGCGGTGTAGGTTTTGCTTAGTGTTACGTTCTTTACAGCTTCAATGGCTTCCTCTGTGATCTTTCCGGGATAGGGAATTTTATCTTCCGTTTCAATCTCAAATGTTTTGTATTTGAAGGAGATAGCACGGAACGCACCTCTAATTTTGATTATTGAATATATTTCTTCTTGAAATTTTTGGAGAATATGTATAACTTCTTGCATTTGTGGTTTAGATAGTTGTGCAGTTCCACCGAGGTCTGGATTTGGCGATGTCCATGTGAATCTGGCATCTTCTACGGATTTACTCAGCGATTCCAAGAACTTAGTGTAATTCTCTGCAACTTTTGATTCGGATTTCCCAACGAGTGGTTTGAGTTGGTCTTGGTCACTTCCAGCGTTAAGGAGCTTCAGAAATTCATCAATTGCATTTCCGAGATCAGAATTATTGAAAAGATCAACAAGTTCTGTAGAGGCAAGTCGAATGTCAAATGAACCGGAACCGATTTCTAATAGTGAAATCTGAATTTTGCTTTTTCCGATTGTATTGATTAACTCTTGGAATCTTCCAAGAATCTTGCTTAAGGAAGTAATAGGTGCTTCTGTTCTGAAGACTCCAGGGAAATTGAGAGTTAAGTTCAGAATTTCTCTCTTTGTGTATGATGCTATTTCTTCCGGATTGCTGAGTGCTGGTAGTGTATCGGTTTTTAGTCCAAGGCGTTCACCCGGTAGCGGGAGCATATCCTCCACGATCTGATTCGGTTGGACGACTTCCAGTGAAGGTTCTGTTGGATCATCGTTTGGAATGTTTACCTGGAACAGGAATTCATTTTCAGCATCGGTGAACGCATTACGAAGATCTATTCCACCAGAGCGGATGAGATTGAAACGTTCATTAGAGATTCCAACACGGAGCCAAGTTTTATGTTCATCGTTTTTACCAACGGTAACAAGGTAAAGATGACCTGCACAGTCTTTACAGGAAAAGAGAGCAGGATCGTCGTTATGTACATAGTATTCGACGACTTTATGTATGCCAAGATATGGAATATCATACTGAACAAGGATGTTTGAAGACGGTTGCGGAACATCGTCACCGTCTTCTTGTAATCCTTCTATATGAAATTCGATAGCCTCATCAATTAGCGTCTGGACTTCTTCCAGTGTCCCACCTACAGCAAAGCATCCTGGGAGATCAGGAACATAAGCACCATAACTGCTGTCTCCTTTTTCATAAATTACAACATATTCCATTCGTTTATCCTTCATTACTTCAGACATGCTTGTTTTAGAATGCGGTTGAGTAAACCCTTTGGAACATCTTGCCCATTTTACCTGAAACTGTCACTTTCCCCTTTTTTCTTGGATGTTTAAAATGCCGATGACTGCCTTTCGTTTTGACTAAATCCCACCCGTCTTTTTGGATTAATTTTATGAGTTCTCTAACGGTCATAACGCAGCCTTTCAAGCATTCCTACATGCTTCCAACGTAAAAGCACGTTAAACACATATAGCGCGTAATATTCTTTGATTATACAGTTTCAAATTATTATGGATTGCCCCTCACTTCTCCATACCAGTCAATAATCCTCTCACAATAAGGTCGGCGGCAAGTACGGCGGGCACCGTCAGACAACGTGCAACCCAAGACTGAATGTGCATAGTATAACATATTGGTAAGTAAGTTATCAAGTTGTCAAATTTGTTAGTAAAGAAAAAATGGTAACTCCTTACCCGTCCATTTCAGTATCAATCAACGGCACAGCAGATCGTTGTCCTGTCATGAGTTTTTCAAGCATGGCGTGGAAGAGTTCATCTATCAGTTCAACTTCTCGTTCAAGTGCTGCAGTTTTATCATCAATTGCTCGGAAAATGTTGGCAATCTCGCGTTGTTCAGAAAGTGGGGGTAGAGGTATTTCCAAGTTAACAAGTGCTTCTTTGTTTAACCTTTGGCGACCAGTCGTCCCTTGCATCTTTCCTGCAAGCGAAGTGCGAACATTCGGAAGTAATAGATAGTAGAAAAGGTAGGATATATCAGAAATGCCTTCCACTTCCCGAATTGGAATTACTTCGGTCGTAGCAATACCAAATGGCGTTGGCAAATCCTTAAAAATACACTGTTTCCCATTTTCAAAAGATGGTGTAATTTTAGCAAGAAGAATGTCACCAAGTTCAAAATAAGTTCCACTCTTTAGTTCATTGTTCGTTTTGAGTATGAAATCCTCAGAATAATGTTTTGCAATTGGAATCAACTCCATCGGCACAAACGGAATTTGATTATATTCTGAATATCGTAAGTTCTTTGGTTTCTTTGTAAATATAGCCGTATCTGCCAAACACACAACTTCCCAACTCTCAGGAATTTCGCCAATCTCTGTCTGCTTGCGGGGTTCACCTTTCGTGCCGTGCGAAAATAGAAAATCCATCAACGCCGCTTTGCGTTCCCGTTCTAATTCAATTTCGCGTTGTCGGGTGAACTTTGCTTCTTGGATTGTGTGTAGGATATGGGCAATGGCGCGTTGTTCGGGGAGTGGAGGTAGGGGGATTCTAAAATCGGTTATTGTAGTTTTGTTTATTGATTTAAAAATTGAACCATAACCTTGAGTTTCAATCTCTCTCTTTGTATGCAAAAACATGTAAAGTAGAAAACGATTATCACCTTGCTTTAGACTAATTGAAGCCCGCCCGCGCCCAATGATATACTCTCTATTTGCCAAATTGACATCGCCAACTGGTGCTCTGACTGACATAAGCACGCTTCCCGGTGAAGAAATTTTAATTTGTTTGGTACAGAATTTCTTAGGCACAGGAAATAATTCAGTAAATTCAGCTTTTCCTTGCAAAAAAGGCATACCAATACCTTCATCATTATAAGTTGTTGATGGTGGCGATTGCCCCATAACAATGTTACAGACATCCCCTAATTTTGCTACTTTCCAATGTTCTGGTAAATTTATTTCGTTCATGGTATCCTCCTCATTCAATCCATGCGGTGTCAACACCTGTGCAAGTTGGGTTTTGCTGCGCTCTATCCAACCTACGACACTGAACACTTTTTAGACGCTTCGGCAAACGAGATTTTGCCCTCACACATTTGCTGCCGAATTTTCAATATTTCTCGCGCGGTAGGTAGTCCTTTAACCACTATTTCCGCGTCAATTTGTAACCGGTGAAACAATTGATTGAGTTCCTTTATAATATGTTCGCGCAGACATGCTTTCGCCCAATCAAATGTTATGAATCTATACATCCCGTAAAACTCTGTCCAATTTTTAAGACCCGAACTTCGCATGTGCCAACCCCAGCGTGTTGTAGTCTTTGCAACGAATAAATTCATCTCTTTTTCATAGTTTTTGACATTAAAGTATGCAGGCCACTTTTGCTGACTCACTTCATCCATCAAAAAAGATGGCACAATTTGTGAAAACCTTGAAAGCTTCTTGAGAATTGACCTGTAACCTCGGTAGCCACCCAGCACTTTCGGCATTGCGATTTCCCAGATATCTTCTTTTGGTATAATGACATAGGATTTTTTCCATAGTTGCCGGTCTGACTTAGGAATTATCTGGATACACTTTCCAAAAGCACGGAACAATCGCTTATCTGTAAAACTGTACAATTGCCATGCTTCCTCATTTTCCTTGTCCCGAATGATCTCATATACCGATCTTCCTGCCCATGCTAAATAGCGCGCAATTTCATTTACTAAATCACTCAACAATTCTTTCAATTCAAGTCTACTATATGAATCTCCACGAGTGAGTGAGTGAAGGATCGAAGTTGCACGAATTACCTGGTCAGTGTTTCCAAGTATCTCCACGGAAAAATCTACTGATTGACGAAACCTACCACCGAGCGGCATCACTACAATATGAACATCTTCTACAAACATAGATGTACTCGGATTAATATCAGTTAATTTGTTAAGACTCGGAAAATGCCCTGCAACGCGTGGTTTTTTCAAGCTTTCACGAAATTCATTTCTCGGATTATTCATTCCTTGTATCACGGCTTTCCTCTCTCCTAATTGCTTCTTCAAGATCCCTATAATTATGCCTGCCGAAATCTACGTTTTCCCCGTCCGCTCGATGCCGAACGTACTTTGCTATGAAAACATCTATGCCATCATAAAATAAAAAATCAAGGTTTTTTGCAAATACTCTCACTAACGCGCTGTTGTGTACGACGACATTCTCACGGTCAGGCAAAATACCAGAAATAGTTGTGTACCTGTCATTGAAAGGTAGTTCTTGACGTTCCAACTCTCTAAGTAAGCTTTGTATAATTTGCTTCCATCTTACCCTATGTGTACTACGATGCGCTATTTCAAATGCCGATTCAGTTAGCGAGACAGCTGCTGCAAGAGAATAAAGGCGTTGACTCCCGGACTCTCCACTGAAATAAATATCCCATACTTCTACTATTGGTTCTTTCAGGCGTGGTGTTTCATGGTAGTCAGAAAGTAGATACGTGTAGCCACTAATATCCATTAGATCTAAGAGGGGTGCAACTGCGATTTTCACGTCAGTTAGACTCTGCCAGCCAGACGCTAATTCTTTAGGACGCAGTCTTTCAAACTCTAATAGACAGCCACCAAAATAACGCTTAAAAAAGGTCTCAACGATATCGCAATCATTATCACATATACCCATAAACAATGCTTCTTCAACATAGTGCAGAAATTGTCCCGAATAGTCTGGGTGCGACTCAGGTTTTGATATCAAGGTAAGCAATAGATTCTCTTCAGACATAAGTTCTAAAAGTTCCTTATCACGCTGCCTGCATTTTTCTATCAATTCATCAATATCTAAACTTGGCCAAGGGAGACCTTCAACCCGTCGATCGGAATTTAAATCGTTCCAAAATTTGTGCAGAGTATTCATGTGGTAATCAAACTTATTCCAATACTCTAACTCTGTAGATATAATTACAGCCTTTAACCACGGATGTTGATTAGATGAAGCAGTCTCTATAACCTGCTTATAGAGCTCACATGCTTTTTCACAAAAACAAATTATAGCAGTACGAAGGTTTTCCGCCTCTTGTTGCATTATTAGTTCTTGAAGATACCAAGGCGGACTAACTAAACGTCCTTCAACTTTTTCCTCAAATTCAAGTATTGGGCGCATCCATTCAAGCTGCTGCAAGATATGTAAAGCGAATCCTGATTTGTAGATTGACTTCTCTGAATTCCATTTAATACGTCGGATACGCTGGAATATCACATCCTGTCCGTATTCATCAATGCTACGCGTATATGCAAGCAGACTGTTTATCGGCATCATTGCCAACAGTTCACAAATTTGCATGTGTTCTAAGGGTTCTTTTGCAACAAGATTTTCTTCTTTAACAAAGATGAGTTTCTCACACCATGAAAATATTTCACCTATTTGGCTGAATGCATGTTCAACTTGATGTTCTTCTGCAAGTCTTTGTACGTAAATATCAAGATAACTGAGAAGTTCTTTAACTATGGCATAACGCTTTTCTTTAATATTGATTTCCAAGCAAAGTTTCACAATCGGCAATATCGCTGATTCAACCCATTTTGGATCGCTTTCTAATTTGGGACGCAGCCCTGAAGCAGTTTCGTATGCAACAGACATTATAATGAATTAAATAACAGGAGTTTCATAATGCCAGGGTCTAAAGTTTAGCCGAAAGTTGTGTAAACCACAACAAGTTTCCATAACTAAATCACAGAACCCTTTCTTCCAATTCCTGAGTTTATCTTTTACGATGCGGTATCTTTTTACACCACTAATCGCATGTTCAACACGTATGCGTATAGACGCTATCTTTCTATTGATTTCTTTTTCTTCATCCGTAAGTTCTCCACCTTTCGGTTTTTTCTTCGGTTGAATGATGTTTATATCAGGAAGGGTGAAACCCTGAAAACCGGTATCTTGATACAAGGTGCTTCCTGGTGGCACACAATAGCCCACCGTATCGGCTATGTGTTTGTCATGGTGTCTTCCTTCAAAAGAGGGTGTCAATAATACGACTTTGCAGGTCTCATTGATAATCAGATTATTTTTCACTGTATGGCATTTCTTTTTACCACTATAATACGCCTTTTGAGTTTGTGGGTCTTTTGGACGCTGTATCAGACGCTCCGTGCCATCATGAAAAAAAAATGTTCTACCTCTTGACTTTGAGTTGATACCTCACAAGCATCACACATAGGTGCGGGGTCTGTTTCCCGAGATGGCAACTCTTCAAGTTTTGCTAATGCTTTGTTCAATATCGGTAAAAGCAAGTGTATCCATTTATTAGCAAGTGGTTGAGGCATACCAAAGAGCGCACCTAATAGAACTTGTTTCGGAGCATCACGAAGGTAAATCAAGATAAATAGCAACATATCTTCATGGGAAGCAAAACGACTATTTTTATAGGGTTTATATCTCCGATTTTTACGTGGTTTGCCATCAAGGGTATGTGTTTGCATATATTCTAAAAAACAACAAGAAAAATGAGGTAATAGTTCTGTAAACTCTTCTAATGTATGTCCGGTGAGGGACAGAAACGCATCAGGTTTATCCTTGAGATCTTGAAAATTGGTCATGAGTTAACCTCCTATCGTAAGATAATAAGTCAGTATAACAGAGGTTAACAAAATTTAAAACTAATTCATTATAATGTCTAACAGATGTTTCCGTGTCACTTGTCCGATACCAATCAGGATGCACGTTTCGCTGTTTATACCATAGGCTATCGGTTGGAATTGATTTCTTTACTTTTTCATAGCCACGGAGAAATATAAGAAGATTTTTGCACAAATCAGCAAATGGTTTCCCACTCAAATGCATTTCTTCATCCGCCGCAAGGTTTGACACAGCCGTAAGCATGTCTATGGACTCCTGAGCAACACGATGGAAGTAAGACTGAAATGATTTATCAGACCAGCGAAACCCTCCAGCTTGTATCTGCTTGTAGGACTGTTGCAAACGTTTGAAAATAGTTCCGGAAAGAATTGTGGGATCAAACAAATTGAATGTCCTAGCACCTAATAGGACAAAACCAAGGATCATTAATCCTGCACCTATCAAAAGCATCGGTATTGCCAATATTAATGGGTCTCGACCAACAATATGAAAAATGAGTAGACATAAGCTAAAAAAGGTGAGCAAAGCAAGGTTACGCATGTAAGCGTTCCCGACCTGCTCCTTAGCAAGTAACCCCCGGATGTTATTGGGGACCTTAGCATAGTTAGCACCACATACCGAAATGATAGCAGCGTAGTAAAGACCAATAAATACGCCTCCGACACCGACGACAGATGCAAGAAAGGTTATATAATCGCTTCCATTGGGAACGGTAACACCAAATTTTTTAAACCAGGTAGAAGACAACAAAGAGACAAAAAATGGGTTAGTGAATTCAAGTACAATGGGAATTAGGATTGCTAAGACAAATTGCCCTTTTATTCCCCATAAAAGAAACAACAAAGACTTTGTTGTTGTAATCCTTTCTCCTGTATTGTATCTTAACTTAAACAACCTTTGATAAATGCCAAATGTGAAATGCGAAAATATGGATTTGGCCTTCAAGAATGTCTTATTTTGAGCAAGGAAACGAAACAGTGTAGTAATCATTATTTATATATAGTTGCTGGACTAAATCCGGTTCTGTTCGGAAACCGAACCTACCAACCTGCGCTTTTAATTCTTTTCATTCAATCCAAGTTGTGTTAACACATCTTCCAATGCGTTATCGGCATTTTCACGAGTGAGACGTGCCTCTGTCAAGTCTGCCAGAATATCATTCACCGGACGGTGTACAATCGCGTCACCGACATCCACAAACTGTGACGGACTCAGGTTGTAATCCGTTTTCTGTGCATCTTCAAGTGTGATAACACGGCTCAACTTCTCACGCGATTCCCACGTTTGATAGGCTTCGGTCGCGGCATCAATCCCCTCATCTGTCAGGACGTTTTTCGGTTTTTGGTTTTCAAAATAGTTGGTGAGATTGATAAGTAGGATTTCATCTCTACGTTCCGCGGGTTTGTTGCAGTTCAACAGCAAGATGATTCCCGGTGCGGTTGTGTTGTAAAACAGATTTTCTGGGAGCAGTATCACACCTTCAATCAGGTCGTTTTCAACAAACTTTTTGCGAATATCGCGTTCGCGACTGGTCTGTTTACTCCCCGACCCGCGAGAGACTGCGCCAGTGTCCAGCACAATCGCTGCACGTCCATTGTCTTTCAGAGAAGCAAGCATGTGCTGCACCCACGCCCAATCCGCTGATGAACTCGGTGCGATGCCATAAGTAAATCGTTGCCAACTATCGTTCGCATAAAAAGCGTCATTGTATTCCTTCTGATTCCACATAGGATTCGCCAGCACATAGTCAAAACGTTGTAACGTAGCACTATTCGCGAGAAACCGGGGATTACGGAAGGTATCTCCGATCTGAGTATCCGCACCGATGAAATCGTGTAAAAAGGCGTTCATCTTCGCCATAGCGTAGGTTGTCGGGGTCAGTTCCTGTCCATAGATTTGCGGTGCCTGGCTCTTTTCATCCGGGTGTGTCTGCTCAAATAGCAATCGTCCTTTGATAAGCAACCCGCCTGAACCGCACGCCGGATCATAGATAGTCGCGTAGGGTTCGGGGTTGATGAGACGTGCCATCAACCAACCGACCTCTTTCGGTGTGTAGAACTCACCCGCGCTCTGTCCCTGTCCTTCTGCGAACTTCCGCAACAGATACTCGTAAGCACGACCAAGGATGTCCGGTTCCGTGTCCTGTAGCCCAAGCCGATACCGACTTAACACTTCAATGAGTGCCTCCAGTCTATCCTCATCAAGCGTGCGTTGTCCGCTCTGCGTCTCGTTGAAATCTTGGACATTAAGCACACCTTCCAGCCGTGGGTTCAGTCGTGCCACTTCACGCATCGCCTTGGTGACAAACTCTCCCAGATGCCCATCGGCAGATTGATTGCGAAGTGTCTCCCAACCATACTGCTGCGGAATATAAAACCGAACGATCGGGTTACGTCCTGTTTTCAGTGCGTCCTCGTGGTCTGCCGCAATAATTTCCCGTGCCGATTCTTCATTACCATATTCATCTATCTGTTTCGCGAACTCGTCATCAAACACATCGGAAAGCCGTTTGTAGAAAATCAGCGGTAAGATGAAATCCTTGAATTTCGGGGCATCGCTTGCACCGCGGATCGTGTTTGCGGCATCTAATAACCATGTTTCCAGTGTGGATATATTCAGATGTTCTGCGTTCTCGGATAGGAAGGGGAGTGTGATTTGTTGCGGGGCATCTGTTGGGGTGTTCTTTTTCGGCAATGGTATGCTCCTTCGGTTATGGGTTATAGACAGCGTTGGGTTTCGCTTGTGCTCTACCCAACCTACAACTATAGGTGATATTATGGCATCTTTTTGTCAAAAAAGCAATGTATTAAAAAAAGCACTGTGTGTTGTCTGAACAATAGGATGGGAATTGTCATCCCACCTATTACTGTCCAAATTACGGACAGTATTGTTCATTTGGTAAAAACTGTATCAAAATAAGCTGGAGTTTTTCGCTTGCGTAGCACAAGTTGCGGCGTCTCCGATTGAAGCGAGAACGTTCCGGCAAATAGGGAAAAAGGTGTCCGAGTTGTGCTTTGATAAGTTTGTATCCTGTGAGTTCACTATCCTTTCCTATCAGTTCCAAAAGCCATGCAATCGTGAGAATGTCGCTGTCAGGACATTGACTGATTGGTCCCGGACGCAATGCTTCAGCTCCCGGAAAGTAGGTATCATAAAGCGTTGCCATGATTTTCTGACAGACACGCGCAACTGCTTCAAGCGTTCGTGCTGTATTTTTTAGTTGCAGCACATACTGTTCTAATGTAACGTGAGTTCGGAAAAAGATTTAGGGTTCTAGAGAAAGTGGTGCCTCCTTGATCTTGTGGCGTTCCGGCAGGTTCAACGAAGGTTTCTTCTCTAAATAGGTATAAGCAATCAACGCAGCCACTATATTCACTTGGAAGTTGACAAAACTTCTATGCCGCGTGTGTTGAAGTTGCGTCTGCGTTTTTATCTCCTTGATAACCGACTCAATGAGCATCCGTTTTTTCAGCAGGATCGCATCAAAATCTGATAAAGGTTCCGGTTTCATGTTCTTGCGAACCTTATACACCAAGTCAATGCCTTGGGTTCGCAAGTGTTCACGCAGGGTTTTGGAGATATATCCCTTATCCCCATAGAGTTTGCCAAACAGACCGGCTACTATCTTCGGCACAACCTGCCGATCATCTGTCGTGGCGGGAGTGAACTCAACACCCAAAAGTTCGCCAGATGTGTTGACACTCAAATGAAGTTTGAACCCATAGAACCAGCCGACCGAGTTCTTGCTACGTGATGCTTGTTCTGCAAAGACCTTGTGTGTTGGAATACGGCGGTTGTGGCAGACTGGCACGGGAGTAGAGTCAACGAAGGAGATACCATCACAGGTTCCAAAGCGTGTGTAAAGATAAACAGACAATGGTTCTAGGACTTCTTGTTGAAGTTCTACAAAGCGATTGTAGTTCACCAACTTCGGGAATGCCCACCACAAGTAGCACCGGACGTGTTTTTCATAATACGCTTTCAATGTTTTATAGTCGCTTTGATGAAAAAGGATCAGGATCGTCATCACCTCGCTGGCATGTAAAATGCGCGGGCGTCCCCGTGTTTCGGGGCGTTGGCTCGCAGGTAGTTGATGCGCTGCTTTATGTTTTTCATACGCAATAAAAAAGTCGTCAATTTCACAGAAAAGTGATACAATAGTCATCAGAGAACTCCTTTTGATGAAGATTAGATTACTTCATTATACCAAAGGGGTTCTCTTTATACCATAAACTCTTACTTTTTTTCCGAACTCACGTTAATGTATCCTGTAAATCCATCCTTATGCCTCCTTTTTGGGTTGTTTACCGTAAGGATAGCATAAGGGTGCATTTATGAAAACAGAAAAATACTAAATGTGTGAAACATAATATTACATAAAAAGAACCAACCGGCACAAGTCGTTAATATAAGATTTTTATATAATTGTCTTAGTGATATAATGCAAGGAATTATTATAACACTTGGTTTAGATGATCAAATTATCCTATCCTTTTCAACAGACACTCTACGCCCGTGGCGTGTCGTAACAGAAGGAGGTCTAAGGTGTTCAATAAATGGATACTTGGCGGCGTTGCCTTCCTGATAGCGTTTTCTGTTGCGTGTGTTTTGTGGTATCAGCACGGGACGGCACCGTATCGGCAAGATGCAGCTAAATCCGAACAACTGCTACGGCAATCGGAAATAGCCCAAAAGGTTGCCGATACGGATAGTGAGGAGCAAGCAGCCGAGTCTGTCTCCTCAGCGGAAAGCAAAACACAAAACGCAGAGAAAACGATAACCGGGCAAACAGTCTCCGCAGTAACGAATAACAACTCCGTTGGCAAACCTCAAGACGTTGGTGCAGATACGCCAAGAGTGAAAAAGACCAAACGCGTACGCATGTCCCCACATGGATTCGGTCCCTATCCGAAAATACCAAAGGGCGCGCCGATCGCTAAATTTGACGAAAGCGACGATGTAGACACGGAATTAATGCTACGCGTTGCTGTCAAGGTGTGGAACGAAGGTGAAAGATTCGAAAATGGCTTTACTGATGGGAATACAGGTAGAGTCTATCTAAATTATCCCGGTGTGATTTATGTCGAATATTCAGAAGAGATAGACGATGAAACAGGTGAAGTATCATTAGATATTATCAGTGCTACTGGGGGTGCTTCCTTAAGTCAAAGTGTGAGCAGATCAGTTCTTGATGGCAATACGCCAGCAGGATACACACTTATAGATATTAACGACTCTGGGATAGACCCTTATGAGTACTTAGATTTACCATAATTTATCCTGATATTTATCAAAAATCTTCAGATATCAATGTTTATGAGTGTTTTCTTGTCCATTCGTCATGAAAATGCTCGCTGAGAGTAGACAGCATCTGTCTTTGTCCTGTGAGTTCAAGTTGTGTTTGATGAAAGGTTTTTCGCACGGAACGACTGACATGTTGTCCCAAAAGGTAGCTCATCACTTTCACGCCTAAGTTCGCATACGCCCCATTTTGTCCTTTTAGGCTCATGGATGTGAGGTTCAGGTCTGTTTTCAGATCATGCAGAATACCACACGCGTAGTCTGCCAATACTGTTCTATACCGTGGTGTTGAGACCATATCCGCAGGATTTCACAAGCACGCAGTGGTTTCCCGAATACCAGCATTGTTCGGACTTTGCCACGGTCTGCAAAGAACAACACGACGACTTTTCCAAAAGTTGGACTTGTGGCTTTAGTCGGATGTGTAGGCGAGACCCTCTCCATAGCGAAAAACAAAGGTATCATCCACACTAATGATGGGATGGAGACGCGACAAGGAAGCAGCACTTTTTGGGACAACCTCCCGGATCGCCTCTAACGCAATAGAACACCCGATACGCACAAAAAGATGCTGCCAAAGATTAAAGACTCATCGTGTTCAGTTCCCGATATAGTCTCGCTTTCGGAATAGACAACGCATCCGCCACTTGATTCGGGTTAGTGAGCCCAAACAGATGGCAGGTTGACAAAAACACTAAGGTATTAACAAAACACTGTTTCAAGGTGCGAAACTGTGGGGTGTGTAAAGTTTTTGGCATGAATGTGATTTGAGTGGAGAACTTGCGATATATTCATAAAAATGGTATCCTTCCTAAAACTTCCATTTATCAAGGAGGATACCAATGTTTAGTATATCATTAAAAAGTTGTGAAATCAATGAGTTTAGAGAAGAAGCGAACAAGTTTGTAGAAGAGGTGAACGATCTTGTGAGAGACATCACCTCAGAGGGGTGTGTATCGTTAGAAGATGCGGAGGTTCTTGTATCTGAAGCGGTTCGTTCGTGGGAACAAAGGCTTTTAGAGATGTGCATCTCTAAAGAGGCTGGTGAGAAAGTCCGTGAACCTATTGAATGTCCTGAGTGTCGCCGAGCATGTCGTCCGTTGCGTCTGAGAGAGCGACATTTCACGACGCTTTGTGGCGTTATTAGTGTTGAGCGTTGGGTGTATCGTTGTGCTCTTGGACATACCTATGTGCCGTGGGATGCTAAGCAAAAGTTGCGTGGACAATACACGCGTCGTGTGGCAGAAGCGATGTGTCGCTTGGCCGCGCGTCTTGACTTTAGAGAAGCCTCTGAGGAGTTGTCGCGTCAGGGGATAGAAGTCAGCCACACGACACTGCATCAAAAAGTGGGTGAATGGTCAGAAGCGTTGTGTGTGCCAGAACAGGTGGAAACACAAACGCTTGAAGACAATCAGCGGTGGTATGTGAGTTGTGATGGGTGCCACACGAACTCACCTGATGGGTGGCATGAGGTGAAAGTTGGCTGTATTTACAAAGACTATCCACAACACGGTTCTGATGCGACACCGAGTGCCAGAACATCAAGCATCCGGTATATTGCCAGTCGTTCTGATGCGGAACACTTTGGTAAGGAGTTGTTTGCGTTAGCAACGAACATTGGTATCTATAAAGAAACTATAACAAACCAGGAGATTGTCTTTATCGGAGATGGTGCGGCGTGGATTTGGAACTTAACTGATAAATACTTCCCAAACGCTGTTGAGATTGTGGATTATATGCACGCCAAATCTCATCTGTTCAATGTTGCCAAACACGCCTTCGGAGAGACTGAAACAGAAACTACCGGAAAATGGATAAAAGAGGTGGAACCCCTGCTGGACGCTGGCAACATCACAGAAGTAGTCGCACGCATCCGAAACTTAGCTGCTCAAAACCTGGAAGTATGTGAAACCTTAGAAAGAGAAGCGAAGTATTTTGAAAAACATTCTGATCGTATGCGGTATAAAAAGTTTCGGGAAAAGGGGTATCAGATTGGAAGTGGTGTGATTGAGAGTGCATGTAAACATGTTGTCGGACAAAGATGCAAACAAGCTTCTATGAGATGGGAGAAACCGGGGATCAATGCTGTGCTTTCTTGGCGGTGTTTGTTGAAGAATGATGCCTGGAACAGATATTGGTATCCAAATACAAAAGCTGCGTGATGTTCATGCCAAAAACTTTACACACCCGAAACTGTGAAGATAGAAGTTGTTGAAAAAAGGTGGTAGATTTGATAAGCTGAGTTAGCATGAGATGTCCTCCTAATGTTTGTTTATATTCAAATCTGTAATTAGGATGGGATCTCATGCTATAAAAGTCAAGGAAAATGGACACAGCAAAAACGCATTTTCATGGTGGTATACCTTGTTACTATTGATTATTATTAGGTTCAAGACCAGTCTGAGAAATATCAGATAGCCCTAAAAAAGCACTGTGTGTTGTCTGAACAATAGGATGAGAATTGTCATTCCACTTATCACTGTCCAAATTACGGACAGTATTGTTCATTTTCTAAGTATACCGCTTGCTATCAAATGAAGGAATTGCGGTAGTTATACATTGTAGATGCCAAGGACAATTGGCATTGTTCTTGCTACTATTGTTCATAGTGTAACCAAATAGTACTGAAAACGATAATTCCTCTAACACACACATAAAACACCTTGAAAATAACTGGGAAAAATGCTAAAATCTAACTATAAGTTCTATTATGTGTAAGTATTTAGCCAAACCTACTATTAAGGAAAAAGGATAAACGAATGGTCAATAACCCCGCGCTAAAGCATGGGGCTTGTGCGAAGCGCATGCCAAGCGTCCACTCCACAAGTTAAACGGTTGACTAGACGGTATATCGCGGGTCTTGTCGTGGCAGGCAACAAGATGTTACGGATGCTCCCCAAGTCTGTATCCGCTCTGATTCCGTGATGTCGATGGGGCAACATATACCGCGAGATCGTGGGCGGACAGCCATTTATCTTCTGGTAAAGACACCGTGCCAGGTCAAGTAGGTAAGAAGTGACAACCTTACTGAACGAAGCAACACACCTGAATCCAGATTCCCAATGTGCAGGTGGAAATAAAACAGCACTCCCCTTTTGGGGACAAACTAAAAATTAGGAGGCGGGCTTTCCTCCCCTGCCTAAAGGCGAGGGGTTTCCAGCCCGAAGATTTTGATGATGAAAAAAATGTTATTGGCAGCAATGCTATTTATGATGTGTGTTGCAACAGGGTACGGTCAATATAATGGGGAATGTTGGGTTGTTAGTGGAGGCGATACTGTTTACAAGTTGCATGCCAATGGTGATGCAGATCCTTTTGCTATCCGAGATTTAAAACAGGCAAGTGCTGTGCAGGTCAATCCAGTGAATGGTGTTGCTTGGATTGCAGTTTCAGCGGCTAATACAGTCTTCAGGTACGATCCAGCTGATGATACATTCACCCAAACCGCGGAAATTAAAACGCCATCAGGAATTTCTATTAACCCTGTTGACGGAACCGTTTGGATTGCCGGACTTGATGGAGTCAGAAAGATATCCGCTGATGGAAAAAATATTCTTGCGCAAATAATTCCACCGGATGGCCCCGCGAATCTTGATGCCGGTAGGTTTAGTGTCGCAGTAAACCCTAAAGATGGCAGCTGCTGGATAGCCGATGGCAAAGGCCCAATCGGTCGTTACGATGCAAATGGAACTCAGGTCGCAACTGCACCTCCGATGAAAGAACCTAAAGGTGGTATGTCAGTTGACTATCAAGGCAATGTCTGGGTAGCCGATACACAACATCATGTCCTTGTCCGACTCTCACCCAATGGCGATGAATTGGTAAAGATAACCGACATCCGCAATCCAGTTTCACCCAGTGTTAATCCAAAAGACGGAAGCGTATGGCTTGCATCAAATGATAGTAAACTGGTCAATTTATCACCGACAGGTACAAAAGTCAAAGAATTTGAAGCAGGATTGGCAATTATTGCAGTGACCTACTCACCTGCAGACGGTGAAATTTGGGTTGCTGACCTGCTTGGTCAATCATTTCAGGGGGAAGTGAGTAAGTGGACTGCAAATGGGAAGAAACGTTTTGCCAATGCTATTCCGAGTCCCTCAACCGTCTCAATTGGATTCTGGGAAGGCAATTGAGACAAGCAATCATTTTATAAATGGCAACAGACAGTTTCCAATCGTGTTTGTTGCTGATGATATGGGAGGCGCGTGATGAAGAAATTATTCGGTTATGCCATCGGAATTTTCGTTCTTGCAGCTTTTTTGGGAAACGCATACGCGCAACTCCCAGATTTTCAGATTGATGCTAAAAGCATAACCTTCTCCAACCCAACACCCGTCGAAGGCGAAGAGATAATCATTTGGATTGAGGTGAAAAACGTTGGCACTGGAACACCAACGAGAAACGAAGATTTAGTGATTGATCTTTACGAAGGTGATCGTGCAACCCAACCACTCCGAATTTTAAGCAACGACGTCATTTTAGACTTGAAAGCTGGCAAAACCGGTCGTTCGTCGGCAAAGTGGCAGCCTCCCGCAGGCAAAACAGAAATCTATGCTTACGTTAACCCAGCAGGTGAAAAACATATTAAAGAATCCAGCATAGCGAACAACGTTGCTCATGCTGCGGTGGTTGCTTCAGCAAAAACGTTCCCTCCCGTAACACCTGAACAAATTCAGGCATCTATAGATCGTGGCGTCGCGTGGATAGAATCTCGGCAAGGGAAAAGTAGCCGCACATGTTTGCAATGTGGCGCAGAAAATCAGATTATTTTAACCTGTTTCAACTGCCAAGCAAGCCTGAAAGGACTAGCGGAAAATTTTGTTCCTGGTGCAGTATGGAATTTCGGCGAAGACCCTATACAGGAAACCTCGTTGGCTATACAAGCACTGCTCGCGGCAGGAAGGAAACCAAATGATATATCTGTTCAGAAGGGACTCACGTTCCTCTTGGAACAGGACTGGAATTCTCTTGGCGTATACCAATACGCTGTAATTATCCCAGTTTTAGTAGAAACGCAGAACCCTGATTATCGGAAGCCTGCCCAATTCGCTGTGAACAAGTTAGTGGAAAAGCAGCTCCCTGTTAAAGGTGAATATGCTGACCTAAGAGATGACGGTGGATGGGGTTACGGTATCTCTGCAGATGGCGCACACATGAACATGGTTATCTATGCGCTCTATGCTGCAAAGCAGTGGGGACTTGATATTCCGCAAGATACTTGGACGCGCGCCGAGAAGTGGATTCGCGGAAACCAGACCGATACAGGTGGATGGCTCTATAATTTAGTTGACGCGGGGTCACCTTGGGCAATAGGAGTCTACGGTAGCATGACTGCAACAGGGTTGTGGGCACTTCGTGCTTGTGGTGTTTCCACTGAGGATCCGCAGGTGCAAAAAGGTATTGACTGGATTAGAAAGCATTGGTCACTTACACGAAATCCAGGATCAAATTCTTGGCTCTACTATTATCTCCTTTCTCTGCAACGTTTCAGTGACATTCCCCCTAAGTTAAAGACATTAGCTGGACACGATTGGTACAATGAAATTGCGAGCATGATGGTTACAGATCAACAGCCTGATGGCAGATGGCATGGCGCGCAGAGTGACTTTTTGGCGACCTGTTTCGCTGTGATGACCTTAAGTCATGCCCTTGTTGGTCCAACAAAGCCAAATATCGGTGTAGTGCCGAAGAGTTTGCGGTTTTCACCCCCGTCTCCGCGCGTTGGCGAAGCAGTTAAACTGAGTGCCACGCTCAGAAATACCGGCACTCCACTTGACAAAACGCTAAAAATGAAGTTCTATGCTGATGACGTCGAGGTGGAATCAACAGAAGTTTTCTGGACTTCTACTCTTAGCGAATCCATTGTTTCAGTTGACTGGGTGCCAAAAAAAGAGGGTGAAACGGAGATCTCTGTTAGTGTAGATTTTGAGGATTCAGATGATAGCGACAATACGGAATCGGCAACCCTCACTATCTATCCAAAATCCACTGATCCTACGGATATCAAACTGGCAAAACCTAAAAAGATTGGTGAAAACCTTTATCAAATGGGAAATGTTATTGTTAACACCGATAAAAAAGAGATTACTATTCCGGGAAAAATTAACATTGCGAGTGAAGATACAGTAATAGAATTCTTCGCATGTGGCACACGCGGAAAAACCCATGAAAGCATCCTCATTCTTGATGTAGAACCGATTTATGTTTTTATGGCACTCGGTATGTTGGACCTTGAACCAGGCATGAATCTTGAAGTTGAAGGAGATCCACGGCAACCTAAAGGGGCACACGTTGAAATTTGGGTTGAATGGAAACAAGGCGATAAGGACATTTCTCGCCCGGCACGAGATCTGGTGTGGAATATGATAAATGGACAACCGATGCAGAAAACACATTGGGTTTTTACGGGCGGGCGACTTAGAGATAACCAACTTACCACACAACTCTACCATAACATCATCGCTGTTTATCGCGACCCAGATGCACTTATCAATAATCCTTTGCCCGGTGGTACAGATGATACCACCTATCGCGTCAATACTGATGTAATTCCGCCCAAAGGCACAAAAGTTAAGGTCATTATTCGTCCGATGTAATCAAAGAGAGTTGTTTTTTTACGCGCCTCTTATAGTGAAGTCCAAAAATACCTATACACTTTTCTTTGGGTTTACTGCGTTTGTAGTCGCGCAATTCATTGCGCCTCGGACATTTATAGTCGTGTTTTGAAATTGCCCAAAGGTCAAATTATGTAAATAATTATAGACCTTACTATAATACGATTACTGGTTTGTATTGAAATTTTAAAATAGATAATGTATGATATTGAATTTACTTAATAACCGCTTCAAAGTGAATGTAGCAGCGACTTTGATCCCTTCATTAGAGGCAATTGACGATTTAGATAATTTTAAGATTCTAATTCGAGAAGCTTCAGAGTCAGAACATTTAGAGGATTTTCTCCACGTTTTAGAAACCTGTGGTAATGGCATGCAATAGTTATTGAAAGGAAAAACAATGCCTATTTTTGAATACCAGTGCAACGCATGTGAAATCAGATTTGAAGTACTACAACGCGCAAATGAAGTCAACAAATCCTTGAAGTGTCCCACTTGTGGAAAACAAGATACGAAAAAACGTTTCTCAGCATTCGCAGCGATGGGTACCCAGAAGAAAACCACCAAAGATAACACGACTTGAGCAATTCCAAGTGGAGGCAGTTTGCCCTCATGAAACAAAAACCTGATGCGAAACCCGTAAATATTCTTCGTGAAGTCGAAGGAAACAAAATTGCACCGGTTTATCTACTCTGCGGTAAGGAGACTTTTCTTATTGAAGGAACCCTCAAACAGATGCTGGATAAACTATTGTCAACGGATGAACGCGATTTCAACTTGAGCATTTTAGATGGGAACGTTGTTTCGGTCAGAGAAATTCTCAGCAATGTTGAACTCTATCCAGTGATGTCAAAATGGCGGATTGTTGTTGTGGACGATTTTCCAGCATTCAAGACACAGAAACGAAACACATCGCCACTAACAATCATCCGCAATGTGATGCAAAATGAATCAGAGGACGTTCAAAAGTGTGTTACAGATATAGCAAAACTACTCGGTGTTTCCACGCAACAAATTGCCGATGGACATTCAGATTTCAGCAGTGCTGTTGAAGAGATAAGCGATACGCTCGGTAGCGGCTTAACCGAAGAAGTGAGAATTTTTTTTACACGTTTGCCGCAACTTGCTATGCAGCTTGAAGTACATACGGAAAATAATGGCAGCAATGACGATGCGGACCTGCTATTGGAATGGCTCCAAGGAGATCTGCCTAAAACGAGTGTGCTAATCTTTACGGTAAAGGATGAAGTAAGCGAGAAAAACCGATTTGCTAAAGCAATACAAGAAGTGGGTAGGTATGTCTCTTTTAATCCTCTGGAAAAAGGAAGTTCACTGAACCGAGACCCGCTTTACAAAAAGGTGGTGGAGAAATTCGCGACCTTCAATAAGAAAATTACACCGCGCGCATTTGAACAACTCCGAACCCGCACCGGTGGTGACATGCACATAATTGCTGAGGCAATAAACAAAATCATTAACTTTGTCGACGAAAAACAACAAATTGATGAAACTGATGTCCGCAATTTGGTGACGCAGACTACTTATGACAGAATTTTCGATCTCACCGATGCAATAGGTAAACGTTCAACTCGACAAGCATTGAAAAGTCTCCGCGAAGTGTTTGCGAGCGGTCAAGATCCAATTCCAATTACCGCAGCAATTGCAAGTTACATCCGATTGACTCTTCAAGCAAAGTTGATAGTAGTAAGAAAAGGATTAAAGCCGATAGGAAGGCAAACACGTTTCCCGGATTTTACAGAAAAAATATTTCAACCACTAGCTGCAGAAATAGGAGAACTACTACCAAATTCCTCTGATCAGAACATCCTAAAGCGGCATCCCTTTCCTGCTTACAAGATTTTCCAAACGTTACATGCTTTCACTGCCGAAGAATTGATGAATGCCATGGAAAAAACCTTGGAAGTTGAGATTCAATTGAAAACTACCTCATTTGATGGGGAACTACTTCTTGAACAGTTAGTATATGAAATATGTAACAGTACAAAGCCGAGGTGGAATTAATTCGAAGAACAACCATCGGAATTCGGTAGTCGGCAAGACTGATACCAAATTAACGTAATCTGTAGTGCGAGGTCCCCGTGCCTCGCAATCCTAACTGCTACGTAGAAAACTTCTAATCCAGTTAAGTTGGTATGATACCAAATTAACGTAATCTGTAGTGCAAGGTCCCCGTGCCTTGCAATCCTAACTGCTATTAGAAAACTTCTAATCACGTTAATTTGGTATGAGACCTCTTCTGAGAGCCGAATACTACAGTTGCAATTAATGTGTAAGCGAATAAATCACAGCATTGATGCCTATTTTGAACGCTAAATTTGAATACTCTCGTGGATAATAACTCTCTGCAGCGTGTTCCCACGCATCACCCAGATCTGAATTAAAACATATCATAATCATAAGCCTTCCTTTGTCATCAAACACACCAAGGTAACGGGCAGGATGTCCATCAAAACGTTCATAGGTCTGTCCGCTAAAGAGCGCACGTAGTCCAGGAATCTGAATCAGTTTTTCGATTTTATAGAAACAACTGAAAATTGGATGCGTTATAGGGATGTCCACAGGTTCTCGCTCTGGAAATATTTTTTTAAATTCCTTGTAGAACCACTTCCATTCTAATCCACCATGAAAGTCATCAATAAAGATGAACCCACCGCGCAAGAGATATTCTCGCAAGTTTTCCGCGTCTGTTTTGCTAAGCCGCATACTTCCAACCTCTAACATATAAGCAAACGGATAATCAAATATATCCTCCGACCACACTTCAACTTTTTTACTATCTGGAGCAACATCAATAGTGGTTTGCTTACGGAGTTGATATATAAAATTGCGGTCAGATGCAGGATAATCTACTTTCCAATTACTTAGTTGGGTGAGGTTGCCTCTATATTCAAGGCGCGCAAAGGTGAATTCGTGTTCGTAGTCCGCATCTGAATTCAGGAGCACATTGGGAAAGCACGTTGTGATGACAAAGATCAGTGTAATTATAAATCGCATATTTTCACTAAAAACTATGATTCGAAACAAAAGAGATTTGGAAATTGCGTCATGAATCTAATTCTCAATTAACCCGATTTGTAGTGTGAGGTCCCAGTGCCTTGCAATGTTGACTTTATCAGACAACTCACTTTCCCAACTTTTTCATCTGTTGCACAAACTTTCTCAATTCATCTGGAGCGTCGGGTTTATTGGGATGGAAGATAACTTCAGGTGGAACAATCTGTCTTGGTCGGTTTGGTGGTTTATAATACCATTGCAGCGCAACCGAGTGCCGTGGTCCTTGGAAGTAGTGTATCTCAAAAGGGTGAAAACCTGCTGTAAGTGCCACGTATGCCCGTTTGGTTTTTGGCGCGTGCACACCATCATTATCAAGTACTAATTCTCCGTTGATGTATAACTTTGCGCCATCATCAGAGTAAATTTCAAACATGTGTATGCCGGGTGTATCTACAGCCAATTTTCCACGGAAGTGAATCGCAAAATTCTCAACCACACCTTGCTTTTCCGGTGTAGGAAACCCCTGAATATAATCTCTCGGTGCTACATCTAATTTGGCTGTAGCGAATGTGTAAACAGGAGCGAATCGTTTGAAAATAGGCATATTATAAATAGGATAACCGGGAATATAGACCTGACCGATTACCCCGTGTCCAGGCTTTACTTTAGTGTTGAAGATACCGAGTCCTGTAAGGTTTTCAAGGTTTTCGCCTAAATCAAATGAAGAAAGTTCACCAATTCCCTGTAAACGTGACAAATCATTGTTCATTCCTCCACCACTACCACTACCTGTACCGCTCCGACCGGTACCACTGCCACGACCGGGTCCAACGGCTCTACCGCCTGCCCCCTGAAATTCTGGAATTACAACAGGTCCTGCTGCTTCATTTGTGCCGAAACTCATATTTGGTAAAGTATAGGCGTCCGTTTTCGGTATATCCACATTAGTGACGATATCCGGTGCCAAATCATCGCGAATAGGGGCTATGGATGTATCCATCTTTGGCGCGTACTTTGGGGCAGCAGGCGATATGGCGGTTGATCCGCTTTCAGTACTCCGTTTGAGTTGTGCTGTCTTGTGCTGGCGCATCAAATGACGTTTCATCTGATCAGAAATTCCCGGTCTATAGATTACAAGAGAAAGGTCGCTATCTGGTTCGTCAAAATGTCTTATGAGAAATGGCGACAAAACTAACATCAAAACGAAATGTATCCCTAAAGAGAAAATTAAAGCTATTTTACTTTTGTTTCTATTCATGGTAAAATTCTCCTTGTTTTTCGTGACGAACCGCATGTACAACGGCATAACTTAGAAGATAATCCTAATTTTGGATAAATTTGAAAAAAGTTTAATCGGCATCATTCGTACGGATGCAAATTTCGACTATGTTAAAAGTTCAGCAGAGGATATAAGCGCAATTAGTTCTCAGTTGGCGTGTAATTGAAACGTTGAAAGAGGTTGTTGTTAATACAACGTAGTTAAGAAAAGTTTTGCTACCGTATTTACTATTTTAACAGATTAAATGTACTATTGTCAAATTTTGAATTGTAATGGAGTGTGTAAAGTTAGCGGAAATCCCAGTAGGTGCGGTTTCTTAACCGCACCGGATCGTTAAAAAATAGTGCTAAACCCGGTATTTTATAACACTGAATGCATCTAAAAACAATCAAAATCCGATTGATTATTGGCGGTTTATCAATCTTCCCGCCAAGACTCCATGCTTTAGCTTGCGGGATGTAGGCGGGCATTAGGTTTTGTAGTGAAAAAAACATTTGACCTTTGGTCTAAAATGTGATATAATAAGAGTATCAAGTTGGCAGACATTTACAGCGTAACCGCAAGGTTATGTGTCTGCCTACCCACTGTAAAGGGGTTAAAGCCTTGATACTTGATATACCATGTATAGCACAGTTTACAAACTCTTTCGTGCGAGACGTAATCTTCATTTGAAGCGATTAACGTGGATAGCACACGATATTTGGAACTATTTTCTTGGCTGGCAACGCACTCGTCACGCGCTCGGATTACCGTATATGCACTATAACGATATGTCTCGTGAGTTCACGATATTGCGCAAAGCACACCCTGAAGTGTTTGCCCATTGGCGTGAGTTGGACTCATGGGCAGCACGCGATATACTCAAAAGGTTGCATAAAGGCTACAAGCGTTTCTTTGACGGTATTGCCAAGCGTCCGCCGAAGTTCCGTTCATGGCGAAAGCCGTACTCGTTCACTATGTCACCCTCTGGCTACGGTTTCTATGGTGATAAGGTTCGGATACAAGATAAACACTATCGCTTTAACTTAAGTCGTCCTATACTTGGTAATATCAAAACGATCACCCTAAAAGAAGATAGTCTCGGTGATTTCTATATGTCCGTTGTAACAGATCACACCGTTTCCGAAGTCCTACCTAAGACGGGTCATGCTGCAGGGTTTGACTTCGGTATCAAAACAATGTTCACTTGTTCTGACGGCACACTCTACGAATCCCCTGAATTCTATAAAACTTCTATGGCAGCACTGACGAAAGCACAACGCAAACATTCACGGAAAGTTAGAGGTAGCCATAATCGTGAGCGTTCACGAAAAGACGCTGCACGTGTTCACCGTAAAATCAGGCGTCAACGAGACGACCACCATTGGAAACTTGCCAAGCAGTTTGTCCATAAATATGACGCACTCTGCTTTGAAACGCTTACCTTTGAGGGTATGAAACGTCTATGGGGGCGTAAAGTCTCTGATATTGCGCCCTATGCATTCCACCTGAAGTTGAAACACCAAGCCACCAAACATGGTAAAGAAATCTATCCTATTGATAGGTTTGAAGCGACTTCTAAAAACTGTAGCACCTGCGGACACCAGCAACTGCTAATGGACTTGTCTATACGTCAATGGACTTGTAATCGTTGTCTAACTAATCACCACAGAGATGTCAATGCTGCTATAAACATAGTAAAGGTTGGGGCATTAACCTTTGGATTAGAGGGTATCAGACTTGCGATTGCAAGCAACCCTCGCAGACTTCAACCGAAGTCGGAACCCCACAATCCGCACCAGAAAGCATGGGATTCTCTTTTAGAAGAATCCCCCTCGCTTTAGCTGGGGGAGTATGTCAAATGATATTATTTGTCTATCATGGAAAGAACAACAGACACTATTCCAATCTACACTATAGGCTACGGAAGTCGTTCTATAGTAGAACTTATTGAAGTACTACGGCAGCATCAGGTTGCGTATCTCATTGATGTCCGTTCAGTTCCGTATTCAAGGTATAAACCGGAATTTTCCAAAAAACCTCTCGCTAATGAATTAGAACAGAACGGCATTCGCTATGTGTATATGGGAGATTCACTCGGTGGCAAACCAGATGATGAAACATGCTACGTCAACGGAATAGTTGACTACGAAAAGGTTAAGAATACGGAATTCTATCAGCGCGGTATTGAACGTCTCCACACTGCTTTTGCACAACAGCAGCGTATTGCGCTTATGTGTAGTGAGGGAAAACCGGAACACTGCCACCGATGTAAACTTATCGGTGCAACCCTCACTACAGAGGATTTACCTGTGGTTCATATTGACGAAAATAACGATCAGATAACGCAGGAGCAGGTTATTGAACGTATTACGGGTGGGCAATTGTCTCTGTTTGGTGAAGAGACGTTTCACTCCCGGAAAAAGCACTCTTAATTCATTATGAAAATCAAAATTGTCACCATCGGTGTGTACGGGTTTGACGCAGACAGTTTTTTTAACGCTTTGTGCAAAGCAGAAGTTGACACGTTCTGTGATATTCGTAGCAGACGGGGTGTACGCGGTGCAACCTACGCTTTTGCCAACAGTAAACGTTTGCAAGCACGTCTTGCAGAACTGGATATCCGATACATCCATAGAAAGGACCTTGGACCCACGAAGGTTGTTCGGGAAAAACAAGCGGCAGCAGATAAAGCAACGAAAACCGCTAAACGCAAACGCACTGAACTTGGAGAAGCGTTTATCAAAGCCTATCACACTGAATGCCTGACAGCGTTTGATCCGCAAAGTCTGATTGAGGAGTTAGAATCGGATGCACAGATTGTTGCACTTTTCTGTGTGGAAACGGCACCGGAGGCATGTCACCGCTCATTGGTAGCCGATAAACTGGCAAAAACATTTAATCTGGAGGTTGAAGATATTTTACCGTGAGAGTTTTAATTGTCGCTAAGACACAAATGGGGGGCGGTGCATGTATCGGCGCGATTACAGACAAAGGCAGAAGCGTTCGACTCATCCCGTTTAATGCTGACCCACATGACGGTGCTAATCGAGAATATGAGGTTGGCGATATTTGGGAGATAGCCGCTGAACCTATTCCAGAAACTACGCTGATTCCGCCACACAACGAAAACATAGTCGTTCATAAAAAGTCGCGCCTTCAGACGACAAAAGATACGAAGGATTTAGTGAGTGCTATTGAACTCTTAATGCCGCCAAAAATCGGGGATCCACGCGCACTATATGAAAGCTTATTGCAAAATACTGAGAGAGGTAGCCTCCACATTGCTAAGCAGAGCGGTATTCCAATCTATAGCACCACATTTTGGAGACCAGACCTGCCGCTCACCCTTGATATAGAGAAGCCGAAACCTCGGTATCGCTATCCTACAGATCATGGTGGTTGTACATTCACTTATTGCGGTTTTCAAGAACCACTTGAGACGATCCCTGCAGACACGCTCTTACGTGTGTCGTTAGCACATTGGTGGTGCCCAGAAGATAAACCAGAATTAGAAGAACGTTGCTACGCGCAAATTTCCGGTTGGTTTTTTGAGGAAGTGCCGCAGGAAGAACAGAAACCTTCCATGGAAGAGAAACTGCTCCCATCTCAAACGTTAACGCAAACGCCCTTAGAAATTCTCAAAAACGTTTTTGGGCATGAAGGATTCCGCCCATTTCAGGAGAAGATTATTAAGCATATCCTCAAGGGACAGGATGCCCTGGTTGTTCTGCCGACAGGTGGTGGAAAGTCGCTCTGTTACCAATTGCCAGCACTCATCTTTGATGGTTTGACCGTTGTTGTTTCACCTCTAATTTCGCTTATGCAAGACCAAGTGGGGCAGTTGGAAGAGAGAAATATTCGTGCCGCCTATCTCAATAGCACGCTCAGCTATTCAGAACAAGAAACCACAATGCAGCGTGTCAAACAAGGTGAAGTAAAGCTGCTTTATATGGCACCTGAGACGTTGGTGAAGCATGGAACGTTGTTGCAACTTGATAGAGCAAACGTGTCATGTCTTGCGATTGATGAAGCGCACTGCATTTCTCAGTGGGGGCACGATTTCCGAGAAGAATACAGGCAACTTGTTTCTGTTCGTAAACGATTCCAAAACGCTGTCTGCGTTGCTCTCACAGCCACAGCCACGCCGCGGGTTCGAGATGACATCAAGCAGTTGTTAAGTATTAATGATGAAAATGAGTTCATTGCAAGTTTTGACAGAGAAAACCTTTTCATCGCTGTTGAACCGAAGGTTGAATTACTTGAGCAAACACTTGCATTTCTCAATACTCACCGTGAGGAATCTGGTATTATCTATTGTCAGACGATAAAACAGGTTGAATCACTCTGCCGTAATTTAACTGCACGCCGTATTTCTGTACTTCCCTATCACGCTGACTTAGACGATGAAACTCGCAAACAAAATCAGGATGCTTTCATCAAGGGTGATGTCCATGTGATGGTTGCCACAATTGCCTTCGGTATGGGAATAGACAAGGCAGATGTTCGATTTGTGCTACATGCTGGGTTGCCGAAGGAACCTGAATCTTACTATCAGGAGATTGGTCGCAGCGGACGCGATGGACTTCCCTCAGATTGTTTGTTGCTATTTAGCCACGGCGATGTAGATACTATAAACTATTTTAATGATCAAGGTGCTCAAACCGAAAGACAGGGTCGCAAGGAACGATTGGATGCACTTGTTTCATGGGTAACCTCAATAGCATGTCGAAGGAAAGTGTTATTAGCTTATTTTGGTGAGAAATACGAGAAAGAAAATTGTGGGATGTGTGACAACTGCCGTACGGCTGATGAGGCAAAGGTTGACTTAACAATCCCAGCGCAAAAATATCTCTCCTGCGTTGTCCGAACAGATCAGATATTCGGGGAAGCATATATAATTGATGTATTGCGAGGTTCAGAACGAAAAAAGATTCTTGAAAACAAACACGATAAGATCTCTACTCACGGCATCGGCACGGATTATAGCAAGACACAGTGGCGATATTTATCCTATCAATTTATCCAACACGAATTGTTAGCACGGGATGCCCTACATGGAAGTATCCGCGTAACACAGAAAGGATGGGGTGTACTAAAGGGAGGCGATCAGTTCTGGGGATTTTCAGTTGATTCGGTAGACCATGCAACATCTGAGTTAGTATCCGAATACGATCAGGAACTTTTTGAACTGCTCCGCGCTGAACGAAGCAAAATCGCTATGAGAGACGGAGTACAGCATTTTGTAATTTTTCACGATACCGCACTGCAAGCTATGGCGACATATTTTCCGACTAATAAAGAATCATTCCAATTGATGCATGGTGTAGGACCGGCGAAAACGGAAAAATATGCTGATATTTTTTTGCCAATCATCCGAGATTATTGTGATGAGCATGCGTTAAGCTAAAACATCTTTCTATCTAATTCCGCGGGTATCAGGAATCCCTGAAGGTATCTCCTGCATCACAGGAATGACGTAACTCCGGATCGTTAACCCTTCAATCATCTCCGTTTCCACCCGCGGTTCAGATTTCTCCCGATGGTCAAACATAATATAATACCCCTCTTTTACTCCCTCTGTTAGTAAATATGTTGCAAGTTGCTTTTTGCCTGCTTGATAGCGGCTGTCGCCTCTCCAAATCTTGGTTTCTACGATATGTTTTCGATGGTTGTGAGTGATGATAATGTCCATCCTGCCTCTGCCTGTTTGCACCTCAATGTGCATAAAACCACCTATGAGTTTAACAAACTGGTCGAGATACGCGAGCAGGAGATGTCTGCCAACCGATTCTTGTGGCGTATCTGGCACCTGTAAAATCTTGAACCCCGCGCGTGCAATGAAATCTCGGAAATTATCAAGTAATGCCTCCATATCAATATGTCCAGCGGATGTGAGATAATCAAGAAAGCCTTCACGAGTGTCCTCGTGTAAGTATTCATCTTCCAAACCGTTCACGACAGCCTTGAATGCTTGTAAAATGCAATACAGATAGATCGGATTAATTATTTCACACATACCATCAACACCTCTGGCAATGACACCGTACGTGGCAAGTTCACTGACGACTTCACTTCGTAGATTAAAATCAACACCCTCATCTCGTGCCATAATACGCATTAGAAGATTTTCAAAACGCGGGTCTCTTCGAATATTGGTAAGCAGATGTGTGAAGTTAGTGTTATCTTCCTCAAGCAGTTGAGCGTGTGCCTTTGAAAAGTGTATCATAGTAACTGGCTCGGTTTTTGGAATATCTAGTTCTTCTGTGAGAATCTGCGCGAATCGGTTGACAAGCACAGGTTGCCCGGCAGTTTGCTTATGAATAGACTTTATAACTTCTGGGATGAAGACTTGTCCGACTTCGTCAGTATATTGTCCAAGCAGTTTCTGAACCTGTTCAAGGGTAAAATTGGGTAAATGAAATTCATCCTGAATATTAAAAGGGGAAATAGACCGATCATAGTTCAGTTGTGCGATACTTTTAACCCCGACAATACCGACGCTGTGAGGACATCGCGGCTTACCGGAAATGTAAATATGGCGGAGCGTATGAAGGAAATCACTTACTGCGACTTGAGGGATACCATCAAATTCATCAATCACAAGAACAACCTGCTGACCATCGTATTCAGAGTCCAAAAACCTTGCAAACCTTTTAAAGAACGACAGCATTGAGAGATGATCTGTTAATGTTGTGTTCTCCAGAAATTGCCGTAAATTTTCAGATGGAACGCTGCCACGTTTTTGGAGAACTGCTATTATTCCTTCGCGCATCTGTTCGTACAGATGCCCATAGAAAGGAGACAAGTCAAGGTTTTTATATATGTCAAAATTTAGTTGAATTGGGAAGTAGTTTAAACTTGTAGCGGATTCGGTTTGAGTAACAGCAGTGTTGGGCACAGTACCAACAGTGAGTGTTTCTAAGGCAGCCTGAAAGAAGGTAGTTTTGCCTGTTTGACGTGGTGCGAACAAGACGACATATTTACCTTCTTTGACGCGCTTGATGTAGTCGGCAATTTCTTCGGTACGCGAAACGACGTAGTGCTCTTGAGGGTTGACTGGACCTTGTGTTCCAAAATGTCTCATCTTTCTCTCCTTTTCGCTAAGAGCATCAATCATTTATTGTATCAGTTTTACTTAACATAATCAAGAACGTGTTTATCATAATTGTCCTTTAATCTTCCTTAAAATATAGCCAACAATATCGGGCGTTTCCTCACGATCTAACCATTCAATACGCATATCTTTACGAAACCACGTTAACTGTCGTTTGGCAAATTGGCGCGTGTTCTGTTTTAATTGTGAAACTGCTTCAACATACGTACACCCCCCATCCAGATAGGTTATCAGTTCTTTATACCCAAAACTTTGGAGCGCAAAAGTATCCCGTGAATATCCTGCTGCTAACAACGACTCCACCTCCGCTATCAATCCGTTAGCAAGCATCACGTCTACGCGTTGTTCAATCCGACGGTAAAGTAGCGCGCGAGGCATTGTCAACCCAAAGGCGATAAATGGATACCGCTGGTTTTCCTGATGCCACTGCTGCTGGTGTTCGGACATGGGAGTACCAGTCAATTCGTAGATTTCAAGCGCACGGATGACTCGGATCAAGTTGTTTGGGTGGATTCGTTCGGCAGATTCTGGATCACAGGCGCGGAGGCGATCATGGAGCACATCAACACCGTGCTGTGCAGCATCCGCCTCAAACTGTTTGCGGAGTGAAGTATCGGCTGCCGGTCCCTCAAACAATCCATCAACAATCGCCCGAAAGTAAAGACCCGCGCCGCCGACAAGTAAAGCCTGTTTACCTCTGTTTTGGATATCTGAGATTGCAGTGTCAGCAAGGAATTGATAGTCAGCAACGGAAAACGGTTGTGTGATGTCTATACAGTCAATGAGGTGATGTCGTGCTGCCTGTTGTTCGGCAAGGGTAGGTTTAGCAGTGCCAACGTCCATCTGCCGATAGACTTGTCGGGAATCTACGGATACGATTTCGGCATTAAAGTGTTGCGCAAGTTGAATCGCGATCTCTGTTTTGCCAACTGCTGTCGGACCGAGGAGGCAGAGAAGTTTCAATTTCATCTGTTGAATGCTATCAACTATTATCCTATAATACCAAATTAACTTGATTCTGCGTCTTCGGATAAAGTCAGCATTGTGAGGCACGGGGACCTCGCGCTACGAATCGGGTTAATTGGGTATAACTTGTATTTGTAGGTGCACATTGCGGACTTCCTTTAGCATCGCTCCCGTTTTCACTCGGTGTTGGTAGAGACCTTGCTTTGCAGCAAGGGTGAAAATCTCTACCAGCAATGCTATTAATAGCATACCATATTTTAAGGGAAATGTCAAATGTTTTTCAGACTTGGGGTATTATACCAATTAACTTGATTCCAATCTATCGGTGCGGTTAGGAAACCGCACCTTATGCGTTAATTTAGTGATCCTCCAGGGCCGGTAGGTGCGGTTTGTAACCGCACCGAGTCGTTCGCGAAAACGGTTATCGGACGCATATTCCGCAAGTTCCGGTGCGGTTACAAACCGCACCTACCGGGGTTGGGGTTCAAGCCCGAATTACCTAATTTATTTTTTAATCTTCATTAGGAACTAAATGTTTCCCGACATCTGGAAATGAGCAGTGAATACGAAATTAATGTCGTCCGTTTTCCCAACCGCAATCAAGGATTTAATGCCTATGTGATTCGGCTTCAAACACGTGCAGCTTTCAACACGGAAGCCTCTCTAAATGTGTTATTGCAATACAGGTAGTGTCAGCGATCAGTTCTCAACAAATATTCGATTCCGATATAACTTCCGTGAAGGAAATGACTTATGGTTGGTTTATAATCAAAATCTCAATACATACCGGGACGATGAAAAACCGAGGGAATTACTAACGAAGAGACGCACACTGTTAATAAAGTATACCCATACCTTTGGTATATAGTGCACAAATATCTTAACAGTGCCATCTTTGACAGACATATACCAACGCCTTGCAGTATCCTATTCCAACAGATAGATATGGATCGTCCTGTCTTTTGCGCGTGAGAACACTGATAACGTTTCCACCATGCGTCCTCGTTCACGAATCCAATTACGAACTGTCATATCCGCATCAAAAACATTAAAACTCGCCACATCCACAAGAAACCACAACCTATTCCTACCTGAACTTTCCCATTCTCTCTCAAAAGCTGTAGTGTCTTTTACCAACCTGTCAATGTCAACCGACTCCATTGCTGGCAAATAATACCGCGCCATTTCGGGTTCTGATAGCACCAATTTATCAGTAGGTGTTCGGTTTGCTTGGATGGCATGAAGTGCCTCTCTCCATTTCGGTCTGCCGCCATTTTCAATCTGAAAATAGAGATAATCTTGAGAGAGTAATGTTATCAGAATCACACACGGCAGGATGACGCGTAACGTGCCGCTGATGCCTTCCGATTTTATCTCTTCCCAGACACGTTCACATGCAACTGCAGCGAGGATAAAATAGGAGGGTGTTGTCCAAAACAGATAATAGCCTGCTACGTTCTGCAACTGAGATGCTATAAGTAGCAGTGCAAAAGGCACTCCAGCGAAGCAGATTAAAAACAGGGTAGGACGGTCAATAGGTTTTACAATTCCTGCAAAAAAGGCAGCAACAACTATCGGAATACTAACCCCTTGGACAATTGTTAGAACAATATAGATTGGACTACGTCCCCACTCATTATGCCCCCATCCAGAAGATATATAACCGCGAATCTGTGGTAGTACCAGCATAAGCATAGGTATTGCAAACGGGACAAAAAATATCAGCAGGTTTACCCATCGTTTTCGGTTACGTTCGGCTAACAACTGAAGTATTGCATAGACTGCCAATGCAGGCACAATTGCAGCTGCGAGTAGATGCGACAAGATAAGACAGATACAGAAAAAGAGGGCACAGATTGTCAATAGTGTTGAATCATTTTCTAAAGATCGGTAGAAAAACCACGCTGCCAACACAGCAAACAGAAATGTTAGGATGTATGAGCGAGCGTTTTGTGACCAAAATAGATGCCAACTTGACAAGGCAACAAATGCCGCAGCTAACAATCCAACTCTACTGTTGTATAATGTCTGTCCTAAGTTAAAGACGATTGGAATGGATAAGATACCTGCGATACAAAAAATAAGTCGACTGTTCCACTCATCCCCGCCCGGAAATAAAAATGATAACTTTTCACTAATAAATACGGATAACTTCGCTGCAAGATATGGGATTGGATTAATCGGGGAATTGGTGAGAGAAAACTCTTCGGCATCAAGTACGGTGAGCACCTCATCAATCCAGAAACTCCAGTGTCCGAGATACCACAATCGAATGATTGCACCGATACTGACTATACAGATAAGCAATATATGCCTATTTTTTAGGCAGTTTTGTGATGAAAATTTCAGCATTTTTAGCAGAAAACAATCTCCTCAAACTATGGAAATTCAACAATCTATTTTGAGGTGACTATAGGTCCTTATGAAACTTGGAGTGTGGCTACCTCTAATGTTTATCTTATGTCATTGGTGTATTAAGTCGTCAATAATTATGTAAAGTTAACACCATAATACAATTGGCACGCATATTGCTTTAAGGAAGCAGTGCAACTAAGCACAGATTCTATCACAAGTTGATGTCAGAATCAAGATTAGTTTTGTAAACTAAACTGGCACACAATGTATTCCAGCACGGCAATGTAGTGCTTGGAATTATTTTACTAAGGAGAACTTAATGAAATTTAAAACGTTTGGGTTAGCCAAATTATTGGCAATAGTTTGTATCCTCGCAGTTGGTAGCGTTTCTATGGTTTACGCCGATTCCCACGAAGAGGGTGAAGAGATGGAAATGGAAGAATCAAGTGTTTCCGGTTGGTTCCGTACCGATACAGATAGCCTCGGAACACAAATTTGGTTTGGTGGTAGTCACCCCATGGGAAGTGTATCTATAGATAGTGATATTTATGTTGTAGGCACATTTGCTGAGTTTGACCTCGGTCTTGGCATTCCGGCTGTTGATAGCGAAGATTTGTCACTCATTTTCCTTCCCATGGTCGGTATTGGGTTTGATTATGCTTCAGCAAACGGTCCCTCCTCTCTGATTGCCCCGCAGCTATTTACATATCTCACCGCTGGTTCCATCTATTTTGAATCTTGGATACAAGGGTTTTTCAACACACCCTTTGATTACGGTGATGATTCTTTCTATACTCGCGACTTTCTCCTCTATTCACTTAATGATACTATCGCTATCGGACCGCAGGTAGAAGCAAGTCTCATATTAAAGGGTTTAGAGGAGGAAACTGAAACAGGACTTAGTAGTCTTGTTGTTGGTGGACGTATCAACCTCGGCTACGGTGAAAATAACACGCTCGGTCTCTTTGTCGGTATTGAAACCCAACTTGAAGAAGATTCTGAAGATTCGGGACTTACCGGTAGGATGATGTTCTTCCGTTCTTGGTAAGAAGAAGCGTAACAGTGAGGTTAACCTCTCGGTTGTTCCTTACTTGGGTTCATCGCGAATCCGAGGCAAACAATTACCGAGTGATTCGCGATGAACCCAAAATATCGTCGAACGGGTTTAAACTTTCAGTTCTTCGGAGTTCTAAGAAAAAGCAGTTTTATTGAAACATAGGAGAGCTTATCAAATGAATAAAGTGTTTATAATAACGGTTCTCATCCTGACTTGTCTACTGAGTATGAACGCTTTCGCCCTAGATGGATCAATGCAGATTGATGGAGAGGCATATAACGAACTTGATGATGAGGCGAAAGCGAAATATACAAAGATTGATGAAGATGTGTATGAGACTAAGGTTGAAGAATCGAAATATAATGCAGACACATTATGGGTGCTTGTTGCTGCATTTCTCGTTTTCTTTATGCAGGCAGGTTTTGCTATGGTGGAAGCTGGGTTCACACGTGCCAAAAATGCAGTTAACATCCTCATGAAAAACCTGATGGACTTCTCACTGGGTTCAATTGCTTATTGGGCAATCGGGTTTGCGATTATGTTTGGTGCCGGTAACGCATTCATGGGAACAAGCGGATGGTTCGTTCCAACTGAATCCGGTGTGTTCAGTTCATTAGAGTGGAGTTCTGTGCCGACGCACGCAGCATGGCTTTTCCAGCTCGTTTTTGCCGCAACTGCTGCGACTATCGTCTCCGGTGCAATGGCAGAGCGTACACAATTCAAAAGTTATCTGATTTATAGTGTTTTCATCACCGGTATCATCTATCCAGTTGTTGGTCACTGGATTTGGGGTGGCGGTTGGTTAGCAGATTTGGGCATGTCCGATTTTGCTGGTTCAACAGTTGTCCATTCAACAGGCGGTTGGCTTGCATTGACAGGTGCTATCGTCTTAGGTCCACGGCTTGGTAAATATGATGGCGATGGTAAACCAAGACCGATTGCCGGTCATAATCTACCTCTTGCCGCACTTGGTGTCTTTATCTTGTGGCTCGGTTGGTTCGGATTTAACCCCGGTAGTCAGATGGGGGCAGATGCAGGAGCTATTTCCAGCATTGCCGTAACTACGAACCTCGCTGCCGCTGCAGGTGCCATTACAGCGATGCTCACTGCATGGATATTTCTCGGTAAACCCGATGCGGGTATGTCACTTAACGGTGCACTCGCCGGATTGGTAACAATTACTGCTGGTTGTGCCTCTGTTAGTCCGACATCCGCGGCTATTATGGGAGCACTCGGTGGTATTGTTGTTGTTCTCAGTGTGTTATTGCTTGAACGTTTCCGCATTGACGACCCAGTTGGTGCTGTTTCTGTTCACGGAACGTGCGGTGCTTTAGGAACACTCCTTCTTGGATTTTTCGCCAACACAAAAGACTTAAAGGGAGTTTTCTTTGGTGGAGGATTTGAACTTCTCTGGGCACAATTCGTTGGTGTCGTTGCTGTCCTTGCATGGTGTCTCGTAACAGGCTTTATTCTCTTCTACGCAATCAAAGCAGTTACAGGCTTGCGGGTTTCGCAAGAGGCAGAACAGGCAGGACTTGACTATGAAGAACACGGTGCAAGTGCCTATCCGGACTTCAATGTCTCTTCAATACGTTAAACATATTTTCAGATAACCTCCGATTAGGAGGTTACAACTGAATAATAAGGAACGCCCACAGGAAGTTTCACTTATCCCTGAGTTATACTTCTTGGCTTGTGGGCGTTCCTGTTTTCTATTCTATCTGTATTTGACGTTATAATTATGCTTTGTTTCTAATTGATGTTTTGATACAATAGTTGTAATACCAAATTAACTTGATTCGAAGTTTTCCGATAAAGTCAGCATTGCGAGGCACGGGGACCTCGCGCTACAAATCCCGTTAATCGGGTATAATCCCTTGTTGGGATGATTTTTTCTGTACAAGTTGTGTAGACAAAAGTTACTGCTTTACGATATTTGGGAAGTAGACAGGTTGTCTACCATTTTTTGAACAAGAGACAAGCATTATCTGCTTGTTAATACTAAGGAGGATATAGAGATGCTACAACGAAGTGCATCAAGAACTGCAAAGACGCAGTTTGATTTTATGCGAATTGGAACGCTAATTCTTATTTTAATGATGTGTGCCGTGCCAATTTTAGTTCTGGCACAAGATGCGCCTACAGGACAGCAGGAAGAGGCAGCAGCACAGGAAGATTCAACAGCTCAACCAGAACAAGAAACACCTGCGGAAGTGGAGGAGACACCTGCAGAAGAGGAAACTCCGACACTAAATTCCGGTGACACTGCTTGGATGCTTATTGCTACTGCACTCGTGCTGTTTATGACTATTCCTGGACTTGCCCTCTTTTATGGAGGGCTTGTGCGCGTGCAAAATGTGCTTTCTGTGCTGATGCAGTGTTTCGCCTTAACAGGGATTATCACCATTTTATGGATTGTCATTGGGTATAGTCTCGCCTTCAACACTGCTGGCATGGTGAAAGAGACAATAACACTCAACTCCTTTGTTGGCGGACTCGGCACATTTTTCCTGAAAGGTATTGGCGTAGATACTTTAAGCGGAACTATTCCCGAAACCGTTTTTGTAGTTTTCCAAATGACATTTGCGATTATTACACCTGCCTTGATTGCCGGCGCCTTCGCTGAACGGATGAAGTTCTCTGCGATGCTGCTTTTCTCCGCAGCTTGGTCACTAATTGTCTATGCGCCTATATGCCATATGGCATGGGCGAACGCAGACGGTGGTGGTTCACTGTTTGGCGATATTATTGGTGCGCTTGATTTCGCAGGTGGAAATGTAGTGCATATTAACGCTGGTATCGCTGCATTAGTTGCTGCTATTTTAGTCGGAAAACGACTCGGTTACCAGACGACGGCAATGCCGCCGCATAGTTTGACGCTCACCGTGGTCGGTGCGTCAATGCTCTGGGTAGGCTGGTTCGGGTTCAATGCCGGTAGTGCTTTAGCTGCTAATGGAAGTGCTGGCATGGCAATGCTTGTTACGCAGGTTTCAACCGCTACTGCAGCAGTTACATGGATGTTTATTGAGTGGGGCAAACATGGTAAACCGAGTGTTCTGGGTATAGTTACAGGTGCTGTTGCTGGGTTAGTTGCAATTACGCCTGCTTCAGGCACAGTTGGACCGATTGGTGCGCTTGTTATCGGGTTCGCCTCTGGTGCTGTCTGTTTCTGGGGTGCTACGAGTCTAAAATCCAAACTCGGCTATGATGACTCATTAGATGCGTTCGGTGTTCACGGCATTGGCGGGATTGTCGGTGCGCTGTTGACAGGTGTCTTTACTGCAAAAGTTTTAGGCGGTGTTGGAATGGACAATAGCATCGGTATGCAGGTTTGGGCACAGTTCCGCAGCATCATCATTACCATTGTTTGGAGTGGTGGGCTATCGTTTATAATCCTTAAAATCGTTGATGCTATAGTTGGCTTACGCGTTGAAGAGGATGATGAACGTCAAGGTCTTGACATATCACAACACAACGAACGTGGATATAATCTATAGTGTAATTTAACCCCTAAAAACTGTATGGCGAGGTCTCTGTGCCTCGCCATCTTCATTGTAAGTGTGGATTTATGTCCATCCACATTTTGTTAATTACGGCCCCGCGATCATTCCAGCAATTACTGAATCTGACAGTTTTTCTTTATTCACAAACAGATGTTGTTCCATGCTTATATTCTGATACACATCTTGAATCCATTGAGTGTCAAAGGCATCACCAGTATTGTGGATAATAAGATTACGTGGAGCGACAAGTGTCCCCGCAGTGCGGAAATCACCTACTTTGCGCAAACTTGGAATTGGTAAAGTCTCCAAAAAAGCATTATCGCTATTATTATCAAATTGTGCAGCGTCCACGACGACGTTTTTGATATTCGCGAATCCCGCTGCAAGCAACCCCCACAAACCTGCTTCGCCTATTCCGACGAGGCTCACCTCCGAAACATCACCTCTGGTTGAGAAATAGAGCAACGTAGTCAATATGTCCTGCACGCGTAATGCCGCAGTTGTTCGGTTATAAGTGGTAAAATAGTTTGTTTCCTCCGACCTCTCATATTCGCCGTGTTCACCTGTACCGAAAACATCTATAATGAAGACTTTATGATCAGGAATAGAACTCACAAGGTCGGTGATAATTGGCAAAGGTTCACCTGTTTCCGCATCAATTAACTTCTCTTTCCCTTCTGGGTGCACGATGACGACTACGGGATCGTGTCCTACCAAAGGTTCTGTGCGAAATAGGACAGCAGGGATAGCGTCTCCTATACCTTTTCTACCGATGACAAGGTGTCTGGCAGAAAAGTGTGTCTGATAAGTTGTTGGAAAAGCACCTTCAGGTTCAATAAGCGTCAACTCACTACTGTTTGGTATGTGCAATCCGAGGGCATGTTGTAACGCGCTTCCCATCTCTTCCTTAAACTTCTCATGCTCATTTTCATTCGTTGGTTTACGTTTATCAATCGCTTCTTGAGAACTTTTAACCCAAGCAGGCAGAATTTCCTCTTGTTTCAGCGCATGCTTAGGTATATCACGATCAGAAAACACTAACAACGCTTCATCCGATTCAACCTGATACGGCACCTCTTTGAATGCGGAGGTGTCCTCAACTTCTAACAACCATTTTGCGAACCATGCGTATACTGCCTCACGGCTTTCCTTATTGTAGTTATGTTCCGCATCCACCTGAATCTGATGCACCTTGTCTTTCGCATCAAAATGTGCATAAACGCTTCGGATTGCAGGATATTCAACCGTTGGTGTATTTGCTGTCCAATCGCCTGTTGCCGAAACAAGCAGAAGAGGGCGTGGTGCCATTAAGGCTGCGATTTCAAGGTTACTTGCATCCAACCGTAAATTCGGAGCGTTTTCACATCGACAACCGCCCTGCATCGTCGCAGAAATCATATTGACAGGTGCAGAGACCTTGATGCGTTCATCAACTGCTGTTAAGATAAAGGTTTGTGTTCCTCCACCCGACGCGCCTGTACAACCGATACGTTCCTTGTCAACATCCGGTAAACTTTGCAAAAAATCAATAGAGCGAATGCCGTTCTGGAGTTGGAGTCCCATCCCACTCAACCCCCAGAGAGCCTCCTGCTCCCTTCCGTAGTAGTGTTCAACCTGTTTACTACTATCATTTGTACCGATCATGTCGTAGGAAAAGACAATATATCCCTGCTTTGCAAAGTTGATGCATCGGGCAGGAATCGAACCGCGCTCAATGTCTTCTAAACGTCCACGTCCCCAATGTCCATGTGGGGTTACAATTCCCGGAAACGGACCGGTTTTCCCTTTTGGACGGTAGAGATTTCCTGTAGTAAAGAAGCCTGGAAAGGGTTCAAAATAGACTTTTTCAACGGTGTAATCTTCTCGTTCAATTTTTCCGAAGATTTTGGCGTTTAGCGGTGTCGGTTCATGCATCGGGACCAAACCGTTTGCAACCCGAATCTGTTGTCGTAATGCTTCGGCTTTTTCAGTCCACTCCGCTTTTGTGTAGTTTGGAAAGGTATACGGTGTGTTGAGATCGCGTGAGGCAGTACCTCGTGCATCGTTAACTGTCTGTGATGGATCGGTAAAAACGTGAGCAAGTTCGTGACGTTGTTCATCCATTATTAACGCCTCCGTTACTGAGTTGAATCTGATTCAACTAATTGTGTCTGTGCATTTTCGAATTTCGGAATTTCTGTGTCTCCAGTAAGTTCAATGTCAGTAGACATTTCCTCGTCATTTAATGGTACAATTGTAAGTTGACATCCAAGTGCAGTAAGTATATTTGCTAAGATGTCAATTCGCGGAGCTTCCTCGCTTGAAAGAAATTCTAATAAAGTTTCTGGAACCATGGAGGCTCGCTTAGCAACTTCTTTTACTCCCCCTTGCGCATCAATAACTGTTCGGACTTCTTTTAGAAAGAAGGCAATATCCCTGTCCACCTGGTATTCTTCTAATGTGATGTGGAGATAATCAATCGCCGCCTCCCGTCTGGCAAGTTGCTCAAGTAAAAAATTACGCCATTTTCGATATTCTCTCATCAACTTGTCTCCTTATGTTCTAACCAATAGGTTTTTGCGCGTGCAATATCTCGTGTCTGCGATGATTTGTCACCACCACAGAGCAGAAGGACGATTGTTCTGATCTTGAAATTCATTAAACCATTCAATGAAAGGGACATTTCCGCTCGGTGTTTGATAGAATTGCAATTCTTGAGGATGTGTGTTACGCATTACTGATTTTCTCTATGAACATAACATGGCTGTGTATAATAAGCAAGGCAAATCTATCAATTATCCGTAGCAAACCTTATTTCTGGTTTGAAAAACTCTTTAGTCGTAACGCCGGTACACTGCGGTTTGGTATAGTTTGGAAATGTATACGGTGTGTTGAGATCACGTGTGGCACTACCTCGCGCGTCGTTAACGGTTTGTGTTGGCTCAGCAAAAACGTGAGCAAGTTCGTGGTGTTGTTCTGCCATTATTTATTCCTCCTCTTTTACTAATGGTGTTAAAGTGCTATCATGTTCTCCTTTTCCATCCTTGTAGTTTTCACTTCGCAGCTGTTTTCCATCTTGATCCCATTCAGTCCACATGCCATCTTTCTTGCTATTCTTGTATGTTCCTTCACTCTTCTTTTGTCCGTTCTCATACCACTCAGTCCACGTCCCATCTAAGTTGCCGTTTTTATAGGTCACTTCACTTCTTTTTTGTCCGTTCTCATACCATTCAACTCCCAATCCATGTAACTTGCCTTTCTTAAACGCACCTTTCTCCACATTCTGTCCGTTGCCATACCAACTGATATAGATGCCATTCGGTTCACCGCGCCGAAACTGCTGTAGACTGTGATTTCGCTTAATCCATCCTGTATAAGGCTGTTCCTGATTGGGTGCGTAGTGTAGTTCTTCACCCGAAGGTGCTTGTCGAGCCTGCAAGTTGTCTTCGTCTATTGCTTCAGCAAGAATTTTCTCACGGACTTTTGGATCATCCAAATTAGGATTTCCGCAACCGGCAAATAATATAAGTGTGATACAAAGGATTATTGCGAATTTCATTACCCATATTCCTTTAGTGAAGTCAATATCTCCATATTTCTTATGAATCAGAGGAGATTTCCTCAGTTGACAACGTAGTGTCAATTTTTCTAAGATCTGTTGCCATCCCGATAATCAGATTGAGCAACGCAGCGAGAACATAAGAAAAAATCAATGCGATCATTCCATATATACTTGTAAAAATTAGTGAAATTACACCCAACGTCAAATCAGCACTAATGGACATATTTACGTCAAATGGGAAATAAAGTAAATTGATCCCGCCTGGGAGACCGATTCCGAAGATCGCTAGCACCAAGGTATACAGACCTGTGCTAATGAGTATGATCAATGCGATTTCACCGGAAAGTCTAATTAGGATGACTGCAATTTCTAGTAAAATGGAACTGGAATCATGATTAGTGTCCCTAATTTTATTCGATCTGTTCCAAAACAACATGATAAGAAGTACCCCGATCCCAATGTTGAACAATCCTATCAGAATTGACCCAATGAAGGGAAGTATCAGTCTACCTAATCCGTCCCTATCTCCCTCGGCTATTACAACACCCATGATAAGCGCAATACTCCACACAAAAGCAAAGGCATACGCAACAACACCCAAAATTTTAAGGATAATCGGCACCCATTTTTGAAAGGGTTTGCCAGATTCCAAGGAAACTATCCATGCAACGATATTCTGAAAAAAACGCATCATTTCACCTCTATCTACAAGTTCGTTCCAATAATATAACAGATTTCATATTTATTCTCAATCAATTGATTATGACTGTGAGAAACATTCAGTTTTAAGATATTATCGGATTTCTGGTTATTGACGATCCGGTTCGGTTAGGAAACTGCTCTGCCCGACAGATGATAATATCTGTGACAAAATATTTACACACCCTTCATAATTAACCAATTGACAGCGCGATAAAAACATGCTATAATGCGTTAGATAAAATTCCATAGGAGATAAATATGCTTATCCAAACCCAGGTTGACACGTTTCGTGAGAAAGGCTTTCTCCTCGGAAACCGTGTCCTGACTGACGAACAAATCGAAGAATTGCGGTCAGAATTGGCACGCGTAATTGATGATTATGAAAAAACCGATGTCTCACAGCCAGTCCGAATCGCTAACCTCGGTGGACGAGAAGAAAGTCCTGTCTGGCAAATTGTCAATATCTGGGAGGCGAGTTCTGCCTACCATCAACTTATTTACAACCCAATTATTGTAGAAGAAATCGGACAACTCACGTCTGCAACAGAGTTGCGTGTTTGGCACGACCAGATTCAATACAAACCACCTCAGATCGGTGGAGTCAACAAATGGCATCAGGATTCACCATTGTGGGGAATTCTTCTCCCCAAAACGAGTCAGGTAACTGCTTGGGTTGCGTTAGACGATGTAGACGAAACCAACGGGTGCATGCGTATGGTCCCCGGTTCCTATAAGTGGGGCGATCAGATGCAGTTTTTGCGTAGTGTCGGAGATATCCATACAATGCATGACCACTTTGAAGACAACGAACTCTCTGTGGAACTCTGCCCAGTACCGAAGGGACATGTCCATTTCCATCATTCATTGACGTGGCACGGATCGCATGACAACACAAGCAGTGCGCAGAGACGCGCAATTGCGGTGCATTATATGACAAGCGAAACTATCTACCATGGAAGTGGCAATCACCTCATGAAGTCTTTTGTTAATGTAAATGACGGCGACAAATTGTCGGGCGATCATTTTCCACTTGTTATGGAATCGGGTGTACCCACAAATCCAATGGTATAAACCTATCTGGACAAGAAATTTGTATAATATATAAAATTAACTTGATTCGACGTTTTCTGATAAAGTCAGCATTGTGAGGCACGGGGACCTCGCGCTACAAATCGGATTAATTTGGTATAATACCAATTCAACTTGATGTGATGCACAGAAACTCACACTACAAATCGGTTTAAATGGGAATTATAGGAGAAAAATATGCTTAACCAAGCTCAAATTGACACGTTCCGTGAGAAGGGATTTCTCCTTGGAAGTCGTGTCTTGAGTGATGAACAAGTTGATGAATTGCGGTCAGAATTGACACGCGTTATTGATGACTACAAAAAAGACGATATCCCACAACCTGTCCACATTGCGAACCTCGGCGGCAGAGAAGAAACTCCAGTCTGGCAAATTGTTAACATCTGGGAGGCAAGTCCTGCCTATCGGAAACTCGTTCACAATCCAATCATGGTTGAAGAAATCGGGCAACTCACATCGGCGACAGAGGTGCGGGTTTGGCACGATCAAATCCAATATAAACCCGCACAAGTCGGTGGCGTTAACATGTGGCATCAGGATTCGCCGTATTGGCCAATTCTTATGCCGAAAACCAGCCAGGTAACTGGATGGGTCGCGTTAGACGATGTTGATGAGAGCAACGGGTGTATGCGGATGGTGCCTGGGTCATACCACTGGGGTAACCAGATTCCGTTTTTGCATTCTGTTAAAGATATCCACTCAATGCCCGACCAATTTGAAGAGCACGAATTGGAAGTAGAACTTTGTCCCGCTCCAAAAGGCTATGTCCATTATCATCATTCTTTGACGTGGCACGGATCACACGACAACAGTAGTGGTCGTCCACGCCGAGCAATCGCAGTACACTATATGACGAGTGAAACGCGCTACGATGAAAGTGGGAACCATGTTATGAAAAGGTTTGTCACAGTGAATGATGGCGAAAAATTAGCAGGCGACCATTTTCCGCTTGTGATGGATGCAGGAAGTCCAACAAGTCCGTAAAAGCGTTTATAGGAGATATTTATGAAAGTCGTTGATGCGGTTGCGAAAGTCCTTAAGACTGAGGGTGTGCAGTATCTCTTTGCATATCCTGTTAACCCAATTATTGAAGCAGCCGCGAAGGTGGATATCCGACCGATTATTGTTCGCCAAGAACGTATCGGTCTTCACATGGCAGATGCTGTGAGTCGGATGACTTCTGGACAGCAGATTGGTGTGTTCTGTATGCAGAGTGGTCCCGGTTCTGAAAACGCATTCGGTGGAGTCGCACAAGCTTATGGCGATTCCGCTCCGATTGTCGTGTTACCGATGGGGTATGCAAGACTCTTGGCCCAAATTCAACCGAACTTCAATTCTGCTCTGAACTATCGGCACGTGACCAAGTCATGTGAACAACTCACGGTGCCAGAGGCATTGCCAGAGGTTATGCGGCGCGCCTTTACACAAGTGCGTAATGGCAGACCGAGACCCGCGCTTGTAGAAATACCTGCTGATCTTATGTCACAGGAAATTCCAGAACCCTTTGAACCGACACCTGTTCCCACAGTACGCTACGGTCCCGATAGTAGAGAGATTGAAGCGGTTGCAGATGCTTTGATTGATGCAGAATGTCCAGTCATTTATGCAGGGCAAGGTGTCCATTACGCACAAGCATGGGATGCGTTGAGAGAACTTGCTGAATTGCTTGCTGCGCCTGTAACTACGAGTTTGGGAGGAAAAAGTGCTTTTCCAGAAAACCATCCGTTAGCACTCGGTTCAGGTGGACGTTCCATCCCGAAACCTGTCCATCACTTCCTTCAAAAGACGGATCTCCTTTTCGGTATCGGTTGCAGTTTCAGTAGAACCCACTTCGGTGTCAAGATACCAGAAGGTAAACGGGTTATTCATGCAACGTTAGATCCCGCTGATATTAACAAAGACGTTCCGGTTGATGCTGCACTTGTCGGCGATGCCGGCTTGATTTTAGAGGGATTGGTAGCGGCTATCCGAGATCGTTCCAACGGTGCATCCGATAGTCAAACTGCTGCTGTTGCTGAAGAGATTAGTACAGTGAAAACAGAATGGCTTGAGGAGTGGATGCCTAAACTTACCTCTAAAGAAGTGCCGATGACTCCCTATCGAGTTATTTGGGACCTTCTAAATACCGTTGATGTCAAAAACACGATAATCACACACGATGCAGGAAGCCCTCGCGATCAACTATCCCCATTTTGGCAATGTGAAAGTCCGCTCACGTACATCGGTTGGGGAAAAACAACACAACTCGGCTACGGTCTCGGTCTCGCAATGGGTGCAAAACTCACAAAACCGGATGCTCTGTGTATCAACGTTTGGGGTGACGCAGCAATCGGCTTTACAGGAATGGATTTTGAAACCGCAGTCCGTGAAAGAATACCGATCCTCTCTGTCCTATTCAACAATTTCTCTATGGCAATTGAAATTCCGATTATGCCTGTATCTACCGAGAAATATCGCAGTACAGATATTTCTGGTAACTACGCAGATATGGCGAAAGCATTCGGCGGATACGGTGAGCGTGTAGAAACACCTGACCAAATTATCCCAGCGATCCAACGCGGAATCCAAAAAACACAGGAAGGTGTTCCTGCATTGCTGGAATTTATTACCGCGAAAGAAATACAAATTTCTAAATTCTAACATGTTTGATCCGGGCAAAGTTTGGTTCACAATAAAGGAGTTTGATATGAAATTAATAACTGTTTTTCTTCTTATTACCCTAAGTCTAAGTGCCAGTGCTTGGGCGTTAAAGGATGACAAGGCTCTTATGTTGTATCTCCCTTTTGATGAGGGCAGCGGCGCGAAATCCATGGATGCAAGTGGGAATAACCTTGAAGCTACTCTTCAAGGCGCGACTTGGTCGAAAGATGGCAAAATTGGTGGGTGTATTCATCTGGAGACTACAGAGCAGTTTGTTGAAATTGACTCTGTTCCCGAACTGGATATTACTGATGCGCTCACAATTCAAACGTGGCTTTTCCCTGAACAAGACCAAGGCGACTCTAACCTAATGGGACGTAGGACTTCAGACAACACCGGTGGTTATTGTCTTCAGTGGAGTTCGGATTCTACCGGTGCACCGCAAATTGAGACATGGATGAACATCGGTGGATGGCAAGGTTCACGAAGTAAACAGACCATTAAGCCTGAGTTGGAAGAATGGCACCATGTCGCTTCTACTTATGATGGCAGTGTGATCCGCCAATATATTGATGGCGAGTTAGATGTTGAATACAAACCACCAGATGGTAAAATCAACAGCGTTGATGTTGTTTTCCGTATCGGCAAATCCCAAACCCCATTAGGCGGCACGGTAGGCTTCGTTGACGAAGTAGCCATTTACAACCGCGCACTCACCGAAGACGAGATCAACCAGGATATGAATCAGGGTGTGTTCTATGCGGTGTCTCCCGGTGGCAAACTTGCTACAACTTGGGGAAATCTAAAAAGGTAAATCCAGAAAATTTTAATATCGTCAGTGGAGTTTTCGTACTTATTCACAGTCATTTTTAACGTAGTGAATCCTTTGAATGCCAAGCGCAATCGGCGGGTTCACTAAGCAACCCTCTAATTTACATTATTTTAAAATATGAAAAAAACATGTGCTATTTTCGATCTTGATGGGACGATTATCCATCTTTCTTCAGAGAAAGTTTTTCTCAAATATTTATTGAGTCATGGGGAAATTCCTATTGCAAATCTATTTGCGTGGACATCTCATTTTTTAAAGATCAGATCATATCCTGAGGCAAAATCAAACAAAATCCATCTACGCGGTTTAGAACAGCGTCACCTTTGTGAACTTGCGCGAGAATGCTTTATTGAGTCACTGCAAGCAAGCATTTTCCCCAGCATTTCAACACTCATACAAACCCACCGCAATGAGGGACGATCAGTAATCCTGATGTCCGGTTCGTTGTCATTTCTTGTTGAACTTTTCCATGAACATTTTCAGACCGATCTCATGGTCGCAGACGAACTGGAGGTGGCTGATGGTAGATTTACCGGTAACCGCGTTGGTGTGCGTCCTTATGCTCAAGACAAAGCAGCCCTTGCCAAAGAACTTGCTATGACGCATGGGTTTGATCTCAGTTCATCTTATGCTTATGGAAACCACCACTCAGATGTTTATAAACTGGAATTGTTTGGGTATCCCGTTGCAGTAAACCCGAATCGGGAGCTTCGCAGAATCGCAAAAAAGAGAAATTGGCAGATAGAAATGTAATCAAGGGTGGGATAAACAGTGCGGCTTGAAAAATATATCGCTACCTCAGGTATCGCCTCTCGACGTGCGGTAAAGCAAGCAATTCGTGAGGGACATGTCACCGTTAACGGCACGGAGATCGTCACTCCCGGTCATCCAATTGACGAAGCAACGGATTACATTGAATTTGAAGGGAGAAAGGTTGAGCCGCTAACACAACGTCTCTATCTAATGCTAAATAAGCCTGTTGGTTATTTGACAACCCGTAATGATGAACGGGGACGACCTACCGTAATGGATCTATTATCGGATCTGCCTAAGTCAATTTATCCTGTGGGACGTTTGGATTTAGAGACTGAAGGTCTACTGCTATTTACGAATGATGGCAATTTTGCTAATCGGTTAATGCATCCGAGCCATGAGATTGAAAAGACATATCTTGCATGGGTAAACGGTGTTCCGAGCAAAAGCGCGCTCGACCGTCTACGTAGTGGTATTGCTATTCCCGGCGGAAAAACTGCACCTGCGAAAATCAAACAACTAAATGTGAAGACCGCACCTACCTTACCTACTCATAAGAAAATAAACAAGGATGGTGAAGTCGCAAAATTGAGTGTGATTATTCACGAGGGGAAAAAACGACAGGTACGTCTAATGTTTAAGGCGGTAGGACACCGGGTGATCCGTTTGAAGCGGACACGTGTGGGTACGTTAGGGTTAGGCAATCTCCCGCAGGGGCAATATAGATTTCTTACCCCCGCGGAAGTTGCAAATTTATTACAAGTTTAGTTGTCGGTTTCGCTTTCGCTAGCGGCAGCTTCCTCAGACAATTTCTGAACACGTTTCAGTGCCGCCTCAGCATTCTGCTTCATCCTATCATTGGTGGTGTGATTCATTAACTTCTCAAGCACTTCAGTAGCTTCCTCTAGCTGTCCATTGAGTGAATATGTAACCCCGAGATAATACTGAGCCTGATCGTAATCCGCACTTTTCGGGTACATTTCAATGACTTTTTGGAAACGTATCACAGCTTTTGAAGCAAATTCTGTAGCTTCCTCTCCAGATTTACGCTGAATTTGCATGGCGTAAGTGAGTCCGATTTGGAGATGTAACTTAGGTAAAAGTCCCGTACTATTATCTGGGTCATTTTCGAAAACCCTTTCACTAAACGGGAGTGCCTTTTTAATTTGCATCGTTTTCAGATAAGTCATTGCAAATTCATTGTTCAACTTGACATCATCCGGCATCTTCTCGCTAATCAGGAGTGCTTTTTTAAATTGATTCTTGCCAAGATAGTAAATAGCAAATTCGCGATTGAGTCCGACATCATCGGGCATTTTCTCGCTGATTGGAAGTGCTTTTTCAATTTGTTGACGTTTCAGGAAGAGCCTGGCGATCTGCCGGTTCAATTTGGGATCGTCAGGCATCTCCTTGAGTTTTGCCAGCTTTTCTTGGAAGTTAGCCTCTGTTTTTATCACATTTTCCATTACAGGTAAAAATTGATCCGGTGGCATGTATCCAGAATGATTCTTGATGACGCCGCCATCCGGTGCAATGAACAGAATTGCAGGAAACCCTCTAATCCCATATTTGTCTTGTGCTTTCTTGTTTTCAGGCTGTTCTTTGATTTCCGGGTTTACTTTAACAGGAATGAAATTCTCAGCAATAGCAACAATGCGTTCATCAGTGAATGTGTCGGCATCCAGCCGCTTGCACCATCCTCACCATTCTGTGTAGAAGTCCATCATAATCGGTTTGCCGGTTTCAACGGATTGTGCCGTGGCTTCCGCAATAGATGTTCCCCATTCAACTGTTCCTGAACTAGTCTCTTCTTCGACAGTTTTTTCCGCTTCAGTATCAACTTTTTCCCCTTCAATACCAGCTTCTTCCCCTTCAGCAAAAACAGGGATTGCTACAGCCATCAAGAAGAGGACAATGAGTCCAACGAGATAGTATGTGTGACGGTGAAAAACAGAATTATACATCAATTCTCTCCTTATTTTAACTTGTGCGATCAAAATGAAGCATACGCCTTAATTGTGATGTTGAACGGAAAATCCACGCAACCGGGTATCGCTTCCCTAATTGTTAAAATAATAACACATTCTACAAAGAATGTCCAGAAAAAGATTAAATCAATTTGTACTGGCTTTTTTTGCGAAAGTAAAATTCAGTTATTTTCCAACACAGAACTGTGAGAAAATACGATCCAAAATATCTTCAGTAGTTGTTTTGCCTACGATTTCACCGAGAGCATCAAGACTAATCCGCAGGTCAACAGAAACGAGATCAGGCGGCATGCCGTTTTCTAAACTTGCTATAACATCGTCAAGTGCCTCTTGTGCCCGTCGTAGCGCGTCTTGATGGCGTGCGTTGGTAATAATCGGAGATTCAGCCATGACGAATGTTCCACCAAGAAGCTCCTCACGGATGGCAGTTTTCAGCACATCAATACCTTTCCCTTCGGTAATTGCTGTCTGAACAACGCGAGTCTTTGGACAATGATCAGATAAGTCTTGTTGTTGTATGACAATGGAGAGATCAATTTTATTTAGAATGAGAATGGCACGGTGGGAATTTGCAATCTGCAATAATTCAATGTCCGATTCATTTAGGGGTACGGATGCATCAAACATAAGGAGTAGAAATTCTGCTGTATTGAGAACATCTCTACTCCTTTGAACGCCTTGTATTTCAACGATGTCCTCTGTCTGTCGAATACCTGCTGTATCAACGAGATTGATCGGGATACCGCCGATGTTAATCGGCACCTCAATTGTGTCGCGCGTTGTTCCGGGGATGTCTGTGACAATTGCCCGTGCAGTGGTAACTAAAGCATTGAACAGACTGGATTTTCCGACATTCGGTTTGCCCAAAATGGCAACGTTGACACCTTCTTTGATGAGACGTCCTTCAGAAGCAGTTTCTAACAGACTCACCAAATCTGCTTGAACAGCACGGGCAGTATGCAGCTGCGTCTCTATTTTCATAAAATCCAGGTCTTCATCTGGAAAATCAATGGAGGCTTCAATTTCTGCCAACAATGTTGCGAGGCTATCACTGAGGTGATTCACACTCTCTGAGAGTTTTCCTGCAAGCGCATTAATTGCGATTTTATGGCTAAGTTCTGTTTTTGAGCTGATGAGTTCTGCTACGGCTTCAGCTTGTGCAAGGTCAAGTCTACCGTTGAGAAATGCACGTTTCGTAAACTCCCCCGGTTCAGCAAGCCTTGCCCCTGCTTTTACTACTAACGCTAACACAGATGTTAAGGGGACAATACCACCATGGCAGTTAAATTCAACAATGTCTTCAGTGGTATATGTTTTCGGCGCGCGCATGATGCCGAGCAACACTTCGTCAACGACTTCATCAGATGCAGATGTATCTATGATATGTCCGTGTGTGAGTGTATGCGATGGGAGTTTGTCAAGTAAGACAGCGCGTGATGGGTGAAACAACTGACAAGCGATCGGGATCGCAAGCGAACCGCTGACGCGTACTATGCCGATGCCGCCTTCACCTCTCGGTGTTGCGATGGCGGCGATTGTATCGTCAAATTTCATATAGCGAGTCTCGTTCTACGGATACGGCGCGAGGACACAGAGGAATTGGTAATCGTCCCACTACGTTTGCATCTAACAAGGCGGCAGAATATCTCTGGATCAGTAACCATCTTGCCTTGCAATAACAACGCGACGCACATCACCTTCTCCTTGACTAAAAGTTGAAACGGTATCGTCCGTTTGTAAGGTGAGGTGAATTATGCGGCGATCCTTCGCAGACATAGGTGAAAGCACAACACTCTGCCGCGTCCGTTTGACTTTTGCAGCAACTTGATGGGCAAGGTCAACGAGCATCTGTTCTCTACGTTCACGGTAACCTTCTGTATCAACAAACACCTTTTTCTTGGCGAGAGCATTTTTATTGATGACACAATTGAGGATACGTTCAATAGCATCAAGCGTCTGTCCGTGCTTACCGATGAGAAGTGCTGGAGAATCGGTAAGCATATTAAGGTGCAGACTGCCTTCAATAAAGTCAGATTTGACATCGCCGTTAATACCTATCCGCGTGAGTATTTCTTTCAAAACGGTTTCAGGAGCAATCGTGATATCTTCCTTAAGGGTAGCACGAACTTTTGCGGGTTTCGCACCAAAGCTTAAAATGCCTTTTGTCGGTTCATTGATAATTATGATGTTGACTTGTTCGTGAGTTGTTTCAAGTTCTGTGAGAGCAATTTCAATTGCCTCTTCGACTGTTTCAGCTTCAGTTTCAATATAATTTTGCAATTGGCCATACTCCTTTGTTCCGTTGAAGATTCACGCGTATAAGTGCAGAGGAAATACTACTGTGAATATAAGCGGCGCGTGAATTGCGCGACTACAAATGCGTCTGCTTGAAGTATATATTTCCTTTTACTTCTGCTTTCGTTTTGGTGTATTTTCCTGTTTATCGAGTTCGCCATCATGGAAATAATTAGTTTGTATATATTGTTGAGCAACAGTAAAGACATTATTACATAACCAATATAACACAAATCCAGAAGCCCAGTTATAAAAAATGAAAATGAAGATAAGCGGCATAAACTGCATGATTTTCGCTTGCGTAGTAGTCGTAGCTGGTGTCGCTGACATACCACCGACAAATTTCTGCTGAAGCCAAGTTGTTAGTCCGTTCAAGATAGGCAAAAATCGGATAGTGTCTATATCTATAAAGATTAGTGGAATCGTAAACGGAAGTGAAATCAATGTATCCGGTGCCGAGAGATCATTAATCCACAGAAAGAAAGGCGCGCCTCGCAATTCAACCGCACTTCCAAGCAGTGCAAATAGTGCCCAGAAAATAGGAAGCTGCGGAATCCAAGGGATGCAGCCGCTCAATGGGTTCACACCGTTTTCCTTGTAAATGCGCATTGTTGCTTTGTTCAGTTTTTGAGGATCGTCTCGATATTTTTCTTTTAATTCGGTCAATTGCGGCTGAAGTTGCTGCATCTTCTTCATCGAAACATGTGCTTTACGGGTGAGTGGAAAAGAAATTACCTTTACTAACGCCGTTAAAAGAATAATCGCTATCCCATAGTTCCGAAAGACATTGTACAATGCCTTGACTAACCAAAGCATTCCCCAAGCCAAGGGTCCGAAAATACCGAAATCAATGACTTTAGATAGGTTGATCGGGGTTTCCGATGCATTTGGTGCAGTGATCTCCTTCAGAAGTGCGTCATCTTTAGGACCAATGTAAAGTCGAAAAGCATGGGTTAGTTCTTGCTGAGAATTTAACTTGAAACTTGGAATTGTCAATACAGCAGTCTCTGTAGGTGCTGTAACGAAAATATCTTTTATTTCATTTACAGCTGCATTATGCAGTCTATAGGTAGCCTTGATTTTCGGATCGGGAATCATTACTGCACTAAAGTATTGGCTATTAAGACCCGCCCAAAGTACAGTTTCAAACGCAACCTCATCTTTCAGTTCGCGTACTGGTTTTCCTGTACCAATATAAGTTCTAGCACCTTCAGCACCACGGCGTCCAGGTTTTCCTGCATTTTTTTCGTGTACGAGCAGGTCAGCATTAATCCCTGGTCCCCAACGTAGTTCGTAGCCATTCGCGTTTTCATTTCCGCCAATTTGCAACGGTACAGAACCATCTGAAACATTTTCAAACTTTATCGCCAAATCAACCGTATAACGATCGTCGTTATAAAAGGTAAATTGTTTGGCGACCTTCAATTGCTCTCCTATCGTAGTCGTAAAGGTAAGCGTCCCCTTCTCTTGTGTATCTAAGAGTACAATTCCTTGAGGTTTATCAACTTGCCATGTGGCACGACGGTATGTAATCTCATCCTGCAGATTTGAATCTCCAAACCAAAGTTCAAGCCAGTCACGTTCACGTATTCTCTGAGGAATAAGGTTCAACGGCAGGTCTTCCGCTACATCAGATCTGTCAGGGAAACGTAGATTTCCACCTTCATCCTTTTCTACTAATTCCCATTTCTTAACTATAGCCAATTTCTCGTTAAAAGTAATATTGTAAGTATTCGTTCTGACATTTACCTGCGGATCGCCGGGACTATCCTCTGGCGTATCCAGAGAATCCGCATCAGTAGGATCATCTCCGTTTTCTCCGATTTCAGTATCGGGTGTGTCACCTTGGGGTGTTTGTTCAGTAATTGGGACTTCGTTCTGTTCAGGCTTAAAACTTTTGCCAAATATCAGGCTCCATGCAATCATGACTGCAATCATTAGAACGAGTGCAAGAATATAGCGGGCTCCCATTTAAATTTAAATACTCCTCTTTCTGGTTATAGCGGGATGTTTTTGTGATTCACCATACATTAGAATGTAAACATAAGATCAGTGTTTTTGTTACTGAAGCGGGTCAAAACCCCCTGGATGATAGGGATGGCATTTTACTAATCGTTTTATAGTTAACCAACTACCTTTAAAGGTCCCATACTGTTCAAAGGCTTGTTGTGCATAGTGTGAACAAGTCGGATGAAAGCGACACGTTGGAGGAAAAAGCGGAGAGATGAAGCGGCGATAACCGCGGATAGCGTAAAGAATGAGACGACTCATTATTTTTCACATTATCGCGCACTTGAGGAAGTCTTTAATAGACCAACTGACCTATTAAGACTCACCACTGATTCAACTTTCAGCACAAGCGATTCCTATAAGTGCACGTTACAGAGATTCAATTTAACAAGTTCACTATAAACTTGTTTCACTGATCATCATGATTGATGCCCTACAGAACAAATTGAGCAAACTTTCACGAGTTTGATGTCCGGAAAGACCACAAGCAGCCGTTCTACCGACAACTACAATATCGTAGTTGGGTAGGAGTTTATGCTTTAGCATACGAAATGCTTCACGAATGAGTCGTTTGACACGATTCCTCTGAACACTATTACCTACTTTTTTGCTGGCTGTTATTCCTAAACGAGGTTGCCTGAGTTCCGTGTGGTAGACATAGATAACGAAGTAGGCATCCCAGTACTTTTTACCCTTTTTATATGCTCTCTGAAATTCCCATGATTTCTTCAGTCTTTCCGGGTGTGGTTGATAGGACATAAAGTCAGGGCACATTTATATTGCTCTCGCCCTCTCCTTAGCGTGTTATACAGCGAGTTTCACTTCGTCGTTATAACAACATCAACCGTGTATCAGAAAAAGTAGATGTAACTCCGAATCAGTTAATATAGAGGTACTTTTTCCATGATGGATGATAACCCCGAAAATGACGGTTGAGTTGCAAATACGTCAAAATTGAAGGTGTTTTCGGTACACGTTTCAACTTAAACTGCGTCTCATGAAGCATTTGATTGCCTTTTTTGTTATTACATCGTTTGCAAGCAGTCACAACATTTTCCCATGTTGTTTTTCCACCTTTTGAAAGCGGAACAACATGATCAAGTGTGAGCAGAGAAGCAGAAAGTTCACGATGGCAATACTGACATATATGCTGATCGCGCGCAAGTACATTTTTGCGAGAAAACTTGACCACACTACGCGGCACATGGACGTAATTCACTAAACGTATAACGTGTGGCACTTTAAATGCAGTTGATGGCGTCTGTATTTCCGATTCAGACACTTCTTCTGTCTGAGCTGTCCCCTTAAAAACCATCTTTAAGGCGCGTCTAAGGTTGCAAACATTGATAGCTTCGTAACTAGCGTTTAGTACCAAGACGGTGACTTCCACTCGCCTGTCCTCCTACAAGCAAGGCATTCAGACTATACTCAGATATAATTTTAACACATCTAAACGAGAATTGCAACTAAAATCTGTATAGACAGGGTTATTTAGTTTTAGGCTTTTTGTCCATTTTATCCGAAAAGTCGCGATTCGGAGATCGCTCGGACAGCGGAAAGTCTTAGATTGAAAATCTAAATATTCGGAGAACTAAATAGCCCTGTCTGTATAGGCGTAGTAGCGGACTTCCTGTGCCTTATCTGTTATCCATGAGTTGTTTGTTAGTTACATCCCACAGAATGGTTGTACCATCTGAAGCGGTACTTGCAAGCATCCGCCCATCAGGACTAAATGCCACAGAGCGAATCCAAGTGGTATGACCGATTAGTGTCTCCATGATTTTGCCGGTTGTGATATCCCACAACCGGATAACATGCAGACTGCTACCTGCAATTGTGTGTCCATCCGGACTAAACGCGACATGAGTAACGTTCCTTGCTATTGGTTCTTTAAACGTATTCAACAGGTTACCAGATTCCACTTCCCATATTTTGATAGTGTCGTCACTGCTGCCACTTGCAAGAACTGTTCCATCTGGTGAAAATGCAACACTTGTTCCGGGATCTGTATGACTAACAAGATCTCTTTTAAATTCGTTTGTGTGTGTATCCAACAACCGAATTGTCCTTGCATTCGTGGCATAGGCGAGTATATTTCCATCTGGACTGAGGGCAATTGATCTGATCTGTTCGTAAGAACTTGTACCTGAAATGTTGGCGGCGGTTGCCTTCAGGACTTTGCCAGTTTGCACATCCCAAAAACGGATTGTACTGTCCCAACTCCCACTCAACAAGGTTGTCCCATCGGGAGAAAATGCAAGCGTAGTTACAGTCCTTGAATGCCCAATTAGTTTATCCATGAGTTCACCCGTTTGCACATTCCACAAAAGGATCTGTCCAATTGAACTTCCTGATGCAAGTAGTTCACCATTTGGCGAGAACTTCACGGTATATGGTAGACTAATATGCCCGGGTAACGTTTTTCGTATCTTCCCGGTTTTCACATCTCGCAGATGAATCGTATTGTCTGCACCGTCGGTCATAGCGATGGAAGTGCCATCTGGTGAAAACGTCACTGACCGACTGAAATCCGAATGACCATTGATTGTTTTCAATGGCTTTCCAGTCTCAACATCCCAAAAACGGATCGTGCCATCTCCTGCGCTCGCGCTGGCTACTGATCTGCCATCGGGTGAATATGCCACGGCGATTATAGGATCCGTATGTCCGATGAGAGAATGTAACAGCTTTTTGGTTTCAACTGACCATATTCGAACTGTACTGTCCAATCCACCACTTACAAGGTATAAACCATCTGGTGAAAAATCCAATGAAGTTATACGACTTCTATGTCCTGGTAGCGTTTTCAGAAGAGCACCTGAATTGACATCCCAAAAATGGATTCTTCCATTCCAATTTCCCGTAGCAATCTGAAGACCATCTGGCGAAAACAAAATTGTGTAAATTCCACCTACCTTCGCAGCGATAGTTCTTTCATTTTCCCCTGTGTCTAAGTTCCAAAAAAGGATTGGATTTTCATCCATCCAGCCTATACTTGCAAGTATATCTCCATTCGGGGAATATGCCAGAGAACGCACAGTGTCCGTGTGTCCCACGAACGTTGATACCACTTCCCCTGTCGTCGTATTCCACAATCGGATAGTATTATCCGCACTACCACTTGCGAGTGTTTCTCCATTCGGACTAAATTCCAATGAATAGATATCGGATGTATGTCCTAAGAAGACATCTTGTAGTTTTTTATCAGCCAGGTTCCACAATTGAACTTTATTCTCGCTCGCGCAAGTTAACATTTTTCCATCGGGACTAAACACAATTGAAGATGCCTCAATCATGCCATCTGCAAGTAGATCAAGTTCCTTACCTGTGTTTACATCATAGATTCAGATGCCAATAGAGCTACTGACAGCAATCCGATTTCCATCCGGAAAATATGCAATATCTTCAATTATCCCTTTTCCAAAACGTTGTATTGCACCTTCAGGCAATTGCCATCAAGTGTATTCTTGGGAATAACAAAATGATGCCGACAAAAGAGAAATAACAACTATTAGAATAGTATACAGTTTTAGATTTGTGATACTCACGACGGTTAAAGCCGTGTGCTTCTTTTAGCACACAACCCTCCTCTGTGATTCCTGCTTCCGTCTCTCGTGCCTCAAACAGAGGTCTTACTTGGACTCCACAGGCGTTTGGACTCTCTGTCTATCCGACAGCGAGGTGTTTTAGGTTTATTGCAGCGTTGACATCTCTATCTATTTGATAGTCGCATTGACTGCAATGATACGTTCTTTCTGATAGTTTTAGTTCTTTTTTCTTATGTCCGCACTTGCTACAGGTTTTGCTACTTGCAAAGAATTGAGGTGCTTCTGTAACAGGTATTTCCAGTGTTTCCGATTTTGTTTTGAGTTTAGAAAGAAACCCACCTAATGCACTATCAGATAACGCCTTTGCAAGTTTTCTATTCTTTAGCATGTTCGTTACTTTTAGCGTTTCTATCGCGATACCACTGGCACGGTTGACAATATCCGTTGTAGTTTCGTGGTGTGCATCGTTTCTGATACAAGCAATGCGATAGTGTGTTCGTGCAATCTTTGCTTTTTGCTTAAACCAGTTTTTAGACTTGAAAACGCGCCGACTTAACTTGCGTTGTTCTCGTTTTAGTTTTCGCTCATAGCGTTTTAGCGGTCTCGGATTATCATATTTCGTGCCATCGCTTAAGGTGGCAAGTGTGTTGATGCCTACATCTATACCGATAACAGGGTGCGTTGAGTTATCAACTGCTTCGGTGTCCTCTATTTCAACGATGATAGATACAAACCAACGATGTGCTGTCCTTGAAATCGTAACCTTGATAATCTTGCCAACAAAACGCAACTCTTGAAACATTTTTATCCAACCGATTTTGGGCAACTTTATTTTCTTGCCTTCAACTCTAACAGCTTGCTCGTCTGTTGTGAAACTTTGTTTATGTCCACGCCCTTTAAACTTCGGAAATTTCGCACGCTTGGATACCCAATTCGCAATGCCTTGACCCAGATTTTTAATAGCATATAACGCAGCACGCTGATCTTGTGAACTTGTCCAATCATAGCCTTGCTTCGTTTTATTGAAGTTGTTGTTTAGCGTTTGCCACGACTGGAAGTTATCAGTATCTAATCCTATCTTAAAATCTGATAAGGCTTGATTGTGTGCCAACCTTGCGTAGCCACATTGCTGGGAAAACCAACGCTTCTGTTTAAAAGTCGGATCTAATGTTATCTTATGTGTTCTGTATGGCATAGTCTAACTCCTGTAGGTTTCTGACTCCCATTGACAGTGGTGTGCAGATACTGTCAATATCTGCACTGAGTCAGTCCTATCATTATATCACAAAATATCTCTAAATGTCAAGCGTTTTTGGACCCACAGCTAAAGCAGTGGGGTTGTCAGTTAATTCCTTCATTTATCCGTTTTTATTTGAATCTTGGACATATCCCACAATAGTACAGTTCCATCAGTGCTTCCACTCGCGAGCATCTTTCCATCGGGAGAAAACGCCACCGATAAGACATATCCTGTATGTCCCACGAATCCCGTTTTGAGTCTTCCTGTTTTTGCGTCCCAACAGCGAACCACTTTGTCCCAACTGCAGCTTGCAATCATATCTTCTTGCGGAGAAAACGCCACTGATAAGACATACGAAGTATGACCCGTTAACATCATTTTATTGGTCCCAGTGCGTGCGTTCCACAAACCGATTTTTCTGTCATCGCTTGCGCTTACAAGTGTATTTCCATCTGGACTGAAAGTCAGTCCTGTAATTTCATACGTATGCACGACTGATTTGCTGAGTAAACGGTTAATAGAGAGCATCTGCTTACGTAATCCTGTGCTTGGCACCCAATAAAATATCTGATTTTCACCATCTCCACTCACAAGTGTTTCACCGTCAGGTGAAAAGGCAACCGCTCTTACTTTATCTGTATGCTCACTGAGCGTATGCAAGAGTTCACCCGTTTGCGCGTTCCATAAACGGACACTGTTGTCATAACTACCACTTGCAAGGGTATTCCCATCCGGCGAAAATGCCACTGATGCCACAATATTCCAATGTTCAGTAAGTATTTGCTTCTGTTGACCTGTTTGGAGGTCCCATAAACGGATTGTGTTGTCCTGACTACCACTCGCCAGTGTTGTTCCATCAGGACTAAACGCAACGCTATAGACTGTCTGTGCGTGTCCAATAAGGGTATTTTTATATGCTCCAGTATGCGGGTCCCATAAGAAGATAGTGCTGCCTGAATTCCCACACGCAAGTGTTTTCCCATCAGGTGAAAATGCCACTGACTTGACATCACGGGTATGTCCAACAAATATATTTTTTTCGCGTCCTGTGCGAGCATGCCACAAGCGAACTGTCCCATCGTAACTTCCACTTGCGAGGGTATCCCCTTTAGGAGAAAATGCGATAGAAACGACGTGGTCAGTATGCCTGTCAAACGTTCTCAAACGTTCACCTGTGTCGGAATTCCACAAATGAATCTCATTGTCCCAACTTGCGCTCGCAAATGTCTTTCCATCCGGTGAATATGCAACCGATACGACATACCATGTGTGCCCTGTGAGGATCTGTTTGTTCTTACCTGTACTTGTTTCCCATAAACCGACAGTCCCATCGTCACAACCACTAACTATCGTTTTGCCATCAGGACTAAAAGCAATAGAGGTTACAGCACGGTCATGTCCTGATAGCGTCTTCAGATGCTGCCAAGTGTTAGCATCCCATAGTAGGATTGTAGCGTCGTTATTTCCACAGGCAAGGACATTTCCATCAGGACTGAAGGCAACCGCTCTGCCCCAACGCGTATTTCCTGTAAGTGTCTTTTTGAGCGTTGCTGTTTGCGTGTCCCACAAGCAAACAGTTGCGTCTTCACTCGTGCTTGCAAGCGTATTCCCATCCGGACTGAAGGCAAGCGATCTAACATCATCTAAGTGCCTAACGAGAGTAGCCTTTCGAGTGCGTGTCTCTATGTCCCACAACCGTATGGTGTCATCGTTGCTTCCAGTTGCCAATGTTTTACCGTCCGGACTAATGGCAATACATCCAACACCTTCTATATGACCAGTTATGAGTGCCATTTCAGCACCGGTGTCTGCATCGTAAAACCAGACGCCTATTTCAGTTGATACTGCGATAAAATTGCCATCTGGGGTATATTTTACCTCATATAATTTTCCTTTTCCTAAACGTGCGATAGCACCTTGAGGTAGTTGCCATCGGGTATATTCTTGTGCGTAACTGTTTGACAACTTGAACTGAAAAATGGTGAGCGTTAGTATTACATACAAGCATAGACTTTTCATACTCACCTCATTGGATTGCGGGTGGTTCAGATATATTTTGATGTTAAATTTGCATTTATGAGTAGATGGCACCAAATGCCATATAAGCATTTAGCACCGTCTACTTATGTCCATTTACATACGTGATTCTTTTAGTGGTGTTCAAATGCTTCAATGAGTTCACGTGGGCGGTCCACAGCCTAAAGACTGTTTTGTTCTGTCATTAAAAGTGATTGGGAAAATTCATGTTTGTTCAGGAAATGACAAACACGCATAGGTCAAGAAAGCCGTCACATTTTAAAGTTTAACACAAATTTTGTTGGGATGTCAAGAAAACTAAAATAGTGATTAACATTATGTTGTTGACGAAAAAATGCATGTATGGTATTTTAAAGTTAGGTCTTATGACAAATAACTAAACTAAGTTGCCATATACAAAATGGTAGACAAGGAGGCAATTTTATAAATGAGATGGTTTAAAATACAATCAAAATCTTGCGAGAAAGTCCCAAGATATGTGGGAAGGAGTTTCTGCCAAAGCAAGCAAATCAAGGAGCAGCAAGGCATATTAACACTGCTAAATCTGGGGATGCTCTTTTTATTAGGACTTGTCATATTAGGGTGTGGTCAGTCCATAGCCAATTTGGCTCCCATTCAACCGGTGAATAATATAGCTGCAGCGGAAACGGAAATAGCCGCAAATCCCAACACGACTGTGAAAACACCAGCAATCCCTGCCGGTGAACTTGCCAAACCTGTATTAGATAAACACGGGCTGCAAACTGTCGGTTATCGCCTCATTAAAGCAAAAGAGGCAAATACGAATGCTTTAACGTATATGTTAGCTTTTCCGGAATACGCTTATTCTATTGACAAATGGCACAACTTTCTGACAGATTGGGCAGAAGTACAGTCCCAAATTGAATTACCTACTGCGGACGAAAACAGGAAGATAATAGACGTGATATGTGTCTCAGATTATCCACAGGCTTTTTATGTTCACGCGAAACAACCTATCCTGACGAAAACACAGGATGGAATTACTGTCTCCATCTGTTATTGGCGCAGAGCAGATCTGGACCGGAAATATAATCGCGGTAATGCTTTTTCACCTTTTTACGAAACTGAAGCACTTCATCAAGGTGACAAAACAGATGTATTTTATGTCAAGATTACCAACAACCGTGAACAACACATCATCTTTGATGTAAAAGATTGTGTAGTAATTGACCAAGGTGATAACATGTACCATGGGATTGATTTAGAAGATTTAAGGGATCGTTTTACCAATATGACGCGTGCGTCAGGACTCTATGTTACAAAAGGTCTTAAAAAAGCGCGCGAAATTTTACTTGAAAAGCGTATGCCAATTGTTGAAAAGCAAGTCGGTAAATATCGAACTGGTGTAAAACCCGGTGATAGTGTTGAAGGTTTTCTCCCATTCGCACAGACAAAGTTCAATGCCCTTACACTCAGTGTGATTCTACCGATTGAAAAAGCACCGCCCCCTGAAGGAGCACAACGGTATCAAACTATAAAGTTTATATTTCCGTTCACACACAATAGAGGTATCCGAGTCGCTCAACCTGCACCACAGAGATATTAAGAACTATAAGAAGGATGTTTTAATTTCTTCTCAAAATGTGCAGACATTTTATGAGGACTTATACCGAATTAGCGGGATTTTTCTTATTTTCCGGGCCGGTAGGTGCGGTTTCCTAACCGCACCATAGGCGTCAATTTAGTGCGTCTGATACATCTTTCGCCTCCCCGAGGCTTTGGTAAATCACATCTTAGCACCAGCGGTGCGACAGGTATATAGAAAACGGTGTCCAACAGTCTCTTGAACCCCAGCGGGGTGACAGGTGTCTGACAACATGTGCCCATATACACCTTTCGCCCCTCTGGGGCTTGAGTTTGGTATGGATCGTGGTCTATACACATTCCGCCCCGCTGGGGCTAAGATATCCAAAATATAGGTTTATTTCCTTAAATTGACGCCTATGGTGCGGTTAGGAAACCGCACCATAGGCGTCAATTTAGTGGTTTTTCAAATATGAGAATTCTCTTTAGTCCCGTAGGGACGCAATGTTTATATAAAACGATGTCCTTAATCTCTTAGAGCTCCGTAGGAGCGGAATGTTTATATAAGACGTTATACACATTTCGCTCCTACGGAGCTGAAGAGATGGGTTTGCGGGACGAGGTACTATAAACATATCGTCCCTACGGGACTAAATATAAGACAATCTCAGTCCTCATGGTTATTGAGAGGTGTTTATAAAACGCAGACATTTTCTTAAATTGACGCTAATGGTGCGGTTAGGAAACCGCACCTACCGGCCCTGGGGAAAATCGGCTTTACCGAATTAAATACTTAAACTTCATTAAAATAATGGTATTATGATTTACTTCCATTCAAAATTTCTATCGCTTCTACATTGCCTTCTATCGCTGTTTTTATCAATTTTTCATCTGAAATTTTTGATATTGTTAAAATCCTCCTTGCTAAAGTTTATCGCATATTTATCTCGGTTGTCAAGAAATTTAGTGTTTTCATGCAGAATTCTCAATCTGAACCAATAATAGGTTTCATGTCCCATAGGAGGACAGTGCCATCGTAGCTGCTACTTGCCAGAAGTTCGCCATCCTTTGAAAAAGCGAGATTTTGCACATCTGAGGTATGCCCCCAGAAGGTATGGATGTTTTCCCCTGTGGCTACCTCCCATAAACGGATGGAGACTTTGTCTGTTTTGTTCCACCAAGAACCGGAAGCAAGATACCGACCACATGGAGAAAACACCACGACACCAACATGAGAGCAACTCTCAGGTAGAATCATCCCCATGCGCGGTTCCAAAGTTGCGGCATCCCACAGACGAACGTCACCGTATAATCCAGCAGCCAAAAAAGTGCCGCAAGGTGAAAATGTAATTGAATGGAGCCATCGCACCCTTGACTGCGGTTTGCAACGGCGTTGGATTTCCCGTGAATCCCCTTTGTAGAGGGAAGCATCTGACAAGGTGACGTCTACAGAAGGTGAGCCAAGCTGTTCACCACTCGTAATGTCCCAAAGAAATATACCATCGTTATAGATGAATTGACATGGAAGGTTTTAAAAACCAATAATACCAAATTAACTTGATTAGAAGTTTTCTAATAGCGGTTAGCATTGCGAGGCACGGGGACCTCGCGCTACAGATCGGGTTAATTGGGTATAAATACAGGACAGTCCCAATCACCATTCCTATTGAGAAGTGCACATAAAAACACTGACGTTTTCTTAAGTTGACACATAAGGGTTTCGCAAACTCTACCCAACGGACGAACTATAGTATATCCAACTTGGAAAATTATTTGAAAGGGATCATGAAAAAATTGCAGTATCCATGCATATTTTGTATATTGTTTGTATATTAAACGACATTTTTTGCGTATTTATAATTAGAAGAAAATAGGGACAAAGTCTATTTATTTCAATGAGACGATTTTTCTAAAATAAAAATTAACATTATTCTAATTTAGATAAACCTCGTCAGAGTCTATGTTTTCAGCGGGTGTGACGTTAAATAAATGCTTCGGATTTCAACAGTTTGGACACGAATATTCAACTTCTAATAGCATTGGCGCGGAAGTTGCATAAATCGTATAACTTCCCAGCTGCAAAACGCAGCACCGCCCTAATTGTATCCGAAGACAATAACCGCAATATCCACAATCTCATTGCAGAACATGGAATTACTTAAGGAGGAATCCCAATGAGAAGGAATATATATGCAGGGATTGCGATCCTACTTGTTTTACTCATTACCGTAGGATTGTTCTTTATCCGACACAGAAACGAAATATTCGGGCAACCCGAATCAGAAGTTGTCGAATCTGATACAGTGCTTGAGCAAAGCAACAAGCAGCAAGCAGAGGTGTCAAAAGAAGAGACGCCTGCTAATTTCTGAGAACCTTTTAGAAAAATCATACAATACGAACACCCCGCGCTACATTTCTACCTGATTGTAGGGCGGGGTGTTCGTGCCTTGCACTACACTGGAATGAGATTGTAGGGCGGGGTCCCTGTGCCTTGCCATCCCTCTTTAGTCCCGTGAATCAACGCCGAATGCGCGTGGCAGAATACACGTGTGGTATTCTGCATGATTCGTCGGGGACGAAATGTTTATTATACAAAGGGCGGTTAACAGATCTCTTTAGCACCAGCGGTGCGGAATGTTTATAGAAAGAAAACGAGTGGCAGCAAAAACCGAGCACCAGCGGTGCGACAGGTGGGGCTGAAGATGTGAAATCCGCACCATCCGTGAAATCCGCGTCCATCCGAGATTCAGATTGATAACTTGGATCATCATAACGTGAAAATCGCAACAAAACATTGGTATCGGCCAGGTAAATCATAATTTGGGATGATCTTCGTATATGCCTTCACGACTTATCGCGTAATCGGACAATGGCTTGACATCAGGACCTACAAATTCCATAAATTTATCTGCCAATTCATCTGCCAAGATATCAAATTCCTCAAGTGATAACCGTTGATTGTTACCCGCTGATGAATTCTCCATATCGTCAGGAAGTTCAGTTAACATGCCATCATTAGGGTAAATATGAACTGAAATTGTCATCTGTTTCGCCTCCTTTTCATGATGAATTCTCGTCAGTAGTTGTCTCCTCATTCTGCGCTTTTTCACGTATTTCCCGCTCTTGTTCATCAATAAGAAATTCTACTTTCTGTAAAATTCTTTCTTGAATATTATGAGGTAATTGACTTATCCGATTCTCCAGAAAGTCAGTATAATTCCGTATGCGATGCTCAATTAGTGGTTCAGTGAGAATTACTGGTTTTCGAGATCCAGTGGCAATGCGGTTTAAATCCTCTTGTAATTTTTTAGTAGCTTTAGCTATCTCATAAAGTGGTGGCGTGCCGATTGTCCCCAAGCCTTCATTTTCACTAAAATCGAGATTGAAGGTGCGCTCATGCTTTTTGCCAACTGAATCATTAAATATTACTTTTACCTCAAAAGGTGTCTGTTTTAATTCATCAAACTTGTTGGTTACATTCACGATAAACTGCTCAATCTTCCGACCGGGTTCAAAGTAAGCAATTCCATTCTGGAGATAACCGATTTTCTCAAATGGTATGTCAAGATTAGGTATAGAAGTTGGATTTGTTTTGAACTGTAGATTATGAGCTGCTCCCGTTCCTATATTTTCTATGCAGAGCATCACGAGGTTCACGTGTGCCTCATGGGGTCGGAGGGAGACCGCAATCTCAGGTGTGTTGTTCGCTTTTAGCATCCGCCACGTTAGATAAGCGTAATAACCTGTGATACCCACAAGCACAACAATGGCAATCCCTATGACCACGCCTTGATTTGTATTTAGCCAGTCTATGATTCCCATGAATTTCTCCTGATAGTAAAACCTATAAAACACTAAATCAATGCCGAATGCGCGTATGACATTCGGCAGGATTTATAGGATTGCTAGAAGATAACACTTTTAATCGTCTGCACGGCGTTTTCTCCTCATATATTCCTCATAATACCGTTTTCTGGTGTTTATTATGGACCAAATAGAAAAACCGATGCCTATTACACCAAGAATTGAACCTGTGATGATAACTGCTGCAGTCATTTGATTGATCCTCAGAATGCAGATATTTATGAGAAATCTACCGAAATACCTCATCAAGTCTCCAAACAAGATTAAGTGCATCAGACTGACCTGTTTTAGCGAACAGATCTAATAAATTCAGTAGATGTTCCAAGCTTTCCTCGTTTTCCCGCACTACATGTCGATAGTCTGCAAGGACTATTTCGACTAAATCAACTATGTCTTTAACTGCAATTGAATCAAACGTATAACCGAATCTTTCACTTGAACTCGCGACACCTTCGGCTAAACTTATAACTATTCTTGGATTACATTTGAGAAAACATGTTAATAGTTGTATGAAATAATGTGCTGTCGGGGCAAACATTAGTCCGTTTTCTTTATCTTGTGCGAAATCTACTATCTGTTGCATTAATGGATAGACTTCATTAAATATTAGAGAGAGTGCATTATTATTTTCATTTTTTTCAGTAGATTCGGTATCACTATTTTTTATATATGAAAAAGAAAAGTAAAGACTTGTAATGATCTGGTCAATGACTGAGTAAGTGTTTCGCAATTTTTCCTCAACTTTTTCTGTTCTCTGTTCCTTTAAAGTAGAACCTAATTCATTAATCGCAGAAATAGTCACAGTGACTATACTTTTGAGTAAGGTAATTGCGCGTACTAAATTACTTTCGAAATCTTTTTCTTGGGTATGTTTTGGATCTATATAGCCTTTTATAACCTGTGTTACAAAACGGGTGAGGAGATTGGCAAATCTGATAGGATCTTTCAAGAATTCTTCATTAATTGTGGTTAACGCCCATTGATTTTGTCGTACTATTGCTAAGCCAACTATAAGAAAACTAAACGGGTCAATTGTACCCATTTTTTGTTGTGGTAAAGGAGTTTTCTCAAGAATTTTAGCCATAACGCTTGCTGTTTTTTCATCATTCTCTTTTGTTGGTCTTATTACATACCTTAATGCTGAATAAAGACATTCTTGAACGATGAGATTTCCTTCCTGGTCTGCTCTATTATTAATGATATGCCAGAATCTATCAGGTTCTTTGACATGAACTTTTGATAAATACATAGCTACCAACATTCTAACAGATGGAACTGGATCATCAGCTAACTTTTCAATTACAGATAATATCTCCAAGTCGGGTTTATAGAACACTATTCTTAGTAGTCCTTCAGCAGCATAATGTCGTGGTTGTGATGAATAACCTGGAAAATCGAATTTTTCATCGTTTTCAGGATCTGGTATTGGTTCTTCATGATTTGCAGCTTCAAGTAGCACTTTACGGCAAAATACAAACGCTTCATTGTCAAGCTTATCAGCGATTCTACCAAGAATTGCCGCACATTCAGCTATTTTATGGAAGAGTGAGTTTATTACCTCTTTTTTCGCTTGTGTATTACTTTTAGCTGCATAGGCTTCTTGTAGTTGAGGAAAAACCAATTTTGCAGCTTCATTAGACAGGGAACTATTCCTCCATTCAGAACTGAATTGTACAAGAGGTTTGGATAAGCTAAGTAACACTTGATTTTCAGGCTTATTAGGATCAATACCTTTTTCTTTTAACAGTTTCTCTTCAGTTACAGATTCCCATCCAGTATGAAAACTCGCTAATGGTCGATTTTCTGGAACATTGTTTTCACGTTCCATTTTTTCTCTTATTGACTTAGCTTCATCTGTAGAAAGTAATTCCATAGGAATTTGTGCAAGGAGACTGTCTCTATGCATTTTAAGATAGTTGTGATTTTCCTGGTTCTTCAATTCATTGGGGAGTGCTAATATGCTTTCTTCAATCTGATGTAGTTGTTCAGATGAAAATTCATAGGCAGCATTTTCTATAAATAGACCGAGTTCATAAGAAACTTCAAGATGTATTAGTATCGGTTTTGCTATGCATAACTCAAACAAACGCGGTGCGAAAACTTTTGGAAACTGAGACGCTATTTTCAATAGGCGTTTCCAGAAAAATGCGACATACACTTGATCTACAAATACATCAAGAATTGAATCGAGAAGGTTATATTGTTCTTCAGACTTTGCCAATTTTGTCATAAAGTCAAACAGCGTATTCGCCATTTCAATTGGTTCATCAGAAGATATTTGTGCATCCCAGATATAACTATCGTCTTTCACAAAATATGCAGTCTTCCCATGAAAATCGAACGGTTCTATTAATTTATCAATTGTCATATCTTTTCTGGAAAACTGGAAAACATGTTCTTTAGCAATAAAACAGTTCAAACTTTGGATTGCTGCTTGTGTTGCATATATAGGTTTTTTTTGTAGAAATTTAGGGAAATGCTTTACCAGACGATATTGACACATACCAAAATCTTGGCTCCGATAGGTAATTATAGGTAAAATAGGGGTACCGCGTTGTGTCTCTCCTTCACTGGTAAATTGGTGTGAAAAAACAGTACGATATATTAAGATTGCAAATTCTGGGTCATGCATACAAATATTGTCAACATTGTCAGTCAACCATGTCAGAAATCCTATTGGGAAATTATCTTCTTGTGTTAATTGGAGAACTTTTTCAAGAAGTGCGCGAGATTCTTCAACATTTGTATGATATGTTTTTGCAACAAGCGGTACTGCCCAACGTCCCCCAAAGCGGTTATACCAATCACTTTCATTCGTTTCTCTCTCTTGCCAAACCCATTCAAGTAACCGTCGTCCTACACGTCCACAAGCATTTTCGACATTTGTATCTTTTGTGTCCTCAAGAATATCTGATGTGAGGTTTGCCAAATCCCAAGCAAAGTCGGTGTGCAAGTATTCTGATGCTTGATCACAGAAATCAATCCAGGGATTTTCTCGTTTAATTTGTAGGGACTGTAGTGCCTGAAAAAGTCTTGTTGTTGCTTCGTCTGCATAAGGTTCACTATTCTGAAGTCTTTGTATAAGTTGATTCAGTTGTTCAATATTTCGTGCTTCATTTGCAATAACGCTTGTCGGAATCAAGCGCGCGACAAGACGCAAATGGATAGATTGATTACTTGATAAAATGTGCCAGAATGCACGCCAGAAATATTTTGAGTCTTCATAATACCAAAGGCGTGTAAAAAAATAGGTAAGACTTGGTCTGAGAAAAAGTGGGCGCGAGGGATCTTCGGTAATAAATCTCTCAAAATGTCGTGGTTTGTCATCTATCTGTAAAACGCTTACTGCATAGTCAAAGAGAATGTTGTGAGAGAATGCAATTCTTTGGCCTGTTGAAGAAACCATTGCCAAAATTTCATCACTCTGGAGCTTATCCCAAGCGGATTTCCTCACTGGGTTGTCAAGGTCCACTTCGTCATGAATGTCATCCACTTTCACGGTCAACGAACGTTCCTTAACCATTTGACTTGAGATTATTCGCAGAACACGTTTACTTGTTTCATTATCAACTCGTTGTTGCCAAAACCGATCAAACAACTGAACTTCTGAACGAATTTGACTAATGGATTTAATATCTTCATTTGGTGAGTATTTAATAATCTTTTCTAATAGCAAAAGGTTGAACGGTATTGATAAAATATGCTTAAACTCTTGCGAACCTCCATAGTAGACGTCTTTTGGACACCCAATCTGATCCAATACGTGTAAGATTTCGTCTTCAACAAGAGGTGGTATTATGAAATGTCGACATAAGGTTTCTTTGGTCTGGTAATTGAGTGGGACCGATTCATCAGGACTACCAAACATGTCTAAGAGTTCTTGTGATTTCTTTGCGTCATAGGTTCTCACTGTAACGACTACGTTCCACTTCACGAGTTCTCGGATTGTACGTCGAATCAGGATTAAAAAGCGTTTGCGTGTTTGTTCATCCCGTGCAGCATCAAAGGCATCAAACAGTAAAATTGCGTTCTTGCCTGAAACAGGTATAGATTTCAATTTTTCAATTAGATCGCCTTTGTAAGATAACTCTTCTCGTAAAGTTTTGTCCGTGCCATCTCCAAGTTGGTCGATCCGTAAAAGGAGATGTGGTATTCCGGCAGACTTTAGACTTTGACGAAGTTCTTTCAGCACGTATGTTTTTCCGATCCCCGGACTACCGATAATGACTCCATCCCCTCGTGATGCAAAGTCCTGCAAGTCGTTCAACAGTTTCTTGCGATTAATCTTCATCCCCGATTCCCCCTTCCATTCGTCGATTTATTTGTTCTGACCAATCTACTTCATCAGTTGTCGGTTGATTCTTAACTTTGCACGCTTCATCAATTTCATCAAGTATACGATCCAAACCTTGATGCGTGTCGTCAGAATCTTCGTAAAACACAGTGCCAACGCCATATTCACTCTTAAGCGTTTCAGCTTTAACTTTTGAATTCTCGGCACTACCAGAGGCAATACTCATAATTGCGAAGTGAATGGATTTATTCCATCTCCACAAGTCAGCACTGACAGTTTCTAACATCTTGTTGAAATAGGGATCATTCATGCTGAAACCGATAAATACGACCCTACGGGTTGCTAAAACCGACCAAAGTAGTCTGAAACGAAGTTTAGATTCATCTGCTTGTCGATTGTCTCTGTCAGTGAGATTCAAACCATAAGCATTTTTGTAGTCTTCAATACTCAAAATTATACTATCCACTGGATCAAATTTTCCGTGCAAGTGTGCAATACGCCGAGTCATTCTTTTATCATTATTCATTGCCATCAAAAATTCATGAACTCGTCCAGCGGAATTTTCGTTAATGATGAATGAGTTATCATAGGCAAATCTCGGTTCTATCTCACCTAATGCTGCTTCAAGCACAGTATCGTAATTGGTTGTCAAGATTCCTCTAAAGGGTAGTGCAACAAGTTTTTTATGAAAATCATTACACGGTGGATCTTTTGGACAAAATAGGTTCTGAAGCAAAGCGTGATATCTGTTTAGATTGCTTGTTTCATTTTTAATGTGCAATTTGATGTCTTCTGCGTATGCTAATGGGTCATTCTTAAATCTTTGAGTAAGACCTTCACCACATTCATTGGCTAAATTCTCCAAATTCACCATAAGACCATCCCAAGTCACGTAGCAGACACGCACACTACTTCCTGCGCCAACTATAAGTACGGCTTCTCCAGAAGCAACAAACTCAACCAATTCACGCTTTCGCTCAGTGTTTTCGTTTCGTTCTTGTGGTGTAAAAACTTCGGGTAAAATTATTTTTTGATTATTCATTTATAAAGTGATATGATGACAAAAGTCCTCAGCGAAAATCCTCTGGAGATTCGTGGCAATTGATTGTTTAAATAATAGCACATTCCGAAGAAAATATCAAGGAATATGGTTTATGGCACACGGAGTGTGCCTACTACTGTAACGCAGGCAAATTCTCAACAATATCCACCGTCTCCAAGCTCACCGAAATCACCTGCCCAATCAACCGCACAATATATTGCGGATCATCGGCACGATTCGGGTCGTTGACGATGCCACTCCGCTTGTCCGTTTTGACACAATACTGATTGATAATCCATTCCAACGCAGAACGGGTGCCAAGCCGATAGTCAAACGTCTTTGCTGGAATACCATCAAGCGTCAAAAAATCATTGTAGACAAGCGAGGTTTTATCTTTGGCAAGTTTCATCTTCTCAACGCGCCAATTGAGCGGGACGTTTGGGTTCTGCACGAACTTGAGTTTGTCATATTCGGGTTGGGATTCGTAGTTGACGTGTATGTCTGCTAAGCGCGCGCCAGCGTTGGCAAATCCCCAAAAATCTTGGGCAAACGGGATATGCGGCAGGTCGCGCTTGAGGTTCGCCTGATACTTATTGCGATAGTCCGGATGATGCAGGATGCCGTAGTTATAGTGGAAGATGTCCCACTTGCTGATGGAGTCGTCTTTGTAGTGCATGCGGAACTGCGCCAATGCCCAATCGGTGATGTTTTCGCGGCGATTTGTGCCATCTTCGTCGTAGGTGTAGAACGGGAAGCATTGGTGCGGATCAGAATATAGATTCAAGTCAGGAATAGAATTGCTCATCAAAACAGCAAATTCTTTTCTACCGTACCCTCCAACACAAATTACCTGATTTTCAATTTCTACCTCTGATGTAGGAAAAATTCGATGTTGTTGATAACGTTCCTCATTCCAAAAATTATCAAAGTAGAGATGTTTCTGACAGAACGGACGATACAAAGCAGAACGAAAGTGTGTCTCTTCGTAGCTGCTTGGCTCAAGTCTTTTCAGCGATGCTTTAACTTGACGAGTCCATTTGATGCAAGGATCATTCGTATCAATGAAACTTTCAACGGGATCCTTCGGACTGTGCCTCCTCTTCCTATCAGCGGTTGTATTGTATATTTCAATAAATGTGTCAACGCGTTCTTGTAACAAGCCAAGATCAAAAGAATAAACCAAAACATCTCTGTTTGTAGCAACTCCCAAAGAGTAAAGACGAAAAATTGAATCGACCTCACTTGTAGATCTTTTCGTTTCCTTGTCTCCCATTGAAATAAAAGTGTCAAACTCGGCGTGCAGACCTTCGGTGAGCCATGTTTGCCGTGCATCCGGTAGAATAGGTCGCCATTCAATACCGCCTATGTGTTGACGTTCATTGAGAAAATCAAACTTCTGTTTTTTGTTCCACAAGTCATCGGTGCGATAGTAAAAGAGGTGCGGTGTCTCAGATGAATCATCCTTTTTCTTGACAAATAGATTGATGCTCACCCCAACCCGAATACCGAATACATTGGCATCGGAGACCTTCAATCCCTTCCGCGCATTTCCGCCTAAATCCAGAATGTAGATAGCATCGCAATCCTCTGCAAGGTGTTTCCGCATGCCATCAAACGCAATGCCATCAAGAAAACTATTGTTCGTAACAAAGGCGACAACCCCTTCCTCACCAATCCTGTCCAAGCCCCACCGAATCGCCTTGACATAAGGATCGTAGAGTTTATTTCTGAGCGTCGCTTTAGAATCTTTCACATAAGTATCCGCAATCCGCTTGTCCATCGTCTCATATTTGCGATTTTTGTTGTTGTCGTTCTCATTCACCTGTCCCATATTGTAGGGCGGATTGCCGATAACCACAAACATCGGTGTCTGCTTCTGTTTCTCAACGCGTGCCGTGTTTGCAGGCACAAATAGCGACATCTGCCGATCCTCTGCCATTTCAAAAGTATCCACAAGGCAGATACCTTCAAATGCGGCGTACCGGTTCGTCGCCGTGAAAAACTGATGTTCTATGTTCAGACTGGCGATGTAGTATGGTAGGAGCATCACCTCATTGCACTGCAGTTCTGGCGGGTCGGCGGTGTATTTCCGTTCCAGTGCGATCGGGTCAAGTTCCTGCATGATGCGGACAATGAAGTTGCCAGTGCCGACAAATGGGTCAATGATATGCACACCGCTATCGGACAGGGAACGACCGAACATTGTCTGTCCAATGTGTTCAACGCTTTTCACCATGAAATCCACAATCGGTTGCGGTGTGTAGACGATACCGTGCGTATCTGCGACCTTGACAGAGAAGCCTTGAAAAAACTGCTCATAAACCGCATTCAGAAATCCCTGTTTCTGTGAGAAATCGGTAATCGTGCGGGCAGTTTTCTCTATTGCTACGTAAAACGGGTTCAAGTGACGGAGAAATTCGGATCGGTTCAGGGTGCGTTCAGTAAGCACATCAATAACATTTTCAATCTCGCGTGCGATGATATTTCTGCGGGTGAAGTCGCGGTTATCAAAAATGGTAGCGAATATCCGTTCGGTTAGCAGGTGCTGGATGAGCATCTCCTCAACTGCAGCGATAGATAGATTCGGGTTAATAGAGGTTTGGCACTGCTGATGGAAATTGGAGAACGCCTCCTGAAAATGTGGATTGTTCTGACGTTCGGTTTGGATCAACGTCGCCAGTTTTTCACCGAGTTGTGGGACAATCTCTCTGAATTCTGCGACAGCCTGATGCCACGCTGTGATGTTCTCCTCTTGATATGCTAAGAAGGTTTGCAGCACTTGGACAAGGTTTTTCGGGTCGGTGATGTCTGTGTCAAGTCGTAGCTGCCCGTTCTGATAGAGGAGCGCGTGTGTCGGTGATTGAAACACGATGTTTTTGGAGGGGTAGCCTACGGTGAACTTCTTGTCTGCTTCGCTATGTAGGTCGTCCTGTGTATCTTTTGCTTCCCAATAGCCGTGCGGTAATTTGTATACGTCAACGATTTCGCCATCAGGGATTATCCGCCTGTTATCTGTGGTGTGGATCGTTTTTTCGCAAAGGAGCGTGAGGTTGGATTGTCCGCAGTAGTGCTGTAGTAGGTTTTGGAATGCTGCTCTGACGCTGCCCTCGTTTTCTGCGCCGAGTTGTTCATATTTTTCCAGTTCCATGTAGTATGTCTTGATCGGTTTGTGTGTGGGTTTGATGTTGAGAGATGGCATGGTGTCCCCTTGTGACTGTTGATATTGATGCAACGGCAATTATATGCGAATCGGGGTGTGATTGCAAGGGGAAAATTCGGGTTTGTCTGAACAAGGATTTTCAGGATTAGGAACTGTTATATCAAGGGTTTTCTCAAATTCTATATACCTTTCGCACTGCTGGTGCTAAAGACAATCACGGGGACCAGCACCTACCATTGTTTTTATTGTAGGTCGGGGACCCCGTGCCCCGACATGGTTGGTGTGGCGTTTCAGACAAAGATCGAGGCACGGGGACCTCGCGCGACAGAGAACAAATTCTATTTCGGTTCAAAGAGGGCAGGGTCAATTTCTGCGTTGAGGATGACGTTACTGAAATGCGTTTCATGATGCAAACCTGCCCTTCTTGTAATAGATTGATGCGGAAGCATGATACCATCAACATCCTTGAACTGCCTATAAAGTTTCACCGTCTGCTCTTCCTCTTCAACCACAATCTTCACGAGATAGTGCGTTTTATCGCTGATATAGAGTTTGATAGGTATCTCAGAAGGTTGTGCAAGACGCATCACTGAAGCAGTGCCACCATCCACATCCTCAACACCCACATATTCCGTAGATAAATTGTATTCAGCCAGCATTTTCAACAACCAAATCGGTTCACGGAACGCCATATCTTTATCGCTCTTCATCTGCGCTTTAACTTGATCTTCAGGCAATTTTGCAAATATGTCGCCTTCCTTGTAGTATATCGTTTTGCCATCCGTAAACATCGAAGACTTTTCACCGTTGACAGTAAAGAAATCTGAGCGATATTTTTTGGGATAAAGATATGCTTTCCCGCCGCCATAATTTTCCAAAATGCCATCAGGACGCGCCACAAAGAGGGTATAATCTTGCACCATGTTTTCAACCGCACGTAATTTCCTAATCCCACCGTGCGCCGCGACCATCGCTGCGATAATATCATCGGCTTTTGGCTCAGCGTTTTCTGCAAGGTTGTCGGGGTTCACTTTGGGTACATTCGCCCAATTCTTTTCGCCAGAATTCGGATCAAAAAGTTTCGGGTCAATATCTGCGTTGATGATGACATTGCTGAGAAATGTTTCAGTATGCGACTGGTGTTTCTCAGTCCAAGAATGCGACATTTTGATGCCATCTACATCCTTATACTGCTCGAAAGACGTAACTCTGTTTACGCGTCCATCATGAAACGCAAGCTGCACAATATAGTGTGTTTCAGAACTGATGTAGATTTTGAGCGGTCTCCCAGAAGGTTGCTGAACACTTAGCACAACAGCAGGCGCACCTTTCGCATGCCCTGTCGCGACATACTGAATAGGGATCTCGTTTTCAGCGAGGACTGGCAAGAGCCAAATCGGCATACTGAAAAGCCAATCGTTATGGAAAGCAGTTAGAGATTTGGCAACCTCATCAGGCATACGTTCATAAGTTCCATCTGGTTTTTTCCTGTAAATTGTAGTACCATCAAAGATACTGATGAGCCGTTCACCCTTATCAGCAATGAATTCCATATAGAATTTATCACGGTAAAGGTAGACTTTTCCGCGTGCTTCTTCGTCTACAGAACCATCCGGATGGTGTTCAAAAATGCTTGCATCCATTACCATATTTTCCACAGCCTTTAGTTTCTCAAGTCCGCCGTGTGCCTCAACCGCCTTTGCGATAACCGCTTGCGTTCTCGGATCAGCGTATTTAGCAAGGTTTTCCTTCACCAGTTCATCAACTGCATTTTCAAGAGATGCCGCGTCAAGGTGCGTCTTTCGGATAGAACCTTCGCTATCCAACAGAAAGACAGCGGGAAGGGCGCGTATCTCATACATATTGGCGACTTTGCCGTGTGTGTCGTGATAGTGAATCCATGCGTCACCTTTTTCCACTATAGGTTTAGCAATAGGCAGTTCGGATACGTCTGCGTTCACGGAAATAATCTGAAACTTTTGGTCTTTATATTTATCGTGAACTTGTTTGAGAATTGGTGTGTCGGGTGCGCCATAATAGAGCAACACGACCTGTCCCTCGTATTCCTTCAATGTGCGTACTTGCCGTCTATTTTCCCCATATTGCATCCGAAAATTGAGTGCTGGTTTATATATCCACGCATTGTGAGTCATGGGGGTTTGACCTGTTCGCGAAGCAGTATCCGTTATAAGTATTTGCCTTGCAATCCGTGCCTGATGCCAGCCTCCAAACTTTGGGTGTGTTATCAGCCTATTATAGACGGCATCTGCCTTATCGTGCTGTTTGTTCTTATCATAAGCCAATCCTAACTCCAGCAAACCATGTTCAAAGGGATTCCATATAAACCTATCCCCGATTTCATCTACATACCGCGTCGTAGCGGGACGATCAGACTGGGTATCCTCTATCAGTTTTTCGAGGGTAGCGATGCCCGTTTCAACATCCCCTAATTGCACCAATGCTCTGCCGAGGTAGTAGTTGACAGCATGCACGCGGTCTAATGTCGGATATTCAGCGATAAAGTTGTTTGACAACGTAACCGATTTCTCTAACGCTTCGGTATTGGTTGGGTCGGTGAGGTGTATCATAAAAGCACGCGCTGCTGCAGCCGAAAGTTCGTTATATGCCCTGACCGCATCACTTAACTCAGATTTCCTAAGATTTACATTGGCACCCGACTGCTGTGCATCGGTTATGTTTACACTAAGGGCGACTAACATCAGCAGTGCCAGACACATCCCTATCATTCTCTGTTTCTGAAATAACATTGTATACCCTCCATTGTAATGGTAGCAACATAGATTATATCATTAAAGAGGCATATTTCTCAATAAATTCATCTTTTCTGAACCAGGATTCACAGGATTATAGGATTTTCAGAGTTGTTCTCATCTAATATTTTTTTGTAGTGTTGGGTATCTTTTCTGATTGACGCATAGGTATCAATTTATCACTGATCCTCCAGGACCGGTAGGTGTGGTTTCTAATCGCACCACAGGCGTCAATTTAAGGAAAGAACTCGTTTAAAGAAAAGAGGCGCAATGAATTGCGCGACTACGAACGCTGATATTCTCGTCCTTTGCGTTATTTGAGATGTTGATACAAAAGGAGCAGTTAGGAAACCGCACCTACCGGCCCTGGAGGACCGCTAAATTGACGCTAATGGTGTGGTTTCTAATCGCACCACAGGTGTTTCATACCTTCAAGATTGAACGTATAAAAAATACAAAAAAGAAGGTAGCGACCCGAAGATCGCTACCTCCATAAATCGCGATTTGGTTAGCGCGCCTATCCAAATCGCGATTTTTGTAAGCACGCCCAAAGGGGAGAGGGACAGGCGTACTTACACCGTTAAGGCACACGGTGTATGCCTAATATCTTATGTAAAATTTAATATAATAAGTTCATTTTGAATGTCACATAGACTACAATACTTACTAATACCAAATTAACTTGATTAGAAGTTTTCTAATAGCGGTTAGCATTGCGAGGCACGGGGACCTCGCGCTACAAATTGCGTTAATTTGGTATAAAACCTAAATAATAAAGCAAGTTTCGTGCCATTACTTTATTATGAACCATTTTTTGTGTCAGAACCATTGGGTTGAAATTATGTTTTCTAACTTCTATACGTCTTAAACATAGGTAAACATTGGATTCATCAAATCGAAAATTACCGCTATAATATTTTAAAATTAAATTATTTTCATTAAAAAGTGTAAGTTCTTTAATGTTCCATCTCATTGCCGGTACGCAAAAGTTGTATGATGAACCGCGAAAATTATAGATTATGACGCAAAAATAGTATGTTACATGCAATTTTTGCGTGTTGAATTCTCAACCTCTACATTTGTGATTTGAAATAGAAAACATGTGTGTCGTAAGGAATTAAATTTTAAAGTCAACCAAAATTCCGAATCAAACGTTTATGTAAAAAAACAATGTGCTGTATTATATTTCCTACAAGGCAAAGAATGATTTGCGCGTGGTAATGACGCACCACACCGCTATCTGCTTTTAGGTATATAATTGCTCAAACTTAATATACTCCGTCCAGACTAACAATATACTTAAGGAGCACATTATGAACATACAACCAGCATTCATCGAATTGCCATCAGGGCAAATGCAGGTCATTTACAAAACAATAAAACAGGTTGTAAAATCTAATATTCCGTTTTTAATTACTGGTGAAACAGGAGTTGGTAAGGAAGGAATTGCAAGATATATCCATGAAAATGGTCCGCGTCGGGATCAACCTTTTGTAGCCATCAACTGTGGCAGATTTTCCGCTGAACTTTTGCAAAGTGAACTCTTTGGTCATGAAGCAGGGGCGTTTACCAGCGCAATACGCCAGCGGCAAGGTGCATTTGAACAGGCAAACGGTGGAATCCTCTTTTTAGATGAGGTACCTGAAATGTCTTTTGACGCACAGAAGATGCTTCTCCGTGTCTTGGATACAACTACATTCACGAGACTTGGTGGAAATCAGGTTTTGACAGTAGATATGCATATTCTCACTGCAACAAACAGAAATATAGAAAAGGTCGTTGCAAAAAACAAATTTAGAGAAGACCTTTACTATCGTCTTAAAGGCATGACACTCCACCTTCCACCACTAAGGCAAAGGACAGAGGATATTCCACCTTTGGTAGATTCTTTTATTCGTGAATTCAGTCTCAATCATGGTAAAGAGGTTAAAGGGATTAGTGCTGAGGCACTCACTCGGCTTGAACAAGCGGCGTGGCCCGGTAATATACGGCAGCTTAGAAGTACTATTCAAACTGCTATCGCTCTTTCCACAAGCAACCGGCTTGAACCGAAAGATTTCCCAAATATTTATCCTGAGTATTTACAAACGCTAATCACAACATGGAAAACACTCCCACCGCAGACTCAACATGCGATTTGGGAGGCACTCCATCCGGAGACGCAACATATAATAATGCATGAATTCTCCACTGAGGTTTCCCAGCCGTGGTATAGCATAAGAAATTCGCATGGTAATGGAACTGAAGTCGAAGCAGAACCTATCAATATAAATAACATGAACCAAAATCAAATTCTACGAGAAGTTGCGCAGATGCGTATCCAAAGATATACATCGCTCCGTAAGGCAGCAGATTCGTTAGAGATTGATATCCGAACACTACAGCGACATGCGCAATGGAATGATGCAGACAATTGATAGTGGACTAAATGTCCATTTTTCCAATCAAAACTGCATTAAATGAAACAACATTAGTATCAATACCTTCGCCAATTATCTGGGGTTTAGTTCAGGTTGCGTTTGATGAATAGCACCGATTGACCCCAGATGTTGAGCGATTTGTTCAATAACAATAGGATCAGGTTTTTGCGGAAGTATTTTTAATGTTTCGTGTAAATACTTCGCCCCCTGGTAGCGTGCTTTAAGGTTTAATACTAAATTAACGGGATTCCAATCTATCGGTGCGGTTAGGAAACCGCACCATGGGCGTCAATTTAGTGCGTCTGATACATCTTTCGCCTCCCCCGAGGCTTTGGTAAATCACATCTTAGCACCAGCGGTGCGACAGGTATATAGAAAACGGTGTCCAACAGTCTCTTGAACCCCGACAAATGCCATACGCGCATTTGGCGTTGATTCGGGGTGACAGATGTCTGACAACATGTGCCCATATACACCTTTCGCCCTGCTGGGGCTTGAGTTTGGTATGGATCGTGGTCTATACACATTCCGCCCCGCTGGGGCTAAGATATCCAAAATATAGGTTTATTTCCTTAAATTGACGCTAATGGTGCGGTTAGGAAACCACACCATTAGCGTCAATTTAGTGATTTTCCGTGTCCGAGAAACCCTCTTTAGTCCCGTAGGGACGCAATGTTTATAGCAACGGAAGCACCCCCAATTCTTTGGTTTCCCCGTAGGGGCGGAATGTTTATATATAAGACATTATACACATTTCGCTCGGATGGAACTGAAGAGATGGGTTTGCGGGACGAGGTACTATAAACATATCGTCCCTACGGGACTAAATATAAGACAGTCTCAGTCCTCATGCTTATTGAGAGGTGTTTGTCCAAACGCAGACTTTTTCTTAAATTGACGCATAAGGTGCGGTGTAGGAAACCGCACCTACCGCTTTGTGACGTAGTTTCATTTGATATACTTCGGTTTTCAGATTCCCGATCATGTCGGTAGAAACACAGTATTTTGCGTCAATCTGTCGTGGGTTGAAACGATCACCATAGATGCGGGGTCGTCCGCGTCCGGCGTCGGCGGCGAAGGTATTGATCTATACCAAAACTCACGTTATTTCGGACACCGAACTCACGTTAATATAGAGACATAAGTCCTTCTGCACCGGGGATAGGTTTGCGTTCAAATTCTGGAGTGATCCACCGCGCACCAGCATCTTTACCGGGTTTACGATAGGCGTATACGACTGTCCATCTGGTATCGCTATCCTGTTTTCTTGGTGTTACTGCATGTGCCGCATGCGTCCACATCAATACGACCGTTCCTGGTGGTACCGATAAAGCCTCAATTTCCAACGGTTCACCCGTGTCATGATGGGTTTTTCCTGCTAACCATCCTTTTTGCAACAACTCATCAGTCGCACCATGAATTTTTGGATCTCGGTACAGATGGCTTCCAGGGACTGCCTTCAAACCACCATCATTTGCCTCAAATCCGTTGACATAGAAGAAGATGCGGACAAAACCGTAGCGCGGATCATCTTCTGAGTATCCGTGGCTGTGCCATCCGATGCCACCATTGCCACCCCGGCGATTGAGGCTAACGCAGTGGTCGTATCGAATATCTTCACCGAGTACTTCACGCGCGAGTTTAAGCATTTGGGGATGAGGGATAAGACTTTCAAGATAACTATCATACTCAGCAGAAAATCGGTTCGGTTCATATCCTTGTTTACAACCAGGTATAAGTGATTCAATCCGAGCCAACGATTCTGTCAATCGTTCCTGAGCATCATCTGTCAATAGTCCTGGGAGGGCATAATGACCATCACGATCTAATTCTTCGCGTTCTTGATCACCGAAAGTATAAGTATGAAAAATCGGGGGCTGTGGCATGGCAAACTCCTATTCTTTAGGCGTCACGACTATAAACCGAAAACTTTTTTGCTGTAGAGTATATCATGAGATATAATCTCTTTCAAATTAAATCTTGTTATGCAGGGTTATTTAGTTTTAGACTTTTTGTCCATTTTAGACGAAAAGTCGCGATTCGGAGATCGCTCCTACAGCGGAAAGTCTTAGATTGAAAATCTAAATATTCGGAGAACTAAATAGCCCTGTTGTTATGTCAGTTCAGGTCCAGGTGCTCGATTCCATTTCATAGGTTCAGCATCTCCTTCAAAAACTGGGACAAGTTCAGCAATCCGTTCCCAATCTGCATCTGTCCAAGCGAGACTCTGTCTAAGCCTACCTATATGTGCTTGCATCCCTGCCGGTAATAGCGCGAAAAACGGGTGATACCAAAGCGTTATGACTGTGCGGTGTTCATCAGATTGATTGCCGTGTGAGGCATGCAACAGGCGAGAATCACCGATAACGAGGTCACCAGCATTTACGATTATGTCTACCTCATCAGGGAAATGCTGAAATACGGGATGGTTCGGATTTTCCACACGCTGCAGTTCCGCACCATGTGCGTTTGGCAATATATCATGGAGTGGATGCCGCTTAAGGTGCGAACCTTTTATTACGCGAAGGCATCCGTTATATGGTGTTGTGTCAACCAGATAATACATCAAAAATAGCTGCTGGGGTAATGCTGTGTAGCTGCACGGGTCGTTCCAACCCCACCAATCCTGATGCCAAAAGAGGGGTGGACTCTGAGCGGGTTTGCTGATGACATAGGGTGTGTAAAGTTTTTGGCATGAATGTGATTTGAGTGGAGAACTTGCGATATATTCATAAAAATGGTATCCTTCCTAAAACTTCCATTTATCAAGGAGGATACCAATGTTTAGTATATCATTAAAAAGTTGTGAAATCAATGAGTTTAGAGAAGAAGCGAACAAGTTTGTAGAAGAAGTGAACGATCTTGTGAGAGACATCACCTCAGAGGGGTGTGTATCGTTAGAAGATGCGGAGGTTCTTGTATCTGAAGCGGTTCGTTCGTGGGAACAAAGGCTTTTAGAGATGTGCATCTCTAAAGAGGCTGGTGAGAAAGTCCGTGAACCTATTGAATGTCCTGAGTGTCGCCGAGCATGTCGTCCGTTGCGTCTGAGAGAGCGACATTTCACGACGCTTTGTGGCGTTATTAGTGTTGAGCGTTGGGTGTATCGTTGTGCTCTTGGACATACCTATGTGCCGTGGGATGCTAAGCAAAAGTTGCGTGGACAATACACGCGTCGTGTGGCAGAAGCGATGTGTCGCTTGGCCGCGCGTCTTGACTTTAGAGAAGCCTCTGAGGAGTTGTCGCGTCAGGGGATAGAAGTCAGCCACACGACACTGCATCAAAAAGTGGGTGAATGGTCAGAAGCGTTGTGTGTGCCAGAACAGGTGGAAACACAAACGCTTGAAGACAATCAGCGGTGGTATGTGAGTTGTGATGGGTGCCACACGAACTCACCTGATGGGTGGCATGAGGTGAAAGTTGGCTGTATTTACAAAGACTATCCACAACACGGTTCTGATGCGACACCGAGTGCCAGAACATCAAGCATCCGGTATATTGCCAGTCGTTCTGATGCGGAACACTTTGGTAAGGAGTTGTTTGCGTTAGCAACGAACATTGGTATCTATAAAGAAACTATAACAAACCAGGAGATTGTCTTTATCGGAGATGGTGCGGCGTGGATTTGGAACTTAGCTGATAAATACTTCCCAAACGCTGTTGAGATTGTGGATTATATGCACGCCAAATCTCATCTGTTCAATGTTGCCAAACACGCCTTCGGAGAGACTGAAACAGAAACTACCGGAAAATGGATAAAAGAGGTGGAACCCCTGCTGGACGCTGGCAACATCACAGAAGTAGTCGCACGCATCCGAAACTTAGCTGCTCAAAACCTGGAAGTATGTGAAACCTTAGAAAGAGAAGCGAAGTATTTTGAAAAACATTCTGATCGTATGCGGTATAAAAAGTTTCGGGAAAAGGGGTATCAGATTGGAAGTGGTGTGATTGAGAGTGCATGTAAACATGTTGTCGGACAAAGATGCAAACAAGCTTCTATGAGATGGGAGAAACCGGGGATCAATGCTGTGCTTTCTTGGCGGTGTTTGTTGAAGAATGATGCCTGGGACAGATATTGGTATCCAAATACAAAAGCTGCGTGATGTTCATGCCAAAAACTTTACACACCCGATGACATATCCTGACGACCATTTTGGTCTCAAAAATCCCAAAGCATCAAGGGTCCGTAATGCTTCAGGATAAACTACCAGTTCAGCAAAAAAAGAATGTTTATACACACTAATCATGCTACCAGACGAACGGTGTGCATCGCGTTCATCATCTGTCTGTGCGTCAAGCAATTCGTCGGTTACTGATCTAAGTTGTGAGAGCATAGCTTCCTTTAAGACATGTTCAACGACACAGTAACCGTCATTGATTAATTGATCATATTTCTCTTTCGGTAGTTCAACATCCATAGTTAGATTCCTGGAGATCCTTGTAGCGTATAAATTCACCCTATTTTACTACCATTTGCAGGAAATGTAAAAGAATTTTACCAACTTCACGGGGTAATTTTGTTTAAGATTTCGCGCATTTTATTTAGGAAGTCGTCCTTACAAGAGAGAACCATTGAACAGAAATAGAAACTAAAGGGAAACTAATACCAAATTAACTTGATTCCAATCTATCAGTGCGGCTAGGAAACCGCACCATAAGCGTCAATTTAAGGAAAGAACTCGTTTGTAGTCGCGCAATTCACGCGCCTCTTACATTCAAAGAAAAGAGGCGCGTGAATTGCGCGACTACGAACACTGATATTCTCGTCCTTTGCGTTATTTGAGATGTTGATACAAAAAGGTTCGGTTAGAAACCGCTCCTGCCGGGTTGGGGACCACTAAATTGACGCATAAGGTGCGGTTCGGAAACCGCACTTACCATCCGGAAAATAGGACAAATCCCGTTAATTTGGTATAATACCGTGTCAACTTCTAAAGTATTCAATTATGAAGAAAAAATGGAAAGTTTACTTAGAAAAATGGGCACGGTTGGATGAAGATTAAAAAATAAATTAGGTAATTCGAGCTTGAACCCAACTTAAATTCTTAATCTTCATGAAACCGCGCCCATAGGAAAATGGTCATTTGATACTATTTGAGGATAACCATTTTGCGCATTGGGGACACATTGTCTGCTTGCAGCTGATAGAAATATATCCCAGTCGTAACATGTTCACCGGAATCATTGAGACCATCCCAGTATGCTGCATCGTTCCTATTGGTATAATAGCCTGCCGATTGATGTCCCAACTCTAAATGCCGGATGACGGTGCCGTGCGTATCAAAAATATCGATCCGCACATCACTGCCGTGTGCGAGATGATACGGTATCCACGTCTCCGGGTTGAACGGGTTCGGATAGTTAGCAAGCAGCGTTGTTTTGTTTGGACGTTTTGATTTCAAAATTTTTCCAATCAAAGCAATCATTTCACGGTACTTCAGAGACCCGTTGCTTACAGTATGCAACCTTTGCAGCAGTCCCTGAAGTGCTTTTCTATCTAATTTCTTAAGCACTACCGGATCCAGAAGAACATTGATTCCGTTTCGGTTCGCCGCCGGAGCAGATCCTCCTAGAACATCAATATCTGCCGTGAGATCAGCAAGCGGCGTAAAATCCTCAATCGGACATCCTGCGAGTGTTAAAGTTTCAAGACTAACTAACCCTGCGAGGGGACTGACATCCGTAAGTCGGGTATTCTGCGCCAGATGTAACGTCTTTAGGTTGGTTAAACCATCAAGTGATGTGATATCGTCTATTCGATTGAATTCGAGGCGTAAATCTGTGAGATTCGTCAGACCCACAAGCGGTTCAAGATAACCTATCCGATTGTCCGCGAGATGTAGCGTCGTCAGATTCGTCAAACCCGCAAGCGGCATAATTCTATCGACACGATTACCATCAATACGTAGCGTTATCAGGTTCGTCAGACCGGTAAGTGGCGTGAGGTCGTTGATGCTATTGTAATCGAGAAGTAACGTCGTCAGGTTCGTCGCGTGTTCCAATCCAGTGATAATATTTATCTCTGGCCTGCCTCTGTTGGCATTCAGTGTCGTTAATTCTAACATCGCCTTCTTTGTGATATCGGCACCTGCCCGCAAGCCGAGTTTTCTACGAATCATCCTCGCCAAGACTGGATCTGGCACTTCCACAACATCAGTCAAAACATTAATAGTAACCAAAATGCTGTCGATCCGAGTACCATCCGAGACCACTACTTTCACCGTATGGACTGGCTTGGTTTGATAATCCAGTGCAGCCTTAGTTCTCAACTGACCCGTACCACTATCAATCTCAAATACATCCAGATCGGCATCGGTGAGGCTGTATTCTAAAGTCTCACCGATGTCCATATCTGTCGCTGAGACAGGCACCCCAATATTCGCGCCTCCCTCTTCTTTTTCGTGTATCTCGCGGGTCGCCGCGTCTCCTTCTATAAACATGGGTGCGAATTCGTTTACAGGTTCAACAGCAATGCTGACCTCCATTTCAGCATCCATCGTACCATCAAAGACACGGACACTTACGAGATAGGCACGCGGCTCGTTGGCGAAAGCCTCATAGTTGAGTGGGGCGGAGGTTTTCAACTGTCCCGTAGTACTGTCAATCCCAAACATATCCGCGTTCATGCCACTCAGGCTGTATGTCAAGGCGACTTCGGAGCCATCAGGATCGATCGCCGACACTGGATCTCCGATGTTTGTGCCTACCGCTGTATTTTCTGGGATTGAGCGGTAAATACGGTTCCCGCCATCACTCGCCTCAGCAAACATCGGTGCTTCGTTGACATCCGTCACCGTAATAGTCACGGTGATTGCGTCCCTGCTGCCTCCAACTGAAGCTGAGATGATGACCTTCACTTCATAGGAGTCCTTGGTCTCATAGTCCAATGCGGATTTGGTTTTCAACTGTATGCCGCGAAAGACACGGTCAACGTCGAATGCCCTTGCATCCGGACCACGAAGTATCACACGGGAGCAGCTATTGACTCCCTCTGCAGTATATCTCAATGATGCTCCAATGTTTGTGCTGGCAGGCGTATTTTCTTCTATTTCGCGAGTGGTTGTATCACCTTCTGTGAACTCCAGTTCCGCATAACCTATATTTTGTATACCAATTATGAGTAATACTATCCAGAAAATGAACATGTCGATTTTTTGGTTCAAAATTTGCTTTTCCATGATAAACTCCCTTAGGTTGTGTATATTTAGTAGTTATCAGCCTGTTGACTTTTGTGTTTATTTAAGGAGGTTCTATGTTCTTTCTTATCTAATGTGTGAATAGACGAACTTCAGAACCTGTCTACAGACTATTTGAAAATTATTTTGCTAACTTGCCACAACTCGTATTGCTTTTCTGCAGAAAGCAATAACTCGAAAGAATCATGATTCTGGACTAGGAAACGATAACAATATTAAAAGGGTTTACTTTAGCAACACATGAAAATATAATTTTTCAATAAAGTTTGGTTTAGAACCACAAGCAGTGACACACTTAATGCCTCTTCATCACACAAGTAAATTTGCAGAATCTATTACAGACTTTGCAATGAACGATGCACTGTGAATCTGCGCGCGTACAGGTCAAGTAAATAAGTTTCTACTTATTTTTATACGGACCATAGTTGCAATTTTTAGAATTTTAATGAGAAAGTAGCGACTGGGAGGTCGCTCCTTTAGAGGTGAGAACTTAGAGTGATTTTAGGGTGGGTAAGAGTGGTTTCAAGCCGTCAAATCACACGCCAAATGCAATTATAGCGTTTAGCGTGTGATTTGACGTACCAATAATCTGTTTAAGCAAATGCGTCTGCTTCAACATCTGCCAGAAAAACACGCGCATTATCCTGCAATGCAGATCGGTGAACTGCAGCTTCAAACAGAAGTTCATTCCATGCAGCATTTCCATCTGCAGGAAATGGTTGATTCGCCTGCATCGCTTTAATCACACCATCAGCCATTCTTTTGAAAGATTGCGGCATCTCAGGATTACCTTGTTCGTTTTCCCAACGTTCTTCAACTTCAGAGTTATTCGCCTTACGACGCAAGTAATGACCGTCTAAACCCCGTGCTTCAGCATAGGACTTGTCACCAAGAACCTTGATTCGGAGCGGATGGTCGTCATAACCCCACAGATTTGTTCCGCTCAGTGTACCGATTACTCCGTTTTCCCAACCAATATGGATTAAGCGTGCCCAACCGCCAGACGCATTCGGATCGCCAACAACACTCACCCACTCTGGTCTTCCCACCGTCCAAAGAATCAAGTCAATGATATGCGACCAGCAGTTGAAGTGCGCGCGGGCATGAACCATGCGGATCTCGCCTAACCCACCTTCTGCCACATCGTCATGGAGTTTTTTGAAATGGTGCATAAACCGATAATTGAAGTCAATGCCGAATTTTAGATCAGAGTCTCGCCACTCTGCAATCGCAGGTGCAGCAATCTTGAGATCCTCTTCTCGAACGCGAGCTTGTCCTTCTAACCCGCAAAGCGGTTTTTCTGTAAATACATTACGACTGCCTTCAATTAACTCACGTAACGGTGGGATACGGCGTGTTTCGTTGACAATCAGGAGAACGAGTTCAGCATCACAGTTGGCTAACAACTCTTCAATAGATAAATATCCTGGAACACCAAAGTGTTCCTTGGCTTTCTCAAGGACACTGGGATCCATTTCACAAACAGCAACAACCTCCGCATCCGGATGATTGTGGAAGTTACCACCATGCATCATACCCATTCCTCTACCACTGATAAGTGCACATTTTGTCATAACTTAATCCTTTCTGATTAGAAATTTATTCAGATTCATTTTGAGCATTAGCAAATTAATCTAACTTAGTCGTTTTGAAACCTATCCAGCAATATTTCCCAAACTATTTATAATTATTGAGACATCACTAATTGCGTCCTTTGTGATCCCACATATAGACATCCGTATATTTTCAGATTCTACTATCAATCTCAAGGAAATTAGGAATACTTATGCAAAGGTTTAAGGTGTTACTGATTTCGCACAACGAAATCCTATAAGACGACTTGTACGTGCAGGTTCGTTCCCGCGGCGGTAAGTAATCCACACGCGTGGTTGACCACTTTCACCCCAGGAACCACCCCGTATTGCGCGTGAATCTGTAATATCCATAAAACTATCTGCAATTTCACTAACACTATCGGCACCCACAATCGGATTGCTTTGGGGAGGATCAGTATAATAATCTTTGTCATATTTATCAAGACACCATTCCAAAACATTCCCAACTATATCATATAATTCATACCCGTTAGCAGGATAATCACCTACTGGAGTTGTATTTCCACCAAGTCCAATATTGAGACTGTAGTTTGCATTGCTATTATCTATAGCATTTCCCCATGGATACTTTTGCCCTTCAACACCGCCACGGGCCGCTTTTTCCCATTCTGCCTCAGTCGGTAGACGTTTCCCTACCCAAGTAGCATACGCCGATGCAGCATACCAACTCACATAAATAACAGGGTGGTCTGCTTTTTCACTTGGATAGGTATTTTCAGACCAATTCACAAGGTAATTGCCATCATGAAATTTGCTGTCAATATTATCTTTTTGCCAATTTGGGTTAGCATCAACGAATTTTTTATATTCTATATTCGTCACTTCATATTTGTCAATATAGAATGCATCAAGGAATACCGTATGTCCAGGTTGTTCAACAGTCCCTGCTTCTCCGCTGATGCTGCCTAACTGAAATTCTCCTTGAGGAATTAGTGCCATATCTGCGAGGACAGTAGATTCCGCTACTCGGTTTTCTACGGTGAAAGTAAGTGTGTGATTTCCATCTTCCCAAGTAACTTCTATTTCAAGTTTCCCTAATGTGAAAGGTCCGACTATAGTTACAATCCTATCAGATGTAGTTGCTTTTCCTTCCGAAACCGTAAGGCTCTGTGGAATTTTACTAAAACTAATCGTAATCGTTGCCTCAGTAGGTATAGTACTGCCATCAGGTGGATCCACAGATTCAATTTCAACCGTGTTACCTTCTCCACACCCTATCATAGAGATTGTAAATAAAAATATTAGAATAATTGCTAAGAAATTAAACTTCTTTTTCAAAAAAATATCTCCTTCAAAACAGAAAATCATAGGATTAATATGTTACTGCATAAGCAACCAATAATATATCCTGCCTTAATCGGGATGAAATACTTGTTGCATTTCTACCATTAACGTCTCAAACAAATCGCTTTTCAAACTGATTAACTCCGTATCAGTTATGCATCGGGGACGCGGCAATGAGACATCAATCTCTGCTTTTATAGATGCGGGTCTTGAAGTTAAAACATATATCTTATCCGCGAGCAGGAGTGCTTCTTCTATATCGTGGGTTATCAATAGGATAGTTTGACCACCTTTATTCCAAATATCTAAAAAAATGGATTGCATCACACTACGGGTCATTGCATCCAGTGCGCCAAACGGTTCATCTAAAAGCAGAATATCTTTTCGGAAAAGGAGTGTCCGGACCAATGCAACACGTTGACGCATACCTCCTGAAAGTTGCATCGGATAACTATTGGCAAACCCTTGCAATCCAAGCTGGGTTAATAATTTTAGTGCTTCCTTCCTGGCGGGCTCAAGGGGTTCTTTCTGAATTTCTGGTCCGATGAGAACGTTATTTAATACTGTTCGCCACTGTAAAAGAAGATCTTTTTGTTGCATATATCCGAACACACCTGTACGACCCAGAATAGGGTTCCCATTCAAATAAATTGCCCCGTCTTGTAGTCTCAGCAGCCCAGAGATGATATTGAACAACGTGCTTTTGCCACAGCCGGAGGGACCAAGCAAGGCAATAAACTGCCCTGTACCAACTGAAAAGTGTAAATTGTTTAACACTGGCAGACGTACGTTATTTTGGACGAATGTATGAGATAAATTCAATACTTCAAGTTTGGTCATAATTCTTTGGTATGATTGCACTTATCCACGCGCAGCACGTTGGCGAAAAAAACGGACGAGTGGTATGACATAAGACTTATCTGTTTGAATATCAATAAAATCGACCTGATTTGCTCTAAGTGTCTGCTGACGTTCCGCAGCATTATTTCTATTGATTTCTGCATATAATTCCCGTGCTTGTGCAGACCGCGTATCAAATACGAATTGTTCCTCGGTCTCAGAATCCTGTAATGCTATAAACCCCACGTTTGGCATTTCCACTTCCCTACGATCTTGCAGTGTGATAGCAATTAGCGAATGTCGCTTACTCGTAACGCGTAGCTGCTTTTGATAATCCGTTCCCATAAAATCCGAAATTAGGAACACAACGCTATGTGGTTTGAGAACCCGATCTGCAAATGTTAGAGCATCGGCAATATTAGTTCCTAACCTCTTTGGTTTAAAACGTAGAATATCGCGAACTACTCGTAGGACATGCCTTTTTCCTTTGCCAGGTGCTACATAGTGTTCAACTGAATCAGTAAAGCAAATGAGTCCTACTTTGTCATTGTTTTTGATGGCGGAAAAAGCAAGCAGTGCAGCAATTTCAGCAGCTACATCTGCTTTTGTTTCGGCAATGCTACCAAAGGTTGTTGAGGCACTCATGTCCACAATCAACATCATCACCAACTCGCGTTCCTCAACATACTTCTTGACATAAGCGTGTCCCATGCGTGCTGTGACATTCCAATCAATCGTCCGAATCTCATCACCAGGTTGATATTCTCGCACCTCATCAAAGGTAATGCCTTGTCCTTTGAAAACACTTTCATATTCACCAGCAAAAATAGTATTTACCAACCGATTAGAAAATATCTCAATACGTCGAATCTTTTTTAGAATCTCTTTTTCATCCATACTATTTCCAGTGAGGTAACTTTTTCGTTGCTTAATTATCTACATCCCTTTATATTATCAGAAAAGTATATTATCAGAAAAGCAGCGAGAAATCAACATCTTAATAAAAATAAGGAAACCTATGCAGTTTGATTTTTTAGACGGAACCTCAATTGAAATTCACCGCAAAGGACAAACAGGTAACATTCGCCATGTTGTTTTCGATTTTGATGGGACTATATCCCTGATTCGAAACGGATGGCAAAATGTGATGGTCCCGATGATGGTTGAATTCCTCCAGACCGAAACCGATACCACAGAAACACGCGAGGAATTGGAATCGATCGTCGTTGAATTTGTGGATAGATTAACAGGTAAACAAACGATCTATCAGATGATTCAACTAAGTGAAGAGATCGAAAAGCGAGGCGGGAAACCAAAGGAGCCGCTTGCATACAAGGATGCATACAATCAGAGGTTACTCCCAATTGTTGAACAACGAATTGCAGACCTTGCGTCAGGGGAGTTATCTGCAGAATCGTTGCGTGTTCCGATGGCACTTGAATTTTTACAAAGTCTACACAAAGCAGGTATGAAATGTTATCTTGCAAGTGGGACAGACGTTGAATTTGTCAAGAATGAAGCGGAACTTCTCGGCGTTGCAGCATATTTTAACGGTGGTATTTTGGGCGCATTACGAGAATATAAGAAGTTTTCCAAAGCGATGGTGATCCAGAAGATCCTTACTGATTTCAAATTGAGCGGCAGCGAGCTTCTTATTATTGGTGATGGATATGTGGAAATTGAAAATGCTAAAGCGGTGGGTGCGATTGCGGTGGGTGTTGCCTCTGTTGAAGACAATATCTATAATATGAACGCAGATAAACGGGAGCGACTCGTTCGCGTTGGGGCAGACATTATCATTCCTGATTTCCGAGAGGGTGAACAACTTCTTGAGTATCTGTTCGATTGACATACGCACCGCGCTGATGAGTTTAAGTATTTAATTCGGTAAAGCCGATTTTCCCCAGGTCCGGTAGGTGCGGTTTCCTAACCGCACCATAGGCGTCAATTTAGTAGTTTTTCAAATATGAGAAATGCTCTTCAGTCCCGTAGGGACGATATGTTTATAGAAAACGTGGTAACCCCAATCTCTTCAGCCCCGTAGGGGCGGAATGTTTATAGCAATGGGTTACCAATCGGGATATGTCGCTCGGACGGAGCTAAAGAGACGTGTCTGGACGGTGTACTATAAACATATCGTCCCTACGGGACTAAATGTCCGACAATATCAATAACCATGCCTATTGATAAGGGTTCATAAAAACATAGACGTTTCCTTAAATTGACGCCTATGGTGCGGTTTCCTAACCGCACCATAGGCGTCAATTTAAGAAAAATATGCGTTTTTATAAACACCTCTCAATAAGCATGAGGACTGAGATTGTCTTATATTTAGTCCCGTAGGGACGATATGTTTATAGTACCTTGTCCTGCAAACCCATCTCTTCAGCTCCGCGAAATGTATATAACGTCTTATTATAAACATATTGCCCCGCTGGGGAAACCAAAGAGTTAGGGGTAGCACTTTTTCTATAAACATATCGCCCCGCTGGGGAAATCAAAGAGCATTTTTCATATTTGTATATTTCAACTTTCTGTTGTGGTATACTATGGAGACGTGCATTCAAATTAGGAGAACCTGTCTATATGAAACAAATATTAGTTTATCTTCTGTTGTTAGGAACTGTGTTATTCATCGGTAGCAATCAATTGGTTAAGGACGGACACGCGGCTGAAAAATCTGTTATCTCTTTTCTTTCTAATGAGGATGGGCATTATGACATTTTTCTTATAGATACGAGAGGGACAGTTCTCCAACGTCTTGCAACGGATGCAATGAGAAAAAGTGCGCTCACATGTTCCCCGAACGGTTATCTTTTTGCTTATACATCTAACGAAAACGCAAATCTTGACATTTTTAAAATGGATATTAGAAACAAAAAGTCTATCCGGTTGACACAGCACCCCGAGAGAGATTTATGGCCAGCTTGGTCACCCGATGGAAAATGGATTGTCTTTGTCTCTGATCGGGAAGGAACCCAAGATATTTACAGAATGGATGCGGACGGTTCCAACTTAATAAGATTGACTGACCAAGGACACAGTGTGAGCCCTGCCTGGTCCCCAGATAGTCAGCTGATCGCTTTTGATTCCGATCGAGAAGAAAATCATTCTATCTATGTCATGAACGCTGTGGGTGGGGAGTTGAGACAGGTGACAGAAGATCTACCGCTGTGGGGTGGTTGTGCGTGGTCGCCAGATGGAAAGCAGATCGCCTTTGCTGCTGGAAATTTTGGCGTAGAAGGTGTGAACATTTTTACAGTTGATGTTGATGGAAAAAATCTCCACAAATTAACTGACATGGACAATGGATTTCGAGCTGGTAATCCTGCATGGTCTCCTGATGGGAACTGGATTGCCTATTCAGTTGTGGAGGTTGATGCGTGGCCAAACCCCGCTAATGGATTCAGACTCATTTTTAGTGACAGTACCATTTATCTCGTAGACGCCAAAGGTGGTGTTGGAAAACCTCTCAAAGAGACAGAAGGTCTTTCAAGCGATCATGTGCCAGTCTGGACATCAGAAAATTTTTTCTCAGTTTCCCCAGGCGTAAGTAAACAGACAGTAACCTGGGGAAAACTTAAAACACCTTAATTTCCGCACCTGCCGCGCAGCTCTCAATCCGCTTTATCATCTTCTTTTTGTTCTATAGGTTGGTCTTCCTGCTGTTCAACTTTCTGCAGTGCGGTATAGGCATCTTTATTCAGTTCGTAGAGCGTTTTGAGCGCGTGCGCGGAGTCAATTTTATGCTGTTCCGCGAGCTGAGCAATATGATTGAGCGCGCGCGGATTGTCCTGAAAATGATGCAAAAAATCCTGTGTCCCTGCCTTATCCTTGTGCGATAAACTCCCCCAGTTTTCACTCAAAGTTTTTTGCGCGCGTTCCACTTGTTCTTCAAATGTCGTACCTGCTGTCTCTCACCAATAGGTATCAGGGTCATCAAGTAAACACCCCGATTCGTCGGTTTCTTTTTCTATATCTTTCAGCATACGGGATCGCGAGGGCGCGGGGGCGTCGTAATTGTTTGTAATACTTTCCCACGCAGCGTAAATAATAAAATCAGGTATAGATTCAAAGGTTCGGTATTTGTTACCGAAAACATCATCGGGGCTTCTATCTATACCTGCCTCCCGTTGCGATGTGAGGATCGCCTCGTATTTTTCTGCTTCGGCTAAAAAATCTCTGCGCGTCATATCCCACGTGCTGGCACCGTCGGTGCCGAGTTTGGGGTATTCATCAAGCCGACTGCCGAAGTCTAAAGCGGGGCGGGTTACCTCACTCGGATCCCATAGGCGTCAATTTAGTGGTTTTCCGTGTATGAGAGTAGGGACGCAATGTTTATAGAAAACGAGGCGGTCAATCTCTTGAGGCCCGTAAGGGTGGTATGTTTTAGCATCGGATTAGGAATCGGGATATGTCGCTCCTACGGAGCTAAAGAGACGTGTCTATACGGTGTACTATAAACATATCGTCCCTACGGGACTGAAGAGCCTTTTTTATATTCGAAAAATCACTAAATTGACGCATAAGGTGCGGTTTCCTAACCGCACCGCTTTTTTGTCTGAACCAGGATTTTCAGGATTAAGGAACGCCGCGCCCATCGTCTCATCGTAGGTTGTATCCGCAACTCCTAACCTTGAAAATCCGAAAATCCTGTGAATCCTGGTTCAGACAAATTACCGGAGCAAGCTACAGATAGTCAGGGCTATTTAGTTCTCCGAATATTTAGGTTTTCAATTTAAGACTTTCCGCTGTCCGAGCGATCTCCGAATCGCGACTTTTCGGATAAAATGGACAAAAAGCCTAAAACTAAATAACCCTGACAGATAGTCAATTTGATTGACATCCACCACCAAATAAACTATAATATAAACAAACTACAAAACCGGAGGACAATCCAGAACCGATGAGAAAGTTCTTAATCATACTTATCACGTTTACACTACTTGCACCCTGCCTACGGGCAGAAGTCACCTACAGCGAACACATCGCACCGATTCTACAGAAACAGTGTCAATCCTGCCATCGTCAAGGTGAAGTCGCACCCTTTGCACTCACTGACTATAGAGACGCCAAAGCATGGGCGACCGAAATTGCTGAATACACCAAAGCGCGCCTGATGCCGCCTTGGAAACCAACAGTCGGACATGGTGAATTCAAAAACGAACGTAGACTCACCGACAAAGAGATTGAGATGATCACCAAATGGGCAGAAGCAGGGAAACCAGCAGGCGATCTCTCAAAAACACCACCGAACCCCAAATTCCACGATGGGTGGGCACTCGGTGAACCTGATCATATCTTTGAAATGCCAGTGGAATACGAAATTGAACCGGAAGGTGAAGACGAATATCGGCACTTTATCATTCCCACCAACTTTGACACAGACATATATGTCCAAGCCGTTGATGTTCAACCGGGCAACCGCAGGACAGTGCATCACGTCATTGTCTATTTAGATACGAAGGAAGAAGCCCGTAAACTTGCTGCGAAAGACCCGAAACCCGGGTATGTCACACAAGGTACCGGTCCAGGCATTGATTCAGCGGGAACACTTGGCGGATGGGCACCCGGTCTCAGACCTTCCGTTCTACCGAAAGGTGTCGGGTATCTGTTACCGAAAGGTGCTGACATCGTGCTACAGGTGCATTACTACCGCACTGGGCACACGGAACGCGACCAATCACGAGTTGGGCTTTACTTCTCCAAAACGCCGGAGACAACGCCTTTAGAGATCGGTATGGCGATCAACGACAAATTCGTAATCCCCGCCGGAGAGGCGAAGTATCCTGTGAAAGCATCGCGTCAAGTCAAAAAGGATAGTTATCTGTTAGCCACGATGCCACACATGCATCTGCTCGGACGCGATATGCGGATCATTGCGAAACCGCCGACAGGCGATCCGATTGATATTATCTGGATACAGGATTGGGATTTCAACTGGCAAGACATCTATCATTATCGTAAACCGATCTTCCTTCCTGCTGGCACGCGTATTTCACTTGTTGCGCACTTTGACAATTCTGTCAAGAACCCAGCCAACCCGCACGACCCACCTGTCCCCGTCGGTTGGGGAGACAAAACCACAGATGAAATGTGCATTGGCTTCCTCTATTTTGTGGATGCAGCTAAATATCAACCGGTGGAATAATTGGAATAACTGTAGCGCGGGGACCCCGTGCCCCGCAGAAACGTAGCGCGGGGACCCCGTGCCCCGCTACATCCGAAATAAAGAAAAGATGTATTACCCCAAATCCGAAAGCCTTCGCCTCCCTGGATATGACTATTCCCAACCCGGATGGTATTTCGTAACACTCACAACAAAGAACCGCTTTTGTCTATTTGCACACCTGCAAAACGGCAAAATTGTATTAACGGATGCCGGTCACATGGTAAAAACAACTTGGCAAGAATTGCCGCTATATTCACCGCAGATTGAATTAGATATTTTCCAAGTCATGCCCGACCACTTCCATGGCATTCTTATCATCAAACCAAAATACAATAGGATAGAAAGAGGAGATTTGTCTACTTCAAAGCAACCTTCAGATTCAAAAGAATCAATTTCTTTAATCACACTAATGGAACGGTTCAAATCCTTAACAACAAACCAATACATCCAAGGTGTTAAGCAAAATGGTTGGCAACGGTTTAGCAAGAAATTGTGGGAAATTTCGTTTCATGACCATGTTATCCGAAATGATGGTGCTTTGCGATCTGTGCGGGAGTATATCTACAACAATGTTCGCAAATGGGAACTGGAACATTCAGAATAAACGTTGTGAATTATACAAAAACGGGCGGGCACGGGGTCCCGCCCCTACAGATTTCGGGAGATGGGCGGGCACGCGGTCCCGCCCCTACAGATTTCGGGAGACGGGCGGGCACGGGGCCCACCCCTACAATAAAAGGATATTACGTCTCTTTCTGACCAACGAAATACACCGCAGACGCTAAAATATGCGAATGCGGATGCAACATCAACAACATATCCAACAACACTAACGGAAATGTCAACCAGCCAACAAGAAGCGATACAGCCTTCGCAACCAACAAACTCCCAAAAGAACATATAAGCCCGACATACTCCCGAAAAATCCAATGCAATGCCGCAGTCGGACCCGCACATGCACCGCTTTCAATCTCACGAAACTGAGAAAACAACGTCACGAACCCTGTCGCTGTCCATCTTTGATAATCGTGAGGAGATGCATGATACCCCTGCAAGAACGGCACCGCTGCGCACACATATCCACCCGGCTTTAGCACACGAAACATCTCCGCTACAATATGCTGTGGTTCTCGGACATGCTCCAGCACCGCCTCAGAGATAACCGCATCAAACACGTTATCCGCAAACGGCAGACAATGCCCATCCGCCACAACATCCACCATCGGAGTCGCTTCAATCTCAAGATTAATCACATTCGGTGCACGGCGATGCGTTCCAGATCCCAGGTCCAAAATCTGCGCGTCAGGTCCCAGTTCTCGGATCACACGTTTAACAGCTCGATTCCAGCGCGGTGCGGGATAAGGACACCCCATCAATGGTGCCAAAAATCGGTTTTGCCGTAGTCGATGTTTAATCCGTTCAACCATATAATTTTAAATCTTCGTTTGTAGTCGCGCAATTTATTGCGCCTCGGACATTCAAGGACAATAGATGGAAATAATCCTGGTTCAGATCCTTGACTGCAATAAAAAAACGGGGTCAGAATCCTGACCCCGCCATCATCTTGCTTATGTCTGCGGAAACTTTATATTCGCTTCATCCGCTGCCTTCGCCAAATCTCTGACAATCCGCATCGTCAACTGCGATAACTTTCGAGAGAATTCGGCATCAGAAATACCTCGATAACGCGATGGCTGCGATGTTCCGAGTCGTTCATTTGCAATTGCCAATGCACTTGTAACAAGCGGTAACGCCACCTCAAGAGGTTCATTAAGTTCCGCTGTCTCAATAGGTTCGGTTATAATAGCGTCTGTTGCATTGTCCTCGCCTGCTAACAAACGTTCACGATTATCGCCAATTGAATCAAGTACCTGTTTTGCGGCGAATTGGTGAGCATCTTTTTTCGCACCCGGTATCGGTTCTGTCATCTCGTGGACCCTGTCTCCATAATGTACTGTAACCTTCCAAGCGGGTGAGTCCGGTCTGCCGTGTTGTGTTTCCGTGAATAGTGGCTGACTCAATCCGCGTTCTTGGCAATATTGAATTAAAAGTCCTTTATAATTCCCATTAGTCATCTCAACATCCCGAACGGACATACACACTACCTCCTGAACCGCCTATCTACTACTGTTATCGTAGCGTGGGCGATACTCTGTCGTCCGCGGTTTTACTTTCCGCTGACGTTTCAGTTCGATTCGGCGCCGTTTTTCGCTCGGCTTTTCGTAGAAACTCCGTTTTTTAATTTCAGTGACAACACCCGCCTTACCACACATCTTTTTGAAGCGAGCGAGTGCCCTATCAAATGTTTCACCTGAATCGACTGTGACTTCAACTTGAACCATATCTACAAACCTCCTATAGGTAAAAATAACAATGTTAGTATATCACATCTAAGGGCAGATGTCAACTTTTTAATTGTGAGATGTGAAATAACACGTTATAAACATTCCGCCCTTACCAAATCAACGCCGAATGCGCGTATGGCATTCGTCGGGGCTAAAGAATTGGGGGGGTGCCTCCGTTGCTATAAACATTGCGTCCCTACGGGATTAAAGAGCATGTCTCATTCTCAAAAAACGCCTAAATTGACGTTAATGGGTAGAGCAGAGCGAAACCCATAGGTGTCAATTTAGTGATATTTCAAATATGAAAAATGCTCTTTGATTTCCCCAACGGGGCGATATGTTTATATAAGACGTTATACACATATCGCTCCTACGGAGCTGAAGAGATGGGTTTGCAGGACGAGGTACTATAAACATTTCGTCCCTACGGGACTAAATATAAGACAATCTCAGTCCTCATGCTTATTGAGAGGTGTTTATAAAAACGCAGACTTTTCTTAAATTGACGCCTATGGGTAGAGCAGAGCGAAACCCGGCATGTGCTGATACAATAATCTTGTCGGGTTTCGCGGACGCTCTACCCATAGGCGTCAATTTAGTGATATTTCAAATATGAAAAATGCTCTTTGATTTCCCCAGCGGGGCAATATGTTTATAATAAGACGTTATACACATTTCGCTCCTACGGAGCTGAAGAGATGGGTTTGCAGGACGAGGTACTATAAACATTTCGTCCCTACGGGACTAAATATAAGACAATCTCAGTCCTCATGCTTATTGAGAGGTGTTTATAAAAACGCAGACTTTTCTTAAATTGACGCTTATGGGTTTCGCGGACGCTCTACCCGACCTACAGACTACAGACCACAAAAATTAGGTGGACAAAGCACTAGTTCAGACAAGAAGCCTGTCGGGACACAGAGACCGCGCAGCGTGCTAAACGCGCACGTTGCGTTGATTCCGCTCTACAATAGAAAAAGTGAAGTTTTCTTGGTCCATTGAACATCTGTGACAAAAACTTTACACACTCTGCAATCAATTCCATCTTGACAAAACTGGAAAAATCCGCTATCATAAAATAACCATTGACCCCTGACAGGAGAAACCTTATCTACGAAATACTGATCTTATGTTTTGGGACATGGCTCACAGGTGTAAGCAAAGCCGGTTTCGGCGGAGGCATCGGTATGATAGTCATCCCGCTATTTGCCCAGTTTCGTCCTGTCCGAAACGTTGTCGCGCTCATGCTCCCTTTACTCTTCTCAACAGATGTTATCTCACTGGGGCATTATTGGAAACAGTGGCATCGCAAAAGCATCTGGCAGCTGATTCCCGGTGCCATCGTTGGTATCGCACTTGCAAGTTTCATCTTAAAAGACATATCAGATATTCATCTAAAGAAGGTAATCGGAGGAATCGCCTGCCTATTTGCCGTATTAGAATTTTTACGTTCCAAACTCAAACAGGCACTAAATCCGGATGATACGGATGAAGAATCGGTTGTCCATTTCAAAACGTGGCATGGCGTGCTGTTAGGCACGCTTGCAGGTATATTTTCAACGCTTGCACACATGGCAGGACCGGTCATCGTCATGTTTCTTCTACCGCAAAGATTAGGCAATCGCACATTCGTTGCGACAACGACATTACTTTACTTTTTTATCAATCTGGTTAAGATTCCAGCGTATTTCCAACTTGGTATGTTTTCGGTTGAACTTATTGTTGAGGCTTTAGTCCTCCTCCCATTTGTCGGACTCGGCGTGCAGGTCGGCGTATATTTGAACGATCACTTCTCAGAACGAAACTTTTCCAGAATCGTCCTAATCGTCCTATTCGCAACCGGTATACATCTATTATTGTTCAGTTGACATATCTTGTAGGACAGGATTGTTCGTAGTCGCGCAATTCATTACGCCTCGGACATTCCTTTTGTAACCCGATAATAAAACAACCACGGAGAACAAATAAATGACATTAAAATGGGGCGTCCTCGGTGCAGGAAGCGTCGCGCAACGCCGAGCAATGCCCGCCATCCAGAAAGCAACAGGTGCAGAACTGCATGCCCTTTTCTCACGTGATGCCGAACGCGCCAAAAATCTCGCAACAGAACATAACGTTACAGTAGGATATAGCAGTGTTGATGACCTGCTCAACGATTCTGAACTTGACGCAATCTATGTCGCAACACCTGTCAATCTCCACTGCGAACAAGTCATCGCCGCCGCAGAACGTGGATTACACGTCCTCTGTGACAAACCGATGGCACTCACGCCACAGGAATGTGAACGGATGATCACTGCATGCGATGCAAACGACGTGCATCTACAGGTATGCTTCCTTTTCCGATTCCACTCCTGCTTTCAACAGATCAAAACATGGGTTAGCGAAAATCGTCTTGGACAGATTGTTCACGGCAGGATGCCTTTCTTGAAGAAATACCTTTTAAAAGCCGACGAATGGCGCGCACAACCTGAGATAAGCGGAGGTGGGTGTCTGATGGACTTGGGACCGCATAGTATTGATATGCTGCGCTACCTCATCGGCGAGGTCACGGAAGTCGTAGGATTTTGTGATAGCCCAATCTACAACTACGAAGTTGAGGAGACCAGCGGTATTCTGATGCGGTTTGAGAGTGGCGCACAAGGGTTCACAGACCTTAGTTTCTCCGTTGCGCAGTGCGACATTGTACTTGAACTTTACGGCACAGAAGGCTCCGTATCCGTTTTGAACGACGATGGATGGAAAATCCATACATACTTTGATGGTGAAAAACAGGTCATCACATCTCAATTTGAAGACCTTTATCAAAATCAATTTGAGCATTTCGCAGAATGCGTAACGACAGGTATTGCACCGCTTGCAAGCGGCAACGACGGCTTAAGGGCAAACGAAATCATCGCCGCAGCATACCAGTCCTCCGAAACCGGTAAAGTTATCCAATTCACATAGCATGATAAAACTCAAACCGCGTCCTGCGTTCTACTTCCTCATTCCTTTCCTACTCGGCATCTTAACGGGTGGATATACCTCAATTCCACCCTTGTGGCTATGGTTGTCCGTGTTGATATGCTTTATCGGTAGCACTTTGGCGAGGGGTCGGGCAAAATATCTGTGTTATGTGTTGCTACATATTGCCATCTTTGCGAGTGGAATGCTGAGATTGGAAATCGCTACCGTCCCGACAATTCCACACCATTTTTATGACCAACCCGTTAGTTTTATAGGCGACACCGTGTATCAACCAGAACGCGGGGAGGCGTGGGAAGCATGCTATGCCGTAGGGCAGATTCAGCTTCTGTCTGATCCAGCGCAAACAGTGTCAGCAAAGTTCTTGGTGAGGTTCCAGGAATTGATGCCGCTACGTTACGGTAAACACCTAACACTGATGGGTGTGCTGCGTCAGCCTCAAGCACAAAGAAATCCTGGCGGTTTTGACTATCGATCCTATCTTGCACGGCAAAATGTATCAGGGATAATCTATCACCAAGGGCTGCTTCGCTTAGGTAAGCAATCAGGATTTCCACCGCTGCGGTGGATAGAAGCACTTCGCCTTCGGACTGAACGGATTATTGATGGTGCATATTCAGGGTTACAAACCCCGCCTACAGAAGACACATCGGGATTGGAAACCCCGCCTACAGAAGACACATCGGGGTTACAAACTCCGCCTACAAGAGAAAACTCGTTACATGCGCAATTGCTAAAAGGGATTCTGCTCGGGAAACGGGGAGATGTGCCATCAGAGACTTTGGACATCTTTCGTAACAGTGGCACTTTCCATGTGCTAGCGGTGTCGGGTCTTCATGTCGGACTCATTGCGATGTTCTGTTATCTTGGTTTGTCAATATTTCGCATGCCCAAGAAGGTGGTTTGTCTGCTAACAATCGGGGCAGTTCTAATTTATGCGTGTTTGGTCGGTTTCCGCCCCTCTGTCTTCCGTGCTTCGCTCATGGCAACCCTATTTCTGTTTGCAACTATCATTGATCGCGATGCAGACATCTTCAACTTGCTCGCTGTTGCTGCTTTAGCATTACTCATTTTTAACCCGATGCAGCTATGGGATGCCGGTTTTCAACTCTCATTTGTTGCTGTTGTCTCCATTGTCTATTTTGTTCCAAAAATGGAGAAACCTTTGCGGAGACTGTGGGATACCGGTGAATCTGATGACATAAGTAGATTGGTCAAACTCAAGAATACCGCACTAAAATGGTTGGTGCTATCCTATCTCGTGACATTTGCTGCGCAGCTCGGCACCGGACTTCTCATCGCTTTTCATTTTTATAGGGCATATCCGCTCGGACTAATAGTCGGTCCATTTGCAGTTGGACTTGTTTCGTTAATCGTTGGTGTGGGCATGGCATCGGTCTGTGTAGGGTTTATCTGGCTGCCGCTCGCGAAACTCCTTGCGATGGTTAACCACGCGATTATCTTCATCTTTTTGGAACTCATCGGAATATTTGGACAGAAATGGGGTATAATGAAAGTAGCACCGCCAACGTTTGGTCTCATCATTATTTACATAGCTATCTGCTTAGGCATCACACATTGGCGATACGTATATAAGCAGTGGAAAATGGCAAGTCTCATCGGACTATCTGTGATGGCGGTCTGGGTGTGGGACAGTGCGTTTCATGAAGAGGGTCGCCTGCTTGAAGTGATTACGCTTGATGTTGGTCAAGGGGATGCGGCTATCATCAGATTTCCCGATAGACGGACAATGTTAATTGACGGCGGTATCCAACGTTCATATTACGATGAAAAGCGGCGGAAAGAGGTAGAATTTGACGTAGGTGAACGGGTTATTGAACCTTATCTTGATGCGAACAGCATTCGGGAACTTGATTTAGTGGTGCTCACACATCCGGACATTGACCACGGGGGTGGACTTGCGTACATCCTGCGAAACTTTAGAGTGAAGCGAATTCTCGGCATACCTGACATGAAACTTGATTCCCAAACCCATCAGCAATTACGTAGTATTGCCGAAGCGCGAGACATCCCTTATGCTTTTCCTTATGCAGGAAAAATTGAATTGACGCCAACTGCAACGCTTAACCTGCTACATCCGATTGATGCTGCGTCCACTAATCTTATAGACGATGATAAGAACAATGATTCGCTTGTCATGAAGGTTAGTTATGGCGAGGTGGATATTCTGTTTACTGGTGATATTGAGTTCAAGGGTGAGACTCGGTTAATTGCATCTCAGCAAGATTTAAGGGCAGAGATTCTGAAGGTGCCGCATCATGGCAGCCGAACCTCAAGCAGTGCACAGTTTTTAGATGCTGTTCAACCGCGTTATGCTATCTTTTCACTCGGCTTAGGGAATCGGTATCAATTTCCGCATGCGGATGTCATAGAACGGTATCGGGAACGTAATTGTGTTCAACTACGAACAGATCAACTGGGTGCTATCACGTTAAAAACAGATGGGACGCGGTGTTGGTTTAGGTATACCGTTATCCCTGATGGAATTTAGTGTAATTTCAGAGACGTTTAGTTTTTGCCTCCTTCTCTCAATTCAACATCAAACCTCGGTAAATCGAGGAATTTGTAGGGGTCTATTCCTCCATCTGGATACTCATAAATCTTTATACCTGATACCTCAGTGTCATGCGTTACGTCTGTGCGCTCAAACATACGGTCAGTAAGGTATAAAGATCGCCACTTTTTAGCAGTATCTCCGTCACCCATTACACGTCCCGCATACCGTTGCCCTACTAAATCTGGGTCACCTTCTTCAATGTAACGCCATTCTACGTAAAGGACACCAGAAATTGTGGGATAAACGAGACCATTACTACTAAACGCTGCACCTTTAGTTCGTGTTCCTTGATTCCATAACTTAACTTCGACTCGGACTAACAACTCATGCTCTGGCGTGGCATTATCCCAAAGTCGCTCCTGAAATGGATAATCGGCGGGAACTTCAGGATATGCACCAAATCCAAAAGGAGAGACATTGAATTCAATTAATACTTTTTTAGCTTCTTTAACGTATGATTCTGCGCTCTTAATTTTGCCGTATTTTATGACTAATGATTGCAGGGTACGTATCGCTTCATCATCATCTTTAAGGAATTTGCGTTGTATTCGCGCTTTATTGGCGAGGGCTTGTGCAGCGCGTTTACTCTGTGGGTTGCGGTTCGCAAAATTATCATAAACTTCTACAGCTTGTTCAAATTTTTGCCCGTCCTCATAACTTTTTGCCGACATCAGTTGTGCGTTGTGACTCAATTCCAGATGCGAAAATTGGTTAACAATAGTACCAAATTGGGTTTGCGCTGCGTCATAGTCTTTTTGGCGATAGGCGTGCATCCCGAGACGATAGTGTGCCTCTGCAGCTTCATCGCTTGTGGGTGCTTCAGCAATGACCGCTTCATAAGTTTCAATCCCTTGTTCGGGTTGATGTATATGCTCAATGTAGAGTTCACCTATTGCGAGTTGTGCTGCGCGCGCGTCAGCAGTACCGGGTTTGGTATCTACAACATTTTGATAGACTTCTAATGCACCGCGATAGTCTTTCGTCTCACTTAATTTTTCCGCAGTACCCATCGCACCACCGGACAAACATCCGATTTGCATTACTGTTATAAGAACAAAAGTAGTAAACAGACAGAAGTTGACAAATTTCATGATTTTTCTCCTTACCAAGTAGAAATTAACAGGGACGTTTAGAATTTAATTCACAAAACCAGATAGGAATGCTTGCAAACAGATGCTATTATTCTATGAGAGTTTTCTCTTATAGATAGATTTAAGGGACAATTCCGCTAACAGAAAATTGGCATTTTACAACAGACCGCAGCGCGGTCGTATCAAAAACCACTGATGAGTTTTCGGAGGTACCCCGTGTTCACATCCCACAGATGGACGCCATGCACACTGGCACCTGCGATAGTCTTTCCATCCGGACTGAACACCACCGTAAAGATTCCGGGGGGTCCTATAAGTCCAATATGTCCTCTCCTCCACTCCCGACGCGATGGGTTATTCTCCCTATACCCTGTGAGTGTTCGTAGGAGTTTTCCGTTGTTCACATCCCATAGGTCAATATCGAGCCAATTGTTGCATGCGATCATGCTTCCATCCGGACTAAATGCCAAGTTTTTATGAAAAGGAGTCGTATTTCTTGCGATTGTTCGTAGGCGTTTTCCCGTGTTAGCATCCCACAGACAAATGGTCCGGTCATTACCAACACTTGCGATCACTTTTCCATCAGGACTAAAAATTACGATATTGAGAAAATACTTGGGCAGATGCGTATCCATTGTGAGTGTTCGCAGGAGTTTTCCTGTGTTCGCATCCCACAGACGAATGGTCTTGTCCTGACTGCGACTTGCGATAGTTTTTCCATCCGGACTAAACGCCACGCTCCAGACAAAATCCGTATGCCCAGAGAGGGTGCGTACGAGTTTACCTGTGTCCGCATCCAGTAAATAGAGGTTTTTGTCATGACCGCCACTTACGATCATCTTTCCATCCGGGCTAAACGCGACGTCAAAGGCCACATACCTGAATGTTCGTAGGTTTCTTCCCGTGTTCACATCCCATATACGAATGGTCTGATCGTAACCGATAGCGGCACTTACGATAGTCTTTCCGTCTGGACGAAATGCCACGTTGTGGACTGTATAGGTATGTCCTGCGAATTGGACAAGTTCATGACCTGTCTGTGCATCGTAGAGCCAAATACCGCTACCACCTGCCACCGCTAGCTTCGTGCCATCTGGTGAATACGCTATATCATGGATCCTGTCTTTCTTGATGCGCCCTTTCGCGCCTTCGGGTAAATGCTCTTGCTGCGGGGCTTGCTGTGGATCATGCAGCGGATCCTCCAATGAACCGGGTGGGAGACTGCAGCTCAGAAATGTTAGTTTTATAAACAGTGCTGTGAAAATTGAAAACAATCTGTTTCTCATGGGTGTGTTCTCCTGTGTGCTGTTCTAAATACCTAATACCACAGAACGGTAGTATCAATGTTTGCCCATGAGTATTCGGATGAGTTTTCCCGTCTCCACATCCCACACATGTGCTTCATACCAACCTACACACGCGATAGTGTTTCCATCCGGACTGAACGCTACATCTGTTGCTATATCAGGATACTTTCCGTTGTGGAGTATTCTGTGGTGTTGTCCCGAGCCCATATCCCACAGATGGATGGAAGAAGGACCGGTACTTGCGATAGTGTTTCCATCCGGACTGAACGCCACATCTTCTCCACTAATCTTGCTCCCCCCTTTTGCGCCTATGTGTCTGCTATATTTTTCCATGTGGACATTGATTTGTTGTTCCAAGTGTGCATTGATAGTGAGTGCTCTGATTTGTTGTCCCGTGTTCGCATTCCACAGAGCGACAGCATTATGATACCCACCTCCACTTACGAGCATATTTCCATCCGGACTAAATGCAACGCTCTCGACCATCTTCGTATGCCCAGATAGTGTTCTGATATGTTGTCCCGTCTCCACATCCCACAGACGGACGGTTTGGTCGTCACACGCACTTGCGAGCATATTTCCATCCGGACGAAACGACACATCGTTGACTATATTCGTATGCCCAGAGAGTGTGCGTAGGCGTTTACCTGTGTCTGCATCCCATAGATAGACGTTCATAACATCCTTCGTATTATTACCTCCAGTTGCGCTTGCGAGTGTCTTGCCATCCGGACTAAATGTTATGTTTGACGTAGGATACAAGTTTATTCCAAATGTTCTGATTTGTTGTCTCGTGTTCACATCCCACAAACGGACAGTCCGGTCCTGACCTGCACTTGCGAGCACCTTTCCATCCGGACGAAACGCTATGCACCATATATAACCCGTATGCCCTTTAAGTAGGTCCGGTTTGTCATAAGTCTGTGTATCGTAAAGCAAAATGCCGATGCCACCCGCCACCGCGAGACATGTGCCATCGGGTGAAAATTTTACATCCATAACCCATACTCTCCCGGGGGGCACTTTCACGCCATTGGGTAAATGCTCTTGCTGCGGTTTCTGCTGCGGTTCCTGCTGTGGATCATGTAGCGGTTCCTCCAGTGAACCTGGCGGAAGACTGCAGGTCATAAATGGGAGTGCTACAAACAGTGCTGTCAAAATTGAAAACAATTTGTTTCTCATGGGTGTGTTCTCCTGTGTGCTGTGCTAAATACCTATCTGGATAGAAAGACGCGGGCTAAATATAAATCATTTTAATGTTGCGTTTATTCTACTATATGTTGGATTAAATGTCAAAGGTTCTGTCTGAATCTCGGATTGTCTGAACCAGGATGGACAGGATTAGTATGCTTTTAGATGGATGGCTATCTTCTGCTAGTTAGTATTATCTTCAAATCTATATTTCTCGACAAAGTCCTTGTTCATTTGAGGAAGTATCTATAATCCTGAAAATCTGGTAATCTTGAGAATCCTGGTTCAGATAATATACGCGTATACATGTTACATGTCAACTTTTTCTGATAAAAAGAGAAGACAGGTAACCTCAAGGATACCTGTCTGTTGTTATTCACAATGATAAATGCGACGTAATTTTAATCTAATGACACAGTCGCAGTATAAGTCTCCTCATACTCAGACATATCTGACCACCGGTAAATGACCGCTGTTATCAGAAAATCTCCAGTATGCATTGCACCGCTCGGGAACGTGTAACTGAATGTAGATTCAGTTGTCGTGCCGTCACCTGAGTCACTCCCTATATATGATCCGCGTTCACTTGTCTCCCAAGGTGCCTTCACATACCAATTCACATAGTAATAAGGTGCCTCTGTGACAAGTCTGTACTCATGTGCTTCGCCGGGATAAGGAGTGTCATCTGGATCTACGGGGGATATGCCCAATTGTGGTTGAGGGACGGGGGTGGGTTCAAGAATAGGTATCTCGCCCACTTTATCTTCAGCAAAAGCAGCACGAAAAGCTCCATCTGTCAATTGTCCATCAACAAGTGATTTAGCCTGGTATCCGTATTCTGTCGAAGGATAATTTCTTTTTAGCTCTTCGGAGAATTCACCATCAATTGGAGCACCATGTGTATCCAGGTGGGTTTGTTCTTCAAGTGGATCCCAAGTTTCGACCTGTCTGTTTAAATCTGAATCTTTATTTGCAACTAATTTATACTTACCGTTTTTTGCCCGCGGCGTACTACTAGCTTTAGCGGTCAATATGACATTAGCTGTGTTAACACGATAAACGTATGCTTCAGCAGTATAGGGACCGTTAACTTGAGCATCTGCTGAAATATCACTAACTGCACCAACGAAGAGGATAGCGCATGAAAAGAAAAAAAGTAAAAGAACACGATACAATTTCATTTTATTTTCCTTACCTCGTTAAATCGAGGAATTTGTAGGGGTCTATACCCCCGTCTGGGTACTCATAAATCTTTATACCTGATGCCTCAGTGTCATGCGTTACGTCTGTGCGTTCAAACATACGGTCAGTAAGGTATAAGGATTGCCACTTTTTAGCAGTATCTCCGTCACCGCTTACTCTACCGGCATACCTTCGCCCTACTAAATCTGGGTCTCCTTCTTCAATGTAACGCCATTTCACGTAAAGGACACCAGGAATAGTCGGATAAATGAGACCATTATTAGTATCAAACATAGAGCCTTTAGTTTGTGTGCCTTGTTTCCATAACTTAACTTCGACTCGGACTAACAACTCATGCTCTGGCGTGGCGTTATCCCAAAGTCGTTCCTGAAACGGATAATCAGCGGGAACTTCAGGATATGCACCAAATCCAAAGGGAGAAGTAGGAGCATCCGCAGTTAATTTTGTGTTTATCTCAAACGTGTCGGTTTTTTCTGTTGTCTTCTCTGTGGGAACCGACGTATCCCTAACAGATTCAGACCTATTTTCTACAGATTCAAGAGATTCTATCAGCGGCACGTCTGTTTGAACGGTTTTTTGTGCCTTTTGAGATAGATCCCCTTGAAAGACAATATCACCGGTAGCCGATAACTGTTGTTGGAATGACGCTATATCGTGTTGGTACCAGAAGTAACACAGCACCGAGAAAACAATCAGAAAACCGAAGCCACCGATAAACCATTTATTTGTCCAAATGTCGCGAAGCATATTATCCTCCGTTTCGTGGCGTTTGCCTTGTGGATTTCTTCCACTGCTTTATCACACGTTTCACGCATACTTCAACATTAGTCAGAGAAATACCCAATTTTTCACTAATCTCTTTGAGAGGTTGATTGTCTAAATACCGTTCCCTATAAAAATTTTTAACTGTCTTCATTGATAATGACGTAGATTTGGGGACAATTCCGACATGTAATCGTATATTTTTTTGATAATATTGATTTATACGGCGATATACATGGATAATTTAACCAATACACATATCCCTAACGATACTGTTAGAATGTTCGTTGAAAGATGGATAAAATATTAGGGCACGATATCCCTGACACCTTTTAATAATATGGCAAGATGAACACCGAGTGCTGCGCACGTGTGCGACTGCTGCACATATGCGCGTATCGCACATCTGAACAGACCAACATTACGATATAACGAATTCCTGTCAAAAACGCCTCGCAACGACTTTTTCAAAACAACCAGCCCCCCCATATTACTTCCCAGTGTCAAAAAATGCAGCCCTGCGTATTCCAGATAGCAAATATCCGATAATTACACACCTACGTTCAACCGTGGACATTCAACATTTCCAACTTTTTTCATATCATGCCCCCTTTTGCACCTACATACTTTTTGCACTAGCAGCTGTCTGTTTACTAACCCAACCCATTTCCGGACTCGCTAATGGTGATGAGATACCTAGTGAAGCCTCGTATTCTATCAATGGAGAGTGGTATCCCTTTATCTACGGTTAGACTTGGTGACGGTTATAGTGCGGTTAGGAAACCGCACCTACCGGGGTTGGAAGACTACTAAATTGACACTTATGGTTTCGTTACCGCTCTACCGAACCTACGAACTAACACAACATAATCACTTAGAATGGTATAAATACACAGTGATCGGAGGGCTATAAATAGAGGAGATGTTATCGGACTGTGCAGAGAGCCAGGTTGATTGTCAGCATGATTGATGACAACACCCTGACAGCTGCCCAAGCAGCAAAACAAGCGGGTTTCAAATCAAGTATATCTGCTGCGTGAACGAAAAAGGTATCAAAGGAAAACCTGCTGATAAACCGAAAAGCGGTAAACCGCGTATTCATTCAACGGAGGTGCGCGGTCAACTGATACCAAATTAACCCGATCTGTAGCGCGAGGTCCCCGTGCCTCGCAACCGTGTGCTATATCAAAAGACTTCTAATCAAGTTAATATGGTATGATAGATTTAGCGTTGCAAAAACCGCGTAGTCTCGGTTATCCATTTGAGGTATGGACACTGGGACGATTGCAAACTGCGTTTACAGAGAAAACGGGTATTCATCTTCTGATTCAACGATCTGGGAATGGCTCAAAGAGGAGGGTTTGCGTTGGAAATGTCAACAAAGTTGGTTTCGTGCTATTTTTCATGGGTGTGTTCTCCTTTTGTGCTGTTCTAAATACCTAATACCGCAGCGCGGTCGTATCAAAAACCACTGATGAGTTTTCGGAGGTACCCCGTGTTCACATCCCACAGATGGACGCCACGCCTATTGGCACCTGCGATAGTCTTTCCATCCGGACTAAACACCACCGTAAAGATGCTGGGGTTTCCTAAAATATGTCCGCTGAACCGGTCCCGATGCGATGGGTTATTCTCCCGATACCCTGTGAGTGTTCGTAGTTGTTTTCCCGTGTTCACATCCCACAGATCAATATCCTTCCAATTGTTACATGCAATCATGCTTCCATCCGGACTAAATGCCAAGTTCTTACGATAAGGAGACGTGTTTCTTGCGATTGTTCGTAGTTGTTTTCCCGTGTTCACATCCCACAGCCAAATAGTCTGGTCATCACCAACACTTGCGATCATCTTTCCATCAGGACTAAAAATTACGGTATTGAGAGGATGCTTGTGAGGATGCTTGGGCAGATGCGAATGCCATGTGATTGTTTGTAGGAGTTTACCTATGTCCGCATCCCACAGACAAATGGTCTTGTCCTGACTGCGACTTGCGATAGTTTTTCCGTCCGGACTAAACGCCACGTACCAGACAAAATCCGTATGCCCAGAGAGGGTGCGTAGGAGTTTACCTGTGTCCGCATCCAATAAGTAGAGGTTTTTGTCATGACTGCCACTTATGATCGTCTTTCCATCCGGACTAAACGCAACGTCAAAGACCTGATACTTGAATGTTCGTAGGTTTCTTCCCGTGTTCACATCCCATATACGAATGGTCCGATCGTAACTGGTACCGGCACTTACGATAGTCTTTCCATCCGGACTAAATGCCACGTTGTGGACTTTACCGGTATGTCCTGCGAATTGGACAAGTTCATGACCTGTCTGTGCATCATAGAGCCAAATACCGCTACCACCTGCCACCGCGAGCTTCGTGCCGTCTGGTGAATACGCTATATCATTGATCCTGTCTTTCTTGATGCGCCCTTTCGCGCCTTCGGGTAAATGCTCTTGCTGCGGGGCTTGCTGTGGATCATGCAGCGGATCCTCCAATGAACCTGATGGGAGACTGCAGGTCATAAATGGGAGTGCTACAAACAGTGCTGTAAAAATTGAAAACAATCTGTTTCTCATGGGTGTGTTCTCCTATGTGCTGTTCTAATACCAATTAACGTTGTGTTTATTCTACTATGTGTTGGATTAAATGTCAAAGGTTCTGTCTAAATCTCGGATTGTCTGAACCAGGATGGACAGGATTATGGGATTATCAGGATTAGTATGCTTTTAGATGGATGGCTATCTTCTGCTAGTATTATCTTCAAATCTATATTTCTCAACAAAGTCCTTGTTCATTTGAGGAAGTATCTATAATCCTGAAAATCTGATAATCCTGAAAATCCTGGTTCAGATAATATACGCGTATACATGTTACATGTCAACTTTTTCTGATAAAAAGAGAAGACAGGTAACCGCAAAGTTACCTGTCTATTGTTATTCATACTGATAAATGTGACATAATTTTTAATCTAACAACACAGTCGCAGTATAGGTCTCCTCATACTCAGACATATCTGACCACCGGTAAATGACCGCTGTTATCAGAAAATCTCCAGTATGCATTGCACCGCTCGGGAACGTGTAACTGAATGTAGATTCAGTTGTCTCGCCATCTCCTAATTGACCTTCTATATGTGTTCCCCTTTCACTTGTCTCCCAGGGTGCTTTCACATACCAGTCCACCCAATAATAATGGACATCTGTGATAAGTCTGAACTCGTATGTGTTCCCCGGATAAGGAGTGTCATCTGGATCTACGGAGGATATGCCCACTTGTGGTTCGGGGTCGATGATGAGTTGAGGATTAGGGGGAGGTGGAGGCATCGGTCCCACATATTCATCAGCATCCGCAAAACAGTACCTTCCATTTGTCGCTCTACCACTAACATCAACGTCAATAAAGCATGCGTATTCTTCCCTAGGAAGATCTAAGTCTAGGTTTACATAGAAGTGGCCATCAATTTGACCACCATGTGTATCAACCTCGTCCTGTTCAGCAATTATACTCCATCCGCTGGGTAGTTCTTTAAATAACTCTATTTTATAATAACCGTCACTTCCAAACACAGTACTACTAGCCCTACCAGACAAACTGACATTTAATCTGTCATTATTAATTCCGCCCACGCGATAGCCGTATGCTTCAGCAGTATAGGGACCGTCCTGTCCAACAGCTGCTGAAATATCACCAACTGCAACAACGAAGAGGACAACGCATGAAAAGTAAAAAAACACTGGACAGTTTCATTTTATTCTCCTTGCCTCGGTAAATCGAGGAATTTGTAGGGGTCTATTCCTCCATCTGGATACTCATAAATCTTTATACCTGATACCTTAGTGTCATGCGTTACGTCTGTGCGCTCAAACATACGGTCAGTAAGGTATAAAGATCGCCACTTTTTAGCAGTCTCTCCGTCACCGCTTACTGTACCGGCATACCGTCGCCCTACTAAATCTGGGTCACCTTCTTCAATGTAACGCCATTCTACGTAAAGGACACCAGAAATTGTGGGATAAACGAGACCATTACTACTAAACGCTGCACCTTTAGTTCGTGTTCCTTGATTCCATAACTTAATCTGAACTCGGATTAACAACTCATTCTCTGGCGTGGCATTATCCCAAAGTCGCTCCTGAAATGGATAATCGGCGGGAACTTCAGGATATGCACCAAATCCAAAAGGAGAGACATTGAATTCAATTAATACTTTTTTAGCTTCTTTAACGTATGATTCTGCGCTCTTAATTTTGCCGTATTTTATGACTAATAATTGCAGGGTACGTATCGCTTCATCATCATCTTTAAGGAATTTGCGTTGTATTCGTGCTTTATTGGCGAGGGCTTGTGCAGCGCGTTTACTCTGTGGGTTGCGGTTCGCAAAATTATCATAAACTTCTACAGCTTGTTCAAATTTTTGCCCATCCTCATAACTTTTTGCCGACATCAGTTGTGCGTTGTGACTCAATTCCAGATGCGAAAAATGGTTAACAATAGTACCAAATTGGGTTTGCGCTGCGTCATAGTCTTTTTGGCGATAGGCGTGCATCCCGAGACGATAGTGTGCCTCTGCAGCTTCATCGCTTGTGGGTGCTTCAGCAATGACCGCTTCATAAGTTTCAATCCCTTGTTCGGGTTAATGTATATGCTCAATGTAGAGTTCACCTATTGCGAGTTGTGCTGCGCGCGCGTCAGCAGTACCGGGTTTGGTATCTACAACATTTTGATAGACTTCTAATGCACCGCGATAGTCTTTCGTCTCACTTAATTTTTCCGCAGTACCCATCGCACCACCGGACAAACATCCGATTTGCATTACTGTTGTAAGAACAAAAGTAGTAAACAGACAGAAGTTGACAAATTTCATGATTTTTCTCCTTACCAAGTAGAAATTAACAGGGACGTTTAGAATTTAATTCACAAAACCAGATAGGAATGCTTGCAAACAGATGCTATTATTCTATGAGAGTTTTCTCTTATAGATAGATTTAAGGGACAATTCCGCTAACAGAAAATTGGCATTTTACAACAGACCGCAGCGCGGTCGTATCAAAAACCACTGATGAGTTTTTGGAGGTATCCCGTGTTCACATCCCACAGATGGACGCCATGCCCACTGGCACCTGCGATAGTCTTTCCATCCGGACTGAACACCACCATAAAGACCCAGGGGGATCCTAAAATATGTCCGCTGAACCGGTCCCGACGCGGTGGGTTATTCTCCCGATACCCTGTGAGTGTTCGTAGGAGTTTTCCCGTGTTCACATCCCACAGATCAATATCCTTCCAATTGTTACATGCAATCATGCTTCCATCCGGACTAAATGCCAAGTTCTTACGATGAGGAGACGTGTTTCTTGCGATTGTTCGTAGTTGTTTTCCCGTGTTCACATCCCACAGCCAAATAGTCTGGTCATCACCAACACTTGCGATCATCTTTCCATCAGGACTAAAAATTACGGTATTGAGAGGATGCTTGAGAGGATGCTTGGGCAGATGCGAATGCCATGTGATTGTTTGTAGGAGTTTACCTATGTCCGCATCCCACAGACAAATGGTCTGGTCTTGACTGCGACTTGCAATAGTTTTTCCGTCCGGACTAAACGCCACGTACCAGACAAAATCCGTATGCCCAGAGAGGGTGCGTAGGAGTTTACCTGTGTCCGCATCCAATAAGTAGAGGTTTTTGTCATGACTGCCACTTATGATCGTCTTTCCATCCGGACTAAACGCAACGTCAAAGACCTGATATTTGAATGTTCGTAGGTTTCTTCCCGTGTTCACATCCCATATACGAATGGTCCGATCGTAACTGGTACCGGCACTTACGATAGTCTTTCCATCCGGACTAAATGCCACGTTGTGGACTTTACCGGTATGTCCTGCGAATTGGACAAGTTCATGACCTGTCTGTGCATCGTAGAGCCAAATACCGCTACCACCTGCTACAGCGAGCTTTGTGCCGTCTGGTGAATACGCTATATCATTGATCCTGTCTTTCTTGATGCGCCCTTTCGCGCCTTCGGGTAAATGCTCTTGCTGCGGGGCTTGCTGTGGATCATGCAGCGGATCCTCCAATGAACCTGATGGGAGACTGCAGGTCATAAATGGGAGTGCTACAAACAGTGCTGTAAAAATTGAAAACAATCTGTTTCTCATGGGTGTGTTCTCCTATGTGCTGTTCTAATACCAATTAACGTTGTGTTTATTCTACTATGTGTTGGATTAAATGTCAAAGGTTCTGTCTAAATCTCGGATTGTCTGAACCAGGATGGACAGGATTATGGGATTATCAGGATTAGTATGCTTTTAGATGGATGGCTATCTTCTGCTAGTATTATCTTCAAATCTATATTTCTCAACAAAGTCCTTGTTCATTTGAGGAAGTATCTATAATCCTGAAAATCTGATAATCCTGAAAATCCTGGTTCAGATAATATACGCGTATACATGTTACATGTCAACTTTTTCTGATAAAAAGAGAAGACAGGTAACCGCAAAGTTACCTGTCTATTGTTATTCATACTGATAAATGTGACATAATTTTTAATCTAACAACACAGTCGCAGTATAGGTCTCCTCATACTCAGACATATCTGACCACCGGTAAATGACCGCTGTTATCAGAAAATCTCCAGTATGCATTGCACCGCTCGGGAACGTGTAACTGAATGTTGCTTCAGTTGTCGTGCCGTCACCTGAGTCACTCCCTATATATGATCCGCGTTCACTTGTCTCCCAAGGTGCCTTCACATACCAATACACATAGTAATAAGGTGCATCTGTGACAAGTCTGTACTCATGTGCTTCGCCGGGATAAGGAGTGTCATCTGGATCTACGGGGGATATGCCCAATTGTGGTTCGGGGTTGGTGGGGTTGGTGGGGTTGGTGGCGGGTGGAGGATCAGGAGGAGGCATCGGCTCCGCAGTGTCGTCAGTGTAGGCGGTATACCAGGCTCTCCCTGTGTCTTGTCCAGAAGCATATGCATAAACATAGCCTCCGTTTTCTTCAAACTGAAAATCACGGTGATCCCAAAGCCAGACGTGACTATCAACAGGGGTAACAGCCGGATCTACTGACCATCCGTTAGTTATCTTAAGAAATATATTCAAGTAACCATTTCTCGCTCGGTCAGTACTAGAAGCCCTTGCATACAAATTGACATGTAATCTGTTTTCATTTCCGCCAAAGCGACGGGCATCTACAGAAGCTTCATAGGGACCGTCACGATCAAAACCTGCTGCTGAAATATCACTAACGACACCAACGAAGAGGATGCCTGAACAGAAAATTAGTAAAAGAACACGATACAATTTCATTTTATTTTCCTTACCTCGTTAAATCGAGGAATTTGTAGGGGTCTATACCCCCGTCTGGGTACTCATAAATCTTTATACCTGATGCCTCAGTGTCATGCGTTACGTCTGTGCGTTCAAACATACGGTCAGTAAGGTATAAGGATTGCCACTTTTTAGCAGTATCTCCGTCACCGCTTACTCTACCGGCATACCGTTGCCCTACTAAATCTGGGTCTCCTTCTTCAATGTAACGCCATTGCACGTAAAGGACACCAGGAATAGATGGATAAATGAGACCATTATTAGGATCAAACATAGAGCCTTTAGTTTGTGTGCCTTGTTTCCATAACTTAACTTCGACTCGGACTAACAACTCATGCTCTGGCGTGGCATTATCCCAAAGTTGTTCCTGAAACGGATAATCAGCGGGAACTTCAGGATACGCACCAAATCCAAAGGGAGAGATAGGAGCATCCGCAGTTAAATTTGTGTTTATCTCAAACGTGTCGGTTTTTTCTGTTGTCTTCTCTGTGGGAACCGACGTATCCCTAACAGATTCAGACCTATTTTCTACAGATTCAAGAGATTCTATCAGCGGCACGTCTGTTTGAACGGTTTTTTGTGCCTTTTGAGATAGATCCCCTTGAAAGACAATATCACCGGTAGCCGATAACTGTTGTTGGAATGACGCAATATCGTGTTGGTACCAGAAGTAACACAGCACCGCGAAAACAATCAGAAAACCAAAGCCACCGATAAACCATTTATTTGTCCAGATGTCGCGAAGCATATTATCCTCCGTTTCGTGGCGTTTGCCTTGTGGTTTTCTTCCACTGCTTCATCACACGTTTCACGCATGCTTTAACATTAGTCGGGGAGATACCTAATTTTTCACTAATCTCTTCAAGAGGTTGATTATCTAAATACCGTTCCATTATTTTCCGTTCTTGAGGCGGAAGGTTATTAAGCAGTTCGTCTAATCGGTGAGCAATCGGGCTTAACCACTTGAGTATCCGTTCCCATCTTTTCTGAACTGCTTCCGGTGTGGAGTCTATCACTTCAGCAATCTGCTTCGGCTTTAGGTCATCTAATAAGTATTCTACAACCTCACGATCCTTTTCCGTTATGAAGTCGCAGCAGACTTGTCAACAAGTATTGATCAGTCTCAATCTGCTGTGCCGCAAATATTGATGCGGCTGCAGCTTCTCTTTCAGCATCCAAATTATCAAGAGAGACTAAATCGAGCATCTGGTGAACATCTCGTTGTCTGGCTCTTAATCGCTCAATCGCCGCATTTTTCGCGGTCTTATATAACCAACTCACGAGTTTATCAGGATACTTGATCGTTTCCCTCTTATTGAAGGCTTTGAGGAAGGTTTCATTTGTGATTTCATCTGCATCTTGATGATCTTTCAAGATCGCGAAAACGTGACTACAAATTGGCTTATAGTACTTCTGCATAAGCAAACGCAGTGCTGCTTCGCTGCCTGTTTCCAAAAACCGACGATGCAGCGCACCATCCTCGATTTCCCTCTTCCAAGAAAAATTTTTAACTGTCTTCATTGATAATGACGTAGATTTGGGGACAATTCCGACATGTAATCGTATATTTTTTTGATAATATTGATTTATACGGCGATATACATGGATAATTTAACCAATACACATATCCCTAACGATACTGAATATCCATAGTAGATTTGACAACAAATGGAAAATAGAATAAAATACAGCCAGAGTTGAAACTCCTTATATAATAGGATTTACGCAAAAGTCCGACATGAATTGACCAAACAGTGGTATATGGCACCTTTCACAATATAGAGACACAGTATTAGGTCGGAAAGGGTGCATAGTATGAAAAATATTGAGTCTCGTCTCTAAAAATGGATATTGCGTAAATCCTAATATAAAAGGAAAATTGAGTTTGTATGACGAATCTGAGGAAGCATTTATGAGTAAAACAAGAAAAGTTGTGATGAGAAATGATGCGGGTCGCATCTTGACAGAGGAGCAGGAAACACCTGCACCGAAACACGGACAGTTACTGATTGAAGTTCACGCTTCAATGGTTAGTCCCGGCACAGAACTTGGTGGTATAAAGCGAAGACGCGAAAATCCAGGTTCCGAAACACAGAAGCATTCGTTCGGATATACTAATGCCGGCGTTGTCATCGGTAAAGAAGGAGATTGCGACGAGTTTGAGATTGGCGATAGGGTTGCAGGTATGGGCGGTGGTTATGCTCTGCACGCTACGTATGCTTGTGTGCCGCATAACTTATGCGCTAAGATTCCTGATAATGTCAAGGCTGAAGAAGCGGCATGCATTCACCTTGCGGCGACAGCATTGCACGCTGTGCAACGCGGACGTATCCGTATCGGCGAAAATGTTGTCATTGCAGGATTAGGTGTCCTCGGACAATTTGCGAGTCAAGTTGCCAAAACTGCTGGTGCGTATGTGATCGGTTTAGATCAGCTGCCTTTGCGGATAGGAATTGCTGAAAACGCGGGCATTGATTTGGCAATAAACGTCTCTGAAACAGACCCGATTCCGATTGCGAAGGAATTCACCAGAGGATATGGGATGGATTGCGGGATTATCGCCTTTGGTGGGGATGCTACGAGTGCTTTTCAACAGATCTGCGCAATGTTGAAAACAGCACCGGACACGCACAAAATGGGACGGATTGTTATTGTTGGCGGGGCAAGTATTACGCACGGTTTTGCGGCGGGACTTGGGAATGTGGATGTTATCAGCGCGGCGAGAACCGGACCGGGATACCACGATGAGGATTATGAACACGGAGCAGATTATCCGCCGGTGTTTGTGCCGTGGCCAACACAACGCAACTTAGAACTGGCGTTACGATTGATATCGGACGGTAAGATTAAGGTGCAGCCGTTGATTACAGATATTGTGCCAATTGATCAAGCCGCAGACGCATGCGAAAAATTAATTCAAACTCCAAATGAAGCTTTAGGCGTTATCTTCACTATGCAGTAACTTTTGTTAGGACACATAAATGGAAATTAGAGCAGCTCAGGAATCAGAATTAGAACAAGTTGTTGAACTCAACTGCATGGCGTTCAATCCGAACCAACATGAACGCTATTGGCAATATGTCCGAGGTGATAGTAGTTACAGACTCTCACAAACCCGTGTGGTTGTTGTGAATGATCGGGTTGTTTCGACGTTACGTGTGTGGGAACGCAGGATAAGGATTGGTGCGTCCCTCGTAACGATGGGTGGTATCGGTGGTGTCTGCACACATTCCAAATATCGTGGGGTGGGTTATGCATCTGCACTCATGCAACAGGCAATCGGGTATCTAAAAACAACAGGATGTGACCTCGGTGTGTTGTTTACCATCATTCCGGAGGAATTTTACCACAAATTCGGGTGGACAGCATTTCCGCTACACGGCTTCACAGCAAAGTTTAACTCGGTTATGACAGTTGAAAAACCGTCAGACTGGCAGATTAGAGATTTCAACTCAGAAACGGATTTAGATGCTGTGGCATCAATACACGACATTGCTAACAGACAACAAAGTGGAACCGTTTCTCGCACCCGTGCTTATTGGGATATGGAACCCTCGCGCATCCGTGGCATTCTTCCAACTGTTATCGGACATCAAGATCGGAACATTAGTGGCTATCTGAACTATCAGATAGATGGAAAGTGTGCGGATGTGCGTGAAGTAGGTCATCTATCCGATAATCTAGATGTTTTGGACGCGCTTGTCTACCACCTTTTGCAGGGGTGTGAAGCAGCACAAGTTGAAGAGATCAATGGGATGTTCTCACCCCAACATCCGTTTGTCCAACGGCTCATAGCAACGTCCAACAGTGAGATTAGTTTCATAACAGATACAGCAATGATGCTCTATGCCATCCGTCTATCTGTGCTTTTGCGTCGTCTCGTGGTAGGGTGGGAATCGCAAATTGCTGCTTCCGATGAATCGTTCCCGCAAATCGCAGTAAAATTTCCGATTGTCAACAACCAACAGGCAGTGTTGCGTTACAATGGTAATGACACGATCCAAATCGTGGATGACGCATCGGATGCGGTTAGCTTGGATATAAGCGAAGAGGATTTTTGGCAACTGCTGTTCGGGGCAATAGGGTGGAATCAGGTCAATTCGGATGCTTCGGTTTCTGCGGAGGTTTCGGCATTTTTAGGGGCGTTGTTTCCGAAACGTGATGTAATTTTTTGGTATCCGGATCGATATTGAGGCACATAGAAAGTATGGGTAAATCAAACTCGGAATCTCAAAAGCAGGGCACCCAGACAAGCGCGTTCGGAACACCCGGAAGAATCAACCATGACTCCAGTGAATTTTATAAAGGGAAACTCTACGCAGAGCAGGAGATACCAGAACCTGATAATTGGATAGAAAATGCTATTCCACCTGAAAGTCTTGACCAACTCTATTGTGTCTCCAGCGAGGAGATGTCTACTATCCCCGATGCAAGCATCCATCTGATGGTTACCTCACCACCTTACAATGCGAAAAAGGAGTACGACGATGATTTGTCACTGGATGGGTATAGGGAACTTCTCCGATCCGTGTTTGCTGAAACCTATAAAAAACTGGTGACTGGTGGCAGGGCGTGTATTAATATCGCTAATTTAGGGCGAAAACCGTATATCCCGTTGCATAGTTACATCATAGAAGATATGTTAGATATAGGCTACTACATGCGTGGTGAGATCATCTGGGACAAAGCCGCAAGTGCGGGGAGTTCTACGGCATGGGGAAGTTGGTTATCGGCGGCGAACCCTGTGTTGAGAGATGTTCACGAATATATCCTCGTTTTTTCTAAAGATTCCTTTTCTCGGAAACGCAATGGTAAGGAAAATTCTATTCGCAAAGAAGATTTCTTAGCGTGGACAAAAAGCGTCTGGACATTTCCTTCTGTTTCTGCGAAACGTATCGGGCATCCTGCTCCGTTTCCTGAAGAGCTACCGCATCGCTTAATTCAACTCTATACTTACGTAGGGGATGTTGTCTTGGATCCATTTTGTGGGAGTGGAACGACCTGTTTGAGTGCTGTAAAATCTGGTAGGCACTATATTGGTTATGATATTGAGGAGAAATATATTGAACTGGCAAACGAACGGATCAGACAGTATACCGATCAACTTCGTTTGCCATTATAAGCGGCTATAAACATTTCGCCCTTTGAGTCAACATGAGTCCGTCAAATTCGCGTGTTAATTACTTGGACACTGTGGTAGGTGCGGTTTCCTAACCGCACCTTATGCGTCAATTTAGGGATCCTCCAGGTCCGGTAGGTGCGGTTAGAAAAGCACCCCGTGTTTTTTTGCGACTGGTTACCGGACGTCTATTTGATAAGTTCCGGTACGGTTGGGAAACCGCACCTACCGAGTGGGATCAAGTTAATTGGGTATTACTATAAAAGAAAAGAGGTTCAGTGTGGATAATCACATTGAACCTCTTTTCTTTTAATATGGAACTGATTTACAAAACTGGCATACTGAAATCAGGCAACAATATCGCAAGGTGGGAGAGAATTTAAAAATAGTTTACCATAACTGCGTGTTCTAATACGTGAATCCAGAATTACCACAATACCTTGATCTTTTTGCGTGCGGATAAGTCGTCCGAACCCTTGTTTGAGACGTAGTATGGCTTCAGGCAAACTAAATTCCAAGAACTCATTTCCCCCTTGATCTTTAATCTGTTTGACACGTGCCGCTATGACTGGATGTGTCGGCACTTCGAACGGAAGTTTTGTAATAACCACATTACTCAGTGCTTCACCGCGTACATCAACACCTTCCCAGAAACTGGAAGTGCCAAACAGTACTGAATTTGTATCCTCCCGAAACGCCTGCAGCATATCTGTCCGTGAAAGTTCGCCACCTTGTTTGAACGCATCAATGCCTATTTCAGCGAGGTAAGGGGCAACTTCCTCATATACCTCATCCATCATCTTGTAACTGGTAAATAGGACAAAAGCTTTACCGTGTGTCATTTTGAGATAATGTTTGATTTCGCGAATGGCAGCGGGGACAAACTCAATACTATTTGGATCCGGCATAGAAGGCGGAATATGTATTTTTACCTGCTCTTTAAAGTTAAATGGCGAGTTCACAAGTAGTTCCCGGCACTCATTAATACCAATCCGTTTTTTAAAGTACTCGAAACTATGGTTCGTAGAAAGTGTTGCACTTGTCATCACAACACTTTCTTTCGCATCAAATAGATTTTCTTGTAACATCTGACTAACATTTACAGGTGTAGCATTTAGAAGGATGCGAGGCGTTCGACCCCACGCGGACGTTTCTACCCAATAGATATAATCCGGATCGGGTTGCCGAACCATTAAGTCCAATTCATCTCTCAACCGCCTGCACTGGTTGTAGTATGAAGTCAATTCCTGCTCATCGTCATCGGTTTCGGCATTCTCGCGTAGTCCCTTAAGAGTCTTTTCAATATGTGACAAAGGAGTCTCCAACATATTTCCATCCTCAAAAACCTTGGCTATATTATTTTCATCAATTCGTTCTGTCGTGGTATATCCATCTGCGTTTGCCAAATGATCTCCAACAGTCTTGAAAAACAGGTTTGCTTGTTCACGTGCTTTATCAACTTCATCAATAAGATCTGTTGAGTTGAATCGTGCGGCAGCCCCACTTTCGTTTCTCTCGTTGTGAAGTGAATCTAAGAACCATTTGACTCGGGTGTTGCTGATTTCAAGGCTGGTATGATGTGTTGCAGTGGCTTCCAGATGATGTGCCTCATCAATAACTAAGTAGTCGTAGTCAGGGAGAATCCCTACCGATGGGTCTATCTGCCGAATCGCCAAGTCACTAAAAAGGAGGTGATGGTTAACAATAAGTAGGTTCGCTTCGTGCATCTCGTGCCGCGCCCTGAAGTAAAAACAGGCATCATAGGTGGGACATTTGCGCCCAAGGCAATTATCGCGGTCGGATACCACTTTATCCCAAATATGAGACTTCGGTTGAATCGGTAAATCCGCACGGCTCCCATCCTCTGTCATCTCCACCCACTCAACAATCGTTTTGACCTGATCAACCTCTTCCATCGTGTCAAATAACCCACGTTCATAAGTTAACAAACTCTCCAATCGTCGCCGTGAGAGATAGTTACGTCTCCCTTTCCCAAGAACTGCCTTGAAATCACGCGGGAGGACGCGTTGCAGAAATGGAATATCTTTGGTAACGAGTTGTTCCTGCAAACTGATAGTATTCGTTGAGACTACGACTGTCTGACCTGACTTTATCGCAAATGAAATCGCCGGAATAAGATATGCGAAACTTTTGCCAACCCCTGTTCCTGCTTCAACAATCAGATGTTCAGATGCAGCGAATGCACGAGCAACCGCGTTCGCCATCTGAAGTTGTTCTTCACGATATTCATAACCCGAAAGATGTTCCGAGATGATACCCCCCGGACAAAAAATATCTTTAAGGGTCAGAGTTTTTGGTGTTTGTGTCATGTGTTTCGATTCCATCGTTGTCAGTATCCACTTTCAATTAAAAGAGGATAATCTATGTAGAAAACTCACTTATACAGCCATTATTTCTCTAAAAGCACTTTCAATGTTTCTGTGCCGTGACTACTCTTAATCTCGACCATAAGTTCCACTGCATCTCGTTCAGCCTGAAGCAGTGCCTCAAAGGTTTGAACATCAGAGATTTCTTTCCCATTAATAGCAACGATAAGCGCGCCTTGGGGAATTTTCGCCTTGAATCCTGGCGCGTTATCCTTAACCCTTTCAACGATAACACCACGATCTTCATCTGTTAGGTAATGATATCTTTGAAAATCATACCTTTCTAACTTACGTACTGCTAATCCAAGTGTTTTCCATGAAACAGATTCATCTTCAATTGGTATCCCTACCAATTCCGATGGCATCTCAACAATTGTCACACTGAAAGTTCTTTCTTGCCCATGCCGCAATACCTTGATGACAGATTCTTTACCAACCTGTGATTCCGCAATGAGCATCTGGAATTCAAGTGATTTTTGTACCTTCTTCCCATTGTATTCAATGATAACGTCACGCCTCTCTAAACCTGCATGGTCCGCAGGTGTGTCTATTCCCACTCTTTCGATGCGTATGCCGTTTGCTACCTCCTCCATCCTAATACCAAGATAACCACGGATAACTTTGCCGTTTGCAATCAGTTGACTACCAATATTATCAACAAGGTTGCTGGGGATCGCAAATCCAGCCCCCGCCTTCACTGGATCAGGTGTATCTTCAATCTTCCGAATTAAGGCGTTGATACCGATCACTTCTCCATATATATTTAGCAGAGGCCCCCCGCTGCTACCGGTATTTATCCACGCATCTGTCTGAATGAAGTTTTGGTACCGAATAAAGCGCAATCCACCAAGAACAGAACGTCCTGTACCGCTCACAACCCCAGTAGTTACAGTATATTCAAGTCGAAAAGGATTACCGATGGCAATAGCAAACTGCCCTACCCGCACCTTCTCAGAATCGGCTAACGGGAGAAATGGAAACTTCTGCTCACTCTCAACCTTTAGAACACCAACATCTGTGACAATATCCGTTCCAACCAATTTAGCCTCAAGTTCGCTCCCATCTAACAACCTGACCCTGAAACGTTCACCCCCGTGGACGATATGGTCATTTGTTAAAATGTAGCCATCTTCTTTAAAAAAGAACCCAGACCCCCACCGACTTTGTCCTCTATCTGAATTTAATGCCAAAACACCGACTATTGCAGGCTTACTATTGGTTGCTATATCAACGAATGCGTTTTCAACAGCACTTAACATATCCAAATTAGTCGGTTGCTCGGTTCGGAAGGCGCACGAAGAGAAAATTACAACAAAAAGGAGTAGAACACAGTAACAGTTATACTTTTTTTTCATATAATAATCCTTTTTAGAAAACCTACATTAAGAATAAGGTAAGTTTGCGTAAAGTTGTAGGTTAGGTTGAACGGAGTGAAAACCAACAATTTATCACATCCACAGTAGTTGCGTTGTCTTTACCGCGCGGTCCAACCTACAATTGAATCCTAATTCAAACTCACGTCAGGTGTGCGAAATATATCTCCACATTTGATTTTCAGTTAGCTGCTTTTTAACTTGACCGTTACTTTTTCTATGCCATTGATACTTTTAATATCAAGAATCATTTCTGATCCATCTTGTTCAGACTGAAGAAATGTTTCAAGATTTTTAACGTCGGTGATTTCTTGACCATTGATTCCAACGATGAGCGCGCCACGCGGAATTTTTGCGTTGAACCCAGGCGAACCTTTTTTAACCTTTTCAACGATAATGCCGCTATCTTCACTAGTGAGGTAGGCATATCTTTGATAATTGCCATCTTCCAACTTTCGTACGGCTAACCCAAGCGTTTTCCAAGAAATAGACTCGGTTTTGACAGAACGTCCCACCAATTTAAGTGGCATCTCATCAATAGTAACATTGAGTACGATTTCCTGTTCTTGCCGTAGTACCTTAACGCCATATTGTTTACCGATCTGGCATTCCATAATGTTCATTTCGAATTCAGTGAGTGATGGCACCTTTTCTCCATCAAATTCAACGATGATGTCATTGCGTTTTAAACCGCACTGGAATGCAAACGTATCTGGTTTTACTCTTCTAATTCTAATACCTTGTGAAATACTTTGCATATCAGCATCAATGTAGCCACGAATAACTCTGCCATGCGTAATCAGTTGTTCCCCAATTGTTTTAGCCAGACCGCAATTAATAGCTAAGGTTGATCCTTCTCCCGGGTTTAAGGAATTGATACCAATTACCTCACCTTGGATATTCAGCAAGGGACCACCACTACTGCCTGGGTTAATCCAAGCATCCGTTTGGATGTAATTATTATGATATTGAAAGAGTTCTGATTCCGGGTGAAAACAACGTCCTTTACCACCGACAATACCTGCTGTCACAGTATACCTAAATCGTAACGGATCACCGATAGCAATTGCAAATTGTCCTATTCGAATTTTCTCCGAATCTGCCATAGTGAGAACTGGAAATTCTTCCTTTCGTTCAATTTTTATAACCGCAATGTCAGTGTTTTTATCAGCTCCGACCACTTTTGCATCATGCGTGCTACCATCAAACAACCTCACCGTAATGCTTTTTGCTCCAGCCACGACGTGTTCATTGGTTAAGATGTAGCCATCTTTCCGAATAATAAAACCGGAGCCAGCACTTGACTTATCAATAGTTTTGTCACCCTTTTGCTCTTCTTTTCTAACGGAAAGACTGACAACAGCAGGCGTACTCTGATCCACGATATTAGCAATTGCGTTTTCAAAAGAACTTAATATTTCAAAATCGCTTGGTTGGTTTGGTTGGATCGGTTGGTTCTTTGACGACGCACACGAACTAAGAATGACAACGAAAACGAGCAATACAACGTAGAGATTTCTATTTTTAATCATCAGATTACCCTTTAAATTATTTTTATTAGGTTAAATTTATTTTTAACTATGGCAAAATCAATAATTATTTATTTATACACTTTTACACATAGTTGGTTTCAATATTCTACAGTAGTAAGATAAATTTTACACAATTAACTGCAGGACTACAAACTCAGTAAATCAAAAGAAATGGATAGGTACTGTTATATATTAACCTGATTTGTATTGTGAGGTCTCTGTGCCTCGGTATACTCACTATAGCAGAATATCAAGTTAATTTAGTATCATCTGTTTTTGTGTAGTGAATTTTAACAGATTTTTCGGCAAATGTCAATCTGTTTTTCGCGATATGAATCAATACATGAGTAGAAGTATTGAGATTTCTTATACAGGCAATATATTTTTACGGCTTCTTCAGATTCCCCCAAAGTATTGGCAGTTTACTTATAGGTTCCACTGCAAAAGTAGTATGGTAGATGCCGTTATTCATGATGTTATTAATCTCTTCTTTAGTGAGTGCATCGTTGAAGAGACCGACATCGTCCATGATACAAGCAGACTGAAAACTGGCTCCTTTGTCAGTGGCAAGCCATGCTGTTTGATCCTCTTCTACGAGTTGAAACTTCGCCACCGATTGTGAAACCTTTTCTTCGCCGTTGACATAAATCTTGGCAGTGTTACCGTCATAGGTGTTCGCTACGTGATACCAAGTCCCTGCCTTAACGGTGACACCACTGCTAACATTCCAATTATTTGTCCAACTACGTAGCACATTTGGTCCCTCTTTATATGGAACATAGCGGTTGCTGCTCTGATCATGTATAGAGAAGTAGTTTTGCTGTCCCGATATATCCGTAAATTGAATCCATAAAATGAAACTCATTTTATCAGTCACGACTCCTTTACCGAACGGAATCGTAACAGTACCGCCCTTCTTAATATCAAGCGCGCCATCAACTTCCCCATCAACCCAATCTGATTGGGTAATTGTCCCATCATACCCGTTTCCCGATGCATCTTCAGCAACATCGCCTTTGTTTTCGTCAAGTAACCAGATGCCAACGATCTTCTCAGGATCAATCTGAGCATCGCTAAAACCTACAAACATGCCGAATACCAACAGCATGCAAAGAGTCGTAATAACAGTATTATGTTTATACATGTGTCTCTCCTTATGTGAATATAGTGTTTTAATTATACTAAAGTTTGGACAATTTCTGTTAGTTTCATGTAGAGTCAGGGCTATTTAGTTTTAGGCATTTTGTCCATTTTATCCGAAAAGTCGCGATTCGGAGATCGCTCCTACAGCGGAAAGTCTTAGATTGAAAATCTAAATATTCGGAGAACTAAATAGCCCTGCATGTAGAGCAGGGCTATTTAGTTTTAGGCATTTTGTCCATTTTATCCGAAAAGTCGCGATTCGGAGATCGCTCCTACAGCGGAAAGTCTTAGATTGAAAATCTAAATATTCGGAGAACTAAATAGCCCTGCATGTAGAGTGAGGAATGTTGCGATATATGTGGAAAAATGGTATCCTTTCCAAAAGCCTATAGTTATTTGCTTTAACCTAATACCAAATCAACTTGATTAGAAGTCTTTTGATATAGTACACCGTTGCGAGACACCAAATCAACGCCGAATACGCGTCCGGTATTCGTCGGGGACCTCGCGCTACAAATCGGGTTAATTGGGTATAAATTGCTACCTATTGAAAGGAGCAAAACAACATGTCAACACACACAGACCCCGGTTTCTTTGCAACAGAGGTTTCGTTTGAAAATAGTGCCGCAATTGTAACAGGGTCCAGCCGAGGTATTGGACAGGCAATCGCTATTGAATTGGCACGTCAAGGTGCCAATGTCCTCATCAACTACAACCAGAATCGCGATGCCGCCGAAGCAGTGCAGCGTGAAGTAGAAGCACTTGGTAGAAAAGCAGTTATCATCCAAGCGGACATCAGTAACTTAGACGCACACGAAAAGATGCTTGAAACCGCCCACGATGCATTCGGAAAAGTGAATATCCTTATCAACAATGCTGGCATCACCCGCATCGCTGACATTCTTGAGGAAACACCAGAGCAGTTTGATTTGCTGTTAAACACGAACCTGAAGGCACCTCATTTTCTTACACAACGCGTCGCAAATTACATGATCGAAAATGAGATCCCAGGATGCATTATCTACACCCTCTCCATCTCAGATACGATGGCATCCGACAACCGAACCGCCTACTGTATTTCAAAAGCAGGATTAGAGATGAGTATGCGATCTTATGCAGGCAGGTTAGCGATGCACAGCATCAAGGTAAACGGCATCGCTGCAGGTGTCATTAATACCGACTTGTCACGTGTCCGCATTCCAGATTACGAAGAGGCAGCGGAGAAAGGGTATATCTTTATGGTGCGCCCCGGCACACCCGAAGATGTAGCGCATGCGACTGTTGCTGCGATGCGACTCTACGATACAGGGGTTGTCCTACCTGCTTCCGGTGGCGTGATGACACCATTACTCAACCTAAGGTCTATGACAGAATTAGATATGCACAAGTCTTAGTCAAAGTAATAGGCAAATGGGCAAATGACGTCTACGGTGCAAAATTTCTAAAAGGATTTGACATCCTTAATACCGTAATGTTAAAATTTCTAATTGACATGCTCCCAAGTCTAAAGACTTGGGATTCTTTTGAATCCCAGCAGACTTGCAGACTGTGGTATCAACAAAGGTTGCTCGCCGAGGCGAGTCTAACACCTTGGACTCCAAAGGTCCTATGTCCCGACCTTTCGCCCGAACACACAAACGTATGTTCAAGTTACTAAAAGAGATTTTAGCAAAAATAGTGTTTTTCGTCAAGAAAAAACTGGAAACCTTAGGACTATTTAGTTTTCGGCTTTTTATTCATTTTAATCGGAAAGTCGCGAGCTGGAGATCGCTCGGACAGAAGAGGCTGCGTCTGTATTACCCGATTAAATTCTTAATCTTCATAAGACTTGGGTTTTATACCAAATTAACGGGATTAGAAGTTTTCTAATAGCGGTTAGCATTGCGAGGCACGGGGACCTCGCACTACAATTCGCGTTAATTTGGTATTACGTGCTATAAGAGATAAACTTCAAACGAATTCATTTCGTTTATAGAAACAAAATAAGGAGCAACATGAAACATATTTTTCAAAAAACATCCATCTATCTTTTGATATTCACACTTATAACAGCAACTGCTAACGCAGAACACAATTGGACAGAACAAATTGCCAGTTTTAAACCGATGGTCGTGAATATTGAAACCGCCTCAGAGGTTGTCTTTGAAACAGAATCGAAAGGCACAAGTTTCGCTACCGGTTTCGTCGTTGATGCTGAACGCGGAATTATCGCTACAAACCGACATGTTACCGGCAGCAGTCCTGCCTATATCAAAATAAACTTTCACGATGGCAGTTTCACCGAAGCAAAAATTCTTTACTACGACCCAACCCACGACTTCGGATTTTATAAAATTGATTCAGTAGAAGTTGACTTTGAACTGCAATCCGTTACACTTGGCAAATGGGATAAACTCTCACTTGGTGATGAATTACTGCTCATCGGCAACAACGAGAAAGAGGAGTATTCCATCAAAACTGGGAGGATTGCAAACCTTAATGTCAACAAAGGCGACAGACATTCAAGCTACATACACACAACATTTGACAGAACAGGGGGTTCCAGCGGCAGTCCTGTATGGAATACCGCTGGCGAGGTCATTGCTATCCATGCACGCGGAACGGATACCTCCAGTTTTGAACTACCTATCGATTATCTGATTGATGCGCTGAAATTAATTCAGAACAAGATGCCGTTTGAACGTGGCGAAATAGGTGTTGATCTTGAACTCATCTCTATTGGGGAAGCCATAAAACACTTTAATTTTCCTGAGGCTTTACGCAAAGAAATCGGTCCTTCCAAGGCGGGAACACCGAAGGTCATTCAGGTTGAATCTATGGTGCCGAGAACAACAGGGGAAACCATCCTCCGAGCATCCGATATCATCTACCGAATCAACGATAAACTCATCCGAGATGACCTATACACCTTTGATGCTATTTTGAATCAGTACGTCGGTAAAGAGGTAACCTTAGATGTCTATCGTAATGGTGAAAACCTTAGTCTTAAAGTGCCTGTGGAGAATTTAGAGAAAAAGAAGGTTCAAAGATTTGTGCGATTCGGTGGTGCTGTTTTTCACGACATAACCCCGCAACTACGTCGGCTACTCTACCTTGAAGCTGACGGTGTTTATATGCCTCACGCCGCAGCCGGTAGTAGTTTCTCACGCGTCGGTGTACAAGAACGGAACGGTAATTCAAAGGTCGTTATTCTTGATATAAATGGAAAGCAAATCCGAAATTTAGATGATTTCATTGAGGCATGCCAAACCATTACCGACGGACAACACACCTACGTCGTTGTACGGGATTTCAATCTGTTTGACAGTTCACCAACCCCAAGAAGTTTAACGGTCAACCTAAAATTCGGTCCATTGCAACAATTTAAATGGGATTCTGAAGCGTTAGATTGGGAAGAAGTAGTTGAGTAATAAGTTTGATGAAAAGTAGGTGAGAACCTCTCACCTACTCTCTTGTAGGAGGGCTTTATCCGCCCGATTTCCATTCAGAGGATCTCATCTTTATCGTAGGGGCAGTTCTCTATGCCCGCCCGTTGTCCTATATTACATCACAAAACATTCAAAACTTGATTTCCGCAGAAATAAAATCCGATACTAAACGTTCCTCATAAATACGGGCATAATTAATATACACATCAATAATCCGCACGCCAACGCCACCCGTGTAAAAACCGTTCGAACTACCAACCCGCATAGAAAAAAACGATGACGGTGTCCATTCGACACCAAAGTAATACTCCGGTTCCACACCTTCGGTAGATAGTGAAATGTCTGCCGAGAATTGATATGAATCATAACGGTAGGCGGTACCGAGTGTCACCCACTGAATACCACGTCCCTCAAGGTTCTGCAACAGACACCCGAATTTGAGTTCAGGACAGGGTTTAAAGAGTAAACCGATGTCGTAAGAAGTGTGATAACCAAAGAATTGATAGTAATCGGAAGGATGCCGCCGTTTGAATTTGAGGCTCAATCCAGCGGCAAGATACGCACCAAGTTGGCGTGCGAAACTGTAGTAATTATAATCGGGAATACCGCTTGGAACATCAAGCGCAATCTTGTTGCCCCAATAGAGACTGTAGCCTCGCCAACTAAAACCGACACCTTTCGGGTCAAACCGGTAATAACTCCGATCATGAAACTTAGTGACACCGAAAAGCTTAACTCCCTGCCACTGAATCAAACCCGCAGGATTCCAAAACCCTGCTGTAGCATCGTCAGCAACAGCGGTAAAGGCGTTTCCCATCGCTAATGCGCGGGCACCCACATAATGTGGACGCGCAGTTTCAAACGGATATTTTGTCTGTCCCAAAACAGGCACTGTCAGTAAAAGGAAGCAAACAGTGAAAAAACAGACGTGAGAAGGCTGGACATAACGTCCTACAAACATGTTTCTAATCATATTTTTTGCTGTTATTAAGTATATTATATACAGACATTGATAGCAAGGTACGTAACGCTGTGATGGTGTGTATAGTTTTGACATTAATCACGTTTTCTCTTGTAGGAGCGCTTTGTCCACCCGATTTAGATAGCATTGTAATCTGAAGAAGAAACCCGTTTGTCCTCGCGCAATTCACGCGCCTCGGACATTCACATTAATAAACTACATATCTCTAAATGCAATAAAAAGTCGTCAATACGACAAAAAAGTGATATAATATCAATGGAGGACTCCTTAGGTGTACTCACCTCAACAGCCATAGGAATTCTTCGATTATCACAAACTCCTATTTTTTATATTGGACTCACGATAATTTATATCTTAGACGGTATCCTATAAGGAGAGTATCAGCAATGGCGCAAGAAAACAATCAAGACTATTATGTTTATATTGGAACTTATACACATGGAGACAGCGAAGGGATTTATGTTTATCGCTTGGATAGTGAGACCGGAGCATTAGAATATTCCAGTAAGATAACAGGGGTGGTGAATCCTTCGTTTTTGGATATTCACCCGCGTGGTCGTTATCTTTACTCCGTAAACGAGATCGGAGAATTTGAAGGCAAAGCAAGCGGTGCAGTCACAGCATTTTACATCCATCAAAGCACAGGAGAGATTAGTTTCCTTAACCAACGCGTTACGGGTGGCGGCGCACCTTGCCATGTGAGTGTTGATGCGACAGGCAAATATCTACTTGCAGCAAATTATGGGGGTGGAAGCGTAGCAGTATTCCCAATTGGGAAAGATGGAAGGCTTGGTGAAGCTTCCGATTTCGTTCAACACACTGGTTCCAGTGTCAATCCGAGACGGCAATCTGAACCCCACGCACATTCAATTATGATTGATCCTGAAAACCGTTTTGCATTTGCACCAGACCTCGGACTTGATAAAATTCTCATCTACAAACTAAATTTGGAAGATGGGAGCCTCACTGCTAACGCACAACCGTGGGCGCGAGTACACCCGGGAGCAGGTCCACGACACCTCGATTTTCATCCAAACGGTAAATATGCGTATGTGATTAATGAGTTAGATTCTACTTTCACCGCTTTTCGGTATGACGCGAGCACAGGAACACTCACTGAAATACAGACTATCTCTACACTACCCGAAGACTTTGATGGCACAAGTCACTGTGCGGACGTTCATGTCCATCCTTCTGGTAAATTTCTTTACGGGTCAAATCGTGGGCATGATAGCATCGTTATCTGTGCGATTGATGAAGAAACGGGAATGCTGAGTTATATCGGTTGTGAATCAACACAGGGACAAGCACCACGGAACTTTGGGTTGAATCCTGAGGGCACTTTCCTTTTAGCTGCCAATCAATCGACAAATACGATTGTAACATTTGCAGTTGATGCTGATACAGGAGAACTGACTGCGACAGGAGACGTCGCAGAAGTGCCAAACCCGGTCTGCTTAAAAATGCTTGCATGCAGTGCATAACAAAAAATACGGGCGGATATAAAATTTGTTCGCCCGATTATTCTGTAGGACAAACCCCTCGCCAGTGGGGCGGTAGACGGCACGGTGCTTTTATGGGATGTCACGCCTTCACCAGAAAAGGAGTAACAATGAAGACAATAGTCTGTTTGCTTCTAACGGCTCTTTTAGTGATATTTACTTTTACACCAACCACCTTTGTTCAAGATGTGCCCTACACCGTCCTTGATGGGCAGACGGGTCCTGTCTTTAGCGTATCGTTTAGTGCTGATGGACAGACGCTCGCTTCAGGGAGTAGGAACAATACCGTTGTTTTATGGGATGTTAGCACAGGCAGAAATATCCGCACGCTTTTGGGGCATACGCTGGATGAAATCTGTAGCGTATCGTTTAGTGCTGATGGACAGATGCTCGCTTCTGTGGGAGGTAAGGATAACACCATTCGTTTATGGGAAGTTTCCACAGGCACAGAAACAACAAAACTCACTGGGCATACGGATGTGGTTTGTAGCGTATCGTTTAGTGCTGATGGACAGACACTTGCAAGTGGGAGTTTTGACAATACCGTTCGCTTATGGGATGTTGCCACAGACACAACTATCCACACGTTTGAGGGACATACGGATAAGGTTAGGAGCGTAGCCTTCAGTCCAGATGGACAAACACTCGCCAGTGGGAGCATGGACGAGACCATTCGTTTATGGGAAGTCCACACCGGTAGAAACATCCGAACACTCAGAGGACAAGCATCTCATGTTAATAGCGTAGCCTTCAGTCCAGATGGACAGACACTTGCAAGTGGGAGTTTTGACAATACCATTCGTTTATGGAGTGTCCGTACCGGTCGACACCTACGAAGACTTAAAGGACATACGCGGACTGTTTGGAGCGTATCGTTTAGTGCTGATGGACAGTTACTCGCCAGTGGGAGTACGGACAAGACTATCCATTTATGGGATGTCCGCACCGGCGATCTTATCCGCACGCTTGAGGGACATACGGATTGTGTCAATAGTGTATCGTTTAGTTCTGATGGCAAAACACTCGCCAGTGGGGCGGTAGACGGGACAGTGCTTTTATGGGATGCCACGGCTTCACCAGAAAAGGAGTAACAATGAAGACAATAGTATGTTTGATTCTAACGGCTCTTTTAGTGATATTTACTTTTACACCAACCACCTTTGCTCAAGATTATACAAAATGGCATTTACCCGAAGGCGCGAAAGCCCATCTTGGTAAGGGAGATATAATAAAAATCGCCTATTCCCCCGATGGCACAAGACTAGCGGTGGCAAGTGGTGCTGGTATTTGGATTTACGATGCACAGACAGGCGAAGAACTCAATCTGCTTATAGGGCATACGGATAATATGAATATTGCCCGAAACATATCGTTTAGTCCTGATGGACGGCTACTTGCTGCTGGAGGCCGCATGCCCATTCCTATATGGGATGTACGCACTGGGAAAACTCTCCGAATGCTTAAGAGGGACAAGGGTTCTGTCAGAAGTGTGTCGTTCAGTCCTGATGGAATGACACTTGCCACTGCGGGTGGGGACAAAACCATTCGTTTATGGGATGTCGCCACAGGTAATATGATCCGAAAGTTTGAGGTGACAGGTAAGTTGATTGTCAAGAGCGTAGCGTTTAGTCCCGATGGACTGATTGTTGCTTCAGGGAGCTACGAAGATATCATTCATTTGTGGGATATTGCCACAGGCACAAACATACAGACGCTAAAGGGGAATTTGAGCGAACCAACAGACATAAAGTTTAGTCCTGATGGACAGTTGATCGCTTCGGGGAGAGGCAGTTACATTAATTTATGGGATGTTCGCACCGGAACAATAATCCGAACGCTTCAGGGAACTGGGATGATGGTCAGGAGCGCGTCGTTTAGTCCTGATGGCAAAACACTCGCCGCTGGAGGTATGGGCAATACAATTAATTTATGGGATGTCGACACTGGTCGCAGCCTCGGATCACTTTGGGGGCATACGCATGATGTTGTTCTGAGCGTGGCGTTTAGTCCTGATGGAAATACGCTTGCCAGCGCGGGTAGAGACAGTATTCGGTTCTGGGATGTTCACACCCGCAAAACTCTCCGAACAATTGAGGGACATACGAGTTCTATTAATAGCATAACTTTTAGTCCTGATGGGCACCTACTTGCTACGAAGAGCCCGCACGATACCATTTGTTTATGGGATGTTCGTACCAGCACTACAATCCGAACGCTTAAGGGGCATACAAGGTCTGTCTATGGTGTGTCGTTCAGTCCTGATGGGCAGCTACTTGCTTCAGGAAGTAAGGACATGACCGTTCGGTTATGGGATGTTGCTAAAGGCACAACGCTCCGAACCCTTGAGGGACATACGAGTCCTGTCTATAGTGTATCGTTCAGTCCCGATGGTAAAATACTCACCTCTATTAATATGAACAGGACTTCTGAGCGGATCAACAGGACTCTTCGGCTATGGGATGTTGCCACAGGTACAGAAATAACAACTCTCAGTAAGCATATAGATGGGATTGGTATTGTATTGTTTAGTCCTGATGGGAAGTTGCTTACTACGAAGAGCCCGCACAATAACCTGCGTCTATTGGATGTTCACACAGGCACAGTTCTCCAAACGTTTGTTGGACATACGAGTCCAGTCTATTACGTTTCGTTTAGTCTTGATGGAAAAACACTCGCCTCTACGGATAAGGACAATACCATTCATCTGTGGGATGTTGCCACAGGCAAAACTCTCCGCACACTTGAAGGGTATACAAGTCCTATCTCTAGGGTGTCGTTCAGTCCTGATGGGCAGCTACTCGCTTCTGCAGGGTATGAGGACAAGACCATACGGCTATGGGACGTTGCCATAGGCAAAACTCTCCGAACGCTTAAGGGACATACGGAAGGTATCACAAGCGTTTCATTTAGTCCTGATAGAAAAACACTCGCCAGTGCAAGTTTGGACAATACCGTTCGTTTATGGGATGTTGCCACAGGCAAAACTCTCCGAACGTTTGAAGGGCATACGCATATTATCACAAGCGTATCGTTTAGCCCTGATGGCAAGACACTCGCTAGTGTAAGTATTAGTGACGGCATTGTGTTTTTGTGGGATGTCACGGCTTCACCAGAAAAGGAGTAACAATGAAGACAATAGTCTGTTTGCTTCTAATACCAAATTAACCCGATTCGTAGCGCGAGGTCCCCGTGCCTCGCAATGCTGACTTTATCGGAAAACTTCGAATCAAGTTAATTTGGTATGATACGTTACCTGCTTTTCTTTGCTCTACTTATCGCTTTGATTCATCTGCTAATAATTTTTGTATCTGCTCAATCTCTTTTCCAAGTTCAGCGTGAAGTACCATAACCCGTTGAAACCGATCCAGAAGTGCATATATTCCTGCGGAGTAAGAATCCTGCTCCACATTTACTCTCTCTCCTACATCCAAAAGTTTCTGCTGGGGTGCCGGTTTTTTCTTCGCAGCTGGTTTTGCTTTACTCACATCTGCTGTGACTTTTCGCGCCCACCCCGCAACACACTTTTTCATACTGAATGTTTCCTCGACACCATCCGAACGCACTATACAAAACGCGCGTGCCCCAGCCTGTGGATGTTTACCGACCTTAAAATACTCAACAGACTCGCCACCTATTTTCTCCATTGCCTCTGGGTGGTGCAAGAAAAGTTCATGAATCAGTTTCGTATCTGTTTCCGATAGTGGTTCATCAAATGGGGCATTGTTTAAAATGTTAGAAACGTACTCCCGCACATCCGCAACCGACGCGAACGTCTGTCCACCTATTTCAAGCATTATTCCTCTCCTATTTCATTTTATAGTAAAATCTGAAAATATATGGATATTATACCAATTCTGACAAATAAAATACCATTACGGAGTATTTTTGTTTATGAAAAGTCATCATTCAGAAATGGTATTATACCAATATTAACTTGATTAGAAGTTTTCTGATAAAGTCGGCATTGCGAGGCACGGGGACCTCGCGCTACCAATCGGGTTAATTGGGTATTATACAACTTGCTATTTTTGCTGCCGACGTTGTCTGCGGTGTTCTCTGAGTTTATCCCAAGGATAGATAAAACAGCGGTTTGCCCAGTCTTGATACAGACCATCCAACTCCTTCACCTTTTGCGGATGCTTGTCAGCAATATTATTAATTTCTGTCCGTTCTGCCTGCAAATCGTAGAGTTCCCATTCACCAGGAAATCTACAGACAAGTTTCATATCCCCTTGACGCACAGCACAATTGCCTTCATGTTCCCAAAGAAGGACGTCTTTACCGTTATCTTTATCATCAAAAATCGGGACTAAACTTGTTCCTTCTAAAGGCAAAATCGGCTTACCGTCGTGTTCTTCGGGGTAACTTGCACCGGAGACCTCCAGGCACGTTGCCATAATATCAGGGAGTTGTCCGGGTTGATGACGTAATTCCCCAGCCGATTTTATAGCATTGGGCCAATGAGCAATAAGCGGCGTAGCAATTCCACCTTCATGCACCCAGTGCTTATACAAGCGGAACGGAGTATTAGACAGATTTGCCCACGGAACACCATAACTCTGATAAGTAGTTTCGGGACCGGGCATAATGCTCGGATCGTTACCACGATAAACAGGTTTTCCATCAGAGGTCGTCTGCGTGCTGATGAGCGAACCCCTATCGCGTTTTGCAGGCGGCCCACCGAGTTCCTCCGCACATCCCCCATTGTCAGCTAAAAACAGGATGAGCGTGTTGTCCAATTGACCTGTCTCTTCAAGTGTATTGATGATTCGTCCTATGCCTGCATCCATGCGTGTGATTTGTGCAGCATAGACCTCCATACGTCGCTGGTTCCACTCCTTAAATCGCGCCTCACTCCACGGTCGCTGCGAGGAATCGCGTTCTGTCAACCGCCATGATTCATCCAAAAGTTTCATCTCGCGCATCCGTGATAATCGCTCTTCTCGCAATTCGTCCCAACCTGCCGCGAAACGTCCATTGTATTCTGCGATGTCTTCTTCGTGGGCATGCAAGGGCCAATGCGGTGCGGTGTATGCCACATAAGTGAAAAACGGAGTATCAGCTTTTTTATCGTGGTGATTCTGAATAAATTTCACCGCTTCATTGCTGACAGCATCTGTAAAGAAATATCCTTCTGGAAGATCGTCACTATCAAGCCGGGTGTTATCTCGTGTTAAGGTGTTTGGCTTCCAAAAATTAGCAGCACCGGTAATAATTCCGTAGTACTGGTCAAAACCACGTTGACAGGGCCAACTGTGTTTGGGACCGTCTGGACCGGTGTGTCGGGAAATATGCCACTTGCCACTCATATATGTGCCGTACCCCTCTGAACGGACGGCATCTGCAATCGTGATACACCGGTCATTCAGGTCGCCGCGATAACCTTCCAAGCCATCATCACTCATCATGTGCCCCACACCGGTTTGGTGTGGATGAAGGCCGGTAAGCATTGAGGCACGAGAGGGACAGCACCGCGCAGTATTGTAAAACTGCGTGAACTGAACCCCACCCGCAGCGAGTCGATCTAAATTCGGGGTATGGACTTCTCCACCATAACACCCTAAGTCTGAAAAGCCCATATCATCGTTTAATATAAGAACAATATTTGGTTTTTTGTTTTCACTCATAAAATAGATACCTCTTTTTAACCCGATTTGTAGTGTGAGGTCTCCGTGCCTCGCAATATCAAATGAATTACATCAAGACTTTAGCGATGTGTTGAGGAAGAAGCATTACTCTGTCCAGTATTGACTAATAAACGACTACCGTCTTCACTCGCAAGCCGATTAAAAAGTTGTTTTGCTTCTGCATAAGCCATGGCAAGGATTGTCCGTTGCTTTAATGTAAAAGTAAGATGATAAACAACTAAGTTTTTTTGTTGACTATATCGTCTTTTCATTGCCGCAAAACTTGTGGTGTGTTCATAATCAGGCGGTAGCACAGCAGTCCAACCATCTGGCAGATGTATCCGGATTGTTTTCTCAAGTTTCATCGGATAGCTTAATTCAAGTGGATAGGTTCGTTCTGCTGCTGCAACAATTTCTGCATATTCACCAAATTCATCAATAGGCAATGGTAGGAGGATCTGTTTATTCAAGTTTACTGCGTATTTATCAACATGAAAATTGACTGCTATTTCGACCGGTATATCCAGATTCTCTACATCGGAGATATTGACAGAGTCAACATGAATGCTCGGAAATTGCTGGCTCAATTCAGATGCAAGCGTTTTTTTCCATTCGCTCGGAGGCACCTGCTTATATTTCCAGCGAGCATCCAGATTGTATTGTCCGGTCATGTGAATAAGAATTTCACCGCGTACCCCACCTTTGCTATTTAACCACAATTCCGTTTTAGACACAAGTCGATTGGATTCTGCGGGATAAACAGGTATATCAACAAAGGTTCCGTGTGTATTTCCTATCAAAAATCCCATCCGCCCTTGGTCGCTATATGGCAATTCGCCATAACCACAGGTTTGAGAGGTTGGGTCCAACCAAATATAACTGTTCTTATCTGTAGGAATTGCTGCAATCATATGGTTGAACTGACTTAGAGACGGTAAATCAGTATCAATCCTCTCATACGGTGATGTGCTAATTAAAACCGGATATGCTCTGATACCAACAAGATCAAGCATTGCAATAAGCAGCGTCGTTTTATCCTTGCAATCACCATACTGTTTCTGTAGCACCTCAGTAGCAGGAGAAGGCTGATACGCACTCTCACCGAGCTCTATACCAACATAACGGATATGTTTTGCAACAAAATGATATAGCGTCCGGATAATCGCCTCGTCGGTTCTCAGATTTTCTGTAAGTTTTTCTACAGTCTCCTGCAGATGTTTATCAGATGCGTAACGCCCCTTAGCAAGTCCTTTATACCACTTGTAAACATCATCCCATGACATAATTGAGGAATAACTCATCCGAGGGGCGATGTCGTTGATATGAGGCATACCATCTTCTAATTTCAGTGCAGGCATCTCCCCGTGCCGCCAAATATACGAGACGATTCCATCTGCGTTGTAAGATACCTTTGGTTCAATTTCAAAGTTCTCAGTTTTCCAATGAAAACGACATTCTTGCGGCAACCTAAGCGCATAACTTGTTTCAAGTGTTACTTCTGAAGATTGGAAGTTGAACCCACCTATAATCCAAGTCTTTTTTCCTGTCACATGTTCTAACTTATCTTCAAGAGTCACTTGGTATTCAATGCAGACACCCGGTGCAAGCCCCACCATAGAGATTACCCGCCACATCATATCAGAATAAAGATTACGAGATAGCAATCCCGGTGGTGTTACATCGTTGAACGCTTCATCGGGAGGCAGATGCACCGTGCCATCAGGTGCAATTGTTCGCGCAATATTAACACCTATATTTTGCGCATTCGGTTGGTAAGGAATAGCAATATCACCGTATTTTTGGATTCCCCTTTCGTTTAAGAGTTTAACAACTTGGTGCGTAGTGTAACGCGACTGTCCAGTTGGCAAGACATCATGGCTAAAATGGTTGAACAGAATAATGACATCCGCGTCCGGATAATCGTTTGAAGTAGGTGCATTGGCGATGATTTGTGAAACGTCAGGATTGAGTATAGAAACAGGAGAAACTATTGTAGCCAGAGTCGGTGTGGACTGCAGTTTTGCAAGGGCTTGCAACCGCGTCACAGCAAACAGATTGCCCGGGTCAACTTCCAAAAGCTGCTGATATTGAAGTTGTGCTTCAAAATAACGTCGGTGGTCCTCGTAAAGTGACCCAAGTCGTTGCCGTGCCCAGACATCATTTGGAAACAAGCGAATTGACTCTCTCAGTTCTGCGATTCCTTCACCAACTTCACCTCGCTGCAGATGGATTAAGCCCAAGTAATTATGTAAATTTTCAGATTCTGGTCGTTCACAGTTCGGATCAAGTGCCAATACCTTTCGAAGTTGGACCTCGGCTTCATCAAGTCTGTCCAACTGTTTATGGGCTAAACCGAGGTGATTTAACGCATAAAGGTCATCTTTAGAAATACGGAGTACTCGCTCATAGTATTGTGCTGCCTTTTCATAATTACTCAGTTTTTCAAAGATAAATCCGACATAGTTTAGGGCAGTGATATGGTTTGGCTCAAGTGCCAAGAAAGCAATAAATGCGTCGCGTGCGTTTTCATATTCCTCAAACTGAAAGTATATTTCCGCTATTTTATATTGCGGTTCACCGGAATTCGGACGGATCTTTAAAGCGGCTTGAAATGCAGCAATCGCGTCTTGGAGATGACCTTGTTTCAGTGCGCTATCACCTGTCTCAATATGTTCGCGCCATTGTTGATTTCGCGTAATCAGCGGGTCAACAATCACCGGTGAACTGGACTGAGTCTTTTGAAATAAAGCACAACCAGCAAGCGCAAAAAGAAGGCATAACACAAAAAACTGAAAACTTCTATGAAACATTATTCTTTTCTCCGTTATCCTTTAGCAGTTTCGGGTTATTGATGTGTCGTTCCTTATCGCGGCGTGTTTTTTTCAACATTGATTTTTTGAACGCGTCTTCAAGTTCAATACCGGTTTGATTTGCCAAACATAGAAGCACAAAAAGGATATCTGCCATCTCCTCCGCAAGATCCAAATCTTTTTCATTTTCTTTAAAACTTTGTTCTCCGTATCGGCGCGCCATAATTCTGGCTAATTCGCCTACCTCCTCCATGAGAATAGCAGTATTGGTTAATTCCGAAAAATAACGCACACCAACAGAATTGATCCAGTCATCTACCATTTTTTGGCAATTTTCAAGAGTGTAATCCATCGGGTTGTCCATTCAATTCATAACGTTTATCGGTATTGTAGCAGCATTTGCATCGGATGTAAACTAATTTCCTTATTAAAACGTTTAGTGAATTAATCTTGTTGGAGGGGTTTGTCCGATTGTCTTGGTGAAAGGGTTTGAAACCCGATCTTGAAAGCAGTCTTCCCAAAATCTGCGAAATCCGCGCTTCAGACAGAAGCAATCAATCTCTCAGGAAACACACTTTAACCAAACTATTAACATTAACTATACACATCCGTTCAAACCAGGGTTATTTAGTTTTAGGCTTTTTGTCCATTTTAGACGAAAAGTCGCGATTCGGAGATCGCTCCTACAGCGGAAAGTCTTAGATTGAAAATCGAGGGTTTTCGGTTAGATAATGATGTTTTAGCAATTTGTCCTAACGCTGCCGCTACACCCTTGTTGAGTTTGGACAAGTATAACAGATTTACGAAAAACTGTTAAGAAAAAATCAGACTGATTTTTTTCTTGACGAACAAAGACAGATGAGGTATTCTTGTCGCAAATCAATCCTCACTTCACAAAGGGGTTCCCTATTATGAACTGTCCAAAATGTCAACACGAACACTTCGTCAAAAATGGACACGTCAACGAAAAACAACGCTATAAGTGCAAAGACTGCAACTATCAGTGGACAGAACACCACACACACCGAGGGAGACCCCTCGCTGAACGCGCACTCGCCGTCTTTCTCTATTGCCACGGACTTTCCATGAATGCCATCGCCAAAATCCTTCGCGCCTCACCCAGCACTATTCTCCAGTGGATACGCGACTTCGCAAACCAACACGCACAACCCCCTGAACCCCAAACTGACACCGTCGTGCTTGAACTTGATGAGATGTGGCATTATCTGAAAAAAAAAAGCAGAAACTCTGGATTTGGAAAGCTTTGTGTCGTGATACCGGAGAACTCATCGGATGGGAGTGTGGTCATCGGGATAAAGCAACCTTGAAAAAACTCATCCAACGCTTAGAAAAGTGGAACGTAAAGGTCTATTATACCGACGATTGGCATCCCTACCGAGCCGTGATCCCCAAAGATAAGTTAGTGCAGACGAAAAAGGAGACGCATCGGATCGAGCGAAACAATTGTCGGATGCGTCATTGGTTCGGACGCTTTAAGCGAAAGTCTATTATCGTTTCAAAGAGTGTGGAAATGGTGAACGTGACAGTCGCCTTATTTGCGAAATTTCGCGTCAATGGAGATGTATTTGACATCTTAAAAATCGGGCAGATCGAACCAAATATCATTATTTAGCCGAAAACTCTCTGAAAATCTAAATATTCGGAGAACTAAATAGCCCTGCGTTCAAACGGAATACCTTGATTTTTTTGAAAATTTGGTTTATAATTCACTACAAATCTTATTTTCAAAAGGAACTTAACATGGGAATGACAGATAAAGATAAACAATTTTATGAAACCAATGGTTATCTTCTGAAAAAGGGGCTTGTTTCCTCAGAAGATATAACGAATATTCTGGTCGAAGTTGACGATATTCATAACCGTATGGCAGAAAAGCCGACCGAAGGCATAGGCATTTCGTGGGAAATATACGAAGACGATCCCGATCATCCACCCCTTATAAAGCAGTTAATGCATAGTGAATTGGTGAGTCCTACCCTTAATAAACTCCTCCGTTCCGATTCGGTTCTTGATGTGCTGGAAGGGATGATGGGTCCTGACATCTCACTTTACCACAGCAAACTACTGCCAAAGGCTGGCGGTGATGGCACGGCTATCCCATGGCATCAGGATTATGCCTACTGGAAAAATGATAACAACAAACCTGTGATGATTAATTGTCAATTGGCTATTAATGATGCCAACCTTGAAAATGGATGTATTCAGTTTGTGCCAGGAAGCCACAACTGGGGTTTGCAGGAGCATGAACGTAAGCATCAAACGTTTGGTGTATTCCTTCCAGGGCATTATCAGGAACGAGAAGACGCGGTTGCTGTGGAAATGGAACCGGGGGACGCAGTCTTTTTCAACGCCCTCATTATACACGGTTCTGCGCCTAACGTATCTGAAAAAGATAGGTTAATGAATACATTCGCCTATAATGTTACAGGAAACGGAACATCTCAGTCACGTGAGGTGTTACGCGGTAAGGAGTTTGACTCATGAAACGTATAAGTTGTGTCCGGAGTTTTCTCTGTTTTTTCATAATCACCCTTGTTTTCGGTTGCGGAGGCGATGAAACAGTAAATAAAAATTTTGCACCTGTGATTTCTGTGTTCGAAGCAGAATCAGAGGTAGTTCTTCCGGGCACACAAGTCCCTATCAGACTAAAAGTTGACGATCTTGAAAACGATATCTTATCTTATGCATGGTCTGCAACTTATGGTGAGATCGAAGGAGACGCCACTGGTGCGCTCTGGATCGCACCTGAAACTGAGCGAAAATACCAGATTCAGGTTTCAGTAAGCGATGGTGAAAAAACTACAACAAGCACACTTGATATCCATGTATGGAAAGGACGACCCGGCAACTATTATCCTTTAGCAGTAGGAAATATATGGCGATACCGCAGCACTGAAGACACCCACATTACTTGGGAAATCATAGATACAATACAGATCCAACAGGAAGGCGGAAAAACTGTGGAGAGTTTTGTCCTCCAAAAGATAAACTCGGCAAAAGGCTTAGAGAACGTTCCAAACTATTCTTACTTGGGAAATACTTTTGACGAAGACGGTAAGGTATCTGCCGTTGTTCAGCATGCCCAAAATATAACTTCCGGCACAGAGGACACAATGATTTTCGCTCCATTTCTGCCCTTATATAAGTTTCCACTCTATCCATCTCAGAAATGGAAGGTTAATTATAACGCAAACTTAGTCGATGATCTTGGACTAATACCATTAGGCGGAGGTGTAGACGAATTTGATGTGTCTTTTGAGGGAACCGTCACTGTACCAGCGGGATCTTTTGAGAACGTATTTCAGGTCCAAGAGTCTTTTCATTGGGTATTTAATGCCGAAAATCAGAATTTTCCTCTTGACACCACCGTTGTTCAAAAATGGTTAGCACCGGATGTAGGTATCATCAAATTTACGCAAAAACAAACACGAGGTGATGTGACAGTCCAAACGGACTTTGAACTTGAATCCTATGAACTCGTGAATAACTGAGAATGCAGAAAAGGATATGAAAATTGAAAAACACTACAAATAACCCGGCTATTTTAACGACAACAGTGGGTTCATATCCAGTTCCAGCTTGGCTTCAATCAATGCCTACGGAACAAACACTGATTGATGCAACACGCGTTGTCGTAGATATTCAGCGGCAACATGGTATTGACCTACCTACTGATGGTGAATTATACCGCTTTGATGTGAACCATCCTGATACTAATGGGATGATTGATTATTTTATTCGTCCGCTTTCAGGCGTAAGGGCAGAAGTGGGTAGGCAGGAATGGAATGAATTTAGGCAGATGCAGACAATGTCGTTTCGTGCAAAACCTGCCGGTGTTGTTGAGAATGTGATAGGTGAAGGATCTTTAAACCTTGTTTCTGATTGTGAACGCGCTGTAGGTGTTGCAGGATCGGACATCAAATTTACAGTGACAAGTCCTTATATGCTTGCCAGAACACTACTAGATAAATATTACGAAGATTTTGACGTCTTACTTACTACGTTGGCTGAGGTATTATCTGAGCAGGTGCGTGAACTTAATTGCGCATGTCTGCAAATTGATGAAGCTAATATACCGGGAAACCCGCAAGACGGACCTCGGGCAGCTGAGGCAATAAATATAGTGCTTGACGCATTTGACGGAGAGAAGGCGGTTCATTTTTGCTTTGGCAATTACGGAGGTCAAGTTATCCAAAAAGGAAACTGGGACGCACTGATTGACTTTTTGAATATGCTCAGGTGCGACCATCTTGTTTTAGAGTTGAAACATCGTCCAGATGCAGATCTTGAAGCACTAAAGGACGTTTCCTCAAATATACGCATTGGTATCGGCGTAATTGATGTGAAAGTGAATCCTGTTGAAACACCTGATGATGTAGCAGCCAGCATAGAAAAAGCAGAACAAGTTTTGGGAAAAGGACGAATTGGCTGGGTGCATCCAGATTGTGGTTTTTGGATGCTTCAACGTTCTGTGGTTGACCGAAAAATAGAGGCACTCGTTAAAGGCAGAGATAAGTATCTTGGTATCGCATAATAAAGTGATAGTAATACATCAACATGATTTCTTATAATTTACCATAGAAACTTCCCCAAAGTAGACGTATAGACCTTCGTTGGTGGTGTGTGCTTTCAGACACACCACTAATTATTTTTTATACCAAATTAACTTGATTCGACGTCATTAGATGAAGTCAAGCATTGCGAGGCACGGGGACCTCGCACTACAAATCGGGTTAATTGGGTATTACATGACAGAAACTGTAAAGGAGACACATGTTTGAAATTCGACTACCGCTATTAAAAAGGTATCAGAGTATCGCCGGTATCGCTGGCGGGATAGGATTTGCGCTTGGGACGGCTATTCCCGGTATAGGAATGCTCGCGTATAGTTGGACCTGCCCATTTGGGGATGGCGTTTTTCAGGTCGTAGGTTTCTTGGCGATCACAGGATTAGTCGGTGCGATTGTCTTTGGCAACCTCGTTGCATTTACATTAATTGGAATAGCCAAATTAAAACAAGATTCACGGAAGACATCACAAAGAGAAGGAGACCCAGATGGGAATTGATATCTTTGGTCTTGATATAATATATATTTTACTTCTTATGGGAGTAGGAATGTTTGCAGGTTTTGTCAATACCGTTGCTTTCGGTGGTTCACTATTAACACTTCCTGCCTTAGTCTTTGTTATGGAAGCTATTGGTGCTCCGATCATACCTATAGGTACTAATGTGACAAGCACAGCCAATGGAACCAATAGGATAGCGATAATCTTTCAAAATTTTAGCGCAATTATGGGATTTCGCCGCAAAGGTGTTTCAAATTTTCGGCACGCTATCAATCTTACAATCCCGGCAGTTATAGGGGCAAGTATTGGGGCATTTATAGGAACTGAAATACCCGATAAGGCATTCAAGCCAATTCTTGCCATTGTAATGGTTACAATGCTTTTTTTAACCTTGTTTAATCCAACTGAGTGGCTGCAAGATAAAATTAACCTGAGTGGTACAGATCATAATCATAAAATAATCACTACCATTGTGCTATTTTTTGTCGGAATTTATGGTGGATTTATCCAAGCAGGTGTGGGTTTACTGATTATAGCTACCCTACGGATTCTTGACGGTGGTGATTTGGTCATTACCAACGCACACAAGGTGTTCATAGTTTTCTTCTACACAATCATCGCTCTCGGCATATTTGTTAGCAAGGGACAAGTCAATTGGGTCTTAGGGTTAACCTTAGCAGCTGGAAATGCTACTGGGGCATGGATCGGCAGCCATTTGGCAGTAAAAATGGGAGATAAATGGATTAAAGTGGTGTTGGTTATCGCCGTGATTGGCTCTGTTATGAAACTCTTATGGGATACATGGCAGAATTATTCGGTTGTTTAAGCACAGAATGGCGGGACCCCGACACAAGGGAAATGCGGAATTGACTAACGTTGATTATTTGCGGGAAGGTGAAGCGATTCTAATCGATTAGCAATTAATTCTTCGCTGGTTATCTTTGATACTTCTTGTAATAATTCTAAAATCTGTCTTGGGATATCTACCTGCTTGCTCACAGTTTTCAAATTCTGTAGTTTCAAATCCAACAATGCTGGAAGTTCTTCCTTTTTAGTTTTCACTATAACGAACCCATCCGCCCATCCCAATTCTCGTATAGTAACATCCCACTCGAAATTTTCATCAAAGACTGTGATAATAGGTTGAGGCAGCTTTAGCAATTGCATTTTAGTATTCTGAATTGCGGTTCCCAATGCTAACGAAGTAGGATGTTTGATGGTAGCAGCATGGGCAATAGGAAGGTTCCAAAATAATATTGGTTTTTCAAGACGTTGCGCGAGATTGATTAACCGTAACAAACGTCGCCAATCGGGAGATTGTTCAAGACTTAGAGGATTTCCTTTTAACAAAACGGACTTTGTTTCTTTAAGTTCAGCGAGACCTGCAAATTCAAAATTTCCTTGTCCACCTGCTCTGTCGCCGTAGAGTTGAATCGTCTTTTCAAATGGAGGGTGTTGATAATCAAAGTTGAGTGATGACATTGCTTGTTTACTATAAAAAAAGCAGGGAGGTACTGATACGCACCTACCCTGCTTAAATGAAAAAGCGATTTTTTTTACTCGCCGCTACGACCACCGATTGCGTTTATAGCAAACCATCCGATACCAGCAGCAACTGTTGTAATAAAAACGAGGGCACGCTTAGTTGAGGAAACCTCTTCATGCACACCTTTCGCGTCATTTATCATCATTTTCAGTTCACTGATAGCCTTCTGATTTGCTTCGATATTTGTCAACGCAGTTTTCACGTCCCCTTGAATGTTACCGATGTGTTCTTGCGTCGCTTTCAGGTCCTTTTGGAGAGCAGCAACCATCTTATTTGAAGAGTCAAGGTTTCCGTTAAGATCGTTTAATCGCTTCTGAAGAGCATTTCTACTCGACCTAACAAGTTTTTTGACATCGGTAGCTGCATTAGTACTCGCTTTCTTAACAGCATCAAGCAACTTATCGCGGGATTTCAGGCTGGCTCCAAGAGCTTTAATTTGTTTCTGGAGTTTAGCGGAGTTCGCATTCAAACCCTTAATTTCATCCATCAACTTTGCCTGGGTTGCTTCAGATTCTTTGAGTTCAGCTTGTAATTTCTCTAACTCTTCCTGATCTACTACAACTTTTTCCTCAGCCTCTTCTTTTATTACTGTAGTCATAGATAAAGGAATACGCAATTTTTCGCCGGGGTAAATCCAGTCAGGATCGGAAAAATCGTTATACTTACTAAGCTCTCTCCATCGCAGTGGATCTTTCAGATGCTCTTGGCAGAGGTCCCAGAGGGTATCACCTTTTTCAATGGTGATAAGAACGGTCCCTTCCTCCTCCTCCTTCGGTGTAATTCGCGCGGAGGCGGAAAAGACATATACACCACTGAGTGCTGCGCAAAGATAGAGAAGCAGTGTTAATCTTAGCGTGGATGTTATCATCTTCATCAATATTCTCCTCTTAGGTAGGTGCTAAAATTCACAGGATACAGAAACATAGTGTGTGCTTCCTGCACCATTAATTTCACTTGCCATGCCATCTTGGATAGCGTAGTCAAGTTGTAGTCCGGCAACGTTCACGCCAAATCCACCGAAAAGGTTACGGACATCACGTGAGGCTCTGACACCTGCGCGTAGCGCGAATTCCGTTGATCTGTTAGTGAATAACGTGTATTCAACACCACCACGCATGCTAAAAGCACTCTCATCAAGGTTGACAAACTCTTGTTCAAGGTCAACTGCGAAAGTGACAACATTACCCATATATAGATCATACGCTATACCAACATCAACAACCATTGGCACGGTGCCGTTTTCACCAAGGGAAGCCCCAAGGTATTTTGCAACTATACCATAGTGGAATGTGGGAACGTGTACATTTCCATCTTGTGCTTCGCCATGCACGTGAAGTGTTTGTCCCATCATTCTTTCGCTGACATCAATGTGTAGAGCATGCCCCATCAATCCAATATCTACGCCGCCGAAACCGCTCTGGTTTTCAACGCTGTCTACACCGAAGTTATCCATCAACATACGACCTGTTAGACCGATATTGAAGTTTCCGATAGCGATACCGTATGAGAGGGAATATGCGTTTGAACTATAATCAGCTTTCCCACCGTACTCACCACTTGTATCATACAAATCGTAATCAGACACACCAAAATTAGTTGCAGCAAGCCCAATAGACCCATAAGTTCCAAGCATTTTCGTTAAAGCAATGAAATTATGGCTTCTGTCAAGTGATAGTCGCTGTGTTGAGAAATTGAGACTTAAATCTGCAGATGAGCCGAGTCCTGCTGGGTTCCAGACAGTAGCTGTGGCATCTTCTGCAATTGCTGTGAATGCGCCGCCCAAGCCAATTGAACGAGCACCTGCGCCCAGGCGTAAGTGAGGCATAGCGTTGACCTCGCCCTCAGCAAAACAGACAGGCGACACAGCTAGGATAAGAAATAAAACGGGTATTAAACCGTATAGCAATCTTTGCTTTGTGATAGACATTATATCCTCCTTCGTAGCCGCACCATCGGAAATTGGGAACAATACCCAATTTCCGATTTGCGTCTACTGGTTTACTTAGCGCGTCAGTGCAAGCTTAAGAATGGCGTATTCAGGCTCAAAACCATCTGTTACTATGATTTGGCAGTAATAGATGCCGCGAGCTAAGTCTTCGCCACCGCTGGTTTTTCCATCCCAACCGATTCCATTTTCACCAGTGTAGTTTCCGGCAGGCATAACCACGTTATCGCGCAGTGTCCGCACTGGGCGGCGTGTAGTGTCATAGATGACAATACTGACTGTGGACATACGAGTAAGCCCGAAGGAAATCCGCGTGGTATCCTTGAACGGATTGGGGAAGTTAAACGGTTTATTTAAAATGGGAGCGTCTGAATACTCGACAGAGAAAGTAAACTGGTATACAGCTGTGTTTGCCTTACGAGCACTTTCGCTCTCATCTGAGACATTACCTTCTTGATGTGCATTGTCGGACACTTCAAGTGTTACCGTATACTGCCCGGGTGCTTCAAATCCTCTGGGGAATGCGGGGGCAGCAGGAGTATAAATCACCTGAGTTGCTGACATTTGTTCACCACTAAGGTTAATCGGTTGCGCTTGACTTCCACCACCTACTTTAGGTGATTCAATGACAAGACGGATTGAATCGGCATTGACACCAGTTTCAGCATCACCAAATGTGACTGAAATAACTGGTCTTGCCTCTTCATCGTGCTTATACATCAGGCGTGCGCCGTTCTGTGGTGATGACGATGTAATAATCGGTGCGGCGGTATCAAAGTCAATCGAAAACCCGCCTTTAGCCGTAGAAGAATTACCGAATGTATCAGTTGCTCGAACTTCAATTGAGTAAGAACCCTCAGAGAGTGGTGCTTCAGGATTGAAATCTAAACGTGTGATACCAGCGTTCGTTCTATCTTCATCATCATCTTGGGTTTCACCTTCCACTACTTCGCCATTACTATCCATTACGACGATAGTTATTTCGCTAACGCCAGATTCATCGGTAGCACTCACCGAAATAGTCGGGAGTCCAGCATGAATAGTTCCAGCAGGAGTGATTGAAGAGATAACCGGTGCATCTTTGTCAACTTCTACCGTTAAGCGCCAACTATGTTCTGTTGTACCGCCTTGACTGGTTGCAATCAGTCTGATGGTATGTGTACCCGGAACAAAACTTTCCGTTACTTCAATCTTACCTTCAGCTATCTGTTGAGCAGATACGGAACGTAGTGGTCTTTTGGTTACACCAAAATCAACTATGCCGAACTGCACACTTGAGATAGTAGATTGCTCATCAGTGATGACAGCAGAAAGGATTATACCAAATTTTTCGTCAAGTACATCCTGTTGATTGAATTTAACCACGCCAGATGGAGACACTTCCGAAATGACAGGAGGCGTATTATCTATCTTCACATTGAAGACAACTGCTGCCTGCGCTGTTTTTTCATTTTCATCCGTGACTTCAACGACAACGTGGTATTCACCAGTTTCCAATGCATTTGCTGGAGTATAAGCAAATTGATTATCTTCTGGTTCTACCTCAACATCTTCACCATTGACGGTAAATGTGGTTACCTCAACATCAGTCATACCAGAATATTCAACCCTGATAACCGGTTTACCGTCATCGTAGGTTTGACCTGGAGCAGGCGAAAGGATCGCCACTGCCGGACCCGGTATATCAATCGTAAAGACAACAGATGTCTCCGCGGTTCTACCGTTTGCATCCGTGACTTCAACAGCAACCGTATGTCCACCATCACTTAGCGCATCAGCGGGTGTGTAAGTGAACTGGTTATTGTCGTTCACAACTGCGTCAACAGCTTTACCATCAATGGAGAGTTTAACCACTATAGGAGCAGCACCTGAGAAATCACCCGTGATAACAGGTTTGCCGTGATCATAGACTTGACCCGCTTCAGGTGTTTGAACTGCGACTGTCGGAACTGGCAATCTTATGGAGAAGATAGCAGTCACTTCAGCAGTCTTACCATTCGCATCGGTGGCTTCAGCAACGAGTGTGTATTCACCATCGTCTAACGCATCAGCAGGCGTATACGTAAATTCATTGCCGCTTACTTTTGCTGCGACTACTGCACCGTTGAGGGTGAGGCTTAGCTTCACTGGCACTGCAACACCTGAGAACTCACCTATGATAACAGGTTTGCTGATATCATACATTTGACCCGCAGCGGGCGCATGAATCGCTACTGACGGACCGGGTATATCTACTGTGAAGTCTGTAGATGCTTGTGCCTTTCTACCATTTGCATCTGTGATTTCAACAGAAACATTATGGGCACCATCACTCAGTGCCTCTGTTGGTGTATAAGTGAAGTCATTACTTCTTACTTTCAGGACCTGTTTGCCATCAATGGAGAGCACTCCCTCCACTGGATTTGCCCCAGAAACTTCACCTGTGATTATAGGCATGCCGTGGTCATATACTTGACCCGCAGCAGGTGTTGTGATTGATGCTGTCGGAACTGGCAATCTTATGGAGAAGATAGCAGTCGCCTCCGCAGTCTTACCATTCGCATCGGTGGCTTCAGCAACGAGTGTGTATTCACCATCGTCTAACGCATCAGCAGGCGTATACGTAAATTCATTGCCGCTTACTTCTGCTACAACAGCTTCACCATTGAGAGTGAGGCTTAGTGATACTGGCGCAGCAACACCTGAGAACTCACCTGTGATAACAGGTTTGCTGATATTATACATTTGACCCGCAGCGGGCGCATGAATCGCTACTGACGGACCGGGTATATCTACTGTGAAAACAGCAGATGTCTCCGCGGTTCTACCATTAGCATCTGTGACTTTAACAGCAATCATGTGTTCACCATCACTCAACGCTTCAGCGGGGGTGTAGGTGAATTGGTTGTTATCGTTCACTTCTGCTTCAACAACTTTACCATCAATGGAGAGGGCAACCGCTATAGGAGCAGCACCTGAGAGAGTACCTGTAATAACAGGTTTGCCGTGATCATAGACTTGACCCGCTTCAGGAGATTCAACTGCGACTGTCGGAACTGGCAATCTTATGGAGAAGATAGCAGTCGCCTCAGCAGTCTTACCATTCGCATCGGTGGCTTCAGCAACGAGTGTGTATCCACCATCATCTAACGCATCAGCAGGCGTATACGTAAATTCGTTACCGCTTACTTCTGCTGCGACTACTGCACCGTTGAGGGTGAGACTTAGTGATACTGGCGCAGCAACACCTGAGAACTCACCTGTGATAATAGGTTTGCTGATATCATACATTTGACCCGCAGCAGGCGCATGAATCGCTACTGACGGACCGGGTATATCTACTGTGAAGACAGCAGATGTCTCCGCGGTTCTACCATTAGCATCTGTGACTTTAACAGCAATCATGTGTTCACCATCACTCAACGCTTCAGCGGGGGTGTAGGTGAATTGGTTGTTGTCGTTCACTTCTGCTTCAACAGCTTTACCATCAATGGAGAGGGCAACCGCTATAGGAGCAGCACCTGAGAGAGTACCTGTAATAACAGGTTTGCCGTGATCATAGACTTGACCCGCTTCAGGTGTTTGAACTGCTACTGTCGGAACTGGCAATCTTATGGAGAAGATAGCAGTCGCCTCCGCAGTCTTACCATTCGCATCGGTGGTTTCAGCAACGAGTGTGTATTCACCATCGTCTAACGCATCAGCAGGCGTATACGTAAATTCATTGCCGCTTACTTCTGCTACAACAACTTCACCGTTGAGAGTGAGGCTTAGTGATACTGGCGCAGCAACACCTGAGAACTCACCTGTGATAACAGGTTTGCTGATATCATACATCTGACCCGCAGCGGGCGCATGAATCGCTACTGACGGACCGGGTATATCTACCGTGAAGACTGCAGTTGTTTCTGCCGTTCTGCCGTTCGCATCTGTGACCATAACAGAAATCATGTGTTCACCATCACTCAACGCATCTGCGGGAGTATAAGTGAATTGATTGTTAGCGTTCACTTCTGCGGAAACTGCTTCACCATCAACCGAGAGTGCAACCACTATAGGAGCAGCACCTGAGAACTCACCCGTGATAACTGGTTGACCGTGGTCAAGTATTTGACCCGCAGCAGGGGTAAGAATTGCGACTGTCGGAACCGGTAATTTTACCGAGAAGATAACAGTTGCATCCATACTCTTACCATTAGCATCGGCGACTTTAGCAACGAGCGTATACTCACCATCGTCTAAAGATGGATCAGGCGTATAATTAAATGTGTTATCAACTACTGTTGCCGGGACAACTTCACCTTCAAGGGTGAGGGTGAACTCAAGATCAGTTTCACCTCCGAATTCACCTCGGACAACCGGCTTACCGTGCTCATATTCCTGACCAGCAGCGGGCGAAAGAATCGCAACTGTCGGACCTGATATATCAACCGTGAACTCAGTAGTTGTTTTGGCGGTTCTGCCGTTAGCATCCGTGACTTCAGCAACAACCGTATGTGCACCATCACTTAATGCTCCTGCGGGAGTGTAAGTGAATTGGTTATTGTCGTTCACGACTGCCTCAACAAGTATTTCATCAATAGAGAGTGTAACCGCTATAGGAGCAGCACCTGAGAAATCACCAGCGATAATCGGTTTACCATTGTCATATACTTGAGCCGCATGAGGTGAGTGGATAACTACTGTCGGAACCGGCAATCTTATGGAGAAGATAGCAGTCGCTTCAGCAGTCTTACCATTCGCATCGGTGACTTTAGCAACGAGCGTGTATTCACCATCATCTAATGCGTCAACAGGCGTATAATCAAATTCGTTATCGCCTACTATTGCTGGGACAACTTCACCGTCAAGGGTGAGGCTTAGTGATACTGGCGCAGCAACACCTGAATACTCACCTTGAATAACCGGTCTGCTGATATCATACATTTGCCCTGCATCAGGCACATGAATCATAACTGTCGGACCCGGTATATCAATCGTGAAGTCAGTAGATGTCTTGGCAGTTCTGCCGTTAGCGTCCGTGACTTCAGCAACAACCGTATGTGCACCATCACTCAACTCTTCTGTCGGTGTGAAAGTGAATTGGTTATTGTCGTTCACGACTGGCTCAACAGGCATTTCATCAATAGAGAGTGTAACCGCTATAGGAGCAGCACCTGAGAAATCACCAGCGATAATCGGCTTACCGTTGTCATATACTTGAGCCGCATGAGGTGAGTGAATAGCGACTGTCGGAACCGGTAATTCTACTGTAAAGGTTAGAGATGTTTGAGCAGTTAAACCGCTACCATCCGTAACTTCAACAGCGACCGTATAGTCTCCGTCACCTAATTCCTCGGCAGGCATATAAGTAAAGTCGTTTCCATCTGATGGTTCTAAAGTTACATCCTCATTGTTGATGGTAAACTTCGTAATGCTAACATCACCACCGCCAGCAAAGAAACCGGTAATACTTTCTGGACTGTGGTCGAAAGTTTGTCCAGAAGCAGGTGCAGTAATTACGACTATTGGGTTGATTCCTTCAACTGCAAACGTTACTGTCCGTTCGCCGATGTTCCCCAGGATATCTGAAACCTGGATTGTGAACATATAGGCACCACCAGCAAGTTTGTCTGTGCGGGTATAGACAACAGAGACTATATCTTGCTCAACCATACTCTGATCAACATCAATAGGAACTGCATCCTGAACAATTTCTTCCGGATGGAGCCGTGCTAATGAAACAACAGCAGTATTTTCAGCACTTACACCGCTACCATCACTTACACCACTACCCAAATCACCATCACCGAAACCAGCAAGAAGCGTTGGCAAATCATTAACTGTATCACCTTCCGCGGGTGTTTCAATAGAGATCATCGGACCGGTGTTGTCTAAGTTAATCGTCGCTAATGGGAAGGTTACAGAACCGTTCCGTTTAGTTACGCGTCCGTGCGGTGTATACCATCCATCCACCATTGCTGAAAGTTTATCTGCCATCAGTGAGAAAGCATTCGCAGCATCGCTGCTAGCAGTAAATGTTACCTCATGCCCATCAACGAGAACACCTGTAAGGTCTTCAACTGCTAATGAACCGTTATTAACATTGAAACTCACAGCGATTGATTCTTTGAGAGGGAACCTGCCTTGAAGCTCTCCAATAGTTTCTTGGAGTAGGTGCCTGTCTGGCGATTCACCATCAACTGCCGTTACAGTAAGGTCTGTAATATCACTTACTCGGATGTTAAGGACCTCAACAGTGATTACTGGTGAAGGCCTATCAAGTTCACCTTGAACTTGCCAATTACCGAACTCATCAGCAACGAGAGCATGGTACATATAGATACCATTTTCAAGTAATCCTACATCAATCTTAATTTGCCCATCTTCAAGACTACCTTCGATTCGGGTTTCTGAACCATCGGGAGCCATTTGAACCAATCCGATCTTACCCCCGACATAAGTTATCGGATCTGCAGTCGGTTGAATGGTAAATATAGCGATTGGTGAAGGAACTGTGAGATCAACGATTCCACCGACAGTAACGCTACCATCTTCATTCGCAGCGATAGATCCTGCGACATCAGCGATATCAGTGATATTTGTCGGACCGAGTGGTGGGACATCATCTTTATTGTCTAATGAGAAAGACGCTTCCACACCATCCCGTTGTAGGTATTCAGGTTGATCCAGATTTTTATTTTTCGGTGTGAGTGACCATGCACGCACCTCATATTGGTTTGCGTCTAAGGCTGCGTCACGTTCAGAATCACCATCGCCCCGGTTGATGGTATCATCCAATTTGATGGTATTTTCTGCTGTGACGGTATCTTCCAGTGCCAACTCACGGGTATCCACTATAAACGTCCATTTCATGTAGCGCGTGGGAATTTCCACTTCTGATTGCTCACCTGAAACAGTTCCTGCTTGTGTGATTCCGACAAGACCACCAGTAATATCTGCCAAATCAGCAATACCTGGCACATCAGATACATCCACTTCTACAGGGTCTATAGCAGTACCAGTAATACGTTCCCACGTACCATCAATTGGTCGTTTTACCTCAACACGAACACCTTCTGTTGGAGGTGAAGTAAGATAGTATGTATACACATTGAAAGTGAGTTCACCTTGCGGTGCGCCACTATCAGGATTTACCATTCCATCCGAATTTACAACGCTGATTGCCATCACACCCGGATCGGGTCGGTAAGTGTTTTCAACATTCACCGTGATTTCATCGCCGTCGTAGTCATCTGCCTGAATGTTTCCGTATTCAAGGAACATTGCGTCAGCAGCAGTGACATCATCATAAGGCATCGCTTTGTCATACGCTAACGCATGAAGTTGGAACGTAAAGACTTCGCCTTTTGGATTATAGACTAATTCTTCTGGATTTTCGAAATAACTGTCTTCAATATATCTGTCATTGTAGACAAAGTCATCGTCATCCATTAGTGTGCCAACATCAATAGTTACTGTAAAGACACCACTACCTTCGGCAGTTTCGGTTATGTCACCGATAATAGCACCTTCAGGTAGAGTTGTTAGCAACTTCACCGATGCGTAAGTTTTACGGACAGCTGTTGGTGTAATCGTGAACGTAACTACAGGAGAGTTGACTTCAAGGTCGTATTTATCAACGAGCCCGCCAACTGTGTAAGTTCCGTCACCATTGTCTACAAAGACAGGATCAACAGCATCAATGCTTGTTGCGACAACGTTCGTCGGACCAAGCGGTGCAACATCATCATCGTTATCAACGGAGAACATGGCTGTCACACCCTCAACGCTGCGTTCAACACCATCAGTCGCAACTGCAATGGCACGCACCATATACGGGTTATTATCAAGGGACACATCCCGTGCACCGGGGTTATCCTTATTGATGCTATCTTCTAAAGTAGTCGTATCTACTTCAATAGACCATCTATGGTATGCCTCGGGCCACGTAACAGGGTACGGGTGTACCATATCTTTGGCTTTGGCAGCATCAATGTCTGCAACAATAGGCATCAATTCCGCTTCAACAGCGGCTTCAGACATCTCGGCTGTACCAACACTTATCCATTCTGCATCCGCGTCACGCTTAACCTCAAACTGAACCTGCATCATCGGTGCAGAGGTCGGATCGGGAGTATATCCGTTGATAGTAATAGTGCCTTGTGGGGCACCACTATCCGGATTCGTGACCATTGCGGGGTCTACGGTTATCGCTAACACCCCAGGGGCAGGACGACGATTGTTTGCAACGTTGACGGTGATTTTCGATCCGTCAGTGTCGGACATATCTTCCTGCTCGTTCACAATTTGCGGGTGGAATGGATGATTTTCGTCAAAAACTAGGGCATGGAACATATAAGGTCCATTTGCCACGTACGTTTCGTTGTCAGTCAGCGTACCGACGTCAACAGTTACTGTAAAGACACCACTACCTTCGGCAGTCTCGGTCGCTTCAACAGTCTCCATAGGCTCACTAATGAGCGTGCCTTCAAGAGTGCTTATCAACCGCATCTTGTCGTAGGTTCTGCGCTCCGCTGTCGGTGTGATAGTAAGGGTAATTACGGGTGAATTGACAGCATCATCATGTTTATCAACGAGGCCACCTACCGTATAACTACCATCTTCAGCAACTTCAAGAACACTGTCAACTGCGTCAACGCTTGTTACCTCAACCTTTGTGGGACCGAGGGGTGCGACATCGTCAATATTGTCTATTGAGAGATCGGCTATCACACCTTCAACGACGCGTTCAACCCCATCAATCGCTACAGCACGCACCATATACGCGTTCTCATCCTTAGTGTGATCGCGCGCGGCGGGACTATCTGCTGTGATGGTATCTGTCAAGAACGTGGTATCAAAATCAACAGACCATCTGTAGTATGTCTCTGGCCATGCGACAGGGTATGGATGTTCCATATCCTTCGTTTTGGCAATATCAATACCGGGAAGAATAGGTTCCAATTCCACTTCAAGAGCATCTTGGCGTTTATCCATTCCAGCATCAATTCTAACTAATGTCCATTCTTCATCATCTTGACGTTTAATCTCAAACCGAATCTTCACCGTCGGTGCAGAAGTCGGGTTGGGAGTATAACCGTTGAAAGTGATTACGCCGCTTGGGGCACCACTATCCGGATTCGGAGTCGGATCGTCTATAGTTATCGCTAAGACTCCAGGAGCAGGACGACGGGTGTTTGCAACATTGACCGTGATTAACGTTCCATCGGTTGCAGACATATCTTCTTGCACATTTTCGAATTCGTCAAAAGCCAGGGCGTGGAACATATAAGGCCCGTTTTTCACGTATTCGTCGTTGTCAGCAAGTTCGTCGTCGTCAGTAAGCGTACCAATATCGAAAATGGCTACTTCAAAAACGCCTACTTCGTCGGTTGGGGTTACCTCAGGTGCCCTCACTGTATTTTCAGGGAAATCCGGTGTTACCAATTTCACCAATTCGTAGGTTCCCAGAGGAGCTTGCGGTTTGATGGTGAAGGTAACTACTGGCGAATCGACAGCATCATCATGTCTATCAACGAGGCCGCCAACTGTGTAGCTGCCATCTTCAGCAACTTCAACGGGCCTGTCAATAAAGACCTTGTCACTATCACTAAACGCCTTAAGGTTTGTTACGCTAACGTGGGTAAGACCGCGAGGTGCTACATCGTCAACGTTGTCAACAGAGAAGTTTGTGCGGGCATCAGAAGACCATTCTAATTTGTCCATACTGATAGCAACAGCACGAACCTCGTATTTGTTGTCGTCAACCACCACGTAACCGTCAACTACCTCGTATCGGTTAGTGGTGTCATTGAAGATATAATCCTGCCGTGCACCGGGACTATCCTTCGTGATTGTATCACCATCACCCTCATTTAAGGTAGCGGTATCCACGGTAATAGACCATTGATAGTACGTGTCAGGAGGACCAATCGGGTTTTCCAAGTCGTCAACTTCTACAGTAAATTCCATGCCTGCAGTAGCAACGCCGATGGCTTCCCAATCCTCATCTTCGGGCCGTTTCGCTTCAAATCGGACAGATTCGGTTTCTGGGCCTGTTAACACCGGGGTATAACCGTTAATAACGATTGTACCTTGGGGGGCACCACTATCAGGATTGGTTTTTGTGATGGACATAGGATCCACCATAATTGCCAACACTTCAGGCGGGTGAACACCAAGATCCAAGTTTATCTCAAATGTCACCGGTTCCTCTGGGGGATCTAAACCTCTGGTCAGGTCGTTGGTTGCCACAGCACGAACCTTAACAGTATCGCCAGCCATTAGCAAGTCGTCAAACAACTCCTCAGTGAGATTTGCCCATTTAATTGGAAGTGTTGAACCTTCTTGGACTCCATTCAGATCAAGTGTACCGATATCTTGCCAGTCCTCGTTAGCATCCATATATTGCACCGTGACAGATGCAGGATGTGCCGTACGCTTGTCTACCGTGACGGTTAACGTCACATCGTCCAAAGTATTTGAGTAGATGGTTCCGGTTTTATGCGGAGTATCAGGAACAGGATCGCCATCATCATTAAGGTCACCAATACTAACAACTGTGACCTGTGCTTTATCAAACTCTGGCGGCACTATTTTGATACGCATAGCAGGAGGCTCGTAAGAACCAACATTGAAGAGATTATCAATACCCATTGCGCGAATACCGTAATCTCCAACCAGGAGATCCATATTCTCACCCTGAATAGGCATCGTCATCGTCATCCCTTTTGACGCATCAAAGATCAGCGGCACAAGGTTAATGTCCTCTACTACGGCACCTATAAGATCCAGAAGTTCTTGACTTAGCTCCGGAGTGAGTTCTGGTATACCAAACGGCTTCAAGAACGGACCTGCATTCTTCTGTATCAAATCAACAGTTAGTAAATTCAAGATCCCACCCAGAGGTAACGTTGAAGCAAGATCCGCAATGGGATTTGGGTTCCCAGACAATTGCCCTTTGACCTCATCCCAAATATCAGACGCTAACATCATCGACTCAATACCCAACGGCAACCAAGTACCTTCAGGATGAGGATTTCCATGCTCGTCCAACTTAATTATTTGGAGAATAATATACCCTTTGTCTATTCCTAACTCAGACAGGTTCTCAGGCGTAGCCGTAATATTCAATGTAGCAGCACCTGGTTCAGGAGCAGTAACAACAAAGACACCTCCGTCCTCATAAGCACTAACGTTACCGCCTGATCTAACCGTAATGCCTGCTTTCGGTGCACTCGTATCAACAGTGAAATCCTCTTGAATTTGATCCAACGGATTTCCTTCTGAATCGTATGCAAGTGCTTCTAAGTAATATGAATTTTCATCAAGACCATCAAAATTCGCAACCCAAATTGACTCAGACTCCAGATCTACCTTCGGTACACTGAAAACAGAAGCCAACATCGGGTCAAATGTGAGTTGAAGGTCCGCAATTAAGGCCTCAGCGTTGTTCAGCAATAGACGCTGCAGGCTCATCAGTTGTTGTTGGGAAATCGCTTTCCGAATTTCATTACCAGAAACTTCCTCACCACCCGCGGCTTTTAAACCTAAGGCTATAACATCGGGTGAAGCCACCACTTTGCCAATTTCAGTCCGAAACGCATCGTTGAATAATGCGTTAAAAATCCCGCGATCAACTAATTGGATGTTGCGCGGGTCTGGCATTGCCCAACCCGTAATCGTATGGGTCTTCGTTCCTACTGAAATTTGCCCGGGATTCGTCGAAAATGCCTCATCAAGTGCTTGGAGGTCCAAAATCTCTAATGTCACCGGTTCTTGGAGTTCCACTTCAAAATAGTAATGGGTACTACCAGGTAGGACGCGTACATCCCTTGTTTCCCAAACAACAGACCCATCTTCTTGAAACCTCTCTTGCATAGTTTCAGCAGCATAATGCCCATGTAGTCCTGTTTGCGAATACCGGAGAACAACGCTTTTAAACAACTGTGCACCTTCGCCTAAAGCGGGCCACGCCGGTAAGTTAGTAGCAGCGAGTGTCTCCTCCAATCGGAAAGTATAAGGAATAGAATCTGCTTGTAGGACCTCTGGCGTAACCTTCTGACCTTCAACTGTTCTCCCACCGGTAAGACTAAACCTAACACCACCAATATCAGCTGATGGATAGCGCGCATAAACGTGCAAACTATCACTCGTTAGATATTTGGTCTCGGTTGGCACGTTTGTATAGATAAGTTCACCAAGGTAATCAGGCGTAATAGCATTACCAAAGTTCCTAGGATCTAACTGAGCCGCTTCGTTTTGGAAAATAGAGAAAGGCTGTTGAGAGGATAAACTCTGCTTAATCTGCTTTTTTGGGAGAAACCCTTGTGGCACCATGGCAAGAATGGCATCAATAAACGGATCTACCAAGGCATCTCCTGCCAAAGGCAGTCCAGGTGGTGAAATTTGCTCAATAAGCTGCGCCACAAATTTCCTTCCCTGAATCTTGTTAAGTGAAAGTCCACCAAGTCGCAACTTGCCATCCGCTGACGTTATTGGATCAAACGGCTTGGCAGTCGGTTTAACCGGGGGTTTATCAGGCGGATCAACCACAGGGGGTTTATCAGGCGGATCAACCACAGGGGGTTTATCAGGCGGATCAACCACAGGGGGTTTATCAGGCGGATCAACCACAGGGGGTTTATCAGGCGGATCAACCACAGGGGGTTTATCAGGCGGATCAACCACAGGGGGTTTATCAGGCGGATCAACAATTGCCTCTGCCTCATTAATCAACCTCAAAAGCTCATCAAGTCCTGCCGAAAGTTCTACACCTGTAAGACTTAGTAATGACTTAGTGGTGTCATCTTGGAGTACCGTTTGAACATCCGAGTCTGCAATAATTGCAATATGATCGTCTGTTAGCGTGACACCCGCTCCCGCAGCAAGACTCTTTAGGAGTGTTCCGTTGGGATCGTTGTTAACAGAATCGATAGCCGTATTAATGAGAGTCAGGATCGGAAGGGGTAAATTTGGACCCTTCAGACCTTCGAAAATCTCCGGCAGGAATTTTTTAACACTTGCACGTCGAAGTGTCTGGTTGTGTTCGTCAAACACCTGTTGGGCGAGAACTTTACCTTCTTCTTGCCCAAACACAGTGCCTGGTATTGAACTGTAAAAAACACACAATGTAAAAATCAAAAAACAAACAAGTGTTCGTTTTTTCATTAACTCTTCCTCCTCGTTAAGTCTGCGTGAACACAAGACTAAATACTGAAGTTTTTAGTTTTGGACGGGCAAGCGGGAACACGACAAAAATGACCGGAGGTAGGTGTTTGCCCATCCAATTCTAACATCCTACAACCAAGTATTAAAATTTTCTCCAAAGTACGTTAAGTCAACCCTTGAAAGCGTCAGTTTGTACATAATGAAGGTCAAAAGCAAACTAAATTGGGCACCGAAATTCTGTATTTGACTCACGGGTTTCTCTATAGAGGTTCACATAACTGATTCGGGTGACTACGTAGCAAATAATATTTATTGACTTAAAGTTGCCCATAATATAAGGACATCTGCTATTTTAACAAAAGTGACGAAATTAAGCAAGCATTTTAATCGGTGCACGACATTTTTATTTTAGAAATTCAGTAAATTTCCCCACCTAATCTATACATCATCGATTAAATTGCAATCGGTATTTAATATGATACCATAATTTTGAAAACATGTCAAATAAAATTCGCAATATTTCTGCATAATACAATGGCAACTAAAGCAAATTGCAGAATTTAATTGACATACTAACAAAAACCGAATTAATTGTCAACCTAAAAAATTCACTTTAAATTTGTTATGTTGACAATTTCAGATTTGCGGCGTTTGTCCTCGCGCAATTCACGCGCCTCTAACGGTACAACTATATCGGGTTAAAAACCCCTCCTACAAGAAGAAAGGATAGTGTTTTCTCAAACGTTACGGTGCAACACCGCTTACTTCTGCCATTAGTACCCATTCAGATTCTGGTGTCTTTGACGTAAGTTGATAACGCAAACGCGCTTTGAGAGTGTCACCGGTGTTAACATCAAAAACAAACTTCCGCTTCTCATCTGGGTTAAGACGGTTTTCCTCCTTTTCAGAGATTAAAACCTGTTTTTTCTGATGCTGTGTCCCATCAGGCGCAAGGTGCGTCACATCAAGAACAATAACACGATACGTACCACCCGGTAAGAGATGCCCCGCCTTATTATGAAGGATCACAGACGCTTTCTTGCCTGTAAATTCAATCTTAAGTGTCGCAGCCTTTTTAAGCTGCGCGACACTGCGACTACCTCGCCACGTATGTTTCCTTCCCTTGATACTTTCGTAACTTGCTGTGCTTTGTATCCGATTGACAACCGGCATGTGGCACGTAGCACAACTCATCTTTTCTGTAGCAAACCTACTCTCAAGGAAACTGGACACCTGATCGTGTTCAGGCACACTCGGTTGACCATGACACGTAGCACAAAGTTTCGTAGGTTCCTTATAGATAGGATTGGTTACATTTGCATGAAATTTGGTCTCGGCACTTGCCGGAGGACCGTGCATTGCACTATCCGCATCAAGGTGACATACAAGACATGAAACGCCAGAGTCACGTTCTACGTTACGCAATTTTGGCATTTTACCAATGCCGGTCACAAGGATCGGTTCTGGCGCGTGGCACGGGTCACAACTCTTTTCTCTGTCAGCAATCTGTTTTGCTGCTTCCTGATAAATTTCATCTGTCCATGCTTGCGCATGCATAGATTTTTCCCATTCGCGCCAAATTGCTGGATGGCAACTCTTACATTTTCCATCTTTAAAAGCGCGGTACATTTCCTTATGCTGCTCATCTTCGCTCTCTACACCAGATATAAAGGTTACGAATAACGCTAAAACGCATATTCCAAACAGAGATACACATAAACCCAAAATGCATCGCCTAAGCCTTACAGAGAAACGCATCTCTATCCCTCCGTAGTTGTATCAAGCGGCGTTGATACAACTCTTGTTGGGGGTTTTGTCCGCCCGATCTACCTGTTCTATATCGTATCAAGTAAGGTTAATGCTGCTTGTTCGCCGCTGTTTATACAATCTGGAATACCGATACCGTGATAAGCATTACCTGCTAAAGCAAGACCGGACAAGCCTTTTGCGAGTTCTTCAATCTCACGGACAAGTTTTTGATGTCCGACCAGATACTGTGCCATGGCTTGTGAATGTTGGCTAACGATAGAAAAAATAGGTTCTGCTTTGATTCCAAGCAACTTCGTTACGTCTTTAAGTACAGTATAGATTATATCCTTCTGATTCGTGCTTTCTTTCGCGTTACCTTTAATGCTATTGGAGTTTTCGCCTACAAATGCACGCAGCAACACATGATCTGCAGGAGCACGATTTTCAAATTTAACACTGCTAAATGAACATCCAATAAGGTTAAGTTGCTCTGTCATAGGGACAACAAAACCCATCCCGTTGAGTGGGTGTAGGACATCCTCACGGCGAAAAGCCAGATTAACCGTTGCAGATGATGTGTAAGGAATAGCAGATAACTTTTTGGCAAGGGGCGTTGAAACTGTTGACAAAAATTTGCTTGTTTGTGGTGCAGGGAGTGCGATGCAAAGCATATCCGCCTCTAACATCTCAGCATTATCAAGGCAAACGCGCCAACTCATTTCACTCTCTTTTTTCTGAATAGCAGTAACACAAGAATGCAAACGGATACATCCAGAGAGATTATCAGCAAGCGTGTCTACCAGTGCCTGCATCCCGGTTGCAAAAGATAAAAACAGACTATAGCGCGGTCCGCTTGTCCCACGGCTGGTTTGGGTAGACTTCCGTTTTTGTGCTAAAAGTGCCCTGATGATGCTTCCGTGTTCTCGCTCCATTTCCAAAAATCGCGGAAATGTTGCTTTCAGGCTTAGATTTTCTGCATCTGATGTGTAGATGCCACCTATCATCGGTTGTGCCATACGTTTAAACGCCTCGTTACCGAGTCTACGTCTAACGAAATCCGCAACCGATTCATCATCAATATCGCTTTGGCGTGAGATAAATAGATCCAAAACTATGCGAAATTTACCTCGCCAACTGAATATAGGGCTTTTCAAGAAAGGTCCGAACGATCCCGGTGCCATCATGTAAAAGCCTTCTGGGACCGGGACTAATTTGCCATTACGAATTACAAAACTTCGCCTCACCTTTGGATTTGTGCCTATCAATTTGTCGGCAATACCGAGTTCTTCACACAGTGCTTTAGCCCACGGTTTTGTTGAGATAAATGCATCAGGACCGTGCTCAATAACAAATCCATCTCGGTGTTCAGTTTGAATAACGCCACCAACCCTATCGCTCGCTTCAAGTAGTGTAAGCGCAAGTGGAATACCTCTTTTTTCAGCTTCACGTTTCAGACGATAGGCAGCAGCTAAGCCTGTGATTCCGCCACCGATAACGATTGCATGTTTCTGTTTTTGTGCCATCACATTATTCCTTAGGAATGCCAACAGATTAGTCCTTCAAGACGTAATCCTATTGCTCAGACTTTTCACGGACAAAATCTGCAAGCATATTAATAAATTTGGGATGGTCACCGACAGTTCCTGCACGAATAAAATCAATTCCGCACCTCTCCGCGGTTTCCGTTGCTTCTATGTCAAGGTCATATAGTACCTCAACGTGGTCACAGAGGAATCCGATAGGGGATGCAACAGCAGTGTCAACACCTTCTACGTTCTTTGCTTTAAGCCAATCATTTATATCGGGTTGTGTCCATGGGATTGGACTGTTTTCAACCTCGCTCTGATATGCGAAGCTGAAACGTTTTTTACCAATCTCTTGTGCAACTGCTTCGCCGGTCTTTTCAAACTGTTGTGAGTAAGGTGAGGTGTCCGCTGAGACTTGGGGAATTGCATGTGCTGTGAACACCAGTTCAGCACGTTCTAACTTGTCGCCACATGCAGTTTTGATAATTTCAGCGATGGCACCGACATATCCGTTGTGCGTGTACCAAGGGTCAAGATAATCAATTGTCGGTTTCTCACCTTCGACTACGTCAATTCCTTTTTTAACTGCCAGTTGGTACCATTCCCAACTCACTTTGGATTGGTGTGGTGCCATGATTATACCGAGAATTTTACGGTGCCCTTTTTCTGCTATTTCAGCGATGACGTCCTTTAAATAAGGTGTCCAATGCCTAAATCCTGCGTAAACAGGTAACGGCAAATTGTGTTGTTGCAGTGCCTTTTCTAATGCTTTAGTTTGTTTATAAGTCAATTCATTGAATGGCGAAAATCCGCCCAATTTTACGTAATGGGATGAGATGTCTTTTACACGTTCTTTTTGAGATTCAGCTTCACCGGCAATTCCTTCAACAAAACAGTATGCTTCGCCGGGACAATTATCGGTATCATATTTTTTACAACATCCGGGTGTTGGACCGCCAAATGCTACAAGTAAAACGCTGTCGTATTTCATTTCGCCTCCTATGCCATGTTTGCCATTTGTGCAGGCATAAACCGTGGGTCAATAGCAATTGCCTGTGCAAATGCTTCATGTGCAAGTTTTTCATTGGAATTTGTGCGATGCGCAAGTCCGATGAAAAAGTATGCTTGTGCCAGCTGCGTGCCTTGAATTCCACTAACTAAGGCTTTATAGATTGATCCCATACCGGGTGTCGGATCATCACCATTCCGAAAAGCTGAGAAAATGTAGTTGGCTCCGTGCAAAAGGTGTGCAGGAGCATAATCAGGGTCTATTTCAAGGGCAGTGTTAAGTGCATTTTTTGCCTCATAGAAAAAATCCCCCTTCTCAAGCACACTTGACACGGTGCGAGATGCTTGTGTGAGTAAGTCTGCATATTCTGTCCATGCCTCCGGTAGGTTGGAAAATTTTTCGGTTGCGGATTTCAAAATGGCAATAGCTAATCCTAAGTCGTTGCCTTCCGTAACTTCTTCTGCAGTTTCACGATAGGCTTCAAAGTCCTTCAGTTCTTGTGTGCGTTGTTTAAGAATCTTAGTATCTGCTGTTGGAATAACAGACGGTTTGAAGTGTTGCCAACCCGGCTCAGGGTCGTCAATCAACCCGCGATATACACGTAGAATCGCATAACGGGGTGTTCCCCAAACTTCCGCAATATCCCGAATCCAGTTTGGCAAGTTGCCTTCCATGTCCGTTAACAATTCTGCCAAAGACATGCCCTGTTCAACCCGCTTCCGTACTTCTGTAAGGAAATAGGACTCAATTCTGAGCAATAGATCTATTTCAGCATCATGGGCTAAAGGTCCGTGTCCGGGTAGCACATGTTCTGGGGCATAAGTGCGAAGTTCTTTGATCGTCCTAATCCAATCGTGGTTTGCCATAAGCCCCTCATTCATGACGGGTTGCCCAAAAATAGGAAAACTTCCTGTCATAACTGTGTCCCCCGAAACGATACACCCTTCTGCTGGAATCCTGATGGCACTCGCGTCATCAGTTTCTGCTTTCCCTAAGTGAATGAGGTGCAAGGGTTGATTGCCTAAATCAAGTTCGGTTTCATGGGTGAACGTCTGCTGTGGTAGAAACGGAGGATCACCAAGGCTGAAACCACGAGAACACAAAAACGCCTCCTGACGCGGTGCCCTATTCACCATAAAGTCTTTCGTCATCTCTCGTGCTATAACGGTCGCCCCTTCTTGGCGAAAAATAATGTTTCCGTTTGTATGATCCCAATGATAATGTGTGTTAATTGCATATAGAATCGGTTTATCTGTGATGGTTCGAATCGCGTTAAGAAGTCGTTTTCCCATCGTCTGATTTACCTGCGTATCAACCACGGCAACACCGTTATCCCCTATAATAATAGAGGAGTTGACGATATTACGAAACAGATAAACTTGATCTGTTACCTTAACAAGTTGTCCATATTGACGTGGTGCGAAAGGATTTTCTTGTATATTTTGCATCAATTATCCTGAAGTTTTTTTGCGATATTTACGAAATGTTTTACGTTCTCAAAAGGTGTGTCTCTGTGGAATCCATGACTAAGATTTAGGATATGTCCTGTCTTGCCACCCTGTTCTAAACAAGTACGCACAGCTTCTGTTATATCATCACAGGTCCCGTCGCGGAGAATATCGTTATCAACATTTCCCTGAAAGGCGACTGAACCACCTGTTTCCGTTTTGGCTTTTCTGAGGTCTACGCATTTTCCGATGCTCAGCACATCTGCACCGCTTTGATGCATTAAATCTACATAAGAACACTCTTTCGCGAAGAGAATTCCCGGTGCGTCTGAATTGAGTTCAGCGAAAATCCTTTGATGATACGGAAACGCGAAATTTTCATACATCTCCCGCGATAACACATCTGCGATCGACTCAAAAAGTTGAACAATCTGAGCACCTTTGCTAATTTGGTAATTCAAATATTCAATTGTCATCGCAGTCAATTTATTTAATAGATTATGCAGAAGTTCTGGTGCTTCATCCATCATTTCAAAAACTGGTGTTGCTTTTTCCGATATTCCGGCACCTTTTTTCATTGGGCTTTCCCCCGAAATAAGGAAAAAGGCAAGTGTTAAAGGCGCGCCAGCAAAACCGACCAGTGGCAGTTCTCCATTCAACGTTTCACGTAGAGAACGAATAACATGTCCAGTGTACTCTAATTGTACGGGTGGTTCATCCAGTGGCTTAAGTGCTTCTACTTGTGATTGTGTTCGTATCGGCTGGCTTAAAACGGGACCGGGTGAAAATCGGAAGTGCGCACCCATCGGTGAAAGCGGTGTGAGAATATCTTTATATACAATAATGGCATCTACACCGATGCGCTTGGGAAGAAGCGATATTTTGACCGCATGTTCTACATCGGTATGTGACATCGGGGCGGGACAAGTTCGGAACAGGCGTTCCAACGGGAGGTTAAGCTTTTCTCGAATTTGCCGATAAAGAGGGTCTGACCTTCCAGCCTGCCGCATCATCCACACAGGCACGCGTTCTACTGGCAAACATCTTGATGCGCGAAGAAGTAAGTCATTTTTTAATTGTAATTTCATTAAGTTAGGTTAAACCTTTCTAACACACTTTAACCTGCCACATACTGTTGCGAGTTTGCCTGTGGATTCTTCCGCAACAATCCTGTATGCTTACCTATCGCGTCCGTTATCATTTCAAGTTGTTGTGAGAGATTCATTGAGATAAACCTCTCTTCTGTCGCCGTTCCAGAAACTGCCGTAGTTTAACAAAACTTTTAACGTTTTTCATAATCCTACCACTTTCCCGCTCTTCAAGATAGAGTAAAAATCCCATAACATAGAGACTCGCCAAAAACAGTAGAAAACCAGTTAAGCACTGTGTAATCGCACGATAATTTAGTTTTAAACCGAGGTAAGGGGTGACAACTACTTCGTCAACGGTCACAGCAGATGGGTTCTGCTCAGGCCACTCAACCGATACAAGGTCACCCCACCCAGTCATTCCGAGCGATAAAAAAACGATTGATAAGGCAAAAACGATAAAAAATGGTATGCCCATGTTCTATACCGACTTAAGAAGATACTTTTATCAACCCTTTGGTGCAGCTATCTTCTCGATTGCGAACCTTTGTAATTCCTTCAACAAGTGATTCAAGTGGAAACTCGTGGCTGATGATTTTGTCCATGTTAACATCGCCACTTGAAATGAGTTGAACCGCCTCTTCCCATGTATCGGGAGCTAACCACGAGAACCTGATGGTCTTATCCATGAGAATGGTGTCAAGAATAGGAACTTGCATGACATCTTTATCACCGGGAAGTCCAAAGATTACGACGGTTGCGTGTCTACCCGTAACTTCAAGTGCGGTATGAATGGCATCAAGCGAGCTCGTTGCCGTAATTGCCCGGTCTGCCAATTCACCATTATTGAGTTCTTGAATTGCTGCACCGAGGTCTTCAACATAGTGCGGTGAGTCGGTATCTTTGACGTTGACAACTACATCCGCACCAAGGTTTTTGCCACAGTCTAAACGATAGTCGCGAGTCCCAACAAGCAGCACGTTTTTCAAGCCACGGCTTTTAAGAACTTGTACCATCATCAAACCGATTGGACCGGGTCCAAAGACAACAGCAGTTTGCCCTGCTTCTGCGTTGAGGTTGTTAACAGCGTATAATCCGCATGCAAGAGGTTCAGTGAGTGCCCCCTGCTCGTACGTAACGTTTTCGGGTAACTTTACCGTCCATCGGTAGTCAGAGACTGCGTATTCCGCAAAGCCTCCATCAACACCCACACCTAAGATACGTTTTTCTGGACACAGGTTGGACAACCCTTTTTTACTCCAAAAAGAATTTGGGTTTGATTGAACAGGATTAACGACAACTCTGTCGCCGACTTTAAATCCACCTGTTTTCGCTGCGTCGCTACCAACCTCGACGACTTCACCAGTAAATTCGTGACCGAGGATTAACGGACCTTTGCCGTCGTCTGTTTCAAGTGAACTATTTCCGAAATAGTAAGCTACATCAGAACCACAGATACCTACTGAACGGACTGCAACTAATAGGTCTGCATCACCGTGAGTAGGCACAGGTCGATCTTCAAGACTCATTGATTCAGGTTCATAGAAAATTTGGGATTGCATTATGCCCCTCCTTAACTTTATGGATACCGTTAGTTTAACATACTTGCGTTAAATTTACAACAAAATTTATGATCGCGTTAGGGTTATTTAGTTTTAGGCTTTTTGCCCATTTTAGACGAAAAGTCGCGATTCGGAGATCGCTCCTACAGCGGAAAGTCTTAGATTGAAAATCTGAATATTCGGAGAACTAAATAGCCCTGATGATCGCGTAGTGTCAAAGTCTAACAAAATCGGATTGATTAGACCTATCCTTTTTAGAAAATAAACTGCATAGATAAGAACAGATACCGACTACAAAACTCACCCAAAAATATCGTAATTATCGCAATGAAAAGAAAACCGGTCGCTGCTCGCGTTGCTCCCACTTCATCAACCGCAACAGATTTGGGACGCAAACAATCCCATGTAATAAAATAAAGAAGTAGTGTGCCACCAAACCCAATTCCTAACCGCATCCAAAAGATGAGTTGATAATGAAAGTCAAAAGGCACAACATCTTGGGCTTGCAACCTAAGAAACATATTTATACAGAACAGAGAGATTGACAAAACAAGTGTCCCTAACAAAACAGTGTTAAACCGTCTCAGGTAAGCCACAGGCAATTCAGGTATGACAAGATACCAATGTCCAAACCACATTCCCGTATGAACTATCCCAAGTAAGACTGCTGACACAAAGAATTGTATAGGCAACAAAACTTGTCCACCGGGAAATTGAACGGTTTCAAAATAGTGTAGCGCACTAAAAAATATCCAAACACTACCGCTGAGAATTCCGCTATAGAATAGTATCTCAGTGAGTATAGACGATTTGAACCACCAACTCAGCGTATAACCAAAGATAATAAGAACGAAACCTAGTACGAGAACGGATTCAACGTTCTGCCAAAACCCGAAAAAATTAGTAAATGTTACGGGTTGCTCATTAAGGTAAAGATTAGCACAACGTGCTAATCCACTCACGAGTAGATATATGCCTCCCATCAAACGATAAAAGTTTGCGCCGACCATACCTTTCGGTATGAGAAGCATAACAGCAACCCCACCTACCGCGAGTTGACTGAAAACAAGGTAAAAAATCTTTACTAAAAAAATCTCTGCGATACTGAACATCTGTTTGTAAGGGAAACCCCATTACAGTTTGTGACCATAATGGGGTTAACGTAAATCCACTTTTTAATATGCCTCCACTGTCCGAAGGCGATGACTCAGATTATACAATTTCGACGACTGCGCCGACAGCTTCAAGTTTCTCTTTGGTTTTCTCAGCTTCTTCTTTGCTGACACCCTCTTGGATAGCAACAGGTGCAGATTCGACCTTTTCTTTTGCTTCCTTCAAACCGAGCCCAGTAATGGCGCGAACTTCTTTAATAAGAGGAATTTTCTGTCCACCGATTTCTTTGAGTTGCACATCAAATTCGGTTTGCTCTACCGCTTCAGCCTCTTCAGCTTCTGCAGCACCACCTGCCGCTAGCATTACTCCCGGCATTGCCATCGCGGGCATAGCAGAAGCACTTACACCAAATTTTTCTTCTAGTGCTTTTACCAACTCGGAGAGCTCCAGAACAGTCATCTCGCTAATTTCATCTATCAATTTTTCTATATCTGCCATTGTTAAAATCCTTTCTTAATCTTAATAGTTATGCCTATTCGGCTGCTTTTTTCTGTTCGGTGATCTGTGTTAGAACAGATGTCACCTGACCTATTGTATTACTAAGCACATTAACAAACCGCGTCATTGGTGACCCGTTATTCAGGACTCCAACAAGTCCATACAGCGGAGCACTGATGCCTCCGATAGCCTGACCTATCAATACCTCTCTTGAAGGCATATCCTTGAGAGTTTTAACTGCATCCGCGTCAACAACCTGTTTTCCAAGGATGCCACCTTTAATTTGTAAACTCTCATGTTTCTCACTAAACTCAAATAGAATTTTACTAGAGATTACGGGGTCATCGCTCGCTGCAATGGCGGTGTTACCTTTTAAATATGGCGCAAGACCTTCGATTTCTTTTTCTTGCGCAACAACGTTAATTAATGTATTCTTACAGACTTTATATTGAATGTTCGCGGCGCGTAACTGCTGGCGTAAATCATTCACCTCTGCCACGGACAGTCCTTGAAAGTCTGCCAAAAGAATAACGTCCGAGCTTTCAAAAAGCTCACGAATTTGTCCAACCTGCTGAACATTTGCTTCATTCGGCATAGGTTAGCTCCTTTCACATCTTGACCACTCCATCCAGAAACAGAAAAACCTCCAGAAACCTGGAGGCTCAACCTAACTACGGCAGTCAAAAACTAACTTCGTCCTAAATAGAACAAAGTGTTTCCAACCTTATCCGAGTCTCGGTAGGTAATTAAGCCGATGGCTCCTACTTTCTACAACCCTATTCTGTTTAACGGAATTTGTCGTCTGTTCCTTAAAATATGCAACGTCTTGTAGTTAACGTGCATCTCCAATATTAATTTACGATTTCACTATTTACACAAATTGTTGGGGATCAATTCGGATGCCAACACCCATCGTGGAGGAAATCGCAACACTTCTAATATATCGACCTTTTGTAGCTGCAGGACGTGCCTTGACGAGTGCGTCCATGACAGTGTTAAGGTTATCCTTAATCTGTGGCTCATCAAATGAAACTTTTCCTATTGGCACGTGAACAATACCGGATGCACGCTCAACTCGGTATTCAATCTGTCCCGCTTTGATATTCTGAAGTGTTTCCGCGACATCCATTGTGACGGTGCCAGCTTTTGGGTTAGGCATTAACCCACGCGGACCAAGGACCCTTCCTAACTTCGGCATGATACTTCGCATTAGATCGGGTGTAGCGATTGTCGCGTCAAAATCAAACCAACCATCAACAATCTTATCGACTAACTCATCGGTACCAACAAAGTCCGCTCCAGCTTCTTCTGCTTCACGTGCTTTGTCGCCCTCTGCAAACACAACAACACGGACAGATTTTCCTGTACCATGTGGAAGCGAGACTGTTCCACGAATATTCTGTTCAGCAACACGTGCATCTACACCGAGTCGAGAAGCCAAATCAATCGTTTCATCAAACTTTGCTGTGCTCGTTGTTTTCAATAGCGAGACAGCTTCATCAACTGTATATAAATTTAGCCTGTCAACATGCTGTTGAATATCGCGATAACGTTTTCCAATTTTCGCCATATTGTTCTCCAAGTAATCTCAAATACACTTTTCTGGTATGGAGATCCGTGTCTACGTCTCTCACGCCACTATGCCAGACCTGCATATCAGTTAATTGTTAAACCCATACTTCGTGCGGTACCTTCAACCATTCGCATAGCGGCTTCTATATCTGTTGTATTGAGATCAGGTAACTTCGTTTCAGCGATCTCGCGAATCTGATTCATAGTTATAGTAGCAACCTTATTGCGATTTGGTTCTCCAGACCCTTTGGCTATTTTCGCCGCCGATTTAAGCAAAACCGCAGCCGGTGGTGATTTGACTGCAAAGGTAAAGGAACGGTCACTATAACAAGTAATAACAGTGGTAACAATCATGCCGCTTTGCTGCTGCGTTTGTGCATTGAAGGATTTGATAAATTCCTGCAGGTTAATCATGTAAGGTGCAAGGCTCGGGCCAACCGGTGGTTGTGGAGTTGCCTGCCCAGATACCAATTGAAGTTTGACTTCACCTGCCACTTTTTTTGCCATTTTGTTTACTTCTCCGTATCTTCCAGAATATTAAAGCCTCTCAACGCCCATGAATCCCAATTCAAGCGGTGTTGATCGTCCAAAGATTGTAATAGAAAGATTTAATCGCTGACGTTGTATGTCAATCCCCAGAATTTCTGCGGTGAAGGTACTAAACGGTCCTTCAATCACGCGAACTTTATCTCCCACAGAGTACGCCACTTCTGGTACTGGGGCTTGTTCCTGTATAGTTGAACTTTCCAACATCCGCTCTACATCTTCCGTACCTAGTGGAATTGGATTTGCGTTCCCCAGAAAATTCATGACACCTGGGGTGTCTTGAACAAAAGCCCAACTCTTCTGCCCTATTGAATTGTCTACATGTGGACCAATTTTATGCAAAGAGTTGATAAGGACATATCCTGGGTAAGTAGGCGCGCTCCTTACCTTCTCTTTTCCGTCTTCATGCTTTACGGTAGTGGAGATAGGAACATTAATCTGTAGGATTTCGTCCCGAAGTTCCTTATCACTATCTAAATCAGACGCGAGACGTCTCTCAAGATTAGACTGTATTTTCTTTTCGTGTCCAGTGTAAACCTGAACAATGTACCAGTAGTCAGTCATGATAAATTCCCAATGATTTGTAGTGCAAGGTCTCTGTGCCTCGCAAAGCAAACTCAATTGTAGTGTGAAGTCTCTGTGCCTCGCATTCCTGTGCAGGTAAATTCCGTGCGAAACAGGGCATAGGGTTACAAACCACACCACATCAAATTGCCTAAGGTCTTACTATAAATTAACGGAGAAAAAGATCTCGTAAAAAGGACATCCCAAACCCACTAAGAAAATCATTCTTCAGAACGTAAGTACTGAAAAGAATAACGATTAGAGGGACACAAGAGATAGCAGTTGCAAGTAACCTTCGATTTTCTAAATTTTTACCAAGACCAAACACGGTGATGGGGATTATAATAAGGACCAAATTAGCGGGCCACTGCCAAGTAGGCTTTGCAGAACTACCATCAACTAACCAGATGAAAACACCTAGCATTGCACTGGCTATTAATACTACAATTGTACTGCCACGCACCTGTTCCGCGTCAGGTTTAGATACCTTTTGCCATTCTAATAGTATATTTTGAATATAATTTTTAATACGTGCTATCATGATGATATAAGGCAGGCCAGGAGGGATTCGAACCCCCAGCATCCGGTTTTGGAGACCGGCGCTCTACCAGTTGGAGCTACTGGCCTGTGTAACAAAGTTAGCGTATCTCCTTATGGAGTGTATGCTTCCGGCAGAAACGACAATATTTCTTACGCTCATATCGATCCTGCTGTGTCCGCCGATTACGTGTTGTTGTATAATTTCGTTGTTTGCATGTATCACATGCTAAGGTCACAATGTCTCTGGGCATAGTTTTCCTGCCTTTGTATTGATGCGTGGAGCCGACGACCGGAATCGAACCGGTGACCTCGTCCTTACCAAGGACGCGCTCTACCGACTGAGCTACGTCGGCAAATAATCGTATGTCACAAGCGGGAGACGGGATTCGAACCCGCGACGCATGGCTTGGAAGGCCAATGCTCTACCAGCTGAGCTACTCCCGCGTAAAACCGAATGGGGGCGGACGGATTCGAACCGCCGTAGGCGTAGCCAACAGATTTACAGTCTGCCCTTTTTGACCGCTCAAGCACACCCCCACATAAAAGCTGACGAGAGGAATCGAACCTCCAACCTAGTGATTACAAATCACTTGCTCTACCATTGAGCCACGTCAGCGCTCAACCGTTCCCCTCTTCACTTATAGGCGAAATGTTATGAACCTCAGACGTTTACTGAGATATTTAGAATCTTCACTGTTCCTTTAAACCTGGGTAATTGTATATAAACGCATACAATTCCCGATTAGCACCCGCCTAAGCAGGTGGAAGAACCGTCAAAGTTAGTGCCGAAACACTAACGCTTTTTCTACGCCGAGTGTCCTCACAGTGTCAGGGTTCGTCTCACTCATGAATGAAACCTTTACAGTCGTTTCCCAACTTGGTTGTTGTTAGGTGTGTTCGATCCGGACACAGACAACTGTATGCGACATAGGGGGATTGAACCCCTAAAACGCCTATCGTTTATCGCTTGAAATATCTAAATCTGCATTTATCAAGGTAAATCTGTGTTTTGACTACTTAGCACTCACCTCCTTAAAGTATACAAACGTGATGCCACCCACTACCTAAAGGTAGGGGCTTCGGTTTCATCACAACTGCGGTTTTCTCAAAGAGTCAACCGTCTTAGTGTCGCTCCACCATTAGGCCGTTATTCCGAATCAGATCGGTTTTATCAGGTATTATACCCTGCACACCCGGGCCTAAATAATAAAGTTTGTGGTAGCGGGACAAAGCACAGGGTTATTACTCCGCTGACGACTTACATGAACGCTACCGATAATAACGATGTTGGACAAGGTCTCACTTGCCACATACCATGTCACTGGTAAGGATAGGACACTGCCGAGTGGCAGTGGTGACATTCCTATCTAGCAAGTTACATATAAGATACCATGTTTTTGAATAAATGTCAAGTTTTTTCTATAAATCAACAACTTAGCCATCTACATCCTGCAAGCTAAAGCATGGGGATTTGATGGAAGAGCGTTAAATAGCGTTTGTCAAAAAAATCTTATCTTCCGCCTTCTTTACTCCGCAACAGCATCTGCCTCGTCGTCAGCTTCAGTCTCACTATTTTCAGTAGGATTTTTGCCGAAGAGTTCAGCAATATGCTCATCTTTATCTACGGCATCATAACCTTCAGCTTCAGACGTAAACGTAGATTTTTCTTCAGATTCAGAAACTTTCGGATCAAGTTGTTGGTATGACAATTCGCCCGAAGCCAATTCTTCAGTTGCAACAGTCACAGGTTTCTGCTTTTGGGATAAACCTGCTCCTAAAAGTTCGTCATTCAACGAACGAGCCCGTTTTGCGATTACATTAACTGCTAAATATTTATTTGGTACATGTTTAATCAACTCTTCAAGGTAGACAATTGCCATAGTTTTTCTCCATTTTATCAAGACTCGTTCTATAATTATACCGAAATTCTGGTGTGAAGTCAAATTAAATTTTGACATAACCTTGGTTAAAATGGTAAAATTAACTTATTAACATAACACCACATGTGGAAGGTATTAAAAACGAATGGATATTAACGTTAAAAACATTTTGGAAAAAGCACTTGCAGGGGAACGTTTAGACTTTGATGATGCACTAACACTCTTTAAAAGCCATGATCTACTTGCACTCGGACACGCTGCAGATGCTATCCGACACCGAAAACATCCAGATGGCTGCATAACTTACATTGTAGATAGAAACATTAACTATACCAATTGGTGTTATGTTGATTGTGAGTTTTGTGCCTTCTACCGCCACCGAAAAGACTCCGATGCTTATGTAATGGAACGTGATGAGCTTGGACAAAAAATCCAAGAAACACTTGATTTAGGCGGTGAACTTATCCTTATGCAAGGTGGACTTCACCCCAAACTCAAATTGGAGTGGTATGAAGATTTACTCCGTTGGATAAAAGCCAACTATAAAATTCATGTTCACGGATTTTCGCCACCAGAGTTAGATTGGTTCGCAAAAATTAACAAGATGCCTTTGCGAGAATTACTCATTCGGCTTCGAGACGCGGGACTTGACTCTATACCAGGGGGTGGGGCTGAAATCTTAACTGATCACGCACGAAACAAAATTAGTCCTAAAAAATGTACAGCGGACGAATGGCTTGAAGTTATGCGGCAGGGACATACTGTAGGACTCAAATCCAGTGCTACCATGATGTATGGACATGTCGAAAGTTACGCTGAACGCGTGGAGCACCTCATGCGGTTACGCGATCTTCAAGATGAAACCGGCGGGTTCACAGCATTTATTTGCTGGTCATTTCAACCAAGCAACACCGAACTCGCGCACATCCCACCGGCTGGCAGTTTTGAATATCTAAAGACCTTAGCTATCTCACGCTTATTTCTGGATAATATTGACAACTTCCAATCTTCGTGGGTTACGCAAGGTCCCAAAATTGGTCAACTTTCTCTCAAGTTCGGTGCCAATGATATGGGTGGAACGATGATAGAAGAAAACGTCGTCAGCAAAGCGGGGACAGTCTATTGCATGCCGATAGAGGAGATTGAACGCACAATCTCTGAATTAGGGTATGTCCCAAAACGTAGAAACTTCTTCTATGACATTCTGAATTAGCGATAGTCCTCGTGGATCCAAAGAGCAATTGACTTTTTACGTGCAGCAAACCAATTATCGTACGCCTTCTCTTTCTTCTGCTGAAGGATCGTTTGATAACGCTGCTTCTTTTGGGTTGGATCAGTCTGATACAATTCTAAATCTGGTTCTACTCGTTCAACCAATTCAATAATATAAACTGCTGAATCACCAGAAAATGGTCCACGCACTTCACCTACAGACATATTAAAAGCCGCCAACATCACATCCTTTGAGTTACCCATACCAGAAACGGAAGTACTCCCAACAGCAAGATTAAATAGATTGCTTTCTTGGACAGATTTTTGGTCTGCAGTAATACCTTCAGGTGCTTTATATTTTTTGGCCAAGGAATCCAACGACTCCTTGTCTGCGTATTGATTAAACAGATTTTGGGCATCCGCTAATGCATGTTCTTTAGATTTCTTTCGGCGTAAACCTTCAACGTAGCGCAAACCTTCAATGACCACTTCTTTCACATCTTCAAATTCAGGAATCGCTGCCGGTTTTTTCCCAAGAACAGTCGCAACAAAATAGGCTGTAATCTCCCCTCCGAATCTTTTTGTTTCTATCGTTTTTGTCACGCCTACTTCCATGTCAAAAAGTTCCTCAATCAATCCCGCGTAATTATATCTAAAACCTATACTTGGAATATTACTGGCATCTTTACTGAAGAAATCTGTTTCTCCTGCAGTAAGTGATAGTTCCTTATATTTATCAAGTCCAACTGCCGTCTCATAATCCGCAACCTCAATTTCGAAGAGCAGTTCATTCGCAACGTTCTCTGCATTCTCCACACCGCTGCTTTGAATCAGTTTATCCCGAATTTCGCTCTCTACTTCAGGAAAGGATTTAAGAGTTGGGATCCTTTTCTCTTCCAATTGGATAATGTGATATCCGCGAACGGTTTCAATCAGATCACTCACTTCCCCAGGTTTTAATACATCAAAACAGGCTTCTTCAAAAGGCTTTACCATGTCTCCACGCGCAAAATAGTCTCCAGGGGGAAGATTAGGATTTCGACCCCGTAACGCACCACCATTTGCTCCAGAAGGTCCCTCTGAATGTGTTTTTGCCAAGTCCGCAAAAGATTTTCCCGCAGCCAATTCTGCTTTAACAGTTTTGAGCAGTTCTTCTGCAGCCGCTTTCGTTTCCGACCTTTGTTCATCGGTGACATTGTCTTTGTCTAGAAACTTTTTCAAGATGTGTCGCGCTTTTACTGCCTCAATCTGCGGATCTAAAAATTCGTTTTGGTTTTCAGTGTAATACGTTTCTATATCCGACTTTGAAACGAAGTCAGCAGGGTTAATTTGGATGAACCTGGCATTTACTTGTTCCTCGGTTTTATAGTCTTCCCGGTTTGCCTGAAAGTACTTCTCCGCTTCCGCATCATCTACATTAACAGTGGTTACATAGTCGTTGTGCCGAAATTCAATAAATTTAACTTTCACCTTGTCTGCCTGAAGTCGGTAAGCTTGTTCTGCTTCAGTGTCAGTAACCAATTCAAGGGTTCGGATACCATCTTGTAATGTTGTTGTGCTGAGAAAGAAACGCACTCGATCTTTAAAGACTTTTGCGCGCTCGTATCCTAATTGATTATACTGTTGGAGAAGGTTTTCATCGCTTCGGATATAATATTCGATTTCTGCGTCGCTAATATTCACACTACCTTGAATAGCCTCTACAATCAATCTATCAATAATATTTTTTTGAACTGTTTTCCGGTCAGGTTCCTCGCCAAACCTTTGGTTCTGTGGGGAACGAATTTCACGTGTGATACTATCTTCAAAACGACCTCTTGTAACTTCTAAAGCACCAATCTTGAGAACTACCTCTTCCTCAGTACCTGCTTTCTGTTGATCACCAGGACCGCCGTAAAGCAGAATTGTACCTATGATGAAGACAACCGCGATAATCCACATAAAGATTTGGGCTATAAATTTTTCACGTAGAAAGATAATCATGCGTAACCTTTTCTCCTCAAATTTGAATTATACTTTTGTTAATGATATGTTAATGATACCCTATAGCAGCACATTTTTCAATTAATTTTTAGTTTAACACTTGCATTTCATTTTGTTTTAACATATAATTCGTGTTAGAGTGCCAATGGAAATACATAACGTCACAGATTTTAACCTGAAATATACCTTAGAATCTGGGCAATCATTTCGATGGAATAGGGTAGATGATGCGTATTATGGTGTTGTTGATGGATGGATTCTCAAGATCCGGCAAAGTAACGATTCCTTAATCATAGAGAGTTCTTGCAACGAAGATGAACAAACTTTCACTCCGCAACTATATCATTATCTAGACCTAAACCGGGAATTAGCGACAATTTTAGATGCCATCAATGTTGATGCTTACATTGATCGCGCAATTGAGAGATTCTGGGGAATGCGTCTGCTGAACCAAGAGTTATGGGAGACTATAGCATCATTTATTATATCGCAAAACAACAACATGGCGCGTATCCGTAGCATTATACGCTCACTCTCTGAACGTTTCGGGCAAAAGTTGGAGTTTGAGGGGTACGTGGATTACACTTTTCCAACACCTGAGACACTCACTAATGCTGGGATTGACGAAATTTTTTCTTGTGGCACCGGCTACCGCGCGAGTTATATCTGGAATGCTGCAAACAACGTTGTCAATGGGGAGTTAGCACTTGACACGCTAAAACAGGTTGATTACGTTCAAGCAAAACATGAATTGATGAAATTAGAAGGGATTGGTGAAAAGGTCGCCGATTGCATCTGTCTTTTTTCTCTTGGGCACCTTGCAGCACTGCCTATTGATGTTTGGATAAAGCGGATTTTTGAACGCATATATCTGTGCAAACGCGCAAAACCACGCGAAATTCACGAATTTGCTAAAAACTATTTCGGCGAATTCGTCGGATATGCACAACAATATCTATTTCATTACGTACAAAGCGAGCCCAACTGGGCAGATGAAGAACATTTGGCATTGCGCGACAAGCAAAAATAATATAAATTTGCTTGTCGCATCTGTAGGTTAGGGTTAGTAACTGCACAAAGTTTTCTTATGATAATCTATCATTATGTGTTGTTTTTTGTCAGGTTTTCTGTTATATTAATGATAGAAAAATCTATCATAATCTGTTGGGTTGATGTCTTCCTGCTTCTGTTTTTTGCTAAAGTCCTCATTCTGAGCAATCCTCGTTCAATCAGGTGGAAATGAGATAGCTGCAGCACCAAGGAAACTTTAGAATAAGAGGACACCTCAAAAAGATTGTCGCGGTAAGCTCTACTGAGACATAGAACGCCTGTGGAGAACTTGTTAGACTCACGCTTTGTGTGAGCAGAGATCGTTGAAGCAGGAAGTAGATAGATAAGTATAGATGTCTATAGATTATCATAAATTCTACAGAGCGGTTAACAGAGTGAAACCCAACAAAGCGCATTTTGAGATGCGTTGTAAATAATGGAAATAACTCAAAAGTATATTTAGGAGGATTCAATGTCTGAAACAACAGGAAAAAACGTGGTATCTCTTTTGGAAGAACATGTAGACCTTGCTATCTCTACTGTAAAGAAATTAAGAGATGAAAAACTCCAACTTGAAACTGAAATTGAGCGGCTCAATAGCGATGTCATGCAACGTGATGCAAGAATTCAAGAGTTAGAACAACTCAATAGTGAGATGCGAGAAGCAGCGGAACTCACACGCTTAGCTACTGAAGACGAGCGCGTAGGAATTCGACGTCAACTTGAGGGATTAATGACAGAACTCAAAGAACCAGATGGCACATCAGAAAATGCTGATGAAACAGAAAGCGATACTGAAGCAGAGGTAACATTTACGGCTAATAATTAAGAGGTTGAGTAACAGTATCTAAAAATATATATTTTTCTTGATAAATTCGTTGATATGTGTTATGATATTTAGACATTGTTTGCGATATTTTTAGGCAATACCCACGTCTATTTTATCAAAAATCACGATAAAACAAGATATTCGCGAACATTTTAGCGCATTTCTGATTTTCAGAAATGCTTTGGGAGATAGCCCCTGGGTGTCCTCGGACACCTTGCAAACCGTGTATGGAAGTGAAATGCCCAGCATTGCACGGAAATATATAGGTTAATACTATCGGTACATACTGAAGACAAAACTTGTGCGCGTTTTAGTCCTTTCTCATTCCTATATAATGAAACCGTATCGGAGGAAGTTCGATCTCATCGCAGCGAAACCAGATGTTAGGATGCGTGTTCTGACACCTGACCGTTGGTACGAAAGTTTTCAGGAAATAAACTTTGCACCAGAGCCTGACATTCACTGTGAAGAGATCCCTTGCCCAATACGGTTTTCTGGTTATGGCAGTCGTTTTTACTATCGGCGCGGCATAGCACAACACTTCAAAGACTTCCAACCTGATATTATTCATCTTGAAGAGGAAGCGTGGAGTCTGAATGCTTTGCAGACAGTACGGTTGAAACTAAAGTTTTGCCCAAACAGTCGGTTCATTTTTCGCACCTCGCTTAGCATTCCATCCAAGCAACATTTTGGTCCCTTACCTGTTTGGATTGAAAAACGCGTTTTCCGTGAAACCGACATCGCTTTTCCACTCAGCGAAAACGCGGGCAAAATACTGAAGCAGAGAGGGTATGGTGGTGCACAGATTCCGTTTCCAAATGGCGTTGATATTTCGCTGTTTCAGAAACAGGATATGAGCCAACTGAAAACATCTCTTGGACTTGCCGACTGTTTTGTCATCGGTTATGTTGGCAGGTTAATTCAGATGAAAGGCGTTGACACGCTCATTGAAGCGGCAGCAACGTTTGACTTCCCGTTCAAACTTTTAATAGTTGGACGCGGCGAGGATAAGTCAAAATTCCAAGAGATCGCTGCAAAACATCAAATCTCTGAGAAAATTGTCTGGATAGACGCCGTTCCCCCCGAAGAAGTTCCCGATTACCTCAACTGTATGGATACATTGGTTTTACCGTCCCGCACGACTGCAGACTGGGTAGAATTTTTCGGTAGAGTACTTATTGAAGGAATGGCATGCGAAGTTCCTGTCATCGGGTCAGATTCAGGAGAAATCTCACAAGTTATTGGAGATGCTGGATTAGTCTTTCCAGAAGGAGACGCCGCGGCTTTGGCTGAACGGATACGCAAAATTGCTAACGATCCTACACTTCGCGAATCTCTTCAAAAACGTGGTTTAGAGAGGGTACAACATTTCACGTGGGAGACAATTGCGCAACGTACTTATGAGGTTTATCAGCAACTCTTGACCTAATTTGTAGCGCGAGGTCTCTGGGCTCTCCTCACAATGCTGACCGCTATTAGAAAACTTCTAATCAAGTTAATTTGGCAGGGTTATTTAGTTTTAGGCTTTTTGTCCATTTTAGGCGAAAAGTCGCGATTCGGAGATCGCTCGGACAGCGGAAAGTCTTAGATTGAAAATCTAAATATTCGGAGAACTAAATAGCCCTGTTAATTTGGTATTACACCCTTGCATGTATTCTGATGATGTAATTGTAGGGTAGGAATGCCCCCGACTGGACTCGAACCAGCATGCCAATTAAGGCACAGGCCCTCAACCTGCCGTGTATACCAATTCCACCACAGGGGCATTTTAGACGTTTAATATTATACTTTTGAAGGTACTAAATGTCAAATTTATTGTAGAAATTCCATATTTCTGACAAAAAACTTGATTTTCTATGCCTTTTTTGGCATACTTATCGTCTAACCTTCTACAATTGTTAAAATCATTCTCATTAGGAAGAGAAAACGGATGCAAAATTCTGACCCAGCACTTGAACAACTTCTCGCTAAAGAACTTGACGGAGAAGTACGCTTTGACCCATATTCAAAGGCACTTTATAGCACGGATGCAAGTCTCTACCAAATTGAACCGATAGGTGTCGTTGTTCCCAAACACAAACAAGACGTAATCAAAACGATACAGATCGCTGCTGAACGCAAAATCCCGATTCTCCCACGGGGCGGTGGAACGAGTCTCGCTGGACAGAGTGTCGGTGAAGCAATCGTCTTGGACATGTCCAAGTTCATGAATCAACTTATTGAGGTTAACGTTGATGAACACTGGGCACGCGTGCAACCGGGTATCGTTCTTGACGAGTTAAATCACCAACTCAAACCACATGGACTTATGTACGCCCCCGATGTTGCTACAAGTAGTCGTGCGAACGTCGGCGGCACCATCGGTAATAACTCCGCAGGTTCACACTCCCTTATCTACGGTAAAACGATTGACCATGTAATGTCATTAGACCTTGTTCTCGCCAACGGTGATGAGATTACAACTGCCCCCCTATCATTTACCGAAGTGGCATCTAAAAAGGAAGGAGATTCTTTAGAAGCACATATCTATCAAGAACTTTGCAGAATCTGTGCTGAGAATATAGATGAAATCCGTAAACGCTATCCACGAATTTTGCGCAGAGTCGCAGGTTATAACCTTGACGAATATGTTTCAGATGCTGGTTCAAAAGAGGTAACCCCCTATCGACGAGACGGGTGTGATGCCCACCGTCCTTTCAGTTTGGCAAAAATTGTGGTCGGTTCCGAAGGCACATTGGCAACAATCACTGAGGCGAAGATCAATTTGGTCCTAGTGCCAAAAATGACGTGTCTGTGTGTTGTTCATTTCAAGTCGCTCATCGCTGCTATGGAGGCGATGCAACCGATCTTAGCGTGCAACCCAACCGCAGTTGAACTGATTGACAAAACGATAATTGATATGGCACAAGGATCTTTGGAGTTTTCACGACTAACCAGCTTCATTCAAGACAGCCCCGAAGCACTTCTCGCAGTTGAATTTTACGGTGAAACAGAAACGGAGATGCAGGAACAAATAGACCATCTTGAAAAAACTTTGCGGAGTGCTGGATTCGGTTTTGCGTTTGTGCGATGTTTTACTGCTGAAGAAAAGGCGCGCGTCTGGGAAACCCGTAAAGCAGGTCTCGGTTTACTGATGGGAATGAAAGGCGACGCAAAACCGATCGGATTTGTGGAAGATGCTGCTGTCACAATTGAAAACCTACCTGAATATGTCCGCCGATTCGACGAAATTGTCAAGAAACACGATACGACTGCCTCTTACTATGCACACGCCAGCGTCGGATTACTCCACAACCGCCCGATTATTAATCTGAAATCAGAGTCAGATATTCAAAAGATGCACAATATCGCAAGCGAGGTGCGCGACCTACTCATGGAACTTGGCGGTGCAATGAGTGGAGAACACGGCGATGGACTTGTACGAAGTGAATGGATTGAGAGCATGTTTGGTCCACAGATATATCAGGCACTCCGAGAAGTAAAAGAAGCTTTCGACCCAGACGGTATTATGAATCCCGGTAAAATAATTGACCCGCCTCCGATGACAGAAAACCTCCGATTCGGTGCAAAATATAATACCATTAAAATTGATACCTATTTCGATTTTTCTGCACAAGATGGATTCGGTGGAGCAATTGAGATGTGCAACGGAGTCGGTGCGTGTCGCAAAACACTTACTGGTACGATGTGTCCATCCTTCATTGCAACGCGAGAAGAGGAACATTCTACGCGCGGACGTGCCAATGCGCTACGGTCTGTTATCTCTGGTGCTTTACCACACACAGATTTCACGAGTAAACGACTCTACGATGTACTTGACTTATGTCTCGGTTGTAAAGCATGCAAAGCAGAGTGCCCCTCCAATGTTGACATGGCAAAAATAAAATACGAGATGCTTGCGCACTACCGCAAAGCAAACGGACTTCCACTCCGTAATCGGCTTTTCGGTGAAATTGGGTCATTCGCTGTATTAGGTTCAGCATTTGCTCCTGTTTCCAATTGGGCAACGAATAACCCACTTTCCAAGTGGATGGCTGAGAAGATACTTGGTATTGACCGCCGCCGTGATATGCCTACTTTTGTTCATCAAACTTTTGAGAAATGGTTCCGAAAACACCGATCAACACAAACGTCTGATAAAAAAGTCGTGCTGTTTCACGATACCTTTATGAATCATAGTGAACCGAGTATCGGTAAGGCTGCGGTGCATGTCTTGGAATCGGCTGGATTTGAGGTAATTTTGCCGGAAAAACGTTGTTGTGGTAGACCGCTAATCTCTGAGGGAATGCTTGACAGAGCTATTGAGAACGCAAACTATAATATTGACCAACTCTACACTTATGCGGAAGCCGGAATCCCAATTGTTGGATGTGAACCGAGTTGCACATCTACCTTGACTGACGATTATGTTGACCTTATTAGCACGGCTAAGGCAAAACAGGTTGCTGAGGCTACCTGCTCACTGGAAGAATTTATCCTTCAGGCACACCAAAACGGTGAACTCCCACTCACTTTTGAAACCGAGCCACGCGAAGTTTTGTTACACGGACACTGCCATCAGCGAGCATTAGTTGGTATCCAACCCGTGTTGCAAATGCTTGAGTTACCGCAGGCGCACAACGTCACAACTATTGATTCAAGTTGTTGTGGCATGGCAGGTTCATTTGGGTACGAAAAAACACACTACGAACTTTCTATGAACATTGGCGAACTCCGCCTTTTCCCAACTATCCGTGAAAAATCTGGAGAATTTACGCTGACTGCGTCAGGATTTTCCTGCCGACATCAGCTTCAACACGGGACAGGCATCCTACCGAAGCACCCAATTGAAGTGCTAAGTGAAGCGATTGTGTCTGATACAAATATATAATACCCAATTAACTTGATCCCACTCGGTAGGTGCGGTTTCTAACCGCACCTCATACCAAGAAAAATGAAATAAATCACGTTAATTTGATATAAAATATGCCACCGTGTCAATGTAGGGAGATTGAGAAATGTCTAATATTTATGAACCTCTTGATGACTTTAAAACTGTTGATCTACCTGAAAAGCAGATGCCTTTCTGGAAGATAGCAGGACCTGGTGCTATCTTAGTCGGTTTGTCTATTGGTGCAGGCGAAATTATAATTTGGCCCCTAATCGCCGCGGAACATGGCGGCAGCATGGTCTGGGCAGCTGTCCTCGGGGTATTTCTCCAACTCTGGATCAACTTTGAGGTTGGCAGATGGACAATAGCAACTGGTGAAACGGTATACACTGGCTATAGCCGTATTTGGCGAGGTTTTGGACCCATTTTCATTTTACTCACTGTTGTAGGCTGGCTTGCCCCCGGTTGGGCACGTGCATCAGGACTTGCACTTAAAGCACTCCTGATTGGTCCCGGCGGTTGGGGTTCGGATACCTTCTGGACAGTTGTTACATTCGCAGCTGTCGCGCTAATTCTCTTCGGTCCAAAAATGGTCTATCAATCTGTCGAAAGAACAGTCGAACTGCTCGTCGCAATTGTCACGATTGGGCTTATCCTTGTCGTCATCGCCGTAGGTTCGCTTGATACATGGAAAGAGTTAGGTTCTGGTATAATAAACGTCGGGTATATCGCTGAAGGAATGACTGTCAAAAGACTCTTTATTGCTATCGTTTTCGCTGGTGCTGGCGGAACTGCCAACCTATTCTATACGTTCTATCTGCGTGATAAAAATATCGGGATGGGCGCACGATTACCATCGCTACTCAACCCGCTCCGTGGGCGCGACGAAACAATTTCTTCTACTGGTTTTATGTGTGAAGAGACAGAAGAAAACAAACGACGCTTTTCTGCATGGTGGAAATATATCAAGCAGGACCAAATAATCTTCTTTTGGGCACTCAATACCATCACTATCTTGCTGTTCATTTTTGGAGCTCTTGCAGTCCTACACCCACAAGGTATTATTCCAGAAAAAGGGCAACTCATCTACGACGAAGCAAACATATTAAAAGGCATCTGGGGAATGCCCGGACAGTTTATCTTTCTACTCGTCGGCGTGGCAACGCTTTTCGGGACACAACTGGCATTGGTAGATGGCGTCGGACGTTCTATTTCGGACATTATCTACACAAACTTCAAAGGTGCCAAAAAACGCACTTTGAGCTGGTGGTATCTCCTCATAGTAGGCATCTGGATTGTTGGCGGATGTGTGATAACTTTTGTGATGGAACAGTTAAACGTCAGTGAACTTGGGTTTCTTTTTAATGCCGCCTATATGGGTGGTTTCGCTATGGCTCTCTATGTACCGCTTACGCTCTATATGAACTACCGATTTTTACCTAAGTTTGCTAAACCTAAAACCATTTCGACTATAATGATGTTCATTGCCTCAGCTGTTTATGTCGGGTTTGCTATTTCAAGTATTATATGGGAAATTAAACGATTCATCGGAGGATAAAATGGATAAGAATGTTCAGAAAGCCTTTTTTGAAAGGGAAGGCTATCTCATTGTTGAAAACCTATTATCACCTGCAGAGGCGGAAGAATGTCAAGCAGAGATTCAACTGCTACATCAATTTGCTGCAGGTCAGGAATCGGAGACAGAAAGGGAACGGGCAGACATTGCACGTAGACACGTACAACGCGAACCTTTCGCAAAAGACGAAACGCAAGGCGACAGATTACCCGTGCTACGTAAAGCGGAAAATACGCGCGAGTATTCAGAAGTATTTCAGAATTTGGCACAACATCCGAACCTTATCGCGGTACTCCAAAACCTTCTTGGAGAAGACCTGCTCCTCTTTAGAAGCACTTTAATGTTCAAACCCGCTTTCCACGGTTCATCACATGGGCTGCACCAAGATTCAGCGTATTGGCCAATGGAACCACCGAGGTTAGTCACGGTCAGCATTTCCCTTAACGATGCTACACCAGAGAACGGTTGTTTTAAAGTCATTCCGCGAAGCCACCTATGGGGAGTCCAAGAGTGGGGTGGAATTGCCCGGCAACAAGACGCAGAACTCACCGATCGCGAGGATGTTGCAAAACAGCAGATGGACGTTCCGCTTTCCGCAGGTAGTGCACTGTTTTTCCATAGTCTCATGGTGCACGGTTCTGGTCCTAACACAACACCTAATCCGAGAAACACCGCGCTATACGCTTATTTCTCACCAGAAGTCAGATATGTTACAAAAGATGGAAAAGGGGAACGCACCTTCCCTGTTGTGGCAGGATTAAACGGAAAAACGGAACTCACATTCTCCGCACAGATAACATCGTGATACCACCCACTACCTAAAGGTAGGGGCTTCGGCTTCGTAGCAACTGCGGTTTTCTCAGAGAGTCCACCGTCTTATTATCGCTCCACCAGCAGGCTATTATTCCGAATCAGATCGGTTTTATCAGGCATTCTTGTCCTGGGTACCCCAGCCTGCAAAAAATAATAAATGGGGGTGCCAATACAAGGCGCGGGGTTATTACTCCGCTTGCGACGGACATGAACGACACCGAAATAATAGATGTTGGACAAGGTCTCACTTGCAACTTGCCACACACCATACTACTGGTAAGGATAAGGACCTGCATAAGTCCGCAGGGTAGTATTCCTATCCAGCAAGTTGTTATAATTGGACTACATTTTCGGGGCGTTTGTCAAGTTTATTTTTCACACACATCATGCGCCGTCTACATCCCACAAGCTAAAGCATGGGGATTTGACGGAAGAGCGTTAAGTGTCCGGCACGGTAAAAATAATTGGAAAGTTGATGATAAATCACTGATAATCTGCTATGCTATTTCTATATTTAGAAAGGAGACACACATGGCGAATAAACTAAAGGTGGGGATTGTTGGGGCACATCGAGGGAGTTCTTATTTTCAGCCGTTTGGTGCAATAGCTGAAACCGATGTCACGGCAGTATGCGACATCAATGAAACTACACTCCAAAAAGTCGCAGAACGGTTTAATGTACCGCATCGGTTTACTGATTATACGGAGATGTTAGATGCAGTAGACCTTGTTGTGCTTGCGACACCTGAAAACCTACACGTTCCGCAGTCAATAGAGGCATTAGCAGCAGGAAAACACGTCATCAGTGAGGTGACGGCTGCTGTCAAGTTAGAAGAATGTTATGATCTCGTTCGGGCAGTTCGGAAGTCATCTGCCAAGTATACGATGGCTGAAAATACCTGCTATTCCAAGCCAAATGTGTTGATACGGAGTATCGTAGAAGCAGGTTTGTTTGGTGATGTGTATTTCGGGGAGGGAGAGTACCTCCATAACATCAAATCGCTCCATCACGATGCAAGTGGCAATCCGACGTGGCGTTACTACTGGCAAGTAGGCATTAATCGGTGTAATTATGCGACACATAGCCTTGGTCCTGTGCTGCAGTGGTTTGGTGAGCGCGTCGTAAGTGTCTCTTGTCTCGGCACTGGCGTTAATACCGATCCGGAGCATGCGATGGAGGATACAGTGATGATGCTTTGCAAAACGGAGGGGGGTGGGTTAATCAAGATTCGTATTGACATGCTCTCAAATCGCCCTGCGAATTCCTATTTTAGTCTTCAGGGAACGAAAGGGTGTTATGAGAGTTCGCGTGGACTCGGTGCTGCAGCGAAGATTTGGTTGAGTGAATTTGGATTAAGTGAACAGTGGCGACCGCTCTCTCAATGTGAAGACTTCCTACCCGAACGGTGGAAAAATCCGCCTGCTGAGGCTCAGAATGCTGGCAACTTAGGAGAATATTTTAAGGTGCGTGATTTTGTTGATAGCGTTCTCACTGATACACTGCCGCCGATTGATGTCTATACGACAATGGACTTCACGGTGCCAGGGTTGGTTTCGGAGCAATCTATTGCGAACGGTGGTGTGCCGGTAGAAGTGCCAGATTTTCGGAAGATTGAATAGTCTTAAGCGAATGTACAATACCCAATTAGCCCGATTTGTAGCGCGAGGTCCCCGTGCCTCGCAATGTTTAGTCTTTATACCCAATTAGCCCGATTTGTAGCGCGAGGTCCCCGTGCCTCGCAATGTTTAGTCTTTATACCCAATTAGCCCGATTTGTAGCGCGAGGTCCCCGTGCCTCGCAATGTTTAGTCTTTATACCCAATTAGCCCGATTTGTAGCGCGAGGTCCCCGTGCCTCGCAATGTTTAGTCTTTATACCCAATTAGCCCGATTTGTAGCGCGAGGTCCCCGTGCCTCGCAATGTTTAGTCTTTATACCCAATTAAGCCCGATTTGTAGCGCGAGGTCCCCGTGCCTCGCAATCCTGACTTTATCCGAAAACTTCATAATCAAGTTAATTGGGTATTATACCCAATTAGCCCGATTTGTAGCGCGAGGTCCCCGTGCCTCGCAATCCTGACTTTATCCGAAAACTTCATAATCAAGTTAATTGGGTATAACAAAACTGGCAGCAATGTTTAGTCTTTACTTCCTTTTTAGTTTGCTCCACGTTGTTGCGAGTTTGCTAAGTGGTTCTACGGGAAACGTACCGCCATTGGGGATACGATTGCCGCTAATTTCGATATCGTCAAACACCGCATCCGCGTTTTCGACTAAAAACCCTGTTAACCCACCTTTGTCTATCGGTTCGATTACATTTGTACTGAACTCTATCTTGTTATTGCCTTGCGTCAAATTTTCTATTTTGAAGTGGAGGCTGTTGTTTCCCACAACGGAAGCAGAAAACAAATACCAGGTATCAAATTTTATATCAAAATTTACTATTTCTTGAGTCCACCCCTTAAAAGGTTTGCCTCCCTGTTTAAGTTTACCTGCAGCTGCAACAATTGATGCTTTCTGATCAAAGTAATTAATCAAAAACATATATCGTTTGTTTTCTTCAACTCTAGCGTGTAGAATTAACCCTAACATAGCGGTCTTATCCTTATTCCCAACGAACTTTGCTTGACAAGATACTGAATAGTTTCGCCATGTTAACTGGCCGGTTAAAAACATGCTCTTCTTAAATAATTCATGCATTGATCCGTAAACTTCGCCGCTTTTAAATTCCCATTTTGCGGAGTCCAAATCGGGATCGTACTCCCATACCGAAATATTAAATATCTCCCATTCACTAATGTTCTTTTTCGAAAAATCATCTTCCCATGTTCCAGCAAGACTGGGTTGGGTTAAAGTAAGAACAAGAATAATAAGAAGTCCTGCTTTCAAATATTTAATCATGATCTGCCCTCAATTAAAACTGGACTTATACCAAATTAACTTGATTCGAAGTTTTCCGATAAAGTCAGCATTGCGAGGCACGGGGACCTCGCGCTACAAATCGGATTAATTGGGTATTATTCCAAATCGACTTGTTTTGAAGTTTTCTAATAATAGTTAGCACTGTGAGACACGGAGACCTTGCACTACAATCAGGTTAATTGGGTGTTTTCTTCCTCAACAGGCTTAAAAACGAGACCACAACTGCTACATCGATATCCACTCTCCGGTTTGGAATCCACAACAGGAAATAGCATACCACAACAGGTTGGACAAGGTTCGTCAATTTCCATTTCGGCTTGTTCCATTTCGCCGGATCGGCTTTCAAATTCTACGAGCATGTTTTAATATCTCCTTAGTTTTGGATCTATTTCGGCTGCCCATTGGTCAATCCCACCCGCGAGGTTTATTGCCTCGGTATATCCATTTTGATGTAAGTAGCCGGTGGCATAGAAACTACGTTGTCCGTGGTGGCAATAGACGACAATTTCTTGGTCTGATGGGAGGCTGTCCAGATGATTCGGTAGTGTGTTGAGCGGTATTAACCGCGCACCTTCAAGATGCACGATGTCGTATTCGCTCGGTTCACGGACATCCAGTAACAGGACTGATCCGTTTTCGTCCAGTTTCTGTTTTAGTTCCTGTGGTGAAATCTCAGGGAGTGAGTGTTTCGTCTGCATTATTCAGTGTTTTCCTCGGTTTGTAAAGGTGGTAACGGGGCACATTCCGTGCACGGACACGTCTCGCGCAGGATTTCAAAGGGGTAGATGCCTGTATTGTGTCCATCATCCCAACTGAATTGGAGCGCGTAGCGACCAACCAACTGGATATCAAGCGGTTGAATATCGTCCGAAACCTCAATCAGCGTTATATTACCGTCGCCTTGTGGGGAAAAGAGGGAATGAACATCCTTACCTTCGTGCCGTATGATAGCACATTCGGCACAAGGACACATCTGCCGCAGGTAGCGGTATGGATACCAACTTTCATGCCCATCCTTCCATTCTACCTGAAAGGCGTTGTCATGTTTCTTAAGAAGTTTCGGACTTTTTTCAACTGTAGTCATGTCTCTCATTATTCACACAAATTGATAGACACTCACAATTTCATGAAAATAGTAAGTGGGATACATTAACTTTGTGTGAGTATTTTAGGAACCTATAGAATTTTCAAGAGAACTCCGATTCTCTGTAAAACGGCATCTACTGTCTCTGTCGGCAGGGAACAAATATATTCCGTTCCTCTCACTCGCCAATCCATAGTACGAATCTGATCTGTGAGGATAACTCCATCAACATCTAACCCTTCAGGAATCGTGATTGCAAACGGATTTCTTTGTTCCCTCGTGCTGCTCCAAGTAATCGGACAAAGTACAACCAAACTGGTTTTATCGTTAAAATCTTTGGTAGTGAGTACAATAGTCGGGCGACGACCAGCTTGTTCATGTCCAGCTTGAGGATTAAAGTCAATCCATACAACATCCCCACGCAGTGGAACGTTTGTTGATCCTACCATACTTCATTGCCCACCGGAGGTCCAGTGTCTATTTCATCATGAGAATTCTTTTCTGTAACCCTGTCCAGTAAGTCTTTCAGCGTATAGTCGGGACGTTTCAAGGGATAACTTCCTTTTTCTGCCCGCGGGGGACCAAATGGTGTAACTTTCGCTTTCTTGTTCTTTGCATTAGTCTCAGGCATTTGTGTCAACAGATCTTCTAAAGTATAGTCAGGGTGTTTTATAGATTCACTCCCTTTTTCGGTATGAGGTGGTCCAAACTCACTTACTTCTTTCTCTGCTGGAGACCGATCTGTCTGTTCTCCATTAACGGACTGCAGAAAACCAAGATACGCTATCATGATCAAGCATTCAGTGAAAGTAAACATTTTTTCTGACATGATTCTTTTCCTTATACGTGTATGCTTGTGACTGCTCCCCACGCTAAAGCGTGAGGCTTCAACGTGCCGTGCTATTTCGGTTGGGTTCTTGGACAACTCTAAGGTTGCTTCCCGACTTTTGCGAAGTTTCGTCTGGCTTTTTCAGCGTCCAGAAACTTCATCGGGCGACACAACAGCAATATATTGCGGAACCAGCCAACGTCCGACTACGGTATAAACAAATATTCTCACGGAATATACCGATACTTTAGTGCTTTGGCGTTCTGTTTCTATCGCGGTTGTGTAGGTGTTACCTCCACAATCTCTAAAATGCGATTTCAGAACTCATCACAAACGACTGGAGGATCATAACCTCCGACAACTCATAGGTCTAATTTGTGGTATTGTTGACTTTATCAACATCAACTCTGTCCAAGCAATTGGATTGGATAGGACATTAGCAAGGATGCTAATGATTGCTTTCCTATCCAGTTGACATATATATTATACCATATATCTTGAATGAAATCAACGATTTTTAGGGAGACGTTAGCGGTGTTTCATCCCCGCCTTAAAAGGCGAGGCTTTCACACCGAATATTTGGTAAATGACAGAATTTATTAGCAGGGAAAGCACTCACGACTACCCATTCTGGATATTTTCCGACAATGAACGTCCTAACTCTTGATAGAGTTCCATGACTGCCATTGTGTAGGACTTAACAAAACCTCAAGAATGTGGTAGAATCTATAAAAACCTATAAAACTCTACACTCTTCTTTTGATTTGTGCCGGACTTCCTGCTGCGTCGTTTCGTGCCTCTCAAGTGAGGTCTTACAGAAACTCCACAGGCGTTTATCGTCTCCTCGCAACTCGTGGCGACGGTGTTATGGTTGAGCGGGACAGAGATTGATAGCAGCGTTGAGGTCTCTATTGCATTCAAAGTCACATTCTGTGCAATGATATGTCCGTTCAGAGAGCGTCAAATCTGTTTTCTTGTGTCCGCAGTTGCTACAGGTCGGACTACTCGCAAAGAACTGATCCGCTTCAGTTATCGGTATCCCACGTCTATCTGCCTTGTATCTAAGCATGGTAAGAAATCTTGAAAGTGCTGAATCCGACAACGCTTTTGCCAACTTCCTGTTCTTGAGTAGTCCCCTGATATTCAGTGTTTCTATACCGATAGCAGAGGCTTTACGAATAATCCGTATGCTTGCTTGGTGGTGTGCGTCTTCACGGATATGGCGGATACGGGCATGAACACTTGTGAGCATATCCTTTGCTTTATACCAGTTCTGACTGCCTTTTTGTCTACGAGAAAGCCTGCGGTTCGCACGTGCTAACTTCCGTTCATATCGCTTTAGCGGGCGTGGATTATCATAAGTTGTGCCATCTGAACAAGTAGCAAGCGTATTGATACCTACGTCAATGCCTATCGGTTGCTTAGCGTCAAACAGGTCAGGCTGGTGCTTAGAGTTACCATCGTCAAGGTGGACACTGATAGAAGCGAACCATTTGCCGTTAGACTTGCTGATCACAACTTTACTGATTTCGCCTGTCCAACGGAGTTCTTCACGCATACGTATCCAACCTATCTTTGGCAGTTTGATACGCTTTTTATAGACTTCAACTGTGCCTACACCATTGTCTGCTTGATAAGATACTTTATCAGATCGTTTCTTATAGGTAGGAAAGTTGTTTTGTCCTTTTTTCCAGCGTGATACAGCGTCTCCAAGATTATGGAGAGCGTTTTTAGAAGCATTTTGTGATAAATCAGAACACCAGTCAAACTTATCGTGTTTGACTGCGTTAAACTCACGTTTTATGTCAATATAACTACGCCATTCGTCCTTGTCTAAGCCAGACTTAAAGGACGATAGACCGAAGTTAAACGCAACACGGGCATAACCCGCATGCTGCGACAGAAGCGTTGACTGCTTATTATTCGGATTGAGTGCTATCTTCTGGGAGCGGATCAGCATTATTCGCACCAAAGTTAGACTGCATTTGCAGTTGCTCGTCGTTGACAATTTTATCAATTAAAAAACTACATAACTTTAGATTTTATGAGGCTCTTATAGGTTTTTGTAGTTAATTTTTAACTGCAACTCACCCCAAAAGCGTCCTTGACGTTTTCTAACGACTCGTCTAACGAAGCACCCTCGGTAACCAACTCAGGCAACAGTGGAGAAGTCACTGTATACCCGCCCTCAGGTTGTGGTGTCAGAACAAGAGGTATTTTGTATTCCATCAGAACCCCCATAAACTTGTTAGAAGATACCGAGTTCATCCTTCGCGTCTTCGCTCATCAATTCGGGTGTCCAACGCGGATTCCAGACGACTTCAATATTGACTTCTTCAACGCCATCCAGCTGCTGGGTGACGTGCTGCGCGCCGTTGATGATCTGTCCGCCAGCGGGGCAACCAGGACTGGTTAAGGTCATCTTAATATCTACAGTTGTGTCGTCGATATCAACCTCGTAGATAAGTCCCATGTCAACGATGTTAATTCCTATCTCTGGGTCAATAATTTCTTTGATTTTTTCTAAGACAGATTCTTCTGATACCATTTTGATTTCCTCCTATGAGGTGTGGCTAATTATTGGTTAGAGCAATAATTGAGGCAATGAGTGCTGCAATTGCGCAGATGGCGACAATCCAATCCTTTAGAACTGAAAAACCTATTTTACGTCCGCGTAACTCGGCAACATCCTTTTCAACATTCCGAAGCCGCTCATCAATACTTGTTAATGTCGTCTTCATTTCATCAAAGCTTTTTGTCATGAGGTCGTATAGTTCTTCAATTGTCATTTTACTTTTCCTCCAGCGTTAAAAGGTTGTTTTGCCAAAGATGCATACATTCTAACATCTCTTTTCGCCTTTGTCAAGTAAGTAGTTCTTATCAATCAATGCAAACCAATATATCATCGTCCTCAATTTTGACGGGGTAACATTCAATGTCTTCTATAGCAGGCATACAAAGTGCCTTACCGGTTTTGACACAAAATCGCGCGCCGTGCCGTGGGCATTCTATCTCTTCACCGCGAAGGAAGCCTTCACCAAGAGGACCGCTATCATGTGTGCAAACATCTTCCATAGCGTAAAACTCACCTTCCACGTTAAAGAGTAGCACAGGAACTAAATCCACTTCAACCAATTTTTTTGTGCCGGGTGGCACTTCACCAACTGTCGCAACTTTATAGTATTCTGGCATTATCTTCCTTTCTTATTTATATCTTCTTCGCCGGGCCAGCCCTTGATGCCATAAGCACCAGCTTTAAGAACTTTGAGTGCTAGCAGCGCGCATTTTACACGGACAGGTCCCAACTCAATACCGATCATATCCAAGATGTCGTCTCTTGAGAGTTTTTTGATTTCTGTGAGCGTTTTTCCTTCGATCTTTTCGGTCAGCATAGAAGCAGCGGCTTGACTGATGGTGCATCCGTGTCCAGAGAAACGCACCTCTTTGATTGTATCATCCTCAACAAGCAGGTCCATCCGAATCTTGTCACCACAGAGTGGATTATCCTCTTCATGTGAGATATCAGGGTTCGGAAGCGTCCCATAGTTGCTTGGATTTTCGTAGTGGTCAAGCAGTTCTTCCTGATATATGTTCATTTTTTTCTCCGAGTCATAAGTGTTTGTGCTTTGCGGAGTCCATCGCACAAGCGATCTACGTCCTCAAATGTGTTGTATAAGTAAAAACTTGCACGGGCAGTTGCGATAACATCTAATCTTTTCATGAGCGGTTGCGCGCAGTGGTGCCCTGCTCGTATGGCAATGTTATGTGTATCCAAAATGCCAGCAACGTCATGCGGATGGATCCTCTCCATATTGAAGGAGATTACTCCTGCTTTCTGATGCGGTGCCGGTCCATAAAGTGTAATGTCTTCAATTTCTTGTAGTTGTTCGTGTGCGTGTTTAAGGAGTTCCTGTTCGTGTACATGAATTGAGGCTAATCCAGCTTGCGTAATATAATCTACGGCACTTCCGAGTCCGATAACTTCAGCAATACTCGGTGTGCCCGCTTCAAATTTCGCTGGCACGTCTGCGTAAGTTGAAATGTCACGTTCAACAGATCGAATCATTGAACCGCCACCAAGAAACGGTGGCATCTCCTCAAGCAGTTCCAATTTGCCGTATAACACGCCGACGCCTGTTGGTCCACACATCTTATGTCCAGAAAATGCGAGAAAATCGCAATCCAGCTGCTGCACGTCTACATGAAAATGCGGCACAGATTGCGCTGCATCTACCATGACTTTTGCACCGACGGCGTGCGCAGCATCAATGACAGAACGAATGGGGTTAATTGTGCCGAGAACGTTAGAAACATGCGTTATAGCGACTAATTTCGTTTTTTCGGAAAGCACATCGCGCAGTTGTGTGAAGTCAAGCAAACCTTCATCGGTTATTTCAAGGAATCGAAGCGTTGCACCGGTGCGTTGTGCAAGCATCTGCCACGGAACGAGGTTGCTATGGTGTTCAAGGACGGTGAGAACAATCTCATCTCCTTGTTTGATATTTACACTCCCCCAACTGTATGCTACGAGGTTAATGGATTCCGTCGTATTCCGCGTAAAGACAATTTGGCTTGAACGTTCTGAGTTAATCAATCCTGCAACCTTCTGCCGTGCGATTTCGTACTGTTCTGTCGCCTCTTCTGAAATCCGATAGATACCGCGATGTATATTGGAGCGGTAGGTATCATAATACGCGTCCATCGCCTCAACGACAGGGCGCGGTGTTTGCGTTGACGAAGCACTGTCAAGAAATGCTAACGGCGGCGTGCCCGAAAAGATTGGGAAATCTTCTCGAATGGCTTCAACATTGAGTGGACGAAAGTCTGAGGTATGCATTGTTTTTTGTGTCATATTAGATCCAACAGATTCAATTATCTTTTAACGGTTCGTAAGTTGTGTCCGGAGTCGTTCTATCTCCGCTTCTAATTCTTGCAAACTTTGTGTCTCTTCTCCTATCCGTGCTTCTTCCGCTGCAAACTTCTCTGCAGCTATTCCAAGATAATGATTTTCCATAGAAGTTGCAATCGGGGTGCCATCAGGTAGATATGGACGTAAAAGTCTAACGTGCGTATTATATTGGTTCTCCCATCGAAACCGGAGATTTAACGCTTCGCTGAACAAGCCACCCTGTACGTCCGGCGTAATTTCAACAATGCCACCCGATGGACTCCGCCGCCACCCACGAAATTCCGGCGGTTTTTTCATCTCTGGTTGATGAATGAAATACTCTTTAACGCCTATATCATTCAGATACAACGCAACTTTTTTATGCCGATCCTGATATGCCGTTGAATCCGAAAGAAATTCAAATACAGCAGTAGGAACTGCGCCTTCTGCCCACGTATAGAAACTGCGGCGTAAGGGGTATTTATCAACACCAAAAACGATGTGGATATCAGGGGCGACACATTTTGTGATGTCCCCTTCGCTATAATAGATAAAGCTGTCAACACCAACGCGAACCAGATCGTTGATTGCAAAGTATCGTTTGAGTTGGTCATATAACGTGGTTATCTGCACACCATGAAATCCAGTTGCGGCCATAGGTTCGCCGTCCTCACACGGATAACCTTCAATATAGACAGTCGTTTTGCCGATCGCCTTTGGAAAGATGGGCATATATTTTCGCTGTTTGATTTCAAAGTCTTTTATGGTATCCATGATTTTCTCCGTATTGATGGTATCAACTATATGTTTCATGGAAATGCTTCCTATTCATTCACCTTGTCTAGACTTGTAAATGGGGCACAGGATTTTCTAATCCTCATTATTTTTTAACTACTTCTATTTTCATTTGGATACCGAGATGGTCAGCAATTGTCTCCAGAATACGTTTTTTATGAATAGTAGCGGTCTTCAAATTTATGTAAAACTGTCCCACCTGACGTTCAGCCTTGGGACTAAACGAAGTTGTTGATATAATAGTTGGGTAAATACTTGAAACTTCCTCTGGTCTGAGTTTTTCAATTACTTCTTTTACAATTATTTCAACGAAGGTTTGTGCTGCATTATAATAATCGATCACTTCTTCATTGGGCATAGTAACACGTAGACAGGTATGTGGTTTTCGCTGTTGTGGAGGTATCCCAGTCGTATTTGGAGGCGCGGGAGATGCCTTATATTTGATAGTCGGATTTGTCACTATCGGTTTCAGCTCAGTTTTCCTTTCTAGACTTTTCAAAAAGGTTAGTATCTGTTCCGTTGTAGGTCTAGCTCCACACAGACTTTCGGTTTTGCCTGCCATCGCTTCTAGCAAGAACTCAGAAAACTCATCTGCGTCCTCCAACAATTTGCTCCATGCCTCTGGCAAACGTCTCTCAATCTGTCGCTGCTTGGAAACATTCCGATAGTCTTCTTCAATTGCCTTAACCGCTTCACCTGTTTGTACCGCCTCGTAGTTCAGATATCTGTTAAGACGTTCTAAACTTTCCTCACTGTCGTTTTCGATCAAATCAAACTCGTGTACCTTACGTTCTCTGTATTCTCCTTGCCCAATCGGGTAAAAAAATCGCCATTTCTGACCATCAGTGAGAATAGCGATAGGTACCCCGCTATGAAAAGCATATTCAAACAGTTGTCTTTCTGCTCCTTCAATATTGCCAACCTGCTTTACCTCAATAAAGACACGAGGCTTTTCTACCGGATGACATAGAGCGTAGTCTACTCTCCATCCCTCGACTCCATACTCAGGAAATACAATCTTAGTATCAAACGTTGGCCACGCCAAAGCACCGAGTAGTCTCTCTATAATGCCCTGGCGAACCGCAGCCTCGCTTGTAAATTCCTTTTGTTCTAAACGTTTACGTATATCATCAATGTGTTCCTTAAGTGTCATTCTATCCTAATATCTCCTATTCTATCCTAATGCCCTCTTTTCAGCATTCTATTGCGCAGCATGTTCCTGAAGAATCTCAACGATTTTGGGTGCAATCGGACAGAGTTTTTCTTCCAACACATCATCATAAATAGCAAGGAATATGCCTTTGTCTACATCCAACGGAAAAGCCTTATCTTGTTTTACACCGTTAAGAGCATAGCGAACACGCACAAACGGACTATATCTACGTCCTTCCCGATAAGGTTCTTCCACCCTCAGAAACTCAATTGAATCGGTGGCAGGGATGCGTCCTGTAAGGTCAATCGTCTTGTATGTGAGTTCAACCTTATTGTTAGTGTCAACTATATGTTCCATGAAGTGCTCCTTATTCATTGTGAAAGATATGAATCAGCATAAACATCAAAACAGTTCACAACACAAGTTGCTGGAATAGTCCCGTACGCAAGAATTTCGGCATCTCGTAGTGCCCTGACAAATGTTTCCAATTCAAGTGTCAAGTTAGGCGGACGAGGAGTGCCTTCGCTAAATGGCGGTTGCGGTGAGTGTTTTGCCAGAAAATGCCCCATATTTCTTGGATCTACAACGCCTAACAGGAATTCTGGCGAACCATCGTGCTGGTAAGCGGGCCTCATAGTGGGCGGAGACGGTAATGTCTGAGCAACTTCCTTAACTGGATCTAACACTTTAAGTCCAGAAGGCAGCGGATCCTGAAACTCTATCTCATAAACATAGGCAGGTTTGCTCGGCGTCGGAATCTCTGGGCTACTTAATCCCGCGCTACCGCGTATGAGAGTGTTAGCGAAATAAAAGGACTGTTACTGGTTCCTCTTGAAATATGCTGCATCAGTCGTGCCGTTGTAGGTTCAACGTTAGGTGATCTAGCTATAAAACCTATCTCTACTGGATTGTTAAGATACCAGTAAGTATCAATACCCGACCCACGATAGAATATCGGCATAAGCCATCTTCAAGTGCATTTGCATTAGTAATGGCGAGGCATGAACGCCTCGCCTATGATAAGAACCGACTACCTGCTCGGGAAGCCGATATTGACAGGGGCTGTATCGTGACTTTCGCATGCCTGATCAGTTGGGACATCCGTTTCTGCCTCGTTAGTGGTCACAATACCTTCCTCAAGCAGATATGCTTCCACTTCGTCACCGCTGACATCGGCAAGCATTACGTTGTTAATCTGGACAGACGGTTGGTAAGGTTGCCGCGTCTTCTGAACCATTTCACGATAGTTGTCTTCGTTGTTGATAATATCTCTGTCTTCATATTCCAAATTATATTTGGCGAAAATGGCACGGACACCGTTGCTCCAGCCACAGACAGGTTTCATATAGGCGATAATTTTGGGTTGATTCATCGTAAGTGACTCCTTTTGTATTATGGTAACGTCACATGTCATAAGACGTTGTCTTATGACATGCTTCGTTTTGCTAACGGCACACGGTGTGTGCCTACTACTTTTCTAATTTGCGTGAGACAAATTCTCGCAGTTCTTCTCGGACTGATTCCATAGGGATTCGCTCCATAACGGGTTGAAAAAATCCATCAACAATCAGTTTTTCTGCTTGCGCGTAAGGTATACCGCGACTCATTAGGTAAAAAACTTGATCAGCATCAATCTTGCCAGCAGTGGCACCGTGTGTGCAACGGACCTCATGTGCCTGAATTTCCAATCCCGGTAGGGTATCTGCATGGGCGCGTTCGCTCAGCAACAGATTATCATTTTTCTGATACGCATCAGTATAATTTGCCGTTGGATACACATAGATATTGCCACCCCAGGCTGTTTGGGATCTATCTTTTAGGACAACCCTATATAGCAGATCGCTGGAGGTATAGGGTGAAACGTGTTCTTGTGCTGTGCTTACGTCTAAGTGTTGTCGCGCATCGGTAAAAGCCAATCCTAACATTTGCGCGTTACACCCTGTCCCTTCTAAAACAATCGCCTGGTTTAGTTTGTTTAGTCTGCCACCGAAAGCGGCTGTTACCCATGTGAGTTGTGCATCTTTACCCACCATTGCTCGGTGAGACGCGAAATTCCATACCTGCCGATTCCAGTTTTGAACCTGCACGTAGGTAACGTTGGCATTCTGCCCTGCGAAAATCTCAACTGCCCCGCAGTGAAAACCATCCGAATCTTGGTTAACTGACGAATTATCTTCCAAAATCACAACTTCACTGTTTTCTTCAGCGATGATGAGCGTATGTGACAGATCCGCGTGTTGTTCTTCGGCGAGTCTGATATAAACCCGCAGTGGGATTTCAACCCTCACGCCTTTCGGGACGTGTAAAACGTAACCTCCCTGCCAAAACGCGCCATGGAGTGCGTCAAACGCGTTCTGAGTGGCGAGATTCCCACTTTTTAACTTAGTTTCTAATGTGACCGCCTTTGTCATAAAGTAGTCACGGAGCAGTTCGTCGCGCTCTTTTAGTGCTGTGTGAAGGTCAGCGAAATAGACATCCTTTTTTTCAAGTTCTGCAGATATAGAGGTGTGTTGCGATTGCCCATCTATTTGGACAAGTCCACCCGCAGCATCCTCAAAATCTTTAGGCACTTCAACCGATGCGCCTCCATTCATTTTGACAGCGGGATGATAATTTTCGACTGCGAATCCACGGAGAAATCGCCGAGTTCGCCGCCAGTAATCTTGGGTACGCATATCAACGGTGCGCCGCCATACATCATCTTCAGTGGTATGTGGCATCGGCAACGACTCATAAAGTGAGTATGCCTCCAACCGCCTTTCGCGCATCCACTGCGGTTCATCCCGTGCTATTTTCCCAACAAAATCTTTTGAAAAATCACCTGTTTGCAATTTTTTGTCCCTCAAGGGAAGTAGGGCAGAGGCACAGAGACCTTGCCCTACAACGCCTCGTATTATCCGACTGAACCTTCCATCTGAAGTTGGATGAGGCGGTTCATCTCAACAGCATATTCCATCGGAAGCTCTTTGACAAGCGGTTCAATGAACCCGTTGACAATCATGGTAGAGGCTTCCTCTTCCGAAAGTCCACGGCTCATCAAGTAGAAGAGTTGCTCTTCACCGATTTTACTGACCCGTGCCTCATGCTCAATAGTGGTATCGTTTTCATTAATTTCGATGACAGGGTAGGTATCGGAACGTGAGTCTTTATCAAGAATGAGTGCATCACAAACGACGTGCGATTTACATCCTTTCGCGCCTTTTGCAACATCAACCCAACCACGATAACTGGAACGCCCGCCATCTTTACTGATGGACTTCGACGTAATCTGAGATGTGGTATGTGGTGCACAATGGAAAACTTTGGCACCCGCATCCTGATGCTGCCCTTTTCTTGCGAACGCAATGGAAAGGATTTCACCCCGCGCACCAGGTTCCATCATGTAGACACTCGGATATTTCATCGTCAACTTACTGCCGAGATTGCCATCAACCCATTCCATCTGTGCATCTTCGTAAGCGAGCGCACGTTTGGTGACGAGATTATACACATTGTCCGCCCAATTCTGGATTGTGGTGTAGCGTACCCGCGAACCCTTCATGCAGACAATCTCAACGACCGCGCTATGTAAGGATTCACTGCTAAATGTCGGCGCAGTGCAGCCTTCAACATAATGCACCTGTGAACCTTCATCAGCGATGATGAGTGTACGTTCAAACTGCCCCATGTTTTCGGTGTTGATTCGGAAATAGGCTTGCAACGGGTATTCAACCTTTACACCAGGTGGAACATAAACAAAACTTCCACCACTCCAGGCAGCACTGTTCAGCGCGGCGAATTGATTATCAGCGGATGGAATAATAGTTCCAAAGTATTTCTTCACAAGGTCAGGATATTCTTTGACAGCAGTATCCGTATCAACGAAAATGACGCCAATTTTATCCAATTCTTCAGCGATACTATGGTAAACTACCTCAGAATCGTATTGTGCACCGACCCCAGCGAGGAACTTCCGTTCTGCTTCCGGTATACCGAGCCGATCGAAGGTTTTCTTGATGTCATCCGGCACATCGTCCCAACTGCGTTCGCTTCGGTCAGAGGCTTTGACGTAGTAGTAAATGTCGTCAAAATCAAGTTGCGAAAGATCACCACCCCATTTTGTCATCGGTTTCTGCTTAAAGATTTTATATGCTTCAAGCCTATACTGACGCATCCAATCCGGTTCCTCTTTGATGTCGCACATCTGATTGATGACTTCCTCGTCCAATCCTTTTCGGGATTTAAACGTTGGCTCACGATCATCGTGGAACCCGTATTTATAATCTTTACTAATCCCGATATCGTCAATCTGTCTCGTTTCAGGGGTTGCCATTTTGTATTCTCCTTTGTTAGTGCGCGAGTTTTTCGTCTCCGCGCATGATTTGAAGGTTGTCGTCAAAATATAATTTATTCATTTTCGTCCAGAATACCTTACAGTTAGAATTTTCAAGGGTTCACAATTCGCTGTTGCTTTAGCGTTTCGATTTCTCGGGTGAGCATTTCAACCTGTCTTTCAAGTGAGCGATCTCTTCTGCTGCGCAACGTCATAGTGATTTGTGGAATACCTACGAGCAAAATAATGAGACCGATTACCCCATAAGTGACATAACGTTACATGCGTGATTTGTTTGTCAACGTTTTCAAGTTTGCCTCGGATCCATGCGACATCTGTTTTTAGGGACACGATATCGGCTTTTATAGGCTTAATTTCCTCCTCAATTTCCTCATTGATAATCAAGCGGATTTTATTGAGATCGGTATCTGTTAACTCACCAAGAGCTGGTAGCGCGATTGCACAAAAGAGCATTGAGAGAAATAGGGTAATTTTCATTTTTAGCTCCTGTCAGCTATTGTGATGGCCTATTGTTGTGTTTCGGGGTTGCCATAGTTTTATATTCTACTTTGTTAGTGCGCGGATTTAACGTCTCACCGCAGGGCGTGTTTTCGAAATACTCCCATTTAATGTTGGCAGCTATTTCTTACACGCCACTGCCAGAAGCGAGTCCTTTTATTTATTAGAATGTCGCAATGTTAACGATGCTAATTGTTGGAATGTTAACGATACTATAAGTGAATGTATATCTTCAAGTTCCTGATGAAACATTCGGTAAGTCGGGTTTTCCCAATCAGGAAGATCTATTTCGTGGTAATATGTGTCAACTCTAAAAACCTTACCAGAAATCACTCCCATGAATTTACCAGACGGTTTGAATGCTGCATAATAGTCAGATTGTTCCAATTTATTGTTTTCTTTTTCAGCGTTTATCGCTAAAAGTTTGTATTTTTCCTCTGTGCAACATACAGTTTGAATAATGCAATCCCCAATACGAATCAAATTAACGTCGTATATTTCAACTGGAAAACCTTTTTCACACAAGTAATTGCAAAAGAGTCTATTTATTCTTTCGGTATTTTTTGTTTCAGCATATTTCATTTTCCTATTCACCTCCTTTCGTATGAATAGCCGAAATCTTCATAGGGCTATTCATTTGATTCATTTTTTCTATATCACCTCCTTATATCAAAATAAGAAAACCAAAATAAAAAACACTTCAAGAACAGAGAAACGGGTTTAGTGTTTCCCCGCAGAACTTCACAAGTCATGTGGCATACATGATATGATGTTGTTTTTAACTCTTGGCCATTTTGATTCTGATGTGCCTGCTACATTTGGTTACCTTATCTAATCACTACGATTCAGTACTCCATGTACGCGCATCCCAAGTTTTATGATCTTGTTGTAATTTGAGAAATATATCATCAAGTGCTTTGGCGGCTCGAGTTTCGTCATAACAACAATAACTGCCTATTTCTTTTTCGTCTGCCACATTTGTTTACCTCATCTCGCGTTGTTTTTTTAGAACTTCTGTATTCACATTTGCGATAATGACTTTACATAGACCAGATAAATCGTTGGTGTTGCCAGTAAATACGTTCATATAATGACTATAACTTAATCCTGAAATAGCCAACAAAACGTCAAGTTTTTTCTCAAGTTGTTTCTCTGTCTGAATATAAGGCATTATTATACTCATATCAAACACTTCATTTAAACCACAAGCTATTGCGATATTTCCAGTCGTGGGATCAACAAGAAAAACTAACGAGAACAGATAAGCAGGTGACACAAGATCGGAATTGTCAAAGTTTCGAATCCGAACATCTTTAAATTTTTGCAATTCCTTTTTTATATAATTCTCCACAAGGTTTTTAGTATTTACATCTTGGTCATGAGATGATACATCAACATGAATATAAAATATGTGTCTATCACCTTGACTTTGTAGTGGTTGTCCAGTAAGACAGAACATAGAGATTGCTGTGAATAATGCAAGTATCCCTGCTTTTTTCATAGTGTCTCCTTCTCAGGCATGATTTCAATATTATCACTGAAGTGGCGTTTATTCAGGTTGCCTCTTGTCTGAATCGCAGATTAGATAAATTTCAAAAATTACACGAGTTTTTGTTGGTTTTCTCTCTCGTTATCGTGTTATACCAAATTAACGGAATTGGTTTTATTTTTCTGGGTAGACAGCGATCGCGTAGGTTAACTCACTGAACAGTTTCTGCTTCAATGCCGTATTTTTCACGAATTGGATCGTAGCCTTCTGCTTCTAACATCTGTGTGAGTTCCCATCCACCTGATTCGACGATCCTACCATCAAGTAGTATATGCACATACTGCGGACGGATGTAGTCTAACAACCGAGGATAGTGTGTGATGATTAACACACCGAGTTCTGGTCCGACCAGGCTGTTGACGCTTTCTCCGACAATTCGCACAGCATCAATATCAAGTCCGGAGTCAGTTTCGTCAAGGATAGCGATTTTCGGTTCAAGCATCGCCATTTGCAGGATTTCGGCGCGTTTTTTCTCACCACCAGAAAATCCATCATTGAGATATCGTCTCGCGAAAGAATCGTCCACGCCGAGTTGTAACATTTTTTCACGTAGTTCTTTACGGAATTCCCGCATCGGAATCAGTTCGTTGTTTTCGGAACCGTTTGTTTGGGCAGAACGAACAGCACTAACAGCGAGCCGTAGGAAATTCGCTAAACTAACACCCGGAATAACTGTCGGGTATTGAAAAGCGAGGAACAGTCCTAACTTTGCGCGTTCATTCGGCTCCAATTCCAGAATATCAACGTCATTAAAAACCACCTCGCCTGAATCAATTTCGTATAGAGGGTGTCCCATCAATCCGTTCGCGAGTGTGCTTTTACCAGAGCCATTGGGTCCCATGAGGGCATGAACTTCGCCCTGTTTGACAGTTAAATTTAACCCTTTGATAATCGGATTTCCTTGCGCACTGATATGTAAGTCTTTAATTATTAGGTCGTTGCTCATCTCTTGACTTTGGGCTCCTTACTTATAGTAAAATTTAAAAATCTTTAGTGCTTTGCTATTGTTATTAATAGATTCAATTTCCTGCCACATGTGTTGATGTATTTTGTCCCTCTAACACATCGGTATACATGTCAAGATTACGGTTTTCAAGTTTTATCGGTTGAATTGAGAGTTGATATCCAAGTGTCTTGAGAACAATTCCGAGTACGTCAATCAAAGGTCCATCCTCATTAGAGAGCATTTTTGAAAGAACTTGTGGGTCCATATTTACCTGCTTTGCAAGTTCAACAACACCACCTTGCGCTTCAACGACAGTTCGGAGTGATCTTTGTACTACAGCAGGATTCTTGTAGATTTGGTAGTCTTCAAGGATTGCTTTTAGATAGGCAATTGCACTTTTCCGGTCAGCGATCTGTTCAATAAGACATTCACGCCATGTTCTCATTTTTCTCATAGGTGTTCCCTCTTATATTCCAGCCAATAAGTTTTTGCACGTTCTATATCTCGTCTTTGTGATGACTTGTCACCGCCACAGAGCAAAAGAATGATTGTGTTACCTATCTGTCCAAAATAAATTCGATAACCTGCTCCAAAGTGGATCCGTAACTCAAAAACACCTTCACCAACAGATTGGCAATCTCCCAAATTACCGTCTTCAATACGCTCAAGACGTGCCTGAACTCGAGCTTGTGTTTCTATATCTCAAATTGAGTACAACCATTCGTTGAAAGGTTCTTGCCCGCTTGGGGTTTGGTATACTCGTATTTCTCGCGGATGTGTCTCACGCATTATTGATTTTAGTGCTTATCCGCCGATCCTTGACATATTCCGCTCAGGTTTGACAAAGTCCGCAGCATTTATTTTGTGTCCTGCTTCTTTTTTCGCAACTGCGTCAATTATTAAGTTTTCAATCACTTCATCGTCTACGCCTTCGCGTAATGGGGTGAGCAGGTCGATCTCTGTTAGTGAGAAGAGGCACGTTCTGAACTTCCCATCAGCAGTAAGACGAATACGGTTGCAGTTTTCACAAAACGGTTCACTTACAGAAGGTATTACACCTACTTCGGTGCCGTTATCAGCGAAGCGGAAACGTTGTGCTGTATCGCTCTTTGAATCGCCGTTTAACTTTATCCGTTCCAGTGGGTAAACATTGCTAATTTTATCAATAATCTCTTTGCTGGGGATAAACATGTTTCGTCCCCAAATATCATCGGCATCAAGTGGCATAAACTCTATAAAACGCAGCTGATAACTATTTTCACGTGCAAAAGTGGCTAAATCCACGATTTCATCATCGGTAAACCCGCGCATTGCGACAGCGTTGACTTTAATTGGATTGAATCCGCATTCGTGTGCCGCTTTAAGCCCTTTAAGGACACGTGAGAGGACTTTCCGTCGCGTCATCTGCTCAAACCTCTCTTCGTTGAGCGTATCCAGACTCACATTGATACGTCTAAGTCCAGCATCGTAAAGTGCTTGTGCTTGTGCAATAAGTCCGATACCGTTAGTTGTCAAACTGATGTCTTTCAACGCATCAATCTGACCAAGTTGTTCTATAAGTTGTGGCACCCCGGGACGCACAAGTGGTTCGCCTCCCGTGATCCGGACTTTGTTAACCCCAAGCCCGACAAAGATACGTGTAAAATGCAGAATCTCGTCGTACGTCATCAGTGCCGAATCAGGCATAAATACCATATCTTCAGGCATACAGTAGATGCACCGAAAGTTGCATACATCTGTGACAGAGATTCTGAGGTTCGTATGGACACGTCCAAAACCGTCGAGCAGCTGTTGTTTCATCATTTAAATAAGCCAATTCAATTTTAATTATAGTATATCATGTTCTTATCTGAGTTGCAAGTCTTTTTTATAGTAAACACTATAAAAAAGATTTGGGTGATTTTTACGATCTCGTTGTGTTAACACCAAGTCAGTTTTCTGGTTTACCCCCAGTTTTTAATAGCACTTATTTTGTATATTTTTCTTTAGTTGTTGTGCCAAAGCGTTTTGTCTGCTAAACTACTTTCAAGTTTTATTTTATAGTGCATTTTTTGGAGGTTTTCCATTGAAACGTTTTGCACCGGCCAAAGTGAATAAGCGTGCGCTCATATCCAAGGTGAAGCAAGGGTTCAAAATAGTATTGAAGCGTCCTGCGCTCAGAAATCTGATCTTGGTCATGCTTGCGAGTCTTCGCACACCCACATTTCGGATAAACACGCTTGCGGCGCACTTACCTGTGTTAGTAGCACATTATAAAACGAAGCAAAAGCGGTTGCTCCGTTTTATCAGCTCAAACTTTCCGACAGATGTTGCCTTAGTGGCGTGGTGTCGTTTTGTCTTATGCTGGCTCTATAACAAAATCGGTCAGGCACCACGCATCGTGCTCGTTGATGAGACGGACATCCTTGAACACTATAGAGTGATTGTCATGGCAGTGCCATTTCGCAAACGGGCTATTCCCATCTATTGGAAAATCTACCGAAAAGACGCTTTTGACAAAATGGTCTACCGTAGTCATAATGCGCTTGTTCAAGAGTTTTGTTATGAGTTCATTAAGCATTTTGAAAATGCTTTGCCGAATGTCCGGAGACCGATTTTGGTGTTTGATAGAGGATTTGCTCGCGCAAAATATCTCATGAAACCTTTTATGGAAGCCGGTATTGAGTTTGTTATACGCGTTTGCAAAAATACTTGTTTTTATCACAATAGCCAACGCATCAAACTTGAAACGCTGCAAAAGACAGGTGCCTATCCCGGCATATCTTATCACAGCACGGAGAAACTCAAACTAAACCTTTATGTTTTCAAAGATGCACGCCATAAAGAACCGCTTTATCTTGTTTCAAATAGTTTGCGCAATACACAACTCTATCTCACCTATAAACGGCGGATGCAGATAGAAGAATGTTTTCGTGATATAAAGACACTTTTCGGATTTCGGCAACTGCGATTGAAACGGCAAGAACTGCCACGCGTGGCACTGTTATGGTTTTTAGTCTGTGTCAGTTATGCTATCTGTTTCCTACATTTTGAAAAATCTGCTGAGCGGTGGATACGCGCCTATAATACGCGTTCAACAAAAACTTATTCCCTCATCTTTGTGATAAAACGAATACTTGAAACAACATGGGAACCTGACATCTTCCTTGACCCATATTTTCCGATTTCCGATTAGCCAGGGTGAAGCTCGTGTTAGTCCAGTATTGATTTCCTCACACAAAATATCTAAAAAACCTTATGTACAATCATTGCAAAAAAAACTGGGGGTAAATCAGAGTCAGTTTTCTGTTGACATCAAGCGGTTTTTTGTGTATAATTTTCAACAGCATATCTCTAAAAACAAGGAGAAAAATCATGGATGAAAAAGTATTCCACGCTGGTGGTGTTGAATTCCATGTGGGCAATCGCAATTTCAGTGAAGATGGCGGTCCTTCCGTGTGCGTTTTCGGTGAAGCAGATGGCAAAAATATTCAGTTGCTACGTTTCGACTGCTTCCGAAAAAACCCGCACTATCATTATGATCCTTCCGGAAAGAACGATCACCGTAACCTTGATAAAGCAAGTGTGCCGGATTCGGTTGCATGGACAATTGAACAACTCGGACAAAATCTCGTTGAGATGATAAACACCGCAGGTTACGCGAGTATCGCTGAACAGGTTGACCAAGCAGCAGTGACGAAAATACTACCCGAAATGGAATCTCTCATGCGCGGAGAAAACTAATCATATAAGCGTGTATACAAAGCGCGCAAAGGAGAAATTTTACGTGAATAAAGCAATTGTTATAAATGTTTTCTTAATGACTGTGTTGATAGGATTCAGTGCTTTTGCAGGAACGCAGCAAGAATTAGGAAAATGGGAAAAGGGCGAACTACTTCTTGAAAACTATAGTTTTGAAGATGAGTTAGTCGCTTGGGCATTGGAGGACGGCACAGGTGGCGAGCGGGGTGGCAAGTATACGTGGGAAATTGACAGGAAAAACCCGCAGCACGGGGACAAATGCCTTAAAGTCGTTGGTCACATAGCAACAGGAACGGCTTGGCACGCAAAGGTTAAGCAAAGAGATATTTCAATGAAAACAGGTGAAGAGTACACCATCATTTTTTGGGCACGCGCCGAGGAGTTACGCGAAGTGCTTGTAAATATCCAGATGCAACATGATCCTTGGGATAATCATCTTCAAGGGCTTCCACGACCCGCGATTATCTTGACAGGAGCAGAGTGGATGGAATATCACTACACCTTCACCGCAGCTGTAGATGTTAACAGAGACATGTGGGTGGGTTTGTCTATAGCGCAATCGGATGTTGATTTTTGGATTGATAACTTCCGCTTCTTTGAGGGACAACCTGAAGACGATTTGACTCGCGTTGAACCGCTCCCTGTTGATGCCAAGGAAAAATTGACTACACAATGGGCATCTGTTAAGACAGAACGTTTCTAACAGAAAGTTGTTTGAAAATTTTAGCCGCCACGCTCTTTCTCTAAAGTTGTGACAGCTACGTTTTATTAGCGTGAACTCGGTATAAGCCTACTTTCACGAGTTCGCGGGTATTTTCCCACTGATTCCCTTGTTTGAGCGGTTTATGAAGATTAAAAAAATAAATTAGGTAATTCGGGCTTGAACCCCAAACCCGGTAGGTTCGGTTTCCTAACCGCACCTTATGCGTCAATTTAAGAAATGAGTTTCGTGCTAAATACACCGTTTCGGTAGGTTCGGTTTCCTAACCGCACCTTTTTGTATCAACATCTCAAATAACGCAAATTACGAGAATATCAAGGTTCGTAGTCGCGCAATTCATTGCGCCTCTTACATTCAAAGAAAAGAGGCGCAATGAATTGCGCGACTACAAACGAGTTCTTTCCTTAAATTGACGCTAATGGTGCGGTTTCCTAACCGCACCGATTTGACCTGAAACTGATTGCTTCTGGTACATCAACACATCAATCATCTAATTTGCCTTTAATATGCATTCAGCGTATAATAGCGGAACAACACTAAGGAAAATTTAATCAAATTAATTTAGTATAAGGTTCGGTAACAGTAACATTTTTTCTGGAGATTTACGGACAAAATATGGCATAATGTGACTATGCGATATATTTCAGCAAAGAAAGCAAGTGAGATACTTGAGGAGGTCAGCATAGATACAATGTTGAATCATAAAGTTGCACGATACCTGTTGATAACTTTGATATTATTCTGCTACCGACTTTTGAGACATCACAGATGACGCACAGGGGTTATCGTGATTGATGTTTCAGAAGCCTATACATCAAAAACAATTTCATGGACAGGTGAGATAATCAGGACACTCGGTGGAAAGAAAATCATCAGAAAATCATCAAAGACAACTTCGGTATGACGATGGACAGAGACCTCAATGGCGCACGTGGAATCTTTCTACGTGCTTTGGTAGATAGACCATGGTTGCTTTCTATAAGCAACTTGCAAACCATGCAAGAAGAACAATGCCCAACACTGTTCGGAAATGTATAGGTTAATACTATCGGAGAAATACATGTCAGAAAAACAGTTCAAAGTTCGAGCAGCACATTGCGATTATCGCGCGACCGAAGAGGAGATATACCAAACTCTCCGACGTATCACCGACCCGCTTACCCGAGCTTGGAAACCGATTGAAACTGCTAAAAAGGTCGTTATCAAATTTAACATGATGAAACCGCATGAGCGGATTATCTATTTTGAAGGTCGCCGCCGTGAACTGGTTGACGATGCTGTGTGCCGCGCATCACTACGATTGATAAAAGAGCATACGACAGCACAACTCATCGCTACAGATACGAACCCGTATACACACGGACATCGGATGCCGCCCGGTTTCAACTACGAACATCATCTCAAAGAATTCGGTGTGGAATTTGTTGATTCAAACCTGCCACCGTTTAAGGTCTACGATGTTCCGGGTGGCGGTTCTATGTTCGACCGATACACGTTGAGTGCCTGTTTTGACGATGCGGATGCAGTTGTTTCCGTAGCAAAGATGAAAAATCACGCCTTCATGGGCATCACCTTATGCACAAAAAATCTCTTCGGTTTACCGCCGATGCTGCTCCCTGAAGGCAGGGCGCGAAGTTACTATCACCACCTTATTCGTCTATCCTACGTCCTACCAGACCTTGCCCTGATTACAAAGCCGTGTCTTAATATTATTGATGCGTTGACCGGACAGTGGGGACGCGAATGGGGTGGAGAAGGTAGAATTTGCAACGCGCTCATCGCTGGTGATCACCCAATTTCTACTGATACCGTCGGCATGCACTTGATGGGACATGATCCTGCATCAGATTGGCCCACACCACCCTTCAAACGCGATCGCAACCATATTCTCATCGCTGCACAGCGCGGATATGGTACAGTTGACTTAAATGAGATTGATTGGGAGAGTGAGGTTATAGCACCTCTGGCGGAGTTCGATTCGGTGGAGACAGATAGTTCTGAGATGGTCGCTAATTGGCGGCGCACAACATGCGAGCAGGGGTTAGTTTATCTCGAAAACCAGAAAGACATGATTGACCGATATCGCGGAAATTTCGTCTACTTGCAGGGCGGTGAAGTTGTATGGAGCGGTCCAGATCCTTCAAATCTGGGAAGTCGTCGTCAACTCAGTGGGGATAAGAAGGACAGCGCGCTCTGGCTCAAACTCGTTGACGCAGAGGAACACGAAGCAGAACGGTTTAATGTCTATGAGGAGTGTTTGAAAGCTTTTGCAGCGTAATAAATGTGAAATTGCCGTAGGAACTATGTTATACTACTTGATGAACCATCCCAACAAACTTCCAAGATAATGTTGAGGATAAAGGAAAATACAAATGGGTATCACCGAGGCACAAAAGAAGCAATTGGATGAAAAGGGGTGTATTGTCATTCCAGATGTGCTTTCCGACGAAGAAATCGAGATGTATAAAGTCGATATACTTCGGTTGGCAGAACAGGAAAAACAGAACGGTTCGGCTCTACGTCACACTAACGAGCACGGTCAGCATGTGCGTTGGTTGATGAACAAAGGTGAGATTTACGAGAAACTCGTTGCACATCCCAAAGTTATGCCTTTCTTTGAACATCTACTTGGTGCAGATTATACATTAACGTGAGTTCGGAAAAAAAGTAAGAGTTTATGGTATAAAGAGAACCCCTTTGGTATAATGAAGTAATCTAATCTTCATCAAAAGGAGTTCTCTGATGACTATTGTATCACTTTTCTGTGAAATTGACGACTTTTTTATTGCGTATGAAAAACATAAAGCAGCGCATCAACTACCTGCGAGCCAACGCCCCGAAACACGGGGACGCCCGCGCATTTTACATGCCAGCGAGGTGATGACGATCCTGATCCTTTTTCATCAAAGCGACTATAAAACATTAAAAGCGTATTATGAAAAACACGTCCGGTGCTACTTGTGGTGGGCATTCCCGAAGTTGGTGAACTACAATCGCTTTGTAGAACTTCAACAAGAAGTCCTAGAACCATTGTCTGTTTATCTTTACACACGCTTTGGAACCTGTGATGGTATCTCCTTCGTTGACTCTACTCCCGTGCCAGTCTGCCACAACCGCCGTATTCCAACACACAAGGTCTTTGCAGAACAAGCATCACGTAGCAAGAACTCGGTCGGCTGGTTCTATGGGTTCAAACTTCATTTGAGTGTCAACACATCTGGCGAACTTTTGGGTGTTGAGTTCACTCCCGCCACGACAGATGATCGGCAGGTTGTGCCGAAGATAGTAGCCGGTCTGTTTGGCAAACTCTATGGGGATAAGGGATATATCTCCAAAACCCTGCGTGAACACTTGCGAACCCAAGGCATTGACTTGGTGTATAAGGTTCGCAAGAACATGAAACCGGAACCTTTATCAGATTTTGATGCGATCCTGCTGAAAAAACGGATGCTCATTGAGTCGGTTATCAAGGAAATAAAAACGCAGACGCAACTTCAACACACGCGGCATAGAAGTTTTGTCAACTTCCAAGTGAATATAGTGGCTGCGTTGATTGCTTATACCTATTTAGAGAAGAAACCTTCGTTGAACCTGCCGGAACGCCACAAGATCAAGGAGGCACCACTTTCTCTAGAACCCTAAATCTTTTTCCGAACTCACGTTACATTAAGCACGCTTACATCTAACATTATTGACCCGGGGGCTCCTGATGGTGGGTATCATGTTGATAGCGTTTTAGGTGGAATTCCTGAACCGCTGCCCAGTTTCCCCTTGGTTGCCAATAGTTTATGGCTGCTTGACGATTTTACACCTGAAAATGGTGGCACACGTCATGTGCCCGGTATTCACCTGCAACAGATAAAACCGTCACCTGGCACCACGCACCACCCTGATGAAGCTCGTCTCTCTGCTCCAAAAGGCTCAGTATTTCTGTTCAACGGTGCTGTCTGGCATTCTGCAGGTGCAAACCGAACAGATCAGCAGCGTATCGCTCTCATCTGTTTCTGTTGTCGATCTTTTGTTAAACCGATGTTTGATTTTGTTCATTACCTCAAACCAGAAGTAATTGAACGCGCTACACCGACGATGCGTAGAATTTATGGGTTTGATTCTCAACCAAGACCACCAGATTGAGCAGTTATACCAAATTAACTTGATCCCACTCGGTAGGTGCGGTTTCATGAAGTTAAATAAAATAATTCGGTAATTTTTGTTTTTGTGTTATCCTATTGTCCAAGGAGGTATCTGATCATGCCAAAACACCATAAACTTGAACTTAGTGAAAATGAACGTCAAAAACTCGTTGAACTACGCGATAAAGGCGAACCGGCTTATCTACGGGAACAGGCTGCTGCCCTACTAAAAATACACGAGGGCTCTTCTCCTCACAAAGTCGCACTCAAAGGACTTTTGAAAAAACGCGACCCCGACACTATCTACACATGGCTTCGCCGCTACCGAGAAAACGGCATTCAAGGGTTGTCTCATAAACCCGGTCGTGGACGCAAACCTGCTTTTTCACCCAAATCGTCTGAAGAAGCCGAGACGGAGGTCCTCAATACCATCGGACAGGATCCCGGACAGGTCAATGTGCATCAAACGCGCTGGACGCTCCGCACACTTGGAAACATCGTGCCGTGGCTCCACGATATTTCCGTGCAGGGTATTCATCAAATCCTCTCACGACTGGGTATCAACTATAAACGCGCCAGAGCATACGTGTGGAGCCCGGATACAGACTACGCCGAAAAAATCGCCCGGATCCAGCAAGTTTTAGAAGAGACCCGTCAACATCCGCAGACTTCTGTTGTGCTTTACCAGGATGAGTTCGGATTTTACCGACAGCCCACCGTGGCAAAAGACTGGGCACAGACAGGCACGAAAACACCGCTAGCCCGGCAGAGCCATCAACCTGAACAAACTTGTTATGGGATCGGTGCCCTGAACCCACACACAGGAGACGTCGTTTATCAGCAAGTGCCAAGCTGCACGGTTAAGGCACTCCATGCGTTTTATGCCAAGATTTGCCAACGCTATCCAGAGAAAGAACGGATTTACCTGATCCAGGATAATCGTGCGATCCACTTTCACGCCAATCTGATGGAGGCACTTCTACCTCAGGCGGTGTCGTTTAAGAAACCGACACCGCCGAATTGGACAGGGAAACCCTCAAAAAAAATTGGCACACTGGCAGAACTACCGATTGAGATATTGCAACTACCGACTTATGCGCCGTGGACGAATCCGATTGAAAAACTATGGCGATGGGTGCGTCAATCGGTTTTGCATCTTCATCGTCTCAGCGATGACTGGGAGACCCTCAAAAACAAGGTGATCGCATTTATGACACAGTTCAAAGACGGATCGCAGGCATTGCTACGCTATGTCGGATTATTACCGAATTAATTTATTGATCTTCATCTAACCGCACCTACCGGCATCTTTGTCCGATTGAGACACACAACTTGTCTTGACAGACACAACGTGTCTCAACGCACCTCATAAAAGGAGTATTCAAATGAAAAATGTATTGCGTCTTGTAATTGTTTTGATTGCTTGCACAGCAGTTATCGGTGGCGTGGTGTTATGGCGACAGCATAACCTCAAGCGTACCGTTACCGTGGTAGCACTCGAAACGCGCGACACCAACGGCAAAAATACTATCCAAGAAATAACAAAGTCTTTGGGTAAGGATAACGCTTCACAAAAATCGGATGTCGCGGACGTTCCCTCGGCACTTGTAGCAGAACAGACTGATGATGAACACACCGGTAATATAAAAGAGTCCGGTGCCGCTACAGTCAAAAAAGTGAAGAGTAAGATGATGTCTAAACAAGCAGCAGAAAAAGCTACGAGAGACGAAGCGAGAAAAAAGAGATTGGCAGCATTAGAAGCAGAAAATGCCGAAATTCAAAAATTAGTTGAAGACACACTCAGGAGAGCCGAAATATTTGAAAGTATTCTGTTTCCTATATTCAAAGGAGACAGAATACCTTCCGAAGCAGAGCGCAAAGCCATGGTCAATCAGATCGCACCGACTCTCGTTGAAGACCTCAACGCTCTTTCGGCTGACAAACAATACGAAGTCTTAAAAGAGGTATTTTCTATGGCTGGGTCAGTCCTATCCATTGATGAGATGGAATCCGCAAAACATACACTTCTACAAATCCTTCAGAAACATGGATTTGAAAAAAAGTTTTAGATAACGTATGCAATACCTTTCTTGGTTGTTGAACACGTTTCGTCACAGCATACAAAGGGATATTTTTTACGCAAAAAGTAGTGCTTTGTCCACTAAATTTTTGTGGTTTGTCCGTCGGGTAGAGCGTCCGCGACACCCTTATGTGTCAATTTAAGAAAATCACACAACGCTGATATCCAGGACCGGTAGGTGCGGTTTCATGAAGATAAAAAAAATAATTCGGTAATTTTCTTGCAATGCTCGGTGCGGTTAGGAAACCGCACCATAGGCGTCAATTTAGTGGTTTTCCGTGTATGAGAAACCCTCTTTAGTCCCGTAGGGACGATATGTTTATAGCAACGAAAGCACCCACAACTCTTTAGCCCCAGCGGGGCGATAGGTGTATAGAAAAAGTGATACCCACAACTCTTTAGCCCCAGCGGGGCGACAGGTATATAGAAAACGGTGTCCAACAGTCTCTTGAACCCCAGCGGGGTGACAGGTGTCTGACAACATGTGCCCATATACACCTTTCGCCCCGCTGGGGCTTGAGTTTGGTATGGATCGTGGTCTATACACATTCCGCCCCGCTGGGGTTGAGATATCCAAAATATAGGTTTATTTCCTTAAATTGACGCTAATGGTGCGGTTAGGAAACCGCACCTACCGGACCTGAGGAAATCGGGATTACCGATTTAAATACTTAAACTTCATCTAACAGGACCCGCATAATTCCTGTTCGGTTAGGAAACCGTACCTACCGGGGTTGGAGTCCAACTAAATTGACACATAAGGGTAGAACGTCCGCGAAACCCGACTACGACATATTTAAATTGATGCATAAGGTGACAAAAACTTTACATACCCATCAACAGAGATAAATTGTCCAAACTTTAGAAAATTTATAAGCCTCTTGACTTATTCTACTTTTCATGTAATAATTGAATATTAAATTAACGTTAAGAGATTTTATAATGGAAAATCCCTCTTTAGAATCCATCTAAAATACTTGATATATTTTACAAACTTTGGTATCCTTATTTAGAATTTATATTTATTTGTATTGATTAGGTAGTTGTCAAGTTATTCTTTATGATATGCTATTGAATCAGATTAAACTAAACACGGAGAATACTCAGCGTGGCAAATACATATTCCAATGACCAAGTGCTCCTGACTATACCGATGCGACCGGATATGGAACTTGCAGCCGCTCAATTAGCTTCTGTCATCGCTGAATCAATGAGTTTTAGCGATGAACAGGTTGAAGAAATTCAACTTGCAATGATTGAATCCTGTATTAATGCTTTTGAGCATAGCAAAAGTCCAGATCAAAAGGTAATCATTGAGCTTATCATGAGAGCGAATGAATTGGAATTAAAAGTTACGGACCAGGGAATCGGTTTCTCCCCTGAAAATCGACCGCAACGTAGGAATAGCCAGCCAGATTTACATCCAGGTATGCGGAAGCGCGGATGGGGGTTAGAAATTGTGCATGCCCTCGTGGATAGCGTACACATAATGAGCGGTGAAAACGGAACAACTATTACAATGATTAAGTGCAAGACTGCATAATCATCCGCATAGACTACTCTCATTTTGAAGGAGGAAAGAGTTGGCAAATAAATTTGATATACAGATTCGTGCTGAACATGAGTATGCTGTCTTAGAAACAGCAGGCTACCTAAACGACGCACTCGGTGAACAACTTTCAAAGAAAGCACGAGAACTCATTGAGAAAGGATACACCCAGCTTGTAATCAATTTGGATAAAACAGCATTGATTAACAGCATAGGTATTTCCATTCTGATAGAAATTATTGAGGCTCTTGGGAAACAGGATGGAACGTTGAATTTTTGCGGGTTATCCGCTACGCAGGAACGTACTTTTCGCATGATGGCAATAGCAAAATACGCTGGCATTTTCCCTGATGAAAAGACTGCTATTGCTGATTTTTAGTGTTTTCTGAACTGAACACACACACTAATAAACACAGATTACCTATAACACCGTCCATACCTAAACGGGTCAATAGGATTGAATGCCTACCGCAAGTTTAGAAGACAAAAAAGGTAGGGTAACAGTATCTAAAAATCTATATTTTTCTTGACATTTACGGGCATAATACTATGCTTGTCTTTTGACATGATTATGTCTGTATCTTAGTTTTCTATCTGAATGTGCTGTTAGGGACTTTGCTAATCAAACATCATCGCTAAAGGCGTTTGCCAGCGTCCGCTCAATGTTCGCTGGGGTGGGTAAAGTTTCAAACATGTCGCAAAGTCAAAACGCTGATAGAAAATGACAGGCGGAAAGCATAAAAAACCTGTCTGGTAGCGCGACGTTGAAGCGCAATAGAAACGGACGACAATTGTATTTAGAAATATAGGCGCACGCGGGATTTTCCTGCGTGCTTTGGTAGATAAACCCTGGTTACTATCTATTAGTAACTTGCAAACCGTATAAGAAGTGAAATACACAGTATTGCACGGAAATATATAGGTTAATATTATCGGAACAATCCGACATGCACCTAAGTTCAGCAGAAGAAACAATACAAAGGTTAATATTCAGCTTATCCGAACTGGAGCAGTTAGGTCAAACGCTGATCTCCGGACACAGCAGCTTTAATGTTTCAAGCAAAACATATCTCCGAATTGCACTCGGTACACTTCAGGTGACGCGGGGTGCTATCCTCTGTTATCATCCAACAGATAATTTCCTTACCATTGCTGCCTCAACACCAGAAGTGGAACTCCCTCCAATTGAAATTGAACCGGACGAAGTCGCCAGTTTACTGCAATGTCCCTTGGTTGAGTTGGATACACCTCCAGAAGACCTCCAAAATTTTATTGACAGGAATTCGGAATGGTTGAATGGCAATGCAATACATCAACTCTGGGTACCTCTAAAAATACACGATGAACTTCTCGGGATTCTGAGCTTAGGAAAATTCTTAGGTCGCGCGAAGTTAGAAGCCTGGGAGCAAGAACTTCTAACTATTCTGGCACACCAAATTTCAATCGCAATCGCCTATTCTCGCAATGAAGAACGCATTCAGAGTGAAAAATTTCGGTTGTTTATGTTGGCTGAAAGTGCCCCACAAATTTGTCAACTACTTAAACCAGAAGATGCTGCTGAACAAGTTGTCCATCAAGCTGTTGCACTCCTGGATGCTAATGCTGGCGCGCTCATGCTAATTCAACCTCAGGAGCAGAATCTTGAATTACGCTACGTTTTCCCGCCCGAAACATTGGATTCTGATGGTAGTGAACAAGATCTCAAAAGTGAACTCATAATCTCGTTAGATGGCAGCAACAGCGGCAATGCTGAAACTCAAACTTCAGAAGAAATGTTAGTTGGTGTTGTCAAAGAAGGAAAAACTAATCGCTGTCCAGCAAAGATGGATATACTATTCGGTGGAAGAAACTTGATGGCAGGTCCGATACAAGGGCGCGATGATGATATTTTAGGTGTACTCGTTGTAGGTGACAAAGAAGAACGCGGCGGAAGAATCACCGAGTTCACGTTTGAAGATGAAACGCTCCTGGACTCTTTTGCAAAACAGGCAGGGGTTGCAATTGAAAACGCGCACCTACATCAAGAAGCTCTTGACGCACGGCAATTGCAAGCTGAGATGGAAGAAGCTCGCAAAATACAAGTAAATCTTATCCCTGATACACTTCCTGACATACCTGGATACGAGGTCGCGGGACATTATGAACCGCGAGGTCCCGTCGGTGGTGATTATTTCGACTGTATTGAACTGCCAGCAGGGGGGTGGGGACTTGCCATCGCTGATGTGTCTGGAAAAGGAATGCAAGCAGCACTTTTGATGGCGACACTTCGTGCTGGACTGCTTTCCGAATTATCAAGTTCAAGAGTTCGGGCAGAAAACGAACTTGTTGATATGAAAAATGAACTGATTAACATGGCAATGACCCTAAATTCACTGCTATATGTCAGTGGAACAGAAGAAAAGTACGCTACTTTCTTCTACTGCCATCTTAATCCAGAAACAGACGTGTTGACATCACTAAATGCTGGACACAATCCTCCACTCATCGTGAAAAACGATGGTAACATCGTGTGGCTTGGAGAAAAAGTAGGCGGACTGCCGCTCGGCATGTTTCCGAATGATATGGTGCCGCTCATCGCTAAACACGAGGCTGAACAGGTAAAACTTGAAAGCGGTGATCTTATCATCTTCTATACCGATGGCGTTACTGAAACCGTCAACATTGAGGATGAGTATTATGATGAAGAACGTCTTGAACAAGTTGCAAAAACATGTTCAGATAGTGATGCCTCGCAAGTATGTAAATTTATTTACCAAGCAGTAATGGACTTTCAGGGAGAAGCGGATCAATTTGACGATTTGACCCTACTTGTCCTCCGAAAAAAATAGGAACACAGTGATAGACCCCGCCCTAAAGGGCGAGGCTTCCGCAAGTTTATGCGAAAGCATTTGTGGTATCAACAAGGGTTGCTTGCTATGCAAGTCTAACACCCTCTCCTCCAAAGGTTGCTACCCCAACCTTGAATTGTAAAATAGATAGAATCAACCAAGATTCACCATTACGCGTCTTTCTTGGTATATGAAATGCCACAAATGTAAGTTTTTGAATTAGCAGCAAAAATGTTCCGTTGAAGCGTCCAGTCTGATATTAATTATATCACATTTTTTGACGAAGGTCAAGGTTTTTTCAACAATGGAGATCTTAGCCGCTACTACATCCCCGCCTTGAAAGGCGAGGTTTTGTAGCGGAAGATTTGATAACTATGCAACAAAGAGTAGAAGGACGCCGATTTTTAAATCCCACTATCCTCGCGCAAATTGGCAATCTCGAATTGATTGCTAAATTTGTTGTTGAAGGATTCATTTCCGGATTACACAAAAGTCCATACCACGGGTTTAGTGTTGAGTTTTCACAATACAGGCAATATATGCCAGGTGACGATACAAAACACATCGACTGGAAAGTTTACGGTAGAACAGATCGCTACTATATCAAACAGTTTGAAGAAGAGACTAATCTTAACTGCTATCTTCTGCTTGATACCAGCCAATCTATGGCACATCCATCCCCCGAGGACTTGCAAGAAATAGACGAGTCTCAACAAACTGATACATCAGGAAGTCACGAACCCTTATCTAAATTGCGCTATGCTTCTTTTCTTATAGCCTCTCTCTCTTATTTTATGGCGAAACAACGAGACGCTGTCGGATTCGCATATTTTGATAACAAAGTGCATCAGTACTTACCCGCTCGCAGTAGTGCCTCTCACATGCACTCTATCTTATTGACGTTGGAAAGCATACAAACGGAAAAGGAAACCCGAATTGGCGAACCACTACACCATATCGCGGAACGTTTGACGAAACGTGGATTGGTAATTCTGATTTCTGACCTCTATGATGAAAACCCAGATGAGGTAATTGAAGGACTTGAACACCTCCGTTACGATGGACACGAGGTTATTGTTTTCCACATACTATCCCAACAGGAAGTAGATTTTGAGTTTGAGAAACTCATCCGTTTTGTTGATGCTGAAAGCGACCAAGAAATTATTACTACACCGCAAGTTATTCGAGATAGTTATCTCACTAATTTTAACGAATTTATTAATCATTATAGGACAACCTTGAACCAATCGGACATTGATTACAACCTGATAAATACATCAACTCCGATTGACCGTGCCCTTTCATCATATCTCGCAAAAAGACAAGGCTTTATATAAAGTAGCACGCACATGCCGTGTGCAAAAACACAAAGGAAATTAACACGATGGGTTTATTAGCAGGGGCTTTTGCCATCGCAGGTGCTATAGGGGCATCTATCCCTCTCATTATCCACTTACTAAACCGTGAACGCGCACGGAGACTTGTCTTCAGTACAGTGCGCTTCATCCGGATGTCGCATCAAACCAATGTGCAACGTCATAGACTGAAACGGCTACTTCTTCTGCTCATGCGAATCTTGATGTTAATACTTCTTGGTCTTGCCTTTGCACGTCCTTTTTTCGCAGAGGATCCCGCAACTGCACCTGAATTGGGCGGCGTTAGAAACGCAGTAATTATTTTAGATACATCTTACAGCATGCAATATGAGGACGTTTTTGCACTTGCCAAAAAAGAGGCAATCAACCGTCTTGACAGTTTAGAAAGTGCAGATGCCGTTGCCCTTATCCTGTCTGCAGACAAAGCCAGAAAAGTTTTACCCATTGACTCAGAACATAATCACATCAGAACAGCGATAGAAAGTGCTGAGACTACTAACTATACAACCGATTATCTTGATGCAATTCATACCGCAGACGAGATACTTAAGGCTGTCTCTGTCGGTCAGAAACAGATATATCTTGTCGCAGATTTGCAGAAAAGCGGATGGGAAAACTTCCTTGAAACTGATCGACTTAGTCCAGATGTAAACATCGAATTTGTTGACGTCGCTGAAGAACAACCCGATAACCGCGCGGTTACGGACATAAACGTTCCACCTGTTGTTCTCATTGAACAAAAAGATACTGAATTGGTAGCACGAATCCATAACTTTAGCTCTGAACCTGTCGAAAAACTGCCAGTAACTCTATTTATTGATGATAACAAAGTTGATACAACACAATTGGACATTGCCCCCGGTAACAGTGCCGATGCAGCCTTTAAAGTAAAAATTAACCTACAATCGGAATCAGCGCATACCGGTTGGGTCGAAATTGATAATGAGGCCTTAAAGATTGACAATAGACGCTACTTTACCGTTCAAAGCATGAAATCCATCAAGACACACTGTGTCAACGGGAACAGAAAAGATCTGACATTGAAGATGAAACCTTCTTTTTGACAAGAGCCGTTTTAAATATTGGTGATGCAGGTGCACCTATAGATTACACAGAATCTACCACTTTTCCTTCCGCTGCTTCTCTGAAGCAATACGACGTGCTTATTCTTGCAAATGTCAGTCAAATCACTGCAGCCGAAGCCGAGAGATTGAAAACTTATGTGAATGGCGGTGGTGGACTAATTATCACACTCGGTGATCAAGTCGATTCAAACGTTTATCAGCAGCATCTTGCTGGCACAGAAAACTCTCTACTGCCATGCACCATAATGCAAGCTGTCGGTGATCCTATTGGTAAGGAGCAGTTCCAAGTAATTGCAAGCGTTGATTATCGCCACCCTATCTTCATGCCGTTTAACAATCCCAACCATGGTGATTTTGCTAAAGCAAGGTTTTATCGATATTATCAAACTGTCCCAATAGCAGACGCAACAACCATTGCCGCATTTGATGATGGGAACCCAGCATTACTTGAAAAAATTTATGGCACCGGGCGGGTTCTCTTTTTTACTTCCACGATTGATCGTGAGTGGAATGACTTACCTATACATGCAGTCTATTTGCCGTTTCTGCACGAAGCTATCAAGTATCTTGCCCTGAAGCAAGCTGGCAAAACACCTGACTATCACGTTGGCGATGGTGTAGAATACAATGGGTCTCAAGATAGTGCAGGAAAAGAGGTTGCTGTTTTCGACCCAGATCGCAAAGAAGCACGGATGACGTTGAATGAACAGGGGAATCTCTTCTATGAAAACACTGAAAACCCCGGCATCTATTCTGTGCATCGGTCCGGTGAGAAACCACACAATTTTGTCGTCAATGTTGATACAGGTGAGTCTGACCTAACACCTCGAAATCCAGAAGAATTGACCAGCATGCTCGTTGGCACTACAGAAACAGACCGCACGCCAACGGAACTTACACCTGAAGTCGTGGAAAAATACAAAGAAGATGTTGAGAAAAATCAAGGTCTCTCTACCTATCTTCTATTAGCAGTATTTGCTCTGGCAATTACAGAGATGTTCCTCGCGAATCGGGTATAGATGCAGAAATGATACCAAATTAACGCAATTTGTAGCGCGAGGTCCCCGTGCCTTGCAATGCTAACCGCTATTAGAAAACTTCTAATCAAGTTAATTTGGTATGACACCTAATCTTAGGAGGAGAACGTAAACAAATGGGTCCTGAAATAACTGAGCGAATTGAGGTTCCAAATGTTGTATCCGATAAGGAATGTCAATTTTTTATTGAAAACGGCTACCTTGTCGTTCCAAATTTGCTATCCGAAAGTGAAATTGAAGAAATCAGGCAAGACGCTACTACGCTTGCTCGCGGCGGCTATGAGTGTGATAGCCTCAAACCGCTTCCAGAGAGTGTTACCGACCAAGAGGCGATCGGCAGAATTCTATGCATTCACCAGCCCCATTTCGTCAGTGATACCATTGGGAAGTACGTCAAGCATCCTAAAATCTGCGGCATCCTGAGCCAAATCGCCGCTGCTCACCTACCTTTTTGGGATGGTAGTGTCAAATGTATGCAGTCTATGCTCTTCGTCAAGCCACCAAAATTTCAAGGGCAGGCGTGGCATCAAGATGAAATCTATATTCCAACGCGAGACAGGTCCTTAATCGGTGCGTGGATTGCTATGGATGATGCGAATGTTGAAAATGGGTGTCTGTGGGTGCTACCCGGCTCCCATCGGCAAGGATACCTATATCCGCAGCGCAACCACGAAAATCCTGACGAATTCGACTTCGCTCAAGAAAGTTATGGATTTGACGGTTCTGATGAGGTGCCTGTTGAAGTAGAAACAGGCTCACTTGTTTTCTTCAACGGCTATCTGCTGCACCGTTCGCGCAAAAATCGTGGTGATACATTCCGACGTGTCCTTGTTAGCCACTACTGCAACTCGTGGTCACTGCTTCCATGGTCACTTCGAGACGGAGAAAGACCGGCAAGTGCTGACAGGCGATGTATTATTCCAGTATCTGGTGTTGATCCGTATGCTTGGAAAGGTTACGATGATTCTCCTAAAAACGTCAGTTTGCGAACGTGCAAAGCAATTGACGAATTACCACCTATCACACAAGAAAGTGATTGAAAACGATGACAACACAACAAATTTCTGATCTACAGCAAACATTAGAAACAATGTTTAACAACATAACAGCAGGAGAGGACATTGCTGAACAACTCCTCCAAATTGAGCAGTTATCTACAGATATTGAGTCAACTGCACCGACAATGCTCAAGCACTATTTGCAAAGGAAGAGTTATACAAAGGCATTGGACTTACTCAAAGAGTTGTAAAGGCGTTGTCTAAGCAATGCGGGTTTGAAAAGAATTCAAGTATAGTCGTAGTAGTGAATCAACCGATACGTACATGAAAATGTGAAATGTTCTTATACTTAATTAACCCGATTTGTAATGTGAGGTCTCCGTGCCTTGCAATGCCGACTTTATGGGAAAATTTGAATCAAGTTAATTGGGTATCCTATACTCCGCACTTCTGATTTCCGATTTCGGTATTTATTTCTCAAACCTGCGTGGTCCCTACATTGAGTAAGCAATTTTAGGTGAACCAGAAAAAAGACAAGTGGAAAATAGAATCTTAATTCACAATTCCAAATCTCCCCTATCCTGTGCGAATTCTTTCGTGACGCGGGTTTATCGTAAAAATACCAAAATGTGTCAAAACAAGTGCGGAGTGTAGGGGGTATAATACCAATTCTGATAAATAAAATACTATTGCGGAGTATTTAGGACATTTTAAAGCGCATCTTATGTTGAATATAAGAGGCGCAATGAATTGCGCGACTACAAACGGGTTTTTTGTTAATGTGATGCCATCATTCAGAAATGGTATAAGATTATTGCGCAGTTAAAAATATAACTTAAAAAGAGGATTACATGATCAGAGAAGATGGACGAAAAACAGACGAGTTACGTCCTGTTACAATTAGACGGAATTATATCAAACATGCTGAAGGTTCTATTCTAATAGCAACAGGCGATACTAAAATTATCTGCACCGCATCCGTTGAAGAACGCCAACCACGTTTTATGCGTGATCAGAACATTAGGAATAGAGGTTGGGTCACAGCCGAGTATTCAATGCTACCGCGTTCCACTTCTCGACGCATGCAGCGTGAAGCAACACAAGGCAGACTTGGTGGTCGGACACAGGAAATACAACGACTCATCGGAAGATCACTCCGCGCTGCGGTTGACCTTGATTCATTAGGTGAACGAACAATCTGGGTGGACTGTGATGTCATTCAAGCAGATGGTGGGACACGTACCGCAGCAATCACAGGCGCGTTTATGGCACTTTGGGACGCATGTAAAAGCCTGCAAGACCAAAATAAGATTAAAGAATTGCCTATCGCTGATAATATCGCAGCAACCAGTGTCGGGATTATTGATGGAATACCTATGCTCGATCTCTGCTATACTGAGGACTCCGCTGCGGACGTTGATATGAATATAGTCATGACAGGAAGTGGAAGATTTATTGAGATCCAGGGTACAGCCGAACAAAATCCATTTTCTCGTGAAGAGTATGACCAATTGCTTGACCTATCAATAAGCGGAATACAACAACTCGTACGCTTACAAAATCGAATGATGCTTGAGAACCTTGATGAAGCTAATTCTGGCAACCCGTAACCTCGGAAAAGTAAATGAGCTTACAGCAATGCTCAACACCGACAGACGACATCAGAACATTCAGATTCTTTCCCTTCAGGATTTTCATGATGCGCCTGAGGTCATAGAGGATGGTGATACATATCAAGAAAATGCCGCCAAAAAAGCCACGGTCATCGCAGATTACACTGGGCTTCGCGCGCTTGCTGATGATGCTGGTTTAGAAGTTGATGCGCTCGGTGGTGCACCAGGTGTCCACTCAAAAAGATGGGCGGGTGATGATGCAACAGACGTTATCCGTATTCAGAAAATGCTTAAGGCTTTGGAGGGTGTCACCGATAGAAAAGCCCGCTTTGTTGCAGCGATTGCCATTGCTGAACCAAATGCTAATAGTATCAAACCTAAGCACGATACCTTAAATCGGTCAGGTTCTTATATAACAGAACGGGTACAAATCGTTGTGGGAAAATGTGAAGGACACATAAACCATACCCCTGCTGGGGACAGTGGTTTTGGATACGATCCGATCTTTGTTCCTAACGGTTACAAGAAAACCTTTGCAGAATTGGGCGATACAATCAAAAACCGAATCAGTCATAGAAGCGAAGCGTTGCGATTAGCATTCGAATTATTATAAACAGGACTTACGCAATAATACTTGACATAGGCTCCTCAACAGACTAATATGTTGTGTAAGGAGGTCAATAAAGATGACAAAACCAACCCGTCTTGATTATTGCCAGTATCTACTTAGCACACTTACTAACTATACTCTTACTCACTTTGCAGACCACTGTGAGAGATTTAGTCATGATCAGATAAACCGCTATCTCGCAGAGGATCGGCTCCCACCGCGTTTAGTATGGGAAAGTGTCAAACCGGACTTGAAGCAAACGCCAAATGGATATGTCATCTTTGATGACACTACTTTGGACAAAGAGCAGGCGAAAAAGATAGCCCTTGCTAAAGAACAATATAGTGGAAACGCCCATGGTGTGATAAATGGTATAGGCGTTGTCACCTGTGTATATGTCAATCCGGAGTTAGACCTATTTTGGTTGATTGATTTTCGCATCTACGATAAAGAAGGTGATGGAGGACCAAACGAAGTTAGATCATGTTCACGATATGCTTGATGTATTAGTGAACTCCCGCAAGGTTGCTTTTAGCACGGTGTTGATGGATAGTTGGTATGCCAGCAAACCGCTTATGTTATTCATTGAAAGTCTTGGTAAAAAGTATTATTGTCCCATAAAAAAGAACCGTCTTGTAGATGATTCTAACGGAACAAAACCTTATCAACGCATTGACAGTTTAGAATGGAGCGATACAGAACAGCAGTCAGGCAAACGCGTCAAACTCAACAAGTTTCCGAAAAATCACAAGGTGAAAGTTTTCCGGGTGGCGTCTTCTCGGCGCACGGAATATGTTGCTACAAACGACTTACGTCAATCGGATGTGTTGGTCACACAAAAGGTGTGTGCCTTACGCTGGAAGATTGAAGAATTTCACCGTGAAGCGAAACAGTTGACAGGGCTCGAAAAGTGTCAATGTCGTTTAGCGCGTATTGTTCGGAATCACATCACTTGTGCCTTTTTAGTTTGGGTTTACCTGAAGCGTCAAGCCTCTGAAACGGGGAAAACGGTTTATCAAGTCAAATATGGTATGTTCTCTGAGTATCTGTGTCAACAACTTAGATCACCTACTCTAAAAATGGAAACTGCGTAAGTCCTAATAAATATAAGTTGAATTAACTTTATTCTATCTTCTGTAGGAGGGTTTTGGAAACCCGATGTATTTACTCTGAAAATTTCAGAGTCAGTTTTCGAGACGATTACCGAAAATGCCTACAAAGTCAGTCCTAATAAGGGTTATTAACATATTTCATATAACTATCATTTTTGATTTACTCTGAAAATTTCAGATAGCGTATTATATTGAACTCAAGTCGTAATAGAAACATATACTCTACTACTATTAGAAAGGAAATTTAATGGCAGCATTAAATGATTTACGAAACGGATTAGTCATCCGACTTGACAATATTCTTTACACAATTGTAGACTGTCAACATGTGAAACCCGGAAAAGGAGGTGCATTCGCGCGAACTAAGATTAAACGTGTTCGCGATGGGGCAGTTCTTGACCGCACCTTTCGCACGAGCGAAACCATTGAAACCGTCCGACTCACCGACCAAGAAATGCAGTACCTCTATAGTGAAGGGGACATGCTATGGTTCATGGACAACGAAACTTTTAACCAACACGTGCTCCCAGAAGCACTTATCGGGGACAACGTAAAATATCTAAAAGAGGGTGGAAATGTAACAGTTAAAATGGATGGTGATACGCCACTTGCTGTGGAACTACCAACCTTTGTTGCACTTCAAATTGTTGAAACTGACCCCGGTTTACGAGGTGATACCGTCAGCGGCGGTTCAAAACCAGCCAAATTAGAAACGGGTGCGGTGGTAAATGTACCTCTCTTTGTCAAAAATGAAACCGTAATCAAAGTTGACACTCGAACAGGTAAATACGTTGAAAGGGTTTAAGACATGAAGCAACATGAGCAAAATGATAAACTTGATCTCTCTGCTGATAAAGATGTTAACTCAGACGAGATTGAAAATCTCGACGTTGATTCGGATCCTCTCTTACAACGTCTTGAACAACTCATCAAAATCGCAGAGCAGGCAGATTTGGAAACGGTTCGCATTCGCGAGGGTGAAGTTGAGATAGAAATTTCACGCGTATCCGCTCAACCTGTAACAACCACTCCTGCTATTACGAATACCGTCGTGCCAACACTCATTACCGAAAACGAAACAGGTGAAGATATTATTCGCTCACCGATGCCAGCGCGTTTCTATCGCTCACCTGCCCCCGATGAACCCCCATTTATCAAAGTCGGTGATACAGTTTCTGCAGGTGCTTCCTTAGCGACACTTGAAGTGATGAAAACTTATAACGACGTTGAGGCTCCCTTCAATTGTGAAATCCTCGAAATTCTTGTTGACGATGGTGATGCTGTTGAATACAATCAGCCGCTCTTTCGCGTGAGGCAAAACTAAGACTATGTTTCAAAAAATACTGATTGCAAACCGCGGCGAGATCGCTATCCGCATTATTCGTGCCTGTAAGGATATGGGTATTAAGACTGTCGCAGTCTTTTCTACTGCTGACAAAGACGCGCTCCACGTCGAATACGCCGATGAATCCTACTGTATCGGACCACCTCCTTCAACCGAAAGTTATCTTAAATACGCAAACATCACTGCTGTCGCTGACTTTGCAAATGTTGATGCGATACACCCTGGGGCAGGTTTTCTCGCTGAAGATGCACAATTCGCTGAAATATGTGAGGCACACCAAATTAAATTCATCGGTCCTTCTATTGACGATATCAATACTATGGGAGATAAAATTCAAGCCCTTGAGGCAGTAGCAAAGGCAGGTTTGAAACTCGTTCCCGGTAGCCAAGACAGGAAACGCAACAAAAAAGACAAAAATGCAACCGTTGAAACCGCCGAAGAAGCAGCCGAACTTGCAGAAAAAATCGGCTATCCAGTTGGTATCAAAGCATCCGCAGGCGGTGGTGGCCGCGGAATCCGTATCGCACTCAATCGTCCTAGTCTGTTCAACCTCTTTCACATAGCAAAAGCAGAAAGTGAAGCCGCTTTTGGCAACAGTGATGTATACATTGAAAAATGGATTGAAGAAGCACGTCATATTGAAGTCCAAATATTGGGGGATACCCACGGCAATGTTGTCCACTTAGGGGAACGCGAATGTTCTATCCAACGTAAACAGCAAAAACTACTTGAAGAAGCACCCTCCGCATCCATTCCCGTTAAACTCCGTAATGAAATTTGCAAAGCAGCCGTTAAAGCAGCTAAGTCAATCGGATACTCAAATGCTGGCACAATTGAGTTTATTGTTGATAAAAACGGAAATTTCTATTTCCTTGAGATGAATACACGGATTCAAGTCGAACATACTATCACTGAAAGTATTACTAGTATTGATCTAATCAAGGAACAAATTAGATTGGCAATGGGAGAGGAACTTGGCTATAACCAATCTGATATCCGCATCAAAGGACACGCAATTGAATGTAGAATCAATGCTGAAGACCCCGCAAATCAGTTTATGCCTTCACCAGGATTAGTTACAGATTATCAACCACCCGGTGGTATTGGAATACGGGTTGACGGCTATATTTACACCGGCTATACGGTTCCCCCGCACTACGATTCACTCGTTGCGAAGTTGATTGCCATTGGCAGAGATCGAGACGAAGCCATTGCACGGTTGAAACGCGCACTATCCGAATTCAAAATTGATGGTATCAAAACCACAATTCCCCTTCATCAAAAAATTCTGAATGATGATCGGTTCCTAAACCGAAACATCTTTACAAACTTCCTAAAGACATGAAAATATCTATGGATCAAACATTAGAAGAACGTCTGACATTCACAAGGTCTATAGAAAAATGTACGTGCACCGCTTCACCCCTTCTCATCTTTCTCAGAAAATTTCTTATAAAGTTAACTACCTATAAGTCATCTAAAGGATGGCGCACCACTAACTATGTGTGCATCCTTGTAGTTCTTGCCATCTTTGTTCTAACACCCAGGACTGCCCATTCTGTTACCTTCGTTGATGTCACCCACACAGTGGGCATACAATTTCAACATTCAAGCGGAACTCGCTCCAGTTTACTTCCAGAAGATATGGGGTCCGGCGCAGCTTTCGTAGACATAGATAACGATGACGACCTTGATCTATATATTGTAAACATACCCGGTGCATTCAACGGAATGTCATCCAAAAAATCTGGAAATCTACCTGCAAATGTGCTTTATAGAAACAATGGTGACGGAACATTTACCGACATAACAAATACTGCGAAAGTTGGAGATACAGGATATGGGATGGGATGTGTCTTCGCGGATTACAACAGTGATGGTAACGTTGATCTCTATGTAACAAACTATGGGGAAAATGTACTCTATCGTAACAACGGAGACAGCACATTTACGGATGTAACCAAATCTGCTAGTGTAGGGTGTCCGTTGTGGAGTACAGGTGCTGCTTTTGCCGATTACGATGGCGACAACGATTTAGACCTCTATGTTTGTAACTACGTTAATTATGATCTTGAAAAGTTCCAACAGAAGAAAGAGGAATCCTTGCAATCCGGGAAATTAGTACCAAACGCACTTAATCCCACCGTTTTTGAACCGCAGGACAACGTTTTTTATCGGAACAACGGGGACGGAACGTTCACTGATATAACTGCTGAAGCAGGTGTTTCTGCACACGGTGGCAGGAGCATGCAAGCTATTTTCAGCGACTTTGACAATGACAACGATTTGGATCTCTATGTAGCAAATGATACCTCAGAGAACCACATCTACCGTAATGACGGAAATGACACATTTACCGATGTCAGTGCGGATTCTTGGGCAGCGGACTTTCGAGGATCAATGGGTTTAGCGGCAGGGGATTATGATGAAGATGGGGATATTGACCTATTTATCAGCCACTGGATTGATCAAGAATATGTACTCTATAGAAATCTGTTGCAGGAAAATAAATCAACAGAAAACAATAATCCTAAACGTATCCGATTTGTAGATGAATCCTATTCTGCTATGCTGGCAGAAGTCACGTTAAAGGAAATCGGGTGGGGCACCGCTCTTTTTGACTACGACAACGATGGTGATTTAGATATCTTTGTTGCAAATGGCAGCACTTTCCAAAAATTAGACCAACCCGAAACACTTATCCCACAACACAATCAGCTGTTTCGCAATGCGGGTGATGGCACGTTTCGTGATGTCAGTAAAATCACCGGAATTGCTAATCTCCCTGCTCAAGTCAGCCGTGGTGCAGCATTTGGCGACTACGACAACGACGGAGATATAGACATTTTCATCGTCAACAATTATGGGAAAGCAACCCTACTACAGAATAATGCCACCGATATAAGTAATAGCAACAACTGGCTTCATGTGAAGTTGGTTAGCACAAATGAAAATCGAAATGCTATCGGTGCAAAAATCAAACTCAAAACATCAGATTCTACCCAAATACGAGAAATTTCCGCAGGCGAGAGTTACATGTCTGTTAACAGTTTCACTGCTGAGTTTGGGTTAGGAAAAGCCACACAAATTCAGATGTTGCAGGTTATTTGGTCCAATGGTAAGGCACAAACACTTCAGGACATATCAGTAAACCAGAAGATAAAGATTACACAAAAACCTTAGATTGTGGGTTGTCTGAACCAGGATTTTCGGAATTTTAGAGACTACTGATTAACAGTAACCAATAACTAATACCATTTCTGAATGATCGTCTACCATTAGCAAAAACGCGTTTGTCCTCGCGCAATTCATTGCGCCTCTTACATTCAAATTGTCATAATCTCAGTAATGATATTTTATTTTTCAGAATTGGTATAACTACTATGAACACCAGCCCTGAAACCTCAGCACAAACATCCCCTTTAACCTTGCCAAAATCTGCCTTATTGACAGAATCCGAAATGGCACTGTTTGTTGACTACTATCAGCTCACGATGGGACAAGCGGATTTCAAGAGCAAAAACGATGCTGTTATCACCTCAAACTATTATGTGCGCAAAATTCCACAAGGCGAGTATCTCATCGCTGCAGGTCTTGAACAGGTTATCCATTTCATCCTAAATTTACGTTTCACCGATACAACCCTCAACTGGTTAGCACAACGTGGCGAATTAACCAAAGACTACCTCGAATCGTTGAAAGATTTCCGATTTGAAGGTTCCATTTATGCTGTCCCTGAAGGGACTCTCGTTTTCCCAAATGAACCTATTATCAACGTGATAGGCAGATCACGAGATGTTCAACTTTTTGAAACCTATCTGCTCTGCGTGATGAACTTTCAAACGTTGATTGCGACAAAAGCATCACGGATAGTACGCGCGGCAAGAGGCAAACCGGTTTTTGATTTCGGTGCAAGACGCGCACACGGTAGAGATGCAGGTATCCTCGCTGCGCGTGCATCATTCATCGGTGGTGCTAGTGGGACGTCCCTCGTACTCGCAGGACGTTTTTTCGATATCCCATACGTCGGCACGATGGCACATAAATTTGTCTTAGAACGTCCTACAGAGGTAGATGCATTCAGAGATTATGCCAACACTTTTCCACACAACACAACACTTCTGATTGATACCTACGATACGTTAGAGGGGGCAAAAAACGCATGCATCGTTGCACATGAGATGGCAGCGCGCGGTGCAAAGTTGAGTGCAGTGAGGTTAGATAGCGGCGATCTCTTGACACTCAGTAAGGAGGTCCGCCAAATTTTTGATGCTGAGGGTCTCAACTATGTTCAGATCACCGCGAGTCATGAACTTGATGAATTCAAAATAGACAATTTACTTAAGGAGGGCGCACCGATTGACGCTTTTGGGGTCGGCACCCGTCTTGCCACGGGCGACATTTCGCAGACAGATGAAGCCGGTGCCTCTGCCCTCGGCGGGGTTTACAAATTAGTTGAGCGCGATGGAATTCCTGTTGGTAAACTGACGCTTGATGAACCTGCTAAAGCTACACTACCCGGAAGAAAGCAGATCTATCGGAAAACTGACACAGATAGATACTATTGTAAAGATTGTGTCACACTCTGGGATGAATCGCTATCCGATGGAGAACCGCTCTTAATTCCCATTGTAAAAGATGGAGAATTGGTGTATAATTTTCAAAATCTGATAAATATCCAGGAGCGAACAACAACAGAACTCACAAAATTGCCAGAAACTCATAAAGTCTTGACAGAAGCAAAACCTTATCCTGTTGAAATACATCCGGCATTGAGAAAGCAAAACGAGATACATTGATTCTCCGCTTGAAATATGGTATCCTTAATAAAACATTTAATTTACAAAAGCGGGACGCGTCCTGAAAATTCCGATGCGGAACGCAAATAATTTTAATTTAGGTATAACATCGCTGTTATGCTTTGAAAGCTAAATGCTGAAGGAACTACAATTAGTGTCTAAAGAACTAAGCAATTCTAATCCCGTCGATGCGACGGACATTATCCATCCTCAACCTGTCCCTTTTATATTGGTCCATCTTGCATGTTTTGCTGTTTTTTTCGTAGATGTTCAACCCACCGATTGGATTATATGCGGTGTACTTTACGTTATACGTATGTTTGGCATCACGGGAGGATTTCATCGTTATTTTTCACACCGAGCATTCAAAACAAGCCGTGGATTCCAATTCTTTTTGGCATTTCTCGGACAGAGTTCGGCACAACGGGCTACCTTATGGTGGGCAGCGAAACATCGAGAACATCATAAGTATTCTGACACAGAGCATGATGTTCACTCCCCTGTTAAACATGGATTTTGGTATTCCCACGTAGGTTGGATTTTGTGTACACGCGGTCTGAGCGCAGATTACAGTTTGATAAAGGATTTTCGTAAATATCCTGAACTCGTTTGGCTTGGGAAATACCATACACTACCGGCAGTGTTATTAGCCGTTTGCGTTTGGGCAATTGCCGGTTGGTCTGGACTTGTCGTCGGTTTTGTAATCAGTACGGTGCTTCTATACCACGGCACATTTACGATCAATTCTCTTTCCCACATTTATGGGAAACAACGTTATGACACAGGAGATAATTCTCGTAACAATCTGTTACTCGCCATCATTACACTCGGTGAAGGATGGCATAATAACCACCACCATTTTCCAAGTGCTGCCCCACAAGGTTTTCGTTGGTGGCAAATTGACATTACGTACTACATTCTGAGACTCTTGTCCGTATTTAGAATCGTTTGGGACCTTCGCTTACCACCTGTGCATGTTGTTGCGGGCAAACGTAGAACGTCTCTCACAACCATCGAAAACGCTGCCCAGCAACTTGCCGCGAGTTTTTCGATTGAACAGATTAGTAAAACGGTTTTGCAAGTATGGGAACACACGCCAAAATTAGAAGAACTCCAGAGACGCGCGCGTAACGGTCAGGCAGAAGTTGAAGCATTTCTCAAAGAAATGAAGATCCTTGAGTTACCGAAAATAGGAAATCTTACAGATAAAGCACAAAACATGTTTACTCACATCCCATCCTTAAATCCGATTGTTGAGCGGGCAAATCAAATCATCGTTCAGGCTGTTTCGGTTTGGCTACTTCAGAACGACATGTGCGAAACAGCAGTTGGGGTTTAGTGAATACTGATAAGGGTTGGGTTAGACTGAAAGTAAAATCTAACCTCACATTAAAGGCTTCAGTCTTTGGTGTATAATTTTCCAAATCTGACAGACATTAAGGCGCGGACAAGGGCGGAACTTGGGAATTTGGATGAATCTCATAAAGTTTTGACTGAGGGGAAACCATATTCGGTTGAGATACATCATGGATTGAAAAAATTATTTTGAAAGGGAAGAAATCATGAAAACCACATTATTTGTTTTACTTTCAGTTATCTCTTTGTGTGTTATCGTTTCTCAAGGTTCCGCTTTTACCTACCATTGGGAAATAGACGAAACACCCGAAGGACAGGAAAGTGCTACAGTTGTTGAACCTATACAGGTAAACATACTTGATGAACAGATAGAAATATCATCCAGTAGCGCTTCAATGTGGTTGATGAACCGGTATTCCGTTCACCTCGGCACTGAATGGAGTGGTGCACACGCATACAAATTGCTACAAACGTTTGAATCTATACCACAAGAAAAAAACTCTCGTTATGATAAAGAACCGAAAGTCGCCCCATCATTGTGGAAACTTAGCTATAACCACATCCAAGATGATATTGATATTGAGTTTCAGGGTAACACAAAGATAGTCACTATTGCCGCAGAGACGTTTACTTATGCCCAACCGTTATTAGCCGAAATTGAAGGTGTTCGGGGTAGATATTTCTCTAAAAGGCTCCACCGTGCAATAGTTCGGTTCGTAACTGACGGTGGCACAAACAGATACGCTATTAAACAAATTCTGAAAAAGCGTTACGATGTCAGTATAGATATTCCAGATTACACGGAACTGACACGACACACAACAGGTGAACACGCAGGAAGGTTCTCTGAATTCAAGAACGAAGAACTGATGGCACTCGTGTCAATGCTTGAAGAGTTTCCGAAAGGCATGCTAAAAACACCCGGACTAAAATATCTTGTTAGACGTTTGGATGGAACACTGCATCCGATGTATCCACAAGCCGCTGCGGTGGCGTGGACCGGTGCTGGTTATATTGAGTTTATGGAGAAAGGTTTTAAGGATGCTAATGCGGCATCTATCCACAAGTTAATACTCCATGAAAAAGCACATTTCTTGTGGGAATACCTATTTGATGATCAACTCAAACAGGATTGGATTGAACTTGGTGGGTGGTATGAAAATCCTGATGACAAGGATGGGTGGTCAACAACCAAGCAGACCGAGTTTGTATCCGCCTATGCTCATGGTGTAAACCCAAATGAAGATATGGCAGAAAGTATTGGACATTACATCATCTACCCTAACAAGTTGCGTTCAAGATCACCGGCTAAGTATGAGTTCATTCAAAATCGGGTTATGCATGGCGTTCGTTACATATCAAAGATACGTGAGGACTTGACGTTTGAAGTCTACAATCTATATCCCGACTATATCTATCCCGGACGGATTATACAGATTGATACAAAGGTTGAAGGTGAATCTGAAGAAGATAAGAGAATAACAGTAGAGATTGAAATACATTCTGAAAGCAACCTGGATACAGCGCATGGTATACACATCAACTTGTATAGTGAAAAAGGCACGAATGAAGGTATGTATCTTTCACCTATAGACTCTGATGGTACGCGTATTTCTGAGGGACATGTTTTTCGGGGCAGCAGGATTTTGTCTCGTTATGCGGCAAGTGGCTACTGGGCGCCTGACGCGATTGGCTTTTCAGATGCAAACGGCAATGAGCGATACACATCTCAAAGCGACTTCGGATGGAAACTTTACATTAACAACCCGCTTGAGGATTTAAGGGCTCCAGAATACATCAAGAATTCAGTCAAACTATCCTTGTCAAATGAAGTGACGGGTAGGGGCAATCCGTATCAAATAATTCATGTGCGTTGGCGATTTACTGAAAGTAATGGAGTCACGGGTTGCACCGCGACAATGAATGATAAAAACCGTGAAACCTATTCTATGTCTGGTGGTAATGCTTTCTATGGTGATGATCGAAGAAAGGTTGCTGAAAAAGGGGAAATGCATGCCAGAATAATCGTTCCACACTATCGCCAGAGCGGAACTTATACACTTGCTGTTATTGCGATGGGGGATGTTTCAGGTAATATTAGCAATACCTGGTTTTCATCAACAAATCATGCATTTAGAAAAAACGATCAATTGATGTTTGATGAAGGACCTTACACAAAAGATGTCCAGACCAGATTTCCGGATAGCACGCCCCCCGAATTGGATCTAAACCAAATTATGATCAAAGCAGAACCTACTCGTCCTGAAGACCCAAATGGTGAAACGCGCGTTGATATTACTTTCAGAGTGAAAGATGATATTAGTGGATATGGTGGTTCGGGGATAGGTTTGCGTGATCCGCAGGGGGTAACACACGGATTTCACCATGGTGGTCCAGAACATAATTACATGTATTTTTCAGGTGATCCCACTGTGTATCGAACCTATAAGTTAACTATTACTTTACCGGTTGGCAGTGTTCCCGGCACATGGGGACTTGCGAATATGACAATTCATGATAAGGCAGGGAACAAACTTCTGGTAGACTTTACTGAAATAATCCGTTTTGAGGTAGATGATAGGACTGTCTATTCTCAATATGATGTCAACGAAGATGGAGAGATTAACATCCTTGATATTGTAATCGTTGCAGCGTTTGACGCGTCGAACGACAGGGCAGATGTAAACGGTGATGGCGCTGTCAATATTCTGGATTTAGTGGAAGTTGCCAGCAATCTCGGAGAAGAAGATATTGCTGCACCGACTGTTTATAGTGCTACTGCTGACCAAATCCAAAGCTGGATTACACAAGCAATGCAAGCGGATGATGGGAGTCTTGCCTTTCGCAGAGGTATTCGTGCATTACAAAACCTCTTACTTAAGTTGCGTCCTGAAATAACTGCGTTGTTGCCGAACTATCCAAATCCTTTTAATCCAGAAACGTGGATACCGTATCACTTAGCAAACGCCAGCGACGTTCAGATTACAATTTACGATACAAAAGGTCGCGTAGTCCGTACACTTGCACTTGGACATCAGACAATAGGCTATTACACGGACAGAAATCGTGCGGCATATTGGGACGGTCGCAATGGTTTGGGGGAAAGTGTTGCAAGCGGTGTCTATTTCTATCAACTAAAAACAGATGCTACTTCATATTTGCGCAAAATGGTTATATTGAAATAATGCAGAGGTATCGTGCTATTCGGTATCTGCTTCTACTGATTCTGCATCGTCGTCCTGTTGAAGAGCATCAAGACCTGATAAGTTGGTAGACCAGTATACCCACGAAATGGAGGTAGAAGCGATGGCAAAGTCAATGGCAGATGTTCTCATAGAACAAGGCAAAGCTGAAGGAATAGAACAAGGCAAAGCTGAAGGTATAAAACAAGGTAAAGTTGAAGGAATAGAACAAGGTGAAACACGCGCCAAGCAAGCAGCAGTCCTCAAACTGATACAGTTCCGATTTGATGATATTCCAGAATCTATTACCAATCAGATTGTCTCAATACAGGACCTCTCCCACCTTGATTCACTCTTTGAAGATGTTTGGGATGCAGATTCACTTGACGAGATTGATTTTCGGAACCGTAACAACTAATACCAAATTAATCTGTATAATATCAACTGAGTTTGTATCCGTGCGGTAAGCGCGCTTACTATCCACTTCAGAAACTTAATACGAGAAACGCTGATAAATATTGACATCTGAAGGTTATTAGTAAACGGAATTAGTCGTTTTGGGATTTAAAAAAAAACGCTCTAAGCCTTGATGTAGACTACATTTATCGCTTGTTTTAATTACGAAAATATGATACAATTTAGATAAGAAATTAGGGGGCTGTCAACCCCCTAATAAACCAAAAAGCGAGTTGCTTTTTCTGGTTTAGACTTATCTGATTATTGTATCAGAATCCGTCAGAAAAAAGCAACTCCTAATTATCAAGGAGTATTCTGATGGATATATTATCCGTAATGGAGAGGTTTCCCGATCAAGCGGCGTGCATCGAACATTTAGAGGAGATACGTTGGCAGAATAAGCCCCGTTGTCCGAAGTGTGAGGGATTGAACCCTACACGGAAAAATGAGAGCGGTTTAGGATGGATAGGACGCTGGCACTGCACAGATTGCGGTGCGTCATTCAAAGTTACCAGTGGAACAATCTTTGCTGGAACTAAAATCCCACTTCAAAAGTGGTTTTTAGCAATCACACTGATGGCAAATGCAAAGAAAAGTCTATCCAGTTGCCAACTTGCACGAGATTTAGGGTTGCAACAACGCGCATCATGGCGTATAATGATGAAGATACGTGCAGAGATGGCGAAAAACTCATCATTATTAGAAGGGATCGTTGAGGCGGATGAAACTTATATCGGTGGGAAACGCAAGAAGGATTACGACCGTGAAGAAGATGAACCCCGTAAACGCGGTCGCGGCACAATGAAAGATGCTGTCATCGGGGCAGTTTCACGGGATGGACACGTCGTTGCTGAACTTATACCTGACATCTCCGGAGAAACTATCGCCAACTTCATTCGTAATAACGTGGATACCGAAAATGCTAAACTCTATACCGACCAGTATGCAGGCTATAACGCTATCGGTAAAGAGATGGAACATGAAACGCTTAACCGAAGTGAAGAATGGGAGAAAGGTGAACTCCATACGAATACGATTGAAGGGTTTTGGTCTTTCGTCAAACGTGCATGGTATGGAAGTCATCACCATTATTCAACAGGATATACGCCAATGTATCTCGCTGAGGCGTGCTATAAGTATAACTATAGGAGTGTGAACATCTTTGACAAATTCTTGCGGGAATCTGTCAAGGTTTGAAGAAAATCCGTATCGCTGTCCAGTTGTTAGTTACGACTAATATATAGTAGTAATGACATTGACGGTAGCATCTAATCTACGTTTCTCTGAACGCAACTGTTCAAAGTGACGTAGAGCGACTTGTTTGCCTTTTGCTATTCTGACTTGCTTCTCAAGTTTCAAAACAACAAAAGGGTTTACATGAACTGTTTTTTGCATCGCTAATACCTCCTTTCTGGTGGGATAGAAATAGGTTATGTGATACGGACAATCTTCACTGTTAAAATTAGCATTAAACTGGGACGTAATCCAGTTTAATGTCATCGCCAGGGCGTTTTTCTAAAGAGTCCCCTCGTTGTCAGAGTTGTTATAAGTATTCGGGGATTACTTCTGACACGCTGGTTATTGCTACAGCAATAGATAGCTCACTCTTTAAGCTCCATGTCGAGCATATAAGTGAGACAACAATCATACGTAAACCAAAAGGTTCAGATGGTTCACCAAGAGTTGCTGTATGCAAAATGTATTCGGTAAATTCATCGCGCTTTTCATTGGGCACACCAAAGGCAAGGGCATGACCTCTAATGATTAGCTCATACGATTTTTCCTTTGTATTGCCAAGATCACATAAGGTTTCAAAGCTTGCCAATGTTAATTTAGGAAATTCGTTTATGAGCCACTTGTCTTTATCTCTGCGTTCTTTCCATTTTGAAAGAAAAGACATTTACATCTCCTTTAATAGGGAGTCGTTTGGGTGACATAGCAAATGTAAAGGTGTTGTGTCACCTTAAACAACATAGGCCTCCAGTGTGTTATGTGGGAGGAGTCCCCCCACATAACACGAACTTAGGTATAGAGTTAAAAGGTGTTGAAAGGTTCAGTATCTACATAGTATGATTGTTTGTAATCAAATGCTTTGGGAGATAGCCCCTGGGTGTCCTCGGACACCTTGCAAACCGTGTATGGAAGTGAAATGCCCAGCATTGCACGGAAATATATAGGTTAATACTATCGGCTTTTAAGATGTGTTTGAGTGTTTCCATATTATTGTTGTGATAAATACAACTTGCTTGAGATAAATTGGTGCATAGCGTATCATGCAATGCGTTATGCACTGCTCAAGCATATAAAATTGATACGTTAAACGGGTATCGTTCGTAGGTTCGTTCTACTCTGTTAGAAGTAGTGGCAGGATGCAACGCAGAGTGCGTTGCACTAACAGTCCTGCCAAACGAACTTGAGAATAGTATAACATGGAAAGAATTTGAGTGTCAAGTTAAAAATTTGTGGAATCCCAAAACGACTAATTCCGTTAGTAAATATCATGTGTATAATTTTTCAAATTTGGCAGACATTCAGGCGCGGACGAGGACAGATATCACGAAATTGCAGGAATCTCATAAAACCTTGACAGAGGCTATGCTTTATCCGGTTGAAATACATCATGGATTGACAAAATTATTTTAAAGGAGAAAAAATCATGAAAACCATCTTTTCTACGTTATTTTCAGCTATCTTTTTGTGTGTTATTGTTTTTCAAAGCAGTGCTTATAACTTCCAATGGCAAATAGACGAAACACCGGAAGGACAAGAAAGTGCTACCGTCGTTGAACCTGTACAAGTAACGATATTAGATGAACAGGTAGAAATCGCATCTCACAGCGCATCAATATGGTTGATGAAGCGGTATTCCGTTCATCTCGGTGCTGAATGGAGTGCAGCACACGCATACAAATTACTACAAACCTTTGAATCTATACCGCAAGAAAAGAACGATCTTGAGGCGGAAACTCCGAGCGTTGATGCTTCTTTGTGGCGGTTAAGCGACCGTCATATTCAAGATGATATTGAGGTGGAATACCGAAATAGGCAGCAAATTGTCACTATCGCTGAAGACGCTTTTGTGTATGCAACACCACTATTAGCGGAAATCGAAGGTGTTCGGGGTAAGTATTTCTCTAAACGACTCCACCGTGCTGTGGTTCGATTCGTAACAGACAATGGCGAGGATAGAAACGCAATTAAACGGATATTGAAAGAGCGTTACGATGTCAGTATAGATGTCCCTGATTATACTGAACTCACACGGCACACAACTGGTGAACACGCGGGACGTTTCTCTGAATTTAAAAACGAAGAACTGATGGCACTCGTGTCTATGTTTGAAGAATTCCCAAGCGGCATGCTTAAAACACCCGGACTAAAATATCTGGTTAGACGTTTAGATGGAACGCCGCATCCGCTTTATCCGACTGCACCTGCGGTTGCGTGGACGAGTGCAGGCTACATTGAATTTATGGAATCTGCGTTTAAGGACCAAGGACTTGACTATATGCACCGTCTGATCCTACATGAAAAGGCACACTTCCTATGGGCACACTTCTTTGATGAACAACTCAAACAGGATTGGATTGAACTCGGTGGTTGGTATGAAAATCCGGACGATGTTGATGGATGGTCCACTACTCAGCAGACCAAGTTTGTATCCGCTTATGCGCACGGGAAAAATCCTAATGAGGATATGGCAGAGAGTATCAGTTTTTACATCGTCCGACCTGACAAGTTGCGTTCGCGCGCGCCAGCAAAATATGAGTTTATTCAGAATCGGATCATGCACGGCACACGCTACATCTCAAAAATACGCGAAGATTTGACGTTTGAGGTCTACAACCTTTATCCTGATTACGTTTATCCTGGACGGATTATACGTGTTGATATACAAGTAGAGGGCGACCCTGAAGAAGATAAGCAGATAACAATAGAACTTGAAATACACAAGGAAAGCGAATCAGATTCTGCTGATGCGTCACAAATCAGAATTTATAGTAAAAAAGGCACATTCTTTGATATCTGGCTTTATCCTATCGGCCCCGATGGCAAGGGAGTCAGCACTGGACACATTTTACGTGGCGTTGTAAAATTATCAAGATATGCTGCGGATGGTTACTGGGGACCAGACTCAATTACCCTCAGTGATGCCCAAGGCAATGAGCGGCATGAATCGCAAACTGATTTCGGGTGGAAACTCTATGTCAATAATCCGCTTACTGATTGCGAACCACCGGAATATGTTCCAAACTCAATGAAACTCTCTGTATCAGAAGCAACTACTGATGATGGAAGACCTTATCAGATAGTTAGTGCTCGTTGGCAGGTTATTGAAGAGAACACTGTGAACGCTGTTTATGCAAGGATGAACGACGAAAGCAGGGAAACTTATTCTCGTCGTGAGAATCATGGAGAATTTAATCCAGAAACTAATGAAGCAAGTATTAGACTAATTTTTCCAGACTACTTCCAGGGGGGAACATATACACTTAACTATATCGAAATGAAGGATGTCGCGTTTAACGTGCGGGGCATATACTTTACCAACGCCGATTCCAGCTTAAGAGACGAACAGGAAATAATTGATGAGTTACCTGCATCCATTGAAATTCAGACGACAAATCCGGATAGTACCCCGCCTGTGCTTGATTTAAATCAGATTACCATCAATGCAGAACCAACGAATCCAGAAGCTCCTAACGGTGAAACAAAAGTTGATATAACATTCAGAATAAAAGATGATATCAGTGGATATTCATCGTCAGAGATATTTTTACGCGATCCACAAGGCGTAACACATCTCTTCACGCATTGGATTACAAACGAGGATTATTATAGAATCTACTTCAGAGGTGACCCTACAGTTTACCAAACTTACCACAAGACGATTATCTTGCCGGTTGGCAGTGTTCCCGGCACCTGGGGACTTGCCACAATGAATCTAAATGATAAAGCACTAAACACTTTGAGGACCGACTTCACCGAAATCGTCCGCTTTAAGGTGGATGATGATAACTATACCAAATCTGATGTCAACGAAGACGGTGAGATCAACATTCTCGATCTGGTACTCGTCGCCCAAGCGTTTGGAGACTACAACGAGAAAGCAGATGTAAACGGTGATGGCACTGTCAATATTCTGGATTTAGTGGAAGTTGCCAGTAACCTCGGTGAACAAGACGTAGCTGCACCTGCTGCCAACAGTCCAACTGCCGACCAAATACACAGTTGGATTACACAAGCAATGCAAGCAGATGATGGCACTCCTGCATTTCGCAGAGGTATCCGTGTCCTACAAAGTCTCTTACTTAAACTGCGTCCAGAAACAACCGCTCTGTTACCAAACTATCCAAATCCGTTTAATCCAGAAACATGGATACCTTATCATTTGGCAAACGCCAGCGATGTTCAGATTATAATTTACAATACAAAAGGCAGTATAGTTCGTAGGCTTGCACTTGGGCATCGTGCAGCAGGTTATTATACAAATAAAAATCGTGCAGCATATTGGGATGGTCGTAACAGTGTGGGAGAACGTATTGCAAGCGGAGTTTATTTCTATCAGCTGCAGGCGGATAGTATATCGCAAATGCGTAAAATGGTTATTTTGAAATAGTATCAAATGACCATAGGATAGCTGGAAGGCTGATGTTTATTGGCTTCCCAGTGATCGTTGATGAGTGGGTTGCGTTGGGTTCGCTGGCATCTTCTTTGAGAAATGATGCGCTGAGCGATAAACGTGTCTAAAGTATAGCAAAACCGGTAGCGGTTGTCAACCATATTTTTAAGGCACCTGCCCCGGTTTTGCGAAGTAAAGTTCGTCGGGAACATAGGATTAGGGTCTCATTGGGCTTCTCCTTGGTGAGTGGCTTCATCGTTTGAGTCTGAATTGGCAAGGTTTGCATCTATGGCTTGGAGTTGGTGCTGCGGAATAAGGTCGAGATATTGAGAGATGACGCGTTTAGAAAGTCGTGTAATCTGTGAGATTTTGTCAATATCTGCGGTAGCGGTTCGGACGACTTTGACGCTCTCATAATCGCGGATGTATCGGTCAACTGCCTCCTTAGAGTGTTTGGTTTTTGCGGCAATCCTGGGGGTGAGATGTGCTTGAAGATAGAGGGTTATGATCTCTTTCTTGTGGGTAATAGCCCCCGATAAGTCATGGATATTGCCACGGGTGGGCAAGAGTTCTCCGGTAGTTTTTTGCCACTCATTGACATAGTCACTGACGACAGCATCACAGACGTTGAGCAAGACTGCCAAATCGAGTTGCGTCAATAAGGCACCTTGGTCATAAGCTTGATGACACCATCGGACCAAGCGATTGATCCGCAGTTGCCGAGAGGTAAAGCCATTGCGAAACGATTCAATATCCTCTGCGGCGAGGTAAGTCAGGATGACGGGTTTCATGCGGGTTTTGACGATAGACTTTCCTCTCTCTGGATGTTCTTCAATGGGGACAGCCATCCAAACGAGGTGTCCATAACTCAGGAGCCGCTCCTCTGGGAGTGCGTCACCGGTGGCGAGTTTCTCCAAGGGGAGGGTAATCACGAAATAGTCTTCAAAGGTCTTAAGAATATCATCAACAATAGTTGTCGCCGTGACTTCGCCTTTGTCATAACCATAGTCATTGAGAAAGCGGTGGATCAGCAACTGTCGTAGGGATTTATCGTTGATGCGTCTGAACTTTTTCTCGTTGATTTGCGTGCGCGTCAAAGGTTTGCTCATCAGAGGTTCTCCTTTTTTTTCTCCACGGGCTCTGGGTGAAGGAGTTGGGTCATGCGATCGGTGTGTTGGTATTCCTCGGACAGCGAGAGATACTCGCGAGCCGGTCGGAGAGGTGGGTGATGAGGCGTATCTGCGCTTTAGGAAGGTTTCCTTGATGATGGAGCGTGGCGACTTGTGTGAAGTCTCTCAAGTAGCGGTAGACGGCCCGTTCGGAGTGGTTCGTCTTTTGCTCAATCTCGGTGAAGGTGTATGCTTTGAAATACAACTCAAGAATCTGCGTCTTATGAGACAGTCCCGGGCCCATGTCGTGTTTCGCCCCGCGCGTCATCACGAAATAGCCGGACTGCTTCAACGCTCGGATGTCGCGTTTGACGGTGGCAGGACTGGTAGTTAATAACACTGCCAAATCCTCATAACTCAGCAAGGCATCTTGGTCATAAGCTTCTTGGGTCAATCGGAGGATCCGATGCCGTCTGAGTCCTGCGAGCCCATAAGTGGCTAAAACTTCAAGGTCGGCTTCAACATCGTTGAGCTTGAGTCGACAGGAAACTTTTTTCGCTAAAGCGATGTGTTTGCCTGCGGGTTCCTCGGCGGCGACTGCCTCATAGCAGATTTGCCCTGAGGTAAGTTGCACATCGGCGTGCTGTTCAAAGTAGGTGGAAATCTGTTTATAGTAGGCTTCAGCAACGAGAGGCATTAGATTAAAGTCTGCTGAAATCTTCTGAATAATAGCGGCTCTGGCATTCTTGGATTCAAGCCGAGTGATACCGTAAGCGGTATCCTTCTTGCGGTTCATATTGACCTCCATGAATAGATTATCGAGGATACGAATACATCTACTCGTTAGTTTAACGCATACTAATAGTATAACTCATGGGGTCATTTGATACAAACTATAAGTAATAACGTGAAATTGACAACATGCCCTATTCCGTGCAATTGGGTATAAGGTCTGCACCTTTTTGTGCAGTATTCTCAGGATATTTCACAAGAATCCCATCAGTGTCGTGCTGTTTAGACTGGCACAGAATTTGCTAAATTTTTAAAGTGAGTTAGACTAAACCCGTAGGTTGGGTTGAACGGACACCTATTTTGGGTGTTGGTTTCGCAAGTTCAATCCAACCTACACGCTATTTTTCCTAAATTCAACGAAAGGAGGCGTCTAATGGAAACCGAACAGAAATATCGTATTGCACCACCCGGATTCACTTCGGAACAGTGGAAAACGTTCAACGAAGACGGAATTATCTTCATTGAAGACGCTATTTCTGAAACAGATATCCAGACCTATATTGACGTAATAGATCGCGTTGCAGCCAGCAATCCGAAATATAAGGAAGGTGGATATCTCGGATTGGAGAACATTGTCGAACGCGATCCTGTCTTTACAAGTTTAATCGATCATGAACGGCATGTCGGTTTCGCTTACGATCTTTTTGGAGAACTCCTCAAACTGCATCAGAGTCAATTTTTCCTGCGCCCACTCGGTGGTAAACAATACAACATCTGGCATCCCGATGGCGCACGCGCACTTCCCTACGGCGTGTTTTCACCGAAATTGCCGTTGCAAATCAAAATTGGATATTGGTTAACAGACCTACCTCATGAGAAGATGGGTAACCTCGTTGTGCTACCGGGGAGTCACCGCCGACAGTATATGGATGGATACGATACCCACAACAGCGTACCGGGAGAGATGATTGTCTGTCCTCGTAAAGGGACAATGACGATGATGCACTCCAGCATCTGGCATCGTGTGGAACCGAACGAAAGCGACGTAGTCCGTTACAACATCTTCGTCGCATATTGTCCGTCGTGGATTACACCTGCGGACCGATTCCATTCCTCGCCAGAATGGTTAGAGACGCTCAACCGTGAGCAACGCATTATTATGCGGAGTTATAACCACGCCTATCACAACGCGAAACCACCCGCATCTGAATTTCCACTCTTTCTTGACCGTGAAACCGGTGCAGACGTGGATTCTGGTGCGTATTTGGATCACGTCCAACTACATAGACGAAAACGACAGACAATGCCAGAACGACTTGCCTCCATATAAAAGGCAGATATTACAATGAATACCCTATTCCTCAAAGACATGCGTTATCGCCGAGCAAGAGTTGTGCTAACAGCAATCGGAATCACCGTGCTGATTTCACTGATTCTGCTGTTAGGGGGTATTATGAACGGCATGCGTATCCAAGCACAACAATACGTGAAATCCACAGGTGCAGATATCTGGGTGTCTGCTGAAGGTTCTGGTGGTGCGTTTATCGGATTTTCGCTACTTATTGAGGAATATCTTCCCACCTACGTCGGAGAAGGATTGGTTGCAGAGTCCGCTTCCCCACTTATTTTCGCGCAAGCACGACCGATAATTCGCGGCAAAACGACCAAAACTATTATTGTTGGTTCAAGAGGACTTGGCGGTCCCAAGCACATAATAGAAGGAAGAATGTATGAAAAAAGCAAAGGGTATACCATGATGAACACGATGCCACTTGAGGTAATCGTTGATGAAAAAATGGGACTTGAAATTGGCGAGCCGATTTCTATTGGTAAGCATAGCATGAAAGTTGTTGGGAAAGCCAAAAGTCTCATGTTTGTTTTGGACACACCGCTACTCTTTATGGACATTCGGACTGCGCAGCAAGTATTATTAGGGGAGTATCCTCGCGTGAACATGATGATTGCTAAGGCAAAACCGAATTATGAACTAGAACAAGTTACCGCAAACATGAGTTCACAAGGGGTTATTGAAGCACGAACTATGGAACAGACACTCAAGGACATTATTGAGTATTATGTTGATGAACCGATGAAGGCAGTACAGTTTTTGCGTGTCATGTTGTGGTTAGCTGCGGGTCTGATCGTTGGGATGATTACTTATGTGACGATGCTCGAAAAAACACAGGAAATTGGCGTGTTAAAAGCCATCGGTGCATCAAACAACTATGTGATGTCACTTCTACTAAAACAGGTCGCCATCATCTCAGTTGTCGGGGTTGTTGTAGGGTTTTGTCTATCCTATATATTTGCAGCTGCAGCACCAATTTTTGTAGCGATTAATTTTGTTGAATCGATCATCGTTGCGTGTATCAGTTTTGTTGTCTGTTGCGGAAGCGGCTATCTTGCAGCACGTAAAGCGATAATGGTTGATCCGATGATAGCGTTTCGGGGCGAGATTGATATGGGTACAACACGACAAAATCAAGACGTTGCTTTCGTTGATACTTTTCAAGGTGAGTGACCAATATAAGACCCAATTAACGGGATTTGTCTTATTTTCCGGACGGTAGGTGTGGTTTTGCGGTGTACTCACCCAAATGCGATCTGCATTCCTAACCGCACCGATAGATTGGAATCAAGTTAATTGGGTATAAGACCTCAAATTCGAGATATACTATAGGGAATGTATTATGGCAACGATCATAGAAGGAGTCGGTTTGACCAAACGTTTTGGTTTCGGTGATGCCGCTGTTGTCGCAATTGATTCGGTTGATATCCGCATAGAAGAACGCGAATTGTTGATGATTATGGGAGATAGCGGATGCGGTAAGACGACGTTGATTAGCCTACTCGGATGCATTTTAACACCAGATGCAGGGGAACTGCGAATTGATGGTGTAGAGATCAATCCGAAGAGTCAAGACCTAAGTGTTATTCGCAGAGAAAAGATCGGTTTTGTTTTTCAGTTGTTCCATCTGTTACCATACCTCACAGCACTTGAAAACGTCATGGTTGCCATGAACATCGCTAAAACAAACGCTACTGAAGCAAAAAAACGTGCATTAGAACTGCTTACGCGAGTTGGTTTAAGTAAACGTCTCCACCATCGTCCTGCACAAATGTCTGGGGGTGAAAAACAACGCGTCTCTTTTGCAAGAGCACTTGCCAACAGACCAAAAATCATCTTCGCTGATGAACCGACTGCCAACTTAGATAGCCGACAAAGCGACAACTTGATGAACCTCATACAAGAATTACGACAGGAACACCAAACCACCATAGCAATTGTAACTCACCATGAGGGATTAAAAGAAGATGCCGATCGCGTTATTTACATGAAAGACGGGAGAATAATAACATCTTGAAAGATAATACTATTATAAATGTTTTTAGTAGCAGCATTCTTGTTTCAATAATTTTGATTCTGACGATAGTCACCCCGATTTCTGCTCAGGAGTATTTAACACCAATGGAAGAGAGCAACTTCCTTACAAGCGGATTGTACGGTGGCGGTTTAACCTTTATTGACGGTGATGTATACGTTCGACTTCAACTTCAACCAGAGATCCCGCTCGGAAAATTCGGCTTGGGTTTGGACCTTGTTTTACTCTACAACCCTTATGCAGAAAACGTCGGAGATCAATTCCTTGCAGAGGATGGTGAAGCCTGGGACAGCGCAAGCACATGGTTGAGGTTAATACGATACTTCAGTTATGGAAAACCCTATGACCCCTTTTATTTCAGACTTGGTGAATTTGACTATCTTACCATCGGACATGGATCAATTATGTCTGGCTATTCTAATCACGATCGACGTGGGCTGCACCTGAACATCAGAAAATCCGATAGTAAATATGGTATCGAAACGATGGTGAATGACCTCGGAAATCCCACAATATTTGGTGGGCGTGGGTTTTACAGACCTTTTCAACGCCCTGAGAACAATAACCTTCTCACACGGTTTGAACTCGGGGCTACCTACCTCGTTGATATTGACCCAAATTTGCTGCAAGAAATTGAAGAACCTTTGAACGTAGTCGGAGTTGATGTCGGTTTTCCAATTATTGAGAGAAGTTCGTTTAGACTTGATCTATACAACGATATTGCTGTGCTCAATCCACCCACTAATCCGGAAGATATTACGTTAGAGCCTACGCCAACTGAAGAAAGTCCAGAAGGACAATCGGAAAACGGCACTTCTTATGAAGGAGATACAATAAGGTCAGAGTTGGCATGGGGGAACGCTACAGGTATTGGAATCGCTTCTACCAAAGCCATTTTCAAAGTTGAATACCGTATCTTTAGCGATGGTTACGTTCCCGCCATATTTGATTATACCTACGAAACCGGCATGCCTGAATTTTGGGGATACGAGAAAAGCAGTGAAGCAAGACGCGGATTTTACACACAACTCATCTGGCAGCCAATACCGCAACTCCACTTCTTAAGTGCTTTTGAAAACTACGACAATAACACATCCAAACTTTATCTTGGGATTAAAGAATCAGGATTAGTGCCACGTCTAACGTTCCGTGCATTTTATACAAAACGCAATATTGGCGAAGATAGTGAATCTAACTTCTTCTCCGATCTCGTGGACCTTGATGAAAAATCGGCACTCAACCTTGAAATCCGTTATGTAATTTTTCCACCTGTTCAAACGATTGTTATCAACGAATATCGTTTCCGTCGCGTTCAAACAGATGAGGGAATTTCACAATTCGAACCTATCCATAAGATTTCTATCATGGTAGGCATTAGTAGCGACTTTTAGAAACGTGCAAATATATTTGATCACCGAAAACTGAAACTAATGGAACAACCAGAAACAAAAGATGTTACAGGATTTACTAAGCAGCGCACTGAATTAAAGGGAATTTTCAAGTCGATTTTTGAGATCGGTGCTGTCTTTTTCGTTGGTTTCTACATCTATAGTGCAGGTTTCAGTGCAGCTGCTGAACAATACCATCTTGGTATATATTTACTCCTCACATTTGCCCTAATTGGCATTCTCTATAAGTTTCGTGAAAGCTCTCCTGCCTCGCGCCCATCCATTATTGATATTTTGTTCGTATGTCTGAGCGTTTGTGCAATCGGTTATTGGATTATAGATTATCCAAACATTGTCAACCGAGCAGGCGCATATACACATTTAGATATAGTGATGGGTGCTATCGGACTCATCGTTAGTATTGAGATGAGTCGACGCACGGTTGGATGGGGGTTGCCTATTATCGCCACAGTTGGCATCCTATACGCACTTTTTGGTCGGTCAATGCCAGAGGTAATTGAAAATCCTGGCTTTACGTTTCGCGAAATCACCGAACACTGCTTTTTTAGTCAGGATGGTATTTTTGGCATCATGGCAAATGTGATGGCAACTTATGTAATTCTATTTATCTTTTTTGGTGCATTTTTAGAGAAATCTGGCGTGGGACAGTTCTTTATTGACCTGCCGATGTCAATTACAGGCAGATCAATTGGCGGTGCTGCGAAAGTGTCTGTCGTTACATCAGGTTTCTTCGGTTCTGTCGCGGGGAGTGCCATCGCAAACACGGTTACTACAGGGGCATTTACCATTCCGTTGATGAAGCGGACCGGATTTCGTCCACACATTGCCGGTGCTGTTGAAGCATCAGCCTCTGTCGGCGGTCAATTCCTACCGCCGATCATGGGAGCAGGAGCGTTCCTGATAGCAGAACGAACAGGAATTGCTTATAGCAAAATCGCGCTCATCTCAATTGTACCTGCGGTGCTTTATTTTTTATCTGTATGGGTGATGGTGCATTTTGAGGCAAAAAAACAGGGACTTGAACCGATACCTGATGCAGAAATACCGAAACTCTTCGTTCTTCTTAAAACTGGCTGGTATTATCTGTTGCCGTTGGTAACCCTCATTGGTTCTCTAATGCAAGGATATTCTGCCTACAGAGCGGCTTTCTTCTCAATTCTCGTTACGATTGCGGTGAGTTACTTCCGTTCAGAAACAAGATTGACACCGAAGCGGATTTTGGAAGCGATGATCACAGGTGCTAAAAATTCTCTCGCAATCGGTGGGGCAGTCGGCACCATCGGAATCATCGTCGGTGTCATAAACCTCACAGATTTAGGCAGCAGATTTCCAGATTTAGTGTTATCTGTAGCAGGGGATAATCGGGCTATTGCGGTATTGCTCCTCGCAGCTGCATCTCTAATCTTAGGAATGGGTATTCCGGTCACTGCGGCTTACCTGATTACCTCACAACTTGCTGTTCCAATTCTGAACAGTCCTGAGATGGGTATATCAATCATCGCTTCACACCTGATTATTTTCTGGCTCAGCCAAGATTCTAATATCACACCACCAGTTGCATTGGGAGCATACGCAGGGGCTGCTATCGCTCATGCAGACCCGTGGAAAACAGGGTGGGCATGCTTTAAGTTCGCTAAACTATTATATATCATGCCGCTCCTATTCGCTTATACGCATATTCTGTTTACAGGCACAATAATTCAGAATACAATGTCTGTCCTAACAGCATTGGTCGGTACTATCATATTTTCGACCGTGACGATGGGTTTCTTTATGCGGAAAACGCGCTGGTATGAATCAATTCTGCTTGCGATCGCAGCGTTCCTTGCATACACTAACATTCCCTGGGCATTTATTGTAGCGATAACAATTGTCGGAGCAGTGTTTGTAATTCAGAAACGATCAGAATCCTAAACTAACTTTCATTGTGTCTCAACAATCTCTTGAAGTCGTTTCAAAATTGTATCTGCTGCACGGCGGGATGCGTTCTCATTGAATTCATCTACTGTCTTCCCAGCGCGGTAAAAATTTCCATTATAGTATCGCCAAAAAATAAAGTACGTCCATAATAATGCATCGACGTAATGTTTATCCAGAGCGGTATCAACAGCGACGAATCCAAGACCACCGTTGAGCACAAGCGCGTTCAACCCACCTCGCCAATTGCCTGCATAGATTTGCCCTGCCCCTGGAAGGATTGCGGATAACACTTTAGCAACTCTGGTGGATTTATGTGGGAGATTAACAACGTCATCGAAAAGCTTGTCAAGCGTTTCATCTTTAGTATAGTTTTGTAGAACATCACGCGCCTCCTCCCATCGAAACTGGTAAATATTGGCAACTGCTTGCAAGAAAAGCGCACGTTGAAACAGAGATCCAGAGGAGGTGCGAAGTGTTACTTTGACCAATTCGAGACGTGCCAGATCGTAGTTCTGCGAGGCGATAAGTGTTACGGCAAGTTCAAGTTGGTATTCCGATTTCTCCTCTTTAGAGACGGCATGTTGCACTGCGTTTCGCATGGATACAATTGTTTCTTGCCACAACCCTTGCTCCCTATAGGTGAGTCCGATTTGATGGTAAATTTCTGCTGCACGCGTATCATCTGGATGAAAGAACAGAAAACGTTTGTATTCTGTGATAGCAGCATCAGAATTTCCCATCTTCAAAAAATGTGCGCCGAGAGCAAGCGGATTCTCTTCTGCATTTGCAGTAAAATTACAGAAAAAGTGAAGAATTAAAACAGGCAAGAATAATAGAAAACGATTAAAATTCATTGGAAATCTAATAAGTCTAGTGCTATGTCCACCAAAATATTGTCCGTCGGGTAGAGCAGAGCGAAACCCTTATGTGTCAATTTAAGGATTTTCAACATTTTGTAGAAGTCTAAAAATAGTATAAATAATGGAACTCCGATCTGGAGTCCGGTTCGTAGATTATCCCCAAAGTATAACAATTAATTCAAGTACTAGTAATAGTCGGGAATCGGAGTTCCCTCCTACAAAGACTGACCCATCTTCAGTAGGAGCGATCTCCGAATCGCGACCTTTACACACAAATTTCGGTAGACACAGCACTAGTACAACTCGTTATTAAAAGACTTTTTAGATGATTTGACTATTTATGAGATACGCTCTAATAACCACTGTAGTTCTAAACTTTTGACAAAATATTTACACCCCCGTAAACAATTCGCGTACAACTTCCGTTTAACAAAACAGACAAATAAATCTTTACGATTGAATCTAAAAACATAATATACAATTATCAAGGAGCTAAAAAATGAAAAATTTTGTTTCACCCCAAGCGATAAAGATCGCTATGACATCTTCCGTGTTAATCGTTGCTTTTGTCATGGTGTGCAGTGTTTACGCACACGAAGACCATGACAAAACCTTTGGTGAGTTCACTGACGTGTATTTGACCGATTACCACAGCCACGACCTGAACGGAGAATCGCATAGACACGCTGTTCGTGCCACTGTCTCCAACCATCCACAAGGAACCGTTCACGATAAATTAAACCTGTGGAAAGAACACGAACACGAAACGCCGACAGAAGATGGCGGGACTTACTTGTTGTCCCTCTACTCGGTTAGCGGGAGTGCGCATACACACGACGGACACTCTCACACACATGTCGTACTTTATGCAAGATCGTCAGATGAAGATTTTGCCTCTGAGATTCTGCAGGAATTAGATTCTCAGGAGGTAGATCACGATGTTGAAAGTGATGTTTATACATTACAATACACCGGACAACACATAGATGGTGTCAGCCCAATTGAGCATAGGCACACGTGGAAACACAAGCATAGCACTTTTGGATGGCACACCCATAGCGTGAAACATTCACATGTCTATAAAGAAGCGGATCATCCGGATTGGTTTGAAAACAACGAAAATCCTGATGATCCGGATGACGACTATCCTGCAGGCACGTTCCTGAACGGCCACGAAGTGCTACATCCATCAGACGAGGATCACAATGTAGCAAGCGCACCTTCTAAGCGTAAAACCCTGACTTTACGGTGGGCAGAATTGAAAAAGAAGTAAGCTTTTTTCACTTCTTTCTACGAACTCAAAATTTCTTGTGCGGATGTACGACAGTATATCCGCACAACTATTTTAACCTAAGTTGCTACCTAAACAAGGAAAACGTTATACCTGTGGAACATAGAAATAATGACGGCTCAAGATACTGGATATACCGCAGTGACATATCCAATGGATCTGAATCATATGCTTTATCCCCTATCAACACCGCTGGCACTTCCGAGACAAAACACGTATCTAATGTCGGTTCAACAAGACGCACCTCATGCCGTGATGCGCTCACAATCAAAACACCCACAGGTCTCCCACGCTTTTCTGTCCTCGCTACCAGTTTCGTCCCTTTACCACACTTCGTCTTACCGACACAAGCACCCCTTTTTTCGCAGGAACAAACTTCGCATCAATGCAGCACTCACTCAGATTCAGTTGACGCCGTTTGTAAAGTTTACCTGCTACCGCTTCAAGCACTTTTTCCAGCGTCCCATCAGTAGACCATCTCTGGAAACGACGATGACACGTTTGATATGGCGGATACTTCTTCGGTAAATCACGCCACGGCACACCTATCCGCAACACCCAAAGTATCCCATCTAACACTTCTCAATTCTCACGCCAAGGTCTCCCACGCTGTCCAATCGGAAGTTTGGGCAATAGGGGTTCAACTATTTTCCACGATTTATCACTCAGTTCCATACAAACCATCTCCTAACTTTTAGACATTCTCAAAAGTTTAACAGAGATGATTACTTATTAAAAGACTTTTTAGATGATTTGACTATTTATGAGATACGCTCTAATCTTTTCGGGTTTCGCGGACGCTCTACCCGACCTACAAACCACAAAAATTTGGTGGACAAAGCACTAGTATACTTTCTAAATTGATGTTGCAGTGTAGCATATTTTGCATAATTCCGCAAACCCGATTTCATCGAATTAAGGATAGGCAGCCAGTGAAATGGTTGATTTCTGTTTATCCATGCTGTGAGAGCACCTAACGAACCTTTCCATATTCAGCATGTCTAAATATTAATAGTAGCGAAACTTAAAAGGTTGGTAGACCAGAGCAATGAGATAGACGAAACTCACATTTCAAGTTGCGTTACGCACCATCTTTAAGGTATCCTATTGCACCATCTTTAAGGTATCCTATTTATACAATTTTTTGCAAAACAACCATGAATATAGATTCCCTTTCTAAACCTGATACTTTAGTCAATACACGTGTAAAAGAACTTTTTATCGCTCAAACTGACAGACCCGCCGCTTTGAACGACATCAGTCTTACACGCTTAACACCATTCCATAGAGCTTTGCTTGTTGCTGATGGAACCGTCACGCGTTTCATTGAGGCGTATAAACTTTCTCCTGTACAGGTTGTGCTTCTGTACCAAGCGAGGCGGACTCTACACAACAACCACTCTTGGCTCGAACTTCCCACAGGTGGTAATATTATCGCCCGAGAAGTTGTTTTACAGACACCTTCAACTGAAAATCAAACACCAAAAATCCATGCTTACGCAGTGTCTCAAATCGTCTACGAACGTTTGCCACCAAACGTGGTAGATGGATTGGAAGCCGGTATTAATGGGTTAGGCGTGCTATTGCAAAACAGTCGTTTGGAATCCCGCCGCGACTTACTTTGGTGGGGTGTTGAACGCGCAACAGGCTTACCCAGTAGCATCGCACATTTTGAAGGGAAACCTTTCCTCAGCCGAACCTATAGAATAGTCGCTAACGGAAATCCTCTTATGCTGATAACTGAGAAGTTCCCACTTGATGATTCATAGGCGAAATTAATCATGGTTGCATTTTCCTGATTATTACAGTGTTATTTTTAGCACTAAAGGAGGAAAAATCTATATGTCTTTTTTCGCTATTAGTTTTCGTTATCTACGATGTTCGCTTTGTCAAACAGTACGATTGGCTAAACTCACTGTACCCATGGTCGCGCTTGTTTGATTGAAATTTTACCGCCTTTGGTAACCTTGAACTCTATCTCCATAGCAAACTCTTTTGACTGAGAAGTAGCGGTGTAGAGACGGTTGAATTTATTGTGTATTGTGCCAAGATAGAGATTCAGTTCGCGCAAATATTCGTCCATCAGAATCCGCTTACCTTCCACCGTCCGATTAGATGTTGACACAACTCTGTAATTCTTGTTATCCCACCAATCCAACAAAATCTCCTCTGGAACTGACTGTTCTTCTGGGTTCGTCACAAGGTTTTCACCAACTTGAGTGTTGAGATAATAATTTCCTTCTGTCTGATAAACAACATCGTCAGTTACAGCAACACCGTTTGCCAATTCATCTTCAAAATTTGGATGGACAAGCACCCCTATTGCTGTCGTGAAATGATCAATACGATAAAACTCACGTGCCTCAAAAGCCCGATAATTCCATAGGCTTGCATACACCTGCTTAATCGACTCCGATAGATGTCCTTCATCTGGACGGTGTGTGAAGGAATCATATAAACCTGCACCACTAAATCCTGGCAAATCTTCGTTGTTAGTACTGGAACGGCATCTAAGAGGAGTTCCATCTGGAAGTGAATTTTGTAAACCCGAAATCTCATTCATCATCCACGCCGGCATTTCTCCTTTTTTGATCTCTGCCCTAAACTTTTTCAGTGCTGCTTCCTTTGTGTCATGTGATTTCTGAAACGCGGAATCTTTGAACAACTTCTCAGCCTTGGCATAGAAGTCGTTATGCTTCATGAATTCATCGTAAAAGTAGAACGGTATCCCAAACCCATCAGGCACGGTGCCTTCTGGAAACTCAAATGTCCTTAATGTAGCAATGTTAGCCGTTTTGACTCCGAAACTTAAGGAATCTGCGAACCCGATCTCATCAAGTGGCAAAACCTTTTTAACAGAGAGATTACGTTTAGGTTTCTGAGTTTTCGCTGGACGCAAACCAGCAAAATGCGCTTCCACCTCTTTTTGCGTCGCCTCTCTAATTTCAAAACCATCTGCGTTTACTTTGTAGGAGACATATTTCCCAATTAGTGCTGCAATCAATCTGTTTTTCCACGCTTTGGTAATGAACGCATTAGGGACTTTATCCTGTATAGCACGAAGGTTGACGTGTGAAAGTGGTGTTTGACGAACCCCTGTAATAATACCAGCAACTCGTGGCATCTCATTCGGCAATGTCTTGCAAATAACGATGTCGCGTGGTGATGGACGTTCGTTCACCTCCAAGACACGCAGCCGACCAAATGACTCCGCTGAATTCAGAGGAAGGTAGCCAATGTTCGCGTAGAGATCATCTTCAAAATAGACTGGGAATTCTGCAGTATCATACAACGCCTTTTCACGTTTATAAATACCAATTGCACCCCATAACGGACAATAGCCAAGCCGATTTTTCAGTATAGGCATTTTCGATACAAGCAAATCGTGAACACGCTGAATTTCAGTAAACGGAAAGGCATCATTCGGATTAAACTCAAATGTGTAGACACCCGATTCACCATTCGGTGACGTGGAAAGCGGACGATAACTAAGCACACCCCGCATCTGTCCTTGACCTCTTCCTAATCCGGCAGCCCCCATGAAACTGCCATGGGAACGATGGGCCTTCGTATTCATGAAATAAAGTTGTGGGTTTTGTGTATGAGTATTCTCAACCTGAAATTTTACATATTCTATTCCAATGAGTTGGATGTCAATACGGACATCTGTTCCTTGATAAGCGAGTTTTTTGAAAGTCTCACGGTCCGGAACAGTTGCTGCACCATCTTTGAACTCAACCTGTTCTGGGTTCAGCCGCGGTCCTGAAGGTTCTCTTGAACCACCACGTCCTCTGCTAAATCCACCCCTTCCGCGAGATTGGGCACGTCTGCCGCTTTGCATTTGACGAATCTCATTCTCACTGAATTGGGTGTCTCTTGCACTTTCGATCCGTATTACTCTAACCATGAATTCTTTCTCAGTTGTGCTGAGTTCACCGTTACCATCAAGGCCGAACCTTTTATCATCTTTCGAAAGTGTTTCTTCTGTCCAAGTGCTTATGACAATTACTGACGATAATATCAAGACTAAAGCGGATATAATAATGTTGTATTTGTGTTTCATGGTTTTTCCTCATTATATATTGTTCGGGATTTTGGTATTGAATGCTTTCAATCACTTTCTATTGTTCAATACCTTCGCCAAAAAATAGTTGAATAAATAGGGCGGATGTCCTAAAGTTATAAAATAATCACTCATAACTTTGAAAGGACAATCACCCATGCCTGAAATTATAGCACTGTTTTCTGTTTTGATTCCACATTTATCCGCAACGACGACCCATCAGTTATCCCAAGTTGTCCTCACACTGCTTGTGATGACAGAACGAGTCACAATGTTAAATATCTCTCGTTGGACTGGACAAGGCGGTAGCTACCGCACCGTGCAAAGGTTTTTCAACACTGTTATCCCTTGGCCTACGATTTGCTGGATGTTTTTTCGCACTTATCTGCTTGATCGTGAAAGTGCTTACATCCTCGTAGGAGACGAAACAGTCAGGGCAAAATCGGGAGACGCTACCTATGGTTTATCGCGTTTCTTTTCCTTATTGCATGGGAAAGCGGTCCCCGGCTTGTCGTTTTTAGCCTTGTCCTTATACGCAATTAACCCGATTTGTAGTGCGAGGTCCCCGTGCCTCGCAATGCTAACCGCTATTAGAAAACTTCTAATCCCGTTAATTTGGTATTATACCAAATTAACGGGATTTGTAGTGCGAGGTCCCCGTGCCTCGCAGTGTTGACTTTATCGGAAAACTTTGAATCAAGTTAATTTGGTATTAGTGAGTGTTATAAATTGAAAAGACACTTATAATCTGATAACATAGTTTCTAAGCGGAAAAGAGGATCCATTGTCCAACATCCTTTCAAAATGTTGTTTATTATGAAAGGATAACCTCTTTTCTGCTTTTTGTCTCTAAAAATATTAATATTGTCCAAACTATAGTAATATAAAGACAAATAAAAATTAGTTTGACATTAAATTAGTTTTAACTTATAATTACTATACTTTGGACAATATTAACTGTTTTCGTGGGGGGTTGGGTTAGACAGAAATACCTTAGAGATGCATATAGTGCGTATAGTTTTCATGTTTTCATATACACCTATCGTCCCTCTGGGACTGAAGGGAGTTGTTTACCGCGTTTCTATACACCTTCCGCCTCTCTGGAGCTGCCCAAAAAGTGTTTTTCTACTTGAACAGCGTGTAAATTGTCCAAACTATAGTAAAGTTAACGTGAGTTCGGTATAAGTCTACTATCACGAATTCGCAGGTTTTTTCCACTAATTTCCCCTGTTTAAGGGGTTTAGGAGGTAAAAACACCCTCTTATCTATACCAAAACTCACGTTATTTCGGACACCGAACTCACGTTAAAGTTAAGATTTAAACAATCAATCTATAAGGGGATACTTCCATGTTCAACTTAACAGATGTAAAATATTGGTTAATACTAGTTATCTTACTGACCTGTGTAATTAGTCTTCCTATCTATGCGCAAGATGAACACACAGTTCTCCTGTACACATTTGAAACCGGTCAAGGAGATATCGTTAAAGATCTCTCTGAATATAAAAACAATGGAACACCTATGGGACCGAAGCGCGGTGATGGAAAGGTTCGTCAAGGACTCGTTTTCGGTGGAAACGAAGCCGAAGACTTTGTGGAAATTCCTGATAGCGATAGTCTTGATCTGGTTGACGGTCTTACCGTGGAGATGTGGGTTTACCTGAATTCTGAACCTACATCTGGCAGTGTAGGTGTGACTAAAGCAAGAACATATAAAGTAGGACCACGCAACAATCTAAAAGCGGAACTCAGGTTGGCAACAACCACTAATGGTTGGGGGGCTAATGTTATTAGCACTAACCTGTTACCTCTTGACAAATGGGTACATATTGCTGGAACTTACGATGCAGAGTCTGGTGACGGCAAGATTTACATTGATGGAGAGTTAGATAACGAAAAAAATATTGGTGGGGATATTGTTCCGAACGATGATGTGCTTTGGCTCGGTCGTGGTGGCACTCCGTACTTTGACGGAAGTCTGGACGAGGTGCGAATCTCCAATATCGCGCGTTCCCAGAATGAAATACAGCAATTGATGAAAATAGGCATTGAAAATGTGCTCGCGGTAACACCGAGGGATAAGTTAGCAATGACATGGGGAAAACTCAAAAAGGATTTTGCGAAATAGAGTTTCCTCTTATAATCCAAATTACAACTTACAAGATTTTAGGTAAGCAGACACCGTTTTTAATTGGAGACGGCTCATTATCCGCAGATGTTTCATAATGCAAACTGTCAGTTGTTACAACTGGCTTGTTGGCACTAAAACTCCTAACAAGCCTCACCCTTTAGGGTGGGGTACCTGACTCTTTTTCTATATTGGTATATTTGTGATATAATATTTAACGTTATTAATATTTAGACAATTAACCTAAAAGGAGATATGTCCATGTATGACTTAACATATATGAGAAACTGGTTGATACTAATTGTTTTATTTACATGTAATATTGTTTTACCTATCTTTGCTCAAGATGAACATACTGTTGTGCTGTACGCATTTAACAACGTTAGTGGAGATGTCGTCACAGATCTATCTGAAAGAGGAAACGATGGCAAACTAACGGGTACTAAGTTGGGCGACGGTAAATATCAAGGAGGTCTGGTTTTCGGTGGAAACGAAGCCGGAGACTTTGTGGAAATTCCTGATAGCGATAGTCTTGATCTGGTTGACGGTCTTACCGTGGAGATGTGGGTTTACCTGAATTCTGAACCTACAGGGGGCAGCGTAGGTGTAACTAAAACAAGAACATATAAGGTAGGACCACGCAACAATCTAAAAGCAGAACTCAGGTTGGCAACAACCACTAATGGTTGGGGGGCTAATGTTATTAGCACTAACCTGTTACCTCTTGACAAATGGGTACATATTGCTGGAACTTACGATGCAGAGTCTGGTGACGGCAAGATTTACATTGATGGAGAGTTAGATAACGAAAAAAATATTGGTGGGGATATTGTTCCGAACGATAATGCGCTATGGCTTGGTCGTGGTGGGAATCCGTACCTTGATGGCAGTATGGACGAGGTACGTATCTCCAATATCGCACGTTCTCAGAATGAAATACAGGAATTGATGAACAATGGGATTGTCAGTGTGATCACTGCGATAACACCACGAAATAAGTTAGCAACGACGTGGGGACAACTAAAATCGAAAATTGTAGATTATAAATAATATAGTTCGATAATATGATATACTGATATTTCTTACAATCGTCTGGTCCCTGATGATAATCACTTCAAAAAGGGTATAATACCAACTTAACGGGATTTATCTTATTTTTATGGGTATTAGGTGCGGTTAGAAACCACACCATAGGCGTCAATTTAAGGAAATATCTGTGTTTTTATGAACCCTTCTCAATAGGCATGGTTATTGAGACCATGGCTATTTAGTTTTAGGCTTTTTGTCCATTTTATCCGAAAAGTCGCGATTCGGAGATCGCTCCTACAGCGGAAAGTCTTAGATTGAAAATCTAAATATTCGGAGAACTAAATAGCCCTGTATTGAGACTGTCTTATATTCAGTCCCGTAGGGACTATATGTTTATAGAAAGACGTATAATAGTCTCTTTCGCTCCGTAGGTGCGATATGTCAAACAAAAACGTTATAGAAATATCGCACCTACGGAGCGAAAGAGATTGAGAACATTGGGTGCTATAAACATATAGTCCCTACGGGACTGAAGAACATTTCTCATATTTGAAAAACCACTAAATTGACGCCTATGGGTGCGGTTAGAAACCGCACCATAGGCGTCAATTTAAGGAAAACGAATCTGTTTTATGAACACTTTTCAATAAGCATGGTTATTGAGACTGTCCTATATTTAGTCCCGTAGGGACGATATGTTTATAAAATACGTACCGAGAACCTCTTGAGTTCCGTAGGAACGAAATATTTATAGAAGCAGATATAAACATTTCGCCCCGCTGGGTCTAAAGAGCATTTTTCATATTTGAAAAATCACTAAATTGACGCCTATGGTGCGGTTAGAAACCGCACCTACCGAGTGGGATCAAGTTAATTTGGTATAATACCAACTTAACGTGATTAGAAGTTTTCTACGTAGCAGTTAGCATTGTGAGGCACGGGGACCTCGCACTACAGATCAAGTTAATTTGGTATTATACTTTGTTACTATTGATTATTATTAGGTTCAAGACCAGTCTGAGAAATATCAGTACTATATATTCTAAATTCTACTATAGTTGCCGAATTTGTTAGTGATACAATATGCGCAACTGTAAGATTTCAATAAAGTATCTTCATGGAGATATATGATGTACAACTTAACAAACCTGAGATATTGTTTCATATTGATTTTCCTTTTGACAAGTGTAATGTGCCAGTCTATCTATGCGCAAGATCAACACACTGTTCTCCTATACACATTTGAAACCGGTCAAGGAGATATCGTCAAAGATCTCTCTGAATATAAAAACGACGGAACACTTATGGGACCGAAGCGCGGTGATGGAAAGGTTCGTCAAGGACTCGTTCTCGGCGGAAACGGACCAAAGGACTTTGTGGAAATTCCTGATAACGATAGTCTTGATCTGGTTGATGGACTTACTGTGGAGATGTGGGTCTACCTGAATTCTGCACCAACAGCAGGGGGAGTAGGTGCTACTAAGGAGGCTACCTATAAAGTAGGACCTCGAAGCGATCAAAAAATGTTACTCCGCATGACGACGTCTTCTAAAGCTTGGATCAGTGCTGTTGTTATCGGCAATATGGTGTTGCCACTTAACAAATGGATACACACTGCTGGAACTTACGATGCAAAGTCAGGTGAAGGTAAGATTTACATTGATGGTGAAATAGATAATGAAAGCGACATCGGTGGTGGTGATATTGTTCCGAACGATGATGTGCTTTGGCTTGGTCGGGGTGCTAGTCCGTACCTTGATGGCAGCATGGACGAGGTGCGTATCTCTAACATCGCGCGTTCACAGAAAGAAATACAGCAGTTGATGAAGATCGGCATTGAAGGTGTACTCGCGGTTACACCGAAGGATAAGTTAGCGACAACGTGGGGACAACTAAAATTGAGATTTGTGAAATAATTACTACAGTTCTCAATACGATAATTCTATGTACAGTGTCGTCAAAAATTCTTCTTCTATGTGACTATTGTAAACACGCGCTGAAATTACAGATCCGTAGATATTACCCACATAGAAAATACCGCAGAGCGTGCCGAGTGCCCATCCTTTTGCAGATGTAACCCCATCCCTACGGAAGCCATCATAAGCCTGCCAACCTGTCAAACCTACGGTCATTAGAGAGGTGAGCGCATCACCAACACGCCCAGTATATAACCGTCCAGTCCCTGGTACTACCGTAGACAGAAATCCAGCTAATAACGGGCTACGTTTTGGCAGTTGCGTCCCTTGCACAGCATATTTGCTAAACACTACTGCTTTTTCTCTAACTGCCATAACATCTGATTTCTGCAACTCATTGAACATCTTTTCTGCTTCAATCCACTGCTTTTGCTGCAGATGAGAGAGACCGATCAGTTGTTGTGATTCGGCGCGGTACCGCACATCTGTTATGTGCGGTAAAGACGTTTTTAGATATTTAGCCGATGTTCCAAACTGTTCCATGAGAAAATAGGAGATACCAATCTGATAATATGCACTACTCGTCAATATGCTATCCGAAGAGTCCGTTAGAAACGTTTCAAATGTTCTGATTGCCTGTTCAGTTTTACCTGCTAATCGGTAACAGAGGGCAATTCTAAAGCGAATTTTCTCGCTATCCTTCGGTTGATAAAAAAGATAACGTTGATATTCACTTGCAGCGCGAAGGTAGTCTCCCTGTTCATATAGAAAATCGGCAAAATTAAGGACATTTTGCCGACTGTAGTAGTTGATCGACTCCTCGGAATTGGCAACGGATAGTAACGTAGAATTGAGGAGTATTATGAGCAGGAATCCGCATATCTTTTTAGTGGTCATAATTTGAAATTGGGTCTATGTACTTTCCTGTTCTTAGGTCCCGATAGTAGAACGTTGATTGTGAACCGTTGCATCGGAGGAGTCTGTCAGCGGTAAGGAGTATGCCGCGCAATATACCGTATTCTTGTATACAAGCCATGCCGAAACGTGAACAACTCGGATGGAAGCTGCATGTCGGACCGTCTTGGCTGGAGACGAATTTCTGATACAGACGAATCAAGCCTGTAGCGGCGTATTTCAACTCTGAAGTTTCCTGTGGATTAAAGCGGATAACTTCCTGTGGTTTCAGTGTTGTAATGGGGTTGACGTTACGGATAAACGTCAGATCGGATGCTTCACCAGCAAATGCAGGCGGGACAATGAAAACAATGGATAAACAGAACATACAGAAAAGAACGAACTGACGAAAATCAAGATATTTTACCATTTGACCTCCTTGACATCTACTGATTCGGGGATTGTGAAATTTAGGATTGGGTTTGCCGTTTCCGCATTCACCCGTGGTTTGCTATAGATAATTTTTTCTTGTTGGACTACTTCAGATTTCGGTCCATACGTACTGGAGGTAACTTTCATCGGGATATAGTTAATACCGATTTTGCTATGATCTTCATACCGAGATCTTGCAATAAGATGCCCCTTCGGATTCTTAACTTCAGCTGAGATTAGTTTGTCATCGCTCATACCCAAAATGATAGTTCCGAGCTGCTCTTTGGCTTTTTCAGGTGGTTGCCAGTAAGTATAGAGTACCTTGTCCACGACATCGTGCTTATCAAACGTATATCCAATTGCTGTCAACCCATATTCCGCCTGCGTTGTCTGAATTATGGATTCGATAAACGGAAGTGGAATCCGCCCTGCTGAGATAAAACGGAAAGCCTGTTTCTCTTCAGGATAATAGATTTCTAACACTTTGTCCTTCACAAGCATCATCTGCTTAAGTGGTTTTTTGACCTCAACGACAACTCGCGCCGCTTTTACATCATAGTGGAGTGTGCCTTCAATATGCTCCGTTTTGTTGTTTTCGGTTAATTCACGCGTGAAATCCAAAGAGAGGGTTTTTAACGGCGAGGCATAGAGCCCAGTTGCGATGAAGAGTGCAAGTAAAAACGCGATGGGAGATAGGAGACTTTTAGGCATCTGTTTTTTTGGAATAGCATGTTGACAAGCATTTGCCACCACGCCAGTTTTAAAATTCACTGTGTCGCCTCCACCACTCCGAGTCCAACGACAACACAACCACTGAGACAACCCGCTGAGGTCCATCGCGCTTGGGTATTTCCTCTTTTTGATTTATAGGTTAATGTGTAAGCGGTTACATATTCCGGTGATTTTCCGATGAATCGCGAAGGTGGGGGTTCCGGTTGATAGAAATATGATCCAATTATGCCAACTGGAGGCGAAACATAACCATACGGACTCGGTAAAAAAAAGAGGGCAGAAAGTACACAACCAGCACTGAAACATAATAACTTGCTGACATCCTTATTAGCATCTGCTTCAGCAGTGGTCGCAGCTTCGGCTTGCACAGAATTTTGTTGAGCGATAGTAACAAAAGGCATGCTAAAGGTCAACACTGCTATGAAAAGAACTGAAACATGAAACGTTGAACTTATTTTCACTGTTTTGCTTCTTAATATAATACCCAATTAACGGGATTTGTAGCGCGAGGTCCCCGTGCCTCGCAATGTTGACTTTATCGGAAAACTCCGAATCAAGTTAATTTGGTATAAGAGGATACGAGTTTAAACCATATCCTATTTGCTGCGAAAGGTTATTTTTTTGTGCAGCACGAACAAGTTAATTTTGAGTATGAGTTACCGACTCAATCTCCATGCTTCGGAAGATTAAGCTGCATGCGAACGGATTGGCGCACCGTATCGCAGATGTGCATTGCATGTTGTGTATTGTCAGCAGTCGCAGAATCACCAGGATAGCGAGATTCCACTGCATAGGCTGTTATTATCTTGAAGTCTGGCTGCCACAAGTGCCAAGCAGGTATTGTCGGCACAATCAGATTCAGCAATTCTTCAAGATCATGCGTTTTTGAAAAGGATATGTTCACCTCTTGTAGCCACGCCTTCAGATACTTTTCAATACACTGCTGGGCATGGAAACAGATAGAGTTATGTAAAAGATTTGGTGATCCCAGAAGATACTTTGCTGCATTATAATGTTCCCCAGCTTTCTGTACCCACTCCAACGTCAATGGATTCACGCAATCCTTCTCCCTTTTAACAGAACTTGGTACAGTTATTGGGGTTTCTATATTGTAGTGTGTATTGGAACCATGAAAAAGTTCACCTTTTTCAGTAATTTCGCGTAGAAACCAATCGTTATATGAGACACGATATGCGATCTCCTCTGGTGAACGAACCAATAGATCCATGCTAAAGTTGTATTGAATACGTTGGCGTATCTCCACAGCCTTGTTGCGAAATTCTGATTTAGGTATAGGCATCACAACAAGCAGATCCACATCCGAGTCTTCTGTCGGAGTGCCATAAGCATAAGAGCCAAACAATATTATCTGTAGAGGATGGAATTCTTGCACGATGTCATCACATGTAGCTTGAATCTCTTGTCTGGTAACCATTTGACATACTCCTACTGTAGGAAGTATAACATATTTTGCGATGACTTACAAGACATGATTTTAGCGATAAATACGTTGACACCATCCTAATGCTTAAGGTATCCTATAAGGGAGATGATAAGATCAGGAGTTGAAAATGGAAAATCAACCTATAAATATCCTTGAAACACGGGAATTGAGTAGGCACTATGGCGGTGTCATAGCCTTGTCAAAGGTCACAATACATGTCCGCACTGGGCAAATATCCAGTTTGATTGGTCCAAACGGTGCTGGTAAAACAACACTGTTTAACTGCGTCACTGGATTGGATAAGCCTACGATGGGAAGGGTGAATTTTTTAGGAAAACCTATTACGGGTTCACGTCCGGATGAGGTTACACAAATCGGTATCGCAAGAACGTTTCAAAATATTAGGCTTTTTTCAGAGTTAACGGTGCTGGATAACGTCAAAATCGGGAGACACGCGCGCACTTCCAGTACCCTTATAGGATCAGTATTTCGAACTAAGAAACAGCAACAAGAAGAGAAAGAAATTACGGAATACGCCGAGGAGATGCTCAAATTTGTCGGACTAGCAGACCTGAGCGAACAGATAGCGGGGAATTTGTCCTACGGGGACCAGCGACGTATTGAGATTGCGAGAGCTTTGGCGACAAATCCTGTGCTCATTCTCTTAGACGAACCCGCCGCAGGCATGAACCCTCAAGAAACCCAAGAACTTATTTCATTGATCTATACGATTCGCGAACAAGGAATCTCTGTCCTGCTCATTGAACACGATATGAAATTGGTGATGAAAATATCCGACTGGGTCACTGTGCTTGACCACGGTGAGAAAATCAGTGATGGTAAACCCGCAGAGGTACAAAACGATGAACGCGTTATCGCTGCATACTTAGGAACACCTGACGATGCTTGAACTTAAAGACATTCATACTTATTATGGAAATATCCGTGCAGTGCGTGGAATTTCAATTGAGGTTAATGCTGGCGAAAAAGTGTGTATGATTGGTGCAAATGGTGCCGGCAAATCGACTACACTGATGACTATTTCCGGCGTTTACGCACCGGTACAAGGAAGTATACATTTTGAAGATAAGGATATTACAACAACTTCAGCAGAGCAACGTGTGGCACTTGGGATTTCACAGGTGCCTGAAGGACGTTTGATTTTTCCGGAAATGACTGTTCTTGAAAACCTTGAACTCGGCGCATATCTGAGAAACGACACTGCAGGAATTAAAACAGACCTAAACAAAATCTTTGATTATTTTCCGGTGCTTGCGGAACGTCGAAAACAGCGAGGTGGTAGCCTCAGCGGTGGTGAACAGCAGATGTTAGCAATTGGTAGAGCTTTGATGTCAAATCCGAGGCTCCTGCTTCTTGACGAACCCTCTTTAGGACTCGCACCACTTATTGTTAAACAGATTTTTGAAATTATCCAACAAATTAATGAAGAGGGGACAACAATTCTTTTAGTCGAACAGAACGCACAACTTGCTTTAAACTTAACTGGTAGAGGATACGTCATGGAGACTGGTGAAATTCCAATTGAAGGTGAATCTGTTGACCTATTAGCAGACGAGCGGGTACGACAAGCCTATCTCGGAGAATAATAGATGTATCCTACCTTAATCGATTTCGGGTCAGTCTTTTCTGTTCCGATCGGTATTCATAGTTACGGGGTAATGTTGGCAACTGCTTTCATTACTTGCAGTTTGATCATGCAACGCGAATTGAACAGGAGAGGTTTTCAAGGAGATATAGCCACAACGATTATCGTTGCTGGGGCTATCGGTGGGATAATTGGGGCGAAAATCTACTTTATTTTCCTTGATGGAAAAATAGAGATGAGTGAGATATTTTCTCCGAGCGGATTAGTGTGGTATGGTGGATTAATCGGTGGTAGTGCCGCTGCCGCTTGGGTTATTCACCGATCTCCCAATCCGTTTCTACCGACCGTTGACATCATGGGTCCTCTTGTGTTGCTCGGATACGGTATTGGTCGCATCGGGTGTTTGCTTGCTGGAGACGGTGACTACGGACCCCCCTCAGATGTTCCGTGGGCAATGGCATTTCCAAACGGCACAGTACCGACAAATGAACTTGTTCATCCAACACCTATCTATGAAACCTTAATGTCAGTTACGTTCTTCGGTATCCTCTGGTCACAACGTCGTAGATTTGCATCAATTCAAGGCTTACTCTTTGGGGCAAGCCTTGTTGCACTTGCAGTAGAAAGATTTATAGCAGAATTCTGGAGGCTTACGCCAAAAGCATTTCCAGCAACACCATCCCTGTCATGGTTGACGTCGCCTCAGCTTGTCAGCCTAATGCTATTCGGTTTTGGATCTCTCTTTATGTATTGGATGTACAAACGACCCAGGGTAGAGATGGAAGTTGAATCGCCGACTCCTGAACCTGTAAACGAGGCACCACAACAGCAAAAACGGAGACGGCGGAGATGAGTTAATTCAGCTATTGGCTGCCGCCAATCGGTTACAGTTTGTTTTTATTGGTTTTTGGTTGCCACGCGCGGATTAATTCTGTCTCTAATAACATCGTTTCCTCAGCATCCTCAGTGAATTCTACCGCAAATTGAACGATTCCCCGAAACAGCCGAAGTTGTGCATGAAGTTCTGGGTTTGTCGTGCCATCGTAATGTTGTAATAAACGCCGCCGTACACACGTCGTTGATTCCCCAACATAAATACACTCATTTCGCCCCTCAGTCCCGGTTTTTCGCCACAATACATATACACCGCTCTGTTCAGTTGGTAATTTCAGAATTTCTTCTCGCGTGAATGGACGCAAGTTACGCTTTAGTTGATACTGCAAGACATAAGGGGTAACTGTGTCACGCATGAGATAGAATCCATTAAAATAAAGTCATATCCTGTTCAGGTGAACCCATTGATTCCGATATATATTGCCACTCTGTCACGAGGTTGTTATAGTCTGATGCGCTTTGTGCATCGCCACGCGCTTCAGAGTAAGCAAACAACACACGGGCAAGACGTTTTGCTGATTCAAAATCTCGCATGGCACGAGCGACTGCAGCACACCCCGAAATACCGCCGCTGTTTTCTGCCCCGGATAGATGCCACACCATCCGCAGACATCCTTCCCACGCTGTCATATCCTCGCTATTCTCGCGCTCGGCATATTCTTCCGCTTTTAATAACCGTACCTTACCGCGCGCCGAAACCAGGACCTTGTCGTGCATAGCATCAATGTTCACATCCTTTGCTTTTGAAAGCACGTCTGCATCTCCGAAATTACCTTCCACGTAACCGTGCTGCTGCAACCACGTCAAACAGAACTGACTTTCGGGATCAAGTTCGCCAGTCTCTTTTTCATGATATGTGGCAATTTCGTTATTGATGTGCTTGAGTGCTTCACGTATCGAAACGATCTCGCCGCTAATCCGTATTACCTTGCTATAGCTGGAATAGACCTCCATCCCTGGTCCGATGGCAGCTTGTGCTAAATCGACAGGTCTGATATTTGCAATGTGTGTAAGTCTGTCAAGTGCTAGTGGCATCGTCTTTTTCAGTTTTTGCAGGAACGCACCGCGAACTATAGTGGGGGCATTTTCAGGGCGTAGTCTACAAACTAGCACAACGGATGATGCTAATACATTTTTCTGTGTCTTAACCCCGGTAGGACGCTCAGTGCGCATGGGCCATGTGCCGACTATTTGAAAGCCTGCATTGACGAGTGCCATAAGCATTGTTTCCCAACCGGTGGAGGTTATACCATCCCGTTCCTCTTCCTGCTGTTTATAGGCATAAAAGATAGAAATGGGGAATTTATCGGAGCAGTTCTGCCGCATCCACTGCAGTGCTTTACCAAGTAATTCTTCAAACCTCCGTGGCGAATCTTCAAATCGGGACGGAATCGCAGCTATCTCTTCATCTTTAGGAGTCAACATGCCCGCGAACAAGTCAGGGTAGATGTGGCGGAGCAAAGGCCTTAACCAGACGTAGAAAAAATCGGAGAGGTCAGCATAGTCAATATTGTCGTAATAGGGCGGATCTGTTATGATGATGGGCTGGTCACTTGCATGAGCGGTAGTGCATGCATCTGCTTGATACACTTCGCCTGTGTTTGTGTGGGACGGTAGATTTTCAACGACCTTGGCAACCCACTCCACTTGGAATTTCCAGTTCTGTGTTGAAGAGGAAAACGGATTAGCTTCAGCAAAAGCCCAGGTCATTGGAAGTGCTTGGCGCGTAAAAGTGGGGGCCACAAAGGCAGTAGAATTCTCCCACCACGCGAAGCTGCAACCAGCTTCAGCGGTCCTTCCGATAGCAAGCGCAAGATAGGTGCAAATAGTATCGGCATATTCCTTTTCATCACCAACTCGGCTAATTTGATTATGAACTTCTCCTAACAAATCGCCGTAAGTAATCAATGCTGTGAGCTGCCGTTTTGTGAAGAGTTCATGCCAGTGGGTGATTCCATACCCTCTTCCGCTTACCAAAGTCGGGTTATTAGACATCACTTGCGGTGGTTTTCGCGGAGGCTCGGCAGACTGGGCTACTTGCATGTCCACCTCAGTGGATGACAAGAACAGTTTGCTGCGTCCACCCTCAGCAACTATCGCTGTCATTATTTTTCCCATTTTGTCTGCCTTTGTTTGCTCGCGAATATAAGAAGATCTAACAGCAGTGCCGCAGGCGCAGCAGTGAGCACCTGTACGGTTCACGGTCCCCTGCTTCGGCACTCCTTCATTATGAGTTTGGACTATGAATGAGAGCGTATTCGTTTCCCTGTCAACGACCGGTTTTGTCCAATATTCGTTCCCTTTTTTAGTGGACAGTTGGAAGGTTTTCATCAAAGGCATTTGAAGTCCACATGCGGGGTTGATGCAAGGGATTGTGCGCGCCCACAACCACGCTACCACAGTCACAGCTTGACCAGTGGGCAGTTGCACTACGGGGTAGAGATGGCCTATTTCCTTATATGCTGCTTCGCGCATCCATGCACCGTAGTAGCGGATGTCATCTGCCAAACCAGCGGTGCCTTTCCACGGAACGCGTGTCCTACTTTTATCTGTGCTTGTGGATGCACTCATAGGATCGGCATCTGGATTAATAGGTGCCTGATTGTGGAACTTCGGTGGTAATTCGATCATCGCCTTAGTAATAAGGACCGGCAAGGGGTTGAGATCACTACCGCGTGCGCGTAATCCCAATCGTTGTGCCTCAAGTGGGATAGAACCGCCACCACAGAACGGATCATAGACAGCCGGACAGTGGTCGTTGAGGTATTGTAGGACTGCCTCCGGATTGTCCTTAAATCGCTGACGAAAGACAAGAAGATCTTCCTCGTTGTTGCGCACGACAGAACACGCGATTTCGTAACGTGCCTCCGCTAAGAGGTTTTCATCGTTCCTGTTTTTCCAAAGAACAAGTCGCTGGAGAATACCATGAAGTCGATCGCGTTCTATCTCCTGATCTACTTCAGTAAGGTATTCTTCGGGGCAGGCAACAGGATCATCCACCATACTTGCGAAGATAAGAGCTCTACAAGTTGCTAGAGGTTTGCGGGACCAATAGCGGTGAAGCGTTGAAGGGTGTCCATGCGTTAGGGAAGCATCTTTGGCAGACTCTTTGTTGATGGCTTGGAGAGGTATATTTACCTCAATAAGTTTTTTTCGGTAAGTTGTCATATTGTGAGTTTCTCATATTGTTTAGAGCGAAGGATCAAAACTTCACAATTATAGAAAGCATATATATATATGGCCCTTCAATCGTTTGAAATGTTTCCAATTACTTTGAATTCAGCATCAAGATGCTCACTGTTTGATCTAACAGAACGGGTGGTGTTTTCCGAAAACCCTTCGGACTTATCAGCGGTAATAATAATTTCGACTTTGACCTTTCCTCCATCAGCTTGTAGGTTTCGGGCAATTTCGTCTTGAATTGCTTCGATTTCGTCCGCGAAAGGCAACTCTAACTGCAAGGTTTTGGTGACGACAACGTGCGTAGGTCCCTTTGGTCGCGGTGGATCCGCAATACCACCAATTGAATCGTTTTCCTTTCCTGTACCTGTATCATGATCTGGTTTAGGCGGATCAGGTTCCTTCTGTTCCATTTCTTCCTTAATAATTTTTGCTAATTCAGGGTTTATCAGGATAGCAGTAGAACCTTTATCTCTTGGGAGTGCACCGACATTTTCTTCAAAGCGGAAGTTGACGTAATTTCCACCTGTATACTCGTGAGCATATCCAAATGTGCCTGCTAGCACCCCTTCACTGATACACGTTGTAAGGACGCTCCAGTCTCTTAGACGTGGCATGTAAACGTTTTGCACGATAAACTCCCAAAGCGTGTCTATTTCAATATGATCTTTGAAGGTATTGTTCCTCCAGATATATTGTTGCAATTTTTCGGAGAATATTGAAGGTGCTATTTCTTTAATGATAGTATCATCAGTTATAAATTGTTCTCGGATGCGATGTACTATTCTGGGGTTATCTGGTTTTGTGGCAATATCAGAAAAATCGTAGTCGCTTTTCTGTGGATCATTCTGTAACGGAGTGAGTCCCCATCGGTAAGCCTTAAAAAGTGCCGTAGATACTGCCTCCTCAACAGATTCAAGGTTTTCCTTCGTCTGATCTAACCGTGTACCTTCAAGGTTGGTGAGAGCACTATGTAGATCATCACCGTTCATAATTGAATTCCATGCAAGGTAGTTTTTCACAAGATTTTTGAGATCTCGAATATCGTCAATCTTTGCTGCGATGAAGAGAAGTGTATTTCTGAAAATGCGGTGCGTCTCATCATCTGTACAATATGTAAGAATATTGAGTGCTGTGGGGTGTGCGGTGTCGTCATCCTTTTCACGACTTGGTAGGGATGCCTGCGGCGGAAGAATAACGTATTGAATATCCTCAGAGTCCTTTACCATACTTGGGGATGTGGGACAGACTTGTACGCTTGGATCGTGTCCGATTACCCTTTCCAATCGTCCAACAATTTCACCGTAGATATCTTCTTCGGTGTATTGCTCAGCGCGGTCTATAGCCACTTTATTGAGGTTTTCTTGGGTGTGAAAATAGTATCTATCGTCAAGATTATAAAGATAATATAGGTTGCCGGTCATTCTACCGAGTGCGTCGTTATAAGTAGAAACGGTTTGACCAGGTTCAACAACCCCGAGGTGAATCTGTTGAGTCGTTATACCTTTAATTGCGCCACCTGTCGCACTACCGAGAAATACAGTACGGGCGATCCGACATGCAGCCCCTCCAACATTAACAAATACTGTGGATTTCATGTCAATTTGGTCAGTGCGGGAACCATGGCTGTCTACCTCTTTAACGACCGGATCCCAATTTCCACCGGACTGAGCGAGCAACCGAGTGAATTCATCAGCGAGTGCAGGATCATCCAAGGGTAGGTTTGCAGGCATTATCAAGAGGGATTGATCCTGCTCTCGGTAGAGGCGGGAAATATAGGTTGCCATAATGCGCAGTACACCACGAGTGCGCTGAAACCCGGGGATGACATTCCAATCTTGAAAAAGTCGATCGAATATCTCTGGGTGGATCGGGTAACACGCTTTCATGCGGTTTAGGTAGTCCTGCTCGGTTACATTATCGGGATATTCGCGGCGCGCGTTCTGGTACATTTTTCTGAACGCTTCACAGGTTTGATCACGTTCTGTCTCGTCAATTACGGGACCAAACAATCGTCTACGTACTACCTCAAATGCATTATCAACTTCTAAAGGGATTGAGACAGCGTCAACTCGCTGAAGAATAGCTTCAAGTGTGCCAAGAACTGTTATACCACCTTGTCCACCTGCTTGCACCTGCCCTTCTGGTAAAGTTGCAATAAGCGTTACATTCTCAGATCTGTTGACAGACTCTGTAAGTGTCTGAAAGAAGGTGTATATGCTTTCTTGTGTGACCTCTTGTACGTTGCGCACATAAGCAACGAGTTCATCTATTAAGATAACAGAGGGACCAACGTATTCAAAAAGTTTGTCCAGCTGCTTTCCGCCAGGGGAAATTCCTTCAAGTGCAGCGTCGCGTATAAAATCGAAAGCATCTTGATCACCAAGTTGATCTGCCATTTTACCCCAAAGTGTGTTGAGCGGGTCTCCTTGTTTGGTTTTATCTGAGTCAGTCGTGGAAAGATAGGTGCCAACCAGCACTGAGACCTTTGCAGTGATCGGTGTGTTCGAATCCCACCCTGCTTCCTCCATGATTTCGTCAATTTCTTTACGCAGCCGCGCGTATTCACCATCAGTCGGGAGTTCTCTCAGAATGTTTGCCCCAGTAATAAGATGAAAAAGCGCAATGAGACTATGGGTTTTCCCACCGCCAAAGCCTGTTTTGAGTTGGACAACAGGATCACCTCCTTTACCAGCGAGACGTTTTAAGGTATTGACTAACAATTGGCGGAGTCCAGGTGTAATGTATGTTTGATTAAAAAAGATGTCGGTTTTGCCGTATTCTTCGGTCTTCGCCTTTCCCTCAAAAACCTCTTGGAGATCCGCTGCGAATTCTGATTTACGGAAGGTGCCTTCAATGACATCATTGTTAGGATGTATCACATCGCGCCAAGGCGTTAAGTCAGATGTTTTTCTACGTGGTAGTTTCTGCTTATCCTCTGGCGCAGCCACCGCGCGGGTTAACAATTTGTCACGGATGGCTTCAACTTCTCGCTTCTGTTCAGGTGCATTAATCTGTCCAAGCATATCGGCGATATCATGGAGTCTACCAATGGCGTACCCCGAAGGAAGATCTTCTGCCCCAGGGTGAGAGATCCTATTTCGCGCCTCTGTGATGACACCTACTGTACTACGCACCTCTCGATCTGGGTCAAAACGTTGGTCAAAGGCTACTTGCCAGTGCCTTCTGAATAGATGCGGGAAATTGTTAATATCAATATCTGTTTCATTTTGTATATTTTCTTCTCCGAGTAAGCCAGATACCGCCTTCATACTTTTGAAAATGAAGGAGCGCATAGCATCACGATAGATGTTAATTGCTTTATAAATCGCATCTTGGTTGGGACTTTTTGACGAATTCACGTGTTAATATTCCCCCTCCATATTTTTCACACCATTTTTTAGCAGTATAACAAATTTTCGGTTTTTGATCAAATGGAAAATTGTTCTGATTAAAAAATGAAGCAACCTTGAAAACAAGGTTGCCAAAATGTGCTTCTACAACTACTCTTCTCGTTCTTACTCACGTACCTGACCATCTCCATAAATCAGATACTTATAACTCGTCAAACCCTCAAGTCCCATCGGACCGCGAGAGTGGAGTTTTTGCGTGCTAATACCAACCTCAGCCCCTAACCCAAATTCATATCCATCAGTAAAGACGGTGCTGGCATTGACGTAGACTGCAGCCGAATCTACCTCTTTGAGAAAACGTTGTGATGCTGTGTAACTTTCAGTGATAATCGCATCCGAATGATGTGAACCGTAGGTTTCAATGTGGTCAATCGCCACATCTATATTGTCCACCACACGGATTGAAACGATGTAATCGAGATATTCTGTGCGCCAATCTTCTTCAGTTGCAGGCTTCGCCGAAGGAAAAATCTGCTGTGTCTGTTTACACCCGCGGACTTCAACATTCGCTTCTCGCAATGCCCCACAGAAGTCGGGCAGGAATTTATTTGCAATATCGGTATGAACAAGTAGTGTCTCTAAAGCATTGCAGACAGCAACTTTATATCCAACCTTCGCGTTCATACATATTTTAGTCGCCATCTCAAAGTCAGCAGCCTCATCCACATAGATATGACAGATACCATCTGCATGCCCGAGTACTGGGACATCAGATTTTTTCATTAAAAACTGAACAAATTCGTTACTGCCGCGTGGAATCACAAGATCAATGTATTCTGGGAGACGTATAAGTTCGTAGACTGCTTGCCTATCCGTAGTGTCAACGAACTGAATAGCATCTGGCACGCCTTCAGCGGCGGCGGTATCACTAAGAATACGGGCAAGAATCGTATTGGAGCGTATTGCCTCGGAACCGCCTCGTAGAATAACGCCGTTTCCAGATTTAATGCAAAGTGCCGATACCTCAACGGTGACGTCGGGGCGCGACTCATACACCACACCAACGACACCGATAGGCACTCGGACTGTACCAATTTTGAGTCCGTTGGGTCGTTCTCCCATGCTGATAACTGCTCCGATTGGATCCGGAAGTGCAGCAACTTGGCGTAGGTTATCCGCCATCCGTTCAATTTTGTTGTCGTCAATAAGGAGACGTTGCATGAGCGGCGCAGCAAGTTCCGTTTTCTCGCCATATTCAAGGTCAAAGCGATTTGCTTCCTGAATTTCATCCTTTGCCCTTAGGATATTTTCAGCCATCGCTAAAAGTGTGTTATTCCGAATATCAGCGGAACTACGCGACAAAATGCGCATCGCAGCTTTTGCCTTTTTGGCTTTTGATTGGATCATGTTCTGAATGTTTTCGTTCATCAAAATCTTCGGTGTGGAAACCCCTGCCTTTAGGCGGGGGAGGAAACACCGCTCCTTTTTAATTATAGATTTCCCCCTAAAGGGGTGCGAGTTGTTTTTTCGCCACAGACCCGTGGGCGATTCTTTCCAGTGGGCTGCTTCGTTGAGTGAGACTGTCACCACTCACCTAATAGACCTGACCCGGTGCTGTGAAAGAAAACAGGTAATGACCCTTGCGAGCTCTCTACTTTCGTAGGTGTCCGTTTCCCCTTACCGATCACAGTATCCAAGTGGGTTAAGACTTTGGGAGCATCCTTAGATAATACCTACTACCAGTTCGGTATATCGTTTTCTAACCGTTGTTTCGGCTGCCATACCGAGATACTGCGATATGTTACGGCAGTCAATAAGTTACCCTTGTTCAACAGATAGGCTTGGCTGCCGTATTGAACAAGCCTCGCCCTTTAGGGCGGGGTTATTGACAATAATTGATAACATCCTGTACACGCTTTTCATCCCAACCAGGGGATAATTGTTCTGTTTCATCACTCTTCGGGCTGGAGACCCCATCCTTTAGGTTGGGGAGGAAAGCCCGCCTCCTTTTATTTTTGGTATTATACCAAATTAACTTGATTCGAAGTTTTCCGATAAAGTCAGCAGTGTGAGGCACGGGGACCTCACACTACAAATCCCGTTAATTGGGTATTAGGCGTTTAGTTTCCAATCAAATATAACTGAAAACTAAATCCCTAATATGCACAAACATAAGTTTGCGTTCTCCCTTTCGGGGTGTCTGTTGCCCCATCCAGTCACAGTATCCGAGAGGAATCAGACTTGGGGAGCATCCGAAACATCGTGCTGGCTACCACGCCAAGGGACTGCGATATAGGACTGTAGTCAACGGTTTAACTTGTGAAGTGGACGCTCGGATTGCGCTTTGCACAGGTTTCCCCATGCTTTAACTTGGGTTATTGACTATACTTTACTTTCAGGGAAATTATAACATATATCAAGCCCAAATCGCAAATTGTTTGACGTGCTTGTCCTACAATTGTTAATCTGGAAGTTATGAGTCAACCGAGCAGTACAAGGTTATCACGATGTATGATTTCATCGTAATCGTGGTAGCCGAGAATTTTTTCTATGTCCTGTGTTTGCTTACCGGCGAGTTTTGAAGTTTCTGTAGAGTTATAGTTTGTCAAGCCACGAGCGAATTCGACTCCGTTTTCAGTAAAACATGAAACTGTGTCGCTGTAATTAAAATGTCCTTCAACGCGCTGAATACCAGCGGGCAATAAACTTTTTCCACCTTGAACAAGTGCATCCCGTGCCCCGTTGTCCACCACAAGGTAACCTTTCGGTGGACGTGAATAGGCAATCCATCGTTTACGTCCAGAGATACGGGTATTGGGAAGGAAGAGAGTACCAAGCAGTTCACCTTTAAGAATACGAGTGATAGCCAACGGTTCTCGTCCATAAGCGATGACCATCATTTCACCAGAAGCAGTCACAATTTCCGCTGCTCTCAACTTTGTAATCATCCCGCCAGTACCACTCGCTGTACCCGCATGCCCCGCTGCTTGCCATATCTCCTCTGATATAACTTTGACGGTGTGAATTAATTCAGAGTCTGGATTTTGCCGTGGATCTTCGGTGAAAAAACCTTGTTGATCGGAAAGGATGACGAGTAGGTCCGCCTGTGCAAGGTTAGTCACATAGGCAGAAAGCGTATCGTTATCACCGACTTTGATTTCGTCCACCGCCACGGTGTCGTTTTCGTTGATAATTGGTATCGCATTACGGTGTAATAAAGCACGCAGGGTATCATTCGTTCGGGTGTAGCGTTTCCTGTCGGAAAAATCATCTTGTGTGAGCAATATGAGTGCTGGACACTGCCCATAGTGGCGAAAACGTTCTTCATAAGCAGACATCAAACGAATTTGCCCTACAGCTGCGGAAGCTTGCAAATCAGGTAATGTCTGGGGCCGCGTTGTAAATCCGAGATGGGACAATCCTGCTGCAATCGCACCTGAAGTTACAAGAATAACCTCAATCCCACTCTGTTTGACTGTTGCTATATCATGAACAAGACTATCCAGCGCAGCTTCATTGAGTCGCAAATTGTCTGAAATCGTGCTACTACCAACCTTTACGACAATGCGCTTTACATCCGTTAAACATTGCCGTTCTGGAATTTTCTTATGCGGATTAGCATCATTACCATGTTGCCGCGATTGCACCTTATTAAAAATCTCGTCGGAGTTTTCCATTCTGCGTCACTTCACTTAATTATTCTTGGACTATAGGTGAACTCAAATTCATCAATCAGAATTGTATCACCTTCTTTGACGCCTACACGGATGAGAGCGTTTATTACCCCCATCTTTTTTAACTTTCGAAACAGTAGCATCAACGCCTGCTCATTTTCCATGTCGGTCATAACAACAGCACGTCTTGGTTCATCTCCGCTGACAACAAACCCTTTCTGAGTTTTATTTAGTTCAAAACGTTCACGCGGCTCAGGAGGTAACACATCTTCAAAGGTAATCGTCGTTTCCGTTTCTTTTCGTGCCTTTGTTTCAAGGTACTGTAAAGAACGGTAGGCTTGCTGCATCAGTTCATCTACACCGTCACCCGTAATTGCAGAGATAGGAAAAACTTTACGTTTATTGAAATATGCCTGCACACGTGCTATATTCACCTCAGCTTTCGGTACATCAGTTTTATTGAGTGCAATCAATTGAGGTAGATCCGTCAACATAGGATTATAATGACCAAGTTCAAGGTTCAACTGCTCATAGTCTTCAATCGGGTCTCGACCATCTGTAGCACTGAGATCAATGACATGAATCAGCATCCTTGTGCGTTCAATGTGCCGCAAAAATTGGTGTCCTAAACCTGACCCTTTATGCGCTCCCTCTATCAGTCCTGGTATATCCGCAAGCACAAAATTCTGTTCTCGATCAATGCGGACAACACCTAAATTCGGGATTAACGTCGTAAATGGGTAGGATGCGATTTTGGGAGTAGCGGCAGAGGTTCGTGCAAGTAGTGTAGATTTACCCGCGTTAGGATAACCGACCAAGCCTACATCAGCAATGAGTTTCACTTCAAGACTAATCTCGCGTTCTGGTCCCGGTTCACCTTTTTCAGCGACGCGCGGTGCTTGAAAGGTACTGCTCTTAAAGCGAGAATTACCTTTGCCGCCGATGCCTCCTCGGGCAACTATAACGGTCTGGTCAGGCACAGTCAAATCAGCAAGTATATCCTGTGTCTCATAATCTCTGACGATAGTACCAGCAGGGACTTTAATGATACGATCTGCACCATCGGCACCATCGTGTTGCTTTCCAGTGCCGTGTCCACCGTTTCCAGCAACTTGGCGTGGGTTATGATGCAGATCAATCAAGGTACTCATGCCCAAGGTGGCAACGAAGGCGACGTTTCCGCCGTTGCCACCATCACCACCATCAGGACCACCGCGAGGCACATATTTCTCACGTCGAAAACTGATACATCCGTTGCCGCCGTTGCCTGCTTTAACCTGAATTCTTGCTGTGTCCATAGATACTACACTTCAGAGAGCAGGATTCGATTTTTCTACGCTATTTTATGACTAATCCCATCTGTCTTGGTTGGTGTGACCTCGGTCTCGCGGAGGGTCAGAATCATAATCTCTCATGTTAACTTCTTTCATGATGTTGAATTCCTGAGTCTGGCCGGAGTACATCCCAGCATCCCATACTATAGTAATCGTTATTTGGGTCGCACTTGATTTAACGAAGAACTGAACACTATAGTCGCTTCCGCTTGCGCTGCAGGGTACGTCGTTATAGTCATCACGGTTGTTACTATCGTTATCGGTGCAGGGACCGCTGGCCTGGGCAAAACTTGATATGTCACCACCACTCACGCTGAACGTAAATCCGTATGGTCTATCACCTGGAGGTGGACCAGCCTGTCGGTCAATCCAAAGGTCGCGGCGGTCGCCTAACCCACGCGGATTACCTTCCTCAACGTAGTTGTGAGGGTAGTATATCCACACTATCCATCCATCTCCTGGGCTGTGATCTGGGGGGTTGTTGTAAACGTAATGTGACTGCACATTGTCGGGTGGATTGTGGCCACTCGGGCTAATGACCGGTGTATTAGTGTCCGGTGTATTAGTGTCCGGTGTATTAGTGTCCGGTGTATTAGTGTCCGGTGTATTAGTGTCCGGTTGATTAGTGTCCGGTTGATTAGTGTCCGGTGTATTAGTGTCCGGTTGATTAGTGTCCGGTGTATTAGTGTCCGGTTGATTAGTGTCCGGTTGATTAGTGTCCGGTTGATTAGTGTCCGGTTGATTAGTGTCCGGTTGATTAGTGTCCGGTTGATTAGTGTCCGGTTGATTAGTGTCCGGTTGATTAGTGTCCGGTTGATTAGTGTCCGGTTGATTAGTGTCCGGTTGATTAGTGTCCGGTTGATTAGTGTCCGGTTGATTAGTGTCCGGTTGATTAGTGTCCGGTTGATTAGTGTCCGGTTGATTAGTGTCCGGTTGATTAGTGTCCGGTTGATTAGTGTCCGGTTGATTAGTGTCCGGTTGATTAGTGTCCGGTTGATTAGTGTCCGGTTGATTAGTGTCCGGTTGATTAGTGTCCGGTTGATTAGTGCCACCGCCGCCGTTGTTTCCGCCGCCGTTGTTTCCGCCGCCGTTGTTTCCGCCGCCGTTGTTTCCACCGCCGTTGTCTCCACCACCGTTGTCTCCACCACCGCCGCCGTTGTTGTCTTCACCACCGCCGCCGTTGTCTCTACCACCGCCTGGAGGTATGCCACCACCGCCTGGAGGTATGCCACCACCGCCTGGAGGTATGCCACCACCGCCAGTTAACTGATCTCTTATATCAGAGGTATCGGTCTCTCTTTCCACACGCATAACAGCAGCACCTTCATAATAGAACACGTATACAATACGTTTTGGATAGATATGAATCACGGGCACTCTGCTATCTTTTCGTTTTGGCACAAGCGTTATGCACGCTGAATCATAGCCATTCTGAAGGCAGATTGTATTTTCATCAGGATAAACAAGATACTTATCTACATCACCGGGTTGCATCATTGACCCTGTATAAGGCATGTCGGAGCAACCGGTAATATTGAAAAGAATAAATAAAATACAACTGATTAAACCGAGCGATACAGACAAGGTATTCTTGATTGCTTCAATACTAGTTTTCATAATTGCCTCTGGGAGGTTAAATATGGTATTATGCGATGTACCAAGATAGGCAACCGTCTGTTGGCAGCTACGCATTTTTACTTTTGCACGCTGAACACATCTAATTCCTGTCAGAGTATCTATCCTTGTATCAACACAATGTCAACAGGACCTATCACTGTTTTCTAATTTATCTCTCGTAGCACGTAAAACCTAAGTCTTTAGACTTGGGATATAGGTGCTTTTCTTGGCTTTGGTTTCCAGTTTTTCTTGACAAAAAACACTATTTTTGCTAAAATCTCTTTTAGTAACTTGAACACACGTTTGTGTGTAAGGTTGTGAGCAGGCGTTCTGGACGCTATATACCGAGTGAACTCACGTAAAGTTACGACACAAGCGGTCCAAGTCTTTGACACCAGATAAGCACTGATGGGACATTAGAGTGTAACGGAAAAGAGCGGATAAAACGCCATTCCCAAAATAGCACTCTCACAAATACAGAGTCACCGAAAGGTGAGAGGCAGGGCATTGTCCTCTGGGAGGAGATAGTGTCAGACTTCCGATGAAGCAACTATCGTTGATACCACAATCTGCAAGTCTACTGGGATTCCTCGGAATCCCAAGTCTTTAGACTTGGGAGTATGTCAATTTTCTTATGATGCTACTCCTTCTTTATAGACTACTGTAGAGGTAGCAATTGGAGGGTATTAGTGACTTCATCAGATGCTATACCATCAGCATTGATGTAGAACTTTGCAGTATGCTCAGTGACTAACCCACCTACTTCAATCGTTATATCTTTAGCCTCGGTTTCAATAGAGAATTGAACACCACGTGTGCCATCAGATCCATCAATTTGTTCAAAGTTCTTTATTTCAAGTGCATATTGACTGTCAACCTTTTGCGGCATTCCTTCTACAACCGTGATATCAAGTCCACTGGTTTTGAGTGTTTGTCCACGATTCGATTCGGGAAATGTATCTGGGTAATATATTTGGATAACCCATTCACTGGAAACAGTACTATTATCCCCATCCGTGTTGTCATTTGCTGCCAACTGAACTAAACCCTTATCCAGCAATTCCTGCACAATCTGGGTGGTGTCCATTAACCTTTCCGCACGCAAAATAGGACTGTCTTCATAATAGAACAAGAATATGAGACTTGATGGATACACATGAACGATAGGCACATTGTCGTCTACATCATCTTCTTCTGCCGACACACGTTTTAGGCAAATGGAATCAAACCCATCTTGAAGACAAATAGTATCCTCTCCCACCGAATCAAGATATCGGTCAACATTGTCAACCGTCAACACTGGTCCCGTATACGGTACATCAGAACAACCGATTGCACTTAATAGTAGAATTAGTGCTGCACCTAGGAATTTCACCGGAATAGTTTTGATTTCCTCAACAACTTCAAACCCAACTTCAGCAACTGTTTTTGTTAAATTATCTGAGTCAATTCGTGAAGGATCAAAATTCACCGCTGCTTCATTTTTACGAAGGTTTACTTTGGCACTTTGAACTCCCTCAAGTCCTGTCAAAGCATCCGTTACTGTTCTGACGCAGTGTTGACAAGACATACCTTGGATTTTTAATTTTACTTTCGCCATAATGTTACCCTCTTATTTGAAAATTCGTCCGCATGAAGGACAGTTTCGCTTATAGGAATGAAGTTCTAAACCACAGTCTGGGCAGATGCGTCTTCCAGTGTAGCCTCCGATCATACGACGGATACCAATCACAAGAGCAACTAAAAAGAAAATCAGGAACACGACTCCAAAAATTCCAAAATTTTCAAAAAGATTTATGAATTCCACGGCACTTATTTTCCTTTGCCTTTTATCCGAAAATTGCGTCCACATGAAGGACAACTTGATAAATATGTGCGCATCGCCAAACCACAATCTGGACAGACACGTTTCGTTTGTAAATGCGTGACCATCCGAGATACCAGAATTACCCCCAAAAACAGAAGTATAAGAAATATTACCTCAAATGGACCGATCTGCATTTTCGACCTTAAATTCTTCCAAGATACAGAGTTTACAAATTATCAGTTGTTTTTTATTAAGCCGCGCAGGGTTGTTAGGTTTTTGTTGTGCATTGTGTTCATATCCGGCGTTTCAATAATAAGCGGTGTTTCGGCAAAACGTGAATCGTTAAGGATATAAGCAAATGCCGTTGCACCGATGTTCCCTTCACCAATATGTTCATGCCTATCTACGCGGCTCTGATACTCCGATTTCGCATCATTGATATGAAATGCTTTTAGTCTTTCTAAACCGATGATCTCGTCAAATTTATTGAAGGTTGAATCACAATCCGCTTCAGTACGTATATCGTAACCTGCAGCAAAGACATGGCATGTATCCAAGCAAACCCCGAATCGATCAGGATGTTTTGACATACCGATTACATCCCGCAAATGTTCAAAGCAATAACCGAGATTCGTGCCTTGTCCAGCAGTGGTTTCAAGCAGAATTATAACATCTGGTGCTTCAACTGTTTCAAACAACAAATCAAAACTATCACTCAACTGCTTCAAGCCGAACGTTTCTCCCTCGCCAAGATGTGCCCCCAAATGTGTAACGATGGGTTGAATTCCAGTACGTTGCGCAAGTTCCATCATCTGTTTAAACTGTTTCTGTGACTTTTCTAAAACTTCCTGTTTGGGTGATGCTAGATTGCTCAGATGGATATCGTGTACTATCACATCTCGAATAAGGGAACCTGTCCATGCTTCACGAAATTTATCAAGTACTTCCGCAGTAGGTGGTTTTGATTCCCAACGGTTTGGATTAGCAAGAAAAATTTGGATAGCATCACATTGTAGATCATCACCATTTTTGATAGAGTTGTGTATTCCACCCGAAGTGGAAACATGTGCGCCGAGGACCATATTTTTTATAGCAAGTTTCGGAAACTTTATACTCCTCCGAAAGTTGGTTCTCCTTATTCTGTTTATGTTAATTGAAGGATGCTATGGCAAACCAGGACAGATTAGGAAAGTCTTCGGCTAATTGACAAACCGTTAATTACAATATTGCTTATGTCAACTGTTGCGGTCATGAACCACGGCACGTCAAGCGCAACTTGTGTCTAATTTTTCAAAGTTAAAATGTTAAGGCATTAATTATGACGTTAATAATGGCGGTAGGGTTACAATATATCACCAATTATTTTACGTGAATTCAGGTTACGTGTGGGGGATAAGTCAATTGTTCAGAAATTTCACTATTGATAGGTTCAGATTTGCAGAAGGAATACTAATACTTCGTGAAAATACCTAACCCAGTATTGTGTTTTGATATCTTAAGTCAAGGAGGTTATACCAAATCAACTTGATTCCAATCTATCGGTGCGGTTAGGAAACCGCACCATAAGCGTCAATTTAAGCAGCTATAGGTTGGGTAGAACTTGCGAAACCTAACCTACGGACTGTTCTTATATGTGTTGTCCCACAAACTTTTAGTTTGTGCTACAGGTTCTGTGAATCAACGCTAAATGCGCCTATGGCATTTGTTGATGCGACAAGTGTCCAAAAGCGATAATCCTGAAAATCTGATAATCCTGAAAATCCTGGTTCAGACAACAGCGCGCGGACAAACACCAAATACGCGTGTAGTATTTGGCACCTGCATTGTGGGAGGGAAACCTGTCCATCCGATTTGTTATCGGCGTTGAAAACGCCTCCTACAAGCATATATGGCACTAAATTGACGCTAATGGTGCGGTTAGGAAACCGCACCTACCGTCCGGAAAATAGGACAAATCCAGTTAATTTGGTATTAGATAAAGTAATAGAAGATTCTGCAGAGGAAGAGAGTTTGTGTTAACCTATTGAAGATTCATATTATACCATTTCTGAATGATGGCATCACATTAACAAAAAACGCGTTTGTCCTCGCGCAATTCACGCGCCTCTTATATTCAACATAAGATGCGCTTTAAAATGTCATAAATACTCCGTAATGTATTTTATTTATCAGAATTGGTATTATACCCAATTAACTTGATTAGAAGTTTTCTGATAAAGTCAGGCATTGCAAGGCACGGGGACCTCGCACTACAAATCGGGTTAATTGGGTATTAGATCATTAAATGATTAACATTATTAATCCATATAATCTTCTTTATCAATTATAATGTGTCTGACCTAATATGTCAATAAAGTAGAGATATGCATAATTATTGGTGTAGCAACACAGGCTGTGGCAGACATAAGGCACACACGCATTTAACTATAAACTGATAATCTTCATTGTTCTGGTAGTCGGACAACACACAGACTATACGATTTAATTTTCTTGAATCTTTTCTATCCAGAAAACACATAACTAAGGTACATTGATCAAACTAACAAATTTCTTAACTGGAAGACTACGAGTGCTATGAACTGTTATGCCTCCTGTTGTTATTGTGTGATTGACAAAAAAATCTACATTATTTAACTGAATGATGGAAGATTTGACAGCGACAACTTCAAATGTTAATGTCGCAAGTGTCCCATTTTGTGCAAATGCTTCCCCATCCTTAGCCTCAGCCTCAAGAATTACCCTATGTGTTCCATCAGTGTTTGCTACAGCACTACTCACGCTGGAAATAACTTCAAAGGTATTGTTATCCCTATGTGTTTCTCCACGAAAACCTGCTCTCACAAACTTTAGTGCCATTGGGTCAAAATCCACATCAACTCGGTAACCAACAAAAGATCGTGTTACATTATTAATACGAATACTGATATTCAGTTGATCCCCGGCTGGAGGTGACTCAATCTGAGAGGGGTCTACAAACAGGAAAATTTCTTCCGTTGATGGTGTCACAGGTACCGTTGGTGGTGGAGCGATTGGTTCTTTGATTGGTGGAGGGGTGACTATACCAACCATGGTGTCTACCTCCGTCGTCAACGACTCATCTCCGCAACTACTTATGGAAAGAACAAGCGACCCCGTTAGAACAATTGATAAGATATACAAAACTATTTTCATTAAAACCTCCTTAGTTATCTCCATCTAAATGAAGGGTGTACTCAAAAGTAGTATGTACGCACCTCAAGTCCTCCGTGGACAAGTTCAAAGATGCCTAATAAATCGCAAAATTTCAGACGACATTAAAGAAAGTAAAGCGGCACCTAAAGTCTACCGCTGCCTAAGGGATCTCCCCAATTAATTATGAACACCCTCAGTTATTTTGGCAGGAACGTTATGTGTATATAACGATGCCGTATCAAAATCATAGGTTTTACAATAAAACCTTCACAATACACAAAACAGAACGTTGATTTTCTCTTAGGGTTGCAATGCTGTTTTTACGCCGCATTGCGCAATAGCATTATCAAATGCTTCCAAACCTTTGGTGATGGGGAACCTATGGGTTAATAAAGGTTCGAAATTAATTGCTTTCTGTAGCAAGAGTTGGCGGGATTCATTAAGACTTGCACGGGAAAATGCCCACGATGCCATTAGTTTGTGTCCAGCATAGTGAAATTCTTCTAAGTTAATGTGCAGTTCTTCACCCTCGGGGGCAAGCCCAAAAAAGTTGATACATCCTCCTCTTTGGACAATCTGAAAAGCAAGGGTAATCGCGGATGCATTATTTGTCGTAGCGGAGATGACTGTATCAACACCACCGTGGGTGATTTCTTGAAGGTGTGTAAGATTTTCAGGAGAGGTATCAAAAGTAGCATCGGCTCCCACTGTTTCTGCAACAACTCTGCGGTGGGGTAAGGGATCAATAACGTAGGTTTCCAAACCAGCCCGTTTTGCCAACTGCGTGAACATCAATCCGATAGGACCAGCACCAAGGATGGCAACAGAGTTGTGGAAAATGGTTTCCTTCATAGCATTTAAGCAGCAGCCTAATGGTTCAAGGAAAAGCAGTTCTTCTGCTAGAACACTGTCCGGCACTCGGATCAGTTTACCGGTGTCTACGCCGTGTTTCGGCATTCGGATGTATTCCGCATAACCACCGTCAATGTCGTGTCCGATACCTTCGATCGTCCCGCAGTATTTGTCTCGGTCATTTTCACAGTAATCACAAACACCACACGAGAGCATCGGATTCACAGTAACCCGTTCGCCAATTTTGACATTCGGGTGACGACTCTCGACTATGACTCCAGCAAGTTCATGTCCCATCACAACAGGCGGGGCATAGTCTGACACATCCCCGCGGAGTGCCGCAAGGTCAGATGCACAGATTCCGCATAACTCCATCTGGATAAGCACATCCCCCGCATTGAGCGTAGGAATCGGTTTGTCCTGTATGCGTAACTGCTGGATTTTTTCAAAAACGATTGCTTTCATATTATTTTATAACGAAGCATGAACGGGCACAAGGAACCTTCCTACAATTTAAAGTAAATTCGTATGAATTGGTGGGTAGTCACAAGAGCGAAACACTTGCTCCGCTCTTGCTAATAGGGTTAGAAGTTTAATGGTTACTCAAACTCATAAGGTACTGTTTCAGACTGATGTGTTTTTGATGACTTTTCTGCCAAATCCATGATGGCAATAACACGGCGAGCAGACTCAGGCGTCACGAGCAACGGAGTGCCATCATTTAAGTGCGCAACGATGTTTTCATAATAACGAGGTCCAGGTCTGCCATGATGACCTACTTTCTGCTCCTTTGGATGCCCTTCTGCTTCGGATAAAACATGATATTGTCCGCCTTCAGAAACAATAGATCCGTGTGAACCGAGCATTTTCCATTTAGGTGCGCCGACCTTCGCAATGTTAGACATCTGGATGTTTGCTGACGCGCCATCCGCAACAAATTCCCCTTCTGCAAATCGAATAACAGCCTGCACGTGGTCTTCGTTAGTAATGTCTTTCCAGACAAGGTTCGGTTGGAAAAATCCGGTGACGTTAATCATTGGTGCCTCAAGAATGTTAAGTAGCCAGTCAAGGAAGTGTGCACCCCAGTCATAGAATTGTCCACCAGAAATGGCTTTGACGCTTCGCCACCAATTCGGGTTCGGTCTGCCGTAGCCACCGCCCCACATCTCAGCACTATAGACTTTTCCGATGACACCTGACTGGACAAGCTCACGGAGCGTCCAAAAATCGGCATCCCAGCGTCGGTTATGGTGAACGGATAACATCACATCATTTTGTTTAGCAGCGGTAATCATCTCTGTCGCTTCTGCGATAGTAACACACATAGGTTTTTCAACAACTACGTGTTTACCTGCTTCATGGCATGCGACGGTTGGACCGCAATGAAAACTGTGGGGAAGGACGTTCGCGACGAGATCAATATCTTCATCTGCTACCAGATCCTCAACAGAGTTATAAGTTCGGATGCCGGGAAAATCCGCTTCTGCAGCCTTTGTCCGTTCGGGATCAATGTCACACACAGCAACACATGTGATACCTTCTGTGCCCTGCATCATATTTGCGTGTGCTTTACCCATATTAAATGCTGCCCCATAGCCGAGAACAGCACCTTTAATAATATCTGCCATTATGTATTGGCTCCTTCTATGCAAGGGGTTTGTCACCCCGATTTCAATTTAAGAATATCTTATTATAGCATAGATGCGGGTGCGTGTCAAAAATTAAATTTGAAAGAGTATGGAAATTTAACAATGGTTGCACATCATCATGCTTGTAAGGGTAATACTCAATTAACTTGATTTGTAGCGCGAGGTCCCCGTGCCTCGCAATGCTTGACTTTATCGGAAAACTTCGAATCCCGTTAATTTGGTATAAGTCTTTGTGCATATCCATTGGTTTCTTACGAAAAAAGGGCGAGGCTTAAATACCTCACCCTACAAACGATTCATTATACCAAATTAACGAGATTTATCTCATTTTTCTTGGTATTAGGTGCGGTTAGAAACCGCTACTTAGCTTTGAGTTGTCCCCAAGTAACAGCAAGTTTACCAGAAGGTTCCACAACTAATGACTCACTCTTCATTACGGCTGCAATTTCATCTTTATCCAGTTCACGGTTATAGACGCGCACCTCGTCAATTTTACCCTTGAAAAGGTATTCATGTGCGCGTTCATTTGCCCCCGCACCGATAAGAAATTCCTGACTAGGATTGATGATAAGTGCAGAGGCCGTTTCACCTACAAGTTCACCATTCACGTAGAACATCTGTGTGCCATCTGCATAGGTGCCAGCAAGGTGCTCCCATTCGCCAAGATTCACAGCAGGTCCTTGAACAGATACCCATGGTGGTGCTCCATCACCTGTCCAAAACTGCCATGTGTTGTTGGGTAAGGCATAAAAGATATACCCACTTATAGGCGGTTCATTACGAGAAGAAACAACAGCACGATGATTCGCACTCGCCGGTTCCACATTTGCCCAAGCACATATAGTGAAGGTTTCTTGATTGAGATCCGCATGATAAGGAACGTTTACCTCATCTCCAACTTGATCAAATTCAAGTGCGCCACCAAAGTATCCATCCTTAGTCCATTTTGGGTCTCCCATCAACGTTCCATCGTGTCCGTTTCCAGTTGAGTCGCTTGCGGTGTCTCCTTCTGTTTCTTCAAATGCCCAGTACGCAACAAGACCGTCCTCAACAGACTGCGCTAATATCGGTAGTGCCAATAGCCCAACAAGTAGTGTTAATGCAAACGCCATTGTAATAGTTTTCATTATAAAATTCTTCCTGTTTAACAAATATTGATTTGTAGAGAGTTTTTCTCAATGAAATGTGCAATAAGTCAACTATTTTTGATTCTAAATATACCAAATTAACTCAATTCCGATCGGTAAGCGCGCTTTGTAAGTTCGCTTACCGCCCAGAAAAATAGGATATATCCGTTTAATTTAATATGGTATTACTTAGCTTTGAGTTGTCCCCAAGTAACAGTGAGCTTACCAGATGGTTTAACAGCTAATGAATCACTTTCCATCACCGCTGTGATTTCGTTTTCGTCCAGTACACGGTTATAGACTCGGACCTCATCTACCTTGCCCTTGAAAAGGTATTCACGCGTAGCATGTTCATTCGTGTCTGCACCTATGAGAAATTCCTGACTAAGATTGAAGTTAAGATTAGAGTCCTTTTCCCCTACAAGTTCCCCGTTTACGTAAAACATTAGTTTGCTGTCAGCAAAGGTGCCGGCAATGTGATCCCATTCACCAAGATTCACTGCCGGTCCTTGAATAGTTACCCATCCTCCATCACCCCCTGTCCAAAACTCCCATGTATGCCCGGGTTCTGCGTAAAAGATATACCCACTTGTAGGTGGCTTATGACGAGAAGAAACAACAGCACGATGACCCGCACTCCCCGGTTCAACGTTTGCCCAAGCACTTATGGTGAAGGTTTCTTGATTAAGATCCTCATGATAAGGAACGTTCACCTCATCACCGACTTGATCAAATTCAATTGCACCACCGAAGTACCCATCATTCGTCCATTTCGGATCTCCCATCAACGTCCCATCGTGTCCGTTGCCGCTTACATCACTTGCGGTTTCTCCACTTGTTTCGTTGAAATCCCAGTACGCAACAAGACCCTCTTTGAGATCTTGAGAAAAAACTGGTTGTACCATTAGTCCAACAAGTAATAGTAAAGCACATGTAATTATTATAGTTTTCATTTCAATTCCTTTTGTTGTTATACAATTGAAGTGTAAAGGGTTTAGTAAATGAATTTATGAGAATTAGTTCTATACCAATCATGATTCTCAAAAATTAATTTACACAATCATTACAAGACTTATGTAATTATCACAATTTTTTCAATAAATAACGTGAGTTCGATAAAAAGATTCAATGACTACTGTAGCTTGGATAGAACGGAATCCACAATGAAATCGGACACAAAAGCGTGATTCATTCTCCATTTAGACTGAAAATACCGAAAAATGAGTGAAACCCAACTCTTTTTATCTTTTGGATAGGCACTCGGAATCAAATATCAAACTCACGTTAAATATGACTAAAAAGGTGTGTTTCTTAGCATAATTCTGAGATTTCGGCGCGCTTTGGAAGTGTGCCTACCGTTATACGTTAAGTCCTACTAATATATGTGTTATGACATACCATGATAATTATACAGATATTTGATAAAAAAAGCAAGAAATATTCTACTGATATTTCTCAAAAGCACTCAGAAATCAGTATCTATCTATGGTCTCTCAATACGCGGTTATGAAAATGCTAAAAAATACTAATTGATAAACCTCCATTATGTGAAAAAAGCACTTTATTTTCAATACAAAATAGAATAAATTGTCCATTAAATGGGTTTTTTATAGGTATTTCGTATTGATGTTATTAGGTTTAGAGGAATTAGAAAAACTTCACTCATGTAAAATGTGTGTGCGTTTGTTTTCACGAAGTCAATGGTCATAGGGGTAAAAAGTTTCATTTGCACTTATTTTTTACATGAGCCGAACAATTGTGAGAAATGTCAGTTCTATATTGCAAGTTTTATTTTGTAAGTTAGTTTTATTTTTTCTGAATGGCGCGAATTGCCTGAATCGCGGAGAATGTAGAGGAGGTAGTTGTTGAGTTTACTGTTATCGTGTAATAGAGTAAATTCTGTGAGGAAGGTGTATTTTATGCAGACAAATGCCGTTGGCGTATATCGTGCCAGGGGCCGGTAATCGCAATTGTGATACCCGGATTCTGGATGTTGACAAAGAGCGTCGTGCCATCAGGGGAGAACGTTGAACCTGCCAACTCGGATGTATTGCTTACATTCCGAGCAAATTGATAGGTGTGCCCTTCAGGTGTAACGCCAACGAGGTACTGATCTTTTGAACCATCTTCACAGATAATAAGGTCCCCCCACGGAGCGACCGTCAAGTTATCGGCGTTCTCAAGGAGTTTGCTATCATTTGGTTCAATGAAAAGTTCAAGGGTGCCAGGTTCTTTATCTTCTCGACTTGTGCCTTCATAGGGACTTGGGATGTATCGCCAGATTTGCCCTTTCTGTGCAATCCCACCATTCGTACATGCAAAATAGATCGTATCTCCACTGAACCATATACCTTCGCCACGGGCAAACATCGCTGCGTTTTTACCTTCGACTCCCTGCTTGCGGAGGTCATCATTTGGTGCCTCTACATTTTCGACATCAACCCATGCAACAGCCGTTTTCTGTGAGACAGAGATGGGGTCATAAGTCCACGGGGCAATTTTTTGTAAATGATTTTTCCAGTTGCGAGTATCTGCAGCTTTCATATCTCTGATTTTCAATGCTTGCAGACGACCACCTTTGACAAGTTGTCCCGGTTCTTCGGGAATGAAGCGATAGAATAGTCCATCATTTCTATCTTCAGTTTCGTAAACAATACCGGTACGTGCGTCCACAGCAATAGCTTCATGATTGAAACGCCCCATTGCCTTAAGAGGAACGGCGGTTGCCAAACCCGGCGTAGCAGAAACAGGCACTTCAAAGTTGTAACCATGATCCTGTTCAAAGGTGTTTTCAGCTTTTTGCACCGTTTCTTCACATGTCATCCATGTATTCCAAGGTGTCGGTCCGCCAGCACAATTTCGGATTGTTCCAGCCAAACTTAAAAAATGTTTCTCAAGTGTTGAGGTGCGTGTATCATAGACAAGCGTAGTCGTAGCACCAAGGCTGGGTGCTTTCATATAACCTTTGTCGTAGAATTTTTCGGCGTCAACCAGACCGATCTTTTCGCTGTTCCAGCCAAAGGGACCGACAATTTTGTCAGTTGTGTTCAATTCGTGATTACGGACAAGAATAGTTTTTCCATCAGGACCTGGAAAGGCAGCCATCCCATCGTGCTTACCCGGCACCCAAAATCCATCGTCCATCTTCTCACCAGTCCGTGAAAACGCATGGCTAACAAATCCTTCCGGTAGGTCAAGAAGTTTGTTTGGACTTGTCTCAAACTTATAGGGAGGATCAGGTCGGAATCCCGGAACGTGTTTTATCAACTTGCGACTCACGCCTGAAAAACCGAAGCCGACTGCTGCAGACGCAGCAGCAACCGCTCCATAACTTAGAAACTGACGTCGAGATAAATTGAATTTCACCCTTTCCCTTCTCCTATTCCGAATTTTACGTAGAACAATTGACGTTCACAGCACTATCACGTAATCTTTGATAAGTATAAGGATAATGTTAAAATGTTGCAATTGTTTTGAGATTTCTGTAAGTTTTATTGACAACCTTTTAACTTTCTGCAGCGTATCTGCAGCGATCCCTATTCCGAATAATGTAAGGATTGTTTTGACACGGTATACCATTTTGTGTTAAAATTCTACAACGAATTAAGTATAACATAGATTCAGAACGAATTAAGTATAACATAGATTCAGGAAATGTGCATTAATGCTGCACAATTTTAAAATAGCAGACACACCGTGTGCATTTTAGTAACACACATAAGGAGAACCCGTGTAATGGAGAACCACAGTTATGCCCCGGGAGAAATAGAGCCGTATTGGCAAGCTGCGTGGCGAGAAAAGGAAGCATTCAAAATTCCTAACGATATTGACACATTGGCAAAGAAACCGAAATTTTATGTGCTTGGAATGTTTCCATATACTTCAGGAACAGGACTTCACATGGGGCACGCGAAAAACTATGTGCCAACCGATGTCCTCGCAAATTTCCGGCGAATGCAAGGTTATCATGTAATGCACCCTATGGGATGGGATGCATTTGGTCTGCCGACTGAACGAACTGCAGTCCGTGAGAATGAACATCCAGCACATATTACAAAACGGAATACAGAAACTTTTCAGCAACAAATACAACGAATTGGTCTCTCCTACGATTGGTCTCGCAAGATTGACACATCCCTTCCTGATTATTACAGATGGACGCAATGGATTTTCCTACGTCTCTATGAAAAAGGTTTAGCATATCTCGCAGATGTCCCCGTTAACTGGTGTCCGGCGTTAGGCACCGTCCTCTCAAATGAAGAGGTAAAGGATGGAAAATACGTTGAGACCGGTGACCCTGTTGAACGCCGCCTGATGCACCAATGGATGCTCAAAATCACCGCCTATGCTGAACGTTTGTTGGATGACTTGGATCTGTTGAATTGGCCCGATGGTCTCAAAGAGATGCAAAGGAATTGGATCGGCAAGTCAGAAGGGGCAGATATTACCTTTGACATCAAAGACAGCGATAAAACGTTCAATGTTTTTACAACGCGTCCAGATACCCTCTTCGGAGCAACCTATTGCGTGCTTGCACCTGAACATCCCCTCGTTTCAGAGATAACACATCCTGATGCGGCATCCGCAGTTAGTGCTTATGTCAAGGATGCAACCAACAAATCTGATCTTCAACGCACTGATCTTGCGACAGAAAAAACTGGTGTTTTCACGGAGGCTTATGCAATCAACCCTTGTAACAACCAACCTGTCCCGATCTGGGTTGCAGACTATGTCCTCATGACTTATGGTACTGGTGCTATCATGGCTGTTCCAGGCCACGATGAACGCGACCATGAATTCGCCACAACCTTTGATATTCCTATCGTTGAGGTTATCTCCCCTATTTCCTCTGTAGCGCAAGGTCCCCGTGCCTCAGCGACTACAGTTCAAGAACAAGCCTTTGAAGGTGACGGTGTATGTGTTAACTCCGATTTTCTCAACGGTTTGCAAGTTGCCGATGCAAAAGAGAAAATGATCACATGGCTTGAAAGTGAGAAAAGAGGTACGCGTCAGGTTCAATATAGACTACGGGATTGGCTTTTCTCAAGGCAACGGTATTGGGGTGAACCTTTCCCACTTGTGCACCTTGATGACAGAACTATCGTTCAAATTCCTGATGAACAATTACCAGTAGAACTACCCCCGATTGATGCCTATAAACCGACTGATGATGGCAAACCACCTCTCGCACGAGCCGATGAGGCATGGTTAAAGGTGGAACTCCCTGATGGGCAAATCGCCACTCGAGAGACAAACATTATGCCACAGTGGGCAGGTTCATGTTGGTATTATCTCCGCTTTTTGGACGCACACAATACCGATGCACCTTTTGATCCTGCGCTTGAACGATACTGGATGCCAGTAGACCAATATATGGGTGGTGCAGAACACGCTGTACTACATCTGCTTTATGCACGCTTTTGGCATAAAGTGCTTTACGATAGCGGTTTAGTGTCCACAAAAGAGCCATTCCAAAGACTTCTCAATCAAGGTACTATTCTTGCCGAATCCTTCCAAGATGATGCTGGTAAATACTATTATCCACACGAAGTAGAACGGGACAAAGAAAAAGCGATAGCGAAAGTTTCAGGTAAGGCACTCCACGTTCAAATGGAAAAGATGTCTAAATCTCGGTTTAATGTCATCAACACGAACGATGTTATTGATAATTATGGTGCGGATGCGCTTCGCCTTTATCTTCTATTTCTCGGACCGGTCACGGCAAGTACACCGTGGCAAGACGCTGGTGTAGAGGGTGTCTATCGATTCCTTCAACGCGCTTGGCGACTTGTTGTAAACGAAGAAAACGGTGAACTTAATGAGAGGTTGACTGATGCCCCTGGTACAACAGAATCTGAACTCTGGCGTGAACTTCATAAGACTATCGAGCAGGTGACAGAGGATACAGAGTCTATTGACAAGATGAACACCGCGATTAGCCAGATGATGATTTTCGTTAACGCTGCAACGCAGGTAAAGTCACTGCCGATAGAGACAGTGAAGATATTTCTACATCTGCTTTCACCTTATGCACCGCACATCGCGCAAGAATTGTGGCATCGCCTCGGTGAAATAGGATTCATCGCGCATGCCGCATGGCCTCAATATGATGAAAAAGTACTTGAAAGTACTATGATCACCATTATTGCACAAGTGAACGGAAAACTCCGAAACCGTCTCCAACTCCCCGCAGATGCTACCGACAAAGAGATTGAGGAAGCCGCACTCGTGGATGAGCGGGTTCAGCGGTTTATTGAAGGGAAACCGATTCGGAAGGTGATTGTCGTCCCGAATCGACTCATCAATATCGTTGTTTAGATCATCCGATATGACTAATGGTTATCGAAAACTGTAGCAAAAAGGATTATGTCAAGAAATTCAGATTTGTTCAATGCCAAGACTGAACCCTCATTTTAAAAATAGGTGAACTTATGCGTTCCAAATGTGTGATTAGTGTGTTCATATTAGTTGTCATGGTAGGTGCGGTTGTGTTTGCAGAGGGTAATGTTGGTAAATTAGTCTTTGCCATTCGTGAGCCGTTACTGAATGAAGACGGTTTCCGAATCACAACACGGACGCTGGAGAGAGGACGAGATGTAACAAATTGGTGGGAATTCCATCAGTATAACATCTGTACGATGAATCCAGATGCCACAGATTTCCGTCGACTCACCGATGATGGGGTTTCGCGCAACCCGCGATGGTCACCGGATAGGGAACGAATTGCTTACATATCTGGGGTGGACAAGGCAAAATCGCTATATGTGATGTTGGCAGATGGTGCCGAGAAGAAGCAACTGATCAAGAAACAATATGACATTCACGATTTCTGGTGGTCTCCATTAAGCCACGCCGTTCTGGTGGTGGTCGAGATCGACCGTTCGAAAGATCGGCTGGAAAATTGGGAGGTAACAGTTGATGGGAAAATAAAGCGGTGGCGGACCCAGCAATGGGCACAGGGATGGCTACATTGGGATGCAAAAGGCGAAAGGGTTAAAGAACCGAATAGAAGATTGCTTGAAGTGTTGCCGAAGGGAATAAGATGGCCCGAGTGGTCGCCAGACCGTAAATGGATAGCGTTTAAGACCGATAATTTCCTTGCACTTGCAGAACCGGATGTCGTCAGTATGGGTAGGACATGGTTTCTGCAACGCGACGAGCCACCTTGTGAAACCATTGAAGAGTGGTCGCCAAATGGGAAACAGTTTCTGTTTTATACGTCAGGAGAGATCTGTGTTGCCACTGTAGATCAGGGACGATTCAAGAGTTATCTGAATCTGAGTCTTTACCGAGGACGTGACGCGACATGGAGCCCGGACGGTAGCCAGATTGCGTTTATCGGTGGCGATTCGAATGGGAGACGCACCAGCGAAATCTTTATCTTAGATGTTGAAACCGGCAAAATGCGACAGATTACCTCAACTACTTACGATTTCTTTGATCTGCATTGGCGATAAAGCAAACTGTTAACCCGTGTCACAACTGGATCCGATTTTCCATTCTATTTTCTATCGGCGGGGTTATACACTAAATCTATCTATTACGACTTGTGCTAGTTACGTAATAGTTTTGTTGTTTTTCACAACTGTTCATATTCTGTCCGAGCGATCTCCGAATCGCGACACGTTGTCGGGAATCGGAATTCCCTCCTACCTTTGGATGGTGTCGTGAATTGAAAAAATTGCGGAATTCAAACCCAAACGAGACAAACATGTGAAAGACAAACATACCAAATGTTAACTAGCACAACGCGTTAATTTGCTTAAAATTAAGTTTAATGTTAAAATTAATCTGTATTCTATATGAGACTTCAAGTATCGGCGTAGCGAACTAAAACCTTGGATACACATAAAATAGGTATTGGTAAGTCCGTACAACATAGACAAGTTGATATGTTCCGTTATGGAGTCCTATTTATATTTATTAATATAAAGACAATAAAAATTTAATTTTACATTACATTAGTTTTGGCTTATAATTAATATATTACTATAGTTTGGACAATTTCTATCTGTTTCATGTTGTGTTTTCAAGTATTTGCTGATTTTTCATTGAGTTTCGGACAGGAACGTAACTCACAGAAAAAGAATTTCAGGTGCAAGCAAGAGCAGCCCTAGCGGGGCGAAATGTCTATAGGGACATTGTGAACAAACCCTCTTTAGTTTCCCCAGCGGGGCGAAAGGTGTCCCAATAAACCAATATTGATCTCAAAAGTGTTTCTATTAATCCAGACTATTACTCAAGAACCCTAAAAATTGTCCAAACTATAGTATCATTAGCAAAAAACGCGTTTGTCCTCGCGTAATTCACGCGCCTCTCACACGCTTGCATTAGTGTGAATCTCAAATCTTATAATGATATTTTATTTTTCAGAGATGTATAACATATTACCCTCGCCGAATCATGCAGCATGCTGCCACGCGCATTCGGCGTTGATTCACCGGAATTAGGAAAGAAAAGAAAAAGGAGATTACATTGAAGACACTAACCATAACATTCTTACTGACATTCTTACTAACAATCGGCACAGCCAATTCGGATGTTACCCCTGTCACTGACCGCACACAAGCCGTCCAAGATGCCATCGTCGCCGCTGTCCCGAACATAGACGCTGCCGCAGATGTGACAGAAACACATCTCACCGCAATCACAGACCTCAACCTGCGAAACAAAGGTATAACCGAACTGAAATCAGGTGATTTTTCTGGGATGACTGCACTCACAAACCTCAATCTCTATAGCAATCTGCTCAGTAATCTTCCTGATGGTATTTTTGAAGACTTGACCGCGTTAACAACACTCCGATTAGGCAGTAATTCCGTTGACCCCATGCCTCTGATTGTCACATTACAGAAGACTGAGGACGATCAATTCAAGGCTGTGATATCCACTGGCGCACCTTTTGATATTACATTGTCGATCAACACCACGAACAACGGTGTGACCAGCGAGGCAACTACCATTACAATCCCAATTGGGAACGTAGAAAGCGCGCTTTTCACCGTTACCACGGCTAACCCATCGGGAACTCCAATTGTTGCTATAGGCACGTTGCCGGGATTACCACGTAATCATTACGGTTACACCTTCGCGCTGTCTACAGCATGTCACCGCACCCTTCAAGTGCGTAGGGCAATCGTCGCTGCGGTACCAGGGGTTGACGATTGCCGCGATGTGACTGATGCACATCTGGCTGCAATTCAAACGCTAAACTTAGAATACGCGGGGATATCAACACTCAGATCAGACGATTTTTCAGGACTTACTTCTCTGAGCACACTTTACTTGGGAAACAATAATCTTACGACTTTACCAGCAGACATATTCTCAGGACTGTCAAGCCTAACAGCCCTATACATACAAAATAACAAACTGAACTCACTACCAGAAGACGTATTTTCAAGCCTTTCCTCAATAAGACAGCTTAATCTTCATAGTAATCAACTGACAAGTCTCCCTAAAAACTTATTTTCAGGACTGAAGTCTTTAACACAGATTTTTCTGAATGATAACAAACTGACAACCCTTGATCCCGATATTTTTTCCAATGTATCAACACTGAAATATCTCTACTTGAATAATAACAGTCTGACGACTTTACCCGAAAATCTGTTCTCTAATATTACATCGTTGGAGCAGCTTCTTCTAAATAACAATCGGTTGGGGAACTTACCACCTGGGATATTTCGTGGAATGTCAACACCGACACTGTTATGGATACATAACAACAGCGTTTTAACCTTACCCTTGACCGTATCACTGGAGAAGGTTGGTGAGGGTGAGTTCAAAGTTGTCGTGCCTGCTGGTACACCGATTGACATAGATCTGAAGTTTACCGTTACAAATGGAACGCTCAACTCGGATTCCAACCTACTTACTTTAACTGCGGGGAGCGTAGAAAGCGATTCTATCACCGTGACACAAACGGCAGGTTCGTCAGATGATGTCACAGTGGATATTGAAATATCATCGGAACTTCCTGAATACCATCTTGGCTATGAACTCGTTAAATCTGCTGACTTGCCTTTAATAGTCATCGATAAACCGAACGTTGCACCAGTGTTTGCCGGGGGTGAAAGTATCACCCGATCAGTGTCAGAAAACACATCCGCAAATGTCAACATCGGCACTGCGATAACCGCCACAGATGCTGACAATGATACACTGACATACACACGCGGTGGCACAGATGAGACATCATTTGAGATTGACAGCGCGACGGGGCAGTTGAAAACGAAGGCAACACTTGATTACGAAACCAAGAACACCTATTCGGTGACTATCACTGTCTCAGATGGCAGCCTTACTGATACAATCAATGTTACTATCAACGTAACTGACATAGACGAAACGATTCCCAATCGCGCCCCTGTCTTCACTGAGGGCGATAGCACAGCTCGCATAGTTGCAGAGAACACAGATGCAGGTGTGAACTTCGGTGCTGCTGTGGCTGCAACTGATCCTGATGGCAACACCTTGGCATACACGATCGGTGGTACGGATGCCACTGCGTTTGAGATTGACAGCACGATGGGTCAGTTGAAAACGAAGGCGGAACTTGACTATGAAACCAAAAACGCCTATTCAGTGACTATAACAGTCTCTGATGGCAGCCTCACTGATACAATTAACGTCAATATCAATGTCAATGACGCAAATGATGCGCCAGTTTTCACGGAGGGGGATGCCACAACTCGCACTGTCGCAGAGAATGCAGCGGCAGGTATTCACATCGGCACGCCAATAATTGCGACAGATGCCGATGGCAACATATTGACATACACCCTTGGTGGCACAGATGTCGCTTTCTTTGAAGTTGACAACACTATAGGGCAGCTGAAAACAAAGACAATACTTGACTATGAAAGCCAGTCCTCCTATAAGATAACAGTCATCGTCTCCGATGGCAGCCTTTCTGATACAATTGATGTTACTATAACCGTAACTAATATAGACGAAACGACTCCCAATCGCGCCCCTGTCTTCACGGAGGGTGAAAGCACTACTCGCACAGTAGAAGAGAACACGGAAGCTGGTGCGAACATCGGCACTGCTATAGCTGCAACTGACCCTGATGGCAACACATTGACATATACCCTTGGTGGTACGGATGCTGCTTCTTTTGTAATTGAAGTTGCAACTGGACAATTAAAAACAAAGGAAACGCTTGACTACGAAACCAAGAACTCTTATTCAATAACGGTTACTGTTTCGGATGGCAGTCTCACTGACACTATAGCGGGAACGATTAACATCACAGATGCAAATGAGGTGCCAGTCTTCACAGAAGGAAACGCCACAACTCGGTCTGTAGCAGAAAATTTAGAGGTAGGTGTCAACATTGGCACTGCTATAGCTGCAACTGACCCTGATGGCAACACATTGACATACACTCTTGGTGGACCTGATGCTGCTTCCTTTGACATTGATAGCTCAACAGGGCAGTTGAAAACTAAAACCACTCTCGACCGTGAAAGTCAATCTACCTATACGGTAACAATCACCGTCTCTGACAGCAGCATTACTAATATAATCGTCGTTACTATCAATGTCAGCAATGTAAACGAGGTTCCAGTCTTCACAGAAGGCAACAGCACTACCCGCACAGTGGCAGAGAAGACGTTGGAAGGTGTGGAAATCGGTACTGCTATCGGTGCTACTGATCCTGATGGTGACATATTGACATACACTCTTAGTGGGGCAGATGCCGATATCTTTGAGTTAGAAAGCACAACTGGGCAGTTGAAAACAAAGAAAACGCTTGACTTTGAAAGCCAATTTACCTATAAAGTAACACTCACTGTTTCTGACAGCAGCCTTTCTGATACAATCGACGTCACTATAACAGTTACCGATATAGATGAAACCATTCCAAACCGCGCACCAGTATTCGCTGATGGGAATAGCACCACCCGATCTGTAGCTGAAAATACAGCAGCAGACGAAAACATCGGCACACCCGTTGAAGCAACGGATCCTGATGGAAACACACTGATCTACACCCTCAGTGGAACGGATGCCGCAACTTTTGACATTGACAGCACAAGTGGGCAGGTGAAAACAAAGGATACTCTTGATTACGAAACTAAGAACACCTATTCGGTGACTATCACTGTCTCCGATGGTAGTCTCACAGACACTATCAATGTTACGATCAACATAACTGACATAGTAGAAACAATTCCGAACCGCGCTCCGGTGTTCACTGAGGGTGAAACGACTACGCGCGCTGTCGCAGAAAATACTATAGCAGATACAAATATAGGTGCGGCTGTGGCTGCAACCGACCCTGATGGCAACACGTTGACATATACACTCGGTGGAACGGATGCCGCAACTTTTGACATTGACAGCACAAGTGGGCAGTTGAAAACAAAAGATACTCTAAACTATGAAAACAAATCCTCATATTCGGTGACTATCACCGTCTCTGATGGCGACCTCACTGATGTAATTAACGTCAATATCAATGTCACTAACCAAAACGATGCACCTATATTCACTAAGGGAAACAGTGCTACGCGCGCTGTCGCAGAAAATACTATAGCAGATACAAATATAGGTGTTGCTGTGGCTGCAACCGACCCTGATGGCAACACGTTGACATACACACTCGGGGGAACGGATGCCGCAACTTTTGACATTGACAGCACAAGTGGGCAGTTGAAAACAAAAGATACTCTAAACTATGAAAACAAATCAGCATATTCGGTGACTATCACCGTCTCTGATGGCGACCTCACTGATGTAATTAACGTCAATATCAATGTCACTAACCAAAACGATGCACCTATATTCACTGAGGGAAACAGTGCTACGCGCGCTGTCGCAGAAAATACTATAGCAGACACAAATATAGGTGTTGCTGTGGCTGCAACCATAGGCGTCAATTTAGTGGTTTTTCAAATATGAGAAATGCTCTTCAGTCCCGTAGGGACGATATGTTTATAGAAAACGTGGTAACCCCAATCTCTTCAGCCCCGTAGGGGCGGAATGTTTATAGCAATGGGTTACCAATCGGGATATGTCGCTCGGACGGAGCTAAAGAGACGTGTCTGGACGGTGTACTATAAACATATCGTCCCTACGGGACTAAATGTCCGACAATATCAATAACCATGCCTATTGATAAGGGTTCATAAAAACATAGACGTTTCCTTAAATTGACGCCTATGGTGTTGCTGTGGCTGCAACCGACCCTGATGGCAACACGTTGACATACATACTCGGGGGAACGGATGCCGCAACTTTTGACATTGACAGCACAAGTGGGCAGTTGAAAACAAAAGATACTCTAAACTATGAAAACAAATCAGCATATTCGGTGACTATCACCGTCTCTGATGGCGACCTCACTGATGTAATTAACGTCAATATCAATGTCACTAACCAAAACGATGCACCTATATTCACTGAGGGAAACAGTGCTACGCGCGCTGTCGCAGAAAATACAGCGGCAGACACAAATATAGGTGTTGCTGTGGCTGCAACCGACCCTGATGGCAACACATTGACATACACACTCGGGGGAACGGATGCCGCAACGTTTGACATTGACAGCACAAATGGGCAGTTGAAAACAAAAGATACCCTAAACTATGAAGACAAATCAGCATATTCGGTGACAATCACTGTCTCCGATGGTAGCCTCACAGACATGATCAGCGTCACGATCAACGTCACGGATGTCAACGAAAACCGCGCCCCGGTGTTTACATATGGTGAAAACACCACTCGGACTGTCGCAGAAAATACAGCGGCAGACACAAATATCGGCACTGCAGTTGCTGCCACGGATGCGGATAACGATACGTTGACATACACGCTCAGTGGCACGGATGCTGCATCGTTTGCCATTGTTAACACGAGTGGTCAGTTGAAAACCAGCGAGGCATTGGATTTTGAAACGAAGTCCTCTTATGCAGTAACAGTTTCTGTCTCTGACGGCAAAGGCGGCAGCGATTCCATCGGCGTCACGATAAGTGTCACTGATGTCAACGAAAACCGGGCACCCGTGTTTACAGATGGTGAAAACACCACTCGGACTGTCGCAGAAAATACTGTAGGAGATACAAATATCGGCATTGCCGTAGCTGCCACGGATGCTGACAATGATACCCTAACCTACACGCTCAGTGGCACGGATGCTGCATCGTTCGCCATTATTAGCACGAGTGGTCAGTTGAAAACCAGTGTGACGTTGGATTTTGAAACGAAGTCCTCTTACTCAGTAACAGTTTCTGTCTCTGATGACAACGGTGGCACCGATTCCATCAGTGTCACGATCACTGTCACCGACATAGACGAATCCACTACAGAAACTACGTTTACCTCTGTTTGTGACCGCACACCGCAGGTCCGAGATGCGATTGTGGCTGCAGCTGGTGTGGACGATTGCAGCGAAGTGACCGAGGCACACCTCAAGGGAATTGGAGTATTTAACCTAAACTACAGTAGTATCACCTCACTGAAATCTGGTGATTTTGATGGGTTATCTCTAACTACGCTTAACATGCGTCACACCGATTTGAGTTCTTTGCCGGATGGTATATTTGACGAACTCACAACGTTGAGAGTCCTCAACCTGGGTGACAATGAATTGAGTTCTCTACCGTCGGGTATATTTGACGAACTCACAGCGTTGGGATATCTCTTCCTGGAGCACAACGATTTGAGTTCTTTGCCGTCGGGTATGTTTGACGAACTCACAACGTTGACACGGCTCGACCTGGCGCACAACGATTTGAGTTCTTTGCCGTCGGGTATATTTGACGAACTCACAACGTTGAGAATCCTCGACCTGAGATACAATGAATTGAGTTCTCTACCGTCGGGTATATTTGACGAACTCACAGCGTTGGTAAACCTCACCCTGTATTCCAACGATTTGAGTTCTTTGCCGTCGGGTATATTTGACGAACTCACAGCGTTGACAACGCTCAACCTGTATTCCAACGATTTGAGTTCTTTGCCGTCGGGTATATTTGACGAACTCACAGCGTTGACAACGCTCCACCTTGGTGGCAACGGTATAAGTTCTTTGCCGGATGGTATATTTGACGAAAACACAGCGTTGACAACGCTCTACCTTGGTGACAACGATTTGAGCCCTTTGTCGTCGGGTATGTTTGACGAACTCACAACGTTGACAACGCTCAGCCTGAGTGGCAACGATTTGAGTTCTTTGCCGGATGGTATATTTGACGAAAACACAGCGTTGCAATCGCTCCACCTTCGTAGCAACGGTATAAGTTCTTTGCCGTCGGGTATATTTGACGAAAACACAGCGTTGACATATCTCGACCTGGCGTACAACGAATTGACTTCTCTACCAGATGGTATATTTGACGAAAACACAGCGTTGACAACGCTCTACTTGAATGGCAACGCATTGACTTCTTTACAGGCTGATATATTTGACGAAAACACAGCGTTGCAATCGCTCTACCTGTACAACGGTATATACAACGGTATAAGTAGTTCTTTGCCGGATGGTATATTTGACGAACTCACAGCGTTGCAATCGCTCCACATGTCCCCCAGAAGAGTTAATCCGCTACCCCTTACGGTATCGTTGGAGAAGGTATCAGATGGACAGTTTAAGGCAGTGGCACCCACTGGAGCGCCTTTTGATATTGTGCTGCCGCTTACTGTCGCAAACGGAAGCATCAGTGGTAGTGCAACAAATGTCACAATATCTACAGGTACGGTGGAAAGCGATACACTTACCGTCACACGCACATCTGGCACAACGGGTGCTGTCACATTAGATATTGGAACGTTGCCGAGTATTCCATCTAACCATAGAGGTTACGCATTAGCCAAACCCACTACCGGTCTTCCGCTGGAAGTTATCGCCGCTGTGGGTGGCGCACCAACCACGGTCAGCAACAATGCCCCGCAGGTGCCCGAAGTAACGGCAGTTATGCCAAACTATCCCAATCCGTTCAACCCTGAGACATGGATTCCGTATCAGTTGGCGAAGTCTGCGGATGTTTCGTTGACTTTCTATAATATACATGGCGTTGTTGTTAGACGCTTGGTGTTAGGGCATCGGGCTGCGGGTGTATACTATAGTCGTAGTCGTGCTGCGCATTGGGATGGTAGAAACAATATTGGGGAAAAAGTGGCAACAGGAACCTATTTCTGCACTTTCACAGCAGGTGACTTCATCACTACACGGAAAATGGTAATACGGAAATAAGATCAAATTAACGGGATTTGTCTCATTTTTCCTGGTATTAGGTGCGGTTAGATGAAGATAAAAAAATAATTAGGTAATTCCATAACCAGCTCCGGTGCGGTTACAAACCGCACCTACCGAGTGGGATCAAGTTAATTTGGTATAACATTCCAGAAAATCAATACATTTTTCTGGAATGTTTTATTAAAACCTGTTATACTTTTTATAATTAAGACAGTAATGTGTTGTTTGCAAGTTACTGTTCACCCCAAATTATTTTGATATGTAAACCGTTGTAAATTAAACATGACAAATTCCACGACTATTAATAGCGAAGATATAACCGAGAAAAAAGTTTCAATTATTCCATTAGGAGGATTAGGTGAATTCGGGCTTAACATGATGGTATACGAAACCGAAGATGACATCATTGTCATTGATACAGGTTTCATGTTGCCAAATTCAGACATGCCCGGTGTTGATCTAATCTTTCCTGATATCCACTACCTCGTCGAACGGCAAGATAAGGTTCGCGGGATACTTCTAACACATGGTCACGAAGATCACATCGGTGCTTTGGCCTATGTGTTGCAACAATTAGATGTACCAGTTTACAGTACGCAGCTAACGCTTTCCATCGCAAGTGGCAGGTTGAAAGAATACGGCGTATTAGGTAAAGCACAACTGAATCCCATCACCCCTGGAGATACCGTAACATTAGGCGAATTCACTGCCGAGTTTATTCACGTCACACACAGTATACCGGATTCAGTTGCAATCGCGCTGCGAACCCCTGTTGGGGTTATTATCCATACAGGTGATTTTAAGTTTGATGGAACACCCATTGATGGTAAGTTGACCGATATTCAAACCTTAGCCCGATTAGGTTCTGAAGGGGTTCAGTTACTGCTATCCGACAGTACGAACGCCAACTGGCAAGGTCAGACACCTTCTGAACGCAGCATCTACGACTCAATAGACAATATCTTTCAAAAAACAGAGCAGAGACTGTTCCTCTGCACTTTTTCTTCAAGCCTCCACCGGCTACAGCAATGTGTTGATTTGGCGATGAAACATCATAGGCTCGTGGCAGTTACTGGACGTTCCATGATCAACAATGTCCGAACAGCAACTGAACTTGGTCATCTCAAAATGAATCCTGATTATTTGATTGATGCCCGCGATGCATCTACGTTCAAACCGCATGAGGTTGTTATTTTATGCACTGGTAGCCAAGGCGAACCGCGCTCCGCGATGACCTTGATGTCACTTGACAACCACCCTTTTTTAAAGGTTGAACCGAACGACACAGTCGTAATCTCTGCCCGTATCATTCCGGGCAACGAGAAATCTATTGGAAATGTCGTAAACCATCTACTGAGACGCGGTGCCAACATATTCCATGAACGCAATGCAAATGTCCACGTTTCAGGACACGGCTCAAGTGAAGACTTGAAACTGATGCTTAACCTCTTGCAGCCCAAGTTTTTCGTCCCTATACACGGAGAATATCAAAATCTGGTGCGACATGCCGAACTTGCTGAATCTGTCGGTGTTCCAAGAGACAACATTAGAGTGGCTGAAGATGGAGAACTGATTAGTCTCACACCAGAATCGTGTGAAGTATTTGATCGTCAGGGGAGATCTGGGAGAGTATTGGTTGATGGGAAACCTGAAAATGAACTTGAGGATATTGTCCTACGCGACCGCATCCAACTTTCACAAGACGGAATGGTTATTCCAATTATTGTCTTGCATAGTGATGGCGGTGAGATCGCTACTGAACCCGAGATTATTTCTCGCGGTTTTGTTTACATGGACAATTCGGAAAACCTTATAACTGAAGCGAAAGAAATAACTCGGAAAGTCATTGAAAACCTAACTGACGAACAGAAACACGAAACGCAAACGGTGCAAGATGAGATACGAAGTGCACTCCGCCGGTTTTTCGCGAAGCAGATGCAACGGAGCCCGTTAGTTCTCCCTGTTGTTATGCGAGTATAACGAGGGTATTTATAGTCGCGCAATTCATTGTGCTTCTTATACCCAATTAACATGATTTGTCCTATTTTCTGGACGGTAGATGCGGTTTCCTAACCGCACCTTTTTGTCCCAACATCTCAAATAACGCAAAGGACGAGAATATCAGTGTTCGTAGTCGCGCAATTCACGCGCCTCTTTTCTTTCAATATAAGAGGCGCAATGAATTGCGCGACTACAAACGAGTTCTTTCCTTAAATTGACGCTAATGGTGCGGTTTTGCGGTGTACTCACCCAAATGCGATCTGCATTCCTAACCGCACCGGATTTTCATAAGAAAGATGCCCGAAACCCGAATAATCTCTTAAAACTGAATGGCTCTGGAGGCACAGGGACCTCACACTACAAATGATTTATGAGATTGATGTAGATATCCTTGGCTATAGCACAAGTTCCCACAAAAGTACTGAATGGTCCTCACTGCCACTCGCAATTCTGCTTCCATCGAATGAATACACAACACTTCTAACAGAACCTATATGTCCCTTGAGTTCGTTTTTGGTTTGACCTGTAACAACATCCACTAAACGCACCGTACCATCTCTGCCTCCAATTGCAATGGTGCTACCATCAGGAGAATACACAACACTCCAAATATAAAACTTATGATTCGAGAACGTGCTTTTACGTCTTGCCGTGAAGGCATCCCATAACCGTACCGTACCATCGGAACTTCCGGTCACGATTGTGCTCCCATCTGGTGAATATGCAACTGAATTGACAACGTGTGTATGTCCTTTGAGTATCGCCTTAGATTGTCCGGTTGCAGCTTGCCATAGTATCAATGTTTCGTCCGAACTTGCACTAGCAATGGTGCTGCCATCAGGCGAATACGCAATACTCCTTATAGACCCCAAATGTCCTTTGAGTGTAACTTTGGGTTCCTCTGTAGCAACGTCCCACAGTATCCCAATATTGTCCGCACCGCCACTCGCGAGCGTGTTCCCATCAGGTGAATATGCTAACGCCCTGACATAATCCCTATGTTCTTTGAGTGTTGCTTTCGGAAGGCCAGTTGCACTATCCCATAACCATATCTCTTCATAACTTCCAGAAGCAACAGTCTCGCCATTTGGAGAATACGCAACACTCCATACATATTCAGTATGTCCCGCGAGGAGGCTAACCTCTTCACCAGTATGTGCATCGTATATCCATGTCCCGATGTCACCTGCAACGGCGAGCCGAGTGCCGTCGGGTGAGAAGGTAACATTGCCAATTATACTACTCTTGCCAAGTCGAAATTTCGCGCCTTCAGGTAAATCCGATTGTGGTGTATTTTTACCGGTATCTGTTTGCATTATAGATTTTCCTTTTCAAAGCATTTAATAAAATATAGCATATAAACAGGAATTATGCAATACTTGAAATAACCGTCCCAGAACAATTCAGTTTTCCATACTTTGATCTCATTTTACCCAGACCCGGTAGGTGCGGTTTTGTGGTGTACTCACCCAAATGCGATCTGCATTCCTAACCGCACCGGATCTTCTGAGGAAACTCTTGATAAGGCTAATCCTCAAAATCTGTCCATCCTGTTTCAAACAGATGTGTTTGATATCTTTTGTAGCACAAACTGTATGAAGTTTAATTTATTAATTCGGTAATTCTGATCTCTTTTCTGTCTGAATCGCGGATTATCGCAGAGAACGCGGATTACGCGGAATTAAGAGATTCTTTGTTACCGACCCGTCTCTGGCGAAAGCAAATGTAGGAGACACAAAAGCATTTTCCGCGTCTTCTGTGTCCTCCGTGCCCTCCGCGATTCAGACAACCAGATAATAGACCTCACACAAGAAAAACATAAAACAAGATGTCTATGGTTAGAAAATTACCGAATTTATTTTTTAATCTTCATTTAGTTTGTGCAGTATTGTGCCTGCAATCTAAATGAAGATTAAGAATTTAAACGGGTAATTCTGGGACGTGTGATAAGAAAAGCAGATCTGTTTGTAGTAGTGCGATTCATTGCACGTCGCGTAGCCACAATTACCCAATTTATTTGTTAAACTTCATAAAGATTGCGCTACACGTTCGGTGAAACAACGCTAAATGCGCCTGTGGCATTTATTGGTGCGACAAGTGCCCAAAAGCGATAATCCTGAAAATCTGATAATCCTGAAAATCCTGGTTCAGACAACAGTGCGCGGACAAAGCACCCAAACAACGCTAAATGCGCCTGTGGCATTTATTGGTGCGACAAGTGCCCAAAAGCGATAATCCTGAAAATCTGATAATCCTGAAAATCCTGGTTCAGACAACAGTGCGCGGACAAAGCAGGGTGTGTAAAGTTTTTGTACAAGTTATGAATTGGAAAGATGTTTATAGTTTTACCAAAAAATGGTATCCTTTCCTAATAAACTATGAACATAAACTATGAACAAAATAGGAGAGGATACCGATGTTTAGTATATCATTAGCAAGTTGTGAAGTCAAAGAGTTTGAAGAAGTATTTAAGAAGTTTGTAGAAGAATTCAACGATTTTGCGAGAGAGATGTTTTCCGATCCGTGTATACCGTTAGAAGAAGCCGAGTTTCGTGTATTTGAGACATCTCGTTCGTGGGGTCAAAAGTTTTTAGAGATGTTTATCTCTCAAATGGCAGGTAAGTCTGCTTGTGAACCTGTTGAATGTCCTGAGTGTGAACAAGTGTGCCGTCCGTGGTGTAAAAGGGCGCGGCGTATTACGACGGTATGTGGTGTGATCTGTGTAGAGCGTTGGGTGTATCGTTGTGCATCGGGTCATAACCATGTGCCGTGGGAAACCGGACAAAAGTTGCGGGATCAATACACACATCGTGTCGCAGAAGCGATGTGTCGTCTGGCAGCGTGTCTTGACTTTAGGGAAGCGGCTGAGGAGTTGTCTCGTCAGGGGATAGAAGTAAGCCACACGACGCTCCATCAAAAAGTGCGTGAGTGGTCAGAAGATTTGAGCGTGCCAGAACAAGTAGAAACCCAAAATCTTGAGGAAAATCAGCGGTGGTATGTGAGTTGTGATGGGTGTTATACGAACTCACCAAACGGGTGGACTGAAGTGAAAGTTGGGTGTGTTTACAGAGATTATCCACAATGTGGTTCTGAGACGACACCGAGTGCCAGAGTGCCAAGTATCCGGTATGTTGCGAGCGGTAATAATGCGGAACATTTTGGTAAGGAGTTATTTGCGTTAGCAACGCACAGTGGTATCTATCAAGAGGATATAGCGACGCAGGAAGTTGTCTTTATCGGGGATGGTGCGGCGTGGATTTGGAAATTAGCCGATGAATACTTCCCTAATGCTGTTGAGATTGTGGATTACATGCACGCCAAATCTCATCTCTATGGTGTTGCCAAACACGCCTTCGGAGAGACTGAAACAGAAGTTATCGGTGCGTGGATAAATGAGACGGAACCGCACCTCTACGCTGGCAACATCACAGAAGTGGTCGCCCGCATCTATGCCTTATGCACACAAAATCCGGAAGTCAGGGAAAGTTTAGAAAGAGAAGCAGGTTATTTTGAAAAACATGCGCCGCGTATGCAGTATAAAGCGTTTAGAGAAAAGGGGTATCAGATCGGAAGTGGTGTGATTGAGAGTGCCTGTAAACATGTCGTCGGGCAAAGATGTAAACAAGCTTCTATGAGATGGGAGAAACCGGGCATCAATGCTGTGCTTGGTTGGCGGTGTTTATTGAAGAATAAAGATTGGGACAGATATTGGTATCCAAACACAAAAGCTGCATAATTATTTGTACAAAAACTTTACACACCCGACAAAGCACCCAATGGTTGCAATTTGGTTGAAAAAGTGTTATGCTATTACTATAATTCTACAGGCAACTTATACCAAATTAACTTGATTTGAAGTCTTCTGATAAAGTCAGCATTGCGAGGCACGGGGACCTCGCACTACGAATTGGGTTAATTGGGTATTACAAATATCCTCTGAGAAAGGGATGGATCACCCATGGCAAAAAAACCAAATATAATTTTCCTCATGACAGATCAGCAGCGTTTTGACACAGTAGGTGCACTCGGAAATCCGATAATTCAGACACCCGCATTGGATCGCATTGTTCAAGAGGGAACAAGTTTTACTTCTGCATACTGTCCATCTCCTGTGTGTGTAGCATCTCGTTGTAGTTTCCTACTTGGGCAGTGGCCCCATGAAACTGGCTGCACGACCAATTCAGCGATGCCACAAGATCGTTCTTCAGTGATGGATTTACTAAATGAGGTAGGGTATCAAACACACGGTATCGGCAAAATGCACTTTACACCACAAGGACGCAAAATGTGGGGGTTTGAAACCAGAGATTTTTCAGAGGAAGGACCCGGTCCCGATAATTTTACACAGTCTCTCCATGAAAACGGATTTGATCATATCATTGCGCCACACGGAGAACGGAGTGAATACTACTACATCCCACAACCTTCACAACTCCCTGCCCGACTTCATCACACGCAATGGGTTGGAGATAAGACACTGCAGTTCCTCTCCCAGCGAGATACAAGTAGACCCTTTTTATGTTGGAGTAGTTTCATTAAACCACATCCGCCATTTGAATCCCCTGTACCTTGGAATAGACTCTACAGAACAGTAGAAATGCCACTTCCATTCCTACCACCAGACTATGAGCATCTGCACACCTACTGGAACCGGAATCAGAATCGCTACAAATACCGCGACCAAGGCAGAGATATGAATCTTCTTCGGACAATGCGAGCCGCATACTATGCCGCTATCTCTTTCATTGACTACCAAGTCGGTCGTATTCTTGACTATCTGGAATCTGAAGGTGAACTTGACAATACGTTGATACTTTTCACTTCCGACCATGGAGAACTACTTGGGGATTATGACTGTTACGGCAAACGTTCCTTCCTTGACGTTGCAGCAAGAGTACCGCTGCTTGTCCGGTATCCTGAACGTTTTGAGGCAAACGTCCAATGTGATACGCCGACGAGTCTTGTCGATGTGCTTCCCACCAGTCTGGGTGCAGCAGGGTTAACACCAGATACTGATCGTAGCGGGGTTGACCTCGCTGATATTGCTTCCGGCAATACTGAACGGGATGCGATTGTGGGACAATTGGCGCATGAAAGCAGAGGTATGTATATGCTTTTGACATCTGAATACAAATACATCTATTCCGCTGCCGATCAAAAGGAATGGCTCTTCAGACGTCTCGCTGGCAGGCTTGATGAGCGAAACCTCGCTGGCAATCCCGGATACGGTCGAACGTTAAGAGATTATCGGGAACGGTTGATTAACTGGTTCCGAGAGGATGGTTACGATCTGCCACTTGATGGGAATGCGTGGCGCGAATTCCCACGACCTATTGAACCTGAAAATCCGGACGCAGATCAACTTTTCCAAGATGGACGTTCTTCAAGCGATCAGTTGCCGCCTGGATATTCACCACATATTGATCCCATCAGAGGACGTTCTTGACCTTCTTCCAGACATATCCTTTCGCCTAAAATGCGTCTAAATGTCCGATCAATGTCGGATATTTAGACGTTCAAAAATATTAGATCATGTCAATCAATCGTTCAGCCAAAGTGCTATTCTCAAAAGCAGCTTGGCATGCATACAATAATTACCGCAAAGGTATACGTTACCGTTCCCAACTTTCAGAAAGAGATGCATTGTTCAATGCGCCACGCGAAACGATTTTAAAGTTTCAAAGTGAACGTTTGAAACAACTCATTCAGCATGCAAACCAAACGACGCCATACTACCGCGAACTTTTCAATAAACTTGGTTTGAATCAAGATTTTCTGTTCCAAAAAATTAATCCCAGTACCATTGACATATCAAGAATTCCGCCGCTCGAAAAACAGGCGATCCGAGAACAACTTGAAAATCTCTGTTCTGAAGCAATTCCACCACAAAAACGGATTATGAATGCAACAGGTGGTTCTACAGGTACGCCACTTACATTTTATCAAGACAGGGAATATTGGAATCAGCGAAATCTGAGCGTCTACTACTTTGACAGGTGGGCAGGATGGGATTTTGGAGAACCGCAGCTAATTATCTGGGGTTCACTCGCAGATGTCAACGAAAATGGCAATTGGAAACAGAATCTGAACCGTTATTGGCGAAATCAGCACTGGCTTAACGGATTTAATCTCACAGATTCTGCTATGCACACAATATTCAATAAGATGCAACAGAGGCAACCAAAAACAATTCTCACCTATCCATCGTCATTATATCAATTTGCCAAATTTCTCTCTGAGAATAATTTAGCACAGAAATGGGATTTGAAAGGCATAATCTCATCTGCAGAGATGTTACACCCGCATTACCGATCACTTGCTGAAACAGTCTTTAACACAAAGATTTACAACCGATACGGCGGGAGAGAAGTCGGATTAATCGCTATGGAATGTGAAAAAGGACACATGCATATCAACTGCCGAGACATTTATCTTGAGGTTGATAGTCCTGATCCCTATACCAAACCTGGCGATCTGCTCGTTACGCAATTGAACAACTACACAATGCCATTTATTCGCTATAGAATCGGGGATATCGGTCGCCTTTCAGAAGAGACGTGCCCGTGTGGTAACCATCTACCTATTTTGGCAGAACTTCTCGGTCGTAGCACTGCGACTTTCCGAACAAATACAGGAACGTTGATACACGGCGGATACTTCACCCAACAGTTCTATAACATTGTCGGTGTAAGCCAATTTCAATTAATTCAGGAAACGTTTGAGAAGTGTGTATTGAAACTTGTTGTTAATGAACAGTGGACAAAGGAAACAGGCACTTACATTATCCAGAAAATCCAAGATGTGTTTGGAGCAGAAGTTACTGTAATTATGGAATTTGTGGATGAGATCCCACTTCCTGTATCTGGAAAGCGAGAGTTTACGATTTCAAAGGTTACAGAGGTCTCGTAGCATCGCCACGCGTTTTGTTCCACTTGGAAGATATGCCAAAATAAGTCCATCAACAGGTAGATTTCTATCTGCTACCACACCAGTGCTTCTTTCAGCAGTTAAACCTTTAGACATAAGCAGATAAAAGGTGTCTTTATACCATCCGGGCGTGGTAAAGAAATTTCCTTGTCCTTTTGATATAACAAGGTCAGCGTCTAACAATGCATTGATAAATTCCGGAGTAGCATTATAGAGATTGGTGCCTATTGTTTTCGCACCAGACGAAATAAGTGTAACCATACCCTCCTCAATTTCCCACTGAAGTGCTTCGAATTGTGCATGTTTTGTAATGTCATGCAAATCTTCCAGTGTAACATCGTTGCTAGCGTTGTCCGCTTTTCCTACAATACATATTTGATGTCCACATTCAACAAGTTCCAGAATGAAAGCAATATCAAAGACAACTTCGCCATCGTTGTCAGCAAGCCACAGAATCTGCTGAGGAGCAGCATCAATAACTTTTTCGTGGAATAGTTCATAACAATCAATGGCAAAAGGCGTTTCAACCGCTGCACGGAGTGCTTGCGAAAAATAGTCAGGATTAGCATTCACCTTTTGGATAACCCGCGCACTACTATAGTCAATTACATTCCCTGCCACAACAAGTTTTAACCTTGTCAACCAATTGTCACTCCAAAATTCCGGCATCAAGTCAAGTGCTGTTTTCCGTGCCTTTAGTTTATCGTGATGGTAAGGATTCGGATTGCCCGTATGTAGTTTCACCATCTCAAAGATACTTCCCCACAGTTCTTCAGGCGTAAGAGATTCAATCAGATAATCCCCATTTGCACGTTGTATGTCCATTAACGTATTCACTGCGTTGCAAACGTCTTCTTGCACTTGCATATTGCGCGTCGCACGAGGTATCAATTCTGAAGCACTATGTGAGCGGACATGTTCTCGAAGGTTTTCCCAATCTGGCAAATCTTTCTTTTCACCAAATGTAAAAACGCCAGGTCTATAGTTGGAAGGAATAATTTGACTGAAAAGAGAACTCGGCACACCAAGGGGGGACACGGCAAAAGGAACACCTAATGTTTGATTTTTCAGTCGGATATCAGATGGAATTATTGTTGCATGTGCACGAATATCTGATAACTGGACACTACTGCCTACTATAACACTATCAAATGAACTATTTATGATATGACTAACTGTCGCAAGTCCGCTGACAGGTTTGCCCAAAGTCAAAGGTATCTGATTTGATTTAAAAATACTATCAATCGCTGTCACATGCTGAAGCCCAACAGCATCACCTACATTTGTGGCACCGGTCAGAGATACATTTTCAAGTCTACAATAATCACCAATCTTCACACCTTTTCCTAAATGAATTCTGCCGATAAGATAACATGCCGTCCCAATTTCAATATCCTCACTATCTAATGTAATTTGTGCTGCGGAATCAACGCGAACACCTTTCCCGGCAAGAAATTCGCGAGTCTTAGCATATAACATCTGTTCACCTGTCAAGACGTTTGACCATCGATTTACCCCTGACATGACTTCCCCACGGTAGATAAAAGCGTTTGTTTTCAAACCATCTTCATAACAGAGTCGAATTAGGTCAACATGATGGAGTTCACCGTTTCGGTTTGTATGGGGTTGCAACCGATCTATCCGTTCCAACATTGCGCTTTTGCGAATGATCGTGATCCCAGTATTGGTATATGCTTCACCGCGCTCTAAACGTTGCCACATCTCTGCTTTTTCAGCCGCTGTCATATCATACCACTCTTTTGTCCCGATGAATTTGCCGTCTGCATCAAAAAATATACCACCTTTATCAACAACAGTATCAGGTATCTTGCCACATAGGGTAACATCTGCCCCAGAGAGAAAATGTGATATTAGCGTCTGTGCAAAGATGGCTCTCTCCAAAAAAGGTTCATCACCGAATGCTACACCGACCCATTCTGCATCTGACTCGCGAAGTGTGGGAAGTGCCGCTTGCAACGCACCACCTGTGCCATTCATTTCTTCTTGAATACAAGTGATAGCATTGCCACCGAGTAGCTGCTCAGATGATTCCATGTCAACTAATCGGGCAGCCATCTGAGAATTGGTAACAACAATATGGGGAAGATTCCCCAGCAGATAACGGCGTGAGTGTTGCAGCATGTTCTGTTCACCGAACATTATGTCCAACGTCTTGCTCAAACGTCCGGTAGGATCAATGCGCGTACCTTTGCCTGCTGCGAGGACAACCCATTGCGGTGTAAGGTGGTTTTCAAGGGAGTCTGTGGGGAGTGAGGTGAGGAAAGTTTCTAAGGAATCGGAGTTAAAAACTCCTTCCTCTATTACATCTTCCAGTTTGCAACCGAGAAGGTTTTCAAGAATATGTATCGTATTTTCCAGTGGGTGCGTTTTAGAAGCGTGTGCGTCGCTCTTCATCTATTTATTTCTTCCTAATTTGTTTGGTTTATACCCATTCACACCTGATTGGTGGGTGGGTTGCGTTTGTGTGTTATTCCGCAGTAATGGTTGGAGTTGGATTTAGATCTCTTCTGGCGGCAAAACCAATTTACTGGCAAGTGCAAGCCTTCTTGCAATATAATCTCTTTCTCTTCGATCTATTGGAAAAGGTGTTATATTGGCATGCAGTTCATGGAGTTGCGGGTCAGGAACGACCTCCAGATTATTTTCATAAACGTTACTCACAAAAATGTCTGCCCTTGCTTTCAGTCTTCGTTTCTCTGTTTCAACATTTCTCCATCCAATTTCCCACACTTCTTTTTCAGAGAGGGCTGAGATGCAGAAAACAGATAGATCGGGACTATCCGGAGGAGGTATAAAAGCACCATATTTGACTATCTTTTTTTCTACAGAAAAATGTCTTTTGGAAAAAATGAAGCGAGTGAGTTTTTCGCTTCTTAAGTGATTCATATCAGGTCCTCTATTGGAAGACGCGGGTCAGCATTGTAATAAAACCTTGTAGGAAGGCAGCGTCAACCAAAGGACAAATTCCTGCGATCTCCCGATCTTTACTAAAAAAAACACCGTAGACGACAAGACCATCACCGTAGAGGCTCATCGTTGCTATACCCTCTCCAGGTCGCCATTCTAGTCCAATCCCACCATCTTCTAACCACATCATATCTGGCATCGGTATATCACGAGGCATCTGTTCCAGCAAAGATAGGGTCTCGTTATAAGCAGATTCCGGCACAGGGTAAACATCACCAGCCACTGCACAAGTTTCTTCAACTTCTTCACGAATCTCGTCTAATTCGCTTTGTACATGTTTCCGAAACAGCGTCTTGTCGGCAGGAGACCGAGCAAAATCAAGTTCGTTTTGTAAGATAGCCATGATGTATCACCTAAAAAGAAATGCAACGTAACGCACCAAGCAGTTCATCAAGTGCAACAGTGTCTGTCAAAACGCAAACTCTATCATCTTGGTGATTTTCAAGGTGTTTTCAGCGTTTTGGTAAAGTTCCGCTAATTCACATTGGATACTGGATCGAAACTTACCCGCATCTATTCACGATGTAACAAAGTGGACTGCATTATTTCTTCAACCAATTTGTATGTAGGGCACGCCTACATACAGCACAGGATGGAGGCACGCCCTGCCTTCTATTTTGGACATGGGTACTAATTAATAACGTTTCTGCTTTAGGTGTCCCCAGGTAGTCGCTAATTTTCCATTCGCTTCAACAGCGAGGACACCGGTAGCCAGTTCAGCAATTTCTTTATCGTCAAGTACCCTGTTGTAGATGCGCACGTCATCAATGAGTCCGGTCCATGAAGTGCCGCCGTTGTCCTTACCTCCTCTTCCAATAATAAATTTAGTGGCTCCAGAAATTGTTCCAATTCTTACATCTGCATTATATTGAGGGGTATCAAGTTCTGCATCAATATATAGTGCAACAGGATCGCCACTACTCCACGTTAGAGCAATGTGCTGCCATTCTGTAGATTGTAAGTTGTCGGCACTTTCATACTGAATTCCACCACCTGTGGTTGTAAAACCTGCTTTTATTAGATTCGTCGCTGCTGGGACTTTAAAACCAGCGGAATCATATCGTAAGGTAAATGAATTGTCTGGCCCGGCAGGATCCATAGCGATGAATATACCATTATTGTGTGGGATGGTATCAGATTTAACCCATACGGACACTGAAAAAACTTCAAGTCCGTTTATATAATCAGCACCATCGTCATCTTCAGCAGAACTTCCAGTACCATCAAGTCTCAAAGCACCGTCAATTTTCCCACCGTTGGGTTCCCAACTGGCACTACCAACAAGTTTCGCATCGTTTTTGTTTTTGCTTGCATCAGATGCATCGGTTCCAGCAACTTCATCAAATGTATAATAGACAACTAACCCGTCTTGTAAACTCGCGTTTGCAATAGAACCGAAAAATACAACAACAATGAGGGTTAAAAGTGTGAGTAAAAGTTGGTTACGCATTTCAAATTCCTCCTAATTATATAATTTAAGGGAACAAAACTAACCAAGTTAATCTTGTTTTTCTAAGTAGTAGACGCACTACGAAGCGCGCCTACTATGTGATGATCCAAAAGTATTTTACTATTGACGTTTTAAACTACCCCAAACAGTTGCTAACTTGCCACGTGCTTCAACAGGGGTAACATTCACACCAGATGCCAAACTTGTAATTTCTCCATCGTCTAATACCCGGTTGTAGAGATGAACTTCGTCAATCAGACCGTTCCATGAGGCGTTGGCATCTTTACCACCTTTGCCGATGAGGAATTTGGAGGCACCGGACAGTTCGCCTTCAACAGCATCTTTATTATTTGTTGCCTCATCAAGCGTGCCACCAATGTAGAGTGCGAGTTGATTGCCACTGCTCCATGTCAACGCGATGTGTTGCCACTCTGTGGTTTGCGTGTCGCTTGCACTCTCATAACTGGTGACCCCTCCTGTCGTGGTAATGCCTGCTTTGATAACATTAGTACCTTTGCCATCAAAACCTGCGGAATCGTATCATAGGGTGAATGTATCGTCTTGACCAGAAGGGTCCTTACCGTGCATGAAGCCCTTGTTGGAGTTAACTTCAGCGGATTTGATCCAGAGGGCGACGCTAAAAGCGTTAAGCCCATTGATGTAACTCGCGCCGTTGGCATCTTCAGCGGCACTACCAGTGCCATCAAGTTGCAACGCGCCGCCAATCTTCCCACCAGCAGGATCCCAAGTGGCTCCATCGCCGACAAGTGTCACCACGTTGTTGCTTCCACTTGCATCGGACGCAGTTTCTCCGCTGCTTTCATCAAGGGGCCAATATCCAATTAATCCATCTAGCAGATCGGCACCTGCAATAGAACTGAAAAACACAGCAATTATTAGGGTGAAAAGTAAAAGTTTATTACGCATTCTAAATTTCTCCTTAGGTTCCAGTGACTGCGAACTTTTCGCTCACAGTTCAAAATAGTTGTATTACCTCATTTGAGGTATCAGGGATTCCAAATTATTTGTTATTCTTAACCGTAAGTCACTACTCAAGCAAAGCACTGATAAATCGAGTAAAATCGCATCAGAACTATTTAGTTTTCCGAAAATTGAGATTTTCGCTTTAAGACCTTCCGCTGTCCGAGCGAGCTGCAGCTCGCGACTTGCCGATTAATATAGATAAAAAGCCGAAAACTAAATAGCCCTAAATCGCATATAACCAAAAATAACAGATATTATTATTATTCTACTGATATTTCTCAAAATTGTTCTAAACCTAATAACCATCAATACAAAACACCTATACGAGCATGAAAATGCGTATTCGCTATGATGATTTTACCTGCTTTTTTTCGTAGGTAAACCCGTTTAATTGACAATTTCACTCTGTTTTGTGTTGAAAATAAGGTGAATTTCTTACATAATAGGTGCCTATAAATCAGCATTTTCATTATCTCATATTGAGAGAACGTTGATAGATATTGACTTCTGAGCGTTTTTGAGAAATGCCAGTTCTATATATTACATGCTACTACGGCTATTATATCTTATTCCATTTATGATATCAAATTAAATCTGTAGAACAAAATTAATTTGCTCGAAAATGCTTAATTCACCAAAGTATTCGTCTTATACCAAATTAACTTGATTCGACGTCTTCGGATAAAGTCGGCATTGCGAGGAGGATCCAGGGACCTCGCGCTACAAATCGGGTTAATTCGGTATAATACCCAATTAACTTGATCCCACTCGGTAAGTGCAGTTTTGCGGTGTACTCACCCAAATGCGATCTGCATTCTAACCGCACCTAATACCAAGAAAAATGAGATAAATCACGTTAATTCGGTATAACGCCATGAAAATGCGTTTTGTTTTGTAGATTTTTCTTGACTTTTAGCGCATGAAATACCATCCTAATTAACGTGAGTTTCAGTATAGATAGAATGTTTTACCTATTTCTTCCTCCTAAACCTCTCAAACAGGGGGAATCAGTGGAAAAATATACCCACGAACTCGCGAAAGTAGGCTTATACCGAGCTTACGTTACTATAGAAAGGAGAATAAATGGAATTGCTTGAAAAATCTGTTCAATCAGTAATTGACGAGGATCGTATAGGAAGTCCAGTGTTTCTAAGATGTGTGCTTAATATTGCAAGCGAGGCAAGTAGTCTGATGCAACCTGCTGCCGAAATTGTTGCACTCTCAAACGGATGGATGCCATCGCAACCGCAAAGCATTTATGCACAAGGTGATGTAGACGCAACACAGGTTACGGTAATGGTTAAATATGCAGATGGACAGATGGCAGTGTTGAGTATCAATCGGGTTGATACTGAAACAGGAATCGACATCATGTTGGTAGGCAACAAAGGTGTCATCTATCATGAAACACCGTTAGGCAGACATTATCTGAGTGCTACGCCACCACAATTAAATAAATTGGGTGAACTATCGGATGCGATCACGCAGGCACTTGCAAGCGATCAACCTATAGCAGTGGAGGGCTAATAGATGCAAAATAACGAAAAATACGGTGTTCTCTTGCTTGGCGGACATCACACACACCAGGAAAACTACGCCTCAAATTTTGCGAACGATCCGCGTTGTCAATTAGTCGCATTCGCTGATGAGAAGGACGCACCAGCAGAGCGCATTGCATTGGCACGTTCGCTTGCAGAGGAGCGAAATCTTCCTTTCATTCCTGACCTTGATGCTGCTTTAGCACGCCATGATGTGCATATTGTAAGCCTCTGCACTGAAGTAGAACGACGTGGACGTGTTGGTGCGAAATGTGCAGAAGCTGGAAAACACATCTACCTTGATAAACCGATGGCACTCAATCCTGAACAGACACAACAGATTGTAGATGCTGTTGCGAAAAGCGGTGTTCGGACACAGATGTTTAGCAACATTCATAGCACATGGGCACGGACAGTCAAACAGGCATTGGATAGTGGATATATCGGTGAACTGAAAGCAATTCACTGTGATGTGTTGTTTGCGAAGGGACACCCGGGAAGCGCACCTGTCGGTAATAAACGGATAGAGAAACCGGTTAGGGAACGTTACAGTTTCGTAGAAGCAAAACCTGAAATGTTTGACATCGGTGTCTATGCTGTATCAATGGTGAATTGGTTGACGCGAAAACGGGTGCAGCGTGTGTTCAGTGGCACTGCAAACTACTTTTTCAAAGAACATCACGGCTGCGATATAGAAGATTTTGGTGCATTGGTCTTAACTTTGGAAAATGGAATAACCGCTACGATTGCTGCTGGACGTTACGGTTGGCAGAGTCATGCCAAAGGTGGTGTGCAGAAGGCACATCTCGTTGGCACTGATGCCACGTTAACATTTGATGCTTCAGCAAATAGGTTAGAAGTATTCTCTGCAGAACCGGCGTTTGAACCGCCAACACCACACCCGCTTGACCCGATGGGGATGTGGAGTAGCACACAAGCAGAGATTGGGATGCAGTCCAAACGACATTGGATAGATGTTAGCAAAGGAAATGATGGACAACGCGAATTCAGTGCGTTTATAGATTGTATTGAAAATGGTGTTGAGAGCGAAATGAACACTGAATTTGCGGCACATTCCATTGAAATTGTTTGTGCGGGTTACCTTTCAGCTGCAGGTGGGGAGGTTGTCAACCTACATTAGCGTAATGTTCAACAGTATAATTCCGTAATAAATCAACGACTAAGGTACTTATACCCAATTAATGGGATTTGTCCTATTTTCCGGACGGTAGGTGCGGTTTCCTAACCGCACCTTTTTGTATCAACATCTCAAATAACGCAAAGGACGAGAATATCAGTGTTCGTAGTCGCGCAATTCACGCGCCTCTTTTCTTTGAATATAAGAGGCGCGTGAATTGCACGACTACAAACGAGTTCTTTCCTTAAATTGACGCTTATGGAGGGCTTACAAAGCCTCCTACAAGAAAACACATTTGTCAAACTCACGTCAGTTTATGTTTTACTGTCAATCCGTATTATCCCCTAATCCCCATTGCCTCAAGTTGCGCAATTTGCTCTGACCACGATTCACGGATTTCATGGGAATAATCCCCTGGAAGTAGGGATTTGCGAGTGCAATTTAGAAACGCTTGCAAGGTTTGATAACGCCGAATTGGACCAATATTGGGAAGAATTCTATCAGAGATGACGTCAACAATTTCGTCTACAGACAACTCACCTTGGCGGTTCTTTGCAGCTTCAAGGTCGGCACGGAGAGAGGTGAAACTGGCTGCAGAATATCCTTCAGTTTGCGCAAGGAGGAGTTCAAAGACTTCATCCGATATCTCTCCACTGAAAACGTTGCTGAGCGTCCAACGTAGAAATGTCTTTCGGTCTTCTCCTGTTGGATCAAGGACCGGAATCACGATGTCACCAACCCTACCTTCTCTCCGAAGGTCAGGTGAAAGATTATAGATACGTGCCGTCATCAGTAGCCAAGTGATATTGCCGCGTAGCTGCGGGTCAGACATCATCGCTTGTATCTTTCCAGTGAGTCTACGTTCAGTGGCGTGTGCGTCTCTTCCGACATCACCGAACTGTGTATCTGCCTCATCAACAAAAATCAGCACATTCACAAGTGCCATCAGCAAACGTCTGAGCCGTTCAAAGATTACATCCGTTTGTCCAAACCACATGCTGCGGATATTCTTGAGTATTAACACAGGGATATCAAGTTCCCCTGCCAATCCTTCAAAGATAAATGTTTTTCCGCTTCCGATGGGTCCACAAACGCTCAATCCAGATAGAGAATCTTTTCCTGTAGATGTGATGCGGGGGATAATCTGTATTCTTAAAAACTCAATCAGTTTCTGATTACCGACAATATCTTCCAAGGTATGTGCCGGCTTTTTAAATTCCACAACATCCTCACCTAATTGGGCTTGAATAAACTCAGACACTTTCTCTATTACAATGTCTGGACGCAGTTTCTCACCGGAATAGCAGACTGAAATCAGCAGCTGACGCAAAGCTTGGAGAGATAATCCCGCTGTTAATATAGCAAGTTGTGATTGGCTACCCCAAAGATTTAGTTCTTTATCAGTAGGTTTTTGGGTTCTGTTAAACCATGAAATAAAATGTCTACGCGCTTCTACCGGTGGAGATTGGATTTCTACGTCAACAACTTGCGGTAGACGCATGATACGGGAGTTAACCAGACTTTTTGATTCAGCAGTGAAGACAACAGTATCTGTCCACTTCATAAAATCAGAGTCAGAAATCCAATCCTGGACGATGCTAATCCTATGTCTATCTGCTAAACTCAGACTTCGGATTTCACCTTCTGGTAGCAACATATCTGTTGCTTCAATAATGATGAGCAGTTTTTCCTGTAAAAATTTTTCTCCAAGAGCATTTGTGGATCGAGAAATTAGACAGAATTGTCGTAGTAGTTCAAGAGCTAATGTTGGACTTCCAATTGCATCGTTTAGGTATTGGTCAAACAAGTTGTCAGAGGTATCATCGGATCTACCTTCTTTAGGATTCTGGTTATCCAACCTATTAGTGAGTGCGAAGAGACCCGTTGATTTTTTTTGTAATGGTTCAGTAGCCCCTCTCCATAAGTTGAAGGCGTTTTTCACCTTGTCTCTGTCGCTTGCGCGCAGAAAGCGGAGTGGTCCATTTAGTTCATACACTATCAGGATAAAACCTGAAATATCCCAACTTCTTGTAAGGAAGGGAACCAAAGGGATATAATCTTCCTCTTCTGATTCTTCAATAAAAAAGAGGTCATGGATATTTCCGTGAAGGACGATACTTCGCGACGTACCAGAATTAATAAGCATCCCTGCTTCTGTGCGGAATTTGTAAATTGGGTCTTTAATTGCTATCGCTTTTTCCTCTGTCTTCTATTGTTACAGGTTTGCTTTCATTGAATTACAGTAACTAACGGCATTTTGTATAGGTTTCACGGTGCGGTTAGAAACCGCACCTACTGGGGTGGCGATATATTTCAGATTTACTATAATTCAATTAACTTGCTTCAGCCAACTTTTTCCATCTTGGAAGAAAACCCTCTGTCAAAAACCGATCAAGAGACCAGATATTCTGTTGCGGTTCCATTTCAAAAAATGTTCCCATCGCTAATACAAGTGCATCTTTAAAACCATACTTCGTCTCAATCTGTGAGAGTGTTTCATAAGTTTGAAGAAATGCGGTATGTATTTGTAGAAAATTTAGTGCTGTAAAACTGAATGCGTTGAGTTTCAAACAACCATCTGACGTTTTCTCCCAATACCATTCCGGTTGATAAAAACGGTCAAGCCGTTCCTTACAAAGTTGAACTGCTTTTTCAAGGACATGATCCAGTTCTTGGTGTTTTTTCTCTTTATCTGGAATTTCAAGTTTTTCGCAAATCTCAGTATGTATTCGGAGTTTTGCCTCATCAGAATCCACCCAAGTTTGGAATGCTTCAGACGCTCGTTCGAAACAGTTATGGAGATCCTCAAGAGTCAAATCCAGTTTACTCGGAAAAGCCTTAAGTAACGATGAACTCGGCATAAGATGTGCTTGTTCCGGATGTAGTATTAAGAATTTATATTCTACGACATCTGCCAACATCTCTGCAAGAATAGGGGTAAAGGCGATGATAGAACGTTCATAAAGCTCAGCATCAATGAATTCAGTAAGTTTTTCAGTATCAAGATGAATCTCACCTGTACTTGTCTTAACGAATGCTTCAGCGAATGTCGTCTGTTCACCTAAAACTGAGGCAGATTCTGTCAAAGATAACGGTCGATTAAAGAGAGATAATTCAGTGTAAAGGTCCTCAAAATCGAGTAAACTTTCCTGCCATTGGTGTCCCCATGTATCGTGAATCAGATATTTGTCAAGTTCCTCCAAAGGTAGAACACCGACCATTCGTGTGAGTGTAATCGTAACCAATTCCACAGACAATCCTGCGTCTTCGGCAATCTGTTCTCGGAATTTTATGTCTAAATCTTCTGCATCAAAAGTTCCAAATACAGGGAAGTGTGCGAACGGTTCTACCTGCCAAATTTTTCGGAGAAATTGCGCATATCCTACTTTCTTACCAGATTGTTTCTTAGGAGGTCTATCTGTTGTATCGAATTTTTGTTCGTTCTGTGTTTCGGCAGGAACATCTTTCACCTCAGAAGGGAGGCAGAAATAGAGTGCAGAACATGTTTTTATCAATTTTACTTCACCAACCTCAAAAGGCGCGCCCGGATATAAGCACTGAAAAAGACGAAGGACATCCGAATCCAGTTGTGGATTATCCGACACCAAATTAAAACGTGTCTGTAAACATTGCATTATCTGATAACGATGTTGAAGAGGGGCAGTCCGGACAGACAGTTTCCGGTTCAGTTTGTCTAATATCTCTGCGGGAATTTGGAATGTTTGTTGCAGTTGAGACTTGAAATTTTCACATTCTTCCACACTTGTTGGTGCATCAGGTGTAAAGAGAGTGAAGATTTTCGATCCCGCTGTGTCAAGGTTTTCAATTTTTGGATGGTTGACGATTTTTGGATACTGTTCAAGGGATAGCCATATCGCTTCAACAAATGTATTATCTAAGACATTGCTTATAGAATCAGTAGACTTAGTATCTATAGATGTACGCCAAACCTTGTCCGTCTCAGCAATCAACGCGTTATGAAGTTCATAGAAAGTTTCTGGGGTTTGCGTTGGAACCTGAGAACTTTTTTTTGCTTTTTTGATCTGGTGTACTTGGGTTTCAAAATTCCTCAACCTTTCTAAGACACCTTCCCAGCAACTCGGCGTATTATCTTGATGCCATGTGGAAACGTTCATAGTCTATTTCTCCTTTCTATGTTTAGCAACGTTATGAAGCGGGTGTCTATGCCCATATCCAATTAAGGTAAATCAATAGACAGAGAAACCCGCAAACAAGTTTTATATTACAACAAGATGTTATAACGGCAGTTCGGAATTGCTTTCTTTTTCTTCCTCTGAATCATCGGTTTTCGTCGGGGTATCGGTCTGTTGTGCTCCGAAAATAAGAGAATCAAATTCATCAGCAGCAGCAGTGGAATGTGCAGCGGCAAGAAATTCTTCCTCTTCAGCGCGTGAATCGGTACCTGCAAGTTCTTGAGCGACCTTTGATCGTCCTTTCGCTTTCTCTCGAATTTCTCGCATCCGCGATAATTCCGCTGAAGTACCGTCCGTACTGATCCCAGATAGCATATCCGCGACATCTTCTTGCGCGCCGGCAGTGATCAGGTCCGCGACTGCTTCAGATTGCTCTGTCTTAATCTTGCCCAGATCACGATGGAGACTGGTGATCTGAAGTTTATGGGCTTCAATGTCTTCTTGCGCACGTTCAATATCCTGCTCAAGTTCATCAACACGGGCGTTTTTCTCCTCTAAAGTAGAGTGAAAGTCATTGTATGAGGAAACACATCGGACGTATTCTGGATCCTGTTTGATCTCCTCGTCCGGTGTCTCAGTTTTTTGCAGTTCAGCGGCTGTGCGTTGCGCCTTAGCAATTGCCCCTGTTTTCATCTGTTCAAGTTTGTCTATGTCGTTAGTCAATCCCTTAAGTGAATTCTTCTTCTGTTCAACAAGTGCGATGAGTTGACCGATCGCACTTTTGTAACGTTGGATATTCCCCTGCTTGTCGCGGATAATATCTTCATAAGCTCCGCGCACTGCTTCAGGGTTTTCCATCAATTTATCAGCCTGCTCGTGTGCACGGCCGGTAAGGTTGTACCAAATTGCTTTGAAAAAACGGGTAATGCCGTTTGCCATTGGAATTCCTCCTATGTGAAAAATTAAGTTATTTTCAAATCATCCATTTAAATCTATAAGATTATCTCTTGAAACAAGTTACGATTTCCCGGACTTAGAGGTGTCATCCGTGCTGACACTTGATAGCATATTGGCTATTTCCGCTTGTCCACGAGCAGTGATCAGATCCGAGACTGCATCAGATTGCTCATCCTCAATCTTACTCATATCACGATGGAGTTTTGTTATCTGAAGCTTATGGGATTCAATATCTCCTTGTGCACGTTCAATATCCTGCTCAAGTTTGGCGACACGGACGTTTTTCTCCTCAAGGGTAGACTGAAAATCATTATAAGAGGTAATACATCGCGTGTATTCTGGATGCTGCTCAATTTCTTCGTCTGTTGTGCCTAACTTTCGTAGGTTTGCAGCAACCTCTTCTGATTTAGCGATTGCATCCGCCTTCATCTGTTCAAGTTTGTCAATGTCGTTAGTAGGTCCCTTAAGTGAATTCTTTTTCTGTTCAACAATCGCGATGAGTTGTCCAATCGCATTTTTGTAACGTTGGATATGTCCCTTCTTGTCACGGATAATATCTTCATAAGCCTCGCGCACTGCTTCAGGGTTTTCCATGAGTTTCTTGTTAACGAGCATTCCTGCGGGTTTGCTCTGAACAATTAACTCGCGCCTTGCTTCAGAGTTATCCATGAGTCTATCTGCCTGCTTGTAGTGTTGTGTATTTTCCTGCTTGTCATGGATAGTGTCTTTAGAAGTCTCGCGCACCATTTCAGGATTTTCCCTAAGTCTATCTGCCTGTTCAAGTGCCTGTCCGACTTGCGTATACCAGATAGCCTTGTATAAACGGGTAATGCCATTTGCCATCGAAATTCCTCCTGCATGTGAGATTAAGTGATATTTATTTTATCCATTTTGTATCATTCTAAAAACTTGTTTGAATTTTTCAGTTACAAAAGTTTCAGTCATCTTCACACACTTTATATCGCAGAAATAGTCCAATAATTGCTAAAAGCAACTAATTATTGGAGTTTTCCTTCTTCCGTGGACGTTGCCTTCGGATCTGCAGTCATCGTATGAGTATTTTCTACTACGTGACTCGTTTGACGCATCTCCTCAGTGTTCGGAGTAAATTCCCGTATCTGTTCATCAACCTTCTTTGCAAAAACGAGGCTTTCATCAAGTTCTGTGCGAAGTCGCGAGAGTTCTGTTTCATTACTTTCAGGATTGATAGTAAGCACGCGCGCATATAGGTGTGAAAGTTGGATAATTGTTTGCTGAACGTCCGCGATCTGCTGTTCGCGGTGTTGCTGTAGAACGCGTTTGACAGTTGCTAATTGAGAATCTTTAGACTTTTCGTGCATTTTCAAGGTGTCTTTCAAACAGCGAACTGCTTGTGTAAAGAGTTCAGAGACTTTACCTGTTATTTCTGCACTTACTGTAATAGGAAGGGTAGCCATCCAACCCGCATCTCGTGCTTCTTCCTGAAAAGATTGGTGCAATGCACGCAGTTCTTCCAACATCTGTTCAGTTCTTTTGTCACCATCCTTTTTCAATCGTTGATGAAGGGCGTTCAGTTCCTCTTCCTGTTTTTGATGTGCTTCGTGAAGTATTTCTTCATGAACGCGCTTAGCAATATCGTCAGTGCCAGCAGTCCACTTTGTAATCAACGCTCCAATTGGAAGACCGATACCGATGACCGCACTTCCGAATAGGTAGAGAACATTCGGTTCTAAATTGAACACCCACGACGCGAAAACCCCGAATGCACCCGCTGCCAATGGGTAAATTACGTAAGGATTACTAATAAGATGGTATAAGAATTTCTTCTGAAACAATTTCCTATCAATCAACGTTTTCACCAAATTGCATACGCGATCATTAGCGTGCAAACTGCCGTAGAAATATGTTTACTTGATGTTGCAGCCGTTTCAAGTTCATTTTCTAACAACTACTATCTACAAAACCCTCGCTTAATTTTATCATATCACTCAGAGGTTTGTAAAGAGAATTAACAACAATACAATATTATGCCTTCTGTTTTGATATTTTGCAGAGTATAACAGAAGTCCATCAAAAAAGCAACTGAATACATCACTGAAATATGCTATAATTCCACCTATATTCCAAGACTGGTTAAACCGTCTATTTTTACATTTTCGTGCTGATTGAAGAATTCAATAGGATTATAGGGGGAATTTGTGGAATTTGACACTATTATTGTTGGTGGAAGCATCGTTGATGGCACAGGTAAACGAGAACCTTATGTTGCAGATGTCGGCATTCAAGGTGATAGAATCGCAGAAATAGGTGATCTTGGCAAGGCAGAATCACATCGTCGGATTTCAGCAGGGGGACAGGTTGTGTGTCCTGGTTTTGTAGATGTTCACGTACATTCTGAAATCTCGTTGCTTGGAGGGCGTGATCAGTTTGCTGCTGTCATGCAGGGTGTAACCACACATCTTGCTGCGCCAGATGGTTTTGGATGGGCACCATTGTCATCTCAACTCGCGCAGGAGCTATGGCACTACACGCAATTTGCGTATGGAGACGTTGAACTTTCGCTCAATTGGCAGACACCAGACGAATATCTCAGTATATTTGAGGGACAGATTCCTGCAAACCTCTATCCGCAGGTACCGCATTGCGCTGTTCGTCTTGGTGCAATGGGGTGGGATGCGCGTCCCGCTACCACAGATGAACTCAAAGTGATGGAACGAACTACTCGCGAATGGCTTGAGGCGGGTGCATGTTGTCTCTGTTTAGGTCTGGATTATCAACCCTCTGCAAATGCTGATTTGAACGAGTTGGTGTTTCTTTCGAAGATTGCTGCAAATTATGATGCTATCTACGCCGCACATATTCGTTATCAACTTATTGGCAGAAAAAAGGCTTGGGAAGAGACAATTGAAATCGCACAACGCGCAGAGATACCTGTCCATATTTCCCATGAACGCGTTGACGATGAAGCAGCTGAGGTGCTTGAACACGTTGAACGTGAAGATATCGATTTGACATTTGAATCGTATTTATATCCTGCAGGGATGACACACCTTGCTATGATGTTACCGATGGAATATCAGACCGGTGCACCTGACGAGATGTTAGCTAACTTGGAGAATAGTGGCGTTCGAGAAAAATCACTGCCATATCTACGGGAAAAATTGGGAGATGGCAATCAAATAGTAGGCTATAACAAATCCAAAAAATATATCGGCATCACGCTCGCTGAAGCTGCAAAAAGTGAAGGCAAATCTAATGAAGAATTCGCATTCGACTTCATCCGAGAAGAGATTGCGATTGAAACCTTTGTGATGCCGTGGGGAACACCCCCCGAAGAAAATGAACGGATCTTGAACCACACTGCAAGCCATCCGCGCATGGTGATTGCCAGCGATGGTGTTTATAACATCCCCCATCCGCATCCACGGAGTTATGGGTGTTTCGTGCAGTATCTTGGCAAATTCGTACGAGAACGTCAACTGATTTCACTGAGAGAAGCTGTCTATAAGATGAGTGGCTTCCCCGCCGAACGTTTCCGACTTTCTGATCGTGGTAGAATTACACAAGGACTAGCTGCGGATGTTGTGATCTTTGACCCTGAAACAGTTGCAGACCGTTCCACATGGTTTGATCCGGTACAACCACCTATCGGCGTAAATTGGGTATTCGTCAACGGCATTCCCGTAATTGAAAATGGCGATGTGACAGGAAAACTACCAGGAAAAGTCCTACGTCATTCAAGATAAGGGAGGTCAACCTATGGACACGTATGATATAACCATTATCGGTGGCGGGAGTGCAGGACTTGTGCTTGCAGTTGCTGGTGCTAAACTCGGAAAAAAGACCGCCCTTGTGGAGAAACATCGCATCGGTGGCGATTGCCTATGGACAGGATGTGTGCCTTCTAAAGCACTTCTCAAAGCAGCGAAGGTGGCGAACTATATCCGTAACGCTGATAAATATGGGATTACTACCGCTGAAACTGCACCTGAATGGCAACGTGTGATGGAATATGTACGGAGCACACAACATGTTATTGAAGAGGAACATGACAATCCTGAACGGTTCCGCGAAATGGGGGTTGATGTCATCTTTGGGAACGGACATTTTGAATCGCGCGATACTTTCGTAGTTGAAGACACTGAAAACGGGCAGACACGAACTCTAAAAAGCAAAAAGTTTGTTATCAGTACGGGTTCACGTCCGCTCGCGCCGTCTATACCCGGATTAGAATCATGTGATTATTTGGACAGTGAAAATGTGTGGGAATTGGAAGAACTTCCTCAACGGTTACTGATAGTAGGTGCCGGTCCGATCGCAATTGAATTAGGACAGGCTTTTCATCGGCTTGGTGCAAAGGTCACGATAGCACAACGGAGTGGACGTATCTTGACTAAAGAGGATGTCAATGTTTCTGAACGGATGCTTCAATATCTTACCTCTGAAGGTATTGATATTCGACTCAATATGAATATAGCGAAGGTCGAAAAACATAAAGATGGGATAATTGTAACATTATCGGGGTTACAAACCCCTCCTACCATAGATAATCAGGAAGAGGTTTTTGATAAAATTCTGATTGCTGCAGGACGTGCACCAAATGTTGAAGGTTTGGGACTTGACAAAATCGGTGTACAGGTTGGAAAAAGTGGAATCGTAGTTAATGAACAACTTCTGACACATGTGAAACACATATACGCTGCAGGTGATGTAATTGGACACTATCTTTTTACACATGTGGCAGCATTTCAAGCACAGTTGCTTGTCCGGAATTTCCTCTTACCATTTTCCAAAAAGATTAATTATTCTGTTGTGCCTTGGACAACGTTCTGTGATCCAGAGGTTGCGCGATGTGGCTTGACAGAGGCGGAAGCACGTGAGAAATATGGAGATGTTGATGTGTTTACACTGGAGCAATCAGATGTTGACAGGGCAGTTGCGGAAGGGGAAACACACGGATTTTCTAAAGTGATTGCAAGTAAATGGAGAGGGCAGATTTTAGGCGTTCACCTTGTTGGCGCAAATGCAGGGGAAGTAATCCACGAGTATGTTTTAGCGATGCAGGAAAGGATACCGTTGCGGAAATTGAGCGGAATGATGCACGTTTATCCGACTTATTCTACCAGTGTGTGGCGCGTGGCTGCAAAGTGGATTTCTGAAGGAACGTTGATTAAAACTTTGCGAAAGTTGATAGGTTCAGGGTAAAACAACTTCATGAGAAATAAAGTTAATGACTATTACATAGATTAATAGACGTTACTCCGGTGTCCAATTCGATGAACAACTAATACCAAATTAACTGGATCTGTAGTGCGAGGTCCCCGTGCCTCGCAACCGTGTGCCATATCAAAAAACTTCTAATCCCGTTAATTTGGTATAACTCTTTTTTCTGTCTAATGAGTCGTTCACGTGAGTGAAAAAAATCATCATGAGTGAGGTGTTGGAGCAATTCGTGGAATTCAATGCAGGACATATCAGCAAGTTTTTTCACAAGATTCTCCTTCACATGTGTTAAAACTACAACATATTCTAACACAATCCATAGGTGGAATCAATGCTTTTTGCAAATTAAGTATATTTACTATTTCTCTAAAAAGTGGAGAAAAGAGTCGGAAACCACGTCTCTATTCGGTTAAGAATTTTCAGGGATTATAACCAAACGCAGTAAAAACTGCTAACACGTTGTGATTTTTGAGATCATAGTTCCGACTCACCTAAGGAGGCATAGATAGTATTGAGCAATTTCTATGCCAATGGAAAAGGCGAATATTTGGTTGTCTATTGAACAAAATTGCCTATTTTTTGGACACTTCTGATGAAAAAACAGACATTATCAAATAACTTTAATCATCATTATTTGATAATATCTTCTTAAGTTCATCAACCACCTTACTGATTCCTTCTACAATGTCCAAAAAAGCCTCATCTTGATTATCCCAACTCGTCACTGCTTTCCCATCTGTAGGCAACGCATTAAGTTTAGCAAAAGGTGCAATTTTCCAATAAACGGGGCGCAGTAATATAGGTATTACACGAGCCTCATTCGCCTCGTGTCGTTCCATAGCACGTCCCATTTCAACATCATAGCAGTAAGGTGACGAAATGAAATCAGAACTAATAAGCAATAATATTATTTGGGCAGAATTTAGATGTTCGTCAATCTGTCCTTCCCATTCGGTACCAGCACCTATTTTCCGATCATGCCAATTTGTGATAACTCTCTGCCATTTCAAAATTGAGAGATGGTTCTCAAGTTGATCTCGCAATTCTTCATCTATGTGAGAATATGAATAAAAGAGTTCAATACTATTTGGTTGTGAATTAGAACATATTGCTTGGTGAGAGTGTTGTTCTTGAATCGAATCTTCTAAGAATCTCCTATCGGCAATCATTTGAAGGTACGAATTTTGTGGCAATGAACGATACAAATCATCATCATGTATTTCCCGCATTCTGCGACTTGCAGCCTCAACCTGCCTACCGTGTTTGCTACATAATTTCAATATTTTATTTCCTTTTTCTAAATCATTTGAACCAGGAACAAAATCAATTAGGTCAGACAATTCATTAGCCATTTTATAGGAAAACTCCCTAAGATCCCACTGTGTAAAATATCTTGCTTGGTTAACATAGTCAATCAATGAGGTAATAACTTCATTATTTACGTCTTTTCCCAGAATGAAGTCTGAAGCATAAATACCGGATTCATCTACATCGTCTAATTCAGACCCGTAGGCTGCAAATCGTCTGTCAATACACTGTGAGCAACCTCCACAGTGGGTTGTATAACTAATGTTCTGTGACGTATGGCTGCAAGACACTGAACTTGAGATTAAATCTTTTTGACCAAGTTTGTCTAGGATGCAAAGGATGTCTGTTTTTGTTTTCCATAAAAAAGGTGTAGCAATTTTAAATTTTGGTTGATCAATTTCCGACAAGGAATTGAAGAAATTTTCGAGAAGGACTATTGTTTTTGGATGTGTTGTTCTACTGGCTCTTGCATTCATCTGATCTTGTCGTTTAGGGAAATTAATTGATGTGATCCCATTTTCGTAAACATAAATACAATTATCAGACAATACACTTGACAAAGCATAAGCAATAGAAGAATATAAAAAAAACCGTGTCCGCTGAGTTTCCTCTCTGCGCCTCATAGTTTGGCGTAAGTTACAACGAAATTTGAAGTGTTTAATTCTGTTTGGAAAACGTTCTTTAAGTACTTTTATCAACTGATCTTGTGTTTTTGCTGTTCTTGGTTGACCAGATCGGTGGCTAACAAGATAAAGTTGGTCTTCTGAATTTTTAAGGCAATCTATAATTCCAACCAGCGAATCCAAACCACCAGAAAAAAGAATCACTTTAGTATTATGTTGTGGTTCAATTTGAAATTCTTTTTTATCAAAGAGACCTGCCGGAGGTGTCAAATGTTCGGGTTGAAAGGTAAAATTATAGCCTCTATCTCCTGACATGAAGGTAAGTGCTTTTTCAAGTCTATCTATCACATCTGGTGAGTTCCAAAAGTCGTAATCTCTAACCTTAATAACAAAGTGAAATAAACGAGACCAACTATGGTACTCTAAGTTATCTCTATTTCCACGTGAAATGAGTCGATCTGCACAATAGACATATGCAGCAATTTCCAATAGATCAAGGATCCGATTCGGAATATGAGATACACTTCTGATAAAATCGGGGAGACCAAGTTTTATATTTGGGTTATTGATATCAGATTCATTATACTCAAGTCTTATTGACGATGTAAATTCATAACTTTCGGGTAATATTGCAGCGTTACATATTACAATCCGTGACGAGCCATCTACAGTTAGTGGAGAGTCGTTTTTCATTTTTTCTCGCCCTCCCGTTGTAACTCATCACGCATTTTCCCAAAAGCATGGGATAAAAACCTCTCAATTTCTTTTTCGTTGGGAATACCTGTTTTAGCATGTTTGTTGAACCATCCTGCTGCAAAAGACTGTGTAATTTTCGCTGTTTCAAAAGCATGTAAAGAAATAGCATCAACATGTTCTTCAAGAAGGTGCTTAAAATCGATTTGCTTATCAATATTTCCTAAAGCTGCAGGGACATCTCTTTCAAGAAAATATTCTAAATACCTTTGTGTGAACTTTGCGAAAAACAGGCGAGATAACTCACAGAAACCAGCTCCATTATTTGCTTTTCGCCATACTTTATACGGATCTTCCAACGACTCAAAAAGACTTAAGGCATCTTGTTGATTCTGATCATACCAAGTAGAAATCGCATCACCGGCAGCTTGTTGTGCGATTCCTCCGTATTCAAAAGAATCTTTTTTCATTGATACATAAGATCCAACTGCTTTAACAAAAGAAAGCAGCGTTGGATTATTAGGCAATTCGACACCAAAATTGTCTAACAGACACATCTGTGGATCTTCTTCGCGCGACGCAACAGCAAGATTAACTAGGAATTGAAATGCCTTCAACACTCCATTGTCTTTTTCAATGTGACGAAACCGTGATCGAATATTCTCAATTGTTTTTTGTGCAATTTCAGCAACTTCCGTTTCAGTAACTTGCATCCCGATAATATATTGGATAATATCTTGCCATTTTCGGCTCTTAGGAAGTACAGAAATTCTTAAATGACCCATTGCATATCTCCGCATGCCAACATTTTACTGTTTACTTCATTCTACGAAATCATAAACTTGATAAATGTATTTAGGTAATAAAAATATTTTTCACCCTTTCACAACACCAATCGGACGGAGACGTGCGACACGGCGTGATAATCCCGCTTCGTCCACAACACGGACAACCTCATCCACATCTTTGTATGCCTCAGAGGTCTCTTCCTGCAGCGTGCGCTTGCCTTCCGCACGAACGAAAATACCTCGTTTCTCAAGGTCTTTTTGAATAGAACGCCCTTCAGTTAAAGCGATAGCCTTACGTCTTGAAAGAACTCTACCCGCACCATGACATGTCGTTCCCCAAGTCTCTGCCATAGCCCCTGGATTCCCCACCAGCACATAAGACGCAGTCCCCATATCTCCAGGAATTAGAACCGGTTGTCCTACCTTCTGATATTTTTCGGGAATCTCTGGATGTCCAGCAGGGAAAGCACGGGTTGCGCCTTTTCGATGGATAAATAACTCGCGTTCTTCACCATCAACATCGTGTTTTTCAAACTTTCCGATGTTATGCGCAACATCATATACAAGTTCCAACCCGAGTTCATCCTCAGTTGTGTCAAAATACTTCATAAAAGTCTGCCGAACAAGGTGCATAATACATTGCCGATTGTTCCATGCATAATTCGCACCACATGCCATGGCAGTAATGTAATCTTGTCCTTCTGGAGAGTTGATTGGGGCAGATGCAAGTTGGCGATCTGGAAGGTTAATTCCGTATCTTTCGGCAACTTGAACCCAACTCTTAACGTGTTCATCGCAAATTTGATAGCCGAAGCCACGCGAACCTGTATGAATCATCACACAAACGTTCCCTTCACTCAAACCCATCGCATCTGCAGCCTCCCGATAAAAGATACGATCAACAACTTGCACTTCAAGGAAATGGTTTCCTGAACCGAGTGTACCGAGTTGGTTCTTTCCGCGTTCTAAGGCGCGCTGGCTGGCAGCGTCAGCATTAGCATGTTTAAGAAATCCGGCGGCTTCAGTAAATTGTAAGTCTTGTGGGTGACCATATTCGCGCTCTATTGCCCATTGTGCACCCTTTTCTAACATATAACGTTCTTCATTGAGAGACAGTTGAATCTGACCTTTTGAGCCGACACCACAAGGAACATTATCAAAGAGTTCGCCAACGAGTCCCTTTGTCCTGCCCTCTAATTGTTTGGCATCAAGATTGGTTCGAATCAACCGCACGCCGCAATTAATATCGTATCCGATACCTCCCGGTGAAACGACACCATCTGCTTTTGGATCTGTTGCTGCAACACCACCAATAACGAAGCCGTAGCCCCAATGTAAATCGGGCATTGCAAGAGAGTGCTTGACAATGCCAGGGAGATGCGCTACGTTAGCAACTTGCTGCAATGCCTCATCGCTGTTAGCTTGTTTAAGTAGTTTTTCGTTGGCATAGATAATGCCATCTACACGCATACCTTTCATATAACTTTTGGGGATGCGCCAGCGGTATTCATCTATTTTTTGGAGTGTAACGTTTAATGCCATTTTTCAGTGCCTCCATATATGGTTTGAAATCACGAAATTGGTGATAGTTCCGGCAATTCCACCCATTTACGTGATTTCCAAGATTCCATTCCTTTATCCGCTAACTGCACGCCCTTCGCGCCTTCAAGCAGTGTCCACGGAAACGGTTTATCGGTAACAATGTGCCTGAGGAACAACTCCCATTGTGCCCTAAAAGCATTCTCGTACGTCTCCTGTTCGGGAATCTTGAGCCAGCCGTCAAAGAATTTAATCGGTTGTTCAATATCAGGATTCCAGATAGGGCGCGGGGTACCTGAAAGCGGTTGTATCCAACAATCTCTCAAGCCAACAACTGCTGATCCGTTCAAGCCATCTACCTGTATTGTCAGCAGATCATCGCGTCTAACCCGAACTGCCCATGAGGAGTTAAAGTGAGCAATAACCCCATCTTCTAATTCAAAAGTAGCATAAGCAGCATCCTCAGCCGTACACGGATACGGGTTGCCTTCCTCGTCCCAGCGTTGTCGAAGATGTGTTGTCCCAATACAGGATACACCTTTGACCGATCCGAAAAGGTTATCTAATACATACCGCCAGTGGCTGAACATATCAAGAATAATGCCGCCGCCATCTTCGGCGCGGTAATTCCATGAGGGACGTTGCGTTGGAATAGCATCACCTTGGAAAACCCAATAGCCGAATTCGCCGCGGACAGAGATGATTTTTCCGAAAAAGTCTGTATCTATCAAACGTTTTAGTTTTCGGATACCGGGTAACCAGAGTTTATCCTGAACGACACCGTTTTTGAGTCCTGCCTTTGCTGCTTGTTCATATAGACTATAAGCATCTGCAGTATCGGTGGCGGTAGGTTTTTCACAATAGATATGTTTTCCGGCTGATATTGCGGCTCGGACAGCGTCAACTCTGCGTGATGTAACCTGCGCGTCAAAATAGACAGTATATGCATCATCAGCCAGAGCAGCGTCCAAGTCTGTGCTCCATTTTTCAATACCAGTGGATTCGGACAACTTCTCTAACTTTGCTGGATTTCTACCGATGAGAAACGGGTCAGGCATAATCACTTCGCCATCACCGATCGGGATACCACCCTCTTCTGCGATTGCTAAGATAGAGCGGATGAGGTGTTGATTTGTTCCCATCCTGCCGGTGACACCGTTCATGATGATGCCGACACGATGTGTTTTTGGGGTATGGTTGGTCATTTACAATCCTTGTTTTTTTTGAAATGTGAGGAATAGCACGGACATCGGTAGGAAACGAGACAACTACAATAACAAACTACTCCTTCGGTTTGTCAGTACATTGGGGTGCAGCACCTTCAGGGAGTGGTGGCACATCAATACCTGCTTTTGGTAGTGTTCCAGCAAGTTCCTGTTTCCAATGGTCAACATCTCCTGCCGGACCGTAGCAATAGACCATGTGCATCGGTGTGTCGCTGGTATTCGTCAACTGATGGAAAACCCATGATGGGATGAAAACAGTCTGTCCTGTGGAGATAGTTTGACGTTCTTCACCGAGACACATTTCGCCTTCACCTTCAACGATGAAGTATATCTCTTCCTGTTCGTGGTTGTGCCACGGGACTTGTCCACCGTTTGGTTCTAACACGACGAACCCCATGCCGAATTCCTTAATTTGGATAGGGGATGCACCGCCAACGAGATTTCTAGTGCGTCTACGGGCAGGATAGGTCCGCCCCTCTATTTTATTTACATCTGCGATTAACATAAATGTTGTCCTTTCTAAGAGAACAGCCGTTTGATTACATGCTATTCAAAAAGTTCTGAAACTTGACAAGAAAAGCCTTTGACAACCTCCTCACCGCTGAGTGTATCATTACGAGTGAGCAGAGTTATATCTGTTTCTGAACGGTAGACAGTCACTGTTTTGGACAGGGGTTTTAGTACCCATACTAACTGCGTGCCTGCTTCAAGATATGCAAAAGCCTTTTCCTCAACTCGGAGCAATGTGTCTGATGGAGAAACTACTTCTACTGCAAGGTCTGGCGGAATTGGGGATGCTTTGCTAAGATTTTCCGGAATGTGAGTGTTCGAAAGAAAAGCAATATCAGGTATGAGTACACGTTCGTCAACCTGAAAACCCGTGCTAGATACTGATATACATCCTAACTGTTTTTCACGAACATGCGTACCTAAAAGTAAAATTAAGTTCACACTAATGATACTGTGTTCCAATGAGGTAGGTGCCATCGGAATTAATTCTCCTTTAATGTATTCATATCCCTCTAAATCGCTTTCAAGAAATTCCTCCAACGTCATTGTAGAAATTTCAGGGGGCAGGCTTTCTTGAACTAATGGGCGTACTTCTTGAGCATCCATTTTTATCCTCCTACGATGAGTATTTGAGTGTTTTTTTTACATTCTATTGACAATTTACCATATTACGTTGATGGAATTCAACTGCTTTTTACAACTTGCAGGTTTGCAGGTTGCAATTATGGTATAGGCGTGCATGCATACTATGCACACACGCCTACAATATATCAAAACACTTTACTGTAACCTAAGCTTTTGCTTCAATGACAGCCTGCGCTGCAGCAAGTCGAGCAATCGGCACGCGGAACGGAGAACATGAAACGTAATCGAATCCTAATCCGTAGCAGAACTTCACTGAACTCGGTTCGCCGCCGTGTTCTCCACAGATCCCGATTTTCAGTTCAGGCCGTACTGAACGCCCCTTTTCACAACCAATTTCCAATAGGCTGCCAACACCTTCCTGATCTAAAACTTGGAACGGATCGTATTCGAGGACGCCGTTTCTAACATAGTCATCAAGGAATTTCGATGCATCATCACGACTCATGCCAAACGTTGTTTGTGTTAAGTCGTTCGTACCATAAGAGAAGAATTCGGCTTCTGCGGCGATTTTGTCAGCAGTAAGTGCTGCACGCGGCAGTTCAATCATCGTACCAACCAGATATTCTAAGCGAGTACCTGTCTCTTTAAAGACTTCCTCCGCTGTATCAACAACGACTTTTCGTTGTAATGAGAATTCATTGATGTGTCCAACGAGTGGAATCATAATCTCTGGCAAAACCTTGATACCGCGTTTTGCAACATCAATAGCGGCTTCAAAGATTGCACGCGCCTGCATCTCCGTTATCTCTGGATAGATGATACCGAGTCTACATCCGCGATGCCCAAGCATGGGATTGAATTCGTGTAATTCTTCAATACGTTCACGAAGTTTTTGAGCATCAACGTTAATTCTTTGCGCAAGGTCAATGATTTCAGTCTCGTTTTTCGGTAAGAACTCGTGCAGAGGTGGATCAAGGGTGCGAATGGTGACTGGATAACCAGCCATCGCCTCAAAGATTCCGGTAAAATCTTTACGTTGGTGCGAAAGGAGTTTTGCTAATGCCAGTTTACGTTCTGCCGTTTCATCAGCAAGAATCATCTCTCGGACAGCGTCAATCCCAGTGCCAAAGAACATGTGCTCAGTTCTGCAGAGACCGATGCCTTCTGCACCAAATCCCCTGGCATTTTTAGCATCTTCCGGTGTATCTGCATTGGTCCGAATGTCCAGTGTGCGGACTTCATCTGCCCATTCCATAAGAATTCTGAATTGTCCGCTGAGTTCAGGCTGGATAAGGGATACTTGCCCGTTGAGTACATCACCTGTGGAGCCGTTGAGTGTAATGAAATCACCTTCGGCGTAACGTTTTCCGCCAGCGTAGAATTCCAATGCCTTTTCATTGATAAACAGATCAGAACATCCAGCAACACAGCATTTACCCATACCACGTGCGACAACAGCAGCGTGGCTTGTCATCCCGCCACGTGCAGTGAGGATACCTTCAGCAGCGTCCATCCCACCAATATCTTCTGGCGATGTTTCTGCGCGGACGAGAATAACTTTCTCACCTTCAGCAGCAAGTTCTTCAGCGCGGATTGCTGTGAAAACTACTTTTCCAACCGCTGCGCCTGGTGAAGCGGGTAAACCTTTTGCGATTACTTCAACAGATGCATCCGGATCTACACTCGGATGCAACAACTGGTCAAGATCGTTGGCAGGAACACGCGTCAACGCAGTTTCTTTATCAATCAAGCCTTCTTCAACCATCTCAACAGCAATTCGAACAGCAGCTTGACCTGTGCGTTTTCCGTTACGCGTTTGGAGCATATAGAGTGTACCATCTTGAATGGTGAACTCTACATCTTGCATGTCGCTGTAGTGTTTCTCTAATTTCAAGCCGATTCCAACCAACTCGTCATACGCGTCAGGAGAGATATTTTTCAGCTCCGATATCGGCAACGGGGTTCGGATACCAGCCACAACATCTTCACCTTGAGCATTCATCAAAAATTCGCCATAAAATTGATTCGCACCAGTGGATGGGTTTCGGGTAAATGCGACACCTGTGCCGGAACTTCCACCCAAATTTCCGAATACCATTGCTTGAATATTGACTGCAGTACGACCAAGTTCTTCCGAAATATCGTTCAGACGGCGGTAGGTAATAGCACGTGGGTTGCCCGAAGATTCAAACACAGCATCACGTGCCATGTCTAACTGACGGCGTGGCTCATCAGGAAAATCGTTTCCTGTTCTCTGCTTGATAATACTCTTGAATTCCTTGACGAGTTCCATCAAATCGGATGCCTCTAATTCCGTATCTAATGTAACACCTTTCGCTTTTTTCTTTTCTTCAAGCAAATGTTCAAACTCATCATGGTCAACCCGCAGAACAACGTTTCCAAACATCTGAACAAAGCGGCGGTATGCATCGTAAGAGAAACGTGCGTTTTCAGACTTCGCGATTAATCCTTTCACAGCATCATCATTCAAACCGAGGTTCAGAATAGTGTCCATCATTCCGGGCATTGAAACTGCTGCACCAGAACGGACAGAAACGAGCAGTGGATCTTCGGTATCACCGAATTTTGCACCAAGCGCATTTTCTAATTTCTGAAGATTCTCGGTAATCTGTTGGTCAAGACCGGTGGGGTACTTGTGATCGTTATCGTGGTAGTATTTGCAAACTTCAGTGGAGATCGTGAAACCTGGGGGAACAGGAACACCGAGGTTCGTCATCTCGGCAAGGTTTGCTCCCTTACCACCGAGTAGAGCTCGCATGGTCGTATCACCTTCAGATTCACCGGGTCCAAAGAAGTAAACATACTTGGGTTGTGTCATTAAAATCCTCCTCATTTAAGTGTATCGTATTGTTGATATTGTAGAGTATATCTCATAAATCTGGATCTATTGATTTCAGTGTGTTTAACACATCCTACAAAATTCTAAGGTCAATGTCCGAGGTGCAATAAATTGCGCGACTACAAACGCGGCGAATCCAAAGAAAATGGATAGGTATTTTAAATTTCACTGTATATGGAATTATACAGCACTACCCAGAAAAAGTCAAAGAAATAGGGTTCAAAAAAGAAACGAGAGTTTTGTCACGAAGACAGATAGTGCAATTTTGAATGATTGAGATGACCTTTAAGGACTGCAAAACCCACTACAATAAGGCTGATTTTCTACCCCATCCTCTTTATAATACCATTTCTGAATGATAACATCTCATTAACAAAAAACGCGTTCGTAGTCGCGCAATTCATTGCGCCTCGGACATTCAACAAAAGATGAGTTTCAAAATGTTATAATCCCGAATTACCGAGATCTGTAGCGCGAGGTCCCCGTGCCTCGCAATGCTAACCGCTACGTAGAAAACTTCTAATCCCGTTAATTTGGTATAATAATCAATTGACATCTTTTGTCATCCTTCATATAATCAAAGAGAGAGAAATATGCTATAGAAAGGCATAACGGAAACACCCTATGCGAATCCAAATCCTTGCCAATGTCGGCAAAGGCATAACACTACCCATCAACTACAACCATCTCCTCGTCGGCGCAATCTACCGATTTCTCGCAGAATCCAACCCTGAATATGCCGATTTCCTACACGATGAAGGCTACCAAACCGCTGAAAAAAGGTTCAAACTCTTTACCTTCTCACAACTGATGGCAGAACGTCGGAGCATCACAGGCGAACAGATACATTTCCGTTCTACCTTGACGTGGTTCGTCTCCTCTCCCGTCCAACAATTCCTATCCCATTTTGCCGATACCCTTCTCACCGGAGGCAGACTCTCCATCGGACCGCACCAACTGAAAATCAAGGATGTGACGATCCCGCGTGTGCCGCGTTTTCAATCGGATATGCAGTTCCGATGCCTCTCTCCGATCGTGATGTCAGCTGTGCGTCAACACGAAGGGCAACGCCGCACACACTACTGCCTGCCAGACGATCCCGAACTCTCCGAACTTATCTGTCAAAACCTGCTCCGCAAACATGAAGCGATCCACGCACGCATCCCGCAAGACGATACGTTGGCATTCCATTTTGATGACGGCTATATCAGCAGGAAACAGGGACGCGTCACCCGTTTAGTAGATTTCAAGGGTATCAAGATACGCGGGATAATGTGTCCGTTTAACGTGTCTGGCAGTCCGGCACTGATTCAGATTGGGTATGAATGCGGGTTTGGTGATAAGAATAGTGCGGGGTTTGGGATGGTAGGTCTGTAGGTCGGGTAGAGTGGACGAAACCCATAACTGTCAATTTAAGGAAAGAACGCGTTTGTAGTCGCGCAATTCATTGCGCCTCGGACATTAGCACCAGCGAGGCGAAAGGTGTCCAGAATACGCATAGAAAAAACCTCTTTAGTTTCCCCAAAGGGGCGAAAGGTGTATCAGATGCACCAACGTTACTCACTAACTTGACACCTATGGTGCGGTTTCATGAAGATCAAAAAATTAATTCGGTAATAATCCGACATAGCGTAGCAATGCCTGCGATCCGTCTTTGAACTGTGTCATAAATGCGATCACCTTGTTTTTTAGGGTTTCCCAGTCATCGCTGAGACGATGAAGATGCAAAACCGATTGACGCACCCATCGCCATGGTTTTTCAATCGGATTCGTCCACGGCGCATAAGTCGGTAGTTGTCCTATCTCAATCGGTAGTTCCGCCAGTTTGCCGATTTTCTTTGAGGGTTTCCCTGTCCAACTCGGCGGTGTCGGTTTCTTAAACGACACCGTCTGCGGTAGAAGTGCCTCCATCAGATTGGCGTGAAAGTGGATCGCACGATTATCCTGGATCAGATAAATCCGTTCCGTCTTTAGGTAGCGTTGGCAAATCTTGGCGTCCAACGCATGGAGTGCCTCAACCGTGCATCTTGGAGTTTGCTGATAAACAACGTCTCCTGTGTGTGGGTTCAGGGCACCGATCCCATAACAAGTTTGCTCAGGTTGATGGCTCTGACGGGCTAGCAGTGTTTTCGTGCCTGTCTGTGCCCAGTCTTTTGCCACGGTGGGATGGCGGTAAAATCCGAACTCATCTTGGTAAAGGACAACAGAAGTCTGTGGATGTTGATGGGTCTCTTCTAAAACTTGCTGGATCCGGGCGATTTTTTCGGCGTAGTCTGTATCCGGGCTCCACACGTATGTTCTGGCGCGTTTATAGCTGATGCCCAGTCGTGAGAGGATTTGATGAATACCCTGCACAGAAACATCGTGGAGCCACGGCACGATGTTTCCAAGTGTGCGGAGCGTCCAGCGCGTTTGATGCACATTAACCTGTCCGGGATCCTGTCCGATGGTATTGAGGACCTCCGACACGGCTTCTTCAGACGATTTGGGTGAAAAAGCAGGTTTCCATCCACGACCGGGTTTATGAGACAACCCTTGAATGCCGTTTTCTCGGTAGCGGCGAAGCCAGGTGTAGATAGTGTCGGGGTCGCGTTTTTTCAAGAGACCTTTTTGGGCGACTTTGTGAGGAGAAGAGCCCTCGTGTATTTTTAGCAGGGCAGCAGCCCGTTCCCGTAGATAAGCCGGTTCGCCTTTATCGCGTAGTTCAACGAGTTTTTGACGTTCATTTTCACTGAGTTCAAGCGTATGGGGTTTTGCCATGATCGGATACCTCCTTGAACAATAGGATAACACAAAAACAAAAATTACCGAATTATTTTATTTAACTTCATTTAGATTGTGTTTACAGTGCGCAAACTAACAGTTTGTGCTACAACTAAATTGCTTAAATTGACATCTATGGTAGAGCGTAAGCGAAACCCAACACTTTTTCTGCGTGGTTTGATGGATATGGTGCTACAAAGTTGGGTTTCACTGCCACCTCGCTGGGTGCGGTAGTGTATTTTTCAGGTATGTTAGGTATTTTCCTGTTTTTCTCTGTTCCGTTTTCCGTTCTACTCAATCTACAAACTAAAACACCCTATGCACTTGCCGTTTCAATCTTGCAAGGGATCTTACTAAGAATCAGTTTCTCCATTTCAACTTTGCTGCTGGCATTATCAATGTCAATACCAACAAGCCTGCCGTCAGCATCATAATCAAGAAGAACACCTTCCGAAATTTCGCGACTTTCTACACTCGGTTGCTCGGACAAATTGATATATAGTGAGTCGGTTTCAGGGTAGTAGTTGAGTTCCATGGCTTAAATCCTTGAGCATCATCCAATCTGTTTTAAACCACCCATATACGGTAGCAGCACAGCAGGCACACGCACTGTCCCATCCGAATTCTGATACGTCTCAAGTAGTGCGATGACAACACGCGGCAGTGCCGTGCCAGACGCATTGAGCGTGTGGATGAACTCTGGCTTTGCACCGGCTTCTGGACGGTATCTGATATTTGCGCGGCGTGCTTGGAATGCCTCAAAGTTGCTACAAGAAGAAACCTCTAAAAACTTTTCTCCTGCTGGTGCCCAGACTTCAATATCGTAGCATTTTGCAGCAGCAAATGAAAGTTCTACTGTGCAGTGCTGCACAACGCGATAAGGCAGACCGAGTGCTTGTAAAACACTCTCCGCATTCGCTAAGAGCGATTCATGTTCTGCATAAGAATTTTCTGGAGTCGTAAACTTCACCATCTCTACCTTGTCAAATTGATGTAACCTTTGTAAACCGCGTGTATCCTTTCCATACGCACCCGCCTCGCGTCGAAAACAGGGAGTGTAAGCAGTATAATAGATAGGCAACTCTTCAGCGGACAATATCTCACCCGCGAAAAGGTTTGTCACAGGCACTTCGGCAGTCGGAATCAAAAATAGATCACTATCAGGATTCTCTTCGTCCTTGTCGCACCGATACATATCTGACTCAAATTTAGGGAGTTGACCTGTCCCCATCATTGTCGGACGATTCGCAAGGAACGGGGGTGAAACTTCAGTGTAACCGTGTTGGGTAGTGTGTAAATCAAGCATGAACTGAATCAAAGCACGTTCCAGTCGCGCCCCCATGCCCTTGAACAGCACAAAGTTGCTGCCTGCTACCTTCGCGCCACGCTGAAAATCAACAATATCTAACTGTTCTGCGATCTCCCAGTGTGGTTTTAACTCAAAGTCGAAACTCGGTTTTTCACCCCATGTCTTGACTTCCGTGTTATCGTCCTCACTGGTGCCGAAAGGCGTGCTTGCCTCAGGCATATTTGGAATCATCAAACAGATGGCATCTATCTCAGTTTTAAGGTCGGTGGCTTCCGCTTTACGCTCCTTGATTTCCTGAGAGAGTTTACGCATCTCTGCAATAGTTTCGGTCGCATCTTGTTTTGCTCTTTTCCGTTCGGCGATCTGTTGGGATACCTGATTCTGATGCGCCTGCAGCGTCTGTGTGTGAGTCAAATTCTCACGCCAGCGTGTATCCGATTCAATCAGTTTGTCTAAGTCTGCGTCAGTCTGACGATCTGCTAACATCTTGCGAACGGCATCGGTATTTTCTCTAATAAATTTGAGGTCAAGCACGGTAGTTCTGCTCCTCTATTCTGGGGTTGTTTATAACACAGATTTACAAATGAGACTCGTAGGGTGTTCAGTAACGAAAAAACCACAGCATTGCTTGACACAACCTGTGGCTAATTCTATAAATGTAAACGGGCCCGACGGGACTTGAACCCGCGACCTCCTGCGTGACAGGCAGGCGCGCTAAACCAAACTGCGCCACGAGCCCAAAATATATCTCTAACAAGTAGGCGGAACAGGACTTGAACCTGTGACCTACAGCTTGTAAGGCTGTCGCTCTAGCCACCTGAGCTACCCGCCCAAAATGAGATTGTAGTGTCTCATCTCAAGGATGTTATTAAGTATAACACATACTTTGCGGTTTGTCAAGAAATTTTCATTTTTTCTGAAAGAACTTGTTAGAAAAAGTTGAATTTCTATTCTACCAAAAATATGTAGACACCTTACTCACATAGCGGCTTGAAACAACCCGCTAAGTTTTCTATAAATATGAAGTTTTACTATAACAAAACCACATTGGGATACTCAGAACCTTGAGAGACCTTGATCTTCTCCAAAAGATACCCCTTTGCTGAATCTCATAAGAACAATAGTTGACTCAATTTCTCCATCCTGCGTATCAATCACCGCCAATTTGACGGGACCAACATTTTTGGCAAGCCAGATTGAGTAATAGTCATAATCATCAACAACGCGTACATTGATACGAAAGCAGTTTTGAAAAATTCCTGCGGGTGTGCTGACAGTTTCTTGTGCTACAACTTCTGCCTCACCTTCACGTCCTTGCCACGTTGTGCCAACCTTAATCGGTGGGCTATAAATCAACTCTCCTTGAAGATCGTTTAACGCTTTATGGAACAGTAATAGGTCATCAGCAGCCCGGGACAGATAACCTTCATCATCTTCATCTGTTGTGGCAATGAATGCAGTTTTGCCATTGGACAACTTTGTTGTCCCTGTGATGAAGATGGATCCTGAATCATCGGGGTATTCAGGATCAATGAAGTTCCAGGTGTTTCCGACTGCAATCGGTAGATGGTTGGGACTTATAATTTTTGGATCTTCATCATCGCCGCAGCTCATGATGAGACTAATCAGCATTGCGAAGATGACGACGTTGACGATTGAATAGTTGAATTGTTGCATTATGTTTGTTTCCTCCTAAAGATAAAGTGATATTGTGAAAATGATATTGTAGCGCGAGGTTTCTGTGTCTCGTCATCTCTTAGCAAGAAAACAACGAGTAGGCACAAAACCCTGCCCTACAGCTGCAGAACAGATTACTTCCTTATCAATATCTTCCGCGTAGCAGAGAAATCCCCTACTTTAAGCGTATAGAAATACACACCGCTGGCAACAGATTCACCAACTGCATTTTTCCCATCCCAATGCGCCGCACGACTTTTGCCTTGATACATACCGACAGACTTATGTCCCAACGCCAAAGTACGTACCACTGTGCCATCCACCGCATAGATAGTCACTGCCACATCTGCAGGTTTTGCCAACTGATACGGTATCCATGTCTCCGGATTGAATGGATTCGGGTAATTCGGTAATAGAGATGTCTTTTTCGGAGTTAACGCTGCCAAAAGCTGCTCAAGAAAGTGAATGCCGCGTTGTGAGGTTGCATCAGTGAGATTTAGATGTTGTGCTTGTGTGATCCACTCCACTGTTGCTGTAAACTTTGAAATAACTGTGAATATATGGAAGGAGCGTTTACGGTCTTACCAAATGCTGCTGCAACCAGTACGAGATCTCTAATATCAATACTCCCATCACCGTTATAATACTACCCAGAGCATCAAACTAAGGACAGCACCCGATACACACCCCGTCGATGCGTGGTAAATTTGTAGGTCTTGTGTTTCTCTACGAAACTCGTCTGTATAATATGCTACATATTCCGGTGTTTTACCGATGAGGACAGATGCTGGTAGCGCGGGTTCGTAAACAAAAGCGGCACCGATGCCAAGGATGCTGCCAAAGCAACCAGTAACACGCCAGATAGTGCCGTTAATTAAACGTTCGGCATCTTTTTTAGCGTCTGCAATAGCTTGCAACTGTGTTTTTTGTTGTTCAGTAGTGGCTTCCACACCATGAACAACTGTTGACAAACTTAGTAGCACTGTACATAATGCTAAGTATTTGAACATAAATACATCCTCCAAGTTTTAAATGATTGAGATAACCTTTGAGAATTGACGATTTTACGCATCTGAGGTAACTTCCTCAGATGCCGCAGAACCAGTTTCCTCTGTTGACAACATCGTCTCAATCTTCTTGAGGCTTGTTGCGATATGCCCAGGCAAGCTGAGTTCTCCACGATCAAATAGAAGAATACGAATAGAATTATTCCACAGACAGGCAAGACAAGGCGAGACGGACACGAATAAAATGGTATATGTTTCAATATGTCTATTGTGCTATAATTTTCTTATTCTGTCAAATTAAATCTGTAATTCAGACATTTATAAGTACACATTGAGTCGGCGACTATGTCCTCATCTCATCAGTTTTTAGTAACGAAAGCCACTAATTTTTCGTTTTATGTCATGTTAACAAATATTAAAATTAACAAAAGAAAAACAGATTTCCGTCATATCATAAGGCAAGTTTCTGTGCTATGCCATAATTAACAGGCGGAGGAGTAAAATTCATGAAACCGTGTTCTGTATGGACGGTAATTCTCTTATTGGCAGTCCTATTTTCAGGCTGCACTACAATATCAAGTTATAATGGGTTAGCTGATAAACATTACGAGTATACAAGCGGAGAAAAAAACACTACTCTTGATGAATGGTATACGCTAATTTCAGAGTTTGAAAATATCATTCGCGATGATACACAAAGTGCTTTGGCAGATGATGCACAGTATGCTATCGCTTCCTGTTGGGTTTGGTGTATCAAACTTGGAGATGCAGAGGCACCACAACACGCCATTGCAGCATTCCGAAGACTCATTTATACCTATCCTGATTCGGAACATTTACCCCAGGCACACTTTTGGATCGCCCAGTGCTACACACTGATCGGCGATTCCGCACGGGCAGCACATCACTACCAGATTGTGACAAACCAATATGCCAATACAGATGTCGCATCAGACGCGCAGTTGGCGTTAGGACGCGCTTATGCACAGCAAGGATACGACAGACGTGCAGAAACGGTATATGTTGACATCGTTGAATCCGCAGCGAAGAAGGAAATAGTTATCACCGCATCTGAAGAACTTAAGGGACTGAAGGCACAACAGAATCGGACGACACCATCCGATGAAACGCCCTCTCAACCGAAAGTCCAACCGGATCCTCCTACCTCTGATCCAGAGACGTTAACACCTGGATCCCTTACACGTGAATTTGGATTAACTGCCAAAACGATTGTTATAGACGCTGGACACGGCGGGAAAGACCCAGGGGGAGGCAGCGCGGGAAATCTCTTAGAAAAACCTATTGCCTTGAGCATCTCAAAGAAAATCGGCGCGATTTTAACAGCAAAAGGCTATACTGTTCTGCTAACACGAGATTCTGACCGCTTCATCCCGTTGAAGGAGCGAACAGCGTTTGCTACGAAACATAAGGCTGACCTATTTCTGAGCATTCATGCAAATGCAAGTGGAGATTCGAGAGCCAACGGTATTGAAACCTACTATTTAGATGTAACGAGTACGGATAAAAACGCGGAAATCATCGCTGCACGAGAAAATGCGAACTCCGGTTATAGTATCCAAGAATTGGAATCGCTTTTGAAGGGATTGATAGTAGAGAGTAAAAGTAAAGATAGCCGTCGATTGGCAAAACATGTGCAGCAGGAATTGGTTGCAGCAACAGGTGCAGCAGACCGTGGTGTAAAACACGCTCGCTTTGTTGTACTTATCGGAACAAGTGTCCCTGCTATCCTTGTTGAGACAGGATTTGTAACGAATCCGACAGAGGGAAAGAAACTCACATCAAATGCTTACCAACAGAAGTTAGCCACAGCTATCGTCCGAGGTGTTGAAAAGTTTTTAGGGAACACTAAACAAATTAGTCAAAATAACACCGATCAACACCATAAGTATTTTGCCACTACAGAACGTTATACCATTTCTGAAAAATAAAATATCATTATAAGATTTTGGGATTCACATTCAGGCAAGCGTGCAAGAGGCGCGTGAATTGCGCGACTACAAACGCGTTTTTTGCTAATGATAGACGATCATTCAGAAATAGTATTAGGTAAACACATAGGGATACGAAAACCGGCAAACCATTTGCTGAGGAAACCCGGTTATGTTTTTTAATGTCTTTCATCGGAAAAAATTATGGTTTAGGACCTTTCCCACAAATATCATATTTATCCTCGTGTTAGTTCTTGTCTGCTGCACCGGGGAGTTAACCAACACCTCTGCACAACAGACAGATATTGCCATCCTCTTACCATCAACAGCATCCGGAGTGTCACAAGGTGATGTGAACTACGCCCGTTCAGTCAGTAAACGTTTCGTTCGTATGCTGAATAGCATCGGTTTTTCCGCTGACGAATTGCAAGAGGCATCTGCCCACACTGTTCCTCGTTTACAATCCACATCTTCCAATCCGTATCGTTTGATTATCCTACCGTTGAACCCAAAAATACGACCAGAAACCGCCACCATCCTGAAAGATTTTGTCGCACGCGGTGGAAAACTATTTGTAACCTATAACCTTGCAGATGAAGTAGCACCACTTCTGAATTTACGTAGTCAGAAGTGGCTACGCGCGGAAGAACCTGGACAGTTTTCCTCGATTCAATTTGACACATCTGAGATATTAGGAGTCCCGAGATCTGTTCGGCAAGTATCGTGGAACATCACGGTGGCAGAATCAACAGATCCACAAACGAAAATAATCGGACACTGGCACAATGCAAAAGGTGAACCGACTGGGTATCCTGCCTTTTTCTTAAGCAAAACAGGTATTTTTTTCAGCCACGTTTTCCTTCCTGACGACATTCAAACCAAAACACAACTGTTTGCAGCACTAATTGGACATCTGGTGCCCGAGTTTCAGCATGCAATTGCAAAACGCGAATTGGATGCGACGACAACCGTTGGACACATAAATGACCTTGATACTTTAACGAAATTTGTAACGTATGGTGGGGTTTCAGAAGCAAAGGAAGCATTGCAATCAGGTAAAACCTTGACAACTCAGGCGCGAACTAAATATGCTCAAAAGGATTATCATGCATCAATGACCGCAGCACGTGGAAGTCGAGAGGCACTTTCAAAAGCATATTTTTTGTCACATCTGAGCGATGAGACAGAAGGGCGTGCCTTGTGGAATCATTCCGGACTTGGTGCATATCCCGGTGACTGGGAACGATCCGCTAAGGAATTAGCTGCTGCTGGCATCAATATGATCCTTCCAAATATAGCATGGGGTGGTGTTGCACATTACGATAGCAGTGTGTTGCCACATAGTAAGACCTTTGAGCAATACGGCGACCAAATTGCACAATGCGTGAAAGCCTCACATAAGCACAAGTTGCAGGTTCATGTATGGAAGATAACGTGGAATTTGGAAGGTGCCCCAAAAGAGTTTGTGGAAGAACTCCGGGCTGTGGGACGAACTCAGGTCTCTGCTACCGGCAACCCTCTCAATTGGCTTTGCCCTTCGCATCCAGAAAACGTCAAGTTGGAATTGAGTAGTATCATGGAAATTGTGCGGAACTACGATGTTGACGGAATCCATCTTGACTATATCCGTTATCCGGGAAGCCATGCCTGTTATTGTGATGAGTGCGGTAAGAGATTCATGCTTGCGACAAGACAACATATTGGTGAATTTCCTGCATCTGTGCTGCCCGGTTCAGGAAAGCATGCGAAAACGTATACTGAATGGCGTGCCCAACAGATTACCCGCTTAGTCCGTTTAATCCACAAACGTGCACGTGAGGTAAAACCTGATATCAAGATTTCCGCTGCTGTTTTTGGTGGTTACCCCTCTTGTGTCACCTCTATCGGTCAGGATTGGATTGCGTGGGCAAAAGCAGGTTATATTGACTTCGTTTGCCCGATGAATTATACTGAAGATTCCAAATATTTCACTGACCTATTAGAGAAGCAGCTTGCCCTTATGCCGAAAGAGGTGGCGATTTATCCGGGCATCGGTGCCACTGCCTCTAACTCACTCCTTACACCGGATGCCGTGATCGGTCAGATACACCTTGCACGGTTTTTAGGTGCTTCCGGTTGGACAATCTTTGACTATTCTGTCAATATCTCAGATACCATCCTGCCTGCTATTCAAATGGGTGTCGGTAAGCAAAAATCAGAACCTCCACATTGATTCTGTTCATGCTTGTTCTCCTATAATTATTGGCATTACTATAACCATTTTGCAATGCGGTTAGGTTTGACTACGTTCAACTCAGATCATCTAAAATCTACTTGACCGTTGCTGAAAAATTGTGTAAACTATAGAGAGTTGAGGTGTATATGTGGCACGTTACCGATAAATGGGGTAACCGCATTGAGTTGACAGATGAAAGATGGCATCACATCCTTGAAAATCATTGGGAATTGAGACACTATCTTAATGAGGTGCTTTTAACTGTCCGAACTGGTAGAAGAAAACAGGCACCGTATGGATCCTTATAAATACACATATTATAAGGATTTTGATAACCTTCCTCACAATTATACTCACATTGTTGTTATTGTTAAATTGATTCGGAACAACTTCATTATAACTGCATATCCTATAAGAAAAAGGAACTCAGATGAATCACGATAAAGATGGGCTTAAAATTGTCTATGATCAGGAAGCTGATGTGCTTTATGTGACGCGAGGCCAACCCGAATATACCGACTACGTTGAATACGCTGATGATTTGATTCTGCGGTTTCACCCTGAGACGAAACAACTTGTTGGATTTACACTGATTGACTTTTCGAAACATTTCGCTAAAAAAGACTCGGACATTGCGCTGCCCTTCGGCGTTGATTTCCACATGTTTGGTGAATTGTCCTATTGAATGAAACAGAGACTATCAATAAAAAGGAGACTATTGCAGCATGGCTCAAAAACCAAATATCCTATTTCTCCAGAGTGATGAACACAGTCCACACGCTATCGGATGTGAAGGGAACAATATTGTGCAGACCCCACACCTCGATCGGCTTGCGGAATCTGGCACCTACTTTGATGGAGCATATTGCCAATTTCCACTTTGCACACCTTCACGGATGTGTATGCTGACAGGAAAATACGCGCACCGATGCTCCGCTTGGAATAACGGTTCAATCCTGTACCCTGAACACGTCACGATGCCCGGACATTTTTCAGAACACGGATACGCTACCGCGCTGGTCGGCAAAATGCACTTTGGTGGTAAAGAACAGTTCAACGGTTTCCAATCGCGTCCGTACGGAGATATACGCGGACGTGCCGGACATCAACGTGACCCTCTGCGCGGAGGTTCCGGTAACCGCACACGCACGCAAGACGCTGGAATCACAGAAATCCCATCGAGTCTGCTGCAAGAACGGGTTGTTAACGAGGAGACGATCGAATACCTAAGGTCTCAACCTGCTGACCAACCGTGGTTCCTGTTGGCAAGTTATAGTCGTCCTCATTTTCCGCTGACTGCCCCTAAGAGACTTTTCGATAAATACTATCCCGATAATGTGGATATGCCTAACATCCCACCGGGACATTTGGAACAGACACACCGCTATGCGAAGGGACTACGCAAGAACTTCAATACAGCAGCCATTCCAGAGGAAGAGGCACGCAAATCCCGTGCTGCATATTATGCATGCTGTGAATTTCTGGATGAGTGTGTCGGTGATCTGTTGACGATCTTGGAACGTGATGGTCTGTTAGAGAACACAATTATCGTTTACACCACCGACCACGGTGAAATGGCAGGTGAACATGGACAATGGTGGAAATCCAGTTATTATGAAGCAGCAGCACGAGTTCCACTTATTATACACGACAGACGAGCAGAAGACACCTTAGGCAGACGTGTCAATGCCCCCGCTGAGTTGAACGACCTATTTCCGACTTTATGCGCAAGGGCAGGCATTCCGATTCCAGAAGGTTTGGACGGTTCAGATTTGTCAAACCTAATGTCTGGAAATACCAATGGTTGGCGAAACACTGCCATCAGCGAATACTGGGCAAACCAAACAACCGGACCGATGCGTATGTTGAGAACCCCTCGCTATAAATACATAGCGTTCCCAGAAGATGAATCCATCTTGTTTGATTTAGAAAATGATCCTGACGAATTTGAGAATATTGCAGGAAAGTCTGAAAATAGCGAATTGGAAGCATCCTTACATGAACAACTCATGGACGGTTTCTCGTGGGAAAATGCCAAGAAACAGAAAGAAATTGATAAAGAACGAAGCAAAGAATACGATGCGCCTTGGGGTTCTGGCACTCCAAACCAGTATACGTTACCGGACGGCAGAATTGTAGACGCAGAACTCTGTCTCTATAACCCAGTGGTTGTTGAAGGGACTAACGGGGAATAAGTAAATTGTTAGGTGGTTGGCGTGTAGCGCGGTGGGAAGGAATATGCTTCGCACTGTGTCATTCGGTTGATACACATTAGTAAGTAAAGGCTATAATTATTGAAACAATTTGCTGGTGTGACTTGCAAACTCATAATTGTAAATGTCCGAGTTGCAATGAATTGCGCGACTACAACACCGCAAATCAAAAGATAATGTCCATGATTATTTTACATATAAAGTGTATTCAACCGATAGTGATACTCACGACGGAAACCAAAGCCGTGTGCTTCTTTTAGCACACAACCCTCCTCTGTGATTCCTGCTTCCGTCTCTCGTGCCTCAAACAGAGGTCTTACTTGGACTCCACAGGCGTTTATCCTCTCTGTCTATCCGACAGCGAGGTGTTTTAGGTTTATTGCAGCGTTGACATCTCTATCTATTTGATAGTCGCATTGACTGCAATGATAAGTTCTCTCTGATAGTTTTAGTTCTTTTTTCTTATGTCCGCAATTGCTACAGGTTTTGCTACTTGCAAAGAATTGAGGTGCTTCTGTAACGGGTATTTCCAGTGTTTCCGATTTTGTTTTGAGTTTAGAAAGAAACCCACCTAATGCACTATCAGATAACGCCTTTGCAAGTTTTCTATTCTTTAGCATGTTCGTTACTTTTAGCGTTTCTATCGCGATACCACTTGCACGGTTGACAATATCCGTTGTCCCTTTGTGGTGTGCATCGTTTCTGATACAAGCAATACGATAGTGTGTTCGTGCAATCTTTGCTTTTTGCTTAAACCAGTTTTTAGACTTGAAAACGCGCCGACTTAACTTGCGTTGTTCTCGTTTTAGTTTTCGCTCATAGCGTTTTAGCGGTCTCGGATTATCATATTTCGTGCCATCGCTTAAGGTGGCAAGTGTGTTGATGCCTACATCTATACCGATAACAGGGTGCGTTGAGTTATCAACTGCTTCGGTGTCCTCTGTTTCAACGGTGATACATACAAACCAACGATGTGCTGTCCTTGAAATCGTAACCTTGATAATCTTGCCAACAAAACGCAACTCTTGAAACGTTTTTATCCAACCGATTTTGGGCAACTTTATTTTCTTGCCTTCAACTCTAACAGCTTGCGCGTCTGTTGTGAAACTTTGTTTATGTCCACGCCCTTTAAACTTTGGAAATTTCGCACGCTTGGATACCCAATTCGCAATGCCTTGACCCAGATTTTTAATAGCATATAACGCAGCACGCTGATCTTGTGAACTTGTCCAATCGTAATCTTTCTTTTTCTGATTGAAATTGTTGTTAAGAGTTCGCCACGATTGGAAGTTGTCTTGATCTAAACCTGCCTTGAAATCTGACAACGCTTGATTATATGCAAATCTTGCATAGCCACATTGTTGTGAAAACCAGCGTCTTTGATTAAAAGTGGGAACTAAAGTTATTTTGTGTGTTTTGTATGGCATATCTGACTCCCGTAGGTTTCTGACTCCCGCGTCAAAGGTCCGGTAGGTGTTGACGCACCCACCACTGAGGCAGTCTTATAATTATACCACAAAATACATGTATATACCACAAAATACATGTAAATGTCAAGCGTTTTTTGACCCACAGTTAAAGCAGTGGGATTGTCAACTAATTCCCTTCATCGTATGGAAAAATAATATATGCCTCGCCGCCCAAAAATCCGTTTCTCTGCTATCTTTGTAGGACTGCTTTTAGTTGGGGGAATTTGTGCAATCACCCCCTACAATAACTATTTTATAGAGAATTCAAGAATTGCGGGTAACCACCTACCTGTCGGTTCAATCTTTGGGCTGCTCCTGCTTGTGTTCATTGTCAATCTACCCTTACGTTTGTTGACACGGAGCAGCCGTTTTTCCTTATCATCACTTGAATTAGCAGTTATCTGGATGATGCTGATTGTTGCTGTCGGTATCCCCTCAATGGGATTGCTGCAATTTCTGCTTCCGTGTCTTGCGGCACTGCGTTATTTCACCACTCCGGAAAACGATTGGGCAGAGACACTCCAACCGCACATCCCAGAATGGTTAGTGGTCACAGACACACAAGCCGTAACAGATTTCTATGAAGGACTTTCTCCAGGTGGTAGTGTCCCTTGGTCTCCTTGGATCAAGCCGCTCCTTATCTGGGGGCTTTTTGTTATCGTTTTCTATTTCACCACGTTCTGCTTATCCACAATTCTCCGCAAACAGTGGATAGAGCGCGAACGGTTCTCATTCCCCTTAATCCAGATTCCAGTTCAACTGGCAGCACAACCCGAAAACGGTACACTTCTCAACGCCTTTTTCAAAAATAAATTATTGTGGGTTGGTATGGCATTCCCGGTGATGATTCATTTTCTCAACGGACTGCATGCACATTTTCCTACAGTGCCTGAAATTCCATTGATTTATAATATTCATCGCGCTTTTACTGAAAAACCGTGGCACACAATCGGTTGGTGGCCTGCGATGAATATTGCTATCTATTTTTCTGTCATTGGCGTTGCTTCGCTGTTAACGCTTGAAGTATCGTTTAGTCTCTGGTTTTTCTTCCTCTTTTTCAAGCTTCAATACATCATCATGAATGCGACTGGTGTCGGAATTGGACCGTGGGTGAGTTGTAGTCGTCAAGTAATGGGAGGATATCTTATCTTTGTTCCGGCTGTTTTCTGGGGTGGACGAGAGCATATTGCAACGATTTTCAGAAAAACGTTTGGCTTTGGTAGGAAACAAGTTGGAACGTCAGGTGATAGCAGTTTGATAGACGATTCCGATGAACCAGTTCCATATCGCGTGGCACTGCTCGGGTTTTTATTTGGATTTGCTACTCTTGTTGCGTTTCTTGTGATTGCGGGGATAACCACTTGGGTAGCACTTGTTACGCTGTCCTCAATCTTCATCACCTCTGTAGTGTTATCATGGATGGTGGTAAACGGTGGGTTGTTACTTGTGCAAGCTCCTTTCTTCCCGTCAGATTACATCAATTTTACGCTCGGATCCGGAGCAATGGGTCAAAAAAGTCTTGCTGTTCTTAGTTTCCAGCGGACTTTTCTGCGGGATTGGGGAGAATTTATGATGCCGAACTTCCTGCACAGTTTCAAGGCAGCCGATGAAGTACAACTCGTTCGCCGCCGAATTGTGCCGATACTCGGTATCTCAATCGTCGTTGCTATCCTTGTTTCTGTATACGCCTCGTTGACGCTTACCTATGACAAAGGCGCACTATTTTTACAAAATTGGCCCTTTGTTAATGCGCCTCGTGCTTATTTCAACAAAATGAATAAACTTATCCAATTCCCGGTTGAAACTAAGTGGGATGAAGTATACAGTATGATTGCGGGGGCAGGATTCACAGGCTTTATGCTATGGATGCGACAAAGTTTTGTTTGGTGGTCACTTCATCCGATAGGATACTTATTAGGTGCTACCTATCCATCGTTTCACTTATGGTCTTCCATTTTCTTCGGATGGTTCATTAAATACATCACGCTTAAGTTTGGTGGTCCGTTAATGTATCGGAGAATCTGTCCAGTTGCATTTGGTTTAATTTTTGGTGAATATGTTATGGTGGGAATCTGGATGGTAGTCGGATTTTTCAGTGGAATAGGTTATCATGCCCTACCACGTTAATATATTTCAATACGACTACATTGTTGGGACAGTTCTCTGTGCCTGTCCATTGCACAACCGATAAAAAAACGAGGCACGGGGACCTTGCATTACAGATTACCTTAAGTGGGTACATAACCATGCAAACCAACGAAAACATCTTCTCTACACAATGGAAAACACGCGCCAAAACCCGTCACACTGTAGCAGGTATCCGCACATGGCACGTCAACCTAAACCCTCGCGCAATGCCGTCACTCGGCTTTGCCAAGGGTGAAATGCCAGGACAGTCTACACCCAAAAATGTTCATGTCGATTGGCGCGGTCCCTTCGCAGCACAAGCCGGCGCGTTAATCGTAGAAGTTACCACCGATAAAGGATTAAAAGGATACGGACTCGGCGGCGGTGGACTTGCGGGCGCGATGATTATTGACAAACATCTTCAACACTTCGTTCTTGGACGCGATCCGCTTGATGTGGAAAAAATTTGGGAACATCTATACCATATTACCTCAATTTATGGACGGCGCGGGCTTGTCATCTACGCGTTAAGTGGGATAGAACTTGCTCTTGTTGACCTATGTGGCAAGATAGTAGATGCACCTGTCTATAGTCTTTTCACTGACACACCGTGCCTACAAATTCCCGCGTATGCAACGGGTGCTGATGTTGGCTATTATGCAGAAAACGGGTTTACGGCATGCAAGATTCCCCTCCGAAACGGACTCGCGGAAGGTGAAGATGGCTTCGCTGAAAACCTTGAGATGATACATGATGCACGTGATGCGATCGGTCCAAATGTGGACCTGATGACAGATATTTATCTACGTTGGGATGTGTGGTATACACTCCGATTTGCACACGCTGTAGGTGAGGCTAATCTCAAATGGATTGAGGAACCGATTCCGCTTGATGATTACTCTGGTATGGCACAGTTAGTGCAAGAGATAGATCCAACGTGGATTGTCTCAGGTGAACATGAGTTTACGCGATACGGATTTCGTGAACTTCTAAGGTGGAAGGCTGCAGACATGATTCAGCCGGATGTTAGTTGGGCAGGTGGTTTTACAGAATGTCTTCGTATCGCTCAGGAAGCTGCGGAGCTCGGTATCCCGACATGGTTACATCAAGCTGGTACACCGTGGGGGTTACATCTCACTGCATGTTTGCCGATGCCTTGTATGGCTGAGACTTTCGGTCCTTCACGCAATGACGTTGAAAATGAACTTTACAGTCGCCTACGTCCTTCCCCTCGCGACGGTTCTTTCTATCCCAATGATACCCCAGGTTTTGGTGTTGAGATTGATGAAGCGTTGTTAGATGCGTATACAGTTGATCAGTTGTAAACATCCTTTAAGTCACGCAAGTCCAACCTGTTCCATAAGTTGTTCCAGTTTCTGCTGATCTTTGACACCTTTAGTTGCCTCCACACCTGAACAAAGGTCAATACCATAAGGAGTCATCATCTCAATAGCATCTTTTACGTTCTCTGGACGAATTCCACCCGCGAAGAAAACTGGCAGCGGACTCTCGGCAATTAGTTCTGCGGCAACCTGCCAATCACAAGTTTTACCTGTGCCGCCGAATCGTGGCGGATCAACACTAATATCAACAGAATCAAATAAAAGATAGTCTGCCCCCGCCTCACTGTATGCTTGCATCTGTTCCCGAACTGCGGACTTATCCACATTTTCAGGACTGCCTGCGGGTAAATAGACAGATTTCCAAAGTTGACATGTCACAACACGTTTGAGTTCTTCAACCTGTTGTGGTGTCTCCTGTCCGAGAAGTTGAACCGCGAAAGGTTGAATTTGCGACACCGCTTCTTGGATGTCAGAGGTAGTTCGATTATATAGCAACAATACCGATGAGATAGGACTATCATTAGCGATTTCTACTGCTTGTGCAGTTGTCAGTGATCGTTCTGAAGAAGCAACGTCGACTAATATACCAGAGTAATCTGCCCCTGCATCAGCAGCAAGGCAAGCATCGTGGATTGATGTTGTTCCGCAAATCTTGACTTTGCACTTTGATTCTTTAGCGGACATAATTCATAATTCCTGTTGATAGGATTTCGGATAACTTCTACCAAATTAACGGGATTTGTCCTATTTTCCGGATGGTACAGTTTCCGAACCGCACCATAGGCGTCAATTTATACCATTTCTTATATATATTTTTCCTTTAGAAAATTTTCAATTTCTGCTAAACTTTTTCCAATTTTACAAATCATTCCGATTTTACAAATTATAGGATTGACACCGATGAACATAAAACCTCCACAGATTACAGAAAGTGTTTCAGAGTTGAAAAGCCTGTTGAGAAAAACACCCGTAGGTTATCAAAAGCAAAGATTGACAGCCCTTTACCTGTTTCGCAGTGGTCAAGCGACAACTCGCAAACAAGCGGCGGCGCTGATAGGTGTTCACCGAAAAACGATTGGACACTGGCTAGCGACTTATGCGTCCGAAGGACTTGATGCGCTTTTGGATCGGGATTATTCCCCGGGGCGTCCCCCTCGGCTATCCAAAGAACAACAAGAGTTGTTGCGAGCGGAACTGGAAAAACCGGAGGGTTTTTCCAGTTATCAACAGATAACAGACTATATTTCCGAAACCTTTGATGTCCAAATGAACTATAAAACTGTTCACGCGCTAATTCGCTATAAATGGAACGCCAAACTCAAAGTGCCTCGCAAAAGTCATAAAAAAAAAAGCCAAAAAGCGTGTGATACGTTCGCTGCCAACTTCGCGACAACCGTTGATAACGTGATTTCGCAGCACACATCATCTTTTCAAAACGCCCGACTTTTTTGCCAAGATGAGTCAAGATGCGGTCTTTTGCCTGTCTCGTCTCGGCGTATCACCATGCCCGGTGTCAAACCGATTGCCAACATCAATTACACTTTCGAGAACCTTTATCTATACGGTGCTGTGGAACCAATAACAGGAGAAAGTTTCTTCCTTGAAATGCCCTGGCTCAATGGTGTCTGTTTCCAAATATTCATTGATGAGTTAGCAAAGACTTTTCCAGAGACGTTAAATATCCTTGTGCTTGATAATGGGAGTTTTCATTATGCGAAATCCCTAAAACTTCCTGACAATATCGCCTTGATTTTTCTACCCCCTTATAGTCCGGAGTTGAACCCGATCGAAAGGCTCTGGCAAGACATCAAAGCCAAATTGTTTCAGCACACATTAGGGACAATAGAGGAAATGCAGGACAAAATTACACAAATTTTGAGAAATTATACTAAGGCAGCTATTGCCCAAATCACAAGTTTTAAATATTTCACGAAAGTCGCAAATGGAATATAATTATTGAGAAATGGTATTAGTGGTTTTTCAAATATGAGGAATGCTCTTCAGTCCCGTAGGGACTATATGTTTATAGCACCCAATGTTCTCAATCTCTTTCGCTCCGTAGGTGCGATATTTGGACAACGTTTTTGTTGGACATATCGCACCTACGGAGCGAAAGAGACTCTTATACGTTTTTCTATAAACATATCGTCCCTACGGGACTAAATATAGGACAATCTCAATCATCATGCCTATTGAGAAGTGTTAATAAAAACTCAGACATTTTCTTAAATTGACGCCTATGGTACGGTTTCCGAACCGCACCTACCGAGTGGGATCAAGTTAATTGGGTATCCCTCGGACTACAATCATTTTTCTTCATCACAAAAGACTGTTTGTCTGTCGGCATCTGAATAGCAGATAATCATCGTTACAGGTTGCCAACCGGTGTTGACAGCGTTGTGTTTGAGATTGCGCGGAATCCTTAACATCATGCCCGGCTTGAGCGGAATAACTTCATCTCCCAACTTGTGGTCGCACTCACCGGATAGCACATAGATAAGTTCCTCACAGTTTGGATGATAATGCGTTGGATTGCCTTCGCCAGCATTAATATAAACGACACCGAACGTCATCTCAGCATTCGGATCAATTTGATCATTGCATAGCCATTTAATCGCACCCCACGGGAATTCAAGGGCACCGGCTTCGTTGCTATTTGTTAAAGTAATGTCCATATATTCTCCTTTACTGCTTTACATTTTCCATTGTTTTAGGATTCATCTGCTAAAGTGAAACAGGTCAAACGTTGTTCAGCATAAGACTGCAAACTTTCGACAGGTTGTTCGTGAAAATATCCGATAGGAGCGCAGATTGCCGTTACGTTCTCGACCTGTTGATTGACAGCATAATGCACATGTCCAAAGAGAACGTGTGTAACAAGCGGTTCCCGCAAACATAACTTACCCAGACCTTCGCTTCCCATGAATGCACGGAAATAGTCCCACGGTAATTCGCCACGATAGCGGATACATTCTCGAAATGGAACGTGATGCGTAACAACAATAATACGTTTGACCTTATTTTTTAGAAAGGTGATCTGTTTACCAAGTGCTGTTTCAAAGCGATGTGCGACGTTCACGTCTGTCCCCTCCCACTTAGCGTATCGCTTATCGCTCCAGACCGTTCCCATCAACTGTTTTTCCGCGTACTGCTCAGCAGAAAAATCGTATTTGTCCGAGGCAAACGTATAGTCGTACCAACCGATTGTGCCGCAGAAACCTATATTTTCAACGATGTGTGGCACATCAATAAGTGAGTAAAACCCGTGATCTTGACAGATTTGTGAAATCACTCCGCATTTCTGCTCACTCGTCATATTCGCATCTTCGCTAACCCAAATATCATGATTACCTGGAACAAATAACTTCTGACAAGTCAAACCTGCATTGTCGAATTCACCGAGAATTTCGTAAAATTCAGATAACTTCGGGGTTACATCACCAGCAAGGACAAAAACATCAAGATCCGCATTTTTGATAGTATTGATAAGGTAGGGGATAATCGCTCTATTTGTTTCAGTTGCATCAGTGTGCAAGTCAGAAATTAGTCCAATTTTCATTGATATTTTAGTATGCGGACTTGTAGAAATCAAGGAAATATTGTTTACTGAGAGGGAGTTTTCAAGCTGCTAAATACCTCATCAAGAAAGATACGGATAGCGGAATCATCTTCTTGAAAACGTTGTCGCTGTCGTTCAAGTGCACTGATTGAGGGTTCATCTCCAATTTTTGCAATTGCATCCACCAGCGTTAATTGTATCGCCGGATCATGGGTGGTTTCTAATGCATTAATCAGAAAATCGCGGGCCTCTGTTCCACCGATATTGCCAAGAGCAGAAGCAGCAATGTCCTTCGCAGTGATATCAGCTTCATTGAATGCAGCAATTAGGGCATCAACAGCGGGTGAGCCAATTCGACTAAGCCCTAAGCCAGCTTGGAATCGGATACCCGGAATTTCGGTTTGATCTCTGAGAACTTTGACGAGAGGTTCAATCGCAGAAATCGGCTTAAGGACACCAAGCATGGAAAGACATGCGCGGCGAATTTCCTGTTCCGGTTCTGTATCCATTTGGATATATTGTTCGGCAAGTTCCACAATCGCACCTTCGTTCACTTTCTGATGTAATGCTTCGGAACGGTGTCGAAATTGAATGCCGAAGGGTGCTTCAAGCGTTGCTGTATTCACAGCGGGGTCTACGAGGATTAAGCTCAGTATTTCAGCAGATTCGAGTTGGTAACTGTCGAGTGTATCTGCTGGAAGTTGATTCACATTTTCCTGTTGAAACTTTTGGAAGAGTGGGTTAAGTTCACTCAAGGCGACAAGTCGTTCTAAACTTCGTGCGGCGGCTTTACGGAGGGCAAGTTCTCGGTTGTTTTTAAGAATATCTATTAGAGACTCTACGGCACGCGCATCCCCTAAGTTTCCAAGTGCTGTAACAGCGGCAATTTTCACGCCGATAAGTTCAGTTGTCCTGAGCGTTAAGTTGGAATTTAATTCCGCGAACTCATTTACAACTTTCTTGTAGTCGTCCAGACCATGAAGTTTTCGCTCATCAACAATTTTTTCAACTATATCACCGACTTGAATGAATTCAGAATTTGCGGCGGGTGTTCCAGGTATTATGTTCTTAATACGAACAGTGCCGCTGCCTTCAACCTCTATCCCGACTTTATCCCCCATTTTTCGGATGGCAATTCGGAGCGGTTGTTTATCTTTGAGGTAAAGCAGCATGTTATTGTCATCAGCCATTGCCTTTTTCACTGCTTGTTTGAAGTCGCGAGGATTCTGAATAGGGTACTCGCCTATTATGTAAGAAATGAGTTCTCCCGGTAATAGATTTGCTTTATCAGCAGCCCCATTTTCAGTAATAGCACTTACGACTACACCGCTTGTAGACCATCTATTTTCAAGGTCACTGTCAAGTTGCTGCACCTTTATTTGCAGGTGTTCATCGTAATAGAAATTGTCGCATCCAAGTGCAAAAACTACTCCGATAGATAGTCCAATAAGTAATATATTTTTCTGCATCCTCGTTCCTTTCAAAATTTGGTTGTATCGCGCTACACCCGGGCAAACAACTATCTGAAGGTTCTAATTTCCTAACTTCACATTGATTTCTCGGCTACTTTTTTCTTTCAATGCGTCTAAGAGTGGCTGAACGGCTTTTTCGTCACCGAGTGAAGATAATGCGCGGATCGCGTCAACTCGGAGCGAAGATCCCTTGTTTTGAGTAATTTTGACAAGTTCAGGGACTGCTTTGCCCCCAATTTTTCCGAGTGCTGCGACAGCCAATTGACGTACCTCCGCTTCCTCTCGATCACGTTTTCGCTTTGCTGAACCGGATTCAACCAACGCGGCAAGAACAGGAATTGCTTCTTCACTTCCAATTTCGCCAAGTGCTTTAACAGCGTTCAAACGGGTTCCCATTTGATTATGTTTTAGCAATTCAATCAAAATCGGTACCATGGTGGTAGGATCAGATTTACCGATGTTCGCCATGACCCAATGTGCATCGTGCCTGTCGCGATTGTCTTTGGACTTAATAGCTTTTTCAAGTTGTTTGAGAAGTTGTTTACGACCCCCCTTTTGGTAGACTAACGTCAGTGCTTCCAATGCAGCATTTTGCACATTCACATCATCGTCTCGGAGTGTATCAAAAACCAAAATTTCGAGGTATTCACGCGGTTCTTGTCTATATGCTTTGAACATATGCTGCCCTCTCTGAGCAATTGACGCCTGATTCCACTCAGGTTGGCTGTTTTCGTAAAATTCTTGGGAATCATAGAATCCGAGCAGGTAATGCGCTTCAGCATTATCATTTTGTTGTTCAATAGCCAGTTTAAATTCACGAACAGCGCGTTCTTCCTTCCGGCGTTTGTCGGATTTGATTAATTCTTTCCCTTTTGCCAGATGTTCGTTTTGGTTGCCGCATCCAACAATATATAAGGCTGTTACAAAGATAAGCAAAAATTGTTTCATAAACCGTTGCATCTGATTGTACTTTCAAGTTTTATAGACCGGTTTGGTGTCTAATCTCTAAGGAAGTCTGTACTATTGCAAAAGTTGAGGCTGTTCTCCATTCGTATCATTTTCTTGCTCTGCCTCGTCTTCCTCTTCGGCATTGTCTTCTGCTTCAGCATCGAGTGACTTTTGTAGCGTGACAATTGGTTTTTCAGAAAATCCCCAATCCTTGTATCTCTGTATGACGGGAGTATCTGAGGGTGCAAGTTCAATTTCAAGTATTTGCAAACCCTTTTCGGCAGCAGCAGCTTCGGCAGCTTCAATGAGATGGTCAGCAACACCTAACAGTCGGAAGGGACCGGAAACAGCCAAATCACTAATTTGACCTACCTCTTCATTCAACGGATGCTGTTTTACAGTGATGTGTCCGACAGCGTAACCACTTGCATCAGCAACAAGGCGGGTTGTTTGACTGTCCGCTGCTAAATCGTCCTTCAAGTCGTCAACTACTTCCTCTTGAGTCTTTTCAGGGAAGCAATATGTTTGTAAATGATTAGCATCATCTTCTTTAGCCGATCGAACTTTAATATTTCCTCTCAGGTCAAAGTCTTTATTTGCCATTTTTTTTCTCCTTAATTCTGATATGAAGAGTGAGTTTCACGATGAATAGACTATCCTAAGTCTTTGGGTTTCGCTATGCTTACCTCATAGGTGTCAATTTAGTGGTTCTCCGTTCTGTAGCGCAAACTTTTAGTTTGCGTCTAATAGGGCACAAACTAAAAGTTTGTGCTACAACACATCTGCGATCCTGCCAAGCGCGCTTCCAACAATACAGAGCGGTTAGAAACCGCTCCTACCGTGTCAGTGGAAGGCGTCCTGTTTTCTTAAATTGACACATAAGGTTCGGTTAGGAACCGCACTTACCATTCTTTGTGTTGCTTAAATTGACACCTATGGACTATATTAGCTGGGATCAGCGTTTACTGTGTTATTTTCCTTGTTTACTGCGTCATCTTCCTTTTCGAAAGGGTCCTTCTGTCCAATTCGCAGTTGGCGTTCGGCATCAACAACATCACGATTAATTTTACCAATACAACGATTAAGCTTATCAATGAGGGCAGTGTGCCCTGTCATTGCCCGCCGGATTTGGCGTAACTGGTCAATCACAAGTCTGAAGGTTCTGACAAAGTCCCCCGCATCAAGATCGGCATAGTCGGTTAACTTATCAAATTCACAACCACGGCTCCAGGCAAGCATTGCTGAGCACAACCGGGGTTCCAACACTGGGATAATTTCTGACACATTGAGTTGGTTTTCTACCTTCTGAATGTCTAACATTTCGTTCCACGCTGTTCCCAAAATAGATAGCAATCTCTCATTCTGTAATTTTTTGAAATACCCATCCTTGCGAGGTTCAGACACAATTGCTACCATGAGACAATTGATTTCATCCTCACTCAACCTCTCAAAAAAACCGCTAAAGAGAAGTTGGGTCAACTGGAGTTCATATCCATAAATATGCGATGCAGTGTTCCCACGTGGCAGTAGCGTCTGTTCCTCAACATAACCAAGCTTTTCAAGAACGTTGAGACGGGCAGCTATCTGATCACGATGGTAATTCTCAATGATTGTTTGTCTCTTTTTTATGTTCTGTATATACTGGTCCTGTTTACGGATTGTCTGATACCTATTGGTGCATTCTTTCCGTTGGTGGCATTCGTGGCAAAGATTATTAGGGAGTTGACGATCAAGGTTTTTCATCTTATTGTAAATCGGTGTCAACTTCTCCTTCTGTTCCTTCTTATTCGACTTTCCGCGCGATATTCGAGATTTAAGAGTGGCTAATTCCGACTGTAACTTTTCGGTCTTCTTTCCATTTATCCGCTTAAGTTGATGATAACCCTCAATCTGTTCCATTCCCTCAATATCGTCGTGAATACAAGTGGGAAGGGGTAAGGATTCGCGTTCTTCATCCAGAAGCGCAATCTGTTTGTTGAGATCAATAATCCGCTTATAATTCTGATGGTTGCTCAAACTCATCGTGTAGACATCGTAAATGTTGTCACCATATTTTTCATATAGACTGAGTATACTGGAATATGAGAGATTGAACTGACTGACGATTGGTTCGATGGTGTTGGATATAGATTTGCCAACATCGTCCTGTGCTGCATATTGCGGTTGAATTTGTGCGTACACATAACCAACGGTATCAATCCCACGCCTGCCCGCGCGGCCTGCCATTTGGTGATATTCTCGTGCTTGTAGATAACGGAAACTTACGCCATCAAATTTTTCAAGGCTATCAAATACTACTGTACATGCAGGCATATTGATTCCAACAGCGAATGTCTCAGTGGTAAATAGGAGTTGAATTAATCCTGAAGTGAACAACCGCTCAACAACTTCTTTGAGCGTAGGGAGCATGCCCGCGTGATGATAGGCTATTCCGCAGGCGATTAATTGCCGAAAATTTGTAATTATCTTCTCTTCAACAATATCAAATTGTATACAGAGTGCGTCAAATTTTTCTAAGATCTGTTCCTGCTTTTCTGCATCAAGTAACTTCAATTGTCTTAAAGAAGCATAATAATGGGCGTTGACTTCACATACCTTCCGACTGAAACAGAAATAGAGACACGGCAGCCGTTTTTTCTGGTTGAGGTACGGAATTAATTCGGTGTCTATAATGTCTTTTAGTTTCGTTGATTTGCTGTTCTTCGGATTGTTATCTCCATTCTGATCTGAGAATTCATCGTATTTCTTTTTTCGTCTCTTACCCTTTGCTATCCGTTGAAGATCATTAAGGTGATTCAATTTACCTATACCAAAACCCGGAAAATAGAGGCGATGCTCTAACGGTACAGGACGTTCTAACTCTTCAACTACTTTGAGGTCAATTTCTCTAACACTTTGCATCCATTCGGAAAATGAATTGATGTTCGGAATTGTCGCACTGAGGCTGACGAATTTGATGTGTTGTGGCGCAAAGATGATGCTTTCTTCCCAGACAGTGCCACGTTCAATATCATTGATATAGTGAATTTCGTCAAAAATGACATAGGAGACATCCTGTAATCTTTCTATATCATCAAAGATTGTATTTCGGAATATCTCTGTGGTCATCAATAGAACCTGAGCGTAAGGATTTAAGACCACATCGCCAGTGACAATCCCGATTTTATCACCATATTCAGATTGAAAATCTCTATACTTTTGATTGCTAAGGGCTTTAATCGGTGCAGTATAGATAACGCGCTTGTTTGTCTGTAGGCATTTTTCAACGGCGTATTCTGCAATAACGGTTTTACCAGCACCCGTGGGGGCAGTTACAATTACTGAATGTTCGCGATTAATTGCATCAATCGCTTCCTCCTGAAACCGATCCAACTCTAAGCCTTTATATAGCATCTATATCCTCTATACTGAGAAATTCTATTACTTAAGTATAACGGATATCCGTTTTTTTGTCAAGTAAAGAATTATAACATATAATAACGTGAGTTTGATAAAAAGATACTATGATCCCCGTAGGTTGGGTAGAACGGAAAGGACAATAAAATCAAACACAAAATAGCGGTTCAGGATACATTTGAAACTGAAAATAACCAGAAATGAGTGAAACCCAACTCTTTTTAACTTTTGGACGGACACTCGGATTCTAATATCAAACTCACGTTATAATACCAAATTAACTTGATTAGAAGTTTTCTACGTAGCGGTTAGCATTGCGAGGAGGACCCGGGGACCTCGCGCTACAAATCGCGGTAATTTGGTATAAGAGGCGCGTGAATTGAGCGACTACAAACGCGTTTTTTAAAATGAAAAAGGCGAGGCACGGAGAGCTCGCGCTATACAGTTCAATTGGATTATTAGTCAAGCTCTGTGCCGCACCTTGGGCAATTATCAATCCAAGTTGAACGTTTGCCTTCACTGCAACCGTGGCATTCTCCGAACGGATGTTCATCAGGTTTTGCACGGGCACCCCCCTTCTTGTAGGTGATGATGCGCCATACAGTCTCACCATCCTCTTCCCAGCAGAGCCATTCGCCTTCTTTTCTACCGTCGGAAGAGGTGCCATCATGTCTTTTGTAGGGACCACCCCATTTGCGATTTCCATTTTCATGATAGCATATATAATCGCCTTCGAACTTATCATCACGGAAAAAGCCTTCACTCGCTATATTTCCATTTTTGTGGTACTGGATCCAAGGTCCATCCTTTTTGCCATGGATATAGTTTCCTTCGCTTCGTTTGAACCCATTTGCGTAATAGGTAATCCAATAGCCATGTTTTTTGCCATTAACCATTTCACCGGTATTTCGTGAATCTGCCATAATACCACCTTTATCTCAAACCTAATGTCTGTCAGTATTACGAAAATCGATTACAAATTTGCATCAAGGTATTCCTCAATTTTATCCAACGTCTTCTTACCAATACCTTTGAAACCTTTGAGTCTACCTTCATCAATTGCTGCACGGAGGGAAGCGAGACTGTCAATCTCAATATCCTCATATAACCGCTTAATTGTTTTCGCGCCGAGTCCAGGGATAGGAACAAGTTCTGCAACTGTCTGTGGAATGTCTCCTGCGTAATCCTGTATTTTTGAGCATGTTCCAGTTTGTAGATATTCAGTGATGATCGTGGAGACTATATCACCAACACCACCGATTTCCTCTTGCAACCGATCTTGATCTACTAAATCCGCAACCGATTCAGGAAAACGTGAGATGATATGTGCTAAACGAGGGTATCGTGATGCATGGTCCTCTGGGTAGTCTAAAATAATCAGGAAGGTATGAAGTTCAAGTAACCTATCAGAGATTTCATCATTGACGTGCCATCGGGTGCGTCCCTTTTCATCAGTATAAGATTCATTATTATTGTTCATTTTTTTTCCACCTTAGAATCTGAATTGTAGCATCCCATAGTGCTACAGCCAAATACTTACCATTGGGTGAGAAGGCTAACGTTTGAATGCCGGTTGGATAGGTCTCCCAAATCACTGATTCGCCTCCAGGAATTTTCCATATTCGGAGATTTCCTTTTTCATCTCCAGAGGCAAGGTATTCTGTAGAATTTAATTTCTCATTAGGTGCGAAGGCGAGGGCACGTGTCCAGTAGGCTTCACACCCAGATTTGTTGAGGAGTTGCGCACCTGTTTGGACATTCCAGACGCGAATACCGGATTTAGCGTTAAGTTGTGTGTCAACAGCGAGCATATTTCCGTGATGTGAAAATATCAGGTTCCAAACGCCAAGAATATCACCAGTGTTGAAAATACGATATGGATTCTCTCCATTGTTTGTCTGCCAAATTTCAATAATAGTACGGTGTCCCTCACCATCTCGATAAGTGCCTTCGGCTGCCGCTATAAAGTTACCATCATTAGAAAGTGTAAGACCATTCCGCACAGGTAAAGTTGCTTGAAAGATTTTTACCTGTTTTGGACTCTGTCTAGCAAGTTGCCAAAACCTAAATTTCTTATCACCGTTTGACAACACAGCGAAGGCTCCATCAACCGTAAGACTTCCACTTTCATATTGCCCATTTGTCACCAATGTTTCATTGCCACTTCCAAGATTGAGAATAGTAATATCGCTGTTTGGTTTTTGGATAAAAAACTGATTAGCACCAGCAGAATATGCGAACAGTCGCGTTGCTTGAATGTTTCCTATCTCTCGCTTTTGGCGTGACGATATTTCCCACTCAACAACGGTTCCGCCCATTCCTTTAGCGATTAACTTGGTGCCATCCTTGTTAAAAGCCATATATCGTGCTACATCAGGAAGCAATCTGTCAAGTCGTGGGTGTTGTTTTTCGCCAAGTTGAAAAGTGAACTCTACCGTTGCACCGTGAACCGACAAACATAATAAACTAAAAAGCAGGGATAGAAGTATTTTTTTCATCACTCTTCGGGCTGGAGACCCCATCCTTTAGGTTGGAGAGGAAAGCCCGCCTCCTTTTATTTTTGGTATTAGGAGTTTAGTTTCCAATCAAATATAACTGAAAACTAAATCCCTAATATGCACAAACATAAGTTTGCGTTCTCCCTTTCGGGGTATGTGTTGCCCCATCCAGATCACAGTATCCGAGAGGAATCAGACTTGGGGAGCATCCGAAACATCGTGCTGGCTACCACGCCAAGATACTGCGATATATTACTGTAGTCAACGGTTTAACTTGTGAAGTGGACGCTCAGATTGCGCTTTGCACAAGCCCCATGCTTTAGCTTGGGGTTATTGACTTATTGGAAAAGTAGGACTGAGGCACAGAGACCTTGTCCTACAATAAATTGGGTGGTAGGGCAGAGACTCTAAGCCTCGCCCTACAATAATGGTTAATTGTGCTACTCGTAAAGTTCCGTAGCGGTTTCGCCGCGAGCAAAACGGTGAGCAGTCTGCACAGCAGAATCGTTTCCTGCATTTCTGCGAATATCCGTTGCCCATCGTGCTAACCCAACGATCAGTTGATTTCTGGCAGGATGCGACTCGCACCTTTTCCATTCATCAGACACGATATACATGCTGCTGAGGAAATTGTCTCCTCTATCATCCTTGAGGATACATTGTCCCATTTCAAGCATCAACCGTTCCGCAGAACATCCAGCATTGAGATATTCACGGGTACGTCGTCCTATTTCGTGAATGCGAACAGATTCGATGTTATCTATAATTGCATCAAGTGCAGTATCTTCATCAAGTTCTTTAGAAGCTGATGCCGTTCTCGGTTCTGTAATCGGTTGATGGCGAATGTTTAGCCATCGATTGCTGAAAAATCGCCATGCGGCGTGATAAAGTGCCTTTGCCGCAACTTTGGTTCCGGCTAAACGTTGTACCTTTTTTATTGCTGCCGCTAGTTCCATCTCTTCTTGTAGATCCCACCAACCGGGGCTCATGTTTATCGGTGTCCTTGCCATCCTATCGCCTGCAGTCATTACCATGGTCGTAGCAAGCGTGTCAATGGGAACACCCGCTATAAGCATTTCCGTTACAACATCAAAAACTTCATCAAGGTCTCCACTGACCAAAGCCGCAGAGAATTTATCCTCATCGTAATCAACGGCAGCATCGGGTGATTTTTCCTGTGGAAGATCATCAAAGATATGCTCAATTTCTTTCAACTTTTGGATAGCTTCTCGATGAAGTTCACCGGGTCTACCGCGTCCTTGTCCAATTATTTTTGCGCCAAGATTGCAGACTAATTCTCCAGTCTTCTCCCACCCCCATTTTTCAAGCACTTCAGCCAAATGTACAAGATCAATGAGGTTTCTGGAGTGTGTAAGGAAATACGATTCGGCAGCACATTCAAAGAAGATCGGGATAATTTTCTCGTCATGTCCTCCCAACTGCCTTGCGGTGATAAGACATTTTTCGATACCTTCCCACTCCTTATCAATGGAGAATACTCTAATCCAGTTTTCGAGTTTTTCCCAGTCAACTGGCGGTGGGAGGGGTTGGCGGTCAGGACGATCACCGTGTCCACCAGCAGCATGCGTCGCAGCCATCATCAACGGAATAAGCCGATCTTCCGCTTCATACATGTGTGCGATCTTAATGCCGTACATCAATGTTGCAATACGTCCACCACCGCTTCGTGGACCCTGCTCTGTAGATATATGGCGCACCATGTGTTTAACCATTATTTCCAACGTCTCTTCTTCTGGAACACCCTTCGCTAACATAATGGCAATAGCTTTAGAAAGCGTCCAACTGTCTTGCGAAAATAACCCCTCTTTCAACAAAAGATAATGTGCATCATCCCGCTTTTTTCCACCACTGCCGACATCTACATAGATATCACCATTCCGAACTGCAACAGGAAACGTAGCGAGGTCATCACAACCACCGGTGAAGCAGCCGCCACCCTCCATATCATAACTCCAGCCGTGCCAGTCACACGATAAAACACCTTTTCTAACGCGCCCCCTAATGAGAGGGTATCCCATGTGTGGACACTGGTTATCTGTTGCGTAGACTGCACCTTCATGTTCAAAGAGGGCAATACTATGCCCTTCAACTCTGACTGCCCTCGGTTTTCCCTCTGCTATATCATTGCGGGCAGCGACTTTGACGAAATTTCCATTCTCTGATAACACTGTATTCTTCTCCTATAATAATGGTAAGAGACAATGACTCTTACTGAAAAATAATGCGTATCTCACAAATACAATTTGTTGGTTAGACTGCAAATTCATCGGACTTAAAAGCCCTCCAACAATAAAGACTATTTTACCTGTGCTAATTTTGTTAGAACCGTTGCGACTGATTTCCGCTCGGCTTTCTTGGCGTAATCAAGCGGTGTCTGTCCGGCATCATCACGTGCGTTTAGATCGGCACCGTGTTCAACTAACAACTGTGCTTGGTTTTTGCCAACACCCTTCTGTGCAATGAAGTGAAGAGGGGTTTGCCCTTTGTCATCAGTCACATTTGGGTCAGCACCGTTTGCCAATAAACAGGCGATGCCCTTAGTCAAACCGCGTTGTGCAAGCCAATGTAATGGTGTCCACATGCGGCGACGATGCTTTCGCGGTGCGTTGATATCCAACCCCTTGGCAATAAACCCTTTCACCAACACATCTAATTGCTCAGGCCCCTGTCCAACAAGCATATACCAATCTCGCAAGTTGATCTCATAACCTGAATCAATTAGCAGATCAACTATTGCCCACTGCTTGAAAACAAGTGTTATCTCAAGCAGCGGCGTGGTGGGTCCGACCTGATAGACATAGACATGTCCACCTGGAACCTCATCAATTGGCTCAGCGTCAGTCTTTGACGACTTCGGCGATGGTATAATGTAACCTTCAGGAGCTTTGGCATTGATACGGAGTTTAAGGAGTTCTGAATTTTTTTGGATCTCAGCCTTTGCTTGTTCAACTTTACCTGTGGCACAATAGAGGACGATATCTGCTTCGGCACCTTGTTCAATGAGATAGTGACACACTTCAGGTCGTTTTCTCATTGTCCATTGCGCTGGAGTTCCGTAATGGTCGTGGTCACGTAGATTTATGTCTGCTCCGTTTACGAGGAGTGTCTCTGCAATTTGCGGTGTCGCTGCGAAATGGAGCGGTGACATGCCATCACATCCAGGCGCGTTAACAACATCCGGATTTTTACGAATCAATGCCTCAAGCTTGTCAACCATATCCAGTCCAGCTGCAGCATGTGCATCAATCGTTGCGCCGCGATCTATTAGATACTCCGCTAATTCCCTGTTGTACCCGAGCATTGACCCTGCTGCGTGCTGCAGTGCCGAAGTTTTCCCTGCCCACCAAGAACTTTTAGCATTGATATCTGCTCCTGCATCAAGTAACACTTCCACAAGAGGCAGGTCAGCCATTGAGGCAGCAAATACAACCGCGGGAGCCTCAAAGTCGAACCAAGGTTCATCAATAAATTCGAGAAGGTCTTCGTTTTCTGCTAACAAGGACTTGACTCGATTCGCGTTCCCTTCATTTATTGCTTCCAAATAGTCTGCGTATGGCATGTGCCAAGGGCTTTCGTTCATTAGAAATCACTCCTCAAAAACCTCAATTGTTGTTCTACCTTCGGCGAAACGGATCGCTGTCGTAGCCGCGGACTTGTTATCTGTGTTTGATCGGATATCTGTGACGTAACGAGCCAACCCGACCAGCAGTTGTGCCTGTGCGGGGTGCCCTTCTGCGTGCTTCCATTCTTCAAACACGGTGCCCAATGTCGGGAGGACTTCACTTCCAGTATCATCCCAAAGTACCGAATGACCGATCTCTTCCATCAATTTTACAGCAGAATACCCAGCATTTAGATAACCAAGTACTTTTGGTCCCACTTCTTGAACGTTGAGCGACTCAATCGTCCTGATAATCTGCTTGATACCTTCTTCCTCATCTGTGACATCCAGTTTTTCTGCGCTCAAAGGTTCGCTAAGAAGTCGTGTAGGGATGTTTATCCAGCGGTCTGCGAAGATTTGCCACGCAACGTGGAAAAGCCCTTTGGCTGCAACAAGATTTCCACCAACCTGTTTTGCACTTCGTAAAGATGACGCGAGGTTGAGTTCCATTGTTAAGTTCCACCAACCCGCATCTACATTTACAGGTGTGTTCGCCATTCGATCTGCTGCGAGCAGAACAAGTGTGGTAATAACCTTGTCTAAATTGACGCCATCAACCACGACTGCTTCTACTTCCTCAAAAGAACGTTGGAGATTGACACTGGTAAGTGCTTCAACAAAAGCGTCTTCGTCAAATTTATTGGTTCGTTCTAAGGCTGCGCTTTCAATTGTAGGTATCATCTCTTTCAAAAGATTGATAGCGTCCCTACGGTACCGTTCTGGATCAGATGGGTGATGCCCTACGAAGTCTGCACCGAGATAGAACAACAGATCCGCGGTTTTGTCCCATCCAAATTCGTCAACTACTTCAGAAAGATAACTGACATAAAGCGGAATTTGTGGGTTGTCAATAAAATTTGGTTCGACAGCACATTCAAACAAAAGCGAACACAATTTATCAGCATCCCCTTTGTGATATGCTGTGTACAAGCATCGCTCGATTCGTCCAGCTTGTCCTTCATAAGAGAAGATACGTACCCATTGACTTATCTTTTCCCACGTGATAGGCTCAGGTAACGGTACAACCTCAAGCCGTTGTGAAGCAGGACCAGAAGCAGCGCACGCAGCTGTTGTAACCGCGATAAGTCTATCTGCTCCCGTGTATCTACGCCCGACTTTGAGCCCGTTGATGAGTTTAGAAACAGTACTACCACCACCTTCTCCATGCACGGTGGGAATGTGTCGACTGACGTGATCCAGTATTGAACCCATCACCTCTTCTTCTGGTACACCACCTTTTAGTAACAACGCAATTGCTTTAGATATTGTCCATCGGTCTTCACTTAAAAGACCTTCTCGGAGCAGCTGCTTATGTTCTTCTGCGCGGCGGTAGGTCAAATCACCGGGTTCAATCCAAATCTCACTACCTCGGACATCTACGGGAAAGGTACGCAGATCATCACACTCAACATGAAAACAACCACCACCATCTAAATCAAAACTGCGGCGGTGCCAATCGCAGGTCAGAATGCCGTTGCGAACCGTGCCTCGCGTTAAAGGATAACCCATGTGCGGACACTGATTATCAGTGGCATATATTTTTTCTTCAACGTTAAAGAGGGCTATGCTACGTCCTTCTCCCATCAGAATTGCCTTCGGTTTTCCCTCAGGCACTTCACTTAGTTCGGCAACTTTTACCCAACCGTTTGCTTGATTATCCATAACTTTGTTCCTTTTCTTGCTAATTTGGTATTTGATAGTATCAAAAACAATCTTAATGTTAATTAAAATTAAACAATAATAAATATTATGCCACAAAAAAACCTAAAATGTCAATAAAAAATTAAGTATTAGTAAAATGGTTCGCCAATTTAGTCTGTATTTAATGTAAACTGGATTGTATCAAAACGCCGTGCCAACTGAGCCACTTTGGGTTTGACCGTATCAGGTGCTTCTCCAGAAAGAGCCGCAACGATACAATCTGCGATTTCCGGTGCATCTTCCAGTGTCATGCCCCATCGCGTAACCTCTTGCACACCAAGACGTAATCCAGAGGTGCCGACTTCAGGGGATAGGTCCATTCCACCAGCGATAATATTGGATGCCTCCAGTCGATTTGCTAAATCCCTTCCATCTTCAAAGGCATCTCTATAAGCATCTACAATGGGTATTAAGGTATGTGACTCTGTGAATCCAAGTTTTTCACAGAGCATAGGCACACCACGATCTGCTAACGCTTGTCCCAAAGCCTTTGCATTCGTCACAACCGCATCTGCGTGTGCATGACCGTACGTCATCCACTCAACAAACGTCCCAGCTAATGCGGGCAACCGACTGAGATGATGGTTGCTCATCAGCAACGGATATAGGGTGTCGCCAATTCGTTCCGCAATAGATTCATCATTGGTTAAAATCATGCCGCCTTGTGGACCCGCGAGGGTTTTGTGTGTGCTGGAAATGATGACATCCGCGCCTTCTGCAAGTGGTGACTGAAACCGGCCACCGGCGATGAGTCCAATGACGTGCGCTGCGTCGTAAATGAGATATGACTCTGGATTTACCTGACGCATTACGCTTTTCAGTTCTGCAACAGGTTGTGGAAAGAGAAAAACACCTGAGCCAATATTTACGATTTTCGGTTTGTGTTTTTCAATTAGTTTCAGTGTTTCAGTGAGATTAATATTTGACCGGAGACTATCCCACGGAATGGGAATTGATTGAAGTTCTACCTTGAGCGGCGAAGAAGCAAGTTTGTGTGCATAACCATGACCGTTATCCACCTCTAATACAGTATCACCCCGTTCTCCCAAGGCAAATGTCGCTGCAATTCCAGCGATGTTTCCAGAAAGCGGACGGAAATCAACAAACGCTGCATTGAAGAGCTCTTTTGCCAATTCCTGTGTATACGCCTCTATTTCTGCGATATAGCGATTGCCTTTGTAGTTCCGCTGATAAACGTCAATACCCTGATAATTCCCATATCGCCGCGCCAATTTTTCGTCAAAAAGTTCCTCTACTAAAGGTGAAGGCGTATTCTCTGAGGCAATGAGATTCAAGCAGGTTTCGCGATATTGATGATGTTCATTGAGAAGCGAAGTTAGTTTTTGAATTTTCTGGTTCGAGTTCATTCAGAAGCATCTCCGGTCAAGCGAGTTGTTTTGATTTTGTTTATTTTTTGGATAAATGTGATGTTACATTTTTTTCGGAATAGATTGATAGATGTGTTAAGAAATATGCTTCAAGGAACCCTTTATTTTTGCAAAAGATATAACGATTGCAAAAAATTAAAGTTTCTTAATTTCGGCAATTCGGAAGGATGGAAAATTGTCTGAAATGAGGATTAGATAGATTGGAGGTATGTAAAAACTGATGCAAAATAATCAGGTTTATACAGTAGACATTATAATGATTTAATATTAGGTGTGTCATAACACCAAGGTCTGAAGTTCAATCTAAAGTTGTGTAATCCACAACAAGTTTCCATAACTAAGTCGCTGAACCCTTTTTTCCAGTTACGCAACTTGTCTTTGACAATACGGTATCTTTTGACACCACTAATCACATGTTCAACCCGTATGCGTATAGACGAAATAAGACGATTTTTTTCTTTTTCTTCGGGGGTAAGTTCGCCACCTCTCGGTTTCTTTTTGGGTTGAATGACATTTACGCCGGGGCGTGTAAAGCCTTGAAAACCGGAATCTTGATATAAGGTGCTACCACTTGGCACGGTGTATCCTGTAGTATCTGCGATCTGTTTATCGTGTATTCTCCCTTCAAATGAAGGTGTCAATAACACGACTTTGCACGCAGCATTGCTAACAAGGTTATTCTTGATGGTATGTTGTTTCTTTTTACCACTATAATAAGTCTTTTGAACTTGTGCGTCTTTGGGACGCTGGATTGGACGCTCGGTGCCATCATGAAAAAAAAAGTTCGGAAACCTGATTGTCAGTTGAGATATCCGCAGGCACATCAAAAGTTGTGGGGATTGTCTCCCGAGATGGCAACTCCCCCAGCTCTGCTAAAGCACCATTTAATACAGGCAAAAGACGGTGGATCCATTTGTGCGCAACAGGTTGAGACATACCGAAGAGTTCACCCTGCACATCTTGTGTCGTCGCTTTACGAAGGTATACTAAAATAAACAATAACTTATCTTCAAAACTTGGTAAACAACTACTTTTATAGGTGGAATAACGCCGTTTTATACGCGGTTTTCCATCAAGTGTCTTTGTCGCATAAAACTCTAAAAAATGTTTGGTAAAGTGCGGAAGAAGAGATGAAAACTCTTCAAGTGTATATCCTGTAAAAGACGCAAACCTTGTGGGTTTATCCTTAAGATATTGATAATTCATCAGTTGGACTCCAAAAAATAGGTTTTCTTACAAGTATACTACAAAATAACAAAACTCACAATTAAAACGTGATAATGTCTAGTATATCTCATTGATAGGATATGTTGGGATTCGCTGAGTTCAAGTTGCATACAATATTCTAATGTGAATGGGGTGTGTAAAGTTTTTGGCATGAATGTGATTTGAGTGGAGAACTTGCGATATATTCATAAAAATGGTATCCTTCCTAAAACTTCCATTTATCAAGGAGGATACCAATGTTTAGTATATCATTAAAAAGTTGTGAAATCAATGAGTTTAGAGAAGAAGCGAACAAGTTTGTAGAAGAGGTGAACGATCTTGTGAGAGACATCACCTCAGAGGGGTGTGTATCGTTAGAAGATGCGGAGGTTCTTGTATCTGAAGCGGTTCGTTCGTGGGAACAAAGGCTTTTAGAGATGTGCATCTCTAAAGAGGCTGGTGAGAAAGTCCGTGAACCTATTGAATGTCCTGAGTGTCGCCGAGCATGTCGTCCGTTGCGTCTGAGAGAGCGACATTTCACGACGCTTTGTGGCGTTATTAGTGTTGAGCGTTGGGTGTATCGTTGTGCTCTTGGACATACCTATGTGCCGTGGGATGCTAAGCAAAAGTTGCGTGGACAATACACGCGTCGTGTGGCAGAAGCGATGTGTCGCTTGGCCGCGCGTCTTGACTTTAGAGAAGCCTCTGAGGAGTTGTCGCGTCAGGGGATAGAAGTCAGCCACACGACACTGCATCAAAAAGTGGGTGAATGGTCAGAAGCGTTGTGTGTGCCAGAACAAGTGGAAACACAAACGCTTGAAGACAATCAGCGGTGGTATGTGAGTTGTGATGGGTGCCACACGAACTCACCTGATGGGTGGCATGAGGTGAAAGTTGGCTGTATTTACAAAGACTATCCACAACACGGTTCTGATGCGACACCGAGTGCCAGAACATCAAGCATCCGGTATATTGCCAGTCGTTCTGATGCGGAACACTTTGGTAAGGAGTTGTTTGCGTTAGCAACGAACATTGGTATCTATAAAGAAACTATAACAAACCAGGAGATTGTCTTTATCGGAGATGGTGCGGCGTGGATTTGGAACTTAGCTGATAAATACTTCCCAAACGCTGTTGAGATTGTGGATTATATGCACGCCAAATCTCATCTGTTCAATGTTGCCAAACACGCCTTCGGAGAGACTGAAACAGAAACTACCGGAAAATGGATAAAAGAGGTGGAACCCCTGCTGGACGCTGGCAACATCACAGAAGTAGTCGCACGCATCCGAAACTTAGCTGCTCAAAACCTGGAAGTATGTGAAACCTTAGAAAGAGAAGCGAAGTATTTTGAAAAACATTCTGATCGTATGCGGTATAAAAAGTTTCGGGAAAAGGGGTATCAGATTGGAAGTGGTGTGATTGAGAGTGCATGTAAACATGTTGTCGGACAAAGATGCAAACAAGCTTCTATGAGATGGGAGAAACCGGGGATCAATGCTGTGCTTTCTTGGCGGTGTTTGTTGAAGAATGATGCCTGGGACAGATATTGGTATCCAAATACAAAAGCTGCGTGATGTTCATGCCAAAAACTTTACACACCCATGTGAATGTCCGAGGCGTAATGAATTGCGCGACTACAAACGCGTTTTTTCTTAAGAATACATTTCAATCAAAATCAGACTTAGAAATAGTATAAATAGCCCTACGTTGATGCGCAAAATTGTTGAAATTGGATAGGATATAAGGTATACTTATATTTGAATAACAGTGTGGAGTAATCTTTAACTTAAATAACAGTTAAGGTTATCTGTTGAAACGGCTTCTTGTCTGTTAACGATTTCACGCTTCACATTTTCTAAAAGCAAATAACAATTGACACTTTTTATAGTTTTCATAACCTAAGGAGACATTTATGAAAATCAAAACGCTTCAGTTAACCTTAATCTTCCTAATGATTAGTATTATTTCCGTTGCCGGTCCTTCTGCTGTCTTTGCCGACAGTCATGAAACTGAAGGTGAAGCAATGAGTCCTGAAACCGAAGCGATGGCAGAAAAACCGGGGGTATCAGGATGGTTTCAGGTGGACGTTGATAGTTTAGGGACGTATTTCTTGATCGGTGCTAGCCATCCGATCGGAGGGGTTTCAATTGCATCAAACATCTATGTTAACGATCATCTTGGTGAGTTTGACTTTGGTGTCTCATTGCCCGCAGTGAAAGGGGAAGATGTGTCGCTTGATCTGTTACCTATGCTTGGTGTTGGGTTTGACTACACTGGAGCGGATGGTCCCGATGCTCTATTTTCCCAATTCTTTGCTTTTCTGACCGCACCTAAAATCTACTTTTTCCACTGGACAATCGGGACACTTTCTACCGTATTTGATGACACAGCGGTAAATGAACTCTACACCCGTAATTTTCTTACCTATTCATTGAACGATACTATCGCTATTGGTCCTCAAGTTGAAGCAGTTTTCGTTTTTGATGATAATCTGGATAAGCCGCTGAAGTTAAACTTCGGTGGACGTATTAACATCGGCTATGGTAAGAGTAATATACTCGGTCTATATGTCGGATATGAAACGAAAAAAGCTGAAGGGGAAACCGGTCTTACCGGTAGAATGAATTTCACTCGTTTCTGGTAGACAAATTTGGGTAAGGCGCGGTTACATGCCGCGCCAATCTACTGGCCTGACATACTCCCGCAGCTAAAGCAGTGGGGTTCTTTTGTTCCTTTTAGGAACATTCTCCGCTCAGGCGGAGCAACATCGGACTTCTGAACGAAATCCAACGGGCGGTGCCATGGCCGCCACTACGGGGTCACCGAAGCAACCCAGATACTTTTTTCTGATGTTGATAGCACCAATACCATCTCTATGATATTGAAACCCGCATGGACATTTATAGTTTCGGTTTGTGGGTTTCTTTTTGTTTAGACATTTCGGGCATGTCTGTGAAGTCCACGCTTCGTCAATCAGTTGGACCTTGATATTTGTAGGTGTGCATTGCGGACTTCCTTTAGCATCGCTCCCGTTTTCACTCGGTATTGGTAGAGACCTTGCTTTGCAGCAAGGGTGAAAATCTCTACCAGCAATGCGATTAATAGCATACCATATTTTAAGGGAAATGTCAAATGTTTTTCAGACTTGGGGTCTAACACAATAAGGCGGTGTCTACATCCCAAAGCTAAAGCATTGGGTTTTGACACTGAAACTTGATAATCCACCCGCCGCCGATGACATATTCACCATCGTAAAAGACGGTGGCTTGTCCAGGAGTAATTGCACGCCGCGGTTCGTCGAACTGGACAATTGCTTCTGTGTCGCTGATAGGAGAGATTGTCGCGAGACCACCATCATCACGAGAACGAATTTTGACAAGTGCTCGGATCGGTTCTGTCAACTTCTCTATGGAGATAAGGTTGATACGTTCTACATGCATAGTGTCCTCAAGGAGATCGTCCGGTTCTCCGACAACAACAGTATTATCAGAAGCATTAATCTGCGTCACATAGAGGGGTTTGCCAACAGCAATGCCAAGACCGCGTCGTTGCCCAACAGTATAAAATGGTACACCTTGGTGTTTGCCGAGAATTTTGCCATTCTTGTCAATAATATCGCCACTTTCAATTTTTTCGGGAATTCTGTCTTGCAGGAATCGTCTATAATTGGTATCGGCAACAAAGCAGAGTTCTTGGCTTTCGACTTTTTCAGCGGTTCGCAACTGATATTTCCGAGCAAGATCGCGCACCTCGGTTTTCGTGTATTCACCGAGAGGCATCATGGCACATCGTAATTGTTCCTGTGTAAGCCCTGCAAGAAAATAGGACTGATCCTTGCTAACATCAAGTGACTTGCGTAAGAGAAAACGTCCAGTCTCAGGATGTTGTTCAATTCGGGCGTAATGACCGGTAGCGATAGCATCACATTCCAAAGTTTTTGCGAGGTCAAGGAGTTTGCCAAACTTGAGTTCTCTGTTACATACCATACAGGGACTCGGTGTTCTACCGACAAGATATTCTGCAACGAAGTAATCAATGATCTGTTCTCGGAAAATATCTTCATAATTCACGCCGTAAAACGGGATTCCGAGTTGGGTAGCAACCCGTCGTGCGTCCTCAATGCCTTCAAGAGAACAACAATTGGGACGTTCAGGTTCTACCTCAATTGTATCGGGTGCACCAAGACGCATCGTGATTCCGATCACATCATAACCAGCATCAACCATCATGGCAGCGGTAACGGAACTATCTACGCCACCGCTCATTGCAACGAGAATTTTTTCCATGGGATTACCTGGGGATTACGGCATACGGAGTATGCCAATTACATTACTGTGAATAGCGTATGAATACTATAAAGCAACTTGCCAATCCTCGTTACCAGCGTAACGCGCATTGTAAACATCTTGATTGAGTTCCAAACCGAGTCCGGGAGTATCAGGCACTGTGAACGTTCCATCGTTGAATCCAAAACCAGAAGTATCAATTACATCGCTGGTGAGTGTTGCAACTTCACCGTAGAGAAAATGCGGTATAGTCTTTGCGAATTGGAGACTAAGGAAAAATCCGAGTAGAGAACCCCAGTTATGTGGTGCACATTTGACGTTATGCGCAGCAGCCATATCAGCGAGTCGTTTCCAACCAGTAACACCAAGTCCTTTCATATCATGCTGGATAACATCAATTACACCCGCTTCAAAGAATGGATCGTAAAATTCAAGCGGGGCACGCGTACGGGTTTCACCATCAGCGATTAAGATATCCAATCCTTTTTCTTGGATATAAGCCTTTAGGTTGCGATACAGTTCAACATCCTCTTCAAACATCTCCTCTATCCAGAAAACATCACAATCACTCGTTTCGTTCAGGAAAGTAATGACTTCATCGTAAGTATACGCGTTGTTCGCATCAACGAGGATATTGAAACCTTCTCCAGCAGTGCTTCGGGCAAGTTGAACGACCTCTATGTCCCGCTGAAGTCCTGCTTTACGCTCCATCAGATGATTCCCACGTCCTATTTTCATTTTGCACGCGGTAAATCCATCCGCTAAACTCTTTTTTACATCATTTTCAATCCGTTGGAGACCTTCAGTTTTCGTTTCGTAAAGCAGATCATTGAAATAGATTGTGCTATCGTAAGCAGGCAACCCACCGCCATAGGAATCAGTTCCCATGAGTTGATAGGCAGGTTTATCAAGGATTCTCCCGATAGTATCCCACAAGGCGTTTTCAAGACCTCGAAATTCCTCAACTACACCGTCTTCTGGCTTCAGAATATTAAATGGATTTTTATTTAAAGCACCTTTGGCTTCTTCTGGCGTTGTCGTTCCCCAACTCGTCGCTCCCCAACCGAGTGTCCCATCGTTTGTATAAATGCAAGTTATCCGTTCATGCCACTTCCCATTTGGATCAGGCTGCTTTATCTCTTTAGCACCCGAGTTACAACCGATGGCAGGTTGGTCAATCTCAACTGTAACCTGCTCAATTTTGATAATTTTGATGTCTGTAGGATAATTCTGCACGAATAATAATCTCCTTCCTTAGTAATGGAACACTACTACTGGAAAAAGGTGTTACGATTACTGTAGATTTTATAAAACGGCATGGTACCCAGTGATTTCTGATTGAGGATTATTCTCCGCTTGATTTGTCAAGTTCAAGGAGTAGTGCGTTTAGTTCATCTTTGACAATTTTTTTGCTTTCCTTAGTCTTATAGTATTCAAAGAGTTTATGCGGCAAATTTTTGTATATGTCTGCTGCTTGAATTTGTTTTATCAATGCAGGTTTACTAAGAAGTTGAACAATACGAAGTCTATCTTCGTGATCCGGGATCTCAGTATTTGTCAATAATTCTATTAATCGTGGTGCTAACCCATCTGCAAGTCCCTTTTCAACATAATGATTCAAAGTATCTATAACAGCCTGCTTCGTGTTATTACCTGAATTGTTGGTAAGTATACCAACGAGATTGCCCATAGCGTTCGGATCAACGTGTTTGTATAGCGCTTTTGCGATGTTCTCTTGAACCTTATCATCGGTATCCTTGAGAGCTTTAACCAATTTAGAAGTAGGCGGTTGATTGAGCAATACCATTGATCTTGCAGCAGCGCGTCGCACCGCAACGTTTTTAGCGTTTAAGCCGTCCTCAATATCTTTCTGATATGCTTTATTCCCAAGTTGATACAGGGCAACATTAAACTCCATCTTTAAACCATCATCCGAAACTGAATTTTTTAGAGATTCTAACCTTTCCTGAACGGAAACATCTCCTATATCTCCTATAATTCGGATTAGCATGATTTTAACAGGGACAGATGTATCTGCACTACCTGCTGTCTTTAAAAGTTCATCCAGACCTTTGGGTCCAATCTGAGTCAGGATATATACAAAATCGTTATGGGCTCTGGAATATTTATTATCAATAAAACTCTTCAAAATGGGCGGAATCGCAGCAGTACCCTTATCAATTAGGATTTGTATAGTATCCTTTTGAACACGATGTCTCTCATTAAGAACTCGAAATAGTTCTTGCATTTCAGGTGTGTTCAGTTCTGCAAGGCGTCGAGACCGTTCGCTCCGATATTCAGTTTCCAATTTGTGACTTTTTAACCACGCAGCGTTTTCAGAAAGTGCGTAACTATAAGCAATGAGCAAGAGTGACCGAGGTTCATCCTTGCTTTCCTCTTCTATTTCGGCAAGTTTAAGATGGCCAACTGCTTCAACTGCGCGCCCAGCTCCTAACAACTTCTCTCTACCCACTGAAATTTCAGAAATGATTTTTTCCTGCCTACAGCCAAACGACACAACCCATATTAAAACAAGGCATATCGTTACAAGTTTTTTCATGTTATGCTCGTTTTTCCTCCTAACATCAGCATAAGTGCGAAATACGATATTACGTAAACCGCATAAAACCACCCCTCAGGTATCCAAGGGAATAGCATTTTGAAATATAATATAACAGATACATTTTTGTGTCAATAATATTTTATTTCAGCGTTAGGGTTTGATCTCTCACAATTTCGACAATCAGAACAAGAACTTCCGCTTAAGAAGCGACGTCCTTGTCGCATTTTTTATCTCAAGTGTGCAAAACTGAAAACAAAATAGCCGGATAAATCTTCCTAACACATAGGTTCACATCCACTTGATACGCTATTTTCTAATTAACTCAAGAAGATCATGAAGTGCTGTTTTTACGAGTTTGCTTTCCTCTTTTTCGGCATATTCGTAAAGTTTTGTGTCAAGGTCATCAAGAAGTCTGGCTGCTTTGAGCTGCTTCACTAACACTGGATGCATCAAAAAATGTACAAGTCGAAGCCGATCTTGCGAATTACTTACTTCTTTGTCAATGAGCAGCACAGAAATCCGTCTCCCTATCCCTTTCTTGAGATCTCCCCCAGCTTCAGCATAGGCAGTAAGCGTTTTAAGAACAGCTTCCTTTGCGTCAGTGTCATGCTCACTCTTGAGTATATCTATTAAAGGTTCAACAGCATCCTTTGTTTTATGAACAGATAAAGCTTCTGCGATGTCAGTGACTACCTGTGAATCGGTATCTTTTAGCGCATTGATGAGAGATTTTGTGTTAACACTCTTTAGGTTTTTCATAGCCTTTGCTGCAGCACGACGCACCTCAATTTCATTGGCGGTTAATCCAGTGAGAATTTCGGATTTATAGGTGGTTTCACCGAGTCTGTAGAAAGTAGTGTAGACTTCCAATTTGAGCGCAGGGGTCATACTGGTAATATCAATAGACCTCAATTTTTCAACCGTATTTTTATCCTTAATTTCGCCAAGCACCCGAATGAGTTTCATTTTTGCTTCGGCAGGCGTTGCTACATCATTGACTTTTTCTAATATGGGGTCAACCGCCTTAGATCCTATCTTTACAAGGGTAGAAATAAAAAGATCATGAACTTCTGGATATGCCCCACTGCAAAGTCGATCAACAATTACAACCGCAGCATCCGTTCCCTTTTCTGCTAATGCTTGAAACCCATTTTGCTGCACTTGTGATCGTTTACTGAGATTTTCAATCATTTTATTTATCTCAGCCTCGTTCAGAGCAGCAATCCTCTCAGTCCTTTGTTTTTTGTATTCTTGTTCATACCCTTGTCCCCGTGCCGCGCCTGATTCAAGTGCGTATGAATATGCTATCACAAGCAGTGCGCGTGGTTCTGCTTTATCTTCTTCTTTTTTTTCTGCCTTTGTGAGTAACTCAATTGCTTCAATAGCGAGTCCACTATCAATAAGCTTTGCTTTCCCTACATCTAGATGACTGGGACCTTTCTGTTCTGTTTCACATGCAAAGCAAGCGAACAAAATTAGAATTAATGGAATAATTGTGAGATTCTTCATAAAACCCTTTGTGTTCCTCCTCAAAAGTTTAATCAGACCCGAATTCAGATAACTTAGTCTTCAATGTGAAGATGACCAAATATGGACAAGGAATTCATCCTCACCCAATCCTATATATCAAATTTAACTTTGATAAACTACTAAACTACGAACATTGCCAACATCCTCAATTATAAAATACCATAAAATGCTAAAAATGTCAAATGAGAATAGATCCAGGCAGGGCTATTTAGTTTTCCGAATATTTAGATTTTTTATTTAAGACTTTCCGCTGTAGGAGCGATCTCCGAATCGCGACTTTTCGTCTAAAATGGGAAAAAAGCCTAAAACTAAATAACCCTGAGATCCAGGGCTATTTAGTTTTAAGAATTCTCATTTTATAAGTTTAACTGTGAGTTTAGGTTTTGAAGCGAAATATTGGATTGCCTCAGCGATAGTGGTATACCCTACCAGCATCCACCACTTTTTCACAGAAAGCACGTTGCGTCAAAAGCGCATCCGTTGTTATGATTTTACCACTCACATCAAAGGCTTTAAGTATCTCCGTTGAGATAGGTATTTCGTTGGTTTTGTCACTGACACTTCGTTGTGTAAGTGTGACCCCTAACTCATGCGAAACAACAGAGAGTAAATGGCTTATTGTCGCATCTTGTTTACGGGTAGCACGCATCGTTTTACCATCCATAGCGACTACTTTCAGACAATCTATCAAATCGGGACGACTTTGAATAACGGTGTTTACCCACTTTGTCAATATCTCTTCTAAGGCAACAACATCTAACCTGCGCAAAAGGTTATGGATCGTTGCGGAACAGGGTGTTTTCTTATGTGTCCAACCGAGAGCTTTTGCGAGTGCCGGTTGAGATCGTGCCCAAGTTGCGATGGATGTCCAGCCGTTATGTCCGCACATCAAACCGATAACCATAAGTGCAAGGATGGATACCAACGGGTGTCGCTTGCCTTTATTGTTGCGCGGATCTGGAATTTCTGCTAACATATCAAGTCCGTGGCAAGAGGATTTTCTTGTCATGGTTCACCTCAAAATAGTTGGTTTTTTAAGGTGAAGTCCAGCAGATGTAGCGTGAAAAGTCACGCTACATCTGCATATTACAAAATATTAACACTTGTGATAAATTACACAAGAAAAACCGAAAACTAAATGACCATGGACAAAGGTTAAAAAAGTCGTCAATATGATAGAAAAGTGATATAATATTGATAGTAGGTTGAGGTTACTGCATTGTACCAAAACAGTTTGATTCTATTATGCTTTTATTAAACGCTATTCCAGATTAAACGGGTTGTCTTCTTTGCTGCTTCGTAGTACTATTCCCCGCTCCAGCGGAGCGATATGTTTATAGTACGAATGCACCGTAGAATCTTCCGCTGGAGCGGAACACATGCTATAGACATGTCCCGTTTGAACAAGTTAACACACTTATGCAACTCTATGATACCATAGGAAATTCTATTAAAAACATTGTCCTAAGGTTTTCTCAATTCTTCAATGTCTCTTTTCTACTGATTTATCTTCCGTTGATGGTTGTTGCAGACATACATGCTTCGGATTGGGCAGATTTCCTCGGTCCACAACAAAACAGTAAATCACAAGAAAAGATAAATATCACACCATGGCAAAAAACAGGTCCGCCTATGCTTTGGTCAAAGGAGATTGGGACGAGTTACGGCGCGCCCACCATTGCAAACGGTCGGGTTTATATTTTCGCACGCCACGGTGACATGGCACGGCTTACCTGTTTAGATAGCAACACAGGCAAAGAACTCTGGCAATATGAATATCCTACAGACTATGAGGATATGTATGGTTACAATAATGGACCAAGGTGTTGTCCCGTTGTTGATGAGGATCGCGTCTATATCTACGGAGCAGAAGGGATGCTACACTGCGTTAATACGCAAAACGGCAAACGCTTATGGAAAGTGGATACCTTCTCAAAATTTAATGTTGTTCAAAACTTCTTCGGTGTGGCATCTGCGCCTGCTGTTGAAGGAGAATTGCTTATTGTCCAGATTGGTGGTTCGCCACCGGGAACACCTAAGGATATTTGGGCATCAGATGGCAAACCCAAACCGAATGGAAGCGGAATCGTTGCCTTTAACAAATATACAAGTGAGGTTGTCTACCAAATAGCCGACGAACTGGCGAGTTATGCGAGTCCTATCTTTGCTAACATCAACGGAAGACGTTGGGGATTCGCTTTCTTGCGCGGCGGACTTGTGGGGTTTGAACCCATATCAGGTAAGATTGACTTCCACTATCCATGGCGGCACCCGAGAATTGAATCTGTCAACGCGTCGTGTCCGGTTGTTGCTGATGATCTTGTATTCATAAGCGAATCGTATGGGATTGGCAGTTCAGTCCTCCAAGTGCGTCCGGGTGGATACAAAGTAGTTTGGAAAGATAAGGTGAAGTCACGAAACAGAGCAATGGAACTGCACTGGAACACCGCTATTCATCATGAGGGTTACCTTTATGGATGCAGCGGTAGACATTCCGGTGGTGCTGAATTTCGCTGTGTGGAATTCAAGACCGGTAAGGTGATGTGGCGACAACGTGTAAACGAACGCGCATCGTTGCTCTGGGTAAACGACTACTTTATCTATCTTGGCGAGTATGGACGTTTGATGTTGCTGAAATGTACTCCTGAAAAAACTGAACTTATATCTCAATCTGAACCGACAGACAAAAATGGTAGGCAGTTGATAAATTACCCCGCATGGGCTGCGCCTGTGTTGGCAGATGGTCGACTCTATATTCGTGGCAAAAATCGGCTTATCTGTTTTTCATTGGATTCAGATAAGGATTGACAAATAGCCACCTAAGGTTTCCACAAGGTTGCCTCAATAAACCTTTCCCCATCCGGTTCTTCATCAAAATAGTAGACTGTTACCACTACACCATCAGCACGTTGAATAGTGCGAGGATATCCGATGTCGTGATCGCCTCCATTATCGCGTAAAACGATCTCTTCACCCCATGTATTACCATCATCATTGCTCAACTTAGCACAAATACGATGTGGCGCATCCCTAAAGCCGTAAATCAGACACAGTCTACCATCAATAAGTTTGGTTAAGGTCGGAGGGTTTCCGCCGCGTCCTGTGTCCTCTACAGGTTGATTCATATATTGCCACGTCTGTCCGTTATCATCTGAGCCGTAGAGGTCAATCCAGTTTTGCAGGCTTTCCCAATCTTTACCTGACTGTCTACTTCTGCCGCGGCATCGTACTGCAACTAAAATCTCTGAATCAGAGAGTTGAACACTTGCTGGCATAATGGCGAAACCTTCGGGTTCTGGACCAATTTGAGAACGTAGCGAGAAGCTTTCACTACCATTGGTCGTACTTGCACAGAATATCAATCCTTCGCCTCCGTCCGCTTTAGAGGCTGTGAGAAACAGTAAGCACTCATCAGAATTGGAGATAAGATAATCTGTCCGCGCTGCAATGCCAGTGTAACCGAACATCGGTAGTTGGAACGGACCATCCCAACTGTGGCACCGATCGGTAGAAGTATAAAACCATGAGTGTGCACCAGCTTTTAGACCAGACCTACTACACATCATTGCAAAATCGGGGTGTTTAAAATTAACGCTTTGCGGTGAGGAAAATGCAGCATCACCGTGTAGTTTGTGTTTGTCCTGCACGTGTTCATCTGCAGACAGAGTACCTGTACCGGGGAGTCGGCACGGTGTTTCTGATACCGTCCATGTTTCACCGCCATCTCTGCTCCGCGCTTGCATTGCTGTAAAAGGTCTATCGCTGTCACGTTTATGAAACCCCGCGTCCGATTTGTGATAACCAACAGTGAAACCGACAACTATTTCGTTATCCCATGACCAGATACCGTAGTTTGCTGGCCAACCAGCAAAACGTCCTTGTTCTCTATAAATTGTAACCTGTTGCATATTTTGTGCTCCAATAGTAGAGTTTCAGATAGTATAGCAGCACCGTATTGAGTAATCAACCTTCATATTTTCCTTGACAAAAATAGCAGATCGTATAAAATGTGGACGTACCAATGGATTTATTTTAACATCAAACTGAACTTATCTCAAAGGATTGTTTATATGGAAAAAACGCACCTATTTCACGTCCTTCACCTTCATGCAATTGCACGAACACTCTTTGTTGCTGCTGGAACATCTCGACACATCGCCGATGATGTCTCTGAGATTCTTGTTGAGGCACATCTGGCAGGACATGATTCTCACGGTGTTCTGCGTATTCCTGCATATTTAAAGGGAATTGATTCTGGATACATCAAACCTTCTGCTGAACCTGAAGTCGTTGCTGAAACTGACAATACCTTACGCGTTGATGGAAACGGTTGTTTTGGACACTATGTCTCGCGTTGGTCAATGCGAAAAGCAATTGCGAAGGCAAAGACATCTGCTACTTGTTGTGTAAGCATTTTTAACACAGGACATATCGGTCGTTTGGGTGAATATGCGGAAGAAGCGGCTGCAGCAGGTTGTATCGGAATCATTACCGTAGGAAAAGGGGGTAAAGGTGCTGGTCCTACAGTGCCGTATGGCGGTTCACAAGGCACTTTCAGCACGAATCCGATTGCTATCGGTGTCCCAACAGGCGATGATACACCGTTCATTGTTGACTATGCTACAAGTGTGATTGCTGAGGGGAAAATTCAGGTTGCGCGAAGCAAAGACACTGAGCTCCCTGAAGGTTGCATTTTGGATAAACACGGTGCACCAAGTGTCAAACCTGCTGATTTCTATGATGGTGGTTCACTCTTGGCATTCGGAAGGCATAAAGGGTATGCTCTCGCGATGTTTACATGTTTACTCGGCGGTTTAGCGGGAACATTTAACACTGAGACGGGAGAAATGGGTGGCATCTTTATGCAAGCCATTGATGTCAACGTCTTTACACCCGTTGCGGAATATCAGGAAGGTGTACGTGCCTTCTTAGATACCATCAAAGCCACACCACCCGCTACTGGATTTGATGAGGTTTTGGCTCCTGGAGATTTTGAATCCCGTTACCGTGTTGAACGTCTTAAGAATGGGATTGAAATACCAGATACAATCAACAATCAACTTCAGGAATGTGCAGAAAAATTAAGTGTTTCAATCGGTGAAGAGATAATTGAGGCAGAAGATAAGACACGTTATTAATATGGCTATCGGCTATCTGAAAATGTCCGAGGCGACAAATGCCAAACGCGCATTTGGCGTTGATTTGGCAATGAATTACGCGACTACAAATTGGATTTTACTGTAAACACATCTCATGCAACAAAGTAGATACCTATTTCTCACGATTACGTTCCTCATAACTTTTCCACTCACAATCATTGCTCAAGATCACACCTCGTTAACCCACGGTGGCAGTGTTGAAGCAGTGGCGTATTCCCCTATCAATTCATCTCTCATCGCAAGTGCTGGTGGAAACAACACTGTCAAATTATGGGATTTGACGGAGGGCGTTGTAACGACCTTAGGCAGCCACAGCAATAAGGTTAATTCTATCGCTTTTTCTCCGGATGGACAGAAACTCGTTAGCGGAAGTGATGACTTTACAATAAAAATATGGGATGTAGCGGGAAAACGACATCTTTCGACTCTTTCACATATTACTGATTATGCTCGATCACAAATCAAGGTTGTTGCCTTTTCTTCTGATGGACAGAAAATAGCGACTGCCGGACGTCACCTAAAGTTATGGGATATTCATACCCTAAGAGAGATTATGACGATTAGGCATGGGGCATGGATATATGAAGTTGCATTTTCTTCGGATGGTCAATACCTTGCGATAGGGGATGTGAACGGACAGATAATTGTTAGGAATCTCAGAAACCAACAAGATGCTATCCAATTCCGTGGTGATGCAGATTCAATCACTGCACTAAAATTCTCTCCAGATAACCAAACCCTCGCAAGTGCAGGATATAACAGCGGTGTAAAATTGTGGAAACTATTGACTTGGGAACTCATCGGGACGTTACCTACAACGGCTACTGTCACTGACCTAAGTTTTTCACCGGATAGCAGCACAATTGCAGGCACAAATTATGAATCCGTAAATCTCTGGACGATCCACGACGGGGTAAATATAGCTACACTTCTTGGACATATAGGATGGGTATATGCTGCCTCTTTTTCTCCAGACGGAAATTCCCTAACAAGTGGTGGTAGCGACGGCACAGTCCGACTTTGGGATGTCACACCTTACCAGTCTGTTACACAGGAAATGGTAAGAATAGTCTACTTCATTCCAAATGATCGCACTGCTCAAGCCAATATGTGGACAAAACTTGATACTCTCATAAGGGATGTCCAAGACTTCTATGCTGACCAGATGGAAGCCAATGGATACGGTAGGAAGACGTTTACCTTTGAGACTGATGAAAACGATGAAACTGTCGTCTATCGTGTGGATGGGAAATTCAGCGATTTATACTATCACACAAACACGTCACAGAAGATTCGTGCTGAAGTTGCTAACAACTTTGATATGGAAAAAGATGTATATCTAATTGTGGCGGAAATCAGTAGCCAAGCGATTGATCAAGAAAATGTATGTGGTGTTGGCGGTAGTAATTGGCTTGGATTAGAACATCAGATCAAATCACATGGAGGATATGCTGTAATTCCTGCATCAGGAAATTGTTTTGATGGTGAGGCAGGTAAGATTGTCACAGCACATGAACTCGGACACGCCTTTGGCTTGGACCACGATTTTCGAGATGATAGTTACATTATGTCCTACGGTGAAACTCCTGACCAGTTTTCGAAATGCGCGACGGAATGGTTGAGTGTGAGTCGGTTTTTTAATACTGATCAAACTGCTTTTAATGACTTGGCAACGTTGCAGTTACTCACTTCAGAAACTTATCCTCCGAACGCCACAAATTTCTCAATTCTTTTTCAGATTACGGATCTTGATGGTATCCATCAGGTTCAATTGCTTGTCCCAACAACTGGGACAGACCCAGCAATAGGAACGAAATTACATAGTTGTCAACGAATTGACGTGCAGAGTACCGCTGTTGAATTCGATATTTCTTCCTTAACGGCATTTCCTATGAACACTATTATATTACAAGTAATTGATGTTCACGGCAATATCACACGCCAAGATTATGTGCTTCGAGCAGGAGAAATGCCTTCTGTCCAAAACCGCACAGATATTAATGGAGATGGAACGGTTGATATAGCTGATCTTGTGCTTGTTGCTGCCAGATTCGGCGAAACCATTATCGGTAGTGTTAATCCGAATCCTGATGTCAATCGGGATGGTGTTGTGGATATTCTTGATCTGCTATTGATAGCAAATGAACTGAATTCTGGATCTGATGCTGCACCCACCTACACTCATCAGATTGCAACACTTGATAGGACAATGGTACAACTCTGGATTGATCAGGCAAAACGACTCACGAATAGAGATGCAACTGTGGAAAAAGGTATTGAGGTGCTTGAACAATTACTCGCATCTTTGATGCCGACTGAAACGCGTCTGTTGGAAAACTACCCCAATCCGTTCAATCCTGAGACGTGGATCCCGTATCAGTTAGCGGTAGACGTTGAAGTTACCATCACAATATACGACGTGCGCGGCAACCTTATCCGAACGTTAGATTTAGGGCATCAACCTGCTGGCACATATTCTGGTAGAAGTAGTGCTGCTTATTGGGATGGACGTAACGATAGTGGTGAAGCGGTTGCAAGTGGTCTCTATTTTTATACATTGTCTGCTGGGGATTTCACGGCAACACGGAAAATGCTGCTGCGGAAGTAGTGATGCCTACCATAAGAAGTTTAAAAATAAGAACTTGACATATTTTGGAATTCTGCTATATCATCTTATTAAGCTCACATTAGAAAATGGGATGCTTCCTGTTTTACTAACAATTTCACTTGCTATATGTGATACCCAATTAACGCGATTTGTAGCGCGAGGTCCCCGTGCCTTGCAATGCCGACTTTATCAGAAAACTTCGAATTAAGTTAATTTGGTATGAGAGGGTTACCTAAGGTATCAAAGAATGTCTACTAATACTCTTCAACGATATATTAAAAAAATGCAACGTTTACAAAGAGGTGAAAAGACAGCAGAGGGACCCGCTCCTCATAAACCCGTGTTACTTTTATCTGTCATTGATCTCTTTACAAAAAAGGTTATCAACGAAAATAAAATAGCAGTTTCACCTGATTTAGTGGAGACATTCAAGAAGTATTGGATAAGACTTACTGACCGGACACTCAATATTGCTATGCCTTTTTATCATTTAAAAGGTGATAAATTCTGGCATCTCCATCCAAATGTTGGAAAAGAAGATCAGTTAAAAAAAGTTCGCCGAATTAGAAAACTCAGCGTCCTACTCGAACTTGTTGAATACGCAAGTCTGGATAGAGAGTTATTTGATTTACTTAATGACCCTCAATACCGTGAAGAAATCCGTCAAACTCTTATCAATACTTATTTTTCTGATTCAAAGCAAGAAATTCAAAATCTTGATGCAGAAGAGGAACAAATTGGAGAACACAGACAATTACTGCTTGAACAAGTTGCAGAACACCCATTTTCTAACCATGTACAGATAGAGCCAATCAAAGTAGAAACCCCAATTCGTAATGCTGCTTTCCGTCGGGAAATCATGCGAATATATAATTACACCTGTGCAGTCTGTCGGTTGCGAATTGTAACAATGGATGGCGAGAGTGCAACTGAGGCTGCTCATATAATACCATTTAATATTTCACATAATGACGATGTCAGGAACGGGATTTGTCTCTGCAAATTGCACCATTGGGCTTTTGACAAGGGCTTAATTTCCTTGAGTAAAAATTACAAAGTTATGGTTTCTCCGCTCATGTCAGATCGAAACCCAACCGAGTGGATGCTTACTGCCCAGCAAAACATTACAATACTATTGCCTGAACACTATCTACTAAACCCTGCTCAAGATGCTTTAGTTTGGCATCGTGAAGAAGTGTTTAGACAATAGTTTAACAATTGATGAACTGGTATTACAGATAATGGATTCCGGAGACTAGTGTTTTGTCTGCTAAAATTTTGAGGGTAGCATAATTTTGATAACCCTGTTTCTCCCTGATAAACTATAGAAGAATAGAATTCAATGCAAAGAATGTAACCTCAATTTGAAAAATGATGGAACACTAGTGGAGATTAAAGGCGGAGAAGATCGGAGAAAAATTATGAATCCTGACTATCTGTTTGCGAACCGTCCTCCTTACTTTTCAGAGTTGTTAAAATGAAATCCACAGTCTTATGGTTGTAAATACTTGGTATCCCATTTGGTAATTTCCCACTTTTTTTAAATTGGTTTTCTTGTTTCTTATTACGAAAATTGTACACTGAATAATCTGGATTGTCTTTTATCTTATTGTTCTTAATTGTTTCCCAAACCTTCATCTTTGAAGCACTTGGAAGTTTATCTATGACAGTTTGAGCTAGTTCAGTTGCAGAAAGAGGGTATTGCATAAGAAGGTTTTCCTTCAATTTCGGTATGATTCCTATAATCGGCTGAACGTCTCCAACAAGTTTAAGGCTTTCAAGGCCTTCCGCTCCTGAATGATTTATGTCTTTATAATCTTTAATTTTTTCAACAAATTCTTCATCAATAGTAAGAATTGGAGCACTACCTGGTTCAAAATGTGAATTGCCGTCTATCTTCAAAACTGCTGCATTTTGTGGTCCAATCTTTGCAATTTTTGACATCAAGTCCATCCATTGATTAATATTTTTCTCAATTCTCAATTGCACAATTGCTTCTAGTTCTGCATATTGGATTTTCTGTGTTCTTCCAGCATATCTGTAATAGATTTCACCTGCCCTTATAGATTGCTTTTTTCCATAATTCTTTTTCGCTATTATTGGTTTTCTAGAGGACTCTAAGATTTTGAAAACCCCATAAGTTTTTCCATCATCAACAATTTCAGTCTGTGTCCACTGTATGTTTGCTGAAAAAATTTCTAGTAAATCTTGGGTTATTCTTTGAGGATCAATTTTTTTGAATTGATCATGACTCTTCTCAGTTAAGCCTACCGGAATTCTGGGCGAATCTTTAACACCAAACATTAGGTAACCCCCCTTGTTGTTAGCGAATCCTGCGAAACTCCTGTAGTAATCATGTAAAGCGGATAAACTAAACTGTTCTTTAAATTCTAGCTCTTCACTTTCACGATCTTCAATAGTATTTCCGTTTAGACAGAGAATATCTAAAATGTATTTTTTATTAATTTCCAAATGTGTACTTCCTTCTACAGTTTTTACAAGTAATTCTTCGTATCACCTATGGTTATGATGTTGCAGTCTATGAATTCGGAAGGTCGTTTTGTTCACTTCTTCTAAGTTCCGTAGGTAGAAAAGCGTCAATTTCCGCATCCGAAAATGTCATATCTTCACCGTACTTCAGAGCCTGTTGTGCTTTCTTATACGCTTTATATGTGGTACTTGGGGTGCTAGAATAAACTAAATGAAGGTCTTCCATCAAGGTATCCCTTTCATGCTGTATAGTCTCCAACGGTTTTTCTCCAATTGTTAGATCTGTGATTAACGATTGATATTTTTCTCGAATAAGCCAAATATTATTCGCTGCATGTCTATGCTTTTGTGCAAGCTCAGCTAGATTATAGTCCTTCGTGTACAAAGTAAAGCAGAGAAGAATTGCAGAAATAAAACTAGCAACGATTGCACCTATTTTTTCCGAACCGAAAAGCAGTGAAAAGCACCCGGCTGTCGTTATCGCAGATAACAGGATCAGTGCCAATTTCATACTTGACAGACGTTTAAGAAGTATATCAGCACATTTTTCATGGGTTTTGTGTGAATAAACAACTCTGCCAAAACACTCACGCAGCTGCCCTTCAAGTACCTGACAAGGTTCAGAGGAGTCGTTAATCTGGGAACGAATTTCCAAAAATATCCCTCCATTTTTGTTTTGCCGACCATTCACGTTTTGGATCAGCTTGTTCATGTTTTATAGCTTCAAGTGAAATATTGTAACACCTTTTAGCCTTCCATCGGAAAGGACCTTTGCTATAAACATACTGATTACTTCCTGGTGCACGCCAGTATTCTTTATCTTCCGGTTGGTTCGCCATGAAAAGAAAAAAGTCTCTACACATATAGCCGTAGTATAAATAAGATTTGTCCTTGTATTCCCAGTCGTCAATAAATTGATAAGCTAGTGTGTCAATTAATAACCCTCCCATTGGCACACTCTTTTTTGCCTTCCATGCCCGCATCATCCTGCACAATGGAACTAAGTTATTGTTGCAATCGTTGTTCCTAGTTCGAATGGCTTCAATTTCCGGCTTCGGGTTCGTTACGCGCCAACATCCACCATCATTGGAATCAGGATAGGTGTAACTGTCATCAGTATTGATAAAAGCAGGCACAATTTCAAATGTTATACCATCAGTAAAGGAAACTTCAATTACTTGTCCATCTGCACCAATAACTGTGGTTGAGTAAGTCTTTGCAATGGAATTTTTTACCGTTTGAAGTAGAACTGACTGACCATTACCTTTATATTGATCGTACTGCTCGTACATTGAATAGGGGAGTTGAAAAATCATATCAAGATCACTGAATCCTTGAATGGCAGTATTTCGACCATACGAACCCACATATAGACTATGCGAAGTATCAGATGTCGTGTTCCAAAAATCTGTATTTAGCCTACAAGTTATCGCCTTGTACCGAGTAGAAATTGTCCCACTATCCTGAACTTGGATGTTTGTACAAAACGTGCTGAACCAATTTGCTAATCCCATTTTGATCCTTCTAATAATCAAATTTTAGGTAATAGTTTTATAGTGAATAATGTAAAGTCGCTATCTAAATTAGTTTTTCAAACACTCATTACCTTTTATTTTATCATGTTCTTCAAAACTACATCTTATGTTTACGTTTATTACATGCATGCGATAGTATAATATACCATGACTCTGAGATTATTGCAATCAATAATGGGTAGTCACAACATTTTTCCTTGCATTCCAAATAAATATCATCTAAAATAATGCCACAATTCAAATGCATTTCTCATAAGGAGACAATTATATGGTTATCCGAGTAGGTGTTGTTGGTACAGGTGGCATTTCGCGTGCACACCGGAATGCTTACGCCAAAGCAGGCGGTTTTGAGATTGTCGCGGTGTGTGACATCATTGGTGCGAAGGCACGACAAGCCGCTGAAGAGTGGGGTGTTCCCAAAAAGAACGTATTCACGAGTGTCCACAAGATGCTCGAAATGGATGAGATTGATACGGTAAGTGTCTGTACATACAACCAAGGACATCGACGACCGACGGTGGCAGCACTAAACGCTGGCAAACACGTTTTCTGTGAAAAACCGATGGCGGCGACTCTCGCGGATGCAACCGCTATGGTGCGCGCTGCAAAAGAGTCAGGTAAAATCCTGCAAATCGGAATTCACAGCACGTTCCACCCCGGACTCCAGTTTGCACGGAAGGTTATTGCTGAAGGTATCCTCGGTGATATTTACTATTCTGAATCTGCTGGATGTAGACGTCGTGGAAATCCGGGACACACGTTCATCTATAAAAAAACAGCGGGGGCAGGTGCTATTGTTGACATCGGCGTTTACAACATGCACAACTCGCTATATGCAATGGGGTATCCGAAACCAGTTCGCGTCTCTGCGATTACCGAGGATCACATCTCAATGCAAGATCCAAGGTTCAAGGATATAATGGATGTAGAAGAGTTCGGTGCTGCGTGGGTTCGTTTTGAAAACGGCGGTGTTATGCTATTTAAGATCTCATGGGCAGTCCACACAAACTCACTTGGTGGCAACTTCTGCCTTGGTAAAGATGCGGGTATTTCATTAGGTGGACCGGTTGTTTTTGCGGATTCTTATAGTAAAGAATTGCAGAAACTCGTGAAATCGGAAGGGCTAACTGCAAAACCGGAACCGCCTGAGGGTATGACAACAATCAGTTTCGAAGGATTTAAGGGTGTTGATGTCTGGGAAGCACAGATGACTGCATTCCGTGAAGCAGTTAAAACTGACGGTCCCTCTCCGATACCACCTGATGGTGTGCTACTCACAAATGTGATTATGGATGGCATCTTCCGATCACAAAAAAGTGGCAAAGAGGTAGCGGTAAGTGTTCCTAAAATCTAACGTTATCATGTATCTATGGCGAGGTCTCTGTGCCTCGCCACTTAGTAATTACAAGAATCCTTCCACGTTTTCCACTTACATCTACACCTACCTCCTGCCTCATTTTCAGCGATTTTTGCTGATTTAGAATCTTGTCAATAAGAGCAGGTTTCAAGGTAAGAAGTACCATCTTTCCACCGGGTTTGAGGACAGATTCAAACTGACTGATACTTTGTCGGTAAAGGTTCGCGAGATGAGAGGCGTTTTCTTCCTTATCGGGAATTTGTAGATTACAAACAATCTTATCAATAGTGTTTGGTTTTAATGGCAGCTTTTTTACGTCCCAATGAAAAAATTGTCGTGGTTGATGTTTCCTTCCAAAATTATTTTGCGTGACGTCCAATGCTTCTTCAGAGAGATCCCCACCGATGAGGTAACGGTAACGTCCCGTAACAGCGCGTTCCAGCAGAATTGTTCCCGCACCACACATCGGATCTAAAAAGATGTCGTTCGGTTGCGGTTGCGAAAGCCACACCATGCCATACGCCAAATTCGGCTTCAGCGATTGTGGTACGCGTGACTGTTTTTTAGAACGTTGTGCCATCTCAGGTCTTGAAAGTCGGATGCTGAGATAGCCATCCTCACCATGCACCTCCACCCAAACGTCCAATCCCGAACTTGCCTGAGTCAAATTCCAACCACGATTGGTAAATGATCGTTCAACAACTTGTTGCAAATCACGTTTTTGAAAATTGCGGAATCCCGACATTCTGCTGATCACACGAAACAGAATTCGTTTTCGCAAAGTAATACCGACTTGTCGACAACATGTCAACGTTTCCGAGAAGTTGAACCGGGTAAGTGAACTACTAATAGCAGTAAGGGATCGGCGGGAACGTGTCATATTGGAAAAATGTTTTACTACGAGAAACAACTGTTCTGCTGTCCGCAGCGATAGTAAATCCTTCGGATTACCAAAATATTGAAATACTATTCTTTCCGGTTTGCGCATGAGGATTTTGAATTGTTTGGTATCACCAAAACGCGCATTTAATTCTTGTCGTGCTATGTTTTCCAGTCCCCCAGAGACCAAAATGGAATATATCATTATTGTCCTTTTAAGTTTGTGACCAATTCAGATGCCTGTGAAGGAATTGGAATGTTTTGTCGGAATTAATTTGATGTCCGCCGTTGAAGAATTCTATTTCTGTCTTTTCAGGTATACCGAGTCGAACGTAAAGTCGGCGCACAACTGCAAATTCATGCGCAACCCACTCATCTGGTGCGACACCATCGTCGTGACCGCGTTCTACCATAAACGGACGGGGTGCGATTAATCCTGCCATCTCCGCATAGTTGAACGTGTTACCCAAATCAAACTCTGGCATCTCATATTCACCAGTGAACATGTAACTATAACGGGAGTCAAACGTTGCATTTTTCACAATCCACTCGTTGAAATCAGCTGAGCAGATAGAACATGCGTATCGTTCAAGCACTGCTGGCACACGCATAGCAGTTTTTCCACCGTAAGATAATCCATAGAACCCAATTCGGTTTTCATCAACGAAGGGTTGTTCTGCTAACCAGTCGAGCGTGCGTTCATGTTGACGGATAATCAACGAAAAGAGTGACCACTTAATAGGATTCGCTTTACGTTGGATTACACGGAAAGCGTCCTGACCAATATACGGGTTCTGCGGTGCGTAGGTGATAAATCCCCTATCTGCTAACTGCGCTGCATAGGAATGATACACAGATTTAATGTTCGGATCGGCAGTATCTTGCGGTCTGCCTTCTAAGCCGTGCTGACAAACGACAACAGGTCGTTCTTCACCCGGTTCAAGATCATTCGGCAGGAGCAAGATGCCGTAGGCAAATACATCCTTCCACACATCAAGCACAACCTCGTATCCTTTCCATTTAGGTTCGTCATAAATCAAGCGCGTTCTCGGATTTGCAGGCACGTCAGGTGCGGGACACCGTCCAATGACTTCATCCCAGAAATAGGTTTTGGCATCTGTGCATGTCTCTTCCCATTTTGTGATTGAAGATGTATCTGTTTTATTCCAGAAGAACTGTTGTCGTCGCGTAGCTGCTTCGCGTAAAAAACGTTGGGTCAAGTTGACGAGTTGCATAAACTGTCGTTGTTGACGTGCTTCGTAATCATAAGGTTCAGACGTTTCCAGCGTTAGTGGCTGGTCATTATCAATATGTGCATTTTCAACACCGAGATTCGCGAGAAAAGCGGCTAATGTTTCTGCAGAACCGGGTAACCTGTCTTCTGGTGAAATTAGGTGTATGTTATCTGTGCAATTAAGTTCGTGATAAACCGAGCGCGCACGATTAAACTCTGCTTCTACGGATTCCACTGGTGGCGAGACAAGTTGACCGGGTGCTGCTCCTCCGCGTCCATCTCTTGCAGGTGGTGGTCCTGCCACTTCTGGTCCTCGACTTGTCTCAATAATCAAAGAACGTGGTGCAATCAAACTTGCAATTTCTGCATCACCAAATTCGTGAAGCAATCCCCAAACATTTCGATATATCGGTTCACGCCACACATCTTGGCGCGATTGAAAATATCCGCTGACTACCGTTGCCTGAATTCGTGTTTCTACAGCAGCACTATAGAGGGCAATCAGTCCACCTTCACCGTATCCGATAACACCGATGGGTTCATCAAAAGAGGACATCCAATCTACAAGTGATAAGACCTTCTGAACCTCATATCCTATGATATGTCTACCCATTTGATATGCCATTCGGTAAATGAATTCACGATGCGGTTGATTGGTGTATGCACCTATTTTTGGATTTCCAGAATAGGTGTCCTCACGATTAATTAGCAGTGGAATCACGACACGACATCCCGCATCGGCTAACCGTCGCGCAAACTGTGCGGATGGCGGGAGATCATCGGTTACACCTGTGAGCATTTCTGGTGTCCAGTCCGCATCCGGCAGTGCAATAACTTGCGCGCTAACTTGACGGTCTGAGGAAGGTTCGAGAAGTAATCCATCTCCTTCAACCTCATCAAAAACTTGCCATTGAACACGAGATACGGTGTAATTTTCACCTTTTGCAATTTGCGCGGCGGAATTTGTTGTACCGAGATATGCTAGCACATCAATCGGCAGACGTTCATCAAGACACCCAATCTGTTTTCTGAATCGTTGTCTGTTGGGTTCAACAGATTCGGTGTATGCAGTGTAGGAACTATAATCACGATGCCAAAACGTTTCTTGCATTTCAACTGCGATTTCCGTGGCACGGGATACATAGTTATCAAGGTCTTCAACCATCTGTGCAGCAAGATCACCATCAAAAGTTAATGGGGCGGTGCCATGTAATTCTGAAGTATGATTTTTTGACATGGTTTTCCTCGTTTATTTTATATGAGTCGATGATATTCGTTACATTTGACTCACAGTGCGATTTCAAATACATTTGTGTGAATATCCGAGGCGCAATGAATTGCGCGAGGACAAACTTAAATGATTCTTTCTTGCTTTAACTGCTTCACCTCATCAGTAGACATTTTCAATACATCGGTCAATATCTCTACTGTATGTTCCCCAAGATTTGGGGCAGGAATATCCACATCACCGGGGGTATCAGAGAGTTTGATTGGCAGCCCCGGCACTTCAACCGCACCCGTCAGCTGATGTATCACCTGTGTAATCATATCCCGTGCTTGTACCTGTGGATGATTAACAACCTTGTCTATTGTGTTGATTGGTCCACAAGGAACACCTATGTTTTCCAGTGCATCAATCCATTCATCTGTTGTGCGTTGCCGCATAATCTCTGAAAGAATAGGAAATAACTCACTATGATTTGCAGTTCGTTCAACGTTAGTGCTAAACCTTGGATCAAAGATAAGATTTTTCTGTTCTACATGCTCACAAAACTTTGCCCACAGTGTATCGTTACCGATTGCAATGATAATGTGTCCATCTGCTGATTCAAATGCTTCAAAAGGTGTTATCACAGGATGCCGACTTCCCAGCGGTTGCGGAATTTCGTCAGTAGCGAAATAGCGGACGATTGCATTTTCCAACACTGCCACAAGACTATCCAACATTGCCACATCTACTAGTTGTCCTTTTCCTGTGCTGTTGCGATTGTGCAGTGCGGATAGGATACCGATAGTCGTGAAGAGTGCAGCAGTGATGTCACTAATAGAAGTTCCAACACGTACCGGTGGTCCATCTGGCTCACCAGTGATACTGATGATCCCTCCCATCCCTTGGATAATCATATCATAGGCACCTTTTTCAGCAAATGGTCCTGTCTGTCCAAAACCGGAACATGCAGCGTAAATGAGCGCGGGATGTTCAGCTGCAAGTGTTTCGTAATCTAAACCGAGTTTTTTCATCGTCCCTGGACGGAAATTTTCTACCAAAATATCACTCTGTTTAACGAGTTGCTTGAATATGTCCTTTCCGCGATCGGTTTTGAGGTCGAGTGTTATACTCCGTTTGCCACGATTCACACTCATAAAATAGAGGCTAAAGCCATTCTTGAAAGGACCAAAATTTCTCGATTCATCTCCAATTTCCGGTTGTTCAATCTTGATGACATCTGCTCCGAGATCGCTAAGGATCATAGTTGCGTAAGGTCCCGCCAGCACTCTCGTTAAATCTAATACCTTTATTCCCTCCAATGGACCGGGCATGCATGAATTCCTTTGCGTTAGAAAAAGTTGCTTTTATGAAGTAGACGTGCTAATATAAACCACATCATATATTAGCAGCAAATAGTGTGTATGTCCAATAATTTTAATTTAAGGAATGCTCTAATTTGAAGGAGAGTATCAATGGATAAACTAAAAATAGCGCATATCGGAACAGGTAACCGCGGTTCCAATACATATCTTCCACTTATTTCAAAACTAAAAGATGATTTGGAACTCGTTGCAGTGTGTGATGTACATGAGACAAGAGTCAAAGAGCAGGGAGATAAGTATGGAGTTTCCGCCTACACAGACACCGAACAGATGTTAGAGAAGGAAAAACCAGATATCTGTTCTATCGTGATAACACCAAGCAATAACCATATTCCGGGTTTAATCTGTTCACAACACGGTGTGAGTTATTGCACAGAGACTCCTATTAACACCGATCTCGGACGTGCTGACAAAATGATCGAAGCTGCCAAAGAGGGCGGCGTAAAGTTAGAGGTCAACGAAAATTATTACCGCCGTCCATCCGAACGGATCATACGTGCGATGATTCTTGAAGGGATTTTCGGGAAAGTGAACGTTGCCTACAACGATTTTCGTGGTCATGGCTACCATGGCATTGGTCTTTTACGGAGTTATGTTGGTTTTGATAATGAACCGGTGCAAGTTTACGGTTTTCGCAAAGGTTTTAAGGTTCAGGATCACGTTTGGCGTAAAGGGCAATCGCGTCGTAAAGATGAAGATTGGCAGCATGCTGTGATTGAGTTTGCTGACGGTGCAGTCGGGATTTTCAACTTCTCCAGCCTCTCATACGGTTCACCGCTACGTGGTTTTAATGGCACAAAATTCTATGCAGAGCGCGGGATGTGTTTCCGAGACGATGCAGTTGTATTAAATGATGATGCGGATACACAACGACCAGTTACTATTACACGAAAGACGAATAACGTTGATGGGTATGAAACACTTGCTTCTCTTGTTACCGACACTAATCCCGAGGTAGTATGGGAGAACCCGTTGCAGTATTATCCACTCAGTGATGGCGAAATTACTGTGGCATCAGAATTAATGAGCCTTGCGAATGCTGTTCGCAACGATACCGAACCGGAATATGGTGCATACAACGGACGCAAAGATAGAGAAATTGATATTGCCATGGCGCGTTCATGGAACAATAACGGTGCACCTACTACATTTCCATTTGAGTACTAAAATCATAGTGGAAAATCCGAATTTGAGAAATCTGTAGGGGACATTTTCCTTGTCAGGAACACCGTATTGGAGTATACTTAAAAGGTAATTTACTATGAATTGGAGGATTCAAAGTTGGTGAAATTTTTTGGGTCAATTTTCTCACTGTTGCTAATATTTGGTTTTGGGGTAACGCTTCTCGGTAATGAATCGGTTGATATCTACTTTCCGGATAAACTCGGAAGCACATGGGTTTATGAAGATCAAGATGGCGAGGAATTTACTCGCTTTGCTGTTGAACAAAAAGAGGTTGAAGGGACAAAATATAATGCCTTCAAGTATGAACCAAACTTAAAAGACTGGGAAAATTATGAATATTATATTCATCCGCAATTGTATCAAGTAGGTGATGAATGGGTTGCATTTTATGTTGGTGATGATATAGAAAAGGCTCATAAGTCTATTCTAAATAAACGATTGCAGGCGATAGTTGCAGAGTTACGTAAACTGATGACTGGCAAACTTCCACCCGGTATTACCGTTGAATATAAATACAACATTGAACCCAAAGCACAAGATTTCTTCTATCTTTTTCCCAGGTCTACGACTCTTAATGAAGAGTGGATAACTATGCAGGTAGACATAAAAGTGGAAATGAGTCTTGACATTCAGGGAGCACCTGTTGAAATTGCCAAAGATTTTAAAACCATCTCCTCTACTACGAGTATTTTGGAAACTGGGAAAGTTACAGCGAAAGAAACTGTTGAAACAGATGCTGGAATGTTTGAAGACTGTTTGAAAATTGAGTATCGAACCAAAACGACAACGAAAACAGAAGCACCACCAGAAATCAAACAACTACTCCCAGAAGATAAACCGAAGGAGTCCATTACAACACTATGGTTAGCACCGAATGTCGGTATTGTTAAATTCAGGCGTGAGAAGGAACAATCTGACGAGGTAACTACATTTGAGCTAAAAAGATACGAAATCAAATCTGACGAATCTGAAAACGGAGAAAATAATTAATATTTCAAGGCTGGTGCGAACTCGCTGCCCGGATCAATGATCCCTTAACGGAGAAACTTGCATGCTGAAAAAACTGTGTCTTTTCTTGACATTCCTCCTAATCTTTTGTTTTTGCGCGAAACTGTTAGGAGATGAATCCGTCAGTACATATTTTCCTGATACTATCGGAAGTTATTGGGTTTATGAAGACCAAGATGGAAACGAATTCACCCGAGAGGCAGCTGACAGCAAAGAGTTTCCGGGCGAAACGTACCACGCATTCTCCTATGAGCCAGCGTTAGAAAAATGGTCCGATTATATACATCACTTTCAGCCATCCCGTTATCGAATCGATGAGAATGGTATAACATTTTTTGTCAGTGACAGGATAGAGGAAGCAATCAAAGCACGTTTAACAAAAGAGGTAGAGACGCTTCCGATACTGGAACCACTCGGGAATAGTGATGTGAGTTTCGATGTCATCGTGGATGTAGCAGACAAATTTTTTGCGCTCCCAATGCCAATATCCATCAACGAAGAGTGGGACGCTGCAAAACTAACTGCCACGCTTACGGTTAAGATTGATGAACCTGATCAGACTGGTGGGTTTGATAAAGTCGTATTCAATTTCACTGTTTTTGAAACGGGGAACGTGGTAGATACAGAAACTGTAAATACCCCGGCAGGCACGTTTGAGAACTGTTTGAAAATTGAGTACCGAACAGAAACGGAGCTCCAGTACCAACACGCATCAAGTAACGATAATCCGCCAGGAGAATCGGTTACGACATTGTGGTTAGCACCCAACATCGGAATTGTCAAGTGTCACCGAGTAGTGGAGGATATGATTCTAAAAGTTGTTCCTGATGATGCTATACCTTTTTCAACAATTTCTTATACGCTTGAATTAAAAAAGTATGAGATCAAATCCGATGCTTCAAAAACTGAAACCGACTATTTTCCAAATGCACCTGGCAGTTACTGGGTCTATGTAGATAAAGATGGCAATGAATTGACCCGCCGTGCAGTCAAAGATGAAATTGTCCCTCCGAATACCTATCGTTCTTTCAGTTATAAACCCACCATAGAGAATTGGGAAGATTACTACGCTTGCATCCATCCGAGTCTTTTTCAAGTAAATCAAAGCGGAATTCAATTATACAATGGCGATGAGGTTGAGAAAGCGGTAAAAGCGCGTCTTAGCAAAGAGATGGATACATTCATCCAAATGGGAAAAAAAGAACGGGAGAACAAACCAAATCAAGAAATTATTCCTGTTGACGTTAACCACAATATTACCGTAGATTCACAAGATCATTTTAATGTCCTACCAACACGTATTGCACTCAACAATAATTGGTTAGCATCAAAGGTAAAGGCACAAATCATATTGAAGTATGAATTTAAGGATGCCTCAATTCCTGCAACACCAATTCGAAATCAACCACCCACATTAAATATCACTATTCTTGAAAGAGGAAATGTTCTTGACACAGAAACTGTTGAGACACCTGCGGGGACGTTTGAAGATTGTTTGAAAATTGAATACCAAACTGAAACAACAATGGAGAATATTTCACAAAGAATTTTGACACAACTCCCGTTTCCTCCGGGTGAATCGGTTACAACTTTATGGTTAGCACCTAAAGTCGGTATTGTCAAATTTCACCGTGAAGCTGAGAAGGTTATTCTAAAACCTATAGCTGAAGCAGCTAAAGGGTCAATATTTTCAGATGCTCTTGTTGATATGCTAGAGTTTTCTGCGTCTACAACTATCAAAACATTTAAATTAAAGAAATATGAAATAAAACCTTCCGATTCGGAAAGTGGCGGTAGCACTCAATAGATGGCAGACATATACATCACCTCTCAATTGGAGAACCTTCATGTTAAAAAGATTCAGTGCACTTCTAACTATATTATTCCTCTCTGGTTTCTGTGCAACACTCATAGGAAATGAACCCTTGCAAAATTATTTTCCAAGTACACTTGGAAGTTTTTGGGTTTATGAAGACCAAGATGGCAACGAACTAACACGTCGCGCAATTGAAGGAGAAGAAATCGCCAGCGTGATATATCACGGCTTCAGTTACGAACCTGAGTTGGAAGATTGGGCAGATTTTAATCGTTACATGTTTCCTTCTCTATATAATGTTGATGAGGAATGGGTTACGTTCCTTATCGGTGATGAGTTAGAAAAAGCAGTTAAATCTCGTCTTACAAAAGAGATGGAAACGTTCACTAAATTGATAAAGAACTCAATAGAGAACAGTTCCCCATCCGAATTCGATCTTACCGTTAACCTCAACTATAATGTGGAGGTAGAGACGGAGGACAAATTCAACTTTCTCGCTGTTCAAGCATCTCCCAATGAAGAATGGGACGCAATTCAGATTGGTGCCAAGATCACAATGGAGTTTGATATACAGGGTTTACCAGACTTTCAGAACGCTGCTGATATACCTGAAATCACACTTGATTTTACTATCGTTGAAAAAGGAAAAATCCTCGGTTCAGAAACTGTTGAGACCACATCTGGTAAGTTTGAAGACTGTTTGAAAATCGTTTGCCGAACAGAAACAACAATGACAACATCCGAACTGGACGGTACAGAAAACCAACCGGGTGAATCAGTTACGACGTTATGGTTAGCACCCGATGTTGGAATTGTCAAATTTCACCAAGAAGCTGAGAAGATTTTTCTTCAGATGATGCCAGAAGCAGATATAACTGAAGCCACAAGAACTGAAAAAGAGGCTGCTGAGATTACTTCTTCTACTGTCAGGACGTTTGAATTAAAGAAATACGAAATAGCAACAGAAGACTCGCAAGACGAAGACACTAAATAAAAAGGTGACACTATACTTACATCAAAATAAACAAGAAACTGAAATTGAGGTGTCTCACATGTTTAATAAATTTTACGTAGTTTTGATATTTTTACTTTTCATTGGTTTTAGCGTAGCCTTGTTAGGCAACGAATCAACCTCCAAATATTTTCCCGGCACCTTAGATAGTTATTGGGTCTATGAAGATCAGGATGGAAACGAATTGACTCGCCACGCGATTGAAGGGGAAGAGATTGATGGTAAAACATATTCTGCCTTCAGTTATGAACCTGAATTAGAAGACTGGATGGAATATAGTCCTTTTATCTATCCTTCTTTATATAATGTGAGTGATGCGGGGATCACACTCATTGTTGGTGATGAGGTTGAGAAGACAGTCAAGGCACGTCTATCCGAAGAGATAGAGTCCTTCAGAGAAATAATAAGAAGAGATGATCCAGATGCGGCTAATTTCACCTATAATATTAAGGCAGAAGCACATAAACACTCCTATCTGCTACCGACACCCGTAGTTCTCAACGAAGAGTGGGATGTAAACAACATAAAAGCGAGCCTTACTTTAGACCTTCAAGGTAATGACCAAGCGAGAATAGACTTCACCATTGTTGAAACAGGGATTGTTCTTGGCACAGAAAGCGTTGAAACAGCGGCAGGTACATTTGAGGACTGTTTGAAAGTAAAATACCAGACAGAAACAACAGCAATAATAATCCCTGTTCCGCCAGCTGATCAAGTAGATCCACCGGGAGAAACCGTAACAATAGTATGGTTTGCTCCCAATGTTGGAATCGTAAAATTCAATCAGAAAATGAATCACAGTTTCTTAGAGATGTTACCGGATGATGAAGGAATCCCATTACCTCCTAATCCTGAACCAAAAACGTTTGAATTAAAGAAATATGAAATCAAAACAGCAGAGCCTGAAATCAAAACGGCAGTCCCTAATAGTGATGATAGTGATGATAGTGATGATAGTAATTTAGGTAACAAATCAGACTCAAAATATTTTCCTGACACGTTAGATAGTTTTTGGGTTTATGAAGACCAAGATGGTAACGAGTTGACTCGTCGTGCGATTGAAAGGGAAGAAATCGTAGGGAAGACTTTCCCTGCGTTCAGTTATGAACCTGAGTTAAAGGATTGGGCCGAATATAGTCCTTTTATCCAACCTTTTTTATATAATGTGAGCGATACAGGGATCACACTCGTTGTCGGGAATGGAGTAGAGAAGGCAGTAAAAGCACGTCTATCCGAAGAGATGGAGTCCTTGAGAGAAATAATAAGAAGAGATGATCCAGATGCGGCAAATTTTACCTACATTATTGAAGTAGAAGCACAAGATAATTCCCATTTGCTACCAACACCCGTAACCCCTAATGAAGAATGGGACACCAACAAGATAAAAGCAAGTTTAGTATTAATCTTTGAAGGCGAAGAGCAAGGGAAAATAGATTACACCATTATGGAAACAGGTATTGTTAAAGGAACAGAAACCGTTGTAGCAGCTGCTGGAACATTTGAGGACTGTTTGAAAGTAGAATATCGAACAGAAACAACGGCAGTGTTCGATCCTGTTCCGCCACCTGATGAAATGGATCCTCCAGGAGAAATCGTAACGACAGTGTGGTTTGCCCCAGATGTCGGAATTGTAAAATTTCATCAGAAAAGGAATTACATGTTTTTCGATACGTTTCAAAATGATGAGAGTTTTACTAAACCTCCCGATCCTGAACCGAAAACGTTTGAATTAAAGAAATTTGAAATCAAAACAGCAGAGCCTGAAATCAAAACGGCAGTCCCTGATAGTGATGATAATAACTTAGGTAATGAATCAGACTCAAAATATTTTCCTGACACGTTAGCAAGTTATTGGGTGTATGAAGACCAAGATGGAATTGAATTGACCCGTCGTGCGATTGAAGGTGAAGAAATCGCGGGGCAGACTTTCGCAGCGTTCAGTTATGAACCTGAGTTAGAAGACTGGACAGAATATAGTCCTTTTATCAGCCCTTCTTTATATAATGTGAGTGATGCGGGGATCACACTCGTTGTCGGGGATGAAGTTGAGAAAGCAGTAAAAGCACGTCTTTCTAAAGAGATGGAATACTTCAGAGAAATAATAAGAAGAGATGATCCAGATGCGGCTAATCTTACCTATAATATTAAGGCAGAAGCAGAAGCACATAAACACTCCTATCTGCTACCGACACCCGTAGTTCTCAACGAAGAGTGGGATGTAAACAACATAAAAGCGAGCCTTACTTTAGACCTTCAAGGTAATGACCAAGTGAGAATAGACTTCACCATTGTTGAAACAGGGATTGTTCTTGGCACAGAAAGTGTTGAAACAGCGGCAGGTACATTTGAGGGCTGTCTGAAAGTTGAATACCGAACAGAAACAACAGCAATAATAACCCCTGTTCCTTCACCTGATGAAGTAGATCCGCCGGGAGAAACCGTAACGACAGTATGGTTTGCTCCCAATGTTGGAATCGTAAAATTCAATCAGAAAATGAATTACACTTTTTTAGGCATGATCAAAGATAATGAGGACGTTGAAAAGCTACCTGATCCTGAACCGAAAACATTTGAATTAAAGAAATATGAAATCAAAACTGTAGAGCCTGAAGGTAATAATAGCAATTGATATTGTCTAACACATTACTTGACCGTAAACCATTGATACCTAATTGGAGAAATTAGTTATGTTAAACAAAGTCCGGACTATTTTTATACTTTTGCTTGTCTTTAGTTTCAGTGCAACGTTGATGGGCAATGAAACAGTGAGTAAGTATTTTCCAGCAACGGTTGGAAGTTCTTGGGTATACGAAGACCAAGATGGAAACGAAATGACGCGTCGTGCTATTGAAGGCGAAGAAATTGCGGGTGAGACGTATCACGCATTTGAATATGACCCCGCTTTTGAAAATTGGGAAGATTATGAGTATTACGTCCACCCTTCGCTTTTTAAGGTTGATGATAACGGAATTAAGTTCTTTATGGATGATTCTGTTGTGAAAGCATACAAGAAACGTATTACAAAGGAATTAAATGATTCTATGGAAGAGTCCCGACAAAGAATACCAGCTGAAGCTAACTATAACCCCACATTTGATGTGGAAGTTGAGATAGAAACGCAAGATCATTTCAATATGCTGCCAATTTCTCTCACACCTAATGAAGAATGGGACTCAATGCGAATCAAACCGATGATAAAGGTCAAAATAAATTATACACAAAATAATTCTGAAGTGGATACAGAGTTAGCTGGACAATCCAATTATACTTCCTTCTATTTCACTATTTTGGAAACAGGAATTATCAGAGGAACAGAAAATGTTGAAACGCCTGCTGGAACATTTAAAGACTGTTTGAAAATTGAGTACCGCACAGAAACTGTGTTACCAAAAATGTTTGGGGCGAATAGTCCTGGAGCTGGTGAATCTGTTTCAACGTTGTGGTTAGCACCTAATATAGGAATTGTAAAGTTTCGTCAGGAAGCACAAAAACCTATATTACAAGAAATGGCGAATGCTGATACCACTAATCAAATTAAGACATTTGAATTGAAGAAGTATGAAATTAAAACGAATATTGCGGAGAGTGAATGAGCGTTTTTCCAATTAACCGTCTAAGACGACTTCGCGCAAATGAAAACCTGCGTCGACTCGTTCGAGAAACGAGTCTGTCAGTGGATGATCTCATCTATCCGATGTTTGTCGTCCACGGGCAAAGGACAGCAATAGAAATTTCTTCTATGCCGGGATGTTACCAGTATTCGGTTGATATGCTCGTAAATGCAGCAAAAGAGCTTGCATCGCTTGGCATCCCAGGAACAATCTTGTTCGGAATTCCTGAGTCGAAAGATGCGCTCGGATCTGAAGCTTATGCCGAAGATGGAATTATTCAGCAAGCAGTTCGTGCGATTAAGAATGCTGTTCCCGACTTACTTGTGATGACAGATGTTTGTCTCTGTGAATATACCGATCACGGACATTGTGGAATCGTTGAAGTTGGTGATGTACAGAACGACCCAACGGTTGATCTGCTTATTAAAGAGAGTTTGTCGCATGCACGGGCAGGTGCTGATGTCATAGCACCATCAGATATGATGGATGGGCGTGTGGGGGCAATTCGCGATGCATTAGATGATGAAGGATATGAAAACATCCCTATCATGGCGTATTCTGCAAAATACGCATCTGCTTTCTACGGTCCGTTTCGTGAGGCAGCAGAGTCGGCACCACAATTTGGTGACCGCCGCTCATATCAGATGGATCCAGCAAATTCTGAAGAGGCACTGCGGGAAGTCATGTTGGATATAGAAGAAGGGGCGGACATTGTGATGGTGAAACCTGCACTCTCTTACCTTGATGTAATACATCAAGTAAAAACAGAGTTTCAGATGCCTGTTGCAGCCTATAACGTCAGTGGTGAATACGCTATGATAAAGGCAGCAGCGCAAAATGGGTGGATTGACGAAAAGCGAGTTGCACTTGAGGTATTAACAAGTATCAAACGGGCAGGAGCAGATATAATTTTGACTTACTTCGCAAAATCAGCTGTGGAATGGCTAAAAAATTAGGATTATATTTATCATTAATTTCTTTAGTAGGGGCGGACCTACCGGTCGCGATTTGAATACCTGAACTATAGAAAATCTAAAATATCTTGCACTTATCTTTTAATTTGCAGCGTTTGTAGTCGCGCAATTCATTGCGCCTCGGACATTAATTATTTTTTTACGGTAAACAAATTTAAACCAGAATTGGAGGAACGAATTGGAGAGCAGTAAATCTTTATCAGCTTGGCAAAAATCACAACAATTTATCCCGGGCGGTGTTAACAGTCCTGTCCGTAATTTCAGCAAGGTTGGTGAACACCCACGTTTTATTGAACGCGGTAAGGGATCTAAGATATACGACATCGATGGAAACGAATATATTGATTATGTCGCTTCATGGGGTCCGTTAGTTCTGGGGCATGCACATCCAGAGGTAGTAGAATCCATCAGCAACGCAGCAGCAAGTGGAACCAGTTTCGGTGCGCCGACAACATTAGAGACTGAACTTGCTGAAATAATAGTAAATGCCGTGCCTTCCATTGAGCAGGTTAGACTTGTCAACTCAGGCACAGAAGCCACTATGAGCGCGATTCGTGTCGCACGCGGATATACTGGACGCAACAAAATCGTTAAGATAGATGGGTGCTACCACGGACATGTAGATTATCTGTTAGCAAAAGCAGGTTCCGGTATTGCTACTTTTGGCTTATCGGATAGTGGTGGTGTTCCAGAGGATTTTGCACGCAATACGCTCACTGTGCCATTCAACGATCCTGAAGCACTGAAAACAACCATAGATGCCAATCAGGATGAAATAGCATGTCTCATTCTTGAGCCAATCATGGGAAACATGGGTATCATCCCCCCGCGCGAGGGTTACCTCAATGAACTCCGTGAGATTACAGAACAACATGGGATCGTGCTAATCTTTGATGAGGTAATCACAGGTTTTAGGGTTGCCTATGGTGGTGCACAATCTTACTATAACGTCACGCCAGACATGACCTGTTTGGGAAAGATTATCGGTGGGGGTTTGCCAGTTGGTGCTTACGGCGGGAAACGAGAGATTATGCAATGTGTTGCTCCAGAAGGTGATGTGTATCAGGCAGGAACGTTATCTGGAAATCCATTAGCCGTCACTGCAGGCATAACCACTTTGAAAAAGTTGGCGGAACCGGGTGTCTACGAACAACTTGAAAGCCGTGCATCCACCCTTGCTGATGGACTCTCCGAAGCGACTCAAAAACACGGTATTGACGCATGGCATAGCCGTGTCGGTTCAATGCTGATGCTCTATTTCACACCAGAATCTGTTACAGACGCCGATGGTGCGCGGACTGCTGATACAAAACGATTCCGTGAATATTTCTGGGGATTGTTGGAGCGCGGCGCATATATTGCTCCATCTCAATTTGAAGCAGGATTCGTTTCCTTAGTTCATTCTGAAGAGGATATTAACACAACCGTTCAAGCTGCAACTGAGGTTATTGCTAATTTGTAAATGAAAGTAAGGAATTGAATGTCAAGTTTTGATAATATTGTTAAATTAATTGCTGACGATCTTAGTGCTGTAAAGGCGAAACTAACTGAAAATACAGCGAGTGAATATAGTTTTGTTGATATGGCGGTTCAGCATGTAGTAGAGGGCGGCGGCAAACGGCTACGTCCAATTCTTGTCTTGCTTTCTGCAAAAGCATGTGGATACGAAGGAAGCGATGCACACACACTTGCCGCTGTTGTTGAGTTGATCCATGTCGCATCCCTTGTTCACGATGATGTGCTTGATGAGGCAACAATCCGTCGTGGTCGTGAAACACTACAGACAAAATGGGGCAATAAGGTAGCGGTCCTTGTAGGGGACTATCTACATGCACGTGTGTTGTCAATGCTTGTGTCCCGTCGTGCAGATGATCCGGCAATGGAAATTCTTGCTGATACTACACAAGCAATGTGCGAAGGTGAAGTAATCCATGCCTACAAAAGCGGTGATTTCGACATTACCGAAGAGGAATACCTTAAGATTATCAGTTTTAAAACTGGAAAGTTAATCGCAGCCTCATGCACGCTCGGTGCTCACCTCGGTACAAACGATCAACAACAGACTGATGCGCTCACAACCTACGGGCAACAAATTGGAACCGCCTTTCAAATTGTAGATGACTTGCTTGATTTCGTAGAAGACCCTGAAAAGTTGGGAAAAAACGCCTTCGGTGATCTTCGTGAAGGTAAACTCACTTATCCTATCATCCATACCAGAAAGGTGTGTAATGATAACGAGAAACAGACGCTTGAAAAAGTGCTAAATCCTGATACTGATGAAACCGTGGCAATTTCCTTTGTTGAATTTTTATTCCAAAGATATGATGTTGAGAAACACTGTTTGAAAATTGCCCAAGGCTATGCGAACCGTGCCAAAGCAGCATTATCGCCGGTTCCACAATCAGATGCAAGATTTGCCTTAGAAAACCTCTCGGATTATGTCGTTTCACGGGATTCATAGAAATACTACCAAATTCAAACTAATTTTGTTGAAAGTTGAATACATTGTGTAAATCTGTCTTTCTTTAGCAGTATGTTATGTTTTATCCAGCGTACATAAATCTTCAAAATAGAAAGTGCCTTGTTGTTGGCGGCGGCACTGTTGCTGAACGTAAAGTTGTCTCCATGCTCATAAGTGGCGGAGAGGTGACAGTGATTAGTCCTGATATGACCGAATTGCTAACGTTTCTCACAGAAAAAGGAACAATTCGGTGGCACAAACGGCAGTTTGAGACTGACGATACACAAGGATATTTTCTTGTCTGCGCTGCAACCGATTATACTACAATTAACACCGCTGTTTTCAAAGAAGCACACGAAAAAAATAAAATTCGTTTAGTCAATGTAGTGGACGTTATCCCACAATGCACCTTTGCTGCAGCATCTGTTGTAACGGATGGTGAAATCATGATTAGTATTTCCACCAGCGGTAAAAGTCCTGCGACGAGTCGACGTATCCGAAAGCATTTTGAAGAAATGTTGGATGCATCTTCTTTATATACGCTTGGATATGAAAATGGCAAACCAGTACCAATTGATAACCTTCGGCTGCCGTATCCTGTTTACTTCCTGTTAAATAATCGGAAGTGTGTAATCTTGTGTGAAGAAAAAACGTCAGAAATTGAAAGTCGTGTTTCACTTCTTCGTCATTGTGGTGCCGATGTAAAATGTATGAATCCTGACACAGTGAAACCTCAGGATATCGAAAACGCTTTTCTTGTCATCGCCGCAGAGCCGTCTTTATTAGACATACCGTTTGAGAAAGACGTTGGATTCATACAGGAATTCCTTGATGACGCAGGTTCAGGAACACATTTCACACCAAATCTCGTTATTGACGATAACCTGATAATAAGCATATCAGCGACCTATAAGAATGGTAATGATAAAGCGAAACGTCTCCATAGAATACTATTGAACAAATTTGAAAATAAAGGCTACGGTGCTTTTATTGATCTCCTTGGTTCGCGCCGATCAGAAGTTCTTGAGGCTTTTCCTACGTCAAAAATGCGTGGCGACTTTTTTGAGAAACTCATCGGACATGTTGCAGACAGTCCACAACTACAAACATGTTGCCTGAGTCTCGCAGAACCGGAATGCGCCACACAATGTCTTTTTAACTGGGTACGACAAGGTAAAATTGAACATGCCAATAACTTTATATCTGATCTTTTAAGCACGCAACGTGCCAACCTATAACCTATGTCAGCAAACCTAAACTTTCTATTTCTTGTAACTGTATTAGTCTATTTAGCCACCAGTATTTTTCATACCCTCTCACTGGCTATCGGAAATCGTACTGAGGCATCAGTGATACGCCCAACAATTGAACGTATTGCCTTCTGGGGGACGACCCTCGGATTTGGGATGCTAACGCTCTTTATTGTGCTCTGGTGGGTACAGCAAGGGCATTTCCCGATGACACACTGGATGGACTCTACCGCCTTTTTTGCATGGGCAATCACGTTAATCTACTTGATTATCTTCCGTTTAACACATCTGCGTGCTCTTGGCAGTTTTGTTATGCCGGTAGCCTTCATTGCGATCCTAATTTCATATAGTTTCCCAAGAAACGCTTCAGCTACGTCGGAACTTTTGAAAAACTATTGGGTAATTCCTCATGTGACACTCATTATTCTTGGCTTTGCAGCGTTTATTGCTGCATTTGGGTTTGCACTCATGTATCTAATGGCAGAGAAGAAGATACGCGACAAAACACACCCCCTTCTCCACAACCTTCTTCCATCTCTCAGTATTTCCGATGAATTCGGGCATCTTTGCATAATCTTTGGGGTAATTCTCTTGACAATAGGCGTTGTTGTCGGAAGTCTCTTAACGCAATATATCGGCGAATTGCCATGGAAATGGTTAGATCCAAAGGTTATCTCCACGTTGGTTACCTGGCTAATCTATGTTACACAAATCGGGATTCGTCAATTTTGGGGATGGCGAGGTAAGAAAGCGGCGTATGCTTCAATCATCGGTTTCATCGCTGTTCTCTGCACCTACGTCGGTGTTGACATCTTTTTAGAAAGCATACACGAGTTTCGCTAAAGTGAAAATTCTGTTTTGACATCTATCCTAATATGTGATACAATTTGTCCAACTTACCAAATATGTTGCATTTTGAATACAGTTGAAGTAAAAGCATGAATCAGATTGTGTCCATCGGAACAAGCCACCATATCGCTCCCATTGAATTCAGGGAAAAATTGGCGTTTTCCGAAGATCAACTTATCGAATCCCTCCAATCCCTTCGTGAATCTTATCAGGTTCAAGAGGCGGTGATCCTTTCTACGTGCAACCGTGTTGAACTTTATGCCGTATTGAATTCACGTCGTACTGCCGAGACACCTGGTAAAATACTAATGGAATTCCTGTCACACTATCATCGGGTCAGTGTAGACACACTTAAAAAATGGAGTTACCTTCACCACGACTTAGATACAATTCGCCATCTTTTCAGAGTCACTGCGAGCCTTGATTCTATGATAGTTGGAGAATCCCAAATCGCCGGTCAGGTAAAAGAGGCTTATGATATCTCGCGTTCTGCAGGTGGGGCGGGAACCATCCTGAATCGCCTCTTTACCAAGGCGTTCAGCGTTGGAAAACGAATTCGTTCTGAAACAACAATTGCTATTGGGGCAGTTTCTATCAGTTACGCTGCTGTAGAACTTGCCAAAAAAATCTTCAATACATTAGAAAATAAAACAGTCGCGATTATTGGCGCAGGTGAAATGAGTGAGTTGACAGCGAAACATCTTGTTGCGAATGGTGTTTCTAAAGTTATCGTTGCAAATCGCACCTATGAACGCGCTGTCAAAATTGCCGAGAAATTTAACGGAACCCCTTTTGCCTATGAGGATGACCTTGGATTTCTGATTGATGCCGACATTGTAATCAGTTCCACGAATGCCTCCAACTACCTCATCAAACGTAAGCCTCTCACCGATATTATGAGAAAACGTAAGCACCGGTATATGTTTCTCATTGACATTGCTGTTCCTCGCGACATTGAACCGGATGTCAGCAAAATAGACCATGCCTTCCTCTATAACATTGATGATTTGGAAACTGTCGTTGCCTCAAACCTAAAAGGACGGAAACAAGAAGCAGTTCTCGCTGAACAGATTGTCACTGAAGAGGCGAGACGATTCCACGACCAATTGCAAATTCTTGAAGTCAACCCCACCATTAAAGCATTGCATCAACAATTCCAACAGATTGCGGAAACAGAACTCTATGCTTGCTTAGGTAAGACTACGATGTCGGATACACAAGAAGAAGCGATTGCATCAATGACTCAGGCTATTATCAAAAAACTTCTCCATCAACCCGTAAACAATTTGCGCCATGCAGTCAACGATGGCAATGCTGATCATGGGCAATATGTTCATGCACTGCAAGAACTGTTCGCGTTAGATGAAAATGACGATAAGGAACAAGAATGAGCAGTCTGATAACAATTGGCACACGTGGTAGTCAACTCGCTCTTTGGCAAGCACAATTTGTTAAGAAGCAATTGGTAACCCATTTTCCTGATCTTGATGTTGACCTGAAGATTATCAAAACTAAAGGTGACACTGTTCAAGATCGTTCTTTACTCGGACTTGGAAAAGGGGTTTTCACCAAAGAGATAGAAATCGCGCTCTTAGATGGCGACATAGACCTCGCTGTCCATAGCCTCAAAGATCTCCCTACTGAATTGCCAGAAGGACTATGCATCGCTGCCATCCCCACTCGGGAAGACCCGCGTGATGTGCTTGTTACCGCCACTGGATTTCTATTAGAAGATTTATTGGGTGGTGCGAAAATCGGAACTACAAGTCCACGCCGTAAGGCACAACTTCTACACATTCGTCCCGAATTGCAAGTGGTAGACGTCCGGGGCAACGTTGATACACGATTACAGAAACTCCAAGAAACTGACCTTGATGGGATTATCCTCGCTGCCGCTGGAATTAAACGTCTCTTAAAACAGGATGTTATCACACAATATTTTAATATTGAGCAGATGATTCCCGCTGTTGGGCAGGGGGCTTTGGCAATAGAAACACGTGAAGGAGATAGTTTCGTTGAGAATCTTCTTGCTCCTCTAAACGATACGATTACAGCATCTGAGATCGCTGCAGAAAGAACAGTATTGGCAAGTCTCGGAGGCGGATGTCAGCTACCGATCGGTGCTTATGCTGAAGTAAATGATGATGGTCAACTTTCACTCATTGGAACCGTATGTCATCCTGAAGGTAAGCTGCGTATTGTAGAAAGAGTTTCAGGAAAGTTAGACAATGCACACGGCTTGGGAAAAATTGTTGCTGAAAAACTCCGCAACAGTGGTGCGAATGAACTGTTGAAAGCATAGTCAGATACAGAATTAAATTATCAATGAAAACACATACTGGTATCGTTTACATCGTAGGGGCAGGTCCTGGCGATAAAAAACTAATTACACTAAAGGGAGTAGAGTGTCTACAGCAAGCAGACGTCGTCATCTATGATCTGCTGCTTAATGATGCATTACTGCAACATTGCCCCGAACACACAGAAAAAATCAAAGCACCCGATCCGAGAATCCGCGCGACACGTCAAGATGAACTCAATCAATTATTAATTACGCACGCACAAGCCGGTAAAATCGTTGTCCGTCTCAAAGGTGGTGACCCTTATATTTTCGGGCGTGGTGGCGAGGAGGCGATGGTACTTGCCAAAGAAGGTATTCCGTTTGAAATTGTTCCCGGTGTTACCGCTGCGATTGCTGCAACTGCATACGCAGGAATCCCGGTTACACATCGCGATTATGCTTCATCGGTTGCTTTTGTCACAGGACATTCCGCTGCATTGCATCCCGAATCTAAAATAAAGTGGGAATACCTCGCCACCGCAGTAGACACCCTTGTTATCTACATGGGAGTTGCGCACCTTCAACAGATTGTTGATCGTCTAACAAGGTACGGGAGAGATCATCTAACGCCAGTGAGTTTGGTGCGCGTCGGAACAACTTCTCAACAATTTGTAGTCCAAGGCACCCTTGCAGATATTGTTGAAAAAGTTGAGGCGGTTCAACTCAAAAGTCCAGCACTAATCGTTGTGGGAGCGGTGAACCGACTACGCGAACAACTCCGATGGTTTGACAATAAGCCACTCTTCGGTAAACGTATCCTTGTTACCCGATCCCGCGCACAAGCAAGCGAATTCGCAAACCTCTTAGAAGCAAAAGGTGCCGAAGTCATCCAATTTCCTACCATAGAGATTTGTCCAATTGAAATTGATAGTGCAGACATCCCTACTCCTGCTCAGTACGATTGGGTGATCTTTACAAGTGTCAATGCTGTTGAGATATATTATGAACGTTTACGAGAAAAGGGGAAGGATGCGCGGGTTTTCGGGGGAGGTAGCATTTGTGCGGTTGGACCGAAAACGGTTGACGCACTAAACAATATTGGAATTCATCCCGACTTTGTGCCATCACATTCCAGCGGACGAGTTGTCGCAGCAGAAATAGAAAATGTGCAAGGGAAGAAAATCCTGCTGCCGCGTGCTAAAATCGCTACTGAAGACCTACCTAACACATTGCGCGAGAGAGGTGCACATGTCGATGACCTTCCAATTTACAATACTTTCAAAGTGGAGAACGAATGCAGTGATGCTATCGAAAAAGATTTTTTGGAAGGTAGAATCGATTGTGTTACGTTTACAAGTTCTTCAACCGTAAGAAATTTTTTTGAGGTGTTCCCAACGCATTCGGCAAAAGATCTGTTAGTAAATGTTCAAGTTGCAGTCATCGGACCAACAACAGAAGCAACAGTAAAGGAACGCGGGATACAAGTTGATGTTGTAGCGAAGGAAGCCTCAGTAGAGAGTCTTGTGGAAGCGATTGTTGAGATTTCTACCAATCCATAGATATTAAATTTGGAAATTAGGTTCAAATTTGGATTTATCTTCCTACTTGTCCACCTTCAACGCGTGGAATTAATATAAACCCGTCACTATCGGTAACACTAACATTAGACAATCGAAGCGTTGATGCTTTAACTGCAATGACTTCGAATGTAAGTGTTGCCAGTGTACCATCTCCATCACGACTACCTGCATTAGCCTTAGCCGACAACCTCACGGAATTCGCCATTACAACAGGCGATTCTGCAGTCAAACGATCAGGCAGATAATCACCTATATTGCTTTTAATATAACGCAATGCAGTAGCATCATATACAACGGTAGCACGAAATCCTGCTACGGAGACTCCATCTGTAATATCCAGTGTCAATGTGATCTGTTGTCCAACAGCAGGCGAATGTGTTTGTGAAGGCGCAATATGCACCAATGCCTCCGCATTAGTTGGTGGCGGAAGTTGCCAAAGCAGCACTGTTCCATCTACACCACCACTTGCGATTGTTTTGCCATCCGGACTGAATGTTACATCGTTGATCCAACGTGCATGTCCTTTAAAGGTTTTAATTAGTCTCCCAGTATCTGCACTCCACAATCGCACCGTGGAATCCAAACTTACGCTAACAATTGTTTTGCCATCCGGACTAAACATAGCACCCGTGACACGGTGGGTATGTCCAGTAAGTTTCATTTTGATTTGTCCTGTAGCAGTATGCCACAAACGCACCGTGCCATCGGGGTTCCCACTCATCAAGATTCGTCCATCTGCACTGAAAAACACGGCGTTAATACGACCCCATTGCTTTACTGTGAATGTCTTTTTGAGTTCTTTTGTAGCTACATCCCACAATCGAATCTTACCATCTACATTGCCTGTAGCGAGAGTGAATCCATCTGGACTGAAACATATGCTCCGGACACCGAGTGTATGAAGTGTGCCTTTGATTTTCCATGAAGTTGTATCCCACAAATATACCTTTCGCAACTGTTTTGAGTCGTCACCACCGCCACTGGCAAGAGTGCGACCATCAGGACTGAACGAAATACTATCTGTATCGCTTACCCGATCTGTGAGTCTTTTATTGAGTTCGCCTGATGATACATCCCACAATAACACTTCTGTTCCATTGCATCCAGCAAGTTTGGTTCCGTCAGGATTAAACAATACAGACATGACATCGAATGAAAATTCGGCTGTTAGTGTTTTCTTGAATTTCCTCGTTGCAACATCCCATAAATGCACTTTGTCTTCAATATAGTCATCTCCGACACCACTGACAAGTGTTTTTCCATCTGGACTGAACGATAGACTTGAGATATTTGGCAGATGTCCATTGATGAGGACTTTCTTGAATTCTCCTGTATTTGGATTCCATAAACGCACCGTTCCATCCAAACTTCCAGTAGCAAGAGTTTTTCCATCTGGACTGAAAGATACACTCCGTATTCCACCTGAATGCCCTTTGAGCGTTACTTTGTGTTCTTCACGTTTTTCACATTCATACACATGGCAAAGTGCTGTATTTCCTGCAAGTGTTACTTTAAGTTCACCAGTTAATGGATTCCATAAACGAACAGCGGGGTCAGGATCAAATATCCCACCGCTACTCGCGAGGATTTCTCCATCTGGACTGAAAGATACGCAAGAGACTGCACCTTGAAAGTTAACTCTACGGATACGTTCTTTTAGTGTCTTTATAAGTTTTCCTGTCGAAGTATTCCACAAGCGCACCGTACCATCATGACTTCCGCTTGCGAGTGTCTCACCTTTAAGACTGAACGCCAAACTATAAACAGCAGAACTATGCTCATTAAGTATATTCTTGAGTTTTCCCGTAGACGGGTCCCATAATCGAACTGTGTTGTCTACACTGCTACTCGCGAGTATACCACCATCTGGACTAAATGATAAACAGGTGACATCGTCCTCATGTCCCGTGAGCGTTTTTATTCGTTTGCCAGAGGATAAATTCCACAAATACACCGCACCTTTAGGAAAGTTCTCGGCACCGCTACTGGCGAGCGTTTTTCCATCCGGACTAAAACACACACTAAAAACCTGTGTCCCATGCCCTTGTAATGTGTTTTTCAGTTGCCGAGTATTTGCATCCCACAATAGAACCTCTCCTAAACCACCACTTGCTATGGTTTGACCATCAGGACTGAAAGAAACACTTGATACACGCCCTCGATGTCCTATAAGCAGATCCAATTCCTTCCCTGTCTGTGCGTCATATAGCCAAATACCGATGGAACTCGCTACTGCAAGCCGACTCCCGTCTGGAGAATATGTTATCTGATTAATTGTGCCTTTGCCAAGCCGTGCTATTGCGCCTTCAGGTAAGTGCCACTGCGTGAAATCTTGGGCAAAACAAGGACGTTGAAAGCATGGTAATATTATAAATGTGAAAATAACAAATAGAAATACTTTGATTTTCATCTACCTATCTGTGCCTCTTTTACGCGCGGACTAAATAGAAACCCATTACTGTCGGAAAGACTGACGTTGGATAACCGTAAGGAAGACGCTTTAACTGCAATGACTTCAAATATGAGTGTTGCAAGTGTACCATCCCCGTCACTACTACCTGTATTGGACTTCGCCGACACCCTCACGGAATTTTCCTCAACAATAGGTGATGCTGCAGTCGAACCGTCAGGCAGATAATCGCCATTTCTGCTATCAATATATCGTAGTGCAGCGGCATCAAAAACAGCTGTCGCGTGAAAACCTGTCACGGATACACCATCGGAGATTTCAAGTGAGACTTTTAACTTTTGTCCAACAGTAGGAGACTTCACAATGACAGGATTTATGCGTACGGTAGCCTCAGCATTGGTAGCAGGTGGTAAATTCCATAGGAGAATCGTACCATCCCAACTCCCACTTGCAAGTATTTTTCCATCTGGAGAGAAAGATAGACTTGTAATATAATGTGGATCTCCAGCAAAAAGTATACTATTCTGTTTTCCAGTAGCAGTGTCCCACAAACGTATTGCACCATGTATATCACCAATTGCAAGAGTTTTGCCATCAGGACTGAAAGACATACCACCGACAATTCTTGAATGTCCTGTAAGAGTCTTTTTGAGCTGCCCCGTTGCAGTATACCACAACCAAACTACGCCTCCACGACCAGCAGCGAGTGTGCGACCATCTGGACTAAATGAAACACACCTAACCCAATTCCGTTGATTTCCCAGGAAGGATTTTTTTAACTCACCTGATGCAACATCCCACATACGGACAGAACCATCATCACTACCACTTGCAAACGTGCGACTATCAGGAGCAAATGACAAACTCCTGACGGTGCGGTTATGCCCTTTGAACGTTTTTTTGAGTTGTCCAGTAGATATATCCCACAACATACAGTCATCTCTACTTCCACTTGCAATTGTGTTCCCATCGGGACTAAACGACACGCAATTGATATAACCGTAAGTGTCATTTGCAAGTACCTTTTCAAGATTTCCTGTGGTTGCATCCCACAAATAAATCTTGTTGGAGGTATCACCACTGGCAATTGTGCTACCATCTGGACTGAACGATACACTTCTAACATCACCAGTATGTCCAGTAAGTGTCTTTTTCAGTCCTTCAGTGACAGGATCCCACAAACGCACTATGGGGTCTTCTGAGCAACTTGCAAGTATCTTTCCATCTGGGCTGAACTTGACATTCTTAACACTATCTGTATGTCCTGTTATAAGTGTCTTAATGTAGTCTCCAGTTGATGAATTCCATAAGCGTACTGTGCCATCTGCACTGCCGCTTGCGATTGTTAAACCATCTGGACTGAAAACAACATTTTTTACACTGCTGGTATGTCTTGTGAGTGTCCTTATGTGTTGACCTGTAGCAACATCCCACAAGTGTAAAGTGGAATCCCCCGTGCGGCTGCCAACACGATCTGAATATCCAACGCCACTAATGAGTGTTTTACCATCCGGACTGAATGCAACACAGCTGGCATTGCGCTCATGTCCAATGAGATTGAATTTTAGTTTTCCAGTGGATGTATCCCACAAACGGATCTCCGGATATCGTGAACCTGAAAAACCTCCAGTACTCGCGAGTGTTTTTCCATCTGGACTAAAGGATAGGCTGGAGATGCCACTCGGTGGATGCCCGTCAAGTGTTTTTTTCAGTGTTCCAGTCGCAACATTCCATAAACGTATCGTAGAATCTTTCTGGTATCCTCCTGCACCAGTCGCAAGCGTTTTTCCATCAGGACTGAAAGCAAGACTTGAAACTCTGGTTGTATGACCAGTGAGCGTTTTTTTCAGTTCTCCTGATGCAACATCCCATAAATACACTAAACCCGCAACACTTCCGTTAGCACTGCCACCGGCAATTGTCTTCCCATCAGGACTGAACGCCACGCTTAATACAGTGCTCGATGGTTCCTGAAATACTTTTTTGAGTTCTCCGGTGTTCACATTCCATATTCGAACTTCTGCCAAACTACCGCCAGCAATTAACTCTCCTTTTGGACTAAAAGCTACACATAAGACTTTACCACGTTGTCCTGTAATCAAGTCCAATTCTTTGCCAGTCTGTGCATCATATATCCAAATACCAATAGAACTCGCTACTGCAAGACGACTTCCATCCGGAGAATACTGAATACTCTGCAATTTGCCTTTACCAAGACGGGCGATAGCTCCTTCAGGTAAATCCCATTTTGTGTAATCTTGGGCAAAACCCACAGGTATGCCATAAGTTAAAACAAAGATAAAAATTAATGTGAATAAGGAGATAGTTTGTTTTTTCATTGTATAAATATTCGCTACTGTTCTACATCCTTAACGCAGCGAAACCCAACGAAGCTGCCTTTAAAGGAAGGAGACGCCTTGAAGCGAGTAGAGACTCGTCCATCCTGAACAGTACTGAACCAAGAACCTCCACGTAACACTCGATCAGTTTTGATGTCCAGAATATTATTAATCAGGTTTTCTATGCTATCGCCAATAATTGGGTTTTTACGAGGTGGATTTGCATAGACATTATTCTGAAATTCATCAAGGCACCACTCCCACACATTACCTGTCATATCGTACAAACCAAATCCATTCTTGGGAAAACTACCAACAGGTGAAGTATATTCATATTTATCTACTGTTCCAGCCAAGTTGCACTGTTTGCCATTGGGTGTAGCATTCCCCCAAGCGTATTTTTTACCGCCCAGTTTACTACCTCGTGCTGCCTTTTCCCATTCTGCCTCTGTTGGTAATCGCTTGCCCACCCATTTGGCATACGCCATAGCATCATACCAACTTACACCAACGACAGGATGATCATCCGTAGGTGAATAGGTAAAAACATTATCCCAATCAAGTGGGTGATGTCCAGTTTCACGAATAAACTGGCGATATTGCCCAATAGTCACCTCGTGTTTGTCAATATAAAATGCATCAACGAAAACAGGATGCATCGGTTGTTCACTGTTGGCTGCTTCAGCATCATTGCTCCCCATCTGAAATTCACCCGCAGGAATTAGTATCATATCTATTGGAACAATTTCTTTAGCAACATTTTCTCCATCAGGAATGTTGACTGTGTAGGTAAGCATGTGCGTCCCTGTCATCCAGCCAATCTTTAGTTTGAGACCCTTGGACCTGAATGGTCCTGAAATCGTGGCCGTGTTGTTAGATGAAGATGTTATACGACCTTGACTTACTTCAATTTTTCCTGGCGCACCGTCAAAAGTTATGGTGAGTATTGTTTCAGGTAGAATGTTGTTGCCTGTCGGAGGGTTTACTGAAACGAACTTAACCGGTACAGGTTCAACCTTGTCTTCGTCGGGGTTTACTGGTTTTACACAACGGAAACCAGTAAGGTTGGTTCTGATAGAGGCAAATTCGCTCCCTGACCGTTCTGCAACCCGACCACTTTGTTGTGACATATTGAGGTAAGAACCACCACGCAAGACACGAGAAATCATAATATTCGTAGATAGTGTTCCATCAGTCATATAAACTTCACCAGCAATCGGGTTGTCTTTTGGTGAATTCTCATAGAAAGTGACCTGATACGCATCAAGACACCATTCCTGTACATTTCCTGACATATCGGATAAACCATAGCCATTTGCTGGAAAACTACCTACAGGTGCAGTAAATTTGAAACCGTCCTCTGATCCATTCAAATTTGCTTGTGTTCTGTTCGGTTCGGTTTCACCCCATGGATACTTTTTACCGACTAAGCCGCCTCTTGCTGCCTTCTCCCATTCTGCCTCTGTTGGAAGTCTTTTACCTGCCCATTGTGCATACGCCACCGCATCGTACCAGTTCACAAAGACCATGGGATGTTCGTCAGTGGGCGAATATTTGGCAACATCTTTCCAATCAGGATCACTGTAACCCGTTTTTTTCACAAATCGCTTATATTCGCCTACCGTCACCTCATGTTTGTCAATGTAAAATGCGTCGACATAGACACGATGCAAAGGTTGTTCGTCACCATCAGCCTCAGTATCAATGCTACCCATCCGAAATTCACCTGCAGGTATTAGCACCATTCCTTCGAGTACATCACGCGAAGGTTCACAACTGTTGAGCAAGACGGTGAGACATACTATTGCCAGATATAAAAGGCTAAACCAATGTTTCATATCGTCAACTCATTTTATTATACTAAAGTTTGGACAATTTTTGGAAATGTAGTGTATAGATGTATAGATGTATAGATGTATAGATTATACCATATCTAATTGACAAATTGTCATAATAAACTGTCTGTCGGGTAGAGCGAAGCGAAACCCTTATGTATCAATTTAGCGGTCCCCAACCCGGTAGGTGCGGTTTCCTAACCGCACCTTTTTGTATCAACATCTCAAATAACGCAAAGGACGAGAATATCTGCGTTCGTAGTCGCGCAATTCACGCGCCTCTTTTCTTTGAATATAAGAGGCGCGTGAATTGCGCGACTACAAACGAGTTCTTTCCTTAAATTGACGCCTATAGTGCGGTTAGGAAACCGCACCTACCGTCCGGAAAATAGGACAAATCCCGTTAATTTGATATAACCCATCTGAGAAAAAGAATCAAGACAGGCTATCTGCTTAAGATCTCTTGTACGTCTCACCACAGGTTCTCTTAACACAAGAAAACATTTGCAACCGTCTCATAAATTGTGCATAATTAGCCTGAACCAAAAATCTCCACCTTAGAATATGCTTCCTCAAATTGAACTATCCATTTTTATGTAACCTTTTTATCTAATTTGCATTCTTAATCTAAAATCAAGTTCAAAACCAATGTTTCGCAAATAAGAAAACAGGAGATAATATCATGAGAGAAAATAAACAAGAAGGAAATCTGGAGATTAAATTATGAAAGAAAAAAACGCAGACGTCTGGGATGTGTTTCTGGATTTGCATGACAACCACAAGTTGTCAACAGCTTATTGGAAAGGCGCGCCGGAGTTTCAGGCGCAGTTAACTGACTACCTCAAATCCATAATTGATGTTGGCGTTTCAGATGGAAAGACATCGTTTCCTTACGATTTCTCGTATTATATTTTTCATTTACCTAAAGACATGCTACAAAACCTCAAGTTGCATGCCGAAAACGTTCTGGAAACCGAGCCCAACAACGGTGCAGCGGTTCAGTTTTTAGCCGTTGAGACGTTTCAGTTGACTGAAAGACAGAAACCCCTTGAAAAGTATCCACTTTTGGAGAAAGCCATGGTGTTGGCACCTAAAGATGTTGAAATTTGTCATTATGCGTTTAGCATGTGCACCTGGGGCGGGCACGAATGGAACAAGACAGCACTCATTGCGCTTGAAAGGCTACTTGAGAGACTTAGTGATTCCTCAGACGAGGAGTTGTACTGGTGGGTGAGTGAGATCCATAGTCATTACGATGTTTTGACTAAACCTACTGATTTTTACAAGGAAGCACTCAGAAATTCTGTTCTGGTAAAGCGCTGGGAAGCTGCTCTCAGAAATATTGCTACAGTTTTTGAAACTACCTTATCGCGAAAGCCAAGTGCTCGGGCAGCTTTAATAAATTTGGCAGATATCTATCAAACATTGGGAAATATTGAAGATGCACAAGCAGTTCTTGAAAACCGGTTGATGCAGGATGAAAATGACCTGAATGCCTTAGACGGTTTAGCCAATCTCCATGAGAAATTAGGAAACACAGAACTCGCAAGGGAATACAAGCTCAAAGCACACCCCAGTTTGAAGTGGGTGGGACAAGTATTGTCAGATTTCCCATCTGCAGTTGACCTTGATGGTAAACCGATTTCACTTGCGGACTACCGTGGAAAAGTTGTACTACTTGACTTTTGGGCAGTGTGGTGCGGTCCTTGTGTTGGAGAAATATCGAACGTTAAGGAAGTATATGAGAAATATCATGACAAAGGGTTTGACGTTATCGGCATCAGTTTTGACGAAGACGAAGCAGTCCTGTGCGAATTCATTACGGAGAAAGAACTGCCGTGGCGGCAAATTTTGGATAGTGGCGGTTTCAAAGGAGTATTTGCAAAGCAGTATGGCGTGCACGGTATTCCTGCACCTTTCCTTATTGACCGTAATGGAAAAGTTATCTCGGTTAATGCAAGAGATAGCATCCTTGATGAACTCGTTGAAGCAGAGATAGAGGGCAAAAAGGATTAAGCAATTTCACATAGTCACAAACATCACTGTTTCAGGTGAATTTCAAATAAGTGATAAACGAACAGAGGATTGGCAGTAATGGATGAATTGCGCGACGAAGAATTGATACATCAAAATATAGACGTTGCTGATGATGGGACATTTGAAATCCTATATCACCGTTACGAAGGTCCCCTCCTCAGTTTTTTCTATCGGCGCGTCGGCAATTGGGAAACCGCGCAGGATCTGGTGCAGGATACGTTTATCAAGGTTCATCAAAATCTCCACACCCTACGGGATCCCAAAAGTTTTTCAAGTTGGTTGTTCAGTATTGCGTATCAACTCGTTGCAGCGCACTTCCGCGAAGACCAGAGAAAACTCGAAATCGGATCACTTGACGGAAAACCTGAGGCACATCTGGTTGACCATGAACATCGCTCACCCATATACAGTATCATTGCCAAAGAGCAAATAGAGATTGTTGAGACTTTGGCACACCGGCTACCAAACTCGGAACGCGAGGTGTTTGAGATGAAATTCGCCAACCCCAAAATGATGCTGGGAGAAATTGCCAATACTTTAGAAATAACATTGTCAGCGACTAAGGTTCGCTTGTATCGTGCCAAGAAAAAGGTCATCGCTTGGATGAAAGCGGAATATCCAGGTGAATTTGACCACATATTTAGGAAAAAAAAGATTCTTTAAAAAGATTGAAGTGATTCAGCAATCGGTTTCGCAAAAAACAGTGTTTTTATGTAACCTTTTCAACCGATTTGCATTCTTAATCTAAAAGGAGAGCAAGCATGACACCGAATGAGGCCAAGGAATTATTAATAACTTTAATCGCAGCGGAATCTCTTCCGATTGAGGTTATTGATATATCACCCATTCAAAATTTAAGGGTATCAGAAAATTTAAGGGTATCGGATAGTACCACAGAGGGCCGCATAAAAGATGTAATCCATCAATGGAACACAGATGGAAAAATTCATACACGTCCGCCTGGGAGAGGAGAAATTATGAAATTTTATACCAAGACCGATCCCGACTCGCCTGCCAAAGAGTTGCTTGAATCTTTAGCGGTCGAAGCACTCCTTGAATCAATCATAGCGGAACAGAAATTGCCTATACGTTTCACCGATACCGGTTTCCGTTTGGTTACATTGGTGGAGGATGACCCAACGCGCTATCCTGTAAAAATCCTTCACGGCGGATTTCGGTTAGAGAAAAAATCGGATGCAATAGTTCAGGTAGCACATTTTAAAGGTGTTGCTGATCGTTTTGAGGCAATACTAAAAGAAAAACGTACAAAGGCGAAACTGTTTCATCTGGGGTTCAGGTTAAAAAAGGATTCCGAAACTGACATGCTTATGTCACAAGTTAAAGCGATTGCAAAACAGATAAATGATACCCTCGGCATCAACTATGTGCTAAATTCATACAGTTACTCACACTCCGATGGAGAAACATCCGAAACTGCTTTGAAAAGTGCCAGTATCTGTGTCTCTTTATGGCGGTTTCCTCAGCGTTGAATTGGAAATTAGATTTGATTACAACCTGACATCTATCTGTTATTACAAAAGGAGGATAAAATATGAATCCGAATAAAGTCAAGGAATTACTCAACGCTTTAATTGACGAACTCAAATTACCAATCTGTGTTTCTGATTGCGGACCGATTATGGTTTGTGGACCTGGACCTGGGGCGAGTTCAACACGATCACGAGCAGAGAAGGTGATGAAAGGGTCCTTTCATAGTCACGCAATTTCTGTAGGGAGAACTGTTACAGAGAAAGATAAAGATACAACGCGCCTTGCTTTAGACACGCACCGTTCGTCAGCAGTCAAGGATATCCTGAAATCCTTAATCGTTGAACAGGCACTACCTTTGAACGTGGTTGATAACGGTTTTAGATTGGAAATCCTAATAGATGAAGGAGTAGATTATCGCAGTGAAGACATGATAAAACTGGAAACACTGTTAGAAAAAGAAGATTTAGACGTTCCAGTACGTCATGACGGTTTTAGTTTACGACACAAGAAAGATGATATTGAACTTCTGTTCTCGGAAGTTGATACATTGGCAAATCATCTCTCGTCTTTATTAGTAGAACACGGGTTGCATGTGAGATTGCTTCATACAGGTTTTAGACTACATAAAAAACAAGACGACGAAATAGATATTGCAGAAGCGAAGGAACTCACCTATCGATTAGAGACCATGGTAGGTATCCACTATGCCCAAGGCGGTTATGGTTATTCTAATGACGTGCAAAACCCTAAAATTCACTGGACGATTGCGAATATAACAACCGCCATACGATAGTTTCGAATAAAAAACACCGAATTGGCATGCGAGTTGATTCAATAAATCAAATTAGCAGTTAGTCCGATGAAAAACATATAAAGAGAGAACTAAAAAATGACTTATGTAATTTGCGAACCCTGTATTGACGTAAAAGACCACGTGTGTGCTGAGATATGTCCTGTTGAATGTATTCACCCAATGCGTAACCAAGCACCCGACGAATTTGAAGAGGTAGATCAACTTTATATTGACCCCGAAGAATGCATCGACTGTCATGCATGCGTACCAGAATGTCCCGTTGAAGCTATCTTCATGGAAGACGAGGTGCCGGAAGAATGGGAGCATTTCATACAAATAAACGCTGATTATTTTCAATAACAGAGCCATTCAGTTTTCAAGTTTTTCATTACATTTTAGAGAGGGTCGCGATTCGGAGATCGCTCCTACAGAAGAGAGACTTGAGCATCAGGTGAGAACTACCAGACAATTGAATGGCTCTGTTTTCAATAAAAACATCTATTGACAAATTTGCCAAATAAAATATAATAGGAGAATGAACAAATGACTTATGTAATTTGCGAACCGTGTGTTGATGTAAAAGATAGTGCCTGTGCTGATATTTGCCCTTGTGATTCCATTCGTCCACATCCAACGGAGGAATCCGATGATTATGAAGGGGTAAACCAAATGTTCATTGACCCTGAAACATGTATTGAATGTGGTGTCTGTGAACCTGAATGTCCTGTTGAGGCTATCTTTTTTGAAGAAGATGTGCCTGAAGAATGGGAACATTTCATAGAAATAAACGCTAATTATTTCAATCATAAACAACTTAGTGTTTAAGTTGATAATTTTTCAGATAAAAATAAAAGGAGAACTATAAAATGACTTACGTAATTTGCGAACCCTGCATTGACGAAAAAGACAGCTCATGTGTTGATGTCTGTCCTGTTGATTGCATTCACCCACACCCGACAGATGCAGTTGATGAATTTGAAAAGGTAGACATGCTCTACATTGATCCAGAAGAATGCATCGATTGTGGTGTCTGCGAACCTGAATGTCCCGTTGAGGCTATCTTCATGGAAGAAGATGTGCCTGAAGAATGGGAACATTTCACAGAAATCAACGCTGCTTATTTTCAGTAAAATAGCACTGAATTGACTGATTTTTAGTCAAAAACTACGGGTGTTGTCTAAAAACTAATGGGGCTAAATTGCTTCAGGCGTAAGTTACGCCTATCATTAGTCTTTTAGGCAACACCCTCGTTCTTTATCATAGACATATTCGCTGGACAACAAAAGTTAAAATTATTCCTCCAATTTTTGAAATTTATGCACCCGACACTGCACTAAAACGCGTCACAAGATATAAAGGAAGCAATAAAACTATCTGTTCTGAGAGGTGACAAATGAACCACAATGATGTTGAACTCATCCAACATATCCTTGAAGGGCAATGGTTTGAGGAAGCGATGCAGAAGAAAGATGGAGATTTCTTCAACCTCAGGACTAAAGAATCAATCCGTGATTTAGTATTCTCTCCAAATGGAGACATGCTTGCTGTGACTACTCTTGGAAAAACCCGTTTTTTTAAATGTGAGAATCAGACTCGTATTGATGAGATTAAGATGTCAAGGACTGATGTGTTAGTATATTCACCTGATGATACCTTGCTTGTAAATGGGTTACGTAGCGGGAAAATTGAGTTATGGGATATGACAACGGCAGACAAACTCACTACACTTAACGGACATACAAATGGAGTGGAGCAGTTGGTATTTTCACCTGATGGTAAAACTTTGGCAAGCATAGGAAGCGAAGGTACAATTCTTATCTGGGATTGGGATGAAGTCCGCAAAGGCACATCTGGTTCGGAAGAGAATTAACATCAAAATGTTTGAATTCTTGCATTATTGGATGGATACTCAACCTATAGGTGTCAATTTAGTGGTATTGTAGGTCGGGTAGAGCAAAGCGAAACCCACAGGCGTCAATTTAGCGGTCCCCAACCCGGTAGGTGCGGTTTCTAACCGCACCTTTTTGTATCAACATCTCAAATAACGCAAAGGACGAGAATATCTGTGTTCGTAGTCGCGCAATTCATTGCGCCTCTTTTCTTTGAATATAAGAGGCGCAATGAATTGCGCGACTACAAACGAGTTCTTTCCTTAAATTGACACATAAGGGTAGAGCAAAGCGAAACCCATAGGTGTCAATTTAAGGATTTTCAACATTTTGTAGAAGTCTAAAAGTTGTGTGTTTGCCAATGCTTCGTATCCTCCTATCATCATTGAGTATAGTCTGTTTTATATCCCTAAGAGTTCTGCGTAAAGCAGTTTTGGATTTACGAAAACTGATTGTAATGATGCGTGCGTATAAACCGACAAGTTCAGCTGTTTTGATGATATTATATAGTATACATCTCCATCCGATTGCTATCATCACCCAGTGTCTTATGAGTTGTGCGATGAGTTTGGCATATACCTCACATAAGACCCGATAAGGTTTTTTGCTTCGGGATGTGTGAACTTTCCCGATGCTTTTGAAAGATTTAAACATCAACTCAACTTGCCACCGGATGCGAACAAGGGCTGCGATCTGTTCAGGGGTAAACTGATCCGTATCTATATTTGTGATATAGATGTTCCATCCTGCGAGTTTTAGGCGTTGTTTTGAAGGATTTGTCTGTCTGCGTTTAGCATCTCGTCTGATATATCGGCGACGCTTGTTTGCTTCTTCTTCGCTGATCCGTAAGGCGACAAGGTGTGCTGGAAGTCGCTTTGAAGCACCGATGAAGCAACTCAGGTTGACGGTGTCTGAGGTTTCTGAGGCAAGCCGCTTCTGTAAACAAAAAGGTTCTTGTTGTTCGTCAAAAAGTGAACAACCGGCTTTGAACTTTGTTATCCAAAAGACGCCGGCTTGTGTCAATCTTTCAAACTCGGCAAGCGAAAAATAGCCGAGGTCTGCCAAGCGTAAACTGCCCGCAGGTAGAGGTTGAAACTGCTCTTCCGCCTTCGTATCAGCAGTGGTGCCATCCGTAAGTTGAAAGTGCTGGAAAGTGCCGGTCAAAACATCAAAGCGGACTTGGAGTTTCAAGGCAGCTTTATTTTTTTGTGTTCTACAGGATGCGCCTTTCCATATTGTATGGAGTTCATCTAAGAGTGTGATCCAAGTGCTATCTTGCACATAAACACCCGTGAAGTGTTTCAGCAACGGGAGACATTGAGGTTTGAGCGTAAGCACTTGGCTTGCCGCTTCTTCAAGTGTTGCCTTCAGTGTCTCGGCTGCCTCGGGTGTCATCCGTTGTTCAATCGCTTGACGAGAGACGTCAATGCCTAAAGCCTGTGCGGTATTGGCAAGATCAGCATAACTGGCATCAGGTGCTTCAAGCCAACCGAATACGAGGGTCTGAATAAAGCCAGCACCTGTGAGTTTACGTATTCTTTGAACCAACCCACAACGCTGGGCTATCTCATTGGCTCTATTTTGGAGTATCTCTTGCATTATGTTGGGAACCTGTGTTAGTATAGGCATTGGAGCACCTCTTTTGTAGAATTAATTTTAGTTACTTTCTACATTATGCAAGAGGTGCCTCTATTTTGCAACACTTTTTTCAACAAAACATGCACAAATATTCTCTTAAATTGACACCTATGGGTAGAGCAAAGCGAAACCCGACATGTCATTTCATTTGTCGGGTTTCGCTGCGTTCTAACCGACCTACAATCCAATTGACAATAACTTTACATACTCAAAATTATTGGACATCTTGATTATAATCTGATATACTTAAAAATCAAGACAAACATTCCAATACATTTTGCTTATTGGGTTTGAACCACCCTATTCCAAGTTAAAATTTAACACATTCTAATTCAACCCTTAATATTGGTGTGAGTCTGCCTTCTCTGACCTAAGGCAGATAAATTTACGCAAACTTCAATTACAAAAAATTTCCATTGATACCTTTTCTTAAGAGGATCTTTATGTATAGACTTTATCTTAAGAGGATCTTTATGTATAGACGACAAAACTATTTAATCGTTGTGTATGCACTATATCTTTTTGCCTTTACCTTATGTTACAACCCCTTCACCTTCGCGCAAGATGCGGCAGACGACGAAAAAATTATCGAACGTTATAAGCTTATGCTCAGCCGTAAGCCGAAAGAGGGGAGTACATTTGACCGACTCTATCAGCTTTATCTGGAAGGGAATGGTTTAGATGCGATGGTTGCAGATTATCAGGCGCAAGCAGAAACCATACCTGATGACCCTAATGTCCAACTTATCTTGGGGCATATCTACAAACGCCTTGGAAAAGATGCTGACGCTGTCACGACATACCAACGCGCTGTTGAACTCACACCGGACAATTACTACCCTCATTTTGCGCTCGGTCAGGTTTATGCAATACTGCTGCAGCATGAAAATGCCATAAATGCTTTGAAACAAGCAGCAGCGTTAGCTGAGGAGACGCAAGACGCAACCCCTGAAGATATGACTGCCATCTATAAAGCACTCGGTAGAGCATATTTTCGACGAGACAAGGTTGATGAAGCAGTTGCAGCATGGACGAAGATCGCTGAGCTTGATCCTCAAAATATATTTGCGCGCACTGAACTCGCAGACCTTTTCATAGAACAGGAACTTTATGAACAGGCAATCGCACAGCACGAAGCAATTATCAAACATAAAACGGATGATCCTTACCGAGTGTGCTTAAGTCGCCGAGAAATTGGGAATATCTATGAAACAAAAGGTGATTATCAAAAGGCAATTCAAAGTTACGATACCGCACTTGCTTTGACAGCACCCGGCAACTGGCTGCGGAAAGACCTACAACACCGTATCATCGGCATTTATGCTACGGATAGTAATTGGCAAGGCTTAATCGGATATTACCTACAAAAACTTGAAAAAACACCGAATGAACCGGAACTACTTGGATTGCTTGCTGCAGCATATATTGAAAATCAGCAGATTGAAGAAGGCATAAAAGTCTATAAAAATGGTACAGAACTCGCACCGACAGATGCCAATCTACGTCTAAATCTTATCGCTGCATTTCGAACCGTCGAAAAATTTGCGGATGCTGCGGCTGAATACGAAGTGCTAAGTAAACACGACCCAGACGACTTCGGCATCTACCGCGAACTCGGTGAGTTGTACTTACAATTGAAAGACAAAGACAAAGCAAGAACAACTTATCAACGGATGGTTGATCGCGATCCGAAAAATGCCAGCACCCATCTTATTCTCGCTGAAATCTACACCGGAAATGAATGGATGGAAGCTGCAATCGCAGCATACGAACAGGCAATTGCGCTTGCACCTAATAATCTTGACTACATTGAGTATTTTGGGGAATTCCATTTTCGCCAAGGTAGTCGAGAGAAAGCGATTGAAACATGGAATAAGATGGTCGCTTCCAACATGGGAATCGCTGAGAATTACGACCTTCTAGCAAAACTACTCAACACGAAAAATTTTCATGTCGAAGCGATCGCCGCGAGTCGTAAAGCTGTTGAGTTGAAGCCCGATGTCTATGAATATCGTAAAACGTTGGCGAAGCGACTTATGAAAAACGGAGATTTTGATGAAGCACTGAAAGAGTTTACAGAAGCGGCAAAACTTGCACCGAACGCATTCTTTGCTGAGGAAATGGACGATCAACGTATTGAACTCTATCGTCGACAAGGAACGCTCGTGGAGAAAATCAATACGGTAGAAACAGAACTTGAAAAACCAGGACTTACTGATGCCGACATCTTCACACAGCAAAAACGACTTGCAAAGATGTACCTTAAGTTAGGCAATATCACTTACGCGCTTGAAGTCCTGTTGAAAGCAAAAGCACTTCGCCCCGACGACGTAGTGGGCAACCGGTGGCTTGCAGAGGTATATATCAAGCAGAACAGACGTGATGATGCGAATGCTGTCTACATGCATCTCATTAAAGTAGACAGCGCGAATGCACGGGAATACTATACAAATATCGCTCGCTCTCATCTGAACGTAATGGATTTCAACGCTGCCACTGCAGCAGCAAAGCAGGTGATTGCACATAGTCCGCGCAATCCAGAAGGGCATCAGATGCTCGCAGAGATCGCCAAACAGTCTGCAAACTATGATAGTGCCATAGATAGCCTCAAACAGGCACTTCGTTTGCGTCCGGATGCAATTGATATTCGTACTGAGTTAGCAGCGACTTACAAACTATCAGGTAAACCCCGACAGGCACTCGCACAGTATTGGCGATGCTGGGAATTGAGCGATACCGTTAACGACAAACTCATTTTCGTCAAACCCCTTTCCGAAGCATATTACGACTTGGGCAGGAGTGGTGAGTTTGAGGAAAAACTGAAGCAGCTGTCAAAATCCAACACATCTGGTGCCGCACCTGTTTTAGCACTCGCCGAACTCTACCGTATGGAGGGGGACCTTCCTAGTGCCAGATTCCAACTTGCACGAGCATTGGACAGAGAACGTAAGGACCCAGACTTGTTGACACAACTCGTTAATATTAGCCTTGACCTTGGCGATAATCAGGACGCGTTAAGTTATCAAGAACGACTCGTCAAAGTACACCCGGACCCAAGTCATCAACGACGACTCGGTGAGTTGTTGTTTGATGCTGGACGTGAACAGGAGGCTATTCAGGCATGGACGAAACTACTCCACGCAAAAAACCAAACGCTTGAGGCAGAGGTAAAACTTGCGATATTACTGATTCGGCACGGACACCTTGACGAGGCTCTTTTTGTCCTTGATCGCGCAGCAGAAAAAATATCAGGCACAGATGCCCATATTGCACTCTACCAACTCGGTACGGTGTTAGTAACGATGAACGAATATGACCGCGCTCACACACACTTCCAACGTATCTTGGATATGCCGAAACCACCCGAAAATGCAACTAAGAATCCAAATGCAAACAATACTAACGCATCATCAGGTCCCCCCGGTATTAACACCAACAAATTCGACCTCGCGCGAAGTCTAATCTATGATATTCAGGACCAATCTTATCGCGGGAGAAACGTACAGGGATGGATACCGAAAAACTTTGCGGAAGCACAAGCAGGTGCGCTTGTGCATTTGGTAACAATTGTTCAGCAACAAGGAAAACTAAATGAATTTATTCAACAATATGAAACTGACCTTGCAGCAAACCCGAAAGACATCCAGACGCTTGAAACGTTGGCACAAATATATACCTTGACCGAGAACCCTGAAAAAACAAATGATATTATTGAGCAATTGATTGATGTATCTCCAAATGATACGTCATACCAAGCGATACGATTGAGCAAGGCAATTCGGAAAAACCATGCTTCTAAAACGTTAGAAAAATATCTTAACAATATCACAGGATTGACAGAAGAAACTCGCCTTTGGTATACGTTACAATTCATCAAAAAACGCTATCGTGAAGGGGAAAAGGCGGAAGCTGAAAAACTCGTTAGTGACTTTGAAAATACAAAAGTGATGGAGCTTAACACTATTGACGCGCTAATTGAGACACTCGTTCTGATGAAGAAAACAGACGCTGCAGAGCGCATCATCGCTAAGGTAGCTCTTCCGTCACAATCACAAGAGTCGAAGTATCGAGGACTTTATAATAGGGTTACCAATGCATACCTTAATTTGGAACAGTATGACAAGGCGATTAATCTCTTCTGGACTTACTGTGAGCGAACACAACCTCAAATCACAAACACTCGACGTATGGCATCCCTATCCTCACGTTCATCTTCTTCAAGCAGTTCATCTATTCAGCCTATTTTTCCTTCGACAACAATCTATTACAAGGGGAGTAGATTGGGGTATTTGAAATATTTTTCTCAACAGTTGTGGCTGAAAAACCAACACGAGGCTTTATACACCAAGTTGCAGACTACGTTAGATGCTGCTGAAGGAAGAAACCGTATCTTTGCTGGCTTAGCACTCAGCTACTGCTATTGGTGGAATGGGGCGCGCGAAAAAGCACAAGAAATTCTCATATCGTTGCAGAAGGAATTCCCACACGACCTATCGCTCAAACTCAGTACTGTGTTTGTCTCTATCCAAACCGGACATTATGCTGGAACACTCAAATTACTTGATGAACTTTCTGTTAGTGATCCAAGAAATCGTCGTCAATACTATGACTTGACGCTACAATTGGCATTACAGACAGGAAATACTGTTGCTGTCCGGGAATTGATAGTAAAACTGCTGAATTCACCAAGTAGTGCACATGAACTCTATGCTTTTTCGCAGCAGCTTCAAAGTGCTGGTTATACGCAACACGCTACTGCTATCGCGAATAAAGCCATGAACTTGGCGATGGGGGTACGAGATGCAAGTTTTCTTATGGATTTAAGTCGCCTTTTAGAGGATCTCGGTAGAGGTCAGGATGCTGCGCAGATGGCAGAACGCGCGCTACGATTTTCCAACCAACGCGACCGATACGGTAGAACACTATCTACTTGGAATCTCCAGCAGGCGACTCATCTGACGAGCCGCTCAAAATCTATCCAAGAACGTGAACCACAATTAATTGAAGCTGCAAAAAAGAACCCGAACTCGCACAGAGCATATATGAATTTGGTAGCCTTCTATGAAGCTACCAATCAGATTGACAAGGCATCAGCGGCATTCAAGACTGCACTCGCCTTACGACCTAAGGACAGTGTAACTCGCCAACGTTACGCTGATCTGTTGTATCGGAGTGGAAAATTTGAAGATGCTGTCCCACAATACACAAAACTTCTCAAGGACAACCCCAATATACTCGGATACAATACTTCGGGTGTAATTGAAACTTTCTTTAAAGCCAAGAAAGTGGACGAACTCATCTCCCTCTCGAAAGAGATGATTATGCCATCTATTGGACGTGACTTCAATAACGAATTAGCACGAGATGTTGCGAGTGAACTTAGGGACACAAACAATCACAAAGCCGCTATTGAAATCTATGAAAAACTCATTGAAGCACAACCGAGCCGCACATACTATAATCGCTACTTAGCATCTACCTATGCCGATGCAGGTGAGCCTGAGAAAGCTATTCAAATATTACGGAACACACTGGAAACTAAAGAATCATATTCACAAGAAACGACCATAGAAATGTTGACCCGTTACTACAAATTATACGGAGGACTGGACGAATTCATCAAGGAATATGAAGCAAAACTTGCAGAAAAGCCAAATGATAATAACTTACGCTATCTCGTTGCTACAATGAAAATCGCAGCGAATGACCTGAAAGGCGCAGATGAACATACTTTCCAACTGCTTGATGAGGACTCTTTTAATACAAGACAACTCCACAATTTAGCGGATGCATACCGACTCGCGGGGGTACGAGAACGTGAATTTCAAATTCTTGAGAAAATTGTGCAAAAACACGAAGGATCATGGACTACCCACAATAGACTCGGAATGATCTATGCACTAAAAGGTGAAACAGAGAAAGCACAGGACGCATACCGAAAAATGGGCAGACTCAGGATGCGATATAGGAACGACTTCATTGAATTAATGAATATTGCCTCAACATATATACAGAACCAAATGTGGGACGAAGCTGAACCCCTTTTTATTGAAATCGCCAACGACCTATCGGTGCAATCCCACTATCGCCGTCAGGCAGAAGAACAGTTGGTTGCGATTAAGAAGCGACGTGAAAACTTTTCCAATACAACCCAACTGAAAGATAAAATTAATAATATGGACATCGGTTCGTTGCGGACATTGGCAAAAGATTTCGCACGGCGCGGTGATAGACAAAAAGCTGTACTCATATACAAACACCTCGAAAAAGTGATGCCCGAAGATTTTGAATCCCGCGCGCAACTCGCAACAATTTACACGACACAAAATCAATACGATAACGCAGTTAATACGTGGGAAGCACTACTTGTAGAGGATCCGGGGAATACAAAGTTTCAAGATGGACTTGTCCAAACCTATCAAAAAGCCGGCAAAATTGACAAAGCTCTTGAAATCGCTCAGCAATACATTAAGACTGATGCTGACAATAGTCTCAATTACGTACGCATAGCCAAACTCTATGCTGATGATAACCGCATTGATGATGCTATTTCAGTATACCTACAAGCAGTTGAAATCGCAAAAGGAAATGCAAAACTTTATCGCGAATTGGCAGCTCTCTATCTCCGTAAAGATGATGTGGATTCTGCCAGGAAGGCATACGAAGATGCCATGCGATACACAGGACAAGAATGGGAACGACAAAATATTGAACGAGAAATCATAAAACTAACCCAGCAAAAAGGTAAGTCAGATGATATGCTGCAGAAAGCGGAAACTGAAGGTAAACTTACGTTTGAGATGCAAAAGGAACGCGCGGAATCTTTTCGAGATGATGGAAAACTCACAGAAGCAAGTACCACTTATAAAAAAGCACTTGATATGACTACCGATAGTTACGAACGCCGAAGAATCTATGAAAATTTGATTGATATATACCCTAAACTTGGTAATGACGACGCAGCCATTGAAATACATGATGCACTCGCCTTTTCTGTGTCAATCTCCAATTCTGCTCAGTTGGCAAGGGATAGATTGATTAATGCCTATAATAGTGCAAAAAAACTTGAAGTCCTGAAATCAATTTATAATACTAAACTTGAGAACGATCCCAATAATATAGGTTATATAGAAATGCTTGCTGAGATTTACAGAAAAGCAAACGAACACGGCAAGGCAGCTGAGATGTATCAAGCACTCAGCAAGTTACAACCCGACAACGTCCTTAGTTATTACAAAGCCGCTGCTGCATATAATAGAAATGGACAATCCGAATTGGCAAAAGAGATGCTAAATCGAGGTGAGAGTGTTCTTTCAGTCAGTGGTCAAAAAGGAAGTAGGTCTTTCCTTGAAACGCTTGGTAAAATCTGTTATGATGGGAAAATGTACGACTCGGCGATTAAATTCGCTGATTCTGCAATTGCTGAAAGTACAGGTACTAGGTTGTACGGTATAGGTTCACCTGCGGAATCCGCCTATAAACTTCTCGCAAAAAGTCTACTTGCCGCAAAACGATATGAAGAAGCTGTACATGCATACCAGCAAGTGGTAAACATTGCCGGATATTCTTGGGGTAGGGATGAAGCAAGAAAAGCAATAGAAAGTGCATCAAGGCTGGGCAACCTGTATGAAAAGCAGATACCTAAACTGTTGAAGAATGTTCAGGAAAATCCTGATGACCCAGAGGCACTTTTGACCCTTGCCCAAACCTACGAAAAAACCAACAAGATTGATGAAGCTATCACGCAATATGAGAAGATCAGTCAACTCCAACCTGACAATGTGCAATGGCAGAAAAAACTTGGATCCCTTTATCAAAATCTACCAATAGAAAGACGTGAGACAGGTGAAGTGATTGAAGGCATTGCGCTTACCCTTCCCGGAGGAAGTTGGGTCGAAATTGATGATAGCGAAACTTTAGACAACATTACGGAACAAGTGACGGTATCCGCCTGGATTAAACCGACCGATTTTCCTAACAGTTACGCGCCTATTATTTTTAAGGGTGATGAGCGGGTTCCCGGTATCAAAAATCGCAGTTACATCCTACATCTTAAGAATAACGGCTCAATTCAAATGGCCACATCACCGGGAGGTGGAGGTGAGGCTTCTTTCTATTCCTCAAATGGAGCCATCAAACTCAACACATGGTATCACGTTGCTTGCGTTATTGATGCAAAGAAAAATGCCATGAAACTGTTTATAGATGGAATTGAAGTTGGAAATAGAAATTTTAGGGATCAAAAAAGTTTCTATAAAAGTCGTCTCCCGCTTCGCATTGGATGGACACATGAGATAGAAAGACCTACGCAATCCCCTTTCGTAGGGCTTATTGATGAGGTGCGTATCTGGAATATCGCACGGACAGAAAATGAGATTTGGTCGGACATAAATATCCAGTTGAAGGGAGATGAACCCGGTTTAGTGGCATATTGGAAATTTGATGGTGAAACGAACGGAATGGTCCTTGACGCTTCACCTAATAAAAATCACGGTAGACTAATCGGAAATGGCAAATTCGCATCTTATACTCGTCCAATTTTCGAGAGTACAAGAAGTACTCAGTTAGCAAAAGCAGCTGCCGCCTATGAAAAAGCAGTTGAAATTGACCCAACTTCTTATCAATTATACCGTTCTTTGGCAGAAACCTATACGAAAGATGGACGTTCATCAGAGGCAGAGACAGTTTATCTCCGAGCGTTAGATGCCCCCCTTACACAGCGCGAACACGATGACGCAATTCAAGCCATCTGGGCAATTTACGCTAACAAGGAGAATCAAGACAAAGGGATTGCGATCCTTGAAGAACTAAGGAAAAAGATGGAAAACAGCGCAGTTCTGTACGGACTATTAGGGGATGCTTACGAGAAAGCTGACGAACCTAAGAAAGCTGAAATCGCATACACGCAATGGCTTAAGCTGTGGCAGAGACAAGTAAATCTTCAAGGTAATTCAAGCACATATCGCAATTTTACCCACCAACTTCTTGACAAAAACCTCCATCTGGAAACTGCTTTGCAGTTTGCAAAACGCGCATACCAAAGCAATACAAGTTCAGACTACGCTTTAGCACTTGCACGAGCATATCTCGCCAATGAACAGCATGAACAGGCATTAGAACACTATGTACTCGGTTTTAACGCCAGCATGCTTGGATATATTGAGCGTAGGGAGTTCTCTCGAATTGCAAAAACTGCAAAAAATATTGAAGACAAAGAAAAGTACACTGAAATGCTAAACAAATTAATTGATGCTTTGGTTGATAAACCAACTGCTCAATTAAACGCCACTCTTGTTTTAGCCGATTTTTTACAAGAAAATAGTATGTTTGAGAAAGCAAACAAGCAAATTCAAAAAACAGGATTCATTACTGAAGATGCCTGGATGATCTTAGGACCATTTGATAATAGCAATGAAATCGGATACGATACGACCTATATCCAAGAAAAGAGTCTAATGGTTGATCTGACTGCAAAATATGACGGTTTAAATGGACAGGTGAGTTGGGAAAAGTTCTCTGATGAGGCACTTGATGCCTATATTCATTTAGGTGAGTATAACGTCGACTGGCGTGTTTCCTATATCTTCGCGACTGTCACCTCACCTGATGAACGCAAAGCACAAATCAGATGGGATAGCGACGACCAAGGGAAAGTCTGGTTAAATGGAAAACAGATATCCGCTCATACCAAAACTTTTGCTGCAGAAATTGATAAATACACTATTCCCGTAACCCTCAAACAGGGCAAAAATAATATCCTCGTGAAGGTATGTAATCGGCAAAGTGGTTGGGGATTCTACCTCCGTATCACAGACCCAAACGGAAAACCTTTTGATGATTTGAAAATCCATAGTGCTATGCAAAATTAAACGTATTAAGTTTTCGTGATTATCAACATCTGAATAAATATCTGCCTTGGAGAAAAGCAATGATTGATAAATATGATTCCACAGATTTCTGGTATACGTTCCTAAATTCACTATACAACTTTGGACTCTCAGGAATAGGTGAATCGGAAATAGACGAGGAGATGCAGGAAAAACTCCTTTCATACTTCAAAATGAAAATAGAAGAAGGTGTGTCGGATGGTGTAACAGCACTCCCGCCCGGACTTCACGACTACTTTTGGCGGTTTCCAGAGGAGATGCTGCCAAAATTACGGGCATTAGCAGAAGGTTTTCTCGCTACAGACCCAGAAAATGCTGCCGCAACTATAATTTTGGCAATCGTAGCATGTGCGGAGAATGACTCTGAATACCAGTCGCACATAGAAACCGTGATGAGATTAGTACCGAAAGACCCATGTATGAATTTGATTGTGATTAACGAATATAGAAAAAGTCACGATTTTTTCGGGAACATTGAGTGGAGAGAAAAAGTTCTCATCGCGCTTGAAAACCTATATGCGTGGGCAAAGGAAGAGGGTGAAACTGTAAACTATCAGGATGCAAAGTTTGCTTATTGGTGGCACGGAATAACTCCCTACACAGTTTATAAGCACCTCAAAAACGACCTTAAGTTTCACAAGTTTCACAAGGAACATCTTGAAAATTCTGCACATTTTATGGGGAGTACAGGCAAAATTGAAAAATATAATGGCTTGGTTAAGAAGTGTATAGATTTGATCCCAAAAGAACAAGCAGCGTTCCAGAAAAAGATGGATCAAGAATCGGAGAACCAACAAAACTTAGTCGATACAACATCCGATAATACTGATATTTGGGACGCTTATCTTAATTCGCTTGAGAACCGTGGACATTCGTCTCCAAGAAGGAAACTCACACAGAAAGACCAAGAACAACTTCTGGCGTATTTCAAAACAAAGATTGAAGAAGGAGTTGTTGACGGAAAAACAACCTTGCCATCAGAACTCCCGGAACATATCTCACATTTCCCTGAAGCGATGCATCTGGAACTCCGCGAGTTCACTGAGGAAGTGATTAGAAGGCAACCGGAAAACGGTGCTGCAGCAAAGATGTTAGCAATCATTGTGTGGGAAGATAAATGGATTGCGGGTGGTGAGAAGGATAGTGATCTTTCCTTTCTTGAACAAGCGATGGTGTTGGCACACAACGATGCAGAAATATGCTTTTTTGCTATAAGTCAATATGACGAACACTATGATCCATTGTTTAGGCTAACATTCACCGCACTTGAAAGATTGTTTGAGAGAGCAAAGCAGCAAGGCGAATCGGAATTGTATGGTTGGTTGGCTAAGATTTATAAGGAAGTAGGTAGAACTCCGTGTCATATCTATCGCAATCTGATGAAAAATTCTATTGGGAACGCAGAACTGATAGCAAGGTGTAAACCCTTGATTGATCAAATACAGCAGGCTTTTCAACAACGGCTTACCCATGAATCGGACGACTGGTACGCATTACGCGGACTCGGTGATATTTATGAAACTTTGGGTGAGACAGAATTAGCTCAAAAGTTTCCGTGGGAGGGTCATTCAGATTTACAGACCGTGTGGGAACAAGAAGCCTGGGTTGGCAGAAAGCTGCCAGATTTTTCAGCGGTGGCTATTGATGGCACTCCCATTTCGTATTCTGATTACCATGGCAAAATGGTACTCCTCAATTTCTGTGCGAAATGGTGTGGTTTCTGCGCGTCAGAAATTCCGTATATTAAAGAGGTGTACGATAACCACCGAAAGGATGGTTTTGACGTTATCGGTGTGAGTCTTGACGAAAATGAAACGGATCTGCGCGAATTTATTGAGGAACATGACATTCCTTGGCTACAGATTTATGATGGAAAAGGGTGGGATAGCGAACTTGCCCGATATTTCGGTATTAATAGTGTCCCTTCACAATGGCTTATTGACAGAGATGGGAAGATTCTTTCAGTCAGTACAAGAAGAGAACAACTTGAACAACTCCTAAAGTGGATAGAGATCACACACGTAGGAAACGTTGTTCCTGATTTTTCAGCAGCTGATGTAGATGGTAATCCTGTTTCACTCTCAGCATTTCGCGGGAAAGTTGTCCTACTCTATTTTGGTTACATGCACCAAGAACCAGAACTCACATATATTGACACACTATACCATAAATATCACAAAAAGGGATTTGAGGTAATATGTGTCAATGTTTCGGGGTGCGTGGACGCAGAAGCATTGCGCAACATTGTTCGCGAAAAAAATCATCAAGGAAAGTATATCTATGCTGATCATGATGGACAGCAAGCTCCACTAGCGCATCAATTCGGTCTCGGATGGAGTGCGCTAGTTCGTAAAGTTGAACTGCCTGCCGTTATACTTATTGATACTAATGGAGAGATGATTGAAGCGGGGAACGGAAAGGTGCACGCACCTGAAGTTTGGGCTGAAAGATTGGAAAAACTTGTGGCTGCACACCTTGGACTGTGCTAAAATAGAAAGTAGGAGGTGTAACTGTTATGGCATATTATATCACTGACGAATGCATTGGATGTCTGCAGTGTTTATGTAAATGTCCGGTTAATGCAATTACCGGCGATCGAAATAAATTACACATCATTGACCCAGATGTTTGTATTGATTGTAGCGCGTGTGGAATGGTTTGTCCGGTGGAAGCAATTCACGACCAATTCGGTGAAGTGTGTAAATTTATCGTTCATCCTACGCATCGACCTATTGCAGTTATCTATGAGGAACTTTGCTCTGGATGTGACTTTTGTGTCCAAATATGCCCATGGGAATGTCTTGAAATACAAGACCCGGCTACAAATGAACATGCTGATAGTTTCTTTGGTATCTGTGAACTTGTGAAACCGACGGAATGTGTCGGTTGTTTGCTTTGCGAAGAGGTTTGTATCAAAGACGCTATCCGAGTCGAATCGCCTGTGTTATTGGAACTTGCTGAGGCTGCCGATTGATATGTATGTGTGTTCGGGATTTGCTACTCTTTATCCAACTTACGTTTAAACTCACGCTATTTTAGTTTTTGCTATTAACAAAGAAACCCAACCTACAACAATAGGTTGGGTTTCTTTGTTGGAGATACCCCCGACGAGATTTGAACTCGTGTCGCCGCCGTGAAAGGGCGGTGTCCTTGGCCAGGCTAGACGACAGGGGCATATAGAAACAAAAAACAAATGAGCCGTACAGGAATCGAACCTGTGACCACCTGATTAAAAGTCAGATGCTCTACCTGCTGAGCTAACGGCCCAAATTCTACAACATATAATGATACAACCTTTTTAGGCAAATGTCAAGTTAAAATGAAAAAAATGTGGGAGATGTGCTGTGGGGAGAAGTTTAGTAAGACACCTACCAGAGCGGATCTCCCAATGGCACAATCTGATCTCTATCCGGTCCGACAGAGATAATCGGAATTGGTACATTGAGATAGTCAGCAACATACTTGATGTATGCTTTGGTGTGCTGCGGGATACCTTCAGCGGAACGCGCTTCAGTCAACGGTTGTTGCCATCCGGGCAATGTTTCATAAACTGGTTCACATTCTTCCAAAGCTTTCAAACTACTCGGGAAGGATGTCGTTTCTTTTCCTTTATAGCGATAGGCAACACATACCTGTAGGTCAGCAAGGGTGTCAAACACGTCCAGTTTTGTGAGTGCGATGGCGGTTAATCCATTAATTTGCGTTGCATATCGGAGTGCGACAAGGTCAAGCCATCCACAACGTCTGGGTCTCTGTGTTGTGGCACCGTATTCCTTACCGATTTTCCGAATTTCCTCATCAAGGTCGGGTGGCATTTCAGTTGGGAATGGACCGCCACCGACGCGTGTGACATAAACTTTTGAAACACCTAAAACTTCATTGATAACTTTCGGTCCGATGCCCAGACCTGTGCATACTGCCCCTGCGGTACAGTTAGACGAAGTAACGTAGGGATATGTGCCAAAGTCAATGTCCAGCATCGTTCCCTGCGCGCCCTCAAACAAAATCCGTTTTTCAGCGGCAAGGGTTTCATGCATGAATGCAACTGTATCCGTCACATAGGGAGCAATCCGTTCGGCATAGTTATAGTATGTTTCAAGCAAGACGTGTCGAGTTACACCGCCTACTTGAAGCGCATCTGCCTTAGTTTCAAGGTTGTAATCAAGTTTTTTCTGGAAGTGATCAAACTCAAGGAGGTCACCAACACGGATACCTGCGTGTCGGTTCATCTTATCGGAGTAGGTCGGTCCGATGCCGCGCGAAGTCGTGCCGATTTTCGTTGCACTTCCCATCTGCTCCCACTGTTCAACAAGTTTGTGGTAAGGCAAAATGAGATGCGCGCGATCGCTAATCTTCAGATTATCACTGCTGACTTCAATTCCCTGTGCCTGCAACCCATCAATCTCACGGAATAGTGTCTCTAAATTGATAACGACTCCGTTGCCGATAACATTGACGGTGTTGGGTCTGAGAATGCCAGAAGGGATCAGATGTAGAATAAACGTCTTGTCACCGAGAACAATGGTATGTCCAGCGTTGTCGCCACCTTGGTAACGCGCAACGACATCCGCATGTTCAGCGAACACATCGGTAAGTTTTCCTTTACTCTCATCACCCCATTGGGCACCTAAGATGACAATGTTTGACATACAAATCCTCTATATCTCGTTAGGATTACTACTTTCCTATACCGAGATACCACGTAAGACGCGTCAATTCCATTGGGTACTCGAAGAAATTAACGTTTGGAGAATTGGAACCGTGCCCGTGCGCCTTTCTGTCCGTATTTCTTACGCTCTACCATTCTTGAGTCACGTGTTAAAAACCCGCCTTTTTTCAAGGGAGGCTTCAACGATTCATCTGCCTTCACGAGTGCGCGTGCAAGCCCGTGTGAAATCGCTCCAGCTTGACCGGTATTCCCGCCGCCGTGTACATTGACATGGACAGCGAATTCACCTGCTCGTTCAACGTGCTCAATTGGACGCCGTGCTGCCTCTATGTGGTCGGAACGATCAAAATATTCCTCAATGGGTTTTTTGTTGACAAGAATACCGCCTTCACCGCCTGGGATGATTCGAACACGTGCGACGGAGGTCTTACGTCTGCCAGTTCCCCAATATTGTTCAATAGCCATATATTTCCTCAACTGTTAAATGTTAAGATTTCTGGTTCCTGAGCTTGGTGTGGATGGTTTGGACCTTTGTATACCTTCAATCCCTTCATCAATTTCGCACCGAGATGATTCTTGGGTACCATCCCTTTAACTGCAGCTGTGATAATAAATTCAGGACTTCGTGCCATCTGTTCATTGAACGTTCGATATCTATCACCGCCAGGATAACCACTATATCGAAAGTAGGTTTTCTGCTCAGCTTTATTTCCGGTGACAACGACCTTTTCGGCGTTAATCACAGCAACACGATAGCCTAAATCCGCATGGGGTGTAAAACCGGGGTCGTGTTTCCCTCTCAGTATTTGCGCAATGCGGGATGCTAAACGTCCGAGTACCTGTCCTTCTGCATCTACGAGGTACCACTTTATCTCTTTATCGGATTTAGGAAAATAGGTTTTCGTTTTCAATACCATAATTCTTGACCTTTTCGGAAAATGCGTACATTCTCAAATGATATTTTTTACATGCGTAATTATATTATACTATAAATAGCACGGGTTGTCAAAATTAATTGAGACTGTTTTATATTTAGTCCCGAATCAACGCCAAATGCGCTTGGCAGAATGCGCGTATGGCATTCTGCATGATTTGTCGGGGACGATATGTTTATAGTACCTCGTCCCGCAAACCCATCTTCAGCTCCTACGGAACTCTAAGAGATTAAGGACATCGTTTTCTATAAACATATCGTCCCTATGGGGCTAAAGAGGGTTTCTCGGACACGGAAAACCACTAAATTGACGCTTATGGTGCGGTTAGGAAACCGCACCTACCACAGTGTCTAAGTAATTACAGATTTTGCTATAATTGAAAAGACTCGTTTGCAAATCCCGAAATTTTAAGGTATACTTAATAAAAATTAAACAGATAAGTAGGATATCTAACAGTGCGTATTATTTTTTACACGGGCAAAGGGGGTGTCGGTAAAACGACTATCTCGGCGGCGACAGGCATGAAGTTGGCATCACTCGGATATAAGACGATTGTCATCTCACTTGACGTGGCACATTCGCTCCGTGATTCTTTTGATAATGAAGGACACCTCATCGCGCAGACTACCGAAAAACTTATACAAATTAGTGACAATCTCTGGATACAGGAAATTAATGTTCAAGAAGCAATTGTTGAATACTGGGATGAGGTCTACAACTACATCCGTTCTTTACTGAACCGCTCTGGTCTGGAAAGCATGGTAGCGGAAGAGATAGCAGTGTTTCCGGGTATGGAAGAGATATGCGCGCTTCTTTACATCAATCAGTACGTTCGTGAAGACGCCTATGATGTGATTATACTTGACTGCGCGCCAACCGGTGAATCGTTGCGCTTTGTTAGTATTCCCACAACACTTGAATGGTATATGAGTCGTATCTTCAAATTAGAACGCAACTTGGCAAAAATCGCAGGACCAATAATTGAAGCTATCAGTTCTGTCCCGATACCAAAAGATGTATACTTCCAAAATATCCAGAACCTATTTGACAAACTTGAAGGTATTGATACGGTGCTAACGGATCCAAAAATCACAACTGTGCGCCTTGTAACAAACCCAGAAAAAATTGTAATCAAAGAGACACAACGAGCGTTTATGTACTTTTGCCTTTACGGGTTATGTATTGATGCTGTCATTATCAACCGTATTTTTCCCGAAGGCATTGATGCAAAGTTTTTTGAAATATGGAAACAGACCCAACAGCAGTATATAGAGGAAGCCGAAAGTTATTTCTCGGATGTACCGATTTGGAAGGTGAATCTCTTTGACAACCAAATTGTTGGGGAAGCAGGATTACAAAAATTGGGGGACATCCTTTACCCCGATATTGATCCTGCAGAAAAATTTTCTGACCAGAGTCCCTATCAATTTCGAAAAGTTGACAATACTTATCAACTTGCGATGCAACTCCCATTTTTGAGCAAGCAGGAGGTTGACCTTACTAAGCATGGGGATGAGTTAATCATCACTGTTGGTGGTTTTAAACGGCATGTTGCCCTACCACGAAGTCTGGCAAGTACTAAAGCCATAGGTGCGAAACTTACCGGAAAGCAGCTTGTCATCACGTTCCAATAAACTTTTTGTAAAGTCATACGTCTCAAATTGTGGTTTTAAAGGAACGGAATGGGCATTAAAACAGATAAAGCCGTACTCACTGTAGTCTTTACTACATTTTTAACGTTCCTATTACTGTTTTTATTACCGATTAAGTCGTTAGGAATTGACGCTATCTGGTGGCTTTACCCGAACTTACTGTTTGCAATCGGATGGTTTGGTTATCTCATTCGTTTAAACCGTAATATTAGTGATGATGAATCGTCCCAACTGCTCTTGCGCAGTGTACTGTTTGGAACCGCAGCGACGGTTACCTATTTACCGATAGATTGGATACTTTCCAGAAAACTTTTGCTCATCATCTACGAAAGTTTAGATTTTCTGGGGAATGTAACGACACCAATTGGTCTGATAATGACTTGGGGGCTTTTGGCAACGTTGAGTATTTACTGTTACCATCGTCTTCAAATGATCGGTATGTATCCTTTCGTTGCTTCAGGGATAATAGGCGTTGCGTCAGCAATCGGAAGCATTGCCATCTACGGATCAGGAAAAGAATTATGGGAATGGAACGACTTGCTTGTTGAAAATATTCCGAACATCGCATCAGTACCTATTTTTGTCCCAATAACTTTTTTTCTGACCTACATCCTATGCCCTTACTATTTTCATCGTAAACAACATGCATTAATAGCAGGTATAAGATGTGGTCTTTTCATGGGAATATTAATGTTTTTGAGTTTTTTCCTCTTTTGGAAAAATTGAAGCAGATGATACGTTATTATGAAAGAAAATACGCAAGTGTCAACGTTACCACTCTTTAGAAATTCTGGCTTCGGCGAGACTTATAGTTAGGAAAAAGAAATGCATAATTTACTTGACAGGAAAAGAATACGTTCAACAACGATATTGGCAGTACGCCAAAACGGGCAAGTCGCTATTGGTGGAGACGGTCAGGTCACGTTAGGTGATATTGCTATTAAACACAGTGCTCGTAAAATTCGCAAGATTCATCAAGATCGCGTTCTTGTCGGATTTGCAGGATCCGCTTCAGATGCGCTCACACTTTATGAAAACTTAGAGAAAAAGTTAGAACAGTACCGTGGTAATCTTCAGAAAGCAGCGGTAGAACTCACGAAAGATTGGCGAGGTGATCGGCTACTTAGACGTGTGGACGCTTTGATGATTGCAATTGATGAAGACGATAGTTTTCTGATTTCAGGCAACGGCGATCTGATTACCCCAGACGATAATATTCTGGCAATTGGATCGGGGGCTTCTATTGCGCTCTCTGCTTCCAGAGCACTGCTAAAATACTCAAAGTTAAACGCAACGGAGATTGTCGCTGAAGCATTACAGATTACAAGTGAGATTTGCATCTACACGAACGAACAAATTGAAATTGAATCAATTGGGACTGAGGCATAGGAAAGAATACTTAAGATGTCTGTTACATTCGATGATGGCACAGAGGCGTGTGTCTGTCATCTTTTTAGGAGGTTACCTTGGAGAAATCAACTGTTGAAACAAAAATCTTAGCAGACGCGTTAACACCGCGGCAAATTGTTGAAGAACTTGATAAGTACATTATTGGGCAGTTTGAGGCGAAAAGGAGTGTTGCTATTGCCCTGCGCAATCGTGCGCGTCGTCAGATGCTCGGAGAGGATATGCAAGATGAAGTTTCACCGAAAAATATCATCATGATCGGTTCAACCGGTGTAGGTAAAACAGAAATTGCGCGTCGACTTGCTCGCCTCGTTGAGGCTCCCTTTATCAAGGTTGAAGCTTCAAAGTATACTGAAATCGGTTACGTAGGTCGCGACGTTGAATCAATGATTCGTGACTTGACAGAACTTTCTGTCAGCAAAGTGAAGACAGAACAGACCGCCGCCGTTGAGGAAGCAGCATTAGAATTAGCCGAAGAACGTCTATTGGATTGCTTATTTCCAATGCCTCGTTCTTTAAAGAATTCGCGCATGAATAGCCCCACTGACGATCTTGATTTAGACGAATATATTGATACAGATGAAGACGAATTTGAGATGCCTTTTGAATTAGAAATGATTGATGAGCAAGATGAAGCATTAGAAAAACAACGGGAACGACACCTCAAGACACGCGATAAATTAAAACAGCGATTGAAAAACGGTGAATTCGAAGATAACCCCGTTGAAATCAACATGAAGAGTCGGAGCATGCCCTTCGTTGAGATATTCTCACCCGGTGGCATTGAGGAAATGGACATCAATTTCAAAGATATGTTCAGCAACATCCTGCCGAATCAAACCAAAAAACGTCTCGTTCCTGTATCGGAAGCAAGACAGATCTTGATGCAAGAGGAAGCGGAAAAACTTATTGACATGGATGCTGTCATCAGCGACGCTATTGAACGTGTTGAAAACTCTGGGATCGTCTTTTTAGACGAGATTGACAAAATCGCAGGTCGCGAATCTCGGCAGGGACCGGACGTGTCACGCGAAGGTGTACAACGCGACATTCTACCCATTATTGAGGGGAGTACCATCGCTACAAAATACGGATCGGTGCGGACGCACCACATTCTGTTCATCGCTGCGGGTGCTTTCCATGTCTCAAATCCATCAGACCTCATTCCTGAACTTCAGGGAAGGTTTCCTATACGGGTTGAGCTTAAAAGTCTAAATAAAGATGACTTCAAATCTATTTTGACAGAACCGAAAAACGCTTTAGTCAAGCAATATACGGCACTACTTCAAACGGAGGGAATAGAAGCAAATATTACTGAAGATGCGATTGACGAAATTGCTGCTCTTGCTTTTCAGGTCAACGAATCTGTGGAAGATATTGGTGCACGACGTCTGCACACCATCATGGAAAAACTGTTTGAAGACCTGTTTTTTGATGCGCCTGATCTTGAGGCTAAAAGCGTTACTATCAATGCAGATTACGTCAGAGGTGAATTGGAAGAAATCGTTAAAGATCAGGATCTGAGTAGGTATATCCTTTAGGTTACAATCTCAGGTAGTATATCACCGGATATCTTTTATCTATTTTCGGAAGTCTGACGCATCTGTTTTGCAGTGAGGTATTGTTTTTCAAAACGCGGTATACCTTCGGCACGTTTAATAAACGTGTCTAAATACCGGTGCATCATAAGGTTATCACCTTTTTTCTGATAGGCAAGCGCAAGGCGATAGTATGCTTCTAATTCATCGCCATCCAGAGACACGCCTTTTTCATAGGCTTGGATAGCGCTGAGAACTTCGTCGGTTTCTTCGTAAGCGAGACCGAGATTAAAATAGACCGTAGCATCTCCGCCATCCAGTTCTATTCCCGCTTTATAATACTGAATAGCCTCCTGATAGGATTCTCGGTTGAGAAAGGCATCCGCAAGGTTGTAATAGGTATCCACAAATGTTGGATCTGAATCAATAGCATTCCGATAAGCTTCCAATGCTTCATCAAATCTGTCCGACATGTTGTAGGCATAACCGAGATTGTTGTAGAAAGCAGGGTTTCCTGGAGCAATTTCCAGTGCCGCTTGAAACATTTCTGTCGCTAAAATAAAAAAGCGGAGATCAATGTAAACTAAACCCAAGTTGTTATAAGCATGCGGATGCTTATCGTCAAGGGAAATTGCTGTTTGAAAAGATTCTATCGCCTTTTCATGTTCACCTAACTGATGGTAGATTTTTCCTAACTCAATATGTCCTTCTGGATCAATAGGATTGAGTTCTTGCCCCATTTCAAGTTTTAAGGCTTCGCGTTTAAGTTCTCTCTCCTGCTGTTTTGCCTCATCAGGAGTAGCACATCCGTATAAAAAACAGATTAGCAGTAGGACAAATAGCAGCGTTGAAACACGAAGACATGGTTTCCCTACAATGTTTAGAAAGGAATACTGATGATTATTGACACACATACACATTTTTATGACCCCACACGACCACAAGGCGTGCCGTGGCCGAACTCGAATGATGAACTACTTTATCGCAAGGTTATGCCAGACGATTATAAAAAACTTGCTGTACCTGAAGGCGTAACGGGAACCGTTGTCGTAGAGGCAAGTAGATGGCTTGAAGACAACCAGTGGATTCTCGATCTTGCCGCGAATGAACCGTTTATTATTGGGTTCGTTGGAAATTTAGATCCGAAGGATGCAAATTTCAAGGACAACCTTGAGCGATTTTCTGCCAATCCCCTTTTCCGAGGGATATGTCTCGGTGGTGGTCATCTACAAGCAATTGGCGATATAGGCTTTTTAGCAAACATTGAGAAATTGGCTGAAAAGGAACTCACATTAGACCTGCTGATTAATCCCGATGCGTTAAGGCGCGTGCCTGCCTTGGTTGAACATATACCTACAATGCGGGTTGTGATTAACCATATCGCAGGCGTTCGCGTTGACAGTAATCCGCCTGATGCCGCATGGGTTTCAGCAGTCCAAGAGGCTGCGCGTTATCCGAATATCTACTGCAAGGTATCGGGTTTAGCAGAACACACAGGACAAACACCCGCACCTGATGACGTTGCCTATTACACCCCCACAATTGATGTTTTATGGAAGGCATTTGGCGAAGATAGACTCATCTATGGAAGCAATTGGCCCGTATCCGAACGTTTCGCACAGTATAAAGTCGTGCAAAAGATTGTGAACGACTACTTCAGTGCGAAAGGCGATGAAGTCACGGCAAAGTTCTTCTGGCAAAATGCGAAAGCAGCGTATCAGTTATCGGTCTAAGCGACCCATCGGATAAACTCACCTGCTGATTTCCGATTTGGCTCCTTAATCTCTGCGGGATAGCCGGTATAGAAAAAGCCGATGATGTATTCCTGCGATGAATCAATCCCCAGCAACTTATAGGTTTGCTCTTCCATTGTGATTCTACCTGTGCTCCACTGCATGCCGACACCTGCATCCCAGGCGGCAAGTTGGACGTTCTGCATTGCACAACAAGCAGCAGCGTAATCTTCACGTTGACGTTGTTCGTCTCCATCTTGCAAGCAGGATACAGCGATAATAGTAGGCTTAGACATGAATTTCTCGTAAGCCAATTCGCCAATCTTTGCAAGATTCACTGCATCAACGTGGTCTGGTGTATCCTCCATCTTGATTTCTCGGTAACATTGGGCAAGGACCAACTTCGTTTTCTCGCCGATTACGGTGAACCGCCACGGTTCCGTAATATGGTGATTCGGTGCCCATATCCCGTAACTGAATATTTGTTCAATTACATCGTTTGGGACAGGTTCCTGTTTGAATTTGAAAATAGAACGTCTTGATATAATTGCATCTTTTACGTCCATATAACATTCCTCCTTATGGAATTGAATTATAGTCTATTAGGTAGTTGATTGCAAGCGACAGAATCCGCTAATCTGCCCTATTCCAACGCAGTCTTAAGACGTTCCACAGCCTCAATCGTATCTTCAATTTCTTTCTTTGGTATGTTCGCAATAGTGGCATGGCTGAGCGGGTTTAGAATACGACTCCGATACAGTTCAATATCGTTGATGAGTTTCTGGTCCAACAAGGCAGGATCCTTTTTATCAGTTCTTCTCTTATTTTCAATTTTTATCGCATCCCAGAAATCCTGAGTATCTTGTTTGTTCGGGGCACGGCGATATTTGACAGGAAGATGTTTATTCTCACAAAACTCCTCTATTATCATTTCAAATGCTGTCCGAAGATAAACCGCACATGCTTTGTAGTCGTTCGCATCAAGATATTCCTTCGCCTTGTCAAGATATGCTTTATCTTCTGCATAGACAGGGATTTCGTATTCGTCAGTTTGCCGGAAATAAAATTCAACGGCTTTCCACTTCCCACTATGAGCTGTCCGCTGTTTGACAATCTCGTACCATGCTTTATCATAAGTCGTCAGAAAGATTTGGTAATCTGTGAAATACTCTTCTAAAATATCAAGAACTGGGAGACGGTTTGACATATCTAAACCAATTAGTACGTCATCCAATGCTAATATCTTTAACTCGCTAGTTGGCTGGAGCAGGATTGAAGAAAAATAGATGGCAATAGCAATCGCTGATAACTTGGCTTCGTTTAGAAAGAGGTGATGCGTGGGGATGTCTCTGTCGAAAAACTCAACGTTCAAGAGAATTTCCTGATTATCAAGTGTCTTTTCGTCTTGGTTATATGTTATCTCTTGAAAATCTAAGTCAAGTGCAACGTTGTAATCAAATTTTTGGAGAATTTCGGACACTTGCGTTTTCAACTCTGTTAATCGATCTGATAACTCTCGGTTGAAATTCACTATTTGTTCCTCAAGTCTCGCAATTCGAGTTGTCGCGCTTCGGCGTGGGAACGGTGGCTGAATACTCGCCCAATCTTCGGCAAGACTCCGATCTGTCTGACGACTAACGGTATTTGCCAAGAGCGTCTTAACCAGCAAATCGAACACATTCACAACATCGTTTTCACGATGCAGATAATGCGTTTCCAGAAGATCCTTATAATCCAGGAAACCTTTTGCTCTTGATGCCTCAATAAGAAGTTGATTGTTTGTCTCGTCCTTAACAGTTTCAGACCATTCATAAGTGTCCTGTTTCGGTTGTGCATCAGCCCGGAGGTGCAATTTGATATATCCATCATCTGAGTTAAAGATGTTTTGGTGGGGTTTAAATTGGTGCCCTCCCTCGCTCGATTCCAGGAATCTTTTCAACGCCTGATATAACGAAGTTTTTCCACTGCCATTTTCGCCGTAAACAAGCAAATTTTTCCCCGCCTTGTGTAGGTCGAGCTGATACGCCCCATAAAAGGCTTTGAAGTTTTTAATCTCAATTTTGGTTATTCTCATGCCTTACTCTCAATAATACGGATAGATTGGACACTACTTAAAAAGAATAGATCTACCGCAACCGGATGCGTCTTTTCATATAATCGCTCAAAGATGTCCCGGCACGCGGACATCTTATCACCTGGAATCTCTTCAAGTGGCGGCAACTGCTCATCTAATAACGGTTGGAAAAAGTGCTTGTTGCCTATATGAAGCTCGTCTGGCAGATAAGACTCGTAAACCATGCCATCAATAATCCGCTCAAAATATCCGAGCATCACAGAGTCACGGGCGTATTTTAAATCCCTACTGTTTACCGTCGGCTGTTTCTTGAAATAGAGGATATATTCAACGATTTTGTGAATGAGTGCCCGCTGCTCCAATTCCATATCAGGGATCGGGATTTGTGAAACATACCGAGGCACGAATTTTAAAAACGGACCTCGAACCTGTGGAGCCGTCCGCGCATAAAACCATGAAACAGCTCTGGTGTTCAGCACACCGAGAAGCCACAGGTCACTTGTTGATAGCAAAGATGCCGGGCTGCCTACATAGTACCCCTCATCATCAAAAGCAAACGCGGTTTCACTTGCCATATCTGCATAGATACACTTCGGCTGCGTGAACCGAACCGTATCCGTTGGAGCCGTTTGGAGCTCATACCATTCCTGTTTCCCTGATCTTTTTTCCAGCGCGTCACGGTATTTTCCCAAGTATTTCTTAATCACTGGATAAGCATTGATGTCTATTTCTCGATGCGCAAAGATTAACCACTTGTCCTGCGCCTCTCTCCGCGACTCGTCTGTCGGTTTTGCTCGCCAACGTTGGATGTCGCGCGCCATCAGAAACGGCTTCAAAACATCAGCAGATGAAGGATGTTCCGCAATGAGTGCATCCCGTGTTGCACGTCCTACGATAAACGCTTCATTATATCCAGTGGTAATTCCACGCGAAGAGTGTTCTTGGAGATATTCGCGTAACGGTTTTCCAGCATTCCGAAATTTCTCAAGCAGTTCCAACACCGCAGCGGATTCACGAATCTCCCCGTCATGAGTCACAACCTTTTGCGTAGTGGTAAAAGGGTTTATTGGGTATTGCATTAGCATTGCTACAATGTCTTTCGGCAGCTTAACGTCATTTCTCCGCTCAAACGTTAAAATGTCTCTATAAGTATTATGAAACGCTACGACAATATCAACCTCCATGTTTTTCGCAACCGTTAGGTCTGATCTGGCTTTATCCCATTCTTTGAGATGTAACCACGCTTCACCTCGAGAATAATAAACTAAATCATCATTAGGCTCCATCTCAATTGCCTTGTTTAAGTCAATAATAGCTCTGTCGAAATTCCCTTTTCTGAGGTAAGCGATACCGCGCCGGTGATAGGCTAACGCATCATCAGAATTTAGATGGATTGCCTTATTCAAGTCAGCAATAGCATGGTCAAAGTTTCCTTTAAGAAAGTAAACCAGACCTCGCCAGTGATAGTCCCCAGGAAACCCTGGCATCAATTCTATTGCCTTGCTAAAATCAGCGATTGCATTCTCAAGTTCCTCTTTAGCAAAATAGGCCCGTCCTCGATTATTATAGGCAGCGGGGTAGTTCAACTTGTATTTTATCGCCTCTGTAAAATCCTTAATAGCCTTTTCAAATTCGCCTTTAGAATTGTTAAGTTCACCTATAGAAAGGTAAGCACTACCACGCCCATTATACGCGGAAGCAAGTCCTTCATCCAATTGGATCGCATCGTCTATCGCCTTTGTAAAATGTTGAACTGCCTTTTGATAATGCTTCTTTTTCTTCTCCAAGTTACCTGCTTCATTTCCCTTCTCTAGACGTATATTACCTGCATCCAACACCTCATAGAGATGCAAGCGATCTTCCTGGCTACTTACAAAACCATGGAAGTCGGGATAGATGGTTTTGCGTGAAATATCAAATTCCTTTTCGAGATACTTCAGCATCGGTTGTTTAAGATCTTTTGGTATAACGACTTTTTCATCAGGTTCAATAAAACCGTCGGGAGGCCGAACAAATATGCTCTTTTGAACTCTGACACGACTCTTTGGATCCGGATCACAAGGTTCTCTAATACGGTCTTTCATTGTTCCAGCTTTGTCTAACAATATAACTCTGCCAGCTTTAAAACGGAAACTATCACATGCAAAGAAGAGTGCAATGGGATAGTAAGTGGTAAAGTCTAATAAGTTAGTTTTACCTCCAAAGTGTTGAATTTCAGTTAGAATTTCAAATTCGTCCGTTTTCTTGGTATACTCGTATTCTTTGGCACGTTTTAATTCTTCCTTTTGAGCAGTTTCCACCCCAAGGTTTAACATTCTGAGTTTCTCAAGTTTGCGGTAAAGTCCGGAGGTAATTTTTTCATGACATTGAGATTCCCCACGGAAAATGTAGTCACCATCCGCTGTTTTCTTCGCGATCTCATCAATGATACTATCAACTGTAGGTAGTTCGGTTTTAGGTTCAGATCGGTTTTTCTGGCTCATTTGCTATACTCCAGACATAAGTTTCCTTGGACAAGATAAATAAGAACTATTGCCAATCATAAGTCTGTTATGAAGATACCAACTCAAAAAAGGCTTAGTTTTGTTAAAGTAAAACGGTAAAGATTATCACTTTACATCCTTCACACAACGGAACCCATTTAGAAAGGTTGAGTCTCCACCAATGCTCGACTCAGTACGAACAATATTATTGTCATCTAAAAAACCAATACGCATTCCGCCATCTTCAGTAAGGCAAAACTCATATGGGATGCCATACATGCCATACAAGCCATACCCATTCATAGGATAGGCACCAACAAGATAAGATTTGTATTCTGTCTTGTTAGAATCAATTAAATGTCCTTCTAAACCACCACGTGCTGCTTTCTCCCATTCAGCTTCTGTTGGAAGTCGTTTTCCTATCCATTGAGCATAAGCCATTGCAGCACAGTGACTTACAGAAGTTACAGGATAATCCCCCAGTCCCTTCGGATACGTGTTTCCATCCCAGGCACTCAAATAGAATTCACCGACATAGGGAAGATCGTTAGCGTGTTCCTCTTTCCGCCACTTTGGATTAGCATCAAGAAATTCTTTATATTGGGCATTTGTTACCTTGTATTTGTCCATATAGAAAGTGTCAACATAGACAGTGTTCACAGGTTTTTCATCTTCCTCACCATTGTTACTTTCCATCCGAAATTCACCTGCTGGAATCAGTACCATATTGGCATAAGGGTCTACGTATTCACCTACGTTCAGTACTGAAATCACTGTGCCAAATTCCGACTCCCATGCATCCCGCTTAACACTCCCATTCTCAACGCCAAGCACCAACAACCCCACATTCTGCAATATACTATTCTCACGAATCTTTTTCAGAAAATCATCGGTTTCTAAACCTACCTCAGATGCAGCGTGTGCGGCATCAAGCGATCCCTCAAACTGTTTGACGAGTTGCTGTATCGGTTCGCTACCGCCAAAAACACCACCTGCTGCACCAAGAGCACGCCTATAACGTTCGGTATCCTCACGCACCAACGCATCCATCGTTGATTTCTCGGCATAGAGACGCAACGTCTGCGCTTTGTCATAAGGTGGGTTCGGATTCCGTTGAATAACCGAACGCACCTGATCGTCAAACGTTTTCATACCCTCTGTGTGGCAGCCCATGCATGAAAGTCCATTACGAACAACAGGGTCTCTCGCCCCTGCATTCGACACAATGTTAATCGGTGCCCCGTCAAGCCGTTCACCTGTGGCAGTAGACAGATAGTATGCCTGCAATCCGTTGGGAAGGTTGAAGATAATCTCGCCGCCATCATGCGTGAAATCAAGAGGATGCGTAAAGATATTCTGCTTACCAACATTCCCCGCAAAGTCGTAAGATTTCCAATAGGCACCGTACCGTGATTTGTGTCGCTCCACAATGCGATTGTTGACTGATACGCCAGAGTTGTTAAATCCAGCGCGCCAGACGCGAACGCCCGGTGCGTTCTTTAAGTTTTCAGCAACGTTCACCTCAAGTTGTGTTTCTAATTCTCGGTCTGTTTTCGGCAGGTCAAGGATTTCATGGTAAAGCGGTGGCAGTGAAGCAGTCGCAATGAACCAGTCGGCACGGATAAACGGCAATTCGCAGTCTGTTTCTTGACATAACGTTGTATACGTTGCCGACTTTAACTGAACACCATAGGGATATGCCTGCTCAATTTTATACCACTTGTCGGTTTTGATGTCCCATTCGTAGCTTCGGAGGTCAATGTAAAAGATGGTCCCCTCGCGGTCAATCGGTTTCGGCTTAATTACTTCGGAACCCCAAGAGAGACTATTGATTAGTTTTGATAGGGCATTCCGATAGGCGCGGAGGTTGTCATCGGTCGCGCCTGCATTGTAGAGGTGCGTTAAGGTAAAATAACGTGCAAAGGAACGGTCAAAGTCAGAAAGCGATGTCACATGGGTGTGAACGGTTTTAAGCATCACCTCGGTTGTAATGAAGTCGCGTTTAGGTTTAGGAATTGCATCCCAATCTAGCGCCCCCGCCTCAATCCAGCGGAGGATCGTGGCGATTGCTTCAGTGTCCAAAGAGTCTTGTCCTAACGGCATCTGTGAACCGTTATCGGTATCACCAAGCAGACGCAGATAGAGTTCAGAGGCATCGGGTTGGCGTGGGATTACTGACTTATCTTTGATTAAATCTGTCCGCTTAATAGTGAGCACATCTGCATAAGACCCGAATTCTCCGTGACAGTCAAGGCAGTGTTGTTCAAAAACAGTATATGCTTCCTGTGCAAGATTCTGTTGGGCATGTGCTATTTGATGGTTTAAAACAAGTATCAGTAGGCAAAAAATTATATAGCAGTTCTTCATATCTTATCCTCCATTTGTCTGTCCGATAAGTAGCATACACTGATGTTTTGAGTTTGCAGGAGGACAACAATTCGCGGAAGGAGCCAGTTATTTTGGTATAAGTATTGTTGGCAAGGATAGAATGTTGTATGTTCTCAGTCGTGAATCACGGGTAACAAGCATTAAATATTCAACTTTGGTCTGGGCGACTAACAATTTATCAAAACGTATCCGGCAGTTCATCAAAATCTTGGGCAATCTTCACTTTTCCCTTCCACTGCCCACCACGGCGGGGCTTCTTGTTGTCTTGCTTTAAAGGTATCAGTTTAGCAACGGAAGTGCCGTTGCTATCAAAGAAAATTTCTTCTCCTGCGACAGCCCGCTTGACCAACTGCACCAAATAATCTTCTGTCTGTTCATGTATATTAATATGCATTTGTCTTACCTCCAAGGACAATAAGTCCAAGATTTTTGTAAGTCTGTATAATATTGTACTACATACACCCCCGGAATACAACACTTTTAGAGGCGGGTCAGGGGTATTAGTTTTCGGCTTTTTGCTCATTTTAGAATGTTGTCAACTTATAGTAAAATGACTGCGGCACACCAAATCAACGGCGAATGCGCTTATGGCATTCGCCAGAGCGTGCCTACTACCATGTTTAATTCCACCCATAGGTGTCAATTTAGTGTGTAGGTGTTGTTTAGGGAGGCGATTGGAAAGCATTAAGAGAAGGCACTTGACACTGGTAATTCTCTGTTAAGAACTTAAATGTAGAGGAAACCAAGTAAGTTTAAAGATCTTGTCTTCCTTCCACTCAATTTTAAAACCAAGATTGTAAATAAGTGATGAAAAAGCAAGAGTTTTTCGGAGAATCGCGTCTGCCAATTCATATAAAAACGGGTCAATATAATCACCCCACCTATCCCGATTTTCTACTGCAAAAAATAAATTTCTTGATAGGTGATTGAGAAAAATACGATAAGTGTTATGTAACCTTTCTAAATCATGTTGACTCTCATCAATCTGCGGGTCAAGTTTTGCCTCGTAAACCAAACTGAAAATTGTAAGTAGAGTTATATTAGGTAGTTCTTCTATAAGACAAAGGTTAGTTTGGATTCCAGGGTGTACCCGAACTGCTATTTGTGATACAGAAATTGTAGAATCATCTACGGCATAAGCAGCAAAGGTAATATCATCGTGATGTACAAAGATATAAGGTGACTCACCTATAACTTCCATATATTGGCGAACTTGAGACATATCGTCTGCAGAAGAAAAGTTAAGACTCACCTATGTTACTCCTTATAAAAATTAATAGTGGTAGTTATTATTTCGCCTTCTGTTTGTCAGGATGAGGAACGACTCACTTGATGTTCGTTACTCCAAATTGAATTTACAAAATTTATACTTTATCTATATAATTGCACCCTTGGTAGGTGTACTTCGTAAGTATCTTTAGACAGAAATACAATAGATGTACGCTTGCTGAAAAAAGGCAGACAAAGAACGAAATCTCTTCAAAATCAAGGTTTACCTGTAAGACTCAGCGGTCCCCATAAGGATAAGATGTCCTCAAAAGTGTAGCACCAACTAATGTCTCAGAAGTGCCCCTGATTAAGGACATTAAGATTTTTTATCTTTAGTCCGTTTAGCGATCCCCACGCTGACAGTTTCAACTATCGAGGGGTTTTTCTGCCGTTTTGCTTCCTTTATAAGTACAAATTTTCGTGTTTTTGGAGAGTTTTTGACCTTAGGATGTTCTGTTTTCTTGCGTGCCATTTAATTCGCCTCCTTTTACCTCATTTATAAAGTAACACCTGCTTTGTTAGATTGTTAGTGAGTTGTCATACTTTTCATAGCAACTTACATTAACGTGAGTTCGGAAAAAAAGTAAGAGTTTATGGTATAAAGAGAACCCCTTTGGTATAATGAAGTAATCTAATCTTCATCAAAAGGAGTTCTCTGATGACTATTGTATCACTTTTCTGTGAAATTGACGACTTTTTTATTGCGTATGAAAAACATAAAGCAGCGCATCAACTACCTGCGAGCCAACGCCCCGAAACACGGGGACGCCCGCGCATTTTACATGCCAGCGAGGTGATGACGATCCTGATCCTTTTTCATCAAAGCGACTATAAAACATTGAAAGCGTATTATGAAAAACACGTCCGGTGCTACTTGTGGTGGGCATTCCCGAAGTTGGTGAACTACAATCGCTTTGTAGAACTTCAACAAGAAGTCCTAGAACCATTGTCTGTTTATCTTTACACACGCTTTGGAACCTGTGATGGTATCTCCTTCGTTGACTCTACTCCCGTGCCAGTCTGCCACAACCGCCGTATTCCAACACACAAGGTCTTTGCAGAACAAGCATCACGTAGCAAGAACTCGGTCGGCTGGTTCTATGGGTTCAAACTTCATTTGAGTGTCAACACATCTGGCGAACTTTTGGGTGTTGAGTTCACTCCCGCCACGACAGATGATCGGCAGGTTGTGCCGAAGATAGTAGCCGGTCTGTTTGGCAAACTCTATGGGGATAAGGGATATATCTCCAAAACCCTGCGTGAACACTTGCGAACCCAAGGCATTGACTTGGTGTATAAGGTTCGCAAGAACATGAAACCGGAACCTTTATCAGATTTTGATGCGATCCTGCTGAAAAAACGGATGCTCATTGAGTCGGTTATCAAGGAGATAAAAACGCAGACGCAACTTCAACACACGCGGCATAGAAGTTTTGTCAACTTCCAAGTGAATATAGTGGCTGCGTTGATTGCTTATACCTATTTAGAGAAGAAACCTTCGTTGAACCTGCCGGAACGCCACAAGATCAAGGAGGCACCACTTTCTCTAGAACCCTAAATCTTTTTCCGAACTCACGTTACATTACAACTACATGATAACAAATTCTTCAAAACAATGTCAATCAAGTTTCATATAACAAGTGTTACTTCCTTACCTCTATCCTTATTAATCAAGCAAGACGCTTTTCAATTCCGTTGTTAAAACCAGTCGTTTACTGTAGGGAAAGCATTTCAACGATATCCTCAGGCAATTTAACACCGACTTTCTGCTCAAAGTTATTAACATCTTCACAAGCGTTAGCAAATAAAGCGACGATATCTGCTCCCTTGTTCCGAGCTTCAGTCAAATCTACTTTGGCTTTTGACCAATTTTCCATGCACAACCAAACAATAGCTCGATCATAGTAAGCCTTAGCATCATCAGAATCCAGTTCTATCACCTTAGTATAATCTTTGATGGCCAGGTCAAACTCACTTGCCATGAAATGAGCAGTGCCACGATTGTAATGGGCTTCGCGGAATTCAGGGTGCAACCTAATCGCCTCGTCATAATCTTCAACAGCACGATCAAACTCTGCTTTAAAGATATAAGCAGTGCCACGATTGTAGTAGGCTTCACGAAAATTAGGGTTCAGCCTGATCGCCTCGTCATAATCTTCAATCGCCTTGTCAACTCTACTTAGACTCTCATAAGTATTACCGCGATTGTTATAACTCTCAAAAAGATCCGGTTTTAACGTCAAGGCTTCATTGTAATATTCAATAGATCTCTCATATTCCTTCTGTTTTTCTTCAGGAATCTTTGTTTCATCCGCTCTATTTTGACAAGCAAACCCTCTGTAAAACGCTGAATAGGCACTTCCATGAATACCTTGGTTTATAATAAAACCTTGAAGATCATTATATATGGTTTCCGTAGAAATGTTGTGGGCCTTGCGCAGGTGCTCAAGTATAGGCTGCTTGAGAGAGATAGGGATATCAACTACATCATCCTCGTGCAGTTCAATAAAACCATTGGGCGGTCTAACGAACACACTCTTCTGGGCAATAACTCGATGTCTCGGATTTTGTGGGTATCTGATCCACTCTTTTATGATTCCAGCTTTGTCTTGTATGATAACTCTGCCATTCTCATTAGGATGTCCATCACAAGCAAAGAAAAGAGCAATAAGATAATCATTTGTAAAATCTATAAGGTTAGTTTTCCCGCCATAGTGTTGAATTTTGGTTAGGATTTCAAAATCATCAGTTTCATCGTTATCTTTTCCAACAACATTCAAAATGCCTTCAAGTTCAGCAGAGAATCTCTGAGGAAATTCTTGAGATATACGCACACGATGTCCTGGCGTTGATTTAAGCTCTGCAGAGAATCCTTGAGGGAGTTCTCCCATATGCTTTTTAGCGGCATTCAACATTTCATTTTGTAGAATCTCAATATCAAAATCTTCCGTTTCAACATCAGCATATTCACGATAAAGGTTAGAACAAACTTTTTTATAGTGTTTACGTTCACCTCGATAAATGGAGCCACCTTCGGCAGATTTCGCTGCGAGTTCACCGATAATTCGCAAAACGCTGCTTAATTGAGCATCTTGCCAATTGGACTGGTCTCGTGTACTCATTTACTTTCCTTTTAGCTGCTATGAAATCTACGGAGTATGTCTGCTACCATGTAAGTTTAATTCCACCCAACCAACTGCAAGTATTCCACCCAAAGCACATCCCCCCACAGCAGCACAACCACTGCGGCACCAGCAAGAAATGGTCCGTAAGGGATCGGACTTTGTCGGCTTTTCTGTCCAGTTGCTATCAGCAGTGTTCCGATAACTGCGCCGCTCAGTGCAGATAAACCTATTACCATTATAAGGCTTTGCCACCACATAGGTTCTTGCCATACACCGAGAAACAAACCGATAATCGCCATGAGTTTGACATCTCCACCTCCCATAGCCTTTTTCCGCATAATTGCACTACCGATAAACGCAACTAACCACAGTCCTAAACCACCTGCTATAAACCCAATAAGTCCTGTTCGTAGGTAATCTATGCTACCACGTTGATAAGCAATTGCACAAACGATACCCATCCCAAGTATAAGTCCAGTCAGGCTTATAACATTTGGAATAATATAATGTTGTGCATCAATTACAGTGATCGGTATTAATATAGCAACAAAAATGAGTGCATGCAGAAACTCAAGTGTTTTTCCAAATTGAAAATACATCACGAGAAATAGCACCGCTGTCGCGAGTTCAACTATCGGATAGAGCACAGAAATCTTCGCTTTGCAATGCCGACACTTTCCGCGTAAAATCAGATAACTTAAAAGTGGGATATTATCGTAGGCTCTTATTGATTGACTACATTCAGGGCAAAAAGAACGGCGTGGCGAATAAATTGACATATCCGCGCGGGGAATGCGGTAGATACAGACATTAAGGAAGCTGCCAATGGCTAAACCAATGATGAAAATGAAGATTTGTATCCAGATGTCGTCCACAGATTACCACCAATATTTTTCGCCTTGAACAGCATCCGCATGATAGACCTTACTGATTTCAGCAACCCCGCCTAACCGATATTTTATTGGCACACGCGGATGGTCCTTCGCAATCCCGACTTTATAGGTCTTTGGCATAAATGCATAGTTCCCACCCCAAGGTGTTTTCGGAACAGATTCCAGATAGGTACCACGCCACCCTTCTACACCTGGATCGGTTACCAATTGATCCAAACCTGTGGGATACGTCTGGGTGTGTCTGTAGTATTTCTTTATTGCTGTGGCGAGTATTTCAACATCTATGTCTGCTTGGCTAACTTTTCGATATTCTGCCCAAGGTGGATAAGAAAACACCCCAATGATAATCAATAGTGCGACCAGTATAATAAGTTGGATGCGGGTCATTCCGCTGTTTCTGTTCATATTTTATATGACTTTCGGCTATTGGTAGTTGGCTATCAGTAAATACCAAATTAACGCATTTCGTATTGTTTTCCGCACCCAGGGTATAGTCGGGCACAGAGACCCGCTCCTACAATCTAAAGCAATTTAGTTGGCATCTGGACGGACAATATTATATTTGCTCATCTTTTTATATAGATTGCTTCTCTCAACTTCCAACATTTCGGCAGTTTTCCGTATGTTCCAATCATTCTCTTTCAAAGCTGCCAGAATACATTCCGCCTCAGCAGAATCGACCATTGTACTTAGCGGTGTATTTGATTGATAAGCCGCAGCGGAGGCCGTTATAAGCATTTGATCCTTTTCGATAGGTAATACTTCAACAACATCGGTTGGCAGAATGATATTCTTATTCACCATAATAAGTAAACGTTCAACAATGTTTTTGAGTTCACGGATGTTTCCAGGCCAACGGTAAGATTGGAAAACGGGATATGCTTCCGATGCAAAGACTTTCGGAGCAGATGCCATATTCATCTGTAATCGTTCTGCAAAGTATTTTACCAAAATTGGGATATCCTCTATGCGTTCACGCAGCGGTGGCACCTCAATAGGTACAATCTTGAGACGATAGTAGAGATCCGTTCGGAACAACCCTTGTGCAATTTCATCGGGAAGATTTTTGTTCGTCGCAGTGATGATCCGGACATCAACATTCCGAATCTGCTGGCTTCCGAGTCGTTCTACTTCTCCATATTCAAGCACACGTAGCACTTTTGCCTGTGCCTTTAAGGTCATATCTCCTATTTCATCAAGGAAGAGAGTCCCACCATCAGCGAGTTCAAAACGTCCCTGCCGCATAGAATCAGCCCCTGTAAATGCACCGCGTTCATGCCCGAAAAGTTCGCTCTCAACAAGTTCTTCAGGCAACGCTGCACAGTTTAATGGGATAAACGGTTTTTTAGAACGTTTACTATGTCTATGAATAGCATTGGCAACGAGTTGTTTACCTGTGCCGTTTTCACCAGAGATAAGAACGCCAAGATCGCTTGCTGCAACCTGATGGATTTCGGAGCGTAGTTTAAAAACCGCTGCACTCTCACCGACCATCTCGTCATCAACAATAATTTTCGACTTGAGAATCTCGTTTTCTTTTGCTAAACGCGAGAGTTCTAAAAACGGCTCAATATTGGATAAGATTTTATCCATACCCACCGGTTTAGTTACATAACGTTTCGCGCCGAGTTCCATCGTTTTAACGGCAATTTCTATGTCCTGCTGTGCAGACATCATCACGACATTGAGATGCGGGTGCTGTTCAAGCATTTTCATCAACGTCTGGATACCATCTATACCATTTTCCATCATAATATCCAACAGCACAAGATCAATGTCTTGAGACGCGCAAAGTTGCAACGCCTTTTCTCCACTCGCCGCAGTCAAGGTGTTGTAACCTTTGATTCTTAGTCCTTGGGAAAGCATTTTGAGAATATTTTTTTCGTCATCTACAATGAGGATCGTACTCATATTTCTTCGCCTCTAAATTTTGAAAATTCGGTATTTATATGTCTACTGAAACCTATTGATCATCAATCATAGTACTCGTTGGCATGATTTCATGTAGTATCATGGCAGGTGTTGTCTCGGTAAGGTATGAAGATTCGTTAAAGGTAATCCGTATCGTTGTTCCGACGTTCTCTTCCGATTCTACTGCTATCTCTCCGCCGTGGACGGTAATAATGCGGCGGACAATTGCCATGCCGAGACCTGTACCATAAGATTTGGTGGTGTAATCTGGGTTAAAAAGATTCTGCCGTGTCTCTTGAGACATTCCGTGTCCGGTATCTTGAATCTCAAGTGAGATAATTCTGTCTTTTTGCGCTGCTATATTAGTTGAATAGGTCTTGAGTTTAAGCACTCCACCATCTGGCATCGCTTCAATTGCATTCTTAACAAGATTTCCAACGGCGCGCTCCATCTGTTCCCGGTCTAACGAGAGGGTTGGCAGAGGACTCAACTGTTTTACAACCTTTATCTTTTGCGCTTGAGATAACTCCATATACAATTTTAAAACAGCATTTACAATATCATTCAAATTAAGTGGGTGTCGGTCAGGGGCAGGTAATCGAGCGTATTGGTGAAACTCATCTATTAGTTCACGTATACGGTCAACTTCTTCAATAATTGTTTCTGTGCATTCATCAAAGATTTTTTCGAAGATTTCCGGTTGGTCTTTTGCGGCTTGCAAATTCTCAACGGAAAGCCGAATTGGAAATAGCGGATTTTTGACTTCATGTGCAAGTTGTCGTGCAACATCGCGCCACACAGCGATCCTTTCGGCTGCCTTATGTTCTTCTAAACTTCGCTTCAGCGCGAGTGCCATCTGGTTAAATCCATCAGCAAGTTCGCCCATTTCCCCTTTGGATTGAACGGAGATTTGATAAGTGAGGTTACCAACTCCAATTTCACTTACCCCTTGTCTGAGTTGGGCAATTGGTCGAGTAATTCGCCTGCTCACGAGATAGCTGCTGCAGTATACCAGAAACGCACCAGCACCGACACTCCAGAGGATAATCATCCGCATCCGACCTTGCCAACGGATACGATTTTCGTGTGAATAAGCGATAATCAATTCTACAAAAGGTAGACCTTGTGTGTCCGAAAAAGGTGTGCTTAGGATGTCAGCACGGACAACTGTAAAGGTTGGATTGCGCACCCTATCATCTGATGTTTCTGCAGCATCCTGTTGCTGATTATCCTTTAACGCGACCACCAACTCCTCCACAGGTTTTTCTTCTGCTTTATACGCCTGCATCTGCTGTTCCCATTCATCTTTTAAAATTATCGTTTGACCTGCAATATAGTTTAAGGGTATCCACTCCTCCTGTTCATTTTTCCTTCTAACAAGAAAAATCGGATGTTCCGCCGGTTGGCTTAGTAGTGCCCCTTCCAACCATTTTTGGAGAGATTTGCCTCCTGTGACAAAACCCCATTCCAACCACTGGGTGACTTCAACTACTAACTGCGGTTCATCACCAGTTTCGATGATCCTTTCACGAATTGTACCTTTTCCCTCTTTGAAGTCTTCATCTGTTTTCGCATTAACTAACTCAAGATTTGTGATCCCGATGCCAGGTTCATCAATCCTCTGACTTAAAACCAATGTTCCGTCTGCGTTGCCGCATTCAAATACATCAAAATTCGGTGCACGGATGAATGTGCTATCACCACTTTGAACAGCATAGCGTACATCTCGGGCTTCACCTTTTGCTTGCACCTCTTCCCGAATAGTGTTTAGGAACAGTTGATACACCCTCGAAATATTGGACCTTAATTCTATAACGTCTCTGTCAAGTTGTGCATTAAAAGCACGGTTAATCAAAAAAGTAGCGATCATGAACATGACAGCAAACATTAGCAAAAAGACCACACTATAGGTGAAAAAAATCTTGTTTTGGAGCCGAAGCGAGGATAATTTGCTGAGCATTCACTTACACATATTGTAGAGGCGGGACCCTGTGCCCGCCCATGTTCCCGTATTTAAGGTGTGGCGAGGCACAGAGACCTCGCCCTTCAAATGATTTATTAGATAGGTTGTACTCACATATTCCTGAACTTGGTTGTTAACGCCTCTTCATTTCACGCGCGATTTCTTCGGTGCGCTGCTTATATCCCTCAACAGCAGATTGATGATAGGTTAACTCTTCCGCAAGCATCTGAACGTCATCGGTAAGGTGTAGTTCCTGTAACTTACCTTTAACCGCCACGGTATCCATTAGCGTCCGCATCAATTGACAAAGATTGCTGATATTCCGACTCGGCAACGTTAGCGTTACATTCGGGATCGATTTTTCAGTAAAATCCATCTCAGTACCACGATAGGAAGCAGTCTGGCTGTCGTTCATTGAAAGCCCTTCAAATGCATCTAACCCATTACCTTCATTTCCACTGGGAATTGTTAAATCCGCACTGAGATCCTCCCAATGGATAAAAACAACTGCTTTATCCCTCGGTCCGGCAAGGATACCGTTGAGGATAGAGTGGTTGCTCGTGGGACCTTTCGCAGCAATCACGTTAGATCCAACGCCACGTTCCTGAATCGACTCGGTATACAACTGAACAAACCACTCACCGAGACGACCGTTGTCAGCATAGTTATAGAAGACAATGCTGCCCGCGCCGTAATCTTTCTCAGCATGGTCAAGCCAAAGTGCAAGGTGATATGCGGCATTATCGGGGTGTGCGTAAGGATGGTGAAAATTCTTATCTGCGCGTTGGACACCATCAATCGCAGCGTTTATTCTATTCTCTAGTTTCTCACCAATGCCAACTGTCATCGCCAAAAAGAATAAACCGACAGGAGAAAAAGCGGAAAAACGTCCACCGACACCTTCTGGAACTGGAAGGATACCGTAGAAAGGCGATTCTTGATAAAATTGATAAAGAAGGCTTTTTGTTGTCAAACCGGTAGTTGCAATGATCTGGTTTCGCCAACTGCCTAATTCCTGTTGGAGTCTGTCCTGAATGATCATTAACGTCGCGAGAGTTTCACCTGTTTTCCCTGATTTGCTAATGACATTGAAAAGTGTCTTATGCAGTAAGTTGCGCGATTTCAACATCTCAAGCAGTGCTTTAAGCCGAATCGGATCAAATGTATCACCTGTAAAGTAGACTTCTGGTGCACCACCCCGTTCAGAAACTGACAATAGATTATGATACGGATTATTGGCGATTTCGTGAAACACGCGGGCACTCAAATCAGACCCGCCTATCCCGACAGTCACGAAAACCGAAAAATCATTTCTTGCTTTGGTAGACAAGTCAAGTACTTGCTGAATATGTTCTGTTTGTAAATGACTGCGGGTCCACGCGCGTAGATGCTGCTCTAACACAGATAGTGGTGCATCAGCCTCTTCTTTAAACAAGGTTTGAATGTCTTCCAAACGTGTATCAACCAATTCATCATCGTCTTGTGCATCTGTATCCGCGCTGACGCACATTTTGAGTCTTAAGCCTGAATCGCTTCCTAATTCTATCTGTTTTATCTTTGAATCCATTGATATTGTTTCTAATTACCTCCAAGAATAGTGTGTCAACGCCATTTATCTAATCTTCGGGTTGGAGACCCAATCCTTTAGGTTTGGGAGGAAGCCCCCTACATGGATCGCCAAAATTTTAACGGTTACCGGTTGGTTAAGGACGTATTGGATAAACCGTCCCCACGGTTTTTCGATTGCCGTTATTTCTGCTAAAACTTTAGATGGATCAGTTATAACTGACATATACCTTTCCATGTCGGTTTAATGTCTGTGATACAATAGTGCTAAAGTTAGGTGTGAATAGTAAGAGAGTTTGTATGCTCAAACACTGCACAAAATCAACTTTTTAAGTTTAGCACACTTCAAACGATATATCAAGCACTAAAAATGGCACGACTTTACATACCCAATTGCGAATTTATAACGGTTCTGGTATTATTCTATTATTACGACTTGTGCTAGTTACGTAATAGTTTTGTTGTTTTTCACAGTTGTTCATATTCTGTAGGAGCGATCTCCGAATCGCGATACTCTGTCAGGAATCGGAATTCCCTCCTACCTTTGAATGGTGTCGTGAATTGAAAAAGTTGCGGAATTCAAACCCAAACGAGACAAACATGTGAAAGATAAATATACCAAATGTTAACTAGCACAACGCGTTATTATTGGAATCTGAGTTTATAAATGAATATAATTCAACAAGAAGGAGAATAAATGCAACCACAATTGCCCGATGCACGCAATGAAAACATATTAATCCACGTCGGTGGAGAATTACTGTCCCGTGAAGACGCGAAAATATCTGTGTTCGATAGTCTTGCACAAGGTGGGGATGGTGTTTGGGAAGGCTTACGTATTTATAAAGGTAAAATATTTGCACTGGATCCGCACCTTGACAGATTGCTGGACTCCGCACACGCGATGGCGTTTGAAGGTATTCCCTCCCGAGACGAAATCAAAGCTGCTATTTTTGAAACGCTTCAAGCTAATGGAATGCGCGACGAAGTTCACATCCGCTTGACTCTCAGTCGCGGCAAAAAGGTAACTTCCAGCATGAATCCAAAGGCGAATCAATACGGCACCTGCTTAATTGTATTAGCGGAGTGGAAGGCACCCATTTATGCAAGCACTGGGATTCGGTTGGTTACTTCTGCAATTCGGCGGAATCCTGCACAGTGTATTGACTCAAAAATCCATCATAACAATTTGGTTAACAATATCCTTGCGAAAATAGAAGCAAATGTTGCAGGAGTAGACGATGCGATTATGCTTGACATTTTCGGCTTTGTCTCTGAAACAAATGCGACCAATATCTTTATAGTGAAACGAGGAAAAGTCCTAACACCACACGCAGACAGTTGCTTGCCCGGTATCACACGCGGCAACGTTATCCACCTTGCACGTGAAGCACAGATTCCATTGATAGAGCGAAACGTCTCACTAACAGAGGTATACACGGCTGATGAGATGTTCACAACAGGCACTGTTGGTGAGTTAAGCCCTGTATTAGAGGTAGATGGCAGACAGATAGGAAAGGGTGATCCTGGACCGATGACGAACCGATTGCAAGAACTTTACGCCGAAATGACAGAACGTGAAGGAGAACCGATACCGTAGAAAATTGATCGTTATACCCAATTAACGTGATTTGTAGCGCGAGGTCCCCGTGCCTCGCAATGCTGACTTTATCCGAAGACGTCGAACCAAGTTAATTTGGTATTATCGGTTCTGCAATGCTTCCATGAGAACCGCTTCTCCATCAGTAATGACTAATTCAACTGCTAATACAACTATTGGTAATTCTGGGGAAAGAGATGCTAACTTTTGTTCATCTTTCTGTGTTGTGACAACCCACTCAGTCTCACACCGTTTCATCTGATGTTGAATTTGTAGTAAATCCGATTCTGTGTAGACATGGTGATCTGGGTAGGCAAACAATTCCACTACCTCAGGGTTATACTTTTGAAGTGTTGCAACGAAAACGTTGGGGTTGCCAATTCCACACACTGCAATGAGTCTTTTTCCCGACAAGTTATCTATCGGTATCATAGAGTGATTGTCTGGTTGATTTAGCCAATACAACGATGTGGGTTGATGAATACTCTCTAAGATCGGTGTATTCGGTGCTATCCGTTTCAGTTCCGCTTTCAAATTGGCAATCTCTGTGCCAACTGCATCTGTCCGAGTCAATAATAAAATGTCTGCGCGTTGTAGAGCAGATACGGGTTCTCTTAAAGTGCCAACTGGTAGCAGCGCACCGGTACCGTAAGGCTGCGTCGCATCAATCGTAAGAATATCAAGATCGCGTGCCAGTTGTCGATGCTGAAACCCATCGTCAAGGATTAGAACATCACTTTTAAAGCGGTCGAGAACGGCTTTACCAGCCAAATGGCGTTTCTTCCCAACGACAATAGGTATATTTTTGAGTTGATGGGAAAGCATGTCCGCTTCATCACCGCTTTCTTCCTTAGAGCAGAGACGGTTTTCACCATCCGAGACAAACGTTATGTCAGCACCGCTGCGCCGTTTATAACCACGAAGAAGAATTGCTACCTGCGACCCTTTATTCTGGAGCAGTTTAGCGATTGCAGCGGCAGCTGGCGTTTTACCTGTTCCACCAACAACGATATTGCCAATGCTGATGACAGTGCATGGCAATTGTTTCTTTTTAAATACCCCGATTGTAAAACAGTAATTCCGTATCCAGATAGTCGTGCCGTAGAGCCAACACAGCGGCATCAGCAGAATGCGAAAGAGTGTTGGAAAAACACCGCGCGGTTTTGTTGTGATGAAAGTGTAGAGTTTACGTCTGACATACTCCCCTGCCTGAAGGCGAGGGGGTTCTTTTGTTCTTACATTAGGCATTTTAAGCTCCTAAATGACATTTCCTGCTTCGTCTAACATTGCTCCGAAACGGAGTCTGACACGTTATCCACAGGCGTTTAGACTTTCCGTGTGTCCCACGGCAAGTTGTTTTAGATTATATCATATTTCGCACGTAAATGTCAAGCCTATTGGGTGTGTAAAGTTTTTGGCATGAACATCACGCGGCTTTTGTATTTGGATACCAATATCTGTCCCAGGCATCATTCTTCAACAAACACCGCCAAGAAAGCACAGCATTGATGCCCGGTTTCTCCCATCTCATAGAAGCTTGTTTGCATCTTTGCCCCACAACATGTTTACACGCACTCTCAATCACGCCACTTCCAATCTGATACCCTTTTTCTCTAAACGCTTTATACTGCATACGTTTCGCATGTTTTTGGAAATAGCCTGCTTCTCTTTCTAAACTCTTCGCCACTTCCGGGTTTTGTGTGCCTAAGGTGCGGATGCGTGCGATCACTTCTGTGATGTTGCCAGCGTCCAGGAGTGGTTCCACCTCTTTTATCCATTTTCCGATAGTTTCTGTTTCAGTCTCTCCGAAGGCGTGTTTGGCAACATTGAACAGATGAGATTTGGCATGCATGTAATCCACAATCTCAACAGCGTTTGGGAAGTATTCATCAGCTAAGTTCCAAATCCACGCTGCACCATCTCCGATAAAGACAATCTCCTGGTTTGTTATAGTTTCTTTATAGATACCAATGTTCGTTGCTAACGCAAACAACTCCTTACCAAAGTGTTCCGCATCAGAACGACTGGCAACATACCGGATGCTTGATGTTCTGGCACTCGGTGTCGCATCAGAACCATGTTGTGGATAATCTTTGTAAATACACCCAACTTTCACCTCATGCCACCCATCGGGTGAGTTCGTGTGGCACCCATCACAACTCACATACCACCGCTGATTGTCTTCAAGCGTTTGGGTTTCCACCTGTTCTGGCACACGCAACGCTTCTGACCATTCACCCACTTTCTTTTGTAGCGTCGTGTGGCTGACTTCTATCCTCTGACGCGACAACTCCTCAGAGGCTTCTCTAAAGTCAAGACGCGCTGCCAAGCGACACATCGCTTCTGCCACACGATGGGTGTATCTACCGCGCAACTTCTGCTTAGCATCCCACGGCACATGGGTATGCCCAAGAGCACAACGATACACCCAACGCTCAACACTGATGACGCCACAAAGCGTCGTGAAATGTCGCTCTCTCAGACGCAACGGACGACACACTTGGTGACACTCAGGACATTCAATAGGTTCACGGACTTTCTCACCAGACTCTTTAGAGATACACATCTCTAAAAGTCTTTGTTCCCACGAACGAACCGCTTCAGATACAAGAACCTCCGCATCTTCTAACGATACACACCCCTCTGAAGTGATGGCTCTTACAAGATCGTTCACTTCTCCTACAAACTTGTTCGCTTCTTCTCTAAACTCATTGATTTCACAACTTTTTAATGATATACTAAACATTGGTATCCTCCTTGATAAATGGAAGTTTTAGGAAGGATACCATTTTTATCAATATTTCGCAAGTTCTCCACTCAAATCACATTCATGCCAAAAACTTTACACACCCAAGCCTATTTCGTTTTTTCTCCGACTAAAATTAGTTAGACACATCAACGTCACTGGACCCCCTGCTAAAGCATGGGGGATTGCTCCAGTTTCTGTTCATTAGGCGAATTACGTGGGGGTGGATTACGTGCCGATGCAACCTGTTCCAACACTAACTGTGCTGTTCTCTCTGCAGCACCACGTTCTCCTAATTGTTGATAGACAGCGGTGAGAGAATCACGTTGAGCATCACGTTTTTCAGGATTTTGGAGTAGGTCTAAGATATGTTCTGTTAACGTATCGGGTGTCAACGCATCTTGAAGAAGTTCTGGTACAATACGTTTTCCGGCAATAAGATTCGGCAATCCGCTATTTTCTAACGGGGTTAATGCGTTAATCAACTTCCAATTGAACCACGAAGTGCGATATAGAATAATCATTGGTGTGCCGATGCATGCACCTTCAAGTGTAGCGGTTCCAGAGGTAATGAGCGTTAACGTAGCTGCCCGCATTGCTGTGTAGGTTTCACCTTGTAATAGTTTTATAGACGGAATACCTGTGATTCCGTTCTTACAGTCGGATATTAGTTCATCTGAAATGCCGGGGGCAAGTGGCAGAATCCATTCTGATTCAGGATAAATCTGGGCAACGTTAGCAGCTGCCTTTAACATAATTGGGAGAATGCGCTGAACTTCAGACCTTCTGCTGCCGGGCATTAAGCCTATGACATGTGTGCTGCTTTGTAAACCGAGTTTTTCGCGTGCTTGTCCAGGAGTGAGATCGGTATGTACGAAGTCAACCAGTGGGTGTCCGACGAATTCGGCTGGTGCACCTGCATTACGATAGAATTCTGTTTCAAAAGGGAAAATTGAGGCAATGGCGTTTGTGCGCTTCGCGAGTTTTTTTGCCCTACTAGTGCGCCATGCCCATGCTTTTGGTGGAATATAGTAGACTACAGGAATACCTTGCGCGTAGGCATACTTTGCCAAAGGCATGTTGAATTCCGCAAAATCCACAAGGAGAAGAGCATCTGGAGGTTGTTGATGGATCCGTTTTTTTAACACTGCCTGTTTTTTTAGAAACTTCGGAAGGGCAACGAAAGCCTCAAAGATACCCATGACAGCAGAGTCGCGGATATGGATGTCAAGAGACACACCCGCTGCTTCCATCATGTCGCCCCCCATGCCGTAGAGCGATATTTCTGGGTGTTGTGCTTTGAGGGCTTGGACGACATGTGAAACGTGTAGGTCGCCAGAAGGTTCACCCGCAACAATCATAAGTTCCATTAAGGTGTGATTTTATCAGCACACGGTGTGTGCCTACGGCATTAAGCCTGGTGATATGAGTCCATCTGTTTCGTTGTAACCGAACATCAAATTGAGGTTTTGTAAAGCCGCCCCAGCCGCGCCTTTCCCAAGATTATCAAGTACTGCCATTGCAACGACGCGTTGCGTTCGTGCGTCAACTTCTATCCCAACATCACAATAGTTGCTTCCGAGGACAGCCTTGGTTTGCGGATACTCGTCTTTGTCAAGAACTCGGATAAAAGGTTCGTTTTCGTAAAAATGGGCATATATTCCAAGCAGAGTCTCGGTATCAAAAGGCTTTTTCAGGCGTGCATAGACAGTGCTGAGGATCCCGCGGGTCATCGGAACTAAATGCGGTGTGAAAGTTACAGAGACCGTTTCTCCAGCAAGCACACTCAACTCCTGTTCAATCTCTGGTGTGTGACGGTGTTTTCCAATGTTGTATGCAACAAGGTTGGATTCTCTATTGGGGTAATGGGTAGTATCTTTCGGTTTTGGTCCTGCTCCCGAAATTCCAGATTTCGAATCGACAATTATTGATTCTAATTCAACAAATCCGTTGTCAAGCAGAGGTGCAGCAGCGAGGATAGCACTGGTCGGGTAACACCCCGGATTCGCGACGAGTTGTGCGGAGCGTATCTCATCACGATAACGTTCGGGTAACCCGTAGACAGCATTCTGGATGAGTTCAGGGCTGGTATGTTCAACGTGGTACCAGTTACTATAGGTCTCTGCATCACGGAGGCGGTAATCTGCGCTGAAATCTACAACACGCAACCCTTGGGCAACAATTTTCGGGGCATACGTCATCGCTACTTTGTGTGGCACAGCTAACACAACAACGTCAACTCGTTCTTTGAGTGAATTGATATCTAACGGCTCAAACTCAAGGTCTATGAAATCTCGAAGATGTGGTAAGACTCGGTCAACACGCTGTCCCGCGTAGGTTTCGGATGTAGCGAGTGCGACGCGTAGTCCACCGGGATGGTTGACCAAAAATCTCACTAATTCGCTGCCACTATAACCGGATGCACCGACAATTCCTATTTTCATCATCTTCCTACCTCTCGTAGCACGTAAAGCCGATTTTCCCCAGGGCCGGTAGGTGCGGTTTCCGAACAGCACCTTCTTGTATCAACATCTCAAATAACGCAAAGGACGAGAATATCAGCGTTCGTAGTCGCGCAATTCATAGCACCTCTTTTCTTTGAATATAAGAGGCGCAATGAATTGCGCGACTACAAGCGAGTCCTTTCCTTAAATTGACGCCAATGGTGCGGTTAGGAAACCGCACCTACCGGCCGGAAAACAGGACAAATCCCGCTAATTGGGTATAAGCACTTTTCTTGACTTTCGCCCAGGGTCATTTAGTTTTACAATAATTGCAAAATTCCTATTGGGACACTCCTCTGTCCGAGCGATCTCCCGGTCGCGACTTCCTGATTAAAATGGGCAAAAGCCGAAAACTAATAGCCCGAAAATATTGAGTGTGTAGATATTTCGTCACATAGGTTCAATTTACAAAGAAAGCATCAAACCTTTTAACTGTAGGATGGGTCTCGGTGCCCCGTCACTATCTGGGATGTGTAAACAAGGGAGCACAGAGACTCGCCCCTACAGTTGAAAGTACTACGCACTCTTCGTATGTTAATCCAAAAACAACTCTTCACCGTTCGCAGCAAAGATTCGATAATCTTCAAGATGCAAATCTACGTCCGGTTCAAGAGCCAATTCGAGTTTTAGCGTCCGCTTAAGTTCACGAAACTTAGCAGACATCTGCGCGTTGAGATGTGAAATAATATGATCGTTAGCAATAATTCGCAGTTTAGATTGCTTTGTTTGTTGATACGCCCTTTTGATTGCGCGGAACAATCCGATTACAACGGTTTCAATTGAAAGAATGGTCCCATGCCCCTCACAGTAAGGGCACTGCTCTGTAAGCAAAGTAGATAGACTTGGACGAGTGCGTTGTCGGGTCATCTCCACTAACCCTAAATCCGAAAAATGAAGGATATTGGTGCGCGCTTTATCTTTTCGGAGTGCATCTTGAAGCATTTTGAAGACCTGTTTTCGATGCGATGGTTCTTCCATATCAATGAAGTCAACGACGATAATACCACCTAAATCTCGCAATTGAATTTGTCTGACGACTTCTGCAACAGCTTCAAGGTTCGCACTTAATATTGTATTATCCGGATCCAATTTCCCAACGAATCGTCCTGTGTTGACATCAATTGATACCATCGCTTCAGTTTGTTGAATGATGATGTGTCCACCACACTTGAGCCAGATTTTTTCACTAAGTGCTTTCTGCAGTTCTTCCTCTACCCCGTAAGCTGTGAAAAGTGTTTTATCTTCATTATATAAGGATATCCGATCTCGTAAACTCGGCATTACAGAGGTGACGTAATCAATTGTTTCCTTATATCCCGCTTGCGAATCGATCAGAAGGAGTTTCACATCTTTGGTAAACATATCCCGCACAATTCGATTTGTGAAACTGACATCGCGACTCACTAAACTTGGGGCAGTTTTGTGTTTTGAACGTTCGCGCGCTTGTTTCCACTGATTGATTAAGTAGCGTATTTCAGCGGCAAACTCCTCTTCACTTAACCCTTCGGCGGCTGTTCGAATAATAAAACCACCTTCGACATCTGCTTTCAAGTTCTGTGCCAAGTTACGTAATCGGTCACGTTCGCCCTCGGACTCAATCCTCCTCGAAACCCCGATTGTAGATGAATTCGGCAAATAAACAACATAACGTCCCGGGAGTGTGATATTGCTGGTGACACGCGCACCTTTGCTGCCGATAGGTTCTTTCCCGACCTGCACAAGAAGTTCCTGATTCTTTGAGATGAGGTCGGTAATGAGAAACGGGAATCCTCTGCCGCCACGCGACTTTTTGGATGGTGTTGCCTGCATATCTAAAGTTGGTAAACTATCATCCGAATTTCCATTTTCAGAACTATTGTATTTTAGGTCTGAGATATGTAGAAAAGCGTGTCGATCCAAACCGATATCAACAAAAGCCACTTGCATACCTGGCAAAACGTTCTCAACACGTCCTTTATATAAATTTCCTAAAACAGGTTTTACTGCTTTCCGTTCAATATGAATTTCATTTAGTACTCCTTTTTCAAGAACAGCACAACGCGTTTCATATTCATCGTCAGAAATAAGTATTTCCTTTTCCATTATTAGTATTTCCTCCTATCATACCCTTTATTAAAAAGGCATCTCGGTTAGTAAATTCAGTCATTTCAAAAAGCGGTAATTTTGGAAAAGAAAGATTCCAGCAGCTTAATGTTAGTGAAATAGTGTGTTCAAACGTATTGAACCTTCAAATCCGAAACATCGTTGCATATTATGAAAGTGGTCCATATAATAAACCATAATCTTTCTTATCCTAAAAAGTCAATTTCAGGTATTGTCCTTGTATTTAGATGACTATCTGTTCCGCGGTGTTAGGGTTACCACTGGTGTTATAAGTTCTCCCATTGAAATTCCACCATGTTGGAACCCGCCCTGAAACTGCCGCTTATATTTGTAAAATTCGTTTGGATAGACGAAATAATAATCGTCTTTAGCGAGAATATAATCCTTGCTCGCCGTTTCGGCTGGTAGCCGATATTCCTTTGGGTTTGGAATATACACGGCTTGATTCTTATCGCATGCCAAATTGTTCCCAATTTTAAAGCGGAGGCTTGTACTTGTATCACGATTGCCATAAGCACGAGTTGCACGGTTACAAAACTCTGAACCGTGGTCTGTGGTTAGCACAACACTAGCGCCTTGGTCGGCTATAAGCCTTAGAATATCAAACAGTGTCGAATGGGCAAACCATGAGCGAGCTAATGCTCGAAAAGCGGGTTCATCTGGTGCAAGTTGTTGCAATACTTCCGATTGTGAACGCTGATGCGTTAAGATGTCTATGAAGTTGACAATTAATGCAGATAAACCGACTTTTTTGGTTGCGGCGACTCGCTTTTTATATTCATTTCCTCCGCGTAGATCAAAAATCTTGAAATATTGGACTCCAGGTTTGATCTGGATTCCGTTCTTTTTTAAGTATTCTTCAAGCAGTTGCCGTTCGAACTTGTTCGTGCTGGTTCCCCCATCCGATTTCTCCTGCCAATATTGTGGATAGTTATTTGCCAATTCTGCAGGAAACAATCCGCTAAAAATTGCGTTCCGAGAGTACATCGTTGCACTCGGTAAAATGGAAAAACTATAGCTGAGATCAATTGAGAAATAAGGGTACAACAGCGGTTCTACTGCCATCCAATGGTCAAGTCTGAAACAGTCCACAACAATAAAGTAGACTGGTACTTTTGCTTGAAGTAATGGCATCACATGCCGGTCTAATACGTCAACTGACAATGGGGGTCTGTCTTGGCTTCCGTTTACCCATTCGGGATAATTTGCTTCTACAAAATCGGAGAATTCGGCATTACACTCCTTTTTCTGCTCAAAATGAGTCTCTTCTAAGCCTTGTTCTGCCAATTGATCAGATAGCAGTTCCCATTTCAGTAATTTGACGTAAATATCGATCCAATCTTGCCAAGTCGGTTGTGATGCCTTCAATGTGCTAATCGTATTGAAGTCATTGGTGTATCGACCCGGTATCTGGGTTTCCACAATATGTTTTTGTTCAAGTACCCGTTTGAGAGTAGAAGCGATCTGCGCCACACCAATCGGTTTCACCAAAAAATCTGTCACCTGTTTTCCGAGTGCAACGTCAACAAATTTGTCATCACTTGATTGTGTCACAAGAATGACGGGTACCTGAGAATTAATAGTTCTAATTGCATCTAAGGTTGCCATCCCATCTTTTCCAGGCATAACTTGGTCAAGTAGGATAACATCGTATTGCGTATTATTCTGTTTTAGCAGCTCAATTCCATCTTCACCATTGGTAGCGGGAGTGACACCATAGCCACGCGTTTCAAGAAAACGCCTGTGGGGTAGCAATGCCTCTATTTCATCGTCTATCCATAGGATTTTATGTAGTTTTTGTGGCATATTGTTTCCTCAATATACGCTAAGAGACAGTACTCGGTAATCGAATTTCAAAAGTTGTTCCATCTGGACTACTGTCAACTAAACGGATGCTCCCGTTATGATAATCCTTAATAATTCGTTGGACAATTGTCAATCCAAGTCCCCATCCATGAACTTTTGTCGTCATCCCCGGTTCAAAAATAGCGTGTTGATTTTCCCTTGGGATACCACTACCGTTATCCGAATAACGGATGATAACCTGCTTTTGACGCTCATCATAGAGCGGTTCAATTTCAATGTGTCCTACCTCTTTATGCATCGCATCCAGCGAATTACGAACCAAGTTTTCAAAAACCCACTGTAGCAAATAGGCATTCGCAGAAATTGCAGGTACATCATGGGTTGTAACGTTTATATCAATGTTTCGACTAATCTGGGGTAGTCGTTTCTCAAAATATGTGAGTACCTCAGCGAGTACCTCTTCAAGATCAACCTTGGTTTTGGTCGGCTCCGTGCCGATCAATCCGAAGCGAGTAGTTGTTTTCTGTAACCGTTCAAGGTCTCCCCGCATGTTTGTTGAGAGTTCAGCGAGTACCTCATCCCCAGTTTCATGACTCCGTTCATCTAACAACTCGGTCCATGCCAGCAAAGCAGAGATAGGTGTGCCGAGTTGATGCGCGGTCTCTTTTGCTAACCCACCCCAAATCGCAGCATGTTCATAAGATTTTATCCGCCGATAGATAAGCATTGATCCAAACCCGTAGAGCGATAAAACTATACACAACACAATAGGCGTTACTAACAAACCGTAAAACGATTTTATTTCATAATAAAAGTAACCCTCTTGCCAATCGGGTATTGTTTGAAGTGCTGCGAAGGCAAGTGTATTTTGAACAAAGATTTTGGCGCGTTCTCTCTCCTCTGGTGTCGCATTATCGGCGGTAATGACATCATTCCACATTTGCCATTTCTGAGGCGTTCTTTCAGTATCAGTAATTGCAAAGGGAAGCTGCGTCATCTCACTTGGTGCCACATCCCCGTAGTAGAAATATCCAGCAATTTGTCTATCTTCTTTAAGGAACGGTATTTTTCGTCGCTGATTCTTCTTTTTCATCCGTTCCAACGTTGACATTAATAGTTCTTGCTCATCTTGTGTTAACGAAACGGTGGCATTTTCGTTGACTTTCTCGTCAAATTTATTGTCAATGCCCTGCGAAATTTCCACATTTCCATCAGCATCAGTAATAATAAATGAAAATCTACGCGACCTATTTTCAGCATAAAGCTCCTGCTTCATAACTGTCAGCATTCGTTCTTGCAGAGCCCGGTCTTCAATGCTTGGCAATTCGGCGGCGAGATTCACGAAAATTTCTATTTGTGCTTCAATATCAGCATTCAATTGAGATATTTGGCGCGTATAATAGGCAAACACGAGAACCAATATGCATACACCTACACCGAAATATACGAGCATTAACCGACCAGTCGGATAAGTAGAAATAATACTACGTTTCCACCACAACATAACGCCCCCTGGGCAAATTTATTACGTTTCAACATATCGGCATACTATTATTATATCCTATATGATTTGTTTTTTCAAGTACGTTCTCACACCAATGCAATTGACCGGTAATTCCTGAATGCCTCTCAGAATTAGTAGTTAAATAGAAAAGGCAGGGTTGCCCCTGTCAAATTTGTAGAAAAAACTAATCAACAACGCCAATCATCAATCGCTTTTTCTATTTCTATTATACGCGATTTTTGGTGGCATGTCAACTCAAAAGGAGTTTTTGACATGGCAACTATCAACGACTACGCGAAAGCGATAGTCACGGAAGCTACGGAGGCGGTCAATATTGCGAAAGCGATGATTGTCGAAGCAGAACAAGCGGCACGGGCCGATATGGCGTCGCGGCTTTATACAAATTGCAGAGCCTGCCAAGCGGGGTTGGCAAATTGGATTATTGCAAATCCAACGGCAACGTGTGTAGCGGTGGAGCGGCAGCATGAGCGGGTTTGGCAAAAGTGCGAAACGTGCCAAGCGGAACACACAGCAGAACAAACGGCAGGAGGAACAAGGCAGGGCGCGCTTTTTAACCTCTTACTTGAATCTTTCTTTTAATATAAGGAGTTTCATGATGGACTATCAAACGAATTCTGATAAAGGGGCGTCTGTGAAAAAGGCACTACGTGACAAAAGAAAAAAACAGGCGATTGATTATCATAAGGCGGGGCATGATGTGTCTAAAATTGCCTTGTTGATGGGTATGTCCGAGCGCACAATCACAAGGTATCTTGCGTTGGGAGTAGATTAAAAGACGCAAAGGCAATTCGGGGCGTCCTAAAACGCATATAAAGCGGTGTGTGGTGTGTGGCAACCTCTCTAAAACGGGGTTCCCTGTCCGTGAGGATGGCAGATGCACGCGCAAGCGGTGTCAGTTCCGTGTGCTTGACGCGGGATGTATCAAACAAAGTTCGGATGTCTCAAGGGCACACCGGCTGTTGACGATAGCAGAGAAAATAGAGGGGCTGCTGCTGCAATATGCGTCTCTCTCGATGATTGCGATTGAGAACGTGTTTTTCAATCAAAATGTATCCAGTGCGATTAGCACAAGGCAGGTTATCGGTGCGGTCTCGGTGGCAGGTGCCAAGCACGGGGTGAAGGTTGGCTCTGACAATAAGAGACATCCACCTTCACACAAGCCGTCGTTTCCGAGTTCGTGATAAAACTTGTCATAATCGTGTTACCAGACCCCGAACTTTGACCGATTTGCCAACTCCCCAAACGGATACAAGGTTCTGTTTGGTAAATATAAGTCTCCGTAGAAGAACTCTGCTGAAACGGAATAAACGCAAAAATAAGAAGTAACACACTTGATAAAATATATTTCGCTTTCATTGTAAATCTCCTTTTTGGTTATTTCAAACGCGCAAGAGCCTCTCGCGCACCTTTTCCTTCATCGTAATCAGGTTTTTCTTCCGAAAGGACAGCTTCCAATCGGGGAATGATGATGTGTTCCACAATACCACCTAAATCCTCGCGATGGTTTTGGGCAATCCGACCTAATACCTCAATGGGCATACTTCGTAATGCTGGCATCAGCGTCTCGTCAAGCATATAGGGGATGAGGTATGGCACGGCAGGCACTCCCATCTTTACCAACGCATTTATCGGACCATTTCCCATGATCCTGCCTTCACAGAGATAAGCCGCCATAACTTCTGCGGCGCGTGGGTCATTCGGATCGAGGCGTCCGAGCAGATTTATGGTATCTTCGGAATCGCTGTGTCCTGTGGGACCAGAAAACCCATCGGGTGGGGGCATAAGTTGATTGATCAGATGGACGGTTTCGTCTGATGGCACACCGCCCCATTCCCAAATGTTCTTGGAGATGTAGTCCAGCCGTTCCCAAGCCGCTTTGATATCGGGGTCTGTAATGCCCGCCGGTATTTGTATCGGTGAGGGGGTGTACTCTCGTGAAGGCTCGGTTTCTATGGGGTCGTGATGTTGTCCCTCGTGAACGCTGCCATCTGCGTGAACGCGCACAGGCGGTGCGGGTTGTTGCACCGGTGGCAGTTTTGTTACTTTCGGTGGCAGTTTTGTTACTTGTGGTAGCTTGCGCGGTTGTTCTGATTCATCTGTATCACGTTCAAGTTGTGCAAGTTCTGCGCTTTCGTGCTGGAATACCAACACGGTGGCAGTTCCGAGTAAAATAATGAGAGCGGCGAGCCCCCAATACATTTTCTTTTTCATCACTTTTCTCCTTCTTTGACACGTTTTTATGGCGTGTCGTTTATTTATGCCGGACTTCACTGTGTTCAGTGCTGCAAGGCGGTCTTTCACACGGTTGTTGTTGTCCGATGCTATGCTCCGGTAGTTTATCCTGATATGTTGTATCAGATAATCCTAATCCGAATAATAGCAGCATGCCGATAGGACTACAAGCAAGAATAACTGCGAGAATAATCTCTTGCTGGTATTTGCCAATATCTAAAGAGGGTTTCATATCAAAACTCCTGTCGGTTGGGGAAAGTGCGATGCCTAAATACAGTATCAAGGCGGGTAAGGCAATTTCCGGGTTTGGCACTCATTTAACAATGTCTCTAATTGCCTTCACTATTACATGACACAGTTATAGGTGCATCAGGGTGCATAAAATGAAAATATATTGTGTTTTATGTAAAGTAGAGTTGTGATTCTGAGATCGCTCCTATGGAATATGGACACGGTCGCGACCGGGAGGTCGCTCCTACAGAGGATGAATACGGTCACGACTTATGGTGCGGTTAGGAAACCGTACCTACCAGTGGTTGGGGGAATGGCAGAATACGCGTATGGTATTCTGGATAATTCACTGGGGACATCGCGCTACAAATCGGGTTAATTCGGTATTATCTATAGAATAGATTTTGGATGAGGATCAATGCAGTTAGCAAACGATCCAACCCACTCTATTGGGTTTACTTATTCTTTTTAGAACGCGCAGGTTTGTTATGTTGAGAAACGGCACGCTCCAGTTCAGGATCAGTGTTTTTCAACTGTTTTATACCTTCTGTATCACCGTGTTGCTGGAAGGTTTCATAAGCACGGATTAACCGATCGGAACTAAACTCGGTTTTTTCACCTTGCAGCTGCTTCGCGATCTCACGCATCAAAAAGTCATCCAAATCCGCGGGAGATTTGGCATTCTCAATCGTTTCTATCCACCGCAGAAAGTCTTTAAACTCCTGGCTACTGGGGATATTCCACGGATCCAACTCGTCGTCCACATTGGTGCGGAACAGTGCATCAACGGAAAAATCGTCTGGTACCTGCAAGTCAGGCAATATTACTTTGCCGTCCACAATGTCTAAATCGTCTAACTGTAACTGCGAGTCAGGCACTACTACTTCAGAAGGTGGCCCCCATAGTGGCCTCCCTGCTTCAATGGCTTTGATATTGTGAGTAATGTTTTGGTAGCCCCATTCGTTTAAGGTCTTGGTCTCGGTGGCACCTTCGACCGGGCTGCTAATGTCATCTAATGTAACTATAGTTTGGACAGTTTGAAGTTTTTTAGAGACAAAAAGCAGAAAAGAGGGTATCCTTTCAGTATATATATTTCATTTTTAAAAGGATAATTAAAATGGAACCTCTTCTCCGCTTATATTCTATGTTATCAGAATATCAACATCTCTTCAAGTATAAAAACTTCAACCATTTTCGCACTTTTGTCTTGGGTTTGATAAATACCCCGCATCGTGGCACCATGACACAGATATATCTATCAACAGAACAATCAACAACCTATTGGCCTCTACCGAAGTTTCTCTCTCGTAGCGTATGGAGTGTTGATAAAGTCACATCAGTTTTGACACAACAAGTTCAATCCGTTTTCAATAAAGGTGTCTATGTCTATGATGAAACCCATTCTACCACTGATGGTCTTCAGCAATATGGCACGCATTTCTTCAGAAACACGCGGTATAACAAACGCAACAAGAACCAATCGAAGTTCCATCACGGACACGAGTTCGGTGCTATCGGTTGGCTCTGTGAAACACCACAAGGGGTGCGTCTGTTTCCGTTAGCTGCTCGGGTGATGTGTCCGGGCAAAAAACGGGATAGCAGTCTTGCGGTGCTCAAGCGTATCTGTGCTCAGATGCCTGCGGGTCTGATAGTATTTGACAGAGGCTTTAATAGACGCAAGGTGTTTACACAAATCCTTTCACAAGGACACCACTTACTCTGTCGCACAAAGTCAAATGCTGTGTTCTATTATATACCCAAGCCACCCAAGCAACAGGGACAAGGTAGACCGAAACGTTATGGAGGTCGTGTGCATCTACCCTATCTGCAGTATAGAGATATCATCGTGAAAAACAAGACCCTTTCTGTCGCAGACAAAATCGTGCGGACAAAGATGTGTCCGGTAGATGTGCGGCTCGTTGTGATACGCACACGCCCAAAGAAGTCTAAACCCTATCGCTATTTTTGTTTATTCACCTCCGACTTAGAACGTCCGGTAGCCGAGTTGATCCAACACTATAGAAATCGGTGGCAGATTGAAACCGCATTTCGAGATGTCAAACAGAACTTCGGTTTTGATACATATCAACTCCGAAAACGCAAAAGTTTGAACCGGTTTGCTCAACTCAGTTTTGTCGCAGCAACTCTCACACAACTCATTTTCACAAACACAGCGACCAACACAGCAGCGGAAACGAATATAGACGATGTGCCTCTTGACTTAGAAGACGTGCTGCTGGCACTAAATAGGCATTGGTATAAAGCCAAATATCTGACACGCGGGTTGATGACCGCTTATTTGCAACGATGTTTCCAACAACAATGTTTTTCTGCGAGTTACGAGCCGAGACAAAACTCAAAGAAAAATCTAAAGATAGTTGAAGATTCTACATGAAACTGACCAGATTTACATATTTTTACGATAATCGCAAAAATAGTGTCCAAAATGTAGTGATTTCTAACAGAATTCAGAGATGTAAGAGTGTTTACAAAACAAATCTAACACCTGATCGGAAGTCCTAACGGGATGAAATTGTCCAAACTATAGTAATGTAAGACTAACCCCCTCGGATCTTTTCGGTTCGATCAGTTTTTGTGCTGTTTTGAGATGGACAAGGGCGGATTTATAATCCCCGACTTCTTGATAGGCCTGCCCTAAAATCTGATGAGTTTCTTCAGGGTAGGTCCAAAGACCATACCAGGAGTCTGCTGGGTATAAGCCGTGGTATTTGAGTGCTTCTTTCCCATAAGCGATCGCTTCATCTGGGGAGTCTCTCCACGTCAACTGTGCTAAATCGTGAAGGAGGCGTGGCGAGTCTGAATGGTATTTGAGCATCTCTTTATACTTTGACAGCAGGATGACTTCGTCCCAAACACTCTCAAAATTTTCGTCACTTCGTGCGAGTTTGTATCTCGCTGCAAGTGCTGCTTCAGAATACGGGTATTCTTCTATGACACGTAGATTGTATGGATAGGCTGCACGTCGCCCCCGATTGATTTTCTTTTTGAGTTCTTCGTAGTTCAGCATTTCTCCATCTACGGAGATTTCTTCCGGTTCGGGCGGTGCGGTGCCACATGTTGCCATTCCAGTGTCCTGTCGCATACGTTTCGCGGGGTGGCGGGGGTTTGAGACCCACTATTTTTACCTCTTGTGTCGCAGGATTTGTATCCCGCATCAACAAAACTGCGGCGACACTGATAATGAGTATAATGAGAGCGGCAACCCCCCAGTAAAGCTTCTTGTTCATGAAATGTCCTCTTTTCTATAATAGATTTTAGCGTCTGCGGAAGATTTAGGTGCCTTTTCTGCATCTTTGCTAACTGTGAACGGTTGGGACACTTCCGTTTGTGTGTCAATAGGTGCTTGTATCTCCTGCGGTGCGGTTTTTTCTTGTGTGTTCCCACACCCAAGTAAGCCAAAGAAACTGAATGGGAGTTCTCCTTTCTCAATGAGTTCTATGTATTCTCGAGTGATTTCCAAATCGTAAATCTCCTGTGCGCGTTTGTAATACGCTAATGCCATCTCCTTATCCTTCAGATCAAGATATATTTTTCCAAGTTTGCGATACGCATCCCCTCTATAGAGGTCTGGTGCTAACGCTGCTGATCTTTTGAGATAGCCGATAATTTCCTCATAATCTTTGTGTGTTTTGGTCTCCCAATTAAGAAGTCGAACGCCTAAATGAAAAAGTATTTCTGCGGAATTCGGGTTCTGTGCCAAAAGTTTTCGCAACCCTTCGACCTTTTCCGCTGGGTCCGTTCGAGTTTCTGTCCACACATAAATAGTAATATAGTCATTCGGTTTTTGCTCAAGTGCTTTCTGTGCATATTCTGCAGCTGCAGATTCTGGATACCATTTTTCAAGGAGAATATACTTTACCGTATCTAAATAGCCTAATTCTTCCGAAATGATGTCATGACGCATACGCTTGTGTTCTTCTTCTGTTAGCGAACCTTCTTCCCACTGAAGATATAAAGCAGCAAGTTTATTTTGTATTTTTCGTGGAAGTATGGGTCTTGAATCTTTGACGTCGTGTCGTCTTATGATAGTCTTATATTCAATGTTGGGAATATAGAGGTATGGATCGCCCAAGTAGTCGTCTGGCGTTTTAGGTGTTTGTGTCACCTCTGGTGAAGTGTCAATATGTGTCGGTTGTTTGGTTTTCTGAACACAGCCAGCAAGCAGAATAACTGTCATAGCGGATAAAGTTATGAAGGTTTCAATCCGAAGTTTCATGGTTTTCTCCTTTCATTTTTTCAGCAGGCATCGGTTCAAGCCCATCCCCCTGTCATACTTCTTTACGCTTTGTGTGTTGATTGGGATCACCACACTATAGCATGCCCAAGAAACTTGAGTAATTTATCCTTATTTGACACGTTTTGCTACGCTCCTGCTGTGTCGCATCAGATAATCCTAATCCGAATAGTAGCAGTATACCGATAATACTACAAGCGAGAATAACTGCAAGAATGATCTCTTGCTGGTATTTACCAATATCTAAAAAGGGTTTCATATTGAAACTCCTATCGGTTGGGGAAAGTGCGATGCCTAAATACAGTATCAAGGCGGGTAAGGCACTTTCTGAATCAACGCCAAATGCGCGTGTGGCATTTGGCGGGTTTGGTTCTCGCCTGAAAATATCATAAGAGACGTTGCGAAACAGTGAGGTATATTGTCCCTTTCATAACACATGACACAGTTTTAGGGGCAAAAGGGTGCAAAAGATGAAAAAATATTGCGCTTTATCTAAAGTGGGTGTCAGACACAGGTGCTTATGCTGTCTGCAACACCTGTTAATAATAAGCTGACTGATCTTGAAAACCAGATACGACTTATTACAGAGGACAATGACGATGCTTTTGTAAAAACTGGTATTTCAAGTATCGGAGAAACGGTGAGAACTGCACAAAACAGGTTCGAAAAATGGACATCAGAAAACGGGGAGACTCTGTCTCAATCAAGGCGACAGGATAGTCTTGCAGAAATCCTCAACGTTGACTTTTTCAACTTGTTAAGCAATATTAAATATTAAATTACCAATTCAAAATGTTTTAAGTTATACTATGAGTAAATCTACCACTTAAGGAGCGTCTCCTGTGATGATATACGCAGAATTCCGCGATGAGTCGGCACTTGATCATCTTGATGCTGCACTTTTCGAAGCAACGAAACTGCAATGGTATCGGCGTTTGCTGATCATCAAACTCAGTGCCACCGAGCATATGTCGGTGCCGAAACTCGCAAGAATGTTCAATCTATCTGATGCAAGCGTTCGGAGCTATATTCATAAGTATAACACCTCTGGTTTAGATGCGTTGATGCCCAAGAGTCCGCCGGGGTGTCGTGGTAAAATCACGCATTTCAGCAAATCTGACTGGACCCGGCTCTTTGAGCAAACACCGGATCAATACGAAAAACTTGAGACGGACTCTCGCCAATGGACCCTTGAACTCATTAGAGTTTATCTCAAGGCATATCACGAGATTTCGGTAACACCGCCAGCGATCTATTTCGCTTTACGGCGGATGGGCTACCGAACGGGTCGTAGTAAACTTCGTGTTGGGAGTCCAGACCCTGAATATCAAGCAAAACGGACACAACTGATGGAGTTGTCCTCTTTGCAAAAACGGGGCAGTTGACGAGCGAGGCGGCTCGGTTGATTGTCCCGGATACCCAACTTCGGCGTTTAGGTCTCCCGCCACCTGAGAATAGCAAAAAGGAGGCTCGCCTATTTTTCTTTGACGAAGCGAATGTGTCTTGGTGTCCCAAGACCGGACGCGTCTATCGCCAGCAAGGCAGTGAATATAAGGTCAACACGCCCGGCAAAAACCAGCGGAAATACCTCATCGGCTCCTTAGAATATCCTTCGGGTGCTGGCTTGTATGAGATCTATGCTAACAAAACGCATCTTCAGATGAAAACACATTGGCAAAATTTAATGGAAATGTATCCTGATGAGTTGCTGTTTGTTGTCCGCGACAACGCTTCAAGTCATACTACGGCAAAGTTGGACGATTTCCTTAGCCACCACAAAGACCGATTGCGTTTAGTGCCGACGCCGACTTATAGCCCGCACCTGAATCTCATTGAGCGATTGTGGCATCTGATGCGAGATCAAATCAACAGGAGTTATTTCTTCAAGAGTTTCCCTGAACTCTGTGAAGCCGTCATCGGGTGGCTTGAGAGATTACCTTTTTCGAGATTCCAATCTTTGATGGGCATTCATGTGCCACAGCAAGTGAATTTGGAAAACTGTAAAATGTATATTTAATATTGCTTAGACTTACTATTGCTCGGTCGAGAACACATATTGAGAGATTTTATGAGGATTCAATAGATGAAATAGGCGGGTTCCCTGATCGTGAAGTGCCTATACCTGTGTATCCTGAAATTGATAGTGATGGTATATTCCCGAGTTTCCAAGATATTAGCACACAGATTGATGGGTATAAACTCTCGCTTTTTAACCCGTCGTATTATATCAAACCAGATTGTGTACATCATTATGATGATAGGGTTCTGATACACCGGGAAAGCAACCTTATTGGGATGATGAAGGTGAATTTTCTGAAACGGCTTGAGAGCAGTGTTCGCTCCTTCGCAAAAACTTTGGAACGCACTATTGAAAAAATCAATGAACTTACAATTGATATCCAAGACTTCTTACACGAGGATACTGATAGTGACACTGATTACAAGGCATTTGGCGAAACAGAGGAGGAATATGGTGAGGATGACGATCTGCTAAATGGTATAGAAGAGAGTGGAAATGATATATATCAATACGAACACCTCGACCTTGATGCATGGTTGGCGGATCTACAGAACGATAGTGAACAACTGAGTAAAATATATCGGACAGCTGACAACATTACCCCCGACAGAGATGCAAAATTAGCAGAACTCAAGCGGCTTATATCTGAAAAGGTGCAGAATCCTTCCACGAATAAGGATGGTAAAAAGAACCCCAAAGTCCTCGTCTTTACTGCTTTTGCTGATACTGCAAATTATCTCTATGAAAACATTCACGAATGGGCAACTGAAACTCTTAAGATTAAGTGTGCTGTGGTTACAGGTTCGGCAAATAAGACGACTTATGGCGGCACAGATTTCAATGATATTTTGACCAATTTCTCACCGATTGCTAAAAAACGAATAACAGATGACACGGATGAAGAAACGCCAGAGATTGACCTGCTGATCGCTACAGATTGTATCTCTGAAGGGCAGAACCTACAGGATTGTGATTATCTTATCAATTACGATATACACTGGAACCCTGTGCGTATTATCCAACGATTCGGACGGATTGACCGCATTGGCAGCCGCAATAAAAAAGTCAGTCTTGTGAATTTTTGGCCCACACCAGAACTTGATGAATATATCAACTTGAAGCTTCGTGTGGAGGCGCGGATGGCACTCGTGAATCTTACCGCGACAGGGTATGACAATCCGCTAACACCAGATAATAGAGATGAGAATTTGGAACGTGTCTGGTCGCACCGCGACGAACAACTCCGGCGTATGCAAACTGAAATCCTTGACTTTGATAAGATGGATGAACAACTCAATATCAGTCAATTCACTCTTGATGACTTCCGCGCACAACTCCTCAACTATTTACAGACGAGAGGGAAGGAGTTGAGATTAGCCGATTTGGGTTTATATGCTGTTACATCGCCCTGGACGCATGCCGGATCGCCTGTGGATATAAAACCGGGTGTTATTTTCTGCCTAAAACAGATTTTTGCGAAAGAGGATAATAAGGAAGGTGAAAAACTTAACCCACTCCATCCATACTATCTGGTCTATGTCAGCAATGATGGTGTTGTTTCTATCGGTTTTACCAATCCGAAGCGGATTTTAGAAAGGTTCAGCGCGCTTTGTGTTGGTAAGTCTTCGCCAGATTCCGATCTGTGCGACTGGTTCAATGCGGAAACTGACAATGGTAACGATATGACGATTTATGAGATGCTACTTGAGGGTGCGTTGAAATCAATTCGTGGGGACTATGTTCGGCGGGTGAATGATCAACTGGATTCAAGGGCAGATGCGGTATTGCCAACTGTCAATAGTCAGATCACAGAGGAGACTGAATTTGAGTTGGTTACGTGGCTTGTGGTTGGTCGTTAGTTTGTATGGGATTGTTTTTTGTCTGAACCAGGATTTTCAGGATTATAGGATTTTCAGGAGTCTATTTCTCTCTCTATTTCAGTTGCCCTTTTTTGAGCTAAATCCACCATCGCTTTATTCAATTTTCGTTGTCTCATTTCATCATCATCATAACCGCATGATGCAATTGTATCATAGAGACATAAAATGTTAGTTAAAATAAATATTAACACTACAATTGTTGCTATTGTTCTATGTGCCATAATTATATGCTCTTCTTTGTTAGTAACGTAGGCATTTCTGAAAATATTTTTTCAAATTTCCGGTTTAAATTCTCACTTTCTTGCGCAACCTGTTCCCGTTCCTCTCTATTTGCGTCTATAAAGGCCTGCAAGATCTGTGCATCTGTTTTTATACTCTCTAACGTCTTAGTTTCGGCATTATTCATAATCTCATTAAAGAAAGATTCTATCTCACCCGATTTGTGTGGTTCAGCTTTTAAGGCGATCGCCTTTGCCTTCTCAAGTTGATCCGGCGGTATTGATTTCAAGAAAGACATAGACAGCGACTTTGTAGCATCTAAAAGAGTATTCCAGATGTCGTCTAATTCAAACGTTTTTTGGCGTATTTTATTAGACTTGACATCTAATTCTTTGTATTTTTTCCCCCATACAGCACTAGCTTCGAAAAAAGTCAATCCCTTATAGATACCATCTTCGTACCTCAGTTTTTCAGATTCGGTTCCGATTGCAACCGTTTTGGTAGTTTCAGTCATGTTGCTACTCTCATTTTTATTTACTGGATTGTTCGGTTCCACAGTTGTTTCTGTGTCCTGCTCTAAATGTCCAACGCGTGTTCCATTATCAGCGTGAACATGATCTTTTTGTTCTTGCATTCTTATCTGAGTTGCTTTTGCTTCCTCACGCATCTGCTTAAGTTCCATCTGTGTGGAAATAATAAGCATAGAGAAACCTATAAGAAGAACAACTGCGAGAACACCAAGTTGAAGTGCCATCGATTTTTTAGACCAGAATTTCGTAAAGTTAAGACAAGTGTTCTTTCTCAAATTCAATAGGTGTCAAATAGCCTAACGCCGAGTGAGGTCGTTTCTGGTTGGACACCTGTTCAATAAAATGCCCGATGCGAGTTTTAGCCTCCGTTATATCCTCATAATCATTGAGATGAACTTCTTCCTCTTTGAGAGTTCGGATGAACCTTTCAGCATACCCGTTCTCCCAAGGACGCCCTCTATGAGCTAACGAGATCTCAATCCCATAGCAGGTGAGAGTGGAAATATAGTCGGTTGAAAGATACTGAACTCCTTGATCACTATGATGGATTTCTGGAACGCTTTGCTGTCCTGCCTGCTGCAATGGTCTCAATGTCAGAGGTTGTGTCAAATGTCGGCTCAGTTGCCAACCTCTTATCATTCGAGTAAATACATCCATTAGAACTGAAACATAGACGAAGCGTCTGTGGAGACGGACATACGTTATATCGCCAACCCAGACCTGATCACATCGGCAGATGTCAAGTGCTTCAAGGCGATTCACCCAAGGCTGCGCACCTTCAAGCGATCTCGTGGTTTGACTGGAAACTCCTTTGACCGAAACCGACAAGTTCTGGGATTTCATCAATCGGGCGACGCGCCGATACCCAACGGTGTATCCCATACGCAACAGCAACTCCGTGATACGCCTATAACCATATTTCGGATAACGCACAGACAACTTTTCTATTTCCTGTCGGAGCACCTCTTCACAAGGGTCCTTTTTCGGTTGATAATAGAGGCTGCTTCGATTGAAACCAAGTGTATCGCAAATCTGTCGCACAGAGTAATCGGTTCGCAAAGTTTCTACGATTTCTCGTTTTACAACTGGAGTCAACTCAGCCAAGTTGAGGCTTTTTTTTGAATGTCCAATGCAAGGGTCAACCTGCCAACGAGCTGCTCAAGTTGAGCAATCCGCTGTTGAGACGCATTCGTCTGCTTATCAGCAGGTTCAAAGAGGGTCGCCGCGTTTTCAAGGAATTGGCGTTTCCACTTTGAGAGTTGAACATTGCTGAGGTTATGTTTTCGACACAGTTCCGCTTGTGAACTTTGACCGATAAGTGCCTCAATAACAACTTCAGTTTCCTTAAATTCGGGAGTGAATCTTCTTCGTTTTGCCATCGGATTCTCCTTTAAATTAGATTGCTATTATATCACAATCTTGGTTTAGACAGTGGTCTAAATTTCCGATGGCAGTACACAATCTTGGTTTAGATAGTGGTCTAAATTTCCGATGGCAGTACATGAATCTGTTTATCGAACTCACGTTAAAGACGTAGGTTTGATTGAACTCTCTGAAAATAACCTACGATAACCCCTGAATCCTTAATATTAATAACTAACACCCGTTATTAGTAGCGACATGTATATGAATTTGTAAATTCAGTTGCTATTAAGTAAAAAGTATGTTATAATTCATTCATAAAGTACTAATATATATCCATAAACAGACACTGAACAGGCAGATTAGCACTTAAATTGCTTGAACGTGCTCACTTTGAGTACCTATCTTGGATGCGCGCCATGGTCTGCAGTATCGTTCTAAATTTGATAATTCTTTAAAGTAAAACGAGGCGATTGGTTGTGAACAAGAGCACAAAAAACATGTTCGTGTGGTTTATTTTGGGATTGGTCGTTGTTGTCGCTATCTACCAACTTGTCAACCGTAGCGACCAAGTTTACGAGTTAGCAACATCCGATTTTCATAACTACATAGGACAGGATAAGAACTTCTTTGAAGGCTATCTAATTCTTGATGACGAGTGGGTTGAAGGTAAATTTGCAGAGAATTACCGGCCAGAAATTATGCGAGACCTACTAACGTATAAAGAAGCACTCCTCCCCCCAAAGTGGCAGGGAGGTTTTAAAGCAAGTCGTGATACAAATGATGATTACAATATACAAGAGAAACTTGATAAATCCCATATTCCCTATAAAGTAAAGTCAAGGTCTAATTTTCCGGAATTTTTACTCGTTTTTGGTACAACAGTAGTCCCCTTGTTAATTTTCTTAGGTTTGATGATATTTCTATCCCGCCAGATGCAAGGGAGCGGAAATCGTGCACTCTCTTTTGGTAAAAGCAAGGCAAGACTCCATACTGAAAATGAAAACAGAGTTACCTTTGAAGATGTAGCAGGGGTTGACGAGGCAAAAGATGCGCTTGAAGAGGTTATTGAATTCCTTAAAGCACCTAAGAAGTATGAACGTCTGGGTGGAATCATTCCCAAAGGTGTATTGTTAGTCGGTCCTCCCGGTACTGGCAAAACAATGCTGGCGCAAGCTGTTGCAGGTGAAGCGGATGTCCCATTTTTTAGTATTAGCGGCTCCGACTTTGTCGAAATGTTTGTCGGTGTTGGCGCATCAAGGGTTCGCGATCTATTTGAGACTGGAAAGAAAAGCGCACCTTGTATTATTTTTATTGATGAATTGGATGCGGTTGGACGCCATCGCGGTGCAGGTATCGGTGGCGGACACGACGAGCGGGAACAAACCTTAAACGCACTGCTTGTAGAGATGCAGGGGTTTGAGCCGTCTAGCAACGTTATTTTGATCGCAGCTACGAACCGTCCCGATGTCCTGGACCCTGCCTTATTACGGCCCGGTAGGTTTGATCGACAAATCATTGTTGATCTGCCTGATGTCCGCGGTAGACAAGCAATTCTCGTTGTCCACACAAGAGACCCCTATAAAATTGCCGATGATGTCAGATTGGAGATTTTAGCAAAAGCGACACCAGGATTTTCAGGAGCAGATCTGAAAAATATGGCGAACGAAGCCGCACTGCTCGCTGCGAGACAGGACAAAGATACGATTGACATGGCATGCTTTGATGAGGCTAAAGATCGTGTCTTGATGGGACCTGAACGTCGTAGTTTGGTCATCAGTGATGAAGAGAGACGCATCACAGCATATCACGAAGCAGGGCATGCGCTCATGCTGCATTTTGTGCCAGAAAGCGATCCTAACTATAAATGTACAATTGTACCTCGCGGTAGAGCTCTCGGTGTAACCGCTAAACTCCCACTTGAAGAACGGCATAATCTAAGTAAGAAGGGACTCCTTGCCCATATTATCTTTGCATTAGGGGGTCGAGTTTCTGAAGAAATTATTTTCGGTGAACAGACAACCGGTGCGCAAAACGATTTTGAACAGGCGACTCATCTTGCGCATCGAATGGTCACTCAGTGGGGTATGAGTCCATTAGGACCATTGACTTTCGGCAGAAGAGACGAGCAAATCTTTCTCGGTAAAGAATTGGCAATTCACCAAGATTATAGTGAACAGACCGCTATCGCTATTGATAAAGCAGTTTACGACATCGTAATGGAATGTTACGACAAAGCGAAAGAGATTATAGAGATAAACTTGGAAGGCTTGAAACTACTCGCAGACGCCTTGTTAGAACGCGAAACTCTAATTACCGAAGAAATTGAAGACATTCTTGGTCCACGGCCACAATTGCCAGCTAAACCCCTTATATGAACTGCCGAGGTAAACAACTCGTTTTTGGCGACAGCACCCATATCATGGGTGTCCTAAATGTCACCCCCGATTCATTTTCGGATGGTGGTGAATATCTAAACCTTGATACTGCCGTTTTGCATGCCAAGACCATGGTAGCAGAAGGAGCAACGATTATTGATATCGGAGGGGAGTCGTCTCGACCGGGGGCAGAACCGGTGCCGACAGAAGTAGAATTGGATCGAGTAATACCGGTTATCCGCGCACTCGTTTCTGAGCAACTAGACGTTCCACTCTCCATTGATACCACAAAAGCGGTTGTAGCACAACGCGCACTTGAAGTTGGGGTACACATCATAAACGATATTACAGCACTTCGCGGAGATACTGCGATGGCACACGTCGCAGCTGAAATGGAAGCGGGTGTTATTCTGATGCACATGAAGGGCACACCGCGCACCATGCAACGTACTCCGCGGTATGAAAATGTCGTAAACGATATTTACGAGGCATTAGCGAATTGGATTAGTGATGCTACGCAAAACGGTATTGACCCGAACCGAGTTATTATAGACCCCGGTATCGGATTTGGCAAAACTAACGAACAGAACCTACAGATTTTAAAACACCTTGATGTATTCAAACGTCTAAACAAACCAATATTAATCGGCACATCACGAAAATCCTTTATCGGCAACCTATTAGATCTTCCCGTAACCGAAAGGGTCGAAGGCACTCTCGCAACGGTGTGCTGGGCAATTGCACATGGAGCAGATATTGTACGTGTTCATGATGTCCAAGCCACTACCCGAGCGGCACGGATGACAGATGCCCTTTATCGCCAATGTGAAACCAACTTAGAAAAATAGATGCTCCAACAAAAGATTCATGGGATCGGCATAGATATTATTGAGGTTGAACGAATTAGACGTCTCTGTCTGCGATGGGGCAGTAAGTTTGAGCATCGCGTTTATACGTCTCAGGAACTTACCTACTGTGGAAAAACCCCTACTCGTTATGCAAGACTTGCCGTTCGGTTCGCTGCAAAGGAGGCAACTCTGAAAGCACTCGGTACTGGTTTAACGGTTGGGATGTATTGGCAAGATGTAGAAATTTGCGCCAATGATGTTGGAAAACCATCACTCGTGTTACACGGACAAGTTAAGCAATGTGCCGCAGAACTCGGTATTGTTTCGACCTTTGTCAGTCTGTCACACGCTGTCGATTATGCTGTTGCGCAGGTAACACTTTGTTCAGCTTAGTAGAATTAAACATGAAAACATAACCTAAGTTCAACTAAAACATGTGTTATACCCAATTAATGGGATTTGTCCTATTTTCTGGACGGTAGGTGCGGTTTCCTAACCGCACCATAAGCGTCAATTTAAGGAAAGAACTCGTTTGTAGTCGCGCAATTCATTGCGCCTCTTATATTCAAAGAAAAGAGGCGCAATGAATTGCGCGACTACGAACGCAGATATTCTCGTCCTTTGCGTTATTTGAGATGTTGATACAAAAAGGTGCGGTTAGGAAACCGCACCTACCAAGCGTCCAAGTAATTTTAAAATCTACCATAAGTCGGACTCACGTTATACCAAATTAACTTGATTCGAAGTTTTCTAATAGCGGTTAGCATTGTGAGGAGGACACGGGACCTCGCGCTACAAATCGGGGTAATTGGGTATTAGGTAAGCATCTCCGTTACATTTTCGTAATCTCTCTGATTCTCACATTGTCACATTGTCAAAAGCGGTGTGTCTACATATATCTTGGAGTAAGTCAGAACAGTGAAAAGAAAGTTAGATTTTTTGCAGAATTGGATTATATCACCACAGCGTTTACAAATCTTGTTGTTAATTTTGGTGTTCTACCTATTCCTCTGTTTTTCCATTTCTGTAGGAATTGCCTCAGAGGTGAATACAACAGCAGAAGCAGGCGAATTTCTCAAACAGTTGCTTGGTGCTGAACATCGTGGAATGGGTGGTAGTTTTGTTGGATCGTCCGGAGGTGCAAACGCTCTCGGTAACAATCCTGCCGGTATCAGTGCTGCCCGAGGAGACCGGTTTGTTATTCAAATGACCCGTTTCCCACGTACTATTGCCCTACTTTCCAAACCGAATTTCAATGCGAACTACGAAGATTATAGTCGATATGAACAACGTGCATCTGGTATTGAAACTCTGAATTGGGCATTTCCTATGGGCAAATTCGGCACAATGGGTGTCGCTTTATCTACGGCACATGAGGGACCCTTTCGCCGTGTCAACCATCAAGGAAAAGCTTTAAACAATTTTCCAGAAAATAACCTTGCAATTGGACTCGGTTATGGTATAAATTGTTTTGGAGGCACCGTTGTTGGATTTGATGCGAAGTGGTTACGTTCTAAGGTCACCGACACGTCGGGTGACGAACATTTCGGACGTGGTTACGCGTACAATGTTGGACTCATTCAACATTTTGGTGATGCAATTCAGGTAGGCATTGTCGTTCGTAATTTAAGTAATGGGTTGTCGTTTGTTGATCCTGCTATTCCAGATAATATTCGCCGTGATGTAATTGCCGGTATAGTTTATCAGCGAGAAATTTCAAACATAAATGTCCGCCTCGGATTAGATGTTCATCCACCTTTCAGTGATGGTGTCCGAACCAATCTCGGAGCTGAGGTTTGGTATCGCGACCGCATCGGTGGTAGAATCGGATACCTCAGGGATACTGAAAAACGTTACGCCTCGGTTATCCTTTTGGAAGATAATACGTTTGAAATGGAGGAACGTACGTGGAAAACCGAAGGTCTCTGCTTGGGGTTTGGGGTTCGGGTAGCAAACATAACGTTAAATGCCGCTTATACTCCCCAGTTCAAGCCGACTGTGTCCGAGAACGAACGTATTCACATCGTCCAAGGCACTTCTGTTTACACCTTTTCAATTGGACAGGATTTTTAATCGGTTGTCACTGTATTGATATTGGTTTTGAGAACGTATATTGTAGTGCGTATTTTATCAAAAACGTGTTAGTTATTCATGCGGACGTAGTGTCCGATATTACGCAACCTATAAATTATGTCAGATGAGTACCAAACAATTGTCGGAATCGCTACCGCTAAACATGTCGTGAAAAAATCAAGGTTTTTTGGAGAGGCATCGGCAATAGATAGTCACGCTGCAGTTAGAAAGTTTGTCGCGGAGGTCCGGGAACGGATACCTCAAGCCACCCATTATTGTTATGCGTACAGTCTCGGTAGTGACGATGACAAAATAGAATATGCTTCGGATGCGGGTGAACCGACAAACTCCGCGGGTCCCCCAATTCTTGCTGCGATTCGCGCAAATGGATTATCTAATGTTATGATTGTTGTCGCACGGTATTATGGTGGCATCAACCTTGGAATCGGTGGACTGATCCGAGCTTACGGTGCATGTGCACGGGCATGTCTTGAAAACGCCACATTAGAAACTCACATCTATTACCATGACTTACAGGTAAAAGTTCTATACCCCCACATAGGGACAGTCGTCACACTATGTAAACGTTTAGGAGGTCAAGTAACAAACATTGAATATGATCCTAACCCAATTATCGCAATACGGATTCAGCATAATGTGCTGGAAACTTTCCAAGCACAACTTCAGAACATTGTAAATACAACAACAAGTTTGCAGTAAGGTTATAACTTGTCGGAGGGATGCACGTTGAGTACGGTGAGATATACAACCACACATGAATGGATTGAAGTTGTTGATACAGAGGGAACTATCGGCATTACAGAACGCGCCCAACACCTGCACGGTGAAATTGTTTTTGTTGATATATCCCCTGAACAAGAATGTGAACAAGGTGAAATTATTGGGAGAATTGAAACCGAAACAGGAGGGAATTTTTACCTCTATGCACCAGTCGCAGGAGAAATATACGAAGTCAACACGTCACTTGAAGAAGAGATAGAACTTATCAACAGTTTGCCTGAAAGCGATGGATGGATTTGCAAAATCCACATTGACAATCTCAGCGAACTTGACTCACTTCTGACTCTTGAAGATTATGAAGACTATGAAGAAGATGAACTGGATGAAGGTGAGTACTTACCAGAAACCGATTTTTTTGAAAATATTGACGACTATTGATTAGCGTTGATGGCAATAAAAATACGTCGCACAAGGCTCAGCTTTGGGACGGGAATAATAGTTTCTACTTGATATCCCAAATCATTCAGTTGCTGAGTAAGATCGCGAGTGTCAATAAAACCGGCTTTCGGTGCACAGGTTCGCAGATTTGCTAATATTTTTGCCGTTGCGGTTGAATCTTTAACAAGATTTATGCCGTAAGGCAGATCTGTGGCAATTGCATTGAATGTTCCCTGTACCGTCCGCGCATCCTCTAATTGTACGTGAGCTGTGAGTCCATAGTGTGCAAGATTCTTCGTTGTTGCACCAACCATGCGCGGGTTGATATCGTAACCGGTTGCCCGTAGACCATTATGTGCAGCAGACATAACAATCGTGCCGGTACCACAACACGGGTCGAGAATATGTTCACCCGGAGAAGCCACAAGGTTGACGAGAGCAAGTGCTAACCTTGTGGGAAGTGAACTGGAAGTCATATAAGGTCTATGAATATACTTAACCCATATTCCATCGGATTCAGATAGGAGACGACCGAACCAGATTTTATCGGGAGTGACAACGGTTAGATAGACAACTTGTGGAAATGACAAATTCGCTTTGCCACTAATCATATTTCCTATCTGCCGTGCCAATGCCATAGAGTCAAGGTCTATATTACGTGGCTTTTTTACAACGGATACCCGAAATTCGTCCGCATGTAAATCTGCAGAACGGATGTTCGCGCAGAGTTCTGCAACGCTTGTAGTTTCGAAAATGATCTCGGTGCAACTTTTAAGGTAAGCACCTCGGCGCACATCAACACATGTGTCGGAAATCGCGATATCATTTTCATCTGGTGCAGCACCCATCAATGCAACCGATTCTGCGGATGCCAGTTCGTCCAGTTGAAACGGAATCGCTACAAGGTAAAGATACTTTTGAACCGTCATGTGTTTTATGATACCACAAACAGACAGAAATAACAATGTTAGAAAGGAAAACATGATGCCAGAGACTGAGATAATTAGGATCGGACATAGTCCTGATTCTGATGATGCCTTCATGTTCTACGCCCTTGCTAAAGGGCTTATTGACACTGAACCTTACGAAATTGTCCACGTTGTTGAGGACATCGAAACCCTAAATAAACGCGCATTGGCAGCAGAACTTGAAGTTACTGCGATTTCCGTTCACGCATACGCCTACGTTGCAAATGATTATGCACTTATGCCGTGCGGCGCAAGCATCGGGGATCAGTACGGACCGCTCGTCGTTTCTAAAGCACCGATGGAAGACCTCACCGGCAAACGTATTGCGATACCGGGAGAGATGACCACCGCGTATTTAACAATGAAACTTTTTCAACCGGATGTTGAAGTAGAAACATACCGCTTTGATAAGATTATTGAGGCTGTTCAGGATGGTAAAGTTGACGCAGGACTCATCATCCATGAAGGACAATTAACCTACGCACGCGAAGGTCTCCACAAAATCGTGGATTTGGGAGAATGGTGGTATGAGGAAACTGGATTGCCACTTCCTCTCGGAGCAAATGTTATCCGTCGCGACCTCGGTCCCGAGAAAATTCGCGTTATAACATCCTTGTTAAAGCAGAGCATCCAATATTCACTTGAACATCGTGAACGTGGACTTGAATACGCAATGACCTACGCACGAGACATGGAAACCGAACTCGCAGACAAGTTCGTTGGGATGTATGTTAATGATTATACCTTGGATTACGGAGATAGTGGTAGAACCGCAGTGCAAGAGTTACTCAACCGTGGACACGAATCGGGTGTGATTCCCCACCGTGTGGATGCCGATTTTGTTGATCTCTGATATGTTAATGTAGGATTATGGTAAAGTACCGATAGGTGCGGTTTCCTAACCGCACTGCGTAAAATAGGTTTGCTATAATTCTCATCCTAAAGGTCCTGCTATGGACGCGAAACGTCGCAGAAGTTTTCAGTTAGAAGATGATAAAGGTAATAAACTTGCAACTGGTATTATCTATGATGAGGGTAATGTTCAGGTGCTGTGGCGAGTAGATCGCGGGTACACGGCTGAACAATATGCATCTCTCAATCCAATATTAGATTTGATGCCGGGAGTGGTTGTCCTTCGCCTTCAAGGTTCCGAGTGCACATCTTAACGTAGCCTTCGGTCAGCGAACTTAATAACTTGTCCGCTTTCCTGTGCGATGTACATATAACCGAGTCCATCTAACGTCACACCTTCTTGATCATTCCCTGGCAATAGGTATCGATGAAGCAAAGTGCCATCTCGTTTGAGTTCAACCAACTGGTTTGTTGTATCGCTGATTAACACAAGATAATCCGCTTGGGCATCGTAGGCGAGTCCAGATATATCAATGAAATCCATTTTGAAAAAACGGACAATAGTCGCTTCTGCCACTTGTGCTTCAGAAGTGTTAAGCGGCACGACCACTTCGCATACAACTGAAGGCTCCCCGTTAGGTTTGAGATTAACGGACTGATTACCGATCCAGAAAGTACCACCCTCCGGATGTGAAGTATCCGGTACGAATGTGATCGCTTCTACCCCCATGCCTCCCTCTTTCAGGAGTGTTTTGCCTTCAAAAGAACGGTTGATTTTAAATTCTCTACGAATCGTGAGTGTTTGAGGGTTAATCTCCAAAATCATTTCATCGTCTTCAACAACTGTGTAAAGCCATCCTGTGCCCGGATCCATCGTAATTCCTTCAAGGTCACGCGCTTGCAGATCCTTCGTTTTGATCTTCGTGCCATCAGGTCGGATTTCATGAATAAAACCCCTATCATCTACCACAAACAGAGTTTTCCGCAACGGATGATAGGTTACCCCCGATGGTTCAGCAATTGGTACTTTGCTAATATTGCCTACCCAAGTATAGGGAAGTTCAATTGTGAAAGAGGCGGCTCTCTTTTTTCTCTCGGAATCCTCAATTCTCAAGAGAAAGTAGACCATGAACGCGCTAATACCCATAAAGCAGAATAGAATAATAATTTTGGTATAGCGCATCGGTGTCACCCTCGGTCTATTGTAGCAGATTTAACAAAATATGGAGACGCGAATTGTTCAGTCCACGGCAATTAGATTCACGAGTGCCTAAAAAAATGTGATGTGCATCAATTTCTTGCTACTTGCAAAACTATCATATTTTATCTGGGATGTCAAGCGTAAAAAAATATCACTTGATTTCTCTTTTTCCTTGACAAACCTTTAATTCAATGATATAATAAATTGTTAAACTTGATACAATAGATATAATGACTTTCAGCGAAGGGCAGAAATATGGCGAGCAGGCCAAGGTTAGTTGTTGAAGTCTTTGAGCACGTCAATTATCACGGACGCAAAATAACCCTAATAGAATCCATTCCAAATACTATTGAGATTGGTGCCCAAGACGTTATCTCTTCAGTTAAGATATACAAGGGACCCAGTTTCAGTGCGTCACCAAACTATAAAGCGATTTTTCATGAGCACGTAAATTATCAAGGTAGACGACTGGTTTTAGCACCAGGATTCTATCCGAATATCCATGAGATACCTTACAACTTTGGTGATACGATATCATCTATAGGTTTCAGCCCTGCTGCGCATCCGACGCCGCCGGAGTATGGGGCAGTTCCTATTATCATTGAGGTGTTCCAAGATAATGATTTCAGCGGTCAGCGAAGCGTTATCTTACGGGACATCAGCTCAATGTTCGAAATTGGCATGAATGATGTGATATCCTCTATCCGTATTCAACGCGGTCCGAATTTTCCTTTTAGTGGATGCCATGTCATCTTATACGAACATGTGAATTTCGAAGGACGGCGGATTAATTTAGACATTAACTCTCGACAATACCAACAAGCAATTAGGAATCTTCGCGCCCTTCCCCACTCACAATCGTTTTCTGGCATCATATCTTCCATAAAGATTGTACCGTTAGGTGTTTTTCGTGTGTTAATTGTTGTTAGCGACAACCTAACTGGCGAACCTGCCGTTTTGGAGTCTCTCACTACTCTTGAAGGTTTAGTATTTCAATATACAACAGTCAAAATAAACGACAACCCCGATAACAGAGGCGATGCAAAGAATGCTATAAAACTTTCCAGCATAAACCTCTCTAATTTCGACATCATCTGGTTTACTTGGAATGCCCCAGGACACGATGGAGAGTATTTCGTGGAAGACGCTGATGATGCAATCAAAGACTTCGTCAGAAAAGGCGGAATTGTGTGGGCATCGGCTATGGATAACAACATTGTCCCGCCTGATGGTGTTCATAACGCTGAACCTACATGGCGAGGTGATTGGCTACCTGTGGATCGGCATCCAATCACAATTACAAATTCCAACGATTCAGACGTAACCATTACTGAGGATGGGCAAAGAACGGGAATGTTTACGTGGCCCCATAAGATCGATGTTGACGGTTTAGTAACTGATGACCATTGGGTTACGAATGACTCAAGTTACCGCAAGTTGGCAGTCAGAGAAGATAATGGTGATGCTGTCAGTATTGTGTTGCCGTGGGGAGAGGGATACTACGTCGGTTTTGCCATAGATACGCGGGATGCACATCGCACAGCTGTCGCTAGACCTTTAATTGAAAATATACTCTGTTATTTAGCAAATCTCGCGTGGCAAACTTCTCCACGACAACCGCTTAAGGGACGTCTTCGGACAGATCAAAAAAACAGTGAAATAATCTTCCAATAGAAACAATTTCTAAAAGTGATGTTTTACCATAGGAGAAATTAATGCGTCTCATTCTTGCTGTTATCTTTTTAATTCTTGTTGTGAGTGTCATCGGTTATTTCGCTTACAACGAACTGATTATGAGCGATGTGGAAAACCCTAATAACCAAGGTGACGCCCTGAGTTGGATGGGTGTTATAGCGGTCGTCTTGGTTGGCGGGTTGGCAGCATTTGTAGGTTCTGTTATCCGATATAGGATGCCGAAAGCTGATGTTGCCTTGGTAAGAACAGGTGGTGCCAGGGAAAAGATCGTTTATACCGGTGGTATCTGGGTTAACACAATTATCCATGAAATTAAAGAGATGTCTCTCAATACCATGCGCATTGAAGTTGTTCGTGAACAATCTGATTCTTTGATTACTAACGACTTCAACCGTGCCGATGTTGAAGTCGTCTTTTATCTTAAGGTTACTCCAGAAGAAGATGGAGTGGATATATTAAAGGCAGCCCAAGCCCTCGGTGATAAGTCAATGACACCGGAAACAATCCGTGAGTTGATTGAACCGATGTTAGATGGTGCATTGAGGAGCGTTGCTGCCGAAAGTGAAATTCAAGATCTCCTTCAAAAACGACTTGAATTTGCGGACAACGTTTTAGAAGCTTGTGGAGAAGGTCTGAAAGAACATAACGGCTTGACACTTGATACTGTTTCCATCATCCGAGTTGATCAAACACCCGTTAGTCAGTTAGATCCCACCAACCGATTTGACGCTGTCGGTATACGAGCAATCACTGAAATTACTGCTGAACAAGAACGTGAAAAAGAACGTATTGACCGAGAAAAAGAGGTCGCAATCTACCAAATTAATGTTGACAAGGATCTCCAAGAATTTGAATTGGAACAAAGTAGAGCATGGGGGGAATCCGATCAACAGAAAAACATCTCTGTTTATGCTCTAGACCGTGAAGCTGAAACCGTTAAATTTCAGTATGAGATGGATCAGAGTATTCAAGAACGTGAATACGAAATGAAACTTGAGGTTGAACGTGCCCGTATTGCTCAGGAAGAAGGCGTGCAGTTGCGAGAAGTTGAGCAAGAACTCTCTGTTCAAGTCGCTAAGTACGCACAAGAACAACAGGTGCAACAACGCGAGATTGAGAAGAACCTCATCGTTGAAACCGCACAGATTGACCAAAACAAAGTTGTCCAACTCGCTGAAATACAACAGCATCTCACTGTTCAAATGGAAAAAATCGAACAGGAACAAACGATTGCTGTTCGTGATATAGAAAAAGAGTTGTTCGTAGAGAAAGCGCGTATCGCTCAGGAAGAGGGCGTTATGTTGCGAGATGTTGAGCGAGACTTGATCGTGCAAACCGCTAAGTTCGCACAAGAACAACAAGTGCAACAACGCGAGATAGAAAAGAACCTCGTCGTTGAAACCGCACAGATTGACCAAAACAAACATGTTGAACTTGCAGAAATCGCCAAGACATTAAACGTTGAAGTCAGCAAGATAAGTATGGAACAACAGATCCAAGAACGTGATATAGAAAAAGAGTTGTTCGTAGAGAAAGCGCGTATCGCTCAGGAAGAGGGCGTTATGTTGCGAGATGTTGAACGAGACTTGATCGTGCAAACCGCTAAGTTCGCACAGGAACAACAAGTGCAACAACGCGAGATAGAAAAGAACCTCGTCGTTGAAACCGCACAGATTGACCAAAACAAACATGTTGAACTCACTGAAATTGCTAAGATGTTGTCGGTCGAACAGTCCCGTATCAATCAAGAATTACGCGTCGCTCTCACTGATGAAGACAGGAAAATTGAGGTTGCAGGCAAACAACAACTTACAGCACTTGCAGAGAAAGAGAAGTTAGTTGCTGAAGCAGAACGTGTTGGAGCTGAAGTTGATGTTACTGCGACTGAACAGGTGAAAGAAGCTGAATGGCAACGCGATGTAGCCATCATCGGTGCCGAAGCACAAGCACAGCCGATTGAACGTCTTGCGGATGCTGTGTTGTCGGAAGCACGTGCTAAAGCACAAGGTGAAATGGCTGAATACGAAGCCCGGAACGTTGCTGAACAACGTGTTCTCGTTCAAGAAGCTATTCTTGAACTGATTGATGAAGCACCAGAGATTGTTGAACAACTCATGCGTCCCGTAGAGAAAATCGACAGTATCAAGATCCTTGATATGGGTAATAATGATGGTAAAGGTGGCATCAACCGCAGCAGCATGGGGCGTCTTGCGAATGCGTTGCTTGACACAGGGGCAATATCACCGATGCTTAAGGAACTCTTTAACTTTGCTGACGTTGATGCCGCACAGATAACAGACAAAATCGCAGAATACCTTGCTGACCTTGTTAACCGCCCAAGTTAACAGGTCCGCTTTTTTAGGTTCGGCTGCGGGTGTCGTTCGTTAACACCAAAAGTAGTGCACACTTGACGTTTGAATTGCATCCGTATACAAGCGGAAAGTCATAAACCCATGCGCCATCAGAGACTTCTTACCAGACAAAAACGCACAAAACGACAAAGGTGCCGTACATGCCGTTCCAATAATGGAAAGCGCGCATGTCCAGCTCTCAGCGGCATGGTCATCTGCCCGGAATGCTGTAGTGCCAAACGCGCCAAAATACCTGGTTGCGACCATCACTGCCGTTATTATAGTCCGCTCATCGTAAAAAGCCGAAAGGTTGCATCGCCTGAGTTTCCACTGCATCTATGCCTTGTCAGTCGTTCACGCGATACTGGCATGCTTATAGTCGTTGGTACCCGTAAACGACCTGATGGAAATATTAAGGCTATGTTTATCCTGCTTGACCTTTGGAAGAAAGGGGTTCGAGATTGCTTCTACGATGCTAATCTTTCCGAAAAACAGTTTGAACGTGCATGTCAACGGTTCGGGAATAGTTATGTTGAACTCGACCAAGCGTTACCAGAAGAAGAAACTGACGCAGAAAATATAGACACGAAGCATGAACCAATTCGCATCCCAAGAAATACCCTTATCATTGAGGCAGAAACTGCAATGCATTTTGATAAAGGTGTAAATATTGTGGAAGACGAAGAAGCCTCTAATCGAAGAGCAATTGATAGCGCGAGAGGTGCTCGCGCTATTTATGAAGTAAACATCCCGAAAACTGGTAAATGGTATGTATGGATTCGCACCTACTATAAAACCAGCAGTCAAGACTCCTATTGGATCGGCATTGAAGATGTAGAACCATATCCTTGGGACCAAGAGGGTGGACCGAACGCGATCAAAATTTGGGCTGTCCCCGGCGATAACTCCAAATGGAATCGATGGTTGTGGGATACTTCAACACATCCGCTCGGTAAGAAAATTCCCGGCTATTTTAACGTCAAACACAAGGGTTACTACCGCCTCTGGTCAAAAGGCAGAGAGCCCGGCACACGATTAGACCAAATTTTGCTGACACGTTCCCGTAGATTCAATCCGCAAAACGCTTCCGAAGGGAAACCTATCCCTACGCTAACAGTACCACATCCCTATGAACCTGCTACCTTTGAAGAATGCAAGAAATTAATTCGCCATGGAATTGAGATTTCAAAAGCAGTTGAGACAGAATTTCCTTGGGAATTTAAATACTGGCTAAACGATATGTGGGGCGATATTAGAAAATTTTCTGAACTTGAAGGTTCGCTCTACAAATGCCATAAATGTGAAGAAGATTTGCCGGACCAAGCAGTCAATCTCATCAAACAACATGCCCATTCTGACGACATCCAATTTTATATCTTATGCAGGAAATGTGGTGGTGAATTTGATTGAGAAGTCTTTTGCTTTGCGGCTGTTCTGTTTGGCATGTCTGCTCACGTTTACCACACTCAGCCTTGCTGCCCCGCCTCATCCCCATCTCTACTTTGACGTTGATCCGGTTAATGGAGAATTGAAGCCAAAAACTGTCACTGGACTTAATTCTGAGCTTGGTATTTCAGCATATTTACAAGCGTTGGATGGATGTTGCTTCTCAAAAGAGTTGAGCGTCCTACAACCGGACGGTATAGAATATGTCCTCGCTCTCAAAATTGATTTTAGCGATCAACCGGGCAAGAGAACCAGTGCGGAATTCAATACGTATCTATTTGCTGAAAAAGGGGTTTCATTAAAATCCTACTTTCGCGAAAACTCCTACAACCAGATGGATGTGCAACCGGGACCCGTTGGAGGTGTTCTACCTGCTGGAGATACATGGATTCGTGCAAAGAATCCAATGCATTATTACGGAGAAGGAACAAGACATGTCCCACGGTATCAGGAGTTAATCGCCGAAGCATGCCGTGCTGTAGATGCTACCGTTGATTTTTCAAAGTACGATCGTGATAACGATGGAGTTGTTGACCATCTTTTTGTGATTCATGCGGGTAACGACGAAGCCTCTACAGGTGTAGTTGAGGATATCTGGTCAATCTTAACACCCAACGTCAACATCACCCTTGATGGCGTTCGAGTTGATACTGCCATCGTTGTCGCTGAAGAACCAGATTTCGATAAACCGCACTTAGGTATCTATTTTCACGAATTCTTTCACGACTTCGGTGCACCAGATGTCTATGGGTTAAACTTCACAGATGCTCGTGACCATAAGTGGGGATTGATGGGAGCATTCGGGCCTTATCAGGGACCGGATGTTGCCGGTATAGGAAATGGGTTGGCACCCAGTCATATCATCGGTTATCTGAAATGGGACTTTGATGCGCGTCCCGAAAATGGGCGCGTCGGATGGATTGAACCTGTTAACATCACGCAAAGTGGTCAGGTATCTGTTCCAGCTTTTGAACTACTTCCCAAAACAGACAAACTTTTCAAAATTGACATTCCACTTACACGGGAAGCGCATAGCATCCTCAATAGTGAATCTTCTATTTCAAACGCTGCGGTTAATAGAGAATTTTTCCTTATTGAAAACCGCTATAAAGACTCTGGTGCTACTTTTGATACCTATCTTCCCGAATCTGGCATCCTCATCTGGCATATTGATGAGACACAGGTGCGCCCACTTGGTAGTTATGGTGCCGGACAACAGATTTGGCTTGAAGACCCAAATGACCCCGAGCACCTTGGCATCCGACCTGATGACCCCGGCTTTATAGACATTCAAACCATTACTGAAGGTGCAGCCTATTCTGCGGATGACAACCAAACCGCCTTCACCCCAGGAACTTTGCCTAACAGTAGCGCGAGCGATAGGACACCTTCCGGTATATCTATCACTAATATAGGTCCTGAGGGTATAATCATGCAGATGCTCGTCTCATTTGGCGATACCTATGAACCGAACAACACCATAGAAACAGCATTTCCAATCTTCTACAACCAGCCATACTACTCCTTTTTATACGATGCTTCGGATATCCAAGATTTTTATCAAGTTGAGGCTGCTGGTGGCATAACAATTCGCGCTACGTTGTCAGAAATACCAGCGGACAAGAATTACCGTCTATCTCTTCTGAAGGCAATAGGTGAGACATTGGCAACAGGTGAAAAAGCTACCGATGCACTCGGATACCAAATTCTCTACCAACCCACTACACAACAAACGTTATATCTCATGGTAACATCCGATGGTGGATTCAGCAGCGTTGGGTCATATAGATTATCAGTAGAACAGATAGAACCCGAATCTTTCGCGCTTGCAAAGACCCGTGTTTATCCAAATCCTTTTCGTGCACCGGTAACGGAGATGACGTTTGCATATCAACTTTCTGCCTCCCAATCCGCAGAGACCGTGTCGCTTGAAATCTTTACAATTAAGGGTGAAAAGGTCTACAGTAAAACACATCAGGCTGTGTTCGCTCCCGGTAAATTTCAATGGAACGGTTCGAACCTACGTGGAACTCCGCTTGCTTCCGGTATCTACATTTACAACATTACAGCAACCCAAGAAGATTCTGTCGTTAGAGACATCGGTAAATTTAGTATCCTCAGATAATTTTCCCTATTCTGTAGGATCGACCTCCTGGTCGCGACCGATGAATTGCGCGACTACAAACGCCTCTAATCTATAGAGAACTGTCCAGGTAATTTTGGATTGGACTATAAACAGAATCATATCCAACTATACACTGATGACCGCAAAATTAAACTCAACAGTGGCCAAAAACACCCCATTAACGCTTCCCCCAAAACCAACCCGATGAAAAACGGTATTGCCCGTCGATAAGCTTTGATCCCTCCGTTCCGCAAAATAATCCATTTTGCTACCATGGCAATTAGCAGCGGAAACCAGATTATATCAGTTGTACCGGGGGCAACGCCAATAACATAACCTGCAGGGTGAAGTGGACACCAGACAAAACGTGATCGGAGAAACATAATACCTAAATTTGCGGCAAACGTTAACCCAAGCACAGTTGTTGCTAACCAATCCATCGGCTTTGGATTCACTAACCACGATGACAAGAAATTATATGTATCTGCCCCACCAGCGTGGATCTGTTCGGAACCCGCAGCCACACCCTCACGGTATATCGCGTAAGGGTAGAGAATTAAGCTTGACAGAATACCGACGAGGCTTGCAATGACTAACACGATGAACATCGTTCGGTTTCGGACACCGGTCCGCTCTGCAAGTTTGAACGCTTCCAACTGATCAGGCATAGGATGTGTGCGGAATGAAGCATAACTTGCACCGCTAAGCCAATTCAATAATGAGAGCATTGTAAGATTACCCGCACGTAGCCTCCGTGTGCCAAGAAGTGAAATCATCATGTATTGTGGTGTCAGATAGCCGATTGCGTGTATCGGCGGACCGAGTTCTGCACGCATACGGGTTAGACCGACAACAATCATCAAGTAGATGCCGATGAAAACTGAAAATGCCCATAACGACATGCCACCCCGAATACACAAAATGGCAAGCAAAAGCAAGGACAATCCCAATGTAACTAAGGTGCTGCGGTAGGAAAACGCCTCATTTTGTGTCCGCCCACGATTCTGTCGAATTACTTGTGAAAACACCGATGCAAAATACTTTCTCCCATTCCAACACGCTATAGCAAGGAGTGCAACCAACGCACCAGCACCTTGCTCCCCTAAAAATGGGTATCCTTGTAACTTTGAAACACCTGTTGCACTTCCAAATATCAGTTGCACCTTCTTCATCAAATAGAAGAACGAACATGAAAACGCTAAATCGAGTGGCAGAATGAACGAAAAGCCTATTAGGTAAGGATGAAATCGAAGCGGCGTGTTCCCCATGGCGTTCCACGGTTTCTGTGTGAAATAGATATTAAGGTTATATTTTTTTACAGGTATTTCCGGTAGTACTGGAAAAAAGAATTGTAACCCATTGAGCAGGTTTATCCCCATCGCTATGCCGAAACCAATCCAAAGCAGACGGTTTCTGAAAATACGACGGTTTGTCGTTATTTCAAGTGGAATCTGTATTATCGGATATGCGAGTTTTTCGTTTTCTATCCACTGTTTACGGATCAAAGATGTCAAGCAGAGGAAGATTAGCATCAACAGAAAGATAACTGCCGACCACGAAAGAATAGGCACAATCCAGTATTGCACATACCCCTCGGTAAAGAAGTTGACATTGCCCTCATAGAAATCGTTTACCGTTTTTGGATGTTTGACAACAAGCCATTCAGGAAGATGGTGAAAAAGCAGTGCTTCCCAATCATTCTCAGCAGTCGCAAAGCGAAAGGCATACGGAATAAGCCCCATAAGCCGCGGAATACAATCATGTCCAGAAAACGCACTACCGACTGCAAGCATGCTGTAAACAACGATCAGGTCGCGCTGCGTCAGCGAAACACTCGGTGCAAAACTGCGTATCCACATGTTTAGCACCGTGATGATAAAAATACCGAACATGACATTAACAGACATAGCGACTGTTGTAAGATGTGCGGTGTGCCAGATCATCTCTACATAAGCTATCCAGTAGCTATTGGCGATGATCAGAACAGTACCAATTAATACTGCCCGTTTAGCTATTGGAGACGAGGGCTGAAAGTTTGTTTGACGCATTCTGTCTTGTAGAGGAAGGTAAAATATAGTCGTAGGTACGGTTTCTGTGTTGAAACAGTTGAAGGCAATATATCAAAAAATAATGGATATATTTTCTATAGTATGTTATACTAAACAATCAGAACTGTCAAGGCGAAAACCAGGGTGATCTGTTTTTAGTTTTTGCTAATATTAAGCGCGTGTTTCCGACACAATTCGCTCCCGCCTTTCCAGTATTTTGAAGTGAGTACTTAACAATCTCACTGCTTTAGTTGTGGGTCAAAAAAGTGTTTAAAGTTCTTGTTTTATATATGCAATTATGTTGGACTAATTAGACCGTTCAGTAGTCCGTGCATCAACACGGACTACACCTTTGATAAGGGAACGGAATCCTGGCCAGAACGGTATATCATAATGTTCAAAACACACAAGATAGCGTTAAATCCAAATAAAAAGCAACGCGCGTGGTTTGCTCAACAATGTGGCTATGCCCGTTTCGCCTACAATCATGCGTTATCTAATTTCAAAGCGAATTTAGACAATGATACTTTCTTATCAACGTGGACACTTAATAATCAATTTAATAAATCTAAGAAAGATATTGATTGGACACAAGCCCAAGATCAGCGTGCGGCCTTATATGGTATATTGCATCTTGGCAATGCTATAAAAAACTGGGTAGACAAGCGTTCAGGATTTCCGAAGTTCAAGAAGCGTGGTAGTCGTCAATCCTGGACAACAGATGAGCAATCAGTGCGAGTAGAAGGTAAACGTGTGAAGTTGCCCAAGATTGGCTGGGTGAAGATGTTTGAGGAATTGAGGTTTGATGGTCCGATTATCAAGGTAACAATATCAAGGACAGCACACCGATGGTTTGTATCTATAACGGTTGAAACAGAGGAGACTGAAGCAGTTGATAATTCAACGCACCCTGTAATTGGAATAGATGTAGGTATAAACATATTAGCAACACTTGATAATGGGACTAAGTATGATAATCCGCGACCCTTAAAACGTTATGAAAGAAAACTGAAACGTGCTAATCGCAAATTAAGTAGAAAGAAGTTTCTATCTAATAACTGGTATAAGCAGAAGCATAGATTAGAACGTATCTATTATCGTATGAGTTGTATTAGAGAAGATGCTCATAACAAAGCGACTACAGATATAGTCAACAATGCGTCAGTTATCTGTATTGAAACACTGAAAATAACGAACATGCTAAGGAATAGGAAAGTAGCAAAGGCGTTATCTGATAGTGCGTTAGGTGGGTTTCTCACTAAACTCAAATGCAAAGCGGAAACGCTTGGTATTCCAGTTATTGAGGCACCACAATTCTTTGCGTCAAGCAAGACATGCAGCAGTTGTGGACATAAGAAAACAGAGTTATCATTGGCAGAACGGCAATACAATTGTGATGTGTGTCAATACACAGAAGATCGTGATGTTAACGCTGCCAGAAATCTAAAACAACTCGCCGCGGGATACGCGGAGAGTATAAACGCTTGTGGAGTCTAAGTAAGACCTCCACAAGAGGAGGCATCGGATGAGGAAACAAGAAGCCCACGACTTTAGTCGTGGGAGTATCACAACTGTGATAATAGAATTTCAAATGTTTAATAACAAACTTGATTCTCTTAACATAAGTTAAATATATATTGACTTTTAAATTTTTTGATGTATAATTTATTTAGACTTACGTAAAAATTCAGCAAATTGCTTTCAAGTACATATCCAAGAAAGGATCCTGGATTAAAATTTAGCAAACGTAAGTCCTATTATCAGTTATTTTAGATAAAATAAATAGGAGCACTTGGAATGGAACTTGCTTTTGAAAAAGACGAATTCTTATATGCACTTCAAATGGTGCAGGGTGTAGCAGGTGGACGTAACACCTTACCAATTCTTTCGAACGTCCTGATTCGTGCACAAGATGGGAACATAGAATGTGCAGCGACCGATTTGGAAATCGGCATCAGAATTAAAGTTGTTGGCATTATCAAGGAAGAGGGTTCAATTACCGTCTCTGCCAAAAAATTAGCAGACATCGTTAGAGAATTGCCAGATAAAACGATTGAACTCGTTACTACTGCAAATCATAGGGTTGAACTCACTTGTGGAGATGGTGTTTACAAGATTATTGGGCTTTCGGATGAAGATTTTCCAGAACTTCCGACTGCTGATAGAGAAGGTGTAGCAATTGGTGGCGAAACTTTGTGTTCTGTTATCTACAAAACTGAGTTTGCTGCATCTACAGAAGATATCCGATATACTATGAACGGACTCTATTTCAACCTACTTGAAGATAAAACTGAAGTGGTTGCAACTGACGGGTCAAAACAACTCGCCTTAGCGCATTGTGCCCCCCTCAAAACGTCTGAAGATGTGGATGGGTTTATTATACCGCTGAAGGCGGTCAAGGAGATTGCGCGCATCTTCGCAGATTCACCTGAGGTAAAGATTTCACTCCTCAAGAATCAACTACTTCTTTCCGATGACAACACTGCCTTTACGACACGTTTAGTAGAGGGTGATTACGCCCCTTACCAGAAGTTATTTCGGGATTCTTCTGAAGGTCGAACAGTTGTTACAAAGGAAACAATCTTACGCGCGACGCGGCGGGTCGCTTTGCTGTCTGATCCAAAGAACTTTTTGATCTGTTTAGAGATAGATGCGGAAGGGATACGGGTTTCTGCCAAGACACCAGAACTTGGTGAGGCGTATGAGACACTTCCTGTGGAGTCTGGTACTGGAGAGGTTCGGATCGGCTTGGATGCTCGCGTGCTAACTGATGTATTGACACATATTGAAACTGAATCTCTCATTTTTGAGTTTGCGGGAGAGATTATTCCGCTCATTGTTAAACCGGTGGGTGATGATACGCATTTGTGTTTTATCATGCCGATGCGTTTAGAACCGGCTTCGCCATTGGAATCGTAATAATACCATTTCAGAAAAATAAAATATCATTATTAACTTGATCCCACTCGGTAGGTGCGGTTTCTAACCGCACCTAATACCAAGAAAAATGAGATAAATCGGGTTAATTTGATATAATATCCACTTACCCCGATTTGTAGTGTGAGGTCCCCGCGCCTCACAATGCTGATTTTATCAGAAAACTTTGAATCAAGTTAATTGGGTATAAGTCATAATAACAGGAAATTTGCAATGGAACTTGCCTTTGAAAAAAATGAACTCTTATATGCACTTCAGATGGTGCAGGGTGTAGCGGGTGGACGTAACACGTTACCGATTCTTTCAAATGTCCTGATTCGCGCACAAGATGGGAACATAGAATGTGCCGCTACCAATTTGGAAGTCAGTATCAGGGTTAAAGTGGGCGGCACTATCAAGGAAGAGGGAGGAATAACCGTCTCTGCTAAGAAATTCGTGGAGATCGTTAGAGAATTACCAGATAAGACGATTGAACTTGTTACCACTGCAAACGATCGTGTTGAACTCACTTGTGGAGATGGTGTTTACAAGATTATTGGGCTTTCGGATGAAGACTTTCCACAAATGCTATCTGGTGATGGAAATGGTGTAACTATTGATGGAACAACTCTGAACTCTGTTATCCACAAAACAGTATTTGCTGCAGCTACAGATGAGGTCCAATACCTACTGAACGGGATCTTTTTTAACCTGCTTGAAGATAAAACTGAAGTGGTTGCAACTAACAGGAACTATCTCGCTTTAACGCATTGTGTACCCCTCAAAACGCCTGAAGATGTCAGTGGATTTATCATTCCGCTGAAGGCAGTTAAAGAGATTCAACGAACCTTTGCAGATTCAGCAGAGGTGAAGATTTTATTCCTCAAGAATCAACTACTTCTTACAGATGGCAACGCTACCTTGACGACACGTTTGGTAGAAGGGAACTATCCGGAATATCGCGCGATCATTCCGGAATCTTCTGATGGACGGACAGTTGTATCAAAGGATACAATCTTGCGTGCGACACGGCGAGTCGCTCTACTATCAAACCCAAAGAATTTTTTGATCCGTTTAGAGATTGATATGGAACAGATACAAGTTTCAGCAGAGTCGCCAGAACTTGGTGAGGCACATGAAACGCTCGCTGTGGAATCTGGGACTGGAAGTGTGCGAATCGGTTTGGATGCTCGGATGCTAGCAGACGTATTGGCACATATTGAAACGGAGTCTCTCGCTTTAGAGTTTTCGGGCGAGTCATCCCCCTTCGTCGTTAAACCTATGGGAGATAATGGACATATCTATATCATTTCTCCGATGCGTTTAGACGTTCTCAACTAATACCCACTTATACCGAATTACCCCGATTTGTAGTGCAAGGTCCCCGTGCCTTGCAATGCCGACTTTACCTGAAGACGTCTAATCACGTTAATTTGGTATTAGGCAATGCGCTTCAACAGTAGAGACTCCTAATCCTGATAATCTGGTAATCCTGTAAATCTTGGTTCAGACTTAACAACGCGTAACTCCCGTAAAAAAAGATTCATTTCCTTGAATTGATGCATAAGGGTTTCGCAAACTCTACCGAACGGACGATTACTGCATCTTGGGCTGCACATGGGCTGTATCTTAATCCGCTTTCTCTGATTTCAGGTTTGATAGTTCGCTCCTTCCCTTGTCTGTTAAACGATATTTCTGTAATCGGCTATTGGGTTTGTCGGGTATAGTGTATTCTATTAACTGATCTGTCACAAGTTTCCGTACAACCGCGTTAAGTTGTGCAGATATTGCTTTCTGTCCTAAACTTTTGGACAATTCAGATTTTTGCATGGGACCGTTGGCAAGCAGCACTATCACTCTGGATTCCAGTGACTCTGGCAGTGACTCTGGCAGTGACTCTGGCAGTGACTCTGGTTGTCCAGTGGGTGTGGCACGCCAAATCGTTGTCTTGAATCCACTACTGTCGGTGAATTCCGGTTCGGGTAAGCCGGCATCCCTGCAACGGCGGATCATGTCTAACGTCCCTGTCCCCATCTCTTCAATGTATCGGTTGAGGTATAAGGATCGAGCAAGCAAACGGTTATAAGGCATCGATTGGTGCGTGTCTCGGAGTTGTTCCAGAGTCAAGGAGGGTGGCAATCTACCAGGATTCAATACCTCAAGCCGATCCGAGAACAGCATCACCTGGACGCTGGCATTACTGGTATAGTCCCGATGTGCTACGGCGTTGACGATAGCTTCGGTTACCACTTCTTTCGGGATTTCATAACTAACAGGTGCTTGGGTGCTCTCTGCCCGCGTGCCTACGGACAGGGCGATCTTGCTAAGCACAAAATCAACCGCTTGATCAACGAGTTGAAACGCTGTTCCCTTGTATATTTGGAGGGATGGAATCGGTTTCGCTACCTCGGTTCCGTGGTAGTGGGCACACTTTACCCCCGATGAAATCAGAAACTGTTATGGTGCCTTTCCAAATACTAACATCGCCGCGTTCGTTGGTCGTCCATCGTTTAGGAGATTGAGGTGTCCTAACAATTCTTCCATTGATGCTTCTTCAGCTAGCGGGAACGCCCTTGCACCGCGTGCTATTCGGATAAACCGAGTCATTTGCTCGGAGTCGAGATCGTCCAGCGATGCTTTTGAACAGGGTGCCGCGTCAAAAGGTTCAGAACGGATGAGGTCTTTGCTATCAAGGTATTCCACCAATGCTGCGTAGAGTGCCGTTACTAATTCTTCCGATGTGTTGAATCGTTTTCGGATGAGTCCGGTTTGTGCTTTACGGATGAGTGTCTGCATCTTCGGATGTCGGTCATTGTTATCTGTCCCTTTCACGAAAATAAGGCGGTGTATGCCGATAGCAGTTGCCTGATCAAACTCGCGCTCTGTCGGTGATATTCTGTCTTCGTCTTCGGTTCCGTAGTCGTTGCCGAACAACCCTACATAGAGGTCGGACTGCTCAACCTCATCCAGATAGAGTGCATCTGGGCGGCGATCTGACGCTGGCACATCTTCAAATAGGAATACATCAAAGAATCGCCGCATCAATGGGTCGTCCCGCAGATAGTCGCGCAGTGCCTTCCGTTCTTGTGCAAATTCTCTTTGAACGCTGCTGATGAAAATACGGATGGTGTTCATGTTTGTGTCCTCATTACCCACGCCATTGCCTCAAAATTCCTCGTAAATCGTTAACGAGAGGTTGAATATCGCTCTCTTCTTGTTCCGCCTCCAGGCGCGCGACGATCCGACATATCTCCGATGCATCTCTGCGAAGTTCTTCGGATAAACTTCGGAATTTGTTTTTCGAAATTTCTGAAGGCGAATCGGATGCTGAGTCATAAATAGCATCTAACTGGTTCATTGTGGTTGACAGACCTCGACTATCAATTCCCAGTTGTTCAATAACCACATCAGAACGGATAGTTTTTAGCCTGTCCCATATCCAACTTTCTGGTGACTCTTTGCCGGGAAGAAATAATATTGAAATATTGACACCACGTCCCGCTGCATCTTTTATTTCGCCTTCTATTTCACGATCACGTTGGTCGCCATCAAGAATGAAGACAGTGTCTTGAATTTGACCGAATTTTGCCAAAGCGCGAGCGTGCATAGGAAACTCATCTGCTCCTGTGTCACGTCCAATCTGAACCGACTCCCACTTGATTCTTTCTTGCGGTAAGAGGAAATCAAAAACGCCTTCCAGAATACCCTCAGCGATTTCGTCTTCACAGAGCAGTTTGAGTGCCTCATTTGAACGTCCATAAAGCGCGTTCTGAATTAGGTCTCGGTATGCCGGGCGCACTACTACCTCACCAGATGATTCATCGCGGTCCAGAAATATCTTACCGTTGAGGGGGACTGAGTCAAGAACGACTGGACTGTGAGATGTTACAATAATCTGCAGATCGTTACGCAGTGCCAGCTGCTGTAAATGCAACATGAGCAGTTGCTGCACCCAAGGATGTAGTCCTGCTTCCACTTCGTCAATTAAGACGAGCGCGCCGTTGAGTTGTGTGATTTCTTGTGATAGCCGAAGAATTGCGCGTTCTCCAGCAGCCATGTGTAATTCGGAGTAAGCTGCACCGCCTTCCTGCGCAGCAAAAAGAAGGTTCTTTTTACCGTCGGATAGATCAACGACTTCCGAATACCTAAAAGGTAGCATCTGATGTGCAAACTCAATCTGTGCAGCTGTTAGTGGTGTTTCTTCCGGTTGAGACTTCAGGCGCGACATATTAAGAACACTGCGCACTTCAGATGGATTACTCAGATTGCTTAGTGTTCTAAGATAGAGTTCTCGCTCCGGCTGGCTGGCGTTTTTACGTCCGAGAAAACTACGATTCCAGCCTTTGGCGCGTCGCCAGCGCATGGAAAGCGGTCCGTCAAGCGTTAGGTAATTGAACTCTATTGTAACCGTATCTCGTATATCTGTGCGATTACCAAACTTAGGACGGTAATCCGGAAACAGTGTTGATGGCACGTAGTCCTTAACGCCGGCACCTGGCACCTTGTAGGCACATGCCGCAGCAAAAAGCACGGTTGACTTGCCAGTGGTGTTTCCACCCGCGATGACGCTCACCGGATAGTCAAATACTACTCGCAAATTATTGAATCCACGGATACCATCTAAGCGGATTTCTGATAGAAAATGCGGTAGATGCGGTTTTTTGCCTTGTAAATCTCTCCAGAGTTCTTGTAAACGTCTCTCTATCATGAATTACACCTCCTTTACTATATTATACTTTTTACACTACTGCTGTCAAGTTTGTAGAATTTTGTTGGGTTTCGCTTACGCTCTACCCAACCTACGGTGACTCTGGCTGCCTAAAATCGTGCTTAATTCCTCGTTAGAAAGGCATAGAAACAATGTCATCGCTCTATTATAGTTTGGGTCGGATAACGATTTGAAACGCACATGGCATCTCGTAGACTTGTGCCACGGTGTATCAGGACGTTCCATGCGGTATGCGTCTGCTAGTCGTTCATCGGATGCGTTGGTGATGGTGCCGCTGTAAAGTGCTTGCACGTTCAACACATCGTCTATGGTCATGTGCTATTTTCTCATGACGTTATCAATGGTCATTTTATTCTCCTTTATTGTAGCCTCAAATTTTGTAGGAGTGCATGTCGCGATTCGGAGATCGCTCCTACAGAATGCGATAATGTGGTCGTGTATCAGAGTTCCCTCCTACAAGTCGGACATCTGAAATTTGCATCGCCAATGCAAATAATCCTCTGCTCGTTCCACAAGACCTTTCCTGACAGGGTTTTCGTAGCAATAACGAATGATCTTGTTCAAAGATTCATCACAGCGAATAGCATGGTCATAGAAGTTGGCTTGCCAAATAGTTTCAATTCGCCTGAGACGCTCGTTAATTTGGTTTGCTGTGAATCGCCTAAAAGATTGAACAAGTTGCGACAATGTCTTCTTATTCCCAAGTCGGAAGACAGCATGAATATGGTCTGGCATCACCATGATACATATCCATTTGAGTTGTTTGTCAGTTTCGAGCCAATTGAAGGAGTCATAGATAATGTTAGGGATGCCAGGGGTTGTCAGGAGAGGTGACCTGTTGTATGTAGCAAGTGTAATAGAATAATATGTACCGGGTATAGATTTCCTGCCTTTTCGCAATTGTTGATGACCTTTAGTATGTATTTTATTCATGATTTGTTCCTTTCTGTAGGAGCGATCTCCGAATCGCGACGCATTTCTTTGTAGGAGCGATCTCCGAATCGCGACGCATTTCTTTGTAGGAGCGATCTCCGAATCGCGACGCATTTCTTTGTAGGAGCGATCTCCGAATCGCGACGCATTTCTTTGTAGGAGCGATCTCCGAATCGAGATATATTTCTTTGTAGGAGCGATGTCCGAATCGCGACGCATTTCTTTGTAGGAGCGATCTCCGAATCGAGATATATTTCTTTGTAGGAGCGATCTCCGAATCGCGACATATTTCTTTGTAGGAGCGATCTCCGAATCGCGACGCATTTCTTTGTAGGAGCGATCTCCGAATCGCAATAGTTAGTCGGGAATCGGAGTTCCCTCCTACAGAATACGACAGGTTCTATCTTTGTAGGAGCGATCTCCGAATCGCAATAGTTAGTCGGGAATCGGAGTTCCCTCCTACAGAATACGACAGGTTCTATCTTTGTAGGAGCGATCTCCGAATCGCGACATATTTCTTTGTAGGAGCGATCTCCGAATCGCAATAGTTAGTCGGGAATCGGAGTTCCCTCCTACAGAATACGACAGGTTCTATCTTTGTAGGAGCGATCTCCGAATCGCAATAGTTAGTCGGGAATCGGAGTTCCCTCCTACAGAATACGACAGGTTCTATCTTTGTAGGAGCGATCTCCGAATCGCGACGCATCTTTGTAGGAGCGATCTCCGAAAGTGCTTGCTTGTATTCCTTTTTTTGACTCGCTTCTGCTGTTATAAGTTCAAGATAGTCGTAAAGTACGTTTAATTCTTCAAGTATACCTTCAGCGTCATCAGTATAACTTCAAGTATACCTTCAGCGTCATCAGTATAAGAGGAGTTTAATTCCTTGAATAGATTATATTCGTTTCTGATGTTCTCAACCCATCCCCTATTATTCAAATCTTTTTTCTTTACAGACTTTACTCGCGCATGTTCAGGTGTTCCTTCTAGGTATACTTTCAAGAGGTTTTCTTGATGTTGTTTCAGGCGTTGCTCCACATTACCTTTGGTTATGTTTCCTTAAAGTCGAAGAGTTTTAGGCTGTTGTTCATTCCCTTGAAATAGGGTGAAGAGAGTGTGTTGTCATGCCAAATATCTGCTGTAGGATTATCGTGTAGGATCATGTTCATCCGTGCAAGTGCGTAGGTGGCATTGTCCTTCTCCTGTCCATAGATGCTGAGTCCACTCGGTGCTTCATCGGTTGCCTTCAGGAGTAGTGAACCGGAACCGCAAGTCGGGTCGTATATCGTATTTATCCTTTGGGTATCCGCACCGATACCTATCACCTTCGCCATAATGCAAGAGACTTCGGCAGGTGTGTAGAACTGTCCCTTGCTTTTACCGGACTCTGTGGCGAAATGCCGCATCAGATACTCGTAAGCATCGCCGAGTAGGTCATCGCCTTCCGCTCTGTTTCCGCTTAGGTCATCAAGGTCGTTGAAAATGCCGATTAGGTTTGTCAGACGATCCTGCATCTCTTTACCACTTCCGAGTTTGGTTTCGTCGTTGAAATCTGCCTGATCAATGACACCTTTGAGCGGTTCGTTTGCGTCTGCAAGTTTGCTGATGATTTTGTTGATTTTGTCGCCGATCTCTTTGTCGCCTCGTAATGCGACCATATCAGCGAAGCTGCCACCTTCTGGGACATCAATACCTTTGTCAGGGTTGTTGGCTGCCTTGTCGGAGACGTATTTCATGAATAGCAGCGTGAGGATGTAGTCTTTGTATTATGATGCGTCCATTCCGCCGCGCAGTTCGTCGCAGCTTTGCCAGAGGGATGCGTAGAGTTGAGATTTTTTGATTGCCATGTGTGCTTCCTAATAAGTGGTGTTGGGGATAGTATACAGGAAAGTTATTTACTCGTCAATATCCCATGATTGCTTTTTGTCAGAACCAGAATTATTCAGGAAGGATATATACATGTCGGGGCACGGGGACCCCGCGCTACAATGAGATTAGCGGGTTCTCTTACAATCCGCGTCATCTGTTTCTATAAACATATCGTCCCTACGGGACTGAAGAGATAAAGGAATATCCTGAGAATCTTGGTTCAGACAAAAAATAGCGCATCTAAACGCACCTACAAAAGGCAAAAAGGCAAGAACGATGTGTCCTTGCCTTTAGAAATAGGTGTATCAGTAGCGATGTTATCGTTTTATCTTTGCCCAAGTTGTGGTGAGTTTATCAGCGACAGTAACGGCAGAGACGGCTTCAAACCCGTTATCCATAACATCCTTGATATCGTTTTCACTGAGAACCGCACCAATGATGGCGACTTCGTCGAGGATGCCTCTGAATTTACCGGCATAACCGTGACCGATGTACAAATTGAGATCGCTGGCTTTGGAATCTCCACACGGATGCCCCCCACATTTATTCCAAGTACCACTGGCAACAACTTCACCGTTTTTATACATGCGATATTGGTTTTCTGCGACATCTCTTACCATAGCGACGTGGATCCATTCACCACTTACGATAGTCCCAGCGGGAGGTCTTGTAACCTCAACATAAGGTTCACAATTTCCGCCACAATCGCCCCAATAAAAACTCATGACACCATTTGGTTCCTGTGTCAAGCACCCTTCTCCGCCGTAAGCTTTGCAGACGATGTTTTGTCGACCTGCAGCTACGTCTTCCGATTTCTCCCAAAAGACAATTGTCACATCACCATCAAACTGAAGTGATTCTGCATTGCCCATATCTATATAAGAGTTGCCATCAAACTCAAGCGCATCGCCAAATTTGCCAGCCACCCATTTGGGGTTATCCATGAGTGCCCCATCATTTCCGTTTGCGGAGGAATCTTTGGCAGTGTCACCACCACCCTCATCAAACCCCCATAACCCTATGATGGTATCAGGGTCTAACTCGGCATCACCGGAAGTCGCTAATAGACATGTCATAAATAGAACAAACACGCCGATCCATAAAAATTTGACTTTCATTATCTTGTTACTCCTTTTTATTGAGTTTTGTAAGTTGTTACTTACCCCATATTTTAGCCAGGGAAGTATGTTGAAGAATAGAACTGATACCAAATTAACTTGATTCCAATCTATCGGTTCCTACCGGGTTGGGGACCGCTAAATTGACGTTAATGGTGCGGTTAGGAAACCGCACCTACCCGGCCGGGAAATAAGACAAATCCGGTTAATTTGGTATGACACGTGATAGTGTCTCGCTGTGTGTGGGAGGGAATCAATGCCTTATGCGCGCGTGTTGGTGTTTTGCGCATTTGGTTGGTTGGCCAGAAGGAGTTATCCCTGCCCATGATACGATGATAGTATATCATAGACGCGCCAAAATGTCAATCTTTTTTTTTTATACAGAGAAAGGCACGTAGATGGAGTGCGGGAGGTCCCTGTGCCTCACAGATGCAAAGCACGTGCTATACAATGGGCGGGCACAGGGACCCGCCCCTACAATGTTTTGAGCATGTCAAAGCACGTGCTATACAATGGGCGGGCACAGGGACCCGCCCCTACAATGTTTTGAGCATGTCAAGGCACAGGGACCTCGCGCTACAATGGGATGGGTATGGCGGAGGCACGGGGACCTCGCGCTACAATGACTATTTGAGATTGCGAAGTTCGCGCTCAATTTTGATATTGGGGTTTGCTGTTCCTATCGGCGTATCAGCAGCAATTTCAATATGGGTATCTACATCATCCAAAGATGTAATTGAAAGACAGCATCCTAAAGCATCGAGTATGGATCTAAGTGTATCAATCCGTGGTGCCTCGGTGCTCGTTAACACATCCGAGAGAACTTGTGGCTCAATGTCTGTTTTCTTGGCGAGTTCGGATATTCCGCCTATTGCTTCAACGACACTCTGTAAGGCTATTTGAATAACGGCAGCATTCCCATGGGTTTGATACTCTTCCATTACAGCAGAGAGGTAACCACTCATATCTCCCTGTTCGGCAAGTTGTTCGATCAGGAACGCGTCCCATGTTCCATAATTTTTCATTTTTTGTGCCTCTCCTTGTATTCTGTCCAATAGTTTTTTGCCCGTTCAATATCCCGTTGCTGCAAAGACTTGCCGCCACCACAAAGTAGGAGAACGATTGTTTTATCCACTTCACCATAATAGATGCGATAACCTGTGCCGAAGTCAAGCCGTAGTTCCCAAACCCCGTCACCTACAAATTTATAGTCGCCAAGGTTGCCAGCTTTAACAGATGTTAGACGTGCTTGAATCCATTCTTTTACCGTTGTATCCCGAATTGAACGGAACCATTCTGTGAAAGGTTCGTTGCCATTTGGAATTTGATATAAAGTTATTGTCCGCGGACGTGCATCACGCATTAATGATTTTTCGCATGTTATACCCAATTAACCCGATTTGTAGCGCGAGGTCTCTGGGTCCTCCTCATACTGCCGACTTTATCCGAAGACGTCGAATCAAGTTAATTTGGTATTATAGTGAAACCCATAATTATTTTTACGTTTTGGTTCTTGCGTGAACTTCAAACACACCGTGAATGTAAGAGGCGCGTGAATTGCGCGACTACAAACGCCGCTAACCTAAAGAAAATGTAAAGGTATTTTTAGATTTTACTATAATGGGCGACAAGTGACTATACAAAGTCAAGTTAATCAAGACCTATACAAACTGTGAAATATAGTATCATGTTCATCATCAAAAGTCAAGGTGGGTTTAAAAGGCAAAAAGGCATTGCGCGGATTGTCCGGTTTCGCAAGCTCTACCCGACGGACGAGAGAGTCTTTTACGATCCTGAAAATCCTGGTTCAGACAAAATGAATTATTTCCTACCAAAAAAGCAACTAACAATACAGTGATGTTCTATTTTCCCACGTTTTTTGTCCAAAAAGGAGGACAACCCTTTGAAAAACACATTGTATTCAACATTGATAACACTAATCATAGCACTCACACTCACATTCACAACCAACACGCCTGCACAAGATTCACCGCAGTGGCATCTGCCCGATGGAGCGACTGCGCGTTACGGGAAAGGCACGATCCATCAGATCACCTATTCACCAGATAGCACAAAGATGGCAGTCGCGACAAGTATCGGAATTTGGATTTACGATACAGAGACAGGCGATGAACTGAACCTACTATCAGGACATACGGAGGCGGTGGACAGCGTTGCGTTCCATCCGGATGGCGAATATGCTCGCAAGTGGCAGCCGAGACGATACCGTTCGCTTGTGGGATGTGGAAAGTGGCATGGCGATGCGGACGATCACGGGACATAAGGGTGCGGTCTCTGGGGTTACGTTTAGTTCGGATGGTGAGACGTTAGCGAGTAGCAGCAATGACGGAACGACCCTCGTTTGGGACATCACACCTACCGTCCCAATAAACACGATGATAAGTCTTTCACCTGCCAATGTGGACTCGCCTGGATTATCTGGCTTCCAATGCGTTCTCTATTCCGACTGTTGTGAATGACAATGCGGTTGGTATGTATCATCATCGTAGTCAAGCGGCGCATTGGGATGGCAAAAATGCGTTGGGCGGATCTGTCGCAAGTGGTGTCTATTTCTATACCTTCAAGGCAGGCAAATACAGTGCTACCCGCAAGATGTTGATTAGGAAATAGGAGGTGGGGATTTGTCTGAACCGGGATTCACAGGATTTCAGGATTTTCAGGATTAGGAGTTGGGGACTTGTCTGAACCAGGATTTTCAGGATTTTCAGGATTTTCAGGATTAGGATTTTGGGGCTTGTCTGAACCAGGATTTCAGGATTAGGATTTTGGGATTTGTCTGAACCAGGATTTTCAGGATTTCAGGATTTTCAGGATTAGGAGTTGGTGATACACAATAAAATGAAAAGCATTCAAGTGTTTTTTATATTAGCAATACAAAAGCGTGTATATTTCAGGAAAATGTCTGTTGAGAATAATCCTGAAAATCTCGTAATCCTGTGAATCCTGGTTCAGACAAAATTCACAGGATTTTCAGGATTAGGAGTTGGGGATGCACAATAAAATGAAAGGCATTCAAGTGTTTTTTATATTAGCAATACAAAAGCGTGTATATTTCAGGAAAATGTCTGTTGAGAATAATCCTGAAAATCTCGTAATCCTGTGAATCCTGGTTCAGACAAAATTCACAGGATTTTCAGGATTAGGAGTTGGGGAGACACAATAAAATGAAAAGCATTCAAGTGTTTCTGATATTAGCAATACAAAAGCGTGTATACTTGAGGAAAATGTCTGATGAGAATAATCCTGAAAATCTCGTAATCCTGTGAATCCTGGTTCAGACAAAATTCACAGGATTTTCAGGATTAGGAGTTGGGGGGACACAATAAAATGAAAGGCATTCAAGTGTTTTTTGTATTAGCAATACAAAAGCGTGTATATTTCAGGAAAATGTCTGATGAGAATAATCCTGAAAATCTCGTAATCCTGTGAATCCTGGTTCAGACAAAATTCACAGGATTTTCAGGATTAGGAGTTGGGGGGACACAATAAAATGAAAGGCATTCAAGTGTTTTTTGTATTAGCAATACAAAAGCGTGTATATTTCAGGAAAATGTCTGATGAGAATAATCCTGAAAATCTCGTAATCCTGTGAATCCTGGTTCAGACTTTTTTATTCGAATTAAATAGCCTTATATGTTCTAAACTTTTTCCACCGAAATTTATTAAGAGTCCAATCTCAAGGCGGAAAGCCTCCAGATAGTTTTTTGCTTGTGCAATATGAGTATCATCTAACTTGGTTAGTGCTTTTAATTCGACAACAACTTTTTCAGCGACAATGAAGTCAGCTCTTCTCGTGCCAATTTCAATCTTATCATAATAGATAGGATATTCTACCTCACGTTTGAAACCAATCCCTGCACGTTCTAACTCAATAGCAAGCGCGCGTTGATATATTACTTCTTGAAACCCACCTCCAAGCGTTCTATGAACCTTCATCGCACAACCGATTATTTGATATGTTAATTTTTCTTCCTGCATTTGACAGTCCTATATTGTCTCAATATTTGCCTCTATTATGATATGATTATAACATTAATATTCAGTGAATGTCAAGATGGGATTTGTCTGAACCAGGATTCACAGGATTTCAGGATTTTCAGGATTAGGAGATGGGGATTGTCTGAACCAGGATTCACAGGATTTCAGGATTTTCAGGATTAGGAGATGGGGATTTGTCTGAACCAGGATTCACAAGATTTCAGGATTTTCAGGATTAGGAGATGGGGGATTTGTCTGAACCAGGATTCACAGGATTTCAGGATTTTCAGGATTAGGAGTTTGGGGATTTGTCTGAACCAGGATTCACAGGATTTCAGGATTTTCAGGATTAGGAGATGGGGATTTGAGGGATTTGTCTGAACCAGGATTCACAGGATTTCAGGATTTTCAGGATTAGGAGTTGGGGATTTGTCTGAACCAGGATTCACAGGATTTCAGGATTTTCAGGATTAGGAGTTGGGGGGACACAATAAAATGAAAGGCATTCAAGTGTTTTTTATATTAGCAATACAAAAGCGTGTATATTTCAGGAAAATGTCTGTTGAGAATAATCCTGAAAATCTCGTAATCCTGTGAATCCTGGTTCAGACAAAATTCACAGGATTTTCAGGATTAGGAGTTGGTGGGACACAATAAAATGAAAGGCATTCAAGTGTTTTTTATATTAACGTGAGCTCGGTGTAAGAAATAACGTGAATTTCGATATAGATAGAAGGATTTTTTACCTGTTTTTTACCTCCTAAACCCCTAAACAGGGGGAATCAGTGGAAAAATACTCACGAACTTGTAAAATAGGCTTATACCGAGCTCACGTTATATTAGCAATACAAAAGCGTGTATATTTCAGGAAAATGTCTGTTGAGAATAATCCTGTGAATCTCGTAATCCTGTGAATCCTGGTTCAGACAAAAAAGAGCGGGCAACGAACCGAAGTCCGTCACCCGCTCTTTGGGTAGGTTAGTTAGTAATATCCCTGAGTTAATCTTGTTGTGATTTCAATCCGCCCCACAGGGTCGTCAGCTTGTTATTGGCCGATATCAAGCCTTTCAACTTAGTGGTTGTGAGTGTTTGACGCTCACCAGCGAAAGATACATCTTCAATTTGGTAGTAATATACAACACCGAGTTTAGCTGATTCGTCAACCCATTTATAGGTATTACGTTCACCTGTGGTGCCCGCACCTTGAACGAGTTCAGAATTGACCTGCTTGAATTCACCGTCTTTGCTATCGCTACGAAGGATGTTAAATCCAGCGTTGTCAAGTTCAGATTCGGTTGTCCAACGGATAACGATTTCGCCGTTTTCCAATGTCGGACGGAAGAAGGACAATGAAACAGGCAGTGGTGTACCAGCGGTTTGTCCCGGTGAAGAGACATCGTTAGGATGTCCGTAATACGTAAATTCACGGAGTAGACTCAACCGCGAATCATCCATGGAAGATACCCACGCCCCAGGAGTTATTCCATCTGCCGTAACCTTACTAGAGGTTTTTCGCGCGACAGAAACACGGTTACCTTTTTCATCTGTTCCAGCCGGCCAATTCCAGAGTGTATCCTCAAAGGACTGATCGTCAGCGCGACGACTGCCTTCTGGTGCATCTCCAAGATTCCCAACCTTATCAACCGTTTGGTGCTTCTTCGCATCACCCTCGTTGGTTTTCGCTTTGAGCGTAATTTGGAAGCCGTTAGGATTCAGAAGTTTTTCACCACGACCCCTACGCAGATTGAAAACACGTGCATCAGGAAGGTTTGTGTAACTCCGAGAAGCGGTTGAGACAACCAGCATCGTTTGATTCGGCGGAAGTTCACCGTCAATATCAATACGTTCGGACAACTTACCTTCCGTATAGTCTTCACCATCAGCTTTCAGATGATGGTTGACAATGAAGAGTGACCAGTTATTCAAATTAATTCCGTAGGTATTAGACAGATTTTGAATCTCAATCCACTGCGGTAAATTCCGACTGGTGTTGGACATAATTTCACTGATAACGACTGAAGCGATTGCATCGCCACCTTCGCTTTTAGCGGCGTTATTCTGATATCCGGGTGTTCCACCGTGTGCGTTATTTCGCGCAGCATTCCGTTTGTAGCCGACACTTGTCCAGCCGACACCACGCCACGCGGTATCATCGTGATGGTTTCCACCGCTTCTACCGTAATTGGTAGAACTTGTTCCCCAGATATGATCCTTCTGGCGACGGTGAACCTGATTCTCTTCCAACTTGTTATTGCCAAGCGTAGCACCACGGACACCACCTTTGAGGGGCCAGAGGTTCGTGTAGCCAGCCTCGTTAACTGACACTGCAAGATTGCTAGCATAACCAGCGATATCAATCAAATGTTCGGCTTTGCCACGTTTGTTATTGTGATTTCGTAGAATCAACACAAAATTACCATTATCTGGCAGGCCATCACCGGCGAAATTAGCAACCATATAACGCGGTGAATGTGCACCGACACCGTTGACTTGGCTGTTTGCATTTTTTGTGATATTCCAACCGGTTGCCAACGGGTGGCTCGGATCGGTTGCTGGATCGGTATCAACCAACAAGAGGACACCACCTGCGGGAATCTTACGGTCAGAATTCGGGAAAGTATAGAACGTATTATCTGAACCGACAGCTGTCACCATACTAATCTGCCAGTTTTTGAGGTTCTGTTCGCCACCGGACTTGTTGCGGAGTTCAATCCACTCATAGGCTTTATTAGCATCATCTCTATTGGCAACCTCATTGAAGATTACTGCACCAACAGTAAAACTTGTTGCACCGATAGTACCGACAGCACCACGTTCGCTGGTACCGGGTGTGCCTTTATGACCGGAAAGATAGATTTCGCTTGACTGTGCCCAATGACCTTTTACCCAACCGTCTTTACCACGCTCTTTCCGATACATAGAAACGAAATCTACGTTCGGTGAGCCGTAATTAGCAGGGTTGTCGCCTTCTGCTAGAACATCGTCATCAAAACCGTTTTGACCGAGGCCCTCAAGTTTCCAACCTGCGCTAACAACGTTACTGACACGGTCAAGCATAACTTCATCGGAAGGTGCTGTGGACGCTGTACGACCATACTTTCCGCTAAGAATAACATTCACAGGCACTTTCAGGTTGTTGTAGATTTCAATCCACTGACGAGACGTTTCGCGAGCATTACCGATTTGAGCATTATTAAGTGCCCACATAATCTCTGTGATAATGACATCCCGATGCCCATATTGGCGTGGTTTGGATCCGCCTTTACCATCTGCTTTTTTACCGGCAGCGTTAGCACCGTCAGCATCATGGTCAATCAAGGCTGTATCTGGTGCTTTCTTGACCGTTAATAATATCGTTCCACCTCTGTAGAAGAGATCCTCTAAATCTGGGATCTGTCCCCAAGCCTGTTTTTGTCCGGATTCTACAGAAGCTGGTAGGCCTTCAGGACTAGCGGTCTTTGCAACTATCACATAACTTTCCGCAGGAATCGTGATAGGATCTGAAGGATCACCAGTTTTTGGCGTATCTTGCGTTGGAGTCGTTGGTGTCGTTGGTGTCGTTGGTGTCGTTGGTGTCGTACCTGCTCTCGCCGCCAAAGTAACCATAACCGTTGCAGTAGAACTGTTTTCTGCTTTATCCTTAAGCGTTATGGTGATTGTAACGTCAACTTTCGGTTTATTTGAAGTGCCTGTATTCGGCTTCGGTGTAATATCAACAGCAAACAGGTTGTTGCCGAGACTACCCGGATTACCAAACACCACTTCATCCGGATCAGCCGAAAACGATGCTTTCGTAATTGATGTTAGATCGAAAGACATATCAGTGCCTGTATCAGGTGGAGTGATCATAAAAACAAGACGGAACGGGTTTGCCCATTCACCATTTAACGGTATGAAACGACCTCCAAGTGCTTGGATTTCTGGCGCAGATGCGTCATCCTCAGTGCCCTCCGATATTGCTGGAGCCACATTATCAAAAGTGACTGTTGCTTTGGCTGGGTTCATGGTAGGATCAGGAGCGTCGCCAACTTCAGGATCATCAGGGGTATAGATCGCCTGAGCTCCTACAGCTACACTGATAGTTACTGCTACTCCTGATGTAGCACCATCTCGTCGGAGACGCGCTTCAAAAGCCGTAGTACTTTTTGATAGAATCTCTACAACTGTAAAACCTGCGGCACTTAGTGTAATCGGGGTCTCCGCGTGGTCTGGCACAATTATTTTATTCGTTTCGCTTGCAGCTTCAAAGACAATATCAATCAGGAAACTATCGCCACCAACGTATCCATCTGCTGCATCACCTTTCAAGGTCATTGACTTTACTACTGGGTGTGCGTCATCAGCCGCAGCGTGATCCACGACATCCGTTTCATCCGTTGCGGGATCATCATCTAGATCCTCTGTGAGTGGGTGCGACCACACAGGAAGCGCGACAAACGCCATCAGTAATATTAAACATGCTAAGGAAAATGTCGATTTATTTGACAATCGCATTACTTATTTCTCCTCATATAAAAATCTATCTAAAATCATTTAACTATTTGGGGCGATGTGCATTGGACTGCGTTATCGCGCCCGACAATACATTATGAAATATCAAGAACAGATTCATTCAGGGATGAAATCTATTCCGATTTGAAATATCAAGAACAGATTCAGGGATTAAATCTATTCCGACTAACCTTTTAATATCGGATACATGCGTTTTCCGTTGCACACATCCTCCGTTTTTTTGGGTTTCGGTTTGGTTCTGTAGGAGGGAATTCCGGTTCCCGATAATATCTCGCGATTCTAAGATCGCCCCTACAAAGTTTATTCAAACCACTTTTAATCTTAACGTTACCTATTCTAACATCGGTTACAAAAAATGTCAACCAAATTATATTATAGGACTACGCTTAATTAACGTTACCCAGTATATTTGGGTTACAAAAAATTGTCAACCCTAATTGTGCGCTATTTTTCTGAACGATGCGCTGTGTTTTGTAAAGTGCGTTTATGAGATTTATTTTAGAATTCCGAAATCGTAAATAATTATGATATGGAATACGTTATAATTGAATCTCGTTTCGCATGCTATTTATAAGTATAACACAAAAAAATAAAGTTTGTCAAGTACATTTAAATTTGCTGGCGTACGGTAAATTCGGAACTAATTACATGCCACGTTATTAAGTATACCTTTTATTGCAAGTTTTGTCAAGTATATTTAACGGAATTTATTCAAAATTCGTGAATTTTGTTGAATTTATATGTATTTTAAGGGTTTTTTACGAATTTGTCAAGTAAATTTTTGGTGTGTGTATTAATTATAATGTATCTTTTGTGTAATGTCAAATATTTTTTGTTAGCAAATGTCCGAGGCGCGTGAATTGCGCGACTCCGAACCTGTAGGAGTGCGAAAGTTACGAATTGACACAATTCCTAAGCCGTGCTATCTTAAAAAACAGATACATAACAATGATGGAGGCAAAGATGAGAGCAGCACATTTTTATGGTGGAAAAGACATCAGAGTAGAAACCGTACCCGACCCAACACCCGCACCAGAACAAGTCCTCGTCAAAGTCCACGCAGCAGGAATATGTGGCAGCGACCTACACGGGTCTGTCAAAGTCCTTGTCCTGCCAAATTAGCAGATCCACCGCTTGCTGTTGTCTGAACCAGGATTTTCAGGATTTGCGGATTTTCAGGATTATCGCTTGCTTAAATTGACGCCTATGGTGCGGTTGGGAAACCGCACCTACTGGTGCAGCAAGACGTAACGAACACGGGTCAGTCAAAGTCCTTGTCCTGCCAAATTAGCGAATCCACCACTGTGCTGTTGTCTGAACCAGGATTTTCAGGATTAGGATCTTCTCATCTATATGTTTTTTCTCAGGATGGACAGCAATGTTTATCCGCACCCAAAACATTTATAGCCTAAACAATCTTGTGAATCTGGCAATTCTGGTTTAGACGATTAACAAAAACGTTACGCACCCAAAATCCTGGAAATCCTATAATCTTGAAAATCCTGGTTCAGACAAACCAAAACAAGGAGATAAAAAATGGACAAACTCAAATCACTGATATTCGTTGGAACAGAAGGTCTTTACCACGACCATGAAGGAAACGGACAGTACATAACAGCACTGCTCAATGAAACCGACACTATCCAAGCCGATTTCTCGCAAGATTATGATGTACTTGCCGATGGTCTTGACAGATACGACACAGTGCTATTCTATACTGATGTCGGTGAACTCACACCAGCACAGGAGGCAGGTTTCCTCAACTACATCAAATCAGGTGGCGGATATTTCGGGTTACATACCGCAGCCGCATCCTTCAGAGAATCAGATGCATATCACGGCATGCTCAACGGCTTTTTCAACGGACACAGTCCCTACATGGACTTTACCGTTAATATAAGTAACACAGAGCACCCCATCACTAGCGGGTTAACAGATTTTGAAGTAAAGGATGAACTCTATTATCTGAAACACAACCCAGATGCATCACACCATCTGATGCACGCCTACGATAGCACCAAAGACGAAACGCACGTCATGGCGTTCCACCACAGCTACGGCGATGGCAGAGTCTTCTATTTCGCATTAGGACATGATATGGCAGTGCTTGAGAACCCAAGCTTTCAGGAAGTCATACGGAGAGGTGTTCTGTGGGTTGCTAATCGGATTTGATGTGAGGCATTTCTTCTTTCTGTAGGAGGGAGCTCTCGATTGTACCATAGGCGCACACTACATTGATTTGGACGTTCTTTTGTCTGAACCAGGATTCTCAGGATTATAGGATTTCCAGGATTGTTGGATATATATAATACCAAATTAACTTGATTCCAATCTATAGGTGCGGTTAGGAATGCAGATCGCATTTGGGTGAGTACACCGCAAAACCGCACCTACCGGACCTGGAGGATCGCTAAATTGACGCTTATGGTGCGACCTCCCGCGTACCATAGGCGCACACTCCATTGATTTGGACGTTCTTTTGTCTGAACCAGGATTCTCAGGATTATAGGATTTCCAGGATTGTTGGATGTTCTTCTGTAGGAATGAGCTTCAACTCGCGACATCATTCCAATGGTCGCGAGTTCCAGTAATGTTGTCAAATAACGGGCGAGGCACGGGGACCTCGCAATGCCGAAAAGTTCTGTTGAACAGAAGTTTTTCAAATTTATGGGACGACTGTAGATGAGCTGGAAACACAGACACGATATAGTCTGTCTGCACTTATGCATGTGCACGAACAACTTCTAAAAACTTCCGCTTAAACGGCAAATGTCAAGATATATGGATATCAAAAAACTCAAACTCACAGACGAAGATAAAGAAATATTTGTCTTGCGACTCGCACAGGTCTGTATTCTTACCAAGTCGCACGTCTGGAAATGTATCAAAAAAATGGAAGAGATTTTATGATGGATGCTGCGAGCTAGCGGAAGTTTTTCAAATTTATAGGACGGCTGTAGATGAGCTGGAAACACAGACACCACATAGTTTCTCTGCACTTATGCATGTGCACGAACAACTTCTAAAAACTTCCGCTTAAACGGCAAATGTCAAGATATATGGATATCAAAAAACTCAAACTCACAGACGAAGATAAAGAAATATTTGTCTTGCGACTCGCACAGGTCTGTATTCTTACCAAGTCGCACGTCTGGAAATGTATCAAAAAAATGGAAGAGATTTTATGATGGATGCTGCGAGCTAGCGGAAGTTTTAAATGGATGGGACAACTGCAGATAAGGCGGAAACGCAGACACCACATAGTTTCTCTGCACTTATGCATGTGCACGAACAACTTTTGAAAACTTCCGCTTAAACGGCAAATGTCAAGATATAATACCCAATTAACCAGAGCCATTCAGTTTTCAAGTTTTTCAGGACATTTTAGAGAGGATCGCGATTCGGAGATCGCTCCTACAGCGGAGAGACTTGAGCAAAAGTTCAAAATTATTGGAAAACTAAATAACCCTGCCCAATTAACCAGAGCCATTCAGTTTTCAAGTTTTTCAGGACATTTTAGAGAGGATCGCGATTCGGAGATCGCTCCTACAGCGGAGAGACTTGAGCAAAAGTTCAAAATTATTGGAAAACTAAATAACCCTGCCCAATTAACCAGAGCCATTCAGTTTTCAAGTTTTTCACTACATTTTAGAGAGGGTCGCGATTCGGAGATCGCTCCTACAGCGGAGAGACTTGAGCATCAGATGAGAATTATCGGACAATTGAATGGCTCTGCCCAATTAACGGGATTTGTAGTGCGAGGCACGGGGAACTTGCGCTACACTGCCAAAATTTTATGAGCAATAGCAATATCTCTATGAATCTGTTGTACTAACGTTTGTATATCCGAGAATTTGCGTTCATTCCGAATCTTCTCAACAAAAAATATCTCAATCGTTTCGCCGTATACATCCTCATCAAAATCAAACAAATGGCTCTCCACCTGAAATTTAGTCCCATCAAAAGTAGGACGAATCCCGATATTCAGCACACCATCCAACCATCGGTTCACCAATTTCGCGCGAATAGCATAAACACCGTTCGGTGGACAAAGCTGCGCACCCGGTTCAATATTCGCAGTCGGAAAACCGATCTGTCTACCCCGTCCATCACCCGGCACAATGGTTCCACGCAACGAATACGTTCTCCCGAGCAGTTGCGATGCTAACCCGAGGTCACCTCTCCCAATTGCTTGTCGAATGCGCGTACTATGTACCGGTAACCCATTTAACTGTGTCGGTGGAACAACCGTAACACCAAATCCAGATTCTTGCCCGATAGACTTCAGCAGCTCGGCATTCCCTTCCCGATCCTTTCCGAACTGGCAAGCGTAGCCAACAACCACATGCTTAGCACGGCACAACTCAAGCAAAATGCGGTTCACAAAAGTCCACGGAGACATAGAAGCAATCTGTTCATTGAAGTTAACAAAAATTGCTACATCTATCCCAAGTTGTTCGAGGATTTCAACGCGTTTCGGTAGGCACATCAGGACAGGTGGGCATTTATCGGGGGCAAGGAATGTTAGAGGGTGTGGGTAAAACCCGAAGAGGACACTTGTCAGGTTATCAGCATCAGCACGTTCACGAACTGTTTTGAGAACATCTTGATGACCAATATGTAATCCGTCAAATACCCCAAAGGTAAGCACCGAGTCCCGCGCTAATTCGGGGATAGATTCCAAATTATAGTAGGTTTGCAAAATTCTTCTCCGCCTTGTAGAAGGGGTTTGCAACCCCGATACTAACAATTTTCCTGAATATACCGTTTAGCACTTGTCACAAGCATTGTTATAGCAGACTCCGATGGCAGATTGATACGACAACCCGAAGCACGTTCATGTCCACCACCGTTGAATTCCGCCGCAAGCGCAGCGACATCAACACGACCTTCACTACGTAGACTTACTTTGGTGTTACCATCCGGCAGTTCGCAAGCACAGATAGCCACTTCAACACTATCAATCGCTTGAATCTGATTAACAAAACCTTCTACATCATCCAATGTTGTATCCGTTTCAGCTAACATGGACTGCGTGACCAAAACCCATGCTATCTTACCATCAGCCGTGAGTTTTAATGTCCGTAGCGTTTGACCCAACAGATGAATTTTCCCAAGTGGCACATGCTCATAAACCCGGCAATAAATTTCATCTGGTGCGAAATCACCGATCGCTATTAAATCAGCCGCTATACGATGTGTTTCTGATGTCGCATTACTATAGCGAAAACACCCCGTATCAAACATAAGTCCCGTATATAAACACACCGCGCAATCCGCATCAATCGGCAAGTTAGTGGATTTAATAAACTTGTAAATGATTTCCGCTGTTGACGAAGCAGTCCGGACAATAATGTTGTAGTCTCCAAAATCCTCAGTAGTAATATGGTGGTCGATATTTACAACAGCATGCATCGGTCTCAAACGTTTGCTGAGAAATGTGCCAATCCGTTCACGCGAGCTTGCATCTACGATGATGAATACATCAGGGCAAAAGTCCGTTGATGCTTGCGCGTTTTCAATTTTCTCCCAAAATGGAAGGAACTGGTACTTTTTCGGCACCGCATCCGTATTAAACATCCTTACGGTTTTCCCTAACTTCTCCAGAAACAGGAATAGTGCTAATTCTGAACCGATAGCATCACCATCCGGATTAACGTGTGTTGATATTGCAAAAGTCTGATGTTGCTCAAATAAGGCAAGGAGGGCGCGAAAACTATTCATTTTAATTATATGTCTTGTGTAGGATCTTCCGAGACTTCCTTTTCATCGTCAATTTCCTTAAGAAGTCCATCTATTTTCATCAGATGGTCAACTGAATCATCTAAACTAAACCGCAGTTCAGGTGAATATCTGAGTGTCAAACGTCGACCTATTTCCCGTCGAAGAAACCCAGCAGCACTCTTAAGCCCCGCAAGTGCTGCTTCCTTCTGTTCCAAATCACCGATAACACTCACCTTAACATCAGCATACTTGAGGTCAGAGGAAACATCTGCATAGGTGACGGTGCAAAAGGCAACGCGCGGGTCTTTTACAACACGATGAATAACCTCACTCAACTCTCTTTGGATAAGCGCACTTACCCGGTCTTGTCTTCTATTTTCTATCATAATCGCTGACCTTTCTGGTTTCGGAAGATTTACTAAAACGGACATTTATATTTCATTTTTAGAAGAAGAATTCTGTCTCATAATCAACCAAAACTACCGATGAATTTTCCTCAATGAATTTAACACACTGCGATAGAATTTGATTTACAAATTTTACTTCATTTGCCACTGATACTGCCCCTAAAACAGCAGATTGATGTATATCTTGCGCTTCAACTTCGGCAATTGCAACATTAAATCGGTTTTTCAACCGAGCAATTAAACTTTTGAGTACCCTGCGCTTATCCTTCAGTGACTGGCTCTCTGGCAAATATAACTTAATCTTACAAACACCGATATGCATTTCTATTTATGGTAGATTTTAGAATTATTTATTACGTTAGTATTTTTCAAACAAAGCTGCGAAAACACAGGAACAATGTAAGAGGCGCAATGAATTGCGCGACTACAAACGGGTTTCTTCTTAATGCAATAGCCTCTCTAACCTAACAACAAGTGCGTTCGTAATCGCGCACTTCACGCACTTCTTTGGTTCGTAGTCGCGCAATTCATTGCGCCTCTTACACACAGCACTTCTTTTGAATGTAAGAGGCGCGTGAATTGCGCGACTACAAACGCGTTTTTTGTTTATGTGATGCCATCATTGAGAAACGGTATAAGAAATATCATCAAAGTAAATATCAACAAAATGCCCACCTCGCTGAAACGAAAGAATGCCGAACCGATCAAAAACTGCGCCATCCGTGCGAATACCGGGTTTGAGATTAAGCGAAACCGTCTCGTCATTGAACGTGACTGTAACCTGTCCGTCTCCATCGTTTGCATCCGGCGTGTAAGAAAGTCGCCACTGATGCAATGTGCGAGAAGGCTTAATCACGGGTCCTTTCCCCATGATTTCGTACTGACCTTGGGAATTCGCGTAGACAGGACGGAAGTAATGTCCAACACGACTGGGTCCCTCAACCATGATTCCCACAAAGTTGCTCGGTGGGGCACCGATATGGGTTTGGGAATTGAACCAACCGATGAGAACAGCACTGTCAGCACTCGCTCGAATCATTGCGACCTTCCCCGATGCCTCAAGCTTATGCGCCATGGTCAGATGCCCAATTTGATCGGCATAATACGCAGCCTGCTCAGGTTTTCTTGCATCTGCCCGCCAAATCAACCCACCAACTTCCCCAAGCGTTCCACCAGCGTGGTTCGTTGTGCTCCACCCAAAGTTATGACACGGTCGGATTTCGCGGTCATTGAACGTGGTCCGGTTGCCCTTCTCTTCCCAATCTGGGTCATCGGTGAAATCGTACGATTCTCCATCAACGCTCAGGTCATCAAGATAAATGTTCATCCCCTTCCCAGAAACCTGTAAGTTCACTATGCCAAAGCGATTGAAGGTAGCACCATCGGCTTTGTGCCCGGGCATTAGTGGTGCCGTATAAGTCTTCCCATCCATGACAAAAGTTATCTCACCGTTACCTGCAGCACCGTTCGGGTCGTAAGTCAGTGACCACGTATGAACTGTGCCAGCCGGTTCTGGTGGGGTTTTCGTCGTCTGATATCGTCGTCCTTCAAAGGTTTCTCCGCCGCCCGTCCGATAATTCTGCGTCCCGTATTCAAAGAAAACCCAGTATTTTCCGCCCTGGCCATCTAATCGGAACACAAGCGAATTGGGCATTCTCCAACTTTCTGAAGCAGCATTAAACCAACCCACCAATACCCCACTACTTTTATTGGCTTGGGTGACAGTGAACTTGCCAGACGCTGTGAGCAGGTCATTGAGCGTTTTCGTGGGGACAACTGTGGCGTAAGTCGCCGGGGTCAGCGAACGCGAGATGCTTCCGCCGATCTCGCCCGGTGTCTCGCCGCCCGCATAATTCGTGCGACTGTAACCGAAGTCTTGCACAACGGTTCGTGAATGCGCTTCATCAATGCGGTTACCTTTGCCTTCCCAGTTTGGATCGACACTGAAATCCTCAAACTGATCGGCGGTTATTTGTGCAGTAAACATAATTGATACCAATATACCTATTATACCAAATTAACTTGATTCGACGTCTTCAGATGGGTGTGTAAAGTTTTTGTCAGTTGTTTTCGCAAATGGTTATCAGACGTATATTCCATAAGAGCCGGTGCGGTTTCCTAACTGCACCTTTTTGTATCAACATCTCAAATAACGCACAGGACGAGAATATCAGCGTTCGTAGTCGCGCAATTCATTGCGCCTCTTTTCTTTTAATATAAGAGGCGCAATGAATTGCGCGACTACAAACGAGTTCTTTCCTTAAATTGACGCTAATGGTGCGGTTTCAAACTGCACCATAGGCGTCAATTTAGTGGTTTTCAAATATGAGAATTCTCTTTAGTCCCGTAGGGACGCAATGTTTATAGAAAACGATGTCCTTAATCTCTTAGAGCTCCGTAGGAGCGGAATGTTTATATAAGACGTTATACACATTTCGCTCCTACGGAGCTGAAGAGATGGGTTTGCGGGACGAGGTACTATAAACATATCGTCCCTACGGGACTAAATATAAGACAATCTCAGTCCTCATGCTTATTGAGAGGTGTTTATAAAACGCAGACTTTTTCTTAAATTGACGCTAACGGTGCGGTTACAAACCGCACCTACCGGTAACGGAGCAAATTAGAATTACCGAATTAATTTGTTAATCTTCATAAAGTTTGCGCTACAGGTTCGGTGAATCAACGCTAAATGTGCCTATGGCATTTATTGGTGCGACAAGTGTCCAAAAGCGATAATCCTGAAAATCTGATAATCCTGAAAATCCTGGTTCAGACAACAGTGCGCGGACAAAGCACCCAATCAACCTAAATGTGTTCTAAAGCGTGCGCGCCACTTGTTCGTGAACGTAACATTCCAACACATCCCCAATTTTTATGTCGTTAAACTCGTCAATACCGATACCACATTCATAATTGGCTTGCACTTCGTTGACATTGTCTTTGAAACGTCTCAGCGAATTAACCTTACCTTCGTAAATCATTCGGTTATCGCGTAACACACGGAGGGGTTGGTTAGTCGTAATCTTGCCCCAGTTGACATAACTTCCAGCGACTACCCCGATGCGCGGTGCATTAAAGATTTCCCGCACTTCAGCCCGACCAATAATGACTTCTCGGACCTCCGGATCTAACAGCCCTTCCATTGCGGATCGGATATCAGAAATGATGTCATAAATAACCGTATAGGTGCGAACATCAATCCCTTCGATTTCCGTAGCTTTGACCGCTTCTGTGGTGGGGTGAACGTTGAACCCAACAACGATAGCATCAGATGCTGAGGCAAGCAGAATATCTGTCTCTGTGATACCGCCAGTGGCTTCGTGGATGACATTTATCTTCACTTCCAGTGTGCTCAATTTTAGCAAAGATTCTGTTATGGCTTGGACAGAACCCTGCACATCACCTTTAATAATGACGTTCAATTCCTTGATTTCACCTTCTTGGATCTGTTGGAATAGGTCATCAAGACTAACGTGGCTATGTGCACCAAGTTTAGAGATACGGTATTTATCTTGCCGTTCACCGCTTATAGTGCGAGCATCCTTTTCGGAGTCGATAACAAAAAATAGGTCGCCTGCTTCCGGTACCCCTGTAAATCCGAGTACTTCCACAGGTGTAGAGGGTGCAGCTTCCTTGATCCGTCTGCTGTCATCACTCATCATCGCACGAACTCTGCCGGAGTAACGACCAGAGACAAACGTATCGCCGACCTTCAAGGTGCCACTTTGTACTAAAACGGTCGCAATTGCCCCGCGACCTTTATCTACCTGTGCCTCAATAACAACACCACGGGCAGATTTATTCGGGTTCGCTTTTAATTCCAATAGGGCAGCTTCAAGGAGTAGCATTTCCAGCAACAACTCTATTCCGGTGCCTTCTATTGCGGATATCTCTACGCAGATAGTTTGACCACCCCAATCTTCTGGGACTAAGTCGTTGTCAACCAGCTGCTGTTTAACATAGTCTTGACGTGCACCTGGGACATCAATTTTGTTTATTGCGACAACAATAGGTACTTTTGCTGCTTTGGCATGGTTAATTGCTTCAATTGTCTGCGGCATAACGCCATCATCTGCGGCAACAATTAGAACAACGATATCTGTTGCCTGTGCACCACGTGCCCGCATCGCAGTGAATGCAGCGTGTCCGGGTGTATCGAGAAAAACAATGGTCCCATTTTCTAATTCAACATGATATGCGCCTATATGTTGTGTGATATTTCCCGCCTCGGATTCACTCACGTTTGACTGACGGATAGAATCTAAAAGTGAGGTTTTCCCATGGTCAACGTGACCCATAATCGTGATAACGGGGGCACGTGCTACCAAGGATTCAGGGGGGTCTTCCTCATCAGATAAAAGTTTTTCTTCAAGTGTTTTTTTCCGGACAGCTTCAAAACCGAACTGGTCCGCTAAGACCAACAAGGTTTGATAGTCTAAACTCTGGTTAATCGTTGCCATCACCCTTAATTTCATTAATTGCATAATCAATTGGGTTGATTGTAAATTCAGCATTGCTGCTAAGGTGCCAACAGTTACCCCTTCCTGCACTTGCATAGGTGCATCTTTAGGCGCAACTTCAGGCGTTTCTTTAGGCGCAACTTCAGGCGTTTCTTTAGGCGCAACTTCAGGCGTTTCTTTAGGTGTAACTTTAGGCGTTTCTTTAGGTGCAACTTCAGGCGTTTCTTTTTTTGCTTCTACTATTACATTAACCTCTTTTTCTTGATTGGGCGTTATATCGGCATCTTTTTCTTCATCTAAACTTATTTTTTGCTGAGGATCCAATTCGGATTCAACTAACATGATTGTATCTGGATCCAAAGTACTCATGTGGTTTTTTATGGAAACGCCTAATCCTTCAAGCACTTTGATTAACTCTTTGCTACTTAATCCGTGGTGTTTCGCTAATTCATAGACTCTTACGTTTTGAGTCTGTGTTTTTTGGTCAACTTCAGCTGATTGCTGTTTTCGTTTTCTCATCACTCTTCGGGCTGGAGACCCCATCCTTTAGGTTGGGGAGGAAAGCCCGCTCCTATAGTTAAAATTCAGACGCGTAAGAACTTTGAAATCCTGTCGTTTCGCGCCTGTGGTGAGTCGTTTTCCATCCAGGCTATAGATAGAAAACAAGCCTTTCGCATTGATACCCGATAGTTTTGTTAATCCATGTTTGACATGCTTTACCAAAGTGTTCTTGATCAATCCTGGTGCTAACACGGTGCCACCATACCGAGAACGAATGCCGTTCTTTTGTGGGTTCTGCCGATGAAGTTCACGTCTTGAAACAGGTATCGGTGCGATGCAGAATATATCTGTGTTGTCGGGGACATCCACCCCACCGACAGTGTGATATGCCAAACACCAACTATCTACACAGTGTGCGTCAAACGTCTCTGCGAGTTTCTTGAAAGACTTCTTGAGTCCAAGTCTATCTCGAAGTTCTTTCGTCTCCCAACCTTGAAGTGTGAACAATGTCCATCGCTTTTGTATCTCACTATAGAACCAAGACTTTCCGACTTCAAGAGGACTGAAAGAACTATTCCACTTTTTCGCACGTTTGATAGTCCTTGCTCTAATATCCTCTACACAGACATGTGTGACAGGATACATATTAGACAACCAATCCAAGATACGCAGTTTCCAATCCCATCTCGCACGCGTGCCAGCCGGTATCCTTTCTTTATTAGCAGGGTGCCGATTAGTTCGGTTCTTTCGGTTTGGACACGAACGACTCCGACAGGTTCTCCGAAGCTCGCGACGCTTTTCTATTTTTTTACCCACTTTGCTATGTGCATCAGTTTGAACATTCAAATACGTGTGTGCCTCAGACTTCACCGTGAACCCTTCTTTCTTGCTGCCAGGGTCTACACCCACAGCAATCTCTTGTTTGTATTCTGTTGTTTCGTAGTCTAATCGAATACAGAAGATACCATTATTCCAATACGGGGTCGCCTTACCACTTTTGATAAGGTGCCTCGCAACTGGCGGAGAAGTGGGCATCAGTTGTTCACCATCCTTAGATTTCACTGGAACGAACATGTCGTTAGAACTCCTTTTCAGGGTATGTGTTTCCCCATCCAGATCACAGTATCCGAGAGGGATCGGACTTGGGGGGCATCCGAAACATCGTGCTGGCTACCACGCCAAGATACCACGATATTTTACTGTAGTACAACGGTTTAACTTGTGGAGTGAACGCTTGGTATGCGCTTCGCACAAGCCCCATGCTTTAGCTTGGGGTTATTGACCGACGATTATCTCCTTATCAAGAAGTGTCTGTTTGAATTCGGTGATAACCGATTTCGACAGTTGCACTCGTAGCAATGCATTTATCCGTTTAGGCACTTTAAAGGCATCTTCAATACAAGATTTGGTAGGACAGACATAAACCCCACGTCCGGGGAGTTTTTTAACTTCTTCCATTTTTAAAGCCTCACCTGTGCAGCACACAAAACGGATTAATGTTCTCTGTGGCAATTTACAACGGCACCCGATACAGGTGCGAATAGGTCCTTTAGTTATTTTCATGTATAGTAAAATCTAAAATTACCTTATCAGTTTCCGAATCAATATCGTTTTCTGAGGTATCATTTTCTTCAGCAATTTCAGTGGTTGTTTCATCCTCAACTTCTATGTCACTATTTTCAGTATTATCAGATAACTCTGATTCCGCATCTTCAGTCTCGCTGACGTTCTCTTTAAACAGTGTATCTTCTGATTCCGCGTCTTCAGTCTCGCTGACATTCTCTTTAAACAGTGTATCTAATGACGCAGGTGCTTCGGATTCACTCTTTATGTCAATGTGCCATCCGGTCAATTTCGCGGCGAGCCGCGCATTCTGTCCTCTTCTACCAATAGCAAGAGACAATTGGTCGTCTGCAACTATGACGTTCGCGCTGTTCGCTGCTTCATTGAGTTCAACTCGACGAACGACTTCAGATTTTAAATTTAAGGCATTGGTGATAAAGACTCGCGCGTCCTCGTCCCAAGCAATGATATCAATCTTTTCATCCTTGAGTTCGCGCACAATAGCTTGAACTCGCGCACCTCTAACGCCTACACATGTTCCCACGGCATCAATACCATCTTCATTTGCAGTGACAGCAACTTTGGCACGGTAACCAGGATCTCGAACAACTGACACCACACGAACTTGTTCCTCATAAATTTCCGGCACCTCTTGTTCAAACAGCATCGTAATAAGGTCAGGATGTGTTCGGGATACAACAATCTGCTCGCCGGTTACGGAGTTCTTTATTTCTAAGATAAGACACCGCAGGGAGTCACCTCGGTTATAGCGATGCGATGGTGGGATCTGACTTGCAGGTAATAACGCCTCAGTCCGCAAAACGTCTGTCCGCTCTAAATCAATAATAGCATTTTGCCCATCATATCTTTGCAGATATCCAACAATTACTTCACCTTCACGTCCTTCGAATTCATTGTAAATAAGTTCACGTTCTGCTTCTCTTAGTTTACCAAGTAGAATCTGGCGTCCCAATTGCGCTTGAATACGACCGAATTCATCAGGGTTAATTTCAACTTCAACGGTATCACCAACCACTGCATCAGGGTTAAGTTTTTGTGCTTCCTCGATTGGAATTTCGGTTGAGAAATCCTGCATAATATCAACAACTGTTTTCGGGACGTGGCATTTTATTTCCTCGCGATCAAGCTGAATATCTATTGATACTTTAGCCTCTGAGCCGTAGTGGCGCAATGCGATGACACGTAATGCTTCCTCAATTGCATTTATAAAAACATCCTCCGGCAAATCAGTGTGTCCCATCATTTGCCGAATGGAATGTTGTAAACTTTCTCTTCTTTCCTCTGTTTTTTGTTTCATAATTCTCCTAACCATGGCGCAGTTTGCATGCCGATATTTTCCAACTGATTACCATACCAATTGAATGTATCCTTCACAAACTTGTGCTATTTCAATGTGGACGGTTTTCCCCGATGTTTGTTCTAAAACTATACACTCGTCTACAACATTTTTCACCTGTCCTTGTACTTCAAACGTCTGTCCATTGGGTGATGTAACTTCTATTTGAACGGTTCTCCCGACATTCCGCTGAAAATCCGGTGCTGTTGTCAAGGGACGGTCAATACCCGGTGAAGCGATTTCCAGTTGTTTATAAACGTTTAATATCTGGTGTACTTCCAAGACTGGATAAACCGCTTTATTTACTGCTTGACAATCTGATATGGAGAGACCACCCTGTTTGTGGATCAACAACCGAAGTATCTGATTTTGTCGGTTTCCTGATGTCTCCACTGCTACCAATTCAAAACCTTCTGTATGAAGTAGAGGGGTTAATATCTCCGCAACGGTAGTTTCGATTTCTCCCGACATTTTTTTACAATCCCCCTAAAAACAAAAAACGCGATCATTCTCATTTGTAGAGAGTCCTCGCGGTTCTTCGTTAGCTGTCTGCCTATTCACCTTGAAGTGGGAACAGACCGTCGCTTTTGCTGCTGTATCAGCAGCAATTTAAATTTGACTTGCAAGCCTTTAGGTTGGCATGTTAACACTTTCCTTTTTGGGAATCAAGTCAAATTCAAGATCCACGTTAATGTGTTTTAAAAAACCTAATAACTTCACCGTTGAGTCCTTTAGAAAACGGTTTCAATAGTAAGACGTTAATACGTATAAAAGTTTAATCTATGTACAAACTTTTGTCAAGGTATATTTTTAGGGCTACCCCGCAGGGTTATTTAGTTTTAGGCTTTTTGTCCATTTTAGACGAAAAGTCGCGATTCGGAGATCGCTCCTACAGCGGAAAGTCTTAGATTGAAAATCTAAATATTCGGAGAACTAAATAGCCCTGCCTTGATTACAGGGTTATTTAGTTTTAGGCTTTTTGTCCATTTTAGACGAAAAGTCGCGATTCGGAGATCGCTCCTACAGCGGAAAGTCTTAGATTGAAAATCTAAATATTCGGAGAACTAAATAGCCCTGGCTACCCCGATTAAAAGTTGGCACAAAACATGAGAAGTGCTATAATTGCGTTAAAAGAAGTACTATAATTGCGTTAAATTATAACACGATCCCTAAAGGAATGCAACGATGAATGAAAACTCAATAGCACTACTCAAATCATTAACTCAAGCAGATGGAATCCCTGGTTATGAGGCAGAAGTGCGTGACCTTTTTCGCAATGCTGTCTCCGATGTCGGTACAATTGAGACTGACAGACTGGGGAGTATCTTTTGTACGCGCGCTGGAAACGTTGAACAACCGCGTATTCTGCTCGATTCGCACTTAGACGAAATAGGGTTTGTTGTGCAAAATGTAACGGATAACGGGTTTGTCAAGTTTCTGCCGCTCGGTGGATGGTGGGCACACACGCTTTTAGCACAACGGGTCAATATCACAACGAAGTTAGGCAAAGTGCCGGGAATTATAGGTTCAACGCCGCCGCACCTGCTTTCAGGATCACGTGATAAAGTCTTAGACATAAAAGACCTTTTTATTGACGTCGGTGCGGAAAACGAGGAACAGGCGGTGGAGGAGTATGGTATAGTAACTGGGTGTCCGATTGCTCCGTACGGTCCCTTTATGCAGTTGAAAAATGAGAAATTGCTTTCTGCGAAAGCGTTTGATAACCGCGTCGGTGTTGCGCTTGTTATTGAAGCACTTTTGAAACTTGACGAACACCCGAATACCGTAATCGGAGCCGGGAGTGTGCAGGAAGAGATCGGATTGCGAGGTGCGAGGACAATGGTAGCAAGTGTGGAACCGGATCTCGCTATTGTACTTGAGGGACCGCCAGGAGATGATACACCAGGATTAAGCGTCGGATCGATACAAGGGAAACTCGGTGGGGGTGTGCAAATTCGGATAATTGATTCTTCAATGATTGTCAATCCGAAGTTGGCAGATTTTGTGATTGAGACAGCGAAGCAACATGAAATCCCGTATCAACTCGGTGTACGTCAATCCGGTGGGACAGATGGTGGCGCAATCCATCAATTCGGTAGAGGTGTGCCATCTGTTGTGCTTGGTGTTCCTTCACGATACATTCATAGTCATGTTTCTGTTATCAACATTGATGACTATAACGCCGCATTGGATTTGACGATGCATCTTGTACGTGCAATTGACGTATCTGTCTTGGAAGGATTTCTGTTTGGTTAGACACGCTTATTAAGTATGTTTCTCGCTTGGAGGATAAACAGTGACAACTTTACCTAAAGTCTCATTTTGTAACCATCAAATCAGTAAGTTATTGATTGGGGATAATCCGATTTACGGCTATTCCCACTTCAATAAACTGCTTTCGCAGCATCAGACGGAATATCATACGCCGGAGCGGGTTGTGACGACGCTCAAGAGGGCAGAAGAAGCAGGCATAAATGCTTGGCAGAATAGCATTACGGAACGTTCGCTTTCTGACTTGCAGCAATACCGCGATGCAGGTGGGACAATGCGCTGGTTCTGCCTCAGTCGCGGGTCTGTATGGTACGATGAACCTGACAAGGTTTTTGAAGATGCTAAACACAATCCGTTCGGTATGGCACCCCACGGTGGTGGCGTGGGACAACGTTGTCTACGGGAAAACAGGCTTGATCTGTTGCAGGATATCCTCAAACGAATTCGCGATACCGGTGTTCTTGTCGGTTTATCGGTGCATGACCCGAAACTTGTGCATATTGCCGAAGATGAAGGGTGGGATATAGATTACTATATGACAGCACTTTATAATCTACACGGTGGAAGTGAAAAGTTTAGAGAAAAGTTCGGTTACGCGCCTTTGGGTGAAATCTATGCCCGCGAAGATCGCGTTGAAATGTGTGAGGCGATACAACGGACAGATAAACCTTGCATCATCTTCAAAGTACTCGCGGCGGGTAGAACAATCGGAAGTCCACAGCAAATTCGTGAAGAGGTGAAATTTGCCTTAGAAAATTCTAAACAGAATGATGTGTTGTTACTCGGTATGTATCAACAATTCAGTGACCAGATTGGTGAAAATGCTGTGTTGATTACGGAACTTTGTGCAGAGTTAGGGTAATGCAATTATGACACCAAAACAACGTTATCTATTTGATGTAACAGGCTACCTTCACTTGAAAAACGTTATCACCGGTGATGCATTAGCAGAGGCTTCTGACGCGATTGATAGATATATTACAACATCGCCGGATGAATTGCCACCGGGATTTGAACAGAGCGGACTTCATCAGCATGGATTTGCTTTTGACAAGTCACTTGAATGTTTGACGATGCACGCAGCACTATGGCCGATTATCAAGGAGTTAACAGATAATCAACCTCGGTTTGGTAGGGGTTCACTAAAGCATGACAAGCATGATTTGTGGAAGGCGGGAGAAAACGCGCATGTGAATCCGGGTGGATTGCACTGTGCACGTGATGACTATGGATGGTATAGCACCCGCTATGAGGCGAGCAACGGACGTATCTACTGTGATAACTTTGTTTGCTTTCCCTATTTTACGGATGTGTATCCGGGTGATGGTGGTCTCATCGTGATTCCCGGTTCGCATAAGAGTGAGTTTTCGCGTCCAAAGCCGCTGCTAACGCTTGACGAAACGGATGGTGTTGATCCGATTGATGACCCTGTTTTTGTGAATATCACACCGAAAGCAGGTGATATTGTGATTATTTCGGAGTTGCTAACGCACGGTGTGCTGCGGTGGAAACCGAAGGATCGGGATCGGCGGTTTCTCGTTTTACGGTATTTTCCACAATATACTGGTACGCATAATTTACCGCAACCGATACTCGATCAGTTATCGCCTGAGACGTTGGAATTGGTGGCATCTGAACCGTATGGGCATATCAAGGAGATTGTGAAGCAGGGTGCAGTTACGCTGACCGTGTAGGCGTGCTTTGTAAACGTTTAAGTTCCTCTTGGAGTCGTGCAATTTCTGCCTCTGCTTTTTCGGCTCTTTCATCTGCTTCTTCTGCTCTTTCACCTGCCTTTTCGGCTCTTTCATCTGCTTCTTCTGCTCTTTCCTCTGCTGATTGCAACCACTTTTCCGTGTCTGGATCATGAATTCCAAAACTATCATCCAGTAAATGGAATGTTAAGCCCAACGTTTCTGAGAAAAACCCACCATCAGGACGTTGTGGAATCTCAACATACTCCCCATCAACCAGCCGAAACGCCATCAGCGATGAAGGCAAATAGCACCTTTCCGCATCATAGAGGAAGTATTCCGTAATACCGATTTTGGCGTAGAGCCTCATTTTGTCATCTAAATCATTTTGATAGGTGCTTTTGCTTGAAAACTCCAGCACGAAGTCGGGCGGTTTCCCCTCTTCCCATACCTTGTAAGTGCGGCGTTGTTTTTTGCCGATACCGAAAGAGACGAGAATATCAGGCGATACAGATTGTTGCGGGGAACCCTTTACGTAGTACATCATGATATTGCCGGAGACATAAACATCCAGTTTTTCAGCGAAATATGCTTTAAGCATTTGCCGCATCTGGTATATTGCATCTATATGTAGGTCGGTTTCAGCTATAGGTTTTCCATCCGATTCGGGATACATATCCGCTGTGTCTGTTGGTGCATAAGGAAGTCGACGTGCGTTTAAATAGGTCTCCATCGGTGTTTCTCCTTAAAAGTGGGTGCTGTGTCAGTTCAAGCTGCAATTTGTTTCACGCGCGTTGCGAACGAATTTATACGTAAATATACCTGAAAAATTCGCGTATGTCAAGGCTTTTGCATTCCTTGACATTCTGCAATGGATAAGTTATCATATATTGATAATCAAAAAATACTGTCTACTTACAATTGAGGAGTAGTATCTATGAACCGAATTACCTTCAATCCAAACCAATGCGGTGGGCGTCCTTGCATCCGAGGTATGCGAATTCGGGTGACAGATGTCTTGGACTTACTTGCGAGTGGTCTCTCTTTTGAAGAAATCCTTGAAGAAATGCCAGACCTTGAAGCCGAAGATATTGTCGCATGTTTGCAGTTCGCCACAAGTAAAATTGACTATCCCGTAATTACTGCATCATGAAGTTTTGGGTTGATGCACAACTTTCTCCAGCATTGACATTCTATAGACTATTTTAAGGAAGATCTTATGAAACACAGAGATAAATTATTGTGGACATTCCCCCGAGTCGTTATTGTTGCTTTTCTCCTCTTTTGCACAATAAACACTGCACTTGCCCAAACCACCCTGCCTGCCGAAGATATTGCCGAAAAAGCGTTAGCGGCAACGGTATACTTGGAGATGAAGGATAAAAACGGCAAAACCCTTGGCATTGGCAGCGGGTTCTTTGTTAAACCCAACCTAATTGTTACCAACTACCACGTGATTGCAGGCGCAGCAAAAGGCACCGCAAAGATAGTTGGTAAGTACATCACATACAATATTGAAGGCGTTACTGCAACTGACAAGACGAACGATCTTGCACTCCTAAAGGTTACCGCTTATGGTATCAAACCGCTTTCGCTGGGTGATAGCGATGTCGTTCGGATTGGGGAGACGGTTTACGTTGCAGGCAACCCGAAAGGATTGGAAGGCACATTCTCGGATGGTATTATCAGCAGCCGCCGAGATAAGCTCACGAAAGAACGTCTGCAGATGACTGCACCGATTTCTCCAGGGAGTAGTGGCGGACCTGTGCTAAACAGGAAGGGTGAAGTTATTGGGATTTCCTTTGCTGGTCACCGAGCCCTGGATGCACAAAATCTCAATTTTGCTGTCCCGTCAAAATATCTCAAGAAACTGCTGGAGCAGTCAAATCCACCTCAACCTTTATCACAAAGGCAACAATCAATATCTGCAGATACCTATTTTAGATGGGGGAATGCGAAGTTTGATTTAGGGGATTATATGGGTGCCATTGTAAACTATACCATGGTTATACAACACGAGCCAGATGCTGCCACAGCATACTACAATCGGGGACTCGCGAAGTATAACTTAGGACAATACATTGCTGCGATTATCGATTACAACATCGTTATCAGACTTAAACCTGGTGCTGCCACAGCATACTACAATCGGGGACTCGCCAAAGATGAATTGGGACAACATTTTGCTGCGATTGCCGATTATGACATTGCTATCAGACTCAAACCCGATAATGCCAAGGCATACTACAATCGGGGGACTGCTAAGGCTGAGTTAGGACAATACTTTGCTGCTATTGCTGATTTTGACACTGCTATCCAACTCCAACCTGACTTTGCTGAAGCATATCGCCAGAGAGGACTTGTAAGAGCTAAGCTGGGAGAATACTTTGCTGCGATCACTGATTGTGACACTGCTATCCAACTCCAACCTGATGATGCTTTAGCATACTCAGCAAGGGGTGCTGTAAAAGCTTTCTTGGGACAATATTTTGCTGCGATTACCGATTTTGACACCGCTATCCGACTCCAACCTGATTATGCTTTAGCATATTTAGGTAGAGGTGAGACGAAGGTTAGCTTAGGGCACAAGTTGGAAGGTGAACAAGACATCCGGACTGCATTGAAACTTGCAGAAAAGACAGGCGATGCAGGTCTTATAGATCTGATTAAAGAATGGCTTCAAGACATCCGTTAAGTTATGCCCTGGATGAGTGATGCCCTTAATTAACGAGGAAATTTAAATATGAGTATGCCTCCTACTTTAATCTTTGATAAATCTGTTTTACAGTTTTTAAGTTATGATGAGTGTTTGGAATTGAGTGACCGTTATTTTTTCATTACCACCCCAGTTTTACTAATGGAAATTGTGAATGATCGGTTGAAATATAGAGGAGACGATAAGAAATCGGATATTACAGACTCTTTGCTTTCAAAATTGAAAGCACATAGGTATCTGGGGGCTGTTTCCACTAATGATCACCTAGAACTTCTATACACGGAATTAAGTACTGATCGTAGAGTACCAATGGAAGGAAAAGCAGTTCGCCCAGATATCCAAATAGTTTCTACACCCGGGGTAGGTAAAGGTCTTTATTTAGATTTATCTAACGAATCTGAGATATTTGATAGGTGGAAACATTCTGGATTAAACGATTTTGAGCAAGAACTTTCCCAACGTTGTATTGAAAGTCTAGATTTTCAGGAAGGCGATTGGGAAAAACATAAAGAAATGTATGAATTTCCAGAATTCCCTCAAATAAGTGGAGAATATTTAGAAACATCCGCACCTGAATTGAAAATGGTCACTAAAAAATTCTGTGAGCGTGAAGACGATGATGGCAAATTTGAAAATTTAAGATTGATTTTGAATAGTACTTTATCAAGTGCAGATGCTAGGGCAAGAATTATTGAGAGATGGCTAGACGAGGATATGCCACATTTGAAATGTTTTTCACCGTATTCTTACCATTGTCTTCAAGTTTTCGTTGCATTTTATATTGCGATTGAAAATAAATTGAAAATCAGTGAATCAAAATCAAAACAATGGCGGAAGAAAGGGAAAAATAAAATAGATTTTTCTAATTTGATGGATGTACTTTATCTACTTTATTTACCCTTTTGCCAAACCTTTACATCAAATGACATCTTTTTAAGTGAATTTGCGAAAATTTTTATATCACCCGATCAAAATTTTATTCCAGGTGATGAAATAAAAAAGAGTTGTGAAAATGTTACCCACCAATAATCTCAATCCTGAAATCTTAAAATCCTGTAAATCCTGGTTCAGACAAAGAAAAAGACGCGCTTACAAAGTGCGCCTACCAGAGAATGAAGGGAAGAAATTACGATTTGTCTGCAACCTTAATACGATTTTGTGCGCGGGCGAGGGCGGCTTCTGCACGGGGGCATCTGCGGCAAGTTGTTCTTTGGCACGTACAGCACGCGCCACGTCAATATCCGCGGTTATCTGAAAAAAAAACTCTATGTCTATTACTGTGGGCTTGGCTCTAAAGTCCATCCATTTTTAGTAGCAAGTTGGGCAAGTGCGATTTGTAGCAACTTAAATGCGTTTTTCTGCTTGCTCTTTGAATCAAAAAATTCGGGCTTTACAACAATTATGGCATGTGCAGGATTTTCACAGGTTGGATCAGGGATAACATCTACAGCGTGAGCAGCTATCACGTCATTCTTATGTTTCGTTTTTACAGTTCCTATTGCGCGGACATCACCCGCTTGAATGCTAACAATCCCATTCGTCTTACATAATAGAGTTGAAGCAGGATCGCAATCTCTTAATTTCGCTCTATCTACAGATGGTTTCAAAGATGAATCCCAAAAGGCATGATACTCAATTCTGAGTTTTCCTTCCTGAATAGAATATTTTTTATCTTCCAATTTGCCTCGTACGTTTTGATAGAGTTCCTCACTATCTTGCACGGGCTCTCTGCTATTCATCAATTAACCATTTCCAAAGCGTTAGATAATTTTCAGGTTTTAGAAAATCCGCGTCCATCTCTGTATCAATATTCGTACCCCAAACTTTGAAGTACTCCGCCTCATGTTCTCCAATTTGAAGGTGTAATTGCCGTTCATTTTTGTACCATACTGCGGTTACATTGCCGTCTCCATCACTGGAGACAGATGGTGTATCGCACCGATGTCCAGCGGAAATGACATAATCTAAAAAGGCACTCATAACACCCTTAGCGTGAACGAGGGTTAAATCAGTTGGTTTTTGTGATCCACGGCCATCCCAGTTATCTTCCCGTTGTGCTAAGATGTCAAATTGTTCTGATATTTCACGCTTTTGCTTTTCTACTTGGTACTTACGAAGTTGAGTGAAGTCCGTTGTTGCAGTTTCGATTGATGTTCCGCTCATGTTGCTTGAATATGTCGGATTATTTTGTGAAGCCATCATCAAAATCTTCGGTGTGGAAACCCCTGCCTTTAGGCGGGGGAGGAAACACCGCTCCTTTTTAAATTATAGATTTCCCCCTAAAGGGGTGCAAGTTGTTTTTTCGCCACAGACCCGTGGGCGATTCTTTCCAGTGGGCTGCTTCGTTGAGTGAGACTGTCACCACTCACCTAATAGACCTGACCCGGTGCTGTGAAAGAAAACAGGTAATGACCCTTGCGGGCTCTCTACTTTCGTAGGTGTATGTTTCCCCTTACCGATCACAGTATCCAAGTGGGTTAAGACTTTGGGAGCATCCTTAGATAATACCTACTACCAGTTCGGTATATCGTTTTCTAACCGTTGTTTCGGCTGCCATACCGAGATACTGCGATATGTTACGGTAGTCAATAAGTTACCCTTGTTCAACAGATAGGCTTGGCTGCCGTATTGAACAAGCCTCGCCCTTTAGGGCGGGGTTATTGACCTATTACTCCTACATATTACGTTAGGAGGCTCGTGCTCAATTCTCATAATTTCGGGAAAACGAGCCTGAAAAACGACATTAAACAAGATATTGTGTTTATATTGAACAGGTTCATAATTCTCAAAGTGCATATTGCATACAAACCTCTCGTAGACTTAAAATCTATTTTAGCATATCACAGAAAAAATATCAAGAAATTCTTAACAGAAGCATAGGATTTTAATTGGAAAACGGACGCATTGGGGTGATGCTTATGAATTGTTCAAATTATCCGCAACTTTAATTCGATTTTGTGCGCGGGCAAGTGCTGCTTCAGCGCGGGGGAGATTCAGATCGGGTGCATCTGCTGCGAGTTGTTCTTTGGCACGTTCAAGTGCACTTTCGGCACGCGCTACGTCAATATCCGATGCCCATTCTGCTGTTTCAACCAATGCAGTAACACCAGTACGTAACACTTCAAAAACCCCGCCACTTGTCGCCATTGAGCGTGGAGTTTCCGATTCACTGATTCGGATTTCACCGACGTCTAATGCGGTAAGGAAAGGGATGTGTCCTGTCAGAATCTGAAAGTTGCCTTCGATTCCCGGCGCGTGAACGCTTGTTACATCGCCTTCATATATCAATTTTTCCGGTGTCCGAATTTCAAGATGAAAATTTCTGTTTAGCATATCTATGTTGTTTTATAATGTGAATGTCCGAGGCGCGTGAATTGCGCGACTACAAACTAATGTGAATGTGAGAGGCGCGTGAATTGCGCGACTACAAACTAATGTGAATGTAAGAGGCGCAATGAATTGTGCGACTACAAACGCCGCTAACTACTAATCAGCTGCTGCTTCCAATTCTTTGTTTTTCGTTTGCTCAAACGCTTCGTCAATAGTGCCGATATAACGTAGTGCCTGTTCAGGCAGTTCGTCGCAATCGCCTTTGAGAATTGCTTGGCAACCCTGCACGGTATCCTCAATTTTCACATATTTGCCCGGGGTTCCGGTGAAACGTTCTGCCACAAACATCGGTTGCGTAAGGAACATCTCTATTTTCCGTGCCCTGTTAACAACTATTTTCTGGTCATCCGACAGTTCATCTACACCGAGGATAGCGATAATGTCCTGCAGGTCACCATATTCCTGTAATACTTGCTTGACTCTGAAGGCAGTCTGATAATGTTCGTCCCCGATAATTTCCTGTGACAAGATACGTGAACTGGAAGTGAGTGGATCCACAGCGGGGAATCTTCCTTTCTGAACGATGTTACGTTCCAATCGCGTCACAGCGTCAAGGTGCGAGAAAACGGCGATGACAGCCGGATCGGTATAATCATCAGCTGGAACATAAACCGCTTGGAATGAGGTAATTGAACCGTGTTTTGTGGAGGTAATTCGTTCCTGCAGCTCACCCATTTCGGTTGCGAGTGTCGGCTGGTATCCGACAGCGGAAGGCATCCGACCGAGCAGTGCTGATACCTCAGCACCTGCCAATGTGAAACGGAAGACATTGTCAATGAAGATGAGAACGTCTTGTCCCTGCTGGTCACGGAAGTATTCCGCCATAGATAAGCCTGCAAGACCGACACGGAGACGTGCGCCCGGCGGTTCATTCATCTGTCCAAACACCATGGCAGTTTTGTCAATAACACCGTATTCGTCAAGTTCAAGCCAGAACTGATTTCCTTCGCGTGTGCGTTCACCGACACCACAGAATACGGAATAACCGCCGTGTTGTGTGGCAATGTTATAGATCAGTTCAGCGACCAAAACGGTTTTGCCGACACCTGCGCCACCGAAAAATCCGACTTTTCCACCCCGAACGACAGGTTGAACGAGGTCAATGACTTTGATGCCTGTTTCTAACATTTCTGCGGAAGTGGTGAGTTCGGCTTGCGGGGGTGGCGGTCTGTGGATAGAATATCTTTCGGTTTCGCCGGCATCACCTTTTTCATCAATCGGTTGACCAGTTACGTCGAAAACGCGCCCGAGCACTGCATCACCTACAGGGACGGTGATAGGACCGCCAGTATCGATTGCGACCGTGCCGCGAACTAATCCATCTGTTGTATCCATTGCGATTGCGCGCACCCGATTTTCGCCTAAATGCTGTTGAACTTCAAGTACCAACTCGCTTCCGTCGTAACGTTCAACTTTAACAGCGTTTAGGATATCCGGCAGTTTGCCTTCCGAAAAATCTACGTCTACTCGTGCGCCGACAACTTCTAAGATTTTTCCTTGGTTCATGTGAGATTCCTTTTTATTTTGAGTAACGCTGACCGATTTGTTACATATCAATTAAGTATCGTGCTTGTTCTCATCGGTTTAAGCGTTCCATTGTATAAATACTTAGCATACCTTTGAAATTGATATTCTAATTTGGATTCGAGGATTTGTACTGTCCAGACCCGTAAAGGCTCAGAGCATGTAGTATCACTGGCAAGTGCCTGGAGCGTCGGGACTTCTTCACCTATCCGCTCAGCAATTTCGTTGTAAAAATTGCGTCTAGATTCTTTAAAATAACTGCGTTCATAAATAGGGAACTGTCCTTGGTATTTCTGTTTAATTGACTCGGTCAAATTTCGTAAGTTTTGACCGTTTACGATATAAGGATCAACCCTTACTAAATTGACATATTGGGTTGAGAATACACCGTTTGGCACCGTGCAGCTAATTTCAGGATCTTGTGCTTTCTGTTTCCCAAATTCTTGTTCCAACCGATCCCTAAACTTAATATAGGCGCTTTGAGGGGAACCAGAATTGACTGGGTGTAAGAATAGACGATTAATATCCTCAACTGTTCCAAGTGCTTCAACTTCTCGGTTAAATCCTTTTGCACCCGCCGACCAAAGACATACAGCGACATCATCTGCTTCTAACAAAGCCTTGGGGTTCATTTCAAATAGTATGGGACCATAAGGATTTGGAACGCTCTTTGCCCCCTGTGCAAACCCTCTGCCAAAGTCGGATAAATTTATGAAGACTTTATCCCAAACACTATTTTCTAAGTCTATGCCATCAGTATCAAATGCAGTAAATTGTGCTTGTTTGTTTTCAAGCAGAGCACGTGAAGGGATACCTCCCAAAGCGAGATACGAATCAAAGTCAATTAGTTGACAGGCATGGTATAGTGAAACGTTCCTCTCTTGTAATAGATTGACTAAAGACTGAATCTCGTTGCTACTTATCATGCCTTTGTTCCTTCAGCTGCTAAAACAAACTAAGTTGACTATCGGTTATATTATTTGTTTGACCAATGCTCACGTCAAGGTGGTGTTCAAGTCGTGCGGATTCATCTTGTGACAATTCAATAAAAAGTGGACGTACTTTTGTCCACATTGATTCTGCCTCGTCAAGTGAAAGTCCTACTTTGCTAAGCCGCCATTCTACCTCTCTGTCCCACCAAGGTGATGGCACTTGGTTATAAACTATACCACTTTCACAATAAAAACTTATCCAATTCAATTGTCGCCAAGGGAATCCCGTCTCTTTTGCTAGTTTACTAATGACGGATTTTCCTTGAGGAGTATGTCTATCCAACGCAACCCAAAACGGAAATTTTGATTCCTTTTTAATTCCTAATTGCAATTCCGGAAGACCATCCATTACAACTAAATACGCTGCAGATTGTATAAATGCTCTATCCCAGGGCCATCCACCTTTACGATATGCTTGAGAAGTTCGTTCAACAAAACGTTTAGTCAGATCACATGAGCACTGAGAAATAATCCATTCCCAATAATTATCTTTATTCTTAATAGCAGCACAAATATGTTTTATGTATGTATCTTCATCCGATCCACTCAATACAGAATTGTCGCCTTCTGAAAGAGCATAAGCAAGAGAACCGAGCCCAGCCGCATCTTTAAATTTTATGTATCGTGCTGCCTGACAGAGAATCTCTTGCGATGCTGCTTGTTGCATATCTCTTTTTTCGGGTAATTCCCATTTCCCCATCAAGGGCCAACATTCTTCCGCGATAATCACGCCCACTCGTTGTTTTAACCACCTTATATCCCCAATTTCATAAAGATGGTCTACAACTTTAACAACAAGATCGGATTCGCCACGGCGCACCGCTTTTTGAAGTAGAGACCTACAATCTTGATGCGTATTCGGATTAGCTTTGTGCATCTGTCTTAACCTTTTGTCAAAAGACTGAGTAAGCCTTTAGAATTGTTTATATTGACATTTGCTTGTCGTTAGCCTTCCAGTGCGGCTGCACCACTGACAATTTCCGATATTTCCGTTGTAATCTGTGTTTGACGTGCCCTGTTGCGTTGTAGGACTAATTCGTCAATAAGTTCTTTTGCTTTTTGTGTTGCATTTTCCATCGCAGCCATCCGTGCTGCTTGCTCTGCCGCGTTTGAGTCTAAAAGTACCTTCCACATTTGCATGTTCAGATGTTTGCCGAGTAGCATTTCAAAGAGTTCCACTTGTCCCGGTTCATAGATATAATCAAGGAAAAGCGTATCGCCTTCTGGTTCCTCAGGCACCAACGGGAGAAGTTGCTCAACAAGCACGGTCTGAAGAATAGCAGATTTGAAATTGTTGTAAATTACCTCAACTTTGTCTATCTTTTTGTCAACATAGAGGTGTTCAAACTCGTGGACAACATCAACAGCCGTTTGGAATTGGAGTTGACGGAAGATATTGTTGTATTCGTCCGTAATGTCGTATCCACGGCGTGCAAAATGCTCTTGCCCACGTTTGCCGATGCAGATAAGCGTTACGTCCGCGCCACTTTCTTGGTAATGTTGTATCTGTTGTGTGGTTGTGCGGATAACATTGCTATTGAAACTACCGCATAAACCACGGTCACTAGAAACGGAGATAATACAGACATGTTTGATCTCACGGGTTTCCAGTAGCGGATGTGTCAAAGCCTGTTCTTCAGTGTCCATCTGTGAGATCAGATGTCCCAAGATAGTGTTGAGTTTATCTGCGTATGGACGGGTAGCAGTAATATTTTCTTGTGCACGACGTAGTCGCGCTGCAGCAACGACGCGCATCGCATCGGTCACCTGCTCAATATTTTTAATACTGACGATCCGCCGCCTAATTTCTCGTAGGGTTGCCATGACTATTCACCTTCAGTTGGGGCTTCCTCTGCGGAGGATTCTCCCGACAGCACTGCCGCAATTTGCGGCTGTGGTGCAGGCGGTGTATCACTCCAATTTTCCTTGAATGCCTTGACAGCAGCGTGCAAGGTTTCAAGCAATTTATCACCCAACAGACCGGTTTCTGCGATTTCGGAGAGGAGTTCCGCGTGATTCCTGTCAAGGTATTGCAGAAATTCAGATTCAAACCGCGCAACTTCTGATTCAGGCACTTCGTCTAAGTAACCGTTCGTGCCACAGAAGATAGAGGCGACTTCCCGTTCAACAGGCATCGGTTGATATTGTGGTTGTTTCAGCAATTCTACGAGCCGTGCACCACGGAGGAGCAAAGATTGCGTTGATGCATCCAGATCCGATCCGAATTGTGCAAAGGCAGCAACTTCTCGGAAACTCGCAAGATCAAGCTTAAGTGTGCCCGCAACCTCATCCGATTTCATTGCTTTAACCTGTGCATCGCCGCCGACACGCGAAACAGATGTACCGACATCAATCGCGGGTCTCACACCTTTGTTGAATAGGTCTGTTGTGAGGTATATCTGTCCATCGGTAATGGAGATAACGTTTGTTGGGATATAGGTTGTCAAATCGCCTTCAAAGATTTCAATAATAGGTAAAGCAGTGAGAGAACCGCCACCCAATGCGTCACTGAGTTTTGCTGCGCGTTCTAATAGCCGTGAGTGTAGATAGAAAACGTCCCCGGGATAAGCTTCACGACCTGGAGGTCTGCGTGCAAGCAAGGACATCTGTCGGTATGCCCATGCGTGTTTCGTTAAATCATCGTATATGATAAGCGCGTGTTTACCGTTAGAACTGAAGTATTCACCCATTGAAGTGCCTGAGTAGGGTGCGAGATATTGAAGAGGTGATGGCGCACTTGCAGGCGCAGAAACGATGATGGTATATTCCAATGCGTTGTGTTCGCGAAGCGTATTGGCAACTTGTGCCAAGGTTGAACCTTTTTGTCCGATTGCGACATAGATGCAGTAGACATCTGTGTTCTTTTGACTTAGAATAGCGTCTATAGCAATGGCAGTTTTACCAGTTCGGCGGTCACCGATGATAAGTTCACGTTGCCCTCTTCCGATTGGTGTTAAACTATCAATAGCTTTCAAACCTGTGTAAAGAGGTTCGTTAACGGGTTGTCGTTGAACGATGCCTAACCCTTTTTGTTCCACGGGGAGTCGGTGTTCTGTCCGAATGTCTCCCAAACCATCAATGGGATTTCCAAGCGCGTCAACCATTCGTCCGAGGAGTGCCTCTCCAACAGGAACTTCAGGTAACCTACCTGTACATTTAACAGTATCGCCTTCATGTATGAGTTGGTCTTCGCCGAACAGTACGCAACCGACGTTGTCTTCTTCAAGGTTAAAAGCGATGCCGTAAACATCGTTCGGGAATTCAATCATTTCGCTTGCCATTGCGTTGGCAAGCCCATGCACCCGCGCGATTCCATCGCCTACCTCCAGCACAGTGCCGGAGTCATATACATCCACGTCTTGTTCAAACTGTTGCAGCTGCTGTTTTAATATATTTGATATTTCGTCTGGTCGGACTTCTCTTGCCATATTTTCAATCCTCTGTGGAGTCGCAATTGTCTTTTATTCAGATGGGAAACCTGCGAATTTTCGTGCTATATCGTTCCTGCTAATGGATGTTAGTAGTGAATTCTATACCGCGCAGCCAATTTAACCTTTTGCGAGTTGTCGTTTCAAACGTTGGAGTTGTGTTGTGACACTTGCATCAAAAACGGTGTCGCCTAACTGCACAACAAATCCACCCTGAATCTGTTCATCGGTTTCGATTTCCAAACGTACCTGTTTTCCCGAGTATGCGCTTAATTGCTGGACAAGTCGTTGCTCTTGGTTTTGTGTAATCGGCACTGCTGTCGTAACTTTTGCGACAAGCCTGCCAGCGGCTTCATCAGCTATAGCTGAAAAAACATCCATTATTACGACAAGAAAACGTTCGCGTTGCTTCAATGCAAGAAGTTTGAAGAAATTAACCATCAACGGATGCATTGAATCAGTAAAAAGCTGCTGAAACGTGTCGCTTTTAAATTGTGGTGACAGCATAGGACTGTTGAGAAATCGCGTGAATTCCTCAGACTGTTCAATCAACTCCCGCAGCTTCTCAATATCAGCGGCAATAGATTCTAAAACACTCTGTTCGTCAGCCGCTTCGTATAGGGCGCGAGCATAAGGTTTTGCGACCCGAATGTCTCTCATAATTAGTTTTCACCTATAAAAATAGTTTGAATGCGCAAAAAGCACGATCTATTGATGTGAATCTGCTGACAATCTATCAATGGATGCGTCAATAATACTTTGGTGTCTCTCAGGGGTTAGTTCCGCACTAATGATTTTGCTGGCTGCATCAATAGCAAGTTCAGCAACAACACCGCGCAGTTCTAATATAGCCTCATTTTTTTCACGTTGAATTTCTGCGCGAGCTCTTGCTATCTCAACTTCAGTCTCTTGTCGTGCTTGCGCGATGATCTGCTGACGTTCCGTATTCCCTTGTTCAATAGCAGCTTGAATTTTGGCTTGCGACTCACTTTCAATATCGCCTAAACGTTGTCGCGTTTCGGCGGTAAGTCGATCCAATTCTTCTCGGTCAGATTTCAATTGTTCCAACTGAGTAATGATTTCAGATCGGCGTTCCTCTAAAAGTCCACCTACTTTACCGAAGACGAACTTCCAGAGTACTGCAAGCACCACCAGAAACCCGATGACTTGGATAATAATCGTCTTGGGGTAAATCCCGAGTTGTGCTAGGATTCCGCCTCCACCAGCAGGATCCTCGGCGGCAAATACACAAGTGAGACAACTACCCATTAAAATGAGACAACATGCGTATATTTTTTTTCTCATGAGTTTCCTGTACTACTTACTACTATGCTCCCAACTTTTTGGGGCAATTTTTGGATGCCCCAATTGGTTGGAAGTAGCGTTTAATTGTCTTCGTCTTGGATTTCGAGTTCGACATTGTTAGTGCCGTTTTCTTGGACTTGTTCAATCTGACTTTTTTCTGCATCGGCATCAATCATCCCTCTCAGCGTTTCACCTTCAGGGAGTTTTTCCACTAAGATAAAAAACATTAAAAGTGAATAGATTACGAGCGATTCAATAAGAGCCAAACCGATAATCATCGCGGTTTGAATTTTCGCAGCTGATTCAGGTTGACGTGCGATCCCTTCAAGGGCGGTACTCGTTGCCTTGCCCTGCGCTGTTGAGGCAAAAATAACGGCGATAGGCAAGCCTAATGTTACACCAAACGCCAACACTGCTAAATAAATCATGAAATGTCCTCCTTGGACAGATAGGGGCAAGTTAACGCTTGTCCCACAGAAAATTAATGATGCGCTTCATGCGCTTCTTCGCCGTGTTCTATGAACAGTACGATATAAATAGATGTTAAGACGGTAAAAACGAATGCCTGTAGAAAACCACCGAACAACCCAAAGAACATCATTGGAACTTGAACTGGGATAGGAATTAATCCAAATAATGCTATGCCACCTGCTAATAGGGTGAGTTGAATAATAACCGATTCTTCACCGAAGATATTACCGAAAAGACGAACAGCAAGTGACCCTGCCCGCGATAACTGGGCAATGACTTCAAGTGGAAACATCAAAACACCTAACCACGGCGGGTTGCCCATAAGATGCTTGAGATATCCGCCGATTCCGTTCTCTTTAATAGCGATGATTTGAACGCCCAACACGGCTGTTATGCCGAGGGCGAGTGTTGTATTTAGATCTGCTGTCGGGGATTGAAAGCCTGGGATGAGTCCGAGATAGTTCAGTGAGAGAATGAAGATGAAAAATGAACCAACAAAAGGGACATATTTTTTGCCGTGTTCGCCGAGGATTCCGCCAAAGAAATCAATGATACCCCCCACAAACAGTTCTAAAAGGGTTTGTCCTTTTCCTTCGGGAATCCGTTTCAACTTCCGGGTTACGAGAACGAAAAATATGACTAAAACGAGAACAGCAAAAAAAGTGTTTGGAATCAGGTCCGGTTGATGCCATCCATCGGGTTCTGGAATGATGCTATTAGGTAATAACTGTGAAACCCAAGAGAGCCAAGAACGATGGCTATGGTCATCGGAATGGGTTTCCGTTGAGGACGCATCCTCAGCTGCGAAAGTCCCGGTTACTGCCACGAAACAGAGCCCGATAACCAAGCAAATAAACGATATTTTTTTCATGTTATGTTGTTATATATTAAATGTGGGATTATTTCACTTCCCACTTCAAAGTAGACTTTTAACGACTGAGTTTGATATATGGCAAATTCTAAAAATATGCGGACATTTTCGTAGGGGTTAGGTTGCCTAATCCCTACGGGCGAGGGGACCTCGCCCCTACAAGAAGCACGAAGTCTCGTTTTTACCAAACTCACGTTAGACTTTTAGGTTTCTCTTAAGGTTGATCAGGGTCTTTTTTTCTAAGAATAGTTATCATCAACCCAATTGCTTTGATAATGATGGCGATCTGTACTAAAACAATCCCTCCGCCAAACGCGTAGATATCCATCCACTTTGTTCTAAACAAGAAATAGAGGAGCACACCAAGTACTGTATATTTGCTGAGTGCAATGAAGCCGAGCAAATACTTTGTTCGCTGCGTTTTTCCGGGGCGAACCAGCCTCCGAATGACGAATTCAACTGACCAGAACAAACTCAGACCAATAACACTACCGATAAGAAAACTTGGAAGTGCGACACGTTTGAAGACTAACAATACTGCAGCAATCACAACGGTGAGGCAGATTGTTAAGACATAAACTTGTCGGATAAACCGGTCACCAAATTCAAGTGTGGGACCCATTTAAATAGATGACTCCTTTGTCTAAATAGATGACTCCTTTGTCAAAATAACGGCGAATCATTGTTGATCCTCAATAGGTTTTCCTTTTTCATGTCTCGTGCTTTTTGTGCAGCCTCACGACGTTGTTTTTCCATTCGACACCCCTGCACAAGCCCAGTAGCGACACCGAGTACCAACCCGATATTTGCTCCGATTGATGCATCGCCAAATTTCCCTCCGATCCACTTGCCCAAGAAATAACCGATACATAAGGCGAGGAAAATTATTAACCCGCTTGAAGCGAGGTAAAACATCTCTAATTCTTTTATGATACCAGCTCTTTCACGAAGCCAATTGTATACGAAACCGGGGACGCAAATTATTACGCACGTTATGAGCGCAAATATGCTATCTATTGAAGAAAGATCTAGCAAGAAATAGAGCAAGAAATAAGTTAGTACACCGAGCACTGTATACCTACCAAGAACGATGATGCCCAGTAAACGTTTTGTTTGCTCCGTTTTTTCGGGAAGGGCAACCTGCCGAGCTGCGAATTCGATAAACCAGAATAAACAAACCCCGATAGTACTCCCAATCAATAGAATCGGGAACTTAGAAGGTTCACTCTTTAATGTTTGCCCATTTACCATTAAAGTGAAAACGAGTATAAGATAATAGGTGTTGCGGATAAACCGGTTCTCAAGTTCCAAAACGGCACCCATTATGAGCGACTCCTTTGTCAAAATAACAGCGGATCCCGGATGCTTTAGGCGTTATTCTTCTTCAGTGTCTTGTGCTTTTTGTGCAGCATCGCGACGTTGTTTTTGCAATCGAAGCCCCTGCACAAGCGCAGCAGCGAAGCCGAAAGCGAACCCGATATATGATCCGATTTCTACGTTGCCTAAATATCTTCCGATCCACTTGCCCACGAAATAACCGATACATAAGGCGAGGAAAATTATTAACCCACTTGAAGCAATGTCAAACATCTTTACATTCTTCACTCTTTTTGCGTCACTTAATTTGCTATTGAGCCAATTGACTACGAAAAAGGTGACGCAAATTGTGACGCAAGCTAAGAGAGCAAGTATGATATCGGTTGAAGCAAACAGGAAATTAAATAGGAAATAGAGTAGTCCGCCGAGCACTGTATACCTACCGAGAAAAATCATGTTCAGTAAGTACTTTGTTGGCTTCGTTTTCTCGGTAAGAACAACCCGCCGAGCTGCGAATTCAATAGACCAGAATAGACTGAACCCGATAGTACTTCCAATGAGAAAAATCGGGAGCGCAGAAAAAGCACCCTTTATCAATGCTTCCACAACAACAGATACGGTGAGACCGAATGTAAATAAATAGATGTTGCGGATAGACCGGTCTTCAAATTCCAAAGCGGCACCCATTATGAGCGACTCCTTTGTCAAAAAAACAGCGGATTACGGATGCAAAATCTCCAGATCCCGGATGCTTTAGGCGTTATTCTTCTTCAGCGTTTCGTGCTTGTTGTGCAGCATCACGGCGTTGCTTTTCCATGCGTTCCATTTGCCGGTTCCATCGCGCTACTGATCGGAACATTTCGATGAAACCTGCAGCGGTCCCGAGAGCAAACCCGATGTACGACCCGATATCTGCGTTGCCTAATTTGCCACCGATCCACTTACCCCCGAAATAACCGATAACTATCGCGAGTGCAAGCGTTATACCGATTGAGGCGAGGTCAAACATTCCCACATTTTCATGTTTGAATTGATTTAGCCGATGTTTTAACATGGCGGTTGCTCCAATATGAAAATGGCGTTAGAACAGATTTCCTCGTTAAGCAACGGTATATAATATATTATAACACAAGATTGTAGAGAATGCAAAAAATTTGGCACATTTTGTATACTTGAACCTCATTTTGCTTGGATCAAGACTGCCCAATGTGCTTCGGTTGGAGCAGACAGTGTTATGCTCTCGCTGAAGGGGATTTCCTCTTGTTTTTTCCATTCGCTTTTGCGGATATTTAGCCATCTAATTGTTACCGTTTTGGCATCTTTCTTTTCACCAGCACTCAGATTGAGATCAACCGAACCGCCTTTTGGGAAGTAGACAACGTATTCCTTTCCAGGATTGGCAAAGGTATATGCTTCGTTTTCTTCTCTGTTAGACAGCAGATCATTATGCGGTTCACACGTAAAAACGTCCATCTCTCCTGTGATCATTCTCATACTCTTGAGGCTCGCTTGTGCTGTTTTGCTCAAACCGAGTCCGTTGGGAGGACGGTGGAACCGTGCTGAGGCAAATCCACCAAAAATATTTCGCCAGAACCGTGCCAATCCATCTTGTGTCTTACCGTATTTCCCGGTATCAGCACCGTAAATCTTCACATTATTGATGGGACGGATCGGTGAGAGTTCTGCCCGATATTTCTGTGCATTATCCCAATGTGTCTGACGCTTCTGTGTATTATTCTGTGATACATCACAAAACGAGTATATTTCAGGATGGTCGCTTGTCAATCGATGTTTCTGATGATATAATTCCCACGGATTCCACATCTCCGTTGTTTCAACGACTCGCCCAGCTTCTGCTGCTTGCTTCTGAATATATTTTGCCCAATATTCACCCCATTCGGGCGTAACTTCAGTCTCATTGTCCATGCAGTAGAGTATATGCCCATACTGAAGTGTCTCAGAGAGAAGTTTATCCACATACTTTTCTTGATATTTCAAGACAATTTCCTGATTGCGTTCTTTCGGCACAGACCAGAAAAAGTTGTTCTCTGTTGCAACAGGATGACTTTTAACAACAGTAGGTAACCCTGTTTCTTCTGCGGTGTAATTGCTGTTATTTTTTGGATTGAAGGGATTCGTATCCCAAGGTTCGCGGTAATAACTGAAGGTTGCCCACACCTCAATTTGAACGATAATATCCATTTCGTGTGTCCATCTGATTAAGTTGCGAAAACGCGTCCAAAATTCTTCGTTCCACTGGTTTAAGTCATATAGGTCACCGACTTTTTTGTGGGGTGGCACATCGCCTTCATCAACCCAACTCATTGTAGACCGCACATAGTTACCACCGACTGATTTCAACAGTTCGAGATGTTCTTTGAGATTCGGGATCTGAAATAGATTGTCCTCGACTGAACCGCCGATTAATAGAATTGGCTCATCTTTATACTGCCAATAACGCGGGTTTTCTGCATAAATTTGGATACGATTTTTTTCCATGTCTTTATCCTTTTCGGCATTAGTTTCCTTTGCTGTTATTAAGAACAAGGATACGAATACAAGTAGAGCCAACACAAGTTTGCCGTTAGCGATGTGCGGCTCCCACAGACTTTTCATAAGATTGCCTCCTGACTATAATGGATATAATATCAAATTAACTTGATTTATCTCGTTTGTAGTCGCGCAATTCACGCGCCTCTTTTCTTTGAATGTAAGAGGCGCGTGAATTGCGCGACTACGAACGCTGATATTCTCGTCCTTTGCGTTATTTGAGATGTTGATACAAAAAGGTGCGGTTAGAAACTGCAGCTACCGAGTGGGATCAAGTTAATTTGGTATAACACACCTATGGATTGAACAATGGAAAACCCAACAATTTACTTGAACTTCATTTTGATTGAATCAAAACTACCCAATGTGCTTCGGTCGGTGCAGATAACGTTATGCTCTCGCTGAACGGGGTTTCCTCTTGTTTTTTCCATTCGCTTTTGCGGATATTTAACCATCTTATGGTTACCGTTTTGGCATCTGTGCTTTTACCAGCACTCAGGTTGAGATCAACCGTGCCACCTTTTGGAAAGTAGACAGCGTATTCACGTCCGGGGTTTGCAATGGTATACGCGCCGTTATCTTCTCTGTTAGAAAGCAAATCGTTGTGAGGTTTGCACGTAAATATATCCATTTCGTCTGTGATGGTTCGCATGCTTTTGAGGTGTGCTTGTGCGATTTCGCTCAAACCGACTCCGCTGTCAGGACGGTGGAACCGTGCTGATGCAAATCCACCGAAAACATTTCGCCAAAACCGCTCCAACGCATCTCGTGTACTCCCGAATCGTCCGCCATCAGCACCATAAATCTTAATATTATTGATGGGACGGATCGGTGAAAGTTGTGCGCGAATTTTCTGGGCATTATCCCAATGCCGCTGCCGTTTCTGATGGTTATTCTGTGATATATCACAGAACGAATAGGTTTCGGGATGGTCAAACGTCGCTTTATGTTTCTTATCGGATAGATCCCACGGATCCCACATCTCCGTAGTTTCAACAACCCGTCCAGCTTCCGATGCTTTTTTCTGGATATACGTTGCCCAATATTCACCCCACGCAGCCGTGACGGCGGTTTCGTTGTCCATGCAGTAGAGTATGTGCCCATACTGAAGCGTCTCGGAAAGAAGTTTATCCACAAATTTTTCCTGATATTTCAAAACAATTTCCTGATTACGTTCTTTCGGTACGGACCAGAAAAAGTTGTTTTTCGTTGCAACAGGATGGCTATCAACAACAGTGGGTAACCCTGTCTCTTCTACTGTGTAATTACTGTTATTTTTTGGATTGAAGGGATTGATAGCCCAAGGCTCGCGGTAATAGTTGAAGGTTGCCCACACCTCAATCTGGACGATAATATCCATCTCGTGAGTCCACGTGATGAAGTTCCGAAAACGTGTCCAAAATTCGTCGTTCCACTGATTTAAGTCATATTGGTCACCGACTTTTTTATGGGGTGGCACATCGCCTTCATCAACCCAACTCATTGTGGACCGAACATAGTTGCCACCGACTGATTTCAGCAGTTCAAGATGTTCTTTGAGATTCGGGATCTGAAATAGATTGTCCTCAACTGAACCACCGATGAGTAGAATTGGCTCATCTTTATACTGCCAATAACGCGGGTTTTCTGCATAAATTTGGATACGATTTTTTTCCATGTCTTTATCCTTTTCGGCATTAGTTTCCTTTGCTGTTATTAAGAACAGGGATACGAATACGAGTAGAGCCAACACAAGCTTGCCGTTAGCGATGTGCGACTCCCATAGACTTTTCATAAGGTTGTCTCCTGACTATAACGGATATACGGTGTTAGAAAAAACGTTTCGTTAAGCAATGGCATATATTATAGCATAAAATTTAGGAGTATACAATTAGACCATCAATGAACGGATGTAAAATATTTGTCAAAAGGTGCCATTATACGACCGATTTTTGTTACCTAAGCCGCAATTCTTTCAAGGTTCGTGCCATCATATCATAAGCAATCTGTGCCTTTTCCATTCGCATGTGCGGAAAGGTTTCCACAGAGATATATTTATCGTAGCCGACTTTGCCTAAGCTTTCAGCGAAAGTGCGAAAATCTAACTCGTCACCTTCCTCACCGGGAATTAGAAATGTGCTGTAGGGATACATGCCTGTTACGCCTTTGACATGGCAGTGTGCAGTTAGATGTCCCAATTTTTCGGTGACTTCAGCAATATCCTCATCTAAGTGATAGAAATTGGTGATGTCGTTTAGTGCTTTCAAGGAGGCGGATTCTACGTGTTGAATTAGCAGGGTGACTTTAGACGATGAATCAATTGTCGTTGCTTCGTGGTTATGGATATTCATTGTAATCCCAAGTTCTTCGGCGCGGCGACAGATCGGTTTTAGCACGTCAACAAGCAGTTTCCAAGCAAACGCATCTCCTTTGTCGCCACCGTAGCCAGTGAGAAAATTGACTCCGTGTGCGTCAAGTGCTACTGCCACATCCTGCAGGAGTGCATAGTGATCAATCGCAGCCTGCTTGTCCTCTAATGCCAGTTGATACAACCCTTTTCCAGTAAAAGGATTGATGACAGAGACCTTTAATCCGTGGTCAGTTATCATCGTTTTGATCTCTTTGAGGAGGGTATCTGTTATCTCGCCAGAGGGGATATGTGCTTCTGGTCCGCACATCATCTCAATTGCATCGTAGCCGACTTCGGAGAGGATAGAGATAACTTCTTGGAGTGGCAGGTCTTTCATGCCGCCTGCGTGATATGATATGCCAATCATTTGGGGTTTTCCTTTCAAATGATATTTTAGGACATGAATGTGCGCTTTAACCCTGTCAATATTTTTACTTACTCAGGTTTCCACCAAGGTGCAAGTCTGGGTGGTGAACCGAAACCGAGTTTTTCACCTCGACAATAATCGCTTAGTTTTCTACCAAAAATTTCAACATTGCGTCTCGTCTTTGAAGAATTTCTCCAGCGATACCAAAATCGGTAAATGAGAGCAAGAAGTTTGGGATTATTGTCTTGTGATTCAGGACAAAGTTCCTCTTTTTCAATTTGGTTATGCCACCATTTAGCAGTAGGTGAAAGAGCGGGTATCATTTGCTCAAAAACAGCGGAAATTCGAAATAAGTCACGGGTTTGTAAAGCTTCTCTGTAGACTTCTCGGCAACTACGTTCTTGTTGGGCAATTTCGTACGCCCATGCAGCGTGATTACGAACCCACCAACTTTTATCGTTTGATTTCAAATTTTCAAGCAATTCAACAGCATCGTCGGTTCCAAACCAGGGTAAAATCGAAACACCAAGATTGCGTTCCTTTGCATAATGACTCTTTAAAAATTCATGTGTCACCAAATTCCATAATTCTTCTTTACCTCCTCCAGCCAAAGCAGCAATTGTCATAAACATTATTTCTTCATCATTTTGACATTCCTCTAAAAGAGTTCGTCTAAGTTGAACATGTTTTGGTGAGTTGCATTGCTCCACTTTCCAGAGTTGAGCAAGAAGGGTTTCTATTCCATATTCGTTTGAAAAAATCGTTCTTACACTTTCGGCACTCCATTGTTGATAAAATTTCATTGCTTTTTCAGGTTGAAAGCGTAATAACAAACAGTGGATAACATCCGTAAAATCACTTAATGGTTGCTGATACGATGGAGATTTGGAAAGACCTATGAGATATTCGTGTGATAGGTTCAAGAAATCGGTCTGATTCTGTTCAGCCCAAGTTTGAAGGACTCTACGATTTATACCAAAACGATTTTCCTCCACAGAATTGATATTTTCCTTATCACCTTGAAACATTGAACACATCTGCTCCATAAAATCTTTTCCCCACCGAGAAAGATCGCCACATTGCTCTGGTGCACAAAGAAAAGAACCCACAAATTCTGAAGGCATGAATGATCTTAGTATCTCATAGGACGGTACATCATTCCCGTCATAAGTACGGATTATCCATCTTCTACCGTTCTGCGAAAATAGATGTTTCTGTATATTTTCATCAATTAGTGTTTCGTCCAAAAATAGTTTTGGATCAGAGTATGCTAATCGCAGCATTGGAAAAGTACCAGTTGAATCGGGTTTTCTCATCTTTAAATCTTCTAAAGCATACTTCACTGTTCTATCCTCAACTTTAGATCCATAAGCAAAAAGTGTGCACCAAAATTTTTCCTCTGAGAATTCTTCCGACGCGTGGTCGGACAGGTTGTGATTTTCATGTGATAAAGATCGGTGTTCTTCCAACTTCTCTTGCGCCAATTCTACTATTGAAGCTGGTAACAGGTTTTCGAACAAATAAGGCAATGACTTATAGCAAATTGAAGATCTGAGTGGTTCCTGAGAAGCCAGAAATGTAAACCAATCTACCAATACATCATCAGGGGCACAAAAAAGAAGTGATTCTGTTAACAAGTACTATAGTTTGGACAATTTCATCCCGTTAGGACTTCCGATCAGGTGTTAGATTTGTTTTGTAAACACTCTTACATCTCTGAATTCTGTTAGAAATCACTACATTTTGGACACTATTTTTGCGATTATCGTAAAAATATGTAAATCTGGTCAGTTTCATGTAGAATCTTCAACTATCTTTAGATTTTTCTTTGAGTTTTGTCTCGACTCGTAACTCGCAGAAAAACATTGTTGTTGGAAACATCGTTGCAAATAAGCGGTCATCAACCCGCGTGTCAGATATTTGGCTTTATACCAATGCCTATTTAGTGCCAGCAGCACGTCTTCTAAGTCAAGAGGCACATCGTCTATATTCGTTTCCGATGCTGTGTTGGTCGTTGTCTTTGTGAAAATGAGTTGTGTGAGAGTTGCTGCGACAAAACTGAGTTGAGCAAACCGGTTCAAACTCTTGCGTTTTCGGAGTTGATATGTATCAAAACCGAAGTTCTGTTTGACATCTCGAAATGCGGTTTCAATCTGCCACCGATTTCTATAGTGTTGGATCAACTCGTCTACCGGACGCTCTAAGTCGGAGGTGAATAAACAAAAATAGCGATAGGGTTTAGACTTCTTTGGTCGTGTGCGTATCACAACGAGCCGCACATCTACCGGACACATCTTTGTCCGCACGATTTTGTCTGCGACAGAAAGGGTCTTGTTTTTCACGATGATATCTCTATACTGCAGATAGGGTAGATGCACACGACCTCCATAACGTTTCGGTCTACCTTGTCCCTGTTGCTTGGGTGGCTTGGGTATATAATAGAACACAGCATTTGACTTTGTGCGACAGAGTAAGTGGTGTCCTTGTGAAAGGATTTGTGTAAACACCTTGCGTCTATTAAAGCCTCTGTCAAATACTATCAGACCCGCAGGCATCTGAGCACAGATACGCTTGAGCACAGCAAGACTGCTATCCCGTTTTTTGCCCGGACACATCACCCGAGCAGCTAACGGAAACAGACGCACCCCTTGTGGTGTTTCACAGAGCCAACCGATAGCACCGAACTCGTGTCCGTGATGGAACTTCGATTGGTTCTTGTTGCGTTTGTTATACCGCGTGTTTCTGAAGAAATGCGTGCCATATTGCTGAAGACCATCAGTGGTAGAATGGGTTTCATCATAGACATAGACACCTTTATTGAAAACGGATTGAACTTGTTGTGTCAATACTGATGTGACTTTATCAACACTCCATACGCTACGAGAGAGAAACTTCGGTAGTGGCCAATAGGTTGTTGATTGTTCTGTTGATAGATATATCTGTGTCATGGTGCCACGATGCGGGGTATTTATCAAACCCAAGACAAAAGTGCGAAAATGGTTGAAGTTTTTATACTTGAAGTGGTGTTGATATTCTGATAACATAGAATATAAGCGGAGAAGAGGGTCCATTTTGAATGTCCTTTCAAAAATAAAAATTATATATTCTGAAAGGATACCCTCTTTTCTGCTTTTTGTCTCTAAAAAACTTCAAACTGTCCAAACTATAGTAACAAGTAAGTTAACCAAGCAATATCCGAATAGAAATCTTTACCTTGAGTTAATTGTTTCTTCATTCTAAGAATTGCTTCTGTAATTTTTGTGCAATCTTCGGGTTTAAAAATGAGTCCCTGACTTGACAACAGTTTGAACTGCGCCCATTTTTGATTCAGGGTGTTAAGTTTCAGATTGCAGGCAAGTTCGGCGTAACCTTTAGGATCATTCTTGGCAACCCATGGTATTAAGTTTTGTATACAATAATCCTCAAGTGTAGCATCTACATGTTGTTCCAGCTTCGTATTTTCTGAAATGTACTGTAAAACTTCCTTGATTTTAACTAAATCGTCATCACGTAAATTTGGTAAGTCTTTTCGAACTGCTAAATAATCAAGACCATGGTAATTTCCTTCCACATTTGCAGATGGTGAGTTCCCTTTTAATAATTGTTCTTGATCACGGATACGACTTATATATGGTTTAAAACTACTGTTCCATTGTTCCACAACTGCCCGTATTTCTTTATCTTCTTCAGAGAGCGGACGCTTCAACGGCTTTGGTAGTTCCACCAATTTAAGACTCCCAACTAAACCATAAACTCCGTCTAATAAAAAATCATCTCTTTGAGATAGTTCTGCTAACCAATACAAATCACCTAAAACGGTTTCAGTATATCCCCATCGCATTAATCTTCCGATGTTTTCGTTAAACGGAGGTTTTTCCTCATGAATTACATAGCAACGAGCAAGTGTAGGTAAAAAATGACGTTCTGGTCTCTGAGACAGGATTGAAAGAGCAGCAGTTGACAATCGGATTCGTGTATAGTCCATCGTCGGAAACGGAAGATGCTCAGGATCAATAATATCATTTCCATTTATTACTTCATCAGCGTATGTAGGCAGAAGCCACTTGGTAAGTCGCGATGTTAAATGATTAAGTTGTCCTTTTTTGTTTCGCCAAATTTTTGCCAACGGTTCAATGAGTGCGTCCTCCTCATTTGGTGAAATTTGATCCCGAAATTTAGCTTCAACAAGTTGTGTATAAGCGTCAGTATCTTTTTCTACCCAAAAAGAAATACGTTCCTTTGTAATCTGTGCGTTATGGCTATTGAACCAAGCAAGCATCAATGCAACCCGTTTTTGTGAGAGCTGATCATGTGAAATATCTGGTTCGGGAGATATTGCAGTGATTTGTAGTGCAACAAATAGTGCCTCAGTTCTCAGGTCTTCTGAAGGAATTGGTTCAAGCTCAGTCTGCAAACTCTCAACCCAATTTTCAGTTCCGGTAAACTCTTTAGTGTCAAAAAGATTGGAAAGGTAAAGTGCCCAACCGAGTACAATATGGGCTTGACTCAATTCCGCTTGGACCTTACCTGCCTTAAATGCAATTCGTTGTTCTTCAAGATCTCGGCGGATTTCGTGGTAATTTGGAAAACACTCTTTAAGTAAGTTTAAAGAAGCCTCAGGGGCATTTTCCACGTTGGTCCACTTTGCTTCCTGTGCAAGTTTAGCAAGGATATCCTGAGCATCTTCAATGCTTTGCCAATCTAGTTTTTCACGAATCTGTGTGTTTGAGAAACTAATTTTATCAAGCAAATCTACCCACAAGACTATTTCTTTAGGCACTACATCAAATGAACGAAATAGATGTCGGAGCCGGGTACACGTTTGGAAGTAACGAGGAATTTTGGCAATGTTCTCCAATGAATGAGGTAACTCACCTGATTGTATACCTTTTTGGTTAAGTGCCTCCGACAATTCTGTGTCGGAGAAAGGTAAAACTGAAATTTTCTGACAGCCTTCCCATAAATTGTGTTTAAAATTTCGATAAAATTGTAGTGGTCTGGTGGTTAGCAAAAATCGGATTCTGTTTTCCAATTCGTCTCTATGGGTGAAATATTCGTCAAGAATTCGTGTTGCTGCCCCAATCGCCTCCCCTTCATTAACACCGTCAAGGACAATGAGTGTCGGCGGCCACCAGATATTACGAATTTTGTGCTTCAGTTTGTTATTTTTTTCCTCATCTTGGTAACCTGGGAGGGTTTCAAAACAAGTCCGAAACAAATCATCCAAAGATCTACAAGCTTTCCAGCGATTACTATCTAACCAAAAAATAACAGTGTTTTCATTGAGGTAGATTGAGTTCACGCACTTGGCAGCAAGCCAAGATTTTCCGATACCTTCTTCTCCTTCAAGATAGCAAACAAGTTGACTTGGATTTTTCCACCAATCTGAGATTTTTAGTTCAAGTGATTTCCGCTTAATTGATTCAGACAAGTTGATAGAATAATTAAAGCGCAACTTGTGATTTGAATCGTATCCAAAACGCTTGAGGAGATATTCCTCTGTATCTTTCTGAACCTGATTTCTGCTCTGTTGACCTTGTTTCAATTTATTCTTAAGTTCTTCTATTTTCTGAAGCGTTTTCAGGTTGTTACTCTCCTTCTTAATCCAATCCAAAAATTTTCGATCGATGTCTGAAGATTTAAAGAAGTAGTGCACGTCCTCCCAAAAAGTAACACATAATGCTCCGAGGTTTGAAAGTTTGTTAGTCATTTCAAGGGTAACAATATCCAAACCAGTTTCTTTCTCAACAGTATTCAATCTCTCACATAGTCTAACACCAATATTGCAAGAGGCTGCTAACACATAAGATTGAAGGTTCAATATATCTGAGTATGCTTCATTAATATCTCCAACAATTTCTTTTCGATTAAGTGATCTTCCATCTTTGTGTTTTTTGCACTGAACTACAATTGTACCTTCAATATTTATTGCATCACCGCGAGGTTGATAACCAGATTTTGCAATTTTAAAATCTGTATCAAGTAATAATGCTAATAATGCAGCAACGAGTTTTTCAAACTCATTAGGTTTTATTCTGTGGATATGTTCTTTAAGTATTTGCCAGTTCATTTTCATTATTCCGCTTTGCTTTAAGTTGGGTTAGTAGATTTATCGGTAGTTACAGTTCACTTCTCAATGTTTTTCATACCAATTTTCAAAATTCTGGCTTGCAGTGATATACGTCTTCAAATGTTTCAACGCACTACCATCATCCATAACTAACTTTGTCCGCGCAATGGCATGATGTGGATCAGGACAGATACCTAATAGATAATCCACCATTGCCGTATTGAGCAGAATTCTATCGTAAATATGCCCTTTCTCACCGGATAATGCTGCTACGCCTGCTTCAGCGAAGGCATCCGCGCTAACGGTGTCAGGACGCGGATTCAGTGCATACTCAAATCCATAAGTTTTCGGATCAATATCCATTGCAAAATCTTCACGTTTGCCATGAATGCATCTGAATCCTTGAGAATAGTTAACAGCCATCCTATCAGGAGTAGAGGGTTTTCCAAGGCGGAGTGCGTAATGGCTCGTGCCTTCCTCACCCTTAATAGCAACTGCACCTTGAAACCCACGTTCCAACGCCATTTGAAGTAAAGGCTTTTCATAACCGATATGATAATAGCCAAGCACCATGTAGTTGTCGCGACGCGCAGAAAAGAACTGTTGTGCTTTCTCAGTAGCAGCCCACGGTGGACGTTTCTTGATATGCACCCGCAATTCCCGTATACCATAAGCCCCAGGCGAATACTCACGCTGGCTGATGTATCCAAATCCAACCGATTTGTTCGTAATGAGTGCGGCAGTCTGTTCAAGAGATAGGTCGGTTTTTGCGCCGAGTGCTTGCAAAATTGCCTCTTCGGTTACACCATTTTTCGGCGGCATCACATCAACACTATGAAGAAGCGAGGGTTCTCCTAACGCTGCTCGGACTGCTGCAACAAATAGGGTTGGACGAAAATAGCGTGTTGCGCCATCGTAAGGTTGCCCAAAATGGGTGAGACTATCTACATCAATTGGACGTACCTGTTCCGGTCCGAAATAGGCATCAAGATATCCACGCACCTCCTCGTAGGTTTCTCGGTTCATGCGTTGTCCAATAAGTGCAGCACCTTTGAGGGCAGGTTTAACATCATCAGTAAGGATTGCCTCACACATCTGACGCGTTTCAGTATAACTTAAATGTTTTGCCCTTAATATCTTTTCCAACGCCATGACAACAATAGTTTCTGTTGGATTAGTTGGAACATATCCAAGTTCAGGGTTCATGAGAAATTGAATCTCTTTGGGAAGACGGGGTAATAATGTGGGTTGATATTTCTGAAACGCTGCTTTCTCAGCTTGAGACCATTGCGTTGCCTCAGGAAAATATTTACGGAGCGTCATTGCCACGAAAAACGATCCCATCTGTGCCTCCGAAACCGTCTCTGTTTCCGATAACTCACCTTCAAGAGATTTTAAGATGGTTTCGAGGATGGCATCTGGTTGTGGTCCATCTGAGGATTTCTTTCCTAACGGACGTGTTTGGTGTGGACCGGTGCAAACTCTCGCTTGCGCTTCAAGTAAATCAAGATTGGGACCGGGATATTGTGGAGTATACATTTTAAATTCCTCTATTCTCAGCATCAGGTTGGTTTAATATACCACATTCAGTGAATATAGTCAAATCCAAACCACAAATGAACATTCAAAAAACTTGACAGAAAGTAGAAAAGAAGATATAATAGAAAACGCTGATGTAATGTGACCTTTTCTATCTTCCGATACTTGTGCGGTATTTGAATATCTACCTACGGATACCCGCTCAGCGAAACATAATTGTGAATTTGCTATTATACCAAATTAACTTGATTAGACGTTTTCTAATAGCGGTTAACATTGCGAGGCACGGGGACCTCGCGCTACAGATCGGGTTAATTGGGTATTAGATCAACCCACGAAGATTATTTGTAATGCTTTTGACGATAACAACAACCTATTCTCCTGCGACAGACCTTGGGTTTCTGTTGCATAAACATCCTGAAAGACTACAATCTTTTAAACTTGCCTTCGGACAAGCTCACGTCTTTTACCCCGAAGCACATGCTGAAAGATGTACGGCAGCCCTGCTGCTTGATATTGATTCCGTTGGACTTGTCCGCAGGTATCATGGACAGGTTAGGGATAGTTTCGCTTTAGCCGAATATGTCAACGACCGTCCTTATGTCGCTTCCTCATTTATGAGTGTCGCAATCGCTAATGTTTTTAGGAGTGGTTTATCAGGGAATTGTAAAGAACGTCCTGAACTTGTAGATACACCTATACCTTTAACTGCAAAGTTGTCGACGTTACCTTGTCGGGGTGGCGAGAATTTCTTGCGGAGACTTTTCGAGCCGCTCAACTATACTGTCCATACCGAACGACATACACTAAACGCACAATACCCGGATTGGGGAGAGAGTCGTTATTTTACCGTCACACTTGATGCTACTTGTCGTTTGAGTGAACTCCTCACACATCTTTATGTTTTAATTCCCGTACTTGATGATGAAAAACACTACTGGGTTGACGAGGCGGAGATTGAAAAACTATTAAAACACGGTGAGGATTGGCTTTCCGATCATCCAGAACAAGAGACTATTGTCAATCGCTACCTGAAACATCAACGGAGGCTTACGCGTCAGGCACTTTCCCAATTGAGTGAAACAGAAGTCGAAGAAGATGAAGATGAAGAACAGATTCAAGGAGAGGAAGCACAGATTGAAGAACGTATCGGTCTGAACGAAATTCGTTTGACTCAGGCGACAGAAGTTATCAAAGAATCTGGAGCAAAACGGGTTCTGGATTTGGGGTGTGGTGAAGGAAAACTCCTTCGTAAACTGATGAGAGAAAAGCAGTTTGATGAAATAGTTGGAATGGATGTCTCACATCAATCACTGAAAATTGCACAACAGCGACTGCATTATGATCGGATGCCAGATAAGCAGAAAGAACGTCTAAACCTGTTCCAAGGATCGCTCTGTTATCGGGATAAACGTTTAGCGGGATACGACGCAGCTGCAGTAATAGAGGTAATTGAACATTTAGATCCACCAAGACTTTTGGCTTTTGAACGTATTTTATTTGAGTTCGCTTGCCCTGAAATGGTTGTCCTGACAACACCGAACGTTGAATATAACGTTAAGTTTGAGAACCTGCCAGCGGGTAAATTTCGACATAGAGACCACCGATTTGAGTGGACACGGGACGAATTTCAGTCATGGGCATCAAACATTTCCAAACGTTTCGGTTATGCCGTGGCGTTTCACTCAATCGGGGAAATAGACGAAAATGTTGGTTCACCGACTCAGATGGCAGTGTTTACGCGTGAAAATCTTGAATAGCAGTAACTGTAAAAATTGATACTTTTTACCTTGTCAGACAAACCTTGTAATGTGATTATTAAAAGATATGCTTATCAAAATTCCTGAACCTTCACTTGTAATTCTTATCGGGGCTTCGGGTTCCGGCAAATCCACTTTTGCACAGAAGCATTTTAAGCCGACAGAAATCCTCTCATCAGATTTCTGCCGTGGGCTTGTTTCGGATGACGAAAACGATCAATCTGCATCAAACGATGCGTTTGATGTGCTACATTATATCGCAGCGAAACGTCTCGCCGCTGGAAAATTGACAGTGATTGATGCGACAAATGTTCAACCTGATGCGCGGAAATCGCTGCATGCACTGGCTCGCGAATATCACTATCTAACGGCTGCCATTGTCCTAAACATTTCGCCAAAACTCTGTCACGAAAGAAACGAATCTCGTCCTGACCGAAATTTCAAATCTCATGTCGTCCGTCGTCAAACAAGTCAACTTCGGAGATCACTCCGTGCGCTTAAGCGCGAAGGTTTTCGGAACTACGTTTACGTGTTTTCTAACCCGGAAGACGTTGAGGCTGCGCAAATTGAACGCCAATCTTTATGGACAAACCGCAAAAATGAAGTAGGTCCATTTGACATTATCGGTGATATTCACGGATGTTATGATGAACTTGTTGAATTACTGGCAGAACTCGGATATGAAATTACGGCAAAAGAGGATGGGACTCCTATTGTGAATTCCCCGCAAGGTAGAAAAGCCATTTTCGTCGGGGATTATGTTGACCGAGGACCTAAGGTTGTTGAAGTGCTGCGATTGGTCATGGAGATGCACAAGGCAGGTATTTCAATTTGTGTTCCAGGGAATCATGATGCCAAATTAGCACGGGCACTTCGCGGCAAGAATGTTAATCCGACACACGGTTTAGCAGAATCACTGTCTCAATTAGAGAATGAATCGCCAGAATTTAAGACACACATAGCAGAATTTATTGAAGGTTTAGTGAGCCATTATGTTCTTGACAACGGCAAACTTGTCGTTGCACATGCTGGAATGAAGAAGGAATTCCAAGGAAGGGCATCTGGGCGCGTTCGTGAATTTGCGCTCTATGGCGAAACCACTGGGGAAACGGATGAATTCGGATTACCTATTCGGCTTAATTGGGCGGAGGAATACCGTGGTGGTGCTGCTGTTGTTTATGGGCACACGCCTGTTGCTGAACCGCAGTGGATAAATCGCACAATCAATATTGATACCGGATGCGTTTTTGGCGGTAATCTGTCAGCGTTGCGATACCCCGAAAAGGAGATTATATCGGTTCCCGCACGGCAGACCTATTATGAACCGGCGAAACCGCTCCTTGATGAATCGGATAAGCAGGCTTCTTTAGAAAATCAAAGAGATGAGGGAATCTTAGACATTAACGATGTGATAGGGAGGCGAGTTATCAGCACGCGCTTAAATCACAATGTAACAATCCGTGAAGAAAATACGATCAATGCGCTTGAGGTAATCAGTCGTTTTGCAATAGACCCTAAATGGCTGATTTATCTTCCACCGACAATGTCTCCCACTGAAACCACAAAAATTCCAAACTTGCTTGAACATCCTGCTGAAGGATTTGCGTATTATCGGAATCAAGGTGTATCCCAAGTTGTCTGGCAGGAAAAACACATGGGGTCACGTGCTATTGTGATTGTATGCCAAAACCCTGAAGTAGCAAAAAAGCGGTTTAGTATATCGGACGATACACTTGGCGTATGTTACACACGGACCGGCAGACCTTTTTTTGATGACACCTTGATGGAAACTGAACTGCTAACACAAGTGAAGCAAGCAGCAGATAAGGCAGGATATTGGGAGACTTTGAATACGGATTGGCTATGTCTTGATTGCGAGTTAATGCCCTGGTCCGTAAAAGCACAAGAGTTATTGCGACAACAGTACGCACCGGTTGGAACATCCGCGCGTGTTGCTGTCGGAGATGTCCTTGGTTCGTTAGAAGCTGCTGAAAAACGAGGCGTACAAGTGAATGATATATTAGAAGATTATCAACAACGCGCTATTGCTGTCACAGAATACGTCAAAGCCTATCAACAATATTGTTGGGAAGTACAATCTATCGCTGACATCAAACTCGCTCCGTTCCATCTGTTGGCAACGGAAGGCACACTGTATTTTGATAAAGACCATCTGTGGCATATAGAGATGCTTTCCAAACTTTGTAACAGTGTTGAGGATAATCTGTTGTTCGCAACTTCATACGGCACGGTTGACCTAACTGACCAAGAGAGCGAAACTAAAGCAATCCAGCAGTGGGAAGAACTTACAGCACAAGGTGGAGAAGGCATTGTCATCAAACCATTAGATTTTATAGTTAAAGGCAAGCGCGGTATTGTTCAACCTGCTGTTAAGTGTCGAGGTAGAGAATACCTTCGTATAATTTATGGTCCCGAATACACATTACCCGACAATTTAGAACGTCTGCGATCCAGAGGATTATCACACAAACGTTCGCTTGCTATCCGAGAATTTGCATTAGGCGTGGAAGGACTTGAACGGTTTGTCCACAAGGAACCGTTGTCCAAGGTTCATGAGTGTGTTTTCGGCGTTTTAGCCCTTGAAAGTGAAACAGTTGATCCCAGACTGTAAGAAATATTGTAAATGTGAGTTCGGTGTAATACCAAATTAACTTGATTCCAATCTATGGTGCGGTTGGGAATGCAGATCGCATTTGGGTGAGTACACCGCAAAACCGCACCTTATGCGTCAATTTAAGGAAAGAACTCGTTTGTAGTCGCGCAATTCATTGCGCCTCTTATATTCAAAGAAAAGAGGCGCAATGAATTGCGCGACTACGAACGCTGATATTCTCGTCCTTTGCGTTATTTGAGATGTTGATACAAAAAGGTGCGGTTAGGAAACCGCACCTACCGTCTGGAAAATAGGACGAATCCGGTTAATTTGGTATTATACCGAAATTGTATAAGTTTTTCCTGCTTCCGTGTGAAAGTTAATAACCCACTTTGACTGGGAGGACTTAACTTGAATTCTATCACATGTCACAGAAGAAGAAACAGGTTCAGATGTTCGGACCCAACAATCTCTACCGAGTGCAGAAAATATTCGAGCTTGTGTGAGTTTTCCATCCTTCCATTCTATATCCACTTCAAACCCGCCACGAGCACGTAACCCTTTAGCGTATCCAATGTCCCACGCCTTTGGAAGTGCAGGCAGCAAGTTAATCTCACCTGCATGGCTTTGTAGCAACATTTCAGCAATACCGGCGGTTCCGCCAAAATTGCTGTCAATCTGGAAAGGCGGGTGCGTATCAAATAGGTTTGTCAAGGTACACCTTGCGAGAAGTGCTTGTAGATGGTCGTATGCTTCTTCTGCATTCTCAAGCCGAGCCAAGAAGTTGATAAGCCATGCCCGACTCCATCCTGTGCCTCCGCCGCCGTGTGCTAAACGATGTTCCAACGATTTCTTTGCGGCTGCTGCCAACTCTGGCGTGCCACGCAATGTAATCTGACAACTGGGGTGGAGACCATACATGTGGGACATGTGCCGATGTCCTGGCTCTGGTTCGTCGTAATCAAATACCCACTCTTGTAGCCGTCCTGTTTTCTCGCTAATTTGAAGTGGTGCAAGCCGTTCAAGTGCAGAAGCCAACTCTGCACGGAAATCCTCATCATCACCGAGAACGTCGATACAAGCGATGCAGTTTGTGAAAAGTTCATGGATTATTTCTAGATCCATCGTTGCGGCATAGGTAAAGAGGGAACGCGTGCCGTCAGGTTTCAGGAAACTGTTTTCGGGTGAGTGCGATGGATTGGTCACCAATTTTCCGGCGAGGGGTGTACCTTCCGGTGCCTCAATGAGAAAATCAAGGACAAAACGTGCAGCACCCTTCATCAATGGATAGGCTTGCTTCTTAAGAAATTCCACATCACCACCGAAAAGGTAATGTTCCCATACGTGCCCACACAACCATGCAGCACCCATTGGCGAGATACCCCAGATTCCATCAGCAGGTGTTGTAAATCCCCACACATCAGAGAGATGGTGTACAACCCAACCATCCGCGCCGTAATGGCGTTTTGCTGTCTGATTCCCCGGTTCAACAAGCGTGTCCATGTAATCAAAAAGCGGTTCATGGCATTCTGCAAGGTTGCAAACTTCAGGCACCCAATAGTTCATTTGAAGATTGATATTGGTGTGAAAATCACTGTTCCATGGTGCCTTCATGTGATGGTTCCAGATGCCTTGCAGATTCGCGGGCAGACATCCGGGGCGTGAACTTCCCATCAATAGATAACGTCCATATTGAAAATAAAGCGCAACTAATCCGGGATCAGACGCACCCTCCTTCACCGCTGCCAAACGTTCATCTGTAGGTAAGTTGTCCGCATCAGTCGTGCCAAGGTTCAAATCAACACGTCTGAAGAGGGATTGATGGTCAGCAATGTGGTCATCCCGAATTGTCTCATAAGATTTTGCGTCAATCTCTTTGAGGTAATTTTCACAGAGTTCATGTGGATTTCCACTTGCATCCATCTGATTGATGTAGCTTGTCGCACCTGCAAGGAAAAGGGTAATGCTATTCGCGTCGCTCACGGAAATTTTGTCACTTTCCGACCGGACATTTCCATTTTCATTCTGTACCTGTAGATATGCTGAGAAACGCATACCTCCATCGCTGCACTGTCCACTAAGTCTGAGAGTATTATCGGAGATGGTTTCGACGGTTGCATCTTGTTCCCGCGTCATCGTTACGTCAAAAGTGATTTGATCTGATGGATCACATTCAATCCGGACAACAATGAGGTTATCTACTGCTGTTGCGAATACCTCTCTGCTGAAATTGACATCGCCATAGCGATATGTTGTTTTGGCAATGCCCATGTCCAAATCAAGTTCTCTCCGATACGCCGCGACATCGCCATCATGCGGGAATTCGAGGAAAAGATCGCCTAAAGATTGGTAAGACTTGACGCGGTGTGGCACTCCCAACATGGTTTCACCTGCAAGTTTTGTCGCCTCGTCGTTTTTGTCTTCAAAAAGCAGTTGTTGTACTTTCGGAAGTGCTTCCAAAGCCTTGGGGTTGTTGGTATCGCGAGGTTCGCCTTCCCAAAGTGTGTCTTCGTTGAGTTGGATATGTTCACGTTCAACGCCGCCGAACACCATGGCACCGAGTCGTCCGTTTCCCACGGGAAGTGCGTCAGTCCATTGTTCGGCTGGTTTGTTATACCATAAAACAAGATTATTTGTATTTGTCATAATCAATCTCTCCATTGCAAAAATTATGTAAAGGGATCCTCAGTAAGGATCAATACAGGTTACATAGGTTAAGATTTAAGCCTCACATCCCAAACACATCGGAACCCGATGTTCGCCACAAAATTTGATAAATATAATGAAGTGCGGTAGTTGGTGCGAAAGGGCGATCCACACATACGAGCAGCGGTCTGGATGGGTTCTGATGAAGTAAAATGTGAACCACCACGTAAAACGCGATCAGTTTTAACGTCCCAAAAATTAGATAATAATAAATTTAAATCCTCTTGCATGTTTACACCAGCGACTGGATTTCGCAAAGGCGAAGAATCATAGAAATCCACATCATACACATCAAGACACCACTCCCAGACGTTGCCTACCATACCATACAAACCGTAGTTGTTGGGTGGAAATTTTCCTACAGGCATGGTCTCACCAGTATCCTTACCGCAATATGCCATGTCTGAATCCATAAGATTTCCCCATGGATATTTTTGTGCTTTCAAGCCGCCACGTGCTGCCTTCTCCCATTCAGCTTCTGTTGGCAAACGTTTACCGACCCATTTTGCATACGCCATCGCGGCATACCAACTAACGTGAGTCACAGGATGGTCATCCTTCCCTACCGGAAAGTAGACGCCATTCCAATGTTTTAGATAGCTTCCATCATGGTATTTACTAAGATTCAACTTTCTTGCCTTGTTTCGCTTGTTCCGTTCTGATGGCTTGCGCCATTGCGGGTTTGCATCAAGGAACATATTATATTGTGCGTTCGTAACAGGATATTTGTCTATGCAGAACGCATCAATATATACTGTATGTGCTGGTTTTTCACGGTCATTTGCCTTTTCGTTATTGCTTCCCATTTGGAACTCTCCAGCGGGAACGAGTATCATATTTTCTGGTACTGAAACGCTTAAAGATGTCTGTTCAGAAGATTGAAATTCCTCTGGTTCGGGAGTGGGAAGTTCCTCTTGCGGTATAGGATCAACACGTTGCGATAAATCAGTTTGTATTGAGGCAATGTGTTCAGTGCGTTTTTGTGGATCTTTTAGGGTATCACGCGCTTGATTTAAAACAGTTCGCCACTGTTCCTGTGTCCTACCGTCCGGACGCGGGAGTCCACCTGCTCGTAATGATTCAGCGTAGTATTTCTTATGTGCAATATCAACGTTGATCGCAATGGCATCTTCGCTTTGGTTTTGGAGTTCTTCTATGGAAAATCCTAACACCTCAAAATAGTTGATGCTTTCTCCGACAACTAATCCAGATGCTTTCAAAATATGATCCGCTTCGTCTATTGAGAGACCATGCTGCTGAACCGCTTGCTGTAGAAGTGCTTTGCGCTGCTCATCTGTAATCGTCTGTGAGAGTGCTTTGAGTGTGTTGACGACTATAATAAATGCATCACGATTAGCCATACGTCAGTTCACCATTATGTATTGGTTCAGATTTGTTATAGAGTAAAAAGATGTAAAAACTACAATTTATGGCGTTGCTGCCTTCACACAACGAAAACCAATTCTGGCAAGTGTGCGCGTCGGTGTATTCTTGTAACGGCATGCTGAACGTACCAATTGCGCCGCGTCAAGCCAAGAACCACCACGCAACACCCTATAAGTAGTATCATCATTCGTCAATTGATTTTTTGCTAATTCTACACTGTTCCCACCGGCAATCGGATTTTGAGACGTTGAATTCATATAAAAATCGGCATCATACGTATCAAGACACCATTCCCAAACATTGCCAGCCATATCGTAGAGTCCGTAGCGATTTGCTGGATATTTCCCAACTGGGGTGGTATCATCAATATTGCAGCTAAAATTTGCTTTGTTGGCATCAATGGAATTTCCCCAAGGATATTCCAGAGACGTTAGTCCACCGCGTGCAGCTTTTTCCCATTCTGCTTCTGTTGGCAGCCGTTTACCTACCCACTGTGCATACGCCATCGCCGCATACCAACTCACCCAAGTTACTGGATGATGTGCCTTTTCTTCAGGATAACTATTCTCATTCCAATGTTTCAAGTAATCACCATCGTGGTATTGTTTGGTAACCGATGTTTTCTGCCTGCTTTCCTCCCATTCGTACCACTTTCGTGGCTGACGCCATTGGGGATTAGCAGTCACAAATTCCATATATTGTGCATTGGTAACCAAGTATTTGTCCATATAGAATGCATCAACATAAACTGTATGTAAGGGTTTTTCACTGTTATCTGCGTTTTCATCGTTGCTTCCCATTAGAAAGTTCCCTGCCGGAATGAGCATCATGTCACCAGAGGCATTAGGTCTTGGCACTACAGGTTCTGTGTCAACATTCAAGATCGTTTGAGGGGCACTTGAAGCCGTCGGTACCGAGTTCTGATTTTCGTTTTCGGGAGAAGGGATGTCATAAGCGGATATTTCGGATGAGTCATTATTAGGCAGTAACGCCGTGAGATATTCCGTACGTTTCTGGACATCTTTTAGGGTATCACGTGCTTGATTTAATACTGTCCGCCACTGTTCTTGTGTTCTACCGTCCGGACGCGGGAGTCCACCTGCTCGTAAGGATTCAGTATACAACTTATAATGTGCGACATCCACGCGCATCGCGATAGAACCCTGTCTTTGGTCCTTGAGTTCCTCAATGGAAAACCCTAACACCTCAAGATAGTTGATTCTTTCGCCAACAATCAGTCCTGATGCTTTCAGAATCTGATCTGCTTCATGCGTGGAGAGACCGTATTGTACCGCCTGCTGTAGAAGCCCTTTACGCTGCTCCGTTGTAATTGGTGAGGCGGTTCTGAATATGTTAACTGCTGCGATGAAATCTTCACGTTTGGACATGTGTTAATATTATTGTTTTTCAAGTACTGGTGCTAAACGCCAATTCTGAGTTTTCAGAGATTATGTGGATTACCACATAGGTGATTCTGCTAATCGAGATCTGTTAATAGGTGCCTTTAACCCGTAGCGTTTAGCGACTTGTTTGACAAGGTCCAGTAACCATTCAGGAGCAAAATGTGCAACAACAACCTCTTGGATTAAGAGGTTAAAGTCAATGTCGTAATGAATACCGTTCGCGCAAATATAAAGCCATTGACTGATTTCCCCGCGCGACATGTTCTGAACATTATCTTTTAATTCAGAAATATGAAAAGGCGGTTTTTGAATGATAGTCCTTACTTCTTGTTCATGCTCAAAACTTTTTCGTTTATGTAAATATGGAGATAGGAGATCGTCTTCGGAAATCTGTTCTTTGTCATCTAATCTACGTATTCAACAAGACCGGGAGCGGACGTTATTTGCTCACACTTCAAGCCCAATTTGCGTAGCGACTATAGACCATCATCGCATTAACAAAAAGATGATCAGGATATCGCCACACTTCTGATACTACGCGATCGTAAGAAATATCGGTTGGTTTGAGGGTAACACGTTTCCCTTCCAAGAGCCCCTTCAAATAGAGCATAGCTTGCTCACCTTGATGGGTACCGCTTTCTGGTGCATTTATATTCGCTAAACGAACCTTTTTGAACATATTCGGAGTTTCCAACGGTTGCATAGAGGTTTGTAGCACAGCGTTACGCGGAATATCGGGACTAACTTCAAAAGTATCCCCATCAATGACATTTGTCACCAGATAAAGTTGCATCTTTTTACTCCTTTTCCAAAAGGGATTCTAATGGAGTGATAGACTTGCATTGAATACCCGAATTGTAACAGACAGCAAAAAACAATAAAAAACGGAAAGATTCTCTTACACCGTAAGTGCTTAATTGTTCAATGGAAAAGACAGTAACACTTAAAAAAGCGGTTTAAGGTGTGATGTCTTTGACGCATCGGAATCCGTAACTGTAGTATGTGAAATTTGGGGCAGCCCACCCGCAATAGCCGACCTGCACGGCACGTTCACTACTTGCCCACGAACCTCCACGTAGCACGCGAGAAGCTTCAATACCCAAAAAATTTTGGGTGATTTCACGAATACTGTTCGCAGTTAAACCGGGGTTTCTACGTGAAAAATTATCGTCATATTCATCAAGGCACCATTCCCATACATTACCCACCATATCATAGATTCCGTAGTCGTTAGGTGGATACTTGCCAATAGGTGTTGTTTTTCCGATATGCATGCCGTAATTTGCCATGTGCAAACTAATTTGATCTCCCCATGGATATATTTTCCCGATTGATCCGCCGCGTGCAGCTTTTTCCCATTCTGCCTCTGTCGGTAAACGTTTACCGACCCATTGCGCGTAAGCCATTGCTGCATACCAACTCACATCAACGACCGGATAGTCCGCCTTACCTCGGGGATGCTTGCTACCACTCCAAGTTTGTAAGTAATTCCCATCGTGGCATGTTTCAATAATCCTGTTTTTCTCCCACTGCGGATTGGCATCCAAAAATATCTTGTATTGCGCATTGGTAATAGGATATTTGTCGATAAGAAACGTATCTACGAAAATTGATTTCACACGGATTTCGGTGTCATTTTCTTCTTCCGCTTGACTACCCATCTGAAACTCGCCTGCGGGGATAAGTATCACATCAGTTTCAGTACTTGGAACCGTTAGATCTGAGCTATTTGAAGGTGTGGGTTCAGCATCCTGTAAATCATTTTCGGTAAGCGGTTGGTCTTGTGATGGAGATATTTCTTCTAATGCGTCTTCGTGGAATATCGTCAAATATTCATGTCGTTTTTGCGTATCACCTAAAGTGTCGCGTGCTTGATTCAGGATATTACGCCACTGGTCTTCTGTTTTTCCATCAGGACGGATGCGCGCGCCTGCACGCAATGATGCTCTGTAACACTGATCGTGAGCGGTTTCAACAATGTTGACGATTGTTTGGTCATCTAATCCTTGAATCTCCTCTATTGAAATATCCAACACCTCAAAATAGTCTACCTCTTCTCCGACTATCAATCCCCATGATTTTAGAATTTCTGAGGCATCATCAACAGAGAGGTCATAAACCTGGACAGCCTGCTTCAGCAGTTCGCGCCGTTGCGTATCGGTAATACTCGGAGAAACATTTTTGAAGGTGTTTATGACCTGAATGAATTCTTCGCGTTTAGACATGTGTTCACCTTATAACAATTTAATTTAAGCCTTCTAATAAAGTCAGCATTGTGAGGAGAACCTAGAGACCTCGGTATACAATCGGGGCACACATTGCGAGGAGAACCCAAGGACCTCGCTATACAAATCTGGCTAATTTGATATAATATCCATTACACAACGAAAACCGAAGGTGGGTAGTGTGTCAATGGGACTACTGCTAAACCTCTGAGAGACGCGCGCACCTTGCGCATCAACACCCCAAGGACCGCCGCGCAGTACGCGAGAACTCTTAACACGTGTAAAATAATCTACTATCCATCCAATTCTGTTCTCATCTGAAAATGGATTTCTATGTTGGGAATGCGCGTAGAAATCTGCATCATAAGCGTCAAGACACCACTCCCAAACATTACCACTTAGGTCATAAAGTCCGTAACCGTTGACTCCTGAATAACCAACCGGCATAGTATCATCGAATGTATCGGTGTCACTTTGCGTATTTGAATCTATAAAATCGCCCCACGGATAATTTTTCCCTTGTAAACCTCCGCGTGCAGCTTTTTCCCATTCTGCCTCTGTTGGCAAACGTTTGTCAATCCATTGTGCATACGCCATTGCTGCGTACCAACTAATGCCAACGACTGGATGTTCTTTTTTACCTGTCTGGTAAAATTGATTTTCCCACTGGCTTAGGTAGCCACCGTCGTGATAGTTCGTAGGAATATGACTCTCAAACAACAATCCTGGTTTTTGCCACCCCGGGTTAGCATTAACGAATTTCTTAAATTCTGAATTGGTCACCGGGTGTTTGTCCATAAAGAATACGTCAAGAAAGACGGTGTGCGCCGGTTGCTCGTCTTCGTTTGCTTCTTCATCATTACTTCCCATTTGAAATTCACCCGTCGGAATGTACATCATGCCCGCAGGCACATCAATATCGTTAGGAACGATCTGATGGCTTAATTCTTGGCTATTTGTTTTTTTAGCATCAGAAGGTTTGAAGATAGGAGATGCGTCTATTTCTAATAGTGCTTCTTGCTCGTCACGTTGTAGCATGGCAAGGTGTTCTCGCCTTTTCTGAGGATCAATCAAGGTATCCCTTGCTTGATTTAGAAGTGTTCGCCAATGTTCTTGCGTTCTACCGTCAGAACGAGGGAGACCGCCTGCTCTTAATGAAGCAGTATAAAGTCTTTGGTGTGAGGCGTCAACGTGCGCTGTGATAACATCCTCACTTCGGTTTTGGAGTTCCTCAATTGGAATATTTAACACCTCAAAATAGTTTTTGCTTTCACCAACAATCAATCCCGATTCTTTCAGAATCTCAACTGCCTCAGCAACGGAAATCTCATGTTCCTGAGTTGCTTGACGTAGGAGTCCCTTCCGTTGTTCATCGGTAATAGTTGGTGAAACCGCTTTGAGTCTATTGATGAATGCTATGAACTCATCACGTTTTAACATTTGTTAGCCTCTTTTCAAGGATTGGTACAATTTGGACAAATTTTATAGTAAACCCATAATTATTACGTTGCGTTGCGGTTAGGAACCACACCTACCAAGGGTGTTAACATATTTTTAGATTTTACTGATACCAGGACTTACGCATTTCCTCTTAAAGTCCCCTTGATAAGGGGGATTTAGGGGGTTAAAAACACTGAAATAACGACTTTTTAACTCCAATATGTGCCTTTCTGCTCAATTTGCGTAAGTCCTGTGATACAATAAAGAAAGTTAGGGTGCAACAGACTGGACACAACGGAATCCGATGAGACTTTTTGTTTTCCAAGGAGCTAAGCAGTCACGATTTGAAACACGCGCCTCCTGTTCTGAGGAGTACCATGAACCGCCTCGTACCACGCGAGATGTTTTTGATTTTGTAACGTTCTCAATTATACTTTCTATACTACCACCAGAAACGGGGTTATGGCTTTCGGAAAACTTATAGAAGTTTTCATTCCATTCATCAAGACACCACTCAGACACGTTTCCTGCCATATCATGCAAACCGTAGCCGTTCGGCGGATATTTCCCTATTGGTGTGGTCTCTGCAACACGTTTGTCAAAGTTTGCCCACCTTCTATCAATTATATTTCCCCATGGGTATATCTGCCCTGACAATCCGCCACGAGCCGCTTTCTCCCATTCTGCTTCTGTTGGCAGCCGTTTGCCAACCCACTGTGCATAAGCCATCGCCGCATACCAACTCACCCAAATCACTGGGTGAGCATCTTTTCCAGTTGGATAGTTACCTCTAAACCAGTTTTTCAAGTAGTCACTATCTCGATATTTTCTAAAATTATAATTATTCAGCCACCGGTGAATACGCCACTGCGGGTTTGCATCAACGAATTCCCTATATTGTGCATTGGTCACGGGATGCTTATCCATGTAAAAAGTATCAATATAGACAGAATGTATCGGTTTTTCGTCAATGGAAGATTCAATGTCGTTGCTGCCCATATCAAACTCTCCTGCTGGAATCATAGCCATGCTATCATCTGCTGCGAAAGCGTTTGAAGATGTCTGGTCGGAGTTTGAAACTTCTTCCACAAAAAAAGATTCGGTGTGCGGAAACACATCATTTTGAAGCATTGCAGCATGTGCCTGCCGTTTCTCTGCATCTTTGAGCGTGTCTCGTGCTTGATTTAGAAGTGTTCGCCACTGATCTTCTGTTTTTCCATCAGGACGCACACGACCGCCAGCATTCAAAGATTTACGATAAAGTTTTTTATGGACGGCATCAACACGATTTGCAATAGTCAATTCGTCTTGGTTTTCAAGTCCTGATATTGATAAACCGAGTACCTCAAAATAATCTATTCTCTCACCAATTACCAATCCTGATGTATTGAGAATGTCAGTTGCCTCTTCAACAGTCAGATCATGCTGTTGCACTGCTCTCCGAAGAAGTCCTTTGCATTGTTCGTCAGAAATAGTCGGTGAAACTGTTTTGAACTCGTTAATGAATGTTATATACTCGTCGCGTTTTGACATCAGTTCTCTTTTCAAGAATCGGTGGATTCACATCCTATAAAAATGTAGTTAAACAGAGAATTATTGCGATACAGGTTTCACACAGCGGAAACCGATGCTAGAATTCGCGTAGGTCGGTGGAGCACCGGAACGTTTCGCAACTCGTACGTTTTGAACAGTATTGTACCAGGAACCTCCACGCAACACATGAAGTTCATTTGAATATGTATAATTATCTATCATACTCCCTATGCTTCTACCTGAAAACGGATTAGTAGTTGGTGAAGACGCGTAGAAGCCATCATCCCATTCATCAAGGCACCACTCCCATACATTGCCCGCCATATCGTATAAATTGTACCCGTTCGCAGGATACTTTCCTACAGGTGTGGTCTTTCCGACGTTTCTGTCATAGTTTGCTTTGCTATTATCTGTCGAATTTCCGCATGTATATTTTTGACCTGACAATCCACCACGCGCTGCCTTCTCCCACTCCGCCTCTGTTGGTAAACGTTTGCCAATCCACTGTGCATACGCCATCGCGGCATACCAACTGATGTGAACAACCGGGTGGTTAGCTTCACTCACAGGATAGTTATTCTTGTCCCAGTGGTGAAGGTAATAATCGTCATGGTATCTTGAAGGAAGTAAGTTTGCTAACCCACGTGGCTTACCCCATTGTGGATTAGCATCGACGAATGTCTTATATTGTGCATTGGTGACTAAGTATTTGTCAATATAGAATGCTTCAAGGAAAACGGGATGGACTGGTTGTTCATCGATTAATGTGTCGTCATCATTGCCTCCCATTTGGAATTCACCTGCTGAGATAAGTTCCATATTTTCAATATATAAAGGAACTGGAGGCGGGTCTATGAAATCTTCATCATGATCGAAAGTCGCGAGGTGTACGCTGCGTTTTTGTGGGTCTATTAGCGCATCTCTTGCTTGATTCAAGAGAGTCCGCCACTGCTCTTCTGTTCTGCCATCGGCGCGGGGACGACCACCTGCCTTCAACGAAGCACTATACAGGTTTTTGTGTGCTGCTTCAACGCAATTTGCAATATCTGATTCGTTTCGGTTTTCAAACTCTGACATTGATAAACCGAGCACTTCAAAATAATCTACCTGCTCACCTATCACCAACCCCGATGCATTCAAGATTCCATCTGCTTCATCAATGAGGAGATCAAACTGTTGTACTGCTCGTCGCAGAAGCCCTTTGCGTTGTTCCTCTGTTATAATAGGTGAAACCGTTTTGAATTCGTTAATGAGGGTTATATACGCGTCGCGTCTTGACATCAATTCGTTCTCTTTTTAAGAATCGGTGTGTTTACACCTATAAAATGTAGTAATACCAAATTCGTTTGATTAGAAGTGTCTGATAGAATGTCCGAGGCGCGTGAATTGCGCGATTACGAACACATTCTAAAGATAAAGTCGGCATTGCTCTGATAGAATGTCTGAGGCGCGTGAATTGCGCGATTACGAACACATTCTAAAGATAAAGTCAGTATTGTGAGGAAAACTCAGAGACCTCACACTACAAAGCAGGTTCATCTTCTTAAGACGTTAAGGTTTGACAGGCATAACACAACGAAAACCGATACTAAAGCACGTGAACATAGGTCCATTCCTATGGCGATATGCAACGCGTACGTTTTGAGGCGTGCTAACACAGGAACCCCCCCGTAATACACGAGATGTCTTTATGTTTGTCCAATCATCTATGACATCTATTATGTTGCCATCGGGAACCGGATTGTTTCGTGACGAACTTACATAGAAATCTCTATCCCATTTATCAAGACACCACTCAAACACATTGCCTACAACGTCGGACAACCCGTAACCGTTCACAGGAAACTTTCCTACAGACGTTGTCCTGCCGACAAACAAATCATAGTTTAGATATGTGGAATCTATCGTATTTCCCCATGGATACTTATTATCTGCTAATCCGCCGCGTGCTGCCTTTTCCCATTCCGCCTCAGTCGGAAGGCGTTTACCTGTCCACTGTGCATACGCCATCGCCGCATACCAGCTGACCCAAGTCACCGGATGGTCATCCTCTCCGCTTGGAAAATTGTTTCTTGTCCAATTCTTTAAATAATCACCATCGTGGTATTTCCTCGGCATACACGTTATACCCCTTTTGGTCTGCTCGTACCATCTCGGGGGTTTGCCCCATTGTGGGTTCGCAACCAGAAATTCCTTATATTGTGCGTTTGTCACTGGATATTTATCCATATAGAATGCATCTACGTAGACTGTATGTACAGGTTTTTCATCGTTGAACGCGTCAATATCTTCGCTTCCCATTTGAAAATCGCTGGCGGGGATGAGAACCATACCATCCTGTTCTAACGGTAGTGAGAGATTTTCCTGTTCTGATGGAATTGTAAGCGTTTGCTCTACGGAGAGATTTTCTTCCTCAGCAACAAATTCGATGGAAGGCGGCACATCATTTTGAAGTATTGCAATATGTGCCTCGCGTTTCTCAACATCTATGAGTGTATCCCGCGCTTGATTTAAAAGTGTCCGCCACTGTTCTTCTGTTCTGCTATCGGCACGGGGACGTCCTCCCGCTCGTAACGATGCACCATACAGGTTTTTGTGTGCTGCTTCAACACGACTCGCGATAGTTGTTTCATCTAAACTTTGGATCTCATCAAGCGAGAATCCGAGCACATTGAAATAATCTATTTCTCCTCCGACAACTAAACCTAAAGACTGGAGTATTTCTGAGGCATCATCAACAGAGAGGTCATAATTTTGTACCGCTTGTCGGAGTAGACCTTTGCGCTGTTCATTAGAAATAGTCGGCGAAGCATTTCTGAGTGCACGAATAATAGTAATGAAATCATCACGTTTCAACATTGGTTAGTTCTCTATTTTAGAATGCAGTATGTCCAAGTATTCATTCGAAACTTACCTGATGTAATAAACGCTATGGAATCACGACGGTTGACTGTCAAAGACGAGATTCCACAAACGTACATCCTTGTCTGTGCTACAACTCGCAAGAGCACCACCATCAGGCGAATACGCAAGCGATTTAACCAAAGATTTATGTCCTGTGAGGGTATTTTTGAATTTCGCAGTAACAGGATCCCATAGACGAACCAGCCCATAATAACTCCCACAAGCGAGGGTGGCACTATTAGGTGAATACACTATAGTGTTAAACCAAGATAAATGTCCTGCAAGAAAATTTTTGGGTTCACCTGTGGCAGGATCCTATAGACGAACCTGCCCGTAAAGGGTTGTGCTTGCGATTGTTTTGTCATCAGGTGAATATACTACAGAACTAATACTCTGTTCATGACCAGTGAGTGAAAATTTATATTGGCATGTGATAGCATCCCACAATCGAACTGTCCAGTCGTAACTACCACTTGCGATTGTGCTACCATCGCTGGAATAGGCTACAGAACTAATCCAATTTGTATGTCCTTTGAGTATGTTTTTGAGATCGCCAGTGACGGCATCCCACAGACGAACCGTTCCGTCATAACTGCCGCTTGCGATTATATTACCATCAGGGGAATATGCAACTGAACTGATGTTATCTTTATGTCCTTTGAGTGTGTTTTTGAGATCTCCAGTGACAGCATCCCACAAGCGAATCGTCCTATCATAACTTGCACTTGCGATTGTGCTACCATCAGGTGAATACGTGACTGAACTGACGATGTCTTCATGTGCAATTAGGGTATTTTTGTGTTCTGCAGTGGCAACATCCCACATACACACTGTTTTATCTGCACTACCGCTTGCAACAGTAGCACCATCAGGTGAAAATGCAACGGAATAGACAGCACCTTCATGTGTTGAGAGAACGGCATCTTTCACTTGGATTTGAGGTTTGATGACAGCGGTTCTGGAACTTAGAAAAACATTTGCAGAAGACCCTTCAGGTTCGCTGGAACCTAGTTCTACATTATGTTGGTTTCTCTTCTGCGGATCAATAAGAGTATCTCGCGCTTGATTTAGAATTGTCCGCCATTGTTCTTCAGATTTTCCGTCAGGACGCACACGCCCCCCTGCGCTTAAAGATTCTCGATAAAGTTTATTATGTGCTGCTTCGACTTGAATTGCAATATCCGATTCACTTCGGTCTTCAAGTTCTGAGATTGACAAACCCAATACCTCAAAATAATCAAGATGCTCACCTATAATCAAACCGGATGATTGCAAGATTTCTACAGCCTCATCAACGGAAATACCATGCTGTTGTACTGCTCTCCGAAGAAGTCCTTTGCGTTGTTCATCGGAAATCGTCGATGAAACCATTTTTAACTCATTGATGAAGGCAATAAACTCTTCGCGTTTAGACATAGGTTAGCTTCTTTTCAAAAATTGGTGTGTTCTCACACACATCAAAAGTGTAATTGGACAAAAATCACGGTGATATAGATTTAACACATCGAAAACCGATCTCGGAGTTCGTGAATCGGGGTGGATTGGGATAGCGATTTGCGACACCTACGTCTTGAATTGTAGTGATCCAAGAGCCTCCACGTAAAACACGTGAACTTTTGATATTTTTGAAATTGTTTGTCACCTTTATTATACTTTCTTCTGAAAACAGATTCCGACGCGGAAAACTCCCATAGAAACCATACTCATCAAGACACCACTCCCACACGTTGCCCACCATATCATATAAATCGTACTCGTTAGCTGGATAATTCCCTATAGGTGTAGTCGATCCAACATTTTTGTCACAATTCGCCTTACCAGTATCTATTGAATTTCCCCACGGATATTTTTGATCTGTCAATCCACCACGTGCCGCTTTCTCCCACTCAGCTTCCGTAGGAAGTCGTTTACCTACCCACTGTGCATAAGACATCGCAGCATACCAACTAATGTAAACAACAGGGTGGTCAGCTTTACCCTCAGGATAGTTATTCTTATTCCAGTGGGAAAGGTAATAACCGTCATTGTATATGGCAGAAATGAATTTTGTGACCGATCGCGGGTTACTCCACTGTGGATTAGCATTGACAAAAGCCATATATTGAGCGTTGGTTACCGGATATTTGTCCATATAGAAAGCATCAAGAAAAACAGTCTGAGTGGGATGTTCATCACTGAATGACTCATCATCATTGCTACCCATCTGGAACTCGCCTGCGGGGATGAGTGCCATGTTGTCAAGATTTGCAGGAATTGGTGGTTTACCTATGAACTCTTCATCCTGCTGTAAAGTGGTAAGGTGTTCGCAACGTTTTTGTCCATCTTTGAGAGCATCTCGCGCTTGATTTAGAATTGTCCGCCATTGTTCTTCAGATTTTCCATCAGGACGCACGCGACCCCCTGCGCTCAAAGATTCTCGATAGAGTTTATTATGGGCTGCTTCAACACGATTTGCAACATCCGATTCACTTTGGTCTTCAAGTTCTGATATTGACAAACCCAAGACCTCAAAATAATCAAGATGTTCACCTATAATCAAACCGGATGACTGCAAGATTTCTACAGCCTCATCAACGGAAATACCATGCTGTTGTACTGCTCTGCGAAGAAGTCCTTTGCGTTGTTCATCGGAAATCGTCGATGAAACCATTTTTAACTCATTGATGAAGGTAATAAACTCTTCACGTTTAGACATCGGTTAGTTCTCTTTTATGATTCGGTCCGATTTGGCTGTATTCCAATAGAAGATGAAGGCGACACATTTTTAGGTGATACTCCCCACGCACATCTGAACCCAATGACGTTGAGTGAAAACGATGGTGATTCGGCGTTACGGTTTGCGGTTCGTACTAACGATGCGGGAATACGCCATGAACCGCCTCGCAAAACTCGGTTTGATTCCACATCAATAAAGTGGTTTACAATCCATCCAATAGTGTTCGCGCCGGAAATTGGATTCTGAGGGGACGAACTCATTGCAAAACCTTCATGATACGCATCAAGACACCATTCCCATACATTCCCACACATGTCAAACAGATCATAGCCGTTCGGTGGATACTTCCCCACCGGTGTTGTTTCACCAACATTCCAATCGTAATTCGCCTTAGATGGATCATCAAAATCACCCCACGGGTATCTTTTACCGTCAACGCCGCCGCGCGCAGCTTTCTCCCATTCTGCTTCAGTGGGTAGCCGTTTACCTGCCCATTGTGCATAAGCCATCGCCGCATACCAACTCACATTGATGATCGGATGATCGGATTCGCCTCTCGGATAAGTATTACCACGCCAATGCTTTAGATAGTCAACATCATGGTATTTTTTCGGTATGTCGTGCTTATTCCACTGCGGATTTCCATCTATAAATGTTTTGTATTGTGCGTTGGTCACCAAGCATTTGTCAATATAGTATGCGTCAAGAAAGACGGTGTGTATCGGATGTTCATCACCGAATGCTTCGTCATCATTGCTTCCCATCTGGAACTCGCCTGTGGGGATGAGTGCCATATTCTCAAGGTTTGGTGGATTTGACTCATTGACTGAGAAACTTTCCTTGGGTTGTAGGGTTGCGAGGTGTTCGCTGCGCTTCTGTAGGTTTGTTAATGTATTTCGCGCTTGATTCAGAACTGATCGCCACTGCTCTTCAGTTTTACCATCGGCACGAGGACGACCACCCGCTGTCAATGAAGCACTATACAATTTTTTGTACGCGGCTTCGACTTGATTTGCAATATCCGATTCACTTCGGTTTTCAAACTCTGCACTTGATAAACCTAACACCTCAAAATAATTGACTTGCTCACCGATAACTATTCCTGATGCGTTGAATATATCAGTTGCTTCATCAACAGTGAGACCATGCTGCTGGACTGCTAATCTTAGGAACCCTTTGCGTTGCTCGTCGGTTATTGCTGGGGAAGCAGTTTTGAGCGCGTTGATAATTGCGATAAATTCTTCGCGCTTGGACATTCGTTCGTTTCCTTTGATGTATATTTGAAGAAATCAGAGTAATACCAAATTAACTTGATTTATCTCATTTTTCTTGGTATTAGGTGCGGTTAGAAACCGCACCATAGGCGTCAATTTAGTGCGTCTGATACACCTTTCGCCTCTCCGAGGCTTTGGTAAATCACATCTTAGCACCAGCGGTGCGACAGGTATATAGAAAACGGTGTCCAACAGTCTCTTGAACCCCAGCGGGGTGACAGGTGTCTGACAACATGTGCCCATATACACCTTTCGCCCCGCTGGGGCTTGAGTTTGGTATGGATCGTGGTCTATACACATTCCGCCCCGCTGGGGCTAAGATATCCAAAATACAGGTTTATTTCCTTAAATTGACGCTAATGGTGCGGTTAGAAACCGCACCTACCGAGTGGGATCGGGTTAATGGGTATTATTCAACTATGAGGTCTTGTAGGTCTGTTTTTGCCTGTGCGACTTCCTCTTCATTGAGTGTGGGTCTTTCAATAATGGAATAAATATCGTAGACAGCGGTTGCCCCATCGTTAGAGAGGGATTTGGCGGTCACCTCCAGATTCTGGTCCAGGTTGTATTTGTAGTTTACCTCAATTGGAGATCCTTGTGGTAATCCGGGTGGTAGTTCAAGGGTACATTCACCCAATTTATATTCCTCAAATAGATCAATATCGTTTTTTGGCTGATCCTGTTCAAGCCCCTGCACGACTTCGATTAACACCGACGGTTGATTGTGGTCTACAGTTAGAAATTTATCGGCGATTTCGCACGGGACAGCAGTCATTTTGGGAATCATAATATGGATAATATATTCACGTTGCATGTTGAGAACAACAAGTCCGAGATTATGTGTGGCACCGTCTGTCACAGTTACCTTTGGCGCACCGTCAGGACCGATGAACCGTTCAATGACAGCATCAGGCATGTTTACCGTTTCGGTACTTCCTTCGGAAATTTGACGGAGTGTTCCCTGAAGTGCAGCACCGATTGCGACAACTTCGTCGGGATTGACTTCATACGGATTGATCTCTTTTCCGCTGATTGTGGCAATCATCTCCTGTACCATAGGCATACGAGTTGATCCACCTACCAATAGGATTTTGTCAATATCTGCCCACGACATGCCTGCTTCCGATAGAACAACATTGCATAAGGTTCGACATCTTTCAAGCAAATCCGCAGTAAGTTGTTCAAACTTTTCGCGGGTCAATTCGACACGTGTTGTTTTGCCGTTGTATCCACAAACGATTAGTGCTTTTTGTCTCAAGGACAAAGATTCCTTCGCAGCTATTGCATCCAGTTGTAGGTCTTGGTATGTGTGAAGGTCTACTAATGGATTTTCACCGTGTTCTATCTCAAACATCTCTGCGATGTGCATGATGATTTTATCGTCCCAATCCTTACCACCAAGTCTATGGTCACCATTTGTGGCGAGCATCTGTATTTCTGTATCGGAAACCTTCATGATTGTCACGTCAAACGTGCCCCCGCCAAGGTCAAACACGAACACATTTTGGTTACTGCCCAATTGATCCATGCCGTATGCGAGTGCGGCGGCAGTTGGTTCATTGAGGACTTGCAGAACGTTCAAGCCTGCGATTTTTCCAGCGTTGCGTGTAGCTTCACGTTCTGCATCGTGAAAGTAGGCGGGGACAGTGATAACCGCATCCGTAATTTCTTCATTCAGATATTTTTCCGCATCCTGCTTGAGTTTTGTCATGATAAGTGCGGAGAGTTCTTCAGGGGAATAGTCTTTTGCATTAAATGTGCGAAAAAATTCCGCTTTGGGTTTACCCATCTCTCGTTTGACAAACTCGACAATCTGTTCAGGGACAGCTCTGGCGTTTTGCTTGGCGATTTTACCGACAGTTACGAGCGTGTCATCAAACAAGATCACTGACGGTGTAATACGTTCACTTTCTAAATTAGGGATAATCTCTGGTTGCCCATGTTCATTGATATGTGCTATCACAGAGAATGTTGTTCCGAGGTCAATTCCAACGACTTTACCCATCCGTTTTACCTCCTTTCTTACCTGAAGGAGATATACTTACTGTACCTTCAGGGTTTTGTGTGGCGGGGGTATAACGCAAAATAGTCACCTCTTCCGAGCGGAACACTTTATCTCGCCAGTTGAACCCAATTTTATGGACTTCAACAACTTTTTGATCTTGTTCTGGATCATCCGATGATAGGACCTTACGAGTCTTATGCAACTGTCGGTCAAGTGTCTCTGGAGAGTCCTTATAGGGTGTCACGTCCATACGGTATAACACCTCTTCCAGTTTAAACCGAAAGTTCTCCAAATTGTTCCTATATTGTGACAGTTGGTCCAAAAGCGTCCTTTCCTCCTTACCGATGAGGATGTCATCAAGTTGAGATTCAAGCGAGATAAAACTATCGTAAAGTTGGATCAAATTGTGGATAACTGGTTTGTGAAGTACTTCAAGCAGAAAACTCTCTTTATAGTCCTTCATTTCAGCGTACATTTTGTCATACATCTGGGTCTGATTCTGGTTCCGCGTAATCTGCTTTTCGAACAGATCTTGTAACGCGGCCAAAGTTTGATTCATTTCTGTGAGGGTGCCCAGTTGAAGTAATTCCGCGTTATCCAATGGTGTTGTCGGATTTTTTGTTTCATCCATATCAGAGGTATTACTATTCTCTTCCAAATGTGAATCTGCATTCATATCATCGGTTTCTTGTCTTGTATTATCATTTCCATTCACTTGCTTACCCAAAATTGAACTCTCCTTCTGCAAAGATTTTCTTGAGGAGGCGATGCTATATCCGTTTTAGTCTTATACCCAATTAACTTGATTCAAAGTTTTCCGATAAAGTCGGCATTGCGAGGCACGGGGACCTCGCACTACAAATCGCGTTAATTGGGTATTTAATGTAGGTTGTAGTTTAACGTGAGTTTGATAAAGCAAAATGTCGGGCTTCTCGTAGAGGCGAGGTCTTCTCGCCCGTAGGGGTTAGGTAACCTAACCCCTACGAAAATGTCCGTTTATGTTTAGAATTTGCTATATATCAAATTCACGTTAGTTTACCTAATTCCTTTCTGATTATACAATGGATTATTGGAAATGTCAACGCAATCGTAAATAGCTGCGATAGCGTTTACAGTAAAACCCACAGTTGTAGAAGTGATGAGAAAAGGTAAAGAGGCGCGTGAATTGCGCGACTACGAACGTGTTTTTTCTAAATTCTGCATCTGTCTGAATCTCGGATTGCGCGGTTTTAAGAAGAGATGCGTTTGTAGACGCGCCTACATAATCCTCTCACGATTTATGAAAAAGCTGTAAATATGGGAAGCAGTTAACCTTTTTGCCATGGGACACTTCCTGCTTTCTGGGTTTCTTCTTGAAATAGACGTCCCATCTCTTTATATAGGTTAGAATTCGTCTGGGATGTATCAGTCGTTTCCAGTGGATCGCTTGACAGGTCATATAGTTCCAGAGGTTCAAAAGGTCTGTTGTGCAGCAATTTTATATCACCACGTCGAATTGCGTGTTGACACTGTCCGTGAAACTGTTGTCCTCCCTCCCTTCGCAACCAATAAAGGAGACGTTCGGATAAATCCTGTTTTTCACCTTGAAGTGTTTGCCAAATTGAACGTCCCTCAATTTCGTGCTTGATAGGCGCATCAACTACCTCACATAGTGTTGGGAAAATATCCATAAGCATTGCCGCTTGATCTGTAACATGTCCCTCTGGAATGTGTCCTTGCCACATAGCACAGGTAGGCACTCGGATCCCGCCTTCGTACATCTCACCTTTTTGCCCGCGTAACGGACCGTTGTGGGCACCAACCTGCATCGCACCACCGTTGTCTGATGTGTAGATCACAAGCGTATTAGAGAGTTGACCTATTTCCTCAAGCGCATCAAGCACACGTCCGATACCTACATCCATGTGCTCAACGAGTGCTACGTATTTTGCACGCTGTGGTAAAATATCCGGTTCACGTTCCTTTACCCGTTCGATCCAATCTTCAGGCGGTTGAATCGGTGTATGCGGTGCGTTATATGCAAGATAGAGGAAGAACGGGTGAGATGTATGTGCATGCGTTCGAATAAAGTCCACGCTCCAATCGGAGAAGAGATCTGTGGCGTGTCCTCTCGGATCAATCGTATCAAAGTCGTGCCGCATATAGTTATTTTGATGCCGGAGATGGGTATAATAGTCGTCCATCATATCACCGAGGAACCCATAAAAATGGTCAAAGCCTCGTTTGCACGGGTGGTTCTCATTTTCAAGTCCTAAGTGCCACTTTCCGATAAGCGATGTGCGATAATCTTTCTGTTTCAGCATTGAAGGCAAGGTGATAGCGTCTTGTCGTAAGTATCCCCAGTTATTCTCTGGGTGGGTGCGGATTACTCCTGGGACACCGACTCTATCGGGGTAGCGTCCTGTCATAAGGGATGCGCGGCTTGGTGAGCAGACAGAAGAATTTGCATAGAATTGTGTAAAGCGGGTTCCGTCTGCGGCGATTCTGTCAATGTTTGGTGTTTGAATTGAGGGGCCATCGTGTGCCGAAATATCGCCATAGCCGTGGTCGTCAGCGAGAATAAGTAAAATGTTCGGTGATTTTGCCATAGTCGTCTCCATATATTAATTGATTGTCTTTCACAGAATATGTGTAGTGCATCTCAAAATTAGACTAGTTGGGATTCACAGCAGAGCCATTCAGTTTTCAAGTTTTTCAGGACATTTTAGAGAAGGTCGCGATTCGGAGATCGCTCCTACCAGAAGAAGACTTGAGCATCAGGTGAGAACTACCGGACAATTGAATGGCTCTGGGATTCACAGAGTTTAACTTACCTACCTAATACCGCTGTCAACATAAGATGCGCAATGAATTGCGCGAGGACAAACGCGTTTTTTGTTAATGAAAAGTCATCATTCAGAAATGGTATAAGGATTGGAGGGAGGGTGCAACGGTCTGACATTACGCCCTAATAGGCTAAAAAGAGGATATTACCGAGATTTAATATCTCCCCATGTGGTTGAAAGTTTGTCAGCAGGTTCTACTGGAAGCAAGCCCGATATACCTTCATCCATAAGTTCTTTTATATCCTCTGTGGACAATGCAACACTGAAAATAGCGACATCGTAGAGCATACCGTTCAGCGTTTCTGTCATGTTGTTGGTCCAGCCACCGATGTTAACTTCCGATGTATTCCTTGGTGCAGGGCCACCGAAGCCACCGGATGAAGTGATCTCTGTTCCATCTTCATAGATTTTAATGGTACCCACTCCATCGTAGGTAGCTGTCATATACAACCAAGTATCTTTCTTTACGCTTCCTTGTTCCCATACCCCTTTCCAACCGCCTCGACTATAGTAGGCATCCCATTCGGCTCCACTGGGACTTGTCCTGAAAGCGTAATTTGCTACTGCTCCAGTAGCGGCTCTTTTACCGACAATATGATCATAACCGTTTTCATTATTACTGACATTAACCCAAGCGGTAATTGTCCAGGCTTCTGGTGCATATAAACTATCGGAATCCGGGATGATGACCCGATCATTCACACCATTTAAACTTAATGCAGAACCGGAGGGGCCTGTGACCCAATTTCCACCTTGCAGTTCACTGTGATTGGCGTTTCCAGAACTATCGCTGATTTTGGTACCATTACCTTCATCAAGGAGCTAAATTGCCATAGCACTCCTAGTTTCAATCTGGGCATCAGTTTGTAATGTGAATGCCAAAGTGATAGCGAATAAACATATACTGACTATCGCTGAGCGATTTATTGCTTTTATCATTTTTTCCTCCTAAAGGTAAAGTTCAGCATCAATGTGCAAGCATCAACGCAGCAACAAGTGCTTCGTATGGTACTTGGTAATTCTAACACATGTTCCTTTTGGCATCAATAAATATAATTGACAGGGTGTGTAAATATTTTGTCACCTTATGCGTCAATTTAGTGCAGTTTCTAACCGCACCTAATACCAAGAAAAATGAGATAAATCAAGTTAATTTGGTATAAATTGATGCCTATTGTGACAAATACTTTACACACCCCATTTAATCTGTTATAGTTAATAAATTGTATTATGAAAGTACAATGCAATAGATACACCAAATTGCCCAACCGCAAGTGCGAAAAACATCAATTAGACACTTCTCTCAGTTAATTGTATTGAATTCGCGCAAGAAAAACAACATTATCGTTGTGCTGACAGGGCTATTTAGTTTTAGACTTTTTGTTCGGTTTATCCGAAAAGTCGCGATTCGGAGATCGCTCGGACAGCGGAAAGTCTTAAATAGAAAATCTAAATATTCGGAGAACTAAATAGCCCTATTATGCTGAGGAGTCTGAAATATGAAAGCATCAGAATTGGTTGTGAAATGTTTGGAAAATGAGGACGTTGAATATATTTTCGGAATACCGGGTGAAGAGAATATGGATCTGATGGATGCCTTATTGGAATCCAAGATTCAATTTATTCAAACGCGCGACGAACGTGGTGCCGCATTCATGGCAGACGTGTATGGTCGCCTTACAGGACGTGCAGGAGTGTGCCTTGCGACGCTTGGTCCCGGTGCGATGAACCTTGTCACAGGGGTTGCTGATGCGAATATGGATAGGGCTCCACTCGTCGCAATCACAGGGCAAGCAAGTTTAGACAGGATGCACAAAGAATCGCATCAATATATGGACGTGGTTTCAGTCTTCAAGCAGATGACAAAATGGAACACACTTTTGCATTTACCTGAAATTATTCCAGAATCAATCAGTAAAGCCTTTAAGACTGCAACAGGTGAAAAGCCCGGAGCAACACATATTGACTTCCCAGAAGACGTTGCCAAAATGGAAATTGATGCAGAACCCATTCGGCACGATTTTCCGAGTGAAACAGAACCTGTCGTATCCTGTCTACAACGTGCCGCACAACTAATTAATGATGCGAAACAACCGATTATCCTTGCAGGGAACGGTGTTGTTCGGCAAGGTGCATCTCGGATTCTAACGCAATTCGCTGAGATGACAAATATTCCTGTCGCACACACCTTTATGGGCAAAGGGAGCATTCCGTGGACACATCGGCTCTCACTCCTCAGCGTCGGTCTTCAAGCACACGATTTTGTCTCATGTGGATTTGACCGCGCAGACCTGGTTATTGCTATTGGATACGATATTGTGGAATACCATCCAAGCCTATGGAATCCCAACCACGACAAAAAACTGGTCCATATTGATACTGAACCGAGCGAAAGTGATGCTGCTTACATTACTGATGTCGAAATGGTCGGGAACATTAGACAGAGTATTAGACATTTGATGGCACAAGAAATTTATCCGAAAGATTCGGAGTATGCATCAAACACCTTGCGAAAAATTATCCTTGATCAACTTTCTGAACACCGCGATGATAAAGAATTCCCGATGAAACCGCAAAAGATCTTAAGCGATATCCGTTCTGTACTTGCCGAAGACGATATCCTCATTTCTGATGTTGGTGCACACAAAATGTGGATTGCTCGGATGTATCCATGTTATCAACCGAATACATGCATCATCTCAAACGGGTTTGCCTCTATGGGTATTGCGATGCCGGGGGCATTTGTGGCAAAACTTATTTATCCTGAACGTAAATGTCTTGCGGTATGTGGTGATGGCGGATTCCTGATGAACTCACAGGAACTTGAAACCGCGACGCGGGTCGGTGTGCCATTTGTTACACTTATCTTCAATGATGAGGCGTATGGACTCATTGAATGGAAACAGATGAATAACTTTGGTAGACCGGCACACATTGATTTCACGAACCCGGATTTTGTCAAGTATGCTGAAGCTTTTGGTGCTAAGGGATATAGGGTTGAAGGTAGTGATGAACTGATTCCAATACTAAATGACGCGTTCAGCCAAGATGTTCCATCAGTTATTGATTGCCCTGTTAATTATGCTGAGAACCTACGGCTAACCGATGAACTTGGTCATTTGACATGTCCAATTTAACGGTAACAATACGAAGTTATGGATTTTGATTGCACAACGGTTGGGAAAATGCTATTATACCATTTCTAAATGATGGCTATTCATTAGTCTAATTGCTTCGGTTACGTTTCATTAATTCTTAAGGAGGATACTGTACAAAAAATGGCAGTTTCAACAATTGAGTGGGAAGACGGTAGGATCAAGTTAATAGATCAGACACTGTTGCCCAACGAATTCAAGCAGATATATTGTGATGACCTTCCAACAATCTGGGAAGCGATTAAATCTTTGCGTGTCCGAGGCGCGCCTGCGATCGGTATTGCTGGTGCTTTAGGTGCAGTACTCGGCATCTGGAATTCTACGGCGAAAACTTATGACGCATTTGCAGCAGAACTCAAGTCCGCAACCGATTATCTTGCGACATCACGTCCAACAGCCGTTAATCTCTTTTGGGCACTTGATAGAATGACGCGGACAGCGGAAGAGAATAACCACCTTCCGATTCCCGAACTCAAAGCAGTGCTGCTTGCAGAAGCAGAGGAGATAATTAAAGAAGATAAAGCGATGTGTCGTGCTATTGGGCAACACGGCATGGCGTTGCTCAGTGAAAACGATACGATTTTGACGCACTGCAACGCAGGCGGATTAGCAACGTCCGACTACGGCACAGCATTAGCCGTAATGTTCAGCGCACATGAGGCAGGCAAGCAAATTCAGGTTTTTGCTGATGAGACCCGCCCCTTATTACAAGGCGCACGTCTTACCACGTGGGAACTGATGCAGGCTGGTATTGACGTAACCCTTATCTGTGATAATATGGCTGCGCAAGTTATGAAAGAGGGCAAAATCCAGTGCGTGATTGTTGGGGCAGATCGGATTGCCGCAAACGGTGACACTGCAAACAAGATCGGCACCTATAATGTTGCCATCCTTGCACAAGTACACGACATCCCCTTTTATGTCGCCGCTCCGACATCAACGTTAGATTTCGCATTGGAAACCGGTGCTGAAATCCCTATTGAGCAACGTTCACCAGAAGAGGTAACAGAAGGGTTTGGCAAGCTTACCGCACCTAAAGGCGTGAAGGTCTATAGTCCTGCTTTTGACGTCACACCCGCGTCATTAGTCACTGCGATTATTACAGAAAAAGGTGTAGCAAGGCAGCCTTATACGGAGAGTCTAAAGGCATTACGCAACGTATAAATTAAGTTATAGTATTTGCTAAAATATGTGAACATCTTCTGGTAGGTGTTGTTTCCTAACCGCACCATTAGCGTCAATTTAGCAGTCCCCAACCCGGTAGGTGCGGTTTCCTAACCGCACCATCAGCGTCAATTTAAGGAAAGGACTCGTTTGTAGTCGCGCAATTCATAGCGCCTCTTACATTCAAAGAAAAGAGGCGCAATGAATTGCGCGACTACGAACGCAGATATTCTCGTATTTGCGTTATTTGAGATGTTGATACAAGAAGGTGCGGTTAGGAAACCGCACCTACCACAGTGTCCAAACAATTATAGATTTAACTATAAACCAAATGGTATTATGCTACTTTTGCAATGTTAGCACGGGTGCCGTGGATATCAAAGCAGTCGTACTGATTTGAATGCATGATTTGCGTAGCAAACGCCATCGCCTGTTTCTCAGTGAGATAGCCTTCTGCTATTTCGGCTTCAAGCGCGCGTCTAATCTCGTTTCGTGCTTGAATTGCATAAGCCATCGCACTGGTTGGCCATCCTGTATCACCGCCGAATGCGAATAACTTATTTGATGGCACAGCATGAATGCACCGCCGCAAGAAATCACGCGAACTATATGGGTCTATACTCCATGCCCAGCAAAAATCGACCCAGATGTTGCGATAGTGCTTCGCGAGCGCAACCAATTCATCGTTATACGGATAGGAGATGTGCATCAAAACAAACTTTGCGTCAAGATAGCGAGCGAACAAGGCACACATATTTCCTGCGGGGATGCGACTTACCGGCATTCGATCATTCCCAGCGTAATAGCCTGTGTGAATTTTGAACGGAAGATTGTGTTCAATTGTGAGTTCAACGCCGCGCGCCCAACACCAATCACCGAGACAGAGATGCGTTGCTTTATCAATCTTTTCTGAGGGTTTTGTTAGCACAGCATTAAGTGCTTCGGTTGCTTCAGCATCACTTCTTTTGATCCAGTTGAGTGTGCGGTTGTAAGCATGTTGCGCTTTTACTGCGATTGCAGTGGGAGCATATTTGGCGAAAATCGCCTCCATGCTGCTTTTCAATGACGCGAGATCTTTGACTTCAATGCCTGTTTCAGCATGAATAGCACTCGGATTAACTTGTCCACTACAGAAAGCTGCCCACGAAAGGTCGTAGAGAAAAAAATCGGGACCGGAGGTGTCTGGCGCACATTTCCAACTGAAGTCGTCCGTTTGGATATGATCAAGTTTCGCAAGATCGTGTAAGATATGATACCGTTTCCCTGGCGTTCGGATTGATTTTATTTTATCTTGTACTTGCGCGAGTCCATCACCGCTCAGTTCATCAAGACCATAGATGTGTTTCGCGATGAGGCGGACTGCTTCGCCATAGCCAGTAAATTGAGTCGCTTCCCATGCTTGACGTATCCCTTCAAAACGGGATTTGATGTCTTTAGATGGGTCCATCAAGTTTTTCATAGCATTATCGGATGCACCTGCTGTACGGAGGTCAGTTGGAACATAGTTTCCGAATAGATCTTGAAGAATATCGGGGCCATTCTCAACCCAGTCGTTTTCACGACGCATGTGTTCATGTGTATCAACTAAACGGATAGATTGAATGTGATGTGTCAAATCAGTTGCCATGGATTTCTCCTATAACATACTACATTGAGTTGTGGTGGAACATTAAGGTAATTTATCACTCTTCCCGCCAAGACCCCATGCTTTAGTTTGTGGGATTCAGGCGGGCGTTAGATTTTTGTAAACAAATAAATTGGAATCAAACCGTCCTACGCGGAGACGTTAAACCCGCGCATTTATTATCTGCCTATAGAAGAAAATCGCCTCATTTTTCAAAAATATAAAAAAAAGTTGACAACCTCTTAGAAATCGTGTATACTATTATATTATTCATTGGGTCGAGTGGTGGAATCGGTAGACACAATGGACTTAAAATCCATCGCCCATAAACAGGCGTGAGGGTTCAAGTCCCTCCTCGACCATATTGATTCCTTACCGCAGGGTAGAGCAGTCTGGTAGCTCGTCGGGCTCATAACCCGGAGGACGTGGGTTCAAATCCCACCCCTGCAATCCCCTTTCCTTTATTCCCATCTTAATAAATAAACAACCTGATTAATGTCTATTTCATGTCGTTTATATGGCGGGTCTGTGTGCCTCGTCTTTTTTGTCTGTACAAGGAAGGAATATAAGACGCCCAATAAATTGCGCGACTATGAACGCATCTCTAACGATGGTGGACTAATCCTGATAATCCTGGTTCAGACAAGACAAGGAATATAAGAGGCGCAATAAATTGCGCGACTACGAACGCATCTCTGATGAAGGCAACTCAATCTTGGTTAGTGTATAAGACGGTAACGTCATCAAAGGGATGTACGGGATACGGACTTATGTCGTAGTTGCCATCAAGCGAGATATCGTCAACCATAACGACCTTTTCTGAAAGCGCAGATTGGTGCATAGCAAAAATCGTTTGGATGATATGTAGGTTACTACGTCCAGCAGATCAACACGAGATTCAAATACCCAACCCATTGTCTATTTCACGCTGATAAGTATTGATAGATTCATCAAGCATCTTGTCTAAGTGAACGACTTGTCCGGTTGCACCGGATTCAAGCATTGCATAAGAGATGGCAACAGAACGTGTGCCTTGATATGCATCAACTTCAATGGGACGGTTGCCAGCAATTGCCTCCGCAAATTCACCATACTCAATTGCGATGATCTTCGCATCTGTGTTTCCAAAAGCAGAATCATATTTCCAGAGGCGGTCACCTCCGAACAGATCTGTTGTGACGGCATCAAGGTGAAAGTCTGGAACGAGATCTAAGAGTTTCTCATCGTTGATTGTTCCCTGCCCATCAATCTGGAGTGAAATGACCCTACCGCTTCGGTCACCGGGGAGCGTCATTGAACCTTGAGAACCGTGTATCTGACGTGCCCAACTCCCTTGTCCCCATGCACCGTGATCTTCAATATACTGCCCAACAACTCCGTTTTTGAAAGTCAATGTTGCATACGCTGCATCTTCCGCAGTTGCTTCAAATTCAGCAGGCATTTTACGTTGCCATTCGGTATAGACTCCAGCTGGATTTGACCCAGATTCACCAGTCACCGCAGCCGGATTGTGTCGGATCGGTTCATGAAGTCGTGTTTGTGCATAGACAGTTTCAACTTCACCGAGCAGATACTCAATCATGTCAGCATAGTGGACACCTACATCAAGCAAAACACCGCTTTGATCTTTCTGATGCCGCCAAACAGAGATAAGCATACGGTTTGAACCGCCAATCGCATGGTGGACGAGAAAACGTGGTTTACCGATGACTTCCGCATCAAGCAGTGCTTTAGCAAGCCGATTGATCGGATCGCGTCGATAGTTTTCTGCGACACTCAGCACGGCATCGGATGTCTCAGCGGCACGACGAATTAAGTTACATGCACGAACAGTTAATCCCATCGGTTTTTCAACCATCGTGTGCCATCTGCGTTCAAGTGTCTCAACCGCAACGGTATGGTGATAAGGGGGTGTAGTTGTTACATCCACGGCATCTACGCCGACTTCCGCCAGTTCTTCTAAGTTTCCTACAACCGCAGGTTTCCTGCCGAAACGCTCCTCTGCTTGTGCAGCAAGTGACTCAGCATTAGCAAGCATAGGGTCACACACACCGACAAGCTCAAACCGCTCCCATCCTGCGCGATGGAGTTCTGCTAACCCGTACATGTGTCGGTGTCCCATACCACCACATCCAATAATTGCTAATCGAATAGTATCCATGTCTTGTCCTAATTGTTAAGTATGACTTCCAACCTTTTCAGATCTGTCTCCAATAGTTCCGTATCACTTTTATATAGGTCTCGACGATTTAGCACTGTCTCAGCGTATTCTTTACCTCTACTCGTGAGAGGACCTTTTATCTTTACTCTGCCGGGACCGACATTATATGCCCCAAGTGCTAAAGTTATATTATTGAGATATTTTTCTAAAAGATAGTTGTAATAGGTCAATCCAGCCCCAAGGTTCTTTTGAGCGTTAAATCGTTCATCGACTTTTCCATTAAGATTTGGCTTAAGTTTATTCGAGTAATTTGGAACTTTCAAACCAAGTTCCCTGGCAGTTGCGGGGACCATTTGCATCAATCCACCAGCACCAGTCTTTGACACAGCAAAATTGTTAAATTTTGACTCAACATAGATAATGGCTAACATAAGCTCTATAGAGATATTATGTTTTTTGGCAATGTGAATGCTCTTCTTTTCTATAGATTGGGGAGTAGGTTCAACTTTTTTCGGTGTAAGTTTATGGGGAGTAGGTTCAATTTTTTTCGGTCTAAGTTTATCAGGAATTTGCGATTTTACCACAGAAGTAGTACTGCTGCTTGATTCAGAATCTTTAGGTTTAACTTTTTCGGTCTTCGGTTGCTCAGATGTTTGTTGAGATTCTCCAAAAGTCATACCGATTGAAAGTAGATGCTTATGTTTTAGATTGTCATCATTTAAAAAAGTATAATAGGTTTGCTTTCCCCAATGCTTAAATGAGAGCCCTAAACTCCATGATTGTGTAGGTGATCCCGTGTCAAAGGAAAAAAGCGAACCAACATTAGCAGAAAGAGGACCGGTTACAATTTCCAGACTTGTACCAAAACTAGGGGGCGCAACATTAAAGCAGGAATGCCAACGAATCACAGGATGAGGTGTTAACGTTGTTCCCAGAGCAATTTGCTGATCAATGGATTTCAGAACGATACCATTGTCATCCCGAATTGAAACACCACTGATATCGCGAAACTGCATGCCTATGACAACGTGCGGGGATAATGTCATCAGTACACCAACATCATAATTGGGTGCCCAAAGACTGTTCGTATAAGGTGCACGACTATATCCAGTGCTGGCACCGAGTTTGACAGGACCGAATTTTCGCGCATAAGATAGCAAGGCTTGATTGTAGCCTAACTCAAATGTACCAATAGGATTTGAAATGTGATTTACAAGGAAACGATCAGAAGAATTGTAGTCAATGAGGTTAAGACCAAATGTCCCAATCCGTTTAATTGGATAGGCAATAGAAAACGCACCTTGTGAGAGATCGTAAATTAGGTTTCCATTGTCAAGTACTGCAAGTCCAGCGGGGTTCCAAAGCGGACTTGTCGCATCATCTGCACCGCTAATAAAAGCTTGACTTAATCCGAGTCCACGCGTGCCAATAGAAGGTCTCAGGACATGAGCTCCATTTTCGGTTTTCTCGTTGAGCGAACCTACAAATGCTATGCTTTCACAGAGAAAACCCGTGAGTAAGAAGAGAAAGATGGTTATAAACAACCATCTCAGTTCACGGGAGATCAAGGTGACGAGCCGGATTTTCACTTTTGCCTTTGTATCTGATTTCAAAATGGAGGTGGGGACCTGTTGAGACTCCCGTATTTCCAGATAAGCCGATAATCTGTTCTTGTTGCACGATGTCACCGACAGACACACTTATCCTTGACAAGTGTCCATAAACAGTGGAGAAATCATCTTGGTGTTGTATGATGACAATTTTTCCGTAACCCGATTTCCATGAAGCATAGGTTACTCTACCTGTTTTTGAAGCGTAAACTCGTGTGCCAGGTGCCGCACGGAAGTCTATACCTTCGTGCATAAGGTACTTCCGTTTTATGGGGTGACGACGATATCCATAATCAGATGTTACAACTAAAGTTTTTCGCAACGGTTTTGCAAAACCGACACTTCCATCACCCGGGATAAAAATTCTCTGACCGACTCTAAGATGTCTTGGATTAGAGATACCATTAATACGTTGGAGTTTTGCCCAATCCTTAATATTATGCCTTCGGGCTATGCTATATAATGAATCTCCATCTTCTACAATGTACCAACTACCCTCTGTACCTTCCCCTGCCTTTACCGGTTTACTTCCTATTGGGATTACTAATTTTTCTCCAATTTGCAAGCGGTCTATAGACGTAATACTATTGGTTTGGGCGATAGATTTTAGAGAGACTTCATATTTTCTCGCGATTCCCGACAATGTCTCCCCTTTTTTAACCTTATGTAGCATTCCAATACATGAAGAAGTCCACGATGCCGAAACAAAAACCATGAATAATACGGTTATAACATATTGTATATTTTTTTTCGTGATACTCACTACGGCTAAAACCGTGTGCTTCTTTGAAACACACAACTCTCCTATGTGATTCCTGCTTCTACACAGTTTGCCACCCCGTCATGCTAACCGAAGTCACTGACTTATATGTGGTCTTACATCTGTTCCACAGGCGTTTATTCTCTCGGTATATCCTACCGCGAGGTTAAAGATTAATTCGCACTTTGCATCTTAAATCTCTTTGATAAGATAGCGTCTCGGGCGATGACTGTTTACCGCAACTTGTCCCTCTGGGGATCCGCCAAGTTTTACTATCTGCACACTTCCCATAACTACGGTGCCAGTGGACTGCCTTCTTTTTCGCAGTGTGGACTTCGGTTCGACTTACGCTACAGAGCCTTGCTTGTCTCAAATAATCTAAAATACTTCCACACGAGTTAGCGGGGTTGGACCCGAAGTCTAAAGACTTGGGATTGTTAGAGAATTCCCTTCATTTCATCCTTAATTTTGGTTATGCTAGCTAGAACCTACCAAATGAACTTGAAAAATAGTTCTAATAGACCCTTGCTTACGATTTTGGTAACGAACCCTAATTTGTAATGAGTGGCAATAAATAGTGTGTTATAGTAAAATTTACGTTATTATTGCGTCAAATGAAATACTAACAAACTATTCACGCACTACCTTCAGTAATATATCAGTGGTATCTGAAAAAATTTGTGTATCAGTTTGGATACCAGAAGCACCGACTGAAACGATTTCGCTGATAACAGTCACAACAAGTTGGAGAACTTCAACCCGAGTATTAACTTCGCCTAATGTATCGGGTGCTGTCCATGTAACTGGATTTCCATCAGTGGCGGAGAGCGTTCCGTATCCTGTAATGTTTAGCCAATTTAATACAACGCTTGTCCCTCTAACCCCCTGCACCGAGGCAGTGATTTCCACCTGTTCACCCGGTTTCACCGTTTTTTTGGTGACGGTAATGGATACATCAAGTTCGTCCGCTTGTTCACCTTCTTCATCTGAGATGGTTTCCAATCCGACGATAGTATCACCGGATCCCTCCATATCGTCTTCCATCGTATCTGTATCTGATACTGGATTATTCATGTTGCTACCACCACAACTTGAGATACTTAATACTAACCCAATAAGGAAAATGTTAAAAAATAATCCAAGGAAAAGAGATGTTCTCATTATTTATTTTCTCTTTGTGTTTGCGGACGAAATCTGTAGATGTCCTGTCTCCAGAAATTAACAAGTTTACACTTTTAAGCAAGAGCCAATATAGAGGTTAAAACCTACCTTAATATAAAAAGACTATTAACATAAAACGTGTAATCAAAAAAAACGGTTACAAAGAGTAGGTGAGAACTCTAAAAGGAATTTGGCAGGGAAGTTTCCCCGCCAAATCAATAGGTTATTTTGCTATGCTTTCCAGCTGTTCACGCAGGAAGGCGAGAATATCCGCTATATTTTGATCACTGAGGATATCGGAGGCGTAGAAAGGCATAAGTTGACTACCACCGCCGCGGATTGTTTGAGCCCAGCGAACCATCGTTTTATCAATATCGCGCGGTGCTCTAGTACCGATGATACGAATACCGATGCCTGCTTTGAAAGGTGTCGTGTGGCAAGTGACACAGGTACGCCCGAAAAGTTGCCACCCCTTTTTCGCATCACCGGACATAGCAGCAATTTTCTCACCAGCTGCCACTTTGGCATCATCATCTAACATTTCAATTTCAAATTGCGGACCTTTGTTGTCACCCGAGATGGCTTTGAAATAAGCCATGAGTGCTTCCGCGTGTTCTTCTGGAATCGCCTTAGGATTAACTTTAGCGGGAGCTATCTTCTGTAAAAAATGTTGGTAACAGAAACCGCCACCGCCAGCAGCACGTTCAAAATCAGCAGCTGAAATCATACCGCCTTTTGCAGTACCGCGATGTGGAACGCCGATAACACTATGCCCGGCACGAATTAAACCGTCGGGTTTGGCAGCTTTATCAAAATCAGCATGACAGTCCGCACAAGAAAGGCCCGTTATACTTTTTGGATTGAGAGTTCCCTTAAATGTGGGATCATGAAATAGTTCGCGTCCCAGTTGTGCTTTGTCTGGCATCTGTTGTGCTTGTGTGAAAAATACTAATCCTGTAACTATTAATAGCGCGACAACCGAAAACGAAACAAACTTACGCATCAAAAATCTCCTTTATGGTTAAATATTGTTCATTTAAATATTTTACAAGAAATAATTTAAATTGTCAAGAAAAAACTGCAAATTTGAGTACTATTTCGTTTAAAAAGGTTCAATCTTCAATGTTAACATCACATTTTCCAATTGTATGACAGAATCTGGACAACATGCGCATATAATTCACTTAAAAATCGCTTTTCGTGAACAGAGCTAAACCTGATGATAATAGGAGATAGGTTGGCATTTGCAAAATGTATATGCACCGAATTAAAGTGTTTCACAAATAATAAATTTTTTGTAACCTACTTTTTTCAAGATGCGTTACTATTAGTGAATAAAAAAATATATATCTGTTGAGGATAAAAAAATGCAAAAAGAATCAATTGAATATTACACAAATGTAAACCCGCTCGTTGGACTTTCTGCAAAAACGCTACGACTCTATAATGCGCTTGACATACTTCGAGGCAAATCAGATTCCATTGAAAAACCAGAGTGGTTTCGTATGCCAAATCGTGATCATGTCCTCGGTAAAATCGGATTTTCTAAAGCAGAAATTGATGCTGGAATATCGGAATTAATTGCTGCTAAATTATTACAGATCCAACAGAAAAACAACGATCAATGGTATTGTTTGAAGTAACAGTGCTATGCCCATCTTAAAAATCCCACGACTCATTTTGGCTTCTGCATCCCCGCGTCGTGCTGCTCTATTATCTCAAATTGGTCTGACTTTTGAGGTATATCCCAGCGATTTACAGGAAACTGAAACACATAACAATATGTCCCCTGAGGTAGTTACGCAAAGCCTTGCTTCGTTAAAAGCACAAGTAGTTGCTGAACGTCATACCGAAGGGGTTGTTATTGGCGCGGATACGCTGGTTTCGTTTGAGAATGAACTACTCGGTAAACCGAATAACGATGAACATGCACAACTGATGTTATCACGTCTTAGTGGCAGATGCCATGATGTAGTAACTGGTGTTTCCTTAATTGATATAAAGAAACGTAAGGAGATAACTTGGTCAGAAAAAACGCATGTCTATTTTAGAAAAATCCAAGAAGAAGAGATAGTAAACTACATTAAAAGCGGGGAAGCAACAGATAAAGCTGGATCTTATGGAATTCAGGGACGCGGTGCAGCATTTGTTAACCGGATAGAGGGGTGTTATTTCAACGTAGTTGGACTTCCATTGGCTCGTCTTGTAGAACAATTATTGGAATTTAATGTTGATGCCAGTATCTAAGCACTACACATCTGTTGAGGGATATACTTGCCTGATAAAACCTGGAGAGATGGGTATCAGAAATCTGCAATTCGGCATCCTCAACCTTGCACACAATTCAACATTTTTCGATCATTCAGATGATTGCGAAGTTGCCCTGATAGCATTAGGTGGGCAATGCACCTTACTAGTAGGTCATAATGGCAACAAGGCTAATGGGGTCTTGGGTGAACGGGCTGATGTTTTTGGCGGTGAAGCTTGTGTTGCATATATTCCACATCATACCACTTATGAAGTTATTACGAACGCCGATAGCGTTGAAATCGCAATTTGTAAAACACCATCACATGCTGATACAGCAGCCATCATTTTAGATGCAGGAGAGATTGAAACTGAAACTGATTATCAACTTCGCATCATAGAAAACGGCACGTCATCTGAATTGGTAGGAGAAGCGGTTTGTTTCTACCGATTCCAAAACGAAAACGGATCTGCAGCTTTGCAACTTTATGACCTCACCAAGAAACCAGCGCGAATCGTTTTGCACAACAATGATCTGCTTGTGCTGTTAGAAAAGACCCGCGCCCGATTGATTACTTATGAAGGTATTGGTTATCAACTATTCATAGGGTGTTCTACTCTCCTTCAATAAGTTCACCTCCTTTTTTCAGAAAAGCAATAGCACTCAGCGAGATTTGCACCTTTACTTCCTGATTATTCATCTCCCCAATGGATAGAAGAACAATCTTCTTATCATTAGCGATACCCAGAATTTTACCGTGCAACCCACCATTGGTTACGATTTCATCACCCTTCGACAAATTTTCAAGCATCGCCTGATGTTTTTTTCGTCTCTGTTGTTCAGGTCTAATCATCAGAAAATACATGATAAGCCCCAAGGGGATAATCATAAAAAGTATACCCATTAAGGGATTTCCAGCTGCAGCTGCTTCAGGCATAATTATTTCTCCTTCTGTTTCTTATAAAATTAGCATGGCATCGCCATAACTATAAAACCGATATTCATGTAGCAGTGCTTCCTTATAAGCTTTCTGTATCAAGTCTATGTCAGCGAAGGCACTTACAAGCATGAGTAAAGTAGATTTGGGTAGATGGAAGTTTGTAAGCAACACATCTACAATTTTAAAATGATAACTGGGATAGATGAAAAGTTCACTATACCCGCTATAAGGTCTGATTGTTCCGTCTGCTCCAGCAGTTTCAAGTGCACGCACCACAGTTGTACCGATAGCGACAATTTTTGAACCTGCTTCGCGCGTTCTATGAATTCTGTCTGTTTCCGTTACGTGTATATATTCAGCATGCATCTTATGGGTTTTGACATTTTCAACTTTGACAGGTTGAAACGTTCCAATTCCCACATGTAGGGTGAGCATAGAAGTTTGAAAACCTAAGCTTTTCAATTTCTCCAACAATTCATTTGTAAAGTGCAACCCCGCAGTCGGTGCCGCAATAGCACCTTCTGAAGAAGCATAAACTGATTGATAACGCACCTTATCTTCAGTATTCGGTGAACGACTAATATAGGGTGGCAAAGGCATCACTCCTACATCTGTGAGGATTGTGGAAAGGACGCCTTTATAGGTGAATCGGACTAAGCAATTTCCATCGTCAGGTTTCTCAACGACTTCACCTTTCAGAATTCCTTCACCAAATATCAACTGTGTCCCGATCCGTAGACTCCGCCGTGGTTTAGCCAAAACCTCCCAAGTGTCGGTTTCTTTTTCTTCAACAAGAAGGAGTTCAATTCTTCCTCCAGTTTCACTTTTATTTCCGATTAACCTTGCGGGTATCACCTTTGTGTCGTTCAAAACTAATAGTGATGACTTCGGTAAAAATTCTCCTACTTTTGAAAATTCCGTATGATGAAACTCACGTGTGCTGCGGTCAATAACCATGAGCCGTGATCCATCTCGCCGCTGTAATGGTTTTTGCGCAATCCGATCAGGTGGAAGATCGTAATCAAAATCTGTTAGTTTCATGTTTTAACCTAAGTTGCTACCCATTGAAAATAGATCTATTCTCGGACAGTTAGAGTGCTTAATCTTTCGCTCCATAGGCGTCAATTTAGTGATTTTCAAATATGAAAGACCTTCTTTAGTCCCGTAGGGACGCTATGTTTATAGAAAAAGAGGTAATCAATCTCTTGAGCACCGTACGGGTAGTTTACCAATCGGGATATGTCGCTCCTACGGAACTAAAGAGATGGGTTTCCAATACAGAGTACTATAAACATTTCGTCCCTACGGGACTAAATATGGGACAGTCTCAATAATCATGCTTATTGAGGGATGTTCAAAAAATACAGACTTTTCTTAAATTGACGCCTATGGAGTGCTTAATCTTTCGCTCCAGATGAAGATTAAAAAATAAATCAGGTAATTCTATAACCATCTCCGGTGCGGTTACAAACCGCACCATAGGCGTCAATTTAGTGGTCCCCAACCCGGTAGGTGCGGTTTCTAATTGCACCTTTTTGTATCAACATCTCAAATAACGCAAAGGACGAGAATATCAGTGTTCGTAGTCGCGCAATTCATTGCGCCTCTTTTCTTTGAATGTAAGAAGCGCTATGAATTGCGCGACTACAAACGAGTTCTTTCCTTAAATTGACGCTTACAAACCGCACCATAGGCGTCAATTTAGTGGTCCCCAACCCGGTAGGTGCGGTTTCTAATTGCACCTTTTTGTATCAACATCTCAAATAACGCAAAGGACGAGAATATCAGTGTTCGTAGTCGCGCAATTCATTGCGCCTCTTTTCTTTGAATGTAAGAAGCGCTATGAATTGCGCGACTACAAACGAGTTCTTTCCTTAAATTGACGCTTACAAACCGCACCATAGGCGTCAATTTAGTGGTCCCCAACCCGGTAGGTGCGGTTTCTAATTGCACCTTTTTGTATCAACATCTCAAATAACGCAAAGGACGAGAATATCAGTGTTCGTAGTCGCGCAATTCATTGCGCCTCTTTTCTTTGAATGTAAGAAGCGCTATGAATTGCGCGACTACAAACGAGTTCTTTCCTTAAATTGACGCTTATGGTGCGGTTACAAACCGCACCTACCGGACCTGGGGAAATCAAGATTACCGAATTAAATACTTAAACTTCATCAAACCGCACCTACCGGACCTGGGGAAAATCGGGATTACCGAATTAAATACTTAAACTTCATGCGGAACGGTATGTCCAGAATCTTGAGTCGTTATTATTTCAATGTTCCACGCGAATAACGTTTTCTTTGTTTAGGTGGCAACTTGGGTTATTTTACTATATCTGAACCAAGACACACTTGAATGGGGTTTTATTCAGATAGGTTATACATCAAAAAGTGTGGGTTGATTACTTGTTTGGTATCCGAAGTATTCATAAGCCGCATCGGTTGCAAGACGTCCGCTGGGTGTAAGCATAAGAAATCCTTCTTTAATATAGTGCGACTCATAAACTTCAGCGATAGTTCGTTCATCTTCGCTGAGTGCAACGGCAAGTGCTTTAAGCCCTGCGCGACCGTTGAATTTCTTTATGAGTGTTTGGAAATAAGCATGATCTTGCGAGTTTAAACCCTTTTCATCAATACCGAAAAATTCCAATGCTTCCTCCACAACATCAAGCGTTAAAACACCACCACTTTTAACTTGTGCATAGTCCCTGACATTAAAAAGCAGCTTATTCGCAATTCGCATAGTGCCACGTGCGCGCAATGCCAAAGCGTATTCAGCTTCTTCTTCTATTTTTATGCTGAGTTTTGCGCTGTTGATACGAATGGCTTGTTGGAGGTCTTCAGGTTCGTAATAATCAAGATGAATGTGTATCCCGAATCTATCACGAAAGGGACCTTCAAGTAAACCTTCACGCGTTGTTGCCCCAATAAGGGTAAAAGGAGAGATCGCAACTTGTACTACTTCTGAACCAGCTCCTTGCCCAATTGCTAAATCAAGCATATAATCTTCCATGACAGGGTAAAGTGACTCTTGGACGGGTCCTTTCATTCGGTGGATTTCGTCAATAAATAGAATATTGCCCCGTTCAAGGTTTGTCAAAGTTGAAGCAAGGTCAATCCGATCCATTACTGGACCAATTGCCTGTTTGAAATTAGTCTCAAATTCATTAGCGATGATCTTAGCAAGTGTGGTTTTACCTAACCCTGGAGGACTAGCGAGAAGCACATGTTTTAACACATCTCCCCTATTTTTTGCGGCTTCAATGTGGATGCGGAGTTGTTCTTTGGCTTTCTCCTGTCCGATAAATTCACTTAAGGTTTCTGGACGTAGGCTATATCCAAAATCATCATTATTATCGTGAATATCAAAATTGTCCATTTTGTTGTCTCGGTATCAGGATCGAAAAAAGTTTTGCTTCAAGGTAAAGAATGCATTTTAGCAAAATTCATAATGTTTCGATAATAAAATAACTAATTTCGCATGTATCGGAGTGCTTCCTTGACTAAGGCATCCCGAGTAGCAGATTCATCAAGTGATCCTTGTGCTTTTTCTACCGCCTGTTCAGCCTCAAGTTCTGAAGCGCCAAGGTTAACAAGGACATTAATAACTTCTTGGTGTATTGATCCTGCACTATCAGGCGCGACTTTACCCTCTAATTTGATTTTGGCAATGTTTTTTTTCAATTTTATCACAATAAACTGCGCGAGTTCCTTACCTAACCGAGGAACCTGCATTAAAATTGGAATATTCTCTTCTAGAACAGCTTGTTGAAATTGTGAAGGTGATAGTCTTGTAACAATATTTTGTGCTAATGCGGGACCAACACCTTTGACGGTAAGAGCCAATTCAAAAATTGCAAGTGCGTCTCGTGAAGTGAATCCGTGTAGTTTTATATCATTTTCTCGGTTTTGGCTATAATAGGTATAAAATGTGACAGGTTCGCCAATAGGAGGTAATTCGTTAATTGTTCGTGGTGCGACTTCAACTAAATAACCAACACCGTTTACATCTACAACAACTTCTTTTGTATCTATGTAGGAAAGCGTTCCTTTTAGATGAGCAATCATGCTGATGCGTTTTCCTTTCAACGTCTATTAGCGTTTAATTTCCAAACTTTTTTTAAGGTTGATCATTTTATAGGAACGAGCATGACAAATTGCTATGGCTAAGGCATCAGCTGCATGGTCAGGCTGGGGCAATTCTTTAAGGCTTAGTAATGCCTGAACCATCTTTTGCACCTGCATTTTTGTTGCTTTACCATATCCGGTAACGGCTTGTTTAACTTGTAATGGTGTATATGTTTCCACAGACGAATCCGTGTTAGCCGCCGCTAATTTAATAATACCCTTTACTTCGCTAACGACAATCGCACTTTTTACATTTTTGTTGAAGAAAACATCTTCAAGAACAACCGATTCTACCGAAAACTGTGCAATCAACGCAATGATTGTATCGTATATTAATTTCAAACGTTGCTCTGACAGAGTTTTGGGACTGGTTTGGATATTACCGAAGTGGAGTGACTGTACGCGGTTTGTAGTAGATTGGACGATTCCATAACCTGTATTGGCAATGCCGGGGTCAATCCCAAGAATAATCATTAACAATATGTCCTATAACTAAGCTGCTGCTTCAAGGATATCGTCGGGAATGTCAAAGTTGGCGTATACTTTTTGTACGTCATCAAGTTCGTCAAGTGTTTCCATCAACCGTAGCATTCGTTCAGCCTTTTTCCCTTCAAGTTTAACGGTGTTTTGAGGGACCATACTAATTTCGGCTAATTGAATGTTTGCATCCGTGGATTGAATAGCAGTGACAACGTTATCAAACTGTTCAAAAGGCGTGATGATTTCAATGGCGTTTTCCAGCGGGGTTAAATCCTCAGCACCTGCATCTGCAGCAACCATAAACAGATCTTCTTCATCAATGCTATCTGCATCCACCACAATAAGTCCACACCTGTCAAACCCCCAGGCAACGCATCCACGTTCACCGATTCTACCATCATACTTGCCGAGAACATGTCGAATTTCTGCGATTGCACGATTTCGGTTATCTGTTATTACCTCAATCATCAATGCCACACCGCCGGGACCATACCCCTCGTAAACGACTTCTTCTAAAGAAACACCCTCAAGTTCACCTGTACCGCGAAGGATAGCCTTCTCTATATTATCACTTGGAAGGTTGCTTGACTTTGCAGTAGCGATTGCAGTGCGGAGGCGCGGATTCATGTCAATATCTCCGCCACCAAGACGCGCTGCAGCAGCAATTTCCTTAGTTAATCTTGAAAAAAGTTTACCGCGTTTAGAATCATTGGCTGCTTTTTTATGTTTAATTGTCGACCATTTAGAGTGTCCTGACATAATCTGTGTCCTTTCTAAATTTCAACTCAATAGAATAGAAATTTGGTATGCATCAGAAACATACACAAACTGTGGGTACTCTATTCACAGAATACCTATAGATAGTATAGCATATAGTTGCAGAAGATTCAAACAAAATGTAGATTAGCCCAGGGCTATTTAGTTTTCCAATAATTTTGAACTTTTGCTCAAGACTCTTCCTGTCCGAGTGAGTTCCAGCTCGCGACTTTCCCATTAAAATGGATAAAAAGCCTAAAACTAAATAACCCTATAGATTAGCAAATAAAAATTTTGGTTGAATATAGACAACAGAATATGTTAAAATTACATTATCTAAACTTTGAAAATGATAGACTTTTATATTTGTTGAGAACTCGTATTAAGACTAAGGTCACAGGCATTTTTCGGGATGAGTCGTCAAAACTGCCTCTGAAAATTTGAGGAATTTACAAAAGAGAACAACAAATGTTTTAGTCGAACTGATGTTTCTATTTCATTCGGGGTGAAAGATTATTATGCTGCCTTTTGTTTTCAAAACCGTAGATGAACCGATACAACGTCTTCATCGTCTGTATAGTGAAGATAGTAGTATAGATGTAGAAGTTTTAACAGAACTCTACATCAGCGAGTTTAGCGGATCGCCCACTGAAGAACGGACCCTGAACTTTCAGAGACAGAACCGTGCAGTTTTGCGCGGTGCCCAGGATGCAGCGTACAACGCATTTACCACTTTTCTCCACCAGATTTCTGAACCGGAATCTTTTCTCCCTATTGAGTTACTTTCCCAATATCCGTATCAGCGATATACCTTAATCCTCTCAGTTGCTCGTTCCTATGAATTACATGAGGTGTTTCAGAGTACCTCCGACACTATACGGATGGATCAGGGTAATTCCATTTTTGAATATGAGGGTTATGAGCTTTCTTTAAATGCCAAACACCATATTCTTGATTCGTCTGCTTACCTTGTTGCTCCAGAAAAATTTACGGTGTTCATCCGACGAGTCAATGATGCTGAAAACATCCGATTCTATCGGAGTAAATTCATGGATCTAACAGACAATGCACCTCCACCTTTCCATCTAAATCCTCAAGAGATTATTGAAACTGTTCAACAGGATATTGCCAGCCGGGAAAGTGAAATGCCAATAAGTCAAATGTTACTGTTTCCTCCAACAACTGATACAGAAACGGAGGAGGTTGAACACCTGACAAACTGCCCTGAATGTAACGGTGAAGTGAGGCGTATCAGCAAAAGTTATTTTTGCTTGCAGTGCGACTGGGATGACCTACCCCCTTTAGAACGTTACTCTGGTGTTCGGTAGTGTGAACTTAAAATAAACCTTCCACGTCTCATCCTGATGGTGGTAAAAAATGGTAAAAGAGCATTGTGTTAACAATTGCCAAAAGTGTTCCAGCCACAGTTTGCATGAGGGTATGCTTCTCACGATAAACTCGCGCCCAAGCAATTAGTGGGATAAGCAGGAATAACCACACTAAATTCAAACTGACAAGTAACGATAAAACAATAATACAACCTGTGGCAACACTTGTGTGAAAACTAATCTTCCATAATGGCGTAATAATTGAGAATACTACGCTGTTAACGATGTAAGCTTGGCATACCCATATAATTTCTTCATTTGCCCCAATCTGATAAAGTACAATAGTTCCCAAAATCATGCTGATTAGCGTGAAACAGAGCGGAATCAACCGTTCTTCTTTGGCGTGTAAGTGTAAATCGCTCACCTTTGAGAACCGAAGAAGCACGACAATGGCTAATATCGGTAGAGCTGTTACAAATGTTGATACAACGGCTAACCAGAGTATAATTTCGTTGGTTGTACTTGCATATTTTTGGATAACGAAAATTGCCGTTACAATAGGCACAACAAACGGACTAAAAATTACGGATGTTCCCAAGGCAATCCAAGTGGGCAATACCGAGGAAGTCTTATGTGTCATCAATTATTCTTTTGGTGTTTCAAGGGTTTTGAAGAAATTCGCCAAATCTGACCCATGTGTGACTGGGTTGACCTCTTTGTCAATTTTCACAATTTTCCCTGCTTTATCAATTATAACCGTCAAACGTTTTAGCCGTTCCTCTTCTGGTTTTTTTACAGCACCAAAGAGTAGGGCAATATTTTTTTCAGTATCAACTAAAAGTGGAAAGTTCAACTCATTTTCTTCTGTAAATTTCTGATGCGACTTCGCATCATTGACTGTAATTCCAAAGACTTGGACGTTGTTTTCAGCAAAACTACTCGACTCATCACGGAGCGAGCAAACTTCTATCGTTCAGCCACGACCAAAATCGCGCGGATAAAATGCTAAAACGACGCTCTTTTTTTCATGCAACTTGCTGAGTTGATGCAATTCGCCTTTACCGTCTTTGGCGATAAAATCGGGGGCTGGCTGACCAACTTCTATTTTGGGAAGCACTTCCTTAAGCAGTGTGACGACGTCCTCACCGTGCGTCTTAACCTTGACTTTTTTATCAATTGCGCGTATATATCCCGCCTTATCAATAACGAATGTAGTGCGTTTTGAAGCATTGAACCTTTCAATAATGCCACTATACTGCTTGCTAACCGCAAACTCAGTATCTGCCAACAATGAAAATCCGAACTTATTTTCTTCCTTGAATCTTTTATGCGATTCAACAGCGTCTACACTTACACCAAACAGGACAGTTTCAGTATCTTCTATCTCGCTCAATTTTTCCCGGAGCGAGTTAAGTTCGGCAGTTCAGCCACCCGTAAAATCTTTCGGATAAAAGGCAAGAACAACGTTTTTCTTCCCCAAGAATTCGTTGAGACTTCTTTCAGTGTCTGTCTCATCATTTAAAGTGAAATTTGGTGCAACCATGCCGACTTTAAGTTCATTAAGTTCATTTGAATTTTCCACTTCTTTCTCCGCTAAAGCTGCTAAAATCAAGAATACTGTTATTAATAACAAGACTCCAACATATCGAATAGATAGTTTTTGCAACATTATTTCATTCCTCTAAAATAGGTTATTTGCACGTGAACTACGAGTGTAGCGTAGGGTTTTATATTTAACGTGAGTTCAATAAAAGGATTCAAGTGTAAACATAGGTTTGGTTGAACAGATATGAAACCCAACCTACGATATTAGTTGAACTCATGTTACATTATACTATAGTTTGGACAATTTCATCCGTTAGGACTTCCGATCAGGTGTTAGATTTGTTTTGTAAACACTCTTACATCTCTGAATTCTGTTAGAAATCACTACATTTTGGATACTATTTTTGCGATTATCGTCCAAATATGTCCATCTGCTCATTTTCATGTAGAATCTTCAACTATCTTTAGATTTTTCTTTGAGTTTTGTCTCGGCTCGTAACTCGTAGAAAAACATTGTTGTTGGAAACATCGTTGCAAATAAGCGGTCATCAACCCGCGTGTCAGATATTTGGCTTTATACCAATGCCTATTTAGTGCCAGCAGCACGTCTTCTAAGTCAAGAGGCACCTCGTCTATATTCGTTTCCGATGCCGTGTTGGTCGTTGTCTTTGTGAAAATGAGTTGTGTGAGAGTTGCTGCGACAAAGCTGAGTTGAGCAAACCGGTTCAAACTCTTGCGTTTTCGGAGTTGATATGTATCAAAACCGAAGTTCTGTTTGACATCTCGAAATGCGGTTTCAATCTGCCACCGATTTCTATAGTGTTGGATCAACTCGGCTACCGGACGTTCTAAGTCGGAAGTGAATAAACAAAAATAGCGATAGGGTTTAGACTTCTTTGGGCGTGTGCGTATCACAACGAGCCGCACATCTACCGGACACATCTTTGTGCGCACGATTTTGTCTGCGACAGAAAGGGTCTTGTTTTTCACGATGATATCTCTATACTGCAGATAGGGTAGATGCACACGACCGCCATAACGTTTCGGTCTACCTTGTCCCTGTTGCTTGGGTGGCTTGGGTATATAATAGAACACAGCATTTGACTTTGTGCGACAAAGTAAATGATGTCCTTGTGAAAGGATTTGTGTAAACACCTTGCGTCTATTAAAGCCTCTGTCAAATACTATCAGACCCGCAGGCATCTGAGCACAGATACGCTTGAGCACCGCAAGACTGCTATCCCGTTTTTTGCCCGGACACATCACCCGAGCCGCTAACGGAAACAGACGCACCCCTTGTGGTGTTTCACAGAGCCAACCGATAGCACCGAACTCGTGTCCGTGATGGAACTTCGATTGGTTCTTGTTCCGTTTGTTATACCGGGTGTTTATGAAGAAATGCGTGCCATATTGCTGAAGTCCATCAGTGATAGAATGGGTTTCATCATAGACATAGACACCTTTATTGAAAACGGATTGAACTTGTTGTGTCAATACTGATGTGACTTTATCAACACTCCATACGCTACGAGAGAGAAACTTCGGTAGCGGCCAATAGCTTGTTGATTGTTCTGTTGATAGATATATCTGTGTCATTGTGCCACGATGCGGAGTATTTATCAAACCCAAGACAAAAGTGCGAAAATGGTTGAAGTTTTTATACTTGAAGTGGTGTTGATATTCTGATAACATAGAATCTAAGCGGGGAAGAGGGTCCATTTTAATTATCCTTTTAGAAAAATATATATTGAAAGGATACCCTCTTTTCTGCTTTTTGTCTCTAAAAAACTTAAAATTGTCCAAAACTTAAAATTGTCCAAACTATAGTACATTATACTTAAAACTCAAACCTTTATCAAATAATTTTTGACAGTCAATTATTGGCGCGGGCAAACCTCAAATAGATTCTGATTTCTGCAAGAACTGCTTGTTTTATGTGAATTCACGTGCTAAACTAATTACAAAATAGGTCCGATTTTCCAAAGATGAACCTTGTCGAAAAGGAGCCTGTAGATGAAAAAATCGCTATTACGCTACATCACATTATTTATAATTCTGGGAATGACACCATCGCTTGGATTCGCACAGGATTACACACGATGGCACTTACCTGAAGGTGCAAAAGTCCGCCTCGGTAAAGGTAAGGTTAATGATATACAATTTTCACCTGATGACACTTTATTAGCAGTGGCAACAGATATAGGGATTTGGATCTATGATGTACAGACCGGTGCTGAAAAAAAATTAATCAAGGTAACACCTCGTGGTGTCCAGACAGTAAACTGTATCGCGTTCTCTCCAGATGGTAAAACGCTTGCTGTTGGAAATTGGGGCTTGGGTGGTGCAGTTGAATTATGGAATGTTAATACCGGTGAACACATTTCAACTCTGAAAGAAAGAATAGGTAGAGTAAAAGGTTTGGAGTTTTCACCTGATGGCACTATGCTTGCTTGTGCAAGTTGGTATCGTAATGTTGAGTATCACATGTGGGAAGTTGAATCAGGACGCGAGATGAACCATTTCATTGGTCCTCAAGAATCACTGTATAACGGCTTAGCACTGTCCCCGGACGCACATTCAGTTGCAAGTGCAAGTAATGGACAGGTGTTTTTGTGGGATGCATCTACTGGAACCCTTCAACATACTCTAAATAATATACGGGCTTGGACATTAGCATTCTCAGTAGATAGTAAAACACTTGTTGGAGGAAGCACTACGCTTCAAGTATGGGATATTGAATCGGGAAAGGAATTGAGTAAGTTTGTGGGACATAAGCGAAATGTTGAAGACATCACGTTTTCTCCCAATGGCAAAACCTTCGCGAGTGGAGATACTGGAGGAAAGATAATTTTATGGAATTTTGATACTTCCAAGCCAAAAATAGACAATGGTGATAAGAAACAGACACTACCGAACGTTTTGCGTTCTCTTTCTGGTAACAAAAAGGCTAACATAGGCAATAAACATGTGAATCGCACACTCATGGGGCATACACTTCCAGTTAAAGCGTTAGATTTTACCTCGGACAGTAAAAGATTGGCGAGTGGTAGTCAAGATGGGACAACGAAGGTATGGGATGTTACAACCGGAGACCAAATGCTGACTATACAGGGACATACAGGTTTGGTAAAAGCATTACAGTTTTCTACTGATGGAAAAACGCTTTTTAGTGGTTCGTCTGATGGAATAATAAGGAAGTGGGATGTTGAAACTAAAACCGAGCAACTAATCCATACAAAACCGCCATGGCTTGCTTTTACATACGCATTTTCAAATGATGGAAAGACTGTCGCGTCTGGATGTTGGGGTGAAGTCAGATTATGGGATACTGAGACAGAAAGTTTTTTTAAACCTCTAAAAGAACATAAAGGTTTCGTAGTGACTTTAGCATTCTCACCCGATGATAAGCTTGTTGCAAGTGGCTGTTGGGATGGTTTAGTTATGTTGTGGGATGTTCCGAACCGTAAATTGCACACTGTACTTGAAGGTCACACAGATGAGGTAAGTAAAGTTGCATTTTCTCCTGATGGTAATAGTTTTGCAAGTTCAAGTGAAGATGGCACAGCGCACTTGTGGGATCTAAACACAAAGAAAAAGACATCACTACCTATCGGCGAAAATCGTGGCATTGAAACATTGGTGTTTTCACCGGATAGTACCATGCTAATTACTGCCAGTATGAATGGGTTATTACAGATATGGGATACAAATACGCATCAATATGTTGCGGATTTCATTAACGCCAGAGGCACAACAAGGGCTTTAGAATTCTCACCAGATGGAAAAACGGTTGTCAGTGGATTATACGGTGGCATAATCCGACTTTGGGATGTTGATTCAAGGACAGTTCGACATGAATTCCGAACAAGTGATGCGGCACCCCCAACTGAGTTCGCTTTTTCTCCTGATGGCAAAACCCTTGTTAGCGGGAGCAGCAATGGCACAATTCTTATCTGGGATTTAGATAAAATGGGGATTGCAAATAGGTAACCACGACCCTAAACATACATTATTAAGAGAAGGAATTTATTGATGAATACGATACGCCCATTCTTTAATAAACTGCTGACGATTTTATTTGTTCTAATACTAACGTTATTCGTTCCATGCGATATATTCCGAAATTTTGGAAGTTTGCTTATGCTTGAAGCAGCAGAACTTCCATATACCCAATGGCACTTACCTGAAGGTGCAACTGCCCATCTTGGAAAAGGCAGAGTTAACGACATTACTTTTTCACCAAATGGGACGCAGTTCGCAGTCGCAACCACTTTCGGCACTTGGATTTACGATGCACAAACTGGTAAAGAAGATGCGCTACTTACTGGACACGAAGAAGAGGTAAAATCGGCAGTATTCTCACCAGATGGACGCAATCTTATCAGTTTAGACTCTGGTGGTGAGAGCAGGAGATGGGATGCGACTACCGGTGAACAACTTTCAATCTTAACAGAGTCTACAGATTTAGTTTTGAACGCTGCACTATCTGCGGATAGCACAAAACTCGTTACTCAAGACATGGATAATAAGTTCCGTATATGGCAACTAAAAAATGATAATCCCACACCGGATGTAATTAATGATGTTAACGATTCAGGTATACTTACATTGGCTATCTCACCAGATGGAAATCTAATTGCAAGTTCTAAAATAGGGGATTCCCCCCAAAAGTTCATAATCCAAGTGCACAACACGATTATAAATAATCATTTGTATTCAATAGATGGGGATACAGGACAGATATATAGAATAAAGTTTTCTCCAGACGGAAAAATACTTGCAGGATTAAATGAAAACGGACAAATTCAATTGTGGGATACTGACAACGGTTCACCTTTGCCAGCCTTTGAGGAGGATAACCTTAGTTCCTTAGCATTTTCTTCGGATGGCAGGTTACTTGCTGCAGCAACTGGAGAACCTGAAGGAGAAGTGCTGTTTTGGAATTTAAAGACAAATGAATTATCAAGACAAGCCCTCAAAGTTCAAAGTAACGATATTTCAATATTGGCGTTTTCTCCTGATAACAAAACGCTTCTTGTAGCAAGTAAGGATGGTAATATTTGTTCATGGGATATACATACCGGTAATCAGCTTTTTTTAGTAGCAGGACATACAGGACCGATGTTGCATCTCACATATTCTGATACCAATAATACTCTCACTACTATCAATTCATCAAGTTGGATCTGGAATACCAAGAACATCTATCGAAAACAATGGGATTTTGATACAAATCAACAATTATCTATAGATATTTTGAAGACAAAAGGCGTGAAAGTAATATCCACTGATGGAAATACGGTCGTTGTTGAAAGTGAAGATGGAGCACTGGATCTCTTAGATATTAGTACGAAAAACATTCATTCCACCCTCAGAGGATTCCCGGAAAATAACCAGGATAGTCAATTTGCGTTCTCTTTGGATGGCAATTATTTTACGAGTGTGGGTAAGGATCATGTTATCCGTTTATGGAAAATCCCATCCCTTCAGGGGACAAGTCAACCACTTTACACCTTTGATGAACATCAAACAGATTGGGATGGGACATTAGCATTTTCACAAGATAGTAAAACACTTGCAAATTCAAGAACTGTGAATTTTAATCGTAACACAACAATCCAATTGTGGAATGTTGAAACAGGTGAGACACATTTACAGTTTGATGTTGACTCCAGTCACATCTTCACATTGGCATTTTCGCCAGATGAGAAAATCCTAGCGGGTGGAAGTGAAGACACGCTATACCTATGGGAAACATCAACCGGTAATCTGATAAGTGAATGTATACCAGATCGTCTTTGTAGCAGCATGACGTTGGTTTTCTCTCAAGATAGCAAGACGTTAATAAGTGCCACTGGTGGAACAATAATTCATTTTCCGGATGATACGATAAAGTTGGAAGATGGAGGAATTTTATCAGGTTCTTTAAGTCCGCTTGGTGGGGGTGTAATTCAACTATGGGATGTCCAAACAGGTGAGTTACTGTCTACACACGCGGGACATAAGAATTTTGTAAAAACAATGGCACTCTCCAAAGATGGCAAAACGCTTGCCACTGGAAGTTGGGATGGCACAATTCTTCTTTGGGATTGGGAGAAAATAGTGTCTGATCGCTAAACGGAAAACTCAATTATCTAAAGGAATTATCACTAAAACATTAGGAGGAGAAAATGAAAAAACTATCATTTTTCTTCATCGCATTTTTCTTAATTCCAAACCTATTTCTATCATACTGCTTCGCTCAAGACTATACCCAATGGAATTTACCCGAAGGTGCCAAAATGCGTCTTGGAAAAGGTGAGATAAACGATATAAAGTTTTCACCTGATGGAAGTCTGTTAGCAGTTGGCACCAGCATCGGGATTTGGATCTATGATGTACATTCTCGTAAAGAAGTAAACTTTTTGAAATCAAATACATATCAGATAGACGCATTAACCTTTATAGAAGATGGAACAAAAATTGTAAGTGCAGGTGTAGACGGTCCCGTTGGAAGGATTATTACTTGGGAGGTGGAAACAGAATCTTCACCAGAAAAACCTAACGTACCGAAAATAGGCAATCTGTTATCCGGAACAGGATATTTTTGGGCATCAGCATTGTCGAATGACGGTAACCTGTTAGCAGTTGGAAATGGAGGCGGTTCAATTCACTTGTGGGATCTACACAAAGGCAGCAAAATATCCACCTTTAAAGCACATTCTGATAATTTAAGTGGTTTAGCATTTTCACCTGATGGAAGCACGTTAGCAAGTGGAAGTTATGATTCAAAGATTCATCTGTGGGACGTTGCCACTTACAAACGCTTACAGACTCTCACCCAGTTATCTGAAGCTCATGCAATAGCGTTTAGTCATGATGGAAAAAGAGTAGCAAATGGGAATTTTGGTGGCGGTCTTCAGTCTTGGGACCTGGAAACAAAACAGAAACTTGTTTCATTCAAAGGACATACTGACGCTATACGGGCGTTAGCATTTTCCCCAGATGGAAAAATGTTAGCAAGTGGTGGTTGGGACAGCACAATTCGATTGTGGGATACCAACAGTGGAAAGCAAATAGCAATCATTACGGGGCACCCACACTTTGTGGAAGAAATGGCATTCGCACCGGGTGTGTAAAGTTTTTGGCATGAACATCACGCAGCTTTTGTATTTGGATACCAATATCTGTCCCAGGCATCATTCTTCAACAAACACCGCCAAGAAAGCACAGCATTGATCCCCGGTTTCTCCCATCTCATAGAAGCTTGTTTGCATCTTTGTCCGACAACATGTTTACATGCACTCTCAATCACACCACTTCCAATCTGATACCCCTTTTCCCGAAACTTTTTATACCGCATACGATCAGAATGTTTTTCAAAATACTTCGCTTCTCTTTCTAAGGTTTCACATACTTCCAGGTTTTGAGCAGCTAAGTTTCGGATGCGTGCGACTACTTCTGTGATGTTGCCAGCGTCCAGCAGGGGTTCCACCTCTTTTATCCATTTTCCGGTAGTTTCTGTTTCAGTCTCTCCGAAGGCGTGTTTGGCAACATTGAACAGATGAGATTTGGCGTGCATATAATCCACAATCTCAACAGCGTTTGGGAAGTATTTATCAGTTAAGTTCCAAATCCACGCCGCACCATCTCCGATAAAGACAATCTCCTGGTTTGTTATAGTTTCTTTATAGATACCAATGTTCGTTGCTAACGCAAACAACTCCTTACCAAAGTGTTCCGCATCAGAACGACTGGCAATATACCGGATGCTTGATGTTCTGGCACTCGGTGTCGCATCAGAACCGTGTTGTGGATAGTCTTTGTAAATACAGCCAACTTTCACCTCATGCCACCCATCAGGTGAGTTCGTGTGGCACCCATCACAACTCACATACCACCGCTGATTGTCTTCAAGCGTTTGTGTTTCCACCTGTTCTGGCACACACAACGCTTCTGACCATTCACCCACTTTTTGATGCAGTGTCGTGTGGCTGACTTCTATCCCCTGACGCGACAACTCCTCAGAGGCTTCTCTAAAGTCAAGACGCGCGGCCAAGCGACACATCGCTTCTGCCACACGACGCGTGTATTGTCCACGCAACTTTTGCTTAGCATCCCACGGCACATAGGTATGTCCAAGAGCACAACGATACACCCAACGCTCAACACTAATAACGCCACAAAGCGTCGTGAAATGTCGCTCTCTCAGACGCAACGGACGACATGCTCGGCGACACTCAGGACATTCAATAGGTTCACGGACTTTCTCACCAGCCTCTTTAGAGATGCACATCTCTAAAAGCCTTTGTTCCCACGAACGAACCGCTTCAGATACAAGAACCTCCGCATCTTCTAACGATACACACCCCTCTGAGGTGATGTCTCTCACAAGATCGTTCACTTCTTCTACAAACTTGTTCGCTTCTTCTCTAAACTCATTGATTTCACAACTTTTTAATGATATACTAAACATTGGTATCCTCCTTGATAAATGGAAGTTTTAGGAAGGATACCATTTTTATGAATATATCGCAAGTTCTCCACTCAAATCACATTCATGCCAAAAACTTTACACACCCATTCGCACCTAATGGAAACTTCGTCGCCGGCACAGCTCGAGGTGTTATCCGTTTATGGGATACGAATACAGGCCGCGAGCGGCCTTCACAAATCAAAAGATCTTACGGATTAGTCAAAGGATTGGTTTTTTCAAAGGATAGCCTGAAACTAAATAGTGCCAATGTCGGATTCAAACTCAATGTTCTAGATGTTGCTACAAACCGAGAGTTGTTCACCCAAACTTTTAAAAAACACAAGGGCGGTTACTGGGGAATTGCGTTTACCGCTGACCGAACTCTGGTAGCAAACGCTAACACGGACAAAAAAATTCGATTGTGGAACATTGCCACAGGGGACGAACTTTTAGTTATTCGCTCCGGGTTTAAAAAGGCAATTATTGTTTTAACTTTTTCAGATGATGGTAAAATGCTTGCAGCCGCTGGTGAGGACAAATCAATTCGGATTTGGGACACAACTTCTGGCGACCAGTTTTGCATACTCAACGGGCATACAGAAAGGATTGAATCCTTGGCTTTTTCACCAGATGGAAAAATGTTAACAAGCGGCAGTTGGGATGGCACAATGCGTCTGTGGGACATCAAAACGAAAACCCAAATCTCTCAACGTGGCGGATTTATGGGTGGAATTATTGCAGTACGATTTTCTTTAGACGGCAAAACGGTAGTGAGTTCAAGCCAGTCAAAAACAATTCAATTGTGGAAGGTGGAAGACGAACGCCAAACACCAACTGCTATGCTCTCTGGACATAACGGTTGGATTAGAAATCTCGGATTCTCCACAGATGGTAAAACACTTGCAAGTGGAAGTGACGACGGAACAATCCTCTTGTGGGATTGGGAGAAATGCTCCAAGTTGAGAGGAATTAATCGTAACTAACTTAGGGAGTTTTTCTTTGTTTAATTGATACTATAGTTTGGACAATTTTATCCTGTCAGGACTTCCGATCAGGAGTTAAATATGGTTTGTCCACACTCTTGCATCTCTGAATTCTGTTGGAAATCACTGTCCTTTAGCCATTATTTTTGAAATAATCGTCCAAATATGTCCATCTGCTCATTTTCATGTAGAGTCTTCAACTATTTTTAGATTTTTCTTTGAGTTTTGTCTTGTATCGTAACTCGCAGAAAAACATTGTTGTTGGAAACATCGTTGCAAATAAGCGGTCATCAACCCGCGTGTCAGATATTTGGCTTTATACCAATGCCTATTTAGTGCCAGCAGCACGTCTTCTAAGTCAAGAGGCACATCGTCTATATTCGTTTCCGCTGCTGTGTGGGTCGCTGTGTTTGTGAAAATGAGTTGTGTGAGAGTTGCTGCGACAAAGCTGAGTTGAGCAAACCGGTTCAAACTCTTGCGTTTTCGGAGTTGATAGGTATCAAAACCGAAGTTCTGTTTGACATCTCGAAATGCGGTTTCAATCTGCCACCGATTTCTATAGTGTTGGATCAACTCGGCTACCGGACGTTCTAAGTCGGAGGTGAATAAACAAAAATAGCGATAGGGTTTAGACTTCTTTGGTCGTGTGCGTATCACAACGAGCCGCACATCTACCGGACACATCTTTGTGCGCACGATTTTGTCTGCGACAGAAAGGGTCTTGTTTTTCACGATGATATCTCTATACTGCAGATAGGGTAGATGCACACGACCTCCATAACGTTTCGGTCTACCTTGTCCCTGTTGCTTGGGTGGCTTGGGTATATAATAGAACACAGCATTTGACTTTGTGCGACAGAGTAAGTGGTGTCCTTGTGAAAGGATTTGTGTAAACACCTTGCGTCTATTAAAGCCTCTGTCAAATACTATCAGACCCGCAGGCATCTGAGCACAGATACGCTTGAGCACCGCAAGACTGCTATCCCGTTTTTTGCCCGGACACATCACCCGAGCAGCTAACGGAAACAGACGCACCCCTTGTGGTGTTTCACAGAGCCAACCGATAGCACCGAACTCGTGTCCGTGATGGAACTTCGATTGGTTCTTGTTGCGTTTGTTATACCGCGTGTTTCTGAAGAAATGCGTGCCATATTGCTGAAGACCATCAGTGGTAGAATGGGTTTCATCATAGACATAGACACCTTTATTGAAAACGGATTGAACTTGTTGTGTCAATACTGATGTGACTTTATCAACACTCCATACGCTACGAGAGAGAAACTTCGGTAGTGGCCAATAGGTTGTTGATTGTTCTGTTGATAGATATATCTGTGTCATGGTGCCACGATGCGGGGTATTTATCAAACCCAAGACAAAAGTGCGAAAATGGTTGAAGTTTTTATACTTGAAGTGGTGTTGATATTCTGATAACATAGAATATAAGCGGAGAAGAGGGTCCATTTTGAATGTCCTTTCAAAATAAAATATATATACTGAAAGGATACCCTCTTTTCTGCTTTTTGTCTCTAAAAAACTTCAAACTGTCCAAACTATAGTAATTGATAGGCACAAGTCCATACGCCAGGGTGAAATGTCTTCTTATACCATTTCTGAATGATCGTCTATCATTAGCAAAAACGCGTTTGTCCTCGCGCAATTCACGCGCCTCGGACACGCTTGCCTGAATGTGAACCCCAAAATCTTATAATGATATTTTATTTTTTTTGGCGAAGGTATTGCTATATCAATGGTATCGCTATCGCCAAGAGATAAGGGTGTGACGTCAGATGGCAAGGCACTCAACAACACAAGACCGGTTTTCGGATCTACTGCGGCGACTGCTTTGATCGTATGCTTTTTGTTTTTACCAACTACCTGTGCGGTGCCTGTTACTGCGTCTTTGATGGCATCGGCGTTGGTGACAATCAGTGTGTCGCTGACGAAGAACCCGCTGCCGCTGGTAAGAGGGGTGTTGTTTATGTCTTTCATCTCCAGAAGGACTGTGGTTGCTGATGCGATGTTTATTGCTACGCACATCAGTAGGCATATCATGGGGATTAGCATTGACTGCCAAAGTGTAGAATGTTTGCGCATAACTTGCCTCGTTTGGTGGGTTTGATTGGAATTATACATTAGGTGGTGCGTTATTTTGCAACCCCGATTTCTTGTTGGAGGGGTTTTCAGCCCCGATTTTCTAACAGTTTGTGCTACAGGATCGCGATTATTGTCTGAACCAGGATTTACAAGATTATCGGATTTTCAGGATTATTCTCATTCAACAGTTCTCGCTATGGTGAGGTATCTTATCGCCGTGAGACACAGCGCAGAAGAAATGTGAGATAATACTCTTTTGATGTAACGGTTTCAAAATCCTGGAAATCCGATAATCCTGGTTCAGACAAAAGGCGAGGCACGGGTACCTCACACTACAGTGAAATGAGATTGTAGGCGCGGGTCCCTGTGCCTGTCCGTTTTTGAGATGCAACACATCAGCAGGACACGGGGACCCCGCACTACAGTTCGTTTTAATTTACTTGTTTATTTTTTGATAAACGGGTATAATTATTATTATACAACCCTTAGAGGCGGATTGCCAGGATAGTCCCCAAAACTACCTCCACCTCTATCCTAATTTGGCAATTGGGACAGGTATTGCATTCTCAACTGCTTTTTCAGCAGATTGGAGATATTCATGAAGAATCTTATTCTTATTGATGATGAGAAAGATTACACGCTCTCTGAGTTCACACATCTGGTTCGGCGTGCGCTGTCTGCGGTTGCGAATGAAAGTCCCGACATGGAACTTGTCTATTCCGGACGCGAGGTCTATTTCGCTATTTTCGACCTACTCGGCTACATCAACGACCGCGTGACAGGCGAATTCCGGATTACACAGACGAAATCTAAGCATTATCAGATCCTCTATCTGCCGGAAAAAGCGGCTCGGAAAGAGGCAGACAAACCGATGATGCGCTCCCGTGCTGCTACCGCAAAACTGCTGGAAGAGATCACCGGCAGACGCCCAAATTGGGCTGATGGTGATGATAACCCGCAGAACACACGGCCCACCAATAGTAGCGAAGACAACGATGGCTAAAAAGTTCGCGAACATGCCCTTCGCACAGATCACACGGCGCGAGGCGGACATATTCATGAGTCTAATCAGTCTATAGGTCGGGTTTCGCTTCGCTCTATCCGATGGACGATAATATTTGTGACAAAAACTTTACACACCCACTGTCAAAACAAAAGTCCGGATCATTTAGTTTTCCAGTTTTTCTCTACATTTTAAAAAGGATCGCGACCAGGATGTTGCTCGGACAGCACAGAAACTTGAGCATCAGATGAGAACTACCGGACAATTGAATGGCTATGGCTACTGTTGTTCAACCCACCTTTGTCCCAGACATCTGTTCCAATGCTAACAGCAATGCTTGCGTCCCTAAACGTCCGTGTCCCTGAGCCTGAACAGCGGTATAAAGTTGATGTACCAATGCGAGTCCGGGTAAACTTAGGTTCATATTTCTGGCTTCGCCCAAAGCGATGCTCATATCTTTGATGAAGTGTTCTACAAAGAATCCTGGGTCAAAGTCGCGCTTGAGAACGCGCGGTGCTAAATTGTCCAAAGACCAGCAGGCAGCTGCGCCACCACTGATTGAAGATAGCATTGTTTCCAGATCCAAACCGGCTTTGTGACCATAGATCAACCCTTCACATACGCCAATCATTGTGCCGGAAATCGTAATCTGATTGCACATTTTGGTGTGTTGACCTGCGCCAGCACCACCTTGATGAACAATGTTTTTTCCCATAGCAGAGAATAGCGGCATGATCGCTTGCACCGCTGCGTCATCTCCACCAACCATGATAGAGAGACGTGCTTCACGCGCACCGACATCCCCGCCTGAAACAGGAGCATCCACAGAGGAAACGTTCTGTTCCTTAGCTTCAGCGTATATCTCTTGCGCAAGGGAGGGTTCAGTGGTTGTCATATCAACGATAATACTTCCGGATTTTGCACCTTTCAATATTCCGTTATCCCTAAGATAAACCTCTCGCACATCAGGTGGAAATCCGACAATGGTAAAGATAACATCAGAGGCGGCAGCAACTGCACTTGGCGACTCTGCCCATGTTGCGCCATCGTCAATAAGCGGTTGTGCCTTTGATTTCGTGCGGTTATAGACTGTCATGTCATATCCAAGGTCCATCAGATGTTGGCACATCCATCTGCCCATCACCCCAGTACCAATCCAACCAAGTTTCGTTGTTTTAGGGTCAATGTTCTTAATACTGTTATCCATGCATAACTCTCCTTTCGGAATGTGGTGTTTCAGTTATTCGTATTTTATCCTCAAACTCCTTCATAGATTGAGCTCACTCCTGCGGCATAGCATCCTCAACTAAGCCTTTTTTATTAATTTTTAAATCCTTCGCTATTTGCAATGCGATTACAATACCACCAAACACGACAGCGCAATAGACGGTGAAGAATCGCGTTAGCAGTACAAACGGGGTAATTAATTCCTTACGGATAAGATTTTTCATCAATAGGCTTTTTCCCACCTCTGCAAACCCACTTGCCCCAGGTGTTGGTGCAAACAGAACACCGAAGTTGTATAACATTTCAACTACGCATAGATCCCATAGAGAAATATCTGAACTAAATGCCTTTATTACGAAGTAACCACCGACGATTCGTGCCCCAAGGAATCCGCAAGTTAGGAGTAGACTAAGCACGCAAGTCCATTTATGATTACGCAGAAGTGTTGTGGCAAAAGTTTTGTGTTCAGTGGTCAGTTGTTCTACTTTCAACTTTGCACGCTCTAAGAAAGGTGCAATGGAGGTAAACCTTCTACCCACATGTTCGCAAAGCCAATGAAAAAACCTGAGAATAATTTCCGGCTTCAATAGTAGTAGAACGAAAACTATAAATACCAAGCCGAATATCAGAAAACTAAGTAGACTTATCCACGTCGTTTCTACCGGTATGGAACTTGGATCTAACAAGAGGATACCGCCAGCAGAGAGTATTAGAACGACTAATGTAGAAAGAAACGCAGCGATACCTGCAGTTATGGCTCCTGATAGTGGTGCACCGGACCGAGCGTAAATATAGAGATGACCGACTCCCCCTGTCTGAAAAGGTGTAATTGCTGATACACAGATTGTCGCTAAAATTGCCCGAAAACTATTACGGAACTTCATTGTCGGTGTTACAATCTTAATGAAAATGTGGAATCGAAGTCCAGCACACAACCAGTCCACGAACATGCACACGCACGCGATAAGCAGAAATTCATACTGCATATCCAGAAAGACCTGTTTTAAAGCTTCTGCTTCGCTTTCTATATCTTGTGTACCACTCCATACAAAACTCAGGAATAATCCGACTAATGTAAATAACGTAAAAAGAATAATACCGCGAATCATATTTTCGCGGCTCATAGGGGCTTGCATTGTTATCTATTTTTCCTTTGTTCTAAGCACCATAAAAACGTTTCAAATGTCAACATTCTACGCCTCAACAAGTGTTAAACTAAGACTTATGTCCATCGGCATTGCAGAATGCGTTAAAGCTCCAACAGATATTAGGTCAACACCTATAGCAGCAACATCTCGCACTTGTTCTAATGTAATTCCTCCTGACGCTTCAGTGACTGCAAGTTTGTTTACCAGTTTGACAACTTGTTTCATAGTGTCAAGAGGCATGTTGTCTAAAAGTAAAATGTCAGCCCCTACATCAAGTGCTTCGTTGACTTGCTCAATCGTTTCAACTTCAACTTCAATTTTTGTGGTATGCGGCGCAATCAGCCGCGCGCGTTGAACTGCATTTCGAATTCCACCCGCTGCGACAATGTGGTTATCTTTGATTAACACGCCGTCATAAAGTCCAAAGCGATGGTTATGACCACCCCCTACACGGACTGCATATTTCTGAATCGCGCGCCAGCCCGGGGTTGTCTTTCGTGTATCAACTATTTTCACATCATAGTCTGCGACTGCTTTGACAAACTGTGATGTTAACGTTGCTACGCCAGACAGTCGTTGAAGGAAGTTGAGAGCAGTTCGCTCGCCAATGAGAATTGTTTTCGCGCTGCCTTGAATCTCTGCAATAGAAGTACCTGCAGCAACGGCATCACCATCACTGACAAAAGAATCGAAAGTAAGTCCGGAATCCAGTTTCTTAAAGGTCCATTCAGCGATGGGTAGGCCAGCGACAATGCCATCACTCTTTGCATGGAGTGTGCCGATGCCTTTTTGAGAGGGTGGCACTGTTGCCTCTGTGGTAATATCACCAATACCGATGTCCTCTGCAAAGGCGAGGTCAAGCAAGGCTTCTATTGACTGTAGATTTAGCATGTGTTGCTCAATTTAACGACTTTTTCAGAAGGCATATAAATATCCGTAGAGCGATGTGTTATATTAACGTGAGTTCAATATTTGATTCCGAGTATCCATCCAAAAAATAAAAAGAGTTGGGTTTCACTCATTTTTCGGTGTTTTCAGTTTAAATGGAGAATGAATCACGCTTTTATGTCGGATTTTATTGTGTATTCCGTTCTACCCAACGGACAGTAGTCATTGAATCTTTTTATCAAACCCACGTTAACGTAGTAAAAACTCAGCGGGCCGGCAAGTGTATAGAAGAAATTAGATTGATACCAAAATGTTCCAATTTTACCTATCTACACATGAAATCATCTCTAATAGCCGATTCTCTCTCCGTTGATATTTCCTGCTTCATCAATTGTAATGAATGCTAATTCAAGCACATTTGCCAAATCAAAACTGGCTCGCCAATATGCTTCTGGCCTCCCCCATACTTCTATTAGTTCGCTAACAGTGTCCGAGTCGTCCGAGTCCGAGTCATAGGTTAGTATGTCAAGGAAAGCAAGTTCTTCTGGGGTTGCATCTTCGTAGTCAGTGATGATCTGCAAACCAAGTTTCCACTCTCGCTCTAACTCCTCCTGATCTTCCATTGACAGCGAATACCGTTTGAGTACGCTTTCGTAACATTCCCGAGTTTCTTCTTCAAGTTCCTTAAGTCGGTTCAGTATGCGCTCGCTTTTTTGCAAAAGAATTTTAGTGGTTCGTAACTGTGCAAGATTGGCTCGTATCCGTGCGCGAGATGCCGGACCTCGTTTCCTTTTTTTGGGCTTCTTTTCTCTCTTCACTGCTTGACACCTTATTTAATAGGCGCGGTTTGAAACCGCGCCATTTCTGCTTTGCAAAATCCTTAATACCTTTCTAAATAAGGAGTAAGGAACTTCTTAGCGTTTTCCGTGACTTCCCAGGCTTCGGGCCAGAAACAAAGATCGATTGAAAACCATTCACCATCGTATCCTGTTTCATCCATGATGACAGGGATGATTTCATCAAAGTCTAACACGCCGTCTCCAAAAGGTGCGTGTGTGCTGGTTTCGTCATTATGGAGCGTGTTGTCGGAGTCAATGAGGTGGAAGTGTCCAATTTCACCTTTGAGTTGCCGCGCGAGTTCAATGACGCCATTATCACCAAGTGTCTCCTTTTCACCGACCTGCCGTGCACCAACAGTTGCGCACATTTGCGCATGGCATGTATCAAACATCACCTTGAAATTCGGGTGATTCACAGCCTGCGGCATATTGATAATATCGCTGGGTTTATTGAACATAAATCCAGGTTCAAATTCCCAGAGCATCAGTACGCCGTGGTCTTCTGCGACTTGGGCACAACGTCTCCAAACGGAAGCGATCCGATCCCATGCTTCTCCTCGCTCAACACCCGAAATTTCATCCTCAGCACCGGTAACAGTATCTACTCGTATTGAAGGCGAACCGAGATCAAGCGCGAGTTGAAGGTTTTCCTTAAATAACTTGTAGTACCTATCATCCTCTTGTGCCTCGTCCGTTGCCGGACCGGGGTGCGACCAGAAATCTGCTGCTAATCCGGATACTTCCAAGCCGTAGGAACTAATCAAGTCTTTGACAGCATCACGGTCACTTTTCATTGGATAATCGTTAATGTCAATATGCGGTTTAAATGCCCCAATTTCAACACCGTCAAATTCGAGTTCTCCGAGACGTTTGACGACATCATCAAACGGGACGGGGTTATCTTGATAAGGTCCAAATGCGTAAGCCCAACTTCCAATTGACAATTTTTTTGCCATGTTTTCCTCCTGTAGGAATAATTTAGGAATTCTACTAAAGCTGCTAAATGTCTAATGTTAGAAGTAGGTTTCAGTTTTCAACAACCTTATACAAATTAACGGGATCTCACTCGGTAGGTGCGGTTTCTAACCGCACCTAATACCAAGAAAAATGAGATAAATCAAGTTAATTTGGTATTAGACATTTTTCACTTTACTTCCTGAAATAGGTTCTGTTTTATGATAATCCTATAATCAAATTTTGAATTTCAGTCTCCAGTTCAATCGTGATCTGCTCGACTGTCTCTCTCTTCTGAGTCTTGTAAGTATCGTAGTGGTCCAAAAGATTTTTCGGTTCACCAACGTGGATTGACGCGACGCGTGGTCCCCGCATCTTTGCTGTTCCAAAAACTTCTTTTTCCAATCTGAATATCACTTCAAGATAACGTTCTGGAGAATGTTCTTCAGCGACATACCCATCCGATATAGCGATGAAATTAATTAACCTATTCAAATCTGGATAGAATAGTTGGAATTTCTGAAGGTGTTCTTCATGTATTTTGCGTTCATACTCCATCATTTCATCAACATCTTTATATACTTCGGCATCAACTATATTTTTCAACGTACGAACGCGAGTTAGGACATCGTTATCGGAATGGATACCCATAATCTTTTCAGCGTGAGATAATATCTGTTCCTTGAGTCCCTGAATTTGCTCGTTGAGCGAAGCGGTGGGTTCTACTTTGAATTGATATTCATCAGCAAGCGTTGACAGGACAGCGATTCCGATGCGTCTCAGTCGTTGGTACCGTTCTATTGGCGTGCGCGCTGCCGATGGGAGAATGTGTCGCTCTAACGCAGTGAGCGCAGCATCAATGACGTCCCACATATCTTGTGTATAGTGATATTTGATACCGAGGGGAACAACATAGAGGGGTTTATCAATGTTTCCTTTTTTCATATCGTCTATTGCCCAGAAGCAGAGTTGTATGATACCTCTCTCAAAGTGCATGACGGTGTCGTTCTGACTTGATATTTCTCCCTCGCCAAAGATAACAAGTGGCCATTTTCCTTCAGTTAATAGTTGCCGAGTCGTTCTGAAAGCATTTCTATCAACAGTGCCGCGCACAATGGAATAAACACCGAGTCGTTGCATCAGAAAACTACGGATTCCACTGAATCTACCTCTGTCAAATGTTTCTCTGGCTGCCAAATAGTAAAACGGTTGCGATATATGTTTTGACAACAGAAACACGACCACTGGGTCGGTTAACGCTGCGTGGTTTGGTGCTATTAACGTAGGTTGTTTATGAGTCGATTTTAACCTCGCAATCGATTCTGAATCGATGTCTAACGTTAACCCGTTTACGTACAACCGATTGACAAATGGCACAATTGCTTTTGCCACCTTTATCGCGGTCATATTCGGTTTCGGAGGCTTAAAGTCTAACATTGTGTGCTACCGTTGCATTACGCTGCGTGTGCCTACTCCCTTTAAAGACTTGGCGGATAGCAACAGATAACCTCCATCGGTGTATCGCCAGTACTGACGATAACGTAACTGGATAGACATCGCGGAATGAAAACAGATTTGCCGCGTTTGAGTGGGACGTCTTCAAAGTCACCACGTAGGACACCTTCACCACCCAATGTTACGAGCGCATAGAAACCATTTCCCGATGGCATGCTGAGGGTTGAGTTTACCGTCAAACGTGAGCATCCGAAGAATTTTGATGCTTCCTCTGGTACGATTCGGTCTTCACGGTTATCGCCTTCTGCTCTGACAAGTTCCGGTGTCCGTCGGATGTAGTTGTTGAGATAGTCCAACTCAAGTTTGTCAAATTCAGCAGCGTCTACAGCCAAATCCCAACCGAGTCCGAGGTGTCCATCTTCTCTATCATACGGAAATCCTTCCCATTCAGCAAGGATATTCCAATCGGTCGGTTCCTGTGGTTCAAGTACACAAAGTCCTGTGCCGAGTGAATGGACAATTGGTGTCCGCAAGAAGTAGACTTCTCCAACCTTGGGTTCAACGACGTGCAGGAGGCTTCGCAGTGTTTCGATATCTTGTGCTTCCATCAGATGGCGAAATTCGGCTTTGTCTATAGCTTCCTTCCAACCTATCCATGCCTTTGCCCCGGGGCGCGTACCGATTAATATCCATGCCTCGTTTTTGCCGAAGGGTGAGTTAAGGTGTTCCTGTGCAAAATCTGGGTTCGGATGCCAGTGGATGGGGATATGTGCGCCTTCACCAACATCAAAAATCTTGAGAAGTACGCCTAAATCGGTGCCATATTTCGCTATGTGCGCGCTACCGAGCGTCTTTTCCGGGAATGCGTCTAACAGTTCTTTTAGTAAGACTACCTCTCCACTCGGGAGTTCAATCAGACTGAAGCCTTTTTCCGGCGGATTATCTCTGCCCGGGGTAATTGCCCTATTTGTGGAGAAAATCCATTCTTCTGAGTAATAATCATCTTTGGGATCGGGTTCACCCATGAATTCAGCGCGAAGTTTGCCTCCGTTATAGAAGTGCAAGTATGTATTCGGTGCTAAAGCGATGGGTGCGTTTAACATTGACTTTAATTCAGTTTGTGTTGCCATATTGCTGTCCTCTCTTTATCTTTAGGATTTAATTCTAACATGTTTTTTGAGAATTTGTCAAGGGGCTTTTTAGTGTTCAGGGTTTTAGTGTTAGTGTGTATAGTTTATGACAATAGGACTGGACGTTGGGTTGTGCTTAAGCGAACCTTTATGTGTCAATTTAGTGTGTAACGTTAGTGCGTCTGATACACCTTTCGCCTCTCCGAGGCTTTGGCAAATCACATCTTAGCACCAGCGGTGCGACAGGTATATAGAAAACGGTGTCCAACAGTCTTTTGAACCCCAGCGGGGTGACAGGTGTCTGACAACATGTGCCCATATACACCTTTCGCCCCTCTGGGGCTTGGGTTTGGTATGGATCGTGGTCTATACACATTCCGCCCCGCTGGGGCTAAGATATCCAAAATATAGGTTTATTTCCTTAAATTGACACATAAGGGTTTCGCTTTGCTCTACTCGACCTACAATACTGTGATACATGATACGATTCGGTGCGGTTAGGAAGCCGCTCCTACCGCCCAGAAAATAAGACAAATCCCGTTAATTGGGTATTAGTTATCTCTATGTTTCAATAGGAATTATAGTGATTTTGCTTAACATACGCTCGACAAAAAAATTTGTCGTTCTCTTTTGTAAAATACGCTAAAATTTTCAGAGTTCGTTCCGACTACTATTCCCAAAATATGTCACCAAGCCAATCCTAATCAGAGTTATCAGCATATTTTACAAGACCATAATTTTACGATTTACTCTGAATACTCTGAAAATTTCAGAAGTCGAATTAAATTAAACTCACAATATTTATAAGAATTATGTCAAAAAAAGTTGCTTTTAATTAATTTTTATGTTAAACTACATTTCACATTTTTATTTGATTTCGTTCTTGTAGTGAATTTTTAGTGTCAAAATCTTCTAAGAATATGCTTTTTATTTTCAAATGAAAGGAATTACACATGAGTGAAGAAGTTATTTCACGGATAAAGCAACGACGACGTGAACTTAAAATGACGCAAACTGAATTGGCAAAAGAAGCGAATTTGACGCCTGCTGCTATTTCACAATTTGAGTCTGGAACTCGAAAGCCCTCTTTTAATACGCTTTCAAGTTTGTCTGACGCCTTGAAAGTGACAACAGATTATCTACTTGGTAAAAAGGATCGAGGATACGAAGATCTATTGGCTGATCCGAGGGTTAATGTAATGTTTCGAGGAATGATGGATTTTACGGAGAGAGATAAGGAAACGCTCTATGAATTCTATAAATTTCTCAAAATACAATCGAAAACAACAGATGAAGAAGGTTCAGCGAATGCTGAATAGCCGTTTGCGTTCTGCGAAGGACAGTCCTACGACGAAAGCGTGGGGCATCCTTCGTGATCTCAAAATCCGGGATTTTCCCATAGATCCACGACAAATTGCAGCAAAACTCGGCATTGTGCTCTGGGAGCGGGAACTTCCTAATGCTTGCGACGGGTGTCTGATGCAGGTTGGGAATGCATGGGGTATTCTCATCAACGCACGTATCCGATCAGAGGCGCGACGTAATTTTACTATTGCGCATGAAATCGGACACTATCTGTTAGAGCGCGATACCGCGCGTTCTTGTTCACTGGATGAACGTCTAAATACTATGATGGCGGGGCAGGAAGAGGATACGGAAGAAGAGCAGTCGCAGAAACAAGCGTATCTCCTGAGTGAGCAACGGGCAAACCGATTTGCTGTTGAATTGTTGATGCCTACCCCTATCTTTTTAGCGGATTCATCTACACTTTCGCAGGTAGGGTTGCCAGCGATTTCCAAACTTGCTACGCAATATGGGACGTCTCTGACGAGCACAGGGATTCATTACACCAGGTTATCCGATCTCGTTTGTGCTATTGTGTTTTCAGAGGCAGGGATCATTCAATACTTCGCATATTCCAATGGATTTCGTGAGAATAAGGACTGCTATTTGGTTAATCGGCAACCGCTACATCCGGAAGCATTAGCATCTCGGTTCAATAATGGAACACGCGTTGGTGAAGTAATGGATGACGTACCACTAAATTACTGGTGCGAACCAAAAAATAATCAAAAGAACGGTTGTCATTCGGCAGGGGAAAATTATAGGGTTTTTGAGCATTCACGCTGCATTCCGCGCACGAATCAGGTGGTAACTTTTCTCCATCTTCCTTGCTAATCAACTAAAGGCATCTCATACCAAATTAACTTGATTCGAAGTTTTCTGATAAAGTCAGGCATTGCGAGGAGGACCCAGAGACCTTGCACTACAAATCACGTTAATTGCGTATCATACTGTGAGGTGGCTTCCTTTAATCAGGATATCGGTAATTTTCTTTGGTTAATACCATCAATTTTCTCCCAAATGTTCAAAAAACGTTTCTGCTGTCAAAATCTGTACGCCTAACGCAACTGCTTTATCATATTTAGATCCTGCCCCTTCACCAGCGATGAGATAGTCAGTCTTTCCTGTTACGCTGGACGTAACTTTTCCCCCACGTGCCTTAATCTGTGTTGATGCTTCCGTGCGCGTCATATCCGTAAGACTGCCTGTGACGACAAACGTTTTACCACTAAAAAAAGTGTCTTCTAAAATCTTCGGTGTTTTGACAATTTTTTCCGTAAAGCATCGCAATCCCGCCGCTTTTAATTTTCCGATCAAAGGACGATTTTGTGCGAAAAAGGTGGAAACGCTCTCCGCAATCTGAGGTCCGATTCCTGGAATAGCTTCAATCGCTTCTGCATCTGCTCGGCTTAAAGCGTCTATAGATAAAAAGTGATCAATTAAGAGTTCTGCGACGGTATCTCCGACATGAAAGATGCTCAATCCAACGAGAATTCTTGCCGCGGATGCCTGTTTGCTATGCTCAATCTGATGGAAAAGATTGCTTGTCGATCCTGGTCCCATCCGATCCAATTTACGCACTTCTTCTTCCTTTAAAGTGTAAAGGTCTGCAACATCCCGAACAAGTTCATTGTTTACTAATTGGTTTACTGTTGCGGGACCGAGTCCTTCAATTTCAAGGGCATTGCGCGAAGCGAAGTGAGCGATGCGGCGTTTCAATTGCGCCGAACACCCCGCATTCACACACCGAACAGCAACTTCATTTTCACTACGTTGAACGGGAGTACTACACGTTGGGCACACATCAGGAAATTGAAAAGCAACTTCATTACCCATCCGTTTTTCTTTCAACACGTCAAGAATTTTTGGGATGACATCACCGGCGCGTTCGAGAACAATAGTATCCCCGATGCGAATATCTTTTGCAAGTATTTCCTGTTCGTTGTGCAACGTGGCATGTGTAATCATAGCACCTGCAAGTTTTACAGGTTCTAAAATTGCGACAGGTGTCAAAACGCCTGTGCGTCCGACCTGAACCTCAATCTTTTCAATCTTTGTAATTGTCTGATGCGCGGGAAACTTGTAAGAAGTTGCCCATCGAGGACTTTTAGCAGTCGCGCCAAGTTCGTTCTGTTGTGCAATGTCGTTAACCTTGACGACAATTCCGTCAACTTCATAAGGAATGTCCTCACGTTTTGCCACCCATTGATCGTAATATGTAATGACATCTTCAAGCGAGTTGTGGAGTTCAGTATGTGGATTGCATTTGAAACCGAAACTTTTTAATTTCTCAAGTGCCTCAGTATGCGTCTCAAATTCAAGACCTTCCGTATAATTGAGCGAATAGATAAAAATATCTAATGGACGTTTAGCGGTGACATTGGAATTCTGAGTTCTCACGGAACCGGCAGCGGCATTTCGCGGATTAGCGAAGGGAGATTCTCCTTCTGCTTCTCGTTGTACATTGATCTCATCAAGGCAATGTTTTGGGATAAAAACCTCGCCGCGCACTTCTATTATAGGGGGAACCGGATTAGTCTCTGTAGCGGTGAGTCGCAACGGAACGGCGCGAATAGTTCGCAAATTGCCGGATACATTCTCACCGAACTCACCATCTCCCCGCGTTAAACCGCGAACGAAAATGCCGTTTTCATAGAGTAATGAAACACCTAATCCATCTATCTTCAATTCTGTCACATACGCAACAGGTTCGTCTTCCAACAATTTCTTTACTCGTACACCGAAATCCAGTAACTCCTCTTTACCAAAAGTATTATCAAGACTCAGCATAGGACTGCGGTGTGGTATCCGCGAACCTAAGGCAACACTGCCACCAACTCGTTGTGTCGGTGAGTCTGATGGGATGTCTCCTGGAGAAGTTTTTTCGAGTTCCTCAAGTTGCCGCATAAGCGCGTCAAATTCTGCATCAGAAATTTCGGGTTGGTCATCAATATAGTATCTACGCTCATGGTAGCGTATTAGTTCTCTGAGTTTTTTTATATCGGTATTCATTTTTCTTTAGGAATATATCGGTGGGAATATATCGGTGCTGATGATACCTTCGGCTGCATCTTTGGTAGAGTTTAGACCTGCCAACAGGTACTAACTCTACTGCTTGAGAGAGTTGTTTTGGACATTGGATTCCATCCTTTTCCATACGCATAGGTTTGTCCATGAAAACGTCTTTATGGATTCTTTGGTTACAGAAATGGATTGAGAGAATCGATTAAGTGAAATATATGTTAAGGGACTAATAGCCCCTTAACATAGCCGCAAGTTTATTTCCTCTTACGAGGTTTGCATGGTTTGACGGTTTCTTTTACGGTTGTGGCGGGCCCCGTTTATCCGTTCCTTTAGGAAGAAACTTTCCTGTTATAGCATCGCGTACACGAGTGCCAGGTTTTTTTGCTGCCATAATAGTTCACCTCACCTTGTTTGGAAAGATTAGTACATAACGTTCGGTTATGAAACGTTAAGCACTGCCAAGCATAAATATGTCTTATATGTGTTTTACAATGCAGGGATCACATTGTTATTCCCAACATTGTAACCGGTGTGAGTCGGTTGGTAGGAACTGCACCACCCAGCGCAGTTCACAGTATAAACTACACATGCTCTGGATCGTCAAGAACGAGCGAACCACGAAGTGCTGGAATATGTATGCCATTATGACCTCGTATTGTAGCAACTTTAGCATCCGGATATTCTCCGCGAATAGTTTCAAATAATAAGTCGCTGAGGTTGATCTCACCAGCTCTACGAACTGTCTCCTCCTCCGACACATCATCGGGCGTGCTAAATTTAACATTAAGTCGGTATCGAGTCAATTTAGCATCAGAATCATACCTTCCCCTTCTCATATTCAGATGCACTTCAAATCTCAGGGCCGGTGTGGAATGTTTCTGACCTATACTTCTTAGTATCCGTTTGATTTTAGGCAATTCTTCATGATTTAACATTGACCTACCCTCATTTTGTGTCTGGTTTGATTCACTCAAGAAATTCCAATAAATAAGCCGATTCTCAGATTGCACATACGCAGACGCAGCACGTAACGCCACTTCCTTAAACCGATTCTCAGATTGCACATACGCAGACGCAGCACGTAACGCCACTTCCTTAAGCCGATTCTCAGATTGCACATACGCAGACGCAGCACGTAACGCCACTTCCTTAAGCCGATTCTCAGATTGCACATACGCAGACGCAGCACGTAACGCCACTTCCTTAAGCCGATTCTCAGATTGCACATACGCAGACGCAGCACGTAACGCCACTTCCTTAAGCCGATTCTCAGATTGCACATATGCAGACGCAGCACGTAACGCCGAGTTCTCAGATTGTACAATCCCTGAAAACAAATTTGATGCCGGTTTCAAGACCTGTACATCCTTTGTTTGATGCACGATTAACAAGGGTTTAGTATCAACAAACGATTTTGTCTCATCCGATGTTATTTGCGTAATGTGTTTAGTAGACATATTGTCCCTCCATTTATTGTAATCTTTCATAGATCTTCACAGGTGGTGAGTGAAAACCTTTTACATAGTCACGAATTTTTGGATATAGATGTCCATGATGTAACAATCCGTCAGGGGTATGACATTCAAAACCAAGTAAACCTTCTGCGAATTTCCAAGATAATGCATGTAACGCTTTAACTGGATCATATTTTGCTTCTTCACCAAAATGCAGACGTACAGCATACACAAGTGCACGATGATTACCATCGTGGAGATAAAACGCCTTGTCATCATGTTCTGCTTCTTCGCCATGTATGGATTTATTTCTGATCCATAATGGTGGCATCAGCGATTTATCAAAGTTATCTGCAAGTGTTGCATAACTACTGAACCATTTATGTTTTTTCTCATAATCATAAGCATCTCTTGATGTTATGTGATCTAACCCCTTAAACACAGATACAGAAGAACTTTTGTCACCACGTGACTCGTTTATGACCATTTCCACAACATCTTTGAGAGAACTGAAAGTGATCTCCAGAAGGAATTCATGATCATATTTGTATTTGCGCCATACTGGCGGAGGACCCATAAAAATCAAATTGTTGAATTCATCTCTTGTGAGATTAAGTTTTGTAATTTCGTTTACGTACTCCATTATTTCTGCTCCTTCCCTGGTGGGAATATAATGTTCGACAGGATTAAGTTTATTAAGTAAAATAACAGATATTTCGCTGTTAAACTTCATTTTCCGAACAGTTCTGCAATAAAATATCAATTAATGTTTGACAAAATGTCAAATAAAAAGTATACTTTTATATACTAGAATAAGGAGGTGGTGTTCGGATACGAACTCACTATCCTATATAAAATGAGACCTCGCTCGGATACGAACCGAGATTTTTAGTTTTGGCCGGCTAACGTCGTTCCGTTCGACTATGAGGTCATAGTTTATTCTTGAGGCGGGCATTTTGCTCGCCTCTCTTATTGCATTTCATGTTAACGTAAAGATGCAAATATTGCAAATTTATTTCATAAAATTAACTCTGCGTTTAATTGTGCATGTGTGATTTAATGATGTCTTGCACTTGAAATGTGAAATTGATTAACGGTTCGGTATAAATTACAAGGAATCAAAATAACTATTGCTTGTCAACATGTTCATTGAAATCAAAACAAGTGTCTCCATTTTTGATTGCATCCCATAACTTGTCTAATATTGGTCTGAAAGGTTCTTCTGGGTTAGATATTTCACCTCTTCTAAACTCTTTTTTGCACAATATTGTAAAACTATTCCAATATTCTTCCTTTATTTGATCCCTTTCTTCTTGCGTTGCGTCTTTTGCCCCGTATGCTTGAAAACTGTTTGCATGAATACTGACATGAAACGAACATGGTGGTCTTGACATATCATGAATTAAAACTATCGCAACAGAAAATATGGGTGTGTTATCTTGAGGCATAGATTTAGGCAAAGGTATAACTTTTATAGATTTCCCATGTGCGTCTATTCCATGTGCGCTTATAAATTCATAGTTATTAGGTTCAGCAGGTCTTAAAAACATGTAACATCTCCTATTGTTGTGTTTTTCTGTATAAAACAGTAATTGAATAGTTGTATCAATAGTTACGATATTCGTTTCACAGGTCATGTAAATCTGCATGACAGTATTCACAAAGAGCGACTAAATCTGACAAGGGTTCGTTACCAATGTGGTGGTAGCGTTTGTGGTAAACCATTGTGGCTTTTAAACCGCAGATGCAGAAGTACCCGTCGCGCTTGAAAACTTCTTTGAGCTCTTTTTCTATTCGCCTAATTGGATGTACTGTGGATAGTATTGTCTCAGTCCTTTGAGATCAACTTAGACCAATCCATTTATTCCTCCAATATGGTTGCCACTAATATAGGGTTTGTTTATGCTACCGTCCTATAAGCATAAGCAAACACAAACTAATAATTCCAAATAAAGATAAAAGACATCCTTTATTTTTTTTGTAAAGTGCTTTTGTTACTTGTTCCCGTGCACCGCGCGCTTCAGCATGATTCGGCATTAAACGGAGTGCTTCATTGAAATCGTTTATAGCATCCTCATATTTACTATACCTATATTCAGCACTACCTCTGTATCCTTCACCCCATTTTACACAACCTCTACAATAATAAGCTTCAGCCTTAGTGTGATCGGACCCATCAGAACACATACTAATAACTGTATCAAAATCATCAATAGCAGCACCAAAGATTCCAAGCACCATGTTTACATTGCCTCGCTGCATGATGGCATCTGTGAAATCAGGTTTTATGTTAATAGCGTTAGTATAATCTTGAATTGCTTCCGTATACTCTTTTAACATTGTTTTGGCATTTCCTCTATGCAGGTAAGCCTCAGCATTATTATCATCAACAAAGAGAGCTTTATTAAAATCTATAATGGATTCAGTCAATTGACCACGAACAAACTTTTGCAACCCTTGCGAAACATAATCCCGTGATACCTCGTTCTGTTGTTTCATAGTTATTTCCTTTACATTCTCCTATAAATCCCAGTCTATTGATATTAGGCGTGCCCAGTCTATTTTTTGTTATTATTGCCCTGCCAATATTTTAATGTTTAAGGAAATGGGTAATAATCGTTTTTACCACCTTGACGATCAATAGTGTTAAAAGATAGATAAGGACAGAGAGACTGATCCTGTCCCGAGTACTGCCAAAAGTGGTTACCAATGTTGTCTTAATTACAAACGACACAAACTGGGTCGTAAATCAACCTATTTCCCTCACAATGTATGTGCAGATAAGTCGTTGGCAATTGTTAATCGTCTTTGACGTGTAAATGTGCGGGGGCGGGTGAATCCTTCACCTGTCGGTCCGGCGATAGTCATTGCTAAAAAGCCTTCGCCTTCCAATCCACAACATGCATAAGAGGGGGCATTCACAACAACAACACTACAATTCATCGCCTTGTGATATTGTGTGATGCGCGCAGTGTTGTTAGTGTGGATCATTGCGGTATGTCCTCGACCACCATCTGCTGCTACTGCTCCTTTAAGGGCTTCGTCAAAATCACGCACCCGAACTACAGGCAAAATCGGCATAAGGTATTCATTGATAACAAATCCGTGGTCAGCCGGAACTTCTACCACAACAGCGACCGTTTGTGCGGGTGCTGTAATACCTGCTGCTTCAAGGATGACCTTCGCATCTTTCCCGATGTACTCCTTGTTTGATTCTCCGTTTTCTGTGACAACGGTTTCAAGTGCCTCACGTTGACTCGCACCGAGTAGATGTCCGCCGTTCTGTGTTAATTCACGAATCGTTTCATTTGCGACAGATTCAACAACAAAAAGTGCCTTTTCCCCGATGCAGAGCAGGTTATTGTCAAAACTTGTGCCAGCAATAACATGCCTCGCGGCTTTTGGAATATCAGCAGTTTCGTCAATAATAGCGGGAGGGTTACCAGGTCCCGCAGCAATTGCTTTCTTCCCACTTGTCAAAGCGGCTTTTACAACACTCTTACCGCCAGTCGCAACGACCATAGCAATATCATCATGATCCATAATCTGCTTTGCTGTCCGCAGTGTAGCGTTTGCAACGGAGGTAAGCAAGTTGGCGGGTCCCCCTGCTTTCACAATCGCTTCGTTGATGACATGCATAGTTTCTTCTGTGCATTTGCTCGCGTTTGGATGTGGACTAAACACAACGGAGTTACCAGCAGAGATCATGATGATCGCATGGTTAATAACTGTCGAAGTCGGATTAGTGGTGGGAGTAATCGAATTAATAATACCAAACGGGACATATTCAATCAAAAGCGTGCCAGCATCTCCAGACATTGACTCCGAGAAGAGGTCTTCCATTCCAGGGGATAGGTTTACTGCCCCTTCATTTTTTATCACCTTATGTTCTGGGTTGCCCATTTTTGTCTCTTGAACAGCCAAGTCTGCAAGTTGTTTTGCGTTATCAAGAGAAACCTGTTTTATAGCTTCAATAATTTCACGTCTTTTGGCGAACCCAAGCTTGACGAGTGCTTTTTGTGCTGTTTTTGCTGCGCCGATAGTTTCCTCGACAGTTGTGAAAACTCCTGATCGGGAAGAATTTGCCCCAGAAGTTACAGGAGGCACAGTAACCGCTCCATCTTTTTGCAGCGTTGTTAAGACTTGTGAAACAATCTGTTCAATCTGTTTCTCATCAATTTGTGCCATTCAGACCTCCAATATCTCAAGATTGATTCGGTGATTCCTATGTGCTGGGGAGATTTACGTTTTAGCTAACTCCAGACGAATCATCTGAAAATGCGTTAATAGCATTAGGTTGCTTCCACGTTCCTCAAAGGCGCGATTTCTATATCACGCCATGTCCAACACAAACAATGGATTTATGCATCCGAATCGGCAGCGGCTTTTCCACCGAGAATTGTTTCAACATCCGAATGTGGACGCGGAATGACGTGTACTGACACCAATTCACCGACTGCTTTGGCAGCTTCAGCACCAGCGTCTGTGGCAGCTTGCACTGCGCCGACATCGCCGCGGACCATGACGGTTACAAAGCCACCGCCTACCTGTTCTTTTCCAACCAATTTGACGTTCGCGGCTTTGACCATCGTGTCGGCAGCTTCAATCGCACCGATCAACCCACGTGTTTCAACCATTCCTAATGCTTCATTGCTCATTTATAAACTCCTTATCTGTCTAAAAAATAGAATGCAAGGCACTGCAAGACGTAGTTCTGAGTTTTTGCCTAAAAGACAACTGCAGTACCTAAATAACAAAATATGCTCATTTAAATGATACTATAAATGTGTGTTTTCTGCAAATCAAATTTTGATTTTGTGGAGAATTCTGAGGTGTGGATAAACAAATGCAGTTATTGGTAGGGTAAAAGGTGAAAATGGTGAAAAAAACTGAAATGTCTTCATTGTTTTAGTTTAGCCATTTGGTGAGAGTTGTAGCTCTCACCTTTCTTTTTACAAAATGTTCGGAATGATAACCTTGTCAAGCACTCTCGATGCTTCTATTACCTTAAAATGCACTTTTTTGCGTCTTTCTGACAAAAAAGTGCATTTTATTATATGGAAAAGTTTACCAATCACTTTTTGGAATTCTGTGAGTTCTTAAGTTACCATGGAGTTGAAGGATTAATTCAATAGTATATCCTGAATAACCATCTACTTCCCTTGCAAAGGTAAAGGTTTTACTTGCTTTTGAATATATAGTTTCAGGACCAAATAAATGCTCCTTTCCATACCATGTTTTACCAGTTGCATATTTTAAGTTGTAGGATCCGAGGGACATCTTTGTATTTATCGTATCCCCTGCTCGTATAAAAATAGTTTTTACAGTGTTTCCTGTAGAAGCATGCACGATTTTAATAAAGTGATGGTTTACACTGTTGGTTGGTGTCTTAATTTGCAAGGGCGCAACTTCCACATTATTGTGGAAACTCTCTTCGTAGCCACTCACAGGTAAGGCAATCGGTAGTTCATTGAAGGAGTGTATTTCTCCTTGGGAATCGGAGTATTTTTCTCCTTGGGAATCGGAGTATTTTACTTCATCCTCTCGCAGCATTGAAAACACTGCTATGCCAATAAGTATTAAACTGATCCACACCCACCGAGAACCTTTGCCTCTTGTCGGCTGTGTTATATACACCATATTTCACCACACCTTTTTTTTTTATTGTGCTCATTTAACTGGACAAAACTATCGCATCGGACCGAACATATTACTCATGCGCTTTGGTATTATATGCAAACATCGCGAACAGTATTTTATGTTGCATTCGTTAGTGCGTGGTTGAGGTTATCTATGAGACAGTCCGTTTTCCGAATTCCTCTAATATGAGATCGTATAAAAATTACTCAAGCATTTTATCTTGGCATTTACAATAAGGACAGTGTTAAATTGCGATAACTTACAGATAAAGCCAAATTAACTAATAGGTATTATTGAATTAACGAATATTGCCGTTTGTTTTCAAAGTATATCACAATAAATGTAGGTTGTCAAGAAACAAATTTTTTCATATATTCATGTAGTGTCAGTTTTGTCAATAGTGTAAACTAAAGCAATATTCAAGCAGAAACACTTGACTTCTGAAGTGGTAAACGGTATATTGTGATAGACCCCGCCCTAAAGGGCGAGGCTTCCGCAAGTTTATGCGAAAGCATTTGTGGTATCAACAAGGGTTGCTTGCTATGCAAGTCTAACACCCTCTCCTCCAAAGGTTGCTACCCCAACCTTGAATTGTAAAATAGATAGAATCAACCAAGATTCACCATTACGCGTCTTTCTTGGTATATGAAATGCCACAAATGTAAGTTTTTGAATTAGCAGCAAAAATGTTCCGTTGAAGCGTCCAATCTGATATTAATTATATCACATTTTTTGACGAAGGTCAAGGTTTTTTCAACAATGGAGGTCTTAGCCGCTACTACATCCCCGCCTTAAAAGGCGAGGTTTTGTAGCGGAAAATTTGATAAAGAGTAAGGAATTCACATGCAAACACAACGAATCTGTCTCTGGTCGGGACCACGGAACATTTCAACAGCATTAATGTACGCTTTCGGACAACGAAGCGATACCGAAATCATTGATGAACCTTTGTATGCACACTACCTCCACGTCACAGGTGCAGCACACCCTGGACGAGAAGATGTTATGGCATCTATGCAAACCGACGGTGCTGCCGTTATTCGTGACGTAATGCTCGGTCCCTGTGTAAAGCCTGTCCTCTTTATGAAGCAGATGGCACACCATCTCGCCGATATTGACAGGTCTTTCATGCGAAAAACGGTAAATATCTTGCTCATCCGTGATCCGAAGGAGATGCTTCTGTCTTTAACGAAAGTGATCGGTGTGCCAACATTGAAGGATACGGGTTTGAAGATGCAAGCCGATTTGTTGACAGAATTGCAAGAGATGGGACAATCCTCACCAATCTTAGATGCACGGGAATTGTTACTTGCTCCGAGGAATGTCCTGTCAGTCCTATGTGATCGGTTGGGTCTTCCGTTTGAGGAGGCAATGTTATCGTGGCAGAACGGTGGACATCCATCGGATGGTGTGTGGGCACCGCATTGGTATCATAATGTGCATCAAAGTGTGGGTTTTGCGCCGTATCAACCGAAACGTGAACCGTTTCCAGAGGCGTTGGAAAGTGTTTTATCGGAGTGTTTGCCGTATTATGAGATGTTATATGCCGATGCGATTTGCAGCAATTAGTGAAGCCATCTTAATGTTTCACTTGCCGAATTAACGATTCCAGACCATACCCTTGTTGTGGTGAAAAAACGACTCCTAAACTCGCTCCTGCCAAAACGATGTCTACAAATACCATCTTCCAATTAGGTGTCGTTGAAATTGGAAATCCTAAGACATCTAATAAACTAAAAAGAAAATTGCCACAACCACAGTCCGCTATAGGCAGTTCTTGCCACAACACATTTGCCAAGGCAACCGCAAATATCAGAAAAAGGAATGATGTGAGTATACCTGCACCTCGCGAAAAATAACCGACGTTCAACGTTATCCCCAACGTTATCTCTGCTGAAACCAACAGATAACTTATCGGTTTTACCATCCCTGTCGGTAACATCTGGTAACTTGCCACATCGTTGACAAAAGCACTAAAATTCGAGAGTTTAGCAATCCCCGCAAAAAGCAGGATTGCTCCAAGAATTATCCTGAGAACTGTTACCAACATTGATGGAATTGTCATTCTGTATCCAATGGGTATCCTAATGCCTGCCAACCTCTCAACCCACGTGGGAAAAACTTTACATTTTGGTAACCGTACCCTAATAGCACATTCATCAACTGATAGGCGTTCGGACATTCAATGCTTCCGCAATACGCAATCAAAAACGTCCCTTTGTCTGATGGCAGTACATCTAATTCTTGCTTCACCCGGTTGATAGGCACATTTATGGCACCCGGGATATGTCCCCGTCTGAAGTTAGCTGCGGAGCGCGCGTCTACAAAAACAACGTCTCCACGTTTCCAAATTTGGTAAACTGCGGGAAAATCAACTTGCAGAGGAGAATTACTTGGAACATGATAGGTAGAGGAAAGAAGTCCGAATTTGTCTACTCCGAATAGCGTTAGCGCACCAAAACCGATCCAAACACAAACTATTAGGGATTCCTTGATAATTTGCTGCAGTGTGCTGCGTTCAGGTGCGTTTTGTATATCGCCTTGAGATTGTTTTAGATAGTTACGCATTATCTTCTCTTGAGCTGTGCCCAAGATGAGGTGACTTTAACGTTTGGCGTAACGTTTAGACCGGAAATTGTGAACGAATCAACCCATCCTTCGCCAACCCATTGGTTTGCAATGTTAATTCCTTCTACGACAAAACCGAGGATTTCAATACTATTGAAGTTCCGATCTTGAAATTTTGTTCGAAATTCGCCATCCGCGAACAGTAGAAAAAGCCCTGAGTTAAAATGTAATTCCATCTCTGTTAGAACGTCTGTATCCCAACGTTCACGAGGTTCCCGAGACAATCGACTATGAAAAGGATGGCTACTCCCTTTGCCATCAAAACGTCTTGCTCTAATTTCGTCTGGAAAAAACACATAAAAAAACGGGTCTTCATCAGGGGTATCAGGAAACCTCCGTCCAACACAAAAACCAAACCGTATTTTGTCACCACCGAAATTTTTAATATTAATGGTAAAGTCTCTATAAGGAGCGGGGAACGCTATAAATTCGTAGAGATCATATTGGACTGCCCAATCTCGGTTAATATCAATACGCAAAAATCCATCATTGACTTTCCACACATCATCGTTGCCTACGATGCGCCATGCGTCAGGGTTTTCTGTATCAAAATCATCGTGCCAGATTTCCGCTGATGCGGGGATGATGCTACAGACTGAAATAAAAATGAGTAGTAAAATTATAGAAATGGATTGCATTTTTTACTTTTTTGAATGAAGTATAATCCACCAGAATTTCAGAGTAAAACGACTGAATAGACACACAATTAAGTATCGAGATTAATTGATCTTTAGGCAGTCGTACCAACGATTTGTTCTTTTCCCTTTTCGACTGATCACCCCTGGTTTTCTCTCAACGGGACTGCCAAAGTCTCTATCTTTCTGTGTCAAGACATTCCAATCAGGTGGAAACCATGTCCTGAGGGTTTTACAGTGTACCTCAAGATCTTCGTCATTCCACCCACCAATCTTGTAATACATGGGACAAATCCACCGTTCCCTTCCTCGCGCATATTGTCGCCAACCCATCACAGAGGCTTGTGATCGTATAATATTTCCGTCGCGCCAATGCCGTTCAATTCCGCTCCAAGGATAACCTGTTGTTCCGGTTCCGCGACTGATTTCGCTCCACCCAAGGTCGTCGTGCAGTGTAATATAGGAATAGTTAGTACCCCAAGGTGTTTTTTCGTCAGCAAAACTCCACTCCTGGCGACGGTACCAATGTAACGCACCTTTAATACTTGACTTGGATACAACCGCATTCTCAATGGTTTCTGTAATGTCAAAAAACCCTCGATTATTGTAAGGGTTATGTACTTTACAGAGTGTTAAGGAGTTGATTTCAGGACCGAACCACTTTCCATTTTTACCCGGCGTTCTATAATATGCCCCAGACGCAGCAGGTTCGGCGCGTTCCTGTGGATTCAATTTTGCTCCAGCAAATTTACCCCAGAACGCTACACATAAAATTGCCAGTAGCAATAATCCATTAAAAATCAGGTCTAAATTCTTACGCAACATTACTTTCCTATTTTTTAGATCTATTTTCGCTTCAGGTGTCCCCATGTCGTTGTTAATTTCCGTTTTGGTGATACAGCAAGTCCTGAAATCGTAATCTTATCCACCCACGCTTCGCCTGTGTTGGCTACATTTGTAACATATCCGACAAGGATAAAACCGATTATATCAACTTGCAATAAGTTCGCGTCCCTAAAATCCATGCGAGATTCTTCATCACCGAACAACTGAAATCTACCCTCGCTAAAGTGGAGTACCATCTGGTTGAGGACATCTGTGTGCCAACGTTTTCCGGGACCGAGAAAAATTTTGCCATCTCTTGACGCTTGCATGTCGTTTGTGAAAAACAGATAGTAACCTGTTTCCTCAATTTCACCTTCGTCATTTAGGAAACGTTTTCCAAGTGCTATGCCGAACCTGACATCTGTTGATGATCCGATGTCATCAATCGTAATTGTCAAGTCATCATAAGGGCCGGGGAACTCCATAAATTGGTAAAGTTCAAATATGGTGTGCCACTGTTTTTGTGTCTCAATTTTTGCCCTTAAAAACCCTTCCTCAATCCGCCACACAGAATCGCTTCCTTGTAGTTGCCAACTATCTTCTGTTTCTTGATCAAAGTCATCTTGCCACGTAACAGCACCCGCGATTCCTTGTAAAACAAGGAAAGTCAAAATCGTGATGAATAATCTCAAAATGTGAGTTATGTTTCTCATATCATGTTTTTAATGTGTGGTTTGCTTGTCTTTTATCAGTTACTCTGAGGATATAGTTTTAACCGATTTCTTATGACTTATACCAAATTAACGGGATTAGAAGTTTTCTACGTAGCAGTTAGCATTGTGAGGCACGGGGACCTCACACTACAGATTACGTTAATTTGGTATTATACCTTTGCTGGGTCAACTGCCACAATTCCTTGGGGAGCGTAACGGACAAAATCTGATGTGTTGAAAGTCAGGATATGCGTAACCCCATGAACAATCATCGTTGCGACCAACCGCGCATCATGAACCTGAACACCTGACACTCCATAATCCATGACAAGTTCTCGCCATTTAGCATAAACAGGAGGTAAATCAGGAAGCATAGGGAAAGCCAATTCTAACTCGGACAGAAGATCATCTGTTTCCGCTAAAGTAAGTCCTAGACCGTTCTGGTTGATAGGACGAGTTGATACGTTCCAGAATTCAGCGCAATTTTGCAATGTAGTCTGTAATCGGTGCCCTTTTGCCCACAATTCGTGCACACTCGCGCGAACAATTGGAAAAAGCACATCGGTACGGTGGGCAATACGTAACAAAATATTCGTATCGGCAAGACAAATCATGATTATAAATGGTCTTCGTATATCCCTTCGCGGCTCAACGCGTAATCGGACAATGGTGGAACATCCGGTCCAACGTACTCCATAAATTTTTCTGCCAATCGATCTAACATTATCTCAAATTCTTCAACAGATAACTGAGGTTTGTTATTCATTAATGCATCTACCGTCGGTTCCAGTGCCTCTACTAACAAACGACGAACGGCATCCGTATCCCCAAGGGATATATTTTCTTGCACCTGTTTCTCAATATCGGGGGTAATATACACTGTAATTGTCATCACTCTTCGGGCTGGAGACCCCATCCTTTAGGTTGGGGAGGAAAGCCCGCTCCTATAGTTAGTGACAGGTTTTGACTACCGATGCACCTGTCAAACATCGCTGTGCTACTAATATCGCCACACAGAAGCGACCTATAGTCAACTGTTTAACTTGTTGGAGTGAACGGTTGGCATCCGCTTCGCACAGGTTTCCTCATGCTTTAGTTTGGGGTTATTGACCACCGTGACATCCGCTATAAAAGAGACCTGGACAACTACCAACATAACACTTATCGTGATACTCACGACGGAAACTAAAGCCGTGTGCTTCTTTTGCACACAACTCTCCTATGTGATTCCTGCTTCCGTCTCTCGTGCCTCCGAATGAGGTCTTATTTGTACTCCACAGGCGTAACTTCCCGTGTATCCCACGGTAGGTTGTTAGCGAATGTGGTAGGGTCGTTGTCCTAACAACGTATATTAGTTTTTCTCTACCACATTCTAATGTTTTGAGTGATTTCGCACCAGCATCACACATCTTTCCACAGGTGAGGGATAGGACCCGGACAGGTTGTCCGGGGTGGAAACCCTATCCACGATGGGACATATAGTCCAACATGTTTTGGTGCAAATGTCATAAGTTTTTTGACCCACAGCTAAAGCAGTGGGATTGTCAGATAATTCCCTTCATTGATAACAACACGGAGTGTGCCTGCTACCTTGCAAATGGTGTACCATCCATCTTCCCAAGATAGATACGATACACATTATCAGTACAGATTGGAATTGCGACCTGCTTCTGAATGTGAACACGTTGATATTTTTCTGTCTCTTTTTCATACACCGACTGGACAGCACGGATATGTAACTGATAACGTTCCTGTGTCAAATTTGAGAACGCAAATTTACCTTGTGCATCTGTCTCTGTTTCAAAGCGATCTAAGGTCAACGACATATCGTATTTGCTCAATTCCCACGGATACCACGCGCGCGACACCAACGCATTCTGAACGGGTTTGCCTGTATCCGCCCAAAGCACTTGCCCCTTTAAACCGACCGTTGGTCTATCCGCTACGATGAACACTTCTTTACCGTTTGCAGTAACTTTCACGTTAATTTGGGTTGCAGCGATGCCATCCCCGGCAATATAGAGTCTATACTTTTCCTCTAAGATACCATCTAACTTGAAAGTCGGTTCGGTTACGGGAAAACGTTTCGACATGATCGGTCTATTCAACGTCAAAGGATTCAGCGTTGGTTCCATGCTGGTATTTTCAGGAAAAACTTTCACTTCATAATACCCATCCGATGGAACATTCCGTGGAAGGATAACGCGTCCCTTAATATCATACCCTTTTTGAAGTGGAACAATCAACGGATCTTTTCCAATTGCCACGTTTGGATATATCCTTGACAGGTAACCTTTTTTCGACACTTCAACAGACAGCAGATGCGGTTTTGTATCTATTAACTGTATTTGGAAAATACCATTTGTATCTGTCTGTGTCGTGGAAAGGAGTGCATCGTGTCCGTACGGATTTTCACTGCGACGTGATGCATAGATATTCGCTTCTGCAATAGGACGTTGCTGCGGATCAACAACCGTGCCATGTAACGTTTTCAGTTTAGACAAACGGATTTTAAGCGGTTTTTTGCTTTGCGGATTGACCGACTCCAAGAATGCAATAATAACACCATTTCGCGAAATTGTCAAACTATATTCAATCGGATGGAGTTCAGAGAAGAGGAAATTACCTTCTGTGTCGGTTTGCACAGTGTAATCAGTTTGCGCTGCAGCGCGAAAGAAGTCTGCGGATTTGTTGTGCATCTTTAATTGCACCTTGAGTCCGTCAACTGTGTAACCTGAGTTTGAAGCAGAGACCTTGCCTTGTAATGATAGAAAAGGTTTCAGTGAGAGTTCACCTAATGCATATACATCTTTGTCTGGAGCCATATCCCATCGCCAACGGTGCGTTTGATATCGCGGATGCAATGCCATTAGTGTAAAGGCGTAATAGGTTTCAGAATCATTCGGTATAGTGAGACGGAATTCACCGTTTGTGTTTGTCTCTGTTTCGTGTGCATAACTTCTGTCCGGGTAGACAGTATCTTTCACTTCGGAAGCTGCACGGACAGTAACGCCAGTGATAGGCTGCCCATTTTCAGCCTCAACGAAACTGCCAGAGAGAGATGCTCCCGGTTTCAAAAACACCTCTACACCGCCGATATTGCTATCAGGATAGACCGTCACCGTAGCTGAATCTGATATCGCAAAAACATAACCATCGAAAGCATCAATAATACGGTAGCGTCCGGACAACAGATTTTTGACTTCAAAATATCCGTTTGGTACCTCGCCTTGATATATTCTTTCTATCCATTCATCGTCAGGGGTGAGGAGACCAACCTGAATGTTACCTGTAATCGGTAGCACCTTGTTGGCAGCATCAAGCAAAAATCCGGAAATGATTCCTGTGCCTTCAATCACAAAATCTGCTTTAATTTCGGTTTTTTCAGCGACCGTAACCTCACGTTGCACAAGTAGCGTGCTGAAGTGCCGCACTTTTACCACCCAAGTACCCGCAGGAAGATTCGTAAGCGTAAACTGTCCTCCAGAATTCGTTTTGGCGGCGTAAGTTACGTTGTCTGTTTGTGATACTGCTGAGATGACGTAATCGGAAAGCGGATTATTCTGGTTGTCTGTTACCTGCCCCTGAATTGTGCCAACATTTTGGGATTGGCAGATTCCAATAGGAGCACCGAAGCATAACAGAAACAGGATGGCATAAGTCCGAATAGTGTTGTACATACGGTTTGCGTTTTCTCACGTAAGTGTGGACATGAACTTGGCATAACTACTGACGCTGCTTGAGTTGCCCCCATGTAGTTGCTAACTTTGCTTGTGGTGAAACGGCAAGTACCTGATCCAAAATTTTGAATGAATCTACCCACACATGCCCAGCCTGGAGTCCATATCCTATGATGGCAAACCCAAGGATTTCAGTAGCAGAAAATTCAGGGTCTTCAAAATCCGCGCGTTTTTCACCATCCGCATACCACTGAATATGTCCTTTATTGAAACGTAGTTCCATGGATTCCAATTCTTTAATATTCCAGAAAGTATCAGGATTACGAGGGACCCGCCCAGAGAACTTGCCAAGTGCCACACCTCTCCAGACATCAAAACGTACAGAATGTGATTTATGTGTTAGAAACAAGTAGAAAAAAGGCCAGTCACCAGGGAGCTCAGGGAACCGCCTCCCGAGTGCAATGCCAAAACCCGCCTGCTTATCACCTAAGTTTTTTACGATAATAGTGAACTTTTCGTATCCCGGATTATTTATCTGCCTCCGAATCAATTCTCCACCTTTGAAGGTGTCGAAATTTTCATAAGAACCGCTGGAATCTTTGAATTGGAGCAGTTCTATAGTAGTTCTTATATCCCCGAAAAAGCCCGGTACGTGTATCCATCCCTTTAAAAATCCATTTTCGGCTTTCCATATAGCATATTGTCCCCAATGTTCCCAGTTTTCTTCTTTCAATACGTCAAAATCATCTTGATAACTTTGTGTGAAGGTGGATAGAGAAAAAATACCACACACAGAAAATAGCGCGATCCAGACGAAGGTGTTTCGGACCTGTTTCATATTTTAACTCCTTTTGCTGTGCATATTGTAAAATTGTGAATAGAATTTCAAAATAATCCAAGTTGCTACGGACAAGATTTTAGACAGGCAGATACCGTTTTTAATCGTGATGGTTCATTATTCACCAAAGATTTGTAGCGCAAACTGTATGAAGTTTAAGTATTTAATTCGGTAAAAGTGATTTCCACCAGGACCGGTAGGTGCGGTTTCCTAACCGCACCAGAAATAATTATGGAATTACCTAATTTATTTTTTAATCTTCATTCAGTTTGCGTCATAAGATGCACAAACTGGAAGTTTGTGCTACAAGGTAGCAACTTAGATTAAATAACTGAATGCCTGCTTGTAGGAGCAATCTCCGCGACCTATTTTTAGTCGGGAATCGGAGTTCCCTCGGACATAACTGTTAGGCATCGGAAGTTTACTCAAACTGCTTCAAATCTCCCCAGGTTGTCGTGAGTTGTGTGCCCCGTAATTGTACAGCAAGATTAGGTTTGATTATTGCTTCATCAGAAATCGAGATACTTGAGATCCTGCTACCAAACCACTGTCCTCCGCGGTGGCACGTAATAAGCAATCCCACAATATCAATAGTTTTTAAGTTCTCATCAACAAATTCCGTTATCAGATCGTCGTTTGTCCGGACTTGGAAATGACCGGAATCAAAAACAGCAGTAAGATTGCGGGTAGTGTCTTGGAATATGTTCCCATACCACGCTTTCGTCTTTCCTCTACTATATCTACCGATCTCCCTAAAGGTAACTTTGCTTACCTCTTCGGGACTAACAATATAACCCTGGACTGTTAAGTCAGGATCATCTTGACGTTTCCCAATAAACAAGCAGAGCTCCCCCATTCCTTCTCTTCCTTCCTGTGGATAAATGATTTCTTCACCTACTATTGTTAACTGTTCAAAGTTAAATTGGATGATTTTCCAGTGCAGAAAATCCGCTGTGTTCTTTTCACATATTTGAGGGAGATCATCTTTCTGAATATTGGCAAAGAGGAATCCCGCAACAGCTTCCCATTTTACGCGCAGAATATTCCCCTGCCAATTTCGTTCCCATCCTTTGAGCTCCTCATCATCAAACGAGTCACTCCAAACCTCAGCGTAACTGTGTCCACTCAAAAAAACACATAACAGGACTAAAGATAAAAAGGTTTTTAGTATTACCATTTTTTTATCTATAACGGTACTGAAAATAGGTAGAAATGTATAGAATCTGTGAATGTATTTAAAAGTTTTTATTCTCATGAAAGTTTACCTCTCTGTTGGCGGGGATGTTTCACCTTTTGAGGTGCGAATCAACCCGTAGACCGGAATAGCAATCGGAGACGTTTCTGCTGTAGTTAGTACTTTGATTTCTTCGCGCAGCAGTTCAGGTGAATTTGCAACCTCCCAAAAAACCTTGAACCGTTTCTCTTGTTGTTCGTGATTATTATAGGCTTGCAAGGATTGCGTCCAATCGTCCGGCGCAGCAACTCGCAAATAGTCAGGAACCTGAATATTTAACACTCTAAAACCTGTTTTCGCAGAAAGTGTGAATTCGGCAGATGGGTTTGCGTCTTTGTCCACTGCTCCATAAGAGAGGGTTTGCGGTTGCACCGTCACGGGTCGCACGATTCTTGCAGTAATCGGTAACGCCAAGGTCCGCTCATTCGGAAAAGCAACGGTAAGTATGGAAGAAAAAAGTTTTTCAGCATTGTCCGGTTCCAATTTTTTCGGAGCCCGTAACTGAATTGTGATAAGGTAGCATTCCGAATTCGGATCTGGAGACATTTTCCAAGTTAAACTCGGGTGTGCTGATGGCATGAGTCGGACTTCCTCTAAATTGAGTGGTGCGTTTACACACAGTTTGAGCTTCTTTTCATGTATCGTTTCAGGTAGTATCTGTCCGAAATCGCATATATCAGCACTCAGCGTCGCGAACCGCTTTGATGCAGCAACAATTGTTAAATAAACTTGTGGAGTCCGCGGGCTATCCGTGAAAAGGATTGCTGTCGCCGCTCTTGCATCAGTTGGAACAATTTTAGGGTTAAGCACAACTTTGAACGTTCCTTCCTCGTTGGGCTGAATCAGTTTGGGTCCGGTAATCTTTGCATAACTACATCCTGCCCGAATTCTTTCTATTCGCAGCGGACTTCCTCCTTCATTTCTCGCTGTTACTGAATGTGTTACGACCCCTTCCCATTCAGGGATTGTCCCGAAGTTGACTTTATTTTGAGCGAAAACCAGTTCCCCAGGAAACTCCTGCTGGTTATTAACGAGCACAATAACCAACACTGAAATTAATACAACAGGAATAATGATTGTTGTAATAATGGAACGTTTTGACATGATATTACCTCGACTGGTTTGAGTTGCCCATTTAGTGGCTTACTAAACTTCTCAAAAATTGAACTAAATTTATCTTATTTCATTGCTTATGTCAAGCAAATTCGACGTATTCTGTTTTCGGTATCCGTTTTGATGCCCAAGACTATTCTGGCACACTAAAACGACAGATATTACTAACGACTTATAAACTTACCCCGTTCCCATGAATGTTTTAATTTCTTTTCATTACTCGGAAAATCGTGAGCCCGATATTTCGGATCGGGTTGGATTGCTTCGGGATAATCAATTTTCCATAGCCGGAACCCGTCAGGTTCACATAGCGCTTCAGAATTAGTATCATATATCAATGAAAAACCTGGAATATCTTCCAGGAAAAGATATAGTCGGACTGTGAGTAGGCGCGCAGCAGTTGCTGATACATAGAATGCCTGCAAATTCTGGTTTGCCTTGTTAGAAAAAACAAACACAGAACCTGGAACTCCCTTTTTCTCATATTTGATGTGTAATGTGCCAACCCGCAATTCTGATGGTGGTAGAGAAAACTCTCCGTCTCTGGTTATTCCATGAACCTTTGCCTCCCAAGCATCACCGTTGGATGTAATTGAGATACCCCGCAGCAGCCATTTCCCCGGTGGATAGTTCTTTCCATTTAACGACAACGTATCCATAGTTCTAGGATTGTGTGGAATCATGTCTGTTTGTCGCACTGAAGGCGACACTTGTTGACTTTGAACCGGCATTAGAAAATGAACGGATGCAACACGGTCATAAGTTTCATCGGATCCTATATACGTAATAGTGTCAAGTTTAAGAAGTTCGTTTGTAGTCATCATCATGTGTGTAACGTTGTGTGTTTTTAAAAATGTAAAAGCTTCGGTAGAAGATACACCGCTAAAGACATGCCGTGCGATCATAAAAATCCAATATGGAATGTAGTGGTCTGAATCAATAACGGTTGCTCGATTAGCGAACCAATGTATCTTACTTCCGTAATCCCACCATGCCGCTATAACTGCATTTTCATCTGTATGTTTTGAAATATCGTTAAGTTGTGTGTGAAACTTCAACGATGCAGGAACGACTGTATTACGAACCCTCTCGGTACTTGAACGGACAAATCCTTTGTGCAGCGGGAAGGGGGTAGGATTAAAAACGCCACCCGCCGAAAAAACATCTGAACTTGTGAAAAGAATGAGAATACACACGGTCGCGAGGCAGCCAAACCTTTGGAAATGGGATATCTTAAGTCGTGCCAATTTGTACAGCAGCAAAATCCCAAAGAGTGTACACGGTACTGCCATGCCAAGAAAAATCCACCCCACGAAATTACCTACATCAGATAGACGATATCCGATATATAGTTCAGAAGCTACGATAAGACTTATACCATTTCTTATATATATTTTTCCTTTAGAAAATTTTCAATTTCTGCTAAACTTTTTCCAATTTTACAAATCATTCCGATTTTACAAATTATAGGATTGACACCGATGAACATAAAACCTCCACAGATTACAGAAAGTGTTTCAGAGTTGAAAAGCCTGTTGAGAAAAACACCCGTAGGTTATCAAAAGCAAAGATTGACAGCCCTTTACCTGTTTCGCAGTGGTCAAGCGACAACTCGCAAACAAGCGGCGGCGCTGATAGGTGTTCACCGAAAAACGATTGGACACTGGCTAGCGACTTATGCGTCCGAAGGACTTGATGCGCTTTTGGATCGGGATTATTCCCCGGGGCGTCCCCCTCGGCTATCCAAAGAACAACAAGAGTTGTTGCGAGCGGAACTGGAAAAACCGGAGGGTTTTTCCAGTTATCAACAGATAACAGACTATATTTCCGAAACCTTTGATGTCCAAATGAACTATAAAACTGTTCACGCGCTAATTCGCTATAAATGGAACGCCAAACTCAAAGTGCCTCGCAAAAGTCATGAAAAAAAAAGCCAAAAAGCGTGTGATACGTTCGCTGCCAACTTCGCGACAACCGTTGATAACGTGATTTCGCAGCACACATCATCTTTTCAAAACGCCCGACTTTTTTGCCAAGATGAGTCAAGATGCGGTCTTTTGCCTGTCTCGTCTCGGCGTATCACCATGCCCGGTGTCAAACCGATTGCCAACATCAATTACACTTTCGAGAACCTTTATCTATACGGTGCTGTGGAACCAATAACAGGAGAAAGTTTCTTCCTTGAAATGCCCTGGCTCAATGGTGTCTGTTTCCAAATATTCATTGATGAGTTAGCAAAGACTTTTCCAGAGACGTTAAATATCCTTGTGCTTGATAATGGGAGTTTTCATTATGCGAAATCCCTAAAACTTCCTGACAATATCGCCTTGATTTTTCTACCCCCTTATAGTCCGGAGTTGAACCCGATCGAAAGGCTCTGGCAAGACATCAAAGCCAAATTGTTTCAGCACACATTAGGGACAATAGAGGAAATGCAGGACAAAATTACACAAATTTTGAGAAATTATACTAAGGCAGCTATTGCCCAAATCACAAGTTTTAAATATTTCACGAAAGTCGCAAATGGAATATAATTATTGAGAAATGGTATTATCACACACAATTCTGTTGGCACGGTTTCAGATACAGTTCCTGTCCAGATAGTGGAACTGTGTGCTTCAGTCTGCTCAGACGAATCATTTTCAATTCGCTCCCGCATACATCTGCGCAGTACTGTCCAAAATAGCAAACTCACCAAAACCGCAAACACAGGATCAATGAAAAAGAGATAACGCACTGCGCCACGGCTGCTGGAGAGACCAACAAGTACCCATATTAACACCAATAGGGACCTATTATTTCCGCGGTTGTCTCCTGTTCGAAGGATATATGCTATTCCTATTGTAATCCCGCCTATCAAAAAAGAAAGTCCAAAGATACTAAAAGAGACATCCGAATTTGTAAGGAAAAGAGAAAGGAGGATACCACAAAGTGCGATTTCAAACCCGACAAGAGTTAACCCAAAAATGACGCGTTCTTTTGAGAAGAAATTGTAAACTAATATGCCACAGCCTGCCATTGCCGCCAAACCCACAACTGAATAGTTACCGAGAAACTGGATGCCGTTTAAGTCCTCAAGTTCTGAAACAGTACGCATAAGCCGATTCTGACCTAATGGAGAGACAAAATTGTCAAACAGGCGACGGAATGTTTCACTGATATCAGGGGACTGCAACAGAGCAAACACAGCCAACAGGAAGGTGGTGATAACACAACCGAAAAGGCATCGATGGATGTTGCTGTACCTTGAGAATTCCAACACCCGTTTCATTATGAAAACGGGTGTTTTTGTTTTGACAGTTGTTGAATTCCCTTTCCCAAAAAATGTGAGGGTACAGAAAAGGACAATTGTTGGAATAACAATTGCCAGAAAAGTATACGGAATCCAGAGGTTATGGTAGGCGCGCGTAAATGAAAAAGCAAGTACGGTGAAGCAGAGATACCAGATAATGTAAAGCAAAGCACTTTGACGAGAAAAACGCCCCCGCAGCACGCGGACACCAATCCAGATAGAAAGAATAGCTATCGCGAGACCGACCCCTTCCCAAGAAAGTGCAAGCAATCCTCCTGCAATACCTGAGATCACTGCGTAAAAAGAACTCAGCCATTTGCTGCTTACGGAAACCCCCTTTATCCCCCTTATCAAGGGGAAAGGATGGGTGATATCAGCGGATGACTCTGTTTTCGGGATAGTAGATTCTGCTTTCAGGTAAAACAGAAACATAACCAACCACAGCAATAGGACAAAAGCATCTCTGTCCACAAAACCGGCGGCGGAACGATGCAGATTCAAAAATGAGAAAATAGCGGTAAAATTGACAGCAAGGAGAGCGATGGCAGCATCAAAAACATGCCGCCATAGGGCGTAAAGTGCTAACAGACACAGCGCGTAGCACACAACAGAGGCATAAACTGCAACCGTGTAAATACTTATGTTTGGAAAAAACCGATGCAGAAAGCGATATGTGTACGCGAGAACATAAGAAAAGAGATTGAGAGAAGTTGATAAATCTCTACCTTCCGGCTGCCATCGCTGCGTGTCTACTTCTGGCAACTGTCCTTGGGAAACAATCATATCGACTTGACGTAGAAAATGGTAAGAATCAGTACCGAGTAGATACTCGTCTTCCATGTGCGGAATATTCGCTGTCCGGACAAATACACAGAGAAGAAGCGAACTACTTAGTAAGCAAATGAGTACAACAGACAAAATTGACTGTTTTATCCACCGTTGACAGAACAACCAGATGTTAGCAAGGCACTTCATTCTTCACACCTCTACGGTTTTGTGAAGCGGTAAGTTGTATTTTAAAATATATTTTTGGTCAAATTCCTATTTGAATTTGAAAAAGAACGTATCTAATAGGTTTCGCGTGTTTTAGCTTTGTTTAAAAACGTTTTAACTCTCCCCAAGTTGTAGTTAATTGCCTTTCTCGTAATTGCACTTCGCGGAACTGTTCATCAAGAAGATAGTATTGAGGGATGCCACTGCCCGAAATAGAAAAGGTTGATATGGTACCAGAAAACCACCCACCAGGGGGTTCAAACACAACCATCATACCTACGACATTAATCTTAGCGATCTCGTCATCAAAGAATTCTGTTATAAGCAGATCTTGCGTCCAAAGTTGAAAATTTCCGGTATCAAAAACTACCCTTAGATTACCTGAAGTCAATCGGAACATGAGTTCATAATCTGCTTTCGTTTCACCTCTTTTGAAGACTCCCTTGGCGGAACATTGCATTTTTGTTGTCTTTTCGGGACTGAATATATAACCCTTGGCAAAGTGAGGGCTAAGTAGTCGTTTGCCAAGGAACAAACCAAGTTCACCAGATACTTCTCGGCGGTGTCGTACATAACGTATTTCTTCACCCACAACTGTTAACTTCTCCAGTTGAAATTGATGGGCATTCCAGTGCAGAAAATCTGCTGCTGTCACATGTTCCGCCTGCGGTTTTTCAATACTACTAGTCAGGTGTCCCTCTCCCTCCTCATCAACAGGAAGCCATTCAGGATTGTCTTTGAAAGTTCTCCATTCTGCAAACCAAGGGTTCTCTTTCACAATGCGTTTCCACCCGTTGAGAACTTCCGCATCAAAATCATCTATCCATGTATCGGCATGGCTATGCCCAATTGTGAAAACACTCCAAAGTACTGCACAGATAACAATGATTACAATACGCTTTTTCCTATCCGCAGAAAAAGTGAAAATACTCAAGGGGTTGTGGAACCGGCGTATGTCACTTATTGTTTTATTTCTCATAAAGTTTACCTCTCTTTCTCATAAAGTTTACCTCTCTATTGACAAACCTGTCTCATTTTTTGGCTTTAAATGAAAACCAACTCGGAATGTGAACCGTTAACACGACTATAACTCTCAGCACCCGGATTCCTTCACACAGTAACGCAAGCAAGTTTGTCACCTTCCGAAAAATCTTTTCGTAAAATCATCTCCTCTGTCCACAAAAATCCATCCTGTACCTCCCAGATAAGTTGGTACCCTGACCGCTCCCCGCCCTGAAGGGCGAGGGTTCTTTTGAAGGAACCCCCGCACGGGTTTCTCAAGGGTTACCGCCTGCGTACTTGCTGCTCAGCATCTACAAGCTTGAAAGGACCGAAATCGCTTTCCCATAATTTATCACTACTGAAAGAGCGGCAGAATATAAGGCTGAATTAGTTTTTGGAAAACCGTAATTGTTCCGAAAATCGAATAAAAACCAGCGCACAATACCAAACCTATCTGTTTCCATATCGGCGGTTGTATCTCTTTCGGTAAGAATGTTCGGTTTACATAGAGTGTATGGAGTGATGTAATCACGAGCAGATAGCCACCCACCGTCGCAGATACAATAATCATGAAAAAGGGTTTTGCCAAATACATTGCGATGACACCCCACAAGATGTAGACGATGAGAATCGGATAATAGATCCATTTGGCGTTATGTTCTTTCATTTTTCGTGCACTTTTGAACCCTGTCCAAATTATATCGGTATAGCGCCGAGGGACACCGTCGACTCCGCCGAGTTGGGTTGAGAAGAGTACCCAAAATCCACATAGTAGTGTAAGATACCACATGATCCTTCCAGCTTTTGCTTCAAGTCCTTCTGCTTGGAAGGCAGCAGCAGACCACTGATCCATCTCTTGACCTGAAGGAACAAAAGCAATTGTCAGCATTGCGGGTAGTGCTAACCCAATGAAACAACCAATCAGCCAGATATAGTACTGCTCAAAACGGACATATTTCCACCACTCCTTGAAACGTTGTAAATTCTCAGGTGTGATACGAAACACTTTTCCCAAGTGGGAAAGTTTTACATTCTGTCCACCTATGATAGATGGAATTGCGCCAACCAGACGACTCATACCCCATCCTTTATCACGGACGTAATTTGTAATCGTAATATTGCCTAAACCCCCACTTCCCGCATAAGCAGCGAACGCACCGAGTAGCAACCAGTCAAATTGCCCTCCCCGTACATCTGGTGGCAATGCCCCAAAACTAAAGAACCCTTTTATGACGGTCCACCATACTTTTGGCGGGACCAGAAACAGGTCTACTATAACCAAGTAGCCAATAATCCATACAACCATGAATAGCTGCACTTTTTCAAGTGCGTTGTATATCTTTCCGCCGAACATGACTATGCCTAAACAAGCGAAAAAGATTAAAAACGCAAAGATTCTGACAGTGTTCTGATCCGATTCCACTGGCATGTGGCCTATCCAAGCTGCTGCAAGTGCCGTGGCAGCAGTCATTGCCCATCCAGGCCAGATAGATACCAAAAAAGTCTACACCTGAATAGAAAATTGCCCAAAACCTTGATCCCGGCTTACACCGCATATAACCGCTCAACATCGGTTCGCCGGTATAAAGGGTATAACGAATTGCTTCTGTGTTCAGAATTGACTGAAGTATTATAGCAATCGTGGCTATCCATAGCAATGTGCCGCCATATTGTGCTGTTATTGCCGGACCTAACAACCACTCACCACTTCCGATCGAAGCACCGAGAGCAATAATTCCAGGTCCTAAGATGCTTCTAAATGCTCTGCCAAATTTATAACGTGGCGGTGCTGGTAGATCTGCAACCTCCCAATCCGGAAGTGTTCCACCATCAACACGTTCGTTAGTTTCTGCCATATATTTTACTCCAAAAATTATTGATGTCTAATTTACTGAGATGTATCAATATTATGGACCTACAAGTGTTGGCATTTTAGCAAAGAGAGGGCAATGAATCAAGCACAATTTCAGATGTAGCGAATATGGTTTGTGATTTACGAAAATTCGTCATCAATTTCTTCAGCGTGGAAACCTCGCCTTTTAAGGCGGTGAGGAAACGCTGCTCCTAAATTTTTTCCTTGACAAACCGTGTCAAATATGGTATAATAATATCTCGTTGGCAGATATGAACAGCGTCCCCGCAAGGTGGCGTGTCTGCCTACCCACTGTTCAGGGGTTAAAGACGAGAGACGAGATATACCATGAAATTGACTTTTAAATATCCTGTGTATCCTACGAAAACACAGGAACACACCTTGTTTGAATGGCTTGACCATCTGTGTGAACTTCAGAATTCTGCGCGTCATGATCGGATTGTTGCGCGTGAGACTGAAAATCGTTTTGTCACTCAGTATGATCAACAGGCACTTTTGACGGTAGCTCGTAAGAAGTATGACGACTTCCGTGCAGTGCCGCAAGATATGCAAGTGTCTGCTCTGAAGCGAAACGACAAAGCGTTTGCTGCGTTCCGCAGACGTTGTGAAAACGGAGATGCCAAAAAAGGGTATCCGCGCTATAAAAAACGCGTCCGTTCTATGACATGGAGCCTGCGAAAATATAAAGGTGTTCGTGAGAACCTGGTCATAGAAACTGATTTTAGACACAACCGCCTGAAAGTGCCAAAGTTGGGCGAAGTCAGGCTATACATGCACCGTCCGCTTCAAGGGGATCCGAAGGAAGTCACGCTTGTGAAAAAAGCCAGCGGTTGGTATGCTCATATCGCCTGTGAGATACCTGACACTCCGAAAGTTGAACCGACCGATGTGATCGCTGTTGATATGGGAACTACCCACTATCTCACGACTTCTGAAGGTGAGAAAGTTGATAACCCGCGCTGGTATCGCAAAGCAGAGGGCTTGCTGCATAAACATAACCAAACGATGGCACACCGAAAGAAAGGTAGCAACCGTTGGCAAAAAGCCGTGCATGCATCTGCTTTGCATCAGGAACGGACGGCAAACAAACGAAAAGACTTTATCGGTAAATTGGTCTACAAACTTTATCATCACCAGAAAAACAACGTCCTCGTTACTGAAGATTTGGGCGTTTCTAATATGATTAAGAATAAACACCTCAGCAAAAGTATAAGTGACGCTTCTTGGGCAACCTTCTTTGAGTGGGCTGGCAACATAGCCGAAAGAGACGGTTTCCATTTCCACCAAGTCGACCCCAAGAATACCTCGCAAATCTGCTCCTGTTGTGGTGAGAAAGCACCGAAAAAGTTATCCTTATCGGTGCGCACTTTCAACTGCGGTTATTGCGGTTTCTCTCTTGATAGAGACCACAACGCCGCACTTAACATTCTTTTCAGGGCTGCTGCGGCCCTTCGTGGAGAGCGGTGGGTTGCCACCCTCTATGAAGCGAGAAACAACCCGAATAAAGCGGTTGGCTTTACGAATGCCAAGCAGTTATCGCTGTTTGATGTGCTTAACAAGCCTCGCGCTTTAGCGCGGGGTAGTTGACAGGATAATTTGGAAGGATGTATTCGCTTATGAATAAAAAACGTCTATTATTTATCGTTGTTCTGAGTGTTGCCGTTGTGTGTGTAGGACTATTTTACTGGAACACTCAACGTCAAGCAAACTATGCAAAAACACGAGAGTTAATTGCTCCTGTTTATGCATATTCAGGCAGACTCACACCAGAAGAACAAAACAGTTATATTGAATTCGGTAATGCGCTAATGAAAGTTGATCAATCAGTAGCAAAAAAATATGGGCTTCCCAAACGTGATCAACTACAATTAGAAGCGCACATCATGACATTACATCGTAACAATCCCGAACTATTTACCAAGAGTATGGGTATCTCCTCCGATGCGGATATCAAGTCATACCAACTGCACTTCGGAATCCTCGCTCTGATTGCTAAAACGAAGTTGGCGGATTTTCCAGCGAGTAGCCGTTCAAAAATGATTCAGCATCTTGAGGCACTCAACAAAAGACTGACTAAGAACAGTGTTGAAGCATATATTGAAAAGGTTAAAGACCTTCCTCCCGGTCCAACGCTAAAACTTCCATCAATAGCTTTTGGAATCCAATCTATTATGGCCAAAGGACGTGATCAATGGACTATGGAAGCGGACGGTTCCTTTAAATTACCAGAAGGTGGTAAACTCGGAGTTGTACATATCACGGATATTTATGAAAATAAATTTGAGATTGATCTTGATTCTCCTACAGATAGTGGTATGATAGAGGGGACAACCGAATTGTACGCTAAAATTTATCGGCTTTTTGAGCAGCTTACGGATGAGGAATTCCAAAGACTTTCTGATCTTAGTAAGACAGAGAGATCTGTAGAAATCGAAAAGTTGTTCTCTTCAGAATAGAGGTTATACCAAATTAACTTGATTCGACGTCTCCAAATAAAGTCGGCATTGCAAGACACGGGGACCTCGCGCTACAAATCGGGTTAATTGGGTATTAGTGTTTATTCTGAATCCGAATCTCTTTCCAAAATCCCAAGAGAAGCCATATTCCTTTTTTACGAATCATTTTTGTTACCAATCCTCAGTTTATCTTGAATCTCTTATTTTTCCTCCCTCAATTATGAGAAAGCAGCAACCTGATGGTACACTCCTCATCAAACTTGATCCTTTGCTAAAGCCTCATGCTTCGGAATTGCGTGAGCGGTTCGCGCACTTTCAACGTTTCAAAGCACAGATTGAGAATAGCAGTGGTGTATTAGGTGAGATTACACAAGGACACCGTTATTTCGGTTTCAACCGTGGCGAAAATGCTGGGGAATCGGGTGTATGGTACCGCGAGTGGGCACCAGGAGCAAAAGCTCTATCTCTAATTGGTGATTTTAACGACTGGAACCGTGATGCCAACCCTATGTCTGTTGATGAATGGGGAATTTGGCATCTATTTCTACCAGACAAAGATTATTCAGGTCGATTGACACACTGTAGCCGAGTGAAGGTGCATGTTATATCCGAACTCAGTGAACTTGATAGAATTCCCGCCTATATTCAACGTGTCATTCAGGAAAGTGAAACCGATTTCACCGGACAGTATTGGTCACCGCCAGATCCATATCAGTGGAAGCATGAAATCCCAAAACGAATCCGACGCGGTACAGAAACCTTGCCCGACAGTAAGGGGTTGGAAGGTTTGCGGATTTACGAAGCACACGTGGGCATGGCACAAGAAGCAGAAAAGGTTGGAACGTTCGCTGAGTTTACGCAAAACGTGCTGCCAAGAATTGTTGATTTAGGGTACAACGCAGTGCAATTGATGGCAATCATGGAGCATCCCTATTATGCCAGTTTCGGGTATCACGTTAGCAACTTTTATGCTGTCTCAAGCCGTTTCGGAACACCTGAAGAATTAAAAGAACTCATTGATACGGCACATGGGATGGGTCTGCTGGTCATTATGGATCTGGTCCACAGTCATGCTGTTAAAAATCTGAATGAAGGTTTGAACCGTTTAGACGGAACCGAGCATCAATATTTTCATGCCGGTCTAAAAGGTGAACACATCGCCTGGGATTCGCTTTGTTTTGATTATAGCAAATATGAAGTGCAACGATTTCTACTGAGCAATATCCGGTATTGGTTGGAAACTTATCGGTTTGATGGCTTCAGATTTGATGGTGTGACGAGCATGCTCTACAACGACCACGGACTTGGACGGGAGTTCTCAGGCTACGCCGATTACTTCGGTCCCCAAGTTGAACAAGATGCAATTGCGTATTTGATGTTAGCAAATGAAGTCGTCCATGCTGTAAACCCACACGCGATTTCCATTGCTGAAGATATGAGTGGAATGCCCGGACTTGCACGTCCGATTGAAGAAGGTGGAATAGGCTTTGATTATCGCCTCACAATGGGAATTCCAGATTATTGGATTCGCTTGTTGAAAGAAAAGAAGGATGAAGAGTGGCACATCGGTGAGATTTACGGAATGTTACGCAACCGACGTGTAGGTGAGAAGCATATCGCTTATGTCGAAAGCCACGACCAGAGCATTGTCGGGGATAAGACGCTTGCAATGCAATTGATGGAAGCTGAACTCTACACAAAAATGAGCGTTTTCACGCCAAATCTTAAGGTTGCGCGAGGCGTTGCGTTGCATAAATTGATTCGCTTACTCACGTTTAGCTTAGGTGGAGAGGGGTATCTCAACTTTATGGGAAATGAGTTTGGACACCCTGAATGGATTGACTTCCCGCGGGCAGGAAACGACAATTCCTATTGGTATGCACGCAGACAGTGGCATCTTGTTGACGATGACACACTTTACTACAAGCACCTAAACACTTTTGATGCTGCGATGCAACACCTTGATGCTGCTTATCACCTGCTCACTGATGAAAATATTCAGTTGTTATTCATTCACGAGGATGCAAAACAGATTGTCTTTGCGCGCGGTGGACTTGTCTTTGCATTCAACTTTCATCCGACAACATCTGTCACAGATTGGCGTATCCCTGTGCCTGAAAAGGCAGATTACCGGCTCATCCTCAACACCGATGATACGGAATATGGTGGCTACGGTGCCGTAGAGGGTATCCATCATCCGTGGCAAGATATTGGAACGGAGGGTCAGACGCAGTCGATCCAACTCTATGTCCCTGCCCGAAGCGCACAGGTGTTAGAACCTGAAATAAAGTCAAATCTATGAATAGCATAGGGCTATTTAGTTTTCGGTTTTTCTGCTATATTTTTCACATTTCTATATAAACCACCTACGGTATAAACTATCAGTAACGTGAGTTTGATATATAGCAAATTCTAAACATAAATGGACATTTTCATAGGGGTTAGGTTACTTAACCCCTACGGGCGAGAAGACCTCGCCCCTACGAGAAGCCCGACATCTTGTTTTTATCAAACTCACGTTATCAGTAACACTCATTAACTGATAATTCTTAAAACTAAATAGCCCTGCTAAAAGGCAGGGCTATTTAGTTTTAGGCTTTTTGCCCATTTTAGCCAAAAAGTCGCGATTCGGAGATCGCTCCTACAGCGGAGAGTCTTGAGCAAAAGTTCAAAATTATTGGAAAACTAAATAGCCCTGGCTAAAAGGAATGTTTTGTTGTGTTTTGGTTTGAAAATATGGTATTCTTAATAATGTGTTGCATTAATTGCATTAAAATTTAGGATTTTTGGATAATTTCACGAAAAAAACCTTCGCGAAAAAGGATGTTTAAATGCGTTTGACACAAGAGGTTATCGCTGATCTGGATGTTCTACTTAGGTACACTTCTGTGAGTTCGGCATGTGAAGCAGCGGGTGTGAGCGTGGGTTCGTATTATCGGTGGCATTGGGAGTCGCGTAGGCTTTCTCGTCGGCGTGTTCCGAATGCTGTTGATACACCTTATGAGAGTTTACTGCGTGAGTTCGGTAGAGTGGTTCGTATGTCTCGGAAGCGTTATTTGGCGTATAAGCGGCGGGTGCGTGCGAGAAAAGGAGTGGTTCAAAAGCGTGGGGTGAAGTTAGAAAGTGACGTAGACGTCAAAAACCGTGAATGGGTTCTTGAACTTTGTAAGAAGACTGCGTCACTGACTTCAGCGGATTTTTAGGAGGAGGAAAATGAATAAGAAATTGAAGTCTTATTGGGCGAAACATGTAGAACAGCCGGCATCTATCAAAGATATATTTGAAGCAATGGGGGTCGGTTTTCTGGATTTAGAAGAAGCATTTGCGTTGTATCATCCGTGTGTTTTAGAGAAGCGTTTGCCGTCAGAGATGCCTATGTCGGTGCAGGAGAAATTTTTTCGTTCGGGTTATATGACGATGGAAGGGATGGCTTGGGTGATGTGTTTGATCGGGTGTCGTAAGTGTGTGGAAGATAAGGACAAAATCGGTGTAGGTATCAAGGGTGAAGTTACCTATACAAAAATTTATGATGCTTATAGCAAGTATTATGGGCTGGAACCGTTGCGGGAATATAACGGCATTCTTATTGATTACAAAGAAAACTGTCGGGGCTGGATGGATGATCTACTCGAACCGTTTTATCGTAAGTGCCTTTCGTCTGCGTTGCGAGAGGTGGCTGTGCGTGGGCATGCCCGTGGATTGTCTACGACAGCAGTGATCAATGATTTGATTTTTATGGATGAGGATTTGTCGCCATTTGCGTTATGGAAGTTTGGAGATGCTTGCGGTCCGGATCGGCTTCGGAGGTATCTTCATCCGCAGTTGGTGTATTTGAAAGCGTCTAATCCGCGTTTTCCGAAGAAATACCAGAGTGTTTGGGATGATGAGCGTGAGCGTTTTCAACAACAGTTGACGGGTATACCGATGGCGACGGTAGTGGAGCAGGTTCAGGCGTTGTCGGATCATTATGAAAAGTTGGTGGAGGCGCGGGATGCGGTGAAGGATCCGAAGGATTTGGTGTCGTTGTCGAATGCGATTGTTAAGACAGTGGCGGGTTTGTTTGCGCTGACGCGTGATCCTGTTTACCGGGATCAGTTGGATATGTTGAAAGAGCAAAATAAGTTGGAAATGGTGGGGGCGGAGTCTTCTGATGCGCTCGGTTCTTCGGATGTGCAGTCAATTGCGCCGCCTAAGGTTACGGCACTGAATGCGCCTGCTGCGGATGTGCTTTCTAATGAGAGTGCGGTTCGGACAGATGAGGAGGTTGTGGCAAAGGAGACAAAGTAATACTATTTCTAAAAAATAAGACTTCATTATGAGATTAGTGGATGGTAGTCTTCAACTTTGAGCGAGCCTTAGTCAGATTCAGTCCACACCGGTTGGTAACTGAGGGCGTAATCACCCTCAATGCTATTATTTGCACAGTACTGGTAGCAATAGGCACGCAAGTAGTCCCGAAACAGATAGGAAACCAATTCTTGTTTGCTGAATGGTTGTGGAAAGTCCCGATATGGGGTTTTGTAGTGATGGTAGGGACAACATTCGCTTTTTGGGAATCAAGCATGCGCTTTATGGAAAACAACATGCCCCAGGCGCATCACTACATATCCGTTTTGGTAAGGATTCTAACGCTCCTAAGGAGAAACCGAAAGCAGGGAGCCCAGGGCTATTTAGTTTTAGGCTTTTTGTCCATTTTACCCGAAAAGTCGCGATTCGGAGATCGCTCCTACAGCGGAAAGTCTTAGATTGAAAATCTAAATATTCGGAGAACTAAATAGCCCTGCAGGGAGCCACATCCTTAAGATTTACGCCGCAACTTCTTCATTCGCTCGCTTCACAAGTGCGTTCATATAGGCAATGGTATATGCTGTGCCGACACGGTGGTCACCTGCCATGCTTGGAATGTGATCTGGAATCAACACACCGTTGAAGTCAACTTCGTGAAGTGCTTTTGCCACATGGTACATATCCTGATAGCCGTTATCCACAAATGTTTCAACAAAATGCGGCAGTGGTTGATCAACATTGCGAAAATGCACTTTGAAAATCTTGTTACGTTCCCCGAAGTAACGGATAGACTCAATAACATCCTTGCCCATTAAATCCCCGCCTTCGAGCCAGCAGCCCACACAGAAACACATCCCAACATTCGGACTGTCGGCAATTTCAAGTGCGCGTTTGTAGCCTTCAAAACTACTGAAGATGCATCTTGGGATTCCAGCAAGGTGGACAGCAGGCGGGTCATCAGGATGGATACCAATCATCACACCTGCTTCCTCCGCAACTGGCGCAGCTTGCTTGATGAAGTAGGTATAGTTATCCCAAATCTCCTCATCACTATACTCACGCCCGTGCGAAAGCGGCATCGGATACTTTTTACCACCCCAATTCCCTTCCTGTGCAGCTTTGAGATTGAATGCCCGTGCGCTTGCGCCACCGCGAGTTGTCTCACGTTCAGTGCTCCAGATACCATTGCCCATGTGTGCATAGGTCGTATACGGAATCCCTGCTCTACCAAGATCGCGGATGTAATTCTTGTACTGTTCAATCTTAGCATCACGGTTTTCCAAGTTAAGCACAATCCCATCCTGATTATGGACATCACCGTTGCCAAACCCATATATCTTCAAGCCAGCGTTCTCAAAAATCTCACGGCGGCTCATGAAATAGTCGTAATTCGCATTTGCACCGTTTGTCCAGAGAACGACATACTCAACATCCATCTGCTTAGCAAACTGCAGATCCGCTTCGCTCGGTTCCGGAGACATCTGTGCAGTAACTTTCATCCCAGGTGCAATTTTTTCCAGTGGATTATTTTTCGCCATTTTAAGCCTCCATACGCTTTTGGATGCGCAAGGCACATGTCCTCAACGCATCCGGTCATATTTGATCTACTCGTCGTCCATCGCCTCTTCTTTAAGTTGATATAACTCCGCTGTCAATTCTTTCACAACATCAGCATACGCAGGATCGTCGTAGACGCTGCACATCTCATTTGGATCTTTCTCAAGATCAAAGAGTTCCCATTCAGGTTCTTTCGGCTCGTTTACGGACCCGCTTGTGCCGAGTGCCTCTCCATAATAATAGATGAGTTTGTGCTGATGTGTCCGAATACCGTAGTGTGCCGGAACGTAGTGGTGCGAAAGGTGCATCCAGTAGCGGTAGTACATAGACGTTCGCCAATCATCCGGTGGTTCGCCTTCAAGTATCGGACGTATACTGTCACCTTGCATATCGTCAGGGATCGGCACACCAGCATAATCAAGCCATGTTTCAGCAAAATCGATATTCAGTGCCATAGCGTGTGTAGAACTTCCTGCTCCAATTGCACGCGGATAACGGACAATAAACGGCATGCGTAACGATTCTTCGTACATAAACCGTTTGTCGTACCAACCGTGGTCACCTAAGAAAAATCCTTGATCAGACGTATAAATCACCATAGTATCGTCAGCAACGCCATCCTCATCAAGATAGTCAAGCAATCTCCCTACATTGTCATCAATTGATGCTACACAACGCAGATATTCCTTGATGTAACGTTGGTACTGCCAGTTTGCTAACTCTTTCTCAGATAAGCCTTCAGGTGGCGGTCCAAATCTCTCAATTTTCAGATCTCTGTCGTTCATGTGACCGAAGACCCGCATCTTTGCATCCCTTGCAGCGTTTGATCGATTTGCGTAATCGTCAAAGAAGTTGTCCGGCATTGGAACATCTTCATCCTCATACATGTGGACATGCTTTTCATCTGAATCCCATGGACGATGCGGTGCTTTGTGATGACACATCAGGAAAAACGGTTGATCTTTGTCCCGATTTTGTAGCCATTCTAACGAAAAATCTGTAATAATGTCAGTGGCATAGCCTTCGTGGTTTTTTCTTCCATCTTTTTCTATCATCACGGGATCATAATAACTGCCTTGTCCGGGAAGGACGTTCCAGTAGTCAAACCCGGTTGGATCAGCATTGCCACCGTGTCCGAGATGCCATTTGCCGATCATAGCAGTTTGGTAACCGCTCGCCTGAAGCATCTTCGCCACATTCGGTCTTCTACCATCAAGTGGGTCGTTTAATGTCTTAACACCGTTGAGATGGCTATGTTTTCCGGTCAAAATGTTCGCTCGACTTGGGGTGCAAATAGAGTTTACGCAGAAGCAATTTTGGAATATCATCCCACCATCTGCGATACGGTCAAGATGCGGGGTTTGGTTAATACGACTCCCGTAACAACTCATCGCATGTGATGCGTGGTCGTCTGACATTATAAAAAGTATATTCGGTCTACTCAATTGTTCCTCCTTCAAATTTACCGTGAACTAATCGTGGTGTCCTCCACATTCAGGACACTGCAACATTGACGACGTTGGTTCTTCAAATGAGATTTCTTGTGATTTGATTTCCTCTTGATGGCGTTTATATCAATCTCTCCATGTTTTACGTTCTTTAGCAGTGCCATCTAAAATGCCTTTTATTTTGCTCTTTGCATTTTTTTCATATATTACCTATTTTTGCTTTAGGTGTCAATCTTTTTCTCAATAGTATTTTTTGTTCGTCCAACATAAAACAAAACGCACCAGATATAATACCAAAATTAACGGGATTCGACGTCTTCGGATAAAATCGGCATTGCAAGGCACGGGGACCTCGCACTACAAATCGGGTTAATTGGGTATAAGTCTGGTGCGTTGGTGAAAGTGAAAATCTTGCGAACGTGATATCTATTGCTTGGAAGATTAGGTTGAAATCGTCAATTTGCTTTAATTTCATCCCATGCGCGACTGTACTGTGGCGTAAAATCACCTTGGTCTTGTATCCATTCAAGTGATTCAAAGACCTCTTTTGAGGGATAGATGTATTTGTGTTTCAACAATTCCTCCGGCAAGAATTCTTTCGCTTTAGGCACACAAGTCCCATATAAAGTAAATGCAGAGATTTTGGCATTGACCTCTGGACGGAGGAGATAATTGATAAACTTTTCGGCGAGTGCTTTATGCGGTGCGGATTTTGGAATACAGACTGTGTCAATAAATCGGCTTGACCCCTCTTTAGGGATAATATAGCGAATGGAAGGACGTTTCTCTGCTGCGCGAAACGCATCACCACTCCAGCAGTGTGCCATAACGACATCCCCTGCAATTAGAAGTTCCTCCGCTTCGCTTTTATACTGTTTCACAAGTGGTTTCTGCGCAATTAATTTCTCTTTTGCTTCTCTAAGTTGTTCTGGTTCGGTTGTATTGAGACTGTACCCAAGTAATTTGAGAGCAACACCAGGTGTTTCACGGGGGTCATCAAGCATACTGAATTGATTCTTATATTTTTCATCCCAAAGTACCGCCCAACTGTCGGGATCTGGTGTAATTACGGATGAATCGTAAGCTATTCCTGCTGTGCCAAATGTATAGGGTGCGGAATAACGATTCTCGGTATCAAAGTACTTACCAAGGAAAGATGGACCAATATTCTGAAAGTTAGGAATGTTATCGTGATTCAACTCAGCTAACATATTTTTCTTTATCATGATCGAAACCATATAATCTGATGGCATGATGATATCGTAACCTGTTGCGCCAGCTGATAACTTAGCCAGTAGTGCCTCATTATCTCCGTAAGTGTCAACAATGACTTTAACACCGAATTCTTTTTCAAATCCTGAGCGGATTTCGTCACTGACATATCCTGACCATGTGAATACGTTTAACTGATTTTTCTGATCCCCACAACCAGTTACAAAAATAACTATGAGAAGAAATCCCAAGATGAATATATTTCTTAACATATCCGACAAACTGAAACGATTTTTAGCAAAATGTGACATGCTTTTCTCCATTGGTATCTGGTTTTTTGTTGACAGGACGATTCGTATGCAAACACGAATCGTCCTGTCTTTTGGAACTCATTAATTGACAAGTGATCCTAATTTCTGTTAACCTAATAGGAATGGCTTAATTTTCAGTTTTTTCCATTGGTAGTCCCGCTGCTTGCCAACCACGAAAACCACCTGTTAGCACTGAGACGTTCTCATAACCCATGTTTTTTAAGGTGTGCGCGGAAAGTGTCGCACGAGTTCCACCGCCACAATATGTGACAATATGTGTGTTCTCATCAGGTGCGACCTCATCAATGTCAAGTTCAATGTAACCGCGTGGAAGTGATACAGCATTCGGCAAGTGTTCTTCATCGTAATCAGGTTCGTCACGGACATCCAATAGGATTACGGAATCCCCTGCTTTAGTAAGTTCGTCAGGTGAAATTTGACCAACATTCGCTTTTGCTTCAGTAAGGAGTTCTTGAAGTGTTTTTAGTGGCATAGTAGTCCTCCACAAGTGTTGAAAATGCATATTAAGTTTGAGGAAAGTTTGGCGTGAATTATAAGCCAAAACGAGTACGTGAAAATATATCATAAAGTTGCCGAACCGTCAAATTCTTTCCGTTATCGATTTATAGTAACGTGAGTTCGATATTTGATTCCAAGCGTTTGTCCAAAAGATAAAAAGAGTTGGGTTTCACTCATTTTTCTGTCCTTTCAGTCTAAATGGAGAATGAATCACGCTTTTGTGTCGGATTTCATTGTAGATTCCGTTCTACCCAACGGACAGTAGTCATTGAATCTTTCTATCGAACTCACGTTAAAATATTTCGCTGATTTTTGTTAATTTGGTATAATGTGATGTAACATGAGATCTCAATATTGAGACGTTAATTCGCTAGGTTTGCTTTGATGGATAAATTCTATTGCAACAGGATAAAAAGGTGATTTCTTATGAGAAAGAAGATTCTGTTTATATGCGGTTCAATGAACATTACAACGCAGATGCAACAAATCGCCCAACAGTTACCTGAATACGAAAAGTATTTCACTCCGTTTTATGCAGATGGGTTCATCAAATTTCTCAATAAACTTAAACTTGTAGAATTTACGATTATTGGAGATAAACGGGCGGGGAAATGCCGCCGTTATCTTGAAGAACAGAAAATGCCTATTGACTATGGTGGTACGCAACGCGATTATGATTTGATCGTTACTTGCAGTGATCTCGTCGTACAGAAAAATATTGAAGGCAAAAAACGGATTGTCATTCAAGAAGGTATCACAGATCCAGAAAGATTTTCCTATCACCTTGTAAAAACTTTCAAATTTCTCCCGAGATGGTTTGCTGGAACATCGGCTAACGGCATTAGTAATAACTTTGACTATTACTGTGTTGCTGGAGAAGGATATCGCGATTTGTTCATCAAAAAAGGGGTTAAACCCGAAAAAATTCGTGTGACCGGTATTCCGAATTTCGATAATTGCCAAAAATACTACGACAACGATTTCCCACATAAAGGGTATGTGCTTGTCTGCACATCCGATTTGCGTGAAAAATTTCGCTACGAAAATCGGAAAAAGTTCATCAAAAAAGTTCTTGAAATTGCCAACGGACGGCAGTTGATATTCAAACTTCATCCCAATGAAAAGTTTGAACGTCGCACTGCCGAAATCAAAAAATTGGCACCTGATGCACTCGTCTATACCTCCGGTAGTGCTGAGGAAATGATTGCTAATTCTGACGCACTGATCACCAGTTACTCGTCTACGATATACATAGGATTAGCTCTTGGCAAAGAGGTCTATTCTGTTCTGGATATGGATGAACTTCGACAATTGACACCTGTGCAGAACGGTTGTGCTGCACAGCATATTGCCGATGTTTGTCGCGAGTTAATCGGAGATGAACACAGCTTAAATGAAGCCGTCTCTTCCACTAAAAAACAGGTTCCGGCACATGTTTAAACCTTCTTTTTAGTTCTTCAAAGCGCACCAACTTCCTTGGTAAGCGCGCTAATTTTCCTCATGACTTAATTTTCTTCTTTTAAAGACGTACCAATCTGCCTTGTAGGTGCAATCATCATTTGTGTAGACGCGCACTGCAAACGCGCGCTTCTCATAACCGAATTATAGACTTTACAATAAATACGTTTTCAAATTATGACGGTCATGCAACCTTACAACCTCAAAATCGCGTCACTATTATAGTGAGGTCTATAATTATTTACATAATTTGACCTTTGGGCAATTTCACAACACGACTATAAATGTCCGAGGCGCAATGAATTGCGCGACTACAAAGGCAGTAAACCCAAAGGAAGTGTATAGGTATTTTTGGACTTCACTATAAAACAGGAAGAACCCATACTTCAAGATACCCCTGATCAAAGGCAAAGAGATAATTTTATGGAAAACCAAAAACCCTCAATTCCTGTACCTGTAGGTTCACTTGAAGGTGATGTAACAACTTGGGCACTCCCAGAAGGCGCGATCGCCCGATTGGGTCGCGGAAGTGAACCTAAAATGACGTTCTCACCTGATGGGCAGTATCTTGCCATTGGCACCTGTTTAGGACTCTGGTTATATGACCTTGCAACGCTTTCCCCTATCGCACTTTGGAATGTAGAACGAGGGATGGTCGAATCTGTCGCCTTTTCACCTAACGGAAAATGGATAGCCGCCAGTCATTCAGACAAAATTTTAAAAGTATTGGATATCCAGAATGGCACGTGCTTAACACAAGTAGAGACGGATGACTATATTTCTGGATTGACATTTTCACCAGATAATCAATATATCGCAGCTGCCTATGCATGTTCTGCTATCGTTGAAATTTGGCATGCAGAAACTTGTGAACCGTTTGCAAAATTCACTGCAGACACTGAAGAAGCCGGTTTCTACTGCCCTATCAGTTTTTCACCTTATACTCAACTGATAGCGTCTACATGCAGCTCCGCTACCACTGATGGAGCGGAGTCAATAATAGTGTGGAGTATGGAAAGCGGCGAACAAATTGCGTGTCTCTCAGCACACACCTATTGGGTAACGACTCTCTGCTTTTCACCGTGTGGGAAGTTCCTCGCCTCTGGCGGTGAAGATGGCACCGTATACGTCTGGGATGTGGATACTTGGCAACAAGTGCAGTGTTATACCGACTTTGGTCATGTGTATCGCATTATGCCTTCTTATACACCAGATGGCATTCTACGCGCAGCGATTGTCCATTATGACGATACCGGTCCCGCTACTATCTCTGTCCGTAACCTTGAAAGTGATGAGCAGCTTTACACCGATCAAGTATGGGGTAATACAGCAACAGAATTTTTCTCTATCTTTGAATGGGGCAATAATGTCGTATTTTCAAACGGTTCACAACTTGCTTACGAATGCCGACACGAATTTATCAACGTATGGACTTCTGACAATCCTGTCAAACGTCAATTTACACATTCGCCTATCTCGTTTCCTGTATCAATGGTATTCTCAGGGGATGGAAAGACGTTAGCTGTGAAACACCATCATGAAAGTGTCGTGTTATGGGATGTTGCGAGCAAAAGTTCACGTCCTGCAATCAAAGAGGCATCAGCAGGGAAAAATCAGTTTGTATATAAAACCGAGAGCGGCAAATTTCATGTCGCAAGTATCAAAGATGATAATGCTACGCTTTGGGAAGCTGATTGTGATGGAATCCCACTTATTGAAGGAACAGGACGTGAATACTGGAGCGCGTTTCCCGTATTAGCACCAACAGGCACGCTTTTCGCTTATGCCGATGCAGATGGTAACCTAAAAGTATGGGATGTACAAAGTGGGAAGAAACTCTATGAATTGATACATCCGCTTGAGCCAGATGATGACAACGATGATGAGGATGATGGTGATTTTGTTGATGAGTTGAAATTCAGTCATGATGGAAAATTACTTGCAAGTGAATCAAAGTCTAATAATGTAAGACTGTGGGACATGGAACTTGGTGAAGAGATAGATACGTTTCCAAGCGATAGTGCCACGGGAATCATCGAATTTTCACCGTGTGGACAGTACCTTTCTTGCTGTGGAACAGAAGAATTGCTAATTTGGGACATCACCCACCGTAGACCCTGTGAGGATGAAACAAACTTGTATACATTAACCCGGTTTCATATTGAAGCGAGGTTGTCACTACCTCAAGAATGCGAATATGTTGAAGATCCTGTATTTTCTTCGTGCGGGAAGTACTTAGCTAACAATGGATCGTGGGATCAGGATTTAAAGAACTTTCCTATCTGTTTGTTTGATGTAGCGAGTGGTAAACATCTTGTCACCTTTAGGGGACACACCACAGATATGCAGGCACTCGCCTTCTCTCCAGACAACAAACTTTTAGCCAGTGCGAGTCATGATGGTACTGTCCTACTCTGGGATTTGACACCGTATCTGTGATTCTCAAAAATGTACAGATAATTGGTTGATATTTTTAAACCTTTTTCCCATAAACCCTCCTCTCTATATTAAAACTTGCTCTGGAATTTGTTTATGCACAACGATTTTCTTGCTTTCAGTAATCTAACAGATGAAGAACTGATTCGGCTCGTACAAAACAGAAACGAAGCAGCTTTTGCAGAACTCATTTCCCGTTGGACACCACGGATTTGGGGTGTCATTGTTGCTAATTCGAGACAACTTAGAGACGCTGAAGAAATTCACACTGACATCTGGGTAGCGGTATGGCAAAATATTGGCGGACTCCAGAAAATCGAAAGTTTTGGTGCATGGTTGCACCGTATTGCCTACAACGCCTGCAAGCGATACTACACTTTGGCGAGGCAATCACGAAATGAAATTCCGCATCAACAGTCTGTGATAGTTGAACACATTGACCAGTATGCTGCAGCGAGGCATCGTGAAGCACAATTGATTGCGGATGTCCAAGAAACTATCCATAACCTTCCACAAAAGGTGCGTTCTGTAGCGGAATTGTTTTATTTAGAAGCGTGGAGTATCAAAGAAATCGCGGAGGAGTTCAATCTTGCCATTGGTACAGTCAAAACGAAATTAAGAGAGATACGAACACTCCTGCGTGAAGAATTTGATGTAGAACCTATAAGAGGAGGAGTTATGTCTACAAAATCTGTTGAATCACACAGTCCAATTCAGATTGAGACAAATACAGCGGAACCAATCCGAATACCTGCACAGCTGAATGTTGTTGCCAACGACCCTACCGGGAATACTTGGGCATTACCAGAGGGCGCAATTGTTAGGTTTGGCAAGGGGGACAAGGAAGATCTCAAACTTTCACCTGATGGAAAGTATATTGCTGTCGGGACTGGGTCAGGGTTATGGTGGTATGATGTTTCTACTATGTTACCTATTTCGTTATGGGAAATACATAAAGGATACGTCAGTTCTCTCGATTTTTCACCGGATGGCAAACGGATCATTATATATACTGGGAGCAGAACTATCAAGGTAATGGATATTCAAAGCGGTGAGTGTGTCATGCAGATTGATAATCATGATGCCTATGGAGTTCTCACATGTTCTTCAAATGGTAAATGGATTGCGACAGCAAGCATGAAGGGCATTGTTAAAGTGTTGGATGTCCAAACTGGTGAGTGCATCGCCCAAATGGATCGGGGAAAACATGAGTGGAAATCAAATGATATTTCCCAACTTAAATTTTCACCGAATGGCGAATTACTCGCTGCCACCGCCGGAAATCCACAACTTTTTTCAAACGATGATCAGCTCCTGAATCCTGATACAGAAGAAACGCAAACTTACGTATGGAATCCCGAAACAGGTAAACCAATTATCAAATTTGCGGGTCAGGACTTCGTATTTTCCTCAGATAGTCGTCTATTGGCGGCAGCATGTCGCGACGAAACCTTGAAGAATGGTGAACGTGATGACCATTGGGTCTCAGTATGGGATGTAAAAGTACGTGAACAGATTGCACTTTTTACTGAACACGATGATTGGGTAGACGATATCGCTATTTCACCGTGTGGACAATTCGTTGCATCAGATGATGGGGTACTACGTGTGTGGGAGATAGCAACAAGTTCACAAAAGAATGTATATCCAGACTTTGGCGATCCGTATTCCTTATTTTATACAAAAGAAGGTAGACTATTTGCTTTAATGTTGAATAGTTCTGTGGATGTAATAGAAGCGTGGGATGTAGAACACCGTGAAAAACTATTTGAGATGTCTGTAGGTATTGGTGCTCATGGTTTGGCTTTATGTTTGGCTACTGCCTATACACAACAATTATCTAAAACACCAAACACCAAACAGACTGATGGAAAAATACCGATGTACTCAATAGCCCATGAACCTTCCTTCCCGTGGCCTGGACCACAGGCACTGCAATGGTTGGATGACCAGACGGTTGTGAGTAATTATATCACAGGAATAGCGTTATGGGATGTCGACAAAAAATGTATCCGAGATTCATTGTTCACAGATGATCAGATAAATGCTATCATCCTTTTATCCTCTGGTAAACTGCTGGTAAAATATGTTAATAGAGAGGATAGGAAAGTGTATGTTGTCAGTATGCCAGATCAACTGATTGCTAAGTTTTCTCTTCCCGAAAAACCAACAGAATTGGTGTGGGATGATGTGTTTGCACCGACTGGTAAGTATCTTGCATCAGGAAGTTTAGATGGTACAATATATGTTTGGAATCTCGAACAACCCGAGCAGCCGATACTGCTCAAAGGACATACGGATATAATTTACACAGTCGCGTTTTCGCTGGACGGTAAACGACTTGTGAGTGGGGCAAAAGACGGGACTGCTCGCGTGTGGGATGTGGAATCAAGCAAAGAAATTGCCAGATTACCCATTGACGAACCTTGTGCACCGATGGGTTTTGTGTATTCACCTTGTGGTAACCTTATTGTTGGCTCTTTGAAAAATGAGATTCGTTTCTGGTGTACTGAGCAGTTCACAAAGGTCCGTTCAATACCGCAACCGGAAGTATACGGACAGATAGATCAACTTACATTTTCACCTTGTGGACAGTATCTGGCAGGAGGGACTTCGCGGCAGGGGCGTGGGGAGAATTTGGCTATCTGGATATGGGACGTTAATGCATGTGAACAAATTCATGTCTTCCAGGGACATTACTCACGCGTTGAATCGCTTGCGTTTTCAACGAATAGCACAATGTTAGCAAGTGGTTGTTTCAATGGCACAATTTTAGTGTGGGACTTGAAACCGTATCTGTAGGTGTTAGCCTTAACAAAAAATCAAGTTTTCCAAATTAGCAAAAGTTGGTTCACAAATAAAAGCGCGGAGGTGGTAATATGGACGTAGTGAAAACGGGAGATATTTGATTAAAATTCATATTTTTTAGCAATTTATGACAATCATGCAACCTTTCCACTTTTAAATCGCGTCATTAACTATTGTAACCACATAGTATTATGAGGCCTCTAATGAAAAAGAGTGACGCTGAATTGATTCACGAAATCTTGTCCGGCGACGAGGCGGCTTTCGGTGCCTTAGTACAAAAATACCAAAAGAGTGTTCATGCCCTCGCGTGGCGAAAAATCGGTGATTTCCATATCGCTGAGGAAATAACACAAGATACCTTCCTACATGTATACAAAAAACTACCCACCCTAAAAAATCCGAATCAGTTTGCAGGATGGTTATATGTGATTGCTAATCGACGCTGTATTGCTTGGCACCGAAAGAAAAAACAGGAAGTGCAATCCCTTGAAGCCACAAGCCAAGAAACGCTTGAAGGAACAGCCTATGCGTGTTATGTGACGGAACAACGTGATAAAGCATCAGGTGAACGTTGTCGTGAAATTGTGCAAAGTCTTTTGGAAAAACTACCTGAGAGTGAACGTACGGTGGTTATACTCCATTACCTCGGAGAAATGACTTGTAATGCGATTAGCAAGTTTTTAGGGGTGTCCCCGAACACGGTCAAAAGTCGGTTGAGCCGCGCCCGAAAACGTTTAAGAGAGCAAGAATCAATATTGCGAGATACACTTGGAAGTGTACAATTACCTTCTAATCTAACCGAAAACATTATGAGGGACATTACCAACGTAAAACAGACATCCCCTTCAGGCGGTAAACCATTACTACCTTTGGGAGCTTTAGGTTCATCTATCATTTTGGCTATTTTGCTGATAGGCGCGAGCAATCAATATCTGACTCGCTTTCAATTGCCCTATAGTTTTAACGCACAATCAGAAACCACTATTGAAATCGTTGAGGTACCCGTTATCCATGAAATCCAGCCAAAACCTGATGTGAAAAATCGGGTTGGACGTGATGCCGCCGGTAAAAGCGGTAATGACGGTTCAACAAAAGGAGAAACATCTATGCAAAATAACCTTGTCCAAGATTCTACGCAGTGGAAATTGCCTGAAGGGGCGAAAGCGCGCCTCGGAAAAGGCTATGTATATGATTTGACGTATTCACCAGATGGCAAACTATTTGCTGTATCGGGCACTATGGGTATTTGGATTTATGATGCGCACACAGGTGAAGAACGCAATCTCCTCTTAGGACACGGCTCTGGTGGTGTTTCAGCAGTCGCTTTTAGTCCCGATAATCAACTCCTTGCAAGTGGTAGTCGTGACAAAACAATTAGATTATGGGATCCTCAGACAGGACAACATAAAGCGACATTCACGGGACATCAGGACGCAGTCTATTCGGTAGCGTTTAGTCCCGATGGAAAAAAACTCGCAAGTGGTGGCGAAGATGAAACTATCCGTTTGTGGGATGTGGCTACTGGAGAACTTCTCCTCACCTTTGCTGGACATGCAGGGGGTGTGTCTAATGTGATGTACTCTTCAGATGGCGAAATGCTTGCTAGCCACGGATGGGATGAAATTATTCACTTGTGGGCCTCCAATACTGGAGAATTCTTATGCACCCTTACTGGACACACAGGGAATATTAATTCCATCGCATATTCTCCCGACAATAAGATTTTAGCAGGTGGGTGTGAGGATGGGACAATCCGCTTATGGGAAACTAACACTGGACAACTCAAGGCTACCTTAACAGTTTCAACAGATTCTGATGATGTTGATTCCGTAGTATTTAGTCCGGATGGACAAACACTCGTCGGCGCGAGTCACGAAGACGCCATGATACAGTTTTGGGATGTTGCTTCAGGCGAACGCCTGAAAACTATTGAAAGTCCACCAGATACGACCGAGAAAACTGTGTTTTCCCCGGATGGCAGCACACTTGCAAGCGCAGGCAGTGATGGCACAGTCAGGTTTTGGGATGTTGCGACCACGACGCCGATTCGAACCCTTACGGGATATGCCAATTTGTTTACTGATATGGCCTACTCACCGGATGGAAAGACACTTGCTATTGTAAGTTCTATGAATAGACTTCGGTTATGGGATACAAGCACCGGCAAATTGATGAAAACGTGCCTCCCGCGCTCTAACAGCATCTATTGTATCGCATTTTCACCGGATGGTTTAACCCTTGCATGTGGGGGTGGTGGAGACAACTCGGTGTGGCTTTTAAATACTGAAACGGGTGAACATGGACAGGTTTTCACAGGACACAACAATAACGTTGAATCGGTGGTGTTCAGTCGTGATGGACAGATGCTCGCAAGTGGGGATTCCAATGGCGTCATTCATTTGTGGAACGCGGCTACTGGTGAAACCCTAAAAATACTTGAATGGCACAATGATTATGTCCGAACTTTGGCATTCTCTCCTGATGGAAAAATGCTTGTGAGTACGAGTGATTCGGAAATCCGTTTTTGGGACATTAACACTTGGGAGACTATAAGAAAAGTTTCTGATTACGATGTGTCAATTTCACCGGATTGGAAAACGTTTGTGACTTACGGCAGTGACCGCATAGTCAAATATTGGCACATGGATTCGGATGATCCGTTAAAGACTATTACGCCAGAAGAAAAACCATATTTTCCAATGTATGCACCAGATGGACGCACATTTGCTACCGTTGGTTACGGGGGCGATACCATATCATTTTGGGATGCAAACACTTCTGAAGTAATTCAGACTTTCACTCACAGGCATGAAATAAGTTGGAGGTCAGAAGGAATCATGTTTAAGTCATATTCTCCAGATGGACGCACTTTCGCCACAGCAGGATGGGACAGCACTATCCTACTATGGGATGTCCCAGAATAAGTATTACTTCATGGCATCGTCAGCAGGTTTCCACTGATATACAACCTCAAAGGAGTTCATATTGCATGAAAATACTAAGCCTCTTACTAACCACTTTGCCAATGATTTCTACGTTATTTCTTTTCACCTTTTTGTCTTCTGCAGCTTTCTCGCAAAACCACACTCGCTTAGGGTTACCTGTTGGTGCTAAAGCACGTCTCGGAAAAGGCAGAATACATCAGATAAAGTATTTTCCAGATGGCAAACGTCTTGCTGTCGCGACTTCCATCGGTCTATGGATTTACGATTCGGGTTCAGGAGAAGCACTTGACCTGCTCACAAGACATACAGCACCTGTTAAGTCGATAAGGTTCAGTCCCGATGGTAAAACTTTAGCCGCGGGCAGTGAGGACAACACTATCCAATTGTGGGACACAAACACAGGTCAATATAAAGTTACCTGTATTGGACATGAAAAGGAAGTCAATTTTTTGGCTTTTAGTCCTTCCGGGAAGACACTTGCTAGTGCTAGTGGGGATTGGAAAGATCGGAAGATCCGGATTTGGGACGCGCAAACCGGCAAACATTTAAAAACCGTTACCTCTGACGCCTCACCCATAAACGCAATCACATATTCTCCTGATGGTGCGATGCTTCTCGCCATCGGAAATTGGGACAAGAACGAATTTTATATTGAATCCTGGGATGCAGAAACTGGTGATCATTTAAAAGACGTTCTAATTGAAACAAATTTTAATGCTGCAGCGATTTCTCTAGACTGCCAAGTTCTGGCTGGCGTAGGTAAAGATCCGCACCCGATTCAGTTTTGGGATGTAGAAACAGGTACACCTCTGAAAAGTGCTGAAAAGTGGGAAGGAGATTTTGAGTCTATAGAGTTTTCACCCGATGGACGCAGGATCGTTACCGGAGGTATTTGGGACTCTGTTAGTCTTTGGGACGTTAGCAAGGCAAAACTTCTAAACAGAATGGCGCGTGGAGAACCGATTAATTCTGTCACGTATTCACCTGATGGAAAGGCAATAGCAAGCGGAAGTGATGATGGCACAATCCGGTTTTGGGATGTTGCGACCGGCAAACTTATAAAAACCATCACTGGACATCTGGATTCACAATTCTTTTCTGCAGCTTTTTCTCCTGATGGTAGCACACTAATCTGTGGTGGTGAATCCAAAGTCCAATTCTGGAATCCACAGACCTACGAACTTATGAAAACCATCGAAGAAAGGCGTTGCAACGTATATACAATAATATATTCACCTGATGCGAATATATTTGCCACCGGAGGCACATCCAAGAAAGCACGTTTGTGGGATGGGCAAACCGGAAGGTTCCTTGGAAGATTCTCAGCACATAAAGATCAGACTCATTACAGAAATAAAGAAAAGGTTTCTACCGTTGCCTTTTCGCCCGATGGCAATGTGCTTGCAACAGGTGGTAGTGACAATCAGGTCTGTTTGTGGGAAATTCGCACGGGTGAACTGTACCTAATTGGTGAACGTTTGGCGGCGTTCACTGAACATACGGAAAACGTCTCTTCTGTAGCTTTTTCACCCGATGGAAATGTGCTTGCAAGTGGAAGCCAAGACAAAACAATTCAACTTTGGGACATAAACACTCGCAAGCACCTGAAAACACTAACTGGACACGAAGAGGGTGTCACTGCTGTGGTGCATTCTCCTGATGGCACTACACTTGCCAGTGGCAGCGAGGATGGCACTATCCGATTGTGGAATGTCAACACGGGCGATCATATTAAGACAATAGAAGAAGCAGAACATGTAACTTCTCTTACGTATTCTCCAGATGGTAGCGTCCTTGCAAGTGGAACTGAAGACAACAACGTTGTCAAAATCTGGGATGCACAGACAGGACAATATCTTCAAACCTTTACCGGGCATACACAGCGTGTCAATGCGATGGTGTTTTCTCCAGATGGCAAGACTCTCGCGAGTGTAAGCTCTGACAGAACAATTCTCTTGTGGGACCTAACAACGTCAACTCTTAATCAGTAGGAGTATCTGTTTCCGTTTTTCAAAACTAACTAATACCAAATTAACGCAATCTGTAGCGCGAGGTCCCCGTGCCTCGCAACCGTGTGCTATATCAAAAAACTTCTAATCACGTTAATTGGGTGTAAAAGTGCATCCGTGAATGTGTATACGTAACGAATTCTCGTCTTTACCATGCTGACTAGCGTGTGTCTGCTGCTCTAATAGAGAATTAGCACAATAGCAGAACAGAGGAAACTACAGGGTGAGGTTGTGGACTGCCACCTGAAGCTGTGTCAGAAAAAATCCCCGACACTGAGGAGTACCTATGAAAATCATACTTCTTTCTATTCTCTCCCTAATTGCTGTTTACACTGTATTTATCACCGGTACATTTGCCGAAGATTCAACACAATGGAAATTACCTGAAGGTGCAATAGCGCGCATTGGAAAAGGTTGGATAAACCAGGTTCAGTATTTTCGCGATGGCAGTCGCTTCGCTGTTGCCAGTTCGATCGGCATCTGGATCTATGATGCACACACTGGTGAAGAACTTGATCTATTGACCGAACAGGTGTACCGCGTATATTCCATAGCATTTACTGCTGATGGAAACATGTTTGCCACTGGTGACAGTCACGGCAGGATATTTTTGTGGGATGCACACACTGGACAACATAAGAGCATGCTTATAGGACATACAAGTGGTATCGATTCTATCGCATTTAGTCCGGATGGTAGCACACTTGCAAGTGGGAGTTACGATAACAAGGTACATTTGTGGAATTTAAAAAGTGGTGAACTCTTGAAAACTTTGACAGGTCACACAGGACCTGTCTACTCTGTTACTTTTAGCCCAGATGGCAAAACACTTGCAAGTGGTGGCGGGAGTAAAGATGAGAAGGTCCTCTTGTGGAACGTACACATAGGTGAACTTCTGAGGACAGTCGCAGAAGGTATTGGTTTTGTTTATACTCTCGCTTACTCACCGGATGGCAAAATGCTTGCTAGCGGGAGTCGAGACGAGACTGTTCGTGTATGGGATGCACACACCGGAGAATTGCTCCAGACCTTCAAGGGGCATAAGTGGGTTGTGCATTCGGTTGCATTCAGCAGCGATGGACAGACACTCGTGAGCGGCAGTTGGGATGGCAGCATCCGTATGTGGAATCCATATACGGGTAAACTCATAAATGTCCTCACGGGACATCCATATAAGGTTTATTCCGTGGCGTATTCGCCAGATGGCAAGACCCTCCTGAGTGCGGGAAGAAGCGAAATTTGTCTTTGGGATGTTCATACTGGCGAACGCATGAAAACGCTAACAGGCTATAGTGGATCTATAGGAGCTGTTGCATACTCGCCAGATGGAGACAGACTCGCAAGTGGCGGAAGTGATGGAGTTCATGTATGGGATCTACGCTCAAGGCAACAGTTGCAAACTTTCAAACCTGAACCTACTCAAAAGTATTATCACATTTATTCTGTAGCATACGCCCCAAATGCGGTGACGGTCGCAAGTGGAGGACGCGGTATAGTTTACCTGTTGGATGCTCGTTCTGGTTTACTTCTGAAAAGTTGGCGATCACGGAACATGCGCACGCCAGCAATATTTTCACCCAACGGTGGCACGCTTGCAATAGCGAGTAGAAATAATTCAATTCTTTTAGCAGATTTGAAGACAGGGGATATTAAGAAAACTCTCATGGGTCGCGCTGATGAAACTGAAGGGGCAATTATCTCCATAGCATATTCCCCGGATGGAAATCTTCTCGCAAGTGGCAGTACTGATAACAGAGTACATATATGGAACATGCAGACAGACCAATTGTCGCACACTCTCGTCGGGCATACAGATATTGTCTATTCAGTAGCATTTTCACCAAACGGTGAAACAGTTGCTAGTAGTGGTGGGAGGAACGATAGAACCATCCGTTTGTGGAATTCGCGCACCGGACGACTTCTAAAGACCTGCCCATCAGATACAAGTCGGGTTTATGCCTTAGCATACTCACCAGATGGTAAAACACTTGCCAGTACGAATTCCAACGCGACCGTTGGTTTATGGGATCCGAACACAGGGAAACTATTTAGAACCCTCGCGGGGCATACGTCTTGGGTTAATAAAGTAGCGTATTCACCAGATGGTAAAACACTTGCCAGTGGTAGTGATGATGGCACGGTCCTATTGTGGGACCTCACAACCTCAGTGCTTAATAAATAGATCTAAATTCTTTTTTGAAAAATCCCCCTTCAAAGTGCATCCATGAATGTGTATAAATGACACACAGTGTGTCTTTGACTTTGTATAAGTAACTGTTTGTTTTTACATTGGCACACGCATTGTGTCTACTAATACCAATTCTGAAAAATAAAATACCATTACGGAGGTGTATGACATTTTGAATGTAAGAGGCGCAATGAATTGCGCGACTACAAACGCGTTTTTTGTTAATGAGATGTTGTCATTCAGAAATGGTATAACTCTAAAGGAGAAATAACATTATGGCAGATGAAAAGAAAATCGCAGGATGTGGCAGTGGACCGGCACCAGATACAGCAGAAACAGTTTTGGAAGAGGAAACAACCGAAAAATCGACCAGTGGTGGCTGAGGCTGTGGACCGGCACCTGGATCGGTGCCAAAAGAAGAGACCGTTGAAGAACCGACTGGTGGTGGCTGAGGCTGTGGACCGGCACCTGGATCGGTGCCAAAAGAAGAGACCGTTGAAGAACCGACTGGTGGTGGCTGAGGTTGTGGACCGGCACCTGGATCGGTGTCTGAAGAAGATAACGCCGAGGAAACTGATGACGAAATCGTCCGTATGCCAACTATGGTTATAATTCCTGCTAGTGAGTTTCAGATGGGAAGCGATGACTGCGAAACTGACACGAAACCTGTGCATACCGTCTACGTTGACGAGTTCGCTATTGACGCGTATGAAATCACAAATGCACAATTTAAAGAATTCGTTGATGCCAATCCGCAGTGGAGCAAAGGCAGCATTCCCAGTGAATATCACAATGGCAATTATCTAAGACTTTGGGATGGGAATGACTTCCCAAACGGGCAGGCTAATCATCCGGTAGTCTATGTTAGTTGGTATGCAGCGATGGCTTATGCAACATGGGTAGGCAAACGGCTTCCAACAGAGGCAGAATGGGAGAAAGCTGCTCGCGGCGGTGTGACAGGAGTACGTTACGTGTGGGGCAATTCACGCGACCGTAGTAAATCAAACTTCGGACCGCCTGGACGCACTTCGCCTGTTGGCAGCTACCCGCCAAACGGGTACGGGTTATATGATATGGGTGGAAACGTCTGGGAACTGTGTCTTGATGCATACGACGCAGATTATTATAACAATTCCCCAGACAGAAATCCTGTATCTGGTGCTTCTAATATTGAGGAAGTGACTTCGGATTTCATAAATGTTCGTACAGAACGGGTCTCTCGCGGCGGTTCTTGGACTACACCAGGTCCTGCTCATACCGCTACCCGTGGGAATGACGAACCGACTAACACAAACGGTTGGCTCGGCTTCCGATGCGCGAGAAGCTTAGCAATTTAGGATTAACGTTTACGGATAATTTTGTAGGAGTGCTTTTAAGGTAAATATTACCTTAAAAGCACTCCTACATGTGATAAGGCGACTAACTATGAAAAATTCATACCTACTCATGATCCTGATAATTCTCATGTCCCTACCAGGTCTTTCCGTTAGTGTTGCCCAAAATTACACTGAACGTTACCTGCCTGAGGGAGCTATTGCACGATTTGGGAAAGGCAATATAGATGATTTTGCATATTCCTTGGATGGAACTCAAATTGCTGTAGCAAGCACAATCGGAATATGGATCCATGACGCGCATAGTGGAAAAGAACTCAACCTGCTAACAGGACATAAGTCTGAGGTGCTTTCCCTTACTTTTAGCCCTGATGGAAAGATGCTTGCCAGTGGGAGTCGTGACAGGACTATCAAATTATGGGATGTTGGCACTGGACATCCTAAAAAGACGCTCACAGGACATACAGCGGGTGTTTATTCGGTAGCGTTTAGTCCGGATGGTCAAACACTGGCAAGTGGCGGAGACGAGTTAATCCGTTTTTGGGATGTAAATACCGGACAAATCCTGCGAACCGTGCCGGGACACATATATTCTGTCAGATCTGTTGTTTTTTCTCCAAATGGTCAGATACTGGCAAGTTGTGGCAGATGGGATAGAAATGTTTCGCTCTGGGATGCGGACACTGGTAAATTCCTAAGTATGCTTACGGGACATTCCGATGGTATTCTTTATCTTGCCTTTTCACCGGATGGCGGAACATTGGCAAGTGGAAGTATAGACGGAACAATCCGATTGTGGGATACAAACACCAAACAACATCTAAAAACTGTAGATGGACTTTCTGTGGTGTATTCTCCCGACGGAAGTACCTTTGCCAGTGAACAAAACGATGGCACAATCCAAGTATGGGATGCCGCGTCCGGCGAGCTTTTCCGCATCCTCAATACGCCCGGAAAAAATGTCAATTCTATGGCGTATTCTCCAGATGGACGTATAATTGGGAGTTCCAACGGGTTAGAATTAAATTTATGGGATATAAAGACTGGAGTCCTCCTACAAACTTTTACAGGTTATGGACAGCGTGTTGATTCTGTTATATTTTCTCCTGACGGACGTACACTGGTGAGTTCAGACGGTATCGTACGTATTTGGGATATAGAGACTCAAACATTGATTAAGACACTTCCACATCAAAGTTCAGTATCCGCAATAGCTTATTCTCCGGATGGGGAGACACTCGCTTGTGGAACTCACGATAATACAGTTCTGCTATGGAATGTTAGTAGATGGAAAAATAGGGTAATCCTCAAAGGACACAATAAAGGGATATCCAAGTTAGTTTTCAGTCCAGATGGTCATATCCTTGCCAGTGGGGGTTGGGACGATACGATCCGATTGTGGGATGCCCAAACAGGAGAACCTCTAAAAATTATCACAGAGCAGGTAGAAGGTAGGAGTGATGTGATATTCTCCCCGGATGGACAGATGCTTGGGAATGTGGGGTATGACAGGAAAATATATCTGTGGGATGTCTCTACCGGAGAACTTATAAAAACCATCATTCCTGGGGGGAATTATCTATATTCAATAGCGTTTTCGCCAGATGGCGAAACACTTGCTGCTGGTGATGATCACAACGAGATTCGGATTTGTGATATTGCTACAGGTAAACTTCTAAAAACAATTCAAACGCGGTGGGGGACACACGGTTTAGTATATTCTCCAGATGGGCGAATACTTGCAAGTTGTGGAGCCGATATCTACTTGTGGGATGTCAACACTGGCAAACTAATAAAAACCTTTATTGGCCATAATGATGATCTGTTTACGCTTGCGTTTTCACCCGATGGACGTACACTCGTTAGTGGAAGTCGAGACAGTACTGTGATCCTGTGGGATTTGACAAAATGATTATACCCAATTAGCGCGATTTGTAGCGTGAGGTCCCCGTGCCTCGCAAGGCTAATCGCTATTAGAAAACTTCTAATCAAGTTAATTTGGTATTACACACTACACGGTTATAGGAGAACGTGTTCATGAAGATGTTGAACTTCTTACTCACAATTTTACTGCTAATCTTTGGCTTATGTTTTACAAATGCCTTTGGTAAAGAAAACACGCAATTGGGTTTACCCGCTGGAGTCAAAGCACGCATCGGTAAAGGTAGCGTGAAGGAAATAAAATATTTCCCTGATGGTTCGAAGCTTGCCGTAGCAAGTACAATAGGCATTTGGGTTTACGATGTGCACACAGGTGAACCGATTGACCTCCTCACAGGACATACAGGTCCTGTCAATTCAATTGTGTTTAGCCCTGACGGTAACACGTTTGCGACCGCGAGTGACGATAATACGGCTCGGTTGTGGGATGTTCATACCAGACAACACAAAGCAAGTTTCGTTGGACACGGGGACGATGTGAATTCTGTCGCATTCAGCCCGGATGGGAAAACGCTGGCAAGCGGCAGCGACGATGACTCGGTGTGTTTATGGAATCTGCAGACAGGAGAACAAATATCCAGATTTGAGGCACACGCAAGGAATGTTTCTACAGTAACGTTTTCCCCAGATGGATCATTTCTTGCCAGTATTGCAGAATCAAAAGAAGACACGATTTGTTTGTGGAATCCACACACCGGAAAATTGATGAATACCATTGACAGGGATTCTATGGTAAAATCAATCTTTTTTTCAGTCGTCGGTAACATACTTGCAAGTTCATCAAGGCAGAGAACGATTAATCTTTCGGATGTAAACACAGACACACGCCTCGTAACCTGTGAAACAGAAGAGTGGATGAAAAGAATGAATGGCGTGGAAATTTCTCCTGATGGACGCACTCTCGCTGGTGTATATGGATCTCGCTGGGCTGGCGGTGTATATGGGGTTGGGATCTGTTTCTGGGATGTCACCTCAGGAAAACTCATTAAATCCATTGAGCAAAAAGATGCTATCTCTTCTGTAGCGTTTTCACCTGATGGCAGTTTCATTGCAGGTATTACAGATAATGGTAAGATTCAGTTCTGGGATGTAGCTACTGGCAAACTCCAAAAAACTATTGCGAACTGTGGGTCCCAGATATCTTCCGTGGTATGTTCCCCAGATAGCAACATTATTGCAGGTTTGAACGACGCTAAGATCCATTTTTGGAATTTAGAGACAGGTAAAATTATCAGAACGATTACTGAAAATGGCTTTGCCATCCGGACTGTTGCGTATTCATCTGATGGTAAGATACTCGCAAGTGGCGGAAATTTACGGAGAATACACCTATGGGAGACAAAGACAGGGAGATTTCTCGGAACATTCACAGGGCATACAGGTTATATTAATGCAATTGCTTTTTCACCTGATGACAGTATGCTTGCAAGTGCAAGCACAGATAATACAATCCGTTTATGGGAAATTCGCAACGGACAACAACTTCCAATTGGAGAACTTTTAAACACGTTTGCTGCACATACCGATCATGTATCTTCTGTTGCTTTTTCACCCAATGGACAGATTCTTGCCAGTGGTAGTCGAGATAGTACAGTCCGATTGTGGGATGTAAAAACTGGAAACCTCTTGAAAACACTTGCAGCACACAACGGATCTGTCCAAAGTGTGGTGTTTTCACCTGATGGTAGTACACTTGCAAGTGCGAATTGGGGTGGTGCGGTCTGCTTGTGGAATAGCCAGACTGGCGAATTACTGGAAACACTCAGTGGACATACGCAGAATGTCGCTTCTGTGGTCTTTTCGCCAGATGGTAACCTGATTGTCTACGGCAATGATGATACCATTTACTTTTGGGACACACAAGCAAGGAAAATACGGCATACACTTACGGGACACACGGATCTGGTGGATAGCCTTGCGTATTCATCAGATAGTAAAACACTTGTCAGTGGTAGCAGAGATGGAACAATTCTCTTGTGGGACCTTGGAAAAATTCCTTTGAATGAATATTGACATACTCCCAAAGTTAAAGCAAACGTATTCTAACGTGAGCTCGGTGTAAGAAATAACGTGAATTTTGGTATAGATAAGAGGGTGTTTTTACCTATTTTTATCTCCTAAACCCCTTAAACAAGGGAAATTAGTGGAAAAAACCTGCAAATTCGAAAGTAGGCTTATACCGAGCTCACGTTATTCTATAAACATATCGTTCCTACGGAACTCAAGAAACTCTCGGTACGTTTTTCTACGAATATTGCGCCCCTACGGGACTAAAAGGGGTTTCTCATATTTGAAAAATCACTAAATTGACATCTATGGATTTCGCCTATACTCAACCTAACCTACAACGATGTAAGCAAAAAATAATTCTATATCCGTTCTGATACATCAACGTTGCCTATTCACAAGATAAATTCCTGCTGCGACCAAAACAGCACCCACTAACAAACTAAACGTCAGTTCATCACCTAAAAGTAGGTGACTGAACAGCACTCCTGCTAGTGGTGTTGCAAAAAAGAGAACGACAAGTTTATTTGCACTATATCTTTCAAGGATTGATGTCCACGCCAAAAAACAGAAGCCAGCGATAACACCACCTTGATAGAGGAGTGCGGCACTTCCAGCAAGCGTTAATTGAAGTGTGCTTCCGCGTTCAAACAGAAAACTCAATATAGCATAGAACGGCAGACTTAAACTTAAGTACCAGACCAAGAGTCGATACGGGTGAATAGATTGGATTAACAGTTTCGTCACGACAACTCGTAGTCCCAAAAAACACCCGCTAACAAGTACTATGATGTCTCCAAGGAGGGTTACATCATCATTTCCGAGATTCGGTGCAACGGTTACGAAAACACCACTAAATGCGACAATAATCCCTAATGTTTTTGTAAGAGAGAGACGTTCTCCTGGAATCCAGAGATGGGCAAAAAGAGCAGTAAAAAATGGATAGGAATTAACAAGGATGGTTGAACGGGAAGCTGTTGTATATTGCGTGCCTACGTTCAGGGTGATGATTTGGGAGACGAATATCAATGTGAGCAGTAACAAGCGGGGTAACTCACCTCGGTTTAATCCAACCGGAATTCGACGATAGAGCGACCAACCACCAACTATGATAAGACCAATAACAAAACGGATAAATGCCAATGCCATCGGCGGCAGATCCTGCAAACCGACTTTAATAGAAAGCGAATTCCCACCCCAGAGAAAAGCGAGAAACAAACCAAGGGCGAGAATCTTTCCTTGAGGATCTTCGCTGATAACTTGTCGACTTGGCGATGTCCCAACGGGTTCTTTTCTATTCAAAAGAGACTGATGTCCTCACGCGAGGTGCAATTACTGAAAAATTTGCAGTTACATTAATCATAAGCACCGGGGCGATGATTTCCCATCAATCGCTGTTGGCGTTCTGTCGCCTGTTCTAAGATTGATTCATTGAACTGAAACCGATTCAGGTAGGGTGGAAATTTTTGTGTTATCATCCGATTAGCATAATGCACCTGCAATAGATACCGAGTCTGATAACTACGGTTAGCAGTGCCTCTATGCCATACTTCACTCCTAAAGATCACAACGTCGCCAGCATTACAGAGAATACTCTGTTCCTTTGCACCTTTCCACTCTGTTTCACCATCAGGTCTACGTCCAGAGAGATGGCTGCCGGGGACAAACTTCGTCGGACCAAGCTCCTCATAGAGGTCATCCAAATAGTAGTGTGCAGTTGTAATGTAAATCGGCACCTTAACACGGGGATCTTCCATAACGTCAGCGGGGAGTGAAATAGGCAGCCAATCGGAATGTAATCCTTGATCCGGGCGACCAGGACCTGTTATCCATGCTGTCATCCCAATCACGTGGCAATCGCCACCATGAACCGCTTCTGCTAACTCAATGACAGGAGACTTGTCAAGGTAGTGTAGGAAAATTGGGGCACGATTAAAGGCATTATTAACATGTTTGTTAAGAAATCCACTGCCATTTTCAGGCACGCTGTGCCTGTCAAAACTTTCAGGGATTGCTGTTAACCTATCCATTGCATCGCGAAGTTCTGCAAGTTCTTCCGCATTGATAACCTTGGGAAGATAGGCATATCCATCTTCCTCCATTGCTTTCACTTGGTTTTCAAGGTCAGGATAGGCTACTAATGGTAACGCTTGATTCATTCTTTCTTCTCCTCAAAATACTATTTTTCTGAAGAATAGGAACATCTTTGATATATCTTATCAACTTTTTCGGGGTATGTCAACTTTTTTATCGAACAATCCGTTAAAATATGCATCCAATAACGTGTTAAGTAAAGTTCGCAAAAGACAATACTTTTTCCTTATTCGCACAAATCTCATAATTCCACTGCACTATACATTTATGGACCGTAACGTTTTCTAATCAACACCGAGAATTAGATTCAGGCAAATTTAATCCGTAAATTGATCAATTTCACGTATACGTCAACAACGATTTGTTGAATAGATATGGAGCAAAAAGATGAAAAATAAAGAAACAACGCGAGAAAACACAAGGCAAGAAGGTTTGGAATCAACAAAAGATTCGGCAATACGTGTGCCTGGGGTCGTTTTAGAATCTCTACCGGGAAATCTATTTACTGTTGAACTGACAGAAAATGATCATAAAGTTGTGGCATATCTTGCTGGCAAAATGATGCGACACAAGATTTGGGTGCTACCGGGAGATCAGGTCACTGTTGAACTTTCCCCTTACGATTTAACACGTGGACGTATTGTTTGGCGTAATCCAGGTAGATAAATACCTCTTTTGGCAGATTTTTTTTCGAAATATAGAGCAAAAGTGCATCCAAAATTGTGTATAGGTGAATCATTATCATTTTTTGATGATGGTATCTTAATACCGCTGTATTGCGGAAAAGGAGGTATTTGTTATGTTATCAAATCAGAGGAGGTGTGACACTTAGTGTTACGCCCTTATGGTGTGACACTTAGTGTTACGCCCTTATGGTGTGACACTAAGTGTCGCACACTTTCTGGCAGGGACAGAGGTTTACCCTCTGTCCCCTATTTTTTGTACAATAGAGCCATCTGTTCCAGTTTTCCTCAAAACTATTACGGAAAATTAATCGTAATTCTGGTGGATATTCCAAAGTGCATCCAAAATTGTGTATTTGTAATAACGACTTAAGAAAGCATGGTAACCTTATACCAGTTCTGATAAATAAAATACCATTACGGAGTATTTAGGACATTTTAGAGCGCATCTTATACCCAATTAACTTGATTAGAAGTTTTCTAATAGCGGTTAGCATTGCGAGGCACGGGGACCTCGCGCTACAAATCCCGTTAATTTGGTATTATGTTGCGTGTAATACCAAATTAACTGGATTAGACGTCTTCGGATAAAGTCGGCATTGCAAGGCACGGGGACCTCGCACTACAAATCACGGTAATTGGGTATTGGACCAAATTAACTGGATTAGAAGTCTTTTAATATAGGGCACTGTTGCGAGGCACGGGGACCTCACACTACAAATCACGGTAATTGGGTGAGTTGCAGTTAAAAATTAACTACAAAAACCTATAAAAACCTATAAGAACCTCATAAAATCTAAAGTTATATAGTTTTTTACTTGACAAAGCCTTGTTGTTTCTGCTATAATATATGTATGAATAATAGATTTGTTAAGATTGGTGAAGCTGCTAAACTCTTAGGTGTGTCCGTTCAGGCACTTCGGAATTGGGAAGTGGAAGGTAAAATTATGCCGTCTCACCGAACCCCAGGCGGACAAAGAATGTCCGATTTAGCAGAACTTCTGGGTGTTAATGATTTGACTTATCCTACAATTGCTTATGCGCGCGTCTCCAGTTCTGATCAAAAGAAAGATTTAGAGCGTCAGCATGCTGTCCTTGAAGCATTTTGCGATAAGAATGGGTGGCAAACTGAAATCATAAGAGACTTAGGTAGTGGCATGAATTATAATAATCAAGGTCTCGGACGCCTCCTTGAGTTAATGGTGCATGGTCAAATGTCTCGTCTGGTTATCACACATAAAGACCGCCTACTTCGCTTTGGTGCAGAGATAGTTTTCCGTATCTGTGAACTCAAAGGTATAGAAGTTGTCATTATCAATAAAAGTAAGCAACCTTCCTTTGAGGAGGAACTTACGCGAGACGTAATGGAAATCATGACTGTATTTTGTGCGAAACTCTATGGTAGACGGTCACACACATCAAAGAAAATGGCAGAAGAAATTGATAAAATCGTCAACGACGCGCAACTGCAAATGCAGTCTAACTTTGGTGCGAATAATGCTGATCCGCTCCCAGAAGATAGCACTCAATCCGAATAATAAGCAGTCAACGCTTCTGTCGCAGCATGCGGGTTATGCCCGTGTTGCGTTTAACTTCGGTCTATCGTCCTTTAAGTCTGGCTTAGACAAGGACGAATGGCGTAGCTATATTGACATAAAACGTGAGTTTAACGCAGTCAAACACGATAAGTTTGATTGGTGTTCTGATTTATCACAAAATGCTTCTAAAAACGCTCTCCATAATCTTGGAGACGCTGTATCACGCTGGAAAAAAGGACAAAACAACTTTCCTACCTATAAGAAACGATCTGATAAAGTATCTTATCAAGCAGACAATGGTGTAGGCACAGTTGAAGTCTATAAAAAGCGTATCAAACTGCCAAAGATAGGTTGGATACGTATGCGTGAAGAACTCCGCTGGATAGGCGAAATCAGTAAAGTTGTGATCAGCAAGTCTAACGGCAAATGGTTCGCTTCTATCAGTGTCCACCTTGACGGTGGTAACTATAAGTACCAGCCTGACCTGTTTGACGCTAAGCAACCGATAGGCATTGACGTAGGTATCAATACGCTTGCTACTTGTTCAGATGGCACAACGGACGATAATCCACGCCCGCTAAAGCGATATGAACGGAAGTTAGCACGTGCGAACCGCAGGCTTTCTCGTAGACAAAAAGGCAGTCAGAACTGGTATAAGGCAAAGGATATGCTCACAAGTGTTCATGCCCGTATCCGCCATATCCGTGAAGACGCCACACCACCAAGCAAGCATACGGATTATTCGTAAAGCCTCTGCTATCGGTATAGAAACACTGAATATCAGCGGACTACTCAAGAACAGGAAGTTGGCAAAAGCGTTGTCGGATTCAGCACTTTCAAGATTTCTTACCATGCTTAAATACAAGGCAGATAGACGTGGAATACCGATAACTGAAGCGGATCAGTTCTTTGCGAGTAGTAAGACCTGTAGCAACTGCGGACACAAGAAAACAGATTTGACGCTCTCTGAACGGACATATCATTGCACAGAATGTGACTTTGAATGCAATAGAGACCTCAACGCTGCTATCAATCTCTGTCCCGCTCAACCCTAACACCGTCGCCACGAGTTGCGAGGAGACGATAAACGCCTGTGGAGTTTCTGTAAGACCTCACTTGAGAGGCACGAAACGACGCAGCAGGAAGTCCGGCACAAATCAAAAGAAGAGTGTAGAGTTTTATAGGTTTTTATAGATTCTATCACATTCTTGAGGTTTTGTTAAGTCCTACACAACGGTATAATGTATCCAAACAACGGGCGGGCACAGAGACCCGCCCCTATATAATAGGACGCACAAACTTTTGCCAAAACTTTACACACGCGTTATGCCTCCTACCTAATAAGGAGTTTCGCGTGTGGTAAGTGCACACCATCTTGTAGAAAACAGATGATTAAATAATACTTCTCTCGCTTCAGGCGTATCAATCTGTTTTAATGCTAACGCAGCGTGAAAACGTACATATCGGTTCTCATCTTCCAACTGTTCTATCAAGATTGGAATTGCTGGTTCAGAGAGGGGTCCCAGTTTTGCTAAGGAGCGAGCGGCATTATAGCGAATCCAGTAGTGTTCATCACTTAGTCCTTCTGTCAACACTTGCACCGTCTGTGCTAAATCACTGTCCTCATCCATCTGTTGTCCAATAATTCCTATACCTTCAATTGCATGTCTCCGGACCAATGGCGATCCGTCTTTAGCTGCATCTGTTAAGGCAGGCACTGCTTCCGCGGCGACTAATCCTATATCTGCTAAAGCATACGCGGCAGTTGAACGCACAGTATCATCTGTATCTTGTAATCCATCAATTAGTGTTGAAACAGCAGAGGGGCCGGCGAGGCTTAACGCATACCCTGCATAGTTTTGGATTGACTCGTGTGTGCTATGTAATGCTTTCTTCAAAGCTGGAACAGCAGCTGCACCGACTCTTCCCAAGCGATAAGCAGCGTTCAATCGAAGTTTCTCATTTTCATTCTGCAAAGTTTCAAACAAATTATCCACTTCTGTCGGTGAAACACCGTTAGTAGTACCGTTCTGTTTCCCGTAATACCAATCCCACTGTGATTCCCACAAATCAGGATGTTCGGCTTCTGTGCCATTTGCAACGGTATCCCAGTCAGCAGTATCACTCTGCCAATCAGGAGAACTCGGTTCATCAAGACGTGAGAATAGGAACTTCAACATATACCGCTTCTTGTCACTCCGATTCGGTGTAGCACGATGCCAAAGGTCATAATGGACGATAGTCACAGTACCTGCTTCGCCACAGAGCGAGAGTTCAGGTTGTTCATGCGCGCTTTCACCGGTGTCATAATATTGAGAGCCGGGTAGTACTGCAGTAGGTCCCAAGTCTTCAGGAACATCCTGTGGATAATAAAACCCCATCGTCCAACGGCATCTATGCCGACGGATCTGTTCGTCTCCTTCATAAGTGTCCTTATGAAATCCTTGTCCACCACTTCCTTCTGGATTGTAATGACAATATCGGTGCGGATGCATAATATAGTTTGACCCGAGCACCCCTTGCATCGCGCCATGGACTATAGGCTGCTCAAACACATGTTGAAGTTCAGGAATTAGCGGGAGCACATTATTTCCCCAGTTTCCTGTCTGTTCAAACATCGCGTCTAACTGTTGAAAAATGTGTTCATGAAAACTTGGTGGAAAGTCCGTTTTTACCTTAATAAAACCGTTGATAATGAAATCCCGCATCTGTTCATCGGCGAGTGGTAATGCCTGATGTTTCATCACTCTTCGGGCTGGAGACCCCATCCTTTAGGTTGGGGAGGAAAGCCCGCCTCCTTTTATTTTTGGTATTAGGAGTTTAGTTTCCAATCAAATATAACTGAAAACTAAATCCCTAATATGCACAAACATAAGTTTGCGTTCTCCCTTTCGGGGTATATGTTTCCCCATCCAGATCACAGTATCCGAGAGGAATCAGACTTGGGGAGCATCCGAAACATCGTGCTGGCTACCACGCCAAGATACTGCGATATATTACTGTAGTCAACGGTTTAACTTGTGAAGTGGACGCTCGGATTGCGCTTTGCACAAGCCCCATGCTTTAGCTTGGGGTTATTGACTTTATGCCCTCCTTTGTTTCTTATCAGTAAGTCTATCAAAATATGTATGAGAAGTCAATTATTATTTTAGAGTATGTCCAGTTTTTGTATAAAATCTGCCTACCTACCATTGTAGGTGTGAAATCAACGTCTCATGCACTCTTGGCATTCGTCGGGTTTCTGTGCCTCGTCATGCCTAAAATCTATTTTTCCTTGTCTAACTACTCGCGTTAATGCTATTATAATCGCTAACGACTTGTGCTAGTTACGTAATAGTTTTGTTGTTTTTCACAGTTGTTCATATTCTGTAGGAGCGATCTCCGAATCGCGATACTCTGTCGGGGATCGGAATTCCCTCCTACCTTTGAATGGGGTCGTGCATTGAAAAAGTTGCGGAATTCAAATCCAAACGAGACAAACATGTGAAAGATAAATATACCACATGTTAACTAGCACAACGCGTAATCGCTAATATGCATCTATTAGGAGAACGACGTTTATGAGACTAACGCAAGAACAGAAAGACACTTATCGTACAAAGGCAGTCTTGGTGGTCAAAAATGTATTGGAGCACGAAGACCTCCAACCGGTGATTGACGAAATAGAGGATTGGATTTCAGAACGTGCCAATGATTTACACCAGCAAGGAAAGATTGAAACCCTATATGAAGATGAACCGTTTGACAGACGGTTCGGAAAACTCCTGGCGCAGTCAGGTGAAATCGGAAGTGGACTGGACATTATGCACTATCAAGGCAAAGCCATCTTTGATTTCATGAGAAATGACAATCTGCTTGATGTTATTGAAGGAATTGTTGGTCCCGAGATAACATGCAACCCGATTCAGCATGTTCGTGCGAAACCGCCAGTTGTTGATGGAAACGCTAGCTGGGCAGGTGGTGTCCCGTGGCATCAAGACGCTGGTGTTATGATGGAAGAGGCGGAAGGATCAAATATCGTCACTTGTTGGCTACCGTTAGGTGATAGTACAATTGAGATGGGGTGTCTTGAAGCCTTGCCCGGTATTACCGAAGATATCGGATACCTCACACATCAGAAAGAAGGCGGTACCATGATTGTGCCGGATCTGATGCCGGATGTCGAACCCATGATGCTTGAGTGTTATCAAGGAGACATCATCTTGCTGAGCCGTTTTACCCCGCACCGTTCAAAGCCGAACAAGTCCGACCGTTGCCGTTGGTCATTAGACCTACGTTTTCAGACGACAGGACATCATACAGGCAGAACTGCACATCCAGATTTTATTGTGCAAAGTCGAAAAAATCCTGACACTGTTCTGAAAGACCATGCAGAGTGGTGTCATCTGTGGGTAGACGCATTTGAAAACCCACGCGGTTTCGCTGGACATCGATCCATCTAAGTGCCATCACGTTAACACCAGGGTTATTTAGTTTTAGACTTTTTGTCCATTTTAGACGAAAAGTCGCGATTCGGAGATCGCTCCTACAGGGGAAAGTCTTAGATTGAAAATCTAAGTATTCGGAGAACTAAATAGCCCTGCGTTAACACAGGGTTATTTAGTTTTAGGCTTTTTGTCCATTTTAGACGAAAAGTCGCGATTCGGAGATCGCTCCTACAGGGGAAAGTCTTAGATTGAAAATCTAAATATTCGGAGAACTAAATAGCCCTGCGTTAACACAAATTTGTTGCATTTAATTTGGTGTCGTGATACATTAATCCATATATAGTATCACGCAATGTTGACCAAGGTATCTGAGAACATCAATAATTATCTACTTTTCTGTAAGTACAGGAGATTAATTATGTTAAGAATTAGCACGTTTGTCCTAAGTCTACTGCTCATTTTGGGCATCAATATGCTCAGTTCAGCAGAAATCACGAATGATATGATTGTCGCGGCGTGGCTATTTGATGGCGATGCCAAAGACATTTCCGAAAATAAATTTGATGGCGAACTTCAAGGCGGAAAATTTGTTGATGGTCAAATCGGTAAAGCAATTGAGTTGAATGGTTCAAACGAATGGATTGCCATAGGCAAAAATATGGGTTCATTTGAGGAACTCACGTTTGCACACTGGGTCAAATGCACAGGTAGAGAAGGACAGTGGCGAGTCTTTTTCAACAATGACGGTTGGAAAGCTGGTGATATTCACTATCAGTTGCATACTAACAATAAAGTAGAATTTTCTATTCACAGTAACCCTGGTGGCAACGATAAGTTCGCTAACTTTGCGGTGTCAGGTGGTGAATTGAACAAATGGGTTCATATCGCAACCGCTTACAGCGCAACAGAAGGAAAAATCCGTTTTTACATTGATGGAGAACTTGATTCGGAACACGGTTGGGGTAATAATCCTGCAGTCCTCGGTCCCGCAACAATTGGCGCATGGACAAACAACGGAGTAGAAGAGCGATTCTCACAAGGTCTTTTTGATGAATTCATCATTTTCAACACAGTATTAAGCGAGGACGATATTAAATCCATCATGAACGATGGTCTGGAAAGTGGTCTCGCTGTTGACCCCAAAGAGAAAATTGCTGTTACATGGGGTGGTCTCAAAAAATAGGATGTGGTGTTGATGCACGTCAACAATTGCTGTTGCTGCTGAAAATGCAACTTTGTTGGACGAACTCAAACTACACACTTAACCTCTATCTCTGGTTTAGGGAGGATTCTGTTTCCTCCCTAAACCTTGGAAAATAGCACTGAATTATGTTTGATAGACACCCGCCATGCTCCGTGCTATTCCATAATCAATTATGAGTAAAGTACTACTTGTCTTTTTAGGCGTTACCGTTATTGTATGTGTCCTGATTCTTGCAGAAGTTTTGCAGGCACTTTTAGGAGTTGTAATTTTTGTCTCGTTTATCGTCATTGTCGTTGGTGGTGCGTTCTTAATCCTTAGAAAGATATTTAATGGATAAAGAGTGCTGGCTATATGTAAGTAATTCAAACCGATCAAACAAAGGTATTCTAAAATGAAAAATTTTTCCAATACGCTAAGGTCTGTTAAAGTCTTAGTTACAGTTGTAATCGGACTTGTTCTGATAGTTTGTGCAACAAGTTTAACTTTTGCTGCGAAGCGCGATAAGCAGTACGTTGCAAAACAGATTTCTAACCTAAAAATAGATGGTGATCTCAGTGAATGGGAACGCGCAGAAATTGTTGCCTTTGATGAACTAAAAGATGCAGGAGCGGAGCTACCTAAAGCAAGTGATTTTACCGGTCAGGGACGCGTCGCATGGAGTTCAAAAGACCCTACACGCATTTACTTTGCCGTTGAAATCACTGACGATGAACTCCAAGACATCCATCCAGCGGATTCTAATTGGTGGGAGGACGATAGTGTCGAATTTATGTTTGATTTTGAGAACGAGGTAGTTAGAGATGTGCTCGTTCAGTGGACACTCGGTGCAAATGGAAAAGATTTATCGGCCGCCGGATCAAAGGATAATACTGAGTGGAAACTGGTTAAGAATGGTAATAATTACATCTACGAAGTCGCCCTTGACCCGACGAAACCACGCGGACTAAACCCGGGTAACCCAGATAGAGGAAAAAACTTTAAGGCAGAAAATAGGTTAACCATCGGGCTTAGTTTCCACATGAATGATTGTGAGAACGGGAGTCGTGAACATCAGATTGGCTGGATACCCGGTACCGCATGGGATGCGCTCGCCTTCGGTGACCTCACTTTTGACAAAGAATTCTTGGCTGTGGAACCTTCAGGCAAACTCACATTAACTTGGGCAGCTATCAAAAAGTAATTTTCTTACCATGTCCATTTTCCGTTGGGGATGGTATTTCCTCTCAACATATCAAATATAATCCAATTCCACAGATTAGAGACCCTCTCCAGTGTGTTTATCATCACCCTCTTTGTCGTTGAAAACCACCTGAGTACCAATACGCGATATATTTAGCACACTTTCCAAAAAGGAACTCCCCATGAAAACTACACCATTTTTCGTGCTAATCCTCTCAGTCGTTTTATCCTTAAGTTCAACAACCGTATTTTGTCAATATGATGCTCACACACAATTAGGGTTACCCGAAGGTGTTAAAGCACGTCTCAGTAAAGGTCAAATCAGGATGATTGCCTACTCGCCCGATGGCAGTAGGCTTGCCGCTGCAACCGGTATCGGCACTTGGATCTACGACACGCAGAGTGGAAAAGAGATTGAATTAATCGGAGCACATCAGTCTAACGTTCGCTACATAGCATATTCACCAGATGGGAAAACCCTTGCCACTGCCGGCAGAGATAGAGATAGATTCAGCAGAAGGACCAGTAGTACACTGCGTTTGTGGGATACAACTACAGGTAAACCCAAAGCAATCCTTTCAGAACATACAGATTATATCCACGTTATAGCATATTCACCAGATGGATCTTCAATCGCATCTGGGAATCAAGACAAGACAGTGCGTTTGTGGGATGCAAAAACAGGCAGATATAAAGCCACACTTTCTGGACATACAGATATTGTCTTTTCCATCGCGTATTCACCAGATGGATCTATAATCGCATCTGGGAGTCATGACAAGACAGTGCGTTTGTGGGATGCTACCACAGGCAGATATAAAGCCACGCTTGCTGGACATACAGAGTCTATCCTGTCAATAGCATTTTCGCCAGATGGTACCACTATCGTCACTGCAAGTATTGACAAAACAGTCCGTTTATGGGATGCTACCACTGGGCAGCATAAATCCACTCTCCCGGAACATAACGATGTTGTGCTTTCCGTGGTGTATGCTCCAGACGGTACATCGATCGTTAGTACTACGGAGGATGGCGAAGTGCGGTTTTGGGATGCAACCACAGGTGAATACAAAAACATCCTCACAAATGAAGATAGGACTCCTGCTTTAGTATTTTCACCGATAATCTATTCCCCTGATGGTACCACTATAGCATCTGGTAGATGGGACTCAATACGTTTTTGGGATGCAGCCACAGGAAAATTCAAATCCGAGATTATAGGACATATTGGCCCTAACCGTTACATTGCATATTCTCCTGACAGCACTACGATCGCAAGTGAAGCAGGGGGTGGTGTCCAACTTTGGGATGTTGCGACTGGAAAACAGAAATCAGCGTTCAGTGGGCACTCCGCTTCTCCCAATTTCATTGTATATTCTCCGGATGGCAACACAATTGCTACCGCAAGCTCGGATAAAACGGTGCGGTTGTGGGCACTTACGGGACAAACCAAAATCATACTCAAAGGACATACGGAGGCTGTTCATTGCGTGGCGTTTTCCCCGGATGGTACTACTGTCGCAACTGGGAGTAGAGACAAAACAGTCCGACTCTGGGATTCAATCACGGGAGAACACAAAACTACACTTGTTGGACACACTGACATTGTCTCTTCTGTGGCGTTTTCTCCAGATGGGACCACTATTGCAAGCGGAGCTTTCAACAATCGTGCACATTTTTGGGATGCTGCGACAGGTGAACTTAAAGGTACGCTTGAAGGGGATGCTGGACGGGCATCTTCAGAGATCTGTTATTCTCCGGATGGCAACACATTCGCAGCTGCAGGTGGTGGGACAATACATCTTTGGGATATAGCCACTGGACAACCCAAAACCACACTCAGAGGACATACGGATTTTACGCGGTCTATTATGTTTTCACCAAATGGGGACACACTTGTAAGCGCAAATCAAGACAACACGGTACGTTTGTGGGATGCCGCAACAGGTGAATCCAAAGCCATACTCAAAGGTCATAGAGGTAGCGTTGGATCCGCAGTTTTTTCTCCAGACGGTAGAACTGTAGCAAGTGGAGGTTATGATGGGATAATCTTGCTATGGGATATTCCAGACAAAAACGCACCTACGCTGAGTCTCTCTCCTTCACAATTGCAGTCTCCGGCTATTGGAGAACAACTTACACTCTCTCTCAACATCACAAGAGGTGATACTGTCGCAAAATATCAGGTGACTGTGCAGTTTGATAGCACAGCACTCCGCTATGTTGGTAGTAATAACGAGGAGAATCTGCCTGAAGGTGATGTTGGTGTCCCACCGGTTGTGAATGGAAATAACATAACACTTAGCGGAACGAGAACCCCAGATGCAAACAGCGATGTTGACACGTTCGCAAAACTAACCTTTGAGGTCCTATCTTCCAAGTCATCAGAACTGACTTTATCTAAAGTGCACCTCACTGACAACACGGATACAACTATCTGTCCATGGTTAGTAGATAGTGAAATAATAGCACTTCCTATTTCAAAAGAGGATGTCAACGCTGATGGCGTTGTCAATATCAAAGATTTAACTCAGGTTGCATCAAACTTCGGGCAGGGCAGACGAAATACAGCAGATGTGAATGGTGACAATATTGTCAATATCGTTGACCTAACTTTGGTTACTCGCGCGATGGATGTCCCAACAACTTCAGAATAGAAGACACACCTTGTGGAGTTCTGTATGAAAAGAGGCAAGATAGATCACATTCCTTGAAGGAGAGGACATGAAAGCAAATATTTTTCGCTTACTTTTATTTATCGTGTTTGTGACACTGTTTTTTTCAACATATCCAGCCGCTGCCGACTACACACAATTAGCTTTACCTGAAAATGCCAAAGCACGACTCGGTAAAGGGGCTGTAAGTGCAATTACTTATTCACCGGATGGGACGCGTCTCGCGGTGGGAACTGACATTGGAACATGGATCTATGACGCGCAGAGTGGCAAAGAACTTGCGTTGATACCGAGTATGGATCACGTCTTTTCGGTAGCCTATTCGCCAGATGGCACTACGATTGCAACTGGTGGATTCAGGGGGGTGAGTTTGTGGAATGCTGCTACTGGCAAATTAAAAGTCAGACTCACAGGGCATACTGGAAGTGTTTTTTCAGTGGTGTATTCCCCTGATGGCACCACAATCGCCAGCGCAAGTAGAGACCAAACGGTAATGCTGTGGGATGCTGCTACCGGACAGTCTAAAGCAACGTTTAGAGGACATACGGACTTGATAAGATCCGTTGCATTTTCACCTGATGGTGCTACGATCGCAAGTGCAGGTGGCGATCAGACGCTACGTTTATGGGACGTTGCCACATCTACACACAAAATCACGATCAAAGGAAATGTAGGGAGAGTTGAATCTATAGCGTTTTCTCCTGATGGTACTACCATCGCAACTGCTGGTAATAGTCAAATACTGTTTCTGTGGGATGTCGTTACAGGACAGGAGATAGCCAGAATCAATGGTAATATACGAGGTGTTTCAGTTGTTGGATATTCTCCTGATGGAACCACGATAGCGTGTGCATGTAGGGACGGACAGGTTAGATTGTGGGATATTGCCACAGGACAACTCAAAACCACGCTTACGGGTCATACGGGGTGGATGACTTCCTTAGCATATTCTCCCGATGGTAACACGGTCGCAGCAAGCTCGTTCGGGGAAGGTACAGTGCATTTATGGAATTCCGCTACAGGACAACGCAAAATTACGCTAACAGAACATACAAACCTATTCTATTCAGTTACATATTCCCCAAATGGCAACATGATCGCAACGGGGGATTATAACAACACAGTGCGCTTGTGGGATGCAGACACGAGGAAACACAAAGTTACTCTCACAGGACATACCAGCTTTGTTATCGCCTTAGCATATTCTCCGGATGGAAAAACCCTTGCAAGTGGGAGTAGTGATAAGACAGTGCGGTTATGGGATACTGGCACGCAGCGATTAAAGGCTATACTTGTTGGACATACGGATGCAGTCAGATCCGTAGTATACTCTCCAGATGGAACTATGATCGCAACAGGAAGTAGTGACAAGACGGTGCGGTTATGGGATGCTAAGACAGGTCAACACAAGACCTCACTTATTGGTCATACTGATGCAGTCAATGCGGTGGTTTATTCTCCGGATGGCAGTACGCTTGCAACTGGAAGCAGAGATAAGACGTTGCGTTTGTGGGATGCGGACATAGGGCAGCATAAAAGAACATTCACAGGAGATATGGAACGGATTAATTGTTTGGCTTATTCCCCAGACGGAGCCACTATTGCGATTGGAAATGGATATGACGAGGTCCATTTTTGGGATATTGCTACAGGACAACTCAAGTCCAAACTTTCTGGAAACACGGATGATATTCCTGCTATAGCATATTCATTAGATGGGAAAACATTAGCAAGTGCGAGTGGGTACAATACAGTGCATTTGTGGGATGTTGCCTCAGGACAACTCAAAACTACACTTGTCGGGCATGCGGGGGATGTCCATTCCATAGTGTATTCCCCAGATGGAAAAACCCTTGCAAGTGCAAGTCTGGATGGGACAGTTCTGCTATGGGATATTCCTGCCCCTTCTACAACTACGTTGAGTCTTAAACCGACGGTAGGACAAATTCCTTCTGCTATCGGACAGCAGCTCACTTTTTCCATCAACATTGCAAATGGCGAATCCATCGCAGGATATCAGACAACTGTTCTGTTTGATAGTGCAGTGCTCCGTTATATTGAAAGTGCTGACGGCAGCTACCTCGGTGGTTATCTACCTGCTGGTGTTTTTTCGATTCCACCTATTGTCACCGAGAAAGGTGTAACGCTTGCCGCAACAACACTTGCTGGAGAAAGTTCTGGAGATGGTACTCTTGTCACTGTTTCATTTGAAGTTATTGCGGTTAAAGAGTCAGTACCTACTTTATCCAACGCGCTTCTTACCCAAGGTACGGGAAAAAGCGTTATTCCTCAAATAGTAGCTGCGCAGAAAACTAAATTGCAAGAGAAGGCATCTGAATAGCGACAGAACTAATACCGAATTAACGCGATTTGTAGTGCAAGGTCCCCGTGCCTTGCAATGCTGACTTTATCAGAAGATGTCTAATCAAGTTAATTTGATATAATACCATTTCTGAATGATGGCATCACATTAACAAAAAACGCGTTTGTCCTCGCGCAATTCATTGCGCCTCTTATACTCAACATAAGATGCTCTCTAAAATGTCCTAAATACTCTGTAATGGTGTTTTATTTATCAGATTTGGTATAACATATCACCTAGTCAATATTGCTTTTTTCTAGGAGAGTAAGGTACTTGTCTTTGGATTGCAAGTTTCGACAAAATGCAGATATAGGAAACTCCCAATGTATAATCTAAAAGGAAAAGTCGCTTTGGTGACAGGTGCGGGTGGAAAGAATGGGATCGGACGAGCCATTGCTACACGTCTGGCAAAAGAGGGCGCAGATGTCGCTGTCAACGATATAACCGAGCATCCTTATGCAGGAGAGGATACGGAGTGGTGTGGATTGTCGGATGTCGTGCGCGAAATCGAAGCGATGGGACAACGTGCTATCAGCGTTGTTGCTGACGTTTCAGATGCAAAGCAGGTCAGCGATATGATAGACAAAACTGTCTCTCATTTCGGTAAAATTGACATTCTCGTTAACAATGCTGGAACAAAAGCCGGAAAGGATCGCGTGCCTGTCGTTGACCTCGCTGAAGAGGACTGGGATAGGGTGCAACGTGTCAATGTAAAAGGGGTTTTCCTTTGCTGCCAAGCAGTGTCACGACATCTTATCGCTCAGGGTAGTGGTGGCAGAATCATCAATATCTCGTCTGTCCGAGGTAAACAAGGTGCGGCGTGCTATGCGGCATATAGTGCCTCCAAATTTGCTGTAATTGGATTAACGCAATCTCTTGCGCACGAACTTGCACCTTATCAAGTCAACGTCAATGCTCTCTGTCCAAGCCTTGTGGACACGGAACGTGTAGCGCATTTAGCATCTGCTTTAATGCCTGAAAACCTTTCCGCTGAAGAACAACATGCCGAATTCGCACGTAATGCTATAGAATCTGTGCCGTTAGGACGACTCGCGGAAGGCGCAGATGTGGCAAATATGGCAGCATTTCTCGCCTCGGACGAAGCCGCGTATCTCACTGGGTTGTCTGTTACCGTAGCAGGTGGTTTGGTGATGGATTAACTTGGAATCTGGTTGAGTTCGGAGATATTTCCTCTCATACCCAAATAACTTGACAAAAACTCTAAAACCGTTTAGAATTCACAAAAAATACAGACTGGAGACAAAAATGAAACTCGCAATATGCAACGAAATGTTTGAAAATTGGAAAATAGAAGATGTGTTCACTTATGCTGCCAAACTGGGGTTTGATGCAGTTGAAATCGCCCCTTTTACGTTGGCAGACTCGGTCTTGGACATCAGTGAGGCGGAAAGGACGCGAATACGAAAAGCCGCGGAAGACGCAAAGATAGAGATCGCAGGGCTGCACTGGCTACTCGTCTCACCACCAGGACTCTATATCAACCACTCAGACGCAGAGATTCGCAACGAAACGCGTGACTATCTTCTTGCATTAATTGAACTGTGCGCGGATTTAGATGGAAGGATACTGGTTTTTGGGTCACCACAGCAACGGAATGTCATGGATCCACTCACCTTTGAAGAGGCATGGGACTACGCACAGGATACCTTCGCAGCGGGTGCGGAACTTGCCGGTGAAAGAGGAGTCACCTTGTGCATGGAACCGTTGTCAAGCGATCAGACTAATTTTATCACAAATCCTGATAAAGCAGTTGAGATGGTTAATGCTGTGAACCACCCTAACTTCCAGATGATTTTGGATGTTTGTAGCACTGCAAAAGAGGGTTTGGACATGCCGACACAGATTCGCAACTGTGCCAAACACGTTGCACACTTCCACTCCAATGACGATAATGGTTACCTCCCCGGTTCTGGTAATGTTGACTATCCGCCGATTATTGAAGCATTGAAAGAGATTGATTATCAGGGTTATGTCTCAACAGAGGTTTTCGATTTCAAACCCGATCCGAAGACGATCGCCAAGCAGAGCATTGAATTTTTGAACTCCTTACTATAAAGAAACTACTATGAAATCTAAAATCCACGAATGCTATAATGCTTTTAGTAAACTCAGAACAGAAATGAGGCGTTGGCTCAAACAGAGCATGATGCTTGACCCACCCGGTCCGAACAATGGAGGCGAGGATGAGGCGAACTACGCACTCGCGTGGTTTCCACACTATCTAATTACTGGTGATTCGAATGTCTTAGAACACTTTGATGTGTTGAAAGCCGCACTTCTCGGTTGGGTAGAACGCGATTGTGTGCATGGATATGAACCGAAAGCGGAGGCACATCACGGACCGGAACCTTTTCTGCTTTTCCTGCCCCGTTATATCGGTTTAAAACCGGACGATACCGAGGCGATTTCCCTCTTAACAGACGCAGCTGAACATATCGGGAATTGGGTGCCGGAAATACCGCCTTGGTACGATTATACGCGCGATACATTTATCGGCTACAATATCGGAACAAAATATGTTGAGAACAGCGAAAAGGATACTTATGAACTCGCTGAACACTTCCGTTTTATCCACATTGCGCTTGCTGCGTATCGCGTTACAGGCGAAAAACGATATGTAGAATGGGCATTGCGGTACGGACAAAAACGTGCTGAACGTATCATCGCTGCACCGGATGTGATGCCACTTCTCTGGGATTTGGATGAAAATGTACTTAGCGAGGCAGATGTCAACGCGAAAAATTTACACAAACTGGTTGCAAGTTCACACCATATTCCGGGCGATCCTTTGGCAGGAATAGAAGTCCTACTTGCTTCCGGGGCTATTTATGCCTTAGGCGATCTATATCTTTTGTCAGGAGAAGAGATTTACAAATCCGCAGCGAAACGCATCGTCCAACCGCTTGTTTCGTCTCTTAGCGACCCATACAATGACCCGGCTGCTGCAGCACTCAGTTATTATCGATGGACTTTTGAAGATACCAGTTTTGATGATGCAATTTGTGAAGAGTTACAGAAACTACCGTCTACTTCACCTGAATTGCTTGCCCTTGTTATTCCGCAAGAAGTGCGTCGCAGAGAACTCGGTGTTGGGAAAAGGGCGGATATGGCGTATTGGGGAGAATGGTCAGATGATGGTTCGGTTAAACCGATTCATGAACCGTCAACTGCAACGTTAACGCTCGCGTATCAGGTAACAGGTGAGGTTACCTATGCGTTACGTGCATTGCAGAATGCTGCTACACGTCTGGACATTGCACGACGTGTGTTACGCGGTGGAAGGGAACATGCTGATATGGGTGGTGCGGTTTGCTCAGTTGCCGCAGGACACGGACGCAATTGGGGACAAGGTGCTGTAACCGCTTGCTATGGTCCGCTGCTCCTCGGCACTCGTGAAACCTTAGGTAAGGTTACCCCGCTCATAGACATTAAAAAAGCAGAACGGCGAAGCCAGACGCCATCGGCACTTCTCTCTTTGGTACGACCTATTGTCGGAACAGATAATACTACTGAGGTAATCTTTTATAATAGTGGCGATTCACCGCTCAAATTTTCGTGGCAGCAACATAGACACATAGATGAGTCAGTTGAAGAAATTCCATGGCATGAAGAAACACTTGCGGCAAATGAGATTCAAAAGCGGATTTTTTAGCAAAATACCATTGCAAAATTAGTCTTTGAAATGTGTCTATTTAGTTTCCGAAATTCTGTGCGACGAGTACCAAATCCAGAATATTAACTTCCCCATCGTTGTTCACATCTCCCTCCGCATCCTCCTGTCCGAATCGGGAAGCCACAAAGACAAGGTCAAGTATATTGACAACCCCATCCCCAGTCACATCATAGAGTAGGTTGGAACTGACCAATTCATAAACAATATCTTGACTATTCTCAAATTTAACGGGACCAAAATTCGGTGCGAGCCATTGGTAGGCGGTAGAACGTGTGCCTCCTGATGCAGTAATGGTTTTTGTCCTTATCTCGATTTTTATACAACTCTTAAATGTTCCTGCTGGCGTTACAACATCTTCTACCGATATGACTTCGTTAGTGCTTGTGAATGTAACAGGTCCCACTAAGTTCACCTCTGAATCAGCGGTAAGTTCCCACGAGTCTCCGACTGCTAATGATAGTGGGTAAAAGAGGACAGGAGGATATAACACGGCAGTTGCTACGCCAAACACTGAACCAAGTTCCACTTCAATTTTATAAAGTTTAATCCCGTCTGCATCAAAATCAATAAGATATTTTTCGGTTGTAATTGAATCTGTTCCTAAGGTTTCAGTTGTAATTTTGAGTAATGCCAACTCTTTACCGTTAATGGATTCTTCAGATGCTTCAAGAGTATATGTGAGTCGCTCTGTTTTATCCTCGCTTTCCATCACCCATATATTGCCGAGGTTTGTTGGATAATAGTTTTGTGATGCCGCCGTAATAGTGATGCCGATTATGAGGCATGTCATCAAAATAATTCTAAATGTAATGTGCCGGAACATTCAATCCTCCTTGTGTGTGATAGACCCCGCCCTAAAGGGCGAGGCTTCCGCAAACTTATGCGAAAGCGTTTGTGGCATTCAGAAGCGGACCGGACGCCTCAACACAACAGCCTACAATCCTATTGAATAGAACGATAGGTCTGACAGTTGCTAAGCCAAAGGAAGCTACCCCTTTCTTGAGAATGTTTATAGCAGCGTTCTGGTCTCGGTCAAGTTGGGTTTCACAATGGGGACACGTCCATTGACGATCTGTGAGCGTTAGGTCTTTATTATGATGTCCACAGACACAACAGCACTTTGTAGAAGGTGTCCACTTGTCAATCTTCAAAACCGAGCGTATCCGTTTTTTAGATTGCCATTTGAGTTTTAGCATAAACTCACCCAAGGCAAGATCCGAAATCTGTTTTCCCCAAAGGCGTTTCATACCTTCAAGGTTCAAATCCTCAAAAAACATTATATCAAAGTTGCGGCAGAGGTCTATCGCAAGTTTCCACTGATGATCCGCTCTTTGATTAGCAGTCTTTTTATGCAGTCGTGCGATAGTCTTTCTGGAGCGTTCTCGGTTGTGAGAACCCTTAACCTTTCGAGAATGATGGCGTTGTGCTTTTGCCAATTGAGTGGCATTGTGTTTGTAGAACATCGGAGACTCGTATCTTTTACCATCACTGCCAGTCAAGAAGTCTTTGATACCAAAATCGAACCCTTCCGCTTTACCAGTCTTGGGTTCAGGAATGACTTCACTATAATCTTCAGTGAACGTAATATAGATGTCTCCGAGTGCGTCCCTTGTAACTTGAACTTGTTTGATAGCACCTTTTATTTCACGATGTAAAGCAAAGCGATACCAATGCTTATTCAATCTGATTTTATACGTCAGGTGATTTCTTTCCTTTTTCTGTGCATCCAAAACTTTTTCTATTCGCACTTGTTCACCAGAGAAGGTCATGCCTTTATGTTTTTTACATGATTTGAAACGCGGATGTCCTCTTTTATCCGTAGACATTTCTGTAAAACTTCGGGATAGACGCTTCAAAACATTTTGCACACACCATGAATATGGAATATGCCAATACTTGTATCGCTCTAAAGACTTCAGCTTTGTTAGATGCTTAGACATCTGACCATAAGAAAGAGATTTACGATAACGACAATAATAACGCATCGACAAGCCAAGAAAGTGATTCCGCACAATACCACAGATATTCAAGTCATCATGCAATCGTTTCAGACCTTTCTCATGAAAAAGTTTATACGTAGTGTTTCGCATTACAGCACATCAAGGATCAAACGTTTATACCATGTCAAGTAGGAGACACACACCACACCAAGCAGTGACACTTGATATACCTGTCAACTTCATAAAACAAGTTTACAACATTGTCCGACGTTCGTCAAGTTTTTTCAATAATACAAGTCTTAGCCGCTACTATATCCCCGCCTTGAAAAGCGAGGTTTTGTAGCGGGAAACCTGATAACTGTAAATGTCCGAGGCGAAATGAATTGCGCGACTACGAACAAAGAGATGTAATACCAAATTAAGAGGCGCAATGAATTGCGCTATTACGAACAAAGCAAACTTAAAGGAAAACGCCTTGCTACAATCATCTCTGTGCAATCTGTAAAGTAGTTTGCCAGATGCTTGTGAATCAAGGCGTTTTGTATTTCCTATTGGAAACTTAACCTACTTGAGGATAACCATTCGTCGGGTAGCAGAGAAACTCTCTGTTTGGAGGGCATAGAAATATATACCGTTCGAAACATGTTCACCTGTGCCGTTTTTACCATCCCAATAGGCTGCAGTCGAACTCGTCATATACGAACCAATTGACTTATGACCCAAGTTTAACGTCCGTACCGAATGACCAGAAACATTATAAATCTGAATCGTAACGTTGGTGTCACGGCTCAGTTGGTAAGGTATCCAGGTCTCAGGATTGAACGGATTCGGGAAATTCTGACCTAGAATTGTTTCCTTGGGAATCACATTGCCAACTTGCATCTGCACACTCAGATATGCATTGTGGATATCTGTGGTGGTAACTTTGTGTTGGAACGGACCGGATACAATAGTACCTTGCTCGTCATGAAGGACAATCTCAATTTTATCGCCGACTTCAATGACGCTTTTATAATTCAAGTCTGCCCAAACAGCGGAAACGTGTCTTTTGTTGCTGGTGACATCCTCGGTAGCGACAGCTCCCGTTCGAAGGTTTTTGGCAACCAAGGTGTAAGATGCTCCTGCCTCCTTATCTTGCAAGTTGCTTGTGATGACAAATGCCCACGCGCTCTTAGTTGTTGCAATTTTAGGTGCAGCAGCTGCGTCATCCGATTGGTTGTACCACGCCGTACCTGTGAATGTGAAATCTCCGCCTGCCGGAGTATTCACAATATAACCACTGCTACCATCAATTCCGAAACCTTCCCCTTCTTCTGCAGCGGAGTAACCAACGAAACTCTGTTTTGCGGCATCTAATTTGATGACAACCGTGGCACTCAACATCTCAGCAAGGGATTTCGCTGTGTAAGGTTCTGCTGGCATCAGTGGGATAGAGATCAGGTTCAATCCAGATACAAGGTCAATATCAAAACTGGATTCAGTTGGTGTTTCTTCAGAGGAAACAGGCGTAATCGTTAACGTCGCTGTCGGTTCTTTCCAAGCAAATGCTTCACTCACATCTCCAACGCCTTGAATGCCTGGGTGTGGTGTAATTACACCGCCTTCTGTCGGAACGCGAGCATTGCTACCCTCTGGATCTGCATCGGCATCTAAACCGAGCGGACCCGGAATATCGGAAGCAAGCTCTGTGTTATCTTCACTACCTGCATCGTAAGCCATCAACTCTAACGTCGCTGAAACAGGCATGCCATTTTCATCAAAGAGAGGAACGTCGGTTGCGGCGATGAACCCGTCATTTGTTGACACTAACATTGAGGCAACCGTCAGTGAAGAGTTCAATATATTACCCTTTAACCTAACGGTAACAGACCCGCCGGGAATCACAACATTGTCTGCGACAGCAGTGTCTGCACCTACAGCAGTTGCAAATTCCAGTAACCCTGAAACATCTCCATTTTCAGCAAGTGCGACGAGTGCCGGAACCGCTGGTTCTCCGACTTTGGCAAGACCATCACTTGCAAAGTGCGCGGCAAAAATTGGGTGTGAGAAAATTTGCCCGCCCATTCCCGGTTCCCCGGTGGTGAGGTTGGTCAAGGTAATTTCAAACACTTGATCGCTAATAGGTGGTATACCGGGAGGTAGGACAACGATAGGTTCTCGATCAATTGGCACTAAAACAGCACCATCCCCTGTTACGAGTTCTAACGTCTCACCAGCGGCATTGGTTATGACAACGTTTGTTAGACTGATGGAGGATGCTTTTACCTCAACAACTTCAAACGTGACCGTGGCAAGCGTGCCATGACCGTCTGACTCCGCGTCGGTCGCAGTCGCTGCGAGTTGGACGCTATTCTCAGTCACTTCAGCCGTATTCACCGATGCACCTGCAGGTAGATAATCACCGTTTACGCTTGAAATGTATTTTAGTGCTGTTGGATCAAAGTTCACGGTCAATTGGTACCCTGCGACACCTTCGCCATTACCGATGTTAATACTCACTGTGAATTGCTCACCTACAGCAGGGGATTCGATATTACCAGGATTAACGAAAATATCAGTAGATGTCTGGAGTATTTCAGGCGTTTCCACCACTGGTTCTTCTGTCGGTTCTACCAGGTTGTAACTTTCTAATTCAAATACAACATCCTGAGCGTTCTGATATTTGACGGGACCGACATCAGGCCCCAACCATTGGTACGAAGTCTCTCGTATGTTTTGAAGTGCCGTGCTGACTACTCTGCGTACCTCAACTTTGACGCAGTCTTCAAATGTTCCGATTGGGGTTTCAACGTCCTCAACTGCTACAACTTCTATAGTACTTGTTGTGTTTGCTGTGCCAACTAAGTTTAGTTCTGTTACCGTCATGATTTCCCACGTGCGTCCGAGTGACAGGTCTGCCGGGAAGAAAAGAGCTGATGGATCAAGTATTGCCGCTGCGATACCGAGGGCACCTTGATCCAGTTTTGCCTGGTGAAGTTTTAGATCTCCAGCATCATCAGAGATATAATAAATATCGGTAGCAACGGCATCTGTGCCAAGAGTCTCAGTGACGATTTTCAGGGTGATAATCCCTTCATCGTCAACGTTATCGGATTCGCCAATTGAATAGGTGCGCCGTTCAGCACCATCCTGGCTCAGCATAATCCAGGTGTTACCGATAGTTGTCGGATAATAATCCTGTGCTGTGGCAGTAAGCGTAAAACTACATACAATGCCAAACACCAGGATCATTTTCAACCAAGATGTAGATCTGGCTATTTTCATAATTTGGTCTCCTTTTCAGATTACAATATGAGTGATGTTTAACATTGTAGAACATCTCCTCAGTAGAATTTTCGTTGGATAGGTATACATGTCCGATTGGTAATTTTGTGCTTCGTAGCGGATATCATCCTGTTCCGATATATACCGATATCCCAACCACATTCCAATCGCCATAAATAGAATGGCAATGGCTATAACAACTAATACCACTTTCCAAGTTACCATGTTGGCTTTTCCAAACGCATGTGTGATAGCGGTTATATTTTAGCAATTTTTAAACACTTTTTCAAGGTGAATTCCTGAAATTTTGTGCGATGCGTGTGAAATTCAAGATATTGACTATGCCATCGCCATTTACGTTTCTTAATACCACATAGGGTTGAGTAACAGTATCTAAAAATATATATTTTTCTTGATAAATTCGTTGATATGTGTTATGATATTTAGACATTGTTTGCGATATTTTTAGGCAATACCCACGTCTATTTTATCAAAAATCACGATAAAACAAGATATTCGCGAACATTTTAGCGCATTTCTGATTTTCAGAAATGCTTTGGGAGATAGCCCCTGGGTGTCCTCGGACACCTTGCAAACCGTGTATGGAAGTGAAATGCCCAGCATTGCACGGAAATATATAGGTTAATACTATCGGTTACCTAATATTAATAGCATAGGTGTCAATTTAGCGGTTTCCTAACTGCACCTTTTTGTATCAACATCTCAAATAACGCATAGGACGAGAATATCTGCGTTCGTAGTCGCGCAATTCGTTGCGCCTCTTTTCTTTCAATATAAGAGGCGCAATGAATTGCGCGAGGACAAACGAGTTCTTTCCTTAAATTGACACCTATGGGTTACCTAATATTAATAGTTACTTCAATAGTTACTATAGTTTTACCTTTGTCATTTTCTGCAAAAAGCGTTATTGTGCCGATGATAGGTGCATTCTCAAAGATTCCCGCAACCCATAGATCTTGTTTTCCTTCTGAGTTAGTTGCAAAACCAGTACCCTCCCCAGGCGGAACAATATTTCCAGTCACGGATTCTATTCCTAAATTTCCCACTTCCGAGGCAAAATCTTCAACATTTTCAAGTATCTTGGCATTGAGAATTCCACCGAGACGTGAACCAGGGACTTGAAACACATGAGACGGCAGTTGCCACACGGGGGGATTCTGCGCTTGTTTAACAGGTGGACCGAACATTTTGAAGTTAGTTATCTCAAAGACCATTCCTTCGCTTGTCTCATATTTGACTGGACCGAGATCAGGTGCTAACCATTGATAGGATATTGTTGGAGCGACGTTTAGAACCTCACTATTAATTGCCACTTTCAGCTCAATTTTGGCACAGTTCTGAAATGTTCCAGCTGGTGTCACAACATCCTCAAATCCAACAATTTCTAAATCGGTGGTGCTTTTTATTGCGATTCCAAAGATTGTTGTATCCGCCTCAATTTTCCATTTCCCCCCTTGCACTAATACTACTGGGAAAAAAGTAGTTGGTATTGGAAAATCGGCTATCACAGTTGCCACAGTACCAATGACGGTTTGTTCTAAGACAGTTTTATGAAGTTTAATCGCTTCGTCATCAAATGTTAAAAAGTACTTGTCCGTGTCAACAATATCACCGGTGTCGATCTGCTCAGTCTTAATTTTCAGGAGGATGAATTCTTCATCGGCAGCATCTTCAGGTTTCTCAAGTGTATAAGTACGCCTTTCCTTACCGTTAGTGCTCTCCAAAACCCACTCATTGCCGATATGGGCGGGATAATAATTCTGTGCTGTTGCTGTAAAAGCGAAGGAAAAGACAAACCCCAATACAAAAATTGGCATTAGCCAATGCCAAAATGCGGTTGTTTTCATGGTTTAAATCTCCTGATGTCGAATGCTATAGGCAAATAATGGTGATATAAGATTTCTGCCGAATCCGATGACCCTATTGACTTTTTCCAGAATTCGTGTGATAATGTTAACATGCTTACTATAATATACAGAGTGTTGTGATACTCCTAATCCCTAAAGGCGTGGGCTTCTTGCTTCTTCCAACGCTGCCTACGCGATAGTAGGTCGGACATGTTGTCCACAAGCGTTTAGGCTCTCCGCGTATCCCGCGGCGAGTGTAGTGTAGGCAAGGTCTGTTATTTTTTTAATAACAATGTTTTTTGGTGTTCTTGCCTACATTTGACTCAACCTACTTCCTCGTCAAAGGTGTGGCAGGTGTTGACACACCCGCCACTAAGTAGATTATACAGAGTATACTACAAATTAGGATAAAAGTCAACGTTTTATGACCAACAACCAGGGTTATTTAGTTTTAGGCTTTTTGTCCATTTTAGACGAAAAGTCGCGATTCGGAGATCGCTCCTACAGGGGAAAGTCTTAGATTGAAAATCTAAATATTCGGAGAACTAAATAGCCCTGCCAACAACTAAAGCAGTGGGATTGTCAGTTATTAATGCCCTTCAGGAAGAAAAGGGCGTAGAGAGAGTAGCAAATCAACTTACACTCGCTATAGTAACGTGAGTTCGACTAAAGTAGGTTGGGTAGAACAACGTGAAACCCATAGGTGTCAAGTTAAGCAATTTAGTTGTAGCGCAAACTGTATGAAGATAAAAAAAATAATTCGGTAATTTTCTCGCAATGCTCGGTGCGGTTAGGAAACCGCACCTACCGGTAACGGAGAAAATTAGAATTACCGAATTAATAAATTAATCTTCATTTAGTTTGCGCACTGTAAACGCAATCTAACAGATTGTGCTACAAAGGACAAGAGAACCTTGTTATACCAAATTAACTGGATTAGAAGTTTTCTGATAAGGTCAGCATTGCGAGGCACGGGGACCTCGCACTACGAATCACGTTAATTGGGTATAATACCAATTCTGATAAATAATATACCATTATGTAGATTTTATGACATTTTGCAACACATCTTATGTTGAATATAAGAGGCGCAATGAATTGCGCGACTACAAACACGTTTTTTGTTTATGATAAGTCATCATTCAGAAATGGTATAATACCCAATTAACCCGATTTGTAGTGTGAGGTCCCCGTGCCTCGCAATGCTAACTTTATCAAAAGACTTCTAATCATTTGGTATAAGATCAGCAAAGGAGAAACAGAGATGCGGTTAAAGGGGCACGTTGCAATTGTGACGGGTGGTGGTGGTGGCATTGGAAAAGCGACATGCTTGGCGTTTGCACAAGAAGGAGCAGATATTGTCATCCCCGAAGTAAATATGGCGAATGCTGAGGCAGTATCAAAAGAGATCACTGCCCTCGGAAGACAATGCCTCGTGATTGAAACGGATGTTGCCGATGGCGAATCCGTTCGTGGTATGGTAAATAGGACACTTGATGAATTTGGACGAATCGATATTTTGGTGAACAACGCTGGCATTTTTAGTTACACCCGCATAGATGCATGCAGCGAAGCGGAATGGGATAGGATGATGGCAGTCAACCTCAAAGGTCCCTTTCTGTGTTCGCAGGCGGTAATGGAAACGATGCAGGAACAAAAATTTGGTCGTATCATCAACCTCGGTTCGTTAGCAGGACAGGTGGGTGGTTTGGTAGCCTCTGCACCGTATTCTGCATCAAAAGCAGGTGTGATGTGTCTGACAAAATCATTTGCAAGGGTATTGGGTGAGTTCGGGATAACGGTCAATTCTATCGCGCCGGGTATCGCAGCAACGGAGATGGCGAAGAACCATCCTGACATGACGGATCAAATTCCGCTTGGGCGCGTCGCTGATGCCTCCGAGATTGCCAGTGCAATCCTTTTCCTTGCATCGGAAGAGGGGCAGTACATCACCGGGGCAACACTTGATGTTAACGGAGGTATTCGGATGGGATAGGATATTTTGAAAGAAATCGGATATAGACACTGTAGTAATAAAAAGGTAGCCCTAGCGTGAACCGGGACTACCTTTTCTAAATTCATTCTTATGATGTAATAACTGTTGGTGTGTTGCAGGGATTAAGATAACCCATCTAAACTACCCGTGCTATCCCCTATCTGGTTCAAATTAACATCCATGCGGTTGAGCATAGAAAGCCAAAGATTGTTAAGCGGGGTTTCCTTCGGATACTGGATATGTCGTCCACTTTTTATCGTGCCACAACCGCTGCCTGCTAATAGAATGGGAAGATCGTGGTGACTGTGGCGATTACCATCAGAGTTTCCGCTGCCGTACACAATCATAGAATGGTCAAGCAGCGTGCCATCCCCTTCAGGTATAGCGTCAAGTTTCTCCAGAATGTATGCCAGTTGTTGTGTATGGAAAATGTTAATCCTGCGAATTTTATTTATTTTCGATTCATCACCGCCATGATGCGACAGGTTATGATGACCTTCAGAGATATTAATAGTCGGATATGTTTTGTTGCTACCTTCATTTGCTAACGTAAAGGTCACAACTCGCGTCACATCTGTCTGGAATGCGAGAACGATCAGGTCTAACATAAGTTGAACATGCTCCTGAAAACTTCTCGGTATCTTTTCTGGAGCAGTATAGTCAAGGTTCTCAATTTTCGGAAACTTTTCAGCAGATTCGATTCTCATTTCAATGTCTCGAATAGCAGTGAAGTATTCATCAAGCTTTCGCGCATCGTTTCCGCTGATTTGGCGGATTAGGTCTTTTGAATCCTGTCTGACAAAATCGAGAATGCTTTTTCGTTCTTCATCGCGTTGTTGTCTTTGCGCGTTAGGCTCGGTGGAAAACATGCGTTCAAATGCAAGTTTTGGATTAACTTCTTTAGGAAGTGGTTGCGTTGCTGACTTCCATGCCATAGTTCCTGAATAAACGCAGCTATAACCAGAGTCACAATTGCCAGCTCTGTAACCGGGTTCAATTCCGAGTTCAAGCGAAGGAATCCGTGTTTGATCGCCGATATGTGAAGCTGCGGCTTGGTCGACAGAAATTCCGGCGTGAATGTCTGTTCCACTTGTTTTGCGCGGTTGTGCGCCTGTGAGGAATGCCGCCATTGCTCTCGCGTGGTCACCACCACCATCACCATTTGCGCGTGCCTTATCCGCTGTAAGTCCACTGAGGACCAGTATTTTATCTTTTACGTTTTCAAGAGGTTTTAAGGTATTCGTAAGGTCGAAATTAGTCCCTACCTGTTTCGGTGTCCAATCCTCCATAATTTTCCCATTGGGAACATAAAGGAATGCCATCCGATTCGGTGTTATCTGCCCTGTTACCGCTTTTGTTGCTGCGGTTGCCCAACTTGTGAGTGGACCCATCGTTTCTAACCACGGTAGGGCGATGCCGACTCCTAATCCACGTAAAAAGGTTCGTCGTGAAAGTTGTTTTGATATTTTCATAGATGTTTCTTTTTACTCCTTTGTGCCGTGTCATCTGCAAAACAGATTACAATATTGATAATCTGCGATTTGATCGGAGTTGATGTTTTATGATGCTGCAAGTTTTGTAGTTATACGGAATTAACGTGAGTTTAATATAAAAAGGGTTCTGAAATTTTCAGAGTATTCTACAAGAGAGAACGATAAATTACATAATCGAATTTAAGATTTTAAAAAAGCGGTGCTCCTTGTGCTTCTACATAAACTGAATAGAGAGATTGACTGGCGGTCATAAAGAGTCTGTTCCTTTTGACACCGCCGAAACAGATATTGGAACAAATTTCTGGGAGATGAATCTTACCAATTAGTGTTCCATCTGGATCGAAGATATGCACGCCATCGTAACCTTCGCCAACCCAACCTGCACCTGCCCATACATTCCCATCAATATCACACCGAAGACCGTCAGCGTTGCCGGGTGCCGTTTTGTAGAACACCTGTTTTTTGCCCAATCGCTCACCGTCTACTACATCAAAGACAACGATGTGTTTTGGTGTTCCTGTGTCAGCAATATAGAGTTTATCATATTTTGGGGAAAAACAGATACCATTCGGTCTTTCAAGTGCGCTTGTTACAACTGTTGCTTTTCCAGTGTCAGGATTGAGACGATAAACGGAAGTAGGCAATTCAAATTCTGCCTTATGTCCTTCATCAATTTCTTCAGCGTGGAAACCTCGCCTTTTAAGGCGGGGAGGAAACGCTGCTCCTAAATTTTTTCCTTGACAAACCGTGTCAAATATGGTATAATAATAGCATCTCGTTGGCAGACATGAACAGCGTCCCCGCAAGGTGGCGTGTCTGCCTACCCACTGTTCAGGGGTTAAAGACGAGAGATGAGATATACCATGAAATTGACTTTTAAATATCCTGTGTATCCTACGCAAACACAGGAACAGACCTTGTTTGAATGGCTTGACCATCTGTGTGAACTTCAGAACTCTGCGCGTCATGATCGGATTGTTGCGCGTGAGACTGAAAATCGTTTTGTCACTCAGTATGATCAACAGGCACTTTTGACGGTAGCTCGTAAGAAGTATGACGACTTCCGTGGAGTGCCGCAAGATATGCAAGTGTCTGCTCTCAAACGAACCGACAAGGCGTTTGCTGCGTTCCGCAGACGTTGTGAAAACGGAGATGCCAAAAAAGGGTATCCACGCTATAAAAAGCGCGTCCGTTCTATGACATGGAGCCTGCGAAAATATAAAGGTGTTCGTGAGAACCCGATCATAGAAACTGATTTTAGACACAACCGCCTGAAAGTGCCAAAGTTGGGCGAAGTCAGGCTATACATGCATCGTCTGCTTCAAGGTGATCCGAAGGAAGTCACCCTTGTGAAAAAAGCCAGCGGTTGGTATGCTCATATCGTCTGTGAGATACCTGACACTCCGAAAGTTGAACCGACCGATGCGATCGCTGTTGATATGGGAACTACCCGCTATCTCACGACTTCTGAAGGTGAGAAAGTTGATAACCCGCGCTGGTATCGCAAAGCAGAGGGCTTGCTGCATAAACATAACCAAACGATGGCACGCCGAAAGAAAGGTAGCAACCGTTGGCAAAAAGCCGTGCATGCATCTGCTTTGCATCAGGAACGGACAGCAAACAAACGAAAAGACTTTATCGGTAAATTGGTCTACAAACTTTATCATCACCAGAAAAACAACGTCCTCGTTACTGAAGATTTGGGCGTTTCTAATATGGTTAAGAATAAACACCTCAGCAAAAGTATAAGTGACGCTTCTTGGGCAACCTTCTTTGAGTGGGCTGCAAACATAGCCGAAAGAGACGGTTTCCATTTCCACCAAGTCGATCCCAAGAATACCTCGCAAATCTGCTCCTGTTGTGGTGAGAAAGCACCGAAAAAGTTATCCTTATCGGTGCGCACTTTCAACTGCGGTTATTGCGGTTTCTCTCTTGATAGAGACCACAACGCCGCACTTAACATTCTTTTCAGGGCTGCTGCGGCCCTTCGTGGAGAGCGGTGGGTTGCCACCCTCTATGAAGCGAGAAACAACCCGAATAAAGCGTTTGGCTTTACGAATGCCAAGCAGTTATCGCTGTTTGATGTGATTAACAAGCCTCGCGCTTTAGCGCGGGGTAGTTGACAATTGAACAAGATACCGTATCCAGGATCGGTAAACCAGATATGTCCATCGGGATGAACTACGACATCATTCGGTGCGTTGAACCTTTTTTCGTCAAAATTATCTATCAATACAGTAATTGTGCCATCATATTCGGTTCGTGTGACGCGCCGAGTGCCGTGTTCACAACTGATGAGTCTACCTTGTCTATCGCGAGTATGTCCGTTGGTATAATTAGACGGCTTACAGTAGACACTCACTTTTCCGGTTGCTTCCTGCCATTTAAGAATACGGTTGTTTAGAATATCACTCCACAGGAGAAATCCACCGTCACCGAACCACACAGGTCCCTCGGACCAACGTGCTCCTGTCCACAATCGTTCCACAACAGCGTTTCCAATTTTGTATTTCGCAAAACGCGGGTCAAGAACTTCAATTGAAGGATCAGGATATCGTGTAATCGTTTTATTGCTTGTAGATTCATCCGCCCAAGTTGTCAGTGGACCCATTGCACCTAATACAGGTAGGGCAGCACTAACCCCGAGGCTGCGTATAAATGATCGACGTGAAAGTTGTTTTGAAGTTTCCATAAACATATCCCACTGTGGTTTTAGTTTACCATGCACAAGTGTTCTTGCAGAGCCATTCAGTTTTCAAGTTTTTCACTACATTTTAGAGAAGATCGCGATTCGGAGATCGCTCCTACAGAAGAGAGACTTGAGCATCAGATGAGAACTACCGGACAATTGAATGGCTCTGGTGTTCTTGTCAAGTTAATTTAAAAGATCTGGTGGAATATAACGTTTGCCATACATAAGCATTATCCGATTATGAATAAAATCGTATTTTGTGGGGCAACATGCACGCAGTTTATCCGGATACACGAGATAATATCCGAGACTTTCCGCCATATCCTCATCTGGATTATTTTCATAAGCGTAGTCTGATACAAATTCTTTTCGATCCTGCTTTGTTGACCAACCTGTTTCACTCTCTTTGTTTTCATACCATCCACCAAGTTCCATCCAATGCTGTTTAAGTTGGTCGGGAAAAAGATGATCCCATAAAAAATGAGATTTTTCATGTGCAATTAATCTGCGAATATCATTAACATCATTACGTTCAAAAAGAAACTTAGCAAACTCAATATAACCGTTACTCGTCCAAGCTAAACCCGGTGCTCTGATATTGTTGTCGTTTCGACGTATCACATATTTTAATTGAGGCATTTTCTGTAGTGCCTTCGGGAATTCTTCAAGTATTGATATGAATATCATCAGATCTTCGTTTTCATAATCCGAAAAGTGTGCTGCAGTTTCTTTTGAGGTGTTTTGGGTTAATATGGCATAAGAAGGTATATCAACAGTAATGCCGTACCTTTCTTTTAATATTAATTTTATTGCTTGTTCATTTGTGCCATTTTCAGTCATAAATAGAACGACAGCGTAAAATAAGCGTTTTTCTGGTGCTAATGTCCCTTGAGAACCTTCAATTGGAAAGGCATCTCTGCTAATAGTAACGTAGTTCATTCCATTTTGATATCGGATCTTAATATCATTTTGTAATTCATCGTCACTTATATTCCATATAGAAACTGACGTTTTTAACTTTGGGGATAAAGATTTAAATACATTTAAAAGTGCTTGTGCTTGTTTTGTAGTCCATGTAGTAGAATCTAAACGGACAGAATAATTTTGATCAAGTTGTAAAATAGGATTATCTTTGCGGGTTTCATAAAGTAATGTGGAACAACTTGTTTGAAAAACAGTGATCGTAAAGAGAGCGATGTAAATAATCCTACGCATCATTAATTATCCTTTTGTGCCGCGTCGCAAGCGAAACGGGTCGCTTTTGACAATTTCTGTAATCAGTATGGAACTTTTGTAATCATTCGCTTCAAGTTGAGAGACGATCCGATCAACGGTAGACTTGTCGTAATACTCCAATCCTCTACCTAAAGCATAGGTTAACATCTTTTCCGTTAAGCACTGTGCGAATTGTTTTTTTCTGTTTTTGAGGATCTGTTTTAAATCTGCGATACCGTCAAACGTGGTTCCATTTGGTAGTTGTCCGGCAGAATCAATCTTCTGTTCACCGTCTTTTGTTCGAAACTTACCGATGGCGTTGAAGTTTTCCATTGCAAACCCGATGGGATCCATTTTGGCATGGCAGTTAGCACAAGCAGGATCTTTTCGGTGTTGTTCAAGACGTTCTCGCAAGGTGGTTCCGGTAATTGCATCGTGGTCCTCTTCCAATTCAGGAACATCCGGTGGTGGCGGTGGTGGCGGTGAACCGAGTATCTGTTCTAACACCCAACGTCCTCTTTTAACAGGTGATGTGCGAGTGGGATTAGAGGTTACCGTTAAGACGCTGGCTTGTGTGAGAATGCCGCCGCGTGCGGAATTTTGCAATGCAATGCGCTGAAATGCATTGCCTTTAATCGGTTCTCCTTGTGCGTCTTTCCAAATACCGTAATGTGCCGATAGACGTTGGTTGAGAAACGTGTAGTCTGCATCAAGCAAATCAAGGATGCTCCTATCTTCATGAAAGATTGATTCCAGAAACAGTTCCGTTTCTTTTAACATCGCATCACGCAGTTTGGTGTTGAAAGTTGGAAAACGTTCGGGATCGGGTGTAACAGTTTCTAATCGTTGGATTTGCAACCATTGCACACCGAAGTTGCTTGCCAGTTCCGTTGCTTTCGGATCTGCAAGCATCCGTTGAACTTGTGCCTCAAGCGATGCGGTCAGCTGGTTTTTTTCTGCCAATTCGAGGAGTTCATCGTCTGGGATGCTGCTCCACAAGAAATAGGACATGCGTGAGGCAAGTTGAAATTCATCAATCGGGCGAGGTTCTTCGGTTTGTGGACGGTCATCTAACTCTAATCTAAATAGGAACTTGGGAGAGCAGAGGATGACTTTAATTGCCTGCTGAATACCCGCTTCCCATTTTGCCCCCTCAGCTTGAATAGATTCCACAAACTGAACGAGTTGTTCGATCTCTTTTTCACTTGGCGGGCGGCGATATGCCTTACGAAGTAACCGCGTTAACACTTCACGTGTCTGTTCTGTTTGTGGGATGTCTGGAGTGCAAGCTAAAATTTTGAGTTGCGATGCGGGTCTTGTCTCCAATGGACCTTCCGACCAAACCCCGCGAATTTGAAGTTTTGCGTTCAGTTCACCGTCTATAGGCTTCACCATTGCAATTCCTACTCTGTCAATGTTTGCAATACGACTAACAAGAAATTCGACCGTTTGTGTCTTTTTCGATTCACGTGCGGTAATCTCAAAAATCTTCAGAATTTTGAGATTGTTGTCTCCTGTGGGGTCTACACCTATTAATCGCGTAAGCTCATCTGGTGTGGAGACATCTTCCAATTTTTCTCCCTGAATGAATAGAGCGACTTCAATAGGTGTTTTATTATCAGTTTCGGCATAAAGTGTTGCTCGGAGATATGTTTCTGCATCTGGGAGGAATTTGAAGGACGATGCGCCTGTCGTAAAGGGACCAGATTTCCATGGTTCTGCTGCAGTTGGATCAAGTAAGCGAAAACGTCTATCCGGAACATTTTTGTGGCGTGGGTCAAGGCGTGTTACGTTTTGGTAATGTTTTGATGGTTTAGGTGGATCTACTATGATGACACGCGTGGTGATTGCCTCTGCTGCTTCGAGATACCGTTCCATCAGGAGTGGTGACATTGTCAGTACATCGCCAATATTATCAAATCCGTGTCCGACATCGTCTGCTGGAAAATTTTCTGTAGGATCAAAATCCACTCCTAACAAATCTCGTACACTATTTTTATATTCAATTCTATTAAGCCTACGGACTGTCACGCGACCCGGATCAGGTTTAGTTGTACGACTTGCGTCCTCAAAAATCGCATCAACGTGCTGGATAAAAGATTCCAATTCTTCAATAGGTGGTTGATCGCTATCCGATGGCGGCATTTGGTTGGTTGTTAGCATATCTAAGACTCTCTCCCAGATATCATGGTCTTTGATCAACGACATATTGTTTTCGAATTTATCAAGGGAGAGATTCGCTTGGGGTTGATCACCAGCGTGGCAGTCAAAGCAGTACTGCTTTAAGAATGTGATACCTTCTTTTGCAAAATCGGGAGTACCTTTTTCACCAATACTGGGTTTCAATGAAACGGACATCAGGAACAGGATTAGAAAAATGAAAAATGATATGGCTCCGTAATAAACGGTCGGCTTTTTATGAAAAATGGTGTATTTCAATTTTTGTTTAATCATAAATGCTGCTGAATTATCTTTATTTTACGCAATAAGTAGTTTTGGACTTGAGATTTTTCAGATTTTTCAGATTTTTTCTTGACATTTTTTTTCTGTTGTATACTATCCATAAGTTCGTTTGGCAGGGCTGTTAGTGCAACGCACCTTGCGTTGCATCCTGCCACTACTTCTAACAGAGTATGACGAACCCACGAACGATACCCGTGTAAAACGTATCAAATAACTTGTTTGGCAGTGCATACCGCACATTCTGGACACTATGCACCTATTTCGCAAACAAGCTGATGACAAAAAGCCCCCCTCTCAAAGAACTGGGTATCTCTAACACTATTCATCTCATACTCTCATTGACAAACTTGTCAAACATGCTGTCAACACTCCTATAGTTATACTTGTAGCACGCTTCAGCAACATATAGCGGTGTGTATCCTGTCTGATAATGGTGATGCTGTCCATACCAAGCGCGTTTGAGAAGCGACCAAAAGCCTTCAATCGTGTTTGTATGGGTATCACCATCAGCAAACTGCACCTTGTGGTTGATAACAGCGTGCTTCATTTCTTTCCCGATGAGATTATAGGCTTGAAACTCATCGGTAATCAGTTCCGAGTCCTTCAGATTAACCGCACTTCGGATAAACTCAAGGATCGTTCTCCCAGTCAAATTCGGTGCAAGTTGCGCAACAACCTTGCCACCCCGCTGGACTGCCCCGATGATTGCGTCCTTATCCGTGCCACGCCCGCGTTTAGCGGGTTCATCATCGGATCGCTTATTTTTCTTGCGAGGCTTCCCACCGATATAGGTTTCGTCAGCCTCAATGATACCTTCAAGCAAAGCACCGCCTTTTTTTGCCATTTCCGCACGTATACGAACCATGATATACCATGCTGTCTTCTGATTCAAATCTAAATCGCGCGCCAGTTGATGACTTGACAAACTCTTCTTCGCATTCGCTATCAGCGATATTGCCAAAAACCACTTCTGCAACGCTATCTTCGCACCGTGAAACACCGTGCCACAGGTGACTTTGAAACTCACCTCACACGCGTGGCAATTCCAACGACCGATACGCCCTTCTTCCGTTTCTGTGCGTCTACCGATATGGGTGCCTTCACAGTGCGGACATTTCGGTGAACCCTTCCAACGTATCTTCTCCAAATGTGCTATACACGCCTCTTGATCCGGGAAACGTTCCATGACCTTGATTAAGTCCATTAGAATACTCCTCTGAATAGGAGTTGCTTTTTCTGACGGTTTCTGATACAATATCAGGTAAGATTAAACCGAGAAAAAGCAACTCTGCTTTTTTAGGTTAATTGGGAGGCAACAACCTCCCTTTTTTCTTACCTATATTATACCACATAAACCTTGTCTACACAAGGTTTTATAGCAATTTTTAAAAATTTTTTCTAAGTCCAAAACTACTTATTGCGTTATTTTATCTTACGACTTGTGTTAGTTACGTAATAGTTTTATTGTTTTTCACAAATGTTCATATTCTGGTAGGAACGATCTCCGAATCGCGACACCGTGTCGGGAATCGGAATTCCCTCCTACCTTTGGATGGTGTCGTAAATTGAAAAAGTTGCGGAATTCAAACCCAAACGAGACAAACATGTGAAAGATAAATATACCAAATGTTAACTGGCACAACGCGTTATCTTATGTGTTCTTACGATAATCATGGCACCCATGATTGTCGTAAATGCCAAATAAATTGGAAGTTAGTAGATTAACTTGAGTTGAGAATAAGCCGGATTCTGTATGTGATGATCATTCATCTGGGATCAATGTCTCCATTGACCTCAAGCGGTTACCCGGGGACAAAGCGAGCACACCTTTAAATGTCCCCCATTTTACCTTGCTCCAGATGGGGTTTACCAAGCTCCATAAGTCACCTTATGGACTGGTGCGCTTTTACCGCACCGTTTCACCTGTACAACGTTTTGCACGTTGTAGTCTACTTTCTGTTGCACTTTCCATAGCGTTGCCGCTCCTGGGTATTACCCAGCACCCTGCCCTGCGGAGTCCGGACTTTCCTCATCCCAATATTGAGACGCGATCATCTACTCAACTCAAGTATTTGTTAAGGATACCATATTTTATGGCAAGTCAGCAATATCAATTTTTAGTGTATTATGTGATTTGGATGGGATTAGGACTCACGCAAACCCTTTGCTTTAGTTGAGGTGTGTCGTTCACATCGGGTTGCGTAAGTCCTATTCGTATTATAGAGGAGGTTTATGAACATCCACTTGTTGCACCGCAATTAGTGCATCGGTAGCAGATTCCACTTCGCACCATAATTGCGCCACAATCGTGGCATGGTGGTGCATCTCCGTGTCGGAGTGTAATCAATTTCTCGCGATCCGCCAACGGATTAGAGTCTCCGTTATTTCCGTGCCCATGTGAACGGGTTTCTTCGGATAATGCCAACTGTTCATCTAACTCAAGAACTTGAGTCGTATCTTCTTGACCGTCTTTAGGGAGAAACTCTTTTCCGAGCCAGCGGAAGATATAATCAACAACTGATTTTGCCATCGGAATATCAGGATCTTGTGTGAATCCTGATGGTTCAAACCGGACATGACTGAACTTATTGACGAGTGACTCTAACGGCACACCGTACTGCAATGCGACAGAGATGAGGATGGCAATAGAGTCCATGAGACCTGAGAAGGTAGATCCCTGTTTACTCATGGTAAGGAAAACTTCACCGGGGGTGCCATCTTCAAAAAAGCCGACGTGCATGTAACCTTCATGACCGCCAATGGTGAATTTATGTGTAATAGATTTTCGTGTGTCTGGAAGTCGCCTTCTGATGGGACGTTCGCCGGCTTCACTCTGTGCATTCTGCTGGCTACTGGTTGAAAGAGGTTGACTCCCCTTGCTTCCATCCCGATAAATTGCGAGACATTTCACACCAAGTCGCCATGCTTCAACATAGAGTTCTTTAATATCGTCAACTGTTGCTTCATGCGGGACGTTAACTGTTTTTGAAATAGCACCTGAGATGAAAGGCTGCACAGCTGCCATTAATTTTAGTGGTCCCATATGATAAATATAGCGAGTTCCATGCCTACCAGATTGGACCGCGCAATCAAAAACAGGATAATGTTTAGATGATAGATGTGGCGCACCTTCAACAGTCCCTGTACCGCAGATGATTTCCTCCGCAGTTGCGATTTCACTTGGGTTGAACCCAAGATAGGTAAGTAGGTTAAATTCTATCAATGCAGCTTTATCAGGAGTTATCCCTAATTTTTCAAGGCATTCTTCCCCGAGGAAACCGGGTGCGAAAGCGAGATTCAGGTCAAACGCTCTCGGCAACATCTCCTCAACACATGCGATGTCTTCTTCTGTGAATCCTTTATATTTGAGGGATTCCGGATTGATATAAGGTGTTCCTTCAAGTGTGCCTGTTCCAACGATATGCGTGACAATTGCCTCTATGTGTTGTGGTATGTAACCGAGTTTTTTCAAAGCATCGCGAACACTCTGGTTGACAATCTTGATATAACCACCACCAGCCAACTTTTTAAATTTGACTAATGCAAATTCTGGCTCAATACCTGTTGTATCACAATCCATAAGAAGTGCGATGGTTCCGGTTGGTGCGATAACACTGATTTGCGAATTTCGATATCCCCAATTTTCCCCCTTTTGCTGGCAGACATCCCAATCTTTTCGGGCTGCCTCTAATAGATCAGATGGACAAGTTGTTGCATCAATTTTGTATGCAGCATCTCGGTGCATATTGATTACACCTAACATAGAATCGCGATTCTTAGCGTATCCAGAAAAAGTTCCGATACTTTTGGCGATTTCTGCACTTGTTTGATAGCCATGTCCACTCAGGATAGCAGTAATAGCACTAGCATAACTACATGCTTCGGCACTATCATAAGGGATACTTAATCGCATCAAGAGTGCGCCTAAGTTTGCATATCCAAGTCCGAGAGGGCGATATTCGTGAGATCGTCTGGCAATTTTTGGCGTTGGGTATGATGACAGACTCACAATGATTTCCATCGCGGTGATAAACACGCGGACAGTTGCTCTGAAACTATCAATGTCAAAAGTGTTGTCATCATTAAGAAATTTGACAAGATTGATACTAGCGAGGTTGCATGCGGAGTCATCCAAGAACAGATATTCACTGCAAGGATTACTTGCGTTAATCCGATCTGTCTGTTTACAGGTATGCCATTTCTGAATAGTATCATCAAATTGGACACCTGGATCGGCACAAGCCCATGCTGCCTCAGCGATTTTATCTACAAGCATTTTTGCTTCATATTCAGCAGCGACTTCCCCAGAAGTGCGATAGGTTGTCTTCCAAGAATTTCCTTGAAGGTAAGCATCCATGAAGACATCCGGGATCCGCACAGAATTGTTACTATTCTGTCCACTAATAGTGCTGTACGCTTCACCGTTAAAGTCTGCGGGATAACCAGCTGCGATGAGTGCCTTTGCCTTCTCTTCCTCTTTCATCTTCCAATCAATGTAGTCAACAATTTCTGGATGGTCCATGTCTAAAATGACCATTTTTGCGGCGCGTCGTGTTGTGCCACCAGACTTAATACTGCCTGCCCATCGGTCAAACCCTTCAAGAAAGGAGAGTACCCCGGAACTTTCACCGCCACTGGAGAGGTGTTCCCCTTTTGCGCGAACCTTACTAAAATTAGACCCTGTTCCACTACCATATTTAAATAGACGGACCTCAGCTTTTTGGAGATCAAGCATGGAGTCTAAGGAATCATCCACACTTTGGATAAAACATGCTGAGTTTTGTGGGTATTGATAAGCGTTTTCAGAAACACTAACCTTCTGTGCGTCTCTGTCCCAATGATAATTTCCACCACCACCTTTAATCCCGTATTCATGCCATAAACCGCAGTTAAACCATACAGGTGAGTTGAAAGCCCCTCGTTGTGTAACAAGGATATGTGTCAACTCCATTTCAAACGTATCAGCGTCCTCGGTGGTAGCAAAGTAACCGCCGATTTCTTCACCTGCACGTCGAAGTGTACGTGCAACACGTGTAACTAATTGTCGAACACTTGTCTCCGATTCAACATCCGGAACACCAGCTTTTCGAAAATATTTTGAGGCAGCAATATCCGTAGCGAGTTGTGTCCAAAAAACAGGCACTTCAACATTATCCTGTTTAAAAATGACATTACCTTTCTCATTATAGATAGCGGAATCACGGTGCTCCCACTCAATCTCATCAAACGGATGAACCACAGGTTTCGTAAAGTGGCGTTCGAAGGTAAGTCCCGTTCCATCGCCATCCATCGGATGTTTCACTACTTCATCAATTTCTTTGTTATCGTTAGCAGCCATATCTTTTCCTCCTAATATACATTTTAGCAGAAATAACGAAAACTTTGCAAGTAAAAAACGGGATAATCTGACTTAATTATATCAAAGAATTAACTAAAGCAACCATGTGAAACTCAATCCTAAATAGTACAATTTCTACTACAAGTATTATACCAAACTCTCACAATATGGCAGGCATGTGATTATGCGGAAAAACAGTCAGCACCGTTTTCGTAACTTCAATATGTAACGTTAGATACAGAATATTGGAACAATTAAGCATCAGATAATTTGTATTTTTGCTATTAGTAGAATCTAAAACCTCTATACATTTGTCTTTAATGTGCGGTATTTGTAGTCGCACGATTTATTGTGTATTTACAATAAGATGAGTAGTCTTTGATAAGAACTTTACACCCACTCTGAAAACTGAGTTGCATAAGTCTTGATTTTGTGTTAACATAATAAAAAAGGTTGACTTTGAGGTAATAAAAATGAATGAAAGTTATCGTGTTGCAATTGTCGGTGCAACAGGGGCAGTTGGCAACACTATGTTGGAGCTTTTAGAAGAACGCTCCTTTCCTGTTGGTAGCCTGAAACTGTTAGCGTCTCATAGGTCGGCAGGTGAAATCCTGACTTTTAAAGGCGCGCACATAGTTATTGAGGAGTTGACACATGACTCGTTTGATGAGGTTGACCTTGTTTTCTCGTCTGCGGGTGGATCAGTGAGTCGGGAGTTCATTCCTACAGCGGTTGAAAAAGGGGCATTGGTTATTGATAACACAAGTGCTTTCCGCATGGACGATGATGTTCCCTTGGTTGTTCCAGAAGTCAACATGGATGCTGCTTTAGAACACAACGGTCTCATCGCAAATCCAAACTGTTCAACTATCCAGATGATGGTGGCACTCAAACCGATTTATGATGCTGTTGGCATCAAAAGAATCGTTGTTTCTACGTACCAGAGCGTTTCTGGTAAAAGTGGACGAGCAGTGAACGAATTGATTCTACAGACAACTGAGGCATTAGAAGGCAAACCTATTACCCTTGATCGGTTTCCGCACCAGATGGCTTTTAACGTCGCTTTTGATTGGCCCGTTACTGATACCGGTGATAATGAAGAAGAACTGAAGATGGTGAACGAAACCCATAAAATCCTTTCCGATGATACTATCGGGGTTTCGGCAACAACTGTGCGAGTACCTGTTTTCTTCGCGCATTCTGAATCGATTAACCTTGAGACCCACGAAAAACTCACCTCGGCGGAAGCACGTAAGTGTCTTGCAGATGCCCCGGGTGTGCAGTTAATTGATGATCCGGACAATTACAAGTATCCCATGGCTATAGAAGTTGCGGGGAAAGATGATGTATATGTTGGACGCATCCGTGAAGATTCATCAATCCCGAACGGCTTAAATCTGTGGGTTGTAGCTGATAATCTTCGTAAAGGTGCTGCTTTGAATGCTATTCAGATAGCTGAAAACCTCTTGTTGTAGGTATAAACTTCTCTGGTGGTTGATCTTGAGGTGTATTTGGAAGTTAATCTCACAGAATGTCCAAAACTAATCTGCCGCACACATTATACCAAATTAACAGGATTTATCTCATTTTTCTTGGTATTAGGTGCGGTTAGAAACCGCACCTACCGTCCGGAAAATAGGACAAATCCCGTTAATTTGGCATTATTCACATGCATCATAGTGATAAAGTTAATTTATGATGGAACTAAACAGAGAGACTATTCCTCAATATCTTCGCGAACGGCAGGTTGAGATAGGGTTTTTCGGTCCGAATACCGAGTTGCATTCTGAAGAAATCGGAGATGGAAATCTGAATTTTGTCTATCGGGTTTCCGATGCATCTCATCCGGAATCTTCGCTCGTGTTAAAACAGGCACCACCTTATATTAAGATATTGGGTCCAGACTATCCATTGCCACCAGAACGTTTGACTTTTGAGTCCCGAGCACTTGAAATATACAATCAGTTTGCAAGTGAGATGGTACCGACACAGTACTATTTTGATAGTGATGTAGCTGTAATTGTGATGGAAGATCTCCGCGGATACAGTTTGCTACGAGATGATCTCGTTGCCGGGCTCGTAAATCAGACAGTTCCTAAACAGATTGGAAGGTTTATGGGGATTGCACATAGCCAAACTTATGCCGACAATCTTGACAGTGCTTCAGTAGATAAATACCGAGAAGACTTTGCCAACACTGTTATGCAATCAATAACTGCAGATTACGTTTTCACTTTCCCATTTACCGAACATGAGACAAATTTCTATACAGATGGATTAGAACCGGATGTTAAGCGATTAAAAGCAGATAAAGTTTTCTTGCAACAAGCGCGAAACCTTAAATCATCTTTTCTCACTGAACAAAATGGCTTAACACATGGAGACCTTCATACCGGAAGTATTATGGTAAAAGGTAATTCCGCCAAAGTTATTGATGCTGAATTTGCCTTTTACGGTCCCGTCGGATTTGACGTTGGACTGTACTGGGCAAATTACCTCTTATCCTATTTTTCACACACAGACAATTCTGATGTTCAATCGGGACTTAAAACTGCGATTGTTGAAACGTGGGATACTTACACGACAGAATTTAAGATGGATGATACGGTGCAGAAATCTTGCACGTTGCAAAAAATTTTCCACGAATCAATAGGGTTTGCAGGCATGGAAATGTTACGACGGATTATTGGAGCAGCACACGTCAAGGACATTGAGAGTATTGCAGAAGTGCAACGTAAATTGCAAGTAGAAACCGCCATACTCAAATTTGGAAGTGCTCTCGTTAAACAACACCAAAACATTGCTACCATTAATGCGTTAATAGCATCATTGTAGGATGGCATTCTTTGATGGGACATGCCAAAACCAACTAAGAAGTAATGCCTCAGGAGACTATGAGAGACTACTACGAAATACTTGGCGTAAACAGAAACGCCACTTCAGAAGAAATTAAAAAAGCCTACCGCAAATTGGCTGTCAAGTACCACCCTGACAAAAACCCTGGGGACAAAGCTGCTGAGGAGAAATTCAAAGAGGCATCCAACGCCTATTCGGTGCTATCTGATCCTGAAAAGCGACGAATCTACGATACTCGCGGGCATGCTGGTGTTCACGGTATGGGGTTTGAGGGATACACGAACGTGGAGGACATCTTCGCGAACCTCAATTTGAACGACATTTTTGGACGTTCTGCTTACGGCGGGTTTGGTGATGTATACGGTGATGTGTTTGGACAGCAACGTAGAACAACTCACACCTACCGTGGACGTGACCATCGCATTAACCTTGCTATCTCCTTTGCTGATGCGGTTCTTGGAGCACAGAAAGAGGTCAGCGTCCTTGGAAAAAATATAACCCTTAAAATTCCGCCCGGTATTAAAGATGGTCAAACACTACGGGTTCGTGGACATGGGGAATCTATGAGCGCGGGGACATCAGGGGACCTGTTGGTCAAAATCTCTGTTCAACCGCATCCGACCTTAACGCGTGACGGACTTGATCTGGTGACAGATGTGAAAGTGCCAATGACAACCGCAGCGTTAGGCGGCACTGTTCGAGTGCAAACCCTGACAGGAAACCTGGAACTCAAAATATCATCGGGTGCACAACCTGGACAGCAGTTACGATTGCGTGGGCAAGGGGTAGTAGACCCATCTGGACGAAACGGAGACTTACGGGTCCGGTTAGTTGTGGAAATTCCTAAGTCATTGTCGCGAAAACAGAAAGATTTACTAAAACAACTTGCGAAAACGCTATGATACAAGAACTCTCTGAACTTGACGAGACACTACAACAAAGTGGACAATTTGATACTGTCTCAAAACACATTGTCCGTCAAAATCCTGATGAATGTATACGGTTTTGCCTTGGTACACCAGATGCAGAAGCGATTGAAGTACTTGAAACGGAGCAGCCGATTGTTAAATGGTATCGTGCCGATAGTTTCATACATGCAAACGTACGTGGAGAAGAAGCCATCGTCCATCTTGAATTTCAGACGCACGATAGCACACAAGTGCCAATGCCTTACCGTATAGCAGGTTACGTAGGTTTGGGTATTCGTACGTATGAATTGCCTATCTATTCGCACGTTATTTACCTGCATCCTGATGCAGGACTCAATGACCCTGGGGGATACGTCCAAAATATTTCAGGGTATGAGATTTCTATCAAATATAAGGTAATCAGACTCTGTGAGATTGAGGGACAAGCCGTTTTGGATGCGAGACTGAAGGGACTCATCCCTTTCGCGCCGCTGATGAAACCACCGAAGGAAACGGATTCCAATGAGTGGTTACGGAAATGTGTTAAGGTTGCTCAAACGATCCCAATGGACGAGGCGGATAAGCCTGATTACTTCGCCTCTATGGTTATTTTGTCTGACATGATATTTGATTTTCAAGACATTCGTAAAATTTTACCGGAGGAAACCATGCAAGAATCATCTGTTATCCAATACTTTAAGGAACAAGGAATTGAACAAGGAATTGAACAAGGAATTGAACAAGGAATTGAACAAGGAATTGAACAAGGAATTGAACAAGGAATTGAACAAGGAATTGAACAAGGAATTAAACAGGGAATCGAACAGGGAATCGAACAGGGAATCGAACAAGGCGAAAGAAAGGCCTCCATAGAATCCCTTCTTGATGTGTTAGAAGTGCGCTTTCAATCCAGCGAAGTGCAAACTTTGAAACCTAAAATTGAAAGTATTGAAGAACTACCGCACCTCAGGGAATTGCTGCGTGAGGCGGTTCAAGTGTCAAACCTTGATGAATTCAGGCGTATCTTAGCATCAAATGGAAAGTGAACCTTGTCGGAGAAAACCATGCAAGAATCATCTGTTATCCAATACTTTAAGGAACAAGGAATTGAACAAGGAATCGAACAGGGAATCGAACAAGGCGAAAGAAAGGCCTCCATAGAATCCCTTCTTGATGTGTTAGAAGTGCGCTTTCAACATAGCGAAGTGCAAACTTTGAAACCTAAAATTGAAAGCATTGAAGAATTGCAAACGCTTAAGCAGTTACATCACGAGGCACTTCAGGTGTCAAGCCTTGATGAATTCAGACAGATTTTGGCATCAAACAGGAATTGAACCTTATCGTAAATAACATAAATCTGTGTATTGCGACAGTGGGATTTACTGAAGCATTTGGTGAAAACTTTATGAGAGAAGCATCTTCTGAACAAGACCCGGCACCGCCGAGTGGACAGTTTGATACCGTATCAAAACGCGTCATTCAACAAAATCCTGAGGACTGGATCAGGTTCGCCCTCGGTATATCAGAGGTTAAGGTAATCCAGATTCTTGATACGGAACAACCTACTGTCAGAGCGCATCGTGCCGATAGTTTCATACACGTGGATATTCTTGGTAAAGAGGCTGTGATGCATTTTGAGTTCCAAACGCACGATAGCACGCGGATTCCTATGCCGTACCGCATAGTAGGATACGCTGGCAGAGGTATTGAAACCTTTCAAAAACCTGTCTATTCACACGTTATCTATCTGCATCCGAATGCGGGAATCAGTGATCCAGGGGAATATGTTCAAGACATGCTGGGGCATGAGATTACTCTCAAATACAAGGTAATCAGACTCTCTGAGGTAGAGGGACAAGCCGTGCTTGATGCGAAGTTGAAGGGATTAATTCCTTTCGCACCGTTGATGAAGCCTCCAGAGTCAATGGATTCTGGTGCGTGGTTGCGGGAGTGTGTCCGTGTCGCTGATACTTTACCAATGGATGAACCGGACAAACCTGACTATCTTTCAAGCCTGGTTATCTTAAGTGGATTGATATTGAACTTTCAGACCATTCGTCAAATTATATCGGAGGAAACTATGTACGAATCATCGGTTATTCAACATTTCACAGAACAAGGTATTAAACAAGGTATTGAGCAGGGAATTGAGCAGGGCGAAAGAAAAGGTGCCATAGAATCTCTTCTTGATGTGTTAAACGTGCGCTTTCAATCCAGCGAAGTGCAGACCTTGAATCCTATAATTGAGAGTATTGAAGAACTACCGCACCTCAGGGAATTGCTGCGTGAGGCGGTTCAAGTGTCAAGCCTTGATGAATTCAGACGTATATTAGCATCAAATGGAAAGTGAACCTTGTCGCAGGAAACTATGTACGAATCATCGGTTATTCAACACTTCACAGAACAAGGAATTGAACAAGGCGAAAGAAAGGCTGCAATTGAATCTCTCCTTGATGTATTAGAAGTGCGCTTTCAATCCAGCGAAGTGCAGACCTTGAATCCTATAATTGAGAGTATTGAAGAACTACCGCACCTCAGAGAATTGCTGCGTGAGGCGGTTCAAGTGTCAAGCCTTGATGAATTCAGACGTATATTAGCATCAAATGGGAAGTGAACCTTGTCGCAGGAAACTATGTACGAATCATCGGTTATTCAACATTTCACAGAACAAGGTATTAAACAAGGTATTGAGCAGGGCGAAAGAAAGGGGGCAATTGAATCCCTTTTTGATGTGTTAGACGTGCGCTTTCAACATAGTGAGGTGCAAACGTTGAAACCTATAATTGAGAGTATTGAAGAACTACCGCACCTCAGGGAATTGCTGCATGAGGCGGTTCAAGTGTCAAGCCTTGATGAATTCAGACGTATATTAGCATCAAATGGAAAGTGAACCTTGTCGCAAGAAACTATGTACGAATCATCGGTTATTCAACACTTCACAGAACAAGGAGAAAGAAAGGGGACAATTGAATCTCTTCTTGATGTATTAGAAGTGCGCTTTCAATCCAGCGAAGTGCAGACCTTGAATCCTATAATTGAGAGTATTGAAGAACTACCGCACCTCAGGGAATTGCTGCGTGAGGCGGTTCAAGTGCCAAGCCTTGATGAATTTAGACGTATCTTGTCATCAAATGGGAGTTGAACACTTATCGTAAACGGCATAAATCTTTGTTTGGCAACAGCGGAATCTCTTAAAGGAACTTATGAAAATGCTATAATAAAGTTTTTTTAACTTCAATTCATTTTGGTATAATATGACATAAAAAGGGGAGTAATATGCCAACAGATTTTAAAAATGTTAATGAGATTACACAGCAAGTAATGGATATCGTGAAGCCTAATCCTAACTTGAAAGATGTCTGGATACAGGGCGGAATTTCAGAGGTTAGTCGTGCAAAAAATGGCACCCTCAATTTTACGCTTACAGATAACAGTGAGAAAATTGAATGTGTTATTTTTAATGATAGGGCACTTCTACAAGAAGATTTGCCTGCAGTTGGAAGCGATGTGTCTGTCAAAGGAGAGATTTATGTCTATGAAGCTAGAAGCGAATATAGGTTTATGGTCACAGAAATAAATCTGTCCGAAAATCTCTCACCAGCTCAATCTGTTTCTGTTAGTGCTATAACAAATACTTTGCAGGACACCCTAAAGACACATTCAGGTAAGGTTCAAGGTAAAATTTCAGAAGTTTTTGTAACCCCCGCCGGTTTTACAATCTTGAGACTCAAAGATGTAACTGCAGATGGACAACCTGAGGGCATTATAGAATGTATGCTTCCACCAGGAATTTCACCATCCTTTTCTCTCCAGAAAGGCGAAAGAGTAAATTTCAAAGGGCAATTTGGAATCTTTGCAAAAGCAAGCGCATATCGAATCGAGATTGATGATACAAATAATATAACCCACGTTACAGAACAACCAACGCAAGATCAAACAACACCAAATGAGTGTCAGGAATGTGGTCAGCGTTGTAAACCTCCACGTCAGTTGTGTCCTATGTGCTATTATGCACAATTAGATAATGAAGGAATTGTTGTTGGCACAGTCATGCGTTTTTTCAATGGACCTAAGTTTTCAAATTTTACTTCAAGACGAGAACATCCAATTCTGTTAATAGGAACTATTGAAGGTCGGGCTGATGTTGTGCTGTTAAATAGTAGCGAAGAAATTGCAGCTATTGCAGAATGCAAAAGTATTGGATATGGTATAAATAATGGAAGAGAACAGTTGGAGTCATATCTTTTTGCAAGCAAAACCAAATTGGGACTCTTTGCCGATGATACAGATCCTTTTGAGTGGACTTTTCTTAAGAGAAATGATGAGAGGGACGGATATGATCAAATTAGTCGTTCTCAATTTGAAAGAGATCTTGGCGTAGAACCAGTACCAGATCCTACCCAAACTCGTCTTGAACTTATTCGCGGAAATATAATTGAGGCAGAGGTAGATGCCATCGTGAACGCGGCAAATTCCCAACTAACAAGAGGAAGCGGCGTAGATGGAGCAATTCGGGATGCGGGCGGTGAAGAAATTGATAGCGAATGCCGAGAGATTATTGATCTAGAAGGTGTCTGTCCTCCAGGTAGAGTTGTCATTACGACAGGAGGCAACCTTCACGCAAGACATGTTATTCATGCTGTAGGACCTATTTGGGATGGTGGGGAGCAATATGAAGCGGAAACACTCGCCCGTTGCTATAAAAATAGCCTGAAGATTGCAGCGGAAAAAGGAATCCGATCTATTGCTTTTTCGGCTATCAGTACGGGTGACTTTGGCTATCCTATTGAGCAAGCTACACCTATTGCCCTGAATACCGTGAAAGAGTTTGTAGAACAAGCACAACAGAATAACGAAATGGTGCCTGAACGTATTCAGTTTGTCTTGTCTAATGAAGAATTTTATGACTGTTATGTCAAGGAATTTTCAACTCTCGGATTAGGTTTATCCTGTTTTATTGGGTAACCTATCTTTGGCAGGGGCTTATGCCCAATCTTGATTACATTTAGAAGGTAAGGAGAACTAATGATTTCATTATCAGAACGGAGTCAAAACGTAACACCATCGTCCACTTTGGCGATCACCGCGAAAATTAACGCGCTGATCGCTGATGGTGTAGATGTCGTCAAATTTGGGGCAGGTGAACCCGATTTTGACACACCCGATTATATCAAAGCCGCCGCTGTTGCTGCACTTGATGCTGGCTTTACGAAATACACACCAGTCCCCGGTACCCCCGAACTCCGAGAGGCAATCGTGGACAAATTCAAGAATGACAACGGATTGAGTTATACCTCATCCCAAGTCATCGTTTCGTGCGGTGCAAAACACACCCTCTATAATATCATGCAAGCAATCTGTGATCCGGACGATGAGGTCATCTTTGCTGCGCCATACTGGGTGAGTTACCCACAGCAGATCAAATTGGCAGGTGCTGTCCCACGTGTAATTGAAACCACAGCAGCACAAAACTTCTGCATGCAACCCGATCAGGTCGAAGCAGCGATAACACCGAAAACAAAAGCGATTCTGATCAACAGTCCGAGCAATCCTACCGGCACCGCTTATGATGTTGAAACACTTAAACAGATTGCAGCACTTGCAGTCAAACATCAGGTGTATCTCATCTCTGATGAAATCTATGAGGCACTGCTCTACGACGGTGCAACACATCAGAGTCCGGCTTCATTCAACGAGGAAACGCAAGCAATTACCTTCGTGGTAAACGGCGTTTCAAAAGCCTATTCCATGACAGGGTGGCGTATCGGGTATACTGCAGGTCCCGAAGATGCAATTCAAGCGATGTCGCGCATCCAATCACATAGTACCTCAAATCCGACCTCTATTTCACAGAAAGCAGCCGTTGCTGCACTCAATGAACCGCAAGATGCCGTTGAGGAGATGCGTAAGGCGTTTGAAGAACGCCGCAATGTTATCTGTCAACGTTTTGATGAGATTGACGGTGTAAGTTATGTCAAACCGCAGGGTGCGTTCTACATCTTCCCCGATTTTTCTGAGCATTACGGCAGAACACTTGACGGTAATAAGATTGAAGGTTCAATGGATTTAACCGATTATCTGCTTGGTTCTGCAGGAGTCGGCGTTGTGCCGGGCAATGGATTCGGTGCGGATAACAATTTGCGTCTTTCCTTTGCTACCTCTTTGACAGAGATTCATCGTGGATTAGATCGGATTAAAAAGGCGTTGCAATAGGTTATTCTTTCTTATAGGAGGGCTTTGTAAGCGCAATTACTGTCTGAATCTCTGATTTTAAGAGTATCAGCGTTCGTAGTCGCGCAATTCATTGCGCTTCTTTTGTTGGAGGGCTTTGTAACCTTGAAGCAGTAAACCCGTAGTGATGTCAGGGTTATTTAGTTTTAGGCTTTTTGTCCATTTTATCCGAAAAGTCGCGATTCGGAGATCGCTCCTACAGCGGAAAGTCTTAGATTGAAAATCTAAATATTCGGAGAACTAAATAGCCCTGTAGTGATGTCAGGGTTATTTAGTTTTAGGCTTTTTGTCCATTTTATCCGAAAAGTCGCGATTCGGAGATCGCTCCTACAGCGGAAAGTCTTAGATTGAAAATCTAAATATTCGGAGAACTAAATAACCCTATAGTGATGTAATATTTTTGACAATATTTTCCTGATATGGTAAGATAATTTAGCCTATTACCAAAGACGATATAATCTTCGATTGCATTCCATAATTCATGGGTGATAATGATGTTGAACAATCGGCGAACGCTTAGCAGCATTTTCGGAATACTCTTTGTCCTTTTCATGGGTTCTACTGCTTTGGGACAACAGTCTGATTCTGCGCTGTCTCAATCCCAATCTGACAAAATTATTGAAAAAATAGACCAATTAGAAAAGAATATGCTCAAGGGAATACACGAATTAGAACTGAAAATGCGCGACCATGTTGACAAGAAATTTGGTGAACTTGACACAAAAATTGATGACCTTGGGACAAAATTTCACGAACTTGACAAAAAGGTTGCTGTTCTAAGATCGGATGTTGATAAATTATTTACGATTATAATAGCAATAGCGGCGGCAGTCGGTGTGCACTTATTAATTTTCGTTGGTTCACATATTTACTCTTACTGGCGCAACAAGACCAATGTAGTCCCCAAAGTAGCCCTCGAAAACCGACAACAAGATGTTATTTCAAGGCAAACTTATTCCATGGATACTGCACAATCCGATCCCCATCTTCCAAAGGAATAGTCAGATGAAAAAAGATAATTCCCTCAAGAGCGTTGCTAAAGCTGTTAAAAACTATATTGCTAAAGCTAACGAGTTATTCGATCAGGGAGATTATAGTAATGCTATTTCTAACTTTGACGAGGCTATCCGAATAGACCCTACATCAGCAGGTGCTTACTACAACCGATCCCGAGTTAAATATAAAATAGAACAATATTTTGAGGCAATCTCCGACCTTGACGAGACTATTCGTTTAGAGTCTAACAATGCTAAGGCTTACAGCAGCAGAGGTGCAGTAAAAGCGGAATTAGGACACCCTGAAGCTGCTATCCCTGACTTTGACGCGGCTATCCGCCTTGATCCAGAATTTGCTACAGCCTATCGCAACCGTTCCATTGCGAAAAGCGATATAGGACAACATTTTGAAGCGATCTCCGACTTAGACATGGTCATCCGTTTAGACCCTAACAATGACGCAGCATACAATGATAGAGGAATCAATAAAGCAGGTCTTGGACACCATGAAGCTGCTATACTCGACTACGACGCGGCTATTCGCATAAATTCCGAAGATGCACGTACATACTCCAACCGTGGGGTTTCCAAAAGGAAATTAGGGCGTGATACGGAGACAGCTCAAGATTTTCAAGAAGCATTGCGTTTAGCACAGGAAGCAGGAGACGAAGAACTTATAGCCAAAATTAAGAAACATATATAGTAGCATCTGTCCCAATGGTAAGTGCGGTTTCTAACCGCACCGATATTAGACGAAACCCAACAACCAATAGCCGAAAGCAAACCCATGAACGTCCAAAACCGAACCGTATTCTCAAACGACAACCTACCCGTCCTACGAGGCATAGACACCGAATCAGTTGATCTGATCTATCTTGACCCGCCCTTCAATTCCAATCGGAACTACGCTGCACCGATCGGGAGCGATGCAGCAGGCGCAGCCTTCAAAGACACTTGGACACTTTCCGATGTAGACAACGCATGGCACGGAGAAATAGCCGACCGCGAACCCGCTTTATATCAGGCAATACATGCAGCCGAACTCACACACGGCAAAGGCATGAAGTCTTACCTCATCATGATGGCAGTGCGGTTGTTAGAAATGAAGCGCGTCCTCAAAAAGACCGGGAGCATATACCTGCACTGTGACCCGGCTGCAAGCCATTATCTCAAGGTTGTGATGGATAGCATCTTCGGGAAAAATAACTATAGGTCTGAGATTACATGGAAGCGTGCAACGTCTACACAAAAAGGGTCTCAACATCGCAGTTTACGGTGGGGTAACAATGCTGATATACTTTTGTATTATGCAGCATCTTCAGATACATCTTTGCGCCCAGAAAAAGAACTGACTGAAGTCGAAATCCTGAAAAAATTCGAACTTGTTGACGAGAATGATCAAAGGTATTACAACGACTCAGCCCATATTTGGAGTACACCAAATATGGGTGAACGTCCAAACCTTTGTTATGAATGGCGTGGCTTCGTCAATCCGCATCCATCTGGGTGGAGGTTAAGCCGAGAACGTTTGGAGGAGGAATATCAAAAAGGAAATTTCGTAATTCGTTCTGATGGAAAACTGGAGCGACGGAAATATCTTAAAGATTACAAAGGCTCTTCTTATGGTAATATCTGGGATGATGTGCCTCCACCATCGAAAGAAGAACGCACTGGTTATCCCACCCAAAAACCTGTCGCGTTGTTAGAGCGCATCCTCAAAGCAAGTAGCAATCAAGGCGATATTGTATTCGACCCGTTCTGTGGATGTGCCACAACCTGTGTCGCCGCGGAACGACTGAAACGTCAGTGGATCGGCATAGACATAAGTCCGAAAGCAGTAGAGTTAGTCAAAACGCGATTAGCGCGCGACGAGATGCTTACTGAAGATGGAAATTTATTCGGACAGAAAGTCATCCATCGCAAGGACATCCCCAGACGTAGTGAGAAGTTACCTAATTATCGCACACACAAGCATACCCTGTTTGGTAAGCAGGAAGGCTTATGTAACGGGTGCAGGACACAATTTCCGTTTCGGAACATGACGGTTGACCACATCGTACCACAGTCGCAAGGCGGCACCGACCATGAGGACAACCTACAACTTCTCTGCGGTGCATGCAACTCTACAAAGGGACAAGGCACACAAGCGGAGTTGATTTCACGATTAAAAGCACAAGGCGTTTTACACTAATCGCTCACGTCCTTTAGGTTGAACTCACATCAAACTTCATCAAAACGAACTATCAAAATAGAAAAAGGAGATATTATCATGGCACAACAGACAACACCAAACTTAGTCTTTGTCATCACTGATGACCAAGGCTACGGTGATTTGGGATCTACCGGAAATCCTGTTATTAACACCCCGAATCTGGACGCACTTGCAGGAGAGAGCGTCCAACTGCGGAATCTACATGTCGGTCCTACATGTTCACCGACGCGTGCAGGCATCATGACCGGTAGATACTGTAACTCAGCAGGTGTGTGGCATACCATCGGTGGCAGATCACTTCTCCGAAGCGATGAGGTCACGATGGCAGATATCTTCAGACGCAATGGCTACAAAACCGGCATGTTCGGCAAATGGCATCTTGGCGATAACTACCCGTTCCGTCCGCATGACCGAGGCTTTGAAGAGGCACTCTATCACGGCGGTGGCGGTATCAGTCAAACCCCCGATTATTGGGGTAACGACTATTTTGACGATACCTATTTTAGCAACGGTTCAGAACAACCTTTTGAGGGATATTGCACCGATGTTTGGTTTCAAGAGGGGATGAAGTTTATTGAGAGAAATCGGAATCGTCCATTTTTCTGCTATATTCCAACCAATGCACCCCACGGTCCGTTCCGCGTTCCTGATGCCTATAGTGAGGTATACCGAAGAAAAGGAGAACCAGAAGCACGTGCCTGTTTCTATGGCATGATTACTAACATAGACGATAATATGGCACGACTGCGGCATCATCTCAAAGTGCTCGGACTTGAGGAAAACACTATCCTAATCTTTATGACCGATAACGGTTCTGCCGCTGGCTGCGACTTAGATGGACAGCAGTATGTCAAATCAGGATACAATGCTGGGATGCGCGGTAAAAAAGGTTCACCTTATGAGGGAGGACATCGTGTGCCGCTCTTTATGCATTGGCCCAGTGGAGGATTTTCACAAAAGAAAGAGGTAGATGAACTCACAGCTAACATTGACCTACTTCCGACGTTAATTGACCTCTGCGATTTAGAGATGTCAGATATCTCCCGTTTCCACGGCACCAGCATCGCACCGTTACTGCAAGATAAACTTGTGGAATGGGAAGATCGGGTTATTGTCACCGATTCGCAACGTGTTGAAAATCCGATTAAGTGGAAACATAGTGCCACAATGTCGCAAAGATGGCGACTCATCAATGGCACCGAACTTTACGACATTCAAGCAGATCCCGAACAACGAGAGGATATTGCGGATGCACATCCGGATGTCGTTGCGGAACTCCGCGAGCATTATGAAGCATGGTGGACGTTAGTGTCGGAACGGTTTGATGAAGAGTGTCCAATTGTCGTCGGCACACAAAACGAGCAGCTTGCCTGTATAACAACACATGATTGGCACGGTAGTGGAAATGCATGGAATCAAGGATCTATACGGAACGGAATGGAATGCAACGGGTATTGGGCAATTGAAATTCCGGAAGATGGGGAGTATAGTTTTGAGTTGCGCCGTTGGCCCCGTGAAGAAAATAGAGCGATCACGGAGGGCATCCCGGGTGAAAACATTGACCTTTATAACGGAGGACGCGCGTTAGACTTGAAAACCTCGCAAATCCGTATTGCTGATCAGTCGGCAACGCAGGCTATTAAACCTGATACAATAGGTGTAACCTTTACATTCAATCTCAAAGCAGGACAGACACGTCTCCATACGCAGTTCTCTGATGAAACAGGAGAATTATCGCTCGGAGCATATTATGTCTACGTGAAACGGGTGATTTAAGATGTGAGGTGTACAGAATAATCAATGTTAAGCGTATATTTAACCTACACTCCGCACTTGTTTTGACACATTTTGGTATTTTTACGATAAACCCGCGTCACGAAAGGATTCGCACAGGATAGGGGAGATTTGGAATTGTGAATTAAGATTCTATTTTCCACTTGTCTTTTTTCTGGTTCACCTGAAATTGCTTACTCAATGTAGGGACCACGCAGGTTTGAGAAATAAATACCGAAATCGGAAATCAGAAGTGCGGAGTATAGGATTTAACACCGTTTATTTATGTACACCCTCAAAAAACTAATTTAACGTTGCTGTCCTTAAAATAATTCGATCTTCTGTCCAATTATCCCGATACCACGTGCAAGCCTCAAAGGTATCGTTAAGAGCATCCATGCGTTGCTTTAACATCTCACGAAATTCATTTCGGATATTTTTTGATGCTTTGTCATCTGTCAAATTACGGGTTTGGAACGGGTCTGCTACATTATCAAAAAGTTTTTCGCATCCATCAGGACGGTGAACAGCGTAAGTATGCTGTTTTGTTCGGAGTGCACGCCACTCATGACCATCTTCCCATTTTGCAGTACACCCCATCCCTTGCATAAACGCTGCGTCTGGTTCATCAAACGGTTTATTAAACGCTGCCTGACTCATATCTGAACCTTCAACATCTTTTGGAATCGGTAGGTCCATCATTGAAAGCAGTGTCGGCATAATGTCCGGTGTATTTAAGCATGCATCTGCGACATGTCTCTCCGGAATTTGATTACCCCAGCGGACAAGAAACGGAACGCGTACAGCTTCTTCATAAAAGATGTTCTTTGCTTGGCGACCTTGAGCACCGAACATTTCGCCATGATCAGAAGTAAAAATAAAGATTGTGTCGTCGCGCAATCCGAGTTCATCAATAGCATGCAGCAACCTACCGATATTCCAGTCCAAGTTAGTCGTCATTGCATAATAGACACGCATCCATTCAGGAATTTTCTCTCGTGATGCCGCTGACATTTGTGCCCACGAATCACCATAAGGGTCGTTTTCTTCTTTATAATTCGGTGGCAATGGAAAGTCAACATCTTGGAACATCTCATAATATGCACTCGGGACGTTGTTCTGTGTCCATGGGTCATGCGGTGTGCCGATTGAAAGGAAAAGTGCGAAAGGATCGTCTTCTGTGGATGCGCGTTGCAGATATTCAATCGCCAAATCTATCTGCCCATCTGGTTCATAGCCAGAAATCGTTATCTTTTCTGGACTGTCTTTATGATAATATGTGTCAAAATAGGTGTGGTGGAAATTATATGCAGACCACTCTCCATCAAACCCGAGACGGTGCGGTCCTGGCGGAATATAAGAATTCTGAGGATCGTGATGTCTTCCTAACTGATTCGCCCACAAGTGCCACTTACCGATATAACTTGTCTGGTAACCGTTCCGATGTAAAACGTGTCCGAAGCAGTCATGGTTTGCGTTCATTCGGAGTTCATTGATTGCCATACCAGTACTACTTGCATATTTGCCGGTGAAGAGGGATGCACGATAAGGCGCACACATCGGACTGCCAGAGACTGCATTGCAGAAATTCGCACCTTCCGTGGCAAGTCGGTCAATATTAGGCGTACGTGCGCGGGTATCCCCCGCATAACCACATGATTGGTAACGGAGTTGGTCGGCGAAGACGTAGACGAGGTTGGATTTTTTGTTCAATGAAGCCATGTTGATCCCTTCACGTATTATGATGATGTTTTAGTTTGTGCGGGTTTTCGCCATTGTCCACCAGTGACATTATCAATGAGGATACGCGCTTTCTGACTTTCGCGTACCTGTTTTTCAACTTCAATAGGATCCCACTCTGCGAATAGTTGTTTTTCCATCTCGTTGCAGATTGTCTGATACTTCGGTTCATTGGCAAGGTTGTGAAATTCACTTGGATCTTGGACTATATCGTAAAGTTCAGGCGGATCACCGAGACTATAGTTGAATTTGTATCTTCCTTTTCGCAGCATAGCCATCGGACGTTTGACACCGTGTGCAAGGTATTCAGAGAAAGCAAAATCTTTCCAATCAGTATCCGTGCCTTGTATCAGAGAAATCAGGCTATCACCATCAAGTTGATATGAAGAATTCTCGCCAACTATATCTACAAACGTTGCTGTCAAATCAACGAGTGAAACGACTTCATCAAGACGTTCACCTGCGGATAGATGATCAGGAAACATAATCTGTAAGGGGACCCGAGCAGAAGCCTCATAGAAGTTTGACTTACGCCACATACCGTGTTCACCGTTCATCTCACCGTGGTCACTGGTATAGATGACAACGGTATTCTCCAACTGCCCGGTCTCCTCAAGTGTTTGGAGTAGTCTCCCAATCTTCTCATCAAGATAGGTAATCAACCCGTAATACCCCGCGCGTGCGCGGCGGACAAGGTCTTCAGGAAAATCAAAACATCCGAACATACGGCGCATCCGTTGGTAAACTGGATGCTGGTTTTCGAGGTGTCCATCTGGAATATTGGGCAGGTCAATCTCTTCAAGTGGGTAGAGGTCCCAAAATCTTTGGGGTACGATAAGTGGAAAATGGGGTGCTATGAACGATACGTTGAGTGCCCACGGTTGTTCTTGCCTTGCGGGATCACGGAGATACGTCAGTGCCTCTTTTTCTGCAAGGTCATCAACTTCAATTTCTTCCGTTGTACCGGGTCCGGCTTGTGCAGGTCCTTGCCATGGATTGGATGCAGGCGGTGTACCGTTCTCCCAATCCGTAAGTCCGTGTTGTCTTTCTGCGTGTAGGTCGCGGGCGAGTTGAGTCCGAAAGCCGTGCAACTTATCCAGTCCACCGAAATGCTGTTTGCCTGAAAGCACAACATCATAACCTGCATCGCGTAGGAGATGTGCCCACGTGACAGCATCTGGTCGCAACGGTGCCGCGTTATCCCATGCGCCAATATGATGTATATACTTACCTGTCATAAATGACATCCGCGATGGCATGCAGAGTGGCGAATTGCAGTAGGCATTCGTGAAGGTAACACCGTCTTTCGCGAGCCTGTCCATGTGCGGTGTTTGAACGAGAGGATGTCCATACGGTCTGCTATACATTGGGGCATGTTCGTCCGACATAATGACAAGGAGATTGGAAGGTTGGTTTGTAGGCATGAGTTTTCTACTAATCCATTATAAGATCGGTTAATTTTTTGTAGGATACCACTCCTTTCACATACTGTCAACAGAAAAATAGATTTTTTCTGATAGGATCCAGTCATACCTTGGAACATCCGTATTTAAAAACCTCTTTACAACCAGGGCTATTTAGTTCTCCGAATATTTAGATTTTCAATCTAAGACTTTCCCCTGTAGGAGCGATCTCCGAATCGCGACTTTTCGGATAAAATGGACAAAAAGCCTAAAACTAAATAGCCCTGCTTTACAACATAAACATTTGACATCGGTTATAGATTCTGATAAACTTTATTATAGACTTACCAAATAACAGATTTACCGAACCCACTGTATGCAATGACTCTATTCGTAAGTTCAATGAAATTGGTAAGAAGGAGAAAATCATGCCAGTTAAAACAAAAAAATGGATTCTTGATACCGTTGATAAGTTGTCCCACCCTGAAATTGAAGAACTACGAAAGTACTTAGAATACCTTGTTTGGAAATCAAAACTTTCAACTGGAGGTTTCAAGAACCCACAAGATTCGGCAAACTCCGAGTCGAGGGGCAAACCTAAACATATCTTGGCTGCAATTAACAAATCGCATGATGTTGTAATGGAAGATGCAGAAGCACTGCTGCAATCAATCAAAGAAGGGAAAATTCCCATCCAATTTGATTCTGCTTTTGATGAGTCGATAGGTAAATAATAGATGGAATATCTCTTAGATACATCTACATGCAGCCTGTTGATGGCACATGCTCCCCAGGTCGTTGCTCATCTCGATTCCCTATCTGATGTTGGCAACTATGTCTTTACCTGTACGATTGTTAAAGGTGAAATCCTCTTTGGAATTCAGAGACTTCCAATAGGGCATAGGCGACAAGTTTTAGATAACCAAGCCATAAATCTATTTGATGGATTGCCATGCCATTCTGTCCCAAAGGAAGCCGCCGATTACTATGCCTTAATGAAAAGACATGCCGAACAACAAGGAACACCTTTATCAGAAAATGACCTTTGGATCGTTGCGACTGCTAAGGCGTTCAATGCGATTCTCGTTACTGCTGATTCCGACTTTCAAAGGATTATAGAATTTGGACTACAAGTCGAGGATTGGACGAACTAATCTATCCATAAACGGTGTTTGGACGAGAGGGTGCCATAATCTATAAGACATCGTGCATGTTCGTCTGACATTATGATGAGAAGGATATTAGGTGGTTGGTTTGCGGGCATAGTGTCTATTCTTTTATAGATTTTTGGGGAGATTATTCTTCTCACATCTTATCGCTTTAGCATTCCAACTGGTCAATTTTCCTAAAAATCTTAATTTGATTCTTCCACTTTGGATAGCAATTCTCTCAGGTAGTATGCAGGAATCGCATAGTTAGGATTCTGCTTGTCATAATTGTCGAGCAATTGTGCAAATGGAGCAAATTGAACCTGTCTATCAATGCGAGTTGCCATCGCAACTCCTATAACTTGACCTTTGCTATTTAATACAGGACTCCCATTGCATCCGTAAGGAATCGAAGCTGTAATTTGATAAAATGTTCGGTTCCGAAAAGTGACTATACTCCTTACAACGCCTTGTGAAAAGTTGTTTGGAGTACTTGCTACGTAGACGGTATCACCTATCTGAACACCATCGTTACTGAGGCTGAGCGGTTGTACATCACTATCCGAAACTTTTAATATCGCCAATTGTTCATCAATCGCGGCGATACCTTCAACTCTAATATTATCTCTCCAGTGGTGGCACAGTGCCAAGGAACTCACATTAGCTTCTTTGATAACATGACTCCTCGTAGTAACATCCTGAATAATTAAATTAATCCATTTACCAAATAGTCTTCGCCTAAAATATCCTGGAGGAGCCCAAAGATGAGTATATGTGGCAATCAGACCACGTTTAACGAAGAAGCCATTACCAGTAGCATATTGAAAAAATGGCTTTGTGACCGACATAATATAGGATGGATCCCAATCGCGCGAAACGTTTCTACCTTTAACCACTAACACCGTGCTACCCAAGGAGTACTCTGCAATCTGCCTAGGAGTTTGTGGTGTTTTCGTAATATCCCATAGGAGAATTGTACCATCTTCCCCTCCGCTCACGAGGATACGTCCATCGGGACTGAAAGCTACCGAACTCACAAAATCTGTGTGTCCTTTAAGGGTAGTTTTATGTTGACCTGTGACATCATATCTATTAGTCGCATATGTATGTATAGGTGTGTTATCGTGAGACTGGTGAAGGATTTTGCGCACATCCCACAAAGTCACACCATTCGTACTTGCAACAGCAAGGATAGATCCGTCAGGGCTGAAGGCAACACTTGAGACAGTGCCCCTGTGCATATCAAGAGTGGCTTTGCATTCTCCACTGGCGACATCCCATAAACACACGCTTTTCCCTCCGCTGGCGAGAGTTCGGCCATCAGGAGAAAATGCAATGCTAAAGACATACTTTACATGTCCTGGGAGTGTTGCTTTGAGTTCTCCAGTGACAGCATCCCACAGATACACTGTGCCATCATTATCTCCACCAGCAACAGTGCGGCTATCAGGAGAAAATGCAAGACTAATGACAGCTCCCCCAGGCCCCCGATACCCAGTAGTTAACGAAACTTTGTGTTTGCAGGTAACTGCATCCCACAATTGAATTGTGCCGTCTATAAACGAATCCCAAGATCTTTCACTGCTACTCACAAAGGTTTTTCCATCAGGTGAATACGCTAACACCAAACCTTCACAATATCCAAGGTTTGCTGCCCTGTCAGTAAGCCCTTCAAAAGTAGTGAATTGGAGTTTTCCAGATTCCGTATCCCAAAGCCGGATAGTACCATCCTCGCTTCCAGTAGCAAGGGTTTTTCCATCTGGAGAATAGGAGACATAATCAATTAACTGTCTACCATATTCTACCCACCGCCCTATAGGCACCTTGAAAGTGTTTTGCAGACATCCTGAGTGCACATTCCAGATACGAATTATCTTATCTCCGCTTGTGCCATCGTAGTGACCACTTCCGGTAGCGAGTTTACTACCATCGGCATTGAATGATATAGAAGAAATAGATCTGGTATGCCCAGTGATGGTTTTCAGATGTTCTCCAGTGACAGCGTCCCACAATCGAATAGTACTGTCCCCACCTATACCAGCAAACGTTCTACCATCAGGATTGAAAATTAAATTACCAACATTGTCAGTATGTTCTGTAAGGGTTGTTTTGTGCTCACCACTAACAGCATCCCATAACTCAATCTTCTTAATATCTCGACTTCCAATAGCAAGTGTTTTGCCATCGGGACTGAAGGCAATAGCATATAGATCTCCTGTGAGTTCCGTTTTGAGCTGATAAGTTTTAGCATCCCATAGGAGAATCGTGCCATCTCCACTTCCACTGATAAAGGAAAGACCATCTGGAGAATATGCGACGGTAAACACAGCGTCTATGTGTTCCGTAAGTGTCATTTTATGTTCACCTGTGGCAACATCCCATAATTGAACACTACCGTCTACCCGAAATTTCATAGCATCACCTGCGAATGAGTGAACAGTACCATGAGAGCTGTGATCATCAACTTCGTCTTGGCTTCCACTTGCGATCATTCCTCCATCAGGACTGAAGGCGATTGACCTGAAGATACAGGAATCAGAATTTTCAAGAGTGACTTTGCTCAATCCTGTTTCTACATCCCACAACTGAATCGTTCTGTCATCGTTGCTATTGCTCTTCCGAACATCAGTCGTGCTAGCGATCATCCGACCGTCTGGACTGAATATCATCAACTCTTTTCCACCTGTATGTCCCTCAAATGTTGCTTTGGGTTTACCGGTAACAACGTCCCACAATCGTATCATTCCGTCTCCACGCGGATCTACACTTCCACCGGCGAGGATACTCCCATCAGGACTGAATTCTAAGCAGGTGACAAATCTCTCATGCTCACCAAGAGTTGCTTTGTGTTCTCCAGTGTTCGGATCCCACAAGCAAACCGTACCTGTATCCAATTTACCACCACTGGCCAAGGTATTACCATCGGGGGAGTACGCAATGCAACCGGGCCACTTTGTATGTCCTGTGAGGAGATTTAATTCTTTGCCAGTGTGGGCATTGTATATCCAAATTCCAATAGAGCTGCCGACTGCAAGTTGAGTGCCATCAGGAGAGTACCTGATTTGACCTATTATCCCTTTACCAAGGCGCGCTCTGGGTTCTTCGGATACATACCATTCGGTATTATTTTGGGTGGGATCGTTTTGAAAAAACATAGTGGCGATTTTCTATTCAGGTAACTATTTTTATGCCATTACCACATTCTACAGATTCAACAAAATGCGTTGCAACTACCTTATTTTAAAACCTTAACTCATGATAGCTTAGCATGCTGTTGCTAAGCTACTGGAATCAATGAATTCCTCGGACAGAATTTTAGTTCGCTTTTCTTGAAGTGCCAGCATAGCTTTTTTTTCTTCAAGAGAAGAACTAATACCTTTTGAAGACTGAAATAGACTTTCCTCTATAAGTTGCGTTTGAGTCTTTTGCTCCTGTAGCATCAACATAGTAACGATATCATCAGGTAATTTAACTCCAATTTGCTCTTCAAAATCGAGGATGTTTTGATAGTCGTTACGAAATAGGACAGAAATGTCCAAATTCATCTTCTTAGCATCAGTTAGATCTACTCTCGCTTTTTCCCATTTTTGCTGGTGTAACCATACCTTAGCACGACTATAATATGCTTTCGCATAACGAGGATTAAGTTGTATTGTCGTATTTAAATCTGCGAGTGCCATATCAAAGTTCTTCTTACTGCCATAAACGTTACCACGATTATAATACGATATTTCCAACAATGGGTTGAGTTGGATTGCTCTTGTAAGATCCGAGATAGCTAAATCAAGTTCACCTTGAGTGAAATAAGCGTTACCTCGATTAATATAGGGTGGAAAATAGTTAGGTTGGACTTGGATAACTGTGCTATAGTCTGCAATTGCTTTATCAAACTGGCGTTTTTTACTGTAAACCATACCGCGATTAAAGTAGCACTCGGTGTGATGCGGAACTAGTTTAATAACTTTAGTATAGTCTCTAATAGCTTTGTCGAATTCATCTATACTGCTGTAAGCATTGCCGCGTTCGTAATAAGCATTAACATTATGGGGAGTTAATCTTATCGCTTTTGCAAAATCCGTTATTGCTAAGTCAAACTCACCTTTATTACTATAAGCGATACCACGAATTAGATAGGCATCGGCAGCTTTCGGATTACGTTCTATCGCGCTTTTACAGTCTTCAATAGCAGAATCAAAGTCCTCTTTAAGGCTATAAACAGTCGCACGAGTGATATAAGGAGCGGCAGCGTTAGGTGCAAGTTCCATCACTTTCTGACAGTCTTCAATAGCAGACTCAAAGTCGCCTTTAAGTACATAAACGTGCCCGCGAATAACATAAGCATCAACATAATTCGGTTTTAGTTCTAATGCTTTTGTATAGTCTGCAATAGCCTTGTCGACTTGACCTTTGCTACTATAAGCATTGCCGCGAACGACATAGGCATCAACATAATCTGACTTGAGTCGTATAGTTTTGCTATAGTCCATAATAGCAAAGTCAATCTCGTCTTTGCCGCTGTAAGCGTTGCCACGAACAAGATAGACATCAGCAAGATCAGGGTTAAATTCTATCGCCTTGTCACAGTCTTCAATAGCAAGATCAAATTCGTCTTTAATAACATAAGCGTTCCCGCGATGGTAATATACCTCAGCGTAGTCAGGTTCGTATTGGATCGCCTTAGTAAAGTCTTCAATTGCCTTGTCAATATCACCTTTAGCACCATGCGCCATACCGCGACCGTGATACGCCCTAGCAGGTTGCCGGGTCCAGAAAATCGCTTCAGTATAGTCGTTGATTGCCAAATTCCATTTGCCCATCTTACGGTAAATATCGCCCCGGTAGATGTAAGGTAAGGCAAAGTTTGGTCGCATCTCAACTGCTCTACTATAGTGCTTGACAGCTTCTTCATAATGCTTCATCTGTGTTGGAGTCGCCATCTTCTGAACCTCCTTTTTGTTCGTGAATTAAGCCTTTGTAAATTGCCATGTAGACTTTCAGATGGATGTTCTGATCTCTAATAAAACCATGAATGTCGTTGTAAATGGTTTCGACAGATATTCCGTGGGAATTTAGTAGATGCGCTAGTATAGGCTGCTTGAGATTCGCCGGAATATTGATAACATCGTCTTTGTTGGGTTCAATAAAACCATCCGGATGCCGAACAAATATGCTTTTCTGGGCAATGACACGATTTATCGGTTCGTAAGATTCCACAATGTATGGATTTATCTGATCCTTCTTTTGTAATATAATCCGACCATCCTTACAAATGGAACCATCACAAGCCATGAAGAGTGCTACAAGATAATCTGTAGTGAAATCTATGAGGTTGGTTTTACCTCCATAGTGTTGGATTTCGCCAAGACGTTGGAGTTCGGTAGCCGGTTTGTACGAAAACTTGCCAGCCGAAATTAGCATAACTTTTTGGAATTCCTCTATATCAAAATGTTCAGTTTCAACATCAAAGTCTTCGTCATCAAGGAAAATACGATAGAAGTTTGATGAAACCTTACCAAGGTAAGGGTCTTCCTCATAGCGTTCCGGTTCACCGCGATAAAGATATTCCCCAGTATCCGCTTTTGCTTCTATTTTTCGGAGCATCCCATCAACTGTGTTTTGTTCGTCTTGATTTACTTTGTCCATCCACATTCCTTAACGTTATTGATTTCCGCCATTTGAAAATGATACCATATTTAATTAAAGATTGCAACGGATTTACGAACACAATTATATGTGGAAATTTATTTCAGAATAGGGTAACATATTTAATGCCTTGATTAAGTTGAAGAGGAGTTTTATTTTTCAATCGTGCCAATCAAAGGCGATAGATGTTTCAATAATATTTCGCAAAATTGCCACCACAATTAACAATCATAGTGGCGAAAACACCTAAATCATCTTCACATTATTTACGCTCTTCCGTCAAATCCCCATGCTTTAGTTTGTGGGATGTAGACGGCGCATGATGTGTGTGAAAAATAAACTTTACAAACGCCCCGAAAATGTAGTATAATTATAGCAACTTGCTGGATAGGAATACTACCCTGCGGACTTATGCAGGTCCTATCCTTACCAGTAGTATGGTGTGTGGCAAGTTGCAAGTGAGACCTTGTCCAACATCTATTATTTCGGTGTCGTTCATGTCCGTCGCAAGCGGAGTAATAACCCCGCGCCTTGTATCGGCACCCCCATTTATTATTTTTTGCAGGCTGGGGTACCCAGGACAAGAATGCCTGATAAAACCGATCTGATTCGGAATAATAGCCTGCTGGTGGAGCGATAATAAGACGGTGGACTCTCTGAGAAAACCGCAGTTGCTACGAAGCCGAAGCCCCTACCTTTAGGTAGTGGGTGGTATCACGTATAAGGAGTTATGATGGCTGAAAATACTTTTGAGATCACCGACGATACGTTTGAGGGAATGGTGCTTAAATCTGACACACCTGTTGTTGTTGACTTCTGGGCAGAATGGTGCGGTCCATGCAAAATGATTGCACCTACTTTAGAGGAACTTGCTGCTGAAAACGCTGACACTTTTAAAGTTGGGAAAGTCAACGTGGATGAGAACCGTCAAACAGCAATGAAATATAGCGTGCGTAGCATTCCGACGCTGCTTGTCTTCAAAGATGGACAGGTTGCGGATCAGATTGTTGGTGCGATGCCGAAAGATGCGCTCAAGAAGAAAATTTTGGAAGCAATTTAATCTATTCCTCTATGTAGAAGCAGTACAGCCAGAGCAGCCCTGCTTCGGCAGGCTTCTGCGGGATTTGCACTGTCAGAGACTACGGTTTCTTGCTGCAACAAAGCATTATGTTTTGGCAATTTGTCTACAACACCTTTGCACTTCCCGCTATGTATATCGGATTTCACGCTGCGGGGTGCTGCAATCGCAAAATTCGTGAGGGTATCGTTGAAAGGCGACAGGTTATTGAGAAATTACAACGTCAACTCAATGGTGCCCGAAAGTTAGAAAAAACAGCATGGTTTCATTTTACTTCTGTTGGTGAGTTTGAACAAGCAAAACCGCTGATTGAAGCGATATATGCAGAGACCCGAATTGTTTTAACTTATTTCTCCCCTTCGGTTGCCCCAAATGTAGAAACCTATCCGTACGTTGATGCAGCCGTTTACCTCCCGTTTGATACCTCTCGAAATGCTGAACGTATCATAAATCTCATCAAACCTAATTGTCTGATTTTTTCGAGATACGATATTTGGCCCAATCTCATTTGGAAGGCTTCTAAATCCGCAATTCCTATCATAATAATTGCTGGAACACTGCATGCTGGATCGAAACGTCTTTCTCGGTTCGCGAGGTCTTTTTTCAGGAGTGTACATCGGCATATTACGTTACATTGCGCTATTTCGGAAACGGACGCAGCACGGTTTCAACAACTCTGTTCTTCAATACATCAGGTTGTTGTTACTGGTGATACCCGTTACGAGCAAGTTTACCGACGGGCAATTTCTGTTGAATGTAACACAGAATTTTTCCCGGGGCAAGTGACTTTAGGGCGTAACTTGCATGCCAATTCTACAACGCATCAGTATATTTTCATTGCTGGTAGCACTTATGCAGATGATGAGGAGGTTATATTGGAGGCGTACCAGATTCTTCGTAAAGATGCGCCTGATCGTTTGCCACACTTGATTTTAGTGCCACATGAACCGACACCGGAACGTATAACCGAAATTTTTTCTGTGTTGAATCAACGTCAATTGACGTATCGTTGCTTCTCAAAACTTGACAACGATGTAAGTTTTGAGAGGATAGATGTTCTCATTATTGACACGGTGGGAATTTTAGCAAAACTGTATCAATTAGCGGATATCGCTTTTGTCGGCGGAAGTTTTCACGGTAGCGTTCACAATGTGATGGAACCTGCAGCGATGGCAAAACCGATCCTGTTTGGACCAACTATCCAGAACGCTTATGAAGCGTCTTTACTACTGGAGAGAGGCGCGGCGAAACTTGTACGGACACCACAACAGATGGCAACGGTTATAACTGAGTGGTTAAACAGTAAAGAGGAGAGAATAGCCGCTGGAAAAATCGGAAAGCAGTTGATTGAGGAAAATCTCGGAGCAGTGGAAAGGACATTGGCGCATTTGCGAAAATATCTGTAAATGTCACGGATACAAATTCACATTGTGATTGACTACGGTAGTTTTCCACTTGCTCTCACCTCATGGACATGCTAAACTGACAGCATGAAAGTCTTTGTCCAAATCGGGCACGGTGTCATCGGTGCCGCTGTAATCTCTTTTTTATGTATCTGGCAAGCAGGCAGTTTCGGTGAAGCAAGACACACAATCAGTATCATCGGGGCTATTGCTATCCTCATTGCAAGCCTGTATCTCCTCCGAAGTCGATGGATACGTTGGGGCAATCGGCAGATATGGCTCAAATACCATCAGCGGGTTGCATCCCTCGGTTTGTGTCTTGTGCTTTTCCACTCCACATTCCAACCGCTTGCGTGGCATTCATGGTTAACCTTTTTACTTGCAATGTCAAATTTAGGCACGGGAATTGCTGTCAGTCTTACAACTCGCAAGACACGTCAAACACTGCTCAGGTGCCATCTCGCCCTCGCTCCGATCTTGTTGGTTAGCATTGTCTTCCACGGACAAGCCAAACTTGACCACGACGAATTCTTCCCGCTTACCGATGCCCACGATGTTCCTTGTGCGAAATGCCATACATCTGAACCATTACTTTTCCATGTTGATGTCGCTCTAAAGCAAGAATTGGATACGTCTGAAACTATTCCAGACGATATGCTGTGGTGGTTTTTACAACACGAAATAAAGATACCTCAAACTGCAAGAATATCAATCAAGGAAGTTGGCAACTTTTGGACAATTGACGACAAAGAAAACCGCCTCAGCTATCACGTCAAGAAAACGACAGAACAACTTGCACTCTATGCGGATACTCCATACCGCAGTTACACATGCATCACCTGCCACGAACATAACACACCAGAAATCATTTCTGCACATGAATTGCACGGTGTTAGCGACTTCCATAGATGTCTTGTCTGCCACCAAACTGAAATTGGCGGCATCCTTTATGGTAGACAACGCTTAAATTGGGACTACGATCCTAATTGGTAAAGCATCTTGACTTCAGCGACACGTTTGAGGTTCCCCGCGAACGGTAGGTGCGGTTTCCTAACTGCACCATTAGCGTCAATTTAAGAAAATGTCTGCGTTTTATAAACACCTCTCAATAACCATGAGGACTGAGATTGTCTTATATTTAGTCCCGTAGGGACGATATGTTTATAGTACCTCGTCCCGCAAACCCATCTCTTCAGCTCCGTAGGAGCGAAATGTGTATAACGTCTTATATAAACATTCCGCTCCTACGGAGCTCTAAGAGATTAAGGACATCGTTTTATATAAACATTGCGTCCCTACGGGACTAAAGAGAATTCTCATATTTGAAAAACCACTAAATTGACGCCTATGGTGCGGTTTCCTAACTGCACCATTAGCGTCAATTTAGTGATTGGACGAATATGAGAAACCCTCTTTAGTCCCGTAGGAACGATATGTTTATAAAAAACGTGGCAACCAATCTCTTGAGCCCCGTAGGGGCGGTATGTTTATAGCAATGGGTTACCAATCCGGATATGTCGCTCCTAATGAAGTTTAACAAATAAATTGGGTAATTGTGGCTACGCGACGTGCGATGAATCGCACTACTACGAACCGATCTGTCTGTTATCACACATCCCGGAATTACCCGATTAAATTCTTAATCTTCATACGGAGCTCAAGAGATGTGCCTAAACGAGGTCTTATAAACATATCGTCTCTACGGGACTGAATATAAGACAGTTTCAATCCTCATGCCTATTGAGAAGCGTTCATAAAAACACAGATATTTCCCTAAATTGACGCCTATGGGTAGAACGCAGCGAAACCCAACAATCAACCATTTTGAAGGTCATAATACCCAATTAACCCGATTTGTAGCGCGATGTCTCTGGGTCCTTCTCACAATGCCGACTTTATCTGAAGGCGTCGAATCAAGTTAATTTGGTATAACATGTTGGGTTTCGCAAGTTCAACCCAACCTACGACATTTTCTAATGCCTCTATTTTTTATAGACAAACATCACTAATTCATGCTATTATACAAAAAACAGATGAAGGAGATGACATAATGAAACATCTTATAACATTTCGTTACTTGTTCATAGTTCTGCTCTTTTCGGTGGCTGTAATTTTGCCAGCACAATCAGTAGACGTAACCGTCGGGTTGTTGGCAGGAGACAACCAACTTGGGGAAGTTGAGGAAGCTGCCTACCAATGGGCAGACGACACTTTTCAATCGACAAAACTTATCGCTGACAATGGTGTTTTTAAGAACAGTGGCGGCAATTCTATAAAATTGGATCAATTTGCTGTGTTGTGGCTCTTCTATACAGAAACGAACACATTGCCAGAACCTTTTCTTGAGGACGCTACCAAAAAGGCGATTCTTGATTATATAGAAGCAGGTGGGGGTATATTTCTCTCCGCACTAGCGCTCAAATATGTCGCAGAAATTGGCGTTGAAAAAGGTGGTACTCCCAGAAACCTATCCCCTCTCGGTAAAGGTCCACCAGAAATTGGTATTATGCCAACCGATGATGCAAAAGACCATCCAGTGTATAAAGGATTTGACACCAGTGGACCTATTTTTCTCACAAGCATGGATCAAGCTGGATTCAGTTCAGACTTTCATAACTTTGGAGGAACTCCTCCTGGAGGTAAAATCCTCGGCACAAAGACACGTGATGGCGGTGCTGGCGGTGGAGAACGCCCCTTTGTTGAATATGATGTTGAAGCGGGGAAAATCATCACGCTTGGACACCATAACGGTGTTTACACTGATACAAAGTCAAAAGAAGGGGATAATCTCAGAAAACTTTCGGAAAACGTGCTTAATTACCTTGCTGAGAATTCTGCATTCCTCGCGGTTGAACCCGGTGGAAAATTGACAACCACGTGGGGGAATTTAAAATCAGTATTGAAATAAGTTGTCACATCTCTCTTTTCGACACAAGAAACCCGTAACAGTTTAATGTTACGGGTTTCTTTTTTCTCAAAAACAGTGAAACACTTCTTGATAGGTAAGTATTTTACAATATTTCTTCTTTTTCGCTTTCTGCAGTTGTACCCGGAATAGATGAATTCAACCGCGAGTGATGCATAGCCCAATAAATAGCTGCCACAAACACACCGCCGATAAGTGTTACCAACATCCATATTACAGATCCTACAAAAATAGGTGTTGCCAGACTTTTCGCATCTCGGTATACTGCAACCGCAAAGGTAATATGTATTATTGCAGTCACAACCCCAAACGCAACTATCCAAAAAGCACTAATCCCAGCTAAGCTAGCAGCAAGTCCAAGTTCGTTAAAATCAAATTGCATTTCAATTTCTCCATAGTTAATTTTGATATAGTATACAACCTGCCCAACTAAGTGTCAATATTATCTAACCATAAACCTAGAGCCATTCAGTTTTCAAGTTTTTCACTACATTTTAGAGAGGATCGCGATTCGGAGATCGCCCGGACAGCGGAGAGTCTTAAGTTGAAAATCTAAATGTTCAGAAAACTAAATGCCCCTATAGGTTCTAAATACCTTTTGACAACAATCACTGATTGTGCTATTATGATGATTCTAAATGTTTAATATTCCTATTCCCAAAAGATTGAAGAAATATGAAAATATCCGAAATTCAGACTGCATTAACAACATTAAACCTTGATGCTTGGCTTCTATACGATTTTCGCGGCATCAACCCGATATCACAAAACGTAGCAGGTTTGACCGGTGCCAACATCACCCGCCGTTGGTTCTGTCTAATTCCCGCGCACGGGGAATCACGATGGTTAATTCATCGGATAGAAACATCAAACTTTACCGATGTAATAGGAAACGTCTCACTTTACGCTGGATGGCAAGAACTCAACGAGGAGATGAAATCCTTACTCGCCAATGTCCAATCAGTTGCGATGGAGTATTCGCCTAACGCATCAATTCCGTATATCTCACGCGTAGACGCTGGCACGTTGGAATGGATCAGAAATTTCGGCATTGAGATACATTCGTCTGCGGAACTGGCACAACATATAGAAGCACGTCTAACCGAAGCACAGTACGAAGGGCATCAAAAATCTGCACACTTGATCCTGCAAGCAAAAGACTATGCCTTCACGTGGATTGGTGACCAACTTAGGGCTGGCAATACAATCACCGAATATGACGTTCAGCAGCAGATTCTTAGCCAGTTTGATGAAATGGAGTTGGTAACCGATCATCCTCCAATTGTTGCTGTCAATGCCAACAGCGGCGACCCACATTACGCCCCTACCGCAACCCGCACACAACAAATTAAAACAGGGGACTTTATCTTAATTGATCTTTGGGCAAAGCAGAAAGATCCTGACGCTGTTTTTGCTGATACAACGTGGGTAGCCTATACGGGAACAACCGTTCCTGACCGGTATGTTGAGATATTTGAAATTGTTAAGGAAGCACGAGATAGAGCAGTGGCGTTCATCCGTGAGAAATGGGCAGCGAACGAGCCGATTCCGGGCTACGCTGTTGACGATTGTGTGCGCGAGTATATCACCGAAAAAGGATACGGTCAATACTTTATCCATAGGACTGGACACAGCATCGGCACCGTTATACACGGTAACGGCGCAAATTTAGATAATCTGGAGACCCGTGATGAACGTATTCTTATCCAAGGTATTTGTTTTTCAATTGAACCGGGTATCTATCTCAACGCTTTCGGCGTACGGACTGAAATTGACGTTTATTTAGCCGGAGAAGGGAGAGATGGCGTAATATTGACAACCTCGCCCGTTCAAAATCAGGTATTGCCTCTGCTGTAACTTTATAATTCCGCTTTTTCAAATCTTTTAATATGTGCGCGAAGTAGATACGAGCATTGAGGATCCACTGTTCTGCATAAGCCGTAGCGAGGAGCGGCAGCGCGATTGATAACCGCGGCGCGTTCAGAAGCCACTGTTCCGCATACGCAGCAAAGTCTGTTTCAACAAGTCCTGTACAACCGAGTGTATAGATCGCAATACGTTTGTCTTCACGTTGTTCTTCTCGAACCTCAAGAGGTGTTTTTAAAGACATACGCCTGTTACTATCAATTTCAAATACCCAGTAAAAATAATCTTCGTTGTGTGCCAGATAACCGATTTCCACATCAAGTCTATGTGGTAACCTTCTTACAATTGGGATCGCTTCCAGATCCCGTTTAACTAAAACTGGATACACTGCAGCAAAAAAGATTTGCTCTAATCCAAGCGGTTGTTCTACATGGTTCAGGATATCCAATAGAACTTGTTGGTCTTTCAGTTGGCGTAACTCAAGACAACTTTTTGAAAAAACTTCATCGCGCAGTGCATGCATTTCGGGTAGGGCGTTCTCTGCAAGCGGTTTCAGTTCAGTTATCAATTTAAGGATACGTCGACGTTTCGGCAAAACGCGCCAAAATACCCAACGTGCCAATGCTTGCCATGTCTCCCTCTCAAGCAATAATGCCAGAAATGCTTGCACAGCCGTAGAAATCCGTTGAAAGATGCTTTCAGATGCCAGACCTCTTCGTTGGTTTGCCATAATTTTTTGACTTTTCTCCCAAAATGTGTTATATTTAAGAATAGGATATATTAGAGAAGTTCTTGTAGAATGGGTTTCTAACCCGATGGAGCCGGAGTGGTGAAATTGGTAGACGCACTGGACTCAAAATCCAGCGGGCCCTGGGTCCATATCGGTTCGAGTCCGATCTCCGGCATCAGGCGATGGTTTTGTCAAGCCATCGCCTCTCCTTTTTAACCTCTACATCGCTATAATTTTTCGCATCCGTTCCGCAAGATCAATTTGTGCTTCCCTATCCCCGCCGACTTCATGAACTACATATCCATCGTAACCGACAGCACGGAATGCTTCCATAACCGATGTCCAATCTGTATCCCCATCTAACAGATTTACAAATCGATGGGAGCCACGCGAAAAATCCTTGAAGTGCACACGTTTGATACGGTGACCGAGTTCACGTATCCAATGTTCAGGATAACCGTATGCCATCATATTCGCGGTGTCAAGATAAGTTCCAACCCAGTCACTGCCGATTTCGTCAACAATCTCGCGCATCTCTTTCGGACTAAGCAGGAATTTGTTCCACACATTTTCCAATCCGATGGCAACTTTGTGTGACTCAGCTGAGGGTGCCAGGTCTTTTAGAATGCCAACGAGATTATCCCATACCTGTTGATAGGTGCCTTCAACGGAAAGTTGACCTGGGTGCAGTAAAATTCCACCTACGCCGAGTGCTCCTGCAACCTCTAACCCGCGTGCAAGCGATTTCGCACCACTCTTACGTTGCTCCGCATCAAGACTGAGCAGACTACCACGATTCGCGTAGCCCGCGGTTATACTGGCGATCTCAACTTCCGCGGCTTCGCACTTCGCAGCGATACCTTGAAGTTCTGCATCACTCATATTGATGTCTGTATCTTTACTTTCACCAAAGGTAAGTTCAACCGCATCGTAGCCAGCATCTTGGCAAAGAGAAAGTGTATCATCCAGTGACATATTTCCGAGAATTATTTGGGTAACGCCTATCTTCATATTTTATTTTCCTTTTCCTTTTCAGTGTGGAACTGTGTAGGTGTCAACGCCTGTATGCACAAGTGGCGTGTGTGATACTCACGACGGCTAAAGCCGTGTGCTTCTTTTAGCACACAACCCTCCTCTGTGATTCCTGCTTCCGTCTCTCGTGCCTCAAACAGAGGTCTTACTTGGACTCCACAGGCGTTTATACTCTCTGTCTATCCGACAGCGAGGTGTTTTAGGTTTATTGCAGCGTTGACATCTCTATCTATTTGATAGTCGCATTGACTGCAATGATAAGTTCTCTCTGATAGCGTCAAGTCATCTTTTTTGTGTCTACAACTACTACAAGTTTTGCTTGATGCATAGAATTGCGGTGCTTCTAATACAGGTATTCCGAAAGCATCTGCTTTCGTTTTTAGTTTATTTAGAAACCCGCCTAACGCTGAATCTGATAACGCCTTTGCTAACTTTCTATTCTTTAGCATGTTTGTCACCTTGAGTGTTTCTATGCTGATAGCACCTGCACGACGGATAATATCGGTAGTTGCTTTGTGGTGCACATCGTTTCTGATACAAGCGATACGATAGTGGATACGTTCTACCTTGTGTTTTTGTTTAGACCAGTTATTTGATCTAAACACTTTACCGCTCAACTTTCGTGCTTCTCGTTTGAGTTTTCTCTCATAGCGTTTTAGGGGTCTTGGATTATCATACTTAGTCCCATCACTCAAGGTTGCCAGTGTATTGATGCCTACATCTATACCAAGAACAGGGTGTGTTGAGTTATCAACTGCTTCGGTGTCCTCTGTTTCTACGGTGATAGATGCAAACCAACGATGTGCTGTCCTTGAGATAGTCACCTTGATTATTGAACCTACAAATCGTAACTCTTGACGCGTTTTAATCCAACCGATTTTGGGTATTTTGATGCGTTTGCCTTCTACTCGGACGGATTGCTCGTCTGTTGTCCAACTTTGTTTGTGTCCCCGTCCCTTGAACTTAGGAAACTTTGCACGCTTGCCTATCCAATTCGCAATCGCTTGTCCAAGATGTTTGATAGCATATAAGGCAGCTCGTTGATCTTGCGAACTTGTCCAATCGTAATCTTTCTTTTTCTGATTGAAATTGTTGTTAAGAGTTCGCCACGATTGGAAGTTGTCTTGATCTAAACCTGCCTTGAAATCTGACAACGCTTGATTATATGCAAATCTCGCATAGCCACATTGTTGTGAAAACCAGCGTCTTTGCTTAAAAGTGGGATCTAAAGTTATTTTGTGTGTTTTGTATGGCATATCTGACTCCCGTAGGTTTCTGACTCCCGCGTCAAAGGTGTGGTAGGTGTTGACGCACCCACCACTGAGTCAGTCTTATAATTATACTACAAAATACATGTAAATGTCAAGCGTTTTTTGACCCACAGCTAAAGCAGTGGGATTGTCAGCTAATTCCCTTCAAGACATTGTGGACACCGCAGTTCAACAAAATACGCATCGTTAAACACTGCATCAATCCAATCTGATAGTCTGTTTTGGGATTCACCTAAAAACTGTTCAAGTACCTCATATTCTTGATCGCAATCCGGACAGATTTGCAAGTCGTGTCCAATTTCAATACTGTCTAACCATCCCATTATGCTGTTGGTCCTTAAAATATCCTGCTATCTCTTGAACATGATTGTGAGAGAGTTTCTAAACGCATGAACGCTATAAGATATTCGGTGTTGATTTACTACGTTAACGTGAGCTCGGTATAAGCCTACTTTCACAAATTCGCAGGTTTTTTCCACTAATTTCCCCTGTTTAAGGGGTTTAGGAGGTAAAAACACCGTCCCATTTATACCAAAACTCACGTTATTTCTTACACCGAGCTCACGTTACGTTATGTTGGAAGTAACCGAAAACTGTGATACCGATTTGAGATAGCGACTTGGCAAACGCGCCTTGACGTGAATTCCATCCTCAGCATAATCTGTTCCCAACACCGTACCATACTTATATAGCATGTCTAATGCTTTTCCCTCAGCATAAGGGATGTTCAGATCAAGCATAACGCCGTGTGATAGAAAACGTTCTGCTAACGTCTCCAATAAGTCTGAGATACCATCTCCGCGCTGCGCTGAGATGGGTATCGCCTCTGTGTAACGTGTCTGAAGGATATGTAACAGGTCTTCCGTTTCAAGTTGGTCAATTTTATTGAAAACCATTACCATCGGAATATCGGACGCATCCAATTCTGAAAGAACCTGATCCACTGCTCCAATTTGTGCTTCTGCTTCTGGATGGCTGATGTCAACAACATGCAACAACAGATCCGCCTCCGTGACCTCCTCTAACGTTGCTTTGAACGCTGCAACAAGTTGGTGTGGTAACTTCTTGATAAATCCGACAGTATCACTCAACAACATATTCTGATTTCCGGGCAAACTCACCCGTCGAGTGGTTGAATCCAAGGTAGCGAAAAGTTTATCTTCCGTTAATACGTTTTCGCCTGTCAATGTATTAAATAGGGTTGATTTACCCGCGTTGGTATATCCGACAAGAGAAACTTTAATTTTATCTAATCGGTTTTGTCGTTGAACCTGTCGCTGCTTTTCAACCTTTGTTAAGTCTTTTTTGATTTGAGATATTTGCCTGCGAACCCAGCGTCTGTCCATTTCAAGCTGCGTTTCACCGGGACCACGTAGTGCCCCACTACCGCTGCCGCCACTGGTTGCAAGTCGTGAAAGGTGTGTCCACATGCGTGTGAGTCGTGGGAGTGCATATTCCAATTGTGCCAACGTGACTTGCAGCCGCGCTTCGCTGGTTAAGGCGCGTTGCGCAAAAACTTGTAGGATAAGACCTGTTCTGTCAACGGTTGCAATATCAAGTTCTCTTTCAATATTTCGTGTCTGCGCGGGCGTTAGTTCTTCGTCAAAGATGATTACATCCGCTTCAAGTTCCGCAACAACCTCCTTTAGTTCTTCTATCTTACCTTTTCCAATAAAATAGGTTGAATTCGGCACATTACGCGGCTGAATTGTTTCACAAACGACTCCAATCCCCGCAGTTTCAGTCAGTTGTTGAAGTTCCTGCAGAGATTCCTCAGTTTGGTGCATCAAAGCATCGCGCAGTTTTACTCCGACAAGAATCGCACGAGACGGTGGATTGGGTGCTTGTGTATCATAAAGTTGTTGCATCTTACCCCCTAAGACAGTAACGGAATTCTGTTATGACTATATACAGTTTATCAGATTCACACCCCAATTTCAACCAAAAGTTTGAAATTGGGTTAGTTGCAGTGTATGGAAAATTGGTAGGTTAAAGGATGCTATGGAATCCGCTGGCTTTAAGATGGTTCGGTTGGTTATCTGGCAGAAAACCAATCCTGTGCCGCTGAATATGAGGGCAACCTATTTATCTAATAGTCGGGAAATGGCAGTTACAGGCGTAAAAGTAGGTAAACCGACCTTCAATAGTAAGTACGATTCTGGTATTTATGCGTATCCTATCCCACGGCACAACGGAAATAGGATGCACCCGACACAAAAACCTTTATTGCTGTTTGAGGACTTGGTGCAAAAACATAGTAACACGGGAGATTTAGTTGTGGACCCGTTTCTCGGTTCAGGCACCACAGGGGCCGCTGCTGTCAGAAATGCCCGAAGATTTTCTGGTTGTGACCTTGACAATAACTACGTAAAAATCGCGAGAGAGAGGATGAAAAATGAATGATAATGAATAGGTTGCCAACACTGCACTCGGTGTTGGTTTAATTTCCCGCTACCACATTTTCGCACCATAATTTTTTCGAATCAATCTTGCTATGACAATACCTCACGTCGAATTGGCGAATCAATGAACAACGAATCCCCACCATCAATCGTCAATTCCAATCCCGTAACCCACGCAGCCTCGTCAGAGCAGAGCCATAGTGCACCATAGGCTATATCAATCGGATTCCCTAATCTCTCTAATTGCGTTGTGGCTGGAGCGATTTCACCCTCTGGTAATGGATCCCAGATAATCCCCGGACATAATGCATGAACACGTATATTTTTATCATACAACTCTTTCGCAAGGTTTTTTGCTGTTGCTACCATTCCCGCTTTCGCAGCAGCATAAGCAGCGTTTGCATCTTGGCGCACCCGTGCCCCTGCTGAAATAGTGATAATACAACCGCCACCCCGTTTCTCCAATATTGGTACAAGTCGGCGTATAGGGTTGAAAAGGGTTTGCAAATTGTTTTGCAACGCACCATCCCAATATGTTGGATCCATTGCAGTAATATCATGTTCGGTTGAGAAAAACCCACCCGCAGCGTGGATGAAGCAGTCAATACCACCAAATTCTGCTACAGTAGCATCAATAAGTGCGTCTACCTGCGCGGCATCCATCAAATCGGTCTGATGTGTCAGCACATTACCACCGTTAGTGCGGATACGTTCAGCTGTCTCTGTCATCTTTTCTGTTGTACGTGCAGCAAGTGCCACTTGCGCGCCCTCTTGTGCAAAAAGCAATGCCGTTGCGCGACTCATGTTTGAGCCTGCACCACCGATTAACACAACTTTATCTTTCAATCGCATATTGAAATCCTTATGTCATAGTACCCAAACTCAGAGGGTTGGGAAACTTGTGCTTCGTCGCAGTTCGCCTTCTTTCAAAGGTCTTACGTCTGCTCCACAGCGACGGAAACCAAGCCCGCCATGAGAATGTTGATAGAAGCGTTGACGTTCCTATCATGGTGAGAACCACATTCGGGACATATCCAATGTCTATCTTCAAGAGAGAGATTTTCATTTTTATATCCGCACTCAGAACAAGGTTTCAAAGAAAAGCACTTATATCCCAAGTCTAATGAAACGTGAACTCGGTGTCCGAAATAACGTGAACTTCGGTATAGATAGGAGGATGTTTTTACCTATTTCGGACCTCCTAAACCCTTCAAACAGGGGAAATCAGTGGAAAAATACCCGCGAACTCGTGAAAGTAGGCTTATACCAAGCTCACATTATGTATAATAACCAGTTGCGGTTTTTCATAAAGTCCTCCGTGGCTTGAGCATTATTTGGTCGACTCATCGTGAGCCTTCAGAACTTTTTCAATCTCATCATGATTTGCTATCATCTCGTTGAGATTAATTACCTCGTAGCCTTTAATGGTGGCATATTTTGCCAGGTTGCGCAAAGCTTCTGCGGAACGAGGAGCGACGAGTTCGCTAAGTTCGCCGAGTTCTGATTCATAGTAATCTGCCATTTTTAAGAGATCGGAAGTACGCACGTCCCCGTTTGAGCTCACACTGTTCTGGAACGTCATTGCGAAATTATTCATCTGGGTAAATATGGTGGTTCCTCCTGCGGCTGCATCTAGAAGGCGAACCACTTCTTGCATTTCTTCTGGGTGCGTAGCAGTGTGTATACCTCCACCAGCATCCTGTATTATTTTGCCTATTTTTTCCCAGAGCTCCTTCGCCTTTCGCTGATTTTCTCGTTTTGCCATCTCTTCAGCCGAGAGGGTTTCTTTTATCTCTTCTTCCTCCGCAGCAACATTCTTGAGTAATTTCTCTATATCTGCATCAGAGATTTTCCCCTCCGCAGCAATCTCCTTGAGTAATTTCTCTATATCTGCATCGGAGACTTTCCCCTCCGCGATAGGCATCTCTGCGGTAGGCGTTTTGGTTTCGTCTTCTGTCATGTTGTCAGTATCTGCCTTATTAGGTATTTCCCGTTGGCGTAGCAGTTCATCGGATTTGGCAACTTCTTTTTCGTAAGGTGATATCTCATGCTGGTACCAAAAATAACAAGAGACAGCAACGATTATCAAGAGGGCAATACCGCCCAATATCCATTTGTGTGTCAAGATGTCGCGAAGCATATTAAACCTCCATTATTGTTATCAAAACTCAAGAGTTTTAGACCGAATTTTGATAACCAAGAGAATTGGTATTATTTGCATAGTTGGGGGCAAATCGGATAGCGGTATTATAGTCAGCTATCGCAGCACGGTATTGACCCAGTTTTGTTTTTGCTAGCCCCCGACCGTCGTAAGCTTCTGCAAAATCCGGATTGAGGTGTATAGCTATATCATAATCAGCTATTGCAGCAGCATAGTGACCGAGTTGCCCCTTCGCTGTCCCATGATTGTGGTAGACGAGTGTATCATCCTGTCTGAGACAGATAGCACGATCATAGTCGGCTATCGCAAAGAAGGAATAAGGGTAGTATAACACAATAACAACTTGGTGTCAAATCAGGGCTATTTAGTTTTAGACTTTTTGTCCATATTAACCGAAAAGTCGCGAGCTGGAACTCGCTCGGACAGCGGAAGGTCTTAAACAGGACTTACGCCAGGGTTATTTAGTTTTAGGCTTTTTGTCCATTTTATCCGAAAAGTCGCGATTCGGAGATCGCTCCTACAGCGGAAAGTCTTAGATTGAAAATCTAAATATTCGGAGAACTAAATAGCCCTGGACTTACGCAATAATACTTGACATAGACTCCTCAATAGGCTAATATGTTGTGTAAGGAGGCCAATAAAGATGACAAAACCAACCCGTCTTGATTATTGTTAATATCTACTTAGCACACCTACTAACTATACTCTTACTCACTTTGCAGACCACTGTGAGAGATTTAGTCATGATCAGATAAACCGCTATCTCGCAGGTGATCGGCTCCCACCGCGTTTAGTATGGGAAAGTGTCAAACAGCACTTGAAGCAAACGCCAAATGGATATGTCATCTTTGATGACACCACTTTAGACAAAGCGTAGGCGAAAAAGATAGCTCTTGCTAAAAAACAGTATAATCAAGTGATGCTTCACGCCATGCTTTTCTAATGATGATGAAGGACAAGGCAATCACACGGGGTGTTACGATTGTTGAAGCCGACCACTTCTATCTATCATCAAAAACCTGTTCGGAATGTGGAGATGTCAACAAAGATTTGATACTATCAAACAGAACCTATAAATGTGATAATTGTGGTATGCCAAAAGACAGAGACCTAAACGCCGCAATCAACTTGAGAAACCTCGCGGTGAGTTCCACCGAGAGGATAAATGCCTGCGGAGAGCACATCAGTCATAATTAGTTTACGCAACGGACTCGGAAACAGGAATGAAATGTCTATATTTCTACCGAAATGTAAGACTTTTATAGGACGGCATTATGCACTTAATAACACTGAAAGACTGGTCAGAAACGGAGATCCTCGAAACTGTAGAAGACTGCCTTAAGATCAAGAACTATCCTGAAAAATATAGACACGCTGCGAAAGGATTAAGCCTTGCACTGCTATTCCAAAAAACCTCTACTCGGACGCGATGTGCAGGAGAAATTGGGATTGTGCAGCTTGGTGGACACGCACACTATTTAGACTGGCGGACAACTAACTTTGGTCTGGCTGACCTCAGCGATGAAATTCGCGTTTTGTCTGCTTATGTTGATGTGATTTTAGCTCGATTCCTTAAACATACGGATATTTGCAAGGCATCCGCAGCAGCATCCGTTCCTATGATTAACGGTTGTTGCGACAGATACCATCCGACCCAAGCCCTCGGCGACCTAATGACAATACAGGAACACCTCGGTAGACTGAATGGTGTCAAGGTATGTTTTATCGGTGTGCACAACAATGTCTGCAATTCACTCATCGCCGCGGGGATAAAGGTCGGACTTGAAGTGACTGTTATTGCACCGGAGGTAAATCCCGCTGCTGTTGATGAGGAACTATGGACTGAAGCGGAACAAAAAGGTTGCTATAAAACGGTTTCCACAGATACTATTAATAGCACGTCGGACCTGCAGGAAGTCATAGCACAAAGCGATATTGTATACACGGATACATGGATAGATATGGAATTCTTCACGGATCCAGATTTTGCTAAGGAACGGGAACGTCGTATAAAGCAGATGATGCCGTATCAGTTGAACGATGCGCTGCTTAAGGGTCTCAATTGTCGGATTATGCACTGTCTACCAGCACACCGAGGCTATGAAATAGCGGGTGCGCTGCTTAACGATCCGCGCGCAATTATTTTTGAGCAATCTGAAAACCGACTCCATAGCATGAAGGCTATCCTACTCAGATTGCTTGTGCGCTCATAAAACTTCATATTCCTCAATCGGCTATTTAAAACATGAAAAACTATCTACAGCATCTTGAATGCAGCAATTGTAACGAAACATACCCACACGAAATACCGCAGAACGTTTGCCACTCGTGTGGGAAACCGTTGTTTGCACGCTATGCGCTTGACCAATTGGCTGATAAATGGAAACCTGATCATCTCCTGTCCAGACCACCGTCCTTATGGCGTTATAAGGAACTTCTACCTGTCTGCGACGAAGCAGACATTGTCTCCCTCGGTGAGACGATGACACCGCTCATCCACGCGAAAAAGTTTGGCGACCAACTCGGTTTACCTGAACTCTGGATAAAAGACGAGTCCCGTTTACCGACTGGCAGTTTTAAGGCGCGTGGTTTAGCAATGGCAGTCTCCAAAGCGAAGGCTCTCGGGATAAAAAAATTAGCTATTCCATCTGCAGGAAACGCAGCGACAGCTTTGTCAACCTACGCTGCGTGTGCTGGTATCTCCTCTTACATCTTTATGCCGAAAGATACACCTGCCTTTAATCAGGAGACGTGCCGGCTTGCGGGTGCAAACGTTACCCTGATTGATGGGTTAATTACTGATGCTGGTAAAATTGTTGCTGAGCGGAAGAAGGATGAGGGTTGGTTTGATGTCTCTACTCTTAAAGAACCTTACCGTGTAGAAGGCAAAAAGACAATGGGGTTTGAACTCGCGGAACAGTTCGGTTGGAAACTTCCAGATGTGATCATCTATCCTACTGGAGGCGGTACAGGTATTGTGGGAATGTGGAAAGGTTTCGCAGAATTAGAAAATATTGGCTGGATCGGAAAGAAAAGACCGCGGTTTATCTCCGTTCAGGCAGCGGGATGTGCGCCAATTGTTAAGGCATGGAATGAAGACATGCCGACTGCTGTTCCTTGGCAAAATGCACAAACCGTCGCAAGTGGGTTGCGGGTGCCGCAAGCCATCGGAGATTTTCTTATTTTGGATGCAATTCGCAAAAGTGGTGGTGCAGCAATTGCTGTCACGGATGATGCTATCAGTGAGGCGATGCGACTGTTACCTACAACCGAAGGCATTTTGACATGTCCTGAAGGGGCAGCCACAGTCGCCGCACTCAAACCACTCGTAGCGAACGGGACGATTACGTCTTCCGATCAGATTGTGTTGTTTAACACGGGGGGTTATCAGGCTTAACACTTCGTATTATCTCCGTGGGCATGCCTTGAAAGTGCGCCCACGGAGATTGTCGTTCTATCAGTCCTGTTCAATGTAATCGTACTTCGGCTTCTGCTCCTCAGCAGGATTCTCACCTTCCATTGGTTCTGTTTCTGTCTGTTGAGGTGGCGTTTTCTTGTAGGTACGGGGACCGACTTTATAGGTGTGAACTTTTAATACAGGATAAGGTCCGTCAAACGCTACGATTTTCCCTTCTACTTCCACCTCATTATTGCCTTTTGAAACATCAATTCGCAACTGATCGAATTCTGGGGATGACTTGAAAACAAATTTCTGGTTACCGTTTCCGGCATTGAGTGCGTGATGAATCTCAGAAGTATGAGCTCTCCGACGCGCCCATGCAGGAATATCGCGGACACTGCCGCGGGTAAAACCGGGGTAAGCAAACATAGTGCCTCGAACTTTCGCTTCGGTTTTTAGGAGGCGGACCTGCCCTATCCCATGCCGTCCACGATATCGAGAATCCTTCAACTGTCGCGTAATGTCGTAGACGTCAAATGTATGTGTTTCGCTGTATTTCGAAATGCCCGTTCTCGGCTTCACTTCAACTACTGTGGAGAAAAGTCTTTCTCTGCCATTCTTGTCAACGGGTTTATGAAAGGTAATATCTTTTGCGTCTGCCCACGGTGATAATAGCCGTCGAATTTTTATGGCATCCGTAAGACTAACAACATCCGAAATTTCTACCTTCAAGGTTACCACTTCTGCTATACTCTGTGTGCTTATGCCGACGATTAGAAACAAAAACAGTAGCACACAAAATATGCTGATAAAATTTGCGCGTTTCATAATGCGTTCCTCACTTGAATTTTAAATTCTACGTCCGTTGTCTTTATCAATACTTGTGTCAAAAAAGTTTAGTAATTTAAGAGGATACTTTACCTGTATTTTTTATTATATCATTATTAACTGTGTTAATCAAGGCTTATTCAAAACCGCGCAGGGTTATTTAGTTTTAGGCTTTTTGTCCATTTTATCCGAAAAGTCGCGATTCGGAGATCGCTCCTACAGGGGAAAGTCTTAGATTGAAAATCTAAATATTCGGAGAACTAAATAGCCCTGGAAACCGCGTGCGTAAAGTATTCGGTGGATCGCGACCAGGAGGTCGATTCTGTAGAGGAAGGACATGTCTTTGTACCCGCACGTTGTTTTTACTAAGAAATGACGAGGCACAGAGACCTCGCCTACACATGATTTATGAGATAGACTGTAGCAAGTGCTACCTCGCCAATTTCGTAACATCAATAAACCACCGAGCATCAACCATCCTTGCATCTGCATCAGATGATTTTGGTTGATGCTTGGCAAACTTTACCTTATCGCAGTTCCCAAAAAATCGTTGGATACATTCAATATATAAATCGTCTATCTGTTCACGTGTCATCCACTGAAGAAGGCTGGTAGTTGTCAACTCTAATGCGGGGATGCGGTAACGTGATGCTATGTATTCGCGAATGACATAAGAAATTCGGGTGTGGTATGTCTCCATATCGCACGATGCGGTTTCAAGTTTTTCCAACTGTTCAAGAGCAATTTCATGCGGCGGACGTGTGACTACCTCTTCAATTGGAGGGGGTATCTCGGTCTGACGACGTTTTCGAAGATATACCCATATTGTTCCAACAATAGCAGCAAGTATAAGTCCACCGAGAAGGAAATAGGGTAGTAGGTTTTGTGGGACATCCAGTGGCGGTTTGATGTCCCGTAGACTTCGCGCGTTCAGTGGTGCCTGCAAAAGAATTTGGGGAAAAACGGACATGATACTAAAGTAAAAGCGGAATAGGTTCAACCACTATCGATTTTGGATCTGTTGGACATGCGTACTGACAGACGCCACACCCAGTACATCCTGAATCAAGAACTTCTACTAATCCATCAGACGCGAACTTAATCGCTTCTTTTCCAATAGGGCAGGTGTCAACGCAGTAGGTGCAATCGATCGATTTTGTGCGGAGACAAGTTTCGGTGTTGAAAACTGCGATCCCGATCCTGATATCCTCGGCAAAAACCTTTTGTAGTGCACCGCTTGGACAGACATACATGCATGCTAACGAATCACAAATCACACAAGGTTGTTCATCAGGGACAATGTACGGCGTGTTAGCAAGGTTAGGGTCTTGACTTTGTAGAGGTTGTATTGCATTGGCTGGGCAGTTTTTGACGCAGTTGCCACACCGATGACACGTTTCCAAGAATTCGGGTTCGAGCAGTGCACCCGGTGGTCTCAAGATTACACGGTTCGGATCATCAACCGGTAACTGATCGCCGATCTTGTCGTCAATAAATTCTGCAACAGGTTTCATGATTTGGTTCAAGGCTTCCTTGAAAAAATCACGTCTCCCTTTTTCATCAGGCATTGAAATTACCTTTTAGTTGGGTTAGTAACGGTTAGGTAATTGCGAGAAGAATGAAGATGCCATTTTATCACTCTTCCCGCCAAGACCCCATGCTTTAGCTTGTGGGATTCAGGCGGGAGTTAGATTTTTGTAAACAAATAGATTTGATATTCAGCTAAAAATGTAGTAAATTATAATATCTCGTTGACAGGCAAAGCAAACGTAGTCGCAAGGAAACCACGTGCCTGTCTCCTACTTGCCTGAGGATAAAAGCGAGGGACGAGAATATCCATGCACACGGACAAATACCAGTTTGGTCACCCACGACAGAGACATAAACGCTGCTATAAACATTCTACGGGCAGGCTTAGCTGCTCTTGTGGAGCAGACGTAAGACCTTCTACAGAAGGCAGACTGCTACGAAGCACAAGCCCCAACCTTTAGGTTGTGAGTGCTATGACCTGACGAAGATTCTAAATCCTGATTCGTGCAGTCATCTTTAGGAATGCGGTAGCAACATTGGTGGCTTCCTTGCATAAGATGTTCAACACGATAGACCTTCGTTCCTAAAGATTGTCTGAAGAGTGCTAATTCAATTTCACACACGTGCGGGTATTCTTGTACAATCGCTGCGATAGGACAATTGTGTTCAATTAAGACGTAATCACTATCGTTTTCATCAAAGCGAGCCATGTAACCTTCTTCATCACGAATACGGGCAAGCTCTTTGATACGTTCAAGCAAAGTTTTTCCGTGAAGTCGCTGTTGATACATCTGAAGCTGCGATTTCATACGGCTACGGAAAACTTTATTGATGAAACCGGGACCGCTGAATTTTGCGACCTCATGCATCAAACCCACAGCAAAATTAGCATAAGTTGTGGGAAAAAGGCTGTTTGCTTCATCCGTTAAAGCATAGAGATGATGTGGACGACCGCGCCCATGCTTTTCTCGATGGTATTCAACTAAACCTTCTTCTTCAAGGATTGAGAGATGTTGTCTGATCCCCATAGCACTGATGTGCAACGCTTCAGTGAGTTGACTGACAGTCATGTTGGAACGCATCTTTAAAAGTTGTAGGATTCGCATGCGTGTTTCGCTCATTTCGCAATTCACGTGACTTTTCCTCTTACAATATTTGGAGTTTAAATGTATTATAGCATGAAATTATGTTCAAATCAAGGATTCTTGTCTTATTTCAATATTCTATCGGAATTTTGTTCCCAACTCAAAATTTATAACGAAAAGGACAGGCCTATTTAGTTTTTGACTTATTACCCATTTTAGCCGGAAACCTCAACGAGATCGTTCTTAACAGTGGAGTGTCCTGAGCGGAAATCAAAACTATAAGAAAACTAAATCCCAGAATTTATTTGACTTTATTTTATGAATTACTATAGTTTGGACAATTTCATCCGTTAGGACTTCCGATCAGGTGTTAGATTTGTTTTGTAAACACTCTTACATCTCTGAATTCTGTTAGAAATCACTACATTTTGGATACTATTTTTGCGATTATCGTCCAAATATGTCCATCTGCTCATTTTCATGTAGAATCTTCAACTATCTTTAGATTTTTCTTTGAGTTTTGTCTCGGCTCGTAACTCGTAGAAAAACATTGTTGTTGGAAACATCGTTGCAAATAAGCGGTCATCAACCCGCGTGTCAGATATTTGGCTTTATACCAATGCCTATTTAGTGCCAGCAGCACGTCTTCTAAGTCAAGAGGCACCTCGTCTATATTCGTTTCCGATGCCGTGTTGGTCGTTGTCTTTGTGAAAATGAGTTGTGTGAGAGTTGCTGCGACAAAGCTGAGTTGAGCAAACCGGTTCAAACTCTTGCGTTTTCGGAGTTGATATGTATCAAAACCGAAGTTCTGTTTGACATCTCGAAATGCGGTTTCAATCTGCCACCGATTTCTATAGTGTTGGATCAACTCGGCTACCGGACGTTCTAAGTCGGAAGTGAATAAACAAAAATAGCGATAGGGTTTAGACTTCTTTGGGCGTGTGCGTATCACAACGAGCCGGACATCCACCGGACACATCTTTGTCCGCACGACTTTATCTGCGACAGAAAGGGTCTTGTTTTTCACGATGATATCTCTATACTGCAGATAGGGTAGATGCACACGACCGCCATAACGTTTCGGTCTACCTTGTCCCTGTTGCTTGGGTGGCTTGGGTATATAATAGAACACAGCATTTGACTTTGTGCGACAGAGTAAGTGGTGTCCTTGTGAAAGGATTTGTGTAAACACCTTGCGTCTATTAAAGCCTCTGTCAAATACGATCAGACCCGCAGGCATCTGAGCACAGATACGCTTGAGCACCGCAAGACTGCTATCCCGTTTTTTGCCCGGACACATCACCCGAGCAGCTAACGGAAACAGACGCACCCCTTGTGGTGTTTCACAGAGCCAACCGATAGCACCGAACTCGTGTCCGTGATGGAACTTCGATTGGTTCTTGTTGCGTTTGTTATACCGCGTGTTTCTGAAGAAATGCGTGCCATATTGCTGAAGACCATCAGTCGTAGAATGGGTTTCATCATAGACATAGACACCTTTATTGAAAACGGATTGAACTTGTTGTGTCAATACTGATGTGACTTTATCAACACTCCATACGCTACGAGAGAGAAACTTCGGAAGTGGCCAATACGTTGTTGATTGTTCTGTTGATAGATATATCTGTGTCATGGTGCCACGATGCGGGGTATTTATCAAACCCAAGACAAAAGTGCGAAAATGGTCGAAGTTTTTATACTTGAAGTGGTGTTGATATTCTGATAACATAGAATATAAGCGGAGAAGAGGGTCCATTTTAATTATCCTTTTAGAAAAATATATATTGAAAGGATACCCTCTTTTCTGCTTTTTGTCTCTAAAAAACTTAAAATTGTCCAAAACTTAAAATTGTCCAAACTATAGTATGAATTATGGTAAAATATTATAGGTTGTGACTTACTATATCTCAATTTGGATCATTTAATATTATTAAGTAAATACCTGCTTTATAGGAGCAAATGTATGAATGAAAATCTTATTTTAGAATGTCTAAAAGATGTCGTTCTTGAAGATGCTACAAAACGTGTGTTAGGAAATATCCTAACACAATTTGAAGATTTATCAGGAGAAGACCATAATAAATTAGTTGACATTAATATGGATTTTCTTGGAAATCACATTCCGAATATTGCGAATATCTCTACTATCTCACCAGACATCGAAGGATTTAGATATGAAATAGGAAGGGCAAAATTTAATAAAGAAATCCTGGAGAATGTTTGTTCTGAAATGAAAGGTAAATGGGTAATTTCTGTGGATGAATCCATAATTGACCAAGAAAGTTTTGTCCGTAATGTAGCATATAGACATAGTTGTGCATTCGGTTACAAAATTCCAGAAGCACAAAACCCCCCCGATGAGGGAGTCCTCGCTGTCTCGTCAATTCTTCGCCTCCAAGATGATGAGCACTTTGACAACAAAATGCAATTCTTACCATACCTTCTCAACTTGTATGTAGCCTTTTATACTGCGAAAATCCTTCAGGGTTTAGGGGAACCAATATTTGCTGTTATTTTGCATGGTCCGCTAATTCGGATGATAGCTCCGTTTCTGAAACTACTTTTTGAAAAAGATGTTATTCAAAGGGTTGTCACTGCAGATACAGTTCCACCAATCCAAATTGATAAAATAACTAATGAATTGAAAGATGAAATAAAAGGTATTGCCAGTGGTAAATTGTTAGATTTGATAACTGAGGATGAAGATTATAAATCCAGCGTAGAACTATTTTTAGACCTATTTGAAGCAAAAGAAAAAGAACGGATTGGAAAAATAATTAACGAAGAAGGACAAATACCAGGAATTTGCTTCTATTTTTCATTACTCAAGAAATTGTCTGATTTAGCGAGTGATATGGATTTTCAATTAATTGGTTGTGTTGACAAAGCTAGTTCTACAGAATATTCAAGTTTGTTCATGCAGTATCAAATTGAACTTTTTGGTAAAGATTCATCTCAACAAAAAATCCTAAACAAATTATACAAGACCATTGAATCTGAAGATTTTACGACTCTAATTAAAAAATCAGGATGGGACGATGAGATGCTACAATCTTTTTCATTGAAATTTGACCGACATTCAATTGAATCCGAATTTACTCTACCTGTACCTATCCGAAGATATTTCCCAGCAGGGACAAACAAAAGCATCTTCAATGTTAGTTTTGGTAGCACAAGTTACCGCCATAATCCAGCACAAGAAAGGATGCTTAATGGAATTATAGATAATTTGTTTCCATTCAATAAGTACAGAATGCTAATGAGTTTTGTGCGTACCAGTGAACTTAAAGCACCAATCCGAGTTGAATTTTTAGAAATAGGAAATAAGGACAATTGGCATCAAGTTTTAGCTTCAATTTATGTTTTTAGTCTACCCTACAGCAGTTATGGATTACCCATATTCTTATATTATGCTGATAAGATGGCACGGACACCAAAAAAGATTATCGCAAGTGTCACAAAAAATTACATGTTTGAACAGGTGAAAAGAACTTTACATAGATTGGATCCTATCAATTTTACACAGGTCTGTTTAGCTGCAACTCAGAAACTTAGAAGAGATTTTTATGATCGATAAATATAAAAGGAGAGAAAACGATGCAAGATAATTCATTACAAAGCGATGCACCACAAGATGATTCTGGACGAGAAAGTTTAGGGATCATTTTTGGCGAAACATCAACACAAGAATTTTCATTTTTGTTTGGAGCCGACGATGAACACCGTCAACTTCAATTAAAGTACGCCTATATTGAAGCTGATTTGGAAGAAGAAGGTAAGATTGTCGTTGCTTATGTTTATGACGTGAACACTGATAATCCACTTTTGGCACAGGATACAGCAAAGTTTTATTCAGAGATAGATGAGACATTCAACAAACCAAACTTAATGTCAAGTCGATTCACTCTGTACCAAGTTAAATGTAAAGTCATTGGTGAATATGATAAAAATACCCAAACGGGAAATATAGTGCCTTTAACGCAGCCGATAACGCCTGGAAAGCATGTAAAACGATTGTCCGAAGACGTGTTAAGGCAAATTTTTTCGGAAAATGAGCCGTGGCATCTTCCCATTGGATATGTTGAAACCCCTGGTGAGAAAACGCAAGCAAGAGTTTCTTTGGATTCAGACTCAATTATTACAATGCATGCTGCTGTTTTTGGTATGACAGGAATGGGAAAAACAACTACCACAGCGGTTTTATTGGAAGAATTAATGTTCCGTGGTGCAAAGACAATCGTATTTGATCCACATGCTGATTATGTTAATATCAATCAGATGGATCCAAAACTATACGAGAAGCATTTCCAAAAAAGAGTGGAAAATGATGAAGAATTAGCAAACAAAATCGAAGCTTATAGAGTATTTTTGAAGGAGGAATGGTCAGATGCAGTCGAACCGTGGAATGATTTTGATCCTGCTTTTGATAGTTTTAACAATCAACAAAATGCTTTTGAACTAACTGATCATAATCTTTTCTACCGATGGTTAAATTTTAGTGTAATTAATCATCCCGATTTGATGATTGATTTTCCACCAAACGAGGAGTTAGATTCTCAAAACGAGAAGTTAGATTCTCAAGTAGACGCTGTTATTGAAAGGATTAAGCAAAGCACACTGGGAAAAGACATTCCACCAGAACTTGTCAAGCGAAGGTTGGCAATCAATTTTAACGTTTTTCCAACAATTCGACTGTATGAAAATAAAAGTCCATATTTTACAATGAGATTAATAGGGGCAATAGCAGGTGAGAGTTTTTCAGAAACCCAAGAAGGAATTATGATTGAGTGGTTAGACAACTTGTCAAATCAAAATCTATTGGACGATGGCTTACTTGGTTTTCTTGAAAACAGAGCCTTTAATCGCGATAGAAATGATTCATCCAGAACACCACTACTAAGAATCATTAGAAGGGCAAAGCGGACTATTAAGTCTTTGATTGAACGCAACTGCCAGTCTTTAGACGTAAGGAAGTTTGTTGATGATTTCTGTGGAAAAGACAAGACCTTATCTCAGGTATCAACAGCAGTATTTAATTTGTCAACTTTGGAAAATGATTTTGTAAGGAGAGTTTTGATCTCCACAATTATGGAATTTGCATTTGATAAATATAAATCGGGGGAATATAGCATAGGTAGCAATGCTTATCCTGTGTTATTTGCCCTTGAAGAAGCGAGAACATTGATTCCACAACAGGTAGATAGTAATTCTGCAACGAACCCAGCTACATCGGCTGCTCGGTCAGCGGCTAGGCAAATTGCAACCGAAGGACGAAAAATGGGACTTGGTATGCTCGTAATCTCACAAAAACCATCTGCCGTAGATCAGTTAACCGTCTCCCAAGCCAACACATTTATTTTACACCGTGTCATTAACCCTGACGATCAAAATTACATTCGACAGGTTGGTGAGTCGTTAGACCAAGAAAATTTAGATACATTAAAAAGGGTTAAACCAGGTATTGCTCTTGTGACAGGAAATGCCTTGAAAACTACAGTAATGTCTCCATTAGTCAAAGTTAGGAATAGATATAGTAAACCGGGAAAAGATAAACCTACACCAATAGCAGATATGTGGAAAGAATATAGGCAGAGTTCTATCTCAGACGAGGACAGCAACGAGGGGCAAGAATAGCAATTATGTCAAATCTTTCACAACCTAACCCCCAAGTATCAGAGAAAGGACATTTGTTAATCGTAGGTTGTTCTGAAACAAAAATTGAGGAGCCTATTTTTGGTGAAGCACCCGCATTTGAAATCTATAATGGTCCATACTACACTTCTTTACGAAAATTTTTTAGAGAGAAAGGATGGCCACCCGGTCTTATGATAAAAATCATATCTGCTGAACATGAAATTATTGATGCCACAACCATCATTAAACCTTACAACAAGTGTTTAGATAAAGAACAGGCACAAAAGATGAATTCAAAAGTTCTGGCATCATTGAAAAAACTTGGGAAACCGGCATCTGTTTTCGTCAATTTAGGCAAAGATTACCTACCTGCGATTAACGACATTGAGACGTTGTTTGATCCTACTAAAGTCATTTACGCTAAAGGTGGTATCGGACAAAAGCGGAAAGAAATGAAACAATGGCTTAATAAATTGCCTAATGATCCAATCTCTATCACCTCAAAACAACAGTCAAACGGGAGTTCTTATCTCTACTTTTTTCCAGATTGGAATGAATACGTTTATGAACCTTTTGAACCTGACGATGCAGATAAGGTCAAGGCGTATGCCCATGAGGTATTTGGTGAGGAAGTGCCTTATGATGGTTTACTGTTTAGCCTTGCACAGCTTAAACTAAAACAGAAACCTTTAACCAACAATGAAAAAGATACTTCATTCACTATTTCGGAACATAAAAAAAAGAATTTGCTTAACCTTCGAGAAAAAAGGAATATTCCTGAAGATATAGTTTTGTTTGGAGATTGTGGTGCCTTCTCATATATTTCAGAAGATGCACCAACAATTAAACCTGAAGATGCGGCAGCATTGTATAATGAATTCGAATTTGACATTGGTACTTCTGTTGATCATATTCCATATTCATCATTGGGTGATGATAAAAAAGAAAAAAGAATGGGTTTAACAAAAACAAATGCTGAAAAGTTCTTAAAAATTCATAAAACTAAAGGTTATAAGTTTTTGCCGTTTGGTTCCATACAAGGCATTAAACCCGAAGATTATGCTCGCTATGCCCAAGAATACATTGATATGGGGTATGAATATATCGCATTAGGCGGATTGGTTCGCAGACAAAGTATAGATATTTTGAGAATAATCGCTGCCGTTCGGGAAGCAATACAGAGACACACCCGTGGCAAAGATAAGAATATCTGGATTCATATTTTCGGTATTATACAACCAGACCTACAATATTATTTTCGGAATCTCGGTGTTTCCAGTTTTGATAGTGCATCCTACTTGAGAAAAGCGTGGGCAAGTCAAGATAAAAACTATTTATCAGTAGATGGAGAAACATGGTATGGGAGTTTCCGAGTTCCTTATAGTAATTCAAAGGCAATGCTTGACGCAGAAAAATCTCATTCGGAAATTTCTAATGGTGATTTAGAAAAAATGGAAAAAGAATGCCTATCAAGTCTCCATAGTTTTGATGAAAAAAATAAAATTGAAGATAGCGAAATTCAAGAAGTGCTTGCCAAAGTTAATGAATATAGCAAGGTTCTTCATGGAGAAAAGTCAAATGGTCACTATTCTAAAAAACATTTGGACTTACTCAAAGACCGTCCCTGGAAAAAATGTAAATGTAAATTTTGTCTGGATGCTGGTGTTGATATTGTAATCTTCAGGGGTGCAAAACGCAACAGACGAAGAGGATTTCATAATACTTGGGTATTTTATCATAAAATTTTACAAAAATTAAAAAAATAATAAGGTTCATCCACCCACTCCACATCTGCTTTCAATAAGACACAAAAGGGTGTCAGATGACCAACAGTACCCTTGCAAATTCTTACAATCACAACCGTTTGATTTTTAGTATCCGTTTCGCGATCAACAAAAAGGTGTAAAATCGTGAACTTTACACCTTTTCTAACCAAAAGGACTGTGATATTGCTTTGTCATCTTAAGGCACAACAACATTGAAACTTTAACTAATTTTGCGTGTACGTTAAGCAATCCTATTCATCTTCTTGTCCGCCAACCAAACAAATCGTAGGTTACACTTTTGATAAAAACTTACACCCATACCTGAACTTTTCGATTTCATATTGAAAAATTTTTGAAAATCTGTTACACTATTTGAAAATCTGTTACACTATTTGAAAATCTGTTACACTATTTGAAAATCTGTTACACTATTTGAAAATCTGTTACACTAAAAGAGTGAAATCAAGAAATGAGGAATTATGTTAACTACCCCAAGTTAAAACATTGGGCTTGTGCGAAGCGCATGCCAAGCGTTCACTCCACAAGTTAAACAGTTGACTAGACGATATATCGCGAATCTTGTCGTGGCAGGCAACAAGATGGTAGTGAAACGGATATAGCGGGTGGTCTGCTATATTTTAAGGGTGCTCCCCAAGCCCCTACCCACTCTGATTCCGTGATGTCGATGGGGCAGCATATACTCCGAGAGGAGGGCTATACCGGCCATATCTTCTACGTAGGGATACCGTGTCAGGTCAAGTCCGCGAGTAGTGACAGTCTCGCCAAACGAAGCAGCACACCCGAACTTAGACACCCATTGTGCAGGTGGTGTCCAAACAGCACTTTTTATTTAACAAAAACATAGGAGGGGCTTTCCTCCCAAACCCAGAGGATTGGGTTTCCAGCCCTAAAATTAGTATGAGGATTTGGAGTTATAACATAATACTGCTATTAGTCTTTTGTGGGTACGTTTCGTTTAGTTACGCTGCAGATGGCGAAAAAAAGTTGGGGTTGTCAGAGGCTGCAATCCAAATTCGGGATGAACTCTCTATCCGTAACATTCGGAAAGACCTTGCACGTTTATCAAGTTTAGAAAGCCGCGTTACCGGCTATCCACAAGCAGCAAATGGAAGTAAATATATTTTTGACCGTTTCGTTGAAACGGGCTTGAAGAATGTTGAAAGCCGTGAATTTTCTGTCACAGCCCCTATTGATCACGGTGATAGTGCTATTGAAATCCTTTCCACTGATGGCACTGTGCTGCGGACCTTCCCGCTCAAATCGCTTTGGCCCAACCTCGTCCGGACATCCCTTCTTGCCGATGGAGTCAAACATACCGTTGCGGCAGGAGAAACCCTTGAAAAAATTGCGGAAAACTATGCTGTCTCCTTAACAGACATCGTAGAAAACTCTCATAATCAATACCTTCCGACTCTTGTTGTTGAAGGCAACACGGTTTTCATTCCCACCGGTGGTCTTACCGGTACTTTGTTTTACGGTGACGATGCCCAACTCTCAGATTTCAATGGTAGTAACGTCGGTGGCTTTTGGTACTCGCTTCAAGAAGGCGACACGCTTGTTTCGCTTGCGAGACGTTATCGCGTCACACAAGCAAGTATAACCGATGATGTACTCAACGGACACCTCCAGAAAGCATCTGATGGTATTGATAACGATGAAGATGGTGTTGTTGACGAATACGGTGAAATTCCGATGTTATCAGAAATTCTTGGTTGGGCAACAGATGGAATTGACAACAATGCCAATGGCTGGATTGACGAAATCCCTGGTGATGCCACAGATGGACTTGATAACAACAAAGATGGACAAATTGATGAAGCAGGAGAATTCATAGCGGCGAGTGAATCCCATCTCTTTATTCCAAAAGGTGCTATCATCCTAACTGAGTTTAACTCTGGAACCCGATGGATCAACGCTGCGATGTTAGGTGCATCCGCTGTCGTCTTTATTGAACCGGATACGACTATCCGCGGTGAAGCAGAGAACAAGTTTCTGACCGTTCCGGCAAATATCCCTCGGTTTTGGGTCTCCAAAACAGATGCAGTCCAACTGAAAAATCTCCTCGCTACTGGTGAAGATGTCAATGTCCGTTTGCGCGGTAAAATGAAATGGGAACGGAGCGTTGGTCAGAATATTCGCGGCTTTTTGGAAGGCGGCGATCCTGTCTTGCGTGATGAGTTAGTCGTCCTCACCGCATACTATGATTCGATGTCTGTTGTGCCAGCAATTGCTCCCGGTGCTGACCCAACCTGCGGAATTGCTGTCCTGATGGAACTTGCGCGTTTGTTCGGCGAACCGCAATATCGCCCTGGTCGTTCAGTACTATTTGTTGCTGTAGACGCGCATTTCCAAGGTTTAGCTGGGATGCGTGCGTTTATGGAAGGTATTGGACAGGACGTTGTTGGGACAGCAACGGACTCTCCGGGGACGCCTACACTGCAAGGATTGAGACGGGGATTGTCTACCGATATAATTGAATTTGAAGAATTAGGTCGCAAGTTATTGCTCTCAATTGATCGTAGTATTTTGGTGGACCTTGATGCAGACTTCTATTACGGAGTGCATGGTATAAAGGATGACCTTGATTCGCTTGCTACAACGCTTGAAGGGCTCGCTTCTACCCGCTCACAGATTGATTCACTACATAAGGCACAGCGCGATTTTTCAGAACGACAAAAAAAAGATACGGATCGGAACCGTAAACGCGAAAAACAAGGATTCACAGAAGAAGAGAAATCAAGACTCAACGCGAATCTCGTCCGTTTTGAAAAAGAGGCACTGCAAACCACACACTTCCTTCGTCAGATTGTTAAACGTCTTGGGCAGATTCGAAAATCCGCTTTAGATACAAGTAGAGAGGCTCAGCAAGAACTCATTGAAAACATCGCCCTACCTATTGCCCGGTTGGACACATGGGCTGTGGGTAAACTGATGCAAGAACTTGAATCAGGTGAGATAGACGACCAATATGGCACGCAACCGAATACATCCTATTTATTGCCAGAGAAGAATGGCTCTGATTACGAAGCTCCTACACCTTCTGATCTACCGCCAGAATTGGTTGCTGACATTGAGCAGCTCAACAATACCCTCGCCAATTGGGAGATGAGTGACCTGCGAAAGTTTGCCTTAATGTGGACGCCGGATAAGATACTTGATCGTCATTTGGATCTGCCGACTCTTAAAGAAGCAAGGAATGCCCGTAAGATCCTTGCGAATACTACAGAATCAAAGGAAGCAGCAATATCACGCGAGCGGGCATTTCTTCAAAAAATTCAGGAAAATCTCAAAAATAGTACGACTACCGAAAATCAAATTAAAGACACCATCAAAAAATTGGGTGATGAACGTGAGCACGATTTGCCTCCAGAAATACGAAGTCAGTATATCACAGTTTCATCACAAGAACGAATTGACAGTATTAATACGCAACTACGGCAACGTTTGACCGAAACAGATGCAGCGGATACCGTAAGTAAAACCGAAGACGGTCTGATTAAGGATTTGGCACGCGATAAGCAAGGTATCTTTGAAATTGCGCTACGGAATGCACGTTTAGAACGACCACGTATTCAAAATCTTCTGGATTTCCATCAAACCCTTACGCGCGAATATCTGGACGAGGAGTTGTTGATTCTACAAAGTTACCTGTCAAGCGAAGAGGTTAAACAGGCAAAAGAGGCACGCAAACTTATCGCTGCTTATCTGCTTGAGGCACAAATACTACAGACAGTCAAACAAGGCGCAGCCGCAGATGTGATCGCTCTGGGAAATTTCATTGAACTACTCCCTTCGCTTACCACAGATTTAGATGCACAGACAAAGGTGCTTCTCCGCGATAATATGCTCACCTTAAGAAATGCGCGGTTTCGGAACATTCAAAGCCGAGTTGAGAAAATGACACGCATAAGTGAAACAGAATATAATCGGAAACTTGCACAGATTGAAGCTGCTGTAGCACTACAAGACCTTTTCAATCGGTATTATACATCGCTTTTCTGTAGTGTTGACCTTTCATCTCAATCCAATCAATTCGGTGTATTTAACAAAGGTTGGTTTTATGACCAAGAACCTGAGTTCGTGCTGCGGCGTGAGTTCGCCAGTATCGGAAATAAACTGGCAGCGTATGCGTCAGATGCCGATTTCGGTGTTCGTGTCAGAAAATTATGGCAGGCAACAGATGACCAAATTCGTCAAGCGGTTATGGCGCGCCAATGGTCGGTTGCGAGTCAGATTTCAGACAAGGCTGCCCTTGAAGGAAAAACACTCGAAACCCTCCTCAGCGCACACTATGGGAAACTCACTGGTTTAGGTGGTGTTAGTCGTTTAATGAGAATGCAGTTTGAGCAGTGGCGAAACCGTGGTGAACCTTCTGAAGATATGCTCAAGGATATGGACTACATCCGCAAGGAAGTAGAGCGATTTATCCGAAACGATGTCCGCAGTGCAAAGAAAAATCGGAAGAATAGTATCCGCATGCGCGAACATTTGGATGCGATGCTCAGACTTCGGCACGAGGACCCCGACACATTCACAGAAGAAGAGATTGAGGACATCAAAACATTGATCTCAATTGTCGGACTCGGCGGTAGCACTAACTTTGTCAATGCCATCTCTGCCAGTGGTGGGAAAACTTGGAAAACCTATATTCCGGGTAAAATCGCTTTTGACAGCGAGGTTGCGACGCTTGTCGGTAAAACAGGTATAGCGTTTGCAACTATTGAAGATGCGCGCGTCCTCACCGACACACCGCTTGATACGATCGAGCGCGTTGACCTACGCGAAGATGGCAACCTACACCAGCAAGCGAAGACATTAGCGTCGCTGCTAATACAAGCGTTACGTGACCCACAGATGCCAACTGCAGCAAGAGTCGGAAACTTCTACTGCAACCTTTTCGGTGATGTCGTTGAATTTGACGCACGAGAATCTGCGCTACCGAATAAACCTGTGCCATATCCGATTCTAACACTCCGTCGTAAACACAAGACAATGATGGGGGTGCGCGGTGACCTCTTCGCCATGGGTGATAACAAAGGCAATTTTGAAGTCGCTGGGTTGGCAATGGAAGGCAGAGCGACTCGCAGACTTGGGGGCGTACAGGAAGTTGAGGCATACATTCTCGACCCTGATTCAGGGGATATTGTCTACGCGCCTGATTTAGGAAATTACGGTGCCAAACTGCTGCCGAATAAAGTGCCGATCAATACACGAAGACGCGGATGCCGGGTTGTTACCTTCCCGTGTGTATCAACAACTATCTACGATCTGGTTGACCAACGTTATCTTAGGACTTTACGAGAATTAGAAGTGTATGATGCATTATCCGATAGTCCGCCTGAGAAATATGGGGTGTCTAAACCGTGGCAACAGGAAGGTGTTTCAGCATCTGAACCAATCGCGCTTGTCTATAGCGAACCTCATAGTCGTATAAAGATTGGGATGGCGTACGGACAAATCGGCAAACGTCTACTTCTTATTAAAGCGACAAAAAGTGGTATGAAAAATCCAACGTTATATACTGGCGAAGGGTTTGTCGTACGCGAAAACGGTAGCATCCGTCTTACACCGTATGTTGTTGTACGGGATATGTGGTGGCTTGATGAAAACCGATCCAGACTTTACAAACGGTTCGGTATTTCAAGTGACCGACTTGACAAATTGCACCAATTTGCCAATGAATATCTCACACGTGCAGAAACCGCACTTTACCAAAACGACTACCAACAAGCACTGAAGCTGGCACGTGCTGCGTGGGGATACGAATCACGCGCCTATCCAGATGTTAAAAGAACAGGCAACGACGTTGTAAACGGTATTATGTTCTACCTTGCACTCTTGATGCCATTTGCCTACTTTATGGAACGGCTTATATTTGGTTTCTCCAACATTAACAAACAGATTTTAGGCACTTTTGGCATTTTCCTGCTTGTCTTTTACTTCTTAAGTCAGGTTCATCCTGCATTTCAGATAACAACAACACCTATAATTATTTTAATCGCATTCGTTGTCCTTGCCTTGACTGTGATTGTCATAAGCATTATTGTTAGAAAATTTGAGGAGCAACTTGAGAAAATTCGTCAGCAGGGCAACAAGGTGTATAAAGCCGATGTGGGTAGATTGAGCGCAAGTGCTGCAGCGTTTAGCCTCGGTATATCCAACATGCGGAAACGAAAAGGACGGACGATTCTTACGTGCGCAACGTTGGTAATCCTCACGTTCACTGTTATCTCGTTTACGTCAGTTCGGACATTCTTGCGTCCTAATCGAACTAGTTTACCACAAGTGACACCGCGTTACACAGGCTTGCTCATCCGAGATCAATATTGGCGTCCACTTGAAGAACCTGTCCTGAACTCAATTCTAAACGATATGCAAAAGACGCAAATTACTGTTGAGGATTTAGAGCGACTTCTGGAACAGAAAAACGATCTTCTAGCAAAGCGAGGGCAAACGCCGTTGGATATCCCCGCTGCAATTGCGCAGTTACAGGAAAATGGGTTTATCCAAAATATTGATAAGAAACCGATCCTTGCTGTTCAGAATGTTGTAGCTCCTCGCTCTTGGTACCAGTCTTCTGGAACGGGTGATCAATCTTTCGTACAATTGACGCGGAGTCCAAATACACAGGATCCTGCACCACCGACACGTCCACTCACAGGTGAATCCTTGGGTTTTGCAGCAAATATGCTTGTTGGGATGAGTGAGTCGGAACCTTCAGTTACCGGTATTGATCGATATCTACAATACGGAAAATGGTTTGACCGTGCCGATACTGCCAATTGGCCAACGGAGTGGCCCTACGCTATCATCCTTCCGAAAGGGATGGCTGACCTTTTGAAAATTACAGAGAGTGATATGGGGAAAGCCACTATCTCTGTATATGGGGCAGACTTTACCGTAGTTGGTGTTTTGGGAATAGGATTCAAGGATTTGACAGATAACGATGGCGAAGAACTCACACCTGTAGATTATCAATTGATGCAACAACAACAAAGTCGTGGTGGTACAGGTGATGAAACCCTTGAAGGGGAACTTCAGAAATATATGCATCTCACTCCTGATAGTATTGCCGTTTTGCCTTATGAAGTCGTTATGAACCAAGGTGGAACGCTTAGAAGTGTCGCTGTTAATATGGATCCTCAAGATGACGATCCGAAACTACTCGGTGCAGTTGATAAACTTGATCTCATAATGGCACCGCTGATGAACCGCATCGCGATTGACTTCTTTGTGGGACGCGACAAAGATACCTATCTTTATAGTAGTATCGGCATGACAAGTTTCAGCGGGATGGGCAACCTGTTTGTTCCAATTCTGATTGCTGCATTGATTGTTTTAAATACTATGCTCGGTGCAGTTTATGAACGTGTGCGTGAAATTAGCATCTATAGTTCTGTGGGACTTGCACCTATTCATATCGCTTTCCTCTTCCTCGCGGAAGCGTGTGTCTATGCTATTGTTGGTGCTGTTTTAGGTTATCTGATGGGACAGGTGATCGCAACAACGTTGGTGCACTTCGGATGGCTTGCAGGCTTAACACTCAACTATTCATCAATGTCTACAGTTGTAGCAACAGTTATTGTGATGATTGTCGTGCTGCTCAGTACGCTTTATCCTGCTGTAAAAGCCTCGCGTATGGCAGTGCCAGATATTGAACGTAAATGGAAGTTACCCGAACCCGACGGTGATATTTGGCACTTCAATCTACCTTTTACTGTCTTAGCGGAAGAATCACTCGGCTTGAACATCTTTATGCGTGATTACTTTGATGCACATGCCGATGAATCCGCCAGTGATTTCTATACGGATAACGTCACTTTCAGCACGAAAACCGAAGAGGATTCATACGTGATCGGTATGATGGTTTGGCTGGCACCTTACGATTTGGGGGTAAGTCAGTCGATTCAATTTGTCACCTCACCTGTGGGTGGAGAAGAAGAAGACCTTTACAAAATCACATTAGATGTGCACCGTGAAAGCGGAGAGATTGCCTCATGGAAGCGCGTTAATCGTCGTTTCCTCAACCTATTGCGGAAACAACTTCTGATTTGGCGAACATTTAGTGTTGATATCAGAGGAGAATTCCATGAACGGGGCAGAATTGAAAGCACGGATACGTCTGAAGATACCGCACAATTAGATCCTGTCCTGACAACGGCTGATTAGGTGACACAATTAAAGGAAGGACAATGTATGATAGAAGCTGAGGTTCGACACCAGATAGATCGTTCTTTGGAAGCAAAAGGTTGGATACTTGATGCTCAGGATACCAGACAAAATGTTTATTTTGAAAACGCGGTTAAAAGTCAGTTGCCGCAGCTGAGTCTCAAGAAACTGGGACAGAAAAAGCCTGACTATACACTGTTTGAAGGTGTTCAACCAATAGTCGTGATAGAGGCGAAAAAATCTAACGTCGCAAATCTTAACGATGCACTTGATCAGGCAAGTGACTATGCCAAGTGCATGGAGGTGGACATAGTATTTGCATCCAATGGTTTTAGTATTAAATCTCGGCATTTGAAGAAATCCGAACCATTGTATTTCAACGGTGTTGAGGTCAATGAACTTCCTTCACCCAATCTATTGAGAAAATATCACGTTGAGAACACCAACGAGATATTCACCGTATCCAGAGAGGTCATTAAATCCAGAGACGAATTGATCAGTCTATTTTCAGAACTCAATGACGATTTCAGGGGGGCGGGGATTCGCGCTGGCATTGAGCGGTTCAGTGAATTCGCCAATATCCTTTTCCTCAAATTGCTAAGTGAAAAAGGCGAGGACGACATTTGGGACTCTTTGATGAGACTCCGCGAAAATGATATTCTGGACTATTTAAATAGAGTGATCATTCCGCGTCTAAAAAAGGATTACGGTGGAGAAGTTATTTCACCGATAACAGCCGAAAGTACTCCGATAATTAAAAAGATTGTGCAAAAACTCAATCCGTTGAATCTTACCGACATCGACGAAGATATTAAGGGATCAGCATTTGAGTATTTTATGGAGAAGACAACCACAGCGACAAACGACTTGGGGGAGTATTTTACGCCGCGTCACATCGTCCGATTCATGGTTAGACTTCTCAATCCAAAGTTCGGTGAGACCGTGTATGACCCATTTTGTGGAACTGGTGGGTTTCTTACGGAGTCCTTCAAGCACATTAGCCAACAAGCGAAACTGTCAAGAACGACTGCCGAGAAACTCCATAATAAAACGGTTTTTGGCAGTGAGATAACGACCACGGCGCGAATTGCAAAAATGAACATGATATTATTTGGTGACGGTCATTCTGGTGTGTCCCAAAGAGACAGTCTATTGGTAGACACTACTGGAGAGTATAACAATGTTCTTTCAAACATTCCTTTTTCCCTCAAGAATATTTCTAAAGACATATTGAAATTGTCGCAAGGACATAGTGCAAAAGATGCTGACGAAGCTTGTGTTCTCAAATGCTTCAATAGTCTAAAAGTTGGCGGTTCCATGACAATTGTCGTGCCGGAAGGGGTACTTGTAAACAAGGCGCATCGTAAAATGTTGAGATTCATTTTAAGCAATTCGCGCGTCAGAATGCTCGTTAGACTTCCCCGCGGTTGCTTTGCACCTTATACGGATGCTAAAACGGGGATCATTTATTTCACAGATAAAGGAGTTGGTAAGACGGATTGGTTTTACCGAGTGACAATTGACAACGATGGTTTTGATAGTAAGAGAAATCCAATAAAAGGTATAAACGATTTGGATAATGTTCTGTTTTTCCATACCCTATCAGATATACCTGTGGAAGACTTGCCAGAAGGTTTTGAAGTCGGCGTTGTACAGGTTAAAAATGTTCAAAGCGATAGGGGTTTCAGTTTGCATGAGGATTGGAACGTTGGCGACAACATGGATTACGTGAATCTTGAAGATGTCGCCATTGTGAAAAACGGCAAATCTATTACGGAAGCCACCACCACGGAGGGCAACATTCCTGTCATCGCTGGGGGCAGAGGAACTGTTCCATATACACATGGTAAATCCAACTACCCTGGAAGTGTGTTTACTCTCAGCAAATCTGGGGCGTATGCAGGTTATGTATGGTGGCATAACGATCCAATATGGGCTTCCGACTCAATCGTAGTGAAAAGCAAAGATGAATCAAAATTTCTGACGCGATACCTTTATATGTGTCTGAAAGTTAAGCAAGATGAAATTTATAATCGTCAGCAAGGAACAGGACAACCGCACATTTATACGGAGCACATTCAGGATTTTCCTATACCTATTATATCCATTGATGAACAACGAGCTAAAATCAAACCGATTGAAGATATAGACGCAAAATTGAGGGCTGTCAAGGAGGAATTATCCATACGCGAATCTGATGTCAACGAGTTTATTAAATCATGCTACGAATAAAGTTGTCACAAGCCAAGTCCAAAACTACTAATTGCGTTAGGTATATCGGATTCTCACTGAACAAAGGAATTGTATATGGAAAGATTAGCAGGTTTTATGATTATTGTTGGGACTGTCCTATGGTTAATCAGCATCCTATTTTTAGGAGGACGTTGGCAGTGGCAGATGTTCGCAGCACTCATTTTGATTATCGGAATCTTTACCGCTCATTTTTGGGAAGAACTTAGTGAAGGAAAGAAAAAAAATACACCGAAAGATGACAGTTAATATGAACCTCGTCTTATTAGACGATTTGGCACTCATCCTTAACTAATACTGTCAACGCAGAGATATGTTCCTAAAGAAAGGAGAACATTCAATTTGGCGCGAGAGAGAATCTCACAAGCAGATGAATGGCAATCTTGGGCACAACGTTACGACATAGAAGGCGGCGTACGAACCTTTGAATCGGGATTAACCGTCAAAGTATTCTTCGGCGCACTCTTTGTTGGGTTGCTCATGATGCCCGGTTCCATCTACCTGAGTTACGTATCTGGTCAGTCCGGTGCGGCGGCCGCCCCTTGGGTTGCGGTCATCCTCTTCACCGAATTAGCCAGACGTTCCTTCACCACGGCACGTCGTCAAGAACTCTATATGCTCCTCAGTCTCACTGGGGCAGCTGTCGGTAGTGGTATGCAATATCGGAATTTTATCTGGTATGCATACTTTGTGAACACACCGCAAGCCATTTCTTACGAAATTGCCGACAAAATCCCTGCATGGGTTGTTCCAACAGGTGATTCTGCTGGGGTATTGACGCGAAGTCTACTACATCCCGATTGGTTATTGCCTATAGGCATCTATCTTGTGGGTAAACTGCTTGGTACACTCCGTTTTGTTAGTGGTCAGTATATTCTTTTTAGACTTACGGCTGACCTTGAACGGCTTCCGTATCCGATGGCACCAATTAGCGCGCAAGGTGCGACTGCCTTAGCAGAGACGACCGGCAAACAAGAAACTTGGCGATGGCAAGTCTTTTCTATCGGGTCTATGGCAGGCTTAATATGGGGGTTCATCTATATCGGTGTTCCAGCACTCACTGGAGTGATGATGAGCCAGCCGATCCAGATTTTGAAAATCCCGTGGATAGACTTCACTCAGAGCATTGAAGGATTCGCGCCGACAGGGGTCTTCGCGCTACGGACAGATTTCGGGCAGATGCTTATCGGTTTCGTAATGCCGTTCCCTGTTATGATGTCCGAATTTGTTACCGCGATACTCTCGCAATTTGTTTTGAACCCGCAGATCCTATACAGGTACGAGATCCTACATCAATGGCAGCCCGGACTTGATGTGCGGGCAACAGGGCTTTTCAATAATCTTGATTTCTGGATGAGTTATGGCATGGGTAAGATGTTTAGCCTTGGTCTCGTTGGTATGGCAGCCTCTATCCCGATGCTTTTCAAACTACGCAGCTCCAAGAAAAAGGCGGGAGAACGTGGTTCGCTTGCGACACCCCCTAACCGAGGTGATTTTCCGCTATGGCTAATGGGCGCACTGTGGCTCGTCGGTATGAGTGGATTTGTCTGGCTTATCCATTGGATGGTACCGAATTTTCCACTCAGTTTCCTACTCGGGTACGCGTTCTTATACACACCGCTTAATTCCTATATCACAGCAAGGACATTCGGGGTACTCGGACGCGACCTATTCGAAATCCCGTACTTGCATGAGATTACCTTTATTCTCAGTCGGTACGAAGAAATTGATATCTGGTTTGCGCCGTTACCTGACGAAGATTACGGACAAGGCACACAAGGGTGGCGGGTGCTTGAACTTACCGGAACGACCTTTACTTCGAACCTCGCTGCAACGTTGTTAATTATGCCTATCTTACTCGTCAGCGGGATTGTTGTCTTACACTTTATATGGAAACTCGCGCCGATTCCGAGTGCTCAATATCCGTATGTCCAGATGATGTGGCCGATTAACGCAACAAATGAATGTCTCTGGAAAACATCACTGCGGGATGGGAATAGTGAGATGTTACAAGCCATCAGGGGTGACTATGTCGCTGCAGGATTTACCTCAAGTCTTGCCATATACGGTTTGCTTTGGGTGTTCAAATTCCCGTCAATGTGGTTCTACGGTATCATCGGTGGGATCGGGGCGGACCCGGGAAGTATGGTTGCGCGATTACTCGGTGCTGTCATCGGTAGATTCTATATGATTAAGCGGTTCGGTTTGAAACGGTGGTATATGTTCAATCCAGTATTGGCAGCTGGTTTTGCATGCGGCGTGGGATTGATAGGGATGGGTACTGTTGCAATTGCCCTTGTCTCAAAAGCTGTCATTGTTAAACCGTTTTAGGTAGCAGGAAAGAGATATGGACTGGACTCTTTTTGGTTGGGCAGGCATTCAATTAGAGATTCCGCACACTTGGGAAATCAGCGGTATCAGTGGTGATGAGAAGAATGGTTACCTACGGCTGGATGACTCAGAGATGCCTCGGTTGGAACTCAAATGGGCAAAGACGCGGAAAAAGAAACCTGACCTGCACAATACACTTGACGAATACTTCAAATTAGTCCGTAAAAACTACAAACGCGGTGGTAATGTCTCATTTCGCAGGAACGTTGATCTTATTAAAGACGAGGATTTCTTAAAAGACAGCACAGTTCTTGGGTTTAGTTGGAAAGGTGGTATCCGTGCAAACGGGTTGATCATCCATAATCCGAATACTAAACGGATCATAATCGTTCAAGTCATGGGTCGTCTCAAAGAGAATTGGCGTCCCATCGTGCTTCGCATCTTCAAATCCATTTCAGACCAAGCAGACCCGCAGTATACCGTCTGGAGTGCTTACGGTCTCAGGCTTGCTGCCCCGAAAAACTACAAGTTAGAAACGCAGAAACTTCTCAGCGGATATCTGTTGTTTGCATTTACTAGAGGGAAAAATCGTAAAATCAGTGTTGAACGTTACGGTCCTGCGGAGGTGCTACTAAACGAATTCAGTTCAGAACCTAATCAATTAGAAGCATGGTTTAAAACAAGATACGCAAAAGCAATTCGCGGCTATGGGTTTGAAGTCTCACCAAATAACGAGCACGGAGATGAACGTATAACGTTTATCGGACAACAGACACGACTCTACGATAACGTACCTCTTTCATCTGTGCTAATACTTGATAAAATCCGAAAACGGACAAGACTCGTCTTTTTTATATGGCGTTGTCACCATACCAATCGTATCTATGTAGTGCAATCAATTGGACGCACTGAGGTTTCCGAAAAACTGGCGCAACAGGTTGCAGAAAGTATCCACTGCCACTAAGTTCAAGGTAATAGCACATTCAACTCTACTTAAAAAAATGCTCAACAAAGTTCTATACGCTCTAAAAGTAAAAAAGCGACCTGATGTAGATAGAGGTAAAGTCCTCAAAGCGTTCCCATTACGAAATCAGTTGATAACGTGGGAATTGGACGACAAGGGCGAAGCCTCGCTTGTCATTCCGCAGAAAGATAAGTTCTTGATAAGACTTACAAGTAAATTCTTTATGCTCCCTGATAAACGGGTCGTCGTGCTGGATAGCATCGGTGCTTTCGTATGGCAGATGTGTGATGGCAAGCACACCATTTCACAGATTATTAAGGCACTTCAGAAAAAACATCAGTTGACTCGAAAAGAGGCAGAAACGTCTCTCTTTACCTTTATCAAGCAACTCGGGAGACGGAATTTTATCGGTTTTGCTATACCGACAGAGACTAAACCGAATGCAGCAGCACTGCAAAAACCAGAGCAAAAGAGACGTTTCGGGTTTTTATCTAAAGGATAAGTTATTAAAAAATATTTGACATTGTAATAAAAAAGTGATAAAATTTTAATATCTTGTTATATTTGTTTTAACAAACCTTAAAAGGATTTACAAAATTTCCACGTTATATAAGTTAAACATTTTGTATTCAGGGCAAGGTTTCTGACTATAGTTTTCTGGTAGTGTGGGAAAAACATTATGATTAAAGCAATTGATTTTTTCTGTGGAGCGGGAGGCCTAACACGAGGCCTGTTGGATGCGGGAATCAAGGTACTGGCAGGGGTAGATAACGATAAACGGTTACAAAAAACCTATACACATAATAATAAACCTAGCCGTTTCATCCATAAAGATATTGATAAGATTAAGATCAACAAACTCCGAAAAGATCTTGGTATTCAAAAAACAGACACAACACTTTACGCTGCATGTACACCATGTCAGCCATTCTCTACCCTCAGCAGACAGAAAAGTACGGATGACCGAAAGGGACTGCTTTTAACTTTTGCCAAGATCGTAAAAGAATGCCCACCTGATTTTATTCTCGTTGAAAATGTGCCCGGTCTGAACAACGGTTATGGGAAAGAAATTTATGAAGAATTTTTGAAGGTTCTGAAGGAGTGTGAATATTCGGAACCTGCAGCAGATTTACTTGATGCCAAACATTTTGGGGTTCCACAAACACGAAAGCGGTTCATCCTTTTGGCCCCTAAACAAGGCTCAATTTCGCTTCCTATCCCGCAGACAGATCCAAATCAGTTTGTAACAGTCGCGGAGTGTATTAAGAAGTACCCCAAGATTGTTGATGGAAAGGAGTCACATGATTATCGGAATCATGTTGCTAGGGAACTGAAGCCTCATCATAAATGCATTGTCGCAGCAGTCCCGAAAGATGGTGGGAGTCGTCGGGATGTGACTGACACATCTATCCTGCTAAAGTGTCATCAAAAAAAACCAAATGCACATAGAGATGTGTTTGGACGGATGGCATGGAATAAGCCTGGGCCAACGTTGACTTCTCGCTGCACGGATGTTTACTCTGGACGCTTTGTGCATCCCGAGGAAGATAGAGGAATTTCATTGCGTGAAGCGGCTGCGCTGCAAACGTTTGAGGATAATTACGAATTCTTCGGCACATCCATTTCTGCAATATCTCGTCAAATTGGTAACGCTGTCCCCGTAAAACTTGCTGAACAATTGGGAAAATCAATTATTGACGCGTGTTGACATTAAAAGGAAGCATACTATGAATTATGATGTAACCAATTCTAAAGAACCTTATCGAATGGAGTATGATGCCGGTACCATTAAACATCTTGGTCTACAGATGTACTCAACACTGCCACCAGTTATTGCGGAATTGGTCGCGAATGCTTGGGACGCGAACGCCACCAAGGTTAAGATTACGATTCCAGAGATACCAATTGACGAAGCTACTTCCGAAATCGTAATTAGTGATGATGGGATTGGCATGTCAGATGAGGATGTGCGGAACAAATATCTCATTATAGGCAGAGATCGACGCGCTGAGGAAGACACCGATGTTACCCCTGGTACATCGGAGTGGGGTGGTCGCAAAATCATGGGTAGAAAGGGGATTGGCAAGTTTTCTGCCTTCGGAATCGCTAAGGAAATTGTTGTAGAAAGTGTGAAAGATGGTGATGTCAGTCATTTTCAAATGAATTATAACAAACTCCTAAAGGATGAGAAAAATAGAGAAATTGAATTTCCTCCGCTAGAACCTACTGGCAATGTACTTGAGGGAACGAAAGTAACACTTAGGCACATCACAAAATATAAAAGTCATCCTATTCAAATTAGAACTATCCGTAGAAAACTTGCTAGACGATTTTCTGTTATTGGTTCACAGCAAGATTTTGAAGTTATCATTAACGGCGAACCAATCTCGCCAGAAGAGCGAGATTTGAAAGGTTTACTTGAAAAAGATATGGATGGTAAGGAATACATATGGGAATATGATAATGTAGAAATAAAGAAAGAAACAGGATGGAAAGTGTCAGGATGGATTGGCGCGTTGAGTGGTACTAGCCGCAGAACTGACGACATTGATCGTGGAATCGTTCTTATGGCGAGAGGTAAACTAGTACAAGAACCTTTTGTTTTCGAAGCAGTTGTCGGTCAACAGTTTGCGCTTTCTTACCTCATTGGTGAACTTCACGTTGAGTTTGTTGACGAAGCCGAAGATACGATTGGAACAACTCGAAACTCATTAGTATGGGACACAGAAGCAAATGATACACTCATGAAGTGGGGCGAAAAGGAGATGGGCAAAATTGCTCGTTCATGGTCTGAGAAACGCAACAAGGACAATGAACGCAGGTTGCAAGAACACCCTTTATATCGAAAGTTTAAGGAACAAGCAGAAGAAATTGGCAATAAGCGAGCATTAAAGTTAGCAGATAGATTGGTGCGTCAAACAATTGCTAAAAATCCTACTGCTGATGCTGACAAACTTCAACCACTCATCCAAATGTGCCTTGATTTTCTGGAGTTTGATACTTTTTGGGAAATTGCTACAGACTTGACAGAAACTGATTTTGAGGACACTGAAAAACTCCTTGATTTAATCAGAGAATGGCAGATTGTTGAGGCAAAAGAGATGGCAAGGATAAGCAAAGGAAGGATAAAGGCGATAGAAAAATTTCAGGAACTAATCGATAACAATGCGTTGGAAAAGCCAACACTCCACAATTTTTTAAAAGAATTCCCTTGGATGATTGACCCACGTTGGACATTAGTAGTTGACGAACTGAGATATAGTAAAGTGCTGGATGATGAATTTCGGAAAGGTAATGATGTACCGGACAAGGACAGGAAAATGGATTTTATATGTGTACGAGAAGGTGCAAACTTAATTGTTGTTGAAATAAAACGGCCAAATTTAAAAGTATCAGTAAACGAGCTCAACCAAATTGAAGAATATGTTAATTTTATGAGGGATCACATTGAACAGACGACTGACCCCGAATATCAGTATCAGGATGTTATTGGATATCTACTTTGTGGAGATTTAGTTAGAAATTATCGAGCTGCTGGGAAAAGACGAAATTTAGCAAATTCGCGAATATACGTTAGGCAGTATTCAGATTTACTTGAAATGGTAAAGCGATCTCATGATGAATTCTTGGATCGATATAATAAACTCCGGGATGCAAAACAAAAAATAGGAAATCGCTCTGATTCTTGATTTAGTCCAACAGCTTGGTCTATTTAATTTTCGGTTTCGCTTTTAGTTTGGTTTACTAATGTTTATGTTTTATGAAATGTTGTAGGAAAAACCCAAGGACTGTCAATACTTTATTAGAAGGGTCTTTGAATGACACAAAACTTTCCAGATAATACCCTTTACGAAATGGACAATATAGACGTGCTTCGTGGCATGAACAGCCAAACAGTTGACCTTATCGCCACCGACCCACCATTCAACACAAAACGAAATCGGAGTGCAACAGCAGGACACTACGTTGATAACTGGAAATGGGGAGACACTGGCATACTGCCTGACCAATGGAAATGGAACGAAGTTCACCCTAAATGGCTTGAGGAGATCAAAGACAACCACTCCGCACTTTACCATGCCATTGACGCTGCTAAACATTGTCAAGGCGAGGATACCGCCGCATTTCTCTGCTTTCTCAGTGTCAGACTCATTGAAATGCATCGTATCCTAAAAGAGATGGGGAGCATCTATTTGCATTGTGATCCAACCGCAAGCCATTACATCAAAATGTGTATGGACGCTATCTTCGGTAAGAAAAACTTTAGAAATGAAATCGTGTGGAAACGTCAGACAGCAAATAATGCTGTTTCTAAGAAATACGGGTGTATCGTGGACTACCTGCTTTTTTATACGAAGGACAACAGATACACATGGAATCAGCAATACGGTGCCCGATCCGATAACGCTCAAAAAGAGTTCCGACACAAGGACGATGACGGTAGAGTGTACAGAACTCACGATCTCACTGCACCAGGCAGAGATGTTAATAGAATGTTCGAATGGCAAGGAACAATTCCCTACCGAAACTGGGCATATTCAAGAGAAACGCTTGATAAGATGTTGTCCAATGGTGAGATTCTCTTGCGAAAAGACAGAACGGTATCAGCATCTTGAGGACACAAAATCTATCTTGATGAGCAACCTGGGGTGAAGTTGCAGACAATTTGGGGTGATGTGGCAAAAGTAGGCACATCTAAAGAACGTACAGGTTCCCCCGACCAAAAACCACTCGCCCTTTACGAGCGCATTATCAAAGCCAGTAGCAACAAGGACGACCTTGTATTAGACCCATTCTGCGGATGTGCAACCACTATCATTGCTGCCCAAAAACTTGAGCGTCGTTGGATAGGCATTGATAGACGAAAAGACGCGCGTTACCACATTATTACTCGTTTGATGGGGATTGACCGAAAAGAGCGAGAACGTCTTGAGAAAGTTGTGAAAGATGGGAGTGATCCCGGATGGCTTGATAGACAGGCACAAAAATACGAAATGCACTACCAGACCGAACCACCTACACGCACAGATCAAAACGAGCAAACTTTACCTGAGTTGGCGCACGTCTACCCTATTGAAGCCGAATACCGACTTAGCCATGCCGAGATGCATGAAATCCTCACCGAGCAGTTCGGACTTAAATGTTGGGGATGCAACTTCATTCCACCCGATAAAAGGTATTTGCATCTTGACCACATTATCCCTAAAAGTGATGGCGGCACAAATGATATAGATAACCGCGCGCTACTCTGCCAACCGTGCAATAGTAAAAAATCAAACACCATGAGTCTCAACGCACTTCGTAAACAAAACAGAAAAGAAGGGTACACACAATCTAACCCAGAGATAGATATACAAAATGCCCTTGCATGGACAAGAAACTACTTAATACAAACTATACGAGAAACACCATACCAACTCAAAATTAACAATATGTAAAATAATAGGAAACACTGACAATAGGAGAAAAAAGATATGCAAACGGAAATAGGTGGCGTACAACCAAATCTCGCCGAAACATCGAAGCGACTTGAACGTATCCTTCCTAAAGAGAATACAGTCAGAGTCAGAAACCTCATCAAGCGTTACGAAATGGGAACACAGACTGTGGATGCACTACGCGGTGTCAATTTCCAAATTCAACGCGGCGAATATATCTCTATTATGGGACCCTCTGGTTCAGGGAAATCTACGCTCTTTAACATGATTGGTGGATTAGACAAACCTACGGAGGGTAGAGTCTATATTGACGAAGTAGACATTGCGCAACTTGATGCTTATGAGTTAGCGTGGCTGCGCTGTCGGAAAATCGGTTATATTTTCCAATCGTTCAACCTCATCCCTGTCATGACAGCACTTGAAAACGTATCACTCCCCATGATATTTGCTGGCATGAGTGCTGATGACAGCAGAGAAAAAGGTGTAGACCTACTCTCTCTTGTCGGATTAGGTGACCGTGTCCAGCACAAGCCGTTAGAACTTTCCGGTGGACAGCAGCAACGTGTTGCAATAGCGCGTTCCCTTGCAAATGACCCTGCCATTGTCCTTGCCGATGAACCGACAGGTAACTTGGATACCAAAACTGGGCTTGAAATCATTGCTTTACTCCGCAGCCTCAACGAAGAAAACAGCGTAACCATTATTACCGCAACACACGACCACAAAATGCTTGATGTCTCTGATCGGATTTTCCACATGGCAGATGGCAGAGTTGAAAAAATTGAGTCGCGCGATGAAATCGACCTTCACGTCGGAAAGTTAGACGGTCAAGAAGTCGGATAAACTTCTAAATGTCAATCTACAAACGGTTAGGTATCCGGACAGTTATCAATGGCAATGCAACCTTAACACGACTCGGTGGATCCATCATGCCACCTGAAGTGATTGATGCAATGGCTGAAGCCTCAAAGCATTTTGTAGACATCATTGAACTTCAAAAACGAGTCGGTGAAGAAATAGCAAAACTTACCCATAACGAAGCAGCCTACGTTTCCTGTGGTGCTGCCGCTGCCTTGACGCTTAGTACCGCAGCGTGTATCACTGGACTTGATGCTGCCAAACGTGGAAAATTACCCCATCTTGACAACGCAATGAAAAGTGAAGTTATCGTGCATCGTCACGGTAGAGTCGGATACGATTTTGCCGTGCGACAGGTCGGCGTCACATTCGTAGAAATAGGAAACGAAAACGGCACAACACCAAACGAACTTGAAAACGCCATTACCGATAAAACCGCCGCGATCTTCTACTTCGCAAATCCCAGCAGAGAACATCTTTGGGTGCCTTATGAAAAAGGCATTGACATTGCCAAAAGACATGGTGTCCCACTTATTGTTGATGCCGCAGCACAGTTGCCTCCACCTGAAAACCTGTGGCGTTTCACACAGATGGGTGCGGATTTGGTTATGTTTAGCGGTGGAAAAGGCTTGTGTGGTCCGCAAAGTAGCGGATTAGTCGTTGGCAAAAAATCGCTGATTGAGGCTATTGCATTCAACGGACCGCCTCACCCTTTCATCGGCAGAGGTATGAAGGTTGGCAAAGAAGAGATGGTCGGATTGCTGGCTGCTGTGGAGTGGTATCTGAATCAAGATCATGCACAATTAATGCAGTCTTACGAGGACCAGATTGCCTACTATGATGCGTTTTTCAAAGATATTGAAGGCGTTACAGTGCATCGCAGCTTCCCGTCTGAAGCGGGACAACCGATGCCGCGCACCGAAATCCGATTTGACGCAGAACAACTCGGTATCACACGCGGTGACATTCTCCATCAACTCCAAACAGGAGAACCCGCTATAGATCTTGCCGGTGCAGGTGCGAACGGTGTATTTATTAATGGACAAACCCTGATGCAGGGTGAAATAGAAATTATTGCACAAAGATTAAAGGAGGTTTTAAATAAAACAAAATGAAACTTAACAACGGTATTCGTTTAACATGGCTTGGACATGCTACATACAAGATAGAAGCAGAAGGCAAAACATACTTAATTGACCCCTGGGTTGATAGTAACCCCGTTTGTCCTGATGAACTAAAATCCTTTGACACCCTCTCTTCAGTCCCGTAGGGACGATATGTTTATAACACTAAAATAGATATTTGTGAAAAACAACAAAACAAATGGTTAACTGGCACAAGTCGTTAGATTAGGATATTTCGATACGGACCTTGAAGTCCAAATGCATAGGTGGATCTTAACAATTCCTGTGGGTTACCCGTGTCATAGCGTTTGCCTGCAACGCGGTAACCGTACATGCCTTCCTGCTTTACTACTTCAGCCATTGCATCCCGTAGTTGAATCTCACCGTGTGTCAGAATCTTGTTGCGGTAGTTGTAATCCAGTATGTCAAACAGGAGGGGTGTGAGCAGATCAATCCCAAAGTGGCAAAGGTATCTATGCGTTTCCGCCGCATCCCATATTTCCTCAACACGCATGTGTTCTCGCGCGTATGCTACCGTCGGTTTTTCAGCAATTTGTGCTAACTTGAAAAGGTTTGGATTGTCATCAGAGGGATTTCCTTGCACAATGCCGTTCAGAGAGAGTTCGCTTTCATCACATACATCAAGACTTGTCACAGATTTACCAACTTGCGCATAGACATCAACCAGTTGTTTTGCACAAGAGTCTTCGGTATCCGAAATATAGAGATGGTCACCAAGCAGAATCATCACGGGTTCGCCTGCAGCGAAATCTTTGGCACAATAGATGGCGTGTCCGAACCCTTGCGGTTCCCTTTGAATTGCGAATTGGAGACGTTCCCCAATTTCGGTTAATCTGTCAACTTGCACCGCCAGTTCCGGTTTTTCGCGAATAGCATCAGGGACGTTGCCAGAAAAATAGTTGGTAATCGGTTCAACTTGATGGGGTTGTGCAACGAGGCATACCTCTTCCACGCCAGCCGTTAATGCTTCTTCAATTATCAACTGAATGATCGGTTTAGCGAGACCATCTTGCGCGATAATTGGGAAAAGTGCTTTTGGCACGGCTTTCGTTGCGGGGAAGAGGCGTGTTCCGTATCCAGCGATCGGAATAACCGCCTTTTGAATTGATTGCATCAGACCTTTTAGATTCTCTTACGTTTGAGTGCCCCCCACGTGGTAGAGAGTTTTTCAGCGGGTTCAACAGGTAACTGATCGGAGTTCGCATCAAAGTTCTGCTTAACCTCATCTTCACTCAGAACCCGGTCATAGATGCGGACGTTATCTATCATCCCATTCAGGAATCTGCCATTGTGTTCACTACCAATGCGGCGTTCATCCATGTTTTCAGGTTGGGCACCAGCAACACCTTCGGCGACTAACTCTCCATCTACGTAAAGTTTGAGTTCGTTATCCTCCGGATTAGTGGTGTAAATGATGTGATACCACTTCTCGGTTTCAGCAGCGAAGACAATCTTTTGACCGCCATTTTTATCAACCTGAATTTGGTTTCCTTGAAATTTGAAATGGACCTTGCCAGCTACCCATGCCCACGTCGAAACGATTCCTTGAATGCCGCTCCACTGAGTTTCAAGAGCGTAGCATTCAACTGATGCGAAATCAAACATACCCATGGCAGGGATTTCAACATAGCTGTCCGCTGCGGCTGTAAACTTCAAAGCGTCCCCAACCTGTCCTTCAACAAAGTCCAAATTACCGATTAACTTTGCGTCGTTGTCACCGAAGGCATCCATGACAACATCCCCTTTGAGATCCGCCTCATTAAGCGTATACATCGCTATAAGACCATCCGTTACAAAATCTTTTGCTGCATCAGCCGCATTTACATACCAGATAGCGGTAAGTAATAGACTGAGGATACAAATCACTCTTATAGTTTTGAGATTCATTTATATTCTCCTTTAGTTTTGGCATCCGAGAGGATTAACATACCTGCCTGTCAAGTGCCGTGTGTTATAAATTAAATTTAGAGACCCTAATAGATTCAACTGTTGAAATATTAGGGTCTCTAAACATTGTTTGCACGTCTAACATATACTTTTCAATGTTCATGGCGCGCAAGCCTATAATCAAATCCGGCACTTAATTTCGGTTTTGCTTAAGTGCCGCCCACGTGGTAGAGAGTTTTCCAGCAGGTTCGACAGGTGTTAGGTTGGCTTTCGCCTCAAGGTTCTGTTTAACTTCATCAGCATTTAGCACTCGGTCATAGATACGAACGTTATCTATCATCCCATTTAGCCATCGTCCGTTGTGCTCACTGCCGATCCGGCGTTCATCCATGTTTTCAGGTTGGGCACCAGCAACACCTTCAGCAACTAATTCTCCATCCACATAGAGTTTAAATTCATTTGCTGCGGTATCAGTTGTGTATATGATGTGATACCAGGCGTTGGCTTCAGCATCGAAGACAATCTTTTGACCGCCATTTTTATCGACCTGAATTTGGTTTCCCTGAAACTTGTAATGGACTTTGCCTGCTGTCCACATCCATGTGGAAATTATGCCTTGAATGCCGGCAAAAGCAGCTTCAAACGCGTAGCATTCAACAGAAGCAAATTCAAACCCACCTAGGGCAGGGATTTCAACGTAGTTGTCCGCTGCGGCTGTAAACACTAAAGCATCTCCTACTGGACCTTCAGCAAATCCTAAACTGCCTACCAGTTTTGCGTTGTTGCCGCTGTCGGAGGCATCCATGACAACTTCACCATTAACATCTGCCTCATCAAGCGTATACATCGCGACAAGACCATCCGTTACATACCCTTGTGCATCAGCCGCATTTACATACCAGAAAGTGGTAAGTAATAGACTGAGGATAACAATCATTTTTATAGTTTTGAGACTCATTTTGATTCTCCTTTAGTTTTGGCACCCGAGAGGATTAACATATCAGTCTGCCGAGTGCCGTATTCTTTAAATTAACTTCGGATTACCTGATAGCATCGGGAATTCCATTAGGGATATCCTGAAGTATCGGTTCATCTCATAATTCTTAATAGTATATCAATACCTTCGCCAATTATCCAAGGTTCGGAACTAATACCACATTAACGGGATTAGAAGTCTTTTGATATGGCACACGGTTGCAAGGCACGGGGACCTCGCACTACAAATCCCGTTAATTTGGTATAACACGGATATTTAACCGATTCTCACATGTTCCTTGCGGTGAATCAACGCAAAATGACACCAATGGCTATCGGCAGGGAAACCCAGTGACTCCCCTACAATGTTAAATATGGCGATATGCCAAATTAACACCGATCCCCTTAAAATGTAATAAATTGTTAGGTTTCCGGTTGTTCCAACTAACCTATAGACTGTTGATCGGTACGTTTAGGAAAACATACCTACCAACGTCTTATACCTGAGGGTTTTTCACAACTAATGTTATTACGGAGACTGCACAGAACCCTCTAAATTGTGCAGTGTCGCTTTCACTTTTATAAATGATAACATTTTCTAAAAAAAAACACAAGAAAAATTGAGGGTTTTAACAGAGGCATTCAGTTTTCGAAAATATATTGATTAATGTGTAGGTTATTATCATGTATCCTACACTCCGCACTTCTGATTTTCGATTTAGGAATTTATTTCTCAAACCTGCGTGGTCCCTACATTGAGCAAGCAATCTCAGGTGAACCAGAGAAAAAGACAAGTGGAAAATGGGATCTTAATCTACAACTCCAAATCTCCGTTATCCTGTGCGAATCCTTTTGTAACGCGGGTTTGTCCTAAAAATACCAGAATGTGTCAAAACAAATGCGGAGTATGAGTTCTTAGTAAATGTCTACATATTTTTTATGCTAACGCATCTTCAAGATTCTCCACTGCATCAATGGCATCCTCAAGTTCTTTTCTGTAGATGTTTGCAACGGATGCATGAGAGAGTTCGTTTAGGGTAAATTTTCGAGCCGATTCAATCTTGTCAACAACTCTTAGATCCAAAAGAAGGACATCAGTCTTGTCCATTTCCATTTTTATCGGGACCCAGAAATCTTCACTTTTCAAGTCTCTCGGGCTTTCGCGATACTTAACAGCGAGATCCTTATTTTCGCAATATTGCTTGATTGCCGCTTCAAACGCTGTGCGAACATAGACTGCACAAGCTCTATAGTCGTTAGTTTCAAGATATTCCTTCGCTTTTTCCAGATAAGGGGCATCTTCCTTACATACCGGGGTTTCGTATTCGTCGGTTGCCATGAAGTAGAACTCGGTATATTTCCAATCCTTTTCAGCTGTCCGCTGTTTGACAATCTCATACCATGCTTTATCATAAGTCATCAGAAAGATTTGGTGATCTTTGAAATATTCCTCAAGGATATCCAGTACCGGGAAGCGATTGGACATATCCAATCCAATTAGCACATCATCAAGTGCAAGAATTCTTAGTTCGCTTTTGGGGTCTGGTAGAAGCAGAATTGATGAAAGATAGATGGAAATAGCAATTGCCGACAACTTCGCCTCATTGAGAAAAAGATGATGCAAACGGATATTTTCGTTAAAAAAATCAACCTCTAAAAGAATCTCTTGATTTTCGAGTTTCTTCTCCTCTCGGTTGTATGTAATTCCCTGAAAATCAAAGTTAGGCACAATATTGTATCCAAATTTATCAAGGATTTCAAATACTTTCGGACTTAGTTCTGTTAATCTGTTCGCTAATTCTCTGTTGAAATTGACTATCCGTCTCTCAAGGTCTGCAATTTGGTTTTTCGCACTTCTGCGCGGATAGGGTGGCTGAATGTCATTCCAATCATTGGCAAGGGTTCTGTCCGTTAGAGGGTTGACGGTGTTTGCTAACAACGTTTTAACCAATAAATTGAACAAATTCACTGTTTCGCTTTCACGATGAACATAATGAGTCTCCAACAGTGACTTATAGTCAAGAAATCCCTTTGCTTTTGAGGCTTCAATAATCAGTTCGTCAGTTGTCTCTTTAGTGTCTCTCGACCACTCATAGGTATCTTTCTCTAATCGTGACTCTGAACGGAAACGAAGTTTGATATGGCCAGGATCCTCGGTAAAGATGTTCTCATGGTTTTCAAACTCAGTATTTTTGTTATTCGTGTTGTCCTCGTCTACACCGGATTCAAGGAAATACTTTAGTGCGAGATACAGCGATGATTTCCCGCTCCCATTTTCTCCATAAACTAATAAATTTTTTCCAGCATTGTGTAGGTCAATTTGATAGGATTTCGGAAAAGCTCTGAAGTTTTTGATTTCAATGTTACTTATTTTCAAATTTTACCCTCAATAATACGAACTGCTTTTACACTATCCAGATAGTAAAGGTTGCGCCGGACAAGATGCGTTCTTTCATATAACAGCTCAAAGATGTCTCGTAACACGGTCATTTTATCGCCCTGAATTTCCTCACACGAAGGCAATTGTTCGTCCAACAACGGTTGGAAAAAGTGCTTGTCTCCTTTGTGAAGATCTTCAGGCAGATACGCCTCATAAACTAAGCCATCAATGATTCGTTCAAAATATCCGAGCGTTATAGCGTCACGGGCGTGTTTCAGATCTTTGCTATTTGTTGTTGGTTGTTGCTGAAGACAGATCAGATAATCAACGATTTTGGCGATCAATGCCTTCTGGGTTGACGTGAGGTCAGGAATCGGAATCTGTTGGATATACCCACTACGCGCACGGAGCGGGTCAATCGTCAATTGGTTTGACACTTGCGAATAAAACCATTCCACAGTACGGGAATTGAGGAGACCACAAAGCCACATTTCCTCAGTTAGGATAAGGTAGGACGTGTTTCCGTAATAATAGCCGCTTGTATCAACAGCGAAAGTTTGATGATTATAGGTGTTTGGAGAGACCAGTTTCGGTTGCGTAAAACGCTCCGCATCACCGAGAGATACTGGCAGTTCATACCACTCCTGTTTGCCTTTTCTCTTGCTCAGAGGTTCTCGGTATTTTTCTAAGTGTTTTAGGATCGCTGGATAGTCGTTTATTGCTATGCCGCGGTGGGCAAAGATAAGCCACTGCTGAGGTGTGTCAACATGCCAACGCCTTAAATCTTGTCCGTGCAAGAACGGCTTCAAGATATCAGCAGATAAAGGGTGCGCCGCGATGAGTTTATCCCGCGTTGCTTTATCTACGACGAACGCCTCAGTGGGTGCTGTGTTGATACCGAAAGCGGGTTTCGTTTTGACGTACTCACTCAGCGGTATTCCCGCATTGCGAAGCTGCGAACGCAAATTTACCACATTCGGAGATTCAATCGGATTGCCATCGGCATCTAATATTTTTTGTGTCTTGGGATAACGGGTCCGCCGACGCTGTGTTAAGAGGAGTGCGATGTCTTCCGGCAGCTTAACACTATGTCGCTTCTCATAAGTTTCAACATCTTTGTAAGAATTATGAAACGCGGCAGTGATATCCACTCCCATACGTTTTGCAGTTGTCAGATCAGTTTTGGCTTCTTCCCACTTTTCCAAACGCAACCATGCTGCTGCGCGATTGTAATATACCATACCAAGTTTAGAGTCAATTCTTAATGCAATAGTAAAGTCTTCAATAGCCTTAATAACTTCACCATTTTTTTGGTAAACAAGACCTCGATTGTTATAGGCATAAGCATAATAAGGATCAAGTTGTATTGCTTTATTATAATCTTTAATTGCAAGAGTTACCTCACCGTTTTTCAAGTATGCATTGCCACGATTGCAGTACCTATTAGCAACATTAGGCTTAAGTTGTATTGCTTTATTATAGTCTTTGATCGCTAGTTCAACCTGGCCATTGTCATTGTATGTATTACCACGATTGTAGTAGGTGTCTGCATCATTGGGGTCAAGTTGTATTGCTTTGTTGTAGTCTTTGATAGCACAATTAAGTTCCCCTATTTTGTGGTATGCATTGCCCCGATTGATATATGCATAGACATAATTAGGATTCAACTTTATCGCAGTATTATAATCTCTGATGGCAATGTCAACATGGCTTTTATCGTAAAAAGCCACACCGCGATTATTATAGGCTTTGGTATGATTTCGCTTGAGTTTTATCGCTTTGTTGTAGTCTCTGATAGCAAGATCAAGTTCGCCTTTATTACTATAAACCACACCGCGATTATAATAAGCAAAAGTATAGCGTGGATCCAGTTTAATTACATCCGAGTAGGCATTTATTGCCAAGTTTAGTTGCCCGAGCATTGTTAGGGCATTACCATGCTGGAACGCTAATTCCACATGAGACTTTATTTCCCCAACTGTTTTTCGAATTCCATCCACCACATTTTGCCAGCCTTCGCTTTTATCCTCCCATTTACTGATGGGTTTACCTTTGTGAGGCAGTACTTCAAAGCCGCTAAGTTGATGACGCAGCCAATCGCAATGCTCAAGGATTATAGGGATTACCCTAATCTCTTGCTTCAATGCTTTTGCTAATTCCTTGTTGCAATTCTTAGAGGCAAGACTCGCAGCGGAAACAAGGTAAAGTAGCAAATCTGAATCAGCAACCTTTTTGAGAATGTCCTCCTGAAGTGCTCTGTCCCCAGGGGTAAGTTGGCCATCGTCCCAAGTTACTAACTCATTTTGCTGCTCCATTATGGCAAGACGTTTGCGTAATTCGTCTTTTTGTGCAGTATCCTCGTGTGAGTATGTAATGAATCCTTTTAGCGGTTTGCTCAAGAGATTTCGCCTCCGTAATGCAGGTACTTAGTGTTAATAATAACATATCCAATCAACAAATTTCAACCGAATTCTATCAAGACCACACTCAGTTAACCTATGACTTCTCTTTCAAACTTCCCACCTCTTCAGCGGTCATGCTTCCACAAAACTAGTAATCGCTTAATAAGATATTGATTGCCTCTGCTTTTTCGTTGACACATCCTAAATATTAAGGTATACTTCCTTTATGTATAGAGGCTTTATGTATAGAGGGTAACGCCTTTTGGAGATAAACGGCAATTAATATAGAGGACATTTTTTAGATGAAAACAGAGTTGAAGCGATACTTGCAGGGATCATTTATTGGCGTTTTGATTTTAGCCCTTCTCATCATTACCTTTACAGAGAAAACTGAATCGCAGAATGCTGCGAAAACATATCAAATTGACGCAACCCATTCAGCAGTAATTTTCCGCGCAAAACACATGGGAGTCACATATAATTACGGACGGTTCAACGAATTCTCAGGCAACATAACGATGGACGATACCGATGTTTCTAAGAGCAAAGTTGAATTTGAAGTGAAAACTGCAAGTGTTGATACTGCTAATGCAAAACGCGACCAACACCTCAGAAGTCCTGACTTTTTCAATGCCAAACAGTTCCCAGTCATCATCTTCAAAAGCACAGAAGTGAGTGCGAAGGCAGGACAAGAGAATATGCTTGAGGTTACAGGTGATTTCGATTTGCACGGTGTCAAAAAATCTATCACTGTTGATGTTGAAATTACAGGAAAAGCGAATGTGCCACAAAAAGGGGAACTAATCGGACTCGAAACGACTTTTACAATTAAGCGAAGCGAATATGGCATGAACTTCGGTATGCAAGGCGTGAGTGATGATATCCGCATTACTGTAAGTGTTGAAGCAGCACATCAATAGACATTCCAAAGCCCTACCACAAGAAATCGGACTTCCAAAGTCCTCCTACATGAGAACTTCGCGAGTCATGAATAGTCTGAGGTCTTAAGCAGTGCCAACTTTGAATCAACTGTTTTTCAGTATGTTTTTGCCTGCTATTGTCTGCGGTGGGATTTATGCTATTGTAGCGTATCAGTGGAAGCGCGATGGAAATAAGACGTATTTACAGTGGTTCGTTGCGGCTGCTTTGGGAATTGGATACATCATCGGTTACATCGGAATAGAAGGTAAACCGATCTTTCCACCAAGAGAAGGTATACACTGGCTTTTCTACTTCGCTATTTTTGCGATTTTTTCCAGTACTTATTGGCATCTCTCTCGGTTGAGAGCCTTAATATCGCAGCTCCTCTATTCAATTGTTATACCGCGTATGCTTTTGGATACTTATTTTCAGCATACTTGGGGACCGATTGAAGGTATAATCTGGTGGGTTTGCCTCGCTGTTGGGATACTGATTTTTTGTAATTTAGTGCAACAGAGTTTTTCTGCACTTTCGTTTGGCACTTCTGTTTCGTTTGTCTACTTTGGCATTTCAGGTGGAACAGCATTGATTCTCGCTCTTTCTGGCAGTTTACGGTTAGCACGACATGCTGGAATATTAGTTGCGCTTTTCGCTGCGATTTGGATTCTCACTCTTGTTATCTCGCGCTGGATAAAGTCTGATACTTACAACATTGAGGGGGTATTGCTACTCAGTATATCTCCAGTTGTGACATTCCTGCTTGTTGGTATCTGGATGAACGGTTATTTTTATGCGGAAGTACCATCAGTGAGTGTGCTTCTGTTAATGATTTCGCCACTTTTGGCACAAGTTGGACGAATACAGGCAATACAGAATTTGGGAGGTCGCAAATCAGTTTTTATTCAAATCGGACTTATAGTGCTTTGTGTATGCATTGCTATTATTATTGCAGTTGTCCGCTCAGGACTTTTCGGTGAAGACACCTACTATTAAACAATCGGAGGAAATCAGAATGCAATTCAACCATCACAATATTTCAAGAAGAAACTGGCAGGTGCAGATCGCTACATATACAATCACGTTTATACTTGGTGCCATGCTCTTTGTCAACGGTTGTGTTAAGATGGAAGCGACCCGTAAAGCAGATTGGGAGACAAACTTCACAGACCTGCATTTTGTAAACGCGAAGAAGGGATGGCTTGTTGGACTTGAAGGTACAATTGTCTACACTGCAAATGGTGGAAAAACATGGCAAAAGCAAGAAGTGGATACTACCGGTGATTTCAAGGCTGTCTATTTTGCTAATGACCGATACGGATGGGCGGTCGGTGATGAAGGTTTGATTGCAACAACCGATGACAGTGGTAGACACTGGACTCTGCAAGAAAGTGGGACTTCTGCGATGCTGCGTGACGTTTTCTTCGCAAATGGGAAGGAAGGTTGGATTGTTGGTGAAGATGCGGATATCCTCTACACGAAAAACGGTGGAAAAAGTTGGAATCGTTATCAATCTGTCAGTGAATTCGCACTTAACGGTGTCTGGTTCGCTGATAATGACATAGGGTGGGTTGTAGGCATCTATGATAGGATTTATCATACCAAATCCGGTGGTGAATCATGGCAAGAACAGAGTAATCGCTTTGAAGGTGAACGAGATAGGATGATTAACGAAAACAAACAGGTTTTCTTTATAAGCGATAGGGAAGGTTGGATCGCTGGAAGTGACGGGTCTATCTTTCACACGACGACTGGCGGCGTAAATTGGGAAAAGCAAGATAGTCGCATTCCTCTGATTAACGGACACGTTCGAGATACGATTAACAGTATCCATTTCACAAATGAGAACTATGGAATTGCGGTTGCGGATGTTGGGTTTATCACCCGCACAGAAGATGGTGGCGAAAACTGGCAATTGATGGAGAGTGGAACAGAAAATAACTTGACTGGCGTCCAGTTTACCACGCCAAAAGAGGCTTGGGCTGTGGGATGGGCAGGCACTATTCTACACACGACTGATGCAGGCGCAACTTGGGAGATGGTTAGCGGCACAACAGCGAATGATCTGCAGAATGTGCAGTTTACCGATGCTAACCGTGCTATTGCTGTCGGTAAACGCGGCAGTATGGTGATGAGCAATGATGGTGGAAAAACATGGAATGAACTGGACACAGATATTTGGGATGGGATTTGGAATATCTATTTTGCTACAGACAAGCACGGTTGGGCAGTAGGAGAACGCGGACTCATCATCCATACAAACGATAGCGGTGCTAACTGGGAACGTCAAAGTGCCCCCGCAGCATTTACACTTCGATCTGTTCATTTTGTTGACGAGAAAGTTGGGTGGATTGTTGGTGATATTGGCACTATTCTTCACACAATTGATGGCGGAAATACCTGGTTGCAACAAATCCCTATTGGCGATTTTTACTCAGTAATGTTGAAAGGCGTATTTTTCCTTGATGCGAAAAGAGGTTGGGCAATCGGATGGCCCGGTGTATGTCTTACAACGCAAGATGGTGGTTTGACATGGAAACAGCAGTCTACTGATACTTTCAATGAACTTTACGGTGTTTACTTCGTTGATGAAAATATAGGGTGGATTGTAGGACAATTTGGTGAGATTTTACATACAAAAAACGGTGGGAAGAACTGGATTACCCAACATAGTAGGACACAAGAGAATTTGAATAAACTCTATTTTGCCGACGCACAGCACGGCTTAATTGTGGGAGATAACGGTATTATGCTAACCACCGTTGATGGTGGAAAAAAGTGGGAACTTCAAAATAGTGGTACCGAAAATGACCTTTACGGGTTAGCACTCTCACCCGATGGCGTGGTCGCGGTTGGTAAAGGTGGAATTGCGATGCGTTACTCAGTAGAAAGTGTGCAATTGCCAGCGAAATTGCCGCCTGTCGCTAAGGAGCCAGAAATTGTAGTTGTTGAAGATGAAAAACCTGTTGTTCCTGTCGTTTACCATTGGGATATCATCAATCAGGCAACATGGCGAACTAATTTTGCCGACACACATTTTGTTGATACCGATAACGGATGGACAGTTGGCTCAGGTGGGGCTATAGCACATACAACAGATGGTGGAAAAACGTGGTTACCACAGCATAGTGGTGTTAGTGAAGATTTGCGTAAGATCGAATTTATAGACAAACAACATGGGCTAATCCTTGGAGCAAATATCCTACTTCGAACAGAAGATGGTGGAAAAACGTGGAAACCTATTGTCAGAACAACGAGTCAAAATCTACCACGTATAAGCATGATGCAGTTCATAAACAAGGATGAGGGATGGCTTGGTGCATCAATTGGACAAATCTTACACACAACGGATGGCGGTAAAACGTGGAAAGTTCAGCAAACTGGGACGACAAATCAAAACATCACCGACCTTCACTTCATCAATAGTCAAGAAGGATGGGCAGTTGCTCCGCAACGTAGAGATGGTGGATTCATACTTCACACCGTGGATGGGGGAAATTATTGGAAAATCCTGTCAAAGACGAATCAATCCGGTATTGCGGTGCATTTTGCTGATGCAAAACATGGTTGGGTTATTCTCGGTAATGGGAACTCATTGCTGACTGAAGATGGTGGTGTAACATGGAAACTGCAAACTACAACACAAAATCCACGTGGTTTAAGACGTATCACTTTCCGTTCACATACACACGCCTGGGGAAATGGGGGTGGTGGTGCCTATATCACTGAGGACCAAGGTGTAAATTGGGAACCTATTCCTGTTGCAACTGGAGACGATAGATTTGCCATGCAACAACCTTTGCCACAAACACCGGAAGAATCTGAGAAAGATGAGGCAGCGGATCAAGAAGAGTCAACGTCTGCTTTTGAGGAGTCCCTCGCGGATATATTCCAAAGGCAGCTTCGGCAGCAGCGGCAACGTCCCGGTCGCCTTGCCCCAGAAGGCACACTGCCACCTAACGTTGAGCAGGCGAATCGTCCAAATGAACAACAATCCACTCCACCACCTGAGCAGAGGAGAAGGTTCGGACGCGGTGGCGGTGGAATCGCCAGTGTGTACTTCCTTGACACGCAACATGCTTGGGCAGTTGGGAGTGCTGGGAGCATTTATCGCACTACTGATAGAGGGAAAACATGGGAACGGCAACTTGGTGAGCAGCAACGCAATGATTTCCGGGAAGTACTCTTTTTCAACGACAAAATCGGATGGATAGCGAGTAACGATGGCACGTTATTGGAGACACAAGATGACGGACAAACTTGGGAGAAACTTGCAATCCATACGCGCCAACGTCTCATAGGTATACACTTCGTCAGTCTTGAACCCAAATGGGGGTGGACAATGCGACGTGACGGAACAGTCCTTTATACGACTGATGGAAATACTTGGACAGCAGGTGACACCCCCGAGAGACTGCCATTATTTGAGGACGATCCTCCAGGTAATTTCTCGCTTAACGATGTTGACTTCGGTAAGTTTTCGGAAGGATGGGCAGTCGGTAGATTCGGGGACATTATCCACAACAAAGATGGAGGTCCCACGTGGACACTCCAGCGCACCACGGTAAACGACACACTCATGAGCGTTGATATGAAATTTGCACCGCTCGGTTGGGCAGTCGGACAAAACGGAGTTATCCAGCGGACAATTAACGGTGGTGAATATTGGCGCATGCACGAATCCAATACGGTTTATGACCTAAATTCGGTTTCATTCATCTCAAAGCGGATAGGATGGGCAGTCGGACAAGCAGGTATTCTCCTAAAAACAGTGGATGGCGGTTTTACATGGCAACCCAAAATGACCGGCATTGCCAAAACATTAAATGGAATTATCGCGCTTTCTGAACAGGAACTATACGCTGTCGGTAGAGAAGGAACGATTATCCGTTCAACCGATGGTGGTGAAACGTGGGAGCAGGAACACACCGATATTGACAACGATCTCTATGTTATTACCCGTGCCAAGAATGGTAAAGCACTTTGGGTTGTCGGTCAATGGGGTGTCATTCTCCACAGAAAATTAGAAACTTCCTTGCAGGCATCAACGCGATAAAATGTATTTACGTTGTAACAACCATCTTTCAGCATTTTTATTTGTAAGTTATGGTAAATTTTAGAATTACTTGGGGTAGTAACGGTCATTATAATGTAACCTATACGTACTATAGTTTGGACAATTTCATCCCGTTAGGACTTCCGATCAGGTGTTAGATTTGTTTTGTAAACACTCTTACATCTCTGAATTCTGTTAGAAATCACTACATTTTGGACACTATTTTTGCGATTATCGTAAAAATATGTAAATCTGGTCAGTTTCATGTAGAATCTTCAACTATCTTTAGATTTTTCTTTGAGTTTTGTCTCGGCTCGTAACTCGCAGAAAAACATTGTTGTTGGAAACATCGTTGCAAATAAGCGGTCATCAACCCGCGTGTCAGATATTTGGCTTTATACCAATGCCTATTTAGTGCCAGCAGCACGTCTTCTAAGTCAAGAGGCACCTCGTCTATATTCGTTTCCGATGCTGTGTTGGTCGTTGTCTTTGTGAAAATGAGTTGTGTGAGAGTTGCTGCGACAAAACTGAGTTGAGCAAACCGGTTCAAACTCTTGCGTTTTCGGAGTTGATATGTATCAAAACCGAAGTTCTGTTTGACATCTCGAAATGCGGTTTCAATCTGCCACCGATTTCTATAGTGTTGGATCAACTCGTCTACCGGACGCTCTAAGTCGGAGGTGAATAAACAAAAATAGCGATAGGGTTTAGACTTCTTTGGGCGTGTGCGTATCACAACGAGCCGCACATCTACCGGACACATCTTTGTCCGCACGATTTTGTCTGCGACAGAAAGGGTCTTGTTTTTCACGATGATATCTCTATACTGCAGATAGGGTAGATGCACACGACCTCCATAACGTTTCGGTCTACCTTGTCCCTGTTGCTTGGGTGGTTTGGGTATATAATAGAACACAGCATTTGACTTTGTGCGACAGAGTAAGTGGTGTCCTTGTGAAAGGATTTGTGTAAACACCTTGCGTCTATTAAAGCCTCTGTCAAATACTATCAGACCCGCAGGCATCTGAGCACAGATACGCTTGAGCACAGCAAGACTGCTATCCCGTTTTTTGCCCGGACACATCACCCGAGCCGCTAACGGAAACAGACGCACCCCTTGTGGTGTTTCACAGAGCCAACCGATAGCACCGAACTCGTGTCCGTGATGGAACTTCGATTGGTTCTTGTTGCGTTTGTTATACCGCGTGTTTCTGAAGAAATGCGTGCCATATTGCTGAAGACCATCAGTGGTAGAATGGGTTTCATCATAGACATAGACACCTTTATTGAAAACGGATTGAACTTGTTGTGTCAATACTGATGTGACTTTATCAACACTCCATACGCTACGAGAGAGAAACTTCGGAAGTGGCCAATACGTTGTTGATTGTTCTGTTGATAGATATATCTGTGTCATTGTGCCACGATGCGGGGTATTTATCAAACCCAAGACAAAAGTGCGAAAATGGTTGAAGTTTTTATACTTGAAGTGGTGTTGATATTCTGATAACATAGAATATAAGCGGAGAAGAGGGTCCATTTTGAATGTCCTTTCAAAAATAAAAATTATATATTCTGAAAGGATACCCTCTTTTCTGCTTTTTGTCTCTAAAAAACTTCAAACTGTCCAAACTATAGTATACGTAGTAAAAAAACGTTACGTATAAGTATAGTTAGAACTTAGAAACGAATTAGTCAATCATAGATTGACTTTTCATTGTAGAATTTGAGAGAACACCATAATGCCTGAATCTAATCAACCTGAAGACTATCTACAACGGCTTCGCCATTCTACTGCACATATTATGGCATACGCCGTGCAACAACTGTTTCCTGATGGTGAAAACACCGTCAAATTAGCGATCGGTCCCCCTATCGAAAACGAATTCTATTACGATATGGAGGTGCCGCGTCCAATAACGCCGGACGATTTTCCTGAAATCGAAAAGCACATGAAGGCTATGATTAAAACCAATGTGCCTTTTCTGAAGGAAACATGGACTTATGAAGAAGCGCGTGAGTGGTTTGCCGAACGCAACCAAAAATTTAAACTTGAATTGATAGACAGAATTTCTGACCGAGAAGTCAGTGCTTCGGAGGAAGGTGTTGCTGACGAAGGCGTTTCTATCTACCACAATGGGGACTTCACGGATCTCTGCAAGGGACCACACGTTGAAAAAACGAGGGAATGCAGATATTTCAAGTTGCTCCGCGTTTCAGGCGCATATTGGCGTGGTGATAGCAATCGCGAGCAGTTACAGCGGATATATGGCACCGCATGGGAAACAAAAGACGACCTACAAGCATATCTGAGACAACGCGAAGAAGCTGCAAAGCGCGACCATCGGAAATTGGGACGCGAATTAGAACTTTTCCAGATGCACCCCGAATCACCCGGCAGTGTGTTTTGGCTTCCAAAAGGCGCACTAATTTATAACCTTTTATCTGAAAAGGTTAGAAAACTTTATATCAGCGAAGGTTACCAAGAGGTACGGACACCGCTTATTTATGACAGCAGTCTCTGGAAAACGTCGGGACATTGGGAACACTTTAAAGATGATATGTTCTTGATAGAAAATGAAGAAGGAGACCCAACGAGTGCGCTCAAGCCGATGAATTGTCCTGCACACATGCTAATTTACAAGAGCACACGTCACAGTTATCGCGATTTGCCATACCGCCTTCATGATCAAGGTGTCTTACATCGCAATGAGGCGACAGGAACGTTGAGTGGTTTGTCACGCGTTCGGCAATTGTGCCAAGACGATGCACACAACTTTGTTACTGAAGACCAGATCGCCGATGAATATGAACGTATCCTCGGACTTTTCCAACGTATATACGGTAGTTTTGATCTTCCGTTTCGCTGTGATTTCAGCACCCGCAACCCCGATAAGTTTATGGGGGATGTAGATGTCTGGAATCGTGCTGAGGATATACTTGAATCTGTGTTGAAGAATAACAAGGTTGAATACACTGTTGAACCAGGTGAAGCGGCATTTTATGGACCGAAACTCGATTTTCAAGTTCGCGATTCACTCAATCGAGATGTGCAATGTGCCACAGTCCAGCTCGATTTTCAGTTGCCTGAACGGTTTGAATTGATTTACATTGCATCAGACGGTTCTGAAAAGAGACCTGTGGTTATCCATCGTGCGATATGTGGAAGTTTCGAACGGTTCATCGCTATGCTCATTGAACATTATGCCGGTGCTTTTCCGACATGGCTTTCACCGGTGCAATGTGTTGTAATGACAATCAGTCAAAAATTCGTAGATTACGCGACAGAAGTTCAGCAGCTTCTATTACAGAAAAATTGTCGTGTTGTGTTAAATAATAGTGATGACAAGATTGGAGCGAAAATACGCCACGCCCGTCTGCAACGGGTTCCGTATATGTTAATTATTGGTGAACGCGAACAGGAAAACCGAACTGTCAGTGTACGCAGCCGAGATGAAGGCGATATCGGAGCGGTGTCTCTTGATGGTTTTGTTGACAGAATTAGTCGTGAAGTTGACTTAGATTTCTAATATATCACATGTTGACATAGGTTTACGCGCCTACTTTAGATGTAGGTTGCTTTACCTACCCTTGTAAAACACTAAAAGGAGCAAATCAAATGTATAAATTATTGTCATGCCTACTACTCATCGGTATAATCGTTTTCAGTGGATGCGGTCCTACCAAACAGGTCACACGTATTGATAGTGACACTATCATTGACCTCTCTGGTAGATGGAACGATACAGATTCTCGAATGGTTGCTGAACAGATGATTTTAGACTGTTTAAGCCACATCTGGATTACCAATCATGTGAAAACTACACAAGCAACACCTTTCGTTATTGTAGGAAACATCCGCAATAAGAGCAATGAGCATATTGCTACACAAACTTTTATTAGCGATATTGAGCGGGCATTTATCAATTCTGGGAAAGTTCGGGCAGTTCCCAGTAAAAGTGAACGTAGCGAAATTCGGGAAGAACGAGCGGATCAGAGTGAGAACGCTGCAATTGAAACTATCAAGCAGATGGGACGCGAACAAGGTGCTGATTACATGATGACAGGTGAAATCAATACCATTGAGGATCGCGAAGGTGGTAAACAAATTGTGTTTTACCAGACAGTTCTTACGTTGACTAACATTGAAAGCAACGAAAAAGTTTGGATCGGTCAGAAAAAAATCAAGAAATATATTGGGCGTGGAAAGTTTAAAATGTAGTCCCAATTTTAAATACATTCTTATGTTGAAATCTTGGGCGGGTGTTGATTCCCGCCCACTCTAATTTTTCAAATCTATAATCATAATGACTAAAATACTTCCATTTTTACTTTTTATTTTTTTTATGATAGGGTGTGCAGGTTATAATTTTGAAGAAGTCGAAATTGACTTGAAAACCGGCAAGCCAGAAGATGCCTACAACTACCTTAAGAAAAAATCACCGAAAAAACCGGATATTCCACATAATTATGAATTAGGGTTGACTGCCCATTACGCGAACCTATTCGCAGAAAGCAGCAAAGCGTTAGAAGAAGCAGAAATGATCGCAGAGGATCGCTTTACCAAAAGCGTATCAAAAGAGGCTTTGTCGCTGATAACCACTGATAATCTACGTCCATATTCTGGCACCCGATATGAGAGGCTATTGAGTCACTATTATAGTGCACTCAATTATATCTACGTAGGAAACTTAGATGGAGCCCAAGTTGAATGTCGTCGTGCTACCAATCTAATTCAATATTTTAAAGGTGAAGAAGGGGAGGATTATAATTTCTTTGGCACCGGATTTCTTGCACACTTCTGTGGTATGGTGTTTGAGGCAGCAGGTGAGTTGAATGATGCCTTGATCTCTTACAAGCAAGCAGAAGAATACTATAAAAACGCCTCGGAAAAGACCGGTGTTTCAATGCCTGAGGATGTGGGACATTCTCTCGTGCGCCTATCACGCAAACTCAATTTTACCGACGATTATGAGCGTTACCGCAAGCAGTTCGGCGAACCGCCTCGACTTCCCGAAAACTATGGCGAACTGATCCTCTTTTATGAATCTGGTTATGTGCCTCGTAAGACAGAGCAGAGTTTAACTTTTCCTATCCTCAAAACCGATAAATTTGGTGAAGATGACGACAAAAACACTATAGCGTTTGCTCGTACTATTAGAACACGTGAAGGACTGGTTGTAGAAGAGATAAAACTTGAATATCTATTACGTGTAGCAATACCTACAATTCGTTCTAATCGTCCGGACTTCAAAGGCATTCGGGTTTCAGTCGGAGATGAAATAGCCAATGGTGAGTTAATAGAGGATGTAGAAACAATGGCTATTGAGACGCTTGAAACTAAACGGACTGTGATTCTAATCCGAACTTTAGTACGTGCCTTGGGTAAATACTTAATATTCCGTAAAGCCAACAAGGAAAGTAAAGTTTTGGGGGCAATTGTCAATCTTGCGGGGGTGGTTACAGAAAGCGCGGACACCCGTTCATGGCAAACACTTCCAAATCAGATTTTTATGGTGCGGATGCCGTTACCTGCTGGCACACATACACTTAAACTATCCTTTTTAAATTCAAGCAGACAAGGCAGCCGTAGTAAATCTGTTGGAGATGTTAATATTTCTGAAAAACAGACAACTTTTCTGAATTATCGAACTTATGATTGAACCACTTTATTGCTGTAGCAGCGACCTCCTAGTCGCGATATGGACAAAGACATGCAACGTATCTATCTTGATTACAACGCCACAACACCACTCCGTCCAGAAGTTCGAGACGCAATGATGCCCTATCTCACAGAGGCATTTGGTAATGGGTCCAGTATTCATGCCTACGGACGCGAAGCGCGCAACGCAATTGACACTGCGCGCGAACAAGTGGCAGAACTCATCGGTGCTAAAAGTCCAAGTGAGATTGTGTTCACCGGCAGCGGCACCGAAGCAGATAACCACGCCATCAAAGGACTAACTGAGCTGCAAAAGAGTCGAAGAGAAGGAAATCACATCATTACCTCGTCTGTGGAACATCACGCTGTGTTGCATACCTGCCAATATCTGGAGCAACGTGGTTTTGAGGTTACCTATCTACCGGTAGATCGATATGGACGGATTGACATAGAGCAACTCCGCACTGCTATTCGCGATACCACAATTTTGATTTCCGTAATGCATGTCAATAACGAAAATGGCACTATCCAACCGCTTGAAGAAATCTGTCAGGTTGCACAGGAACACGATATTCTGGTGCATACCGATGCTGTGCAGTCAATTGGCAAATTGGATATTAATGTGCAGGAACTCGGCGTGAATTTGCTGTCGCTTTCCGGACATAAGATTTATGCACCTAAAGGCATCGGAGTACTTTACATTAGACGGGGTGCTCGTTTAGCAAACCTCGTTCATGGCGGTTCACACGAACGCAATAGACGCGCAGGTTCTGAAAACGTCCCTGCTATTGTCGGACTTGGCGTTGCATCGGAACTTGCTAAACAAGAACGGGATGCCTATGCTGAACATCTGGATAAATTAACTCGCCGACTCCGAGAAGGACTTGATGCACACATCGATCGGTTGCATTACAATGGACATCCGGAATACTGCGCGCCAGGCACGCTAAATGTATCTTTTGAAGCAGTGGAAGGTGAAAGCCTTATCTTACGATTGGATATGGAGGGTATCTGTGTTTCGACAGGTTCTGCGTGCACCTCTGGGTCTATGGAACCTTCGCATGTTCTCGCCGCACTCGGCTTACCGCATAGATTAGCACAAGGTACAGTCCGGTTTTCGCTCGGAAGAAACACCACAGAAGAGGAAATTGATACAGTAATTGCCAAATTACCGAAGGTGATTAAGCAGATGCGAACATTGTATAGAGGCTAATACCAAGTATACTTGATTGAAGTCTTCTGATAAGGTCGGCATTGTGAGGCACAAGGACCTCGCGCTACAAATAACATAGAAGCACTATAATTTTTTAGGATTCCAGAATGCGCAAATTACTGCAGTAATAGGAATCGCTAACACCAACCCAAGAGTCCCCGCAAGCAACCGCACAACCTCCGCGGAAATCACACCAATACTCAGCAACTGTACTGGCGGATCTTTGAAAAATTCAAGATTTGGTGTTGCAATCGTAATCACCAGTAACAATTCCGCACCAAGATAGGCGAATACCAAGGTATTCACCATTGTGCCGAGAATATCAGTCCCGACATTAAGTCCTGAAGCGATTAATTGCCAAGTAGACATATTCGGGTTAGCGCGCCGAATCTCCTCCATGCTTGATGCCACTTCAATGGCACCATCAACCGCTACACCTAATACACCCATCAACATACCTGCTAACAGGACTTGGACAAAATCGAAGGGAGGTGTTCGCGTTGCCTCAACAATATCTGCCGCAATTGCGTCTTCCATGCCGGTAAAATGCATCTGCTGTTGCGCAAAGAGCACAATCAACCCCGCTACTAGGATACCCCCCATCGTCCCAAGCACAGCGGAGAATGTCTTCCGACTTGGACCTATTACAAACACTAAAGAGACAAACGCTACAACTCCTGAAGTTAGTGTTACAACGAGCACAGCATTCATCCCCTGCGAAATTAGCGGAAGCATGATAAAGTATATGACAGCACCAGAAATTAACATTGCAAATACAGTCCGAATACCTTCAATCCTACCGATAAGTATGATTAGCAGAAACATTCCACCTACAAACCAGACAAGAAATCTGTCCCGCGCATATTCTTTCACAATGTTTACAAGACTAACTCTTTCTTCATCTCCACTAACTCTACAAAGAATTATATCACCCGGTTCAGCAGGAATGCTCAACAACGGCATACTGTGATTGACAATATTCCGATATACCAAATGTTTGCCTTTATACATACCGCTCAGCATTTCCACCTCAATCACGTGATGTTCGGTTTCGGAATCGTATACGTTGAGAACGTTTGTCCCATCTTGGGCAGCGCGTATACTAAAAGTCTGTTCATATTCTGAATCGGTAATCAGCCATCTGCTGTCTTTCCATGGTTTAATAGAGATAGTGACGTTATCTGATAAAGAAATATCTTTATTGGCAAACGCCTCAAGCAAAGTAGAAGGTAAGATTTTCTTGTCCAAATTGGTTGCGTTAGATGCGTCTATAGTGAATAGAAAATCACCGTTTGATTCGAGCAATCGTATTACTTTCCCTTTAGCATACTCCGATTGTACAATGAGTTTCCCTTGTTCGTCGCGAGTTTCCAAAATTGTCGCAGAAAGCCCGGTTGTACGATAATAGACAAACACTGTGGTGATCAGCACCAGAAGCATGGCAATTGGTACAGCAATTCGGCTGTAAGAAATTCGAGATCCGCTATGTGTTGTTTCACCTCCAAAAGATTCTTCAAGTTCTTCCTCTGATGGTAAATTTTCATGGATCTCCGATCTTTTTACTTTAGTATATTTTGTAAGGAAACCTGCAACTGTGGCAGCGATAGGAACGGTAAGCACTAATCCAATTGTTCCAACAACAGCTTGAATTATCGCGACCGTTGTCATTTCTTCGTTGACCAATAGAAGAAACGGGTATAACACACCTCTTTCTGGGAAATCAATACGAGGCAGCAACATCGTAATCATATATGCACCGAGGTAGGCAAAGATAAGCGTATCTGCCATCGTGCCCATGATGTCCCGTCCAACATTCAACCCCGCACGGATAGATTGCCGGACGCTAATGTTTGGATTTACTTGCTTGACTTCATGAACACTGGAAGAGATGGACATGCTGACATCCATCATCGCACCAACCGCCCCTAAAATGATACCTGCGGACAGGATACCTGCGAAATTCCAATGATGTGTTTCGGGAGTACGCCATAGTGCAAGACCAAGTTCCAGAAAACCGAACTCTTGTGCTAATCCTGTCAGCACCATCAAATGTTGACTAAGGATAGACAGGATTCCAACAGCAGTTAAACCTCCAAGCGTCCCGATCACACCGGAGATAACTTTGAAACTAAATCCTGTAATGAGAAGAAAGGTTGCTAACGTCAGTAATGCAGCGATCAACAACGCTACTGCAATCGGATTGTAACCGCTAATAGTTAAAGGAACAAGAAGATAGAGTATAGAGAAAGCAGTGACAAACAAAGTCAGAATCGCGCGTACACCTTTCATACCAGCAACGAGGATCATCAAAACCCCTAATGCCCCCGCAAGATACAGCAGATATGGGGTTCGGAAGTAATCACCGATTGAGGTTCTGCCAATTTTCGGATTTTGAGGATCTCGGATCTGAATCTGAAGAAAAAGGACATTGCCTTTGCTTAATATGCGGTCACTGAAAGAACGCCCGATCCAGATATTATCTACCTGAACTGTTTCCCCACGAAAATGTCCGGAGAGAATACGTAAGGATAAAATCTGGTCAACGTCTTCACTTGTATCTATCGCATCAACACGACCTAAGCATACCAGCGTTTGCAATTCGCCATCATTCGTCATCTCAGCAAAACGATAGAGTTTCACATGTAAAAAGGCAACGATCAATAAGATAAGCAAAATACCGATGATTTTGATGTTTTTTTCTTGCATTTTTCGTTCTCAGTAATTAGATGAAGTCAACATTGCGAAGCACGCAAACCTCACACCACAAATCGGGTGGACAAAGCCCTCTTACAAGAGTGTTTCACGACAATATTGTGAGGAAAACCCAGAGACCTCACACTACAAATCGGGTTAATCTAATCAGGTTTGTAGCAAATAATATGCCAAGACAGAAATACCGTGCATCCGAGAAAACTCTTGTATGTATTCACATTGATTGCACGATATAGGGCAAAAACGTATTAAATAGCACAAAATGGTGCAGCTTAATTAAGTTAGAATAGATTGGGATAGAAATGGAATTATTTAGAGATGTTTTCGGATATTTTCGGCAACATTTCGGGGAATTCCTTTTACAGAGAGCAGTTCATCTAAACTTGCCTGCCGAATTGCATCAATTGAACCAAATTGTTGTAATAGAGCCTGTTTCCGTTTCGGACCAATGTTAGGAATTTCGTCAAGCACAGATGCACTGAGTGCTTTCTGCCTGAGTTTGCGGTGATAGGTAATCGCAAACCGATGCGCCTCATCCCGCAACCGCTGAATCATGTGCAAAGTTGGATTATCTTCCCGCAACAAGATTGGATCAGGATTTCCCGGAACGAATATTTCCTCGATCCGTTTTGCTAACGCAATAATTGGAATCTGAGTCGGAACAGGATCTAAATCTACTTCAGCGAAAGGTTGAAGCGCAGCTTGCGCAGCACTCAATTGTCCCTTCCCACCATCAATCAGTATTAAATCTGGCAATTTGCTAAATTTTTTATCTCCTGCCTCAGCACGGCGAAACCGACGTGTAATAACTTCTTGCATCATACTGTAATCGTTCTGCCCAATAACGTCGCGGATCCGAAACTGTCGGTATTCACTTGAAACAGGTTTCCCATCTTCCAAAACTACCATAGATCCAACGGCATACCTATCTCCAAGATTTGAAATATCATACGCCTCAATCCGCCTGAGCGGATGATTTATCTCAAGGAGTTCCTGAAGTTCAACCAGTGCAGGATCCACATCGCTACTATAAACGACGCTTTGTTCCCGCTGCATCAATAGCACTTCAGCATTTTTTGTTGCCAAAGTTTGCAACCGCCTGAGTCTTCCTGCCCTCGGCACATGCAAAGATACATGGTTGCCTCGTTTCTCACTAAGCCATTTTTCAATCAATTCCACCGATTCAATCGGCATCGGCAAAACAATCGTTTTTGGAACTAAAACTGCATTTTGATAATACTGCGAAACGAAAGCACTTATTGCAGTTGGTATTAATTCAGGATGTACATCGTTTAGATAATAATGTTCACGTTCAAGTAGTTTTCCATCTCGAATATGCAGCACTTGGACGCAGGCAATATCGCCAAGTCGACTTTGCACATCATGCTCAAAAGCCGTTGCGATACCGATAACATCTTCATCCGCAGTTGAAACATTGTCAAGACTCTGTTGTGTAGTAACAGCCTGTTGCACGTCGTTAAGCATGTCTCTATATTTCGCTGCTGTCTCAAAATCTAAGGATTTCGATGCATCTTGCATCTGCTGCCGAAGTTCCTTTACAACAGCGGATGTATTTCCACCCAAGAACTGACAGACCTTACGAACTATCTTTTTATAATCCTGCATGCTTATTTTATTTGCACATGGCGCGGGACACCTGCCGATGTGATAATCCAGACATGCGCGATATTTATTCTCAGATTCCACAAGTGGTAACGTACAGGTGCGGATCGGAAACAACTTGGTTAACTGTTTGAGGACTTGCCTTGTAGAACGAACACGAACAAAAGGACCGAAATATCGTGTTCCGTCACTCTCTGTTTTACGCGTAATCATGATCCGTGGAAACGGCTCATTCGTTGTCACTCTCAGAAATGGGTAGCGTTTGTCATCTTTTAGTTTAACATTGTAGCGTGGTTGATGCGCCTTAATCAGATTATTTTCCAGAATGAGTGCTTCTATCTCAGTGGTCGTGACAATATAATCAACCTCTGTCACATATCGCATCATCTGTGCTGTGAGAGGGTTTTCAGTTAGTCCACTCTGCTGAAAATAGGAGCGAACGCGATTCCGTAGGTTGACCGCCTTACCGATGTAGATAGGAGAACCGTCGGAAGCTTTCATCAGATAAACCCCCGGCGCACCCGGGAGAGATTGCCACATTTTTGGCTGATTTTCCTTCATTTCCGCTACCTCAAAAATTTGACCTTAGCATAGATTGCCCGTAAAGCTAACTCACATTCTATTGATGCGATTTGAAGCACATCATCAAGTGAACGGAATTCTCTCAATATCCACTTCCCATCTTGACAGATATACTGTTCTACATGCACACCATTTTGTGAAACAAGGATATATTCCTGCAAAGATTCAAGGGTTTGATAAGACAGAAATTTGTCGTTGCGATCATAATTTTCTGTTGATGGAGAAAGCACTTCTACGAGTACAGTTGGATTGAGAAGTGTATCAAAGTGATTATCATCAAAACGGGGTTCATCGCAGACAACGACAACATCAGGATATGTGTAAAGTCCAGTATCGCTAACCTTTACCCGCATATCATTGACATAAACTTCACACCCTCGTTCCAGCAACTGTATGTGAAGTCCGCTGGATAAATTAACCGTGATGAGATTATGTTGGCGACTGGCACCGGGCATTGCAACTATTTGTCCGTCGCGATATTCGCTTTTGAAAGCCGCTTCCCGTTCCATAACCAAATATTCTTCAGGGGTTAGTAGGATTTCTGCAAGTACAGTTGCCACAATTTACTCCAAAATTACACCTTCTCATAAACAGCGCGATAGATTTTCCTGCCTTCTAAACGATACTTCGTTTCAAAGTTGGTGTCGATATGTTGGTAGCCACTTGAAATCAGCGGAACAGGTTTTAGTTCTTTCAACTCCGAGAGTCTTTCTTGAATCTCACTGAAATATTCTGCATAATCTGTTGCAACGGACAACTTACCACCATCTAACGTAAGCGTTCGCGTAATTGCGGTAAGGAAATCCTTATTCCGAAATATTCTCCGTTTCTGCTGTCGTGCTTTCGGCCACGGGTCGGGGAAATAGATATGATAGGCTTGCACCGATTCCTCTGGTACATACCGTGTTATAAAGTAATTTGCATCTGTCCACACGAGGCGTACGTTCTGGAATTTCCCCGAATTTTTATCCACTGAGAAATGCCGTATGTATTTCTCAAACCGTTCACGTGTGAGTGCTACGTATTTTTGTGCACGCTCAACACCGATGTAGTTTATCTGCGGAAACTGCTTCGATACTTCCAATAGAAACCGCCCCTTGCCAAATCCTATCTCTACCTCTACCGGATGCTTATTACCAAAGAGAATTTGCCAATCAATCGGGGTAGGTAAATCATGTAACGCGACAGCATTATCACGTACAACATCAATTATCTGAGATTGGAAAGTTGTGCATTCATAGTAGATGTCGTTGTAACGAGGTTCAACATTCATAGCTCGCTTTTCAAAAATTTGTGTAGATGTGTCTTAATCAAGTTATCCTGCGGTTCATATCCCAATACCTCAACCGCGCCACTAATATCAAGGTAACTCTGCTGGTATCCATCTGAATTTGCTGATCGACCGTAAGTGATTAGATATTTGACAGGTCCATCGTAATCTACAGCCAAACTGAACAGTTGCACGCAATCGCGTGGTGTTAGAAGTGTACTACAGTGTCGAATCCCGCTCGGTTCATAAGTGCCGTTAAAACTTCCGATACGGATACTAATAAATTGCATATTGTGGGCATCAACGAGATACCGTCCAGCAATTTCTGCCATCCCTTTCATTGCACCATACCAACCATCAGGTCTGAACTGATCACCTGTGGAAAATCTTGGAGGCGAACTAATTCGCTCATTCCACCCAGATGCATGATTTGTGCTTGCGTATACGATCTTTTGTATTCCACCCTCTCGTGCAGCCTCAAACAGAGCCATTGAAGCACCGATGTCGTTGATTTCGCTCGGAACCTTACTTGGCGATTTTTGGCGGAGATACCCAAGATGCACCAAGACATCTTGTCCTTGACACAACTCGTGCATCGCAGCGTAGTCACGAATATCAGCCTGTTCCACGCGAGCGGTTGTCCCCTCAATCGGTTTGATATCTGTCAAGGTTAATGTGTAGATATCCTGTTTTTCCCATGCCTGCCAGAGCGTTGAACCGACCGTCCCCGCTGCACCTGTGATAAGTACTTGCTGTTTAATCTGTTTTTCATTGCTCAACTGACAACTCCACCAAAATTTGATCACGTACTCCTTGGGGATCTGCAACTGGTTGTACATAAAATCTATCAACCGCTTGCCCCCCTAATCCGGAGCATTTACACATTTCAACATTCAACTCCAATTTTGCCAGAATTCCGCTGAAATAATGGAGAAACCCCACTTTCTCTTCACCTGTCACAACGATTTCTGTGTAATTTCTCGCTGTTTCTACAACTACATCGTCTACTCGCCATGTGCCGGTTGGGTCAACATAGTGTTTCTCAAATATCTGTTCAAGCGTTACCTCTCTCGCCATTAGGCTTCGGATATCAAAATCCAAATCCCGTTTTAAATCTTCGTCAAGCGGCAGCGGTTCTCCACTATGATGGGGAGGCTGATGTACCAGTCGGTAAATTTCCAATTCAACGTTTGTATCCTGTTTCGTGTAGACGCGTGCATCACTAACATCAATGTTATTTGCAAAAAACAGACCGCTCACCGTGTGCAGTTTACCGATACGACTTTGACTGCAAAGATGCAGTTCCGTAAATCCTGGCTTATCAACATATTGAAGAATAGCCGCACTTACTGTTAGATCCGATTTATCTGAAGAGGTAGTTTCAACCTGTGTGATCATTTTAATATGCATTGATATCTCTTCAGGTGGAATGCCAATACGATATATGACAGGCATCTGATGCAGAAATTGCTGAAATTCTTCGGGCGGCGCGAAAACACCCCATTGTGTCTCTTCTTGACCTACGAAACGCCCCCGCACAACCTCGTATAAACGTTTGAGATTATGTTTTACCAAATTGCTAAAGTTTTGAGAACCGTTCGCTTTCGAGTCGCAGTAGGTCAATAGATAAAGTGCAGTTAAACGTTCAAGAGAGTTGACCTTCTCACAAAACTCCGAGATAGTGCCTTCATCCCATTGGTGATAACGTGCCAATGTAATCATTATAAGATGCTCCCGTATCAGAAAACATATATCTTCAGTTTGTTGCGGGTTAAACCCGAATTCTGGAGCGATACGTTTTGCTTTTTCTGCACCTGTTTGCGGATGAGTCGGATCGGGTTTATCAATATCATGGAGAAAAAGTGCCATGTATAGCGATGCTGGATCGGAAAGTGAACGAAAAGCAGTGTTTAACTCCTCCAACTCAGAGTTTGCAGAGGATGTCATCGGTTGGCCGAGACGCGCTCCGCCAAAAGGGCTGCTTGATTCGGTTCGACGAATTTCATCAAGATGTCCTATCGCTACGAGTGTGTGTTTGCCTACGGTATAAGGGTCAAGGCTACGTTCGCTCCGAGTCATCATCGCTTTTTCAAAACGTTCACCTCCCTCTCCAAGTCGAGACAATATCCCAAGTCTGTGTAGACGCGTCAAAGTTTTTTCAACATTACCCGGTGTGTTTATGAGTTCAGCAACTCTGCGTTTGAAACGTTCCCAGTCAAATGCATCAACATAGGCAAAGATGAAGGTCGCAAGTGAAGGATCAATCTCAAAATCGTACTGTTGGAAGTATGTGAAAAGTTTATAGAGTTCATCCGTATCAAGTTCCCCAAAATTATTATCAATGCAATATAGGGTGTCTGTTCTCACACCGAGTACATCGGAAACCGGAATTCCGTTAGCGAGAAACTTCCGAATCAATAATTCCGCCTTAAAGTGCAAATACTTAGCTTTGTTATAGTAGTCCGCCATAAAATCGTAACGGCATTCACCGGTTTTATCTGAATAACCGAGTGCAGAAGCGATTTGCGTCTGAAACGTGTCACCTTGTTCAGGATGATAAGAGAGCGAATCGTGCGGTGCATCTGCTAAAACGTGAAGCAAATTTCGCACCTTGAACATAAAATCAAGAGAAGGTTTTAGTTGCTCATCATCATAACGTTGGTAAAGTTCAAGAATCGACGTAAAATTAGGAAGTCCGCACATCCAAAGTGCATATTGAAGCGTTCGCAATCCCCCTCTACCTATTTTTACATCGGGTTGATTGAGGTAGATGGTATCCTCGGAAGCCTTGAACGAATCTGCCTTTGATTTTAGCAGGTCCAACACAAGCGAAATATCTGATTTTTCAGAATGCACGGCTTTTCGGAACTTCTCTGTCAGTGTAGCGTCACCAGCAATGAATCGCATATCAATAAGGGCAGTCATGTCCTGATAATTCCACTTTGTGATATCTGCCATTGGACGGTAAATAAAACTAAACTCAAACCCAGGAATCACCGAATGGAAACTGTCAAAAAAGTCGTAGAACCACCGTATTAGTTCGAGAGTGCCCTCGTCATATACTTCCTCAAGGTCAACGGAAGAGGTATATACAACGTCCACATCTGAATAGTAGCAGAGTTCATTTCTACCATAACTCCCTACACCATACAGCGCAACATCAGGCGACCATTCATCTGGAATATCGGAGAGCAAATCTGGAATATCGGAGAGCAAATCACTGGAATCGACACCGGAAATCTTGAGGAGTTCTTCGACCTGTTTCGTGTATTCGGACTGAATCTGATATGAAGCGACTTCGTAAACTTTCTGGATAACAGCATTCCATATCTGCGTGTGCATAGAACACGCAGAAAACCCGTTCTCTCCATCCATGATGTGTTTTTTGAGTTGTTCGCGTTCGGATTGAATGAAAGTGGCTAACTGATTTTGCAACACTTCTTGAGAGATATTCAGGTTTGGAATGTATTGGGTAAGTCGGTTTTCGATCTGTATAGACATTGATTCAAAATTAATTTCTGATTGAGAATAGTGCTACGAAATGTTGGTGAGACTTAACGTTTTCGGTTAAGTCCATTATACACGGATGTGGTATTATAAACAAGCATTTTTCAGTGCCTTTCAATCTTTTTGCTTGACACACATTTTATACATTGCTAACATACAAAACGTGGAAATCTAAATACTGGAGTCGTTATCAGTTCAAGAGGAGCCGCGAATGAACGAAGAACAAAAATACCTATTTGATTTGACGGGATATATCATTGTCGAAAATGCACTCACTACCGACGAGGTTGCACAGTGTAACGCAGCTATTGACCACCATATAGAGATGCTTAGAGAACGCGAGAACTCGCTGGCGGGTGGTTCAGAGGCACTTGCTGGGACAGCACACCGCATGGATATGGGTGGAATGTTGGCATGGGAAAAACCCTGGTGTGAGCCGTTCCGTGCTTTATTAGTGCATCCAAATGTGAAACCGCACTTAGAAGAAATCTTAGGTAAAAAATATAGACTGGATCACGGACCAGGCTTAATCGCTATGGAAAACGGCACCGAAGGCGGCACATTACACGGAGGCGGAATTGAACGGCCGAATTTTTCCGAAGCCTATTTTTTCAAATATGGACGCATCTACACAGGACTCACCGTTGTAGAATATATGCTTGCCGATGAGGGACCTGGTGACGGAGGGCTCGCGATTATTCCCGGCAGCCACAAGGCAAACCTCCCATGTCCAAGTAGCATGAAACGGTACAAAAAGTACCAGAACTTGGTGATGGAAATCAACGTCAAGGCAGGCGATGCTGTTATCTTCACAGAGACCTTAACACACGGTACCCTCCCGTGGAAAGCGTCACATCAGCGGCGCGCACTGCTCTATAAATTTAGTCCCGGCTTTCAGGCATATAGTGCAGGTGTACATCGTATTGATTATCCAGCCTATATTGAAGGCATGTCTCCTGAACAACGCGAAGTCATGGAAGCACCTCACATAAGACATTAGCGGAGAATATTATGGCGAACCTACGAGTCGCAGTCATCGGATGTGGTGGACGTGGACGTGGTCACATGAAAATCCTTTCCGAATTTGAGGATACTGATATTGTCGCAATCTGTGATCCGGTAGAAAGTGCACGAAACAATGCTGGTGACACGTTCAACATCTCAAAACGTTATGGGACGATTGAAGCGTTATTAGACAATGAAACCCTTGATGCGGTTTTTGTTGCGACACCTGCACATCTTAACGGTGAAGCAGCTGCACCATGTTTAGAACGTGGAGTCAACACATTACTTGAAAAGCCGCCAGGGATGCATGTGCAAGAAACAATCAATTTGCGGGATACTGCTAAGAAAACGGGCACGAAAGCGATGGTAGGATGGAACCGCCGTTTTCATCCGATTATTGTGGAAGCTTCGCAACGGGTTAAAGCACGCGGGAACGTCACACAACTGGTTGGTGAATTCCACAAGAGTATCACCCGTTTAGCACAATCGGGTAAATTTCCTGAACATCTGATGGATAACATGTTTCTGGAAACACCTATCCATGCTCTGGATACACTCCGCGCAATCGCTGAGGCGGATGTCCAGGAAGTGTATAGTTTTGTTCAACGGACAATTTCGGATTACAAGGATGTTCACGCCGCCTTAATTCTCTTTGACAACGGTTGTGTTGCACAACTCATTGCAAACTATACTACAGATGCCCGCCTTGAACGTTATGAGATTCACGGCAGAGACATTTCCGCATATCTTGAGGGTGTGTCGCATGGAACGATTTTCTGTGATGGCACGCAACACAAACTTACCGATCCTGGTAGGGGCGGTACCGTTGAACAAAATCGGTATTTTCTGGATTGTGTTAAAACTAATACTCCTATTTCACTTCCTGCAGCCAATTTGGACGAGGCGGTAAAAACTATGCAGCTCGCAGCGGACATTTTAGGTGAAGTGAAATAGACACTCGCGGTGTGCCGTAACATAAAGCAAAAGCACATTCTGTGTGCTATTTCCATTCAATAGGAACATAACGATGACTACATTAGAAGAACGGTTGGAAGCCTATAAAACTGACGGTTTCACTATTTTTGAGAAAGTTTTTGACGAAACACAGATGCAACTCTGGAGAGAGAAGCACCAAGAACTTTCTGCAGCACATAACGGACAAACATGGTTTGCAAACACACTTGAATTGGTGCCTGAACTGATGTGGCCCGCCGTCTCACATTCTACTATCCTTGAATTTGTAGAAAAGGTGATGGGACCCTTTGTGCAGTTAGATAACTTAACGCTTGCTGCATTCGCCTCAATTGAACCGGAAAAGGCAGAAGAAAGAGTATCAGGGTGGCATCGTGATCGGTGGGCACATGTTCCTTTTACGGATGCGTATCATCGTCCAAACGCGATCAATGCCATCTCATACTTGCAAGACCTGACAGACGAGTTTGGACCTCTCCGCGTCATTGTCGGTTCACATCGAAAACCGCTGACTATAGACGACGCTGACCGAGGAAAGCCGCATCCTGATGAAACCATTATCCACATGAAAGCTGGTGATGTCGTCATTACACATAACGGTCTCGCCCATTCCGGCACACCGAATACATCTGGGCAGATGCGCTATTTTTTTAGTATTTACTACAATTTGAGTTGGCTTAAACACACCGATCACCACTCTGGTCCCCGGACGCAAAAACTGCTTGCAGAGGCAAAAGCAGCAAATAACCATCAACTGATGCGACTCCTCGGCGTTGACGAGCAGCTGCAACCTCGATGTAATTCCGGCTTCCTAAGTGCAGACAAAGAACGATGGGAACAGTGGGCAGCTGCTGACCGTGCCGCTATAAAGGAGGTGTAGACTATGGCTGAAGCTCCTATAGTGCCGCATATCCTCAATGTTGAACTTGACCACGAATTGCAACAAGAGGTGAATTTTTTCCTAAAATGGGGTTATCTTATTGTCAATGATGCAGCAACACCTGAACAGATTGAGTCATTGCGTAGCGCGCTTGATGAAAGCTACGAACGACATAACAAAAGCCAATTCATCGGCGAACTGCTTGAAGAGGACGATAGGTTTGCGTTTCTGTTAGACAATCCACCTGTGATGAAACGGATGGAGGCAATATTGGGGACGTGTGTCCAACTACACAGTGCAACTGCCCGCATCACTGAACCGGGAACGGCTGATCAAAACTGGCATCGTGATGGTCCTTGGCCTGTTGACCCTTTTGGGACACCTTACGGGAGTTTGCCCGCGCAGATTAACTGCGGCTATTATCTTGATGAAATCACAGATGAAACAGGACCAACAGTTATACAGCCCGGTAGTCACAGAGCCCTATTCCGTCCACCTCCAAGTCCAGTTCAACTTCCTGATGAAAAACGCGTGTTGGTTTCACCAGGACAGGCAGTTATGTTTGATGGATGGACGTGGCATCGTGGTGCCGCTAACACATCTTCAGAACGACGACGCGTTTGTCTAATGTGTTATCAGAATGCTTGGATGAAATCTCGCGAACCTTTTAACGGACCACGCGTCACACGACTACGCGAAGAAGGCACACCACAGCAAAAGTTATTGCTTGGTGCAATTCCAAAGTGGTAATACATATTATAGTAAGGTCTATAATTATTTACATAATTTGACCTTTGGGCAACTTCAAAACACGACTATAAATGTCCGAGGCGCAATGAATTGCGCGACTACAAACGCAGTAAACCCAAAGAAAAGTGTATAGGTATTTTCGGATTTCACTATAGTAGGCACAACTCTTGTGCCGTAACCAATGGAGAATTTCTATGAACTTAGCTTACATTGTTATTGATACATTACGTTATGACTATATTGGTGCGAACGGCAATGATTGGATAGAAACACCAAACATTGATCGGTTTGCATCTAAAGCGTGGGCATTTGATCGCGCTTTCTGCGCAAGTTTTCCAACTATTCCCTATCGTACTGATGTTATCACGGGTCAATATGGTGCGCCATTCCATCCTTGGAAACCGCTGCGACATGAACGGCAAACATTTCCTCGGACGCTTGGACAGCGCGGTTATGCAACACAACTCATTCATGACACACCGCACCTTGTTAACGGCGGACATAACTTCGACTGGCCCTTCCACGCCTGGGCATTTGTGCGTGGTGCTGAAGTAGACCGGGACTGGATTATGGACACCCAACCTATGCCAGACAACTGGGTTAAAGAAGCACTTTTTGATTGCCTTGATGATCAGGCATTCCAATCAAACATGCTGCGAAGTTACGCGCGTGCTAACCGAAATCGTAAAAACCCTGAAGATTGGAACTGTGCGAAACTATTCAACACTGCTGCTCAATTTCTCAAAGATAACGCAAAACGTGAGAATTTCTTCCTTTGGGTTGACTGCTTTGATCCGCATGAACCGTGGGATGCCCCGCCCGAATTCATGAAAAAATATGACAAACGACCCGGCTATGATGGAAACATTGACCCGCGCAGTCTCGGTGGTAGAGGCAACGCAAAGCTTTCCGATGCAGCGAAGCAACACATAAAAGACCAATATGCCGCGAAGTTGACATGGATGGATCACTGTTTCGGTCAATTTGTGGACGCACTTGAATCCACAGGACTTGATAAGAATACCGCTGTTATTTTAACAGGTGATCACGGCACGAATGTCGGTGAGCGCGGTTCGTTCGGTAAAGGACAACCTGTCCGTGAACAGGAAGGACACGTCCCGCTCTTTGTTCGCTTGCCAGAGGGTGATTCAGGACGCAGTAATGTGATTGTCCAACCCCAAGATTTCTTCCCGACAATTTTCAGTATCCTCGGTGAAGATTACCCTGAAGGTATTGAAGGACATGACTTTTTAACGCCTGCCCGGGAAGGAAAATCAGGTGAAAGAGAGATTGCTCTATCAGGTGGCAGCGTTGAGCGGTGGAGGCAAGCATCAAATAATGAAAACGCTATCCTCTTTACTGCTTTCGACCAGGAGTGGAACATTGAGGTCGCTGCTAAACCTGAAAACTCGAAACTTGTTAAGCTGGGTTCTTTGGAATATGTCCAAGATCAACATCCAGAAATCGTGGCGAAACTGCACGCTGCCGCTGTTGATGAGATCGGACGCCGCGGTATTGATCCCGGAATAATGGCGTGGCTACGTAGCGGTGGTGAGGGTGATTTTCCAACCGATTGTGTATTCTATGATGGGTTCCCTGGACCTGCTGGATTCTCACCATATTTTGGAAGACTCTATCCCGGTAAATAGCATTTATCCAACACTAGTACATAGAATTACATTACTGGCGGGGATCAATCCTCGCCAGTTTTACTTTTAAAATATCCTCTTGACTTTGGCTACGGATTTTGATAACATATTTTTGATAACTTCGTATACCATGCAAAAAATATAAGTCAAGAGGAAAATTAATAATGCCAAAAGCAAACTTAAAACAACAAGCTGTGACGTTGATTGAGCAACTCCTTACTGAAAAACTCAGTACTGCTATTGATTATCTGACCTACCTGTACGACAAAGCAGCATGGGATGCAACACATGAATTGGCAAACGATCCTGAAATCGTGGAAAGTTTAGAACATGCTGAAGCCGGTGTGAAAGCTAGCAGACTTGAAAGTTGGAATGATGTTAAGCGCGACGTTTGAAGTGCAATTCACAAACAGTGCAAGAACACATTATACCAAATTAACTTGATTAGAAGTTTTCTGATAAAGTCAGCACAGGGTTATTTAGTTTTAGGCTTTTTGTCCATTTTATCCGAAAAGTCGCGATTCGGAGATCGCTCCTACAGCGGAAAGTCTTAAATAGAAAATCTAAATATTCGGAGAACTAAATAGCCCTGAAGTCAGCATTGTGAGGCACGGGGACCTCACAGGACACATCGGGTTAATTTGATATTAAATGTATCCTCTACAAAGGAGAAAAACATGCCAAAAACATATAAGACTTGTCTCATCGGATGTGGACGGATGGGTGCAACCATTGACGATGAAGTCGCTGATCGTCCGGATAGTTTCATCTGGCAACCCTTCTCTCACGCTGCAGCCACTGTTGCTTGCGACAGAACTGACCTTGTTGCAGTTTCTGATGTTTTTGAAGAGAAAGCTGAAGTTATTCGACAACGTTACGGGGCAGAACGTGCGTATACAGATTACCAACAGATGATTGAAACAGAGAAACCAGATATTGTCTGTATTGCTACACGTCCCGGACCGCATGCTGATATAACAGTTTTCGCCGCAGAAAACAACGTCAAGGGTATCTACTGTGAAAAACCGCTCTGCTGTGCGATGGATGAGGCAGACATCATGGTGGATATTGTTGAAAAGCACGGTGTCAAATTTAACTATGGAACGCAACGTCGTTTCATGCCACTCTACCGGAAGGTGCGAGAACTCGTTGATGCAGGTGAAATTGGGAACATTCAGTGCACCATCGCACAATACGGTGCAAGTTCGGCACTTTGGGGATTAACGCACGCTGCAGACATGTTGCTCTTCCTCGCTGGCGACCCAGAAGTTGATTTTGTTCAAGGCACAGTCTCATGCAAGGACTCAGATTGGGATGGTAATCGTTTGAATGCCGATCCAGCAATAACTTGTGGTTATATCCGTTTTTCCAACGGGGTGCACGGCTATAACACTGCTGGCACCGGACCCGAATTTGAAGTCTGTGGAACTGGTGGTAAAATCCGTATCCAAAACAACAGTAGAGAAGTGCAATTCAGAAAAAAGGATGGAATTTTCTATGAAGAGATACCCTTTCCTGAAGTGTCCCGTGCTACTGGCACTGTAATGGGTATAACGGACATTGCTGAAGCACTTGATGAAGACAGAGAGACTAAGGGACCTGTTCGTCTTGCACGGCGCAGTCAAGAGACATTGATGGGTATGATTGAATCACATCGGTTAGGCGGTCAACGTATCTCGCTGCCAATGGAAAATCGTTCGCTTTATGTCACAAGAGATAACTGGTAATATTGTCAGGATAGATGTTAAGTGAACTGTTGGCTTGCCAAAATATAAACCCAAATTATGAACATGCAAACTCAAATCCAAGAATTTCGTGAGACATTCTATCGCGTCAAGACAGAAGTCCAAAAACGTATTGTCGGTCAAGACGAAATTGTTGAAGGTGTTCTTCTATGTCTGCTTGCCAATGGACACGGTCTTATTGAAGGTATCCCCGGCTTAGGTAAAACCCAACTTATTCGGACGCTCAGTGAGGCACTTAACCTTACTTTCAAACCGATCCATTTCACGCCAGATATGATGCCATCGGATATCACGGGCACAACCTTCCTCATTGAGGACGAACACGGTAGAAAGCAGTTTGAATTTCAGCAAGGTCCTATTTTTGCACAGCTCATCCTTGCTGATGAGATCAACCGGGCAACACCACGCACTCAATCTGCACTCCTTGAAGCGATGCAGGACCGCACTGTTACCGTCGGGCGGACAACCCACAAATTAGAAGAGCCTTTTTGTGTTCTTGCTACTCAAAACCCGCTTGAAATGGAAGGCACATATCCGCTTCCAGAGGCACAACTGGATCGGTTTCTGTTCAAACTTCTCATCGAATTCCCCGATGAAGATGAGATAGTTCAGATATTACGTCGCACTACATCTGGTGCAGATATTACAATCGAAAAGGTTACGGATACCGAGACACTCAACCAGATGCGTCAACTTGTCCCGCAGGTTATCATCACAGAGCATGTTGAGCGACATATAATCCGACTTGTTCGTGCTACGCACCCCGATTCACCGGATGCACCAGAGATTGTGAAACGTTATGTGCATCTTGGTGCGGGTATCCGTAGCATCCAAGCGGTAGCACTTACCGCAAAAATCAGCGCACTCCTTGACGAACGTTATAACGTCGCCTTCACGGATATTGATGCTGTGCTTCATCCTGCCCTCCGTCACCGCATCCTTCTCAACTTTGAGGGACAAGGTGAGGGTATTAAACCGGATGCTATCATAGCCGAAGTCAGCGAATCTATTTCGTCTTCGTCATCATAACTTGATAAATTTTTACAAATGCTGATTGTAAACAACATATTTGCACGAATTGACAGTGGGCAATTTGTGATTCCAAAAATAGCTAAAAATGATAATATAAAATTTTCATTTTCAAAAAACGGCAAAAATGATTACATGAAAAATTTCACAGCAGGCACATACAAGCAACAAAGAGAATATAAGAGTTTTACACCTACTTTCGTCAATTGTCAATTTGTCTGGGACAATCCACAGATAAATCTTCTGATTGAACAAGCAGCGAAATTTTTGGGAGAGTTAAACGCTTATGCGGAACTTCGCTCGGATGTTAATTTCTCCATTCCAATGAACATCGCTAAAGAAGCGACTTACTCCAATCAGATTGAAGGCATCAAAACTGAACTTGATGAGACTGTTTTACTACAAGCAGAGATTAAACCGGAAAGACAAGGCGATTGGCAGGAAGTCCAAAATTATATTGAAGCCATGAATTTCGCGATAGCAAAACTATCTGAGCTTCCAGTTTCTATGCGATTGCTAAAAGAAGTCCATAAGATATTGATGTCCGGTATTCGAGGGAAACATAAAGCACCCGGTGAAATTCGTAGAAGTCAAAACTGGATCGGTGGCTTGTCGTTGGCAGATGCTTATTATGTTCCGCCTTCTGCGGAGGAAGTACCTGATCTATTAAGCGATATTGAAAAATTCTGGCACAATCACTCATTACAACTACCACATCTTATCAAAATCGCAATTACCCATTATCAGTTTGAAACCGTCCATCCTTTCCTTGATGGCAACGGTAGGTGTGGAAGGTTGTTAATAGCCTTACAACTCATTGATGCAAATATGCTAAGTAAGCCTGCCCTGTATATGTCCACTTTTTTTGAGAAATATAGAAATTCGTATTACAATTCGCTCACCCGAGTTCGCACCGAAAACGATTTAGAACAGTGGATCGAATTTTTCTTGAGAGGCATCGTTGAAACCGCTCAGCATGGACTCAAAACATTCAAAGCGATTATTGAACTGCGCAAAGAATATGATACCAAAATTTCAACGCTCGGATCTCGCGCGAAAAATGCACAAAAGTTGCTTCAACTTATGTACGCAACACCCATTCTTAACGCGAGATCGGTTGAAAAAGGGTTAGATATAAGTTTTTCAAGCGCGAATCGGCTTCTGAAGTCCCTGACAGAACTCGGCGTACTAAAAGAGACGACAAGACATTCTCGTAACCGCCTTTTTGTTTTGGAGGAATACCTCAATCTCTTTAGAAATTAGTGAACACCACATAAAAACTTTGAGGTTTTTGCGTGGTTAGGTTATAATTGTGATTACTCAGCAAATTTCTCGGAGGGAATCATGGCAACAAGAGCAGCACAGATATATTTGACACCTGAGGAATACATCACTTTAGAACGCAAAGCAATACCTGATGCAAACACCGTCAGAAGTGAATATATCAATGGTAAAATAATTGGAATGTCCGGTTCTAACAGGGCACACAATCTTATTACAGGTAATATTGCTGCTGAACTCCACGGCAAACTGAAAAGTAGCAGGTGCGAAGTCCTAATGAATGAAATGCGTGTCAGTATTCCCTCGGCAAAGTGCTACTTTTATCCTGATATTGTTATCTGTGAGGAACCCCGCTTTGAAGATGATGAGTTTGACACGCTTCTCAACCCAATTGTCATCGTAGAGGTGCTCTCTCCCACAACCGAAACGTATGATAGAGGCGAAAAACGCCTACATTACCTGCAACTCCAATCTTTGAAAGAATATATCCTTGTTTCCCAAGACAGGGTGAATGTTGAACGTTATCTCCGCAAACCGGATGCGTGGTCTTATACCTTTTTTCAAGAACTTGAGCAGCAACTTCCGCTTACCTCAATTCAGTGTGAATTGCCTTTGCAGGAAATATACGAGCGCGTCACATTCCCTGAGTAATTTCCCAGCAAACCATATCATATCATAGTCCTAAAATTGAAAAGATTTGTCTGTTAATTGTGCTTGTCCATTTTACGCAAGCATGGTATAATTATGATGATTGCATGTAGTGTAGATGGATTGGGAAGATTTTCCTATACTGCTGCAATAACACTATTTAGACAGAACTCCATTGATTTCAAATATTTTTCCTACTTCAAACGCTACCGACATTCGCCTTCCGGCACCGGAGAGGAATTTACACAAAGGACTGAGTTATGAAAAATGCAGATCAAGAAACTCGTAAACAATATTGGCAGAAATTCACAAAGGCTTGTGAAGATCATAAAGCTCCGCTGAAACCACACGCGCCTTCTGGGGCATTGAACTCACTTGATGTCAACTTTGGTCCGAACCTTAACCTAAATCTAAGGGTATCCGCAGTCTTGGGGGCGACGCAAATACCCGGATACGCTAATCCAAAAAACATTACCATCCGTATTTCGGTAACTTGTGAACTATGGGAAACCCTAGAAAAAGCATGGAACGAAATCAAATCGAAATTCGACAATAATGAACTGAAACACAGACTACTCGACGAAAAAGGGAATTTTCCGGGTGGGCAACAAATCTTTTTGTATAAGGAAGATACAAACCCGACAGATGAAAGCGATTGGCAGCAGCAGTTCAACTGGTTTATTCTAAACTTTTGGAAGTTTGCTGAAATATTCCGAGAATATTTTTGTCCTAGCTTCGAACCTTTTGATCGGCCATTTGAGTTCAATAAACCGAGTAACAAACATTCTGAAGAAAATATAAATAGACATTATCACGTTTTAATTGTGAGTTTTGTTATTTTGTAGTATACTTGTAAGAAAACCTATTTTTTGGAGTCCAACTGATGAATTATCAATATCTTAAGGATAAACCCACAAGGTTTGCGTCTTTTACAGGATATACACTTGAAGAGTTTTCATCTCTTCTTCCGCACTTTACCAAACATTTTTTAGAGTTTTATGCGACAAAGACACTTGATGGAAAACCGCGTATAAAACGGCGTTATTCCACCTATAAAAGTAGTTGTTTACCAAGTTTTGAAGATAAGTTATTGTTTATTTTAGTATACCTTCGTAAAGCGACGACACAAGATGTGCAGGGTGAACTCTTCGGTATGTCTCAACCTGTTGCGCACAAATGGATCCACCGTCTTTTGCCTGTATTAAATGGTGCTTTAGCAGAGCTGGGGGAGTTGCCATCTCGGGAGACAATCCCCACAACTTTTGATGTGCCTGCGGATATCTCAACTGACAATCAGGTTTCCGAACTTTTTTTTTCATGATGGCACCGAGCGTCCAATCCAGCGTCCCAAAGACGCACAAGTTCAAAAGACTTATTATAGTGGTAAAAAGAAACAACATACCATCAAGAATAACCTTGTTAGCAATGCTGCGTGCAAAGTCGTGTTATTGACACCTTCATTTGAAGGGAGAATACACGATAAACAGATCGCAGATACTACAGGATACACCGTGCCGAGTGGTAGCACCTTATATCAAGATTCCGGTTTTCAAGGCTTTACACGCCCCGGCGTAAATGTCATTCAACCCAAAAAGAAACCGAGAGGTGGCGAACTTACCCCCGAAGAAAAAGAAAAAAATCGTCTTATTTCGTCTATACGCATACGGGTTGAACATGTGATTAGTGGTGTCAAAAGATACCGTATTGTCAAAGACAAGTTGCGTAACTGGAAAAAAGGGTTCAGCGACTTAGTTATGGAAACTTGTTGTGGATTACACAACTTTAGATTGAACTTCAGACCTTGGTGTTATGACACACCTAATATTAAATCATTATAATGTCTAATGATCTCCTTGAGGTAGTTAGACGTGAAATTGAGTTTATTAATAGGCAAATTTCTCATCTAAATCATCGGAAGTCGGAACTTCAAAGCACTTTATCAAATTATGAATAAATTCTACTTTACCTATAACCTTTAGGAATCATGTTTAATGCAACACCTTTTTGAAAAACTACGTGACGACACACTAAACTGGCGTAAAGAAGGATATCCCTGTCAAGACTACCCACTCATCGGAGAAATACTACGCTGGCAATTTGAAGGCGAAGCAGATGATCGTGTTCACCTCAAGTACCTCCGCGAACCGCAATTTCAATCACTGGAACTCCATTGGTACCTGCGATTAGTGCTAAAAACTCCGCATATAGTTGAACTCTATAAACACTACTACGATACCACTGGCGATATACGCGATTTCTGTGAAGCATTCGGTATTCCAATCACTGACAACGAAGCGATGTTGATTCAGAATGTTGATGCCATCATTAACTTAGTGAAAGAGAAACCCGAATTCTTTAAACAGCAGGGAATTGATCCTGTTTACGAAGCGATAAGCCTTCCATATCCAAGTTATATCTTTGCGCTTGCAATGGGCACTGGCAAGACGGTTCTTATCGGCACTATTATTGCAACCGAATTCGCGATGGCACTCCGTTATCCTGAAGGCAGTTTTATGAAAAACGCCCTCGTCTTTGCTCCCGGTACGACGATTATTGAGAGTCTACGTGAAATCAGTGACATACCTTTCGATCAGATTCTGCCACCAAGCTTACATCGTGACTTCCTCGCTAATCTCAAGATTACCTATCCACAGACTGGGTCAAAAGAAATTCAAGTCCAACAGGGTAGCACTTACAACGTGATCGTCACGAACACTGAGAAAATTAGTCTGAGGGTAAACTTGAAGCAACGGAAAAATCAGTCACTGTTTAAGTTTTCGGAAAAGAAGGAACAGGCAGAATTAGAGGCAAACCTCCGCCTTCAAAAGATAACGAGTTTACCGAATTTAGGTGTCTTCTCAGACGAGGCACACCATACTTACGGAAACAAAATAGACACAGAACTTAAGCGGGTGCGTGAGACGGTTAACTACATACACGAGAAAACGCCTCTCGTCGCTGTTATCAATACCACTGGCACCCCTTACGCCAAACGGCAGATGCTCAGAGAAGTTGTGGCATGGTATAGTCTCGGTGAAGGGATTAAGGACAACATTCTTAAAAGTCTTCACAACGGCATTATTCAGTATCCTATCGGCACTATTCCTGACCAAGACGTAATTCGTAGCGTTATCAAAGATTTTTTTCAAAACTACGGTGATGTAGCATTGCCCGATGGTGCGAAAGCGAAAATTGCCTTTTACTTCAGGACGCAAGAACATTTGGATACCTCCCATCAGCATATTCAAAATGCACTAACAGAAATCGGAGAGAGTCCCACGCAGATACTTGTCAATACCCAAAAATCAAGTCCGCAGGAAATTGATGAATTCAAACGACTTAACAATCCTGACAATCAGAAACGTATTATTCTACTTATTGGCAAAGGGACAGAGGGATGGAATTGTCCAAGCCTATTCGCCTGCGCGCTTATCAAAGAACAGACGACAAGTAGTAATTTTATCTTGCAAGCCTCAACGCGATGCCTACGTCAAGTGAAAGGTAACACGCATACCGCAAAAATCTTTTTGGATACGAAAAACAGTACGATTTTAGATAAAGAATTGCAGGCAAACTTCGGTACCACGCTCGGTGAGCTGCGGGCACAAGACACAGAAACACAAGAGGTCGCGCTCCGCATTCGCAAAACTGATTTACCGAAATTAAAAATTATGCAATTGGTGCGCAAGGTTGTTCCATTGGAAAATGCACCTAAAGCGATTCAGTTGCATAAGCCCACAGATGTAGGGGAGGCTCCGCCTGCATTTCGCAGCATTCTGACTCCCGATTTTTCGCAGCGGGGTGCATCGCCGCTAACAGCGTTAGGCGCGCAGGACGAGGTGGAGATTGCTAACCGAACAACTGATTGTTACACATTGGCAAGACGGCTTGCAACAAATTATCACCTCTCTGTTATAGAGACGCTCAAAATCCTGAAAAAGCTTTATCCAGAGGGGCAAGTCCCTTATGAGCACTTTAATTCGTTATGCAAACAGGTGGAAGACCAGCAGCAAAATTACGAAGTGGTTGAGGAAACGATCACGGAATACCTCGCGCTTATCCGTATACACGATGACGATGGCAATCTACTTTTTGAAAAAGATGAAACTGAGGATTGCTACGTTCACAAGGTGCGTCTTCGTAAAAGTAAAGCTGACCTGCTGCTCGGTGATGAGGATTTAGATGACAATCACGATGTGAGCTTTCATTATACATCCTACGACTTTGATAGTGGGCCAGAACAGGATTTCTTTAAAACGATTCTGCTAACATTGAATCACTCCGTTGCAGATGTCAAAGCGTTTCTATTTACCGGAAGTTTAACGAATACCAAGAAAACCGATTTCCATTTTGAATACAAAGGCACTGATAACAATTATCACCGCTATTTTCCCGATTTTGTTATCGTCAAGAACACAGGGGAATTCTACATCGTTGAGATTAAGTCTGAAAGCGAACGCGGCGACCCAACCGTGATTGCGAAAAAGAAGGCAGTGAAACGTCTGGCAAAGTTGCAACCGGATGCCCACTTTGAATATCACGTCATTTATACCAGGGACGCCTTTCTCCAAGAGAATTTAGACGAAATGCAGATTATCCGCGAATGGATTTATAGGAATGAACACAATGAAAATCAAGCCAGTTAAAGGGCGACCAATTTAAGGACAGTCCTAACCTCCTTTTCACGACTCCTCGTCGGGAATCGAAATTCCTTCCTATGCTGTACAATCATGGAAAAAAGTTGAAAATTTGCTAAAAATACTTTATACTTAAGATATGCAAATTCGCCCCAGAGAGATACTCCACCATATTACGTCAAGCGGAAGCGATCCATATCAGCGATGGTACATGCGGCTTAAGGATCAAAAGACCCAGATAGCAATCTCAAATAGAATTTCACGATTACGATCAGGAAACTTTGGTGATTTCAAGCGATTGAGTAAAGATTTATACGAATTGAGAATCCATCACGGACCTGGATATCGCGTCTATTTTGGGATTTTTCAACATGACATTGTGATTTTACTTTGTGGAGGGGCTAAAGGAACACAACAACGGGATATTACCAGAGCACAAAACTATTGGAACGACTTTCTGGAACAAATGAAGGAATAATTACCATGAATATAGATATTAAACTTCAACAATGCACAATCCCTTTTAAAGACTATCTTCTTAAAGATCTGGCACAACCAGAATTTGCAAAAGGCTATCTTGAAGCTGCGCTCCAAGATTTTGATAAGGATGGCAACATTGAGATACTATTACTTTCCATGAAAGATATTGCAGAAGCGCAAGGTGGAATTGAAGAACTTGTCACATGGACAAATCTCAGCCCGCAGACTCTCACCTATCTGCTTAATACCGAGCACCCACCGCAATTGGATAAAGTGCTGGACATTCTCTCCAAGTTAAAAGACTCCCTCCACTCAAAACATGCCGTTGTCGATCAAGATTTTACAACGTAGGGAGAACACACAATGAAAATCAAACCAGTTAAAGTTAGACCCCTGCACACTTGTGTGTAAACACTCATTAGACATCTGTTTTCCAGATGTGTTATCATTTACCCTAAGCAAACTAAATTTTTGAGAGGAAATCGTGAACAAACCACTAAAAGGATTCATTACCTATTCACACAAGAATGCAGAACAAAAAGACGAATTACGAGAACGTCTTGCTGTAATGGAGCAGCAAAACGAGTTAGTCACCTGGGATGATGGTCAACTCACACCAGGCGACAAAGCACTTCAAGAGGATATTCTCAAAAAGGTTGCAGATTCTGATATATTCCTCTATCTCGTCTCCGCTGCGAGTCTTGCCTCTAAAAACTGCAACAAGGAATTAGCAGAAGCATTAAAGCTAGGAAAAATAGTTATCTCCATTGTCCTTGAGCATTGTGATTGGCTGCGGCATGATGTTGGCCGCTTTGAAGTTCTTCCAGACAAAGGTAAGCCTATTACTAAATGGCCTGATGAAACCGAAGGTTGGCAAAATGTGGTTGATGGTATCTGGACAGCTGTTGGTCAAATGCGAGCTCAGGCAAAGCTCTTATCTGAGAGTGCTCAGAACGATCAGTTTGCTGAGTGGGTATTCCAACAAGGCAACTTTCTGCTAATGTTGAAGCAATTCAATAGAGCAGTAGAGGCATACTCACATGCTATCAACCTCAAACCTGATAATTCGGATGTTTATATTAATCGCGGTGCTGCTTATATTAATGAAGGCAAACATGACTTAGCTATTGAAGATTACGATAAGGCAATACAATTGCATCCCTATTATGCCTTAGCTTACAGTAACCGTGGGATTGCTTACAGCGAAAAAGGCGAACATGACAATGCCATTAAGGATTTGAGTAGGGCGATTCAACTTAAACCTAATTATACCGAAGCTTATAATAATCGTGGTAATGCTTATAAGGCAAATCGCAAATATGATCTCGCCATTGAAGATTATAATATAGCGATACAACTCAAGCCAGAATTTGCTGAAGCGTATTGCAATCGCGGCACTGTCTATGGCAAAAAAGGCAAACATAACCTTGCTGTTGCAGACTTTGACAAAGCAATACAACTGAATACCGAACTTGCCGAAGCATACAACAACCGTGGCATTGTCTACCTCGCAAAAGGCGAGGTTAACCTCGCAATTACGGACTATGATAAAGCAATACAAATTGATTCCGATTACTTTGAAGTTTATAATAACCGCGGCATTGCTTATGAAGCGAAAGGCGAAATGGACCTTGCTATCAAAGATTACAACAAAGCCTTACAACTCAATTCTAAGTATGTTGCGGCTTATAACAATCGTGGTATCGCTTACAAGGCAAAAGGTGATTTTGAGAGTGCCATCCAAGACTATAACATGGCGATAAGACTCAATCCTAAGTACGCTGGAGCATATTGCAATCGTGGTATCGTCTATGATGCAAAAGGCAACTTTGATCTTGCCATTCAAGACTATACCGAAGCAATAAAATTAAATCCGGAACTTGTTGAAGCATATCACGGACGTGGTGCGGTTTACAGCAAAAAAGAGGATTTTAACCTTTCCATCCAAGACTATACAAAAGTAATTAAACTGAATCCTAATCATGTCAGAGCTTATGAAAATCGCGGTATAATTTACGATCACAAGGGCGATTATGACCACTCCATCCAAGACTATACAAAAGCAATAGAACTAAATCCTAATAATACTTTTGCTTATAACAATCGTGGTGTAGCTTACGGCAAAAAAGATTATATTGACCGTGCTATCCAAGATTATACTAAAGCGATAGAACTAAATCCCAATCCTGATATAACCTATTTCAATCGCGGAATGGCATGGTTATACTTGCAAGAGTGGGAAAAAGCCAAAATTGACCTGAACGATGCTAAGAAAAAGGGCATGTATATCATAGATGCATTTCACAACTACTATGAAAGCATTGCAGACTTTGAACAGAAACAGGATATTCAATTACCATCAGACATCGCCGTACTACTGACGCAGCAATAGTACTACAATCCCAACCCACTCCCTAAACCGCCCTCCTACGTCAAACAAATTAGATACAGCAATATCCCGTAGGAACGATCTCCGAATCGCGACTTCCCGTCTTTTACATTCAACGAAGGTTGACTATTTGCCAAAAATATCTTATACTTAAAACATACCAACTATTATGGCAAACGTCCGAAAAGGAGCAAGAATATGGCAGTTGTTAAAATTCTTGAATGTGGAAAGGTAACTGTTCCAAGGAAAATCCGAGAAAGGGAACACAATGAAAATAAAGCCAGTTAAAGGCAGACCCATGCTCCACTGGGTAGGCAAACGCCCGATTGACACAATAAGCAATTATCCTGCGCAATTAGTGGAAACCTTTAACGTTGAAAACCCAGAGAAAGAACCAACTTACAACAAATTCAAAGACGGTCCTAATCTCCTTTTTCAAGGGGATAACAAAGAGATTCTCTCTGCACTACTTGTACAAGGTTTCCGTGGTAAGATTGACCTCATTTATATCGATCCTCCGTTTGCAAGCGGTGCCGATTATGTGCGAAAGGTAGAGTTACGTGGTGGAAAGGTAGCGTTAGAAGGCGAAGAACACTCTGATCTTGAAAAGGTGCAATATAAGGACATCTGGGCAAATGATAACTACCTCCAATTCATGTATGAACGGCTCATCTTGATGCGCGAACTGTTAAGTGAAAAAGGTAGCCTATATCTCCACTGCGACTGGCATAAAAATCACCTCATCCGTTTGCTTTTGGACGAAGTGTTTGGTGAAGATAATTTTGTAAATGAGATTGTTTGGTGGTATAAAGACCCATCGGGCGGAACAACCCGCAGTTTTCGGAGAAAACACGACGTTCTCCTCTTTTACGCAAAAACACCAAATTATCTTTTTAACGTAGATCAAGTACGAGTCCCATATTCTGAAGGAACTCTTAAACAGGCTCAAGCAGGTGTCAAATCCTTTGGCAAAGTTGTCAAAGTAAACCCGCTTGGTAAATTGCCTGATGACGTTTTTGAAATCTCTATAATCAACTCACAATCAAAAGAACGAGTTAATTATCCTACACAGAAGCCTGAAGCACTCGTAGAACGTGTTATCAATGCATCAAGCAACGAAGATTCCATCGTGCTTGACTGCTTTGCCGGCAGCGGCACCACAGCTGCCGTTGCAGAAAGGCTCGGCAGACGTTGGATCGTTGCAGATATCAACAAAGGTGCAATCCAAACGACAATAAAAAGACTACAGAAGTTACCAGATATGCAGCGCGGCATTGTGCATTATCGTGTCAATAACTACGATGCAAGTACTGATTTGGAACGAAGGGATATTGTGATTAAAAAATACGGTGTGCAAACTGACAGGCAAGAGGCGTTTTTTGATGGCACGCTGGATGGAACACTCGTCAAAATCATTGACCTTACAAAACCGCTTACGCCATTAGATATTCAGACGATTAAAGACGAACTTAAGAATCGTCCGGAAGAGTCGCGCAACATCACCGTATTTTGCTACGGTATCAATAGCAACATTCAGGCGGAACTCAAGGAGGAAAACAGGCGGCGCGCAATAAACAAAATCTTTGTGCGTGACATCGGCAGCGAAGGAATCACTACGTTTGAGCCTGCATCCGCAGAGGTTAATTTTGAGAGAGAGGAAGACAGTGTCAAAATTACCATATCAGAGTACATCAGTCCAACCATTTTAGCACGTATGGATATTGACCGCACTATTTTTGACGAGCAAATTGACGACTTCCGCGCACAGATTGATTGTGTGCTAATAGATACGGATTATACAGGCGAACATTTCAAAATAGTTGAGAGCGATGTTCCAGAGAAAAAAGATGATTTTGTTGAGAGAGAATACACGGTATCGCTGCCGCGTCCCGATGCCCGCGTCGCTGTGAAGATTATTGATATGCTTGGAGAGGAGACGGTTAAAATCCAAGAATCTTAGCATTACATGAATTTTGCCAACACTACTTACTTGAAAAAGGTAAAATAATGAGTGACTTCAATATTGGAAAAAACATAAAAAATGACTATGGTTTAATGTTAGAGCAATTTAAAACGGAGTTAAATTTTCGACTTGATAAGTACATCAAATTTGGTTCACGAATAATCGGTTGGAAGTTTATTATCTCTGATTATGCAATTAAAGGAGAAATCAATAGAAGAGAAACCGAATTTGGTTTAGTTCCAAGACCTTACTTTGAAGACCACATTGAATTTGAGCCAGAAGTAGAAAAGTGGTTAAAAGGTCGGATTCTGAAAATACTCGTTGGTCAAAACGATCTCCGCAGTTGCAAATGGTCAAATCTGTATGTAAGACACTCAAAAAATGGGGAATCTATTAAGGGAAAATTTACTGAGGGAAAATTTGACAGAGGATTTCCCCACAACATTTTTTTTGAAAAACCCGGCGTTAACGATACAATTGAAATCTGCTACTGTAGTAAATTTATCTGGTTTTGGTGGTGTTTCAAATCTAACTGGCTAAAAATTACCGGAGCAATTAGCGGGATAATTTTAGTGATAAACTATAAATTACTTTTCAAGCTAATTTCAGTGCTTTCCAAGTTTTTTAAATAATCAATTTAATTCCTTCCGGCAAATTGTCAAGAAAGACCTGAACAGTACTGCCTTCCACAGAACAACCTTCTACCCTAAAGCCTTTCATCACAGTCGACTTTTACCTTGTCACTCCCCACAAATCATGCTAAAATACCGATAGCATGAACGGTCATGATTTACGACAACCTCATCAAGAACTCCGTTCTCTTTTGGGAACACGTTTCAGCACAGACGCTGCTGTCCGAGACGCGCACGCACGGGATGCATCATATCATCGTGGTGCGCTTCCAGATGCGGTCACTTTCCCGAAAACCAACGCCGAAGTTTCTGAGATCGTCAAAATATGCGCAAAATATAAGATACCGATAATCCCTTATGGCACTGGCACTGGCGTTGAAGGGGCAGTAGTTGCAAATGAGGGCGCGCTTTGCATCTCATTAAACAAAATGAACCGCATCCTGAGCGTAAACCCAAACGACAGAGATACCACTGTCCAAGCAGGCGTAACGCGTGGACAATTAAACAAACATCTTGATGAACTTGGAACGCGACTCCATTTTCCTGTTGATCCGGGGGCAGATGCCTCATTAGGGGGAATGGTAGCGACGCGCGCATCCGGCACAAGTGCTGTCCGCTACGGAACTATGTCGGACAACGTTCTCGGATTAACCGTGATAACTGCTGATGGCGCGCTTGTCCGCACTGGAAGTAGAGCGCGAAAATCCGCCGCAGGTTACGATCTAACTCGCCTATTTATCGGTTCAGAAGGCACACTCGGAATTATTACCGAAATTACGCTCAAATTAGCACGGTTGCCAGAAGCAATTGCCTCTGCTGTGTGTGCGTTCCCAACCGTTGCCAATGCAGTAAACACGGTTATTGAGCTGATGGGGGCAGGGGTTAGTGTTGCTCGCATAGAACTTTTGGATGAACTGCAGATGGATGCTGTCAACAAATATTCAGGATTAGACTATGAAGCTGCCCCAACGCTTTTCTTTGAATTTCACGGGTCGGCTAATACTGTTGCGGAGAGTTCAAAGGTTGCAGGCAGCATCGCAGCAGCACACGGTAGTGGTGATTTCCGATGGGCAACAGAGGAAAACGAACGCAAACGACTTTGGCAAGCCCGATATGATAGTTATTACGCCGCGCTCAACCGTCGTCCCGGTTCTGTTGGTTATGTTACCGATGTCTGTGTTCCGATCACACGACTTGCAGAGTGTATTGCAAAGACCAAATCAATCCTTGCGGTATCCAACCTTCTTGCATCTATGCTCGGTCATGTCGGCGATGGAAACTTCCACGTTGTTTTTCCACTTGAACCCGGCAATAAAGATGAATTGGCGGAAGCACAACAAATCAGCGACCAGATTGTTGACATCGCTTTAGAGATGGACGGTACCTGTACTGGCGAACACGGGATCGGCATTGGTAAACGTGCCGCGTTAGAAAAAGAACATGGGAAAGCAGTTGACTTAATGCGTGCCATCAAGTGTGCATTAGACCCACAGAATCTAATGAACCCCGGTAAAATCTTTTTATAGGGATAGTATGTAATCTCAAATTCTTAAGGAGAAATTTCTTATGAAAAACGTAATTTTAATATTTGTAGGGATGTTAATTTTAGCACCGCCTGCCTTCTCTGACCTGACTGATTCGGATATTGAACGCATCCGTGAGATTGTCAAAGTTGAGGTGACTGAGTCGGAACAACGGCTGCGTGGAGAGATAACAACTGCAATAAATACATCTGACAAGCAGATGAAAGACTATATAGACACTAAATTAGGTGGTATAGACGATCGCGTGAATCTTATAGCAGCATTGTTAGTAGCTATTATGGCACTAATCGTGATAGCAATTGGACTTCCGCAACTCATTATTGCCATCAAACAACGTGGACAAGATGAGCTTCGAACAGAGCTAAAAGAACTACGCACAGAGATTGAGATCCTCAAGCAGAGCAGTAAGCCACATCCCGAATCATCTTATACCAAATTAACTTGATTCGACGTCTTTTGATATAGCACACGGTTGCGAGGCACGGGGACCTCGCGCTACAAATGGGGTTAATTGGGTATTAGTTAGAGATGTTGAAGACAATCGCTAATCGTCTCCTTGATATGGGTGTCTCTTGCAGGAAGGATTTCTAATCGTGATTTCAATAAAAAATATGCTAAACAATTGGAAAGTCCTCATTACTGATTACGCCTGGTCCTCTGTTGAACCTGAACGAGAAGTGCTTGCGAAAGTTGGGGCAGAACTTATTGTAGCGGAAACAGGTGATCAAAACGAACTGCTGACCCTTACACCTATAGTTGATGGCATCCTTACATGTTGGAAACCTGTCCGTGAATGTGTTATCGCTGCAGCCAAACAATGCCAAGTTATCGCTCGTTGTGGTATCGGGTTAGACAACATTGATGTGAAAAGTGCCACTGAGAACGGGATCATCGTTACTAATGTTCCAACATATTGTGTTGATGAAGTCTCTGACCACGCGATGGCACTTCTGCTCGCTTGTGTCAGAAATATAACGCGTTTCAATACGGTAGCTAAATCCGGTATATGGGATCAGAATATCGGACCTCAGATGTGCAGATTACGTGGAAAAACTTTAGGTATTGTAGGATTCGGACACATCGGAAAGGCGATTATCCCAAAAGCGAAAGCATTTGGACTTGCTGTGAAAATCTATTCTCCGCGTGCATCATCTGAATCAATTCAATGTCACGGTGCGAAAAAAGTCTCTTTTCAAGAACTTCTCAAAACATCAGATTTTATCTCGATTCACGCACCTTTGACACCTGAGACAGAATATATGTTCAGTTTTGACGAATTTCGTATAATGAAACCGACAACGTTCCTAATCAACACTGCGCGAGGCGGGATTGTAAACACAGCAGCACTTACTGACGCATTGCAAAATGGTGAGATTGCAGGTGCAGGTTTGGATGTATTGGAAACCGAACCGCCACAATCGGAAGAAACTCTGTTCAGTCTTGACAATGTGGTCATCACACCGCACACTGCTTTTATCTCTGAAGAATCAATCCTTGAATTAGAGGTCACCGCCGCTACGTGTGTGGCACAAGTATTAACTGGCCAACTGCCGGAATCGGTTGTAAACCCATCGGTTTTGGAACGTCCAAACCTTCGTGCGAAATCACTCATGAAAAAGAAAACATAATCGCACATCTAAACACAACATAGAATGGAGAACTACATGCAACAACTTCCTGATGCAACAGGACACTTCGGACAGTTCGGTGGAAGATATGTCCCCGAAACCCTTATGCCCGCACTTTTAGAATTGGAAGAGGCATACACAACACTCAAAGACAATTCCGATTTTCAAACAGAATTCCGGTATTACCTCAGCGAATATGTAGGACGTCCTAACCCGCTCTATTATGCAGAACGTCTGACTGAAATCCTTGGTGGCGCAAAGATATACCTCAAACGGGAAGACCTGAACCATACGGGCGCACACAAGATTAACAGCGCAATCGGACAAATCTTGCTTGCACGATGGATGGGCAAAAAACGTATTATCGCTGAAACTGGTGCCGGACAACACGGCGTTGCAACCGCTACCGTCGCCGCTAAATTTGATATGGAATGCGAAGTCTATATGGGTAAAGAGGACATAGAACGGCAAGCACTCAACGTCTTCCGCATGCAGTTGATGGGAACAAAGGTTGTGCCAGTCAACTCTGGTTCGCGTACGCTCAAAGATGCGATCAACGCCTGTTTTAGAGATTGGGTCACGAATGTCCGCACGACATACCTACTTCTCGGATCGGTTGTCGGGGCGCATCCTTACCCTATGATTGTTAGAGATTTCCAAGCAGTCATCGGCGAAGAGACGAAAGCGCAGATTTTAGAACAAGAAGGTATCTTACCGGATTGTGTCGTCGCCTGTGTTGGCGGTGGCAGTAATTCTCTCGGTATATTCCATCCATTCTATCATGACGAGTCTGTTCGCCTTATCGGTGTTGAAGCAGCAGGTGAGAGTATCCGTAGCGGACGGCACGCCGCACCGCTCACTGCTGGAAGTGTTGGGGTTTTCCATGGAGCAAAGTGTTATCTATTGCAAGAAGATGATGGACAGATAACTCCTGCACATTCGATTTCCGCAGGGTTAGATTATCCTGGTGTCGGTCCGGAACATAGTTATTACCGAGAAACGGGTCGGGCAGAATATGTGCCGATTACCGATACGGAGGCAGTGGAAGGATTTCAGTTGTTGTCGGAGACTGAGGGAATCATCCCAGCGTTAGAATCCGCGCATGCCATTGCGTACCTACGTGAACTTGCGCCGAAACTTGGAGAAGGTAAAACTATCGTAGTATGTCTTTCTGGTCGTGGTGATAAAGATGTCTATACCATCGCGAAGGAATTAGGGATAACTTTATAGGGCAGATTTCTGTGTCTGCTTATTTCAATAGGAAGGACAGACCTATATCCGTTATTAATCTCCAAATTATTTGCCACAAAATATGGTACCGCATTACTATAAACATTCCGCCCCGCTGGGGCTAAATACAGTGCGTTGAAAATATATTTGATAATGGATAGTTTGGCACCTCATGCTCAGGGTTATTTAGTTCTCCGAATATTTAGATTTTCAATCTAAGACTTTCCGCTGTAGGAGCGATCTCCGAATCGCGACTTTTCGGATAAAATGGACAAAAAGCCTAAAACTAAATAACCCTGCCTCATGCTAAAAACTTTACACACTCATATAGGGTTTATGTTATAATAATGGCAATTTACCTGCTAACGAGGTGTCACAATGGCACGCGAGTCCTCAAACTCTGTTTCCGATCTATCGTTAAGACAAAAGATTCGTAGACTGATAATTCTGCTTTCGCGTAAAGACGGTCCTTTACGGAATTGGCGATTTTTCCCGACTCGGGTTTTACTCCGAAAATTACGATCAGAATCCGCAGAAATGCGTGCATACGCTGCGGAAGGTTTAGGTAATATCGGCGATGTGCATGCTGTTTCCCCGCTCATTGACGCGTTATCTGATGATAACACTGCTGTCCGCCGCTTTGCCATCTCCTCCCTCGGACACCTCCGTGATGCGCGTGCCATTGATGGGCTCACTCTGTTCCTACAAGACGAAGAACCCGATATGCGTTGTGCTGCTGTTGTTGCACTCGGTGAATTGGGACTGACCGAAGAGAGAGGGGCAAACCCTCCCGTACAAGTAATAGATGCATTGATAAGCAGCGTTACGGATACTGATAGATCTGTCTGCTCAGCTGCTGTCGTGGCATTAGGGAGAATCGGCAACCCGCAAGCCATTTCCGCACTCAATGCATTAGCAGAAACGACTGAAAGTGAATGGGTCCGCCGATACATCAGTGAAGCATTGCATCAGATTGAAGAACAGAACGCACAAACTTATTAATTATTAGAAAACAACACGATAGGTTGGAGGAAACAATGAACCGTGAAGACTATCTACTCACCGGAGACGAAGAATACCTTGATGTCTATGACGAATATGAATTCTTAGCCGCACAAGAAGCTGCGGAATATGATGGCGCACTTGTGGAGACAGAAGATGGTTACAAAGTTTCTGTGTGGCTGACCGAAGAAGAAACAGAGGTTGTCTTAGAACTAGCTGAGGCACACGGTATTCCACCTAGACATTTGATTCAAGAATGGGTCGTCGAACGTATTGCGGCAGCAGCGAAATCAGCAACCTAACCTTTGGAACAACCAGATAACACCCAATTAACCCGATTTGTAGCGCGAGGTCTCTGGGTCCTCCTCGCAATGCCGACTTTATCTGAAGACGTCGAATCAAGTTAATTTGGTATAATATCACATTAACCCGATTTGTCTTATTTTCCGGACGGTAGGTGCGGTTTCCTAACCGCACCATTGGCGTCAATTTAGTGCCATATATGCTTGTGGGAGACGTTTTCAACGCCGATAACAAATCGGGCGGACAGGTTTCCCGCCCACAATGTCGGCACAAATACCACACGCGTATTTGGCGTTGATTTGGTGCTTTGTCCGCGCACTGTTGTCTGAACCAGGATTTTCAGGGTTATCAGATTTCCAGGATTATCGCTTTTGGACACTTGTCGCACCAACAAATACCATAGGCGCATTTAGCGTTGATTCACCGAACCTGTAGCGCAAACTGTTAGTTTGCGTCCTAATATGCACAAACTAACAGTTTGTGCTACAACACATATAATACCAAATTAACGGGATTTGTCTTATTTCCCGGACGGTAGGTGCGGTTTCCTAACCGCACCGGATCTTCATAAGAAAAACGCACGGAACCCGAATAATCTCTTAAAACTGAATGTCTCTGGATACTTACCAGGGTTATTTAGTTTTAGACTTTTTGTCCATTTTATCCGAAAAGTCGCGATTCGGAGATCGCTCCTACAGAGGAAAGTCTTAAATTGAAAATCTAAATATTCGGAGAACTAAATAGCCCTGGATACTTACCAGGGTTATTTAGTTTTAGACTTTTTGTCCATTTTATCCGAAAAGTCGCGATTCGGAGATCGCTCCTACAGAGGAAAGTCTTAAATTGAAAATCTAAATATTCGGAGAACTAAATAGCCCTGGATACTTACAGAAAAACTTGATTTTTTTTTAGAAAGAAGGTATAATTAAATATAAGGGTCCATAGCTCAGTGGTCAGAGCCGCCGGCTCATAACCGGCTGGTCCTAGGTTCAAGTCCTAGTGGGCCCATCTCCTACAATTGGGGCGTTAGCTCAGGGGTACGAGCGCTACCTTCACACGGTAGAAGTCACTGGTTCAAATCCAGTACGCCCCATCGTTTAAGGGGATGCCCTACTACCACACCTACCAACAATCAAACTCTCAGTCCTCTACTGCTTGTGAGTAATACCAAATTAACGGGATTCGAAGTTTTCCGATAAAGTCGGCAGTGTGAGGAGGACCCAGAGACCTCGCTCTACAAATCGTGTTAATCGGGTATAAGAGGCGCAATGAATTGCGCGACTACAAACGCGTTTTTTGTTAATGTGATGCCATCATTCAGAAATGGTATAATACCAAATTAACGGGATTCCAATCTATCAGTGCGGTTAGGAAACCGCATCTACCGTCCTGAAAATAAGACAAAGCGGGTTAATTTGGTATTATTGAAATTCGCCTCTCACAGTCAGTGCACTTGCGATGGATAGGAAATCTCCACCCTCTTCAACCCGATCGTGGTTGTAACTAAGTCCCAGATTCAGATTTGCAGTTAGATGGTTACTGAGTTTGTATCCAACACGTGACGTTGTTTCGTAACGTTCTGAACGTTCCTCTTTATTGGCACCGTAGTTCTCCCTGCGGATTGAAAAAGAGAAGGTATTGGTCAGTTCAAGGTCGTGTTTAAGTGGAATTCTTCCGAAAAACGGGACACGGATACCGCTTTCTGTCCGATAGCGATAGTCAATGCTAAAATTGGGTGTGACGATGAAAGCGTTACTCTCAATTCCGCTTCGCAAATGATCGCGTATGGTAGTGCGAATTCCCAATGATGTTGTGGTTTCTTCACCCCATTTATGGTGCCAACTCAACGACGGGGTGTGTGCTGCACTATCGCCAAGGGTAACTGCAAGGTTAGCACTCTTTCGTATCGTATAGCCATATCGAAGTTGGAAACTTGTTGCTTGTTGTGTCTTAAGCTTAATATTCCCTTCGTAAGTTTCTGCGTGGGATGTGTAAGTGGTCCCATAACTTTTTCGAAAAGTATCGGCTGTCCTGAGATTAGTCCCGAAGGAGAACCATGTCAATGGTTCCACGGAAGTGCGGATTGTGTAGCTGTTGCTTTTCCGTGAATTCGTCCGTTCATCTGCTTCTTGATCGAGCCGCCAGATATCTAAAAAAGATTGTCCGGAAGTAAGTTGACGAAAAGATTCGGTGGCAGTGAAGTTAGCATTGGTGTTAATTGTAAATGTATTGATTATCCGATGCAGGAAACCTTCCTTTTTAGGTTGTTGCGTGGCAAGAGGATTTGGCACGTTCGTATTAGAAACTTGTTTTTGATCAATCTCTGCTTTATCTCTGCTAATCCAATCGGATTGCTCCTCAACTAATTTTTGAATTTGGGTTTCATCAATGCCATTTTCACGTAGCTGGTTAATCCTCTGTTCACCCGGTGCCTTTATTCTTGACTTTTCCATCGTTGCATCCTTATTCTCTTTTACTTCTTCAGTTTTTGGTTTTTTGTCTGTCAATAACCATCCGAACCATTTCTGGATACGAAGGTTTAAACCGAGATTGACGTTGCCGTTGAGTGAAGCGTTTTTCTGTGAAGTGAACCAGTTTTCTCGGAAACTCATTCGGCTTGTCACCGTGGGACGTAGACCGATGAGGTCGCGATTAAGGCGCGGGGTAAGTGAAAGCCGATGTTCGCGTTCTGCGATGGTGAAATCTGATAAGTCATCCTCACTGGAATCGTCTTCCACAGAAGAAGCAGTGTTAGATATATTACTAACAAAGGACGTTGTGCTATAGCGGCTTTGATCACGTCTCTCAAGCGTTCGCTTTATATCGTAACTCGGATTGAGACTGAATGCGTTTATTGGACTGATGTTGAGGGATATAGACCCGCTGTCAGTTTTTTCATCCCGATTTCTGCCGTATCCGTAACTATAATAGGAAGTTGATGTTGTGGACGTATCCGTAGCAGTTTCAGGCTTTGCGAGAATATCCTCATGACGATACTGCACATTGAACCCAAGTTTTGAACCGATATCATACCGAAAAGTTCCTGTGTATAGATGGCTAATCTGTGTGCCTTGCCGCTCGTTCCAAAAATCTTGATAATTATATGAAAATCCGAGATTTGGCAGCGGATTTCGGTTGAATTGCACGGACACATCCCTGTTGTGGGTTTCACTTTTTCCACTCTGAAAAGTTGTGTAGCTGCCTCGTAATGCTTCCGTTTCAGATTCCTGTTCTTGGATAGAATAGCGGATAGGCAACCATGAAAATAGCGTTACATCCGCATTGATATTGTAATCGTTGTTTGTAGTGCTATAGCCGCGGGATGACAGACGTTGCCGTCCAATTTCACCAGCACCACTCTCAAAATCTTTGTCTTGGCTTGCGTAACCGCCACGGAGTCGGACGATGCTGCCTAGTGATACAGACATGTTTCCACGACGTGCCCATCCAGATCGGACAAGTGGATCACCGAGATGGATTTCGTTAACCCATATCTCACCGCTAATTTCTCGTTCGGTATCGTTTCGGATACCGAGCAAAATCCCACCGATATTTTTTATTGTTAGCTGCGCTCTGCTTACACTTGTTCCCGTGCCTCTGACAGCAAACCCATCCGGATGCCCATCAGGTGCATTTTGCGTGGGGTCTGATTCTAAATCCTGAACTGGCGTATCTATATTATTACTCTGATCTTCAATTCGGTCAGGATATTCATTCCTGCTGTGATCTTGCAGGTCAATTTCAATCAATTTCCAACCTTCAAAGTCAATCGGCACGGTGTATTCATAGTAGTCGGTGAGGTTTTCAAAGATATTGACATCTTTTTCCTGTTGTGGTTGGTTGAGGAAAGGATCCGAACTGTAAAAGGAACTTCGGTATCCAGTGCGAACATTTGGCGCGAGTTGTAGGACGAAGGTGGTATGACTTTTATCGCCGTATAACCAGAATCGGAGTGTATCGTGCTTGCTAAAATCTTGCCCCTCACTCTGCGTAAAACCTTTGAGTTGCTTGGAGGTAATACCGTATGAATCAGGAAAGAGATAATATTCCAAACTAAGCGTCTGTTCGCGTTGCTGCTGTGTTTGAAAACCGAGCGACGTTGCTGTGAATGGATGTAGCTTTCTAAAGAGTTCATTATCCTCAATTTCGAGATACGCACTCTGATAGTCATCATAACTGAAGTTATCTTTCGTGCCAACAATGAACTTCTCTAAAGTATCTTCAACAACTTGACGGTTGGAAAGTCCAGTGGTTGTTTCTGTGGTAGATTGTGTAACCACGCCCTGTTCCCACTGATTTCCGACAATTTCTATAGAAGCCCATTGGAATGTTCCCTTGACGTTGCCAGTACGGTTTTTCATCAACCAAAAACGGAAATGCTGAACAAATACGAGACTCGGAACACGGGAACCTTCTGGGGCAAATTCAGAGATCGGAATACTCAGGAACGTCCACCCGTTGTTGTTTTTGCTTTTAACCCATTCGTTGGGGATTTCATTGAGTGGAATAGCAAGCTGAAAATATGCATCAACACTATCAAGCACACCGTCGCCGTTCAGGTCTTCGCTATCTAAAGCTTTATTGTCTGCCCCAAAGGACTCAGATTGAAATGGACCGTCATAACGCCATCCAAGGTCTTCGCCAGTATCTAGTTCGCCGTTGCCACGATATTGATGCACATCGGATAGATTTTCAAGGTCAAGATCAAGTGCGTCTACAACACTGTCTCCGTTGGTATCCTCTAAAGTTTGCGGTAGGTCTTCACTGTCGAGCCGTCCATCCGCATCGGCGTCTTCGTTGATGACACCAAGATTGAGGTAGAGTATCACATCGTCATCACCTTGCACCCGCATCCACATCTCTATAAAGCCGCGTTCCGAATAGTCTACACCAGATTTAGATATACCGTTTGAGAAGCCACCCCACTCTTCAACGACATCTGTGAAATCGTAGCCAAGTTCCATAATCCGCCGTTCTTCTGTTGAAAGAGAAAGTGGTTGAATTGATGATGCTGGGACATCTCGGTTTCGCATATAGTTACCGACAGCCGCTGCTTCTTCTCTATCTTTCAGCACAACCTTAAATAGTGCTCTATTTTCCTGTGTTGGTAACACACTATAATCGTGTGCAGGCGAATCTGACTGTGCTGATTCTCGGATATACGGAATGCTACTCGGTTTCCAGTTGTATTTTATGGTTGATATTGTTGTGGTTTGTTTGACGCCTTCCATGTTATCAATCAGTGCCACGCCAACACTATTCGGGTTATTATGTGAGTAAGCCGACTCCCCGCTAAAGTCAATAGAGAGAGGAAATCTTTGGAGGTTAACAAAAGGCAGTGGGTTTACCAACCATGCAATGTTGAATTCCCGACCGAAACTTGTGTTGATATTAAACGCTTGTAAACGGTTCGGGACACTATTGACATCTGGTATTTGTGCCGGTTTCTGTCCTGTAGTTAAGATATAGCCTGTAGATATGGTAAACTCTTTCTGGTAGACTGGATTGAAATAATTCATGCCTGTTCCGTACCCTCCAGAATAACTAGGTCCGATTCTGGAACGACCACCAAAACTTCCAAAACTACTATACCCACTTCCACCACCACCGAAGCTGCTGTTGCCAAAACCAGTATTGCCGAACTTTCCGCCTGAACGCGTGCCGGTTTGTGGAAATCCGCCAGAAAACGGATCTGTGCTGAGATTATTGTCCAAACCAGTTTGCATTGTATGCATGCCACCTAAACGATTAAACCTGTCCTCAAGATTCTGTTCTTTCGCTGATTTTGGCTTCGGTTTATGTGTATATTCTAACCATAGACCTGCAACTGCTTGCTGTGAACCTCCGCCGAATGGAGTCTTTTCGAATTCCACGACGATCTCATCGAACTCATCCAGTTCTGTGAAAAATCGGATTGTTCCGACTTCGTAAATCATCATGTAATCTGTGTCTCGTGTGAGGATTCTTCCGTTTAACCGCACGGTTTCGCTGTCTGGAATAACAAATAATCCGACATTATAGGTTTCGGATTGATATGAATAATCAGCAACAATTGTGTAGATCTGGTCACCGCTACGGAGGGATTCAAGATAAATGGCGTCGTTATTCAAAGAATCTCGGTATCGGTAGTAAGGATGTTGTGGATCACTGATTACAAAGGGGTTTAAAATGGGGAAACGTAATATTCCTCTGTCGTAATCAATAAATTCTGGATCAACGATACCATCACCGTTTTGGTCTAATCCAAAAATTTCGATGTATGGTACGGGTCCTGTGTCAGTTTGAAATGTTTCACTTTCTCCCTGCCGTATGATTGTCAACTGGAAATCGCGTGGGTTTATGTTTCGGTTGCCGAGGCTGTAAACGTGCGATGCTGCTGTGCCGCGAAACCCTTTCGCTTTTAGGGCAACATAGCCAACTTCTTCACCCTCTTCATCAATAGAACCGTCCCCATTTTCATCTGCAAAGACGTTGCCTGGATTTCCGACACTTCCACCGCCATCTCCAAGATATTCGTAAGCGACAACGATATTATAACTTGAGGAGATAGACGACAGAAATTCTATCTCGCCAGTTTCATAGTCTATGTTGTAATCCTGTCCGGGAAACTGCGGATTGAAATAACCTTGACTTGTCCGTTTCCCGCCTTGGTTGTTGCCGACGACGCTGTCATCAATATAGATTTCCACACTGCCCTGTTTGATTGGAAGATATGCCTCGTGCAGCAAGCCATCTTCACCTTGATGGACAAGATAAAATCTATTTTTTACATAATTTCCATCGGCAATCTGAATGCCGCGAGGTCCATAACCGAAACTTGCTCTGCGAGACTGACCACGGAACGTTCGCACTTCTCGGATACCCTTACTTCTTGATCCGAAAACAGTCATACGAGTATTCTTATATTCAAATACGCCTTCAAGTCCAAAAAGATTGCGATTGATATTCAAGAAACGTGTGTTCGGCAAACTTAACGTGATGTCACCGAAAGAGATAGCTTTGATGAAGCTTTCAGGTTTGCCTTCATACCAAATTTTAATTTTCTGTTCTTTGGCACCGCCAAGTCCGTACCCACCGTAGCCGCTGGAACCGCCATATCCACCATAGGTATCACCCGCATTATAATCAACAGCAATATGTGTCCGTTCCCCGACACGTCCGTGCAATCCTATCTTCTGCTGTTGTCGGATGTTTATGCCAGTTGCACGTGGGACTCCACTGCTGCCGTAACTACTGTAGCCACTTCCATAGTTTGAACCGAAACTATCATATCCGCCACCCAACCCGCTACTGTAGCCGAAATCTTCATAACCGTACGATGAGGAAAGACCGAGATCAAGTCCAGAACCGTAGCCGCCATAACTACCAGAACTGTAGCCGCCATACCTGTTCAAATCGCTTCCACCGAAGTAGTGCGTTTTATTGACTTCAATTGTTACCGACTGATAACCTGTTATCTTGAGGTTTGAATCCATTGGGAGATCAATCCCTTTAGTATCGGTTTTGCGACGCGGTTTCCAGTCATAAAGTTCAGAGAGGTCACCGAGATCAGGTGGGTATTGCCAACGACGTAGCGTTTCTAAATAGGGCATCAGCATCTGACGACGTAGTGGTATGTCTGAATCTACATCTTCAGTTGTTGATGGATCGTCTGTTGTTTTAGATTCGCTCTGAGTCCAGGTGTCTTTTTTGGGTTTCTTGCTAAACGGATTCTCCACTGGCGTTGGAGAGGTTGCCTCCTCTTGTGGAGGTGAGGTGGAATCGTCTTTATTCGCTGTCAAGGCAGGTTTTACAAAAAAGAGAAAACTGAGCGCGAGGATAAACAGGAATCTATATCTATGTGTGGGCTTTAGGTACAAAAGAGTGTGCTCCATCTATTGTTGATTGTTTGTAATAGTATTGTAACGGAGAAGCAAAGGGCAGGTTTACGTTAAGATAGAATTTTCCTTTCTTGTAGTTTCTATCAGGATTATTCGGTTTTCAAGTTTTCTCGGTGTTTTGATAGTTTAACGTGAGTTCGATATAATACCCAATTAACTTGATCCCACTCGGTAGGTGCGGTTCTAACCGCACCCATTAGCGTCAATTTAGCGTTCCTCCAGGTCCGGTAGGTGCGGTTTGTAACCGCACCGAGTCGTTCGCGAAAATGGTTATCTTAGGCATATTCCATAAGAGCTGGTGCGGTTACAAACCGCACCATTAGCGTCAATTTAGTGATTTTTCAAATATGAGAAATGCTCTTCAGTCCCGTAGGGACTATATGTTTATAGCACCCAATGTTCTCAATCTCTTTCGCTCCGTAGGTGCGATATTTTTAGAACGTTTTTGTTGGACATATCGCACCTACGGAGCGAAAGAGACTATTATACGTCTTTCTATAAACATATAGTCCCTACGGGACTGAATATAAGACAGTCTCAATAACCATGCCTATTGAGAAGGGTTCATAAAAACACAGATATTTCCTTAAATTGACGCCTATGGTGCGGTTCTAACCGCACCATAGGCGTCAATTTAGTGCGTCTGATACATCTTTCGCCTCTCCGAGGCTTTGGTAAATCACATCTTAGCACCAGCGGCGCGACAGGTATATAGAAAACGGTGTCCAACAGTCTCTTGAACCCCAGCGGGGTGACAGGTGTCTGACAACATGTGCCCATATACACCTTTCGCCCCTCTGGGGCTTGAGTTTGATATGGATCGTGGTCTATACACATTCCGCCCCGCTGGGGCTAAGATATCCAAAATATAGGTTTATTTCCTTAAATTGACGCTAATGGTGCGGTTTCCTAACCACACCTACCGTCCGGAAAATAGGACAAATCCCGTTAAGTGGGTATAAGTATGCTTGTACAGGGCTATTTAGTTTTAGGCTTTTTGTCCATTTTATCCGAAAAGTCGCGATTCGGAGATCGCTCCTACAGCGGAAAGTCTTAAATTGAAAATCTAAATATTCGGAGAACTAAATAGCCCTGATGCTTGTAGTAAAACGATTGACAAAATGGGGAATTCATGTAAAAATAAATAGCGGAGGATTTATTATGAAATTTGCTCGATATGAATTAAATGGTACAATTGGATACGGTATTGTTACTGGTAGTAGTTTGCGAACGTTGGATGCATGCCCGTTTACAGATTATAATGAAACTGGCAACACCATTGCTTTAGAAGATGTGAAACTACTTGCACCGACTATACCATCAAAGGTGTTAGCGGTTGGTTTGAATTATCGGAGTCACTTGGGCGATGCACCAGAACCTAAAAATCCGGAAATCTTCATCAAAACGCCATCTTGTATTAATAATCCAGAGGGTGATATTGTGCTACCCGAAGGTGATGATGAAGTTCATGCAGAAGGCGAATTGGTGGTGGTAATTAAGGAAAGAACGCAGAAAGCGTCTCCCGAGGAAGCGGCAGCGAATATCTTAGGGGTAACCTGTGGGAACGATGTCAGTGCTCGCACATGGCAAAAAAACGATTTGCAATGGTGGCGTGCTAAAGCATCGGACACCTTCGGACCTATTGGACCTGTCCTCGTAACCGATCTTGACTACAGTGACTTACAATTAGAAACCCGTATCAATGGTGACGTGGTTCAGTCTCAAACTACGGGTGACCTGATTTTTCCTGTGCCGGTAATTGTAAGTTTCGTTTCGCAGGCGATAACGTTGGAACCCGGTGATGCGATTTACACAGGAACGCCCGGCACAACGACTGCGTTGAAAGCGGGTGATGTTGTTGAAGTTGAGATTGAGGGAATCGGTGTTCTGCGTAATACTGTTGTTGCGTAACATTTTGCTGGAACGGCAAAGGTGAAAATGGCTAAAATTACGTTGTGTAAATGGTGCGTCAACAAGAGTTTGATGGGTTTCGTTCCAAAGGGTTGTTCTCCGCCATCTACTGATGGTGTTGGGGCGACCCTCAACTTCTTTGCGATTTTCTTACCTGTTTTCCCTCAAAATCCATTTTACAAGTTTTGATAAGGCGTCTGGGGTTTCTGGCTGATATTGTGCCATCCTTTTCGCTGTATGCCTCCAGAGGAGCGTTCTTTGCGCGACCTATGTGAACGCGAAGTGAACGGTAAAAAAAGATCTGAACGCGTTTTTAAACGTTGGTCAAGAGAGGAGCGTTCTTTGCGCGACCTATGTGAACGCGAAGTGAACGGTAAAAAAAGATTGGTCAAGAGAGGAGCGTTCTTTGCACGCGCTATGTCACCTGGAAGTCACCGGTAAAAAAAGATCTGAACGCGTTTTTAAACGTTGGTCAAGTCAACACAGAGGATTGGGTTTTGACACCGAAACTTGATAAGGACATCTAAAATTGGACACGAAGAGAGAGACGGTTGCTGATGCCTAAATCTGGTTGTCGCTGATAGGCGTAGTCAACATGAAATGCTGCGCCGGTAACAAATCGGAGTTGGAGTCCGGCACCGGCGGTGAAGTACATTGCACGGGAAGTCCCATTGCGACCGTCAAACCCACAACGTAGTGCTAACAGTTCAAAGAGAACGTATTCTGCCCCCGTGTGGAATTCATAGTCGTTTCGGGTGTCCACATCAACAGCCAATGTGAGTTTACTATTGAAAATGGGGAGTTTCTGGTGATAGGCAATGCCTATTTTGAGACGTGGCAAAAGCGTCTCTGTGTGCGGAGACTCACCCTCGGTTTCTGGGGGTGTGTTCCAATAGAGTTTGGTTGTGAGAAAATCACTCGCAACGATGCCAAACGAGAAGGCAGCGGGTCTGTCTGGGTTCGTCTTTGCAAGCATACCGAGATCACTTCCGCCACCGACAGCGTTGGTGCTACGATACGTATCAATATAGATTAGTTTGAGGCTGGCACCGATATAAAGGGAGACATCTCGTGGGAAAGTTGTGAGATGCCGTGCGCCGCTGAGTAGCACGGCATTGCTTGTATTACTAAAGGTGCCAACAACATAAGGACGATTGTTAGGACCAATTGCCCGACTGGTAACCGGAAGCCCCGTAATCGGAATGTCGTCTACACCGACGCGAAGCCAACTTATACCGAAGGTCATTTTTTGGGAAAAGGGATAGATGTAACTTGCGACATCGGACGCAGCGAGATCTGCAAGCGTGGCGTGCATAAAATTAACTTCGTGATGCATCAACTGCGCGATGCCAGCAGGATTATAGTAGGTTGTGCTTGCTTCATCAGCAATAGCGGTAAAGGCGTTGCCCATACCTAATGGACGCGCGCTGGTTCCCAATGTGAGAAAATCTGCCGTATACGACTGTTCAGCTGCAGCAGGTAGTATGACGTATATAAAAAAGATACATATCAACAGAACTTTTTTCATAATAATACCATTTCTAAATGTTTATACCGTTGCGAGGCACGGAGACCTCACACTACAAGTCAGGCTAATGTGATATAATACCAAATTAACGGGATTAGAAGTTTTTTGATATAGCACACGGTTGCGAGGCACGGGGACCTCGCACTACAAATCAAGTTAATATGGTATAAGAGGCGCGTGAATTGCACGAGGACAAACGCCTCAAACGGATGACAACCACATACTATTTCAATTTCATCATTTTCAGAATGTGGGTCTGATCTTTCTCGTCATCAAGACTTTGGACTATCATTTTTCCGTAGTAAACCCCGTTAGCGACTTCGTTACCGTCGTCATCTTTACCGTCCCACTTAAGTTGTATAAACCCTGAAGGCGCCTCAGTTTTCAGTTGTCTGATGAGCCTTCCAGTAAGCGTATATATTTTGACAGTGAGCGACTCCGCAGGTCGTGTCAATTCACAGGTCACTGTGGTATCTCGTGTAAACGGGTTTGGATAATTCAGCGGTTCCACTAATTGGAGTTTGCCGTGTACCTGAAATATAATTTCACTCTCACCTGCATTGCCCTCAAGGTCGCTTGCAGTGAGTCGGATCTGATATTCGCGAGGTTCAAGTTCAGGAGAATTATATGTTAATACCAACTGTTTAGACCCCGGATGTTGCGTAAGTTTGTATTCGGTTTCGGGAATAGGTTCAAACTCACCAAAACGTCCTAAGGCAAGTTCGATGGGGCGCGTGATGTAATCAATGCCGCGCGCATCGGTAAGCGTTGCCTGAATAATTGGGGCAGCGTCAACCGGGGAACCGGATATAAAGTGTTGTTGATTACCAATCGTTATCTGGATGTCAGGTGGGATTGTATCTTCACTTTGCAGGCATGTGATTTGTCCCAAGTACAAGGTTTTCGCTTCAATAGTTCCGACCGTAGCGGTTTCAAACAGGAATCGATCCCCTGCCTCAAAAGGTGTAGGTCCATGCGTTATCAGCAGGTTCAATCCATAGTCGCTGTGTTCAAAAGGTTTACCAACTGTGCCATATATCGGTTCTCCATCCTTCGCTAAGACGCCACTGTTTTTTCCTTCAATCTGAAATGCTGTTGGTGAAACAAACATAATGAGCCAAGTATCTTTCGGAATTGTTGTCTCAGGCGACAAATCAAGGTATTGAATTGTGCCATCTCCTCTGTTCCTGTTACCAAAAGAGGACACATAAGATTGAATGGACTCCTCCTCTGCTACTTCAAGCTGCGTAATACGGAAACGTAGGACATCACCAAATTGGAACGAAGTGTCGCCAGTTTCAAAGTCAAGACCAAATCCTTGCGTCCCAATAAAGGAAGGTGCGCCCTCCCGATTAAAAGATATAAGGGGAATCTCTCTCCCTATCTCTTTTAATCGGCGATTATCTGAGGTTTCCGGATCCTCAGTAGATTCTTCAGGTATAAAAAGGAGACGGTAGGTTCGCGCATTCTCAAAAAGGACTACCCAGTCTCCTACATTCGCTCCCTCTGATGCAATAACAACATCATTAATACTGCCATCACCGGTGTTATTGTTCCGAATTCGGGTGGCACGGACAGATGTATAGATACTGCCGTTAGAATGTCTTTTGATTTCAGAATCAAGTTTTGTCCAGTTTGCTAAAGCATCAATCCAGAGATATGCTCCAATGTGACGTACTCGCGTTTCTATAGCCGCGTTAAGCGTTGCCTCAATAGCCGGTGCCTCGTCTGACACATCCATCTCGCTACCAAAAAGTTCGTGTATTACCTGCTGTTGTAGTGCTGTCCAATCATAATCGAGTTCAACGGTAACTGGTGCCTGAAGTTTAAACGTGTTTCCTGTAGCTGCAGATTCTGTGTCGTTTAAGTATAGTGCGTAACCGAGTAGTGACTCTCGAGTTGGCAGTGCAACTGGGCGTAACATCGCATCTTTGAGATCACTTCCGATCATAGAAAAAGGTTGATTGGATTTGGTGTTTCTCGCTTCCCCTGTCCCGCCAATAAAGTGCTCAGAATCCGTCCCTTCAGTATCTGAAACGATAGGTTGAACAGTGAGAACCGAAGATTTCTTTTGAACAACACCTGCTGGGGTGATAATCTGTAGACCGCCATCAACACTTTTCACGCGTGTGGGAACTTCTCCGATAATGCTACCCAAAACAGAAATCTGTTTATACTCTATATTATCGTGCTCATTATTCTCAAGGACTTTTCCAGGTTTATCCATCTCGCTAAAAATCGGATCCACATAAACAAACACGTCATGTATGCCAGTGCGTAAGAATGTCGGAATAGCCACAGTAGCGATAGGATTGGTGTTAAGCGGATCAGGAGTATACGCATTAGAACGTTGATATAGCGGATTTCGCACAACCCAGTCATTTGGTTTTATCCGTGTCCGACCGAGTAGATTTGCATCAGTATCAATGATACCATTGTCATCTATATCCGGATTTCCACTAAAAAAGGCAACTTCAACATCAACATCGGAAAGCCCTAATACTGAAAGTAGTTCGTTATCAGGGATAGCGTTGCTGTGAGAATTGACGGTGCCTGTGACCTCAATATCAACAGACAAAAACCGCTCATTCAGGTCATTTTCTTGTTCCCCCACCGTATATCTAATCTGTCCAAAATTTTCACCACGATTGGATACAACCGAAAGGTTAGGATATGCATAAGGATAGAATCTGTAATAATCGGAGATGACAACAAGCTTATCGGCATCCATAACCTGAATATCATATCGAAACGCTGAGCCATCGGTTGGAACAGGTAAAGGCTTAGGAAGTTTCCACCACCTCGCCGTGGTTACTGATTCGGGAGTTATTTCAGCAAGAATTAGGGGGACCTCGTCATCATCAGGGTTCTCCCGATTTCTCCATTCCAGAACGACAGAAACTGTTTCCTTTTCATCATCAGAAACGAGCACGGAAATATCGATCTTATCTTCACCGGACGGTGTGGTAACCAACTGGAGTTTTATATCAAGTATTTTTGGGACACCGACACTGAAACTATCACCACCCACAGCGATTTCCGTTGCGTTTTCAGCATAATACTCCAAATGTGCATCCCCCGATGCAATATTCTCTGGGACGTCTATCTCAACGGCAGGAAAATTGCCCTGCTGCACGGACAACGTCTCTGTAACAATAACATCGCCAGGGTAAAACTCCTTCCGTGCACCGGTTTTGTCTATACCAACTGCCGGTTGTCCGGGAAAGACAACTTTGACGGTTAGTTTCCCATCAAAATTGGTATTTCGTGTGAAAACCTTCCGCTTTGCGGCGGCATCATAACGTGCTGTCTGAATATAGCCTTCGGAAATCCTGAGCGTATCGCCCGGTTTAACCGTCTTTGTCTCAATTGCGGGAAGGATTTCATAGTCTGCCATGGCGATTTGCGTTGCGGGATCACCGAAAAGGGTGTATGCAAGCATTACATCAAGCTGCCCCGTGCCTTCAGTCATGAGAAGTTCAAGTTTAGAATCAAAACTCAAGGGACCGAGTTGTCGGATATTGCGTTGGAATAACATATCAAATATAATTCGGTTGAGATCCTCATTACCGGTGCCGTAAGTGAGTCTCGTTGCACTGAGCATTCCGATGATACCGCCTCTCTCTTTACGTAGGAGTTTTTCAGCCATGCTCGGTTGACCCGGCTTGTCAAAATACCCGTTGTAGCAACTCAAAACTAACATAAAGGGAAGATGTTCGGTTTCTTTAACATCATCAATTGCCCTGTTATCAAAAATGATTTCGTGTGTCCACACAATACGTCCACCGTGTCCCGCATATTGTGCAATTGCCGCGCCCTCTCCTAAAGCATTAACAATCCTATCTTTTGCGACGTGTTGTGCAGATGTTTGGAATTCCTCTGGATTCGCGCCAACTTCGTCTATGATATCTTCAAGATAGATTTCGACAGTTTCATAACCGAGTCGAGTATGGTCCTTGGCGATTTCGTTGAGGCTCTTTTTAAATATATGATCTCCAATGTTGCTGACTTCATCATCAGCAACAGAAACAATCCGTTTGCGCCAGGCACCGTTAGGTCTTTTCGATTCATAATTGATAATCTTATCAACAACCGCATCTGCTTCCGCTTCATTTTCAACACTCAATCTACCGAGATAAAAATCGACAAATTCATCGTAACCTGAGACTGTAGCGTACCAATGGTCTACGGAAGTCCTACCGAAGGAATCAGTGTTAATATAGTGAGAGGGTATATAGCCTGCCAGTTCAGGCGGTTCCGGATAGATTTTTTTGTCTATACCACGAAAATCGAATGTGCCATCACCGAGGATCACCAGATATGAAAGTGCTGGCGGTGCCCAATTGTGATACGCGTACGTCAAAAAATCTTTTATCCAGATCGGATGAACGTTCCCATCACCGAAAGTGTTGTAAACATCGTTGACATCAACAACTTTGGTTCGGTATCCGCCGCCACCTGCTGTTGCACGCCAGTTTGCTAATCTTTCGGCTGCTTCCCGAAATCTCGGATGTGTCAAGACGATGTAATCCACACCGTTCAAAGTGTTTCTTAAATCGCTCGGTGGAACGGTTTCAACCCGAACAGGTGTAAATAAGGCAGTATTTGATACAGCAACAAACTCGGTTTTTCGAGTATATGGCACCTGAAAAGTAGCGGAGTATGTTTTATTAGGCACAGCCCGGAGATCGCCAGAATTTAATGCTCTGAACCGCTCGCGCATTGCCTCATCTATTGAATGCCGCGTAATTTGAACGCCTTGAAGTTTCGCTGTCAGTGTGTTCCCATCTGTTTCAAAAACGGTTATCTGTGGATTGAGAAAGGCATCAACGCGAAATTGATGGGTAACACTTTGATTTTCACTGTCTTGCCTCGCGGACACCGGTGTGCCAAAACGGAGTTGGTCGTGGACAGCCAAAAACAGGCGCGTATAGTCAACCCAGAACCGATTGAGATAGATATGATAAGGATAACGGGTTGTGTCCTCTTCAAAAGTGTCGTCAATACGCGTTAGAGAGAGGACGTTGGTTTCCCCTTGTGATGCATCTTTGAGGTTATTAACGCGTAGGCTCTTTGAAATAGCCACTTGCGCTTGATAGTCCCAAGTGGCGAGGTCAACTTGTACGCCATTCACAGCCGCCAGGATTTTATGGGTTACAGGGGTTCCACCTTGTAACACTACCTCAACCTTCGACGGGTCAAAACTTTTCGCTATGTCGTGAAGTTGGAAATTGAGTCGCAATTCCCCAATATCACTTGCATTTTTTATGCCGTCCCAATACCAAAAGTCTAAGGCATCAAACCATTTATGTTTATCCCCTGCTGTGACGGTGTCCGGATGGACGAACTCAAGGTTGTTGCTGAGGTGATCTTCCTCAAAAATAACGCGCGATCGGAAAGTTGGAACCTGAACCGCCGTTGCATCGCTCGGGCTTGCTTCAATTTGTGGTACACGCGCTGGCGGTTTTCCATCTGTAGAAAGGCTTAGCCAATAGACGTTCCACAGTGTATAAGCGTTTTTCGCATAAGGGCTCTCAGGATCAGTGGAACTGTGCGCTAGGAAAAAGATTGCATCATCCGCATCAAACCTTCCATCAGCCCCACCACTAACGTAGATAGGGATTTCTTGGTCTCCGTGCTTAAGTCGGAGTTTTCGTGGATCAACACCTATTAGGTCAATTCCCCAATCAGTGCGAAGAGACGCCGCTGTGACCTGATAGATGCCGGTTTCATCAATAAACAGTTTGTAACGGGTCTGAAGTGATTCGTCTGTCCGTCCCGGTGCAGCTGGGGCAGCAGGAAACATATTAGAATTCGCACGAATAGTTTGTGCTGTTCCTAAATCACCGTTGAACATCTTGCGATATTCTGCGTAATTGAGAATATGCTGGGCATAAGTCTGTTCATGAAGGGAAGACTCCTTAGGTTTCCGTACGTTTGCTACCGCGGGCACTTCTGTCTTGCGGGTTGCTAATTGCGTTTGAAATGGGATGGTGACTGTGAGATTGGTATAAGAACGCAGGACGCGCGTCACAGCGTTATACTGCACTGGATGCAACGCCAAACTGATGACGCGTTGGGAACGGATGTAGCCATCCATCTCTATTCGCGCAAGCACTGATGGATACAGTTTCGAACTGGAATTAGAGGGGATTGCTTTTTTATTTTGAAGAAGTCTCACACCGCTACGGGTTTGTAACGTGCCTGTGCTAACAGATATATCCGCGTTGCGCAATTGGACATCAGGTGGAATAGCTAAAAGCACACGCGTGACAGGTAACCTTGGATAGCCCGGTTCTTGAATCCAATCGCATTCTGAATATTGCACCGTGTCGTATGTACCACGTACCGCTGTCCTTTTCAAGCTTGCATCTGGCGTAACTTGCGTAACTTGAAGTTGCGGAAGTTTAAAGGATACAGTAATACCATCCGCAGAAGTCACATGTGTAACATCCGCGGCTGCAGTAAAACTAAAGATTAACAACACCGATGCTAATATGAGGCAGCCAGTGAACAAAGCACGCACTGACACTCTATGGAAAGTTTTTAAGTATGGCAATGTGCATCCGATACGCTTACGCGAACCTCCTTGTGTACCATTCCAATGTTCAGTTGAGAGCATTATCAAAACCTTAAAATTGTTAGAAATTTATTGTAGTAAATCTAAAATATGTTAACATCCTTGGTAGGAACGGTCTCCTAACAGATCCAGGTCATACTTGAAAACCGCACCGCCGCTTACGACACCTTCAAAATAATCTTCCCAAAAGAACGATTTGCTTCCATATATTCATGTGCTTCACGCGCTTGTGGTAAAGAAAATACCTTATCAATCACGGGTTTGAGTGTTCCTGCTTCTAAAAGTGGCAACCAACGGTCAACAAATCGCTGCGTGATAGTTATTTTTTCCTCAAGCGATTGTGGACGCATGACAGATCCGATAATTTGCAGACGTTTTCGCATGACTATCCCTAAGTCTATTTCTGCAGCCGAACCACCCATCAATCCAACCTGCAGCAAACGTCCTTTCGTTTTGAGTATCTGTAAGTTCCGCGCGAGATATGGTGCCCCAATAAAGTCCAACACGACATCAACACCTACTCCATCCGTTAACCGTTCAATTTCAGTAGCAAAGTCCAATTCTTTATAGTTAATACCTGCTATAGCACCCAATTCCTTGCAGTTGCCAATTTTTTCAGCAGTTCCTGCGGTGACAAAAACGCGAGCACCTGCATGACTCGCCATTTGAATACCCGCAGTGCCAACTCCGCTTCCACCTGCATGAATTAATATCGTCTCACCAGCCGACAATCTCCCTAATGTGAAAATGTTCTCATTGGCTGTAAAAAAGACCTCAGTAACAGCGGCAGCCTCTTCAAAACTCCACTTGTCCGGTATCAACATCGCCATACGGTAATCAATAACCGCCTGTTCCGCATAGCCACCACCCCCAACGAGTCCAAAAACTCTATCACCTTCGTTAAATCCGATAACTGCGGTGCCCATTCCTGAAACTGTGCCAGCAATTTCTAAACCGAGGACTTCAGATTCACCTTGCGGTGGCGGATACCCACCACGTCGTTGAATTAGATCAGCACGATTTAGGGCGGTTGCCTTCACATCCACCCGTAGCTGCGTTTCTGTCGGTTGCGGTGGCGGCACTTCGCCTAATCGCAGGACTTCTGGTCCTCCGTCACCTTTTCTTGTAATTGCTTTCATTGTTTTTTCTACGATCCATTTAGTATTTTAGCATCAATTATTCCGTAATGCCAATTTTCTTATCTTCTGGGGTGTGCAAAGTCTTCATCGGTGATGCCTCAAACCCTGTGCGGTTAGGAATGCAGATCGCATTTGGGTGAGTACACCGCAAAACCGCACCTACCGTTACTTGTGTCGTGTGGGTAACGCTTTTCTTTTAGTTGTAACCCGCTTCTGATTTCTTCAAAATATCTTCAGATAAATTCTGCGTGCTATTGCAACTTTTCTCTATAAATGACGTCTAATCTCAAAACATGATATTTTGACAACTAAAATAATGCATGAGGAGTATATAATGCCAAAAGCCTCCCAAAAGAAAAACTTGTCGCGCCAGTTCAATCCTGTAAAGGCAAAATTAGCATGTATAGACGAATGCCTTGGACAATTACGCAACGGTCTCCCCATCAACAAAGAGGAATACATAGCAGCTGACAGGTTGACACATTCTTATGTCAAAAGCTGCTTCCTGATGATTGTGCAACGGACAGTAGATATAAATAACGCTATTATCGAATTTAGTGGAAAGACACCCCCATACCAAAAACATCAAGGGTTCCGTGTAGTCCATGAAAGCGGGGCAATTGACCTTGAAACACTGAGTTTCTTTGAACACGCATTAAATTGTTATCAAAAAATTGCAAACCCTTATGAGGGACTCTCTCCTTCTGAATTTTATGATACATCTTTACAACTGCTGCAGCACGGTATAGCCTACATGCGCCAGATTAATGAATTCTTTCAAGAGACCAATTCAGCTTAGTGTTTGAATGAATTTGACATACTCCCAAGTCTAATGCGGTTTCCTAACCGCACCATTAGCGTCAATTTAAGGAAAGAACTCGTTTGTAGTCGCGCAATTCACGCGTCTCTCACATTCAAAGAAAAGAGGCGCGTGAATTGCGCGACTACGAACGCTGATATTCTCGTAATTTGCGTTAAGTGCTTTAGTGTGCAGCAAGCCTGCTAAGCACGCGCCGTCGTGGTGGGATTGTCGGGTCATTTGATAAACCTGTTAAAAATAAAAGTCGCCAGTTTGACTGACGACTCTAAAATCATAATACTATTCTTTTGGTTTCTCGCGTGATTGTTCCTGCGGCTGTGTTGGGAGCGGTTCTGTGAACGCCTCGCCTCGTGCCTCTGCTTCCTTTCGGCGACGATCCCACTCTGCGAACTTGCGATAAGCCCTCGCTTCTCCTTCAGCTATGCCTTCAACTATGCCTTCAGCTATGCCTTCAACTATGCCTTCAGCTATGCCTTCAATTTTGGCAGCTTCTATCCGCTTCTCACGTCTTGCTTGAATAAAGTCTGATAATAACATGATTAGATCTATGCCTCCTATTATCGTTGCTACGAATGCCCCACCAACGGGGATAAATAACGTACCGCTGGAGCTACTAACGAAAGAGGTTTGATAAAAAAGAGGGGCGCCAGTTTGGATTGACGACCCATCTGTAATAAGATTATTCTTTTGGTTTCTCGCGTGATTGTTCCTGCGACTGTGTTGGGGGCGGTTCTGTGAACGCCTCGCCTCGTGCCTCTGCTTCCTTTCGGCGACGATCCCACTCTGCACACTTGCGATAAGCCCTCGCTTCTCCCTCAGCTATGCCTTCAACTTTGCCTTTAACTTTGGCAGCTTCTATCCGCTTCTCACGTCTTGCTTGAATAAAGTCTGATAATAACATGATTAGATCTATGCCTCCGATTATCATTGCTACGAATGCCCCACCAACGGGGATAAATGCCGAAACATCTTTTAGGATATTTTGAACGGATACGTGTCGCTTGTTTTATTGGAGAGATTTTGCTGCAAAGATTGTCAAGCATAATTCTTCGTTAAAAAGTTCATAGACAGGTGTTTTTCCACTCAATTGTTCGCTTTCGTTCAGGATGATGCCGACACCTTCGCCTCGCCTTTCTAAAAAGTGTCTCCGCTTCACCTGTTTTCCTACATCATCATCTAAAGTAATTTCCGAAAGTAAACGAGATAGAAGTTCATTACGCGTGGCTTGACTATAGGGTAATTTTTCAATGGTTACAGTATTTGCTAATGCGCCTGGGGAATATAATTCAAGTCGATCAGCAAACATGAACAAGCGAATTTTTGACTCGCCTTTAGAATAATCTCTGTGCACGACTGCGTTAACGATTGCCTCAAAAACGGCGCGCATGCTGTATTGAGGTTGGTCTATCCTTCCAATTTCCTTACGCGCTGATTTCTCATTATGTTTTTGAACAAATTTAAAGGCATCTATAATCTGTTGGTCAAGAGGTCCTCTAAAATCCTTTGCGTCAATCTGGTAGTTGGCATCTTTTACTTTAGATCTATAATAAACGGCTTGAATAAAACTGTTATAGAGGTAATCCTCAGGTGTGTCGTGACACATCAAAACACCCGCGACAGAAGCACGAATTTCCCGACCTTCTTCAACGAGTAAAGTTCTTTTCAAGAGTAGGTCTTCTACTTCATCTTCAGGGGCATCTTCTGTGATGAATCGTCGATATAGCGATTCCCTTAATGTTCTTTTATACGTGTTTGGGACTAACTGTTCATCAAATCTGATAATTCTTGCTTGTGAACGGCTTTGTAATAATCGCGCTAACTGGTCGGTGGGCATTTCTCTTTTGCTGCTGCCCCGACGGGTGAAATAGCCGTTAGAAGTTTTGTGAACAAAAAGACTCCTCGGCACCACTATTTTCAGTATGTTTTTATCATCAATCCGTAATTTTTCTGTAAAAATGGGGACGGTGGGTTCAATGCTGTCTTCGCATATTTCAACAACCGTTTTTTCTACCCTATCCAGTTCCTGCAGTTCAAGTCCGACGATATTTCTATCGTCGTCAACACCGATAAGAATCACACCTCCCTGGGTGTTTGCAAAAGCAGCAATCTCGTCTGCCAGACTGTTTCTGTGAGGCATCTCTCTTTTGAATTCAATCGTTGCGTCTTCACCAAGAATAATTTTTTCTATGAGTTCTGTTAGACTGTGAAACATAACTAATCTCCAAGATGAATACGTTTATAACGTTGTTCAAATGCCTTTACTCCGCCTTCAAGAATGTTGCATATTGATTCCCTAACTTTTCTTCGTTGAATACTTGCGGGCTGTTGCACATAGGTTTGACCTCTCACCACCTCCAGAGGCAAAACCATTTCAGCATCGCCATTAACCACGATATTGGCATTGTGGGTCACAACGATAACTTGTCGTTTGGTTTTTGTTTCTCGCAACTGTCGGACGATTAGGTCATAAATTAACTCGTTATCCAAATCATCTTCGGGTTGATCTAACAGGAGTGGTTCGTCTCCATAGGATAGGATAAAGGCAAGTAGTGCTGCGGTTTTTTGTCCGGGTGATCCTTGCTGTATCCGCTGACGATCAGGACCATAAGTAACTTCCAAATTATCGCCGGGGAACCATGTAAGAAAATCACTTATGGATTCTTGTGGTAATGTTTTAAGATGTGTGGTGAATCGGTTATCTTTAGCAGCGATGTTTCCATTGCGGATATCTTTAATAGCATCTTTGAGTTTTTCAATTTTTTGGTCATCGTTCTGTTCATAGAGATCTCTTAAACTTTCAATATCTTTGTCAAATCGATCCGGACATTGCAGCATACTCCGAATCTCATCTTCTATTTCATACCATTCTTCACCGAAAGGCAGGATTTCAATGCCGACGAATTGATTGTCATGTAAGACAGAGGTCAGAAATTCTTGACGTTTTTCTGAGAGTGTTTTCCTATTCTCTCTAATTTGGTCAAACACCTCTTTTTTTTCAGATTCTAACGTTTGCCGGAGTGATTGATACTCGTTAATTAGTTCTAACTCTTTTTGTATACTTTTTTGCTGGGTTAATAGTAAAGGATATCTGTCAGGGTCTATTCCTTGCTGTTCAAGTTGAGTACGTAATTGCTCGTACTGCGCCATGTCTGTCTTGAGTGCTTGCATCCAGTCTGCAGTATTTTTCTCAGTTTGCCACTCGGCGACAACCGAATTCGCCTCCTGTACCAAATCGCTTAATTGGTCGTGGATAGACTGCCATTTCTCATTTGTTGTTTCTATAGCCGACAAAACATCATTATATTCGCTAAAAATCTCCTTAACAAACGCTGATGGTGTTATTTTTTCCCGTGTTTCTACAAGTTGATTATATGCTTCTTTCCATTGATTTTCTAAGATATCAAGTTCGTTTAACTGTTGCCGGCGTAGACGATATTTTTGCATTACTTCCTTATGACCTGATTTTTCGATGTACTCAATCTGTCTCGCCAAATCGTTGAATTCTCCGCGTAAGCGGATTTCTTGATCTATTTTTTCTTGCAACTCTTGTTGTTTACTTTCAATATGCTTATATCGGTTGATCAGCTCCCTAATCCGCGTTTTAATATTTTTTGCGCCAACCTCAGGTGCTTCATCAATAATATCAATTAGCGCGCGTGGATTTCTTGCTAATTCAAAAATCTGCTTTTGGCTATAAATGTAAGCCGGAAACAGCACCTTAATATCTCCTTGAGCCGGTTCCCAAGTGCCATCATCTTTTTTCTCTTCCAAAGAGGGATTATCCGGTTTAGGAGACCAGTTTAAACGGTAATATATATTATTTTTCCAATATAATAGTGAAATTTTGGTATCGGTATTCAATAGACTGTCATTCTCTTCTAAAGAAAAATATTTACTGCTATCTTTTTCAAGTGGTCTGGGAATATCTTTATCGCGTCTCAGAACGAGTCTTATGAATTCTAATAGAGTTGACTTACCACTGCCGCGCCCGCCAATAATCGCATTGAGAAATGGACTGAAATTGCATCCCAGAGTTGTCCGATGTCCGATATACTTTGCATTGCTAATTTCCAATTTTTCTATGAAATAAGTCGGAAGTTTGTTGGGGGTGTCACTCATGTTACGGTTTACAGATACATCACCATCTTGTAGAGCAAGTTTTAGTCCTTCTATTGAAGGTTTATCCATCTTAACCCAGGTAAACGTGCCAAATGTCTTATCATTGCAGCTATGGGTATCGGAACCTTTTATTTCTGTCCACTGGACCTTCTCAATCGTATATAATGGAGGTTTTTGATAATTGCTGTTACGTAACTCCATCGTGTGAATATTTTCATTTCTCAATATATCCCGTAGTGTTAATCCTTCAAGTTTAAACAAACCCCTTTTAATATCTACATGTGCAGGAATAGGGATGGCACCACGTTCTGCAATTTCATCAACGACTTCAGTAATACTTTTAGTTGTTACAGCATCGCTATCTCCTTTTGTTCCATTATACTTAACAGCATCAAGTAGGTTATCAATATCACTCTTATTCCTGTTACACCCAAATATTGCTAATATATGTACATTGCCGTTTGCTGAGATTTCTACGCCTGGAAATAGATATATAGGTCTGAACCACTGCGGTTTGTTTTCTTGTAATTCCTTTAACGTTTGCTTCAAGCGATCAACCCACTCGCCGCTGTTATGGTCTGTAATGGCAACACAATCAATTCCCTTTTCCATGAATGCTTTTAGCCAATCTTCAGGTGTCATTGTTTTGTCTTTGAAATCCATTGATTTAGGTGTGTGTGTATGAAAATCATATTTCCACCACCTTGCGCCCGAAAATTGAAACTCATTCATAACAGATCCCTCCCAATTTACTGTTGACTATTACGCTAAAGATTAGTCGTTGTTAACCTGTCTTTTCTATGTCAATCAATAGTATACCGTTATTGTAGTTAGGTTTCAAGTAATTCTCCTCAATTACTTGAAAAAGCACTTTATATCAAATTAACTGGATTCGACGTCTTTTGATATAGTACACCGTTGCGAGGCACGGGGACCTCGCACTACAAATTGGGTTAATGGGGTATAATACCATTTCTTATATATATTTTTCCTTTAGAAAATTTTCAATTTCTGCTAAACTTTTTCCAATTTTACAAATCATTCCGATTTTACAAATTATAGGATTGACACCGATGAACATAAAACCTCCACAGATTACAGAAAGTGTTTCAGAGTTGAAAAGCTTGTTGAGAAAAACACCCGTAGGTTATCAAAAGCAAAGATTGACAGCCCTTTACCTGTTTCGCAGTGGTCAAGCGACAACTCGCAAACAAGCGGCGGCGCTGATAGGTGTTCACCGAAAAACGATTGGACACTGGCTAGCGACTTATGCGTCCGAAGGACTTGATGCGCTTTTGGATCGGGATTATTCTCCGGGGCGTCCCCCTCGGCTATCCAAAGAACAACAAGAGTTGTTGCGAGCGGAACTGGAAAAACCGGAGGGTTTTTCCAGTTATCAACAGATAACAGACTATATTTCCGAAACCTTTGATGTCCAAATGAACTATAAAACTGTTCACGCGCTAATTCGCTATAAATGGAACGCCAAACTCAAAGTGCCTCGCAAAAGTCATAAAAAAAAAAGCCAAAAAGCGTGTGATACGTTCGCTGCCAACTTCGCGACAACCGTTGATAACGTGATTTCGCAGCACACATCATCTTTTCAAAACGCCCGACTTTTTTGCCAAGATGAGTCAAGATGCGGTCTTTTGCCTGTCTCGTCTCGGCGTATCACCATGCCCGGTGTCAAACCGATTGCCAACATCAATTACACTTTCGAGAACCTTTATCTATACGGTGCTGTGGAACCAATAACAGGAGAAAGTTTCTTCCTTGAAATGCCCTGGCTCAATGGTGTCTGTTTCCAAATATTCATTGATGAGTTAGCAAAGACTTTTCCAGAGACGTTAAATATCCTTGTGCTTGATAATGGACGTTTTCATTATGCGAAATCCCTAAAACTTCCTGACAATATCGCCTTGATTTTTCTACCCCCTTATAGTCCGGAGTTGAACCCGATCGAAAGGCTCTGGCAAGACATCAAAGCCAAATTGTTTCAGCACACATTAGGGACAATAGAGGAAATGCAGGACAAAATTACACAAATTTTGAGAAATTATACTAAGGCAGCTATTGCCCAAATCACAAGTTTTAAATATTTCACGAAAGTCGCAAATGGAATATAATTATTGAGAAATGGTATAACCGCTATTAGAAAACTTCTAATCCCGTTAATTTGGTATTAGCTGAAATAAATGAAGTTATCAAAGCGAGTCCTGCGATCCAGATTCAGGGTAAAATCACGCATCTACAACGGCGTGCGTGGAATGTGTTACTCGCAAACGCTTATGACGAGTTGCCCAATAAGGACATCCATCGTGTCAGTGTTGCGGAACTTGCACAGAGTCTCGGTTTTAACAGCCATAACGAGGACTATCTCAAGGAAACATTAGAAGCACTTGTCGACTGCACAGTAGAATGGAATATTTTGGAGAAAGACAAAAAGCAGAGATGGGGGGTTGCCTCTCTTTTGGCATCTGCAGAAATCTCAAACGGAATCTGTACTTATGGTTTCGCGCCACATTTACGCTACAAACTGTACAACCCTCGTATCTACACGAAGCTGAATCTTCGCTTGCAAAACCGGTTTACGAGTAGATACGCCCTGATTTTGTGGGAAGTCTGTTTTGACTACTTTGATATTGCACGAAATGAAGGCGAAACGTCATTCATTCCACTCGAAACTTTCAGAGAACTGATGGGGTTTGAAAAGGATGAATATCCGGTGTTCAAAGTTCTCAACCGCGATGTCATCAAACCTGCGATCAAGGAGATCAACGAACTGACGAACTTCTGTGTTGAGATAGAGACGAAACGCATTGGACGGAAAATAAGTGAGCTTAAGTTCAGGATCTCGCGGTTGAAAGAGATACCGACTCTTGAACCGACACAAGAAGCGGCTGAATCGACGCAAGCGTCGTTGTTTGTTGATATGGAAGACTTGCCGGCACTCGCTGTTAAACTTGTCCAAGCGGGGGTCTCACAGAAAGAGGCACTCCGGATTGCGAACGAAGAATGGGACGGAGTGGACGCTGCTGCAGTATTAGAGGACAAGGAAGATTTAGAGGACAAGGAAGATTTTGCTGTGTATGTTGAAGAAAAAATCGGACTGGCACGACATGCTACGAATGTTAGGAATGCGGGTGGGTTCATCGTCAAAGCGATCCGGGAAAACTATCAGGACCCCGAATTCCAAAAAGAACTTCAGGTGAAGAAAAAGAAAGAGAAACAGGAGGTACTTGCGTTGCTGAGGCGGGAGATGCTGGAAAAGCAAAACGCATTGATCCGGCAAGTTGTGCGCGCCAATCCAGAATTGATCGAACAAGCAGCCGAGAAGATTACCTCAAGCTTCGTCAGAGAGGTGTTAATGGACTATGACTCCGTAAAAGATGCCTACGCAGCTGGTGTGTTGGTCGCTGGAGAAATTAACAGTATTCTCGCTAAAGAGTTCTGTGCTGATTTGATCGCGCCTGTCATTGCAGTATACGAAGCAGAGAAGGAACGACTTGAAGGGTAACTATTTCTCGCGCGCGATATGTAATTTGACTCAAAATAATTCGGGTAGAGTGCAGCGAAACCCTTATATGTCAACTTAAGAAAATGAATCTATATTTTGGATGTGTTTCAGTCCCAAGGGACAAAAGGTGTCCATTATTGTGTGTTGTGGGACACCTTTCGCACTGCTGGTGCTTAAAGAAGGGGTTTTACCGCGTTTCTGGACACCTATCGCATTGATAGTGCTAAAGAAGGGGGTTCACCGCGTGCAATAAATATAAGACAAAAGTATCTGGGACGTTTCGGTGTCCTCGTAGTGGTGGATATGGCACCGCCCATCGGATGTCGTTCCGAAGTCCAATGTTTGCCCTGCTTGAGCAGGGAATGAATGTTCCTATAAGGAACAAAAGACCTTCACCTTTTAGGGCGGAGAGTATGTCATACCAAATTAACCCGATTAGAAGTTTTCTAATAACGGTTAGCATTGCGAGGCACGGGGACCTCGCGCTACACATCGCGTTAATTGGGTATCATACCAAATTAACTTGATTCAAAGTTTTCCGATAAAGTCAGCATTGCAAGGCACGGGGACCTCACAGGACAAATCGCGTTAATTGGGTATCAGATAAAAAAGTCTTAGTTTCCATCTACATCCCGCAAACTAAAGCATGAAAGTAATTCTAATCGTACTTAAGTTCGCCACCCGTACCTTTCAACTTGAATGATGGTTTTAGCACAACCTTTTCTTCAGGTACTTTCTCAAGTCCACTTGGATAGAGTTTATACGAAATTCGAAGTGGTAAGTAATTCCCTAAATCGGCGAACATTTCATTAGGTTGCTTAAAAATAACTTGACTACTCATCTGGGTTTGATAGGCAAACCAATACTTAAGATGAGAGTGAATCAGATTGTTATATAGCACATTACTTGATGCCACATCAATGACTTTAACACGCACTTTGCCACGTGCGGTTTGGAGAGTAGTGATATAGGTAGAAGTGCCTGAAATTCCGGATTGCCTGCCTTGACGCATCAAATGCTGATCGGAATCCTTACGATTAAGTTTCGGTTCCCAAATCATTCCTGTAATGATTATGTCTGCATTAAGAGCCTGACCTACTTTCGCCGCTAATGCCGGATCCGCGTAAACATCATTTAAGGTGACCCCGAGTTCCGCAACCTTCTCTGCTACTGGGTTGACTTTATCCGACTGGTCAAAAACCCATTCACTGTCTTTGAAGGTAAGATTTAAACGGTTTGCCAAATTGATGCCAATTCGTTTACCAAGTTCTTGTGCTTCTTCCGTTTCAGCAACGAATGGTGCAACAATAATTTTTTTGGCTTCACTAAAAGGTGGTGGGGTGTCAATATTAATCTCACCATCCCCAAAGCATCCAATTATTGAAACGAGGAGAAAGGGTATTAATAGAAAACTAAAAAAACGCATAATAGAGATATGCCTCCTTGATTAAACTTATGTCAAACCTTTACTGCAACATGCATCGGTAAGGTTTTGCTGGTGAGTTTGTCACAGAGCGTTTGTGCGTGTGCTACGTATTTTAGACAGAATCAACGCCAACTGCGCGTATGGCATTTGTCGGAGGGCAAAACTCCTATGTCTGCCAACAAATTATTGAGTTAGCGCACAACCCGCCTGCATCAAGAGTATAGCATAAATTGTATAAAAAAGTCAATAGGCAAATTATTTTGTTATTTTGGGTCTGATACCAAATTAACTTGATTAGAAGTTTTCTAATAGCGGTTAGCATTGCGAGGAGGACCCAGAGACCTCGCGCTACAAATCGGGTTAATTGGGTATGAATCGCGGATTACGCAGATTTTCGGTTTGATATGTGTTGATTAAATTGGTGGGATTGTTGGATTTCGCTTGCGCTCTACCCTTATGTGTTAATTGTGTTAATTTAACGTGAGTTCAATATTTGATTCCGAGTGTCCATCTAAATGATAAAAAAGAGTTGGGTTTCACTCATTTTTCTGTCCTTTCAGTTTAAATGGAGAATGAATCACGTTTTTGTGTCGGATTTTATTGTGGATTCCGTTCTACCCAACGGACAGTAGGATTGGATTCTGTGCTATAAACATATCGTCCCTAATGAAGATTAAGAATTTAATCGGGTAATTTTCAGTTTCTTGTAGAAGCCTGGTGCGGTTAGGAATGCAGATCGCATTTGGGTGAGTACACCGCAAAACCACACCTACCGGGTTGGGAAATGGAGATTTGTATAACATCACAAAGTATTTTCTTTAACCGTTATGCAACTGCCAAGGCGCGCACCTCTCCGAATTCATGTGTCAACTTCGCCCAGGAACCGCCATTGTCCTCACTTATGAAGAGTTGTCCGCTCACACTACAGGCTATCAGTAATCCATCAACACGTGAATTATAGCCGAAGGTCCAAATAGTGCTATTCGCCATCATTCCGATATCGGAGCGGTCCCAACTTATTGCTTCGGCATCTGCTGCTGCATTTGAATCTTTCATATAAAAGATACCGCCTTGGTCACCGGGAGGACCGTTGCCTGCCCCGATAAAGACTTTAGCATTATCTCCGTTCAAATAGAATGCTGCGCGGCAGTAGGGCCACGGAAAATGGTCACGTACTTTCAACGGTGTCCAATTGTGCATATCTGTGGTGATACAAACATCGTTATTTGTCGCAGCAACAAGCGTTTTTTGTTCACCCGGGACTACCGTCAGCCCATGAATATCTTGGCTGCTCAACCCTTCGCTTCGGTTATGCCACGTTTCTCCACCGTCGGTGCTCATACGCATACCATCAATTTCAATACCTGCATAGACAGTATCAGTATCTTCGGGGTCAATGATGATCGTTGTCACACGCGGGATGATGGGAATCCCTTCACATTCTTGTGCGAGTTCCGCGTCAAGTTTTGTCCACGTCTCACCACCATCTGTTGTTTTGAAAAATGCTGATGGGCAAGTTCCGGCAAAGAGTGTCTCTGGCGCAGTCGGATGAATGGCAAGCGACCAAACTTCCAGACTATCCATATCGCTTGGCAGATGATTCCAAGAATTGCCACCATCTGTAGTTTTGACAACCCCTTTTTCGGTGCCAGCATAGAGTGTATTTGAATCTGTTGGATGAACGACAATTGCGCGGATGTCTGCTTCTGGAAAAACACCGTTGCTTGCGCGATGCCAGGTTTCACCGGTATCGGTGCTTCGCCAAATGCTCTGTCCAATTGTTCCCGCATAAATAGTATTCGGCATGTATACCTCCATTTAATAGCCATCGGCAATCAGCAGTTAGGAAAGTTTTGATATATCAATCCTCTTATACCAAGTGCCAAAAGCTTTTCTAAAAACTAATCTGTTAGAACTCCTTCGTCAATAACAGTGTCACCCCGCATGACGATCCATTCTATCAATGCTGTTTCAACCTCAGGTTTGAGATGAAAAGCATAGCGGTAGAGTGTTTGGTCTTCATTCTGGATGTACGCCATCGGCTTTGCATCAAGCAGTTTTCGATTCTGGTATATCAGCGTTACGGTAAGTGAACGGGCACCAGTTACCTCACTTGGAACAGCAATGATTTCCCAATAATTGGGATGAATCGGATTAGGAAGCACATGTGTGGTGTATGTGCCTAAACTCCCTTCATAAGCATCATAGTTATAAGTAATAGTTTGTTGCGCAAAACTTCGATTTTCGACTTGTAGGCTTGGCATAAGAAGTAGCCGTTGGACATCAGTGCCAAAAGCGGGAATATCTAATGAAGTCGTTCCCTCGGCAGTTTTAAAGGGGAGCGATTCGACAACAACCTCACCTGTGTTTTGTAGATATGCGACCTTGATATCCATAGGCGTATTGCGTTGTGTCGTCCAACTAAGGGTTAGACCTTCCTGTCCTGCGGTGGCTACCTTATATTCAATAGCGTGCGCGCCAAAATTGGCAAGCGTCTTGTTTTTGCCATTCACTGGGTAGGTGCTATGGGTAAATAGCGGTTTAATCACAGGCAGGAATGTGTTATATCGGAAAGTTTTTTCAATATTTCCCAGAGTTCTCCATGTGGTGAGATAATTGGTTACTTTCCAGTCAGCAAAAATGTCCGAAAATGAGTTCGGCATTCCTTGTGCCGCCAGCGTGTGTGTGATACCCGATATGCCATCCATCGGATTTTGGACAAGCTCCGCAATGGTTGGTAGACCACCATAATGATCGTGCAGGTATAGCATAAAAAGTAAAGCAGCACCATAATGTGCAAGTAAGTTCGTCTGACTCATCTGAGTCCAATCTGTCAGTGAAATGTTTGGTGCTTTCTGAAAGGCATTAATATGTTGGCGGAGGTTATAACCGCACAGAAAGGCTGCATAATCAGAACACCCTTCGTCTATCCAAGTTTCTTCGTTTGGAGAATGCTTCCAATGAATAAGATGTTGTAGTTCATGAGCGATGACAGCTTGTATAGCATTAGTATTTACAGGATCATTATTTGAGTTGATATAGAGAATATCTGCTTCGTTGCTATGCAGTGGTCCCAATGTTGGATGATGCAGCGTCCCCCGCTGTTGATCAATCGGCATGAAATAACCCGCAGTAGTGCTGCGGGTACCTATATCACGGATGTTGAGAAAAAGCAAGATAACTTTTTGGTTGCTGTCAACATCTGGCAGTGGACCGAAGTCTTCGGTTAAGATATTATATATCCCGCGCCGTGGGTCTGCTGGTGTTGCTGTATCAAACGCTCTTTGAATAGTTTGAACTGTTTGGGCAGTGATTTTTTTTTGCCACTCAGAATTTTCAACAAAAATATAACAGTGGGTCCCGCTTGCACGCAACGTTGCATTGATTATATACTGCTGTTTTCTTACAAAGTCAACAGCAAAAAATGGGCGTTGAAATCCAACGGAAAGTGATGGTGCTGCCGGATGTGTTGGTGCAGTTGGCACATCAGACGAGAGATGCGGCACTATATCCTGTTTCAGGTGCGGTGTGCCGCAGCGGAACGCCTCGCTGGACTGAACAGAAAGGATTAGCGTTAGAAAGAGAACCGTGATAAAGATATTTCGCATTTTAATTGTTATCGCGCCAACAAATAACTACTGAAACTATTGCTTGAGGCGTTCCTGTAATTCTTCATTATCAGGTTCGATTGTTTGCGCTTGCTGCCAGATATTACGTGCTTTTTCAAGTTCATCATTTTTGAGGTAAGCGTCCCCAAGATGCATCAAAATTTCAACACTGTCTGGTGCCTGTTGGTTAGCATTTTCTAAAGTAGTGACAGCTTCCGCGAAGCGACCCTGTTTAAAGAAGACCCATCCGAGACTATCAAGATATGCGCCGTTAGTTGGCGACTTTTTGAGTGCGCGCTTGATTAAGGCTTCAGCTTCATCAAGATTTGTTCCTTGCTCAGCATAGAGATAACCGAGTGCGTTAAGAGCATATTCATGCGCTGGTTCCATTGAAAGCGTTTTACGTAAATATGTTTCAGCCTTTTCGAATACGCCCATCGTTTGATATACTGAAGCGATTCCATATAATGCCCCGATGTGTTCAGGATCGTTTTCGAGGAGTTGTTCAAACATATCTTCAGCTTTCTTAAGGTTTTCAAAAAGAAGATAGACGTTTGCCAAAGCGTACTGTGCGTCAACGACTATCTTTTTGTAATTGGCACGTTGGCGTCCGTTTTCAGTACGGTTGGCAATTTCTAACGCGAAAAAGATCGCTCGCCCAAGATGTGTTTCAGCATCTCGAATAAGTGCCTGTATATCAACAGATTCACTTTCGGCTTTTCCATTTCCTGATACGATTGCACGCTGCACTTGTTCCTGAAGAACTAAGCCTAAACCTAAGTTGCCTCTAACGTCCTGTGGTACTAAGTCAAGGGTATTCTTAAATGTTTGATGCGCCTCCGTTATTTTTCCTGTCTTCAGGTAGAGGTAACCGAGAGATATAAGTGTCCTCACATCATCCGGTTTAATTTTGACGACGCGTTTATAGGCATCAATAGCCTCTTCTGGCTTCTCTAAGTATTCCTGATAGATTACGCCAAGTCGTCTATGAAAAGTAGGTTCAAAAGGCATAATACGGGTGAGTGCTTTTAACGCTGTCTCCGCAGTAGAGTAATCAGGATTCTGAGATGATAATGCTAAGTCCGCAAGCAAGTGGTGTGCCATTAAATGGTCAGGGTCTAATTCAGTCACTTTTTTAAGAGTATCCAATGCTTCTTTTCCACCTTTTCCATTTAAATAGGAAGCGCGATGTGCCAAGATTTGCGCGAGCTGCCATGTTGCCGGAATATGGGAAGGATTAAGTTCGATTGCCTCTCGTGTATCCTCCTCAGCACCTCGGATATCCTGCATCCGATAACGTAGTTGTCCACGTTTGTACCAGACAAAGGCAGAATCTGGATTCTGTTGAACCAACATATCGTATATACGTTTGGCGTTAGTGATGTCTTTATCAAAACTTTGCAAGTAGACTGCATGCATCAGTTGCGTGTAAACCTTTTTTGCTTTTTCGGAAGCTTCGGTTAACGGCACTAGTTCTGGCGTCTCAACGGTTGTTTCCTCTTGCGCATCTGTTACCGCTGCTATTGAAAATAGACATACTGAACTTAGTATAATTAATAAAATCCATAAATTGCTTCTGACATACTCCCCTGCCTGAAGGCGAGGGGGTTCTTTTGTTCTTATATTAGGCATTTTAATCTCCTAAATGACATTTCCTGCTTCGTCTAATATTGCTCCGAAACGGAGTCTGACACGTTATCCACAAGGGTTCAAGGTGTTCTGCTACATTCTAATGTTTTTAGTGACTTTGCACCAGCATCACACACCTTCTCACGGGTGGGGATAGGACCCACGTTATGTTTACGTGGGGTGAGAACCCTATCATAAGATGCTGGTAATATTATATCGGACTTTGCCCGTAAATGTCAAGACTATTTCGTTTCTTCTTAGGGTTATTTAGTTTTAGACTTTTTGCCCATTTTATCCAAAAAGTCGCGATTCGGAGATCGCTCCTACAGCGGAAAGTCTTGAGCAAAAGTTCAAAATTATTGGAAAACTAAATAACCCTGGTTTCTTCTCCGACTCAAATTAGTTAGACACATCAACGTCACTGGACCCCCTGCTAAAGCATGGCGGATTACTCCAGTTTCTGTTCAGATTCAGTTTCAGAGATTTTACCAACGTCAACGAGTGTCTCGCTTTCTTGTAAGGTCATGAGCCGGACTCCTTGCGTTGTGCGACCAATTGAACGAATATCCCTGACAGACATGCGCGTAATATAGCCGGTAGAACTAATCAGAACAAGTTCATCTGAAGGTGAAACGAGTTTTGCAGAAACAACCGCACCATTACGCGTTGAACGCTTAATCGCAGTCAAACCAATACCACCTCGCCTCTGTGAACGATATGCTGATAGCCCTGTGCGTTTCCCATAACCGTTTTCTGTTACAACGAGTAGAGAATCATTTTCATCTGCAGAACAGACCATGTCTACAACGAAATCTTCTTCAGCGAGGCGTATGCCACGGACACCGCGCGTGCGACGTCCCATGCTTCGTACATCTGATTCGTTAAATCGGATGGAATTCCCGTTGTGGCTAATGAGAATAACATCATAGTTCCCATCTGTAAGATGCGCGCCAATTAAGAGGTCATCAGGATCTAAATTAATCGCAATAATACCGCTGGAGAGCCGATTGCGAAATTCACCGAGTGAAGTTTTCTTCACAATACCGTGTTTTGTTGCCATAAGGATATAGAGGTTCTCATCAAACTCTCGGATAGGCAAAAATGCGGTGATGGTTTCGGATTCGCTTAGTTTGAGCATATTCACTGCGGCGCGTCCGGCTGCTTGACGTGACCCCTCCGGTATCTCAAAAACCTTTAGGACAAAGCACTTGCCAAGACTCGTGAAGAACAGAAGCGATTGGTGCGCTGTTGCGATCAGCAGTTGCTCCAAGAAGTCACCAGCTTTCGGGTTACCACCTTTGATGCCAACCCCACCGCGATTTTGCGTGCGATAGGTATCCATAGGAATCCGTTTGAGATATCCGGAATGTGTCAGTGTAACAACCATCTCCTCATCCGCGATGAGGTCCTCCATCTCAAAGCTTTTCATCGCCGAAACGATCTCGGTGCGGCGGTCATCTCCATGGTCTTCCTTCAACCCTTCCAATTCTTTTCGTATAATATCGGTGATGAGATCCTCATCATCAAGGATAGCCCGCAATTCAGCAATCCGTTCAAGCTGCTCGATGTATTCATCGTTGATTTTGTCCCTTTCCAATCCAGTTAACTGGCGTAAAGTCATTGATAACACTTCACGTACCTGAACGTCAGAAAGTTGATATTGTGTCCGTAGTTGTTGAAGTGCCTCTTGTGGGGTCTCGGCATTTTGCACAATTTCAATAACGTCCTCTATATGTTCTAACGCGATACGGTACCCCTCTAAAACATGTGTACGGTGTTCACGTCGTGCCAAATCAAACTGCGTACGTCTACGGATGACTTCCCGCCGATGTGCGAGGTAGCGTTGCAAAATCTCTGGTAGTGTTAATATTTTGGGCAGCCCTTCTACGAGGCAGAGAAGATTAGCAGGAAAAAAATGTTGCATCTTTGTGTGTTTGTAGAGCTGATTTAAGATAACTTGTGGCACTTCCCCACGCTTAAGTTCAATGACGATACGAATCTCCTCAGCAGATTCGTCTCTGATATCCGAAATGCCAGTAATCGTTTTATTGACTACCTGTTCAACCATCTGTTGAAGCAGTAGATTTTTCTTAACCTGATACGGAATTTCAGTAACTATAATTTGCTCGCGGTCTCCGCGAGATTTATCATGAGTTATCGGTTCAATTTCGACTTTTGCTCGCAGCGTCATACTCCCTTTACCCGTAGAATACATATCTTTGATTCCCTTTTTTCCAACGATAATTCCAGCAGTGGGAAAATCTGGACCTGGGATAAATTCAATAAGTTCATCAATAGATGCTTCGGGAAAATCGAGTACATGCAAAATCGCATCCACGACTTCGTTGAGGTTATGCGGCGGTATCTTTGTTGAATAGCCTACACCGATACCGTCAGTGCCGTTCACAAGCAGATTGGGAAGAAGACCTGGCAGGACGGTAGGTTCTTCTAATGATTCTTTATAATTCGGTTGAAAGTTAACAGTATCCTTATCAATATCCAGCAGGAGCGTTGCAGCAATCTTTGTAAGTCGACACTCTGTGTAACGCATTGCCCCCGCGGGGTCATCGTCAATAGACCCAAAGTTGCCCTGTCCATCAATTAAGGGGTAACGTGTACTGAATTCCTGAGCGAGACCTACGAGTGTGCCGTAAATCGGACCATCACCGTGTGGATGAAAGTTTTTCATGACCTCACCAACAACCGCAGCACATTTATCGTAGGGACGACTACTCGTGAGATTAATCTCCCCCATAGCATAGATGATTCGGCGTGCACTCGGCTTCAAACCATCCCGTACATCGGGGATTGCTCTATTGGTATTGACACTCATCGCGTATGTGAGGTACGATGTTTGTAGTTCTGTTTCTATAGATCGCCTGATAATATTTTCTTCTTGCATATATTTCTCTTATATTCGTTATGATTACTTTTCTTTTTATTATAACGTGAGTTCAATATTTGATTCCAAGTGTCTGTCCATAAGATAAAAAAGAGTTGGGTTTCACTCATTTTTCTGTCCTTTCAGCTTAAATGGAGGATGAATCACGTTTTTGTGTCGGATTTTATTGTGGATTCCGTTCTACCCAATGGACAGTAGTCTAACCGTACTGCCGGGATTGGGTAAATGGTGCGGTTAGGAAACCGCACCTACCAGAAAGTGTTCACATATTTTTATAGTTTACTATAGTTAGGCACCATAAACGTCAAGGTTAACCTGATTTCCGTAACGTTCTATAAATGCACGGCGAGGTTCCACAGTATCGCCCATCAACAATGTGAACATCCGTTCAGCTTGAACAGCATTCTCAAGAGTCACCTGTAACAGTACACGTGCATCTATTTGCATCGTTGTCTCTTTTAATTGCTTCGTATTCATTTCGGCAAGCCCTTTGAAGCGCGTTAACGTCATGCCTCTGTTTGCATTTGATACAAGGATCGAAAGAAGCTCTCCAACAGTGTTAGCAGCCTGATCCTCATCCGATTTATTCACCACACCAAACAGGGGTGTCCCCTCCGATGTCGTCCCATCAAAATCTTCCGATTGAATTCCAAACTCTTTAACACACTGAATATGAGGAGAAAGTTCAGCATGTATCGCAGCATTTGATTTTATCTGGAGTTGTGGCATATTATCAATGGAAACTTCTGCTGAAGTCCTTTCAACCTCATCATCGATTCCATCTAAATCCACTTCAGGAGCATCTTCACTATCAAATCCAAGCGGAAGTTCTTCTTGTTTCGGACCTGCATTTTGTGATTCCAGAATATTCAAAACGGTATCTATTGGATTTTCTGGTGTCTCGATCAGTTCGCTATCTGCTTCAGAGGGATCTTGATCTTCAATAGGTTCCCACAAATATGTGATCAGTTCTTGGCGTGTTCGGGTTTCGCGTCCGCTCAATTCGGAAAGACGTTTTTCAATAGCGGACAGTGCTTTAACGCAAGCGACTGCTTCCTCTGCTGTCCAAGGGGTGTCGCGTCGCTTGTTCGTTATCTCTTGAGACCCCGCGGCTGATTCCAGCAGATATTCTTCCAAAGCATCTTCGTCTTGAAGATACTGTGATTGCCGCCCTCTGCGAATTTGGAAAAGGGGTGGTTGTGCGATGTAGAGATGTCCTTCATGGATTAACTGTGGCATCTGCCGAAAAAAGAAAGTTAGCAATAATGTCCGGATGTGCGCGCCATCCACATCAGCATCCGCCATAATAACCACCTTACCATACCGCAATTTGTCCAATTCAAATTCTTCTGCACCAATACCGGTGCCAAGTGCAGTGACAATGTCTACCACTTGTGCATTTTGCAAAATCTTGTCCAACCGTGCCTTATCAACATTGATACCTTTACCCTTTAGCGGGAGGACAGCTTGGAAATTACGGTCACGTCCCTGTTTTGCTGGACCGCCGGCGGAATCTCCCTCAACGAGAAAAATTTCTGTTTTTTCTGAATCACGTTCAGAGCAATCCGCAAGTTTGCCGGGCATTGATGCTGAATCAAGTACACCTTTTCGGCGAATGATCTCGCGAGCATTCTGTGCGGCTTCCCTTGCACGTGCTGCCTGAATACTTTTGTTAATTATACGTTTTGCAAGTGCGGGTTGCTCCTCCAAGTACTGCTTTAGTTGTTGGCTCACAATACTCATCACAATGCCTTCTACTTCGGTATTGCCGAGTTTTGACTTTGTTTGCCCCTCAAACTGCGGTTCAGGGACTTTTACACTGATAACAGCCGTAATTCCTTCGCGAATATCCTTACCCGTTAGCGAAACTTTTACGTTTTTCAGCAGATCGTTATCTTTGCTATAGGTATTGAAGGTCCTCGTTACAGCACTTTTGAAACCACTCTCATGGAACCCACCCTCTGTTGTCCGAATATTGTTTGCGTACGAGAAGATATACTCCGCATCATATTTCGTATTAAATTGGATAGCAATTTCGACCTTAACATCATCTGCCTTACCTTCTAAGTAAATAGGTGTAGCGTGTAGAACCTCTCGATTCTCGTTTTGGAATTGCACAAAAGAAGCGATACCACCCTCATAGTGATATACGGTTTCTTCTTTGCCATCTTCCGCTTCCACTTCCGATGCTCTGACGTCCTTGAATCGGATACGGGCCCCCCGGTTGAGAAAGGCGAGTTCACGGAGACGTTCCTTCAGGGTTTCAGCTTGAAATTCAAGCGTGTCGAAAATCTCATGGTCAGGCATGAACGTTGTTTTTGTTCCGTTTCTTGTCGTTTTTCCAATTACTTCTACATCTTTTACCGGTATTCCACGTTTATACTGCTGCCCGTAAACTTTACCATCCTGAGCAACCTGCACTTGGAGCCATTCTGAAAGTGCGTTTACGCACGATGCCCCTACACCGTGTAACCCACCGGCGGTTTGATAACCAACATCTGCGCGCCCATCAAATTTACCACCTGCATGGAGAGTCGTCATTACAACCTGAAGCGCAGACACACCTGTCTGATGCTCCCCGATGGGAATACCGCGCCCATCGTCCGTAACGGTAACGCTTCCGTCAGCGTTGAGCGTTATTTTAATCTCTGATGCGTGTCCAGCCCCGAACTCGTCAATGGAGTTATCAACAAGCTCCATTACAAGATGGTGTAGTCCAGATGGACCAGTACTGCCAATATACATTCCCGGTCTTTTCCGGACAGCTTCCAACCCTTCTAATATCTGAATAGATGACGCAGTGTAGTCATTTGACATTATGTATTAAGTCCTCATTTTGGTAATTGGTCTCGGTTTAAAAACCGCCTATAAACCATTTATATGAATGTTGTTAGTCAGTCTGTTGTTTTCGTATCGCCGCACTGTGTTAAAAAGAGTTTTTTTAAGGAATCACGCAACTCAAAATCGTTGACTGTTGAAACAGCAACTTCAATCTGCTCACTCATCTCAGGTGATACAGACTTGAAAATTCGTTCAGATACCTCCGTATCTGATTTAGTCCTATTATCAGTGGCTTTGTCAGGAGTTCTGACCTTAGCAACGTTCGGGTTCAATTGGAACTGGATGTCAACTACCTTGTTTTTCGTAGAATGCCTCCGCCTCTTCAAATTTAGAGTTTCAAGTTTATCTTCAAGTTTTGATAAGATTTCAGGTTTCATTGCAGACAACTCATTTGCATAAACCGGATGTGCTACCTCAATTCGCAAAACTCTACCTGATAAGGAAACAGGTTTGCTCTGTGCAGCAATATCCTTTCCAACAACCAATTCCCAAGCATTGAAAACATTTCTTTCGCTGATTTTATCAGACCAACCCTGTTCACGTAGAACACCTTCTACAACGCCCTGAACCTTAACTGTACCGCGTTGTATACGTAAACTTCGTCTCCCTACGCCTGTTCTTCTAAACCGCATGGTTCTAACCTTCTTATGCTGGTAATTTTGGTTCAAATAAGATCAAAGTCTTGATTTAATATACCCAGACCTTTATCTATTTCACACATACACTTCAACACAGACGTATACTATATGTAACGTTTAAATTTCATTAACGATTACACCGTCTTCAACTATTAACAGATGAACATCTGGTAATTCATCACCCATTACATCTTTGTCAGTAGCAGTAATTACGGTTTGTGCAGCAACACCTTGCAAATACGCTAATAGGTATGCCCGTCTTTTCATATCCAACTCCGATAACACATCATCTAACAGAAAAAGTGGTGCAACGCCGGTATCCTCACGAATAAACTCAAGTTCGGCAAGTTTTAGAGCGAGTGCAATTGTCCGGTGCTGTCCTTGGGAAGCATAGGTTCGGGCAGTTTCACGTAGGATAGTTTCTCCACCTTTCAACGTTTCTAAAGCCAACGTAAAATCATCTCGATGCGGACCGACTAACGTTAGCCCGCGCCGTAATTCATCCCGTCGTGCTTTGGACAACGCATCTCGAAAACGGTCTGAAAGATTGGAAATATCGGAATCCTCCACACTCCCGTTCCCAACACCTGGAGTATACTGCAACAAAAGACGTTCGCGTCCACCCGTTAATGATAGATGTGTAGTTTCTACAACATTGCTTAAACGCGCCAAAGCAGCATGCCGTGTGTCAATTAAACCCACACCTGATTCAACCAATAATCCATCCCAAACCGATGTTTCGCCCACCGATCCCTTTCCCATACTTAATTGTTTCAGCAACGCATTCCGATGCTGCAAAATGCCACGATAACGTTGGAGTTCCTCTAAATACTCCCTGCTCAACTGCGACAATAGTAGATCTAGCCATCGTCTGCGGAACGTAGGTGCTCCTTTTACAAGGTCCAAAGATTCAGGTGAAAATACAACAGCATTGAACTGACCTATCCAGTCAGAACGTCTTCGTTGCAATACCCCATCAGTTTTTAGGCGAAATGCGCCTTGACGAGGTTTCACAACTTCAAGCCTCACTAAGGAATCAGGTCTCTTATCACTCCGTAAATAACCTGTAACCGCAAACCCTTCAGATGTATGCCGGATTAACTCAACAGCAGAAGTTGCTCGGTGAGATTCGCCAGTGCAAAGAAAATAAAGTGATTCCAGAAGACTTGTTTTTCCCATGGCATTCTTGCCAACGACCAATGTCACTGGTGAATGAAATGTTATGTCACATTCTTTATAATTCCGAAAATTACGCAGACATAAACGTTCTAAGTGCATCTGAACCTCAACATCTTCTTCTCCGATTTCAATCATTCATAAAATCACTAAGAGAGTTTAGGTGGTTTTATAGGAATTTTAAATTGATAAGAGGTATTATAGTGAAATCTACAATTATTTGGACATTTCAAATGTTTGTGTTAAAATGGAATTCTATTTTCTATAGTTATCCACAGACTCTAATTGTACTCCTAAATTACTATTTTAAAATTAAATTGTACCATAGTAGTAGTAGTAGGGGGTGTGCATATGTTGATAACTGCTCTGAACTCTTATGGTGACTGGCGTGACTGGTGTTGATAACATGTGCATAGATTTTGGAGTTATCAACACGTTATCAACATGTTTAACGAATGTAAAAGTTATCCACATGTTATGCACAAGTTATCAACATAAAATTTGGAGTTATCAACAGCAATTGTGGATAACATGTGCATTAAGGTTTTCGGACTTGTAACTGTCCGTGTTCTCTACTTCTATTCTGCCAATATTCCTAAATTTTAGAAAATATTTGATGTGGTAACTTATGATAGTTCATAAATTAAAAGTTCTATAAGTTGTTTTGTTTCCTCGTCTTCAAGTAAATTTTCAATTTGTGTGCATGCATGTATAATGGTCGTGTGGTTTTGCCTATGAAATGCTTCAGCAATATCAAATAGAGAGAGCTGCGTGAGTTCTCTGCACAAATACATTGCAATTTGCCGTGGGAATGCAATAGCTTTTGTGCGTTTTGCCGAAGTTAGGTCATCGCTGTTCAGTTGAAAGTGCTCAGTCACAATTTGTTGTATTGCTGATGCTGTAACAATTTTTCGATGTGATCTTCTCACAGGTTTTGATGTGTCGTTTAATACTTTTCGGGCAAAGTCGATATCAAGTGGTTCATCAAGAATTGAAGCTCGCGCTTTAAGACTGACTAGTGTGCCCTCCAATTCACGGATATTTGTGATTACCATTTCTGCGATATAGTTAAGGACATCATCGGAGATATTATGAAAACCTTGGTCTTGGCATTTCTGCTGCAGAATTGCTAGACGAAGTTCGTAATTGGGTTTATCAATTTCTGCTACCATGCCCCATTCGAAACGAGAACTTAACCTTTCTTCAAGGTTCTCAAGCATGCTTGGTGACCGGTCACTTGTCATAACGATTTGGTTTGAGTTTAGATATAAATCGTTGAAGGTGTTGAAGAATTCCTCTTGTGTGCCTTCTTTACGTTGTAAAAATTGGATGTCATCAATTAACAACAGATCAATCGTCCTGTATTTTGAGCGAAACCCTTGTGCTGATGTTCGGTTGACAATTGATTCGATGTATTCATTCATAAACGTTTCAGAAGTGACGTAAAGGACTTTCCATTTTGGCGTAGCATTTTGTACGCGATTACCGATAGCGTGAAGCAGATGGGTTTTTCCGAGTCCTACGCCACCGTGTATAAAAAGTGGGTTATATTCTCCACCTAGGTCCTCAGACGCGGCGAGGGCTGTTGCATGACATATCTGATTGCTTTGTCCAACAACGAAATTCTCAAAAACGTAGTTAGGATTCAAACCGACACTCTTAGGAGTACTGTTTTGGGAATTAGAGTTGGCTTTTTGAGGTTCAGGTACTTTAGCAAGCGATGAGTCCACGGAAATTTCCAACTCGCAGTCAGCACTTATTCGCTTAGCTAATATCTTATTAATATCACTGAGAAATCTATTTTCAATTTCGTCTTGTGTATAATTGGAAGGAACAACGATGCTAAAAGACTCCTCGGTCAGTGAAAGTGGTGTGACTTGGCGTAAATAGACGTCACTGAGAGCTGATTCGTCAAGTTCCGAGAGTATTTCTGACCAAAGTGTATCAGGGGCGTATTGCATGAGAATCTTCCTAACCTGTTATGGACGCCAACTGTCCCAAATAGTATAAAATTTCTACAATAAATATTAATGGACGCGAACGTAGATTATACAATTTACGTATTTAAATCGCAAGTTAAATTAAGGAAATTTTCAACTTAAATATTGTTTGTGTATTTAAAAATTTTTAAAGGGTTTTCCGCAAAGATAGATACGGATAATTCAATGGATTTTGGTAACTAAAATGGACCTAACAAATCATGTTATACCAAATTAACTTGATTCAAAGTTTTCCGATAAAGTCAGCATTGCGAGGCACGGGGACCTCGCGCTACAAATCAGGTTAATTGCGTATTATATAAAATTAACTTGATTCCAATCTATCAGTGCAGGAAACCGCACCTACCGTCCGGAAAATAAGACAAATCCCGTTAATTTGGTATTATAGCACGTTCTATGTTCACAAAACTTTTTAGAGTTCTGCTGTTTGTAACTTCGCAATTCATTGCGCCTCGGACATTCACGTAAGTATATTCAAAAAGCCATTGGGCAAATATAATAATAATTGTATGCTTTACCATATACGCGTTTCGTGTAGCAAAACCAAAATATATTTGACTTTTTTCATGGAATTTGTGATACTTAGTTTAGGTTATAAGTTTCAAATGTGCTGTGGATGCTGAGAGTCACTGCAGCAATCAGTTTGACACAATAGATTATAGTAAAGCCTATGATTATTTGGACATTTGCGTGTCATAGCGAATTCAAACGGTTTCCTCATTAATATAAGAGGCGCAATGAATTGCGCGACTACAAACGCCCCTAATCTATAGAAAGTTGTCCAGGTAATTTTAGATTTTACTGTAGGGGTATCACAACCAAACAGTATTCCAAAGAAGGAAACAGTATTATGAAACGATTGAGCCTAATTAGTATTGCAATATTCGTATTATTCGTTTTTTTGGGTATTGCAACGGTTTCAGTGCAAGCCGCTACCTTGAACATCACAGTGACAGACGCACAAACAGGAAATAAACTAAACAATGTCTCCATCACCGTAAAACCTGAAGACGGCGAGGCTGCTAAAGGTGTTAGTGATGCAAGCGGCACACTCGGATTTGCTGATTTAGCAGCGGGTGTCTACACAATTACGGTATTTTCACAAGGGTATGCCATAAAGATTCTGGAAAATGTTGAGTTTTCTGCTGATGAAACAAAATCTGTAAAAATTTCACTTTCTTCAGAAATTATTGAACTTGATAAAATTTCTGTAACGGCATCACGTCGTAAGGAAAAAGTCCTTGAAGCACCCGCTTCGGTTGCTTTGCTTGATGATTCTGAGATCAAAGACCGAGTTGCACTGAGTGTTACAGAACACCTAAAATCATTACGCGCTGTAGATGTTGTGACTTCTGGGATCGGCACCTCGTATGTTGTTGTTCGTGGTTTCAACAATGTATTTTCAGGAAATCTGCTATCGCTTGTGGACAATCGAATCGCGAGTGTTCCTTCACTACGTGTCAATGCCTACTCACTCATTCCTACCATCAGCGAAGACATTGAACAGATTGAAGTTGTATCAGGTCCTGGGGCAGCGTTATACGGTCCAAACAGTGCCAACGGTGTGATACACATCCTCACACGATCCCCCTTCACGTCTCAAGGCACAACCGTCAGCATTGGTGGTGGTGAAAGAAGTCTCCTTATCGGTTCGCTACGACATGCAGGTGTTATCAATGACACAATCGGTTATAAATTGACAGCAGGTTATACCCGAGGACATGATTGGGAAAAAGGACGTGCGGAAGAGGATATTTCAGGCGAATTAGAGCCTTTATTTGACACCTCACACGCTCGCGGTGAATTTCGTGTGGATTATAGTCCCAGTGACGACACGTCCGTGATTCTCGCCAGCGGTTTAACCCAAGCATCCGGCATTGAGTTAACAGGCATCGGTGCAGGGCAAGCCAAAAACTGGACTTACGGTTACGCGCAAGCGCGTTTCATTTACAAAGACCTGTTTGCACAAGCATTTTGGAATCGGAGTGATGCTGGCGACACTTATATACTTAGAACAGGACTACCAACCATTGACAATTCTAACCTATATGTTGGGCAAATTCAACACAGTTACGGTATGGGAGATGTGCAACGGTTTACCTACGGATTGGATGTGTTGCTGACTCGTCCGGATACTGAAGGCACGATTAATGGTGCTAATGAAGAAAACGACGACATCAACGAGATAGGCGTTTATTTGCAGTCGGAAACCAATATCCTGCCACAACTAAAGTTGCTTGCTGCGGGTAGAGCGGATAATCACAACCATCTCAGCGATATTGTCCTCTCGCCAAGGGTCGCGCTTGCGTTTCAACCCAACGATGACCATAATGTAAGGCTAACCTATAACCGCGCTTTTAATACGCCAGGAACTTCAAACCTGTTTCTTGATATTCTGTCTGCTCAAGACCCATTTATGATAGGCGCGAATTTTCAACCTGCATTAGGATTTAGCCCGGATATCAACATACGGGCACAAGGTGTTCCGTCAGATAGTGGATTTACCTTTAAACGGAGTGAAAATGGAGAACCTCTATTTCGCTCTCCCTTCTCACCACTGGCAAAGCTTGAAGAGGGTGCTTACATCCCTCTCAATGATCCGCTTTTTACCAACGTCATGTGGAACGTTGCCAGAAGTGCTGTGATGAGTGGCGCGAAACCGGTTTTTGAAGCAGTTTTAGCCGCACAAGGACTTCCGGCAGAGACCGTGGCAGCACTCTCCGCAGGATTTGAAAGTATTATCCCGCAACAGGTAGCAGGTGTGGAAAACGTCTTACGCGCACTTGATCCAGCGACATCAGGCTTTATTGACGTTGAAGATGTAAATGACGTTGACACGCTTAAGCCAACCATCACGCAGACTTATGAGGTTGGCTACAAGGGGATTATACTGAATAGACTGGCTTTTTCTGCTGATGTGTATCACTCAAGAATTAACAATTTCATCGCTCCGTTGGCAGTCGAAACTCCTAATGTGTTCTTGGACGCTCCAACGTTAAGGGCTTCTCTCGGTCAGCAGATCGGAGCGGCATTAGCCGATCCGCAAAACGCGCAACTTGCGCAAGTCCTACTTGCGCTCGACGCACCTACTCAGGGGGGAAACGGCGATGGTTCGCCTGTTGATGAGTTGGTAACGTTGTTTGTGGCAGGAACTGAAAACAACGGTGCTGCTTACATCCCATTTGGCACAGTGACACCCGAACAAGCAGTAGATCCAAACGCTGTCATGCTAACATATCGCAACTACGGCGACATCTCGCTTAACGGATTAGACCTGAATTTCACCTTTTTCCTCAATCCGAGTTGGAGTCTCGGCGCAAATTATTCGTTTGTCAGCAAAGACCTCTTTGAGAACGTTGATGGAATCGGTGACATTGCCCTAAATGCACCTAAAAACAAGTACGGTGCGAATGTTCAATATATTAACACGGGGCTTGGATTAGGAGTCGGACTCCGCGCGCGTTATGTGCAAGGATTTCCTGTCCGATCAGGGGTTTATGTCGGCGAAGTCGAATCGTATTGGATGGTTGATCTAAATGCAGGCTACGATATTCCACTCGGTCCCAAGCCACGTTTTTCGGTGACTGTCCAAAATCTGCTGGATCGTAAACACCAGCAATTTGTCGGAACACCCGAAATTGGCAGGTTGGCAATTGCACGTTTGACGCAAACTTTCTAATACCCAATTAACGCGATTTGTAGTGCGGGGTCCCCGTGCCTCGCAATATTTGTTGTAGGAGGGTATTGTAAGCCTGATTTGTTTATTCTTAAAATATAAAGACTAAGGCTTTACCGGCTTCACACACCGAAAACCGGTAGTGGCGTGGCTGCTGTCTCCTGGAGACAGTTGCGAACGCCTGGAAACTCTCACATGATCAGGTCCAAAGACCCATCCGCCACCACGCAACACACGAGGACTTTTAACGTCTTTATAGTTTTTTACAATGTCCATAATGCTATCTGTGTCTGCAATTGGATTTCGCTTGGGTGAATTCTTATAAAAATCAGATTGATATTCATCAAGACACCACTCTTCCAGGTTACCCGCCATATCATACAAGCCATAGTCGTTAGGAGGGTATGACCCTACAGATACTGTAGAAGGATTCACCTCGTAATTTGCCATACTGGTATCAATTGAATCGCCCCACGGGTAATCTTTATTTTTCAAACCACCGCGAGCCGCTTTCTCCCATTCCGCTTCTGTCGGCAAACGTTTCTCTACCCATTTTGCATAAGCCATTGCTGCATACCAGTTCACATTAACGGGATGATTACCCTGTCCTTCTGGATAGTCATTTCCATTCCAATAGCCCAGGTAAGTTTCGTTACCTACAAATCTAACATTGTCCTTTTGCCACTCCGGATTAGCATCAAGGAACTTTTTAAATTCAGCATTCGTTACTTCGTATTTATCTATATAGAAAGCGTCTACATAGACGGTGTGCAACGGGAGTTCGTCTTCAAGAGGACCATACATTTTTACTGCAGGCCCCTTGTTTCCCATCTCAAATTCCCCTGCGGGAATCAGGACCATGTCTGTTTCACCTTTAGCGTTGGAATCGGGTTTAGGCGTTCTGCAACCGATGAACAACGCGAGTATCATGCAAGGAACTGAGATGAATTTAACTATTTTCCAGACATTAACTTGAAATACCACAGCACTAGTAAGGATTCTTTTTTGAAACAACATTTTTACCTCCGTTTTGCTTTGACCGCATACATCGGCCATGAAAAATAGAAATTATCGCCTGCGGCTTCAACTGTGTAATGCTTTTTTGCTTCGTCAGGCGAAAGTTGCGCGAATGCCTCACGGATTTCTTGCACCACTTCTGGTGGGTTTTTCTGTGGACGTACCCACCATAAAAACGACATTTGTGCATTTCGCACATGCGCTGTTTTCTCAATCTCAAAACCGGCATTCGCAATCATCGTATCCCACTGAGATGGCGGATACCCATATACATGAGAATCGTCGCGTAATTTCTCTACGCGATTCTGCCATGCGATTAAAAGTTCTGATTCAGGGGAAACGGAATCGACGAGACAAAAAAGTCCATCTATTCGTAGAACCCGATGGACCTCAGACAAGAATTTTGGGACATTTTGAAAATGGTGAGGGGCAAGTCGACAGGTCACTAAATCTAACGACGCAGTAGCAAACGGTAGAGATTCTGCAGCGGCAACAGAAAACGCGATATTCTCTATCGTTTGTTCCTGTGCGAGTTCGGATGCTTTCGCGACCATCTCGGGCGTTAAATCAGTAGCGACAACATGCGCTACTTTTGGAGCAAGTACGAACGCTGTAAAACCTGTACCTGTCGCAATATCCAGCGTCTTTTCCGTTCCTTTTGGATCCGCAAAGTTAAGGATTACCTCAAGAGTATCACCTTTTGCATGCACACTGCTTTGTGCATAATACTCAGCATGTTGACTAAACTGGTCTCGGACAGTGGTATGGATGGATTTCATATATTAGTTGTCGGGTAATGAATGGCGTGACTACAAACGATTTATGAGAAATGCGTTAGTTAAAGACAATAACGCCACGGGCATTTTCACCGGCTTCCATATCCGCAAACGCCTCATTAATCTGATCAAGTTGATAATGTTTTGTGATCAGTTCATCTAACTTCAACTTCCCTTCTGCATATAGATTGAGAAGTTTCGGCATATCCACCCGTGGTTGACATGAACCGTAGAACGAACCGATTATCTGCCTTTCAGATGCGACGAAGTGTTGCGCTGGAATGCTGAATTCCATTTCATGGTGTGCTATTCCAACAATTACCACAGTGCCAGCAGCGCGCACCATACGATACGCTTGAACAATAGTTTTCGGATTTCCGATGACTTCAAAAGCATAATCTACGCCGCGACCATCGGTTAATTCACGAACGGCTTCAATAGGATCACATTCAGCAGCGTTGACGACATCCGTAGCACCAAAACGTTTGGCAAAGTCAAGTTTTTTCTGAGCAATATCAACAGCGATAATCTTTTCTGCTTGTGCCAGCACAGCACCTTGAATTGCATTTAAACCTACACCGCCAGTGCCAATAACCGCTACAGAACTACCGGGTTCCACCTTTGCTGTGTTGAGAACTGCACCAACACCTGTTGTCACACCGCATCCAACAAGGGCAGCTTGCGCTAACGAATAGTGATCATCTATTTTGACAAGGTTTTGTTGTGGCACGACCATATATTCCGACATCGTCGCAATCCGTGCCATCTGAAGGATACCCTCACCCGATTTGTTATATAAGCGATAAGTGCCATCTAACTGAAACCCGCGAGGTACATCGTAACTTTCGCAAAGACAGACTTTCTCCATCTGACACATGTGGCAATCACCGCAATATGTGACGAAGGATAGAATTACATGGTCACCCGGTTGGAAATCCGCTACATCCTTACCTACACGTTCAATTATACCTGCGCCTTCGTGTCCGAGTACGACAGCAGCATCGTAGTAGATAGCACCCGTAACGACCGATAGATCAGAGTGGCACACACCACTTGCAGCAGTACGGACAAGGACTTCATTTGCTTTCGGCTCTTCTAAGTCCAGTTCCTCAACAACCACAGGTTGATTATGTTCATACATAACAGCAGCGCGTGTTTTCATAAGTACCCTTTACGATGTAGAAATTTTACAATAAAGATTCTAGATAACTCCTCGCCTTACGCATTGATTCAATCGGGTCAGATTGACCTTCATAGACAACTGAAAGACATCCGTTGTAGCCAACACCTCGCAATATGTCTAAAACACGCGGATAGTCCAACCATTCCTCTACGCCACTATCAATCTCGTAAAACTTGGTTCGGACATAAACGGCATGAGGTGCTGTCTGTTCAATGCTGGTATAGCAGTCATAATCTGGATGTGGAGAACCGCGATGCCCACTCGCCCCAGGAGAACCTGCATACTGTCCCGTATCCAAGATATGTGTAAAATAAGGATGATCGGTTTCATTTAGCGCACGTAAAACGGCATCACCATCGCGCGTGATATTATTGTGGTTGTGATTCTGCAGCCCGACGAGTATTCCTGACTCATACCCGTATTCAGCAACCTCTTTAAAGCCTTCAATCATGGGGGACCACAATGTCTCTTCATCCTCGCAATCCGCAGGCACATAAGCAGCGAAAACCCGCACTATTGGGCAACTCATAAAAGCAGCAACGTCAATCCATTTTTTAATCAACGCAATCTGTTCGGGGTGTTCAGCAACAGGTTTGCCAAAATTATTGCTGATACCGATATAGCCTAACGGTAAACCCTTTTTCATCAGATTCATCTTCAGTTCACGTAAATAGTTTACATCAGTGGATTCAAACGCTCTGTAATGTAGTTCAATCACGTCAAAGCCGAGGTCGTATACAATTTGGGCAAAATCAGTTGCTGTAGCACCTTTGACATTCAAGGACATTGTGCCAATTTTCATCATGAAAGGTTTTCCTTTCGTATGCCGGTTCTATTAAAAACGAGACCTTGATGAATCAGGTTTGATGTTTTCCTGTTCATCACTAACTTCTTTAAGCAATGCTTGTGTTTGCCGATTGGATGTTTTGAAGTACGTCGCTAAGGTTTGTTGTAATTTATCAAGTTGATGACGGTCACTTTCAAGAGAGTTAATTCGCTTTTCATAGTTTTCTAAGTTGGTGAGACGTTCAAAGATATCTTGTAGTAGGTTTTCCAATTCGCGGTAGCGCACCTGCTCTTCTTCCAATAATTCCATTTTCTCTGCCATTAAGGTGAGCGTTTTCTTAGTCTTGTCCAACTCAGTCTGAAGCGTTCGTGTAAAAACGATTAATTTCTCCAGCGTATTCGTCGTTTTATAGACCGGTACCTCTGGATCCGTAGGAGGGAAACTTTTGGGGATAACATGGACATCATCTTTTTCTGGAATATCTTCTGAATTATCTTCAGTTAAATCTATATCAGTTTTTTTGGGAATATCAAGTTCTGGATTTGGTGGAGTAACAGGTTGAATTTCAAAGACACCTAACAATTTGATATTATATGTAGACGGAATATAGTTTTCTTTACGCTCAGTATAAGATATTTGGACACGAAGTTCCTGATTAATCTTCAGAGAATTCAGACGGGTATGGATATTCCGGATCGCAACCTCATTATACCCGAATGCTTGATTCGATTTTGGAGTTAACTGCCGGAGATAACGGTAGAGTTCCATCACATCAGAACTTTCCCGCGAGATGCCCTCTTTCGTTAAAATTCCGACTATGTCTTTATCTTCAGGATTTGTCGATGTTTGCAAACTCGGTATGACAATGTCTAGAGGCACTTCGCCTTGAATTGCCTTCATCCCAAGAGTCCAACTACTCTCTGAAAGCCTACCACTGAATACGATGAAGTCGTAATTTATTGTCATTTTTTCAACCTTATCTTTTTTCAATCTTTGAAATCACACAAACAAGATTTTGGACACCTCACTTGCTTAGTGTTTTGGCTATAATTCAAACACGGGTTCCATCTGTGCCCACCATTCATCCGCTTGTGCTTCTTCAATAGGTTCCTGAAAAGTTCGCATTAATTCATCCCACTCCTTACACTTCGGATGTTGTTCAAGATAACGCGGAAAATCACGTTCAATGTCAAACGTATCAACGGCCTCCATCGCCATAAACAGACGTCTTCCTAACAGATAGATATTCATTTTTGTAATACCTACCGCTTTCAAACCAGCCAATGTTTCCTGCCAAGCATTCTGATGGTAAGCCTTATACTGTTCTATAATTTGTGGATCGTTTTTCAGATTCAATGTTAATCCGAAGTGTTTCATTCTAATCCTTCTGACGCCTTTTGAATAATTTCACTATGGTCAAAAGCAAGTTGTGGCAAGCCTGATGTTGAAAACCATGTAACTTCCGAGGCATCGGAGCCCGCTACGGCTTTCTGTTGTTCCGATTTAATGATTCCAACGTAGGCTACGGTGATAACACGTCCACGTGGATCACGGTCAGGATGTCCAAATGTCCCTATCTGTGTCAATTGCACGTCAGATATACCTGTTTCTTCATGCAACTCGCGAAGAGCACTCTCCTTAAGAGTTTCATCCATTTCCAGAAACCCACCCGGCAATGCCCACAAGTCTTTGAAAGGTGGATTCTTACGACGAATTAATAAGACTTGTGGATGCGGTGCATCCATCAATAGTACAACATCAACAGTAACTGAGGGGCGTGGATAATCATAACAATACACTTAGAGAATATAATATCAGATTACAACAGTTTGTGTCAACACTTTTATTTTCTATGGGTGTGTATGGTTCGGTTAGGAAACCTTCACCTACCGGGTGTGGGCGTTAAGCGTGTATTAGCTTCATTACCAGATAGTGCAAAACATTTCTATGCCTCAACAATATTCACTGACTGTCCATTTTCCGATGACTCATAGATGCCATCAAGCATCTGCATCAACATTACACCTTGTTCTGCTGAGGAGATAGGTTCTGTCCCGTCTACTATACATCCTACGAAATGTTTTACCTCTTCATCAAAGCCATTAATTGAGGGTGCTTCAAGCTGCTTATTGAGTTCCTTTCCATCTTCCTCTGTGTAAAGCATGAAAGGATTGAGGGTTGCGCCGGCTTTAGTCCCAGCAATTTTAATGTAGTTATCTCCGGGTAAGTTGAGTGACCACGTCGTTTCAAGGATTACGGTTGCTCTGTTTTCAAAAAGGATTTGGGCAAAGGTTGCATCATCAACATCGTATTTTACATCTTTTGGCACAAGGTGTGAAAAGTGTGAATATGCTGCACCCATAACCGCCACTGGTCGCGGTGAACCCATTAACCACCATACACAATCTAAAGCGTGAACTCCAATATCAATAAGTGCCCCACCGCCAGAACGTTCTTTATCGACGAACCAACCGCCTTTACCGATAGGAATACCACGACGGCGCACATAAGCAGCTTTGCCAAAATAAACGTCACCGAGTTCACCTTCTTGAACCAGTTGTTTGAGTTTCTGGCTATTTCCACCGAACCGCTGCACGAGGGCGTACATTAAAGTCTTGCTGTTTTGATGCGCTGCATCCGCCATTTCTCTGGCTTCCTGTGTACTCCGAGCTGGCGGTTTTTCACAAAGCACATGTTTTCCTGTGTTGAGTGCATCAATAGCAATAGGCGCGTGGAGGAAATTCGGCAGACAGACACTAACAGCATCAATATCTTTGTTTTCCAACATCTCCAGATGATTTGTATAGGTATTAGGGATGTCATGTTCCTTAGCTACTTCTTGGGTGCGCTTTTCATCAAGATCGCAGACTGCAATGACTTCAGAACGAGGGTCAATGGTATAGCCTTTGAGGTGTTGCATCCCGGGCCAACCGAGTCCGACGACAGCCGCTCTTACCTTTGTTGTTTTATTTTTCATGGTATTTGCTCCTTTATGGATTTTGTTCGTGTATATTATACCAAATTAACTTGATTAGAAGTTTTCCGATAAAGTCAGCATTGCGAGGAGGACCCAGAGACCTCACGCTACAAATCCCGTTAATTGGGTATTAATCATGGCGAAGTGCTTCGGTTGGGGTGAGATTTGCAGCTTTGTTTGCAGGATAGATACCGAAAAATACGCCGATGAACGCTGAAACACAGAACGCGATAACAGCTGCCTGAACAGATACAACTGCAGGCCAAGTTGCATCTTTAATCATGAATGTTGAGATGACCCAACCTGATCCGGTAGCAAGCGCACTGCCAATAAAAATACCGATAAGACCCCCACAAATGCTTAAGACAATTGATTCAATCAGAAATTGTATAAGGATGTCGGCACGTCTTGCCCCGATAGATTTGCGTAACCCGATTTCTCGGGTTCTCTCTGTTACGGAAACCAACATGATATTCATAATACCGATCCCACCGACAAATAGGGCAATACTGGCAACTGCACCGAGAAGAATCTGAATTATCCGACTTACACTGCCAACCTGCTTTATTATCTCCTTGGCCGTAAAAAAATCAAAATATTTTTCATCACCGTGTTGTTGGCGAAAGGCGACTTTGATTTCAGCGACAGTTTGCTCAACTTTATCATAACTCTCCGCTTGTGCAAACAGCCTGATCCAGCCTTTCTGCTTGCCGATAAAACGCGCCCCCATTGTGGTGATCGGTATAATTACACGATTATCCCACCCCTCACTTGCCATCTTATTGCCTTTTGCCTCCATGACGCCGATGACGGTGAACCGTTCTCTGTCAATTTTTAACTCCCTACCAATAGGATCATCCATCTGAAATAGGTCTTTATGCACTTCAGAACCGATCAAACAGATAGGGTCATCCCGTCCCATGTCTTCTTCGGTAAAAAACCTTCCCGAATCAACATACCAGTTATTGACATCTTGAAAATAGGGTGTCACGCCATGCACTTGAAGCGATTGATTAACATGTCTGTGTGATACGCTGCGCACCATACGAGATTGCGCGGTAGCTGTTTTAAGAGAGGGGCACATTTTAAGTATAAAGGCGAGATCTTGATACTCAATATATTCCGGATGCTTATTTTTTATATAAGAACCATTTGTTCTACGAATATGTTCCTTACGGAAGCAGACGATCATGCCTGCGCCACCGACCCGTTCCAATTCAATCAGCACTAGGTGTTCGGCACCACCGCCGACTGAAACTACAGCGACAACAGCCGCAATGCCGATAATGATTCCAAGTGTTGTAAGCACGGAACGTAATTTGTTACGTCTTAGTGCTGCTAAGCCAACGCTAATGCCTTGCGTAATCTGCATAGTTTTCTAAGTTATCACTCTTCCCGCCAAGACCCCATGCTTTAGCTTGTGGAATTCAGGCGGGCGTTAAATTTTTGTAAACAAATAGATTTGATATTCAGAAGGCAGACTGCAACGAAGCACAAGCCCAACCTTTAGGTTGTGGGTGCTATGACCGTAACAGGTAATGTTATTCAGGTTTCATGGACTCTCCGCTTAATAGAAATGCACGGATGTCATACCTACCAGGACGTTCAATCGGCAAATCACCGCTCTCAATCATTAAATCGAGGGGGTTTGCATGTGTCCGCAATGGCAATTGCACCACTTCGTGCATACGCGCGGATTCATAGATCGCCATGATAATCTCAATAGCGGCGCGCCCGTGTTTTGCTTCACCACGATGTTCTGGACCGCCATCAAGCCATTCAACCAGTTCCTTGGCTTGTCCAACGTGCTGGTTAACTCCATCAGAGGGACGTTCTTCCCAATCCGTAGATTTATTGTTGAGGAGACGAACACGTCCCTCTGTCACATCTGCAATTCCATCTGTCCCATAGACAATGCCACCTTGATAGTTGGGTCTCCCAATCTCCTGCATTAGCATGCCGATGCACCCGTTCGAAAAACCTATTATTCCAGCACTCCGATCCTCAATCTGAATATCGCGTTCAAAACGATCCGTTTTGCGTTCAACATTGCCAATGACCCACTGAGGAGCAGGGTCACTGAGCACATATCGCATCATATCAAAGAGATGTGAGCAGTCATTCAACAATCCTTGTCCACCGTGACAGACTATCTGTCTCGGCTCACCAATTGCCCCATCAGCGATGAGATTGCGTGCATCTGTCCAAGCGGAATTAAAACGACGTTGATGTCCAATCACAAGCTTGACACTATTTCGGCTTGCAGCGATTAACATCTCATCGCACTCACCAAGACTCACCCCCATCGGTTTTTCACATAGGACTGCTTTCGGTCCCCTTGAACATGCTGCAATTGTCATCGGTGCATGAAGTTTGTGCCACGTTGCGATGCTGACAATATCAAGATTTTCGTTATCTAGCATCTCACGTGCATCCAAATAGCAGTTTTGCTCGGATACGCCGTAGGTGTTTGCAAACTTGTCAAGCGCAGCTTGAACGGGGTCTGCAAGCGCAACAATTTCTGTTTGTTCAACACCCTGATAGCCACGCGCATGTGCATTGGCAATCCCACCACACCCAATAATTCCGACCTGATATTTTGACGCCATTTTCTTCTCCATATCTCCGATTAGTGATTTTTTACTATAGACTAATACCCAATTACCTCGATTTGTAGTGTGAGGTCTCTGGGTCCTCCTCGCAATGCCGACTTTATCCGAAGACGTAGAATCAAGTTAATTTGGTATTATTATTCTTTGGCACACAACGTATGCATGCTAATAGTTATAGAAAACCTACAATCATTTCTTATGATGCGGTAGATGCCGAATTCCAAAAGCGTATCTGCTGTTAATTCACCACGCGCTTCCCTACCGAACAATCTATTCGTGTAACGTTTCTTCAAAGACTTCAAGGTTTTGTGCCTGAGCTGCATCAAGGAGCAACTGTTCCAGGCGGTGCAAATCTTCTATGTTTTGAAGTGCCGGTGTTAAGGCATTCACGGTTTCTACATGGAATTTCATCAAAATCTTCGGGCTGGAGACCCCTTCGTCTTTAGGCAGGGGAGGAAAGCCCGCTTCTATAGTTATAGTTTGTCCCCAAGAAGGGGTGCGTGTTGTTTTTTCGCCACAAACACGTAGGCGATCCTCTTGAGTGTGCTGCTTCGTTTAGTGAGACTGTCACTACTCACCTATTTGACCTGACACGATGCTCTTGAGAAAACAGGTAAATTTAACTCGCTCTCGCGGTATATGTTTCCCCATCCCGATCGCAGTGTTCGAGAGGAGTGGGACTTGGGGAGCATCCAAAAGCTCGCACCCACCACAGATACTTGCTGTTTGACACACATCGTTCGGGCTGCCACGCCCAGACACTACGATATATTACGGTAGTCAACGGTTTAACTCGTGGAGTGGACGCTTGGCATGCGCTTCACACAAGCCTCACCCTTTAGGATGAGGTAGTTGACCTTCAATAATGTTAAGATGGACTTAATCGTAGCATCCCTCGCCCCTTGGGCGATACCTTGGGTGATGAATTCTTCGCGTAGAAGTTGGTAATATTTAGATTCACGCATAAATTCCTCCGGTATGAGTCGTTTGAATAGTTGTGCGTCATGGACTATACTGCCGAAGAGAGATATAGCACATAGTAAATTTCCTTGTGTTTCCTGATTTACCGAAGCGGCAAATGACCTTTACATCTTTCATGCCGAGTACAAACTGTGAGATTTCTGTGGCATAATCTGTTAACAGATTTTTTGCCATATTATCATAATCTTGTGCCATAACGGAATTGTACTGCAACGTGTTAAAAAAGTCAAGGTGAAAAGAATGATGGTACTTCGGAAGAACCCCCTATATCCTTCTTATCAGAGGATATAGGGGGTTGGAAACTGACTAAAGGGTCTATGACTAACGATCCGACAATCCTATAGCTTCAAATTTGAAACTACTGATTTGCTTGGACAATTTCCGCTTGTGTTTTACCGAAATAGGAAGCAACCTGAACGAGGTCAAGGATATTTACCTCACCATCCATGTTCACATCGCCAGAAAGTCCTTCGCCAGATTCGCCGAATTGGTTTGCAACCGCAACCAAATCCAAGATATTCACCGTGCCATCTGCATTGAGATCCCACGGCACTGGTTCAATCGTAGTATTAGTTGTAAGTTCAGCAGTTTTCGTGCTATCACCTTGCGAAGTTGCCGTAACTTTGATTTCATATTCACCCAGTTTTGTGAAGAAATCGCCCGCTGCTGTAAATATAACTTCAGCAGAAGCACCGGCAGCAAGCATAATCTCCAACTGACTTGTAGTAGGCTTCTGATCGGCAGATTCACTGAATGATCCAAGGACGCTACCTCCAATGCCTACTTCAGCAGAAGATCCAAGCACTACCGTATCTTCTGTATTACCGGTGTTTGTCACTGTGAGCGTATAACTGACACCGGCAAACATATCCATCGTTGTGCCTGTGAGTTCGCCTACACCTGTCAACGTAACGCCGTAAACAGGAAGAATAGTTGTGTTCGTTGAGACTTCTGACGACATCGTTTTATCGCCTTGTGAGGTTGCTGTAACGTTAACTTTGTAGTTGCCTGCTGTCGCAAGGGCATCACCAGAAAGCGTTATTGTTACTTCCGTAGAAGCACCCGCAGCAAGTGACACAGGTGTCTGACTCAAGATAGCAGCATCATCTGATGATGTTAAATCAATGACGTCATCTGTATTTCCAGTGTTCGTGACGGTGAGCATATAACTGACGCCTTCACTTGCATCAGTTGTTTCACTGGTCAATTCACCTACGCCTGCTAACGTAACACCATAAACAGGAAGAATAGTTGTGTTCGTTGAGACTTCTGACGACATCGTTTTATCGCCTTGTGAGGTTGCTGTAACGTTAACTTCGTAGTTGCCTGCTGTCGCAAGGGCATCACCAGAAAGCGTTATTGTTACTTTCGTAGAAGCACCCGCAGCAAGTGACACAGGTGTCTGACTCAAGATAGCAGCATCATCTGATGATGTTAAATCAATGACGTCATCTGTATTTCCAGTGTTCGTGACAGTGAACTTATAACTGACGCCTTCACTTGCATCAGATGTTTCGGTCATCAAATCACTTACACCTGCTAAAGTAACGTCATAAACAGGAAGAATAGTTGTCTTTGTTGAAATCACAGCAGTTTTCGTTTTATCGACTTGCGAGGTTGCTGTAACGTTAACTTCGTAGTTGCCTGCTGTCGCAAGGGCATCACCAGAAAGCGTTATTGTTACTTCCGTAGAAGCACCCGCAGCAAGTGACACAGGTGTCTGACTCAAGATAGCAGCATCATCTGATGATGTTAAATCAATGACGTCATCTGTGTTGCCGGTGTTCGTGACGGTGAGCATATAACTGACACCTTCACTTGCATCAGATGTTTTGGTAGTCAACTCATCTACACCTGCCAACGTAACACCGTAAACAGGAAGAATAGTTGTAGTTGTTGTGACCTCAGCCGTTTTCGTGTTATCTCTCTGTGAGGTCGCTGTAACTTTGACTTCATAATCCCCGGCAGTTGTAAGCACAGCATCGGAAACAGTCAATGTCACTTCAGTTGAAGCACCCGCGGCAAGCGATACAGAGTCCTGACTTAATGTCGCCGCAGCATCACCTGACGCAACTAAATCTATCACATCATCTGTGTTGCCGGTGTTCGTGACGGTGAGCATATAACTGACGTCTTCACTTGCATCAGTTGTTTCAGTGGTCAATTCACCCACACCTGTCAACGTAACACCGTAAACAGGAAGAATCTTCGTGTTCGTTGAGACTTCTGACGACATCGTGTTATCGCCTTGTGAGGTTGCTGTAACGTTAACTTCGTAGTTGCCTGCTGTCGCAAGGGCATCACCAGGAATCGTTATCGTTACTTCCGCAGAAGCACCTCCGGCAAGCGGGATAGAAGTCTGACTCAATGTAGCAGCATCATCTGATGATGTTAAATCTATTACGTCATCTGTGTTTCCGGTGTTCGCGATGGTGAGCGTATAGGTGATACCTTCACTTGCATCAGATGTTTCGGTCATCAAATCGCCTACACCTGTCAACGTAACGCCGTAAACAGGGAGAATAGTTGTCTTTGTTGAAACCTCAGCAGTTTTCTCGGTATCCTCTTGCGAAGTAGCCGTAACTTTGACTTCGTATGTTCCCGCGGTAGTTAAAACCTCACCCGAAACTGTTAATGTAACGTTCGCGGAAGCACCAGAAGCAAGTGAGATAGAGGTATCATTTAAGGTCGCAGCAACATCCCCCGATGTTGATAAATCTATTACGTCATCTGTGTTACCAGTGTTCGTGACGGTGAGCATATAACTGACACCTTCACTTGCATCTGTCGTTTCGGTTGTCAAGTCACCTACACCGGCTAACGTAACACCGTGAACAAGGAGAATAGTCGTTGTGGTCGTAACTTCAGCAGTTTTTTGGGTATCCCCTTGCGAAGTGGCTATGACCTTCACCGCATAATCGCCCGCGGCAGTTAGGGCATCACCGCTAATTGAAACTGACACTACCAAAGACTTACCGTAGTCAAGAGGTATCAAAGTCCGACTTAATGTAGCAGTGACATTACCTGAGGTTGTTAATCTCACCGTATCGTTTGTGTTGCCGGTGTTGGTTACCCGAAGCGTATAACTCACGTTACTTGCATTAGCCGTTTCTCTCGTCAACGCGCCTACCCCTGTTAACGTAACCCCATAAACAGGAGGAACAGTCGTTGTGGTCGTAACTTCTGCAGTTTTCGTGCTATCTCCTTGGGAGGTTGCCTTAACCTTGACTTCATAATCGCCTGCTGTTGTCAAAGCATTACCGGAAACGGTCAATGTTACGTTCCTTGCAGCACCCGCAGCAAGCGGGACAGTAGTTGGACTTAGGGTAGCAGAAGCATCGCCTGAAGTACTCAAATTTATCGTATCGTTTGTATTACCGGTATTTGTGACCTTGAGTGTATATGTGACTGCAGCACTTGCATCTGTCGTTTGGGTTGTCAAAGAGCCTACGCCAGCTAACATAACACCGTAAACAGGAACTTCTGAGGTTGCTTTTTGGGTATAGATGTAATCACCCGATGTGCCGGAATCGCCATTGGCAGCGTTTCCTGCAGCATAAAACGTAATAGGTCCCACATCATTAGTAGGGGCAGTCCATTTAAACGCCCACTGGTTTTTGTCTCTTGTTCCGCTTGCACTTCCTTGAGTAGTCTGCTTAATATATTGTTTACTGTTTGCTGCTGTAACCTGTGTATTCCCATTATTCGCTGGAGTAAAGGTACCTGCGCGTGCGCCATTGCCGTTCAGCGCGGTCATCTCAAATCCCCATCGACTTTGCCCGGAACGTGATAAATCAACAATAATATCATACATCTCACCCGGCAAATAGGTTCCAGGGACTCCCAACACCAATGTACCTCCCGAGGCGTTCAGACTATTGCCAGAGTGACACTGTGTACAGTTGCCTTCACCGGGAGCACCTGTTAATCCATCATTGGGACCGAAAGAAAAAGCAAATACACTGCTGTTGCTCGCAGCAAAAAATAACACCAACACGCTGCAAATATAAAAGATTTTTTTCAGATAATTCAAAACGTCTCCTTTGCATGTACGTAAAAAAACGCCCCACCGCCGACGCCAATCGGGTTGATTCGCAATCGGAAAACCGGCAGTCGGGGCGTTTTTGTTAAAACGTCTAAGTCACTAAACTTATTTTAGGATGACCATTCGACGGGTAGCAGAGAAATACTGAGTTTGGAGGGCATAGAAATAGATACCGCTCGAAACGTGTTCACCTGCTGCATTTTTACCATCCCAATAAGCAGCACTGGAGCTCGTCATGTATGCACCAGTTGACTTATGACCGAGATTTAGTGTCCGAACCGAATGACCGGAAACATCAAAAATCTGAATAGTTACGTTGGAGTCGCGATTCAGTTGATATGGTATCCAAGTCTCAGGGTTGAACGGGTTCGGGAAGTTTTGTCTCAGCATAGTTTCTTTAGGACGCACATCGCCAACACGCATCTGGACACTCATAAATGCATTGTGAATATCCGTAGTTTGGACTGTGCGTTGGAACGGACCGGACACAATAGTGCCACGTTCGTCAAGAAGTGCGATCTCAACTTTATCACCAACTTCAACAACACTCTTATGATTTACGTCTGCCCATACAGCAGAGACGTATCCATCTTCGCTTGAAACTTTCTCGGTTGTCGTAACGCCTGTGCGGATGTTTTTGGCAACCATGGTGTAAGACGCACCAGTCTCTTTATTCTGTAAGTCGCTGGCAACTATAAACGCCCAAGCACTCTTAGTGGTAGAGATCTTAGGTGCTGCAGCTGCGCTTTCCGTAGGCATTTCAGCCGGTTCGTTTGACCACGCAGTACCAGAGAACGTTACCGTTCCACCTGCAGGTGTATTAACGATATAACCTTTTCCACCTTCAATACCGAAATTGTAGCCACCTTCAATACCAGCAACATAACCAACGAAACTCTGCGTTGCAACGTTTAACTTGATTACAACTGTTGAACCTAACATTTCGGCAAGAGATTGTGCTGTGTAAGGTTCTGTAGGCATTAACGGAACAGAAATCATGTTCAATCCCGCTTCAAGCCTAACATCATAGGTAGGTAGCGGTGGTGGTGGTTCTACTGGCACTACTTCCGGTGCTGGGACATAAGGTGCGATCGTCAGCATTGCTGTCGGTTCTGTCCAAGCAAATGATGCAGCGACATCACCAACACCTTGGATACCAGCGTGACGTGTAATTACGCCAGCTTCTGTGGGAACACGCGCATTGCTACCTTCCGGATCTTCCTCTGCAGATAAACCAACTGGACCAGGAATATCAGTTCCACGTTCAGTATTTTGTTCACTACCTGCATCATAAGACCTTAATTCCAAGGTTGTTGAAATAGGCATACCAGCTTCATCAAAGAGTGCTAAGTTGGTTGTCGCGACGAATGCATCGTTTGTTGAGACCAACATTGTAGCGAGAGAGAGCGCAGAGTGCATCGCATCTGCTGTTAACATAACAGTAACAGAAGCACCGGGTAAGACCATACCGTCTCCGACAACAGTGTTTGCATTTACCTGAGCTGCGAGTGCGGCGATTCCGGAGGTGTCTCCACCTTCGGCAAGAAGGACAAGTGCTTCAGTTGCAGGTTGGCCGACTTCGTAAAGCGCAAGACCGGCGGCGTGGGTTGCAAAGATTGGAGGTGAGAAAATTTGTCCACCCATTCCGGGTTCACCTGTGGTGAGGTTTGTCAGGGTAATAGCGAACACTTGGCTTTCTGGAAGAACAACGGTAGGTTCCTCAACAGTTGGTGTTTCAACGGTTGGTTCTTCAACAGTTGGTTCCTCAACGGTAGGTTCCTCAACAGTTGGTTCCTCAACAGTAGGTTCGTCAACGGTTGGTTCTTCAACGGTTGGTTCCTCAACAGTAGGTTCCTCAACAGTAGGTTCTTCAACGGTTGGTTCTTCAACGGTTGGTTCTTCAACGGTTGGTTCCTCAACGGTTGGTTCCTCAACGGTTGGTTCCTCAACAGTAGGTTCCTCAACAGTAGGTTCCTCAACAGTAGGTTCTTCAACGGTTGGTTCTTCAACGGTTGGTTCTTCAACGGTTGGTTCTTCAACGGTTGGTTCTTCAACGGTTGGTTCTTCAACAGTAGGTTCTTCAACGGTTGGTTCTTCAACGGTTGGTTCTTCAACGGTTGGTTCTTCAACGGTTGGTTCTTCAACGGTAGGTTCCTCAACAGTAGGTTCCTCAACAGTAGGTTCTTCAACGGTTGGTTCTTCAACGGTTGGTTCTTCAACGGTTGGTTCTTCAACGGTTGGTTCTTCAACGGTTGGTTCTTCAACAGTAGGTTCTTCAACGGTTGGTTCTTCAACGGTTGGTTCTTCAACGGTTGGTTCTTCAACAGTTGGTTCTTCAACGGTAGGTTCCTCAACAGTAGGTTCCTCAACAGTAGGTTCTTCAACGGTTGGTTCTTCAACGGTTGGTTCTTCAACGGTTGGTTCTTCAACGGTTGGTTCTTCAACGGTTGGTTCTTCAACAGTTGGTTCTTCAACGGTTGGTTCTTCAACGGTTGGTTCTTCAACGGTTGGTTCTTCAACGGTTGGTTCTTCAACAGTTGGTTCTTCAACGGTAGGTTCCTCAACAGTAGGTTCCTCAACGGTTGGTTCTTCAACGGTTGGTTCTTCAACGGTTGGTTCTTCAACGGTAGGTTCCTCAACAGTAGGTTCCTCAACAGTAGGTTCCTCAACAGTAGGTTCCTCAACAGTAGGTTCCTCAACGGTTGGTTCCTCAACGGTTGGTTCCTCAACGGTTGGTTCCTCAACGGTTGGTTCCTCGGTGGGAGTTTCCTCGGTAGGAGTTTCCTCGGTAGGAGTTTCCTCAGTAGGAGTTTCCTCAGTAGGAGTTTCCTCAGTAGGAGTTTCCTCAGTAGGAGTTTCCTCAGTAGGAGTTTCCTCAGTAGGAGTTTCCTCAGTAGGAGTTTCCTCGGTAGGAGTTTCCTCGGTAGGAGTTTCCTCAGTAGGAGTTTCCTCGGTAGGAGTTTCCTCGGTAGGAGTTTCCTCAGTAGGAGTTTCCTCAGTAGGAGTTTCCTCAGTAGGAGTTTCCTCAGTAGGAGTTTCCTCAGTAGGAGTTTCCTCAGTAGGAGTTTCCTCAGTAGGAGTTTCCTCAGTAGGAGTTTCCTCGGTAGGAGTTTCCTCGGTAGGAGTTTCCTCAGTAGGAGTTTCCTCGGTAGGAGTTTCCTCAGTAGGAGTTTCCTCAGTAGGAGTTTCCTCAGTAGTGGGAACAGTAACCGAACCATCTGCGGTTGTGGTTTCAATGGTAGTATCATTGAGACCGGCAATGAGAACACGTGGTAAAGTAATAGCAGACGCTTTTACTTCAAGGACCTCAAACGTTATCGTAGCGAGAGTGTGATCACCATCCGGTGCATTACCGAATGCAAAAAATTCAACTTTATTCTCAGATATAGTAACAGGGTCAATACTGGGAAGTGCAGGCTTAGGAAGATACTCTCCATAAGCAATAGAAACATAACTGAGAGCAGTTGAATCAAAATTTACATCAACTTCGTAGCCAACAACACCTGCGCCACCCGCGATATTAATATTTACGGTGAGTTGTTCCCCGACCGCCGGGGATTCAATCGTAGCAGGATCAACAGAAACGGTGGCTGCACCGTAACTCATCGTTGTCCATCCCAATAACATTACAACAGCCATTAAGGAAAATAGTATATTCCTATTAAAAAGCTGGTCTTTCATAAAACACTCCTTAACTAAATTTATTTACATTGTAACTTTTCTCTACCTTTCGGTACAGGTTTGATTTTCTCGTTTGAGGGGGAGTTTCACCGGAAACCTATGGGGCACCATTCGCTTCAACTTGCCATTACTATATAAACAAAGGCGAATCGCTCAAACGTAACTTCACATTTAACTGATAAGTTTATTCTAACGTAAAAACGTTGTTAAGTCAAATTAGATTTCAAATAGATAGAACATTTTTTGGTAAGTTAGGACACTCTAATTTCAATTATACTACAAATTACAAAAATAAAGCAAATTAAAATAACCCTATTAGGTCACACGAGGTGCAAGTTGATTCCAAATATCACCTAATTCTGAAATGGCTTTGTAAACGGGATAAATTGCCTTCCACATCGCCTTGCAAGCTGCAGTAGCAGTCTGCTCATTACCCTTGGCAACAGCAGTTCTGAGTTGATGTCCCATCTCCTCTTGAACCGCTGCACACGTTTGTGTGAGTTCTGCAAGTCGTTGTGCTGCATGTATTTGACGTGTTACCAATTCCGAAACAGATACCTGCATATCTGGCTCAACATCATAAGCACTGGCTGGTGCGAAATTATGGGGCAACCTCTCGCCATCTTCTGTTCGTGGTGTATGCGTCGGATGGATATGCGGTGTGACGGACAGATACATCGTCATCGGTTCATCGCCGAGAACACGCACCTTGTGCGGTTGATCGGCTAAAGCGGCACACATCTGTCCTGGTCCCAACGCCTCCGTTTCACCGTCAATCTCAAATTCTACGCGCCCTTCCAAAATCAAGAAAATCTCATGTCCAAGGTCATGACTATGTAGTTGTGCACTTTGTCCGGGTTCCATTCTTAAGAAACGCGAACGAATCTGTGGTGTAACCAGAACGTTTCGGACATCTGTGCGATAGTCGTAAACTGGAAATCCCATTGCGTTCTCCAAATTACTTTTAAGTTAATATGCCATTTTTTTGAAAAAATGTCAAGCAAATAATCTTAAATGTCTTGATGGCTCTATTTTTAGCCGAGAGCCATTCAGTTTTCAAGTTTTTCACTATATTTTAGAGAGGATCGCGATTCGGAGATCGCTCGGACAGAAGAGAGACTTGAGCATCAGGTGAGAACTACCAGACAATTAAATGGCTCTGATTTTTAGCCGAATTGATCTTTACTTTAAAATTAGAATATGATATAATTACCACTAAAATGAACTGCGGTCAGGAGAAATATATGAGTAGCAGTCCTGCTTATAATCTGTTAGCTGAAACGTTAGAAAAACACGGAATTCAGGTTGAGGCAGTTAAAGCACACCTCAAACAACAACATATTGAAACACCATCATGGGGTTACGGTAATTCTGGCACCCGATTCGGCGTGTTTGAGCAACCCGGTGCAGCAAGGAACGCTGCCGAACGTTTAGAAGATGCCGCCACCGTGCACCGATTCACTGGTGTTGCACCTACCGTCGCGCTTCACATTCCATGGGACAAAATTGATGACTGGGGCGCATTGAAACAATACGCCGCAGATGTCGGCATCGGTATCGGTGCGATTAACCCGAACGTCTTTCAAGATCAAGTGTACAAACTCGGTAGCGTCTGCAATCCGAATGCAGAAATACGCCGTCTTGCAATTGATCACATGTTAGAATGTGTTGACATCATGGAGAAAACGGGGTCAGATTTACTCAGTTTATGGTTTGCTGATGGCACTAACTTTCCTGGGCAAGCCAACTTCAGAAAACGTAAGCAGTGGATGACAGAAGCGTTAGGTGAAGTGTACGATGCACTGCCTGATAAAACCCGCATGTTGATTGAATATAAGTTCTTTGAACCGGCATTCTATCATACCGATTTAGCGGATTGGGGTACTGCTTACCTTATGGCAACGAAACTGGGTCCGAAAGCACAAGTCCTCGTTGATCTCGGACACCACCCTCAAGGCACCAATATTGAGTTTATCGTTGCATATCTAATTGACGAAGGTAAACTTGGCGGATTCCACTTCAACTGCCGAAAATATGCAGACGACGATCTGACCGTAGGGTCTATTAATCCACAAGAACTCTTCCTAATCTATACTGAACTTGTTGCCGCAGAACTTGATCCTGAAACAGAAACCGACATCGCTTATATGATTGACCAGAGTCATAATTTGAAACCGAAGGTTGAAGCGAGCATCCAATCGGTTTGCAACCTACAAAAAGCTTATGCAAAGGCACTGTTAGTTGACCGAGATGCGTTGGCAGAAGCACAAGATGCAGCAGATTTGGTTGAAGCAGAGAGCATCCTACAACACGCCTATGAAACAGATGTTAATCCACTACTTGAGCAGGTCCGTTTGGAGATAGGACGGGACCCGCACCCGCTGACAGCTTATCGGAAAAGCGGATATTATGAGAAAATTAGTAAAGCACGCGTCGAGGGCGAGAGTCAAGGCTGGGCATGAGGAACATTATAGAACGTATCTCGTAAATACTTATGTTGGTATTCACTGCGTTTAACCCAGCCTACAGAATACTACAGTGTATATAAGAGGCGCGTGAATTGCGCGACTACAAACGCGCCTCTTTTCAGGTCAACATTCCATGAAAAATCGGGCGGACAAAGCCCGCCTACCATTTTTGCTTCGGCAAAGTCAACATGCGAAAACCAGCGTATAGAGTTGTGAAATGAATAAAGAACATCTGAAAAAAATTGCTGCAGAAAAAGCCACTGAGGAGATCCGAGAGGATATGGTTGTCGGATTAGGTACCGGCTCTACCGTCTACTACGCGCTATTGAAACTCGGAGCAATGGTCCGAGATGGGCTTAACATCATCGGAATTCCTACATCCGATGGCACAGAGAAAATCGCCATTGAACAAGGCATTCCGCTTTCAACACTTGCCAATCACCACACAATAGAATTAACAATTGATGGTGCCGACGAAGTGGATGCACACTTAAACTTAATTAAGGGCGGTGGTGCAGCACTTGTCAGAGAAAAGATTATTGCAAATGCCTCAAAACGAATCCTGATTGTTGTTGATGAAAGTAAGGCTTCGCACATTCTCGGCACCTCGTTCGCGCTACCAGTTGAAATTGTGCAGTTCGGTTGGGAGGCAACAAAACGTGTAGTTGATGAAGTATGCGGACAATCAGAATTACGCGGCGGAATCCAAAACCCGTTGATTACAGATAACGGAAACTATATTTTGGATTGCCACTTTGATGGAATTCCTGAACCTGAAAAGATTGAGTTACAACTGAACAACATCCCCGGTGTCGTTGAGAACGGTATTTTTGTGAATCGCGCGGACAAAGTTATTATCGGCACACCTGCCGGTATCCGATACATGGAGTAGCATCAATGGCACGACATCTGATCTTGTTCTGTTTACTGTTTTCTGTATCCCTCACGTTTTCTGGTCCCGTTAACGGTGAGATATTTACTGAGAGTGGATTAGTGGATATCCCGACAGGCAAGGTGCTAAAACACGGCATTTTTGGGGCGGGTGTATCTGCGTTCTTCCAAAATTCATCAGATTTTCCGCGCGATGCTGCGGCGTTCCGACTCAACTTCGGGATGTTTGATAGGGTTGAATTTGGTTTGTCAAACCTATTGCTTCAGGATAAAAACTATTCTCGTTATGCTTTTGCTCACTTAAAAGCGCAACTTTTAGCGGAGTCAGGGTTAATCCCTAATGTGGCATTAGGGATTGAGAATCTCGGTGATGAAGTTAACTACAAGTGGAAAACCTACCAATCCGAATCAGCATTTCTTGTTATCAGTAAGACCTTTAATCTACCGCGAATCCACCTTATTTCAGGGCATATCGGTGTCGGCAATCACCGTTTTGCTTCTGGAGACCGTCTAATTGGCATTTTCGCAGGTGTGAGCACGGATTTTTACCTCGCTTTCGCAAGAGGCGATATTGCACTCAGTTTGGAATTTGATGGAGCGGGTATAAACGGTGGTGTACGTCATACTGCCGATAGTGGATTACAGGTTGCGCTTGGTGTTGAAACATTGAACAAACCGGAAGATATCCGATACCTCATCTCAATTTCGTGGACAAATGCACAGATGATGGAACAGATAGCAGGCGCGAAGCGACTCGCACGACAGGCAGGGAAACTCGCAAGTCAGGCTAAACGCGCACAAACGAAAGAAGAAGAAGAAACGTCAGAACGGTAGGACAATTCTTCCTACTTTACCTCAATAGATTCCATTGCATTCTGAAGCGACTTGAGCAACTCTCCTAAGAAATCTTGCGGCGGTACAAGGATAATTTCAATTCTACGATTTTTTGCCTTCGCCTCCGTCGTTTCTGCCGTGTCTATTGGTTGGTAAAACGCATATCCCGTTGCTGCTAAACGTTCTGGAGTGACTTTAGCATTTTCTTGCAGATACTTTACTGCGGAGATTGCCCGCTGTGTTGAGAGATCCCAGTTTCGTAGTGCCGAACCAGCGATCGGGTTGTTGTCCGTATGCCCTTCAATACGGATCGCGTAATCTGAATAATCAGCGTTTAGCAGGACCTCTTCCGCAATTGCGTCAAGTAGTTTTTTCCCTTCTGTACTCAGAACATCGCTACCTGTTTCAAACAGGATTTTACCCTTGACATCAAGCGTCAGTCGTCCTGCTTCATCCAACACAGCCCCGACTGTATCTTTAAATCTCTCTTGTATAGCCGCTATTGAACGTTGTGATTGATCGCGAATCCGCTGCAATTCGGTTTCAATCTTAGTCAGTTTTGCGCGGAGACTCTCCTTTTCGCGTTCAAGCGCGCTTTTGTCCTGTTGCAGTTTGTTCCGTTCGGCAGCAATTTTCCGTGCTGCTTCGCTGGCATTTTCCAATATTTCTTTCGTTTGGCTCAGTTCAGTCTGCGTGCCTTTGAGATTTTTCTCGGTTTCAGTTAACTTTTTTTCCGATTCGGTTTTCGCACTTTCAGTCTCTTGCAATGTTGTCTTGGTCGTAGACAAGTCTGTTTTAGTATCAGATAGTTCTGTCTGGGTCTGCTTGAGTTCGTCAGAAGTTGTATAAAGCAAAACACCCAGCACGATTGCTGCAATAACAGCAATGATTATAGATATGACTGCAATGATTCCTTTTTTACCCATCTTATTCTCCTTGTAAACTAAGTATAACATCAAAACTATCGTCTTTTGATGTCTTGTTCTTCTTTGTTATACCACACACGGTGCAGCAGTGGATAAGGATATAATCTCCTCGTTTCATTGTACAACTCACCGGCTCCATCAAACCTTGACAGGTTTCAGCGCGATCACCTGGATGGACATCTACATGTTGACTCCAGAGACATTCCGGACAGTGGTTGGTGTAGCCATTTCCCTCCACAAATACACCGCAATTCCCGCATGTAAAATCTTCAACGTGACGTTGAAATTTCTTGTTCACGAAATGTTATCTGCTCCTTTAGCATGTGTGATTCGGTCTAATGTGCGTTTTAAACTCGGAGATACGTTGGATGCACGTTCTAAATCCCAATGGTCTCGGACGAATTCGCTCAAAAGGATATTATATTCAATTCCAACAGATACGTTTGCTCCTTGTGCCGGCACTAACGCTTCGCGTACTCTTTTCTTTTGACTTTTTCTTGCTAATGATACAAGAAATTCTTTGGGATTCAAGATATCGTCTGTCGGTGACGGAATACGATGTAAAGGTATTGATAGAAAGGCTGCAAATCCTGCTCGATCAGCCATCACCCAAGATTCGACTTCCATCACAGCCACGCGAAACAAAAATCTTGGGTTGAGAGGACCTTTAATCCATGAGTAAACAAGTTCTGGTGGACAATCTCGGGGTGAGTCTAAATCTGTCAACATAAAAATACCACGTTCTTCATGTGCTGCTTCGTTGAAACTCTGGGCTTTTTGTTGGAGGTAAGAGTTTCCTTTATACCGTTGTGTAGGACTTAACAAAACCTCAAGAATGTGGTAGAATCTATAAAAACCTATAAAACTCTACACTCTTCTTTTGATTTGTGCCGGACTTCCTGCTTCGTTGTTTCGTGCCTCTCAAGTGAGGTCTTACAGAAACTCCACAGGCGTTTATCGTCTCCTCGCAATTCGTGGCGACGGTGTTAGGGTCGAGCGGGACAGAGATTGATAGCAGCGTTGAGGTCTCTATTGCATTCAAAGTCACATTCTGTGCAATGATATGTCCGTTCAGAGAGCGTCAAATCTGTTTTCTTGTGTCCGCAGTTGCTACAGGTCTTACTACTCGCAAAGAACTGATCCGCTTCAGTTATCGGTATCCCACGTCTATCTGCCTTGTATCTAAGCATGGTAAGAAATCTTGAAAGTGCTGAATCCGACAACGCTTTTGCCAACTTCCTGTTCTTGAGTAGTCCGCTGATATTCAGTGTTTCTATACCGATAGCAGAGGCTTTACGAATAATCCGTATGCTTGCTTGGTGGTGTGCGTCTTCACGGATATGGCGGATACGGGCATGAACACTTGTGAGCATATCCTTTGCCTTATACCAGTTCTGACTGCCTTTTTGTCTACGAGAAAGCCTGCGGTTCGCACGTGCTAACTTCCGTTCATATCGCTTTAGCGGGCGTGGATTATCATAAGTTGTGCCATCTGAACAAGTAGCAAGCGTATTGATACCTACGTCAATGCCTATCGGTTGCTTAGCGTCAAACAGGTCAGGCGGGTGCTTATAGTTACCACCGTCAAGGTGGACACTGATAGAAGCGAACCATTTGCCGTTAGACTTGCTGATCACAACTTTACTGATTTCGCCTGTCCAGCGAAGTTCTTCACGCATACGTATCCAACCTATCTTTGGCAGTTTGATACGCTTTTTATAGACTTCAACTGTGCCTACACCATTGTCTGCTTGATAAGATACTTTATCAGATCGTTTCTTATAGGTAGGAAAGTTGTTTTGTCCTTTTTTCCAGCGTGATACAGCGTCTCCAAGATTATGGAGAGCGTTTTTAGAAGCATTTTGTGATAAATCAGAACACCAGTCAAACTTATCGTGTTTGACTGCGTTAAACTCACGTTTTATGTCAATATAACTACGCCATTCGTCCTTGTCTAAGCCAGACTTAAAGGACGATAGACCGAAGTTAAACGCAACACGGGCATAACCCGCATGCTGCGACAGAAGCGTTGACTGCTTATTATTCGGATTGAGTGCTATCTTCTGGGAGCGGATCAGCATTATTCGCACCAAAGTTAAACTGCATTTGCAGTTGCTCGTCGTTGACGATTTTATCAATTTCTTCTGCCATTTTCTTTGATTTGTGTGAGCGTCTACCATAGAGTTTCGCACAAAATACAGTCATGATTTCCATTACGTCTCGCGTAAGCTCCTCCTCAAAGGAAGGTTGCTTACTTTTATTGATAATGACAACTTCTATACCTTTGAGTTCACAGATACGGAAAACTATCTCTGCACCAAAGCGAAGTAGGCGGTCTTTATGTGTGATAACCAGACGAGACATTTGACCATGCACCATTAACTCAAGGAGGCGTCCGAGCCCTTGATTATTATAATTCATGCCACTACCTAAGTCTCTTATGATTTCAGTTTGCCACCCATTCTTATCGCAAAATGCTTCAAGGACAGCATGCTGACGCTCTAAATCTTTCTTTTGATCAGAACTGGAGACGCGCGCATAAGCAATTGTAGGATAAGTCAAATCATTAACACCCAGAAGTTCTGCTAAATCGGACATTCTTTGTCCGCCTGGGGTTCGGTGAGATGGCATAATTTTACCTTCCACTTCCCAATTCCGAAGTGCCTGAACGGACACACCTAAGAGTTTAGCAGCTTCACCAATCTTAACAAATCTATTATTCATACATATATTATAGCAGAAACAACAAGGCTTTGTCAAGTAAAAAACTACATAACTTTAGATTTTATGAGGTTTTTATAGGTTTTTGTAGTTAATTTTTAACTGCAACTCACCCAGTTTTTCGCGAGATTTCAACATTAAAATGCTCAAGAATTTTAGTCGCAACTGTATCACTGAGTCTATCCTCAATCGCAAGAATTACGTTTTTTAATCCCATTCCAGTAAACTCAATTGTTTGGGGTATCTGGTTAACACGATTTCACCCACTGTAATCCCATTTTTAAGGAGGACACACACTTCCTCAAAATCGGAAGCAGGTTTAACTTCTGTTCCCCCTTTGCCAGGTGTGAGCATTAGTACTTCTCTACCATCAATGCCAGGTTCAATAAGAAGTACATCACTTTGTGTGCTAATTAAAACTTGGCATCCACTGTTCCTCTGCATCCGAGAAATCACAGGAGCAAGTTGAGAAACAATTCCAAGATTCAATGAGAGTTCAGGTTCTTCTAACAATACTATTGAATCGTTTTCGAGAAGTGACCACAAGAGTCCAATAAGCCGAAGCATCCCATCCGAAAATTGATCTTCTTGATGTCCATCTTCATTTGAACCCCAGTGCGAATAATGTGCCTGTAAATGTGGTTGTCCCGTCGTTTTGTCGCGAACAAATTCCAATTTTTCGAACTGTGGAACTGCTACTTTAAGGGCATATTCAATCTTTTTGAGACGGGAACGGCGGGTGCTCGGATGGGTACTTGCGACTCTTTCAAGAAATCCCTGCCCAAAGGGATCGTCTTCAATAATTTTGCCCTGAATCGCATCCGAAAATCGGATAAATTGTGGCACCAGATGGAGATAGGTGACGTTTCGGAGGAATCTGCCAACCTCTCGGAATTTTGCATTGGAACCACTCTGTTCAAGGGCTGTCTGGGTAAGGCGATCTGGATCTTGGTTGTCGTCTGAATCGGGTCTATCAAGAAGCAGTTCACCTTCTCTCCAGACGCGTTCATACGTGAGGTAGGCTTCACAATCATCGCGAGCCTCTTGGCGAAATCCCACACCATATTGCCAAGTAGCAGGTTCATCTGGTGTTTCCGCGATGTGAATTTCTATAGCAACTTCTGGTTCATGTCCTGCGGACAGACACCGTATTTTGGAGACACCACCCCGATCTTTGACTGCTTTCTGAAATCCTCCACCGTCCACTTTGACAATATCGCGAAGAAAGCGAAAAATGTCCAACAGATTGGATTTACCTGATGCGTTTGGACCAACGATAAACTGGCGTTCCGTAAGAGGAACATTAATCTGTTGAAAATTCCGCCAGTTTTTGGCAATAAGTCGATTGATAATCATAATGACAAGTTCCCTCTACAATAGATATGTCTGCAATGTGATATGAAAATGATAACATATCCGAGACACGGACACCAACCGAAAATGCGTGATGAGCATTCCACTTTCGCAGAGAAAAGACTCAATCAGGAAACCTCGCCTAATGAACCTTTAAGAACCGATGAAGGGTTTGACATCCCACAGCAGGATTGTGCAGTCGTGACTCCCACTTGCGAGAAGCGTGTTGTCTGGCGAAAAGGTGAGTGACTGTACATCCGTTGGATGTCCCCAGAAGGTCGTGATCTTCTCACCGGTAGCAACATCCCACAATCGGATTGCCATCTTCTCCATCCCTTTCTCCCTTTGCCACCACGTCCCGGATGCGAGATACTTACCACACGGTGAAAAAGCAAGGGCATACGGCTTTTGTGTCTGCGGTTGCGGTATCTCCAAAAGCGTTGTCAGCGTTTCAGCACACCACAAGCGGAGTTCACCGAACATCCCTGTAGCAATTACGCTGCCACACGGTGAAAATGCTACCCCCATAAGTGTCCGAGATTCATCCAAGGGAAACGTCGCAATTTGTTCACCCGATGCAACATCCCACAACTTGGAGGTTTTATCGCTTGAACTACTGACCAGTCGCTTGCCATCTGGTGCGAAGGACACTGACCAGATGAAATCTGTATGCCCTGTGAGTGATCTCAACCTCTCATTCCGTTTGAGATCGTATAGATAGATTGTGCCTTCTCTACTTCCGACTGCAAGCCGATCACCTGCCGGTGCGAACGCCATACGCCAAACTAAGTGTGCCTGTTCGGTAAATTCAGCAATTGGTTCATCAGGTTTCTCAGCATCCCAGACCGCGACATTTTCTTCATCCTGTACAGTAGCAGCCAGCATGTTTCCGCATGGCAAAACAGTAAAAGAGGTGATACGCTTATCCCCCAGTAATATTTTCTGTGCCTGCTTACGTTCAACATCCCATAATACAACCCCCATGCGATAGCCCTTTGCGGCAAGGGTCGATCCATCCGCCGAAAACAGTACAGGATTTGGATAACAGGCAAACTCACGAAGTGTTGAGGATGTATGAATATTACCAACCTTAGTCTTTTTGTCAGCAATAGCCAACTGTGGGAACTTCTTAAACCATTTGGCATCAATACTCTTCGGGTGCAATTCGAGTGTGTGTAATTTTTCACGGCGTTCCATATTCCAAATCTCAATTGTATTTTGCCGATCAACAGCAGCAAGTAACACACCTTCTGGCGAGTAGAATGGCTCTTTCCAAGATTTACCTGAGTCTGTATAAACCATCTTTTGTACACCCTTTCGGAGCTCCCATACACGCAGTATTTTTTCTTCACCATCTTCACCGCTTGATGCAGATGATGCCAAGAATAGACCGCACGGCGAGAAAACAATACGATGACCCCAATTGCTATGTTCTGTGAGGTAAGCGAAGCGTTCACCCGTCGCGATTTCCCATACCGAGATAAAATTGTAACTACTGGCGGCATCCTCAGCTTTGCTTAAGGTTTCATCGGGACACGCACACGCTATCAGACGACTATCTGGAGAAAAGACAAAATTTCTACCTGCAAACTTAAGGATTGCCTCACCCGTTTCTGGATGCCATACGTAAGTTTGTATTCCTTCTGTGTCTGGATTAACGAGTTTGCGTTCACCGTCTCGGAACGTATAAACTTTAGGATTTCCCACAGTAGCAGCAAGGAATTTGCTGTCCGCCGAAAACTCAAGATGGGCAACATCATTTGATTGCGTATCACGTTCACCTCTGTCCATCCGTGCGATGCACACACCTTGGTGAATATCCAATACTTCAATAACGCCCTTCTGATTCGCGGTGGCAATCCACTTGCGATCTGAGGAAAAGATAACATGCTCATAGATATTCTGCGCTCCCGTGCGCTTCATCTGCGCGATGCACTCACCTGTCTGAACATCCATCACCTTGAGGATACCATCCCAATTGGCGATAGCGATCCACTCGCCATCCGGTGAAAAATCAGCACTGGCGATCAATCCTCGATCAGTTTCCCATAACGCAATTGGTGACTTTGACGACATTTCATACCACCAGAGTCCTATACGGGTTTGAACGGCGAAATACCCACCGCCGGGAGGGAGTACCAGTTTCGGTCCCCCACCAGACAATACTATTCCTTTTCCCAATCGGGCAATCGCGCCTTCCGGTAGTGCCCACGTTGTTCCTATGGGGTCGTCTGGCACAACATTAAATGGCGCAGGTTTTGGGTTTTGCATTGTTTTCGTTCCTTGATTACAGTTCTGCACGTGTCATGAAGGTTGCATAGATAGCGGAAGTCCGCACCAGATCAGGAATATGCACACGTTCATTTATTGCATGACCTCCCTCACCCCTCGGTCCATAGCCAATTCCCGGCAAGCCTATATTGACAAAATAGTGCAAGTCTGTAAAACCAGTAGTGCTTTTAAATCGCGGTTGATTGTATCTTATAGCACGCACTGCATTGGCAAAACCTTGCGCTAAAGGAGATTCGGTATCTGTCAAGCACGGTTCAATTCGTAAAATAGTTCGCACTTCAGCCTTCAAATCCGGATAGTACTCACACGCCCCTAAAATCGCCTCCCGTAACTCAAGTTCCGCAAACTCCAATTTTTCATTCGGTGTAACCCGCCGGTCAATTGAAAACGTGAGATGTGCAGGAACAGTGTTGATTTTATCCCCTTCAGTGCCGCAAAACGTTCCACCAATGTTCAATGTCGGATAACGTTCTGCGCTATCAGGTAGTTTAAATGCACGCTCCTCCGATTTCAAATCCCGTTTAACCCGTTGCAATGCCGATACAAGTTCAGTTGTTTTCTCAAAGGCATTTATCCCCTTTTCTGGTTGAGACCCGTGTGCTGCTTTTCCCTGAACTTCAATTTCCAACCAAAGCACACCGTTATGTCCGTTACCGATGTTCATCTCCGAACCACCTTCGCAGTTGACAACGTAGTCAGCGTTGACTAAACCCTTCTCTACAATATATCCTGCTCCCAACTGTCCACCAGTCTCTTCGTCGCAGGTGAACGAGCATTCAATGTTAAATAACGGTTCAACACCATTCTCTTGGACAACCTGAATTGCAAACAAAAGCGCAGCGATAGCATCCTTCATATCATCAGCACCGCGCCCGTAAAGCCATTCGCCTTCAATCTTTCCGCTGAACGGATCGTTGAAACGCCACTCCCCTGCAACAGGCACCACATCGTAATGTGCATTGAAATGCACTGTTTTTTCTGCACCAACATCCCAGCGTGCAATCAGGTTCAACCGTGGATGGCTTGATGCGTTTGAAATCACTTGTTCAGCCTGTCGTTTTGGAACTTTCACAACTTTTGTTTTCATCCCCAACGTCTTGCACTTCGCTTCAAGTAACTCAACAATCTCGGCATAATTCTCACCCGGTGGATTGACGGTAGGTATTCTGACGAGTTCTTGTAACAACCCACACAACGAAACTTGATTATCTTTAATATAGGTATGGATAGACATATCTCATGTTTCCTTTAGCAGTTCCCTGTTTAGGATACAACCGCTTGGTCACCCGAAGACAAATGCCCAACCGTTTCACCGGTTTCCGTAAAGGTACGTGTCACCTCAACAGAGGCGTACGTCCACAAAATCTTCATTGAAGCATTGCTTTCATTCCAAAACCGGTGCGGGATACCAGCAGGAACAAACGTTGTGTCGTAGGTATTCATTGTAAAGATTTCGCCATCAACTTCGCAGGTGGCTTCACCTTCAAGAATTGTCACAGATTCATCGCAGTTATGGTAGTGGCGAGCGATCGCAGCCCCTGGTTCAAACATTGTAATGCCATTCGTGAGCGATGTAGAATCAAGCCATTTACCTGTTAACGGCACCGTTTTCACGCCGGTGCCACGGTCAATAGGGTTCTGTTTATCAAAATCAATTACATGTGCTTTTGTGCTCATTTTGGACAGTCTCTCTTAACGTGTATTTGCCATATTTTCACACAAATACACAAAAATTTCAACAACTAACTGTGCGTAGGCAGGGTCATTTAGTTTTCAAGTTTTCACTATATTTTACTATAGTTTGGACAATTTCATCCCGTTAGGACTTCCGATCAGGTGTTAGATTTGTTTTGTCCACACTCTTACATCTCTGAATTCTGTTAGAAATCACTACATTTTGGATACTATTTTTGCGATTATCGTCCAAATATGTCCATCTGGTCAGTTTCATGTAGAATCTTCAACTATCTTTAGATTTTTCTTTGAGTTTTGTCTCGGCTCGTAACTCGTAGAAAAACATTGTTGTTGGAAACATCGTTGCAAATAAGCGGTCATCAACTCGCGTGTCAGATATTTGGCTTTATACCAATGCCTATTTAGTGCCAGCAGCACGTCTTCTAAGTCAAGAGGCACCTCGTCTATATTCGTTTCCGATGCCGTGTTGGTCGTTGTCTTTGTGAAAATGAGTTGTGTGAGAGTTGCTGCGACAAAGCTGAGTTGAGCAAACCGGTTCAAACTCTTGCGGTTTCGGAGTTGATATGTATCAAAACCGAAGTTCTGTTTGACATCTCGAAATGCGGTTTCAATCTGCCACCGATTTCTATAGTGTTGGATCAACTCGGCTACCGGACGCTCTAAGTCGGAGGTGAATAAACAAAAATAGCGATAAGGTTTAGACTTCTTTGGGCGTGTGCGTCCCACAACGAGCCGGACATCCACCGGACACATCTTTGTCCGCACGATTTTGTCTGCGACAGAAAGGGTCTTGTTTTTCACGATGATATCTCTATACTGCAGATAGGGTAGATGCACACGACCTCCATAACGTTTCGGTCTACCTTGTCCCCGTTGCTTGGGTATATAATAGAACACAGCATTTGACTTTGTGCGACAAAGTAAATGATGTCCTTGTGAAAGGATTTGTGTAAACACCTTGCGTCTATTAAAGCCTCTGTCAAAGACGATCAGACCCGCAGGCATCTGAGCACAGATACGCTTGAGCACTGCAAGACTACTATCCCGTTTTTTGCCTGGACACATCACCCGAGCAGCTAACGGAAACAGACGCACCCCTTGTGGTGTTTCACAGAGCCAACCGATAGCACCGAACTCGTGTCCGTGATGGAACTTCGATTGGTTCTTGTTCCGTTTGTTATACCGGGTGTTTATGAAGAAATGCGTGCCATATTGCTGAAGTCCATCAGTGATAGAATGGGTTTCATCATAGACATAGACACCTTTATTGAAAACGGATTGAACTTGTTGTGTCAATACTGATGTGACTTTATCAACACTCCATACGCTACGAGAGAGAAACTTCGGAAGTGGCCAATACGTTGTTGATTGTTCTGTTGATAGATATATCTGTGTCATTGTGCCACGATGCGGAGTATTTATCAAACCCAAGACAAAAGTGCGAAAATGGTTGAAGTTTTTATACTTGAAGTGGTGTTGATATTCTGATAACATAGAATCTAAGCGGGGAAGAGGGTCCATTTTAATTATCCTTTTAAAATAAAATGAATATATTGAAGAAGGATACCCTCTTTTCTGCTTTTTGTCTCTAAAAAACTTAAAATTGTCCAAACTATAGTAGTTGTTAAGACAATCACTACAATACCATGACCGAAGAGGCACGTTGCACGTATAATCAAAATGATCACACGCATATAATGTCCACCAATGACCGGGAACGTGTCCACATCCCGCGCTGACACTATCAGTATCGTCATCATCATCTGGATACACAGGCGTATGAGACACACACTCATAGAAACCTGTCGCCGTACAACTATCACCATTCGTATTCGTATGGGCAGTATCGGAACAACTCGTCTGCCATGAATGATCCCTACCTTTGCATTTATACTGAGAACATTCAGAATGATACGCATGCAAACCCGCAGACGAACTCGTGGGATCATACGACGTGGAATCCTGACAACCCTGAATAGTACATACGACTTTCCCATGAGTATCCGTTTCGGGGCATAGGGCTAAACAATATGGCACAATACGGTTGCTACATGGTGATTCGTTGCAGAGATACGTCGACGAATGATCGCCTGAAGCGGAGGCAGGGTGAATACCACACGCTGCCAGCAAAGACGATGGGTATTCGTGTGTATGAGAATCACACAGATAGAAGTAGGTGGCAGTACAGTAATCACCGTCCGAATTGGTCACCGAACAACTCGTCTGCAACGCATGATCTGAAAACGTGAGTTGGCACTGATAGTTCGCATGCTCACTTCTATTACACGAAGGTGTAACCTGTTCGTGATTGTCCGAAAGAGTTTGTGCACCACTATGAAAACTACACGCATAAACCACTGAAGATGGCAACTCAGGTGCTTCGGACAATAACTGACCCGATGTGTTGATACTCGGTGGCCACGGGGTTCTATAATCATTCCGCCAATCCGCATGCGTATGATTATCATACGCGGTATAATGCCAGGTCTTATTTGCACCGGCCGCCAGGGCAGACAGTCCCATTTCAATGGCATCGGCACTGAGGCCCTCAGCACGGGTCTTTTCCGCAATACGTTCTGCATCAGTCATAATTTTTTTATACGAGGGTTTCACTTGTTCAACCGTACCATCACCGTCTACATCTACGGTTTGTACATCCAAGGCGACACCATACTGATGCAGACTATGCGTGGCCGATGAACCTGCATGATAATCATTGTGATGTGGATTCCGATATTCACTGTTCACATGAAAATCGGTTGTCGTAAACGAAGTACCGTTTCGTTCATTACATCTAGTCACCCAGTCTTGATGGTATCTAGCTAAACCTCCATCAATCATCTTATCATAGTGCCCGTTATTGTATTCATTAGTATCAATGAATTCTAATCGCGAGGGAACAAGTCGATCCATATCAAGATATTCCTGTCGTATCTGGTCAGTTGGGTCTTGCGTTATCGTTTTCGTTGCCATTTCAATAGGGCCCGTACTATAGTTCACTATAAATTTTATCTTTACTTTCATGCCGGTGCCTCTCTCTCCAAGAGGGCTGCCTAAGTACATGCCGCAGGACCTGACCCAGGGTTGCCATTCAAAGTCGCTTGGAAATGATAGCCAGTTTTACGCCACCCTTTTTCCGAACTCACGACGGTAAACCCATCGCTCATTTCTACTTCCCAAGACACATGTTCATTCAAGAAAGGCCAATCTCCATCAAAAGAGACCGTCGCCTCAATATCACAGGTGGTCTCCGTATTCGTGATAAATGTGTCTGATTTTGACGCACCTTGTCCCACTTTCCAATCCGAAAACCAGAGAACAAGTGTGGACGTAGAAGGAGAAGAAGATAACTCAAAGGGAAACAACGCACAGCACGTGGATAATAAAAAGTAAAAACAAAAAGACTTAAATCTCATCGTAAAACTCCTTTGATAAAAATATATCTGTGATTTTTATACAACTTCGTTACTTATAAAACTTATTTCTTTAACCGGGAAAATGCCTCTTGCACACAGTTTGTAATATGAATCAAAACGCTCTGAGTTATCCGAAATGATCAACTCTAATTTTGGGATTATAAGATGTTCACTATACCCTCTAACTCGTCGCTATACCTTATCTACAACTGTCTCTAAGGTTCTAATGGATCACACCGAGCTTATGATAGATACAAGTTCCTATTTTTTAAGACGGGAGAGTGCTGTCCGCGCGTCCAATTTAACGGAACGTCTTGCATCACTATCTGCAATGATCGTCTCCAATCTGGGAATGATGATGTGTTCCACCGCACCGTCTAATTCCGAACGATACTGTTCAACAATCCGAGACAAAATTCTAGAGGCGGCAAATATTCCTGCTCCAGAAGATACATCTAAATAGGAGACCAGCGGCGGCACGGATGGGGGACCTATCGCGACTAACGCATCTTCCATATCTGTGCCCCACATGATCCCCTCACACATATACGTCACCATGACTACTGCAGCGCGCGGGTCGCGAAACTTGGTAAGTTCACTGATCAATTTGTCTATGGCTTCTGCATCACTGTGTGCGTTTTCACCAACGAACCCAGCTGGCGGCGGCATCAATTGATCTATCAGCTCCATTGCACGGGGTGAGAACTGTCCGCCCCATTCCCAAATGTTCTTGGAGATGTAGTCAAGTCGTTGCCACGCCGCAGCGACATCGGGGTCTGTAATGCCTTCTGGTATCTGTATGGATGCGGGGGTAAATTCTGGTGGCGGTGGCGTTTCTATGGGATCGTCATGTTCGCCTACATGAAAAGTGCCATCCGCGTGAACATACGCTTTTTGTGGAGGGGGTTGCCCCGATGGCGTTTCTTGTGGCTTGTTGCGTTCTTGTCGCAGTTTATCGGATTCAGCAGTCTCTTTTTCAAGTTGCTGCAGTTCTGCGTTTTCATCAATGAACAAGAACACTGCTGCGATACCGAGTAATAGCATGAGGGTTGCAAGCCCCCATTTCATTTGCTTTTCCATGAGTAATTTATCCTCATTTGACATGCGTTTGTCGCGTGTCGGTTTGCTACCTCGCTGTGTCCAGCGTGTAAGGCAGCCTTGTTGATTTTGGATTTTTCGGTTGTTGTCCGCATAATATGATCGGACGACACACCCTGATATGTTGTATCAGATAATCCTAATCCGAATAGTAGCAGTATACCGACAATACTACAAGCGAGAATACCAGCAAGAATGATCTCTTGCTGGTATTTGCCAATATCTAAAAAAGGTTTCATATTGAAACTCCTATCGGTTGGGGAAAGTGCGATGCCTAAATACAGTATCAAAGGGTAATGCACTTTCCGGTTTTGGTTCTCACCTAAAAACATCATAAGAGACGTCGCGAAACAGTGAGATATATTGTCCCTTTCGTAACGCATGACACAGTTTTAGGGGCAAAAGGGTGCAAAAGATGAAAAAACATTAAAGAAGTGTAAGTTTCAATGTCTATTGCGAATGTGGCAAGGTGGTGTGCGTGCTGTGTGTAGCAAGTGAGAACGTCACAAGCTCACACCGCACGCGGCGACCGGTGACTTCAGTTTGGGTGTCACTTATCAGAGAATGTAAGAGGCGCAATGAATTGCGCGAGGACAAACGCGTTTTTTGCTAATGAAAAGTCATCATTCAGATTGAATGTAAGAGGCGCAATGAATTGCGCGAGGACAAACGAAAGAGGCGCGTGAATTGCGCCTTGAACATTTTCAATGCAAGAAGAGTTTCAAAATGTCATAAAATCTTCGTAATGGTATCTTATTTATCAGAATTGGTATTAGGTGAGATACCTATGGAAATCAACTTTTTTCGTTCGCTTCCGTTTATATTTTCAATGACCTTCGGATAAAATCGGGCGGACAAAACCCTCCTACAAGAGAAACAGCCGTTAATGTCAAAACAAAACATATCCAATCGGCATTTGCCGCTTGACAAGATAGTCTACACAGGATAAAATAAACCAAGATCATTAATAACAAAATGGTAATAGAGGTACAATAACGTGAGTTCGGAAAAAAAGTAAGAGTTTATGGTATAAAGAGAACCCCTTTGGTATAATGAAGTAATCTAATCTTCATCAAAAGGAGTTCTCTGATGACTATTGTATCACTTTTCTGTGAAATTGACGACTTTTTTATTGCGTATGAAAAACATAAAGCAGCGCATCAACTACCTGCGAGCCAACGCCCCGAAACACGGGGACGCCCGCGCATTTTACATGCCAGCGAGGTGATGACGATCCTGATCCTTTTTCATCAAAGCGACTATAAAACATTGAAAGCGTATTATGAAAAACACGTCCGGTGCTACTTGTGGTGGGCATTCCCGAAGTTGGTGAACTACAATCGCTTTGTAGAACTTCAACAAGAAGTCCTAGAACCATTGTCTGTTTATCTTTACACACGCTTTGGAACCTGTGATGGTATCTCCTTCGTTGACTCTACTCCCGTGCCAGTCTGCCACAACCGCCGTATTCCAACACACAAGGTCTTTGCAGAACAAGCATCACGTAGCAAGAACTCGGTCGGCTGGTTCTATGGGTTCAAACTTCATTTGAGTGTCAACACATCTGGCGAACTTTTGGGTGTTGAGTTCACTCCCGCCACGACAGATGATCGGCAGGTTGTGCCGAAGATAGTAGCCGGTCTGTTTGGCAAACTCTATGGGGATAAGGGATATATCTCCAAAACCCTGCGTGAACACTTGCGAACCCAAGGCATTGACTTGGTGTATAAGGTTCGCAAGAACATGAAACCGGAACCTTTATCAGATTTTGATGCGATCCTGCTGAAAAAACGGATGCTCATTGAGTCGGTTATCAAGGAGATAAAAACGCAGACGCAACTTCAACACACGCGGCATAGAAGTTTTGTCAACTTCCAAGTGAATATAGTGGCTGCGTTGATTGCTTATACCTATTTAGAGAAGAAACCTTCGTTGAACCTGCCGGAACGCCACAAGATCAAGGAGGCACCACTTTCTCTAGAACCCTAAATCTTTTTCCGAACTCACGTTACAATACACCCACAAGATAGGAATTCAATGTTCAAAGCAATTACATTTGATTTTTGGCAAACACTCTATGCTGATTCTCTTGCTAACTGGCAAAAACGGCAGGCTATACGCGTGGAGCAATGTCATAAATACTTAACTGACCAAGGCTATTCTTGCAAGATGTCTGATATAGCACTCGGTATGGATGACGCTTATGCGGTGGTGATGTCTTATTGGCATGAACACAAAGGCGTCCCCGTAGAAACATGCATGATGAAGTTTGCTGAAACGCTTGAACTGTCGCTTGATGAAACAGAAATTGCTTCTCTGATTGTGTGTCTTGGGAATGCATTTTTAACGTCGCCGCCGGTTCCTGTGCCGCATGTTAAACCTATGCTGGCAAGTCTTAGTGAAAATTATCCACTGGGGATTATTTCAGACTCCGCTTTAACACCCGGAAGTTATGTGCAGCAACTTATGAAACGTGAAGGAATTTTGCAATACTTTTCAGCATTTACTTTTTCTGATGAAACGGAACACACAAAGCCTGAGGTCGTGCAATACTATTCTACTCTGAAACAGCTAAACGCTGAACCGGAAGAGGCAGTGCATATCGGTGATATTGTGCGAACGGATATTGTCGGTGCAAAGAATGCTGGTATGAAAGCAATCCGTTTCGCCGGGATCAATAAAACAGAAACAAATGATACACTTAGTGATGCCGTGATAGATGACTATCGACAATTGGAAACCACTATCGCTGAACTTTCAGAATAAAACCTATAGCGATTTTAACCTTTGCTAGTGCGATTTCTAACCGCACCTTATGCGTCAATTTAGCGGCACCCCATGCCCGGTCGGTTCGGTTTGGAAACCTAACTATAAGCGTCAATTTAAGGAAATAAACCTATATTTTGGATATCTTAGCCCCAGCGGGGCGGAATGTGTATAGACCACGATCCATACTCAAGCCCCAGCGGGGCGAAAGGTGTATATGGGCACATGTTGTCAGACACCTGTCACCCCGCTGGGGTTCAAGAGACTGTTGGACACCGTTTTCTATATACCTGTCGCACCGCTGGTGCTAAGATGTGATTTACCAAAGCCTCGGAGAGGTGAAAGGTGTATCAGACGCACTAACGTTACGCACTAAATTGACGCTAATGGTTCGGTTAGGAAACCGAACCTACCGTTCGCGGGGACACTACAAACGTGTCGTGGTTTCCTTAAATTGACGACCATAGTGCCGTTCCAAACTGAACCTACCAAGGTAATTCACATAATGGAGGAACGATGAAAAAAGTATTAGTCACCGGTGGAACCGGTTTCATCGGAAGTCGTGTGTGTGATGCTCTCCACGAAAAAGAGTATGCGGTGCATGTGGTGTCGCGAGACCCTGCACGCGCAAAAACAAAATTACAATCTGTAAAAGAAATTCATGCTTGGAATCCTGAAACGGAGCAGCTTCCTTCAGAAGCCATATCAGATGTGAAAGCGGTGATTCACCTTGCCGGTGAAACTATCGCGGGAAGATGGAATGCTGCGAAAAAACAACGGATACGGGATAGTCGTATCCTCTCTACCCGTAACCTTGTTGCTTCATTTGATGCTGATAACAAACCGGATGTGCTTATTTGTGCTTCAGCAATCGGTCTCTATGGTGACAGCGGAGACGATAGTTGGACAGAGGCATCTCCTGCAGGCACAGATTTTCTCGCTGAGGTTTGCCAAGAATGGGAGACGGAGTCACAGAAAGCGAGTGCGTATGGCACACGGCTTGTCTCGGTTCGCATCGGACTTGTGCTCGGGTTAGGTGGTGGACTTTTGGAGCAAGTGCTTCCTCCCTTTAAAATGGGAGTCGGAGGCAAACTCGGAAGTGGTAATCAGTGGATGTCGTGGATTCATGTTGATGATGTGGTCGGGATTGTGATGCACGCTTTGGAAAATGAAGGAATTGAAGGTGCATTGAATGCAACAGCACCCGCACCTGTTAGAAACATTGAGTTCACAAAAACGCTTGGATCAGTACTCCGAAAGCCGACTATTTTTCCTGTTCCTAAGTTCGGGTTGAAGTTAATGATGGGTGAGTTTGCTAACTTTGTTGTGCTGAGCCAGAACGTTCACCCTGAAAAAACAGAAGCGAGCGGCTACGAATTTCAGCATCGCACGCTTGAATCTGCACTCAAGGATTTACTCTAAATAGGTGGATTTCAACAACTAAAAGATGAAGATACGCGATGTTTTGCTTTCTGAATACGGAGAAGCCTCAAGTGTTCCATCCGCAGTTAACCGAATGATGACCGATTTCGCTGTCGGTTTTCGAGATGGATACGATATCAACCTCGGCGTCGGATACGTCAACGAAAACACAATCCCACGCCAACAGATTCAGATTGCTTGCGAAGCGGTTCTCGCTAATCCCAAAAAGTACCGCGCTGCACTGAATTATGGTGGTGCACAAGGCTCTCTAAACCTGATTGCGTCTATCAGAAAATTCCATATTGACAATCGAATAGGTGGTATAAAGAAAGACACCTTTAACACGCGAGGCATAGTTATCGGTGCCAACGGCGCGACCAGTCTGTTGGAGAGTGTTACCCATCTACTCCCTGCTGGTATTGTATTCACTGCCGATCCGATGTATTATATCTATTGTAATGACCTCGGAAGGAAAGGCTTCACCGTTGTTGCGATACCGGAGGACAATGAAGGTCTCCAAACCGATCTTTTGAGGGCAAAATTAGATGCCTTAAAGAGTGGAAAAGAGTCCATCCAGTTTTTCTATGTTGTGACGGTTAACAATCCGAGTTGCACTATTCTCTCTAATCGACGAAAGCGTGAAATTGTTGAGATTGTCACCCAACTTTCGCACGAGGTTGGACGAAAAATCCCACTCTTTTTTGACAACGCCTATCGCGACCTTGTGCATGACAACACAGTTGAACCCTTGGAATCTGCGCTTTGCTACGATGAACTTGGCATTGTGTCCGAGATCGGCACGTTGTCCAAGATTCTCGCGCCGGGGCTACGCATCGGTTACCTTATCGGTCCTAAGGGGGCGTTCCTTAACAGCATCATCCAACGGACAAGCGACATCGGTTTTAGCGCATCGCTCATCAATCAGGAAATTGCGAGTTATCTGCTTGACAACGGTATAGAAACACAAATTGAGAAGGTCAATAAAGGGTATCGGCAGAAGGCAAAACAAGTCAAAACGTGGATTACAGAATTGCTAGGCGATAACGTGCAAGAATGTCGGGGTGGGAGTGCCGGCTTCTATTATTACCTGACACTTGCCAACATCACAACCGATTCAAAATCCGATTTTTTCAAGTTTCTGACGCGAACAACCGGACATGAAGAGATTGACGGACCAATACGCAATCCGAATCCTAAAGTTATTTATATCCCCGGTGAACACTGTGTCCATCCAAGTGGCGAAATGGTAGACATTGGGAAACGGCAGTTTCGCATCTCTTACGGGTTTGAGGAACTGCCGCAAATTCATGCTGCGCTGAAACACATGAAATCTGCGATAGACTATAGCAAGTGAATAAATTTTGTGCAAGAGAAATTGAGCGCTGGCAGGGCTATTTAGTTCTCCGAAAATTTAGATTTTCGTTTTAAGACTTTCTGCTGTAGGAGCGATCTCCGAATCTCGACTTTTTGGATAAAATGGACAAAAAGCCTAAAACTAAATAGCCCTGGAGCGCTGGATGTAAGTTTTGTCAATTGATAGCATTTAAGCAATTGTAAATTTACAAAACTATATGTACATTGAATTGAAAAATAAAAAAGTTGCATTTTGACTAAAAATAACGTATGATTATAGGTTACAATTGAGAAATTGCGATATAATCAACACATAACCATACAATACCTATTTTTATGGCTGGATTTTGGAATAGAAACGCAGCGTGCAGATTTTGAGAACTATCATCGTAGGATAATTCAGAGCCTATTAGGAGACACACTATGGCAACTTTTGGAACCGGGGACTACCAATATAAGGTCGTAGAAGGTTGGGGAATGATACCTCAGCTTGGACTCGTTTCTGGTGTAGCTTGTGACTCAAATGACCGTGTCTATGTCTACAATCGCAGTCCAGAACCTGCTATGCTTGTCTTTGAAGCAGACGGGACTTTCGTTGCAGAATGGGGTAAGGATATATTCCAAAAACCACACGGTATCTGGATTAGTCCTGAAGATGAAATCTATACAACAGACACGATTGATCATACGGTACGTAAGTTTTCGATTGATGGAGAGTTGTTACAGACATTCGGCACAGTGAATCAACCGGGAGCACCGGGGACACCGTTTAATCAACCGACACGTGCTATTGTCTCCGCGTCCGGGGAGATGTATGTCTCTGATGGATACGGGCAATCGCGCGTTCACCGCATGACTGTTGATGGCGAAGTAATCGTTTCGTGGGGTATACCCGGAACTGGTCCTGGAGAATTCAACCTACCGCACGATGTTACTGTAGATCACAACGATCAGGTTTATGTTCTTGACCGGGGTAACTTACGATGTCAAATTTTTAACAACGACGGTGAATTCATCACCGAATGGACGGATCTTCGTTCACCTAACGATCTATTCATTGACTCTGATAATATCATCCATATTGCCGAAGCACGGCAAAGTATTTGCCTCATGACGCTTGATGGTGAGGTGATCGGACGATGGGGAGAGAAAGGGAATGCACATGGTCAATTCAGCGATTCCCCACACGGTATATGGCTCGATTCAAAAGAAGACATCTACGTCAGTGAAGTTATCGCTGAAAGACGTTTCCAAAAATTTACGAGGGTTTAATAGCTTTGAAAAAGCATTATCTTTCTATTCTCAGTCTTATTTTTATCGGATTTGTAGCATGCACCTTCGCTTTTGCTGATGGGAGTCATGAACATTCTGGTGACCATATAAAAAAGTTGATAACACAACCTCTAACATTGCAGATAGCAATTGTCGCCTTAGTTGTCTCGTTTGTGCTGGGTGGATTGCACGCTTTAACACCGGGACACGGTAAAGCAGTTGTAGCAGCGTATCTCGTCGGGACAAAAGGCAGAATAATTGACGCAATTTTCCTCGGTCTTGTCGTAACTTTTACGCACACCTTTAGTGTCATATCCATCGGTGTTATTTTGCTGTTTACTAAAGATCGTTTTGTCCAAGAGGATATCGTTTTGTGGCTTAGTCTAATCTCTGGTATATTGATTATCGGTATCGGTGGATGGTTACTCGCCAAAAATATGAAGCAATATTATATCGGTAAGATGCAGAAACAGGGGCATGATCATCCGCATGACCCCGATCATTCACATGGGCATACACACAGTCATGGGGATGGGCATACACATAGCCATGTGCCTTCAGAACAGACCGGCTTTTGGGGATTGCTATCACTGGGTATCTCTGGTGGTATTGTGCCATGTGTTGACGCGCTCATTGGACTGCTATTTGCAATTAGTATTAATAAACTGACGTGGGGTGTTATCATCCTGTGTGCATTTTCTTTAGGTCTCGCCGCTGTGTTGGTTGCCATCGGTATCCTAATGGTAATGGCAAAACCGTTTATTAAGCGATTTACGGGAGAAGGCATCTGGCTAAAACGTTTGCCTATTATTAGTGCCACCGTTGTTATCGTACTTGGCGCGGTGTTAGTATTCAGGGCACTCAACGGTGTAGGTATTCAGATTTAAGAGAATAACCTTGTCTTGTCAGAAAAGTGGATACCGAATTTGAGGAAGTTTATGCTTAACACTATCGGAATATTAAGCCCTGGCGATATGGGGCACACTGTTGGAGATGTCCTTCGTCAGAACGGTTTGCGCGTTATCACATGTCTTGAGGGTAGAAGTCAACGTACCCGTGAATTGGCACAAAAAGCAGGTATAGTGGATGTGCTGACGTATTCTCAGTTCGTCACTGAGGCAGACCTTATCTTGTCTATAATGGTTCCAGCACAGGCAATGTCGGCTGCTACAGCAGTTGCTGATACGCTGCATCAGGTTGATACAGACTTAACTTATGCCGACTGCAATGCCATTTCACCACAGACGGTTCGCAAATTAGGGAATGTTATTTCATCAGCAGGGGGAATTTTTGTTGATGCGTCAATTATCGGACCGCCACCACGTAGACCGGGTGCAACCCGCTTCTATGCTTCTGGCCCGAACCTTGATGCGTTTTCCGAGTTGAATCAATATGGGTTAGATGTACGCCCTCTTGGCGATGAGATTGGACTTGCTTCCGCGATAAAGATGTGTTACGCATCTTTGACAAAAGGGTTAACGGCACTTTGCACCGAATTGCTCACTGCAGCAGAGGTGTTAGGCGTTTCAGATGCGCTCACTGCAGAGTTTCAATTGAGCCAGTCAGCACTTTATGAACGGATGGAAAGAGGATTACCCAGTATGCCACCGAAAGCGAGACGTTGGATTGGCGAAATGGAAGAGATTTCAGCTACTTTTAAGCACATTGGTTTGACACCGAACATATTAACAGGTGCAGCGGATATGTATCGACTTGTTAGCGAAACACATCTTGCAGACCTATCCCCAGAGGCGCGAGATCAGTTTCCGACGTTGGCAGAATTGGTTGCGGTCTTGGCGGGACAACTATTGACATACTCACCGCGCTGAAGCGCAGGTAATTCCTTCCTTGTTAGACAAGGCGACATAAGTATGGATTAAACGGACACCTATAGCGATTGCCATATCCCCGACTATACGGAGATTTCCCCTGATACTTTGTTATGGATATTTATCGCACCGGCACCATCACGGTGATATTGAAACCCGCATGCATATTTATTACCTCACGCTGCGGTGTGAAAGTTTCCCCGTTGCTTTAGCTCGGGGATGAAACACCGCCAAAAAAACTTGACTTTTTTCAAGAAATGTGGTACCCTATTCTCAACCGTTTGGATAGGAATGCAATCACTGGCAACCTTGTCAGTGTCCTATCCTACTCAATTGCTTGAGAGAACGGTGAACGGTTAATTCCGTTAGGACCACAAATCAGACCTATACCTTCGGAGGTTACGATCCTCCAGTCGTTTGTGATGAGTCCTGTCCTCGCTAAATAGAGATTGTGTAGGTATTCCCTCCACAACTGCGAAATAAACAGAACACCAAAGAACCAAAGTATCTGGGTATATCTGGGGTCTATATATACCTTGTAGTGGCACCGTGGCGGATGCCACCTCAAATTGCTGAGGTCTATCAAGTCGCTCCGAGAAATCGGAGAAGCAGGCTATAAGCACTGCAAAAGATGCCCACTCATCAAGTTCAGAATAGATGAGCCTCTAAAGGAGGTTTCCTCATCCTTTAGGGTGGGGAGCCGTCACATGGCACACCATATTCCTAATTCAGCGGAAAAAATTCCGAGAATTGCACCTGCTAAAACATCAGTCGGATAGTGTACGCCGAGATATACCCGTGCTACACCAACCGTCGCCGCCCAAGCAAACATGCCAATTTGTATTACTGGCACTTGAAAGAAACTTGATAGCAACGTCATCATAAGAAACGCTGAGGCTGTGTGTCCTGATGGAAAACTGAACTTATCCGGTGGTCGGACTCGGTACTGGACAGCATCAATTTTTGTAAAGGGACGGTCACGTTTCATTGACTGTTTCAACAGATGGTAAAGGCATCTCTCAATAGAAAATGCCACAACTACTGATAAGAAAAAAGGTTTCCTAAGTGTACCATCAAATTCAAGATACACATACATCGCAATCAATAGGTAAAGATATCCGTTAGCACTCCAAGAAGTGAGACGGAAGGAACGGTTCAGAAACCGTCTATCGCCCCAGCCAAAGATACGGTGAAATAAAAGAGTATCCCATCGGGTAACATTATTGGTAAATTCTCTTAGCATAGTTCATCAATCGATATATGCGTACATAGGAACGCATACTACATTTTCTGTCCATTCAACCAGAAATTATTGGTTAGGACGTCAATGTATCTTTCCTCCTTAATCTTTCCATTGCATATTTTTCACCGGGATAAACTCTTTTAACACCGTCACCAAGAGATGATTCAACGGTGCGAATGTATTTTACTAACCCGCACAACTAAGTCAGGTCTCGCGGGAATTGTGTTTTTCAGATTGTCTGTTAATTGCATGTTTTGAACATTTTCGCTTAGCAAGTCTATATCAAGGTTGTTACGTGATAACTTCCACTCAGCATGCTCTCAGTCTTCAGGGGTATCAATATTTGAAAATTCCGCAAATGTCGCCTACCAATTGACCCTAATCCGGCAATCAGAATTTTCATTGTTCTATTCATCTCCCTATTACCCGACAATTCCAATTATAAACTATTACAAAAAAAATGCTTATTAAGTATACAACATACCAAGACATATTTCAAGGGTAATACAGTTGCAACCGGACATACATTTTTCTAAACAACGTGAGTTCAATAATAGATTCAATGACTACTGTCCGTTGGGTAGAATGGAATACACAATAAAATCCGACACAAAAACGTGATGCATTCTCCATTTAAACTGAAAACACCGAAAAACAAGTGAAACCCAACTCTTTTTTATCTTATGGACGGACACTCGGAATCAAATATCGAACTCAGATTATAAACTGATATTTCTCAAAATTGTTCTAAACCTAATAACCATCAATACAAAACACCTATACGAGCATGAAAATGCGTATTCGCTATGATGATTTTACCTGCTTTTTTTCGTAGGTAAACCCGTTTAATTGACAATTTCACTCTGTTTTGTGTTGAAAATAAGGTGAATTTCTTACATAATAGGTGCCTATAAATCAGCATTTTCATTATCTCATATTGAGAGAACGTTGATAGATATTGACTTCTGAGCGTTTTTGAGAAATGCCAGATAAATTGTAATAGAACAATGTTGCATAATTATCGCTTAATTATGAAAATCGGGTAAAATGATGAGATTTTTTGGAGGGGTTGTAACTGCACAAAGTTTTCTGTGATAATCTGTCATAATGCTGTTTTTTCTATCTATTTTTTTGTTTCAAAAAATGTTAGGTTCTGCTATAATTGTGATAGGAAATTCCAACATAATTTGTTGTTCGTTAGTCTTCTTGCTTCTGTTTTTTGCCAAAGTCCTCGTTCCAAGCAATCCTCGTTAAATCAGGTGGGACTGAGATAGCTGCGGCGTCAACGAAACTTTAGCGTAAGATTTCTACGCACACAGATTGTCGCGGTAAGTTCTACTGAGACAAAAAACGCCTGTGGAGATTCTGTAAGACCTACGATGGTAGGCTGGAATCAACGAAGCAGGAGGTTGGTAGATAAGTATAGATTTCTATAAATTATCATAAATCCAACAGAGCGGAAGTAGAATCTATTGGAAACTGACATAATCAGTGAGATCTCGGAGTGCGATGACAGTATAATCATTCTCGGCAAGATATGACATGTATTTTTCAAAGTCATCAGGCTCAGTGTGAACCCATGGATGTTCCAAATCAGGTACGCCGTGAAATGTGAGAACCGGAATATTCCCATCTTTTGCCTGTTCAAGTGCCCATGCGAAGTCATCAAAATTCCAATTCGGTCCAGAAGCCCCAGTCGTCGGAACAAGGAGTGGTTGGTGAACAGTTGGGTTATAAGCCGGACCACGACTCCCTTCAGAATTGTAAGTAAACTCTGGAGCAACACCACGACGCGCGAAATGAAAACCGTGTGCTGCTACAACCTTAACAGCCGCTTCACCATGACTGTAACCAGGGTAACAGAAGGTTGTTGGACGTGAGATGCTGTATTCCTCACAACGCGTATCAATATGCTGCAGGTCGCTTTTCAACTCTTGATCAGACTGTTGCGTAACATTTCGGTGATGGCGAGTATGATTACCGATTTCAAAACCAGCATCATGTAAACCACGCACCTCTTCCCAGGTCATATAGGCTTCTTTATTGTTAAGAAAACCGAGTCCTTCGGTAATATAGAAGGTTGCACCGAAGTTATACTGCTTCAGGATTGGTGCGACAAAAGTCGCTTGCGATTTGCATCCATCATCAAACGTGAGGACAACAAGTTTATCAGGAATGGGTTTACGTAAAGTCTGATCCATAATGGTAAATCGTCTGTTCAGGTATTTTAGATAGTCAACACCGTTGCAAATTCCACGTTAATTATACATCAGAGAATTTCGTTGGTCAAGTGAAACCTTGTCAAAATTAAATTATTTTCTTGACAAAATTGGTGTATGATTGTAAGATGAAAATTGGAGGTGAAAATTGGAGGTGAAAATTATGATTGATCGACGTGCATTTCTAAAGTCATTAGCAGGATTAACCACAGGAATTCTCCTGTCTTCAGGAGGTGCAGAAGGTCAGGAAGCGAAACCTTCAAGCGACCGTTTAGGAAATCTCTTGCCGATGCGTAAGTTCGGCAGAACAGGTGAAACAGTTACAATGCTCGGAATTGGGGGTTGGCACATTGGCGAGATGGAAGAAGCCGAAGCACAAAAGACAATTGAAACTGCCTTGGCAGGCGGTGTTCGTTTCTTTGATTCGGCTGAATCCTACCAAACAGGTGGAAGTGAAAGACGTTTAGGAAAACTGCTTATCCCAAAATATCGCGATGATGTCTTTGTGATGAGTAAGACCACTGCCCGCGACGCTGCAACTGCAAGGAAACACCTTGAAGGTTCACTGAAACGTCTCAACACTGAACGACTCGATCTTTGGCAGGTTCACGCTGTTCGCAATCCAGAAGATGTTGATGAGCGCATCAATAAAGACATCTTTGATGTGATGGTTGAAGCAAAGGAATCCGGAAAAACTCGTTTTATCGGCTTTACAGGACATACAAGTCCATCTGCTCATCAACGTGTATTAGAGAAATCAGATATTTTTGATGCTTGTCAATTGCCCGTAAACATTGCAGACATTAGTTACGAAAGTTTTATTGAGGGTGTTATTCCTACACTCGTTGAGCGAAACATCGGTGTAATTGGGATGAAATCGTTGGCAAATGGCGGTTTCTTTGGAGGATCTAAACATGGTAAACACGGTCCTAACCCAAGAGTAGTTCCGACACGGGTGAGCATTACAGAAGCCATCCATTTTGTCTGGTCATTTCCTGTTAGTACACTTGTCACCGGTCCAGATAACGCAGCACAGTTGCAAGAGAAAATTGACATTGCCAAGTCTTTCGCTGGCATGAAAGAGACTGAACGTAACAAACTTGTAGAAAAAGTTGCGGATATGGCAGGCACAACCGTTGAATTTTACAAAGCGTAACTAACTCGTTCGATTTTCTGTGTTTCCGAATCTACTAATCTCCAAATTCTTATCCTCTGATCCTTATTCCCCAAATGGAGGTATAATATGCGTCATTCACTAACATTAACACTATTGATAACCGCGCTTTATTGTGCAACCTTTATTGCGAATGCAGCAAATATTGAAAATGGTCTCTGGATGTATTTACCATTAAACGAGGGAAAGGGAGAAAAAGTTAGAGACCACGGACCGCACAAATTTGAAACGGAATTAAGTCCTGATGTTCCCAAATGGGTTGGCGCGGGGCATGACGAAATCACTAAAGCATTGGAGTTTGATGGAAAATCAAACTTTGTGAAAATTGACATGGAAACCCAAGGGAACGATATTGACTCACACTTTGATGAAAACAAAGGACTAACCATCTGTGCGTGGGTGAAAGTGTTGGCAACAGCAGTTGATGGACATGGGCAAACGCGTCAACCAATTGTGGTGAAAGGTTTCTACAATCAATGGGAATTCGCACTCTACATAAATGATGACTTTGGCGCGGGTATGTCAGTTTGGAACTGTACAGGTGGTGGTGTTGCTGATACAGCCAGTCCAGGAGATGCACCACAGAGAACCTGGATCCACCAATGTGGCACTTTTAAAATAAGCGAGGGATCCCGTGTTTATATCAACGGCAGCAATGATCCGGTTGCACAAATTGCAGATAATGGGATACCTTGTGAAACAGGACCTCAACCAGTCTTCATAGGGCATCGCGAGGATGGACAGTGGCTAAATGCTATCATCGCAGAAGTCTATATGTGGGACAGAGTGATTGACAATGATGAGATGATCCTTGCGATGAAATCAATCGGCAGGTTAGCTATTCAACCGGGCGGAAAACTGACAACTACTTGGGGCAACGTCAAACATAGATAACATACAATATAACAGGAATTATGTTAACGTGAGTCCGATAATAGATTCAATGACTACTGTCCGTTGGGTAGAACGGAATCCACAATAAAATCCGACACAAAAGTGTGATTCACTCACCGAAATGACTCGCAACTAACGTCAAATCCAAAATGTTCACTTTCCCATCACGATTGACATCAGCAGCAGGTGGTGCATCTTCTGAACCAAAGTGTGATGCTACAAAAGTCAAATCCAAGATATTCACCTTCCCATCCATATTGACATCCCACGGCTTCTCTGGTGGTGCAAGAATTTCGGCATTTTCAATCGTTACGGGATAAGAAACCCCGCCGAGACCTCCAATTAACACATCAGATAAGGTTAGTTTTGATGCTTTAGCATCCAGAACTTCAAAAGTAATAGTGACGAGAGTGCCATCAGTCGTGGTTCCTGTAGAGTCAACAACAATTTGAGCAAAAGATACCTGATTGTTCTCAACTTCTGTAGCAATAGGAAGTACATCCCCTGATAAATAGATACCGTGTGTCAATGAGACAAATCTTAGTGCTGATGTGTCAAACTGAACTTTACCTTGATACCCACTAACACCTTGAGCATCAGCGATGTCAACAGTGATGACGAGTTGTTCTCCAACCTGCGGAGACTCCACTGAAACTGGGACAATTCTGACTATAACGTTGATTACCGGTTGAACATTCAGTAAAGTTTCAAGTTCACCAATTGCTTCGGGATCCTGTAGCAATAATTGGACATCCGGATCATTGATAAACGTCTTAACCTCAGCATCTTCCTTGAGAAGTGTGATGAATTCATCCTCAATCTCTGGTAAAAAACTTTTGAGTAAGTCAGGGTCTTCAACCACAAGTGCTATCGTCTCAGGTAGCAGGAGTTTCTGAATATAAGGTTTCTTAATTTCTGCAAGGACAGTGGGAAGATGTTTCTGTATGTCTTCACGTTTAAATAAATCACGATATCTTGCAATAATACGTTCCGCGAGAGATAATAGATTTACTTCAAGCAATGCTTCAAGTTCCTCAATTGCCACTGTGTCCTGAAGCAAAGTTTGTACATCGGGATCTCTAAGGAATGTTTGTATTTCCTGATCTTCTTTTAGCAATGTTATGAATTCATCATCTATATCAGGTACAAATGTTTTTAAGAGATCGGGCATATCAAGAATTAACTCAATAGTTTCTGGGGTTAACAGTTTTTGATTTTCTGGTTTCTTGATTTCTACAAGAACTATAGGTAACAGTTCTTTAATATCTTCTCGTTGAAAGAATGTTTGATACTTTTCATATACTTTCTCTGTGAGAGAAGGTTCCTGAGTATATGCGTTTGCAGCAAAAACAAAGCAAATACCTATCAGACATAGGTTAAAGAGGTGTTTTGAGGAGAGGTTTTGATTTCTCTTGAGAAAATTCTTGACTTTACTAGAGCGAAACATGTAAATCTCTCCTTCTATTCATAGATTCATCTTGGTTGACTTAGGGACATATTGAGTTTGAAAAGGATACTCTAAGTGAGTATCTCTCCTGCTGTAGGATTAACTTTGAAACCACCCGCCATAATGTTGTTGTATGGCTCATTAGGTTCACGCCCGACAGGACGCATCTCAGGTGTATGGTACCCGAATCGTACCGCCTTCCGCCACTCATCTGTGCGATTAACATCAGACCAATGGATAAGGCAATAACTAAAGAAGATAACATCGCCTGCTTTTGCGGGAATAGGAATTGAGTCGATGAAATCAGGGTGGAATTTGTCTGTCGGCAGGTGTGGTGCAGTATCATGCCCTGTGATATGCTCGCGAGGACCCTCTTTATGACTTCCCGGCACAACCCTTAATGCGCCACTTTCAAAAGGGGCATCGTCAAGATGAACAAGGCAGTCAACGAAATCAAGACCATCGTGTGGATAAAACGGATAGTCTTGGTGCATGGGGAAGGGCGTCCCTTTTTCTGGTGGCTTAGCATGCAATACGGTATGATGCCACTGAACTCTATCTCCGATGAGTGACTGAACGGCACCAGTCAAACGCTCATGGAATATCACTCTACCCCATGTAGCAGAATAGAAGTGGGGGTTGTGCATGAAAACTGCCTTCGTGGTCTGCTGGTCTTCCTCTTTGAGGTATTTGGTTCGCCATGGTCCGGGCCATCCGATTGTCTCTTGACCCCAATTGTTGATAATATGCACCATTTCTGATGCAAGTTCTTCTGTTTCATCAGAGGTGAAAAGCTGCTCCACCTTGAGATAACCGTTCTCATTGTAAAAATCAACCTGATCTTGCGTAAGCATGTTTAGCTCCTTAGTCTTAAATACGTTCTGCGTTATTGGTTATACAAATTTTACGCAAAAACTACACAGTTTGTCAAAATTATGCTAGATTTTTCTCACATTAGTATAACAAAAAACCTGACAAAGAACAATACATAATGATAAATTATCATAGAAAACTTTGTGTAGTTACTATCCCTAAAAATTGTGATCGTATCTCGGATTTGCCAATACAGTAAACCAATACAATTCAATCAAAATATTCATCTTCATTAAACCGTGCCCACGAGTTGAAGACAGGAAATGGTGACGGTAGACTGTTATCGTTGTCGTTCAGCTTGAATTCAATCTTCTCACTATCAAACAGATTTCGTATCGAAATGGAAATACCTTCTGTTTCAATACAATTGTCGCATTCAGTAGGGAGGTTCTGATGTGAACGCGGGGTGTTAAAATAAAGCCTATATTCCGAACCTGCTTTTTCAATCCGATAATCATCTGCAAAAATCTCCCATTCTTTTAGGGCGGTATCACCTTCAGCGTATTGTGCCCATAAACGGATTTCACTGATTATATCGTCCTCATAAGTGTGAAAGAAATCAAGGATAATTCCTTTTCTTTTCGCCGCGTCCTTAGACGGGGCAAATTGACGAAATGAACGATCTTCCAGTTCAGATTTTACCCGTTCCTCCTCTTCACTATCTACTGGTTCTAATGGATTGCCGCAGGAAATGGTAAAAAAACAGGTCAATATCAGAATTACGGACAAGAAACACACGGTTATATTTTTTATGCTAACTTTTAAGTTTATTTGATTGAAAAAGTTTATGTTTTGCATCTCTTTTACCTTTTTGATTATATATTTCTTATCAATACCTTCGCCAATTATCTGGACTTGATTTCAGTGCTTAGGCAAGGTATTAATATACCAAACATAATATAAAATTAAATTAAATTTTTAATTGTCTTGCAATTAAATAATAAAAATGGAACTCCATAGTGGAACATACCAATTTTCTATGTTATACGTACTTGCCAACACCTAATTATATGAGAGTATACAGGCTTAGTTCGCTATTCCGACACTTGAAGTCACATATTGAACAGACATTAATTATAACATTAAACTTAATTTTAATCAAATTAAGGTTTTTATTTATTTACATTTAATATGTCTTAATATGATAATACATTCGCCAAAAAATAGTTGAATAAATAGGGCGGATGTCCTAAAGTTATAAAATAATCACTCGTAACTTTGAAAGGACAATCACCCATGCCTGAAATTATAGCACTGTTGACACCTTACGCCGGACGCGGACGACCCCGCATCTATGGTGATCGGTGATCATTTCAACCCACGACAGATTGACGCAAAATACTGTGTCTCTACCGACATGATCGGAAACCTGAAAACCGAAGTATATCAAATGAAACCACGTCACAAAAAGTTCACAGACAGACTGAACGTGGTTTGCATTCTCAAGACGAACCTGACCACAAAACAGCAAGCACACGTCTTAGTGTTCAGCTCTGATTTGACACTGGACGCTGAAAAAATGATTGATTATTATGCCCTGCGTTCTCAAGGCGAGTTCAACTTCCGTGACGCAAAACAATATTGGGGAGGACAAGATTTTATGAATGTCAACAAGATACCCGTGAACAATGCGGTAAACTTATCAATGTTTATGGTATCTGTCAGTGCTAAACTCACAGATACATACCGTTGTGAGAATACCGAGTTTAGTATGTTAGACCTAAAAGCACGCTACCGGGGGACGAAGTATGGACACGAAACATTAAAAATACTTCCGAAAAAACCTGAGCCTATTGTTATTGAACAAATCGCTCAACATCTGGGATCAATCGGTGCTATTCATCAAACGCAACAAGAACTAAACCCCGGATAATTGGCAAAGGTATTGTCTTATGAAACCAATTTTGAAGGTATTGCCTAACTAATGGTGCCTGAACTATCGGTCCCCCTCTTAACCGCATTATATGGCAATTGTAAAGCTGATAACATACTTGGCAAAACCTTCAAGAAAAAATGGCAATCTTTTTCTTGACTTCTTTTGATAGACACTGTATGCTTATCTCCGAAAAACAATCAACGCACCGGAGGCATACTGTGAACTGTCCAAGATGTCAAGCAACACACTTCGTTAAATACGGACACGTCAACAAAGTTCAACGTTATAGATGTCCGCATTGTCGATACCAATGGACACGGACAACACCGCTCTGTTGGATTTATGATAATCTATAGAAATCTATACTTATCTACCAACCTCCTGCTTCGTTGATTCCAGCCTACCATCGTCTGTCGGACAGAATCTCCATAGGCGTTTTTTGTCTCAGTAGAGCGGACCGCGACAATCTGTGTGCGTAGAAATCTCACGCTAAAGTTTCGTTGACGCCGCAGCTATCTCAGTTCCACCTGATTTAACGAGGATTGCTTGGAACGAGGACTTTGGCAAAAAACAGAAGCAAGAAAACTAACGAACAACAAATTATGTTAGAATTTCCTATCACAATTATAGCAGAACCTAACATTTTTTGAAACAAAAAACAGAAAGAAAAAACAGCATTATGGCAGATTATCACAGAAAACTTTGTGCAGTTACAACCCCCCATATCCTATTACTCATCAACGACGAACACCGACCCGATATATTACCTATTGAAGGCGACACTGCCATCCGTACGCCGACCTTCACACGTTTTATGGATGAGGGGATATACTTCCGAAATGCATATACACCTTCACCGGTCTGTGTTCCTGCTCGACAGAGTTTCCTTTCAGGTCTCTATCCGCGCAACTGTGGTTGTCTAAATTTTGGTGATTCAATGCCGACGGAAGTCCGAACTATTCCAGGACATCTGGGTAACTACGGATATTACGCATGTTGCGCTGGAAAAATGCACTTTGTTGGGGCTGATGTAATGCATGGTTGGCACGAACGTATTGGACGCGATATTATTGGTAATAATGGATACCCCTATCCCGCTGTAAAAGATGAACACACCGCGCAGATTGAACGAGAACCAGGCACAGGTATGAAACGGGACAAAACTGCACAAGAAATCCGAGATGCACAACCGGGTATTGGACATTGGATGCTCCATGATCAATACAATGTGGATGGTGCGCTACTATTCCTTGAGGAATATTTTGTCAATGCTTCTTATGATCGTCCCAGCTCAAATCCTCTGTGTATGGCGGTAAGCCTGATAGCACCGCATTATCCGTATCAGTGTCCTCTTGACCTATTCAACTACTACATGCAGCGCGTGAAACCGATTGTTGAAGAACCGAATGAAAAGTTTGGATACGACAATTTTTTCAGAGTCCAGATAGGCAAAGATGTCACCTACCGTCAGGCACACCGTGCGACAGCTGCTTACTATGGAATGATTGAGTGGATGGATGCACAGTTTGGAAGAGTCGTTGAGAAATTGGAACATTTGAATGTGCTTGATGATTTTATTGTGGTATTTCTTTCAGACCACGGAGAGATGCTTGGCACAAAAGGGTTATGGGAAAAACAGAGTTATTTTGAAGCATCCGCTCGTGTTCCTCTCTCAATATGGTATCCAAAGAAGTTTGGTAAAGAACCAAAAATTGTTGAGCAGAATGTATCGTTAGTTGATCTTTTCCCGACTCTCTGTGAGTTGGCTGAAATCCCCGCCCCTGATGAACTTGATGGAAAATCTCTCGTGCCGCTGATTGAGGGAAATAGTACTGAGTGGGATGATACAGTATATAGCGAACTGTGGCGTGCGCAAAACGGACCTTCTATTATGGTTAAAGAGGGTAGTATGAAATATTTCCGTTTTGACAACGGTAAGGGATGGCCAGAACAACTTTTTGATCTCTCCAAAGACCCAGACGAACGAAACAATCTGATTGACAATCCTGATTATGCCGATGCGCTTTCAAGACTAAAAGCAAAAGCCGAAGCATTACCGTCACCCCGCCGTAAGGATAAAAATAACTGCTTTATTGATCCCCATCGTCCGATTGCTGGACTGAATTAAAATTCTCATCTTTTACGGAACTCTATCTAAAACAGATCATTTAATACGCAATTAACGGGAGTTGTCCTATTTTCAGGATGGGCGGTTTCCTAACCGCACCTACCGACCGAAAAATAAGACAAATCCCGTTAATTTGGTATAAGTTAGAATATCCCTGAATTAATCTAACACTTTTAATTCACCCCAACGGGTTGTCCGCCTATTCTTCGCTGAAAGTATACCTTTCATGCGTTTTGTCGCAAGCACCTGGCGTGCCCCAGCAAAAGACACATCTTCAATTCGGTAATAATACTCAATATTCGGTTTCGCTGTAGTGTCTATCCACTTATATGCATTGCGTTCCCCTGTGGTGCCAGCACCTTGGATGAGTGTCGTATTAACTTTCGCAAACGGACCTTGCTTAGATTGACTTCGCCGGATATTAAACCCAGCATTCTCAATTTCTGATTCCGTTGTCCATTTGATGACAACACCCATATCTGTCTTTTCTGCATGGAAATGCGAAAGTGTTACAGGCAGGGAAGCATTAATTGTTCTGTACCCAGGATTACCGATGTCCGTTGTATTTCCCCAATATGTTAACATTCCCAATGGACGATCCGCCGCACGCTCCCAATTGGCTACATCAGTACCGTCTCGTGGAACGTCTGCTTTTACATTATACTTCCGTAATAACGACGTCCGCACGCCATCCTTGGTTGTGCCAGAAGGGAGTTCCCATTTAGGTTCATCATTTGTTTTTCTATCGCCATCAAGATTTCCAATAACGTCACTGACAGCACCATCAGGATCCGTTAACTTCAAGAATAATCCCACTTCTCCAAGCACCATGTTGCGGTGTTGGTTCTGTTCAAACTCATTGCTGTGATGGTCGAAAAAGTTATAGACACGATCTTCAGAAATAACTTCTGACTTCCTATCCATCCACGTGACGATTAACGCTGTCTGATTTGGCTGAATAGGTAAATTCTTAAGCGTGATGTCTGCATACCGATGCAATCCATTCTTATCGCGTGCCTCTATTGCGAGGTGCCATCCTATGAGATTTACCGTTTCGGTATCTGAGTTGTTATATAACTCAATCCACTGTGCCTTGGAATGGAGTCCACCATTGGAAGTGAACATCAATTCACTAAACCCGATCTGTCCAGGTGTAGAAAGTTTACTGATAGGAACAATTCGTTCCACAGGTGTTTCTGTTTCTGTTTCCGTTGTCGTTGTGTCCACTGTTGACTGGGTTTGGACTTCGACTACATCTGTGACGTTAATAGTGACCGTTATAGTGTCGCTGCCACCTTTACCGTCGGAAACAGATATTTCAACTGTATATGTGTTTTTGGATTCAAAATCAAGCTCGGTTTCAGTTTTCAATTGTCCTGTGCTGGTATTAATTGCAAATGAACCCACATCTGTACCACCAAGGTTATAGGTTAAGGTGTCACTACTGTCAGCGTCTGAAGCTGACACAGGACTACCAATATTGCTCCCCAAGGATGTGTTTTCTGCGATTGTACGAGTGGCAGATTCACCTTCTGTAAACTGAGGCTGTCGATTCTCTGGTGGCGGTACGTTCTCGTCTACGTCTGTGACGTTAATAGTGACCAATATAGTGTCGCTGCCACCTTTACCGTCGGAAACAGATATTTCAACTGTATATATGTTTTTGGATTCAAAATCAAGCTCGGTTTCAGTTTTCAATTGTCCTGTGCTGGTATTAATTGCAAATGAACCCGCATCTGTACCACCAAGGTTATAGGTTAAGGTGTCACTACTGTCAGCGTCTGAAGCTGACACAGGACTACCAATATTGCTCCCCGAGGATGTGTTTTCTGCGATTGTACGAGTGGCAGATTCACCTTCTGTAAACCGAGGCTGTTGATTCACAGGTACATCTGTGACGTTAATAGTGACCGTTATAGTGTCGCTGCCACCTTTACCGTCGGAAACAGATATTTCAACTGTATATATGTTTTTGGATTCAAAATCAAGCACGGTTTCAGTTTTCAATTGTCCTGTGCTGGTATTAATTGCAAATGAACCCGCATCTGTACCACCAAGGCTATAGGTTAAGGTGTCACTACTGTCAGCGTCTGAAGCTGACACAGGACTACCAATATTGCTCCCAATGGGTTTGTTTTTTGCGATTGTACGCGTGGCAGATTCACCTTCTGTAAACTGAGGCTGTTGATTCTCTGGTGGAGGTGGGCCGTTATCGTCTGCGTCCAATACATTTATAGTTACATCAGCAGTGATTGATTGTGTGTCAAAAGTAGCTCTAACCACGACACTATATGTGTTCTTGTCGTCATAGTCCAAAACAAACTTGGTCTTTATCTGTCCACTTGAGCTTACAATATTAAAAGAATTCGCATCTGTTCCTTCAAGGGTGTGCACTACTGCGGCGTTAATATTAGAAGGAATCACTGCCTTTACTTGCCTACCGCTACCGACTGAAGTGCCCTCGGGTAAGTTTTCTTCCACCTCAAACGTTCTGCTGCTGCCACCACTGAATACAAGGTTATCGTTATCAGAGGTATCATCTGTGACGCGGACATATATATTAGCAGTATCGTACATATCAGGGTCATCAGCATACTCAGCTTTCACATTTACTGCAAAAAAATACAATTCCTCAATTTCGTGATCCAGAACAGCGGTTGTTTTTAACTCACCACTGTTATTAATAGTAAACGGATAGTCTTCCGCGAAGACTAGATCGTATGTCAACGTCCCACCTTCATTATCATCCACCACACTAACTTGACCGACAACCGTATCTACAACTTGGTTTTCTTCGAAATCAAATTCATAGTGCTCCACTTCGTTATTGCCGGAGTCGACAAACTTGGGGGCACCATAACAAATACCTTGTAGACCTATGAGTCCCATTACACAAATGAAAACACAGTTTTTTGACACGGTTCGTATTTTATTCAAGATGTTCTTGATAGATTCGTAAGTTGCATCTTTATTAAATTTCATGTTAAATCCTCTCTATTCAAACATGTGAAAAGTTTTATAATAACGTGAGTTTGATAAAAACAAGATGTCGGGCTTCTCGTAGGGGTGAGGTCTTCTCGCCCGTAGGGGTTAGGTAACCTAACCCCTACGAAAATGTCCATTTATGTTTAGAATTTGCTATATATCAAACTCACGTTATAATAGGGTTTAGCGGCAATACCAATGGCATACCGCAACTTAAGTTAATCTCTCATTTTCAATTTACTCCATTGTGTGGGTAATCTATTCTTTAAATAGAAAATGCCCTTCATTCGTTTTGTCGTAAGTGCCTGGCGTGCACCAGCAAAAGACACATCTTCAATTTGGTAATAATACTCAATATTCGGTTTCGCTGTAGTGTCTATCCACTTATATGCATTGCGTTCCCCCGTGGTGCCAGCACCTTGGATGAGTGTCATATTAACTTTCACAAACGGACCTTGCTTAGATTGACTTCGCCGGATATTAAACCCAGCATTTTCAATTTCTGATTCTGTTGTCCATTTGATGACAACTCCAGTATCTGTCTTTTCTGCACGGAAATACGACAGCTTAACGGGCAGAGGACTCGATCCTCTATAACCCGGATTCCCAATATCCGTTATCTTGCCCCAATATGATATAATTGATAACTTTAGTTCACACGAACGCCGCCAGTTATTTAACTCTGTGCCATCAAGTGGTATATTTGTGTCCTTTGCATATCTACGTATCAAAGATGTTCGGATACCGTCCTTTGTCGTTCCAGATGGTAAATCCCATGCTGGTTTATCTGCTGTTGAACTATCACCATCCAAATTCCCCGCCACGTCGCTGACAATACCATCTGGGTCCAACAACTTCAAGGAGAAACCACTCTGACCGAGAATCTTATTCTGATATTTGGTCTTTTCAAACTCATCAAAACGTTCAGGAACTTTGTAGATATAATCTTCAGAAATATTTCCTGAGTTCCGTCCTGACCATGTTACTATGAGTGCCGCCTGTTTTGGCAAAACATGCAATTCTTCAAACAGGATCACAACGTGTTGATGTTCACCATTTTTGTCGCGTGTTTCAATTTCGAGTTTCCAACCTTCGAGATTCACCTTTTCTGTGTCGTTACAGTTATACAGTTCTATCCACTGCGGGAGAGTATCCAGACCTACTTTAGAGGTGAACATCAACTCACTGAAACCGATCTGTCCTGGATAAGAAAGTTTGCTGAGAACTTTGGGTTGCTCATCTAGTATTGGTGTTGGGGTTGCATCAGGTTGTTGCTGTTGTAGTGAAACCTGTTCTATCGGATGCTGTTGATCCTTATATGTTAATTGTGGCAATGTTTGTGCCACTACCACCGTTGCAATAAAGGTTTTCGAACGCGCATCTGGAACTATCACATGGATTCGGTATGTACCAGTTTCAGATCCTGTAGTGAGTGTCGCTGATGCTCTACCATCGGCATCAGTTGTAGTATTGCTGACCGTGTACTCCTCTTCGTAAGATCCATTTGTAAAATAGCCATTTCCCTCAAAAAGCTCAAATTTGACATTTACACCAGAGAGTATGTTATTATCAAAATCATAGACTCCCACGACAAATGGTTGTAACTTAGCGTTGGTGGTTGTTGTCTCGTTATCACCTGATAACTTCGTAATGTATTTACTTGGAAATTTTACATCTATACGCCTATCAAAGAATAGTGTCGGAATGTGGATTTTTATGGATTCCTCGTCTAAAGGGTTCCCTTCTAAGTCCACATAAGTATCATATTCGCTGATTAATTCCGTATGGTTTACCAAAGGTTCAATAGAGGTTATTTGGTTGTACTGAAATTGAAGTGCATGGGCTGAGCTTAAATCCGGTAAATTTTCAAGACTTGTAATTTCATTGTAACCAAGAAGCAATGTATGTAATGCACTTATATTGGAAAGTGATGAAATGTCTGATATTTGGTTCTTTGTAAGATACAAATTTGTCAAATGGGTTAAATTGGTCAAAGGCGTAAGATCTGATATTGAGTTATCTTGAAGAAACACAATTTTTAGGTTGGTTGCATATTCAAGCCCTGTCAAATCACTTATTCCCATTTCAGCACCCATTTCTGCTTGAGTAATTGTATTCCCAGCATTCTTACCAAGTTCTATTTCTACTGCTGCACGCAGCGCGGGATCCGGGATATTCACAGATTGTGCTATTGCTGCATATAAATTCGTGGATATAATCATAAGACTAATCATCATTTTTAAAAAAATATAAATTGTTTGTCTCATAATGAAAATATTCATCTTCTACATACCACCGAAGTACATACCATCAAAGCTTAAAATACCTAATAATGAAACCATATTAAGACAACAGGAATTAATTACGAATTAATTCTATATATGGTTACCAATTATGACTTTTTAATTTGATTTCACCATATAACCCAAGTTGCTACCTATCGCCATAAAGTTGTTTTATATTGGTTGCGATGATAAATAGAAATACTTTCAACTCAAAACCTGTCGCAGTCACTGCATGTATTGACTTCGGTAAAAGTTGTGTAATACCCAATTAACGGGATTTGTCTTATTTTCTGGGCGGTAGGTGCGGTTTCCTAATCGCACCATAAGCGTCAATTTAGTGATTGGACGAATATGAAAAATGCTCTTTGGTTTCCCCAGCGGAACTCAAGAGGTTCTCGGTACGTATTCTATAAACATATCGTCCCTACAGGACTGAAGAGTGTATCCAACCTATAAAGATTGGACAATTGTTGTATGAAATAATATTTTACAAAAAGTTATCTAGCACAACTCGTTACTATATAGCTCTCGCTAAATAATCTTTAGTTTTTTTTTCAAATGAGGATTTAATTTAATCCGATAGATGAAACCGAACTATCGTCCGACTTTGGCCCATCCGTATCTGTTGACAAATGATAGCCAATATAACTCTGATTCTTGTTATGCTTTTGTAGAAGCGGTTCGGTTTGGGCAGCCAAAGGTTGATCAGATGCGATTTCCCATTTTACCCAAAAATGGCATCCGATGGTGAAAAGGATAATGAAAGCAATACCACTTAATTCCCATTTAATGTTTGCCATGATTCTAACTCCTTTGTTAAAGTTCCAATGCATAACGGTCCAGTATAATACCAAATTAACGGGATTTGTCTTATTTTCTGGGCGGTAGGTGCGGTTTCCTAATCGCACCATAAGCGTCAATTTAGTGATTGGACGAATATGAAAAATGCTCTTTAGTCCCGTATGAAGATTAAGAATTTAATCGGGTAATTTCCAGTTTCCTTGTAGTATCCGGTGCGGTTAGGAATGCAGATCGCATTTGGGTGAGTACACCGCAAAACCGCACCTACCGGCCTGGAGGATCACTAAATTGACGCTAATGGTGCCCTTGGGTTTTGAACAAACTCTTATCTTCATAAGCAAGGGGGTGTGAAAAACCATATCCGTTTGCGACTGTCTACTCCGCACTGAACTCACAAAACTCAGTCCGCAGCGGGCACAATGCTTTATATCTGTGTGCCAGCGTCGGGTGCTATGCGTGGATTGTGTTGATCTGCTTTCCGAAACATATAAACCATATTAAGACAAATAATTATATTTAGTATATAATTTCATTTATACGTCTTATTAGGGTAATTATACTCCACTTCACCATATATGTCAATTAAATCTCACGAAAAAGTTAATCTACTGTAAATGATTTATATCAAATAACCGTTTTTTTGTTTTAGCAAACTCATCAAGCAAAGAAAACAAAAATGTGATATACTCTTTCATGTCAGGATAATACAGGGGATACTCCTTCAATGGTTTAGTTTTCATTCAAGGATATCCATTAGCCTGACACATCGCAACTTTATTTATGAAACACCCTCGGTTAATTGGGTATAAGCGATTCATCACCTGATGAAAGTCGTCATTTTTCCACTGTAGGCATCTTTGATACGTTGCACGTGGTTCAAAAGCAGATCCAATTCCTGTATCTCTTGATATGAAAAGTATCCATATTCGGTTGTTTCGCAACTAAGCCGAAGTTCACCACCTACAATTTCCGCCTCAAAGCATAAAGCCACTAGCTGGATTTTGTTTCCATCTTGATACACAATCAACTCGTGTGGGGTTGTGTATATACCGATTAAGCGTTCTATTACGACTTGCAAACCCGTTTCTTCTTCGACCTCTCGAACACACGTCTCAGATGTGCTCTCGCCTGGCTCCATTCCTCCACTTGGTAGACACCATTGATTATTATCTTCGCGTCTTGTTAATAGAATTTTTTCACGCTGTGGATCGAAAATAACAGCCGAACACCCGACACGAATTATACCATTTTGTCCAACACGATTTCCGGTAATAATTTTTGCCATTTCTAATTCCCATCTGTTGTTGAACAGAAACTGGAGCAATCCCCCATGCTTTAGCAGGGGGTCCAGTGACGTTGATGTGTCTAACTAATTTGAGTCGGAGAAGAAACGAAATAGTCTTGACATTTACGTGCAAAGTCCGATATAATATTACCAGCATTTATGATAGGGTTCTCACCCCACGTAAACACAACGTGGGTCCTATCCCCACCCGTGAGAAGGTGTGTGATGCTGGTGCGAAATCACTAAAAACATTAGAATGTAGCAGAACACCTTGAACCCTAGATAACCTCTATGCCCCTGCCACATTCGCAAACACCTCGCGGCGGGGCACGCTGAGAGGATAAACGCCTGTGGATAACGTGTCAGACTCCGTTTCGGAGCAATGTTAGACGAAGCAGGAAATGTTATTTAGGCGCTTAAAATGCCTAATCTAAGAACAAAAGAACCCCCTCGCCTTTAGGCAGGGGAGTATGTCAAAACGTATTGTTCATGCAATAAGCAGGCTAAAACATATCCTTTGGCTCAAAGAGCAGAACACCTTCCACTGATGCTCTCTGTTTGAGGGCATCCGTAAATCCACTGGCAGAAAACAGAAGGTATCTTGGATCCTGTTTCCATTGGTCAGAAACTTTCTCGGATTTTTCTATCAGACGGTTGAGTACGTTTTCTCCAACCGGTTGATTCCACCATTTGCATTCACCAAACCAGTGGCTGTCGTCTATATTCTCAGTCAATACGTCGATTTCAAGGTCAGATCCCCAATGTGATCCAACTCGTTTTGGTGCAATATTCAACTTTTCCTCCCAATAGCGTTCTACATATTGATGGCAAACGTCTTCAAAGATTGCACCCATGTAATCAGAAAGGTGCGGCGCAATCATCTGCTGATATACCATATCTTCGTTCCGTGATTCAATTAGACTTCTGTTGGGTAGTACAAATCGAAACCAGAAATTCAGGTAATTATCCGCGATTTTATAGAGACCTTTCCTGCTTTTCAAAGGGGCACGTTCAGTTAATGGTGTAATTCTCTTTATCAATCTTAAATCTCTTAGTACAGTCAAATACTTATTTATTTTAGTCTTTTCAAGTCCCACCCGCTGTGAAATCTCATTAAGTCTTGTTGCCCCGTTAGCAATTGCTTGCAATAAGCTTGCGTACGTTCTTGGATCTCTGAGTTCCATACGCAATAGGAAGTTAACTTCATCAAATAAATATCCGTGAGGCGTGAGTAACTCCTCTTTGATTTGTTGTTGTATCGTTCTTTGAGTTGTTTCCTGCAAATGTTGTGATGAACCTAACACAAATCGATTCAGATATGCTGGAATTCCACCGAGGATTCCATATACAATCAATTTCTCTTTATGAGAATATTCAGGAAAAAACCTACCGCTATCACGATAGGACAGTGGCATCAACTGGAGTTGTCCTGTTCGTCTACCAAACAGTGGTGATCGTTCTGCTAATACTTCACGTTCCATGAAACTTACATGCGACCCACATAAAATTAGGAAAAGGTTGCTATTCTTCCCGTGTAAATCCCAAAACCTTTGTATAAGAGAAGGAAGTGCCGTGTTATCCTCACAGAGATACTGAAATTCATCAAGAACTAATACCAATCTTTCTTCCTGAGACTTTTGAGCAAAATAGATAAGTGCCGATTCCCAATCATTAAATGAAATGTTCTGCAGCAATGGGTCATCAATTGTATGTTGTGCTACTTCGATTATCTGCCGAAGGTGATCGCGTTCTTTCATCTGACTCGCAAGAAAATAGATGCTTCGTTTGTCTTTACAAAACTGTAATAGAAGTTCAGTTTTTCCGATTCGACGTCTACCATACAATACAAAGAATTCTGGTTTTCCAGAATGATACAATTGCTCTAATGCTGCTAGTTCCTGTTCTCGGTTTATAAACATAATGCCTCATATTATACTTTAGATTATTATACTTTAGATTATTATACTTTAAAGTATAATATGAATCAAGTTAAATTTTTTGGTGCTGGAAATTCTATACTTGGGTTATAATGATTTAAAATGAGGGTGTTTCATAAATCATTTTTATTGAAATACAGTTTTGATATGAGTTACATTTCGTGTGGGTCTCTCCCACCGGACATTCATCAACATAGCGAGTTGTCCAAGCATCACATCAAGCCCTAAAAAATCTGCAGCGGGCACAATGCTTTATATCTGTGTGCCAGCGTCGGGTGCTATGCGCGGATTGTGTTGATCTGCTTCAACGTCATCACCGCATAAAAGGCAAGTAGCGAAGCATCTGAATAGGTTTTCGGTCTCCCTCTGCTGATAACCATCTTTTTTATTTCAGCAAACTCATCAAGCAAAGAAAACAAAAATGTGATATACTCTTTCATGTCAGGATAATACATGGGCTACTCTTTCAATGGTTTAGTTTTCATTGAAAGGATATCTATTACCCTGACACATCGCAACTTTATTTATGAAACACCCTCGGTTAAATTAGGTTTAAGAAAGATTTAGATAGATACCGAAACCTTTGGAGGAAAGAAAATGGCAGAAAACCTCTTAACTGATGCACAGATGCGGCATTTTATTGTGAACGGTTTTGTCACCGTTACGACAACGTTACCGCAAGAGTATCACGATGATGTCTTTGACAAAACGGTTGCTGTGTTTGACAAAGAAGGCAATCCGGGCAATAACCTTTTGCCTCGAATACCAGAGATTCAGAGAGTCTTTGACGATGCTAACGTGAAAGGGGCTTTGACAAGTCTATTGGGACCGGATTACTATATGCAACCGCACCGACACCCGCACTATAATCCACCTGGTAGCAAAGGACAAGGATTGCATCAAGATGGCGGCAAGCGATGGTCACACCATACGCGAAGGTTACTCGCGTTCTATTATCCGCAAGATACACCTATTGAGCGTGGACCGACCGGTGTTGTTCCGATAAGTCATTACTTCAGTACGCAGGAAGGATCACAAGTAGCACCCGAACAACCCGTCACTGGAAAAGCAGGAACTGTTGCATTTGCGAACTACGACTTGTGGCACCGCGCTATGCCGAATCAGACTGATAATAGACGTTACATGATGAAGTTCCTATATGCCCGGATGACGGAACCGCAGGAACCCACATGGGCAAATAAGGATACAGAATGGGCAAACGGAACAGCACTTGGTCCAGCTGAACATCAAGAGATGTTTAACCATCTTTGGAACTGGCACCTTGGTTCAAAGAATGGCAATGCCTTGTCTTTATCTAACGGTGAATCGTTATCGGATATAATTACCGCGTTGAATGGCACCTCTGAATCAACAGGACTGCAGGCGGCGTATGAAGTGACAAAGTTTGGAGAAAAGGCTGTTAGATCATTGGTGAGATGTCTACATGAGGAATCGGATATGACTCGCCGAAACGCGTGTTATGCGCTGAATGCAGTTGGAGAACCCGCTGTTGATGCGTTACGAAATGCTTTAAAAGAATCCCCTGAACACGTTCGTGCTATTGCTGCTGAAGCGTTGGGAGACCTCGGAACTAAAGCAGAACCCGCTGTTCCGGCATTGGTAGAATCATTGGACGACAAATCTGACTCAGTTCAAGCGCGCACTATAGAAGCGTTGGGCACAACGAGTCAATTGAGTTCGTTAGCTGTACCGGGATTGACAAAGGCATTGGAAGATCCAAACGATGGAGTCAGACGGAATGCTGTGTTTGCGTTGTCTCGAATTGGTGAGAATGCTGCGGATGCAGTTGAAGGGTTGGAAAACCTACTTTTTGACGGAAACCGTTATATCCGTGGTAATGCGGTGCATGCACTATACCGTATTGGCACGCCAGCAGCAAAAGATGTGTTGCTGCGTCATCTCCAAACAACGCGGTGGTGTCCATTGACCAGCCGCGAAAGTACGTTTTAAGGAACCATCCTCAAGCGCGGTAGGTGCGGTTAGAAACCGCACCATAAGCGTCAATTTAAGAAAAGACTCGTTTGTAGTCGCGCAATTCATTGCGCCTCTTATATTCAAAGAAAAGAGGCGCAATGAATTGCGCGACTACGAACGCTGATATTCTCGTCCTTTGCGTTATTTGAGATGTTGATACAAAAAGGTACGGTTAGAAACCGCACCTACCAGAGGGTGTTCACATATTTGGATTTTTCCATAAATTGGCAAGAAGTGTAGGAAGAGGCTTATGGGTCGGCGAATCCTTATGTAAAGAATTCTTCATTATGTGGACGGACATCAACCTCAAAACTCCACGCGCTGCGTTCTTGTTGCACAAGTGCCCAATAGGTATCCGCAATAGCGTCTGGTTCAAGCAACAGTTCGTCGGGTTCTAATTGATACCGTTCTCGGAGACTAGGTGTATTAATAACACCATCAATAATGATATGCGCTACGTGGATGCCTTGCGGTCCAACTTCACGGGCAAGTGAAGATGCCAACCCACGCATTGCAAATTTTGCACTGCTGAATGCAATTGCCCCTGCTCTGCCGCGCACAGCAGATGTCGCGCCAGAAAAGAGAATCGTCCCGCTTCCCTTTTCAAGCATGCCCGGCATTACCTGTTTAACACAGAGAAAAGCACCAAGTGTGCATACCCGCCATGAGTTTTCAAATGCCTCTGGTGTTAGTTCTGAAAGGTTCCCCCACGCCGCATTACCAGTGTGATTGACCAAAATATCCGGCGTTCCTAATTCCGCACGAATGTGGGAAAAACTCGCGGCTACTTGGGCAGCATCCGTAATATCTGTTGGGATAGGGGTAACGGATACGCCTATTTCTTCCAATCTGTTTGATAAATTGAGTATGTATGCAGATGAGCGGGAAAGTAATGCAAGGTTACAACCTTCGTTCGCAAATTTACGTGCGATAGCTGCACCTAAACCCGGACCTACACCTGCAATCACTGCAACTTTTGACATATTGATCCCCTTTTTATGGTAAGGACGTTACTATCAACTATGTACCCTATTCACATTTTACATTTCTGCTTTGTCTCTTGTAGCACGTAATACCAAATTAACTTGATTCCAATCTATCAGTGCGGTTCGGAAACCGCACCATAAGCGTCAATTTAGGGTTCCTCCAGGGCCGGTAGGTGCGGTTCGGAAACCGCACCATAAGCGTCAATTTAGTGGTTTTTCAAATATGAGAAATGCTCTTCAGTCCCGTAGGGACTATATGTTTATAGCACCCAACGTTCTCAATCTCTTTCGCTCCGTAGGTGCGATATGTCCAACAAAAACGTTATAGAAATATCGCACCTACGGAGCGAAAGAGACTATTATACGTTTTTCTATAAACATATCGTCCCTATGGGACTGAATATAAGACAGTCTCAATAACCATGCCTATTGAGAAGGGTTCATAAAAACACAGATGTTTCCTTAAATTGACGCCTATGGTGCGGTTCGGAAACCGCACCATAAGCGTCAATTTAGGGTTCCTCCAGGTCCGGTAGGTGCGGTTTGTAACCGCACCGAGTCGTTCGCGAAAGCGGTTATCTAGGCATATTCCCTAAGTTCCGGTGCGGTTACAAACCGCACCTACCGGGTTGGGGACCGCTAAATTGACGCTAATGGTGCGGTTAGGAAAGCGCACCGTGTCGTTTTCGAAACTGGTTATCGGACGCCTATTCCCTAAGTTCCGGTGCGGTTACAAACCGCACCTACCGGGTTGGGGACCGCTAAATTGACGCTAATAGTGCGGCTCGGAAAGCGCACCGTGTCGTTTCGAAACTGGTTATCGGACGCCTATTCCCTCCATCCTACAAGTTACTCAATGGCTTCGCTTTATTGGCAACTCCTAAAATAGCATCAAGCACGTCCACAACTTCTGGGTCAATCTGATCTGATTTAACATATCGGACTAAAGTGTGATAATTCGTTTTTTGCATCAGATTCGGTAATTCCAATTTTTCAAAAAAAGAGTCAAACAGAGGGTCCAAAAAATCATCACTTATCTCAATATCGGATGACCAAGGCGAACCTTTACGGAGTTCTACAAGTGCGTTTTCAATTTTCTCTATTGTATTTTCCATTGTAGACTTCCATTCAGGCACCCAAATCACATCAAATAGAGGACCACTGGACTGTTTCTTTGCGGCATCGTGTGCCCAATCAATTAGCACTTGTTTGCTGGATACAATATAATTTTCAATTTCACGTTGGTTCCATGCATACTCTATTAAGTCTGGATGAATGTGAAGTTCATCAGAAATTCGGTCAAAAAGACAGAAGCCTACCATATCTGATTTCGCTTCGTGTAAGCCGTAAAAGTGTTCTCGCGCTTTTCCCGGTTGATTGCCAATATATACCACATATGGTGCATTTAACGCAGCTTGTAAAGGGTGGTCAAGTTTTTCTGCAAATGCTCGCAAGATTGCAAGGTCTGTAGCACCTTCAAGGTAGAGGACCCATCCCTGTTGTTCTGCCTGATAGTATTGCTCATATCCGATTGTTTTAAGTGATTTCGATAATTGACTACCGCGATCATCTATTCGATGGGGTTTGCCGAGAAAAGCAATAACTACGTCGCGATCCGCTGCCTCATTGAGGATTACTTCTGAATGACTTGCAGCAACAATTTGACTGTCATGTTCCCTTGCTAATTCTGTAAGCACTTGATAAATCTGCCGTTGGCGAAGAATTTCAAGATGCGCATCTGGTTCATCAAGTAGAAGGACAGACCCGGGATGTGCGGCGATATAGGCGAGCAGCAGTAGCGTTTGTTGTAACCCACGTCCTGATGAAGATAAGTCAAGAGAGATACCAGACTCATCACAATAGTTCATCACAAACTCTCCACGTTCTGCAATATAATCTGGTGGATCCAGTTGCACTCCGAATAACGCATGGATCTGATCGCAGAGTTTATTCCATGTTGCTGTATCCTGTGAAACCTGATAGCATAAGTTACGTAAGACTTCTGCAGTACGCCCTTCGCCGATCCGGACACCGATTGTTCCTTGCTCTAATCGGATTTCATTAGATGTGAGTCCAGACATCGGTGGAAGATAAGCGACAGAGAGATCGCCTGCTTCCTTAGGAATAACCATTCGTGAGGTTACTTTCCCATTATCTTCTGATGTTCTTAGCGGGCGGCAGTAAATGGATTCCTGATTGGCATAATCAAATTCTAATCCACACTTCCAGTTTTTGCCATTAGTGATACCTTCAACAATAATATCTATGCGTATATTTTGGTTCTGTTGTTTACCATCAATCCTCTCTACATCACGAACTCGCAAGTTTCGCCAGAGCAAGCGTGCCCTTGGGATGGGAACAGAGATTAGGTGAAGTCGGTTGACAACAACACCCGAACGCTTTTCCGATTTTGGTTTTCCTTTGTGATTCTCGTTCCACCGTTTTAATCCTATTTCCCACAAAGCCAAAGCCTGTAACGCCGTTGTTTTGCCAGAATTATTTGGACCGATAAAGACAACTGGATTGCCTAATTCAATCTCAACGTCGTCAAAGTTTTTGAAATTACGACAAATCAATTTGGTTAGCATTATTGCTCCAGATAAAGTATCAAAACTGCAATCGTTCTTATTAAACAGTTACCGTATCACCCTCTGAACGAAGTCCTGCCTCATAAACCTTCATGACCTCTAATGCAAACTCAAGCGACCCTTGCTCAGCAGGTTTTCCATCCAGAACACAATCACAGAAATACCGCATCTCTTGGTAGAATCCCTGTATGAATAATCCCTTGTTTTCAAGTGTGCCGAGACTGTTTTGTGGTTCCCAAATAATGGCACCGCCCTCAAAACCTTCAGGTGCAAAACTTGTGCTGCCGCTGTAATTATACTCAATGCCGCGTTGTAACAATACCCGTGTCCCGTTCCGAATTTCAGCGTGACATCCATCACCGAAAAATTGATAGAGTTCTGATGGCTGCCCATGCCTTGCACCATCAGCAAGATGAAAATTACCAAGCACGCCGCTGGCAAATTCTAAGATACATACCCCACCACCGCGTGCAGCACGGTGAACAGTGACAGTAGAAACCTTGCCACCTACTGCTAACAGCAGCGATAATGGATGAACCCCATTTTGAAGCCAGTTGGTATGTTCGCGCTCACGCAGAACGCGTTTACCATCACTCGGAATTGTCATTGGGTAAACACCCAATAACGTTCGCAAAGGACCATATTCTGCTGTCCCAAAGATTTCAATGATTTTCTGTGTGGCAGGCATGAACGCTTTCTTGAAACCGACAACCACTACGCGGTCTTTACGATGACGAATCATCTCCTCAACTTCACTGGCAAACATGCCTGGTGGTTTTTCTAACCATACATGGACACCTGCGTCTAACGCCTCACACGTCAATTCTGGGTGAAGACGTGGCGGCACACAGAGGAATATAGCATCTAATTCCTCGTTTCGAAACATATCTGTCATATTCTCGTAACACGCCTTCACACCATACTGTTCAGCGGTCAGTTTGGCACGATCAAGATTGACATCGCAAAACGCTTTCAGGTGAATCGGAAGAAATGTCAACGTCGGTAAAACATTCCGATAACCGTGAGAACCAACACCAACGACAGCGATGTTAAGTCTTTTTTCAAAGTCTCTCTGGTAACTCATACATACCTTAGAAATTTTTGTGGAACGCTAAAGTGATTAAGATTCGGACAACGTTGCGTCAAGATATGCATCCATATCTTCCTTCATCTTTTTCAATTCATCCATATCAATATACATCATGTGTCCCGCTTTGTAGTAAGCCATTGTGATGTTATCCTGCAGAGATTTATCCAGGCCAAGGTGGGTAAACGTGTATTCTGTCGCCAAAAACGGCGTTGCCAAATCATAATAGCCACTTGCAACATAAACTTTTAACGCTGGGTTTATCGTTATTGCTTTACGAAGCGAGTCGGCAACGTTCACGTACTCGTTTTGATGGTTACTGTAGTCCCACGGATGCACGCGTCCACTTAGAATTTCATACGGGAGGTCGCTCTCAAACTCAAGGTCACCCCGAACGTAATCGTTTAGCGTTGCCGTATAAGCACCTTGGATAACTGCCGAACTTGGATCGTATTCATAGTTCTCACCAGCGGAATCACGGTCAATACCTGTAAAGCGACTATCAAAACGTCCAATCGTTAGACTTTCGTCTCGTAGCAACTCCTTACAGAATCTGTTAATTTTTATTCGTAAATCGGTCTTCTCAATATATTCGGTTGTGAGTCCGGTGTACATTGCCAATTTCTGAACAATCTCTTGCCTTTTGTCATCCGGTATCTCTGAACCTTGCATCAAGGCGACTGTGTAATCGCCTATTGCGAAGTCTCTCACCTCATCCAAAATCTCTTCGAAACTACCCTCTTCTGCAGTTTCTAGTTCACTAAGTTTGTTATGCCAAAAAGCTGTTGCTGCATAGGTCGGCAAATAGAGGATATAGGGTAAATCATTACCTACAGCAAACCGAATCGTCTGAAAGTTCAGCACCACAGAAACAAGCATGATACCGTTGAGGTAAGTTCCATTTCTCTCTTGAAGATATCCAGACAATCCACACGCCCGCGTTGTGCCATAACTTTCGCCAATGAGGAATTTAGGGGAACGCCACCGCTTGTAACGTCCCAAATAGAGCAGAATAAAATCCCCTACCGATTCTATATCCCGCTGGAAACCGTGGAACTGTTTCGCTTCTTCTCCCGGCACCGCTCTACTGAAACCGGTGCTCACAGGATCAATGAATACCAGATCGGTCTTATCCAAAATGGAAAACTCGTTATTTGTTAATTCATACGGTGGTTGAGGTGGATTTCCATCAGCATCCGGTTTAACACGCCGCGGACCTAACACACCTAAATGCAACCAAACTGATGAGGAACCCGGACCGCCATTAAAGGAAAACGTTATTGGACGTTTTGATGCGTCTTCTACATCATCTAACGTGTATGCCACGAAGAAGATAGATGCTTTCGGTTTCTCACCTTCTTTGTCATCTTCTGCCTTCAAAACAAGCGTTCCTGCTGTGGCGGTATAATTGATTTCTTCACCATTAATCGTAACACTATGGTGTGTAATAGAGAGATTATCTTCAGGTATTGACTTATCTTTTTCCTCAGAGGTACTCTCTTCAGAATTTTTTTGTTTTTCTTGACTCATATCCAAATCCTCTTTTTGTTAGATAAATTACGAAACCATTATAGCATATTTTACGGAACAGGTGTTACAAAAATGTTTGACAGAAATGGTAAATGTGATAGACTTAAACAAAAGGAGATAACGATGAAAAAAACAATTCGTTTAGGACTCATTGGCTGTGGTGGTATTGTACAAAAGACACATGCTCGTGCTTATCTTGCACTTTCAGAAACCGTCAAAATTACTGCCCTTGCGGATGTTGTATCGGAAAATCTTCAGATAGTTGGTGACCAATTTAATGTTCCAGCACAAAACCGATTTACAGATTATCGGGAGATGCTGGCAAAAGCCGATATTGATGCAGTAATAATTGCAACGCCGCATTCATTTCACGCTGAACAGGTGATTGAATCTGCTAAGGCAGGAGTGGCAATAATTTCCGAAAAACCGATGGCGACGACGTTGGATGATGCAGATAAAATTATGGAAGCGGTCAACAGTAGCGGTGTAGCCTACACGGTGGTGCATAACTATCTCTATACTGCGGGGATGCAAGAGGCAATTGCACAACTGCCTGAAATAGGTAAAACCTATTACGGACGAAGCACCGGAATGGGACTGAAATCGACCGACTTTTCTGCAAACCATCCTACACCTGCATTCGCGTGGCGCGCAAGCAAGGCGAAAGGAGGCGGTTGTGTAAGTGATACGAGTTATCATGAGATCTATTCTGTCTGTACCCTAATGCAATCTCCCGTTCGTTACGTTGAGGCACGCGTGAAAACGATGTGTTTTGACATTGATGTTGACGACATCGCTATGTTGTTGTGTGAACATGAAAACGGTGCTATTACGACTGTTTCTGGGGCATGGTGTGTTCCTGCAACAGATTTCGGTTGGTGCGAAGTCCATGCTGAAAACGGATCACTACGTGTCCGCCATCGCTACAATGTTCGCGACGCACTATCCCGGTTCACCAGAGCAGAAGGATGGAAACAATTAGAACTTCCAAACCTTGATGACGAAGGACTCAAGGATGCAAGCGGACATGTTGGTTATTTTACAGCGACCTTTAATGCACTCGCTGAAGGCAAAGCATTTCCTATCAGTGCTGGAAAGGCATACCACAATCTTGCGATTATTGAAGCCGCACGAAGAGCAACAGTAGAACGCCGCGCCATTGAGATACCGTAATCTAAAATAGAGTTGACTTTCTTGCTGAGGTTCAGGTAGAATTTAATTGTCTGCTTTTGTCTGTGCTTTAATCAGAATTTTTCTGAAGGAAACTGATAAATGTCTAATGATATACACCGAGCAGTCGTTGCAGCTGACCAGGATGCCCAAACTGACGTCAGCAAATTGCAATGGATTATGGTGGGTTTTGTCGGAAACATAATAGGAATACTCATCGCGACCATCTATCAACCAACACCTCCTGCAACACGTTTGTTTGAAAACTCGCAAGAATACATTGCATTTTACACAGATACGTATATAATCAAGGCAAGAAGCATTCAACGTATTTATGCCGCCGTAGGTTGTTGCATCCCATTTGTTTTAATGTTTTTATTTCGGATTTTGTTGAGCGGTTACCTTAATGATTAGATATGTCATATTAAAACTTACCATCAAGGTGCGTGACGGCTCCCAAAGCTAAAGCATTGGGTTTCTTTAGCTCCTTCTCCGTTCAGAACATTGGAAGGTGGGCATCTTTTGCATATTAGAATATGCTTCTGGGCTTTTACCGAGTTTTCGTCTGGCTTTTTCAGCATATAGAAAACTCGCCCAGCGACTTGATAAACCTCAGCAATGTTGAGGTGGCACCCGCCAGCGGTGCGACTACAGGAACTACTGCAAACCCAAAATCGTTCCTGATACTTTGGTTCTTTGGCGTTCTGTTTCTATCGCGGTTGTGGAGGGTTCTCCTACACAATCTCTAATGCGATTTCAGAACTCATCACAAACGACTGGCAAGGATCACAACTTGCAGTCTTGGACAACCGAATGTGGCTAAGGGATTTAGTCCCAATCCGTTCTAATCAAAGCAATTTGATTTGGATAGGACACCTACAAGGTTTGTAGGCGATTGCTTTCCTATCCAACGGACTAAAAATAGTATACCACATGTCTTGAACAAAATCAAGGTTTTTTGATAAAAGGAGACGTTAGCGGTGTTTCATCCCCAAGCTAAAGCATGGGGCTTTCACACCGAACGTTTGGTAAAGAACACACCGAAAAGAGGACGCGCAAATGAATGCAAACCGACACGATGTGATAACCGCTGCTGAACAAGACGCTCAAACCGATTCCAACAAATTACTCTGGTTCGCAGCTGGTTTAGCATTAAACGTAATAGGAATTCTTATTGCTTACGTTTACCAACCTGTGCCAACAGCAATGCGGTTGCATGGGAAATCGGACGAAGATGTTCTGTTTTATACAGACGCTTATAAAGCCAAAACTCGCCAAATTCAGCTCATTGCCGCTACAATTGGTTTTATAGTAAGTGTTGTTTTGATTATTATACTCGTAATAGCCTTTTTCAGTTTTTTCTTATCGACGTAGCAAGAGTTCATAAATGGGGTAGAGCGGTCTATACGATGGTAAACTCCCGGCTTTTTAACACACAGACACTGTTGTAGAGCGAGTGTTTTTGCTGCTGTGCCTTTTCTAATAGTATTTGACCAAATTAACTTGATTCAAAGTTTTCCAATAAAGTCGGCATTGTGAGGAGGACCCAGAGACCTCACACTGCAAATCGGGTTAATTTGATTTTTCAAAGAAAACTTAACGGAATTGCCACTAACCTAAATGAAATCTCGCTATAATTTCATAAATGCTGCATCAACCTGAAACCGAAGCAAATTTAATGCATAGTCACCCAAAAGTTATTTTCATTCATCAGTGGTGAATTCAAAAAGGAGCAAAATGAAAATCAATCCGACATTTCACATCGTAGTCTTTTCCATGTTAATTCTAACCTGCGTCTTACCCTTTTCAACCTACGCTCAACAAAGTTCTGCATCCGCATCTGTGGAAGCCAAGGATGTTGTTTTACTAATTGGAGAGCATCCCGGCATTGATGAAGTTGATGCACAAAGCGCGGCTGTGTTGATCGCCGTGGAATTGCGAAAACTACGTATTCCGGTAAGCGATCCTATTTACAAAGCTCCTGCCAAAGGGATTGTATATCAGGTTACTCTTCGTCGTTTAGGTGAAAAGATTCTGGTCCATCTGAGTCAAGAAACCGCGTCTGGGACAGTAATTGTTGAAAAGCAGCTTTGGATTGCTAATATTGAAGAGATAATTGCGGCAGCCCCCAGATTAGTTGATGCACTTGTTCACAACAAACCGATAACTTCTAATGCTGACATGGAAAGTGTTACTGAACACGAAGCATCCGAACTCAATAAAATCACTGGTGAATCTCTATGGAATGTAGGAATCTTTGGAACATTTATCCCTGGAATAGACATAGCCGCTGAACCGGGTTGGGAATTTGGTTGGTCTTATGAGACTCCAGCATATTCTGTTGGGACAGAGTTCCGAGGTAGTGGAAGCGACGATTTTATGTTCGTATCTTGGTCAATTGGTGGACGTTACTTCTTCAACAAAAAGAACATTTCACCGTATGCGGGAGGTGGACTCTCTATATTTAGTGGAAGTTACAATACAAACGAACGGTACTACGATGATAGTGGTTTAGGTGTATATGTTGTCGGAGGAATAGAAATGCTCCGTCTCACGAAGAGTCGTCTTAAGTTTGAAGTACGCGTAGATAGACCTTTCTTTTCATTCCCAGACCGAGACATGATGCCTATTACATTCGGAATATTCTTCTCTCAAAATTATGTTCCCGGTGGGGCTGGATTTTGTCTGTTTTGATTTAGCGTTTGTTGAATAGTTCTATACCAAATAATTTACATACCCGTAAGTTTATTATTCTATAGCAATACAAGGAATTAATATGCATTCACTTGTTAACTTGAAAGTGCCAAAAGGGACAGTCGCTGTTCACTGGTTTGAGCAGAGTAGTTTTGCTCTGAAAGATTCGAATGGTACTATTGTCCAAATTGATCCTTATTTTCCGCGGAACCGTCCCTCGGACCGCTTTTTTCACACCGAACCTCCTTTAGATGAATCCGAGCTTCCGACCAATTTTGTTCTATTGACACATGCACACGGTGACCATACGTGTCCGGAATCCATATGTCGAATTTGGGATACTTCTACTGAAACCCGATTTATCGGACCGGAAGAGAGCGTTCGCCAAATTTCGTCAGAAACAGATGTTAATGCAAACAATGTTTCAGAGATTTGTGCCGGAGAATCTGCTGAACTAAACGGTTTTACCGTGCATGCTATCTATGCAAAACCGCCTGCTGGAGACCCGTCAGCTGACATTGCGCCGCCCGATGTTACGCACTTAGGATATGTCATTGTCAGTGATGGTGTGACACTTTACTTTAGTGGGGATCCGATCAACAATTTTGCTGAGCATGACGATCTGATTTCAGCAGTGGCAGTGCTTAAACCAGATATCGGTTTCCTAACTAATCATCCGAACGAGGGTGAGTTTCCGTTCTATGATGGGTGTGTCAAAATGGCAACGCGTATCGGTTTGAAGCACGCAGTACCAGCACACCGTGCATGCTTCGTCACCCGAGATTATGATCCGAACGAGTGGGCAGCGCAGTTCCCATCAGGCGGTCCCGAACCACTTATTATTGAGAGAAATTCACATATTATCTCTCGTAGCACGTAAGACCCAAGTCTTATGAAGATTAAAAAAATAATTCGGCAATTTTCTCGCAATGCTCAGTGCGGTTAGGAAACCGCACCATAAGCGTCAATTTAGGCGTTTTTTGAGAATGAGATATGCTCTTTAGTCCCGTAGGGACGCAATATTTATAGCAACGGAGGCACCCCCAATTCTTTGGTTTCCCCGTAGGGGCGGAATGTTTATAGCGTTTTGTTTAACATATCGATCCTACGGAACTAAAGAGATTAATTATCTCGTTTTCTATAAACATATCGTCCCTACGGGACAAATATAGGATAGTCTCAATAACCATGCTTATTGAAAGGTATTCATAAAACAGTTTCATTTCCTTAAATTGACGCCTATAGTGCGGTTAGGAAACCGCACCTACCGAGTGGGATCAAGTTAATTTGGTATAAATAGACAGTGATACCACCCACTGCCTTTAGACAGTGGGTGGTATCACTTGTTTTGTTCAAAATACACGTTAAGATCGAACATTGAGCTTAATTTTTCGCAATAAGTAGTTTTGGACTTGCAACAACTTGATTTTTTCCCTTGCAATACTTTTTTCTTTCCTGTATCAATACCTTCGCCAATTATCCGGGGTTTAGTTCAGGTTGCGTTTGATGAATAGCACCGATTGATCCCAGATGTTGAGCGATTTGTTCAATAACAATAGGCTCAGGTTTTTTCGGAAGTATTTTTAATGTTTCGTGTAAATACTTCGCCCCCCAGTAGCGTGCTTTAAGGTCTAACACACTAAACTCGGTATTCTCACACTGGAATGTATCTTTGAGTTTAGCACTGACAGATACCATAAACATTGATAAGTTTACCGCATTGTTCACGGGTATCTTGTTGACATTGATAAAATCTTGCAATCCCCAATATTGTTTTGCGTCACGGAAGTTGAACTCGCTTTGAGAACGCAGGGCATAATAATCAATCATTTTTTCAGCGTCCAGTGTCAAATCAGAGCTGAACACTAAGACGTGTGCTTGCTGTTTTGTGGTCAGGTTCGTCTTGAGAATGCAAACCACGTTCAGTCCGTCTGCGAACTTTTTGTGACGTGGTTTCATTTGATATACTTCGGTTTTCAGATTTCTGATCGTGTCGGTAGAGACACAGTATTTTGCGTCAATCTGTCGTGGGTTGAAACGATCACCGATCACCATAGATGCGGGGTCGTCCGCGTCCGGCGTAAGGTGTTGACAGTGCTATAATTTCAGGCATGGGTGATTGTCCTTTCAAAGTTACGAGTGATTATTTTATAACTTTAGGACATCCGCCCTATTTATTCAACTATTTTTTGGCGAATGTATTATCATATTAAGACATATTAAATGCAAATAAATAAAAACCTTAATTTGATTAAAATTAAGTTTTATGTTATAATTAATGTCTGTTCAATATGTGACTTCAAGTGTCGGAATAGCGAACTAAGCCTGTATACTCTCATATAATTAGGTGTTGGCAAGTACGTATAACATAGAAAATTGGTATGTTCCACTATGGAGTTCCATTTTTATTATTTAATTGTAAGACAATTAAAAATTTAATTTTATATTATGTTTGGCATATTAATACCTTGCCTAAGCACTGAAATCAAGTCCAGATAATTGGCGAAGGTATTGCTGTATACTATATCTTAAGTTCGTTTGGTAGGGCTGTTAGTGCAACACACCTTGTGTTGCACCCTACCACTACTTCTAACAGAGTAGGAGACGAACCGACGAACGATACCCGTTTAAGTATCGAATATATTGCTTGATTAGTGCATAATGCACTCGAGATACACTATGCACTAATTTATCTCAAGCAAAGTGAGGTCTATTATGGCTAAGAAAGCCACTGGCACTCGCGTTCGCGATGCCAAAAACGGACGGTTTCTTCCCAAAGGGACAGACAAACGTCGTCCCGCCACAACGGTTAAGGAAACTGTCAAACCTTGTAAGCCACGCAAAAAGTAGGCTTGCAACTATGTTAGGGGTCTTTTGATCCCTAACATACATATATCACCTCACTAAAGGAGTTTTTATGAGAACTTTTCTTGTTACAACACTTGTTGTGTCTATGATTTGTAGTCCAATTGTAGCACAGCAACAACAAATCACTGACCAACAGCAAGCAATTATGGATGCAGAAAGAGATGCTGAACAAGCCAATACATTCCTATGGATTGGTGCAGGTATTCTGTGCGGTGTCTTCAGTATTCCAATTGCCTATTTGGCAGAACCGTCAGTGCATCCCATAAAATTAGTTGGAAAATCACCTGAATATGTAGCTTATTATACAATGACATATAAGCAAAAGGTGAAAAATCAGCAAACTTTGGCTGCTACGGGCGGATGCCTGATATGGACTGCAGCTTATGTGCTTGTAATTTATCCAAGCATGAATACTTATTAATCCAACCACAAGGGACTTTGTCCCTCCAACAACAAAGGATAACACGTATGTTAATTAAACTTCCAGTTAATGTCCATTTTGGACAACTTCAGGTTCTTGCGGTTAACCTGAATGCTTTTGAAAGAATCATTATACATAAGATAAGTAGCAATGAATTCCAACTTGCATTGGATTCCATTATACCCGTAGAACCGAATGTTCCTATAACAGATGATCCAGCAACGCAACGTATTGTAATTAATACCTATAATACTTATGAAGAGGCATCAACTGCCTTTCAAAGTATGATCACTGCTTTTCAAAATGGAAGTGTTGTTTGGTCTCCTGAATAATCTAAAGAATCTTTTTAATAAAGATGGTTTAGGATGCTTGTATACATATACATCGCCTGGTTTTAGGTCACTTAATTGTCTCATTTCATACTCTCATTGACAAACTTATCAAATATGCTGTCAATACTCCTATAGTTGTATTTATAGCACGCCTCTGCGACATACAGGGGCGTGTATTCTGTCCAATAATGATGATGCGACCCATACCAAGCACGTTTGAGAAGTGACCAGAAGCCTTCGATTGTGTTTGTATGGACATCACCCTCAACAAATTGCGTTTGATGATCAATGATATGGTGTTTCATCTCCTTGCCAATAGCGGGATAAGCTCTGTATTCATCGGTCATCAACTCCGAATCTTGAACTTTCACGACTCTTCGGATAAAGTCTAAAATCGTCCGTCCAGTCAAATCTTTAGCAAGTTGTGCTGCAACTTTCCCACCGCGTTGGACTGCTCCGATGATAGCATCTTTTTCAGTGCCTCGTCCACGCTTGGCAGGCTTAGCATCTTCCTTTTTGTTAGGCTTACGAGGTTTACCACCAATATAGGTTTCATCTGCTTCAATGATGCCTTGTAGCAACACGTTCCCTTTCTTTGCCATCTCAGCACGGATACGAGTCATTATAAACCATGCAGTCTTTTGATTCAACTTCAAATCGCGAGACAACTGGTAACTGGACAAACTCTTCTTCGCATTTACAATCAACGCAATCGCTAGAAACCACTTCTGAAGTGCTACCTTCGTGCCGTGAAACACCGTTTTGCACGTCACTTTGAAAGTTGCCGTGCAGTCGTGACATTGCCAGCGTCCGATGCGTCCTTCTACCTTTTCTGTGCGTTTCGCTACGTTAGATGCGCCACAACGTGGGCAATACGGGGTATCACCCCATCGTATCCTCTCTAAATGTGCTATACAACTCTCTTGATCCGGGAAACGCGCCATCACCTCTAACAAATCCATCAGAATACTCCTCTAATTTAGGAGTTGCTTTTTTCTGACGGGTTCTGATACAATATCAGATAAGATTAAACCGTTGAAAAAGCGACATGAAGTTTAACAAATAAATTGGGTAATTGTGGCTACGCGACGTGCGATGAATCGCACTACTACGAACCGATCTGTCTGTTATCACACGTCCCGGAATTACCCGATTAAATTCTTAATCTTCATCTCGCTTTTTTGGCTCTGTTAGGGGGTTACAGCCCCCTAACTTCTTATCTAAATTGTATCATAAATTCATAATTAAAACAAGCTATAAACTCAGTCTACATAAGGTTTTATCGCACTTTTTAAAAAGTTGTTGCAAGTCCAAAACTACTTATTGCGTAATTTTTTGAAATTTAACTTGACTAAATTAGTCAGTATTGTATAATTAAACACATTATGACATCAGTTCAATGATGATTTAAATTCTTTACACTAAATGGAGGCATCAAATGAGAATTATTTTAACTTTAGGCATCGTGTTAGGTTTGTTGGTAACTTTTGCGTATGCGGAAGAGACATCTGACAAAAAAGTTGACATTAACCCAGCAGGACAAAAGAAAAAGAATGTAGAAATTTGCACCCATAATCTTAAAACAATTGGCAAGGCAATCCAAGCTTACCACGAGGAACACGGAGATTATCCAGAATGGCTCTCGGATCTACGTCCAAAACACTTGGCAGATGCGAACGTCTTGATCTGTCCAGCAGATAAAAATGGCGGCAAATCAATCCATCCTCACACCATAGATCCGAAAAAATCTGTGAGTTATGACTACCAGTTAGTCCCCAAGTTGCGAAAAAGCATAATGGAAACCCAAGTCCTGTTCGGTGATGCCACACCGCTTGTCCGTTGTTGGCATCATAGTCAAAAAAGAGGGTTAAGACTCTTAAACTTGAGCATGGCATATAAGGTTTATCGGGCATCACAGCGATGGTACAATTCGGTCAATTCGATGGTAAAAATTTACGGTAGCGTTGAAGCTGCGATTGATACGTTGGAAGCTGGATTTCAGAAAATGCCGGATAATGAACGTTTCTTCAGTGTCTATCCTATCTTCCTCGGACTCTATATCAAAGCTGAACGAGTGGAAGGTGCTGAAAATCTCATCAACCGTTTCAAAGGGCTCATGAAACCTAACAACGTTTGGCACAATTCCATCTTGGGAGATATGCTTAGGGCAATGAATCGACATGATGAAGAACTTCAACTTTATGAGAAACTTGAGAAGCAGCTCCCGAAAGACCGATTTGTCTTAGAAAGACTTGCTGAAATTCATAAGAAACAAGGGAACGCTGAATTGGCATTGGAATACCGGAAAAAGTATGTGCCAGGGTTGGCGTTCCTTGGAGAGATGGTTCCCGATTTTTCTGCAACGGATCTTGAAGGTAAACCCATTTCCATTGAAGCATATCGCGGGAAAGTCATATTAGTTGATTTTTGGGCAGTGTGGTGTGGACCGTGCGTCGCGGACATGCCGAACGTCAAGAAGGTTTACGATGCCTATAAAGACAAAGGGTTTGATGTTATCGGGATCAGCCTTGACAACGATGAAAAGCAACTCCGTGATTTTCTCAAAAAGAACGATATTCCTTGGCGGCAAGTTTTCAGCGGGAAAGGATGGGAGAGTCCTGTTTCGAGACAGTACGGTATATATTCTATTCCATCTGTGTGGCTCATTGACAAAGATGGCAAATTAATTTCAAATAATGCCAGAGGTGAAAAGTTAGAGAACATGGTTGCTGAAGCATTGAAGGATAAGTCTGCAGAATAATAAAGAAACATTGGAAAGGCGCGATTTTCTCGCGCCTCAATCAAACAACACCTACAGTACCTGAAGCATGTCAACAGATACTATTTACACATGCATTATTGGTTTATTTTGATAGGTGCACCTTGATATAGGGAATCAAAATAGGAAATCAAAAAAGTACTAAGATGAAATAGCACTTACAGTTACTAACTCGTTTCTAATTAACACAATGAAAAATGGGTCACATAAATAAAAAAGGATTACACAAAATGAAAATTATTTTAACCTTAACAACCATGTTTTGTTTACTATTCACTTCTGTTTATTTGGTAGAGTTAGCAGCACAAGGACATGCTGAAGAACCTCCCATACACCAGACCGAGGAACACATTGAAACCTGTACTCAAAATTTACTTGCAATTGGTAAGGCGATTCAGGCTTATCATAAAGAACACGGTAAATATCCGAAATGGCTTTCAGATCTTCACCCAAAATACTTAACAGATGAAGATCTTTTGGTCTGTCCAGCGGATGTAGTTGGCGGTAATCCACGTCTTGGAGGAAATCCACGTTATTCTCCAGACCCAACAATAGATGGAAAAATACCCGGAAGTTACGATTACCAATTCCACCCTTCACATAGAAATGAGTCGATAATAAAGGCTCAACGCGCCTTTTATGGCGATGTTGTTCCGCTTGTGCGGTGTTGGCATCATCAAACTCAAGAATTTAGATGCATCAACTTGGATTTTGCATATAGAGTATATAAGTCCCCTATGTGGTGGGACCGCGACCTAGAAATGGCATACGGTGGCATTGAGCCAGCTATTGCTGCTTCAGAGGCTGGACTTAAGAAAATGCCGAATCAGGAATATTTCTTCTATGTCTATCCAAGATTGCTTGATCTTTATATCAAAGCAAAAAAGGAAAAAGAAGCTGATAGTCTTATCACACGTTTTAAGACAGTCATGAAACCAAACAACATTCGCCATAATATGTTGCTCGGTACCATGTTAGAATCAAGAAATCAAGTTGAGGAGATGCTCAAACTCTTTGATGAACTTTTAGAGCATCACAAAGAAAACCGCAGTATTTTCCGGCACCTTTCGAGAATTCATGAGAAATTAGGTAATGATGAACTTGCATTGGAATATCAGAAAAAAGCAGATCCATTATCAGCATCAATTGGGAAGACTATTCCTGATTTTTCGGCAACGGATCTTGATGGCAAACCTATTTCGCTTGAGGCATATCGTGGGAAAGTCCTCTTAGTCGATTTTTGGGCAGTGTGGTGTGGTCCGTGCGTCGCCGAAATTCCGAACGTTAAAAAGGTCTACAATACTTATAAAGACAAGGGTTTTGAAGTTATTGGGATCAGTCTTGACAAAGATGAAACGAAACTACGTGATTTTCTCAAAGAGAACGACATTCCTTGGCGGCAGGTTTTTGATGGACAAGGATGGGATAGCACAATCCCACAGCAGTACGGAATTCGTTCAATTCCATCAATGTGGCTCATTGACAAAGATGGCAAATTAATTTCAAATAATGCCAGAGGTGAAAAGTTAGAGAACATGGTTGCTGAAGCACTGAAGGATAAATTGGCAGATTAATAATACGGTGAGATCAAAAGGCGTGGTTCCATTCACGCCTTCACCCAATTTCTTGTGCGATAGCACTGTAAGTTGGCATCAGAATCTCAAAAGGGATCAAATGAGATATTTTCTTCTCATTTTATGTAGCATCGTTCTACTAACTGCTTGCGGTTCTGATGAAATCCCAGAACCTGCTGAAACAAAGCCGAACTACTTTCCGGACGCAATTGGAAGTCGTTGGGTCTATCGAAACTCTGAAGGGCTCCAATGGGTATGGTTAGTCAACGGAGAAAAAACCATAAATGAGAAGAACTATTTTGTCTTTGATGATACGCCTGCAATTTCAGATGCTGGATTCGATTTTTTAAAACCTACCAACTTTAGGTCTACAGAGGATCAGGTTTTTTTCGCTATTGGAGATAAAATAGAACGTTATATCCAAACCGAACTCCTTACTTTAGTACAGGATGAATTCGCTGGATTAGAAGTCAAAATTGATGTTGATCCTATTTTATATCCCGAACTCTTTTTCTTTCAAATACCTTTGACTCCAAATTCTCAATGGGATGCTCTTAATGTTAATGTCAGCGGAAACTTCATTTTACAAGACCTAATCCTTTTAAATATTCCGTTTGAAGTGCATCTCAAAGTCAAAGGAGAAGTAATTGGCAAAGAAGTACTTGGAACTCCTGCAGAAACTTTTGAGAACACATTTAAGATCAAATATACAACAGAAATCACCCATATCACTTTTGACAACGAGGAAGTAACCAAACGCAACCAAACGATATGGTTCGTTCCCCACGTTGGTATTGTCAAAATTGAAGATGAACATGGTGTAACTGAGTTAATTGAATACTCTTTAGTGTCAAAGATTGAGGAGTAATGGTTACAGCAAAAAAGTGTGCCTAATACATTAGATGAACAGAAACTGGAGCAATCCCCCATGTTTAGCAGGGGGTCCAGTGACGTTGATGTGTCTAACTAATTTTAGTCGGAGAAGAAACGAAATAGACTTGACATTTACGTGCGAAATATGATATAATCTAAAACAACTTGCCGTGGGACACACGGAAAGTCTAAACGCCTGTGGATAATGTGTCAGACTCTGTTTCGGAGCAATGTTAGACGAAGCAGGAAATGTCATTTAGGAGCTTAAAATGCCTAATATAAGAACAAAAGAACCCCCTCGCCTTCAGGCAGGGGAGTATGTCAGAATAGCGATCTTAAGCGACAATAAACCCGGACATTACAAGCAATCCTTAGGCATTGTGCAAAAGATGCCTGAATGTCAAATGGAATGGCTTGAGATACAATTTCAGCAAAAATGGCGCGATAATTTCTTACGCGTATTCATGTGCATTTTCGGAGGTATGCCACTACCTACTCCACTAATTCATGCCCTCCTGCGATGGTCCCTTGGCGTATCCACCTGCAATTCCGTTTTACAAATCCGAGATGTAGATGTAATTCTCTCAACTGGATCATCTCTCGCTGCTGTTAATTTACTTCTCGGTAAAACCCTTAATGCCAAATCTGTCACTTGTAGCATACCTTCTCCAGTAGGTATCCGTCATTTTGACCTGGCAATACTTCCGATGCTATCTTGGAAAAATGCCCAAAGCAGAGAGAATGTGTGTAAGACGATTGGTGTGCCAAACCCTATTTCTCCAGACACGCTCAATGCGAAGCGTGACCATCTTAAGCAGGCGTTGAACTTGCACGATAGTCCTTGCATCGGTATACTCCTCGGTGGAACAGATCGACACGAGACTATTACAATAGAAGACGCTAAGCAGTTATACGAAATCTGCAAGAAAGTTGCTGAGAAAATGAACGCAGATATTCTTCTTACAACATCTCGCAGAACACCAACAAATGTTGTGAGATACCTGAAATCAAAGTTCGAACACGCCGATTGGTGTCCACTATTCATTGAACCTGATACATCATTGGAACTTGACGATCCGTATCAAGCCATTCTTGCAGTAAGCGACCTACTTATCGTCAGCGCAGATAGTTTTTCAATGGTATGTGAAGCGGCAAGTAGCGGACGGAAAGTAATTACCCTATTCCTGTCACGAAAAAGCAGGAAACGACCAAAACGATATATCGTCTATACGTATATGGAACAACATTCAATTGTGAGACGATGTACACTCAATGAGTTAGCACAGCAAATTGACAAGGCACTTGCATCAGGTTATGATACAAACACAATACTCCAAGATACTGAAAAAGCTGCGGAGGCAATACGCACTCTTCTAAGAAATAATGATGCGAATTGATGTTGGAGAATACACCAATAATTTGGGTGGTATAATTTGTGATGTGTGAGAATTAGCGAGGTAAAATACCCCGCCATAACTTAATTAGATTATCCTATGGGAACAAAATTACTCTTGGGAATCTTCCGTAGCTGATTCATAATAACCTGAAGCGAACAGGTATCCATCGTGACGGATTGCCCACGTGCGTTTCAATTCATTTTCACCACTCTCCGGATTGGGCCACAAGTATTCGATCCAGAGTCCTGATGCTGTTGCTTTAGCGATCTCTGCTCCAAGTGGCGAGCCGTCAAGTCCAGGAATCTCCTTAATATCAGTCCCTACGAATTCTGGTTTGGGTGCATGCGCAACAAAGATATCGGTTTCATCTGTGATAAACACATACCACTGCCCATCAACATTTGCCGGGTCATTATAGTATGCTATCGTGGCATCACGACCCTCAAATTCATAGCGTGCAATCGCTTTGTGTACCAAGGAGACCGTATAGACTTTTGGATCATCTTTTGAGACTTCTGGAAGTGTCGCAGGATCAGGACCCATGGTTCATAATATCCTGACCCGAAGAGATAGCCATTATGTCGAATTGCCCACGTGCGTTTCTGTTCTAATTTGTTTGTCTCCGGATTAGCCCACAAGTAATCAATCCATCTTCCATCCTCCGTTGCCTTTGCTATTTCCACACCAAAGGCATTACCGTCAGAACCGACGAGTGTTTTTAGATCAGTTCCTATCAGATTTGGTAGGATGGGGTGTCCGACCAAGATATCGTTTTCATCCGTAATAAATACATACCATTGCCCTTGAACAGTTACTGGATCATTGTAACGTGTTATAGCCGCCTCACGTCCTTCCGTTTTGTAAAGATCTACCGCCGCTTGCACCAACGCAACTGTAAATGCCTCAGGATCGTCCATTGTAGGTGTATCTGAAGGTTCAATTACATCCATCATTGAATCTGTAATTTCTTTCTCACACCCTACAAAGTTAATTGCTGCAAATCCAAACACAAGCAGCAATATCAAAATATGTTTCAATTTGGAACTCCTTAATTTGTTCAATAGTGTTTTATTCGTAAAACTACAAATGCCAAGTGAATTATTTTTCTTGCATTTTTTTACATATCAGGGTACGCTATTTTAACAATAGAAATTACGATTAAACGTGACAAACGTTACATGAGGGCGCAGTTTCCAGATGGAATGGACCTCTAATACCAAATTAACTTGATTCAACGTTTTCTGATAAAGTCAGCATTGCGAGGAGGACCCAGAGACCTCGCGCTACAAATCGCGTTAATTGCGTATTATTTCTGAACCCATATTTTCAACTGATACCAAATTAACTTGATTAGAAGTCTTTTGATATAGCACACGGTTGCAAGGAGGACCCAGAGACCTTGCACTACAGATCCCGTTAATTGGGTATGATACAAGAGAGAGGATTCTCTATAATACGGAGTTTTGCATGTCCAAACAGTTAGCGATTTCGGGAGGCACACCTATCCGAAACACACAAACCCACCCGTGGTCTCCTTCGCCCATAAATACATCTGATGAATGGCAATCAAAAATTGAGCCGCTGCTTCGCGAAGTCTATATGAGTGGTAACGAAGGATTAGGGGGCGCAATGATACCGCGATTTTGTGAGCAGTACGCACAATATTCAGGAACAAATTACGCCATCTTCATGCCACATGGGACAGATTCTATCAGTGCGGCGTTAGCAGGTGCGCTTGACCTTGATGGATTCAGCGATGGTGGTGAAGTAATCGTCCCAAACTATACATTTGTAGCAACGGCAAGCGCAGTTTTGGAACGTAGATGTACCGTTGCATTTGTAGATGTTTGCCCTGATACATTTACGATTGACCCCGAAGCAGTAGAAGCTGCAATTCGACCAGAAACTTGCGCAATTCTTCCTGTCCACCTCGGTGGTCACCCCGCAGATATGGGTGCGTTACAAGATATTGCGAAACGTCATGAACTCGCAATTATTGAAGATTCCGCACAGGCACACGGTGCTGAATACTTGACAAAAAAGGTTGGTAGTCTTAGTGATGTTGGTGCGTTTAGCTTTCAGTCATCTAAAAATCTCACTTCTGGCGAAGGTGGAATGGTTACCACAAACGACAAAGATATTCATGACCGTGTTTGTGCCTTCATGAATGTGGGGCGTGCCCCCGGTGGTGCAAGATGGGAATACCCACGACTCGGTTGGAATTATCGTCCATCTGAATATCTCGCAGCAATCTTGCTGGTTCGATTGGAACGACTTGAGGAACAAACCGACCTACGCAATCGAAATGCGATCTATCTATCCAATGCCTTGGATAATATCCCAGGCATCACGCCACCCAAACTTGCAACATGGGTCACAAAACATGGATATCACCTTTACTGTATGAAGTATGAACCTGAAGGTTTCGGCGGAAAATCTCGCCAGGATTTTGTCAACGCCCTATCTGCTGAAGGAATTCCGTGTTCAATCGGTTACCGTTCTCCACTTTCTCAGGAACCGGGAATGGCACACGTCGCTGAGAAGTACCCACACCTTATACGTACAATGCCATGTCCAAATACAGAGTTAGTCTGTGAACAAAGCGTGTGGCTTTTTCAAAATCTTCTCCTCGGCTCAGAAGCGGACATGGATCAGATTATAGAAGCAATAACAAAAATAAGTAAAACGTGGAACTATAGTGAAACATAGAAAGAAATAGACATTATTTTGGAGTTGTTGCGTTTGTAGTCGCGCAATTCATTGCGCCTCTTATGTTCACATAGTATGGTTGGGATGCCACTAAGCCAATCTGATGCAATCAAAAATTAGCAAACCACTCCTTATTTACGATGGCGATTGCGAATTCTGCCGATATTGGATTTTTCGCTGGCAACACGTCACCAAAGATCGTATTGACTATGCTTCCTATCAACAAGTTGCAACGGAATTCCCAGAGATTCCACTTTCAGCATTTCAAGCCTCAGTGAAGTTGATTTTAGAAAACGGAGAGGTCTTTTCAGGATCCGAGGCAGTCCTACGCGCCTTAAACAACCGTCTGCTGCTCTGGTGTTACTATAGTCTACCGGGATACGCGCCCTTATCTGAAGTTGTCTACCGTTTTGTGGCACGGCATCGTCCGTTTTTCTCTAAGGTGACCCGATGGTTATGGAGAACACACTCAGAATGACTTACTGTAAAATATACATAAGAACTAAAATAGGTAGGAGAATTTATGACCAATGAATTTTTAACTGTCGCATTAGCGGCAGCCAAAAACGCAGAAGATATTATAACATCATACTATAATAGCAATACATTAAATGTTGAACTAAAAGCAGATGAGACGCCAGTCACCCGCGCCGATACTGAAGCGGAAAAAGCCATACGCGAAACCATCACGGAGACGTTTCCTGACCACGGATTTTTAGGGGAAGAATACGGAACACAAGAAGGCACATCACCTTATATGTGGATTATTGATCCAATAGATGCTACCAAGAATTACATTCGCAAAATCCCGATTTTCGGCACACAGATCGCATTGATGAAAGGTGATGAACTCATCCTCGGCGTTTCCAATGCACCGCTCTTGAACGAACTTCTCTACGCAGAAGCAGGCAAAGGGGCATTCCTAAATGGCGAACCGATTAAGGTTTCTGATGTTTCGCGGCCTGCAGATGCAATGATCTGCTACGGCGGATTGAAATGGTTTACCGAAAAGGATGTACTTGGAGGGATCTGTAATCTTATCAACGACGCCGCACGCACCAGAGGATTCGGTGATTTCTATATGTACCACCTTGTGGCTTCTGCAAGAGTGGATGCAGTAATTGAAGCGGCAATTAGTATCTGGGACATCGCTGCTATAACTGCGATTGTGCGGGAGGCAGGGGGAACGGTAACGGATATGCAGGGACAAGCAATCACGAAAGACACTGTTTCATTGATAGCAACAAATGGAGTCTTACATGAGGCAGTATTGAGATATTTTGGTGGAGTTTGAAGCAAATTATGGCTGAAAGCAATGACCTTTTATTGTCAATCTACTTGAATTGTCTAACAAATTTGTGCTATACTATATCCATTAACAGATAAAAAAGAGTGAGAGGCACAAAATGCACCTTGACTTCCAAAACGTGCTGGACCTATCCTATGTCGTTGACGAAAAAAGTCCACGCGAATTGCCGATTGATCCTGTCCATATATACGATCAGGCTACCTTAGAAAAAGATGGCTACTTTGAAAGCCGCGTTGATATGTCCGGTCACTGCTCAACACATATTGATACTCCTTGTTTAATGTATCCAGGCGGATATACTGTCGCAGAAATTCCGAAAGAGAAACTAACTGGAAACGCGGTGTTGATGGACTTTTCCGCTATCAAGAAACCAAACGATGCCGTGACTGCTGAAGATGTTAATATATGGGTAAATGAAAACGGAGAGATACCTCAAGATAGCATCGTCTTTATGCGTACAGGGATGGATAGATTTGTCTATCAAGACAACTTCAACCGGGAATGGATCGGCTTTAGCGAAGATGCGGCTGAACTCCTTGTCAAAAAAGGTATAAAGGTTGTCGGAACTGACGCTTGCAGCATTGATGCCGTGGCGGGGCATCCACCCTTACATGATGGCTTACCTCCTGCACATCTCGTCTTTCTTGGCGAAGGTGTCCCACACGTCGAGGATTTGTGCAACTTGAGTCAATTGCCAACACACTTCTATGTAGTCATTGCACCCCTAAAACTTGCGCGTAGTTCTGGCGCACCAACCCGTGTTCTCGCGTTTGTATAATATCCATGATTTTTAGGCTCTTCTTCGGCATACTTCAGCCATAACTTCGTCTAAAATAGAAAAATGGAACTTCATATTCCAGAAACCCTCTCAGACACATTACACGAAATCGGTGAGATTGGTGGGAAGCATGCCTACCTTGTCGGCGGGTCTGTCAGAGACATCCTGCTAAAACGACCAAGTTTTGACATTGACATAGTTGTTGAAGGGGATGCAGTCCAGGTTGCAGAAGAGATACAAAAACGTTGGAATGGAACACTGCAGGTGCATCCACAATTTGGAACTGCAACAGTTACACCGGCGAATCCGGATAAGCCAAAAGTGGATTTCGTCACTGCACGGTGTGAAACGTATCAAAAGCCTGGAACGTTACCTAAAGTAGAACGCGGCACTATAGCAGACGATTTACAGCGGAGAGATTTTTCCATCAATGCTTTAGCAATGTGTTTAGACGTTGACGTTTTTGGGAGGATCATTGATAAGACAGGCGGACTTGACGATCTTAAAACTGGCACTATTCGGGTTCTTCATAACAATAGTTACACAGATGATCCAACTCGTATTTTTCGGGCTTACAGATATGCAGGACGTTATAACTTCCATATCGTTAATACCGATGTAGTTCTCATTAAGCAAGCAATCCCACTTTTAGCACAACTCAGCGGTGAACGTATACGGAATGAAATTGATAGCGTATTACTTGAAGACAACGCAGCAAAAATTGTTCAAGAACTCGCTGAGTTAGGTGTATTTGAGACAATTTCTCCAGGTTGGAAAATCTCGACTACGTTCTCGTGCGAATTCCAAACGGCACAACAAGCAATTTCATGGGCATCGGAGTATATTACTGACATAGAATTTCAACCGAATAATGTGCGATGGATGGCACTGTTTGGCATAGGAAACTTGCAAGGAATGCGTCCGTTTCAAATAGAGACGTTATGTTTTAAACTTGTCTTAGAACATCAACTCCGTAGGGCTGTTAGCAAGGTGTATGCGGCACAACAAGGAGTCTCTTTAGAGCAAGTTGACCTATCCGCGCTTGAAAAATTAGGTTTTGAACTTTCCAAGAATACTATATTTGAATGCCTAAATGGAAAGTGGTGCATCGTTGACTCTGAAGAGAAAGTCACCTTAGTTTGTGGGGATGGAAATCTATATAAAGTGGAGACGCCAATAACCGCATATCGCCACTTGTTACCTGTTTTGGATACTTTAACTGAAACAACCGTACCAAGTAAAATTTACCAAGTGCTAAAACCTTTTCCGCTTGAAGCACTTGTTTTAGGATATTCGGATTCTAATTTGTCGCAGATGCAACGTAACATTATAGGAGATTATCTTCTTACTTTGCGAAAGATACAACCTATTATTACCGGCAATGACTTGATTCAATGGGGTGAGAAACCGGGGAAAACTTTCGAAACAATACTCTCGGATCTATTTGCAGCGCAATTGGATGGAAAAATAAATTCTAAATCGGAAGCATTTTGCCAATTTAGGGCACTTAAAAATCACAACTAATATCAAATTAACCCGATTTGTAGTGCGAGGTCCCCGTGCCTCGCAATGCTGACTTTATCAGAAAACTTCAAATCAAGTTAATATGGTATAATACCGAATTAACGGGATTTGTAGTGCGAGGTCCCCGTGCCTCGCAATGCTGACTTTATCGGAAAACTTCAAATCAAGTTAATATGGTATAATATCAATGCAATAAGTAAAAAACAGAATGGAAATTAGATAAATATGTTTACTCCAGATCGGGTATATTTAGCAATCCTGCGTGTCACACAGTTCATTATCCTGTTAACTTTCCATGAATGGGGACATGCCAAATCTGCCTATATGTTAGGTGATCCTACAGCACGCGATCAAGGTCGTTTGTCTCTCAATCCAGCTGTACATATTGATCCTATCGGAACACTTTTTTTACCGTTGATAGGAACTTTTTTTGGAGCAGGCTTCTTTGGATGGGCTAAACCTGTGCCGGTTAATCCATATAACCTCAGAAGTCCGAGAAGAGATATGATGCTTATAGCGGCAGCAGGTCCATTCATGAATATAGTCTTAACTTTCGCAATTTTTGGTATACTTAAACTGCTAATTGTGTTTATCGGTTTAGATGCGAGTCAATCTGCACTGCATTCACGAATTAAACAGGAATTGGTTACATCAGCATTGATCAGTGTGTTTCTTGCAGCATTTAACATGCTACCGCTCTTTCCCTTAGACGGTTTTAGTGTTGTGAACGGTTTACTTCCTGAACGTGCCTCAGACCAATTTTCGAAACTTGCTCCTTATGGGTTGCCAATTCTTATCGCTATTATTTTTCTTCCTGATCTTATCAGGATACCGAATTATGTGTTTATATACTTGAGCTTTATTAGTTTTGAGACACTCGATTTTATAGCCAAAATTGTCGGGGTCCGGTAAAATGAATACTTTAAAATAAAAATATGTTAACGGATATTTCGTCTATTAACCCATCTACCCATCCAATCTATTCTGTCAAATTAGACGGTTTTGAAGGTCCTCTTGACCTACTCCTTCATCTTATCCAAAAAGAGGAGATGGATATCTACGATATTCAGCTTGCGCGAATTACTGACCGCTATCTTGAATATGTTAATCTTATGGAGCAGTTAGATTTGGACGTGGCATCCGAATTTTTGGTGATGGCAGCAACACTATTGCATATAAAATCACAGAGCATTCTTCCGAAAATAGTCACTGATTCTGAGCATCCGATAGGTAATCAAGAACAACTGGTGCAGCAACTATTGGAATATAAACGTTACAAAGAAGTGGCACAAGTTTTAGATACTTATGCTGAACGGCGCACATCAATATACAACAGAAGTTCTAAAATACACTCAGATTTAGATGGAACACGTGCTTATGAGATTAAAGCCACACTTTTTGACCTACTCACTGCTTTTAAAAACATCAATGACCGAATTACCCAACTTGATTTGGATGAGGATTACCAAACAGTTGAAGAGGAAACAATCACAGTTGAGGACAAAATCGCTTTTATTGAAAGTCAGTTAGAAACAGAAGACCAATTGCTTTTTGAAAGTCTGTTCCCTCTATCTTCAAGTAGAATAGATCTCATCGTGACATTTCTCGCTATATTAGAACTAATCCGAATAGGAGTCATTGTCACGGTACAAACTGGTTTATTCGAAAGTATATACATTGTCAAAGCATCTGTTGACAGTGATAGTTCTACACCTGCTGTTTAGAATAGAAAAGGAAAATACCAATAATGGATTCAGATAATGTCACTGCTGAACATCAAAGCAACAAGCCGGATGTGATGCCTGAAGAAAATTCAAAATCAATATTGGAAGCAATTCTGTTTGCAGCTAGTGAACCGATTTCGGTCAAACAGTTTCAGCATGCAATACCGGGTATTTCCGTACGTGAAATTCGGAGAGTACTCTCAGAACTCCGTGATGACTATCAAGAGATGAACAGGAGTTTCTGTCTGATTGAAATTGCCAACGGATATCAGATATGCACCCGTCCCGAATATTCGGAATGGATACGGAAGTTTTATATTCAGCAGGTGCGTGTAACCTTGTCACCATCAGCATTAGAAACGCTTGCAATTGTAGCATACAAACAACCTGTCACCCGTGCTGACGTGTCAAGTATTCGCGGCGTTAATAGCGATAGCGTTATCAGTGCCCTTATTGAGAAAGACCTCGTCTGTGTGTCAGGTAGAAAAGAAGGCGCAGGTCGTTCCCTGCTTTTTTCTACCACCGATACTTTTCTTCAACAATTCGGATTGAAAGACCCATCTGAATTACCTTCCCTTGATGAGATCGAGCAGCTCCTTTCTACATCAAACGGAGTTAATAATATTCACGCAGTTCACGAGGAAGCAGAATGATGAAGGGAATTAACTGACAATCCCACTGCTTTAGCTGTGGGTCCAAAAACGCTTGACATTTAGAGATATTTTGTGATATAATGATAGGACTGGCTCAGTGCAGATATTGACAGTATCTGCACACCACTGTCAATGAGAGTCAGAAACGGACAGGAGTCAGACTATGCCATACAGAACACATAAGATAACATTAGATCCGACTTTTAAACAGGGGCGTTGGTTTTCCCAGCAATGTGGCTACGCAAGGTTTGCTTACAATCAAGCCTTATCAGATTTTAAGATAGGATTAGATACTGATAACTTCCAGTCGTGGCAAACGCTAAACAACAACTTCAATAAAACGAAGCAAGAGGACGATTGGACAAGTTCACAAGATCAGCGTGCTGCGTTATATGCTATTAAAAATCTGGGTCAAGGCATTGCGAATTGGGTATCCAAGCGTGCGAAATTTCCGAAGTTTAAAGGGCGTGGACATAAACAAAGTTTCACAACAGACGCGCAAGCTGTTAGAGTTGAAGGCAAGAAAATAAAGTTGCCCAAAATCGGTTGGATAAAAATGTTTCAAGAGTTGCGTTTTGTTGGCAAGATTATCAAGGTTACGATTTCAAAGACAGCACATCGTTGGTTTGTATCTATCACCGTTGAAACAGAGGACACCGAAGCAGTTGATAACTCAACGCACCCTGTTATCGGTATAGATGTAGGCATCAACACACTTGCCACCTTAAGCGATGGCACGAAATATGATAATCCGAGACCGCTAAAACGCTATGAGCGAAAACTAAAACGAGAACAACGCAAGTTAAGTCGGCGCGTTTTCAAGTCTAAAAACTGGTTTAAGCAAAAAGCAAAGATTGCACGAATACACTATCGCATCGCTTGTATCAGAAACGATGCACACCACAAAGGGACAACGGATATTGTCAACCGTGCAAGTGGTATCGCGATAGAAACGCTAAAAATAACGAACATGCTAAAGAATAGGAAACTTGCAAAGGCGTTATCAGATTCAGCGTTAGGCGGGTTTCTAAATAAGCTAAAAACGAAAGCAGATGCTTTCGGAATACCTGTATTAGAAGCACCGCAATTCTATGCAAGTAGCAAAACCTGTAGCAATTGCGGACATAAGAAAAAAGAACTAAAACTATCAGAAAGAACGTATCATTGCAGTCAATGCGACTATCAAATAGATAGAGATGTCAACGCTGCAATAAACCTAAAACACCTCGCTGTCGGATAGACAGAGAGTCTAAACGCCTGTGGAGTCCAAATAAGACCTCATTCGGAGGCACGAGAGACGGAAGCAGGAATCACAGAGGAGGGTTGTGTGCTAAAAGAAGCACACGGCTTTAGTTTCCGTCGTGAGTATCACTTACAACGCATGGTTTCAATGCCATGAAGGATGCACCTATCCTCTCACAGAAATTATATATCATTGTAGAAATTGTGGTGGATTGTTAGAAGTCAAACACGATATGGACGCGTTAAAACAACGCAGTGCGGATGACTGGAAATCCTTGTTTGAACAACGTTATATGCGTCCTCAATACCCGTATGGTAGTGGTGTCTGGGGCAAAAAAGAGTTTGTATGCCCCATCATTGATGATAATAAAATCATCTCAATGTATGAGGGTGGGACCAATCTGTTTTGGGCGGAACGATTCGGTCAACAACTTGCCCTCCCTGACCTCTGGATAAAGCAGTGCGGCAACAGTCATACGGGTTCATTTAAAGACCTTGGGATGACCGTACTCGTCTCAATGGTAAACCATATTATTTCGGAATCAGGTAACATCCGTGCTGTTATGTGTGCTTCCACTGGCGATACCTCTGCATCTTTGGCTGCGTATGCTGCTGCAGCAGGAATCCCGGCTATCATTCTTTTGCCCAAAGAGAAGGTTACTCGAGAACAACTTCTCCAGCCACTTGCAAATGGGGCATTAACGCTCTCGCTTGAGACAGATTTCGATGGGTGCATGGCAATTGTCCAAAAACTTGCTGCACGAAAGGACTTCTATCTTGCCAACTCTATCAATTCACTTCGCATTGAAGGACAAAAAACTATTAGTATTGAGATCGTCCAGCAGTTTAATTGGGAGGTCCCAGATTGGATTATCATACCTGGGGGGAACCTCGGCAATGTCTCTGCACTCGGTTTAGGATTTTTAATGTTGAAAGATCTCGGCATCATTGACAAACTTCCACGTATTGCATGTGCACAAGCAGAACGGGCAAATCCACTCTATCGGAGTTATAAAACAGGGTTCACAGAGTTCAAGGCAATAACTGCTCAATCCACGCAAGCGACAGCAATTCAGATTGGCAATCCTGTTTCTATTCATCGCGCCATCCGTATTCTACAGCAGTTTGATGGTATCGTTGATCAGGCTACTGAAGAGGAATTGGCTAACGCAGCTGCCAGAGCAGATAGAACTGGACTGTTCAATTGTCCACATACAGGTGTTGCCTTGGCTGTCCTCATAAAGATGATCGAACGGAAACAGATCCAGAAAGATGATAGAGTGATCGTGATCTCAACTGCAAATGGACTCAAATTCCCCGATTTCAAGGTTGCATATCACAATGTTATTCCCGGAGAATCGCCACCACGGTATCTAAATACTCCGTTTGAATTGGAAGCAGATTATGAAAATGTACTCAAGCAGATAGACAAACATCTGGGTGTATGACATACTCCCCGAGCTAAAGCAACGGGGTTTCTTTCACTGATTTATCAGTGTTCTCTGCTCAGGCAGAGCGACAGAGGTGTTGATTGTATCTAACACCAAAGGGGGATGCCAGGTCCCCGACTACTGGTTTATTTATTAACCCAGATACTTTGTTGAATATATTTATAGCACCGACACCATCACGATGATATCTAAAATCGCATTGTTTGCAGTGATAGTTTCGGTTCTTCGGTTTCCTTCTATCACGCCTTAAAAAACGGGGCTTTCAAACCGAATATTTGGTAAATATTTTGCAAAAATTATTGAAATATGCTATAATCCTAACAAACCGACAAATAATACCAAATTAACTTAATCTCACTCGGTAGGTGCGGTTTGTAACCGCACCTTATGCGTCAATTTAGTGGTTTCCCGTGTCCGAGAAAGCCTCTTTAGTCCCGTAGGGACGCAATGTTTATAGAAAACGAGGCAGTCAATCTCTTGAGCCCCGTAGGGGCGGTATGTTTTAGCAGCAGATTAGCAATCGGGATATGTCGCTCCTACGGAGCTAAAGAGACGTGTCTATACGGTGTACTATAAACATATCGTCCCTACGGGACTAAATATGGGACAGTCTCAATAATCATGCTTATTGAGGGGTGTTCAAAAAAATACAGACTTTTCTTAAATTGACGCCAATGGTGCGGTTTGTAACCGCACCTACCGTCCGGAAAATACAGGGTTATTTAGTTTTCCAATAATTTTGAACTTTTGCTCAAGACTCTCCGCTGTAGGAGCGATCTCCGAATCGCGACTTTTTGGATAAAATGGGCAAAAAGCCTAAAACTAAATAACCCTAGGAAAATAGGACAAATCCCGCTAATTTGGTATAATAGGAGTTAATGCATGTCAGATCAGTTTCGGCCCAAGCCTGAACATAAGTTTACTTTCGGGTTGTGGACCGTCGGAAATCCAGGACGCGATCCATTCGGTGACGCTGTTAGACCTCCATTGAAACCTACCTACAGCGTCCAAAAATTAAGCGAATTGGGGGCGTATGGAGTCAACTTACACGATAACGACCTGGTCCCATTTGACGCTACCGCCGCTGAACGTGATAAAATTGTTAGTGAATTCAAGAGGGCTCTTGATGATCACGGTATGAAAGTACCAATGGCAACGACCAACCTTTTCTTCCATCCAATTTTTAAAGATGGCGCGTTTACCTCCAATGACCCAAAGGTCAGAGCATTTGCAATTCAGAAAACGTTGAATGCTATTGATCTCGGCGTGGAACTCGGTGCGACAGTATATGTGTTTTGGGGGGGGCGCGAAGGTGCCGAAGTAGATGCCGCGAAAGATGGTCCTGACACCGTAAAATGGAACCGTGAAGCAATGAACTACTTCACACACTACGTTAAAGACCAAGGCTATGATCTCAAATTCGCTTTAGAAGCGAAGCCGAATGAACCACGCGGTGACATCTATCTACCCACAACGGGACATATGCTCCATTTTATTGAGACGCTTGATCACTCAGAAATGGTGGGTGTTAATCCTGAATTCGCTCATGAAACAATGGCTGGCTTGAATTTTATACACGGGGTCGCACAGGCTTATGAGGCAGGGAAGCTTTTCCACATTGATCTTAACGACCAGAAAATGAGTCGTTTTGATCAGGATTTACGTTTCGCATCAGAAAATATAAAAAGTGCGTTCTTCCTTGTTAAGTTTCTCGAAGATGTCAACTGGGATGGCAACAAGCATTTTGATGCACACGCCTACCGAACCGAAGATGAACAGGGAGTTTGGGATTTTGCTGCAGGTTGTATGCGTAGTTATCTGATCCTGAAAGAAAAAGCACGTCAATTCAATGAAGACGCCGAGATTCAAGGACTTATCGCCGATCTCCGTGTCCGTGATCCTGAACTTGAGGCTCTCATGGCAAACTATAGTGCTGAGAACACAGAAAAACTGAGAAAGATTGACTTCAAACCGGATACCATTGCGCAGAAAGGGCTTGGATACGAAAAGTTAGATCAGCTTACTTTTGAGATTTTAACCGGAGTCCGATAACTGAGTTTGTACGTAATCGCTAAATTGCAGAGTCGGGATTTCGCGTATGAATACACTTATTGTTGCTGTTTTGAGTTTTGTAGGCTTTATCGTCGCCTATCATACGTATGGCAAGTGGTTAGCAAGAAAAATTTTCGGCTTAGATCCCCAGGCGAAAGTACCGAGTCAAGAACTCAAAGATGATGTTGACTTCGTTCCTACGAAAAAAGAGATAATCTTCGGACATCATTTTACCAGCATTGCTGGCACAGGTCCGATTGTTGGTCCTGCTATTGCAGTCTTTTGGGGTTGGTTGCCTGCGTTGTTGTGGGTTGTCATTGGATCTATTTTTATCGGCGCTGTTCATGATTTTGGTGCGCTTGTCGTGTCCCTCCGCAATCGCGGACAAAGCGTTGGTGAAGTTGCTGGTAGGATGATCGGTCCGCGTGCCAAATTTCTGTTTCTTCTAGTCCTCTTTATGGGCTTGACCATTGTCCTTGCTATCTTCGGCTTGGTCATTGCCCTGATTTTTTCATACTATCCTGAGTCAGTTTTGTCTGTCTGGGTTGAAATCCCGATCGCTGTAGCAATCGGGATCTGGATTCATCGCCGAGGCGGCAATATCCTCATCCCTTCCATTATCGCACTCGGTGTCATGTACCTTGCAATGGCACTCGGTGCGTACGTCCTACCGATAGACTTAGGAAAATGGTTAGGAATTCCTCTGCTCGGTCAACCCTACTTGAACGTCGTTGTGATTTGGACTTTAGTCCTCTTTGTCTACTGCTTCATTGCATCTGTTCTGCCTGTGTGGACGCTCCTACAACCCCGTGATTTCATCAACAGCCATGAATTGATATTAGCATTGATTCTCTTAGTGCTTGGACTTGCCGTTGCAGGGTTGACAGGTAAAGCTGATCTCTTTGCTTCCGCGCCTGCAATAGCCTCAGACATTCCACCCGATGCACCGCCTATTTGGCCCTTCCTCTTCATTACAATTGCATGTGGTGCTGTGAGCGGTTTTCACTGCATGGTGAGTTCCGGCACTTCCAGTAAACAGGTTGCATCTGAAGGAGATGCACAATACGTTGGATATGGTGCAATGCTGCTTGAGGGAAGTCTTGCGGTTATTGTGATTATTGCCTGCTGTGCGGGTATCGGCATGGGCATTTTCAATCGCACCCCTGACCCCGCTAGTGCAGGAGGTTATACGTTCCAAGCAGTCGTCAAAGAAGGAAGCACACAACCCGTTGTTAATCAAGAAGCATGGAGAACTCGATACGCGACTGGTGAAAAAGTGACAAATCCAGATGGGACAACAACAATTGTTGGTGGCGGTTGGGCAAGCCACAAACTCAGAGAAAAGGTCAGTGCTTTTGTTGATGGGGGTGGCAATTTTCTCAGATCTCTTGGTATTCCGCTCAAAATGGGCATTTCAATAATGGCGGTACTTGTTGCCAGTTTCGCTGCCACAACATTAGATACAGCAACACGACTCCAACGGTACGTCATCCAAGAATTAGCAGAAACTGCTAATTTTAAGCCGCTAACCAATCGTTATGTGGCAACTGCATTCGCGTTGGTACTTGCCGCGGCAGTAGCGTTGCTGCAGGGGTCAAGCGGACCCGGCAGTGGCGGCATGACACTCTGGCCGCTCTTCGGTGCAACAAATCAACTCTTGGCTGGATTAGCCTTCATGGTTATCGTCTTTTATCTTGTGCGTCGTAACAAACCGATCTGGTTCGCTTTCCTTCCGATGATAGTCATGCTCCTCATGCCTGCTTGGGCGATGCTCCATCAGATGTTCAATCCGGTGTCGGGTTGGTTATTTGAAGGCAAATATCTTCTTTTCGTATTCGGTCTTGTCGTTGAAACGTTGCAGCTTTGGATGATCGTTGAAGGTGTCATCGCATGGCGAAATGCACGAGGCAATTACCCCGAACTTCCACCGTTGGAAACTATTGCTGCTGATTAAAAGAGCAAAGTTAATACGTCGAAAACATAAGGAGAACACAAAATGAAACGTACAAACAGACAGCTTAGGTTAGAACAACTACGACTCCGCGAGGTTGAAGGGACTTTAACAGAACAAGAACAAGCCGAACTTTTAGCCATCTTCAATGAATTAGATGCTGAGGAAGCAGAAGCGTTGAAACCAGCGAAGGAAAAAAGCAGAAAGTTGCAGATAGAGAAAGCAGAACTTGAGGAAATCGCTTTGCAATTGCAAGCTATTGTTACTGAACATAAACAACTGCTGACCGATGCTCGCGCATATCAGACGCAACTCCAATCAAAACGCGCATTACTTGCTGATAGGTATTACCACCTCACTGGTCAAAACCTCCCAAAAGAATACGTTGAAACAAAATGACAGTATGGATGCATCACAGCGAGAACGGATCCGTCAGTGTTATGCCTACAGTTGTGGATATTGTGGAGTTCACGAATCGGACGTTGGAGCAACGTTGACGGTGGATCACCACCACCCAACATTTCATGGAGGCATAAATAATGATAAAAACCTCGTTTATTGTTGCCATCGATGTAATGAGCATAAAGGCGCATATTGGCATGAAGTCCACATCCCACATATTCGCTTACTTCACCCACTTGAAGATAACTTAACCTTACATATTCGCGAACAACAGAACAGTCAACTCATCGGCAAAACTTCAGAAGGCACGTTTTACATTCAACGATTACGTTTGAATCGTCCTCAACTTATTGAGCATCGCCGCCGTAAACACGCAGATGAAAAAAGGCGTAATGAGGTTGAGGCACTACGTCAACAGATATACGATTTACAACAAGAATTAGTCCAGTTAAATTTATCTCTTCAAGAAACACAGACTGAAATCGATCAAGAAACCACATAAATACGTTATCGTTCCTAACACAGGTCTAAAAATCGGTCTTTATTGATTTCGCTAAGGATGAACTCCATCTTCGCCCATATTACAATTAAGTTCCGCATACCAAAAAGTATGTCTGCCTCGTGCTTAAAGTAGTGCCGCATTGGGATTCTCAGAAAATCCCGATAACATCAGACATCCTGCTCCCACTTCTTCGGCACTTGCACAATCTCTTCTAACGACATTCTGTCTTAATTTTTCACCATTTTAACTTTAATAAAATTGAATTTGACTTTAACATTATTTAATGTTATAATATATTTTAATACCCTAAATTGCACAGTGTTTAAGGAGAAGGTACCATCATGGAAACACAAAATCCAAAATGGTTATCAGTTCTGAGTGAAGAGGAAGTCCATTTTATCAAACGGTTTATCTTGGCTTCTGGGTCTCTTAAGGACTTGGCGAAACAGTATAAGGTTTCATATCCAACTTTGAGAATTCGGTTGAATCAGCTGATTGAAAAAATCAAGATTGCTGATGACTCAGATAAGGAAAATCCTTTTTTGCTGAAAATTCGCCTAATGGTAGCAGAAGGCACATTAACACAAGCTGCAGCACGAGCTCTTATCAAGGCTTATGAGGAATCACAATGAGGAGGAAAGGCTATGAATGCACCTTGGATTTCACAGCAGGAACTGGGTATTTTAATAATGGCAATATTTATCCCTCTCGGTCCACTTGTTGGAACATTGGGATGGCTGTTTGTTCCAAAAGGAAAAGCCAAGAGACTTACTTTGGGCGTTATCGCTTTCGGATTTGTCATGGGGTTGATTTTGCTTGTATTTGGTATTTCGCATATTTGTTTGGACAACCTCGTTGGGTATGGTTGAGGTCTGGTTTCTTCGGTCTAAACGACACTGTTCTTTTTGGTGTCGTATACTGGATAATTCTCAAAAGATATAGAGAAGCAGAACTCAGAAAATCAATGGCTGAAGATTTAACGCTTGGAGGCAACAAAAATGATCAACAGAATTAAACACACTATTTGATTATGAGCGGTCTCTGTCAACTACGTGAAGGATCCAATCTCCGAAATGTCAACACTTTGTCAAGAAATAAACGATTTCATTTGAGGTAATCTATTTACGCTAATTTTATGGAGGTATCTATCATGTTGCGTAAAATCATTCACTTCCTCTGTGGAGTAGGAATAGGCATTCTTCCAATAGCAGTGATATTTATCTTTAACCCTTCATCAGGGATAGTGGGTGGTTTAACTGGATTACTATTTTGTGTACCAACAATATTTGTCCTAAGAGGAAAAGCCAAGATGTTTACTTTAGGTTTGAACACTATCTGGTTTGTTATGTCTTTCATTTTAGTTGTAATCGGAATAATCGCAGGTATACGTGGGCAGCCTCATGGTTTATGGTTTATTGGAATTGCCGGACTGCCGGGCATACCTTTTTTTGGTTTCGGTTATTGGATAATTCTCAAAAAAGCCAGAGAAGCTGAACTAAGAAAAATAATGTCTGAAGACCTAACGTTCAGTGGTAACAAAGAAAAGAAGGATAGCTCTGATGAATGAACCTTGGATCAACGACCCTGGAATGGTAGGTGATACATTAGTTTCGGTAATAGGCGTTATTGGTCTAGTTATGGCAATATTAGTACTCCTACTCATACCAAAAGGAAAAGCAAAGAACCTCGTTTTAGGTGTTGACATCTTCGGAATCGTCTTATCATTCATTCCACTTGTCATCGGCATCGTCGCGTATCTGTCGGGACAACCGCGTAGTATATGGTGGTCCTGCTTCGGTTACCCTGGACTGCTCGGCACACCTTTGTTTACTATGTTTTTCTTTGGGAGTCGCCATGAATATAGGAAAGCAGAACTTAGAAAATCAATGGCTGAAGATTTAACACTTGGAGGTAACAAAAATGACCAACAGAATTAAACACATCATCACTCTTCGGGCTGGAGACCCCATCCTTTAGGTTGGGGAGGAAAGCCCGCTCCTATAGTTAAAATTCAGACGCGTAAGAACTTTAAAATCCTGTCGTTTTGTGCCTGTGGTGATTCGTTTCCCATCCAAACTGTAGATAGAAAACAAACCTTTTGCGTTAATACCTGAAAGTCTTGTTAATCCGTGTTTGACATGCTTCACCAAAGTGTTCTTGACCAAGCCTTGTGCTAATAAGGTGCCACCATATCGCGAACGAATGCCGTTCTTTTGTGGGTTCTGCCGATGAAGTTCACGTCTTGAAACAGGTATCGGTGCAATGCAGAATATATCTGTGTTGTCGGGGACATCCACCCCACCGACAGTGTGATATGCCAAACACCAACTATCTACACAGTGTGCATCAAACGTCTCAGCAAGTTTCTTGGAAGACTTCTTGAGCCCAAGTCTATCTCGCAGTTCTTTCGTCTCCCAACCTTGAAGTGTGAACAATGTCCATCGCTTTTGTATTTCACCATAGAACCAAGACTTTCCGACTTCAAGAGGACTGAAAGAACTATTCCACTTTTTCGCACGTTTGAGTGTTCGTGCCTTAATGTCCTCAACACATACATACGTGATAGGATACAACTTGGACAACCAATCCAAGACACGTAGTTTCCAATCCCACCTTGCACGCGTGCCAGCAGGTATTCGTGCTCTATTCGCCAAACGATTCGTCCGGTTCTTTCTATTCGGACAGGTGCGAGAACGACGGGTTCTCCGAAGGTCTCTGCGTTTCTCTACTTTCTTGCCCACTTTGCTATGGGCGTTTGCTTGAACGTTCAGATAGGTGTGAGACGTTGACTTCACTGTGAAACCCTCTTTCTTGCTACCGGGGTCTACACCCACAGCAATCTCTTGAGTATCTCTCTTAGAAGGCTCTTTATTGAGACAGATACAATAGATACCATTGTCCCAATAAGGCGTTGCCTCGCCACGTTGGACGAGCTTGCGCGCACGCGCAGCGTGCATAGGCATTAGCACCTCACCATCTTTCGTTTTAACAGGAACAAACATAAGTTTGTGTTCTCCTTTTCAGGGTATATGTTTCCCCATCCAGATCACAGTATCCGAGAGGAATCGGACTTGGGGGGCATCCGAAACATCGTGCTGGCTACCACGCCAAGATACCACGATATTTTACTGTAGTACAACGGTTTAACTTGTGGAGTGAACGCTTGGCATGCGCTTCACACAAGCCCCATGCTTTAGCTTGGGGTTATTGACTTTAACAACAATAATTGTACGCAATAAGTAGTTTCGGGCTTGCAGAATGACCTAAAAACGCGCATGATTTTGAAAGTCATGTGCGTTTTTTGTGTTATGATTTCTTTGAATTTATGATTTCCTGTGGTTCGGGTATAGGTTCGGTGAATTCCTTACCTTCCTTCTCCGCTTGTATTCTCCTGCGATTCTATTCAACAATGGCATGGTGGTATTGCTTTGCTACTTCAAAGCGAACTTTGTCTTTGTATGATTTGGCATACCCTAACATGATGATCTCCCATATATGTGATAGTATAAAGAACCAACCGACTATTAGCGTCATTAAAACTGCCGTTCGCGTTGACGCTGTTTCCCCTAAGCCTTTCCAAGACCAGTCAGAGCAATTCTACCAAAGTATTCACAACTATTACAGTTGAAAAAGACCAAACAAATAGATTGAACCACTTACGTGGAATTCTGACTAACGAAACATAATCGTTTTCAGTTTGATTATTTGCCATTTTGTCAAATTATACAACAATAATTGACAAAATGGCAATAAAAATGACAGAATTATCACTATAGGATACCCTATGCTTTGAGTCTTGCAACTAATTCGGTTTGCGTTCCTTTTGTTGAGTTGCATGCGCTACAAAGTAGTTACGGATTATCATAGTGGTCTGTGCCGCCGTGTGTTTGTGGTACGATAGGTCAACGGTCATGTTTCTGAATGGGAATTGCGTTTGGCAGCCATTGCAGAGTCCTTCCTATTCACCATAGAGACGGTGCTTATGCGTTCGGTAGTTCGGCAGTTTGTCAATATCACTACGGATTGGGGGTGTGTAAAGTTTTTGTCATCTGAATCTCGGATTATGCGAATTTCGCTTTTGTTGGGTTTCGCTTCGCTCTACCCCTTAGGTGTCAACTTAAGGATTTTCCGAATATGAGAAATGCTCTTCAGTCCCGTAGGGACTATATGTTTATAGAAAAACGTATAATAGTCTCTTTCGCTCTGTCCGTGCGATATGTCCAACAAAAACGTTATACAGATATCGCACGGATGGAGCGAAAGAGATTGAGAACATTGGGCACTATAAACATATCGTCCCTACGAGATTAAATATAAAACAGTCTCAGTCCTCATGCTTACTAAGAGGTGTTTGTCCAAGCGCATACGTTTTGTAGTATTTTGTATAGGATTGGACTATACTATGACTCTGCACGTTCAAAACGAAGGACTCCTTGATGTTCAGTGCCAACGAAAAAGGTATCTCCATCAACAACGAGAGAAGTTATAGCATCTGGAATATCCGGCACAATTTGTTCCCAAGTCCCTGCTTTCTCTTGTAAGTGATAAATTCCTTCATCATTAGCCCCGAAAACAGAGTCCTCAGTTGAAGCTAACGACTTGATGATAACACTCTCTCCTGCTTTGTCGGTAAGCGCATTCCAATTAACACCGTCTTTTGAACTGAAAACCCCTTTGTCGGTTGCGACATGAACCGTTGAGTCGGCAAAAACAATTTGATTGAAGTGCTCAACAGACTGCGGTAGGTTTGATGTGATGTCGTTCCAACTATCACCACCATCAAGCGATTGAAATAGCTGTCCATCCCGTTTACCGACGTATACTGTTTCACCCAATGTAGCAAGTTTAAAACCTCGCGCCATGTTTTCACGTGTGAGTTCACAAGTTTCTTGGACGCCTGTATCGGACCATCTTGCGTCACCGGGTTTCCATCGGAAAAGTTTATAGTTGTACTCCATGTAGTACGTTTTCCCACTCACAGCGAAGTTGCCGTACAAACCTTTCAACATCAATTCGTAAGCCAGTTGTTGATCGCCTTCTTCTTGTCCCAACAGTTTTAAAAAGCATTCTGCACCAAATTTTGGATTCTCCCGTATTATCTGAGTTGATAAAGGCTCAGAATCAGCATCAGGATCTGAAGAGGAGGAAAAGGAAATTTGTACCTCTTGTCCCGGTAGCCGATCAGAATCGAAGGGAAATGGTGCTTCCCCAAACACGGTCCATATAAGCCTTCCTGAATCTCGCGAAGGAGGTGCCGTTCCTTTTTCAATGGGAAAAAAATAATGTTCCTTCCCAATAGCTACTAAGCAATTTCTATCGGGAAATAAGCGATAATAACCCGCTTCACAATTACCTTGAATTACTTTTGCATATAGAACACCGTCGGCTTCAGAAATCTGCACAATTCGCGGCGTATTTTCCTTACCTTTCACTTTTGCATTATACTTTGGTACTTCCTCAGTATACTTTAGCAATTTAATGCTAACGGCAGTCCATGAACTACCTCCGTTTGTTGATTTGACAACACTCCCAGCAACTGTCGCATATAGTGTTTTCGGCATTTTTGAATCTGGACTCGTCTTGAGACTGATTAAGTTATCCACACGGCACTCAAACTTTGTATTGAATCGGTGCCAGGTTTTACCGCCATTCGTTGAACGATGAATTCCAGTGATTCCACCTGTATAAAAGGTGTTTTCGTAAAACTACAGCACAGCTCACGCTAAACTGCATAGGTGTAATACCGGAAGATTCTACGGATTTCCAAGTGTTGCCACAATCAATTGAGCGAGCCACAACATCCTCCTCTCCACCTATCAGTAAGAGTGTTTTTCCAGATGCAAGCAGTTTAATTATAGGCAACGTTTTCATTAGATTCCGGGCATCCGTAGGCGTTATATCTGTCCAAGAATCGCCACCATCGGTTGATCGCAATACCCACCACGAATCCTTACTGATATCACACAAATTATGGTAATTTTCTAAAGGCGTTCCGTCACCTTCCATAATATTTACCGCTACCGCGACATAGATATGATCTTCAGACACCGCTAAAGAACATACCATCACAGTATTGTCCACCGGCAACTGCAGGTGTTCCCAAGTTCCCGTGTTAAGACGGTATACTCCCAAAGAGGTTCCAGCAAATAAAATATCTCGGTTCACTCGTAGTGCGCTAATTCCATCGTGCTCTATCAAGCTGTCATCTAAACCATCGTTCATGTTTTTCCATGAATTTCCAGCGTCATCGGATCGGAAAATACCTTCATTAAGAGAGAGGTAAAAGGCATCTTCCGTAATTAGTAATTCCTTCACATGTCCTTTTGGGCAAGGACCGATTGAATTCCAAACTTTGCCCCCATCAGTTGAAGCAAACAACTCATCAGATGGGATAATATAGAGCGTACCATCGTGTTCAGCGATAGGTATATTACCTTGAGTATCTTGACGTAAAAAATCTGCGTTAACAAGTTGCCATTCATTTTCACCCATTGGTAATTTGTAAATGCTCTCATAACCTATTACTGCATAGACCGTCTTATCCGATGTTTTAGTTAATGTGCCTACTGAAGCGACAACGCCGGGCTCATTCATCTGAATCCATTGCATGATATTCTCCGTGAGATTGTCTGGTAATTCAAAACCACCTAATGTTTCGCGAACCATCAATTCTTCCGCCTTTAATCGCTTTCTTGCCCGATGAAGTCTACTCTTAATCGTATTCAACGGGACCTCCAAGAATTCACTAATTTCTTCACAGCGCATATCGCCAAGATAGTGAAGGGTTATCACAGTATGTTCATTTTCAGGTAGTTTTTTGAGAAGATGTTTTACAACTTCATGCCGTTTTTCATTCGCTAACTCTTCACGCTCTTTCTCAAGGTAACGGGAATAGAACACTCTTTCTTTTTCAGTTTCAAGCATGGTGTCAAGAGATTCAATCGAAAGTTTCGTTTTTCGCAAACACGCTAAACAACAGTTTCTGACAATAGCATGTAACCACGCAGCAAAACGGTTAGGGTCTTTGAGTGTCCAAAGTTCTTGGTAAACCTTAAGAAAGGTGTCCTGAGTAATCTCTTCGGCGAGATGGAAATCACCTAATTTCCACCATGCAAACGCGTGCACCTGCTTCTGATATTTTTTTACCAACGCAGTAAAAGAGTCTTGGTTGCCATTCAATATCTGTTGAATCAATTCAGTATCAATGTTTTTCATGTTTTCCTCCAAACAGAATTCCCTTATGACATAATGATACATGCAAAGAGCAAAAGGTTGCATAAAATTCAATTTTTTCTATATTTGCTCAAAAAATATTCAGAATTTAAACTAACGTGAGTTCAATAATAATACCAAATTAACGGGATTCCAATCTATCGGTGCGGTTAGGAAACCGCACCGATCGGGGTTGGAATTCAAACGGTAAACTTTCCTTGCAATCTGCTTATATTTGTGTTATTCTATCTACAAAGAAATATACAAACGGGGACAAAGCAATGAAATTGGGTTTATGTACCATCGCTTTTCAAGATAAACCGTTGGAAGAGGTCATTGATATTGCTTCTGACTATGGGTTTGATGGGATAGAAGTTTGGGGAAAACCACCCCACATGCCAGAGGAATACGATGGTACTTATGTAAAAAACATTAAGGATTTGGCTCAACAAAAAGGATTGGCGATTTCTGCTTATGGTTCATACATTGAGCCTTTGATGCATCTGCACCAACAGTATTTTGAGGAAGCTTTTAAAATTGCACATGAACTCGGTACCGATCTTATTAGAATCTGGTCTGGAGGCGGTCCCTCAAAGTCAATTGCACCTGCAGATAAAAGATTGATCCTTTTTCGATTGGTCGCTTTGGCACAATGGGCGAGTTTTCGTAGTATTAAATTGGGCATGGAGATGCACAATAATCATCTTACAGACTCTGTTGATAGTATATTAGAGATAATTGAGAGCACGAAAATATCCTCTCTCAAAACTTACTATCAACCACTTGTCAGGCTCGATGCTGATGAACCACACACCGCAGCACAACAACTTGCACCACACATTGTTAATGTACATGCACAGAACTTTGATGAAAGTGGTAAAGCATGTGCAATCTCAGATGGCATTGTTGACTATAGTAGAGTCGTTGAGACTCTCAGTGATGTAGGTTATGATGGCTATATTCAGGTAGAATTTGTACACGGTGACAACAAATTGGAAGCATTACAACGAGACAGAGACTACCTCGCGAGCTTAACTACACCTTTAATTGAGAGGGCCTTGAAAAATATGGAAACCGAGTCTGAATAAACAGAGTCGGTTTTTTCATCGTATGCGGTTGGAAGTTGGTATCATCGCACTTCTGGAGGAAGTTTTAGGGGCTGCAGCAGAAAGACGCGCGCAATTTGAATGGCTTCAAAACAAACCCTCTCGTGAGCATTTCGGAGAGCATTACGACATTCTAATGGAACTCTACGTTGAACTCAACGGAGACTGGGGTGGAACATCGGCGAAAACAGATGGGTATCTGACTCCAGATGCATATTTTCCAGAACCGTACCACTTTATCTTTGAGTTTGATGAGTTACAACACTTCACGCAATTTAGAGAATTGACATTTAGGTATTATCCGGAGAACGTCCCACTTGCTTACGCGCCAGAAGAGTATCTAAGGTTTTGCAAGCAGCACCACGCTGCGGCACTTGCAAAGGGACCAGACCGATTCCGAAGACGCACTGCTGATTTTCCTTATGTGAACGGTCGTGCAGCGCAACGTGCTTTTTTTGATACGTTCAGGGATTGGTTACCACCACAACACGGACTAAATCCGACTGTGAGACTCGCCGAATTTGAGGTTACACGGATTCTCAATGGAGAATTAACTGGAAACGATGCGAAAACCTACATGGAACGACTAATTTGCAACCGTATCGTGACATCCAAATAGCGAGTTGAAATAATAGAAAAGGTAGGGTACATAACACTACATGGGCAACCGAACTGGTTCAAAGGTGAATCTATCAGACTATCCACTACTGCAACTAATTGGACAAACTCCCCTCGTCAAAATTGATCTCTTTACTAATGAACTACCAAACGTTGAGATATACGCAAAAGTAGAGACCTATAACCCCGGTGGTTCAATCAAAGACCGACCAGTGTTACGAATGCTAACAGAGGCAATTGCTTCAGGAGAACTCACACGCGAGAAAATTATATTAGATTCCAGTTCAGGCAATGCGGGGATCGCTTACGCTATGATCGGCGCAATTCTCGGGTATAAAGTCGAACTCGTGATTCCAGACAACGCTAGTGAAGAACGAAAAAAACGTATCAGTTCACACGGTGCTCAGATTGTCTATACGGATGCAATTCTCGGTTATGATGAGGCACTGCGAGAGGTTGATCGTAGATACAAAGCACATCCTGATAAGTATTTTTTCAACTCGCAATACGACAATGATAATAACTGGCGTGCTCATTTTGATACAACAGGCGTGGAGATATGGGAGCAAACCGATGGAAAACTCACGCATTTTGTCGCGGGTGTCGGAACAGGTGGCACTATCACAGGCGTAGGACGTAGACTCAAAGACTATAACCCCAATATTCAGGTATGTTCCATTGCAACGGAGGCGTTTCCCGGTATTGAGGGGTTAAAATCCCTTGGACATCCGGATGATATTGTCCCAGAAATACTTGATGAAACGGTGATTGATTGCCGAATTCCTACTACCATTGAAAATGCACTTGAAATGTGTAGCCGTCTTGCACGGCAAGGTTGGTTTGTCGGTCAATCATCGGGTGGATACCTATACGGCGCATATAAACTTGCCCAAGAGATACAAGAAGGTGTTATCGTCACAGTGTTTAATGACCTTGGCGAAAGGTATTTTAGCACAAGGTTGTGGGATGAAACTGTATAAAGACAGGACTTACGCAATAGGTTCAAAATTCTACCGATAAGGGGAATTAAGGGGTTAAAAACGCCTCAATAACTACTTTTTGAGTAAAAAATATCCCTTTTCCACTAAATTTGCGTAAGTCCTAAAAGAGATAGGAGTTCTATGGAAACGACAGTTATTCCGTTTCGCGGCTTACGCTACAATATTGAGAAAGTTGGAGATGTCACCGATGTTATCGCACCGCCTTACGATGTTATCAAACCTGAAGAGCGGATTGAATTGGAAGAACGGCATGCAGCGAATATTATCCACTTAATTTTGAGCCAGCCGCAAGACGATGACACTGACAATAATAATCAGTACACACGCGCAGCCGCACTGATGAACCAATGGATTACTAATCAAACCCTCATCCAAGACACCGCCCCACGTTATTATATCTACGATCAATCGTTTCATGCTCCCGATGGAAAGAACTATACACGCCGTGCTTTAATTGCACTCGTTAAACTGGAACCATTTGAAAATAAAGTTATCTTACCTCACGAAAAGACTCATGCAGGACCGAAGATTGATCGGCTCAATCTGATGCGCACATGCCATGCCAACCTCAGTCCTATCTTCCTCCTTTATGCTGACACCGATGGAGACATTGAACAGGTTATGCAGGGTTTTACCGATGAAAACGCGCCACAGATAGATTGCCCAGAAACTTTTGGAAGCACGCATCAATTGTGGTGTTTAGATAACCCTGAATCTAATCGTGAAATTCAAAAACTTTTTTCAGCGAAACCACTTCTGATTGCAGATGGACACCACAGGTATGAGACTGCCCTTGCATTTCGTGATGAGATGGCGCAGAAAGGTGAAAACGGAACATCTCCCGGATACGACTATATGATGGTGAACCTTGTTCGGATGGAATCACCCGGACTGGCTGTTTTAGCAATTCACCGCTTACTCAGCGATCTTACTACAGAACAGATCAATCATGCAGTCGCTGGATTGCCTGATGCGTTTGAGGTACACGAAATCGATTCCTTTTCAAATCTTATGGAAAAATTGGGTTCGTTTAAAGGGAAATCTCCTGCTGCTGGGATGTATACACCTGATAATAAATACCGCTTGTTGATTCCCAAATCACCATCCAAAAGACAATTGGATGTAACCCTTGTTCAAGAAACCATCATCAAAAAATTGTTTAAGGTTGAAACATTAGCAGACCATATCAGCTATACTGCTTATGCTGATGATGCTATTGCTCATGTTAATTATGCGTCGCACCGAGTAGCATTATTAATGAATCCTACACTTGTTGAGCAAGTTTTGGATGTAGCAATGGCAGGATCAGTGATGCCACAGAAATCAACCTACTTCTATCCAAAAATGGCAACAGGATTCGTTTTGAACCTATTGAACAGATAAAGAATATAATGACAATGCCATCGCAGCCGCAGCGAAGTACAAAGGTAGACTCATATTAGTGCGTGCTATGACCAAAACTTTTCAACCTCTATTTTGATACACTTGTTGTGAGTCTACAGACGAGTATGATATTCCAAAATACCGAAACTCCCTGAATTATATTTTGAAATCTATTCGACGATATGCTAAAATAACATAGTCTATTACCAAAAAGTTAAGGAATTATGATGTTGAATCAACGTGGAACTCTCTTGTGGATTTTTGTGATTCTCTTTGTATTTTCTATGTATTCTATTGGATTTGCTCAATCCGGTCAAAAGTCGGATTCTGAACTATCAGAATCACGGTATATCATACTTATCCAAGAGATACGCCAATTAGATACAAAAATGGCAGAAAGAATGGGCGAACAAAACACAAAAATGGCAGAGAAATTGGGCGAGCTAGAGACAAAAATGCGCGACCATGTAGATAAGAAAATTTCAGAAGTGAACACAGATTTAAAAGATCTTCAAGATGATGTTGCCTTTATGAAAGGAATGTTTACGACCATACGGGGAATCACAACAACATTTGGTGGGCCTCTTCTTGTAGGTATTCTAATTGGTATTATAATTAATTACATCCAAAACCGTAAGAATAAAGCTAAGGTAAACACTGAAAATAAAATGAGAGAAGACTCTGAAGTCGTATACCCTAAGGAAATAGATCCTAAGAATGTTTTGAGCCAAGATAATATTAATGAATCAGTTACAATCTGATTCTCCTTCCCAGAGTATAATCCAAATGAAAAACGATAATTTCCCAGAAAGTATTGATAAATCCACCCAAGACTACATTGATACAGGTAGAGATTTATACATTCAAGGTAATTACATTGAAGCTATTTCCAACTTTGACGAGGCTATTCGCCTAGACCCTAATTCTGCAGAAGCTTACTCCGGTAGAGGGACTTCGAAATACTATATAAGAAAATATCCTGAAGCTTTGTCTGACTTTGATGATGCCATCATGTTAGACCCAAAGCGGATTAACGCTTACTTTAGTCGTGCCCTTGTCAAAACGGAAATAGGACAATATTTTGAAGCTCTTACTGATCTTGACGAAGCGATCCGTTTATCTCCTGAAACACCTAGATCTTACCTCATTAGGGGGAATGTGAAACATAGTCTCAGACAGTATGAAGCGTCTATATCAGACTATGATAAGGCTATTAGCTTAGACCCTAATTATATAATAGTTTACATAAACCGTGGCAATTCCAAAAATCAATTAGGGCAACTATTTGAAGCTATTACCGACTATGATATTGCCATTCGTTCGAATCCTAACAATGCCAGTGCTTATGCCGGTAGAGGGATAGTTAAATTACGGCTCAACCATCCGGAACCCGCTTTGTCTGACTTTGACGCAGCTATACGATTAGACCCTTATGATTATACATCTTACGCGAACCGTGCCCTTGCCAAGCAGAGATTAGGTAGTTTGGCAGATGCAGATAAGGATTTTCAGACTGCATTACGTTTGGCTGAGGAGGCAGGGCATGAACAACAAAAAGACGAAATTCTGGAATTAACGCAATATAGGACTGTAAAATAATTAGCGAACCGTTAAGTATTCACGTTCTCTTCGTGCAAAACGACATTAAATCATATATGACGAATTATACTTAAAGTTAAAAAAGGATTATACTAACCAGAAAAATATACAAAATGCCTTACAAAAAAAGTCCTTACTTTAAAACTCAACGTGTCAAAGCATCTGTTATTAGCGGATATTTCAATACATTCAAAGATAGCATCCTGAGTATTAGCAGAGCCATTCAATTGTCCGGTAGTTCTCATCTGATGCTCAAATCTCTCTTCTGTAGGAGCGATCTCCGAATCGCGATCTTCTCTAAAATGTACTATAGTTTGGACAATTTCATCCCGTTAGGACTTCCGATCAGGTGTTAGATTTGTTTTGTAAACACTCTTACATCTCTGAATTCTGTTAGAAATCACTACATTTTGGACACTATTTTTGCGATTATCGTAAAAATATGTAAATCTGGTCAGTTTCATGTAGAATCTTCAACTATCTTTAGATTTTTCTTTGAGTTTTGTCTCGGCTCGTAACTCGCAGAAAAACATTGTTGTTGGAAACATCGTTGCAAATAAGCGGTCATCAACCCGCGTGTCAGATATTTGGCTTTATACCAATGCCTATTTAGTGCCAGCAGCACGTCTTCTAAGTCAAGAGGCACCTCGTCTATATTCGTTTCCGATGCTGTGTTGGTCGTTGTCTTTGTGAAAATGAGTTGTGTGAGAGTTGCTGCGACAAAACTGAGTTGAGCAAACCGGTTCAAACTCTTGCGGTTGCGGAGTTGATATGTATCAAAACCGAAGTTCTGTTTGACATCTCGAAATGCGGTTTCAATCTGCCACCGATTTCTATAGTGTTGGATCAACTCGTCTACCGGACGTTCTAAGTCGGAGGTGAATAAACAAAAATAGCGATAGGGTTTAGACTTCTTTGGGCGTGTGCGTATCACAACGAGCCGCACATCTACCGGACACATCTTTGTCCGCACGATTTTGTCTGCGACAGAAAGGGTCTTGTTTTTCACGATGATATCTCTATACTGCAGATAGGGTAGATGCACACGACCGCCATAACGTTTCGGTCTACCTTGTCCCTGTTGCTTGGGTGGTTTGGGTATATAATAGAACACAGCATTTGACTTTGTGCGACAGAGTAAGTGGTGTCCTTGTGAAAGGATTTGTGTAAACACCTTGCGTCTATTAAAGCCTCTGTCAAATACTATCAGACCCGCAGGCATCTGAGCACAGATACGCTTGAGCACCGCAAGACTGCTATCCCGTTTTTTGCCCGGACACATCACCCGAGCAGCTAACGGAAACAGACGCACCCCTTGTGGTGTTTCACAGAGCCAACCGATAGCACCGAACTCGTGTCCGTGATGGAACTTTGATTGGTTCTTGTTGCGTTTGTTATACCGCGTGTTTATGAAGAAATGCGTGCCATATTGCTGAAGACCATCAGTGGTAGAATGGGTTTCATCATAGACATAGACACCTTTATTGAAAACGGATTGAACTTGTTGTGTCAATACTGATGTGACTTTATCAACACTCCATACGCTACGAGAGAGAAACTTCGGAAGTGGCCAATACGTTGTTGATTGTTCTGTTGATAGATATATCTGTGTCATGGTGCCACGATGCGGGGTATTTATCAAACCCAAGACAAAAGTGCGAAAATGGTTGAAGTTTTTATACTTGAAGTGGTGTTGATATTCTGATAACATAGAATATAAGCGGGGAAGAGGGTCCATTTTAATTATCCTTTTAGAAAAATATATATTGAAAGGATACCCTCTTTTCTGCTTTTTGTCTCTAAAAAACTTAAAATTATCCAAAACTTAAAATTGTCCAAACTATAGTAAAATGTAGTGAAAAACTTGAAAACTGAATGGCTCTGGAGTATTAGTCATTGTATGGACAATTACATACCGAATGTGTTAAAATATGCAGAGATGTCCGATATTGCTGGATTAATCGCGCCACGCGCCCTTTTTGTTGAGTCTGGCACTGAGGATAATATATTTCCAATTGAGGCTACCCGATTTGTTGTGGAACGTGCAAAAGCAATTTATAAGCACTTCAATGCCGATGACAAATTAGGTTTTGAAGTTTTTGAGGCAGGACACAGTTTTTACGGCGTCGGAGCATTTGAGTTCCTCAAAAAAGTCTTGTAAAGGAGAATTAGGTGGCGATAGAACTGTTTTCAATTGGAACCGAGTTGGTGCTCGGGCAAATTCAGGATACTAACGCGCATTGGATTGCACAACAGATTCTCCAACACGGTGGGGAATTACGGCGGGTAACCATGCTCCGCGATAATCTTGATGAGATGACTGAAGCATTGGATACAGCAATTCAACGCGAAACAGCACTTATCCTAACAACAGGTGGACTTGGACCAACACCAGATGATATGACGGTGGCTGTTGTTGCCTCGCTCATTGGCACTAAACTTATTGTGGACGAAGATACCATAACAGAATTTCGCAAACGCCGTGAGATGTCTGAAAACGATCCGCTCAATGAAGCACTGACCAAAATGGCAACTGTGCCAGAAACAGCACAAACCCTTCAGAATCCAGCGGGATGGGCACCGTGTATTAGTGTTAATCATAAGGAATCAACTATTATGATGATGCCTGGTCCACCGCGCGAGATGAAGGCGATTTTTGAAGCACATATTCAACCCTTGATAATGGAACGTTACCGTGCTGAAATTTGCACCGCACGGGTTCATGTAAATATGTTTGAAGCCGAAGTTTCGCCACTTATGCAAAAAGTGATGGAACGTCATCCAGATGTGTATCTAAAGGCTTATGTTGCCCTACGAGAAGTTGGGGGTAGCACTATGCCTATTGATCTTGTTTCAACCAGTAACGACAAAGTGGAGTCTGAAAACCAGCTCCAACTTGCAATAAATTATTTTCAAGAACTTGTTCTTGAAGTAGGTAAATCTTTTAGTCATGGAGATCAATCTTAGTTTGTAGATACTTGTATTCTGTGCTACAAACTGATCTATAATTTCTATTCTATAGAAAGGAGAACCATATTTTGAATCGTAAACCATCAGGCAATAGGAGAAGACCGCAATCAAGACCTCCTAACAGAAAAGGTCCAAATCGGAAGCCACAACCCAAAAAACGACAAGATGATTCTACAGATGTCAATGTTGTAGCTGTAGAAACTGAAGCGACTGAAGAGACTGCACAATCCCCTTCGAAAAAAGATAAAATTGAGGTAGAAGGTGTTGTCGTTGAACCATTACCGAATGCAATGTTTCGTGTTGAATTGGAAAATAAGCATAGAATTCTTGCACATATCTCTGGTAGAATGCGAAAATTCTTTATCAAGATTTTACCTGGAGATAAGGTAACCGTAGAACTTTCTCCGTACGATTTAACACGAGGACGTATCACTTATCGCAAAAAGTAGTTTCGTGTAGTGTTATACAAAAATTAACCCGATTCGTAGCGCAAGATCCTTGAAGAATACCGGACGCGTATTCGGCGTTGGTTTGGGGTCTTCCTTGCAATGCTGACCTTATCAGAAAACTTCAAATCAAGTTAATATGATATTATTTGTAGCAATAAGTTACAGTTTTTGGACAGTCTGACTCATTTGAGAAATTCTAAAAGCACCAGATAGACAATTTCAAGAAAAAACTTCTGCTATCTGTAGGAAAAGCCATGAATCCTGCAACCTTAGTTTATATCAATAGCAACGATGAAAAAGAGATCAACAAATTGCTTAAGACTATTGAAGAAAAACGGGAACAGGTTGAAGAACTTACCGTGTCTATAGAAAATATTAAAGCAGAAGTTGACCTGTTTCAACATCGGTATAATGCTTATGTTGGACGTTATTATCTTGAACTTGATAAGGTTGAGCTTGAAACAAAAGAGTATCGTCTCCGCCTACAATTACATCGTGAAGATGTAAGCGAGCAGGAGATAGAGGCACGTGTAGAGTCTTGCTTTCGAGAAAACCGAGCGCGTTTCAGTGAGCCTGAAGATCAAAAAGAATCAGAGTTAAAAACTGAAACAAACGACCTACCGGAACAAGAAGCAAAATACTTGCAATCCCTTTACAGAAAACTTGCCAAGCGGTTCCATCCTGACAAAGCCGAGCATACTGAAGAAAAGCATAGGCGAAAGCAGCTTATGCCGCTTATTAACAGGGCATATAATGAGCAAGATGTTCAAATTCTTGAAAGGTTAAGTATCGGAGAAACTGACTTAGTGATGCAGACTGAAGGATCGATCACTGAAAAGAGGGAACGACTACAAACTGAATTGCGAAGCCTTCACCGCACAACAAGCGAATTGCGGTCTGAGATAAATAGGGTGAAGGCAGGACGTACCTATCAGTTGAAACAACAAATAGAGAACGCAGAGAAAAGTGGGAGTGACTTGCTTACAACGCTCGCCGCTGATTTGAAACGAAAAGTTCAATCAAGTCGCGCACAATTGACCCGATTGATTAACATGTGGAGTCGCTCAACTGACTCTTGACTATTTCATAGACCAAATCCAATAATTGATTTTACGTAAATATAGAAGGAATCACCCATGCAACTAACTAACAAAGTCGCTATTGTCACTGGTGCTGGACGGGGAATTGGTAAAGCCATTGCTATTGCTTATGCTGCTGAAGGTGCATACGTTGTGATCGCAGCACGAAGCGAGGATCAACTTAATGAGGTAGCAGATGAGATTTCAGCAAATGGTGGAAATGTTCTTGCAGTGCCAACTGATTTACGGAACCGTACTGAGGTGGAAAATCTTGTCCATAAAACTGTGGACAGTTTTTCTCAAATAGACATCCTTGTCAATAACGCTGGTATCAATCCAAGAGGCTTGTTTTTAGATACAACCGATGAAGAATGGGATGAGGTATGGAAGATCAACGTCATGGGTGTTGTCCACTGTTGCCGTGCGGTGTTGCCTGTAATGCAGCAGCAAGGATGGGGAAATATCATCAACATTGGTTCTGGAATGGGACAGGTTGGTCATGCGGACCTTAGTATTTATTGTGCTTCTAAAGCTGCATTGCACGGGTTGACACAAGCGATTGCTGAAGAGGTGTGGCAGGATGGGATTATCGCGAATGTCCTGATACCCGGTCCAGTAAAAACAGAACTCTCAAAACCTGTTTGGAAAGATGACAATATCATCAGAGCGCAGAGTGACCCATGGAAGGAACCGGAAAAGGTTGTCGCATCCGCACTATTCCTCGCAACACAACCGACTGACAGCGGCATGACCGGACAGATCCTGAGTATAATGCGCCGAAATAGTCCTTAAAGATAATGTTTCTGCAGGTCAATACCTTCGCCAATTATCCGGGGTTTAGTTCAGGTTGCGTTTGATGAATAGCACCGATTGATCCCAAATGTTCAGCGATTTGCTCAATAACAATAGGATCAAGTTTTTGCGGAAGTATTTTTAATGTTTCGTGTAAATACTCCGCCAATACCAAATTAACTTGATTCCAATCTATCGGTGCGGTTAGGAAACTGCACCTACCGCGTTGGGGCTAAGCGGTTACAAACCGCACCTACCGCGTTGGGGCTAAGCGGTGCGGTTTCCTAACTGCTCCTTTTGTATCAACATCTCAAATAACGCAAAGGACGAGAATATCAGCGTTCGTAGTCGCGCAATTCATTGCGCCTCTTTTCTTTGAATATAAGAGGCGCAATGAATTGCGCGACTACAAACGAGTTCTTTCCTTAAATTGACGCCTATGGTGTGGTTAGGAAACCGTCCCTACGGTCCGGAAAATAGGATAAATCAAGTTAATTTGGTATTATTATTAGTGATGGATATGTGGAGATTGAAAATTCTAAAGCGGTGGGTGCTATTGCTGTAGGCGTTGCATCTGTTGAAAACAATGTTTACAATATGAACGCAGATAAACGGGAACGACTTATACGCGCTGGCGCGGACATCATCATTCCCGATTTCCGAGAGGGTGAATATCTATTTATACCCGATTAACGTGATTAGAAGTCTTTTGATATAGCACACGGTTGCGAGGCACGGGGACCTCACACTACAGATCAAGTTAATTGGGTATTAGTCAATAGTCAATTCTATCCATGTGGATGTTCTATTGGATCAGTATTTGATAATCTAACGCTGTTTGAGATTGCCCCATAACACAGCAACTTTATTCTTAGGATCAACACGGAGGAAACTATTGTCAAGTGGTTCGGTTTCCCAAAGCAATGCATTGGATATTTGACCTCCACTTACCAAGGTTCGTCCATCAGGACTGAATGCAACAGAATTGACACGTGCAAGATGTCCCTCAAGTGTATCCACAAGTTTTGCAGTCTTCAAATCCCATAGGTGTATTTTACTGTTTCTCTTTCCGGCAGCAAGTAATCGTCCATCAGGGTTAAGTGCAAGACATTCAACAATGCCAAGATTTTCTTTTCCGGGAAAGGTGTCCAGACGTTTCCCTGAATTTACATCCCAGACTTGGATTCCATCACTACCTCCACATACTATTTTACTACCTTTATCTGCGAATACAACACCTAACACCTGTTCCATTCCTGTATTAAACAGATGTAAGAGTTTTCCTGCATCTGGATCCCATACTCGAACATTTCCACCATCCAAACTTCCACTGGCAAGGTATTTTCCATCTGAACTGAATGTAATATCATCAACCTCACCTGCTGGCAATTCGTGTACGGGTTCATTTCCATCAGTATTCCATAACTTGAGAGAGAGACCTCCAAGCCAATCTCCGCTGGCAAATGTTTTGCCATCAGGACTGAAATCAACTGTTCTAACAACCCAACTGTGTTTAAGGGTTTTCAAGACCTTTCCAGAATCGAGATCCCAAACAAGGAGAGACTTTGCCTGATCTCCACTGATAAGAGTTTTCCCATCAGGACTGAAAGCTACAGAATGAAGCGCATCTGTATGTCCTTCAAGAGTTTTTATATGTTCACCCGTGTTTGAATCCCATAGTCGGATAGAATTATCAGAACTGCCTGTAGCAATAGTTGTTCCATCAGGACTGAACGCGACAGCAAAAATCGCACTAGTATGTCCAGCAAGAATAGCTTTCGGTTGCGTTTGGGCAAAGGTGTTTTGTGAAACTGTTAGTAAAATCAACAGAAAGGTTGTAAGTAAATTTTGAATTGTCCGCATCATGCGTCTCCTTTTGTTTGAATCTAATCGGATATGGTAATACATTGATTTATCTCAATTTCTGTCAATCCAATTCAAAGGCATAAGAATAAACCAACATAAAAACATCCTATTAACATTAGGACATTATATATTTAATATATATTTAATTTTACAATACATTACCAATTTTGTCAAGTTTAATTTTTAAAAAATTTTAGTTCGAATGATGTTTCTCAAAGTGCTCTTGTAGGAGGGGTTTGTAACCCCGATACTGCTTTATACCAAATTAACGGGATTAGAAGTTTTCTAATAGCGGTTAGCATTGCGAGGCACGGGGACCTCGCGCTACAGATCGGGTTAATTTGGTATTACTTATGAAGGAAGGTTCTCTCCTGAAAAGTATTTTTAACACTGAAAGACTTGAAAACTGAATGGCTCTGGGATGGTCTACTCATCATTGTCAATAAAAAAACACATCCCATCTGAATATGGGATGTGTTTCGATTTAGACAACATTTAAAAGAAAATCGTAAATTTCAAATTGGGTTATTGCCGTTTTAACTCTCCCCACAAAATCGCTGCTTTACCTTCAGCACGTACATTCAGACTTTTTTCTTCTGGCGCAACGAGATCCGAAATTATGAAGTTATCCATTGCAAAATATGCAAGTGGCACTTCAGTTGTATAGGCAACGATACCGAGACAATCAATTGTCGGAAGATTAGGTTCTTGGAATTCAAGGATATGTTCTCCTTCAGACAGCAATTCAAAATGTCCCTTATCAAAGACAATCTCTATATCTTTTAGATTATCGTAATCAACATCCGGATTTTGACCCTTGAATTCTATAGGCCCCCGTATATCTATAGGCCCCCATATAGATCCGTGAAGGATTTTATAGGTGCGCCTATGTGTGCCCTTCCACTGATCGTATTGACCGATGAATAATCCGACGTTTGCGTTTTGTGCCTCAAGCACGTTAACCTTAACACGAAGTTTTTCCGCCTTGATGGGAAAACCGGTAAATTCCAACTCATAGGTTTGAATGAGTGCCTTTGCCTGCCACGGTTCAATCCACACATCAAGGTGTCCATCTTTCGCTTGCCATGTGGTTCTTTTTTCTTCCATCTGGTGTTTAGACTCTGTCCATGAATCAAGGTGTCCATCATTAAAGTCCTCAACCCAGAAATCGTCCAGGACTTCATCGTCTTCAGGTTTCTTGTCTATCGGATCAACTGTCACAGTTCCAGTAGCAGGAATAGTCGGACCGGAAATTTCAAAATCGTCCAGAGTCACAGCGGCTTCATCATTGCAGTTATCAGTAAAAACGACTATACCAACGTAGTCCACCGTTTGAATGCTGCTATCTCGAAAATCAACGATATATTCACCATCAGAATAGAGAATAAAATGCCCCTGATCAAATACGACATCAATTTCTGTTAAGTTCAGTCCGATCTTTGGAGCTGCGTTTTGTCTCCAATTATCAGGATTACCGATTGTATGGTTCGCAAATAGATACGCATCCTGGAATTTCCTCTCAAATAAACTGTCAGGCCGTTTGCCGATATAAATACCTGCGTTCGCATTGTCTCTGGAATGAACTTTCAACTTGACACGGATTTGTTCCGCATCAATAGGAAAGGCAGTAAAATCAAGCATATAATTGGTAACCATAGCCAAATCATTGCTGATATTCAATCTTCCGTTACAGTATGGTTGAGTTTGTACATCCAAACGTCCATCTATTGTCTCCCATGTGACTTTCTCACGTTGGTGTTCAGGTGATGTCCATGAATCAAGATTGCCTGTGTTGAAGTCTTCAGACCAAGTCTCAACGTTCGGTCCAGTTAAACCTTCAGGAAAATCTGGTACTGTTAGGGCATCGGGTGTAGAAATTTCCCAGAGACGTACCAGATTGTCGTTACCCACACTCGCGAGTGTTTGCCCATCAGGACTGAACTCGACATCATACACATCCTCTCTATCTATTCTGAGATTTTTGAGAAGAATCCCTCTTTCCGCATCCCACAAACTTATGCCCTCAAAGTCCTTTCCACATGCAAGTGTTCGTCCATCAGGACTAAATGCCACACTTAAATAAAATCTACCTGTATCTCTTGGAAAACTTCGGACCAGTTCTCCAGTACTTGCATCCCATAAGTCAATTCCGCCCCATCCAACACTCGCCAATATGTGTTCATTAGGACTAAATGCAACATCAAAAACATCAAAAACATCAGGTTCAAGAACGTGTAGACGTTCTCCGGTGTCGGGATTCCATACTTTGACGTTTGGATCATTTATACCACCATTGGCAAGGATACTACCATCAGCACTGAAAGTTAAACCGTCAAGTTTATCAGCATGCCAAGTTCTTAGAAGTTGTCCTGTGTCAGGGTTCCAGAGACGAATATTACCTGCGGAATCTCCACTTGCAAGCACATCTCCTTCAGGTGAATATGCAACATAGTAGACATCGCCAAGGTGCCCAGTCAAGGTTTTTTGTAATTCGCCTGTATCAGGATTCCACAAATTGACAACTTTATCTGTACCTCCAGCACTTGCGAGGATGCTTCCATCTTCGTTAAATGCTATCACTCCTCCCGAATTTGTATTTATAGTTCTCAAGAGTTGTCCAGAGTGAGGATTCCATAGACGTATAGTCGCGTCCTTTCCCTTAGTTGCGAGCATGTCACCGTTTGGACTGAATTCAACGCTATGCACAGTATCAGTGTGACCTATGAGTGTTCTCTCTGGCGCAGATGCTAAAATAACAGTCGGTAAAACTATCACTGAAATTAAAAAGAGTGTTGAAATAAAGAAGTGTTTGATTTTCATAAAACAGGGTCTCCAAATGTATAGTTGTTTAAGTTAACAAACTTAGAACTAACAAACTTAGAACACCACTATTGACATCTCCCACACCTAAAGGGGTGGGATTCTTAGGTCTTATATCAGTCCTTAATGTTTCTGAATGCCTTGTTCCTGCTTCTGCATCCACTGCTCCGTAGTTGAGTCTAACACGGACTCCACAGGCGTTTAGACTCTCCCAGTGTCCCCAGGCGAGTTATTAGTGAATGTGGTAGGGATGTTGTAGTAACAACATATATTAGGTGTTCTCTACCACATTCTAATGTTTTGAGTGATTTCGCACCAGCACCACACACCTTATCACGGATGGGGACAGGACTCAACACAGGTAAGTGTTGAGGTGATAACCCTGTCCAACGATGCTACATATAGTCCATACTATTTCGGTGCAAATGTCAAGCGTTTTTTGACCCACAGCTAAAGCAGTGGGATTGTTAGTTAATTCCCTTCAATTTACGGTAGGATGGGCGGTACAGGACTTGAACCTGTGACCTCTTGCATGTCAAGCAAACGCTCTAGCCACCTGAGCTAACCGCCCATATGTGAAGGAATTGGAGGTGGCGGTCGGAATCGAACCGACGAGTAGGAGTTTTGCAGACTCCGGCCTTACCACTTGGCTACGCCACCGAATTGAAGCGGGAGACGAGATTCGAACTCGCGACCTCCACCTTGGCAAGGTGGAGCTCTACCACTGAGCTACTCCCGCGTATCTTTTATGAATGGCGTTTAAAGAAAATGGACGCACATCTTAAAAGCGTATCTATTTTAACATATTTCAATTAAAATGTCAAATAAATTCCTTTTGAATTTAACGAAATTGGTATAATTTGTAAATGAATTTCGGCTTTTAACTGAAAATATTTTTAGGTTCGGTAGTCGGCATTAATTCGGATATAATCGTAGGAATAGTCACAAGTCCACATGGTTATTTCAGCATCACCAGCACACAAGTCTATGACAATCCGAACAGGGTCATTGTCAAATAATTTGGTTGCTTTTCCTTCGTCGTATCCTGCATCCATTCCATTTTTGACAAGTAGATAATCTCCGAGTCGCACGTCCACCTGATAGGGGTCAAATTCTGCGCCAGATTTACCGATCGCCATCATAATCCGACCCCAGTTAGCATCGTTGGCAAAAACTGCTGTCTTAACCAGAGGTGATTCTGCTACAGCACGCGCGGCTTTTTCTGCATCACTCCGGTTTTTCGCACGTGTGATAATAACTTCAACGAGTTTGGTTGCACCTTCGCCGTCTCGGGCTAACATTTTTACCAATTCGGTGCAAACAAACTGCAATCCTTTACAAAACGTTTCGTAATATGTCCCTTTTGATTCTACTATTTCCGCGTTTTCTGCTTGTCTAGTTGCGAGAATTATCACAGTGTCGTTTGTACTGCAGTCAGTATCAACAGTTAACAGATTATATGTGTCGTCTACAACACGGGTTAAAGCAGATTGGAGCGTTTTACTATTGATACAAGCGTCTGTAGTAAGATAGGAGAGCATTGTCGCCATATTCGGTGCTATCATTCCTGACCCTTTGGCGATCCCACCGATTCTCACAGTTTTTCCAGCAATATCCAATTCAACGGCAACAGATTTGGGATGTGTATCCGTCGTCATTATAGCTTCAGCAGCGTTTTCACCACCATCATTACTGAGAGCGTTTGCAGCAAGCTGAATTCCGTTTTCAATTTTATCCATCGGTAGTTGCTGTCCAATTACACCTGTAGACGAGATGAGGACAAGATTCTCTTCTATACCGAGTCGTTCTGCTGTTGCTTTAGTTGTCCGTTTGGCGTTTGCCATACCCAACTCACCTGTACAAGCATTTGCATTACCACTATTGATTATAATTGCTTGTGCTGTTGGATCACTGAGATGTTGATGGCAAACCAGAACAGGAGCAGCTGTAACGCTATTTTTAGTAAAGACACCTGCAGCGGTTGCGGGTGAATCAGTAACAATGAGTGCCAAATCCTTCAATTCAGATTTTTTTATACCAACGTGAACTCCTGCAGCTTGTACACCTTGAACAGCAGTAATTCCCCCTTCTATCTGTTTCATGAATCGCTCCTTTTGATAGTGTAGCAAAAATTGTAATACATATTACTGAAATTGTCAAATGGAAAAGATGAGGAGATGGAGGTCCGACAACATTTAATTTGACTTTTTATGCGAATTTATAGTATCATACCTAAAGACATTTTGTAATCTTTTCAATAAGTTCTGGTAATTTAGGAAGGCAGATAATCCTCAAGGAGTTAAATACATTATGCCAAATGCTTTATTTGTTTATCCAAAGTTCCCCCCATCATATTGGGGTTTTAAATACGCCTTAGACTTCCTTGGTAAAAAATCATCAATGCCTCCTCTTGGTTTATTGACTATTGCCGGAATGTTTCCCAAAAATTATAACTTAAAAGTCGTTGATATGAACATTGAACCCTTGACAGATGCACATCTCAATTGGGCAGATATGGTCCTAACCTCAACGATGATTGTTCAAAAAGCATCGTTGTATGAGGTTGTAGAACGATCAAATCAAGCTAACGTGCCAATTATTGCAGGTGGACCCCATCCGACATCTTACTACGATAACATTAAAGAAGAATGTGATGGGACAGTAGATCATTTCCTTTTTGGTGAAGTTGAAGATATTTTTGAAGACTTCTTAACCGATTTTGAGAGTGGTGCAGCAAATGAGGTTTACCGTGAAACCAAAAAACCGGATATTACTAAGACACCACCTCCCAGATATGACCTAATTGATATTAACACCTATGGGTCAATGGCACTGCAATTCTCTCGTGGATGCCCATTTAATTGCGAATTTTGCGATATTACCAAGTTGTTTGGACGTGTGCCACGCACGAAAAGCAATGAGCAGATGCTATCTGAATTTGAGTTATTGTATAAACTTGGATGGACAGGCTCAATGTTTGTTGTTGATGATAACTTTATCGGTAACAAACGGGATGCAATGCGTTTACTCCCCGCAATAAAAGGATGGCAAGAGGAACGCGGATTTCCGTTCTCACTCTATACTGAAGCGAGTGTAAACCTCGTCGAAATCCCTGAAATGCTTGATGCAATGACCGCTGCGGGCTTTAACATGGTATTTCTCGGTATTGAAACCCCTAATGAAGAAGCACTGATTACGACCTCTAAAGGTCAAAACACAAGTAAAACGGAAGATGCGGGAAGTTACCTTTTGAATGCTATCAGGAAGATCCAGGAGAAGGGAATGGAAGTCACAGGTGGGTTTATTATCGGTCTTGATGGTGATACCGAGTTTGATTCACATATAAATTTCATTCAGGACGCGGGAATCCCGATGGCAATGGCAGGTTTGTTGACAGCATTGAAAGAAACGGATCTTTGGCATAGGCTAAAAACGGAAGACCGATTGCTTGTTGAATCAAGTGGAAATAATACCGACATGACTCTGAATTTCGTGCCAGAAATGCCCCGTGAGAAACTTATTGGTGAATATCGGCGTGTTATTTCTACTCTTTACGACCCGACCTTGAAAAACTATTTTGCACGCTGTTATAAATTGCTTGAAAACATGCCTTACACCAAACTTAATGTCAAAAGTATTCAAATGTCCGAATTACGGGCGTTTTTCCGATCCATTCAGTTACAAATCTTCTCAAAACAGGGTTTGGAATATGCAAAATTTTTAGGGAAAGTAATTAAAAACCATCGCCAGATGTTCCCTAAAGCTGTTCGCTTAGCTGTAATGGGGTATCATTTGGAAAAAATTACACGTCATACCGTTGCAGTTGAAGATTTCAGGACGTTTTTGACAGGAGAAATGGATTCTTTTAAGGTGAAGACTTCGCAATTTGTCCATACTCAAGACGATCAGATGAATGAAATTCAGAAATACACGCATCAACTCAGCATGAGAGTTAAGAAAGAATACGAATCTATCCACGAGGATTTTCGATACGCTGCGCATAGTGCCCTTGAAACTTTCCAAAAATCTATGTTTAAGGAATATTTAGAAGTTGAATTGAGTGCTTTTAAAGAGGCTGTTGGTGCCTTCGCGAAAGCACAAAGTGAACGTCTTGGTGAGTTGCAAACCTATCTCAGTAAACTCTTTGCACGTGTCAGCATACAACAAGCGCAACTCCACGATGATTTCAAACAGAACGTTCAGGAAACATTTGATGCATTCCAAGAATCGGTTACTCGGCATTTAGAACAAATCTTCGGTTTTATGCCTGTGAAAATTGAGGAATTGCAACATAACTGATGGTCATCATTTTACATTATCGTGCCAATTCAGATAGAGAATCTCTTTTTCACATATCCGAGTCGTGAAACTCCCACGCTTCACGGCATCACCGGTGAGATTTCCCTTGGAGATTTTCTCCTACTAACCGGACCAACGGGTTGTGGAAAAACAACTTTACTTCGAACGATAAACGGTTTAATTCCCCATGCATCAGCCGGAACGTTGGCAGGTGCCGTAAGTCTGAACGGGCAGAACGTAGCCACGCAACCTCTCTCAGCGACATGTCAACAGGTCGCGCTCCTTTTCCAAAATCCAGAAAACCAACTTTTTTGCACACTTGTAGAAGATGAGATCGCATTCGGACTCGAAAATCAGGGTTTTCCACCTAACAAAATCAAAGAGCGGATTAGTTCCGCTTTAGAACAGGTAGGTTTGATTGGGTTCGAACATAGACGTATTGTAGAACTCTCTGGTGGTGAAAAGCAGCGCGTTGCCCTCGCCTCAATTTGCGCGATGCAACCGAAAGTATTACTCCTTGACGAACCAACAAGTCATCTTGACCCACAGGCAACGCATGATATCCTCAACATTATCAAACAACTAAATGCTGAATTGGAAATAACAGTTGTGTTGGTAACGCATCAAGTTAAGCAGGTTGCACCTCTATGCAACCGTGTCTGGCTTATGCATGAAGGACAGATCTGTTTGGATTTACCGACAGCAGAGGCATTTCAAGACACTGAACCTTTTCGAAATTTAGGCGTGGAAGTACCGGAACGAGAAGATTCTCCAATCGAAGTTCACACCCAAACCCTTTCATTTTCATCTACAAAAGAGACTCTTCTTAACCTCCGAGATCTCCATTTTTGCTATCCAAAAGGTGATAAACAGGCAGTGAAAGCAATAACATGTAGTGTATCACGTAGAGAGATAATTGCTATAATGGGGGCAAACGGGTCTGGCAAAACAACACTTCTCCACCTGATGGGTGGCTTGCTTCGTCCTTCTGAAGGCGAGGTTACCATTGATGGAAAAAATGCGAAACGTCTAAAACTTCATCAATTAGCGGGGAAGGTTGGAATTGTTTTCCAGAATCCTGATCTGTTATTACAAGCAGAGACCGTCAAGGATGAGGTGGAATTTGGTCCCAAGAACCTGAAGTTGAAGCCTGACATTCTCCAAAGTAGAAAAATTGATACTTTGGCAAATTTCAGGTTAGTAGATTTGGCAGAAGATGCGCCATATTCTCTTTCACGTGGGCAACGACAACGCGTTGCTGTCGCAGCAACATTTTCTCTACACCCAGATCTCTTTCTGCTTGACGAACCTACAACAGGTCAAGATGCGAAGCATCTGCATCAATTGATGGAACGCCTCTGCGATGAAATTTGTCAAAAGAATAAAACGCTCATTTTCGCAACACACAACATACAACTCACCTTGAAGTATGCAGATCGCGTCCTGTTACTATGTGAAGGAGAATTGATTTTTGATGGCACATCCAATACTGCCTTCACTGATCCTGAGCTCCTACAAAAAGCATCACTAATGTTTGATAATACCCAATTAACTTGATCTGTAGCGCGAGGTCCCCGTGCCTCGCAATGCTGACTTTATCAGAAAACTTCTAATCAAGTTAATTTGGTATAATACCCAATTAACTTGATCTGTAGCGCGAGGTCCCCGTGCCTCGCAATGCTGACTTTATCAGAAAACTTCTAATCAAGTTAATTTGGTATAAATTGATATCCTGGAATTATCAACGAAATGGAAAAGAGTGATGGCTAAACACAATCCCACGCTGGAATCACGCACAAAAATACTTATTATGATGATCTGTGGTTGTCTTGTCATTTTACTTGATAGTCCAACCGCACTGTTAACCTGTTTCATCGCGAGCATCCTACTTATTGCAGTTTCAGCACCAACCCTAAAGCAAATCCTGTTGTTACTCATCTTCCTCTTTTTCACTACATGGGGATTGATTTACAGTCAGGCGATCTTCTACAACGAGTTTCCTCGTACAGTTTTATTCACACTTGTTCCAGCAGAATTGCCATTCATCGGTGATATGACAGGCGGAATCCGTGTCTATCGGGAGGGATTGTTTCACGGAATTATTCAATCATTGCGGTTTAATACTACACTTGTCATCGGTTGCTATATTGTTTGGAGCACACAACCGCGCGACCTACTTCTGGCATTGGTACAGTTACGTGTACCTGGTGCGCTTGCTTTTATGGCAACAACCTCGCTACGTTTTATACCGTTGATTGCGAATGAAACATCCGCAATCATCCGTTCACAAAGATTGCGTGGATTTCGTTACCTGCGGTTCAACCTATTTGCCACAATGCGCGGGATTATCAATAGTTTACGACCTCTCTTGGCGGGGAATATTCGACATGCAGCCCACCTTGGAGAATCGGTTGAAAGCAGAGGATTTTCACCAGATACAGCGTCGGAACGGACATCGCTGCGAACCTCAGAGATGGGGGTATGGGATTATAGTTTACTCGCGGTGTTATCCGTATGTTTGATTCTCATTATCGGATTAAAGTTGCTCTATTTCTGCTATGTGAATGGTCTCTATTATGCACCATGGCTGAGATATGTCTATACATTTACCCGAGAGGTGTTATGAGTGATCTGTGGAATTAACGCCCCAGGGCTATTTAGTTCTCCGAATATTTAGATTTTCAATCTAAGACTTTCCGCTGTAGGAGCGATCTCCGAATCGCGACTTTTCGGATAAAATGGACAAAAAGCCTAAAACTAAATAACCCTGCTAACGCCCTACTTCCCATGCCAAATGTTCAAGTTCTGGTCCGATAAGTTTTTCCCAAGCCAATCGCACGGCTGCATTTGAACCTGGTGTAGAAATAACTACTTTTCCGCGATAAACGCCTGCTGTTGCACGCGATAACATAGCAGCGGCACCAACTTGGTCATAACTAAACATTCGAAAAAGTTCACCAAAGCCTGGTAATATCTTTTCTAATTTACGATTGAGTACGTCAAAAGTAGTGTCGCGCGGTGCGATACCAGTACCGCCGTTGAATAAAATAATCTGGGCATCACTTGCAGCCATTTTATCCAAAACATCCGCAACTTGATCCGGTTCATCTTTAATAATCTGATACGCAATCACGTTGTTTCCGTCCGACTCAAGTTGTTCACGTAGAAATATTGCGTTCGTGTCTGTTTCTGGTGTACGTGAATCACTTACTGTTACAATTGCAACCGATACAGGACCTTGTTCAGCTGCTATCTCTCGATGTTGTTGTGTGCTTGTTGATACCGTCATGAAATTACCTCTTTCTGAAAATTATTGATTTGGATATGCCTTTTCTAAATGCTTAGGCATGGTAAAAAAGATACCACCAGTTTGTGTAGCGAGAGTAGTTTGAAAATCGATGGGTTCTGGATAACCTATCACATAGACGGTAATGCCGAACGAATGGCATAACTGGAGTGCTTGTTCAGCAGAATATTTACCTGTTGTGGGTTCATCTGTTAAAACAAGTAGAAACCGTTTTGCGTAGGGGCTAAATTTCACCTTTGGTAATCCTTCAACAATTGCGTCAATGAGATGTTCATCTCCTCCGAACGGATCCCCCAAAAGGTCTTCAATTATCACCTCATTGAGCGGCATCTGTGTCACAACAGTACCATCAATTGTCTTGATAGCATCTTTCGCTTCAGCAAAACGGATGAGTCCAATTCGATATTTTATCCGGAATATAGATAATCTACCGATAAGATTGCTCAATCCGAGCATAATTGCTTGTGATTTTCCTCCCATACTTCTACTATAATCTAACATCACTACAATGTCAACAATCGGTTCCGCTGCTTTATTGGATGCAGTCCCAGGCTGTCCTCCAGTGTGGACGATAAGACGATCTTTATCTTTCTTGAATGTATAAACTTGGTTATTTTGTAAGTCTGTTAGAAGCCATTTTTGGCTGCGCTGCTGAGAGCGAGCGATGAGATCCTCTCCTAAATTCCAGCTTTTAGGATATAACCCCGCATAAACGTTCAATCCTTTTTCTACTCTTTGGATAGCATATATTTTTCCATTTGCATGGTCAATAATTACCCTCAAATCAGCATCAGGTTTCTCCAAAATCTTTGCATTTTCAGATGTGAGGATATGCTCTTTAAATGCAACCCCGTTATTTTCGAATTCTTGTTGTATCTTATCTAAAGAAATCTTACCATCTCCAAAAGGCACCTCAAACTTTAACTTGAGACTAAACAAGGACTTACCTCCGCCTTTCCGAATATCAACTGCTATATCTCGGAATACTTTGAGGAGCTTCTGGTTTCCGGCACGATTATTTGGAAGAGCTGCTGGGTTATATGCACTCCCGGGAATTTGTTGCCATACGCCACCTGTTGCATCCGCTAATTTTTGCTGAAATGGTTCGGGAAATCCGAGTACGTTTACGCGAATTTCCTCAAATTGATATTGATCAATTACTTTCTCACGCATCTTAGTTTTTGCGTCCTTCCCTCTTAAACGTGTAGAAGCGGGTTCATCTGTAACCAGAATTAGGTGTTTTTCAGCATCAGCGTGAAATTCCATAAAGTTTAACGTTTCAATAAGTGCATCAAGTGCATTTTCATCACCACTTAGTATAACATTTTGCATTCGGCGGCGCAGTGCACCTACATCAGGTTGAAGAGAACGTGTATTGATCTGTTGCCCTTCTCGTCGGACGCTGAATTCAGACATCCCCAAATGATATTCGATATTGACGAGATCAAAGGCATCAGTCATGCTGTATAAGTTTTTGGCGACCTGCTGAATGTTGTCGCGCATACTTGCACTCGTATCAAGCACAAAGACTACGTTGACTTTATCAAATTCTCGTGTACTTATAATATGATCCGCAATTTGTTTGAGTGCATCTGCAAATGGATTTGTGCCACCGTTCCCTATTCTATTTCCGTTTCCATCTCCTTCACCTTGTCCAATTCCCTCACCGATAGTTCCAATTTCAGCAGTTCCCGTTGACTTAAGTTTATGGAAACCACTTTCACCATCACCTTTAACCCCTTGTCTAAGACTTTCAACGCCTTTTCCAGAAGATATTTCAAAGGGACTTTGGACAGATTGGGCAAGAGCAGCATCCCGACTATTTAACTTCTCAGCTTGTGTTGTTATGTCAGGGAGGTTTGTTGCAGTTTTCGACACCGATTCTGTAGCATTATGCATCAGAATCTTCTCGGACAGACGAACGGTTTCATCTATCAAATTGGAAGACGCCTTTAAGGATACATGTTTTGGACGAGAATTAACTATAGATTTTGTCTTTTTTGAGGTAAGTGGCTGCTTTGGTGGAAGTCGTTTTAGTCTGCGCTGTTGTATTTCATTGTCTTTCGTATCTACCAATTCCACCCCGAGAACATCTTTAAACTCATTACTAAGACGGGTATAATAGGAAGATGTTAACAATACAGCAAAGCACACATGGATAATCGCGGCAATCAGGCAGGCATTTAGTGAACGTTGCTTAGATGTAGAACGACTCATGATATTCTCCCTATATTTCACTATCCGTTGATTGCTTTTCTATTATCTGGAAAGTTAGTATAGAGATTATAACAAATTTTTTGGTAAACATCAAGGAGCGTTATTTGGGAGCAGGGCTATTTAGTTCTCCGAATATTTAGATTTTCAATCTAAGACTTTCCGCTGTCCGAGCGATCTCCGAATCGCGACTTTTCGTCTAAAATGGGAAAAAAGCCTAAAACTAAATAACCCTGATTTGGGAGTGTGAATAGTATTTGGAATAGAATTGTAACGTGAGTTTGATAAAAACAAGATGTCGGGCTTCTCGTAGGGGCGAGGTCTTCTCGCCCGTAGGGGTTAGTTACCTAACCCCTATGAAAATGTCCATTTATGTTTAGAATTTGCTATATATCAAACTCACGTAATTGTAGGTTGTTTATAGCACACGCAAAGTCTAACGATACGCTTATGACCAGACAAATATTTCATCATCATCTGGAGAATACCCGATGAACATTGCTAAAACTATTCTGGCGCGCGTCCCTTGAACCGATGGCACTTCGTGGATACAACGTGTGTTGAAAAAATATAGGTCCCCCTGTTCTAAGTTGACCTTACAGTTCTCTATTCTATTGTCAGCAGCATATTCGTCAAATGTTTCTGCGGTGATATGCGGTTGGACGTCTTCTGACCAGAGACAGCGGTGTAGGATTGCTTGTGTCCCCTTGCCATTCTCATCTGCATTTTGGACGCACAACACACCTGCAAACTGATGTTCAAAGCGATATACTGCATAATCGGTGCGTTGCTCACGGTATTTCACACTATCGATGTGTGGTTTGTAACTATGTGTTTCGTAGTGAACACGGAAGATAGCTGGACCGTAAAGTGATCCATCAGGTTCACGCGCAACCTTAACCTCTTTTCCTGGTGAGAGTGCGGAAAGAGATGCATAGATAAGATCAACAGGGTTATCGTATCCAGAGAATAGGAATTTAAAAAGATGATGCGTTGCTTCAGCATGCGCTAAAAACCCGGTTTTATCGCTACCACGATTACCGAGACTCGTTCCGATATCAATACGTGTACGCTTGTCAGCAGAGTTGATGTCTGCCTCATCACGCATCAATCCCATATTTGTAAACCTGCTAATAAGTCCTTGGCACTGTTCTGGAGAATAGGCGTTCCGGAGAATAATGGCAGGTATTTCGGCTTGCGAAAGCGAATAGATAGGGTCTTTATATTTTTCACAAACCGTTTTGAGGTCAGGTTCGGCAGGAAGCCAATTTGTTCTCTGTTGCATAAAACACTCATTTCAGACAGGTATTGTACTGACATTTAGAATTTCGGATTAAAGAGATAGTCATCCATTTTCTCGTCTACGAATTCAGCATTATGGTCAAGTTCACTATTTTCAAAAGCGGCTTCACAACCCGTTTGATATTTTAAACGTTTACCTGAACGAAGCCAATGCACACGATGAATCATTGCAATCATGTGGCGCGTCTCGTCAGACAAGTTTGGTACACCTCGGTGCCAGAGCCGCATATCTCGGATAAGCGCGCTCCCTTTTTTCGCATTCCCTCGTACAGGTGGCGCAATTTCGCGTCGTTCAGCCTCATATGCTTCATCAATGTGTCGTCCGCTAACATCCAGATGTGACCCGGGCCACAGTTCTACACTGCCATTCTCTTCTATCGTATTCTGAGGTGAAATATTGACAACGACTTCAGCTGCGGGGTGCGCTACTTCCAGATTTTGCCATAAATGATCACCATCTCTATGAAGCGGTTGTGTTGAACTGCCAGGACAGTTTGTGTTACCATTGTAGAAATTATTATACACACCTGGACCAAGCAGCTCCTTTGAAACCTGAATGACGTAAGGATTCGCAACGATGTCGCTGAAGATATAAGGGGCAAGCGGAGGTGGTCCCTGTTGTAGATGTCCCTTAAGCACCCCCGCACCACCCCACTTTTTTGCTTTAATCAACTCCTGGGAATCAGCATCCATTTGTTCTCGTAAAATATCCAAATGTTCGTGGTTAATAATGTTCTCTATAACCACATATCCTTCAACACGAATTGCCTTGACTGCTTGCTCAACGTGTGTTTTTGAGAGTTTTCCCTCGACTAATTCATTAGGTTGAACTGTTATTATCATTGAAAAATTCCTTGTAGAGTGCTTGAACTGCAATGTCCATGTCTGTTGATTTTACGCCGAACATCATACTAACTTCATTTGAACCTTGGTTAATCATCTCTATATTTGTTGCTGCTCTTGCTAACGCCCCTGTTGCTCGCGAGGCAATACCGACAGTGTGTCGCATACCTTCACCGACAACCATGATAAGAGATAAGTCTCGCTCCACAAAAATATCTTCAGGTGCAAGTGTTTGCTGAATCTTTTCGACAACCCTCTTCTCTTTTTCTACAGGCATATTTTCTTCGCGGAGGATGACAGACATATTGTCGATGCCGGAAGGAATATGTTCAAAAGAGATATTTTCTCCTTCCAAAATCTGAAGCAGCCGCCTGCCGAAACCGACCTGCCGATTCATCAGATATTTGCTGAGATAAATGCAACAAACGTTGCTCATTGCGGCGATACCAACAACAGGTATTTCTCTTGAGGTGCGGTGTGGAACAATCAGTGTGCCAGTAGCTTTTGGATTGTTCGTATTGCGGATGTGGACAGGAACCATTGCGCGATACACAGGTTCAAGAGCCTCATCATGAAACACAGAAAAACCCGCGTAAGAAAGTTCGCGCATCTCGCTATAGGTTAGTTCTAAAATCGGCGCAGGATTTGACACAATAGATGGATTTGCTGCGAACACGGAGTCAACATCCGTGAAATTTTCATATACTTCTGCGCGAACTGTGCTCGCAAGAATAGCACCTGTAATGTCTGAACCCCCACGAGAAAAGGTCACAATGTTGCCTTCTTTTGAATATCCGAAAAATCCTGGAAAAATCGTGATACCGGGACGTTCGCTTAGACTCCGCAAGCGGTTATAGGCTTCTGGTAGAACTTGAGCATTGCCCGGTTCGTCGGAAAGAAGTAACCCTGCATCCTTTGGATTAACGTAGTGTGCTTCTACACCGCGCGCCTGCAACGCCTGGGCAATTAGACGCGCACAATTGTCTTCGCCACCAGCTTTCATCATATCCATATAGAGATATTTATCGGTTGTGCTGTTTTCTAAACGTTGTGTTAAATCCTTTGCAATTGGTTCAACAACCTCGTCAGGGAGTTCCAATTCAGAAGCGATATTCCGATAACGTTCAATTGCTTCTGCACATTCCGATGCACCGATTTTTCCCACTAGTCTTTCAGAAGCTGCTGCAATCAGCAGGTCGGTTACTTTTATGTCTTGACTATGACGTTTCCCAGGGGCTGAAACTACAATTAAACGTCTCTCAGGGTCAGCAGTGATAATATCACATACTCGACGAACTTGTTCACCGGAGGCGAGGGAACTCCCGCCAAACTTTGATACTTTTAACAATCCTGATCCTCCAATTCAGTTATATGTTTGTGATAGAGTTATCAATCTTTATTGATATATTGCTGTTTGTTAATCGAATTGAAATTGAGTATATCAGTGTATCACATATAACGGTTGAGGTCAACTTATTTTCAGAATTCCGAATTAGACTAATTTGACATCGTGTAAGAAATGTGGTAAAATTAAAATAATGAACGCAGAAAACTCTATTGGGTAAAAAAAATTGAACTTTTTTCGGTTGAATTAGTCTAACTATTAGATTTAATCAAACTTAAATAATACCATTAATGGATATAGCGGTTCACTTGTACTGAAAATAAGGAGAATACAGTGAGATATTCAAAAATCATCAGTTTTTTAGGAATAGCCTGTGTAGTAACATTATTACTCATATTCGGAGTGCGTCTCCAAGCACAGAATGAGTCCAAAGACAAAATTACTACAGCAAAAGTAAATGAGATGCGGGCACAAGCGATGCAGCGAGGAAGTCAGTTTCGCAATCGTCAGCAAGGTTCAAACTGGGGAGCACAAGGTCGCCAACAAGGTTCAAATTGGGGGACACAAGGTCGTCAACAGGGTTCACAATCGGGAGAGCAGGGACGTTCGGAAAGTTCAGGATCTGAAGACAAGCCAGATTTTTACCGTGTGATTGTGGACAATAATATTTTTAGACCTCTCGGTTGGAGACCGCCTAATAAAGAACCGGAATATACCTTTGTTGGTACCCGTGTAGACTCAAGTGGAACTGTTGCAGAGGCGTATGTTCTTGAAACACGCTCAAATCAATTTTTTATGGCAAGTATCGGGGATAAAATCGGAGATGCTATTGTCAAAGAAATTAAGAAAAAAGAGATTATTTTGGATAAAAATGGAGAAGTTATAACACTTAAAGGTGGTAATATGGTATTCCTTCAAGCAGGGGGTTCTCGCGGCGGTCCGTCCAGAGGTAGTTCAAATGTTCAGAACCAAGACAACAGTAACGGAAATAGGTCTGCATCCAGATCATCTAATAAAGAAGATGTATCTGCAAAAAAAGCACAAGCAACTGCGGAAAAAATGAGGCAGCAGATGGAAAGAGCACGGGAGATGCGGAGAAGATTTGAGAGTGCTTCTCCGGGGCAACTTGAACAGATGATGCGCGAATATGGAGGGCGTAGAGGAAGAGGTCGCGGAGACCGTTAGCGCACTTTTAACTCTGGAACTTAATTAACTGTACAAAAATTAACCTATAAGGAGTTTCAAACTTCTTGTAGGTTAATTTTTTTGTACTAACGGATTATCTAAGCCGCCAAATCATCACAACTACGCAACATCACGGACATTTTCTGGCATATTTTCAAGACGTGATAACCAATAACCGACATCATAAGACTCATCACCGATGAGAAAACGCCAAAACTTTATTCGGTTGACAATTTCAAGTCGAACATCGTTACCATACCATCTATGATTCCGACTCAGAATGCCGCGTATACCAGGAGCATTAATGTCATTCGTGTTCCAAAGTTGGCATTGATGGACAGTCGGGTTGAGACGTAGCTTATACATGTAGCGTGTTTCGTCAGTTAGATTCGGTTGTGCACAGTGCCACATTCCATGATGTACAACAAAGAGCGTTCCTGCGTTGCATACTATAGGATATTGCTCAAGGAAGTTTTGGTAACGCGCGATGTCGGTCTCACAAACACGGCGGAAGTGACTCCCCGGTAAAATCATTGTGCCACCCATTTCGCGCGGTGTGTCGTGTGAAAAATAGAAGAACTGAATGTCAAAGTGCATTCGCAGGTCAATGATAGCATCCGCGTGCCAAATCTGTCCGTGTTTACTCTGTGGTCGCACAATGTGAGTAGCATGATGGTCAAACAACGGTGCCTCACCAACGAGGCTATTGATAATACCTTGCACCTGAGGGAGGCGAAAGACTTTTCCAACAGCGGAATCATCGTGCCAGACATCGTCTAATACAGTGCCTCCACCGCCACGAAGTGGTACACCTGATGCCATCTCTTCATGAGCGGCTTTATTTAATTCATCGGGGATAAAATCATCAAAGCGAAGGTAACCATCAGCTACGAAATTCGCCACTTGTTCTGTTGTAAGCAGAAACTGTTTGTCAACCATTAGATTTCCTCCAATTTCTCCAAGATATATTCAAATCTTAGATATGAAGTGTGATATTCCATGCCGGGAAAAGCAGGAAATTGTTGTGGGAACTGTATAACCCGCCAACCGTCCTGCATTGCTTCTACAACTGAGTTATACGGCGGAGCATCGCTATCGCCAGTTGTATGGCGTATATTGCCTGTGCCATCGTACATTGCCCATGCAACAACGTGGCTGTTGAGGTCTGGTGTGTGTAGATGTAAAACCAGAAGCTGCTGTCTTAATTCAGCCATATCAAAAGTATGCCTTCCATGTATGTGTTTTTTAGTACGCTTTCTGCAAGATATTAATCACGACAAGATTATACTCCCTCCCGTGTGTAAAAAGTAATACTTTAGATAACTGTATCAGGTAGAATTGTAGCGTCTTTAGGCACAATGACAATTCCATCTCGTATATAATAGTTATCTGAATCATGATTGTCAAGATTTTTTGTATTTGCGATGACAGCATTATCACCAATTCGCGCATTTTTGTCAATAATTGCATTTTGAATCAGACATTTCTCGCCTATACCTATGTTCGGAATTCCTGATTGTCTGTTCTCTGCTTGTAGTGTGTCAGATTCATAAAAATCTGCCCCCATTAGTACAGACTGATATATTCGACTTCCGCTGGAAATGATACTCCGGATACCGACAATCGTCCTATCCAGTTCAGAATCATCAATGATAGAACCTTCTGCAAGAATAGATGAACGAACACTACTGCTGTTTACTTTGGTGCTTGGTAAATGCCGACGGTTGGTGTAGATAGGTGCTTGCTCATCGTAGAAATTGAATTTAGGAGATATATTAGTGAGTGCAATGTTCGCGGAATAGAAGGAGCGGATAGTCCCAATATCCTCCCAATACCCATCAAAAAAGTAAGCAGAAACCCTGCGTGTCTTAATGCTTTTAGGAATAATATCTCTACCAAAGTCCACGTTTGATTCATCTTGAAGCACATCCTGTAGCACATTGCGATTGAAGATATAGATCCCCATTGAGGCAATGTATTCTCTACCATGGGATTCGATTCCGCGCGATGTAAAGACTTCAGGTTCAACCCGTAGCTGCTGCAGTTCCTTATCTGTTTGTGGTTTTTCGACAAAATCGGTGATACGTCCATTAGCATCTGCTTGGAGAATACCGAGTCCATTGGTAACCTCTTTCTTTACAGGAATTACAGATACGGTAATGTCCGCATTGGATTCAGTATGAACAGCGAGCATCTTACGATAATCCATGCGATAAAGATGGTCACCTGCAAGGATTAGCACATAATCGTCTGGAAACCGAGGATTCAGGATATAGGGTTGATTGTGCTTGACAGCATCCGCTGTTCCTTGATACCATTCGTCACCCAACAAGGTTTGTTGTGCAGCCAAAATTTGCACAAACCCGCGGCGGTAACTATCAAAACGGTAAGCTTGTGCAATGTGTCTGTTTAAAGAGACAGAGTTAAATTGAGTTAAAACATAAATGCGGTCCAATCCTGAATGAAGGCAGTTACTAATTGGAATGTCAACCAGTCTAAACTTACCAGCAATTGGCACACTCGGTTTGGCGCGGTCGCGTGTCAATGGAAACAGACGTGTGCCACGACCACCGCCAAGAATAACTGCAATAACGTTACCATTACTCATATAGTTCTCCTGGAACGAAATTTAGATTTTCGAGCCATGTTCAATTCAGTTTTGCTACAAACTTCCCTTAGTAGAAAGCACGCCAGTGATACGTGTATCAATACGCGTCGCAATATCCAAGGCTTTTGCAACTGCTTTAAATGTCGCTTCAATTATGTGATGTTGATTTGTTCCATACGGAACGTTAATGTGTAATGTTGTGCCGCTATGGTTAACAAATCCATGGAAAAATTCTTCTGTCAATTCTATGTCAAATTTACCAACTTTACCCGACTCAAGCGGTGTTTTGTAATGGAGATAGGGGCGTCCACAAATATCCAAATCAACCTTTGCAAGAGATTCATACATTGGAACAGTAAAACTACCGAAACGTACCATTCCGGCTTTGTCACCTACTGCCTTTTGAAAGGCTTGCCCCAGGCAGATGCCGACATCTTCTGTCGTATGATGGGCATCTACATGTAAATCGCCTTTTGCTTCGATTTCAAGATCAAAGAACCCGTGTTTAGCAAAGAGTTCCAACATGTGATCCAAAAACCCAACGCCAGTGTTGATATTAGATGTTCCATTTCCATCAAGGTTGAGATTGAGACGGATTTGGGTTTCCCTGGTTTCGCGAGAAATGTCTGCTTTTCTTTCCATGTTTATATAGCGTGCTGTATCTCCTTAATAATAAGTGTTCAACAAATTCTGTGCTAATCTCGTTAGAATGAATGATAAATCTACTCAATTATACGCATAAAAATCGGGTTACGCAACGGAAAAACGGGTTTTCCCAAGAGAACGTCAAATCCGAATCGATTTTGCTGTCTTGTTATGCCCAAGTTAATAGTGCAAGATCATAGAAAGATTGTAAATCTTCATGGGATGGCAAAACACGCAACGTGTAGCCGTGCAAACCTGTTTGATTTAAGACAAGATCACCTTCAAATAGAAATTTTCCACCGCCGAGGTCATCTTGATACTCCATCTGTGTTATACTACCGTTCTGAATTTCTCCAGTTGAATCCAAAACGCCGTGATAAATTTGAACAGCAAACTCATTAGGAAACAACGCATCCGTATGGACAATTGCCTGAATTGAAACCGATTCTCCGACAGATAGTGCCGAGACACTTTTTTGTGCTGATTCCTTTTCTGCTTTGGGAAGACGTTCCTCAATTCGCAAATTTCCCCAATGCTTATGGATGTTTGCTTTCCAATTGGCAAGTGCGATGCTACGACATGCCCCATTTTGATTGAGTTCCACCCATCTTTGATGTGCAGGAAAATAGAGAAGTTCTGCATATTCAGCGACCATCCGTTTTGTGTTAAACACCGGAGCCAAGTTCTGCATAGCTGTCTTCATTCTTGCGACCCAGCCGTATGGAATATCGTCAACAAGATGACGATCATAAAACAAGGGAACAACCTCTTTCTTAAGAAGATCATAGATTGCATTGGCGTGGGCTTGATCAATAGATTTTGCGTCATCCGCTTCAGGTGTAGCCTCAATCGTCCAGCCATCACCAAGGTGTTCAGCTTCTTCCCACCATCCATCAGCTATACTGAGGTTAAGTGCGCCGTTTGCTGCCGCTTTCATTCCACTCGTACCGCTTGCTTCATTCGGTGACAGTGGTGTATTGAGCCAAACATCAACACCTTCAACAAGGTAACGCCCAACACAGATGTCGTAATTCTCTATGAATAGGATTTTGTGTCGGAATCGTGGTTGTGAGGCAATCCGATGAATCTTCTGAATCAGTACCTTACCCTCATGGTCGTGCGGATGTGCGAATGGACTGGGACTGTCAAAACAGCCACAATCAAACGTGACAACGTTGGAGATTACTACCTAACACTTGTATGTGAGGATTGCGAACCTTCCGAGAAACTCCCTTTGACCGGTAATGAGGCAGGGGCAGACTTCGGTTGTCCAACATTCCTCACGCTTTCAGATGGCACGAAGATAGAGTCCCCACAATTTTACAAGTAAAGTCTCAATGCAATCCGTTCTGCACACAAAGCACTTTCACGGAAACAATACCTATCTAATGGCTGGTTTCGCGCGAAACGACACCTTGCCAGTGTCAATAAGCACATAGCCGACAGCAGACGAGACTGGTTTTTCAAGTTAGCACTCCGTCTTGTGCGAAGGCATGATAAAATTGTGATTGAGACGCTAAACCTTGAAGGCATGAAACGCCTCTGGGGACGCAAAATCTCTGACCTCGCTTTTGGCGAATTTGCTTTGATACTTCAATGGACTTCTGCCAAATACGGTAAAACATTCTTGAAGGCTAATCGTTGGGAACCCACTACAAAACCTTGCTCTAACTGTGGATACCGCAATGAGCATCTAACGCTTTCAGACCGATATTGGACGTGTCCAGAATGCAGCACACGCCACGATAGAGACGTAAACGCTGCCATAAACATTTTGCAGGCTGGGGTGCCCGTGCCTTGATGCACGATAAAACTGCTCTGATGCAGAATAATAGCCTGCGGGTGGAGCGATAATAAGACGGTTGACTCTTTGAGAAAACCGCAGTCGCTATGAAACCGAAGCCCCTACCTTTAGGTAGTGGGTGGCATCACGATTATCAAGAGATTTATCGTCTGAATAGTTATCAAACCATGAAGGGGCAGAAAGGTATGCCTTAAACTTTTTGTGTATTACATCAAGGTGAGCTAAAAAGACCTCATTTTTCGCAGCAGCATGCAACTGTTCCTGTGAAATTTTTCCCAGCATCGCGACTGGATTGTGATAACTTTCTTCCCATAGTTCTGAATCAAGGTGGCGAAATAGGCTGAGTGCCTCATTATTCCAAGTCCACCACAAGTTCAGTGCCAATTCCCGAAGCGGTTCAAGATTTTCTGGGAGTGTTGGCACAACTGATAATTGGCTTCATTACGTGGCACTCTCCTCGTTATCAGAAGTGGATGTCGTATTTAACATGAAATAGGTGGCTCTTTGACGTTTTTCTATTTTTAATTTTCCTTCGCGGGCTAACCAACCGAGACCAAGCAATATCATTCGATCAGTTTGTTTAAGTTCTTGTGTTAATTTTCCGACCGAGACTTCCTTATTTTTTTCGAGATAGTGCCAAATCTCCCCGGCTATTATTCCAATATTATCAAGCATATTTCCCTCCGAAAATGTATAGTTTAAAATGTAGCATTCTACAGCGATTATTTCACGCTGCGTCTAAAATGAATTATACTTTCATTTTAGACATGTGTCAAGATTTAAAGCAGGAAAGACACCAATAATCAGTCTTTCTTAAGGTCATAGTAAGGTCGCATCTACAGTGAAGAGCTCTTATGCAATAATAAGAAAGACCTGATAATTGATCGGTTATGCAGAATTGTGCAAAAAAGCGTAAATCTAACAAATTTGTGGTATACTTAAAAAACGGTCTATAAAATCTTTTGGAAAGGTAAAATGACCACCGAACAAGGAGATTTTATCAATGAAACTCACATTATTTTCCAGCCTCACGTTGTTTGTATGCATACTGTTTATTTTTGTGCCGCATGCTGTTTCCAAAGACTACACGCAATTCAGTTTACCCAAAGGTGCCAAACTCCGCATTGGTAAAGGTAATATAAATGGTATATATTATTCTCCAGACAGTATGCACTTGGTGGTAGCTAGTTCGATTGGTATTTGGATTTACGATACGCAAACCGGGAAAGAACTTAACCTGATCACAGATCATACATCAAGTATCACTTCCGCTGTGTATTCTCCGGATGGCACCATAATCGCGAGCACAAGTCGTGATGGTAAGGTTCGTTTGTGGAATACTACAACCGGAAATCTCAAAGTCAAACTTATAACAGACATAGATAAAATTTATCAAGACCACATTGCAGTATTCTCCCCCGACGGTAACTTGATCGCTACTGGAGGATCTTTTAGCAGTAAGTCTCAAAATAGACTCATTGGTGCAGTGCGTCTATGGGATGCAGCAACAGGTAAACTCAAAGCAACATTCACAACACAAAATCTTCCTGTCACTACCGTTGTGTTTTCACCAGATAGCACTACACTTGTAAGTCTTAGTTCTCAAAAGAAGGTGATGAACTTATGGCATATTTCATCAGGCAAACTCATTATGACACTTGGACATACGAATAAAATCCATTCCTTAATATATTCACCTGATAGTACTACTATTGCTACTTCACATATAGATAAGAATGTGCGTCTATGGGATACTACTACAGGCAAACTCAAAACGACATTACCACATACTGAACAGGTCACTTCTGTAGTGTATTCACCAGATGGTACCACTCTTGCTACAGCAAGTGTTGACCATACAGTACGTCTATGGGATGCCACAACAGGAAAACTTAAAGCCACACTTATAAGATACACAGATTGGGTTACTTCCCTTATGTATTCCCCAGACGGTTCCACAATCGCAAGTTTGAGTAGAGATAAAACTATACGTTTGTGGGATGCAGATAACGGAAAACTCAAAACTACGCTGGAACATTCGAATATTGTCGCTTCTTTTGTGTATTCTCCGGATGGCACCACACTCGTAAGTCGGAGTTATGACGAAACAATGCGTTTGTGGAACACATCTACAGGAAAACTTATACCAATTCTGATAAATAAAATGTCATTACGATGATACTGTGACATTTTCATCTAATATTGTAATGTAAGAGGCGCAATGAATTGCGCGACTACAAACGCGTTTTTGCTAATATAGTCAGCACAATTATCATCGGAATAGGATATAGTAGACACCCGGAGGTGTAAAATGAAAAGGCTAAAGGAAATATCAGAACAGATAAAAGAGAGTATCAACCAATTTATGGAAGAGGCAGAAAACAACGAATCTCTTCTTGAAAATACCGTTGTTGATATGAAAAAGCGACTTGCAAAAGCGAAAGAACTTGTTGCTACTGCTATCGCTGAGCTGCAAAGACTCAAACAAGCCTATCAGGAATCTGTTGATGCGGTGGAAATGTGGAGTGAAAAAGTAGACGCTGCTTTAAATGATAATGACGCAGAAAGAGCTACCGAAGCACAGAATCGCAAGCAACGGAATCAGCAACACGCAAATGATTTGGAAAAACGAATTCTTGCACAGCAAAACGTAGTAGATGACCTTAGAACGACACTTCTCGAATTTTATCGGCAATTTCAGGATGTCTCAAAACGTGCGACGACGTTAGTCCACCGTCAAAAACAGGCAGAAACTCGCGCAGAATTCTATAAATTGTTAGCCGAATTTGATCTGCTAGATGATATAACATTTGAACAGGCAGAACAGAAACTGAAAGCGGCAGAAGATAGAGCAGAAAAATGGGAACAACGAAATCGCAGTACTGCCGTGAAGGTTGAAAAAAGTGAAGATGATTTCGACGTGGACGAAGCACTCACAGCCCTCAAAAGCGATGTCCTTGGCAGTAGTCAAAAATGATTGAAACCTTAAATCTGACCAAATATTTTGGTGACTTGTGTGCTGTTGATTCACTCATGATGCATGTAGACTCTGGTGAGATATTTGGATTTCTAGGACCTAATGGCGCGGGTAAGACAACTACAATCAATATGCTCACAGGTCTGCTGCGTCCTACATCCGGCACTGCAACACTTGGTGGATATGATATTCAGAAACAAAGTTTACAAGCGAAATCGATCCTTGGTCTTATGCCAGATACACCGCAACTATATGAAGCGTTAAGCGGTAGGCAGTTCGTGCGAATGATCGCTGATTTGTATGAGGTGCAACCACAACAAACTGAAAATGAGATGGGTATGCTACTTGATCAGCTTGAACTTGCTGATGCTGCTGATGACCAGATTAAAGGATATTCCTACGGTATGCAGAAGAAAATCCTGCTTATTTCTGTGCTTATACATCACCCGAAAATTCTTTTCCTTGATGAACCTACAAGTGGATTAGATCCGCGAAGTGCACGTACCGTCAGGGAAATTCTGCGCGAACGTTGTGAGCAGGGTTGTACCGTCTTTATGACAACACATATTCTTGAAATTGCTGAACGTATCTGTGACCGGGTTGGTATTATCAGTAAAGGTCAACTTATTGCTGTTGGGACGCTGGCTGAATTACAACAGAAGAAACGAAAATTGCATGCACAACCTACAGACATTAACCAGCATCAGACAGAAACATTAGAGGATATTTTTCTTGATCTTACGGCAGATGCATAATAGATATGATTCAACTTAAGCGCGTAGGTTGGGTTTCGCAAGCACAATCCAACGGACAGCTGCTTAAATTGACGCTAATGGTGCAGTTTTCTAACCGCACTATAGGTGTCAATTTAGTGCGATATATGCTTGTGGGAGGCGTTTTCAACGCCGATAACAAATCGGATAGGCAGGTTTCCCTCCCACATGTAGGCACAAATGCCATAGGCGCATTTAGCGTTGATTCACCGAACCTGTTAGCGCAACCTTTTAGTTTGCGCTAATACCATTTCTCAATAATTATATTCCATTTGCGACTTTCGTGAAATATTTAAAACTTGTGATTTGGGCAATAGCTGCCTTAGTATAATTTCTCAAAATTTGTGTAATTTTGTCCTGCATTTCCTCTATTGTCCCTAATGTGTGCTGAAACAATTTGGCTTTGATGTCTTGCCAGAGCCTTTCGATCGGGTTCAACTCCGGACTATAAGGGGGTAGAAAAATCAAGGCGATATTGTCAGGAAGTTTTAGGGATTTCGCATAATGAAAACTCCCATTATCAAGCACAAGGATATTTAACGTCTCTGGAAAAGTCTTTGCTAACTCATCAATGAATATTTGGAAACAGACACCATTGAGCCAGGGCATTTCAAGGAAGAAACTTTCTCCTGTTATTGGTTCCACAGCACCGTATAGATAAAGGTTCTCGAAAGTGTAATTGATGTTGGCAATCGGTTTGACACCGGGCATGGTGATACGCCGAGACGAGACAGGCAAAAGACCGCATCTTGACTCATCTTGGCAAAAAAGTCGGGCGTTTTGAAAAGATGATGTGTGCTGCGAAATCACGTTATCAACGGTTGTCGCGAAGTTGGCAGCGAACGTATCACACGCTTTTTGGCTTTTTTTTTTATGACTTTTGCGAGGCACTTTGAGTTTGGCGTTCCATTTATAGCGAATTAGCGCGTGAACAGTTTTATAGTTCATTTGGACATCAAAGGTTTCGGAAATATAGTCTGTTATCTGTTGATAACTGGAAAAACCCTCCGGTTTTTCCAGTTCCGCTCGCAACAACTCTTGTTGTTCTTTGGATAGCCGAGGGGGACGCCCCGGAGAATAATCCCGATCCAAAAGCGCATCAAGTCCTTCGGACGCATAAGTCGCTAGCCAGTGTCCAATCGTTTTTCGGTGAACACCTATCAGTGCCGCCGCTTGTTTGCGAGTTGTCGCTTGACCACTGCGAAACAGGTAAAGGACTGTCAATCTTTGCTTTTGATAACCTACGGGTGTTTTTCTCAACAAGCTTTTCAACTCGGAAACACTTTCTGTAATCTGTGGAGGTTTTATGTTCATCGGTGTCAATCCTATAATTTGTAAAATCGGAATGATTTGTAAAATTGGAAAAAGTTTAGCAGAAATTGAAAATTTTCTAAAGGAAAAACATATATAAGAAATGGTATTATAACCGCATTCAGACATTCTAATAAAATCCATTCCTTAATGTATTCACCGGATGGAAGGATACTCGCGAGTTGGAGTAATAAAGATAATAAGATTCGTTTGTGGGATGCGAATAGCGGAAAACTCGCAGCTACACTTTCAGGGCATACCGAAGATGTATATTGCCTTGTGTATTCTCCTGATGGGACAACAATAGCAACTGGGACAGCGGGGAACAAAGTACGCTTATGGGATGCTTCTACTGGAAAACTCAAAACTATTCTTACAAGACATACAAAAAAACTCCATTCCCTTATGTATTCGCCTGATGGTACCACACTCACAAGTCTCGGTTATGACTACACAATAAATCTGTGGGATGCATCCACCGGTGTCTTCAAAGTTAGAATTAGACCACCTCATTGGACCAGCTCTATTGCGTATTCTCCGGATAGCAAAACTATAGCCACTGCCCTTGGAGATAAGACGGTACGAGTGTGGGATACTACAACAGGAAAACTTAAAACTACATTTACAGGACATGTGGGTCAGGTTGGATCAGTTGCGTATTCGCCAGACGGTACTATTATCGTCAGCGGGTGTATTTGGGACAATACAGTGCGTTTGTGGAATACCACAACTGGACAACCTATATCCGCATTTAGACATCCAGACGAGCTTTATCTTTTTGTGTACTCACCAAATGACATCGCAGTCGCTGTGAAAAGCAAAGATAATATGGTACGTTTGTGGGATGCAACAACAGGACAACATAAAGTCACACTTGCGGGAAATCAGGACTATTTTATCTATTCCTTTGTGTATTCCCCAGATGCAACTACTGTAGCATGTTTGAATGGGAATGGTAAAACAATAAATCTGTGGAATGCAACAACAGGGCAACTCAAAGCCTCACTACTCACCGGGAATACACGAAGTCCCGATGGAACGCATTTGGGACATCAATCTTGGAGATATTCTTTTATTTTTTCGCCTGATAGTAGCACCATTGCTGGAGGGTATAACAACTCAGTACGTTTGTGGGATACTGACACAGGAGAGATCAAAGCCACACTTGAGCATACAGACTGGGTTTACGCATTTGCATATTCACCAGATGGCACGCTACTCGCAACTGGAAGTAGGGATGGCACGGTGTTTCTATGGGATATTGAACAGGCAACAAACACTAATAGAACCATTTCAGATTAATCCAATAACTCATAATACGAGTGAGGTTATACCAAATTAACTTGATTTGAAGTTTTCTGATAAAGTTAGCATTGCAAGGCACGGGGGCCTCGCGCTACGAATCGGGTTAATTGGGGATTACGATTAGTTTTAATCACAACAGTGGTCTACTGAATAATAGAAAATCCTTAACGACCATTTTCTAGGGTTATTTAGTTTTCCGAAAATTGAGATTTTCGCTTTAAGACCTTCCGCTGTCCGAGCGAGCTCCAGCTCGCGACTTTTCGGAATATGGACAAAAAGTCTAAAACTAAATAGCCCTGCCATTTTCAAAATCAACTTGACACCATTCTACTTTGCATGGTAATTTTAAGACATTCTAACCTTAATCTTTAGGCGAGGTGAAATCTTGAGTATTGTTGTCCACGTTACACACGAAGCCATCCAAAAAATGGGCGGTATCGGTGCAGTTTTGGAGGGGTTGCTGACAACCCGCAGCTACAACGAAGCGATTGAACGAACCTTTCTCGTCGGACCTCTTTTTTCTGGTGCCGATCTGGGATCTCTGGACTCAGTATTGTATCACGCTGCTGAAGGTATAAAAACGACACCGCACGCAGCAGCACTCAGCGATATTGAAAAGACCTATCATGTTGAACTTATCTACGGACAACGGCGATTTGAAAATAAAGACCAGAAGGTTACCACACGGACAGATGTAATCTTGGTCAATGTCTCGAACAGCAATGAACACCTAACGGGGCAGCTCAAGTGGCAACTATACGAACACTTTGGCATTGAATCAAGTCGTTATGAAAGCGAATGGGAATTTGAGGAATATGTCCGCCTTGCAGAACCTGCGTATGAAGCATTACGGCTACTTATCGGTGAAAAGGTAGAATCCCCTATTTATATTATCTCTCATGAATTTATGGGGATGCCGCTTGTGCTTAAAACACAAATTGAACGGAAAAACGGCAACGGCATGGCAAACATGCGTACTGTTTTTTACGCCCATGAAGTCGCTACGATTCGACCTATTGTTGAAGGACATCCAGGACACGATGTCCGTTTTTACAATGCCTTAGCGCATGCTAAAGCGCAAGACATGTTAATCCAAGATGTGTTTGAGGATCCGTTCTGGTATTTCAAACACGCTTTGATAGACAAAGCGCATCTCTGTGACACTATCTTTGCTGTGGGTGACCTCGTTGTAGATGAACTCCGCTTTTTAGCACAGCCGTTTGAGGCGTTTCCGATTAACCTCGTCTATAACGGAATTCCTGCGTTTGAGATGAGTTTAGAGGATAAATTAGCATCAAAAGCGCGTCTTCAGAAGTATGCAAGAACGCTGCTTGACTATCGTCCTGATTATGTGTTTACGCATGTTACGCGTCTTGTCAAAAGCAAGGGGTTGTGGCGCGACCTGCAAGTGCTAACGCATTTGGATTCTCTACTCGCCTCCAATGATAAATCTGCTGTACTATTTATCCTCTCTACAGAAATTGCAACCGGACGACCACACGAAACTATTCACGACATGGAACGCGAATACGGTTGGCCCGTCCATCACAAGATCGGTTATCCAGATCTGGTTGGTGCGGAGATTGAGTTGAACAACGGCGTTTCTGCCTTCAATCTTCAATCTAAAGCAATTAAGGTTGTTTTTGTCAATCAGTTTGGGTGGAATCAAGCTGCTTGCGGCTCTCGTATGCCGATAGATATGGAATTTATGGACATTCGCAAAGGTAGTGATGCAGAATTTGGACAGTCAATTTATGAACCTTTCGGGATCGCACAGGTGGAGCCGCTTAGTTTCGGTGCAATCTGTGTTGTTAGCAACGTGTGTGGGTGTTGCGGTTTCATTCAACGTGCCACCGATAATCAAGAGGTTTCCAATGTTGTCATTGCCGACTATACACACTTGAATACGCCTCCGACTTCATTACAGGATGTGCTTAACATCGGTTTAGCTGAACGAACACAGATTGAGGTAGAAAATAGTCGTGACATCGCAGCGAAACTTCTCGGTCGTCTACCACGGAAACCGCGCGATGTTGAAGATATGATTAAAGAAGGTTACGATATCGCTTCTCGCATGAGTTGGGAAGTTGTTGTTAAGGATTATTTCTTGCCTGGATTGAAACAGGCATTGTAATATCATGGTCAATTTGACTATAAAGGATTTTATTATGACGCAAGAAGTACGTAATACTAATGAACCAATACCGTTGACTCCAGAAGAGAAGTTGATGACACCAGAACAGAAATTTTTCTTTGATCTTCGCGGTTGGATTTTGTTACCGTCAGTATTGTCAGAGTCGGAAATCGAAGAGATGAAAGCAGAAGTTTATGCGGGTGCCAGACAAAGTTATCACGGAACACTCCAGAACTTACTTGATCATCCTGAAATTGTAGGTATTCTAAACGAAATTCTTGCCGATGAACGATTTATCTTTGAGGATTGCTACGGGTTTCGGTGTGAAAATTCTTTCACGGCTGTCCGAGAACCCGGCTGGAGCAGGTTGTCACGAGGTGATAACGGTCTGCCGCATGTTGTCCGACCCCCGCAGCAAGCAAATGCAATGCGGTATCAGGTCGCAGGTGGAAAAATATTCGCTGGACTTACTCGTGTCGTATGGGAACTTGAGGAGGTGAGAGCTGGACAAGGTGGCACCTCTTTCTTAAGCGGATCACATAAAGCACATTTTAACTATGGCGGTCCCGATCCGTATCGTCCGAATATCAGGGAGTCACCTTGGGAGGATAGTATGCGTGAGACGATGGAAGATTATAGCTGCCCACCCGGTTCCGCGGTAATCTTCACTGAAAGCCTTGTGCATGCTGCAAACGACTGGAAGAACCCTGATAATCCACGTTGTGTAGTGTTCAATTGTTACAACTCAATTTGGGCACAGTGGCATCGGTTGAACCTAAGCCACGAAATCATTGAAACGATGCCACCGAAACGACAATCGTTGTTCCGTGGTACGTGGGCAATTGGCGGTGGTCCTCGTGGTAACCGTGCGTACTCATTGGAAAATAACACGACGTGATAACAATTTGAGTTTATTTAAAATAGCGGGATTGCCTAATCCCGCATACTCATACACAAGTTAAACGATCACTGCAGTCATTAGAAAGTGCGTGGGATAAGAGATGAAGGTAGTGTATGGATAAGGCTAGCCGATGCAATTGCAGGATTTAGTTGGCATGTATACGAAAACAAGCCATATACTCAAACTCTATATCCCGAAATGCAGCAGAAAGAATATTTTATTCACCTATAAATAAAAATGCTAGAGTGTCTTGCTCTAGCAATCCAACATAGACATATCCTAACAGGCGAGGTTACGCATGCGGTAGAGGTCACGGTTGGCTGTCCCTAGCTTTTCCAGAGGAAAGGCACCGTCCATACGGCACGTATTCGGGCAAAGAATAATCAAAAGTGTGCGTCACATGCTGCTATACTTTAATCTGCAGCTTTACCTGATGGAGATTCTAAAGACTTAGGCTTCTCTGCAGGCGGTTCTGGATCAACGAACTTATACTTACCGGTCTTCCGCATTTTTTCGCCTGCTTTTTGGTAGTAAGCGAGTAAACGATTCAGATCGTGTCCACATTTTTCTGAAATTTTATTCCGCATTTCCCGAACTTCCTTAACGACTTCGTTCATTTCTGGTCTGCGAAGATCAATGTTCTGTGCCATTTTATGCAGTACCTCCTAAGTAATCAAGCGGTGTTGTTAATTCTGGAGTCGGTAAACCTAATTCTCGGTTAATCCGTGTGATAAAATTAAACTTGTTCGGATTAGCAAGATGCGTACAATTCCATGTGAGCATCACGTCAATTTCGTGAAACGATGCAATTGCTAAATGAAACTCGTCCGCTTGTGGTTTCTGTAACAGAGCCACTCAATTGTCACGAAACACTCTTGTAAGAGGGCTTTGTAAGCCCAATTTTACAACAAAAGCGTTTGTAGTCGCGCAATTCATTGCGCCTCTTACATTCTTTTCAAAAGAGAAAATAATTTATAGAATTGGCATATTTTTCTATCGTAGGCGGTGGCTCTGTGGCTTGATCATTCTTCCCTTTACAACATTTAGAAAACCCAAAACTGAATACTTCTGAGCACAATATCAGAGCCATTCAATTCTCCTAGTAGTTTGTGTGCCTTCTGCCTAAAGATTCTTGCTATAAGAGCAACACTGAATGGCTCTGAGCGGACAATTTGACTGAAGGGTGGATAAAATGTGGAACGTGCCTTCGTCACTGATCGGGTTCTTTTAACTTCACCATGCTCTTTCCAAGATGATAGGCATCGGTAGGCCTGTCTTTGGAAGCGAGTGGATGCGATAAGTTATAATCAGCACCTTCCGTCACACGTACAACATCCTTTATAGGGGCAGTTAGGCGATCATATTCTTCGGTCAGGCGATGAAATTCTGATAAAAGTTGAGTATCAATTTTCGGATTGTTACCCGTTTCAGTCAGGTCAATCCACTGCTTACGCGACATCATAACCTCCTTAGTTTTATTGGAGGTTTCTTTATCGCAGACATTCTTTACAAGAGAATGTTTCAAGGATTGATGTAAGTCTTTCATTGTGAACCTCCTTTTGATTAGAAATATTCGCGAGTGTGAATAAACATTGGGTAATCCTCTCTCCGAATATAATCTTTGAGTAATCCGACGTAGTTATCAAGAGCAGGTGAAAGATGCGGATGGTCTTCAATGTTCTCAATTTTTAAACGTATTTCTTCCTCAGGTGAGGTCAAGGTATCTCTAGAAATCATACGTCCGTGAGAGTGCCAATATTCATTATTGCTCAAGGTTTCGGCAATTTTTTCCGCCCTCTTTTTCTTTTTTTCATCGGATACAGGTTTTCCTGTTGAACTGTCACTCCAGTCCTTGAATTTATAGTTAGAAAGCCACTTAATCAGAAGTTCATGCGACAATTCTCGCGCTTGTTCAAATCGGTAAAGTTCCCCTAAGTCAAGTTTGTTGAGAAGTGTAATGTCTGCCATGTTTAGTTGGCCAGTCTCAGCTTTTTCATATAGTCTCTGATATTGGTTCAAATACGATAAGGCAGGAACAAGTTCACCGTTCTTCACAATTTGAGGGTCAATGGGCCCCAAACATGAAAAATAACCCATGAAAATACGATCTCCTGCCATCGCGAAAACTGTTCCAGCGGACATAGCTCGGTCAGGAATCAGAAAGTAGACTTCATGGTAGTGATGACAGATAATATGTACAATGCGCTCAACTACTTCGACGATACCGCCAGGTGTGTCTAAAATAACGACTATTCTAGGTTTTCGTTCTTGGAATAATTCAATGGCTTTCTTTACAATATTTTCTAAACCGGGCAAAATCGGACTGAAGATTGTTAGCGCGTCTGCTTCAAGAATTTCTTCAATCTTGCCGAGGTATTCGTTGAGTTGGGCTTTTGTATGATGATCAATTGGTTGTAGTATCGCCAATAATTTTTCTCCTTAACTATAAAGGTTCATGTACACATGTACAATCGTATACGATATTGCATTATAGTTGTATGATATTGTACCATATTATACCATTATATCATATTATATTGTAATTATACAGGGTTATTTAGTTTTAGGCTTTTTGTCCATTTTATCCGAAAAGTCGCGATTCGGAGATCGCTCCTACAGCGGAAAGTCTTAAATTGAAAATCTAAATATTCGGAGAACTAAATAGCCCTGGTAATTATACCATAGTTTCACAAATTATACCATAATTTCAACTTTTTAACTGTACCATTCAATTGTCGCGAAGTACTCTTGTGGGAGGGCTTTGTAAGTTCGATTTATTTGTAAGTAAGAGCCAATTTATCTTGTAGGACAAAACTGTACTCCTGATTTATCCCGATACTGCATTCAAAAACTAAATTATTTTATTGACAACTATACTATTTCATGGCAAAATCCAACCTAAAAAACCCAATGGAGAAACATAATGGTACAACCCGACATCATCCAAACCATCCTAAAAGACAGCAATTACCACCTTGACCTATTCAACAACTCCGAAATTCAGGATTTACGCCAAAATGTGGAAGGCAACGACAAACCTATGATTTTCTGCACTGTCCGGGGGAAAGCGGTTCAGCTAAAACCGGAGGAGGTTGTCCGCCAACTTTATGCCAAACGGCTACTGAAACAGTATCAATATCCGCGAGACCGTGTTAGGTTTGAACACCCTGTCAACTTCGGTAGAGAAAAGAAACGCTCCGACATCGTTATCCTTGACAAGGACAGAACAGATACACCCTATATCATCATTGAGGTAAAGAAACCGAAACTTCAAGATGGTAAGGATCAACTCCGCTCCTACTGCAACGCCACGGGTGCTCCCATCGCCGTGTGGACAAACGGACAGCAAATTTCACACTACCACCGAAAAGACCCGAATTACTTTGAAGAAATTACCGATATTCCCAACGCTGACCAAACCCTCGCCGATATCCTCAACGAACGTTTTACTCTGAAAGACCTTATACTCAAAGACAAACTTGCCACAGAACGGAAATCCTTGAAAGACATCATATTGGAACTTGAAGACGAAGTACTTGCCAATGCTGGCGTGGATGTCTTTGAGGAGGTTTTTAAACTCATCTTTACCAAACTCTACGATGAATTTAAGAGTCAAGAAGACAAAATGTTTATCAACCGTCTGCTGCGACAAAAAATTGATACTGCAGTCCAAGAGTCAAGCCATCTCTATTCTCCTACCAGTCAAGATTATGAGGCACTCAGGAAAGCAGTTGAAGAAATTCGAGATGACGACTTTCGCCCCTTAGAATTCAGAAACACCGGCCAAACCGATGCCGAACTGAAAACCAAAATACAGCGGCTCTTTGACGAAGCACGTAACCACTGGAAAAGTGTCTTTCCGGATGTCTCAACTTTTGAACTTTCCGACAGTCATCTCTCTGTCTGTGTCTCCAGTTTACAGGATGTCAAACTTTTTAACTCAAATCTACAGATTGTAGATGAGGCGTTTGAGTATCTCGTTAGCAAATCCGCTAAAGGCGAAAAGGGGCAATACTTCACGCCGCGGCATGTGATTGACATGTGCGTTAAAATGCTTAACCCCAAACGCGGCGAAACTATGATTGACACTGCCTCTGGCAGCTGCGGTTTTCCAGTACACACCATCTTCAACATTACAGGCACCCTTTTTAGCAATGCAGAAATCCCTGCAGCGGACAAAGAGCATGTTCTCAAGGTATTTGGGATTGATTTTGACGAAAAGACGGTTAGGGTTGCCAGAACACTCAACCTAATTGCGGGCGATGGTGAAACAAACGTCTTACACCTCAACACACTGGACTATGAACGTTGGCGCGACAATACCGAGAAAAATAACAGATGGGTACTCACTTACGGCAGAGGATTTGATCGTCTAAAAAAGTTGAGAGCTGAGCAAGGTGAAAACAGACAATTTAACTTTGATATCTTGATGGCAAATCCACCCTTTGCTGGGGACATCAAGGAGAGCCGCATCCTCCACCAATACAAACTCGGCTTTAAAGGAAACGGAAAAGCGCAAGCCAAAGTTGGACGCGATATTCTGTTTATTGAGCGCAACCTGGACTTCCTCAAACCCGGCGGACGTATGGCGATTGTCCTACCACAAGGCAGATTCAATAACACATCTGACAAATATATCCGCGATTTTATCGCAGAACGTGCCCGTATCTTAGCCATAGTTGGTTTGCACGGGAACACTTTTAAGCCTCATACCGGCACCAAAACCAGCGTCCTGTTCCTGCAAAAATGGAACGATGACCCGGACGAAGGACCGCTCTGTCCAAGGGTTGAGGACTATCCCGTCTTTTTTGCTGTTTCCGAAAAAGGCGGCAAAGATAACTCCGGCGATTATGTTTTTCTCGAAAATAGCGATGGACAATATAAGTTGGATAAAAATGGACATCTAATTGTTGACCACGACCTACACAACCACAATGGCGAGCTGCGCGACGGTATTGCCGAGGTATTTATTGAATGGGCAAAGCGTGAAAATTTATCGTTTTGGCAAGGTGCCGAATGAGAGGTCCGAGATGCTACCCTGGATGGGCAAGCCACCGTACAGTATTCAATTGTGAATTACCAATCCGTAGCAGACGGTTCGCATTCTATGCGGCTTGATGCGGAATTCTTTCGACCAGACTATCTGAAGATCCAACATCAACTCGAAAAAATCGGTTCACATAAGTTAATTGATTTTCAGGTCAAGATAAGGCATCCCAAAGAGATAAAGCGAAATTATGTAGATGATGGCGTTCTGTTATTAAGAGGACAAAACGTTCGTCCGCTATCTATTGATCTAACATCTAACCCTGTTTACATATCAGAAGAAGACGCAGAACGTTTGAAGGAAAACACCATACGCTATAAAAACATCTTGATAATGCGATCAGGAGCAAATGTTGGTCAATGTGCTATCTATCTTGAAAATAACAATTCTATATCAATGTCCGACACCCTTATCATCCAAAGCGGAAACTTGAACCCTTTCTTTCTCACTATTTTCCTCAATACTAAATATGGCACAGCATTAATAGAGAGAGGCAAATACGGTAGTGCACAACCTCATATTGCTCCACCTTTTTTATACCAAATTCCTATCCCAGTTTGGGAATCTCTCCCATCTTTAATCGAAAAAGTCTATCTGCACTCAAAAGACTTAACGGAGTTATCCAAAACACGTTATTCCGAAGCACAAGCCCTCCTCCTCTCCGAACTTGGACTTACCGATTGGCAGCCGAAACAGCAGTTAACCTTTGTCAAAAACTTTTCCGACATGGAAAATGCCGAACGCATTGACGCAGATTATTTCCAGCCAAAATACGATGATATTGTCAACGCCATCAAAAATTATTCGGGTGGTTGCGATACGTTGGGAAATATAGTCACACTGAAAAAGTGTGTTGAGGTTGGCAGCAAAGCGTATCTTGAGGACGGCATTCCTTTTGTTCGAGTGAGTAATCTCAGTCCGTTTGAAATCACACAAGAGAAATACATTTCTGAAGAATTGTACGCGGAGATTGAGGAACATCAACCGAAGCAGGGTGAGATTCTACTCAGCAAGGATGCAACCCCAGGAATAGCCCACTATTTGCGCGAAGCACCCGACAAAATGATACCTGCTGGCGGTATACTCCGATTAAAAGGCAAAACGGATAAAATCGGGAATGAATACTTGACGTTGGTGCTTAATTCTATCCTGACACAAGAACAAGTTAATCGGGATGTGGGAGGTTCAGTAATTCTGCATTGGCGACCAGACCAAGTAGCAGGAACAGTCATTCCCATTCTACCCGAAGAAAAACAGACTGGAATTGAACAGAAAATCGTTGAATCCTTTAGTTTACGCAACCACGCCAAACACCTTCTGGAATGTGCTAAGCGCGCCGTTGAAATCGCCATTGAGCAGGACGAACAGACCGCTATTGAATGGTTGGAATCTGTGGATATGCCTAATTCACATCTGCAGTCTCAATGTTAACGTTCACACCTGCCCCCTGGGTTAACCGACAACTGACACTCAAGAGCGTTCGGCTCATGTAAAAAGTAAGTGCTATTTTTTCAAAGTTATGTTAGAGTGTTACCTATGGACTTTCCAATACAATCTCTCATGGATGAAGAAAAAGTTCAAGCGTGGGTGTTGGATCATTTCCACCCTCAAGGGCTGTGTTGCCCAAAATGCCAAGCGAGCGTGGCGGAGGCACGCAAGTTCCGTAAGACTGAAACAAGTGGTCTACAAGTGTATCGCTGCAAACACTGTGAGAGCATCTACAACCTCTATACCGGGACGGTCTTTGCTGGCACACAGTTTCGTCCCTCACAGGTCGTTCTGCTTTTGCGCGGTGTCTGTCAAGGTGTTTCAAGTGCACAACTCGGGCGTGAACTGGGTCTAAGTCGTCAAACCGTTCTTTCTATAAGACGTAAACTCCAAACTTCGGCAGAGCAGATACAGCCCGAAGCTGCTTTACCCGATGCTGAAGTCGAAACAGATGAGATGTTGCAAAACGCCGGTGAAAAAGGCGATAAGCACGTTGATGCTTCGGATCCTTCGCGTCGGCGTGGCAATAAACGCAGGGGACATGGGACTTATGACAATGATCGTCCGCCTATTGTTGGGACGAAAGGTCGCGAAAGCGGTCTCCTGAGATTACGTGTTGTGCGGCACACCGATTCTGCGACGCTTTCAACACACGTTCATCAGTGGACGCTGCCGACTTCAACGGTGTATACGGATGGTTGGCGCGGCTATAACCGTATTCAGCGCGCCCGTGAGATTGTTCTCCATAAGGATGGCGAGTGGGCAAGAGACGCAGACGGTGATGGTCTTTACGAGATCCATACAAATACGATTGAAGGTGTCTGGACGACGCTGCGAAACTTCCTTCGTCCCTTTCGTGGCGTTCATAAAAAGTTCCTCGCCGGTTACGTCGCAATCTGTGAGTTCGTCATGAATCTCAAAGCTGTCAGTGTTGATTTTATAGCAAAACTCGTCAAAAGCACTTACTCTTGACATGAGCGAAAATAGTTTATCGCACAATTCAACCCCGTGTCAAGCAGGGCTATTTAGTTTTAAGAATTATCAGTTGAAGAGTGTTACTGATAGTTTATTTCGTCCGTCGGGTAGAGTTTGCGAAACCCGACCTATAGGTGGTTTATATAGAAATGTGAAAAATATAGCAGAAAAACCGAAAACTAAATAACTCTGCACTTATGGGTGTGTAAAGTTTTTGGCATTAACCATTCCCTTTCTCTTGTAGGAGGGGTTTTCAACCCCGATTTCCAATATATCAAGCGCGCATTTGCCATTGATTTGACACAAAGTTTCCAAAAATTCGCGCAATCCGTGTAATCCGCGATTCAGAAATTCACAAAAACTTTACACACCCGGTTTTGCAGAGCCATTCAATTGTTGCGAAGTCCTCTTGTAGAAAGGCTTTGTCCGCCCAATTTTAGTTCAAATCAAATTAGCAGCGATCCGTTTGTAGTCGCGCAATTCATTGCGCCTCTTACATTCTTCACCAGTTTGAACCTATAATCTCATTTTGTAGTTGCGTCATTTTAAAAATGTGCGTTTGTAGTCGCGCAATTCACGCGCCTCTTACATTCTTCACCTCAGTTTGAACCTATAATCTCATAATGAAGTCTTATTTTTTAGAAATGGTATTACTTTGTCTCCTTTCCCACAGCATCCTCCTCTGTCCGAACCGCACTCTCATTAGAAAGCACATCCGCAGCAGGCGCATTCAGTGCCGTAACCTTAGGCGGCGCAAGTGACTGCACATCCGAAGAACCGAGCGCATCAGAAGACTCCGCACCCAGCATTTCCAACTTATTTTGCTCTTTCAATATATCCAACTGATCCCGGTAAATAGGATCACGTGTCAGCGCAAACAAACCCGCCACTGTCTTTACAATTGCATTCGACAACGACACCAAATCCTTCGGATCCTTCACCACATCCCGCGCCTCCACCAACTTTTCATAATGATCCGACGAACTCACGCAGTAAACTCTCATAAGGTGTATCAACAGCATTCGGAACACGCCGACGAGAAAGCCTACGCGACTCCCAATGCCACCGATAATACGAACCCACGCTCACATCCGCTGCTTCACATGCCAAACTCACAGAAGTGTACCTAAGTAGAACATCCAGATCAGCAAGAACCTCTTGTGTCAACCGCATCCAAACCCCCTTTTTCGCGAAGGTTTTTTTTGTAAAATTATCCAAAAATCCCAAATTTTAATGCAATTAATGCAACACATTATTAAGAATACCATAATGGAATGTTGAAGCACAAGGTGTTTTCGGATGCGTGAACCCAAGTGCTACAGCGAGTTGTGGAGGATAAGTGCGTCCCCATTGTGCGATAGCACTATAACTGCGATACCTACACAACATTGCTACCACCGCAAGACCTAAAATAGCGGATAGCGGATGCCGTTTGCCCAGGGCTATTTAGTTCTCCGAATATTTAGATTTTCAATCTAAGACTTTCCGCTGTAGGAGCGATCTCCGAATCGCGACTTTTCGGATAAAATGGACAAAAAGCCGAAAACTAAATAGCCCTGCCGTTTGCCTCGTGGCTTGCGTAAATCTGGAACTTCTGCTAATATATCAAGTCCGTGGCGAGACTTTGTTTTCGTCATTTTTCACCTCAAATGAATATAATGTAATCTTTTAAGGTGAAGTCCATCAGATGTAGTGTGAAAAATCACTCTACATCTGAATATGAATTATAGACACCAACTATTTTCGACAATTGAATGGCTCTGCTACTTACGGTATGTTTTCTTGTGTTTTTTGGTAAAATTGTGATATAATTGCACGTGGATTTGATATTTGATTCCGAGCGTCCATCTAAAAGATAAAAAAAGTTGGGTTTCACTCATTTTTCGATATTTTCAGTTTAAATGGAGAATGAATCACGCTTTTATGTCGGATTTTATTGTGTATTCCGTTCTACCTAATGGACAGTAGTCATTGAATCTTTTTATCGAACTCACGTTATAATTAAAAAATTGATATACTATAGTGGTACTTTGGTGCAGTTTACAATAGAAAATGGGTCGTAACGAGAGAGGGAGGATTTTCAACTAACATGAAAATATCAAGATTGAAGTTTATGAATCATTTATGGATTTTTCTACTCTGCTTTGTGCTGTGGAGTCCGATTGTAGTGGCAGATAACCATGCCAAAGAGGAACCAGTGAGTTATCACAAACAGATTCTCCCCATTCTCAAACGGAGTTGTCAAGGATGCCATCACCCCGGCGATCCGAATGGCGATCTGATAGTGACATCTTTTGCTGAACTCAAGCAAGGTGGGAAGGCTGGAGAAGCAATCATCCCCGGTAAACCGGATGAAAGTCTCATTATTGAACTAATTTCTGGTGACCCACCCACGATGCCGCAGAACCAGGAACCGCTCACTACTGAAGAGGTAGATTTGTTCAGACGTTGGATTCTTGAAGGTGCAAAAGATGATACACCTGATGAAGCAGACGAAATGGACGGTGAAAACTACCCGAGTTATACGGTGCCGCCGGTTGTTTCAGCTATGACGTACTCACCCGATGGAAGCATGCTCGCTGTGTCTGGCGTCCGAGAAGTTCTGTTGTATGACACAAAGAATTTTGAACTAAAAGCACGATTGGTAGGAAAAGCGCGGCGGATACAATCAATCGTCTATACCAAAGATGGCAAAACCTTGGGTGTGGCAGGTGGTTCACCAGCACAATTTGGTGAGGTTCAGTTGTGGGATACCGCTACGAATAAACTCATCAAAGCAATTCGTTCCACTTATGATACTATCTACGGTCTTTCTTTCTCACCTGATGCCAATCGTGTTGCTTTCGGGTCTTCAGATAAAACAGTACGCGTTATCTCTGTTGCGGACGAGAAGGAACTTGTAAAATTTGATAATCACGGTGATTGGGTGTTCGGGACTGTTTTTTCTATAGATGGCACACATTTTGTCAGTTGTAGTCGTGATACTGCGCTCAAATTGGTTGAGGTAGATACAGGATCGTTTGTAGACGATGTCAACTCAAGCAACAAAGGTTACGGTGAAATCAACGCTATTGCGAGACACCCAAATGCAGACCAGGTTTTGAGTGTTGGAAAAGACAGAGTTCCGCGACTTTACAGAATGTTCCGTCAAACCCGTAGGGACGTTGGCAACACAGACTTTAACCTGATTAAAGCTTACGAACCTCAGGCGGGATCTATTGATGCTGTAGCTTTTTCGGCTGATGGAAACAAATTTGCAGTCGGAAGTTCTGGGGGTGAAGCACGTATCTATAACGTAGCAAACGGAAAAAGACTTTTAACTATGCAGGGCGATACCGTGAGCGTTTTTGCACTTGCTTTTCACCCTGATGGTACACAACTCGCTGCAGCGGGTTTTGATGGAAAAATCCGTATTTTTGATGCCGAATCAGGCGAACAATTGAAAATCTTTATGTCAGTGCCAATTGAAACGACAGCAAGCGAGGAAGTAACCTTGGCAGTGTCAGGTATGACGTGATCGGCTTGTGTCGCTAAAGTGCAGGATGCACTTACAAAACACCAAGATGTTATCAGTGCTGAAGTTTCTCTACCCGACCAAGCAGTTATTAAGGTGCGGAAAAACAGCGTTACAGTTGATGAACTCGCGAATGTCATCAAAACAGCAGGATTTACCGCGACTGCCAAATAGTGTGAATTCCGCTATCTTTTCTTGTAGGAGGGTTTTGTAAACCCGATACTAAAGATTGCCCTGAGATAGGACAATATATGTCTATTCAACATCCGAATATCCTATGGATTTGCACAGATCAACAACGTTATGACACGATAGGCGCGTTAGGCAATCCGCATGTGTCAACACCAAACATTGATAGTTTGGTTGCCGATGGCGTAGCGTTTACACACGCCTATTGTCAGAGTCCTATCTGTACACCGAGTCGTGCAAGTTTTTTAACAGGCATGTATCCGAGTGCCACACATGTGAATGGCAACGGGAACGATTATTTTCCAGACACATTTCCCCTTGTAACGCGTACACTTGCGGACATCGGTTATGATTGTGGCTTAATTGGCAAACTTCACCTTGCAAGTGCTTTTCGCCGAGTAGAACCGCGTGCTAACGATGGTTACCGTTATTGGCAATATAGCCATGCACCACGCGATGATTGGGAAGAAGGTCACGACTACGCGGATTGGGTCCGTTCAAAAGGATATATACTTGGCGAGTTAAATAAGAATCCGGAAGGCGTTCCAGCAGAATTGCACCAAACCACTTGGTGTGCTGAAAAGACGATTGAGTTTATTCGCGAGGAACGCGATGCACCTTGGCTTGCGAGTGTCAATATCTATGACCCGCATCCACCGTTCAATCCGCCGCAATCATATAGGGACAAGTTTAACCCTGCGGACATGCCTGATCCTCTCTTCAGAGAGAGTGATTTAGAACAGCAGCAACAGTTGCATCAGATTGACTTTCAGTCGAAAGTCCAAACACCGGATGAACTTGACATTAGGAATCCGATCTTACCACAGTCACCGCGCGGTAAAAATAAATCTGAAATTGTAGGCGAAAGAGACGCTAAGACCCTAAAGGCTGCATATTATGCAATGATAAAACTGATTGACGATCAGTTGGGACGTATTCTGGAAGTCTTGGATGACACAGGGCAACGTGAAAACACCGTAATTATTTTCACAAGTGACCATGGGGAGACACTCGGTGATCACGGACTTATCCAAAAAGGTTGTAGGTTTTACGAAGGATTGGTCAGGGTGCCGCTGATTTTCTCTTGGCACGGGCAGTTTGTTAGCGGTCTAAAGAGTGAGGCACTTGTTGAACTGGTTGACAAAGTACCTACTCTATTGGAATTAGCAGGCTTACCTATCCCTGAGCGGATGCATGGACGCTCATTATTGCCTATCCTCCAAGGTGAAGCAGATGCAAACCATCATCGTGACTTCGTTCGATGTGAATATTATGACGCTATTGATATGCGTGACCACACATTCGCAACGATGTATCGGGATATGCGTTATAAGTTAGTAGTTTATCACGGTCACGAAGAAGGAGAACTCTACGATTTAGTTGATGACCCAGATGAGTTCAACAATCTTTGGCATGCGTCGGAGAAACAAGATACGAAATTGGATTTGTTGAAAAGAAGTTTTGATACGTCTATGTTTGCTATGGATAGAGGTCCTGAACGTGTTGGACCAATGTGATAAATTTTATATCAAAAAACTTGTTGGCTTGTTTGTAAAAGCGTGATACTGTAAAATATGAGACCACTTCTATGAATTAGGAGGAAAAAATGTATCGAAAACTTGTATTTTGCTTGATTTTAATGCTAATATGTGGTTTAAATATAGGAAATGCTGCGGTAGAGTTGGGTTTTTTGTATCTTGGGGAAGATGGTCCGTTTACTGCACCTGCTCTGGAATTCGCAGAAAAAACGTATAGTACAACGCAATTGGGAAAAAACGATCTGAATAGTTCCAAATTCAAAAATTTTGCCGTTGTCTGGTGGCACGAAGGAGATTCTGATCCCGGGGCATTGTCCAATGCAGAAATTGATGCGTTCTTGGACTATGCCGAAAGTGGCGGTGCAATTTTGTTGACAGGCGGTGCTGTCCGTTATGTTACAATAATGGGTTTGGAAGATGCTCAACCCCGGCAGTTTGCACCTGTGTTAGACGATAATAGCAACGTCGGCATCATTGTACTCCAAAAGACGCTTGATCTGGGTTTGGTTGAAGGACTCAAGAATGTTGATGGAAAGGCACCACAAGTGGATGATTGGGTTCAGGTCAATTCGACTGGGTATCCAAGAATTGCTGACTATTTCGACAAGTTGGCTAAAAATATTATTACACTTGCCCATGCATGGGAGCGTGGAACAAACTATGCGGACAGAATTGGTGCTTTCGGTTATTGGAAAGCAGGGGATGGCAAAGTGTTTAATATGAATTGGCGGCTTCCAAACTACCATGCAAATAACAAAAGTATTGACCAATTAGAACAACTCACAGAAAACGTTATAAATTGGTTAGCGAGTGAATCGGAATATTTAGACGTATCCTCACGCGGCAAGTTGCCGGTAGTGTGGGGAAATTTGAAAAATCAGAGGTAAAAAACAAAATCAGAGTTAATAAAGTAAATAGGCGGGTTACGCCGCAAAGTTAAGTTTCATACCACATTTGGAGGTTAATGTGAAACTCAGGTATAACTTGGTTGCTACGTTCCTTGTAGCGTTTCTCTTCTGTTCAGTATTTCAGTATTCAAGCTGGGGTCAGATGGAGGAGACTGCGCCGAACGTAGACTTTAAACAACAAGAACCGAATATTAAAGCGTTAAAGATTCATCCTGAGTCGCTGACGTTGGCGCATGCGCGCGATGGTCGCCGTGTGCTTGTTTCGGGGCAAACTAAAGATGGAAAATGGGTTGATGTTACGTCTTCAGCAGTTCTCAAACCTACCTCAGAAGGGGTAAAGGTGCTTGAAGATAGTTACATCTTTCCGAATTCAGTTGGTCCTGCAACAATTAAGGTTACAGTGAAGGGCATCAGCACAGAATTACCGGTGAACGTTGCAAGCGTTGACGCACCGCCAGTGAGTTTTGTGCGAGATGTGATGCCCATTCTAAGCCATGCTGGTTGTAATAGCGGCATCTGCCACGGTTCTGCCAAAGGCAAAAACGGTTTCAAACTTTCACTGCGCGGTTACGATCCAGATTTTGACTATGAACTCCTGATTGAAGATATATCTGGACGGCGTTTTAATCGTGCGTTCCCCGAACAGAGTTTAATGTTGCTCAAAACAACATCTGAAGTACCACACAAAGGTGGTCAGGCGATTGCCCCAGATTCGCGTGATTACAAACTCATTCATCAGTGGATAAGTGAAGGGGTTGTCTCTGATGTAGAAACTACCCAACGTGTTGAGAGATTAGAGGTGTTTCCAGAGTCCGCTGAATTATCTATGCCGGGCACGAAACAACAAATGTTGGTAATTGCTCATTATCCAGATGGAACGACCCGTGATGTTACCCGTGAAGCAAAATTCACCAGTAGTGTCAACGAAGTTGCGAAAGTAACTGACGACGGTGTGGTAACTGCAGAACGCCGCGGAGAAACCGCTATCCTAACCCGATATGAGGGAGCATATAGCACAAACGGCATCATCGTTATGGGGGATCGGAGTGGTTACGAATGGGTTAAAACACCGGAATATAACTACATTGACTCGTATGTCCACAAAAAACTGGAGCGGTTGAAGATTCTACCATCTGAACTATGCACAGATGAAGAGTTCGTTCGTAGGATTTACTTTGATATGACAGGACTTCCACCATATCCTGCACAGGTACGGAGTTTCCTTACGGATAAAACACCTTCCAAGGAAAAGCGAGAAAAATTGATTGATACACTGATCGAAACACCCGAATATGTTGACCATTGGACACATAAATGGGGTGACCTATTGCAATCGAACCGTAAATTCCTCGGTGAACGCGGCATGTGGCTTTTCCAAGAATGGATACATGAGTCAATTGCAGAAAATCGACCCTATAACCAATTTGTGCATGACCTGATTACTGCTACTGGCAGTACTTATGCCAATCCTGCAGCAAATTATTTCCGTGTCTCGCGCGAATATACTGCGGCTGTGGAAAATACAACGCAACTTTTCCTTGGCGTTCGATTCGCCTGTAATAAATGTCATGACCATCCGTTTGAGGTATGGACACAAAATCAGTATTACGAATTAGGTGCATTTTTCTCAGGTGTCAAGCTGAAAAACGGACGTTTACCGGGTGATGAAATCGTATACGCCAGTTTTAGTCCGAGTCCGGTTAAACATCCGAGAACGTTAGCAGTTGTTAATCCATCTGTCCCATTTGGCGAAGTCCAGAAAGATGCTGCCGATCAACGTGAATCTCTTGCTGAATGGCTCACATCGTCTGAGAATCCTATGTTCGCAAAAGCAGGTGTAAATCGTATATGGAGTTATTTCATGGGGCGCGGTATCATTGAACCGGTTGATGATATACGGACAAGCAACCCACCCAGTAATCCGGATTTGCTTGATGCACTGACGAAAGATTTCGTGGACAGCGGATTTGACATGAAACATATCATGAAAACACTTGCCCGTTCTCGCACCTATCAACAGAGTATCAAGACCAACAAGTGGAACAAAGAGGATACGATTAATTTCTCACACGCAACCGCACGACGTTTGACAGCTGAACAGTTGTTAGATGCTATCGGTGTTGCAACGGGAAGTCAACCGAAGTTTCAGGGTGTACCCAAAAACTTCCGTGCTGTACAATTACCGGACAGCGGAGTAAAGGATGACGGATTTTTGAAATTGTTTGGTCGTCCAGAACGTGAAAGTTCATGTGAATGTGAACGGACAACAGATGTAAGCCTTGCACACGCAATGAACCTTATTAACGGTCCGACAGTTGCGAATGCAATTATTGATCCAAATGGACGAATTGCAAAACTCCTCAAAGACAATAAGGACGACCGTGTCCTTGTCGAAGAGTTGTACCTTGCGACATTTGCTCGGTTACCGCGAGAAAACGAATATACGACAGCGGTTGAACATCTTGCAAAAGCTGAATCGAAAGAGGAAGGCGTGCAAGATTTATTGTGGGCATTAATCAATAGTCCCGCGTTTTTATTTAACCGTTAAGCCCGAAACCGATTTGTGCGCTCCGTTTTCTTTGGTTGTCACCTACTGCTACAAAGGACGGATTGGTGAACCCTATCGGAAGTTAGCACAGTAATAATGGAGGAAATAATTGATGTTATCGTTACCACAAGCACCCGGCAGATTATGTGATGGGTTCTCACGTAGAGAATTTCTCCGCGTGGGTGGCGCGGCGATGCTGGGCATTAGCCTACCACAAGTATTGTCACTCCAAGCCAAGGCAAGCACGACAGTTGACCTCGCGACGCCTCTAAACGGTTGGGGTAAAGCAAATTCTGTCATTCTCCTTTTCTTGCAAGGCGGACCGAGTCACATTGATATCTGGGATCCAAAGCCGGATGCTCCATCTAATATCCGGGGGGAATTCAATCCAATCCCAACAAACGTTCCCGGCATTCAGTTGTCAGAAACTATGCCACGTTTGGCGCAACAGATGGATAAAGCATGTCTTATCCGTTCCGTAAGTTATACGCCAGCGGGACTTTTCAATCACACTGCTGCGATGTATCAGATGGTTACTGGTGAAACACCGGACAAGGTTGCACCTTCGGGACAACTTGACCCACCGTCTCCTGCAGATCATCCAAATGCTGCATCACATATCGCTAAGTTCAGACCGCCAGATGAACCGATGTTGGCAGCTGTCCAACTCCCGCGTCCGATGCAGGAGAGTGGTATCATCGGTAAAGGCGGAAATGCTGGATTCCTTGGCAGAGCCTATGACCCATATTTTCTCTTCCAAGATCCCAATAAAGAGATCAAACTTGACGATCTTTCACTCCGCCCGGAAGTTTCGCCGATGCGGTTGCAACGACGGAAAACACTACTTGAAACGATTAACGCTAGTATGCCTGAAATTGACAAGGTGGCTGATTCCTACGCGCTGAACGAGTATTATGAAAAAGCGTATGATCTCATTTTGTCTCAGAAGGCACGTAATGCGTTTGATTTGTCGCAGGAACCTGATGAAATGCGTGACAAATACGGTCGCCATACATTTGGTCAGAGTGCGCTCCTTGCACGCCGACTGGTTGAAGCTGGCACCCGTTTCGTTCAAGTCAACTGGCCCTCTGTTGCTAACGGCAATCCAAATACTACGGCATGGGATACGCATGCAGCGAATTTCGGTCCGTTGAAAAACCTTCACTGTCCGAAGTTAGATAGTGCGGTTTCTTCTCTGCTCGAAGATTTAGATCAGCGTGGTATGTTAGAGGAAACGCTTGTGCTCACTATCGGTGAATTTGGTCGCTCACCCCGAATGGGTATTAGCACCTCTGGTAATGGTAACGCGCCTGATGGACGTGACCATTGGCCCTATTGCTATACCGGTTTAATTGCTGGTGCTGGCGTCCAAGGTGGTCAGGTTTACGGTAAGTCTGATGCAACGGGTTCAACGCCACTTGAAAAACCGGTGCATCCGCGGGACATCCTCGCTACGATTTACCATACGCTTGGTATTGATCCCCACACTATCGTGATGAATCACTTAGACCAACCACGCGAATTAGTGAAAGGCGAAGTGATTGATGGAATATTCTAAATTCAGTGATAATTCAGAAGCCTGTACTTGGACTAAAGTTGTAGTTCAAGTGCAGGCTTTCCATTAGTTCTTTCGTTATTCTATTTCAAATCCCCACGCGGGTATTTGAACTAAATGAGGAGATTATTATGTTATTTAAAAAGTTTCGTTGGCAACCAAATGTTTTGGGAATAACACTCAGCATTACCCTTCTTCTACTCACGTTGTCTGTCACTTTCGCGGATACCTCAACACCTCGCCTTGATGGGAACGCACCTATTGGTGTAATAGCCGACCAGGGACATAAAGCAGGTGATGCAATGTTCAGCTACCGAGGCACGGTGATAGGTTTGCAGGCATTGCAGTCTGGCACAGATACGCTTGAAACAGCAGATGTGCTACAAGATTATATGCTGGCACCAAAGCATATGATTACGTCAACACAGATGTACAGTGCCATCTACGTCCCGCATGATCATATTACTTTGATGGCGATAATGAATTATCATGAGCGCATCATGCAGATGGAAGGTTCATATCAGCAACAAGGAGGCCATCAAAAACAGCCTGTCGGGATATATAATATAGACAGCGAAGGTTTTGGCGATGTCAAATTTGACGCGCTGCTCACGCTATTAAAAAAAGAGCACTTTACGCTCACCGGAAACATCGGTATTTCATTGCCAACTGGGAGTATCGCAGAAACGGGAGATGACGGGGAGGTGTTACCTTACCCAATGCAACTGGGTAGTGGTTCCTATGAAGCGCGTCCGGGTGTCACGCTTTTCGGCACAAAAGAGGACTGGAGCTATGGTAGTCAATTGCTCAGTTCCTTACCCTTACATCAAAATGCGCGCAAATATCGGCATGGCAACACTTTCACTGTGACCGCTTGGAGCACACAACGCGTAAACAATTGGTTCCAATTTGGAGGGAGGCTTCTATTTTCACACAAAGCGGCGTTCAGCAGCAGCGATCCTGAGTTGAATCAAAACAGAAGTCCAATCCACCAAATAGATTCCCAGGGCAACACGCAGCTTGACATCGCTATTTCAACTGATTTTATGATCCCTACAGGAGTGCCTTTTCAACAGAACCGTTTGGCGTTTGAGATTCAGATACCGGTGTATCAAAATCTAACAGGGATACAACTCATAAACCGATTGCAGTTCACGGCCGGGTGTCAATTCGTCTTCCGTTAGTGAAAGCACTTCGTAGGTTGGGTAGAGCGCGAGCGAAACCCATAGGCGTCAATTTAGCGGTTTCCAACTACGATAGGTGCGGTTTCCTAACAGCACCTTTTTGTATCAACATCTCAAATAACGCACAGGACAAGAATATCAGCGTTCGTAGTCGCGCAATTCATTGCGCCTCTTTTCTTTGAATATAAGAGGCGCAATGAATTGCGCAAGGACAAACGAGTTCTTTCCTTAAATTGACGCCTATGGGTAGAGCGCGAGCGAAACCCAACTTTGTAAGTATGTTGTTGGTTCACGGTGTTCAACCATAGGTATCAATTTAATTGAAGGAACGAAACTGTTTTTGTGAAGTTAGACGTTGTGTTGTCTGAACCAAGATTATCAGGATTTACAGATTTCCATGATTGAGAGTATCCGCACAAGATAAGGATAATCCTGAAAATCCTATAATCTTGTAAATCTTGGTTCAGACAAAAGTAGATACCATTATTATCGGGTTTACAAAGCCCTCCCACAAGAAGATATATCCTTAAGTTGACACCTATGGGATTCACAGTGTTCAACCCAACCTAAGTGTGATTTATTCCTACATTTACACATCTACTTAGTCCTAAGCATAAAGACTCTATCTGCACAAAGAGGTAATCAAATATGTCTGAATCACTATTTTATAAGCAAACAAAAACAGGACATAAACGTCAACATTTTCTAATTCAAGGAGTTCTGTCTCTTTTTTTTATTGTAGGTTTAGCCCATGCCCAGGTCGCCCCCCAATTGACAAGCATATCCCCCCGCGCTGCACAACGGGGACAAACTATTGAAATCACCCTTGAAGGGAGAAACATCAACGAGAATGCTAAAATATGGTTCAGCAAAGAGGGAATCAAGGCAGAAATAAAGAAAAAATCTCCTACAGCAACTGTTCGTTTTAACGGTTCAGGTATCTCTGGGAACATTCCCACCAACCCCCGATTGGTTCTATCGTTTGAAATCGCGCCTGATGCACCGCTAGGCAACCATCAGATCCGCCTTATCACACCAAATGGTGTTTCCAATCCACAAAACTTCATTGTCGGTGACCTACCTGAGATGAAGGAGCAAGAGCCAAATAATACATCTAATGAAGCAAATATGCTTGAGTTACCTGCTACTGTTAACGGTACGGTTGCGTCAATTGATGATGTGGATATGTTCCGTTTTAAACTAAGGAAGGGAGCGCGTCTAATTTGTGACATAAGCGCACAACGCGTCGGGTCACCCTTAGATTCTTACATTACCCTATTTGATCCGAGTGGAACTGAGGTGGTGAAAAGCAGGGATGGAAACGGATTAGATTCGTTTATTGATTATACAACCGAACTGGAAGGCGAATATACGCTCTTCCTGCGCGATGTCCGCTATAAAGGTGGAGGTAACTACCTATATCGGTTAAGTATAGGGGAATTACCGTATCTTCAAAGTGTTTTTCCTCTTGGTGGGAAACGTGGTGCTGCGAACAATGTTAATGTCGCTGGCGCAAATTTGGGTTCAGTGAATGCAATTCAACTGGACATCTCACCGGACGCATCACTTGGGATTCAAGAACTACGCGTGAGTACACCAAACGGTTTAGAGACGAACCCATTCCCATTTGCTATCGGTGAATTTAATGAGACAACTGAAAAGGAACCGAATGAAGGTTTAACACAAGAAAACAAAATCGGAACGCCGATAACTGTGAATGGAAAAATAGAGAAACCTGGTGATGTGGATCGGTTTTCCATCAAAGTAGAAAAAGGAATAAGTTTAATTTTTGACGTTAAAGCGCGTGAATTTCGATCACAACTGGATCCATTGCTGACGCTCTATTCACATAAAAAAGGCGAGGCAGAAGGTAGCGTTGAAGAACAGGTATTAAGTGTTAACGATGATGCAAGCGGAACAGATGCGCGGCTTAGTTTTACGTTCCCAGAAGCAGGAGATTATGGTATTTCCGTACGAGACCTAAATGGTGCCGGAGGTGGAGATTTTCCTTACAGGCTTATCATTCGTCCATTGAACCCCGGTTTTCGTATAAATGTTAATGCCGATAACCCTCGCATCAGTCGAGGTGGCACTTTCATGATGACAGTTTCTGTCGCACGGTTGGATGGATTTAATGGAGCACTCCGCTTCTATTCCCCTGATCTTCCCAAAGGATTTCTGGTTAGTCCTACAATTCTTTATCCCAGTCAAAATCAAGCGTTATTGACAATTACTGCCCCAGTGGACGCGTCACTTGGACTGCATCCTTTCTCTATCGTTGGGGTCGGTGCAATTGGCGGCAGACGTATAGAAGCAAGTACCTCACCCAAAGAAATCTTACTGACAGTGATGGAAGCACCACCATTTACACTCGCGTTTGCAGATGTTGACGTGAACGTTGTTCACAACAAATCAACGAGCTTCCACGTGATTGCCAATAGACAAGATGGCTTTGATGGACCTATTGGTCTTACGGTACAGGGAGTTCCGCAACGTGTATCTGGCGGAAAAGCCACAATTCCTGCTGGAAAAAATAGCACGATGATTTCTCTCCGAGCCGGAACTGTTGAACGACGAGAACAATTTTCTGTTGTTCCCACGCCCGGCACAAGTTATATTTCCGTTATCGGAACAGCGAATGTCAATCGAGAAAACTATACTGAAGCATCTCCGGCAATTCCATTGACTGTTGTTGAAGCACCTTTTATTGTTACGATTGAACCGTTGCGATTTAGCATTGTTTTTTCAAAAGCAGCGGATGAAGCTGAACCGGCGGCAGGTGAAGGTGAAACTGTTGCTGTCTCTAACCCGAGTCCGACTGAAAAGACTGAATCAGAGACCGCAGAAAAAAGCGAACCGATTAAAAAATCTGCTAAGTTAACGATGAGTATTGTTAGACGTGGTAGTTTTACGGACATCGTTACTATTAAACCGATAATGGTACCGGAAGGCATTACTATTCCGGACGCAACGATTCCTATCAACGAAAATGATGTTGAGGTTGAACTTGAAGCACTCGGTTCTCTTGAGCCCAAAACTTACCAAGTTAGGTTCCGTGCAACGGCTGTAATCAACGGTAAAACTTTTATACAAGATAGTCCGATCATCAATGTGAAAATAATTCGTTAAATATACTGATATGTAGGGATTTTGAGTTGTCCTTATAGGGATGGGTGTTTACCGTCTCATTTTCTGTACTCGTGGCGCGGCACAGAGACTTCGCCTTATTATGTTAAAACAGAGGTCGCTCCTTCAACTTGTGAAGGCGTGATTTTGCACCGTAATTTGCTTATTTTCAAGGTTCAATTAATTCACGGATATCCGTGATAAAGTAATTTTAAAGCAGTCAAAATTCGTGCAAAGAATTCTATATTGTGATATACTTTTACAAAATAAATATTTTGTAACTCGTAGATAGGGGGCATAAACGTTGTCTCGACTTAAATTTTTCACAATCCTCGGTTGGGGGATTTTCACAGCAGCACTCGGAGTTGTTTTCGGTCCAGGGTTAGTGCGGTATCTCTATCCACGCGTTCTGTATGAACCTCCGTCTGTTTTTAAAGCGGGTTTTCCTACAGAATATCCTTCCGGAAGTGTTAGCGAAAAATATAAAAAAGAACCTTTTGGCGTTTGGATTGTTCGACGTGAGGATGGCATATTTTATGCACTACTAACAACTTGTACACATCTGGGATGCACACCACGTTGGCTCGGTTCTGAAAATAAATTCAAATGTCCTTGCCATGGTAGCGGATTCGACCGTGACGGGATCAACTATGAAGGTCCTGCACCGCGACCACTTGAACGGGTGAAGATTACCTTGGCTGAGGATGGACAACTTCAAATTGATAAGGCTGTAAAATTTTTAGGTGAAAGAGGGCAATGGGGCGACCCTGGCGCATCTTTGAAAGTCTAATTCAGGGGGTAGAAATGCGGTCTGAGGGATGCAGCAAATCGTCAGACTAAAAAAGGATAATAATGAACGAAGAACGTAAAGGACTAAAAGAAAAGATTACAAATTCTGATATTTGGAAATCTATTTTCCGACACGGTTATGAAAAAACCGGACGCCGTTACACATTACAGGTTCTGCAAAACGTATGGTTGCATTTGCATCCGCCTCGAATTTCTCGCCACGCATTGAACTTCCGCTTCACATGGTGTATGGGCGGCATCACCTTTCTGATGTTTCTTGTGACTGCTGTCACAGGCGTACTGTTAATGTTTTACTACCGTCCTACAGCTGAATACGCATTCCGCGATATTCAGGCTCTTGAATTTGACATCCCATTTGGTATGCTCTTACGGAACATGCACCGCTGGGCTGCCCACGGAATGGTTATTTCCGTAATGCTCCACATGTTTAGAGTCTTTTTAACGGGTTCATATAAAAAACCACGTGAGTTCAACTGGGCAGTTGGTGTAATTTTGTTGCTCATTACATTTTTTCTTAGTTTCACTGGCTATTTACTTCCGTGGGACCAACTTGCATATTGGGCAGTTACAGTCGGAACGAATATGGCACGTGCCACCCCTGTTTTAGGACATGAAGGTCCTTTCGCGCCAACAGGTATTGTTACACAGTCGAACGATGTCCGGTTTGCCTTGCTTGCAGGTACAATCGTTGGTCCGTCAACGCTGCTAAGGTTCTATATTTTGCATTGCGTTGCTGTTCCATTGGTAGCAAGTGTACTGATGGCGTTGCATTTTTGGCGTGTCCGTAAAGATGGTGGAATATCAGGACCTCTATAATTTCTGATTATTAGCGATGGTTAGTATTATCCACGTTTAGAAGATATAGGATTAATACGCAATTAACCTGATTTGTAGCGCGAGTTCTCTGGGTTTTCCTTGCAATGCAGACTTTATCAGAAGATGTCTAATTGAGTAAATTTGGTATAAGATCATTGGTAGGAGATAGAATTAAGATATGGAGAATTTTCTATTACTAGTAACGAAACCTGATAATGTTCCGATCTTGGCAATCCTCTTTTTGATACCTTATTTTATGTGGTTATCTTTTAAGCAGGCACGTCAAACAGACCGCACAGGTGTCCCCTCAGACGCTGCACTCAACGACAAAGTTTATGCTTGGCCCTATCTGTGTCGTAATGAATTTATATGTGCAATTATCATCATGCTGGTACTTGGTGTCTGGTCAATTATGATTGACGCGCCGCTTGAAGAACCGAGTAATTCTGCCCAAACACCGAACCCCTCCAAAGCACCTTGGTACTTCCTTGCACTCCAAGAGATGTTGGTCTACTTTGATCCATGGATCGCAGGTGTGGTATTGCCAGGATTCATTATTGCAGGTCTTATAGCAATTCCCTACATAGACATCAACCCTAAAGGAAAAGGGTACTATACAATAAAGGAACGACCATTTGCACTCACGGTGTTTTGTTTTGGATTTATCATATTGTGGCTCGTCTTGATGATAGTAGGAACTTTCTTAAGAGGTCCTGGATGGAATATATTTATGCCATGGCAGTATTGGGATCCACACAAGGTCGTAAAACTAACCAATGTGAATCTATCTTACCTCTTCGGAATTCGTGATGGTATGACAGCGAATTTCTTCGGATTTGCTGTTGTTGCAGGTTATTTTGCCCTCGGACCAATTTTCTATTTTTGGAAAGGCAAAAGTAGCCGATTTTTACAAGAACTTGGACTTGTTCGGTATGTCATCGTTTCATTTTTATTTTTAAGTATGATGGCACTGCCGATTAAAATGATTCTACGATTGGCGTTAAATGTTAAATATGTTTGGGTATCGCCTTGGTTCAACATCTAATTCCTATGACTTAACGCTATTCCATCAAATCCCGAGGGTATTGCCTAACTAATGATACAAGGCATTTTTCTCGATTAAGAACCCGCGTCTGTAGAGGTTTCATTTTGATTGAAAGCTGGAAATATCATTATTTGGTCAATACCCTCAAATATTGATTGATTTGGAGGTTATACATTTCGTGAGGAGCAAAAAAGAGATTCCCGCTGAAAGTAAATCATATTCTGTTTTGTTCTTTATCCTGTCAGCACTGTTAGGGTTGGTGACGATATGGGGATTCTGGGATGAAATGATTACGCGCCGTCCTTGGAAGGAAATGCAACAGGATTTCTATCAATACGAGTATGAAAAGACAAAAGCAGAATTGGAAATTGCAAAAACTGATTTGCCTGATAAACCCTCCAAACCTGAGATTGATGAGAAAAAGTTGAGAGACTTGAAAAAAGTTGTTGCAACAAAGCAGGTCGCGTTAGATGAGGCAATGCAAAAACGTAAGTTTGACCAAAGCAAATCTGATGCGATTAATTATAAATACCAACATAGTTTACACGAGGCACACGGGGAAAACACTGAAACCGTCGAAAAATGGAAAGAGAAATTAGACGAGTTTGAAAAACGGATTGAAGGTAAACTCACATCAGACATCCTTAAAGCTGAAGCTGAATTCGCTGATGTCAATAAAGATCTTGCCGATTTTTATCAAACCAGCGGTGATCCCGCGGAAGCACTTTCTACCTACCTAATTGCACAAAAATATAAACCTACAGATACCGGTATTGCTGCCGGGATCACAGCAGCACAACAAGCTCTTACACCCCTTGAAGCTAATAAGGCGCGGCATGAAGCAGTTACGCGTCTTGAAGAGAAGTTAGCGGATGTTGGTGGAATTAAGCGGACTTTCCTTGGCAGTCTATTAGAAAACCCCTTTAAAGAAACGCGAACGATTGTTCAATACTATCTTGAAGATTTTGATTATACTGCGGATAGATGCGAAACCTGTCATTTTGCGGTTGACAAAAGCGGCTATGATGCTTCTGCACAAGAGACATTTGAAGTAGAAGGCGACGGAGAAAATCCGGTCAAACACCAACTCAAGCATCCAAAGGTTAAAGTAGGGAGTGAGACGATCGTTATTGATGACTTTGATGCCGAAGCAGATGAATACGAATTGTCAGAAAATGGTGTCCTCACCTTCGACCCAGATGTTTTTGGTGAAGTGGAAATTACTTATAAAACAGATTACCGTCCTGCTCTCCGGACGCATCCGGATCGTGATGTTCTTCTCGCAAAACATCCAGTAGATAAATTCGGTTGTACACCTTGCCATGGTGGACAGGGACATGGGTTGACAGCGAAAGCTGCACACGCGCTAACACATTCCGAATATTGGCTCACACCTGTGCTTGGGATGGACGAACACACAGGCGAAACATCTAAAGATAAAAAAGGATACATGGAGTCCAATTGTCGGCGTTGCCATGATGGCGCGATGAAGTTAGATTACGTGAATCCAGAAACAAACGCGCCGAAGGACTACGCGCCGAACCTTACCAAAGGCTTAGCACTCTTTGAAGACCTTGGATGTCATGGATGCCATGTAGTAGAGGGATACAGCGCACTTGAGAAAATTGAGAAGGTGGGTCCATCGCTGACAAAGGTCGGAAGTAAGGTGAAAGATGTCGCATGGCTTGAGAGTTGGATTAAAAAACCGGAAGCGTATCTCCCGGATACCACAATGCCGAACTTTTTTCCAACGGAAGGCATGAGCCAAGTCGTTTACTTAAAAAATGGCGGACAGCGTACCGGTGTTGTCACTGAAACTAGCACTAGCTATATTGTGAAGACAGACGATGGCACAACATATCCTTATGCAAAAAATGATGTTTTACGCGTCATTGACGAAGTAAAATCTATAGCCGCCTATCTTGCTAATAAGATGACCGACCAAGTCTTGGATGATTCACAAGCCACATATTCAACATCTGAAAGTGCAATAAAGGCGGGTGAAGAAACTGTAAAAACAGTAGGATGCCTCACATGCCATATTGTTGATGGATTAGGTAGCGATTTCGCACCTGCTCTGGACAGTGTTGGCGCAAAGGTTAAGCCAACGTATCTACGGAAGTGGATTGAAGATCCGAAAGCATACGATCCTGACACTGCTATGCCAAGTCTGCGATTGAGCAAGCGTGAAATTAATGACGTCGTAGCATATCTTATGAATCTTCAAAAGCCAACACCTTCACCTGTCTCTGATTCTGTAGGTGAGGTGGACGCTGACGAAGGCGAAAAACTTGTCAGAACTTACGGATGTTTCGGTTGTCACGAAATACCGGGGTTTGAAAATGAATCGAAAGTTGGTGCAGATCTCGGTGAATTCGGTGCTAAACTTACTGAAGAACTTGACTTCGGTGACACTTTAGAGGATGAAGTGGGACATAGTTGGCACGATTGGACAATTGGCAAGATTACAAGCCCACGCCGTTACCAAACGCGTCGCATTGTTTCACGCATGCCTGTTTTCCAGATTGACGACGAAGAAGCAAAGGCGATCACCGTGCTATTGAAAAGTTTCCAACCAGAGAAATATCCACTCAATTATATCTTTGAGCATGCAGCTGAATCGGAACGCGTTGAGAAACATAAGCAAATTGATGCCGGTAGACGAGTCGTCAAAAAATACAACTGTACCGGATGCCACGAGATTGAACGTGAAGGTGGAAGTTATCGTGATGTTATCATAGCACACGAAGGATTAGATGAAATTACTGCCAAGCAGTTATCACCCCCGACTCTACAAGCTGAAGGGGCAAGAGTTTATCCTGATTGGTTGTTTAATTTCCTCAAAGATCCATCCGATATACGTTACGGTCTCAAGGTTCGCATGCCGTCGTTTGACATGTCGGATGAAGAAGCGACAACCCTTGTCAAATACTTCTCTGCCTTAGACGATGAACCTTTCCCTTACGAGACGCTTGCCCCTCCGATGTCTACAAGTGCGGAATTGCGCGTTGGCAAACAGATTTTTGATGAACTGCAGTGTGACTCATGTCATCCTTCACAAGGTGAAAGCATTGCAGCGGGTAGTGACAAAGCAGGAAGACCTGACCTCTCCTTGGCAAAAGATCGTCTTAAAAGGGATTGGCTAATTGACTGGATGAAAGAACCGCAGACCTTCCAACCTGGAACAGCGATGCCGCAGGCATGGCCCCTCGTCGGTGGACAGCATCTGGCACTTGATGGTTATGCCGGTAATGATGCTGAAGAGCAGATTAGGATGGTTCGGGATTACCTGATTTCGTTAGGTCGTTAGTGTTTTGTAGGAACGGATTCAATTCGTCCCTACAAAGGGAGTTCCATCCTATATGAAACATCTACTTATCATAATCGTAATGATCTTTGTGTGGCTAAATGGGTTCATCTGGTTAGGCAAACAGGTTGACCCCAGCACGAAGTATCGAACAGAAATAGAATACAAATATGCCAGATACTGTGCTGGATGCCACGGGGACAGTGGTGAGGGGAACGGACGTATTGGCCGCTTCAAAAAATTAGATCCTGCCGACCTGACAGACAACAATTTGTGGGCGATGCATGATGACGAGCAGCTGCTTGATAGCATCCGTGCCGGTAAAAACGACATGCCCGCGTTTCACTACTACCTCAACGTTGACGAACAACAGGAACTTCTTAACTATATCAAGAAAACTTTCAACCCTTAACATACACGGATATCCGTGATGTTTGTTTTTTACCGTTTGCCTTTTCAAATCTTAAGGTGTTAATATACTATACTAAAAAAGAATTATATAAAAGGAGAAAAACCATGAAAAATCTTAAGACTATTATCGCTTTACTTGTTTGCGGGGCAATGACAAGTGTTGCTTTTGCAGGCAATATCACCGGAACAGTTACCTATGAAGGGGATGCACCTACGCGTCCAGCTTTGACAATTAACACGACGGAAAAACATTGTATTACTGTTACAAAAGGTGCAAAATCTGAAGCACTTGTTGTTTCAAAAGGAAAAGGAATTCAGAATGTAGTTATTTATGCTCGCGTTAGCGGACAGAAAGCAACGCCACTTAAGGAAAATCCTAAGGTTGACCAGAAGGATTGTCGTTATTTGCCGCATGTATTAGTGGTACCTGTGGGCACTACCGTTGATGTTACTTCTAACGATCCCGTTGCACACAATGTTCACTCCCATGCCGCCAAGAATGAAGCAAAAAATTTCCTGATTCAGAAAAAAGGGATAACCATTCCATACGCAATTACCAAAGCGGAAGAAATCAAGTTGACATGCGATATTCATGCTTGGATGAGTGGTTATATCGTTGCTGTTAGTAGTAACTATTATATAGTAACAGGGCAAAAAGATGATAAGGATAACTGGATTCATCCGGATGCTTACGAAAAGTCTGCTGACACCGGCAAATATAGTATAAAGGATGTTCCAGCGGGTAGAGCGCGTGTAATTGCATGGCACGAAACGCTCGGAAAAGCGAATAAGACCATTGAAATTCCCGCGAGTGGCGATATTACAGTTGATTTTAAAAGTACTGATTTTAAAAAGCCTAAGACAAAATAGTAGTTTTCATACAGATTGAGGATGCTATTAATTTATTGATACGCATCCTAAACGATTGAGAGAAAAAGAAAATGCGTTGTTCTTCTCTTACAAAAAAGAGACTTTTCTTCATACTCGGTTTTGTGCTACTCGGCTTTGTGCTATTTGCAATTGTGCCAGCATTTGCACAAGACATGACGGATGCAGAATATCGTCCGTTCCCGATGATCGGTAGCCGAAACGCTGCTTGGATTGCAGCACAACTCCACCTGTTGTTCGGTTCCTTTATCCTCGGTGTACCGATGTTTGCCGTTATCATTGAGTTTATCGGTTGGCGGACCAAGGAAGAACGGTACGACCGAATGGCACAAGAGTTTATCAAACTCTGTATGGGCGCATTTTCAACGACTGCTTTGCTTGGCGGCGTTCTTGTCTTTATCCTTATCTGGTGTTATCCGAAAGTATTGAGCAAGATGAGCGGAATCTTCGGTCCGACGATGATTTTCTACGTTATCTTGTTCTTCGGAGAGACATTTACGCTCTACCTCTATTCCTACGGTTGGGATAAGATGCAGGGACGTTTTAAAGGGTGGCACCTGTTCCTCGGCGTTCTATTAAACGTGTGGGGAACAGCGATTATGTTTGTGTCAAACACGTGGCTGACCTATCAGACAAGTCCCGCAACACAGTACGGAAAGTTGTCTGATGAAACCAAGGCAGCATGGTTGGAACAAACGTTAGCACAGAATCCTGAGTTAACCCGCGCTGAAGTACTGAAAGAGGTTACAGGTGCGACCGTAATTCCGCTTCACAACGAAACAGGTGAATTTTTGGCAAACGTTTGGGAAGCAGTCAACAATTTTACATGGATGCCGGTCAATATTCATCGTCTCATCGGGAACATCGCTTTTGGTGGTTCAATAGTTGCTGCTTATGCAGCATTCCGTTTCCTCGTGGCAAAAACTAAAGAGGAGAAAGCACATTACGATTGGATGGGGTATAACGGAAACTTCATCGCATTGTGTGGACTGATTCCATTACCTTTCGCTGGTTACTGGTTAGGTAAAGAAATCTACATGTTCAACACCACAATGGGGGTGAATATGATGGGTGCTCTGTTCTCATGGCTATTTATTATACAGGCGGTGATGATTGGAATTCTGTTTATCGGCGCGAACTACTACCTTTGGTCAGGAATGGGGCGAATTGAAGGCGCAGAAATATATGCGCGCTATCGTCCATATATGATTACCATTATTGTTATCTGTGTTGGTATCTGGATGACACCGCGCTGGCTTGACAAAATATCATCAGCTTCGGAGATCAGTGCAATGGGAGGGGCAAACCATCCACATCTCGGATTTTTCGGTTTGATGAGTGCCAAAAATACGGTTGTGAATATCGTTATTCTAACAACATTTTTAAGTTTTCTGTTTTATAGACGTTCTGGAAAGACGTCTACTGCAAGTTGGAAAGGCTTGGGGAACATTGTTATTTCAGCAATTTTCTTTTTAGGAGTAGTCTCAATTGTCGTTATCGGTATCGTTGGGTTTAGTAAGAATCTTCCACCCCTCTATCGCGAAAATGTGTTGACACCCTGGCAGGTGCTGATCTCACTCGGTGTTATGGTTGTCGTAACAATAATTGATATTTTTATGTATCGAAAGGCGACAACCTCTGGTACTATCAAATGGGGAGGGATGACAGAGCGGTCCCAGTATGTTTTAATACTACTCGCAATTACCTTTACCTCTCTGATGGGTTTGATGGGTTATGCCCGTTCCGGTCTTCGTGAAGGATGGCATATCTTTGGTGTTATGAGAGACACCTCACCAGACGCATTTACACCTTCTCTTAGCAGTGCTGTAAACATGGTTTCAATCATTATGGTTATCTTCTTTGCCCTCGTTGGATTTATATTCTGGCTCGGTCTGTGGGGTGAAAAGAAAAAACAAAATGCAGTTCCTATAGAAGCAGAAGTTCCTGCGGAAAGTGACGATTAAAATAATGAAAAACACACTCATAAAAATCGTAGGTCTAATCTTAATGGTGGTGAGTTTCATTGCTTTTATAGCGAAGCTGCCAGCTTTTCCAATTGGTTCTGAGAACTTGTTACCATGGTCGGTTTGGTTCTTCATTGCGGTCATGTTAAATTTGATTGTGTGGGGCATTGTCATGAAACTGATGACATTCGCTTTGTTTGTTATCTGGATTTTCGCGCTTTTAGCAGCATGGGTTCCGAGCACATCAACAGCAACAGGACCGGTGACTGAATTAGATTGGAGTGATCCAGACGCAGTAGTAGAGATAGGCGCAGCGATTTTTAACAGTAAAGGACAGTGTAGTGCGTGCCACACTCTTGACACCTCTGCTCCGAAAGGCAGATGTCCCGATTTAACTGACATCGGCACCAATGCGGCAAGCCGTCAGCCCGGTACGGATGCAAAATCGTATCTGATTGAATCTCTTTATAAACCGAGTAAATACTTGGTGCCTGGGTACGGCAAGATAATGCCAGAGATATGGAAAAGACCTATTGAACTCACAAAGTTAGAAATTGCGGCAGTCATAGCATTTCTACAAAGCCAAGGCGGTGAAATTGACGCAGAACTTTTTGATGAACCAATTAATAGAGCAGATATAGGGACAACAGCAGAAGCACTTCCCCCTTTACTCACCGGCGATCCTGAAGCCGGGAAGAAAGTTTTTATAGAGGCAGCTTGTATTTCTTGCCATGTTATAAAAGGGATAGAAAATCCAAATGCGGGAGAGGTCAATGAAGACTTTGAAGTTGTCACCGCACCAGAACTTTCAGAAATTGCAGCCATTAACGAACTGCGGTATATTGAGGAATCAATCCTAAAACCACCTGCAATAATTGTTAGCGGTTATGGAACGGTTACTGTGACAGCTAACGGGGTAACCTACCAAGGAACACTTGTTTCTCAAGACAATGAAAAAATTGTTGTCCGGACAAAAGCCGCAGATGGTACAGAAGAGGAATATACCATCCTATTCAGTGAATTTGATGAGGAACCGATTGAAGACCTCACCGATCTTCTCGAGAATGGATATTTCACATTAACCATAACACCTACAGGCTCAGACACACCCGTAAGTGGGGAGATCGTTGAGGAATCCACCGACAGTGTAACGCTCAAAGTTGGGGATGAAAATAGAACGTTTTCTAAAACAGACGTTAAAATGCAGATGACTCTCACCGATTATGACGGTGTACAGACAGTTGGCGAACACGTGTCAGGAACAATGGACGACGACGAAATAGTCGTAATGGTTGATGGAAGTGAAGAGAGTTTCGATCCGTTTGATATTGAAGAAGTTGTAAGTGCGCTGGCTTCCGGTAAAAGGTTACTTGTTAAGTCTCCAATGCCGGATAACTTTCCAATCCTCTTATCGGTATCGGATATGGCGAATTTACTCGCTTTCTTAAGCACATTGACAGGTGAAATAACAGAAGAAACTGCAACCTCTGATGCAAATCAAGCAGCAGCGGGTGATACAGTCGAAACAACCGAATAACCAACAATAGAGATTTGAAGTCTAACATAAAACGCAGAAGGAGCTTAGACATGAAAAAGCCTTCGCTTTTCACAATATGTTTCATAATGTTCATCGTATGCTGGGTGTTCTTGAGATTTTTCGTTGGTGGTGTTATCTCAAAACCAATCCCGAGCAACGTGATCGTGATGTATATGGCGTTAATCTCCACCGCTATTTTGGTGCATATCTCCGTTGAAGACACAAGATTTCGGGAATTCCTCCGACCTATTCATGAAACGCTTGTTGATGATAACCGCCGTGTTCGCCGTCTTGTATTAGCCGTGTTGATCCCGTTTCTTATGTTTGGATATACTTATTCTAATATCGCACAAAAAGCGAATCCACCCGGGGACCCACGTAATGCACACCCAGCTCAACCGCTGGAATTGACATATAAAGATGAGGTCATGCGGGATGTCAAAAATCCGTACCGTCATTATGAAAAGGACAACCCAGAAGTATTCAGGTCGCATGTGGAGAATGGAAAACGTGTCTACTATGGTAACTGCTTTTACTGTCATGGCGACCATCTTGATGGTAAAGGGCATTTTGCTGACGCGCTGAATCCGTTACCAGCGAATTTCCAAGACGTAGGCATCATTCCAATTTTGCAGGAATCCTATCTTTTTTGGCGGGTCAGTAAAGGTGGACCTGGGTTGCCTCCATCTGGCACGCCCTGGAATTCTGCTATGCCTATCTGGGAAGATTACTTAACACAAGAAGAAATTTGGGACGTTATCCTGTTCCTATCCGACTATACAGGCAATATGCCGCGCGCCTCTGCGGAGGGACACTAAAATGAGAAGCAAAAATGTTGTCCTCTTACTCCTTATTTTAGCGTTGTTCTCTGTTCTAACCCTAACATACGCGCAGGATGCTCCAGATGATTCCGAGGAAGCAGAAAAAATTGCAGCAGGGAAAGAGGTTTATGAGAAAAGCTGCGCACACTGCCACGGCACCGAAGGACGTGGAGATGGCAGTGCAGCCGAAAACCTTTTACCTAAACCAAGAGATTTCACCAGTGGTTTGTATAAGATTCGCTCTACAGAAGGTGGGCAGCTTCCAACTGATCAGGATTTATTTGATATCATTACCAAAGGAATGCCCGGATCATCAATGCCAGAGTGGGAAACCGCGCTCAAAGCCAACGACCGTTGGGAAATAGTGGCATATATTAAAACCTTCTATGATGGCTTTAAGGAGAGTGAAACACCTCCAATACAAATCAGTTTGGAAGGTAAAATTCCTTACTCTGAAGAAAGCGTGGAAATTGGCAAGTTCTTTTATACGCAATTTGCTTGTTTTGAATGCCACGGAATTGTGGGGCGCGGTGATGGAACATCCGCACCAACTCTGCAGGATGAGTTGGGTTTTAAGAGTTGGCCAGCAAATCTTTCTCAAAATTGGAATTTCAGAGGCAATAGCGATACTGAGGGCATCTACAAACGATTCATTGGTGGAATTGCTGGATCGGCAATGCCAATGTTTGAAGACGCTTCTTTTGGCTTAACTGTAGACGAAGCGAAACGGTATGCTCAATTGGAGAATAAAGTCGAAATGGCTGAGGCAGAGGAGGAAGAATTTAACCAACTTGATGAAAAAATGGGAAATGCTTACGACATCTTGGATATCATGATAGATGACGTAACTAACGATGAACAAAAGCAAATATATGCTGAAGCAAAAAAAGGGTTTAATGTAAAAAGTTGGCACATCGCGAACTATGTCAAATCCCTTGCTCCTGAAAAGAAACCAGAACCAGCAATTGGTAAAAACGTCCTCCGATCACAATATTATGTAGTAGGTGATTTGCCCACAATGGCTGATGAGGCTTGGGAAACGCTTGAAGCCAGTTACTTTCCACTTGTGGGGCAGATTATAATTGAACCAAGGCAGTTCAATCCTACGATTGACTCTGTAAACGTCAAATCGTTTTACAACGACACAGAGGTGGCATTCCTATTTACATGGGATGACCGTACTAATAATACTGAAGTCAAAGAGGACGAAGATATTGGCAAGACTTTTGAGGATGCAATTGCAATCCAATTCCCGGTGAAAGTTCCAAAAGGTCCCACTGCACCAAAACCTTATTTTATCTGGGGTGGAAAACTGCCTGTCTATCTATGGCAGTGGAAAGCATCTGCTGTTGACAAGGTAACAGAACTCACAGCGAAAGGTATGAACAACGTTGTGGAACAAGATGTACAAGGCGAGATTCAAGTAGAAAGCGAATACAAAGATGGGCAATATAGGTTATGGGTCAAACGTGCATTGAAAACTGAAGATAAGAAAGACCTACAGATCGAACCCACTGTATTTGTACCAATTGCTTTTTCAGCATGGGATGGGGCAAACGGTGATGTTGACACAAAACGGGTTATATCCAGTTGGTATACTTTTGTTCTTGAACCGGTCCCGTCGTCCAGAAGGTTTATTTATCCGCCGTTAGTTGCACTTCTCTCTCTTGGTTTGCTAATTGGTTTACGAGAGTACGTGCAGCGTAGAAATACATAATTCTATAGAATCGAAAACAAGTGGGCATTGCATTGATGTCCCAAACTTAAATCATATTTTGAAATTACATTAAGGCGCACCAATAGAGGCAGAATTATCTCCTGATGTGTCGTTGAAAAAAGTTTCTAACATGTGTGCCTATAAGGAGAAAAAAATGAAAACTAAAGTGTTGGCATATTTCACAGTTCTTCTCGCGTGCTGTTTTGGTCTGATTGTTTTTGCAGACAACCACGAAGAAGAGGAGATGAATAATCTTGTTTTTCCAAAATCGTATAAAAAAACGACTGTTAACAACGGTGGAAAAATTACGGGTGTAGTTAAGTTTGAAGGCGATGTGCCTGAGAAGAAAAAAGTGGAAATCACGAAAGATCAGGCGGTTTGCGGTGCTACGGAAAAGTTCGATGAAACACTTGTCGTTGGTGAAGGCATGGTTTTGCAGAATACAATTGTTTATCTGATGGATATTTCACAAGGCAAGGATTTTGACGAAAAAGCCAAGCTGGAAATTGACCAGAAGAACTGCAGATTCAATCCGCACGTCCAGATTGTACCTGTTGGTGAAGTCCTGATGATACTGAATAACGATAAGGCAACACACAATGTCCATATCTTCGGGACAGGGGATAATAACACTTCATTCAACAGACAACAGACAAAGAACCGCAAAAAAATGAAACTGGCTGGTGCCAAGAAACCTGAAGGTCCTGTGAAGGTAAAATGCGATATCCATGGTTGGATGTCCGCCTGGGTCGCATACGTACCGCATCCTTATTTCGCGGTAACAAACGAAAAAGGTGAATTCAAACTTGAAGATGTCCCTCCCGGAACCTATAAGTTGGGTTATTGGCATGAAGCATGTGGCACCAATAACAAAACACCTGTAACTGTTACTATTGCTGCTGATGGTGAGGTCAAGCAAGATTTCACGTTGAAACTTAAAGAATCCAGTGAATGATAATGCCATTACGGTTGAAGATCTAACGCACACTTATGGTAATCGGTGTGCGTTGGATAATGTTAGTTTCACCGTAGCACGTGGCGAGATTTTTTGTCTACTCGGTCCAAACGGTAGTGGAAAAACAACCCTTTTCAAGATTCTGTCTACGTTGATGCCGCCAACATCGGGAAATGTTAACATCCTCGGATTTAACTTGAAAACCGAGACTAAAGCGGTACGAAAATTATTAGGGGTTGTTTTTCAACATCCTGGACTTGATATCAAACTCACTGTTACCGAAAATTTACGACATCACGGTCATCTCTATGGACTTAGAGGTAAAAATCTAAGTCACCGAATTTCCGAACTGCTTGAAAAGTTTGGTATAGATAATAGGGAAAACGACCTTGTTGAAGAGTTATCCGGAGGTTTACAAAGACGCGTAGAAATCGCAAAAGCGATGCTCCATTCTCCCCATGTTTTGCTGCTTGATGAACCAAGTAGCGGGTTGGATGTAGGTGTACGCAGACAACTTAGTGATTATCTGAGTTTACTCGCAAAAAAAGAAAATATTCTCATCCTGCTGACAACACATCTTATGGATGAGGCTGAGTTATGCACCCGCGTGGGTATTCTGGATTCAGGCAGGTTAGTCGCAATCGGAACACCTGACGAACTCAAGTCTCAAATTGGCAGTGATGTCGTGTTGATAGAGACTACAAACGCTGAAACCCTCTGTAGTGCAATTGCTGATAGGTTTGAGGTGTCCCCGATATTAACTGATAATTACATACGCATTGAATGCGAACAGGGACATGAGTTTGTTAGAGATGTAGTCGCTGCGTTTCCTGATGAGATTCAGGCTGTTCGGTTCGGGAAACCTACATTAGAGGACGTTTTCATTAAGTTAACAGGAAACCCGTTTGTATAAAGGAAGATGAAGTGATAAACGTTCTGCTACCAGTTACAACAATCTGGCGGCGTGAAATCATCAGATTTTATCGACAACGGAGTCGTCTTTTTAGTGCTATTGCACAGCCTCTAATATTCTGGATTCTAATCGGAAGTGGTTTGAGTGCATCGTTTCAACCATCTGGTACCTCCGAGAAACAAGGTTACATTGAGTACTTCTACCCTGGTATCGTTGTTTTAGTGTTGCTTTTTACAGCCATTTTTGCTACAATCTCGGTGGTGAATGAGCGGCGCGAAGGGTTTTTACAAAGTGTACTCGTTGCTCCTGTGCCGAGATGGGGTATTGTCCTCGGGCAAGCATTGGGTGGAACTACTTTAGCGTTAATACAAGGCTTACTTCTACTCTGTCTTGCTCCGTTCATTGGAATAAAATTTGGGTTTATGCCCTTGATTATGACATTCGGAGTGATGTTTTTATTAGCATTTAGCTTAACTAACCTTGGTCTTCTCATCGCATGGCGTATGGACTCTACACAAGGCTTTCATGCAATTATGAACCTTCTACTCATTCCGATCTGGCTGTTGTCCGGCGCGTTCTTTCCAAGTGCGGGGGCACCCGGGTGGTTGGCATGGGTAATGAAACTAAATCCTTTAACTTATGGGGTTGCAGCTTTTCGGCAAAGTCTCTATTTTGATACCGCAACCACAACAGGCAACATGCCGTCGTGGACGCTTTCTTTATTGATTATATCTCTATTTTGTTTTTTGACCTATTTGGGCGCAACGTTAACTGCTTCTGCAGAAACAAATTAAAAAGTACGCCTAACGAATGTTTATGTCTACGATTTTGGAAAAGGAGGAATGAATGCTTCAATGGTGGCTTCCAGAGAACATTTCAACGTACGCGCAAGGTGTTGATAGCCTCTTTACACTCATTTATTGGATTACCTTAGTGGTGTTTGTGCTCGTGATAGGCACTCTCATCGTATTTCTGATTAAGTACCGTCATCGCGAAGGACACCGCGCTGAATATATTGAAGGAAGTACGAAACTTGAAATCATCTGGACAGCAGCAACTACGGTTATTGTGTTTGGATTGGCAATGCTCAGTTTTCCGCAATGGAATAATCTTAAATCACCAGCTAAAAATCCAGATTATGTCGTTCAAGTCCGAGGTGAACAGTTTAACTGGTATATGATATACCCCGGTCCAGATAATGAATTAGGAACAGAAGACGATCTGGAATTCGAGAATGAATTGCGTGTGCCTGTCGCTAAGGTCGTCCAAATCTTATTAACGTCTAAAGATGTGATTCACAGTTTTTTTATACCTAATTTGCGATTGAAACAGGACGCAGTACCGGGTCGGACTATTGACTACATCAAATTTAGCGTACAAAAGGAAAAGGTGGGACGTTATGAAATTCCATGCGCCGAACTCTGCGGATTTGGACACTCAGGCATGCTCGGATATCTCATTGTGCAAACACAAGAAGAATATGATGCCTGGGTTAAGGAACAGTGGCCCGAGTAAGGTGTATTGGAGCGGCCTGAATAAACAGCAATTCGCAATTGTGAGGTCGCAAAAGGAGTAAAAATAAAGATGCAAGAAAACGAAAATATATCACATGAACATGATAATGATGAACATCATGAACATGCGAATGAAGATAACGATACTATTTCACATGCACCTGAACATGATGACGATGAACATCATGCCCATGCACATCATCACGAAGAGAGTTTTATTAGAAAATATATCTTTTCGCTTGACCATAAGATGATCGGAAAACAGTTCCTGATTTACGGCTTGATCATGTTTTTCGTCGGTGGTGGGCTTGCGCTGCTCTTTAGATGGCAACTCGCGTATCCCGAAAAGCCATTACCCATCATAGGCGCATCTCAAAAATATATTGATGATGGAGAAGTTGTTACAGGTGCTGATAAAATGTGGGAACGGATTTTCGATTCTGACGAGGAGGAGTGGCTTGAAGTAAACATGCCGAACGGTTTTATTGAGTCTCCGCTCTACAACATGTTGTTTACGATGCATGCAACCATCATGGTCTTCTTCGTCGTTGTTCCAATATTGGTGGGTGCATTCGGCAATTTCCTGATACCGTTGATGATTGGCACGCGGGATATGGCATTCCCTGTCCTTAACATGCTCTCATTTTGGCTGGCAGTGCTTGCTGCTGTTATAATGGCAGCTGGATTTTTTGTGCCAGGTGGACATGCAGCAGCGGGTTGGACAGGTTATGCACCGTTATCGTCTGATCCTACGTGGACAGGGGTTGAATGGGGGCAGAACTTGTGGGCTATCAGTCTGTTGATACAGGGATTTTCTTCCTTGGTAGGTTCAATCAATTACATTACGACGATTATTAACATGCGCGCACCGGGAATGACGTTCTTCAGACTTCCATTGGTCATCTGGTCACTCTTCATCGTTGCGATCCTGTTGCTTCTTGCTTTCCCTGTCCTGTCTTCCGCTTTAGCACTTCTCATTTTCGATAGACTTGCGGGAACCACATTCTTCACCCCTACGACTGAAGGTGGTGGTGACCCGCTATTATGGCAGCACTTGTTCTGGTTCTTCGGTCATCCAGAGGTATATATCCTCATTCTACCGGGGATGGGTATTGCATCCGAATTAATCCCTGTTTTTTCAAGGAAACCGATTTTCGGGTACCGCTCAATGGTCTATGCCATGATTGCAATTGCATTTTTGGGATGGATTGTCTGGGGACACCACATGTTCCAAAGTGGAATGCGACCGGGTATGGGTACGTTCTTCATGACAACAACAATGCTTATTGCTGTGCCTTCAGCCATTAAAACATTTAACTGGCTTGGGACAATGTTCCGCGGTTCAATCCGTTTTACAACGCCGATGCTTCATGGAATCGCTTTTGTTTCTATGTTTGTAATTGGAGGTCTAAGCGGAATCTACATGGCAAATACGCCAGTAGACATCTACATACATGATACTTACTACATTGTAGCGCATATCCACTATGTCGTTTTTGGTGGAAGTCTGTTCGCTATTTTCGGCGGTATCGCCTTCTGGTTTCCAAAGATGTTTGGACGTTATATGAACGATATGTTATCCAAAATTCATTTCTGGTTAACCTTCATTGCCTTCAACTGCACTTTCTTCCCAATGCACATTCTCGGCGTGGGTGGTCACATGCGACGTATTTCTAACCCACAGCAGTACGAGTTCTTGCAAGGGTTTGAGGGAATGAACATCTTTATCACAATGAGTGCATTCACGCTCGGTTTTGCACAATTGATACTCGTTTTTAACTACTTCTGGAGCATGTATCGCGGTAAGGTCGCTGAAAAGAATCCTTGGAATGTCAACACACTGGAATGGGAGGCACCGACACCAGTGCCACATGGCAATTTTGCCCAAATCCCAACCGTTTATCGCGGTCCTTACGAATACAGCGTTCCCGGCGAAGAATCCGATTTTATTCCACAAGCACAGCCTGAGCATGCACCCGCAAGTGCTGGTGATTAGTTGAGATAGGTACGGCGTAAATAGGCGCGGTTTAAAACCCGTGCCTACCATAGAAAGATACTTCTGTGGAATTCAGCATGAAGGGAATTAACTGACAATCCCACTGCTTTAGCCGTGGGTCAAAAAACTTATGACATTTGCACCAAAACATGTTGGACTATATGTCCCATCGTGGATAGGGTTTCCACCCCGGACAACCTGTATGGGTCCTATCCCTCACCTGTGGAAAGGTGTGTGATGCTGGTGCGAAATCACTTAAAACATTAGAATGTGGTAGAGAAAAACTAATATACGTTGTTACTACAACGACCCTACCACATTCACTAACAACCTACCGTGGGATACACGGAAAGTTACGCCTGTGGAGTCCAAGTAAGACCTCATTCAGAGGCACGAGAGACGGAAGCAGGAATCACATAGGAGAGTTGTGTGCAAAAGAAGCACACGGCTTTAGTTTCCGTAGTGAGTATCACGAAGCAAATTAGTTATAGTCCATGGCTACATCGGATAGCATTGTTCACCGCAGGGGCAACTTTCTTATTAATTGTTATTGGAGGGATTGTAACAAGCACTGAGTCAGGACTAGCAGTACCAGATTGGCCTAATACCTTCGGATATAATATGTTTCTATATCCGTTATCCGAAATGGTGGGTGGCATCCTATATGAACATAGCCATCGTCTGATAGGTTCGATAGTTGGACTGTTAACGATTGCGCTGTTCATCATGCTTATACTGAAAGACTCACGCAGATGGATAAAATGGCTTGGACTTGCAGCACTCTTTGGAGTCAGCGTTCAAGGAGTACTCGGTGGACTACGGGTTACTGAACTCAATCTTAATTTAGCGATAGTTCATGCCTGTCTGGCACAAGCTTTCTTCGCACTGTTGTGTGGAATATGTTGGTTTACTTCTCGTGATTGGTTTGAAAACCAAAACTTGTCAGAAAGAATACGTGATGATGTTTCTGCAAAGAAATTGCGTAGGTTAAGTCTAATTACAACTTGCTTGATATACATTCAACTCATTTTCGGTGCAGTTTTACGGCATACTGGGAATAGACTTGACGCGCATCTTCTTTTGGCATTCTTAGTAGCACTTCATATCTTCCTATTGGCAAGACGTTTCTTTAGTATGGGCGAGGATACCCAAAGAATTGGTCAGTTATTGCCTTTGCTATTGCTTGGATTGCTTGCAGTGCAGTTGATGCTCGGTACTGGAGCCTATATTATGAAACTAACTGCCTTGAGTGAAACAGTATCAGAACTACTTACAGATATAGTTACGACTGCACACGTAGCAGTCGGTGCACTCATGTTAGTCAGTAGTTTTGTGATCACACTGAAAATATACCGATTCACTGATACGACGATTTCTATAGAAACACCTGTCAGCAATTCGCTGGTTACAGAATGAGATAACATCATGCGTTCAACAACTGCAGCACTACCCGAAAATAGAGATATGGCAAATCCACCGTCAAGATCCTCAGTTATTGTGAGTCGAGTGGAAGACTATATTGAACTCATTAAACCGAGATTGGTCGTAATGATATTGGTTACCACCGCTGCAGGTTTCTATCTCGGCACACAGGGTGCTGTGAATTGGTTGCTTTTCCTACATACGCTTATTGGCGCAGGATTAACGGCTGCTGGCGTCTTAGGTCTAAACCAATATCTGGAACGCGATGTAGATTCTCTGATGCCACGAACGCAGCAAAGACCACTACCAGCGGGAAGAATGCATCCCGTAGAAGCCCTGCTTTTCTGTGTATTTCTCACAGGAAGCGGTATGCTATATCTTACATTTATTGTCAATCCGTTGAGTGGGTTTATTATCTCGCTAATAGTGGTGAGTTATCTATTTGTATATACACCGCTTAAACGAAAAACATCATTGTGTACGCTTATCGGTGCGTTTCCGGGAGCATTACCACCTGTCGTTGGGTGGGTTGCAGCGCAAGGCACACTTTCAGGTTCAGCATGGGTGCTGTTTGCGATTCTCTTTCTATGGCAATTGCCGCATTCTCTTGCAATAGCCTATATCTATCGTGATGACTATGCAAAAGCAGGAATGAAGTTGTTGCCTGTCATCCATCCTGATGGAACAAGCACACGACGTCAGATTGTAATCAACTGCCTGGCACTATTCGGTATTGGATTGCTTCCTACACTGTTCAACATCGCAGGAGGCATCTATTTTTTCGCCGCGCTGCTAATAGGCGGGATGTTTCTGGCAAGCGGTATCTATTTTGAGAAAACACAATCAATGAAAGCAGCACGATATGTACTATATGCATCTCTACTGTATCTGCCGCTAATATTTATTACGATGGCAATTGACAAAATATCATTATTATAGGTGGAGCCAAATGAACGAACAAGAACGCCGCAAACGAAATCGCAAAGTAGGCATTATATTGTGTTTGCTGTTTATCGGATTGTTTTCCATCACAACATTAGCATTAGTGGTAGGATTTGAAGCACCGCCTTCCGTAAAAAAAGTTGTTTCCGTGATCACCACAGTAATAGCAGGTATTATCGGATTCTGTCTGATAGGTGCTGCACTTATTGAGGTTATCGTTAAAATTGTAAAAAGTAGAATCCGTGGATGATGGTACAGAGTAAAATGGAAATTACCGAAAATCGCCCATTGAGTAACGCCAAATTAGCAGTTTTAATCCTACTCGGTGCTGAGACGATGTTGTTCGTCGGTCTGATCGGGGCATTTCTGGTATTTCGAATGGGGAATGTTACATGGCCCCCACTGTCGCACGCTAACATCCAACTTCCACGTTTGGTAACAGGCATCAATACTGTGCTGCTAATTATAAGCGGCTGCACGATGTTCCAAGCATTACGGGCAATTCAGCAAGATAAAGTAAAACAACTCCGAAATTTTTTACTGTTCACAGGTGCGTTAGGATTACTTTTTCTGGTAGTCCAAGGAAGCGAATGGATACAACTTGTTAATAAAGGATTGACCCTTCAGTCTGGAGTTTACGGCGCAATCTTTTATGTGCTGATCGGATGCCATGCAGTTCATGTGTTAGGCGCAATGATTTGGTTGACGATTGTTATCGGTATGGCAATAGCAGGGCGGTATTCCGCTGTCCATCATACCGGCATTGAAACCTGTACGATTTATTGGATTTATGTGGTCGCGTTGTGGCCCGTTCTATACTTTCTGGTATATTTCGCTTAATGGAGACGCGTATGTTTCGACAAATTGTCTTATGGATTCTTGTGATCGGATTTGCAAGTTTAATCGTTCCGTTTACACTTGATGCATGCCCTGCATGTAAAAACCTTGACGGACCTATCGCAAGGGGTTTTAATTGGAGTGTGCTTTTTATGATGGCGATGCCGTTCACGGTTTTCGGTGTCATCGGTGGAAGCGTTTTCTATCACTTCCGGCGCGCCAACAGAGACTTGAAAGCATAACACACATTCCTCAATTATAGTGCAAGGTATCTGTACCTTGCAAATATGCACTTTTTCAAAAGACTTCTAATAAAATTAATTTGGTATAACAATAGTAAAGGAGTTTAGTATAGTGGAACAAGCTACCACTTTAGAACATACTGAAGACTTATACGAACCTTCGCTTACGCCTGATAGCCTTGGCAAACTCGGCATGTGGGTTTTCCTCATCGGTGATACGATGTCATTTGGCGCATTGCTCGCGTCTTATGCAGCAATCCGAGTGGGTTCAGGTGTAATCGGATGGGTCCCACCAAGCGAAATACTTAATATTAACATGACCGCGGGAATGACGTTCCTATTAATCTGCAGTAGTGTTACCATGGTGAAAGCATTGGAATCTATTCAGAAGGGCAACGTCGGTAGAATGTGTGATTTTCTCGGATTAACGATTTTAGGTGGTGTTATATTCCTCGGGTTACAGGCGTATGAATGGACACACCTTATTCTACATGAATTAACACTCACAGAAATTCCTGGGCATGCTTTATCTGGTGCTAAAGAGGCAATAAGTGGTTCGAAACTTTTTGGACCTACTTTTTATGCAATCACAGGTTTCCACGGGTTACATGTAACCGGCGGTGTGATTTACCTCATAGTTATATTGAGAAATGGGTGGTCGGGACGTTATACTGCGGAGTTTCACCATGAAGTGGAAATTGTCGGACTCTATTGGCACTTCGTTGACCTTATTTGGATTATGGTTTTCACCTTCATCTATCTCATATAGGAGGTTTTGAATATGGCTCAGAACGGACACAATGAGCATCCGAAATACATGAATATTTTCTGGTGGCTTACGGGGTTGACAATCATTGAGGTACTCGTAGTCATCCCTGATTTTCCTACCGCGCTTAAAGTCGTACTGCTTGTCGGTTTGGCGTGTTCTAAGGCTATCTTAGTTGCTGCCTATTTCATGCATCTAAAATTTGAAAAGCGCACTTTAGCGGTAATCGTTATTACGCCTTTCCTTATCTGTGTTTTCCTTGTCTTTATGCTGATGCCCGATCTTACAGCAAAAACACGGCACGCAGGAATTGATAAACCGGCAGAAGTCGTTGACACATCGTCTCACTAAGGTTAGGCGAATGTCTAATCTATCTTAACTGTACTATAGTTTGGACAATTTCATCCCGTTAGGACTTCCGATCAGGTGTTAGATTTGTTTTGTAAACACTCTTACATCTCTGAATTCTGTTAGAAATCACTACATTTTGGACACTATTTTTGCGATTATCGTAAAAATATGTAAATCTGGTCAGTTTCATGTAGAATCTTCAACTATCTTTAGATTTTTCTTTGAGTTTTGTCTCGACTCGTAACTCGCAGAAAAACATTGTTGTTGGAAACATCGTTGCAAATAAGCGGTCATCAACCCGCGTGTCAGATATTTGGCTTTATACCAATGCCTATTTAGTGCCAGCAGCACGTCTTCTAAGTCAAGAGGCACCTCGTCTATATTCGTTTCCGATGCTGTGTTGGTCGTTGTCTTTGTGAAAATGAGTTGTGTGAGAGTTGCTGCGACAAAACTGAGTTGAGCAAACCGGTTCAAACTCTTGCGTTTTCGGAGTTGATATGTATCAAAACCGAAGTTCTGTTTGACATCTCGAAATGCGGTTTCAATCTGCCACCGATTTCTATAGTGTTGGATCAACTCGTCTACCGGACGCTCTAAGTCGGAGGTGAATAAACAAAAATAGCGATAGGGTTTAGACTTCTTTGGGCGTGTGCGTATCACAACGAGCCGCACATCTACCGGACACATCTTTGTCCGCACGATTTTGTCTGCGACAGAAAGGGTCTTGTTTTTCACGATGATATCTCTATACTGCAGATAGGGTAGATGCACACGACCTCCATAACGTTTCGGTCTACCTTGTCCCTGTTGCTTGGGTGGTTTGGGTATATAATAGAACACAGCATTTGACTTTGTGCGACAGAGTAAGTGGTGTCCTTGTGAAAGGATTTGTGTAAACACCTTGCGTCTATTAAAGCCTCTGTCAAATACTATCAGACCCGCAGGCATCTGAGCACAGATACGCTTGAGCACAGCAAGACTGCTATCCCGTTTTTTGCCCGGACACATCACCCGAGCCGCTAACGGAAACAGACGCACCCCTTGTGGTGTTTCACAGAGCCAACCGATAGCACCGAACTCGTGTCCGTGATGGAACTTCGATTGGTTCTTGTTCCGTTTGTTATACCGCGTGTTTCTGAAGAAATGCGTGCCATATTGCTGAAGACCATCAGTGGTAGAATGGGTTTCATCATAGACATAGACACCTTTATTGAAAACGGATTGAACTTGTTGTGTCAATACTGATGTGACTTTATCAACACTCCATACGCTACGAGAGAGAAACTTCGGAAGTGGCCAATACGTTGTTGATTGTTCTGTTGATAGATATATCTGTGTCATTGTGCCACGATGCGGGGTATTTATCAAACCCAAGACAAAAGTGCGAAAATGGTTGAAGTTTTTATACTTGAAGTGGTGTTGATATTCTGATAACATAGAATATAAGCGGAGAAGAGGGTCCATTTTGAATGTCCTTTCAAAAATAAAAATTATATATTCTGAAAGGATACCCTCTTTTCTGCTTTTTGTCTCTAAAAAACTTCAAACTGTCCAAACTATAGTAACTGTAGGCGTGGACAATATGGAAAATCAGACAGGCAACCTCAATGCTGATGAACGTAGACTTGAAAAGGGCACACTGCCTTGGATTATGTTGATTGTGTTAGGTCTCATCGTCCTTGGTATTGCAGTTCTCAATTTGTGGTTAGTTTTCAATAAAAAACCTGAACTTACGAATGAGACAATTTCAGCGAGTGTTCCAGATTTTAGTTTGACCAACCAGCAAGGGGATTCGGTAAGTTTATCCGATTTAAAAGGAAAAATTTGGGTTGCGGATTTTATTTTCACCCGCTGTCCTACGATATGTCCTGTGATGACACACGAGATGGTAAACCTGCAATCAGAATTTGACTCACAAGATGTCAATTTCGTTTCTTTCACGGTTGATCCGGAGCGAGATACACCAGACGTTCTGTCGCGTTACGCAATGCAATATGGTGCTGACAAACAGCGATGGCATTTTCTGACGGGAGAAAAGGAACAGATTCACCAATTGGCTAACAAGGGTTTTAAATTAGCCGCTGCACAACATGGAGGCGGGTTCCCTCATAGCACAAGGTTTGTTCTCGTTACACCAGAAGGTGGTATCTACGACTACTACGATAGCCGACATAAACCTGATATGAAGCAACTACGCAAAGATGTCAACGCACTCCTTGAAAAATGAAGGATCTAAATCTTTTTATTTCTATTGCGGTTTTTCTGGTTCATTTCCCGTTCGGATTTTTTCGTGTACGGTATAAAAAATTCAGTCGTCCTTGGAGCAGGTGTCTATATATCCCGATAACGCTTAACTTTGTTGTGCGGCGTTTTATCCTTGATTGGGAATGGCAAACCGCTATGATTTACTTATGGCCCGCAACACTGCTTGCACACATCCTTGGCGGTTATATCGGCTACCGAAACAAACTAAATGATAAGGTTGAGACAGAGTAATACCAAATTAACTTGATGCCACTCGGTAGGTGCGGTTTCTAACCGCACCATAGGTGTCAATTTAGTGATCCTCCAGGACCGGTAGGTGCGGTTTGTAACCGCACCGATTCGTTCGCGAAAATGGTTATCTTAGGCATATTCCATAAGAGCTGGTGCGGTTTCCGAACCGCACCGATAGATTGGAATCAAGTTAATTTGGTATAAGTTCCTTTCTTTTCAATGACAAGTGAGGAAAGATTATGAAAACGATTTACGTGCCGGTAGATAATTCGGACTATTCAGATGCTAGTATTGATTTAGCTGTGGAATTCGCAAAGAAATTTGATTCGCAGTTGGTAGGTTCGCACGTCTACGCTGCAAAAATGCACGATGTCCGCTTCAAACAGATGGAGTATACGTTACCGGAGGAATATCAGGACGAAGTTGAACTCGAAAAACAGCGCCGTATTCACGATACGCTGATTACCATGGGGCTTCAACTCATTTCGGATTCCTATCTGGAGGTAATGAAGCACAAGTGCGAAAAGTTTGATATTCCCTTTGAACCCAAGATGCCCGAAGGCAAGCATTACATCAAATTGGTTGAGGACATTCAGGAAAGCGATTATGATCTGGTAATTATGGGTGCACTCGGTATGGGCGCAGTCAAGGATAGTTTAATCGGTGGTGTCTGTGAACGCGTTGTCCGCCGCATTACTACTGATACGCTTATTGTCCGAAACCTTGAACCTGTTGAAGAGCAATCTGGAAATATACTCGTCGGAATTGATGGAAGTCCAGAATCTTTTTCTGGATTGAAAACTGCTATCCACCTTGGGCAAAAGTTCAACAGACAGGTAGAAGCCGTAGGGGTATACGATCCCTATCTACACTACATCGTCTTCAATTCCGTTGTCAACGTGCTAACGGAACGAGCCTCAAGGACATTCAGATTTAAAGAACAAGAGCAGCTGCATGAAGAGGTAATAGATACAGGACTTGCAAAAATATATCAGTCACACCTTGAAGTAGCTCGATCTATCGCTAAAGAAGAACACGACTATCAACTAAAAATTACCCTCCTTGATGGAAAAGCCTACGAAAAAATAATACAATATACACGAAAAACTGAACCGTGGCTGCTCGTTTTAGGTAGAATTGGAGTCCATAGTGAGCAAGATACAGATATCGGTAGCACAGCCGAAAACTTGCTACGTCTCGCGCCATGCAATGTACTGCTATCAAGCCAACGTTATTTCCCCCAAATTGATGTCAAGGCAGAAGAAATACTCGTTTGGACGCAAGAGGCAATGGATCGCATGGAGAAAGCACCTCCACTGGTGCGTGGTATTGCAAAGACTGCAGTACACCGCTTTGCTATTGAACGGGACATTCTGTAATTACTGAAAGTGTCATTGACAAAGCGATGGAAGCGATTATGCCACAACGCGCATCCGAAAAACTAACACGCGTCGCCAAAGAGATCGCTGAGCAGAAAATTTTAGAAGCAGATGCTGTCCAGACCTATATCTGTGGTGAATGTGGCTATGCTGCGCATGATCAGCAACCCGTTAAATGTCCTGTCTGTAGTTCTCCTCCCGAACGTTTCCAGATGGTTGACAAAGCTTCCATTGATCACATTGCTATTGACGAAGGAGGTACTGCAGAAGAGAAAACGTTTGATGGGATCCGCTTGCAATGGTCCGATCAGGCAAAGAAAGCACTTCGCACCGTGCCGCGCGGCTATATGCGGCGCAATGTGAAAGCACGGATAGAAAAATCAGCACGTTCTCAAAAAATCGGCACGATTACAAATGCGTTCGCAACACAGATTATTGACGATAGCATGGGTGAAGCAGCAGCTGTTCGCGAAGATGCTCCTGAACTCAGAGCAATGCAAGCGCAAGCCGAAACTCAAAACACTGAAGGAACTGTTAGCATTGAAAGCACCTTGCAATGGACAGAAGATGCAGTCGAACGTTTGAACTTAGTCCCTGATGGATTTATGCGAAACATCACCCAAACAAGGATTGAACAACGCGCACAAGAGGCAGGTGTAGCACAAGTTACGCTTGATTTTGCCGCGCGTGTCATAGAAGATGGCAGAAGCCTTGCAAATGAGGTGCTTGGTGAGTATTATCAAGGTAATCAACCAACAGAGTCGGAGTAGCAAGGTTCAAAGCATTCTGATAAGGTTGCTCTAAACTTAAGGTTTCTTCAAATTAGATTTTATACCAAATTAACGGGATTTGTCCTGCAAGGTCCCCGTGCCTTGCAATGCTAACCCCTACGTAGAAAACTTATAATCAAGTTAATTTGGTGTTAGCATTAAGCCGTTTAAGTTAAAAAATTGTGGTATATTCGTGTAGAATATGCTATCTTAATATAAAGATTATGTAGGAAAACCATCGGTGACAGAGACACAAGTTGATGATAGGGACAACGAAATTGTCTCTTTTATCGGCATCCCACGAAAATGGGTAAACCTATCTCTAAAATTTTACTCATTTCTCTTTTTAGGATATGCTATATGGATTTCCTTCCAAGAGTTTAGCGGCAGTACCAAAACACTGTCGGAAATATTAGGGACAATTTTGGCACATATTGCTGCCTTTAGTGTCGTAGAAGGTATTACTTTTGTTGCTATCATTCAAGTGGTGGATATAATTATGTATTTGACAAATAGGTTCAAAACAAAAGTCAAGAAGCAGGTTGAAGAAGCGAAAGCTGAGGGCAGGGCACAAGGTGAAGTTAAAGGTGAAGCTAAAGGCAGATCTGAGATCTATCATGTTTGGGCAGCATGGAATGCCCGACGCATGGAGGCAGAGGCAAAAAATATCCCTTTTGATGAGTTACCTCCCGAGTTACTTGAAGACACACAGGATACAGAAAATAGCCTCCCAACTCACTGAGTCGTCTGCGACCCGTTCATTTCTGTTTGGACATTTGCGTGTCATAGCGAATTCAAACGGTTTCTTCCTGTAATACTAAATTAACGCGATTCGTAGCGCGAGGTCCCCGTGCCTTGCAATGCTGACCTTATCAGAAGACTTCAAATCAAGTTAATATGGTCCAATACCCACTTAACGCGATGTGTAGCGCGAGGTCCCCGTGCCTCGCGATGCTAACTGCTATTAGAAAACTTCTAATCAAGTTAATATGGTATAATATAAGAGGCGCAATGAATTCCGCGAGGACAAACGCCTCTAATCTATAGAGAGTTGTCCATGTAATTTTAGATTGGACTATAAACAACCTGCAAGGTAAATTATGGCGGAAATTCCGACGGTTACTTTCCAGATACTCGGTCCAAATGAAGGTGTAGCGGAAAATCCCGTAAAGGGTTGTGGTTTAAGTTAAAATCAGAATCAAAAATAGTGCCGTACCAGTGGAACGGTCATGATCGAGGCTTATGGACAGACGAAAATCGTTGAACTTTATAATATCGTAAATTGTTGATTTGTCATACGAAAGGCACGCAATCACAACGGAACCTCACAAGGTTCTATGAAAATGGAGACCTATCATGCAAAAACAGATTGTCAGTTGCGCGTTAATTTTTCTACTTGTGTTTTTTATTCTAATTAGCAACGGTTTTGCTGAAAACTGGCACCAGTGGCGGGGACCAAACAATGACGGAATTAGCAGTGAAACTGATGTGCCTATCAATTGGAGTCAAACCGAAAATGTTCGATGGAGGCTACCGCTACCGGGCGAAGGGGCTTCCACACCTATTGTTTGGGGAGACAGGATCTTCCTTACATGCGCTGATGGGAGCGCACTTGTTCTGATGTGTGTCAATACCGCAGGTAAGGAACTGTGGAAACGCACTTTAGGACAGGGCAACCGTTCTAAGCGAGGCGACGAAGTAAACTTTGCAGCACCCTCTCCAACAACTGATGGTAAACATGTTTGGGCATTTCTCGGAAGCGGTGATTTGGCTTGCTATGATTTTGAAGGAGAACAAATTTGGCAGACAAATTTGGCAGAACGATACGGCAAGTTCAAACTTAACTTTATTATGTCAATGACACCGCTGCTTTACAAAGATAAGTTATACATTCAACTTATTCATAGCAATGCATGGTTAGTCCTTGCACTTGACAAGATGACTGGTGAAGAGATTTGGAAGCATGACCGGGAAAGTGACGCGACCGCTGAATGCGAACACGCCTATACCTCTCCAATCCTTTACCGTGATGCGGAACGTGAATTCCTCGTTGTGCACGGGGCAGACTATGTCACTGCTCATAATCTTGAAGATGGCAGTGAAATTTGGCGATGTGGCGGTCTGAATCCACAGAATAATTATAACTACTCATTTCGACTCGTTGCTTCTCCAGTTGTTACAGAAGGTCTAATTGTCGTTCCCTCCGCTAAAAATGGTCCTGTTTTGGGTTTAGACCCATCGGGAACAGGTAATGTTACCAATTCCGAATGGCAAACATGGAAACTCCAGCGTGGCACACCGGACGTACCATCACCGCTTATACACGACGGATTGGTCTACTTGTGCCGAGAAAATGGCGACCTGATCTGTCTTGATGCGAAAACAGGAGAACAACTTTATCGGGAGCGCACACATCGACAACGGCACCGCTCCTCACCTATCTATGCCAACGGCTATATCTATCTAACAGCTCGAGACGGTGTTGTAAATGTTGTTAAGGCAGGTCGCAATTTTGAAATCGTGGCTACCAATTCAATTGACGAAACCTTTGCAGCATCACCGGTTATCGCAGACGGCACACTCTATCTACGCAGTTATGATGCATTGTATGCCATCGGCAAGAAAAATGAAAAGTGAAAAGTTATACGGAACTTCCGGGTGATGCCGGTTCCAACATTATCGGGCAAGTCACAGCACAAGCAAGCCGTATCAGTAAACGTCTCGCTTCAGTGAAACGGACGATAGCGATAATGAGTGGAAAAGGGGGTGTCGGTAAAAGTGCTATAACCGCTAACCTCGCTACTGCCTTAACTCAAAAGGGTTGTGCTGTCGGTGTTGTAGATGCAGATATCAACGGTCCATCCATTGCCAAAATGATGGGGGTACGCAACGCAACGTTTGAATATACATCGTCAGGTGTGAAACCAGCAATCACTTCCCTGGGTACTAAGGTCATCTCAATGGATCTGCTGCTGTCTGACGATGATGCACCTGTGCTGTGGAATGCCCATACCCAAAAGGATGCTTTTACTTGGCGTAGCACAATGGAGGTAGGCGCATTGCGGGAGTTCATCGGTGATACGGTATGGGGTGATTTGGATTATCTCCTACTTGACCTGCCACCAGGGTCCGACCGTTTGCCGAATGTAGTAGAACTGATCCCAAATCTCGGCGGCGTGGTCGTTGTGACAATTCCCTCCGAAGTCTCACACCTGATTGTCAAAAAATCTATCACGATGGCGAGAGACATTCTCAAGGTGCCAATTATCGGCGTTGTTGAAAATATGGCGTTTTATGTGTGTGAACACTGTGGTGAAAACGAACCTCTTTTTTCTGTTGAAGAAACGTCTGATGTAACGTTTGAATCGGAACTTCTCGGCAAAATTCCTTTCGATCCCAAACTATCACATTGCAGTGATAGCGGTACCCCGTATGTCCACCAATATCCCGATACGCTCGCAAGTAAAGCGATTATAGAAGTTGCGCAAAAGGTTCAAGACTACTTTAAAACATACTAAGGTTCCGTGCCTAAATCTTTTCTGCCGCAAATATATGGAGATTAAACGATGAAATTCTTATGCATAGAATGTGACACAGCAATGAAATTTAAAGACGTAACCCGTCCTGAACAAGGTTCCGTGACTGCTGTTTTTGAATGTCCTGACTGCTTTGCCGAAATTGCCATGTACCTCAATCCATCGGAAACGCAGATGCTAAAATCCTTGGACCTAAAACTTGGTGGTAGCAACGAAGCAGCACAACCGATGCAAATGATTCGTTCTCAGTTAGAGACTGGAAAGCAGGATTCCATGCCCAACATGTCATCAGAAACGGCTATGGGAGAAACCGCTGAGGGTGGCAAATGTCCTTTCACCTCTGTCATCTCTGATGCTTTTGAGGAAAAACCAGAGTCAGAACCGACAGGTCCGGCGTGGACACCTGAGGCATTGGAACGTTTGGAACGTATCCCAAGTTTTGTCCGTCCGATGGCAAAGATGGGAATTGAAAGTTTTGCCAAAGATAACGGACATACCGAAATTACGGGGGAAATTATGGATGCAGCACGCGGAAACTTCCCCGCACAGTTCTAAAACCATAAATGCTTGATACCCTCCCAGTTTTCGGCTATAATTAAGGCACAATATAGACAGAACTAAAAATATTAACCGTTGTTTTCACGCATCTTTTGGTAAAGGAGAACATTATGGCAACTAACGCAGAAAAGGAACAAGTCGCTTATGTCCCCACAGATGCATTGACACTTTATCCTGAAGAGGATGGAAAACCGATGGCAGCAAGCGATCTTCACAGACGTCAGTTGATGTGGACATTACAGGCACTTGAGGAACACTACTCCAAAAATCCAACAGTCTATATATCTGGTGATATAATGATGTATTACGTTCAAGGTTCGCCCCGTAAGTCTATATCTCCAGATGTTCTTGTCTCCTTCGGCATAGGAATGAAAGAACGACGGACATATTTGGTATGGGAAGAGGGTAAAGTGCCAGAATTCGTGATGGAGTTCAGCAGCAAAAACACATATCAAAACGACTTAACCGGAAAGATGGATATCTACGCATCACTCAAGATACAGGACTATTTCTTGTATGATGCGGAGGGTCTGTATTTACCATCACCGCTAATGGGTTATGAATTAGTTGATGGCATCTATGTAGAAGTTTCTCCAGATGAGAACGGTGGTTTCCGTTCATCGTCTCTGGGTTTAGATTTCCATTTGCGAGATGAGGGTTTAGGTATCTATGATCCGGTTGCGAATGAGTGGGTGCAAACACGTGCTGAAGCGGAAGCGATACGTGCCGATACTGCTGAGGCACGCACAGCACAAGAAGTCACACGTGCCGATACCGCTGAGGCACGCACAGCACAAGAAGTCACACGTGCCGATACCGCTGAGGCACGCGCAGCACAGGAAGCCACAGCACGACAGGAAGCGGAAGCCGAAGCCGAAAAACTCCGAGAACAGATCGCACGTTTGCAAGCGCGCACTTAATACCCTAACAGAACTAAAAATCTTAACCGTTGTTTTTACGCATCTTTTGGTAAAGGAGAACATTATGGCAACTAACGCAGAAAAGGAACAAGTCGCTTATGTCCCCACAGATGCATTGACACTTTATCCTGAAGAGGATGGAAAACCGATGGCAGCAAGCGATCTTCACAGACGTCAGTTGATGTGGACATTACAGGCACTTGAGGAACACTACTCCAAAAATCCAACAGTCTATATATCTGGTGATATAATGATGTATTACGTTCAAGGTTCGCCCCGTAAGTCTATATCTCCAGATGTTCTTGTCTCCTTCGGCATAGGAATGAAAGAACGACGGACATATTTGGTATGGGAAGAGGGTAAAGTGCCAGAATTCGTGATGGAGTTCAGCAGCAAAAACACATATCAAAACGACTTAACCGGAAAGATGGATATCTACGCATCACTCAAGATACAGGACTATTTCTTGTATGATGCGGAGGGTCTGTATTTACCATCACCGCTAATGGGTTATGAATTAGTTGATGGCATCTATGTAGAAGTTTCTCCAGATGAGAACGGTGGTTTCCGTTCATCGTCTCTGGGTTTAGATTTCCATTTGCGAGATGAGGGTTTAGGTATCTATGATCCGGTTGCGAATGAGTGGGTGCGAACGCGTGCTGAAGCGGAAGCGATACGTGCCGATACCGCTGAGGCACGCGCAGCACAGGAAGCCACAGCACGACAGGAAGCGGAAGCCGAAGCCGAAGCCGAAAGACTCCGAGAACAGCTCGCACGTTTGCAAGCGCGCACTTAATACCCTAATCAACGCAATTTCTTAGAACCACCCAAGAAAAGAGCGCGCACGATGAAACATCAAAATATCCGTTGGACACAGAGAGCTGATAGTTTTCGTAAAGCGTTTTCGAGATTAAAAGAAGCAGTGGAACTGGCACGGCAACGGAAACTTTCAGACCTTGAAGCACAAGGGTTGATACAAGGCTTTGTATACACCCATGAATTAGCATGGAATACGCTAAAGGATTTTCTTCAAGCGCAAGATTTCAAGTTGTACGGCTCAAGGGATACAACGCGCGCAGCTTTTAAAGAAGGAATAATTGAAAACGGAGAAGCGTGGATGGAGATGATTCGTCATCGCAATTTAACGACCCATACCTATAACGAGGATACTGCTGAAGAGGTTGTTTCGGCAATTCTCAACATATATTTTTCCGAATTTGAGACGTTGTTGACAAAAATAGAACAACTAAAACAGGAAGAGTCGTTATGAGATACGGCTTATCAGACCGAACTCTCCAAAAAATACACGAGGTTTTCAAGCAGTATCCGCAGATTGAAAAGGCGATTTTGTACGGTTCACGCGCCATAGGCACCTATCGAAACGGATCGGACATTGACTTAACCCTCTGCGGAGAGGGATTAACACACAGCGTACTCTCTAAACTTGACACTGATCTTGATGATCTGCTTTTACCTTATACTATTGACTTATCTGTTTTCAGTCAGATAGGAAATCAAGATATGGTTGCACAAATTGAGCGTGTTGGTGTGAACTTTTATGAGAAATGTGAGAGCTTCTAATCTCGCACCTAATCGCAAGAGAATTCGGTTGGCGTCTGTTTCTTGAAAATGCTATTATTATACCAATTCTGATAAATAAACTACCATTACGGAGTATTTAGGACATTTTAAAACTCATTTTATGTTGCGTGTCCGAGGCGCAATGAATTGCGCGAGGACAAACGCGTTTTTTGTTTATGATAAGTCATCATTCGGAAATGGTATAAGAAACAATGCGCCTAATCGTAGAACTTATCATCCGATACATCCACCTAATTTCTGCGATAGTCTGGTTCGGAGGTGTGGTTTTTTCAACCTTGATTGCAATGCCAATAACTCGGCAAAACCTGCTAACACGAGATTTATTGGAAATTCACAATCGGTTCCGCCACTGGATTCATTTAATGATTAATGTCCTTTTACTGACAGGCGGGATTGTGATATTTATTGTGGCATGGAATAACGATATGAAATTGAGTGCGGAGTATATGTTATACGCTGTTGCGAAGTTAGCAGCATTCGGATTGATGGCACTTTTTTGGGGATTATACAGTTCACTCTATCGAAAACACCTTGAGGCAGCAGAACCAGATAGCCCAACCAGTATCCCTCGTCATATCAATATTTTCGGACATTTAACACTTTTTTCAGGATTAATTGTCTTCGCGCTCACAATGTTATTGGGAAATTAAATGGAAAGTCCAAAAGTTCAAGCAGTCTCATGGAATATCACCAGATTGTGCAATCTGAAATGTACGCACTGCTACCTCCCCGCAGGCTTTGTGGATACCAACGAGTTCCCGCAAGGCTATTTAAGGGATACGGAGTTGACCCAATCTGAATGTTTCCGTATAATTGATCAGATAGCCGAAATCAATCCGCATATTCTTCTCATCCTCACCGGTGGCGAACCGTTGTTACGTCCAGATATTCTGGAGATTTCAAAATACGCTTCAGATACCGGGTTTCTTGTCGTGATGGGAACAAATGGTGTCCTCCTAAACGACGAATTCGTTGAGAAGATGCAACAACACGGCGTTACTGGTGCAGGGTTAAGTCTGGATTCAATCCAGCCAGCAAATCACGATAAGTTTCGCGGAATGGATGGCGCGTGGAAAGCAACAATGGACGGTGTTGAATCACTCAAGCGTGCACAACTTGATTTCCTCGTTCAAACCTCTGTGACGCAGTGGAATTACGACGAAATCCCTGAGATTGTTGAATTTGCATATCAGTTAGGTGCGAAGGTGCTAAATCTCTATTTTCTCGTGCGAACTGGCAGAGGTAAGACGGTGATGGACATAACGCCTGCACAATACGAGAAGATGCTTGAGACGATGTTCCAGCTGCAGGCAGAATATAGTGGAAAGATGCTTATTGCCGCGAAATGTGCGCCCCACTACAAACGCGTTATCTATGAACAGCAGTCCGATTCTGCGTTCCTTCAAGGCTATCCGAGTGGCACGTGTCCTTGTGGTATCTATTATTGTCGCATTAGTCCTGAAGGTGAACTGACACCGTGTCCATATCTGCCTGTCAGTGTCGGCAATCTCAAAAATGAGAGTTTTGTCAAGCTATGGAATGAGTCGGATACTTTTCATGAGTTGCGAGATCGGAATCAGCTGCAAGGGAAATGTGGCGCGTGTGAATTCAGAGAGGTATGCGGTGGTTGTAGAGCACGTGCGTATGCCACTACTGGCAACTACCTCGCTGCAGATGAATCTTGTGAATATCAACCGGGACAGCAGGGACAACAACCTATTCAATTTGAGAAACGGACAGCATTCGGGATGGAACCTGATTACGATTTGAAGTGGAATGATGCGGCGGAGCAAAGATTGAAACGTGTTCCCTCATTTGCACGCGGAATGGTTGTCAAAAGTGTTGAAAAATACGCGCGTGAACACGGCTATCGGGAAATAACACCAGAACTTATGAAAGCAGTCAAAGATAGGTTTGATAAAACAGGGATACCCTCTTTTAGACCGCGTCGTTAGATTTCTATATTTTCTTCTGTAGGAGGGGTTTGTAACCCCGACCTCTTATATCTTCAACAATAGAGGAAACATGTATGCTAACAGCAAAACAGGTGGAATTTTTTCAGGAAAACGGATATCTTATACTTAAAAACTTGATCAACTCAGATGTGATTAATGGGTGGCGGGAACAGATTTGGAAACATTTCAATTCCAGCTTGGAGACACCAGAAACATGGCCCAACAATTATGTGGTAGAAAACTTCGGTTTCTCCCCACAATTTGGGCAATTGCCTGCGATGCAAGAGGTTATTGAGCAACTCGGTGACGGTCAGTTTATAGGTGGCGGTGGTTCACCCCTTGTGAGATGGCCCAAACCAGGCGGAGAATGGAAAATGCCGAGTAGCGGACACATTGATGCTTACGGTCCCGGCGGATGGAGTCCGTTTATGATGGGGGCAACAACCTATGTATACGACGTCGAACCCAGCGGCGGGGCTTTCGTCTTTTGGCCCAAAAGCCATCACACAACCCACAAATACTTCCTAAAATATCCTGAACAAGTTGATGGTAGTTTTACGGATATTGAAGGTTGGGGTTGGAATATGTTCTCAGATATATCCCCAGAGGGACCGCGAGAGTTTATTGGATCCGCCGGTGATGTTGTGCTGTGGCACGCATATCTGTGCCATACAGGTTCAGGCAATGTGAGAGACATTCCACGTGTCGGATTATTTGCACGCTATCACCATAAACAACGTGAAGAGATTAGATATGAAATTCCGGAAGACCTCTGGAAATATTGGACAATTTAAGGAGGAAACATGAGCGACAAAATTAACGTTCAAGAACGACTCACGAATGTTGAAGACCGTTTAGCACGTTTGGAAAATCTGCTTACCAGCATTGATGAGAAGTTAGAGCAGAAACCTCAAACCAATGTTGCGGAATCTGAAAGCACAGAAAAGTTTCAGCAGTGGGTGACCGATTACGTCTCAATGCGGTTACAGCAACTTGTGCCTGAGACGTGTGATCATCCGGACGAAGCTGCGCCTCAGGATGGACCTTTCCTTGACAACACCAATGTACCTTGTACGGAAGAGGTTGTGCATCGGGTCAAGCGCATTCCGATCCCATTTGTTCGGGAGATGGTCGTCCAACGCGTTGCCGAGAATGCACGTTCCGCACAAGTTGAGCGCGTGGATATTGAGTTCTTTGAACAAGCTGCAACATTCTGACAATGTAAAGCCACAGAGGAGTTCCCTCTGCCTAATTTTGATTGGAAGGACTTCTTGAAGGCTCCCGGAATATAAAGGCTTATTTGTCAGAAGGACACAATCATGGACTGGGTTTTCAACACTTTCTCAGAATACCTTGAAAACGATTTCAAAAAGCGAATCGGGAAACCGAATCCGACTGTCGCTGATCTGTGGGATGCTTTTCAAGTGCTATTTCCCGCCACTTCCGCCCAATTATTAGTGCAGGAACCTGTGGGAAACACAGTGCGGTTCAAACCTCTCGCTTTCTATTACGCAGACGAAATGGGACCCCTAATTGACGCACCCTTGGATTATCTCAAACAGAATTTCGGTGGTGGAAAGTTCAAAATCAACTTCTATCACGGCATGCAATTCATCGCGACCATTAATTTCAAACCCGAAGGTCCAGAAATTTGGCGAGATTTACCCGAAATGGAGGTTATGAATATCTCATGAATCCATATCGTGAGTTTGAAGAATGCCCTAAGTGTGGCAATGCCAACGTCCTGCAGTTGGATGTGGATGGGAATTCGTGGTTTTGTTTAGATTGTGACTGGGATAACCTTACTACTATTCCTGATGGGAATGACGAACTGCTGGTGTCCTTACGTCATGGTGACATCCATTCGCGGCGTATTGCGGCACAATCGTTGATAAATATCGGTGATGTTGAACGACATCTTGCCACTCCTTCTGATACGGAAGCACTACTTGAAGCACTTGACGATGAAGACGCTGATGTGCGCTACTTTGTTGCAGTTGCTCTCGGTAAATTAGAAGCAAAACCTTGCTTGAATAAATTGAAACATCTTGCACAAAACGATACATCTGGCCTCGTGCGACAAGGTGCACAAACAGCAATTGAGCAGATAGAATCGCTTGCTGACTAAGGAGATTGCTTATATGGAAAAAGTTAAAATCGGTTATATTGGATGTGGGTTTATGGCACAAAAGGTCCACATTCCAAATTTCGCAAGTATTCCTGAGTGTGAGATTGTCGGACTTGCTGAGGTGCGTGCTGAACTTGGTGAAAAAGTTCAACAGCGATTCGGAATTCCACATCTTTACAGAGACCACACTGAGCTCGCGCAAAATGCCGATATTGAAGCAGTAGCAGTATCCGCCGATTTCGCTTTACAGGGTGAGATAGCAAAAGATTTATTGCGTGCTGGGAAACACGTCTTTATGGAAAAACCGATGGCTGTTTCGGTAGAACAAGCACAGGTTATCGTGGATGCCTCAAGAGAATCCGGTAAGAAGTTGATGGTTGGATACATGAAACGGTACGACGCTGGCAACGAGATTGTTAAGGCGAAGATAGTGCAATTCCGTGAAACTGGTGAAATGGGACGTATAACTTATGCCCGAAATCACGGCTTTGGTGGCGATTGGGTGTGCAACCTTGATACACCAATGGACAGCACAGATGAACCGAAACCGAGTGCACCACAGAAATTCCCTGACTGGCTTCCAGAAAAATGGAGAGGTGCATACATCGGATATCTTCAGCAGTATACACACAATATCAATCTAATGCGGTGGTTTCTTGATGCAGGAGATGATGTTACCGTCAAAGCAGTTGATTTGAATGAAAACGGGTATACTGGCGTTGTGATTTTTGATATGGGTGGTACACGAGTAACACTGGAAACCGGTCATGTTTCCCATTACCGTTGGGATGAGCATTCACAGATTTACTTTCAGCACGGTTGGGTTCACACATGGGCACCGCCTTTGTTGTTGAAGAACACACCTGCAGAGGTTGAAATTTATCGGGCTGGGGAAGAACAAGAAGTTTCGCGTCCAATACCGAGACCTTCCTGGACTTGGGCATACCATAGAGAAGCGGAGTATTTTATTAAAAACCTACACAACCCCGAACCGTTCCGTTCATCGGCTGAAGATACACTCACAGATGTGAGACTTTTTGAAGATATCTATCGTATCTTTGTCGCACAGCAAGCGGGCATATAACGGCGGTTATTTGACTATTATACACGCTCTGTTGTCAACCAACTTTGCTACCATCAAATATCCCAATCCTATTATTTACGCAACAAAATCTCTGTTTTATTTATATCAATAGCGAATTCGTAGTTATCTTCCAAGTATTGCGCAATAAGTGGATGCCGTTCCTCAACGGGGATACCGTCTACATTGTCAAACCAACCCCCTGTCTTGAAAATAACCAAACGCGTCCGATCGCTTTCAAGCGCAGAGACTACTTCGCGCTGCATCCCCGGCGTTGCGGCATACGAAACCATGTGAAATCGGGTGACACTCGGTCGGTTTGCAAAGAAGTAATATGCACCTTGACTCGTAAAATCGAAAATCTTTTCATCTGGTGCAGTGTTTTCTTGAATGTAAGCAACCACCTTCTGAATCTGTTCAACCTGATTATCCGGCAGCTCAACATTTCCTGCGCGTTCCAACTCCTCAGTTGCAGTGCTCTGTTTAAACTGGTTTGCAAGCATCCGATCCCATTTGTTGCTAAAACCATTCAGTGGGTGATGAACCGCGCCAACATACCAGATACACATTGCTGTTGGAATAAGTATCCACGCCGCTTTCAAGGCACGTTGCCAGCGCGCTTTATCTCTTAGCAAAGCGAGACGAGTACGGAGACCTTCCCCTATTTCTCCACCAAAAAGTTTATTGAATATTCCTGATATACCTCTATCTAATGGAAACAAGCAGAGAAGCCATAAGAAGGTTGCACCGTAATTCAAATGTCCACCATCCGATCTGCCGAGAGCAGTTCGGAAATAAGCGATACCACCGAGTAACAGCAGCATAAGTTTCATCGCATCGTCTGGGGGGACGTTCGTTCTACATAACCGTAGATATGTCAGATATGCCGCAGTAAGCATGAAGACACAGATTGGAAGATACCATCGAAATCCTCCGCTGAGGAAAAACGCCTGCCATCCTTCTTCTGATAAGATAGAGAGGGTTCCGGATAGAGATGGGAATTCTTTTCCCCACGTGGCAATCTGGTATTTGCACTGAATGTACGAATTCCAGATTGCATCGTCCAAAGCACCATGTGTCAAAAAATAGGTAGCCACCGGAAGAAAACCTAATATAAGTCCAAAACAATATCCGACTAACGGCAAAGGTCGTAGATGTAGTTGAATCCTACGTTGTAGGCTGTAAATCATCAGAAATAGCCCGATAGCACCGAGCGTATACAAACCAACTTCAGTGCTATACCAGAATGCTAAACTGGTAAAAATCCCTGCCAGAATAAGTTTCCAGCCAAACCTAAAGAGATGCAATATCCATATCGGTTTTTCAGACCAATTGCGTTGCCAGGGGAGAAAAAGTCCTTTATCGCGATGGGACGTTAGATAATGCACAACACACGCAAAACTGAGTAAACCGAGACTGTGCCTCGGAGATACAGAAAAATTGGTTCCAGAAGCGATAAGGAAACAGATAAAGGCAGTTAAAAATCGTCCCCGAAATACTTGCAAACCGAGTAGGTATAGCGCAATGTAACCGAGTGGTCCCAAGACACGCTCCATAGAGCGCACCCCCATGAGTGTCGGTTCAAAGATTTTACTACCGAACCATGCCAAATAAGCATTCTGAAAAAGACCATGTTGGACATAGACATCACGGAAGACTACCCCGCCATGGAGCATCTCATTCAGAGGTGCTAACCGCTCACCTTCATGGAACATATCAATACCACCATTAATATTGCTATTATAAATGAGCAAGTAGATAAATAACGGAATAAGTATATATTCACACCCACGGATCAATAAACGTAAACCTCTCGGCATTGCGATTGTTGTTTCATTTTGAAGGGTGAGGGGTTCTGATGAAGCAGTTTCGCGTTGCCGTATGAGAGGTTTAAACTTGATGCAAAGTAGCACCAATTTATTAAAGAGAGTTACCCCGATTGGAAGTGTTAACCACACAATCCCAGCTTGATCAATGTTATTAATCTGTAGCCAACACAACCACAAAGGCGTTGAGGCGAGCGCGTTCGCTTTCAGCACACGGTGTATTGATTGATTGGTTCTCATGGCAGCCCATTGTGAATACGTAAGCCACCCGAACCAATATAGCCAAATTATGATGGGGATTCCAACAAGCGCAAGTAGGTAGTAGAAAAATTCTTGCTGTTTAGGATACTGATGAACACTTATCCAACCGACTACTCCCGAATTGTCATGGAATTCAAATGTAAGATAGTTCCGAAGTGCTATTCCTAATCCAATTGCGAGAGAAAATGCAGATATCGCGATAATGCGGACGTAAGGACAGAGGTGGACACTGAAACTTATGTTGAAATCTGGAAAAAGTCTTTGGAGGGAACGGAATCGTCCAGGTTGCAGGATGTGCATCAAATTTTCATGTTAATGGTACTACAGTATTCAATAAATAATACCTAATTAACTTAACTTGATTAGAAGTTTTCCGATAAAGTCAGCAGTGCAAGGCACGGGGACCTCACACTACAAATCCCGTTAATTGGGTATAACTCAAGTTGTTATGTTTAGGCAATGTTCAGAAGGTTTCAGATTTGATTCAGGTTCAGTTGGTGCAGTAATAGTTTTACAAATTATTCTATCTCAATTATAACATATCGGCACGAAAACGGTTCTTTAAATAACGGTTCTTTAAATATAGTTGCAGTCTTAAGCAAAGGACAGAGCAAATATCAAAAACAAACCAGACATTTGCTCTGTCCTTTGATATCTCGAATCTGCTATCGGTTATTTCCGAACGGTAACCGTCCTGCAATTGACTGTGATGTAACCAGCAACCACATTGATGATGAAATCAACTGGTGTTATTGAAGTTGTGATTTCATAATCGGTTGTCTGAGCCGCCATGGTGTTTGTGTCTTGGAGTGCTCCTGAACGATTTTTCAATTTTCGCTCCGTAATAGCGACACCTTAAAGTCCGGTTCGTGGTTTGTCAGTGCGACGTGTTATCATCACATGTTGATTATATACTATTTATTTATTATATGCAACAAATTTGTGCTCCGGGCAGGGCTATTTAGTTTTCGATAATTCTGACGCGTTTTATCACAATCGTTAATGTTTTATAATAGTATCGTCCGTCGGGTTTCGCTTCGTTCTACCCGACGGACAATAGAAACCCTCAGTAACACGCATCAACTGACAATTCTTAAAACTAAATAACCCTATGCTCCGGGTGTAATAAAGATTTTGTCAAAAGTTTCGTCAGGAAGTTCACCCGGTCCTATAAACCTATTGCTGTGCTGGGGTAGATATAGTGTGATTAAAATTAAACGCTTGAAAAATATCAGTAAAGTATAAAATAAGCAGATATTTCCTTGTAAGCACCGAATGCTATCAATGCATTCGGTGTTGATTTGGTACTATGTAAACGCACTGTCAGCAATGTCTCAATATTACAATATTACTATAATATTTTTTGTAGAGGAAACTTGGGTAAAATGGAATTGCAATCTATTGGACAACATCACCTTCAACAGGTTCAACTTGTACTTTAATGTTTTTCAGATAATCAATAGCGCGTTCAATTTCATCAGAAGGACCACGTATTTCTAACATCACCCAACCTGACTCCTCGGTTACGTTGGCACGACGGATATTGGTGACCACTCGAAAATATTGTCCAATGTTGTAAATAATAGGTTCAGTGATTTTCTCTGGCGGAATAGTCAGGCGGACCTTTAAAGCAGTCATCGGCATTGCTCCTGATGGCGTTGTTTGGACTGGAACTTCAATAAAATCTGATGTGTCTTCGTCCCACTCAAAAGCCTTGACAACGCGGATTGTGTCTTCATATATTGAGATAACGAGATACGCCACACCTGGATATGCAAGTTCACCCCACATCATCGCGTCCGATTTGTCCTTATCAGAGAAGTAGGCCTCGTGGTTCGGGTGAGAATGATAAAATGCTTTAATTGGTCGATGTTCAGTTTCTGCTTCTTTATGGATAGAAATTAAATCATCCGGGTGCATCAAGTAGGCTGTGCAAGCATCGCGCGGGTAGGCAGCGGGGTCATCCCGATGCTTCTCATTTTGAATATTGCGGCACGGTCTGACAAACTCCTGCGAATCTGCATGAAGAATGATACCACAGCATTCATCAGGAAATTGTTTCTTAGCGTGGTCACAGATATCATTAAAGGTTTTCGGAAGCAAAAATACCATATCTTTTAGAAAATCTTATGTGTGAATCGCATACGGGCGGAAATTAGTTCCGCCCGGACACGAAAACAGTATTTTAGGAAAGGTTTCTGCCACCAGCAATGGCAGGGATTATTGAAATTTCAGCTCCATCTGATACAGACGTCTCTTTTCCATCAAGAAAACGGATATCTTCGTCGTTGAGATAGATATTAACAAACCGACGGATATTTCCACCCTCATCGCAAAGCCGTTCTTTCATCCCTGGATAGTCTGAGTCCAAATTTTCAATGATGACATGAATATTGTCACCTTCTGTTTCAACCTCCGCGAGATTCTGTGTCAAACGTCTCAACGGAGTTGGAATACGAACTGTAATAGCCATATTTTCCTCCTTTTTAGGGTCAGCGGACTGACGTTTTTTATGTTATGTATCATAATGGCGGGAACGAAAATCCGCCGTTGTATTTAGATGTCAAATAGCGTAGTGTAACCCACACTCTTTGTTGTTTTCTTCATTATCTGTTGCGTTTTGCCAACGCCATCGTCCAGCGCGTTTAGGTTCACCCGGGCGAATGCGCGTTGTACAGGTCATACATCCGAGTGATTCATAGTAGTGTCCATCAGCATCCGGTTTGAAGAGCGGATTTATAGGAATATCGTTTTCATGCACAAACTCCCACACCTGTTCAGTTGTCCAATGAATTAATGGACTAACCTTAAGTATAGGATGCTTTGAAGATGAAATAATTTCTGCCTTCTGAAAATTTTGTCGTATTTCAGATTGGTCCCGCCGCGTGCCGGTTATCCAAACATCAAGCGTTTCCAAAAGTCGTTGCATGGGTCTAATTTTCCGGATGTCACAACAGTGTTTTTGCTTTGCTCTGCTGTCAAAAAAGAGGTGTTCTCCGTGTTCGGCGACCATTTTTTCGACCTCAGTTGTGTCTGGTTGAATGCGCTCAATCTTAATACCGTAACGTTCTTCAACTTGTCTAAAGAAAGTATAGGTTTCTGGAAAGAGGCGAAACGTGTCAATCGTACAAACACGAAATGGCAACTTATTTTCAGCAGCGAGATGAATTTGAACCATGCCTGACAACTGCCCACTTGTGACAATTGCTGCCCGATGTTTGAACTGTTTAAAGAGAGAGAAAAGAACTTCTTGCGGTTTTTCTGTTAAACTAATCTGCTGCTTCAATTTCATCATTGCAGCATTTTGAATTTGGAATGCCATTCGGATTATTTTCCTGCTTAGACTCTCTTTAAGGTAGCGTTTCCATAATGTCGGTCTCAAGTTCAAAATGTCGACTTAAGCTGAAGTAACGTTCTCCCGTATCTGGAAGAATGGTAACGACGGTTTTATCTGGTCCCTGTGCTTTGGCTACCTGCAATGCTGCATGTACATTCGCTCCAGACGACATCCCCACCAACAAACCTTCATTTTTTGAAATATCTTTCATGGTTTGATACGCCACTTCTTCCGAGACTGCGATGACATCATCAATTATATCCACATTCAATACCTCCGGGACTATTCCTGCGCCAAGACCGTCAATCCGTGTCGGTCCGGGCATTCCGCCTGAAAGCACTGATGAAACCAGCGGTTCTACGGCAACAACCCTCGTTTTTGGATTTAGGGCTTTAAGCACCTCGCCAACACCTGTCAACGTTCCACCTGTTCCGACCCCAACAACAAGAAAATCTATTTTACTTCCTGTTGCTTCCAGAATTTCAATTGCAGTTGTCTCCCGATGGATCTGTGGGTTCGCGGGATTCGTAAATTGGTTCGGCATATAGTGTCGTGAATTGCGTCGAAGGATTTCTTCTGCTTCCCAAATCGCGCTTGCCATGCCACCTTGTTCCGGTGTTAGCACAATTTCCGCGCCGAATGCAGAAAGTAGCGCGTATTTCTCACTGCTAATGTACTCAGGCATTGTCAATATAACTTGATAACCGCGTGCGATACCGACAATTGAGAGACCGATGCCTGTGTTGCCTGCTGTCGGTTCCACAATAGTATCACCCGGTTTTAGGATGCCGCGTTCCTCAGCGTCAACAACCATGGCATAACTAATACGATCCTTAATGCTGCCACCAGGATTGTAGGATTCCAACTTGGCAAAAATTGTTGCATCTTCTTTGTCTGGCAACGCATTCAGTTGGACCATTGGGGTATTCCCGATAAGTTTTGTCAGGTTTCTCGCGATTTTCATATTGAGAACGGATGCGAATGTGTAGGTTGTGACAGTTGTTTTAATTTTCGAGCGTGGCAACAGAGTTCATGCAAGGTTTTTGTGTTCAATACCTCGCGGACCTCTTCCTCAATTTCAGCAAAAAAACCGCCTATTTCAGAAGATTCTTGTGTTTCAAAGCCTTCTGTGAAATTGACGGGACCCTCTACGGCAGTAAAGATATCGCCTATCCGTATTTCTTCTGGGGGCAGTGCAAGACTATACCCACCATCAGGACCGCGTCGACTTGTTGTCAATCCAGCGTGTTTGAGTTGTAACAGAAGTTTCTCCAAAAATGGACCAGGAATACAACGTTTTTCTGCCAACACTGTGACCGAAATGAATTGATTATGATATTGGAGACCGAGTTCTAACATTGCACAAACTGCATATTTCAACTTAGCGGATAAATGCATCTATGCCTCCTTGTTAATCCTAACTAATATAGGTTGCTATAATTATAATATATCTTACCAAAAAAGTCAAATTTATTCTCGTATTTCTTTAATGAAGTATTGCAGGGCTATTTAGTTTTAGGCTTTTTGTCCATTTTATCCGAAAAGTCGCGATTCGGAGATCGCTCCTACAGCGGAAAGTCTTAAATTGAAAATCTAAATATTCGGAGAACTAAATAGCCCTGGAAGTATTGCAACTGAGTGGTAATTGTGCTATAATTTACTATACTTTGGACAATTTCTATCTGTTTCATGATGTGTTTTCAAGTCCTTGCTGATTTTTCATTGAGTTTCGGACGGGAACGTAACTCACAGAAAAAGAATTTCAGGTGCAAGCAAGAGCAGCCTCAGCGGGGCGGAATGTCTATAGGGACATTGTGAACAAACCCTCTTTGGTTTCCCCAGCGGGGCGAAAGGTGTCCCAATAAACCAATATTGATGTCAAAAGTGTTTCTAGTAATCCAGACTATTACTCAAGAACCCTAAAAATTGTCCAAACTATAGTATAATTTATAAGGGTTGATAAAAGTGATATACCATATTCAATGTGTACAAACATTTGTCTGTTGGCAGGTTTAAGAAAGAAATGATGAATAACGTTACGCAAATTATCAACGAATTTGGCGAGAGTATTGTTCAGGTTGATGGTGATATTCCTGTCGACTTGTCTGCAAAAGAGGGAGACAGGTTTCTGTTTATCAGTCACGACCAGAGTTTACTAACGCACGGTTTACACAAATACCCCGCCAAATTTTTCCCAGAATTACCACGTTGGCTCATCAAAAGGTATTCTCATGAGAAAGACCGAATCCTTGACCCGTTTGCTGGAAGCGGCACCACAAATGTTGAGGCACTTCTCTCAAAGCGTAACTCTGTCGGGATTGATGTAGACCCATTTTCCCGCTTTATTTCAAAAGTAAAAGTTACCCCTTTACCAGAAAAAACACTCAAGTCCGCGCAAAAGTTGCTTTTGGAGGCTATTCTCAATTACCACTCTTCGTTCGTCAATGAATCTGACTTACCGAATTTTCCTTATAGAGACAATTGGTTTAACAAAGAAATTCTCTTCGAGTTAACCTACTTAAGAAAGTATATCCAACAACTTGACACTCCGGATGCTGTAAAAGATTTTTTCACAGTCTGTCTTTCGTCTATTATCCGTTCTGTATCCAACGCAGATGATAATTGTACACGGACAGTGATTCGTAAAAAATTGAACAAATTGGTAAAGCCTTCCGATGCGCTGAACAGATTTGCCAAAAATGTTCTGGTTAAGGTGCCAAAAATGGTTGCATTTTCCCAAAACTACCCGCCTGATATTACCGTTGATTTTCCAGAGGATATGGATGCCAGGAATATCAAGTATGAAGAAGATTATTTTGATCTTGCGGTAACCTCACCTCCGTATGTTAATGCCGTTGACTATCCAAGAACCCACCAATTGGAGATGTATTGGCTCGGCTTTGCGCAGGATTCATTAACCGCATTGAAAAAACAAAATGTTGGCACGGAAAGTGTCTCTGCTCGGAATTACAAACAAAGACACGAAATAGGTGTTCCAGAGGCTGACGAAGTTATGGAAAACATTTTTGGAGTTGATCCGAGACGAGCATTCATCGCCTACAAATATTTGGACGATATGCGAAAAAATCTAACTGAAGTTTACAAGGTTTTGCGTAAAGGCGGCAGGTATATTGTCGTCGTGGGCAATAATCGCATTCGTGGGCAGTTATTTGAGAATTGGAAGTACCTCATGCCGATTGCCGAAAAAATTGGGTTTGAGGTAGAAACTTATTTCGGTTCAGAGATTATCAAACACTTCATTAAAGTTCCAAGAGAAGAACGTATCAATACAGATTGGATTTTAGTCCTAAAAAAGTAATGGACAGAGGCAAAACATGGCTAACACCGAAGATAGAGGTAGACAAGCGTCAGTAGATGGATTTGCTCATGAGCATATTGTTGTTGGAATTCTGATGAAAAAATATCAGAACGTTTCATTGGTTGATTTACCTTTATCGCCTTACGATATTATCATCGTGCGGAAAGAAACTGATGAAACCGAAGACATTATCCGCGCACAAGTCAAAACTGCCAGACATTCTGTTTCTTTTACCGGTGGAGCTAGAGGTGGTGTTGATAGAGAATATAGGTCGGACGTTAAAACTTATACACAATCCACTGCAACTTCGGATGGTGTCATTGGTATTCATCCCATAGATGATAATACTTATGAACTCTATTTTGTTCCTACGATTCTCATAGAACACCTTAATCAGAAGAGTATTTCTATTAACAAGATTCCAGATTTGAAAGAGAATTATTACATCCTTGAAAACTGCAAGGATGAGAAATTGGTGGTTGAAAAGTGTAAAGAATATGGCATTCTTTCAAGTTCTCATCAACTTTAATAGGAATTCTCAATTTTGCCTTCCGTTTCAAGATACACCAAAATCGAAAACTGAATACCCAAAATATTCACACCCCATAGGTTGACACATTCGCAGTTTTCCTATAAAATGGAATTAAGGAAAACACGAGTAGATACTTGGATTTCGTATCAAAAAAGAGAAGTTTACACAGGAGAAGAGTGCTAAGTAGTAAAAACACAGATTTAACTCAACAAATGCGGATTTATGTAGTATCATATTACGTATGAATAATTTTGTATCTGCCAAGAAAGCAAGTGAACAACTTGGTTTTAGCATAGTTCATCTACGAAGGATGGCGAAAAATGACAAAATCAGAACATACCGCACAGATGGGGGGCAGGACAGGTATGATGTCAAGGACTACATTGCAAAACGGACAGGGAAACCAACTCGGACAACAGTCTGCTACTGCCGTGTCAGCGGCAAATCGCAATCAGATGAGCTTGAATCCCAAGTTGAGTATATGCGAGAAAAGTTCCGTGAAGCCGAAATCATCAAAGACTAAAGCAGCGGTATCAACTTCAAAAAAAAAGGGCTTAGAGCCTTACTGGAACGCATCTTGCGAGGCGATAAGCTCAGCATTATTGTTGCCCATCGGGACAGACTCGCCCGCTTCGGCGGAGAAGTCATTCAATTCTTGGTCGAGCAAAACGGTGGAGAAGTCGTGGTTCTCAACAAAACTGTTTACAGCCCCGCAGAAGAACTTACTGCCGATCTCCTCGCGATTCTGCGTGTCTTTTCCTGCCACATGTATGGGCTCAGGCGATACCGTGATCAAATCAAAGAAGATAGAAATCTTTCCAACACTGGAACAGAAGACGATACTAAGTAAGTGGTTTGGCACATCAAGGTATACTTTTAATGAGGCTTTGCGTTTGTTAGATGACAAAGACACATCTACAAACTTCAAGGGGCTTGTCCCAGTTGTTTTTGACAAACTCCCCGAATGGCACGAAGAAACGCCTCGTCAAATAAAAGTGGGTGCGGTAATGGATGCGTGCCAAGTTATCAGAAATGCAAAGGTAAAGTGTAAGAATACGGGCGAGTTCCAAAAAGTCAAGTTTCGCTCAAGGAAACACAAGCAAACGCTCTATCTACGTGCGGACTCATTGAAGGCAAACGGTTTTTATGTTCGGTTATTAGGCGACATGAAGATGGCAGAGCCTTTACCCGCCAAACCGCAAGGGAAGGGTAAGGTTTCTGAACGCGATACGGATGCGGAAGTCAAGGATTCTCAACTGGTATTGGAAAATGGCAGATACTTTCTGTGCGTGCCTTACGTTGAGAAGAAAAAGACACGAGAACCAAGTGGTAGAATAGTAGCACTTGACCCCGGTGTTCGTGATTTTATGACATTTTTTTCAGAAGATAGTTTTGGGTGGCTCGGTCATCAATGTATCAATCGGATACAGAGGCTTTGCCAACATTGTGATAACCTCTTATCTCGTGCGACACAAGAGAAACGCCCGCTACGGCGTGCCTTGCGTAAAGCTGCGAACAGAATAAAGGTAAAAATCCGTAATCTCGTTGATGAACTTCATAAGAAGGTCGCACACTTCCTTGTGACGAACTTTGACATCATTTTACTGCCAACGTTTGAGTCGAAGCAGATGACCAAACGCGGGCATAGAAAGTTAAGAAGAAAATCTGTCCGGCAGATGCTAACTCTCTCACACTATAGGTTCAAAGACTTTCTGAAACAGAAAGCGTTGGAATACAGTGTGCAAGTGATTGATGTCTGTGAGGCGTGGACTTCTAAAACGGTGTCTTGGACTGGCGAAATCATCATAAACCTTGGTGGTTCAAAGGTTATCAAGTCATCGGAAGGTCATCGCATGGATAGGGATTTGAACGGCGCACGTGGGATATTCATTAAGAATGTTGCGCGTGCTTTGAAGGTTTCTCCATCTACTTAGGTAGATGCAAATCGGGAATATGGGCTTTTGTCCATATTTACCCAGGTTTAAAGGAACAGAGAATAGATGGCTAATAATATATTTCCACCGAAGGAGACTGCCTATCCAATCGGTGACGCTCACGTCAACAGTTTAGAAGCATATCAGGAACGATATGCAGAATCAATTCAAGACCAAGAAGGATTTTGGGCAACAATTGCTGAACGGTTGACGTGGTATCAAAAATGGGATACGGTTCGGGATTACGATTTTGTCAAAGCACAGATTAAATGGTTTGAAGGTGGCACGCTAAACGCCTGCTATAATTGCGTTGATCGACATGTTGAAGCTGGACACGGTGATGGGACAGCAATTATTTGGGAAGGCAATGACCCTTCCGAAGATAAAACATTCAGTTTCAGTGAACTTCTTGCTGAAGTCAAAAAGTTTGCCAATGTCCTGAAAGCCCAAGGTGTTGAAAAAGGCGACCGTGTGTGCATCTATCTGCAAATGGTACCAGAATTAGCAATTGCGATGTTGGCTTGTGCCAGAATAGGTGCTGTCCATTCCATCGTTTTTGGAGCTTTTTCAGCAGAGGCACTGCGGGATCGCATTAACGATTCTTCCTGTAAGCTTTTGATTACACAAGACACAGCGTTGCGAGGCACCCGAAGCGACATTCCAATGAAGACAAATGCTGATGCTGCAGTAGCGGATTGTCCCTCTATTGAAAAAGTAGTCGTCGTGAAACGCACGGGGGACGAGGTTGATTTTGACGTGTCGCGTGATGTCTGGTGGCACGAAGCGATGGCAACTGCGGATGCCGAATGTGAACCGGAGGTGATGAATGCTGAAGACCCGCTTTTTATTCTCTATACCTCTGGATCAACAGGAAAACCGAAAGGTGTTTTACATACCACTGGCGGCTATCTGGTGTATACCTCTTATACGCATCAGCAGGTTTTTGACTATCATGAAGGCGATGTATACTGGTGCACCGCCGATATAGGGTGGATTACCGGACATTCTTATATTATCTACGGTCCGCTTGCCAATCGTGCGATCAGTGTTATGTTTGAAGGTGTTCCGAACTACCCTGATTTCGGACGGTTTTGGCAAGTCGTTGAAAAGCATAAAATCAATCTTTTCTACACTGCACCTACAGCCTTACGTGCCTTGATGAAGGAAGGCAATACATGGGTAGAAAAATATGACAGATCCACACTACGATTGCTTGGAACAGTAGGTGAACCGATTAAAGAACCGGAATGGCTATGGTATTATAACATTGTTGGCGACAAACGGTGTCCGATTGTTGATACATGGTGGCAGACCGAAACAGGTGGAATTCTGATTACACCTTTACCTGCAGCGACTCCGCTGAAGCCCGGATCTGCAACATTCCCATTCTTCGGAATTGAACCTGTGATCTTGGACGAACAAGGAAATGAAGTGGAAGGTAACCCTGCGACCGGTTATCTCTGCATAAAGAGTGCTTGGCCCGGCATCATGCGGACAGTGTATGGCGACCATGAACGTTTCATTGATGTCTATTTTCGCCGATTCCCCGGCTATTATATGACTGGCGATGGTGTGTTACGTGATGCAGATGGGTATTACTGGATTACGGGTCGTGTGGACGACGTGCTGAATGTCTCTGGACATAGATTGGGGAGTGCTGAAGTTGAAGGCGCGATCGGACAACATGCTGCGGTTGCGGAAGCTGCAGTTGTCGGATATCCACACGATATTAAGGGACAAGGTATTTATGCGTATGTCACACTCATGACAGGTGAATCTGCATCCGATGACGTGATGGCAGGCATCAAACAAGCAGTTCGGCAACATATTGGACCTATCGCAACACCGGATAAGATTCAGTTTACACCTGCTTTACCAAAGACGCGATCAGGTAAGATTATGCGCCGCATCCTCCGTAAAATAGCGGAAGGCGACATATCTGACCTCGGTGATACCTCTACCCTTGCCGATCCGACAGTGGTTGACGCTTTGGTTGAAGGCAGGCAGTAAACTTTGGAACAGTAGGGGCAGGTCTCTGTGCCTGCGCAATCACCGTAATTTCGTAGGGGCAGGTCTCTGTGCCTGTCCACTTGCATGAATGAGGAACACCTTGTGGCATCAGCACAAAAAATAGTAGATGAATTGAAAAAACAGAATATCACCCATGCCGTTGGTGTCCCAGACAACGGCAGTGCGCGGATTTATGAACTGTTGCGGGAAGATCAGGAAATTGAGGTCATCACAGTAACCCGCGAAGGTGAAGCGTTTGCTATCGCAGCAGGATTGTATATTGGCGGGGAAAAGCCCGTGATTATCATCCAAAATACGGGTTTCTTGGAATCTGGCGATGCAATCCGTGGCACCGTTATCAACATGCAAATCCCCGTTGTCGTATTCATCGGATATCGGGGGTATCATAACCGCGATGCTGATGGAAAATGGGTTGACTCTGTTGCTGCGTTCCTTGAACCGACACTCAAAGCATGGAACTTACCGTATCAGATGTTAGAAACGGATGCTGATATTAGCAGTATTGATTGGGCATATAGCCAATCTGCGGAAACTTCTTTGCCAGCTGTAGTGCTACTCATAGGACATGCGAAGTAAACATAGCTTATATCAAATTAACTCGATTTGTAGCGCGAGGTCTCTGGGTACTCCTCGCAATGCTAACCGCTATTAGAAAACTTCTAATCAAGTTAATGTGGTATTAATTATAACGTGAGTTTGATAAAAACAAGATGTCGGGCTTCTCGTAGGGGTTAGGTTACCTAACCCCTACGAAAATGTCCATTTATGTTTAGAATTTGCTATATATCAAACTCACGTTAATTGGTTTCACTATAAATTCTGTGAAGGGAATTATCTGACAATCCCACTGCTTTAGCCGTGGGTCAAAAAACTTATGACATTTGCACCAAAACATGTTAGACTATATGTAGCATCGTTGGACAGGGTTATCACCTCAACACTTACCTGTGTTGAGTCCTGTCCCCATCCGTGATAAGATGTGTGGTGCTGGTGCGAAATCACTTAAAACATTAGAATGTGGTAGAGAAAAACTAATGTCCGTTGTTACTACAACGACCCTATCACATTCGCTAACAACCTACCGTGGGATACACGGAAAGTTACGCCTGTGGAGTACAAATAAGACCTCATTCGGAGGCACGAGAGACGGAAGCAGGAATCACATAGGAGGGTTGTGTGCTAAAAGAAGCACACGGCTTTGGTTTCCGTCGTGAGTATCACTGTATCAAATTGTAAACTGACTGGAGCGAAATAAATGCTAAGCGTTGAAGAAGCACGTCAACAAATGTTAGAGAGTATCCCTGTTTTACCGACGGAAAAGCGCGAGATTCTAAAATGTGCTGGTTATGTTCTTGCTGAGACACTACATGCTACTGAAAACATCCCGCCGTTTGACAATTCTGCGATGGACGGTTTTGCAGTGCATTCAGCAGATGTGAAGGATGCATCAAAAGAGAATCCCGCTGTGCTGTCAGTCGTTGAAACTATCGCTGCAGGATATGCCCCCAAAAAACATGTCTCAAATGGACAAGCTGCGCGTATCATGACAGGTGCCGTGATGCCTGACGGGGCAGATGCTGTTGTGATGCAGGAGGTAACTGAGTATGCAGGTGATGAGGTTAAAATCTTTGAAAGTGTGGAAGCAGCACAGAACGTTCGTTTTACCGGAGAGAGTGTTAAGCAAGGTGATTGTGTCATGTCTCCAGGAAAAGTTCTTCGTCCTCCAGAAATATCAATGCTTGCGTCACTAAATTGTGGAGAAGTGAAGGTATATCGTAAACCTACGGTTGCAGTTGTCTCAACAGGTGATGAACTCACACCACTCGGTGAACCGCTCATGCCGGGCATGATTCGGGATAGCAATCGGTACGGTATGTATGCCCAAGTTCAGAGTGCTGATGCTTCTCCAATTGATATGGGCATCGCTCCAGACGATGAAGCCGAAACTGAGCGAATCTTCCGTGAATCCCTTGCTAAAGCAGACGCTTTGATTACAAGTGGCGGCGTTTCGGTCGGGGAACACGATGTGGTGAAAAACGTCCTGACGAAATTAGGCAAAATGAACTTCTGGCGTGTTGCAATGAAGCCAGGAAAACCGCAAGCTTATGGGATAATTGATGGAAAACCGATTTTTGGATTACCCGGCAATCCTGTGTCTTCTCTCGTTGTGTTTGAACTATTTGTACGTCCTGCGCTTCTGAAAATGGCAGGACATACTGATCTATTACGTCCAACCTTCAAAGCAGTTTTGGCAGCAGACGTTACGAACAAGGATGGACGCGTAAATTATATGCGTGCGATCCTTACAGAGCAGGATGGGGAATACACTGCCAAAACTACTGGACCACAAGGCTCTGGCATTCTGCATTCTCTTGTATTGGCGAATGGATTGATTACCATTCCAGCAGGTGTAACCTTACATGCTGGCGAGACAGTGGATGCCCAATTTTTACACTAAATCACATCCTATGACAACAGTTACAGCAATCACCAGATTTTGGGGAGAGATGGTTTTCTTAGATTCTGGCGGATCAGGTATCCCTATACTTTTCCTGCACGGAACAGGATGTGATTCAACTGATTGGAAATCAGTAATTGAAAAATTACCGAGCGATCAGCGTAGCATAACGCTTGATTTCCGTGGACATGGACACAGCAGTGTGCCTATCGAACCGTTTACCTTAGATAGTCTTGGTGATGATGTTCTGTACCTTGCAGACGCTATTGGGATTCAAGAGGTAATACTTGTTGGACATAGCCTTGGTGGTATGGTTGCGATGGATGTTGCCAAACGTTCGCCGCAGGTTGTCGGGCTTATTTTGCTTGAGGGATGGACGAGTCTTTCATCAGCAGGAAGTGCGTTTGACCCTGGACGATTTTACGGTTCATTGGACGGAACAGCGATAACTCAGATTCAGCAGAAGGCTGGAGAGACACGGAGCAAGTTTAAACCCAGTGTCTGGGAAAGTTTCTGGGCATCTGTCAAGGATTTTGATGCTTATACATATCTTGAAAAAGCACGTATTCCTATTTATGAAGTGTTTGGTGGAAAGGGAAGGAATGAATCGACTGAACAGAAGTTGTGCATTCCGTCTAATCCCAATATTCAGACGATATGGGTGCCTAATGCCGGACATTATTTACCACACGAATGCCCAGCAGAAGTGGCTGAAATTTGCATTAATTTCTTAGAGACATTATCTTAAACGTGCATTTTTCCCAGACCAGTAGGTTCGGTTTCCCAACCGAACCCTATATGTCAATTTATACCAAATTAACTTGATCCCACCCGGTAGGTGCGGTTTCATGAAGTTTAAGTATTTAAATCGGTAATCCCGATTTCCACAGGACCGGTAGGTGCGGTTTGTAACCGCACCGGATCTTATGGAATATGCGTCCGATAACCATTTTCGCACGACTCGGTGCGGTTTCCTAACCGCACCATAAGCGTCAATTTAAGCAGCTGTCCGTTGGGTAGAGCTTGCGAGACCTAACCTGTGGACTGTTCTTATATGTGTTGTAGCACAAACTGTTAGTTTGTGCCTATTAGATATAGACGCAAACTAACAGTTTGCGCTACAGGTTCGGTGAATCAACGCTAAATGCGCCTGTGGCATTTATTGGTGCGACAAGTGTACAAAAGCGATAATCCTGAAAATCTGATAATCCTGAAAATCCTGGTTCAGACAACAGTGCGCGGACAAAGCACCAAATCAACGCCAAATACGCGTGTGGCATTTGGTGCCTACATTGTGGGAGGGAACCTATCTGTCCGATTTGTTATCAGTGTTGAAAACGCCTCCCACAAGCATATATGGCACTAAATTGACGCATAAGGTGCGGTTTCCTAACCGTACCGATAGATTGGAATCAAGTTAATTTGGTATAAATCACTTTTCCTCAGGAATTTCGACCGGCAAATCCAGCCGGTCTCCCCACTCTTTCCAAGACCCAATGTAATTGCTCACTAACGGATAACCGATGAGCCGCAACGCCAAGTAGGTTTGGGAAGAGCGGTAACCACCCTGTCAGTAGCACATTACCCGCTTTTCCGGTGTAACCCCAACTGCTTCATACATTTTCTGGAGTTCATCTGCGGGTTTGAATGCACCAGTTTCGTCAAGGTTGTTGAGCCATTCTATATGAATAGAACCGGGAATAGCACCTGCGCGTTCCGCGCGAGCAACTCTACCGTAGTGTTCATCATCTGTGCGTGTATCCAAGGGAACAAAATCTTCTTGGTTCAGCAAGGCATGAATCACATCCGCATCCATCTGTATATTAAGTTTTAGGTCTATCGGAAATTGCGAAACTTCAGGAGGTTCAACGCCTTCAGTGCTGACCGGTCCGTCTGCTGCTAACCATGCTTTAAAACCACCATCTAATAAACGAGTTTTGGAATGTCCTAAATACTCGCAAAACCACAACCCCCGAGAGGCACGTGTTCCTGAAATGTCCTCATACCATATAATCGTTTTAGTATGATCAATACCGCGTTGTTGAAATAAGTAAGCGATCATCCACATAAAAGTATCAAGTGTTTCCTTCCGAGTGTTGATGAGACTCAACCCGAACAGATCGAGATGAAGCGCGCCAGGAATATGTCCGCGTATATATTCATGCGTTGGACGCGTATCAACGATGCAAAACGTCTCATCGTCAAGATTGCTTTTCAATTCCTCAACTGAAATTACCAATTGAGGGTTCTTGTAACCTTTGTCTGCCATTTTCAAGCCACCTTTCCGATAGTATTTCTACTACCATTTTTAATAATCTTTTTTGTTTTCCATCTTCCTGTGCGATACCAAATCCACATCGCAATACCTTGCACTACATTTGAGAGGGCAATGCCGATCCAAACCCCCTTAAGTCCGTAAAAATGTGAAAACAGTATTACAAGTCCCAGACCTACCCCTACCTGAGCAGCGAGGGTAATAATCATAGGTGAAAAAGTATCCCCAGCACCGTTAAGTGCTTTTCCTAACACCAAGGAAAAAGCGATGAATCCAAATGTGGGTGATAGGAACTGAAGATAAACGGATCCGATTTTTATGACCTCCAGATCATTAGTGAAAATCTGAATAAAAACTTGTGGAAAAATCAGGAAGAGAGTTCCAATTCCTGTCATCAGTGATGTTCCTACAATGTTCCCCATTCGTGCCGTTTTTTCGGCACGGTCAATCTGATTCGCACCTAAATTCTGCCCAACTACGGGTGCGACAGCGTTGGCTATTCCAAAACCGGGGTTCATTACCAGTATCCGAAGCCGCATGCAAATAGTATAGGCAGCAACAGTATATTGGCCGTAAGGACCAATTACCCAAAGGAAACCGAGACGAGATAGATGTCGCCAGAATCCTTGCATAGAACTATAAATCCCTAACCTTAAAATGTTAAGCATTTCGACGAGATCAGCGCGAAGATGGATGTGTCGAAATGATATGGGAGCACGTCCGCTAAAATATAGAAATAGCAAAATAATGACACCGATGCCTCTACCAATAAGCGTTGCATACGCTGAACCCGCGACACCCAATTTCGGAAATTTCCATAGTCCAAAAATCAATAAAGGATCAAGCGTAATGTTAATCAAGGTTGAAAAAATTAACACCACCATAGGTGTTACACCATCACCGCTAGCACGAAAGATAGAGCCAAGCGTCATTGATAAAAACATCGTGCTGATGCCGACAAGTATTATCTGTATATAGGATGTGCCGAGTTGTATCACCTCCGGGTCTGTGGTTCTCACAGCACGTAAACCGAATTCGGCTAATGGGTAGCCAACTATTCCGATACCGATAGCAAAGAAAAAGGCAAGTAGAATAGCCTGCATCGCTACATGTCCGGCTTGCGCATGATTCCTTGCACCTAAGTACTGTGCTACCATAATCCCGGCACCGGTCGAGATGCCGAGGGAGAAAACACCAATTAACCTTAGCAAATTGCCACTCACGCCAACAGCTGCTATGGCAGCAGGACCTAATCTTCCAACGAAAATCATATCAACGATGTTGAATGCGTCTTGGAGAATGTAACCGCATGTTATCGGCACTGCAAGTCGTAACAGATGGCGGAGAAGACTGCCTTGAGTCAAATCACCCCGTGTTTTATTCATTCACACCCTTACTGCTAAGCAGTACAGACAATTCGCATGCTGCTATAAACATATCGCCCCGCTGGGTTAATATAGTTGAATGCACTATAGTGAGATAAAAAAGTAGGCATTCCCTATGGTCAGAAAATTATTAGAAGTTCATTCTTTAGCCCATAAAGCATAAAAGAGGTTATCCTTTCATAAAACAAAACCATTATTTTCGAACGGATATTTAGAAATGGATTCTCTTTTTCGCTTAGATGTTATGTTATCAGATTTTGAAAGCCTCTTCAAGCATAAAAACTTTGGCCACTTTCGCACCTTCGTCGCAGGGCTATTTAGTTCTCCGAATATTTAGATTTTCAATCTAAGACTTTCCGCTGTCCGAGCGATCTCCGAATCGCGACTTTTCGGATAAAATGGACAAAAAGCCTAAAACTAAATAGCCCTGCCTTCGTCACAAAATCCCTTGACATACAGACCCTGTTAGAGTAAAATAGGAATTGCTCTATAGCAAACTAATTGCGTATCTAAATAGATACACTTATACCAAATTAACTTGATTAGAAGTTTTCCGATAAAGTCAAGCATTGCGAGGCACGGGGACCTCGCACTACAAATCCCGTTAATTGGGTATTATAGTGCAAATAGCAACTTGAATCTAAACGGGAGTCTTAATAAAAGAATATATGAGTACATTTTACGTCACTACGCCTATCTACTATGTCAACGGTGAACCCCATGCAGGACATGCCTATACGACTATTGCTGCTGATGTTTTAGCACGTTATCACCGCCTCAAGGGTGGTGAAGTATTCTTTCTTACTGGCGTTGATGAACATGCTGTCAATGTGTATAACGCTGCGAAAGAGGAAGGTGTCTCTCCACAAGTTTTCTGCGACAAGATGGCACCGATTTTTATCAAACTGTGGGAACGTCTGAATATCTCAAACGATATCTTTCTACGCACAACAAGCGATATACACAAGCGCGGTGCACAGAAATTCCTGAATGTGCTCTATGAGAGTGGTGATGTATATAAAGGCACCTACGAAGGATTTTATTGTCTCTCATGTGAAGAGTTCTTTCCGGAAAAAGAGTTAACAGATGAGAAAATCTGCCCTGATCATAAAATACCGCTGCAGTGGTTGGAAGAAGAGAACTATTTCTTTAGGCTCTCCAAGTATCAGGATCGACTACTTGCGCATATTCGCGAGAATCCAGATTTTGTTTACCCCACTACTCGGCGCAATGAGTTAGTAAACTTTTTGGAATCTGGTTTACAAGATGTAAGTATTTCCCGTTCCTCCCTATCCTGGGGAATTCCGTTTCCATTCGATCCAGAGCATATTATCTACATCTGGATAGAGGCTTTGAGTAACTATATGACCGCACTTGGTTATGAAACCGAAAGTGAGCGTTACCAAACGTTTTGGCCTGCTGATGTACACATGATGGCGAAGGACATCACCCGTTTTCACGCGTTGCTTTGGCCTGCGATGTTAATGTCTGCTAACTTACCACTTCCGAAGCAGATCGTCGGACACGGTTGGCTGACAAAGGATGGCGAGGCGTTGAGCAAAACGCGTGGTATTTCCATTGATATGGATACCGACATTGCGACTTATGGTGTGGACGCGTTCCGTTATTATCTGCTGCGCGAGTTTAGCTTTGGCAACGATGGTGACTACCGTCCTGCTCGTTTGCATGAACGCTACAATGCAGACCTAGCAAACGATTTAGGTAATCTGCTGAATCGTGTCCTCGGGTTGGTCAATAAAAACTTTGATGGGATACCAGCACCAACAACACCGGGTGAATTTGACGACGAGATTGCGACGATGGCGCAAGAGACACTTGATAATGTAGAGGCGTATATGAAGGTGTTTGCATTTGACAGCGCGTTGGAGACTATCTGGGAGTTTGTTCGTCGGATTAACCGCTATGTGCAACAGACCGAAGTCTGGACCCTTGCGAAGCCAGAGACAAAACCGAGAATGGGAACTATCCTTTACAATAGTTTAGAAGCATTGCGATTCATCTCTGTTCTGCTTTTTCCGTTTATTCCGAATACTGCTGAGAAAATACAGAAACAGATCGGTTTAACGGAATTTGATACCGTTGCGGCATGGGGACGTTTACCTGTGGATCAAAAAGTTAGTAGAGGCGAACCGATTTTCCCACGTATTGACATCAAAAAGCAGAAACAATCAGAGCCAAAAACAACTAAACCCAAACAGAAGTCGGCAGATAAAACGACTGATCTTATCTCCTTTGCCGAGTTTCAAAAACTGGATTTACGGGTTGGGTGCGTCATTGCAGTTGATCCGATTGAAGGTGCTGACCGCTTATTCAAAATGCAAGTAGACCTCGGCACAGAGAAACGGCAAGTGGTCGCAGGAATAGCAGAGCACTATAAGCTGGATGACTTGATAGGAAAACAGGTGATTTTAGTCGTGAACTTAGAACCTGCTATGATTCGCAATGTTGAATCACACGGCATGATTCTCGCTGCGAGTGGTGATTCTGTGGTATTGCTAACGCCAGAAACGGAAGTCCCACTTGGCACACAAGTAAAGTAAAAGTAGTAGGCATATTCTACGTGCCGTAAACTCTCAAAATGCATGATATAGAAACCATCCTTAAAACCCGTATCCATAATGATGAGGCAGCAACCTTTGTTGTTGTTGTGCCTAATGATGCAGCGCGTTTGAAACGCCAACGCGAGTTGATTAGTTATCACCCCAACCGAGCAGTTGCCAATTTACTGGTGTATGACATTGAAAATTTCGTACAGAGACTATACAATCAAGTTCGTCCATCAAGACAACACATTTCATCAGGACTTCAAAGCCTATGGATCCAAGAAATAGCGGATCCGGACTCAGCTGATACCTACCGATATAACGCATTTCGCCCAATTGAAAACAGTGATGTTCCGGATAGCACACTCTCCCTCATCACTGACACGATAAATCACCTAAGAGATCAAGGTGAAACCGAACCGAGTTTTGTAACAGATAATAATACCACGACTGACCTTGCTCACATTTATAATGAATACGAAGCGAAACTTCAGAATCGCTGGATAGATGAGAAAGGAAAACACCTTTACCTTGCAAACAATTTCCAAGATGAGTTCTTCAAGCACACATTTCCAAGTGCCGACCTGGTTGTTGTTGAGGGTTTCACTGTGCTTTCAAAAGCCGACATTAAATTGTTGGAAAGTATTGCTAAAATGTCTGACATTGAGATGTGGTTCCGCACTGACTGTGTTGAGGAGAATGGGGACCTCTATAAGAATATTATTGAACTTGTCTTGCATTTCAGGGATGTGGGAGCCCACATAGATTCAGATCATGAACGCGATCCGAACCGACACCAACATTTTGCCGAAAATCTTTTCCAAACAAATGCTGCTTCGGATCACAAAAGTGATCTAACCGATGAGATTACATTTTTGAGACCTGCTGATCGATCCGACGAGGTAGAGCAGATTGCGCATCTAATCCAGCAACGCGTATCAACTGGGAAGTGTAACTTAGGGGATATTTGTGTTGCTTATTACAACTTCGGTCAATATCAACAGCGTATTGCGGAAACATTTTCCTCTTTTGATATCCCTTATTCACTTTCAGAAAGCATCCCATTGACGAAATCAGAGGTGGTCAAAGCAACCTTTTCCCGGCTTTCATCAAACCGAAAACCTATAGGCGATTCCTATTTCTCTGATGTTGAACCTACATCCCACACGCGCACATTTCAGCCCAACGAATTTCAGGACTATGTTGGCAATTTACTTAATACTGGCGAAGTTCTTCAACGAATTCTAAACCCGATGCTTGGAAAAAATCAGGAGATTGTTGAAGGCGAGATAAACGCTTATCATCAATTTATTAGAATAGTTAAAGAATTTTGTGATGTATTGAAGTCGGAAGGGGATGAATCACATCAACTTAATTATTATATTAAAAAACTTCACTACATTGCAAAGCACACACACTATCAAAATAGTGCGCTGACAAAAGGTGAAGTTGTCAAGATTGCGACACTCGGTGAACTTAGTAGTTTGGAGTTTAATACTGTCTTTTTAGGTGATTTTGTAGACGGTGGATTCCCACAGAATTATCGTCCGGATCCGCTGCTTCCAAAAACCCCGTATCGTACTGAAGAGGAACAACTGCACGACAACCGATTCCTATTCTATCGGGTTCTCAAGTCTTTTCGTAAACAGTTGTATCTCCTTGTACCTAAGCGTGAAGGTGTATCCGAGCTTATCCCTTCTCTGTTCTTAACACAATTAAAGGTAATCGCCGACGTCGGCACAGCAGAAGTTGCGGATTCTTCATTAGGGAGCATTCCCGGCTTCCTCAGTGAATACGGCAATCATGTATGGACAACAGAGAATCCATCTGAAAAGGAATTTCCTGCAGAAATCGCGGGCATGCGCCCTCTGATAAAGCATGCAGTTGAAGTTGAAAAGAGCCGCGAGCAAACAGGCAATCATTCTCCGTATGAAGGATTTTTAGTTAAAGATGAACTCACTCCTGAAGGTCGGTCTGATTTGGAAAAACTCCGCAATAAACCTTATTCAGTGACAGAATTAGAGACTTACGCTAAATGCCCGTTCCAGTACTTTGTTTCAAAAGTACTGATGTCCAAAGTGAAAGAGGATGAGGATGAGGACGAACCCTCCAGCCTTGAAAAAGGGTCGTTAATTCATGATGTTCTCTTCGAATTCTACAAAAATCGTCGGGACAACGAAGATCCACCAATTGCACAATGTATTGATGAAACGCACGAAAAAGCAAAACATCAATTAGAAGAATTGTTACACTCCAGATCAGAAGCGAGACGGATCCGGCATCAGGAAATTAGTGAAAACAATCTATTCTGGAAAATAGAAATAGAAAAACTTCGGGCTGCACTCCATAAATGGATTGAAGCGGAGCACGCCTACGATCTGCCTGTTATGCCGCGTTACTTTGAAGTCTGTTTTGGCAGATCGCCTGGACAAAGAGACCCGGAACTCAGTTGTCCTGATCAAATTCCCATCGGCAACGTGCAAATGGAAGGCAAAATTGACCGCATTGACATCGGAGAAGGATATTTTAATGTAGTTGACTACAAAACCGGAAGCACATTACCTAAAAAGCAAAATATTCTTGAAGGGCGCGCACTCCAAATCCCTATCTACCTACAAATCGCAAAGAAACTGTTAGATGAAAATGGAAAAACTGGATTAGAACTTACAGCGGGACTTTTTCATAAAATCAGACTGGCAGAATGCGAAGTTGAACTCGGTATTGGAAGGAAAGATTTAAACGGAATTAGGTATAAAAAATACAACGGTTCAGAGTGGGGAAAGTGTGGTGCAACCAGTAGACAATTATTAGATGAAGAAGTGTTTTACGAAATTCTTACTCGCGTTTCAGGTTACGTTGACCAGTACGTTGAAAGCATATCTGACGGAACCTTTCCCCTTATCACGCGCGTTGATACATTTGTGAATTCTGAAGAAGAAGGCGATACTCCGGTTGTCCCCAAAGATAAAACTGAACCTTGTAACTATTGTGCATATAAGCGATCCTGCCGTGTCGGTGCTTTTGCTGAAGTAAGCCAATTTGGCGAATAGTTCTTACTTCACTAGCTAAGCTAACCGTTGTTCAACCCGTAAGTGTCAATTTAAGAAAAGAGTTACGCGCTAAGAACCTGCCGCCCGGTAGGTGCGGTTAGGAAACCGCATCTACGGATCCGGGTAAAGCCAGACCGAAAATGGAAACTGAATGGTTCTGCCTTTAGCATAGGGCTATTTAGTTTTAGGCTTTTTGCCCATTTTAGTCAAAAGGTCGCGATTCGGAGATCGCTCCTACAGCGGAAAGTCTTAGATTGAAAATCTAAATATTCGGAGAACTAAATAGCCCTGCTTTAGCACAGGTATAGTTGCAATTTGGCGTATTTTAAGGTATAATTAAGAAGATTAATGTTTAAAATAGGATAATTCTGAAATTCAAAAGATATTATTTGGTTACCATATTTCATAAGTTTTCATCTTTTAGCACATCTTACGGGACCAAAGAATTGTTATATCTCCCATTTTTTTTGTGTTTGTAAATTTATCATCGGTACGGGAGATTGTAGATGTATACATTGAACATTGAAGCTCATTTGGGCAAAAGAAATTAGAGGAACTGGTCTGTCTTATGTCAATTAAAGTAGGTATTAATGGTTTTGGTCGGATTGGACGGAACGCTTTTCGAGCAGCGTTATTGAATCCTGGGTTAGATATAGAATTCGTAGCAATTAATGACTTGACGAATCCTGAAACCCTTGCACATCTTCTCCAATATGATTCTGTGCACGGTATCCTGTCAGACGACATCGCCGCGAAAGACGGTAGTTTAGTTGTGAATGGTCACGAAATACGGGTATTCGCTGAACGCGATCCTGCTAACCTGCCGTGGGGAGAACTTGGCGTGGATGTCGTCATTGAATCCACTGGCTTTTTCACAGCAAGGGAAGATGCTGAGAAGCACATCACTTCTGGAGGCGCAAAGAAAGTAGTTATCTCCGCTCCCGCAAAAGGTGAAGACATCACGATCGTTATCGGCGTGAATGATGATAAATATGATAAAACAGAGCATAATGTTATTTCCAATGCATCGTGTACGACGAACTGTCTCGCCCCGGTCGCGAAGGTGCTGCATGAAACTTTTGAAATTGAAAGTGGCTTGATGACGACTGTGCATGCTTATACTGGCGACCAACGTGTTCACGATTTCCCACACAAAGATATGCGTCGCGCGCGTGCTGCTACATTGTCAATGATCCCCACCACAACCGGTGCCGCTGTCGCTGTCGGTAAAGTTCTACCGGACTTGAACGGTAAACTTGATGGATTCGCTATCCGAGTCCCAATACCAAACGTCTCCGTTGTTGACCTAACTGTCGAACTGAAGCAGAAACCGAGTGTGGAAGATGTCAACGCTGCATTGAAAGAAGCATCTGAAAATTCGTTAACTGGAATCTTAGGATATTCTGAGCTTGATCTTGTTTCATCAGATTTCAACGGGAACAAACTCTCCTCCGTTCTTGATGCACCGTTCACAAAAGTCATTGAAAACGGACTTGTTAAAGTCCTCTCATGGTATGATAACGAGTGGGGTTATTCTAACCGTCTCGTAGAACTCACATCCCGCGTGCTATAATGGGAAGGACTATGCGAACACCTATCATTGCAGGAAATTGGAAACTTAATAACACAATTTCAGAGGCGGTCACGCTCACAACTGAGTTAAAGGATTTAGTTTCGGGATGCAGCGGCATTGGAATTGTAGTCGCACCGACCTTTACAGCACTTGATGCCGTTAGTAAAGTCATAAAAGACAGTAACATTTGTCTCGCTGCACAGGATGTTTATTGGGAAGATAATGGTGCATTTACAGGTGAAGTTTCAGCACCAATGCTAAAAGATATAGGCTGCGACTATGTAATTATCGGTCATTCAGAACGTCGACAATACTTCGGAGAGACAAATGAGACCGTCAACCAAAAGGTAAAAGCAGCGTTATCCCACGACTTGAAACCGATCATCTGTGTTGGTGAGAGGCTTGAAGAACGGGAAGCAGGTCGCACAGAATCAGTTATTGAAAATCATGTTACTGGCGGCATTGCAGAACTATCTGTCACTGAAATGTTGTCTTGCATAATTGCTTATGAACCGGTCTGGGCAATCGGAACCGGAAAAACCGCTACTCCCGATCAAGCACAAGATGTTCACAAATTTATCAGAGATTTGCTAAAGAATGCGTTTTCAGATGAAGTCGCATCTCAGATATGTATTCAATACGGCGGTAGTGTGAAACCTGAGAATGTAGCAGAACTGATGTCACAACCGGACGTAGACGGTGCTCTCGTTGGAGGCGCAAGCCTTGCAGCTGAATCATTCGCACAAATCGTTAAACGCGCTTTATAATTTTATTATTCCAGCCTTATAGGCAAAAACAGAGAGGATTTTTTCATGGGAATCGTAGTAATCATGGCGGTCATTCTCTTCGTCCCAGTATGTGTTCTCCTGACGTTGATTATTCTTTTACAGGATAGCAAAGGCGAAGGGCTTTCATCCAGTGCTTTTGGGGGTTCAGGGATACAATCTGTCCTTGGAGGACACGGTGCAGCAACATTTCTAAGCAAACTCACCACTTGGGTAGCTATCGGATTTATGGTTATCTCGCTATTCTTGATGCGTTTTTATGGAGAAACAGGCACTGGCGGACTAACCCCTATTAAGAAGGAAGCCGAAAATGCTCAAGAACCTGCTGAAACAGAAAACGCTGGGGAAGTTGTAGAGGATACGACTGAAGACGATCCAAAAGGCACTATCACCACCAAAGAAGAAAACGGTGAGGAAACTCCAGCAGAAACGCCTGATGAAAATTCAAAAGGCACCATTGAACCTACAGAAGATACAGAGTAACCCGTGCTAGAAAAACATCGGACCGTTGAAGATACGGATTCTATGGATTCTGTATCTGAACAGACTCGCGCCAGAGTAATCTCGTGGCGTGTGCATCCGCTTGCTGAAAGTTGGAAGCGGTCCGTGCTGTTATTTCTGTTTCTGTCTCTTATTCTTGTTGGTATCTATTTTGGGTTTAAGTCGTTTTTCGTTAGTTTGTTATCAGCAATTCTTCTGATCGGTCCACTCTATAAATATTTTATACCTTTTCATTACCACTGCGGAATAGAAAGTTTAGTTGCCACAGCATGTTGTCATAAAATGGAACGCGCTTGGTCAACGTTCCGTAGTTATTATGTTGACAGAAACGGTGTGCTGCTAAGCCCCTTTTCTAAGCCGACACGTCTTGAAAACTTCCGCGGCGTTTACGTCAGATTTGGCAAACACCCTCCTGAAGAAATAGTAAATTTTATTCACCACAAACTGAACTCGGAGTCGCAAGATGAAAGCCCCACAACTGAATCATAACCAGATAATAAAAACTGTTGATCAACTTCAAACTACCATATCAGAAGTAGTCCACACCCAAAGCATTACAGATATTCACACACATCTTTTTAGTCAACCTTTTGGCGAACTCTTGTTGTGGGGAATTGATGAACTTCTGACCTATCACTATCTCATAGCAGAGGTATTCCGTAAGTCAGACGTCTCATATCCGGAATTTTGGGCTATGACAAAATCGCAGCAAGCGGAGCTGATTTGGCAGACGCTTTTTATTGAAAACTCACCGATTAGTGAGGCGTGTCGCGGGGTTGTGACAACTTTGAATGCTTTAGGATTGGATGTTGGTTCGCGAAATCTACAAGACTACCGAGACTATTTTGCTGATACTACAGTTGACGCATTTATTGACACAGTTTTTGAAAGTTCGAATGTCTCTAAAGTTGTAATGACGAATGACCCGTTTGATCCTGCAGAGGCACCCGTATGGGAATCGGAAGATACGGGCGACGAACGTTTTGAAGCTGCGCTTCGGATGGATGTGCTTATCAATAACTATCAAGAAACTGCGTATGAACATCTCAAAAATCTTGGTTACGACGTAGATCCAACACTTTCATCAGAGAAAAGTTATAAAGAGGTACGCCGATTTTTAGAGACGTGGATTCAGCGGATGAACCCAAAATACATGGCAGTCTCTCTCCCACCAGACTTCCAATACCGTGACGATGGTATACTCGGACGGTTGTTTGACAACTGCATTTTACCTATTTCGCGTGAATTCAACGTCCCATTTGCGCTGATGATTGGTGTTAAACGTGCTGTGAACCCTCAACTCCGAATGGCAGGTGATGGCACTGGAAAGGCTGACTTGACGAGTCTAGAAACACTTCTCCGTGAAAACCCTGACAATAAATTCCTTGTGACGCTTCTCTCTCGCGAAAACCAACATGAGTTGTGTGTGATAGGACGGAAATTCAAAAACCTGATGATATTTGGATGTTGGTGGTTTATGAACAATCCGAGTGTTATTGAAGAAATCACCCGTGAGCGGATTGAGTTGCTTGGATTGAGTGTCATCCCACAACATTCGGATGCGCGAATATTAGATCAGCTCGTCTACAAGTGGAAGCACTCGCGTCAGATCATTGCGGACGTTTTGGTGGAAAAATATCAATCTCTCCTGGATGTGCAATGGACACTTACGAAGTCAGAAATTGAGCGAGATGTTAATAACCTGTTCGGCGGTAATTTCGATCGGTTTTTGAATGGAAACTAACTGGTTTGACTGTCTAAAGGCGCATTTACATTTCTGCTTCTCGTGTAAACGTATGGAGTCCGCTGAATGGATATTGGATTTATATGGGATGCTGATAAGTATGCGAAGGTCCAAAGTAAACATAACGTCCAGTTCTATGAAGTTGTTTCTGCTTTTGATGATCACCATGGATTCGATGCCCCAGATCCGCAAGGACATCCAGATCAATGGATGTATGTAGGAAAAACTGTTACTAATCGGGTTTTGATAATTATTTACATTGCGGAAGGCGAAGAATTCCATCGTTTAATTACCGCTTATGAGGCTAAAGGAAAAATTCTAAATGAATACTACAAAAGAAGTTGAATTCGACTATGAAGCCTATACGCGTGATAACGCACCCGATCCGTCCCAAATCCGACGAGGGTCCGAAGTACATAAAAGACGCCGAGAATCTTTCCGAGCACGCTTAATCAACCATGTTAACATGGAGATTAAACACGCCAGAGAAATGCGGCATGTCTTTATCTCCTACTGCCATGAGAACAAGGCTGCTGTAGACCAACTTTGCAATGCCCTTACCTCAAATGACGTCACTGTTTGGGTGGATTGGGATAATTTAAACCCTGGAACGCCCTGGAAACAAGCGATTCAACAAGCAATTCATCACGGAGATTTCTTTATTGCATGTTTTTCAAAGGAATATAACGCTCGCGACAAGACTTACATGAATGAAGAACTGTCAATCGCAATTGATAAACTTCAACAAAAACCTGTTGATAGGGTTTGGTTTATCCCTGTAAAATTGAACGAATGTGAGATTCCTGATATTGATATCGGAGAAGGTGTAACTCTACAAGATCTTCAATATGTTAATCTTCATGAGGATTGGGATATTGGTATTCAGCAGATTCTTGACGTTATACCATCCGAATTTTCTGAACCTGTAAACGCTGCAGGCAATAAAGAAAAGGAAAACGATAACTGCGTTTTATTCCGCTCAGTAGAAGGACAGCACTATTTCATTCCGTTTCAAGAGGTACGTTGGGATTCAAAGGAGATTTCTATAACACTTACCCCTACTTCATCTGAACATGCTGCTTTTCTATGTTCATTGCGGAAAGATCAACATGATCTACTTGCTTTCGCACATAAAGAAGATGCGGCATGGGTAAAGCCGCTAGAGGTAGCGCAAATTTCGACTGAAGAGGAGACTGTGTGGAAACTTATTCTCATTGAGGACACGACGGGAAAGACATTTAAGCATCAAACAGAGAAAGTTAATTTTGAATACCTTACATTAGATCAGATTGTTAACATGCGTGCTAACCGTCTCCTCCTTGATGAAAAGTTAGAAACAGTTAGTTCATCCCTAATGCAAGCAAATGTCTTTGATCAGATGCTGTTAGAGGTTCAGATCCGGGGTGAACTCTCATCGCAATATGGAAATAGACTCCAAGCCCTTACTTCACCTATCCCTGAACTCTACCAACATTTCAAAAGAACGCCAGAAACATTTGAGAAGTTCGCCCGTTTAATTTCTGTGCTATATTTGAAGCTATCAAACACGGTTGAAGATATACTCCAATTAGATTTGAAACTACTTAACCCAACAGCATTACAAGTTAAATTTAAAGGGCAGCGTTTTCAATATGATATAAACGAAGATTCCGCGCTACTTGAATTTGAGGGTGTCTGTCCACTCCCTGAATGACAACAAATTAGAGAATCTATAATAGATTAACACCCGCAGGGGGTAGCGTTGCACTTCGGGCACCCCTCTGCATAGATTTGCGCTGCATTCTCAAGAGAAATTCCGAGCAGACTTGCTAATGTAGACAGCCATGCCAAAACATCGGCAAATTCTTCACGCAAACGTTCCATATCCTGCGGTTGTTTGCGAATCTCCTTGGCTAATTCCCCTACCTCTTCAACAAACCATGTGAACGTTAATGGCACTCCACGTTCAGCATCCCGCGTGTAATAGATAGCCTCAATCTGTTCCTGAAATTTTTGAATTGTCATAATTCTCCTTTTCCCGTATAATAACGCAAAGAGTTGCGATTGTCAATCGAAAAGACATGCACCCAGAAAATAAATTAGCGTGTCATGTAAGGTTGCTTGAATTAATCTGATTAGATATACGCTTGTCCAAACAGAAGGAGCAATTATAATTATGTTAAAACCTATAATAATCAATCAGTCGGATCTTGACTGGGAAGGTTGGGATGACCCAGACATCGCCGCCAAAAGTCCGGTTCGTTGGAAACTTCTTATCACGGGTGAACGCGGACCAAGCAGCGGTCTTGTCACAGGTATAGCAGAGGTGCCGCCCGGTGCTTCACTTTTGCTTCACCACCACGAACCTGAAGAAACGTATTATGTCATCAGCGGCTATGGACACATGAAGATTGAAAATTGTGAAGCAGAGTTCGGTCCCGGTTCAGCAGTCTACATCCCTCCCAATGCTAAGCATACTGTCAGTTGCACTGGAACTGAACCGCTGGTTTTTATATTCACCTTTGCTCGAGATTCTTTCGACCAAATCAACTACATTTTTGATGCGTAACCTCTTGTTCAAAGCAGCTTGAGTTTCACTATTGAGGTAATTTTAGTATGTTCAAAACAGCAGATACAAAACCTATCATTTCCAACGCAGAAGCCAGTCTCATTGATATAGGTGATGGTATCACTTATTTGGAACTACATGGAAAATTGAACATTATAGAAGATAGCACGTTGGAGATTCTCGATTCTGCATTGGATGAGGTCGAAACGAATTACATTGGCATGGTGATCGGTACAGAAGCGGACAATTTTTCTGTAGGACTGAACCTCATTCTTTTACAGGAACGCGCCCGAAGCAAAAACTGGGATGCAATTTCACAAACACTTAGAAATCTGCAGCAGGTTTGCACACGCCTACGTTATTCGAAAAAACCTGTCGTTGCAGCAACCGCAGGCATGGCACTCGGTGGTGGATGCGAACTTGCGTTCGGTGCAGATGCGGTGCAAGCTTTCAGTAGTAGCAAACTGGGACTTGTTGAACTTCGCGTTGGATTGATCCCCGGCGGAGGCGGAACAACTGAGATGGCATTTCGCTGTTTAGACGGTCAACACACATCAGCACCAATTCAGCAGCTAATTGTGCCTATGCTTATGGCACTTGATACTATTCGTCAAGCAAAGGTTTCGCAAGATGCTGCAGATGCGGTAGAACTCGGTTATCTTCGTAAAACCGACCTTATTTCTACGCAAAAAGCCAATCACCTCCATGATGCCAAACAATTAGTACGCTCACTTTCGAATAGCGGATATCAACCACCTCAACCACGGCAGGTATTTGTTTTAGGAGAGGAAGGAGCGAACCGACTAAAACAGTACCTTCAGGAATTACATCAGGATGATACGATCAATGATTATGAGATGTTTCTTGCTGAGAAATTGGCTTACGTGTTTTGTGGAGGTATGCTTTCAGCACCGCAGTTTGTTACTGAACAGTATTTACTGGACCTTGAACACGAGGTTTTTCTCAGTCTATGTAGCGAACCAAAGACCCATGCAATGATTGAATCTACTCTCAATAAAGGGAAAAAATGACACCGTAGTTATTTTCTGTTAATGTCCGAGGCGCGTGAATTGCGCGACTACGAACGCTCGTTAGATTTAATGTTTGAGGCGCGTGAATTGCGCGACTACGAACGCTACAAATCTAAAGAAATGTATAAGAACCATAACTTGAGGAAAAAACATGCAATCTCACGTTTATCTTTCTATTGCTGGAGAAAACAGAATCGCCATTTATACGTTTGATGTATCTAATGGTGCAATTGAGTTACAGGAAAATGTTGATGTTAGTGGGTCTCCTGGACCTTTAGCTTTGTCACCTTGTGGCAACTACTTATATGCGGGGCTTCGCTCCAGCCGAGAAATTGCCACTTTCCGTATTGATGAGGAGAGTAAAGGTCTTTCACTTTTGCGAACTATTCAACTGGATGCGAATACATGCTACATCGCAACTGACAAAACGGGTAACTTTTTGCTTGCCGCGTATTACGGTGCTGGTAAGGTTACCGTGCATGCGATCGGTGATGATAAAACTGTTCAAGGTGAACCGATCCAAACCATTGAAACGGCTCCACACGCCCACTATATTGAAACAGACGTATCAAACCGTTTTGCTTTTGTCCCACACACCGTTCCGCGGAACGCTATCTACCAATTCCACTTTGATGCTGATACTGGCAAGTTGACCCAAAACTTCTTTGGGAATTTTAATCCTGATGACCCAGATGGACCTCGGCACTACTGCGAACATCCGAACAAACCGATCTTTTATTTTTCAAATGAGCAGGGATCGAGTGTTTCTGCTTACAACCTTCAGAAAGGTGACCCAGAGGTATCAATCCCAAAATCAGGTGCTCCCGACTACACCGTTAATGATGCTCCCGGACTTTTGTGGCAATTTCAAACGTTTTCCACCCTTCCTGAGGATTTTGATGAGCATAATAGCTGCGCGCAAATTCACATTGATCCGCACGCGAAGTTTCTTTATGTCTCTAATCGCGGGCATGACAGCATTGCGATATTTTCAATTGATGACGAGAGTGGAGAGTTAACCGCTTTGGGACATCAACTCACAGAGCCAACACCTCGAGTTTTTAATATTGACGAGACTGGGAACTACCTATTTGTTGGTGGACAAGGATCAGGTAAGCTTGCTACTTACCGTATCAATCGGGAAAGTGGATTACTATCACTAATTGAAAGTTATGCGGTGGGGAAAAACCCAATGTGGGTGCTTTTTGTATAGAAACGTAGAGAAGTGATAAGAAGAATGGGCATGGTAACTACTACCATGCCCATTGCTATTATTATACTTTGTCGATCGCCATGGTGACTTGTTCCGTTGTTGGAAATTGTCGACTTTCTAACTTCGAGTAGAGCAATTCCTCATTTAGGTATACTTCAAAAGCCCCACCACTACTTTCAACGAGTTTCACGTCTTCAACCTGACCACTATATTTCTTTTTCAAGGCTTCTGCCAAACTGGCTGCCCGTGGTTTATAGTTTCAGGATGTGCAGTACTCAATTCTAATGTCCATTTGGTATATCTCCTCCTGATATGAAAGAAATTCATTATAATTTTACCAAATATTTTTGGATATTGCAAGTTTTTTCTTGATGATGGGTGTGTAAAGTTTTTGGTATAAGTCAATCTATCGTGATACTCACTACGGCTAAAGCCGTGTGCTTCTTTTGCACACAACTCTCCTATGTGATTCCTGCTTCCGTCTCTCGTGCCTCCGAATGAGGTCTTATTTGTACTCCACAGGCGTAACTTCCCGTGTATCCCACGGTAGGTTGTTAGCGAATGTGGTAGGGTCGTTGTAGTAACAACGTATGTTAGTTTTTCTCTACCACATTCTAATGTTTTAAGTGATTTCGCACAGCATCACACACCTTTCCACAGGTGAGGGATAGGACCCGGACAGGTTGTATGGGGTGGAAACCCTATCCACGATGCTACATATAGTCTAACATGTTTTGGTGCAAATGTCATAAGTTTTTTGACCCACCAGAGCCATTCAATTGTCCGGTAGTTCTCATCTGATGCTCAAGTCTCTCTTCTGTAGGAGCGATCTCCGAATCGCGATCTTCTCTAAAATATAGTGAAAACTTGAAAACTGAATGGCTCTGTTGACCCACGGCTAAAGCAGTGGGATTGTCAGATAATTCCCTTCATTGTTAGGGGCGGGTCTCTGTGTCCGCCCATTTTGCGTAGATACAAAGACAGGACGGGGGCCACAGAGACCCCGCCCTACAATATAGTGTATAAAGTTTAATGGCACGAAATTTGCTTATTTAGTTTAAGGACCCAACCTAAGAACAGACGAAAATATCATAACAATGCGGTAGTGTATTGTCTATATCTAAAGTTTCACAGAACTGATTAGTGAGCGGGTGTAAATATTATGAACAGTGTTGTCCAATTTATGAACAAATTATTATTTTTCGCAAGGCGGAATCAACTGCATAATGCCCAGAACGTTTCTGGTATTGGAAAACCCTTTGCGCGTATTTTTTCAGGCAGTTTGATACCGAATACCTCGCTCATGTTGTCGGTCTGTCTGCATCTGATAGGCGCATCAATTATTGGTCTATCATCAATCAAAACGACAGATATTCATCCCACTGCAATGCAAATTGATATCCTCTCAAATCCATCGCCTAAACGTGTTTTAACACGTCCCGCTAAAGAAAAAAGCATCTCTAAATCAGTTCATCCGAAACACGTTAACCTGCATCGTCCTACACATCAAATCGTTCATACTGCCGCGGCTGTGATTAAAACTGAAGTTCCACAAATGCCAGCAGTCACCTTTCCTGCACCTATAGATGGAATATTAGCCTTAGACGACTCACAAAGTACTATATCAGGAATGCAATGTCCATTTTATGCCGCTGTGGAAAAGAAGTGTGTTTATGTTTCATCTGTTAATCTATTGCCGCAACGCACGAAACGAATATCTGATATAAGTTCACTAACCTCAGATCAGGTTCAATTAACTCCTGTTCCGCTTGACATACCGACCTTTACTAAACCGACTCAAAACGCAACTTTCCTGAAAAAGGTTGATCCGATGTATCCCGAATCCGCACGGCTTTCACATCAACAGGGTTTAGTTGTTCTTGAAGCCACAATTGGTGTAGATGGAAAAGCCCGTAAGATCAAAGTCGTTGAAGTAATTGAAATTAGCGGACTCGGTTGTGAAGAAGCTGCAATTCAAGCACTCAAATCCTCGCTATTTTCTCCAGCTACGCAAGGCAAAATCTTTGTTAGTCAACGTCTCCGAATTCCGTATCGTTTCAGTTTGAAAGGTTAATTCCTCCTTATTCAAATTGCTGTCAACGCGCTTTATAGTAAACCCATAATTATGTATATGCTGTGGTAGGTGCGGTTGGGAAACCACACCATTAGCGTCAATTTAGTGGTTTTCCGTGTCCGAGAAACCCTCTTTAGTCCCGAATCAACGCCAAATGCGCTTGGCAGAATGCGCGTGTGGCATTCCGCATAATTTTCGGGGACGGTATGTTTTAGCAGCGGATTAGCAATCGGGATATGTCGCTCCTACGGAGTTAAAGAGACGTGTCTATACGGAGTACTATAAACAAGTACCGATTGCGTAGGTCAATATCACATTCACCTGCAAGCAGCTGCAGCATGCATATATGCGACTACCACACACATGGTCAATAGCAGCACATGAGTATCAGGGAAGCGACGATTGCGTAGGTCAATATCGCCAATTTTCGTGTGCCAGCGGTGCTTTGTTCAGTTCGTCGCGATAGGTGCGCCACTGTGGTAAAAATGTGTCCATCAGCTCACGAAACCGATCATTATGGTGACGCTCCAAAAGATGCACCATTTCATGCACTAATACATACACCAGACACGATTTCGGTTTTTTCGCCAACTCAAGGTTAAGCCAGATGCGTTTCGCCTCAATGTTGCAAGAACCCCATAACGTTTTCATTTTCTTGATTCGCACTTCATTGACAGATACATCCATCTTCGGCTCCCATTTGGCGAGAATTGGTGGCACCTGTTCGCGGAGATGCTCTCGATACCATTCATATAGAACCGCCTCACGTTTGTCACGATTTGTGTTCGGACGCACCGTGAGTCCGATTCTCGTATTGTTGAGCAGCTGAACTTTTGGTGGGCAATCCTGTTCGGTTACTTTCAGCCTGTAACGTTTGCCGGCAAAATAGTGGCTTTCGCCTGATACAAACTCTCGTTGGGATTGGCGATCTTGTTTTACAAAATCTGCCTGTTTCCGTCGTATCCATCCCAGACGTGAAATGATTGCCATTCGCACAGCGTCATCGTCAAGTCGCAGCGGTGCAGACACCCGTATCTGTCCATTTGGTGGATGGACACCGATATAGAAATGCTTGATGTCTTTGCGGATTACCTCAATGGAAAACCCGCCTATTTCAATGTGGTAACTGTTAGTATTCATCTTGGCTTTTCGCAATATTAAAAATATTCTCAATGTTAATGGTATCGTCATCAAACTTATCCAAGATGACTTTTGCTACGGCATTACCAACTTCACGTTCCTTGAATCTATTCCCTCTCCAATTATCCCTTCTTACTCCGAGGATAGCATCATCTATTGCCTTTGCCATTGCCGTTTTACGATCAATAGGCAGGTCGTCTCCAAGGTTATCAAAAATAGCCTGTTTTGGTTTAGTATCAATGCCTGGTGGATAGTCATCGGTGGGAGGATCCGTAACCTGCTTGCTCAACCTCGTAACCTCGGACAGGTATTGCCTATAATTGATTGCGTCCTGTCTCCGCTGCCTAATTAGTTCATCAAGCAGTCGCGACATGTCTTCATAATACTTCGGATTAGTTTCTGTTTTGTCGACAATGACGCGCCGAACGTTGTTGTCTATTGTGGCGGCCATCGCCTCTTGGTTTGTGCGGATGCCTTCAGGTAGCCTCTCAATTGCTGCATCTACGCCCTTATCAACAATCAGTTGCACGAGTGGCATATCGTCAAAAGTTTCGAACGTATCACTATCTTTAGCGTGGATATATGTGTCCAACAGATGGCGCATATCGGGTTCAAACATCTTCAGGTCAATATAATCTCCACTTGCCAGTTTCACCTGTTTACGCACATATTCGTAGTCTCCCACCTCTTTTTCGATTTTCTTTGCTTCGTTGGCACTATAACCTGCTTCCTCCATCTCATTTGCGAGGTTGGCATACGCACGCACCAAAGCTGCAGTCATCTTATACAGGTTGACACGTTTCTGTTCTTTTGCTTTGATTTGCTCAGGATTGGCATTTTCGTCACTACAGAAATAACGGATATAATCTTCGATATGTTTTGGCGGATCAACCGGTTCGCATAACGCCTTAATAGTTTCGCGTGCGTCCTCCAGCCGTTCTCTACCTTTTTCCAGTCTATCCTTCAATAGTCCTTCAACATCTTCGGCATCGAAGTTTTCAAATGCCTCGCCGGTGTACTCCGTCATTGCCTGCTCCAGAGACTTGAATAGGTCTTTGTAATCAACGATGTAGCCGAATTCCTTGTCATCACTATCAATCCGATTAACGCGGCAAATGGCTTGAAACAACCCGTGATCCTGCATGTTTTTGTCAATGTAGAGATAGGTGGCGGGTGGCGCATCAAAACCTGTGAGCAATTTGTCCACGACTATGAGGAGTTTCATCTGTGAAGGTTCATCAATGAAACGTCGCTTTACCTCCAGTTCAAACTGATCAGTCTTGTGCATCGCTGTATCCGCAGGTTCGTCAAAGTGTGCTGCGAGCATTTCTCGGTAGGTGTTGTATTTCAGTTGGCTTTCGGTAAGTCCTGCCCCTGTTTCTGCCAGCCTGATGGACTCTGTGGTGGGTCTATAGGATGTCACGACGGCACATTTACTTCGCAATTCGGTATCTTGAAAAAGATTGTAGAGTCGACAGGCAGAGAGGATAGTATTTGCCACAAGCATGGCGTTCCCATTCCCACTTTTGAGCCGATCGCGCGTTTCCATATCCAAAACTATGTCAGCGACTATTTTCCGCAACCGATCTATAGCACTTACCACATTTAGCATTGTTCCCCAACGTTGCTTGAGTTGCGCTTTCACCACATCGTTTACCCCGCGGGTTTTGCTATCAAAAAATTGGTCAATCCGTTCCTGAGAGGTGAGATTCTGGTCAATATCGCGTGCTTCATACCGCAAGTCAAGCACCACTTCATCATGGACACCCTCGTCATATTTATAGGTGTCGATATATGGACCGAAGGTCTCAATGCTCCGCTGTTTGTCGCTTTTGAGTAGGGGTGTGCCTGTAAAGCCAATCAGCATTGCATCGGGTAGCAGTATCTTCATTGCCTTGTGAAGTTTGCCTGATTGCGTGCGGTGGCATTCGTCTACGAAGACAAAGAATTCACCATTCGCACGAAAATCATGCGGTAGATGCCGTTTATATTCCGCAACATAACCATCAATATCGGTTTCACTGGTTTCCTCGTCGCTGCCGAACTTATGAACAAGGGAACAGCATAACCTTGATGAGGCATCGCTAAGTACTTGGATAAGATCCTCACCGCTCTTTGTGCGTTTGATGTCCTCGCTAACGCCTTTAAAAACACCTTGAATTTGTTCGTCTAATTCAGTGCGGTCGGTGATGATGAGCACCCGTGCGTTGTGGTTGTTTTCCAGAATCCATTTGGCTAACCAGACCATCGTCAAGCTTTTCCCGCTGCCTTGTGTGTGCCATATAATGCCGCCCTCTCTGCTCTGGACGCGTTCTTGGGCTGCCTTCACACCGAAGTATTGATTATGTCGGCAAATCTTCTTTATCCCTGCATCAAATACGATGAAGTTACGCAGTATTTCAAGCATCCGTTCTTTGTTGCAAAAGTGGCTGAGTTCTGTGAGTAACGGATTTGGTTCGGTATCTGGCTGTGCATGCCTCTCTTTCCATCGTAACCAGTATTTTCCGTGAGTCTCAATAACGCCGTAACGCAATCCTTCAGTCTCATTTCCTGCCATCACAAGCTGCACTGTGCTGAAAAACCACTCAATGAAATCCTCTGTTTGGTTCGTTAGATTTTGACGGATACCTTCAGAAACTGAGACGATGGAACGTTTCAACTCTAACACACCGATTGCGATGCCGTTGATATATAGCACAAGATCGGGGCGTTTGTTGTGTTTTCCTCTGAGTGCGACCTCCTCCGCGATACCGAAGTCGTTGTTTTCCGGGTTATCCCAATCTATTAGCCAGACGGTTTTATGTTGTTCACTGACATCCGGTTGCACCTTCATGCCGTAGCGTAGGAGATCATAGACTTCAAGGTTCGCGTCATAAAGTGTTCTACTTCCACCGATTTTCGCTGTTTGTTGTAGTTGATACACCGCCCTGTTAACGATGTGAGGGTCGTTTCCCTGTCTCCGCAGCCAGTCGGTAAGGTCTTCGGGGATGATATTGCTGTTTTCGTCGACGCTATCTGCCCAGTTGCCGAGGTAGGTATAGTTCAAGGCATCTTGGAAGAATTCTATGACGCGTTCTTGCGTGTTTTTTTCTGTTTCGCGAATGATGTGCATGTTTGTGTTTCCTATTGTCTGAACCACGGATTATTGTCTGAACCAGGATTTTCAGGATTATAGGATTTTCAGGATTGCTTCTCATCAAGGTTGTTATGTGAAAGTTGTACCTTAATGTTTGATAGCACTATCGGACGAGTCTATCTTAACGTGAGTTTGATAAAAACAAGATGTCGGGCTTCTCGTAGGGGCGAGGTCTTCTCGCCCGTAGGGGTTAGGTAACCTAACCCCTACGAAAATGTCCATTTATGTTTAGAATTTGCTATATATCAAACTCACGTTATCTTAGGCAATGTGCTTGATATTAGAGATTCCTAATCTTGAAAATCTTGTAATCTTGTAAATCCTGGTTCAGACAAATTGTTGGGTTTCGCTCGCCCTACCCAACGGACGATTACTGCAACATGGGCTGCAGCTTGGGCTGCAGCCCAAGCTGCAGCTCAAGCAGTTTTTCCTGATTTCAGATTCGTAAGTTCGCTTCTTCCGTTGTCTGTCAATCGGTACTTCTGCCGTGGACTCCTGGGTTTCTCCGGTAGCGTGTATTCTATCATCTCGTCAGTTAGGAGGTCTCGGAAAACCTTTTTAAGCTGACCGGAGACTTCCTTCTGTCTTAATTTCTTGGACAAATCGGATCTTGACATTGGACCATCAGCAAGTAAGTTTAGCACTTTTGATTTAAGATCTCCAGGGAGTGACTCTGGCTGCACCTTAATCTGCTCTGTAGGTGTAGCACGCCAAATCGTTATCTTGAATCCACTGCTGTCATTGAATTCCGGTTCGGGTAAGCCGGCATCGCTGCAACGGCGGATCATGTCTAATGTCCCTGTTCCCATCCGTTCAATGTATTGTGCCAGGTATAAAGGTTCAGCGAGCAGCGGATTATTAGGAATTGACGTGTGCGCGACCCTTAATTGCTCCAATGTTAGAGACGGTGGTAGTCTGCCGGGATTTAACACCTCAACCCGATCTGTAAAGAGCATTACCTGGATACTGGCATTGCTAGTATAGTCCCGATGTGCTACAGCGTTGACGATTGCTTCAGTTACCACCTCTTTCGGGATTTCATAGGCGACAGGTGCTTGCACGCTTTTCGCTCGTGTCCCTACTGATAGCGCGATTTTGCTGAGCACAAAATCCACTGCCTGATCAACGAGTTGAAATGCTGTGCCTTTGTAGACTTGGTAGGACGGAATCGGTTTCGCGACCTGTGTTCCGTGAAAGTGTGCACACCGGACTTCGGAAGAGATAAAAGATCGCTGCGGTGATTTCCCAAACAACAGCATCGCTGCGTTTGTTGGTCGTCCGTCGTTTAGTAGATTGAGATGGATCAACAAATCTTCGGTTGACGCATCTACGGGTAGTGGAAACGCCCTTGCACCGCGTGCTATTCGGATAAACCGAGTCATTTGCTCGGTGTCGAGATCGTCCAGCGATGCTTTTGAACAGGGTGCCGCGTCAAAAGGTTCAGAACGGATGAGGTCTTTACTAACAAGATATTCCACCAATGCCGCGTAGAGTGCTGTTACCAATTCTTCCGATGTGTTGAATCGTTTTCGGATGAGTCCGATTTGTGCCTTCTGGATGAGTGCCAACATCTTTGGTTTTCGGATGCTGTCATCTGTCCCTTTCACGAAAATCAATCGGTGTATGCCGATAGCGGTTGCTTGATCGAACTCCCGTTCTGTCGGTGATATGCCATCTTTATCCTCAGAGCCGTAGTCGTTGCCGAACACCCCTACATAGAGGTCAGACTGTTTCATCCAGATAGAGTGCATCTGGGCGGCGGTCTGACGCCGGCACATCTTCAAATAGGAATACATCAAAAAACCTTCGCATCAACTGGTCGTTCCGCAGATAGTCGCCAAGAACCTTCCTTTCTTGTGCCAATTCTCTTTGAACGCTGCTGATGAAAATACGGATGGATGCCATTGTCTACCTTTGTGATCTGGATAAGATTGTCCGTAATTCCTCTTTAGAAAGGATTAGAAACAACGTCATCGCTCTATTATAGTCGGGGTCGGATAACGATTTGAAACGGACACGGCATCTCGTAGGTTTATTCCACGGTGTATCGGGGCGTTCCATGCGATTCGCACGCGCTAAATGTTTGTCAGAGGCAATGGTGACAGTGCCGCCATAAATTGCTCGCACATTCAGGACATCGTCTATGCTCATGCTATATTTTCTCATAACGTTATCAATTGTCATTTATCCTCCGAATTAAATATAGTTAAAACTGATTAGATTCTTTCTGCTATATAGGCTATGATTTCGTTTTCGCTTTCTTTCATATTAGGAAACTGCACTTCACATACATCGTCAAAACGCGCTCTTACCTTACTGTTGGTATCCTCCCTATCTTTAAAGATGCCCATTGGACTGAACTTAATATCCCACGACAAGAACTTTTGTAGTGCTATCGTTGCATCTCGGATTCTATCATCATTAGAAAGGGCGTACACGAAAAGTGGATCAGGCATTCCATTAATTCTACAATCTACTGTGTATTTTTTTTGAGAATCGAGTTCTTTGCTATGCCAATTAGGATCAATTCGTGATACCGGTACATGTTCATTCAACAGTGCATGAAAGTCGTCCATAAATGTGGATTGGACATGTTCTGTTGACAAGCACAACACATCCCCCATTCGGACAAGTGCTTGGGCAAAGGAATATAAGGCATCGCCAAAGCGCGCTTCCTGAACTTTGATAATTAATTCTCCGTAACGATCTTCAACATTAAATGTGTCAAGAGCATTTGAAATAATTTGATAACGTGTGCCACTGAATAATTTACTCTCTTTAATATCGTACGTAAGGTGCATAAAGGTATGCCCTTCGTCTGAAAGCACCCAACCTGCTTGTTCTTTTTTTAGAACGATGGATATATGGTCACCGTCGTCAAACATAAAGGGGGTAAACACGCGAAATCGGTCTTTGCCATCAGGTATAACCCTAACCATTTCCGATACTTTTTCAATAAAGTCTTGTTGTATAAATTTAATTGTCATTGTTTACACCCCCTTCAAATAAAGCACCTTGTAACTCGTTTAGATCATCAATATTTGCATCTGTGAATAGACATTTTAAAGCCCCATTCACATCACTATACCGTAGTGTCGGTTCGGCGTAACTATCTTCATTTTTCCAGGGTTATTTCGTTTTAGGCTTTTTGTCCATTTTAGATGAAAAGTCGCGACCGGGAGTTCGCTCCTACAGCGGAGGGTCGTAAAGCGAGAATCTAAATATTCGGAAAACTAAATAGCCCTGCTCCTTTTGGCAAAAATGCTTGAAAAATATTTGAGTTTGTGGTAACTTTTACCTAATACCCAAGGCTTCGTGAAAACAGTAACACATCTGACCGATTTTGTCAAGTTTCTAAAGTAACGCCAGGGTTATTTCGTTTTAGGCTTTTTGTCCATTTTAGATGAAAAGTCGCGACCGGGAGTTCACTCCTACAGCAGAGGGTCGTAAAGTGAGCATCTAAATATTCGGAAAACTAAATAGCCCTGATTACGCTAAAAAGTCCTGCCATCAATTGTGCATTTAGTGTATGATGATGGCCGCAAATTTTTGCTCTGGAGGCACATTATGCCTAACGGTGACCCCATTTATTACCATGTTCATAAGATACTTGAAGTTCTTGATCTTGACCGTGAGGACTACCCTGATGAGAAAACTATTAGGGAGCTTGAGCACATTCTGATTCACCTTTTGCTCACTGAGGGGCCCCGTTGCTCGGATTACAGGGACCGTATACCGGGGTTTGAATTGCTTGTTAAAAGCAAGAGGGCTGGGGGGTAAGTCCCCAGTTCTTCGGATTTTGGGTGCATGAGCTGCACGCGTTCACGCGTATCTTGGCCTGGACGCTGCAAAGCGGCCACACAACTTGCTAATGTAAATTCTTGGGGATCTTGCCGTTGATGCCTCCAAAGAATTTACGCACTCTCGCGTACGCGCGCGGGAGCGGTTTCCGAAATCGGTGCTGCGCGCTTTAGTCATGGGGAACTTATACCATTTCCAATATATTATGTCCCATTTGCGAATTTGGTTAGATATTCAGAATTTATTATACTGGCAATAGTGGTTATAATAACACAAATATTTCTGTCGGTCAAATCAGTTTTCAGCAAGGATTGTCAGTTATTTGTATTCTAAATCTTTAAACCTCCATTTGTACCGCTGGTAACTTTGTGTGTCGGGATTACAAATCTCTCCTACAAGACATCGGATTTCAACAGGCGGACCTTGCCCGTGAGCAGCTGCTGCATCATGCCTTGTTTGATGGCGATGGTTTTATGTCTGCGTTGTTCCAATGCGGTGATCTCGGCATCCATATCAGAGAGGACTGTGGCGATGGTGTTCTGTTCATTCTCGGAAGGAACAGGTAGCGAATAGTTAGAAATTTGAGGTGCCGTTAATTGAGGAACTCCAGTACTCTCAATAGCGAAGTGTATACCGTAATTGATGAATTCACAGAAAAATCGTCCGTCAAGTGGGACCTTAGGTATCAATACTATAAGTCTACCTATTGCAACAAACGGTTCATCTCTGTAAAATGCTTGTCCTAAAGTGCCTCTGGCAGTAACAGTAATTGAACCAGCCTGTTCTTCTGAATAGGTAGAAAAGCCGTAGAGTCCTTGATATGTCAAACTATTTGCATAGATTGGAAAGGGATAACGATTATCTTTAATATCGCTAAACATTGACTGAACAAGATCTCCGCCTGCTTTAGCATCAAATAAATCGTCAATCCGCTTTGTTTGCCATGCGCCGCTGAAGCCGGGCAGGCGGGTTTTGCCGGTGAGCAGTTGCTGCATGGTGGCTTGCTTGATGGCACGTTTCTTGGCGATGAGCGCGTCTAATGCGTTGATTAGTCCATCCACATCTGACAGGACTTTGGCGATGGCGCGTTGTTCATTTTCAGGAGGAACAGGCAGCAAGTAGTGAGAAATTTGAGGAGCCGTTAATTGAGGTACCCCCGTGCTTTCAACAGCAAATTGAATTCCGTAATTAATGTACTCACAGAAATAACGCGCGTCAAGTGATACCTTCGGTTTCAAAACTATAAGCCTACCAATAGCAACGAATGGTGTCTCTCTGTAAAAAGCCTTTCCTAAAGTTCCCCTTCCAGTGACAGTAATGGATCCCGCTGATTCTTTCCCATAGTTGCAAAAACCATGAAGCCCTTGTTGAGTCAGACTATTCGCATAAATGGGGTATGGATAGCGGTCATCTTGAACATCACTGGATCTCAATGGGTCATAATCCCCTCCCGCCTTTGCTTCAAATAAATCACTAAACCGCATTACTTGCCACTCAGATGGAAATAGATTTGTTTTTATGCTTTGACTCATGCCTAATCATCCTCTGTCTTTACTGTTTTACTAAACAATTCCTCTATATTTTTAGTAATTGAATCAAATGATTCATCTGTTTTTAAACCCATCTGTTCCATATCCGAAATTGCAATTATTTTCTTCAAATGTTCTTCTGCCTTCACACTATAACCATTCATCTTCTCCTTCAAAACCTGCAGCGGTTGTGCGTAACGTTCTTCTAATTCTTTTACGCGTTCCGCGAGTGCTTGCGTCAACCGTTGGACTTCACCTGTAATTGCTGCTTGGATTGAGGCGAACCATTTATCGTCAATCACGAGTTGCTTGATTTCGGCTTCGGTGAGCGTTGCGTAGCGCGCCAGCACCTTTTCATCAAGTGCAAGTTGTGCGTCTTTCACCGCCTTGTCTTTTTTCGCTTTTACCTCAATGAGTGATAGGCAGTGTTCAAGTGCATCGCGTTCGTCTTCATCGTTTTCCTGTGCATCACCGATCGTTATCAGATCGGGTGTGAGTGCCTTGAGCCGTGCGTTCACACTGGATTTTGTGATGTTGCCGCTGTCGTTGGTAGCATCCGAGAGCAATCCGTCTTCGCTTGTGTGTTCTTCAATGTATTCGTCAAATGTTTGCGTGATGGTCTCCAGAGCGGTTTGTAGTGCGTCAATGTTTGCCTGTTCTTCGGCATAATAGCACGCCACAATTAACGGAGGCGGGATTAAGTCCATCGTATATTTCTTTTTCTTGATAGTGAGGTCGGGGGTTTCTTTGACGTTTTTGTGCTGAATGAAGTCGCGCGGTTTCGCAGCATCAACCCATCTGTCTGTAGTGATGAGATACACATCGTCCTGCATTACCTCATCCCAGTAGTCCATTAGTTTTTGGTATACATCGTAAGGGTTAAGCAGTGGTAGGTTGCCAAACCGCGCGAGTAGGTTTTCTGAGAGGGCGTCAATGATTGTCCGCGGTAGTGTGTTGGTATCTATTTCACCGAGGCGCGGTGCGTGTGCTTTCTGCCACGTATCATAGATAGCGGTTACACACTGCTGGTAGCTGATGAATTCGTTATGTGAGAGGATGGTCGTTTTTACGTGTTGCGTTTCTATTTGCGGGTCGCTATAACCGGGTCTGCCGTTTTCTCTGAACAACTCTTGGCGGAGTGTGGGGAACACATCCCAATACGGCTTCAGTGCGTCAATATCGGTGTCGGGGATACCGCCGTTTAGGTGTGCGTCAAGGTCGTGCAGGTCTTCAGGGTCGCTGGAATCAATATAGCGCGGGATATTGAGGTTATAGGCGTTTGCAGCGTCTGCAATTTCGGTGGTCGGCACCATACGGGAATAGCCGTCGATTTTGGTCTGTTTGTTGAATACGGACACGATTTTGTGAATGTCTTGTGCTCGGAGTCGGTTTTTGTTGCCATCTTTGAGGAATCCTTTGCTCGCGTCTATCATAAAGATACCGTGGCGGTGTTTTGCGTTCTCCTTGTCAATCACGATGATACAGGCGGGGATACCGGTGCCGTAGAACAGATTGGCAGGTAAGCCGATGATGCCTTTGATAAACTTGTGTTTGATGAGGTTTCTGCGGATGTCCGCCTCTTTGTTGCCGCGGAATAGCACGCCGTGTGGTAGGATGATTGCCCCTTTGCCTTTGCTGTTGAGCGATGCGATGAAGTGAAGTAGGAATGCATAATCGCCATTTTTCGCAGGCGGGATGCCGAATTCAAAACGACTATAATCGTCGTCTGCGGGATTGAACCCTGTGCGCCATGCTTTGTCGGAAAAAGGTGGATTTGCCACAGCAAAGTTGAAGAGTTTTAGGTAGTTGTCTGTTCCCTTGAAGTAGGGTGTAGAGAGTGTGTTGTCGTGCCAAATTTCTGCTGTTGGATTATCGTGGAGAATCATGTTCATCCGTGCAAGCGCGTAGGTGGCATTGTCCTTTTCCTGTCCATAGACGCTAAGCCCGCGCGGTGCTTCATCCGTTGCCCTGATAAGGAGCGAACCGGAACCACAAGTTGGGTCGTATATTGTATGGTTTTTTTGGGTGTCCGAGTTGATGCCGATAACCTTCGCCATAATGCGAGAGACTTCGGCAGGTGTGTAGAACTGTCCCTTGCTTTTGCCGGATTCGGTGGCGAAGTGGCGCATCAGGTACTCGTAAGCATCGCCGAGTAGGTCATCGCCTTCCGCTCTGTTTGCGCCGAGGTCAAGATCGTTGAAGATAGCGACCAGTGTGGAAAGGCGTTCCACCATCTCCTTGCCTTTGCCGAGTTTGCTTGCATCGTTGAAGTCTGCCTGTGCGAGAAAGTTATCCAGTTCGTTTGCCTCGGCGAATCTTGCGATAATCTTGTTAATCTTATCGCCGATCTCCGTATTGCCTCTCAATTTCACCATATCGGCGAAGCTACCGCCTTCTGGTACTTGAATGACCTCGTAGGGATTTCTTTCTGCCTTGTCGGAGACATATTTCATGAACAGGAGTGTGAGGATGTAATCTTTGTATTGGGATGCATCCATTCCGCCGCGGAGTTCGTCGCAGCTTTGCCAGAGGGATGCGTAGAGTTGAGATTTTTTGATTGCCATGTATGTCCTTCCTTTCGTGGTGTTGGGGATAGTATATAGGTTAGTTGTCAATTTGTCAATTGGTTTGGGGTGTTGGTCCAGAGCCATTCAGTTTTAAGAGATTATTCGGATTTCGTGCATTTTTCTTATGAAGATCCGGTGCGGTTAGGAACCGCACCATAAGCGTCAATTTAGTGATCCTCCAGGTCCGGTAGGTGCGGTTTCCTAACCGCACCGGGTCGTTCGCGAAAATGGTTATCGGACGCATATTCCATAAGATCCGGCAGAATACGTGTGTGGTATTCTGCATTGGTTAGAAACCGCACCTACCGGGTTGTGGACTTAATTTTTTCCCTCACAAAAATCACTTGCCTTGTTAAAAGATTAATTCTATACTCTTTTATATCCTTACCCACTACGGAGAAAATTAAGTGAATATCCAACTCTCAGATAAGGTTGCGGTAATTACTGGTGCTGCAACAGGTATCGGTGCTGCGACTGCTCTCGCATACGCTGAGGCAGGGGCTAAAGTTGTTATGGGAGATATAAACGAACTTGATGGACAAGAGACGTTAAAGATAATAACGAAAAATGGCGGTGATGCTAAATTCTGTCACACCGATGTCACTTCTGAAGTCGACGTCTCCAATCTAATGCATGCTGCTGAAGATACGTATGGTCGAATTGATACTTTAGTGACTTGTGCGGGTATCTTGCAGGGAGCAAGTGTCCGTATAGAAGATTTTGATGCAGCTACTTTTGATTCCGTAATTGATGTTAACCTTAAAGGCACTTTTTTTGCGATCAAGCACGCAGTCCCTATAATGGGAAATAGGGGTGGGGGTGTTATCCTCTGCATTGCTTCAGGGGCAGGGATTCGCGGTGGAAGTTCATCAATCGCTTACGCTTCAAGCAAAGGCGGTGTCAATGGTCTCGTGATGACAGTAGAAAACCAAGTCGCTTCACTTAACATCCGCATACACACGATATGTCCTGGTGGACTCGCTACACCGCTTAAACTCGGACAAATTGCGCAGTCTGCAAAACTTGATGGAAAAGACCCGGATGAAGCCGTTGCCAATGCGGTGAAATCCTTGGGCGATCCCGCTGGTGTTGCGAGAGTGCTGACGTTTCTGGTTTCCGATGAAGGTTCTTATATGCGTGGGCAAATTTCTACCAGATAGGTGAGTCCGTTCGGATTTATACCAAATTAACCCGATCTGTAGCGCGAGGTCCCCGTGCCTCGCAATGCTAACCGCTATTAGAAAACTTCTAATCCCGTTAATTTGGTATTAGCTATTGAGGACACTTAAGTCCAAGACCGCACCTGAAAATTCTTCTGAGTTTACCACGCATTTCATTATACCTTTTGCTGTGTTGGTTGGAAATCGGGGTTGAAACCCTGCCAGAACCTATGTTCGTTTTGAAAATACAGTGCGGTTAGGTAACCGCACCTACCGGGGTTAGTAAGTATTGTCATCCCAAAAAACTTTGAACGTTCGTAGCAGTATCTTGAAATCGTTCCATAGGGACAATTTTTCAATGTATTCCAAATCAACAGGTATTCCCTCACGGATTGAACCACGGCGCCGCGGGCTCAACTGCCACAATCCAGTCATTCCTGGACGTACAAGATGACGTTGATTTTCCCAAGGCTCGTAATTCTCAGCAAGGAACGGCATTTCGGGACGTGGACCGACGAGACTCATTTCGCCTTTAATCACGTTAAAAAGTTGAGGCAATTCGTCTAAACTTGTCTTGCGAATCCATTTCCCTATGGATGTAATGCGGACATCTTCTGTTGAATCCGGCTTTTCAGAATAGGAAGGTGTATCAATATAAAGACTTCTGAACTTGAGAATAACAAAGAGTTTACTATTTAATCCTACTCTCTTATGAGAAAAAAAGACTGGTCCACGCGAAGACAATTTTATCAGTATCGCAATCAGAATCATCAAAGGGGAAAATATCAGAATCAGGAAAAATGCTGCTACAAAATCGAATAGATATTTGCCTCGTTTTGCGTAAAAGGAGGAAAGTCTTTCAACTGAAGTTCGAGTTACTGTATCATTCATATATGAGAAGTCTGTTTTGGAGACGTACAATTTAGTTGGCAAATGTAACTTTGTCCTTCACTTTTTCTTCTGTAGATTTTGAAACACTTCAATATATTGTTCCGCAATGTGATCCCAATTGAATCGTTTTAGGATCTGTTCTGTGGCACGTCGCCGAAAGTTCTCAACCCTCTCCGGGTCCTGTTCTAATGCCTCAATCTCAGCTTTGAGTGCTTCTGGAGTTTTGTCAAAGAGTACACCGTAATTACCACCTTCTAAAACTTCATGGTTAAACGGTGTATTTAGCGCAAGAATGCAGTTAGAAAATCCTAACGCTTTTAATATGGAAGGATTAATACCGCCGAATTGGTGCCCGTGGATGTATGCGAAACAGTGATGGTGAAGTTCTTTTATATGTTCGGAACTGTCAATATGTCCGAGAAACAAGACGTTTTCATTGGCAATGCTTTTCAATTTATCTAAAAATTCGTTTTCAAGCTTGTTGCCTCTATAGTCTGCCCCACCTGCTATTGCAAGTTTTTTCTTACTGTTTGAGTTCACAAATGCTTCCAAAATCAGGTCAGCGTTGTTATCAGGGACAAGACGGCTGGCAATCAGATAGTACCCTCTCGATTCAAGGCCATAATTCTCAATAACTTCAGGATGTTCAGAAGGTTCAATGTTAGCACCATAAGCGATATATGTTGTTTCAGCACCTAAATCCTCAAGATACAATCGTTTCATTTCTTCAGCATCAGTTATAACAAGCGGAAACGCGGAAGTAGCCATTTTTGCTGCCCATTTGAAATAGACTGCACCTATGCCTTTCCATTTTGGACGAAGCCATTCCATTCCGTCAACATTGATAACTGCGGTTTTACCCGTGATACGGAAAAACCATCCAAATGGACCGTTGCCAGCATTCCATACGAAAATCACATCAGACGGAGAAAAAGAAGCATGCAAAGAAGCGAAAAAACTGTGGCTCAGGGTACTAAACATTTTATGTTCAATGCTAGGTAAATAGACTAACTTTATGCCCTTCCATTCCGCTGGTTTTTCCTTGAAAAAACCGCTTCGGCAGTAGACGATAACTTCATGTCCTGCTTCAACCCAGCGTGGGGCAAGTTCACTCATAACTGTCTCGGAACCGCTATAAGTTGCGGGAAGTCCTCGAATGCCTAATACCCGAATCCTCATGTTAAATCCTTCCGTATGGTGGCGTATCTGCTCCGACAATACTATTTCTTACGTTATTTGGAGATGAAACCTTTATCCACACTATATATTGTAATCATTTTATATGATAAATGCCAATTTCTTTGATGCTCTGACTTGTATGAATCTTCATTTAAACGTTATTCCAATGTTAAGATTAACAGTTTAGAATCGATAAAGTGCCTTTGCTTGAATTTCATTCCCGGTTTCATGAACGTCCTGATGATTTCCTAAGTTTCTTCGCCAAACCCGAGCCCATTCACCGTATATTGAATAATGTCCAATTTCAACCCAGTTAAACCCGATTCTCAAACGATGCTCACTTTCCGTGATTCCAGATAGTGGTGTCCACACGTCATCTTTTGGCGCATCTTCGGGATGGTTTTTATCTATATCCCCTTCTCCGTGACGTTCCAATTCATAACCAAAAACGGTTTCAAGTTTATCCGTAAAACGTCTGCGCAATTCAATCCATAAATTATCCGCATCAGTTCCTATATGGTGTCCAATAACAGACGTAAAATGTTTATAGACGTTTACTGGATTGACGTGTGTATATGTGTATTGGTTGATGAAAGTATATTCGACGTGGAAATCAGTATCTGGTAATCCAAACGGATCCGTAAGATAAATTCCACCGAGGATACCGAACTTCGTATCCCAATGATAAAAACTCGCTGCCGGATTTCCATCGTCAACCAACACCTCACCATATATCTCAAAATTGTCTATAGGACGGAGGCGTAGATCAACACTTGCAAGCACATTGTCTCCACTACCTGGGGCACGACTATCAGCCCGCGATATAGTTTGCTCGTTTATGAGGTAGATGTTAATAGGATTCAAATATCCAGGTTCAAAACGGTTACCGTAGACAACAACCTCAGACATCCCGAAACCGAACCTATCCCAGAAATAACCTTCTATTCTGTGTCCAGAAATATATTTCTCATTAATGTTTTCCGAGTTGTCTTCCAATACGCCAGTAAATGCTGTGAATGATACGGTTTTAAATATCGTTTGAAACTTCAGCATGTCAATGGCAATAGGGTTCGGAGAAACTATTAGATTACCGTGATACCCAGGTCCCCACTGCAAATTGTCCTGCCCAAACTGCATTTCAAACCAAGGCATTTTGAACTTCAGATAACTATTGACAGCAGTTCTGTTTTTGAGTTCTCCCTCCAATTGTCTATATTTCGATTCATCCCGAAAGACATCATCAAAAATGTCTCCATACAAGAATCTGTATGCCATATCGGTTGTGAAAGCAAAACTCTCCTCAAACTGTCCGTATAAATGCGGGTACAGTGTTGTAATGTGCATATTCCCTTCATCAGCAGGAATTTCGGACACGTTATCAACTAACCGTGTGATTTCTTGCTGCGCAGCCCGTAAATCAAGGGAGAAGCGATAGGTAGAGTCGTCTGTGAGTGTCATCAAATGTAATCGGCGATTAGGAGCGGTTTGTGTTCCAGCCTCTGCATAAAAGGCTAACAATGTATTTAACCTTTTCTGGTCATTGACGCTCAATGCGATTTCACCCTTTTCCTGTTTTTGAGAGACATCCATGAGGAAAGAGGCGACCTGTTTTCGCGTAAACGGTAGAGAACCGCGCGCTACACCGGACAATACACGTTTATTAAGTAAACGATGAATAAAGCGGTAGGTTTCAGTATTGAAATCGGAAATATCGGGATTCAGTGGGACGTTGATTAGAGATGCAGCTTCGCCAAAAGGTAAATAGCAAAAATGAATAATTGTGCATAATATAAGTACGGTGCGTAGAGACATTTGTTGAGTTCCTCCTGAAATAAATGTAAAATGGCTAATTTATTTGCGGATTACCATTTGTCGTATGGCTTTTGACTGACCAGCATTGAGGGAATAAAAATAGAGTCCACTTGCAACTAATTCTCCAGTAGAATTGCGTCCATTCCAAAATGCTGCCAGTTCCTTGCTGCGATAAGTGCCCGCGTTTTGGAATCCTATTTTGAGTTCTCTGATAGTTTCTCCCTTGAGATTATATATTTTGATGTCTACATTTGTATCCTGTGCCAAGTCGTAAGGTATCCACGTTTCCGGATTAAATGGATTCGGGAAGTTCGGTAGAAGGGTAGTTTTTTGTGGGACTACGTTATTAAACAGTGCTTCTAAGTTGGCAATTCCGTGGCGAAAGACATCGGACCCATCATCTGCTTGGTAGGCTTCAGTGAGCCATTCTGCGATACTGTCAAGATGGTTTGGAGAAACAGATAAAGGAGGTGTTGATGGAGCTGAGGTGGTGCAGGATTCTCCTAAATGCGCGGCAACGAGAAGCAAGTCAATGATGTCAACGGTACCATCCTCATTGACATCAACTTTCGGATATTCCAATATTTCTGCATCAACACTATTTGAGACGAGGATGAGGTCTTGGATATTGACGATGCCATCGTTGTTTATATCCCAAGGAAGCGTGTGTGGAATTGGAATATATTCCTGACCAATAGGCATTGCTTTTTTCCATCCTGCACGCAGCCGATTACTTAGATCTTCAACAAGTTCAGCATTTTCTGGAAGATCGACTACATTAACGGTCTCATTCGGATCATCAAGATAATCGTAGAGTTCACTGCCGAATTTACCTATCCTTCCCCATTCTGTGTATCGGTATCTGTGGGTGCGCATTGAAACGGAGTCGGCTCCTGCCCGTTTTAGATAACTGAAAGCAGCACTTTTCAAAGGGAGGGTCGGTTCTTCTATTACAGGCATTAGACTTAATCCTTCTAACTCGGAAGGAATTGGAAGTTCACATGCGTCGCACAAAGTAGGATAGATATCTACCAATTCTACCAAGGAATTTGTCTGGCACGACTGTTGTCCTGGAACACTGATAAGTAAAGGTGAACGAACACCAATCTCAAAAAGTGTATTTTTCCGCCATGTCCCATGCTCACCAAGATGAAAACCGTGATCACCACAGAAAACAACTACTGTGTTTTCTGTCAACCCAAGGGTATCCAATTGGCGCAGGACACGACCAACTTGCGCATCCATATAACTTGTTGATGCCGCGTAAGCTCGAATCAGTTCTATAGTTTTCTCTTCAGAAATAGGCTCGTCACCAGATGGAATATCTCGATAAAGTCTAAATAGATCTATATTGTTGTGGGAATCAGATGGTGAATTAAGTGGATAACTTGAAGTAGGGGGTAATATAAAGGGATTTGGATTGTATAATTCGAAATATTTTTGAGGGGCATGTAAGGGTAAATGTGGTTTGTCGAACCCGACGGCTAAGAAAAATTGTTGGTCTTTAATATTTTCTAAAAGTTCCTCAGTCTGTTTTGCAGTTTTACCATCACTTAATTCGTCATCAGACACATTCAGGGCATTCCAAGATGGTCCATAAGTAAAAGGGGCAGGATAGTGCCCCACTTTTCCTACAGTATATGTTTTATAACCTTGTTCCATAAAATGTTGGTACACATCCACCGCGTCTGGCACTGTGATTTTATAATCTTCGGAATTGTTGTGTACTCCTGTTGTCTCCGGACGCAACCCTGTTAGGATAGAAGCCCGAGAAGGGTTACAGAGCGGATATTGGCAGTAGGCTCGATTAAAAAGTGTGCCTCTATTGGCAAGTCTATCAATGTTCGGGGTATGCATTTCAGGAATGCCGTAGCAACCAAGCATAGGACGCAAATCATCCACAATCATGAACAATACATTATATTTTCCTGAAGCTCTTACATTCAGACGTGGCAACAAACCGGTTGTAAAGGCGGCAGCACCAACTCTTAGGCTTGTTGAAAGAAAGTCACGCCGAGTATAGAAATGTGAATTAACCTGTTTTTCCATTGCTTTTTTCATAAGATTCTTGTTCCATTTCATAACATTTGAAATTGCTTGCAGCTATCTCTAACGAAAACAATCCTATTTAACAATTACCATCCTACGTGTTGCTCTAAAACGGCTTTTGGGAAGGTTCCGATTTCTATATTGAGCTGTCAATGAGTAAAAATACGTGCCACTTGCGACAAATTCACCGGAAGAATTTCTACCATCCCAATAAACTGCACTCGACTGAGTCCGATATGTCCCTTCGGGTTGAAATCCTACTTTGAGATGTCGGATGGATTCACCTCTTAGATTGTAGATGTGGATACTGACATCAGCGTCTTCAGCCAAATCGTACGGTATCCACGTCTCTGGATTAAAAGGATTCGGGAAGTTAGGTAGGAGCACGCTCTGTTTTGGTATAACTGAATTTATCAATGTCTCTAAGTTTGCAATCCCCTCGCGAAAAATGGTAGAACCATCATCAACTAAACGTGCTTCAGAAAGCCATTCTTCAATACGGTCAACATGCTGAAGCGGGAGTTTACTGATTCTTGGAGCTGATTCATTACTGGATTCACCTAAATGTGATGCGACTAAAAGTAAATCTATTATATCAACGCGTCCATCATTATTAACATCTGCTTTTGGATATTCCAGAGTCTCCACCCCAAAACTGTTTGAAACCAAAAGAAGATCTTGAATATCAATAACACCATCACTGTTTACGTCCCACGTTAGCGTTTGAGCATGAGGGACACGGGTTGGGATTTCAGGTAATGCTGCTTGCCAGCCAGCATGGAGGCGTTCGCTGAGGTGCGTAACCAATTCTGCATTCTCTGGTAAATGCGCAATATTGACGGTTTCATCTGGATCAACCTCATAATCATAGAGTTCCACACCGCTGTTTCCGTTGTTTCCCCACTCAGTATATCGGTAGCGTTCCGTACGTAGCGAGTAACCATCTATATCACCTCTTCTGTATTGACTAAAGGATGCGTTTTTCCAAGGGTGAGACGGTTGATTGATGATAGGTAACATGCTATTACCTTCAAGTTCTTGCGGAATAGGTAGGTGGCATGTATCACATAAAGTTGGATAAATGTCAACAAGTTCTGAGAGAGCATCCGTTTTAACACCGAAATGCGTCTGTCCTGGGATGCTGATAATCAGCGGTGACCGCAGACAAACCTCAAAAAGAGTGCTTTTTCGCCACATACCATGTTCACCCAACTGAAACCCGTGATCTCCACAGAATACTATGATCGTACTTTCAGTAAGATTTAATTCATCTAAATGATCCAAGACACGTCCTACTTGGGCATCCACATAACTTATATTTGCCGCGTATGCACGAATTAACTCTAAAGTTTTCTCATCAGAAAGAGGAGGATTCGTTGGAATATCTTGCCAAGCCCTAAGTACCTTCCGATTGGACGCTATACTTGGGGCATTCTTTGGCAGACTTGAAATAGTAGGTAATTCGAAGTTTTGAGTAGTATATAACTCAAAATATTTCCTTGGAGCATAGAAAGGTAAGTGTGGTTTATTAAAGCCAACCGCCAGGAAAAATTGCAAGTCTTTAATTTCTTTCAGAACTTCTACAGCAGTGTTTGCGATTTTACCATCATCCAATTCGTCATCGCCAACATCAAGAACTTGCCAAGAAGGGGACGTTGCTTTATCAATGTATTTCCAAGTAGTACGCCATATTGGAGCACTCCATGAAAGTTTATCCAACCATGCAGCATTCCCATGTGCGACTTTCCCTACAGAGCGCGTATGATAACCGTGGATTTTGAAATGTTGTGGTAGGGTAACTGCGTCAGGAACTGTTTGCAAAAAATCTCCTGAGTTGTTTAGCACACTAGTTGAATCCGGTCGCAATCCAGTTAGTATAGAAGCTCTGGATGGATTACAAACAGGGAATTGACAATAGGCACGGTTGAAGAGTGTCCCTCTTAGGGCAAGCCTATCAATGTTGGGTGTGTGCATCTCTGGAATGCCGTAGCAACTCAGCATAGGGCGTAGGTCATCCACAATCATGAACAATACATTATATTTTCTATCAACTCTTGCATTTAGTCGTGGTAACAAACCGGTGGTAAAAGCTGCAGTACCCATCTTGAGACTGGTAGAAAGGAAGTCCCGCCGCGTATAGGAAGGTGAGATAACTTGTTTATTTATTGTTTTTTTCAAAATATTCTTGCTCTCTTTATAGAATTGATTTTGGCAATAGTTCGCCAACAAAATCTTATTTTACAATTACCATTCGGCGTGTTGATCTAAATTGGCTTTCGGATAGGTTGCCATTTCTATATCGTGCTGTCAACGTGTAATAGTACGTCCCGCTTGCGACTCGCTCACCTATTGAATTCCGTCCATCCCAATACGCTGCCCGTGATTTGGTCCGATAGGCACCAGCAGCTTGAAAACCAACTTGAAGTTGCTTCACAGATTCACCTTTTAGATTGTAGATATTGATTTGAACATCTGCGTCCTTCGCTACGTCGTAAGGTATCCATGTTTCAGGGTTAAACGGGTTCGGAAAGTTGGGCAGGAGTGTGCTTTTTTGGGGTATAACTGTATTTAACAACATTTCTAAGTTTGCAATTCCTTTACGAAAAATGGTAGAACCATTATCAATTAAACGGGCTTCAGTAAGCCATTTTTCTACTTTGTCAAAATGCTGAGTTGGAATGGAAATTGCCCTCGGAGTTTGTGCATTAGTGGATTCACCTAAATGCGATGCAATTAACAGCAAATCAATAATATCAACGCTACCATCTTTATTAACATCTGCTTTAGGATAGTCCAGGGACTGTACTCCAAAACTGTTTGCAACTAATAGAAGATCTTCAATATCAACGCTACCATCGTCGTTTACATCCCACTTTAGTGTTTGAGGATGGGAAACTCGTGTTGATATTTCCTCAGGTAGAGCCTCTCGCCAGCCAGCATGGAGACGTTTGCTAAGATTTGATACAAGTTTCGAATTTTCTGGAAGATAAGCAATATTATATTCCTCGTTTGGATCAACAGAATGATCGTAAAGCTCTTTACCAAGCCAACCATCTTTTCCCTGCTCAGTATATCTGTATTGTTCTGTTCGCATGGAGCGTCTACCGTTTACTTTTCCGACTTTGCTAAAGACAGCGGATTTCCATGAAGAAGACGGTTGTCGTATTGCAGGAACCATACTAAGACCTTCCAGTTGTTCAGGAATAGGAAGTTGACAGGCATCACATAAAGTAGGATAGATATCAACTAGTTCAACAAGTGCATCTGTTTTAACACCGATATGTTCCTGTCCGGGAATGCTAACGATAAGTGGTGACCGAAGTGCTACTTCAAACAAGGTTCTCTTCCCCCAAGTTTCATGCTCGCCAAGATGAAATCCGTGGTCCCCACAAAGAAGGACAATTGTCTTTTCTGTTAACCCAAGTTGGTCAAGTTGATGTAAAACGCGTCCTACTTGTGCATCCATATAACTTGTTGCTGCCATATATCCCCGAATTAACTCTAACGTTTTTTCATCGGAGAGTGGTTCTTCACCTGACGGAATATCAGAATAGGATCGTATTTCATGCTTAGAATGAGGAACTATAAGCGGAACATTGTTGGTAATAGGGATATCATATAAATCGTAATATTTCGCTGGCGCGTTGAAAGGCATATGTGGTTTGTTGAATCCTACAGAAAGACAAAACAAGGAATCTGCTATATCTTCCAATACACCTACAGTGTATTCTGCTATTTCTCCATCTTCCAGTTCATCATCTGTAACGTTGAATGATTGCCAAGATGGCACATTAATAAATGGTTGATTTTTTGCCTCCCAACTCGGAGCACTCCAGGAAATTTCATCAGTCAATGAACCGTGCATAATTTTACCTATTGATAGTGAATGATAGCCGTGTGCTTTGAAATGTTGCGGGAAAGTGACTACTTCAGGCACTGTCTTACGAAAATGTATGTAATTATCTTGCACACCATTTGTTTCTGGGCGCAATCCTGTTAGTATAGAAGCTCTTGAGGGATTACAAACAGGAAATTGACAATAGGCACGGTTGAAGAGTGTTCCCCTTTGGGCAAGTCTATCAATGTTAGGGGTGTGCATTTTTGAATGACCATAACAACCAAGCAGAGGTCGTAAATCATCAACCATGATAAACAGGACATTATATCCTTCATCCGCAGAAGCACGGAGTGTCGGCAAAAGACTTGTAGTGAAAGCAGCAGCACCGGCTTTCAAACTCGTTGATAGGAAATCACGTCGGGTAAAAGCGCGTTTTTGGGTAGGCTGTTCTTGAGCGTGTGATATTAAATTTTGTTTCATATAGAATGATTCCTTTTAATGAGTAGAGTGTCTTTCCCGAACCTATTATTTGAATAGTCTACCTAACTATTATACCCTAATCTTGCCATTGTGTCATAGAAAATTGGTGCTATTATTGGATGTAAATCAAACGGGACTCTCGGTGGCACCGGATGTAAAGTATGCCGCGCATAATCCAGAAAAGTTTTGTCTATCGGCAATTCGCAGAAGTCACATAAAGGAGAGAGCGTTTCTTCTGGTTTTGATGTTAATTCTTCAAAACGAACTGTGTAGGTACAATCGGAGAAGTTTTGCCTTAGATTTAGACCTTCACGCATTGTCACAACCCATTCAATAACGGCTCTATCCAGATGCCGATCACAATTTTTCACATCCTCAACGATGTCTTTCAAGTCAACGTCTGTGGCAACTAATTGCTCTACCAATAGCTGCCATTTACGGTTATTCACACCCCACCAATCATGCATTTCACCATTGACTTGAACGCCAAGTCGTTCGGACCAGGCAGCAATGGAATGGCATGTATCCCATCCATTTCGGACTAAAAAGATAAAACGTGCATCAGGAAAAAGGGTACGCACAAAATCTACTCTAAAAATGAGTTCAGGATATTTGTCAACAACGCGTTGCGAAAATGTAGTGCTTAAATAAGCCCCGAACAACCGTTCTGCCCGTAGACACATTTCATTGGTAACGTTTTCAGATGTCAGACGATACATCCCTTCATCCTTACTATAACTACCGATGACATCTTCTTGTGGATGGATAAGGTGCCATATCGCCTTCGGTTCATTTAGATAGCCGACATCTTGATGCATTGAGAGGATCATGCCAAGGATTGTCGTCCCGCTCCGACCTGTACCTAAAATAAAGATCGGTTTTTCAACAGGTTTGAATTGTCTCTTACTTGACGATACACTTTTTAGAAAAGAAAATACAAGCGGGTTTATCCAACGCCCTTTTGTGGTTGCTGGTCGTCCTTCAAAGAACGCATAACTTATGAGTCGAGTTAATGCTTTTGCTGGTCGCGTTTTGATGTATCGGGAATTAAGCTGAGCTATCATTTTTATTTTTGAGTGAACATCTTCAGAACAGGTTTATACTTTACAATCGTCTTCTTAAGGTTTCTCGGATATTCTTAATCCTGTCAAGATTACAGAGAAATGCTAAAGTTAATTTTATCGGGAATGAGACCAAATTAACCAACAAACTAAAGATGTTAGGACGAATGAAAACCGGGATGTAGTTGTGCTTTTTCATCAAAGTTCCATTTAGTCTTTGGCTAATGTATATTTCTGACGAATTAAGTTTACTTGCATTAACATTGCTTTCGTTCCAGTTGCCAGCGCGATTTGGATTTATGCCGAGTTGTCCAACGTTGTCTTCGTTGACAGACGAACCTACTTGTGGTACCTGAAGTAGTGTGCTTGAGTAGCCTATATCTATAAATTTACAGATTTTCTCAACAGTAGTTTCGGGGTTCGCAAGAAGTTGTTCAAAATATATTGAAAGAACATTGTCATTATTAGAAAATCTATCTGCAGCAGAAACTGCTGTGTGCCAAATTCGACTGATCGTTATAGGATGATAGTTAATCCAATCTCGGAAACTTTCCTTTATGGGTAAATCGGTGCCGCCAAGAAATCTGCGTTTCCATTTGCGTTTTTGGGATAAAAGCACATCACGTGGGTCACGAATCATATTTATTATTTTAGCCTGCGGATAGAATTTCAGAATTTCATCAATATAAAAGACATTGCGCGGTGTCTGGTCACAAGGGATAGTTTTACCGTTCAGCAATGCCTCATAACGCAAGAACGCAGAAAAAAGTTCTGTTGGTGCTAACGGAAAATCAGACAAAGTCTCACAGAATTTTCGCGCATCTTCAAGAAAACTTTTTGAATTTCCTTGTTTGCGATAGCCTTCACGTTGAATGCAGAACAGTTTAGAAGCCAATTCTTCTGCTTCTGACATATTTAACTCGGATGAAAATGAGGGGGACCATAATTGTCCAAAAAAGTGGAGTTCGCCAAAAGTAAAAACGTCTGGGTGATTTCCCAAAATACGCCCCATCATCGTTGTTCCACTTCGACTGTTACCGACGACAAAAAGCACTTTTTCTACATTCACTTTCTGACCTCAAGTACGCCAAAACTATTTTTTGGAATCGTTAGTTCCTTCACATTTCCAATCCAATCTTGGATTTCCACCTCAATTTTTCCAGAACCTTCCATCTCAGCATTGCCGCCATTCGTTGCTGTGAGTTGTTCATTCGCAACATAACGATAACTTATTTCACTATTCATTCGTTTTTCATCAACAAAGAGTTGTGGCGTGAGATCGGTGCCTGTTCGATTACTTACAAGAACGAAGACGTTTTCAGTGTTTCCGATGGCTTGAACTTGTATTCCGGGCATCTGCTTGCCTTTATAATCCAATCCTCCCTCAAACATCGGCAGATTCGGTAGCGAAACATCAAACTGCGTATCTGACACTTTAAAAGCCTCGCCAATTAATTGAAAAGAGAAGTATACAGTGCGACGAATTGTGTTGCCATAATCAGATTCGGGTTCACCACCATATTTCCAAAAGGTACGTTTCGATGCGGGTGTAATCGGTGAAAAAACAGGAAATCCTTTGCCTGGGCCCGCAATTACATGAAAGTTTGCTTGGGTTATGTTCGGTTTACTAAGCATTCTGAGAAAAAAATCACCTGCGTACATTGCGTGGAGTTGTGTGTTAGCAACACGATTCGCGGGGTTCGCTATATTCCATTCTGTCACCCACATCTCTTTATTTGGAAATAACTTTTGATAGTAATCCAGTGCCTCTTCGAATTCATTATGAATCCAACCAAAGAGGTAACCTCGCATCTCTTCTATTTCAACTTTTTTTACAGTTTTATAGGCGTAGACATGAACAGTATAAGCATCATACCAGTGAGTCGTTGAAGAAGTACTTTCTTCAGTCAACTTTTCATCCCATTTGCGTTGTGCTATCTTTTTCAGCCATCCTTCTCTGTGGAATGCTACAGGTGAAGCACACACAGAAACCTTTATATCAGGATTCACCGCTTTCATTGCTAACGCGTGTTCCTTGGCTACCTTCATATAGGTTTCAGCAGTAGGGAATTTGTTGGCATATTGTTCCAAATAGTACTCATTTCCAAGTTCCCAGTGATTAACGTCGTATCCCATCTCTTTTGAATAGCGAACCCACGCTGCGCTTTCCTCAGGACTCCCGGTCCACAAGTTGACAACTACAATTGGCGTTATGCTTAGGTCATTGCACAGCTGCATAAAATCGTCAAAAGAGATTTTTCCATTTCGCCGCTTTTGAAGTTTAACGTAATTTCCCTTGTTCCGTTTATTAAGTTGAGAACTAAGAGTTGTTGTCATTTCATTTTCAAGGAAACCCGCAGTTTTCCAATGATAGAAATTGCCTACTGTTCCGCCGGGAAAACGTAGTGTCTTCGGTTGAAGCATATTTGTTAAAGCAATAAAATCTGTATCAAGATAGCCGTAATCCCCACTGATCATGTTCGTATTAAAACCGTAGAGTTCTTTTCTTAATGGCGTTGTGGTTTTTGTATCAATTTCTAATCGCACAGTATCGGAAATTGGCTCCTTCTTTTCACATCCTCTAATTAGTATAAAGGATAGCACACATACCACAATTAGGCTGCAAATTAGGAAGAGTTTAGGTAGATAAGAGTTCTTTTTCTCAGATCGCTCGGGGTTCTTAATTCTCATAGAGTTATTCGTATTCTTTTGTAAGTTTGTATTGAACTATCACTTGCGAACATTAAGCCAGCACACATCCAAAAGTAGAAACCGTATCCACGAAATTCAAGTGTCCTGTTGAAAAAGAGCAGAAAAATAGTGACAATGACAAGACAAAGCATTACCATCGCCATCTCTTTTGTAAATTTACTTAATGTCCGCTTGTAAAGTTTCAATGATGCCATAAAGAGTCGATAAAATATGAACATGAACAACCCTAATCCTAACACGCCATAGAAACAGAGAATTGCAACCCAATACACATCTTTAAATCCCTTCTTACTGAGAATTTTAAGCAAAAAAGAACGTTTACTCTTGTTGAGTCTTTCAATCGTGGTGTTTTGGTCAGCACCGTACCCTAAAAGCGGTTTGTTCGCAAGGACTGTGGGAACATTCCCAATTAGAGCACCGAGACGCTGCTTTTGTGCAACCTTCACATAAGAACCCGAAAAAACACCTGTAACGTTACCTACAAGTCCAACTTTGGCTTTACGGGGATTAACGTAATCCAATTCAAACGGATTCAGTATTGCTAAGACAACGCTGAAAATCAATAAGCATATCAGAGATATACGGAGTGTTTTTTTCCATCCGTATTGAAAAAAGTACCACACAACACAAGCAAGCAGCGCAGAAAATGTTGCTGCACGTGAATAGGAACGTGCAATAAACATTAATAGGATTGCTATACCGAGTAAATTCAGATACTCAAGTCGCTTGATACGCGATAAAAAGATGACAAGGATAACAATCATGAAGACACCGTAAATCACGGTATCGCCTAATGTGCCATAGATGCTGCCAATTTCTCTGCCGATTTCAAGTAACCTATATTCTTTGGTGAACCCCGCGACCTCAAGTGTGGAAGCGCGAGGTAAGAATAAATCATATAAGGTAGGACCGCCAAGCCACTGGACTAAACCTATCCCAATCTGTATTATGCCGATCCCTAATATTATCCGCAAAAGGGTGGTAATTCGTTGTTTGGATAGCGGGGAATTAACGATAAGGTAAAAGAGCACGATATAACGAGCAAGTGGACGGATATTGTATAAACTTCCAATTAGAGGGGAACGGTTTATCACTATTGACAGGAAAACCACAATGTAGAAGCCTATCACCGGCAAATCTATGGGAGTTTTGACAAACGGAATACCTTTGTATAGTTTGTGGAAAACAAGCCTTCCGAACGCAGCATAAATGAGTATTTCGCCTAAGAATCTTAAATAAGAATAGACTGAATCGCTGACAGGTAAAAACTTCAGCACAAACTCTTCAAAAGCAAAGTATCCAGTGAGAAAATAAAGTATTGCCATTTTATTTATTAAGCGGTTTATCAGTGTTCAATGTCAATCAGACGTTTGCCAATGTGTTAGATCTTGTCCCAATAATTCTGCTAATTGATCATTATATGGTTTAAAATAGTTGGTTAATTCCTCTCGCGTCTTCGGATTCAGTGGCGGAGGTGTAAAAGGTTTCTCGTTTAAGTCCAAAACCGCTTTTCTGAGTTTGTAAGCAGCTGCATCTGGGACAAGTTTCCGAATTGCGCGCCTCAGTGGATTACGAGATGCAAGAAATTGCGTAAACAGAAAGCCGAATTTTTCTGAACGTGGTACCGCCGCTTGATTGTGTCGCTGTCCTACTATCGGTTCAAAATCGACACTGACACCAATTAGGTTAAAAAGACGTTGGCACACTTTTTTAGCATCAGTTTTCAATTCATCTGTTAAGATGCAGTGCACTTGATCTTCTCCGAACTGTGTAATCAAGTTTTTGACATGTGGGTAGTAGTTGCTGTTGAATTTATATGCACACTGTCGCCATTTGAACCAATTTTCATTCAGACGTGTTTCTTCTACTGCAAGTGCTTCTTCAAACGATTTTATATTTTCCCATCCTCTGCGGCGTGCCCACCAGTATGCAGAGTAGGCGCGCACCACAGGTTCGCGTAGCAGAACGACAAGGTGTATTTCAGGATTGTGTTCATATATTCGTTGCATAATTTCTTGCGAACACATCACCATGACATTTTTGGCGATCAACTGTTTCTCTTGCGGACATTTTGAGAAATATTTTGCGAACGCCGATTCATAACCACGCGCATATTCATGGTCTTGAAGAAAAAAAGTCATCTCTGGTTGGGGATGTGTGTAGATTTCAGGATGCTGTGCTAAGTAGCGCAATAGCGAAGACGTTCCTGACTTCTGCGAACCCACAATCATCAGTTGAATGTTTTTAGTTTGATCTTTTTTCATCTAATCTTCGGGCTGGAGACCCCTGCCTTCAGGTAGGGGAGGAAAGCCCGCTCTTTTTTTGTTGACCAATAATGCCAATCTATGTTATACTATATTCAGCATCGTTGGTAGAGAAATACAACCCTCGTTGCAAAGCGAGGTCTCTACCACCACTGAGTTGTATCAAGAGCGATGCTGAAGGATATAAGCGATGCGCACCTACAAACACAAGATACGCAATCATGGTAAAAACAAACGTTTGGGTAATATGCTTGACGATTTGGCAGAGGTGCATAATCACTTCCTGCGTCTTGAGCAACGCTACTTCCGCATTTATGGTAAATATGCTGGCAGGTATCGTCTATCGTCTGCAACCGCATTTGACAAAGTTGCTCAACCGGACTAAAAAACACTGGGCTTGGATACCAAGAGACACACTTGACGCTGTTATCATCCGTCTTGACACTGCTTACCAACGCTTTTTTGTCTATAAAAAGAATGGTGGCAAAAAGGTGGGTCTGCCTAAAGTGAAAAAACCACACAAGATGCGCTCTGCTAAGTTTCCAACAGGATACAGACTTGAGAATGGGCGTCTCCGTATCTCTTTCAAAACGTGGGATGATAAGACACAATCTTTGAAGTTTGACCGTATCTGGTATTCTTTCCATCAGCACCGCGACTGTCAAGGTAATGTCCGCTATGTCCAAATCCTCCGAGACGCTGCAGGAGAATACTGGGTCTATATTATCACTGATGACACAAGCAAAGAAGTCTTGTCTGCTACGGGTAAGAGCGTAGGGATAGACTTTGGATTGAAAACCTTTTTGACGCTTAGCACTGGTGAAAAGATACAGAGCCCACAATTCTTGAAACAATCCTTGAACGCACTTCGGAAACTCAATAAAGCAGTATCTCGTAAAGTCAAAGGTTCTAATAACTGGTGGCGTGCTGTCAGAGCCCTCGCTATACTCTATAGCAAAGTCAGCAACCAACGTAGAGACTGGCATTGGAAACTTGCCACCGACCTTTGCCGAAGGTTTGACGCCATCGCAACCGAAACGCTGAACCTTGACGGTATGAAACGACTCTGGGGACGCAAAGTCTCCGATCTCGCTTTCTATCAGTTTGTTGAGATATTGAAGTTCAAATGTTTCAAACATAATCGTGAGTTCCATCAAATCGGACAGTGGACGGCTACAACAAAACCTTGTAGCAACTGCGGACACAAAAACGATGATCTTGCTCTTTCAGATAGGCAGTGGATTTGCTCTAAATGTGGTTCACACCACGACAGAGACATCAATGCTGCTATCAACATACTTCGGGGCTGCTTAGAACCCCACGTGGAGATGATGTAAGTCAATCCTTCGGGATTGTTGTTGTCTGTGAAGCACAAGCCCCCGCCTTTAGGTGGTGGGTGCTATGACCAAGTTTGCCCACCTATAAGAAAGGTTTCCAGGGCGGTTTCTTGCCAATCAATTCTCTTAGATCGTCCACATCTTGTTTGTAGTAGGCAATTAATCGACTTTGCGTCTTATCAGAGATGGAGATACCTTCATCAGGTCGGGTGTTCAAACGGAGATAGAGCGGTTCAATTGCGCGTCGCATTACACGTAACGATTTATGAATTATTGGTTTGTTGTGTGTCCATCGGCGCATCTGAAATCTAAATGCTCTATATTTCTGATGAAAATCTGAACTTCTCATAGTCTCGGTGCGGTTAGTGACCTTAAATGTGTAATCCTCATAATAATCAGGTTCTATATCCGCAAAACGACATAAATCACTCAATACTTTCAACGGGTTTTCGGCAAGGTCTTCATAAAAAAGTGTGTAGATGCGATCTTTACCAAAACGTTCAAGATAGTGTTTCAGATAGGTAGCGTAACATCCTTGCTTAAGCGTTTGAAAATATTGTTCAGTCCCTAAATTATCCTTAGTGCCCTCTGTCTCCTGGTCTGCATTTTCTTTGGTGGGTTGTGTCTTTTCTTTTTGCGAGTAGGCAACTTGTCCACTATCGGGTGGTTTGGCATCTACAACATTGAAGAGTTCTTCAACATAACCGTCAAAACTCATGTTTTGTGGCAATCTTCCAATCTGTTTTGCGAATCGGTACCACGAAATCAAACGCGAAATCGGTTCACGGAGGCTAAAAATTAACTTTGCGTGTGGCAGAAACTTTGCCATCCTCTCAAGCGCAGCTGGACAATACAGATAGTCTGGCGTAGATTCAAGTCTGAATTGATTTTCATCACATTCTGAAAACAGCAAATTATATTCTTCAACATCGCCTTTGAAACGGAATTTTGAAGGTAATGGATAATCTGTGTCAAGAAAGAATCGCGTCTCCTTGTAGGATGCAGCACAAATTGATGGGTGGTCGGCAAGATAGGCAAACAACGATGTCGTCGCAGCTTTTGTTGTTCCGCCAACAATCAGATATTGGTGGTCACTGACCTTTTTTGTTGAAGTTAACATATTCCCATCTAAATCTAATACCAAATTAACTTGATTCGAAGTTTTCCGATAAAGTCAGTATTGCGAGGCACGGGGACCTTGCACTACAAATCGGGTTAATTGGGTATAAAACGACTCCGTGAATGTCCGAGGCGCAATGAATTGCGCGACTACAAACGGAACAACTTCAAAATAGTTCGTAGGTTGGGCAGAGCGAAGCGAAACCCAACAATAGAATATTAGTCAAACTCACGTTAATCTCTACTATTCCTAAAAACAAATTCTTAACCTTTTGAATATAGAGAAACACCCGTTTTTCTAAGCAGAAAGACCAAATTCGCCACGGCAAGAACTGCAGTAACCACAATAGCAATCGCAATTCCTGTTAGTTCCCATACCGTCACAAGTCCGTACGCCACAACGAAGTTTAAAACCGCCATTGTGACCATGTTTCTAAAAATGAGTCCATACGCTTTTTGCGCATAGAGTCCAGCGTTTAGAACAGGAATCAAACAAGAAAATACTGTACCAATGCTTAAACAGAAAAGGATTTGACCAATCTGTTGAACAGATCGGTCAGCAAGTTCACCCCTTCCATAAAGGATATGCGCTATTTTTGTTGACCCCAATAGAAGTAAAAACGTAATTGGGACTGCAATGTATAATACAGTTCGCAAGTTGCGTAATAATGTCTGTCTCAACTTTTGTTTATTCTTTTCAGCGTTATCTGCTGCCATATCAGGCAATCCTGTTGTTGCAATGCTTATCCCAATAAGCGTTTGTATCGCAGAAAAAATACGAAAGGCACTGTTGTAAAGTGTAATTGCGCCTTTGCCGAGTTTTCCCACTAAAAACACTTCAACAAACAAACGAGCAGTCATCTGTCGGATTGCGAAACCGAGTATCGGTAGTGTGATCGTATTTTTCAACGAACGTAGCACATCAAGTGAGACCCACGTTATTCGGTATTGATATCCAGTTCGGTGCATGCCGATGGACAACCAGATGAAGTATATCATAAATCCGCATGCATAGGCTATTGCAACAGAATTTGCGAGGTTTTCCGCACCTGACAGCAGAAGGAAAACTAAAGTAGCAATCCCCGGTGGAAGCGCGTTTCGAAAAGCAACAGTTTTGAAACGTCTCTGACTATTGAGAAACGCCCCCAGTATTGTGCTTCCACTACCGAAGATAACTAAAGGCGCACACAACCGCAAAAAGGTTGCCATCTCCGCCCTTGCTGCCATTGAACTATTTGATAACAAGATGTTTGCGATCCCTGTTGCAAACATCTCTATTAGCAGCATGAAAATTACACCGACACAGAGTGAAAAATTTAAGACACCGCTTGTAAAACGTTGAAATTCAGTTGGACTTCTTGATTGCTCTTCATTTATAAATAGTGGAACAAGACTAAATTTTGCCGCTTCTCTGAGTACAGTATCAACTAACAGAACTACCTTTAATGTAGCAATTAAAGCATCCGCTGTTTCACTTGCTCCAAGATGTTTGGGAATTAATACATGGAATAAGAGACTTAACGCCATTCCTGTAAAGGTAATTAGCATCACCCAACAAGTTGGAGAATGTCTCAACTTTTCAACTAATTTACCTATCTTTTGGAACGAGTTATGCTCGCGAGTCCGCTTCAAGTTTTAATAGTCTCTCAAATGTCCTATAATGATAACCAGAATTTTGACTTGTTGATTTTAGTGATTAGCAAAAGTTAAAAATCCAGTTGTTAAGAATTTGCAGGATGCCAACGCTATTCGTTGAGGATCTTCTTAACAATGTCTGTTGTATGGATATAATCTGTATAAACCGTTTGGACAGGAATTTCTAATTCCAGTTCTTGGAGTATCTCTCGAAGTCTTGCATTCCCATCTGCACCTTCTACGCATATATCGGGTGATACCTGAGCAACTAAGTCCAATTGGGACTCCAAAGAAAAGATTTCTACAGCATCCACATACCGACAGGCTTCTATCAGGGCAATGCGATGTTCAAGCGGATAGATAGGTCTATTTTCACCTTTAACGCGTCGAACCGTATCATCCTCAGCAACACCGACCACGAGTCGATCTCCACATGCAGCCGCTGCTTCAAAAAATTTCAGATGTCCATAATGGAATAGATCAAAACAACCGGTAACTAAAACAGTCTTCACGTTTGAAGCTCCAATGCTCTAAATGCATATTTGGCTGTTTGCCGATGTTGGTACACCTCTGCCTCTGGTGGAGAATTGAAGTGGAACGGACTGACCAGTTTATCCAGTTCAGGAGCCAGTTTTTCACCGTATCCACCGATAACGTATATCTCTGATTTTTCGGGAACCTGCATCAACTCATACAGCGAAATGATGTAATTCATTTCAGAAACAGTAATTGGATTGGAAACTTTTTGGACGATCTGTTTGTGAAAACTACCGTTTGCTGTAATCGTCCAACGTATCCCCTCCAATTTCTCATCTTGTCTCGGTAAGAATGAAATTTCCGGCTGACTGATCACCACCCATGTTCCTGCAATGATAATTGGTTTGGGATCAAACACAGAGATACAACTGTGATCATGCCCACCAGCAAAGACTGTAACGCCGCTTTCTGTGTTCCCAATGATTGTTGCCGAACTCATGAATTCAGAAGAAAAAGGTAAAGGATCACATTGATATTTCTTAAGAAGTTCAACAGCCCAACGTCGCTGAGAAAAGTTTAACATGCCACTATTGCCAGCGTGTGTCAAATCCCAAGTATTTATTTCAGCATTTGCAAGCCGAGATGCGATATAGGTTGAAACAGGTAATGCTGGTCCGTCAGAATAGGAAGGAAACGTTAGAAGCGATTGAAATGCTGAACCGATATCCCGTTTGACATCCGTTGGCGTGCCTGTCAACTCATAATAATCCTCAGATAAAGGCACACGATTATGGGTAGGTTCATAGAGCACATTGTTATAAACAACGCCTTCTCCGAAACTAAGCGGAAAGATTGCCTGATATGTGTAATTGTTAAACTTAGACAAAATATCTCGGACACATGCCTCAAGCGTCCTTGGTGATGTAATATCGGTGGGCAATTTATAATCTGCTATGATGTCTAACGTATTGTTGAACAGATAACCTTTCGTATATGAACAACCTATGTCAAGCACCAAGATTTGCATAGCAATACCTCTTCACAACAACTAAATGACGTGTACTCGCGTAATGTTAACCGACTTTCCTTATGAATATAACGGGTTAAAAATACCTTATGGTAGCAAAAATTAACTTAATTTATTTTATGATGACTAATTTTCTTGTCTGTTTAGATGTTGGCGTGGACAATTCGTAAAAGTATAGACCACTTGCTGCAGCTTCTCCAAATTCGTTACAACCATCCCAATATGCGGCTTTCCCACGACTGATATAAAACCCTGACGTTTGATGTCCAATGAAGAGTGTCCGCACAGTCTCACCTGCAGTGTTATATACGCGTATGGTAATTTCTGCATCCTCGGAAAGCAACATGTGTCTTGTGCTTTTAACCTTTGTAGCAATGTATGATGATTTTCTTCAAAAGAAAAGTGGAGACCAAAATATCATACAGAGAATAAATTTGCCGATTCTAGTCCAAATTCCGAACAATCGCCACGAACTCATTCCGATTTAGGCATCATCTTAGATCATTTCCGTATGATCATTTTGCCGGTATCCGTGAAATCCCCGGCAGTGAGTGTATAAAAATAGACCCCGCTCGCGACAGATTCACCCAACTCATTTCGACCATCCCAATATGCAGCACGAGATTTGCTACGATATACGCCAACAGACAAGTGCCCCAACTCCAACGAACGGACAAGTTTTCCATTTGCAGAATGTATGGAAATGTTGACCTCTGTTGGTTTTGCCAACTGATATGGAATCCATGTCTCAGGGTTAAACGGATTCGGGTAGTTCGCTAAAAGTGCTGTCTTTTTTGGAAATGTGTCAGCGAGTGTGAGGATTTCCAGGAGATGCTCCAGCACACCAATACCCTTTTGTGCACGCGCCCCTTGTATATCAAGCTGCTTTGCCAGACGTATCCACGCCACGAGATCTTCAGCAGTGAGGTTGGATGTCTTGAGTGAATCTTTCAAGAGTGTGGGAGTGGAATGACCCGAGCCTAATTCTGCTGCAACAATCAGCAAATCTATCAAATTAACTACTCCATCATTGTTGACATCTGGATAGATGTTCATCTGTGCAAGAACATCCAAGTTGGTGTTATCAAAGTTAGATGCGATTAAGATGAGATCCTTTATATTAACAACTCCATCTCGGTTTACATCTTCTAGTTTGTAGGTAAGAGGTCTTTGGTTGCTAATGTCAAATTCCACTAAATTCTCCACCAAGTTATCAAGTGGAGCAAAATTAGTTATCTGGTTGCCGCTAAGATCCAACTCTGTCAAATTTATCATACCGCTGAGTGGAGACACATCCGAAATATCGTTGTCGTGAAGATCTAAGATTATCAAGTTTGTCAAATCTTTGAGTGGCGACACATCCGATATCTCGTTGCCATCCAGGTCTAGATCTGTCAGGTTAGTCATATTTTGTAGTAGCAACACATCTGATAGCCGGTTGTCGTGGAGATCAAGGATTGTCAAGTTTGTCAGACCACTTAGCGGGGACGCATCGGATATTTCATTCTCATCAAGATCAAGTTCTGTCAGGTTTGTCAAACCGCTGAGTGGTGACACATCTGATATCTCGTTGCCATCAAGATCCAGATAGGTCAGGTTTATCATATTTTTAAGTGGAGATACATCCGATATCTCGTTGTCGTCAAGATCCAACCATGTTAGGTTTATCAAACCACTGAGTGGAGATATATCTGAAATATTGTTGTCGTCAAGATCCAACTCTTTTAATTTTATTAAATTTGTGAGTGGGGTCACATCTGAAATATTGTTGTCGTCAAGATCCAAGTATATAAGATTCCTCAAATCTTGAAGTGAGGATATATCCAATACATGATTGTCAGAAATATCCAGATTATTTAGTTTTGTTAAATTCTTGAGCTGGGACACGTCCGATATCTCGTTGCTATCAAGATCTAACCATTTTAAGTTTGTCATATTTTTGAGCAGAGATATATCCGATATCTGGTTGTTTTCGAAATCCAGTTCTATTAGATTTGTCAAGTCTTTGATTTGAGACACATCGAAAAGCCGGTTACCTCTGAGGTAGAGGTGTGTCAAGTTTGTTAAATCGCTTAGAAAGGACAAATCTGAAATCTCGTTTTCGCGAAGATTTAAGATTCTCAGATGAATATAATCTTGGCTGGACATAGTAGACAACATATTGTGCCCAAGATCAAGGTATGTCAAGTTTGTCAAATCTTTGAGAGAGGACACATCTGATATCTTGTTATAAAAGAGATCTAACTCTATCAGGTTTTTCAAATTTTTGAGTGGGAATACCTCTGATATACGGTTGTATCTAAGAAAAAGGCATGTCAAGTTTGTCAAATTTTTGAGTGGAGATATATCCGAAATCCTCCGGTTCAAACCAAGATCAAGATATATCAAGTTTGTCAAATTTTTGAGTGGAGATATATCCGAAATCTGATTTCTGCCAAGATGTAACTCTTTCAGATTAATAGCAAATTCAAGACCAGTTAGGTCTTGAATGTTGTTGTTGAGTGTTTCATAGGTAGATTGACAAACCCAACGGCTTGGTGCGTCCAATTTCGTTTCTGATAACCCTAAAAATCGGCACCTACTGGCTTGAAGCGATTCCAAACCCGCCATATCCGCCTGAGTGATGTCGTCACCCGACGATTTGCCCAATGCTAACTCAAGCGCAGCTCGGAGGTTAGGGTCTGGAATACGTACAGCCTCTGCCGTCACTATCTGGTATGATGCGAAAAAGAGTATGCACACAGTCAGAACCAAGTTAACAACGAAAATAAGTCTCAAACCCTGGCTTGAAAACTGTGGCACGGTATATGTGAATAGTTTCAAGTAATTTTACTCCTTATATTTTGATAAACAGACATGCCTACAAGTTTTCAGTTCATAAGATTGAAGCAAGCACGCGATCCTCTCAATAACTCAGAAACACAAACATAATTTGGTCTTACTTATAGTTTCCTTGTTTTTGTCCAAGCACATCGGGAGCGAGTTGATCAATGAAAGGTTATCAATCCCAGTCCGTATCTGCTTTCAAGAGGGAGCAAAGGTCTCAAATCATAACACCCTACCTTTGAAACTCTCACTATAGCAGGAAACCCACTTTTTCAAACGGCCTTGCGTGCGTGAAAAGTGCTAAAGATCGCGGTTTTGGTTTCCTTTTTCTCTCAAAGGTGTGTAGAAGTTCTTTGCTACCTTTTGAGGTGTTATTTTCTCAATGGGTGTGTGGGTTTGTGTCTCATCAGAGACGGTATGGTTTCCCACACTTATTGGACAAAAACAAGGTAGTTTGTATCAAATGACCCCATGAGTTATACTATTAGTATTCGTTAAACTAACGAGTAGATGTATTCGGATCCCCGATAGTCTATTCATGGAGGTCAATATGAACCGCAAGAAGGATACCGCTTACGGTATCACTCGGCTTGAATCCAAGAATGCCAGAGCCGCTATTATTCAGAAGATTTCAGCAGACTTTAATCTAATGCCTCTCGTTGCTGAAGCCTACTATAAACAGATTTCCACCTACTTTGAACAGCACGCCGATGTGCAACTTACCTCAGGACAAATCTGCTATGAGGCAGTCGCCGCCGAGGAACCCGCAGGCAAACACATCGCTTTAGCGAAAAAAGTTTCCTGTCGACTCAAGCTCAACGATGTTGAAGCCGACCTTGAAGTTTTAGCCACTTATGGGCTCACAGGACTCAGACGGCATCGGATCCTCCGATTGACCCAAGAAGCTTATGACCAAGATGCCTTGCTGAGTTATGAGGATTTGGCAGTGTTATTAACTACCAGTCCTGCCACCGTCAAACGCGACATCCGAGCGTTGAAGCAGTCCGGCTATTTCGTGATGACGCGCGGGGCGAAACACGACATGGGCCGGGACTGTCTCATAAGACGCAGATTCTTGAGTTGTATTTCAAAGCATACACCTTCACCGAGATTGAGCAAAAGACGAACCACTCCGAACGGGCCGTCTACCGCTACTTGAGAGACTTCACACAAGTCGCTACGCTCCATCATCAAGGCTTTCCTAAAGCGCAGATACGCCTCATCACCCACCTCTCTGACCGGCTGATCCGCGAGTATCTCTCGCTGTCCGAGGAATACCAACACACCGATCGCATGACCCAACTCCTTCACCCAGAGCCCGTGGAGAAAAAAAAGGAGAACCTCTGATGAGCAAACCTTTGACGCGCACGCAAATCAACGAGAAAAAGTTCAGACGCATCAACGATAAATCCCTACGACAGTTGCTGATCCACCGCTTTCTCAATGACTATGGTTATGACAAAGGCGAAGTCACGGCGACGGCTATTGTTGATGATATTCTTAAGACCTTTGAAGACTATTTCGTGATTACCCTCCCCTTGGAGAAACTCGCCACCGGTGACGCACTCCCGGAGGAGCGGCTCCTGAGTTATGGACACCTCGTTTGGATGGCTGTCCCCATTGAAGAACATCCAGAGAGAGGAAAGTCTATCGTCAAAACCCGCATGAAACCCGTCATCCTGACCTACCTCGCCGCAGAGGATATTGAATCGTTTCACAATGGCTTTACCTCTCGGCAACTGCGGATCAATCGCTTGGTCCGATGGTGTCATCAAGCTTATGACCAACAGGACTATTTAGTTTTAGATTTTTTGTCCATATTAGCCGAAAAGTCGCGAGCTGGAGCTCGCTCCTACAGCAGAAGGTCTTAAAGCGAAAACCTCAATTTTCGGAAAACTAAATAACCCTGTTATGACCAAGGTGCCTTATTGACACAACTCGACTTGGCAGTTTTGCTCAATGTCTGTGATGCTGTCGTCAGTGATTATGTCAATGAATGGCAAAAAACCACTGGAGAACTCTTGCCCACCCGTGGCAATATCCATGACTTATCGGGTGCTATTACCCACAAGAAAGAGATCATAACCCTCTATCTTCAAGCACATCTCACCCCCAGGATCGCCGCAAAGACCAAACACTCTAATACCAAATTAACGTGATTCATATTGTTTTTCGATTTCACAAATCCATTGAAACCCGACATGTGGCTGCACAATGTCCCAGTTTTTTGAGAACCATTGACACCGATTGACAAGCACTTTTTCAAGAGACGAAAGTGTTTTCAGGACACGATTGGCGATCACTTCTCGTAACAAAGGCCAAAGCCGTTCAGCAGGTTGTAGTTCTGGCGAATAAGGAGGCAAATAAAACAACTCAATGCCCGCAGGCACTTGCACCGCTTTACTTATGTGAAACCCTGCGCGATCCACAAGCAGCACTATCTGTTTCTTTGCTTCGGGATTTACATCGCGCGCAAACTCTGCCAGTGCAAGGTTCATCACCTCAACACTGACGGTGGGCAATAGAAGCCAGTAGGTTTCACCTGTCTGCGGACGAACGAAACCGAACCCGTAGAGCCATTTATATGCCGGGCAAACCGGTGCCGTTGGTCGCACGCCTTGTTTCGCCCATACACGTCGATGAACCGGTAATAAACCCAAACGGGTTTCGTCTTCCGCCCAAACTTCTACCGGTTTTTCTGGGTGCTCACTTTTAAGGGCAGCAACACGCGCTTCTAACTTTTTTTTAAAGGTCTGCTGTGCCTCCGGTGTCGCAGAGGCTTGATGTTGCGGACGCGGTCTCTGCAAAGTCCAACCAAGTCTTCTAAGATATTTCCAACCTGTCACGGCACTCACAGGTCGCTTCAGTGTCTCAGATATCCAAGTCGCAACTTTGGGACCTGTCCAGAGCCCGCCATCAATAGGCGGTGCCGAAAGTGCTTTTTCAAGGGATGCTTGCTGTTGCGCATCAAGGAAGGGACGCCCACCATTGGTTTTTCGTTTGTCTTGCAGTGCCTCTTCGCCATCAGCGTTATAGTGCCTGCGAAGTTTCCTAACGCAGTCAGGAGTGCAGCCAACGATGTCCGCAACTTCGCGCGGTTTTCTCGGATTTTCGGTGTCAGCAAGGAGCCAAATCGCATGCCACCGCATCCGTTCCCGTGGGCATTCACATGCCAGATACCTTTGTTTCAATGCTTCTATTGACAAATGTGGTGAAACTCCGTGTTTAGGGTTTTTCATGTGTTTAGTGTAGCAGATTAAAAAAAATAAAACAATACGAATTCCGTTAATTTGGTATAAGGAGGCAGTTGACCGATACATCCGCGATTATGAGAGCGTCAAAGTTGTCCGAACCGCTACCGCAGATATTGACAAAATCTCACAGATTACACGACTTTCTAAACGTGTCATCTCTCAATATCTCGACCTTATTCCGCAGCACCAACTCCAAGCCATAGATGCAAACCTTGCCAATTCAGACTCAAACGATGAAGCCACTCACCAAGGAGAAGCCCAATGAGACCCTAATCCTATGTTCCCGACGAACTTTACTTCGCAAAACCGGGGGCAGGTGCCTTAAAAATATGGTTGACAACCGCTACCGGTTTTGCTATACTTTACTATAGTTTGGACAATTTTATCCTGTCAGGACTTCCGATCAGGAGTTAAATATGGTTTGTCCACACTCTTGCATCTCTGAATTCTGTTGGAAATCACTGTCCTTTAGCCATTATTTTTGAAATAATCGTCCAAATATGTCCATCTGCTCATTTTCATGTAGAGTCTTCAACTATTTTTAGATTTTTCTTTGAGTTTTGTCTTGTATCGTAACTCGCAGAAAAACATTGTTGTTGGAAACATCGTTGCAAATAAGCGGTCATCAACCCGCGTGTCAGATATTTGGCTTTATACCAATGCCTATTTAGTGCCAGCAGCACGTCTTCTAAGTCAAGAGGCACATCGTCTATATTCGTTTCCGCTGCTGTGTGGGTCGCTGTGTTTGTGAAAATGAGTTGTGTGAGAGTTGCTGCGACAAAGCTGAGTTGAGCAAACCGGTTCAAACTCTTGCGTTTTCGGAGTTGATAGGTATCAAAACCGAAGTTCTGTTTGACATCTCGAAATGCGGTTTCAATCTGCCACCGATTTCTATAGTGTTGGATCAACTCGGCTACCGGACGTTCTAAGTCGGAGGTGAATAAACAAAAATAGCGATAGGGTTTAGACTTCTTTGGTCGTGTGCGTATCACAACGAGCCGCACATCTACCGGACACATCTTTGTGCGCACGATTTTGTCTGCGACAGAAAGGGTCTTGTTTTTCACGATGATATCTCTATACTGCAGATAGGGTAGATGCACACGACCTCCATAACGTTTCGGTCTACCTTGTCCCTGTTGCTTGGGTGGCTTGGGTATATAATAGAACACAGCATTTGACTTTGTGCGACAGAGTAAGTGGTGTCCTTGTGAAAGGATTTGTGTAAACACCTTGCGTCTATTAAAGCCTCTGTCAAATACTATCAGACCCGCAGGCATCTGAGCACAGATACGCTTGAGCACCGCAAGACTGCTATCCCGTTTTTTGCCCGGACACATCACCCGAGCAGCTAACGGAAACAGACGCACCCCTTGTGGTGTTTCACAGAGCCAACCGATAGCACCGAACTCGTGTCCGTGATGGAACTTCGATTGGTTCTTGTTGCGTTTGTTATACCGCGTGTTTCTGAAGAAATGCGTGCCATATTGCTGAAGACCATCAGTGGTAGAATGGGTTTCATCATAGACATAGACACCTTTATTGAAAACGGATTGAACTTGTTGTGTCAATACTGATGTGACTTTATCAACACTCCATACGCTACGAGAGAGAAACTTCGGTAGTGGCCAATAGGTTGTTGATTGTTCTGTTGATAGATATATCTGTGTCATGGTGCCACGATGCGGGGTATTTATCAAACCCAAGACAAAAGTGCGAAAATGGTTGAAGTTTTTATACTTGAAGTGGTGTTGATATTCTGATAACATAGAATATAAGCGGAGAAGAGGGTCCATTTTGAATGTCCTTTCAAAATAAAATATATATACTGAAAGGATACCCTCTTTTCTGCTTTTTGTCTCTAAAAAACTTCAAACTGTCCAAACTATAGTATACTTTAGACACGTTTATCGCTCAGCGCATCATTTCTCAAAGAGGATGCTCGCGATCCCAACGCAACCCACTCATCAACGATCGCTGGGAGGTTTCCAATAAACATCAGCCTTCCAGCTATCCTATGGTCATTTGATACTATTTTCGGATGAACATTTTACCAGTCTCTGTGAAATCATCCGCAGTTAGCGTATAGAAATAAACGCCACTTGCCACAGACTCACCCAACTTATTCCGACCATCCCAATATGCAGCGCGGGATTTACTGTGATATATCCCTGCTGACAAGTCACCAAACTGTAACGTGTGTATGAGTTTTCCCTCAGCAGAATGGATGGAAATAGTGACCTTTGCTGGTTTTGCCAACTGATATGGGATCCACGTCTCAGGGTTAAACGGATTCGGGTAGTTTGCTAAAAGTGCTGTCTTTTTTGGAAGTGTGTCAGCGAGTGTGAGGATTTCCAGGAGATGCTCCAGCACACCAATACCCTTTTGTGCACGCGCCCCATGTATATCAAGCTGCTTTGCCAGACGTATCCACGCCACGAGATCTTCAGCAGTGAGGTTGGATGTCTTGAGTGAATCCTTCAAGAGTGTGGGGGCGGAATCACCCGAGCCTAATTCTGCTGCAACAATCAGCAAATCTATCAAATTAACTATTCCATCATTGTTGACATCTGGATAGATGTTCATCTGTGCAAGAACATCCAAGTTGGTGTTATCAAAGTTAGATGCGATTAAGATGAGATCCTTTATATTAACAACTCCATCTCGGTTCACATCCTCATGTTTGTAGGTCGGAATTGTTTGGTTACTTGTATCATATTCCACTAAATTTTCTACCAATCCGGCAAGAGGAAAAAAATCTGATATCCGGTTGCGACTAAGATCAAGCACTACGAGGTTTGTCAAATCTTTGAGCGGTGACACATCTGATATCTGGTTGTCGTGAAGGTCAAGAATCATCAGATTTGTCAAATCTTTGAGGGGTGTGACATCCGATATCTGATTCCCATCAAGATCCAATTCCGTTAGTTTTACCAAACCAATGAGTGGGAATACATCTGATACTTGATTGTCATCGAGATCTAGAAACGTCAGTCTTACCAAGTCTCTGAGTGGGAACACATCTGATATCTGGTTGTCGTGAAGGTCAAGGATCATTAGATTTGTCAAATCTTTGAGGGGTGTGACATCCGATATCTGATTCCCATCAAGATCCAGTTCCGTTAATTTTGTCAAAGTCATAAGCGATGACACATCTGATATCTGATTCCCATCAAGATCTAGATATGTTAGATTTGTCAAATCTTTGAGGGGTGTGACATCTGATATTTGGTTATCGTCAAGATCTAGCGAGGTCAGATTTGTCAGATCTTTGAGTGGAGATATATCCCAAATCTGATTGTCGTCAAGATCCAATCTTTGTAGTCTTGTCAAATTTTTGAGTGGAGATATATCCCAAACCGGATTGTCGTCAAGATCTATGCGTGTTATATTTATCAAATCTTTAAGGGGAGACACATCCACTATTTCATTGTCAGAAATATCTATGAGTTTCAAATTTATCAAGTTTTTGAGGGGAGACACATCCGATATCACATTACTGTCAATATCAAGATGTCTCAAATTTGTCAAATCTCTGAATGGAGACACATCTGATATCATGTTGAGTTGAAGGTCTAGCATTTTCAAGTTTGTCAAACCTTTGAGTGGAGATACATCCGATATCGCGTTCTCTCTCAGAAAAAGGTGGGTCAAGTTTGTCAAACCTTTGAGTGGAGATACATCCGATATCCGATTGTCGTGAAGATCTAATTCTATCAGATTTGTTAAATTTGTGAGTCCTGATAAATTCGATATAGCGTTGCCTCTCAGCGAGAAGTGGGTCAAGTTTGTTAAATTTTTGAGTGGAGATACATCCGATATCCGATTGCGACCAAGCGAGAGGTGGGTCAAGTTTGTCAAATCTTTGAGTGGAGATACATCCGATATCCGATTTATGCCAAGATCTAACTCTATTAGATTGGTAGCAAATTCAAGTCCGGTTAGATATTGAATACCGGATACATTACTAAGCATCAATGCTTCACGCACAGTACCTTGTACTTCACTGGTAGATTGACACATCCACCGTCGTGGTACGTACCTCCCTAGTTCTGACAACATTATAAAGCGACATCTACTGGCTTGGAGCGATTCCAAACTCGCCATATCCGCCTGAGTGATGTCGTCACCTGACGATTTTCCCAATGCTAACTCAAGCGCAGCTCGGAGGTTAGAGTCTGGAATACGTACAGTCTCTGCCATCGCTATCTGGTATGATGCGAAAAAAAGTATGCACGCCGTGAGAACCAACTTAATGACGTGTAAAAATTCGAAGTTTTGGCTTGAGACCTGCATACGGATATATGTGAAAAGTTTCAAGACATTCTACTCCTGATATTTTGATAAACAAACATACCTAATAAATTTCAGTCCCTAAGATTTTAGGACTTATGCAACTGATATTTATCAAAATTCTTCAGATATCAATGTTTATCAGTCAGGTGCCGATATAGGCTCGCTTTCGGTATAAATAACGCATCCGACACTTGATTGGGGTTATAGAGACCAAATAAATGACACAATGAAAGCAACATTATGGTTTTGACCACCCGTTCTTTCAAGGTCCGAAAACGTGAAAAAAGAGTGTTGATTTGATAAACTGAGGTTGCATGAGATATTCTCCTAATATACTACTTGAGTTTGAATATATGTTTATTAGGATGATATCTCCTGCGATAAAAATCAAGTAAAATTTATAAAGTCAAAACGCATTTTCATGATGTTATACCCTTTTTGAAGTGATTATCATTAGGGACCAGGCGATTGTAAGAAATATCAGTGCAATTTGTAGAGGACATAACATAATTAAGTCTAATTGCTAAAAGAATACAGAACACACAATGAATTGTGCTACTACGAACGCTGTAACGCTTGAAAACAGACAAAATGCGTAGGTCCTATTAGTATTACTTTCTGATGAACATTTTGCCGGTAGCAGCAAAATCACTAGCAGTGAACGTATAAAAGTAGATTCCACTTGCCACAGATTCACCAATTTCATTTTTGCCATCCCAATAGGCTGCTCTGGATTTATGCTGATATACGCCCGCCGGCAATTGCCCCAACACTAACTTCCTTACGTGTTTTCCATCTGTAGTATGTATGGAGATAACAACATTTGTTCGTTTTGCAAGCTGGAAGGGTATCCACGTTTCAGGGTTGAACGGATTCGGATAGTTCTGAAGCAGAGTCGTGGTTGTCGGAAGTTTCTGAACGGTTTGAAGAAGCGTCAAGAGTTGTTCTAAGACAGCAATTCCGTTTTGCAGATTTGGGTCTTCAACATTAAGCCGTTTAGCCTGTCCAATCCACTGGACGAGGTTTTCAGCAGTGAGATTAGATGATTCAACAGTATTTTTACTGAGTGATGGGGCGGCTGCAACCGAACCCATCTCTGCTGCAACAAGGAGCAAATCTATCAAATTAACTACTCCATCATTGTTGGCATCTGGATAGATGTTCATCTGTGCAAGAACATCCAAGTTGGTGTTATCAAAGTTAGATGCGATTAAGATGAGATCCTTTATATTAACAACTCCATCTCGGTTTACATCTTCCAGTTTGTAGGTAAGAGGTCTTTGGTTGCTAATATCAAATTCTACTAAATTCTCTACCAAGCCATCAAGTGGAGAAAAATTAGTTATCTGGTTGCCGCTGAGATCCAACTCTGTCAAATTTATCATTCCGCCGAGTGGCGACACATCCGAAATATCGTTGTCGTGAAGATCTAAGATTATCAAGTTTGTCAAATCTTTGAGTGGCGACACATTCGAAATCTTATTGCCATCAAGATCAAGATCCGTAAGGTTTATCATACCACTAAGTGCGGACACATCTGATATATCGTTGTCGTGAAGATCAAGGTTTATCAAGTTTGTCAAACCGCTGAGAGGGTTTACATCCGAAATCTGATTACTATCAAGATCAAGTTCTGTCAGATTTATCAGACCACTGAGTGGGGACACATCGGGAATGTGATTACCATCAAGATCCAGATAGGTTAGTAATGTTAAAACACTGAGTGGTGACACATCTGTTATCTCGTTGTCATCAAGGTCCAACCACCTTAGTCTTGTCAATTCATTGAGTGGTGACACATCCGTTATCTCGTTATCGTCAAGGTCCAACCATATTAGTTTTGTTAAATTCCTAAGTGCGGATATATCAGATACTTGGTTATCATCAATATCTAACCAAACCAGTTTTGTCAAATCTGTGAGTGCGGAAACATCTGAGATCTGGTTATCGGAAATATCCATGTGTCTCATTTCAGTCAAATTGTTTAGTGATGACACATCCATGATATTGTTGGTGTCTATATCCAACCAAACCAGTTTTATCAAATTTATGAGAGGAGATACATCTGAGATCTGGTTACGTTGAAGATCCAAGTGAGTCAAATTTGCCAAATCACTAAGTGAAGATAAGTCTGAAATCTCGTTTTCTCTAATAGAGAGATGTGTCAAGTTTATCAAATCCTTGAGTGGTGATATATCCGATATCTCATTGAAGTCAAAATCCAAGATTTTCAAATTGGTCAAATCTTTGAGTGATGATATATCCGATATATCGTTGTATTGAATATCTAGTTCTATTAGATTTGTCAAATTTTTGAGTGGGGTAATATCTGATATCTGATTGTATCTAAGTGAGAGGTGTGTCAGGTTTGTCAAATTTTTGAGTGGGGTAATATCTGATATACGGAAGTTGAGAGCAAGATCAAGGTATGTCAGGTTTGTCAAATCTTTGATTGGAGATAAATCCAATATTATATTTATACCAAGATGTAATTCTCGCAGATTGATAGCAAATTCAAGACCGGTTAGGTCTTGAATGTTGGATTTAAGTGCTTCATAGGTTGGTTGGCATACCCAACGATCAGGTTGCCCCCACCATTTTATTTCTGAAATCATCAAAAAACGGCACTTACTGGCTTGGAGCGATTCCAAACTCGCCATATCCGCTTGAGTGATGTCATCACCTGACGATTTGCCCAATGCTAATTCAAGTGCAGCACGAAGGGTAGGATCCGGAATATGAACAGTCTCTGCTGTTGCTATCTGATATGGAGCCCAAACAAGCATCCCCATAATGAAAATTAGGTTGGCGACAAGTACAAGTCTCATGTTTTGGCTTGTGGGTTGTGTCTTGGTATATGTAGAAAGTTTCAAGAGGTTATGTCCTTAAATTGCATAATTTAGCATTACTTTTGTATGAGCATTTTGCCCGTAGCAGTAAAATCATTTGCGGTGAGCGTATAGAAATAGACTCCACTTGCAACAGTTTCACCGAACCCATTCCGACCATCCCAATAGGCAGCTCGGGATTTAGTATAGTAAATACCGGCAGGCAATTGCTCCAACTCCAACTCCCGAATAAGTTTCCCATCAGCAGAATAGATAGAAATAACAACCTTAGCCGGTTTTGCCAACTGATAAGGTATCCACGTCTCAGGGTTGAACGGATTTGGATAGTTCGCCAACAGCAATGTCTTTTTCGGCATTGTGTCTACGCTGCCAAGGAGTGCCAAGAGTTGCTCCAAGATAGAAATTCCCTTTTGCAAGTTGGGCACTCCAGCATCAAACTGTTTAGCAAGTAGAATCCATTGCAAGAGTTTTTCAACAGTGAGATTTGATGTATCAACTAAATTTTTAGTAAGTACTGGGGCTGTGGCAACTGAACCCATCTCCACCGCAACAGTCAGCAAGTCTATCAGATCAACAACACCATCATTATTGACATCAGGATAGATGTTTGTTTCTGTGAGAACCTCTAAGTCCGAATTGTCAAAGTTTTGTGCGACTAAGACCATATCTATTAGATTTACAACACCATCTCGATTCACATCTGCTAAGCTGAAAGGGACTTCCGATACTACGTTGACAGGAGGTTCCGTTTGATTACTGAAATCGTATTTTATCAGATTATCTATTAGATAGGTGATCGGTGAGAAATCTGAGATGTAGTTATTGCTTAGATCAAGTGCTTTCAGTTTTGTCAAATTTTTGAGTGGTGACACATCTGATATCTCGTTCCCACTAATATATAACTCTGTCAGATTTTCCAAACCTTCAAGGGGAGATATATCCGATATCCCATTGTCGTCACTCTTGAGAACATTTAGTTTTTTTAGATCTCTTAGGGGAGACATATCTGATATCTGGTTTTCGTGAAATCTTAGGTCACTCAATTCCTTCATATTTTTTAGGTGAAACATATCTGATATTTGGTTTCCATGAATATCCAAGAATCTCAGATTCGTGAAATATTTTAGTGTAGTAATATCAGATATTTTGTTGTCATTTAGATTCAGTTTTGTAAGATATGTCAAATTTTTGAGAGGGGATACATCCGATATCTCATTGTCGTCAAGATACAGTTCTGTTAGATTTATCAAATTTTTGAGAGGGGATACATCCGATATTCTATTCTCGTCAAGTTCCAAGAATGTGAGATTAATTAAATCTTTGAGCGGAGACACATCCGGTATCTGGTTGTAACCAATATGTAGGTACGTAAGGTTAGTTAAATTTTTGAGAGGGGATACATCCGATATTCGGTTCCCCTTAATAGATAACCACGTCAGATTTATCAGGTCTTTGAGCGGGGACACGTCTGATATCCTATTGTTACCGAGACGTATCTTTTTCAAGTTGGTAGCATACTCAAGACCTGTCAGATTGCGAATACTAGAATCAAATGCATCAAGCGATTCCAAATTTGTGATATCTACTTCAGTGATTTCGTCACCCACCTCTTTGCTCAATGCCGATTCAAGAGCAGCGCGGAGAGCTGGGTCAGGAATGTGGACGGTCTGTGCAGATGTTACCTGAGGAGATGCCAAAAAGAGGACACATGTGATGAGAATCAGACTGATACCGTGAGTGGGTATAAGCATTTGTCTAACACGAGGTGAAAACGCTGATTTGGAAAATGTGAAAAGTTTCAAAATATTTTATACTCCTAAAAAACAGATGTAGAGACTACGAAGCTTATTTCAGAAGGCTGGAAGGATAGATGTTATCTACCAATTTTCCAGCCTCCTTCTGTTATGGCGGAATTGAATCTTTTAGAAGATAACTTTCAACTCGAAGACTCTACTGAAGTATGCTTAAGGTTCAACCTGGATCCTATTCTACCTTATTTTCCGCCCCAGGCGTTGCCACAACAACTTGGAAATCCCCAGTCCCATTTGGAAAACGGCCAAAGGCAACATCGTCCTCCTGTTCTCCGAATGTAACGGTGTCAAGCACTGTATTTCCCCGGGCATCGGTATCAACAAGCATGACAGTTTCACCATTTTTAGATAACTTGAAGTTGGCATGCAGACCGTCTGGCGCATCTTCACCATTTTCATCTAACCATACAATCAAATATCCATTTGCTGGAATTTCGGTGCCTTCAGGAAATTGCCATTTTGTGGGATTGTCCTCTTTGTCTGAGAGATACATTCCTGTTAGCAGTACTGGGCCATCAGTGCGGTTGTATAACTCAAGCCAGTCGTCATAATCCCCTTGCGGGTCTGCGTAACTTTCTGAGTTACCCGCCATAAATTCATTAATTACGACAGAAGACCCATCCATCATCTCCATCATTTTGTCGGGATCCATGTTATCCATGTCCGGTAGAACGGGTTTCATTATTTGTGGTGCTTTCTCACACGATACAATTACAACACAACCAAGCAGCATCATAATTATTGTTAACTGAAATTTTACCATGTTAATCCTCCTATACTTTTGAGGGTATGAATTGATTAATGAGATTACAGCATTCAGTGCTATTTGGGCACGGATGCCTGCAAAAAATTCAAAACTATTTTAGCACATCATGGCTATTAAAAAAACAATATTTTACATTTTAACTATTACAAAAACTTTTTATAAACATCCATTATCTTTTGATAGTGAATATCTGCATTAAACTCGGTTTCCATTTTACGGCGTCCTGCTTTCCCCATCTCAGCTGCTTCATCTTTATTCTCGAACATCCATAGCAGACGGTCGCGCAGTGGTTCATGTTCGCCAGATGGAACGAGAAACCCATCAACTCCATCCACGATGAGTTCAGGAATACCGCCAATATCCGCACCAATGACCGGTTTTCCGTAAGCATAAGATTCTAAAACAGACATAGGACAGTTTTCATACCATTCTGATGGTAAAACAGTACAGATGCTGTTCAAGATCAGTTCTTGAAGTTCTTCACCCCGTTTGAAACCTAACAGGTGTATATGTTCATACCCGTTTTGCTCAATAATTTGCTCCACTTCAGGCATCGCTTCACCGTCACCGACGATATAGAGTGGAACCTGTTTCAGTGGTGCAGCAGCCTCTATAAGCGTCAAAATTCCTTTACTCCGATGCACCCTCCCAAAATAGAGCACATAATCTCCTTCAGAGAAATTTGGCGTTATGTCAGAAACATCTGTAAAGTTATGAACCGTTGAAATTTTATCTTCAGGCATCCCGTATTGTATCATCTTTTTCCGGAGAAAATGTGAGACAGAGATAAAGTGGTCAAACTTATCAACGGAACCAAGGGAACGTGATACATAAGATTCAGTAACACTCAGGGCAGTGCGTGCCAGTGAGTTTCTATTACACTTTTTCGGAAGGGCACGCCAGAAGTGTTTGCCAGCACATGCCTCGCAAATCTCATCGTTTGAGAGATGACTATACACGGGACATGTTATTTTATATTCGTGTAATGTTTGTATAAGTGGTATACCTGCTTTTTTTAAACCTCCCAAAATTGATGCAGTCAACTTGCCATAGTAGATATGAAAATGGGCAATATCCACATTTGTATTTTTCAACAGTCGTTGAATTGATTTAGCAGCATCGCGTGAATAAATAAAACGTAGTAGGTCAATCGGTCCCGGCTTTTCAAAATCGGCTGCGCGAGGAAAATACTGTTCCCATTCCGATGGCTCATTTTTCGGGTTCGCAGCGGTAAATGGAATTACGTTATGTCCATGTTTTTGCAATAACTCCGCCATCGTAAAAAAGTAACGGTCTGATCCACCGCGAATGAAATGATTTTGTGAGATATTCAGGACTGTCAACATATCGCTTATTCCCGTGGACCAGCATCTGAGAACCGTGTTTGGGCAATAGGTTCATAAAATACTGTGCCGAGTTGTTTCGTTATAATGTCTGTGTCAGCAGAATCCAGAATAATTTTGTCAATTCCATCATTAGCGAGGGTTCCCCACCAATTATTTCTGACATCAAGATTAAATTTTACCCCTAATTTTAGCGAGTAATCGTTATTTTCGAGGTTATTGTACTGAATTATGGATTGAACATTCTCACAGATGATTCCCGATTCATTATTAGAAATATAATTACTCTCAATTTGTGGACGATTTTGCCTGCCTATGGTACTAATACCGATCTCATTATCAAGCACTGCATTATGCTGGATTATCGAGTCACTTCCATCTAAAGCAATTGCAGTTTCATTATTACGAAGCGTGCAATCTAACACATTTGGAGAAGTCGTTTTGATGTCAAGTGCCATTTTCGCATATTCTACTACTACGCCTCTCAGGAAACTCTCACTATCGCGCGTAAGGTCAAACAGGACGCCATTCCAATCACCAGATTGTGGATTACTGTTATCCGAGGTCAAGTGCACTCGTTCATCCAACTTCTCCTGTGATAACGGAGTTCCGATCTTCAGCATTGCTCTTAGTCCGCTAACCTTAATTTGCGCATTTCTATTGAATTTAACGACCGTTCCGGGCAATATCTCAAGCAAGACATCGGATGGAATCTCCAATGTTCCGTGTATAATATAGGTTTTTTCTGGGTCCCAAGTTTCGTCACCTGAAAGCCGATAGTCTCGTAGTACGACTTCTGAATCATTCTCAGATCCGTTAATAGAAGTCGAATCTTGGCATCCGCCAACCACAAAAATGAAACCGAGAATGAGTATGTAATAAGATACTTGAAAACGTTTTATCAACATTTGCGACTTTCGTTGTCATTTTGAAAATGAAAACAGTGAATATAATTGAAATATTAGTAGTTCTTCAGGAAGATTTTGTTTAATAAATCAATGAATCAACCTGAAGTGTGAGGTTTTTGTGCCCCTGTCGAGAGATTATATTTTCCAAATTATATAATACCAAATTAACGACTTGTGCTAGTTACGTAATAGTTTTGTTGTTTTTCACAACTGTTCATATTCTGTAGGAGCGATCTCCGAATCGCGATACCCTGTCGGGAATCGGAATTCCCTCATACCTTTGAATGGGTCGTGAATTGAAAAAGTTGCGGAATTCAAACCCAAACGAGACAAACATGTGAAAGATAAATATACCAAATGTTAACTAGCACAATGCGTCAAATTAACTTGATTCGACGCCTTCTGATAAAGTCGACATTGCAAGGAGGACCCCAAATCAACGCCGAATACGCGTATAGTATTCGGCCGGGACCTCGCGCTACAAATCGGGTTAATTGGGTATAACCTACGAATCAATTCAATATAAACATTTAGGAAGGTATAGAACCGAATTTATTGATACAGCCATTCTTTCAGAGATATCCGAGATTTTACGTTTTTGGAAGGGAATAAACACCCCACCGCACCTTTGCAATCTCACCAACTTCTACAAGGCGGCCGAGTTCATTTTTTACGGCTTTTGGATGTCCCTCAATGGCTTCAATAAGTTCTGCAGTTCTCTTCTCGCCATCGGCAAGCAGAGATAGGATCTGTTCGCGGAAAGGTATACGAAGCGGTTTTCCCCCTCTGAGTTTTCGTAAAACTCGGTTCGCTTGTCTTGAGGAGCATCCCAAGATATACTCCACTTTTCCTCTACTGGATTTGCCAGTTAGATTGTCACGTTCTGTTTCAAAACGTTCACGTATCGCAATCACTTCAGAGAGCTTGTCAAGTCCACCAGCAACCTCAAAATCTTCCCAGTCGAAAAGCAGTGTTTCATGTCTGTCAGTGATTTGCGGAAGTGCCAAACTTGAGATTAATACGACCTTCTTGTTCGGTAACTTATCCAACTTAGCATATTGTACAGCGCGAGAAAGTTTGGGGATGATACCGTGTTCATAAACACTTTGTACTCGTTCGTCTTTATAGTGTCCGTATTCTATATCTTCTTCATAAGAGAGGGGTTCTTTGTCGTTTCCAAACAAAATTTGTGCTCGCTGCCAGATGAGTCTTTGTTTCAGTGTTGGTGTGCCGACTATCCAGACAACATGTGTTTCTTCAAAGGCGTCAGTCAATCCATCCATCTTATCGAAATCTGTCACGAAACACACATTTTCTTTTTTGGCGAGATACGCTAACCGTGCAGCAACTAATTTATAGGTGATAATCGCATGCTTAATGCTCGGATCTTTTTCAATCTCATTATGGATACCGAGAAAAAAACGTTGTCCCATTTTAGATATACCGACAAGGTCCCAGTTGTTGTTGTAATCTAAAATTGCTGTGCGCGGATAGACACCTGTCCGTATTTGAAAGACCTTGTTTCCAGCGACCCAAGGAGTCGGTTCAGTACGGCGCACCTCAATTTTCTTCTCTGGGAATGCTCTACGGAGATGTTGTTCGGAGAGGTTTTTAGACATTAACAACAGCCGTTTGACGTTTGGGTTCAGAACCGGCGGCACCCAGAATTTTAGTCTTTTGTTAGTCCACCGTATCGGAGCGTTGGCATCTTGAGTGTAGTGAGCGAAGAAATTTTTGAGTTGATGCCAATACGTCCAGTCTGGATTTGGACAGGTTGTCGGTAATTTCTGGATGTCTTTAACGTCCTCTATAGCGAAGATACCTAATTCGATGGCTTTGGAAATCGGCATGTGAATTTTCAGGTCTTCGTTAAGCGCAAGTGACGGCAATGAAAAAATGGGTAGTCTCTTAGCTGTGAGTTTTTCTGCAGCGTCATTGTTTAGAGGAACGTAAGCAGATGTTCCGCTTTTGAACTCAACGGTAAAACGTGCTAATTGCTTTCCGGTGTCAGGATCAGCAAACTCGCGTGTGACAACCTTACCCATGACATTAACTTGGCACATCTGTTTAATGAGTCTCTCTTGCTGCCATTCAAAGGCATGTATCACTGCACGAATCCGCTTGACAGCATCCGCATGAGGTTTGTCCTTGATTTCTACTGCATGCAATAAAGCTCTGGCAAAGTTACCCAAGGCACCTCCGTGCCAGTTAACACTCCATTCCTTCAATGTCTTTTTCGATAGTGTACATTCGGGAAACAGTTTGTAGACTTGTGTTCTGTCAATAATGCAAAGCCTTTCTGTCTCATCCATTTGCATGAGGATTTCTTCTGCCATTTCCGCGTATTGTGGGTCAAAAAAGAGTTGGGGGAGTGCTAATATTTGTGTTTGGGCGAGTTGTAATGAGGAGGGTTGTGATAAAAATCCACGTTGCTGACATTGCGTATAGACAGGACACTGCGGACAGATGCTTTTACGCGCATCACCGCCCTTTTCTTCAAGCGCATCACACCGTTCCGGATCTTCACAGACATTACCCAGTTGAAACGGAGTTGCCATCCGAACGTCAATAGGTATATTCTTTACCTGCTCCCACAGGTACATACGCGGTTTTCAGCGTTTGGACAATGGTATATTTCGGTTTTGATAGCGGGTTTCTAACTTTTCTGCCTGCCTATAGGTAGGCACGTTTACGCAAGTGGCACTACCTTTGCTGACATAGGATACTGCTTCATAGTGTTTCTTTGACCTTGTGTCCGAAATCAGTCCGATAATGCTGTCCGTTCGCTCAAAGATATTCTGGATTTCAACACCATTCTTTTCAAGTGTCTCATAAACCTTATCTTTCTGTTGTGACTTGTGCAACATAGGCGAGGGGCGTTTTATTGCCAACGGACTAAGTTTGCCTTTTTGGACTGTAAGTATCTTATTAGAGATAGACATACCAGCAAGAGGTTTTAGGGCGATTATCCCGGTGTCGTCCCATATATCCGTAATTGGTGTGGACACCGTGGGCAGTCCTATATCAGGTGCTGATGCGTGTAACCACACCGTGTCTTCGTTTTCCCATAGCAATATGTGACTGTCGTCAATTTCATTGTTGGGTGGTCTCCATAGGTGAGAGGTATTTTCTTGACGAAGATAAGAAAAACCTCGATTCATAAGTGCTTCTTTTGCAAGATCAAGATTATGTGAACCGAGGGAGATCGGTATTGTGGGGACAAGTTTTACCAGTTTTATTTCTTCCAGAACGGGTTCATGAAGCATAGCACGAAGCGCATCAATAGGTGCAAAGACAACTTCTTTGGCTATGGTGGGCGGTTCTAATAAGTTTCCAAGCAGAATCTCATTGCGCGCATCCCATTGATTATGTCCTTCCTGACCAAGAACTCTAAGATACACATCTCGTTTGTGTGGATTTTCAGCAGTGAAGGCATGCTTGTAGATGTAATGTTTCGCCTCTCTGTCATTTGGATGGAGATAATCAGGCACTCTGCAAGAAAAACGTAACCCTCCAGTTTTTGACATCGTCAAAAGCGGATTTGGAACAGCGTCAATAAGAACCTCTAAACATGTAAGAACGGCACCAGGGGCGTCACATAAGGCTTTATACGAAAAATTGAAGTCGTGCCACCGTGCACCATCAAGTTCGGAAGGAATACCGGTATATATCTGAATCCCCCACGATGCGTGCCACCGTCTCATTCCCCAATCTCGTATCCCCTGACGTTTCAAGAAACGTTCACCCCCCAAAGTCCGAGGTCCACGATCATTATCAGGTGCCTGTCCTATCGGCATAAACGAGATGTTGGCTTGTTCCAAGTCAGCGAGCAGCACAGGGTATCTCTGCGCACAATAAGTTGTAAGGAGATAAGGAGAACCCTTATTGTACAGCGCAGGTGTCACCACTGTCTTTCGCTGCCGAAGTGGTTTTTCGTGCCGTTCATGACAACGTTGAATAAGATGTTTCAAGGAATTCATAGTTTAACAAATACAAGTGTGAAAACCACAGTTTCTAACAAAATACAACTTTTTACTTAAGTATAACATAAGTACCACAATGCTAATTATAAATTATATAATATATTTTCTTTTTAATCAAATTAATTTTTCTCTTGGGTGTGTAAAGTTACTAACATCAACCATAGTCTCTTATAGGAGGGTTTGTAAACCCGATTTTTTCGAATGCCAAAACCTATGTAGCGTTGATTTGACAGGAAGTCGACTAAACCCTGAAATTCGGAAATTTGATATAAATCATTTACAGTAGATTAACATTTTTCGTGAGATTTAATTGACATATATGGTGAAGTTGAGTATAATTACCCTAATAAGACGTATAAATTATAATTATATACTAAATATAATTACTCGTCTTAATATGGCTTATATGTTTCGGAAATTTGATATAAATCATTTACAGTAGTGCTGTGTCCACTTTCAAATTGTGAGTCGCGGTAGTAGTCGGGAATCGGAGTTCCCTCCTAACAATACTCAACATTTCTGTCCGGGCGATCTCCGAATCGCGACCTTTACCCATAAAATTTGAGCGGACACAGCAGTAGATTAACATTTTTCGTGAGATTTACTTGACATATATGGTGAAGTTGAGTATAATTACCCTAATAAGACGTATAAATTATAATTATATACTAAATATAATTACTCGTCTTAATATGGCTTATATGTATAGTTAGAAACTTAGAAATATCGAATCTATTAGATATTTTGTGTCTATCCATTGCTGGATTAGCAAAGACAAATTATTGTTCATTTTGCACGAAATCAACCGCAGCACTACAAATCAACAAATACATAATAGGAGGATTGGAATTGAAAAGTTGGTACACATTATTTCTTATCTTAATCACACTATTTCTTATCTTAATCACACTTATAAGCATGAGTGGATGTAATGAGATGGTTTTTAAGTTTTCGGAACCATTAATTCAAGACGATGTTGAACTTCAAACAGAAAACGATGATTACATGACACCTTTTGGTATGCTTTCTTATGATTTGAATGCTACATTCATACGAGGAGAACAGGCATTTCAAAAGGATTTTTTAGTGGAAGAAGGGTTAGGTCCAATTTTTAATAATACCAGTTGTGTAGGTTGCCACCCTGGAAATGGCAGAGGCACACCAGATTTAGCACTCATCCGATTTAGTAGAGGTCATGATCTTATGATTGATATGGGCGGACCTCAGTTCCAAGACAAAGCCATATCTGATGTTCCTTACGAAGTCCTTCCTACGGGAGTTGATAAATCAACACGTCTTCCACCACCCGTTTTTGGAGTGGGACTTATAGAAAATATACCAGTTGAAACAATATTGTCTTACGCCGATGAGTTTGATGCTGATGGCGACGGTATTTCAGGCAGACCTCACTGGGTAATCGCTCCAGATTTTGTTCCAACTACCGAAATTGGTGGTGGACTGGGAGAACAACTTGGTAGATTCGGGCGAAAGGCATCTGTTTCATCATTAGCACAGCAGACCGCAACGGCTTTTCAACAAGACATGGGGGTTACCAGTGGTTTTATACAAAACGAAGCTTCCAACACTGGCGACACGGTTCCTGACCCGGAAGTTAATAGTTCAACCGTCATGGATATCGTCGTCTTTATGCGTTTGCTTTCACCACCACCACGTGGTATGATTACAGAAGAAGTTAGACGAGGAGAGAAACTTTTTGATACAATTCAGTGTGCGACTTGCCACGTTCCAACGATGCAGACCGGTCCATCTCCTATTCATGCTTTGAACAAGGTGGATGCTCACGTCTACTCCGATTTTCTTTTGCATGATATGGGTGAGGAGTTGGCGGACAACCGACCTGATGGTTCTGCGACCGGTAGAGAATGGCGGACTGCACCGCTTTGGGGAACTCGCTTGGTAGCGAAATTCCTTGGTGGCACACCATTTTACCTTCATGATGGACGTGCCACTACGCTTAAAGGCGCAATTCGAGCGCATGGTGGTGAGGCTCAGAACGCGAAAGAAGCATTTTTCAACCTGTCCGAGACAGAACAACAAACCGTCATCGCTTTTCTTGAATCGCTTTAGGAATGTAGAGCAAGGTCCAAGATCATTTTGGGTTCTGTGTAATGACGATGTTGCAAAAGACATAACATCTCGCCATAGGGAGAGGCGACGAATGCCAAATATACGTTATATACGTTTGACGTTGATTTGGCATACTTAATAATATCCCCCGAATAACAATTCATTATGAGTTGGTATTCCTCCTTGCGGGGGAGAAATCCCCCGCACCAACACTTCAACTCCAAATATAGTAAACTATAAAAATATGTGAACACTTTCTGATAGGTGCGATTTCCTAACCGCACCATTTACCCAATCCGGGCAGTGCGGTTAGGAAACCGCACCTTATGCGTCAATTTAAGAAAAAATCTGTCCGTTTATGAACACTTCTCAATAGGTATGACTATTGAGACTGTCCTATATTTAGTCCCGTAGGGACGATTTTTTATAGTACCTCGTCCCGCAAACCCATCTCTTCAGCTCCATCCGAGCGAAATGTTTATAACGTCTTATATATAAACTGATATTTCTCAAAAGCACTCAGAAATCAGTATCTATCTATGGTCTCTCAATACGCGGTTATGAAAATGCTAAAAAATACTAATTGATAAACCTCCATTATGTGAAAAAAGCACTTTATTTTCAATACAAAATAGAATAAATTGTCCATTAAATGGGTTTTTTATAGGTATTTCGTATTGATGTTATTAGGTTTAGAGGAATTAGAAAAACTTCACTCATGTAAAATGTGTGTGCGTTTGTTTTCACGAAGTCAATGGTCATAGGGGTAAAAAGTTTCATTTGCACTTATTTTTTACATGAGCCGAACAATTGTGAGAAATGTCAGATAAACATTCCGCCCCTACAGGGAAACCAAAGAATTGGGGGTGCTTCCGTTGCTATAAACATTGCGTCCCTACGGGACTAAAGAGAATTCTCATATTTGAAAAACCACTAAATTGACGCCTATGGTGCGGTTTCCTAACCGCACCTACCGGCAGGGAAATAAGACAAATCCCGTTAATTTGGTATTATTTGTAATTTTATTGTAGTTTTTGTAAAATTAATTTGACATCTATCACGTTATGTAGTATACTTAACATCTGCTTACGGATGGAAATTGAAGTAAATCCCGTTCTTTGAAAATAAATTTGACTTATTTCAGATTCTGTAGTATAGTACTATTTCCTTTGAGAAGAATTTGACTTATGTTGAATTTAGTGGTATATTAATATACCATTTCGCGAGGGGGTGTAGCTCAGCTGGGAGAGCAACTGCTTTGCATGCAGTAGGTCAGCGGTTCAACTCCGCTCATCTCCATCGCCTAAATGAAGTGATTTCACTGAAAATAGGCGGCGTTCTTTGACAATTGTATAGAGAGGGTAAATCGGTAGAAGAATAAAAGATATCACCTTATCAAGCTACTAAGGGCTTACGGTGGATGCCTTGGTGCCAGGAGACGATGAAGGGCGTGACAGGCTGCGAAAAGCTTCGGGGAGTTGCATAATAAACTATGATCCGGAGATTCCCGAATCGGGCAACCGAGCAGGTTAATCCCTGCTACTTGTGTTTTACACAAGAGAAAACCAGGAGAAGTGAAACATCTCAGTACCCTGAGGAAAAGAAAGAAATCTCGATTCCCCTAGTAGCGGCGAGCGAAAAGGGAACAGCCTAAACCTGATATATGTTAAAGTCTGAACACGTTGTATATCAGGGGTTGCGGGGTCCGTTAAGCGTGGGTTCAGCCACGCTAAGAAGGACCTTATAATTAGCTTAATGCCTCTGGAAAGAGCAACCGGAGCGGGTAAAAGTCCCGTGAGCGAAAATTGTAAGTACTTCTGATGGATACCCCAAGTACCACGGGATAGGGCGCAAAACCTGTGGGAATCCAGGAGGACCACCTCCTAAGGCTAAATACTCCCTGGCGACCGATAGTGAACGAAGTACTGTGAAGGAAGCGGTGAAAAGTTCCCCTGTTAGGGAAGTGAAAAGTCCCTGAAACCGTACAGCCTACAATCTGTGGTAGTGCTAAGTCACGTAAGTGACATGCATGACCGCGTGCCTTTTGCATAATGAGCCGGTGACTTACTCTGTGTAGCCAGATTAAACATTTTTGATGTGGAGTCGTAGCGAAAGCGAGTCTGAATAGGGCGTTTAGTTGCATGGAGTACACCCGAAACCAGGTGATCTACCCATAGGCAAGGTGAAGCATATGTAAAAATATGTGGAGGCCTGAACCCACCAAGGCTGAAAACTTGGGGGATGACCCGTGGGTCGGAGTGAAAGGCTAATCAAACCTGGTGATAGCTGGTTCTCCCCGAAATAGCTTTAGGGCTAGCCTCATGTGTTTGACTGTGGCGGTAGAGCTCTAATTGGACTCGCGGCCCCACCAGGTTAGCAACTCCAGTTAAACTACAAATGCCATCGTCTTAAAGCATGGGAGTCAGTCAGTAGGGGATAAGCTCTATTGACGAGAGGGAAACAGCCCAGACCATCAGCTAAGGTCCCTAAATATACGCTAAGTGGTAAAGGATGTTTTGTTGCTGAGACAGCCAGGATGTTGGCGTAGAAGTGGCAACCATTTAAAGAGTGTGTAATAACTCACTGGTTGAGCGACTTTGCACCGAAAATTTCCGGGGCTAAGCGTATTACCGAAGCTATGGATATCCATCTTTATGATGGGTGTGGTAGGGGAGCGTTCTATAGTAGGATTGAAGGAGGACCGTGAGGTACTCTGGACGAATTAGAAGTGATTATGCCGGCATGAGTAGCGATAAAACAAGTTAGAAGCTTGTTCGCCGAAAGCCTAAGGATTCCTGGGCAAGGCAATTCCGCCCAGGGTTAGTCGGATCCTAAGCCGAGGCCGAAAGGCGTAGGCGATGGGAAGCAGGCGTAATATTCCTGCACCACCATGACTAGTATGAAACTAGGGGAGACGCAAGCAATAGGAACTACCAGCTGATGGAAATGCTGGATTAAGCCCGACGGAGTGCACCAGGCAAATCCGGTGCGTATAAACTCTGAGAGGTGAACAGGATTCCGCAAGGATACAAACTGTTCCGGATGCTTGCCAAGAAAAGAACCTCGAGTGGACGAATCACGGTGACCGTACCGTAAACCGACACAGGTAGGCAAGGAGAAAATCCTAAGGCGCTCGAGAGAACTCTCGCTAAGGAACTCGGCAAAATGACCCCGTAACTTCGGGAGAAGGGGTGCTTTGAGTAGGCTACGCGTTTTGCACGCTAAACCGAAAAAAGCCGCAGTGAAATGGCCCGTGCGACTGTTTACTAAAAACACAGGTCTCTGCTAAATCGTAAGATGATGTATAGGGACTGACGCCTGCCCGGTGCCAAAATGTTAAGGCAAGGAGTCAAGGGCAACCTGAAGCTCCGAACTGAAGCACTGGTGAACGGCGGCCGTAACTATAACGGTCCTAAGGTAGCGAAATTCCTCGTCGGGTAAATTCCGACCTGCACGAATGGCGTAACGACATGGGCACTGTCTCGGCGAGAGACTCGGCGAAATTGTAATACCGGTGAAGATGCCGGTTACCCGTACCAAGACGGAAAGACCCCGTGAACCTTCACTATAGCCTGATATTGGGTTTTAATGTTGCCTATGTAGGATAGGTGGGAGACTTTGAAACTGGGGCGCCAGCTTCAGTTGAGTCGTCCTTGAAATACCACTTTTGTTGCATTGAAATTCTAACTCTGGTTCGTGAATCCGAACCGAGAACAGTGTCAGGTGGGTAGTTTGGCTGGGAAGGCCGTCTCCTAAAATGTAACGGAGACACCCTAAGGTTCCCTCAGTGCGATTGGAAACCGCGCGTAGAGTGTAAAGGCAGAAGGGAGCTTAACTGCGAGACGGACACGTCGAGCAGATGCGAAAGCAGGGCTTAGTGATCTTACGGTGCTGTGTGGAAAGGCCGTAACTCAATGGATAAAAGGTACTCCGGGGATAACAGGCTAGTCGCCCCCGAGCGCTCACAGCTACGGGGCGGTTCGGCACCTCGATGTCGGCTCGTCACATCCTGGGGCTGCAGAAGGTCCCAAGGGTTTGGCTGTCCTCCGATTAAAGTGGCACGCGAGCTGGGTTTAGAACGATGCGAATCAGTTCGGTCCCTATCTGGTACGGGCGCAGGATATTTGAGTGGAGCTGCCCCTAGTATGAGAAGACCGGGGTGGACGTACCTCTGGTGCACCAGTTGTCACGCCAGTGGCACCGCTGGGTAGCTATGTGCGGAAAGGAGAAACGCTGAAAGCATATAAGCGTGAAACCTGCCTCAAGATAAGATATCCCACAACATGAAGTTGGTAAGGCTCCTTCGAGATAAGGAGGTTGATAGGCCAGATGTGTAAGCCGTGCAAACGGTTCAGCTAACTGGTACTAATAAGCCGAGGGCTTGATAATTATATCTTTCTCTCTACCGACCCCTCACTATCTATACAATTGTCAAATATTCTTAAACACCTTTCCGGTGGTTATAGCGAAGGGGCCCCACCCGTACCCATTCCGAACACGGCAGTTAAGCCCTTCAGCGCTGATGATACTTCGGGGGCAACCCCGTGGGAAAGTAGGTCGCTGCCGGGAGACCTCTTGAAGGGCAGGTACTAAACCTGCCCTTTCTTCTTGACATTTCACTTCTATTTATGCTATAATTTTTCTGACTGGAAGATATTTTCCCTTTTTATACTATCCAAAATGTAATTTTAGATCTCACTATAAAATATATAAAAAAAATATATAAAACTAAGTTATCGTGTCTCAATAGTTATACCCAATCAACCCGATTTGTAGTGTGAGGTCCCCGTGCCTCACAACGGTGTTCTGTATCAAAAGACTTCTAATCAAGTTAATTTACTATTATTTCAGAAAAGGAACACACATGAATCACATGCATAGAATTCTCGCCGCAAATACCCTCATATTAATAGTCGTTATAATCGGTTGTTCAAGAACGGACAAACAGGCTATTGACGACGGAGAAGAAGAATCAGGAACCGAACTTGCACTGGACGAAACCTACGATAAGGTTAGAAACGGCGCGCGACTCATCTTGAATTACGACGCTGAATCTAATTCATTCAAAGGAACCGTAGAAAACACTGCTGACGAAACCTTGAAGCAGGTCCGGGTTGAAGTCCACTTATCGAATGGAAAAGAGCTTGGTCCGACACCCTCTGCTGACTTGGCACCCGGTGAAAAAAGAGATGTCGAACTCACCGCAACAAGCATAGGCTTTGATGGATGGAGCGCGCATCCCGAAGTTGGCAGCGGTGAACACAGCAACAGCGAGGGCGGTGAGGAACATGACAGCGAAGGTGAAAGCGAACACAAATAACGCAGATTTTACTTACACCTGCCTGCTCGTGACAATATGCCTGTTCGGACTCGCAATGTTCACATACGCCGCGGAACCACCAGAAAATATCCTCCAAAACGGTGATTTCGACCTTAAACTTGATGGGTGGCACCACTGGACACACGAAAGTGCCGCCGCAATTTTCCAAACGGAAGGCAATAAGGCAGAACCGATCATCGGGAAAAATGTTGCCTATATCAAAATCAGCAAAGCTGGTGATGCATTAGCACACATACAACTCTATCAGCAACCCTTCACGCTCGAGAAAGACACTACCTATACCTACAGTTTATGGGCAAAGAGCGAAGAACCGAGAAACGCAACAATGCGAATTATGCATCAAGGTGCTCCGTGGAATGTATACGCGGCACAGGAAATCAGTCTCTCCGAAGAATGGAAGGAGTTTTTCATCACCTTCAAAATGCTTGTAGATGATGTTAATTCACGCGCTGGTGTCATTATGGGGACAGAAAAGGTTGATGTCTGGGTTGACCATATCCGTCTCTATGAAGGAAAATATGTAAGCGACATTGAAGGTGCTGAACCGCAGGCAGTTGAACCCGCTAACAAATTAGCCACAACATGGGCAGCACTAAAAAATCAAAACTAAGGTCGTCTACACCCTCATTTTCAGGGATAAACAGTACAATGTCAAAACTTTACAAAAAAATCTCACCTAAATTACAGCAATTTATAGAAGACCAAAAAATCTTTTTCGTCGCAACAGCAACAGCCGACAGCAGAATCAATCTCTCACCAAAAGGTATGGATTCCTTACGCGTAATTAACGCGAACCGCGTTGCCTGGTTAAACGTAACGGGAAGCGGAAATGAAACCGCAGCACACGTTCAGGAAAACCCGCGGATGACGCTTATGTGGACGGCATTTGAGGATAATCCTATGATCCTCCGACTCTATGGCACCGCAAAGGCTGTCCACAACGACGATCCTGAATGGAAACTTCTCTTCCCACTATTCCCCGCAATTCCCGGTGCAAGGCAAATCTTTGACCTCAACATCAACCTCGTTCAAACTTCCTGTGGAATGGCTGTACCACTTTACGACTACGTCGGCGAGAGAGAACAGTTAAATACATGGGCAGCAAAGAAAGGTCCAGAAGGCTTAAAGACATATTGGGAAGAAACCAACCACGTCAGCCTTGATGGAAAACCCACCCATTTTGCTTAGGTCCTATCCTAAATATCCCTTATTTACCTTGATTTTCCGCCTGCCAGCAGGTATAATAATTGATTATTACCAAGCCCACGCCGACGACTAAAATAATAGACACATACAATAAAACAAAATGAAATCATCTCCTATTGTCATCATCGCCTTCTTTATAACATTTTTATCCGTTGTACACGCCCTTCCACCAGACGCAGAACTCCAAAGTGCAATCGAAACCGCTCAAAAGTTTACCCGTCTCAAACCAAGTTACAACCCGAATGAAATAATGGAATGTGCTACCGATAGTTTTGTCACCATCGCAAAAAATTGGCAAAACTTACCCACAACATTTCGGCGGGAACTCAAGCCTATTTTTCTACGACCTGGACTTCCCGGCAGTTTTTTCGGTGATATCAAATTGTCAGAACATTTCAACACACCACACTTCAAGCTGCACTACACGCGGAGAGGACCGCACGCGCCTCCATCGGAAGATTTTCACCCACGCAATGGTGTCCCCGATTATGTTGATCTCTGTGCTGACGCTATGGAGCGCGCATATCACGTCCAAATTGACCTAATGGGATTTAAGAAACCTTACATCGATTTTTGGGCAGCACAGAACGGTGGCAATCATAAATTTGATGTTTATCTTTTTACTTTCCCCGCCCTCGGGATCACAACTGCAGACTGGTTTGAAGGTCGCGTGCTATCCACTGCGTTAACGGTAGCACCTTATTTCATGATCAATTCCCGCATTTACGATTATGTTGGAAAAGCAGAGGGAATCCGCTACCTTGAAACCACCTGTGCACATGAATTCCTGCACGGCATCCAGTTCGCCTACAACGCCTATATGCCGACATGGTTCATGGAAGCATCCGCTACGTGGATAGAAGTTATGACTTACGATGGAGGACTTATTGACGATGGCGACACTCTCCCCGATCCCGACGAACCCAACGAAACAAATTCCTATAATTACTATATCCACCAACTTCGTCGTTGGTTTAATATCCCCGATATATCACTTGAAAGCCGTATCGGTGACCACGAGTACGGTTCAGTAATATGGGCATTGTATATGGCAGAGAGATTCGGTTACGACATCATCCGGCAATTTTTCGCAAACGCCACCGATGGAAGTTATCGCGAGATGGGGAACTTCCACGATGTTTTTATTGATAACGGCACGACGCTTGCGGAGACGTTCAAAACCTTCACCGTATGGAATTATTTCACGCATTCCCGCGCCAATACAAACCGCGAACTTCCTGGATATAGGAACGCAGATCGGTTTCCACCCGTAGCCATTCATCCTAACGATGTTCACACCCGTTATCCGATCCGTGCGGATTTCAATTCAGAATCAATGCCAGAGCACTTTTCCTGCCGGTATATTGTCTTTCGTCCCAACGGGATTATGCCAGAATTCGCTATCAAAATTGATGGTGCAGACCTTGCCCCCATAGATATGAGTAACTTGACACAAACTGACCAAACAAGAATTCAGAGGGAATTAAACCGACACACATTTATAGGGCTGCGTGGATGGGCAGCCAAGTTTATCGTCAGAAAACGGAATGGAAGTAGCGAAGTCAGAGAAGCATTTACCTATCAACGTTCACAAGAAGCACAGATGACGTTCACAGATTTCGGTGGTGAAATTCAGGAAATTACGCTTGTCCTTATCAATATGCATCCTGGTGTCGAACAAGTTATTATTCCCGGCGGTACTTTTGGCGGTTCTATCAGTTACATGGCTGGCGCGCCGCCAACAGGTCAACTTTCAAATGCTCAGGTCTCACAAGGTAATAGAGGTCCCATAGTCAAGTGGACGCTTGACGACCCGACCGGCATTCAGGAAGTCGCAATCGTGAGAAAACGTTACATTAGTGAAACGGATGAACCTCAACCTTTTCAATCCGCAGATGAAGTCCGTGCCGCTGTTGACAGGAATGGGGATGGCATCGCCGAAAACGATATCACAATCGTTGGACGAGTAAACACTGCACAAACCCAGTTTGAAGATACCACCGTCTTCCAAGATATTGATATAGACTTTACTGATCCAAATAACGCCGATTACGTCCATTACGTCCATTATTATTATGCGGTTGTCCCTGTTGACGCTATGGGAATTATGGGCACACCGAGCATTATCCCTGATAGCATTACGCCAAGTGTGGATACCGTAAACGGTGCTCCCACCTTCTTTATCAACACCCAACAGCAGCGCACTGGTGAGTGGAATATTGAAGTTCAAAGCACGTATCCGCTGCAAAGTGCACCACTCTTAACTGTAGCCAGTCCTAACAGAGACAACTATACCATCATTTTGACGCAAGAAACAGCAACTAAATGGCGCGGCATCCTTCGCACAAACGGATTTCCACCGACAGGCATCTATCTCTATAAAATACGCGGACAAACACCTACTGGTATAACAGGAAATAAAATTTGGAAAGGGCAAACCTTCAACTATCTTCCAAATAATACCAACCGTAATGTTTCAGTTGCACCTAATCCACTGCGTGCAGGACAAGGAAACCAACATCTAAACTTCTATCCGAAGGGCTTAACCGTGGAAATCTACGATATTTTAGGGAATCGAATTAAGGTAATTGATAATGCATCCGAATGGGATTGCACAAACCAACGCGGCGAAAATGTATGTACCGGTTTATACTTTTTCCGTGCCACTGATGGGAACGGATACCAGAGTACCGGAAAATTCTCTGTGGTGAAATAATGCATAAATATCAGTTCTCAGTCTCTCGTTATATCGTTCCCCTTTTATTATTGTTCTTCGTGAGTTGCGGAGAAGAAGGACTGATTGATCCGCACGGTGAAACCACGATACGACTTCCCGACACAACAGGCACGTTTCACGCTATTGACTTCCCGACAGATACAGGGTCGGCATGGACATACATCAACGTTGACACCAATCAGGAATTCACGCTCCGCGTTAGAGGCACACGTGACATCAGTGGAACAACACATCGGCAGATGGCACTTAGCGAAATCAGCTTTGTAGAACCTGAAGAAGACAATTTTGTGACATTTGACCACTTGGCAGCAAACGCATATTACTTTCGAAATTTTGAGACCGATTTTTACGGATCTTCAGTTCCGATTTTGGCAACCTACTTTACCAAAACCCCGCAAGCGTTGGTAGAATCCGCGTATGATGCCTTTCTTTCGTCCTCAAATCCGGTATTTCACCAAAAACATTTTCCACCACGTCGTCTGTGGGATTTTCCATTGGAAGTCGGGAAAGAATGGGTTGTTTTTGATAAAATTGCAGGAACACCTGTATCTGCCACCCGCTTTGTCGCAGATAAGGATGTTCAAATCACCGTCCCCGCAGGCAGCTACAATACTTATGTTGTTTACGAGGAGGTGGTTTACGGTGTCAGCGAAGATCCATCAATTCGCCTGATTAGTCCACCCGCAGTCTACTGGGTCGCGCCTTCAGTTGGTGTTGTCAAATATAGGTTTAGTCGTTATCGTGCTACCGATACATTCCAGACACAGACCTTTGCGCTAAAAAGTGTTCACCTCCCCGGCCCCCATACAGATTAAATTTTTTGTAATGCGAATATGAAAATCCTTGCCCATCGAAATATACCGATAACCATCATCGGCGGCGGAATACACGGCATCTCTATAACCCTCCGACTGCTACGCGACCTGCCGACAGCAGCGAGACACATCGCAATCGTTGATCGGTATCCGAAACCGCTCACCGAATGGCGACACAAAACGGTTCGCCAAGGCATGACGTTTCTCCGTTCTCCAGCAGTGCATCACATTACCTCTGATCCTTTAGGCATCGTTGAATACGCTGAACGCCGCAACCGAACGAATGAGTTGGCACCACCATATTCACAACCGTCTACATCACTCTTTTGGGATTTCTGCAACGATGCACTTGCTGAACTCCAAAAATATCCTGTTTATCATCAGTTTGAGGTGGCTAAACTACGGTGGGACAAAGGGGCAGGTAAATATCCGTTCCGCCTTATTTCGGTGGACAATGAAGGGTTTCGAAGTCGTTGTGTTATCCTTGCTATCGGATCTGAGGATTGCGCACACGTACCACCTGAGTTTGCCGAATGGCAGCGTCGATATCCGGACAAGATTGTACACGCATCCCAATTTTCGGTAGATTATAAACAAAGAGTAGAAGATAGCGGTAAAATGGTGATAGTTGGGGGTGGATTAACAGCAGGAACACTTGCAAGAAGCCTTAGCGAACATGGGCATCACGTGGCACTAATTGCTCGACAGCAGCTGAAGACAGAGCAGTTCGATTTTCCACCGATCTGGTTAGGTCCCAAAGCACTTGCCCAATTTGCAAGCGAGACCGATTTTCAGCGGCGATACCAAATTATTCAAGAAAACAGAGGCGAAGGCAGCATTACCCCTGATGTGATGGAAACATTGAAGAATGACACGAACGTAGAAATCTATCCTGAGACCTATATCCGCAATATTGCCCCGGTAGAAGGTGACAATTTAGCGCAAGGCTTACAAGTTGAAACAACACGCGGTATGATTGCAGACGTATCTCACATAATACTCGCAACAGGATATAAATTCAACCTTCGTCGTTACGGTTTCCTAAGAGAACTAATTCAACAATACCCTATCCCGCTTGTTTGTGGTCTTCCAAAACTTGATTCCGATTTACAATTCCATTCAATCAAAAATCTGTTTGGGTCGGGCACCGTAGCGCAACTCCAAGTCGGACCTGCATCGGGAAATATCGCAGGGGCAAGTCTCGCCTACGAACGTTTCCGAGACAAATTGTTGGCACAACTCCCACAGACATTCAAGTAGTCCTGTAGGTTGGGCAAGAACGTAGCGAAACCCTTATGTGTCAATTTAAGGAAAGAACTCGTTTGTAGTCGCGCAATTCATTGCGCCTCTTACATTCAAAGAAAAGTCGCGCAATAAATTGCGCGACTACGAACGCAGATATTCTCGTCCTTTGCGTTATTTGAGATGTTGATACAAAAAGGTTCGGTTGGGAAACCGCTCCTACCCGTGGTATTCCTTGTTAGATTTGACTATAAATTACCGCGTAAGGGCGTATGCAACAACATTCATTCCTTGTTCAAATGCCCAAGCCCGTTGTTCCTCACCGCCAGGACTACACTCTCTCCCCTCCCAAGCACAATTTAGATCGCTAGGACAGAAGTAGACCATCACCTTGTCCTCGTCCATGATAGCCTCATCATAAGCAAATTGTGCCATAAGTTTATCACCACCGAGATAGTCATCATGGTGATAGAGTGTATGATAAATCGAATGGCTCATATCCAATCGTTCAAACTTCTTATCGGGAAAAATTCGCCGCATCATCTGAACGATTTGTGGGCGGAACCGATTATAGCGGATGTCGCAATCTTCAACATGAAGGAAACCCCCGCGATCAAAATATTCTCTCATTTTGCGAATGTGCTCATCAGTCAGGCGCATTCCTGTTGAGGCTCTGCCGTGTCCTGTCATATAGAGAAACGGATATGAAAACAACCATTCATCATCAATGTCTACGTACTGCGGATTCTTACGTAAGTCAACATCAATTGCGGTATTCTCGGCGAGTATTTGCGAAAACTTTAGGTCTGACTGCCAGCGATAAACGTTAACGAGATTCGTCCACCAATCACCGCCGGGATATTTGAGTCGGACGAACGTAAACTTTTCGCCAGTTGGATCCATGCTTGGATGGTGATGTTCAATAATTTCTTGGCTATTATAACGGTAAGAATAGTGAACATCGCGTGTAGCATCATAAGGGATATATTCTCTAAACTGGGACTGTGCCTGTGCTGACCGAAGCAATCCGCCGCCAGCAACCGCGGAAGTGGCAAGTCCTACAGAACTTTTGATGAAGGTGCGACGTGAGAAACGCGAGTTGGTTCTATTTGTCTGTTTTCTGTTGATTGACATGTTTCTGTCCTCCTATGAATGGCTTCGGTATTCAGTTTCGGTGTTCAATTTCAATTCTCAAAATATGCTATAAACATATCGCTCCTACGGAACTGAAGAATAAAGACGCTATATGAATAATTTAGACGAATCTGGTTAATTCGATATTATTGGTATCTGCGGGCAAATTCTAATACGGTTTTCCTAACAGTTCAAATGTAACGCTTTGTGCTGCGCCTCCTTGCATTTTCGTAGAGGTTTTGGTGCTCGCGATTGCACGAATTCGTTGCTTTGCAATCCCGAGTTCTCTGAGTGCTTTGGCAGCCGCCTCAGATCTTTGTGAAGCGAGAATTTTATTTGCTGCTGGGTCCCCCTCTTTGCGCGTATGACCGACAACTCTCAGATAATACTGCGGAAACGACTTCAGGTTTGATGCGATGCCCGCGAGTGCACGTTTGCTACCGGGCAGAATGCGAGCATTCCCTCTACCGAATTGGATCGGTTCTATTTTCATCGCAGCGACAGGTGCAAGCGTGTTCCAATTTGTGTCAGATAGCGGATTCAGAGCAGTCTCTTCCCTAACTTTTTCCTCTATCACAGGTGCTGTATCAACGAAAATATCATCTAACCCGTCGGTACCACTAGCGTTTAACACACCGGGATGAAATTTATCATGGTGAAGTGAACGTAAAATGCCTTCAAAGAATAGGTTGCCGTATTTTCCGGACAGCGGATCTGCTGAAAGTGAATCGGTTTTGACGAGTACTTGCATAATTTTGCCAATCATCGCCTCAAGTTTCTCAGTTTCTTTTGCTTCTGTCCCAGAAATCACATCGAAATGTGCGTAATTCTCAACAGTGTTCCGCCATTCAATTCCTTTAACAAGTTGACTTGCCTCGTTTCGGTTAAGTGAATCGCCGTACTGCTTTGCATCTGCTTCGATTAAGGACAGCAATCCATCGGGTTGGTTGGTATAATCGTAGTTTGCACGTAGATATGCCTGCACAACATGCGTAACAAGCTCGCGTTGTGAATCTAAAAATTCGCGCTGGACTATTAACACATCAACGATATAACCCTTTAGTTTTGAACTATCTAACAGTAGATGTACACCATCAATCGCAAGTGCTTTGGTCACATAAGGTTCCCACAAAACGTAGGCGAACGGTTCATCTGGATCGGCAGATTTGAGTTTTTTATAGACATCTTCAGCACCTTTCGCATCAGATGCCCAAGAGGCAGGTAGACTGGGCAGGCTCATCGTGTTAATCATAATCCGGGCAAGTGTTTCGCTCGGTGAATCTGGCGTAAGAACGATACGCGCCTTCGGATTACTCAAATTTGGGATGGTCGCAACGCCTCGCTTGTGCGCAACAATCGCATCTGCACCTTTGGATTCATCAATGACAAGCACAATTGAACCCGGAAATTCACCGATTACACTACCCGCTTTTAGGTATGCATCAATGGTAAAAACTGCCATCTTCACCTTACCACTTTTCAGGTCACGGGCTCTGCGAACATAATCGGCTTTATCGTCAACAAAGTTCAGCTTAATCGATTGACGATCCAGTAGGTTTCTTACAGCATCGGACCGGAGTATGGCGTACCCGGGAAAAGAGTCGTGCGCCACTTTAATTTCGTGGTCATACCGCTTCTTACTGGTTTTTTCGACGAGTTTGTCGCGTCTGCCACCAATACGGGGTTCAACGAGGAACTTATAGGTGAGTCCGATTATACCAATGATAATCAACCAACTCGCCACCATGATAATTCTGCTTCTTTTTTTGGCTTCCATACGTCTTAATTCCTAATAGCTATCAGTGGAAATTGCAAAAGATGCTACCTATAAGGACTACTAACTTTAGTCAAGAATCATTTGCAGTGTATAAATATTTTCAAATTCTATAAACATTCCGCCCCGCTGGGGTTAAAGAACGGTGGTCACCCTCGTTCTGAGAAAACCACTAAATTGACGCATAAGGTGCGGTTAAAAACCACACCTACCGGGATTTGAGGACCTACGACTCCTATCCTCTCATTCGTCTAAAAATGATAAAGCCAACAATCACGATAATGAGTCCAATAATGAGCAATCCACTGTTACCACTGCTGCTGCGTTGTTGGATAGGCTGAGGTTGCGGTTGTTGCGTTGGTGTTTGCGGTTGCGATGGCACTCTATTTACAGGCGTCACAGTAATTGCTGTATTGCTCGGTGGTGTTGTAATCCGTTGAATGAGGTCTAAAGCGACCTCCGATGAGAGCGGAGCAATATCTTCAAATGCGTCTTCGCCATCAATGTCAGTTCCCGTTCCACTTGTTTCGGCAAGGATTTGCGAGACTGCCGCCACAAGTTCACCCGGATTATCCGCTCTGCGATAACTATCCGCATCCTGGGCTAACTTATGATCCGTTTTCATATCAACACCAATCACATCCACGCGAATTTGGCGGTTTAGAATCTCAGGCGTATACTGTTCTATTTTCGCCTGATCTTGTGCTACACCGTCCGTCACAATCAGCAACCGATAGTTTCCGTAACTATACTGTTTTTCCCGCTGCTCAAGTAAACGATTTGCCCCAATCCGCATATATCTTCCCAAAGGAGTCCCACCCCCAGGTTTTGGTAAATCAATAGCCGCTATTAATCTATCTGTATCCTTCGGTCCCAACGGATACACCCATTCGTCCTGAATATTTTGCCCACTGAATACGAGTAACCCGATATTGCTACCATCAGGTACTTTCGCGAGCACCTCCCGAAGTGCCGCCTTTGCCGCATCCATCTTAGACTTTGTCTGGTCTGCACGAAACTTTTCTTGCATTGAACCAGAGGCATCAAGGATTATCACAATATTGTCTGTGTGAATGTCATTTTCTGCAATACTTGTTTGACCAAAAACGAATAAACAGAGAACAAGAAAACACAATGCTATTATTTGTTTCACAAGAGGCTCCTATCTAAACACACCTAAAAGTCGAAATCGGAGGCAGCGACAGCTTCCGCCGAAACCTTAATAAGTGCAAATTCAACACGCCGGTTTTCTGCTGCCTCGGCAGGACTTGTCGGTTTCGGGATAACAGGTTCTTTAATTCCGACACCGATCGGTACAATCTGATCCGTATCAATGCGTGCATTTTTTTGCCGCGCATAAGTGATAATCGCTTGTTTAACCGCTTCACCACGTTGTTCTGAAAGTTTGAGTGCTGCCCGCATTACCTGATAAGGACTTTCGACGTCACTACCATCGCCAAACGCCTTCTGCTCAATGAGACGAATTAATTCAGCAGTATTTTCGAGCGTAAAAGTTTTGCCATTCATAAAATATCTGTAGTTTCCGCGTGTACCAGTTCGCTTCAAAATTCCTTTTGAGAGACCGGTCCTAACCAATACACTAAGTGTTCGCGAAGGGTCGCTGTGCCCTTTTATAGCAATGGCAGCGTTTCCATATTTAGAGGCGAGTTCAACCACCCTATCAAATTCGCTACTATATTGGGTTGCACTAAACGTGTTTTGATTCGCATCAAATTGAATTGTAAAGGAGATGAGCGTCTTTTCGTCAAGCACAGCATCCTCATTAAACGATTCAATCTCTGCACGGACAACTTCCTTTTTGAAACGTGTCTGTTTCAGCTGCGTGGGGGCAGTTACAGTTGTAGAAAGTAGGTCCTTGAAGGTGTTAGAATTGAAATTCAGATCTGATGGGAGGAGTGCGTATCGTTGCTTTGCAAATCCCCAATTGATTGCCATATCCAATCCCGCTTTATTGAACCCTTTGAAACCTGTGATCGTATTCGTAGGATCGTTGAAAAAGGCAATATTGCCGGGTTGCCCGACAAAAGTGCAATCTGCAATTAAGCCGTGTACATCCTCTTCAAGTGTCGGCAGCACATCTTTTCCGTAGATAGTCTGCATTGTTGTCAGCAGTTTATTGTATTGTGTCGATCCACTTTTTTCATAAACTTTTTTTAGGGCAATTACTTCTTCAGCACCCTTCAAGTAACCAGCAAAGAATCGCTCAATTAGCGGCTTATAAGTGTCATAGAAATCCTTGCGGCATGCGTAAACATCAGCAATGGAACGTGAGAGTGTGGCAGTGCTGATGACGACGTGTGCCCCTTTCACGGTGCCTTCTGCCCCTGTGCCGGTATTGTCAGGACCGCCTGTCAATCCGATCATGTCAGGCGTGATGACAAAACAGCCTGCGATAGATGTGTCGTTTCGAAAACGTTCTGCGGGTCCATTCGCACCAGTCAATTCGTCTACCCACACTATTTGGACATTTGTTTTTGAGAGGCGGGCAGTCTTCAACATATCGTAGAGCATCCCAACATGGGGACCACCCTTTTGAATAGCAATCTTTTTTCCACTTAGGTCAGAAATCTTACGGATATTTGCCCGTCCCACGAAATGGTCACCTGCTGACCATGTCATTTGTCCAAAGACAACAGGCTTTGTCCGGGGATCGCGTCCCACAGCTTCACTTGCCTGGGCAATCATTCTAAAGGTGCCACGTAGGAAAGGGGATTTACCTGAGAGATAATCCTTGACCTGCTGCTGAAAATTGTCACCCGGTACCAATTTTAGGTTCAACCCTTGTTTTTCCATGATTGTGCCAGCCTGAGTTGTTAACCCTCCATTAGCATGGAACAATGCAGATTCGCCACCCCATGTAATATATGGCACGACCAAGGGGGAGATTGATGTTACTTCGCGAACCGTAACGGGTCCGATCGCATCCACAAAACGTTCTTGCGCATTTGCCGAAAGGACAAGGCAAAGAAGCATCAGGCAAAGTAGATTATATTTCAGAAATTGACGAAATACCTTATATGCGTTTCCTCCGGATCCATGGCAACCGCGTAAAACAGAATTTCTTTTCATGTCTTTTTCCTTTTGTTGAGATACTCGTGTTCAAATTTACTCGCTTCTTTGCATTTTAACATGTTTGTAATAAAATATCCACAAAAATTAAGTTAATCTGTAATCCCGTATAAAGATTAGAAAATAAATTAGGTAATTCGGGCTTGAACCCCAAACACGGTAGGTGAGGTTTTGCGGTGTACCATAGGCGTCAATTTAGCGGTCCCCAACCCGGTAGGTGCGGTTTCTAACCAATGCAGAATACCACACGCGTATTCTGGCCGGATCTTATGGAATATCCATCCGATAACCATTTTCGCGAACAACCCAGTGCGGTTAGGAAACCGAACCTTATGCGTCAATTTAAGCAGCTGTCCGTTCGGTAGAACTTGCGAAATCCAACCTACGGACTGTTCTTATATGTGTTGTAACACAAACTGTATGAAGATTAATATATTAATTCGGTAATTCTAATTTGCTCCGTTACCGGTAGGTGCGGTTTGTAACCGCACCGAGTCGTTCGCGAAAACGCTCGTTTTGAGCATATTCCCTAAGTTCCGGTGCGGTTAGGAAACCGCACCTACCGTCCCTGGGGAGAATCGGCTTTACCGAATTAAATACTTAAACTTCATACAGTTTGCGCTACAACTTCGGTGAATCAACGCTAAATGCGCCTGTGGCATTTGTTGCTGCGACACGTGCATAAAAGCGATAATCCTGAAAATCTGATAATCCTGAAAATCCTGGTTCAGACAACAGCGCGCAGACAAAGCACCAAATCAACGTCAGAAAAATCCCGAGTAGCAACCTATTTTGACACATCAGATCTGCGCGGAAAAATCAAGATAGCATCTGAAACCGCACGTCCTTGGAACCTTGGCGTAGGACGAACCCTACGGTTACCCCGTGCAGTTTTCGTGTTATTTGCAGGTGCTGCTTTTTTGGGCTGCTGTTTATCTAGCGCAGCCGGTTTGGTGTTCTTCTCAGGTGGTTTGTCTTGCGACATCGGTTTCGCGTTCTTCTCAGGTTGTTTGTCTGCTGAAGCAAGTTTAGGTCTATTCTCAGGTGGTTTATCCGGTGTAGCAGGTTTCGATTTATCCTTAGAGGAGGTGCGCGCGCGTATTTCTCGCTTAATACTCACCACCTCATTCCGAATGATCATCATTGATGAAAATCCACCATCCAAATTAACAGCGTCTGTCGCGCCCCATTCCAGAAAAAGTTTTGCGAGTTGCTGCAACTTGACGCCACGGCGAACAAATGGCTTTGCCCCTGTTATTGTTACAAAGAGGAGAGTACCATCTTCTTTTTTGCCAACTGCCGTGCGCGGATGCCAAAAACTGTGAAAGGCGGCATCAAATCCTTCCCGTTTGTATGATTCTGTCACAGATGTAATACTATTCCGCAATAGTAAGGGTCCACCACCGATAATATGCGTAAAACTCGCCCACAACTTACTGTCGCCGACACGTTCAGGAATTACTGTTTCTCGGATTTTCACCGAATCCCCGCGAGCGATATGTTCCAATAACAATTTCCGCTTCTTTCCATTTGCTGAAAGAACATAGCCATCAACTGGAATGCGTGTACTTCCTTGTCCATCGTAAATGTCTACTATCTCATCATCTCGGACGACAACTTCAATACCATCATGCATCGTCAATGTCACACCGTGGAAGAGGGGTCGGTAAAGCACCAGTTCGTTTCTCGAACGTTCCCGATTAATGCCATCAATTGTCAACGTAGTACCGCTTGATAACACAAGTTCCTGCTGAAGGGCAATCCGGTCAATGTAAGTTTCAATTTTTCCATTGACGGTTCTGAACCCGACGACCCCTCGTCCCTGCTCCGGTTCACTTATCCATTCTCCATCAATTTTCAACGCACCGACCGATTCCCCTCGAAAAGTGCCATTCATTTCAAAGTACCCACCATTAATTGCAATAGGTGCTTTATGTCGTCGGGCAATTGAGGGTAAATTCTCTGTGCCAATCCCCGCGCTTAGTGCGCGATAGGGACGGATGTCTACCGCATCTGGTTGCACTGAAAGGACGTTTGTCAACACACCATCGTCTAAAATCTGTCGATGGACAATTCCAGGAAACACTTGCTTTGTTTCATCCGTCTTCACAGGATCAGTATAGGATTTAAAATAGTCAGGTATTTTACCAAACGGAACCTCTCTGCCTATCCAGATACCGATAGCAAAAATCGCCAGAAAACCGATTATTGTCCACGTACGCGGGTAGCGTTTGATAAAACGGAAACATCTCCGTCCTAAGTAGGTAATATCAAACATAATTGTTGATCGAGAACTTTTCGTGGTTCTTGTTTAACGTGAGTTCGATAAAAAGATACTATGATTCCCGTAGGTTGGGTAGAACGGAAAGGACAATAAAATCAAACACAAAATAGCGGTGCAGGATACATTTGAAACTGAAAATAACGAGAAATTAGTGAAACCCAACTCTTTATTAACTTTTGGACAGACACTCGGATTCTAATATCGAACTCACGTTTGTTTAAGTTCCCAGTACCCGCGACGTTTTCGTTTAAATAGGGCTAAGGTTTTCTACCCGACTTTCCCATTCATCGCATGTCGCATAGGTTCGTTTAACCGAAGCACCGATATAATTCGTTGGTGATCGGAGTGCTTCGCGTTGCGGTTCTGTCAACTTATCAAGGAACGGTCGAAAGATCTCATCCTCCCATAATAGAGTTGTCAGACTCTTTCCTGTCTGATGAACTTGTCCTATCAATTTACGGGTGTGATCATAAGCATCTGGAAACCCGTAATATGCCATCAATAGATAGATCGGTTCTGCGATTGTGTCCTCTGCGCTCATATCAAGATTCCGTTGCATGTTTTCAACTTTAACATCCATCTCATCCAATGCCCGCCGAAGCCGATAGATTCCGTAATCAAATGCCGTAAACAGTTCTGTTAGAAAACGACTTGATGCAGAATTGGTCAGGTCACGTTGGTGTTCCAAAATGCTGTCCATAAAAACGGTCTGCATGCGCGGAACAAACGCTTTCCACATACTTTTGACGTTCTCATACGCCTCAGGATTGACTTTGTGAGGCATAGTTGACGAACCAACCAGTTGCGGGTTATACTTCCTGCCGACCTCAGCGATTTCAGTGCGATAGAGGTGTCGCATATCATCAGCGAAATTCGCAAGCACTGTATACGCCGCTGTGACCTGATACGCCACATCAGAGATAAATTCCGGTTCCACGCATTGTGTTGACGTATGTGTATCCGATGGTTTCAAATCGAGCAGTGCAAGAAAATCCGTCTCAATCTGTTCCGGTGTATCATGGATTAGCGACAATCCGTTAAACGCTCCCACCGCACCAGAAAATTGTCCACGAAGATTTTGTCCCGCCTCATGAATCTTCTCAATTCGGGTGCCAAGACGGCTGATATAGAGTGCTAACGCATAACCGAACGTTATAGGTTCCGCGTGTTGTCCATGTGTCCTACCGATTTGCGGTGTCTCTGCATGCTGACGCGCTAACACGATCAGCTGCTTTTCCAATTCAATCAGGTCGGGAACAATAACATTTTCAATTAGTGCTTTGAACCGTAATGCTGTAGCAGTATCCAAAATATCTGCTGAGGTTGCGAACAGATGGACATACGGGCGTGCATCGGGACTAATTTTGCTCCGAATCACATTAACAAGTGATCGGATGTTATGTCGGATACGTTTTTGTTCCTCATAAACCTCTTCTGCTGTTACCAATTCCACTGCTTGTTCGACTTCATCGGCAATCGCTGACGAGCAGACGCCATAGTTTGCAAGTGTGCGCACTAACGCTGCCTCCACCTTCGCCTGATAGGTGACATATCCTGCCTCAGACACATAAGGCAGGAGACGTTTCATAAAAGCATCATCGCCGCCATAATATCTAAAATCTAAGGGACTGACGGCTTCATAAAGCTGCATAGAACATTTTTCTCCAGTTTTTTTGGTTTTATTATACATGAAATTTAAGAAGGTGTAAAGTCTTTTGTTGTTTGAGCAGGGTTATTTAGTTTTAGGCTTTTTGTCCATTTTATCCGAAAAGTCGCGATTCGGAGATCGCTCCTACAGGGGAAAGTCTTAGATTGAAAATCTAAATATTCGGAGAACTAAATAGCCCTGTTGTTTGAGGAGTGTGTAAAGTTTTAGATGAAGTTTAAGCATTTAATTCGGTAAAGCCGATTTTCCCCAGGGCCGGTAGGTGCGGTTTCCTAACCGCACCATTAGCGTCAATTTAAGAAAATGTCTGCGTTTTATAAACACCTCTCAATAACCATGAGGACTGAGATTGTCTTATATTTAGTCCCGTAGGGACGATATGTTTATAGTACCTCGTCCCGCAAACCCATCTCTTCAGCTCCGTAGGAGCGATATGTGTATAACGTCTTCTGACATTTCTCACAATTGTTCGGCTCATGTAAAAAATAAGTGCAAATGAAACTTTTTACCCCTATGACCATTGACTTCGTGAAAACAAACGCACACACATTTTACATGAGTGAAGTTTTTCTAATTCCTCTAAACCTAATAACATCAATACGAAATACCTATAAAAAACCCATTTAATGGACAATTTATTCTATTTTGTATTGAAAATAAAGTGCTTTTTTCACATAATGGAGGTTTATCAATTAGTATTTTTTAGCGTTTTCATAACCGCGTATTGAGAGACCATAGATAGATACTGATTTCTGAGTGCTTTTGAGAAATATCAGGTCTTATATAAACATTCCGCTCCTACGGAGCTCTAAGAGATTAAGGACATCGTTTTCTATAAACATTGCGTCCCTACGGGACTAAAGAGAATTCTCATATTTGAAAACCACTAAATTGACGCTTATGGTGCGGTTTTGCGGTGTACTCACCCAAATGCGATCTGCATTCCTAACCGCACCGGAGATGCTTATGGAATTACCTATATTTACTACTTTCTCCCATTTTGATAATTTTATGCACCCTTTCTGCTCCCAAAGTGTATCTTATAACAGTTAAAAGCATGGAATGTATTTATTCATAAACAGGCAATTGATTCATCAGTAGGGAACATTTTTCGCCAATAATGTGTAAATATAACGTGAGTTTGATAAAAACAAGATGTCGGGCTTCTCGTAGGGGCGAGGTCTTCTCGCCCGTAGGGGTTAGTTACCTAACCCCTATGAAAATGTCCATTTATGTTTAGAATTTGCTATATATCAAACTCACGTTAAATATAGTATACACCGATCTTATCAAAACGATATTGGAGTATTTTGATGTTAGATGACGATGTGCTACTCATACGTAAAATATTATCAGGGGATGATACTGCATTCAGCACCTTAGTTCAGAAGTATCGAAAGGGTGTTCATGCTTTCGCGTGGCGGAAAATAGGTGATTTCCACTTTGCAGAGGAGATTACGCAGGATACCTTCATTCAAGTATATCAAAATCTTTCCACACTCAGGAATCCGAACCAATTTGCTGGATGGTTATACGTAATTGCCAATCGTTTATGTCTCAAGTGGCAGCAAAAGAGAAAAATAACGATCCAATCATTAGAAGGCACATCAATGTCAGAGATCAACACATATTCTTATAACAAGTATGCATCCGAGCAAAGGGAGGCAGAGGCAACCGAGAGACGACTTGAAATTGTAAACAAACTTCTGAAAAAACTGCCTGAAAGTGAACGGACTGTTATAACACTTTATTATTTGGGTGAAATGACTGCCAAAGATATTGGTAAGTTCTTAGGTGTATCTATTAACACGATTAAAAGCCGACTGCATCGTGCGCGAGAGCGGTTAAAGGAGGAAGAATCAATGATCCGAGAAAACCTTAGTAGTGTCCAATTTCCGACACAAACGACAGAAAATATTATGAAGGAAATATCACAACTAAAACCTACAGCATCCTCTGGGAATAAACCTTTGGTGCCGATAGGTATATCTACTGCGTCAGCGATGATACTCTTATTGCTGATGGGAGTTGGGATGCAATATCTATTTCGTTTTCAGAAACCGTATAGTTTAGAGTCAACATCAGAAACAACGATTGAGATTGTTGACGCACAACTTATCCTTGATTCTCCTGCCAAAACAGCGGCACGGAATCAGGTTGGACGTTCAGAAGTTACCGGTAGAAGTAATGGGACAGAACAGCAACCGGATACACCACTATTCGCTGCAGCACAAACGGATGATGCAGTAATTTCAAATTCGAAATCAGAGTGGATTCAAGCGAAAGGTCCAGAAGGCGGTGCAATCTCGACTTTATTCACAACAACACAAGGTGATGTATATGCAGGCACACAAAACGGGCTATACAGACTTACTGATGATGGCACCACGTGGAAACTCATAAACACTATCAAAGGTCCGTCACCTCCATTCTATGATGATGTATGGTGGGATGATGTATGGTGGTGGCCTGTAGCAGAGAGGCAAGGGACACTCTACCTTGCTACCGATACAGAGATACTGGAATCGACGGATAGGGGCGAAACATGGGAGACATTTTGTGAAGGTATAAAAGGGTATGAAGGGCATCTTGTTGGCATTGTATTGACAGAAGGTGTCGGAGGCGAAGATCCTGATATGACAATCTATCTCGCTTACAGAAATGGTGTTTTCCGAACAGGCGATGTCGGTAAAACATGGACACCATTACACAAAGGGTTGATAGACACAAAAATCCGGTCAATTGCTGCAACGCAAGACACGGTTTTCGCTCACACTCATAAAGGATTATATCGTCTCAATGACAATATATGGGAACAGGTGTTGATTGATCAAGAGAATATGCAAGGCAAAACACTTGACATCTCAACGATAGCAGTCGCAGGAAACCATCTCTATGTAGTAGCACGGAAGGTAGAGGAATATTCTGTAAATTTAAAAGGGACTGGAATAGTTTCGGTAATAGAAATAGATGATTTGAAAGTTCCACATACCACATGGTTGCTTTATCACTCAAATGACCGGGGTGATTCATGGAATAATATAACGCCAAAACTGGATACCGCAGACATAGCAACTAATTTAAGACGTGATTCTTCGAGGTCATTATACAAAACATTCATCAGAGCGAATCCATCTATCCGTGTAGCTGCATCTGGAGACAAAGTTTTGGTGGTTGCTGGTAAGGATCATTTCTACTCAATTGATGTCGGTCAGACTTGGACACAGTTAGATGATATAGGTGATACAAACAATGTTTCAGGGGTTGTGTTATTGAATGACAACACCGTCTATAGAAGTGGATTAACCGGAATTCATAAAAGAACTGGGTTGGACGCACCATGGCAGAAATTCAATATAGGGCTCATCAATACATTTGTCCACCAGTTGATCAACATTAACAACACGGTCTACGCGAACATAGGTGAACTCAAGGTTGTCCGTTCCACTGACAGTGGGGACTCGTGGATACCAGTGGCTGGAGATGCAGATGAATACTCGCGTATATTAGAATTTGATGGTAACCTTTACGCCAAGAAAAATATAGATTACTCTCTTAAACTTTTCAAATTTTCCCACAAGGAGAATAGGTTCATCGAAATTCCTGATGTGCCAGCTATTGAAAAATCAAAGACACCGGTACCCGATATAATTAAAAAGTTATTTGATATTGACACTACAAAAGAAGTGAAAAAAGAGACAACCATAAGAATTACTTTTGCGAATCCTGACATAGACATAATTGCTAATTCATTCATGGTAACACCGTTTGGAAGTTTTGCAGTTAGTCGGACAGCCTACTATGTAGAATACAAGAAGAGACTCTACAGATGGAAACCTGGCACTACAGAATGGTATGACACCGGACTGATAGATAAAGGCAAACGTGCTAATTTTGAAAATTCAGATGACTTTGTCAATACTTTTAATTTTGGTTTAAAACTTGCTGTTGAGAAAAACACTGTTTATGTAGGAACGCGGGATAGACGTCTCATGCAATCCTTTGATGAAGGAGACACTTGGAACGATGTAACCGCAGATATTCCATTTCCTGTTGACCATTTCAAGGAAATCGTTTTTGTAGGGCAAACCGTCTATGTCTCAACTAATAAGGGTGTTGTGCGATCAATCAATGGTATTGATTGGCAAGTACTCACCGATGCTGAAGGAAAACAACTTGTGGTGGAAAGATTTGCGGTTGATAGATCAATGGTTTACGGTCTATCCGGACAAAAAGTGTATCAATTAAATCAAACAGGGAATTCAGGAACATGGAAGCAGGTCACACCTGAAATTTCACATTCTGTTTCCACTTTTGAGGTGGATGGGAATACGGTCTATATTGGAACACAAGGACAGGGTGTGTTCCGCTTTACACTTGACGATTTGGAGAAACGGTAAGCAATTAATATTCAATGCTATTGCATACAACTTTTACGTATGACAGCATTATCATATATTCAAGTTTACGGAAAATAGCAAAAGGAGAAAACATGTTCAAGCAACTTGATCTCAAGGTCATTGGGGGTGTAGCAATTATTGCTATTTTTCTCTTAGCAAGCATCTACTTATACTCACAGTGGAGTTACAAACGTTTTACATCAGAACTTGGAGTGCCTCCGCAGTCCACTACGCCATCCGAATCTGTATCCGAAGATGATACAATCAAGTCTACCGAACAATCTAATTCAATACTATCACCAGAATCGGTTAACGGAAATCTTGAAGTTAAACCAAAAACTACAGTTGAGTCTGAGCCGATTGATATCACAGAAGATAAAAAAGTATCGGCAGAAATAACAGAGGAATCCGAATTTGATCCGACACCCCTACTTTCCGCTTTTGGGTTACCAGAAGAAGTCACCTCACTCTTTGACGGAGAAACAGAGGCGGCAGACTTTGCACAAGAACATCTGCAAGAGAAATACGGTCAATCCCCAGAAGTTGAAGCGATAATGGATAAACTGAAACAGATGTCCGGGGGACCTGTTGAACTTGATGATCTAACTGCGCTCTTTGAGGCTTGGATTCAGGTTTTACCTGAGGAACAGCAGGAAAATCGGCGGCAATTGATGCGTGTCCTCACGATGCTACGTCAGAGTGAGAGTCAGGATGCTAAAGTTTACGTTGTCACTGATTCGGAGATAGATCCGTCTCTGTTAGAAGGAGATAACGTAGAACGGGTAACCATCACAAACACAGAAACAATACCAATTGACGAGTGATAAACAACGATATGGAATGGTATAGATACAGATGATCTCAGTGCAAAAAGTTTTGGTGTTATACCAAATTAGCGGGATTTGTCCTATTTTCCGGACGGTAGGTGTGGTTTCTAACCGCACCAATTCCCAAGAATTGCTTATGCCGAACTCACGTTATAATATGTATTTAGAAAATTGAATGGCTCTGCACTTCCAATCTTCCAACAGGGTCATTTAGTTTTCCAACATTTTAGATTTTCGCTTTAAGACCTTCCGCTGTCCGAGCGACCTCCTGGTCGCGACTTTTCGGTTAATATGGACAAAAAGCCTAAAACTAAATAACCCTGATCTTCCTATCTTCCATCTTCTAATTTCCCAATGATTTTCTTGAAAATTACTTAAAGATATGGTAAAATGCAAAGCAGCAAATAAAAAAGATAATATATTGCAAGTAGATCAGACCAAAATGGAGATAGAGCATTATGAAACGATTGGCATTTTTTACATTTATTATCTGTATCGGATTTATCGGTAATCTGGTGCTGCATGCACAACAATCGTCAAAAAAGGTGGTACCACCAAATTCAGCCAACACCGAACCGGCATTCAAACGAATGACCGCAACACTATCTGGAAAAGTAATCTGGAAAGGGCAGAATCTTTCACAAACAAACATTTCGGTGTATCGTGATGAAAAACTCAAAGACCTTTATACCAGCGGGATAACGCGTTTAGGAACATTTGCACTCCGGGTAGAACCGGGTAGATATTATTTAGTCGCTTATGTTGATGTTGATAGCTCTGGCAAATTTGACGAAGGGGACGGTTATGGTGTCTTAGGGATAAACGAATGGCAAAATGAAAAACAAAAGCATCAGGCGGTTGATATTGGAACAAAAACGTTATTGAAAGACATACAGATTCCGATTACCGCGCGACTTCAACGTGTAGACGACGATCTGAAACTTGTTCCTACTTCCACATACCGACCGAGCGAATTCCAACGATTCAAAACTGAGTTAAGTCAAGCAACATCAGGTTGTCGAGGCATACTGAAATATACCGAAGAGGCTGTGCGTCCAGATGCCCAAAGGCTTATCCTCGCGTATACAGATACGTCATGGAAATTCCGTGCAGGGATTGCTCGTGTTGATGCCAAAACTGGAAAGTGGGAACTCCGACTAAAGCCGGGCAAATACTATCTGATGGCGATTGTCGATAAAAATGCCAGCAATAAACTTGATGATGGTGATGCCTTCGGATTTTACGGTGTCACAGATATTCATAAGCGCGGTGCATTCCCAGTACCAGTCCTGATTAATCCTAATAAATTTACTGAGGACTTAACGATACAGATTTCCGCAACCTATTCTGCAAAAAATAAATCTGAAAAAAAGGAAAGGACTGCGATTGTTTCTGGTCGTGTAATGCCAATCCCAGAAACTACATCTGAAGTTCGGATTGAGGTTTATACATCAGCAGCATTGGTTAATCCTATAGCGAGTACCGTTACGGATTCAAATGGGAAATACCGTCTGCAATTACTACCTGGGGAATACTACTTCATAGCCAATCATGACGTGGATGGTGACGGTAGATATAGCGAAGGAGATAGCCTTGGAGGTTTAGGAACAAATGCTATAGCCACGACACCACCTGCCGCCGTGGGTTTTGATGAAGGTGAAACGCGTGCCGTTAACATTCAGCTGAGCGCACGATATGGCGCGGAAGGGCAACTTGTCGCAATTACCGATGCAGAGAACAACCCTATAGCTGGTAATTTCGTTTCGAACCCAACTCCAGATATTACAACAGAGGAACAGATGGGCGGTATCACAGGAAAAGTAACATCATTTTTCTCCTCTGGCACTGCTAAAGCAAAAAACAAAGACACTACATCAGAAAATGAAGATCCCATTCTAAATGGTATTTTGAGTCTCTCTACGACACCGGACTTTAGTTCACCGATGTTAATGCCACTTTTTCTTGATGAAGATGGCACATATTTTGTTGATGTTAAACCCGGAAAATACTATGTCTTGGCGGTCGTTGATCAGAATAGTGATGGACTATCTGGAATATCGGACGGCATCGGAATTTACGGCACACACCAACCTGTACGAGGCACACCAGCTGCCATCACCGTTTTTCCCGGTAAAATAACACCGCATGTAAATATTGACATTTTAGCGTCTTATGTTGATGAGAAAGGCACGATGGCAGAACTCGCAGACGGCGGACGATGGAATATCGCGCGAATGTACGGTGAACCAGAGGATATGTTCAAATACACCCGCGATGGAAAAATGATTGAAGAGTGGATGTATTGGACAAGGGGCTTAGCGTTTCATTTTGAAGCGGATGGGGCTGGCTGGAAACTCAAAGACACCAACAAATTTGAACCGAACACACAGAATATCCTTAAGGAAACAGAAACCGCTGCGGAAGATAAGCAGCACAGTCAGAACGAACCAAACGAGACGTTACCCCAAAACTTGAGTACAGATGGATTTTCGCTTGCAACAGAGTCCGTGTTTATCTATTATAGCCATGATGGTGTTTTATGGCGGATAGCACCGGCTACAGCAGCTGAACGGGCTGTTGATGCTGTCGCAGGTGATCAACCATCCGTTGAAGTGGACACACGGGTTGCACCACTCGGTGCAGGTTTCCGCCCATCTGCTTCAGAAAGTGGAATGCTTGTTTACCATGATTTTGACAACAATGTCATCATCAGAGATATTGTTACTGGGAAAAGCATGGTCTTTCTTGACAATCGTCATCTCGCTGAAGATGTCACGATTTCGCCAGATGGGCAGTACCTTGCGTATGCACATTCCAAGACAACAGGACGTAAACGTATCCTCATCCAACATTTACGAAGCGAAGAAATTTTCCGAATACCTTCAACAGCACGCGAAATGACTAATCCAGCATGGCGTAGAGATGGACAATTACTCGCTTATGCAACTGTTGGAACAATTGAAAACCCAGAAGTCGGTGAAAACCGCAACATTTACGCCTTTGACCATGTAACAAACAGTGTTGAACCCATCGTAATCTCAGAAGCAGATGATGCAGAACCCGCTTGGCATCCTGCTGACCAAAATACCCTCGCTTTTTCACGCGGAACAGGTAAAAAACCCCGTCAAATTTGGACTGTCACTTTTTCTTCTAATGGCGAACCAAAAGAGCAAAAAATAACCGAAATGGGGGGGAGTCGTCCTGTTTGGGTACCACCCAACGGACGCTGGATACTATATGAAAACAACGGACAACTTTGGACAGTTGACATTCAGACACCAGGCAGTGAAGTACCGCTAATGAGCAACGGAGAAGTTGTGTTTGGGTATCAACCTATTGCAGTTTCAACGGAGTGAGGTGTGTTTATTGTTATGTTTTGTTTTTCAACTCCTCTGTGGAGTATGCAATTCCACTAAAGGCATAGGCACGCAGGCAGAACTTATTGCTAAACTCAAACAACAGGGGGTGCTGTAACCACAATATAGGAGTATTATTAGATTATGTCTAAAAACAAAACCCAAAGAAAAAGTTTGGCAGAAAGAGTATATCCCAAATGTATTTATTGCCAGATGGAACTAACTAAACGCAAAAGTTCCGGAGAACATGTTGTAAATCGATCAATACTCCCCAAATATAATAATAAAATTACCTTAAAAAATAAAGTTTGCAGGGAATGTAATGAAAGTTTTACAGAGATTGACACAGCTTTTGTAAAAAACACAATTATAGGGTTCAACAAAACCGTCATGGACATAGTAAATGACGAAGAGAGGTGGGATAAGACCCAAGAACCTTTTGTAGCAAAAAACCTATCAGTAACTATTAGGGGCGACAAAGAAGTATTCACATTAGAAACAAACGAAAAACAGGAAAAAAACTTACTTAGGGGAATTGCTAAAATCGCCCTTAATGCACTAATCTATGATGTAAAAGGTAAAAAATCTGAATCTATCACAGATAAACAGGGAAATTGCCACTACGCATGTGTAAGAAACGACGAGATTTTTAACGGGGACGAAGAAGTATTATCAGACATTAAAAAATTTATCAAAGAAGGTGGCAAATTCCCAATACATATAGTGCGTGAAAGAATCTCACTACAAATATATGATAAAAACATGGATATTCAAGGGAAAAAAATACCAATGAAGAATATCACAGACCCAACACACATAATAGTCATACATAAAATCCAATCCCACTATTATGCTGTCATAGGTCTTTTTATAGGTATTGACGAAAATGCACCCCTATACTTTGTCCCACTTATTGGCGATAAAAATGAAATAGACCCATATTGTATCAATCCTGAGGAAGTTAGAATGTACAATTTTAGATACTTAGTAAAAAAACAACCTGAACAAGAATCTATCAGACCTTACATAATTGATATGGCTGAAGGCAACTCTGCATATCTCATAACACCAGTAAACAATCCTAAATGGATTCACGATATCAATATGAGTAAAAACAACCAATAACTTAACTAACCAAGTCCAAAACTGCTAATTGCGAATAATTGAATCACAATTTGAAAATAGGTAAAACACTATGTATAGACTAAATAGGTTCGCGCTATCTCTACTAATAATACTCTGTCTTACGATGCTTCTGTCTACTGCCTCAGCGCAGTATTTACTTGTGCCGATGGAACAGACACAGACGAACCATCTTAAAGCTTATGGATTGACGTATTGGGCATTAGAGGTGCCGCGTGAATATCAATGCTATTGGTGGCTGAACTACCGCGGCGGGGCATTTGTGCTACCCGATGGGGCTGATGTCCGACTACGCGCTGCACAGATGAGCGTCTCTTTTGAACCGATGAGTGGCGTTGAATATAGAACAATCAAAGAGACCATCATTGATACGAGTAATATGGATGAGATTCTGTTAGAAAAAGCTCCCAAAATCGCTGTGTACGCACCACCTCAAGTATCTCCATATCGTGACCCGTGGGATGATGCTGTAAAACTCGCACTGGATTATGCCGATATTCCTTATGACCAAATCTGGGATAAGGAGGTGCAACGCGGTGCTTTGCATACTGATGGATATGACTGGCTGCATCTACACCATGAAGATTTCACAGGGCAGCACGGGAAATTTCATGGCTCTTTTTCGCACCAAGTGTGGTATCAACAACGAACAGCACTTTTTGAGACTGCAGCAAAAGAAGCAGGATTTAAAAGTGTCTCTCGACACAAAGGACAAACCGCATTAGATATTGCCGATTATGTCGCAAAAGGCGGATTTATCTTTGCTATGTGTTCAGCACCTGAAACCTTAGACATCGCTTTATCTGCAAAAGGTGGAAAGTTAGATATTGTGGATCCTGTTTTAGACGCTACCCCGCTTGCACCCAATTTTCAAAACCAATTGGACTTTGAACGAACGTTCGCTTTCAAGGATTTTATGCTTTACCCGAACCCAAACCGTTATGAATTTTCCGATGTTGACAACCCGAATCCTGATCGGAGTGCACATACAGGTGTTGAAGATTTTCAACTATTTGAGTTTTCTGCCAAACACGATCCGATTCCGACAATGCTCACACAGAACCACGTCTCTGAGGTACCCGGTTATCTTGGACAGACAACATCATTTAATTTGGACAAGATTCACCCATCCGTTACGATTTTAGCAAAAATTGAAGGCACAAATTACGCCAAATATATTCACGGCACTTTAGGTAAAGGCACTTTCACCTTCCTTGGTGGACATGACCCTGAAGATTACCGTCACCTCGTTGGCGAGGGCAAGATTCCCACGAATCTTGACTTACACAAGCATTCACCGGGGTATCGGTTAATATTAAATAACATCTTGTTTCCCGCCGCACGCAAAAAACCGCAAAAAACCTGATAAAAGTTATTATATCAGAAGGTTAGTTATCATTACTGTTTTTGTAAAATAAACTCAAAAGGAGCCAAACCATAGCAAAAAACGCGTTCGTAGTCGCGCAATTCATAGTGCCTCTTACATTCACATTGTCATAATCTCAGTATCGTCTATCATTAGCAAAAAACGCGTTCGTAGTCGCGCAATTCATAGTGCCTCTTACATTCACATTGTCATAATCTCAGTATCGTCTATTATTAGCAAAAAACGCGTTCGTAGTCGCGCAATTCATAGTGCCTCTTACATTCACATTGTCATAATCTCAGTAATGATATTTTATTTTTCAGAATTGGTATTAGATCAAATTGAACGTATTAAACGCTTTCCCCAAAATCTCGCTACTAAATGGCTCGTATCAGTTGCCGTTTTCAAATAGTAAAAATTTAAGTAACTTTATTGAATAGCAGCCTTCTTCCAACTACCATTAAAAATGAAAACAATACTCGCAACATGCAATCTCAATCAATGGTCACTTGACTTTGAGGGAAATTGTGATCGCATTATTGAATCAATTGAACGTGCCAAAGCAGCAGGTGCGAAATACCGTCTCGGTCCCGAACTTGAAATAACGGGTTATTCATGCGAAGACCATTTCCTTGAAGAAGACACATTACGTCACAGTTGGGAATCCCTTGCACGTATCATAATCGGTGGACATACTGACGACATTTTGTGTGATATTGGCATGCCAGTGATGCACAAAAGCGTCCGATATAACTGCCGCGTGTTTGTCTGCGATGGAAAGATTCTTCTAATTCGTCCAAAATTAGTGCTCGCTGCTGAGGGGAATTACCGAGAGCCTCGCTGGTTTGCAGCATGGCAAAAAGGATGGACAACGGAACCTTTTCAGGTGCCACGTGAGATACGCGAAATCACTGCCAATTCAACAGTGCCAATAGGTTGTGCAGTAATCGTGACACATGACACGATTTTGGCATCGGAAACCTGTGAAGAACTGTTTGCTCCACACTCCCCGCATATTGATCTTGCGGACAACGGCGTTGAGATAATCGCCAATGGGTCAGGTTCGCATCATGAACTTCGCAAACTTGATACGCGTTTATCACTTATCCGTAACGCAACTGAAAAATGTGGAGGTGTTTATCTATACGCAAATCAGCAAGGGTGTGATGGTGGCAGGCTTTACTTTGATGGTTGTGCAACGATTGCGCAAAATGGACACATCCTCGCGCAAGGATCCCAATTCTCTATAAACGATGTTGAAGTAGTTACAGCAACTGTGGATCTCTCGGATGTGCGGTCCTATCGCGGTTCAAGAATGAGCGGAGCAGTACAGGCAAGTCGCGGCGTTTCTATTCCACAAATTTACGCCGATTTCAAGATAGCAGACGCTGAAAAGCAATTTGTCACCACCCCGAAGGTTAATCTCAATATCCACGAACCTGAAGAAGAAATTGCCCTCGGTCCAGCATGTTGGTTGTGGGATTATTTGAGACGTTCCGAGGCAGCAGGCTTTTTCGTTCCGCTCTCAGGGGGTTCTGATAGTGGGGCAGTAGCAACTCTAGTTGGATCTATGTGTCAACTCGTTGCGAAAGCGATTCTCGCCGATGTGCCACACGTCATTCGAGATACTGAAAAATTGCTTGGTGTGGAATGTGTTGAAAATATCAAAACCGATTTTAGCGATTATCAACGTGCAGCACAGCATCTTGCAAATCAACTACTTTATACATGCTATATGGGTACAGCGAATAGTTCCCGTGAAACACGTCATCGCGCCAAACAGTTGGCAAGTGAAATCGGCAGTTATCATCTCAACATCAACATGGAATCACTTGTCGGTGCCTTACGAAAACTGTTTACGGGTATCACAGGAAAAACACCACAGTTCAAAACCGAAGGTGGTAGCACCGTAGAAAATCAGGCACTTCAAAACATACAGGCGCGGCTGCGGATGGTTATCAGTTATCTGTTTGCGCAGACGTTGCCGTGGGTTCGCAATAAACGTGGGACGCTCCTCGTTTTAGGCACTGGCAACGTTGACGAAGCATTGCGCGGTTATCTCACCAAATATGATTGTAGCAGTGCCGACATCAACCCGATTGGCAGTATCAGCAAAACTGATCTACGTAGTTTCCTCCACTGGGCACAAGAAAATCTTGGTTATCCAAGTCTTGGCACTATCCTTGAGGCACCGCCGACCGCAGAATTGGAACCCATCACTGAAACCTACACCCAAACCGATGAGGAAGATATGGGAATGACTTACGCTGAGATGAGTCGTTTCGGGCAGCTGCGAAAAGCACATCGGTGTGGTCCCGTCAGTATGTTTGAGAAACTGGTTCAGGAATGGAATCATCTACCTCCTGCTGAAGTTGCAGAAAAGGTCAAAAAGTTTTTCCGTTACTACGCGATAAATCGCCATAAAATGACGACATTAACCCCCGCATACCACGCGGAACCTTATTCACCTGACGACAACAGATTTGACCTACGGCAGTTCTTATACAATACACGTTGGAGTTGGCAGTTTCTCAAAATTGATAAGATGTTAGAGGAGATGGAAACTGAATGAAATTACCGCATTTTACCATAGCGTGTAGGAATTCCGCTTTTCTTCTCTTTTCCGCTTTCTTGTTGCTGCTACTCATCTCTTTTCCAGTTCATGCTGCACCGAATATCCCGCTTAACTTTGACGGTTGGATAATTGAGGCACTTGCTAAACTGGAGGTAACAGGGGTTACAGGTGGTTTTCATCGGCATTCTTTACCGCTATCGCGTGACGATGTGGCAAAAATCATCCAACGCGCGGAGGAGCGGATTCGCGCGGGCACAGTCACTATGTCACCAATAGATAAAAAGCTTTTAGAGAAACTCAACCGTGAATTTCGCTTTGAATTACACCAGCAAGATTCTCATCATACATCAGGACAAAGAACTGATATACGAATCCAACCAGAACTTCGTGGAGCCAATAAAGAAATTGCACCAGCACTTCAAAGTGGGTTTCATTACGCTGTCGGCAACAGCAAGAATCGGCTCACCGTATATACTGAGTTAGAATTCTCTAATTTTGAACAAGGTTACGATTTTATTGAGAGTTTTTTTCTGCCCGATCCGCCACCACTGCTGAAATCTGCTGACCAAAGATATGAAAAATGGCGTGGAGACTATGTTGTGGACTTCAAAAGAAGTTATCTGCAATACAATTTAAAGACTTTCGGAGATGCAGAATTGAACCTCTTAGTAGGCAGAGATTTCGTGTTCTGGGGAGCGAGTCCTGACAAATCTGTTGCGATATCAGACAACTCACCACCCTTTGAACTTATACGCCTGACAGGCACTTTTCCATGTAAAATCGGCACACTCAAAGCAACCGCATTTTCTGCACAACTCAATTCAACCTGGTTTGACGATGGCACTATCCGCTATCTTGCTAAACGCTATCTTAGCGCGCATCGACTTGACTATCAATTCAGCGATTGGCTTGAAATCGGTGCCGCTGAATGGGTGCTTTACGGTGGTGACGTGCAATCGGTGAAGTGGAACTATCTCAACCCCGTTATTCCGTATTATGCAGTGCAATACAACGCCAAAAATGACGATAACATCATGATTAGTTTCGATGGAGCGGTGCGTCCGATTGATGGTGTTCGTCTCTATGCAGAGTGGGTTGCAGATGATTTTCAGTATAATCCGGAAACCTCTGACCCACATGCAGTTACTTGGCTCGCAGGTCTGGAGTGGTATCCACACTTTACGGATCGTCAACTTGGCATTCATACTGAATACGTCCAAGTCAATCGATGGGCATATACGCATCTTGAACCCAATAACCAGTTTACGCACTTCGGTGTGATGATTGGACATCCCATTGGCACGGATGCTGACATATTCACGTTCCGCGTTTCGTATCAGGCTACACCTTCAGCAGCAATTGAGACACGTTTTAGTCATCAGCGAAACGGCGAGGCGGATATTACTGATCGCTTTTATGGTGAGGACTATGAAGACATCCCGTTTCCTTCAGGGATAGTTGAAAGGCTTTCTGAAATTCGGATCAGTTGGAAATACCGACCGATAACTGCTTTGAAAGGTTCCATCAACTATGCGTGGCGACATATCCAAAACATAGAACATGCAGAAAGTGAAACCGAGCAGCAACACCGTTTTGTTTTTCTATTTGCTTATGCTTGGGGAAATTAAGAGTGAGGTTGGACTCACATGGCAAAACTAACAAAACGCGTTCTTGTAAGACTTATCATCTGCTCGGTACTGATTGTGAGTTTCACCGTATTTGTCCGTGACTGGAACGGTGTGCGTCTTCTCGCTGTTTCCCCTAAGATTCTAAAATATCGTCCGGTTATCAAAAAACATGCTGCGTCACATCAGTTGGATTGGCGGCTCATTACAGCACTGATTGTTCAAGAATCTGGGTTTAACGAACAAGCCGAGAGTCCTGTTGGTGCAAAAGGGTTGATGCAACTGATGCCTGAGACAGCCAAAGAACTTGGCGTCACCGATCCATTTGAAGCTAATGAAAGCATTGCAGGTGCGACCCGTTATCTACGCAGTTTATACGATCTGTATCCAGAGAGTTCGCATCCGAATCGTGTGCGTATCGCTTTAGCGAGTTATAATGGTGGACGGGGGCATATCAGCGATGCACAGAAAATTGCGGGACACCGCGATGGCGAACCAGATCAGTGGGAGTCACTTAGCACAAATCTTGGTCTACTCACTGAAAAGGATAACGCCTTACATAGTGAAATTTGGGAGTCGGGTGTGCCACCACACGGGTATTTTAGAGGTTACAAAGAAACCCGTAACTATGTTCATCGGGTGATGAGGTATTATAACCGACTCTGCTATTTTTCTGAAATTGTGGGCAAGTGAAATCAATTCCAAGTTTTCTATAGCACGGTTATACCATTTCTGAATGATAGCATCACATTAACAAAAAACGCGTTTGTAGTCGCGCAATTCATTGCGCCTCGGACATTAGCACCATTTCTGAATGATCGTCTACCATTAGCAAAAACGCGTTTGTAGTCGCGCAATTCATTGCGCCTCTTACATTAGCACCAGCGGGGCGAAAGGTGTCCAGAATACGCATAGAAAAAACCTCTTTAGCCCCAGAGGGGCGAAAGGTATATAGCACGCGTTGATCCAAACCAACAGAAAGCCCCAGAGGGGCGAAAGGTGTATCAGATGCACCAACGTTACTCACTAAATTGACGCTTATGGGTTATACCAATTAACCCGATTGTAGTGTGAGGTCTCTGGGTCCTCCTCACAATGCTTGGCTTTATCTAAAGACGTCGAAGCAAGTTAATTTGGTATTAGAATAGTATACCAGAAATATTTGGGAATCACAAGGTGTTTGGGGTAAGTAACAGGGTTATTTAGTTTTCCGAAAATTGAGATTTTCGCTTTAAGACCTTCCGCTGTCCGAGCGAGTTCCAGCTCGCGACTTTTCGGCTAATATGGACAAAAAGTCTAAAACTAAATAGCCTTGGAAACACCGCCAAAAAACTTGACTCTTCTCAAAAAATGTGGTATCCTATCCACTCAAATGCAAGAATTGGACATCCAAAACGTCATTAAATCACACATGACGAATTATACGTACAGTTAAAAAGTATACATAATGCCCTACGAAGATAGTCCTTACTTTGAAACTCCATGCCATACAAAAACTTTATGGAGATACATGCATATTGATAAGTTTTTGGCAATGCTCAATGGCAAAACACTTTATTTTCCTAACGTCTATTCATATAATGACAAATTCGAAGGAACGCTATCAAATAAATCCTTAGATGAAATCCGCAAAATATCCTTATTAGATGAAAAAAACACACCATTATATGATGATAAAGCATTCTACAAAAGGAGAGATGAATTAAGAAAACTCCCTCTTGAACAAGAAGGTAAGGTTGCAAGAAAACTATCTCTTGACCAAGAAAAAAGAGAGTCTGAACGTATATTCACACAATTACTAAAGAATTTTACAAGCCATCTCATGTATTGTAGTTCCTGGTTTCTAAGTGAAAAAGAAAGCCATGCAATGTGGGCAGAATACGGAGACAAAAGCCCTACATCCATAGCTATTCAAACTACTGTAGGTGATCTTATTGAAAGTTTGAAATGTGCTGATAACATTTATAAAAGTTTGGTGTATAATATTGATGACAGTTTGGAATCTGATAAATATAATATTCATATAGGTAAGGTGGAATATAAGGATTATCTAACAGAAGATATTGAAGGTTATAAAGATTTTCCGTTAATAGACTTAAATGATCCTGATAACGTACTCAAATTATTTTACGCTCCCTTTTTACACAAAAGAGATGTATATCAGGACGAAAAAGAAGTTAGAGCAATAATTTCATTTGAGGATGTCTGTAAAGAATTTCTGGGGCGTGTCTACACATCTGAAATACCATTTTATAGTGACCCAATGTTCAGGACTGATGCCTCATTGTTGCGAGATTACAAAAACCCAATAAATAACGCACATAATGGAATCCCTGTCAAAGTTAACTTACATACATTACTGAAAAAGATAGTAGTATCCCCAACCGCCAATGATTATTTTAACATTCCATTTGAGGCCCTAATAAAACGTTACGGTATAGATCCAAGTATAATTAGTAGGTCTCAAATAGTTGATATTCAAGAGGAATCGTAAGTAACAGTTTCACTCCTACATTATGTTTTTATATGTTACCTAATCATCGGTAGTTTACTTAGATCAGCACTCGTTGGTTTGACTACCCTCCCCCTATAACTGGGAATAGATATGCTGGGAAAAGGAAAATAAAATGCCAAAAATTACAAATGTAGAATTTCAAGGAGCTTCTGGACGGAAGCATATTTTTGAAGTTTATACTCTTGGGACAGAGACATTCAACGATGTTGGTGGTGTTTACATTTTTACAAAGGAAGCACCTAATCAACATGGTGGGAAAAGATATCATCCATTATACATCGGTCAAACAAATTCGTTTAAGGATAGACTCGCTACAAACCATGAAAAATGGCCGTGTGCAGTTCAAAATAACGTGAATTGTTTATGTATATTAGCGGAAGAGAACATGTTTTCTCGCAGGGCGATTGAACTTGATCTTCTTAGTAAGTACAACACACCTTGCAATAAGGAAGGTTGGTAAAGCAGATAATCTCTAATATTCCACAGACCTGCAGCAAACCAGCCGTAGGCTTGTTGTTACCGCTCAATTTTCCAAACCTTAACATAGTTAACCATAAAAAAATTGCCAATGGCAAACTTTGGGAAGTTAATATTGTAGGTCGGGTAGAGCGATAACGAGACCCTTATGTGTCAATTTAAGGATTTCCCGAATATGAGAAATGCTCTTCAGTCCCGTAGGGACTAAATATAGGACAGTCTCAATGGTCATGCCTGTTGAGAAGTGTTCATAAACGGACAAACACTTTCTTAAATTGACGCCTATAGTGCGGTTTCGCGGTGTACTCACCCAAATGCGATCTGCATTCCTAACCGCACCGAACTCTACAAGGAAACTGAAAATTAACCGATTAAATCCTTAATCTGCATTAGACTTGGGATTATGTCAAGATTATCTCTCTTCAATCACCTCAACGTTAGCACGCGGCAAAGTTGTTTGCTCACCGTTTTCAAATTCAACCTGTAGCACACGCACCTCTGCTTCCGTTTCCAACTCCTGAAGTTCAATCGGCAATTCAGTGACGCGCCCCAATTTTCCGAAATTCGGTTCACGAATGACACGGACAGAGGTGCCGATCCCTAATAATCCCACAGTTGAGTCGGCTTCAGTATCTTCACCTTCAGAAACGAAAGGGATAACAATCTCAGGGCGAACAACACCAGCGCGAATCTGCGTTGCCCCGTTTATTGAGGTTTTCATGCCTTCACGCGCTTTTAGAAGTGCAAAAGTACGCTCAGCCATTGCGATACTACCAAATCCTTCAGTGATAACGAGTGTAATGCCGAGTTTCTCAGAACCGGTTATTGCCACGCCAAGTTCATAACCAAGAAGTTGCCGCAAATCCGCATCATCAATACCACCCGCGATGATACCGTTCACCTCAAGTTGGACAGCTTTCTGAATCGTATCTGTTGTGACCAGCGAACCACCAACGATTATATTGCCTTTGTGTTCAGGCAATATCTGTTCAGGAGTCAACACATCATTCGGTGAATTAGCAACGACAATTAAGTCCCCTAACGTCTCACCCCCAACCCCAAAGATACCTTGGATGTATGTGCCGTAGGTTTCCACTGTAGCACCTTCATTTGGGATAGTCTCTGTTACAGTGCCATCTGTGTAAGCTTTGAGTTCAACAGGAATAGGCGGTTCGCGAAGGATTACCTGTCCAGTTACATCAGAGATAGTCTCAATTGTGCCATCAATCGGGGAACGTGCTTGCGATTTGAATAGTCCGAAAAGTCCTTTTGTTGTAGCAATGATCTCGTCTTTTGAGACGGTTTCTCCTATAGGTTTAAGCATGTATTCTTCGACTTCATTCGGTTGAACACTGAGCAGGTTTGCAACGTTCAACAGTTGGACATTGCCCGGCAGATCCGCTTTGGCAACGACATCCTCTGCCTTAACCGTGGCACCAACTTCAACAAGCACTTCACCTTCAAGCGGGAGTCGACGTTTTTTCTGAATTATCATTCCCTTTGTGACCTTAAGTCCGGGGGTATATGCCTGCGCCATTAATTAACCTCAATTTAGAATATAGTTTGGTTTTTATATTTTTACGTGTGTTGTAATAATACCTAATTAACCTGATTTGTAGCGCGAGGTCTCTGGGTCCTCCTCGCACTGCTGACTTTATCGGAAAACTTCGAATCAAGTTAATTTGGTATAAAATCATATCTCTTATTTTTTAATTCAAAATGCTATGTGTATAATGCCCAATTAACGGGATTTGTCTTATTTTCCAGACGGTAGGTGCGTTTTCCTAACCGAACCGATAGATTGGAATCCTGTTAATTTGGTATTATACCATTTCTGAATGATTGTCTATCATTAGCAAAAACGCGTTTGTAGTCGCGCAATTCATTGCGCCTCTTGCACGCTTGCCTGAATGGGAATCCCAAAATCTTATAATGATATTTTATTTTTCTGAAATGGTATTAGTAGGTCTCCGAGGCATCCCTCTGCGGCGATGTCCTGAGTGCCCAAGCTGTTGCTATTCTGCATCCTCGGAGTCCTCATCAGAGTCATAGAAGTTGTCGAAAATCTCAATATCACTTACGACGTGTTTCTCCCCACAAGCGGACTTGATACTATTCCATAATTGGTTTAAGACACTTTCACTTTTCAATTGGTTGTAATTGACTTCTTCCATCGCTTTCTCTATGCAATTGCCAATAACAAATAAAAGGATATCTGGAATTTCAGCACTCTCATAGATAATATCGTCAATAGTTTCCCATACCGCGTCCTTGAATGCAGTTGGCAGGCGATTGATATTGTGGAATGCCACCTGTGTTACAAGCACAATAAAACATGACACGCGAGGTATAGAGATATCTTTCGCAGCATCGTGCGCCTCCAACTCTTCAGGTATGCCAATTTCCTCAACATGTGCAACAACGCCTTGATGGACGAATCCTATCTGAAGGTCAAAGTCCTTGAGCATCTCTTCTTGTATGCAGTCATCTGGCACAATTCGCAGACACTCCGCTCTTAGTACCCGCTTGTCAATCGTTGTCTGTCTTTTCTTTCTCATTGGTCTTCGGGGTGGACCCGCTCCTATAGTTGACTAAAGTTTGGATAATTTGGATAATATTCAGGCAATTCCATCACGTACTGTCTATTATACCCAATTAACGGGATTTGTCCTATTTTCCGGACGGTAGATGCGGTTTCCTAACCGCACCGATAGATTGGAATCCAGTTAATTTGGTATAATACTATTTCTGAATGATCGTCTACCATTAGCAAAACCGCGTTTGTCCTCGCGCAATTTTACGCGCCTCTTGCACACTCGCCTGAATGGGAAACCAAAAATATTATAATGATATGTTATTTTTCAGAAATGGTATAATATCGAACTCACGTTATTCTAAATCTGTTAGTTTCTTTTGTAGTTTTGGGCTATCTATAACATCTCGATTCACAATCCACGACGGCATTTGCCCCGAAGCTACGCTGATGATACTCTCACATGCACTCTTACCGTTACCTTCAAAGCATTCATCAGTCCAGCAGATACTGTGTGGCGTAACGATAACATTGTCCAAGTTTAAAAGTGGATCGTCATCGCTAATCGGTTCCTGCTCAAACACATCAAGCCCGGCACCTTGAATCCGCTGATCCTGAAGTGCCTCTGTAAGTGCTTTCTGCTCAACAATTGGACCGCGTGCAGTGTTAATCAGGTAAGCTGTCGGTTTCATCAGGCTGATACATCTTGCATCAATGAGTCCTTGCGTCTCTTCGGTCAACGGACAACAGACACAGACAAAATCAGCAGTTCGCATCAGCGTATCCAGATCGACGAGTTCTACACCAATTTCTTCCGCCTCAGCAGGTGTGACGTACGGATCGCAAGTGATATGTCGCATTCCAAACGGTTTTGCCAGTTTGAATGTCTCTTTTCCGATATTGCCCATGCCGACAAGACCGAGCGTTCTACCGACCAACCCCATACCCATATAGTCTTTCGTATCTTTCCATCTACCAGTGCGAATGAGTCGGTCTTTTATCAGCAACTGATGGCTGAGCGATAAGACGAAAGTGAGGATAGAGGTAGCAACGGGTCTACGAACACCATCCGGTGCGATTGTCAGTAAAACACCGTTGTCAGTGCAGGCTTGCACATTCACCTTATCATACCCTACACCGAACCTTGCGACGATAGCCAATCTGTCAGTTCCGGTAAACGTATTTGTCGTGATACCCGCGCCCAACACCAAGAGCGCGTCGTAATCCTTCACTTGTACAGCAGTTAATTCTGGTGAATGTTCTGCAATATATTCCCAGTACAATCCTGCTTTATCAAACAGCGGACCGGCAATCTTGTCTAAATCAGAACTTCCATCAGGTTTCAGGAAGTCACACGTCACACCCACGCGAAATTTGGATCTGTCCATTTACGATTCCTATTCAAATTTCTTTTTGTATTATATAGTAATATCTAAAATCATCTTTACAGTTCTCTATAGGTTTGATGCGTTTGTCCTCGCGCAATTCACGCGCCTCTTATATTACATGAGGAAACCGTTTGAATTCGCTATGACACACAAATGTCTAAATAATTATAGGCTTTACTATAAAACCCACCCTATTCTGATTCGATCGACACTCTACGCAGATACTTCCAACCCACAGGTGCAAGTTTGAGATTTTGAACGCTTCTATCAACAACCAAAAGTCGTTGTGCATGTGCTAAAGGCACCCACGGCACGTCTCTATGGAAAATCGCTTGTGCCTGCTGATACAGTTCAATACGTTCAGCTCGATCAGTATTCATCCTTGCGCGATCAAGCACATCCTGCATCTCATCACTTCAATAGAAAGCGATATTAAGTGCCGGTTTCTCCGCGGTCGTTTTACTCAAAAGGTAGTAGAGAAAATTGTCAGGATCTCCTCCAGCACTCCAACCCAGCATTGCCATATCGTGTTCCCCATTTTCCGTTTTTTCCAGATAGGTAGGCCAATCATAAGTGACAATTGTTGCCGCAATACCGATGTTGCGGAGTTCCGATTGAAGGATTTCTGCAAGTGCTTGCCCATTCGGTATGTAGGGACGTGGTACCGGAAGTGCCCAGAGGGTTGTCTCAAAACCATCGGGGTAACCCGCCTCTGCAAGAAGTTGTTTCGCGAGTTCTGGATCGTAAGGATAATCCTCAATCGAATCATCGTAACCCCATAATGTCGGTGGAATCGGATTTTTCGCAGGGATACCTGTACCTTGATACAACCTTTCAATAATCTCGGCTTTATTGAATGCGTGGTTAATAGCAAGACGCACCTTTAGATTATCAAAAGGTGGTTTTTCCATATTCATCGCCAGATATCCAACATTAAGGCTCGGTTGCATTAAAAGTTCAAGCCGAGAATCACCTTGAATCAGTGCCAAATCATCTGGGTTCGGAAATTCCATTGCGTGAAGATTACCCTGCTGTAGTTCGGCAAACCTATCAGCATTATCAGGAATAGATCGGAAAATGAGTTTATCAATTGCAGGTTTTCCTGTCCAATGTGTATCATTTGCAGTAAGAACAATCTGATCGTTCCTATCCCACTGCACAAACTTGAAAGGTCCAGTCCCTACCGGGTTGTTGCCGAAATCTAAACCAAAGTGCGCAACAGCAGCCTGACTCACGATTGAATTTTCAGTTGATGCCAAAGTGCTGAGAAACGGCGCGTAAGGTGTTTTAAGTTGAAACTGCAGCGTAAATTCGTCTATTGTAGTAACTTGACTGATAAACTGATCAAAAAAACCACCGGTCTGTGCATTAGGACGGGTTAGTGAGAAAGCGGCTACGTTAGCAGTAAACGGAGTGCCATCGTGGAATTGAACCCCTTGTCGTAAGTGAAATGTCCACGTCAGTCCATCAGCGGAACTATCCCATGCCACTGCCAAAGCAGGTTCAATATCGGTTGTATCCTCTCTGTATTGGACAAGTGTATTGAAGATCATATCACATACTTTTGCCGATTCTCCATCAAGAACTTGTGATGGATCAAGTGTAATAGAATCGCCACCACGTCCGAAAATTAGGGTATTGTCTGATGGCATCATTTCGGATGCGCCATCGTTTATCATCGTTGCGACAAGAACTAAGTCTAAAATATTAACGATTTCGTTACCATTGACATCAGGGTTCGGAGTCTGTGTTGGATCAGAACTTTCGCCAAAGTGCGAAGCAACATAAGTCAAATCAAGGATGTCCACGACACCATCATCGTTGACATCAGTTACAGTGATTCCATCTTGTGCATTAATTCCTGTCAAAAGCAGGAGTGAAAATACCAATGCTATCGTTACAAAAATTAACCTATTCACATCTACCTTTCCAATGTAACATTGCGGAAATACTTCCAATTCAACGGATGAAGTTTGAGATTTTTCACTTTTTTGTTTACAACTAAAACCTGTTTTGCATGTGCTAATGGGACCCACGGAACGTCTTTGTGGAAAATACCTTGTGCCTCTTTGTAGAGCGATACACGTTTATCTTTGTCTGAGGTAGCCCTTGCTCTTTCTAAGACATCTTGCATCTCATCACTTCGATAAAACGCGATATTTCCCGCCGGCTTTTCTGCGGATGACTTACTCAAAAGAAAATAGAAGAAGTTATCTGGGTCACCAAGGTCGGCACTCCAGCCTAACATAGCCATATCATGCTCCCCATTTTTCGTCTTTTCCAGATAGGTGCCCCAGTCGTAAGTGATGATTTTTGCCTCAATACCAATATTTCGAAATTCAGATTGGATAACCTCTGCAAGTGCACGACCATCAGGAATGTAGGGACGCGGAACAGGAAGTGCCCAAAGTGTAGTTTTAAAACCATCTGGGTACCCTGCTTCAGTGAGCAGCTTTTTTGCCAACTTTGGATCGTAGGCATAATCCTCAATGGTGTCGTCATAACTCCATAACGTTGGTGGGATTGGATTCTTTGCTGGTATGCCGAGACCCTGATACAGATGCTCAATAATCGCTGATTTGTTGATAGCATGATTAATCGCAAGTCTGACCTTAAGGTTATCAAAAGGTCGTTTGTCCATATTCATCGCCAGATAACCGATACTCATACCCGGTTGAGACAGCAACTCAAGCGAATCATCATCCCGAATTTGCCCCAAATCGTCCGGATTTGGGAATTCCATGGCATGGAGACCACCTTGCTGAAGTTCAATCAACCTTACAGAGTTGTCCGGAATAGAACGGAAGATTACTCGATCCAAACTTGGACGTCCACCCCAATAGTCATCATTGGCAACAAGCACGATTTTATCCTTCTTATCCCATTGGACAAATTTGAAAGGACCCGTGCCGACTGGATTGTTGAAATAATTATCACCACTTTTTTTCACCGCAGTCGGACTGACAATGGCAAACGAAGTTATAGCAATCGTATAGATAAACGGGGCATACGCTGTTTTAAGTTGGATTTGGACAGTAAACTCGTCAACAGCGGTAATTTTATCCACAATCCCTGACAACCCAGTTGCAACCCAATAAACGTAACTGCCGCTAACATCATTAAAAGGATGTGTTTTGTCGTGCTGTCGGTTAAGTGAAAAAAGGACTGCTTCAGCATTGAAAGGAGTACCGTCATGGAAGGTTACACCTTTCCGAAGGAAAAAAGTCCATATCAAACCGTCCTCTGAACTTTCCCAACTTGTTGCGAGTCCAGGTTCAAGTTCAGTACTCCCCTCTTTGTATTGAACGAGGGTATCATAGATATTGTCACAGACTTTGAAAGATTCTCCATCTTCTTCAAGAGCAGGGTCTAACCCGATTGAGTCGCCACCACGTCCAAAAATTAGCGTGCCTCCCTTTGCATGGGAATCAACCTCAGCTAGCAAAGGCACAGAAACTATTGATAACACCAGCGTTATTAACAAGAAAGTTAACAGAGAAAAACTTGGTAATAGGTGAGGAATGATGCCAATTTTTCTAACATTCTGATTGAAAAAACGCCCAAAAAACTTTGTTCTCATATATTTCTCCGACGATAAAATAGATATGTTTCATGATATAGATATTTTTGAGAATTGTCAAGTCAATTATAGAAGAATAGAAGAAGGTCTTTAGCGTTGATTCGACAGGAAGTTTCCCCAAAATTCGCGTAATCCGACAAATGCCACACATCAAGTACTATACGCGCATTTGGCGTTGATTTAGTGCAATCAATGATTCAAAGAAGGAAAGCTGCTATAACATTTTTGGCGTTAAGTCATGCTAAATATGCTGATTCAGAGCCTGATTCATTTTTTATTGCACATTTTTTGTATAATTGCTACAATATATGTGTGACGTTAAAAATTCACGAAGTGCGCGTGGGTTACGTCAGGGCTGCTTCCTAATCTTTTAGGTGCGCCGCCGGTGCTACCACACCAAGCGACGCTTAGCACTGCCATAAATAGAGTATGACAGCGCTGGTTTCTATTATAGCAGATAGTCACGCTTTCTGTTAGTTTAAAGTGGAAACCAGCTCCCTATAGGGACGAGTTGCCTGAAAAATTCTTCTCTTTCGTTGACAGATGTGTCTGTCAACCCTCCCTGTAGACTGTCAAAACGTGTATACACAACCCCGGTGTTATTTTGATACAGTCTAAGGACGAAATACACCCATAAAATATTATATATCACAACGAGTGGTAATATTATCTGTTTACAAAAGTCAACAGAACATTGTTGATACTGCAGACAAAACAATATTCAATTGAGTGCTGTCGCCATCCTTAAAAGGATCTTGTGGCGTGACTAATACCCAATTAACGCGATTTGTAGCGCGAGATCCCCGACGAATACCATACGCGTATTCGGCGTTGATTTGGTGCCTCGCAATCCCGACTTTATCGGAAAACTTCAAATCAAGTTAATGTGGTATAAAAGGTGCCGCACTGGCGATTATGCACAATTGTCCCATATAGGAGTGAAAACGAACATGGATAAAAAAGTTCAAATCGGCGCGTTGATCGTTATTTTAATACTGGGTTCTGTTTTGCTTGTCTCCAAATCTCAAGAACCTATCTTAAAAAAGAAAACCGTTGCAGTTCACATAACAGCAGAAGATCAAGTCTTAAAAAAAGAAATTATGGTGTTTTGCCAAAAGGCACTTGCAGATTTAGACGATCAAGCGTCTTTCGTTTTTTCTGATAACGTTGATAGGCGTACTGACTATGATCTGAAAATCATAGTAGAAGCAAAGAAGGAGAAAGACGAGGTGTTTGTAAATGTAATGGTCCTTGTGATACGTAGATATGATCCGAACAACATCAAAGACCTTATTATTCCTGGTAAATGGGAAGAATGTGTCCAAAGGTTAGATGATCTCGTTGTAGGAGTCTCTTCGGGCTATTATAGAGATCATAGAGGTAATCTTGCAAACATAATTAGGGAGGTTATCAAGATGCTAAATCAGGAAATCAAGAAGAATATAAAACCTCTGAATGGATGACCAGAAAAGTACCTCATAGCGTGACTAATACCCAATTAGCGGGATTTGTCTTATTTTCCGGGCGGTAGGTGCGGTTTCCTAACCGCACCATTAGCGTCAATTTAGCGGTCCCCAACCCAGTAGGTGCGGTTTGTAACCGCACCGGATCTTAGGGAATATGCGTCCGATAAACAGTAACAACATGTCAGAATCCTTACAAAAACTACAAGACCTCCTCCAAAAACTATTCCGTGCAGATGCCGCCGACCTTGACTTTGGAATCTACCGCATCATCAACTATCGGCGCGACCAACTCCAAACCTTCATTGACGATGAACTTCCCACTATCGTTGACAATATCCTTAACGCAGATGCTATGGTAGAAGCAGCACAACAAAAAGTTGAGGATATGGCACAACAGATCCGCCAAACCCTTGGTGGCAACGTCATAGATACATCCGGACACCTCATCAACAATGCTTTTGAAAACGTTCCTATGGTACAGGAATACCTTGCAGCACGTAGAAAACTCGTTACGCAACACCCTATAAACGAACGTCAAGATGATGTCTACAACTACCTTTACACCTTTTTCTCACGCTACTACGATAACGGTGATTTCATCCCACGCAGACGCTACTCACAAACCGAACGCTATGCTGTCCCCTATAACGGTGAAGAGATCTATCTCCACTGGGCAAACCGAGACCAATATTATGTAAAAAGTGGTGAGCATTTCTCCTCATATAGATTCAAATCCCAAAGCATTACCGTCACCTTTGATCTTCGCGATGTTGATATTGAAAAAGATAACGTCAAAGGTGATAAACGTTTCTTTATTCCCTTATCTGCCGAAACAAAGTATAAACCAGAAACTGATGCGATATGCATTCCATTTGAATACCGTCCCCTCACCGATGAAGAAAAGAAACGTTATAGCGGTCAAAAACAGCAGGACAAAATCATTGATGCCGCCGAACCTAAAATCATGGGTAAATTAACAAACCACTATGACGCAATGTCTGCACTTGACCATCAAATAGACGATATCACCACTCTCAAGAAACACCTCCGCACCTATACTAGACGCAACACCGCAGACTTCTTCATTCATAAGGACCTCAAACAGTTCCTCAACCGCGAACTTGATGTCTACATCAAAAACGAAGTGTTACCCCTATCCTCCCTCATTTTTGAGGACACTAATTTTCAAGAGGACAGTTTAACGAAAGTAAATTGGATTGAAACAGCGAAACTCGTTCACACCATCGCTTCCAAAATAATTGACTTCCTTTCCCACATTGAAGAATTCCAAAAACGACTCTGGCTCAAAAAGAAATTTGTCCTCTCCACAAACTACTGCCTCACGCTTGATCGCGTACCCGAAGAATACTACCCAGAAATTGCAAAGAACGATGCGCAACTTGAGGAATGGAAAAATTTGTTTGCCATTCACGAAATAGACGACGCCCTCATCGGTACAGACTATACTGAACCCCTCTCTGTTGACTTCCTCAAAGAAAACCCGAATCTCGTCTTGGATACCTGCCACTTTGATTCTGACTTCAAGGATCGCCTCTTAGCACATTTTGACAATCTGGATAACGGAACAGATGGCTTGCTAATTCACGGTGAGAACTTCCAAGGGTTAAATTTACTAAAAGAGAAATACCGAGAATCCCTAAAAGCGATCTACATAGATCCGCCTTATAACACTAAGGGTTCACCAATTCTGTATAAGAACAATTACAAAGATTCATCATGGTTGACGTTAATGACTGAACGTATTTCAACTTCACGCGAACTTTTGACTTCCAATGGCACACTCTGTGCAGCCATAGACGAAGTAGAAGCTCCAAATCTCTGGCATCTCTTGCAGCATCTATTCGGCAAAGAAAATGAACTCGGAATTGCAGTAGTGTGTACCAACATATCGGGGGTTGCAACTCCAAAGAAATTAGGTGCAGCCCACGAATACGCTATGTTTTTCGGTATGACACAAGACATAAAAGTAGGTCACCTTGAATGGACAGAAAAACAACTCAAAAATTATAAAGAGGTAGATGCAAAAGGTCACCGTTTTAAGTGGGTAAATCTAAGAAATGATGCCGGAGGTCCTAATAAACTTAGGGAAAATAGTCCGCGTTTATTTTATCCGCTTTTTGTCAGTGGTGATAGAGTACGCATTCCGAAAATGGAATGGGATGAGGAAACTCGACAATGGTTGATCTTAGAATCATCAAACCCTAATGAAGTAAAGGTATTACCGATTCAAACGAACGGTACAGAAGTGACATGGGGATACTCAGTTGAAAGAGTAAAAGACATGATAATATCATCGGAACTGTATCCGAGAAAAGATAGAAACGGAAATATTAGAATCCGTCTGAAATGGTATTTAAGTGAAGAAGGTATTTTACCAAAAACATGGTGGGATAGAAACCTATATTCTGCAGGAATATATGGAACTACTTTTCTGTCAGATTTGCTTGGTGACAATTTTGCATTTCCATATCCAAAATCTATCTACCTTGTAGAAGACTGTCTCCGAGTATCTTCTCTTGGAAAAAAAGATACTGTGCTTGATTACTTCGGAGGCTCTGGCACTACTGCCCATGCTGCCATCAACCTCAACCGTCAGGATGACGGTAAGCGTAAATACATCCTCGTTGAGATGGGACATCATTTCGACACTGCCCTCAAACCGCGCGTCAAAAAAGCCGTTTACGCTGAAAAATGGAAAGATGCAAAACCCGTTTCACGCGATAGTAACCTCTCACATATGTTCAAATACCAACGCATTGAATCCTATGAAGACGCACTCAACAATATCGAATTTGCCGAAACCGAACGTGAGAATCTGTTTCATGACGAACACCAACTCAGCTATCTATCAGGAAGCGAAACCCGTGAAAGCCCAACGTTTTTGAACGTTGACAAACTCCAAAACCCGTTTAATTATAAACTCAACATCGTCAAAGATATGCAGACGCAAAAACAAACCGTGGATATACCCGAAACTTTCAACTACCTCCTTGGTATTTCTGTCAAAACCCGCCAATGCTTAAAAGATGGCGACAGACGTTATCTCATCTACAAAGGCACAGTCGGACAAAAAGCAGTCGTCATAATCTGGCGTGAAACTGAAGGGTGGCAAGACGCAGATTGGGAACGTGATTATAGGTTCATTCAGGAACAAGAACTCACAAAAGACGTAGACGAAATCTATGTTAACACAAACAGCATCGTCCCAGAGGCTGAACCTTTAGACCCGCTTTTCAAAAGACTGATGTTTGAGTAGGTTCGTAGTCGCGCAATTCACGCGCCTCTTATATTCTGTAGGAGCGATCTCCGAATCGCGACCGTTCGTAGTCGCGCAATTCATTGTGCCTCTTATATTCTGTAGGAGCGATCTCCGAATCGCGACCGTTCGTAGTCGCGCAATTCATTGTGCCTCTTATATTCTGTAGGAGCGATCTCCGAATCGCGACCGTTCGTAGTCGCGCAATTCATTGCGCCTCTTTTTAACCCTTTTGTAGGCATTATTTCACACCTCTGAATCAGGAAAACCGAAAACTGAATGCCTCTGATTACTGTTGTTCTTGACAAACGCAGTCCTATACGTTATTATAAATCTGAAATCAAATGCTCTTACAAGAACATGGAATTCAATTGTGGCGATATTTTACCGAGGCGCAGGCATTGGGACTTACTGGCATATTCACGATGCAAGACAGACAGGGTTTGTTGCACGGGCACCGCAAATGCAGCCAACCGCAGACCGGTTGATGCTCCATATTGCCAGAGGAACCGTCAACAGCCCTTTTATCTCACTAACGCGCTCGTATGGAATCGCACTAAATTATGCTAGCTTTTTTGGAACCGAGATTCCTACACCACAGCATCCAGCGTACGTTTATGAAATAGAGATCAACGAACCGATACCTTCAGGAATTAAATTTCTTGATCCGATCAAGGAAGTTGCTCCTATTTTACCCACGCCGCTCGGTATAAATCCACCATACCAGCACGATGGAGGACCTGCTTTCTTGTTAGGCGTTGTTGACCCAATAAATATGAGAGAGTACCTGACGCAACATGCACCGCAGCCACCCGATAGTGACGGCACACCAAGAAGTCCTAATCTCACAATTGCTTTAGAAACACTTGTGAGAACACTACGGGACGCAGAGATACTCACAGAAGGCACAATACCTGCCGAATGTGTAAACCATAAGTTTGAGGTATATTGATTGATACTTCACACGGAAATAGGAGAAATCGTCATGTCTAATTATCGAACACAGTCCATCAAAATGGCACCTTACCAAATCCAGACTGTTTCTCTCCAGGCACTTGTATCTGGCAGCGAATTAATAGAGTTCTTGAGAGTAGAAATACCTTACGGAGAAGCGTACGGAAGGATTCCATTCGCACGGGTTCTCTATGCCTTCAACGGTATTGAACAAGAAAAGGCAGTTCCCATAGACCTTGATAAAGGGGCGTTCAGTGACACTAGCTTTGAAAACGTATTTGAGGATGAAGAACTCGAAAAAACGTTCCGGGAAATTGCCCCTGAAGTTTTTCGTAATGCTGCACCACGAATTGTTGAGACAGTTAGTAAAGCCGCCGCTTCCCGACAGTAAAGTGGACAACAGATATGCCCAGAAACAATTCACAACGTAAACTCGAAAACCACCTCACCCTCCACGGATGGCTCAACAGTCATTTCGGATATACAACCACGCGCGACCTCCTCAACGACGTCAAAAACGCTGAAGAAGGCTTCAACCCAGATGGACACTCTGTCGTCTGTGAACATCTCATGTCCGGCGTCCCACCGGACTCAGCCATTGAGGAAGCACTCCCAACCTACGATGCCAACATCAAACGGCATCTGTCCACCATAAACAGCAGACGCACACAACCTATTGTACTCCGTTATTTTCAATACTTATCCCTGCTCTACACCGAGATTTTCTTAGACTGGAAATTCAACAAGCAAGCCAAATTCCTGCCGCAACTTAATGCTTTTGTGCGTACTCGTAACATGGCAAAACCACCCGGCGATGCTATGGATACCCCATTCACAGAAACGGATATCGAAAAACTCGCCTTTTGGATGGCAACCGGTTCAGGTAAAACGCTCATCATGCACATCAACTACCACCAATTCCGTCACTACTGCAAAGACCCGTTAGACCACATCGTCCTTATCACACCGAACGAAGGATTAAGCGAACAACACATGCGCGAACTCGCAAACTCCGATATCCGATGCGAACGTTTCAACGTTGAAGGTAATCGTCTCGCGCACTCTCAAGACGCAGTGCAGGTCATTGAAATAACAAAGTTGGTAGAGGAAAAGACAAGCGGCGGCGTCAGCGTTCCAGTTGAAGCATTTGAAGGAAACAACCTCATTTTTGTAGATGAAGGACATAAAGGCAGTGGTGGTAAAGTCTGGCGTGCTTACCGAGAAGCACTCGCCAAAACCGGTTTCACCTTTGAATACAGCGCAACCTTTGGGCAGGCACTCGCCGCCGCAAAAAACGCCGATCTCGTTGATGAATACGGAAAAGCCATCGCATTTGATTATTCATACCGATATTTCTACGGAGATGGATATGGAAAGAACTTCCGCATCCTCAACGTCAAGCACGATGACGCAACCCAAACCGAAACACTCCTTCTGGGGAATCTTCTCAGCTTTTATGAACAGAGACGCTATTTCAAGCAAAACACCGACGCGGTCCGCGCCTATGGTTTGGACTCGCCGCTTTGGGCGTTCGTCGGCAGTAAAGTCAACGCTGTTTATACAGAGAAAAAGAAATCGCGTTCAGATGTCCTTAACGTCATCCGCTTCCTGCACCGGTTCCTGAAGAACGAAAAAGCGTGGGCAATCCATAGCATTGAGAAAATCATCAACGGAGATTCCGGCTTGTCAGATGACAACGGTACCGATGTCTTTAAAAACCGACTCAGCTATCTCAAAGAACGCAACGAAACGCCACGCCAAATCTATACCGACATTCTTGACGAGGTATTCCATACCAATTCAAGCGGTGCTTTACATCTCTGCGATGTCCGAAACGCACGGGGTGAAATCGCATTGAAAGCCACCAGCAGTAGTCAATACTTTGGACTTATTTACATCGGAGACACCTCCGCCTTCAAAAAACTCGTCCAAAATGACGATGTAGACATAAGCATGGACTCCGAAGATGTCTTTACCGAAAGCCTTTTCAACGACATCAACAAACCCGAAAGTGCAATCAATATCCTCATCGGTGCCAAGAAATTCATTGAAGGATGGGACAGTTGGCGTGTTACCGCTATGGGACTGCTAAACATCGGTAGACAGGAAGGTTCTCAGATTATCCAACTGTTCGGCAGAGGAGTCCGCCTACGCGGCAGAAACATGAGCCTCAGACGCAGCACACCAGAGGATACCGAACGTCCAGACAATCTACCACTCTTGGAAACGCTTAACATCTTCGCTGTCCGTGCTAACTTCATGGCACAATTCCGAGATTACCTCATGTGCGAAGGCGTTCCACATGAAGAACCGATCCAATTGGAATTACCAATCAAGCGCAATATGGACCGCGTTCCAAGACCCCTCTATGTACCAACAGTCCTACAATATGCCGAAACTGCAACAGGAAAGTGTGTGATGCTTGAGGTGAATTCCGCTGCGGCAATTACCCATACAACCCAAAGTGTTGACATCATCGGAAGCAGCACACAAAGAGGTATTCAAGCCGAACGTGCGGAAGCTGCACACCAAACTCATATACCACAACCAAGTTTGGAACTCGTAGATTGGGAGTACATTTACCTGCAACTTCTTGAATACAAAAAAGAAAAGCAGTTTCACAATCTCATTTTTGATACCGATATCCTCAAACAGATCCTCAGTCCTAACGAAGGTTTGTCCGAACTCTCTGTCATGGACGAATCCGAAGTTGTGCCAAGAACACAGGAGCAACTTAAACGGTTAGAAGAATTAGCACTCACACTCCTCCGCAAATATATCGCCAAATTCTACCGCATCATTCAGAAACGTTGGAATGACGAAGCAGTACGCTTAAAAAAGTTAGAAGGAAACGATTCCAACTTCACAAATTGGAAGGTATACATTCCCCGAGATGAAGCAAGCGAACTTGAACCGCAAATCAAACATCTCATAGAAAGTAAGGAAATATACGGATCCGGGACAACCAAACTATCCAAAGTCTATAATGACCGGCACCTATATCAACCTCTCCTGACCGTAGATGGAGTGGAGACAGCGTTACGCATAACCCCGCCTGCCTTGGAAAACAGCGAAAAAGACTTTGTAAATGATCTGCAAAAATACGTCCATCAACAGCACGAGGAACTTCTTGCCGAAAAGCAGATATTTCTTTTACGCAACCAAAGCCGAGGTAAAGGAATCGGTTTCTATGAAAATGAAGGCTTCTATCCCGACTTTATTCTGTGGATACTTGAAGGTGCTAAACAGCGAATCGTCTTCATTGAACCACACGGTATGATCCATGATGCTATCAATGAGCACAACGACAAAATCACCCTTTTCAAAAGACTGCGCGACCTCTCACACAAACGCTTTCGCGGCGAACACGTGCAATTGGATGCCTTTATGATTTCAAGAACCACCCTGACGAACATCCAACGTAGATATCCTGACGAGAATAGACAAACATTTGCAGAAGATTGGCACATACTCTTCAGAGACCCTGTGAATCTTGATTACCTCTCCCCAATCTTCCAAGATTCAGACCCTGACACCTCTATCTGAGAGGAGATTGTAGGCGTGCTTTGTAAGTGGCGCGCTGTCATTGGCAGCCCCAGCAGGGCAGGGCTATTTAGTTCTCCGAATATTTAGATTTTCAATCTAAGACTTTCCCCTGTAGGAGCGATCTCCGAATCGCGACTTTTCGTCTAAAATGGACAAAAAGTCTAAAACTAAATAGCCCTGCCAGCAGGGCGACAGGATAGACACACGGAGCACCATATCATAAGCCCCAGTGGGGCGATAGGTGCATAAAAACCTTGTGAGGTGAGATGTTCAGTTTTAACCTATACCACAAGGGAAAACTCAAAATTGTCCAAACTATAGTTATACCATTTCTAATTATATACCTCTCTTTTGTAGCACAAACTGTTAGTTTGTGCTGTCCTGAACCGCATTTCATAAAAACCGGTAATGCGACATTAATTTTCAGAAATGGTATTAGTATCGCTCCACCAGCAGGCAATTCCCCTATATCCTGAAAAGAAGTGGATAGAGGGCATATCGTGCAAGAAACATTCACGGCTATCCCTGCCTGCAAAATAGAAAAAGGGGGGTAGCAGCGATCTGCGTGGCAGCTTTCACCCTGCCTCCGAAACTTATGGACTGCTACCGATGATGTTGGACAAGGTCTCACTTGCAACTTGCTACAAACCATTCCAAAGGTTAGGATAGGACACTGCCAAGAAGCAGCGTTGGAATTCCTATCCAGCAAGTTAATAGAATTGGACCACAATTTAGACAGAATGTCAAATCTTTTTTACCATAAAAACAGTAGCCCGCCTACATCCCGCAAGCTAAAGCATGGGGTTTTGGCGGGAAGAGTGATAAATTGAAACCTATTTCCATACAGATCGAATCCTATTGACAAGTGTAAGAATTATATCACGATCTTTAATCGCAAGCGCATCCCACCCAGAACCTCTACCACGCGCATCCCACTCTTGTAGTAAACGTTTTCCCATCTCCAACCATCCCGACGTAATAAGATCAGAGGAAAAACAAGACGAAATCGCTGATGACCTATAACGCTCAAAATCCATATCACTAGATAAGAAGCGGGTTCGCTCTGTCGCTATCAAATCTTGAATATCTTCGTCAGGATTTTCAGAGGAGACTCGTCCCCGAACATTGGAAATAATGACCTCCGCCCCTTCTCGACTACCCCAATAACGATTCTTATCCGATTTCAAATCCTGCCACTTCCAGTCGTGTGAACCTCTATCCCACATGTGAGAAAATACATTAGACATTATAATGATTTAATATTAGGTGTGTCATAACACCAAGGTCTGAAGTTCAATCTAAAGTTGTGTAATCCACAACAAGTTTCCATAACTAAGTCGCTGAACCCTTTTTTCCAGTTACGCAACTTGTCTTTGACAATACGGTATCTTTTGACACCACTAATCACATGTTCAACCCGTATGCGTATAGACGAAATAAGACGATTTTTTTCTTTTTCTTCGGGGGTAAGTTCGCCACCTCTCGGTTTCTTTTTGGGTTGAATGACATTTACGCCGGGGCGTGTAAAGCCTTGAAAACCGGAATCTTGATATAAGGTGCTACCACTTGGCACGGTGTATCCTGTAGTATCTGCGATCTGTTTATCGTGTATTCTCCCTTCAAATGAAGGTGTCAATAACACGACTTTGCACGCAGCATTGCTAACAAGGTTATTCTTGATGGTATGTTGTTTCTTTTTACCACTATAATAAGTCTTTTGAACTTGTGCGTCTTTGGGACGCTGGATTGGACGCTCGGTGCCATCATGAAAAAAAAAGTTCGGAAACCTGATTGTCAGTTGAGATATCCGCAGGCACATCAAAAGTTGTGGGGATTGTCTCCCGAGATGGCAACTCCCCCAGCTCTGCTAAAGCACCATTTAATACAGGCAAAAGACGGTGGATCCATTTGTGCGCAACAGGTTGAGACATACCGAAGAGTTCACCCTGCACATCTTGTGTCGTCGCTTTACGAAGGTATACTAAAATAAACAATAACTTATCTTCAAAACTTGGTAAACAACTACTTTTATAGGTGGAATAACGCCGTTTTATACGCGGTTTTCCATCAAGTGTCTTTGTCGCATAAAACTCTAAAAAATGTTTGGTAAAGTGCGGAAGAAGAGATGAAAACTCTTCAAGTGTATATCCTGTAAAAGACGCAAACCTTGTGGGTTTATCCTTAAGATATTGATAATTCATCAGTTGGACTCCAAAAAATAGGTTTTCTTACAAGTATACTACAAAATAACAAAACTCACAATTAAAACGTGATAATGTCTATTACGTTTCTCACTTTTCAAAAGCCAATCTTTATATTCTTGACTCTCTGGATCAAAATTGGTCTCCAGTAAGAAAACGAATTCAGAAATTGCAACCTCCAAAAGAAGTGCCTCCGCAAGCTGGTACGTTACCTCGTCTTCAGGCCACCTGTCAAGAATACTTAGCCACCTACCCATATAACCGAGAGAAATATCGTAATGATACTTGAGCCAATCTAAATTACGAAACTTTTCATTTAATGTTTTTTCCTGAACTCGCCGTTCCAACTTATAGTTTTGAAATGCTGGAGATGTCAATACCTTCTTATTCTTTTCGTACCATTCACGAAACGGAAGAAAAGACTTCTTGTCATGAAAATAACACTCGTCGCTATCAAACCATTCGCGAAACTCATCATCACAGAAGTCAACCTCCATCCCTTGTAATTCTCTAGCCGCAAACTTCAAACTAAAATTATCCCATTCCGCATAAAGTGTCTCAAGTTGTTCCGTAGAAACCAAGTCGAAAGCCATTGACTTCTGTTTTCTCATCGGATAACGCATATCACTAAAATTTACTTTACGCCGCCGTTTCCGTTTCTTAGCCACTGTTTTCCTCCTCCCATCTCATTTCTTTAGACAGTCGCGCATAGACATAATGCCTATCGGACTCAACACCTAACTTTCGCTCAATCACAACATAGTTGGATAAAGTCCAAATCACACTCTGTTTAATTATGTCGGAATACCGGTGTCTCGAATAACGGGCTTCACAGAAATTAACCTTCTTTCTCCGACCCTTCTGTTTCTGCGTCATCGTCCTCCGTCTCATCCTGCAGTATACCGATCAAGTTCTTTAACCATTCACGGCACTCTTTATATGTCAACGCTAATTGTCGCAATTCCTTACAATCCATATTCTCACCAGCTCGTTCCAATTCCACAAGCCGCATCTTACAAAGTTTTTGAAATTTCAGAGAGATTGCCATATCTTCCTCTATAAACGCCTCAACCTCCGCTTGCCTTTGAGCAAGCAATTCCTGATACGCAGCACGTTCTACATCAGCATCATAAGTCGCAACTCGTTCCTGCCAATTATGTTCACTTGACCAACGTTTAAAAACGCGTTCAGATCTTTTTTTACCGGTGACATCCAGGTGACATAGCGCGCGCAAAGAACGCTCCTCTGGAGGCATATCTCGGTACAGCTTAAAATACTCGTACGCCAATGCTGTCTCGCTCGGCAACCGATTACCATTAAGTATCTTGACAGACAATCGATTGCCTTGTTCATAAGTTTTCATAAAAACCTCCTATAATCAATTTTTACATCCAATATATGAATAGTATAACATTTTTTCGACGCTCACCGAAATTTTTTAAAGTGAAAAATACGAACCATTAAGCAATTAAACGTATGCAAGAAAGGGTTATACCAAATTAACTTGATCCCACTCGGTAGGTGCGGTTTCTAACCGCACCATTAGCGTCAATTTAAGAAAAAGTCTGCGTTTTATAAACACCTCTCAATAAGCATGAGGACTGAGATTGTCTTATATTTAGTCCCGTAGGGACGATATGTTTATAGTACCTCGTCCTGCAAACCCATCTCTTCAGCTCCGTAGGAGCGAAATGTGTATAACGTCTTATTATAAACATATTGCCCCGCTGGGGAAACCAAAGAGTTAGGGGTAGCACTTTTTCTATAAACATATCGCCCCGCTGGGGAAATCAAAGAGCATTTTTCATATTTGAAATATCACTAAATTGACGCCTATGGTGCGGTTTCTAACCGCACCTAATACCAAGAAAAATGAGATAAATCCCGTTAATTTGGTATTAAACCCAAATCACGACAATACAAATGTTTCGCTTGCTATACCGATTGTAGAGACTTTCAAAAAGATGTTGACAGCAAAAGTGTATCCTTATCCAATCAGAAATCGTTTAATTGGTGGTAGGGTTTACACAAATTGCGTATAGTGTTCGGTATCTCATAGCAAATACCTTGAGAATAGTGTTCCCTCAGCCCTACATAGCACCATTTACGATGCTACGTATATATACAAAGCGGAGAAAACATATCAGTAAGCGAATTATGGCATCTTTTGAACAACTCACCCAAAATTTAATGGATACCTCACAGCCTATAGCAACACGTCGGGCAGCAGTACTAGAGATCGCTGATATCGGTGGTGATCAAGCCGTTCCTTTTCTTTTGAAAGCATTGGCTGATGTAGCACCTAGCGTACGACGTGAGGCTGCGAACGTTCTTCAAAGATACAATTCCCCGGATGTAACAACCGCACTTCTGGATGCAATAAAAGTAGAAGAAAACGATTTAACGCTCTGGACGCTTATTGAGGTGCTTGGAAAAGTTGGGATAACGTCAGCACTTCCAACGCTACATGACCTGTTAATTGCAACTTTATCTCCTTTGACAAGACGAGAAATACAGAAGAGCATTGACCTTATAACTGCAAGGATCCCAGAAACTGACACTGCTGAATCGACAGAAACAGTCAGTGATACCCCCGCTGAACCCGATAATTCTCCAGATATTAGCGATCCTCCGATTTTAGAGGTGGAGCAACCTGGAATAAGTCAGGATACTACAGGCGAAAGTGTCGTTGAAATCGAAGACTATTCTGACGATATACCATCGGATTCTGATGAACTAATTATTGAGGATACATCCGTTCCCTCTCATAGTCTTGAAGAAAGCGTCACCCCTGACGATATAGAAGTGTTGCCTATTGATTCAACAGAAGAACATGAGCAGCAACCAGACGAGTCAGTATCTGAAGAATCACCAGACGCAGTAGTACCTTCAGAAGACGCCGAACCTAATACACAAGATGAAACAAACTCACCCAAGAATTTGCAACCGGGAGAGAATACGTTACAAAAACTTGGGGCTTCACTTGCGCTTCCGGTACTTGTTCCAAATACATCTGTTGTGATATATGGGGAGGAAGAACGCAAGTTTAAACCCAGCATTTTTGCACTGGTGTTGCGACCTAATGCTTACCTATCAAAGCGATGGGTCTCGCGGACGCGCATCTATCTTGTCCTGTTTTGTTTACTAGTCGCTGCAACAATAGCATTGGTATATTCCCAAGTGCAACGACAACCGCGATCCCCGTATCTTCCTAATGCTGAGATCGCTTTTTTGGATAACCTTGATGACTATCTTGCGACAGGAAGTTTCTACATCCAGCAAGCAAAATATCGCAGGGCAATTGAAGAACTTGAACTTATCCGAGGTGTTGATTCAATAGACCCTAATTTATATAAGAATTTGGGGTTTGCTTATTTCCAAGAAAACCAATACACTTTAGCCGTGGAAGCCTATGAGTTTTATTTGCAGGCGCGTCAAGATAAATCGTATCATCCCTTTGTTGCGGAAGCATCGTATTTATCTGGAGATATGGGTAACCCAAACAATGATCCCTCCGACTATAAGACATATAACATACTCGGAACAGCGTACAAACAGCTTGCGCAACTTGACAAAGCACGGCAGACGTTTGAAACCGCGATAAAGATAGCCCCCAACGAGCCGGAAGCCTACAGTAATCTCGCGCAACTCTATTCTAATAATTATCAACAGAAGCATCTCCTTGCGGAAACACTTGCATACGCTGCCGTTAGACTCAATCCGGATGTCGCATCTTACCAAGACACGTTGGGATGGATACTTAGTAAGAGCGGACGATTAAACAAGGCTACCAACTCATTACAACAAGCTATTCGGCTACAGAGCGATTATGTTCCTGCTATCTACCACATGGCAGAGATTGCGCAGAAATCTAAGCATCCAGAAAAAGCAGTTAAAGTTATTCAAAACGATTTTGCTAAAAAGATGCACCGTAAAAGGAGATCACGGCAGGATATTTTAGGTGTGCTATCTTACATTTACGAAACTGATGCTCAAAAGATTCCTCGGTTCAATTCTTCGCTTTATCGCTTACGCGGGGTAAAATGATAATCTAAATTGACACCTTACACCATTTCTGAATGATGATCTATCATTATCAGAAAAGCGTTTGTAGTCGCGCAATTCATTGCGCCTCTTACATTCAAATTGTCATAATCTCAGTAATGATATTTTATTTTTCAGAATTGGTATTATACCATTTCTGAATAGTCGTCTAAAATTAGCAAAAAAGCGTTTGTCCTCGCGCAATTCATTGCGCCTCGGACATTCAAATTGTCATAATCTCAGTAATGATATTTTATTTTTCAGAATTGGTATTATACCATTTCTGAATAATCGTCTAAAATTAGCAAAAAAGCGTTTGTCCTCGCGCAATTCATTGCGCCTCTTACATTCAAATTGTCATAATCTCAGATGACTACTGTAGGTTCGGTAGAACGGAATACACAATAAAATCAAACACAAAATAGCGGTTCAGGATACATTTGAAACTGAAAGGACAGAAAAATAAGTGAAACCCAACGCTTTTTTATCTTATGGACGGACACTTGGAATCAAATATTGAACTCACGTTACTATAGCACTAAATCTTACCGAATGATGGATAATTTCCCTATTTGTTTACCTATATCAGTTTCAAGTACATAGATATATATACCACTACTTATCCCTGCCAAGTTCCAAATTTTCCTACACCTATTCCCTACGGTTTCATCTGCTGTTGGAACAAGGGATGCAATGTGATTTCCTCCGACATCGTAAATGCTAATACGACTATCCGCAGGTAATCTATCAAACGTGATCTGATTACCACGCGCTGGATTCGGATACACAATCATTTCTGTAGGTGACTGTGTAGACAAGTCAACCGGTAACGTTCTCTTATCTTCAGGAATCTCAGCACCATAGATGTCAGAAAGTTGGAATGTTTCAATCTCATAATCATAATCACCATTAAATACATCAGAGGTAAACGTTAACATAACTCTTTTGCGCGACCTATCGAAAATAGCAGATTGTGGCACATAAATATCCTTACTATCCAGTTCTGTTCCGCTTCCGTTCTGCTTTTTTACTCGATGCAATTGATAACGCGAGGAATTCGCTGTAGATGGACGCATCGGTTTGTCAAACGCCAATAGAAGTTGATTGGGTGGAGAATGAACTGCAGAAATCAGTTGTGGAGGGCGGGTTGGCACAACTGAAACTGATTCGGATTTGTTTGAAGATTCTCCACTTAAACCGTGCGATACAACCGCATACCAATAAGTTTGACCAATTGTTAGTCCTACATCAGAAAAACGTCTTTCCTTGACACCCATGCGAATAGGCACCAATGATTCCTGTGTCCTTCCCCGATGGATTGTGTATGCAACCGCATCTTGTTCTGCCTGCCACTGAAGAGAGATTGATGTTTCGTCCACCGGTTTTGCCGTTATACCCCATGGTGGCGTTAGTCGTTTAGGTGCTCCAATAGCGTAAGGATTCTTAAAACTGGAAAAGACATTCCCGTTGTTGAACATCAATTCATTGACACCATCGTTATCAATATCAGCAACAATTGGATTGAATGTGCTGGATACGGCATGGTGCCAAATAGGTCGGTAGGCACTTCCATCGTATTGCACGAGATAGAAGTTTGGCGAAACAGCAATGCACAATTCATTTCTACCATCATTGTTAGCGTCTGCAATAGTTAGTCCACTTTCTCCATCTTGCAGTTCGCGAATACGTTGATGCCACACTGCACGGTAGGAATCGTTACCGGTTGATGAAAAGATTGTAAAAAGCCAGTGTTGACGAGGAAGATCGATCCCTATAGTCCATGCCTTCGCACCAATAGCAAATTCTGCGCTCCCATCACCATCCATGTCTCCAGCTGCAAAAAGGTGCGGTATGCCATCCGAAAGTTTGCCTATCCATGTTTGTTCGTATTGGTCATTTCCAACATTTTCATATATAAATAATTCTCCTTCATGGTCACCGGTTAAAATTTCAATCTGTCCATCTGAATCAAAATCTCCTATAGCGAATCTGGTTGGCAGATTGTTTTTCCCTTGTGTTGGGTTCTCAAGTGTAGCAATGTTGTTAAAACTGTTATTTCCGTCCGATTCGTAGACAGAGATAGAGTCGGTGGCATCATGCCGAGAAAAAATCTCAGGTTTACCGTCTAAATCCATATCCGCAATTGTGCCGCCCCAAACTCCGTCAGCATGCCAGATTCGGTTGGTCGGAAATTCATCCGGTGCAGGTTGTTCGAGTAAAAATGTATATCCTGAATTGTCAGCTAAAACTTCTATAAGTCCATCTCCGTCGGTGTCTGCGGTTGCCCATACTCGTGACATCGTTTGGTCAGGTTGGTCAAGTGAAGAAATCATCACGAGATTTCCGTTATTGTCTGTCTCAAATACATGAGCAGAAGTTGTACCGGTTTCAACTGCGATCAACTCTAATTTCCCATTTCCGTTTATATCTTTAGGGGCAACAATTGCATGCAATCCAAGCAGTGCTGATGCTGCTTGACGTAGATGAGATGGTTGAATCTGTCCATCAGTCACTGTAATAGGATATAATCGACCCTCATTATCATCAATCCGAATGAGTCCGCTACGATTTTGTGTTCTCAAACGGTATAAGTATTCTCCAGCAGATAACCCTAACTCGGACATATAAACGATATGCTGTCGGTTCACCGAATCCGCATGCGCAACTCGTAAAGGGGAATTGTTGGATATAAGTGCTTGATTTTCTTTTATTGGATAAATATCAACAACTCCGGTAGTTAGCACGTCAGTATGCCAGATGATGGTAGAATCTAAGCGGTTACCTGAAAACCACACCGATGCCTCATGATTGGAAATTCGGGGAAACGTATGCCGAATTTCAACAACAGTTTTACGCCTGATAGTTTTACCGTTTTCATCTTTAACGCTCAGTCGCAGCGTATACATTCCTTTTTCCAATGCCGATGTGTCCCATTCGTGAAGAACAGTGTTATACTTTGGTTCTGTTTGTGGAAACCCAATTGGAAACCAGAGATCAGGTGTTTCGGTAGTGCCGTATTCAAGCCTGTATTGAAGAAATCCAGAACCGCCAGCACTGCCAAAAATCTCAATTATGCTGCTTTTCTCTGATATTTCGACCTGTGGTGTCGGTGTAACGGCAATATGTGCAACAAGTCTGCTTTGCTCTGTCAATGCAGCGTAAGCATCAACAATACCTGCTCCAACAAGATTTGTTGTTGAAAATTGACGTGCAGCGTCAGTTAACCATTGCTTGACTTGCACGTTGCTGCACGATGGACTGGCAGAAATTAGTAGAGCTGCGACACCAGAGACGTGTGCTGCTGCCATTGATGTACCAGATTTGTAATCATATCCTTGTTCTATTGAAGGTTGACCATTGTTGATATCTGTAGTCAAAATATCTTCACCCGGCGCAGCAATATCTATTGAGGCACCGAAGTTTGAACCTCCCAATTGGTTTTCCCTATCAATTGAGGCAACAGATATTACATTCTTTAGTGCTGCAGGATAATACGAACCTTGTTCAGCGGAATTACCTGCTGCAGCAACCAGAATACATCCGCGACTGTAAGCATATTCAACGGCATCTTGAATAACGAATGCGTTGACTGTATCTCCGAGACTAAGGTTGATAACGTCTGCCTCATTATCCGCAGCATAGACAATGGCTGCAGCGACATCGTCGTTTTGTAAGAACGAACCGCCTCCAATACGGAAACCTGCTCTCAGCGGCATGAGACGGCATCCCCAAGCAATTCCCGCAATCCCAATTCCGTTGTTCGCTTCAGCGGCGATAATGCCAGAAACTTGTGTCCCGTGTCCTGTCTCGTCTTCTGGTTCGTTATCCCGTTCTGTCCAATCACCATGTCCAGGAAATGCAGGCGCATCGGTAAAATCCCATCCAATTATATCATCAACGTAGCCGTTGCCATCATCATCTATACCATTTGAAGCAATTTCACCAGGGTTCTGCCAAAGTTGGTTACGCAAGTCAGGGTGATCTCTCTCGATACCACTGTCAACAACTGCTACTATAACAGATCGTTTTCCTTGTTCTATGCTCCACGCTTTTGGCAAATTCATTGCCTTCAGATTCCACTGTTCGCTATATCTCTGGTCATTGGGAGTCGTCTCTGCACAGAACCGATTCAGTCTATTCATTTCAACAACTTCAATCAAGGCATGTTCTGAATACTTTTGCCGTAACTTTTCTAATGAAGAATTTACCAGGAACTGTATAAGATAGATACGGCTGAGGGATGGGTTCTGTCCACTAAGTGTAGTCGGCGAGAAAACTGATGAAACGGATTTAGCACCTGATTTTCTGCTGAATGCAAGGAGTTGTGCAAAAGTGGCATCCGAACGTAAACGCACAATAAGTTCGCCCGGTGTGTTTGCTATTTCAGAGAGGTTATGTGAATGTGAATAGTATTGATCGGAAGGAATAGTCTGTTCTGAGACCTCACTGATGATTTCACCCTTGAAACACACCATCAATATGAGGAGATAAAAATAAATACGATATTTTCTCATAAATTTGCGTAACCTTCACTTTTGTATTCTTTGTTGAAAATCTAAATCCATTTCTTCAGAAAAAGGAATTTAGCGTGAGTTTTGTATAATACTAAATTAACGGGATTTGTCCTATTTTCCGGACGGTAGGTGTGGTTTCTAACTGCACCATAGGCGTCAATTTAGTGGTTTTCCGCGGCATTTTCAAGGTGTTCCAATGTAGTGTTCCTGCTTGCGCGCCTGTCAATGCAGCACTCGTTTTGGAAAGCCCGTTTTATTTCCTTAAAAGTTTGCCGTAGCGATGTTATAGACTTTCGAAAACTTATGGCAAGTATGCGTCCGTAGGTAGCAATAAGTTTTGCTGTTTTCATGAGACTATGCTGCAAGCATCGCCATCCTATGACTAACATGATCCAATGTCGGATGATTGCGGCGATGAGTTTCGCATATACTTCACATAAAATGCGATAGGGTTTTTCGCTACGTGATGTGTGAACCTTTCCGATGCTTTTGAAACACTTAAACATCAACTCAATCTGCCATCGTATGCGTGCGATAGCATTTATTTGTTCTGGGGTAAGTAGGTCTGCTCCGATATTTGTAATATAGATATTCCATCCTGCGAGTTGGAGGCGTTCCTTTGAAGGTGTGGTATTTTTCCGTTTCGCACGGTATCTGATATCTCTGCGGCGTTTTTGGGTTTCCTGCGCGGATAGTTTCTGAGCAACGAGTCGTGCTTTGAGGCGTTTTGTTTTACCAATGGTGATGTGCGTTTCAAAGGTATTTGCGGTGTGTGTCTTGAGCCACTTTTGTAAACAAAAGGGTTCCCCTTCGGTGTCAAAGAGTGAACACCTAACTTTCAACCTTGCTATCCAAAAGACATTTGCTTCGGAAAGTTTTCCGAAGGTTTCAAGCGAAAAATAACCGAGGTCTGCAAGGCGCAAACTACCGGGTGGGAGCATCTCCATCTGCTTGTCAACGGCGCTATCAGCGGTGATGCCATCGGTGAGTTGAAAGTGTTCAAAAGTGCCAGTGGCGACATCAAGTCGGAGGTGGAGTTTCACAGAGGATTTGTTAGGATGGTTCTTTTTGCGTCCGCCTTCCCAAGTTTCATGGAGCGCATCGGGGAGTGTTATCCAGGTGCTGTCTTGCGCAAATACACCATTGAAATGTTTGAGTAGCGGAAGTGCTTGCGGATCGGCTGTCCTTACCTCAAGCGCAGCAGCTTCAAGGGTAGCTTTCAAAGTCTCTGCAGCTTCGGGGGTGAAACGCTGTTCAATCGCTTGCCGAGTGATAGGCGTGCCGAGAGCACCAGCGGTTTGTGCCAGTTCCGTATAGGTGGCATCAGGATTGGCTAACCAACTGAAAACAAGGGTCTCAACGAACCGACCCCCTGTGAGTTTACGGTTTCTTATCACAAAATCAGAGTCGATTGCTGCTCTATCGGCGGTAGTCGTTAGAATTTGTTGCATTTTATTAGGAACCTGTGGTAAAGTTTGCATTGGAAACACCTCTTTGTAGATCTAAAATAATATTCTTTTCTACATTATATAAGAAGTGTTTCCACTTAACAACACTTTTCTGTGAAAAACATCTCTACTTTTTCTTAAATTGACGCCTATGGTGCGGTTTCATGAAGTTTAAGTATTTAATTCGGTAATCCCGATTTGCCCCAGGACCGGTAGGTGCGGTTTCTAACCGCACCGGATCCAGGGCTATTTAGTTCTCCGAATATTTAGATTTTCAATCTAAGAGTTTCCGCTGTAGGAGCGATCTCCGAATCGCGACTTTTCGGATAAAATGGACAAAAAGCCTAAAACTAAATAACCCTGCACCGGATCATTCTCAATAACCTCTTATCCCAGTATCTTCCAAACAGAGTTGAAAAAAAACAGGAACTACGACTAACAGGACCCGCATAATTCCTGTTCGGTTAGGAAACCGCACCTACCGGGGTCGGAGTCCAGCTAGATTGACACATAAAGGTAAAGCGAAGCGACACCCGATATGGTAGTGCTACAACCTGAAAATCCTGGTTCAGACAAAATAACACTAAAATACGATTTCACTTGAACGATGCGATAATTTGATGTAAAATATCACCATCGCTAATAAAAATTATAATATTTTCACACTTTTTTAATATTTTGCAACCTTTTACCCTTAATACGTGTGTCTTAACCTATAAGAGGGAAATACTGTGCCGATTAACGTGATAATTTCGGATAACCATAGGGTTGATTTATGGTAGAAAATAATGTTCAACTCATTCACAGAATTTTGGATGGCGAAGAAGAAGCATTTGCCACTTTAGTCAAAAAATATCAAAAACGAATTCATGCGCTCGCTTGGCGGAAGACTGGGGATTATCACATTGCTGAAGAAATAACCCAAGACACCTTCCTCAAAGTATACAGAAAACTCTCCACACTCAAAAACCCCAAACAATTCGACGGATGGCTTTATGTTATTGCGAATCGGCTGTGCTGGAACTGGATTAAAAGGAATGAACCTAAAACGCAGTCATTGGAAGAAACGCCGGAGGAGGAGATAGAACAATCTTTCTTTTCGCAACATGAATCGGAACAACGGAAAATGGAAACGATCTCGCGTTACCGCGAAATCGTCAGAAAACTGCTGCTAAAATTACCGGAGAGTGAACGCACAGTCCTGACGCTCCATTATCTCGGTGAAATGAATGTCAATGATATCGGAAAATTCTTAGGTGTATCCGCGAACACGATTAAAAGTAGACTTCACCGCGCACGAAACAGATTGAAAGTGGAAGATCAACTTTTAATTACCGAAAATCTTGGCGGTTTACAATTATCTACAGATCTAACTGAAAGCATTATTAGGAAAATTGCAGACATGAAGCCGACACCACCGGTAGTGAAACCGTTGCTCCCTTGGGTAGCTTTCGGCGCAGCTGCGGTTTTGGTTATGTTATTGCTCGGCGCATTGAACCAACACACCGCTCTCTTCCAAAAGCCGTATGATTTTGAGGCACTATCTGAACCTACCATAGAAATCGTGGAGTTACCTATAAACTTCAACGCTGTCCCAAAACCGACTGTGCAAAATATAGTCGGAAAGGGTGTTACCAATGACAATAGTATCGGAGCAGGCACACATGTTTCCGATACAGTTTTAGCTACCGATGGGCAAGAATTTTCTCCTAAACGGACATTTACCCCGTGGACGCAAGCAAACGGACCGCAAGGTTCTCCTGTGTATGACCTCTTCGCTTCTTCAAAAAATGACCTCTATGCATCTACCTCATTAGGTATTCATAAATTAGCGAACGGTGGAACAACCTGGACGAATATGAACGCAGGTTTTCCTACCAAACCTTACGAGACACTGCTAGCTGAACATCGGGGCGTCCTCTATTTTGTCAATACCGATCAGATATCCGCTTCAACCGATGACGGTGAAACATGGGACACCTTCTGCGACAGACCAAAAGGACGTGCAATTGAACTGATTGTTACTGATCACACACAAGAACGTACTATCATGTATCTCGTCTTGCAAGATGAAGGCATTTTCCGATCTGATAATGATGGCAAAACGTGGTCACCTTTCAACGATGAATTCACAGATAAAACAATTACCGCCGCTGCCGCTATTGGAGACTCACTGTTTATCGGAACAAACCGCGGTCTCTACTATTCAACTTTAGGCGGTTTTAAACAATTGCCGTTGGATATATTTAAATATGTGCATTCAATTGCAGTTTTTGAAAACAACATATATATTGCAATAGGTGCAGAACTTAATAATATGGATATGAAGCCGCCTAACAACAATGAGCGGCGGATTTACCACTCACCCGACTCAGGATTTACATGGATCGACATAACACCTAACATTAAAGGAACGCCTATAAACGCATCGCATGATATTGCTGCAAAGATTTTAGCCTCTGACAAAACGATTTTGGTATTTGGTACGCCTGCATTCCAATCAATAGATGGAGGGCAAACTTGGAAATCGCTTGGAATTAACATGAATTTACTTACGACAATTAACACACCCGTTTTAGCTGCAAACGATAGTTTTTACAAGGTGGCGACGTCAGGTATTATTCGCACAACCGATAGTGGTGACTCATGGCATGCATTCATGGATGGAATATTCGGAACCAAAGTAAAGGATGTAGTTATTTTTAATAACAGCATCTATGTGTATACAGGTGATGACTTTTTCAGATCAACTGAGGATGGAGACTCGTGGGAGAAAGTTCGCACGGATTACGGCGAGTTCACGCCAAGGATAATGAGCGGTGAAGAAAAACTTGTTGTTTCCTTTACTGGCAGCAAGTTGGTAGTTGCGAACAATGTTCTTTATAGAATCACACCATATTATAAAGGACTACTCATCTTTAGTTTGCGTCTCGGTGAAGATGTATTCTCTTATGTTGATAAGATATATCCGCCTAATCTTATGGAGCACGGTGAAGAAGCGAAAGTCACAGCCGAAAAAAGCAATAATTTTGCAGAAAATCTACGGCAGGCTACTAAATTTCTAAATACATCCGGTGGATTTGCTGTCAGCGACGGCTCAATCTACATAGAATACGAGCGACGGCTTTTAAAATGGCAACCCGACAGTCAGGAAGTAACTGATACCGGATTGATAGACAACACTGATATAACGTATAATATTAACAGAGGTTTTCAGGTTGCTGCTTCAGCAGACACCGTCTATGTCGGCAAGCGGGATGGTAGGCTATTTCAATCTGTGGATAGCGGAACCTGTTGGCGAGACATTACGCCAAACCTTCCATCAAGTTTCGCCAGTATAAATGACATAAAGTTTGTGGGAAAATCTGTTTATGTTGCTACGGATAGGGGTGTTTTGACTTCAGATACAGGCGAACATTGGCGTATCCTGACAGACAACATCGGCACGCGTCCTATCATAGATAGGTTCGCTGTGGATGGTGCAAGTTTTTACGGTGCGGGTGATATGGGTGTTTATCGTTTAGATGAGCGTCGCGAATGGGAACAGCTCTCTCCAAACGTTCCAGATAAAATAATATCTCTATCTGCCAATCGTGATAAACTCTACATTGGCACCCAAAACAGCGGGATATTCCACACATCGCTTGAAGAAGAACCTCAAGAAATTAGTAATACTGCAACACATTCTGTTGGGCGAAAGTAAACTCTGCAAATACGACGACATTTATCTCAACATCATCCGAACACTTATAACAGATTTTTGATACGACCTTCCCGATTATTGTCTGAACCAGGATTTACGGATTTGCAAGATTATCGGCAGCCCCAGCGGTGCGATAGGTGTATAGAAATGTAGTAAACACCCCTCTTTAGCCCCATCAAATGCCATACGCGCATTTGGCGTTGATTCACCGTTCTTGGTAGAATGCCTAACCGCACCTTTTTGTATCAGCATCTCAAATAACGCAAAGGACGAGAATATCAGCGTTCGTAGTCGCGCAATTCATTGCGCGACTACAAACGAGTCCTTTCCTTAAATTGACGCTAATGGTTCGGTTAGGAAACCGGACCTGGGGAAATCAGAATTACCGATTTGAATACTTAAACTGCATGAGGCAGCGGGTGGTATCACTTGAACCCGTTGGATTTGGATTGGGCATCTGTTGAGGCAGATGCCTTTTTTGTTTGTAAAATTAAGGTTTGGTATGTTATGATTTTGCCATACATGTCCAAAGGAGGGTGAAGAAATGAATCAACACGATTTCAACATCACCGATTCAGAGATTAATTTTTTCAGGACGTTCGGTTACCTTAGTTTTCCGCAACTAATGGCGGATAGGATAGAGGCAATTCAGGACGCGTTTGAAACTGTCTGGGAAGAACGCGGCGGTGGACACAACGGCAAACTCCATGAAGGAACAGCACGGTCTTGTATTGTGCCTTTCATCGATCAGAGTGAAGAGTTGTGCTCAATGCTGGATGACCCGAGAATTTTGGGGATTGCGAAAACGTTCCTCGGTGACGATTTTAACTATATGGGGAGTGATGGTAATTTTTACGTCGGTGACACCGGATGGCATTCTGATGGTGGGCATAGACTGGAAGATCCGATACACATTAAAATTGCGTTCTATCTTGATCCACTTACGCGCGACACTGGCGCGCTTCGCGTTATCCCAGGTAGTCATCTATTTGGGGATAACTATGCGGATGGGTTGAGTCAGCAGATTGGTAGAAGTCAGGAGACGTGGGAATTGCACGGAAAAGATGTGCCTGCGGTAATCTTTGAGACAACACCGGGTGATCTTGTGATGTTTAACCACAACACCAAACATGCGGCGTTTGGTGGTAGCACACGTCGACGTATGTTCACGATGAATTTGTGTCAAAGGTATCCAGATAGTAAGTTGGATGCTTTGAAAGCCTATATCGGAGGCTCTGCACGGTTCTGGATAGATCGGAAATATGGTGAGAAGATGGTAAACACGGCTACACTAGAACGGAAGATACATCTTGAGCAGGTGATGGCAAATGATGGACATCTTGCGGAGATGTCTCGTCAAGCACAAGAACAGATGAGTGAACCGTCACGCGGATGATGCTTGCTGCCATGTTTGCTTAACATATTGGATTGCCTCTTCAAACCCTTTCTGTTCTTGACGACTAGCTTCTTCAATACTAAGCCAACCGTCGTAATTGACTTGCCGCATACGTGAAAAGATTTGTGGAATAGGTGAGGCACCGGTACCGACACGAACAGGCTCAAACGTTCCTGCTTCGCGCATGTCGAAAACGTGGAGCACGACAACGCGTTCAATCACTTTATCCAGAAGGTCAAGTACATCTTCGTTAAGAACAAGAGGGTTCGCTGTATCAAAGCAGACACCGAGTGGTGTGTCCGAAAGCGCGTCAAGGATTTCTAAGAAAATCTCTGATGGTTGCGAGAAATCCAAATACTGCCACGGTGCGCCTTTAGTATGGTTCTCATAGGCGAGTGTGATTCCGTGCTTTTCGGCTTCGTCAAGTGCATGCCGAAATCCGTCTGTAACCCAATCTACCCCTTCCTCGCGTTCAATACCGGGATGATTTTGTCCTGCTGTCACCCGAACAAATTTTGCCCCCAACGTCTTTGCCAGCGAGATGTCTGCCTTCAGGTTAGTTAATTCTTGTGCACGTTGTGTAGCGTTGGGATGCGTGAAATCGGAATAGCATGCAAGCATACAAACTTCTATACCGTGCTTTTCAAGCGCAGTACGTGTTTGATTTGCCGTTTTTTCATCGCGTTCTGGAAAGAATTTTATGCTAAAATCAACAGCATCTAAACCCAATTCGGCACCAAATTGGATCCAGTCAGTAACCGTGCTTTTTCCGGTGAAGATGTCCTTGTAAAGAGAGACAGGGAGGCAACTCAGTTTCATTCGTCAGTAGGGTTCGGTGGTTCAAGTTCTGCCTGACATTCAGCGCAGTATCCGATTATCTCGTTTCTAAAACGCACCGGTTTAAATTGATGTGCTTCGCAAACAGATTTTTGCAAGGCATCAATCCCCGGTTCTTTAAATTCAACAATCTGACCACACCGAAGGCAGATGAGATGGGCATGCTCTTTGAGGGAATGAATACTTTCGTAGCGGGTGTTTTTCTGAGCATCAATAAATTCTGTTAGCAACCCACATCTAACGAGCAGCGGCAGTGTTCGATAGATAGTTGGGCGCGAAACATTATATCCATTTTGGCGCATGTAAACCAAGAGATCTTCGGTCTGGAAATGTCCGTGATAGGCAAAGACTTGGTTTAAGACGTCCATCCGTTTTTGTGTCAAGCGGAGTCCGGAGTTTTTCAGGAAATCCTCAAACTGTTGTGCAAACTTGTCTATGGAAGTAGTTTCTTCAACGGAATTCATTTTTTAACCTATTTCGGTTTTTATATTGTCGGAATTAACATTTTTTGATGTTATAGTGTCAAGAGGAAATATAATCAAGGCAGGGCTATTTAGTTCTCCGAATATTTAGATTTTCAATCTAAGACTTTCCCCTGTAGGAGCGATCTCCGAATCGCGACTTTTCGTCTAAAATGGACAAAAAGCCTAAAACTAAATAACCCTATAATCAAGGCAGGGCTATTTAGTTCTCCGAATATTTAGATTTTCAATCTAAGACTTTCCGCTGTCCGAGCGATCTCCGAATCGCGACTTTTCGTCTAAAATGGACAAAAAGTCTAAAACTAAATAGCCCTGTTATCAAGGACTTGTAGTTGCAAATGAGATAGTTCTGCCCGGTTCAACCAATCCATGTTTCACAGCAAGATTGTAAAAAAGTTCAAGACCTATTATAGCAGATTCATCCAAGTCATAGTGAATGTGTTTTTGCAAGTATTGTTGACAGAGGGTTTCGGGTAAACCGAGTTTTAGTGCTTCAATCCGTGCAATTTCAGGAATTTGTTTAATACCAATGTTTTTTGCATCAATAAGAAGATTCGGTACGTTTCCAAGACACACTTCCCCCCTTGCGACCCAACAGGCATAGACGAAAGGCAATCCTGTTAGTTCATGCCATTCTGATCCGAGATCTACATTGTATTCGGTGGCACCGAGATTTTTGAGTGCTGCATCCCCAATGAGCAAGACTGCTTCTGTTTCTGCCTTTGCAGGATCAATTGATGGATCACAAGGCACGAACGTCGGGGAAATCTGATATTTTTCAGCGAGTAAGATCTTCAACAGTGCAACAGATGACTTTGAACTTGTATCTAAAGCAATCTGTTGAATGTCCTGAATTGGCACACGGCTGAACAATTGGATACTTAGAACACTGCCACGCGATGCTATTGATATATCAGGGAGAATAAGGTACCCTGCCCCAGCGGCGTTTGCACGAAAATATTCAACAATAGGGATCAAACCAACATCTAATTCGTCATTACTTAGAAGGATCGCAAGGCGACTCGGTACTTGAACGCTGAGGTCAATCTCATCTGTTTGCAGTTCACCGTTTAAGAGCGGGAAAATGAGTGGCTTCGTGTTTAAGAATGACACTGCGCCGACTCTTAAGCAGCTTTTCTGTACCACTGATTCCCCTCTCGAATGATTTCATTGTAAAGCGTGTCTCGTTCAATCGGGATATAACCAGCCTCTTCAATGAGTCGTGTGAGCACCTCAACTGATACAGATTCCGGTGTATCTGCGCCTGCCATGTGTGTAATCTTTTCCTCTGTCACCGTGCCATCAATATCATTAGCCCCGAAACGGAGTGCTACTTGTGCCGTTTTCAACCCTGTCATAATCCAATAAACTTTAATATGGGGTAGGTTGTCTAACATCAGTCTTGACACAGCAATGTTGCGTAGATCGGTTAACCCTGTTGTTGAAGGTAGATAAGCCATGCGCGTGTTAGCGGGGTGGAATGCAAGAGGAATGAACGTTACAAAACCACCTGATTTATCCTGCTGTTCCCGTAATCTGATGAGATGGTCAACCCTATCTTCATTTGATTCGAGGTGTCCGTAAAGCATTGTTGCGTTCGTAGGAATGCCGATTCGGTGCGCAATGTGGTGGATTTCAAGCCATCCTTCAGCACTGAGTTTACCCGGACAGATTTTTTCACGCGTCTCTTCAGCAAAAATTTCCGCACCGCCACCGGGAAGCGAATCTAATCCTGCCTCACGCAGTCGCTTCAAAACATCCTCTACAGACATTTTAAAAATACGTGAAAAGTGATGGATTTCAACGGCTGTGAAAAATTTTAAGTGGACATCGGGCATTCGTTCTTTGAGTCCGCGGATCATTTGAAGATAATAGTCAAATGGGAGTTTTGGGTGCAAGCCGCCGACACTATGAATCTCGGTACATCCGTGCTGTACAGAATACATCGCTTTATCTAAAAACTCATCTACGCTCATCTCCCAAGCACCTTCTGTTTGCATGTTTTTTCTTGCGAAAGCACAAAAATGGCACCGTGCATGGAGTATGCACACGTTTGAATAATCTATGTGTTGGTTGATGTTGTAGTATGCAACGTTTTCGTTAATACGTTCACGAGAATGGTTCGCGATAAACCCAACCCCAGTAATATCAGGACTTTCGTAAAGTGTGACTCCGTCCTCAAAGGAGAGACGTTCTTCCGCCTTGACTTTTTCAAAGATGGCAGGTAACTTAGAATCAGTAAAAAGGTTGTAATTCTCCATTATTTTTCCTATAGCAATCTATGTATTTTCAAAAATTGCTTGACACTAATCTCTGAATAAAGGTATTATAACGTGAGTTTGATAAAAACAAGATGTCGGGCTTCTCGTAGGGGCGAGGTCTTCTCGCCCGTAGGGGTTAGGTTACCTAACCCCTACGAAAATGTCCATTTATGTTTAGAATTTGCTATATATCAAACTCACGTTATTATAGCATAATTACTTTAAAGATTCCAAAAATTTTTTTGAATAAGGAAAGAAAAACATGTCAAAACTTGGAATGATTCATTATAACTACGCAGGCAAATCGCTTGATGACTTTCTTAAATTTACAAGTGAAACAGGGTTCGGATACGTTGAACTCGCGATCGGTGATGTATGGAAAGCGGATATCGCCGATCCAGAAAAAAATGCTGAAGCCTTACACAAGCAAGTGGAGTCTTACGGTTTGCAGGTCTCAGCACTCGGAGCAGGAAACGATTTTGTTGTGTTAGAGGAAGAAACTATTCGTGCACAGGTTGAACGGATGGAACGTATTGCGGGAATCGCAAAACTTCTTGGAACTTCGGTTCTTCGGACAGAAGGTGGTTCTATGAAGGATTCTGTTCCTGAAAGTCGCTGGGTTGAGGCGATGGCTGGATGTTTAACACGATGCCTTGAATTTGCTGAAAGGGATGATGTGTACTTAGCGGTAGATAACCATGGCATGGTTACTAATGATGGTGATTTGCAGGTGGAGTTATTTGAACGTGTCGGCTCAAAGCATGTCGGTGCCAATATGGACACAATGAATTATCGTTGGGCGGGACACGATTTAGAGACTGTTGGCAGATACTATGAAATTATCGCTCCCTATACTTTACACACACATCTCAAAGATGGAACGGGTTCACGCGGCAATTATCGTGGTGAAGCACTGGGTGAAGGTGAAATTGATCTTGCAAAAGCGATCCGTTGTTTGAGAGATGCTGGTTATGAAGGTGTCTGGTGTTGTGAGTATGAAGGCAGAGAGAATGACGGCACTGGTCAAACAAAAAGCTTTGCATGGATGCAGGCAAATCTGTAATATATTGGATTCATTTCATAAGTGCCTTGGAGACGTGCTTTTATGAAGATTAAAAAATAATTCGGTAATTCTCTAGCAATGCTAGGTGCGGTTTTGCGGTGTACTCACCCAAATGCGATCTGCATTCCTAACTGCACCTACCGTCTGGAAAATAGGACAAATCCCGTTAATTGGGTATAACACATTTTTGGTATACTATCCGTATTGCGTTTCAAAAAATCAAACCAACTAAAAACAAAACCTTAAATCACATGCGCATTTAGGAGACGTACAGATGAGACACATTCTTACACTAAAAATCATATTAGGACTATTTTTCGTTACAACGTTCTATATCCCAACAACTTTCGCTCAAGGTTATGAACAATCCATCACTATCCCCGAAGAAGCAATAGCCCGGCTCGGCAAAGGGCGTATCTACGATGTGCAGTATACCAATGATGGCAGACGTATCGCAGTCGCAAGTTCTATAGGGATTTGGATCTATGATGCGATAACCTATAAAGAACTTAGTTTGCTGACGAAACACAAGGCTCCGATAAATTGTATCGCCTTTACTCCTGACGGGAACGTCCTTGCAAGCGCAGATAAAAAAGGGGTAATTCATATTTGGGATACCGAGTCGGGAGAACATAAACGACAACTTAACAATCGCATTGGTATCATAAGTATCGCCTTCAGCCCGGGCGGTGAAATACTCGCGACGGGGGATATCGGCACAAACATCCGTTTATGGGACGCATACACAGGCACCGAAAGGATGGTGCTTGAAAGCGATCTACACGCAAAGAGTAACCCTTTCAGTCTTGCCTTCAGTCCGAACGGATTTCTACTGGCATGTGGGAATGGCGACTCCACCATCACTTTGTGGGATACGGTTACAGGAGAACACAAACATGAACTTTCAGGACACACGTTTGTTGTGAGTGGTGTTGCCTTCAGCCCGGATGGGAACATACTCGCGAGCGGGAGTTTGGACAGCTCCATACTTCTGTGGGACCCGGTATCAGGAAAACAGAAACATGAAATAAAGAAAAAAGTGCTTCCTATTTATTCAGTCTCCTTCAGTCCGGATGGGAGTTTATTAGCCGGTGGTTCTTACAACGCCATCTACATGTTGGATGCGAACACAGGCGAACATAGACAAACATTCGAAGGACACAGAGGAAATGTTCTTGCTGTCGCCTTCAGTTCGGATATGCGGACGGTCGCGAGTGGAAGTGAGGACGGAACCCTCCGTATTTGGAATGTCTTTTCGGGTAAACAAAAGCATTCAGTTGCCAAACATTATGGCGAGTTCACCTGTTTTTCTATCAGTCCTGATGGCAAAACGATCGTATGTCCGAGCACTGATCGTACCATCTGTTTGTGGGATGCAACATCCGGCGAACTGCAGAAAACATTCCTAAAAGAAGGGTATTATGGTGTCAATGACGTTGTGTTCAGTCCGGATGGGAAAACGATCGCTACAGCAAGTTCCGGAAAGTTTGTCTCTCTGTGGGATGTGGACACTGACGAGCGAAAGATGGCTCTCAAAGGACATGAGGGACGTGTCATGAGTGTCGCCTTCAGTCCGGATGGGAAAACGATCGCTACTGGGAGTGAGGATATGACTGTCCGTTTGTGGGAAGCGAACACTGGCAAGCAAAAGCATGTTCTTAATGGGCATGAAGAGCTTGTTCATAGTGTCGCGTTCAGTGTGAATGGGAAAACGATCGCAAGCGGGAGTGCTGATAAGACTGTCCATCTCTGGGATGCGGACACAGGCGCGCCAAAGCATGTTTTGAAAGAGAATATGTCTGATGTATCAAGTATCACCTTCAGTCCGGATGGAAACACAATCGCGATTGCGGATAACTCTCTGACAATTTATCTGTTTGATACGAACACAGGCGCGCGAAGTAAAGTTCTTGATGGGTTTGAGACTAAAGTCTCAAGTATCGCCTTCAGTCCGGATGGCAAAATGCTTGCCACAGGTAGTCATAACGGGGTTATCAATATATTAGATGTCAGTACGGGCATGACTCAGCAAACGTTCATAGGGCATAGCAATAAAGTTGATGTGGCGTTTGCTTTAGATGGGAAAAGGCTTGTGAGTCGTGGCAATGATGGTATTATGTATCTATGGGACACATCCGCAACCTCCGTTGCCCAGTAGTTGATACAACATTATCCACATCAAAATCTATAGGTGCGGTTAGGAAACCGCACGCACCTACCGGCCCTGGGGAAATCGGCTTTACCGATTTAAATACTTAAACTTCATTTAAGCGCACTGTGCCAATCATGGTATTGAATCTCTAATCATCAATTTGCGAACTTCATCTAATGGAAAACTCTTCTCACATCATCACCCTTACAACTGATTTTGGCATAAGCGATGTGTATGTCGGCGTCATGAAGGGTGTAATCCTAAACATTAATCCGAATGCACAAGTGGTTGATCTCACACATGCCATCCCACCACAAGATGTATACGAGGCAGCTTTATCCATTCATTCTGCATACCGTTTTTTTCGCAAAGGCACGATTCATGTCATCGTAGTTGATCCGGGTGTTGGCAGCAGTCGTCAAGCGATAGTTTGCCAAACTGATAGCGCGTTTTTTGTGTGTCCTAACAATGGCGTTTTAAGTTATCTGCTACAAGACATTGAAACCGAAGAGACCTACATTCCCGATGCGGTGGTAATAGAAAATCCTACCTATCTGTTACCGCGAATTAGCAATACCTTCCACGGTAGAGACATATTTGCACCTGTAGCAGCACATTTATCACTTGGTGTTCCGCTTGTTGACATTGGTACTCCGATTCAAGATTTTGCGCGCCTTTCAGTACCCGCGGTAAATCGTTCTGACAATATGTTAGTGGGTCAAATTATCAAAGTTGACAGTTTTGGGAATGTGGTCACGAATATCTCAGAGGAGCATCTTGCCGCATTTCTCTTATCTTGTTCACCGAATGAAACTACATTTGATGAACTTTATCAGCAAGTTGATTTTGCGAACTATGAAATTACGGCTGGTTCCGTTTGTCTTAAGAAGTTGAACAGTTCATATTCAGAATCAGAAGTAGGAGAACCTCTTGCAATTATCAGCAGTTTTGGACTGTTAGAAATTGCTGTAAATTTGGGGAATGCAAGCGCACGTTTCGGATTAAAAAAAGGTGATAGCGTTGTCGTGCGACGCAGTATCTAAAGTAAAGTATGAACACGGGTCTCAGGGTCCTTCTGCTTGTCGTCAAGAAATACCACTTTCTTTGTAGCGCAAACTGTATGAAGATTAACAAATTAATTCGGTAATTCTAATTTGCTCCGTTACCGGTAGGTGCGGTTTGTAACCGCACCGAGCATTGCGAGAAAATTACCGAATTATTTTATTTAACTTCATTAACCGCACCATTAGCGTCAATTTAGTGATCCTCCAGGACCGGTAGGTGCGGTTTGTAACCGCACCGAATCGTTCGCGAAAACGGTTATCGGACGCATATTCCCTAAGTTCCGGTGCGGTTAGAAACCGCACCTACCGGTCCTGTGGAAATCGGGATTACCGATTTAAATACTTAAACTTCATTTAGTTTGCGTCAGGCAAATATTTTCATACCTGATGCTAATTTTTCGCTTGATAAAAAAAGTGAAACTTGGTATATTTTACTCAAATTGAAAATAGACATTTTAGTATGTGCGTAGGTCAAGAAGTAGAGGCTTATATTTTTTCTTAATTTGTTAATTGCGTATACACAGGCAAAGGAGGAAAGGTATGTCAGATAAAGAGAAGAAACAGGGCACAAATATTTCGCGCCGAAATTTTCTGAAGGGTGTAGGTACCGGAACCGTTGCTGCAACTATCGCGCCAGCAATCTTGGTCGGCGATGTGAAAACAGCAGAAGCGCAAACCGATGAAGCGATCTCTACTGCGAAAATTCAGCTGAATATCAATGAAAAGTCATATCAGATTGAAGTTGAGGCACGCACCACATTATTAACAGTTTTGCGCGATGGAATTGATACGAGCGGAGATAATGTTGATTTGACAGGTGCTAAACTTATCTGCGACAGGGGGGAATGCGGCGGATGCACGGTCTTAGTTGATGGAAAATCTGTTTACGCGTGTATGATGCTTGCAATGGATGCACAAGGGAAACAGATTACTACCGTGGAAGGCATCGCAAATGGTGATAATCTGCATCCTGTGCAGGAAGCATTTATAAAACACGATGCAATGATGTGCGGATTTTGCACACCCGGTTTCATCGTCTCATCAGTGGCACTCTTGAACGACAATAAAAAACCGACGCTTACAGAAATCAAGGAAGGTTTATCGGGCAACACTTGTCGGTGTGGCACTTACCCGTTTATATTTGACGCAGTCGAAACCGCTTCAGAGAAGATGTAGTTTAGACTAAGTATCTGTCAGTATGAACGCGTTTTGTATTGAAAAGGAGAAAGCAGATGGCATCATGGGGAGAAGCAAGCCAGTCTCGGCTTATTGGCAAGCGGATTACCCGTTTGTCCGGTAAGGAAAAAGTTACAGGAAAAGCGAAGTATACCTTTGATATTAATCGACCGGGAATGCTCTATGGACGTATTTTGCGATCTGAGGTTGCGCATGCAACCGTTAAGGAGATTGACCTGAGTCGTGCGGAAGAATTGCCCGGTGTGAAAGCGGTTATTCCCTTAACTGAAGTCGACAGAAAACTACGTTATCAAGGACAGGAGATCGCAGCGGTTGCAGCAGAAACCGACGACATCGCGAAAGACGCACTACGGTTGATTTATGTTGAATTGGAAGAATTACCTTTCGTTGTTACGGAAGCAGATGCAATGGCGGAAGGTGCACCGGAAATTCGTGATTGGAAGGGAAATAAGAGTAATCCGGGTGTTAACCAACAAGGCGATGTGGAAGCAGGATTTTCTGAGGCTGCCGTTACGGTAGAAGCGACCTATCATACTCCGGTTCAAACGCATGTCTGCTTGGAAACACATGGGCATGTTGCCGAATGGAGAGGTGAAGAGTTTCTAACCGTTTGGGCATCTACTCAAGGCGTTTTTGGTGTCCGCAATGACCTTGCGAAGCGGTTCCAACTGCCCGCGAACCAAGTTAGAGTCATCACTGAACACATGGGCGGCGGTTTTGGAAGTAAATTCGGTCCTGGCGTTGAAGGTTATACCGCAGCGCAATTGTCTCGTATCACCGGAAAACCAGTAAAATTGATGTTGACTCGAAAGGCTGAACACCTTGTCGCTGGAAACAGACCCTCAATGACACAACATGTCAAAGCAGGCGCGACTCGCGATGGACGCCTCATCGCTTACGATATGCACGGCTACGGCACAGGTGGTATCTCCAGTGGAGCAGGATTCCCAGCACCTTATGTCTATCATGTCGAAAATCGGCGAACTGAAAAATTTAATGTGGCGACCAATGCAGGTAACCAACGCGCGATGCGTGCACCTGGACATCCACAAGGTGCTTTTGCTATGGACTCATTGATGGATGAACTGGCAGAAAAACTGGGAATGAATCCCCTTGAGTTTCGACGTATCAATGATTCAAGCGAAGTCCGTCAAGCACAATATACGCTCGGTGCACAGGAAATTGGATGGCACAGACGCAACAGCGTTGCGGGTTCTGGAACAAGTGTCAAAAAGCGTGGTATGGGTGTTGGTAGCGGTCAATGGGGCGGTGGTGGTGGTGGAGGCACGCAGGCGCGTGTTACTATCAATGCTGATGGCACCGTTGAAGCGGTCACTGGCACACAAGACATCGGCACAGGTATTCGGACAGTAATTGCTATTATCGTTGCAGAAGAATTAGGACTTGACACAACCGATATTTCAGTAAAAGTCGGTGATAGCGGTCCTGGACTACCCTCTGGTGGTAGCGGTGGAAGCCAAACGACAGCATCTGTTGCGCCTGTCATTAAAACTGCAGCAATGGCAGCGAAACAGAAATTGTTTGAACATGTCGCTCCCTTACTGCAGGCACCGGTGGATGACCTCCGTGTCGGAACAGGCACGATCTACGTCGCATCTGACAGAACGAAGACGATTACATGGAAACAAGCGACTGGACAACTCGGTATGGAAAGCATCACCGAAGGCGGAAATTGGGATCAGGAACTCCGACAAGGGGGTGTCGCTGGGACCCAGTTTGCTGAAGTTGAAGTTGATACGGAGACAGGTAATGTCAGAGTTATCAAGATCGTCGCTGTCCAAGATTGCGGATTAGCAATTAACCGATTAACAACAGAAAGCCAAATCAATGGTGGCGTTATCATGGGATTAGGACAAACGCTTCTGGAAGAACGTATCATGGATCCACAAACCGGACGGATGCTCAATGCCAATCTTGAGGATTACAAGGTTCCCGGCACCTTTGAGATACCTGAAATCAAATCTATCGTATTTGATACACACCGAAAAGTTACAGGTATAGGTGAACCGCCTTGTATTCCAACGCTTGGCGCAATCGCAAATGCTGTTTACAATGCAATAGGCGTCCGGATTCGTGAACTACCGATTACACCTGATAAAGTCCTCACCGCGCTTGCTGAGAAGAAGGCATAAGGAGGTTAACAATGGATAAATTTAGTTACGTCAACGCGACCAGTCTGAAACAGGTTACCTCACTACTGAGTGACAGCGGATGGGGCGAAGTGATGTTGATTGCCGGGGGAACTGACCTGCTCAGTGAACTCAAGGAGTACATTGAAACTCCTAAAAAACTGGTTAATCTCAAGACGTTGCCTGGGATGGATAGCATCTCAGCAGATGCGTCCGGCTTGAAAATCGGTGCGTTAACCACTGTCGCTGATATTGCGATGCATCCAACGATTCAGCAACATTATACTGTGCTGGCACAAGCTGCTGGTTCTGTTGCAACGCCGCAGATTCGGAATGTCGGTACACTCGGCGGCAATCTCTGCCAACGTCCAAGGTGCTGGTATTACAGAGATGAAACCGTCAATTGTATCAAGAAGGGTGGAGACATCTGTTATGCTGTTGATGGCTTGAGCAAATACCACGCTATCTTTGGTGGGGATCCTGTCTATATTGTGCATCCCTCAGACATTGCGCCAGCATTGATCGCACTCAACGCTTCAATCAAGATCGTTGGTCCAGAAGGTGAGAAGACACTAAAAGTTGAGGAATTCTTTACGCTGCCAACGGCTAACCCATTTCGGGAAAACGTGCTTGAACCGAATGAAGTCGTAGTTGAAGTTCAGGTGCCAAAGCCGAAACCGAATACAAAGAGTTTATATCTGAAAGCCCGAGAGAAAGGCGCGCCAGATTTTGCATTGGCAAGTGTGGCAGGTGTCTTTGAGATGATGGGACAGACATGTCAAACTGCCAGCGTTATTCTCGGTGGCGTTGCGCCTGCACCATGGCGTTCTGCAGAAGCTGAAGTTGCGCTTATAGGTAAAAGGATTAACGACTCGGTTAGCATGAAAGCAGGTGCAGAAGCTGTTAAGGACGCACAACCGATGAATGACAATGCGTATAAGGTGACCTTAACCCAGAATCTTATCAGTCGTGCCGCAATGATGGCAGTAAGTGAGTAGGAGGATGAACATGTTAGAGGGAAAATCACTTCCAATTTTTAGCCGTCCGATATGCCAGAATCTTAGGACAAAGGCTATTTATATTCCCGGCGGTAACTTACAAAATCTCGTTGAAGACAATCCGGGAACGCACTATTGGTGCAATTGCACAATGCAGGTCGTCGGTCCTGATGACGATTTTGTGTCACCTAATACGTGTAAGCAATCGCGTTCTTGTTTCAACCCGGTTGGTGGAAAACCGGTAGTGTAATCACACACAAATTTCGTTATCGGTTATCAGTAATCTTTCTGATAACCGATAACACATAACATTTCCCATTCTTCAGAATTATCTAATGCTCCTCAAACCTTTGATACAATGGTTGCATGTCGGTTCCATCGTCTTGATGATAGGCGGTTTCTTCTTTCTTCGCGTCGTTCTCATCCCAATTGCCAATCGTCTCCCTGATCCAAACACCCTGATTTCATCTGCACTGAAACGTTTTAGCGGAATCGTCTGGAGTGCACTATTAACTGTCCTCATATCAGGGGTGTATAACGTTATTACTTTCTTTACAACCACTCGAACGTCCGACACAGAAGCTGCTATATCCGATTACTCGCTTTACATACTAGTCTTAGGTATCAAATTTTTTATCGTTTTTCTAATATATTCCCTTGCAGTCATATTAACTTTCCCTTACCCTGTTTTTGAGGGAGTCCAGAAAAAGCCTTCTCCGTGGTTGAACATCCTCATTCTCTTGGCACTAATAACTATATTTCTATCAGCTTTTTTACGTCGCATAACGTAATCATCGGGTTAATTGGGTAATACCGAATTAACTTGATCCCAATCTATCGGTGCGGTTAGGAAACCGCACCATTGGCGTCAATTTAGCGGTCCCCAACCCGGTAGGTGCGGTTTCATGAAGTTTAAGTATTTAATTCGGTAATCCCGATTTGCCCCAGGACCGGTAGGTGCGGTTTGTAACCGCACCGGATCTTCTGAGGAAACTCTTGATAAGGCTAATCCTCAAAATCCATCCATCCTGTTTCAAACAGATGTGTTTGATATCTTTTGTAGCACAAACTGTTAGTTTGTGCATATTAGGGCGCAAGCTAAAAGGTTGCGCTACAAGTTCGGTGAATCAACGCTAAATGCGCTGTGGCATTTATTGGTGCGACAAGTGTCCAAAAGCGATAATCCTGAAAATCTGATAATCCTGAAAATCCTGGTTCAGACAACAGTGCGCGGACAAAGCACCCAATCAACGCCAAATACGCGTGTAGTATTTGGCACGGACATTGTGGGAAGGAAACCTGTCCATCCGATTTGTTATCGGTGTCGAAAACGCCTCCCACAAGCATATATAGCACTAAATTGACGCCTATGGGTAGAGCAGAGCGAAACCCGACTTTTCTTACTTGATAACGGGCTGCATGTCGGGTTTCGCAAGCTCTACCCGACCTACAAAGAGAGTTGTTCTGTAGGAGCGATCTCCGAATCGCGACTACAAAGAGAGTTGTTCTGTAGGAGTGATCTCCGAATCACGACCTTTACCCGCAAAATTTCGGTAGACACTCCGCTAGGGCTGCTCTTGCTTGCACCTGAAATTCTTTTTCTGTGAGTTACGTTCCCACCCGAAACTCAATGAAAAATCAGCAAGGACTTGAAAACACAACATGAAACAGATAGAAATTGTCCAAAGTATAGTAAATACATAAAACAGGATTTGCAATACAGCAACTGAGGGAAACAGAGAGTTGGAAAGCATACAACGGACAAGCATCTATCTGACTCACGGATTTACGCGGATTTTAAAACAGGGAGAATGCATTGCTACATTCTCCCTGTTTTACGGATTAGATTAGTAGATTTATCCCTGAAATTAACCTCTTAATGTGCTCTTTTCAATTCGCTCCATGTCGTTGTCAGTTTATCTTTCGCTGAAATTAAACCTTTCAGACGTGCCGTGGTAAGCACTTGACGCTCACCAGCGAAAGATACATCTTCAATCTGATAATAATAGACAATCCCCGGTTTCACTGCCGTATCAATCCATTTATAGGTACTGCGTTCCCCAGTTGTACCAGCACCTTGGATCAACGCCGTATTCACCTGTTTGAATCCATTGATCCGGTTATTGCTACGGAGGATATTAAAACCGGCGTTATCAAGTTCGGATTCGGTTGTCCAACGAATAACGACTTCTCCGTTTTCAAGTGTTGGACGGAAGAAGGACAAGGATACGGGTAGTTGTGTTCCTCGGATATATCCGGGCGTGCCGTAATCATTGCCGTTTCCATACCAAGTTTTCGGGACTCTCTTGAATGCGGTATCAACAGCGTGTACCCACGCATACCCAGGTGGACGTCTATTCATCCCCATCGGCAGGACAGCACCTGTCATATCGCCTTCTACCCCACGATTTGGCACACCGATACGAGGACGACCGTTTTCGTCTCTGAGACGGATCAAGGAAGTGCGGTCACCTTTTTCAGTCAAGTCTGTTGACCAGTTCCAACTGAATGGGTCGTCAAGACCGATGTCATTACGAAGGTCAGGTGCTTTACCGTCAAGGTTACCGACCTCATCGGATATACTTCCATCACCATCAACTATCTTGATATAGAAACCACCTTCCGCATTCAGAAAGATGTCTTTCCCATCTGCCATTCCAAACTCATTCCTTTTCTTTTCATGGATACTAGCGACCCGTGCCGCCGGAAAATGATCTCTTTCTGAAAAACGTCCTATGGAAGAGACAATAAGAACAGTTTGATTCGGTGGAATGTAATAGTCAAATAGGTCTATTAAGTTAACCGTAATGTTCAGGTCACGATTATATTCTTTCCATGAACCGGAGTCATGGTTTTCAATAATTAGCTGCCACCCGGTTTCAGGATCACTACTATCAGCCTTAAGGTCAATACCACGCGTTTTAGATGTATTATAGAGTTCAATCCATTGCGGGTAACCTTTGTTACCACTAGTAAGCATAAGTTCGCTGACAATCAGTTTACCGCCATCAAGCTGGGATACTTTTCCTTTGGCGACGTCGTTGTCATAACCGGGGGTTCCGCCGTGCTGATCAACTATTGAAACATTACGGTCATAACCGATACCCGTGAAACCGACTTTATCCCACGCATCTTTAAGGTAACCTTGTTTATCACCATCACGAATCCACACTTTATCTGCAGTGTCCAAACTATCACTTTGGAGGAAATCACCGTCAGCTTGCGTATTTCCGTTCAGCGGGAAGACCTTTGTATGCCAAATCTGGCCATCAGGTTTACCGTCCGATTTCTTTTCCCAGCTGGGCGCAGGTGCATTTAGATCCAGCACTACGAAATTATCGTGAAGTGCACCGGGACCAGTAACATCCTCAACACGATGGCCGGATTGGTAGATATTCCTACTGTCTCCAACATCCCAAGGTTTATTGCTACGTAGAATCAGCAACCACTTATCATCATTCGGAATTTCGATCTCGTTTTCATCAACAATAAGATATTGGTGTGGACCGGCACCAAACGCTTGATCATCAGCATCCAGATTAATATCAAACCCCACAGATAGAGACGTTTCCGCAGGGTCTTTATTTACTAATAACAGCACATCGCGCGCTGGAATGGATTTGTCTGGAAAACGAATGATTTCGTTTTCATTACCGAATCCTGTTGTTTTGGTAAGTGTCCAATCTTTAAGGGATTGTGCAGAACCTGTAACGTTACGAAGTTCAATCCAATCTAATTCGTCATCGGCAAAGTTCCCAATCTCATTAATAATAATCTTGTTCTTTGCGGGGTTATCTTTGCTTGGTCTTTCACGTCTGGTTGGAACTCTGGTAGCACGATTCGGTTTGCCGGGTGTGGCTCGGTAGTTCCGTAGAAATGAACTGGTAGCAATACTCCAATGTGCAGGCTCCCAGCCATTGTCATAGTTAACACGCTGCATAGATTTGAACTCTCGCCTCGGCGTTACGCTACTCCCGTGCTGCCCTTTATCATCAATCTCCCAAGTAATTTCATACGATGGAATATTACTCAGTCTATCGGTTTCAGAAGGGGGACCGGGGAAATCTTCTGACGTGGTGAGTTCAATATCAGGACGATGAACGGGTGTGGTGCCTCTATTGTAAAGTTCAATCCACTGTTCAGCGACGGTCGCTGTAGCATTTCCGAGAAAACTTTCATCATGTGCCCACATCACTTCGTTGATAACGACCTGACGTTGGTTACGTTCGTGGTCATCGTCAGCCACCGGTGGGTCCCCTGTTAGGCTACCGAGCCTGTCGGTAGTACCAGGTATATTAACCCGTAAGTTAAGTGTGCCACCGCCTTCGAAAAGTGCATAGAGATCCGGCATTGTCGTTGCACTTGAAACATCACTCCACTGAAATTTGATGATGTCGTTGGGCGGATTAATCGTTGGAAGCGTTGGGTAAACCCCAACTCCTATAGACGTATTATTCGCAGCGATAATCGCATACCCTAAACCGGGGAGGTACTCTCCATCGTGTCTAAGCTTATTGTTGCCAACAAGACCTGTGAAATTAACGACCAGATCTCCGTCACTATTGGTTGTGCCTACCGCTGTTACAGCCTCATAACCTGTCAAGGTGAAGTCACCGCCTGTGCCGAACGACAAATCTGACCAAGTTATGAAGTATGTCTTAGAATCTTCATCATCTCCCTCACCAAAGGTTACAGATGTAGACGGTGTTAAATCTGTTATATCATCTTCTGTCGGTTTGGGATCGGGCACTACATTATATGTAAGTTGGACAACAATCTCCCGTTCATTTGTTGCGCCAGTATTTGTATCGTCTTGTGTAAACTCACCAGTAACTGCTATCTCAACAATTGCCATTGTGGGCGTTGCAATGAAGACGAATGCTGTAATAAGTAAAAGACAAAAAACGAAATTAAAAGTTAATCTTTTCATTTTAAACTCCTTCAAAATAGTTGAATTTGAGTGTCGAGTTTCGCTGTCGCTCTACCCGACCTACGAACTTTTCTTATACCTGGCGACCTCAAAAGGTAGGAGGGAACTCCGATTCCCGACAGGTCGCGATTTGGAGATCGCTCCTACCGTTTCGTCGCGATTCGGTGATCGCTTCTACAGAATGTGAACAGTCTATCTATCATCTTTGAGTGTTCCCCATGTTGTTATGGCTTTACCAGTCGGTGCAATAATGCCCCGTAGTTGATACGTTGTAAGGATCCCACGCGTGCCCGATAAGTCTATGTCCTCAAGGCGATAGTAATACGCAACATTGGGCTTAGCGGTTTTGTCTATGAATTGATAGGTATTTCGTTCGCCGGTGGTGCCGGCACCTTTAATCAACTTCGTATTGATGGGACGGAAGTTCTTTGTTCGAGAGGTGCTACGCAGGACGTTGAACCCAGCATTGTTCAACTCAGATTCCGTTGTCCAGTTGATAACCACCTCATCCTTAACAAACCGTGCTGAGAATTGAGAGAGTTCCACAGGTAAGGGTTTTCCACGTCTATACGCTGGCGTGCCGAGATCGTGCTGATGTCCGTAGTAAATACCTGCGACCAGATTTTTTGCGTCAAGAGCGCGACGCCAGCCACGTCGTTCGGTCCCTGAACGCGGCACACCTTCGTCAAAACGGCGTATCAGGGAAGTGCGAACACCGTCAACCAAGCATTCCGGAAGTTGCCATGTTTGCATGTCATCTTCAAGTGTGCCGATGTTGTCAACGAGTACATCAGTAGCGTTAGTGAGTTTTAGCGAGAAGCCGCCACGGTCAATTAGACGGTTGTGAAGTTCTATATCTTCTCGCGTCAATTCATCCGCATGCAAAAGGTTCAGTTGATACACATCATCATCTAAAAGTTTACCCCCTCCTGAATGTCTTCCCAAAGAGGTAACAATCAATCTTGACTGTTCAACGGGAATGATAAAGTCCTCTTTGAACGTGGTTGTCACTTCGAAAGACACAGATTGCAGACGTTTCAACTTGAGTTTCCATCCATTAAGGTTTATTTCTTTTGCGCTATTGTTATACACTTCAATCCATTGTGGTAATCCATCTTCTCCTCCCACGGACTCAAACATAAATTCGCTAAAGACAACTTTGTGAGTTGGCTTATCAGATAGCGTTGATTCCGCTGGGTCCGTTGGGTCCGTTGGGTCCGTTGGGTCCGTTGGGTCCGTTGGTTCTGTTGATGCAGTAAGATCATCCGTGATAATGGTTTGAGTGGTGACAATAGCGATTACCGTGGAATCTTTTTCGGAAGTCGCTGTGACGGTAACACTATACGTGCCAGCATCCGAAAGTGCTGCGCGTGGAATCGTCAATGTCACATCGTCATAAGTTTCTGCTTCAAGCACTACTGAAGTCGGATCTAAGGTCGCAGTATCAACATCACCTGACGCTGTGAGTTCTACCTGATCTATCGTGTCGCTGGTATTTGTTACACGCAAGGTATAAGTTATATCTTCAGTATCAGTCGTTGAAGTGGTCTGCGTCAAACTACCTACACCCTCAAACGCAAGAGTGCCAGAAGGATTAACAATGGTTCTGACTGTAACGGTTTTGGTAAGACCTATATAGGGAACCACTGTGACAGTGGTAATATAACTACCACCTCTGCTGAGTACATTCCGCGGAATTGTTAATGTCACATATTCTACCTTGCTGCCACGACCAATTAGTTCAATTACCGCGTCATTTGCAAAAAGTTCTACTGAAGCAGGCGTTATTGTCGCAGCACCAATGTCGCCCGTGACTGTAAAATATACTTCAAGAAAATCAAAGATATAGATGTTTGTTACACGAATGGTATAGGTTACATCTTCAGTATCCGTTGTTTTGGTGGTTTGCTGCAAACCCTCTAAAACTTCTATCTCTATAGTATCTAACCTTAAAGTTGGAATCCTCCCGTCTGTGACAGTTGTTGTTATAGCGAGCGCAGCCTGTTTGTTACTGTCGCCTTGGGAAGTCGCTGTGACGAGGAGCCTATATGTGCCGACGACATCAAGCGCACTGCGCGGAAGCGTTACTGTCACATCCGCTGCAGTATCCGTGGCAAGCGTCAACGAATCCGGACTGAGCGTTACCTGATCAACTCTATGACCTTCTTTTGTAATATCTATCGTATCTTGGCTGTTCCCGATGTTTGTCACACGCAAGGTATAGGTTATATCTTCTTCATCAGTATTTTGGGTTGTCTGCGTCAAATCACCGACATTGAGTAATGTCAGACCATAAACTGTCGGCTCATTCACAATCGTTTCGGTAGAAGTTGTATCGGATTCGCTCGAATCGCCATCGGAAGTTGCAGTGACGGTGACAGTGTACGTGCCAACAGTCGCCAGTTCTGAGCGCGGCACCGTCAATGTCACATCCTCATAAGCACTTGCCGAAATATTTGATAGTGAAGTTTCACTCAACTCCGCATCAGTAACACCTGAATGTGTCAACGTAAACGAGTCAGAACCGCTACCGGTGTTTGTCACACGTATGGTATACTCTATATCTGCAGTTCCCGCTGTGGTGGTTGTCTGCGTTGCGCTCCCTTGAACGCCTACTGTTACCCCATAAGTCTGTATAATACTCTCTTCAACGGTGAGTGTCAGATCAGTGCTTATTGGGTCATCGCTGTTACCAAAAGTGAAAGAATCGTCTACTGTGAAGGTGATAGTATACGTGCCAGCACCTGCAGCTGTGATTGCAGCCCGTGTGACGTTAACCATTGCATCATGTGTACCACCCGGAAAAAGAATACCAGTAACGGTTGAGCTGGGCGTTGCAGTAAGCGTATCTGGATCTGTTGTAACAGACATACCTCCATTATAAAAACCAGAAGTCTTGAGGTTCCTGACTGTTATGTTAAAAACTATAGCTTCAGTTTCAGTGGTCGTAGTGGTCTGTGACGCATCAGCAATAGTAAACCCTGTCACTGGAGCTGCAAGGGTTTTCTGTAGCGGAATCAAAACACACATTAGCAATAGCGTAACTAAAAAAAGAATTCGTTTTTTCACAATTTGGATCCTCCATTTGTGAATTATCCAGATTCGTTTTCGTGTTTTACCTTTTGAATATATCGTAATACCAGCTTAGATTAAACTTCCACCTCCGATTAAATCATTATAATGTCTAATGTCTATTTTGTTATGAATTTGCCATTCGGTGCAATAATGCCCCGTAGTTGATACGTTGTAAGGACCTCACGTGTGCCCGAGAAGTCTATGTCCTCAATGCGATAGTAATACGTAACATTGGACTTAGCGGTTTTGTCAATGAATTGATATGTCCTTCGTTCGCCGGTAGTGCCGGCACCTTGAATCAGCTTTGTATTGATGGGACGGAAGTTCTTTGTTTGAGAGGTGCTACGCAGGATGTTGAACCCAGCATTATTCAGCTCAGACTCCGTTGTCCAGTTGATAACCACCTCATCCTTAACAAACCGTGCTGAGAATTGAGAAAGTTCCACAGGTAAGGGTTTTCCACGTCGATACGCTGGCGTGCCGAGATCGTGCTGATGTCCGTAGTAAATACCTGCGACGAGACGTTTTGCGTCAAAAGCGCGATACCAGCCACGTCGTTCGGTCCCTGAACGCGGCACATCTTTGTCAAAACGGCGTATCAGGGAAGTGCGAACACCGTCAACCAAGCATTCCGGAAGTTGCCATGTCTGCTTGTCATCTTGAAGTGTACCGATGTGGTCAATGAGTACATCTTTAGGGTTTATCAGTTTTAGCGAGAATCCATCACGGGTAATGAGACGGTTGCTATTTTCTATATCGTTTTGTGCAAGTTCCTCCGCATGCAAAAGGTGCAGTTGATAGACGACATCGTCTGAAAACTTAGCCCCTCCTGAATGTCTTCCCAAAGAGGTAACAATCAATCTTGACTGTTGAACGGGAATGGTAAAGTCCTCTTTGAACGTGGTTGTCACTTCCAAAAGTGAAGGCTGCAGACGTTTCCAATGGAGTTTCCATCCACGAAGGTTTATTTCTGAGGTGCTATTGTTATACACTTCAATCCATTGTGGTAATCCGTTCTCTCCACCTGCGGACTCAAACATAAATTCGCTAAAGACAACTGTGTGGGTTGTCCGATCAGATAGCGTTGGTTCCGTTGGTGTAGGAGTATCAACCGTGATAGTGGTTTGAGTGGCGACAATAGCGGTTACCGTGGAATCATTTTCGGAAGTCGCTGTGACGATAACACTATACGGGTGAGCATCCGAAAGTGCTGCGCGTGGAATCGTCAATGTCACATCGTCATACGTATCTGCCTCAAGCACTACTGAAGTCGGATCCAAGGTCACAGTATCAACATCATCGCCTGACACTGTGAGGTCTACCTGATCTAATGTGTCGCCGGTATTTGTTACACGCAAGGTATAAGTTATATCTTCAGTATCAGTCGCTGTAGTGGTCTGCGTCAAACTACCTACACCCTCTAACGCAAGAGTGCCAGAAGGATTAACAGTGGTTCTGACTGTAACGGTTTTGCTAAGACCTACACGGGGAACCGCCGTGACAGTGGTAATATAACTACCACCTCTCGTGAGTACATTCCGCGGAATTGTTAATGTCACTTCTTCTATTTTATTTCCAAAATCTCCTGCCGATAATCCAAAAAGATCTATTGAGACTGGACTTACCTTCGCAGCAGCAATATCGCCTGTGACTGTAAAATCTACTGTATGAAAATCAAAGGCACTAGTGTTTGTCACATGCAAGGTATAAGTTACATCTTCAGTATCCGTTGTTGGGGTCGCCTGTCTCAAACTCCCTATAACTTCTAAGTTTATGGTATCAAACCTTACAGGCGGAATCAAAGCATCCGTGACAGTAGTTGTGATAGCGACTGCAGCCTGTTTGCTACTGCCGCCTTGCGAAGCCGCTGTGACGAGGAGTCTATATGTGCCGACAACATCAAGTGCACTGCGCGGATACGTTAATGTCACTTCCTGTTCAGTATCCGCGTCAAGCGATAATGTCTCATGACTTAGCGTTATCTGATCAGCCCTATGACCTTCTTTTGTAAGTTCTATCGTATCTGAGCCTATGCCGATGTTTGTCACCTTCAAAGTATAAATTATATCTTCAGTATCCGTTGTTGGGGTCATCTGATCCAAACTACTGACATTGAGTAGCGTCACCCCATAAACCGTCGGCTCATTGACGAACGTTTCGATCTCGGCTTCATCGGTTTCGCTCGTATTGCCATCGGAAGTCGCTGTGACGGTGACATTATACGTGCTAACTTCCGAGAGTACGGTGCGTGGAATCGTCAATGTCACATCCTCATAAGCATTTGCGGCAAGCGATGATAGTGAGGTTTCACTCAGCGTCAAAGTAGGAACGCCTGATTTTGTGAGCGTTATTGAGTCTGTTCCACTGCCGGTGTTTGTCACACGCAAGGTATAAGTTATATCTCCAGTCCCAGTTGTTGTGGTCGTCTGCGCTGAACTACCTTGAACGCCTACTGTTACCCCATAAGTCTGCATAACACTCCCTTCAACGGTGAGTGTAAGAGTCACTGACGGGTCAGGAGTAATGAATTCGAAAAATTCATCTGCTGTGAAGACGATAGAATACACACCAGCACCAGCAGCCGTGATTTCACTCCGTGGCACCGTAACTACCACATCCTGTGAACCATTCTGCAGAAGAGCAAGCTTAGTTACATTAGCCGTTGGCGTAATAGTATCAGGCGTTGTTGCAAGAACGATACTTATGCTAGAAAATCCGTTCCTCTTGCGAGTCGCTTTTACGGTAAAAATTATATCATCAGTATCAGTTGTCGTAGTGGTCTTCGACGAATCACCTTGAACTACTAACGTTGGCGCAGGGTTCTGTGCAGAGGCTTTCTGTAACGGAATCAACACACACATTAGCAACAGCGTAACTAAAAGAAGAATTCGTTTTTTCACGATTTGGATCCTCCATTGTCCAACATCTATTATTTCGGTGTCGTTCATGTAAGTCGCAAGCGGAGTAATAACCCCGCGCCTTGTATCGGCACCCCCATTTATTATTTTTTGCAGGCTGGGGTACCCAGGACAAGAATGCCTGATAAAACCGATCTGATTCGGAATAATAGCCTGCTGGTGGAGCGATAATAAGACGGTGGACTCTCTGAGAAAACCGCAGTTGCTACGAAGCCGAAGCCCCTACCTTTAGGTAGTGGGTGGTATCACTATTTGAAACTTGCTTAAATGAAGATTAAGAAATAAATCAGGTAATTTCCAATTGCCTTGTAGAGTCCGGTGCGGTTAGGAAACCGAACCTACCGAGGTTGAGGGTCAAGTCCGAATTACTTAATTTATTTTTTAATCCGCATAAACTCCTCAAATAGGGGGAATCAGTGGAAAAATACTCGCGAACTCGTGAAAGTAGACTTATATTTAAATTAAGTATAAGTTAAAACTAATTTAATGTCAAACTAATTTTTATTTGTCTTTATATTAATTTTAAAATAGGACTCCATAACGGAACATATCAGTTTGTCTGTGTTGTACGTATTTACCAACACCTATTCTATGTGCGTCCAAGGTTTTGGTTCGCTACTCCGACACTTGAAGTCTCATATTGAACGGTACGTTAATTTAACATTAAACTTAATTTTAAGCAAATTAATTCTTTTTATCTATATATATTTAATATGTCTTAAAATGAATTACATGACATATTGTATGATATTATACGTTATTTACAATACAGCAACTGCGGGAAACAGAGAGCTGGAAAGCATACAACGGACAAGCATCTATCTGACCCACGGATTTACGCGGATTTTAAAACAGGGAAAACGCATTGCTACATTCTCCCTATTTTACGGATTAGATTAGTAGATTTATCCCTGAAATTAACCTCTTAATGCGCTCTTTTCAATTCGCTCCATGTCGTTGTCAGTTTATCTTTCGCTGAAATTAAACCTTTCAGACGTGCCGTGGTAAGCACTTTATGCTCACCAGCGAAAGATACATCTTCAATCTGATAATAATAGACAATCCCCGGTTTCACTGCCGTATCAATCCATTTATAGGTGCTGCGTTCCCCAGTTGTGCCAGCACCTTGGACCAACGCCGTATTCACCTGTTTGAATCCATTGATCCGGTTATTGCTACGGAGGATATTAAAACCGGCGTTATCAAGTTCGGATTCGGTTGTCCAACGTATAATAACTTCGCCGTTTTCAAGTGTTGGGCGGAAGAAAGACAAAGATACAGGTACCGGGGTATCAGCGTCAAATAAACGTGCATTTGCCAGTACAAAATGATCGCAACTAATACCATCACCTGCATCAGTTGTCCTGATGGTGAACATTTGTGTATCTTCGGGTATATCAGATAGGATGCGCTTGTTGTGCACTTGCGAACCACTCAATACGCCAGAATTATAGATTTCCACGTCGTCTGCAAGGCATATCAGTTCAACAGAAGTAGATTCACATGGATACGGCAATAATAAAAATGCTTCAAACTTTGTATAATTACCCTTGCTTAAATCGTAAATGATACTGCTTTGTGCATGTGCATAGAACCAATAATTGTAAGCATCAAGGAATACGTTGTAAACAAACGGTTGGGGCTTTTCAGATAGTCTCCTATCGGGAGTTTTCTCCCATAAATTATCTCCCCATCCTGTCCATTCTTTCTTGTCATTTATCGGGACAAGTACATTAGGATCATGATAAGTTAGTGTGAGAAATGTTCCTGTATTATTTGATTTCACAGATTCAAATGTTTTAGTTGAAATAAGCGTCAAAATATTTTGTGTAACATTTCCATACTGGTCAAAAACTCGGATTGTGATATTGTTGGATGGATATTTCAGAAATTCGGATGGAACATAAAATTCAACTGTCTCACTGCTGGGTGCGTTCTCAAAGTTTCGGCAATCATACAGTCCTCTAGAATCAGACTTAATTTCAGGATTTATCACATACCTTGGAAAGAGAAGTTGAACTTGATAGATACCATCATTGTCAGTTATTTCGAATTTAACCGTGAAATGCTGCCCATTGAGAGGGTATACTCTTTCTGTCACCATACGAATCTTTCCATGATGATTTGAAGTTTGGATCGTGTTTGCGTCTTGATTGAAAAATGGATTTATATCTAATACCCTTGATGCACAGGTTGACAGTTTGTTGGTTGTGTAACTGGCACCAGACATGAGATATGAACTGTCACGGAAGTCATGCTCTAAATTAAAAGCATGACCAAGTTCATGTGCTATCAAAATGTAACCAAGACGATCTCTAAAGCACACACCGTTCACTGGCACGATCACAGGACCGCCAAGATAATAAGATATACCGCAATTCCCGTCGATATTTTCAATACTCGTATCAAGTACAATCAGGTAAACATCTGTTGATGTATCAAATCGCTCCTCAATTTCGCTGCTCGTTTTAGACAGTGCATTCGTATGGTAATATACACCATCATACACCCCTGTAAAATTATGTACGACTGCTGTTCCGTTGTCATCTGTTTCAATTTTGAATGTTTTTTGACCGAAACCGTGCAATGCCATGTTCTCAGCAAAAAAACTTTGTGCCTCTTTAATTTGAGTATCTATCGCAATAGGAATTTGTGAATTAAACGAACGATCCTTTGGCAAGAAGTATATGAGTTTCACCTTCCGTTCATCTGAGGTCGGCCGTGTGAACGTTGGTGTTTCGGATGGGAAGTTCTCAACAATGTTTAACTCTATTGGTCCATACGCAATGTTTCCTACACCTTCAGCGGAATATACTGCATTTTCTGACACACTTAGTTTTACCGTTATTGGCAGATCATCAAAAAGACTACGAGGTACTTTAATGTCTACAAGGAGTTTATTTAGGACTGGTGAACCATTTTCAACGATACGACTCACTCTTTCTATAACGATGTCATGATCCGTTATAGGACTTGGGTCATTAATCATTTGGACATCTACTACCTTAATCGCTGTCGTTGTAGGATCTCCAGTTCCATCAGGTTTGCCATATACGGGAACATCAAAAATAAGTATAATTGGAAGGTAGCCGTTATCATCGTTTTTTAGATCAACCAATGTTGATACTCGTAGATCGTTTCCAAGTTTATAATATCCATCAGAATAGGTAGGACTACCATTCCACGCTGCTAAATAATAGATAAAACCACCTTCGGGTCCACCTGGATCCGCGACCGTAGTTAGCACAAAAGCAAAACAGGTGATAAAAAATACTAAAATAAACTTTGTTAAGAAATAAATTAATTGAATAAACAGTTTCATTTCATGCATAGTTCATCTCAAATATCGGGATTTATCTATTATCCAGTTGGTAGGTATGTTTTCCTAACCATACCTGCCAGCTGGAATCAAGTTAATCTGGTATCAGACCTTAATGTGCTCTTTTCAATTCGCTCCACGTCGTTGTCAGTTTATCTTTCGCTGAAATTAAACCTTTCAGACGTGCCGTGGTAAGCACTTTATGCTCACCAGCGAAAGATACATCTTCAATCTGATAATAATAGACAATCCCCGGTTTCACTGCCGTATCAATCCATTTATAGGTGCTGCGTTCCCCAGTTGTACCAGCACCTTGGATCAACACCGTATTCACCTGTTTGAATCCATTGCTCCGGTTATTGCTACGGAGGATATTAAAACCGGCGTTATCAAGTTCGGATTCGGTTGTCCAACGTATAATAACTTCTCCGTTTTCAAGTGTTGGACGGAAGAAGGACAAGGATACGGGTAGTTGTGTTCCTCGGATATATCCGGGCGTGCCGTAATCATTACTGTTTCCATACCATGTTTCCTGAACTCGGTAAAATGCAGTATCAACAGCATGAACCCATGCATACCCAACTGGACGTCCGCGTGCACCCAATCTAAGCACTGCCCCTGTCAGATCTCCATCAACTGCGCGATTTGGGGTGCCTACCCGTGGTGAGCCACCTCGATGTTTTAGGCGGATTAATGAAGTCCGATAATTTTCTTCAGTCAGGTCTGTCGGCCAGTTCCAACTGAACGGATCGTCAAAACCGATGCCTCCACGAGCACTTGCTGATTTACCGTCAAGGTTACCCACTTCGTCAGTGACATCACCGGAACCGTCAACAAGTTGAATTAGGAATCCACCTTCCGCATTTAAGAATGGGTTTTTCACAACTTCTATCCCAAACGCACTCCTAGCTACGGTACTATCCCAAATGCTGGCAACTCTATGGTCCGGAAATTCACCCGAATTCCTGCCTTTGTGTGATACAATAAGGATAGTCTGATTCGGCGGAATATACCGGATACCAAGATCTTGGAAGTTAATTTCAACGTTTAACGGAAGATTTCTCTCGTCCCACAGTCCTGAGTTATGGTTTTCAATGACAAGTGACCATCCTTGGCGAATACCGCTATCGTCTGTATCAAAATGAAGATCAACCCCCGTTGTCTTAGAGGTATTACGTATTTCTATCCATTGCGGGTATCCGCGATTGCCTTGTGTAAGCATCAGTTCACTGATAATGATATGGCCGTCCCGGATGTCGCTACTTGCACCTTGTACGATGTGGTTGTAATAGCCGGGTGTTCCGTGTCCTATGGGATTACGGTCATAGCCTATACCTCCCATGAAGCCAACTATTAACCCACCATCTTTTACCCAACCGTGTTTTGTACCATTTCGTGCCCATACACTACCAACGCTAAATTTATGATCACTCTGAAGGTAGACCTTATCAGGTTCATCGGTACTATGTCCATTCAGAGGCCAAATATCTGTTTCCCAGATCTCTCCTGGATCACCGGTGTGTGGTTCATAGATTACATTAGTAGTGTTTAGTGTCTGTCTCGCGAACCTAGCAGGACCTGCGACATCGTGCATACGATCCTGTGATCCGAATCTTTCCCATCCTTCAGCGGTTCGCAGGATCAAGTGAAATTCGCCACCGTTGTAATCCGGTATCTCTACCCTGTTGTCGCCTGTCATAATCAGATATTTCTGGTCTCCCGCGCCGGAGACTTGGTCACCTGCGCTTAGTTCTATATCCTGTCCAGCAGCAAGGTCTGTTTCAATTGGATCTGTATTAACAAACAACCAGACTTCACCCGCTTTCATCGTATATTCCGGGAACCGTAGGATTTCAAATTCCTCAAGATTAGAATTAGTATAACTTAAGGTCCAATCTTTAATATTCGTGTCCTGGAGAGCAAGGAGTTCAATCCAGTCGTAGTCATCATTTGCAGCGTTGTAAACTTCGTTAATAATTACCTTGTCCTTTTTGGGAGTAAATTGGCTCGGTAATGGGAGGAATTCTGTTGGATTACCCGGACGGGTATTTGCTGCCCCAGGTGTAGCTCTATGGTTTCTATGAGATAACACAGTGGAACGTAACCAGGAATCGTCAAAAACACCACCATAATTACCAAGTCTGTCACTTCTTCTATACATAGAGATAAACTCTTTTAAATTAACTTCATTAGAATTACCGTTTTGCCCGTAATTACTCCCCAATATCCATCCAACCGTCGCACCACTTGGCTCACCGTATTTCATAACGTTGCTCAACCGGTCTGTCCACATTTTACCATCCTGAAGATCATCAACATTTGGGGCAGGAGACAGAGGTGTAAATCGGAGTGTGATGTCATCCAAAGCGACAAAATCAGACGAGTTATTGTAAAGTTCTATCCATTGTTGCTTGGTATATCCAACAGTTCCAACTTTGTCCTCATCAACTGCCCACATAACCTCATTGATAATGATATCCGGTAGACCATTAGTCGTCTCCTCAACAAAAACGTCAATAGTGCCTCCGTTGTAAAGAAAATCTTCAAGGTTTGGCATATTATCTGCCATCACCAGCGGAACGTTATCAAGTGCAGGAAGCGCGCTTGTCACCATAGAGTTCGCTATCGTCCCAATATGTGCAACAATTGCAAATCCGTTTGGTGCAATTTCATTACCAGCTGAGAGTTCTAAAAGATTCATTTCAAAGGGGTAAAGTTTGACGATGGTAAACGTATAAGACCATTCAACATTCCCCACACCATTACGGTTATATACTGTATTTTCTGGAATTGAAAAATCTATCTTTATTGGTAGAAGGTCAAATAAAGGACGCGGTACTGAAACATCTAAGTAAAAACTTGACAGAGTACCTCCACCAATACGATAAAGAGAAAAGGTGACACCATGATTCCCTCCTATTGAAGTATCATCGCTTGCTCTTTTTACATCCATAACTACTTCATCTGCAGAGAATGGAGCAGCCGTTCCATTATCACTCAGCAGATTTGTGTCATATATATCAGCATCAAAATCAAGTTGGATTGATGCCCATCCTTGTTGAGCTGAATCAAAATTTACAAGATTTTGTAGAAAAGCATTATCGGAGAGTTTAAAGTAACCGTCAGTATGAATAGTCTGCATATCCCCAGAAGTCCGTCCAAAAGTGACAACAGTTGCTTCCGGACCTCCAGAATCTGCCATAACGGCAGGTACAACTGCAAGTCCAACGATGAAGGTTACAAATAATATACATGTGAAGTAACAGAATAACTGAGTTAATTTTTTCATGATCTATACTCCTTTATAGTTATACGAATGTTGATATTTAGATATATCAAATTGTTCCTTAATCAAAAATATGTTCATCAGGTTTTGCTTGCAGGCAAAAATCTACGAACTGTAAATCATGGTTCGGACAATCAGAAGATTATTTAGAAAACTTCAATTGTCCCCACTGTGTTGTCAACTTATCTCTAACAGATATAACTCCTTTCAGTCGACTGGTAGCCAATACTTGGTGTTTGCCATCAAAAGAGACATCTTCTATTCGGTAGTAATAGAGAGCATCCGATTTAGCGGTAACGTCTTTCCACATATACGTAGTCCGTTCACCGGTAGTGCCGGCACCTAAAATCAGCTTCGGGTTAACCTTTTTGAACGGTCCGTCTCGTCTCGTGCTGCGATAAATGTTGAATCCGGCATTATCAACTTCGGATTCGGTTGTCCATCTGATAACGACTTCACCGTTATCTTCAACAAAAGGTTTGAAATGTGAAAGTGTGACCGGTAGCGGTCCCCCTTTTCTATATCCGGGTGTACCGATGTCAGTGTTACTTCCCCAATAAAAGTTAATAGTGAGTTTTAATGCTCCTGCGATTCGCCAACTGTCTCTCACTGTTCCGGGTAACGGCAGTCCATTTTCATATCTCCGAATAAGAGAGGTACGTGCCCCTTCCTTCGTCTGTCCCCAAGGTAGTTTCCACAATGGTGTATCTGAACTATTGTTAGTACTATCCAGATTCCCAGCAGTATCAACTAATGTACCATCACTGGAAAACAGCTGCAGCACAAATCCTGTAGTTCCTAACACCCTATTCTGATGTGAACCGAGTTCAAAGACATCGTTGTGATGATGTGATAAATCATAGACACGATGATTCGGTATATGAGCTGAGTGTCTACCACTTCCTGTAACTAATAATACAGTCTGTTTTGGAAGTATCTGTAAATCCTTCAATGTGATAACAGATTTCCAATGATGTGTTTCATCTTTCGAAGTTTTGATTGACAACTGCCAGTCTTTCAAATCTACTGCCTGAGTAACTGAGGTATTGAAAAGTTCAATCCACTGCGGTAGTGATGTTTCGTCACCTATGGAAGCGAACATGATCTCGCTGAAACCGATCTGCCCAGTCTCAACTTTCGAGACAAGGGCACTAATTGGGTAGCCGGGTGTGCCGATACTCGTTTCTTTTGGAGCTTTTGGTCTATACCCGAGTCCGGATTGATAACCGACTGACATCCACGCCGAATTGAGGTATCCTAGTTCGGAACTATTAACGCGTTGCCACGCGCCATCTACTATGAAAGATGCAGCCTTCCCTGAGGGCGATGGTGTGTTTTTTAAAGGCCAAATATTAGTGTTGTCTATCTCTGATGTCAGGAAGAACCCACCTGTGATGTCTTCAATGGCATTTGCTGTGTTGTTCTGTTCCTTGACACTTCGCAAAATAAGGAGATACGGTGAATCTGGCAGTGAAAATCTTGGTGAATAAATGGTCTGATTTGGTAGTTTCGGATCAGTGTTAGGGTCTACAGTATCCTGACCGAGGATCAAATCAGTATTTCGTGCAGGCGTGCTAACGATCAATAGAACCTTATCTGCTTGGAGTGTGTAGTAATCCGGAAAACCAATGATAACCTGCTCCTCTGCAGAGTAGTCGGTATCTGCACTATTGATTATACTTATCTCCCATGTTCCGAGAGGGATGTCGTCTTGGCTGATGTTTTTTATTTCAAGCCAGTCGTGCGTGTTATCATCCGCATTGCGAATCTCATTGAAGATAATACGATTCTGAGCCACGGTTGTGGGAGGATCCCCAGGTTTGACAACGAATTCTGGTCCTGTTTCAAGAGAGAAACTTGCCACAATATCGAAAGAATGTACCGATGACACGTTCCCCATACCATCTTCGTTATATATTGCGTTCTCTGGCACCTCTAATATAACCGTTATTGGCAAATCGTCAAAAAGACTATTAGGCACTCTAATGTCTACAAGAAACTTTTCAGGTTCAGGAAGCGGACTCACTCTTTCAATGACGACGCCATGATCCGGTATAGAACTTGAATCACTACTTTTTTGAACATCAACCAACGTAATGTCTGATATCACAGGAAATCCAGTGCCATCAGGATTGCCATATATAGGCACACCAAAATCAAAAATTGTCGGAAGGTAACCATTAGCATCATTTTCTAAATCAACCAATGTTGATACTCGCAAATCGTTCCCAAGCAAGAATTTTCCATCGGAGTAGGTAGGACTACCATCCCACGCTGCTAAATAATATGATACATCTTTTACGCTAAATGAAAATCTCCCAAAGATATTTAACTCTATTGGTCCATAGGCAACATTCCCCACACCATCTTCGTTATATATTGTGTTCTCTGGCACCTCTAATATAACCGTTATTGGCAAATCGTCAAAAAGACTATTAGGCACTCTAATGTCTACAAGAAGCTTTTCAGGTTCAGGAAGCGGACTCACTCTTTCAATGACGACACCATGACCCGGTATAGAACTTGAATCACTACTTTTTTGAACATCAACCAACGTAATGTCTGATATCACAGGAAATCCAGTGCCATCAGGATTGCCATATATAGGCACACCAAAATCAAAAATTATCGGAAGGTAACCATTAGCATCATTTTCTAAATCAACCAATGTTGATACTCGCAAATCGTTCCCAAGTAAGAATTTTCCATCGGAGTAGGTAGGACTACCATCCCACGCTGCTAAATAATATGATACATCTTTTACGCTAAATGAAAATCTCCCAAAGATATTTAACTCTATTGGTCCATAGGCAACATTCCCCACACCATCTTCGTTATATATTGTGTTCTCTGGCACCTCTAATATAACCGTTATTGGCAAATCGTCAAAAAGACTATTAGGCACTCTAATGTCTACAAGGAACTTTTCAGGTTCATGAAGCGGACTCACTCTTTCAATGACGACACCATGATCCAGTATAGAACTTGAATCACTACTTTTTTGAACATCAACCAACGTAATGTCTGATATCACAGGAAATCCAGTGCCATCGGGGTTGCCATATATAGGCACACCAAAATCAAAAATTATCGGAAGATAACCATTAGCATCATTTTCTAAATCAACCAATGTTGACCCGCGTAAATCGTTCGTAAGAAAGAATTTACCATCGGAGTAGGTAGAACTACCATCCCACGCTGCTAAATAATAGGTAAAACCACCTTCCGGACCACCTGGATCCGCTACCGTGGTTGGCACAAAAGCAAAACAAGGGACAAAGAGTACTAAAACTAAACTTGCAAAAAAATATATTATTTGCATAGATATTTTCATTATTAATTCTCCTTCATACTTTTCTTACAGGACGCTCACGCCTCTTTTTCTTGCTACCATCTCAATACCTTAACTTCGTAGGGACACATTTTCGGTGTCCGAAATAAGGTGAGTTTCGGTATAGATAGGAGGGTGTTTTTACCAGAGCCATTCAATTGTCCGGTAGTTCTCATCTGATGCTCAAGTCTCTCTTCTGTAGGAGCGATCTCCGAATCGCGATCTTCTCTAAAATATAGTGAAAACTTGAAAACTGAATGGCTCTGGTGTTTTTACCTATTTCGGACCTCCTAAATGAAGATTAAGAATTTAATCGGGTAATTTCCAGTTGCCTTGTAGAGTTCGGTGCGGTTAGGAAACCGAACCTACCGAGGTTGAGGGTCAAGCCCGAATTACTTAATTTATTTTTTAATCCTCATAAACTCCTCAAACAGGGGGAATCAGTGGAAAAATACTCGCGAACTCGTGAAAGTAGACTTACTACTTACAATTAAGTATAAGTTAAAACTAATTTAATATCAAACTAATTTTTATTTGTCTTTATATTAATAAATAAGGACTCCATAACGGAACATATCAGTTTGTCTATGTTGTACGTATTTACCAACACCTATTCTATGTGTGTACAAGGTTTTGGTTCGCTACTCCGACACTTGAAGTCTCATATTGAATAGACATTAATTTAACATTAAACTTAATTTAACATTAAACTTAATTTTAATCAAATTATTTTATATATATATTCATAATATGTCTTAAAATGAATTACATGACATGTTGTATAAAATCATACCAAATTAACAGAATTATTCTTGTTTTATTTTTTTTAATCTGCTACTCTAAACACATGAAAAACACTAAACACGGAGTTTCACCTCATTTTCAATAGAAGCACTTAAACAAAGGTATCTGGAATGTGAATGCCTACGGGAACGGATGCGGTGGCATGCGATTTGGCTCCTTGCTGACACGGAAAATCCGAAAACACCGCGCGAAGTTGCGGACATCATTGGCTGCACTGCTGACTGCGTTCGAAACTTCGCAGGCACTATAAAACGCCGATGGTGAAGAGGCACTGTAAGACAAACGAAAAGCCAATGGTGGGCGTCCGTTCCTTGATGCGCCACAGCAAGCATCCCTTGAAAAAGCACTTTCGGCACCGCCTATTGATGGCAGGTACAATATGGGCATCCCCTTTTTCAAGACCTTGCGATGAATCCCGATATTATGCGAGTTGTAGCTGGATTAACCATGAATGCGCCGCGCCTCTTTCACTACAATTTCACTATGATGACAAAGCATGACTTTCCTCAACACTTTCATCGTGATGACAGCGGATTTAAATTTCCACCTGGGTTTCGTAATCCTCATAACGATTATCAAGCTGCCGCAGGTTATATCTATTGTAACCATATCGCCACGTGGGTTGCATTAGTAGACGTCCCGCCAGAAACCGGATTTTGCCTTGTTCCGGGTAGCCATAAATCCCTATTTCAGACACCTGAGAATCTACCTGTAAAACACGATCCACCGACCTCAATTACGCTTCCAATGCAAGCAGGGGATGTCGCGATTTTCTCAACGAATCTGCTTCACGATGCAAGCCCGTGGACAGAAGATTATCCACGCATGAACATTTTTCAAAGGTACCAACTCAGTGCCTATTTCAATGAATCGGGTAAGGGAGGATATCCGTTTGATGAACATCGTGAAAAGATCTCGGAGGAACAGTATGAACTGGAATCGTTTTCAAAAGAGGTGAAGGCGGCTGTCCAACGTATTTTACCAAGTGGAGGTAAAGAATGAAATTAAAGGAACACGTGTGTATCATCACAGGAGGCGGAAGCGGAATTGGTGGCGATGCTGCCCGAAAAATGGCACAAGAGGGTGCGACAGTTGTGATTGTCGGCAGAACAGCATCAAAGTTAGAGACTGTTACATCTGAAATAAAAGCAGCGGGTGGAATAGCAGAAAGTTACGCAGTTAATGTCGCCGACTGCGATGCTGTTCAACACATAGTTAGCAGTGTGCTTGAGAAATTTGGTCAAATTGATGTGTTGGTGAACAATGCTGGACACAGTTCATACAATCGGCGACTTCTCAATACAACACCTGAGGAGGTACGCTCGGTCATTGATTCAAATCTGATCGGGACGTTTTTCTGGACGCAAGCAGTTGTGCCAGCAATGCTGAAAGCGAAATCGGGAACGATTATCAACATTTCCTCACTTGCAGCGGTTACGCCTGGTCCTTTTAGTGGATTTGCTTACGGGGCAGCAAAGGCGGGGGTAATCAACTTCACCGAGTTTCTTAATAACGATTTAAGGAATACAGGTATCCGAGCAAGTGTCATAATCCCTGGCGAGGTGGCAACGCCTATTCTGGATAAACGACCGATCCCCCCAGATGCTGATGCGCGCACTACGATGGTAGACGTCGCTGAAACCTCATCGGCAATTCTTCTCATTGCAACCTTACCACAACGGAGTAACATACCAGAATTGGTTATCCGTCCGACAATGCATCGTGATATGGCAGGCGAAGTTGTTGAATTAGACGATTGAAAGTTAGTTAACGGTAAATCGTTGTTTTAGGATAGTAACGTGCCCAAGCGAACCAGTAGATATTGACAGCAGGTAACCTTTCTAAACGCGCGCCCTTGTGTTTACCTGATGTTGCTTCACCTGTAATTAGATTCCATTGTGTGCCGGAGTTGTCTTGCGCGAAATAGTCACCCTTCAGTGTAAAGGTTAGGGTACTATCACCTACTTTACGCTTGAAAGCTGCCGTTGCAAATGAATCTTTATCGTGGAAGATTAATAACGGTACTTCGTTAACCGTGTCATTGGTTACTGCTGTATCTGAAAATTGTGTGAGCGGATAGGCACGATAGTGTATCATTCCATTATTATCAGTAACCTGAACACCAATCACGAGAGATTTATTGGGCAGTCTATCATCAGTGTATTTCGTTCCGCTCACGCCTGTGTCTTTTCTGGAGTGATAGCCTGCATAAGAATCTTGATCTATGCTTTCTCTCATTCTACCTCTATATGAAACAGATAGAACTTTTGTATTGGGGTAATTTGCCATCCATGTTTTCCATGCAATCTGTGGCATGGAGGCGAGTGGCTTCAACTTCTTACCTTTGAGTGGTCCCTGAATTGCTTCACCAGTTATATGCGACCACAGGGAACGTGTTTGATGGTCGTACATCAACAAAGCATCTCGCCATAATTTTCCACTGACACCGAAAGTATAGGTCTTACCGTCAAGTTCCCGGCTATACACGATAGCCGTTTTGCAGAGTGGTCACCATGTAGTAGCGATTTTCTGTCCGCCGACTACATCGTTTACGATCTCGTGTCCGTTCAGCAGATAGAGTGAATACGCATGGCTTTCGTCGTTGAATGTTACACCGATGACAGGGGAATCTGCGTCTAATTTTGCTTTGATAGCAGGTACAAATTGCGGCTTCGTAATAGCAGGGATTGCATCAAAGGGTAATAGGGTTCGGATTGGATCTTTGTCGTAATCCGCTGCGGTTGCGTAGAGAGTAACAAAGAGTAGTAGTGTGGAGATGGAGAAGCAGATATTCAGATAATGAAACGTGTTTTTGCTGAATGTAGCGTTGGTGTTTTGAGATTTAAAGGTTGTCATCGCCTTTTCACCATAATCAAAATGCGTTTGTTTATCCCTAATTCTGCAATAATTTCCTCTAATGTATTTCCTCTGGATCGCGCTAAAGCCATGAGAGCTTCAATCCGTTTCAGGTTTCGATCTTCCAATTGACTCAGCAGCATCTGATACTCAACGAGTTCATCATCGCTTATAGTTTCATTTTCACATTTGCGCCATAACTGCTGATAGCGCAATTGATCACTTTCCGGCAATCGTGAATTTTCTTGGATTATCACCAACAACGAAGCTTCCTTATCGGTGTACTGTGTTGATGCCCAGTCGTAGTTGGAATCCTGTGTATTCGTATGTGTCATTCGCTTCCATCCTTCGCTATCAGTACCGAATAGAATTTGACCTTTGTAGTAATCAAACTTAAGTATAGCATAACCAATAGCCTTGTGAAAAATTAAATTTGATACAGAGTAAAGTTTTATCAGGTTTCCCGCTACAAAACCTCGCCTTTCAAGGCGGGGATGTAGTAGTGGCTAATACCAAATTAACGCGATTTGTAGCGCGAGGTCCCCGTGCCTCGCAACCGTGTGCTATATCAAAAAAACTTTGAATCAAGTTAATTTGGTATTAGCGGAAAACTCGGTGTTTTTGAACCTATTTAATTCAATGTATTATACCAAATTTATCAAGTGATCAGCAAGATCTTTACAACAAAATACTTTTTACTTTTCAATAGCGCATGTTATACTATAATATTATGAGTATGTTTCGAGAACATTGGCGCGGTGGATTGGCTGCCTACAGCACCTTTTTCGGGGTTTCGCTTATAGCAACAATCTCTGTTTCAATCTTATACGAGTTACCATTTGACTGGAATCCAACTATTTCAACGGGTCCACTGGGAATCCTTGGCTGTTTCGCTATTGCATTGCTGTTCGGATTGTGGCCCGATGTAGATATTAAGAGCAAAAGCCAAAAAATCTTTTATAGTGTCCTGTTTGTTCTGAATGCTTCGCTCATTTTCTTCCTGCACAGGTACTTAGAGGCGGCACTTTTAGGGTTATTTGCGATGCTCCCAATTCTTAGCAAGCATCGCGGATGGACTCATTCAAAAATTACCATGATTTTGCTGCCAAGTTTGTTTCTGGTAATCCCAATCTATATGGAGTACCCGAATTGGGGAACTGGATGGAAAGATCTGCCTGATTTATTTGATTCGTTGATAACGTGGGAGAGTCTTCCCGATACCTTGCGGAGCGGTCTTGCATTCTATGTAGCTGGATTCATCGGTTACGCAACACATCTCTATCTTGATGGTATTTTATTCCGCTCACGCAAAGCACAACGGCGGAAAGCACGTGCAACCAATGAATAAAGAAGCCCTTGAATCCCAACAATTACGTAACATGCCTTTAATACGAGAACTGGACGGTTTAGCTAAGAAGCATAGGGTCCAACTCTATCTTGTAGGGGGTAGTGTGCGGGATATGCTGCTCAACCGACCAATAACAGATTTTGATTTCACTTTGAAATCAAATGCCATTCCCTTTGCTAAAATGTTCGCTGACAGCATCAAGGGACCTTTTGTTCCGCTTGAAGAACAACCACCTACCGCTCGCGTTATTGTTAGAACACCGCATCTTACAACAACGGAATTGAGCATAGACTTCACACAATTTCGAGCCGCATCTCTCACGGATGACCTACGTTTGCGCGATCTAACAATCAATGCAATGGCGATTCCACTTGAATCGATAATGGAATCCAGTCATCTTGAAATAATTGATCCATGCAACGGCACTAATGACTTAGCAACACGTCAACTACGGTTTCCAAGTGAACAAGTCATACTTGACGATCCGCTACGTCTATTACGAATTTTTCGATTCGCTGCACAGTTGGATTTTCAAATACCTCAAAAATCCACTAACTTAGTTCAAAAACATCAACATTTATTACCGAGTGTTTCAAAGGAACGGATTCGGTATGAATTTTTGAAAATACTCAATGTTGAGAAATCAAACACCTATCTGCAGAAAATGCTTGAGATAGGTTTGTTAGCACACGTTTTTCCAGATATAGAACAAACACGTGCCTTGTGGCATCCATTAGAAAACTTTGAGGATAATCCAATTCCTGAACCGCTTTGCTCCTATAAAAATGTAATCAATACCTATCTTATCGAAGAATTAGGTTTAGAAGCAAATAGGCGGTCATTAATCAAACTCTGTATACTTCTGCAGAAAAATCTCAAAGGCGTTGGCAATCAACTTCAACTGAGTCGAAAAGCAGATCAGTTTATGAAGTGTCTCGTTAATGGGTATCAACACCTTTCAGATAGAAAATTGACAAAGAAGCAGATAATCAATTTTTTGAGAAGTTCGGCAGCCGATTGGTGGGGCGTACTTCTATTCTCGGCAGCCATGCATCCGATTTCCGAACAAGTCCTTAAACAAATCGTAGACACCTATTACGAACATCTACTACCAATTCTCAAACAGGGACGACTTATCACGGGTGAGGATCTGATTCGGGAGTTTCAACTGAAGGAAGGAAGGGAAATTGGAACGTTGTTGAAACAAATTGAGGATCAACAGTTTTATGGAGAGATCCAGACGCGGACTGAAGCACTCACTGCTGTAGAGACGTTAATTCGCAAAGAAAGTAAATCGCTATAAATCTGCTTGACGTTTACGTAGAAATTTCGGAATGAGAGAAACTAAGAGTATGAGAACAGCAGCAATAGATAAATAAACGAAAGTCTTCAACAGACTCCCTTCGCCACTGACAAGCGCACCACCGATCTGAACGTATGCTATAGTTCCGGGCAACATAAAAATCGCTGAAACAAGCACATAGGTCGGAAACTTTATTTTGGTTAAACCATAAGCATAGTTTTGTAAATTAAAAGGAAAAATAGGGACTAAACGCGTCAACATCAATATACGCCACCCTTGTTGTTCCACCTTTTCATCTATTTTTCCAAATTGTGTGTTACCTGCAACCCAACTTTCAACAAGTCCGCGTGCTACATAACGTGAAACAAGGAAAGCAAGGGATACTCCAATAGTCGCACCAGTCCATACATAAACAACACCCCACACCGGACCAAAGGCAATGCCTCCGATCACTGTTACAGGAAGACCCGGTAAAAAGAAAAGTGTCGCAACAACGTAAATGCAGATATAGATTAACGGTGCGATTATTCCGAAACCCGAAACCCATTCTTTCATTTTATGGGTATTCTTAGGATCAATGTTCTCGGTTATTCCGTAATGTCTTAAAAGAAGATAAATTGATACTATCATCCCTATAGCGATAATAACTCGGATCACCTTACTATTCATCAATTTTAGCAATTGCCTCCAGATAGGCTTTAATTTGTGATCGGTATCGCGTAGGGATTCGATTGTTCTCAATAGCCTGAGCATACTCACGTTGAGTTATAAGAACCACATCGCTAAACGGCATATAGTCAGGTTCATCTACAGCATTACCTGCTTTTCCAGTGAAGACTCTTGTAAAACTCTGTATACCTGATGCAGTCTCTGAATTTAATTTTAGTTCATTACCTATTATCTTCAATGATGGTGTTTTATCGCCAGTGAGCGGTTTTACGTTATCATTATCATCAGAAATAGGTATAGTGTCATCAACAGAGGGTGAAAATTCGGAAGCATCGTCTGACACTTGCGTGCCTTGTGCCTCGTAATTCCCCGATTCTTGTCCCGGTGCACCATCGCTATTGGCAACCCCGCCGGTAGATTGATCTGTTTCAATACTAGCTAATGCTATGTCTTTTCTGCTCTCTGTCAGTTGTGCTTCAAGTTGGTTGAGTTGATCAAGTTGGAGAAGGGCATCAACAATGTCCTGTAATGTGTCTGGTGAAACTTCTTTACCCTGAATCTGATCTAATGCGCTATTTAGTTCCCCTTCCGGAACACTCTCCGCCAATTTTGCAAAGAGTTTTGCGAGTTCAGCGCGGAGTTCAGGTGTAAGTTTCGCTTGTCCTGCAAGACGTTCAAGTTCGTTTGTGAGTGCGGTGGAATCCATGCCGTTGAAGTGTTGAGTTGCTTGTGTGGCTTGTGCTATTGCCGACTCATCAGGAAATTCTGATTTCTGTTTCCGTACCTCACTATTTAAGGCACGCAGTTCTTCATTGACTGTGGCAACATCTTTAGCGTTATTCAATCTTTCTATCGTTTTATGAATCTTTTCTCGGATATTCGGGTTGTCAATATTCGTCAATTCATCTGAAAGGTTTTCAATTGCCTTGTCAATCGCTCCATGTTCTGCGACTGTTGGCGGCTGAGGCAGTTCATATTGACGCGGCACAGTAAAAGAGAGCGCAATTATTAACATCGGAAACAAAACCCACTTTAGCAAAGGAGGTGCAACGTAAGGCATAATCCTTGCTGAATCTAATTTTCCAACACCTTCTGCAGAATCAAGTATTTGGAGTTCTACCAACTCATGTTGTCGGTTTTCCTGTATCAATTCTAATGATGTGCTGACACGTTCCTTGAGTTCCAAATGTTCATCAACAAAACATGCAATCTCAGACAGTGTTCTACGATTTCTAAAGCCGAAACAGATACCGAACAAAACTGCTCCGATAAGCACAAAAAGCGTTACAAGTGTCATAGAAAATGGAAAAAGAACAAGACGAATACCTACATATAGTACGGCAAGAAGACACATTGCCAAAAAGAGGGTTTGTGTCACTGTGCGAATGATCGTGTGTATGCGCGCCCGTATTTGAAGGGCTTTTAAGCAGTCTATGATGACATGTCTTGGGTTTTCCATTTCATCTTCTCCGTAGCATCAAAAACCATCTCAGGTTTAATAGCATTGAGATTTTGACGTGCAGCATCGGCATGTTCGTCCCACTCCTTAGGTGATAGTGTTTGCATAAACTCACACCCTTGTCGCGCAATCACAGTATGTTTTTCCCAGGGGGGTCCCCACTGAGTCGGGTTTGACCCGCCGAATAACGCAATCGTCGGGGTTTTCACTGCTGTGCTCAGATGCATCGGTCCCGTATCGTTGCTAATATAAAGATGACACCGTTCCAAGAGTGCAGCAAGTTGCATCGGGGTTGTGTCATTGACAATAATTGGTGAATACACCATTTGCTTTGCGACCTGATGCGCAAGTTCACCCTCTCGCGGTCCTGCTGTGATGATGATATGGGCACCGTACGCATCATGAAGCATATCGCCGAGAATAGCAAAATTGTCCGCAGACCACCTGCGGTAAGATGTCGCTGCACCAGGATTGAGACCAATAACCGACTTGCCATCATTCAGATTTCTGTTTTGAAGAAAATCATCGCACCATACCTTACCCGCATCATCAACAAAAACCTCAGGTTCATCGTCAGTAATCTCAATATCAAGCGCACGCACAACATCAAGATAACGCTGCGTTTCGTGTTGGGCAGTATTATTTGGCACTGAGATGTGCAAAAGCCTTTTCCCACCAGTATTGGTTTCGAACCCTACGCGGAACGGAATTCTGGCAAGGAATGTGTGAAGCACCAAGCGGAAGGTCGGTTGTAAAACTACCACCATATCAAACTTTCTTCTGACAAACTGATAAATAAGTTTTGGTACTGAAGACTGATAAGTTAAAACCTCATTCAAGTGTGGGTTTGCAGATACCAAATCCTCTCGTGTCGGTGCTGCCATGTATGCGATGTGGGCATATCGAAAATGTTGACGTAAGGCTCGGATGACAGGTGTTGTTAATACCGTTTCCCCCAGCGGTGCAAGTCTGATGATTAAGATACGGTTAATCTGCTTTGGTGCAAACATCTTGTGATTCTTCTATTCCTACCAATTGCTAATTTCTTCTCGTCACGGTATAATAACTCAAAACGGACAGTGAGTCAAGATGAAATCATATATACAAACATTAAGACAAAAATATCTACAAGGTTGGGAAAGCCAAACAACGATCATTTTACTCAGTTCTGCTCTTTTATTGACACTACATAAAAGATATAACAAAACAGGTTTTTTTCGCACTAATTTAGCAACCTATTTTGATAACCTGCCGTTGGTAGAAAGCCACCCTTACTACTACTGGTTTTTGAGCACAGCAATTTCGTTGTTACTGATTCCTATCCTTCTTGCTTTATTTGGGACAAAACAGAAACTGAGTGATTACGGAATTCGTTTGGGAAAGCAGAAACTCGGTTGGGGTGTGACATTTGCGGCATGGATTCTGATGATACCTGTGGTTATCATAGCAGTTAAAGTGTATCCACCATTTTTAGCTAAGTATCCGTTTTGCAAGGCAGTTGCAAGTAGTTGGACAGCATTCCTACCCTACCAACTTGCCTATGGTGTTTACATGTTTTCGTGGGAATTCTTCTTTCGCGGATTTATGCTCTTTGGATTAGAGAAAAGATTTGGAAACTACAGTATTTTAATCCAGACAATTCCATTCGCTGTGATGCACTTTTCCAAACCTTTGCCCGAAGCACTCGGTTCAATTATTGCAGGCGTACTGCTTGGTGTACTCGCATTAGAAACCCGTTCTTTTATCTATGGCGCGGCGATTCACTGGCTCGTTGCTATGACAATGGATACTGTATGCGTCATCATTTCAGGAACTTGAGGGTAAATGTATGTTAACGTGAGTTCGATAAAAAGATTCAATGCCTACTGTAGGTTGGGTAGAACGGAATCCACAATAAAATCCGACATAAAAGCGTGATTCATCCTCCATTTAGACTGAAAGGACAGAAAAATGAGTGAAACCCAACTCTTTTTTATCTTTTGGACAGGCACTTGGAATCAAATATCGAACTCACGTTATGTTAAATTTCCATATTGCAGGTTTTCAACAATGCTGCTCTAATTTTCGCATCTGATAAACATACATGTGCAACATATACTCATAATTCCCTAAACTAATACCATTTCTGAATGATGGCATCACATTAACAAAAAACCCGTTTGTCCTCGCGCAATTCACGCGCCTCTTGGACGTAACATAAGATGCGCTTTAAAATGTCCTAAATACTCTGTAATGGTATTTTATTTATCAGATTTGGTATAACATGGGCATTGGATGAATCTTCATAGGGTTCGGTAACAGTAACATTTTTTCTGGAGATTTACGGACAAAATATGGTACAATCTGACTATGCCCTATATTTCAGCAAAGAAAACAAGTGAGATACTTGACTGGACGCCTGATCATCTAAGGCGTTTGGCAAATGCGGGTAAGATCGATTTTATACGGACTGAAGGAGGTCAGCATAGATACAACTTTTGAGACATCACAGATGACCCACCGGGGTTCACGGAAACTACATAAAAAACTATTAGGCAGATGCTGACGCTTTCACACTTTAGATTTAAAGCGTTTCTAAAGCATAAAGCAAAAGAAGCAGGGGTTATCGTGATTGATGTTTCAGAAGCCTATACATCAAAAACAATTTCATGGATGGGTGAGATAATCAGGACACTCGGTGGAAAGAAAATCATCAGAAAATCATCAAAGACAACTTCGGTATGACGATGGACAGAGACCTCAATGGCGCACGTGGAATCTTTCTACGTGCTTTGGTAGATAAACCCTGGTTGCTTTCTATAAGCAACTTGCAAACTATGCAAGAAGAACAATGTCTAACACTGTTCGGAAATGTATAGGTTAATACTATTGGAGAATTGTTATGTACAAGTGTGCAATTTTAGGATGTCGTGGACGTGCGCGTGCGCACGCCCGTGCCTATGATAATGTTAAAGGCGGAAAACTCGCCGCTATCTGCGATATGAAGGAAGACCTACTTAACGAGTTCGGCGAAAATTTCGGTATTGATGCCCGATATACCGACTTTGATGAGATGCTCTCCAAGGAAAAACCCGATCTTTTACACATTGTGACTGCACCAGTCTTGCGCGGTTCCAATGAACGGATACGGTATCCTCTGCTGAATCAGGCTTCAGAACATGGTGTCCCCGCGGTGGTTATTGAAAAACCGATCGCGGTTGAGAGCGAAGACTGGCGGCAAATTCACGAACTCTCCAAACGCACCAAAACCAAGATCGCTATCAACACACAACTCAACTTCCATCCCAAAAATATTGAATTAAAACGGGATGTAGCAGAAGGCAAAATAGGTGCAATTAAGTTTATTGAAGCAAGCGCACGTAACGCACCCGTAGACCAAGCACCGCACGTACTTCAGTTAGTCTCCTCCTATATTGACAACTCTCAACCTGTGAGAGTGATGGGACAAATCGCAGGGACTGGCAATCTGGATGGAGCACAACCTTCACCCGCAAACGCAACAGGATTGGTCACCTATGAAAACGGTGTGCAAGTCTCAGTTGCTTTCGGACCGGAGATGGCACCGCGTGTATTGCCGGAAACAGGCAGTAGTCGACATAAGCGCGTCTGTGTCTTTGGCGAAAAAGGGTTTGTCCACTGGCGTTTTGAAAGTTGGGAACGTTACACACCAGACGGTGGATATGAAGGTGGAAATCTGAGTTACGGTGACCAAAACGCAGTCGCTCAAACCAATTTAACAGAAGCTATGTTTGATTGGCTTGACGATGACAGCAAGAAACATCCAACGAATCTGCCTCAATCGCTCGCGGAATTCAATCTGCTCCTCGGTATCTATTATAGCGGTTTGACTAACACCATTATTGAACTACCATTTGATCCGCCTGATGGATTGATGGACATGTTCAGAGACCGTCTTTAAATAGTAATAGGCACACTCAGTATGTCTTCACCCAAAGAAGTACTGTGTGTCTTTCGCATAAGGAATGATAGCGTGAGCAACCTCATCTACATGGACAACCATGCAACAACACCAATCGCGCCAGAAGTGTTAGACGCAATGCTGCCGTATTTAACCACACATTTTGGCAATGCAGCCAGTACACATCCGTTCGGTGTTGACGCCAAGGATGCAGTGGACAAGGCGAGACACCAAGTCGCAAATCTACTTTGCTGCTCACCAGAAGAGATAATTTTCACAAGTGGTGCAACAGAATCTGACAATCTTGCGATTAGAGGAACTGCCTACGCACATAAAAATAAAGGGAACCACATCATCACCAGCACGGCGGAGCACCACGCAGTACTTGATACATGTCACGCCTTAGACACAGAAGGTTTTGAAACCACCTATTTACCTGTAGATAGGTATGGGATGGTAGACCCTGGCGATGTTGAAGCTGCCATCACATCAAAGACTATTTTGATGAGTTTCATGTACGCTAATAACGAGGTAGGTACTATCAATCCAATCCGTGAAATCGCTGCTATCGCTGCTAAACACGGCGTACTCTTTCATTCAGATGCGGTGCAAGGCATCGGAAAACTTGAATCGAATGTGGATGTGTTGGGACTTGATATGGCATCAATTACTGCCCATAAAATTTATGGTCCGAAAGGCATCGGGGCACTTTACATTCAGGGTGAAAATCGTCTGAAACCGCATTTTTATGGCGGCGGTCAGGAAGATGGTATCCGACCCGGAACATTAAATATAGCAGGGATTGTCGGTTTAGGTACTGCGTGTGAAGCATGTCAAACTGCAATGGAAATGAAAACGGAGGAAAAAATCGTTGCACCTTTGCGCGATGCACTCCATCAAAAATTAGCATCTCAGTTAACAGACATCCATCTCAACGGTCATCCTGAAAAACGTTTGTTGGGGAACTTGAATCTCTGTTTTGCGAGGGTACAAAGTCATGCGCTCTTGATGGGGCTTAAAAGTGTTGCAGTATCAACAGGTTCAGCCTGTGATTCCGAATCTGTCACCGCATCACACGTGTTAGTTGCAATGGGCATTCCCAATGAATTGGCGGTAACTACTGTCCGTTTCGGTTTAGGACGTTACAACACGATGGAAGAGGTGAACATCGTCGCCGATGAAGTCATAAAAACGGTTAATCGGTTACGGGTTTTGATGGGTATGTAAAGTTTTTGCCACCTTATGCATCAACTTAGATATATCGTCCGTCGGGTGTCGCTTCGCTCTACCCTTATGTGTCAATTTAAGGACTTTCCGAGTATGAGAAACCCTCTTTATACCAAATTAACTTGATTCCAATCTATCGGTTCGGTTAGGAAACCGCACCATAGGCGTCAATTTAAGGAAATAAACCTATATTTTGAATATCTTAGCCCCAGCGGGGCGGAATGTGTATAGACCACGATCCATACCAAACTCAAGCCCCAGCGGGGCGAAAGGTGTATATGGGCACATGTTGTCAGACACCTGTCACCCCGCTGGGGTTCAAGAGACTTTTTACACCGTTTTCTATATACCTGTCGCACCGCTGGTGCTAAGATGTGATTTACCAAAGCCTCGGAGAGGCGAAAGGTGTATCAGACGCACTAAATTGACGCCTATGGTTCGGTTAGGAAACCGCACCTACCGTCCGGAAAATAAGATAAATCCCGTTAATTTGGTATTATTACGTTAGCATTGCAAGTTATAATAAACAGCACTACAAAGTTCCTCCTCCTAAAACTATTCAGAAGAAAGTTTCGTAATCGCGATGCCCTGTTCACCAGCCACAGAATAGAGAAGCCACATCTCCCCATCCTCACAATAGATATCTGGGTCACGGAGTTGATGCACACGTTCCCTGTCAAGCCCATTCGTTGAAGGAACAATCGGAATATCCACCCCCTCAAAATCGTATTTTGGTGCGATAACCTCTGTCGGTGCGGATGGATGCCAATCGTTCCAATCTTCTGTCAGCTCCACTGTGCTTTTTAAAATCCGTTCCGGAGTATCCCCGTAAAGCGAATAATAAACGGTCAACGTATCCCCCACAAGATGATTAGCAGTATGCCGTGGGGTTCCATCTCTACCTTTACCCGGTTCTCCAGGAAAAAGCGGAGCAGCGCGTCTTTCAAACACAGTCGTCCATTCAGCAGTCTTACCGCGGTTTAGCATGTTGTGATTTGTTGCATAAGGAAGACCTTTCCACCAAAAGACACGAAAATAAGGTCCTTGCTGCTTCTCTAACGATTCCGTTGCTGTGTAATAAATGCCATCTGGAGATGTCGCCCAACATGTTGCTTGTCCACCGCGATAATTTCCGTGAAAATACATAATAAAGCGGCGGTTTTCCTCATCTATATGAACATCTGGTGAAGCAATGTGGTCGCATCCCCGAAAGACAGTGTTATCACGATGCAATGTGCCAAAACGATAGACGGTATAGGGTCCCTCAATTTCATCAGCATAAGCCAAACGGATATAAGTGCCGCGATGGTGTGCAAAGTAGAGATAGTATTTACCCAACGGGTTTTCTACCCACTCTGGCACACGAACAAGCGAAGGACCATTGATATTGGCAAACCCGTGTTCTCTATCAATATCGGACATATCTGGATGAATAAGCAGAGTACGTGTGATACTCACGACGGCTAAAGCCGTGTGCTTCTTTTGCACACAACTCTCCTATGTGATTCCTGCTTCCGTCTCTCGTGCCTCCGAATGAGGTCTTATACCAAATTAACGGGATTCCAATCTATCGGTGCGGTTAGGAAACCGCCCCTTATGCGTCAATTTAGCGGTCCCCAACCCGGTAGGTGCGGTTTGTAACCACACCGGAACTTATGGAATATGCGTCCGATAATCAGTTGCGAAAACGAAACGGGGCGGTTTCCTAACCGCACCTACCGGACCTGGAGGATCACTAAATTGACGCTTATGGTGCGGTTAGGAAACCGCACCTACCGGCCCTGGGGAAAACCGGCTTTACCGAATTAAATACTTAAACTTCATAAACTATAATTCTTGGACACTATTAACAGTGCGCTTACAAGTAGATGTCTATTCTGTTGCTACCGTTCAATCTACTCCTGTAGCATTTGTGTGAAGGCTTCAAGGCTTTCTACCTGCGCTGCATCAAGAAGCAACTGTTCAAGACGTTGTAAATCGTCAATGTTTTCAAGTGCTGGTGTTAGCGCACTCACTGCTTCTGCCTGGAATTTCACCTGCAATAATGCCAAGATATGTTTGATGGTAGTCTCTCTTAAGATAAGTTGAAAAGCCTTAGATTCTCGCATAATTTCCTCCGGTATAATTCGTTTAAAAAGTTCAGGATCGTGTGCTATGCATCCGAAGAGATAAATAGCATAAAGTAAATCTGCATGTGTTCGCTGATCGACAGAGGCGGCAGTTGTCGCATCAACACATTGTTGCACCCACTGTTCAGCGTTCATCCCCGTAGGCGGTTTCATGAGAGGCGTAAATGGCAGCATGCCTGGTGCCTGCATTTCCAAAACCGATTGACCGTCTATCTCAATAAGTCGTATCACTTTGTAGTGCAAGGTGTATTTGTAACCGCGCCAACTATATTCGTATATTCCGGTGTCATTCCTTCCAGCATTTGGATGGAAATAGATGACGTTGGAGTAGACAGGCATCTGATGTTCACCGACGAGGTATCCGTGATACGCTGCGTTTCGTGCCCACATCGGTTTGCGCGTGCTATCGCGGAGTTGCAGCTCTATGTGCAAAATAACTTCGTGGTTATTGACACGGACACGTTTTGTGCTATCAGTGTGTTGTCCTATAATAGTCTGTTGTTCAGTGTCAAGATTTTCAAGGACTTTAACATCTTTCACACCGAGTACAAACTGTGAGATTTCGGTGGCATAATCTGTTAACAGATTTTTTGCCATATTATCGTAATTTTGTGCCATTTGGTTTAGCTGCGTTCTACCCAACCGCAAATTTCAGATGTGCAGGTTAAGGAATACTGTGAGCCAACTGTCCTAACAGAGGATCGGGCAGAGAGATCGACTGCGTAGTTTCACCGCTCGATTCTGTCTGTTTGTCAACTTCCATCTTTCCTATTAATTCGGTCAAGATGTTTCCCAATCTCGTGTAGACTTTCACCAATATCCTTGAGTTCTCCACGTATCATGATGAGAATAGCCGAAATTACAATAGATGAAACAAAAATAACTAACTCCATATCCTTCTCAATATCGTTTTGCTTTCCTTTGTTGATTGAAGACCGTTTCACACATTTCAGTTTTGCTATTATACCAAATTAACTTGATTTGAAGTTTTCTGATAAAGTCAAGCATTGTGAGGCACGGGGACCTCACGCTACGAATTGGGTTAATTGGGTCTTATTTGTACTCCACAGGCGTAACTTTCCGTGTATCCCACGGTAGGTTGTTAGCGAATGTGGTAGGGTCGTTGTAGTAACAACGGACATTAGTTTTTCTCTACCACATTCTAATGTTTTAAGTGATTTCGCACAGCATCACACACCTTTCCACAGGTGAGGGATAGGACCCATACAGGTTGTCCGGGGTGGAAACCCTATCCACGATGGGACATATAGTCTAACATGTTTTGGTGCAAATGTCATAAGTTTTTTGACCCACGGCTAAAGCAGTGGGATTGTCAGATAATTCCCTTCATATTTTCCTCCTAATCGTGCGCCTGAAATCGATAAACTTCTTGTGCATCTTCGGACATATCCATCCATATTTCTTCTGAAACCCGTGCGTTGAATATGTTCGGTGCATTGGGTGAATGATGAAACCTTCGGAAATAGACGAGAGCGAGCATAGGACGGTGAATTTGTGTTCGATTCGGCATTGCTCGGTGCCAGCACCGCATATCACGCACCACAACCGAACCCGCAGGCATCACTAACTGAAAAGACGGGAGTTGTGCCGCACGAGTTTCCTCACAAACGTTGTACGGTGTATTGCGTACTGCCACGTCATCAACGATAAGATGTGACCCGGGCCATACCTCTGTAGCACCGTTTTCAACTGTAAAATCAACGAGTGGAATGTTCACAACAATTGTTGAAACAGGCAACGCGAACGGTAATTCTGGGAAGAGCTGACCAGAATCTCTATGAATCCATTGTATCTCGGATCCTGGAGAGGTTGAGTTGCATCCGTAGGGCAAATACGCGAAAATCTTCTCACCCATCGCAGCTTTCATTATCGGCATTGCAAAAGGGTTGTCAATAATACGTGCATCCATGAACGGCATTTTCAACATCGGGTTTTCACCGTTTTGGTCATCTTCTTCCATATCAAGCCCTGCTTGCATCGCAACGTTAACCTCTTCTATCCAATCGCGTGGGAGAACACTCTCAATAACAACTAATCCTGTCTCGCGTAAAAGACGCGTGGCAGCATCAAGGTTCTCTGGTGTAAGCTTGCTTTCAGCCCGTTCCTGAGGAGAAAGTTCAAGCTTAGGTATATTGATTGTTTTTCCGGCGTTCACAGACTAACCTGCCTTTCTATTTGAATTTACGATAGTTTCAACGTTTCCCGCACCGCTTCCCGAACCTGAACACAGATTTTCATTGCATACTGAACGTCATTCACAGTTGCCCACTTTCCGGGATATCGGAATTCTACAGCATGTTTAGAAAGCGTTGATAGATCTGTTTCCCAAACTGACCAAGCAGGGATCATAGGTACAATCAAAACTAACAACTCTTTCAAATTGTGTATCTTTGAAAAGGGTATATTCGCTTCTTGCAACCAGGCCTTAAGATAATTTTCGGCACACTGTTGCGCATAAAAGTAGATAATATCATGAATCGGATCACGCTGGAACTGATTCTCTTTTGCTATAGCATAAAAGTCTTCGGCTTTCTGGACCCACTCAAGTGTTAATGGATTCATATCGCCTTCTTTCTTTTTGAAGGGTTTCGTGAAAAAACTAACATTTCCAAATAGTATTTTACCTCTTTCTGTGATCTCTCGGAGAAACCAGTCGTTATGTGAAATGCGAAATGCCATCTCATCCGATGAACGTACAAGCAGATCCATACTGAAACGACGCGGGAGACGTTCCTGAATTTTCACCGCTTGACGTCGTGTTTCCGATTCAGGAATATCCATCACTACCAGCAAATCAACATCCGAGTCGTCCGAAGGTGTACCATACGCATAAGAGCCAAACAGAATAATCTGAAGAGGCGCAAATTCACGCACGATGTCGTCACATGTGGCTTGAATGTCTTTTTGAGTTACCATGACCAATGTCTCCTTTGACCAATGTCTCCTTTTTTGAAAGTATAGCATGGAACATAATGAATTTCAACAACGATACTTCCTTCATTAAGAATTACAACTCTTGACTAGCCTTACACTGTAATTTAGACTTCTCAAACCGAAAATAAAAAAAAATGTTGTATTTTCAATCAATTTTGTGTAAAATTGGATAATTTCAAACTTGAGGAGCATTAATTGGATGATACCTGAAGTCGCTTTAGAAAAACGGGAACAGATGCTGCGTGACGGTTTCTGCATTGTTGACGATATTTTGACAGATGAATTCTTGCAGGAACTGCACGATGAATCGGAACGACTCATCACAAACCACGTTGAACCTGCGGATTTAGTCTATCAAGGACAACACGTGAATGTACGCGGAGCAGATAACCCTTACATTGAGAAGTTACTGAAATGGCAACCATCCTGGGACGCGCTGGAACAGATAGGTTTCGGAGATTTCATGGCTTCTGGCGGAATTATTATCTTAACGAAAGAATCTGGCGGACCCGCACTCTATTGGCATCAAGACTGGATGCGTTGGAATGACCCGCTCAGTTGTGCACCCTGGCCCCAAACCATCTTTCTTAATTACTATCTGGCAGATACTACACCTGAAAATGGTTGCCTAAAGGTGGTTCCCGGCACACATCTCAAGCGCATTGATTTGCATGATGAGTTAGTACCCGCACATGAACAAGGGGCACGGTTTGTTGATGAGAACCATCCCATCATGTTCAGTGATCACCCAGACCAGGTAGATGTGTACGCAAAAGCGGGATCATTGGTGATCGCAGATGCAAGGCTCTTGCACGCTGCCCACAAAAATCATACTGATAAACGCCGAACCTTGATCCTTGCATGGCATAGCAGACCAAACACCGTCCCTGACTATTGGGATCACGAGATTCCTGAACCGATTGCTAATCGAGATGAAAATGGGAATTATCCCGGATCGCGCATCCCTGGAGATTTTTTGAAAGGGTAATGCAATGTTTAGGTAACTTCTCGCATTACATGGATTAAGAACGTAGCGAGGCAACTATTGTTGTTAGGTGTGGGTGGATATTCTTAAACTGTCTATAATCTGCGCGCTTGTAAACGCGCCTATTAATTATAATAATTATAAAAGGAGAACTGAAATGAAAACCTATTTTTTTATTACACTTTTGACGCTAACGCTAATACTGACTGTTACAACGTTGACTGCCCACGCGCAGGGAATCAGCACAGATGAACTCATCATCTATTACAGTTTCAACGAGGACACCCATAAAGATGGAGATATCTTGGACGGATCCGGAAATGAGAATCACGGTTTGCTCAACGGCAGCAATCTCAAAATTGTTGAGGGCAAAGTTAACGATGGTATGGAGTTTCCGGGGGCGGCATCTGATTACATTGCGGTGCGAAACCATCATTATACCGACGTATTTCCGGAACTGTCGCTCGCGGTATGGGTTAAGACAGCGCAAAGAGGTCTGATTGCCTCTTGGGATCGAAGTGAATTCTTCCGTTTTGCTGTAGGCGATGACATAGGTGGGAACGCAGCCACAACCTTTGTTGCTTTTGATGTTTGTTGCCCTATAAAGGATTGGTGGAGTAAAATTGATGTCACTGATGACAATTGGCATCATCTTGTTGCAACCTTTGATGCTGAGATGAAACGGATATACGTTGACGGTGAATTGGATGTGGAGGTACCCACAGACACAAACAACAAAATGATAGGAAAGGCTGTGACACGTTACGGATTTATCGGAATTGGTTCAGAAGCTGTGACTTTTGATGGAACCACTGGACCTTTTTGGGCTTTCAAAGGGTTGATGGATGAGTTCCTAATGTTCCACCGAGCACTTTCTGCAGAGGAGGTTGGAAGTCTTGCGAATGCGTCTGGGAATCCATTTGCTATTGAACCCGCGGAGAAATTGAGTATTACGTGGGGAAAGATTAAGAGCACGAAATAAAATAACCCAAGTTACCACCTACTAAAGTTTGGACAAATTTTAAAGGACTTCAATGTGTAGAGAGGTAAAATGGAAACATCTTAGACATTAACTTAATTATCTTCTATACATCTGTCGCCCCGCTCGGACTGCCATGCCAAGATGTATTTTTCAGGGAGTTCTTCCAATCAGCAAAATCGCAGAAAATATAACAGGTTTTTGGTGAAAACAGACATTACCTTGAGAAGTCTACCTGAATGGCGCGTAAATTGCCCAACTTTAGTACCGCCTAAACAGGCAAATCATTATCGTCATTGAACTTTTAAACACTATGTTGTTTTAGGAATTGTATTCAATTTGTACCGTTGGCTCGGAAGCAAGTAGGACTTTTCAATAGATATATTGCTCCGCTGTAGGGAACGGAACAATTACCACCTATACGGCTAAATGTTCATATTGAAATGTGTTACTACCAGCAATGTTACATCTTACATTCCAACACTCACCACGTAAATTGATGGGTATCACATGAGATGGGTTTCGTTCAAATCAACCTACGGGACTTTAGTTAATACACCTAATAAAGGTGTCTATAATTGTCTATAATTTGTCTATAATTGTCTATAACTAAGGAGACCTAAAATGAAAACCTCTTTGATTTTCCAACTATTGACGCTAACACTAATTCTAACAGTACTTGCGTTGACTGTCCACGCGCGGAGCATAAGTGATAAAGACCTGGTCATCTATTATAGTTTTGACGATGCCTCCCTTAAGGGTGAAGATATCTTAGATGTGTCCGGAAATGAGAATGACGGCTTCCTCCACGGTAACGATCTCAAGATTGTGGACGAGGGAAAATTTAACGAATGTATGGAATTTCCTGGTGGGGCAACCGAATATATCTCAGTGCGAAATCTCAATTATACCGAAGGTATACCGGAACTTAGCATCGCGGTATGGATTAAGACTGCTGATAGAGGGATGATTGCCTCTTGGGATCGAAGCGACTATTTCCGTTTTGCAGCTGGAGATGCTGCAATCGATCAAACGGACTTTATCGCTTTTGATGTCTGTTGTCCTATAAAGGATTGGCACGGTAATGTTAAAGTTACGGATGATCAATGGCATCATGTCGTGGCAACTTTTAATGCCGATATGAAGCGGATCTATGTTGATGGTAAAGTGGATGTAGAGGAAGCCACAGCTACTACTAATAAAATGATCGGACCGAAATTACAACGGTACGGATTCATCGGGGTTGGTTCTGAAGCCACAGCATTTAATGGTGTCGCGACTCCCGCGTCGTGGACATTCAAAGGATTGATGGATGAGTTCCTAATGTTCCACCGAGCACTTTCTGCAGATGAGGTGGAAAGCCTCTATTTATCCAATGGGGATCCATTTGCAGTCGAACCTGTGGACAAATTGAGCATGACATGGGGAGAAATTAAAAACGCAAAATAGAACTATACACAAGCATTTCCGCAGGGCAACCGTTTCTTATTTCTCCCTAAGCTGCAAGTTTAGTTATTTGCCGCGTCTAATGCTTCCTGAATTCCCGGCCATTCACGCCAAATATCGGTATAACTATCATAACTGTTTTCGGCACAGTCAACATGCCGCACACGAAAAATAACCGCGTAACGGACATCTGGGGACGCATTCGGCGCTGCTGAGTGGACGACCTGGTGATGTGTCAGAACGACATCTCCAGCCTTGCCGACTATTTGTGTGGGACCTTCAGGAAGTTCTGGTCGTGGCATTCCATTTGCTAAAACCTCATGCCCTTCCTTTTTAAAATAGTCCGCAAAGAAACTGTGTGTTTTGGGCCATACCGTGAAGTTACCGCTATACGGTTCAGGAACATCTGCCAGATATACCACTGCTAACGCTGTAAAACCGCGCCGATAAACACCCTTCGCCATTCCGTTTGATCCATTGCCTAATCCATCAAGGTGTCCGCGTGGTTCATTTGCATCGCGGTCTAACGGCATCGGAAACCGAAGTGCTATCTGTCCTGAACCTGGCACTTGCACATTTCCCTCACCTAACATCGATTCAGCGATATTTTGGATAGGTGTTTTACTGAAAATATCCACAATTTGCGGTGCCTTCCTAATCTCGCTGCAATACGATTGTGCACGAAACTTTTCTAAGTCCCCCTCATGCAGTCCAACAGCACCGATAGAATGATTGATTGTCTTGCGAGCAGCATCTATCATTAACTTCGGCACGACACCAGGAACTTTTATATAACCATTTTCATAGAATTCTAATTTCTGTTTACGCGTAAGCATCTTTTACCTCCATTCTGGCTTTTCGTGTAAAACATGTTATGTTTAGACACAAAATAACCTCAATAGTTTATTGGAATTTATCCTTCTTGACTTATCATATTAACCTGATTTGTAGCGCGAGCAATACTGAATAGAAAAAACGATTGACATTTTCAAGAATTTTATTAATCTGAAATTATACTATCTTTTTATGACTTAATATACTCTAAATCAACAGAAACCAATTATTTGCAAATTTCGCACGTGGGCATGTGCGCTTCAAAGTGGTAATCAATGTCGAATTCACTGATGATATTTCGTGCCTACAGAGTGGAATAATTTTCAATTATACAATCACAATGGAGGATAAAAAATGGGAGGAATAATACTCATCGTTGCAATAGTTTGTGGTAGTCTTGCGTTGACGGTACTTGGGTGTGTATCTATGGGGACATCTTATTCGGAAAAGAAACGCGGGCTTCGTCAAGGGGCATCACAACGCGATATAGAGGCGTTACATAAACAGGTAACGCAGGTTAAGGACGAAATTGATGCACTGAAGACACAACTACGAGAACTCGTTCAGATAACTAAAGGTATCTCTGAGTAGAGGAGAGAAAACGCATGCAAACAATCATCACCTTACTTGCGAACATTACACTGATTGTTATGGGAAGCTTAACCATTACCGTACTTGTTACAGTAAAAGTAGTCACAGATCATTTTCTAAAAAAAAGCGGGTACCATCCCAAGAAGGCACGGCAAACATATCAACAGGTAAAAACAGATCTGAATCAGGCAGCTACAGATTTAAACGAAATACGTATGCAATTGGAAGATATTGCACCTTATCTACACAATATGGAATTTCTGAAGTACGCTCGCAAGGAAGGTCAAAAAGCAGAATAAATATAGTGAAGCTTAGAAATAAATAGACATTTCTTTGGGTTTACAGCGTTAGTAGTCGCGCAATTCATTGCGCCTCTTACATTCTGTCCGAGCGACCTCCTGGTTGCGACTAAAGGTTAAAAATGTAGGATGCTTTGTAAGCGCCGAATGACAATGTCCAATTAATTGTAGGTTTTACTATATATAAAACTTGTAAGATATCAATCTGTTTTCAGCCAATGGTGGAACAATACATTCTTACTGCCGGGTTCTACCACCCGTAACAATACCTTTCCATCTGTGAGAAAATCTATTGCCATAAAGCCTGAGTGCTGATGCGCAAATAACGTATTATTCCCATGACCCACCTCTGTCGCCTTATCACTGGAGCCAAGTCCGCTTACAAGTAGGTAATCCGTGACATCTCCCTTCAAAACCTGAAGAGAATGGTCATGTCCAGAAGCATATATTAAAAGAGGTGTCTTCTTGGCAGTAGAAAGAGCGGCATTGAATTGCGCCACCATATATCTATTACTCACACTGTTGAGGTCCTGATCCGATTTTACCAGATGCCACCGAGCCAACGGATACAGAGAACCAACGATAGGCACAGGCACCCAAAGCCATTTTTTCGCTACTCTACCCGGAAATAGGTGTGCCTTCCAGTCGTAGAAACCACCGTGTACCCCATAACTCTGCAATGGATGGTGTCCAACAACAATGATAGGCAATTCAGAATCCAACAAAGTTTTGAGTTCTGCTATAATTGTCTCCGCGGCTTTTTTCGGCTTTTCGTGTTGATGCAGCCACCACTGCGTATCAAGCACAATGATCCGAACAATAGGTGCCGACTCTGGAAGTTCCAGCGCAATCGGTCCCGGAGAACCGCCTCGCGGCAGGAATTTTGGATCGCGGGATAGGGTTGCATTAATATATTTCTCTTGTGCAAGAAGCGCGCTATACCCCACCTCTTTTCCGTTCGACCAATCGTGGTTACCGGGAATGAACAATCCGTGCGTCCCAGAAGATTTGACAACCTCAAGTTGTGGACCGAGCCGAGTTGAAGCTTCGTGTTGCTTTTGCTCTGTCATCCCATCAGGGTACATATTGTCCCCTAAAAAAATAACGCTGGTTTTCTTAGGCATTTTTTCTGCCCATACCTGTAATGTTTTTAGCACAGGTTCATCTGTTTTCGGTTGCCCACCGTCGCCAAGAAGTAAGATTCTGTAGTGTAAGTTCTCTTCCTTTACAATATCCTGTTTCTCAGCGACAAAGATATCCGGATGGTAGTAAGGAGAAGTGTGACTACACCCTGCAATCGTCAGTTGCACCACCTGAACAATCAAACCGAGTAGAAAAATACTCCAAAGGATACGTGAACGTTTGTAAAATTTCATAATCTTTCTCTCTTTTTATTTTATACCCAATTAACCCCATTTGTAGCGCGAGGTCCCCGTGCCTCGCAATGCTGACTTTATCGGAAAACTTCAAATCAAGTTAATTTGCTATTACGGCACGCGGAGTGCGACTACTATCTTCAGGGCTATTTAGTTCTCCGAATATTTAGGTTTTCAATCTAAGACTTTCCGCTGTAGGAGCGATCTCCGAATCGCGACTTTTCGTCTAAAATGGACAAAAAGCCTAAAACTAAATAACCCTGCTACTACCTTAATTTTCTATAGACTTTCAAGCAATGATGTGATACAATAAACCGTTAAGAATTAATATCGAAAATGGTGAAAAAATGAGACGTTTTGGAACCCAAGGTCGTGTGTATCCAGGACAACATTATGTTGTACCTCGTAGCAAGGAGATTGACGATTTTCTCATACGCGTCAAAGAAGGGCGGTACATCGTTCTCTTTGCGCCACGTCAAACTGGCAAGACGACCTTTTTCAGAATGGCAGTTGACACACTTGTAACCGAATCGTCAATCTATTTTCCAATTCAACTCAATTTTGAAACTTATAAAAACCTCTCCTCTTCCGATTTTTACGAGGCTCTTTGCAAAAGGATACGTAAGGAGATTGAGCAAGTACTCCAAAAGCGGGGAGATACTCCTTCTGACACACTTACACAATTTCTTGAAAACGTGCAGATCACAAATCACCTTTCAATGATGGAGTTCTTTGAACAGTTCTCAAGCATTTTGAATAATGATCTTGGTAATCAGAAGGTTGTCGTCATTATAGACGAGTTTGATGGCATTCCACAGACTGTTTTAAGTGATTTTCTTCATGCGCTACGCGACATTTACCTTTCCGATGAGATGCGCTGCCCTCATAGTGTCGGTATCGTCGGGGTCAAGAGCATCACGCAACTTAACTATGATAGGTCCGTTTCTCCATTCAATATCCAGGACGAGTTTTACTTGCCCAACTTCACCCGCCAACAGGTGCAAGAGTTGTTCACACAGTATACAGATGAAACTGGACAAGACTTCTCGCCTGAAGTTGTTGAAGCACTCCATAAACAAACTGCTGGGCAACCGTTCCTCGTCAATCGATTCGCGCAAATCCTTACTGAAGAGTTAGCCATTCCCAAAACTGAAACAATAACGATGTCAAACTTTTCTACCGGACTTTCTGTCCTACTTGAGGAAGATAATGTCAACATCAGACATCTGCTTACCAATATCCGAAGAGACCCTCGTTTTGAAAACCTACTCATGAAAATCGTTTCTTATGAGAGAGGCGTGCAGTATAACCGACAAAATGATATTATTAATCAACTCACAACTTACGGTGTGATTACAAAAGGGACAGACGGCATGTGTGAGATTGTGAACCCGATTTATCAGCAGTGCATCATACAAGCTTTCCTGCCTCTTATTAACGGGATCGAAGGGCACTATTTTCCCGAAAATGAAGGGAATTAACTAACAATCCCACTGCTTTAGCTGTGGGTCAAAAAACGCTTGACATTTGCACCGAAATAGCATATACTATATGTAGCATCGTTGGACAGGGTTATCACCTCAACACTTACCTGTGTTGAGTCCTGTCCCCATCCGTGATAAGGTGTGTGGTGCTGGTGCGAAATCACTCAAAACATTAGAATGTGGTAGAGAAAAACTAATATATGTTGTTAGGACAACATCCCTACCACATTCACTAATAACTCGCCTGGGGACACTGGGAGAGTCTAAACGCCTGTGGAGTCCGTGTTAGACTCAACTACGGAGCAGTGGATGCAGAAGCAGGAACAAGGCATTCAGAAACATTAAGGACTGATATAAGACCTAAGAATCCCACTCCTTTAGGTGTGGGAGATGTCAAGATACAGATTTCATTGATTACCTTACAACCGATGGAAAAATTGAAATGGCAACGCTGCTTGATAACTTTCAGGCTTTTATTGCACGGGCTGGTTTCAAAATCTTACATGTGCCAGATACGCCAAAAGAGTTCGTAGGACAATATCTCCTCTATACATATCTGGATCAGTTCGTTCGAATCGTACAAGGTGCAATGTACCTTGAAGTCCAAACCGGGCGCGGCAGGATAGACCTGCTTATCCTTCACAACGCGCAAAAATACATCATTGAAACCAAGATTTGGGAAAGTAACCACCGCTATCAAGTTGGTAAAAGACAACTTGCTGCCTATCTCAAATCTGAAGGTGCTACAGAAGGATACTACGTCGTATTTGATCACCGCACAGTCCCCGAACATCGTGTAGAAACTGAGACATTAGATGGTTTTACGATTCGAAGTTATGTTATTCCTGTGGTACAAGAGCAGCCCTCATCTGTTTAGAATTAACGTGAGTTTGATAAAACAAGATGTCGGGCTTCTCGTAGGGGCGAGGTCTTCTCGCCCGTAGGGGTTAGGTTACCTAACCCCTATGAAAATGTCCGTTTATGTTTAGAATTTGCTATATATCAAACTCACGTTAGAATTAGGTTACACTCTCATTACGTTTTCTCTATCAACTGCTTAATCCGATCAACAACCTTATCCAATGGAACATCTTCTTGTTCTCTGGTTGCCAAATCCCGAACAGCAGCAGTGCCTGCAGCTAACTCATCCGAACCCAGAATAACAACGTAAGGGATACCTTTCGCATTGGCATATTTCATTTGCGTACTAATTCGCGTAGGACGGAAATAGACCTCTGTTCGGATACCGCCTTGACGTAGCCGAGTCGCTAATTTAAGAGATTCTTCCATCAGATCATCATCAAAAACGGTCATTAATACTTGCGTCACCGTTTTCCTCACAGTAGACGGAAACATATCAAATTCTTCCATTACGTCAATAATCCGCTCAATGCCGAAACTTGTACCGGTTGCAGGAAAACTCTGTTTACCAAAACTACCGATCAGTTCATCATACCTACCGCCACCTGTGATGCTGCCAATTTTCGGTTCTTTAACTACCGTCTCATAAATTGGTCCGGTATAGTATTCCAAACCGCGCACCATAGCAACGTTCACCCTGTATATCTCCTCTGGAACGCCAAATATCATAAGATAACGGATTAACTCACCCAATTCAGCGATGCCTTCCCGAGCTATATCCAGATGTCCGAGTTGTTCATAAAGTTCATCCAGCACTACCTTTGAAGGTCCCTCAATTTGGATCAACTTAAGCAAGTTTGCAATAACATCCTCCGGAATCTCATTTTCTCGTAATTCTGTGGTGACACCATCCAAACCGATCTTATCCAATTTATCAATAGCGCGATAGAGGCCGCCAAGTTGTTCAGTAGGCACGCCAGTGAATTCCCCTATCCCGGTAATTAGTTTCCGGTTGTTGATATTAATCTCAAAGTCATAAAAACCGAGACGGAAAAGGACTTGATAAATGAGATTAACATTTTCCGCGTCAGCTAACATACTATCGCTTCCAACGGTATCTGCATCGCACTGGAAAAATTGGCGATAACGTCCCTTTTGCGGACGTTCTGCGCGCCACACAGGATCAATTTGATACCGTTTAAACGGTTTCGGCAATTGCGGATACATCGCTACAACACGGCAGAGCGGGACAGAAAGATCGTAGCGTAATGAGATATCCTCTTTACCACCAGTATGTCCAGCTTGATAAATCAGCTTTTCTGCGTCCGGTCCATATTTACCTGTGAGCACTTCAGACAATTCGAGCGCGGGAGTCTGTAACGGTTCAAACCCAAATTCCTCAAATACATCGCGAATAACATCTATAACATATTGTCTACGAATCATCTGTTCAGGCAATATATCTCTCATGCCACGGGGGACGCGCGGTTTAATGGTCGCCATAATTTTTGCTCCTTAAATGTGTCCGGGAAGTGCTTGACTTCGCCGTCTCCGCAATCCTTTTTCTAATGTCTGCTTCAGTTCTTCAATCTTTTCACGTTTCCATGGATCCTTGAGCGATTTCGGATTTGCAATCAGCGTAGATTCGGATTCACGTAGCACTTCAATTATCTTGAGGTAGTTTGCCTTAAGCGTGCGTGCTGAACTACAATTGTCAATGATAGCATCCGCCTCTTCAGGCGGTTTCCCCTCTGTTGCGCCGAAAGACAGCATGAGTGTGATGGGGGACTGGTAAGTCCCGAGGGTGTTCAATCGCTTCCATGGGGTTAGAATCGCAGGTGCTACGCGGTTTTCTGTCTTTTCAAGGATATATTTCTCCGCGATGTTCAGATATTCCGTAGAAATGCGAATGTTTCTATCCGCAAGGTTCACCAAATCCGTGAAAGTATTGATGTCCTTCCGTTCTTCGCGAACAGCAAGAACAATACTAACAAACCCATAGTCCAACGGAAGAATCTCCTCAACATCCGCATCGGTCTCTTCAACCCAATCTTGTCCAGTGATTCCCAAATCATAAAAATCATCCATGCCAACATAAACCGGTATCTCTTGCGGACGAGAAATCTTTATCTGGAATTCGCTATCGTTTTGAAAGGTAGCACGATAAGACCGATCGGTTGACTTGTATCCGTTTAATTCGTAGCCTGCGCGCTGAAACGTCTCAAGTGTTTCAGACTGTATAGTGCCTTTCGGCAAAAGTAGATTCAACATCCGTTCTGTTTCCATAATCGGTTTCCTCGCTTTATACCCAATTCGTAGCGCGAGGTCCCCGTGCCTCGCAATGCTGACTTTATCAGAAAACTTCGAATCAAGTTAATTTGATATTAGATATAGGAAGGTTTCGTATTCGTCTATATCCATTTAAAGGTCTTTGATAGTCACCTCTTCTGTATTGTCAGTTTTCAGGTCTATTCGCCACATCGATTCATTCGAGTTTAAGCGGATCAGATAATCATAATTTGCTTGGACAGCATAGTCATGCTGAGCTTTTATGTCACGATCCATTAAATCCACCTCTACGATTTTGTCGGAACGTCTCAGTTTTTCAGCAAGACGTTGCGCTATAGGCATTAGATCCGTGGATGTTGTCGCAATAAAGTAATCCTTTTTCGCTTGAACCGTTTCTCGCTGCGTTTCAGTAAACGCCTCCATCAGCGAATCAAATTGGAACGCAAATCCTGCCCCCGGAAGTGACGGTCCGCCAAAACTTTCAATCAACCGATCATATCTTCCGCCACCGCAGATTGGTAAGTTTTTCTCCGACAATTCAATCTGAAAAACTGTCCCCGTATAAAAATCAAACCCGCGCGTAATACCCAAATTGATTTCAAAGTCGGTAATTTCATAGTTTTCCAAACATTTGCAAAGTGTCCGCAGCTCTTGGCGAACTTCCTGTGCTGTATCACCAAGAATCGTTTCCCACGCTGACATGACCGTATCCTTATCGCCACTGATCTTTGAGACATCAATACAACGTTGTGCAATATCTTCTGAGATATTGAAATATCGGTGCCATCTCGCCTTATAGGTGTCCTCAGCAATCATCGGCAACTTCTCTACCCAAGTAGCAGCACTGCTTTCTGTTAATTCCTGAATAGTGGATGTCTCAATCTTGTGGTCACCTTGGTAGTCAGGTCCTTGCAAACGCCGCAACATATTGAGTTCATCACTAAGCGTATCCAAATCCAAAAATTGGCTTTCCACCCGCAGCCGAGAAAGATGATCAATATCTAATATCACCTCACTATGATCTTTTGGATCAAGGGCTACCTGTTTAAAAATCTCACGAAATACACCGGTATTACCGATTTTCAACTTCGTCCCTGAAATGTTGAGTTTCTCAAGGATGCGGACAGGTAGTGTAATAATCTCTGCGTCTGCAAGTGCCGATCCGGGACCAATCAGTTCTACCCCTGCCTGTCGAAATTCGCGCCTAACCTCTGGGTTGTCGGTCTTCGGTTCTTGACGCACACATTGTCCGATGTAATATAATTTATAGGGATATGGCAGATGTTGTAGATCATCATTTGCAATGATTCTACAGACAGGTGCGGTGAGTTCAGGTCTCAGCGCATAATCTACCCGATCTGGACCAACAAACGTAAACATTTTGTGACGTATCTCTTCGCCGGACTGCGCGGATAAAAGCGCGAAGGATTCAAACAGTGGTGTCTGAATCTGTGCATATCCATAACTTTCAAACGTTTCACAAACGATTTTCTCAACGAAATTTCGTTGAACCATCTGTTCAGGCAGAAAATCGTTCGTTCCGGAGGGTTTAGTAAACTTTTCGTTCGTTCCGGAGGGTTTAGTAAACTTTTCCATTATGCGTTGCTCCCAAGCAATTTCAATATTAAAACTTTCCTTGTAAAGGTCCCTCGTAACAAAAAAACCTGATAAACAAGATACGCCGTAATCTCAACGTGCCGATAAATCGGCGCGAAGGAGAGCGGTTAGTTTACCAGGGTTCAAGCAAGTTTCGCTTGCTTCAAGTCCACTATGATGTATGGAATAATCACCTCATCATTCTAATCCGCCCTACTCAGGAATGGATTGAATGGTGATGGTTGCAGAAAAATAGCATTAACATAATATGTTTGTGGATAAAAATTAAATTTCTAATAAATTATACATTATCTTATCGCAGAAGTCAAATTTTTTTGATATAGGATTCTTGTAGGAGAGCTTTGCAAGTCCGATTTTCTAAATATTAATCGAAAACTATTGGGAAATGGAACAGGTATTTGAAGTTCCTCCTTGAATAAATGCATGAATTTCTTCGACTTCGCTTGGGTGTGTAATAAACCATTCTGTTCCTGGAGCGGTTTCTTTGCGTTTGCCGCGTGCAGCTAAAATTGCATGTATTGCTGTCTCCATCTCACGCGGTACATCTGTGCGGATAATGAGCGAGATTTTCGGATTTTCTGGGATTGCTGTAGATGCTTGTGATCTAACTCTAACGACTGGATCATTGTCAGTTCTGCCAACCTTATTAACGGGATTTGTCTTATTTTCAGGACGGTAGGTGCGGTTAGGAAACCGCACCATTAGCGTCAATTTAAGAAAATGTCTGCGTTTTATAAACACCTCTCAATAAGCATGAGGACTGAGATTGTCTTATATTTAGTCCCGTAGGGACGATATGTTTATAGTACCTCGTCCCGCAAACCCATCTCTTCAGCTCCGTAGGAGCGATATGTGTATAACGTCTTATATAAACATTCCGCTCCTACGGAACTCTAAGAGATTAAGGACATCGTTTTCTATAAACATTGCGTCCCTACGGGACTAAAGAGAATTCTCATATTTGAAAACCACTAAATTGACGCTTATGGTGCGGTTAGGAAGCCGCACCGATAGATTGGAATCAAGTTAATTTGGTATTAGTCTATTATGTAAATTTATATATAACATAATAGACATTTTAATTTCACCTTGCTAAACACTTAGACCAGCCATACGCGCGAGGTTTTAGATACTTCCACTACTTAAACTTCTGCGACAGATTTATCACAAACGAAAGTTCTACCTCAGCATCATAAGTCGCAACTCGTTCCTGCCAATTGTGTTCACTTGACCAACGTTTAAAAACGCGTTTAGATCTTTTTTACCGGTGACATCCAGGTGACATAGCGCGCGCAAAGAACGCTCCTCTCTTGACCAACGTTTAAAAACGCGTTCAGATCTTTTTTTACCGGTGACATCCAGGTGACATAGCGCGCGCAAAGAACGCTCCTCTCTTGACCAACGTTTAAAAACGCGTTCAGATCTTTTTTTACCGGTGACATCCAGGTGACATAGCGCGCGCAAAGAATGCTCCTCTTTTGACCAACGTCCCATTTGTGAAATTGATCTTTTTTTACCGTTCACTTCGCGTTCACATAGTGCGCGCAAAGAACGCTCCTCTGAAAACATATCTCGGTACAGCTTAAAATACTCGTACGCCAATGCTGTCTCGCTCGGCAACCGATTGCCTTTTTCATAAAAGCTTTCAAAAAAGTGGGTTTCATTCAAGTTGTGCACTTGTGAATCTTTTTGTTAACAGGACTCAGTAATTATCGGGAACCTACAAGAGAAGCAATACTGTACCTATCTATCTGTGCAATCCGCATAACCCGCGATTCAGATGACAAAACACTTATATACCACAGTAAAAATAACATTGACATGTAGAATAGCGTATGGTAAACTATATAGCGAAAATAGAAATTTCACGTTGTCAAAAAAGGAGAGGCATCTTGAAACGCCTATATTGTAGTTTTGTTTTACTATTTCTGTGTTTTGTGAACACTGGATATTCCTATACGGTTGACGAAATCTTTGAGAATTTCAGAACTGCTTACGAGAAGTCTAAGAACTTCAGTGCAGAGTTTGAGGAGACAACCCTATATAAAACCAGAAAAAGTGTAAGTCGTGGACGATTTACATTCGGTATGCCAAACCTGCTGCACATGGAGTATGTCGCTCTTAAAAACCCTGATAAAGTCATAAAAAAAATCGTTTTAGATGGTGCTTACGTATGGTCTTATGTACCACTCCTCAATGAAGTCAATAAACAGAAGTTGAGTAATTCCCAACGACGTGAGATACTACCCGGAACAGGTGCATCTCTTGAGGATTTATCAAAAAACTGGGATATGAAATTAGTTCCAGATGAAGCAGCGAACGCTAAAGGGGTACATCAACTTCAGTTGACTCCTAAACCAGAACTGTTGAATAGAAATGTTGGACAAAGACAAGAAACTGCGGATATTCAGCAAAAACAAGAAACTCAAGATATTAAGGAGATGCTTGAATTATGGATCAAAGAGGGTGAGTGGTTACCCGTACAATTTGGTTATGTAACTGTATATGAAGATGGAAATCGTCGCAGCGTAGTTATGAAATTGTCTAATATTAAACGAGATAAAAAGTTGCCACCAAACATTTTTAAGATGGTTTTTCCAAAAGATGCTGAGGTAATTGATCTTACCGATAATTAAGTATATATGAATTTTCCTGATTATTTACGACTGGCAAATCTCCTTACATTTTCTCGTTTGCTGTTAACGTTGCCGTTCATCCTATGTTTTCGATCCAAATTGATGCTCCCTGCGGCTATCGTTTTTGGGTTAGCTGCCTTAACGGATTATTTTGATGGAAAAATTGCACGGAAGCAAGGAATTACCAGTTTTGGCAGCTTTATGGACTCACTTGTTGATAAAATTTTAGTCGGGGCTGCTTTAATAAGTCTTTATCTTTTTCAACATGAATATTTAGGCGATGGTGCACGGCTAATTCCATTATGGATGGTGTTAGTCATTATTGGACGTGAAGTAATTGTCACTGCATTCCGTGTCGTATTTGTTGCAAAACATGGTGAGGTAATATCGGCAAATCGATGGGGTAAATACAAAACTTCTTCTCAAGTTATCGTCATAGTAATAAGTTTGATTTTACTTATTCTATTTCGTGATTCAGATAATGTTATACAACACCACGGCCCTATTTATTTTATGATGTACCTACCTTTGTTGTTAACGGTTGCCTCTGGTTTAGAGATTTTATATGGCAACAGAAAGGCATTTTCAGTTTAGATAGACATGCAATTTGAGGTCAATTCTAATGCAACCTGAGTCTATTCGGTGTTTTGTTGCTGTTGAGATACCAGAAAGTATTCAGGATTTATTAACAGAGATTCAGGAGGCATTTCGCCCGAAGATTGAAAGAGCATCCTGGACGAAACCCAGAAATATTCATCTGACATTGAAGTTTATCGGAGAGGTAGAGAACAACAGTGTCAATCAGATAGACGCATCTTTACATAGGACAGCAGGACAACAAAAACCATTTTCTATAGAAATTGGTGGAGTTGGCGCATTTCCAAATTTAGTGCAACCTCGTGTATTATGGGTAGGTATCAAACGCGGGACAATCCAATTATCAACGTTGGCGAGTACAATTGACGATGAATTGGTAAAGTTGGGTTTTTCGAATGAAAATCGGTTTCATCCGCATTTAACACTCGCACGGTTAAAAAACCAAGTGAATTTGAGTACTTATATCAAATTATTTAAAAAATTTGAAACAATTGAGGGGGCATTCCTGACAGTGGATAAAATCACACTTGTCAAAAGTGAGTTGCGACCCAGTGGTGCAGTCTATACCCCAATACAAAATTATCAGTTGGGCAGGGAGAAAGTCGAAAATGGCAAATGATGATCGCAAAAAGCCGGAAAATGAAAAAAGTCCGGAAGAACAAAAGAAAGCTGAAAAGAAAAAGAAGGCAGTTGACGATGCCATTTCTCAGGTAGAACGTGCTTACGGAAAAGGTGCAATTATGCGTTTTACAGACAACGAAGTGGTACCTGTGGAAGTTATCCCTACCGGAGCCCTTTCGCTTGATATAGCGTTAGGCGTTGGTGGAGTGCCAAGAGGAAGAATTATCGAAATTTTTGGACATGAGGGGACAGGAAAAACCACGCTAGCACTCCACATCGTCGCTGAAGCACAGAAACTGGGTGGAATAGCGGCTTTTATTGACGTTGAACACGCATTAGACACAACTTACGCGCGAAATATCGGTGTCAACCTTGAAAATGTCCTGATTTCACAGCCAGATTCTGGCGAACAAGCATTAGAGATTGTGGAAACCCTTATACGGAGTGGTGCAATTGATGTTGTCATTATTGATTCTGTTGCCGCATTGACACCCCAAGCAGAAGTTGAAGGTGAGATGGGTGATGCACATGTCGGATTGCTCCCGCGTTTGATGTCTAAGGCTTTAAGAAAACTATCGAGTGTGACAAGCAAATCGAAAACGTGCGTCATTTTTACCAACCAGATTCGCCAAAAGATAGGTATCATATTTGGTAATCCTGATATAACCCCAGGCGGACTTGCACTGAAGTTTCATACCTCTGTCCGATTAGAAATTCGTCGTGCCACACAGATAAAAGAAGGCACTGATGTGCTTGGAAACAGAGTCCTTGTCAAGGTGGTGAAAAACAAGGTTGCCCCCCCTTTCAAAGAAGCAGAATTTGATGTGACTTTTGGCAAGGGAATTTCCAAAGAGGGAACCATTTTGGATATCGCTGTTGATGCAGAGTTGGTTGAGAAAAGAGGTTCATGGTTCTCATATAACAACGAACGGATAGGTCAAGGTCGGAATAATGCGAAAACCTATTTGGAGCAGCATCCGGAAATTATGGCGGAGCTTGACAAAAAAATCCGTGAGAACCTCGGTGCAGTTTCTGAATCTGGAGCAGGATCCATCCCAGATGTTGATGATACAACCCCAGAACCTGACGACGAAAATTAAGATTATTAATCAGAAGACTCTTGTATGAGAGATTTGTAATCCCGATATTTCTTATTCAAGGGGTTTGTAACCCGATTTATAGCGATACTTTGTTCAAAACCAAATGCCACTTGTGTTTTTCCTTGATGTAATATTTTCAACATGCTATACTTTTATGCACTAAGGTTGGTTTAATGTAATCCAACCTTTTTTCTACCATACCATCAATCTTTTCAATGGAAAGTGAGAAATTCTTGTATGGCAAGCAAAATAGAGACTTCATCTGATATATTGAAAGGTCCCGATATTGAAGGGATCAAATCAGATTCGGTTGACTATCCACAGTTAATACGTGAGTTAAATTGGCAGATAGAGATGCTTGAGAACGAAGTCGGTGACCTGAGAAGACAACTCAGAGCAGCTCCTGATGAAGATGTAGACGCACGTCTCTATGAAATGACGCGCGAACTTATGCAGGCGCACAGACGCAACCGAAAAATCACAAGTACCCTTCAAGAAGCAAAAGAGAAACTTGAACTCCTAAAAGAGAAGGTTAAGCAACTCAGTGCCCCTCCAAACAACTACGGCATCTTCCTTAGTGCGAACGATGACAACACTATTGATGTAGATATCAGCGGAAAAAAATGGCGTGTGAATCTTGATCCTGCCATAAAAGCCGATCAAATACAAGTAGGACAAGAAGTCATCGTGAATAGTGGCTTAAATGTCATCGCAATCAAACAGCCTGAGAAACACGGTGATGTTGTTAAGATAAAAGAGGTACTTGAATCTGACCGCGCTATTGTCAACCTCAGAACAGATGAAGAACAAGTCGTGCGCGTTTCTGCAGCGTTGAAAAACGAAACTTTGAAGACCGGCGACAGCGTCTTATTGAATCATACCAGCGGTATGCTACTTGAAAAACTTCCAAAACGCGAACTTGATGACCTACTGCTCGAAGAAGTTCCAGATATTAGTTATGCTGACATCGGTGGTTTGGATACACAGATAGAGGCGATTCGAGACGCCATTGAAATGCCTTATCTTTATCCAGATGAGTACCGCGAATTTGATCTTATGCCGCCAAAAGGTGTACTCCTGTATGGACCGCCAGGCTGTGGAAAAACATTAATTGCGCGAGCGGTTGCCAATTGCCTCGCAGAACGTATTCGTCAACAGACCGATAGAGATGATATTAGAGGGTATTTTATAAATATTAAGGGACCAGAAATTCTCAATAAGTATGTCGGTGAAACTGAACGAAAGATACGAGAGGTGTTCCTAAAAGCACGTGAAAAATCAAAAGAGGGTTTCCCAGTAGTTATCTTCTTCGACGAAATGGACTCACTGTTCCGATCACGCGGCATAGGTATCTCATCAGACATGGAGTCTACACTGGTACCACAGTTTCTCGCAGAAATTGATGGCGTAGAAAATTTACGTGATGTTATTGTTATCGGCGCAAGTAATCGACAGGACCTTCTGGATCCCGCTGTTTTGAGACCGGGAAGACTTGACATCAAAATCAAGATTGACCGTCCGAATATTGACGGTGCTAAGGATATTTTTGGTATCTATTTAACGCCGGATCTTCCGTTTGCGAAAAAAGAAATAGAAAAGTTTGATGGAAATACTGATGACGTTTCAGAATACCTCATATCTGCGGCTGTAGACGAAATGTACGCGACCACAGATGAGAATAGGTTTATTGAAGTAACATACACCCGCGGCGAACGCGAGACTCTCTTTTTCAAAGATTTCGTTAGCGGTGCGATGATTCAAAACATTGTTTCACGGGCAAAGAAAATAGCGATTAAACGTCTAATCAGTTCAGAAGGGAAAGAAAAAGGAATTTCTCTGCATGATCTGAAGACTGCTATTCGGGAAGAGTACCATGAAAATGAAGACCTTCCAAATACAACTAATCCAGATGATTGGGCAAAAATATCTGGCAGGAAAGGTGAGAAAATTGTCAACATTCGAGCCTTAATCAATGAACCACAGGCACGTCCTGATGTGCGAGTGAGCACAGGCGGGACATATCTCTAACGTTTGATGATTCCACTTGATTCCGAAAGTGAAGGGAATTAGCTGACAATCCCACTGCTTTAGTTGTGGGTCCAGGGCTATTTAGTTCTCCGAATATTTAGATTTTCAATCTAAGACTTTCCCCTGTAGGAGCGATCTCCGAATCGCGACTTTTCGTCTAAAATGGACAAAAAGTCTAAAACTAAATAACCCTGGTTGTGGGTCAAAAAACGCTTGACATTTACATGTATTTTGTGGTATAATTATAAGACTGACTCAGTGGTGGGTGCGTCAACACCTACCACACCTTTGACGAGGGAGTCAGAAACCTATGGGAGTCAGATATGCCATACAAAACACACAAAATAACTTTAGATCCCACTTTTAAGCAAAGACGCTGGTTTTCACAACAATGTGGCTATGCGAGATTTGCATATAATCAAGCGTTGTCAGATTTCAAGGCAGGTTTAGATCAAGACAACTTCCAATCGTGGTGAACTCTTAACAACAATGGCAACCTTGAGTGATGGGACTAAGTATGATAATCCAAGACCCCTAAAACGCTATGAGAGAAAACTCAAACGAGATCAACGAAAGTTGAGCCGTAAAGTGTTTAGATCAAATAACTGGTCTAAACAAAAACACAAGGTAGAACGTATCCACTATCGTATCGCTTGTATCAGAAACGATGTGCACCACAAAGCAACTACCGATATTATCCGTCGTGCAGGTGCTATCAGCATAGAAACACTCAAGGTGACAAACATGCTAAAGAATAGAAAGTTAGCAAAGGCGTTATCAGATTCAGCGTTAGGCGGGTTTCTAAATAAGCTAAAAACGAAAGCAGATGCTTTCGGAATACCTGTATTAGAAGCACCGCAATTCTATGCATCAAGCAAAACTTGTAGTAGTTGTAGACACAAAAAAGATGACTTGACGCTATCAGAGAGAACTTATCATTGCAGTCAATGCGACTATCAAATAGATAGAGATGTCAACGCTGCAATAAACCTAAAACACCTTGCTGTCGGATAGACAGAGAGTATAAACGCCTGTGGAGTCCAAGTAAGACCTCTGTTTGAGGCACGAGAGACGGAAGCAGGAATCACAGAGGATGGTTGTGTGCTAAAAGAAGCACACGGCTTTGGTTTCCGTCGTGAGTATCACTAATGGCAGTACCAACAATTATAGGCACCGAAACTGAGTTCGGCATCTCTGTCAAAAATGCGCGAGAGCAAGACCCTATAGCGGCTTCAACCTTAGTTGTAAACGCGTACAAAAGCCGTAACATTCCAACAATTTCGTGGGATTACGCGCAAGAAAGTCCATTGATAGACGCACGTGGATTTATAGCGGAAGGCGAAAACCCGCCAGTAGAAGATGGGAACAACAGTGTAATAAACGATATTTTGGTGAACGGTGGTAGATATTATGTTGATCACGCACACCCTGAATATTGCACACCTGAATGTTCAAATGCTCGCGACTTGGTCAAATACGAAAAAGCTGGAGAACTCATTTTAGATTTGAGTCGTCTTGCTGCCGAACAACTGCTATTGGATAATCAAGAGATAATTATCTATAAAAACAATACTGACTACAAAGGACATAGTTACGGTTCACATGAAAATTACTTGATGTCACGTAAAATTCCGTTTTCGGATATAGTTGATGGGTTCACGCCTTTCCTCGTTACACGTCAGATAATTACCGGAAGTGGGAAGGTGGGGGTAGAAAACGGAGCGGACGAAACCGAATATCAGATTTCACAACGCGCAGATTTCTTTGAAAAAGAGGTCGGTCTGAGCACAATGGTTGAACGTCCTTTGATCAACACTCGAGACGAACCGCACGCAGATTCAAAGTTTTATCGTCGGTTGCATGTTATCGTAGGCGATTCAAACTTGTCCGAATTCTCTATCTATCTGAAAGTTGGTATTACGTCTATCGTCCTGCAATTAATTGAGAAAGGTGTTGTCGGTAAGCAATTCGCTTTACAAGATCCTGTTGCGATGGTAAAATCTGTTTCGCGTGATTTGTCATGCAAGAACAAGATTGAACTTAAAGATGATCGTAAATGGTCAGCTATAGAAATTCAGCAAGCATATCTTGAACTGGCACATAAACATCTCACGGATGAGGAACGCACACCTATAGTTGAAGATGTTTTGGAGAAATGGGATTTTGTCCTAAATGGGTTAAAAACTGACCCGATGAGTTTAGGACAGCATTTAGATTGGATTATTAAGAAAAAGCTTATTGATGCTTATATTGCGCGACACGATTTCAAATGGACTGACCCACGCGTTCGTATGCTTGACCTTCAGTATCATGACCTACGTCCAGATAAAGGACTTTATGCACGATTACTCAAGAATGGACATATTGAACGTATCTTAACTCAGGAGGAAATAGTCCATGCAATTCAACATCCACCTTTAGATACGCGCGCATATTTTCGAGGAACATGTTTACGAAAATTTCCGAATGACATTCACAGTGTAAGCTGGAATTCAATCGTTTTCAACGGTCCAACCGGCTATGATAAGATTATGATGGACCGTCCACACTTTGGCACGCAAGCCATTATCGGTGAACTGCTGAACTCTTGTACCGTCGTTGAACTCGTCAACCAAATCCGAGCAAACTGCAAATAATCTTGTTGATAAAAAGTTTTCCCTGATGGAATTATGTTCGAAAACATAGAGGCATACGGGTATCCGTTGCCAGAATTGAAAAGGAGTACAACATGCCACGCGAAAAACAGCAAGAATACCGAGATCATCCCACCAATGAAAATGAGGAGATCCAACCCAATCCCGAACTCAATGAAAACGTCGACGATTTGACTGAGGATTTAGATGCACTTCTTGATGAAATCGATGAGATTTTAGAAGAAAATTCAGAGGAATTCGTCGAAAACTATATCCAGCGGGGAGGGCAGTAGGATTGCTCAAACACCATGACTATGGAAATACCGATTTTTTACAAATTCTGAAAAACCGATACCCTGATAAGGTAGCTGATTGGGACCGACTCAATGGGATGCGGGAGTCCTACCCCCATAATTTTTTGGAAGGGACTACTGTTCTGGCACTTGTATACGATAATGGTGTCATAATCGCTGGGGACCGTCAAGCTACCGAAGGTTACCAAGTCGGGGAACGTCGGATTCAGAAAGTGTTTAAAATTGATAAACACTCTGCAATTGCTGTCGCTGGTGTAGCGGGGCCCTGTTTTGAAACAGCAAAACTTTTCCAAGTTCAAGTTGAATTTTACGAAAAGATAGAGGGAATTTCTTTAAGTCTGGATGGGCAAGCCAACTATCTGTCAAGCCTCGTTAGAACGAATTTAAGTTTAGCTATGCAAGGGCTGGTTGTCCTGCCGATTTTTGCTGGCTATGACCTAAAACAACAAAAGGGGCGAATTTTTAAATATGATGCACTTGGCGGACGTTATGAGGAAGACGCCTATTATGCTATCGGTTCCGGTGGGAAAGATGCGCGTTCAACTTTAAAAAAGGTGTATCAATCGGATATGTCTGAACAAGCCGCCTTAAAAGCAGTCGTTGAGGCACTTTGGGACGCTGCAGACGAGGATATTGCGACTGGAGGACCCGATTTAATTAGGAAAATCTTTCCAACGCTGACAGTAATTACTGAAGAAGGTATTTCCGATGTTTCGGACGATACTGTTGCAGGATTGTTCCAAGAGTTAATTTCTCGCTTAGAGCAATAGTAGGTCTACATCATCAAGTTTTCTTAAATTCAAGGAGATAAATGTCAACGCCTTATTACGTGTCACCTGATCAAATTTGGGAAGATAAAAGGGTTTTTGTCGATCATGGAATTGAACAAGCGAAGGAAGTGATTGTTTTAGAGTATAACAACGGCCTTCTGATGGTTGCCGAAAACCCCCGTAGAACCATATTTAAGATTTCTGAAATTTATGACAAAATTGCACTCGCTTCAACCGGTCGTGTTTCCGAATATGAAGCACTAAGAGTGGCAGGTATACGTGAAGCAGAAGTGAAAGGGTATACCTATTATCGAGAAGATGTCACTGGGAAATGGTTGACGAACCTCTATTCACAACACATGGGGGCAATTGCCCACGCATGGGACGTGAAACCGCTTGAGGTTGAACTGCTCGTATGCGAGGTGGATAGAAATCCTATTAATAGAAGTCAGATTTATAGGATGACCTTTGATGGTACCTATGAGGAAAAGGAAAAGTTTGCTGTAATAGGAGGCAGAGCAGGTTCTATTACTGAGATACTTAATGAGACTTATGCTGAGGGTTTGGAATTAGCCGATGCGTTACAACTTGCCTCAAAAACTTTTGAATCCATTGAGGGTGAAGAGTCGGAACCGTATCAGATAACACCAGAGACCATTGAAGTTGCGTGTCTTGATTCAGCTGCAGGTCGTCGTAAATTTCGCCGGTTTTCTGTTGAAGAGATAACTGAGATTTTTAACCATGCATCGTAGAATATACGGATTGGAAACCGAATACGGGATAATCTGTACCCCAGAGAAAAACAAAAGCAAAAAACTTACTGTTCAGAATGTCGTGATGTATCTGTTTCGTGAAATAATTTCTGGGAGAATGTATCCGGATGTGTTTTTGGAAAACGGCGCACGGTTTTATCAAGACATTGGATGCCATCCTGAATATGCCACTCCTGAATGTGATGACGTAATTGAACTGGTCGCACACGATAAAGCAGGGGAACGAATCGTCACACGGCTTGCCACCACTGCTGAACGCAGGATGCGTACTGATGGGTTTCGAGGTAAAATCTCAATATTTAAAAATAACTTAGATACAGTAGGCAATACCTACGGATGTCATGAAAACTATCTGATGGAGCGCGAAAAAGTTAGTTTTCGGCAGTTGGCATCACAACTCATCCCTTTTTTTGTCACTCGGCAAATTTTCTCGGGCGCGGGAAAAGTCAAACATAGTGATCAAGGCTACTATGAGATTTCGCAACGCGCACAACATATCCGAGAAGAAATTTCCATCGCTACAACTACCGCTCGTGGCATTATCAACACACGAGACGAACCCCACGCTGACAGAGAGAAATATAGACGATTGCATGTCATCGTAGGTGATTCTAATATGTCCGAATTTTCAACATTTTTGAAAGTCGGAACAACTGGGATTATCCTCCGTATGATTGAGGATCATTTTATCAATGAAAGGTTTGCACTCCGTAATTCTGTGCAAGCCATTCACGAAATATCTGAAGATATATCCTGCAAACGACTAATTGAACTCGAGAACGGGAAACGGCTATCTGCAATTGAGCTTCAATGGCAATACTTTGAGTGTGCAAAAAAGTATCTTGAGCAGGCAGAATCTGATCCAACGACCGATGAAGTTATGGCGCGTTGGGAATATGTTATGACTTGTCTTGAAGATGATCCAATGCAGTTGGATCGTGAACTTGATTGGGTCATCAAGCGAAAATGGATTGAAACCTACGTCAACCACCGTTCTATAGGCTGGGATTCCGCTGAAGTGAAACGTTTAGATTTGGAATACCACAACATTCGACAAGATGACAGCATTTTCTACAAAGCCGAAAAACGAGGGTTGACTGAACGGATTTTAGATGATTCTCAGATTCGCCGCGCTATGCATGCCCCCCCTCAAAACACACGTGCTAAATTTCGCGGTAGATTTATCAAACTTGTTAATAATGGAAAAGTTCTTTGTGGCGTAAATTGGAGTTATATCCAACTTTATGAACCATATCAAAAGTTATACCTATCCACTGACCCGCTTGAACCTGAATTTGAAGAAGCGAGTCGAATGATCTATTCAATTTAATCCTAAAACATCTTAAATGGAGGATGAATCACTTTTTTGTGTCGGATTTTATTGTGGATTCCGTTCTACCCAACGGACAGTAGTGCTATGTCCACCAAAATATTGTAGGTCGGGTAGAGCAGAGGGTTTCGCGGACGCTCTACCCGACCTACAAACCACAAAAATTAGGTGGACAAAGCAGTAGTCATTGAATCTGCAGGGCTATTTAGTTCTCCGAATATTTAGGTTTTCAATCTAAGACTTTCCGCTGTAGGAGCGATCTCCGAATCGCGACTTTTCGTCTAAAATGGACAAAAAGCCTAAAACTAAATAACCCTGTTGAATCTGTTTATCGAACTCACGTTAATGTACAATAGGTTTAGGAACGTCTCATATCAATACGGCGCAGTGCAATATCAATGAGTAAAAGGATTAACGCGACGATAAGGAAGGGACGCCACAGATGAATCCGAAGCGTTACAGGATTTTCGGGGGAACGGAATGCGTCCTCAGCAGAAATGTTGAATTTTCCACCAGACACAGATGAGAGTTGTGTTAGAAGCGATTCATTCGCGTTGTGAACAATATATTCTTCAGGATAGGAAACGACAGTGCCAGTTACTTGGGTATTAACAATTTCGCTTCCTTGTTTTTGCATGATGTTCAGGAAATAGGGACCGACATCTTGCGTTGGAAAATCAAGTTCATATCGTCCGGGTGAGGTTTGTGAGATTGTTAGTTGCTTCTTTTTGAGATCGGGACCGATAAGTGAAATTTCGCTGTCCAATTCGTTCAGGAACTGACCTTCTTCACTGAGCGCATCAATCGCAAGATGTGCTACTCCCTTTTCTTTGGTGATTTCTGCTTGAAAATTGCTGAGTGTTGTTTTTCGCATTGTATCACGGACAAGTTGAGTCCAGAACTTACCGTAGCCGGGCCATTCTAACCAATCCGTTGCCCATCGAGCTTTTGCATCAGAGGTGAATGCGACAGATTTCCCTAAACCGTATTGCCAACTTGCCAGAATTGGATCACCACGATCGGAAACAAGGAAAATTTCAGCGGTGGGGCGTGGTTGGGTTGATACGTACCCGAGTAGGAAAGGCGCGAGTCCAAGGTCAATCCCACTCAAAACTTGGGTCGGTTTGATACGTTGGGGGATGAACGGTTCGTCAATGATAGCTGATTTGGAAGCGGTTACGGTTTCCTTAGCAAAGATTTGCGGGATATTATAAGGGTCTTGCGTGAAATAGTCGCGTCCACCACCCCACTTGGCAAGGTTACCTAACAGATTCATGTCTGCACCACTACCGATACCGACTGAAGAAATAGTGATCTGTTCTGAATGCATAGAATTGGCAATACCATACCAATCCCCACCTTGTGAGTGTCCATCGCTAAGAACGATGACGTGCTTGAGTTTGGCAGTTGTCTCTGTTAGTGCATAATATGCCTGTTGCAGTGCCGGATAGAGATTTGTGCCGCCACTTGCTACGATTGAACCAACCTGATTTGATATGAATTGTTTGTCAGAGGCATCATGCATCTCTGTAATCCAGAAGGGTGAACCATCAAAAGCGATAATTCCGATTTTATCGCGCGGACCGAGCAGTTCCACGGTTGCACGTGCTGCCTCTTTTGCTAATTCTATCTTGGTACCACCCATACTTCCTGACTTGTCAATCACGAGCACCATTGCTAAGGAGGGGGTTTCCTTCTTCTTTTCGGTGTCGGTTCGAACAGGTAAAATTTCTTCAATTGGGGTCTTGTAGTAGCCACCCAATCCATAACTGTTCTCACTACCGAGCATCATAAATCCGCCTCCAAGGTCTTGGACATAAGTGCGGATAAGTTCCATCTGTTTCTCGTTTAGACGGTTAGCGGGAACATCGCTAAAGACAATAAGTTCATAGTTTTGGAGATCAGCAAGTTCATTCGGAACGCCTAATCCGTTGCGCACATCAACACGGATCTTAGCATCTTCAAGAACACGCATTAAGTATCGAGTTTGGGATTCGTTCTCATCAATGAGCAAGACTCTAGGTTTACCAGAAACTGAAACGATACCGAATGCACGATTGTTGTCATAGCGGGTGTCTTGTGTCGTGCGACAAATTGCGTCATAGGTTAATGTTCCGCTTTCCATAGATGTTTCAGTAAAAACAACGCGATTTTCGCCTTCAACGAGACGGACCTCTTTTTTGGCTGCCTCAAACTTGTTTTTAGATAGACGGATTTCTGCAATATCTTCATGATTGCTGTGGATAAGCACTTCAAGATTAAAGGGTGCCCCTTGTTTGACCTGTGCCGGTGCCTCAATTCGCTGTACCATTACCTCCGGTTCATCGCTTGGATAAATAGGCACCGTGTCAATCTGTATACCGAAGTCTTTCCCACGCAGTCCAGTGTGAATAGCATCCCCCTGTGTTTCAATACCATCCGTTATCAGGACAATCCTTTTGTTTGCATTCGCGGGGAAAACACTCCATGCCGTTTCAATTGCTTGTGCGATATTCGTAGTGTCGCCAACATCCTCATTCTCATCCAACCAAGTTTTCTTGATTTCAACGAGTTTAAATTCCCCTTCCGACTTTTCCTGATCTTGAATATCAGGGTCTTCAAGAATTTCGGCTTTTTCAGTAAAGGCTATAATACCGGTTTCTTGATTCCCATTACGTGATTTGATTGCTTCGCTGATATATTCCGTTGATTTTTTTAAGCCATCCTCTGAAATGCTATCAGAAATATCTGCCAGAAACATCACTGTAAGTTTATCACCTGTTTTCAGATATTGGAGATCTGCTACACTTAGGATAAGTAGCAGAACAATAATGATTCTGATACATAGGCTAATTAGTCGCTGGGTTCGAGACAAATCTACCAGGCTGCGTCGAAAACCGTAGTAAAGGACTGGTATTAATAGCAACAGTAATAGTAAAAATGGTCGTGTAATTTCCATATTTTTGTGTTATTTGTATGTGTTTTAATAGTCTCATACCAAATTAACCCGATCTGTAGCGCGAGGTCCCCGTGCCTCGCAATGCTAACCGCTATGAGAAAACTTCTAATCACGTTAATTGGGTATCAGTAGTGTTTTGATAAAGCATTTTCAACTTAAAAAGTATACCACAGACAATTTGACAATGACAATGACAATTATAAATGTAGAATCCTTTAGTGGATTTAATGAAACACTAAATCGACACTGAATGTTCTTAGGGTTCAGTGTGACTTTGATTTACAAATCAGGTAAATCAAGATAGTTCCTAAATGGCTATAGGATTGTTTGCAGTTAACTCAATATCATAACCTTCTTTGCGTACCCGCCTGTCAAAATATAGAAGTGTGACCCCAATTACCCATATTGGAAAAACAAGGGCAGTCATAATTAGATCGGTGCATGTCATAATTGTATAAAAGAGGAAGTTGTCGCTATCAAGGACAGTCTCTAGTATTGACCACTCAACAATATTTCTTAAGTCTGTATTGCCAGCCAATTTTGTGAAAATGAGGATGAAGCCAAGTGATAACTTAAAAATGATTGCAATCGCATAACTCGCTAAAAGAATTAAGATTAGAATTCCAAGTATTTGCCACCACTTACTACGAACAAGTTCAGAACTTCGCCTCAGAGCGTACATCACACGTGGCTCTTCAAGCAGGACAATTGGCATGTGGAACACCCAACATACCATATAATAAATACATAACGGAAAAACGAATAGGACAAGCATGCCGATTATATTTCTGCGGACGATCAAAAGCAATAAGGCAGTAAAACTGACTAATGAAATAACAAGGGTCAATCTCCATATTAGATGACTCCATAACATCGGAAAAAACCGTCTGAATACCTGCCGAAGTGAAGCACCACTGGTCGTGTCGTTGCCTAAGTAGACTGTTGCACTTGCGAAGACTACGCCACCTACACTTACGATTGCAAAAGGCATCGCAGCAAGGGCTGATATTAAGGCTTTTTGGGTTTTTTCCGTTATAAACCCTTTTAGTGAATATTCTAATAGAAGTCCAAAAAAGTAAATACTTGTAAGCCCCAAAAACATGAGAAAATGTTTTCGATAAAGACTAAATGTGGTATCCAGAATATCGCCAACCCCCATTGGTTGGAGCATTGGTGTTTCACTTGTATTATCGGTTGAGGTATCAGTCCTTTCTAACATGTGTGCTCCATTTATTGGAGGTATCATTCTGTATGGTTAAATTACAATTCTATGGTTTACTCTTAATTTTAGCATTTTGGAATTCATAATGTGTATTTCGTGCATCGGAAAGAGCGGTGTGTGCCAAATAGATACCATGAGTTTCGTTTCTAAGATATACAAGAAGAAGTTCGAAGTCTGGTTTTTTATCATTGAGTCGTTGAATTTCTTTGGTCAGTGCTTTCACCAATTTGCTAACACTTGTGAGTGTTTCAATCAACTTAATGTTTTTCTATTCATGTTTATAGTTTTCCATGCTGGTGCAAATTTCATCAATCAACGAATCCAAATTGACAAATTTAACCAAAATTCCATTATATTCTTTTGCAAAAGGATGATCTACATCGTGGGCGACAACAAAATTCTTCCCCTCCGGATATTGTCTACGAAATGCAAGAAGTTGTCGTGGTGAAAATCCTGATGCAGTCCACTTACACTCAACAGCAACTGGTATTTCACGTGCGCGTGTGAGTACAAAATCGACTTCATGCCCTCTTTTGTCACGCCAGTATTGAATATTGCGTAATTGTGTATGTGCCATAATCTCGTTGAGAACAATGTGTTCCCAAAGTAGTCCGCGATCTTCTTGTCTCAGTTGTGACCACCCTTGGTAATAACAGACAAAACCTGTGTCAAATCCATATACCTTTGGTGCCGCAACAATTTCGGTTGAGCGACGGGAACTGAAAGGACGGATTATATTTACCACAAAGGTAGCATCTAATATTGAGAGGTAGTTTGCGATAGTGCCACGACTTACCTCACATGGGGCTGCGAAGCGGGTTGCTTCAAAAATACCACCGCTCTGTGCTATAAGGAGTTCTGCAAATTTCTGAAACGAATAACGCCGCTCAAGTCGAAACAGTTCTTGGATATCTTTTGCCCAATATGCATCTATCCATTCTTGAAATTCATCTAATCTTCGGGCTGGAGACCCCTGCCTTCAGGTAGGGGAGGAAAGCCCGCTCCTTTTTCTGTTGACAAATAATGCCAATCTATGTTATGCTATATTTAGCATTGCTGGTAGGGAATACTATCTATCTCGCTTGAGATAGTCCCTACCAACCGAATAGTATCGGAAAGCAATGTGAAGGATATAAGCGATGCGCACCTACAAACACAAGATACGCAATCATGGTAAAAACAAACGTTTGGGTAATATGCTTGACGATTTGGCAGCCGTGCATAATCACTTCCTGCGTCTTGAGCAACGGTACTTCCGCATTTATGGTAAATATGCTGGCAGGTATCGTCTGCAACCGCATTTGACGAAGTTGCTCAACCGGACTAAAAAACACTGGGCTTGGATACCAAGAGACACACTTGACGCTGTTATCATCCGTCTTGACACTGCTTACCAACGTTTTTTTGTCTATAAAAAGAATGGTGGCAAAAAGGTTGGTTTGCCTAAATTGAAAAAACCACACAAGATGCGCTCTGCTAAATTTCCAACAGGATACAGACTTGAGAATGGGCGTCTCCGTATCTCTTTCAAAACGTGGAATGATAAAACACAATCTTTGAAGTTTGACCGTATCTGGTATTCTTTCCATCAGCACCGCGACTGTCAAGGTAATGTCCGCTATGTCCAAATCCTCCGAGACGCTGCAGGAGAATACTGGGTCTATATTATCACTGATGACACAAGCAAAGAAGTCTTGTCTGCTACGGGTAAGAGCGTAGGGATAGACTTTGGATTGAAAACCTTTTTGACGCTTAGCACTGGTGAAAAGATACAGAGCCCACAATTCTCGAAACAATCTTTGAACAAGTTGAGAACCCTTAACAAAAATGTTAGTCGTAAAGTTAGAGGTTCTGGCAACTGGGGGCGTGCTGTCAGAGCACTCGCTATACTCTATAGCAAAGTCAGCAACCAACGTAGAGACTGGCATTGGAAACTTGCCACCGACCTTTGCCGAAGGTTTGACTTCATCGCAACCGAAACGCTGAACCTTGACGGTATGAAAAGGCTTTGGGGACGTAAAGTCTCTGACCTTGCCTTCTATCAGTTTGTTGAGATATTGAAGTTCAAATGTTTCAAACATAATCGTGAGTTCCATCAAGTTGGACAGTGGACTGCGACAACGAAACCTTGTTCCGATTGCGGGTATCATAACGATAATCTTTCTCTTAGAGATAGACAGTGGACATGTCCAAAATGTGGCTCCCACCACGACAGAGACATCAATGCTGCTATAAACATACTTAGGGGCTGCTTAGAACCCCACGTGGAGACGATATAAGTCAATCCTTCGGGATTGTTGTTGTCTGTGAAGCACAAGCCCCCGCCTTTAGGTGGTGGGTGCTATGACCAAGTACGATCCTTCCGTTCCCAATACTACCAAGAAATCCTTGCGGATCTTCCATCAATCGCCTTACGCGAGGTAGTTCGCAATCAAAATATTCAATATCTGGAAGTGTTTGACATAAGCAAGTTTTTCCGACTCGGCGCACTCCTGACAGCCATACGACCGAACGGCGTTCCCAAGCAATTTCGATTCGATTGAGCCAGAATTGTCTTTTTACCATACACTTATAGTATCGCATAGTGCTACTATATGTCAAGTCTGTTTGCATATAGTAGCACTATATGTCAAGTCTGTTTGCATATAGTAGCGTTTTTAAAGAAAATGATGCGTTCATCTTCTGGAATAGGTTACCATCGTTTTGCCTTGATCCGAACCGGATTTATGCAAGCCTTGTTATACCATATTAACTTGATTCCAACCTATCGGTGCGGTTAGGAAACCGCACCATAAGCGTCAATTTAGTGGTTTTCAAATATGAGAATTCTCTTTAGTCCCGTAGGGACGCAATGTTTATAGAAAACGATGTCCTTAATCTCTTAGAGCTCCGTAGGAGCGGAATGTTTATATAAGACGTTATACACATATCGCTCCTACGGAGCTGAAGAGATGGGTTTGCGGGACGAGGTACTATAAACATATCGTCCCTACGGGACTAAATATAAGACAATCTCAGTCCTCATGGTTATTGAGAGGTGTTTATAAAACGCAGACATTTTCTTAAATTGACGCTAATGGTGCGGTTAGGAAACCGCACCTACCAGCCCCGGGGAAATCGGGTTTACCGATTTAAATACTTAAACTTCATAAGGTAGGGGCTCCAGCCCGAAGATTAGGTGATTTTATTCTATCCTTCTTCGCTGATATAGGAACCACTCAACGACGGTTAAGATTACAGCGAGAAATACTAAGTATATCCAAGGCGGGTAACGGAAGAATGAACCGCCCCCTATAACCTCTGAATCTGCTAATAGGTTTTCAATTCCATCAGTAATACCGATGTGAGATTCTGTCTCGCTTGCAAGATTGACTGCCCATGACTGCACCGGTTCATCTGTTTCTTCGTTGTCGGCTGCAAGTTCATCTTGATTGTCAGCAGTGGGTTTTTCTTGGTTATCGGGTGCTGGTTCATTTGAGAGACTCAACTTATAAAACCCTGCCTGCTGTGTCTGATCGAAGAGCATCTCATCATTCTCGACAGCAACATCCCATGTTTTCTCTTCAGGACCGGTAATCAGGACAGTCTTTTGTGTGGATTCAGAAGTGTCATCGTTTTCCACATTAGTTTCTGTGTCAGGAATAGGCTCCGACTCAATCTTATAACGTAGCACTTCGCCTGTGTGCATGTGATATTCCTGCATCCCTTGATCTTGTTGGAACCACTGGAGCATGTTGGCAATAATGACAGGAAATGCGATGCGCAATGGCAGATCAGACTCCAAGATGTTAATAGCAGAAAAGACAATCTTTCTGTTCGGTGTAACATCAATGAACAGCACAGGTGATTCAAATGAACGTGCTAAAATCTGGGCAGTAGATGGTGGTGTAACCTCGTATGCCTTACCGATTAGGACATTCTCCAAATGGACATGTTGCAAAATCGGATGTGTCCGTTCCCAATCGGTAATAATCGGGGTTTCCAGTGATTCTCCGATGTTCCAAGTTAGAACTGGGTTGGTTGCACCATCATCAGTCGGATTATCGGTTTTGGGAGGATAGATAAACATATAATTTCCATCGCCAAGCGTCGTTGGACTGAAGCGGTCGAAGATAACAACCTCCGCGGTTTTAGGTGCATTCTCATATTCCTCCGGGGTCATAACACTAAGGTTTAGTTTATCATCAACGGAGAGTGCTTTTTCAAGAAACAGATTTTCATTTGTAACTAGCAAAACGGAAAGACGTTCACGTTTAGGCAGTGTTGCGTAAGCTACATTATCTGTAGGTAAAACATCTGTAATATCTAATACAGCTTTTAGTTCCCCACCTTCAAAAGTAAAATTGCTGAAAATTTCGGATTTCTTCTCTCCGGGAGCAAGTGTGTAAGGACGGACATCAAAGAGGCCCTCGTTAAAATATAGCTCAACACTACACTTCTTTTCTTCCTCAGAAGTGTTAACGACAGTCAATAGTGTTTCGTAATCAAAGGCATTAACGATACTTTTGCGGACACGAAATTGGGTGATGCCAACATTATCACTATCTTCACCTATCCTAATCAGATGGAGTTTAGTTGTTGGTTGTTTAGACTGATCTTCTTCAGATGGTTGACTTTGCGATTGTGCATCTTGAAATTGTGCGATTGTCTCTTCTGAAACTGCGTGAAAATCGCTCATAATAATGATTTCAGGGTTGGGTTTTGTTTGTGCGACAGTATATGCTAAATCTACCGCTGGCTTGAGATCTGTCTTAATATCGGTAGGCTGTATCGATTCAATTGCTTGTCGGAGTGTTTTCTGATGATTGGTAAATGGCGTGTGAATTACAGGACGTTCATGACAACTGATGACGGTCATCTCGTCCATAAAACGGAGTCCTTGCACCATCTGTAATGCCTGCTGCTTTGCAGAATCCAAGCGAGATTCGGAATCAGGGTTTTCAGGATCAAGTTTGAGAACAGCATTCATACTTGCGGAGTGGTCAACAATTAGGATGAGTTGTCTTGCGGATTTCGTAATGAATGCAAACTGTGGTCGTGCCACTGCCAGCACTAAAAGTATCAGAAACAGCAATTGCAGCAATAGGGATAAGAGATGCTTGAGTCTTTGAAACAGAGATGTGGTTTGTCTCTCTTTGAATAGTTGTTCCCAAAACATCAAGGTAGAGACAGGTTCACGTCTCCGCCGCAGCTTAAGAATGTACAGCGCGATTATCGGGATCGCAAGACCAAATAGAAATAAGGAGGTAGGAGATAAAAAATTCATTAATCGATTTTATCCGGACAATCATTGGTCAAAATTGATCCGTTATGAAACAAAACCACCCATTCGGAAAATTCGTAGGATGAGTTCTTCAAAAGGTGCTTTTGTCATTGTCCGTACGAGGCTAATTTCACGTTGTGTGCAATATCGGTCAAGGTCATCACAATATTTATTGAAAAGAGCCTTGTAACGTTTAATGTGATTTTCATTGATAGTGACAGGTCGGAGTTGATCGGTTTCAATATCAACGAGATGGTAATCGCCAAGAAGGTTTGGTTCAGCTTCCTTTTCGTCAATAATGTGAATGACAAAGAGGTCATGTTTTTGAAACTTCAGCATATTCAAGCCGGCAGTAAACCCTTTGGGATCAAATAAATCAGAAATCACGACGACTAATCCGCGGCGTTTCGTCATGTGTACGAAATTGCGGAATGCGTGTTCCATATCGGTTTCTCCAGTGCCATTGATCTGATCAAGGAAATTGAGGACCGTGAAGATTTTTCCTTTTCCACGTTCTGTCGGCAACCGATGCATGTCTGTGGTGTTAAAAGCAGTAATGCCTATGCGATCCAGGTTTGAAAGACCGATGTAGGCAAGTGCTGCGGCAACCCGCTTGGCATATATCAGTTTTGGTAACTCTCCATAAGTCATGGATTGGCTTGCATCAACGAGGATGTAGATGTGTAGGTCTTCCCGCTCTTCGTAGAGTTTTAGGAGGAGTTCGTCTAACCTTGCAAAGGCATTCCAATCAATATAACGGAAGTCATCGCCAGGGGTGTAGTTACGGTAATCCGCGAATTCTACACTAACGCCCCGTCGTGTGCTGCGACGTTCAGCCTTGATTCGTCCTGCAAAGATTTTTTTTGAGACGATATAGAGGTATTCAAGTTTTTTAAGGAATTCACTGTCGAATGCGGATTGTGTATCGTTCATATAAATACCTGTTGAATGGATCGGGGTTACAAACCCCTCCTACAAGAAAATCGGGGTTACAAACCTCTCCTACAAGATGAAATCGGGGTTACAAACCCCTCTAACAAGAGTGGTTAATTGATTTCTTCTAAAAGATGCTGGACGATTCCATCTGGGTCAATTCCTTCAGCTTCACCTTCAAAGCTAAGAATTAGACGATGGCGGAGACTGGGCAGTGCGACAGCTTGAATATCTTCACGCGCAACGTTGTATCTTCCATCAAGGATTGCGCGCACCTTACTTGCGAGGATCAGTGCTTGTGCGCCACGAGGACTTGAACCGTATCGGACATATTTTTTCGTGAGTTCGGGCGCGTCATCAGCTTCAGGATGTGTTCCAAAAACAATCCGCAAGGCGTATCTGCGAACGTCTTCTGCAACGAGAATGTCTCGGACTATCAGTTCCAATTCGTTAATCAACTTTCCATCACAGACTTTGTCTACAGAAGGCATTTCGCGCTTCGTCGTGCGTTCCATTATAATATCAAGTTCATCAATGGTTGGGTATTCTACCTTGAGTTTGAAAAAGAAGCGGTCAAGTTGTGCTTCTGGTAACGGATAGGTGCCTTCCATCTCCAACGGGTTTTGGGTTGCCATCACAAAGAAAGGTAAATCAAGTTTTCGCTGTTGTCCAGCAACGGTAACTGATTTTTCCTGCATCGCCTCAAGCATCGCAGATTGTGTTTTAGGGGTTGCACGATTGATTTCGTCTGCAAGGACAAGATTTGCAAAGACGGGTCCAGGTTGGAATTCAAAAAATTTTCGTCTGTCCTCATCCTCAGCGACAATGGTAGTGCCTACGATGTCAGCTGGCATCAGATCTGGCGTGAACTGTATCCTTTGAAATTTGAGGTCAAGAACTTCCTGTAGTGTTGAGATGAGTAGTGTTTTGCCTAAGCCAGGTACTCCTTCTAATAGAGCATGTCCTCCCGTCATTAAGCAGATTAAAACACCTTCAATAATTTCCTTTTGACCGACGATTCGCTTAGATATTTCCTCTTGTATCTTTAGGAAGGTCTGGCGAAATTCTTCATGTTTTTGTTCAACTTGTTCGGACATAATTCTCCCTGACTGTTATACCAAATTAACTTGATTAGATGGCTTGTGGTCATAGCACCCACAACCTAAAGGTTGGGGCTTGTGTTTCCTCACAGACTGCCGATCTGAGCTACGTCTTCCGTCCGCTCCACTTAGGGCTGCTAAGCCAGCCCGTTTGATTTGTTTTCCGCAGTGTCGTGGGTTGGCTCTGGTTCCACCCATTTTACAGCTGCCCTTTCTACCAGGCACGCCACGCGACAAGTCCGTAGACTTCGGGAGGGATTGCCTCCGCTCACGCATTCCAGTCCGCATTGCTGCGCTGGCTTGATATGGACGCTATCCACCGACTTTGAAGGGTTATTGCGATGTGGTATTACACCTTTGTCTTTCGCTGGGCAGTTTGTGATACCCTGGCACATTTTGTTTATCTGTCTATTATTTGCCCGCCTGAATCCCACAAGCTAAAGCAGGGGGTCTTGGCGGGAAGAGTGATAAAGTTAGCATTGCGAAGAGAACCCAGAGACCTCACACTACAATCAGGTTAAAGGGTATTCGTATTGTTTAGGCATTAAATCACCGCAAAGATAATTAATCTCTGCGGTGATTTGTATAAAACTCGACTTTACTCTTCAGTCGGTTTGATTGATTCAAAGTAGCGTTTCACATAGAACTTATATCCGAGCGGAATCTGTTCTTGGGTGAGTGCATCTTCAGAAAGTTTCTGATACTTCATATAAGCATCTTTATAACTGAGATTAGATCCCTGCCCTTCAGCAGATGCTTTAGTGGTTTCAACAGAAGAATTTCCTTCACCTTGAACGCCAGTAATATGTTCAAGATTTAAAGTAGAATCAAGATTAGTGAGCTGACCCAATTGTGATTCGGAAGTTTTATTGCCTGCCTTTTCACTGGGGTTATTGGACAGCATATTTGTAAGACCGGTAGTTGGATTGATACCTGTACCTTGGCAACATGCAGCGATGCATGCTTTGCATTCCTCACATTGACAGAGCAGATCAGTCAACTTTTGGTTACGGTTCTTGAGGAGTTCGAAATTGCGAATCTCTTTGCTTGAGGCACTAAGATTTTTTTGCGTGCCTTCGGAATCGTTGCCTTCCATTGCTTCGCCCGCGCCTGCTAACTTTCCACCGAGACCGTTAAGGTCGGTGTCTTTTAGGCTTTTTCCAGCGCGTTTGAGTTCATCAGATAGGTTCTGGCGTTTTTCTTGGTCATATTTCGGAACATCTTTTGCCACTTTGTCAAGATCGTCAGCTGCTTTTTCGTAATCACCGCGTTTCAACTTTTGCCCGAAATCGCCAAGGATCGGATTACCGATGAACTGCTGTCCGAGACCTTTCATAAGTTCTTCCTGCTGCGCCATTTTGAGCGGATCAATTTTCGTTTTCAGCAGCGCACTCAATTCGGTCATTCTTTTAAGAGCTTCCTTAGGAACAATCTGCGGTTCTTTCAATTCAAGCGTTCTTTTTTCAATCTCTTCCAAGATTTCTTTGAGTTCCTGATCCTCACCCTGTTCTGCCTCTTTTTTCACCTCTTCAATCGTATTCAACAGTGTGTCAGCTTCCGCTGCGATTTGCGGCGAATAATCAATTTCCGTTGAAGTCGCAGGAGGTGCGAAAAACTCTACAAACGAGAAAGTGATGAGAAATACTGCCACAATCGCTGCAAATTTGGTTTCACGTGGGACAGTATAACGCGCAACCTTTTTGATTGGAACTGCTTGTAATCTTTTGGATGTATCTTGAATTTGCAGAGCAGTCAACGTTTCATTGGATTTACGTTGGATCTGTTCCAAACCACTTACAACACGATCCTTAAGGGAGGCGTCTATATCAATTGCACGAGCTGCTTCGTACAGATTGACTGGTCGAATGAGTCTGACGACCAGAGCAATCACTACAATGCCACATGCCACCCATAGGAATGTCAGTGGCGGGATGTTAAAAGATGTAACCACGCTATCAACGATAACAACCGGTACACACACCAAAAGTCCATATAATAGAAATGCCGCGAGTGTATGAAAATATCCTTGGACGCTCAAACGGCGATGTACCTGTCGAATTTTTTCAAGAATCAATCTTTCCTGCATGAAGTAAACCTCCTGTCAACCACAGTCCGCTCAAAACAAGGTTGCGAACTATGAGTTAAAACGTGTCTATAACGTTGTTTAGAGAAACGTCAAATACAGAGTTATTTCTAGTTTATTAATAGTGTACTATAATGTTAGTATGTATGTCAAGCCTTTTTTAACTTTTTAACAAGTTTTTTATCAAATCTTCCGCTACAAAACCTCGCCTTTTAAGGCGGGGATGTAGTAGCGGAAACCAAGACCTCCATTGTTGAAAAAAACTTGACTTTCGCCAAAAAATGTGATATAATTCTAACATCTACGGGTTAGGATGGACAACTTTGGCAACCTTGCCATTGATCCTAACCACTCTTTTGTAAAGAGCAGCGTAGACGTAGAAAACGCATCCACTACAGAAAAAAGACGTTTCAACGGAGCCAAAACCTTGAAAGATAGGATACTCTCCTAATAACGTTAGTTTTGAAACCGCACTTAGCGGTCAAAGTATCGGTCACACCTGATAAGGTTTAAGGTGTTTCCGTAGTGAGCCAGATGGCCCGCTCCGCGTGTTTGTCCACGTGTTGCCCGAACTTGAGTCGGGAAGCCTCCTAAAAGGAGATGCAAGATGGCCCCATACCTGCTGGACTTGATATGCAAGTAGCGGTAACCCTTGAGAAACCCGTGCGGGGGTTCCTTCAAAAGAACCCTCGCCCTTCAGGGCGGGGAGCGGTCAGAGGAACATATAATTAATGAGTGATTTTGGCATCTTTGAAGATTGAAAACATACAACTGTAGATGTAATAGCAAATTAACTTGATTCGACGTTTTCGGATAAAGTCGGCATTGCGAGGAGGACCCAGAGACCTCGCGCTACAAATCGGGTTAATTGGGTATAAATCCCAATTAACACTAAATATCTAAATATCCGTGTTCCACACGTTAAATTGACGCCTATGGGTTTCACGTTTCACATCCGTTCAACCCTTATGCGTCAATTAGTGGTCCTCCAGGCACGGTGGGTTCGGTTAGGAAACCGGACCTACCACGCACGGGCATGTATAGTGCTTTCTTAAATTGACCTATGGTTTCACATTCGTTCAACCCAACCTACGTTTACCTTTGAATCCTTTATCGAACTCAGGTTAACTACGTACCTGTCCAGTTACAACTGCAGGATAAATTTCAATGTCGGAACGGGATATGAGTGAACCAACGTAAAAGGTAAGCCAGTCACCGCAGAGTTCAATAGACATCAATTTTTCGTTATCACTGATGTATTCATGGAGTTCAGCCGCAAATTCCTCTTGTCTTTGCGCATCGGTAACGGTGAGTTTTGCTGAGACAATCTCTTGCCGGTTGTATACAATGGCGATTTCTTCATCCTCACTATCAGGGTCCGGATAATAGAACGTCATTTCGTCTGGCAACGGATCCCCAAGTTCCTGTTCACCATCAACAATCCATCGCGAGATTTCGTACTCATCCTTTGTTCCAGCAATGTGATCAACCCCGACCACAAGCTCACCCTCAACGTCTTGGACGTGATACATATATCGAAGGAGACCGTCGCCATCGTACTTCTTTCGCGTGGAAAGCGTAAAGGCATGTGAGGTATCACCTGTATCCTGATATGTAGTGATGTCAGAGAGTTCAATTATGCTATTAATCGGGATGTCAACCAACTCATGCCGTTCCGGTTTCTTGCCATCTGCCTCTTTCTGGTTTCCAAAAAGAGATTTTCCATCTTTTCTACCAAATAGTGCCATGCCACCACCTAAAAATATCCTTTGTTGTACATTACCAGCATGATTCCACCAACGATGAGAAGACCTCCAAATATGAGAACGAACCATGTTCCGCCTGAGGTACTCTTTTCTACAATAATCCTTTGGGACGGCGATGCTCGCTGCGTATTAGTCGTTACTGTTGGTGTTTCGGCAGAGGCAATGAGTTCCTGTTTCAAAGCCGCTTCATCAGGAAGTTCATCAACCGTTACCACCTCAACATTATCACCATAAAACTTATCTGGATTCTCTTCAACATAAGTGGCGGCAAAATCTTCATCACGATTTGTGTCCGGATCTACGTAATTCGCGTTCGCTTCAACGCCTTGGTTTTCGTAGTACTCCTTATAATGTTCGTACTCAGCCTGCTTTTTGGCATCCCAATGCGATCGGTCATAATCTCGATGGTGATAGTGCCATAAGTAACTATGACGGATCGAATGGTTATAGTAGTCATGGAAATAGATGCCGAACAGGAGATTGTTAAACATCATAGATCTCTGAAGGCTATACATTGAATAACCAGTCATAGGGTAGTAACCACCAAAATTGTTAACTGTGATGGTTGAACGTTGTTGCCTGCGAGCTTGCGACGTTTGTCGGTTTGCTGTCGTGACTTTGCGTTTCAAACTGCGGTTTTCCGCTTTGAGTTGACGGACCTGTTTTCGCCCCTGTTGGCTACGCGTAGCAGTGCTGTTTCGAGTTGACGTTGTGTTAGTCGTCTTGGCACGATTTGTTGCAGTCTGTTTCTGACGTGCTGTGGTGCTGTTGCGTGTAGAAGTTGTTCCTGTAGTACGGTTTCCGCTGTAGCTGCTACCTGTACTCCGCGGTTTCGTATAGGAACTCCGTGAAGAACTACTGCTTGTAGATCGCTTCGGTGTGCTGTAACTCCTTGAGCTTGAACTACGACTTGAACTCCTGCTAAAACTACGACCACCCCCAAAACCCCCGCGGCGGCTTTCTACTACTTCGGGTACGAAAGTTAATAAAAAGAGGACAATCGCAAAAAGTGACAATAGACGTTTGCATGTGCTACCAAATGAATGTTGCTGAAATTTACGCATCATATTGAATTCCTCCAGTTCTTTACACAAAAAACTTGACAAAAATATCTAAATTTGTTAAACTATGTAAGACTTTTTATTACTTGTGCCTGTAGCTCAGTTGGATAGAGCGTCAGCCTCCGAAGCTGAAGGTCGGGCGTTCGAGTCGCCCCAGGCACGTTTTGTTCCTGCTCGGTTAGGAAACCCCTGAAATATTAGATCTTTCACTCAATTAATATTATATGTTATCATGAATAAAAATGAGTGTCAAGGATATTGTAGGACTATTTAGTTTTAGGATTTTTGTCCAATTTAGTCGAAAAGTCGCGACCTGCGAATCAACGCCAAATGCGCGTATGGTATTTGTCGAGTCGCTCCTACAGAGGAGTTCCCTGATAATAAAACTAAATGACCTTGAATATATTGAAAGGAAAAAATATGGCACTTGATGTCCGTGATTCACGATTATTGGATTTAGTTGATTCAGCAGCGGTTGTGGAACAGTTGGCTACCGGATGCCGATTTACTGAGGGACCACTCTGGCATTCAATCGGAAGGTATCTGCTTTTCAGTGATATTCCTGCAAATAAAATGCGGCGATGGGATGCGGAAAACGGAATGACAGTTTTCAGAGATCCTTCTGGCAAATCAAACGGTTTAACTTACGATAAAGGCGGACACCTGATTGCTTGTGAGCACGCCAACCGAAGGGTATCTCGCACAACTGCGGATGGAGATGTGCTCACGATTGCTTCGCATTATCAAGGCAAACGTCTGAACAGCCCGAACGATGTGGTTGTGAAATCTGATGAAAGCATCTATTTTACTGATCCACCATATGGGATATCCTCTGCATCGGAAAAAGAACTTGATTTTCAAGGTGTTTACCGTTTGTCACCAGATGGCGAAACGTTGACACTGCTTGTTGATGATTTTGATAAACCGAACGGTATCTGCTTTTCACCCGATGAGTCTGTCCTTTATATTAATGACACCCAACGTATGCATGTGCGTGCATTTGATGTCCAACCTGATGGCACAATAGCAAACGGTCGCGTCTTTGCGGAAGAAAAAGGGGACAACGGAAAACCTGATGGGATGAAGGTAGATGTGAAGGGAAATGTTTATGTAACTGGACCGAATGGAATTTGGATATTCGCGCCTGATGGAACACATCTTGGAATCATACTCGTCCCTGAACGTAGTGCTAATCTGGCTTGGGGTGGCGATTTTTGGAAAAGCCTTTTTATCACAGCAAGCACATCCATTTATCGCATTGAATGTAAAGTAGAAGGGATAGCAGTGTGATAATGAAGATAAATATAAAGCGCGTTGATAAATCGATTCCATTGCCGAAATATGAAACTGAAGGGTCTGTCGGATTTGATCTACTTTGCAGAGAATCAGTTGAGATTGCCCCTCATAGTATTGTTTTAATCCCCGCAAACGTAATTGTGGAAACACCGCCCGGTTATATGCTGATGGTATGTCTTCGCAGCAGCACACCCCGTAAATTCGGTTTAATGATGCCGCAAGGTGTCGGTATCGTTGACAACGACTATTGTGGCGAAGATGATGAACTAAAAATCCAAGTATACAATTTCACCGATGCCCCTGTGACGATTGAACGGGGTAGTCGGATTGCACAAGCGATTTTTGTCAGAGTGGATACAGCAGAATGGAATGAGGTAGAACAGATGGCTGCCCCATCTCGTGGCGGGTTCGGTAGTACAGATCGGTAACTTTATGCACCCCAAATACGTTTTTATAGAAAAGCGCATTATTATTGAAGGGAACTTAGAATATATATGAAACAGTATCTTGAAGGACTTCAACAGATATTAGATACCGGTGTTGACCGTGAAGGCAGAAACGGTAAGACGCGTGCCCTTTTCGGCATGCAGATGCGATACAATCTGGAAGATGGGTTTCCTGCAGTGACGACAAAGCAACTCGCTTTCCGTTCTGTCAAAGCGGAACTTCTTGGCTTCCTGCGCGGCTATGATCACGTTAAGCAATTTCAAAAACTCGGCACACAGATTTGGAATGCCAACGCTGCTGCCTGGGGACGCGAGGGTGCTCTCGGTTGTATTTACGGTGTCCAATGGCGTAGGTGGCGAAAAGAAAACGGCAGAATTGACCAATTGGCTGAGGTAATTGAACAACTTAAGACAGATCCCCACAGTCGCAGACATATTGTTACCGCGTGGAATCCAGCGGAATTGGATCAGATGGCGTTGGCACCGTGTCACATGTTCTTTCAATTCTTTGTAGCAGATGGTAAATTATCGTTGCAGATGTATCAACGTAGTTGTGATATGTTTCTCGGCGTGCCTTTTAATATTGCATCTTACTCGCTACTGCTATCTATGGTAGCTCATGTGACCGATCTTCAATCAAGTGAATTTATTCATGTTTTGGGAGATGCACACATCTATCACGCTCATTTTGATCAGGTTAAAACACAACTTCAGAGGCAATACTACCCACTGCCAGAACTCATCCTGAACACGAATATAACCTCAATTGACAATTTCAGAACCCAAGACATACAGTTAAAGGGCTACAAGCATCACGATCCGATCCGCGCAAAGATGATTGTTTAAGTGGAGAATCAAATGACCAAAATAAAAGGTCTAATAACGCTCTTCATAAGCCTTGTATTCGTTGTTATATCAAATTAACTTGATTTGAAGTTTTTCGATAAAGTGAAGATTGTGAGGCACAGGGACCTCACACTATGAATCGGGGTAATTGGGTATTAGGTGGACAAGCACTATTAAAATAGTGCCTAAACAGAAAAAGGATCGTTGAATTGTAGCCTATCTGCTAGTGAACTACCTATCTGCTAGTGAACTATAGGAGTCTCAAAAACATTGCAAATCTCAATAATTGCTGCCATGGATGAAAACCGCCTCATTGGCAACGGTCCACACATCCCTTGGCAGATGCCTGCTGACCTTCAACACTTTCGCGAAATGACAATTGGTAAACTTGTCGTAATGGGTCGTAAAACCTTTGAAACGCTCAAACGTCCGTTAGCAAAACGTCGCAACATTGTCCTAACACGTAACCGTGACTATATAGCACCTAAAGGATGTATCGTTGCTAACTCAGTTGCGGATGTCCTCAAAACTGCAGAGACACTTTCTGAAAACGGCGCATCGGAACTCATGATATGTGGTGGTGCGCCTATCTACACAGCCTTTTTACCGCATGCGAGTCGACTTTATCTCACGCAGATTCATGCTGCTTTTGAGGGAGATGTCTATTTTCCTGAATTTGACATGTCGGAGTGGAAAGAAATGAAACGGACCGACTGTGAAGCGGATGAGAAAAATCCTTATCCTTATAGTTTTTTATTTTTAGAAAAAAAGTAGAAAAGATTGATTGTTTTTCTGGAGTAAATCTGTGCTAAACTTGTGCATGCTTTCCGGTTCTTTTGAATACGACTCTGAACCATCGTTGACTATTTTAAAAACATATATTGAAAAGCACTATCCGATCCAAGTGAATTTGATTGTCTATAATTCAGAGGACGACGATCCCTCTTTGGCAGCATTAGATGATGCAGATGTTTTGTTAGTCTTTACGCGCCGCCTCAATACAGATGGGGAATCACTTAGACAATTTCAAACGTATTGCGAACAAGGTAGACCACTCGTCGGAATTAGAACAGCCAGCCATGCGTATCAGAACTGGTTGGAATTTGATAAGGTTGTATTAGGTGGAGACTATCAAGGACATTACGGACATGGTCCGGCAGTGCAATTAGAGATCGTGGAATCGGAACACCCAATTTTGAACGGTATTCCAAAATTTGAAAGTTATGGTAGTCTTTACAAAAATTCATCGCTTCGTGACGGGACATCTGTGCTGCTGATGGGACATACCGATGAACATTCTGAACCTGTGGCATGGACCCGTTTGCATAATGGTGGACGTGTCTATTATACTTCATTAGGACACCAGAAAGATTTTGATTTAGAACCATTTTTACGATTTCTCGCGCAGAGTGTGCTATGGGTATCAAAACAGATTTAGAAATTTCACAACATCGGAACCTTTAAGATAAGGTATTGTCCTTTGCTACGCTTCTGTCTTCTAACAGAGGTCTTTTGGAGATATGGAAACACTTACGATAGTGAATGGCGACATCTATACCCCGACACATTTCGGCAAAGGGGCTATCGTCATTCAAGATAAGACAATTTCAGCAGTAACAACGGATCAACTTTCAACATCAGGTGAGGTAGTTGATGCGACAGGGTGTCTTGTCCTTCCTGGACTGATTGATGGATTGATCCACGGTGGCGGTGGTTGCGACAGCATGACCGGTAAAGTTGAAGATATTGCTACAATCGCACGCGCGCATGCTGTTAATGGCGTCACCTCGTTAGTGGTTGGCATTTCCTCTGGAAGTATGGAGCAGATAAACGCATCCCTAACAGCAATTGCACAAGTTGTTGACCAACCGGTAGAAGATGGCGCAACGATTTTAGGGTCGTATGTTGAGGGAAAATTCGGGAGTCTTGCAAAAAATGGCGCACAAAACGCAAAGTATATTACCCCACCGAACTTTGAAGAATTTCACGCAATGTGGGCAGCCTCTGATGGCACCCTAAAAGTGATTTCTGTCGCCCCAGAAAACGATAAAGATTTGCAGTTTATCAAACATCTCGATGCTTACAAGACAGAAGCCTATAACAATATCATTATAGCAATGGGGCACACAAATGCGACCTATCAACAAGCGATGGATGCTATTGATGCAGGTGTAACACGTGCCACACATACCTACAACGGCATGAGCGGAATGCACCATCGCGACCTCGGTGCACTTGAAGCCGTTTTCGCTCACCCCAACATACACGCCGAATTGATAGTTGATGAACACCATGTTCAACCCTTTTGGGGCAAGCACCTGATTCAGCATAAAGGTATTTCAGGTGTTGGACTTATTACGGATTGCACTGAACATGCTGGACTATCAACAGAAGAATGGCAAAAAGATGCTGTTTTTGAACCTGAAAATGATGCTTATCGTTTGAATGCCGTAGATTCTGAAACATTCGATTTTTCTCAAAAATACATAAAAAACGGTGCGATGTGGTTAGATGTCGGTAAACCGACCGAACGACTCGCGGGTGCAATCATTACCCTTATGGATGGCATCCGAAATGTTATCGGGTGGGGATATTCTTTAGAAGATGCTTTGACAATGGCAACATTAACACCTGCTCAGAATTTAGGTGTAGAAGATAGCGTTGGTTCAATTGCCGCGGACAAAGCTGCGGATGTGGTTATCGTTGATGAAAATTTGAACGTTCAAACCGTAATCGTGCGTGGAAAAGTGATTAAATCGTAAAAAAAGAACAATTCCGATGAATTTTCTAATAATTTTCACAATTTTTTGAATTTAACTTGACAAATGCCTGAAACCGTATTACAATTAAGGTTTTGAGTATGGATGTTAAGTTTGGTCCTGTAGAGAAAAACATAGGGGGCATTCGATTTGGAAGCAGTCTAACGTCGTTTTTCAGAGCAACGTTATTGTGTGTCGGTTGAATTAGAGCCCTATAAGGGCTTTTTCTTTTGTCTAAAAGTTGTAGGGACGACCTATTGTCATGTATGTCAGTGAGGTGTGGAGATGCCAACAATTAATCAGTTAATTAAAAAACCGCGCAAAAAGTTTCGCAAAAAAACGAAATCCCCGATTCTCCAGCAGTGCCCACAACGTAGAGGCATCTGCTTGCAGGTGAAAACGGTAACGCCAAACAAGCCAAACTCAGCTTTGCGGAAGATAGCACGGGTACGGTTTACATCTTCTGCGGATGAAGCGACTTGTTATATTCCAGGGATTGACCACAATTTGCAGGAGCACTCAGTTGTGTTAGTCCGTGGCGGACGAGTTAAAGATTTATCAAACGTGCGATACCACATTGTTCGTGGTAAATTAGATACTGCTGGCGTTGAAAACCGTCGCCAAGGCCGTTCTAAATATGGCGCGCGGAAGCCTAGCTAATAGACTGGCAGTATTTAATTGATCGTTATTTTATGAAACACGATGGATTGTATTACCGGTAAGAGACCGGTAAGAGATCCAGTAGTACTCGTGATTTTCTGGAGGAGTAACAGATGCCGAGGCGTGGAAACGTCACGAAAAGGGAAGTAAACCCTGACGCCACTCACAATAGTAAATTAGTTTCAAAATTTATCAACCATCTGATGTGGGATGGTAAAAAGGGCACAGCCCAACGGATTGTGTACACGAGTTTTCAGATTATTGAGGATCGTACGAAAGAGGAAGGATTTTCCGTGTTTCGTCAAGCGATCAATAATGTAAAACCTGTGTTGGAAATTCGCCCTCGACGCGTTGGAAGTCAAACGTATCAGGTGCCGATTGATGTGAAAGCTGAACGACGAACCACATTAGCAATTAACTGGATTATTCAATCTGCGCGAAGTAGAGGCGAAAAAGGTATGGCTGCACGGTTAGCAGGTGAGCTTATGGACGCATCGAAAGAAGAAGGTGCAGCAATTAATAGGAAAAGGGACCAACACCGTATGGCAGAAGCTAATCGAGCTTTTGCACATTATAGATGGTAATTATAGTAAATTAGAAAATTAATAATACATTTTTGGTCCATTAGCGATTTCAAACGGACGAATATAATGTTTGAGGCGCAATGAATTGTGCAACTACAAATGTCTTTAATCTAAGAGAACTGTCCAGGTAATTTTAGATTTGGACTATAAATAAATAAATTAATATAAAAACTGTAAGGCGGTGTTGTAGAGACCGCCTAAACTTGGAGTTATTAAACCGTGGCGGACAATAATCAGAAAGTATCACGTCGATCAGCCCTATCGCATATGCGAAACATCGGTATTATGGCGCACATTGATGCCGGCAAAACGACTGTATCCGAACGTATCTTGTTTTATACTGGCAAAGTTTATCGGATCGGTGAGGTGCACGACGGTACAAGTACAATGGACTGGATGGTGCAGGAACAGGAACGCGGCATTACTATTACAGCTGCGGCAACTACCTGTAACTGGAAAGATCACCAAATTAATATCATAGATACGCCAGGACACATTGATTTTACAGTTGAAGTTGAACGTTCGCTAAGGGTTCTTGATGGAGCAGTTGCTGTTTTTTGTGCTGTCGGTGGTGTTGAACCACAATCGGAAACCGTCTGGCGACAAGCCGATAAATACGAAATCCCTCGCATTGCTTACGTTAATAAGATGGATAGAACCGGTGCAGACTTTTTCCGAACCGTTGAAATGATGGGTGAACGTTTAGGTACAACTGCAGTGCCAATCCAACTCCCAATCGGTTCAGCCGAACAATTCAAAGGGATTGTAGACCTCATTTCAATGAAAGGACAGTTGTGGGACGAAGGAAGCCTTGGTGCTGTTATTCATGAAACCGATGTTCCTGCTGAAATGGAAGAAATGGTACATGAATATCGGGATCGGTTGTTTGCAGCAGTCGCAGAATGGGATGATGAACTGACAGTCAAATACCTTGACGGTGTTGAGATCACACCTGAAGAAATTAAGGCTGGGTTACGACAAGCAGTATTGAGTAGCAAAGTTGTCCCAGTGCTTTGCGGTAGTGCTTTAAAAAACAAAGGTGTTCAACCGCTTTTAGATGGTATCGTCTCTTACCTGCCTGCCCCGACAGATGTCAAACCTGTCGTTGGTTTTAACTCAAAAACGAAAGCAGAAGAAACTCGTCCAGCAGACAGGGACGCACCGTTCTGTGCACTTGCATTTAAAATTACCACCGACCCACACGTTGGAAAACTGACATACTTACGCGTCTACTCCGGTGTACTAAACAAAGGTGCCACCGTTTACAACAGCAAACGTAAAAAATTCGAACGTATCGGCAGATTGATGCAAATGCACGCTAATAAACGGGAAGAACATCAAACCGTTAGTGCAGGCGATATAGTAGCTGCGATTGGACTAAAAGATTTAAGTACAGGAGACACAATTTGCGACCCCAAAGCACCGATTACTTTGGAAACAATGGTATTCCCGTTACCGGTCATGTCAGTAGCAGTTGAACCACGTTCGCAATCAGACATTGACAAGTTAAATCTTGCACTCTCAAAATTGGCTGAGGAAGATCCGACTTTCAAAGTTCATCAAGACCCAGACACTGGACAAACACTCCTATCTGGGATGGGTGAACTTCACTTAGAAATCATCGTGGATAGACTTGTGAGGGAGTTTAATGTTTCTGCTAATATAGGCTCTCCGGAAGTTGCCTATCGTGAAACGCTTCAGAAACCGGTAAAAGCCGAAGGCAGATTCGTCCGGCAATCGGGCGGCAGAGGACTGTTCGGACATGTTGTTATTGAAGTTGAACCTCTCGAAAAAGGTGCTGATTTTGAATTTACTGACAAAACTAAAGGTGGAGTTATCCCACAAGAATATATTCCTGCGATTCGGAAGGGCATCAAAAATGCAATGAATGTTGGCACTTTAGCTGGGTACCCTGTTGTTGATGTAGGTGTTTGTCTTGTAGATGGGTCTTTCCATCAAGTAGATTCTTCAGAGATGGCATTTTCGATTGCTGGTTCTATGGCGTTCAAAGATGCCGCAAGAAAGGCAGGTTCAGTATTACTTGAACCGATCATGTGTGTTGAGGTTATAGTCCCAGATGAGTACCTTGGGAAGGTGATTGGCGATCTTAATTCTCGGCGTGCTCATATTCGAGACACTGAGGCACATGAAAAATCTCGAATTCAAGTAGTTCGAGTAGATGTGCCGCTATCAGAGATGTTTGGTTATGTTAAATCACTTCGTTCGCTAACACAAGGCCGTGCAAACTATTCTATGGAGTTTGGACATTATAGAGATGTCTCAACAAGCGTAGCAGAGGATTTGATTTCAAGCACTGCACCATCAACATCATAAGACCGATACCGTAAACTGATATTCGTTCCATTTTTGATATTGATATTATAGCAAACAAAAGATTGACATGCCGAAACGAAATAATCGTTAGGCAATTTTTGAAAGTCCGAAAGCAATCGGGCACTATTGAGACACGTTGCGCGTCAATTATACGCGCTTATGAAGGGAATTATCTGACAATCCCACTGCTTTAGCCGTGGGTCAAAAAACTTATGACATTTGCACCAAAACATGTTAGACTATATGTCCCATCGTGGATAGGGTTTCCACCCCGGACAACTTGTCCGGGTCCTATCCCTCACCTGTGGAAAGGTGTGTGATGCTGGTGCGAAATCACTTAAAACATTAGAATGTGGTAGAGAAAAACTAATGTCCGTTGTTAGGACAACGACCCTACTACATTCGCTAACAACCTACCGTGGGATACACGGAAAGTTACGCTTGTGGAGTACAAATAAGACCTCATTCGGAGGCACGAGAGACGGAAGCAGGAATCACAGAGGAGAGTTGTGGGCAAAAGAAGCACACGGCTTTGGTTTCTGTCGTGAGTATCACAACATAATTCAACCAAGTTAAGCGATATTTAAAACCTTATACTTAAACCTATAATTGGGAGTTCGGACAGAAATGGCAAAGCAAGCATTTGAAAGGACAAAGCCACACGTTAATATTGGTACTATCGGCCACGTTGACCATGGTAAGACAACGCTTACAGCGGCAATTACTATGGTATTATCAAAACTCTCTGACAAAGACTATGTGATGACCTATGAGGACATTGACAAAGCTCCCGAGGAAAAAGAACGTGGTATTACGATTAACACGGCTCACGTTGAATACGAGACTGAAAACCGTCACTACGCTCACGTTGACTGTCCCGGTCACGCGGACTACATCAAAAATATGATTACCGGTGCTGCCCAGATGGACGGTGCTATTCTGGTTGTTTCCGCAGCAGATGGTCCTATGCCGCAGACACGTGAACACGTACTTCTTGCAAGGCAGGTGAACGTCCCTTCCTTAGTTGTCTTTCTTAATAAGGCAGACATGGTAGATGACGAAGAACTGCTGGAGTTAGTTGAACTGGAAGTTCGCGAATTGTTGGACGAATATGAATTTCCCGGTGACGACACACCTATCATCGCAGGATCCGCTCTTGAAGCCATGGAATCTGCTGGTGATCCTACAAGTGAACAATGCAAACCGATTCTTGATCTCATGACGTCTGTTGACGAATTCATTCCAGAACCGGTTCGAGATATCGAAAAACCTTTCTTAATGCCGATTGAAGACATCTTTACTATCAGCGGTCGTGGTACTGTTGTTACAGGTCGTGTTGAACGTGGTATCGTTAAAGTCGGAAATACGGTGGAAATCGTTGGACTTCGTGAGACACGTGACACGGTTGTCACTGGTGTAGAAATGTTTAAAAAGTTCCTTGACGAAGGCAGAGCAGGTGACAACATCGGAGCACTACTTCGAGGCATTGATCGGGATGATGTTGAACGCGGACAAGTTTTGTCAGTTCCCGGAACGGTTACACCGCATACGAAGTTTGAAGCGGAAGTTTATATCTTAACCAAAGAGGAAGGCGGACGTTGGAATCCATTCTTTAGTGGGTATCGTCCACAATTTTATTTCCGGACAACAGACGTTACCGGTGAAATGACCCTTGCTGAAGGCATTGAAATGATTATGCCTGGTGACAATGCACAGATCACCGTTTCACTATCAAAACCGATTGCCATGGAAGAGCAACTTCGCTTCGCTATCCGTGAAGGCGGTCACACTATCGGTGCTGGTGTTGTTTCTAAAATCTTTGAGTAACGAGGTAGTTTTTCGTAGGTTCCCTCGTCCGGTTCAGTTTGGCATGCGACGTGTTTGAGTATCTCGTCGGAGTGTTCTTGGCTAACTGCACGAAGGTTGACAAAAGTTAGTTTGGGACCTTTGACAAGATACCTTGTGCCGAATTATAAATCTAACTAGGGATGACATCAGGGCTATTTAGTTCTCCGAATATTTAGGTTTTCAATCTAAGACTTTCCGCTGTAGGAGCGATCTCCGAATCGCGACTTTTCGGATAAAATGGACAAAAAGCCTAAAACTAAATAACCCTGGGATGACATTGTTACTTGCAAAAAAGGAAGCATGAGATGAAAAATCAAAAAATTCGTATACGGCTCAAAGCTTTTGATTACCGTTTACTTGACAAGTCTGCGAAGCAAATTGCGACCACCGCAAAACAGACTCAGGCGCGAGTTTCTGGACCTATTCCGTTGCCGACAAAGAAGCATATCTATACCGTTCAACGATCTACGTTCAAGGACAAAAAGTCGCGGGAACAGTTTGAAATGCGTATTCACAAACGGTTATTGGATATTCTTGAAACCGCCCCAAAGACAGTTGACGCGTTGATGCGGCTTGACCTACCCGCTGGGGTTGATGTCAAAATTACGTTACTTTAGCGGAGGTAGAAAATGGTTAACGGACTTATTGGCAGAAAAGTTGGGATGACTCAAATCTATGAAGAGTCTGGAAAAGTTATCCCTGTTACTGTTATTGAAGCTGGTCCCTGCCCAATTGTTCAAGTAAAAACGCAGGAACGCGACGGTTACCGAGCAGTTCAATTAGGGTTTGGTAAACGTAAAGAAAGTAAGTTTAACAATCCTATTAAGGGACATTTCGCCAAAGCAGAGACGCCACCTTTACGAGTACTCCGAGAATTTCGGGTTGAAAGCCTTGAGGAGGTTGCAGTCGGTAACACTGTTGATGCAAGTCTATTTTCAGAAGGCGAACTTGTAGATGTAACGGGAACTTCAAAAGGGCACGGATTCACCGGTGTTGTCAAGCGTTACGGATTTGCTGGCGGTAAAAAGAGTCACGGCGGTGAGCAAGACCTACGTCGTCCAGGTTCTATCGGTGCAAGTGCTACACCATCTCGTGTTTTTAAGGGAAAGAAGATGCCTGGACGTTACGGTGCTAAACGACACACTGTCCAAAATTTACAGGTTATCCAAGCCGACGCTGAGCGAAATTTGTTAGTTGTTAAAGGAGCAATTCCAGGACCGCCGAACGGACTCCTTCTAATTAGGAAAGCGGCTAAGGTTCCTGGAGGAGTCAATACTGAAAGTTAACTTGGTAAACTACCAGTCCATTTTTAACCCCGGCACCTCTGAGAGGATAGCAGGGGTAATTCATGCCAAGTTCAGCACATCGGAGATAATACAATAGAGTTATGGCAACTTTAAACGTACATAATCGTTCAGGAGAAGTCCTTCGTGAGAAAGACCTCGCCGATTCATTTACACATGCTGAAGTGAATACAGATGTTGTTCACCAATGCGTAGTGGCATATCTCGCTAACCAAAGAAGTGGTACAGCTTCTACGAAAAGTCGTAGTGAGGTCCGGGGAAGCGGTAAGAAATTACATCGCCAAAAAGGAACCGGTAAGGCGCGTGTAGGCGATGCAAGATCACCAATTAGAGTGCACGGCGGGACAGCCTTTGGACCGAAACCTCGCAGTTATCGCCAGAGTACACCTAAGCAGGTCCGTCGTCTCGGTTTAAAAAGTGCTCTTGCCGATCGATTTCAAAATGAGCAGTGTCTTCTCATTGAAGATTTCACACTTGAACGTCCTCGAACAAAAGATATTGTGTCCATCTTAAACGCAATGAACTTAGAGGGAAAAGTGTTGTTCGTTCTTGATGAACACGATACAAATATCTATCTCTCCCTACGAAATATACCCAAAGTCAACAGTTGCACATGGAATATGCTTAATGTTTACGAAGTGCTGTGGCATGACAATCTTGTTATCACTGAACGCGCTGCAGAGAAATTAGAAGCAAAATTTGTAGGATCAGAAGGTTGATTTTATGAAAGACAATTACCAAATTATTTTGAGACCCCACATCACTGAAAAAAGCACATTTCTCCGCGAAGATAATAAGTACACGTTCGTTGTGAGTCGAGACGCCAGCAAAAAGGAAATTCACCGTGCTGCCGAGGAGTTGTTTGACATTAAGGGAAGTATCCTTGGCATCCACACGATGCGGGTGCAAGGTAAAACCAAAGGGAGAATGAATCGCTATCAACGTGGACGCCGTCCGCATTGGAAAAAAGCTATTATTACCGTGGAAGAGGGAACTCGAATCCCAGTATTTGAGAGTATCTAACTTGGTATAAGTGACGTCGAAGCTTGTCCAATACGTTGACCCTTCGTAAAAGAGAGAAAACAGGTGCACGTGGGATGTTCTTACGTGCTTTGGGAGATAACCCATGGTTGCTCAAACTGAGTAACTTGCAAACCATGCAAGAAGAACAATGTCCAACGTTGTTCGGATATGTATAGGTAAATATTATCGGAATTGAGAGTGGCAAAAACATATAAACCTTTCACGCCGAGTCGCCGGTTCATGACTGGGTATACCTTTGAAGAGATTACACGTCAGAAACCAGAAAAATCACTCGTCAAGGGTTCCAAGAAAAATGCTGGTCGTAACAACAAAGGTCGTTTAACAGTACGCAGGCGTGGCGGCGGGCACAAACGTCGATATCGTGTTATTGATTTCAAGCGAGATAAATTTGGTATTCCCGCGAAGGTTGCCACGATTGAGTACGACCCAAACCGTTCTGCACATATTGCTTTGCTGCACTATGCAGACGGTGAAAAACGTTATATCATAGCACCCCTCGGTCTTCAGGTTGGTGACACTGTCACATCTGGACCAGACTCAGAAATTCGTGTAGGAAATGCCTTACCTCTTGAAAATATTCCTTTGGGGTCTTCAATACATAATATAGAGATGAAACCGGGTAAAGGTGGACAATTGGTTCGTAGCGCGGGCGGAGCAGCGCAGTTGGTTGACCGTGAAGGTAAATATGCGCGTATCCGTCTACCTTCCAGCGAAATACGGCTTGTTCTAGTAAAAGCAATGGCAACTATAGGACAGGTTGGAAATGTCACCACTATCGTCATCGGTAAAGCTGGACGTTCAAGATGGTTAGGTAAGCGTCCAAAGGTCCGGGGTGTGGCAATGAATCCTGTTGACCATCCACATGGCGGTGGTGAAGGAAAAAGTTCAGGTGGAAGACACCCGGTTACACCTTGGGGCGTCCCGACGAAAGGGTACAAAACCAGAAACCCCAAGAAAAAATCGAGCCGACATATTTTTGGAAAGCGCAAATAGTATTGGCAACTTATCTTTCTAAAGCATCACTTCACAGTTAATAAGGAGAGATTTAATGGCGCGTTCTATTAAGAAGGGACCCTACGTTGACACAAAACTCGCGAAACATATAGCAGAAATGGAACAATCAGGTAGTAAACGTGTCATTCGCACGTGGTCTCGAAGTTCTACTATTACACCTGAATTTGTTGGGCATACCGTCGCAATCCATAATGGTAAGAAGTTTTTTCCAGTTTATATCACAGAAAATATGGTTGGTCATAAACTTGGCGAATTCGCTCCGACGCGGACTTTCCGTTCTCACGCTGGCGGGCAAAGAAGATTGCCAACATCAATTACACTTTCGAATTTGGCAGATTTGGTCATATCGAAATTAAGTGCTTCTCTCATTAGACGCACTCACTATTTTGATACGTTGTTAAGAGTAATATAAAGCAAAATACTGTGCACTAACTTGTGTCTAAAGTTTTGTTAGGAGAAACTAATGGAAGGAAGGGCAAAGATTCAGAACGTTTCGGTGGCACCGCGAAAAGCACGGCTTGTTGCCGATTTGGTTAGGGATCAATATGTTGATGATGCATTGAATCAACTGCTCTTTACACATAAAGCGGCATCCCCTGTGATTTACAAGTTGATTCAATCCGCCGTAGCGAATGTCCAATACCAAAATCCTACTGTGGATACCGCTGATTTGTACGTCAAAGAGATTCGTGTTGATGAAGGAATTACACGAAAATGGATACGTCCCCGCGCACGAGGTATGGCGAACCGAATACTTAAACGGCAAAGCCATATCACTGTTGTTGTGGATAAGGAGAGCGAAGATGATGGTGAGTAATCAATGCCACAGCATCCCCTCTAAAGTCACAAATGCGGTAGTATCCGAATGGAGGTTTGTGTGGGACAAAAAACTCACCCGCGTGGGTTACGTTTAGGAATAATTGAGACGTGGGATTCAAAGTGGTATAGTGATCGAGATTATGCAAAATGGTTGCATGAAGATTTTCAGATACAGCGGTACATCAAAGAGAAGATGCTACGCGCTGGCATCTCAAAGATTGAAATCGAACGTGTTGCTGAAAAATGCACCGTTAATATACATACCGCACGTCCCGGCATTGTGATTGGGCGTCGCGGCGTAGAAACTGAGAAGTTACAGGCAGAACTCGAAAAACTCATTGGTCGGACAGTCAAAATTGAGGTTCTTGAGATAAAAGTTCCCGAACTTGATGCCCAACTCCTCGCTGAAGATGTCGCAACCAAAATTGAACGTCGAACTAGTTTTAAGCAGGCAATGCGCCGAAGTATTGCTACCTCAATGCAAGCTGGGGCGCAAGGCGTGAAAGTTATGGTTAGTGGCAGACTTGATGGAAAAGAGATTGCCCGTTCAGAATCCAGTCTGGAAGGACGCGTGCCGTTACACACTCTCCGAGCTAATGTTGACTACGGTTTTACTGAAGCAAATACAACCTACGGGAAAATCGGTGTCAAAACTTGGATTTTTAAAGGTGAAATCCTCGGCGTACCAGAAGCATTAAGCGGTGAAGCGGTAAACCGTCGCCAACAGAGTGGCAGACGCGTCAATACAGGAGGTTCGCGTTCCGACAACCGACAATCAGGTTCCCGGACTTCAAGCACTAGACAACGCGGACAACAACGAAACCAAGGACGCAGCAACAGCAGCAGCAGCAACAGACGTAGACCACAAAGAGGTGGAGACGGGCAAAATAATAGTTAACGTACGTAATTGTAGAACTTTGCTCGTTCGCTTTCAAATCGATTTAAGGAGTTATTCAAATGTTGATGCCGAAACGTGTGATGCATCGGAAGGTGCACCGCGGAAAACGCCGGGGAAAACCGAGAAGGGGTTCACAGATTAACTTCGGCGAATATGGGTTACAAGCAATGGAAGCCGGTTGGATAACAAGCAACCAAATTGAATCTGGCAGGGTAGCAATCACTCGTGCTGTACGTCGTGGTGGAAAAATATGGATTAAGATCTTCCCTCATAAACCGATCACGAAAAAACCCGCCGAAACTCGGATGGGCGGTGGAAAGGGGTCACCAGAATTCTGGGTCGCTGTTGTTAAACCTGGTAGAATCATATATGAATTAAGTGGAGTTCCCCGCGAAGTCGCCCAAAACGCAATGGAACGTGCTGCCCACAAATTTCCTATTAAAACGAAATTCGTTGCGCGGGATGAGGTGTAATCATGAAAGCTCACGAGTTGCGAGACAATTCTACAGAAGAACTGGAAAATGAATTAGAATCTCTTAAAGAGAATCTATTTAACCAAAGATCCAGAAGCATTCTAGGACAGTTGGAAGACACAACTCTTATCGGGAAAATTCGGAAAGACATTGCACGGGTGAAAACCATTCTACATGCTCGCGAATTGGAAACCCAAGATTAGAATGTGGTATTCAAAGCACACAAAATACCATTGCGCACCAAAGATAAACAGAAGCGTTGGTTTCGTCAACAATGCGGCTATGCTCGCTTTGCTTACAATCACGCTTTGTCATTAGCAGATAGGCAATACGAATTGACGTATGTTAATACAGAATAGATCGTGACATTAACGCTGCTAACAATCTAAAACACCTCGCCGTGGGATACGCGGAGAGCATAAACGCTTGTGGACAGAATGTCTGTCCGGCATTGGCTGGCAGTTCTGGATGAAGCAAGAATCACACGTCTTTAGACGTTGTGAGTATCACAAGGATAAATTGAACGTGGAAAAACGAAGACACCGCAAAATCCGGACAGGTACGGTTGTTAGTAATCGAATGGCGAAAACTGTAAGCGTGGCGATAGTTCGGAGTTATCAACATCCTCTTTACAAAAAAGTTGTGCGTTCTACAAAAAAGATTCTTGTGCATGACGAGCAAAATAATTGTAACATTGGTGATGTTGTACAGGTGATTGAAAGCCGCCCGCTTAGCCGACATAAACGTTGGCGGGTGCAATCTATAATATCAGCGGCACAGTCTGCCACTGATTAAATTGGGAAGGAAGGTACGGCAATGGTTCAATCTTATACCCGATTAACCTGCGCTGATAATACAGGTGCCAAAAATCTAATGTGCATTAGCGTACTTGGGGGAACCCGAAGACGCTATGCGCGGGTTGGCGATGTAATTGTAGCAAGCATTAAAGAGGCAGCTCCGAATACACAGGTCAAAGCAGGCGACGTTGTTCGCGCTGTTGTTGTCCGAACCGCTAAAGAATATCGTCGTCCAGATGGCTCTTATATCAAGTTCGATCAGAATGCAGCAGTTCTCCTTAAACCCGACGATAACGATCCAATAGGAACACGTATTTTTGGACCGGTCGCTCGCGAACTTCGAGAAAAAAAGTTCACGAGAATTGTTTCCTTAGCCCCTGAAGTGATTTAGGAGATCAAATTATGTCTAAGAAAAAGCTGCATATCAAAAGAGATGATTTAGTGTTGGTCTTGAGTGGTCAAGATCGAGGCAAACAAGGCATTGTGTTGGAAGTGTTGCCAAAGAAAAATAGGGCTATTGTTGAAGGTATTCATTTCGTGAAACGACATCTGCGTCCTAATCAAATGGGGCAAGGAGGTGTTGTTGAACGCGAAGGTACCATCCACATCTCTAACTTAAAAAAAGTCGACAGATAGCTTTACTTTAGTAAAACATCAGATTACAAGTTCTATTTAAGGTGTTTTATCAAAGAATTAACAATACAACTGTCATGCTATAGGATACAAGGCTAATGAGCCAATTTAAAACATTTTATCAAACAGAAGTTGTTCCTGCATTACAGACTCAGTTTAATTACAAAAATGTAATGCAAATTCCAAAATTGGACAAAATTGCGTTAAATATCGGGGTCGGTGAGGCGGTTCAAAACCCGAAGGCACTCGAAGATGCTGTTGAAGAGTTGACTCTTATTGCAGGTCAACGCGCGGTTGTCACTCGTGCGAGAAAATCTATCTCCGTCTTCAAAATCAGAGGACCGTCAAGGCTGCAGCGTACCCCCGGCATGGCGATCGGGTGTAAAGTTACACTCCGCCAGAATCGGATGTACGAATTCATCAACCGATTAATTAACGTTGTGCTACCTCAAATCCGAGATTTCCGGGGTATCTCTCCCGACGCTTTTGATGGTCGTGGGAACTACTCGTTAGGTTTAACAGAACAACTTATCTTTCCGGAAATTGACTATGATGACGTAAACGATATCCGTGGTATGAATGTGACGGTTGTGACATCTGCTGCAACCGATGAAGAAGCCCGGGCATTGTTACGTGAACTTGGCATGCCGTTCCGCAAATAACATGCTACAAATTTTGGGTAAGCAAGAGTAAGTTACGACCAAAGGAGTAATAAAGTTGGCGAGTAAATCATGGATTGCCAGAAATAAAAAAACACCTCGATTCCGAACGCGGAAGTATAACCGCTGCAGGACTTGTGGACGAGCGCGGGGATATCTGCGTAAGTTTGAATTATGTCGTATCTGCTTTCGCCTTTTTGCGCGAGCAGGGAAAATCCCTGGTGTCAGAAAGGCAAGTTGGTAAGAAGGAGATTTTTTCATGTCAATGACTGACCCCATCGCAGATATGTTGACGCGGATACGTAATGCTAATATGTCTGGGCATGAGCGCGTTGAGATGCCAGCGTCCAAGGTTAAAATAGAGATCGCCCGTATCTTGTCTGAAGAAGGGTTTATCCGTAACTACCGTTTAATTGAGGATGGAAAACAAAGTATTATACGTATCTATCTGAAATACGGTGCACACAACAAAGAAAAGGCTATTACTAATCTCAGGCGAATCAGTAAACCAGGCAGACGCGTTTACACGAAGTCAGACAAGTTGCCACGGGTTTTGAGCGACCTCGGGATCGCTATTTTGTCAACATCGCAAGGAGTCAAAACCGCAATTGAGTGCCGACGCGCCAAAATCGGTGGTGAAATCCTTTGCTATGTCTGGTAATCATGTGCTGAGTACTTGACAGCGTACCTGCAAGTTCAAATTGTAGATTGGAGAAATAAAATGTCACGCATTGGACAAATTCCGATTCCAATTCCGAGTTCGGTGAAAGTTGCTTTCAATGACAGTGAGGTCCATGTAGAGGGACCTAAAGGCACATTGAATTGGGATATTCCTCAAGGAATTGATGCGAATATTGAAGAAAACGTTATTACTATTACACGCGCGAACGATAAGAAACAACAAAAAGCACTCCACGGTTTGACACGCAGTCTCATCGCCAACATGGTGGTAGGTGTTTCAGAAGGTTTTGAAAAAAAGTTGCACGTCGTTGGAATAGGATACCGAGCAGAAGTTAATCACCAGAATATTTTGACACTTGATGTTGGATTTTCACATTCTGTAACCTTCACGCCTCCTGAAGGAATCACCTTGGCTGTTGAACCTTCGGAGAATATAGATGGGCAGACGCACACCCCCATTCTAATAAGCGGAATTGATAAACAAGTCGTGGGACAAGTCGCTGCCTCTATCCGCCAAATTAAGAAACCCGAAACCTATAAACCGTGTAAAGGGATCCGGTATGATGGCGAGCGTGTACGCGACAAAGAAGGAAAAGTTGCTGGTTAATACCGAGACTATAATAATGTAAGTTCGATAATAAGATCAACATGTAGATGTCCGTTGGGTAGAGCATAGTGAAACCCAACAATTCAGCATTTGCGAGGTGAAAATAGTTGGGTTTTACATTGTTCTACCCAACGGACGGCATTTGTTGAACTGACGTTATAATAGGCTGCTCGTTAACAGTATAGTTATAGACTTTTAGATGCGGAGGATTTCCGTTGGAAAAGACGAAAAGAAAACAGATGAGCCATATCCGACGAAGAAGAAGAATTCGTCGGAAGATCAACGGCACCGGTCAACGACCTCGACTCTCTGTTAGTAGAAGTTTAAAGCATATCTATGCCCAAATTATTGATGATGAGAATGGAAAAACGCTTGCCCACGCTTCCAGTTTATCGCCTGAAATAAAGGAAAATGTTGCTGAGGGTGGGAAGATAAAAATCGCTCAAAGCGTCGGTCAACTCATCGCGGAAAAAGCAAAGGAGCATCAGATTGAGGGAGTCATCTTTGACAGAGGCGGTCATCTCTATCATGGTCGGATCAAAGCTCTCGCTGAAGCTGCAAGGGAAGAAGGGCTTAAATTTTAAATGCCCCCGGGTTTACCCGGAGAGGAGACTTTTTTGCGTAAAGAAAAAATAAATCCTGAAGAATTTGAATTTGAAGAACGCCCTATCGCTATAAATCGAGTAATGCGCGTTGGAAAAGGTAGAAGGACACCGAGTTTTAATACCTTATCCGTCGTTGGCAATCGTGATGGTATTGTGGGAATTGGTTTTGGGAGTGCAAGCGAAATTGCTGGCGCGCTTCGGAAAAGTTTTGCCGATGCACGGAAAAATTTAATTCGCGTTCCTCTATCTGATGGTACACTTCCTCATGAAATCATCTGTGAATTCAAAGCTGCAAAAGTCCTGCTAAAACCTGCAAGACCCGGTACTGGTATCATTGCTGGTCATGCAACGCGGGCTATTTTGGAACATGCAGGTGTCCGAGACGCACTCACAAAATGCCTTTCTTCAAGGAACGTCAAGAATATCGCTGAAGCGACGATGATTGGCTTAAGCAACCTTAAGAATGTCAATGATGTCGCACGAATTCGAGGCAAAACGGTCGATGAACTGTTGCATAAACGTACAAGAAAATCTAACAACTGAGTATGCTCAGTTATATCAAAGGAATAATAGATTCAGGTCAATAACCCCGCCCTAAAGGGCGAGGCTTGTTCAATACGGCAGCCAAGCCTATCTGTTGAACAAGGGTAACTTATTGACTACCGTAACATATCGCAGTATCTCGGTATGGCAGCCGAAACAACGGTTAGAAAACGATATACCGAACTGGTAGTAGGTATTATCTAAGGATGCTCCCAAAGTCTTAACCCACTTGGATACTGTGATCGGTAAGGGAAAACGGACACCTACGAAAGTAGAGAGCCCGCAAGGGTCATTACCTGTTTTCTTTCACAGCACCGGGTCAGGTCTATTAGGTGAGTGGTGACAGTTTCACTCAACGAAGCAGCCCACTGGAAAGAATCGCCCACGGGCCTGTGGCGAAAAAACAACTCGCACCCCTTTAGGGGGAAATCTATAATTTAAAAAGGAGCGGTGTTTCCTCCCCCGCCTAAAGGCAGGGGTTTCCACACCGAAGATTTTGATGAAACTCAACGAACTCAAACCTGCCCCTGGTTCAAAACGTAATAGAAAACGTGTTGGTCGCGGAGATGGATCGGGTTGGGGCGGCACCTGTGGCCGTGGACATAAAGGGCAAAAATCACGTTCCGGTGGTTCAATTCCCGCCTGGTTTGAAGGCGGACAGATGCCATTGGTCAGGCGTGTTCCCAAGCGCGGACCTCGCAGATTAGGACACAAACGGTTAGAGTATGATGTCGTTAATATAAAAACCCTCAACCTATTTGAAGAGGAGATTGAGGTGAATCCCGAACTCCTTCGAGAAGTTGGCATCATTAAAAAGAAAAACGCGCGCATTAAAATACTCGGTGATGGTCAACTTGACAAACGGCTGAACGTGCGTGCACATCGATTCTCAAAATCGGCAATTGAAAAGATTGAAGCTAACGGTGGCACAGCCGAGGTGATCTAAGTGATTAAGCCAATTCAAAACGCTTTTAAAATCCCCGAATTACGCAAGCGAATTATTTTTACTGTGCTGCTTTTGATCATTTATCGTCTTGGGGCACACATCACACTTCCCGGTATTGATGATGGAGCTCTTGCGGAGTTCTTTGCACAACTCATGGATAAAAATGAGAGTACAGGCAACGTTCTGGCGTTGATTGACATTTTCTCCGGTGGTGCGTTCAGCCAGATGACGATTTTCGCACTCGGTATCCAGCCTTATATCAGCGCGTCAATTATTATGCAGCTTCTGCCTCTTCTCATTCCATCTTTAGAGAAACTCTCTAAGGAACCGGATGGTCGTAAAAAAATAACGCAATACACGCGATATGGTACTGTCCTTCTCAGTATTTTTCAAGGTATAATGATTACTGTCCTACTGAGAAATCCAGGACAGCTGATAGGTGGTGGTGCCGGAACTATTGTCAACAATCCGACTCTTTGGTGGCACGCTTTGGCGGTCTTAACACTGACAGCAGGTACGGCTTTTGTAATGTGGCTCGGTGAACAAATTACCGAACGCGGAATCGGTCAAGGTATCTCAATAATTATTACTGTCGGTATCATGGCAGGATTTCCAAATGGTGTTGCTACTGTCTTCACTCGACTGTTTACCCCAGACTCGGGTTTTGAACTGATCCATCTCGTTGCTTTACTAATTCTCGTTGTAATTGCTGTGGCAGGCACAATCTTTATTCACCTTTCAATTCGCAAGATACCGATTCAATACGGCAGGCAGATTAGAGGCGGAAAAGTATTTGGTGGACGATCGATGCATCTCCCATTGCGAGTTAATACCGCAGGAATGATCCCGATTATTTTCGCTGTCATGTTGATGACGTTCCCCGGAGTACTTATCAGTCTTTTACCAAAGGATTGGGGTTGGGTCGCTGGTTTAGCAAACTTAATGGATCCAGGAAATCCATCTCTATTATACCTCTCAATTTACGCATTATTAATCATAGGATTCACCTATTTCTACACAGCAGTGCAAATCAACCCTGTTCAAATGGCAGAGGACTTGCAGAAAAACGGTGGGTTTATACCGGGGCTCCGTCCGGGTACACAGACAGCCAATTATATCAATACAACGTTAACCCGTATCACGCTCCCCGGTGCTTTGTTTCTGGCTGGCATTGCCGTGATTCCCATTTCAATTACGAGTTGGCTTGGAGTTGGCGGCATGGTTGAAGGGGCTTCTGTCTTGATTGTTGTAGGCGTTGTATTGGATACTGTGTCGCAAATTGAATCTTACTTAACAATGCGTCATTATGATGGATTCTTAAAAGATCGACGCTTAAAGGGACGCCGTGGTAAATAGCTGCGCGATTCTACAAGTGGGGTGCTGTGCAAGAAAGTCTTGCTTGTAAGTTCAACCAACGGCAAACAAATTAAAAGGGAAAATTATGAAGGTTCGACCATCTGTTAAGAAAATGTGTAACCGCTGCAAAATAATCAGGAGAAAAGGAATTGTCCGCGTTATCTGTCCTTCGAATCCGAAGCACAAACAACGACAGGGATAATTCTGTTCTACATATAGGAGGAAACCATGGCACGTATAGCAGGAGTGGATCTACCTCGTACTAAACGCATTGATATTGCGTTGACAGCTATCTTCGGTATTGGTCGTTATACTGCATCGCAGATCGTGACTGACCTTAACATTGACCCAGCCAAAAAGGTTGATGCTCTGGCTGAAAACGAAGTCGGTCAACTTCGAGATAAAATCACTGAAGAATGTAAAGTTGAAGGGGACCTACGCCGCGAGGTTGACCAAAACATTAAACGGCTTATGGATATTAACAGTTATCGCGGTCTCCGTCATCGCCGGCAGTTACCTGTGCGAGGGCAACGTACGAATACGAATGCTCGCACACGAAAAGGTAAAGCCCGTACGATTTCTGTTGGCAGAAAACTCAAAGAAGCAGCACGCAAAGGCGGTTGATTTACACAGAATTCCGCATCGGTGCTATTTTCTTATGCTTCACAAATTGCGTGTTCTACTGCGCATTTTAGGTTATGTAAAGGAGAAACATTTTGCGTTCACGAAGACGGGAACGAAAGAATGTACCGGAGGGCATTGCCCACATACAGGCTACGTTCAATAATACAATTGTGACTATCACCGATCCCAACGGCAATACGGTAGCTTGGGCGAGCGCAGGAATGACGTTCCCCGGTTCTCGGAAGTCAACACCTTTTGCCGCACAACAAACAGCCGAAGCATGTGCCAGAAAAGCAATGGATCACGGCATGAAGCGGGTTGAAGTGAGAGTCAAAGGCCCCGGATCAGGGCGGGAATCGTCAATTCGCGCACTTGCTGCCGCGGGCTTAGAAATTACTTTGATGAAGGACATGACACCCATACCACACAACGGATGTCGTCCTCCAAAAAAACGACGGGTGTAACCGAAGGAGACACATGAGTAGGTATTTAGGTTCTGTTTGTAAATTATGCCGTCGAGAGGGTGAAAAACTTTTTCTCAAAGGTCGCCGATGCCTCGGTGCAAAATGCTCCTTTGAACGGAGAAGTTATCCCCCTGGTGACCACGGTCAAAAACCTCCCACGCGTGCTCGTGGTGAGTATCGACGACAATTACGTACTAAACAAAAAGCAAAGCGAATCTACGGTATTTTTGAAAAACAGTTTCGCAACTACTATTTCAAAGCGGCACGTCAAACCGGTATCACAGGTGAGAATTTAATCTCTCTCCTTGAACGCCGCTTAGACAATGTCGTTTATCGGCTCGGGTTCGCAACTTCACGCAAACAAGCACGGCAATTGGTGAAGCATAACCACTTCACTATCAATGGGAAACGCGTTAATATCCCTTCCTATCTGGTTGACGTTGGAGACATCATTACCCCACGCGAAAAGAGTCGCCAAAACGCCACGATTCAAGAGGCGTTAGAATTTTCACAGCAACGGGGCGCACCAGAATGGTTAGAAATTGATTCCGATAAACCTGAAGGACGGGTACAGAGAACCCCAATTGTGGAACACATTGCGGCAGAGTTGGACACACAACTAATTATTGAATTGTACTCAAGATAACACTTAACAATTTGCCTCTTGATTATGAACCCGCATTTGATCCGTTCGCATAACGTGTTAAAACAACACCTAATGCTGATTCGATTAAATTCGGCAGGAAATAGGTAAGCGCACGGCTTAGCACATTACGAAAATACTATAATCCACCATATTCCTGTTGAAACTCCAAGAGGCAACCCAAATTGTTTATTAAAACTTTCGTCTTGTCTTGCCTTTTATTTGTGATTAAACGTCAACTCGGAGAAATGATTTACCGTCTCAGACGTGTCAAAGGTATAACAGACACAACACATGCTGGTGTAACGAGTACATACGCAGAAAACAACATTAACTGTTCCAGGAAACCACTTCACTCCCGATAACGTCCGTGGGTAGAAAAAGTTCTGTTTTCTGGACCAAAACTTGTTTGACTCTGTAATAGAAACAACTTAAGCCGATAGGAGGAAAATCGATGAATAGGTTGAATTTAACAATGCCCGACCGTCTGGTGGCAGATACCGAAACCTTGCAACCTAATTTTGCGAAATACACTGCAGAACCCCTTGAACGGGGATTCGGTACCACTCTGGGCAACTCGCTTCGTCGAGTACTTCTCTCCTCGATTAAAGGAGCTGCCATAACTGCCATTCAAATTGACCAGGTCAAGCATGAATATTCGACTATTCCAGGTATCTTAGAAGATGTAGTACAGATAATTCTTAACCTTAAGGCGGTTCGGTTTCAACTTCAGCAGGACGAAGAAATGATACTAGAACTTACTGCCAGTGGGTCAGGAGAACTAACAGCTGCGGATATTCGCCCCAATTCACTTGTTGAAATTATCAACCCCGACCAGCATATCGCCACCCTTGATAAGTGTCAGCGCATTGATATGGAAATTCAAGTTCAAACAGGACGCGGCTACTCACTCGCTGAAGAACATAGGAATCCTAAACAACCCATCGGTTGGATACCAATTGATGCGAAATTCTCACCTGTTGAAAAAGTTAACTTTTGGGTAAACGAAACACGGGTTGGGGACATGACAAACTTCGATCAACTCAATTTCGAAATCTGGACTGATGGCAGTATCACGCCAAAATTGGCTATCACACAGGCAGCGGAGATTTTACGCAGCCAACTTAATATCTTTACTGAATTTGATGAGACCTACATTGAACCAGAACCCGAAATTGACGAAGCACAAATCTTGAGAAACAGGTATCTTGCTAAACCGGTCGCTGATTTGGAGCTCTCAGTCCGGGCTGGGAATTGCCTTGAAACCGCAAATATCAAAATTATCCGTGAACTTGTCGTCAAGAATGAGAAAGACATGTTGGAATACAAGAATTTCGGTAAAACTTCTTTGAATGAAATTAAAGACCAACTTGCAAACATGGGATTGTCTCTCGGAATGAATTTAGATGACGAGCAATATATTAACACGGACGAGGAGGAATCAGATGCGACATAGAAAACGCGGCAGAAAGTTAGGGCGTACTACGAGCCACCGAAACGCCCTCTTCCGAAACCAAGCCACTGCACTGTTCGAACATGAACAAATTCGGACAACATTGCACAAATGTAAGGAACTCCGGCGTATTGCGGAAAAACTTATTACGCTCGCCAAAAAAGACAATTTGAATGCACGTCGACGCGCCGCACGATATTTATATGGGCGCAACCTGCATTATACCCCGCGTCGGGGTGAATCAGGTGCAATACAAAAACACAATGTGCTTCAAAAACTCTTTGATGATATAGCACCTCGGTATGAGAATCGGAATGGTGGTTATACACGTATCATTCGCGGTGAATTGAGACGCGGTGACGGTGCACAGATGGCTTATATTCAACTTGTTTAATAGACACATCTTGACAAAAAAGGGCGGAGTTTCAACTCCGCCCTTTTTCTGTTTAAGCTGAAAAGAATAAATTAAAATCTATATGCCCCTGATATGAAAACTCTATGTGTATTCCGCTTCGTTGTCAGATCGTTCCTATGCATCTGCCAATTGCCCCACATATATGCAAGATCAAATTTCACGGAATCCTCAAAGATCTTTCCTACACCGAACGTCAAGAAATCACGTTCGTTTTCAATCTCTATATCTGTATCTGTATCTGTACCTGTACCTGTAAATGGAATTGTATCGCGAAAATACCCAACACGTACATACGAGTCAATCACAGGCATTCGGTATTCAGCACCTACCCTCGCTTGTAAAGTTGTAGAATAGAATTCCTCAAAATGATTCTCTGAAATATCTTCTGCTGGTTCCGGATCGTAACGTGTCTGCCGCCAATCCGTAAACTGAATATCACCAGCCAAAATCAACTGTTTATCCAACAATTTTAGGGCGATTCCTGTGCCGACCTCAAAAGGTCTCTCAATATCATACGCCAAGGCACCGTTTTCTGGATCGGACGCTTCTTCGCCATCATCATATAGTACTACGGTATATTCACGCCAAAGTTCTTCAACTGTCAACTCTATTGGTGCAACCAACGTCACACCTAAACTGACAGCATCAGTAAAGTTTGCTAAAATCCCGACTCTACCACCTACACCCGAGTACTCTCGATCAATTTCATCGTCAAATCTGAAACGGGATAACTCAGTATCTATGTTCGACGTATCAGTAGCTGTCGCGTCCAATTCATTAAGGCTGCGTCCACTCCAGAAGTCCAGTGAACCGCCAATTAAGAAGTTCTTAGAGATATACACACTTCCACCAAAACTCCAAATCCCGATGCCACCTGAGTTTATGTTGGTTTCATTAACATAAAGCCCACTAAACACGTTTCCTGAACTCGAATCAACGCCTTGAATTGCAGTCTGAAAATCGAAGTTTTGGGGACGATTATAACCGAATGCAATTGCCAGTCCTCCCTGTTTCGTGTAAAACGGAAAAACAAGCCCTATTGAATTCGGACGTACTCGCGAACGACTCGTACTGATTGTCTCATCACTTGTAAAAAAACTATCCGTGCTTGCGGTATTATGCGAAAAACTGGTGAACAATTCAAACTTCTGTATCTGTGCCAACCCTGCAGGATTCCAATACAGCGCGGTAAAATCATCGGCGAGTCCAAGAGAAGCACCTCCCATACCCATTGACCGCGCACCTACGCCAAACGTGTTACCAACAACTATCTCCTCCACTTGCGCTGGACACACAACTGCCAACAAACCAGTGACGAATAGACATACAAAAACACACAAAATTGCTCGTTTCATTTTTCGTTTCTCCTTTATTTTCTCCGTATTTTCTTACTTTCTAAAACACCATAACATGAGCTAATTTTCATTTCTAATTCTCGTTCTCCGTTGAGGACGGTCGGATCGAGAATTAGACGAAGTCACACTACGTGAAGATCGCGACCGACGGTTCTCAGATCGGTTCAACACAGCCCCTCTTTTGTAGGTGCTACGCGAGGCAGGCAGGAACGAACTCCCGCGATATCCTCCATAATAACCTCTATACGGAGAATAACTCCTATAATAGTTGTAATAGGGTGCACGATACCCATAATGTCCATATCCATAATACCAAGGATGTGGATAATGATACATTGGTGGATAATACGCATATTGAGGTGGTGCGTAGTATGGCACCCAATAGGAATCATCAGCGTAAGAATAGGAAGAATCATAGATGCGCTTCCGACGACCGTAATATCCCGTAGATTCATCGGGATTTTCTACATCTGAATCAGAAGCCTGCTCTATCTCTTCGTCTGTTTTTTCTACATGTTTGTGTTGCTTCTCTTTGAGATATCCTGGATCGTAATAACCGAGTTTGGTATAACATCCAGCAAGCATAACCGTTATAAAGAGAAACAGCAGCATTGAAATGGCTTTCAGGTTCATTTTCTAACTCCTTTAGATTCAACCTTAACTCTTGATTATTATATCATATCATTTCTATCTTGTCCATGCAATATCCCAATTTATCCAGGGTTATTTAGTTTTAAGAATTTTCAGTTGATAAGTGTTGCTTAGAGTTTAGGTTGTATAGTGAAATCCATAATTACTTTGTAGGTTACGGTAAGTGCGGTTAGGAAACCGCCCTGGGTCGTTTTTGCAAATGGTTATCGGACATATATTCCATAAGGTCTGGTGCGGTTAGATGAAGAAAAAAAACAATTCGGTAATTTTATCGCAATGCTCGATGCGGTTAGGAAACCGCACCATAGGCGTCAATTTAGCGGTCCCCAACCCGGTAGGTGCGGTTTGTAACCGCACCGGAACTTATGGAATATGCGTCCGATAACCATTTGCGCGAACGAATCGGTGCGGTTACAAACCGCACCATTAGCGTCAATTTAGTGGTTTTTCAAATATGAGAAATGCTCTTCAGTCCCGTAGGGACTATATGTTTATAGTATCCAATGTTCTCAATCTCTTTCGCTCTGTCCGTGCGATATGTCTATAACGTTTTTGTTTGACATATCGCACCTACGGAGCGAAAGAGACTATTATACGTTTTTCTATAAACATTTAGTCCCTACGGGACTAAATATAAGACAGTCTCGGTAATCATGCTTATTGAGAGGTGTTTGTCCAAACGCAGACTTTTTCTTAAATTGACGCCTATGGTGCGGTTACAAACCGCACCTACCGGACCTGGAGGAACGCTAAATTGACGCTAATGGTGCGGTTAGGAAACCGCACCTACCAGGGGTGTTCACATATTTTAGGTTGGACTATAAACATTAACGTTTGTGATAAAATACGTCCAAAAATCGAAAACTAAATAGCCCTGGAAACTTGATAAATTGATTGACAGACGATTCAATCTATGGTATGGTATTAAGAATCATTTTTCTGTTTCAAGAAAAATTAAATAGATTACATTGAGGACACCTACATGTCACGGACAAAACAGTCAGAACTTTCCATGATGGAACTTTACAAACAGGTAAAAAAACAGCATGAAGATGCCATTCTCCTCTGCCGAGTAGGTGATTTTTATGAAGCGTTTTTTGAAGACGCTGAGTTAATTTCTCGCCTGCTTGAGATCGCCTTGACAACAAGAAGTCATAAAAACCAAAAAACACCGCCACCACCAATGGCTGGAATACCACACCACGCACTTGACTCCTATCTTTACAAATTAGTTAAAGCTGGACACAAGGTCGCAATTTTGGATCAGACAGAGGATGCCAAATTGGCACGAGATGAGAATCGTCTCGTAAAACGCGATGTCGTCCGCATTGTTACTCCCGGCACCGTAACAGACCCAAAGGTGCTGGAGCATAAGTCAAATAATTATCTTCTATCAATTTATCATCAAAAGGATACATTTGGCATCGCTGTTGCGGATCTCTCTACAGGCGAATTTCAGGTGACAGAACTCACTGATGTGTCCCAACTCTGGGCAGAAATACATCGATTCTCACCGAAAGAATGCCTCTTTTCAGAATCTTTTGAAGATGACAAAATGTTTGAGCAGCTTAAAATTGAGCTAAAAACGACACTCAATTTCCTTCCTGATTGGCGATTTGATTACGATACTGCAAGGACTGAACTTCTTGAACATTTCAGTACGATTTCACTTGATGGGTTCGGATGTGAACACCTCTCAACCGCTATCTGTGCAGCCGGTGCACTTATCTATTACCTCCATGAAACGCAGAAACAGGAAGTAGAACACATTCTGTCTCTTCACACTTACACGCTCTCGGATTTTATGGTTTTGGATGCGGATACACAACGTAATCTTGAACTTACTGCTTGTATTCGAGATAGATCAACAAACGGCACGTTGCTTGAGGTGCTTGATCAGACTGTAACTGCTATGGGTGGTAGAAAGGTGCGACAGTGCCTGTTACAACCTTTGCTGAATGAAAAAGAAATTGAAGAACGTCTTAACGCAGTTGACGAACTTAAAACACAGATTAACCAACAAGAAGAATTGCGGGATGCGCTTGAGCAGATGTCTGATATGGAACGTCTCATCACACGTATTAGTTTGGGTTCAGTAAACGGGCGCGACCTACATTCACTCAAAGATTCACTTCGTCTTATTCCTGCTGTTAAGGCAGAACTTCAAAATTGCCAAACCTCGCTTTTGACTTCTCTGAATTCAGAATTGAATCCGATGGCAGAGTTGGTGGAATTGATTGAACACGGGATTCATCCAAATCCTCCTGCTACAATTCGCGAGGGAGGTGTGATTAGCGATGGCTATAACACTGAACTTGATGAACTTCGGCAAATTGTTGGACAAGGCAGGGCGTGGATGGCTACGCTGCAAGAAGAGGAGCGAAAACGTAGCGGCATCACATCACTGAAGATTGGATTTAATCAGGTCTTTGGCTACTATATTGAGGTTACAAAGCCGAATCTAAACATGGTGCCGGAACACTATATCCGTAAACAGACCTTACGAAACTCAGAACGGTTCATCACACCAGAACTGAAGGAACAGGAAGCAAAAGTATTGAACGCTGAAGATCGGATACAAACGCTTGAGTACGAACTTTTCTGCGGTATCCGGGATGAGGTTGCCAAATCTACTGAAGCCATTCAGAAAATCTCAGCAGTTATTGCTATGGTTGACGTTATAGCAAACTTCGCATATTGCGCTTCAAAATACAACTATGTGAAACCGACTGTGGAGAACACTGACGAAATAATCATTCGTGATGGTCGGCATCCAGTGGTGGAACAGATATTTACCCAAGAAGGCTTTGTGCCGAATGATACAATGCTCAACTGTGATAGCGAACAGTTACATATTATCACAGGACCGAATATGAGTGGCAAAAGCACCTATTTGCGCCAGACCGCACTTATTGTCTTAATGGCACAGATAGGCTGTTTTGTGCCAGCGTCCGCTGCAAAGATCGGATTGGTAGACAGGATATTTACCCGTGTCGGTGCTTCGGACAATCTCGTGATGGGACAGAGTACTTTTCTCGTTGAGATGAATGAAACGGCGAATATTCTCAACAATGCTACCCGAAAAAGCCTCGTTATTCTGGATGAAGTTGGACGTGGTACAAGCACGTTTGATGGTCTCAGCATTGCATGGGCAGTTTCAGAGTATCTGTTAGATGAGAAGCGGATGGGTGCCAAAACTCTATTTGCTACGCATTACCATGAACTGGTAGAACTTGCAGACAAATACAAACATGCGAAAAACTATAACGTTGCAGTCCATGAAGATGGAGAGAAGGTGACTTTCTTGCGAAAAGTTGTGCCCGGTGGTGCTGACCAAAGTTATGGGATTCACGTCGCTCGACTTGCGGGTTTACCACACACTGTTATATCGCGCGCGCAGCAAATTCTTGAAATTCTCGAACAACACAACCTCAGTGTTGAGGCGGATGGTGCAGCGGGAAAACCACAGAAAGCAACCCAAAAAATGCCTCGCCCGAAACATCGTGTCACAAGAAAAACACTTCAGAGCGATTCGCTTCAGTTGGCTCTGTTTACGCCGAAAACTCACCCGCTCGTCGAAGAGATACGCCAATTAGAACTTTCTCAAATGACGCCACTGGATGCCGTAAACATTCTTTACAACTTGAAGGCAAAAGCAGAGGAATCCTAATCTCTTTTTGGCAGCAGTTCTATAGGTGCGCCACCAGACTCATCTAATCTTCGGGCTGGAGACCCCTGCCTTCAGGTAGGGGAGGAAAGCCCGCTCTTTTTTTGTTGACCAATAATGCCAATCTATGTTATACTATACTCAGCATTGCTGGTAGGAAATACCATCTATCTCGCTTGAGATAGTCCCTACCAACCGAACGGTATCGGAAGCAATGTGAAGGACATAATCGATGCGCACCTACAAACACAAGATACGCACTCATGATAAAAACAAACGTTTGAGTAATATGCTTGACGATTTGGCAGAGGTGCATAATCACTTCCTGCGTCTTGAGCAACGCTACTTCCGCATTTATGGTAAATATGCTGGCAGGTATCGTCTGCAACCGCATTTGACGAAGTTGCTCAACCGGACTAAAAAACACTGGGCTTGGATACCAAGAGACACACTTGACGCTGTTATCATCCGTCTTGACACTGCTTACCAACGTTTTTTTGTCTATAAAAAGAATGGTGGCAAAAAGGTTGGTTTGCCTAAATTGAAAAAACCACACAAGATGCGCTCTGCTAAATTTCCAACAGGATACAGACTTGAGAATGGGCGTCTCCGTATCTCTTTCAAAACGTGGGATGATAAGACACAATCTTTGAAGTTTGACCGTATCTGGTATTCTTTCCATCAGCACCGCGACTGTCAAGGTAATGTCCGCTATGTCCAAATCCTCCGAGACGCTGCAGGAGAATACTGGGTCTATATTATCACTGATGACACAAGCAAAGAAGTCTTGTCTGCTACGGGTAAGAGCGTAGGGATAGACTTTGGATTGAAAACCTTTTTGACGCTTAGCACTGGTGAAAAGATACAGAGCCCACAATTCTTGAAACAATCCTTGAACGCACTTCGGAAACTCAATAAAGCAGTATCTCGTAAAGTTAAAGGTTCTAATAACTGGTGGCGTGCTGTCAGAGCCCTCGCTAGACTCTATAGAAAAGTCAGCAACCAACGCAGAGACTGGCATTGGAAACTTGCCACCGACCTTTGCCGAAGGTTTGACGCCATCGCAACCGAAACGCTGAACCTTGATGGTATGAAAAGGCTTTGGGGACGTAAAGTCTCTGACCTTGCCTTCTATCAGTTTGTTGAGATATTGAAGTTCAAATGTTTCAAACATAATCGTGAGTTCCATCAAGTTGGACAGTGGACAACTACAACAAAACCTTGTAGCAACTGCGGACACAAAAACGATAATCTTGCTCTTTCAGATAGGCAGTGGATTTGCTCTAAATGTGGTTCACACCACGACAGAGACATCAATGCTGCTATCAACATACTTCGGGGCTGCTTAGAACCCCATGTGGAGACGATGTAAGTCAATCCTTCGGGATTGTTGTTGTCTGTGAAGCACAAGCCCCGCCTTTAGGTGGTGGGTGCTATGACATTACAAATGTCCTTCTGCCACGGAAATTTGCGCACCTACAGAACAGCCTCGGACACTTATAACGTTATGGCTTTGCCAGTCCGGGCACATTCGTAGATAGCCATGTTAAGCGCAACAGAACGTCTGCCTTCATATCCATCAACTGCAGGTGCAGCCCCATCATTGATAACCCGTAAAGCGTCTTGGATTACACTGCCAGGATAAGGTGGAAGTTCAATGTCCGGTTCTTCACCTTCAGGGAAGTTCCACATTTCTGGTCCAAGACCAACGATTCCCTTCTCACCGTGGACGTGAATCATTGAAACGTTACCACCGGGATATGTTGTTGTTGTCAGGACGTGCCCGAGTGCTCCGTTCTCAAATTCTAATATTGCTGAGGTCATATCTTCGGTTTCACAGTTTTCATGGTCGTAGACATCAAAGTGTGCACCGATGATACGTTTGACAGGTCCCATAAACCACAGCATCAGGTCAATGTAGTGTACGCCTTGGTTCATGATAGATCCACCGCCATCAAGTGCCCACGTGCCGTGCCAACCGACATAGTAACTATCGGGTCGTTTCCATTTCATACGCAGCTCACACAGCAACGGTCTACCGAGTGCGCCTTGTTCCAGAGCAGCCTTAATCTGTCTGTTGTGGGTGCCGTACCTTTCACCAAAGTCTACGAGCAGTTTTACGTTATTGTCTTCACAGGTTTTGATGAGCGAATTGCAATTTTCAACACTGACATCCATCGGTTTTGTCGTAATGACGTGTTTTCCGCGACGTGCTGCTTCCTCTCCGAACTTACCGTGCAAACCACTCGGTGTCATAATCATTGCTACATCAATATCATCTCTGTCGAACATTTCAAGTGCATCGTCGTGGCTTTCGCATCCGAACTTTTCTTCTGCAGCTTTGCGCCGTGCTTCAACTAGGTCTGCAACAGCAACAAGCTCAACTCCATCTGTACTGTGAATTACGCCAGAACGATTCATACCCATACCTAAGCCGACAACGCCAAAACGTAGATTGTTAGCCATTAAAATTTTCTCCTATAAGTGTACTGATAATGTCCATAATCCTATACGATCTTTAATTTATAGGTTTATTTTAACAAAAGTTAGCAATTAGTGCAAGAGGATAACATTCACGTTAATGTCATTCTGTTCCGATTTCTACACATTTTGGAAGGGAGTCGTTTCTAATAAACCTTGCGGGAAAAGAGACTTATTGTGCTGGAAAAGTTGAAAGTTGACGATGTGCATCAGGCGGAGCGTCGTTTTTGAGCCATGTGATGGGTTGTTCTTCCGTTCGTTCAGGATTTACCCAAATAATGTCTCTGATTTCGCCAATCCGTTGAGATGCGCGTGCGAAAAGTGTCCGCACGGTTTCATCAAGCGAAATAACAGTCTTGTCGGTTGTCAGTGCTGCTGCAAGTAGATGAAAATCCTTTTGCATCACTTCATTTTCATCTTTGTCGCTTGTTGTAGTTGTAATTTTGTCTCGAAGTGTGTTATCTTCCGGCGGATCTATGCGAACCACTCTTCTACGGGCATCCATTGACGCTCTCCACTCAAGGGCAAAGCGAGATTGATGTCTTTTCCATTCATCGCTGATTTTCTTGTCATAACAATTCTATGATTTTGCGTCATCACACCCTTCAGAAAGTCCCGGCAATTAATAGATCGCGTATCAGTTGCATCTTCACCACCGGATGCTTGGGCAACATCAGTGTCAATCACCAACCGTTTCGAATTTTTTGCTCTCACGGAGTCTCCATTTTGCCAAATCTAACGTTGTCAACAGCATCAAGAAAACGACTCTGTGCGTTGAGACTGACATCATCAAAGTCTACGGACCAATCCCCGTAAGTTCCTGCTTCGTCTAAGTCTACGCTGTCAACTTCGGTAACACCATCTTCGTTCCGTGAAAACCAGTGCAGCTTGACCAACTCCGGTGAAAGTTTTCCTTCTGCTACAAGCGTCTGAATCCCCAAAAGTAGTAGTGAACTGTGTGTTTCTGCAACGACGCGCACCCCACGTTTCGCTGTATCTGCCAGTACTTGCGCTAAAGCAACTTGTGCATTAGGATGCAGGTGCAGCTCGGGCTGCTCAAGATAAACAAGCTGCCCTGATCTCGCGACAGTCAGTGCCACTAAGACAGGCAAAACTTGGGATACTCCGAATCCTACGTCAGCAATGTTGACCATGTCAGTTTTGCCAGTGTTGTCGTACGGAAGACGACCAACTTGGAGTTCAATGTGTGCATCGTTGATTTTTTCAGTGCCGACTCGTCCTGTCAGTTCAAGGGTATGAAGTGCATCTAACACTGTTTTCAAGCGTATATCTCGTGTTTCCTGCCATTCGTGAATTAGACTCACAGCATAGTTTTCAAACGTACCGGGGTACCATGGACCGGTACTAGCTAGTTTGTATGTGCGTCCTGGATTGCCGCGTAATCCGGGAAGGTGAATGCTACCCAAAATATGATACTCAACGTCCTCAGTAATCCACAAATCCGTTTCACCTTCTTGGTCTCCAAAATCCAAAAAACATCGGGAACGCTTAACCACATGGTAATGGTCTAGTTTACGATGTTGATCGACTTGGGATTTGATTTCTTTAGGCGACATTCCTGGATATAAAATCAAACGCCGCGTGGATTGATCCGACGAATTACTTTCCATTTTCATTTCGGATATTTCGATTCCGCACTGTTCTTTACTGAATGTCGTTGTCACAGAATGAGATTTAAAAACATCACATACCTCAACTCGAATTTGAAAACTATTTGATCTTTTTCCAGATAATAATTTGGACAGAAATTGTTCTGCTAACATAAACTGAACATTCGGACCATCAATCAAAAGAGGACCAGGATCATACGGTGCTTCTAATGTTTGCTTTAACAACAATAGCGGTTGCATGATGCTGGATTTTCCTGAACTGTTCACTCCGGCAAGGATCGTCAGCGGATGGATGTCAATTTCGCACTCCTCCGCTATTGATTTGAAACCCTTTACGGCTATTTTGGTAATGCCGGAGATTTTTTCTGCTGACATGTGTGCTACTCCCTACAATAATGGCTTACCTAATCGTTCGCACTTTCATCTTTTACATTTGGCATTGGATACTCTCTCGTGAGTTCCCCATTTGGTAATTCATAGTAGAGGTGACCGTTAATATCATACACATTGGGAATCCCTTTTTTGCGATTTTCTTCTTGTGCTCTTTTAGCAGCGCGATTGGCAATCTGCATTATCTCATGTGCCCACTTGAAAATTTCAAGGTTTTCTAATTTGTCTTGATGCATTATATGTCTCCATTGCTAATTTCTTGTATAAACAATTCAAAAAACCCTCTATGTGTGACCGTGTATTGGTTGTCCTTCCCAAAAGCCACTTCTTGAGGGTGTTCCCCAGAATTGTAGAATAGGTGCCACTGATCGGCAATGTCTTTATAGGTATGCCAAAAATTTCTCTTGCTCCGGTAAAATCGACGCACGATGTCTTCCGTTGGGACATTGTGTCCACCTGCACTTACACGATTTCGGACTCGAGCAATGCACGTCTCTGGTGATTTAAGGAAAAGAAAGAGGATTGCTACTGTATATCCGGCGTGCTTCGATTGACGGATTATCCGTTCAAACCCTTTTCCGGCAAGGGTTACTTCAACAACAAAATCCTCCTCTGCTGCGATGAGTCGGTGGATTTCGTCAAAAAACATGCAACCTGCTTGAATTTTAACTTTCTCAAAGTCCGCTGGTGTTGATGTAAGTTTTTCCGCGATTGCGTCTGCGCTAATGTATTCAGCATTTGAATCACGCAGATATTCAGAGGCGAATGTTGTTTTGCCGGACCCGTTTGGTCCCGCGATAATCGTCATATTTTTTGGCAAAATGCTCCCTCTCTGTCGCTTCACAATTCATACGAAGTTTGATGTCAATGTTAAGGATACAATCAATTCCTCATGAGTAAAGAGTGATGTTTATCAAGAAATGCACCGTAGGAAATTGTTCAATTCACCATTGTTGGATAGTTCAGATTATCTGAACGGTGGGATATCGGTAGGCAAACCAACCCGCATGAAAAAACGTGCAAAAGACTGAGAAAGATGCTCTCAATATGGAGGTAGCAACCGAATACGGTTTTGGGTTTCTGCTGCAAACTTCCTGCAATAACCTATCGGAAGCGTGTAAGTACGGCGAAAGTCGACAACTCTGAATTCTTTTTTCGCTTTCTCTAATTCGCATTCATTAAGGACTTGAAAAGCAGGTCGTTGTCCCTTCCGAAGTTGTTCCTTAATTTGTCTTTCGGATAAATCATCTCTTACGAATTCGGCAACAAATTCTGAAATGTTCCATATAATACAAAGTAACACATCCTCAACTTTTTCTCTACCCTTAACTAAATCGCAGCTCTGAGACATGATAATAACATCTTTTCTTTCCCATTCAAATAATGCTTCGCCTTCAGGATCTTTTGAGGAATTTAGTGTTAAATTGGAGGGTGGAGAAAATACCGGACATTCTTCAAGGATATCTCCTTGCTCCAATTCATCACCATCAACTAAACAATACCAAGGATAAGTCATACTAAAACATTCCTGAGTGTTAAAATCCTATTCTTCCCAATAATCATCAAAAGGAGATGGTTTTCTCCGTTCTTTGTATTTTAACTTAACCCGTATTGTACCTGATGGTCGAGGTGGAGGGGTAATTATAGCAGCATCCCAATCAAGTAGGTCTTCATCATCATAGAAGGCAGATTCAAGACGTTCTTGTTGTATATCAGCAAGTTCATGTGTCATATCATAAGCAACTTCTTCCTCAAATCTTGATTCACGCGATACGCTTGTGTTTTGTGTGGAAAGTTTTGAAATATTTGGATTTATCCATCCACTGAAAGGGTAACTGATAGATTCATCAATTGTTCCAACAGTAAAGTCGGATCTGGGAAATGGATCTATGTTGTACCAGAAGTACGTCGGAGTATTCAACCTTTTTACTTCGTCAATGGGAAAGATTATGTCCGATTCTATTGTTGCTGTAGTGAGTGCGTAATGATCTGACATTATTTTCGCCCCCAGAATTTCTTTTGAATCTCACTGCTTACAAGGTTCAAAAAAAGTTCAGTTATAGTTGTATGTGCAGCATCAAACCATGCTGGCATAGATTCAGACTGTCCCTTACTTAATGCTCTGGTTTGAATGTGGAGAAGTGGTTGATTGTTAGTTTTTCTTTGACCACTACGAATCGCTATATTTAACTGTCCTAACCCATTTGGTAAATCTAAGATAGTCTGCCAATTAATAACTCTCACGTTAGTTGAAGGTATGCCTTGTCCTGTTAAAGATAATAAGTTTGGGAAGACTTTTTCCAAATTACCAAGGTTTTCCCATCCTTGTCCTTGAGGAATGAGGTCAATATATGTCAACTCATATTCTTTAGTTGCGATATTTCCTAAGTTTTCTTCTACTAGAAATTCTTGGAAAAGAGATAGATATCTTACAAAGTTATTAATAACTTTTTCGTACCCTGGATATTCATCACCCTCTTCTCTTTCTCGCCAATTGTAAAGGAATCGGTTTCGTTGTACTTGAACAAGTTCGTTTTCGTTTCTGTGTATGAACCAAACCCTTCGTAATGGCAGCTTGTCAAAATTCTCAAAATCCTCTTGAGATATAGGAGCAATTAGGTCATGGTCTTCAGTTTTGGGAAAATCATGTCTGAACTTTTGCCATAGGATGCCAAAATGTCCCGATCTTAACTCCTTAATTGAATCAAAACGTATGCCGCAGACGATCTCGTCAATAGGAGGATTTTCATATTTTATGGTTGGTTGTGTTGCATTCATAAGGAATTTTAAAATGTGCTTTATGCATTTGTCCACTGTGAAAAAAATTTTAGTTAACTTTACATTTTTATGAATTTCATTATGATTATAACATAAAACGACAATTCATGCAATGGTTTAATGACATTTAGCAAAATATATAACTTGTGTACATACTCAACGAATTCTCAAACCAATATGAATCTGATGCCGTAGTTCATGACGCTATCTAATCCTTTTTATTCCGAAACTCCACGCGGATGCAGCACGCCGTAAGGTAGTCGTTCTCCCTTCAAACCAGCAAATAAGTTCTCCATTGCCATGGTTGCCATTTTCATACGGGTTTGAATTGTGGCACTGCCGAGATGGGGTGCTACGAGTAGATTGTCTAAGTCGAGGAGCGGATGGTCGGTGTTAATCGGTTCCGGTTCGGTTACGTCAAGTGCCGCACCTGCAATCTGTCCTTCCGTGAGTGCCTCATATAACGCATCGTGATCAATCACAGGACCTCTTGCGATGTTGACAAGGATTGCGGTGGATTTCATCAGTTCAAATTCAGCTTTGCCGATCATGCCAATCGTCTCTTCTGTTAGCGGAACATGAAGCGTTACAAAATCGGAAACCTTAAGAATATGTTCCAGTTCAGCGTATTCAATGCCGAGTTTTTCTTCCCAATCGCTTCTACGATTACGTTTGTTATAGAGCACCTTCATGTCAAATCCCAAAGCACGTTTTGCGACAGCATACCCGATACGTCCCATACCTACAATCCCGATTGTTGCGTGATGGACATCATAACCCCAAAGAATGTTAGGATCGTAGTAGTGCCACTGCTTGTTAACTTGAACGTGGTTATAGGCTGGCACGACATTCCGGGCAGCAGCAAGCAGGAGTGCCCATGTCATATCAGCAGTGGTGTCGCTGAGGATACCGGGGGTATGTCCGAGCGCGATGCCGCGTTCTCTGGCTGCGTCTTCATCAACATGGTCATAGCCGACTCCAACAACAGAGACGACCTTGAGATTGGGTGAGGTATCAAACATCGCGTCAGTGACAGGTTCGTGTCCGTAAGTCATCAATCCATCAAGCGGGGGAATCTTTTCAGCAATCGGGGGTAGAATAGCACTCGTATGCCACATATCCACGTCGCATTCTGCTTGAATTTTTACGAGAACGGGTTCGGGAATGGGGCGAGTGATAAAGATTTTTGGGGATGCCATGGAATGCCTCATTGTGTAAATGTTAAGTTTTTTGGATTAAAATGGCAATTGCGAGGAGGACCCAGAGACCTCACATTACACTGTTGCGGCGATTACGAGACACGGGGACCTCGTACTACAAAGCGGACACAGAATTTGCGAGGAGGACCCAGAGACCTTGCACTATAGGTGTTGGTGCTTGCGAGGCACGGGGACCTCGCACTACAATATATGAACTATATTTAAGGTTAGTTTCTCCGAAAAAATATGCGGATTGGTGTTCCGTGAAATCCAAAAGTGCTACGTAAATTGTTAACCAAATATGCGATATAAGGGGGACGTATTCTGTGTGTATTTCGACCAAAAATCAGAAAAGTCGGTGGTCGTGTTTCCACTTGTGTGATATATTTCAAAGCAGGTCGTGTGCCTTTTACTCGTGGTGGTGGATGTGCGATGCGCAATTCCAATAGCAGATCATTGAGTGCGGGGGTCGGAATACGGGTGCTATACTCGCGATGAACATCAAGTGCAACATCAAGGATTTTTGACACGCGCTGTCCCGTTAAAGCAGAGACGAAAATTTTCGGCACATAGTCTAATTGTGGGACCTGGGCAGATATATCCGCAACAAATTCAGGATGGGTTGTGTTATCCTTCTCATCAATGAGATCCCACTTATTCAAAACCAGTACAGAGGCTTTACCGTTGCGTGCAATGAAACTCGCAATTGTTTTGTCTTGTTGTGCGACTTCACCTGTAACGTCTAAGACTAACGCTGCGATGTCACTCTGCCTGATACTATGGATAGCACTTTTCACAGTCGCGGATTCCAAATCATCTCTAATTGAGGATTTTCGACGCATCCCCGCAGTGTCAACAAGTTCAAAAGGAATATTGTCGTATACAAATCGGATATTGACAGCATCCCGTGTCGTGCCGGGACGGTTGTCCACAATCATACGTTCTTCACCAAGCAGCGAATTGAGCAGTGACGATTTTCCGACGTTCGGACGACCAACAATTGAGATTTTAATTGGATCTGAGGATTCTTCCGATGTGTCTGCGGCTTCAGGAAGAACTTCAGCTACTTGATCTAAGAGTTGATGGATACCAATGTTCTGTACACACGATGTCAAAACGGGTTCTTCCAATCCGAGAGCGTAGAATTCTGCCGTGTCCATCTCAAGACGAAGGCTATCAGCCTTATTGACAACAAGGAGGATAGGTTTTCCAGACGCACGAAGTTTATCCGCAACAATGATGTCGTGAGGCATAATACCTGCACGGGCGTCAACGATAAATAGAACGAGTGTTGCCTCCACCAATGCTTGGTCAACCTGCAGTTGGACATTATCAATAAGCGGATCTTCAGGGTCAACGTCCACACCACCGGTATCCACAATCGTAAATGGCGTGTCGTTCCACTTTACATTTGCATAGTTACGATCACGCGTTACGCCGGGTCTATCGTGCACGACAGCAATTTGTTTGGGATGTTCTGAACTTGGTCGTGCATCCGTTGCAATACGATTGAAGATTGATGATTTTCCCACATTAGGTCTGCCGACAATGGCGACAATGGGAAGTTGGTTTTGCATTAGGCTTGCTCCTGTGCAGGTGGTGGGTCCGCCCCATTTGCAGCAGACTGTGAAACGGTATGGACAGATTTTATGACAACAATAATTGGAATTGCGAGCAGGACGCCCCACAAACCGAGGATTGAAGCACCCATAATAACGGAGAACATAATCAACAACGGGTCAACATCAATAGCATTACTCATCACTTTTGGAGAGATAAGAGAATTGTCAATAGCCTGAATACCGAGGATTGCAGCTAAAACAAAAACACAACGGATGAGAAATGAGAAAGTAGAACTGAATTCGCCAGCGGCGAGCCCCATCAGCATCGCAATCAACGCGAAGCCGCCACCGACGAAGGGACCGAATGTTGGAATCGCATTACAGAGTCCTGCTAAAATACCAACGAGAAGCGCGAAAGGCACACCAATAATGCGGTAGATAGTACAGGAAATAATTGAAACTATCACGATAACAGTGAATTGTCCTTTGAGAAATTGGTGCATATTCCTATCAATTTCACGGAGGTATGCCATAGCGGTTTCACGATGTCTTTCTGGAACCAAACTCATGAAACTATGGATATATTTCTCAAATCCTTGGCTTGCATAGACAAAAACGATGAATGCAAGGAATACAGTTGCGAGAAACCCGCCGAACTGAAAGGCGATGGAACCCGCTAATCCGGAAATCCATTTAATGAGCGCGCCGCCGCTTGCTGTCCATCCCGGTATTTTTTGAGTGAGATATTCTTGAAATTGTTTTACAATGGGTTCATCTTTATATTTAAGTATACCTTCCTTTGGGGCGATAAAAATTTTCCATGCTGATGTGCCTGTGGTGTGGTGATAGATTAAGTTCTTGCTCCCTGCGTAAAGTGCAGAAGGTGTAGAAACTAACAGCGAAATAGAAGTTTGCGGAAGACCGGCAGAATCCTGCATCTGTCCCCAATTTCCTAATTTAGCCTCATCCCTCTGGTACATACCATTCGCTGTACCTGCGTAAAGTTGAACACCTTTTCTATAGGAAGCTGCCAGTACTTGAATTTCAGGCACAGGATCAGCATTTAAATCAAGAATATCCCAATCGTTGGTAGAATTGACTTGACGCCAATGAACTTCTTTAATAACTTTGTATTGATTTTCAGAATTATTGGTGTTTTCGTTTGATTCATTCCCCGTAGTAGCAGATTCGTCAAGTATTTTTCTGGTACTCGCAACATAAATATATCTACTTTTGCGATTTCCCTCCTCAAATTTCTCAATTGAAGTGATGCTAACAATAGATCTATTTTCAGAAAATTTAACTCTTTCCCAATTATCCCCTGAATCTTTACTTTCAAAGAGACCTTTCTCTGTTCCGACATAGATTAAGTAATCATCCCATGATGGTGCGTTGATAGTTTGAATGGAATAGTCGTCAAAAACATCGGTCTGTATTTTAGTCCATTGCAATTCTTCGGGAAGCGCGATCTGAGATTCTTTTTTCTTCCCAGCCTGATTAGGCACAACAGCTTTACTACATCGATAGATTTCGTCTTCAGCATAAGCAAAGATATATTTTTTTCCTATAGTAATATCCTTAATACGTTTCCCAAGAAGTTCACTGTTCGTGATACCTACTTTTTTTTGATCGTTATCCTTATTTTTACGTTTCCCAAGAAGTTCACTGTTCGTGATACCTGCCTTTTTTTGATCGTTATCCTTATTTTTCAAAAAATAAATTCCGTGATCAGTACCGAGCAAGAGGGTTTCTTTGTTGTCAGACATGTCACTTGCCAACACTTGAAACTCTTCACCTAAGACTAATGGTAGTAATCCTTCGTGAAAAAATTTCTGCAACCCTTGTGCCATCTGACCTACTTGCGTGCCGACCCGTATGCCAGTGAAAATTAACACACCACTACACACAAGCACAATAAGAACAGTTGCAATCGCACGTTGGTAAACCTTCTTCAATGGAAGAGCTTTCCATAGAAATCTGAAAAGATATGCAAATCCAAAACCGAGGATGAAAGGCATGAAGACCCCCAGCATTCTGATGAAGATCCAGAGACCAATCATGATGATTTCAAGGTGCACGACAAATTTTATCCCGACCCATCGGTAAATACGAATGAGTAGTGCAATGAGTGCGATTGCAACGAGTGGATGCAATAATAGTATCCTATTTCCATTTACATCGGTGTTTCCACCGTGGTAGTAGGCGAATGTTATCCAGAAAGCAGCAAGCGCGACACTTATTATTGCAAGGGCAGACTCGCCCGTAATCCCAGATTGATGATGAGTTGTATCGTTTTTGGAGTTCATTTTTGTAGGGATGCTTTGAAATCTCCTTAGTAGATGCGCTCTCCGAAATAGGTCACATTCAAAGGGGACCACCTTCCAAGGAAAACTTAACATTTTCAATTACACGCTCGCAAAACGTGTATTATACCAAATTAACTCGATTCGTAGCGCGAGGTCCCCGTGCCTCGCAATGCTGACTTTATCCGAAGACGTCAAATCCCGTTAATTTGGTATTACAGGGAAAATTAACGTGAGTAAAACTAAGGTAGTAGTGAATCAATGCCAAATGTACTTGCTTATATTGAACAATGTGAAACCTGACACTTAATAAATAAATGTGTACGATTAAAATGTTCAAACCAATGTTAAATACGTTCACGGCATTTGTTAGGTTTCGCAATGCTTAACCTATAGGTGTCAATTTAGCGGTCCGCCGATCCATGTTGGTGCGGTTTCCTAACCGCACAGGGTGATTTATGCAAGACTACGTTAGCAACGGTTTCCTATTTATTGCATCACGGTTTGGAATACGCTGAGGATGAGAGGTTCCGCGGACGATCCGGTGCGGTTAGAAACCGCACCTACCGTTTTTTGTATTCCTATACCGGACTTTAGAAAAGTCAGATGCGGTTAGAAACCGCACCTACCCGGTATAGAGAATTGTTAAGTTGCTGGAACTTCAGTAGAATCCCTAGATTCATAAGTTTCAATGATACCTGCACCGACGCTGTCACCCCAAACGTTGACAGTAGTGCGGAATCTGTCAAGAAGCCAATCAACCGAGAGTATCAAGGCGACACCTTCAAGCGGTAGTCCAACAGCATTCAGGACAATGACCATCGTAACGAGTCCTGCTTCGGGTATACCTGCGGCACCGATCGCGGCAAGCGTCGCAGTGAGTACAATAATTATTTGTTCCACTGGTCCCATTGCAATCCCATATACTTGTGCAATAAACATAACAGCGACCGCCTCATAAAGTGCAGTACCATCCATGTTAATTGTTGCACCTAATGGCAAAACAAAACTTGCAGTCCGGTTTGATATACCGTTTTGCTCTTCAACACCTTCCATAGTCAACGGTAAGGTAGCACTAGAACTCGCGGTAGAGAAGGCATTCAGCAATGCGGTACCCATGCCTCTGACGTATCCGAGTGGGTTTCGTCGTCCTATAAAGAAGAGCAACATTGGAAGTATAATGAAACCGTGGACGCCAAGTCCTAATACCACCGTTAGGCTGTATTTTCCGACAGCGACTAATTCTGGCAAGAATTTTTCGAATCCACCCGCCTTTCCTATCCTACCAGCAATTAAGCCAAAGATGCCTATAGGTGCAATAAACATAATCCAGTTAACAATCTGCATCACCGCTTGATTAAACCCGTTGAAAATAGCTACCGCAGGCTTACCGACTTCACCGATGATTGACAAAGCCGCACCGATGAGCAGTGAGAAAAAGATAAGTGGTAAGATGTCCATGTTCGCCATCGCTTTAAAGACGTTCGTTGGGATCATCCCCTGTTTGCCGGTATCTTTATTACCGAGGAACACCTCAACAATGGTCTGAACCATAGTGCGATCTTCTTTGGCTTTAACCTCTGAGAGTTTTGGCAAGGCAATTTCAACACCAGTACCGGATGGTTGGAGCGTCATATTAATTAACTGATTATCTCTGACCATCAACTTGTTACCACTTTCAGCTGTTAGATATTCCACCTCAGCTGATAAGGATTCCCATGACTCTACAGTCGCTGTTTTGTCATCAATCGCTGCTTCGCCATCAACTGCCTTAATCTTACCCATCACATTCTGATCGGTGAGTGTGACGATATATTTATCGGTATAGTCTCCCTTGATTACACCCTCTGTCAAAGTGACAGTCAGGTTACCATCACCACTTAGGGTATAGTTGGTATTCGTTAGTTCTTCTTCTTGACCTGATGAGAGCCCTTTTCCGGGGGCAATGATGTTAACGAGAATCATCCCAATGATGACAGAAATACCCGTAGTTGCCATATAGTAAAGTACGGTACGTCCACCAATAGAACCGAGGTTGCGGATATCACCTAAGTTTGTGATACCAACGACCATTGAGAAGATGACGAGTGGGACAACTATCATCCTGAGCAAGGTTAAGAAGATATCACCTAATATGTGAGTATGTTCGGCAAAACCGGGGACAAAGCCACCGATAATTGCACCAAGAATAATAGCGATGATAATACCGTAGAGCAGCCCTACGTTGCCCTTGCTATTTCCGTTTCCGTTTCCATTCATAGTTTGTTCCTTTTGTAGGTGGAGTTTTACCTCCGTTATGATTTGTTTCAGGATAGATGAAGTAATTACTTTGTTTCGTTAACTTTTTCATTAATCCTGATTTACCTGAAGGCGGCCCCTATGACTGCCTCAAAAGGGCGGCAGCAATTATGTATCCCCTCATCCGCCCAAGTTTTTAAGTCCTTTGATACAAATGTTTTATCAACGTGAGTTCAACTAAAACCTGTTTTGTATCAACGCCGAATGTGTGCAAGGTATTTATCGGGTTTGAACGACGTTAGACCTACCGTCCCTTTGATAGAACAATGCTAAACCCAACCTAAATCGTGTGCTGTTAAGGATATTCGCGCTACTCATCCACATCCACGCGAATAGACAACTCTTCCAATTGTGCCTCCGTCACAGTAGACGGTGCGTGGGTGAGTGGACATAACCCCTGTTGAGATTTCGGAAATGCGATTACCTCACGAATGTTGTCCTCGTTGCGCATTAACATCACGACACGATCAAGCCCTGGTGCAATCCCCGCATGTGGGGGTGTACCGTATTCCAAAGCGTCAATGAAGTAGCCGAATCGGGTTTTGACATCTTCCGGTGTAATCTTCAAGATATCAAAAATCTTCTGTTGGGTATCCCATCGATGTATTCTGACACTGCCACTACAAATTTCGTATCCGTTACACACCAGATCGTAATGTTGACTCTGAACCTTGCCAGGGTCCGTATCTAATAACGGCAAAGTGTCTTCTGTTGCACCGGTGAAGAGATGGTGGAATGGTTGATATCGTTTTTCTTCTTCGTTCCACTCAAACAGCGGGTAATCCACAATCCACAAGAAGTTGTACCGATTTTCATCAATCATGTTGAGTTTGCGACCGAGATGTAGGCGAAGATTGCCGAGAGCGTCCGCGACAACTTTCGGTCGGTCAGCGACAAAGAACATGATGTCCCCGGGTTTAGCACCCATCCTTTCTTGCGCAGTTTCAAGATGCTCTGTTTTGAAAAACTTGACAATGCCTGATGAATACCTAGATTCTGGCTTACCATCAGAGATAACCTTAACCCAAGCCAATCCCTTTGCGCGGTAAGTGGCAACGAATTCGGTCAAGTCATCAACATCTTTTCTTGAAAAATCTGCACCACCCGGAACAGCGATACCTTTCACCTGTCCACCGGAAGAAAGCGCACGGGTAAATACCTGAAATTCGCAGTCTGCCATAACATCGGATAAGTCGGTGAGTTCCATGCCGAAGCGCGTATCAGGTTTATCATTTCCGAACCTTGCCATTGATTCGTGATAAGGAAGACGCAGGAAAGGCGTTTGAACTGGAATGTCCCCTGCTTCCTCAAATATTCGCTTCATCAGACCTTCGGTAATCTCAAGCACATCGTCAACACCTGCGAACGACATCTCAATATCAAGCTGCGTGAATTCAAGTTGTCTGTCAGCACGGGTATCCTCATCTCGGAAGCAGCGTGCAATCTGAAAATAACGGTCAACCCCACTCATCATGAGAATTTGCTTAAACTGCTGTGGTGACTGCGGTAGTGCATAAAATCTACCGGGATAATGCCGACTCGGCACGAGAACGTCGCGTGCTCCCTCTGGCGTGCTGTTCATCAAGATAGGGGTCTCAATTTCAAAGAAACCCTGTTCATTCATATAGTTGCGGGCAGCGAGTGCAGCCTTGTGCCGAATTTTAAGGGTTTTCTGCATCTCCGGTCGCCGCAAATCAACGAACCGATAACGCATCCGTATATCTTCTGCCACCTCAATATCATCTTCAACAGGAAATGGAGGGGTTTTGGCAGTATTGAGAATGTTCAACGAATCGACTGCAACCTCAATCTCACCTGTGTCAAGCTCTGGATTAACGGTGCCTTGACAAATATTAAGACTGTCCGATTCACGCGCGATGTCATAAGTTCTATTATTTTCCACATCGGTGAGAAGCCATCGTTTTTCGTTCTCGCGAACACTAATTTTCATATCATCGGAAAGCGTATATTTAGTATTTAAATCCGAAAAGAGGGCTCGGAATTCGGATGACAACGATGTGTTATCAGTAAGTTCATCTTGAAATGCTGCATCTGCTGTGAAGAGTAGTTCGCCGGGGGCACGTTCGCGGACTGTACCGCTGACGTTCAGGACAAACTCACTTCTGACAGCATCAGCAAGCGCGTGTGCCTTTTCGTCAATCTGCGGGTCGAAGACTACCTGAGTGATTCCTGTTCTATCGCGCAAATCAACAAAGATCACACCGCCATGGTCGCGACGACGTCTGACCCAGCCGTTAAGTCGGGCAGTGGTGCCAGAATCACTCAAACGCAGGGCACCGCAATAGTGTGTCCGTTTTAAAGAAGGTTCTTGGGACATAATTGGTTTGTATCTTCCTCCTATTTTTTTATCTGTTCAAGTTCACTTTGAATCTTTTGTTTAGCAAATTGTAGGTCTGTTGGGTCTGGAGTAAAAGGTATAGCTCGATCAATATATTTTATAGCGTCTGCATAGTGGTCTTGCTGCTTCTGAGGTTGATTCATAGCAGCATACACATTGCCAAGGATGTAGTATGAACGCCATGAATTGGCATCCACTTCTATTCCTTTTTGCGCATACCTCTTTGCTTCATCAACATTCTGTAATTCCAAGTGCATCCTTGCCATTGCAGCAAAAATTGGGGCGGGTAAGTTGGGATCACGTTGTTCTAATCGTTCATAGGTGCGAAGGGCATCCTTGTAACGTTCTTGACGTTCATAATACCCACCGAGAATGAAGTAAATTTCGGGTCTGCTCGGATCGCGTCTAAGCAATTTTTCAAGTTCCTTTGTTGCCTTATCAAGTTCCTTTGTTGCCTTATCAAGTTCCTTTGTTGCCTTATCTAGTTGACCATTTCTCTCGTATTGCATCGCCAAATTCTCATACTCCGAGGCATACCTCTCATAAACAACCGCCAGTTCGAGGTGTGCTTGAATATCGTCAGGATTTTGTCGCATGTTCTGCTCCGCCTCTTTTCCAATTTGACGGAGTTCTTCTTGCGCACCTTCGTTAATTATGCCCGAGACAACACCGAAATTGTAACTAATCGTTTCGTCATCCATATTTTTCCTCAATGCTTCGTTCATCAAGGCAATTGCATTTTCAAGTTGTACAGTGGGATTGGCAACCTGCGCTTTGGCATAAGCAATCTGCCCGAGAATCAATTTTTGTGTGGCATTAAAGTAAGTACCAATTTTCTCTCGGACCGCTTTTTTCTCCTCCAACGTCGCACCGTAGTTTTTCAAAAAAGGTGTGACGCGTTGACGATACTTTTTCATTCCCTCAATATTTTGTGCAGTAGAACCTACTAAATCTTCACCTTTAAAGAATTCTAATCTTGGACGGTCATCTGTGTGGATAGGTCCAACGCTAGCATACGCTCGGACTGCCTCTGGTCCCATCATGAATGAGTCGAGTAGTGACATACCGTCTAAATCATCTGCCGCAAGTCCTTCACGGATACTCGGTTTCATACAACGTGCCATAAAGTCTTTGTAGTCAATTGAGAGCCTTTTAGGTGTGCCGATAAGAATGACAAAATCAGGGGTGTATTTATACCAGAGGGTTGTTTCTGGGAAAACGTGGATAAATGTGCGGACAATCATCTTATAGTGCGCCTCTGGTAAGCGATGCAACGGCACCCACTGGCACATAACACCATCTTCAGTAAGGATTCTTTTACACATTTGGTAAAAATCTGCAGTGTAGATATTTGAACTTCCCGCGCTCACAAGCGGATGAATGATGCCTGTTGAAATCATATCATATCTGTTTTGCGTCATCAGGATATGGTTGCGACCATCATTAACTTTATAGTCAAACAATCGATTTTCAAAGACATTGCCATTGATATGTTTGAAATGTTCTTGCGCGGCAGAAACCACTCCTTTTGACAATTCTATCGCATCAACTCTCACCCCGTGCTGTGTAATCGAATGGGAGGTGAGTCCCATGCCGAACCCCACTACGAGGGCACGTTTCGGATTGGGGTGTAAAAGCAACGGCAGATGCGCTATCACGCGATGCGATGGGGAGTCCCAACGCGAAGCATCCGCTGCTTGATTCGCATCTACATAGAGACGATAGACACCTTCATCATCCCTTAACGTCGTCACCGTCGCATCTGCCTCTTCTTCGTAGGCAACAACTTCATCGCCCGGGCGTTGTGTTTTGTAAATCGTGCTTTTTAAAAAGATCTGTTGATTTAATGTGAGTAATAAGATTACTGCTAACCCGACAGTGAGTATCGGCACTCCGATGCCTACGCCTTGTAATGCAGCCTTGACTCCACTCCCCGCTTTTTCATTGCTGAGTCTTGCATCCGTAGTCGCACGCCACCCTGTCAATACAAGCAAGCATCCAATACATGTGTTCAATGCTACCGTCAACACAATGCTCGGACGTATGTTCAGTAATGGGATCAGGATAAATCCAGCGCAAAAAGCACCTAAAATACTTCCTACTGTGTTGATAGCATAAACGTTGCCTATGCTCCTCCCGAGTTGACGTGCGTTGCCGGTATAGATTTTTGTCACCAGTGGAAAACTTGCACCCATCAAAAACGTCGGGAGACACATTACAATAAAACATGAAAAGAACGCCCAGAATCTACTGCCACCAAAGGTAGACTGAAGCACATAGGTTATCCCATACAACTGCTCGAAAGCAGGCATAAGGATAAGTGCAAAGAGTCCGATGCCGAGTTGCACGATACCAAAGGTGATAACGGGCTGCTTTATACGATCCACCCATCGTGCTAATACCATACTTCCCAATGCAATACCGAATAGAAACGCAGCAAGCATCGTAGCAAATGCATACGTCGTACTACCGAGAAAGAACACGAGAATACGGGTCCATAGCACCTCGTAAGCCAAAGCACAGAACCCGGATATGCCTATTGCCCATAGCACTAATTGACGTTCCTTTATCCGCAATCCGCCAATAGCAATCTGTTGTGGTTGTTCGTCTGCTTCGGTATCCTGTTGTTCTGGCAACGTCTCATCTTCATCCGTTTCAATCTTATGTTCTTGCCGAGACAGTACCAACGCGACTAACGCTACACCGAAATTAATTGCAACTGCTACACGAAGTGTCCAAGTTATTCCCAAAGCCTCAATTAGGAAAAATCCTGCTGCTACGGTTCCTATGACTGCGCCAAAGGTATTTAACGCATATAGAATCCCGATGTTCGTTCCGAGTTGTTCCAACCTTTTGACAAAAAACCGTGTCAATACAGGTAATGTGCCACCCATCAATGTTGAGGGGATTAGCAGTATGCCAAAGGTCAATATAAAACGGATAAGTGAGAGGGTATAGAATTCAGATGTGATGTTTCGGTAAATGAGAACATAAAGGACAGTTAGGACAGAGAGTAGCAGGGGCCAAATGAGACAAAATCCACCGATGCCTACTTCAAGGAGAGCATATAACTTCAACGGCGACATCTTGCTCTCATCTATCTTTCTGCCGAAGTAGTAGCTGCCGAGTGCAAGCCCTGCCATGAATGCTGTCAGCACGGTGCTGGTAGCAAAGACAGTGCTTCCGAAGACAAGCGTTAGTTGCCGCATCCATATCACTTCATAGATGAGGGCACTTGCGCCTGATAGAATAAAGATGAGCCAAACGATGGGTTTTATGTGTCGCATTTTGCTTATGCCTATGCAATGAGTAGTTTAGAAGAAACATTTACGCGATTAGCGGTTTTGGGATTTCAAGCAGCGTTGAGCCGTGCCAATAAATACTCTTGTCCGCGATTTCCTTTTATTCTGTTACAATGGCTGCAAAGCAACTGCAGATTATCAATATGGTCTGTTCCGCCAACCGACTTTGCAATGATATGGTCAACTTCAAGGAGTTGTGCTTGGAAATGTTCTTGACACCCGTTACAATTCCCACCTTGCTCTCCGTACAACTGTTTTCTATTTTCGGGTGCGTTATAACGTCTAATGCCTTCTAAATCTGTCCGTTTTGGTACGTCTGTGCGATGGATAATATCCTCAAATAATCCTTGATCCGCTTTGATTCTCTCAACAACTAATTCCGCTGCTTTCGGTGATATGTCAATACCTATCCATTTTCTATTTAGTCTGTCCGCTGCTACACACGTAGTTGCACAACCACAAAATGGGTCCAGCACAATCCCCCCATTGCTGCTTGCTTTGATAATGCGATCTAATAACACAACAGGCTTTTGTGTAGGGTAACCAATGCGTTCCTTGGCTGAAGGAGCAATAGGTTGTATTTGCCACCAGTCATCAGGGTGTTTTCCTAATGGATTCAATTTTTGCACGCCAAAATCACTGCCTTGCCTTTTGTTCCCAATATAATGCTTAAATCTCTCTTTTGTGGCTTCAGCGTATTCTTCTCTAACATCATCTAAATTAAAAGTATATTGATGTCCTTTGCTATATCTTAAAATAATGTCGTGCCTTCTACCAAAATCCTTTTTTGGATAGCCCGCTCCTCTATAACACCATACAATTTCATTCCTAAAGTTTTTTCTACCAATTATTGCGTCCATGACAAGTTTTAGGTAATGGCTCATAGTCGGGTCGCAATGCAGATATATGCTACCAGTATCTTTCAATATCCGATGCATCTCTAATAACCGCATTGTCATGTAGATTAAGTAAGACTTATCAGAATTAGACATTGCAGCATGGATAACACGATTAAGTTTTGGATATTTTGCCTCAATTAAATCAAGCCATGCTATATCCACGTCTTGCAGTGTCCAAGTGTCCTTGAATTCTGCTCCTGCTGCTTTGCTTCCTATAGGTGCTGCATAGTTTGCATTGCTATTAAAAGGCGGGTCAAGATATATCAAGTCTATAGAATTAGAGTTCATACCGCGCAGAATAGGCAGATTATCACCTGTGAATATCGTATTCGGTGCTATATTCATTTGATGCCAAAGCTATAAACAATAATACCAATTATAATTGTTTTTAGTTGTTGTGCAAGTTTTATTTTATAGTGCATTTTTTGGAGGTTTTCCATTGAAACACTTCCTATAGTATAGAATTAATACTATAAACAATAATACCAATTATAATTGTAATTGTCAAGTATCAATTTGCATGCTTTCATTTACAAACTTATCAAACAAGAAATCCATATCGCGATAGTTGTACTTGTAGCATGCCTCTGCTACATATAAAGGCGTGTATGCTGCTTTGTAGTGGTGATGGCTTCCATACCATGCCCGCTTCAGCAGACTCCAAAATCCCAAAACTACTAATTGCGTTTTTTTATTGCATAATCCATTTTTTAATGTTATAATGTGAAATAAAAGAAAGGTGGTTTTGGTATGAAATTTTTCGGAGATCACCAAGCTAGAGAATATGGTAAAAGTTTATCTTTTAATATTATATTTCAAGCTAGGTACCATGATATTTTAGATATCGTTTCTGGGATGCCAACACGATTTCAGTCTGCAATGCGAGATCAGGGATACCCTAATTTTAATGTCGATATTAGAGGGTCAAACGCAATGCAAGATATTATTAAAAGAGACCTTGGTGAAGTAACTGGATTATTTAATACATTCATTTTCTCCTCTGTTGATCCAAATAGACCTTATACAGTAAGCATCTCTAAAGATTCAATATCATTAGAGCATAAAGGTAGTTATGATAAAGGTATGGATTTCAAAAAAAGGTTAACGAAGGTATTGGATAGTTTTGTAGATATTTATAAATGTTCAGAATTTACCAGAAACGGACTTAGGCACCGCAATATTGCTAATAAACACACAACAAATAATTCTCAATTAGATCGTTCAAATATACATTCTTTTCCATCTCCAAAGGTTTTCCCGGAATTATACGGTGGGAAAATTGACGGGTTAATTTATATGGATAGATTATATGTTCTGCAGAATAACAATATTGGGGTAAATGCATTATATTCAGTCGGTGCGGTATCTGGTGTATATGGGTTAACACGGATTAAAAATGAGCCGTCCTATATTATTGACATAGATTGCTTTTGTAAAACAAATATCATTAAGCGCGAAAATGTAGACAATTTATACGAAGATTTTGAAAATATCTATAAAAATGCTTTTGAATGGAGTATTACTGATGAACTTAGAAAATGCATCCAATAATTATCAGATAAGGCTTTGTGCAGCAATAGTTGGATTATTAACAACCGTCACAAATAGTCCTGCCATAAGCGATACTTTAGAAAAGTTAGATCCAAATATTCCAGAAGATGCTTATGTAAAACCCGTATCAGATTTTAACTTAGCTGAAGAAAGGCTTGATTTATTTAATGTGAGCAACAGTGAAAATCACAAAAAGGTTTTTGTAGATTCTATGATATCGAAATTTGATATACTATACCAGTATGAAAATCCTCCTATTGATGATATACAATATACGGAAGATTTTATAAAATATTTCGCATCATATATTAACCATGATATACACCATATAGATATGTTAGATATGGTAGATATAAAAATAGATGAAGATGATTATGTCTCCATGAAGTGGGAAAGAAGTCGAAAGTCTTTATACTTTGAGATTAAAGATAAGCGTGTATATTTTACAAAACTTTGGTTTCAGGACAATCAATTAATCTCATCAGACGGCATACTTACTGAAGAAAATTATAGAGAAACATGGGAATGGATAATTAATGGAAATTGATAAACTCGTAGACGTGTGTGAAGAGATATATAGATGGATTAAAGCCATAGATATTAATAATCCATCACGTAACGATCATTACAAAGAGTTTCCTAACGGTTTTTTAGAAATACAAAGTGCAGCATTTTGCGGAGGTGAAAAACTGTCAGCGGATGTAGCCAGCATTAACTTGTTCGACGCAGAAAAAACCAAGAGGCCAGGGTGTGATACAGACGGTGTTATTGGTTTAATTGTTGGCGAAGTGGTTAATATAATTATGGAAGATAAAAATACGGGTGTAATAGATCATGATATTGTCGTTAAGCACAACCCCATACCAGATAATAAGGCACATGCGCTAATATGTATGAATCCAAGGAAAAATATAACTCATGAAATTACTGGTGGCAGAACAGATAGAGCATTTAGCCAAATGAGGAAATCTCTTGCCAAACTTGTTAATGATAACCTCAGTTTAAGGATACCACCAAAGACAGTTAAATGATTTATGGTATGCTTGCATATAAGACCAAAATTATTGAATGTAATAGATCAAGTTGAAATTCAGTTCCAAATTGGATTTCAACTTGATTTTTAATACAGATTACCAGCGTTATATAGGTTCTCACTCAAGGTTGCAGTCCAAAAATACTGAATGCGAACCAAAAATCAACGATTCTGAATCCCGTATCTACTTATTGCGAAAAATAATAAATGTCAATAGATTATCAGACTTTCATTTATAAAGGGACTTCCTGTACCACAGGAATGACGTAGCATCGGATAGTCACCCCATCTATCGTCTCTGTTTCTACGCGAGGAATGACGTAGCATCGGATAGTCACCCCATCTATCGTCTCTGTTTCTACGCGTGGTTCCGGTTCGGTACGATGATCGAAAACGACGTAATATCCTTCGCGCACACGTTCTAATTTGAGATATGCGGACAGTTGTTTCTTACCTGCATTATAGCGCATTTTCCCCTCCCAAATCTTTGTTTCAACGATATACTTACGTCCGTTGTGAAAGATAATCATGTCCATCCTGCCACGTCCCGTTTGTGCTTCAAGGAACATTGCACCACGGATCAGGCTGACAAACTGGTCAAGATAGGCGTAGAGGAGGTCTTGCCCAACATATTCTTTCGGGGTTTCTGGGACTTGGAGTATCCGAGACCCTACGCGTGCAATGAAATTTTGGAAATTATCAAGGAGCAGTTCCATATTAATCTGTCCTGTCGGCGTGAGATAGTCCAGAAAATCGGCGTCTTCAGGGAGGTAGTCTTGCTCAAGTCCATTCATCTCAGGCTTGAACGCCTGCAGGATGCAATACTGGTAAATCGGATTAACAATTTGACACATTCCATCCGGTGCTTTTCCGATTACACCGAGTGTAACAAGTTCACTGATGATTTCTCTGCGTGGGTTAAAGCGCACGCCCCTTTCATAAGAAACGATTCGCATCAAGATATTTTTATAGTGTGGGTCTCTACGGATATTGGTCATCAGATGTGTGAGGTTTGCGTTATCTTCTTCACGTATTTCTGTGTGTGCCTGTGAAAAGTGCGTCATCGTAATTGTTTCTGTTTTCGGAATGTTCATTTTCTCTGTAAGCAGCAGCGCGAAGCAGTTGACAAGGAAAGGTTGTCCGGCAGTCTGTCTGTGAATATTCTCAATGACCTCAGGGGCGAATGTTTGACCGACCTCATCCGTGTACTGAGCAAGTAGATCACGCACTTGTTCAAAGGTGAAGTTCGGCAAAGTGAACTCGTCCTGGATATTGAACGGTGAAATAGAGCGGTTTAGATTGAGTTGTGTAATGTTCTTAACCCCTACAATACCAATGCTGTAGGGACATTCACGCATAGAACGTTGAACATAGATAGTGCGGAGTGCATGCAAGAAACCGCTCACAGCATCACGAGGAATGCCATCAAATTCGTCAATGATGAGAACTAATTTCTCATCTCCAAGAAAAGCCCCGAACTGTTGAAAGAATCTGAGCATTGCAACGTGATCGGTTAACTTCGTGTTTTCCAAGAATTGGCTTAGCGTTTCAGGTGGCACGTATCCGCGTTTCTCAAAGACAAATTTAATCTCCTCGTATATGCTTTTACAAAGTGCGGTGTAAAAATCGGACGCACTATAATCTTCATAAACCTCAAAATTCAGCTCAATCGGGAAGTATGTTTCTGTAGGATCAACTGTGAGCGTCTCAAGAGCCCATTGGAAGAATGTCGTTTTACCTGTCTGCCGGGGGGCGAATATAACGATATATCGTCTCTGCTTGACGCGGTTGATGAAATCAGTAAGTTCCGCGCCGCGTGAGACAACGTAATGATCTTCAGGATTCACGGGGCCGTGAGTGCCAAATGTTTTCATGTTTTCCTCTATTACGACGCAGACAAAGACCTACTGCGTGTGTCTGCTACTTTGTGTCATTCCTAATCTCTCTTCCAACTGCACAATATGCCGATAGGTTGTAGAGAAGATCAAGTCAAGCGTAGCAATGTCTCGATCCTCAAGCGGTGCCCGTGAGAAAACACGTCGCAACGATTTTAGATACGTCTCCCAATCCTGATTATAAGGAGTCACCCCAACCTTATCTAATAAACGTACGACCCTCCCGTAAAATTCTTCCAATGCGTTGACTTCGGCATAATCAATATCCGAGGGAGGGTGATCACCCAAACTCGCAATAAATACCTCATAAGCGAATATCTGTACAGCCTGCGCTAAATTCAGAGATGGATTTTTGGTTGCCATCGGCACGCTTGCTGTCAACTGACAGAGACTTATCTGATCAGTGGACAACCCGAAATCTTCGCGTCCAAAAAGTAAGGCGACAGGTTTATCTTGTGAAACGGATGCGATTGTATGTGCAGCCTCGCGGGCAGTAACGGGAGTTGGTAGACGCGCATCACGGCGGCGGTGCGTTGTGCCGACAAGGTATTTTACCCCAACAAGTGCGTCTTTTAGTTCGGGAACAACGTGGCAATTTTCCAGAACGTCCTTCGCGCCGTGTGCCATATACCATGCTGCGTCCACATTCTGGAATGGTACAGGGTTTACAAGGTAAAGTTGTGATAGACCCATCCCCTTCACAACTCTGGCGACAGAGCCGATATTTCCGGGTTCACGCGGTTCAAAGAGGATGATACGAATGTTTGTAAGGTTTTCTGGTATTGCTACGGGAATTGCACGGAAACTCTCTGGCAGTTGAATCGATTTTTTGTTGGTTTCGGTTGACATGTTAATGTAGGGTATAGGATATTGAACTAATTGTCAAGCGGAATTGTTTGTGGCAATGGAGTTTTCATATTGCGGGAAAGCAGAATATAAAATAGAGGTCATCTTTGTAACTGCACCGTTACAGCGGTAGGAATTTCAGCATGAAATGCATCACAGTGCCAGAAATGAGTGGAACCGTCAGGTTATCGTCAATCCGAAGAGGAAGGAGTTCGGCGAGGGTCGCTACCAATGCACCGATAAGACCGACAATCGGGTTTAGCCAGAAAAGACTAATCATGGCACAAATTGTAAAACACGCCGTACTGCCTTCCAGGCTCTTTTTGCCTATAAGTTTCGTGCGTCCCCACTTTTTACCGACTAAGGCGGCAGCCGTATCCCCTAAAACCATGAAAAAAATGCAGACGATTGCGAGATGTTTCTCAAAAAAGATAACACATAGCAAGGTGCTGACAATGAAGTAAGTCGCTCCAGTAATTGCGCCTTTTCGTTCGTGGCTACGGAGAACGGGTTTGAAAAAACGAAAAAAGAGTTCACTGAATGGAGGATATAACCATTTCAACAACTCCACAACGATAGCAATACCTGCCATAACTCCCACGATGAGTAGCATGACATTGTTATCCATAAAGTGGTAAATGATCGGTATTATTAATCCTAAGATATGAGTGCTTTTCCGTAGTAATTCCTTAATCATAAATCCTCCTATATGGGTTTAGTGTTGCAGGATATAGGATTATTGCAGATTATTAGATTTAATACAAGTAAAATGAATTTTCTTGTATATGACAAAAAAATATCACAATTTTGTTTCATTCTGCGGTTAAAATTCTATTATCATTAGAATTACTTTGAGAATAAAAGATATTATCTTAAACAACGAATTAGAAGAGGAAAAATGAAAGTCCTTTGCATCAGGTTGTTGTTATTAATGTTTGGTATAGGGCTTATTTTCACGGTAGGTGTGGCTGCCCAAGAAACACAACAGACCGTTAAAATATCAGGTGTCGTCGTAGATAGTGATAACGATACACCGCTTGCAGATGTAACCATAAAGGTTGTAGACACAAACATCAAGGCAAAAACTGATGAAGCAGGTACTTTTACTTTAGAATTGCCTGTCGGCACATACACTTTGCAAGTGTCCACACCATTCTATAATGCTTTTGTACTTTCTGATTTTGAAGTCAACGTCGGAGGATTGGCGGAACCTTTACAGGTAACGCTTGAACCGCAAGTTGTTACGTTAGATCCGATTAATCTGAAGGTTCGGCTGAGTCAGTCTGGCGAACGAGGCCTTCTTGAAAAACGGATGCGGAGTTCTCGGATTGAGGACAGCATTAGTACTGAAGAGATAAGCCGCTTGCCTGACTCTTCAGCAGCTCAAGCAATAAAACGGGTGACAGGTGTCAGTATTGTAGGTGGCAAATATGTGTTTGTTCGTGGGTTAGGTGAACGTTATAGTAATACGCTTCTCAACAATGTTGAGATTCCGAGTCCGGAACCGAATCGCCGGGTGGTGCCGATGGATATTTTCCCGGCAAGTTTGCTTGCGAGTCTGCAAACCGTGAAAACATTTTCACCTGACCAACCGGGTGGGTTTGCCGGCGGTTCAGTGCAGGTATTCACAAAAGACTTTCCAGAAGCGTTGACGATGTCGCTGTCTCTGTCAACAGGTTTTAACACACAGGCGATGGGTACAGAAGGATTGACGTATCCTGGTGGAAGTCTTGATTATTTAGGTTTTGACGACGGTTCACGTGAACTCCCCACAGTTATTAAAGAAAAAGCAGACAAAATTCCTATTCGAGAACAAGGTCGATTTACTACTACCGGATTCACGCATGAAGAGATCCAAGAGTTTGGACGTTCTTTTTCTAATGTTTGGTCCCCTGAACGCCGGACAGTTCCTGTGAATCAGGGTTATAAATTCAGTATCGGTAATAGCAATAAAATATTCGGTAAGGAATTCGGTTATCTTGGAGTCATCTCCTACGGCAATGGCCATAGTTACAGCACACAGGTACGTAGAGATTTCCGTATCGGCTTGAATGAGGCACTTTCACCCGTTACAGATTACATAGTTGAACAGAGTGGACATGAAGTAGACTGGGGAAGTGTCATCAGTGCAAGTTTTCAATTTTCACCGGATCATCTCCTCAGTTTACGTACGCTTACGACCCATGCAGCAGAAGATCAAACCCGAACATGGGAAGGGGATAATGCCGATAGAAATACGATTTATCGGAGTGCTCGTCTCCAATTTGTTGAACGTCAACTCTTTTCAGGGCAATTGGCAGGCACCCACGGTTTCAACTTTGGTGAACCGGAGATCAATAATGACTCTATGGAAGAACATTCAGAGTCTATTGAAGAAGCTGTAGCTAAGGCAGCAGATATGGGAATAGATCAATCTGAACAGTCCGACCTATCTATGGAATGGCGACTAACCTACTCACGGGCGGCACGCAATGAACCGGATACACGCGAAACTATCTATGAATTGATTATATAGATATCTGAAGCTGAAGGGTGGCAGTAAGCCACCCTTCAGATATGGAAAGGAGCAGTGATACTCACTACGGAAACCAAAGCCGTGTGCTTCTTTTGCACACAACCCTCCTATGTGATTCCTGATTCCATCTCTCGCGCCTCAAACAGAGGTCGGACTTGGACTCCACAGGCGTAAATTTCCGTGTATCCCACGGTAGGTTGTTATCGAATGTGGCAGGGTTGTTGTAGTGACAACATATATTAGTTTTTCTCTACCACATTTTAATGTTTTTAGTGATTTCGCACCAGCATCACACACCTTTCCATAGGTGAGGGATAGGACCCGGACAGGTTGTCCGGGGTGGAAACCCTATCCACGATGGGACATATAGTCCAACATGTTTTGGTGCAAATGTCAAGCGTTTTTGGAACCACAGCTAAAGCAGTGGGATTGTCAGTTAATTCCCTTCATTATTAAGACAGAATATGTTTATCTATCCTCTGAAGATGTACCAATGTTGAAATCATCCTTTTCAAGAATCGCCATTTTTGTTACATCCCAGAAGAGATCACCGGGACCAACTGCATGCCATTCTCCATCTACAAAGGTCATGATACCTGCTATCTTTTCACCATCCGTGAGGTAATCCCGTGAAAACCTGTCTTTAGGACCCCAGTTATCATAAGTAATCGGATCACCATTATCCCACTGCCATTGCCTGTCAGTTTCAGTGTTATTTAGTCCAATCCAATAAAGGTGGTTTCCAAAGACCCCTGATATCCACTTCTGTTCTGCTTCGTCGTTAATTGCAACAAGATACCCTCTTTCAGCTGCTGCTTGATCCTTAGCAACTTCATAGTTTTGACAAATAATTTTAATATAAGCATGACCATTAGCAGGATTCACAATCCATTGTTCAGGTTTGATTTTCTGAGGAAGCGGCATCATACCAGGTAATTGCTGTGGCTGTGGTGGTTTTGGATCGTTAGGGATAGCATCTTTATTACCGTTAAGTTTCAAAATTAAGTGTTCAAGATGTCCTCCGCCTTGTATAAGAAACTCTTCGGACGTTGCAGACAAGCCTTGGTATTCTACTGAAACTTTATATAATCTGGGTTCACTATGGTAAAATAGTCCCAACATGAAATTGCCTTTGCCATCAGTTTTATGTATTCTATCGTTGTAACTTCCTCCACCACTTTTATCAGGTCCGCGAAATTGTATTTTGAAAGTTGCGGTGGCATCAGTCAAAGGTTTCTTATCGGAGAATAGAATTTTGCCCTTGATCCACATTTCTGGTCGTGCGGTGATAACTGCATTTTCGATTTTTCGGTCTGTTTGAAGAGAGAAAGTAGTGCTTCCCGGTCCGTGTTCATCTGCATAAAATGTCATTACACCAATTTTTATTGAAACAAGATCGTATTCAAATATAAGGTCAGAATCTTCTAAATCATGTTTGCGCAACTTATCATAAACTTTGGACGAGATAAGTCCAAGTCGAATCATTTCTGGTTTAATTTCGTCAGTGAAAGCGAAAGCACCATCTCTGTTAGTATGTGCAGCCATAAACCCAGGAGATGTGGCTATATTCATTAACGGATGGTAAATTGCTGAACCGCCTTCACTCATCTCAATCGGATACAAAGTGACCACATGTTCTGAAATCGGCTTTCCCTCAACATCAATAAGTTTTCCAGAAAAGGTGGCAGAATTGTTGTAATTATTGCATGCAACATAGGAGATGCTGCATACCAACACAGTCACAGTCCAAATTATAGAAAATGCGAAATTTGATCGTTGCATATCGTTTTCCTCGGCACTTCCCTGAAGTTAGTTCAATTATATTTATCAAGCTTATTTATTCTGATTAGATGATCTGTTAGGTGTGATTGCCTTTTCAAGAATTGTCTTTGCATATTGATATTTACCTTCATTTGGACTTCCTGCCTCATAAGTTGCTTGATATGGAGTCCACATCCAATCGAAATATCCAGTCCTAACATAATCTTTAGTTTCGGAGTTGCCACTTTCCTGTTGGTACGGTTTCCAGTTTGTATAGTCAACAGGTTCCCCACTATGCCACTTCCATTGTCCTTCTTCTTCAACATCGCTAAGTCCAATCCAATAAGGTCCTCTCCCAAAGACCTGATTGAGCCATCTCTCTTCTGCTTTATTGTTGATTGCAACAAGATATGCTTCTTCATCTTTAGCTTGTGCCAAAGCATCAATAATCGTTTGATATTGTGTTACTTTGTATGAATGTCCATTTGTCGGGTTTATCACCCACACAGGTGGGGGATCAAGATATGTCTCAAGTGCTATGTATCGTTCCCCATGTTCCATCGCAAGATTAGTTTGAGGATGTGGATTACCATCTAATGTCAAAACCAGATTCACATTGTTCCTGAGAATAAATGGCACAACCTTCGCATAAAGTCCTTGATGTTCAACAGCAAGGGTTACGTAATATTCGGGGTAATCTGTAGAAAAAAGATACTCAACAAAGTACCCATCAGAATCAGTCTCTTCAATTAATTGACTGGATCCGCTATTCTTCGGTAGAAAAGGTATTGTTTGCCTGTAAGCATATATTTGAGTGTTGATGACCGGTGTGCCATCTGCATAAACAACACGTGTCCGAATTCTTGGTCGTTCCTTGATATCAGCAGTGACGACGATGTTTTCCATTCGTGTGCCTGGATCTAACGCAAATTTAACAGATGACCAATTCCAACCGCGAAGTGGATATAGGGCAATTTCTCCAAATTCCACAGATAGAACGTTTATCTGATATCCAATTTTGGATGAGCCATCTATATCAAATTCAAGTGCTTTATGATGAATGTTAGAGAAAGCGAAGCGTCCTCTTGAATCAGTTTTCGTTTGCACAGAATCGTCTGGGCCTGTTGAATTACCTTGGTTCGAACCTTCATCCCGCCGAATGTACATTATTATATCTGAAATTGGATTCCCCGTGGTATCAATAAGACGTCCAGAAACCGTAGTCCCTTCTTGTGCCATGCTTGATCCGGATATCCATAGTAAAAGGAAGGCTACGACACACGAAGAGAGAAACAGCGTAATCCAAAATATTTTCTGATAGGAAAGGTTAATGTGTTTAAAAAAATGCGTGTGAAGTATACTTCGCTGACTCCAAAGATTCATTTATACATCTCCTTATTATTCCCATTCGTATTTTTATATAACCAGAAGTAAGCTCTATTCTGCTTCATTTTCAGTTTTAGTGGAGGAAGTAACATCCCATAGGATTACCGTTCCATCTCGGCTTGCACTCGCAAGGGTTTTCCCATCTGGACTGAACGAAACATTAGAGACGTGGGCAGTATGTCCCCTGAAAGTTTTCTTTTCTTGTCCTGTCTCAACATCCCATAGACGAATGGCATGGAAGGCGTTCCCTCGTGAAAATACACTTCCACATGCAAGGGTCTTTCCATCTGGACTGAACGTAAGACAAGAGATGATATCCCAGACGAGAGTTTTTTTGAGTTCCCAAGTTTGCGCATCCCAGAGGCGAATTGTTTTGTCCCAACTTCCACTTGCAAGGGTTTTTCCATCTGGACTGAAGAGGACACTTGAAACATAATGTGTATGTTCCATAAGCGTTTTTTTGATCTCGCCAGTTTGCACATCCCATAGATGTATTGTCTTGTCTCGATCTCCGCTTGCGAGAGTCTGCCCATCAGGACTAAATGAGACACTGTAGACATCAGACGTATGGCCTTGGAGTACATTCTTTTGCTGTTGAGTGCGTACATCCAAAAGTATAATATCTCCGTTCCGATTACCGACGGCGAGAATTGTGCCATCAGGACTATACGACAAGCGAACCCCTTTCGTGTTTTCTTTAATTATATCTTTTTGTTGTCCTGTAAGTGAGTTCCAAAAACGGATAGTACCGTCCCAACTCCCGCTCGCGATCGTTTTTCCATCAGGACTAAACGTGATGCTTGAAACAGTACTCGTGTGACCTGTAAGTGTCTTCTTCTTTTGCCCAGTCCGAAAGTCCCACATCTGGATAGTATTGTCATTCCACTCACTTACGAGGGTTTCTCCATCAGGACTAAACGAGAGGCCATTAACAGTCTCACTGAAGCCTGTAAGTATTTTCTTCTGCTGTCCAGTCCAAATATCCCACAGCCGAACGGTTTTATTCTCGCTCTGACTCACGAGCGTTGTTTGATCAGCATTAAATACAAGATTCGTAATTGATTTCACGTGTCGGTAGTGATGTGCCAGGTGTTCATCTTCGGTGGCGGGATCAGTAGGTGTATTCAGTAGCTGCCAAGTGCGTGCATCCCACAAGTGGATAGTTCCATAACTATCTGCACTTGCGAGGATTGTTCCGTCAGCACTGAACGAAACGCAGCGCACCGAAACTTTATGTCCAGAAAGTGTTTGTTCGCGCTCCCCAATGCGTGCATTCCAAAATGAAATCGTCCCATTGCTATGTCCAAATACGAGCGTTGTTCCATCAGGACTAAACGAAACGCTACTAACAGCACTCTGATGTTGTTGAGTGAGTATGTTCTTTTTCTGCCACGTACGTGTATCCCATAGTCGGACGCGTCCATCGCTATTTCGAGTCACAAAGGTTGATCCACCAGGACTGAATAGAACACTATTAAACTTAGATTTATCTTCTATAAGTGTTTGCTTGTGCTGTCCCGTAAGTGTATCCCATAGGTGGAGTTTTTCGTCTTTTCCAATCACGAAAGTTTCGCCATCAGGACTGAAGGATATGATGATGTTTTGAGGCGTTTTCCAAAAGATTGTTTGTTTATGTTCACCTGTGTGTGGATCCCATAACCGAGTACCGTCGTTCCAACCCACGCTTGCGAGCATCCGTCCATCTGGGCTGAAAAGTAGGTTATCGGGAGAACCGTTATGTCCTATAAGTTTCCTCTTTTGTCGTCCAGTGACTGCATTCCATAGATAGACAGCGGAATCATTACCTATAGTTGCGAGCGTTTTTCCATCTGGACTGAAGGCGATTTTTCTAACAGCACCTGTTTCTCCAGGGACCGCAAGTTCTTTACCACTATGTACATCGTATAGCCAAATACCGATGGAAGTAGCTACTGCGATGCGGGTGCCATCAGGAGAATACTTGATCTCATTGATTTTGCCTTTACCGATGCGAAGTTTAGCATCTTCAGGTAACCCTAATTGTCCTTTGTCCTGCGTGGAGTTACGAAACACAAACGCAAATGGAACGGTATTCCCAGCATGTTCATCAAAACCGCTTTTGTCGCTGTCCGTGTGAGACTTCCTTATAGATTTTAGCACTCTTCCATCTTCGTAAGTTATTTCACTATCCTTTTCACCATTTGGGTCCCATAGCGTCCACAACCCATCCCGTTTCCCGTCTTTGTATGATCCTTGACTCTCTTTCTCTCCAATTGGACTCCACTGTATCCATACGCCGTCCCGTAAACCGTTCTTGTAATGACCTTCTTCTCCCTCTTGCCAATTCCCATACCAACTGATGTAGATGCCGTGCTTTTTACCGTTCTGAAACTGCTGAAGTTTTCGTATGTTTTTGACCCATCCCGTATAAGGTTGTTCCTCGTTAGCAGCATGAAAAACTTTTTCACCTGGGTTTCGTTGGAACTGTAAATCTGTCTCGTTGATGGCTGCATTGAAAATTTTGTTTTGAACTGCTGGATCGTCCAAGTCAGACAGATTAATCACATCAGGTGGCGCATCCGAACTTGGCGAATTGCAACCGATAAATAACAGGAATCCTATGCAGAGAAGTGATATGAACTTCATCACTCTTCGGGCTGAAGACCCCATCCTCTGGGTTGGGGAGGAAAGCCCGCCTCCTTTTATTTTTGGTATTAGGAGTTTAGTTTCCAATCAAATATAACTGAAAACTAAATCCCTAATATGCACAAACATAAGTTTGCGTTCTCCCTTTCGGGGTGTCCGTTTCCCCATCCAGATCACAGTATCCGAGAGGAATCGGACTTGGGGAGCATCCGAAACATCGCTCTGGCTACCACGCCAAGATACTGCGATATAGGACTGTAGTCAACGGTTTAACTTGTGAAGTGGACGCTCGGATTGCGCTTTGCACAGGTTTCCCCATGCTTTAGCTTGGGATTATTGACTCCTATCGAACTTTGAGTCATGCGACTCGTGTAGTCAATAGTTTTCCATTTATGCGAAAATATATTTTCATTAACCATCGTTTTTCACCTAAAAAGTCCAAGACTTACGAACAATTTGAACCACACGGCAAATTGAGTCTACTTCGTTATAGAACGCACAATGAATTGTGCCACTACAAACGCTGAAACCCTGAAAACAAGTAAAATGCATAAGTCCAAGAGTCAGTGCTTTTTTAGTATTTCAACATTAACAATATACCATCTGCAGCAAGATAACAGTTTGCGTTATTTGTGTCAAGAGACTCTAATAATCTTAAGTATACGTGAATGTTGATTCAACTCACGTTTTATCCATGAACACTCAATATTGATACCTACTAACTCATTGTAAATCTATTTCCCATAGTAACACTGTGCCATCCTCACTTCCACTTGCGAGTATTGTGCCATTGGGAGAAAACGCCAGAGATGAAACCTCGGCAGTATGTCCTATAAGCGTCTTTTTGAGCATTCCGGTGTTTGCAACCCATAACAATACCTTCCCATCACTATCCCCACTTGCGAGTATTGTCCCATCAGGCGAAAACACAACAGAAGACATACGCGAAGTGTGCTCTGTAAGAGTCTGTTTCAAATTTCCTGTGCTTGCATCCCAGAGATGAATTTTACTATCACTCCCACCACTGGCAAGGATAGTGCCATCTGGAGAAAATGTCAAAGCAAAACAGAAACTTGTATGTCCTGTGAGGGTATTGGTATGTTCTCCAGTGTTTGCGTCCCAAAAACGGATATCCCCATCGCCATCTCCACTTGCGAGTATTGCACCGTCTGGAGAAAATGCCAAAGCATAAACCTGATGTATATGCCCTTTGAGAGTTTGTTTTAATTCTCCGGTATGTGCGTCCCATAAACGAATCTGCTTGGAATTATTTCCGTTTGCCAGTGTGGAGCCATCTGGGGAATATGCCAGAGATTGAACAGCCCCTGCGTATTGAAACGTTTGCTTTAGTTTTCCAGTATGTGCATCCCATAAATGAATTTGCTCATTTAGACCCCAACTACCACTTGCGAGTGTTGCACCATCCGGGGAATACACCAGAGATGAAATATTAGCTCTACCTGTGCCTGGACCCGTAATAAGAGTCTTTCTTAGTTTCCCGGTATGTGTATTCCACATCCGAATCAAACCATCGTGTCCTCCACTGGTGACAGTGTTTCCGTCCGAAGAATATGCAACTGATGAAATTAGAGAGTAGTGTCCTAAAAATGTAAGTTTGTGTTTTCCAGATTTGGCATCCCACAATTGTATTTCGCTGCCTGCACTGGCAAGAGTTGTGCCATCTGGAGAATATTTCAATGAATATATACCTTCATTGTGTCCTGTCCCTACAAGCCTTTGTTTTAATTTTCCAGTACTTGCCTCCCATAGACGAATTGTTCCACTTGCATCCGCACTGGCGAGTGTATTACCATCCACGGAATACGCCATAGATGAGATAACATTGTCATGTCCAGTAAGAGTATGTAGTATTTTACCTGTATGCACGTCACACAACAGGACTATATGATTTGATTCCTCATCAAAGTCGGTATTAACTCCATATCCGCAAGCGAGTGTATTACCGTCATTGGAATATGCTAAAGAAAGAATATAATGTGAATGTTCGCTGTGAGTACGTTTTAGTTGTCCGGTTTCTACATCCCATAATTGTACTTTACCATCTCCTGCACCACTGGCAAGTGTAGTGCCATCTGGAGAGTATGCTAATGCGTAGACAGGTTTAGTATGTTCTTTAAGAGTGTGTTTTATTTTACCTGTGTTTGTGTCCCACAGCTGGATATCAGCAGTTTCAAGAACCTCACCTCTACCATACATGCCTGTTCCATACCCACTAGCAAGCGTATTGCCGTCTGGAGAATACGTTAGAGCATATACAGGTTTCGTATGTTCTATAAGTATTTCTTTGAGTTTTCTGGTCTGTGTATCCCACAACCGAATCTCTCCATTGTGATATCCACTTGCAAGTATAGATCCATCCACGGAATACGCCATAGACATGACAATACCCGGACCAGTGAGTAGAGCGTTTTCTTGATGAGTTTTTGCATCGTAGAGCCAAATCCCGATAGAAGACCCAACTGCGATTTGCGTGTTATCAGGTGAAAAAGTTATTCTTCTTGCTACTCCCTTACCAAGGCGAGATTTGACACCCTCAGGTAAATTCGATTGTGATAAATCTTGAGCGATGGCGAATGGAGCACATACGAGCATCACAACAGTGTAGAATGTGAAGATAGAAAATAGTTTAGTTTTCATGAGAAGATATCCTTTTAAAATAAGATAGTAAGTAAGTTCAATATAAGAAATGCGAAATTCTCACCGATTTTGTTCCTGTCACCCAAATGGAGTAGTTTGTAAACACCTTAAGCGGCGAGTTGCTGTAATTCTATTCAAACTCTTCCATGGAAGCAACATCCCACAAGATCATTGTGCCATCCATGCTAATAGTAGCAATAGTAGTGCCATCCGGCGAAAACACAACTGATTCAACGCGATCCTTATGCCCCGTGAGTGTGCTTTTGCGTGTTCCTGTTGTAGCATCCCATAAATGAACTTGATTACCATTTCCAGTGGCGATTGTGTTTCCATCCGGGGAATATGCTATGGAAAGAACAATATTACTTTGACCTGCGGGCAGCATTTTAGGTTGTCCGGTTACAGCATCCCATAAACGGAACGTGTTTTGGCTATACCACGCACCAGTAGCGATAGTAGTGCCATCCGGTGAAAATGCTACTGAGCAGACAGCACCTGTATGCCCTATAAGTGTGGTTATGTGATTCCCTGTGGCAACATCCCACAAACGTACCGTTTTGTCTTTACTGGCACTTGCTATAGTGGATCCATCTGGTGAAAACGCTACGGAATAAATATAATCAGTATGTCCTTCAAATGTAGTAATTTGTTTTCCTGTGGCAGCATCCCACAAATGGACAGTATTTTGATCAATTGACCCAGCGATCATGGTGCCATCCGGTGAATATACGACTGTAGTAACATAATCCCTACGAGTAATACGCCCTGAATTGTCAGCAGAAGATGGACCTGAATCGTGTCTAGTTTCAAGTTCTTTATATTCGCCCGTATTTACACTCCATAGATGCGCTCTTCCATCCCAACTTCCTCCTACAATGTTCTTGCCATCCGGGGAATACGCCACAAAATGGACGGAATCTGTATGTCCTTTGAGAGATCCTTTATGTTGACCTGTAGAGGCATTCCATAAATGTACACCATTCCCATCTCCGGTAGCAATAGTGGTGCCATCGGGAGAATAGGTTAAGCAATCTGCCCATCTCTTGTGACCCGAGAAAAGAGGTTCTGTTCCATGTTTTGGTTGAAGTTTAGTATTGGATTCGGCTGCAGTAGCATCCCATAGATACGCTGTCCCATCGTTACGCGCAATAGCGATAGTCGCACCATCAGGAGAATACGTCAAGGAAGAAACCCTTGGGATACGTCCTTTGAGAGTTACTACAGGACTATCAGCATCAGCGCGCCAAAAGATGATCCCATCCCAACCTCTACTGGCAATTGTAGCACCATCCGGTGAATATACAACTGAGATGGCATAGTGTTGATGCCCTCTGAGTGTAGTCTTGTGTTGTCCTGTGGTAGCATCCCACAGTCGCACCGTATCATCCAAACTTGCAGTAGCGATTGTTGCGCCATCGGGTGAGTAAGTTACGGAAGTAACCCATTCCGTATGTCCGCTGAGTGTAGTTTTGTGTTGTCCTGTGGCAGCATCCCACAGTCGCACCGTGTCATCCTCGCTTGCGGTAGCGATAGTAGTGCTATCTGGTGAATATGTTATGGAAGAGACGACAGAAGTATGTCCAATGAACTCTGCTTTGCGTTGTCCTGTTGTAACATCCCACAAATGCACTGGGCCATCATTACTCCCAGTTACGATTGTAGTGTCGTCTGGTGCAAACGTCATGGAACGGACAGAGTTCGTTTTAATTATGGCTTTGAGGTTGCCCTTAGCAGCATCCCATAATCGCACCCCATCCGAACTTCCAGTAGCGATTGTGGTGCCGTCAGACGAATACACTACAGATTCAACCTCGGACCTATGACCTGTGAGCAAGTTAAGTTCTTCACCGCTTTGCGCATCATAAATCCAAACACCGACAGGAGTAGCAACTGCAAGTTGAGTGCCATCTGGCGAATATTGAATCTCTATTATACGTCCCTTACCAAATCGCGCTGTAGAATTTTCTGGTAATGCCCATTTGGTGAAGTCATATTGATCTCCCAAAACCTGATTCGAATTTTCTTCACCGTCACCATCTTTACCATCCTCATCAGAGTCTTCACCCAGTAGATTTCGGATGATATCCAGTCTTACCTCAAAATTCTGAACAATAGGCACATCAACAATCTCTACAGTCATTTCAGATTGCGGGTCTAAACTATACGGTTCCTGGAAAGAAGCCAAATTTTGACTACCTAAGCCGAGCAATAACACAATTAAAACGGCACTTGCGGCACTAAATGCCAACGGGATCAAAGGTTTGCTCCGTGAAGGTGTAGCAGGTTTAATACGTGCAACCTCTTGCATGATATTCTCGGTTACGTTCGGTGAGATTTGGAAGTTGCTGATTGCTTCCCGAATCATAGGCTCATCCTGTTTCAAGCGGTTTCGTGCCCGGTGTAGCCGGCTCTTAATTGTGTTCACTGATACATCTAAGAATTTGCCTATTTCCTTGGCTGTCATTTCACCAAGATAATAAAGGGTCACCACTGTACGTTCGCTCTCCGGTAATTTTTCCAGAAGTTTTTTTACAATTTCACTATACCGATCCTTGGTTTCTGTCTGCCGTTGCTCCGATTTGTATTCAATATAAAAAGATTCATCTATTTCTTCGGTAGGAGTGTTTTTTAACGATTGCATTGTCAGTTTATTCCTTTTAATCCAATTTATGCAAAGCCGATTCGCAATAACATAGAGCCAGTCATCAAATTGTTTGGGGTTTCTAAGCGTGAAAAGTTTTTTGTATACTTGGAGGAACGTGTCTTGGGTTATATCTTCTGCAATGTGATAGTCTCCAGTTTTACGCCAAGCGAGGGCGTGAACCCGCTTTTGGTACTTTTGCACTAAAGTGCTAAAAGCCTCCTCTTCCCCAGCCAAAATTCTGTGAATCAGTTGAACGCTGTTTTCAACCATCTAACAACTCCTTGATTAACCTCAATCGGTATCTGTTGCGGATATAAATACGATTTTACCACCGTTGAAAGTTGAATGCCTTTGTAATATAAGACACAAGTTTTGAGGAAAAGGGTGCATAATAAAGAAAATTTATCGGATTTTGGAATATCAGACGTCAAATCAACGCATAATGTGTATTTGACGTGGGGATATATCGGGCGGACAAAGCCTCCTACAAGAAAAAATGGAATTTAGCAAGAAAATGTATTGGAATTTTAGAATTTACTCTGTTTCAAACGCGAGTTTTTCAGCTTTAGCTTTCTCATCATTGACTAATGCGAGTAGGATTAACCCAACTATAAAGAAAACCATTAGCGAAATGATAGCAAGACGCGCTGACCCCGTCCACTGTTTAATAAAACCAAATGTAAAAGGTCCCCAGATTGCCGAAAACTTACTAAAGACAGAATAGAATCCATAAAACTCGGCACTTGCTTTCTCTGGGATCATCGCGCCGTAGAATGAACGACTGAGTGCTTGTGTTCCACCGAGTACGAAACCTACAATGATCCCCAAGATAAAAAACTCTTTTGCAGTATGGATGAAATACGCATAAATAACGACACCACTCCATAGAACTAATGAGAACATAACTGACCGTCTTGCGCCAATTCGGTTTGCTATTCGACTGAATATCAACGCCCCAACTAATGCGACAACCTGGATCAACAGGAGCGTCACCATCAGATTCGTATCAGAAAGTCCTAACTCCTCTTTGCCATATATCGTCCCCATACTTGTAACTGTATGGATGCCGTCGTTGTAAATCATATAGGCAATCATAAAAAGAGTGAGGTGCTTGAAATTGCTTACCTTTTTTGCGGTTGCTATGGTCCGACTAATTCCGATGGATAGATATGCTTTGCCTTTTGATAGACCGCGGTACTGTTCTAAGTTATGATACTTTTCTGGAGGTACTTGTTCTATTTTATCCTCTTTTAGATATTTGACAGTAATTAGTGTCCAACCTGCCCACCAGAGTCCTGTCATTGCCATAGCGATTCGCACCGCCATCACTCGGTCAATGCCAATTGCTTCGTGCATAGCAACGAGTGCCAAAGCAAACCCAAATTGTATGGACCCTCCGACATAACCATACGCAAATCCTTTGGCTGAAACCGAATCAAGTTTGTCCTCCGAAGCAAGTTGTGGTAAAAACGCATCGTAGAAGACATTTCCACCTACAAAGCAGACTTGCGTGCTGATATAAAGCACAACTGCTAACCACACTCCTCCTGGCATGCAAAAAATGAGTAGTGTCGCAAACAAACTTCCCATATATGCAAAACATATCAGAAACTTCTTTTTTGCAGAAGAGAAATCAGCGATTGCGCCAAGCACAGGGGCGAAAAGAAAGACCAGCAACGCTGCCCCTCCTAACATAAAGCCCCATAACGCTGTGGCAGTGACTTTCTGCCCGAATATAATTACACCCGTTTCACCCACTATGCCATCTACAAAATATATGGGCAGCAAGGCAACACCCACAGTGGTAATGTAGGCAGAATTTGCCCAGTCGTACATGCACCAACCAAAAATTGATTTTTTATCGTCTTTCATATATATCCTAAAACCTAGATTTCTTCTATATTTTCGCATATTTCGGACAGATAATCAATACAAATAACTAAACAGAATTGATATTCGGCAAGATAATATCTTCCGAAGAACACTTGGAAATATACAGAAGATTGATGTATAATTTTAACAGATTGGGTATAATAGCAGTATTCATTTTTAACGTTGAAAGCATATATTCCCGGCAGGAGATACCCGATGAAAATAGTTGAGGTAAAGACCTATATGGTTGACGTGCCACCACCACATTGGGGCGGTAGGCATTGGATTTTTGTCAAATTAGTTACTGACGATGGTATTGAAGGGGTTGGCGAATGCACCTATCACACCCGACTTAACCATGTTGTCATTGAATTAATCAAGGATTGGGGAGAACGTTATCTCATTGGAGCAGACCCGTTTCGGATTGAAAAGATTTGGTCAACACTTTATGAGGGACCTTGTGTTCGACACTCCGGTCCTCTTGTCACGCCTGCGATGAGCGCAATAGAGATGGCATGTTGGGATATCGTCGGTAAAGCGGTGAACCAACCCATTTATAACCTATTGGGCGGTATGTTTCACGAAAAACTGAGAGCCTATTCCTATCTCTTGGAATGGCGGCATGGTGATTCTCCAGAAAAGACGGGTGAACTTGCACTCTCTTATGTCGAAAAGGGGTTTACTGCAGTCAAATTTGACCCTGTTCACGCACACACGGCAGATAGGTTAGAAACGCTCGACTATGCGGAGAGTGTCATCCGTGGGATTCGCGATGCTGTTGGCGACAGATGTGATATTCTCATCGGCACCCACGGACAATTCAACACAAACAGTGCCATCCGTTTTGCCAAACGTGTAGAACCCTACGACCCGCTTTGGTTCGAAGAACCGATCCCTCCTGAAAATATCAAAGAGATGGCACGGGTTGCACAATCCACAAGTATACCGATTGCTACTGGTGAACGGTTGCTAACCAAATTTGAGTTCGCTGACCTACTTGAACAACAGGCAGCATCTATCTTGCAGATGGATTTGACAATAACAGGTGGTATCCTTGAAGCGAAGAAGATTGCATCTATGGGTGAAGCACATTACGCGCAAATTGCACCACACCTATACGGCGGTCCCATCGGGGGTGCGGCGAATATACAGTTAGATGTTTGTAGTCCAAATTTTTTAATTCAAGAAGGGATTCACATGTGGGACGGTTTTCACACTGAAATTCTCAAGGAACCGATACAGTGGGAAAATGGCTACATCATTCCATCAACTAAACCGGGGCTCGGTGTTGAACTGAACGAAGAAGTTTTGGAAAAACACACAATTGAACTCTGAGACTAAAGGAAAGGCATGTCAACCGCAGACACACCAACGGGTACGCTTGACGAGTTACCCAAATCAATTGAAGAGACATTAAAAACGCTGGATATCCAATTTGAAGAGATACGATTTTCTGTCCGTAGCGACATAAGTTCAGCAGGGACGTACGGTGAAGAATGGTTTGTGTTAACAGATGCGGCGATTTTTACCGTAACGGGTGCAAATGAGGTGCTGCACTATATACCCTATCAGAGTGTCCTCGGCATTCGTGCTGAGATCGTGGTAGACGCTGGTCTTCTTGTGCTGGAAACACAAGAGGGGACAGTAGACCTTATCCGTTACTCAAACGGTTGTGCAGCGAAGTTCGGATTCGTCGCCCGATTCATTGCGGACGAGATAGAATTCCGAGATGGCAATCGGGATGAGGCACCGATTTGGGACTATAAAGTTGAGGAACATTTCTGTAAAACCTGCGGATTACTACTTGCAGATGAGTTTTCTCCGTGCCCCGCATGCACCAAAAAATATAAGGTGATGCTACGGATCTTGTCGTATGTACACCCTTACCGTGGCAAGGCATTACTCTATATTCTATTCATCATTGTTGGGACTTTGATTTTTTTAGTGCCACCCTATTTTTCGCGTATCCTAATTGACGATATACTGCTGCTGAACGATACTACGATACCTACACCCGATGGAGAGACAGCATGGTTAGGCGACATATTCCGAGCGATTCAACCTGCGGCGGTAGCTTTATCCATCGCGATAGGTGTGCTGTTAGTTACACATATAATCCGTGTTATATTTAATATTTTACAATCGCGATTGGGAGCATGGTTAACGTTTCGTATCGCAGCAAATATACGTGCACAGGTCTATGAACATCTGCACAATCTCTCTATCCGATTTTTTGACAAACGGACAACAGGAACTGTTATCTCACATATCACCGAAGATAGCGAACGTCTACAGGACTTTTTGTTAGAAGGGTTGTCGTTTTTTAGTGTGCAATTGCTTCTGTTTTTCGGGATAGGCGGCATGCTTTTCTTGATGAATTGGAAATTGGCATGCTTCATCTTAATCCCAATTCCGTTAATCGTTTTAGGAGCGGGTTGGTTTTGGCGGAAGGTACGAAGTCTTTGGCACCGTGCGTGGCGGCGTCGTTCCAAACTGTTTGATGTCGTCAACGACTCTGTATCCGGTATCCGGGTTGTTCGTGCGTTCGGTCAACAAGGAAGTGAAGTCAACCGTTTTGGAGATGCGAACGTCGATGCACGGGACTATGAAACTAAGGCTGAGTTAATCTGGGCAACTTATTACCCACCGCTAATGTTTGCTATCCAATTAGGGTCTCTTATCGTGTGGTATGTGGGTGGTCTTGATGTTATCGCAGGAACGATGACGCTCGGAACCTTGATGGCTTTTCACAGCTATCTCGCTATGTTTTATGAACCGCTACGATATGTCAGTCCACTCATCAATTGGGCTTCTCGTTCTATGGCAGCGGCGGAACGACTTTTTGAGGTAATAGACTCACAACCAGAACAGTTAGACGATGGTAATCTTAAAGCAATGCCTAGTATACGCGGAGAAGTCAAATTTCACAACATGACTTTCGGTTACGATGCACATAAACCCGTGCTTCGAGACATAAACCTTCATGTCCAACCCGGTGAAATGATAGGACTCGTTGGGCATTCAGGTGCAGGAAAATCTACCCTCATCAATTTAATCTGTTGCTTTTATACACCGGATGCTGGACGATTAGAGATTGATGGTGAAGACATCAAGCAAATTAACCTCAAGGATTTGCGTAGACAGATTGGTGTAGTGCTGCAAGAACCGTATCTGTTCAGCGGCACTATAGCAGAGAATATCTCTTATGCAAATCCTGATGCCTCAATGGAAGAAATTATTACAGCAGCGAAGGCAGCTAATGCACACGAATTCATCATTAAATTCCCTGATGGATATGATACCGAAGTCGGAGAACGGGGTGGAAGTTTATCTGGTGGAGAACGGCAACGTGTCTCAATCGCACGGGCAATTTTACATAACCCGCGTATCCTGATTCTTGACGAAGCCACTTCTTCGGTAGATGTGGAAACCGAGAAAAAGATTCAGCAGGCGATTGACAGATTGGTGAAAAATCGAACTACGTTTGCGATTGCCCATCGGCTTTCAACACTCCGAAATGCTGATCGGCTTTTTGTGATAGAAAAGGGCAGAGGCGTTGAGTGCGGATCTCACGAAGAACTTATGACGCAAAAGGGTATTTATCACAAACTCGTAGAAACGCAGCGGGAAGCCGCTAATGTTCGCGCTGAAGCACAAATTGTGGAGAGGTAGACATGCAGAATGAAAATGCCGAAGAACAGAATACGTCTTCAAATAACAAGTCCGAAACGACAGGGTCTCGTGAGCAAGATGATTTTACACAACGTTTTCTGGATGCATCTAAACTCACGTTTACCCGTTCTCAAGTAGGTACTGCACGGCTTGAGATTCTTGAAGATGTCTGTCATTTGCGCGTAGTAGTACGCAGGCTTATGCCGCTTAGTAATCCCAAACAATACATCTCACTCGCGGCGGATGAGGATACTGAAATCGGTATCCTTGTAAACCCATTGGAACTTGCACCTGAAAGCCTCAAAATTCTAAATGAGGAATTAGATAAACGATATTTCACGCCTATAATTCAAAAGATTTATCGTGTGAAAGAACAATTCGGCATCCATGAGTGGGAAGTACAAACGGCGCGCGGACGTGTGACGTTTTTAGTGCGTGGATTGAATCAAAATATAAAGCAGGTTCCACCTGCCCGACTTTTTGTGATAGATGTTCGGGGGAATCGCTACGACATTCCAGATTATCGGGAGTTGGATGCGCAGAGTTTTCATCAAATTCAGCGACATCTGTAACAAGCAATGAAACATAAACGTATTCACGCAGTTATCGCCTCAGTGTTAATTCATCTCATCATTGCTGCGATAATCGGGCTGCTGCTATCAGACCATTATTGGACTTTAAATGACGATGCAATTGACGTTAGGTTTGTGAAAACCCCACCGACAAGAGATAACGTGCAGCGAACACACAAAATGGTATTTTCACCTACAGCTCAGCAAACAGTGAACCCGTTGCAAGTTCCCCTTCCTTCAGTCAGTCAACTGCGAACAACTGATACATCAATTCAAAACCCAACGACTAAACCGATGCATGACACGGATGTGTTTAACTCTACCGATGTTTCTGTTCCAAATCTTCAGGTAGAATCCGATCAACGTGTTGTTAATACGGTTCGGAGGACTCCTATAAATGTGCCGACAGTGCCTTCTTCTGTAGCAAAAATAAAACCGCGTTCTAATGTTGTTATCAGTCCTAAGCCAAACAATCCTACAATAGGCGGATTCGCTGAGTTCCTCGAAGGCACTTTACCTGACGAGAACTTAAAGGGAAGCATTAACACCAATCTGAAAAATCCTGTTATGCTACCACAAGGACAATTGGGAGCAATCATAAAAGGGACAGGTGACAATTTACGCGGTCATATCCGAATTATCCGACTAAAACATTCACTTTCGGATTGGTGGCAAGATCCAACTGCAATCCCCGCGCTCATAAAATGGATGGACAAATACACAACAATCCGGGCAGATATGAGTTTTGCAGGAGGGGCATTAACCATGACAGATCCGAGGATTTTAGACGCGCCACTCATTATAATGACAGGACACGACAGAGATATAACTGCTGGACGTGGACTTGCAAGAGATGGACCTCTGCAGAGCAGTTTCACTCCCGAAGAACGTGCAGCACTTCGGAAATATATTGTTGATGAAGGGGGTATGCTCTTTTTTGATGACTGCGGTTTTCACGGTCTTTTCGCGCAAATTGTTGCTGATGAGTTACAACAGATTTTTCCCGACTATCCGCTTGAAATTCTACCGCATGAACATGAACTATACAGTATTCATTACGAATTGCTAAAACCGCCGATAGGGGGTGACGTGTTCTGGGGAAATGAAAATAATGCGCAACCGACGAAGTTCCGTTATCAGAAAGGGATTATTATTGATAACCGATTAGCAGTTGTTTACAATCGCAAGGATTATATGTGCGCGATGGAGACAGCAGAAATTGAGAGCCGCACAATGTTGCGACTTCGACGTTCCCCTGATGTTTATCGGTTTATGACAAATCTGCTGATTTATGCATTGAAGTATGGTGGAAATACGGACAGGACAGAATACAGTGAATAGTTATCCCTTTTTTGAATACGTGAGTTCAACACCAAGAACTTATACGTCAAATTATGTGTTTTGCTGCAATACTTCCCAAAAATGAAAATCAATTTGAAAATGGCGACAAATTGTGGTACAATTCAAAATCAACAGGAGGGAAAATATGAAAATAGGTATAAGAGACGGGATGTTACCCGTTCCGTTTGAAGAATCGTTTAAGAAAGCAAAAGAGATCGGTTTTGATGGAATTGAGTTATGTATGGGAGCGAATTATCGGCAGCACGCACTTTGGCAAGATGGGGGTATTGATAAGGTAAATAACCTTGCTGAAGAAGCAGGCATAGAAATATCGTCGCTATCGCCGGGCGGTTTTACAGCATTTTCTTTTATGCATCCAACGGATAGTGTTCGGTCTGAAGGCATTGCGAAGTTGCAGTATCTTGCGGAGACATGCCCGAAATTAGGCACGAATGTGATTCTTGTGCCGTTTTTCGGTGGCGGTAAAATTGCTGATGAGCATATCTCTGCCCCTCGTTTCCTTGACGGGGTAAAGGCTGCAGCAGAAACTGCTGAGAAACAGAACGTTTTTCTTGCAATTGAATCCACATTGAGTGCGGATCAGCATCAACAGATTATTGACCAAGTCGGTTCAAAAAATGTTGGCGTGTACTATGATATGGGAAATGCAACAAATTTCGGTTACGACTCTCCATCAGAAATTCGAAGTTTAGGCGATTCAATCGTGCAAATGCACATCAAAGACACTGGTGGTAATCACGCAGGTGAAGGTGATGTTGACTTCCCGGCAGTTTTTGAGTCTGCTCATGTCATCGGCTACGATAGTTGGTTTGTCTTGGAAACACCCGGGAAAGACGATCCGATCGCGTCAGCTGCGAAGAACATGAACTTTGTCAGGAACAACTTCTGAACTTGATAGATTGTGGCTGTAGGACGATTTTTAATTGTCCTACAGAAAACCGAATAGTCTAAGATTAAACACAAAGAAAACAATCATTCATCAACAAAAAACGCGACACCTCGCATTGCCCACCTGGAGGGTTGGTATGAGCAATTCAACAAAATTGGTTATCCCACAATCTGAAACTCAAAAATTACTATCACTCCCTACACGCGAAGCAGAACAACTTTTTCAGAGTTATGAAAAAGAACAACAACTTGAGATTATCCGTGCTACCCGTAACCCGAAACAACGAGAAGAATTATATTATCTCGTTCCAGATTGCACAGAACTAATTCAGGAGAGTCCCACCGAAGATGTTCTTCAAGTGTTAGACACACTTCTTGGAACGGGTCTCGCCTACGGTTTATTACCGTGTTTATCCAGCGAACAATTTGAAGAAATCCTTGACATTGCCATTTGGCACGAAGGAAAAGTAGATGAACATTCGCTAAGTCTATGGCTTTTTGAGTTGTCTGAATGTGACAGAAAAGACCTAAGCCGATTTCTCGGGCAAGTAGATATACGCATTCTTGCGGGACTCCTCAAGAATCGTGTTAAGTTGAAAGGTGCCCTCGGTGCAATGCTGATCGATGAAGGTCTCATTGATCCGAACTCTCCGTCAATTGATTGTAAAGATGAACAAGCCAAAGCAATTCTCAATGCGATATGGGAGGCAGATAGTGACATCTTCACACAACTGCTGCGAGAAATGTTCGCTATTGACAAAGAAGGGGATGTTGATACTGAATTGGTTTCTGCATTAGAAAAAGCAACTGCAGAAAGAGAAGAACGGGTCAAAGCACGCGACAGTGAAGCCGGAATCAAGGTCACTGAATCTGACCTGAAGCAGCATGTTGATTTGGATTCACTCGAACTTGCCGAGGATGAAGAGGAAAATGCAGACAAGTAAATTTTCCCTTGTAGCCGATTCGACGCTTGATGGACAGTCATTTTTGGCGCGAACCTTGGTGCACGGCGATGCTCTGGGAAGGATCAACCGTGAGAAATCGGAGACACTTTCCGAAGACATCGCTGCGCTTGCACATAAACTCATTACAATGAAGGTATCAGACCTTTCCAATGAGACAGAACTGCGAGCGCAGATTCAAACGTCCTTTGCTTTAACGAGTCTTGGTTTAGAATATGGTAGTAAAGGGAACTTAGACAAAGCTATCCGAGTGCTGCTTGCGAACCCTATCGTCAAATTTTTCCAAATTGGTAATACGCTCACAGATAATCTACTTAAAAGAGCAGGTTACATTCTTGAACATGCAGTGATTGAGCCTCCAGATACTGTTAGTCATCTTGACATTGACAGCATCCGTATCTATAACCATGCTGAAGCAAAATTTCTAAGTGCTTTAGCCTCATACAATACTACTATTTCCTCAGCACAAGTAACAATAAAGAACAACCATCAACCGCGAACCTTCACGAATCTCTCTGATATGGAGATTATCCGACAACAGTTGGATTATATTGAGGCTCGCAGGACTTACGTCCAAGCATTGCCACTTGACGATATTTTTTCTATTGACCCGCCACTTAGCATCGCTATTGACCCAATTCAAACGTTAACGCTCAGTTTAATGGCAAATTTGACAGTGTATTATCAACCTGATATGCAGTTAGATACTGATACACTTGCCGATTTTCGAGACATCATCTATGACGAAAATAGTGGTGAGATCCGATCTGCTCCACGCCAACGTTTGTTAGACTGGATTGAAAACTATCTTGAACAGGATAATCGGTCTGAAGATGTAATAAAGTATACTGTGGCTTATTGGAATGCCTGCATGCAAGAAATGGTTGACCTCGGTTCTGACGTAGGGTTGTTGTCGTGATGTAATTCGCGAGATGTTTTAGGTGGATTTGGCGGATTGTTAAGCAAGTTGCATCTCATCAAAATTTGTGGTATCATACATCACATAAAGTAAAAATATTCAAGATTGTAGGAGTATTGCGGTGTTCGCCAAGGTGTGGAAGCCGTATAGGAAAATGCAATTAGAAACAGCAACTTTTGGTGCGGGATGTTTTTGGTGTGTTGAGGCAGTTTTTCAGCAATTGGAAGGTGTTCATAAGGTCGTTTCAGGCTACACTGGTGGCACGACAGTAAATCCAAACTATCGCGCTGTATGTATGGGAATGACAGGACACGCAGAGGTGATTCAAATACAGTTTGATCCTGATGCGATCTCTTTCGGAGAACTATTGGAAGTATTCTGGCAGACACATGATCCAACAACGTTAAATCGACAAGGGAACGATGAAGGGACACAATATCGTTCTGCAATTTTCTATCATTCCGATGCACAACAGCGTATCGCTGAAGAATCTAAAGCCGAGATGGATAAATCTGGGACGTGGGATGATCCGATCGTGACAGAGATCACGGCTATTGATGTCTTCTATCCTGCTGAGGGCTACCACCAAAACTATTTTCAATTGAATCCGAGACAACAGTACTGTCAATTCGTGATTCATCCGAAGATGAAAAAGTTCACAAAAGACTTCAAAGAAAAGCTTAAATCTGGATAGGGACTCTCTTACATGCTGGAAGGTGCGCTACGTGAGCGTGCCTTCTGATGTTAAGAGTCCCTTTTATTGTTTTATTGGGAGGTAAGGGTATGGAACCGAAATTTATAGGTGTTATATTGACCACTGCATTTTTATTTTGCTTCATCGCTATTGATGTGACACCACAAGAGGCGGAAACATTGACATCGGTGCGTGTAGAAACACCACGGCGTGTTACAATTGTTTCAGAAAAGAGTTATACCGGACTTTTACAACCGCGTGCAGAAGTTAAGGTCTATGCTAACATTCAGGGAAAAATCGTAAGTATAGACGTAGAAGCCGGACAGACAGTGACAAAAGGAGATATGTTAGCACAGAGTAGTGCGCGGCAAGCGAGTATTGATGCAATAAAGGCGGAGGTAGCGTCAAGCGTGGCGAAATCGCAACTAACAACGACAGAAGCAAACGCGCAGACGCGTGTAGAGACTCAACTTGTGACAGCAAAAGAGGCAGTTGCTGAAACGGAAGCGAAACTTGAGGAGACAAAATCACTTGCTGAAATGCGTATTCGGAATCAGTTGATACAGGCGGAATCTGCTTACAAAGCCGCTGAGTCAACTTTTGAACGTTCTAAAGTTAGCGCGAAACAAGGATTGGAACGTGCAAAAGCTGAGTATACAAAAGCTACTTCGGATTTTGAAAGGGATAAGGAACTTCACAAAAAAGAACTGATCAGCGACAGTGCTTTTGAATCGTCGGAAACGCGTTACAAATTGGTGCAAAGCCGACAGGAAGAGGCAGTCGCTGCAGCAAGTCAGTATGAAGATGGTACAGCACAAGTCACAGTGGAAAAGACGAAAGCAGAATTGGCTGTTGCGCGGAAGATAGTTGAGAGTCGAGGTTGGGAGCGTGAAATCGCTGCTGCTGAATCCAAGATCACACAAGCGAAAGCTAATCTTATGACTGCTCAAAAACTCGTGGATGCAAAAGCATGGGAACGCGAGATTGCAATAGTGAAGTCTGCTGTCAGCGAAACTGAAGAACTGTTGAAACTCGCGCGGGAACAGGTGACTCAAGCAGCAATTGTTTCCCCAATTGATGGTGTTATTTCTCAGCGTCACTTTGAGGTTGGTGACTATGCCAAATCTGCCGCTTCACCGGGCGGACCGGTATTTACAGTTGTAGCAATAGATACGCTCAAAGCCGTTTGGTCGGTACCTGTTAGTGAGATAAACCGAATCAAGAACGGGAATATGGTGCTCATCTCTACTGCGTCCGGTATTCAAAATATAGTCGCTACAATTGATTTTATCAGTCCAACTGTCAAACAAGGAGAGAATACGGTTGTTGTTCACGCAACATTACCTAACTCTGCCGGCATGAATGCTGATGTAGAAGGCGACTCTTCAGCATCAGAACACAATAACGCATTAAAACCGGGGACATCTATCACAATATCTATTAAAACAGGTGAGCGAAAAAACGTCTTGTTGCTTCCGCGTCGTGCTGTTCTACAGATTCAGAATGGAAAAGGGAACATTTTTGTCGTTGAGGAAAATGTTGCGCGCCTAAAACAGGTGAACGTAGGTGGCGTATACGGTAGTGAAATAGAAATCAATTCGCGTCTTGCCGAGACAACACGAGTGATCGTTGATGATCAACATCAACTTAAGGATGGAACACCAGTTTCAATAGCACGCGATTGAAAAATCTGGGGATACTAATAGATAGGATTATCTACAGGGCAACGGTGTCGTGCGTTTTCAAGTGAACTTGGCGGGAGTAAAGTTTTAGATAGGACCCTAATTTTTCTAAATCAATGTCATGTTCTCGGTAGTCATTTAAAGAATCTCGCTTGGTTTCAACCTTGCGGGATTCTTTGTGTCTGATTGAATGAAGGGTCATCTTCCAAAACTTCTAAACCTTCTTGGAATAATACCCAATTAGCTTGATTAGAAGTCTTTTGATATAGCACAAGGTTGCGAGGCACGGGGACCTCGCACTACAGATTGGGTTAATTGGGTATAATACCCAATTAGCTTGATTAGAAGTCTTTTGATATAGCACAAGGTTGCGAGGCACGGGGACCTCGCACTACAGATTGGGTTAATTGGGTATAATACCCAATTAGCTTGATTAGAAGTCTTTTGATATAGCACAAGGTTGCGAGGCACGGGGACCTCACACTACAGATCGGGGTAATTCGGTATAATCCGATCACGTCTTCTCTCTCTCCGAGTCAACTCGTGCCACTGTTGCTACTGTGGTTTCCATTTTCACGTTGTCAGGCGTTTGATTAATTTTGCTACAAACTCCGTTGTGTCGCTGATGTGTTTTTCAGATTGCCTTATGGTTCTATCCGTGCGTCTTTCTGTTGCCCGTGCTTGGTTTCGCTCGCGTTCCTTTCTTTTGCGTGCTTGGTTTCGTTCTTCGCGGGCGTGTTCCTTGTTCTCGTTTTCAATACGTTTGGATTCGATAAGACACTCTATTTCCTGCATCTGTGCCTCGGGTGTTTTTTCTGATGTACTACAAAGCCCCTCGAACAATCGGATTTTTTCTTGATCGGTAGACGTTAAATCTTCGAGGGACTCTATCTCACCTGCCCAAAGTTCAATATAGAGTATCTTACCATCAGATAGCCACTGATAAAGGGTCCGCTCACTTATACGGGTCGCCGTGGCGATTTCGCGACGGGACAGACCGCCAGTGTGTGCTTTTATAATCATATCTACGAGGAGAGTTGTGATTTTTGAAGGACGCATTTAGCAGTATTTTCAGTTTATGCAGTTTATACAGGGTGTTTTGCGGGCCACTTTTTTCGGTTTTGGTCATGGGCTGTGACACTTAGCAATACAGGATACCTTGTGTACCACTTTTTTCGTGTTGGTGATACTGCCACACTGTGACAGGGGTTGAAGTAATTTTCAATTTGCATGTTTGTATCTTTGATATTGGATTTGTATGATGAGAAGTTTCTAAAACTCCCTTTTTTCCTCAACCTTATTGGACCTACTCATACCAAATTAACTTGATTCGAAGTTTTCCGATAGCGGTTAGCATTGCGCGGCACGGGGACCTTGCAGGACAAATCCCGTTAATTGGGTATAACATGACCTTTCAACTCAAAACAGTGCAATTAAGAGAAAAAGGAGTAGAAATCGTAATGTTTGGATTAGTATTGTTTCAATTTTAAACTGGTTCGATTAAAAGGTCTCACGATTTGACTGATCTGACCGCTCCCCGCCCTGAAGGGCGAGGATTCTTTTGAAGGAACTTCCGACCGAGTTTTTCAGGGGTTACCGCTACGCTCATTTAGCGTCCTGCAGGTGTGGGGCCGTCTTCCTACCTGGGGTATCCGCTAAAAAGCGACCTGGGTAGGTTGTCAGGGGTTTAATCCTGACCAACACGCATCTAATTGCGCGGCGCGGGCCATGGGGCGCACTACGGAAACTTCCTGAAACCTTTGAGAAGTTACCGATACTTCCGACACCTAAAGGGTGTTTCGGATACGAAGGCAAACATGGGAATATGTAATCAATGTCACATAGCCAATCCAGTTGCCTATTCTGTTTTTTGCAGTGTCTGTGGTTCTCTGCATCTGCTCAACCCGTCTAAAGGGAGGTTAAGAGCAACGGGAATAGATACCCGAAGTTAGACCTTTTAACCAGCAGATACTTAAGGATATCACATTGTTTGACGAAAATCAAGGTTTTTTCAACAATGGAGGTCTTAGCCTCTACTACATCCCCGCCTTGAAAGGCGAGGTTTTGTAGCGGAAGATTTGATAAATTTAGAGGGTGTTTCAATTCCAAACTGATGCGATTTAGAAGTGAGATGATTGTTCATTATCAGGAGGAAGGTCATGTTTCAATTCCAAACTGGTACGATTAGAAGGTGAGAGTGCCAGACTATATCACCCAGATATTAGAGTTTCAATTCCAAACTGGTTCGATTAAAAGCACTGAGGCAGGTGATAAATATCGGTGTAAATAGAATGTTTCAATTCCAAACTGGTTCGATTAAAAAGGGGAATTCAAGTTATAGCAAATGCTGAAGCGAAAGGGTTTCAATTCCAAACTGGTTCGATTAAAAGCGTCGAGTGATTCTTTACCGCTTCTATTTGCGTTTTTGTTTCAATTCCAAACTGGTTCGATTAAAAGGAGAAACTCAAAACCCGTATCGTCTCACTTCTATTAGTTTCAATTCCAAACTGGTTCGATTAAAAGTTTCTGGTTGTGTCCTGTCCTTCTCCGTCAATGCGGTTTCAATTCCAAACTGGTTCGATTAAAAGTATAGCAATAACTTTCAATATCGTTGCTCTCGCGAGGAGTTTCAATTCCAAACTGGTTCGATTAAAAGGAAAGTGTTACCTCACCAGTCATATCTTCTGTTAACGTTTCAATTCCAAACTGGTTCGATTAAAAGTTAATGCTGAGTTGTTATCTGCTACTGCTTTATGCGTTTCAATTCCAAACTGGTTCGATTAAAAGGGCGGGCGTGTCTCTCAAGGCACGTCCAGTCTAAAGTTTCAATTCCAAACTGGTTCGATTAAAAGGAACACCGCCAAGTCATTGTTTCGTGTTATGAAAGAGTTTCAATTCCAAACTGGTTCGATTAAAAGGTTCTGTTGTGCCAAACAGATGCAACCGAAAATCCAAGTTTCAATTCCAAACTGGTTCGATTAAAAGTAAAAAAACATCGTGAAAACGCATCATTCAAAAATGTTTCAATTCCAAACTGGTTCGATTAAAAGGGACCCAGCAATCAGATTTTCTATAAGTATTCAGACAGGTTTCAATTCCAAACTGGTTCGATTAAAAGGGAAAAATACATTCATTGTTGCGGTCAAACAGGCGATAGTTTCAATTCCAAACTGGTTCGATTAAAAGTGCAGGTGCAACGTTTCGTGTGCATTCCTTCAAGGTCCGTTTCAATTCCAAACTGGTTCGATTAAAAGTGTAAAATAAAATACAGTATCTATATTGTAATGCAGTTTCAATTCCAAACTGGTTCGATTAAAAGGTTGAATGTGGAATGCTAACCCTCACGATACCATTAGTTTCAATTCCAAACTGGTTCGATTAAAAGGTCCACGGTTGATATAGCAGTGGTTGAAGTTCCTGTAAGTTTCAATTCCAAACTGGTTCGATTAAAAGGTATTCGCTTTATCGACCGGTTCAGTATCTTTACTGTTTCAATTCCAAACTGGTTCGATTAAAAGCCTGTCACAGATTTTCAGTTTGACCGCAGTATTGTCAGTTTCAATTCCAAACTGGTTCGATTAAAAGGTTGTATTGCTTGCCCGTATCGCAGCGATTCAGATGTTTCAATTCCAAACTGGTTCGATTAAAAGGCGATTATGCGAGTTTCAGGATAGCCTTAAGAGGCAAGTTTCAATTCCAAACTGGTTCGATTAAAAGTATTACTTGCCGCTTTGATACTCGCAGTAAGTATAATGTTTCAATTCCAAACTGGTTCGATTAAAAGTCCCGCCTGTTTATCCACAATCCTGAAGGGTTGCCAGTTTCAATTCCAAACTGGTTCGATTAAAAGTTCTGAAATCCAACTGCGTTATTGCCGTTGGACTTTGTTTCAATTCCAAACTGGTTCGATTAAAAGAATAGAATCCTCGATCATCAATATAGACCATTGCCGGGTTTCAATTCCAAACTGGTTCGATTAAAAGTTAAAGCAAACGTGGAACTGCTTCAGTTTCATGGATAGTTTCAATTCCAAACTGGTTCGATTAAAAGGCTTTAGGAACAGGCACATGGTCAGCAGCAACACGGGGGTTTCAATTCCAAACTGGTTCGATTAAAAGAAAAATCTTATCAAGACATTAGCATCGCCTTTGATAACGTTTCAATTCCAAACTGGTTCGATTAAAAGTGAAGCTAACAAACTTGATGATAAAGAGATTAAAGACGTTTCAATTCCAAACTGGTTCGATTAAAAGTGGTAAGTCAAAGCGATATAGATGGTTTTGTGACAGGTTTCAATTCCAAACTGGTTCGATTAAAAGTGGATGTATGATGATCCTGAAGTGATGGAGGTGACAGTTTCAATTCCAAACTGGTTCGATTAAAAGTATACGCTGATCCTCCGTTCAACACGGGTAAAGATTGTTTCAATTCCAAACTGGTTCGATTAAAAGACAACATATCAGACAACAGTAACAGCAGGTTCAGGTGAGTTTCAATTCCAAACTGGTTCGATTAAAAGTGGATTGTCACTCTTTTGCGTGGAGACCCTTACGCGCGTTTCAATTCCAAACTGGTTCGATTAAAAGGTAAAATCCTTGCTGCAAGACCCGATCCAAAGGTGTTTCAATTCCAAACTGGTTCGATTAAAAGGGCAGATATACCTGATGGTAGTATTGTGCTTTACCCGAGTTTCAATTCCAAACTGGTTCGATTAAAAGACCGCTATTTTCAGATAAAGGAATGACAGAAAGAGAATGTTTCAATTCCAAACTGGTTCGATTAAAAGTAAAGATCATGATACAGGTGCAGGTACTCACTATGAGGTTTCAATTCCAAACTGGTTCGATTAAAAGAGCCTCTGCGTATCTGTGAGATTTGAGTTTTTGTCCTGTTTCAATTCCAAACTGGTTCGATTAAAAGTACCACCCAGACAACGTTAAAGAGTTCGAAGAATTGTTTCAATTCCAAACTGGTTCGATTAAAAGGCTAACAGGAAAGAAGAACGTAGTGCGTTCAATTTCGTTTCAATTCCAAACTGGTTCGATTAAAAGTTTTCGCAACGCATAGATGAAAAAACTACTATTGAAAGTTTCAATTCCAAACTGGTTCGATTAAAAGTTAAATCCCAGTCAATAAGCGTTTCTATATTGGCGTTTCAATTCCAAACTGGTTCGATTAAAAGCGGTTTGATGTGAGTTGGGTTCTTCTAGCGACACGTTTCAATTCCAAACTGGTTCGATTAAAAGATTACACAATTAACGATTACACTTAGGGGGATATAGTTTCAATTCCAAACTGGTTCGATTAAAAGTTGGGGGCAATACAAGCAAGCAATAGGCGTCGTGCTGTGTTTCAATTCCAAACTGGTTCGATTAAAAGGCCATTTTTGAGTCTCCATAAAGCAAGCCTGCCTAGGTTTCAATTCCAAACTGGTTCGATTAAAAGTATCAACAGCATCTAATCATTATCCTACAATGACAAGTTTCAATTCCAAACTGGTTCGATTAAAAGGTTGAATCTTGCGAAGTCAATGGGATTTATTGAGGTTTCAATTCCAAACTGGTTCGATTAAAAGTGCAGATAATCCGAAGTTTGTAGAATGGTGTGAGAGCAAAGTTTCAATTCCAAACTGGTTCGATTAAAAGTTCGCAGAATTAGCATTCGTGCTCGGCGCAATCGCGTTTCAATTCCAAACTGGTTCGATTAAAAGCAACTTTCAACGTCTCCATAGCGGGCAACTTCAAATGTTTCAATTCCAAACTGGTTCGATTAAAAGGAAATAAACCTATCACACAACACAAGGAAACTTAAAACAGTTTCAATTCCAAACTGGTTCGATTAAAAGTAGTTAACGCTGTTTTCAGCGAACCCGTCTATCACAAGTTTCAATTCCAAACTGGTTCGATTAAAAGTTTTCCATGCCCAAATGAACGTGGTAAGCCGCATCTCTGTTTCAATTCCAAACTGGTTCGATTAAAAGCGAATGCGAAACAAAGTTTCGTTGGTTGGGTGGTGGCGTGTTTCAATTCCAAACTGGTTCGATTAAAAGATAGAATTCAAAAGAATATCAAAGGACACAAGGCAGTTTCAATTCCAAACTGGTTCGATTAAAAGAGAAAGTAATAAAAAGTAATGAGGAGATGCGAGAATGTTTCAATTCCAAACTGGTTCGATTAAAAGTATAGGGAAAGTTGTCACGACAAGACGGAATATAACAGTTTCAATTCCAAACTGGTTCGATTAAAAGTCCCCAAGGCGATATAACACCCAATAGGATGAGAGAAGTTTCAATTCCAAACTGGTTCGATTAAAAGAGTGGCGTAACCTTCACGGCTGCGACACGCGCGTTAGGTTTCAATTCCAAACTGGTTCGATTAAAAGCACTCAGCTGCCCTGTGCCGAGATCATCGTCATAATTGTTTCAATTCCAAACTGGTTCGATTAAAAGGCTTTCCGAATACTGCATTAATATTATAGCAGATCCTTACAGTTCCTGTCAAGTTAATTTTTATTTTGATCAAATTAAAGGGCAGTTTGCTGTCGACCTCTAATCGTGCAAATTCCCTAGGAGGTTGACGGCACTATGTGTGGCAAGGGTTTATCGGCAATATTTCGCTAAATTCGGTAAATTGTCCGGTACGAAACTTGTCAATTTTCGGAGGTCGACAGCAGATCGTCTAAACAGATTTTGTGTTTACACCTTGCTTAGAGTAGGTTCGTAGCGGGATTCTTATCAATGCCCATCACCTCTTTTGTCATCCATTTTGCGTCACGCAGTTGATAGATGATCACAGAGTCTTTTGCTGGGTCAGTGATCTCGGCTAAACCCGATTTGACGCGGGCGAACTGTGCTTTGGTCAATTGTCCTTCAAAAACAGAGTTTTGTATCCAATTGAGATGTTGGCGCAGATATTTGCATACCTTGGCAACACGTTTTACCTCAATGTCATAGACGAGAATGATATACATTGTGATTGCCTCCTTGTATTACGGGCGAGGTGACCTCGCCCCTACGATTTCAGGCGAGGTGACCTTGCCCCTACGATTTCAGAACACTCCTACCACCACGGACGGAGTGCTTGGTACGTTTCCATCCCGACAAGGTGTTTGATAAGTTTGTAACACTCCAACCTGATAAGTCTCTGATACGAGACATGACGTTTCAATTTTTGGTGTAAGATGGTCTCCTTGAGTTGGGCATCAAAAGCAGCGACAAAGGTTTTGCGTCCCTGTTCATTGAGATAACACTCACCGACCTTTGTTTCAAAATGTTTTGACTCGTTGAGTTGTCCGCGGTTGAATAGGCGAAAGATAATTCTATCAATGATCAGCGGTTTGAAGATTTCTGCCAGATCAAGGCTGAGAGAGAAACGACGTTCTCCGGGTTCATGGAGAAAACTAATTGTCGGGTTGAGTTGTGTCCGATAGATTTCTGTGAGGCACGCGGCATACATCAACGAGTTGCCAAATGAAATAGCGGCGTTGATAGGGTTGTCTGGAGGACGTCGAACACGTTTTTCGAAAGGTGTTTTCAACTCCAGAATTGTGTTGAAAGCGGAGTAATAAGTGTCTCGGACCGTTCCCTCATAACCCATCAACTCGTTTGTGTTCTTTGCAGATTGGCTTTCCTCAAGCAGAGGCTCTATTGTTTGAATTTGTGTGCTGCAATCCTTGCCGCGATTGGTGTAATAGCGCAAAATTCGGAGCATATTGAAGCCTGCGGAGGCGACGAATTCGTGTGCGATCGCCATCCGTTTCGCTGGCTTTTCATAATGCTGCACCTGTTTGACGAGCAGTGATCCGGAATTGAGATATTCCCGTGGGTAGTAGCTCCCGGAATAGTAACCGTAATAGTTGAACACGTGAAACGGAATTTTCTTTTGTGCGAGAAAGTTGAGTAGTTTCGTGTTCAGGTCAAGCTCTCCGTAAAAATAGAGTGCGTCAATATCTTCCACGGGGATAGGGATACGTTTCGCATCTTCAGGTTCAAGGTAAATCGTGTTATCTTTCCGGCTAATTCTGCCGGGTTGCGTGATGTAGTAATTGCGTGACATATTTTGTTTCCTTTGCCTAACAACAGCCATCGTAGGGGCGAGGTTGCCTCGCCCAAAACGAACTTCTGCTGGGTGGCGTGATATATTTTGTCACCTTTGAATCTTACATTCTTCTGTAGGAGGGAACTCCGATTCCCGACCTGTCGCGATTAGGAGATCGCTCCTACAGAAGTAAATCTGTGTTTTTTTCGGGCGAGGTGACCTCGCCCCTACGATTTCAGGCGGTAAATCTGTGTTTTTTTCGGGCGAGGTGACCTCGCCCCTACGATTTTATTTTAGGCGAGGTGACCTCGCCCCTACGATTTCAGGCGGTAAATCTGTGTTTTTTTCGGGCGAGGTGACCTCGCCCCTACGATTTCAGGCGGTAAATCTGTGTTTTTTTCGGGCGAGGTGACCTCGCCCCTACGATTTTATTTTAGCGTGCCTGCTATGTTTAACTCCAGCAGAGTTCCTGATAGCTGCAGGATTTACAAATCTTCATATAGTCAGCATGCGGTGGTGTTGGTAGTGCTGATATTTCGTTCACTTTTGCGATAGCATCTTCCACCTCTTTTTCTCTTTCAGGTGTGAGTTCCACCTCAGTCGTCTTCCGTTGGCGCGGATAGTTGATGATGCCTTTCCTATTAGGTACACCCTTCTGTTTGAGTAGATAGAGGTAATAACATATCTGCATGACGTGCGCTGTTTCCATTGAGGTCCCATATTTGATGTCGTGTAGGATACCTTGTTTGTCAACAAAGTCTATCTTGACGAGGCTATCAATATCCCACTCTCTGCGTTTTTCGCGCGGATAACTCTCGTCGTGGAGGTGTTTGCCGAGGTCGACTTTGTCGGAGGTATGCTCCATTTCGAGATGGTGTGTGTAGAACCAGAGTTTGCGTTGGCAGATGTATAGATAGTTAATCGCTGTGCCTGTGATGTTGGGGTTGTCTGGGTTTTGCATTTGTGGTGTCTCCGTTATTGCAATCGTCATAGGATATTTGGATTATACTCATCCAATACCAAACCGAGTGTTTTATCATAGTGAACGGTTATGAAACACTGATTTAAACGTTCATTTTCGTAGATTTGCCCTTCCTTCTTTAGCCTCGCAAATTGGTTGTAATTAATTTGCGCGATGTAGGCTCTCGCCTCATAATACTTGCGTTCGTCAATTTCGGTTAAGTATTCCTGTTCATAGCATGCTGGCACAACCTCAACACTCTTAAAGAGTTCGTTAAACTCTTTACGTCCTTTAGAATCTTCAATAAAAGGAACGATGTCTTGCAGATGCCGTTCAAACAGTTGTTTTGCCTTTTTAAACTTATCCTTCTCTGTCTCATCATAACCTTCGCTATAGACTCCATCAATTAGACTCTGTATTTTTGATTCTTGGAGATCGTCATCACCTACAGATGTGAACGCGTTTATGGTGCGTTCAACCTTTTCACTTGAATAGATAAAGGAGTCGTTTTTACCACCCTCTTTGCTTATGTGGACATCACAAATGCCTTTTTTCCCTTTCCTGTTAATTCTCCCGAAACGTTGGATGAGCGCGTCTATCGGTGCTGGTTCTGTAAAGAGGCAATCAAAATCAATATCAAGTGAAACTTCAACTGCTTGTGTGCCGACAAGGAGGTTGGCATCCTCAAGTTCCTTTTCAATCCGTTCTCTGTCGCGGAGAATAAATCGGCTGTGAAGGAGTTTGGCTTTATCATCTGCGACTATTTCCCGCAGTTCCTCAAACACATTTTGCGCCTGCTTGACGGTATTACAGACAACCATGACACGTTGTCCTTCGTTAAGTCTATCCTTTATTTTCGGAATAGCATCGTGGATATTTCCATCAAGTAACTTGACACGGTGCCGAGTGAATTTCTTGTCCCGATCTTCGGGTGTCATTTCAACTTGTGCAAGTTCTCCGACTGCATTGTTAATCATCTGTTTAAGAAACTTTGGCATTGTGGCGGTCATAATGCAGAATTTTGCGTCATAATCTTCACGGAGTTTCGTTATCATTGTCAAAATCAATGCGGTTGTGTGCGGATCGTAAGCATGGATTTCGTCAAAGATGAAAAGTCCTTGGGACATCTCTGCCATCTGCATTTCAAAGCCGCGTATACCGAAAAATGCTTTGAGCAGTTGGAAGGGAGTAAGCACCTTGTAAGGACGGCATATTTTCCGTGTTAGGTTCAGTTCTTGGCGAGTTGAAGTAGCAGCATCTTGAGATGTGTATTCCTTATCAACGAGTGCTTGATAAATGAAGTAGGAAGCTTTTCCATGCAACATACCGATTTTGTCGTCTGTTACGAGTTCCTTTAACCGGTCATACATGGCGTTGATACTTGCTGTATAAGGTAACACGTAAAAGACACGATTTCCTAATGTTTCGCACTGATTTTTATCGGACCAAAGTAAGGCGGCTTCGGTTTTTCCGGAGCCTGTTGGTGCTGAAAGCATGAGTTGTCCATCCGTTTCACCGGAGGCTTTCTGAAAACGTTCCCATCTGTGAAAGTCACGCCCTTTTTCCTTTGCCTTTTCTTTAACATGTTGCGTAAGGTGTGTTTCAAGGTTGTCAAGTGCGGTCTGAATCTCATTTTTGCCAGCCGATGCAAGATGGTCACATGCAATCATACACCCGCGGAGAAGCATGCCGTAGGTGCAGTGCAAGGGAGTTAATTCTCCGTCCTCAAGGTCGTTCAGATACGGGGCAAGATATTCTCGGTAACCGCTAATGAGTTGATCTGTTGAGATTATAGGTGTCCATAAACATTCTTCCGTTGGACACCAACGCTGCACCTGTTCCTGAATTTCCATCAAATCATCCCAATTCGGCGTGAGTTCTGCGACTTTTCTTTGCCATTCTTGATAGCCATATTCGTTTTGTTGCCAACACGGATGCTTCTCTACCAGTGTCCCAATATCTTTGTGATGCGTTAAAATCGCAAGTGCGATTGCCTGCTTTGTCTCCTCTGGGAATTGAAGGTTCACAACAAATCCGGTTGACAGGATTTCGTGACGATAGTTCCATCGCGTATCATCAGTAAGTTGCTTTTGGAAGCCTGTCGCGGCTTTTCCGAAATCATGAAGTGCTACAGCATAGAAAAGATGCTCAAAGAAATCAGGATTTTTGGCAACCTCAGCTAAGAACGGCATCCGTTCTCGCATGCTTTTGTATACATCAAGGCAATTCTCCGTATGTTCTTTAAGCGTTTCCCGTGGATCACTTTTTGCAAGCAATATTGACATTTGCTTTTCCTCCCGTAGGGGCGGGGTTGCCCCGCCTTTTCTTCCCGTAAGGACAGGGTCACCCTTCCCACATTACGTAGGGGCAGGGTTGCCCCGTCCGATTTTGTGTATTTCAACGGACATTCGCTTTCACCCTTCCCGTTTTACGTAGGGGCGGGGTTGCCCCATCCATTGTTATCTGGATGCAATTGATCTAATTCCCATTTCCTCGGATTATTCTGAATATACTCACGAAGGCGTTGTAAATCTATGTCGTCTCGGATGATATGATCGTGATAATTTCTTTGCCAAATACGCGTCCCTGGCGTATTGTGATGTTGGTTAATATGCTTGGTAGATTGATATTTGAAATATGCTACGATTTTGCCTAACGAGGGCGAGGTGACCTCGCCCCTACGCTTTCTTGCGTTTTCTTGTGGATTAGGAGACCTCGCCTCTGCGTTTTTGCCTAATGAGGGCGAGGTGACCTCGCCCCTACGTTTTTTTGCGTTTTCTTGTGGATTAGGAGACCTCGCCTCTGCGATGTCCCATGCAATAATTCCGTGTATATGATTAGGCATAATGACATACTCGCCTATTTCAACAGAAAAAAAATGTTGTGGAATACGGTTCCAATATTCAACGACAATTTCGCCTATTTCATTCAAATGCATTTTCCTGTCTATTATCGCCCCAAATAAACATTGCCGATGTTGTACACAGATGGTCACGAAATATGCGCCGGGTTGACTGTAATCATATCCTCGCAAGCGCATGGCACGACGCCGTGGAAGATTGGATTTGGGTTTCATAAGAAAAACCTCCTCATATGGGCGAGGTGACCTCGCCCCTACGATATGGGCAGGTGACCTCGCCCCTACGATATGGGCAGGTGACCTCGCCCCTACGATATGGACGAGGTGACCTCGCCCCTACGATATAGGCAGGTGACCTCGCCCCTACGATATAGGCAGGTGACCTCGCCCCTACGATATGGGCAGGTGACCTCGCCCCTACGATATGGGCAGGTGACCTCGCCCCTACGATATAGGCAGGTGACCTCGCCCCTACGATATGGGCAGGTGACCTCGCCCCTACGATATAGGCAGGTGACCTCGCCCCTACGATATGGGCAGGTGACCTCGCCCCTACGATATGGGCAGGTGACCTCGCCCCTACGATATGGACGAGGTGACCTCGCCCCTACGATATGGGCAGGTGACCTCGCCCCTACGAGCTATTTGAGTTAGGAGTTAAAAAGTTGCATCTGTTCCCCATCCATATTCTGGACATGATAGTTTTTGTCGACAGGTTTCCTGCTTTGCTCACTTGGAACTATAAATTCTCCAGGGATGCGTTCGTGTAAATAGACACCCCACTTCATAACGGGATCGTGTAGCACATCACCTTGATATTTTATCGGTTCCGTGATAAGACAATATGCACGGATGCCACATGGACGGCGCGGAATATCCGCTGTGAAGTGGGTTGGCAATGCCTGCACCTGCCCGTGAAGTTGCTGATCAGGAAACGGGAGTATTGTATTACGATAGGTCGTTTCCGATTTACGTTCTAATTCAATTTCATCAATAGACTTAACGGTTGCTAAATCCGAGGAACGTCCCATGAGTAAAGGGTAGTGAGGACGTTCTAATGCCTTTTTTAACCATATTTCTGGCGTGTAGAGATAGAGTTCCGGTTGCACAAGGAATTCGCGTCTGTTGATGTTTGACTTTGCAACCAATTTTCCCCCGAACTCATAGACTGTTTCCAAATCAACTGCTTTGCCATTACTCTTGAAAACAAATCCAATAGCAGCATCGTGCGGCGTAACCCAGTCCCCTTTTGCTGCAGTTAAAAGTCCGTAAAGTGCCGACAGTGGCGGCAGCGGGAGCGTTGGTTGGAATCCGCTAATGAATAGCGGATTCCGGAACGATGTGACCCAGCCGGTAATGTGAATGCGAAGGACCTTCATGTTTAGTCTCCGATGTGTGTTTCTAACTTTTGTGATAGTTGGGCAATCACCTTATTTGGCGAATCGTAAACGATTTCGCATGGCAGGCTTGTATCGTCTGCCAATTTACACAGATCGTCATGTAACTCATCCATGAACCCACTCCGTCTACCGATGTAAATTGCATCACAGAATCGGTCTGCGTAATCATCAATAACTTGGCGTAGTGCGTCTATAGATAACTCACCGACTTCATTTCGCTCTACCATCAAATTCATGAAAGGATGGTTTCCACCTTCAAGGACTGAAAGAATAATCAGTTTAGGTGTAACGTCGGTGAGATGTGATGTCAACTTTGCACCGCCGCTGAGGATAGGAAGTGCTTCGAGCGTCTGTTGGCAACGTCTCACTCGGATCTCTTTTGGGAGCACCCATGGCGACTTTTCGTCTTCCTGTGTTCCGCCTGCATTTTGGATAGTCTCCACATAACTTGCAGCGATATTCTTATAGCCAGTTCGATTAACATCTGAGAATGCGCCAACTGCACTGAGATCTAATGAAAAGATACCTTGTAGGACACACGAATAGAATTGGTGTTCATAAGGCACAGGGTTGCCTTCTTGGCGTGCCATCACACCAAAATCATTCGTTGGGGTTTGCGGGGCAATGGAGATAAGCGGTGAACACTTGAGAGGCGATAACCGAGTCACAGTTAAATTAACCTTTTTTCCATTTTGCGTATCGCTTTGTGCTCGCATATATCCAAAGACATCATCGTCGTCGTAAGTTACTGGGTCTGCCTCAGTAAAAGCGATTTTTTTCTCCCTCTCAATAGGGGAACATTTCCATTCATCAAATTCATGTTCAAGGGTGGTGCGCCACCAATTACGCAACGCTTGCCCGGAAACATACGGATAGGTATCTCGTCCTTTCTGAAGTTTCTTGACGGTAACAATGTTCTCTGTTGCTTGAGAAGCTTCCGTTCCAGCGTTGTTTAAGGCTGAATAGGGTGCATCAATTAAGGTTAGTCCGATAAGGTGTTTTGACATGATTAGTCCTCCTGAGTCTGTTCGGTTTGAGATGCATCGTCTGCATCTGATGTATTATCTTCATCGTAATCAACATAACCTTGTTCTTGTAGCCAGTTGTGAAGTTGTTCGTAAATCCTAAATAGGAGTAGGTCGCGCGTTTCTCTCCATGGCGTAAGGTTAAGGTTATCGCTTGCGGGGAAAAGATACTCCATATAATCGTCTAGCGAGAAAAGGGGTTCGGATGCCCCTTGCTGAATTCTTTCTCGGATGACGAATCGCAAGATATTTCGGCACTCACCGTAGTTTTTAGCACGTTCCAATTGCTTAAGCCGTTTATCGTCTCCAGATTTGCGAATAGTCTCAGCAATGAAATCCCCGACCTGTTTAAGTTTTTCAAGTTGCGTTAGTTCCATAGTTCTAACCTCTTTTAGATAGAGGGAAAGTAGCTCCCAATTTCCGCGCGGTTTTCGGTTCCGCTTGTTTAGAAAGTATCCGAGAATTGATATATCCTGCAACAGGTTTTCATACACACGGTTGATTCGGTTTTTGTAATCTTCCTCGGATTTCACTTTAGTCCAATTGACTTTCACGTAACCACTTCTGACAATTTCCTGCCATGCTGTTTTAAATTCGCCTTGGTAGACAACGCGTAAAAATTTAAACACTGATGCTGGCATGTAATAGATTTCAAGCTCAGGACCTTGGTTGTAATTTGTCCAGCAGTAAATTTGCATAGGTATGTTCTCATCAGTGTGCATTTCCTGATATTGTGCCATTTCGCGCACCATGTAGAACATCCCGTTGCGCGGATTTTTATAGCCAGGATTAAAACATCCCGTAACGTCCTGTTGAAGTTGTTGAGAGCGAACATCTTTTACACAAATTTGCGCCCAACTTCTCAATGCCTTCCACGAATTAGAGTGGAGTGTAAGATATTTTCCAGCGGTTGCCATATAAACGAGCGGGGACATTTGAATAGCGAGAGCACATGCGGCGCAATAACCTGCTCCCTCGGAAAAGACTGGAAAAAAGTTGCTATTTTTACCACCTGTTAGTGGGACGTTAGTTCTTGAAAGCCATGCGTTTGCATCACGTCTACCGCACCCCATACAATCCCCGATTTGTTCCAATTCACAGATTTTGTCTATATAATCTTTACATTCGTTTTTGAATAATTCTACTTGATCTTTTTTTCGGAATGCAGCGTTTGTTAACACACTATTTGGAAAAATACCGTGCAAATTTCCCCAACCTGCATCTGTTTGCATAATTGGCGCGACATCATTAACTACTTCCTGAAGGTCATCAGTCGTAATCTGTTCCGGTTGCACGCTACGTCCCAACCATTCACAAATGCCACAAACACCCGCATCAACAAAAGGATTACCCATCAACTTTTCGTAAATCGGCATATCAACCCTCTCCCTTCAACAATATAAGTAACTTATATTAACACATTAAATTCCGTAAATATCAAGTTAAAACAGAACGGACGCAAAATACTTGACATAGATCAACCACACCTACCAAGAGGTGTCCACATATTTTTAGATTTTACTATAAATATTGATAAACTGCTTGAGATTGTAGTGGATTTTAAGTTCGTAGGTCGGGTAGAGCGATTAGGAGGGGGTAGACGAAATAAAGTTAAGGTCTAACAATCCTTTCCTGTTTTAGCATTTCTATTTCCTGCTTCAGTGCTTCATATTTTTCTGTTAGCATCTGTCCTTGCCACGCGGTAATGATTTGCGGGAGTCCTACAGCAATAGCGATTAAAGCAATTAAACAGAGCACGAGATTAAAATTGCGCCCGACCTGTTTATCTACAGCACCGATCTGGATGGTCAAGCGTTTATCCATTTCCGTGATCCTGGTGTTAACCTTTTCGATTTCACCGGATACATATTCTTTCATACGCGCCTCAGAATCTTTGACAATAGACTCAATTTTCTCAAGGTCCGAGACAGAGAGATCCGCAAATACCTGCGTACTTATCAACAGTATCCCAACAAGTAAGATCGTAATAATTTTCATTTCAATCTCCTCTAAACATACCGCCAACGTGATGGACACAGTTTTACATATTTTACGATTTATATCAAGGAAAAAGGATCGGTGTTTCGTAAAGTTAATTATTTGGTGTCGGGTTTCGTCCACTCTACCCTTATGTGTCAAGTTAAGCAATTTAGTTGTAGCGCAAACTGTTAGTTTGCGCACTGTATAAACACAATCTAACAGATTGTGCTACAAAGGACAAGAGACCTTTGTTATTCCCAATCCAAACGGTAGGAGCGATCTCCATATCGCGACCCATTCGTCAGTGGGGAATTGGAGTTCCCTTTTACCGATAGTAACGAGTCTTTTCTTAAGTTGACACATAAGGGTTTCGCTTACGTTCTACCCAACCTACACACAAAATTGACAGTTATGGGATTCTTCCTATAGAACCTTGAGGCGTTCCAACACCGTACTAATTTCGCATGGAAAATTTTATCAATCAAATCCTTTGATTGACGAGGAAGAAAGCTGCGACTGCTATTAGGTGTTGTCCCAACAATATCTACCTCTAACATTATGTGCTGGATTCCATTCGTGGACGAAGCACTTGCAACTCTTTGAGAAGCACACCTTCCTGCTCAGTCTGTGGTGGCTGCAAATAATCCGGGATTTCTCCATTTGTTTCAACGGCAAATCCGGCATCCTGTATCATCTGTAGCGTGCGTGATGCTTCTTTCCCAGTTGCATTCAGATAACCCTCTAAGAACATGGAATTCGCAGGATAGAGTGCCATGACCTCCATGTTCCGTAGATGGTGTTCTCTGCCTGCAGCTACTCGGATCTCTGCCTGTGGGTTCAGGAATCGGAACAAACATAACACACGTAGACAGTAGTCTGGTGTCAAAATAGTAGTCACATCCAGCGGAGTTTCCATAACAGATTCCGACAATTGCGTGCCATCTATCGGCAGAAAAAAATTCACTGGAATTGAGGCTACTTCCAATTTGCGCAGTTCCTTTGCAACCCTGATTAAATCCTCGTTTTCTTCACCCATCCCAACAATCACACCTGAGCAGCATGCAAGTCCAGCCGATTGCGCAGCATGTAACGTATCCACTCTATCCTGATAAGTATGTGTGCTACATATTTTTGGATAGTGCGATTCTGATGTGTTGAGATTATGGTTCAATCTGTCGAGTCCTGCGTCTTTCAAAGTGTGAGCAGCGGGTTCATCAATCAATCCGACAGATAGACACACTTCAATCGGGTATCGTGCTTTTACTGATTGGATTAATTCTGCCAGTTGTGAGACACGTTTAGGACTTGGTCCCCGTCCGCTCATCACCAGGCAGTAGCGATACGCGCCAGATTGATATGCGCGTTCTGCTTCAGCGAGAATCTCAGACATCGGTTTCAAAGAATAGGTGTCAATATCTGTCGTTGCAGTTTTTGCTTGAACGCAGTAGTGGCAATCCTCCGGACAATTGCCGTTCTGCGCGTTATTAAGGATATGCAATTGGACTCTGTTTTGAAAATATGTTTTGCGAACCTGATATGCCGCGTCTAATAGTGGAAGCAATTCCACTTCCGAAGCGGATAATATCTCTTCACAATCAGCATCCGAGAGTAGTTCACCCTGTAGACTTGTTGATGTTAATTTGCTGTAAAATGTTGATTTCATATTTTGTTCTTCATTCCGTTTGCTAAATGTCCCATGCAATGTCTGTAGCATCAAAAACGGGACCTTCGGTGCAGACACGTTGATATTCGATCCGATTTGCATCAATACGAACGGGACAAACGCATCCAAGACACACCCCCAATGCACATCCCATTCGATTTTCCATAGCAACTTGAGTCGGGACTTCAAATTCTGTTGTAATCTTCGAGACAGCGGCAAGCATTCCGTGTGGTCCGCAGGCGTAGATTGTTGGATGTTGTAAGTCATTTTTTCGGAGCATGTCTGTCAGAATGTCGGTAACAAACCCGTGATGTCCCACACTTCCATCATCAGTAGCGATATGTACCGAAACGCCTATGGCTTCCAAATCATCTACACTTAAGAGCCTGCTCTGATGTTGTGCTCCGACCAATGCGCTCGCCTCTATACCACGTGCGCGCAACTCCACTGCTAACAACATCAAAGAGGCGATACCTGCGCCGCCGCCAACTAAAATTGCTGATTCAGGATTGTCCGCGATCTCAAACGTATTTCCGAGCGGTCCCATTACATGCAGCGATGCCCCTTTCTGCATCTCTGACAATCGTTGTGTCCCCTCACCAATAATCTGATAGAGCATAGTTATTTCTCTATCATCAATCGTATAGACTGTGAAGGGTCGGCGAAGTAGGAGTCCAGCACCGTGTGAAATCATGACGTGGACAAACTGACCGGGTAGTGCATGCTGTGCAATCTCAGAACACTCACAACGTAAAAGATAGTGATCTTCCGCGACTTTCTCATTCGAAAGGATACTAGTATGCACGTCAAATTTGCTAATGATCTCCTTATTTCGCATAGGCACCATTTCCACTACATCAAGTATCGTAGTTTGTCATAACCCTGTTCCTGTTTTGTCTCGTCCTCAACTAATTTAACCAAAGTGTCAAACCCGTAAAACGTTTTAATGCGATGTGTAAGTCGGGCGCGATCGCGGCGGAGATCATCAGACTGCCAGTACACTGGTAGACGCGGATCATATTTTGTTGGTGTTTCTGCACCAAGTTCATCCGTTACATTTGGCAATGTTTTCCATAACTGTAAGTGTTGATGATGGGCTGTCAAACCTGTAATGGCAAGTTCCTGATAGCCATATTGTGCCAACTCGGAGAGTGCTGCAGCGTGATTGATGACATGCCAGAGTCCACCGAATCCTTGCCGACGTTCTGGAGCGTGCTGAATCAATGTGTCTAACACGGTTGTCGCCATCGTCTGTAAATCAGTGTAGGGTGGAAAAGTATCATCCTCGGGTAACACAACTTTGCGTCCATCAATGCGCCCTCTCTCCTTACCGTAATAGGCGACACCGGGTGTTACGTCGTTGAATCCGGCAATCAGTTTTCGGATACCGTCGGTAATAGCTAGGGTGGCAAACTCTGGATGACGTTTAAGCGCGCGGATTGCGATTGAGGCAAAAATGACGTTATGCCCGGATTGCCGGGGCTGATTGATGTTATGTGTCAGTGCTTGGGCAATACCATCAATCAAGTTCTCGTTCGACGGTGTCTTAGGCAGTGGACTAAACATCTCATTTACTGAAATAGCTGCGTTTTCTCCCGGACTAAAAACCGATTCACCGTAGATGACACGATCCAATTCCGCCTTGATTCCCGCGCGGACCTTTTCATCAAGGTCCGGATGATTTTCTGTAATAAGATATCCGGCAACAATAGCGGCACCAAGGTGTCCTGCCATAGTGTTAACATGGTGTGCCCGTGCTAGCGCGTAAAGTCCTTTAGCAAGATAATCAAAATCTATCACAGTTAGATTCCCTTAATATCCGACAGTTAGGTTTAATTTTAGTTTGCTATCACGTCAAATCGAATAGTTTTATTTTCTGATTTTTAACAAACGCCCGCTTAAATCAATTATATCACAAACGCTTGAGGAAAACAATGGAGTGTGTAAAGTTATTGGCATAAGTCAAACCATATCTCATTGTAGTGGCGGGTCCCTGTGCCCGCCGTTCCTTTGTCCATCTGAAATAGCCAAATCAACGCCTCATACGCGTATGGCATTCGGTGGGGCACAGGGACCCCGCCCTACAATGTGGTGTATAAAGTTTTGCCAAAAATGTTAACATCCAATGATTCAACCGTTCTTGCTTATAAAATGTTATAATGACATAATAACTGCAAAGATAAACCTATTCTGATTAAAGGACCAACTAATACCAAATTAACGTGATTATTAGTTTTCTACGTAGCGATTAGCATTGCAAGGTACGGGGACCTCGCGGGACAAATCGGGTTAATTGGGTATAAGGTAAAAGGAAACGGTAAAATAATGAAGGGAATTAACTGACAATCCCACTGCTTTAGCTGTGGGTCCAAAAACGCTTGACATTTAGAGATATTTTGTGATATAATGATAAGACTGACTCAGTGCAGATATTAACAGTATCTGCACACCACTGTTAATGGGAGTCAGAAACCTACAGGAGTCGGACTATGCCATACAGAACACATAAGATAACATTAGATCCGACTTTTAAACAGGGGCGTTGGTTTTCCCAGCAATGTGGCTACGCAAGATTTGCCTATAATCAAGCCTTATCAGATTTTAAGATAGGATTAGATACTGATAACTTCCAGTCGTGGCAAACGCTAAACAACAACTTCAATAAAACGAAGCAAGGCTATGATTGGACAAGTTCACAAGATCAGCGTGCTGCGTTATATGCTATTAAAAATCTGGGTCAAGGCATTGCGAATTGGGTATCCAAGCGTGCGAAATTTCCGAAGTTTAAAGGGCGTGGACATAAACAAAGTTTCACAACAGACGAGCAAGCTGTTAGAGTTGAAGGCAAGAAAATAAAGTTGCCCAAAATCGGTTGGATAAAAATGTTTCAAGAGTTGCGTTTTGTTGGCAAGATTATCAAGGTTACGATTTCAAGGACAGCACATCGTTGGTTTGTATCTATCACCGTTGAAACAGAGGACACCGAAGCAGTTGATAACTCAACGCACCCTGTTATCGGTATAGATGTAGGCATCAACACACTTGCCACCTTAAGTGATGGCACGAAATATGATAATCCGAGACCGCTAAAACGCTATGAGCGAAAACTAAAACGAGAACAACGCAAGTTAAGTCGGCGCGTTTTCAAGTCTAAAAACTGGTTTAAGCAAAAAGCAAAGATTGCACGAACACACTATCGTATTGCTTGTATCAGAAACGATGCACACCACAAAGGGACAACGGATATTGTCAACCGTGCAAGTGGTATCGCGATAGAAACGCTAAAAATAACGAACATGCTAAAGAATAGGAAACTTGCAAAGGCGTTATCAGATTCAGCGTTAGGCGGGTTTCTAAATAAGCTAAAAACGAAAGCAGATGCTTTCGGAATACCTGTATTAGAAGCACCGCAATTCTATGCATCAAGCAAAACCTGTAGCAATTGCGGACATAAGAAAAAAGAACTAAAACTATCAGAAAGAACGTATCATTGCAGTCAATGCGACTATCAAATAGATAGAGATGTCAACGCTGCAATAAACCTAAAACACCTCGCTGTCGGATAGACAGAGAGTCTAAACGCCTGTGGAGTCCAAGTAAGACCTCTGTTTGAGGCACGAGAGACGGAAGCAGGAATCACAGAGGAGGGTTGTGTGCTAAAAGAAGCACACGGCTTTAGTTTCCGTCGTGAGTATCACGCGAACAGATGAAAGCAATTGTCATATTGCACGATCTCAAAGTCCGCAAGCAGTTTTGGTTGTCTGTTCATTGTTATTGCTGGTCTTTCTCTCTCTGATTATAGGATGCGGTCCATTGGGAATCACTGATCCGCAATCCGATGTACCTTTCCAAAATTCCCGTCCAAATTCAAAATCCAAAAAGACTTCTCCCGTAAAACGGACGCTTGTCAGCAACGAAGTTAACTGTATTGCAGCAGACTCAGAAAATGTGTGGATTGCAACAGCGAAAGGGGTCTCACGCTGGGAACGTAACCAAGACAAATGGCTTCACTACACGATGGAAAACGGATTGGCAAATGATATGGTCAACGCAGTTGCGATTGATGGGAAATGGGTTTGGTTTGCCACAAATGAAGGTGTGAGTCGTTATGACATGGAGACAAGCACCTTTTCAACCTTCCGTAGCATTGACGGACTTGCGAGCGACCAAGTATCCTCCATCGCTGTGGATGGAAACTACGTCTGGTTCGGAACATCTAACGGACTGAACCGATACGACAAAACGATTGACAGTTGGGCAGTGCGCACACGCAAAGACGGTTTAGTCAGCAGAATTGTTACAACAATTGCCGTTGAACCCGACTATGTCTGGGTTGGCACTGATAAAGAAATAAATCCTGATCCGCACGGATGGGATGAGGATCCGAGATTCAGTAAAGGTGGGGTGAGTCGTTATCATAGAGATACCGATTCTTGGAATAATTATACAAAGTCAGATGGTTTGATAGACAACGAAATCGCCACGATCACTGTAGATGACGACAGTGTTTGGTTTGGTACACAACACAGAGGTGTTAGTCAATACAATCAGGTTGATCAGACGTTCGTAAAAACATATTCCAAGACAGATTTGTTGAAAAGCGATTTTATAACCTCCATCCGCTCAGATGGGTTTCAGGTTTGGTTTGGGACTGCCAATGCAGGCGTGCATCGTTTCATCAAACCGGTCAATACGTGGGTGCATTACACCAAAGATGATGGCTTGTCGAGCAATCATGTGAGTTGGATTACGACACAAGGTAATGATGTCTGGTTTGCAAGTAAAGAGGATGGGGTGAGTCAATTTGATAAGGTTACTGGTGAATGGACGATCTATAAACAAGCCGATTTTCTGGCGGATAACGATGTCCGAGACATCGCGCGCGATGCTGATGGAAACCTTTGGATGGCGACAATCGCTGGTGTTTCAATTTACTCACCCCAAACACATAGTTGGGAGGTTATCTCCAAAAAAGATGGGTTACCTACTAGATATGTCATGTCGGTAAATGTGTTGTCACAACCATCTGAATCTGATCAAAGTGAATTGTCCAAAATCTCTAAGGTTAAGGCGAATGATGCACAGATATGGATTGGCACAGCTCGCGGGCTCGGTTCATGCACTCACCTTGGTGGGCAATGGAACTTTCACTTGCCATCTCAAGGGGAAGCTTTTGTGACCGCTGTTGCAACAGGACACAGTTCAAATTCTACCAACGATGCCGGGCAGATTTGGCTCGGTACGAATTCAGGTCCGGCAATGTATAACACAAACTCTCAAGAATGGATACAACTTTCACTCCCTGACTCACCTAAAAATCCGCTTATATTGTCCGTTCTTTTTCATGATGAGAATGTCTGGTTTGGTGGAGTGAACGGTGTTTGGCGATATTCAATTGCGGATAAGCAGATGCAACAGGTTACAGATGGACTTCAAAAACCTTCCGTTAATGTACTACTATTTGCAGAAAACATGCTATGGGCAGGAACGCAGGGTGGTCTTGCAAAATATGACAGCACACAACAACGTTGGATACCTGTGTCTTTAGGGACAAACTCGAAAGAACAATTGCCTCCTCCGAATGTCACAGCTCTTGCTTTTCATGAAGGTGTGCTCTGGGTCGGAACACCGCAAGGATTGGGAAGTTACACGATCGCAACAGAAAAGTGGAATTTCCTTTCAAAACTGCACAACATTCGCGACATTGTCTGTGATGATGATGGAAGACTTTGGTTAGCAACCTCTACCGGTCTCGTTGAATATCATATTTCAGATGGTGAAGTGGTAATGCATCAATCGCGTCCAGTGCGGCAACCTTTAGTTGAAACAAACGTTTCACACATCAAATTCGATGGGGATTATATCTGGTTTTCTAACTGGAAGTCCTCGCGGAACGGCGGAATTTTACGGTTTCACCGTCCAACAAAAACTTGGCAGCGTTTCACGCGATTGGATATTTTCCAGTCTACGCTGAAGAAAACGATGACAGTGTTGCGTTGGACTTATGTAGATAAAGATGCAGTTTGGTTCACAACAGATTTCGGTGCCCTTCGTTACGATAAAGCAAAAGATACATGGCAGCATTTTACGATGAAAGATGGACTATTTGTAGACGATCTGGACAAGATCGCTGTCAGTGAAAAGAGTGTGTGGATAATTCCAATGGTCGGTATGGAGTTGAACCGTTATGATAAAGCAACTGGCACGTGGGAGGTGGTCACGCAACCTAATAGGAGAGAAGATCGTCAGAAACTGAATGGACTCGCTGTTGATGGACCGGAGGTATGGTTCGGGTCCGGAGATTCGCTCACACGTTACAATGAAGACACTAAGGAATGGAAGGAATTTGAACCGAAAGATGGCTTAGCAGGCAGAGGCACCGAATGGATTACGATAGATAAGGATTTCGTCTGGGTTGCGAGACCCGAAGGGGATAGAGGCAGCAATCGTCCGTTGTCACGATACGATAAAAAGACAAAGAAATGGACGACGTTTTCCACCAATGACGTGCTTGCTGCAAAAACCATTAGACGTATTATCGCTACAGAAAACGATGTTTGGATACTCTATAGACCTTGGGATAATGTCGTTACACGGTTCGACAGACGTAATAAAGAATGGACCACCATTACGTCCGGTCACGGAACGCTTGAACTTGCTGCCGATGATGACTATCTCTGGTTAGCCGCGCCCAATGAGGGACTTCGCCGGTTTCATTTTGCCTCTGGTACTTGGACAACATTTAAAGACATTGAAGGGTTACTGCATAATCACGTAGGTGAGTACGGATTGGCAGTCGATGAAGACTATGTATGGGTCGGAACAATACGCGGGCTTTCCCGTTATGACAAACAGCGAGAATCTTGGACGCCTTATTCGCCTTTGCCGACGCTTTCCGGACGTACCGTCCGCACAGTGGATACAGACGAACGTTTTGTGTGGGTAGGCACTGACAGCGGTTTGTCGCGTTACGATAAGGTTTTGGGCACATGGAAAAACTATAAGCAGACTGGTGGTTCTGAAGAGATAGCAACGCACAACGGACATTGGCACCGTCATCGTCCGAAATCACGAGGGATGCTTTCTGATAATGCGGTTAGTTCTATTGTCGTTGATGAACAATATGTGTGGGTTGGTACCAGAGATGGAGCAAATCGATTTGATAAGATCGCACTACGTTGGGACCAATACAAAACTGAGCACGGATTACCCGCTAACGATGTAACATCTGTCAGCACTGATGGCAACAACATCTGGGTTGGCACAAATTCTGGAATAGGAAAGTATCCGAGAACCGCTGATGATCTCAACGCTTGGATTGCTTACACATCGGGCACCGAAATCCAACCGTCTGCCGTGTCTAAGGAGTTCGCTGAGTCATTAGTTACAGATGAAATTTGGTGTATCACGGCGAGCAAGAAAAATGTCTGGGTAGGGACACGCCGAGGTGTAAGCAAATACGATATTGGTCGAGACATTTGGAAGACAATCACCGCAGAAGATGGACTCGCGAGCGATGAAGTGAGTTGCATTGCTATTGATGGAGAGCGCGTCTGGTTTGGCAGTGATCGTGGTGTGACGTTTTACAATGAAAAAACAGAAGATTGGCGTGCCTATACAACTCAGGACGGTCTCGTAAGCGACAAAGTTACTACTATCGGTGTTGATGGGACTGATGTGTGGATCGGCACTTACAACGCAGGGATTAGTCGGTTCGATCAGTTGAAAAAAAGTTGGACAACTTACACCCGAAACGATGGTTTGGCGCATAACGGTATACTTTCTATGGCTATTGGCAGCACGTATGTCTGGTTTGGTACCTATCGTGGATTGAGCCGTTTCGATAAACGTACAGGAATTTGGACGACATTCACTGAGGCTTACGGGCCAGAAGATATCTTGAGATAGTCATTAGTGTTAATGACGGCTCCCAAAGCTAAAGCATGGGGCTTTCACACCGAGCGTTTGGTAAATTTAGTACAGGACATACGCACAAACAGTAGGCGCGTTTTGTAAACGCGCTGGAAACTCCGAATCTTGCTGAAATTACACCAATTTCGTCATAATTATCAGAAAAATTGTGAAATTTTCGTAAGTCCTATAGTATTTATATTTTCTGTGGAAGGGCTTTCTAAGCCCGATTTTGTGGGACCCAAACTGTAAATTCGGGGTCGAAAAGAACTCCAACAAACAGTCTAATTGACATAAAATCCAAGATACCGTAAAATCAACATAATAAAAAACGCAGCATAAGGAAAAAACAGATGAAAAATATCTTATCTTCAATCTTGATAGCATTTTTCATAACCCTTGCAACCGGGCACGGCATCCTTGCTCAAGACACGCAGCAATGGAATTTACCCCAAGGCGCGAAAGCACGGTTCGGAAAGGGTTGGATCAATGAGATTAAATATTCACCGGACGGCATCAAGTTGGCTGTGGCGAGTAGTATCGGCATTTGGATATACGATGCACAGACAGGTGAAGAACTGGACCTATACACAGGACATACGGGTCCTGTCAATAGCGTCGCGTTTAGTCCGGATGGCAGCACGCTCGCAAGTGGGAGTGAGGACAATGCCATCCGTTTTTGGGACGTGAATACAGGTACACACCTTCACATAATACGGGGGGCTGTTACGGTCCCCAGCCTCGCGTATAGCCCGGATGGAAACAGGATCATAAGTGGAAGTCATAGCAGCGTCCGTCTATGGAATGCGAATAAAGGTGTAGGCGCATACATCAAAAATGTCGGGAATCAGTTCGATCTGGTCACAAGCGTAGCGTATAGCCCGGATGGCAACATCATCGCAAGTGGGAGTGAGGACAATACCATCCGTTTCTGGGACGCACGCACTGGATCATACCCGCACGTACTACGTGGACACACCGATAATGTCACAAGCGTCGCGTTTAGCCCTGATAGCAACAGGATCATAAGTGGAAGCTTGGACCAAACCGTTAGGCTTTGGAATATAAAGACAAGGAAACTCATACGAACACTTGAAGGACATACGAATGGGGTCAACAGCATATCATTTAGTCCGGATGGCAGCATCATCGTAAGTGGCAGTTTAGATAATACCATCCGTCTGTGGAATGCAGATACTGGCGAACACATCCGCACAATAGAGGGACATACGGCTTCGGTCATCAGCGTTACATTTAGCCTACCGGATGGTAACACAATCGCAAGTAGCAGTGTAGACAACACTATCCGTTTTTGGAACACAAACGATGGTGAACACATCCGCACAATAGAGGGACATTCGGGGGTAGTCAATAGTATTGATTATAGTCCTGATGGTAACACAATCGCAAGTGGGAGTTCCGACAACGCCCTCCGACTTTGGAACGCTAATACCGGCGGGCACCTACACACAATTACGGAGCATACGGGGGCGATCAATAGTGTCGCGTTTAGTCCGGATGAAAAAACCGTCGCAAGTGCAAGTGCTGACAATACCATCCGTTTCTGGGACGTAAATACTAGCACACACATACGCACACTACGAGGACACACAGGTTCAGTCAATAGCGTATCGTTCAGCCCGGATGGCAGCATCATCGCAAGTGGGAGTGAGGACAAAACTATTCGACTATGGGACGCAAACACTGGGATACACCTCCGCGCACTATCGGAGCATACAGATGTTGTTTTGAGCGTATCGTTTAGTCCGGATGGCGCGCTGATCGCAAGTGCAAGTGCTGACAGAAGCGTCCGGCTGTGGGACGCAAACACTGGGATACACCTCCGCGCGCTACCGGCGTATACGGGTTATCCCGAAAGAGTCGCTTTTAGTCCTGATAGCAAAACAATCGCAACCGGAAGCAAGTACTACATCATTCGTCTATGGGACGCAAACACAGGTGAGTACATACGCACACTACGGAGGCATAGGGATGATGTCTACAGCATAGCATTTAGTCCGGATGGAAAAATAATCGCAACGGGAAGTAGGGACAAAACAATCCATCTATGGGACGCAAACACAGACAAACGCTATCCTACATTATCGGGGCATACGGATCATGTCACAAGTGTTTTGTTTAGTCCTGATAGCAAAATAATCGCAACCGGAAGTAGGGATGGGACAGTGTTACTGTGGGAGCACACCCTTATACCTCCTAAATACGTCGTGGTTTATCTTTCACCTTACAGTATACAGTTTCCTCCTGTTGGTGAGCACTTCACTTTATCGCTTAAGATCACTGACGGTAAGAATGTTGCTGGGTATCAAGCGAAGGTAAATTTTGATTCCACTGCACTCCGCTATGTTGGCAGCGCGAATGGTGATTATCTGCCTGCCGATGCATCCTTTACGCCACCGGTTGTTGATGGAAGTAGCGTGACGCTTGCGGCATCGTCTCCCACAGGTGTATCTATGGGGAACGGCACACTTGCCACAATCACTTATGAGGTCGTTGCTATCAAAGATCCCTTCGGTTTTGCTGGGGAAACTGCTATAGAGGACAACACATCTGCCACTACCGCATATGAGATTGTGCCAGACTTTGAGAGAGGTTCGCGGATTCATTTATCTGATGTGCTACTGACCGATAGTGCGGGTGAAAGCACAGTTCCACAAACATTAAGTGCTTTGATCACCATACCCACGAAACTGCCTGAGGATGTGAATGGGGACGGTGTCATCAACATTGCTGATTTGACCTTAGTTGCATCTAACTTCGGTAAGCAGGGAGCGAACATTGCGGATGTCAACGGAGATCATGTGGTCAATATTGCTGATTTGGTGCTTGTGGCGGCGGCAATTGGGAATGTTGATGCTGCTGCACCAGCATTGTGGAACGTCAATCCTGATGAGATGCCGACACTTTCTATGGTGGAAAAGTGGCTACAAGAAGCACGACAGCTCAACTTAGCCGACCCCGAATTTCTGCGTGGTATCATTGTTTTGGAAAATCTTTTGAAGACGTTGACACCGAAGAAAACGGCTCTTCTTGCGAACTATCCCAACCCATTCAATCCTGAGACGTGGATACCGTATCAGTTAGCCACGTCTGCTAATGTGCGTATCGGAATCTATACCGCTGATGGAAAGCTGATTCGGACATTAGATTTGGGACTTCAATCTGTTGGCATGTATCATCAGCGGAGTCAAGCTGCGTATTGGGATGGTCGGAATGCACAGGGTGAACCTGTGGCAAGTGGTGTATATTTCTATACATTTTCAGCTGGGAAGTTTTCCGCGACACGCAAGATGTTGATTTTGAAATAGCCCTACAGTATTTCCATAGGAGAGTCAATAACCCCAAGCTAAAGCATGGGGAAACCTGTGCAAAGCGCAATCCGAGCGTCCACTTCACAAGTTAAACCGTTGACTACAGTAAAATATCGCAGTATCTTGGCGTGGTAGCCAGCACGATGTTTCGGATGCTCCCCAAGTCCGATTCCTCTCGGATACTGTGATCTGGATGGGGCAACATACACCCCGAAAGGGAGAACGCAAACTTATGTTTGTGCATATTAGGGATTTAGTTTTCAGTCTGATATTTCTCAAAAGCACTCAGAAATCAGTATCTATCTATGGTCTCTCAATACGCGGTTATGAAAATGCTAAAAAATACTAATTGATAAACCTCCATTATGTGAAAAAAGCACTTTATTTTCAATACAAAATAGAATAAATTGTCCATTAAATGGGTTTTTTATAGGTATTTCGTATTGATGTTATTAGGTTTAGAGGAATTAGAAAAACTTCACTCATGTAAAATGTGTGTGCGTTTGTTTTCACGAAGTCAATGGTCATAGGGGTAAAAAGTTTCATTTGCACTTATTTTTTACATGAGCCGAACAATTGTGAGAAATGTCAGTCAGTTATATTTGATTGGAAACTAAACTCCTAATACCAAAAATAAAAGGAGCGGGCTTTCCTCCCCAACCTAAAGGATGGGGTCTCCAGCCCGAAGAGTGATGAACTGATGAAAAATATTTTGTATTCAATTTTGATAACACTGTTCATAGCACTCACAACCATTTCCAGTGCCTACGCCCAAGACTCACATCAATTGGGTTTACCTGAAGGCGCGAAAATACGTCTCGGGAAGGGTCGTATAAATGAAGTAAAGTATTCACCCGATGGCACCAAACTGGCGGTAGCGAGTAGTATCGGTATTTGGATATACGACGCACAGACAGGTGAAGAACTGGACCTATACACAGGGCATACGCGTTCGGTCAACAGCGTTGCTTTTAGTCCGGATGGAAACACTATCGCAAGCGTAAGCGATGATAACACCGTCCGTCTGTGGGACACAAATTCTGGGACACACCTGCACAGGTTATCAGGGCATACGCGTCCCGTCTACAGTGTCGCGTTTAGTCCGAATGGAAAAACAATCGCAAGTGGAAGTGCGGACGAAACTATCCGGCTATGGAATGCCAATACAGGCACACACATACGCACATTATGGGGACATGCGGGGACGATCACAAGCGTTGCTTTTAGTCCGGATGGAAACATGGTCGCAACTGGAAGTGATGACTATACTATCCTTCTGTGGGATGCACGCACAGGATCATTCCTGCACACATTGTCGGAGCATACGTGGAATGTCAATAGCGTAGTATTTAGTCCTGATAGTAGCACACTCGCAAGTGGCAGCGCGGACGGCACTATCCGGCTATGGCATCCAAACACTGGTAAACAGATACGAACCTTATCGGAACAGGCAGGTGGGATCTACGACGTAGCGTTTAGCCCGGATGGAAATACAATCGCAAGTGCAAGTTCCGACAGCACCATCTTTTTGTGGGACGCAAGCAACGGCACACACATACACACCCTCTCGGAACATACGGATCGGGTCACAAGCGTATCGTTTAGTGCTGATGGCAGCACACTTGCAAGTGCAAGTAAGAACGACAACACCATCCGTCTATGGGACATTAATAACGGCACATACCTACGCACCCTCTCGAAGCATACGAGTCGGGTCAGCAGCGTTGCATTTAGTCCAGATGGAGATACTATCGCAAGTGCAAGTAGAGACGATAACACAATCCACCTGTGGAATACCAAAACCGGCACACTCATACATACGTTATCAGGGCATACAGATTGGGTCCTTAGCATCGCGTATAGCCCGGATGGGAACACAATCGTAAGTGGAAGTAAGGATAAAACCGGTCGTCTATGGAACGCAAACACGGGAACATATATACGTACGCTACAGGGGCATGTAGGTTGGGTCTCCAGCGTTGCTTTTAGTCCGGATGGGAACACTATCGCAACAGCAAGTGGTGACAACACTGTCCGGCTCTGGGAAGTAAGCGATGGCAGACACATACGTACACTACCGGGTCAACCGGATACTATCTCCCATTCAAGTGTTAGTTTGGGCGTATCGTTCAGTCCGGATGGAAAAATAATCGCAACTGGAAGTGGTGACGGCACCGTCCGGCTGTGGGACGCAAACGCGGCTACACTCATACGTACGCTACTGTCAGTAAAGAATTTCGCCGAAAGAGTCGCATTTAGGCCGGATGGAAAAACAATCGCAATTGGGAGTGGATACTTCGTTCAACTACGGGACACAAACACCGGCGCATACCTCCGCACACTATCAGGACATACGTACTATATCCACAGCGTTGCTTTTAGTCCAGATGGCAGCACGGTAGCAAGTGCAAGTGGTGACGGCACCGTCCGGCTGTGGGACGCAAACAACGGCACACATCTGCACACACTATTGGGGCATACGTGGTCGGTCAGTAGCGTAGCGTTTAGCCCGGATGGAAATACAATCGCAAGTGCAAGTGGTGACGGCACCGTACTTCTGTGGGAGCATACCCCTTCGCCTACCACGAATACCTTGGTTCGCCTTTCACCTTTCAATCTGCAGTCTCCTCCTGTTGGTGAGCAGTTTGCGTTGTCGCTCAAGATCGCTGACGGTAAGAATGTTGCTGGGTATCAAGCGAAGGTGCATTTTGATTCCGCCGCACTCCGCTATGTCGGCAGTGTGAACAGTGATTATTTACCCACCGAAACTTACTTTATTCCATTAGTTATCGAAGGGAATACTATGACATTTGCAGCATCATCGCTTTCTGGTGAAGCTGTCGGGGATGGTACACTTGCCACAATCACTTTTGAAGTCGTTGCTATCAAAGACTCTATTGTGCATTTATCAGATGTGATATTAACCGATAGTGCGGGTGAGAGCATAATCCCACAAACTGTAGACGCTGAGATAACCATACTCCCACAACTGCCTGAAGATGTTAATGAGGATGGTATTGTCAACATTTTCGATCTGATCTTTGTTGCCGCGAACTTCAGTAAGCAGGGAGAAAATATTGCGGATGTCAACGAGGATAATGTTGTAAATATTATCGATTTGGTGCTGGTTGCTGCGGCGTTTGGGCGTGCGGCTTCTGCTGCTGCCCCTGTCTTGTGGAGTCTCAATCTTGATGATATGCCGACATGCACAACGGCAGAAGTATGGCTACAAGAAGCGCGGCAGCTCAACTTATCTGACCCCGATTTTCAACGCGGTATCCTCATTTTAGAAAATCTTTTGAAGACGTTGACACCGAAAGCAACCGCACTTCTGCCGAACTACCCGAACCCGTTCAATCCGGAGACATGGATACCCTATCAACTGGCATCTCCCGCAGACGTTAGTATTTCTATCTATACTGCTGATGGTAAGCTTATACGGACGTTAGATTTGGGACATCAACCTGTTGGAATGTATCATCATCAGAGCCGTGCAGCGCATTGGGATGGTAAAAATGCGTTGGGTGAACTTGTGGCGAGTGGTGTGTATTTCTATACGCTTTCCGCAGGCAAGTTTTCCGCTACGCGCAAAATGTTGATAAGGAAATAGTGGAGTGTGTTCCAAACCCCGTAAGGTTGGGTAAAACGTTAGCGACACCTGACATGCTTCGTGCCATCAGGTTTTCATGCCCGCATCAACACCAAATGCACATAAGGTATGTGACGGGTGTCACAGGCGAAACCCAACAATTAACGGACTGAAAGCCGATAACTGATTGCTGAAAGCAATAAAATATGAACATTAAAACAGTCATCCGAAAGTGGCTGATACCTTGCGTACTCCTTTTCCTATTAAACTTTTCTATTCTGTTTTATACTGAAGCAGAGGACGTGTACAGTCTATTCGGCAAGTTGTTTCTATCTGGACGTGTTGAATACGATTTCACAAACAGACGAAACTTCCTTGCAGACATAGAGGAAGAGCGAGTCAGGCAAGACGATTTTGATTTTGACCGCCTCTTTCGGCGTGGCTTTCACAGTGTCCTTGTGATTGAGGAAACCGCAGGTAGTGTCAAAAATATTCTGAGCCTCGGTGAAGTCCCAACGACTTTTACAAAGTTCACCTTTGATCAGATTGATCTAAATGGTGTTCGTTGGGAGGTACGTTCATCCTACACCGATTGGACAATCCTAATGGTTCCAGGTACACTCAATCGACTGAACGGTCAAGAGGGAAAAACGGAAGGTTCCGGTATTGGCTTACGCGAAGTAACAAAATTCGGTAAATCGCAGTTAGGACTCTCTTGGTATTTCCGAGAAACGCCTGTTTGGTCGGTGGATATGGAGACCAATTTCACCAACTACGGATTGAAAGCAGAATTCGCGGTAACGCCTAAAAATGCGTTACAGAAAAACTTGCGTTCACGTTTTGATGCAACGACAACAGTATTCAAAGCATTCCGAACTCTCGGAGACACGCTCTTTCAAGCGGAGGCGTTTCGCGTCGGTCCACGATTTGATGCCTACCGATCCGTTGGTGATAACGATGACCAAGACAGGTATTCCGATAATACATTTCTTGATCCGCCTTCGCTAATCATTCCCGGTGACCTGGATAAAAATAACAATGGCACTTTTGACTATGAGGATGACATTCTGCTGTTTGATGTTGATGAGGATTTCCTTGATGAAACTGATCGCAACAACAACGGTATTCGGGACGAGGAGGAGAACGATCAGGATCCAAATTACGAATTTGATGTTGGACTGCAAGGTCTACGGGTTTTCATGAACCAAAAGATAACCCGCCAGAGGAGTGTCATTGATTTGGACTTTGGGCTGCAAATCGAGAAAAACCTAAGATTCCGAAATGTCCCTTCATCCAGGAAAGCGTTCGCCAACATGATTTATACCATTTCTTATATATATTTTTCCTTTAGAAAATTTTCAATTTCTGCTAAACTTTTTCCAATTTTACAAATCATTCCGATTTTACAAATTATAGGATTGACACCGATGAACATAAAACCTCCACAGATTACAGAAAGTGTTTCAGAGTTGAAAAGCTTGTTGAGAAAAACACCCGTAGGTTATCAAAAGCAAAGATTGACAGCCCTTTACCTGTTTCGCAGTGGTCAAGCGACAACTCGCAAACAAGCGGCGGCGCTGATAGGTGTTCACCGAAAAACGATTGGACACTGGCTAGCGACTTATGCGTCCGAAGGACTTGATGCGCTTTTGGATCGGGATTATTCCCCGGGGCGTCCCCCTCGGCTATCCAAAGAACAACAAGAGTTGTTGCGAGCGGAACTGGAAAAACCGGAGGGTTTTTCCAGTTATCAACAGATAACAGACTATATTTCCGAAACCTTTGATGTCCAAATGAACTATAAAACTGTTCACGCGCTAATTCGCTATAAATGGAACGCCAAACTCAAAGTGCCTCGCAAAAGTCATAAAAAAAAAAGCCAAAAAGCGTGTGATACGTTCGCTGCCAACTTCGCGACAACCGTTGATAACGTGATTTCGCAGCACACATCATCTTTTCAAAACGCCCGACTTTTTTGCCAAGATGAGTCAAGATGCGGTCTTTTGCCTGTCTCGTCTCGGCGTATCACCATGCCCGGTGTCAAACCGATTGCCAACATCAATTACACTTTCGAGAACCTTTATCTATACGGTGCTGTGGAACCAATAACAGGAGAAAGTTTCTTCCTTGAAATGCCCTGGCTCAATGGTGTCTGTTTCCAAATATTCATTGATGAGTTAGCAAAGACTTTTCCAGAGACGTTAAATATCCTTGTGCTTGATAATGGGAGTTTTCATTATGCGAAATCCCTAAAACTTCCTGACAATATCGCCTTGATTTTTCTACCCCCTTATAGTCCGGAGTTGAACCCGATCGAAAGGCTCTGGCAAGATATCAAAGCCAAATTGTTTCAGCACACATTGGAGTCAATAGAGGAAATGCAGGACAAAATTACACAAATTTTGAGAAATTATACTAAGGCAGCTATTGCCCAAATCACAAATTTTAAATATTTCACGAAAGTCGCAAATGGAATATAATTATTGAGAAATGGTATTACAAGAAAGAACTCGCACGCGCTTCTTCGCTTATTTTTGAAAACGAACTCAAGCTGGTGAAGGACAATATCCCTGACGAAACTTGGTATTATGCTGGATTTTTGGGTAGGCAAGATGAGAGTCTCTACCGCGCGCAACCGGAAATTCAAGAAATGTTAACGGATGGGGACCTACAGTTCTTCTATATTGATGGCGGAACGGAACTTGAAAAAAGACGTAAAGACCCTTTACTGATGCAGAACGATCTGATAAACACTGCCAAAATCACTTGGGAGTATAACGGTATTGATCGCATGGTCACGACGGCTCGCGCCAAGTTACAATATGACATTGACTTTGACGGTGATAATGAACACTACGAAGTCGGTATTTTCAAGACGTTTTACCGACTTCGCCCCTCCAAATCGTTGGAAATCAGTCCAATGTTTAAATATACCATCCGTAACGGTTTCCGTATGGCAGAAGACCGACTCGAATACCTTAATCTACGCGGAGAGATTGACGGGGTGGAAATCTCGCGGGACCTCAGATTGCGACAAATTGAACAAGCACATGTACGTGATATGACTCCCGCGCTTATCCTCAAGGTCGTCTATCAGTTCACAAAAACGATTAAAATCACTGGTGGTGGACAAATTCTTCTCTTCAATGACATGCTAAAAAACGACAACGATTTTGTGCGTCAAGCACTATTAGCAGAAATGGAAAAGAGTTTTTTCGCCTATAGGAAGCAACTATTTCTGCATATCGGCGCACGATACATAGACCAGCGCGCAATCGGGGATGTTAATGACCAGAACTTCATGGAAATTTTTGTGCGGGTCTTTGGAAAATTCTAAAAAAATAAGCGAATTGTCCAAAATTAGACATTTTTTTCAAATTTAACTTGACAAATATATCTATAGGATGTATAATACTATTACTCCATATTTAGAAATAGTATTTTAATTTAGTATTTCAAATGCTTAATTGAGAACATTCGCGTTGATGTTTTGTCTTAATGAATTAAGAAATTTACACATTACCTTCCCGATGAGGATAGAATTAGATGCAAAACAATAAATTACACCATTTAGAACTTGATGTAATGAAAGTGGTGTGGAAACTGTCGCGTGCCACAGTCAATGATGTTCTTGATAACATTGACCGGAAACTCGCGTATACAACTCGCCACAACCATGAAAAGCCTTGAAAAGAAAGGTTATTTGTCGCATCAAGTGGATGGTAGGACGTTCGTTTACCAACCTTTGGTCAAAGAAACGGAAATTACGCACTCCATGCTCACCGATATACTGGAACGTCTCTTTGACAATTCAGCCGAAAAATTAGTGAACACGTTACTTGAAGTTCGACAAACCAACTCTGGAGAACTCGACCGTTTAGAAAAACTGATTAATGACTACCAACCGGAAGTGGAAGATATCTCTGCACTGCAACAATCCAAAGGAGAAACCGATGACTAAGCAAATCCTGCTTTCTTTACTCAACTGTTCGTGGCAGTGGGGACTATTGGGCGGTTTGACATGGCTTATCACAAGACGTTTCCGCCGCGCTAACAGCACATCCCACCTGCTTTGGCTATTGTTTCTACTCAGTTTGCCAATACTATTTGCTCTAAATCAGTTTGTTCCCGCACTCTCAATCAACGGCACAGTGCCTGAATTAACGGAGGCGCAGCCTGTACATATATCAGGTTTAGCTGCTCAAACTGCAGACCTGCCAGCAATCGCATCAACTGAAAGCGGCACGCAATCCCAGGGACACACGGTTGCTGGAAGTCAGTTTTTCCTTAATTGGACTGCGACCAATCTAATACTCTGTATTTGGGCAATCGGGACACTTGCTATGCTGACCCGACTTGCTTTTGGCTTGTTCCGAATCCGTCGACTGCGTCGTACTGCCACAGTGGCTGATGATTCATATCAGGCAATCTGTAAACGATTGGCTCAACAACTGAACATTATTCGTCCGATCACCGTCTGTTTCTCGGATCGGATCGTGTCACCGATTTCCTTTGGTTGGTTATCGCCATCTATCTTGATTCCACGAAAGTTAAATTTGGAGCAGTTTGAGTTGGTAGCCGCCCACGAATTAGCACACGTGCAAAGACTGGATTGGTTAATCAATCTCTTTTCGCAGGTGGTTGGTGCTATTTTCTTTTTCCACCCTATTTATCATTTTCTCAACCGAAAACTTGTCCATCTGCGCGAACGAATTTGTGATGATTGGGTCATCCAATTGACAGGCGCGCGAAAGAACTATGCCCAATGTTTGTTGGATCTAGTTCGTCATGAAAACCGTGCTATTCTACTTGCATTGGCACTTGGCCGACCATCGCAGTTGGAGTCTCGGATTGATTCCATCTTGAAACACAATAGGCGGTTAGACTTGAAACCGAAGCCGCGTCTGCTTATGCTGGCAACGTTCTTACTCCTAACCTGTCTCCCTTTATTATCAATGGCACAACTGATGCCGCTGAGAACTGTTCAACTCTCACTGTTTGCACAAACACCCCAGGAATCAGAAGAAGCGGCTGATGACGTTGATAAAAAGAGTGATGAGCAGAAAAAAACTGCTGAAATGAAGGATAAGAAGGTTTACAAGGAAGACAATTCAGTGAAGGTTTTGGACCCGGAAGGTTTTATTAAATCTCAGGAAAATCGTTTGTTCTCTGGCCCACAAACGGGAGAAAAACTCCCACCGTTAAAAGTAACTGGTATTACAGGAGAATTTGCTGGTAAGCCGTTGGATATCATCGCCGAAACAGGTAGGAAACCTCTCGTCCTATTCTTGCAGGACACCAATGCAGTCGGCGTAAAAGGGCTTGTTGGAGCTTCTAAGTTGCTTCTTACAATTGATGCCTTCCAGAAAAAACATAGCAATGTAAACATTGCCGAAAAATCTGATCAGGGATTTCAGATAGGTGTTGTGTTCCTTGCAGATAATCTTGATGCCTTACCTGAATGGGCACATAACATGATTCAAAAAGGGATCCCGAATGAGGTTTTAATAGGGATATCTCCCGATGGGCGTGAAGGACCGGGGAGTTATGGACTGAACCGAAATGTGGCACAGACTATTCTGGTGGCTAAAGATGGAAAAGTGCTTCACAACTTTGCTTTCACACAACCTATGCTCTATACCGATCCACACCTCCTCGGTGCCATTGCACAGGTAATGGAAATCGAACCTGCTACACTGGAGAAGTGGTTAAATGAAGAAGCGATGAAAAAGTACAAAGAAGATAAATTAGACGAAAAGTCAATCGCTGCTAAGTTTGCCGAAATCCAAAAAGCTATCAGGAATGGGAAAATATCAAGGGAGAAGGCAGCAGAATGGCTTGAAAAACTGGGCATCACGTGGGAAGAAGGCGAACAACTTCTCAATAAGACAAAAGATGGTGCTCAGATGATGGACAGAAAACGCCAATATGAAAATCGCCGTCAAGTAGAAGTCGCTGACCCAACACGTTTCAACACGTCCGAAGAAAACAAGGTATTTTCCGGACCGCAACCGGGTGAGAAACTTCCATCATTGAAAGCAACCGGTATACGCGGTGGCGCAAAGGACGTAACGTTTGATTTCATCGCTAAGGCAGATGGAAGACCGCATGTCCTTTTGTTGCAAGACGAGAGTGGCGTGGGTTTGCGTGGGTTGTATGATGTTGTGGGTGTTGTCAATAAAATCTCCAAAAAATCTGACAAAGATTTGCATATAAGTGTTGTGTTCCTCAGCGATGATCCGGCTGCGTTGAAACAAATTACACAGCATGTGCCGGAGAACGTTTTAGTCGGTATTTCTCTGGAGGGTCGTGAGGGACCGGGTAACTACGGATTGAACCGCAATGTGGCACAGACAATTATTATCGCCAAGGATGGAAAAGTGTTACACAACTTTGCTTTCACACAACCTTTGCTCTATGCCGACCCACATGTCATTGGTGCCATCGCACAGACAATTGGAGAGGATCCGTCAGCAGTAGAGAAATGGTTAAACGAAGCACCTGCTGAAGATAAACAGATGCAGCGCGACAGAGGACAAACGGAGGATAAAAGCAACCGCACAGAAGAGCTGCGCAAACAACTCAATACACTTCGTGAAAGGTTGCAGAGCTCAAAAGAAAGCGTCTCCGCAGCAATGACGAAGGGTAAAAAGGATAGGTTTGATCACTTGGAAGAGCTGCTCAAACAACCGTCATCAGCAGTTTCAAAAACTACTAATGACCCAACGGTTGTCTCTCCGTTTGGTTTTGGACCCTACCCGAAGATACCAGATAGTTGGCCACAAGGTTTTAAATATTGGCCTTGTGAGAATGAACGGCTTGAACTTATGCAGCGAGTTGAGATAAAACTCACAGAACAAGGCAAAAACGTTGTTGGTAGTACCATGAGCAAAGGTTTAGTCTATCCGAATCTTGAAGGAATTGTGTATGTGCGATGGTCAGAATCAACAAATGGAGAGAAGTATATTTCACGCATTACCGGATATCCTCCCGATGCCCAACGTTTGACTGAACTCGTTGAAACATTGGAAGACCAAAACATCCCCTTTACCGAGGCAGATGTCCCTAACGACATTAAATTGGTTAATTATGATGAAGCAGGGATTGAACCCTACCAATTTTTAGGAAAAGATTTCTCTCCTTATGGGCTCGGTCTCTATCCACCATTACCTGATAAGTGGAAAAACCTTGAAATATGGCCGTGTGATAGTTTAGAATCAGAACTTAAATGGCGCGTTCATATAAAACTTATTTCACAAGGAAAAGATCCATTACGTTGCATGACGCGTGACGGAATGGTTTTTCCATTATACCCAGATACTGTTTATATAAAATGGAAAAAACTCGAACCCGATGGAGGACACGCTTACAACATGCTCGCTAAAAAAGAACCCGGTGATCGTGTGAGAGCGATCATTAAGGAAAAAGTAAATAAAGTCCGGACAAATAGGACAAATGATTTTTCCATTACAAAGGATGATTTTCCTGATGATTTAAATGTGTTAAGTTTTGAAGAAGGAGGGATTGATCCCTATATATTTCTCAATTTACAAAAACCTGAGGAGGTAAACCCGTGAAAAGAATAGTAGATTATATGATTCATGTCACTTATTTTAACAACAGTCATTTGTGTTACGGTGCTTTTTGCTCAAAACATAACCCATAACAATGTTAAGGATAATGTGGAGAACATAAATGATAAATGGGGTAAAATTGTATCAGAAGCTTCCAGTAATGGTGGACTTGCGGCATTGGTAGAAAAGGAAGTGGATATAGATCATCCCAATGAAGATTGGGGTTGGTTGCAAACGGACGGCATAAAATATGAGGCGTATGCACGAGTCTCTGCTGGTTGGCAATGGGGAACACACGGCACCTATGATATTGAAGCAAAAGCAGATGATGATAGAGATGCTGATGGCGATGATTATCGTGTTTGGGCATGGGAGTGGGAAAGAGTTAAAGACTCCAGCGGTTGGGGCGAAATCCAGGGTAACCCCGGTAACTTTCCTACGGATGCTAACGGTAACGCAAAACTATTAGACAACTATAATGCGGACGATGTTAGAAGTGAACTTGGTAAGTGCGATGCAGATGGTACTATTGATCGTATCGTGCCGGGTGCAGGCGGTGGTAACGCTAACATTGGTGACGACGGTAATATGGGGCAAACAAGCGGCGGTTGTGATAGCGGCGGTTGTGATAGCGGCGGCTGTGATAGCGGCGGCTGTGATAGCGGCGGTTGTGATAGCGGCGGCTGTGATGACGATCCCGATGATCCCGATGATCCTGATGATCCCGATGACGATGCTGTCGATGACGATGACGATGAATACTATAAGGCATCTGCTTCTATAGATTAGTTGAAATGTGTGCATAAATTAATCAACTTTGAATGCGCTCTTGAAGTGGTAGCAAATGACGCGTGCCGTATACAAATATAAAATGGACAATGAATTATGCGACTATGAACAGAACTTTTTATAACAAGTGGCCCCTAAAGTCCGTTATTGTCTGTGTTGCGGCACTAAATATTTATGCACACACCTCAATTATATAGTTTTTATTGGATAGGAATCTTCATAAACTGAAAGAAGGTTGGTTACTGCAGAGGAGGACCAACTCTGTTTTTCAAGATGAAAAAGAATCCTCTCATATACCTTAGCATTGGTGCACTCTTTTACTGCATTGTGCTTCTGACTTTCTGGATACGTATCAATGCGAATCTGAAAAGGTTGCGGCGTATAAATGAAAGCACCTCCGCAGCAATGACGGAGGGTAAAACGAAGAGTAAAAAGGATAGGTTTGATCACTTGGAAGAGCTGCTCAAACAACTCAATGCGAATCTGGAAAGGTTGCGGCGTATAAATGAAAGCACCTCCGCAGCAATGACGGAGGGTAAAACGAAGAGTAAAAAGGATAGGTTTGATCGCTTGGAAGAGCTGCTCAAACAACTCAATGCGAATCTGGAAAGGTTGCGGCGTATAAATGAAAGCACCTCCGCAGCAGAGCGGAAGAACGAAAACCGATATAGTAGAGGTGACGTTGAAGTTAAGGATCCCGCTGAGTTCAAGAAAGCGGAAGGGACAGCAATTTTCTCTGGTCCACAACCCGGTGAAAAACTACCGCCATTGAAGGCAACGGGCATCAACGGTGAAGCCAAGGGCAAGACATCTGACTTCATCGCCAAAGCGAACGGACAACCACTCGTTCTCTTCCTACAAGATGAAAGCAGTGTTGGCTTACGCGTGTTGCCGAGTATTTCACGTTTACTCGTCCGAATCGCCGACGAGTCTAAACAGAAAATGCATATAGGCGTTGTGTTTTTGGGCGACACACCAGATACTTTAGCGAAACAGGCGAGCAAAATTGTGCCGCATGTTCCAAGCGATGTTCTACTCGGTATTTCTCCAGACGGTCGAGAAGGACCAGGCAGCTACGGACTGAATCGTAATGTGGCGCAGACGGTCATCATCGCGAAAGATGGAAAAGTGATTCACAACTTTGCTTTCACGCAGCCAATGCTCTATCCCGACCCCTATGTGCTTGGTGCTATCGGAGAGGCAATTGGGGTAAAACCTGCAACGCTGGAAAAATGGTTGAACGAAGCACCGGCTGAAGGTGAACGGATGCGGCGTGGAGATGATTCCGACGAGGCGCGAGCCCTTGGCAAACGGCTGCGTGAGATGGTTGAGAAGGGCGAGATTACTGGAGAAGAAGCCCGCAAGCGATATGAGAAAGCTTTTCCATCTAATCGCGAGGACGTTGATCAGAATTAACCTGTAAAGGCGGGTCCCTGTACCCGCCTTCACGACAACACGAGGAGAGAAAATGAACACAACAAAACGATGTGACGGTGTTAGTCGCCGCGATTTCCTACGCGTCGGTGGCTTGGCAGCACTTGGATTAGGTTTGGGCGACTTTTTCCACCTGCAACGCGCCTTTGCAGGCAACAATATACTCACAGCGAAAGCAAAATCCTGTATACTGATATGGCTTGATGGGGGTCCCAGCCATCTGGAAACGTTTGATCCAAAGCCAGATGCACCACAAGAGGTACGCGGACCGCTAAAAACCATTCCCACAAATGTCACAGGTGTACGTATCAGTGAATGTTTGGAGCGAACCGCAGGCATTATGGATAAAATTGCCGTCATTCGCTCAATGACCTCTCCGTTAGGAGAACATAGCCTCGGCACCCAATATTTGATGACCGGATACAAACCTACACCCGCGCTTGAGTATCCCACCTTTGGAGCAACGGTCGCTTATATTAGATCTCAAAGTAGTCAAAATGCGCCGAATACTGCTACCAATAATGCGAATAGTACAGCAGATGGACTTACAGCTTTGCCATCTAACATCGCTGTTCCGAACTTCACTGGTCAAGTGTCAGGTAACGGATATTTGCCAAGTGCAACCCGTCCATTTTCTGTTGGCGGAGATTCCAAGAGAAGTGACTTTAAGGTGCGCGACCTTGACTTCTATGAAGGGATTGATTTGCACCGAGTCTCACGACGTAGACAGTTCGTTAATGCGCTCAATGAATTTAGCACTGCCAAAGATGCTGGCACAGCAACGGTATCGGATCCAGAGTTGGAACGTGCCTACAATCTGATTACATCACCCGAAGCCAAAGCGGCATTCACACTTTCTGATGAGCCGCAAGAGGTGCGTCAGCAATATGGCACTGGTGGTGTGAATGGAATCGGACAAGCTTGTTTACTGGCACGGAGGCTTGTTGAACGTGGTGTGCCATTTGTAACAGTCAACCATACCGGGTGGGATACGCATCAAGATATCTTCACACTTAAAGAACGTTACCCTACGGATCGGAATGCACATCTACCATCTCTCGATCAGGCATTCACTGCACTGATTCAGGATCTTACCGAACGCAGCATGCTCGACGAGACGCTCGTAGTAGTCATGGGTGAATTCGGTCGTACCCCGAAGATTAACTCACAGGGAGGACGCGATCACTGGCCCAACGTGTTCAGTGTCGTATTGGCTGGTGGTGGTGTGCAAGGTGGTCAAATCATAGGCAGCAGCGATGCACTTGGGGAGTTTCCAAAGGAACGTCCCGTGACACCATCGGATCTGTCAGCTACAATCTATACGCTGCTCGGTATTGACCCCAGTTTTGAGTTGCATACTAGTGATGGAAGACCTGTCCGAGTTGCGCCTGACGGTGCCAAGGTCGTTTCAGAATTAATCGCTTAGTTTCCGAAAATTCCTAAAAAGGTTGATCATGAGAAAAATAATTTGCGGCTTGTTGATCGCGGTTGTTTTAGTTTTATCCTACGCGCATTCCGCACAAGATGAGATAGCAAAGAATTATTGGAACCAGTTCCGCGGTCCAAACGGAGACGGAAAAACAACAGCAGATGGTATCCCCATTGAATTTAGTGAAACAAAGAACGTCCGTTGGAAAACACCAATTCACGACAAGGGATATTCATCACCTATTGTTTGGGATAACCAGATTTGGTTAACAACCGCGCGAGAAGATGGAAGCGAACTCTTTGCTATCTGCGTGGATTTGGATAGCGGCGACATCGTACACGATATCAAGGTATTTGATGTGCTGAAGCCACAAGTCGAACATCCGAATCTCAACAGTCATGCCTCACCTACTCCTATTGTGGAGGATGGACGTATCTATGTTCACTATGGCACTTATGGCACCGCCTGTCTGGACACGAACACAGGAGGTCATAGCACCCACAACCTAAAGGTTGGGGCTTGTGCTTCACAGACAACAACAATCCCGAAGCGATTGACTTACGTCGTCTCCACAAGGGCAGCTAAGCCTGCCCAATTTTGAATACTATGCTGGAACAGACTTTAACCTCTGTTTCCAAAATATCTAAAATACTGTATATAATATACAACATTTTAGAGAAAATGTCAAATCCCTTTTACTGACGAAATTAAAGGCCGTCTACATCCCCCAAGCTAAAGCATGGGGTCTTGACGGAACAGCTGATAATCGGAAATCTTACGCAACACCAACTATTATTACACATCAGGGAAAAAAGCAATTAGTAAGTCCTGCAGCAGAAGCCACGATCTCCTACAATCCGAAAACAGGAAAGGAACTCTGGCGCGTTCGGCATGAAGGGTGGGGTTGGAACGTTGCATGTAGACCGATTTTTGCGCACAATCTCGTCTATTTCACAACTGGCGTGGAAAAAATGTTGCTGACGGTTGATCCCTCTGGCACAGGTGATGTTACCGATACGCACATTGTTTGGAGCAGCCGCAGGGGTACTCCTGAAATACCTTCGCCACTGATCGTTGATGACTTAATGGTGATACTCACGACGGCTAAAGCCGTGTGCTTCTTTTGGCACACAACCCTCCTATGTGATTCCTGCTTCCATCTCTCGTGCCTCTTTCCTGAACTGCATGAGGTCTTAATTGGACTCCACAAGCGTTTATACTCTCTGTCTATCCGACAGCGAGGTGGGGTAGGTGTTGACGCACCCACCACTGAGTCAGTCTTATAATTATACTACAAAATATATGTAAATGTCAAGCGTTTTTTGACCCACAGCTAAAGCAGTGGGATTGTCAGCTAATTCCCTTCATGGTTAACGAAGGCGGTGTGGTTTCTTGTGTAAAGGCAAAGAGTGGAGAACTTGTATGGAGAGGTCGTGTCGGTGGAAATCACTGGGCATCACCCTTATATGTGAGTGGGAATATCTACTTTTTTAGCATGGAGGGGAGAGTGTCGGTTATTTCGGCGGGGCGTGAGTTCAAATTGCTCACACGGAATGAGTTTGATGAGGGTTTTATTGCATCTGGGGCTGTCGCAGACAATGCTCTAATTCTGCGTTCACTCACTCACCTCTATTGTATTGAAAAAACGGATCCATCCGAGATTGAGGATGATCTAGAATAAAAAATAAATTAGACAAGGGCTAAAAAATGAAAGCAATACAGTTGTCTCTCGTAGCATTGACATTATCAGCCGTGCTAATCTTGGGCGGTCACGTATACCAGAATATTTCCTTTGCAAACAATGAGCAGCTTGATTTCAAAGCATCAAAACAAAACATCTCAAAATCGTCCGACCGTGTGGACTTTGAAAATGACTTAATGCCAGTGTTCACCAAGTTTGGGTGTAATGCAGGTGCTTGTCATGGTTCAGCCGCGGGTAGAGGTGAGTTCAAGTTGTCACTCTTTGGCGGTAATCCACAGGCGGACTACGAGGCGATTGTCCGGCAACTCGCCGGGAGACGTATCAACCTCATGAGACCGGAAGAAAGTCTGATTCTACTTAAACCGACAGCACAAATCAGTCATGGGGGCAGGCAGGTTCTGAACGAAGATGGAGAAGGTGCACAATTACTCCGTAACTGGGTCCAGCAAGGCGCACGTTATGAAACGCTGCGTCGATTGGAACGTGTTGAAATATCACCACAAAAACAGGTGATAACGAATCTTGAAAGTCCAATTCAATTGCAAGCAAAGGCATATTTTTCAAATTCCACAACGAAAGATGTAACACGATGGACAGTTTTTACGCCAGAGGACACCTCAGCGATTGAAATTGACACATCTACTGCCGTAGCCAAAGTGAATCGCCGCGGTCGGCATATTGTCCTTGCTCGCTATCTTACGGAGGTAGTGCCGATCGAACTCATCGTACCTTTGAACGATGTCCCTGTACAGAATATCTATAGCAGTGGCGAAACTCACACGTCCCCAGAGTCTACCATTAAAAGCATTGATAAAGAAATTCTCAAATTGCTTTCAACGCTTCGGTTGCCTGCGTCACCGTCTGCCGATGATGTCACCTTCTTGCGTAGAGTGACGCTTGATCTCACCGGACGTATACCTACATCAGACACGGTAACCGCGTTTCTCACAGATTCAAATGCGAAAAAACGGGAAACATTAGTAGATACATTGCTTCAGTCCGATGAATTTAACGAGTACTGGACATTACAACTGGCGAAGCTGCTACGGATTGGTGCAAGTGATAGAAACACACAAGGTACGTTTGTCTACCACCAATGGCTTTCCGAACAGATCAGCGGAGGTGTTGGATATGACCAGATGGCACATTCGGTTATCTTAGCAATAGGTGACTCCCATGAGGTCGGCCCAGCAAATTTTTACCGCACCGTCAATGGTCCGCGTGAACAAGCCGAATTCATGAGTGAACTTTTCATGGGAGCTCGGCTGCGATGCGCTAATTGCCATAACCACCCACTTGACAAATGGACACAGGACGACTATCACGGATTGGCTGCGATCTTTGCCAAGATAGAGGGTGGACAGGTCGTCAAGGTAAAATCATCTGGTGAGGTTATCCATCCTGCAACACGTGAAACAGCGGTGCCGCGGATTCCTGGCACTCGGTTTTTGCCTGCGGATATCGCTGATGGACGAGTCGAATTGGTGGACTGGCTAACAAGTCCTGACAATCCATATTTCGCTAAAGCGATTGTCAATCGGTTGTGGAAAGCCATGATGGGGCGTGGGTTAGTTGAACCCGTTGACGATTTTCGATCCACCAATCCTGCCACGCATCCTGAATTGTTAACGGAACTGGCAGACGATTTCGTAGTACACGACTACGACCTACGACGGACGCTCAGACGGATTGCTCTCAGTGAGACTTACGCGCGTAGTTCAAATGCACTTCCACAAAACAAGTCAGATGATCGTTTCTATTCTCACGCACTAAAAAAACCGCTCGCGCCAGAGGTGTTGGCTGATGCCATTTCAGATGTCCTCGGTGTCCCCGATGTCTACGGCAGTGCACCAGAAGGCACCCGTGCTGTCTCTCTATTTGATCCGAACACCGAATCCGACGCGCTTGATATCCTCGGACGCTGCGGGCGTGAAACTTCTTGCGAGAATTCAACTGCAGCAATCGGTGGACTACAACGTAAACTGCACCTGTTCAACGGAAACCTGCTCAATGCCCGCATTAGCGTTTCTGGCAGCCGACTGGCAGGACTCATTTTGGCAGGTAAATCACCAATGGTAATCGTGGATGAGTTCTACTTGGCCGCGCTCAGTCGGTACCCGACTGATGATGAGCGGCAGTTTTGGCATCAAAAACTCGTCGACAAGGCTACCTCCAATGCCCAGCGCGCATTGCTTGAGGATTTCGTGTGGAGTCTGATGACCTGCAACGAGTTCCAGACTAACTATTGACAAGGAGACCCAAAATGAAAACTCAATCAAAAATCACCACGGTTATCGTGCTCTGCAGTGCGCTGATCCTTCTGTTGTTAATCAGTCAATACAAGAGTCTTAACACTCATGGAGACATTACTGACAAATCCAGAGAGATGCTCGTCAATCCGGCAAAAGGAAAGATGATGCCAGACCAGAAACGCGCAAATCCTGAGAAGCGAAATGCGGGTAAGGATGCCTCTGCACGCCGCAAGAATCCTATTGTCAATCGGGATAAGGAACCGAACAGTAATGCAGATTTCTACCGTGTGATTGTTGAGAATAACCTCTTCCGTCCGCTCGGTTGGCAGAAACCGGATAGTGAACCGCAGTATACACTGATTGCAACGCTGATTGAACCAGAAGGGAACATGGCAAGGGCACTCCTGATGGATCGAAAATCGAATCAATCCTACTATGTCGCCATCGGTGAAAAAGTAGGAGACGCGATTGTTAAAGACATCAAATCAAATCAAGTTATACTCTATAAGGTAGGCGATATAATGACAATTCGTGCCGAGTGGAGTCCATTTCTGAGTAGTTCAAGTACGAATGGTGGTGGGGCTCCTACTTTGAACCGTGGAAATCGCTCAAATCAGAATTCAGAAAATCGTGATAGCAAGCAACTGAATTCAATGAAAATGAAGAAGCGGTTCCAAAACGCTACATCTGAAGAACGCAAACGTATCATGGAGCAGTATCGCAAAATGCAAGAAAATCAGAAACAGGAGAAAGTCAAAGCAAAGGCGATGGACAAAGCAAAAGTGAAGGACAAAAAGAAAGAAGATCTGAAAGAGACAAAAGAACTCAAACGTGAATGGGCAGAGAAAAACAGATATGAGAAATAAGGAGTTTTCATGAGGTTTAAAACTACTCTCACCGTGTTTTTCTTGGTGGCGTTGGGAACACTAATTATGACTACAAATAGGGTCAACGCCCAGACTGAAGTTGACTTTGAGACGCAGATCTTGCCTATCCTCAAGAGTCGTTGTTTCAGTTGCCATAGTGCCCCAAAAGCAAACGACAGTAGCACCATTAGAAAACCGAAAGGTGATGTTCAACTGGACAGCGTAAAAGGTATTGAGGAGAGCAGGCACGGAGAGGTGATTATCGCGGGTGCGCCTGAGGATTCGCTTCTCTACCAGCGTATCACCTTACCCGAAGGCGATGCCGGTGTCATGCCACCGCCAGATGAAGGTGAACCTTTGACGCGAAACGAAACGGATTTGATAAGAAAGTGGATTGACCAGGGCGCGAACTATGGGAATTGGAAAGGAAATCAACCGCATCGCGAGCCATCAGATACCGACATCAATCCGCACCAACCTACCATCATGCCACCGATAACTTCACTTGTGTTTTCACACGATGGCAAGTCTGTCGTTGCATGTTCTCAGGCAGGATTGCACGTTTACGATTTTCCTACACTTGACCTAAAGAAGATGATTAAGGTCCAAGCCCATAACATTCATGACCTCGCGTTTTCGCCTGATGGCGATCAGTTGGCTGTTGGTGGTGGAAATCCAGCAACCCAAGGCGTTGTAGAGATCTTTTCATGGCCCGATGGAAAATCGCTCCGAATTCTCAGGGAGCACCGAGATTCGGTTACAGCTATAGCTTGGCGGGATGCGTCGTCGCTCGTATCGGCAAGCTTGGACCGTGACATTATACTTTGGGATCTGCAAACAGGTGCCCCAATCCAACGGTTGAAAGGCCATTCACGGGGTGTGTTATCTCTTTGTTTTCTCAATGATAAGGAGACGCTCGTGAGTACGGGGGTGGATCAGAATCTGCGTGTCTGGGACTTGACATCCGGTGAGTTGATACGAAGTCTGAACAATCATACGCTGCCAGTGCATGACCTTGCACTACGTCCGGGTGATGCAGCACTTCCCATGATTGCCTCGGCAGGGAGTGACCGTACTGTTCGGTTTTGGCAGCCGACGATTGGGCGAATGGTAAAGTTTGCAAGACTTAAAGCGGCACCGCTGGACGTAGCATGGTTGAACGCTGGTTCCAGGATTGTCGCTGCCTGCGCTGATGGTGCTATTCGTCTCGTTGATCCAGACTCAGTTGAAGTTACGGATGAGATACCTGCACTAAACGGTTGGGTTTATTCACTTGCTGTTCATCCAACGGATGGGAGCATTGTTGTTGGTGGAGCAAATGGGAAAGTGCTACGGATTATGCCAAAGTGACCGAAATCGTATTGTTTAGGTATCAATTAGTAATTCTAATCCTGTTTGTGCTCCAAACAGGACAAAACATCATATAGATTTGAGATTGAATAGTCTGGTCGTCTGTCCGCTACTTTCGGTATCAATACATCAGATTTTCGGTCTATCAAAACGCTTGTCATGCCTGCCTTGTTTGCACCAATGATGTCATATTGAATAGAATCTCCAACGAACATTGCCTCTTTCAGCAGAACGTTAGCCCGTTCACAAGCCAATTTGAAGATTTCCAATTTCGGTTTTCTGACACCGATTTCATCGGAAATTGTCAACGACAGAATACGTTCACTTAGTTCAAGGTATCGGACTTTAGAAGGTTGGCTGTCAGTATGTTTATCGTGTGCACCGTTTGTGATGATACCGACATGGTATGCGTGTAACTCCTCAAGAACCGTGACATCTTCGTAAAGACGTAAACTCGTGATATAGCGCGTACTGAGAAAGTCGTTGAGTTCTTCTGTGAATTTACCCAGAGGTAGATTTAGTTCTTCGAATAAACATTGGAAACGTAAATCTCTGACTTTTGCCATGGAGCATTTCCCCGTGTCGAGTTGCTGAAAGAGTTTCTGATGAACTGCTGCCCATGCTTTTATAAGATCCTCTTCCAAAATATCTGGCTGATGCTTGCTAAAAAGTTGGAATGTTTCTCTTACCGCGATGCTCCATGCTGTATTAGAGTCGCAGAGTGTACCATCAAGGTCAAAGAATACTGCTTTAATCATATTGTTTACATTATGAAATTCGGGAGGGTTTTTTCTAAATAACGACACAAGAGCGATAATACCTCCGATGTTTGAGACGTGGCGCATCGTGTCAAAACGTGCCACTATCAAAAAAATTTGCTACCGTCTGTAGTGCATAGTATAATTTTATATACATTTTATACTTTAAGGAGAATTATCAGTGCGAAAATACCAATGGTTAGTTATTATCGCTCTAATTGGTTGTATGGTTTCCTTTGCCAGTTGCAATAAAATGCAGAAAGTGGAGGGACCTGTTGTGCCGAATGCAGAATCTGCAGAAATGGTGGAACAGGAACCATCAGACGCTATACCAGTTGAGTCTATAGACGGTCCAGTAGATGTTTTGATTTATACAGGTAGTGCCTCGTGGATAACATTGGAAAATGCAACAGTCGAAGCAGAAATGACGAAGAAACTTTTGGAATCCAATGGAATTCGTGCGGTGATTACAGAAAGTGAGGAATCTCTTAAAAACTGGATGGTTGAAACAACTGCAAACGGTACCGTGAATGTCTGTATCCTTTATGGCGTTTTACCCACATCAATCTATGCCGCGGGGAATATCCAAACCGATGGGTCTATAGCCGAAAACTGGATTGAAACAACGGATGGTGATACGATTTTGAATCAGGCAGATTATTTCGGCTATTACAGTTCAGATGACACTCCCAACTACAAAGCTCCTTTGCAAAACCTCATGGACCTCCCCAATGTTGATATAAATGTTGAGCATATCGAGGACCTTTTTATGCGTGTCACTGAAGGTGGCAGAACGGTAACCCCAAGTTTAGTCAATTTTGAATCTGACAGACCTTTCCCTTTGGATCAACTCCAATCTGAGTGGTATGCTGAAAAGATATTTGCAAGTAATACCGGGGATGTTCAGGCGACATTGGCAGATCCCATAATTCTCCGAGATGGAGATCGAGGTAGACTTGCAATGGCCCACCAAACACATCATGGGGATAATCCGAAAGGCGAAGTTGCCGCTGAGATAATCATCAACTATCTTTTAGCTGAATAGGATCAAACAGATTGACCATCCAAGACACTCATCTGCTTGAGTAGACTGTGACCATTATGGATATGGCGAGGTACAGGGACCTCACCCTACGGTAGAAAACGCAATTAGTAGTTTCTGACATAAACATTCGTTTAATTTTTGTGCCGTTTCGTGAGGTTTTCTTTTCATTAGGATAACACATTCCTTTTTGATTGACAAATCATTTTTTATATAGTATTATAATTATCCTATAGTTTGGACAATTTTTAGAGTTTCTGTGTGATAGTCAGTTAATAGAAACACCTCAGCATCAATAGAAGTTTCACTAATACACCTGTCGCCTCGCTGGGGCTGATTATGGTTAAGCTATCGTTTTCTATACACCTGTCGCCCCGCTGGGGCTGATGTTTTTCTTATATCCTTTATATTTTGTGAGATTTAGCTGATTGAAGAAACTCGTAGAAAAATACTTTAAAGCAGCCCCAGCGGGGCGGAATATGTATAGTAGTTCATAGTATCTCAACAGTTGACTTGAATAGTTTGTAAATTGTCCAAACTATAGTAATTATCAGAAAATAGGTGAACAGTCACGACCTGTCCGCCAAAGGATGTTTAAAACAATGCTTAATCTACAACCATCCGATACGAAGGGCAATCAACGAAAGATTGATTGAATTCCTATTGATACATGTTTTTGAATATACTACAGTTTTCGTTGCGTTCAGATTTTTTCTGTTATAATGTTATAATGTGTGTTGATGCAAAACATCATTACTTAAACATGAAGGTATATTATGAGATTAGACTATCAGCATAGCTCATTAGCTATTGTAGGTGGGTGGAATCCGAATATCATTACTCCTCAATGGTTTGCCAGTAATTTCCGAGATACTATTTTTATTAAAAAAATAATATCAAACAAATCGGATAAACCAGAGATAAAGTTTGATATTGACGCAGACCCTGCATATTCCGTTACCAGCTCTCCAATTACAATTCATCTGGCTGGTATTAAGGTTAGGTTTAATCATGCTAGATTAGATTTAATTCTAACAGATAATGACGATTTTAGTTTATTAGAGGAATTTGCTGAGATATTATGCGACCTACAACCTAATATCCCTATTAAAGAGTATGGTGTTAATCTTCTATTTATTGAGGATGTATCTGCTCAATCAATTATAGACATGATGATCTCAGGTGGTATAAGCAAGCATAGACATTTTACTAACTCGCCATCTATTGAAAGGTATATTGCCAGAGTAGATCTTGACAATATAAACACAAATATAGATATTACTGTTGACCATAAACAAAAAGCATGTTTTTTTAATTTAAATTTCCACTTTAAAGTTGGTAGTATTACTGATTTTATACAGTATATGTCTAAGAATAGAATAGATACTTTGCAATCTATTGCCACAAGAGTTATAACTGATATTTATGGTTTGCGTGTGGAGGAATAAAATGGTAAATACTCAAATCCTGCATGATAATTCAATTATAGCATCTATGATCGATATTGATTCTTTAGGCAGAGATATTGAGGATGATAAACAAACTATTAGATGTTTATATACTGGTCACAGTATTCATGACATAGGAAATGTTTTAGGTCATGTAGGTTGGAATATATCTTTTAATCCAATTAATCCAATTAATCCAATTAATCCAATTAATCCAATTAATCCAATTGGGCTGATGTGGGAAATACATGATGGTGTAAAGTATTATTTCAGTAAAGATTTCATAGATATTGCCTTACCTCCAGATGATATAACACTTATAGATGATACTATATCGCTAACTCATACACTTTTATCACTCGAAACTGAATTGTCAATTCAAAGAGTGTGTAATGAGTTAAAACTTATGTCAGAGCATAAATACGACTGGAGTTCAGATGGCATAGAAGATGCTGAAAACCCAAGCATGTTGTCGTTTGATAACATGCGAACAATCTTGGAGAATATTATTAAAGGATTGGACGGTCAGCCTAACAATACTTGGATGCACCCATTCCTTACAGATGATTGGGATGGAACTTTATCTACGGAATGGTATTACGAGGACAGGTCACTGCATTTTGATATTAAGGATAATTGCATGACATATACAAAAATTGGGAAATCAGTAAGACTTGAAGATGAGGATGGCGATCTTAATACTGATAATGCACTCTTACTGTGGAAATGGCTGATTGATGGATAATATTAACGACTTGTGCTAGTTAAGTAATAGTTTTGTTGTTTTTCACAGTTGTGCATATTCTGTAGGAGCGATCTCCGAATCGCGATACCCTGTCGGGAATCGGAATTCCCTCCTACCTTTGAATGGTGTCGTGAATTGAAAAAGTTGCGGAATTCAAACCGAAACGAGACAAACATGTGAAAGATAAATATACCAAATGTTAACTAGCACAACGCGTAATATTAACAATCATATAGACGATTCCGATACAGTGTATCGTATAGTTCATGTTCATGAAAAAGTTAACAGGAAAGGCGAAAAATTTGATCCTCGCAGACGTAGATATAAATACAATTATAAAACTAAAAGATTAGAAGTAACGTCTTGTGCATTTTTAGATGGGGGTTATGAAATATCTGTTGATCTTGCTCGTAAAAAAGGATACGACCCTTCAAAATCTAAAAAGTATGGAACTGATGGCATTGTATCTATAATTGTCGGATATATTAAGAAAATACCTGTAAGGCATTACAATATATCTGTTAGGATAAAACAAGATATTTCTAATATTTCTAACGATGCACATTCAGTAATTTTCATGATATTAAATACTGGTAACGAAGTAAGTACCAGTCAGAGAAACAAATCTTTTAGATCACTTAAACGTGAACTTGCAACTATTGCTAATGCTAAGGGATGGGATATAGAGCCTATAATATCAGAGGATGATGTTGCATACTTGAGAGGAGAGTTTTCGGCTAAATAATGATATTTGGTTCGATCATGATATTAAATACTGGTAACGAAGTAAGTACCAGTCAGAGAAACAAATCTTTTAGATCACTTAAACGTGAACTTGCAACTATTGCTAATGCTAAGGGATGGGATATAGAGCCTATAATATCAGAGGATGATGTTGCATACTTGAGAGAACAAGACTTGCAGCCTGCATACGAGGCTTTATATTCCAAAGAATAAACACATTAAATCTTAAAACGTGATGAACTCTTTGCAAAATCAATCTATGCAACAAAATATAACACAACCACCATTGTCGTCGGATTGACAACAGGTAACCACTACGGTGCTACTACATAGGGGAATTCTATCAATGCATACGGACCTCGCCCTTCGTGCCGTGGTGGAACAACGTTCATCATGCCATTTCAACAACGATCCCTAATCCTTTTGCCTCCGCCTCTGAAAGTACCATTGAAGCTGCAACTGCATCCTGCACTGCCACGCCTACGGACTTGAAAAAGGTGATTTCGTCATCTGACTGACGTCCATGCTTGTCGCCATTGACGATTTCGCCTATTTCAGCGTCAATTTGAGCGTTCGGAATAATCAGGTCTCCCGCTTCCGCTAAGCAATCTTCCCGCGAATCTACCACAATCCGGTGTGTGCGCCTTATTGTCGTCGTATCGACTTCCCGTTTTTCTGGGACAAATGTGCCGACGGCTGTGATGTGCGTGCCCTGTTGTAGGGCGTTTCCGTCAAAAAGTGGGGTTGCCGATGTTGTCGCACAAATAACGATGTCAGCGTCTGCCACTACCTGTTGCGGGTTAGGGACGAGATTGACTTTTGGTGCATCTGTCCACTCCGAAATCTCAGCGGCAAGTTGTTGTGCAGAAGCTTCAGTCCTGCTGATAAGGTTGACGCGGGCAATGTCTCTGACTACCATCACCGCCTGCAATTGTGCCCTCGCTTGTACACCCGCCCCGAATAGTCCCACCGTTTTTGCATCCTTCCGAGCGAGCAAGTCTGCCGCTAAGCCTCCACCTGCACCTGTTCGGATAGCAGTGAGGCTAGCACCGTCCATGAATGCTTTTGGTGATCCTGTTGTTGGGTCAAGGACTAAGACTGTTGCCGTGATACGAGGTAAGTTAAGGTTTGGATTGTCATCATAAACTGAGACGACTTTGATTCCGAATTCACTGCGTTCGGGAAGATAGGCGGGCATTATAAGCGTAACACCGTTATCAGTAGAAATATGTTGTCGTGGTGGTGCTGTTGCCTTATCTGCCGAGAGTTGACTGTAGGCATGTCGCATTGCATCAATTGCTTCGGGCATCGGTAGGGCTTCTCGGACATCAGAAGCAGAGAGGATTCTGATAGTCATACAATCATTCCACCTGAACAATCGCTTCACCTAACACATCCATATCTGGGATAATTCCCAACCCCGGTTGCATTGAGGCTGCCATTCTGCCGTTGACTCGTTGTGGTGCACCATCCGCCGTGCTGACAGTGACATAACTATTAAAATCGGTCGCAGTGAAAAGAAACGCTGTTGGTGTGCTGTGAGCGAGATGCGCAATCGCCGCGGTTGTAATATCTCCACCCCAACTATCTTCAATCGTCATCGCGATTCCAAGTTCAACGCATAGGTCTCTCGCAAGTTTCGCTTTGGTTAAGCCACCAAATTTGCTGATTTTAATATTGACGACATCCATAGCGCGATCGCCATGACCACGTAACAACGTATGGATACTGTCAATCGTTTCGTCAAGAACAAAGGGGTGATCTGTTCGTTCGCGAATAGCAAGGCATTCTTCATAAGAAAGGCACGGTTGTTCAATGTAGACATCTACACCACTCACACCTCGGACGACGCGGGCTGCCTCGTGCATCAACCAGCCGGTATTCGCATCTGCAATGAGCACATCTCCCGGTTCCATCAGTTCGGCGACCGCATGGATACGTTCAATATCGGTGTTTGGGTCGCCGCCCACTTTCAACTGGAATTTGCGATACCCTTCAGCCCGATAGGCTGCCACTTTCCCTGCCATCTCGTCAGGAGATTGTTGTGAAATTGCACGATAGAGCATGAAATCATTACCATACCTTCCGCCGAGGAGGGTGCAAACCGATTGGTTTGATACCTTACCGAGGATATCCCAACACGCAATGTCAATTCCTGATTTTATGTATGGATGTCCTTTGAGCGCGATATCCATGCGTTGATTGAGAGGAAGGAGTTGTGTCGGGTCTTCGCCGATGAGGTGTGGTGCGAGTTCGGCAATGCCAGTGCGAGTGCCCGTTGCATAAGCAGGGAGATAGAACGGTCCCAACGGACAAACCTCTCCATAGCCGGTAATACCTTCATCGGTTTCAACTGAAACGATGGTACTGTCAAAAACGGATACAGATTTTCCGCCAGACCAATTGTAGCTGCCTTCGTGTAGCGGAAGGTCAACTTGATAAGCTTTAATACATCGAATTTTCACGGAAACTCCAAAAAAATAAATTAACGCTGCAGAGTACCTAAAGAATATCAAGGACTCTCGCTACATTTGGAAAAATAATAACATGTATGATCAAGACTGTAAAGAAAAATCGTATTAATGTCAGCGATGTTCGATACTCACGCAGTTCTCTTGTAAGAGAAATAAACGTCGAATGTCTTTACGGTATTTGGCATGCAGCCCTTCCTACAATAAAAGGCTGATACCTTGCCAAAATTCATATAGAAATACATCCTGTCTATATGTGCTTGATTTTACTGGCAAATCGTGTTATCCTATATAAACGTTGCTTGATAGGAGGTAGCATGCCAGAAAACACAGATATTCGCAGTTTTTTTGACATTCCGATTGAACATTTTCCTGATAAAAGCGCAAGATGGTTATTGCAAGATAAAGAAAACGTGCAAGGTTTGTTAGAAATCGTTGCAATTGAACTCGTTGATCTAATTGATTTTAATCAACTTTCGCAACTTAATAGGAGTTTTATTGCTGACAATCTTCGAGAACAAGAATCTGACATCCTTTTTAGCGTGCCATTTAAACGTGAATCTGGCATTGATGAACTGATTATCTATGTCCTAATCGAACATCAATCTACGGTTGATGTTGCAATGGGGTTTCGTGTACTGTTTTATATGACTCAGATATGGGATACACAGCGCAGAGAGTGGACATCAAACAATGTCCCGAAAAGTAAATGGCGTTTGCGTCCAATTCTCCCGATTGTCTTTTACAGCGGTGATCGGAGTTGGAACGTCCCGCTGACGCTTGGTGCCATGATGGATATCCCAAGTGTCTTGTCTCAATTTGTCCCGAAATTTGATACATTGTTTCTAAGCGTTAAGGATACAGATGTTACAGATTTAACGAAAACCGACCATCCGTTTGGATGGTTACTTACAGTTCTTCAAAAGGAAGGTGCAAGTAAGGATAAGATAGTTGATGCACTTGTTGAAGCGATGTCGCATCTAAACACACTTGATCCAGAACAATCGGAACAGCGACGGCGCGCTATTAACTATCTACTCTTGCTGATTCTGCATCGCCGTCCTACTAAAGAACATCAAGAATTGATTAAGTTGGTTGATAGGCATATACATGAAATGGAGGTAGAAACGATGGCGAAGTCAATGGCAGACGTTCTCAGAGAACAAGGTATAGAACAAGGTAAAGCCGAAGGTAAAGCCGAAGGTAAAGCCGAAGGTAAAGCCGAAGGTATAGAACAAGGTAAAGCCGAAGGTATAGAACAAGGTAAAATACGCGCAAAACAAGAAGCAGTGATAAAACTGCTGCAGTTCCGATTTAATGATATTCCCAAAATGGTTACAGATCAAGTCACCTCAATACAAGATCTTTCCCGTCTTGACTTGCTTTTTGAAGAAGTTTGGGAAGCAGATACACTTGATGAGATAAATCTGCAGAATCTGGTATCCGAAGATAGTTGATGCACTGTCTCAACCCTGCAGCCCAATTCAAATCAACGCTTTACGCAGTGGTAAATTTGTGCGTATTGAGATTGTTACAAATCAGGATAAGTTTCAGAAATGGGTTCTTATCTTGTGTCTAATCAATCGGTGTGTGCTTCGTCAGCACTCAAACTTTACATAATCGCGAAGGATTACGGGGTGTGTAAATATTTTTTCACAAATATTATCGTCCATCCGGTAGAGCGAAGCGACACTCAACGGACGATACGTCTAAATTGATGCATAAGGTGACAAAAACTTTACATACCCAATTGAGCGTATCGTCTTTTTAGGTGGATATAGCAACAGTGTCAACTACTGCTTGATGGCACTTGTGCAATGATGCGGTCAGCAAGCTTCGAGAAGGGCAAACTCTGAAGGTAAACGGTACCGGTCCCCTGTAAGGTTGCGAGGAAAAATCCCTCACCGCTGAATAGCATTGATTTTAAACCTTTAGTCATTTCAATGTCATAGTTAACACCTTGCGTGAAAGCGACAAGACAACCAGTATCAACCCTGAGTGTATCGTTGTTAAGTTCTTTTTTGATTACTGTTCCACCAGCATGCACAAAAGCCATACCGTCGCCAAGTAGACGCTGAAGGATAAAACCTTCACCTCCAAAGAAACCCCTACCTAATTTTCGTGAAAAAGCAATGCTAACTTCGGTGCCAAGAGCAGCACAGAGAAATGCATCCTTCTGGCACATCAGTTCACCGTCAATTTGGGCAAGATCAATGGGGATAATATGACCGGGGTAAGGAGCGGCGAATGCAACTCGCCTCTTGTTGCTGCTTGTGTTGGTGAAGTGAGTCATAAACACCGATTCACCACTAAGTGCTCGCTTACCGGCACTGAAGAGTTTGCCCATCAACCCCTCGTCGCCTTTGGATCCATCGCCCATCTTTGCCTCATAGACAATGTCCTCCTCCATCCAGTTCATCGCCCCAGCTTCCGCTACAATCGTTTCATCCAAGTCGAGTTCAATCTCAACGACCTGCATATCGTTTCCGAAAATTTCGTAGTCTACTTCGTGGCTTCGCATTGTTGTTCCTCTCAGTGATTTTGTTGAATTATAAAGCAGCAATGGGAGGGAATCCTACCAACCGCAATATATTGTATTTTGTTAGTGTAATTAGAAATGATAACAGGTTTGACAAAAACATTCAAGAAAAAAGCCTCTTTATCATTCTTTCCAAACTGGTCCGAATAAAAGAATAGTACCATCGTTGCTTCCACTTGCGAGTGTTTTGCCATCTGGACTGAACGTTACGTCCAATACATTTCCAGTATGTCCAGATAGAACCTTTTTCTGTTTTCCTGTCTCCAAATCCCATAAGTAAACCTTGCCACCTATACTGCCAGTTGCGAGTGTGTTACCATCAGGACTGAACGCAATAGTAAAGGTTTGATCTGTATTTTCGTTGAATGTTCTTTTCACCTTTCCTATAGCAGTATCCCACAAGCGAATTGCACCATCACCACTGCTACTTGCGAGTGTTTTGCCATCTGGACTGAAGGCTATTTCCTCAACCAGGCGTTTATGACCAGCGAGGGTTTTTAAATGTTTGCCTGTAGAGACATTCCATAGCCGCACCGTTTTGTCTCCACTTCCACTCGCAAGAATGTTACCATCAGGGTTAAACGCAACACTGAAAACCATGTCTGTGTGTCCTGTGAGTGTATTTTTATGCTTGCCTGTATCGGCATCCCACAGTTTCACCGTTTTGTCGAAACTACCGCTTGCAAGCAGTTTGCCATCCGAGGTGAATGCAATACTATAGACATTATCCGTATGACCTTTTAGGGTATTCTTGTGTTTGCCTGTATCGGCATCCCACAGTCGCACCGTTTTATCTCCACTTCCACTCGCAAGTACTCTTCCATCCGGACTGAATGCTAAATCGAAAACCCAACCTGTATGTCCTCCAAGTGTTTGTGTATGTTTGCCTGTGGTGGAATCCCAAAAGTAAATATTGCCATCATGATTGCCGCTAACCAGCGTTTTACTATCCGGACTGAAAGCAATACAGGAAACATACTTCGTATATCCTGTGAGTTTAGTTGCATCCCACAGCCGGATTGTTTCGTCCCAGCTTGCACTTGCCAACGTGTTATTAACAGGACTAAAAGCAATACTGACAATCACGTCTGTATGTCCAGTAAGTGTAGTCTTGTGCTTTCCCGATGCGACGTTCCACAACCTAATTGTATGGTCTGCACTCCCGCTCGCGAGGAGTTCACCATCGGAGGCGAATGCAATACACATAACATTGTCCGTATGTCCTGTGAGCGTCTTTTGGTGTGTTCCTGTAAGTGCATTCCAAAACCGGATCGTATTGTCTTTGTAACCACCTCCACTTGCCAAGATGCTGCCATCCGGACTGAATTCAAGACCGTTAATCCCACCTGTATGTTCTTTGAGTACAGCTAATTGCTGCCTGGTCGTAACATCCCATAACCGAATTGTCGTATCTTCACTGCCACTTGCGACTGTGCTACCGTCCGGACTGAATGAAACACTTGAAATATTGCGTGTCCTTCCTTTAAATGTCCCTTTGTAATTTGCTGTTGCCACATCCCAAAACCCTAACGTCATCTCATACCTTTTCCGATCAGGATTATAGGCATAGCGATAGCCGCTTATAAGGGTATTTCCATCTGGACTAAATGCGACACTTGAGGTGGCAGCATTCTCTTTATGTTTGGGGGTTGCTATGTACTTTCCTGTTAATACATTCCACAGCTGCACCGTTCCGTCCCAAGTACCGCTTGCAAGGGTATTGCCATCTGGACTAAATGTGACACATTCAACTCCTCCCCATGAGTGGTCAGTAAGTAGACTTACTTCTTTTTGGATTTTAACATCGTAAATCCAAATTCCGATTGAGCTGCCTATAGCAAGAAAGTTACCATTCGGAGAAAATGTAATCTCTTTCACCTCTCCCTTCCCAAGACGGGCTTTCGCGCCTTCGGGTAGCGCGATTTGGGTGATGGGATCATATTCTGTGAAACCGATTGATGACAAGATACTCAAGATTATCAGTAGCGTCAAAAAAGAAAAAAGTATTGTCTTCATTTAAACTTCTCCATATTGATTTTCGCAATAAGTAGTTTTGGACTTAGAAAAAATTTTTAAAAATTGCTATAAAACCTTGTGTAGACAAGGTTTATGTGGTATAATATAGGTAAGAAAAAAGGGAGGTTGTTGCCTCCCAATTAACCTAAAAAAGCAGAGTTGCTTTTTCTCGGTTTCACCTTACCTGATATTGTATCAGAAACCGTCAGAAAAAAGCAACTCCTATTCAGAGGAGTATTCTGATGGACTTAATCAAGGTCATGGAACGTTTCCCGGATCAAGAGGCGTGTCCAGCACATTTGGAGAAGATACGTTGGAAGGGTTCACCGAAATGTCCGCACTGTGAAGGCACCCATATCGGTAGACAGACAGAAACGGAAGAAGGGCGTATCGGTCGTTGGAATTGCCACGCGTGTGAGGTGAGTTTCAAAGTCACCTGTGGCACGGTGTTCCACAGTGCAAAGATAGCGTTGCAGAAGTGGTTTTTGGCAATATCGCTGATAGCGAATGCGAAGAAAAGTTTGTCAAGTCATCAACTGGCGCGCCAGGGCTATTTAGTTCTCCGAATATTTAGATTTTCAATCTAAGACTTTCCGCTGTAGGAGCGATCTCCGAATCGCGACTTTTCGGATAAAATGGACAAAAAGCCTAAAACTAAATAGCCCTGCTGGCGCGCCAGAGCCATTCAGTTTTCAAGTTTTTCAGGACATTTTAGAGAGGGTCGCGATTCGGAGATCGCTCCTACAGGGGAGGGGAGGGTCGCGATTCGGAGATCGCTCCTACATAAGAGAACTACCGGACAATTGAATGGCTCTGCTGGCGCGCGATTTAGACTTGAATCAAAAGACAGCATGGTATATGATGGTTCGTATACGTGCGGAAATGGCAAAAAAAGGCGGTGCTTTGCTTGAAGGTATCATTGAGGCTGACGAGACCTATATCGGTGGGAAGCCTCGCAAGAAAAATAAGCGCTCCGATGATGAACCCGCTAAACGCGGGCGTGGCACGGATAAGGACGCTATCATCGGGGCAGTCCAGCGAGGTGGCAAGGTTGTCGCGCAACTCGCACCGAATTTGACTGGGAGAACGATCCTTGAGTTTATCCGAAGTGTGGCTAATCTGAAGGGCTCGGAACTGATTACCGATGAGTTTCAAGCCTATAATCTCATCGGGAAAGAAATGAAGCACGCTGTTATCAACCACAAGGTGCAGTTTGCTGATGGTGATACTCATACAAACACGATTGAAGGCTTTTGGTCGCTTCTCAAACGCGCTTGGTATGGACAGCATCACCATTATCAGACAGGATACACACCGCTATATGTTGCTGAAGCGTGCTACAAGTATAACTATAGGAGTGTTGACAGCATGTTTGACAAGTTTGTCAATGAGAGTATGAGATGAATAGTGTTAGAGATACCCAGTTCTTTGAGAGGGGGCTTTTTGTCATCAACTTGTTTGCGAAATAGGTGCATAGTGTCCAGAATGTGCGGTATGCACTGCCAAACAAGTTATTTGATACGTTTTACACGGGTATCGTTCGTGGGTTCGTCATACTCTGTTAGAAGTAGTGGCAGGATGCAACGCAAGGTGCGTTGCACTAACAGCCCTGCCAAACGAACTTATGGATAGTATACAACAGAAAAAAAATGAGAAAAATCTGAAAAATCTCAAGTCCAAAACTACTTATTGCGTTCTTTTTTAGGTTCAGCAACCCGCAGATTTGCTAATGCATCCCACTCTATATGAAAATGGGATAGGGTGTGCTCAATCGGGGCAATAAACCCTTTGACTGAAACTTTCTCATCACCGTTTAAATTAAGAGTGATGTTGTCTATAATTGATTTCATTCAACTCTCCTCTACAGAAATATTGGCGATAAAAGCGTTGATATCCCCTTTCTTACTAAACCAATCCCCGGTTGCCCCAAACTTAAAGACTTTACCCTGCTCAAAACGATGTGTGATTCTTTCTCCTTTGCCGGGTTCAACGCCCCATGCAGAGACGAGAGCTTCCTCAGGTATGCCTTCTGTCGGAAGTTTAGTGTCATCATCAAAGAGATCAAAAGATCCGTAAGGTTCTGCACTCCCCACTTGGATATCAATAGTGAGTAGTCCACCATCTTCAAACGCCGTTGTATCAATATTCACAACAGTGTAATCTTGATAACCGCTTCCCGGTGCGCGAAAAATGTCTAATACTTCCTGCGATGGCTGATCACTGCTAAGTATGACGTTCAAAACACTTAACGGAGCAACTGAGGTATTTTCACTGACTTCAGGTTGTTCTCCATCTAAAGATTCCGCTTGATTCTCCTCTACAGAAATTTTTGCGTGAAAAGCGTTTATCCCTCCAATTCCACCCCATTGATCTCCAGTCGCACACAATTTAAAGCGTTGACCCCGATCGAACTGGTATGTAATTCGTCCAGTTTCATCGGGGAATATACCCCATACTTTGGTAAGTGCATCAAATGCCTTCTTATATTCCTCACTTTCTTGATTGTTCCATACTGTCGGATCAATGCCATCAGGAGTTTTTTCCGTTGGAAGTTTACTGTCTCCGTCGAGGAGATGGAATATCCCTATCGCATCGTCTCTACCGACGTAGATGTTAATGGTGAGCGTGCCACCCCCTTCAAAGGCTGTGGCATCAATAAAGACGACAGTGTAATCCTTGTGCGCTACCGTCGGAGTATGAAAAGTATCTATCACTTCCTGTAAGGGCTGTTCTGGTGTAAGGATGATGTCTCCCAATCCAGGGCGTTTTCCATCCAAGGATTCATTGAGGAATAATAGGTAAGCTTCTGCATCGTCCATTCTTCCTAAGTTGTCAAGGAACTCATTGTAGTCTAAGCTGCCCATTAATTCGATCTCTGGTGAGATAACAAAGCAGTCCACTGGTGACCCTTTCACCCATCCTTTCATAATTGTTTTTGCTAAGGCGTGGCTTGTATTGAACGTCTTACCTTCTCGCTCCCATCTACTCGCAATTGGTGCTTGCAAGCTGCCTGTCCGTCCTAAATCGGCATTGGTTACCCACGTATTGATGAAGTTTCTGTTTAAGAATTCAATCATTTGGTCTTGAGAGAGGACACCTGTCCTCAAGGCTTTGCCAGTCCCTCAGCACGACTCATCAAAAAGCGGTCCATCTATTGAGATTGCATGGATCGGTTTCTGTTGCACGGGTGCCATCTCCAACGCATCCTCCAGCGAAACCCAGTTGATTTTCTGAAACTTATAGAAACGCGATGACAGTGCGCGTTCGGCTTCTTCTGGCATGATTGATACGGTGAATTTGACATCAGTAGGTTTTGTGCCAGTACAAAGTTCAATCTGTGGGCAAAAGCCGATCTCCGCAAAAGTGCCTCCGTCTTCTTGCGTCCAACCGGCATCGAAATTCAGTGTCGTTGGCGGTACGTACATTTTGAAGAAAACGACTTTCTCTTGGATCCGGTTGATTACCAAATTTCCGGCAAATTGCGACGGGGTGAACTTTCCACTGTTCATGACGAATTCTGCATGAATACGGAACACAATTTCGGCGAGTCCATCATTGTAAGCGCGCAGACATGCCCACAACCCGCGAGAATCCCCCGAATCAATCACCAGTTTCAGTTGTGGGTTGGGGTGAAGTTGCCGTAGCAACGTTAGCGCGCCTTCTTCTTGAATCTGCCAGCATTCACCCACCGAAACCGGTTCCGATGGCAGAAATGCTTGAAAAACGGATGTTGGGTACTGCTTCTCCGGTTCAGCAACCCGTAGGTTTGCTAATTCGTCCCACTCCACGTGGAAGTCGTATTGTGTGTATTCAATCGGTGCGATGAAACCTTTGACGTTGACTACTGAATCACTGTCAAGATTAAGCTTGATTCTGTTTGAAGATGTTTGCATTTCAATTCTCCTTGATACAAATTCTCGCCTGAAAGGCATTGACATTCTCCTCCCTTTCTTTCAGTTCGGATGAGGTAATTGCCAACTTAAAAACTTGATCTCGGTAGAATGGATATGTAATTTGCGCCGTTTCACCAGGTGGAATATCCGTAGCATTGGCAATAGATTGGACGTAACGCTGCCCGCGTTCCGTTGGGAATTCGAAGTCGCTATCGTACAAATAGAAGGAACCAGCAAGTTCAGCACCTCCGACACGTATGTCAATCGTAAGTATTCCCCCCTTTTCAAAGGCTGTGGCATCAATTCTAACGATTGTAGGTTCTTGATAACCTACCTCCGGAGTCCGTATTACATCCACTACTTCCAATGTAGGTTGTGTAGGATTGAGCACCACATCCAAACCAGTCAAGAAGGGTTTGAAAGGACTCTCCTGCTCTTTAGCTTCCTCTTTTTCCTCCAGTAGATATGCGAAAGAATTATCCGTTCTAAATCCTGGATACTTTTCCTCTAAGGATTCTATTAGAAAAAGTCGGTAATTTTCTGCCCTTGTTCTACCGCCATCCCAGTCGTGACCTCCGTAGAGAAACTTGTTCAATGCAAGTTTACCATTTAGTTCAAATTCGGGTGATATGACAAGACAATCCACAGGTGAACGTTCCTGCCAGCCTTCCTTTATTGCTTGAAATAATGGGTTGTCAGAGAAAAATGATTTAGATTCTTGTGGGTATCTCTTTGCAATATATTCACGCGCACTCGGTTTTCGTCCTAATTCAAAATTGGATACCCAAGTGTTTATAAAGTTATCATTCAGAAATTTGATAACTCGATCATTACCGAGGACAACTGCCCTCAAATCTTTACCACTTCCTCAGCATGCCTCATCGGTAAGAGGTCCATCCAGTGAGATGACATGAATTGGTTTTTGTTGTGCTTGTGCCATTTCATAAGCTTCTTTATAAGATACCCAGTTAATTCGTTGGGACTCATAGAAGCACAGTATTAGTTGACGTTCGGCATCCTCTTGACTGATGGCTTCAGTGAACTTTGCATGACTCAGACTATCTTGTGAACCAACACTGAGTTCCATTCGTGAACAGTATCCTGCATCAGTAATCCACCTTGGAGAATCCCATCCCTCTTTTGTTGTTTCCCAATTAACATCAAAGTTTAGTGTACCATCGGGAACGTACATTTGAAAGAAAACGACAGTCTCTTGTGTCCTATCAATAACCAGATGTCCCGCAAACTGTGAGAGTGTGAACCATCCGTCTGTCAGTGCAAATTCTGCATGAATGCGGAATACGATGTGGACAATTTGATCGTTGTAAGCACGTAGACATGCCCAAAGACCTTTCGCTTCTTCTAAACCGTACATCTCCACACGCATCTCTAGAGATGGATTAGGGTGAAGTTGTTTTAACAAGTTCTGTACACCAGCTTGTTTAATCTGCCAGCATTCCCCAACTGAAACTGCTTCATCTGGGAGAAAATCACGGAAAATAGTGGAGGTATAATTCTTTTCTGGTTCTGCAACACGTAGATTTGCTAATGCATCCCAATCCTTATGAAAGTTTCCAGCAGTACATTCAATAGGGTTGATGAAGCCATTAATCAAAACTGTCTGTTCATCCCTAAGATTGATGTTGATTTTGTTTATGATGGTATTCATTATAATTACCTCAGACTATGTATAACTTACCAACGTATACGTATTTTTGGATGCACTTTTAAGATCATATACATTTCTAAACCAATTCAGAAACAATATGACTCAATTCTGAGATTTCATCAATGGTTGGACCTTGCCAATTTTCTACATCTGATCTGTGTGGGTCGTAGACATCGGCTAAATCTGTGCGTTTCAAAATGGGATACATGCCAACTTCTGCAGCACCCGTTAATTCTTCGTTACTACCATCGCCAACATATATGCATTCATGTGGTTTAACATTTAACCGTTCACAGGCTATCTCATAAATGCGTCGTGTAGGTTTCTTTAGATGTTCGTCACAAGAAAAAACAGGTATATTAATATATTTCGCTAAAGGAGATTGTGGGAATAGCATTGGAACAGACGAGTTACAGTTAGTGATAAGCTCGAGAAGCAGACCACTGCGTTTTAGCCGATCTAATCCTTCTAAAACCTCAGGTTCTGGAATTAGAGAATTCCTCGTGAATTCATGATGCAAAACAAAGGTTTTCTCAATTTGCGTCTTATCCACTTTTACATTTAAGCGACGACATATCTCTTCAATGTTCTCTGCAAAGGTAAACTCACCTAAAGATCTGTCTTTGAGGGTTACTGCTGTCTGCCAGAATTTTGGATATGACACACTAAGGACTTTTGCCATCTGAACTTGGACCTGATCATACACTTGACGACTGAAATTTCCTACCAATGTGCCATACAGGTCGAATATGATGGCTTTATAAGACATCTATTAAATTCCCTTGGTTTCATACGCAGCAATGTCCGTTTCATACTGCAAAGTCCAACCGATTTCATCGAGTCCATTTAGCAGGCAGTACTTCTCAAAACCGCCAATTTCAAATGTATGTGCAGTTCCATCAGGACAGACTACCGATTGATCTTCTAAATCTACCATCAATCGATACCCCTCGGTGTTCTGCACGGTTTGACTAAGCGAGGCGATAACATCGGCAGGTAATGCTATAGGTAGGATGCCGTTCTTATAACAATTGTTGCGAAAGATGTCGGCAAATGATGGCGCGAGAATCGCTTTGAATCCGTACTGTTGAAGTGCCCACGGTGCATGTTCGCGTGAACTGCCACAACCGAAGTTTACACCAGCAATTAGAATGCTTGCATTTGCATACCGTGGATGGTTCAACACAAACTCAGGATTCGGGTCGCCATTTTCAAGGTAACACCAATCGTAGAAAAGAAATTCACCGAAACCGGTTCGCTCAATCCGTTTCAAAAATTGCTTCGGTATAATCTGATCGGTGTCAACATTAATTCTGTCAAGTGGTACAACAAGTCCAACGTGTTCTTTGAATGCTTCCATTTCTTTTTGATTCCTCTGTTACGAACAGTAGGACTGAGGCACGGAGACCTTGCCCTACAATGATTACTGTGTGAATTCTCTGATATCCACAAAACGACCTGTTACTGCAGTCGCAGCTGCCATTTGTGGACTGACTAGGTGGGTACGTCCACCTTTGCCTTGTCTACCTTCAAAATTTCGGTTTGATGTGCTTGCACATCGTTGACCCGGCATAAGGATATCGGGGTTCATACCGAGGCACATGCTACAACCCGCTTCTCGCCATTCAAAACCTGCGGAACGGAATATATCGTCAAGTCCCTCCGCTTCTGCCTGACGTTTGACTGCTTGCGATCCGGGAACAACCATTGCATTGACGGTTTCAGCGACTTTCCTGCCTTTTACAACCTCTGCTGCAGCGCGTAAATCACTGATACGTGAGTTCGTGCAACTACCTATGAAAACCCTTTCCACCGTAATGTCTGTCATTGGGGTGCCGGGTTTGAGATCCATGTATTCTAAGGCGTGCTCAGTAGCTCGCTTCTCGTCGGGAGATGTCATGTCGGCTGGATCTGGTACACGACCTGTTACATCAGTGACCATACCTGGGTTTGTGCCCCATGTCACCTGCGGTGCTATATTAGCTGCATCAAGTATTAGGGTGCGATCATAGGTTGCTCCATCGTCAGTGGGCAGTTGCTTCCAGTGTTCAACCGCTGCATCAAAATCTTCACCTTTTGGCGCGAAACGTTTGCCAGCGATATATTCATAAGTCGCGTCGTCAGGAGCGATCATGCCAGCGCGCGCGCCTGCTTCAATTGACATATTGCAAATCGTCATCCGTTCTTCAATGCTGAGGGCACGGATTGTGGAGCCTGTATATTCCACTACAGCACCGTTGCCGCCATCTATACCGATATGTCCGATTATAGAGAGGATGATGTCTTTTGCGGTTACGCCGAAAGGCAGCGTGCCATCAACTCTAATCTCAAAGGTTTCCGACTTATGTTGTAATAAGCATTGCGTTGCGAGGACATGCTCAATCTCACTTGTCCCAATGCCGAATGCAAGCGCACCGAGCGCGCCGTGTGTTGAAGTATGACTATCACCGCATACAATCGTTTGTCCGGGCTGTGTGATACCGAGTTCAGGTCCGATTACGTGGACGATGCCTTGCTCAGGACTGTTGATGTCGTAGAGCGGAATATCAAACTCTGCGCAATTTTGTGCAAGTGTTTCCATCTGCTTCGCTGCGATCAGATCGGCAATAGGCAGACTTCTATCCGTGGTCGGAACGTTGTGATCCATTGTGGCGAACGTCAGTTCGGGGCGGCGCACCTTACGATTGTTGAGACGCAACCCTTCAAATGCTTGGGGGGATGTCACTTCGTGCACAAGGTGTGTGTCAATATAAAGAATCGGCACCTCAGCTGCGGATGCCCGCACAAGATGTGCATTCCATATCTTTTCGTACATCGTTCTTTTCATAGTTTTCTTTTACCTCTGTCCTATTTGTTCTTATGGAGGATTAAATGGGTGGGCAATATATCAGTGTGACCCGACACTAAATTGGAGTAGGTTATGTGTGCCAATTCACCTATTAATTATACACAATGCCGCTTGAGAATTCAAGTGAAATAACGTAGGTGTTCAGTATCATTCAGTGAAGACCGGTAGGTGCGATTTCCCGACAAATATCATAACCGTATTTTGCGTTGATTCACAGCGGCGAGACTTAAACCGTAAATGTAAATTTTCGGAAAACAAAATAACTCTATCTTATAATGACGGTAACTTCTCATACATGTTATAATGTTAGGATATCAAAAGGAAAAATGGCTCTTATGAAACCGACAATCATGATTCTTGGATGTACACACTTGGCAAATCCGGGAATTGACGCATTCAATGTCAAAATGGATGATGTTCTTTCACCTAAACGTCAAAGCGAAATTGAACAATTGGTGACACAACTTAAAGGGTTCTGTCCTACTAAGATATCCCTTGAGTTGGATGAAAAGCATGACATTGAGATTCAAGAAAACTATCAGGGGTACCTGAATGGAACCTACGAACTTGAGCGATGGGAAATTGACCAGATCGGTTTTCGATTAGCAAAACTGATGGGACATCCAAAGTTGTACTGTGTTGATTATTGGCCTGAGAAAGATCCGATTTTATCCGAAGTTTTTGATTCGGATTTGATAGATTTTCGCAAATTCGCGAAGGAACACAACCAAGAACATTTCCTACCAACCGTTGAGGATATGGTTGATGACGATGTGAAAACCCATCAAGAGAAAGATGGGAGAACTTGGATTGAATCTGAGAAGTACCTGACACTTATTGATATGTTCATTCAGAATAACATACCTGAAGGTAAGCTTGCAGATCATCAGATGTATTTGAGAACAGCACGTATTGGAGAGAGTACCGAATATCCTGGTGCAATTTATGTTGGCAATTATTGGTATGCTCGCAATCTCAAAATCTTCGTGAACCTGACACGCATCACCGAGTCTGCAGATGACAGGATATTGTTAATTATCGGTGCTGGACATGTCTATCTGATTCAGCAGTTTCTTGAGGATTCGGGAGATTACATTGTCGAAAGCCCACTAAAATATCTAAAAAGTAGGAATCCATAAGTCTTGGATAAGTCTTGTGCCTGTTGATAGGTAGGTATTGATTTTCAAATGTATATCGTGCGTCGGAAACCGGCCTTTCCCTAAAACCACTCATAAAATAACCCAAGTTGCCACTTTTTTCGCGAACCCTCTTGTAGGAGGGGTTTCTAACCCCGCTGAATGCCATACGTGCATTCAGCGCTGATTTGGGATTTTCAGCGTAAAACATCAGAATCAGAGCAAATCTTTGTCATTCCAATCGAAACAGTGTCTGTATGCTTGTTATTTTGTAATACCGAATCTGATAAATAAACTACCATTACGGAGTATTTATGACATTTTAAAGCGCATCTTATGTTGCGTCCAAGAGGCGCGTGAATTGCGCGACTAAGAGCGCCGCTAACCTAAAGAAAAGTATTTTTTATTATAATATTTCCTAATTTCGCATTTTGTGCAACCATGCCAGCTCTATTACCTATCTTAACATTATGAATGACAACATGTTTTTGGAGTTGACGCATGAAAAATGATGACGCACAATTAATTCAACGCACCTTGGCAGGTGACCAGTCTGCGTTCAACACGCTTGTGCGAAAATATCAAAAGCCGGTCCACGCTTATGTATGGCGAAAAATTGACGACTTCCACATTGCTGAAGAAATCACACAAGATATATTCCTGAGAGTTTACGAAAAACTGCAGACTCTGAAGGATCCGAATAAATTTGTGAGATGGCTTTTTGTGATTGCGGCGCGCCAATGTTTCGCGTGGTATGAAAAAAAGCGGATTCCAACGCAATCGTTAGATGCGATGCCAGCAGCGGAATTAGAAGGTCTGGCTTATTCACAATACCACGCCAAACAACAACAGGAATTCGTGAGTGAACAGCAACGCGAAGTTGTCAAAAACCTGCTTCAGAAGTTGCCCGTGAATGAGCGTACTACTGTATCACTCCACTATCTGAACGACATGACATGTGAAGACATCAGTAATTCTATGGGTGTTTCACCGAACACGGTCAAGAGTCGACTCCATCGCGCCAGAAAGCGGTTGCAACAGGAGGAACATACGATTTCCAATAATTTGGGTGGTCATAAAGGAGATATAATAATGTCAGGAAAAATGCAAGACATACGTAATAAGTTCGATTCATATATGGAGTATGTGGAATCTTTCCCTTTATCAAGTGAGGATATTCTTAAGGGTGAAGATGTTCTTATGGAAGTTGACACCGAGATAGAAGCTGCTCTAAAAGATGAAATCACACCTGAGTTGGTGCATCTTGTAGTTGATGATATATACCCACATCTGGGCAAAGTTGGCATGGAAAAACGGATCGCGCTACTCCGTAGGTATCAAGATGTTGCTGCCGATGATGTGGAGCGTTTCTGGGCGCATCATCGGATAGTCTATAGCCTCTCTGCTCTGGAAAAAAATCGAGAAACTGTTGAAGAACAGATACGACTTTACCGCTGGGCATGCAAGCACATGTCCGATAAATATGTGTTGGAAGCACTTCCTAATTCCAACAGTATTGAAAGTTGGAAGTTGGAAGGTCGTATTGATGAGTGGGTTGAACTTCATGATGAGGCATCTCAACGTTTAGATAACCCTGAAGTGAGTGACTACTCACGCTGCGATTTCCTGCAAATCGGGTTAGAGGTATTACGTTCCTTAGAACGTTTCGATGAAGCACTTCTTGGTATAGAAAAGTTAGAACGTGCTAACAAAGATCAAAGTTGGGAACATTATTTTCGATTCTGGTTGGCTGTGAGAACGAACCGACTTCGGATATACGGTTTACAGGAAGATTGGGATCGTTTCGATCCAGTTCTTGTGGATGTAGGTGGTTTTATTGATGGGGAAGTGGCAAAACGGGATGCGGGTTATCCTGTAAATTTAGACGACCTTATATGGGCTGCTCACGATGTAGGTTGCTTCCTTGTGAATTCGAAGAAGTATGAGGAAGCTAAACGTTTTCTACAGATCTCTATTGATATGCAAAATAAAAACGATTGGGCATACTTCATGCTTGCTGTGAGTATCTGGGCATCTGAGAAGGATCGTGAGAAGACATTACATAATTTAAAACTTGCTTCGGATTATATATTAAATTATTGGAATGAAGATAGGTACTACCCAGCCTTCCTTGAGACACCTGAATTTTCGGATGTAAAGGATGATCCAGAGTTCCTGAGTGTTCTGGGGCAGAAGTAGAATAACTATAGAACTTACGCAAAACCCTCTGCTGGCGAGGTTTCAAACCTCGCCAGCGACACGTAACAGTAGGTTCTCATGGAAAAATTGCGTAAGCCCTATCGTAGATGCGAAAATCAATCAACCAAAATAGGTCTAACTCCGGATTGACATATACACAGGTGACAACGCCTATACCATTTATCACACCATGGGCGTTTCCACTATATTGTTCTTTAGCAAGGGCTATCTTTTTCGCCTGCTCTTTGTCCAAAGTAGTGTCATCAAAGATGACATATCCATTTGGCGTTTGCTTCAAGTCCGGTTTGACACTTTCCCATACTAAACGCGGTGGGAGCCGATCCTCTGCGAGATAGCGGTTTATCTGATCATGACTAAATCTCTCACAGTGGTCTGCAAAGTGAGTAAGAGTATAGTTAGTAGGTGTGCTAAGTAGATACTGACAATAATCAAGACGGGTTGGTTTTGTCATCTTTATTGACCTCCTTACACAACATATTAGTCTGTTGAGGAGCCTATGTCAAGTATTATTGCGTAAGTCCTGCTATGAAAATATTATCTGAATTTGACTAATATAGTCAAATCACTTTCAGGTAACATGGTTATTGTAGCATAATTCATTATGCATTCTTTTAACGGTGTCGATCCGAATTTATCGTGTAATTATAAATCTGGTAAGTCATTATATTTTTAGTTATTAACAGAAATACTTTTCTTCAAAAATCTTGGTACATCAGTTAACAATGTGTACTGCCATTTACTTCCTGTTGAGTTTTCATACTTTCTCGTATTTTCTATTGTTTTTACAGAAAAACAAACCTTTACAAAAATAGTTAGTGCGCAATTAAAGCAGCCCCTGCGGGGCGAAATGTTTATAGTGACACAAAAGATGTAGTTTTAAACTGCCGCCACCACGAGCACTCTAAAACTGTCCAAACTATAGTATAGTAATATAAAGACAAATAAAAATTAGTTTGACATTAAATTAGTTTTAACTTATAATTACTATACTTTGGACAATATTAACTGTTTTCGTGGGGGGTTGGGTTAGACAGAAATACCTTAGAGATGCATATAGTGCGTATAGTTTTCATATACACCTATCGTCCCTCTGGGGCTGAAGAGGGTTGTTTACCGCGTTTCTATACACCTTCCGCCTCTCTGAGACTGCCCAAAAAGTATTTTTCTACTTGAATAGCGTGTAAATTGTCCAAACTATAGTAATAATAATAATAACGCATATATAATAATGATATTTTCTCTAAATTATAAGGGTTTAAGTTGATCATGTGTGTAATGGGTAGCACTAATCGTCTACAGATGTTCAGCTATTTCATTAATAAGAAATAGGTTCAGGTTTTTGCCGAAAGTATTTTTATATCTGGTGTAAAGACTTTACCCCTGAGTAGCGTTTCTTGAGATGTGACGACTAAAACAAGGTGTATTGATTCTTCTACCGCCTTGTCAAGGGGAGTAGAGGTTATATTAGGGTCATTTAGTTCTTTTGTATGAGAAGGATCTCGGAATCGCGACACATCCGTGTAGGAGCGAGTTGTGCTCGCGATCTTCCGAGCAAAATGGCTAAAAATCCGAAAACTAAATAGCCCTAGGGTTTATACCTCTGATATGTGATAGATGATCTTCCCTATTTTGCGCAGGAATTTGGGACGACATTCATAAAACCCACTATTTTTTGGCGAAGGTATTGTAATAAAAATATATGAAGTATTATGATTTGATATGTCTAAATTAACTTTTCCTTTTTTAACTGTCGGCAACTTAGGGTCTGTTCATACCACCCTCTGGATGTGAATAGTATCTAGTTTCACAGCCTTGGAAATCTATGTTCATACATTTGGAGGCACTTCAAAATGAAGTTTATCAATATAATAATAATAACGTTCATATCTATGATGATGTTGTTATCCTATCAAGACATTAGTGATGCTAATGTCCTCGGAAATCGAACGCTAAAAGTGAAAAAAGCGATCAGAAAAGCAGTACGGAACGCAGAAGCGGATAAAAGCATTCGCTTTGACGATATAACCAATGATCACCTCGCTGCAATCACTGTACTTGAGATGCGCAGGAAGAATTTGGATTCGCTGCAGAATGGCGATTTTGACGGTTTGTCGTCGCTCACCACGCTAGACCTGAGACAAAATAAGCTGACGAGTTTACCGTCGGACGTTTTTGACGGGCTGTCGTCGTTGGAAGATCTTGACTTGAGACAAAATAAGCTGACGAGTTTACCGTCGGACGTTTTTGACAGGCTGTCGTCGTTGGAAGATCTTGAGCTGAGACAAAATAAACTGACGAGTTTACCGTCGGACGTTTTTGATGAGTTATCGTCGCTAAGAGATCTTGACTTGTCTATGAATTTGCTGACGAGTTTGCCAGCGGGTGTTTTTGATGAGTTATCGTCGCTGGAAGATCTTCACCTTGCAAAAAATATGCAGATGGCGAGTTTGCCATCTGGAGTATTTCATGAACTATCGTCGGTGAAAATGATCAACCTGTCTTACACTTCGATGGCGAATTTGCCCTCCGATATGTTTGATGGGCTATCGACGCTGGAAATTATCTCCTTTGCTTTCTCAATTAATGGTTCGCTGACGAGTTTGCCAGCGGGTATATTTGATGGGCTATCGTCACTGATAATTCTCAACTTGAATGATAGTGCCATCACGAGTTTGCCAGCGGGCATATTTGGTGACCTATCGTCGCTGCTAAGTCTCAAATTGTCTAATAATAGACTAACGAGTTTACCAGCGGGTATATTTGATGGTATGTCATCGCTGTCAACACTCCTCTTGATGGGAAATGATACCATGCAGTTTCCAATCACATTATCGCTCGTAAAGGTTGGGGAGGGTCAGTTTAAGGCAACTGCAGACGCTGGTGCTCCTATTTGGATTCGCCTACCTATCACAATTACGAATGGAGCAGTCAACAGCGGTGAAACGAGCATCATAATTCCAAAAGGTGAAGTGGAAAGTAATACTTTCACTGTTACTCGCACTACCGGCACTACCGGTGCAGTTACTGTAAATATCGGCGACCCATTGCCGAGTATACCCAGCAGGCATAATGGCTACGCGCTTGTCAAATCCGCCGACCTTCCCTTGGACGTCATCAGTGCTGTCGGAGGTTCCCCCAGCATCACCGCGCAGGCACCCGACGAAACGGCACTTCTCTCCAACTATCCTAATCCATTCAACCCAGAGACGTGGATACCGTATCACTTGGCGAAGGCGAGTGATGTGCAAATCACGATTTACGATGTGCGCGGCACCGCTGTCTATCGACTGGAGTTAGGCCATCAGCGGGAAGGCTACTATACCAGCAAAAGTCGCGCCGCCTACTGGGATGGTCGGAATAGTGTCGGTGAACGTGTTGGTAGTGGTGTCTATTTCTACCAATTCCAAGCGGATAACGTGTCGCTTCTACGCAAGATGCTTATCTTAAAATAGTATCAAATGACCATAGGATAGCTGGAATACTGATGTTTATTAGCTGTTCGGAAAGTCCTTCCTGTTTGAAGGGAATTGAAACATAGGACTGCGTCACGAACGGCTTGTAAGTGGTCTGTACCGTGTTCGGAAAGTCCTTCCCGTTTGAAGGGAATTGAAACTAACTAATCCGTTGCTTGTTAGCGTTGCAGCGGATGGTTCGGAAAGCCTTTCCCGTTTGAAGGGAATCTCTTGCTAATCCCTAAAAACGAAAAAAACAAGTAAAAGCCGAAATATACAAGTAAAAGCCGAAAAAACAGGTAAAATAACAAGTAAGTTTATGCTACATTCTTAACGCATGTGATAAAATGCATCAGAAATACTGAAAACTAAATAACCCTGTCTGACAACCAAAAACACTTGACAACCCCTAAATCACCGACTATAATTAACACCCGAAACACACACAACAACAAAACACCCAACAACCACACCCATAGGAGCAGAAAAATGAATAGACGCACCCGCGGACGTCGTACGCCCGAACAGACCGGTTGCCAAACAGGCAGAACCCCATCACTTGCAGACAGATTTCAACAACTCTTTGCAGAACACATCACACCCAAAACCGAAAAATTCAGCAAAGAAATAGTAGGCTACAGCGTCCCACTCAGGCTCCTCAGAAGGTTCTCAAGCATTTCCTGCTTAAACTGCTATCTTTGCCACAACGGAGACGAATACGATCCGCCAGAAGGTGTGCCGATCATCGCATGGTCAATGGATTACATCGCCATAATGATGGACGGTCACGACGACGGAACGAAGTTATGCGTCGTCAGCGAAAGTTGGTGGGCATCCAAACGCGGACACGCTCCAAATATAGAAGATGCTGGTAAAACATTCATCCTTGAATAAGGAGGAAATATGGACGATCAAAGAATCACAGATCGCAGCAGAAGACGAAGAAGAACAACAGCAGCCAACACAACAGCAACGGAAAAGAAACCAACACCACCCATAATCCAAGCCATCCAAGATAATAACACGGAGGCAATTCAGAAACTCATCTCAGATGGGGAAGATGTTAACGGAGTAGGCGATCACAAACAAACACCCTTACACATCGCCGCAAAAAATAATGCACAAGAAACAGTAAAACTCCTCATAGAACATGGAGCGGATGTCAACGCTAAGAACTCCTATAGTGAAACACCCTTACATCTTCTGGCAGAATACCCAAACGCCTATCACCTCGTAGAACTGCTCATTCAACACGGGGCAGAGGTAAACGTGCAAGACAGAGGTAACAACACGCCACTCCTCATCGCCACCAAGAACAACGCACAGGTAACCGCAAAAATACTCATAAACAATGGCGCGGAGGTAAATGTCCAGAACAATTTTGACGAAACACCATTATCGTTTATGGTAAAATTTGCAAGCGCATATAGGGTTGTAGAAATGCTGATACAGCACGGCGCAGATGTCAACACACAAGGCAGGAGTGACAAAACACCCCTACACATCGCAACTGAAAACAACGCTCAGCGAAACGCAAAGATACTCATAGAGAACGGGGCAGAATTAGACGTGATGGATTTTTTAGAAAAAGGAACGCCACTGCATTATGTCGCAGAACACCCCAATGCATACAGACTCGCAGAACTCTTCATAGAACACGGCGCAAAGACAGATGTCCAAGGCAGTAGTAACAAAACACCCCTACACATCGCAGCTGAATACAATTCCCATAGGACAGCAATAGTCCTTATAGAAAATGACGTGCAGATAAACGCTCAGGATCGTTTCGGCAGAACACCACTGCATTTTGCCGTGCAACACCACGACGGCTATCCAGTCGTCAGTCAACTGATATTACACGGCGCAGATGTCAACGCCAAAGATGAAGACTTAGAAACGCCACTTCACGAAGCCGCATGGCATAGCGACCCCGAAATAATGGATATTCTCATCAGAAACGGGGCAGATATCCACGCACAGTGCATCATGGAACAGTTGCCACTACACAATGCAGCTTGTGCGTCTAACAACGGTTTTATAGCCGTAGATACATTCATCAAACTCGATGTGGAAGTAGACGTAAAGGATGTTGATGGGCAAACACCATTACACAAGGCAGCACGTAGCAACTCTTCTGAGATAATCGAATTGTTAATCAAGAATAACACAGAAGTTGATGCGATGGATAAGGAGGGAAACACACCGCTGCATCTCGCCGCAAGAAACGGAAACGTTGATGCACTCAAGGTATTGATAGTACACGGGGCGGACATCAATACTGAGAACAACGATTGTGATATACCTCTACACGACGCTGTTCGGGGTGGTAATATATTGGTCTCAAATATCTTACTGGATCATGGTGTGGATATCAACATACCAGACAACTACAATTCTACACCGCTCCACATCGCAGTTGATAAGGAATATCAAAAGACGACAGAGTTTTTACTCTCACGCGGTGCGGATATTAACGCGCAGGATATTAACGGCAACACCCCGCTCCACCTATTACTTAGGACCTATGAGCCGGAAAATCCTCTAATACGCGCAATCTTCGGTGATATCGAAAATAACTATGATCTCATTATGGTATTGCTGAATGCCGGCACGGACGTCAACATTAAAAATGCCAATGGCAAAACACCATTAGCATTAGCAGAGGAGAAGTGCAAAGACGAAATAGTTGAGATAATGCGTGCACAATCCAATTGATGGCACGCCACATGCCTCATTGTAGCGCAGGGTCTCCGTGCCCTACAATGTCTGAAGAGGTCCGTTCTCGTAGCGAGAGTGTTTGATATTACTACCTGTTTGTGTCATTTGTCAACCCAAAAGTGGCTAATTTATCCATTGATTTCTGGTTGAGTTTGTTCTATTTCCGTGCTACAATAGGATTTGATAATAAAAAAAGCACGAAGGAGATTACATATCAGCGAGCAAGAGCCGCATTGCCTATCCTTGTGCGACAAGTGCTTGTCGCACAAGTGATGGTTGGCAAAGATATGACTATAACCTATGATAAAGGAACTATGATCTATGAAAAAACGACTATGACCTATAAAGAACTCGGAAAAGAAATTGACGCTCATCACAGACCTGTTCCACATGTGCTTTATTGTATTGAGAGACTCCTCAAGAAACTCGGCGAACACTGGAAAGAAGAAATACCAGCCATACAGGGGATCGTTGTCAATCAGGATACGCGTTTACCCGGAAATCGTGTAGAGTTTCTTAGAGACCAGAAGCTTGACACACGCAGCGAGGCAAAACTTGTCATGGAGAACTTCACTGAAGTCATTAAGTATCAGAAATGGGAGGCTGTCCTTCCAGCCTTCCTTGAGACACCTGAATTTTCGGATGTAAAGGATGATCCAGAGTTCCTGAGTGTTCTGGGGCAGAAGTAGAATAACTATAGAACTTACGCAAAACCCTCTGCTGGCGAGGTTTCAAACCTCGCCAGCGACACGTAACAGTAGGTTCTCATGGAAAATTGCGTAAGCCCTAGACTTGAAAGGAAAACGCAGTGATAGCAAGGCTAAACGGCACAGACTTCTCACAAATGAAACAGAATGACCGAATTATTAGGCGCGTAACTAGTGCGACAGTAGAGCCAAATTTTCTTTCTACTGTCGCACTAGTCGCACCTGTGAAAAAGTCGTTGGGTTGCTCCTGAGATCTGTAGACACGAAGGGAAAACGCAGTGATAGCAAGGCTAAGTGGCATAGACTTCTCACAGATGAAACAGAATAACAGTATTATTAATCTCATAAACCGCGCGACAGTAGAGCCTAATTTTCTTTCTACTGTCGCGATTGTCGCACTTGTGAAAAAGTCGTTGGGTTGCTCCTGAAATCTGTAGACACTAAAGGAAAACCCAGTGATAGCAAGGCTAAGTGGCATAGACTTCTCACAGATGAAACAGAATGACCGAATTATTAGGCGCGTAACTAGTGCGACAGTAGAGCCAAATTTTCTTTCTACTGTCGCGATTGTCGCACCTGTGAAAAAGTCGTTGGGTTGCTCCTGAAATCTGTAGACACGAAGGGAAAACGCAGTGATAGCAAGGCTAAACGGCACAGACTTCTCACAGATGAAACAGAATAACCGAATTATTAATCTCGTAACTAGTGCGACAGTAGAGCCTATTTTTCTTGCTACTGTCGCGATTGTCGCACCTGTGAAAAAGTCGTTGGGTTGCTCCTGAAATCTGTAGACACGAAGGGAAAACGCAGTGATAGCAAGGCTAAACGGCACAGACTTCTCACAGATGAAACAGAATGACCGAATTATTAGGCGCGTAACTAGTGCGACAGTAGAGCCAAATTTTCTTTCTACTGTCGCACTAGTCGCACCTGTGAAAAAGTCGTTGGGTTGCTCCTGAGATCTGTAGACACGAAGGGAAAACGCAGTGATAGCAAGGCTAAACGGCATAGACTTCTCACAGATGAAACAGAATGACCGAATTATTAGGCGCGTAACTAGTGCGACAGTAGAGCCAAATTTTCTTTCTACTGTCGCACCTGTGAAAAAGTCGTTGGGTTGCTCCTGAGATCTATTCAACACGAAAGGAATACGCAGTGAACGCAAAACTAAACTGCACTAAATTAATTATGAAACTACGTAAAAATTATGCAATAGTGTTGCTTATCGCACTATCGTTTATGTTAATTTCAAACGGACAAACTTGGGCAGATGAAAATACACAAACTGTTAGAAAAGAATATCCTGCAGTCAAAACTAAACAACCTCCAACTATTGATGGCATCCTAAACGACGTTTGCTGGCAAGATGCACCAAAGGCTATCGGCTTCACCGATGAACGCACCGAAAAACCTGCAATAAATCCTACCGTTGGTCGTATTGTTTACGACGACGAAGCAATCTACGTCGCGATTCATCTCTACGATGATATGCCCGATACAATTGTGGCGCGCCAAGAAAAAGATCAAACCCGATTCAGTGGAGAGGACTGGGTTTCTTTCAGTCTCGATCCATTTCACACACACCAATTTTCTGACAGAAGTTTCTTTATCTCAAATCCACTCGGCACGAAATACGCGCATCTTGCCACTGGGCGATCGGAGAAAAGCGAGTGGATCGGACTCTGGAAAGTTGGTGCACAGATTGTTGAGGATGGATGGGTTGTTGAAATGGCAATTCCATGGCAGATGCTGGATTACCCTGATACAACTAAACCTATTCGGATGGGGATCAACATTGACAGATTTCAACAACGGACAGGAGCAAAGACGTGGTGGTGTAATGTGGGTGTTAACGAATTTAAAGAGAACGATGGACACTGGATTGATGTGCTACCACCGCCGCGAAAACGTGAACTAAAGGTGTTACCCTATCTGATTGGTGGAATCAGTGAAACGGAAATGGATGAACGGGAATATACTGTCCGCGCAGGTGGAGACGTCCGTTATGAGATTACGCCACAACTACGTCTCATCGGAACTGCTAACCCCGACTTTGATAACATTGAACAAGCCGTTGAAGGCATTGATTTCTCTTATGGTGAGCGATACGTCCCAGATCGTCGCCCATTCTTTTCGGAAGGTGGAAATGTCTACAACGTTGGGAACCTATTCCATTCAACACGTATAGTTGATATGGATGGAGGGCTCAAACTATTTGGTAAAATCGGAAAAAACACCTCGGTCGGTACTTTAGGCACATACCATCGAAACAATCAGAACTTTATTTTTCAAGCAAAACGGACCCTTACAGAGACATCTAATCTCAGCACAGCATTTTTTTCGCACCATCTCCGTGACAGCGAAGCAAATAACTTAGCGCACCTTTCAGGAGATGTCCGACATGGTAAGATCTCGGCAGAATCAAGTTTCACTCAAAGTTGGACTGGCGAATCAGATGGGAGGATAGGATCTGCCAGTTTAAAATATAAAGGGGCACTTTTTCAACCGGAAGTCCAATTGTTTTTTGTGGATCCTGATTTCGTTAATAACCTCGGCTACCATCCGTTCGCTGGCTACCGCGGTGGAGGTCTACAAGGAATCATTTCAAACGAATGGCGCCAAGGATTAATCCGTAGTTTCTACATTGGGGCAAATGTAATAGCTGCTAACACTTATGAAGGTGAGGTATTTCGGCAGGACTTCACAGTCTTTTCAAATCTCTTGACACATAGTGATTACGGAGTTTCTATTGGCTGGTATGGTGGACAATTTGAAGAATTTACTGACAGTATTTTTAACATCGGAATAAGTGCACGTGCCTCTGACCGGTTCAATAATGTCAGTGTTGACTATAACTGGGGAGAGCAGGCTGGTGAGCGGCTTCATCGTATCAGCGGACATCTGAATCTTCGTGCCTACGGTTTCACTGCTGGACTCTCCTCACATATTCAATGGCATTTTGAGAGACGTTATCAACAGATTTTAACACTCAACTATGACTTCACTCCTGCCTTAAGTCTCGGAAGTCGGTTAATCTGGCAGGTAGAAGGTATCAACATCTACTTCGCTTTGCGCCGCTCTGGTTATGCAGGCATGGACTTTTTTATAATCCTTGGCGATCCAAACGCCTTGGAATTCAAACAGCGGTTGGTTGCAAAAGTTATCCGGGCATTTTAGTTGTTTTAGGATTTGTGCAGCTCATTTAAACCCCTAACCCCGGTGGGTGCGGTTCGGAAATCGCACTAAGTCGAATATCCGCTAAATTGCGGTTTTTAACTTTTTTAAACCGTCTTCGTATAAACCCTACTCATATAGCTGATATTTCTCATACTGGTCTTGAACCTAATAATAATCAATAGAAACAAGGTATACCGCCATGAAAATGCGTTTTTGCTATGTAGATTTTGCTTGACATTTATAGCATGAGATAGCATCCTAATTAACATATTCACAAAATACTGTGTATATTAGGAGAATATCTCATGCAACCTCAGCTTATCAAATCAACACTCTTTTTTCAACAACTTCTTTCTTCACGTTTTCGGGCTTTGAAAGAACGTGTGGTCAAAACCATAATGTTGCTTTCATTGTGTCATTTATTTAGTCTCTATAACCCGAATCAAGTGTCGGATGCGTTATTTATACCGAAAGCGAGCCTATATCGGCACCTGAACGAAGTGAGTCTTTATCAGTGGCAGCACCTATTTGTGCATATCGGATGTTCTATTGCACTCCAGGAGATCCGGGATGCCGAGTTGAAAAGTGACTCAACACGATCTCGAAAGTGTATCACGATAAGTGTGGATGATACACATAACGCACGAGACGCAAAGAAAGTGTCCTATTGCTACAACTGGTGGTCTACAAAAGCGAACCAACCGGTGAAAGGACAAAATATATTAGGCATCACCATCAAGATTGGAAAAATCAATATTCCGCTGAATATGTGTCTTGTCAGCAAACAAGGGAGAGGCAATACGGATAAACCCTCCTGTTTTGTCTCTATGCTCAAAGAAATACTGGATTTCTTTGATGCGGAAGGGGTGGATCTTCGGAAATATCCAATCACCTTTGATTCGTGGTATGGCAGTCGTCCACTGATTGACATCTTGCGAAAGATGGGATTTGAGACGATCCTGATACATGGTAAAAACAACTATGTGATGACGATCGGTGAAGAAAAGGCACAACTTTCGGAACATAAAAAGTCAATACAACTGCTACCCAATCAATGGGGGTGTCCTAAACCGGTCTGTCGCACCAAAGGCAGTAGTCGGACATTTGGAGATGTTGTGCTGTTGTTCTTTCAAGACGGCGGAAAAGGACAAACGATGATGGTTTTTGGTAAACCCTTGCGGGCGTGTGAAATACTCCGAATTTGGTCGCAACACCACGGCATAGAACAGTTTTGGCAGAATACGCGTGTGGTATTCTGCATGATTTGAAAACAGACTTGAACCTTTCATCAATAAGTTTAGAGGGACGACAGGGTGCTTATGCGAACTTAGGTATAAAAATAGTGAGCTACCTCCTGTTACAGCAAGTGAGTCGTTCAGTGCGTCTAACATTTCATCAAACACAACTTCAACTTTCAGGAAAAAGGCAGATGTTGTCTACTCTCAGCGAACATTTTCATGAACAAATACAAAGAAAACACTGATAAACATTGATAAACATTGATATCTGAAGAATTTTGATAAATATCAGATAATGTTGTGTAATGGTGGTGTTGTCCATACCAAGCACGTTTTAATAGTGACCAGAATCCCTCAATGGTATTCGTATGTACTTTCCCGTCTACAAACTGTTCACTATGCTTAATTACTGAGTGTTTCATTTCTTTGCCTACAGCTTCATATGCCTTGTATTCGTCAGTCATTAATTCAGAATTTTTTATATCTACACAGCTGCGTATAAACTTTAAAATACGCTGAGAACTCGGTGCTTGCTGACCAGCAAGTTCAGCAACAACTTTGCCTCCATGCTCTACCGCGCCAAGCACTGCAGATTTCTTTGTGCCACGACCACGCTTGGCAGGTTCTCTGTCTTCCTTCTTATTTGCCTTGCGTGGTTTGCCTCCTATATATGATTCATCTGCCTCAACAATACCCCTTAATAACACTCCGCCTTTTCTTGACATTTCAGCACGTATCTTTTGCATCATAAACCATGCTGTCTTCCTATTTAATGAAAGATCACGTGCTAACTGGTGACTGGATAAACTTTTCTTTGCATTGGACATCAATGTAATTGCCAAGAACCATTTTTGTAACGACACTTTTGTGCCTTGAAATACGGTGCCCTGAGTCACTTTGAATGCCGACTTACAACCATGACAATTCCAACGCCCGATACGCCCTGTAGCAGTCTCATTGCGTTTAACAACATGCTTGCTTTTACAATGTGGACAATAAGGATCCTCATCACCCCATCTCAATTTTTCTAAATGCGTTATACAAGACTCCTGATCAGGAAATCTCTTCATAATTTCTATCAAATTCATCAGAAAACCCCTTGATATTTTAAAAGAGTTGCATTTCCTGATAAATTACTATATAATACCATACTAGAACCAATTCAGACTAACGCAACTCTGAATTTATGTGTCAAATAGGGAGGCTCTATCCTCCCTATTTTCTTAATGATATTATAACACATTTTACACTCAAAGTCAAGCAAAAACCCTGTCACCACATAGGTTTACAAGGATTTAAAATTATCTTGAATTTTAACTATATTTACGACTTGTGCTAGTTAACTTATTGTTTTTGTCGTTTATACTAAAATCGGGTTTAGTCCTATAAACATATCGTCCGGACGGGACTAAAGCGTGTCCGTATGGCGTTTTTCTATAAACATATCGTCCCTAATGAAGATTAAGAATTTAAACGGGTAATTTTCAGTTTCCTTATAGAATCCGGTGCGGTTCCAAACCGCACCTACCGGGTCTGGGGTTTGAACCCGAATTACCTAATTTATTTTTTAAACTTCGGACGGGACTAAAGCGTGTCCGTATGGCGTTTTTCTATAAACATATCGTCCCTACGGGACTAAAGAGGGTATCAACCAATCAAGTAACACGGACAAAACGTCGGACATCTGATAAACAATATTTTACAAAAAGTTATCTAGCACAACTCGTTATATTTACAGTATTCTTTAGTAAGGTTGCAGGAATAATGGAAGTGGCGTTAAGGGTGCAGCCTTAGGAATACCACATCCATTATAATTATATCACACAGACAAAATTAAATTTTAACCGATATTAAAAATTCACCCAAGTCCAAAACTACTCACTGCGAAACTCTATGGTAGACGCTCACACACATCAAAGAAAATGGCAGAAGAAATTGATAAAATCGTCAACGACGCGCAACTGCAAATGCAGTTTAACTTTGGTGCGAATAATGCTGATCCGCTCCCAGAAGATAGCACTCAATCCGAATAATAAGCAGTCAACGTTTCTGTCGCAGCATGCGGGTTATGCCCGTGTTGCGTTTAACTTCGGTCTATCGTCCTTTAAGTCTGGCTTAGACAAGGACGAATGGCGTAACTATATTGACATAAAACGTGAGTTTAACGCAGTCAAACACGATAAGTTTGACTGGTGTTCTGATTTATCACAAAATGCTTCTAAAAACGCTCTCCATAATCTTGGAGACGCTGTATCACGCTGGAAAAAAGGACAAAACAACTTTCCTACCTATAAGAAACGATCTGATAAAGTATCTTATCAAGCAGACAATGGTGTAGGCACAGTTGAAGTCTATAAAAAGCGTATCAAACTGCCAAAGATAGGTTGGATACGTATGCGTGAAGAACTCCGCTGGACAGGCGAAATCAGTAAAGTTGTGATCAGCAAGTCTAACGGCAAATGGTTCGCTTCTATCAGTGTCCACCTTGACGATGGTAACTATAAGCACCAGCCTGACCTGTTTGACGCTAAGCAACCGATAGGCATTGACGTAGGTATCAATACGCTTGCTACTTGTTCAGATGGCACAACTTATGATAATCCACGCCCGCTAAAGCGATATGAACGGAAGTTAGCACGTGCGAACCGCAGGCTTTCTCGTAGACAAAAAGGCAGTCAGAACTGGTATAAGGCAAAGGATATGCTCACAAGTGTTCATGCCCGGATCCGCCATATCCGTGAAGACGCACACCACCAAGCAAGCATACGGATTATTCGTAAAGCCTCTGCTATCGGTATAGAAACACTGAATATCAGCGGACTACTCAAGAACCGGAAGTTGGCAAAAGCGTTGTCGGATTCAGCACTTTCAAGATTTCTTACCATGCTTAGATACAAGGCAGATAGACGTGGAATACCGATAACTGAAGCGGATCAGTTCTTTGCGAGTAGTAAGACCTGTAGCAACTGCGGACACAAGAAAACAGATTTGACGCTCTCTGAACGGACATATCATTGCACAGAATGTGACTTTGAATGCAATAGAGACCTCAACGCTGCTATCAATCTCTGTCCCGCTCGACCCTAACACCGTCGCCACGAGTTGCGAGGAGACGATAAACGCCTGTGGAGTTTCTGTAAGACCTCACTTGAGAGGCACGAAACGACGAAGCAGGAAGTCCGGCACAAATCAAAAGAAGAGTGTAGAGTTTTATAGGTTTTTATAGATTCTACCACATTCTTGAGGTTTTGTTAAGTCCTACACAACGGTTACGGGAACTTCGAGAAAATGCTGATTCTGTTGTTGTTATGCCAAACCAAAGGTTGCTTGATTCGATACAGCATCCGATGAGAGTACCCGAGGCATTCCGTCTAAGCGATGAAATGCTGCTTCGCAGTGTCGAAAGCATCTCGGAATTTCATACCCGCATTTCGTCAAACTAACATCGGTAGCATATCTGTAATGCTGTCATCTCATCTTCAGGCTGGAGCCCTAATCCTTTAGGTTTGGGAGGAAAGCCCGCTCTTTTTAAATGTAAGAGGCGCAATGAATTGCGCGAGGACAAACGCGTTTTTGCTAATGATAGACGATCATTTTTGGGCTGGAGCCCTAATCCTTTAGGTTTGGGAGGAAAGCCCGCTCTTTTTAAATGTAAGAGGCGCAATGAATTGCGCGACTACAAACGCGTTTTTTGCTAATGATAGACGATCATTTTTGGGCTGGAGCCCTAATCCTTTAGGTTTGGGAGGAAAGCCCGCTCTTTTTAAATGTAAGAGGCGCAATGAATTGCGCGAGGACAAACGCGTTTTTGCTAATGATAGACGATCATTTTTGGGCTGGAGCCCTAATCCTTTAGGTTTGGGAGGAAAGCCCGCTCTTTTTAAATGTAAGAGGCGCAATGAATTACGCGAGGACAAACGCGTTTTTGCTAATGATAGACAATCATTCAGAAATGATAAGACGTTATACACATATCGCTCGGACGGAGTTGAAGAGATGGGCTTGCGGGACGGTGTACTATAAACATTCCGCCCCTACGGGGCTGAAGATATTGGGGGTACCACGTTTTCTATAAACATTCCGTCCCTACGGGACTAAAGAGGGTTTCTCATATTCGTCCAATCACTAAATTGACGCATAAGGTGCGGTTAGAAACCGCACCTACCGAGCGGGATCAAGTTAGTTTGGTATAAGTCTAAGATTTTTCCAATGCTTTAATTCCGGGCCAGTCTCGCCACATATCTTCATTAGGTGGCTCTTCTTGAGTTTCAGGTAATTCCGTTTTTCTGAAATCGTACAACATTGCCTGTCGAAGCTGACGTGAGTAGTTATGTCCTGCTGCATGTCCGATGCGATGATGCCAGAAGACAATATCACCCGCATTCCCATGGCATTCAACACCCGGCTCTCTACTGAGACGTTCTCGATCAACATCGTATTGTGGTCCTGGCTCATTCTTATATTGCGATTTGTAGTCGTAATAGAAGATTTTATGGCTTCCGGGCCAAACGGTAAACGCTCCACCTTCTGGGGGAACGTCATCAATATACCCAACAATACCAAGATGAAACGGATGTGCATCAACGTGACACCCAATAGATTTTTTTGGGACATCCCCATAAGGCAATGTGCAATATATGCCGCGTACGCGCTGAGGCACAACTAAATTGCCTTCACCTAAAAACAACTCTGCCATACGCCAGACGTTCGGATCGGTAGCAAGCAATTTCACCATCCATTCTTCGCCACCGGGCTCACGAAAGTTCCATCGAAACCCTTTTCTCCTATTGGAATTATCTTCATTTTCTTCATCAGGTTTGAAGGGACCAACCCATGTGTCGGGATCCTCGCGGTGCCTTCCCTCTGGTGCTCCCTCCCATAACCTTGTACGCGCGCGTTCCATGAGTTCAGGGTTTAGAACGTTCCGTTTAACCAAATAACCTTCATTTTTGAAAAATTCTATGTCTTCTTGAGTGAGTTCAACCATAGGTTCCTCCTTACTTAGGGATTTTAACGATTTCTCATACAAAAAGCAACAGAAATTTGAAGATACACAGAATCATTGCGTTTTCTGAATGTAGTATCGGGATAAAATGAGCATTGAATAACTCTGAATTAATACATTAATACCTACAAAATTGAAGTGAGTACTTAACAATCCCACTGCTTTAGCTGTAGGTCAAAAAAGTGTTTAAAGTTCTTGTTTTATATATGCAATTATGTTATACTAATTAGACCGTTCAGTAGTCCGTGCTGATACACGGACTACACCTTATCGGAGGGAACGGAATCCTGTCAGAACGGTATATCATAATGTCCAAAACACACAAGATAGCGTTTGTGGAGTCTAAGTCAGACCTCCACAAGAGGAGGCATCGGATGAAGAAGCAAGAAGCCCACGACTTTAGTCGTGGGAGTATCACAAACGACTTTATATGTGGTATAATACTTTTATGAAAGTCTATATACTGTTATTTTTCAACGTTCTCTTAACTGTGCTGGGGCAAATTTTGCTTAAACAAGGAGTTAGCACGGTAGGACCTATCAGTTTTCGGGATCTTGTGCCGAAACTAACGCAGGTTATTCTGAATCCGTTTGTTATTGGCGGAATTTCGATATACGGTTTTACAACATTCGTCTGGCTCGTCATTCTCTCACATGTAAAACTCAGTATTGCGTATCCGATGTTGAGTTTAGGCTATGTCTTGACAATACCATTTGCATGGTGGTTTTTCAAAGAATCTATTCCCAGAGTTCGAATCATCGGTGCTATCATAATCTGTATAGGTGTATATCTTGTTGCTCAAGGAGAAGCTTAATTGATGCAAGAACCCGCTACTGATCTTCGCACAGATGTTAACAATCAAGGTCAGCCTATCCCATCTAATTCTTATGCTGCGATGATATTGTCGGCAATTCTTCCCGGACTTGGGCAGTTATACTTGAACCAATTCCTGAAAGGTTTTTTTGTCTTTATCGTATTTATATCGGCACTTGGTCTCTTCTATATCAATTCATATCCGGTGAGGGAATGGCGAGATTTATTACGATTTCAACCGGCTGCACATGCTGAAACATTGTCAAACGATGCGGTAGATACCGAAGTTGATAACAACCGTGCCATTACAATTTGGACACTTGATAATGGAAAAACATTGATGTTTAGCCCCAACTGGATACTAAAAATTACTGCCACTATCCAAGCAATAATATGTTGGATTTATGCTGTTTGTGATGGATGGCGCGGCAGACGAAATTTCAGCACACAATAATAGGAAACGGATTGGGAACACGATATTTCTTAAACACACTCTCTGTCTGAAAAAACCTAATTTTAGAAATTATACCATTCCTGATAAATAAAATACCATTACAGAGTATTTAGGACATTTTAAAGCGCATCTTATGTTGCGTCCAAGAGGCGCGTGAATTGCGCGAGGGCAAACGGGTTTTTTGTTAATGTGATGCCATCATTCAGAAATGGTATTATGCTGAAAGCACCACCTTTTTATGATAGATTGGCTCAATATGTTAAGAGCATCACTAAATGCCAAGCTGAATTGCTCCTTTATTTTTCGCTGTAGTTTATCTCTTGCCATACTGATAGTATTCGGGTGTCAAAATAACACTCTGAATAAAATCGAAGAACTTATCTATAATGGGCTGCCGCAAGAGGCTGCCGAAAAACTTGAGACTTTTATTGAAACAGATCCGAAGAATCCAAAGGCACGGATGTTGCTCGGAAAAGCATATAACGAATTGGGACGTTACAATGATGCAGTTGTGCAGTTCCAAAAGGCATCACAACTTTTTACTTCTCAACCCGAAAAACGTATTGATGCTCGCATTGAATTGGCACGTACCTATCTAAGATTTGGTGATAGAAATTCTGCTTTTCGTATCCTCAATATCGTTCAACGAGGCATTTCCGACCCGAAAGTCTTACAGAAAATTATCCAACTTGCAGGTGATAGTTATAGTACTAAACAACTCACGACTGGTGACTCAGACAACTATTCGCCGACCTTCTCACCGGATGGTAAACAAATCGCCTTTGCATCGTTTCGGCTTGACAATGGCGATATCTATATGATGGATTTGAATGGACGAATTATTCGCAGGGTAACCTATTCCACCGATTTTAATGACAGTTCACCAGCATTCCTAAAGACTCCTAATTATATTTTTTATAGCAGTGAACCGAAATCGTCACGAGAAGTCAAAGTCGTCATTCAGAGTAGCGGTTCAACGCCTATTTATGCTGGTTTCAACTTAACACATATCCACAGCAAAATTACCCGTTTTGTTCTACCAATCAGTTTCGGTGCACGCGTACCACGTTCTTCACCTTCAGGTGACATGGTTGTTTACGAATCAAATACTGATGGAAATTTGGAATTATATCTCCTTGATTTAAAGGAACTTGACCTCGCAAAAATCACACCTCAGGACATCAATCCGATACGTATCACGCATAATGATATTGATGATGGTAGTCCTTCCTTCTTTCCAGATGGAAAACGTATCGTGTTTGTCTCCTCGCGAAATGACGTGAATCAACTCTACACTATAGATATTGATGGGAAAAATGAAAAACATTTCAATCCAAATCGGGACGACTGTTATAATCCTACCGTCTCACCAGACGGAAAAACAATAGCGTATGCGTCAGCCAGAGACAGTGATTGGGAAATTTATCTCATTGATACTGATGGAAAAAATGAACGAAAGATTACAAGTGGCATAGGCAGATCAATCCAACCGGCTTTCTCTCCTGATGGAAGATACATAGCGTTTGTATCGGATAGAAGCGACACCTTTCATATCTATCTAATGGATCTAAATAAGCCTGCTACTAAGGAAGAGTTAGTGAAATATCTGGGAGAGTAAACAGAATAAACAGGTAATGGATATCTTTGGAGATTAGAAAAATGTTCCGAGTAATCAAACCTGAAGGCTTCGGTAATATACAACTTGAAGAAGTGCCGATTCCAGAGATAAACGCAAATCAGATTCGGGTAAAGACAGATACAACCCTAATTAGTCGTGGGTCTGAACTTTTTAGACGATATATTCTTGAAGAGGCGGTTTCACCCTCAATCATGGGCTACTCCCTAACAGGAACTGTGGATGCAGTTGGCAATCAGGTAACAGATTATCGTATTGATGATCGAGTAATGGTTGTAGCACCGCACGCGCAATACGTTGTCGCTGAACCCAACTCAATTGACGGTCGTACTGTTCCCCTTCCTACAGATGTCAGTTTTGAAAATGGAACTTTTCTTCCGCTTGCAACCAGTGCTGTCGCTTGGGCAGATTCCTCTGGCGTAAAAGCGGGTGACACAGTCGTTATTTTAGGACAAGGCTTAGTTGGTAGTCTGATGATGCAGGTTATGCGTGGGTATTCACTCGGACAGATTATCTCTGTTGATGCACTGCCGCTTCGTTGTGAACTTTCAGTTCAACTCGGTGCAGACGTGTCAATAAACGCTGAAAAAGAAGACGCTGTTAGTGCGGTTCGTCGGCTCACCGATGGAAAGGGGGCGGACTTGGTAATAGATTGTGTCGGTGGATATGCAGGTGTTAAGTCGTTCGAACAAGCACAAGATATGGTATGTCAATTCGGAATTATTCAACTCATTGCACTCTATCAACAAAAACCACTGCCTTTACATTCGTCAAAAATGATGAACAAACGACTTGTGGCGGGTATCCTAACAGATGAACCTCGCGCTAATTTTGCTGCGCGTGCGTTGCAAAAGATACAACGTGGTGAGATTCGTGCATCTCAAATGATTTCACACCGTTTTCATTATACAGAAGCAAAAGCAGCATTTGATCTACTGTGGAATTCACCAGGGGATACACTCGGTGTACTTCTTAAATGGTAAAGGTCGGAAGTCCAAAATGACAACAGACACACAAACTGAGATTACCTTTAACACAAAACTACGCGATTTAGACTTAACCTTTACCACAACATGGGGACTATTTTCTCCGAAAGCAGTAGATACTGGAACGCAGATGTTGATTGAGTGGTTGGAAATTGAACACGGTGATACATGTCTTGATCTCGGTTGTGGGTATGGTGCTATTGGGATAACTATGGCAAAATGCTCCGAAACCGCAAACGTTTACATGGTGGACAAAGATTTTGTCGCTGTGGACTATGCTCGTAAAAACGTGAAACAGAATCATCTGCAGAATTGTAATGTTCTTTTAAGCAACGGTTTTAGCCATCTTCCTGATATTCAGTTTGATGTTATTGCTTCAAATCTACCTGCAAATGTTGGCAAAGAACTTCTACAGATTTTCTTCTCAGATGCGAAACGGCACCTTAAACCGGATGGGAGAATCTATGTCGTTACAATTTCAGGGCTTCGCGAGTTTATCAAACGGAATTTCTTGAAAGTGTTTGGAAACTATCGGAAGGTCAAACAACGGAACACACATACGGTTGCGATGGCAACTGTCACTTAGTATTTTTTATCTGAGATTATGACAATTTGAATGTAAGAGGCGCGTGAATTGCGCGAGGACAAACATGTAAATGTCCGGGGCGCGTGAATTGCGCGAGGACAAACATGTAAATGTCCGGGGCGCGTGAATTGCGCGAGGACAAACATGTAAATGTCCGGGGCGCGTGAATTGCGCGAGGACAAACATGTAAATGTAAGAGGCACAATGAATTGCGCGACTACAAAGGAGTATAGTTCATGAAATTATCAAACTTTTTTTGGGTGTCTGTTCTATTGCTGATGGCTTTATGCCAGATTTGCGATGCAGTGGAGATTGAAGAAGGGGAATTCGAGAAGATGTTAAAACATCCGGAAGAACATTGGTACGACTTGACAATGATGGGAATGAAAATAGGACACATGCATGTATACCTTGAAAAAGTTGAATATCAAGGGGAGGATATGCTTCGCAGTAGGATGGATATGGTAATGCAACTTAAGGGATTTGGTACAAAAATGAAAATTGAGACGAATCGTATTGAGTATTCGGATTCCAAATTTATGCCTCGCTATTTTGTGTCAACTTCTAATGAATCAGGACTGAAGCAAGTTGAGGGTGAAATAAAAGATGGTGTTGCATACATTACGACAACAATCAATGGTGAAACAACGGAATCAGAAGTTCCTGTGCCTGATGATACGATCTCCGATACCGTAGCAGTAACCTACCTTTTGTCTAAAGACAAAATGAAAATTGGTGAAAAACTCAACTATCGTACGTTCAGTTTCGACTTTTTTCAAGCCATCAAAACAGAACTCAGCGTTTTAGAGGAAGCAAGTTTAACATATCAATCTGAAGAAAAACATGTCTACATTCTGAAGCAAAAGATGGACATTATGGGTGGTATTACTACTCGTTTGTGGGTTACTTCTGACGGTACAACCTATAAATCTGCGACAGATATGATGGGACTATCTATGGAAGCAACTAAAACAGATAGGGAGACCGCCCTTGGTGAAGTTGAAGAAGTTGATGTTATTTTAGGCACGCGCATAATCCCTACAGGCAAGAAACCGAAACGGGGAGCATCGCGGTTTGTTGCGAATGTACAACTTTCAAAGGGCGACCTCAATGATACTATCATGACGAACATTCGCCAGAAGCTTGCGCTGAAATCAGAACGGTCTGGCACACTTTCTATTGAGATTCCAGATATTGAAGAGAAAAATTGCCCAGAATTACCTATTCAGGATACGGAACTTCAGACTTTTCTTTCGTCGACTGCATTTGTTGAATCCGATCATCCGGACATACGTGCAAAAGCTGTTGAAATCTTAGATGGCGAAAACAACTCTTGGCGTGCGGCACAAAAGTTTTGTAAATGGATACATAAATCCATCTCTGAAAAACATTTGAGCGGTGGCTACAGTTCATCATTGACTACTCTTAACACACTCTCTGGGGATTGCACTGAACATACTGTCCTACTGATAGCAATGGCGCGTTCGGTCGGAATTCCGGCACGAATCTGTTCTGGATTGGTTTTCTCAGGAAATGCGTTTTATTACCATTTTTGGCCAGAAGTGTACGTCGGCAAATGGGTTCAAATGGATCCGACGTTAGGACAAGTCATCGCAGATGCCAATCACATTCTACTTGAGGGTAATATGCTTGAAACTAATTCTATGGTTGAATACACTGAAGGGGTTTTCCGCACTCTCAATCAACTTGAAATCGCTATTGTTGAATGAAGGAATTAACGTTATTCAGACATGAGTTCAAGTTTAATCGTAGGTTGGGTTGAATGGATGGAACCCTTATGTGTTAATTTAATGTTTGTAGATAACATGGTAAACACCCTCTTGAGTCCTGGCGAATGCTACACGCGCATTTGGTGTTGATTTAGTAGGGGCGGTATGTTGTAGCATTGGAGTCGGGATATGCCGCTCCTACGGAGTTCAAGAGGTATATCTATACGGGTTGCTATAAACATTACTGAGATTTTGGGTTTCACATTCAGGCAAGCGCGCAAGAGGCGCAATGAATTGCGCGACTACGAACGCATTTTTGCTAATGATACTATAGTTTGGACAATTTCATCCGTTAGGACTTCCGATCAGGTGTTAGATTTGTTTTGTAAACACTCTTACATCTCTGAATTCTGTTAGAAATCACTACATTTTGGATACTATTTTTGCGATTATCGTCCAAATATGTCCATCTGCTCATTTTCATGTAGAATCTTCAACTATCTTTAGATTTTTCTTTGAGTTTTGTCTCGGCTCGTAACTCGTAGAAAAACATTGTTGTTGGAAACATCGTTGCAAATAAGCGGTCATCAACCCGCGTGTCAGATATTTGGCTTTATACCAATGCCTATTTAGTGCCAGCAGCACGTCTTCTAAGTCAAGAGGCACCTCGTCTATATTCGTTTCCGATGCCGTGTTGGTCGTTGTCTTTGTGAAAATGAGTTGTGTGAGAGTTGCTGCGACAAAGCTGAGTTGAGCAAACCGGTTCAAACTCTTGCGTTTTCGGAGTTGATATGTATCAAAACCGAAGTTCTGTTTGACATCTCGAAATGCGGTTTCAATCTGCCACCGATTTCTATAGTGTTGGATCAACTCGGCTACCGGACGTTCTAAGTCGGAGGTGAATAAACAAAAATAGCGATAGGGTTTAGACTTCTTTGGGCGTGTGCGTATCACAACGAGCCGCACATCCACCGGACACATCTTTGTCCGCACGACTTTATCTGCGACAGAAAGGGTCTTGTTTTTCACGATGATATCTCTATACTGCAGATAGGGTAGATGCACACGACCGCCATAACGTTTCGGTCTACCTTGTCCCTGTTGCTTGGGTGGCTTGGGTATATAATAGAACACAGCATTTGACTTTGTGCGACAGAGTAAGTGGTGTCCTTGTGAAAGGATTTGTGTAAACACCTTGCGTCTATTAAAGCCTCTGTCAAATACTATCAGACCCGCAGGCATCTGAGCACAGATACGCTTGAGCACCGCAAGACTGCTATCCCGTTTTTTGCCCGGACACATCACCCGAGCCGCTAACGGAAACAGACGCACCCCTTGTGGTGTTTCACAGAGCCAACCGATAGCACCGAACTCGTGTCCGTGATGGAACTTCGATTGGTTCTTGTTGCGTTTGTTATACCGCGTGTTTCTGAAGAAATGCGTGCCATATTGCTGAAGACCATCAGTCGTAGAATGGGTTTCATCATAGACATAGACACCTTTATTGAAAACGGATTGAACTTGTTGTGTCAATACTGATGTGACTTTATCAACACTCCATACGCTACGAGAGAGAAACTTCGGAAGTGGCCAATACGTTGTTGATTGTTCTGTTGATAGATATATCTGTGTCATTGTGCCACGATGCGGGGTATTTATCAAACCCAAGACAAAAGTGCGAAAATGGTTGAAGTTTTTATACTTGAAGTGGTGTTGATATTCTGATAACATAGAATATAAGCGGAGAAGAGGGTCCATTTTAATTATCCTTTTAGAAAAATATATATTGAAAGGATACCCTCTTTTCTGCTTTTTGTCTCTAAAAAACTTAAAATTGTCCAAAACTTAAAATTGTCCAAACTATAGTAATGATAGACAAGCATTCTAAAATTGAGGCAAGTGCGCAAGAGGCGCAATGAATTGCGCGACTACGAACGCATTCTTTGTTAATGTGATGCCATCATTCTGAAATGGTATAAGAATCATTTTCACACAGGAGTATATTACTATTGGCTTTTCTCAACCCACTATTTCTCTTCGGTTTATTTGCTGCTTCGATACCGCTGCTTATTCATCTTTGGAGTCGCCGGCAAGCGGTGACTGTAGATTTTAGTAGTTTGATGTTCTTGGTTGCAGCACATCGTCAAAATGTGCGCAGGATACAACTTAAGCAACTATTGATTTTAATCTTACGGATGTTAATAGTAGCACTCATCGCGCTCGCTTTAGCACGCCCCTTCCTTACGCTTGGACTACCACTTGCTGCTGTGCGTGCCAAGACTGACGTTGTGATCGTTTTAGATAATTCCTATAGTATGGGGTATCAAGACGTAGATGGTGTTTGGTTTGAAAAAGCACAAACTTTGGCTTCTGATGTGCTCCGTTCCCTTCGTCATGGGGATTCTGCCTGCCTTATCCTTATGTCAGATATTCCACAACCCGTTTTTCGACAACTAACACCTGACGTCGAAAGTGTCATTACCGCAATCCAACAAGCAAAGGTATCCAATCGTGCGACAAAAGTTCAACCGAGTGTTGAACTTGCACACGAAATTCTATCTGAATCGACTCAACAAAATAAAGAACTATACCTAATATCTGATTTTGCACAGAACGGTTGGGATAATTGGGGTGCGATTCCAAACCGATCTGGGGCACGGATTGTTCTACTACCCGTTAATAAAGGAACTCCACATAATACAAATATTGAAGAAATTCTGCCATCTCATCAACTAATCGGTATTGATTTACCGTTCCACTTTAAAACTATACTAAAAAATCATTCTGATACCTCAATAGAACAAACCACGCTTACGTTTTATGTGGGAGATCAGAAAAGGAAAACACAGACATTTTCTGCTTCAGCAGATGAATCAGTAATGACTACACTAACACAGACATTTTCTGCACCGGGAACGTATACTGGATACTTTGAGTTGACTGAAGATCGCTTGAATATAGATAATCGCAGATATTTTGCACTTGAAGCACTCGGAGAAATTCGGGTGCTCTGTGTCAGTGAACAGACAGCGTATCTGATATTAGCACTGAATCCATCAGCAACAAAACAAACTGCGGGAGCCTTAGTGACAGCCTCTATGATACAACCGACAGCGTGTACTCCCGAAGAATTTGACACCTATCCGCTTCAAGGTTTTGACATCATCCTGCTTGCAGATGTGCCAAAGATTTCTACCGAAGCAGAGGCACAGTTACAGGAGTTCATACGTCAAGGGAAAAGTGTAATAGTTTTCGGATCTGACGACTACAATTTACCGTGGGCACCTGCCCAATTCGGTGAACCTATTATTACATGGCAGGTGCCGCAACAGGTCGCCAAATATGAGGAGACACATCCTATCTTTGAGATTTTTCCTGAGAACGTCTTTTCGGGTCAATACGGACCACAATTTTACAAAGGAATGAAAGTAACCCCCGCTCCAGATGCAACAGTTATCGCACGATTTGGGGATGAAACGCCATTTCTCATAGAACGGCGTGAAGGAAATAGTCATATTTTATTCTTTAATTCTGAACTCCAGCAACAACCGGGTAGTAGCGAATTGCTTGTTAATCCATATTTCTTGCCTCTCATTCAACACAGTGTCCTTTATGTAATGCGTAGTGGGACTAAGAAAAATATAAATATTGGGGAATCCTATTTAGCAAATTATCCGCAGAATCCCGGTGGTCGTGCGTGGGTAAAACGGCTTGGATCTTCTGATAATGAAGCTATGATAGCAGTACCAATTGCTGAAGATGGGACGATGCGTTTTGAATCATCAGACATCCCGGGTATCTATCAAGTAGATGTCAAAGCACAAGATAGATTATTCCGTGACTTTTTTGCCGTTAACACCCCAGCATCTGAAGCAAATTTAGCCCCGATTTCACTACAGCAAGCCTCTGGACGCGTTAATGCACAAACTGGATCCACAAATGAAATAGGGGAATTAGATACTGATGCATTAGACATCAAAAGACACGGTAGGGAAATCTGGGGAGAATTGCTGATATTAACTACGTGTCTTTTGCTTCTTGAAGGCTTTCTTTCTAACCGTGAAAGCACTTTAACCGCGGGTTGACGCATAATGGAAAATTCCAAAGGAACGTCCTTTTTTCGCTATACTCACCCTCTTCAGATGTACCAGTTTGCTATCTGTATATACCATAGTTTTCTCTTCTTTGTGGTGCTGTTCTGCCTCAACTCACAACCTGCCTTTGGAAACCAAGCGAACGTTGTCCGAAGTGTTGTTATAAAAGGCAATCATTCATTTTCTCATCACAAAATTCTCGAACTAATGCAAACAAAAGAAGGCATACTCTATGATGCTGAAATGTTAAAAAAGGATACTGAAAGGATTACTCGTTTATTTCATAACAATGGTATCACTTATGCAAGAGTGACCGAAAAACCGAAAAAAATTGACGGTGTGATCTATATCGGGATTGAAATAGATGAAGGGAGAATCGGGAAAATTACGTTATCTGGAAATACGAAAACCAGAGATAATGTAATCTTACGTGAACTACTGTTTCAGGAAGGTGATATTTATACAGAAGCAGATAAAACCGAAAGTGCACGGATTTTAAGACAGAAAACTCATATCGGCGCAGCAAAGATAGAACCGAAGTGGGATGCAGAATTGGGAAAGGTCGCGATTCATGTTACCGTTACAGAATTTATTTCTTGGACCGGTGCGCTTGACCCAGGAATTAACAGTCAGAGTGGATACTTTCTTGCTCAATTGCGGGACTATAATCTTTTTGGATCTGGACAAGACGGGCAAATAAGATATGAACGAATTAGTGAAGTGGGAGAAACACCTCGTGGCTTTTTGACATTGAAATATAGGGTGCCTCGTCTTGTGGATTCTCATTGGAACTTTGATGGTGAATATATCCAAAAACGCGAAGGGGATTCATGGAGTGTGTTGTTGGAACGTCCCCAATACACCTTAAAAAGCCGTTGGAGTGCAAGTTTCAGTATATCTGAATTGATTAATCAGGTACGTTGGTACGAAAACGGGAGAAAAACAGATACGTTTGAGCAGAGTATCCACAGATCCTCTGGGAATATACGTCGGTACTATGGAAACCGTGAACACCAAAACTATGTTGGGCTTTGGACAGACTCACTACGGACAACATACGTGCCAATTGAATCAATCATTGTATCAGATGCAGCACCAAGCGACCGAGATACCAGACTGATAGGCATTACTGTGGGGAGGCAGAACGTTACGTTCTATAAAACACGGTTTATCAGGAAAATGGGTAGAGATGAAGATTTTTTCACTGGTTCCCGATATAATGCCTCATTTGGATTTTCATCACCGATATACGGGTCTGATCGTTCCGAATCTTACGCTAAACTCGCCTATGATTCTGGATGGGTTAGTCGGAATCGTTTTTTTGGTACAACGCGAATCGAATTCTCAACAAGTTTCACGAATGAGATTGAACGTTCTGTTCTTCGAGCACGGAGCACGTGGTTTTACCGTGATGTATTCAACACAGGCGACATTTATAGAGTGGATAAAGGATTTCGTAAGAACGGTTTATTTGATTTTCAACAGATATTTGTTGCCCAATTTAAAACGGAGATGCAGTTTGGATTGACTCGTGAAAGCCAAATAATCTTAGGAGCTGATAACGGTTTGCGCGGCTACGGTTTTCGGCAGTTTAACGGCGAAAAAATGATGTTGCTAAGTTTAGAAAGCCGGACACTATGTGGAGGTACTGTCTTTAAAAAACTTAATGACGGTCTTACAAAAGTTGCTACTTTTGTAGTTTCAGTTTTGCCTTTTGTGAAAAATCGCACCGTTGATCTTGGTCTCGTTTTGAGTGCAACCGCTTTTACGGATATTGGTTACATCTGGGATGGCAATGATACGTTCAATATAAAAGATGTGAAACGGAGTGTAGGATTTGGGTTACGGGGTAGCCTCTCTCAACTAAGTGGTGCAGGTATTTTTCGGTTTGAACTTGCATTTCCGCTTGATCCGCCTTTCACCCCATCATTTCAACCGCAGTTTTTTTGGGGAGTTGAGCGAGCATTCTAAACACTATCGAAAGATGATACAAACGAATGGATAAACCGCCAAGATTATCACTCTTCCCGCCAAGACCCCATGCTTTAGTTTGTGGGATTCAGGCGAGCGTTAGATTTTTGTAAACAAATAGATTTGATATTCAACTAAAAATGTAGTATAATAATATCTCGTTGACAGGCAAAGCAAGCGTAGTTGCAAGGAAACTACGTGCCTATCTCCTACTTGCTTGAGGATAAAAGCGAGGGATGAGAATATCCATGCACACGGACAAATACCAGTTTGGTCACCAGAGAAGTATGATACGTCTTGGTAACCTGATAGACGACATGCATGAGGTGCATAAGTATTTCCATTTATGGCAACGTCAACGCCATAAAGACGGATTACCTTATGCGAATTATTATGCTATGTCTGCTCACCTTACGGCGTTGAAAAAGACGACCCACCGTCATTGGAAGTGTCTGCCAAGCCAAGCGATCCAATGTGAGTTGAAACGCATTGATATGGCGTATCAGCGTTTTTTCAATAAACTTGGTGGCAGACCGCATATCAAACCCAAGCATAAATTTAGGTCTATCACTTTTCCAAGTCTCGCTGGTTTGAAAATAGAAAACAATCATATCACAATAACCTTTAGAGAATGGGACACTGATAAATCTAAATGGAAGTTCAAACGAGTGACCTATTCATTTCACAAACATCGTGATTGGAAAGGTGAAATCAAACGTATCACAATAAAGCGTGACAAGTGTGGAGACTATTGGCTATGTATCACAACAGACGCGATTGCTACTGAAATCCTGCCGACAATAGGTAAGAGCGTTGGGGTAGACTTCGGTATGAAAGACGCGTATTTGACACTGAGCACAGGCAAGAAGATACAATCTCCACAATTTCATAAGCAATCCTTGAACGCACTTCGGCAACTCAATAAAGCAGTGTCTCGTAAAGTCAAAGGTTCTAATAACTGGTGGTGTGCTGTCAGAGCCCTCGCAAGACTCTATAGCAAAGTCAGCAACCAACGCAGAGACTGGCATTGGAAACTTGCCACCGACCTTTGCCGAAGGTTTGACGCTATCGCAACCGAAACGCTGAACCTTGACGGTATGAAACGGCTTTGGGGACGTAAAGTCTCTGACCTTGCCTTCTATCAGTTTCTTGAGATATTGAAGTCCAAGTGTAGTAAACATAAGCGTGAGTTCGTTCAAGTCGGGCAATGGACTGCGACTACGAAACCTTGTTCCGATTGCGGGTATCACAACGATAATATTTCTCTTACAGATAGACAGTGGACATGTCCAAAATGTGGCTCCCACCACGATAGAGACATAAACGCTGCTATAAACATTCTACGGGCAGGCTTAGCTGCCCCTGTGGAGCAGACGTAAGACCTTCTACAGAAGGCAGACTGCTACGAAGCACAAGCCCCAACCTTTAGGTTGTGGGTGCTATGACTCAACGCCATCTTTACACTTTTCTTGGTTGCAATCTGCAACCTTTTTCTTACACGTTATATCCCAAAATGGCAACTCTCACAAGCAGAAATGCTAACGATATACCTCATGGTAACGCTTGCCTGTGTTGTGTGCGGACACGATCTATTGCAAGCAACGATGTGTGTTCTTGGGCACGCTAGCTGGTTCGCTACACCCGAGAACGAATGGCAATCACTCTTTTTCCGATATATTCCAGACTGGATTGCTGTGATGGATCGTGGTGCTTTAACAGGTTATTATGAAGGCACGTCAAATCTGTTCGAATTGGAACATATTCGGGCATGGATCACACCAGTTTTATTCTGGCTTCTCTTCTTCTCTGCACTCACATTTTCAATGATAATGCTCAGTGCCATCCTACGGAAACAGTGGATTGAACATGAGAAACTGAGCTACCCGATTATTTTACTACCTTTTGAAATGACGAAAGGAGGGGTTTTCTATCGCAATAAACTCCTCTGGATCGGTTTCGGTATTGGATTAGGGCTTGACCTACTAAACGGAATTAATTTCCTTTACCCTTTCGTTCCGAGCATACCCATTCGGCATGATATTGGTCGGATGTTTACAGAAAAACCCTTTAACGCAATCGGCTCAACCCCCATTCACCTAAATCCTTACGCGATAGGAATAGGTTTTTTGATGCCGCTTGATTTGTCGTTATCCTGTTGGGTGTTCTATCTTTTCTGGAAGGCACAACTCGTCCTCGGTGCTATGTCTGGCTTGAATCAGACACCCGGTTACCCGCATATTGATAAGCAATCACTTGGCGCATACTTCGGACTATGCTTCTTTGCACTCTGGATAACGCATAAGCACTTATGGAAGGTATTCCGTAATATTATTGGTATGAAGACTGACCTCAATTCGGAAAGTGAACCGATAGGGTATCGCGGCGCGTTTGTCGGTTTTCTGATTAGTATTGCCGTTGTGTTTGGATTTTGCCTGAAAGCGGGTATGTCGTGGTGGGGGATCCTCGGATTTTTCAGCATCCATTTCATACTGGTTTTAGCGTTCACGCGAATGCGGGCAGAACTCGGAACGCCCACACAAGATTTCTATCGCGCAGGTCCCAGTTTTTTCCTAACTTCACTCTTGGGGTCAAGAAAGATTGGTGCCCAAACGTTAACAGGGTTCTCCTTCCTATACGGCTTCACTCGCAACTACCGTTCGCAACCGATGCCGAATCAACTGGAAGGTTTTAAGCTTGCAGAAAAAGGAGGGATCAACAGTCGACAACTGCTTTGGGTAATGTGGGGAGCCTCTGTCATCGGACTACTCATCGGCTTTGTCGCTTTCCTATATGCTGGCTATCAACACGGAAGTTTGGGAACATGGCGTGGACAAGAAGCGTTTAATGACCTTCAACGTTGGTTGACGTTTCCAAGTGACACTGAATGGAGACAACTCAGTTTCTTCGGTTTTGGCATTGTTCTTACACTGAGCACGCTCTTTATGCGATTACGTTTTATTTGGTGGCAACTGCACCCGCTCGCCTATCCACTGGCTGGCAATTGGAACTTCGGGAGGCTTTGGTTTCCTGTTTTTCTGGTATGGGGAATAAAGTCTATACTTGTTAGACATGGTGGGATCGGGGCGTATCGTAAGACACTCCCACTATTTTTTGGCGCAATGCTGGGAGAATTCGTTATGGGCAGCCTATGGGCTATTTTAGGTTTATCTCTTGGACAACGGATGTATTCATTCAAGCATTGGTGATAGCACCAATATCTACGAGTTATACCATTTCTGAAAAATAAAATATCATTATTAGATTTTGGGTTTCACATTGAGGCAAGCGCGTAAGAGGCGCAATGAATTGCGCGACTACGAACACATTTTTGCTAATGATAGACGAGCATTCTGAAATGGTATTAGATTGTTACAAAGCGCGCTTTCCACACAATGCTATCGCTGAACAATATTTAAAACTCCATCATGCGCAAATGATGTCCACCCTACTTATTGTGATACTCACGACGGAAACCAAAGCCGTGTGCTTCTTTTGCACACAACTCTCCTATGTGATTCCTGCTTCCGTCTCTCGTGCCTCCGAATGAGGTCTTACTTGGACTCCACAGGCGTTTGGACTCTCTGTCTATCCGACAGCGAGGTGTGGTAGGTGTTGACGCACCTACCAATGAGTCAGCCTTATAATTCTACAAAATATATGTAAATGTCAAGCGTTTTTTGACCCACAGCTAAAGCAGTGGGATTGTCAACTAATTCCCTCCATCCTTTTTGTCCTTTTTATTCTTTTTTGATTGAAGTTCTTGAAGTATCTCGACAACAGTTCCCAGCTGTTCCTCTAATTTGTCAAGCCGTGGTTCAACGGGATCAGATTTTTCATCATCCTCTATTATTTCAACAGATTCAATCGTAGATTCCGAAGATGCATCGTCCTCTGAATCCGTTTCCCTCATACTGAAGATGTTGCGAGCTACAACATCACCGACATCTTTCATCACGTTGCCGATTGTTTCCTTCTCTCGCTTAAAGTCGAAATCGAAATCGAAATTACTCATTCCGTCTTTGAGATACGTGGCAACTTGATGATATGCATAACCGATGTCACCAACTGATGCCCCATCGTCTAAAGGTTCAAAAAGTCCCTCCGGCAGTGCCTCTAAATCATTTAGGCGTGCCAGCGCGTTGTTGAATTGTCGGATACACCTTGCTTCACCACTCGCCAGAGTGTCTAATAAAGAAGCTCTTTCAAGATGCTTTGTTGTTGCTTCTAACATTCGGACAATTCGCCGAATTTCCTTTTGGGTTTCACGTTCATTACTCATTATAAATCTCCTTATTATGGCTTTTGATACTATAGAGTCTTTTATTTATAGAAAGGATAGTAAAATAGTTAAAAAATACTCTTTATACCAAATTAACTTGATCCCAATCTATCGGTGCGGTTAGGAAACCGCCCATAAGCGTCAATTTAAGGAAATAAACCTATATTTTGGATATCTTAGCCCCAGCGGGGCGGAATGTGTATAGACCACGATCCATACTCAAGCCCCAGAGGGGCGAAAGGTGTATATGGGCACATGTTGTCAGACACCTGTCACCCCGCTGGGGTTCAAGAGACTGTTGGACACCGTTTTCTATACACCTGTCGCCCCGCTGGGGCTAAAGAGTTGTGGGTATCACTTTTTCTATACACCTATCGCCCCGCTGGGGCTAAAGAGTTGTGGGTGCTTTCGTTGCTATAAACATATTGTCCCTACGGGACTAAAGAGGGTTTCTCATACACGAAAAACCACTAAATTGACGCCTATGGTGCGGTTAGGAAACCGCACCTACCGGGTGGGATCAAGTTAATTTGGTATAACAGATTGTGCTACAAAGTATTATCAACTCTCTTTTAATTCACCTACATTGCGTCTAATTTTTATTGCCGCTTTAATGATGTCTTCTATATCCTCTTCTGTTCCCATTAAAACATTCTGGCTAAACGCTAAGCCTGATTGGCATATCTTTTCAGTTTCGGGACAGTGAACTTCAGAATAGTCAAGGTTTTGACCAAATAGGTTAGATTTTAGAAAAGATGCACGATACATCGGTGTGTTATACCAATATCCTATAGGTATACCTTCAGCACGCATCGCATCAAGAAACATTTTACGTGAAATGCCCTCAAACTCTTCAGAATCAAAAATCGCTTTGTAACCGTGGGAACCGCATCGAGTTGCACGGGGATCAATTCGTGTAACCTTGATTCCTGGAATCTCACCAAACCATCCATCCAACCAGCGCATATTCATGTGTCTGTAGTTAGTTTCTTCCTCAAGTCGCGTCAAACGTGAGAGAAGCAGTGCTCCCTGCCATTCTGTCATTCTGAAATTTCCACCGAACGGTTCAAGGCTACCGAATTCCGCTTCTGGTGCTGGACGTCCGCAGCTGTGCAATGCCCAGACCCGTTCATAGAGTTCTCTATCGTTCATCAAAATGATTCCACCTTCGCCAGCACAAAGGTTTTTGGATGACTGAAAACTGAAGCATCCGAAATCTCCCCAACTTCCCACACCTCTGCCACGCCATTCAGCACCATGCGCCTGTGCACAATCCTCAATGAGTTTGAGGTTATGCTTTTCTGAGATTTCTACAAGCGTGTCTAAATCTGCTGGGTATCCCGCAATGTGGACAGGTAGGATTGCTTTCGTCTTTTCCGTAATAGCGTCTTCAATTTTGGAAACATCTATCAGAAAACTATCGGGGGCAGTATCTACAAAAACAGGCACAGCGTGTGCCATAAGAATAGCGACGACTGTTGCCTGAAAGGTATACGGGGTGGTAATTACCTCATCGCCAGGACCTACCGCTGCGGCTTTTAAGGCGATATACAGCGCGGAAGTGCCGCTATTGACGCAAACACCATAGTTCGCACCTTGAAATTCGGCAAATTGTCTCGCAAATTCAGGAACCTTTGTCCCGCCAACACCCCACTGTCCGCTGTTATAGATACTCTCAAATGCCGCTAAATCAGCAGGATCAAGCGTGGGCCAGGTTGGATAAGGCTTGGTGCGGATCTGTTCACCGCCATTTATTGCTAAAACTGCCATATCAAGACTCCATAGATATTTTCAATTGATGTAACGTTGTCAACTACTAATTAGTAATAGAATTTGGAAAATTTTGCACAAACTCTGGTGGAAATCTTCCAGATGTAACTTCATCAATTAAGTCGTTTAGTGCATTCTGTGCTTTCTCTGCCAATTCGGTGCCGATACTGCCTTTTTCAAGGGCAGTTTCAAATTCATCCTCATCTTGGATTTCATAACTGCCATCGGGTGATACCCATAAATCAAGAAATAGGTCTACAATTTCAAATTGGTCTGAACTACGTTTCACCGGCATCATAATATCGCAATAATAGCCTGTCCATTCGTTATCAAGATTGTAAATTTTGCCGATGTCATACCAGAATCCTGTAAATACAAACCAGACGGCTGTGAAGTTATCCCCTAAAACGGTTTCGCCATTTAGAACAATAGGAGATGACGGTTTTATTCGCTGAGATGTGACAATAACCGCTGCGTCTTCATACAGCAGCTGCTGTTGAAAATAATTAACCCGATCAGGTAGTCTTTTATAGGTCAGGGTGATTGTTTCCATCGTTTTGTTCCTGCAGCAATTCTGCATCCGTTTCTCTAACTGCTTTGATAAACGCCTTAATTTTTCTTGAATCCTTCTTGCGTTTTTCTGACTCAACACCACTTGCAACGTCAACTGCGTAAGGTTTTACATGCCGAATTGCTTCTGGGACATTCTCTGGGGTTAAGCCGCCTGCAAGAATTAACTTGCTTGTGTGGTGTTGTGCTTCTTGTGCTAATTCCCAATTGACAGTTCCTGTCGGAATAGATTTAGGTTTATCCACAAGACAAGCACTAACGTTGTAATTGTGTAAAACATGTAAATCCGTTTCACATTGTAATTCAAAAACTTTAATCATTGGTAATGAAATTTGTGTGCAATATTCTGGTGACTCAGTTCCGTGTAATTGGACAGATGTAATGCGGCACTGTGCTGCAATTTCCTTAATCACTTTGTGTTGGGCATTTCTGAATACACCAACTGTTGTAATAAAAGGTGGCAACACACTGATGATCGCTGCTGCGTCAGTGGGTTCAATGTAGCGTGGCGTTTCTGGTACAAAAATAAATCCGAGGGCATCTGCACCTGCTGCTACTGCTGTTTTTGCATCTTCAAGATTTGTAATACCACAAATTTTAACGCGTGTTCGCATGGTTTGTTTTGTTTAGAATTGTCTGAACCAGGATTTTCAGATTTTCAGTATTATCCATATCAAGTGTTTCCGCTGAGGATCCGGTGCGGTTTCTTAACTGCCCCTTTTTGTATCAACATCTCAAATAACGCACAGGACGAGAATATCAGTTAGTCGCGCAATGAATTGCGCGACTACAAACGTTCGTAGTCGCGCAATGAATTGCGCGACTACAAACGAGTTCTTTCCTTAAATTGACGCTTATGGTGCGGTTAGAAACCGCACCTACCGCAGTTGGGTTATTGATTGTGTCAATTGGAATCAAGTACTTCACGGAATGCTTTGATATGTTCAGGAGTCGTTCCGCAGCACCCACCGATAATGTATGCACCCGCTTCAATGAGGTCGGGGATGTAGCCTCTCATTTCGTCGGCACTCTGTGTGTAGACAGTTTTATAATTTTCATCAAGTTCGGGCATGCCTGCGTTCGGATATGCCATCATTTGTATGCCACTGACATCCATCTCTGTCAATGCTGAATTTAACTGCTGTGTTCCTATTATAGCATAAGGCATTCCAGAATGTTCCGCTCGTTTTGATTCTGCTCCACAGTTTAAACCTATTATATTAATGTAATCTAAGAGTGAGTCCCCTCTTGAAAACTCGCCACTGGCAAGGAGTTCAAGCAAGTCTGAAGCGGAATGTCCCCAGTCGGTTTTATAAATCACTTCACCTGTCTTTCGGTCTTTTGTCCATTTGTATGTCAGGTTTACTGCTATTGGTAGTCCCGTCTCGCGTGCGATGTCAACCGCAATGGCTGCTTCTTTGGCGGAGAACATCGTTTCAAGACAGAGAAAATCTACACCTTCTTCTGCAAGCGTGTGAATTACCAGTTTATGCGCCTCACGGACGTCAACATTTGCAATACCGAAGGTGGTATCGCCACTATCTGCTTCAATCGCACCCGGCGATGGTCCAACAGAACCGGCAACATAAACATCTCTTTCACTCTCAGCAACAGCAGTTTTCGCATGTTGCACGCCGAGTCGTGTAAGCCGTTGTGCATCCGATTTATCTTGTCCAGCCATTTGCAGGTGAAGTGGGGAAACAACAAATGTATTTGTGCCGATAACCTCTGCTCCGGCACTGATATAATCTGCATGGATACCTACAACATCGGTAGGATGCGATTCGTTGGCAAGCGCGCTATTCACAAGTTGTATGTCGCGCGCAAAAAGTTGAGACCCAAATCCACCATCATATAGAATAGGTGTATCGGATGTTAAACGTTCTCGGAATGCTTTCACTGTTGTGTCGTTTCTCCTTATGCCTTTGTAATATCCGTAGGCATCGGTTTGAATTGACACCCCTCCACGAATACTTCAAAGAAATCTGGTGTCGTTTCAAGCTCAATATGCTCAATGTTTTTGACAAATGCTTCAATAGCTGCACGTTTTTCTCTTGAAAGCAGGACCTCTTTTGCACCGCCTACTGCTGCGTTCCCAATTTTGACAATCCGATCCGATGGGACAGGTGCGAGAAAACCGATGTCAATAGCATCTTTCTGGTTTACATAGTTCGCAAATCCGCCTGCTAAAAAGAGTTTGCTGATGTCTTGTGGAGAACAACCAAAATGGCGCAGGACGATATATTGTCCACAGTAGTTTGCTGCCTTTGCTTGTGCTAAATTACTGGCATCATCACGCGAGAAGGTAATACCGTGTTCAGGTAGAAGTGGCATTACCCGCTGTTTTCTATCTGCAAAAACACCTTTTGGACTCATCTGATCATTGCGACGCAGTTCTGCAAGCAGGGAAATAAGACCTGAACCACACAATCCTTGCGGTTTTTCTGCACCAATTGTCTCGTAGTTAATCTTACCGTCAACCCATTTCACTGATTCAATTGCGCCGGGGTAGGCAGGCATTCCGTATTCTATGCCGCCACCTTCAAATGCGGGACCCGCAGGACAAGATGCGGCAACCATTCGCTCTGAATTTCCTACCACGACCTCAGTGTTTGTGCCTACATCAACTAACATTACGATTTCGTCTTGTGATTGCATATCAACTGCGACTAAATCAGCTGCTACATCTGCGCCGACGTGGCTTGCGATCAATGGTAGACTGTAAATCATCGCCTTCGGATTAGAACGAATGCCTATCCGACGTGCCTTTTCGGTTAGTGATGTCGTTGAACGAATTCCGTCAAGGAATTCATGCTCAATCAGAGATTTGTAAGGCTTTTGCCCAATGCTCTGTACGTCCTGTCTGAAAAAAATGTCGCGCATCGTTGTGTTTCCCGCAACAACGATTTCATAAATTTCCTGTCGAACAAAATCATGTCGTTCACACATTTCTATGATCTGACTGTTCAACGCTGCTATAAGGGATTTACGCAATTCACCTTCAAATTCACCATCATAAGAAATTCTGTGCATGATGTCACTGCCACCGAAACGTTGAGGGTTTTCAAAAGAACTGACAGAGACAGTCTCACCGTTTTCAAAATCCACAAGATTTGCTACCACAGTAGTGGTGCCGATGTCTATGGCAAGTCCATAGAGATGTCCACGATACCGATCAATAGGTTCATTGTCATAATAGACAACTCCATCGCGATGTGTGACCAAAGGATTAAGAGATGCGGATGGATCAACACCTGATTTTGCGTTGTCGGTGTTTATATGTGTGAGAATCTTTGGCGTGCGGCGTAGTGGTGCAAATTCAATATGCTCGTCAACGTCCAGAACAACGGCTTGGCAGGCAAGACGGTAGTTATCTTTTAGGAAGGCTTCAACTTCGTTAGGAGGACGAAGGCTATCCATGCCACTTTTGATCTCAACGATGCACTCGTGGCATTGTCCAGTCCGAAAGCAGGAGGTAGGAACTTGAACGACTAAATCGTCCGCATAGTCAAAAACAGTTTTTCCGGGAGTAAGTTGATAAACCTTACCGTCGCAGGCAATTGTGCCTTTTGGTTTCTTATTGGGTTGTGTCGTCTGGTCGGTTTCATCTGTTTCCCACGCGTTGCGATAATCTAATTTGTCATCTCCGACACAAAGGAGTCCGGTGCCCTCATCAATTTTGCGTTGGTTTCGGCATCCGAATTTCGCCGTGCAGTGGTCAAATCTGTTTTTGTAGGGGCATCGGTAGGTTGCCTGTTCGTCAGCGTGGACGACCAAATCTTCAAAAATCTGTGTAATTTTGTTGAGTCGTTTCTCGTACTCAGTTTTATCAATTTTCTTCATATATAAAACAATCTGTGAGTTTTACCATTCCTCCGGTTCTTCTTGAAGGAACTGCTTTGCTAAGGCGACACATTCTAAGGCGTCTTTTCCGTATCCATCAGCCCCCATGTCATCGGCGAATGTCTGCGTGACAGGGGCACCGCCTACCATAATTTTGACTTCTTCGCGCAGGTCTTCATCAATAAATGCATCAATTGTCTTGCCCATGTTCGGCATAGTTGTCGTCAGCAAGGCAGACATACCTAAGATAGGTGCTTTGTATTCTTCTACCGCCTCAATAAATTCATCTTCTGAGGTATCTACCCCCAAATCGTGAACAACAAAACCTGACCCTCGCAGCATCATGATGCAGAGGTTTTTTCCAATATCATGTAGGTCGCCTTTGACAGTCCCCATAATCACAGTGCCGACAGGTTCAATCCCAGAATCGGAGAGAATGGGTTCAATATGTGCCATTCCCGCTTTCATCGCGCGTGCACAAGCAAGGACTTCTGGCACAAAGATGAAGTTCTCGCGAAACTTAATGCCGACGATGCCCATGCCAGCAATTAGACCGTCATCCATTATTTCTAAAGCCTCTATGCCTTCTGCGAGTGCTTCTTGGGTTAAGTCATCAACAGTATGGTGATCACCATCAATCAGCGCGGCAGAAATATCCTGCATAGCAGGTGTTGTTTGCGCGAACATCTCAATGAAAAACTCTATATCTTCGGGACGTTCAAGATATTCCTCAATTTCTTCCCGGATAAATTCGTTCGCAATATCATTAATAGATGCCACAGTTTCTGTATTCCTCCTTGAAAATATAGAATACCACACCTATGATAAAATGGCAACGAAATATCATCAATTGGAGAATGGGATTATAAATTTGTCGTGGGGACGATATTAGGATTCATGTGGAGGTGCAGTAAATCAAAGCCGAAGTTACGTAAAAATCTTAAGCCTATTCGCAGATTTATGAGCCGAGTGGTCCTTGTGTATACACAGAGTCTTCACCAAATTGCTCAAGGAGCCACCCGCGCAATGGCACATCCTCATCAGTCGGGACATAACGTCCATTGTTTTTCACGGCGGCACCGAGTAATTGTCTGCGTATTGGATCGCAGCGATCATATAGGTGTTCAACCGTCATATCATCTTTAGGACGAATCCATCGGTATCCGTAGCCATAAAAGAGAGCCTTCCGAGTCATCTGTGAGGTGTTCGGACTGCGCGAATGCCAAAGCCTTCTATCAAACAGGACTGCTGTCCCTGGCTCAACACATACCGGTATCGCATCTTCGGGAATACCTGAAGTAGGACTTTCACGTGGGTCACGACTGATTTCTGATTCAGAAAGCGGCACATCCGAAAAATGACTACCGGGACGAATGTAAAAATTACCACGTCCGGGTTCAGAGACATCTGTGAGGAAATATGCCACCTTCAATGAAAGTCGGGGACGCGGATGCGTTTCCATCTCAATATTGACGCGACCGCTATCTTGATGCCATTCCAACCATCCGTCACCCTCTTGTACGTCTGACGGGGTAGGTGGTTTAACGTGCATGTGTGCGTGGTAGAGATAGATATTCCATCCCAAAATTCCCCACACTTTGGGGAGCGTTGTAGGTAGGTCAACAAGGTTCAAAAATATGTCATCTATCCCTAAGAAATTTGACCAACCCCAATGGTTTCCAGGTTTTGCTTTGCTTGTAGCCAATGCGTCTCTGTATATTGCATCTACAGCACTTAATAATCGCTCTACCATGTCCGATGATAATGCATTGGGGACGTAAAGGTATCCGTGTTCTTCAAAATGGTTTCGCTCTTCTTCTGTTAATAAGTGGGCAAGGCAATCTCCGTTCATAGATTTACTCCGTAGTTTCATATCATCCAGTCAATACATCTTGCAGTCCTCAAGTTCTAACAACCTTCCATCAAACTTCCTATTAGCGCGAGAATACCACCAATACCGAAAACGACTAAATAAGTGATGATTCTATTCATGAGGCAACCGGAAAGTCCATCATCTTTAGGTAAAGGTCGATGTTTACGCTGCTCTTCGATACCATATAACGCCACTCTGTCCTCAAGCAGTTTAGTTGATACCTCATGTGCACCCTGAAATACTCCAATGAGCATATCTGTAATCTGTATTGCGAAATCAAGTTTTTGGTGTTCATTCCAAAGATGAAGGGCTATATTTCTAACAACAATTGCTACTGTGTTATTTGCCTCGGCAGGTTGTGTTGATGTATCCCAAGTTTTGACAGTATATATCAGTTGATTGACCATCGGTGCTAAAGTGGTATCAGGTCTTTTCGCATCCGCTGCTTCCTTTAGTTTTTCAACCTGTGTGTTAATCTTTTCAAACTTTTCAATGCCTCTTGCAAGAATAGTTTGCTTTTTTAATGCCTCTAAATCCACAGTGATAAGTTCGTCAACTTCAATAACCTCTGCAAAAACTTCCTTGAGCATATTTATGATTTGGTGAGAAAAATCGAGTTTTTGGTAATCGTTGAACAGATCAACAGCCAATGTTCTGACACGTCCCGCAATTTCAAGGCTAGCGGTATGTCGTTCTCCTCTACTTTTTTTACTCAGCTGGATCGGTTGTGCAATAGTGTCCCACTCTTTAACAGTTTGAATAAGCTGATTCACAATTAGTCGCAGAGCGGAATCTGGATTTTTGGCATCCACCATCACTCGGATTTTTTCGTCCTGCGCTTCAATTATTTTCTGTTTCTTCTCCAGAAATTCCTCAATGCCGCGTTCATACGAAGTAACCAGGTCTTCAATTAAAATAGGGCATCGGGTTTTATCATTGCCTATTGACGATTCTATTGCCAAAGTCAAAACCCTTGCACGCTCATTGACTGATAAATTTTCCAAAACGGACGTGATTACTTGGCGATAATAGTTTTTTTGCTTCCGAATTTCATCATCAATCGTTGACAGATCGGGTATTTGTGGAAAGCCTGACGCGCTGCGATCCTCATTGAGTGTCGCGCGCACTGCTTCTGAATTGATAGCCTCAGATGCTCGAGCAATAGCGAGTATCCATTCCACGACATTGGATGACGCAAGATTTGTCAGGCGTGATAACCCGGAAACCAAGAAGTTGGCACAAGCAATATGCGTAAGTCCGGTGTTGCCGTGAAGATTCTGATCTGGTGTCTCCAATCGTTTCAATATTTCATCAGTGCGTTCTGGATCAACACCCGGCAACCACGCGATCTCAGCAGAGATACGCTTGATGGGATGTTTCAGGATAGCTTCCGCCTCCTCACACTCGGCTGAATCTGAAAATAGCCTTCGTGTCATTGTGAGATCCATAATTCTATGTTTGTCATCTCGCGTTGTGGCACCCAGTATATAAAAAGGGTTTTTTAATAGATCCAAATCTACTCCAAAATATCAAGAATTATCGAAAAGCGAATGTTCGTTCTTTTTCTGTTCACGTTGTTCAGTTTTTAATTTTATTCAGTTTTTCAAGGTCAGCAGTGATACGTTCGTCAATTTCAGGCACCGCTGCAAACACATCTTTTAGCGTTTTTAAGATTTGTTGTGAGAAATAAAGTTTGTCATATTCATTAAAGAAGAAAATAGCTAATTGCCGGACACGATCCGCTACATGATGACTTGCCTCATGACGTAAACCTTGTCTTTTCTTCTTGAGTAGGATGGGTTGAGCTATGATACTCCAGTCTTTGACAGTTTGAATAAATTCTCCTACCATCCGTGCAAAAGTTGTTTCAGGTTCCTCCTTTTCCGCAGCAATTCGAAGTTTTTGGTCATGTTTTTTAAGATTATTTTGTTCTATTTCAAGAAAAGTTTCTGCACCGACTTCATAGGCATCAACGGTATCTTCAATCAGAATTGGCCAGTGGTTTGTGTCACTATCAGTTACAGATTCAACTACCATCATTACGGCTTTAACGCGTTCCTTGGCAGAAAGTATGTTTTCCAAAACAAACTTGATAACCTGTTTGTAATAATGTCTAAGATTCTGAATTTCCGATGTTATATCTGGAAGTTCTGTTATTTCGGGAAAGTCCGACGTGCTACGTTCCTTGTTGAGTATTACGCGCACCCCTTCTGGATTGATACCTTCAAATGTATGAACAATTGCGATTATCCACTTGGTGGCAATGTCAGGCGTGTAGTCTGGTAAACGTAACATCCGAGCAGCAAGTAAGTTTGCACGCGCAATAAGACTCAATTTGTCAAATTCAAGAAACTTGCTAACTTCCATAAGGTTATCTATTTCAATTGGATGTTCCTCAATCAAATGCTCCTCAGATAGATTTAATAACCCCAGAATTTCGTCAGCCAAGGTACTTGACTCCGTATAAGGAAGACGGGATAATGCAGCGGCAAGTGAATTAATTGAAGCAATAGACGTTGATTTATCACTGTTAATTTGATTTCCTGCGGATGATTCTAATAGCAGCAATATATCATAAGCGCGTTCAGGTGGTACCCCTGGCAACCATGCTATCTCAGCAGAGATACGTTTGCGTGGAATTGTGAGTATAGACTTTGCTTCCATACATGCGTCAACATCCGACAACAGACTCCGTTCTTCCGCGAGTTCCATTATTCTTTGCCGATTGTCTTGCTGTGTTGCTTTCAAGATATAAAAAGGATTATGTAGAAGGTCCTTACCCACATTAGTTTTAAAAATCCCATCTCGACGGTAAAGCATATCTTTTTCTATACTTTCTATTCTTGTGTCAATTTCAACACCCCAGATAGATTCAGCAAAAATACTTGCACCTTCCGCAAAAGCAGTTATAGGATTCACATCTAAAGTGTCACCTTTAATTCCGAGTTCAAAGGCAACTTTGTCCCGCAAAGGTTTGTAATGTGTAGCATCTCCAACCCAGACAATACGTTCTATATCGTTAGGCGTATATCCAGTTTTCGTTAGTGTTTCTCTTGCCGCATCTATCGTATCATTGACTTGATCGGCTATCAACTCGTCGTAAAATTTCCGTTGCAAAGGTATTTCAAGATATATTTCGTCACCATTGAGATCGTTAGTGCACATCTCAACTTCGGAAAGACTTATCATCACCTCATCTTTTGCAGAGAGTTCTATCTTAGCGCGTTCGGTTGCCCAAGTAGCAAGACGTAGGAGTGGTTTGTACGTTGGATTGACAGATATGTCGTCAGGCAGTGCAAAATTTTCATGCATCCAAGGTCTGACAAGATTATCAACAAGAGTTCTATCAAAATCTCGTCCACCACACATCTGAATTCCACCGTGTGCAAGGATGTCTACCCGCTTTCTGATGCTTTCGGCGATGGCGATATCCAATGTGCCACCACCAAGATCGTAGATTAAAAAGATGCCATCAGTTCCACCACGTGCTTTCATATAACTCATCACCGCGGCAACCGGTTCCTGCACTAGTTCAACTTTACCAATCCCTGCCATTTCCGCAGCTGCCATAGTTGCATTTTTCTGCATCTGATTGAATGCCGCAGGAACAGTAATCACAGTGCCTGTATCTGGTGAATTTCTGATCTCCTCTGGGAGGTAGCCAAACAAAGTTTTCAATACCTTTGCAGAACATTCCTCCGGGGTAAAGGTGAGATTAACCGCAGACAATTCAATTGGTGTGCTTGTTCCCATGAAACGTTTGAATAACGTCGCACAGTTATCTGGACTGCGCGGGGCTGCATTGTAAGCTGTTTGACCAACGAATTCGTGCCCATTTCGGTCAATATAGATTGCAGACGGGGTTACATCGTTAGTTTCTGGACTCTTCCAAATACGGGTTTGGAGTGTATCTTTATCGTAGGTGCAGATAACACTATTTGTTACACCTAAGTCAATGCCAACATAATTTTCCATTGTCCATCTTCCTTTACTCACCTAAAATGGTAGTAAATGGAACCGACATTTAATTATCCAGCGAGAATATTGGTAATAAGATTACGCATTTCGTCATGAGGAGCAACACCACCAATCCGCGGAATTGACATTATCTGTGCAACAATGCGGCGAAGTTGTTCAACAGCCTCACTTTTTATTGTTCCCATTGCTTTGCCGGATAATATTTCTTGAATCTCTGGATGTTCCATGAGTCTCTTCCCAATATGGACGAGTTCTTCAAAACGGTCTTGATCTGCGAAAATATAAGGCGAATCAGCCAAGTGTTTGAACTGTTCAATAACAAACCAATCCTGCCGCCAGAGAATTTGAAAATTTCTACCCCTAAGTTCATCCAGATGCTCATTGAAATCATTATCGTTATTGTCAATGGACCGTTGTGCCGTTTCTGCAAGTTTGTCAAACTCTGTTGCTTCTGATGAACGCGCAAACTGCCGGATATGCACATCGAAAAATTCGGCAACATCGTCAAGGTCACTCTGACGAATTACCTCGCTGTTCTCTTTTCGCACCTGATAGAGAAGTTCCTTTGCTGCAATATTACCTTCATGTGCCCCTAGGACCTTTTCACCATCAGATTCCTCAGGATCAAGCATGATGGCGGATTCAACTTTCTTTTTCGCTTGGTCTAGTATGGGATTGACACCGGCAAGCTCGTTGATGTTGTCAATACGTTTACGTATTTGAATTCCTTCTTCAGCAACCTGAGTCGCATCTGGGATCGGATTTTCAAAATAGTATGGAGCGTTGAATTTCCGGCAGATACCGCCAATTTCAACTTCAACTTCAAATTTAATGTTCCCCCCAGAAACCTTCTCATAAGAGCATTTTAGGTCTGTGTTAACAGGAATTGTTCCTTCAGCAAAATCAGTTCCTTTTATTTGTAAGTAACCGACAGGACGATTATCATCAATGATATCTTTAATTTTACCTTCCCACAGCTTAAAATTAAGGGAGTGAGATGAACCGGCTTCAAGTAATTCTCCCGCTTTAAGTGGTATTGTTCCTTCTTTAGGTAGTGAATCGCCCTCCTCAACTAAATATTCGCCAACTGGACGTCCACCAATTTTTCTCACAACCTCCAGAAAAATTGAGTGTGAGGAAGGCTTTTTATCCATGATTATCTCAACTTTTTCGATGACAATCTTGTCCTGTTTTATAGTCTTTCCTGTAGCATCGAATGCAACGACTTCAAAAGTGTTTGCTCCAGGTTTCGTTAAGTTTACGTCAACAGTGTTCCCATGTTTGAGCGGAATCTGACCTGAAATCGATCCATCATCAAGACTTCGGACTTGGAACTTATAGCCAGAGGGAACTTGTCCTTCTACTTGTACTACAATTTTGGATGTATCATCTGGTGTTCGATCAATGCACTTGAAAGTAAATGTGTGTTCGTCTTGAGATGAGTGTTCTTCAGAGGTATTTTCTGGACTATCACCATTAACATCGAATTTAATAGACTCGGAAGAAATACTTGCGCCTTCTGCGACTGCTGTCATAAGATTCACATCTAATGTGTCTCCTTTAATTCTGAGTTCAAAGGCAACTTTGTCTCTTAACGGTTTGTAATGTGTTGGTCCTCCGATCCAGACAATACGTTCTATATCGTTAGGTGTATATCCGGTTTTAGATAGTGTTTCTCTTGCCGCATCTATCGTATCATTGACTTGATCGGCTATCAACTCGTCGTAAAATTTCCGTTGCAAAGGAATTTCAAGATAAATCTCCTCACCATTGAGATCGTTAGTGCGCATCTCAACTTCGGAAAGACTTATCATCGTCTCATCCCGTGCAGAAAGTTCAATCTTTGCGCGTTCGGTTGCCCAAGTTGCGAGACGTAGGAGCGGTTTGTACTTTGGATTGACAGATATGTCATCAGGCAGGTCAAAATTTTCATGTAGCCAAGGTCGGACAAGATTATCAACAAGAGTTCTATCAAAATCTCGTCCACCACACATCTGAATTCCACCGTGTGCAAGGATGTCTACCCGCTTTCTGATGCTTTCCGGCGATGGCGATATCCAATGTGCCTCCACCAAGATCGTAGATTAAAAAGATGCCATCAGTACCACCACGTGCTTTCATATAACTCATCACCGCGGCAACCGGTTCCTGCACAAGTTCAACTTTACCAATCCCTGCCATTTCCGCAGCTGCCATAGTCGCATTTTTCTGCATTTGATTGAATGCCGCAGGAACAGTAATCACAGTGCCTATATCTGGAGAATTTCTGATCTCCTCTGGGAGGTAACCGAACAAAGTTTTCAATACCTTCGCAGAACATTTCTCCGGGGTAAAGGTGAGATTAACCGCAGACAATTCAATTGGTGTGCTTGTTCCCATGAAACGTTTGAATAACGTCGCACAATTATCTGGACTGCGTGGGGCTGTATTGTAAGCTCCTTGACCAACGAACTCGTTTCCGCGTCCATCAATATAGATTGCAGACGGGGTTACGTCGTTCTGTTCTGGGCTCTTCCAAATACGGGTTTGGAGTGTATCTTTATCGTAAGTGCAGATAGCACTGTTTGTTGTTCCTAAATCAATACCGATATAATTCTCCATTATTCTACTCTCCTTAAAGTAACCGTTCCTGTTTTTGCTAAAACCGTTCCCTCCATGATAATAGGTTCTAGCATTTGATCAACGACTAAGTGATCTTCTGGTTCAAAATCCTCAATGTTTAGTGGTGTTGCAGCCATACCCGGATCATAAGGGTAACCTTCAACATTGACGATACGCAAACCGACTTCTTCAAGAGATTCTTCTGCCTTCTTTACAAACTGTTGTAACTGGTTTGTATACCGTTTTGTCTGATTACCGTTCAGTCGTGTAAGCACACGTTCATAGATTTTGGCAAAACGCCAAGATTCAATAGCTAAGTTAATAACAACTTCTTTATGCACTTCCACATTTTTTTCAATCGTCCGTTCTTCAGCAGCGTTTTTCAATCTGGTCAACCGATCAAGCACAGGCGGGTAATATATCATACCAATACACAAAGCCAATGCAAAAGGCATTCTGTCTAGATCTATTATTGTATCGGGGAGTCCTACCAATAACGCACAAAAACTCGCCGTCAACACAAGAAACATTGCCCATCCTATCCAGACGCGCGCATCTTCTTGAGTCTCAGTTGATGATTCCGTTATTCGGGTTATAAAGTAAATGAGAGCAAGTGCTAATATCGTCCCTAAACAGATAGGGGTTATGAAAGGAATAGAATCTAGTGATTGTGGTGAGATGAATATCAGGGCAGTAATGATAATTATCTGTGAAATAATTAGAGATAATAGGACACAAAAATAGAGAAAATCCAATTTCTTGAAAAGTCCCTTTTTTTTCATAACGTTTACGCAAACTACCATCATAGATACTATGAAGACGTAAACAAATAACTCTATTATCACCATTTTTAACAACCTAAGACCGTTTTATCTCTCTTTACATAAACACTCACTTAATTTGTTTCTGAGAGTCGTAATCACACATTACCCTTCACAGGACGATTGGGATGGCTAAAACCGATACCCCGTTTGGATGTTTCTATAAATTGGAGTAGGTATTCGACATCTGGATCTGATGGTAATTCCTCTCTTGTTTTTGTCACAGCATGCCTTAAGGGTAAACCGGCGCGGAATAAAATACGGAAGGCTTTCTTTAGGAGGGCAAACGTTTCGGGGGAGAGTTTCGCTAACGGATTGATTCGCGATGTACGAATACCGATGCGATTTAGATCACGGACACGGGCAGGTTGACCCGCAGAAAGCATAAACGGGGGAATGTCTTGCGAGATTTTTGCACAGCCTCCTGCCATCGCCATTTTACCAACACGAACAAATTGGTGCAACGCAGCATACGCACCGAGGCGGGCATCATCTTCAATTGTAACGTGACCGGCAAGCGTAGCAAAATTTGCCATAATCGTTCTGTTGCCGATAATAGAGTCATGGGCAATGTTCACCCAATTCATAAAAAGGTTATCGTCCCCGATCACAGTTTCACCATCTTCAAAGGTTGAACGAGAGATAGAGACATACTCACGCATGACGTTACGATTACCGATTCGGACATAACTGCGCTCCCCATTATACTTGAGGTCCTTTGAGGGATTTCCGATAGAAGCACCAAAATAGACTTGGCAATTTTCACCAATAGTTGTCCATTTTCCGATCTGAACATGCGGTCCGATAACAGTGTTTGCACCAATCTGAACATGGTCTTCAACAATGGTATAGGGATCAATGCGAACACCTTCACCCAATTCGGACGTAGGTGATATGATTGCGGTTGGATGAATGTTTGTCGCTGTCACAAGTTTGCCTCTACTTTTATATTATTTTGCGCTATTAAAATATGTTCACGAGGATTTCGGTGTTGATGAGTCTACCTGTTTTCTGAAGGCGCGAGCGCAATAGATAATTCAGCCTCAGATGCGAGATCATCTCCCACATACACCTCACCAGTAATTCGTGCCAAGGTGCTGCGTCGCTGAACAATCTCAATTTCTAATCGAAGTTGATCTCCTGGTATAACAGTTTTGCGAAAAGTTGCTTTGCTGATAGATCGGAAATAACCGAGTTGATCCTCTTCCCCGATCTCCTGTAGCAACAACCACGCGCCGAGTTGAGCAAGTGCTTCAACTTGCAAAACCCCGGGCATCACGGGTTGTGCTGGAAAATGCCCCTCAAATATTGGTTCGTTGTACGTAAGATTCTTTATGCCAACAGCACTTTTTCCGTTTTCAAATTCAATCACCCTATCAATCAGACACATCGGATGACGATGTGGGAGAACTCGGTAGATATCAATAGCTTCAATTGTTTGATTTTTCTTATCATTCTCCGAGTTTGCGAAATCAAGGATTCCTTTTTCTGTCAAAGCCTGAACAAATTGTGCATGGAATGTATGCCCAGTGCGCATTGCTATGACTCGCGCTTTCGGCAGGTATCCCGCAAGGTAGAGATCACCGATGAGGTCAAGCGTTTTATGTCGGACGAATTCATCTTCAAACCTCAGCTCCGAACTCGTCTGTCCGTTCGGTTTAATAACCAGAACATTCTCATAACTTGCCCCTTTTCCGATACCGAGGGATTGCAATGCTTCAATTTCGGCTTCAAAACAGAAACTACGCGCTGGTGCAATTTCGTTAATATAGGTATCTGCGGTCATCTCCCAAGTGGCAAATTGTGTGGTTGTATTCGGATGATCATAAGCGAACGAAACTTCAAAAGTATCTGAAGGGAGAAAGATAAGTTGCTTGTTACCGTCACAGACTGCGAAGGGTTCAGTAACTTCAATGAAACGGCGCGGTGCATCTTGCTGCGTGAGTCCTGCTTCTTGGATTTTCGTGATATACGGTAAAGCACTACCATCAAGTCCTGGAGGTTCCTGTGCATTGAGTTCAACTCTTGCATTGTCAATCCTAAGACCCGCAAGAGCAGACAAAAGATGTTCAACGCTACTTATCGTTGTGTCGCCATGTTGTAAACTGGTGCAGCGTGGTAATACCTCCGCCCAATTCTCCGGACAGACTTTCACTTCCGATGTTCCGGGTTGGTCAATCCGTTGAAAGACAATACCTGAATCAATAGGTGCTGGTTTTATAGTCAACTCAACTGGCTCTCCCAGCATCAACCCTTTTCCAGTAATTGTGACTTCAGACTGAAGTGTTTGTTGAGATTCTACATTTCCCATATATATGTATGACTCCATTCACGAATATATGTTTATTTATGTGTGTTTTTGATTCGTCTATCTGATTATTTTATCGACTATTTGAAGCAGCTTTTTTTCGTTTAACCTGACGAATCATTCGATTGTGTTCAGCAAGCGTCTTTGAAAAATGGTGTTTTCCCTTCTCAATAGCGACAAAATAAAAATAAGATGATTTTTCTGGTCTTAGTGCCCCTAAAATTGAAGCCATTCCTGGATTACCGATTGGACCGGGCGGTAAGCCTTTATGGAGATATGTATTGTAGGGTAATTCTACTTTCAGGTCTTCTCTCGTCAATAATCGTCTCGGATCACCTAATGCGTAAAGCACGGTTGGGTCCGCTTGAAGTCGCCAGTTAAGCTTTAGCCGATTGTGAAAAACACTGGCAATTTGAGGTATCTCTGATTTTGATCCTGCCTCTCTTGCAATTATTGATGCGAGCGTTATTACTTGGTGGCGTGTCAACCCCAATGCTGCGGCTTCTTTTGCCAATGTCTCATCCCACCTCTTATCAGATTCAGCGAACATCATATTAACAACTGTTTCAGCTGTGCTATCCTTAGCAAATTTATAAGTATTCGGAAAAAGATAACCTTCCGCTGTAGCACCTTCAGGTACGTATTTTTGAAGTAATTCAGGCAACTGCATTGCTTCCCGAAACGATTCTGCTTTGCCAAGTTCAGACACTTCCCAAAGTTCTGCAATCGCTGTTATCGTAATACCTTCAGGGACAGTAAAAGTCCGGTACTCAATCTGACCTTTCTTGAGTTCATCAAGAATCTGCATGAGCCGCATGTCACGACTCAGTTGATAAGTGCCCGCCCGGAGTTGCGTGCCTACGCCACGATACCGTGCTGCAACTTTGAAAACAAAAGGGCTCCGAATTAAATTATTGGTCGTAAGTTGTTTTGCAATTGCTGTTGTACTGCTACCGGGAGCGATCGTAATGGAGACAATTTCCTTTGATGAAGCAGTCGAGGATAGGTAATATCCACCAACTATAACCACACTTAAGCAGATGATTCCAAGACAACCGAGCGTGTATAATAATAACCTCCGAACTTGTTTCCGAGTTAATATTGATCCTATATTCCGTAGGGACATGGGATGCCTCCAAATCAACGCCTAATCATACAAACTACAACAATGGGTTAGCGAAGATGTTGAGAACTTTGTCCTTACTTTTCACTTGTGTTACAACGTAGATATTCATCCAAGATTATCACGGCTGAAATTTGGTCAATAACCTTTTTTCGTTCTTTTGGATCCATGTTGACTCGATCCAAAATTTCTTCTGCCTCCGAAGTCGTAAACCTCTCATCCAAGAACTCAACAGGCACCTTAAGCCCTTTAGCTAGTCGATTCCCAAATTTCTGTACTTTCTCCGCTTGTGTGCCAACGGTTCCGTCAAGTGAGATAGGCAGCCCAATGATGATTCGTTCAACCTCGTGAATAGAGACAAGGTCACCTATCGCTGTTATATCACGTTGTCGGTTTGTTCGAGTCAGTGTACATAATGGATGCGCGCCACTCCCAAGTACATCGCTAACTGCTATACCAATCCTTACGTCACCGACATCTAATCCAAGTAAAACAGCCATATTCACTCCTTTAGTGGAAAACCTGATTAAATGCCTCTAATTTCTTTTTAAGATTTTACACGAAAAAACAGATATCGTCAAGACAAATATGGGTGTTTAAATATTTTGGCACTAATATTCAATTTACGAAGTGTCCATTGCGTTTTTCTATCGTAGGTCGGAGTCTCTGAGTTCTCCCTGCTAAGTCTGATGTATCCAAACAACGGTCAGGCACAGAGCTCCGTTCCTACAACGAGAGATGGAAGTCTATTGTTAAAACTTTATACACCGTTTTTGACAATCTTGTTGATAAATTATACATATTCTGATATAATTTTTCCACAAAAAAGTAATCATGTTTGAAATATCATACCGTGTTTTGAAACACGAATTAGAAAAGATCCGCATGCCTACACATCATCTCTATTATGGGGATAACCTCTCAATACTTCGGGAACATGTTGATGATGAAAGCATCAATATGATTTACATTGATCCACCGTTTAACACAGGAAAACTTCAGCAACGCACTGAGATACAAGTTGAACAGGATGATCAAGGTGACCGAGTGGGTTTCCAAGGCAAAACATACCGAACGACCAAGGGTAAAAGTACACACTATGCCGATAAGTTTGAGAATTCTGATAGTTATTTGCAGTTTTTGCGACCTCGTTTTGAAGAGGCGTACCGCATTCTTCACCCACATGGAAGTTTTTTCTTTCATATTGATTACCGAGAGGTGCATTACTGTAAGGTGATGCTTGATGAGATTTTTGGGCGAGAATCATTTATGAATGAGATTATCTGGGCTTACGATTACGGTGGACGATCTAAATCTCAATGGTCCGCTAAACACGATAACATCTTGTGGTACGCTAAAACACCGAAACATTATACCTTCAATTTTGATGAGATGGATAGGATCCCCTATATGGCACCCGGTTTAGTCGGCAAAGAGAAGGCAGCGCGAGGGAAAACACCTACCGATGTTTGGTGGCACACAATTGTCAGCACTAGTGGACAGGAAAAAACCGGATATCCGACACAGAAACCGCTCGGAATTCTTAATCGTATTGTCAAGGTGCATTCATCCGACGGAGATACGCTTTTAGATTTCTTTGCTGGTAGTGGGACGCTTGGAGAAGCGGCAGCACTGCACAACCGTTCTTCGATTTTGATTGATAACAATATCCCCGCAATCAGGAGCATTATGAGTCGATTGGCAATTTTTGGTGTTGAACTTGTTAACGCAAATTACGAGAAAATGTTGTAAAGAAATTTGGTTGCATTTGTAAGTATATAGTTTGGACAATTTTTAGGGTTCTTGAGTAATAGTCTGGATTACTAGAAACACTTTTGACATCAATATTGGTTTATTGGGACACCTTTCGCCCCGCTGGGGAAACTAAAGAGGGTTTGTTCACAATGTCCCTATAGACATTCCGCCCCGCTGGGGCTGCTCTTGCTTGAACCTGAAATTCTTTTTCTGTGAGTTACGTCCCTGTCCGAAACTCAATGAAAAATCAGCAAGGACTTGAAAACACAACATGAAACAGATAGAAATTGTCCAAGTATAGTAAAGTTTCTACGATACACCGAACAACATCACAAAGGAGAAAAGACATGTCCAAGAAACTCAACCTAAATGCACTTTACAGAGCGTGTCGGATGGCGTTTCAAGGCGCGTCCTTTACCGAGATCGGCACTGAATTTGAGGTGCATCCAGAGACGATACGCAACTGGGCACGACGCGAGGAATGGCAAACGTTTACAAAAGAACTCATTACGGCAGCCAAAGCGCGCGAGTTAGAGGCGTTCTCAGCGGAAGTATCCCCGAAATGAATGACATCCGAAACGGTCACTACACACTAGGCAAAGCATATCTCGACGCTGCGCAGTATGCCGAAGCGATCCCTCACTTTGAGTCGGCTCTGCGACTTGACCCTGATTTTATTGATGCCTACCACGGGCTTGCGCTTGCCTACTTCGGACAACATCAATTACAAGCAGCGCAAAACGCTGCACGCGATGCTCTTAAAATTGACGAGAACTACAAACCCGCCTTGTCCTTGTTACAAGCCCTCGTGATGCCCGACTTGAACCCGGACGCGCCCCATAGCCCCCGTGTTGAGAATCCTATATCCGAAGCCCCACTTGTTCCGCGAGAAAATCAGCCTCCATCTGTCGTGGATACACAACCTGACGTTGAAAGCGAAGTTGTCGTTGAGATGGATACGGACAAAGAACTCGAACGCGGTCTGGTGTTCCTGAACAATAAGCAATATCCACAGGCTGAGGCCGCATTCAAAAAAGTGATAAAGGATAATCCACATGACGCTAGTGTCCATTACAACCTTGCACAGACATACTTAGAAACGGATGCGTTGAACAACGCTCAAAGTGAAGTAGACATCGTCTTACGGCTCAGCCCACACTACCAACCCGCACACCAACTTCAAACCACCATTACATTCGTCAGAAACAGGGATAAACGGCAGCATCGACAGAAGAAAATAATACGTTACCTGCTCCCGTTTATCATGCTCGCAATTGCTGGTTTTATCGCGTTCAGAATGGGGGTGTTCAACAGTCTCCTGCCAGAAAAGATACCACCTAAACTTTCAATTGACGCTATTTTAGAAGACACACACAACAAGAACGGATATATTGATGCGGGCGAAGTTGTCCGGCTTAAGTTGACCCTGACCAACAGTGGCAGCACCGCCAAAAATCTAAAAGTCCGTATACTGCCAAAGTCTATCGTGGGATTGCGCTATCAGGCACCTGACAGAACGCTGACCATCCGTAAAAATGAGTTTGAAACAGTGCGAATTCCTATCACTGCGGATAACCAAGCCCGCACCAAAAAAGTGCCGATAAAAATAGAGGTATTCGATCAGAACCAAATACCACCGCTGGCGACAACAGATTTTCAACTCAACATCAAATCAAAACAAGGGGATTGGCATGAATAGGCGGCTACTCAACATTGCTTTGTCGCGTGAATATTGTAAACACGCCTTTAGGATTTCTGCGATTGTGCATGTGATCGTGCTTATCGTGTGGGCATTCTTGTTTTTCAAAGCACAGCAGGTGCAAGAACTTGAAGATGAAATACAGGTGGGGCTTATTTATGAGTTACCACGGCAGCATATCGTGAAAAAGAAAGTCATACCGATACCGCCTCAAGAAACAGAACCGACAGCACACGTCAAGCGGACTTTACAAAAGAAGGTGAACGTTGGACACCCCGAACCTTCATTAGAAATAGCAAAAATGCCTTCAAGTGCCCCCGCACAGGTGGATATACAAAGCGAGTCCAAAAACAAAATAGATGTCGATCTGCCAGCGGTTTTAGATGCCCCCGATTTATCTACAGACGCAAGGTTGACACCCTCGCCAGCATCCGTTCTCTCTCCCATTTTTTCGGATACAGGCGACACGCCCGGAAAAGGTTATGGTAGACGCGAGGTAACCGGTGTGAGATCACCGGGGAAAGGGACGGGCGCGGGCACGGGAATAGCACAAAAGACACTGGCAAAGGCAGCAAAAGGGCAGGGGAGCGGCACCGCAGGCATAGGGGACAGCAGCTCGCAATTTAGCTCCATCATAAATAATCTTGCAGATGAGATTATCAATGCCAGTAACGGCGCACCCATTGATGTGGTCTTTGTCGTGGATGCGTCCGGCAGTATGGGCGACAATATAAACGCTGTCGCAGAACATCTGGGGCAAATGATCGATGCCTACAAAGCAGCCGAGATTGACTACGCACTCGGTCTAACACAATTTTCAACGAGTCCAATCAACAATAATATCAAAAATTATATCCGTGTGTCCCCTTTGATGACAAGTTTATCACAATACAAACAGGCACTTTACGCGATTATACCGGTCGGAGACGAAAACGCATTAGATGCAATTGAGCAAACTGTGAGAGAAACGCAGTTCCGCACAACTTCACAAAGACATTTTATACTCGTCACAGATGAACCGTTCACAAGTATACAAGGGCACACCGTAGATAACACAATTGCACGTTGTCGAAATAACGAGATTTATGTGCATGTGCTCGGTCTGAATGCCCCCGATCACAAGAGATTTGCGACAGAGACACAGGGGAAATGGCACGCAATACCAGAAGACAAAACGCCACGGAACGTAGCACAACCCACACCACAATCATTCAGAACCGCACAATGGCAGGACACACAAAGAATCGGGAAAAAAATACTGCAAGATTCTGCGAATGTGCCCATTGATGTTATCTTATTTATTGATGGCAGTAAAAGTATGGAAGATAAAATACCACACCTGTCGGAACAGATCGGGCTGTGGATACGCGATTGGGATAACGCACTCATTAACTATAGATTGGGGGTCGTTCGGTTCCGCGCAAGTGGCACCGTCAACATGGTCAACATCTTCAAACCGCCACAAACGCTTGAGCAGATACACGCAATCCTACAACTCCCCGCTCAAGATGATGAAAACTTAATTTACGCGGTTATTGAGGGCACACGACGCCTAAAATTCCGATCCAATGCAATCACATATCTTATCCTCATTACAGATGAACCCGGAAACCCGAAAACGCCTTTCATCGGCACCATATCGCTTCTAAAGGAAATACCGGTCGTTGTGAGTGTAATTGGCACTTTCGACACCTTCCAAAAACAGGTGGCAGCACAAACAGGTGGGGAGTGGGTAGTAATACCTAATGGACACACTAGTAGCAAAACCAACCGGTAAATACTTTTCTGTCCGCACTTCTTAAGCCGGCAGTAGCCCAAAAAGGAGCATCTCTGATGTCGTTCATTGATCCTACTCTGCTATTGATAGAATAGTCGTTAACTATAATTCCAAATAAAGAGGGAGGGTATTGTCTAATACCAAATTAACTTGATTCGACGTCATTAGATGAAGTCAAGCATTGCGAGGCACGGGGACCTCGCACTACAAATCGGGTTAATTGGGTATAACTAATGGTGCCTGAACTATCGGTCCCCCCTCTTAACCGTATTATATGGCATCAATTGTAAAGCTGATAAGATACTTGGCAAAACCTTCAAGAAAAAATGGCAATCTTTTTCTTGACTTCTTTTGATAGACACTGTATGCTTATCTCCGAAAAACAATCAATGCACTGGAGGCATACTGTGACCTGTCCAAGATGTCAAGCAACACACTTCGTTAAATACGGACACGTGACAGGTCTATGGATCCGTATTACCTGCCTCAAAACATGCTCAAACGAAAGCGGAAACACATAGCATTGAACGCAACAACTGCCTGATGCGGCATTGGTTTGGACGCTTCAAGCGCAAATCAATTATTGTTTCAAAAGGCGTGGAGATGGTAAACCTAACGATTGCCTTGTTTGCCCGATTTCGTGTTAATGGAAATGTATTTGACATTTTAAATCTCGGTAAACTAACATCAAATACCATTAGTTAGGTAATACCCTCTATTTTCTGCTTTTTAGCAAATCTAATTAAAATTGTCCAAACTGTAGTAACGTGAGTTTGATATATAGCAAATTCTAAACATAAATGGACATTTTCGTAGGGGTTAGGTAACCTAACCCCATAGGCGTCAATTTAGCGTTCCTCCAGGGCCGGTAGGTGCGGTTTGTAACCGCACCGATTCGTTCGCGGAAACCGTTATCTTGCACATACTCCACAGAATCCGGTGCGGTTACAAACCGCACCTACCGGGGTGGGGCTAAGCGGTTAGAAACCGCCCCTACCGGGGTGGGGCTAAGCGGTTAGAAACCGCCCCTACAGGGTTGGGGACCCCTAAATTGACGCCTATGGGGTTAGGTAACCTAACCCCTACTACTACGGGCGAGAAGACCTCGCCCCTACAAGAAGCCCGACATCTTGTTTTTATCAAACTCACGTTATAGTAGTATATCGTTTGGACAAAAAACCAACAGATGTTTTTCTATCTTTATAAAGTTTGGTATCTCAATTATAATACCAATTCTGATAAATAAAATGTCATTACGATGATACTGTGACATTTTCATCTAATATTGTAATGTAAGAGGCGCAATGAATTGCGCGACTACAAACGCGTTTTTGCTAATATAGTCAGCACAATTATCATCGGAATAGGATATAGTAGACACCCGGAGGTGTAAAATGAAAAGGCTAAAGGAAATATCAGAACAGATAAAAGAGAGTATCAACCAATTTATAGAAGAGGCAGAAAACAACGAATCTCTTCTTGAAAATACCGTTGTTGATATGAAAAAGCGACTTGCAAAAGCGAAAGAACTTGTTGCTACTGCTATCGCTGAGCTGCAAAGACTCAAACAAGCCTATCAGGAATCTGTTGATGCGGTGGAAATGTGGAGTGAAAAAGTAGACGCTGCTTTAAATGATAATGACGCAGAAAGAGCTACCGAAGCACAGAATCGCAAGCAACGGAATCAGCAACACGCAAATGATTTGGAAAAACGAATTCTTGCACAGCAAAACGTAGTAGATGACCTTAGAACGACACTTCTCGAATTTTATCGGCAATTTCAGGATGTCTCAAAACGTGCGACGACGTTAGTCCACCGTCAAAAACAGGCAGAAACTCGCGCAGAATTCTATAAATTGTTAGCCGAATTTGATCTGCTAGATGATATAACATTTGAACAGGCAGAACAGAAACTGAAAGCGGCAGAAGATAGAGCAGAAAAATGGGAACAACGAAATCGCAGTACTGCCGTGAAGGTTGAAAAAAGTGAAGATGATTTCGACGTGGACGAAGCACTCGCAGCCCTCAAAAGCGATGTCCTTGGCAGTAGTCAAAATGATTGAAACCTCAAATCTGACCAAATATTTTGGTGACTTGTGTGCTGTTGATTCACTCATGATGCATATAGACTCTGGTGAGATATTTGGATTTCTAGGACCTAATGGCGCGGGTAAGACAACTACAATCAATATGCTCACAGGTCTGCTGCGTCCTACATCCGGCACTGCAACACTTGGTGGATATGATATTCAGAAACAAAGTTTACAAGCGAAAGCGATCCTCGGTCTTATGCCAGATACACCGCAACTATATGAAGCGTTAAGCGGTAGGCAGTTCGTGCGAATGATCGCTGATTTGTATGAGGTGCAACCACAACAAACTGAAAATGAGATGGGTATGCTACTTGATCAGCTTGAGCTTGCTGATGCTGCTGATGACCAGATTAAAGGATATTCCTACGGTATGCAGAAGAAAATCCTGCTTATTTCTGTGCTTATACATCACCCGAAAATTCTTTTCCTTGATGAACCTACAAGTGGATTAGATCCGCGAAGTGCACGTACCGTCAGGGAAATTCTGCGCGAACGTTGTGAGCAGGGTTGTACCGTCTTTATGACAACACATATTCTTGAAATTGCTGAACGTATCTGTGACCGGGTTGGTATTATCAGTAAAGGTCAACTTATTGCTGTTGGGACGCTGGCTGAATTACAACAGAAGAAACGAAAATTGCATGCACAACCTACAGACATTAACCAGCATCAGACAGAAACATTAGAGGATATTTTTCTTGATCTTACGGCAGATGCATAATAGATATGATTCAACTTAAGCGCGTAGGTTGGGTTTCGCAAGCACAATCCAACGGACAGCTGCTTAAATTGACGCTAATGGTGCAGTTTTCTAACCGCACTATAGGTGTCAATTTAGTGCGATATATGCTTGTGGGAGGCGTTTTCAACGCCGATAACAAATCGGATAGGCAGGTTTCCCTCCCACATGTAGGCACAAATGCCATAGGCGCATTTAGCGTTGATTCACCGAACCTGTTAGCGCAACCTTTTAGTTTGCGCTAATATGCACAAACTAAATGAAGATAAAAAAAATAATTAGGTAATTCCATAACCAGCTCCGGTGCGGTTACAAACCGCACCTACCGGTCCTGGGGAAAATCGGGATTACCGATTTAAATACTTAAACTTCATACAGTTTGTGCTACAACACATATAAGAACAGTCCGCAGGTTGGGTAGAGCAAATACGGAAACTAACAAAATTCGCGTAAATCCACAATTTAGACAAATAGCATTTAGTGTGCGTTACGCGGAGCGTGTCTATTACCTTGCCTCAGAGCCATTCAGTTTTCAAGTTTTTCACTATATTTTAGAGAGGATCGCGATTCGGAGATCGCTCGGACAGAAGAGAGACTTGAGCATCAGGTGAGAACTACCGGACAATTGAATGGCTCTGGGATTAATACGTAATGTAAGAGGCGCAATGAATTGCGCGACTACAAACGCTTGAGAACTACCGGACAATTGAATGGCTCTGACCTTGCCTAAACACCACTTGACATCAACATCATATTACCATATACTTTAAACACAACACTTGATACTGGGAGATGGCACGATGCAGAAAAAAATACGATCTGCGCCGACAGTAGCCTATCCGGAATCGGATGGTAAACCTATGGCTGAAACAGAGGCACATAGAGACTTGATGATAGATTTCATCCTGATACTTAAAGATTATTTCGAAAATCAGGAAGATGTCTGTGTATCTGGGAACATGCTGATGTATTATGAAGAAGGAAACCCTAAGAAAGTTGTGGCACCTGATGTGTTCGTGGCGTTTGGTGTTGAAAAGAAACAGCGGCGCACCTACAGAACATGGGAAGAGGGACATACCCCCGATTTTGTATTGGAAGTCGCAAGTCCAAGTACATTTAAAAAGGATATCGGACAGAAGAAAGATATCTACGCTTCTGTGCTTGCGGTAAAGGAGTATTACATCTACGACCCTCTTGGTCAGATCGTGCCAAGTTTTATTGGATATCGACTGATTGATGGCGAATACAAAGAGATAGCTCTTGTAGATGAGCGTTTAACTTCGGAGGTGTTAGGATTGGAGTTAGGTGAAATTGAGGATAAGTTGCGGCTCTATAATCCAAAAAGTTCGCAATGGTTGCTAACACCGGCGGAAGAGATAAAAAAAGTTAGAACACGTGCTGCAAATGCTGAAGCAGAACTTGCCAAGGCTTTAGCAGAAATTGAACGGTTGCGGGGATAGCAGTAATCGTTTTCGGTGTTGAAAATACTCCTCATGACGCGGATGTCACCCTGAGCATGTCTTCTTCTACAATTCGTACAAAGCAATACCCATAGGGTCAATTTATGGGTTTCACGTTTTTCAACTCCGCCGAATACCATAAGCCAAATCAACGCTCTGTAATACCAAATTAACTTGATTCCAATCTATCGGTGCGGTTAGGAATGCAGATCGCATTTGGGTGAGTACACCGCAAAACCGCACCATAGGCGTCAATTTAAGGAAAGAACTCGTTTGTAGTCGCGCAATGAATTGCGCCTCTTATATTCAAAGAAAAGAGGCGCAATGAATTGCGCGACTACGAACGCTGATATTCTCGTCCTTTGCGTTATTTGAGATGTTGATACAAAAAGGTGCGGTTAGGAATGCAGATCGCATTTGGGTGAGTACACCGCAAAACCGCACCTACCGTCCGGAAAATAGGACAAATCCCGTTAATTTGGTATAAGGTCAATTTATGGGTTTCACGTTTTTCAACTCCGCCGAATACCATAAGCCAAATCAACGCGCTGTAAGTTTTTTCTGTTCAAGAACCGAATGTTAAAAAATATAAAGATACTGCTAAAAGCAGATTACCATGCTTGGTTGAACAGTTTTAAACACGATAGACAAGCATGGCGAAAAAGCGTTTTAAAAGGTATCGGATACCTCATTTTCATCGTTGCATTGGCAGTGTTAGGTTATTCCCTTTTCAGGCATTTGCGATCCGTTGATGCATCTCCTTCGCTGCTGTTAAGCGTCATAAACGGTTTCATGGTGTTCGGAATTATTGTTGTGGCAAAAGAATTGATGGAAAGTTCTTTGAAAATTCTATATGAGGCACCGGACACTGCCCTCTTACACGCAGCACCAATTCAACCTATTGCAATCTTCGGATATAAATTTATTCATATTACGATAACCCGATTTATGAGTATACTCTGTTTTTTGGGACCGCCGTGGGTAGTTTTCGGTGTGATATATGAATTGCCGTGGCATTTTTATGCTGTGCTACTTCCTGTGTCCGTGTGTCTTCTTGTACTGATAGCGAGTTATGTTACTATCAGTATGATGGTGATTGCACGTTTCTTTTCATCCGCGGGTCTTCTCACAATACTTAAGATACTCGGCACCGTAATAGGCGTGACAGTAGGTTTTCTGTTATCCTTCACCCTGTTTTCCGGGGGGGACCTATTACCGATAAAACGTGTTCTGCTTGATTGGGCATCATCCCGAACAGCAGACACTACTGCTTGGTATCCACACGAATGGATCGGGAAACTGCTGTTGAGTTGGGGAACTGAATCTACGATCTGGGATAAGTCGCGATGGGTACTCGGTGGGTTCGGGACGAGTCTTGTCTCTGTGGGATTTGCGACGCTCATCGCACAATGGATATACCAACGCGGGTGGGAAAATATCCGCCAATTGAAATCTAAACGAAAACCCGCACGAACAAACGGGAATTCTACATCTACACAACTAAGCGGAACTACTATTACTTTCAGGCGCGGCAAGATACAATCCATGATGTTGAAAGATTTTCTAATCTTCATCAGGCATAGTGGACGGGTGATAGCGATCGTAATGCTCACGTTCTTTTTGGCAGTTCACATCGGTTTCCTGCTTATGGGTGGGAGCGGTGCGGGTGAATACGCATCCGAAATGCTCACTGTTCAGGTACTACTTTATAGTTTGCTTATTACCTTTGGCATAAGTTGCAACGGACTTCGCGATGAAGCGAAAACATGGTGGATGTTGAAAGCTGCCCCCGTTACACCTACACTGATATTTACAAGCAAGTTTCTTACTACTTTGCTGTGTGCGTTGGTCTATGCTGAATTCTGGTTATTAATTGCTGTTTACTTGCTAGGGATTCCAACAAACAAATGGATGCTGGTGCTACTCACACCACTCATAACACTTCCTGCAGGTTGTGCATTGAATACGATGATTGGCACGTTGCCTTGGATGGCAGAACTGACACATCAACCGAAACCGCTATTACGAGTTTTAACCTTCACCGTAACACTCGTTATTGATGTGGCATTTGTCATCGCGCCGGTAATAGCATGGCGGACAAAAAGTATTGCGTTATTTTTCGGACTCGTCGTTCTGTTCGCGTGTGTGTTCGTGGTGTCTTATAAGTGCGGAATAGGTAATCTCCGTAAGTTGTTAGTCGCGCAATTATAAAAATGAAGGAAGAAAAAATGTTAATGCAATACATGGGTATAACACCGAATGTACATTCTTCAGTTTTCGTCGCCCCGGGGGCAATGATAATCGGAGATGTAACAATTGGTGAAGAATCAACTGTTTGGTTCAATACCGTTCTCAGAGGAGACTTGGAACCAATCCGAATTGGGTGCCGCACTAACATTCAGGATGGAACGGTGATACACATGGACAAAGAGATACCGTGCCTGATCGGTGATGATGTTACCGTTGGACACGGGGCAATTCTTCACAGTTGCACTATCGGTAATGCGGCACTAATTGGCATGGGAGCGATCCTTTTGACAGGATGCGTAATTGGCGAACGTGCTATCGTTGCGGCAGGTACGCTTGTGCGTGAAGGACAGGAAATTCCTGCTGGATCTGTGGCGATGGGAGTACCTGCAATAGTACGACGGGAGGCTACCGAAGCTGAACTTGAACGCGTCAGGAACGGTAAAGATGATTACGTTTTACGCGGCAAAATAATGCGAAACAGCTTAAATACATGTCAAATCAAAATACCCGTACGAAACAACTCGTAGTTTTGAAAGAGGAGAAATTATGGCGAAACACACATGTTTGATGATTGGTGGAAGTGGTATGGCTGGTGGTTGGATTCACAACTTCAGAGGTAACTTCAGTGACCGCATTGAAATTATCGGTTTGGCAGATGTAAAGACAGATGTGCTTAAATCACAAGGTGAAGCATTAGGTCTGAGTTCCTCACAACTTTTCACAGATTTCAACGAAGCGTGTGCGTCTGTCAAAGCAGATTTTTGTGGTGTTGCAACGCCACCGCAATTCCACAGTCCCGCTGCAATTGCAGCAATGGAAAATGGAATGCCTGTCATCTGCGAAAAACCGATTGCGGATACTTTGGACGCAGCAAAAGCGATGGTACGCACATCACAAAACACCGGATTGCCGTGTGCTATTATCCAAAACTATCGCTATGCAAATAATAAGCAGGAATTGGTCCGCATCCGTGAGGAAGGACGTTTAGGACGATTACAACATATTGTCGGAAGATATGCTTGTGATTATCGTCGCTATCTTTCGTGGGGTGTGGATTGGCGGCACGATATGGATTTTAGTCTGCTATTTGAGGCATCTGTGCATCACCTTGATATGCTTCGGTTTCTCTCCGGTGGAGATTGTGAAACTTTGGTTGGATTCGGGTGGAACCCGGAATGGTCAAGTTTTAAGCACTACTCCAGCGGATACTACTTAATGCGGATGGATAACGGTGTCCACACCTCCTATGAGGGAAATAGTTCTGCAGCAGGTATCATCAACTGTTGGAATGGTGAACACTACCGCGCAGAATTTGAGCAGGGAGCAGTGGAAATTGCAGGTGGAAACCAGATGACTATTCATCGCGTTGGTGGTGAGAGAGAGGTCTATGAGGCACCAGGTATCCGCTATCACGCGCACCATCATCTGTTTGATGAATTCTTAAATTGGCTTGAAGGTGGCAAACCTTCTGACACACGGATTGAAGATAATATCAAAAGTTTCGCTCTTGTCATTGCCGCAATGGAAACGACAGTTGATGGTCAACCTAAGCAGATTGCTGATTACCTAAAAGATTTAGATCTCTAAAATCTGAGATTTCGCTTTACGATGGATTACGCATCAAGTAGGTGCTTACTATGTCCAATCCAAACTACGAAATACCGACTGTTCTTGAGGACATCCCAGAATCCGAGCAGCACGCACTGCTTGAAAAACTGGCACAATGGATTGTACGCCGAAGTTTAACCACGCCAGCTATCATTTTTTTAGAGACAGGGAAACCTCTCAATTTTTTGGGATCGCAATTGTTGCTTGCATTTAGTCCGTTTATCCAGGCATTTTTCAAAGGGGAGCAATATCATAAAATTGCGCTTATTCTTGAAAAAGATGAAAACGTTGAATTACTCATACAATTTATTGAAGAAACTAAAGGATGAGACCTGAAAAGAAAATAGGAGAATTTGATGGCTGTTGAACTGAGAATGCTCCAGATGGACCAGACAATGACAAAAGGGAAAATCGGCAAATGGCTCGTTAAGGAAGGCGATACCGTTACGCAAGGGCAACCTCTATTGGAAATCGAAACGGATAAAGTTGTCCATGAACAGGAATCACCTGCTGATGGTGTTGTTGCCCAATTGTTTGCTGAAGAAGGCAACAATGTCCCAGTCAACGCGCTATTAGCCATCATCGCAGCATCGGGTGAAGAGGTTGAACGCGTTGAAGTAGATACCACGGCAACGCAACAGGCGTCAGATGCACCACAGCAACGTGCCACCACACCTACTATTTCAACGAAAACAGAGCCTCAACGGACTACGCAAACGTCAGAACGTATTAAAGCATCTCCTGCGGCACAACAGCTCGCTGGCAAACTCGCTATTGATTTGACTCAGGTGAAAGCGTCTGGTCCTGGCGGTCGCATCCTTGAAAGTGATATTCATCGCTACATTGAAACAAGAGAACCGATTACGACTGGATCGACGCGTCTCAAAGCCTCTCCACTTGCGCGCCGATTAGCGAAAGAATTTGGACTTGATCTGACATCAATTGCTGGTTCCGGTCCCGATGGTAGAATTGTCCGCGATGACGTGTTGCAAGCAAGTACTGAAGTCCCTGCTCAGGTATTTCGTACTGAACCTGCTGCCTCAGAGGTTGTTGAGTTAAGCGGTATCCGTCAAATCATCGCCGAACGCATGACAATGAGTGTTCAGACGAATGCCAGTGTTACGCTTCACACGGAAGTTGACGCGACGAGTCTTGTTGAATTACGCGAACTTTTCGGTGAAAAATTACAGGAACAAGGGGTGAAACTTACCTACACCGATCTTATCGTGAAAATTATTGCTAACGCACTGCGAGAACATCCACGACTCAACGCAACACTCACTGATGAAGGGATCCACATGTTAGGAGACATTAACATCGGGGTTGCAGTGGCATTAGAAGATGGACTTGTGGTGCCAGTCGTCCGAAATGCCGACAAGATTGGTTTAGCCTCTATCTCTGAGCAGATAAAAAACTTGGCAGAAAAAGCGCGTAACAATCAACTTACACCCGGCGAACTACAAGGTGGCACTTTTACCTTGACAAACCTCGGAAACTTTGGCGTTGATGCGTTTACGCCTATCATTAATCCACCTGAGTGTGCTATAATTGGTGTTGGTCGAATTCTCAAGAAACCTATTGTTTATAACGATGAGATCACGATTCGAAGCATGTTGACACTCAGTTTGACGTTTGATCACCGCGTTGTAGACGGTGCCCCCGCTGCACAGTTCCTGCAAACGGTATCTCAATATATTCAAAACCCATATCTATTGCTTGTATAGGAAAATGTATGAAAAAATGGATTTTTTTGCTTCTCTCGCTGTCTCTGTTTACAGTTGGCTACGCCCAAGAGACAGATTTTGATGAATTGCTTGCTTCTGATGTCAATGGGGATGGAATAATCAATATTCTTGATTTAACGTTCGTTGCCTCCCACTTTGGTGAAACGCCTATAGCAGAAAATCAATATCCTAATCCAGATGTAAACAGAGACGGGACTGTAGACATTTTTGACCTTGTACAGGTTGCCAATCAATTTGGTAGGTATTCTGGTATTCCACTTGAATTAACCGATAAGACGTTCGATAGTGTGGTGCTGAATGCCAAACTTCCTGTTTTAGTCGAATTTTGGTCCGAAAGTTGTATCTATTGCTTGTTGATGAGACCGATTGTAGCGGATGTCACCTTAGAATATCGCGATGCTTTTGCCGTAGCAAAATTAGAAGTAAACCAGAATCCAGAAAAAACTGCAGAATATCATATACGCGGAACACCGCTTTACCTGCTATTCTACGAAGGAAAGATCATAAAGGTAATCGTCGGTGCTATGCCGAAGGAGAGATTGGTAAATCGGATTCTTGAAGGGCTAAGTACGGTGGTAGAACCACCACTCACACAAGAGCAGACAGACAGCGAATAATGCTGTCCATTGCCACACCTCCCGTGTGATAGGTTGAAGCAAATCTTCTCTGTTTTCTTGTTCTTGTGTATTAAGGTTTGTTGGGGAGAACAAAAGCTCAGATTCCGTTACGTCTAATAAATTAACGGCGAACCTTCCATATAGGGAATCCTCCGCAAAGACAGAGTAAACTCCGATTTGATCTGTATCGGTAAATACAGTTCCTTTAAGTTCAATCATACGTCCATCAGGTTTTCGCACCTGAATAGCAGATTCCTCCTGAGTCTGTAAATCAATTTTCACATGATCGCCAGTTCGGAATATGTACATTGCGCTGTTTGTTTGAGTCGTAATTGGCTTAATCGGTACTACATTAGATTCAAGCCACGCTAAACATTGATACATAAGCAGTGGAACATCTGGAATGGTGAAGGGGAAAAGAGAGATTTCTGGATTGAACGCATCAAATTCAAAAACGAGAAATTGTCTGTCCGCCTCAGTACCAAGCCATACCAACGCGCCTTTCTCCGTTTCAATGAGCGAATTTCCCCATAGAGGTAATTCCCTATACACAGATTCCTTTACTTGTAATCCCATAATAGACACGTCCTGCATAATCGGATGTGTTTTGTTTTCACTGATAACGCTAATAGGTGTTTTGACGATTTCAACAGTGGGTTCTGTTATAAACGGCAATTTTTGTTTCCAATTGATAAACATCATGCTTTCTGTGCCGGGAACGTTCAAAATGCCTTGTCCTAAAGAAATGTCCCCATCAAAAATAACGACATCCGCATCTGCTGTGCCGTGGTATTCATCTGTGGATACTGCTTGAAGTTCAACATGGTCTCCGTAACTCCGCAAAAGTTCTGTCAACACAGATTGATTCCTATCGCTAACGAGTAGGATTCGAAATTGTTTGATTGTTTTGAGAATTGCCCATACCTCATTGTCCAATTCAAAGTCGTCAGCAACATCAACAAAGCCGAGACGAATGGCAACACCTTCCAGTCTTTCCTCTGCATTGATAGAAAATAGAACAGGTCTTACCTCCCCAGCAGGGAGCGTCAATGTTTTTTCATCAATTGCCCTTCCACCTTCAAGTTCTAACTGAATATCTATATCTCTGTTTGTTTGCGTCCAATTCTGAATACCTGCGAGAACCTTGTATTGGTCAGCAATTCTCTCCACACTGAATTGCACAATACCGATATTTTCTGCTGCTTCACCTACTGCGATTTTGTTGATGGGCACAGATGTAGCCGGCAAATTTTCAAATGAATCGCTAATAAAATATATTTGATCCTGTGGTGAATCCACATAACGTATCGCATGATCAAAAACCGATGAAATCTCACCAACTGCGTGTGTCAGTGCAATGTTTTCCACAGCACGTCGCAGTTTATCTTTATCTGTCGTAAATGTTTGTTGAATATACGGTTTGGCGGTATGCGTTGCCATAATCATTATGCCACCACTTGCAGAAGTCTGCTTTATATATTTTAGCACTTCCTGTTTAGCAAGTGTTAATCGAGTTTCTCCTAACTCCTTTGACAGCATACTTGCCGAATTGTCAACGATAAAGATTATTTTGCCGTGAATTACACCGGGAATTCGCAACGCAGGACGCGCAACGCTAACGATTATAACGAGTAAGAATAGACTTTGTAAAATCAGGAGTAACAGATTTTGCAGTCGTTGAAAAGGGATGTTTGCTTTCTGATCTTCAGCACTGGCACGCCAGAGCATCATACTCGGCACAACATATCGTTGACGGCGCAGCTTCAGGAAGTGCAGCGCAATCACGATAGGCATAGTTCCGATCAGGTAAAACGCAGCCGGGTTCAGAAAAGCCATTTTTCAATGTTTGGATCAATAGGAAAAAATTATGTCCGTATGAGGCTCAAAATGTCATTACGATGATATTGTGACATTTTCATTTGTTTTTAATATTGAATGTAAGAGGCGCGTGAATTGCGATTAAACGCGTTACTTGTTTTTAATATTGAATGTAAGAGGCGCAATGAATTGCGCGACTACAAACGCGTTATTTGATAACAAAAATGTTTTAGTCGTACCCATATTTCGTTAGTCTTCTGTTTTCGGAGCGAGGTTTTGCTGTTCTGAAGATTCTCCGTTCTCTCTTTCGTTGAGATTCTTGATAACCTCCTCAGCGTCCAGTTTACCTACCTCACCGTAGTTCTGTAAACTTTCACAAGCTTCACGAACTCTATCGTATTCATCAAGTTCCAAATAGATGTTTGCCAAGTTTTTGTGCATCTCACGAAAAACACCGGGCCAATTCCGTTCACCTTCTTTCTCAACAAGGCGCGTAGCGTTTTCTATCGCAACGTCGACAACATTATCAAGTTCGGCTTTTTCCGATGCTGAAAAGGGAGTATTTTCCTTGTTCCGTTTTTCGTTATAAGAACGCAAAGCACCTAATGCCTTGTCACACTGATTATAAGTCTTCTCAATGCTCAAAGCACCTTCAAAGATTTTTGATAAAAACCCAAATTTCATAAAAGCAAGTCTCCACTGAGGACTGATACCCAATTAACCCGAATTGTAGCGCGAGGTCCCCGTGCCTCGCACTGCTGACTTTATCAGAAAACTTCTAATCAAGTTAATTTGGTATAATTTCGTAATACCGTTAAAAAGTTGATTTCAGTTGACCCCAGGTAACTGTCAATTTGTTTTTCGCTTCCACAGCCAAGACTCCAGCAACTCCCAAATTCATAGATGCTTTAACTTCATCTTCAGTCAATGTTTTTGAATAGATGACGACTTCATCAATAATAGCGTCTTCAACCGGGTGAGTGGTTGGTCCTTCACCAGCACCGATGTAAATTGATGCCTCTTTGAACTTCGGAAAATCAAAGTTTTCTGGTTGTGAACCGATAAATTCACCGTTGACATAGATTTTCCCGTCTTTGCCATCAGCGACTAAAACATAGTGGTACCATTTTTCCAGTTCAAATGTGAAATCTCCCAAACTCTTATCCTCATGGTGCCCAGCATCCCAAAATGGGTTGAAATTGGGGTTCACCATCATACGGAATTCACAGCATCCACCATCTACAGTCTCAATTGAGACGATTCCATCATGCTCAGAATGCTGATTAAGATAGAACCACGTTTCCATCGTAATTTGACAGTTTTCACCGATCGTAACGATAAAATCGTCTGCAGGACTCAGTTGGACGACACCACCATTTAAATGGATCGCTTTGCCAAATTGACCGTCAACGAGTTTGCCGCTACCCGTTAATTCTGCATCGTTACCATTGCCAGAGTCGTCCGTGAAAGTTTTTCCGTTAAGTTTATCAAAGGAATAGTAAACAACGATGTCGTCCTCTTCAATAGCGTAACTGAAACTAACAGCAAATATTAACATCGCTGAAATCCCTAACAAGAATAGATTTTTATGCATGTTCAATCTCCTTTTTTCATTGATTATGTTATTGTAGCAAAAATGTAGCGAGATGTCAATAGTTAATGAAAGTATCAGGGTATTAGACATTATATTGATTTAAGAACGTTTTGTGTTAGTTGCCTTTTTGTAGATTTATGTTCCACGTTGTTATCTCTTTGGTGATTGTAATTCGGCTGTTTACCCTCATTCTGCTAAAGTCAAGGTTTTTTGACACAACAAAGGGGTGAGCCGCGTCTACGTCCCCGCCTTGAAAAGGCGGGGACTTGACTCAGAAGATTTGATAAGTTCAGGGCAGATGTCAAACGAGATCTTCATCGTTTTTGCGAAGCAAGAGTCTATTATCAAAAGGCACTGATACTTGCCTAGCAGGGCGGATATGAACTGCTTATTGCTCAGATATTGCGTTCTATGCGGGCAATATAGAGAATTGCAAGGCAGACATCAATATTTTTTTAACGTGTTTCTCACACAAGGGACAAGTATTGAAAATTATCCGTCAATACCTCGGAATCCTGATCGCGGGTATCCTTCTCTATTTTCTTGTTAAACCTTTCCTGCAGACGTATGCCTCATTAAGACGTGTCACCTTTGAAATTCAGTGGCACTGGTTATCTTCCTCGTTCAGTCTCATTCTTTTTCATCAAAGCGCGTATCTCTATCCATTTGCCAAGTTGTTGAGTGGTGCCACGCAAAGACATGTTTCCTTTCACAGTGCTTGGACATTATTCCATCTTGCTAACATTACGCGTTATCTCCCCGGACGGATATGGGGAATCGTTCGACTTCTCTCTTTGAGCAAACAGTTTGGTTTGAGCAAAATCGCTGTTGGCAGTAGTCTTACCTTACATGTCGGCATTGAGGCATTCATAGGTGGTGTTTTTGCTGTGTTATTACTTTTTTCACAACAGATGCAAGGGATGGCACAAGAGATCCTTGAAAAGTTTACAGGACACACAATTCTCTTTATATTTGTTATATTAGGCATTATTGCGGAGGGACTCTTCTTAATTTCAATGTTATCCTCAAAAGCACGACAATTCGCAAAAACACTGTGAGATATAAGGGAACCATTTCTTCAGAAATCATTTTTGGCTCAATGGTTGAGAATTGTTTTAAGTCACATTCTCTCAAAGTGAAAAACAATTTGACTTTTTGTCACAAATCGTTTATAATTGCTGATATTTATCAAAATTGTAACAAAGTCGAAACCAACTTTACAAAGGACAACATGCGAAACGTGTTTTCTCGCCGTATCTCAGTGTTAGTACGTCCCTTTTTGATAACTATATTCACGATATTTATGATTGGTGTGTTTTTATTAGGTTTAATGCGGACAAGCTGCTAACGGGGACTGACAACCGAATAGAATGCCCGTATGAGAGGTGTCCGAGAGTTTTCCCATCTGAATGTCAAGAGCACCCCGACCCGGCCCCGTGTCCGGAGGTTTATGAAGATCCTTGTCCGAAACAAAAAGATAATCAATAATTGTTTGAGTTTCAACGTAACTCCATACTGTAGAACATCAAGATAAGAGTCATCCACAAAAGATAACGGTTACTGAACTAGCCAAGAGTATTTGTATGACAAAAGTCAGTGTAATCCTACCCACCAAAAATGTTGAAGAGTATATCGGCGACTTACTTAACGACTTGTGCTAGTTACGTAATAGTTTTGTTGTTTTTCATATCTATTCACATTTTGTAGGAGCGATCTCCGAATCGCGATACCCTGTCGGGAATCAGAATTCCCTCCTACCTTTGAACGGTGTCGTGAATTGAAAAAGTTGCTGAATTCAAACCCAAACGAGACAAACATGTGAAAGATAAATATACCAAATGTTAACTAGCACAACGCGTTACGTAATAGTTTTGTTGTTTTTCATATCTATTCACATTTTGTAGGAGCGATCTCCGAATCGCGATACCCTGTCGGGAATCAGAATTCCCTCCTACCTTTGAACGGTGTCGTGAATTGAAAAAGTTGCTGAATTCAAACCCAAACGAGACAAACATGTGAAAGATAAATATACTAAATGTTAACTAGCACAACGCGTTACTTAGCAGTATATATCATCAAGATTATTCGGGCGAGATTGAAACGATTATTTTAGATTCCTCTAACGACAAGACACCTGAAATCGCAAAACGCTTTCCAGTAGAGTTTATTCGCGTTGAAGAAGATAATTATAATTATGGTGGCACTCGGAACTACGGTGCGCGTATGGCAAGTGGAAATTACTTGATCTTCTTGTCGGCAGACGTTGTTATAGAAGATTCGCAGTGGCTCACAAAGTTGCTAATGCCATTTAAAGATTCTATGGTAGCCGGTGTATTTGGTCGGCAGCATCCGAAAAAAGACGCGAGTCCCATGGAAGAATTCTTTCTCCAATACTTTTATCCAACAAAGAATGATATACGAGAAATGGATGATCAAGGCAAGGTTCAACTGACAAATCTTATGTTTTTCTCCAATGCAAATTCTGCAATACGAAAGGATATTTGGGAAAAAATAAAACTACCAGAGATGTTGATGTGTGAGGATCATGAATGGGCAAAAAGGGTGTTGTTCGCCGGTTATAAGATTGCTTATACAAGTGAGTCTGTCGTGTATCATTCTCATAATTACTCTTTAAAACAGGTCTTCCATCGGTTCTTTGATACTGGAGCGACGTTACCGTATGTTTATCGTCATGAAAAGATAGAATATCCGAAATCAATTTTTATCATTGAAGGCTTAAAATATCTCAAAGCGGAATGTCAATACATAGTGAAACATGGCAAGGTAAACCGTCTTCCTTATGCCATGCTTTATGAGTTTATGAGGTTCTTGGGCTATTTCTTAGGAAGCAACCATAAGTATATGCCACTTTGGTTAAAAGTCATGCTCTGCAATAAAAAGAATCATTGGAAGAAGTACAACGATATTATTGTGGATTGAGGATAACTCATAAATACAAGGAAAATGACAGTGTACAATAAGGTCTGGGACAAATGTGTACTCACTGCCGCAAATGAGTCCCAAGCGATTATCTATCGGCTCCAGCTCCAACGTCTCAAAAGGGCTGGCGTGCTTCATCCAGAAACAGAATACCTTGTCATTCCTGATCCCAATGGGGTACGTGTCGGTAGTGGTGGTGCAACACTTCACGTCCTCAGATATTTGAAAAGCATCGGTCAAGAAGCGAACGGAATAGACAGCCGTCTTCTTATACTCCATTCCGGTGGCGACAGCAAACGAATTCCCCATCAAAGTATTTTAGGGAAAATCTTTGCCCCGCTCCCATCTCCAAGGAACTCCATTTTTGAGGTAATGTCCAACTTTCTGACGTCCCTTGGTGCTCAGATTGATGCGGGGATAGTCGTTGCATGTGGAGACACTTGGATACAGTTGAACGACTCGGACGCTTCGTCTTCACCTCCCAATGCAATTACACTCCCGAAAGACTCCGACGTGACAGGAGTTGTCTATTGGGGTTCTCCTGAACTGGGAAGTAGACACGGTGTCTATGACGTTGACCCTGATACGTGTCAAGTTCTACGTTGTCTACAAAAGTATCCCACCGATAGGTTGCGTGAGGCAGACGTTTGCGATCCCATGGGTCGCGTGGCTATTGATACTGGTGTTTTACTCTTTCATCCCACTGCTGTGAAGCAGTTACAGTTGTTAGCCGACTATCTTGATGAAAATCGTTCTGTCGATCTGTACGGTGACATGCTCCTTGCGATGGCAACCCAAACAGATCGTCATCAGTTTGCAAACAAATCCCCGTCTCTTCGGAATACATTGTGGGAAGCACTGTCTACACTTAGATTCAATGTTTGTAGTCCGCCATCGCTTGAGTTTATCCATACCGGCACAACGCGAGAATATCTCGAACTAATTAAACACCCGATTAAGGCACACACGTCAATCTCGTGTCAGGTTCCGTTGAACGAGGAGAGATGGGTTAACATGACTTATGGCGTAACGGATGTGCCCACTGCCTATGGAGATGAAGCCACGCTCTTTGGTGAATCGATTCACCAATGGCTCAGACAGCACGACTTAACGCCTAATGTGATTTGGTCGGAAGAACAGGTGACAGACGTGCCCCAACGTTGTCTCTGGAATGCACGCCTCTATCCTACCTATTACAGCGCCGATTCCAATATTATGTTTAGCGTTTCAATAGAAGATTCAATTGAGCGTCCCGACTGGTTTCAGAATCCCGGAGCAGAATGGCGAAACAGTGAGCGACTCTCTATGGGAGAGATCATGCAACGTGCTGATAGGGTGAAAGCTTTTGTTCAACAACAACAAGTGGAAGCGTCAAAAATGGCGGTAACCATCATAGAGACGGTTGAGACAGAAACAGATATTGATGTCCGTCCCATGTTTCAGCTGGTCTTAACGCCTTACGGATATCAAAGGGCGATGTCTGTCTTTGATGAGGTTATCGGACGTATTGAGAACCCGTTGCACCGAGCTCGATTACACAACATTGCAGCCGATCTTTGCTCACCATTTATAGAAACACCTTCGTTGAATGATCCGATACCTATATCACTCCCGATAGGGAGGCTTCCTGATCTAACAGACTATAAGCAAAAGCGAGATTACCACTATACGCAGGCATTTGCCGCTGTTCGTGAAGCCGTATCAAAAAGCATCGTCGCACCAACCATGAAAATGCCGTATAATTCCAAATCCATAGGTGACATTCCCACTGCTGTGACCGTCCGTCTGCCTGTTCGGGTCGATCTCGCGGGGGGTTGGACCGATACCCCACCCATCAGCTTAGAGAAAGGTGGTGCCGTGTTGAATGTTGCCTTGTTATTGAATGGACGCTATCCTATCTCTGTCACCGCACGTAGGATACCCGAACCGTTTATCCGACTAAAGTCTGTAGATCAAAAGAAGGAAGCGGAGTTTCACGATGTTAAATCGTTTAAAACCCCTATTCACCTAAACGATCCTTTGGCATTACATCGCACGGTATTGAAAGTGTTGGGTCTGCTTGAAGTGTCAAATAACACTATCAACATCAGAGGTGTCACAGATAGTTTTTCTGGTTTAGAACTAATCAGTCACTGCGATGTCCCAATGGGGTCGGGACTCGGAACCAGCAGTATTCTCGCTGGCGGATTGGTGAAAGCACTTTGGCAGTTAATGGGGGTGCGATGGACAGACGAGGAATTATTCAATCAGGTTCTCGTCGTTGAGCAGATGCTTACTTCCGGTGGAGGCTGGCAAGATCAAGTCGGTGGTATCGTGCCAGGGTGGAAACTGACGACAACAGAACCGGGAATACCACAGCGGTTCTCCGTTGAGCAGATTTCTCTGACATCTGAGACATCACAGGCATTAGCGGAACGGCTCCTATTGGTTTATACGGGGCAACAACGGGTGGCAAAGAATATTTTGGAACAGGTAGTAGCCGATTGGCTCTCCCGACGGGAAGAAATGGTCGCAACATTGACACAATTACGCTCTGATGCGTATTTGATGCGTGATGCGTTGGTAGCCGGAGATATTGAGCAATTTGGTCGTCTTCTGACGTGCTATTGGGAAGGAAAGAAAATCCTAAACCCCGACACTACGAATCCAACAATTGATGCGATGTTGGATCCGGTCTCCGATTTATGCTCTGGTCATGGAATCGCAGGTGCAGGTGGCGGTGGTTTTTTAATATTATTGGCAAAGGATTTGACGTCTCGGTCAGAAATAGAGAAACGATTGGAACAGACATCAGCAATTCTCTATCCATTGCAGGTGGCTACTTAAGTCGTCTTGAACTTTTAGCCTCAAGAAGGGATCACTTATTGATACACTAAAAACTGATATATAAGGAAAAAATTTTGTCCTAAAATGCGTAAAGAACTTAAAAGTATTGATTTTTCATATTTCCACAAAAAAAATACTTGACAAAAATCGTATGTCCATGTATCATGTTATTATTTAGAACTTGATCCTAAGCAATATTAAATATTAAATTACCAATTCAAAATGTTTTAAGTTATACTATGAGTAAATCTACCACTTAAGGAGCGTCTCCTGTGATGATATACGCAGAATTCCGCGATGAGTCGGCACTTGATCATCTTGATGCTGCACTTTTCGAAGCAACGAAACTGCAATGGTATCGGCGTTTGCTGATCATCAAACTCAGTGCCACTGAGCATATGTCGGTGCCGAAACTCGCAAGAATGTTCAATCTATCTGATGCAAGCGTTCGGAGCTATATTCATAAGTATAACACCTCTGGTTTAGATGCGTTGATGCCCAAGAGTCCGCCGGGGTGTCGTGGTAAAATCACGCATTTCAGCAAATCTGACTGGACCCGGCTCTTTGAGCAAACACCGGATCAATACGAAAAACTTGAGACGGACTCTCGCCAATGGACCCTTGAACTCATTAGAGTTTATCTCAAGGCATATCACGAGATTTCGGTAACACCGCCAGCGATCTATTTCGCTTTACGGCGGATGGGCTACCGAACGGGTCGTAGTAAACTTCGTGTTGGGAGTCCAGACCCTGAATATCAAGCAAAACGGACACAACTGATGGAGTTGTCCTCTTTGCAAAAACGGGGCAGTTGACGAGCGAGGCGGCTCGGTTGATTGTCCCGGATACCCAACTTCGGCGTTTAGGTCTCCCGCCACCTGAGAATAGCAAAAAGGAGGCTCGCCTATTTTTCTTTGACGAAGCGAATGTGTCTTGGTGTCCCAAGACCGGACGCGTCTATCGCCAGCAAGGCAGTGAATATAAGGTCAACACGCCCGGCAAAAACCAGCGGAAATACCTCATCGGCTCCTTAGAATATCCTTCGGGTGCTGGCTTGTATGAGATCTATGCTAACAAAACGCATCTTCAGATGAAAACACATTGGCAAAATTTAATGGAAATGTATCCTGATGAGTTGCTGTTTGTTGTCCGCGACAACGCTTCAAGTCATACTACGGCAAAGTTGGACGATTTCCTTAGCCACCACAAAGACCGATTGCGTTTAGTGCCGACGCCGACTTATAGCCCGCACCTGAATCTCATTGAGCGATTGTGGCATCTGATGCGAGATCAAATCAACAGGAGTTATTTCTTCAAGAGTTTCCCTGAACTCTGTGAAGCCGTCATCGGGTGGCTTGAGAGATTACCTTTTTCGAGATTCCAATCTTTGATGGGCATTCATGTGCCACAGCAAGTGAATTTGGAAAACTGTAAAATGTATATTTAATATTGCTTATGCCTTTACGCGTGTCTCCTCGCAAACATACGTTGGTGTGGGGTAAGGTTTTTATATTTTTATTTGAAACGTTGTATTTTACAAACCCTATATACCATATATGGGAAAGGAAGAATAATGAGTAAAATGTTTAGAACACATCAGAACACAATCGGAAACTTAGCGATTGCCTTGTTGTTTGTGGGTGGCTGTATTTTCCTGCTGACAGGCAGTTGGGATGCCTCAGAGTCTGAGGCAGCGAAAGGATGTTGCGGCGGAGATACGACTGTGAGCAGCTGTGGCGGTGGGAAAACTTTAGTCGCTAAAACCACTGTTGGCGGTTGTGGCAGCGCCAATCAATTATCTGGCTCTAATGACAATGATGATTACAAATGTGACTGTCTTGATCCTGGTAATGAAGATGCGGAATGCGATTGTACTTTAGATGATAATTGTGGTGGTGATTCAACCCCGTAAGAATGACCCCGCAAGAATGTAAGAGCGGTTGTGGGGACTGAAATATGGTCCCTCAGTTCTTAGCTCTTACTCGCTATGAGTTCATTATTTTGCATCGGAAAGGAAATATCACCATGCGCCCGCTCAATGTTGACGCTTTTTACGATGCCTGTTTACTGGTGAAAGAAACCTCACCGTAAAAAAAAGGGGGACACCCTGCCCCTTCTGTGTTTCGGATGTGCGACGCTGATATTTTGATATTTTCTTTTGGGTTGACGATTTTTCACCTTTTGGGTAAAATCGTTTTTGGACGTGGCTGCCTCTAAAGTTTTTTCAGGTGAGCCGAGAGGGATACCCTCCCCCATCGACGCGGGACATTCACAGCGTGAGTATGACTGTGTAAATCTAATTGTCGCATAAAATCATAGATTTATTGTGACTTTTAGGTTCGCACCTAATAATGGAAGGATTGCCGCACTCTCCTACCTATTGCTTACAGGCATTTTTCCATCAACCCCAAGAGGAGGTGTGATAATATATATGTTTCGTAATTTACTTTCCAGTCGTTTGATACAAGCCGGTCTCGCGTTCTTTGTCATCGTTGTTGGGGGCATCCTGCTGTATAGTTGGCACGCCCAACGCACGACTGAAAACGAGTTTGGAAAGAGACCGCAAGCGGTGTCGTTGATCGAAAACAAGCAGGCGACAAGCACCGCACCTGTTGATGTTCAAACCGAAGGCGTTGTGAATACGCCCGAAGAAAACACGGACATAGAAACGATGGTCGAGGAGACAGAGGCGTTGGAAAACGAGACCTTTGACCTCGCGGATACGTTTTTACCTGACGATATGGGTTCAGAGGAAAAAGTCCCCGCTGATTTTCCAGAAACCCCCGAGGGTTTTCCGATGACACCCATCTGGGACGATGATATGTTCCCGAATTATCAAAAAGGCGATATGCATGATCACGAGATGATCTATCGCGTCTTGATAAAACTCTGGAATCAAGGCGATCACGATTTCATTAATGGTGTCTTGGATTTCGGTAACGGTAGAGTCTATCCACTCTATCCGGATACCATCTACGTAAAGTGGAAAAAAAGGGTGGTCAGGTCCCCTGATAATTCTCCCAGAACCATTCGTGTTCCGAGGACCCTCGTTGGGACCCACGACAGGAATTTTACACTCGAAGAACTCTATATCAAGGGTGTGGAAGCATCATACCCAGAAATCAACTTTGTTGAAGAAGATACAGCGGGGTATGACCCCGAAACGTTCCTAACGGACGATGAAAAATGAAGGTGTTAACTAACTAATGATATTTGGAAACTGTCCGCTCTGTCATTGGTTAGGATGCAAGGCGGTTTAGAGGGGTCCCGTCAGTTTTTGCATCATTATTTGGTTAAAACCCTCTGAAAAATAAGGAGATTCTTATGAAAATTCTATCCAGTTTACTTATCATTTTACTTCTCATTGTCGGCGTTGTAGTGTGGGTCCAAAAAGCCGACGCCTACGGTGCCCTTACAACCACACTTCGTCTGTTTATTGTAAATACTGCCGATGCATTGATCGGGACCCCTGGACTGAGGAATGGAATGTTCTCCGTCTACGCCGATGTCGCGGATTGCGACCCTCCAGATACCAAGGCGGGAGCTTTCGGAAATGAATGGATATTTTCACTTGCTTGTGAAACTGGTCCGCTACGTGCAAAGGGGCTTGCACATGGTTTCGTGCAAGGCTTTGACTGGCAGGGCACCCCCCGACGCGCTGACGATTCGGATAACAACTAAAAAGTGCATGCTGCAGGTCGGCTTTACGACCTGCAGCTGCCGAATCAGTCCTTTAAAATAAAGAACGCTGCCAGACACTAAAAGCGTCCCCCGGCAGCGTTCTTTAGAAACCACCCTATTGCTTACAGGCATTTTTCCATCAACCCCAAGAGAGGAGTGATAATATATATGTTTCGTAATTTACTTTCCAGTCGTTTGATACAAGCCGGTCTCGCGTTCTTTGTCATCGTTGTTTGGGGCATCCTGCTGTATAGTTGGCACGCCCAACGCACGACTGAAAACGAGTTTGGAAAGAGACCGCAAGCGGTGTCGTTGATCGAAAACAAGCAGGCGACAAGCACCGCACCTGTTGATGTTCAAACCGAAGGCGTTGTGAATACGCCCGAAGAAAACACGGACATAGAAACGGAGGAAAAAGTCCTCGCTGATTTTCCAGAAACCCCCGAGGGTTTTCCGATGACACCCATCTGGGACACGGCAGGGCCCTTGAACATTATCATTTCACCGAACGGCACCCGTGTTGCTGTGCCAACGTCCGACGGCATCTCTGTCCACGATGCCCACACAGGCGATGCCGTCTCACAGTTCACAGCACACGCCCCCGGTGAAATGCCCCCATCGGAGGTTTTGACATTCTCCGCGGACGCATCTATGCTCGCCAGTGCTCACGGAAAACGCATTTACGTCTCGGAGACAGCAACAGGCAAGGCACTCGCTATGCTTGAGGAACACCCCGATTCTATTACAGCACTCGCCTTTTCACCCGATCGCAAAAAACTTGCGACAGCAGACGGCACCTGGACAGTCCGTTTATGGGAGATCAGCACCGGTAAATATATCCGGAGTCTCACAGGACATCCAGGGGCGGTCAACGCCCTCGCCTTTTCGCCAGACAGCAAAACCCTCGCAAGTGCAGGAGGCACCTTACGGATCTGGGATATCACCACCGGTGAATTACGACACGCCCCCGATAAAGACTTAGGCTCCATCGACCGGATCTGTTTTTCACCCGATGGCAAACTCCTTGCCACTGGCGGCGACTGGGACTTCACAGTGCGTCTCTGGGATGTGAATACCGGCAACCTCCTAAAATCCCTCAAAACCCACACGGGTGAAATCCGCGATATCGCCTTTTCACCCGATGGACACACGCTCGCTACAGCCAGCGCGGACAAGACACTCACGCTCTGGGACGTGAACACCCGCCGTCTACGGAGCCATTTTCCTGCGTATGTAGACAGAGAGAAAATGCTCATGACAAAAGATAGACGCAAAACCTATGATGTCTCTGCCGTAAAATTCTCACCCGATGGAACGCACCTCCGCATTGCCAGTAGAGCGGGCACGCTACATTTCTATGATGTAAAAATCGGACAGTATAGCCCTACGTATTTGGACTTAAAAAAGTGATCGTTTGGGGTGCCTGCTTCGTCAGCATCCTGATCCTCGTCTTCTGGCTACGGATACAAGGCGTGGAACGGATCCCTGATGGACAGTTCACAGGCAATGATGCCTACCTTTACTATAAGCAGGCGGAAACCATAGCAGAACAGGGGTATTTACCTGCTCGCGATATGGAGCGCTGGCTGCCCCTCGGTAGAGATAACGGGCAACTGGTTACTGCTCAAATGCAACCTACCGTTACTGATGTGACAGCCTGGGAACTACCCGAAGGAGCAATTGCCCGATTGGGCCGTGGTTGCCTGTGGCATATCTCATTTTCACCAGATGGGAGGTCTCTTGCTGCCGCAACGACCATCGGATGTTGGTTGTATGATTTACCCACACTTACTCCCCTTGCATTGTTTGAGACAGAACGAGGTATGCTTCAGCGGATCGCCTTTTCGCGCGATGCACAGTGGATTGCTACCGGCAACGTGGATGGCATCGTTAAAGTATGGAACACACAAACCCTGCAGTGCATCACTAATATAAACTACCGCGGGAATATGGGTGGTTCCAGTGTTCGTACGCTCCACTTTTCTGAGGATGCGCAATATCTTGCTGTTTCGAACCACGGACGAAGTGCCGTCTACACTTGGCGCACAGATGCTAATGAACCCCTCCTGCGGTTTCCGATTGATGCAGAAGATACGAAAGGGCAGATAGAAATAGTGAATATAAGCTATCGTATATTTATGGTGGATATGTTCCAGCACTCCAGCAGAGTGCTATGTGTGATATAATTACATACCGCTCCGCTGGAGCATTGAAATTACCCCTTTTGATTGTCAAAGTTCATTGGAAGCGCTCCGCATCGATACATAAGGAGAAATAATTGAGATCGTATAGAAACTTATTAACCTTTATTCTACTACTAATAGTTCACACTTTCGTTTCTGCTGATAGCCCAGGTTCTCGCCCCGACAGTCACGCACCTATCGGTGTAATGGGAGACCATGCACATAAGCCCCGTGAATGGATGCTTGCCTACCGGTTTATGGCGATGGACATGCACGGACTACAATCAGGCACTACCGTTCTTGAAACAGCCAATGTGTTAGAAGACTTTATGTTGGTACCGACTGTCTGTGGGGACGATGCCACGCTTTTCGGTAAATCGATTCTCCAATGGCTCCGACAGCACGAATTAACGCCTGATGTGATTTGGCACAAAGAACAGGCGGCAGACGTGCCCCAACGTTGTCTCTGGAATGCACGTCTCTATCCTATCTACTACAGCGCCGATTCTAATGTTATATTTAGCGTTTCAATAGAAGATTCAATTGAGCGTCCCGACTGGTTTCAGAATCCCTGTGCAGAATGGCGAAACAGTGAGCGACTCTCTATGGGAGAGATCATGCAACGCGCTGATAGGGTGAAAGCTTTCGTTCAACAGCAACAAGCAGAAGTCCTGAAAGTAGCAACATCTATCGTGGAGATGGTCGAGACGGAAACAGATATTGATGTCCGCCCCTTGTTGCGGTCGATCTTGACACCTTACGGATATGAGAGGGCAATGTCGGTCTTTGATGAGACTATCGGACGTATTGATAACCCGTTGCACCGAGCGCGGTTACACAAAATCGCAGCCGATCTTTGCTCACCATTTATAGAAACACCTCCGTTGAATGATCCGATACCTGTCTCACTCCCAATAGGCAAGCCTCCTGAACTAACAGACTATAAGCAAAAGCGAGATTACCACTATACGCAGGCATTTGCCGCTGTTCGTGAAGCCGTATCGAAGAGCATCGTCGCACCAACCATGAAAATGCCGTATAATTCCAAATCCATAGGGGACATTCCCACTGCTGTGACCGTCCATCTGCCTGTTCGGGTCGATCTCGCAGGTGGGTGGACCGATACCCCACCAATCAGCTTAGAAAAAGGTGGTGCCGTGTTGAATGTTGCCTTGTTATTGAATGGACGCTATCCGATCTCTGTCACTGCAGGCCGGATACCTGAACCGGTTATCCGACTAAAGTCTGTTGATCAAAAGAAGGAAGCGGAGTTTCACGATGTTGGATCGTTTAAAACCCCTATTCACCTAAACGATCCCTTGGCATTACATCGCACGGTATTGAAGGCGTTAGGTCTGCTTGAAGTGTCAAATAACACTATCAACATCAGAGGCACCACGGCTGATTTCCTCGGTTTAGAACTGGTCAGTCAATGTGATGTTCCGATGGGATCAGGACTCGGAACCAGCAGTATCCTCGCTGGAGGATTAGTGAAGGCACTTTGGCAGTTAATGGGGACGCAATGGACAGACGAGGATTTGTTCAATCAGGTACTTGCCGTTGAACAGATGCTTACCTCTGGTGGTGGGTGGCAGGACCAAGTCGGCGGCATTGTGCCGGGCTGGAAACTGACTACAACACAACCGGGAATGCCGCAGCGGTTCTCCGTTGAGGAGATTTCTCTGCCACCTGAGACATCACAGGCATTAGCGGAACGGCTTCTTTTGATTTATACGGGGCAGCAACGGGTGGCAAAGAATATCTTGGAACAGGTTGTCGCTGATTGGCTCTCCCGACGGGAAGAAATGGTCGCCACCTTAACACAACTACGTTCTGATGCGTATTTGATGCGCGATGCTTTGGTAGCCGGAGATATCGAGCAATTTGGTAATCTGCTCACACGTTACTGGGAAGGAAAGAAAATCCTCAACCCTGACACGACGAATCCAACGATTGATGTAATGTTGGATTCGGTCTCCGATTTATGCTACGGCTACGGAATCACCGGTGCTGGCGGAGGAGGTTTTTTGATGTTACTGGCAAAGAATGGGACGGCGCGGTCAGAAATAGAGGGACGATTGGCACAAACACAGGCGATTATATATCCATGGCAGGTGGCTACTTGAGTGGTCTTACGCTTTTGGTCCAATTTTGATTCGGTCCGAAGTTATACCGATTTTACTGGATATTAGGCGCGCCTACCGAGCCTGAAACTTATTTCTTACACCGAACTCGCGTTAAATTTATTATTTTCTTGACAAAGAGTGTGTTTTTTTGTATAACTATATCGTAACCCGCGTTAAATTTATTATTTTCTTGACGAAATCGTAATTTAAGAATGGGGAAGTTAAGAGGTGATAGTATGTTACGTGAATTATTCTCCAGTAGATTAATTCTTGCCGGGCTTGTTATCTTATTTGTGGTTGCGGGTGCTTGCTGGTTCTATAGTTGGCATGTTCAACGCACTGTTGATGCGGAGTTGGCAAAAACCGATGCGATGATGCATTCACCGAAGAATGATGATGAGACACGCGATGCCCCGGACACCGTTGATACAATCCTGGTGGATTCTGAACAGGCGAAAAAGTCACTTGAAACCGGTGACACACAAATGTCTGACGACACGGCTGTGTCATCGGTAGATAATGCCTCTGAAATGCTTGACACTGCGGATGCGTCTTTACCTGAAGAAGCACCGGCAGAAGATGTGCCTGTCTCGCCTTTTGGCTTCGGGCCGTATCCCGAAGTACCAGAGGGTTATTTTCAGACACCTATATGGCTCAGGAGCGAAGAATTCATTGCGAAACTGGAAGATGTTATAAGTGATGGTCTTAAATTAAGAGGTAAAACTTTTGAAGATCATCTGAGAACAGGTGAGCTGCTTGGGCGTGTCGCAATCAAGCTTTTTAACCAAGGTGTTAATGTTTCTGGTATGACAAGTCTCGATTCGAACGGTCTGTTTTACCCTACTGAGCCCAATGTTATTTACGTGACGTGGGACGAGACGACAGATCCAAATGGTGAAGTAAGACGCTATATATCCTCTGGAACCGGGGCAGCCGGATTGTTAACTCCGGAAGAACGAATGGGATACGAACCGATTCCTGATTGGATTGAGGTAAGATCACATGAAGACGGTATTGATCCCTATGAGTTTCTGGGGCTTAACCGTTAAATCAATTTTTAGACGCAGGGACATGGATATGTTTTTCTCTATCCATTGCAAGTGGCGACGTGATACCACCTACTACCGTTAAGACACTTGGTTTTTCACCGGACAACACACTTTTGACAAGTAAGGGGTTTGATAGTACCATTTTGCTATAGGATATATGACCCCTTATCTGTAACATTTCATTTTTCCCAAATAAGCTTGACTAAAATTGCATAATTTATTATAATCTAAGTTGCTACCTATAAAATTGCTTTTAAATCCATGGTGTTTCCTCTATGCTGTGCCTTGAAACTACTCGGATATATCCCAAATATGTTGGGACACTCCCGATATAATCGTAGGCTTCATCGGATACCTCATTTATTTCAAACACTTTTTGAATGTCTCGCTGAAGTCTCTAAATCCAATAATCCGAACGATATTTACGCGATTGACACCTATCCCGTTTCTGTGTGTGACAATTGAACAAGTATGGGACAAGAGCGTGTGAGGGACCTCTAAGCGTGTGAGGGACCTCTATCTCATCATTATTTCCACCGAAAAACCTCTAAAAAGGAGTATACAATGAACAAGTCAACTCAATCTGTCATAACGATTATGGCATTAGTTTTATTAGCGTCTATAACTTTTCTCTTTATCATCGCACAGACTACCGAGGCAGGACCTACTAAGTATAAAGTAGACTGGTGGTACTATAAATGCAGTGTAAAAGACACGGGTGTGTAAAGTTTTTGTACAAATACTTATGCAGCTTTTGTGTTTGGATACCAATATCTGTCCCAATCCTGATTCTTCAATAAACATCGCCAAAAAAGCACGGCCTTGATGCCCGGTTTCTCCCATCTCATAGAAGCTTGTTTACATCTTTGCCCGACGACATGTTTACAGGCACTCTCGATCACACCACTTCCGATCTGATACCCCTTTTCTCTAAACGCTTTATACTGCATACGCGGCGCATGTTTTTCAAAATAACCTGCTTCTCTTTCTAAACTCTCCCTGACTTCCGGGTTTTGTGTGCACAAGGCATGAATGCGTGCGACCACTTCTGTGATGTTGCCAGCGTAGAGGTGCGGTTCCGTCTCATTTATCCATTTTCCGATAGTTTCTGTTTCAGTCTCTCCGAAGGCGTGTTTGGCAACATCATATAGATGAGATTTAGCGTGCATGTAATCCACAATCTCAACAGCATTGGGGAAGTATTCATTGGCTATTTTCCAAATCCACGCCGCACCATCTCCGATAAAGACAACTTCCTGCGTCGCTATATCCTCTTGATAGATACCACTGTTCGTTGCTAACGCAAATAACTCCTTACCAAAATGTTCCGCATTATTACCGCTTGCAACATACCGGATACTTGGCACTCTGGCACTCGGTGTCGCCTCAGAACCACATTGTGGATAATCTCTATAAATACACCCGACTTTCACTTCAGTCCACCCGTTTGGTGAGTTCGTATAACACCCATCACAACTCACATACCACCGCTGATTTTCCTCAAGCGTTTGCGGTTCTACCTGTTCTGACACGCTCAACGCTTCTGACCACTCACGCACTTTTTGATGCAGTGTCGTATGACTGACTTGTATCCCTTGACGAAACAACTCTTTCGCAGCTGCTCTGAAGTCAAAACATGATGCCATCCGACACATCGCTTCAGCAACGCGATGTGTGTATTGACCCCGCAACTTTTGTTCAACTTCCCACGGCACATGGTTATGACCCGACGCACAACGATACACCCAACGTTCTACACGGATAACACCACACACCGTCGTAATACGCCGCGCCCTTTTACACCACGGACGACACACTTGTTCACACTCAGGACATTCAACAGGTTCACAAGTCTGCTCACCTGCCTTTTGAGAAATAAACATCTCTAAAAACTTTTGACCCCACGAACGAGACGCCTCTAATACACGAAACTCAGCTTCTGCTAGCGATAGACACGGATCAGAAAAAATATCTTCTGCAAAATCGTTGACTGCTACTACAAACTTCTTATATTCTTCTTCAAACTCTTTGACTTCAAAACTTTCTAATGATATACTAAACATTGGTATCCTCTCCTATTGTGTGAAAAGTTTATTAGGAAAGGATACCATTTTTCGGTAGAACTCGCAACATCTCAAATTCATACTTGTACAAAAACTTTACACACCCAAAGACACTGGAGTAGTCTGTATTGACTGGAAGATTATCACCGTAGTTAAGCCAAAAGAAAGCTTGTGGCATAAAGTATTTGGGGATCACCCTCACGGAGACTTCTTCGTATATAACGCTAATGACAATGTACATCAGAGAGTTCTAAGTTGCTCGGAATGTGATCCCAAAATAAATCAGTAGAAGCCGTTCCGCAGATTTTAGAATTAATTGGACATTCCACGGTAGGCGAGGTTAGGAAACCCCGTCTACCGTGGGAAGAAAGTGTCTATTTATTTTTAGAATTTACCATAGCTTAATTGCAACAAATTTATGTGTCTGGTGTGGTGTACCATATTAGGCATATAAATTTATATCTAAACACATGGAGGTTAGAAAAAAATGAGAGCATATATTTTCGCAATACTCATGGTTTGCGCGATTATCGCTGCTGGTATAGCAGTTTATATGAGAGCACCCGCACCTGAAACGGTTTCAGAGGATAGAGCAGTTCATACGAAATCGCCTGAAACGGCTAAAGCAGAAACGCAATTATCCGAGAAGCCCACCCAACAGGAAAACGCAAGCGATGCCACAGAAGATAACGCGGATAACGTAAAACCTGACTGGTTAGATGGCCCAAAACCCGATGAAGTTTCTAAACGACCTGCTGACCCGTGGAAAGATTTTGAAATTACTGATGGATTATTAGACGAGGCAGTGGCCACTACGGAATATGATATAGGTAATCCTGAATCTTATGATTTACTCCGAAAAGAAATGGTGAAAAGACACGGAGAAACCCTTGAAGTTGAAAACTATATGCAAACGTGGTTAAAATCTGTTTCAAATCCGGGTAATATGGAATACCTAGCCGAGTTTGCAACTGCGGTTTATGCTATATCCCCGGATCCGCAGGCACGAAAATCTATGGAAGTTCTGAATGCAGTAGTTAATGGCGATACCGAAACATTGCAAAAATACGCTGAACCTTCAGAAGCTGATACGCAGTTTTTGGATGCACAAAAGTTTTTTGATAATACTGATAACTATGTAGAGGCGTTTAGAAGGCTCAGGAAGTTCAACCCGAAACGGTCTGCTGAATTTGAAAAGTTTATACTGGATGAAGCACGAAAAGATCATCACATGGATTTTGAAAAAATCCGTAGTTATATAGAGTCGTCATATAAAACCGAAGTTCCAGAAACAAAGTGAATTCAACGTTAAGTACTAAAAAAATAATCCGTGTTCAGATTTTATACTTGACACCTTCGGTTGTAATACACTATGACGTTCTATCAAAAAATCCCATTATGTGTCTTTTTGCTGCTTGCCTTCTGGATTCGTATCCAAGGTGTAGTAAGATTACCTGACAATCAATTTACCTCTAATGATGCCTATCTCTACGCTTTGCAGGCACAAGAGATTGCTGAGCAAGGGATACTTCCAGAACGCGATATGCGCCGTTGGTTGCCAGAAGGTAGAGAAAATGGACAACGTTTGTATCTCTATGCTTATGGTATTGCTTATATCCATAAGTCAATCGTATGGATATTTCCAAAGCTTACGTTATACCATATCCAAGTTTACTTGTCCTGTATCTGTTTTATTGTAGGTCTCAGTGTGTTATACCATTTTCTTATCCGCGTTCATGGAGACTACTTCGCCGCTATTGTTATTCTACTACTCGTGACTTTACCTGGTAGTATTGAGCGTAGTGCAGCGGGATTCGGCGACAGAGATGCATGGTGTTGGATGTTTGGTATTCTTGCGGTGACAAGTTACCTTTGGAAAGAACGAATGGAATCAGGATGGTGAAGATGGGTAACAACCGCGCTCTGCGGTATCTTTGTCTTTCTTGGCGGAATGAGTTGGGAAGGATTTGGATTCTTCCTAATAATTATAATTGCCATAGAACTTTGGAAATTTTGTACCACAGACACTGAAAAATGCCTAATTGAGTATATCCTCTGGATGCTTATGTTTGTCCCATGCCTCTATATTATAAGCCCCGCCTACCGAAGCGGATACAGCTCTAATACACACCTTGCTGCGATTATGCTCTTTCCACCGTTGGCAATCCTTATATTGCGTGGCATAAGATGTCTGCTACTGACCTACGTAGAACAATTACGCCGCTATGCACGAAAACTGGCATGGGGGTTAACGTTGCTTAGCATTACTGCAGGGATCATTTATATCATTACGCACGCTAACACTTTCGAAGAAACAGCATATCCGTTTCATGAGAACCAATTCATGAAGACCATCGGGGAATTATCCGACCCAAATTTCAGATATTGGTGGAGCCGATACGGTGCAATTTTTGTTTTAGGCAGTGTCGGGTTAATAGCAGCAAGTCTCCATTCATGGAAATTGAAAGGAATTCCGATGGCGGTCTCGCTGTCTCTGTTTGCCGCAACAACGTTCTTTCGGGATCATCTCAACAAATGGGTTGGAGAGGGCACCTGTAATATCCTTTTCTTTGTTTCGTTGGTCCTAACCGTATTATCTTTCAGCATTGCAAGCTTCCGAAAAGAAAAGTCGGAAAACGAACTTGTTATACTCGCGACGCTTGGATGGTTCCTCTTATGGGTAGGACTCTCACGCGGTGCTGTACGACATGACTTCCTTGTTGGTATGCCGCTCGCTTACGGTACCGCCTGGCTCCTATGGTTCTCTCCCGCGCACCTCATACAAAAACTCAAAGACATGGAGATAGTTTACCAAAGGACCCAAGATCAACTGGTTACAACAACTGTTGCTACTATCGTTTTAATACTTGTTCTCTTCTGGCCACCCCTCGGTGGACACGCACACATGTCGGTTCATGTTGCCCGAATGCGTCCTCCAGTCCCCGGGGAAAATAGTCACGCAGAAGCTTATAAATGGATGAAGGATACACTTCCACAAGAATCTATCATAGCTGCACATTGGAATTTTGGCATACAACTGAATGTCCTCGGCAATGTAGGTACAATCATTGACCCCGACCAGTTCATAAAACGGATATATCTTTTTTACCGACATGTCTTATGTGCGCAAGACGAGCAAGAGGCGCTCTCCTTTTTAAAAACATATAAAGTCACACATCTGATGTTGACAGATCAAGATATGATATCTCGGTCCAGAGGTTATTCATCTATTGGCAGCGATGAAAACGGTGACAGAAAGTTTAGAACCTATCGGTTGACGCGAACAGAAACACCGATCGGGACACCGCACCGAATGCAATCACAAGACGAAGAATGTCTGTTGTCTTTTATTGATATTTCCCATCCTACACCTGAAACGTTAATGATAACAGCAAAATTTAGAGACGAAAGTGATACAGATAGATCTACAGCCCACATACTTGATGAACGTCAGAAAAAACCCCCTGACGCAACTGTTCAGAACGTTGTTAGCAATTTTACCTCTCAAATTTTTGTGGATATTGAAAATGGCGGAGTCGTTTTATACCTTGATCCTGAAATTAGACTGCAAAGGGCTTATTATATACCACCTATTGGTTGGAACAGTCTCACTGTCAAATTACTTAGAGGTGAACATAGCGAAGCCTTCGTGCCTGTGTATCCAACAAATGAAAATGCTGGCATAGACGTTAAAGTTTGGGAAATTCACTATCCTCCCAATATAGAGACGAATGAGAAATATCGTACAACAAAGTGGGAAGAGACCAAAACAAATAAGCCTGATAAAAAATAGAAAAGGAATGTGTATCGGTATAATACACATTCACTTGCCACTTCTCCAATCGGGGGCGGCGTACGGCAAGGTTCGCTGGTGGAAATCCCGCATCTAAAAAGCACATTGAATCCAAAAACGGTTCTGGTTCTTACCACATCATTTACCCCTCCCACAGCACCGGATAAGACGGTATTCTCACCTAACGCTAACCTTTTGATATGTAGTGATGTTGAAGGTTCACTTTATGTCTGGTATCTGCAACGCAAAGAATTGCTGCGTACTTTGGTTGCAGATACAGGGCGTATCCACTATCTGGTACTTAGCCCAGATAGTAAAGAACTTATGAGCATCTCTTCTCAAGGACCAAAGGCTTACCTCTGGAATATAACGGACGGTGAAAAGATTCACGAGTTTCCAGGCCATCATATCAGTTTTGCAGCTTTTTCGCCCGATAGTAGTATGATTGCATGCGTATTAAGAGGAGAAATTTTGTTATGGGACATAGCAACCCGTAAAATCCTCCTGAAGTTACCGCGAAAACAGGCTACTTTGGGTTCGCTTGCGTTTTCGCCGTGTGGACGGTATCTTGCATCTGGGACGTGGTGGCTGCTGGATGGAAAAGACGTGGGAGAAATGCCAGTCTACTTATGGGATATTAGCAGCGGTGAAAATGTTGCTACCTTTTGCGGACACACAAGGTCAGTTAATTCTCTTGTATTCTCGTCAGATAGTACAGTTTTAGCAAGCGGGAGTATTGATGGTACTATAGTCCTTTGGGACATAAAACCGTATTTGTAGAAACAATAGCAGGACTTACGCAAATTGAGCAGAAAGGCACATATTGGAGTTAAAAAGTCGTTATTTCAGTATTTTTAACCCCCTAAATCCCCCTTATCAAGGGGGCTTTAAGAGGAAATGCGTAAGTCCTGAATAGATAACTATTTGAGGGTGTTTCAGATTGGCGCACACCGCGCTTTTGACACCATACCTCTATTTATGTATGCCTATCCGTGGCAAACCGGTATAACACTGTTGGCATTATACCATCAAACACACTGAATTGACAGCTTATACTAAATTAACTTGATTCCAATCTATCGGTGTGGTTAGGAAACCGCACCATAGGCGTCAATTTAGGGATCCTCCAGGCCGGTAGGTGCGGTTTCCTAACCACACCATAAGCGTCAATTTAGTGGTTTTTCAAATATGAGAAATGCTCTTCAGTCCCGTAGGGACTATATGTTTATAGTATCCAATGTTCTCAATCTCTTTCGCTCTGTCCGTGCGATATGTCTATAACGTTTTTGTTTGACATATCGCACCTACGGAGCGAAAGAGACTATTATACGTTTTTCTATAAACATTTAGTCCCTACGGGACTAAATATAAGACAGTCTCGGTAATCATGCTTATTGAGAGGTGTTTGTCCAAACGCAGACATTTTCTTAAATTGACGCCTATGGTGCGGTTTCCTAACCACACCATAAGCGTCAATTTAAGAAAAGACTCGTTTGTAGTCGCGCAATTCATAGCGCCTCTTACATTCAAAGAAAAGAGGCGCTATGAATTGCGCGACTACGAACGCTGATATTCTCGTCCTTTGCGTTATTTGAGATGTTGATACAAAAAGGTGCAGTTAGGAAACCGCATCTACCGTAGTTGGAAACCGCTAAATTGACGCTTATGGTGCGGTTTGTAACCGCACCTACCGGTCCTGTGGAAATCGGGATTACCGATTTAAATACTTAAACTTCATCAAACCGCACCTACCGTCCGGGAAATAAGACAAATCCCGTTAATTTGATATTACCTGATGCTCAAGTTTATCCTCTGTCCGAGCAACCTCCTGGTCACGATCCTTTTTAAAATGTAGAGAAAACTTGAAAACTGAATGGCTCTGAATCAAAGTTGACTTGAGATACCAGATGTGATATAATTCGGTGACTGTAAAAATTTTAGTCATATAAGAAAATACGAAGAAATATGTTTGGTTTTAATGATATGGATGGAATCAAAGAAGAAATTTGCCATATTTTAGTAAGCGCGATTCGCGATGCTATTGCGGCAGGGGAACTTCCAATAACGGATGTTCCCGAAATCCCGTTTTCACCGACCAAGACCCCAGAACATGGTGATATAGCAACCCCAGTTGCGTTGGGATTGGCAAAAACCGCGAAGATGGCACCGCGTAAGATCGCCGAAACAATTGTAACGCATGTCAATCAGGATCAACACCCGATCATCCGCAATCTTGAGATCGCGGGACCGGGTTTTATTAATGTCTACCTATCCAACGAATGGTTGTTCAATTCACTCTTAGCAATAGTAGAGTTGAAAGACAATTACGGCACTTGTGAGAAGGGTTTGGGCAAGCGAGTTCAGATTGAGTTTGTCAGCGCAAATCCCACTGGTCCGCTAAATATTGTGAGTGGGCGAGCGGCAGCTGTTGGTGATACCCTTGTCAACTTATTAAACGCCATCGGTTATGACGCTATTCGCGAGTATTATGTAAACGATGCGGGTGGGCAAGTGGAACGGCTCGGGGCATCGATAGATGTGCGCTACCGGCAAGTACTGGGTGAAGATGACTTAGAAATTCCAGAAGGTGGATATCAGGGAGAGTATTTACGAGAATTTGCAGAAATGATCGTTGCAGAGGAAGGCAATACATATCTTAAACTTAATCAAAATGAACGTGTTGCGCTCTTTCGTGATAAGGGAATTGCGCACTTGCTTGGACAGCAAGAAGCCTCTTTGGAACGATTCTGTGTCCATTTTGATGTGTGGACAAGTGAAAAGGCAATCCGAGACAGTGGGAAGCCCGACAGAATCATAGAAATGTTTCGGGAAAAGAACTACCTCTATGAGGCGGAAGGTGCCACTTGGTTTCGAATGACAGATTTTGGAGATGATAAGGATTGTGTCGTAATCCGTAGTAATGGTGAATACACTTATTTTGTTCCAGATGCCGCCTATCATCACGATAAATTTGATCGTGGTTTTACTAAAGTAATTGACTTGTTTGGACCTGACCATCAAGGGCATGTGTCACGACTCAAGAATTTTGTGAAGGCTCTCGGTTTATCTGAAGATTGGTTGGAAGTTGATATTATTCAACAAGTAAACTTGGTTGATTCTGATGGTACGCGAAGGGACATGTCTAAACGACAGGGACAATTTTTTACACTTGATATGCTGATTGATGAGCTTGCGGATGCTGTCGGTGAACAGTTTGCTGTTGATGTGGCACGATACTTTTTCCTGATGCGTGCTAACAATACACATCTCGATTTCAATTTTGAATTGGCGATTACACAAGCAAGTGAAAACCCGGTTTTTTACATACAATATGCACACGCACGGTGTTGCAGCATTTTTCAACAAGGACGAGAGCAGAAGATTACGTTAAAACCTATAGATGAAATTTCTCTGGAACTGCTCACAGAACCACAAGAACACGAATTGATACGGAAGCTGGCGGAATTTCCATCAATTGTTCTATCAAGTGCAGAGGAACGCGAAGCGCATCGTATCCCACATTATCTGGACGAATTAGCAGGTCTGTTCCATCCATATTACAACCAGCATCGTGTTTTAGATACTGAGAATATGGAACGGACTCAGGCGAGACTCATCCTTATACAGAGTGTGCAAACAGTGTTGGCAAATGGGTTGAGGTTGTTAGGTATTTCAGCACCCGAATCAATGTAGAGCTTAAACGGAGATTCCCATCAATGGAAACAAATTATAGAGAAATAGATAAATCCCATGTTTGGCACCCGCTGTTTCAGCACCAACGTCTTGACGAAACAGATTTGTCGGTTATTAAATCAGCAAACGGTACAACACTTGTGGATGCGGAGGGACGCGAATATTTAGATGCCTATTCGGCACTGTGGAATGTCAATGTCGGCTACGGTAGACAAGAAATCGCTGATGCTGTTTATACGCAAATACAGGAATTGTGCTACTATCCACACTCGCAGATTAATGTCCCTGCGACTGAGTTGGCTGCACAGTTAGCAACATGTCTTCCCGGTGATTTGAATCACGTCTTTTTTTGCAACAGTGGGTCTGAAGCGAATGAAACTGCAATCAAAATAGCGAGACAGTATGGTAGGCAAACCTATCCCGGAGAAAACCGCTACAAAATAATCAGTCGATATCGTGGCTACCACGGATTTACTTATGGCGCAATGTCAGCAACAGGACAGGCACGGAGACGCAAAGCATTTGAACCACTGGTGCCGGGATTCCATCACGCCCATCCGCCCTACTGCTATAGGTGTCCGCTCGGTTTAGATTATCCGTCTTGTAATGTGACATGTGTAGATGAAATTGAACGGATCATTCAGTCTGAGGGTCCAGAAACTGTGATTGCAGTTATTGCGGAACCTATTATAGGCGGTGGCGGGGTGATTGTGCCACCAGATGAGTATTTCCCAAAATTGCGAAAAATCTGTGATGATTACGGATTGTTGCTTATTCTTGATGAAGTTATTACCGGTTTCGGTCGGACTGGTAAAATGTTCGCATGTGAGCATTGGGACGTACAGCCTGACATTATCACGCTTGCTAAGGGATTGACAAGTGGTTATATTCCACTCGGTGCGTGTGTTGCATCAACTTCTGTATTCAACACTTTTCTCGGAGAACCCGGTGAAAATCGTGAGTTTTCACAGGTCTGTACTTATGGTGGACATCCTGTCGCTTGTGCTGCGGGTGTTGCAAATCTGAAGATATTGCAAACGGAACGTCTCTGGGAAAACGCTGAAAAGATAGGCAGTTATCTGCTTGAAAAACTGCAGACGTTAAATACCTTGCCCATCGTGGGTGACGTGCGCGGTAAAGGGTTGATGCTTGCGGTTGAACTCATACAAACCGATGGCACGCAGCTTGAAACCGTAAACACGAACAAAATTGTGGGACAATTGAGAGAGAAAGGGGTTATTGTCGGGAAAATCGGTCACGCTGTTGACGAACCGGAAAATATTATTTTCATCGCACCCCCGCTTATTCTCACAAAATCAGAAGCAGATAAAATTCATAGTACGTTAAGTGAGGTACTTACCCAATAGAAGTTTTAATTGGTGTCGTTTAGCAATTGGAATCTTGTCCTGTTGCGTAGCGATAGCGTATTGCAGGGCGTTGGCACAACCACAATTGCGCTGTCCATCTGGTATTTTTGAGACCAAATTCTTCACAATCTGTTTGGAAATCTCTACATTGGAACGGAGGTTATTCAGAATCATCTCAGTGGTAACGTTGTCGTGTTCGGGATGCCAGCAATCATAATCAGTGGAACAGGCGAGAACAGCATAACAGATTTCTGCTTCGCGTGCAAGTTTGGCTTCAGGTGCTGCGGTCATTCCGATTATATCGAATCCGAGATGACGGTACACATTAGATTCAGCCTGTGTAGAAAATGCGGGTCCTTCCATACAGATATAGGTGCCACCATTATGAACAGTTGCTCCTACCTCTGTCGCAGCATCAAATAGATGTGTGCTCAATTGTGAGCAGAACGGATGCGCAAGGCTTATATGGGCAGCAATACCATCACCCAAGAAGGTTGATACTCTGTTTTTAGTATGATCGTAAAGTTGATCGGGTATAACGAAGTGGCGTGGTTCAATTTCCTGTTTCAGACTGCCAACAGCACTGACAGAGATAATCCATTCTACACCTAAAGATTTTAAGGCATAAATATTGGCACGGACATTTATATCAGAAGGAAGAAGTGGGTGTCCGACTGCATGCCGTGGTAGAAAAACGACCAGTTGTTCATCAAGTTTCCCCAAAATTAGCGCGTCACTGGGTTTACCAAATGGGGTATCAATTTCGATCGTTTCGATGTCGGTTAAACCTTCTATCTGATAGAAGCCGCTACCGCCAATTATGCCGATTTTGACCTGCATATATTTCTATTCTCCAAAGGAAAGCAATAAGAATTGCGTATTGATTAACCATGCGATTGTTACAATGTGGAAATTGGATACTTGAGGGAAAATCAAGTTCCGCTGTTGCGACTTACATCAGGGTAAAGGAACTTGACCTAATTTTTGATTTGGGCAGGTGTCCAATGCGTTTTATCGGGACTAACCATGTTTTTATTTCACACTTCCACCTTGACCACTATTTTGGGTTACCGGTTTATATAAGCCAACGTTGGCTTGCAGGAATGCCACCGGGAAATGTCTATATTCCATCAAACGGGTTCAAGCAACTGAGGAACATCCTCAACAAAATTTCTGTTTTAGATGGCGGGCAAAACTGGGATTATCAACTTACACCTGTAGAAGTTGGAGATACAATTCCGTTTCGGAAAAATTTAACTGCTCACATCCTGCCGGGTAACCACAGTGTTCCAGCTGTCTCCTATCTAATTTGCGAAAATCGCAAAAAACTAAAACCTGAATATCATGATTTATCAGGTAAAGAAATCGTGGCACTCAAACGTTCAGGTGTTGATGTCACTAACGATGTGCAGTTGCCGTTAATCGCTTATTTAGGTGATACGCGAGGTATTGTCCTTGACGCACATCCGTTGCTTAAGCAGTGCAAACTTCTGATTTGCGAATGTACCTTTATTGCACCTGAACATCGTGAACGGGCTAAGAAAACAAAGCATTTACATATTGATATGTTGCCGTCTCTGTTAGAAGAATTTGAAAGCGAGTATATTGTCTTAAATCACTTCTCACGCCGCTACACGCCCGAATTTATTCAGCAAGAAGTTTTCAAACGGTTGCCTGCTTCTGAGCATTCACGTGTTCATTTATTTATCTGACAAATGCGGTAACAAATCGGGATGATAGGTTTCCCTCCCACAATGTCCGCGCCAAATACCATAGGCGCATTTAGCGTTGATTTGGTGCTTTGTCCGCGCGCTGTTGTCTGAACCAGGATTTTCAGGATTATCAGATTTTCAGGATTATCGCTTTTGGACACTTGTCGCAGCAACAAATGCCATAGGCGCATTTAGCGTTGATTCACCGAACTTGTAGCGCAAACTGTATGAAGTTTAAGTATTTAATTCGGTAAAACCGATTTTCCCCAGGGCCGGTAGGTGCGGTTTCCTAACCGCACCTTATGCGTCAATTTAGTGGTCCCCAACCCAGTAGGAGCGGTTTCTAACCGAACCTTTTTGTATTAACATCTCAAATAACGCAAAGGACGAGAATATCAGTGTTCTTTCCTTAAATTGACGCTTATGGTGCGGTTGGGAAACCGTGCCTACCTTGGTTGAACAACTATTAACCCTGCCTTCGTATCCGCATCGGTTGATTGCTCAAATCACAATATCTTTAGTTTCTGATATTTCTCAAAAGCACTCAGAAATCAGTATCTATCTATGGTCTCTCAATACGCGGTTATGAAAATGCTAAAAAATACTAATTGATAAACCTCCATTATGTGAAAAAAGCACTTTATTTTCAATACAAAATAGAATAAATTGTCCATTAAATGGGTTTTTTATAGGTATTTCGTATTGATGTTATTAGGTTTAGAGGAATTAGAAAAACTTCACTCATGTAAAATGTGTGTGCGTTTGTTTTCACGAAGTCAATGGTCATAGGGGTAAAAAGTTTCATTTGCACTTATTTTTTACATGAGCCGAACAATTGTGAGAAATGTCAGAGTTTCCTGCCCCAGGCTCTAAATTTGGTTCTTGGTCAGAGGTGCCGTTTTCTTGTTCCTCATAGAACTTAAAACCGTCTCCATCTTGGTCAAGTTCATATTGGCGTAAAATCTGTTCTGCTTCTCGAAGATAGGATCTGTCGCCTTTTTGCAGGCTTATGTAAGTTTTGAACCCTTCATAAGCTTCACCAAATTCCCGAATAGCGCGATAACAAATTGCCTGCTGATATGCAGCCTCATTCCGCCATGTGGACTCTGGCGCGTTGTCAAACAAGTTTTCATAAGCTTGGATTGCGCGTTCATACTGACCATTTCGTTGGTAAAGTGAACCTACTTGGAATAGAGCATCAGCAACAGCGAACTTTTTGTGGGAAATATCACGGATTAACACCTTGTATGTTTCAATAGCGTTAGGGTAATTACGGAGTGTTTCTGATCTCCAGTTACTTGCAATTTGTTGGAAATTCTGAACAATGAGTTCGGTCTTACCTTGTAGCCATCTATCAGAAGGCAATACATACCGTCCAAGTTTTTCAAATTCCACTGCTTTTTTGCTCTTGTTTCGCTGAATTTCATCTTGGAGCTGTTTGATTTCAGTCAAGAGAGTTTGAGCTTTATTCAACAAAACCTTGGCCTGTCCAGCTTCATAGGTGCCAGGAAATTTTTTGGCTGCTGCTACAAAAGCACCCCATCCACCAGAATTGGTGTAGTCATACAATTTGTAAAAATAGATGTTCCCAACATTAAATTGTGCTTGCACCGCTTTGCTATATTCAGGAAATTCCTTGACGATCCTTTCAAAAGTCTCGATGGCTTCAGGGAAATTCTCCAAAGCTTCATAAGCCTGGGCAACTTTGTAGAGTGATTTTGCGGCTATATTATAGGTTTCCTTCGTCTTCTCAATATTATAGAGGGCTTTATAGTTTTGATAATTTGCGAGTTCCTGCTCAACAAGTTGGCGGTTCTTATGAATGTTTGCGATACCGTTCTTTGCTTCACTTGCATAGTATCCAGTCGGGGCAAGTTCTACAATAGCCTGAAAATGTTCATTCGCTTTATCCCACTCATAAAACTTCTTGTAGATTTTTGCAATTTGATAATGGGCACGTTGTGCGTATTTTCCTCTGACATCTCGTGCAATAATTTCCAGATAAAGTGAGATAGCTCTATCGTACAACTTTTGTTGTTTTGCTCGTGCCTTTTGCTTTGCTTCTTTCTCATCCAAACTCGTAGAAACAGATTCGGCTTCGTCAAAGACATTATCAGCATTTTGAATTTTGGCACTTAAAGGAATGAGGTTAACGCTACCTACGCATCCAATGTGTGTTATGACAAGCATGCCGATAATGAGAATAATGAGATAGCTTCGATCTATTCTTAGAGCGAAACCGGGTATGAAACGGGTCATGGTTGTTAATCCTCCTCAGGAATGAAAATGTAAACCTGCACATAAGTTTATAAGGTTTTACTGGGTATTAATTTCTGTTTTTAGTATATCAGATGCACAAAAATTGTCAAGAAAATTGTTAGTTTTTACTTTGTTTTTAGAGAGGTGGTATTGTCTATCTTATGTAATCAACAAAACGTATTGACAAATACGCTCAAAATTAGTAAAATGATCTATCGGATATCTTTAGAAAGTTGTATTTCCTTTGTGAATCTTGATTATAGTAGGGAGGCGAATATGGAAAACGCGGCTTATAAAATTGGCGTTGTAGGTGTAGGAAGAATGGGAGCGAATATTGCCCGTCACCTTAATGACGAAGGGTTTAAAGTGGTTGCTGTCTACGATGTTGCAAGTGAACGCGCGCAGGAATTGGCAACAGAACTTGGCGCAACGGCAACTGACAAATTAGCACAGGTCACCGAACTCGCTGATTACATCATTACGGTTGTGACTGATGATGATGCGATGCGACAGATTTATTCTGAAGATGCGGATGACAGTCTGCTTAAAGGCGCATCGGGAAAGGTTTTTATTAACTGCGCTACGATTAGCCCACAAGTTCATGTTGATATTGAGAGTCTCACGGCAAAGCATGGTGCTGAAAGTCTTGAAGGATGTATGGCGAGTAGCATCACACAGGCGCGAGAAGGTACGCTTTACCTAATGTGTGGTGGTAAAAAAGAGACTTTTGACAAAGCACATGCTATTTTGGATTCAATGAGCGTCTTGCTCCGTTATATCGGCGAAGCAGGCAAAGCTGCACAAGTGAAAGCACTAGTCAACATGGTAATGAACATCAATACTGCTGGACTCGCGGAGGGGTTAGGATTGGGTGCTGCACTCGGTTTGGATCTTGAAATGTTGCAGGAGGTTTTCGCACAAACAGGTGCAAACTCTCGTGTTTTAGAGACTGACGGTGAAGATATGCAGATACGCGATCATGAATGTTATTTTTCGGCTGCACATGCATCGAAAGATTCTGGTATCGCACTTAATCTGGCAAACGCAGAAGGGATTTCACTACCGCTCGCGCAGGCAACAAAAGACCAGTATGACCGAATGATAGAACTTGGATTAGGTGATTTAGATAAGTCCGGTGTTGCTGAATTGACGTTCCCAGGACGCGGAAACAACGCATAATTGCAGAAGTGTAAAGAGGTTCTGACAGATTTTCAAACGACGAATCGTGTTAGAAACTGATTGATGCCAAATATAAAAAAAGATGCGATGCTTAAAGGCATAATCCTTGCGGGAGGATTGGGCACCCGTTTACACCCACTTACCAAGGTTACAAGTAAACACCTGCTGCCTGTTGGCAATGAACCGATGATTTTTCATTCTGTCAAACAACTTCAGGAAGCAGGAATTACCGATATTCTTATTGTTACAAATCCCACTCATGTGGGGGATTTTGTGAACGTGTTGGGGAGTGGCAAAGAATTTGGGTGTGAATTCACATATCGGGTGCAAGAGGAAGCAAAAGGTGTAGCACACGCGCTCGCCATTGCAGAAGGATTCGCTGCCGGCGGAAGCATCGCTGTCTTACTTGGCGACAATATTTTTGAATCCTCAATTCAACAGATCGTTTCCGATTTCCACAAACAGCAAACGGGTGCACGCGTTCTGCTAAAACAGGTTGATGATCCGCAACGTTATGGGGTTGCAAGCTTAAATGGGAACCGAATTGAGTCAATTGAAGAGAAACCTGAGCATCCGAAAAGTAATTATGCTGTAGTCGGTGTCTATCTATACGATTCATCAGTTTTTGAGATTATCCGAACGATAGAACCCTCATCACGTGGGGAATATGAGATCACTGCGGTAAACAACGTTTATATTGCGCGCGGACAACTTGAACACAGTATTCTACAGGGAGAATGGGTTGATGCGGGCACCTTTGATTCTCTCGTTGAAGCCAACCAAATTATATTCAATCGGAAGGAGTAGCCTTGAACGCTACACAAAAACCATATTTATCAATTGTTGTGCCAGTTTACAACGAGGAGGAAAATGTTCGCCCGCTCTATGAAAAAATTCGGACGGTTTGCGAGTCAATTGGTAAAACTTATGAAGTATTGTTTGTTGATGATGGTAGCCAAGATAAGACTTTTGAAGTGCTTTCGGAATTGCGCGAACATGCACCGCATCTATCCATAATCCGATTTCAAGAAAATGCTGGACAAACAGCCGCAATGGCTGCGGGGTTTGAATATGCACAAGGTGAACGTATTATCAGCATGGATGGTGATTTGCAAAATGATCCAGCCGATATTCCGCATCTACTTGAGAAGCTTGATGAAGATTACGATCTGGTATGCGGATGGCGTAGAGAACGGCAGGATAAATTTTGGACACGTCGACTGCCCTCTGTCATCGCCAATTGGATTATCAGTAAGGTGACAGGTATTGCGATTCATGATAACGGTTGCTCACTTAAGGCTTATCGTGCTGAGGTCATCAAGCAGGTGCCGCTTTATGGAGAGATGCATAGGTTTATTCCAGCCATGTCAACGGTCGTAGGTGCGCGTATCGCTGAAATTGTTGTCAAACATCACCCACGTCAATTTGGTACAAGCAAATACGGTCTCAATAGGATTTGGCGCGTAATACTCGATATTTTAGCATTTAAGTTGATTCTTTCTGTTTTCGCGCGGCAATCTAATCTGAATGGCACCCCCTCTACGCAACATTCATATCACAACCAAATGAACCCCAAATTTAATGTCTATCGAGTCGCTGCGTTCATAAGTCTCCCTTTCTTCATTGTAGGATTTCTTCTAATCAATGTTGCAATCATTGCAGCACTGAGTTGTATAGGATTAGGTGTATCTCTGATAGGAATCAGTTTGGTTACAGGCTGGACAATTGCCATTGCCCAACGTGATGCTGTAGAATTGAGCGTACTCGCGCGATTTTTTATATATCAATGTGCCAGACGTCCGGTTAGATATTTTGGACCCTCAGGTGCAATGGTATTTATTTTGGGAGCGATTCTTACAGCAGGATTCTTAGACGTTGGCACGATTCTTATGGGTATAGGAATTTTGGTATTCTGCTGTGGGCTATTCGGTGAAACTATATCCTACGCAAACGCTAAACGGGTTATAGATTACAGGGTAGAAATATTCTTGGATGCGAAGGAGGATGTCAAACGTGTTGAAAACCTTTTCTGATAGATGGCGAGCCGAATTTCCGGTTACCAAATCATATATTTATATGAACCATGCAGGTGTTGCACCGATATCGAGTCGGGTTAGGGATGCGATGATGGGTTTCGTAGAAGATGCCACTGTAAACGGTGCTGTAAACGTAGAAACTTGGGTGGAAACGGCTGAGATGTGTCGTTCCGTTGCAGCACAACTTATCAATGCCGATTCTACCGAAATTGCGTTTATGAAGAACACGACACAGGGAATACTCATCGCGGCAAACGGCATTGATTGGCGTGAAGGAGATAACGTTGTCACTACAGCAGTTGAATTTCCTGCGAATGTTTATCCGTGGTGGAGTTTGAAAGAACGTTATGGGGTCGAAACGCGGATGGCACCTGAGCGTGAGGGTCGTATTCACCTTGATGATATTGTTGCTGCGATTGACGAACGCACACGCGTTGTAACAATTAGTCATGTGGAATTTGCCTCTGGCTACCGAAACGACATCAAGACGTTAGGAAAGATTTGTCGAGAACGCGATATCTGGTTTGTTGTGGATGCAATTCAGAGTCTTGGTGCGATTGAAGTGGATGTGAAATTGAGTTATGTTGATATACTTGCAGCAGACGGACACAAGTGGTTACTGGCACCAGAGGGTGCGGCTATTTTCTATTGTGCGGATGAAAAGCGTGAACGGCTTATTAACACTAATGTTGGATGGTCAAGTGTCGTAAATCCTCGCGATTTTCTCAATTATGATCTCACACAGAAACCTGATGCGACACGTTTTGAAGAAGGCTCCTACAACAGCGTTGGTTTATATGGACTCAATGCCGCTATTGAATTGTTACTTGAAGTTGGTGTTTCAACTATAGAAACACATATTTTGCAGCTCACAATAGCACTAATTGAAGGTTTGGAATCCAAAGGGTATCGTGTAATCACACCTAAGGCGGATTCTGAACGGGCAGGAATTGTGGTATTTGAAAGCGACCAGCACACACCTATAGAACTTTATGAGCTGCTTCATGAGCAAAAAATTATAACTGCCGAACGTGGGAGTGGGCTCAGAGTCTCTCCACATTTTTATAACACAGAATCAGAAATTACACATTTATTGGAAGTCCTCCCCGAAATGTAAAGATCAGTTTTGATGATTCGTTTGAGGTCTTCAGACAGGGAGAAAAATGACAATATATTCCCATGAGAAAGTTCATATACGTATATTAAAATATCAACTTTGGCTTATTCTATGTTTTCTGATATTCATTGCGGGTTGTACCCTCCCTGGAGGAAAGCAAAAGACGAACCGCATCCGGTTTTCTATCCAAAATACACTTTCGATCGAACGAAAAAATGTTCCAATTGTGCTGACTTTAGATCAATTGCAAAAAGTCAGCCCTGATTTTTCCCTTAAAGCGTATTCCGTTGTTACTGGGAAAGCCCCGCGGGAGGCGATGATTCCTGCTCAAGCGGATGACGTGAGCTATGACGGTGAACGCGATGAGTTGGTTTTCCTCTTAGACCTCTTAAAGGAGCAGACAAAAGAGATCTCAATACTTTACGACCCAAATGTTAAGGCAACATTTACACTTGATGTAAAAAAACAGACACGCGTGGGTATTTTTCCTGAACTAAATGCTACTGCGGCAGTGGAATCGGACTTAATTGCTTACTTGCTAAAGCCAAATGGTGCTGTCGTTGCATACGGCAAAAAGCGGGAAGAACTTTTTAGCGTTGATGGAATGTTTCAGGGTGACTTAGAGTCCGTTGGTCAGATCTCACCGGAGTTTAAACTCCATTTTGATAGTAACAAGATTTCACTGACACAAAATCCGCAAGCAATGCAAATTGAGACAGAAAAAGCCGAACATCGGTGGGTGATTCATGACCTTGAAAATCAGGAAGATTACTATGTCCGAAAAGCGGAACAGCAACTATACCTATCCAGATCAATTGGCTTATCGTTAAATGCCCTCCTCGATTCTGAAAACACAACCATGGTTGCGTTAACTCCTCAAGAAGGACTGATAGGTTGTGGTGGATTTGCACTATGGGATCAAGAGAAAAAGGAGTTAATTCCGATGCCAAATGAAGGGGATTATGTCCGGATTCTCGCCAATGGTGGTATGCGTTCTGTTGTGCAACGTATTCTTCCGATGTGGAACATCAATGGTGAAACATACCAACTTACATCAACAACTTATATTTATGGCGGCAACCCGTGGATTGAGCATCGTATCCATATTGATAGAGAGTTGCCTTCTAATTATGCTATCGTTGTGGGTATTCCGAAACTTGGTGAGACATCTGATGTTGACGAAAAACAAAGCATGTTATGGAGTTGGGGAACAGACCCAAATGAGACATATTCTCTCGGTGTGGCATTGATCTATCCCAAAACGCAAAGTAGCAGTTTGATTGACGCTGACCCATCCGTTATGTCTATTATCTTAACTCCTGATGCCGATGGACACATAAGTTATCGCACATTGGCTATTTGGGAAGGTGGTATTAATGGGATAGAAACCCAGTCAGATTTTGAGCAATATCTCCAAAATATGACGACGACAATGGAGAATCAACCGAGAATTAAATTTTTACCTTTAGAAGAAAAGAAAAAGTAGGATTTTCTGCTACTCAATGATGGAGGATTCATGCTCATCAAGGAAACGTGTTTACAACTTATTGCGTCTCAGCGAACAGACGAAGTCGTTGTCACCACGATGGGGATGGCAGTGCCGTGGGCAAAGATATCGACTCATCCACTAGACTATGCGTCTGTTGGGAGTGCTATGGGGCATGCAGCAGACTTGGCACTCGGTATTGCGCTTGCGAAACCTGATAAAAAGGTTGTAGTCCTCAACGGGGATGGGAGCATGTTGATGTGTTTAGGTACACTCGCAACCATTACTGGCTTGAGAACGCCTCTTACAAACTATCTCATTTTTGTCTGTGATAACGGGACGTATGAGGTAACCGGTAATCAACCTATTCCGCGCAGCGTAGATTTCAGTTGGGCAACAGTTGCGAAGGGGACAGGTTTTCAACAAGTGTATGAATTTGATGACATAGAGACCTTTGAAACTGACCTTTCAAAAGTCTGGAATCAAACCGGTCCAACTTTTGTAAATCTAAGGATTGCAGAAGCACATGAACCGCCGCCGGACAGGTGGGGTAAATTCCCGTACCCGTATTTGCAGGAGTCCCTTGCCACATCAACACATAAGTTACGAAAAGTGCTTGAGAATCAGTAGGAATAATTCTCTTATACCCAATTACTCCGATTTGTAGTGTGAGGTCCCCACCGAATACCGGACGCGTATTCGGCGTTGATTTGGTGTTTTGTCCGCGCACTGTTGTCTGAACCAGGATTTTCAGGATTATCAGATTTTCAGGATTATCGCTTTTGGACACTTGTCACAGCAATAAATACCACAGGCGCATTTAGCGTTGATTCACCGAACCTGTAGCACAAACTTTTAGTTTGCGTTAATATGCACAAACTAAAAGTTTGTGCTACAACACATAATCGGAAAACTTCTAATAAAACTAATTTGATATTAGGGAGCGAATTATGGCACAAAAATTAGAAACGCGTCAAATGGGACGGACTGAGATGCATCCGAATGCCTTAGCACTCGGCGCAGCATGGTTATGGCGGCAACCTGATGCTGAAGTTATTGGGGCAATCCGACGTGCTATTGCGCTTGGTATAAACTATATTGACACATATCCGGGGCATGCAGAACATCTCTGGGGAGAAGCACTTTCTGACGGTTTGAGAGAAAAGGTATACCTACAAGTCAAAGTCGGTACGCACCCCGATCGGAGAAAGGATTTCTCAGCGGATGGCACGCGGTGGAGTGTGACCAATAGCCTCAAAGACCTCCGCACGGACTATCTGGATGCTGTGTTGATTCATGATCCAGAGGACATGGAAAGTGTGTTGGGAAAAGGACGCGCGTTGGACACGCTTGTGGAGATGAAAGCAGAAGGCTTAATCCGAAATATTGGTGCTGGTGTTCGGTCGCATGAATTTCATAAGGAACTGATCGGATCAGGACACATTGATATTATTCTCACCTTTTTGGACTATACGTTATTATCGCAGTCCGTAGCACAGACGACTTTGCCGTTAGCACGTGAACATGATGTCGGGATTATCCTTGCAAGCCCTTTGGGAATGGGGAGTTTGACCGGTGTTGAACCGAACGTTGAAGATGAACGTAGACGTAATCCTAATGCTGAACCTAAAGCGCATGCAATGTGGAAATGGTGTCAGGAACGCGACGTTAATATCCGTCACTTAGCGATGCAGTTTTGTCTCGCTGCACCGATAGATGGGGTTGTGATGTTCGGTCCTGCTGACAAAGCACAGGTGGAAGATGGGTATGAGGCTGCTACGGTTGACATCCCAGAAGAAATTTGGGAAACGTTTGAGGTGGAATTTGGAATCAAACGCGGAATGTAGATTGCGTCAATTATCAAGTTTCGGTGTCAAAACGTCAAAACGTCAAAACGTCAAAAGGGCGTCAAAAGGGTGTCAAAAGAAAGTGAGGGATAATATTGACTTTATAAATAGATATATGTTAAGATAGTAATAGGAATTTGCCTTATATTTCTCATACTGGTCTTGAACCTAATAATAATCAATAGAGACAAGGTATACCGCCATGAAAATGCGTTTTTGCTGTGTAGATTTTGCTTGACTTTTATAGCATGAGATAGCATCCTAATAAACATATTTATAAAACACAGTGTATATTAGGAGAATATCTCATGCGAACTCAGCTTATCAAATCAACAGTCTTTTTTCAACAACTTCTTTCTTCTCGTTTTCGGACTTTGAAAGAACGTGTGGTCAAAACCATAATGTTGCTTTCATTGTGTCATCTATTTAGTCTCTATAACCCGAATCAAGTGTCAGATGCGTTATTTATACCGAAAGCGAGCCTATATCGGCACCTGAACGAAGTAAGTCTTTATCAGTGGCAGCATCTATTTGTGCATATCGGATGTTCTGTTGCACTCCAGGAGATCCGGAATGCCGAGTCGCAAAGTGCTTCAACACGATCTCGGAAGTGTATCACGATAAGTGTGGATGATACACATAACGCACGAGACGCAAAGAAAGTGTCTTATTGCTACAACTGGTGGTCTTCAAAAGCGAACCAACCGAAAAAAGGACAAAATATATTAGGCATCACCATCAAGATTGGCAAAATGAATATTCCGCTGAATATGTGTCTTGTCAGCAAACAAGGGAGAGGCAATACGGATAAACCCTCCTGTTTTGTTTCTATGCTCAAAGAAATACTGGATTTCTTTGATGCGGAAGGGGTGGATCTTCGGAAATATCCAATCACCTTTGATTCGTGGTATGGCAGTCGCAAACTGATTGACATCTTGCGAAAGATGGGATTTGAGACGATCCTGATACATGCTAAAAACAACTATGTGATGACTATCGGTGAAGAAAAGGCAAAACTTTCGGAACATAAAAAGTCAATACAACTGCTACCAAATCAATGGGGGTGTAATAAACCGGTCTGTCGCACCAAAGCCAGTAGTCGGACATTTGGAGATGTTGTGCTGTTGTTCTTTCAAGATGGCGGAAAAATACGAACGATGATGGTTTTTGGTAAACCCTTGCGGGCGTGTGAAATACTCCGAATATGGTCGCAACACCACGGCATAGAACAGTTTTGGCGGCATTTGAAAACAGACTTGAACCTTTCATCAATAAGTTTAGAGGGACGACAGGGGGCTTATGCGAACTTAGGTATAAAAATAGTGAGCTACCTCCTGTTACAGCAAGTGAGTCGTTCAGTGCGTCTAACATTTCATCAAACACAACTTCAACTTTCAGGAAAAAGGCAGATGTTGTCTACTCTCAGCGAGCATTTTCATGAACAAATACAAAGAAAACACTGATAAACATTGATAAACATTGATATCTGAAGAATTTTGATAAATATCAGTTTGCATACTATGCCAAACACAGAAGAATTACAGAAAGAGAGATATGAACAATACCTTGCCGAAGAAAAGAATATATTTGATAGTCTGTTGAGCAATAATGTAGAGCTTAATAGGTCTATGAGATATTTTTCTGGAGGTATATTGGTATTAATGACCGCTTACATAAACTGGGATGCTGTCAATAATACCATATATATGTTAATTAGTTATGTACCTTTTGTTTTATCCATTATTAGTAATATAATTTCTTATATATTTGTTAGAAAAAGCTTGTATAAACAAAGCATATTCAATGCAGACTATTACCTAAGAAATATAGAGAAATCACGTAGTGAGGAGAGTATATCGGGTAAAGTAGGAGGCATACTAATTTATATTTCCATATTTTCATTTATAAGTGGCATACTTTTGTTTTCAATATTTATAGTATTTGGCGTCCTAAAATTAAAGGGAGGTTAATGTAATGCCAAAGAAAAACCAGCAAACCCAAAACACCAAAAAGAGTAAGAGGTATGAAAGGCAGTCATGGACAATGCCGAAACCTCCACCTGAGGTTAGACCTGTTAATGTAACTCCACCACCACAAGGCAATAGTAAGCCAGATGTTAAGCCTGATTCGCCTAAACCAGAGGCAAATAAGCCAAAGAAATAGGTTTATCTTCAATCTAAAATTGCAAACCTCAAGTCATATATTTTGACTTGAGGTTTGCTTTATCAACTGAACAAGGAAAATATAGGTTTATCTCACTTTTTCAAAATAAATTTCCCGCTAAAATCGGACAACTTATAAGTCCAAAACTACTAATTGCGATTAAAAAAGTTTCATTCACAGACCCACGGCAACCTTGCTCAGTTTCACTTGCTAAATAGCGCAGAGCCATTCAATTATAGTGAAGCACTCTTGTAGGAGGGGAACTCCACAAAAGCATGGAGCGTAACGGAATTTGTGCCGATGGAAACGAGTTTAGCCGCGCGATAATCGAAGAACGGGAAAAATAACTGTGTTAATTATGTGCTTGAAAAGATACTCTAACCCGCTTGTCCTCTACAGTCCTATTCTTAATTCAATGTAAGCGTAGACCGCAACGATTTCACACCAGCCGCTAATTCTGACGCAAACTCTTTAACTGCAGCAAGCAATTTTGTTTCGTCATCCATATTTTCTTCAACAACATTTACAATAGCACTTCCAACAATCACACCATCTGCAATTTCTACAGCCTGTTTCGCTTGTTCTGGGGTTGACACACCAAAACCTACACTAATCGGTTTGTCTGTGTGCTTGCGGAGTTCTGCTATCATCGGTGCAACCTCATCCGACAAAGTTGTCCGAGCCCCAGTTACGCCTGTTACTGAAACACAATAGATAAATCCTGTACTGACAGATGCAATGCTTTGCATCCGTTCAGCAGGACTAGTCGGCGCGACGAGGAAGATAGTCGCGAGGTTGTACTGCGGAGCAACATCCAAGAGGGGTTGTGCTTCCTCTGGCGGCAGGTCTGGCACGATAACGCCATCAACACCTGCATCTTGTGCAGCTTTACAAAATACGGATTCACCCATGCTAAAGATAGGGTTGTAGTAACTCATCAGCGCGATTGGGATATCTGTTTGTTGGCGGAGCGTTTTTACCATCTTGAGAATCTGTTGGAGTGAGATACGGTGCTTGAGTGCGCGTTCACTTGCGCGTTGGATAGTGGGTCCGTCTGCTATTGGGTCGGAGAAGGGAACACCAAGTTCTATAAGGTCTGCGCCTGCTTCTTCAAGTGTGAGAAGGAGTTTAGTGGTTAATTCTGGTGTCGGATCTCCTGCGCAAAGGTAAGGCATAAAAGCGCGGGCGTTTTGCTGTCGGAGTGCCTGAAATTTTTTGTCAATTCGATTCATGGATATAATTATGTTTCGGCTTTCTGATAATGGGTTTTTTCAATTATACTCTGTCCGAATTGAATTGTCAAGGGAGTTTGCTAAGATAATAGGGCTATTTAGTTTTAGGCTTTTTATCCATTTTAATGGGAAAGTCGCGAGCTGGAGCTCGCTCGGACAGCGGAGGGTCTTAAATTGAAAACCTAAATATTCGGAAAACTAAATGCCCCTGTAAAATTCACCTTATTATTGTGCTAGGCTGGAAATCGGCATAAAATCCGTTGCTACTCACACACTACCCTCTGATTCCTCAAGGTCGGTTAAATCCTCAACTCCAGCGATACTTGCCAACATTCGAGAATATTTGCGTAACTCCACTTGAAGCGTAGCGAGTTCTTCGGAAAATTGTCCGTTCAGTTTCGTTCTCAAAGTCGCCTGCCAGACTTTTCCGATGCCACTTTGCAGTAAACGGACGAACCACTTGATTGAGAACGACAATTGCAATCTTTGTGAAGTTGATACACTCCGGTCCATTTTCTCTGATGACTTCTCTTGTGATTGCAAATAGTGAATACACACTATCTAACGCTGTTTTTTCATCGCCATGCTCAGTAGGTAATGGTTGCGTAGTAATTCTTGTAAGCAATTCTATATATAGTGCCCAAGCAGCATTCTTATCAGCTGCTTTTGAGGTCCATTCCATTTGTAGAAAAGAAGGTGGTATCTTCAGAGACGACATTTCCCATTTTTCAATCAAATTTGAGAATTTCATTCGTCCCACCTTTCATCGTTAAAAGCACGTTTTATTTAAAATTTGATAACTATATTATAGCCGCAATCATAATGTTACTGAGTCCGCATCCCTGAACGTTTCAATTCTTAACACTTAAATCTTAACACTTAAACGCCTCTGGGGACGCAAAATCTCTGACCTCGCTTTTGGCGATCTAACACAACATCATTCCGATGTCAATCTAATTCTACATTACTTTTGGAAATCAAATTCAATTTGCCCATAGCATGTAATTCCTTTAATCCCTTGCCAATTTCCCCTATTTATGCTATTCTCTTACCAATCTTGAAACAAGGAGCAATTCCAATGTATCGTGTCGGTATTATAGGGTTAGGCAGTATCGCCGCCCGTTATTCAACGCCAGATGATGCTTATCCCTATTGCCATGCAGGCGGCATCCGTTTTTGTGAGACAACCGAATTGGTGGCAGTCGCAGATATGTCCACCGAACGTCAAGCGGACTTCAAAAGAACATGGGGACCCGGTTTTCCAGACAATTCCATAAATTACTACGAAACAGATGTCCAGATGCTTGAAAGTGAAAAGTTAGACATCGTGGCTGTCTGTGTGCGAGGTCCTCATCATTTTCAAGTGATGCAGAACGTCTTAAAGGCAGACATCAAAGCCATTTTTCTTGAGAAACCTGCAGGGTGTTCACTTGAGGAAACAGACATAATGACAGCGGGTGCTGACGCAAAAGGCATTCCAATCGTAGTTGATTACACACGCCATTGGGGACCGCATCTGATTCGTCTACAATCGCTGATTAAGGACGGTCTCATCGGTGAGGTGCAGAGTGTCATCGGGTATTGTGGTGGTGGCGTACTATCCTTTTCTATACACACTACGGACATGATTTGCCAGTTCGCAGGATATGATCCGGTTGCGGTGACAGGTTTCGTTGAAGGTGGTGGTGATGTTCCAGAACCTTACGAACCTGAACCTGCAATTGTCGGTTCAACTATCCAGTTTGAAAGCGGTGCTATTGGTTTCCATGTCGGAAAACACGGTGTCCGAGATGGATTTTCCGTTGATGTTCTCGGTAGTGAAGGCACAGTTCAGGCAGGGTTTTATAGTGGGACAACGGTGCATAAAGGTGGTAAACTGATTGACAATGCAACCCTTGATCTCCCTGAAAACGCAAGTCCGTTTAAGGTGGCGTATAAACAGATTACCGACTATCTCGACGGTGGACCCCCACCCGATTGTTCAGGTGAGGATTATACTGCTGTCAATGAGATCGGCTTTGCTACGATTGAGAGCAGTATAACTGGACAGACAATAGACCTTCCGTGTGAAAATAGGCGGCGTCTTATCTACGCGAATGGCTAAATATATTATGACAATTACCGACTATCTAAACGAAATTGAGACAACATTCCGATCCGGTGATGCAACCGAGCACACTTATCGGCATATCCTTCAGCGGTTTTTAGACGAGTGGAGTCAAAACTTCTCACCTTCAATGGATTACAGCATTACCAATGAACCCAAACATATCGCGAGGAACGCCCCCGATTTCCTCGTTCGATGCGGAGAGGTTTCCCTAGGGTGGATCGAGACAAAGCCTCCAGGGACAGACTTAGCTGCCGAAGAAACTTCAGAGCAACTTACACGGTATCGCAATGCGTTTCCAAATCTCATCTTAACCGATTATTTGGAATTTCGCCTTTATAGTGCTGGTGAAAACTGTCTCACTGACCGTATCACTGATATAGATGATACTACTCAACGCCTCATAAATCGAAACACAGATGACTCTGAAGTTTCACTCCTTTTAACCGCGTTTTTTGGAGCAGAACCAATGAGAATCGGTAGAGCGTCAGACCTTGCGCGGATGCTCAGCGGTAAAGCGCAAATGCTTAAGGCTGCAATTACCAATCTCTTTCAGGATACGTCAAATAACGAACTCCAGAATCGGTTAGCTGCGTTCCGTGAACATCTCATTGCGGATCTCTCTGAAGCAAAATTCGCAGACATGATGGCACAGACGATCACCTATAGTCTTTTTGCTGCAAGATGCTATCATACCCACGGAACCTTTAATCGGACTCGCGCTATGGAAATCCTTGACGAAATAAACCCTTTTCTTTCACAACTCTTCTGGATATCTATCCAAAAATTGACGCAGCTGCATTGGATTATTGACCCTATTGCTGAATTACTTGACCTTGCTGATATGGAAAGTATCATCGCCGACTTTGGGACAGAAGGCAGGCAAGCGGGACCAATTATTCATTTTTATGAAGACTTCCTCAGTGACTACGATCCCGAAATTCGCAAAAAAAGCGGAGTCTATTATACTCCCGAACCAGTTGTTAACTACATAGTCCGAAGTGTGGATACTCTATTAACCCAGAAGTTTAATTTGTCCAATGGGCTTGCACATACAGGTACAGTTAATGTTGATGGAAAGCAGCTTCCGAAGGTTCAAATCCTGGATCCGGCAGCGGGGACTGGGACGTTCCTCCGATCAGTGATTTCACGAATACACCACACCATAATTACCGGTGGCACGGCTGGCGCATGGCAGGAATATGTATCACAGCACCTCTTGCCACGACTTCACGGATTTGAACGTATGGTTGCACCTTACACGATGTGCCACCTGACCCTCACACACCAACTTACGCAACTCGGATACAATTTGACAACGGAAGAGCGTCTTAATGTTTACCTTACAGATACACTTGAGGCAGGAGATCGTCAAGAAGGGCTGCCTATCTTTATAGACGAGATCGTCAAAGAAGCCGAATCCGCTGCCACTGTTAAACGAGATCTGCCAGTGATGGTGATTCTCAAAAATCCGCCCTATTTGGGGAAGTCAGAAAACAAAGGGGAATGGATTACGAACCTCTTGCGAGGACTTGATGGAGGTGTCGTGACAGAGAGTTATTTTGAAGTGAATGGACAGCCACTTGATGAACGCAATTCAAAATGGTTAAACGATGACTACGTCAAATTTATCCGATTCGCTCAATGGCGTATTGCGCGTACTGGATACGGAGTCCTCGCCTTCATCTCCAACCACGGCTACCTCAATAACCTCACATTTCGCGGCATGCGTCAAAGTCTCATGAAAACCTTTGATACTATCTATATCCTTGACCTGCACGGAAATAAGCTAACAAATGAAAAACCACCCGATGGAGGACCAGATGAAAACGTTTTTAATATCCGACAGGGAGTCTCCATCGGCATTTTTGTTAAGTGTTCCTCTGAAAAACTTTCTCCAACGCGTATTTATCATGCGGAGTTATGGGGGAACCGCGAGGACAAATACAACTGGCTTGAGGCAAACACTATTGACACAACTGCGTGGACAGAACTGACTCCAATATCTCCGAACTATCTCTTTGTTCCACACAGTGAAAACGTAATTGAAGAATACGAACGCGGCTGGAAACTCACTGATATTTTTGTTGTAAATAATAGTGGTATTACTTCATCTAGAGACAACATGGTGACAGATTTTGAACCTAATCCTATACTTGAACGTATAAATTATTTTCGAAATTCAGTAGAATCCAATGAGCAGCTGTGCAAAAAACTTTCTATCAACATGAGCAATGATTGGGACATAAATAAGGCGCGAGAATCGCTTCACGCAGAAGAAAACCTTGAAAAATACATTCAGAGATTTTTACGTTTTCCGTTTGATGAACGATTCATTTTCTATCAAGATGACTTAATCGCTAGACCAAGGAGGAAACTGATGAACCACCTCCTCGCTGGTGAAAACATAGCAATATGTATCGGCAGAGCCGGGCAAGCAGTAGGTGATCCTATATGGAATCTCGTTTCTATCTCCAAAACAATTGCCAATTTGAATATATTTCGACGAGGAGGAAGTCGTGTTTTTCCGCTCTACTGCTATGCAGATCAGGGAGGGCAAAGGGACCATAACCTGACACAACAATATTGGGAAGAAGTGTGCAGACATCTTAATTACGAAAATGAACAAGCCACTGCACTGCGTTTTATTCATCATAGAAAGGGAGACTGCAACACGACAATTGGACCAGCGGATATTTTCCACTATATCTATGCAATTTTGCATGCACCAGGGTACCGAAAGCGATATGCAGATCAACTCAAAATTGATTATCCACATATTCCGCTGACAACGAATCGCTCGCTATTCCAAAAACTGGTATTGTTCGGAGAACAACTGGCAGCGTTGCACCTCTTACATAGCGAAGATGTAACTCTGCCAATTTTTCCAATAAGTGGTAATCCACACGTTGAAAGGGTTCGATGGACAGAGGTAGACCAACGCGTTTGGATTAACCCTACCCAGTATTTCTCACCTGTCCCAAGGGAAGTTTGGGAGTTTCGCGTAGGTGGACACCAGCCCGCAAAAAAGTGGCTCACTGACCGAAAATCAAGAACTTTAACGTATGATGAGATTCAACACTATCGGCATATCTGCGGCGCACTTGAAAAAACTTTAAATGTTATGGAAGATATTGACAGCACCATTGCTGAACACGGTGGCTGGCCCCTTGAAAATAAAGCGTAATTGGAACGCATACCTGTAACAATAAAATAACTATGGCATCTTTGAGTGAACTCAATCTCAAATTTCGATTATATATGAAGATGTATCGGTTTAAACATTATGATACATCTCCGAATACACCCCTACGTAAACCCTTAAACCAATGTCGAGTAGCACTCATCACAACTGCCGGATTATATCTACCTGAACAATCTACTTTTGATGAAAACGTTAGTGGTGATTGTTCATATAGAGAAATCCCGAATTCTGTTGATACACAAGTATTTGCTATTGGACACAAAAGTGAATCGTATGATACAAGCGGCACCCAAATTGATGCGAACCTTGCATTTCCACTTGATAGATTCCGAGAATTAGAAACCGAAGGAAAAATTGGTTCTCTAAACCGTAGACACTTTAGTTTTATGGGTTCAATTCCAAAACCGAAACCTCTTATAACACAGACCGCTCCGGAAGTTGGACAGATGCTCAAAGATGATGACGTGGACGTTGCCTTCTTAACGCCTGTCTGACCGATGTGTAATCAGTCTGTAGGATTGATACAACGTGCTGTTGAAGAAGTAGGGATTTCGACGGTTTCAATTGCGCTTGTGGAAAGCATTGCGAAGAAAGTAAAACCGCCGCGTGCGTTGCTTGTCCCGTATCGTTTTGGGCATCCGCTCGGCGAACCGAACAATTCGAGATTACAGCATGCAATTATTTCCGAAGCACTTGCGCTCTTAGAGGACGCGGGAACACATCCTATTCTAAAAGTTAGCAGGCAGAAAGGAACTGCATAGGTTGGGTTAGAGTTTTAACCATTGACGCACTGCGTTTTCAATCGCAGATAGTTGACATCCTTCGCCTCCGTTTCATCATGCACAACGAAAAGTGCATCCGCAATTTCCGTGAGTGCTTCATCTGTTAAAGGTGGAAAATCCAGCATAGCCACCTGTTTGATGATTTCAGAGGCGAGCGCGTGTTTTTCTATCTCAGGCAGTTGATTGAATGCTTCCAATATGGTTTGTGAGGCGGTGTTCATCTACGATCTCCATGTGGGAAAACATAAAGTTTATGCAAATTATACACGATACATTGACGAAATTCAAGGCATCTTTGAGAATATCAGAATACATGTTATACCAATTCTGATAATAAACTCCCCTTAATGAGAATTTGAACTTCTGACGAAGGTGAATATAAGAGGCGCAATGAATTGCGCGACTACGAACGCGTTTTTTGTTAATGAGATGCCATCATTCAGAAATGGTATAACCCTGAAGAGCGTCCTTTACACCAATCCGCGATTCAGACAACAAATTCAATGCTAACACATACAAAATAGGATTCTTTATCTTAAGTTGACACATAAGAGTAGAGCGAAGCGAAACCCAACCGACAAGACTACTACAGGTCTGCCAAGGTGATATGAAAAGATTATATCATTATCAGATTTTGTTGAGAAAAAAGGAGCGGGATTTCTTCCACGCGCTAAAGCGCGAGGTTCCATCCCGAAGATTAGATGATGCGAGTTATTAAAAATGCTGTTTTTCTTACTATCATAATTTTTCAATCAAGTTGCTATGTATTTCTTTTTCAAAAACCAAGTCAAAATACTGTTTCACAGTTGAAACAGAGGTATGCTATCAATTTAGCCTCTACCTGGACTGCAAAACAAGCAGACGCTCTTTTAGAAACCTTTGAATCCATATATCAACAATCTGAAGATACAAACTACAATATGACCCGTTCTGTGTGGAAGATAAGTAATAAAGATTTACAAGATGATGTTAGGATTGAATCTGTAAATAGTTTGAAACAAGTTACTATTAGTAGTGATGTTTTTTCAATTGAAGAATCTCAGGCAGAAAAATCTCAAGAGGTATTGCTATCAAACAAACGTCTTTTTCGGGTTGTCGCTCAATTCGTAACGGAAGATTGGACAAATATGCCTGCAGTAAAACTAATACTGAAAGATGGGACAGACAGATATGCAATAGAATTTGTGCTGAAAGAAATGTACGGTCTTAGTTTAGTGAGTATAGGGACGCCTGAAGCCGAAAAAATAGGACAGAAACTACGTAAGTATATAGGGAAACTACATGTATCGAAATTTACAAACAAAGAACTGATGAAACTCATGTCAGTATTTGAAGAATTCCCCAAAGGATTACATAAAATACCTCGCTTAAAATATATGGTTCGTAGCGAGCAAGCACCGTATGCAGGTTCAGCCTGGATTGTTGCAGATTGTGTTGAGTACGCCGCGCCTACTTTTCGCATAAAAAATCGGAATGAGTTCCAGCGCATAATAATTCATGAAAAAGCACATTTTTTATGGGAGTATGCTCTTAACGGGAAACTTAGAAAGGAATGGTCCGAACTTGGAGGTTGGCGTAAAGACCCAAATCATAAGTACGGATGGTCAAAGACTAAAAGTCGAAAAGAATTTGTTACAGCTTACGCTTATTCAAAGAATCCAAATGAGGATTGGGCGGAAAGTGTTGCATATTATCTTTTCCATCCTAATGCGCTTCGTTCATGTTCACTTGCCAAATACGAATTTATTGACCAAGTGATGCGCATGTATAGCGAAGGTGGGGTTCCTTTCAAAAGATTGGAACACCTGGAAGAGCGTTGACATACTCCCTTTGTTGAACTACGTAGGTTGAGTTTCGCTTAACTCTATCTATAACGTGAGTTTGATATATAGCAAATTCTAAACATAAATGGACATTTTCGTAGGGGTTAGGTTACCTAACCCCTACGGGCGAGAAGACCTCGCCCCTACGAGAAGCCCGACATCTTGTTTTTATCAAACTCACGTTATCTATAGGTGTCAACTTTGTGTATTTCATCCCACTTTTCATTGTAGGGTGGGGTCCTTGTGCCTCGCCAAGAGTAGGGTCGAGAAAACAACGGGCGGAGGCACAGGGACCCCGCCCTACAAGTGATTTATGAGATAGGTTGTAGTCAGAAAGGAGAATTCATGGACAGAATTAGGGTTGGAATTATCGGATGTGGAGGCATCTTCCGCAACCTCCATTCCCCGTATTACCAAGAACCGACACGACGCGCAGACATTGTTGCCATCGCAGACATCAATGAGACGTCTGCAAACGAACAAGCAGATCGATTTGGTGCAGACGCATACACCGATTATCGCGCACTTCTGGATAGACAGGACATTGATGCGGTTGATGTGTGCGTTCACCCGCGTCCACACCTTGAAATTACCCGTGCTGCTGCGGATGCAGGCAAACATATCTTGATGGAAAAACCGATGTGTTGTAACGTTGCTGAAGGTGACGAAATGGTCACCGCCGCAGAAAATGCTGGTGTTCTCCTGATGGTCGCTTATATGATGCGATTTGATCCGGGATACATGAAACTGAAATTGCTTCTTGAGGATGGCACACTCGGCACGCTGCAGATGGCGTATAATAATCAAATTGGATACTTTTCACCTGAACGACATCCGTGGCTCTTTGTCAAAGCAGAATCTGGGGGTATGCTTGTGGAGCAAGCGATTCATAACTTAGATCTCTGGTTGTGGCTATACGGTCCTGCTACATCTGTCTACGGGTATACAAGTCATGTCCCTCTCGGTGGCACTTACCCGGCTCCCGAGCAAGCGGTGGAAAACAATGCGGTGTTGACAGTGCATTTCAAAAATGGTGGGATCGGCATGATGATTAAGAGTTGGGCTGCTCAAGTTGGGCATAGCGGGAGCGGTCTTGTTACGAGTAATGGTTCAGCTACGTTGGGTAGAAATGGATTATGTTGGAAAACCCACGATATGGCATCGGCAGAAGAATTCACCGCGCCTGTCCCTGATGATGACACATACCGTAACGTGCCTGAGGGACAGCGTCAACAGAGATATTGGAGTATGGCAGCCAAAGGTGCAAGCATTGATCATTGGCTTCAGTGCATCGCAGGTGAAGCAGAACCGACAACCCACGGACAGATCGGGAGAGACGGGATTGAATTGGCAGAAGCAACATACCGCTCCTCACAGACCGGTACGCCAATTACTTTACCTCTATAAAAGGCAGGTACGGTTTCCGAATCGCACTATAGGCATAATTTAGTGCCATATATGCTTGTGGGAGGCGTTTTCAACGCCGATAACAAATCGGGGCGGATAGGTTTCCCTCCCACAATGTAGTCACCAAATACTACACGCATATTTGGCGTTGATTTGGTGCTTTGTCCGCGCACTGTTGTCTGAACCAGGATTTTCAGGATTATCAGATTTTCAGGATTATCGTTTTTGGACACTTGTTGCAGCAACAAATGCCACAGGCGCATTTAGCGTTGATTCACCGAACCTGTAGCGCAAACTTTTAGTTTGTGCACGTAAACACAATCTAACAGATTGTGCTACAAAGGACAAGAGAACCTTGTTATTCCCAATCCAAACGGTAGGAGCGATCTCCGTATCGCGACCGTTCGTCAGTGGTGAATTGGAGTTTCCTCTTACCGATAGTAACGAGTCTTTTCTTAAGTTGACACTTATGGGTAGAACGTAGCGAAACCCATAAGTTACACAATTTCGCCAATATCAATACCGCGCGCATCTAAAGTTAACGCACGGCGCGGCAGGTCACCAAAAAGTGGTCGGAAATATCCTGCGCCAGCAGGAGACAGATGATAACGTTCAGCGTCGTAAAACCGCGGGTCAAGACTGCGGCGAATAACATGTCCAGTTTCATCACGTTTTAGTACCTGTTCTAAAGCTAACATAATCGGTTCAATGCCAGCATCTGTCCGAGTAATCGTTGCGACCCCATTAACCATTCCATCAGCGAGTGATCGTACCGCAAGCGATCCCGCCTTGATTGCGTTATCTCTATCCAATGGCGTTGGACTGCCGCACCTTTGCATATATCCAAGTATCAATGCACGGAAGGCTGAACTGGAAATATCAGGTAACCGTTTTTTCATTGCTTCAACGATAATTTCTGAACAACCACCCGGTTTGGTGTGTCCGAATGCGTCAAGTTCTGCTTGTGAGTTAATCATTAATTCTCCAGCATCATTTCGGATGCCTTCCGACACAACGACAATGACATTTCCCTGCTCAGCGTGTTTTTCCCGAATTGCTTCAGCTAACTTGTCAGGCTGATATGGCACCTCAGGAACAACGATAAGGTCTGCCAAACCATAAGCCGCAGATAAAGTCAACCAACCCGCATCTCTTCCCATCGCTTCCACTACAATGACCCGATCGTGTGAATAGGTCGTTGTCCGTAAATCTCGAACAGCATCAATTATCCGACTTGCGGCGGATGGAAAACCGGGACAGTAATAGTTAACCATCTTAGAGTAATCAACCGAATCACCTTCAGGCGGATTCATACCGACATCATTATCGATCGTCTTCGTAACAAAAACTGTTGTGAATTGTTCCGAAAGTGCAGTGCCAACAGTCAGGGTATCATCACCGCCAATAGGTATGAGTCCACTGATGTTTAGTTTTTTCAGGTTGTCAATTGCTTCATCCAACTTATCCATTGCGATAAGGTTGGTGCGCGAACTTTTTAAAAGCGTGCCACCGCGATTTTCATCAATCAGGTCAGGGGTAAGTGTAAAGTAGCGTCCACCTTTCAAAACACCACGCCACCCTTCCATAAATCCAATCAGTTCAAAACCGAGTTCTTCGGCTTTCAACGCGATGCCTTTGAGGGTAGCATTAAGCGCGCTCGTATCTCCACCCCCTGTTAAAACTCCTATCTTTTTTCGCATATCAAACTCCTAACTCCTTGATCAAAAGATCGATGTTAAAATAAAATGACTCCATTTTTGTAGGAACAACCGCAGTGTCAGGGTTATTTAGTTTTAGGCTTTTTGTCCATTTTATCCGAAAAGTCGCGATTCGGAGATCGCTCCTACAGCGGAAAGTCTTAAATTGAAAATCTAAATATTCGGAGAACTAAATAGCCCTGCCGCAGTGTTGTTCTAATCCGTGAATGGATTGACCACGTTGTCATTCCGTTTTTCGATTGGCTCTATTTTATTATTTCAACAACTACTGGCTTATCCAAAGCAAGTGCTTTCTCTAACATCGGTTTAAAATCATCTATATCTTCAACACGCAACCCGACTGCCGTTGTGTAGGACTTAACAAAACCTCAAGAATGTGGTAGAATCTATAAAAACCTATAAAACTCTACACTCTTCTTTTGATTTGTGCCGGACTTCCTGCTTCGTCGTTTCGTGCCTCTCAAGTGAGGTCTGACAGAAACTCCACAGGCGTTTATCGTCTCCTCGCAACTCGTGGCGACGGTGTTAGGGTTGAGCGGGACAGAGATTGATAGCAGCGTTGAGGTCTCTATTGCATTCAAAGTCACATTCTGTGCAATGATATGTCTGTTCAGAGAGCGTCAAATCTGTTTTCTTGTGTCCGCAGTTGCTACAGGTCGGACTACTCGCAAACAGGGTTATTTAGTTTTAGGCTTTTTGTCCATTTTAGACGAAAAGTCGCGATTCGGAGATCGCTCCTACAGCGGAAAGTCTTAGATTGAAAACCTAAATATTCGGAGAACTAAATAGCCCTGACTCGCAAAGAACTGATCCGCTTCAGTTATCGGTATCCCACGTCTATCTGCCTTGTATTTAAGCATGGTAAGAAATCTTGAAAGTGCTGAATCCGACAACGCTTTTGCCAACTTCCGGTTCTTAAGTAGTCCGCTTTTCCAGCGTGATACAGCGTCTCCAAGATTATGGAGAGCGTTTTTAGAAGCATTTTGTGATAAATCAGAACACCAGTCAAACTTATCGTGTTTGACTGCGTTAAACTCACGTTTTATGTCAATATAGCTACGCCATTCGTCCTTGTCTAAGCCAGACTTAAAGGACGATAGACCGAAGTTAAACGCAACACGGGCATAACCCGCATGCTGCGCAGAGCCATTCAATTGTCCGGTAATTCTCACCTGATGCTCAGGTCGATCTTCTGTAGGAGCGATCTCCGAATCGCGACCCTCTCTAAAATGTCCTGAAAAACTTGAAAACTGAATGGCTCTGGCATGCTGCGACAGAAGCGTTGACTGCTTATTATTTGGATTGAGTGCTATCTTCTGGGAGCGGATCAGCATTATTCGCACCAAAGTTAGACTGCATTTGCAGTTGCTCGTCGTTGACGATTTTATCAATTTCTTCTGCCATTTTCTTTGATTTGTGTGAGCGTCCACCATAGAGTTTCGCACAAAATACAGTCAGGATTTCCATTACGTCTCGCGTAAGTTCCTCCTCAAAGGAAGGTTGCTTACTTTTATTGATAATGACAACTTCTATACCTTTGAGTTCACAGATACGGAAAACTATCTCTGCACCAAAGCGAAGTAGGCGGTCTTTATGTGTGATAACCAGACGAGACATTTGACCATGCACCATTAACTCAAGGAGGCGTCCGAGGCCTTGATTATTATAATTCATGCCACTACCTAAGTCTCTTATGATTTCAGTTTGCCACCCATTCTTGTTGCAAAATGCTTCAAGGACAGCATGCTGACGTTCTAAATCTTTCTTTTGATCAGAACTGGAGACGCGCGCATAAGCAATTGTAGGATAAGTCAAATCATTAACACCCAGAAGTTCTGCTAAATCATACATTCTTTGTCCGCCTGGGGTTCGGTGAGACGGCATAATTTTACCTTCCACTTCCCAATTCCGAAGTGCCTGAACGGACACACCTAAGAGTTTAGCAGCTTCACCAATCTTAACAAATCTATTATTCATACATATATTATAGCAGAAACAACAAGGCTTTGTCAAGTAAAAAACTACATAACTTTAGATTTTATGAGGTTCTTATAGGTTTTTGTAGTTAATTTTTAACTGCAACTCACCCACTGCTTCTAATTTCTTCGCCTTTTCACCTGTCTCTTTTTGAAACTATTCTTCGCTAATTCTATGTTTATCTGTGTTGCACTCTCAAAGTCGGCTTTTGCGGCATCCAATTGACCGAGTGCTTCTTTTGCTTTTCCGCGATCGTTATAGGATAAAACATGTGTAGGTTTAATCCCTATGGCTTTGCTGAAATCTTCAATTGCCTTGTCATAATATGCAAGGGCAGCATTTGCGGCACCACGCGTGTGATAGTAGGAATAAGCATAATAAGTATCTTTAGCTAACCGGATGGCTTCAGTGCTATCAACTATAGCCGCTTGGTAATGTTTTTGCGCAAGTGCTGCGTTTTCCTGTTCGGTTTCTAATTGACCCTGTAGATACTTTGCCCATCCTCGCACATTGTAAGCTGCAGCGGACCTTGGTTTAATCTTTATAGATTTCGTATGGTCGGCAATCGCTGCGTTATACAGTTCTTTGGCTTCCTCTATATCTCCTTGGTCGGCTTTAAATTTTCCAAGGTACTGCTTCGCTCTCCCCCGAGTAAAAAACGTTGTGTTGGAGTCTGATTTAAGTTGCATGGCTTTATTAGCATCTCCGAGTGCCTCCTGATAGTACCTTTGTGCTATTTCTATATCTCCTTGGTTGGCTTTAGATTTGCCGAGTTCTAGTTTAGCATTTGATAGACTGATGTATCCGATTTCAGACTTCGGTTTGAGTTGAATAGCTTTATCGGCATTTTCAATTGCTTCATGATAGTTTTCTAACTCAATATTATACAACCCGCGCAGCCCGAAACTTTCAGCAAAATCCGGTTTGATAGTAATAGATTTGTCAACGTCTTCTATCGCTCCTACCAGATCCCCGAGATAAGCTTTTACTGAGGAACGGACGAAGTACATACTAAAAGTTTCTTTATCAGTGGACGAGTGTTCAAACACAAAATTAATGTCTTCTAAAGCGTCTTTTGGGGCATATAACGACATTTTCAGAACAGCACGGTTTACGTGGACTGTAACCAAATCTGGATTTAAACGCAGGACAGTATCACAGTCAACTATTGCTCCCTCATAATCATTAAAACGCATCTTTGTTATACTACGGTTGAAGTAAGTTGCAAGCAAATCCGGATTGAGTTTGAGCGCAATATCATATTTAGCGATTGCTTCTTTATATTTTCCTTTTTCCTGCTTTATGTCTGCTTGAAGACTTACAACGTAGGCACGTATACTTGGATGCCTTTGCCACGATGTAAAAGATTTGACTTTATCTACTTTTTCAAGTAGAGAATTAAGTGTGTTTGAAGGAATCGCATTAGCAAGTTGCGACGTAGCATCGTTAAGTTGTCTTATTATAGAGCTTACCACACCAACAACTTCGCCGTTATTGTTTAGCACGGGACCCCCACTGTTGCCTGGGGAGAGTTGTGTTTTTATCTGGTGAAATTTATCATTCGTCCCGCTGCGGGAAATAGTACCCTTTATGTGTTTGCATTCCGCATTTGCATAGGTCACAGTACAAACACTGTCCCCTACTTGCAGATCATCACTGTTGCCTATGCTGAGCGGGGTAGTGCACTCCTCCGCGACTTTTAACACAACCAAGTCGTTTTTTGCATCAAACGCTGTAACGCCTTCAATCGTATACAGAGCTGGTTCCTTGCCATCAAACTGTTTTGCAGCTACAGTTTTAGCACGCACAACGACGTGAATATTGGTTACGAGCATATCAGGTGCTATGAAAAAACCTGTACCTACTATGCCTATGTCCATATCTTTCTTCTTGTCCTTCGGTACACCTTCTTGGATACGTGTGAGGAATCTATGCAAATTAGTATACGTAGCACTGCGTTTATTGGTGAACATTTTATGAATGCGCCAAGGTAAGGTCAATATAACACTGGTAAGTGATTCTATATAGACTACAGCGTTTTTACTGTTTTCAGCAACCTTCTGGTACGATTTCTCACTATCAAAAGAATTTTTTAAAGGCTGTGAGGACGAATCACGCACATTATCAGTATTCTGCTTAGACATTTTTTTTCTTTTTTGTGTTGTCATAGTTTTTGCGCAGCGGAACCCGAGCCATCCGTTCGTGTTCGTAGGTGCATCACGACCACGGTCTGCGGTATGAACAGGTCCAGGGGTTGCCCATGAACCCCTACGCGCTACATGCTCCGTACGGACATCAGTAAAATTCTCTATCAACATTTCTATATCGGAGGCACCAGCGATAGGATTTTGGTCTAGTGAACGGCTATAGAAATTGGCATCGTACTCATTTGATTTCTCTTTAAAGATACCCTAAAATTAAGATTCTGTCAAGGATTATTATTTAGACACAGGGACATTCAGGAAACGACAAATAGCCTTGCTTGTTCAGGTTCAAATGTGCAATTTAGATACGTCTTTCCGTTCGCATGCCAAAAGGTCAACGGTATCTCTTTTGCTGTTTGCAAATGTCGTTCTTCAACATTCTCAACTTCACCAATTATCTCAACCAATGTTTCAATTGTTTCCAACCCTGTGTTGAACAAATAGAACACTTGGAAATTCTCGTTTTGTCTATGATGTACCTGAATGCCTTCAGCGAGGTTATCCTCTTGGTGACAAAAAAGCGAAATGACCGGTGTAATCCATTTTCTGAGGTATCTTTTGAGGTTTATTTCTCTTTCTGTCTGCGGTCCGTCTAATATAGTGGTTTGTGGTCTGTAAATTAGGCGTTCCAGCAGATACGGTTCAAGTCCAATTTTTCCATGAAGTAGATACGGGGCAGGTGCATTCGCAATGAGTCTTCCTTTTGCCTTCGTGAATTCTGTTAATATTTGCACCGTCGTCTGATGTAGCGATAAACAACTTGGGAGTAAAACGAGTTGATACATTTTTCCATCGTAACAGATTCCGCGTTTTTTCTTTTCTACTGAAGCACTTGTTAGCTGCGCTTCCGAAACAATATCAAAATCATAACCCATGTTCCACACTGTCTGGCACAACCCTCCCCAAGCTTTTGTGATGTCAACCCACTGCTTCTCTTCTGGTTTCATCCATAGGCTCTGTGTTGGTGACACCATTAAAATAGGTCGCTTTGGAACCCCAATTTGTAATAATTGTGCTAAATATTGATATGGGTATGTTTCGGAATGACTTGATTCAATTCTGTTTGAAATCCATTGATTAAAGCCGAGGGAAGCATCCTGTACGCACTGTGAAAATGTGTGTGTTTTTTTTCTCGAAATCCCAGGATAACGGGCATTGCTGCATACAGATTTGGTAACAACAAAACGCCGAGACGTGTCTGATTCCGTTGACATGAGAATTGGGCAATCCGCCTGTTCCAAAAGTGTTCCCAATTCATACTGCAATGATCTTGCGCTTTCCCGTACTGTAACACCAAATTTAATATTGTGTTGATGACAAAATTCTCTTACCGCACCGAAGAAACAACGTGCGAATTGCGATGTCAATTCCTGCCAAAAAACGCTTCTAATAACGGATGAATTATATGTATCATAAAATAGAAAAGGTAAGAACCCATCAGAGTGATTTGCGGTAGATTTTCCTTCTGAAGTGAAGTTTCCTGTGTCAAATTGCTTTATTAATGAATTAGTCCACGGAATGGATGATCCTTTTCCATCAAACACTGACAAGAAGTGCGGTAGTTCAATCGCAAAACCGATGATAGCATCTTTACCATAAAGTGCTATATAACTGGCGAGAAAGCGGTTTATGAAGGATTGAACACCGATATCACTTAGTAGATCATCAACGTCTGCTTCAGTTTGATAGATATAGAGGAGTGTTCTGCCGCGCAAACGTTCAGCAACCGAAAGGTCCCACGCTAAACAACGTTCCACATAGTCGGTAATGTTATAGAATGAAGCGTTTGTATGGGACTGTGCGATAAGAAAGAATTGATTATATGATGCGTTGCTGCTACCACCTTTTATCTCTGAAGAAACATGTCGCAATTTCGCTTGGATAGACGCACCTGTTTCAGATGTTTGGAAATGCAATTCTACAACCTCTAATCGGTATCGTGTCTGAATCATTGCAGAATCCAATTGTATCCATGTCTGTTTTCTTAAACGGGTGAGTTTAGCCAATTCCGCCAGATGTGCAGTAGACCGATGTTGACCAGGATACGGTAGTAGATGACCACTTGGAATATATCCAAAATTCGTTTCCACGACTAATATGTCTCCAATAAATTTGCATATTTTGTTGCATTTGTAGTATACTTTGAATATGTATAACGTGAGTTTGATAAAAACAAGATGTCGGGCTTCTCGTAGGGGCGAGGTCTTCTCGCCCGTAGGGGTTAGGTTACCTAACCCCTACGAAAATGTCCATTTATGTTTAGAATTTGCTATATATCAAACTCACGTTATGTATAGATAGGATTATACGTTGTTATTTTAACACGTTTCATAGACAGATGCAATAATACCAAATTAACGGGATTCGACGTCTTTTGATATAGTACACGGTTGCGAGGCACGGGGACCTCGCACTACAAATCGGGGTAATTGCGTATAATACCAAATTAACTTGATTTGAAGTTTGCTGATAAAGTTAGCATTGGCGAGGCACGGGGACCTCGCACTACAAATCGGGGTAATTGCGTATAATACCAAATTAACTTGATTTGAAGTTTGCTGATAAAGTTAGCATTGGCGAGGCACGGGGACCTCGCACTACAAATCGGGTTAATTGCGTATAAGTTGCTAATCCATTATCAAATTCCGTTTAGTGTTTCTTCGTTGAGTTTTCATTACATATAAGAAAAATGAGAGTATTAGAGAATCTACTCACTGCATTTTCAGCACTCCGCGCCAGCAAACTCCGAACAATTCTGACTTTGTCAGGAATAACGATTGGAATTGCAGGTGTCATCGCGATGATGTCATTAGGTGCTGGTGCTGAAAAACTCATCATGTTGGAATTTGAAAAGATTGGCGGTCCCAGCATGTTCGGTGTCTACCGACCGGGAAAGATTAGACGTAATCATCGTTGGCAACGAAATACAAGTCCACACCACCTAAATATGGATGATCTGCGTGATGTCCTACAACAGTGTCCCTCCGTTGAAGTCGCTACCGTAGAGGGAAGTTATTACATCAACTTTGAAGCTGAGGGAAAACATCGACCTACTTACATGCGAGCGACTACAGTTGAATATCAAGGGGTCAGGCAGTGGCATGCTGAATATGGCAGATTTCTTGCAGACACAGATATGGACCTCTGGAACAAGGTTTGTGTTATCGGATCACAAATCTGGAAAGAACAGTTCAAAGGAATGGACCCGCTCGGAAAAGAGGTTGGAATCAATAATAAACGTTTTACTGTTGTTGGGGTTATGGAAAGTCGCGGTCCTGGATTGGAAGCGGGCAAAAGCGATGACAATATGATATTCATTCCGATTACCACAGCACAAACGCGGTTTTGGGGACACGATAACGTCGGACATATTATGGTTCGTGCGAAAAACCCTCTATTGGTTGACCAAGCAGTTAAAGAGGTGCAAACCGTAATCAGACGAAACCACGGTGGAGACGACACTTTTTTCCGAACATGGCAAGCACAAAAGGGCATTGAAAGTGCGAAAAGAACTATTTTTATCATAGAGATGGTACTCGTCATTATCGCTTCAGTATCACTAATTGTAGGTGGAATCGGTATTCTTAACATAATGCTTGTTTCGGTTACAGAACGAATACCAGAGATCGGATTACGTAAAGCTGTAGGTGCAAAAACCTACCATATTCGGTTCCAATTTCTCACTGAATCAATTCTATTGTGTCTCATCGGTAGTTTACTTGGTATCGTACTCGGCGCATTCGTTGGACAAGGTTTTTCGTGGGCGGTTGAGACATTCATGAAAGGTATGCCCAATTGGCCTTCTGTTATCACCTTTAAATCTGTGATAGTCTCTGTTATAGCGGGAACCGCTGTCGGTATATTTTTCGGTTACTATCCCGCCAGTCAAGCAGCGAAACTAAGTCCCATTGATGCGATACGACATACATAATTAGAATGTGATAAAAATTCGCTTTCCAACAGTGTACTAATGGAACAAATCACGTGGAAAAACTTGGTATTATAGCAGGAGCAGGTGAACTGCCAGTACTTGTGGCACAAAGCGTAGCCGCACAGGGACGAACACCGGTGATTATACAAATCACCAAAGCAGATGGACAACGTTTTACTGAAATACCGTGTGAAACTTATACTTACGGTGTTGGACAGATTCAGAAAATTACGCAGAAACTTCTTGATGTAAATGTAAAAGAACTTGTCATTATCGGGAAAATTGAGCCAAGCATACTGTTACGTCGGTTTCAAATTGATGCGACTACAATCAAGATTTTGGCGGAGAATCGTAATAAAAGACCCTCCTCAATCGTTTCATCTGTACTTGAACACTTTCAAACCTCTGGTCTTTCCATCCTAACACAGGACCATTTTCTCTCCCATCTGTTACCTGATCCTGGTGTCCTTACAAAAGGTAAGCCAAATGCTGCTCAGTGGGAAGATATAAAAGCAGGGATTACCACTGCTCGCAACATAGCGAACTTGGATATCGGGCAGACTGTTGTTATCAAAAATCAGATCGTGCTTGCTCTTGAAGCCATTGAAGGAACAGACGCCACTATTGAGAGAGGTGGAACACTGGGTGGAAAAGGAGTTGTGGTTGCCAAAGCTGCAGCTGAACACCACGATTTCCGTATTGATGTGCCGACTGTGGGTATACAAACGCTTGAGACCTTACATTCTGTGAGTGGCAGCGTTTTGGCAGTTGAAGCAAAACGCACCTTTATCATGGACACAGAACGTCTCTGCGAACAAGCTGACAAATGGAAAATCGCTATTGTTGCGGTGGAATAGAAAAATCCAGATTTTCGAATGTAGTTCTACATACTGCCACTTCCTAAAACAGGAATCGATACATCGGTGTATCCATCATAATCCCGATGAGACTCCAAACACCCCCGACTATAAATTCCCCCAGAATCAAACCGAGGAAAAATGGAATAAGTTTGCGGTGCAGATTCATCCCGCCTTGTTTCAGAATAATCCACTTGGTCATAGAACTGACGAAGATTGAAAACCAAAACACATTCATCGACCAACTGCTTGAAATAGCAAACCCCGCTGGATGAAAGGGCCACCAAAATAGCCGTATTCGCATAATCATCAAGGAACCGGTTATCAGAAATCCGACACCTATAGCGATAATCGCAGGAATATCAGGCACTTTGGGTGAAGAGAGCCAACCTTGAAGTCTGTTAAACGGTCTACCCGCGAACCAATCACGTGCGCCTTCAATATGTCATAGCACCCACCACCTAAAGGCGGGGGCTTGTGCTTCACAGACAACAACAATCCCGAAGGATTGACTTATATCGTCTCCACGTGGGGTTCTAAGCAGCCCCGAAGTATGTTGATAGCAGCATTGATGTCTCTGTCGTGGTGGGAGCCACATTTTGGACATGTCCAATGTCTATCTCTAAGAGAAAGATTATCGTTTTGATACCCGCAATCGGAACAAGGTTTCGTTGTCGCAGTCCACTGTCTAACTTGATGGAACTCACGATTATGTTTGAAACATTTGAACTTCAATATCTCAACAAACTGATAGAAGGCAAGGTCAGAGACTTTACGTCCCCAAAGCCTTTTCATACCGTCAAGGTTCAGCGTTTCGGTCGCGATGAAGTCAAACCTTCGGCAAAGGTCGGTGGCAAGTTTCCAATGCCAGTCTCTACGTTGGTTGCTGACTTTGCTATAGAGTATAGCGAGTGCTCTGACAGCACGCCACCAGTTATTAGAACCTTTGACTTTACGAGATACTGCTTTATTGAGTTGCCGAAGTGCGTTCAAGGATTGTTTCAAGAATTGTGGGTTCTGTATCTTTTCACCAGTGCTAAGCGTCAAAAAGGTTTTCAATCCAAAGTCTATCCCTACGCTCTTACCCGTAGCAGACAAGACTTCTTTGCTTGTGTCATCAGTGATAATATAAAGCCAGTATTCTCCTGCAGCGTCTCGGAGGATTTGGACATAGCGGACATTACCTTGACAGTCGCGGTGCTGATGGAAAGAATACCAGATACGGTCAAACTTCAAAGATTGTGTCTTATCATCCCACGTTTTGAAAGAGATACGGAGACGCCCATTCTCAAGTCTGTATCCTGTTGGAAATTTAGCAGAGCGCATTTTGTGTGGTTTTTTCAATTTAGGCAGACCCACCTTTTTGCCACCATTCTTTTTATAGACAAAAAAGCGTTGGTAAGCAGTGTCAAGACGGATGATAACAGCGTCAAGTGTGTCTCTTGGTATCCAAGCCCAGTGTTTTTTAGTCCGGTTGAGCAACTTTGTCAAATGCGGTTGCAGACGATACCTGCCAGCATATTTACCATAAATGCGGAAGTACCGTTGCTCAAGACGCAGGAAGTGATTATGCACCTCTGCCAAATCGTCAAGCATATTACCCAAACGTTTGTTTTTATCATGGTTGCGTATCTTGTGTTTGTAGGTGCGCATCGATTATGTCCTTCAGCATCGCTCCTGATACAACTCAGTGGTGGTAGAGACCTCGCTTTGCAACAAGGGTTGTATTTTCTCTACCAACGATGCTGAATATAGTATAACATGGATTGGCATTATTGGTCAACAAAAAAAGAGCGGGCTTTCCTCCCCTACCTGAAGGCAGGGGTCTCCAGCCCGAAGATTAGATGAAAACCATTACGAACACGAGCGCGCATAAAAAACCACCCCAAGTTAGGGTGGTCGTGATCCATCCCTCAATGATTTCCCAACGGTATAAACTGGCTTCGCCACGGTAATACTCTGTTAAAAATGCTTTATCTTTGACTGCTATCCAATCTGGAATATGGCGATGAAATAGGTGTGCCCAATCGTTTTCAGGAGTGGCATACCAGAAAGCATAGGGAATCATTGGGATTAAAACGCGGAGAACATCGTGCCCTGCTAAGGAGGAGGCAATAGCGAGCATGACATATACAGTCAACAATTCGCCTTGTTGAAACGCCACTCGCGGCAGAATCCGTTTCAATGCCAAATTCGCACCTGTAAAGATAAAGATACAGAAAATGACATTATAATAGAGCGAAATTGTGGTCGGATACCCTTGTCCGGCGGAATCCAAAATCCAATAGACGTTGGGGATAGTGAGTGCGGTGCCGATAAGGATGGCACGCCATGTAGCACCGATATGTTGTCGTTCTTGTGTTGTTATTTTACGATGTGGAGGCTGTTGAGTGCTCTCTGATTGCCGTAAAACTTGATGTGAGGTTGTAGATCTCAATTTTGATTCTGAATGACAAAGACTTATAGTGGTTGTGTGAAAAATAATCGTTACTATGTTCTAAATCTTTATTACGTTCAAAATTAGTGATCTGTTTCAAATATGAATAGGTAATTATATCCGAGTTCCCAACGTTCCTTTTTAATCGGAAGAGAACCATGTTCTACAATCTCGTTAACTAGTAAGTTAATAAGTGCCTTTATACTCGGATACCGCTTTATAACCTGAAACACAGATAAAGATTTCAATTCGACAATATTAGGAAATTTATTCTTTAACTCTTTTAAATCTTTGCTCAACTCTTCAGTCATTAGTTCAAACTTCACTTCATTAACTTCAACGACATGTTCCATATTTTCAGGTCCTCCATAAAAAAATGAGGGTATTGGTTAAATAATGATGTGTGAATTAGCGGATACCCTCTGAATCGCCGTGCCTCACATTTCAAGTGTCGTTAAATATAACACTTATTCCGAGAATTGTCAATGAATAATCAAACGCGGTATTTGAGGTCTATTTGGGGGTGCCGTGCATGGGGGCAAGTTTCTCTTGTGCAGCTTGCCGTATTGCCTCAAGTTCTGTTAACGCTTCCTTTAGCATGCGTAAGTCTCTGGGCAATTCACCCCCATGCAACTCTTGCAGCAGTTCTAACCAGTCTTGCATATTTTGGGAGTTGGGCGGTTCTTTGGGTAACATCTCGGGTGGGATGTTCTGCATCGGTATCGTCGTTTTGGGTGGACGCTGGGGGACTGAGGATTCTGTCCCATCGCGGAGATGGGGAAGGTCAGGATCTTGAGGAACTCGTTGTGCTGGGGATGTTTGCTGTATCTGTGTATCTTCGGGGGGTTGCTGCGGTATTGTATTGAAAAGCATTTCGTGTTCAGCGATCATCTGTTGTGTATGTGCTTCAATGGCTTCAAGGGCAGCCATCTCTCGTTCATAAAAGCGTGGTTTGGCATCGGCAGGTAATGGACGGCCATCTTTATCAGTATAGACAACGGTGATGGCTTCTGGCGCGACACCATACATCGTTAGGTCATCTTTTTGCTGTTGGGTTAACAATCTGCCTGTAAATTTGGCTGCACCAGTCTCTTCAGAGATGTAGACATGCACTGTATTTGAGGTGAAGGGTGTAAAAACCCCCTTGAGATTCATAGTTCCACCAGAGACAGAGGGATCTACTTCTTTTGCGCGTATTTCGTTGAGTCTTGCTACAAGATCAAACTTAATGGTTAAATCTTTCATTTCTTCCCATGTTGTGTCTTCAGGTAAAAAATGTCCATCAAGGAGTCTTGATCTTTTTTCAGGATCGTCATATCTATCTTTATTCATCATCACACGTCCTCTTGTATTAAACGCTGCGTAATAGTTCGGCCAGGTTGCTAAGGGGAATCCGATATCTAAAAGGTGTTGTAGCCATTGTTCTTTTGGCCAATATGCGTCCTGACGTTTGTACATAGCTTGTAATGTCGGGTTACGATAGACGCGTTGAAAATCCAAATATTTTTCGTCCCATTTGTCGATTAATTCTTGGACGGTGTACGGTTGATATTTTCTTCTGATTTCGTTGAGGTCCAGGTTTTTCCAGATGCGGAGTATCGGGTGTACTGTTCCTTGGGGAGGATCGGTATCATTTTTATGTTGATTTGTTCTAGGGGGTTGTATCGGTGTATGTGTATGTTGAACAATTTCCCCGTCGGAGGTTATGTGTTTATGTGGTTTAGAAGCGGGGATTTGTTCCAGTATAGACGTTTCAACTTTCTTTCTCAGGAAATTCATATAAAAAACAACACCGATTATGATGACAAATAACGATGTTATTAGAATTATTAATTGTTTTTTCATAGGGTTTTTTCTTCTTCTGTTTGTGGATGTAGCGTAGTGATATGAAGCGGGGTTCGGTATAAGAGAAATGATATATTTCTATACTAACGTGAGTTTGATATATAGCAAATTCTAAACATAAATGGACATTTTCGTAGGGGTTAGGTTACCTAACCCCTACGGGCGAGAAGACCTCGCCCCTACGAAAAGCCGGACATCTTGTTTTTATCAAACTCACGTTATACTACATATTTCTATACTTATACAGTTATTTGGACATTTCAAGAATTTTCTTGAGATTTTCTGTAAATCCTTGTATACTTTAAAAATTGTAGGTCATTTGAGCCGTACACAATAATAGAAGTTACATTATATCTCGAAAAAGGATGAAAAAATGGATACGATGAACGATTTGTCTGAGGCAGTAGTGCTTACGCCTGAGCAAAAGCAGCATGTTGATAACAATGGCTATCTCTTAATTAAAAACGCCTTATCCGCAGATGTCGTGGCAGAAATTGACGCTGCAGTTGATGAAGTTTATGCCAAGCAAGAGGAAGCAGGTGATCTGGAAGCAGGTGGTAAACTGAATCTTCGTAATTGCATTACACATCATGAAGCCTTTCTGCAACTTCTTGATTGGCACAAAACGGTGCCGTTCGCGTATGGGGTGTTGAATTGGAACGTCCAGATGATAACGTCGCATTTGATTGTGCTCCCTTCAAAAGAGGAACCACCTGATAATGCCAAGACCCGTGTTGGGCTCCATCGTGATGGTGGATCATCATATCGTGAGATGCAGGAACCGCACCCACGCATTATGTTGAAAATCGCTTACGCTATCAGTGACCAGTCTGATCCTGCATCAGGGGCAACGGTATTAGTCCCAGGAAGCAACCGATTAACAGGCACACCCGCTGTAGATCCAGAAACAGGTTGGGCACGTGGAGCGATTTCTATGAACGTCAATGCTGGTGATGCTTTCCTCTTTGAACAACGCACGTATCACGGTATTGGGCATAATTGGTCAGGTTTCCCTCGCAAAACTATTTTTATGGGATATGCCTACCGTTGGATCAAACCGATGGATTATATACAAATGCCGGATGAATTGGTCGCCAAATGTAATCCAGTTCAGAAGCAACTCATCGGTGTTGTTAGTGATCCACTGAGTTTTTATATCCCGCAAGATAAGGACGTCCCGTTGAAATCGGCACTGAATAGTGCTGGTTGAAGTTCAACCCTTGTGGCAATGCTACGGCACGATGGAATGTGCCTGCTACTTTATCTCTGGTTTTAGAGATAGACTATGGTCTAACAGTGCGCGGGCATACGGAATATTGTGTAGTCCATAGCCGCTGTCACCTTTAACCATGTCGTAGTTTAACTTTGCGTCAATGTAGGCTTGGGATGTTTTGTCTGTTGCATTGTCTAGCATTATTTTGACAGTCTTCATGTTTGCCTCAATTTCAGTGCGATATGTTGGAAGTTTCACAGCCATATCGTTGTCAGCACCATCATGACATCCTGCGTTGCTACAAGTCGAAAAGTCTGCTTTGAAGGTATGACCGCCATGTTTTGCCCCGGTTTTCTGTTTGTCTTTTTCCTGATCGTTCTTTGCTACAGTTTTCGTATCATCTTTTGCCATGTGGCAGTGGACACACCGTTTTTTCATGGCACGCACATGCGGCGATGGCATCCGCCTAACACCAGCACCTTCACGACCTAAAAACATCTCTGACTGCGATTGGTGGATAATACCTGCACCGGCACATCCACAGTCCATTTTGTGGCAGCTGACACATAATTTTCTTGCCGGTTGGACTAACAGATGTTCTTCTTTGCTGGCGTGTGAATGGCATGACGAGCAAGCGACTGCATTGACTGCAGTTTTTTCACTATACGTGTATCCTGGAATGCCTCGCTCAGCAAACATGGCGTACCCAGAAGAGTGGCAGCTTAGACAAGACGTCTTTACTTCATACGGTCCTTCAAGAAGATTGACGAGTGCATGTGAATGTCCTGCCTGAGTCCATTCTTTAAAGGCGTCTTCGTCTCCGTGGCACTTGTTACATCCTTCGGTGAAAGGTGTTCTTTTATCCTGTGAGGTGTTTTTCTGTGCATCTGTCGTATCTGCTTGGATTGTCGCAATTTTGAAAACAACAAGTGTCCCCATCAGTAGGGATAAGATTAAAAATAAGAATGCTTGTTTCATAAGTTTTAAATTGTCCTTATAAATTACCAATTGTTCATATAGGATATGTCATTTTCCAAAATTTGTCAATGAAAAGTTGTGTAAAATATTCCTTAAAATCCTGCTATAATATAACGTGAGTTTGATATATGGCAAATTCTAAAAATATGCGGACATTTTCGTAGGGGTTAGGTTGCCTAACCCCTACGGGCGAGGGGATCTCGCCCCTACGAAAAGCACGAAGTCTCGTTTTTACCAAACTCACGTTAATATACTAAAGTTTGGACAATTCATGTGCATATCAAGTTAAAAGGAGAACCCAATGAAATTAAATCAGTTTTTCAGTTGGACTGCCCTCGTCTTTCTATTTGCGTTACCTTTTCTTATTGGTTGTGGCGAAGACGAACGTAATATGGCATTCCCGAATCTCGATCTACCTGACAGTGTTACTGTGACAGTAGAAGCCCCTGCAGGTGCAGCATTTGATCTTTCTGTTTCCAGCGACTACAGAGAAGAAAGGGACGATCTTGGGAACAAATTCATCGTTCACAATAAAGAACAGAAGTACTCCTTTACAGAAAATTTCAACCAGACATTTCCGTTAGTAGATTCTTCTGAGGTGTTTCCGTTAGTAGACCCTGATGAACGATACTTTTCTGTCCAACTCAAATGCACTGCCCTTGAATCTGGAAGCGACGAAGATACCGACTCGTTCCGTCTAATTATCAAGTTCAACGGTGAAGGAAATTTTGACGCAGGAAATCGTGATAGAACATTTTCCACGCAACCTATATCGATTGAATCGTTATGGGATTCGTTAAATCCAGATGATATACATGGTTTCTTCAAAGTTGGCACACTAATAAACGTCCGAACTATTTTTAGTAGGTACAACGGCATAAGTAAGAGGGAAACATCTGGGAACGTAGATGAATAACCTAATCCTAATTGCAAGGAGTTATCAAATGATCCGACATCTTTTGCCTTTACTGTTGGTTTTCGCACTTCCGTTAGCTGCCCTTTCCCAAACCGGTACAATTGAGGGGACAGTTTTGCATGAAAGTACTGGTGAACCCTTAGCAGGTGCGGAGGTCCGAATCATTGAAATTGATCAACAGCAAACAACTGATACAACTGGGAAATTTGTATTTACAGATATTGCGCCGGGAACTTGGACGGTATCCATAAGCCACGAGGCGTATACAACACGGACAAAAACATTAATTGAGGTAAAGGTAGATGAAACCACAAAGGTAAAAATGTTCCTTAAGGAGGTCGTTGAACTCGAAATGATCATTGTAGAGGGGGATCGTCTTCCACCAACAGTGAGTCGAAAACGGATTCGCGGCAGCGAGCTGCTACGTATCCCCGGTACTGCTAACGACATTCTCCGTGGACTGACCACGCTGCCGGGCATTGGCATACCAAACGATCTACTCGGTATCCTCTATATCCGCGGGAGCGAACCGGATTCCAATCTTTACTATTTTGACAGAACACCGTTAGGTTATCCTTTCCACGGCGGCGGTTTGCTTTCAACTATCAGCTCGGAAATTATTGACGATGTTGATATCTATGCAGGCGGATACGGTGCCCAATTTGGGTTGGATTCGCAAAATGTCTTAGATATCCACTCGCGCAATCGACTTGATAAAAGGTGGAGTGGGAAATTTAACCTCAATTTTCTGTATTCAGAGGGAATCCTTGAGGGCAAAATTGGCAAGAAAGGGTACGCTTATGTCGCCGCTCGACGGAGTTATTTAGACCTCATCATTGGACTGTTCGTTGACGATCAATTCCCTTATTTTGCAGATTCCCAGTTCAAATTTGTTCAAGCTTTCGGTAAGAAGCACTTTCTTACGTTGAACGCCTTCGCTGCAACGGACCATTTTAACACTGTGGGAGAGGTAACAAAAATTACACGAGGAGAGGAATTGGATGGATATAAATATAAACCGGGAACGGAAGTTGCAGAAGTTAAAATATGGAGCCCTTCTATGTACTTCAAAAACGGATTTGAGGGGCAAGGCATCCATCTCCGCTCCAATTTCTCTGATAATCTTACCTCCCATTTTTCTTTGACCCATTCTGCCAATTTCCTCAATGTTGAATTCCGTAATCCTGTGGACGTGGAGCAGGAGGGTGGTAAAGTACATTTTTCGGATGATCCCATAACTCTTATTGCAAGATTTGACACGTACACAGTCCGAGTTAATGTGCCGGTATGGACACTTCGAGAGGATGTGACTTTCCGTTTAAATCCAAGGTTCCAAATAGAACTTGGTCTCCTTTTTTCTTTCAGTCCCGCCATTAGTTTTGAAGACAGTAAAGAAGCACAGTTTGAATCGCGTGGTATAATAGATACCGAGGTTCAAGTCACTCGAACTAGAGAAGGTGGGAAGCCCACTGTTACCCAAAGGAGGAGTAGTACTGGAAAGGAGGAATTTGTGTTCACTGGCACGAAAGAAGCACACGATGAATTTGGACACGATTTTTTTCGTGCTGAGGGGTACCTCCAAGGACGATATAATCTCTCCTCCTTCATGTCCGTCGCGCTCGGTGCCAGGCTTGATTATCTGGATTTGACAGAAGAGGTCTCAATTCAACCCAGGGGCAGCGTTAATTTTGAACTGCCGATCGGTTCTAATCTCCGATTCGGATATGGACATTATGAACAGAGTCCAAAACCGTATCAAATACTGGCAAAGGATGGGAATCCAGCATTGAAATCCAGTCTTGCACAGCACTATATTTTGGAAATTGAGCATGAAATCTCGCCACAAACAGAACTCAAACTCGCCACCTATTACAAAAATTCGGATAAGTTGGTAACAAAGAACAGTGTAGGGAATTATCTGAATCAGGGGGCGGGATATGTTGGCGGGGCAGAGGCTTTCGTGCGTCACCGTGTTTTAGATAAGTTCTTCGGTTGGATTTCGTATGCCTATACACATGCTGAGCGGCGCGAGAACCCCGACGCAAACTATAAACCACATCTCTTTGATAGGACACACATAGTTAGCATCGTTGCTAACTATAATTTTACACAGAATTTTGAGATAGGTGCAAAGTGGCAATATCTAAGTGGAACGTCAGAAGCACCGGTCAATTCAATTACGCTGGTTCAAGATCCGATAACTCGTGGGTTGAATCCACTTCTCGCTGCCGCTGAAGAAAACTTCACTGTTGAACTCGAACCGTACCATAAGTTGGACCTGCGGGTGAGTCGCAAATGGAAGTTATGGGGAACACAAATTGGTGGATTCCTTGATATTTTGAATATATATAACCGTAAAAATAAGATAAAAATTGTTATTGATGAACCACAGGAGATCTCAGGAACTGATCACATCTACCTTGAAGAGGGGACAAGTGAATTACCACAACTGCCATTAATTGTCTACCTTGGATTAACACTTGATTTCTGATTTAGCAATATTACGTTCCCTTGGATCTAATCTTTTTAATTCACTACACCAAACTACAAACTAATAATGGAGGAATTCTGATGGCTCAAATTGATTTATTCAATGGTAAAAATATGGAGGGTTGGCACGCAAGAGGTGGTGCATCGGAACATGCATGGTCTGCTATCGGTGGAGTCGCTCTCAATCCAGATGATAATAAGTTGTTGGCAGCGACCCCTGGCGAAGGCATTTTTTACAACGGTCCCACAGGACGAACAACTGATCTCTACACAGAATATGAACACGGTGATTGTGAACTGCACGTGGAATTTATGGTGTCACAAGGGTCGAACTCAGGTGTTTATGTGATGGGTAGGTATGAGATTCAGATATTGGATAGTTGGGGTGCAACAGAACTCAACTATGGGACATGCGGAGGCGTCTATTGTCGTTGGATTGATAATAAACCGGTTGATGGCGTTCCACCGCGAGTGAATGCAAGCAAACCTCCGGGTGAATGGCAAACGTATGATATTACCTTCCGCGCACCGCAGTTTGATGCTAACAACAATAAAACTGCCAATGCTACCTTCGTTAAAGTCGTGTGGAATGGACAGGTAGTTCACGAGAACGTTGAAGTGGTGGGTGTCACGCGTGGTGCGATGTTGGCAGATGAAGCGGCTACGGGTCCCTTATTGTTGCAGGGGGACCACGGTCCTGTTGCTTACCGCAATGTCGTTTTAACACCGATTGATGCCTAAAATGTGCACTTATGGAGGTGTTACGATGTTTTTCCGAAAACAAGCAAGGTTAGGTATGTGGCTGAGCAGTGTTCTGATCCTGTTAATGTTGGTAGCCTTTACTGTCAACATTTCCAAGGCACAGCAGCAGGATGAGAGTGCAAGATCGTATATGATAAAAATTGAAAAATCAACCCCGCGTGAAGTGTATAATACACTTTCGGTATTTGCATCGCGGGCCTTTATGATACACCTCACCGAACCAAGTGATACTGAAGCATTAGAGCAGTTAGTTACGATGTGCGACGAGTATATTGCAAAATATCCGACATCTGGTCAGTTGAAGGAAGTCAATTACTACCTTGGCACTGCACTGGTAAAGTTAGGGAAATTTCAAAAAGGGGTACCTATCCTTGAAAGACTGTTAGAGACTATTTCTCCTAATTATATTGCAGTGACGCAATATAATGATGCTAATAAGAATAGATTTAAATGGAATCTCACTGAACGCGCCTTGTTGGAATTGGGATTAGCTTATGATAAACAGGAAGAACATAATAAAGCTAATGCCATCTATAATAAACTGATAACACATCCAAAATTAACAAGGGGTTTGCCAGCAAGAATAGCACGGCTTATGCTCGAATCGGATAAGAGCACAAGAAGTGGAGAAGTCCCTACAGGGCACAACGCTTGGATAGGAAAAACTGCACCCAATTTTGGGATGGGTTATGACGAAATTAAAAAGCGTGTAATTAGTTTGAACCGATACAAAGGACATGTCGTGTTGCTTTGTTATGGTGCATCGGATCTGTTAAATCTTAATCTGGAACAACTTCACGATAAATATAAAAACCAAAAGTTTCAGATTATCACCGTGGATCCCGACGTATCCGATCCACCTATGGCAAAATCTGTGGAGATGAAAGGTGAAGCTTGGATTCACTATCACGACAAACTCGGGAAACTCATCAACAAGTATCAGATATGCACTCTACCCGCAGTATTTCTGATAGATAGTGAGGGTATTATCCGAAAGACACATCTTGACGCGGCATCCCTTGAAAAAGCAGTTGATGAACTGGTGAAAGAAAACCTTGCCAATTATAATGATCCAAGAACACAAGTGATCATCGCAAAGGCTGTTGAAGCACACGGTGGACTTGAAAAACTAAAGGCTGTAAAAAACATGGTACTGGATACGAACATCTTTGAACATAATTCAAATGGGTCTGTAAGTGAAGAACAAACCTTACAAATGATCTTTTTCCGCAATAAAGTTTATCATACAATTTTATACGATAACGGTCTTCGGAACACCCGTATCTATGATGGAACTTCAATATATGACATTGAAAGAACTGGTAAGATAGTAAAACTTGATGATCAGTATGAAGAATATCAAATTGGTTTAAATAAGGATTTTGTTTTCACTAGGCCGATATGGTTATTGACAACACTTTCTCAAAACGAGTTAACGATTGAATATCTTGGCACGAAAAATGTTGATGGTGAGTCTGCAACTGTACTGCGTGTCCCAAAACCATCTGGAGAACTTGTCAAAATCTACATCAATAATCTAACAAACTATATTGTGCGTTTGGAGACAGAAGAGGAAACAGAAAACGAAATTATGTCTTTTGAACACTATAAGGATGTAGATGGTATCAAAATGTCGCATTATTGGATTGAGAAACAGAATTCTCATTATGAATTTTTTATTAACAAAATTTATATAAATGCTGAAATTGACCCGAAACTTTTTGATCCGAATTCTGATGCAAATAAAGGTGTGAAATTACCGTATGTGGAACCTAAGAACCTATCGGAAAATGACGTAACGAAAACAAAAGAGATTATAGCAAAGGCAGTGGAAGCACACGGCGGACTTGAAAAACTAAAGGCTTTGGAAAACATTGTTATAGATTTTAGTCTCTTTGGACACCGACTAGACGGCACTGTTGCAGAAGAACAAACTGGCCAAATTATCCTCTATCGTGATAAACACTATCAGGACATAGTATCTGAAACAGGTGAGAAAGGCATACGTATCTTTGATGGTACCACAGTCTACACTATTGATGTTCACGGTAATGTAAAAACTTTTGACGGTCAGAGAGGAATGGGTATAATTACCTACATAAAAGATTGGTTATTTAAAATGCCGATTTGGCTCTTGACGACACTTGCACAGAACGAGATACCAATTGAATATATCGGAACTGAAAATGTTAATGGTGAACCCGCAACTGTGTTAAAGGTTAAACAACCTTCTGGAAGACCGCTCCAAATCTTCATCAGTGAAGAAACAAACTATATTTTGCAAATGAAGTATAAGGTTGAAGACGTATCCAAATACGAAGTTACGACTTTTGAGCAGTATAAGGATGTTGACGGCATCAAAATGTCGCATTATTGGATTGAGAATTACCACACACAAAACGAAATTTTTCTCAACAAAATCCGTTTCAATGTTGAGATTCACCCGAATCTTTTTGATCCAAATTCTGGTGTGAATAAAGGTGCGAAATTACCTGATGCAAAGCCTAATAACGTTGCGGAAAATGACGTAACGAAAATAAAAGAGATTGTAGCAAAAGCGGTAGAAGCACACGGAGGACTTGAAAAACTAAAGACTGTGGAAAACATAGTGATGGATATGCGACTCTTTGAACGTCGTCCGGATGGTTTGGACGACGATGGGGGAGGTAAAATATACCTTTACCGTGATAAACTCCGTATGGAATTCTATACTGAAACCGGTGAGCGGTTCGCCCAGTTTTATGATGGCATCTCAATGTACAACATAACAACAGATGGCACATTTGAACAGATACCACAACAGGAAGCCAAATCTCGAATTGAGTTTTGTAAAGATTGGTTGTTCAGAGAACCGATATGGCTATTGACGACGCTCGCGCAAAACGAGATCCCTATTGAATATGTCGGCACAAAGGATGTTGATGGTGTCTCTGCTGCTGTGCTAAGTGTTCAGCAACCTTCTGGCACACCGCTCAAAATTTACATCAGTGAAAAAACAAACTATATTGTGCTGTTAGAGACTAAAAACGAAAGATTAAACACAGTTTCGTCTTTGGTGCAGTATAAGGATATAGACGGCATAAAAATTGCACATAAATGGATTGAAATGAACGAGCCGAATCCTGAAACACATTTCATTAAAATCTGCCTCAACGCTGAAATCGCTCCAGACCTCTTTGATCCAAAAAAGTAACGTGGGACTGGTTTGAAATACCAATCCTAAATGGATAGGACTTACCAGGGTTATTTAGTTTTAGGCTTTTTGTCCATTTTATTCGAAAAGTCGCGATTCGGAGATCGCTCCTACAGCGGAAAGTCTTAAATTGAAAACCTAAATATTCGGAGAACTAAATAGCCCTGAGGACTTACGCAAAATAGTTGACACTGACTCTCCAAAATGCTAATACCCTCAGAAGGAGGATGGATGCGCGACCTTTGACACTTGTGCTTTTTAGCTTGGGTTTTCCTGATGCGTAAAGTGTCCGAAACGGGAAAAAACGCTTTATCAAGTAAAATATGGAATGTTTTCCAAATATCTGCGTCAACAGCTTAAACCACTTATTCTAAGATTGATACTGCGTAGTACCAAATTAACGGGATTAGTCTTATTTTTCTGGGCAGGCTGCGCGCTTACCGAGTGGGATCAAGTTAATTTGGTATAAGTCCTTATTTATGTAAAATATGGTATGTCGCGACAGCGAGTGCAACGTGGACGTTCAACGAGCCGACTTTACCATACATCGGAAGGTAAATTGCCATATCGCAAACATCAAAAGTACGTCTTGAAACGCCGCGGTATTCGTTTCCGACAATCAGACACACTTTTTCAGGATACTCGACTGTATGATAAGGCACTGCATCCGTTGCGACTTCTAAGGCACACGCGAGATAACCTTCTTCTTTATATTTTTCAATTGCATCGGCAGCATATTTTGTTGTGTGCCACGGGACTCGGCGATGTGCGCCGCGCCCGATACCTGCAATGGTCGGGTTCGGTGGATGCGCGCTAATACCGGCTAACACTATCTCGCGAACACCGCATGCATCCGCAATCCTGAAGGTTGCCCCGACGTTAACCGGATCTTCAACATCTTGAAGAACAAAAACGAGATCAGTCGCTGAAGAATCTGACTGTCTTAAAAAGTGTTTAAGTGCTGTATTTCTTAGCTGTTTCATTTGAAGGAATTTATTAGAACTATGGATAAACTAAAACTTGGCGTTATTGGTGCTGGTGGTATCGTCTGCCGAATGCATCTCCCTGATTTGACAAGAGGAGACGATTTTGAAGTCATTGTTATTGGTGGCAGACGCGAACACCGTCTTAAACATCAGTGTCAAAAATTTGACATTCCGCGTTGGACCCAGGATTACGATGCGATTATCGCAGATGATACACTTGATGCAATCGTTATCGGCACGCCACATCCCTTGCATGTCCCTTGGGGCGTTAAAGCATTGGAAGCAGGTAAGCATGTGTTGATGCAAAAACCGCTCTGTGGCGATATGGACGAAGCGAATCAATTTGTTGACGTCACTGAAGCGAGTGGCAAAACTGTAATGTGTCTTCCACACTTTGGTGGTGCTATCTATAAAATTCGCCAACTCATTGCTGAGAATGCGATCGGACGCGTTTCGGGAGCGAGAATGCGCAGTAGCCACGGCGGTCCCGAGATATACTATGCTGAAATCCGAGATATTTTTGGCGAAACAGGAGACGATTTGTGGTTTTTCGATGCTAAACAAGCAAGTGTTGGCGCGCTGTTTGATATGGGCGTATATGCTGTTTCTGGACTGGTCGCGATGCTTGGCACTTTCAAACGGGTAACAGGAATCGTTTCCACTTTCGACAAACCGACAGAATTAGAGGATGTTGCAACGCTGGTGCTTGAGATGCAGTCAGGCGGTATTGTCACAGCAGAAACCAGCTGGTGCGATCCTGCGCGAACAGGCGAATCAAGCGTCCACGGCACTGCAGGTAAGTTCACAATGCCCGGTAAAGACGGTGCTGCACTCACGCAATGGACACCTACCTCTTATACCCGCGAGGGTGCTCCCGTTGATACCAAAGCGATTGACTGCAGCGATGTTGCACCGAGTGGGACGCACGCTCATTTCGCCGAACATATTCAGGCAGGAACACAACCGCTTCTCTCCAATGTTTACACGGCGCGACATGTTACTGAAATTCTGCTTGCAGGACTCAAATCCTCTGAAACGGGTAGTGCTATTGAGCTAACGACAGAAGCAGACAAGTAAGACTGAAGACAAAATAGGCATCTTCATGTAGACGTGTTCATCGCGTCCTACATGGAGATGCCTAAATATTTAACCTAAACTGGCGTGAAACTCATACCAGTCATCAAGGTTGTTAAGGTTGACAGCATCTAAAATAGTGCCATCGTCTTCAATGCCACTTGCACCGAGGATACTTGTACGGGTATCATCATCATGATTGTACCCCTCAATTGCCGCGTTCAACTCAGCAACTGCGTCAGCATCAAGACTACCGCCACTCTGCTCCAAAACCCACGTTTCAAATTGCGGGTAGGTGGGAGAGTTGTCGCTGATATATGCCAACGTTGCGTCCTTATCAAGTTTAAGCGCATCTAACACCATCTGATCGTAACCCGTTCCGCAAGCAGGATAGTCTTTATGTAGGACTCCCTTTGCATCCATCAACACTTTTGACCAAAACCGCGGTAAATGTAGCACACCGAGGGAACCTGCAACTCCGGAACTAATTGTCGGAACCAATCCTGCCATTTTTTTTCTCTTTCTGAATATCATAACAAGCCTCCTTGCCTATTATGTGTGAGTATAATACCAACTTAACGTGATTAGAAGTCTTTTGATATAGGACACGGTTGCGAGGCACGGGGACCTCGCGCTACAAATCCAGTTAATATGGTATAAGTCGAAACTTGCAAGTCGATCTTGCAACCTACCGCATTATAGCAAAAATTTAAAAAATGAGAAATAAAAATTTTACAGACATTTAGTGTTATACCTAATTAACCCGATTTGTAGTGCAAGGTCTCTGGGTCCTCCTCGCAATGCTGACTTTATCCGAAGACGTCTAATCCCGTTAATTTGGTATAAATTGACAGGGTTATTTAGTTTTAACGTGAGTTTGATATTAGAATCCGAGTGTCCATCCAAAAGTTAAAAAGAGTTGGGTTTCACTCATTTCTGGTTATTTTCAGTTTCAAATGTATCATGAACCGCTATTTTGTGTTTAATTTTATTGTCCTTTCCGTTCTACCCAACCTACGGGGATCATAGTATCTTTTTATCAAACTCACGTTAGTTTTAGGGTTTTTGTCCATTTAGCCGAAAAGTCGCGATTCGGAGATCGCTCGGACAGCGGAGGGTCTTAAATTGAAAATCTAAATATTCGGAAAACTAAATGACCCTGCTACAAATCAAGTTAATATGGTATGATATAAATTATACTATATTTTGCTTTACTGCCCCTTTCCCTATTTTTTTTTCAAATAATGCACCTTTTTGTCCTCAAAATTACGTCACTAATAATCGTAAACCGATCTTTTGTGGAGGACTCCGATGGAAAAAGACGATGTTGAACTGATTCGCAGCATCTTGTCTGGTGACGATACAGCATTCAGTTCTTTAGTCCAAAAACACCAAAAGAGTGTTCACGCACTTGCATGGCGGAAAATAGGGGATTTTCAGATCGCAGAAGAAATCACCCAAGACGCATTCCTCCATGCATACAAGAAACTCGCTACACTAAAGAATCCGAACCAGTTTGCCGGATGGCTTTATGTAATCGCCAGTAACCTTTGTACGGACTGGCACAGAAGGAAGAAACCAACTATGCAATCGTTAGAAGGCACCAATACGAGGACCTTGGAGAAAACCGCTTATCAACGTTATGTAGTTGAACAACGTGAGAAGGCGGCGGCTGAACATCGCTGCGAGCTTGTTAAAAGCCTTCTTGATAAATTACCAGAAAGCGAACGTACGGTGGTAACGCTCCACTACCTCGGTGAAATGACATCCGAAGCAATAAGCAAGTTTTTAGGTGTATCCGTAAATACGATTAAAAGTCGACTAAGACGAGCACGAAAACGATTACAGAAGGAGGAACCGATGATCCGTGAAACCCTCAGCAGTGTACAACTCCCTGCTAACTTTACCGAAAACATTATGAAACAGGTGGAAAACATAAAACCCACATCCGCTTCAAGCGGCAAACCGTTGATACCGTGGGCTGCTTTAGGCTCAGCTGCAGTTCTGATGATTTTACTGTTAGGTGCCAGCAGCCAATACCTAACTCGTTTCCAGAAACCGTATAACCTTGAAGCACAATCCGAAACAAGTATTGAGATCGTTGACGCTCCTGTTATGCTTGATATCCAGTCAAAACCGGATTTACAGCATCAGGTCAGCAATGGTATTTCCGTTAGCAAAAATGGTAGTAACGGGGAACAAAACTCCGATGCAGTATTAGCCGTTGATGCACAGGAAAATTCACCCATTGCTCCTGTCGTGACACACCAATGGACGCAGGCAATGGGTCCACGAAGTACGGAAGTAAGAGAACTATTTGTTTCATCTAAAGGGACACTATTTACGGTCTCTTCAACAGGTGTCTACAGAATGACTGAGGATCGGAGTGGGTGGAAACAAATTAACACGAGTTTACCCACAGTAAACTATTCTAAAATGCCTATGGCAGAATCGGATGGAAAACTATATATCGTCTGTCCTCGTGAAATTTATTCTTCAAATGATGACGGTGTTACGTGGAATTTCATTGCCCACCGTCCACGTGGACTCCCTGTTGGATTGGTAATAACGAAGGATGCATTTTACCTTGCACTTAATAATAGGATTTTTCGATCTTCAGAACCCGGTCAACAGTGGGAACCCTTTAACGCGGGGTTGGAAAACAGAAAAATTACCTCTGTGAGTGCAATAGGTACCACACTTTTTGTTGGAACGGATAAAGGACTCTTCCGTCTAAAGTCGCAAGTTTGGGAACAGTTGAAGGCAGATACGATTAAATCCGTCGATTCTATGAGGGTCTCTGAAAACACGTTTTATGTTGGAACATCACTTTACGACCGTATGACCGCGTCTGACTTACGAAAAATGTTGACAGAGGAAAGACCTCGCCTCAAAAATGTTATTCAATGGAAAGTATTCCGATCAGACGACTTGGGAGATACTTGGTTGGAAATTACGCCTAAACATACTAATCTTTCAGAGTCGATACCCAAGATAAACATAATGGTTTCTGGTGAGACGGTATTAGCATTTGGAATGCAAACTTTCCGTTCAAGAGATGGCGGAAAAACATGGACAAATCTCGGTGTGGTCAAGGATTCACATTTATTTAACGATGCTCCAAGTGTAGCAGTGGACGAGAATATTTTATATAAACAAGGGGCATTCCAAATTAACCGTTCAACCGATGGTGGTGAATCTTGGCATCGATTTATGAAAGGTATCGTAGGAACCGAAATACGGGATATGACCGCATTCAAAAACAGACTCTACGCAGAAACCGGGCGTGAAATGGTCTATTCAACTGATGGAGGAGAGACTTGGACACCAATTCGTATTGATTCTGGTGGAGGGCATAATTTCTATCCTCCAATATTTACGGTTACTGACGATTCTTTCTATGCAATTGCCCGTGATAGAGCTCGTAATATACGCTTATGTCGTTTATCTGATGATGGCGGCGAGTTAGTTCCTTTACAAGGAATTCCTACAATTAGAGGTGATTCCTCATCCAATAAATTGAGCAAAGATCTTGTGGACATTAATCCGCCTTCTGATAGCCGTGAACAAGACAAAAAACCAGAAGAGGATCTCAACAGTCTTCTTATTGAACACTTCAATATTCCACAAGTGGTCGGAATGGCAGTCAGTAGTGATACATTCTATTTGGCATTTAATCGCCACCTGTTTAGATGGACCCCTGGGAACTCTGAGTGGATAGATACCGGATTAGATTTTGGTGAAGGTTCTTATTACAGAGGGGTCAGTTTAGCAGCTTCAGCGAAAACTGTCTACGTTGGACAGAACAATGGGCATCTCTTTCATTCGGTTGATGGTGGAAAAAGTTGGAAAGATATTATGTCAATTCTACCAATTCACTTTAACCGATTCAATGAGATAGTGTTTGCAGGTTCAACGGTTTACGTTGCCACTAACAAGGGCGTTTTAACTTCAGAATCCGGTAAGGAGTGGCGAGTGTTGACAGATGGCGTGGGGAGACAAGTTGTCATTGATACTTTTGCCGTTGATGGTAAACAACTTTATGGTGTGAGCAAAGAAGGAATATATCGTTTAGAAAATAGTGATGAATGGGATCTTATTTCGCCAGTTGTTCCAGATCGAGTTAGCAAACTTATTATTCACAACGATAAGTTTTACATTGTTACTCACGACCGTGGGATATTTCACATACCACTTAAAAAAGAAAATAGATGATTTACACAGTTTTCAAAAAGAGAATTCTCATGAAAAACCGTTTTTTTCCATTGTTATGAGTATCTATCTGAGAGCAGTGTTCTAACCTCGCTTTCTCACTGCTATCAGAGATGTATTCTCTCTTCACGGCACTGAGGCGAGGACGCTGCATCTGTTGAAAACTGACAAGGTAACAGCGCAGGGTTATTTAGTTTTAGACTTTTTGTCCATTTTATTCGAAAAGTCGCGATTCGGAGATCGCTCGGACAAGGGAAAGTCTTAGATTGAAAATCTAAATATTCGGAGAACTAAATAGCCCTGGTAACAGCGAGTTTACCCTTGAAATATTTTGAAGATCGTGCTATTATATAGACGTGGTTTTCTGAATTGAGAACAAAAGCACCTTCTCAAAAATATCTCACGTCACCTTTACCGCTAAAGATCAAACAGTGGATTATACCTAATACCCAATTACCCCGATTTGTAGTGTGAGGTCCCCGTGCCTCGCAATGCTGACTTTATCGGAAAACTTCGAATCTCGTTAATTTGGTATAATAAGGAGAATTAAAATGATAAAAAGATGTTTTTCCAATCCTTTCATAGCGTTAGCATTCCTGATTATGATGTTATTCAACGTTTTTATGGTAAATGCTATAGCAGAATCTGATGCAACACCGATGGTTGTTCCCGATGATAGTGTTCTAAATCTCATCCCACAAGAATCTTTAGGACTCATTTATTGCCCCAGTTTAAGTGAATTAAATAACAAGATTAACATGATGGCATCAGATCTAATGCCGCAAATGGGACAATCAGAGTTGCTCGCAAAAATTTTGGCGGGTGCGTTCGGAGCAGGATTTCAGAGTTTAGATGAATTGAAAGAGATTGGACTTGATTTAAACAAAGATTTTGCAATATTCTTTACCAACTTGAAACCAATGCAGGTCTCAGCAACTGTGCATATAATAGACCCTGAGGCAATAAAACAGGTAATCGCAGATGAAGCCGAAGGGAGTGCTCCCACGGAATACAATGGGGAAACTTACTGGAGTACTACTGATGGAAGCGGTAACTTCGCTATATTGGATAATATTCTCGTCTTCTCACAACAGCCTGATGTCTGTAAAAACGTGATTGATACACGAAACGGCACGAAACAAGCAATCACACATAACCCTGATTACGGTATGTTCTTAACCGATATTTTGAAAGGAACAGACCAGTTGGGAGTTTATTTTGACATTGAAGCTATTAGCGTATCCTTCGGTGGTTCAGTGAAAGAAGGATTGGAATCAATAACAGAATATCTTGAAGACGAGGCAGAGCCATTATCAATGACAGATATGTCTGTTTTTGAGAATGCGATTAACTCGTGGACAGAACTGATTGAGCAGTTAACATTTGTGAGTGCAACGCTAAAGGTGCAGGAAACCGATCTGCAACTCAAACCTTTCTTGAAATTCAAAACCGATAGCGAATTCTTGAAAGAGCTTAAAGAAATATCAAGTGAATTACCTAACATCGGGGATCTCTCAAATCGTAGTATCATAAATGGTACTTTCCAAGGTGTGCCAAAACTGTTAGGTGACATCAGCACTTTCTGGTATGCAACTCTTCTAAAAGATATATCAGTAGAACAGAAACAGTCGGATCCTTTTTTCCAAGAGGTGAAAGCCTTTTATGAGTCATTGGCGGATAAGTGGAGTTTATCTGTCAATTTTGAGAACTTCATCTTACCTGATTATTTGTTTGTCTATGAACTGAATGATGAACAAAGTGCCAAGTCCTATATGGATGGAGAGTTTCTGAAAAAACTCAAATATAAAGATGCTTACGCGGGGAAACCTATAATGCACAACGGCATTGAAATCAAAAACTACATCTTTCCCAATTTAGGAATGGATAGTGAAGAGATGTCGCCTGAATTAATGGAGTTAGTCCCGGGATTTTCTGAGTTAATTCCTTCAGAATGGCATTGGTATTACGCGTTTACAGATGGGCAGCTCTTTTGGTCAACGGGGACAAGTGTTGAACCAATTAAAATGGCGTTGGATAGAAAATCAGGAAAAGGTGATAAGTTTTCTAGCAACCCAAGTTATCAGAAACTTGTTGATAGTCTGGGTACTGAAAACAACATCTTTTTGGCTATTTCACCGATTATCGGGCTTAAGAGTTTCCTTCCATTGATAGAAAAATTAGCTCCGAATAGTGCAGCATCAATGCCAATGGTTTCAGGTATATTTGCTATGCTTCCAGATAATTATAGTATCGGTCTTTCTGCTAAAGTGCAGGACAACGGAATTGATTCGAACATCTTACTTAGTCTCGGGGATTTCAAGCAGCTCATTGAAATGTTTGGAATGCTGTTTACCCCAGGGCAGATGCAATAGGTGTAGGATTTATACCGAATTACCCCATAAGCGTCAATTTAGTGCGTAACGTTAGTGCGTCTGATACACCTTTCGCCTCCCGAGGCTTTGGTAAATCACATCTTAGCACCAGCGGTGCGACAGGTATATAGAAAACGGTGTCCAACAGTCTCTTGAACACCAGTGGGGTGACAGGTGTCTGACAACATGTGCCCATATACACCTTTCGCCCCGCTGGGGCTTGAGTTTGGTATGGATCGTGGTCTATACACATTCCGCCCCGCTGGGGCTAAGATATCCAAATATAGGTTTATTTCCTTAAATTGACGCATAAGGATTTATACCGAATTACCCCAATTTGTAGCGCGAGGTCTCTGGGTCATCTTCGCAACGGTGTACTATATCAAAAGACTTCTAATCAAGTTAATTTGGTATTACGCGGATACGGCTGCACATTATTATACAGTTCAGATTCCAATCTCAACGTCGCGGTCAACAATCGTGGCGTTGATTCTTTTTGGGATTAAAGTGTAAACTGAATCTTTCTGGCACGATTACAATAATGATTGCAATCTAATTCAAAAAATGCTACGATAGCACAAAAACAAAAGGAGAAATCAGGTGAAAAAACCTACTTGTCTAATTCTCGTCGGAATAGGGGTTCTGCTTCTCGTTGTTATATTAGTGTTCGTAGTGCCATTTATTGTCAATATGTTCCAAGAGATACAGCAGATGACAGAACAGAAAGAAGAGTATATCTATTCATTAAGTCAATCTGTCAACGAACCGCTAACTGAAGAACAGGAAAAACTGCTATCCCAACTTCTTGAAGAAGCAGGTGAGCCTTCTATCGCTCAAAGTCCAGAGAGTTTAGAAGTTATTTTGTCAACTGAACCCTACCTCACTTATATCAAAACACAAGATGGACAAGATTATGCTGATTTCCTGTCCTATGTCGCCGTAATGCCAACACCGAAGCATAGAACCGTTGTCTTGTCAAAGATGAAGGAATTCATGGGAATGGAGGTAGAACCTGCAGAACAAGAAATCTGGGTTAATTATTATTACATAATTCGTGATTGGAGCAAAACAGGAAAAGACGCTGATGATGACAGCAAGGAGTTTAAAGCACTGCTACAAGAACATTTGGTAGAACCCTTGTTTGGAGATGAGGCTGATACTTCGGAGTTGACCTCCAAAGTAGTAAAGATGACAATGATTTCTATCTTAATTATAGAGGAAAACGAAGTGTTTCATAGTGCATGGCGTGAACGTCTGAATAGGAACAGAGCAAAAGAGGGATATTTACGGTGTGCTATTGCGACCCCAGTTGAATTTGCCTTGATGCGTTCATTTTTTGAGGATGCTGCCACATTTGAAAAGTGGATTTCGGAACCTTTTAAAAAGGTTGAAAATACTGAAGATGTAGTAGAATAGCAAGTGATATTCAATCAAAGAACCAGTGAAATGATCCTCACGTAAGGTTTGAGGATTAACACCAAGTATCTTTGCAGCATCACCTATCTTGATAAATCTATCATTTATACTATATTTTAACGTGAGTTTGATATATAGCAAATTCTAAACATAAATGGACATTTTCATAGGGGTTAGGTAACCTAATCCCTACGGGCGAGAAGACCTCGCCCCTACGAGAAGCCCGACATCTTGTTTTTATCAAACTCACATTATTTTACAAAGTTTGTCAAGCAAAAATCTTATAATGTATAGAAATAATTAGGTATGTACAGATTTGTATAAATTATACTATATTTTGCTTTACTGCCCCTTTCCCTTAAGATTACAATTTTATAATAACAGACAGCGTGACTGCTCCCCACGCTAAAGCGTGAGGCTTCAACGTGCCGTGCTATTTCGGTTGGGTTCTTGGACAACTCTAAGGTTGCTTCCCGACTTTTGCGAAGTTTCGTCTGGCTTTTTCAGCATCCAGAAACTTCATCGGGCGACACAACAGCAATATGTTGCGGGACCAGCCAACGTCCGACTACGGTATAAACAAATATTCTCACGGAATATACCGATACCTTAGTGCTTTGGCGTTCTGTTTCTATCGCGGTTGTGTAGGTGTTGCCTCCACAATCTCTAAAATGCGATTTCAGAACTCATCACAAACGACTGGAGGATCATAACCTCCGACAACTCATAGGTCTAATTTGTGGTATTGTTGACTTTATCAACATCAACTCTGTCCAAGCAATTGGATTGGATAGGACATTAGCAAGAATGCTAATGATTGCTTTCCTATCCAGTTGACATATATATATTATACCATATATCTTGAATGAAATCAACGATTTTTAGGGAGACCAGGGCTATTTAGTTCTCCGAATATTTAGATTTTCAATCTAAGACTTTCCGCTGTAGGAGCGATCTCCGAATCGCGACTTTTCGAATAAAATGGACAAAAAGTCTAAAACTAAATAGCCCTATCAATTCTCTGGTTGTTGCCCCTTCTGATCACTGTCTGTCCTCTGTAGGAGCGACCTCCCGGTCGCGACTTTACCATTAAGACAGACAAGATACAGAAAACTGAATGGCTCTGGGGGTCAATTGTCTGAACCAGGATTTTCAGGATTAGGAGTTGGGGGGACACAATAAAATGAAAAGCATTCAAGTGTTTCTTATATTAGCAATACAAAAGAGTGTATATTTCAGGAAAATGTCTGTTGAGAATAATCCTGTCCATCTCGTAATCCTGTGAATTCTGGTTCAGACAGCGATTTTTACCTACCGGGGTTGGGTATGGCTTGGGCGGTTAGAAAACGCACCTACCTTTTGAGGGTGAACTACTTTTCTGTTGGTTGTTTCCGTTGAGCAGGCGGGGGTTCGTTGAAATCTTCTCCTTTTGCCTCTGCTTCAAGCCGGCGGTTGTACCAGTCAATCCACAATTGACGCTCTTTGGCTTCGCCTTCAACTCTGCCTTCAACTCTGCCTTCAGCTCGGACCTTTTCTAATTTTTGTATGTACGCTGCATAGCGAAACATTATTCTATCCACTCCATGTGTTATGATGACAAGCACGCCAAACGCAAACGTCATAAAAGTCGCTACGTTTGAGAATATCAAGTTGACTCGCGTTATCAGGGCAATTGAGGGTTTTGCTATTTCATGTCTTATCTCAAAGTAGGCGTAAACTAAAACTAATAATGAAAACAAGGTCAGCACACGTTCTATCCATTCACGACGAATGGATAGACCGGATACTAACTCAGTCCGTTCTTTGATCTCTTTTTTCAATAGTTACTCCACTTTATGTCGTGTATTTATAAGATAACATGTTTTTCGGAAAATGTCAAGCTGCATTGTTCCTATGCAGGGCTATTTAGTTCTCCGAATATTTAGATTTTCAATCTAAGACTTTCCGCTGTAGGAGCGATCTCCGAATCGCGACTTTTCGAATAAAATGGACAAAAAGCCTAAAACTAAATAACCCTAAGGGAGACGTTAGCGGTGTTTCATCCCCGCCTTAAAAGGCGAGGCTTTCACACCGAATATTTGGTAATTTAGTCGCTGTCGCCTAATTCTGTTTGGATATTCTGAAACTGTTCCAAGGCAGTCTGTAAATTCTGTGTGATTTCCTCAGCTAATATATTTGGTGTTGGAAGATCCGCTGCATCTTCAAGTGAATCCTCTTTTAGCCAAAAGATGTCAAGGTTGGCATGTTCACGTTGGATAAGTTCCTCGTAACTGAAGGCGTGGAAACATTCTGTTTCAGTCCGTTCGTGACGGTTCTTTGGATTGTAGACTTTAATAAAATCCTGTAGGTCGGTATCGCCTAAGGGATTTGTCTTGAGGGTAAAACGTTTGTTCGTCCGCAGGTCATATATCCAAAGTTTCTGTGTCCACGGTTCCTCACGCGCAGGACGTTTGTCAAAAAAGAGTACGTTTGCCTTCACACCTTGTGCATAGAAGATACCAGTTGGCAATCGTAACAATGTATGGACATCAAAAAGTTTAAGCAGTTGCCTGCGAATCATTTCACCTGCTCCTCTTTCAAATAGGACATTGTCTGGGAGTACCACGGCAGCGCGACCATCTTCCTTCAAAATCGTTTTAATGTGTTGCAGGAAGTTGAACTGTTTATTTGAAGTCGTCGTCCAAAAATCATCGCGTTCATACGTGAGTGATGCCTTACTCCGTTTTTCACCATCGGCAGTGATTGTAACACTACTCTTGTTACCAAACGGTGGATTCGTCAGCACCATATTGTAACGAACCCCTGAATCCTTGCTTAGACTATCATCAGTTGTAATTGGACTCTCTGTGCCACCAATGCTGTGCAGGTATAGATTCATTACACAGAGACGTACAACATTATCAACGATGTCTGTTCCAGCGAAGGTCTCAAATTTGAGAAACTTCTTCTGTTTACGAGTTAATGTTGTGCGGTACTGTTCAGATATGTACTCGTACGCAGCAAGGAAAAATCCTCCTGTTCCGCATGCTGGATCACAAATCGTCTTCATCGGTTCAGGTTGCATCACGGTAACAATTGCTTTGATAAGTGAACGGGGTGTGAAGTACTGTCCTGCACCACTTTTTGTATCTTCAGCGTTTTTCTGCAAAAGTCCTTCGTAAATTGTGCCTTTGACATCATCTGTCATCTCGCTCCAAATCTCGGCATCAATGAGCTTGATGAGGCGTTGAAGGTGTGCAGGTGTCTGAATGCGATTTTGCGATTTTCTGAAGATCACACCAAGCAAACCTTTCTTATTGCTCAATTCTCGAAGGATTCTGACATATTGATCCTCTAACGCAGCACCACTCTCTTTGAGCAGACTTTCCCAATCCAAACCAGAAGGTAAATTAGATGATGTGTTAGAGGATAGTTTGCTCTGTTCGTCAGCGAGTTTGAGAAAAAGTAGATACGTGAGTTGTTCGACGTAATCTCCGTAACTGACTCCGTCATCTCGCAGCACATTGCAGAAATTCCATAGTTTCTGAACGATTGTTGATGATTCGTTGGACATGTATACCCTTAATTTGTTTTGACTGGAATCAGGTTTTTTCTGGTATAACAACTAATTTACTGGCATGAGCAAGTTTTCTGGCTATACTTTGCCGCGCTTTGTTGTCTGCAGAAAACGGTGTGATATTCGCATGCCTCGGAGGTGGCTCGTCAGAAATGACTTCAAGGTTATTAGCAGCAACATCACTCACAAATAGATCGGCGCGTGCCTTTATTGGTATTCCTTCTCGTTCGACATAGTCAAGTCCAATCTTCCATACTGCGTTGTTTGAGAGTTCTGGAGGTAATGATATACGGAACACAGACAGATTTATACTATTTTTAGGTGGAATAAACGCTCTGTATCTTACCTCCCCCTTAACATGGGAAAACTGATTGCTATAACGAATAAAACGGGTGAGTTTCTCACCTGGTGAGACATTCATATCAAATCCTTATTTAAAGGAGGTTTAGTAACGTTGTAAGAAAACCCGAGAACATAGCAGTATCAGATAGTGTGCAGATACCTTCAACTTGACGGTTGTCTTCAAAGAATGCGCCATATATAACGAGATTGTCTCCATATATCCCTATGGTAGCGATTCCTTTCTCTGGTCGCCATTCTAACCCAAGACTCCCATCCTCTGCCCAACCGAAATCTGGCATAGGTATATTGTTATCAAAAAGTATCTCTAATAAGGAATAGGCTTCATCATACGCCGAATCTGGAACAGGGTCAATTTCGTTATCCAAGACATAAGCTTCCTCAGCTTCTTGGCGGATTTCGTCTAATTCGCGTTGCACCTGTTTCCGAAACAGCACTTTATCTGCTGGCGGTAAAGGGAGATTATGCTCTTTTTGTCCGGTTTCCATAATGTGTCACCTATACGAATGTGAAATGAGTTTCCTACGATGCTACCTCCGCCGCCCCGGGTTTTCCAACCCCATTGACGACGACTTCAGTATAAACTTCCTCTGGAATGTAGATTGAACGGTGGACTTCCCGCAGTAGTTCTAACCGATTGATTTTCGAGAGTGCTATCAACGGTGTGCTATTCGTAACTACCTTCATGATTCAGATTCATTGAAATCTTTTAAGGCACTTTTAACTTCAGCGTCTAACGTTTCCGCCGTGAGACTGTCGTCAAAAGGGGAGATTCCGGCTTCATACATCAACTCCGAGAGATCCCATCGCGAAATGTTTAGCAGCCGTGCTGCTCTACCAGCACTGATGTCACCTTGACGCAAAAGTTCAAGCACAAAAGCTTCTCGCGCCTTGCACTCAGCATCAATTTTATGCTGCAGCAAGACCTCATCAAGCGGTAATGTGAATCGGACTTCAAGTTCTGTTTTTGCCATGCAACTCACCTCTTGTTATTCAGGTGGGATGGAAACTAACGCACTATTGAGGGCATAAAGTCTTCAACATTGGAAGGAACCGGACAAGTTTAACTAAATTAGTTAATTCACAAGTTCCTTTGTCTTTAATTCACTAAAGATGCTCCATAAATGACTCTATTGTCACCATATATACTCATCGTACCAATCCCTTTGACGTGCTGTGATCGCCATTCAAACCCAATGCCTCCATCCATCAACCAACCGATGTCAGCCATAGGAACATTGTAATCATAAAGAATCTCTAATAACAAATACGCATCACGATAAGCTGAATCTGGGACAGGGGCAATCTCGTTATCTGAGGCACAAGCCTCCTCAGCTTCTTGGCGGATTTCGTCTAATTCGCGTTGCACCTGTTTCCGAAACAGCACTTTATCTGCTGGCGGTAAAGTGAGGTTGTGTTCCTTTTGTCCGGTTTCCATAATGTATCACCTATACAAGTGTGAGATAAGTTCCTCATTCATCCTCATCTCCTCGTAACTCTGCAAGCAAAGCGGCTGCAATATAGTCATCGTGACGTTCACCGATGTCAGTCACATCAGATTGCAGCGTTCCTGCAAGAGCGAGGAGCGGATCCGGGTTATCTTCGTGTGCACCTTTAATCACGCGTATTTCCGGTATCAATACGGCGTTGGGGCCACTTATATTATTCCATTTAAGCGTACCTGCTAAGGCGAGAAGCGGATCGGTCTCCCTCGTTTCTTCATCTCTATCCGTGCAGTCTGTAATCTTAAGTGTCATGTCCAATATTTCCTTAAAAACTTAAATTAAAACTTTTATGAAGAGATTGTACAGTTGCTTTCCATTGATATTTTACCATAAATCTGCATTAAAAACAAAACGAAGTTTCAACATTAGTTTAGTCAAGCAGAAGGGACAATTGCGTTGCCGAAGTTGCTATTTTCACTTTTGTCTTAGTCTTTTTTCGTTTCGGTTGCTGATGTTCTTTCTCTTCTCGGATTTTCTCTAACAGAACGCTTGCCGGTTCATCGTTCGGGTCTTGCGGCACAAGTTTGCCAGAAAACGCATGCTTGAGGATAGACTGACGCAAACGTTCAGCGCGCGTCAGTTCTGCCCCGATAGTTGCTTCAATTTCATCAGCGACTGAGAGGTGCCGCTCAAGTTCAGAGACAATCTGTTCCTGTTCAGTAAGTGAGGGAAGTGGTATAAACATATCCTCTATGTTTTCTCTCCGAAGGTTATTGATGTTTATCCCAGTAGAGAGACGCGATATCTCATTTCTATAAACAGGACTTTGAAAAAATAAACCGATGAATTTTTGATTAACCTCTTCCGAAACTCTTACCAATCCGCAAAATGTTCCAAAACCACCATCGAAATCCTGATGTGCTTGAGATGCTTTACCAACGAGGTGTTTACTACCACTTGACATTGCTATGATAATGTCTAATGCCTTGACATATTGCTCATCTTTAACCTTTTCCTGTTGGACATAAACAAGGTCTTCAAAGTTCAGTTGTACGTTTATATTGTTTGCCCGCAGTATAGGAACATAATCATCTATTTGAGTTTTAGAAGACTGATTCTTCTTATAGGACACGCCTCGGATAAATTCCGCAATATCCTCAATCTTTGTCCACACCCAACCATCAGGCAGCTCAGGTAAATTGTCCAAATTAGAAACTTCTGAAACCGACATCGGCTCTAATTCACCGGAATGCCCTTCACGCCATTCCCTTGTCAACTCCCCTTCAAAAGCAGCTTTGAGAAGCGATTGACGGTACCGTTGCAACTGCGTTTGTGCTTTTCTTAGGTTCTTAACTGCTGCGTCTAATTGTGTAAATAGCACCTCTAACTTGGCTACGATACGGTGTTGTTCTGCCAGCGGCGGAAGGGGGATTTCAATTCGCTTGAGTTTTGTCGCGTTAACGTTCACAAGAGCAATTCCTGCTTTTTCTTTTGAAATGATCTTCCAATAATCTGGGCTTTTCAAGAAAAAAACAAGATAGTTTTCGTCAATAATAGGCGATGGTTTAAAACGAATCAGGTATGAGGCAAACACTGCATTCTGCGGATTTTTAACCAGATAACTATAACCTACGGAACCTGCTCGCGAAATAACAATATCCCCTGTTTTTAACAAATATTTCTCTTCATCTGGTGGTTCTTCTGTGCAGAATGGTACTGTTTCCCAATCAACGTTTCCATCAGTAATATCGGTAGTCCTGAGCAGACGAAGTGTTCCCTCTGCAGTTGCTTTTGTTGTCCATCCGTATTGTGGTGTTGAACAAGCCTCTTGGAGCGTTGTCCACACCCACCCTTTTGGCAAATCAGAAAAACCGTCGTTCATTTTGCTCATGTGTTCCTTTTTATTAGATTTTAGTGAGTCGTTCTCCGATTGAACGTAGTGTCTTTTTCAGTCCGCCCTGTTCAGGTGGAATATCGGGTTTGGATTTGGTGGCATAAGATGCGTGTGGTGCCAATCGCTCGTCAAAGTGATTATAGAGTGTGACGGTGGTATGTTGAGTTGTTTCATAATCTGGTGCTGGTAGACCGAGGTTTTCCATTTCTTGACGCATTTTTCTTGTGCCTTCACTTAAAGCACGTACCAGCGGTTCACCGCGTTCATCTTTCATAAAGCGCATCCAATCAACAATCTTCTGATTTCGCAGCACGGAATTAAGCACTGTATCTGCAAGGCTAAAGTGCCGTGGAACTTCCTGAGGGATACCACCCGGATTTTCCACCACCAAACCATTCCGATACGCAATGCAATGAATCGGCGCGTTACCCCCATAGTCTCTATGAATAACAGCGTTTACAACTGCCTCATCAACCGCAAAAAGCGGATATTCTGGGTCTTCAATGAATCCACCGTTAGAACTCCGCCTTATCATCGTCCGGAAGAGTGCTGAATCTCTGAAAAAGGTTCGTAGTTTACGGATAATGTTTGGAAGTGCTCCATCGAAATCTTTATCAAAGGTTGTCGCGCCACGGTACCCTGACTCCTCAACGTCAACCTCAAAACGTAAAACTCGGACATACGCAGTTGGAAAGTGCTTACGAGGATATGAAGCAAAAAAGAGGTAACCGGCATTGGTGAAAGCGCATTTGTCACCCTCCGTTTGCCTAATAGCATCTATGTTTAAGAGAAATGCCTCTGTGCTATATTCATATTGGGCACCTCTTGTTTCAAGGAACGCACTTTTAAACTCCTCAACCACGTCTTTATCAAGTTCCGCCTCATTGTAAGGAGCACAGCATGACATCTCAAAGTCAACGATTCCTTTATCTCGTCTCAATTGTTCGTCGTCAATTCGTCGTAGCAGAAAACACTGTGCACCAAATCTTTTCCATGCTTTAGGAGAATCTGCAAAGGTTTCACAAATCCCATTTGGTGTCCACGGGGTATAAAGAAGGTGTAATCGTTTTCCATCTGAATTCGGCAGGACTACTTCTTTTAACTGCGTTGCGTGGTTACTTAAATCGCGTGCCACTTGCAAGATACTGTTGATTGTCTGTTCATCAACATGTTGTGTGCCTATAATAGTTCCATCATCCGCAATGCCGAGGGCTAGGAGGCCGCCGCCTCTATTGCTATTCGAGAAGGCAGAAATACACTGCTTGATCTTGTCCTTCAGTGCATTGATTTGATTGTTGGTATCAATCCGAACCTCTTTCCGCTCAAAATATTGTCCTTCAAAATTAGCGGACTTTAAGAAATCAAGATACTGTAAAGGGTTATCAAAAACATCTTTTGGGTCTGGCATTTATAGGTCCTCTTTGGGGTGTTTTCAAAATTGCGGTAAAACAATCATTGTATGTTCGTAATTTTAGCACAAACTGGACTGGGATGCAAGCGTTTTAGAAAGGCAATCGCGACTATAGGCTGCTCTTAACAAAAGATGAAATTAAGAAACCAAATTCTCTGTGAGGTCCATAAGTATATCGTCTAAATTTTCACCGAAGAGTTGATAAACTTTTGCACCATTTCCGCGTTCCGCGAAAGGCGTGTACTCAAAATCGGATATCCGAATGTCAAGCGAAGTCGCAATATGGTCACGTATCATTTCAAGCCATTCACGTTGTTCCGGTGTGAAGTCTTTGTCGGTTATCCATTCTTCATATCGTCTTTTGACGGTTGCGTTAAAAGGTTCCAGATAAAGAGTATACCCCATAGCATATCGGACAAGGGATATGATGTCTGTACGTTTTTCCGTTTTTCCGAGAACTCTTGTTGGGAAAACCCTTTCGTAAGCAAACCATAATGACTCGCGACTCAGATTGTTTGAATGCTGTTGCAAGGCTTCTTCTAACGCTTTCAAATTGTCTTCAGTCAGCGTGCCTTGTACCTCTGGCACCCTACAAAGAATTTGCAACGTTGACAATTCACCCACGTTTTGATTAATAAACTGTTTAAAGGCGTGAATAACCGTCGTTGCCTGTGTAAAACTTTGATCGTCAAAACCAGTTTCAATAACTCGGTCTACGCTTACATTATCAAGTAGTTGGTTCGGGTCTCTTTCTGGCGGTCCGTTTGGCTCAGTTGTAGATGGTTCGCCTGGGCGTGATTGCGAATCAGTTTTGATGAATTCACAGACTCCGACAGCATCAACGATAATGAAGTGCGTTTTTGCAGTCGCATCACTGGTGACAGCATGCAGATCATCTCTATTAATAGTCCGTACGCCGCGCCCGATCATCTGTTCAAAATACCCACTCGACTGGACAGCACGCATAAAGACTAAACACTCAAGCGGTTTTATATCGGTGCCGGTAGAGATCATGTCAACACTTACGGCGATTCGTGGATTGAATTGTGTGCGAAATCTTCTGATCAGATCCTCCGGTCTATCACTTCTGTAAGTAATCTTTTGGCAGAAATCATCGCCTTTAGCAAAAACCTCTCGGACAATTTGGACAATATCCTCGGCGTGGGAGTCATCTTTCGCAAAGATAAGTGTTTTGGGTACAGTTTGCCTACTGGAAAAGAGATCGGTGAAGAGGCTATCCTTGAAAGCCTGAATAACTGTACGAATTTGATCTATAGCAACAACATCCCGATCTAACTGATTTCCTGTATATTCTTCATCTTCCTCCAACTCCTCCCAGTTAAGTCTCCGACTTACCCTATCCCGTCTTGCGACATAACTTCCTTCCGCAACCGTGCTGCCGCTTTCTGTGATGTCGGTCTTAATCCGATAGACGTAATAACCGACATTTACATTATCTTCAACGGCTTGCTCGTGGCGGTATTCATAAACAAGATTGTGATCAAAAAAACCGAGTGTTTGGTTATATGGCGTTGCGGTTAATCCGACAATGAAAGCGTCAAAGTATTCTAATACGTGCCGCCATTTGCCGTAGATAGAGCGGTGACATTCATCAACGATGATCAAGTCAAACGTATCAATAGGAATGTTTCGGTTATAGATAACTTCTTGCGGCGTTGTCCCTGCTGTTTCCTGTTCAAATGTGGAACTTTCCTCATCGTCCGATTCATAGTCGGGTTCACCTGTTAGCATGGAATAGAGACGTTGGATAGTGGTAATACAGACAGCACTTGCTTCGTCAATAATGTTGCTAGAGAGGTGCTGAACGTTGTAGAGTTCAGCAAAATTTCTACTGTCATCGGGAGTCTTGTAAGACTGAAACTCGCGAAGTGCCTGTCTGCCGAGATTATTGCGATCTACCAGAAAGAGAACGCGTTTGATTTTAGCAAATTTTATGAGACGGTACACGCTGCTTACTGCGACATAAGTTTTCCCGCTGCCTGTCGCCATCTGGATTAAAGCACGTTGACGCGCTTCTGCCAAAGATTTCTCTAGCTCTTTGATTGCCTTAGACTGGCAATTCCAGAGAACATCTGTTTCTAAGGGATGCTTAGGCAATTCATCCTTGAGATTTTCACGGAGTGTAGTGAGTTCATTACCTTGATACCAGAGGGCATCAGGCGTATGAAATGTAAAGACTTGTCGGGAACGAGAATCAGGATCCCGAATATCCCTAAAATATGTCTCAACCCCTGTTGATGCGTAGGCAAACGGAAATCTAGGGAGGTTTGGCAAGTCATCTGGCAAACTTGCTCGATACCGTTCTGCCTGTTGGAGTGCACCGCTGGGTGTTGTTCCTGCTGGTTTGGCTTCTATAACGCCAACTGCAACGCCACCGATAAAGAGAAGGTAATCTGCTCTCTGATTAAATCTTAATGGATATTCGCGGACAGCAACGCCAAGAGAAGCATCTGTTGCACGTTCAGCATAATTTTGAATCTGCCATCCAGATGCTTTCAGCATGCTATCTATGGTCTGGCGCGCTTCACGTTCGGATGTCATGTTAGATATTATTAGAATGGGCGGGCACAAAAACCCGCCCTACAATTTCCAAAGTAGCCTAAACGTTACACACACCATAAGCGTGCTGCATCGCATCAAACGGATCACCTTTAGGACTAAACTCATGTCCTACATAGAGGTCATACCCCGTTTTTGCGATAGCGCGCATCACAGCAGGATAATAAATTTCCTGCTCGTCATCAATGTCGCGACGTCCAGGATTACCAGCAGTATGATAATGCCCAATATATTCGCTGTAATCTGTGATATTGCGAATGAGATCGCCTTCCATAATCTGCATGTGGTAGATGTCGTTGAGTAGCAGTGCCCGCGGAGAACCGACGCCTTTGCATACTTCAACACCCCATTCAGTCTTATCGCACTGATAATCAGGATGGTTCACTTTGCTGTTGAGCAGTTCAATACAGAGATTGACTCCCTTTTCTTCAGCCGCTTTAGTGACGCGCGACAAACCAGCAATTGTGTTATCACGACCTTCCTCATCAGACCTGCCTTCTCGGTTGCCAGAAAAACAGATAAGACCGGGAATGTCGTTTTCTGCAGCAATATCAATATTCTTGAGCAGCTCACCCTCTATCCGATCATGATTGCTCGGATCATTCAAACCAGATGGAAGGGAGGAATGTCCAACGATGATTGCAACCCGCATCCCATTGTCTTGAACAACAGGCCAGAGATCGGCAGGTAGCATCTCAACAGATTTGTAACCGATTTCAGCGGCTTTTTTAATAACATCTTCCGGCTCTCTGTCACGCCGGAAATTTCCAAAGCAGATAGATTGATTAATTGGCATAATTCTTTTCTCTTTCTGTTATGAGTCAGGGTTATTTAGTTTTAGGCTTTTTGTCCATTTTATCCGAAAAGTCGCGATTCGGAGATCGCTCCTACAGGAAAAGTCTTGAGCAAAAGTTCAAAAAACTGAATACGTTAGATTTTGATGAGGCACGCAATGCGTGCCTACTACATTTTATAGGTCAATGGCTTTGCCGGTTTCGAACGATTTGCTTGCAGCAAGCATGATACGAAGTGTCTGTAACGCGTCGCTATAGGGAGACAGGATTTCTGAGTCGTCTTCACTCTTGACAGCATCAATAAAGACACGGTCACGATCTTTGCCACCAGCACCAGAAAGCGGTTCCGTTTCGTCTTTGCGTTTCGCGTTGTTAGGTCCACCAACGGTGACAACGAGTCCACGTGTGAACACCTCAAGATGCACACGACCGAAACCTTCTAACGCACAAGCAGAAACGATATTAGCAACAGCACCGTTCTCAAATTCAATGTTAACCATGCTGATGTCATCTACGTCATAGTTTTCAATATGCGTCATGCTACCGCTATTCGCGACACCGTGCACGGTTTTGCCATCACTGCCAACCAGAAAACGGCAAAGATCGAAAATGTGAGTCGTCTGCTCAACGTGCTGTCCACCAGATTGTGCACGCACACGCCACCAAGGCGTTCCGGGCATACCACCCATCCAATATCCGAGCGCACCAAGAATTTGCGGTTGCTCTTCAAGCATCGCCTTAGCATTCTGCGCATTGCCACCATAACGCCAGTGGTAACCAACACTTGTGATGGTGTCGGTTTCTTTAACGTAGTCATTGATAATGATCGCCGGTTCCAATTCAGAATGGATCGGCTTCTCAATAAACATAGCAACGCCTTTTTCGCAAGCGATCCGTTCCTGTTCACCGTGCGCAAATGGAGGTGTGCATATATAAACAGCGTCCAAATCCTCTTTATCGTACATGACACGAAAATCGGTGTAGGCGTTGCCACCGAACTCTTCGGCGCGCCCTTTCGAACGATCTTCTGAAATATCGCACATCGCACAGAATTCAACATCCTCAAAGTTATCTTTCAGGTTGCGCATGTGTGCGCCTGCCATACCACCTGTACCGATAAAACCGAGTTTAACTTTGTCCATACTTTCTCCTTAAAAATAGAAAATAGGTCGTAACGGAAAATCCGTGAGTTTTTAATAGTTTAGCAAATGTCATAGCACCCACCACCTAAAGGCGGGGGCTTGTGCTTCACAGACAACAACAATCCCGAAGGATTGACTTACATCGTCTCCACATGGGGTTCTAAGCAGCCCCGAAGTATGTTGATAGCAGCATTGATGTCTCTGTCGTGGTGTGAACCACATTTAGAGCAAATCCACTGCCTATCTGAAAGAGCAAGATTATCGTTTTTGTGTCCGCAGTTGCTACAAGGTTTTGTTGTAGCTGTCCACTGTCCAACTTGATGGAACTCACGATTATGTTTGAAACATTTGAACTTCAATATCTCAACAAACTGATAGAAAGCAAGGTCAGAGACTTTACGCCCCCAAAGCCTTTTCATACCATCAAGGTTCAGCGTTTCGGTTGCGATGGCGTCAAACCTTCGGCAAAGATCGGTGGCAAGTTTCCAATGCCAGTCTCTGCGTTGGTTGCTGACTTTGCTATAGAGTCTTGCGAGTGCTCTGACAGCACGCCACCAGTTATTAGAACCTTTGACTTTACGAGATACCGCTTTATTGAGTTGCCGAAGTGCGTTCAAGGATTGTTTCAAGAATTGTGGGCTCTGTATCTTTTCACCAGTGCTAAGCGTTAAAAAGGTTTTCAATCCGAAGTCTATCCCTACGCTCTTACCCGTAGCAGACAAGACTTCTTTGCTTGTGTCATCAGTGATAATATAAAGCCAATATTCTCCTGCAGCGTCTCGGAGGATTTGGACATAGCGGACATTACCTTGACAGTCGCGGTGTTGATGGAAAGAATACCAGATACGGTCAAACTTCAAAGATTGTGTTTTAGCATCCCACGTTTTGAAAGAGATACGGAGACGCCCATTCTCAAGTCTGTATCCTGTTGGAAACTTAGCAGAGCGCATCTTGTGTGGTTTTTTCAATTTAGGCAGACCAACCTTTTTGCCACCATTCTTTTTATAGACAAAAAAACGTTGGTAAGCAGTGTCAAGACGGATGATAACAGCGTCAAGTGTGTCTCTTGGTATCCAAGCCCAGTGTTTTTTAGTCCGGTTGAGCAACTTCGTCAAATGCGGTTGCAGACGATACCTGCCAGCATATTTACCATAAATGCGGAAGTAGCGTTGCTCAAGACGCAGGAAGTGATTATGCACCTCTGCCAAATCGTCAAGCATATTACCCAAACGTTTGTTTTTATCATGAGTGCGTATCTTGTGTTTGTAGGTGCGCATCGATTATGTCCTTCACATTGCTTCCGATACCGTTCGGTTGGTAGGGACTATCTCAAGCGAGATAGATGGCATTTCCTACCAGCAATGCTGAGTATAGTATAACATAGATTGGCATTATTGGTCAACAAAAAAAGAGCGGGCTTTCCTCCCCTACCTGAAGGCAGGGGTCTCCAGCCCGAAGATTAGATGAACATTTATTGCAAGCAATATGAAAATCTGTTATAGTTTATACCTGAATGCTTCTGATATAGAAGAATACCGAAGAGGAGAAATAATATGGGTTTCAAATTTGGATATAGTACGTTACGATGGCAACAGCCAGATTTTGAGAAGTTGTTAACACAACTCAAGGATGCCGGTTGGGATGGTTGGGAGATGCGGCAATCCTTAGACTGGGCAGGCACACCGCGACGTATTCGGCGGATGTGTGAGAATATTGACATGCCAATCGCTGCGGTCACAGCACGTGGGTTGCCGATTGACAAAAATTTTGAACAGATGGAACTCAATAAGCGAAGAATCGACTTCGCAGCAGAGGTTGGGGCAGATTGTTTCATGTTCATGGGGACAGGAAAACCGAGTGACCGACCAATAAGCAACTCTGATCTCGCTAAGCTTGCTGATGTTTCCGAAGAGTGGGCAGAATACGCATCACGATACGGATTAGATGTCTGTTATCATATTCATACCAATACAACAGTGGATTCTATTGAGGATTGGGCAAAATATATGAGCCTTCTCCGAAAGTGTAAACTGTGCATTGATGTATCGCATTCCGCACTTTGGGGATTTGATCCGATAGAGTCTATTCGTCGATATAAGGATGTGCTGGTTTATGTCCACCTTCAGGATTATTCTGGGTTTATAGGTGGCGATGACAGTTCGTATAATGTGGATTGGGTGGATGTAGGCGGCGGCACTGCGATGGATTTTCCCGGAATTATGTCCACTTTAGAAGAACTCAACTATGATCGATGGATTACTGCATGCCCGGGTATGGTTGAAGATCGTTCGGATGAAGAGCGGATGAAAGTGAATCGGGAATATTTGCGACAATTGGGATATTAGAGTGAACCGAGGATTAAATCTATCATACAAGAGAGTTGAAGCAGAGTAAATAAAACTCTATCTATTTCCAAAGATAATGCTTGACCTTAGGTGTGTTTTTTGTTAGAATGTCCGAACAAGTTAACGTGTTTAATTCCGTCAGGACTTACGCAAATTGAGCAGAAAGGCACATATTGGAGTTAAAAAGTCGTTATTTCAGTGTTTTTAACCCCCTAAATCCCCCTTATCAAGGGGACTTTAAGAGGAAATGCGTAAGTCCTGTCCGTATAAAGAACTTGTCCGCGTTACGTTGACGCGCTATAGAAACTTTGACTTATACCCAAATTAACGGGATTTGTCTTATTTTCCGGACGGTAGGTGCGGTTTCCTAATCGCACCGATATATTGGGATCAAGTTAATTTGGTATTAGACGCAAACTAAATGAAGTTTAAGTATTTAAATCTGTAATCCCGATTTCCACAGGACCGGTAGGTGCGGTTTGTAACCGCACCGGAACTTAGGGAATATGCTCAAAACGAGCGTTTTCGCGAACGACTCGGTGCGGTTACAAACCGCACCTACCGGTAACGGAGCAAATTAGAATTACCGAATTAATTTGTTAATCTTCATAAAGTTTGTGCTACAGAGCGTAGAACCGCATTAGACCAAGGTTTCCTTCTGGGCATATTTGGAAATGGACAGGTTTAATTTATTCGGTAGAGGAGACGAACTATATGAACCAATCGGCGGGGGAAATCCGCTCTATTCTCGCCACAGATTGTGGCAGCACAACTACTAAGGCAATCCTTATTGAAAAACATGGCGACGAGTATCAACTTATCGTCCGCGGCGAAGCACCAACAACCGTTGAAGCTCCCGTTGAAGATGTAACCGCAGGTGTCATCAACGCTATTACTGAAGTTGAGGAACTTGCTGGACGCAAACTCCTTGATAACGGTGTTATCATCAAACCCCAAAACGGAGATGAAGGGGTTGACATCTATATTTCAACAAGCAGTGCTGGTGGTGGGTTACAGATGATGGTGGCGGGTGTAGTCCGCAGCATGACTGGCGAAAGTGCCGAACGTGCAGCACTCGGTGCTGGGGCTATTGTCATGGATGTCATCGCCTCCAACGACAAACGCCTACCCCACGAGAAAATAGAGAGGATTCGACAGCTTCGTCCTGATATGCTCCTCCTCTCTGGTGGCATTGATGGCGGCACAACCTCACACGTTGTTGAATTGGCTGAGATTATCGCAGCATCGCGTCCGCAACCACGGCTTGGTATTGCTTATAAACTTCCAATCATCTATGCGGGGAATAAAGATGCATGTGAACTAGTCCGAGAACGTTTAGATGATATGATGTCTTTGGAGATAGTAGATAACCTCCGCCCAGTTTTAGAACGTGAAAACTTGATGCCTACCCGACACAAAATTCAGGAACAATTCCTTGAACACGTGATGGCGCATGCACCCGGTTACAAAAAACTGATTGAGTGGACTGATGCTCCTATCATGCCAACGCCAGGTGCTGTCGGTGAAATAATACAGACAGTTTCATCACAACAAGATATTCAGGTAATTGGCGTTGATATAGGCGGTGCGACAACCGATGTGTTTTCGGTGTTCAAAAACCGTGATGGAGAAGCGATTTTCAACCGAACCGTTAGTGCCAACCTCGGTATGAGTTATAGCGTCTCCAATGTACTCGCTGAAGCAGGTATAGACAACGTATTAAGATGGGTGCCTTTTGATATTGAGGTAGGCGATCTTCGAAATCGAGTGAAAAACAAGATGATTCGTCCGACGACGATTCCGCAAACTCTGCAGGAATTAGTGCTTGAGCAGGCGATCGCTCGTGAAGCACTCAGGTTGGCTTTTAAACAACACAAGCAGTTGGCAGTAGAATTGCGGGGTGTGCAACAACAACGCACAATCTCCGAAGCCTTTGATCAGGCGGAAAGCGGGCAAACACTTGTTAATATGTTCTCTTTAGATATGTTAGTCGGCAGTGGGGGTGTCCTATCGCATGCACCACGACGGCAGCAATCAATGCTCATGATGATTGACGCATTCCAACCTGAGGGAATAACACATCTGGCAGTAGATAGTATCTTTATGATGCCTCAACTTGGTGTTCTCGCTCAAGTTAATGCGGAAGCTGCAACACAGGTCTTTGAACGTGATTGTCTAATTCATCTCGGCACATGCGTTACACCTATTGGTATCGGCAAAGCAGGTGATACATGTCTTTCCATTGAGATAAATTATACTGACAGACCCGCCATCACTGAAGATATACCATTCGGAGATCTACGACTCTATCCACTGGAAATAGGTGAAAAAGCATCGTTGAAACTCCAACCCTCTCGAAGATTTGACCTTGGTGCCGGACATGGAACACCTGTCGAAACAGAAGCGATGGGTGGCGTGGTTGGATTGGTTATTGATACTCGCGGTAGACCTCTCGAAATACCATCTGATTCTAAACAACGAGTCGCGCAACTCACAAAATGGCAGGATGCATTGGACATATACCCATCCTAAAGTAGTAGACATAAGACGCTTAATGTTATTTGCATTTTTTTGAAGGAGAAAATAAAATGAAACGATTTAATCTGTTTATACTAACAATTTCACTCAGTTTAGGCTTAGTTCTTAGTGTGACAAATCTAGCGATTGCAATAGGTGAAGTTAATCTCAAGGGAGGTCCCTTGAAAGAAGGCGAATTCTTCACTAATCCCCCTGGAAAGAATGAGGAAGACCACTCCGCAGTTAACACGTGGATCAGCAAATGGTACGGACCTGATGGCAACTACACAAATAACGGTGGTGCTGGAATCATACAAACAGATCTTATTGAGGTAGGCACCAATGGGGAACTGACGCAGGAAACCCTTTCCACGTTTGCTGGTTTGCAGAAGACAAAAACTATTAACGAAATTGATTGGGATGGACACGGTGGAACCCGGGAATGGAATGTCTTTGAACTGCCTGTAGCAAACGATAATAACATGAACAGAGGCGGGCCCGCAGATACTGGTTTACCCCCAGTTTTTAATAGCACTTATTTTGTATATTTTTCTTTAGTTGTTGTGCCAAAGCGTTTTGTCTGCTAAACTACTTTCAAGTTTTATTTTATAGTGCATTTTTTGGAGGTTTTCCATTGAAACGTTTTGCACCGGCCAAAGTGAATAAGCGTGCGCTCATATCCAAGGTGAAGCAAGGGTTCAAAATAGTATTGAAGCGTCCTGCGCTCAGAAATCTGATCTTGGTCATGCTTGCGAGTCTTCGCACACCCACATTTCGGATAAACACGCTTGCGGCGCACTTACCTGTGTTAGTAGCACATTATAAAACGAAGCAAAAGCGGTTGCTCCGTTTTATCGACTCAAACTTTCCGACAGATGTTGCCTTAGTGGCGTGGTGTCGTTTTGTCTTATGCTGGCTCTATAACAAAATCGGTCAGGCACCACGCATCGTGCTCGTTGATGAGACAGACATTCTTGAACACTATAGAGTGATTGTCATGGCAGTGCCATTTCGCAAACGGGCTATTCCCATCTATTGGAAAATCTATCGAAAAGACGCTTTTGACAAAATGGTTTACCGTAGTCATAATGCGCTTGTTCAAGAGTTTTGTTGTGAGTTCATGAAGCATTTTGAAAACGCTTTGCCGAATGTCCGGAGACCGATTTTGGTGTTTGATAGAGGATTTGCTCGCGCAAAATATATCATGAAACCTTTTATGGAAGCCGGTATTGAGTTTGTTATACGCGTTTGTAAAAATACTTGTTTTTATCACAATAGCCAACGCATCAAACTTGAAACGCTGCAAAAGACAGGTGCCTATCCCGGCATATCTTATCACAGCACGGAGAAACTCAAACTAAACCTTTATGTTTTCAAAGATGCACGCCATAAGGAACCGCTTTATCTTGTTTCAAATAGTTTGCGCAATACACAACTCTATCTCACCTATAAACGGCGGATGCAGATAGAAGAATGTTTTCGTGATATAAAGACACTTTTCGGATTTCGGCAACTACGATTGAAACGGCAAGAACTGCCACGCGTGGCACTGTTATGGTTTGTAGTCTGTGTCAGTTATGCTATCTGTTTCCTACATTTTGAAAAATCTGCTGAGCGGTGGATACGCGCCTATAATACGCGTTCAACAAAAACTTATTCCCTCATCTTTGTGATAAAACGGACACTTGAAACAACATGGGAACCTGACATCTTCCTTGACCCATATTTTCCGATTTCCGATTGTGCAGGCTGAAACTCGTGTTAGTCCAGTATTGATTTCCTCACACAAAATATCTAAAAAACCTTATGTACAATCATCGCAAAAAAAACTGGGGGTAAATCAGGGCCCGCAGATAATATTGACATCCATGGTATTCTTGTGATTGATTCACCAAAAGCGATGACATCCGTAATGTCGCCTGCCCATGATAACAATGCACAGATATGGATTAATGGAGAAAAATGGTACTATCACCCTGACTGGACAGGTGCTGCCAGAAACGTACACTTCAACGTTGAAATTTTATTAGAGAAAGGCGTAAACGTCCTGCTTTTTCGTGTGACTGAAGTTGGAGGAGGTGCTTACATGAACCTTCACTTTGACGATGCAACGCACAACGCTGTCAAAATCTATCCAGATGCAGCCAACAGCAAAGCAGAATTCTTCCAAGAAGTTGCCGGCATTCTTCCTGTTGTACCTGCAGGAAAATTGACTACTATCTGGGCAGACATCAAGCGGAATTAATCCAACAACACTTACATAACGTGAGTTTGATAAAAACAAGATGTCGGGCTTCGCGTAGGGGCGAGGGCTTCTCGCCCGTAGGGGTTAGGTTACCTAACCCCTACGAAAATGTCCATTTATGTTTAGAATTTGCTATATATCAAACTCACGTTTACATAGGTACTGTTTTTGAAGCACCACATAATGGCGAATAGGATTATATTCCCGTTCGTCATGTTTTTTCTTCTAAAGCGAGATTATCTTGTGGATAGATTCAGAGAATGATCACACAATTCCTTGCAAATCACACTACAATCATTTATAATAAAAACATGAGGAATAGGTTTTTATATTGTGCACTTTTGATATTTTTCCTTTTCTGCCTTGTAGGATGGCTCGGAAACTGGACACGTTTGATGAAATCCGGTCATGAGGCATATTGGCATCAGGACTATGATGTTGCAGTTGAGGCTTTTGAAGCGGCAGTATTAGATAAACCTAATAATCCTATCACACACCATAATCTCGGCACTGCACTCTACAAAACCGGTAGATATAAACAAGCAGCGGCAGCTTTTCAAACATCTCTCTTAAAAGGAGATGTGGGCAACAAAGCGGCTGTCTATTATAACTTAGGTAATGCACAGTTTCAGATGCATGATTTTTCAGCAGCAGTTCAATCTTATGAGGACTCGCTTCGTCTAAACCCACATGATGCTGACACTAAACATAACCTTGCATTGGCACTTAAACTGCTGAAGGAACAACAGGAATATGCCACACAGCAGCAAATGGATAGTCGTAAGAAACAGGATTCAGCAGAAACTGAGCCGAGCAACCTCTCTAAATCAGAGGCACTTCAACTTCTTGAACGTTTGAGCAAAAATGAAAATCTGCGACGGCAAAAGATACTCAAACAACAACTCAAAAGCGGATATCGGCGTGAAAAAGATTGGTAATTTTCAGATACCATTGTTGTATACATATTTGAGCATTATACCCTTCAGTATATTATTGATGCTTTTCACGACTAGTGTGCAAAGCCAAGATGTCCAAGTTGAAGCAATCGTCACGCCGCGCCAAATTCAATTGAATGAAAGGGCGACATTAGAACTCAAAATTTCGGGGAATACACTGATGAAACATATCGGTGCTCCGCAGTTCAATTTTTTACCCGATTTTCTTGCAGTTCCGCTACATTCCAAAACAACACCCCATTTAGTAGATAAAAAGATAGCAGTTAAAATGGCGTGGGTTTATGAACTTATACCGCAGAAAATTGGAGAGATCGTTTTATCGGACATCCGTTTTTCTTATCAAGGTATTCCTTATTTGGCAAAACCCGGTACAATTATTGTCGGGGCAGTTGATACATACCAGAATACCTCCACTGGTGGCATCCATAAAGTACAGGCTGAAGTCAATAATCAGAAACCGCACTTTAATGAAGCGATCGAATATCGGTTTCGCTACCTATATACGACAATTCTTCCAACTCTGGAACCACCTACAACATTACTCCCTGATTTCACCGGGTTTTTAGTTGAAAAACTCCCTGATGAAAAAGGTTCTGCAGTAGTAATGCGGGGAAAGACATATCAAGTTCAAGAATATGTAAGACGTTTGTATCCACAAAAAACTGGGCAAATTCTAATTACATCTGCACAGTTAAAACTTCCTATAAAAGGTAATCCTAAGACGTTAAAGACGAAACCGATTCCTCTCAATGTACAGCCACTACCTGAGGTCGGAAGACCGACAAACTTCATGGGGGCTGTAGGAGAATATAATATCATCGCACAGGTTGATCGAAACAAACTTGAAGTCCGAAAAGCTTTAACACTCACATTGGAAATTTTTGGTGTAGGCAATATAAAAACGGTAACACCTCCAAAAGTATCGCCTATTAACGGGTTTCGAGTGGAAACGCCAATTCATGTCAAAGGTGACGCTGACAATAGAACCACCTATACTTATGTGTTAATTCCTTTAAAAGGAGGGATATTACAGATTCCTGCAATTGAATTTGCGTATTTCAGCCCTGTCAAGAATTCATATCAAGTAACCAAAACAAACCCAATTCCGATCACTGTGCTACCTAATCCGACTGATATAGTTGACACTGAATCCGATTTCCCATTATGGACATTGTGGTTACTACTAATACCAATACTTGCTGGAATGACGATAGGCGGATATCTATTGTATCGTGCAAAGTTGAAGCCTGGTAAAGCATCAACTGCTCCAGACACACAGATGCCCCCTGCAGAGCAAGCATTCTTAGCACTCCAATCATTGAAAACAGGGAAAACGGAAGCAAATACGCCATCCTTCGGGGAAGCATTGACTCGAATTCTACATCAATATCTCTGTGAATGGCAAAGCATGTCATACCGTCAACTAAACATCGCAGAAGTCCAAGAAATCTGTCAAGGCAGGGATGTTTCTACTTCTATTTTTAACGAATTGATTGACATCCTTACGCAATGTGACTATCATCGGTTTGCCCCTGTGCCACTTTCAACTGACGAACGGATAACCTTACTCTCACGCACAGAGGCTGTTATTCAACACTTTGAAAGTCAATGACATGCTCCCCGAGTTAAAGCAACGGGGTTTCTTTCAAAAGTGGACATATCGGTTCAAACTCATCTCGCAAGAAAGGAATATTGTAAAATGGACATAATTTGGTTATTAATTCTATGGATACATGTGATTGCTGCTGTTGTTTGGGTTGGCGGCAACCTCATTTTAGCAATGGTTATTGTGCCATATTTTCGACAAACCCTACCACCTGTGAAACGAATTCAACTCTTGACACAAATAGGCAAACGGTTTGAGCCGATTGTGTGGGGTTGTGTTCTCGTTCTATTTTTTACTGGAATAGGCAATACCTTCAATGCTATAGATTTTTCCTCACCAATTGTCACTTCCTTCATGCGAACGTTGCTAATCAAGTTGATCCTATTTATCGCGCTGCTTATCCTCACTGTCTTGCACAGTTTTGTGTATGCCCCCAGATTGTTGGTGGCAATTGAAACCTTAGACGAAACATTAGAAGAGCTACCATCCGAAGTCAAACCGCTCCGTACACAAATGTCAATTGTTTCAAGTTTAATGGGTGTGGTTTCGCTGTTGATTCTGTTGGCAGCAGTTGCCCTTCGGATGGGGATATGATATTGTCGGTTTCATGAGAGTGGATTTTCGATTGAGTATCACCGTGATGCTAACGAATATCATTTTTTAGATAATATTCTCTGATAAACACTTTTCAATATCAATAAATAGATTGACAAAGACAGACATAAAATGTAGAATTAAAATCTGTATGGTGAATCGTCTGCCTGGTTGCAGATGTATTATGTTCACGTGAATTAATCAGTAAGGAGTGTATATGTCAACAAAAACTCGAATTGTTTTCGTAGCGGGAAGTGCAAGTCATGGAAGTGGGTCGCATGAGCATCCAGGTGGTTGTTCTTTCTTAGCAGATCAGTTGAATAGTTCTATTGATAACATGGAGGCGGTTGTTCATCAAGGATGGCCTTCAGACTCGGCAACTTTCGCTGATATAGATGCCGTAATAGTTTACTCGGATGGTGGTGGTAGACATCTTAGCATTCCTCACCTTGACCAGATTTCGGAATTAACCGCGCAGGGTATCGGAATTGCGATGCTGCACTATGCAGTTGAAGTGCCGAAGGGTGAACCGGGAAATTGTTTTTTGGATTGGATTGGTGGTTATTTTGAAACACATCTCTCGGTTAATCCACATTGGACTGCAGAATTCACATCATTTCCTGAACATCCAGTAACACGCGGTATGGAACCGTTCTTATTAGATGACGAATGGTATTACCACATGCGGTTTCGCGATAATATGCAGGGTGTGACACCTGTGTTAAGTGCAATCGCACCAGAGTCAACACTTCAGAGACCCGATGGTCCTCACAGTGGTAACCCACACGTTCGAGCATCGGTTGCCAACGGTGAGCCGCAACATCTTGGATGGTGCGTAGAACGTTCAGATAGTGGACGCGGATTTGGATTTACAGGTGGTCATTACCATAAAAATTGGGGAGACGATAACCTTAGAAAATTTATCCTCAATGCTATTGCATGGACAGCAAAAGTAGAGATTCCTGAAGATGGTATTTCCACGCTAACACCAACAGAAACAGAATTGAATTCGTATTTGTAGTTGATTTTTCAAATTCCGTATAAAAATAACGAGAACATTAGCGCGGTTGCGTACCGCGCCTACCGGTTGAAGTATTTATGTGCCTATAGAGGATGTTTTGAGGGATAAACATGGATCAGGAACAACTTGATTATCTTTTTGACCTACAAGGATATCTCGTTTTAGAGAATTCGATTTCAGAAGAAGATCTTGATAAGATAAACGAATGGATAGATCGTCATTGGGCTTATGTTGAACAACCTTGGGAACCAAATTCTGAGGATAAACGTATTCCGCGTTGGCTCGGAAACATTGAGACGCATACCTACAATGTAGAAAATGGTGTTAATTTCCAGAATATCATTGAAGGTGGAGATGTATTTCAAAAGTTAATTGACTATCCTGCATGGATTAGTCTTATCCGGAAATATATTCATGAGGTGAATGGGGTTTCTATCCACGAGAATTTTCTGAATGTGCGTGGTCCTGGCGGTTTCATCCATATTCACTGTGGGGGACATGTCCCGTTGAGTTATTTGACGTTTCGCCAGACAAATACCGGCGAATGGCTTGTAGGTCAAATTAATGTCCTTATGGCATTGAATGACATTGGTCCGGGAGATGGTGCGCCTGTGTTGATACCGGGCAGCCATAAATGTTCAGAGATTCACCCACGTCTAAAACAGAATGGTAAAGGTATTGTCTACGACGGTTTTACTGGAAAGCCTGCAGGAACAGCCTTTGCAACCCAAGAAGTACATCTGAAGGCGGGAGACGTGGTGATGTTTACAGATGCGATTACACACGGTTCAGCTGAGCGAACAAATCCCGGTTATCGTCGTTCGATTGTCTATCGTTATTCTCCAAAGTATGTCCGCGAACGTTTTGACTATCCACATTCCGGGGAGTTGTTAGCGCGTTTAACTCCAGATCAACGCAAGATTATCCAACCGACGGCACCGCGTAGACCTCCGCATGTTGCGTAATCTTGAGAAACCTTCAAAACGTTTAGTCGCCTTTTTTCGGTTTTGTGTGTGGATCGTGTTGCCATTTATAAAATATCTGAGTGTACAATTTTATTATTGAATTTACAAATAGCACTCTTTCGAAAGGATTTTCAAGATGCATACAATTCAAGAAATTACTACAGCATTGCCGAACCTGACTACTGACGAATTACAGTCCATTGAACAGGCTATCCATATTCTATATCGAACTCGTGATGCACATATCATTTATGATGATGACTACGGTATCTGGACAGAACAAGATCAGAATTTAGTGGCAGCAGAAGTTTTTAGACTGCTCGAAAAAGAAGAGGCTTCGGACGATAATGCCAACTCCTAAGCGTGGTGAAGTCTGGTTCTTTCAACATCCAGGGTTTGACAGCAGTTTCTTCCTCTGTGTTTATTCGTAGATTAGCAACATTGCAGCCTACACAAATGGAGATAATTGAGAGGACCGTAAAAAAATGGTTTGGGTTTCTGTAATCCTCTGTATAATCACAGTAAATTTGACAAAGTATGCAATTACCATCAAAATCCCTTTGGGGCGGACGTTTTAGCGCAAGCCTCACCTCAGAAACAGTAGCCTTCACACACTCCATTGAAGCTGATACCCGCCTGATCGGATACGACATCTGGGGAAGTCAAGCGCATGCAATTATGCTTGCACGACAGGAAATTATCTCCAATGCTGACCTTCGAGAGATTTTGCAGTGGCTCTGTAAGGCAGCGGAGGATTTTCAAAACGGCAACTTCACTCTCGACCCAAATAAAGAAGATGTGCACATGAACGTTGAGTCGTATCTGATTGAGAATGCCGGACGCGAATTCGGCGGTAAACTCCACACTGCCCGATCTCGTAACGATCAGGTGCTTGTAGACGCTCACCTCTATATTCGAGATGAGATTCTGAATATCCAGCGCGGCATCTCAACATTGTGCGATGCATTCCTTAGCATTGCCAAAGAGCATGTTGACACTGTCATACCCGGATATACACATACACAGCATGCGCAACCGATTAGTCTTGGTTTCTGGGCAACTGCCTATGTGAGCATGTTCCTAAGAGATCAGAAACGACTGAAGGCTGCTTACGAACTTGCTAATATGAACCCGCTTGGAGCGTGTGCCTTGGCTGGCACGACCTTCCCAATTGATCGAAACCTGACAACGAAGCTGCTCGGTTTTGACTCTCCTCATGAACATGCCCTTGATGTGATTAGCAGTCGAGATTTCATAGCGGAAGTGCTTTTCGCTTTGTCACTCGTTATGGCAAATCTATCACGAATTAGCGAAGAAATCATCTATTGGACGACCTGCGAATTTGGGATAGCGGTGCTTGACGATGCTTATAGTTTCGGAAGTTCCATCATGCCACAGAAGAAGAATCCTGATATCGCAGAACTCACACGGGGTAGAACCGGACGTGTCTACGGTGCGTTGATAGACCTTTTGACGAATCTCAAAGGGTTGCCGATGGGATATAACCGTGATTTTCAGGAGGATAAACCACCTCTTTGGGAAGCATTTGATATTGTGAAGGCGTGTCTTGGTATTCTACCGGAACTTCTCAAAACCACAGAATTTAAGACAGAACGTATGGCTGAATTGGTAAATGCTAACTTTGCTACCGCGACAGAGTTAGCGAACTATCTGGTTAAGGAGCATCAAATTAGTTTTCGAGAATGCCATGAGATTGTGGGATGGCTTGTCAGAGAACTGGTTCAGCAGGAAAAGACGTTCACCAATTGGGAGTTGACACATGAACTCTTGAAACAAAAAGATATTGACATACCGATTTCACAACTACAGCAAATTCTGGATGCGGAATTAGCACTTAAGAATAACCAAAGCCTCGGTGGTACGTCCCCTTCAGAGGTTTCTCGGATGATAGAAAGTTTTGAAGAACAACTAAATGCAATTGCAATGCGTATCTATACCTGTCAGACGCAAATTGAGGACGCACACCGTGAGACACTACGGATAGTTGACGAGGTTTTGGGTAATTCGGTTATTTCTACAAAAGGAGGTGAGTGCTAAGTAGTCACAACACAGATTTACCTTGATAAATGCAGATTTAGATATTTCAAGCGATAAACGATAGGCGTTTTAGGGGTTCAATCCCCCTATGTCGCATACAGTTGTCTGTGTCCGGATCGAACACACCTAACAACAACCAAGTTGGGAAACGACTGTAAAGGTTTCATTCATGAGTGAGACGAACCCTGACACTGTGAGGACACTCGGCGTAGAAAAAGCGTTAGTGTTTACGGAAACCCTAACTTTGACGGTTCTTCCACCTGCTTAGGCGGGTGCTAATCGGGAATTGTATGCGTTTGTATACAATTACCCAGGTTTAAAGGAACAGATTGAAAATTGAAAACAGATTAATTGTTGCATTGGATACGGACGATGGTAGGGATATCGACTGGATAACTGATGCACTTATGGATACTGTCTCGTGGGTTAAGATCGGGTCCCAGGCTTTTACAACAGTTGGTACTGTGGTTTTTTCATGGATGAGTGAAAGAAGATATAATACATTTTTGGATCTGAAATTTCATGACATTCCAAATACTGTAGCACGCGATGTCAGCACAATGACAAAACACGGCGCGAACATGATTAACATGCACGCCTCCGGTGGTTTTGAAATGATGCAGGCAGCGAGATTCAGCGCGGATGCTGCTGCGGACGATGCTGGAATTCCTAATCCTGTTCTTCTTGGCGTTACAATTCTGACAAGCATGGATGAACAAGGGTTTCAGTCAAACTTTGGATCGGAGCGGCAGCTTACGGAGCAGGTAGTATTTCTCGCGAAGCAAGCAAAAGAGGCTGGACTTGACGGCGTTGTCGCATCCCCTTTGGAAATTGAACCGATACGAAAAGCGTGTGGTGATAACTTTCTGATTGTCACACCGGGGATCCGTCCGAAATGGGCTGATCCAGGTGACCAACGTCGTATCACAACACCGGCAGAGGCGATTAATCGAGGCGCAGATTTCATCGTTGTCGGTAGACCGATTATTGAAGACGATGACCCGTTAGAGGCTGCCGAAAAAATATTGGACGAAATGAGAGGGATGTGATTATGAATATCATTTGTATCTGTTTAGACACATTTCGAGCAGACATCATTGGAGAAGGCAAGAAATATAGCCATGTCCAAACGCCAAATCTTGATGCGTTTGCATCGGAGAGTATCCGTTTTACACGTGCTTTTGGTGAGGGTCAACCGACACTTCAGGTACGTCGTGGAAACTTTACAGGTATGCGGAGTTTTCCGTGGAAATATAACTTTGATCGGCGTGGACATTGGCATCACGCCCCCGGCTGGCATAAGATTCCACCGGAACAGGATACAATCGCAGAGGTATTGTTGGAACGTGGTTATCTAACTGCCCTTATAGCAGATACATACCACATGTTTAAACCGACAATGAATTTCTCTCGCGGATTCGCGCACTTCGATTTTATCCGTGGTCAGGAATCAGATAATTGGCACAGCGGTGATCCGAGATTGATTGAGGACCAACTTCGCAAGCATGTCCGTGAACCGATCAATTGGCAGCGACACGTAGGACTCGTGAATTACCTATTGTCACAACGTCATCGGCAATCGGAGGATGACTATAGTTGTGCGCGCGTTTTCCGTGCAGCGTCCGATTGGCTTGAAGATAATCACACCGTTGGTCCGTTCTTTTTATGGGTAGATAGTTTCGATCCGCATGAGCCTTGGGATCCGCCTAAATCTTACGCAGACATCTATTATCCAGACTATTCGGGGAAGGATTTCATTATGACGAATAGCGCGAACGAAGGGGGTGGACCGACTGAAGATGAACGTAATCGAATTGAGGCACTCTACCTTGGTGAGGTAACGTTTGTTGATAAGTGGGTTGGTGTTTTATTGGACAAGATTGAGGCATTAGAAATTCGTGATGAGACGCTTGTTGTGGTAATGTCTGACCACGGCACACAACTCCGCGACCATGGAAGTTTTGGAAAAGGCGCGAACAAACTACATCCGTTCAATACGCAATTAAACTTGATGATTCGCCATCCAGATGGTCCGTATGACAAGGATATTTCAGCGTTTGTGCAGAACCATGATCTGATGCCGACGTTGCTAAATCTGCTTGATATTCCATGTGGTTGGACTGACGGTGAGGATATGTGGCAGCTCGTTACGCAGGAAAAAACATATCTCCGTGAACGGATTATCAATGGGTGGGCAAGTTTTACAGTCGGCAATGCGGTCGGGCGCGTGAGCGTGCGCGATAAACATTGGAATTTCTGCACGTCGGTTGGCTATAAAGATGAGAAGGGTGATGAACTCTTTGATGTTCGGAATGATCCTGAGGAAAAGCAAAACGTTGCAAGTGATCACCCAGATGTTGTTGCAGATCGGCGGCGCGATATAGAGGCGTTGATTGGTCAGCCATTGCCGGGACATTTCATTGAGGTCTGCGATCCGGGGAATGCACCGATGCGGGTATGGCTACAGAAAAAGTTAGCGGAGATGTAATACAATTTCTGAAAGATAAAATATCAGTTTTATTACCCGACTGGGGCACAGATACTTAGATCCCGCAAACACGATGCCTCTATGAAACCTTCAGGGAAAGAGGTGATAGCACCCACAAGCTAAAGCATGGGGCTTCGGTTTCATAGCGATTGCGGTTTACTCATAGAGCTTACCGTCTTATTATCGCTCCACCAGCGGGCGTTTCCCCGTCGCGTGAATTAAATCGCTTCGGGCATATCAAGCAAAATCTTGGCTATCCCCGCCTGCCTCTATCCAAAAGGATAGAAAAGTTCAAAAGTGGGCAGCAATACAACGTGCAGACTTTCACCTCTGCTCCGAAACTTACGCGGAAACTGCCCAAATACTTTTAGAGTGGTATTGACACTTAGCACTTTTTGACTACTTCTGACGGTAGCGGACACCTCCTGCACAGGTAGTGCAGGGTCAGAACGGTGTCCAAAGTGTTAGTAATATTATACCACATTTTAAGGCGAAAGTCAAATCTATTTTGACTTTCAAACGCAACGCCCGTCTACATCCCGCAAGCTAAAGCATGGGGTCTTGATGGAAGAGAGATAAAAAAGATGTTCAGAATGCTGCTACAGTTTTTTTGAGTTCCCAGTAACAAATAAGCAAAAGACAGGTGTGTATAGAAAAGATTTATAATCTTATAGCGGAATGTAGGTATGGAATTCACGATATATCCCAAACGCAATTAGACAATGTCTCTTATCTACCGCGATTTAACATGCCGCTTGAATTAGGTATTTTCCTTGGGGCAAAGAGATTCGGGGAAGAACGGCACAAAAGAAAAAAATGCTTGGCACTGGATAGCGAACCTCATCGCTATGATAAGTTTATCTCAGATATATCGGGACAGGATATTAAGCCGCACAACAACGAACCCTCTGAACTTACAAAAGTTGTTAGAGATTGACTTCAACGGATGTCGTTTGCCTTTTTTATTGCGTGGGTCTGGCACTTCTGCTAACATGTCAATCAAGTGGCAAGAGGATGTTCTTGTCATAGTTCACCTCAAAAGAGTTTGTTTTTTAAGGTGAAGTCCAGCAGATGTAGCGTGAAAAGTCACGCTACATCTGCATATCATAAATAATTAGCATTTGTGATAAATTACAATGGAAAAATCGAAAACTAAATAACCCTGTCCAACAAGAAATCAGGGTTGCAAACAACGCACCACCTAATGTATAATTCCAATCAAACCTACCAAACGAGGCGAGTTATGCGCAAACATTCTACACTTTGGCAGTCAATGCTAATCCCCATGATATGCTTACTGATGTGCGTAGCAATAAACATCGCATCAGCAACCACAGTCCTTCTGGAGATGAAGGACATAAACAACACCCCTCTTACCAGCGGGAGCGGGTTCTTCGTCAGCGACACACTGATTGTCACCAACGCCGATGCCATCAAAGACGCAGCAATAGGCACCGCACAAGTCGTCGGTAAAGACAAAAAGCATGCGATTGAGGGGGTCGCCGCAGTAGATCCGAAAAATGAGATTGTGTTGCTAAGAGTCTTGCCATCCGGTGTTGCTCCCTTGCCCCTTGGCGATAACGATACAATCAAAATAGGTGATACTGTTGTCCCTTCAAACGCACTTGCAGCGTTGGTAAAGCGAACAGAGCAATCAGAGCAGGAACACGACCCGATTGGCAATATACATGTCGAGTATTTCTTTATGTTGGGTATAGCACATACCAAATCGGGTAACCCGCAGAAAGCCGTACCTTATTACACAGTGGTAACCACTATCAAGCCAGATTATGCGATAGCATACTACCATCGTGGGAATGCGAAACGAGAACTCAGACAATACGCGGAAGCCATTGCAGATTATGAGACCGCCGTCAAATTAAAACCGGATTACCCTTATGTATACAACAATCGTGGGAATACGAGGCAAAGCCTCAAACAATATGCAGAAGCCATTCTGGATTACAACACCGCCATCAAAATAAAACGCGATTATGCGGAGGCATATTACAATCGCGGGAATGCGAAAAATAGCCTCAAACAATACACAGAAGCCATTCTGGATTTTAACTCTGCCATCACACTCAAACCCGATTATGCTTTTGCCTACAGCAATCGCGGGTATACGAGAATTGCACTTAGACAATACGAGGTAGCCATTGCGGACTTCAACATTGCCATCAAACTTGACCCTAACTATCCTCTACATTACAATAATCGTGGACACGCGAATTTGCACCTCAAACGATTCGCGGAAGCCATCGCGGATTATGATGCCGCCCTCAGAATAGACCCTAATTTTGTGTTTGCATACAACAATCGCGGCAATACGAAGCAAAACCTCAAACAATACCATGAAGCGATTGTGGATTATGATGCCGCCCTCAGAATAGCCCCTAATTATGCGGAGGCATATTACAATCGCGGGCGTGCGAAACACAACCTACAACGATACGAAGGAGCTATTACGGATTTCACTACCGCCATCAGACTAAAACCGAATTATATGGATGTATACAACGGTCGCGGGTATACGAAACTACTAATGAGACGATACGAGGAAGCCATTACGGACTTCAACACTGTCATCAGTCTAAACCCGAATCATGCAGGTGCTTACAGCAGCCGTGGCTTTTCAAACCATAACCTCAGACGCTATGAGGCTGCCATTGCAGATTATACAGCCGCCATCAAACTAAACCCTAATGTTGCGCATGCTTACATCAGTCGTGGCAATTCAAACCATAACCTCAGACGCTATGAGGCTGCCATTGCAGATTATACAGCCGCCATCAAACTAAACCCTAATGTTGCGCATGCTTACATCAGTCGTGGCAATTCGAAGTTTTCACTTAGACGATACAAGGAAGCTATTGTGGATTATGATGCTGCGATAAAGATAAGTCCTAACAATATTTTTGCGTTCTTCAATCGTGGACTTTCGAAACAAAACCTTGAAGAATACGAAGCTGCTATTTTGGATTTTGACATTACCATCAAATTAGATCCTAACTATACGAAGGCTTATTTCGATCGCGGAAAGACGAAATATCTATTTAAAAAATACGAGGCTGCTATTCCTGATTTTGATATGGTAATTGCTGTCCGACAGCATATTCACATGGATTACTTCTATCGTGGCAGTGCGAAATATCACGTCGGGCAATATACCGAGGCGATTGCTGATCTTGGCACATCTATTCAACTCAGTTCCGGATATCCTCCTGCCTATCACGAGCGTGGCAAAGCGAAGGCGGCACTTGAGCAATATAAAGCTGCCATTGCGGATTACGATAAGGCAGTTCAGGAGAATAATGCATATCCTGATTTCTACTATAGTCGTGGGGATGCGAAGGCTAAACTTGGGGATAATGATGGTGCGCTTTCGGATTATGCGATAGGTGCATATCATCGCGGCGTTCAGCATAGAAATGCAGGGCGTACACCGGAGGCTAAGCAGGATTTTGAGACCGTTTTGAAACTCGCGGAACAAGTAGGGAATAAGCAACTCAAAATCGATGCTGAACGAGAACTTAAAAACCTGCAAACCGAATCCGAGTAAGTTTGTCTGAACCAGGATTCACAGGATTATCGGATTTCCAGGATTAGGTCCTTTTATATCAAAAGTGGATGCTTCATATTCTTTTCATTAAAAAATACTGGCTGAGAATAATCCTGAAAATCTCCTAATCCTGGTTCAGACAATAATCGCGATTCTGTAGCACAAACTGTTAGAAAATCGAGGCTGAAAACCCCGCTAACAAGAAATCGGGGTTGCAAACAACACATCCTAATGTATAATTCCAATCAAACTCACTAAACGAGGCGATATATGCGTAAACATACAACACATTGGCGATAGCGATACAATCAAAATAGGTGCTACTGTTGTCCCTTCAAACGCACTTGCAGCGTTGGTAAAGCGAACCAGGGCTATTTAGTTCTCCGAATATTTAGATTTTCAATCTAAGACTTTCCGCTGTAGGAGCGATCTCCGAATCGCGACTTTTCGGATAAAATGGGCAAAAAGCCTAAAACTAAATAACCCTAAAAGCGAACAGAGCAATCAGAGCAGGAACACGACCCGATTGGCAATATACATGTCAAGTATTTCAATAAATCGGGTCTTGCCCAAGCCAAATTGGGTAACTATGAGCAAGTTATCTCTGATTATATGGATTATGACAAGATTTCACACATTCTATTTAAAGTGTTAGGTTGGATGTTAAATCAAAAAGTGTGATGGAGAATTTAGGAAAGAAGATGGGCTTACCTGGAATCGAACCAGGGACCTCGCGCTTATCAGGCGCGCGCTCTAACCTTCTGAGCTATAAGCCCCTAAGATGAAGGCAGAGAATGTGTAATTTGAAAGTTAAATAGTAGTTGTGCGTGTCTTGTAAGGTAAAGAGCGTAATGAACAAGAGTATCGTGTGAGAATATCCTTGTTATTGCTCCTTAGAAAGGAGGTGATCCAGCCGCAGGTTCCCCTACGGCTACCTTGTTACGACTTCGCCCCGGTCATCAGTCTCATTTTAAACAGCTCCCTCCCGAAGGTTGGGTCACCGTCTTTGAATGCTACCAACTCCCATGGCGTGACGGGCGGTGTGTACAAGGGCCGGGAACGGATTCACCGCGGCGTGCTGATCCGCGATTACTAGCGATTCCAACTTCATGCAGTCGAGTTGCAGACTGCAATCCGAACTGGGGTCGGCTTTTTGGGATTGGCTCCACCTTGCGGTCTCGCATCCCTCTGTACCGACCATTGTAGCACGTGTGCAGCCCAGGGCATAAGGGCCATGCGGACTTGACGTCATCCCCACCTTCCTCTGGCTCATCACCAGCGGTCTCTTTAGAGTCCCCAGCATTACCTGATGGCAACTAAAGACAGGGGTTGCGCTCGTTGCGGGACTTAACCCAACATCTCACGACACGAGCTGACGACAGCCATGCAGCACCTGTCATAGTGTCCCGAAGGAAAACTATATTTCTATAGCGGTCACTGCGATGTCAAGCCCTGGTTAAGGTTCTTCGCGTTGCGTCGAATTGAGCGACATGCTCCACCGCTTGTGCGGCCCCCCGTCAATTACCTTGAGTTTTAACCTTGCGGCCGTACTCCCCAGGCGGGGTACTTAATGCGTTAGCTACAGCACAGAGGGAATCAATACCCCCTACACTTAGTACCCATCGTTTACAGTATGGACTAGCGGGGTATCTAATCCCGGTTGCTCCCCAAACTTTCGCGCATGAGCGTCAGTCTTAGACCAGAAAGCCGCCTTCGCCACGGGTGTTCTAAACGATATCTGAGCATTTCACCGCTACACCGTTCATTCCACTTTCCTCTTCCAGACTCAAGTAAGGCAGTATCAAACGCCATGGATCGGTTGAGCCGAACCCTTTCACGTCTGACTTACTTTACCGCCTGCGCGCGCTTTACGCCCAGTGATTCCGGACAACGCTTGCCCCCTACGTCTTACCGCAGCTGCTGGCACGTAGTTAGCTGGGGCTTTCTACTACGGTAACGTCAAACCCGTTGCGTTATCAGCAACGAGCAATTCATCCCATAACACAGAGGTTTACGACCCGAAAGCCTTCATCCCCCACGCGGCGTCGCATCGTCAGGGTTTCCCCCATTGCGAAATATTCTCGACTGCAGCCTCCCGTAGGAGTTTGGGCAGTGTCTCAGTCCCAATGTGGCTGACCGTCCTCTCAGACCAGCTACCCATCGTAGCCTTGGTGTGCCATTACCACACCAACAAGCTAATAGGACGCGGGCTCATCTTCGAGCGGCAGCCGAAGCCACCTTTCAATGGAAACACCGAAGTATTCCCAATCGTATTTGGTATTAGCAACCCTTTCGGATTGTTGTCCCCATCTCGAAGGCAAATTACCCACGCGTTACTCACCCTTTCGCCACTTTCCACCGTGCCGAAGCACAGTTTCTCGTTCGGCTTGCATGCCTAATCCACGCCGCCAGCGTTCGTCCTGAGCCGGTATCATACTCTCCACAAAAGTTTTGAAGTACATCATCAAATAATTGAGGCGTACTCACAAGCTATATAATAGGCACGTCACGTATACTATTTAACTTTCAAAGAACAACTTCACCTTCCTTATTGAAAGGTGACTCTAATTATACACCCTAAAAATAGGTTTGTCAAATAAAATTGTAAAAAAATGCGTATATTTAGCGATAATTGGCTTTTTTAATGAATTTATACCAAATTAACGGGATTTGTCCTATTTTCTGGACGGTAGGTGCGTTTTTCGAACCGCACCCTAGGCGTCAATTTAAGGAAATAAACCTATATTTTGGATATCTTAGCCCCAGCGGGGCGGAATGTGTATAGACCACGATCCTCAAGCCCCAGCGGGGCGAAAGGTGTATATGGGCACATGTTGTCAGACACCTGTCACCCCGCTGGGGTTCAAGAGACTGTTGGACACCGTTTTCTATATACCTGTCGCACCGCTGGTGCTAAGATGTGATTTACCAAAGCCTCGGGGGGAGGCGAAAGATGTATCAGACGCACTAAATTGACGCATAAGGTGCGTTTTTCGAACCGCACCGATAGATTGGAATCAAGTTAATTTTGTATTATATGATACCACCACTAATGGCAGGAAGAAAGTGGAGTTCTGAATTCGCGTCAACACGTTCGTGCATGGCTCCCCTGGTAAGAACACCATCGACGTAGACACCGATACCGGGATGGATACGGTTCCCTTCGCAAAGCTTTTCTTTTGTTCCTGGGTAACGGATCTCAAGGTTGTCAATAATCTCTCGGATCGTTGTGCCGGAGATGGTGACGCTATCTTCACCATTTGTTAGGCTGCGCATGAGTGCGGGAATGGCTACAATCGGCATTGGAGGAGTTCCATTAATAATTATGATGCTGTCAGCATAAGTCGGGCGGATAAAGCCCTCCTACAAGAATGCTGAGGATTGGTTTGTGATACCTACAAGACGTTTATGAAGTATTTAGGCTTTACTATGAAGGGCGAGGTAAGGATACCTCGCCCGATACATGAAAGTTCCAAAGTACGAAACGAATTAGATTTTGCCCATCGCTTTTAAGAGACGGTTGGGCGACATCGGTAGTTCAGTCATGCGGATACCGATAGCATCATAGATGGCATTGGCAATCGCTGCAGGGGGTGGGACAATCGGCACTTCGCCGACACCGCGCACACCATACGGATGCCCTGGATTCGGAACCTCTACGATGACAGCGTCAATCATCGGTAGGTCTAAGCATGTTGGCATACGGTAATCAAGGAAACTGGCGTTTGTCATTGCACCTTCGGCATTGTAGATGTATTCCTCATTCAATGCCCAACCGATACCTTGTACGACTCCGCCCTGAATTTGCCCTTCAACATAACTCGGGTGGATGGCTTTTCCAGCATCCTGTGTTGCAGTGTAACGTAGGATTTCAACTTTGCCGGTTTCTACGTCTACTTCTACATCAACAACATGGGTAGCGAATGCGCCGCCTGCACCTGCGGGGTTCACTGTCCCTCTACCGACAATGGGGCCGCCGGTTTCACCAAGTCTCGCGGATAGGTCACGGAAACTGATCTGCTCCTCTTTGCCGTTGATACTTGAGAATTCACCATCAGCAAACTGTACGTTGGCTTCATCAACATCCCAGAGTTTTGCTGCACGTGCAGTCATCTGTTGGACGACATCCTGTGCTGCTTCGTATGCAGCATAACCCGTAGCGTAAGTTGTTCGGCTTCCACCCGTAACGGCAGTGTATCCGATGGAATTGGTATCAACAACGGTTGGGTTTACCGATTCAGCAGGAATGCCAAGTACTTCCGCCGCCTGCATAGCAATTGAGGCACGCGTGCCACCGATGTCCGTGGACCCTTCAACAAGGTTAATAGTGCCATCGGGGTTAACATTAATTGTAACACTGGATTCCAGACCGATGTTAAACCAGAAACCGGAGGCGATCCCGCGTCCATGATATTTCTTCCCATTCGGTGATGCGTAGTGGGGATGTGTCTTTGCCGCTTCAAGCGTTTCAATAAAGCCGATGCGCGGGTAAATGGGTCCGTCTGCTCGACGGTCACCCTCTTTTGCACCATTGATGAGACGGATTTCAAGCGGATCAATGTTTAATTTCTCCGCGAGTTCGTCAATGACTGTCTCTGTACCGAACGCTGCATTGGTTGCACCTGGGGCACGGTATGGAGCGGTCTTCGGTTTATTGACAACTACGTCGTATCCATCAATAAGGACGTTTTCAATGTTGTAAGGTGCGAAGACACACATTGCGCCTGCTCCGACTGGCGATCCGGGATATGCACCTGCTTCAAAGACGAGAGATGTTTGGGCGGCGGTAATTTTGCCATCTTTGGTAACTCCCATCTTAATTGTTATATAGGATGCGGGGGTCGGACCTGTGGCTTCAAATACATCAGCGCGGTTCATGAGGACTTTTACCGGTTTGCCTGTTTTCTTCGCAAGCAGTGCTGCGAGAGGTTTAACGTAGACGTTGATCTTACCGCCAAAACCGCCGCCGATCTCTAATGGGACAACTTTAATTTTGGAAATCGGGTATTGAAGAATTTCAGCGAGTTGTTCACGGACGGTAAACGCACCTTGCGTGCTACACCATACTGTCAGCTGTCCATCGGGATTGTAAAGTGCTGTGGCATTGTGTGGTTCAATATAACCTTGATGGACGGTGCCTGTAACGAATTCTCGATCAATTACGACATCGGCTTCGGCGAACCCTTTTTCAATGTCTCCTTTTTTGTGTTGGAGATGACTAGCGATGTTGCTCGGTTTGTCCGCTGTTTCACCGAGTGAGGACGTTTTCAAGTTTTCGTGCAGAAGTGGTGCATCCGGTTCCATCGCTTGGCGCACCTCTAATACTGGTGGTAGGACCTCATATTCAACATCAATGAGCTGGCAAGCCTCTTCGGCGATATGCGGATTTGTCGCTGCAACAGCGGCGATTGCGTGTCCTTTATATAGCACTTTGTCGCTGGCTAAAATATTATCGCAGAGATATTTGAGATTAACTGCACCTTCTCCAAGGTATGCCATCTTGTCTTCTGCTGGGGGCAGGTCTTGTGCGGTGACGACACCTTTAACGCCGGGGTGTGCTGCGGCGCGACTCGTGTCAATCGAGACGATTCGTGCATGGGCATGTGGACTCCGGAGTACTCTGCCGTGCAGGAGTCCTGTGATCTGAAAATCTGCTCCATAAATTGCCCTGCCGGTGACTTTGTCAACGCCATCATGCCGAATAGGGCGGGTTCCGATAACTTTATATTCTTTCTTTTTAGACATAGGGTCAGACATGAAGATGCTCCTTTTACGTAGCTTCGGCTGCATCAAGCACAGCGCGAACGATTTTATCGTAGCCGGTACAGCGGCACAAATTTCCTGCTAACCAATATCGGACTTCGTGTTCTGTGGGGTTTGGGTTTTGATCAAGTAGGGCTTTTGCACTCATGATAAAGCCGGGGGTGCAAATACCACACTGAAGCGCGGCGTTTTCAAGGAACGCGTCCTGGATCGGGTGCAATTTTTCTGGTTCGGCAAGACCTTCAATGGTTTCAACAGATTTTCCATCGGTCTCTACGCCTAAGACAAGGCATGAATTGACGAGCCTGCCATCAAGGATGACACTGCATGCGCCACAATTCCCGTTGTTGCATCCCTCTTTTGCGCCTGTTAGGTGGAGTTCATCTCTTAGGACTTCCAGTAGGCTTTGTCTGGGTTCGCAGAGAAAGTCCACCGTTTCACCATTGATTGTGGTTTGAACGTGTGATCTTCTCGCCATAGTATCGGTTTCCTTTCATATTTATAGGTACAAGTTAATCAATCCATATAAGATATCGGTGGTGAGAACAATTGTCAAAATTATGCTGCGTCTTTGACTCTTTGGATTGCACCGTTGAGCGCGCGTCGCGTCAGTACGCCAACAAGGTGTGTTCGCTGTTCGGCGGTGCCTCGCATATCGCTAATCGGACGGGCGATAGCTTGTGCGGCTTGTGCGGCTTCGTCAATAACAGCATCAGAGATTTCTTTCCCAGCGAGAAGTGCACTTGCTTCCTCAGCAAATAGAGGTGTTGGCGCAACGGCACCGAGTGCGATTTTGGCAGAGACTATGCGTTGTTTCGCATCATCTAATATTACGGATGCACCCGCCCCAACGACTGCTATGTCCATTTCATTGCGTGGGATAAACCTAAGATAGTAAGAGCTCGAATTTTTCTGCGGTGCTGGGACCTTTAGAGAGATAAGCATCTCACTTTTTTCAAGTGCTGTCTGTCCGGGACCAGTGCAAAAATCTTCAACCGGGATTTCACGTTCACCTTTTAGACCAGCGATGATACATGTCGCGTTTAGGACAATCAGCGGTGGTATACCATCTGCAGCGGGTGAGGCATTACACAAGTTGCCTCCTACCCCAGCGCGTCCTTGAATAGCGGTGCCACCGATGATTTTTGTTGCGTCTATTAAACCGGGATAGGCATCGCAAATTGCATCAACAGCATATATCTGATAACACGGAACGGCTGCGCCAAGGGTCAACCCGTTTTTCAAGTCATAGTCTAATATGTTGACTTCTGGAATGGATTTGATGTCTATCATCCAGTCTAAAGTACGTTTACCCTCTCTTGCTTGGACGATGAGGTCAGTTCCACCCGCGAGAATTCGGGCTTGGTCCCCTTTCTCATCAAGCAGTGCAACAACTTCTGATACCGTTTGAGCATTGATATACTCAAATGCTTGCATGGCAATAATCTCCTTTCAATTTAATACTGGATTATCTATCATTTTAAATTATACCACAAATGCGAAAAGATGCAAGTTTTTTTCGCAGAGCCATTCAATTGTCCGGTAGTTCTCTTATGTAGGAGCGATCTCCGAATCGCGACCCTCCCCTCCCCTGTAGGAGCGATCTCCGAATCGCGACCCTCCTCTCCCCTGTAGGAGCGATCTCCGAATCGCGACCCTCCCCTCCCCTGTAGGAGCGATCTCCGAATCGCGACCCTCCCCTCCCCTGTAGGAGCGATCTCCGAATCGCGACCCTCTCTAAAATGTCCTGAAAAACTTGAAAACTGAATGGCTCTGTTTTTTCGTTAGTAATATTACCACACAAAGTGGATATTTTTCGTAAGTTATGCTATTCTTTTAACAAGAGGAGGGTACTATGCGAAAATTGTGGATAAAGCGGACTGCGCAAATATTAGGATGTGTTGTGTTCTGTTGTGTCTTTGCATGGGCACAGAAAGATGAAGCTCCAGTGAAGGAAAGCCTTACTTTGGCTGATCTCGGTGTGACATCGGAACAGAAAATCCAAATTAATGCAATGTGGAAACTGAAACGCCAGAAACATATACAGGCAATCGAAGATTTGAAGACTATGAATCGGTTTGTAAAGGATTCGCTTATTGGTGATGATGAGATTCGAGAGACATTGGAGAAATTTCGAACGAAACGGAAAGAGATGCAAGATCAGATTGATAGGGCAGAGAAGGCGTTAGGACAGACGTTATCGCCACGGGCACAACTTCCTGACGGTTTTAGGTATTTTGGATAACGGTTTGCCACGTAGAACTGCAAGGACACAAGCAGATAAAGCGGCAGGACAAAAAAATAGCGATGGTTCAACACCTGCTGAACGATCACCTGAAAATAAAACACGATAAAAATGGTGGAGGATACCAGACTTGAACTGGTGACCCCTTGCATGCCATGCAAGTGCTCTCCCAACTGAGCTAATCCCCCACATGATTTAACCTTTTTAATAATAACACATATCCGCTTGAAAAGCAAATAAATTTTATTTTTTCAAAAACAACGAAACTAAGGTAAACATTACTTTGAATTTCAGTGATGCTGTCCTCAGTCAAACTGAGCTTAAAAAGTTGTTGCCAGACACACTTGAAGTGGAAGCGCGTGGTAAACTCGCCACTACCTGGGCAAGACTAAAGACGAGATAGACATTTGGGCATTCGTTGTGTGTTACACGTTCAGAAGGTTTCATGAGAAGAACCGAACCCTATTCTATGAAAGGAGCGATGTTCTAAGAAAGATGTTAACCAAAACTGACATAGAACATGAAAAATTAAAACGGGGATCTCCATTTTTCAGGGCAGCCCTTGCACCGAAAAATGAGGAACAGCAGCTGCTTTTCACGCTCAAAAACCTCGGTAAACTACCAGAGGGGTTTGATGGACAGTTGTTTGTGCCTTTATTGGAACACCACAACCCGAAAATTCGGTGTCTCGCGGTTAAAAATGTTGGAAAGTTAAAAGATGATCGTTTTTTAAAGGGACTCGTCAGGTTTGCTGAAGTTGAGAAAAACACACTCGCTCGTCGTGAAGCCGTATCAGCGATCGGCAGACTCAAAACCGAAAAAGCAATTCCGCATTTAACATCGTTTATCACAGATCCTGATCCAAAAGTTGTACTGCAAGCACTTCGCGGGCTGCTTTACTTCAAAGAACACCCTGAAGTAAAAACAGCGTTATCCACACTGACTGAACATCCGAATGAGTTGATTCGGGAGCATATAGCGAGAGAACTGAAGTGTCATGACCGAACGGACACCTCCAAAACGCGAAACCACTCTGTCAGTCCAGATGCCCTTAAAAATGTGATAGTATGTGCTGATGTTCAGGAGGTGTTAAAAGTTATTCCCGACGAGTCTATCCACCTTACTTTTACGTCCCCGCCGTATTACAATGCGCGCGACTATACTATTTTCCCGAGTTACGAGGCATATCTTGACTTTCTGACTGCTGTATTCAAGGAGACACATCGTATTACCAAAGAGGGGAGGTTCTTTGTGCTTAACACGTCCCCTGTTATCGTGCCGCGCATTAGTCGCGCACATTCCAGCAAACGGTATGCAATCCCTTATGACATTCACCCACGTCTCACCGAAATCGGATGGGAGTTTATTGACGATATTGTGTGGGTGAAACCTGATTACGCTGCAAAGAATCGAAATGGAGGATTTTTCCAACATCGTAAACCGCTTGGTTACAAGGCAAATTCTGTCACCGAAAGCGTTATGGTGTATCGCAAGAAAACAGACAAATTGATTGATTGGAATATCCGACAGTATAACGACGACACAGTTGCCGCAAGCAGGGTTATGGGTGAATATGAAAAAACGAATGTTTGGCAAATCAATCCAGCAACAGATAAAGTTCATCCTGCAGTTTTTCCGCCTGAATTGGCTGCGCGTGTTGTTCAGTATTATTCTTTTAAAGAGGATCTTGTTTTCGACCCATTTGGCGGGAGTGGGACTGTCGGACACGTTGCCCTGGCTTATGAAAGATATTTTTTCCTCTGTGAAAAAGAGGCGGAGTATGTTGAAGATGCAAATCAGCGACTTAATATCACTTTGTCTGCTACTATCAAGCCACGTTTTCTTTCATTGAAGGGATTTAAAGCAGAAATATCGGGTCTGCAGAAGATATGAAAATTTTAGGTATTGATACCTCAACCCCTATCGGCAGTGTTGCCCTTATAGATGACGAAAATATAATCGCTGAACATACCCTTAATATTGTCCAAGCACATTCCTCCAGACTGATGCCCGCAATTGACACCGTTCTGAAATGGGAAGACATTACGCCAGATGATTTAGATGGTTGTGCTGTCGGTATCGGACCTGGATCATTTACGGGTATACGTATCGGCGTTGCGACAGTGAAATCGCTCTGCTATGCCGTTGACAAGCCAATTGTTGGTGTTTCGACTTTAGAGGCAATTGCATATAATCTGCGGTGGACGGATGGGATTGTCTGTCCGATCCTTGATGCTCGGCGGAGTGAAATCTATGGCGGTGTTTTCAAGGGTGGGGCAGAATGGCAACGTCTCACTGACGATCTCTGCTTACCGATTGATGCGTTCTTAGACGAACTTGATAGCCATATCTCATCAGATAGCATTATTATTTTCGTTGGTGACGGACTTGCGATCTACGGGGATGCAGTTCGCGAACGACTTGGTGAGATGGTGCATTTTGCAGATGCTATCTTCAATGTTCCGCGCGGTGCAACTATTGCCAAGATCGGCGCGCATCGTCTGAAGCAAGGCGATAGTGATAGTTATTGGACTTTAGTGCCAAACTATGTTAGAATTGGATTGTATTGAACTTGGACATTTGCTTTTAGTAAAATTCAGAAGTAGTCAAGGTAATACCAAATCTGATAAATAAAATACCATTACGTAGATTTTATGACATTTTGCAACGTATCTTATGTTGAATATAAGAGGCGCGTGAATTGCGCGACTACAAACGGGTTTTTTGTTAATGTGATGCTAGCATTCAGAATATGACATTTTGCAACGTATCTTATGTTGAATATAAGAGGCGCGTGAATTGCGCGACTACAAACAGGCAAGTGTTAAGAGGCGCGTGAATTGCGATTAAACGCGTTTTGCTAATGCTAAACTTTAGGAGACACCAAAAATGAAAGATCTACAGGTACCAGAGTTTTCTACCTATGAAGCGGAAGTTGATTTTTGGGACAATTTAGATACCGCTGATTTAATGGAAGACAATGGACAATGGTTTCGTTTTGAGACACCACACAAGCGGGCGATCCGAGTTGCAATTCTTCCAGAGGTTGCTGAAGAACTTAGTCAAAAAGCACACGCGCAAGGTATATCAATTGAGACCTTAGTGAATACCCTCCTGATTAACCATATACGGGAATCAACGTTAACAAATTAGATGAACCGTATTTTTAAAAACACGTCCACCCTTTTTGGCGCACACTTTGTTGGCCGCCTTGGCGCACTCGTAATAACGATCTGGCTGATGCCTCGTGTTTTTACGGAGAGTGCAATAGGCGGTTATTTTGTTGCAATTGCCTTGACAAGCCTCATCGCAAGTGTGACGGAACTCGGTATACATAACCCATTAATTCGGGAGATGACGCTGGATCTGTCTCAAACACGCCACTACCTCGGCAATACACTTCTCGTCCGTCTCATCTTGTCAGTTGTTGCATACACGCTCATGATTGTAAGCGGTGTATTTCTCGGATACGCCTCAATTATCGTGACAATGATAGTCTATTTAGGGTTAGCGGAGATCGTCAATTCTATCGCACAACTCTATAGATGCGTTTTCCGTGCACATGAGGAGATGAAATATGAGGCGTTGACGGTGCTTGCTGAACGCGGAACGTTTTTTCTCGTCGGCGGCAGTGCAATTCTGCTCGGATATGAAATTGTGAATGTGTGTCAGGTGATGCTAATAGCGAGTGTTGTGAACCTGATTTTGAGTGTCGGATTCACCCGATATCGCTTCACGTCGCTCCGCTTTGAACCGAGTCGTAGGATTGTCGTGATGTTGATGCAGCAGGCACTTCCGTTCGCTGTTGGTAATCTGTTCCACCTGCTCTATTTTCGAGTCGATGCGATTATGTTGTCAAAACTGAGTCCGTATGGTGTAGATGCTAACACGTGGTATGGTCTGGCATATACGATTGTCAATGCCTTCACGACGCTACCGGGTGCATTTATGATGGGTGCGATGTTTCCCGTGCTATCTCGTGCGTATGAAAAGGATCGAGATAAATTATCTGGAGCATACACATTCGGTGTGCGGTGGATGGTGATATGTGCAGTGCCTTTAGCGGTCGGACTGGCAACGCTTTCCCACGAAATTACCGCTGCGTTGTTCCCTACCTATACAACGGATACCGTGGCGAAGATCGCAATTGCACTGCGATGGTTAAGCGGATCGGGCGGTATGATTTTCTTGACAACTGTTGTTTTAACAATGCTGCGTGCTGCGGATAAACGGCGTGCGTTTTCAGTGCTTATGGGGACAACGGCACTTCTGAATATCGGTTTGAATCTGATTTTGATACCGCGTTTCAGTCACGTCGGGGCAGCGGTTGCGATGGTTATAAGTGAGGCGTTCCTGCTCATCATTGGGTTTGGCTATATTTCAAAACGGATTGCTAAACTCACTGAAACAGGTTTTATTTTTAAAGCCGTTCTTCTTTCTGCTGTGATGGGGGTAGGTTTGGTGTTGTTGAAGGGGATTCTGTCTATTTGGATTCTGATTCCGTTGGCAGTGCTGTTTTATGGTGGTGGGATTGTTGTTTTAGGGGAATATCGGACGAAGTTTGAATTTGATTAAGTCTCAAAGGGTGTAAAAATTTTATCAATTGTCTGAATAGCGGATTTATCGGATTACGCGGATTATATCTCTCGGAATGATAGTTTGTCCATCTCAAAGTAGCGTATACACGTATACATCTTCTGAAAAAGATTTGTCAATAGGAGACACATAAACCGCGAAATCCGAGATATTCGTAAGTATCAAGAGAATTTTGATATTCTGAAGTCTTAATTCGTCAGTAACTGAGCTGAGCATGATGTCTTGTCAATTATATTTAGTGTTGTGTAGTCTGCCAAAACCGATTTTATTTGACATTTTTGTGTGTAAAATGGTATTATTATTCTATACCACTAAGGAGGTAAACATGAAACAGGAAAAAGAACGACTTGAACAAAAAGATAAAGAACGACTTGAGGAAATTGAGGGGTTTTTCCGCACTTTGGAAGGAAAAACTGAGAAATATCGGAAGTATTTTGCAGCTTTAGCAACTTTACCTCAAGAACCTGTGAAAAAAAGACCTTTTTCTCAATATGGGGATTCATCTGTCCCGCGTGGAGAATTTAAAAATGCCCGACTGGAATCAAATATCAGGCGAAATAAGTAATGTTGAAGCTAACATACTATCGGTTGGAGCACTTGACGTTGTTCGCCGGGGTTATTTGGCACAGCTTCACGAACTAACTGATCGGAATATAATAATTTACTATTCCGGTTGGTTGCAAAAACCTGGTATAAGAGGAACTGAGATAAACGATGAAGATAAAAACGGATTTATGACCGTTTTTCACGAACTTGATCATGCTAAAGGATTAGATCTCATCCTGCATACCCCTGGCGGTGAAACTGGTGCCACCGAATCTCTTGTAGACTATTTTCGTGCAGTATTCGGGACAGATATCCGCGCTTTTGTTCCACAACTTGCAATGTCTGGCGGAACAGTGATAGCTTGTGGATGCAAAGAGATTTACATGGGAAAACATTCCAGTCTTGGTCCCATTGATCCACAAATAGGCAGTATCCCTGCCAACGGAGTCGTTCAAGAATTCAAGCGTGCAAGTGATGAAATCAAGGCAGATCCAGACAACTTTCTTGTTTGGCAACCAATTCTCAGTAAATATGAACCTGCTTTCATCGGACGCTGCGAAAAAGCTCTTGAAATGGTTGAAGAAATGGTGAAAGACTGGCTTAGCACAGGTATGTTTGAAAATGAAAATAAAGATGATGCCGAGGCAAAAGGCAGTTACATTGCAAGCATGCTCGTAAATTACGAGAAATTTAAGTCTCATGACCGTCATATAAGTCCAGCGGATTGCCAAGAAATTGGATTGAAGATCCGTTTTTTAGAAGACGAACCTGATTTGCAGGACGCAGTTCTTTCAGTTCACCATGCATGTATACATACCTTGGCAGGATCGCGAGTTTTCAAAATCATTGAAAACCACACTGGAAAAGCATTTATGCAGATGGCACCACCCTAACTACTCACTTTTCTGTAAAGTTTGGGTGTCACTACGGACCTCTCTCAATACCTCCCTTCCGTTAATTAGAATTTCTTTCCTATGAGGTGAATAATTATGTACGTCAAGACTATACAAAATGGAGTGATAAATCTCGCCCACTACCCTCGAGTTGATGTTTATCCAGATAGGAATTCTTATTTTCTCTGCGCTTTTTCAAAGCCAGCGTTTTATGCTGCTGAACCTGATGATAGAGTTGTCATAGCAAGGTTTTCCAACAGAGAAAACGCAGATTACGCGCTCTGTCACCTATTCAAATCTCTTGATACTGAAAAACCTACATGGGATGTTAGCAACGTAGAAGTCCTTTCCGATTTATGGCATCAGATAAAACAAGAGTGTATAGGTAATGACCTCGTAAGGAACGCGGATATTAGTGTCACGCGATTGAACGAAATCACAATTACATACGAACGTGAATTTGACATAAAGTATCGTAGCACCGAGAGAGAATTGATTGAGAATAAACTGGAAGATGCTTTGAAAGCATTTGTTCCGTTTAATATAAAATGGAAGCAGAAAGAGACCCTATAATTAGTTACTGTCCACAACTCGGCTGCAACACCCGCACACCCATATTGTCTTACAAACGAATCTCGTGAATTATCATGTTCTCGGCGTGAATGTCCAATCCTTTAAGTTTGGGATGAAACGCCGAGAACATGGTAAAATCAAACCAAATAATATGCCATTTCATACATACTGCAACCGCTATTTAGAGAATATAAACCGAACACGATCCGAATCTGAAGCAACCCCCGAACTCTCTTTGCACCCGCATCTCAAAACGTTCCTTGAAGAGATTGCCGCTGAACGTTTTGAGAGATCCGATATAACATTCACCCTTGAACCGAAAAACATTGACCAGATCGGACGACCCGATATCATTGCTAAAGACGGATTGCTACCCCTTGGCTATATTGAGGCAGAGGCATACGGCAGAGACCTTGACAGACTCACAGGACACGCTGCAAAACAAAATGAACGTTTCAAGCAAAACCTTGATAACTTCATCCTGACCAATTTCATTGATTTTGAGTTGTGGATAGATGGACAGCTGCGGGCAACCGCACGAATTCAGGACGAAACCGATAATTTAGAAACACTATTAGAACTGTTTCTAAACGCTGGACATGTCCAAATAGCCTCTCCAGAAGCACTTGCAAGATACCTTGCAAGACGGACGCGCGAACTCCAAACACAAATCGCAACGACACTCACCGATGAAAACAGCAATACCTACGGCATGTTCACTGCGTTCAAGGAGACGCTTCTCCCGACGCTAACCCGCGATGATTTCGCGGATATGTATGCGCAAACCCTCACCTACGGATTATTCGCCGCACGCTGCACATTGCCGAATGCAACTAACTTTTCACGACATACCGCTGCCAGCGTTCTCCCAAGATCGAACCCGTTCCTTAGACAACTCTTTTTTCAAGTTGCCTCTCCAAATCTTGAAGAGAACGTCACCTATATTCTGGATGACATCACAACGCTCCTCCAAAACGTGCCGACAGAGATGCTCCGCACTTCGTTTGCCCCCAGAAATCACCTTGAAGACCCAGTAATTCATTTCTACGAGACGTTCCTAAAGGAATATAATCCGAGACTTCGCTTTAATAGAGGCGTTTTTTATACACCGCCACAGGTTATCTCCTACATCGTCAAATCTGTAGATAGTCTGCTGAAAACAGAACTCAACAGACCCGATGGACTTGCCGATGACGACACCCTAATCCTTGATCCTGCTACTGGCACGGGCGGATTCCTTTTGTCTGTGCTTGAGCACATCCGTGAATTCGTGACAGCCAATTACGGCACAGGTGATTGGAATCAGTATATCAACGATCAGTTGGTCAAACGGATTTTTGGGTTTGAACTGCTTGTCGCACCGTATACGATTGCGCATCTAAAGTTGAGTCTATTTTTACAAGCGCAAGGGTGGCACGCCGATGAACGTCTTGCTATCTATCTCACTAATACTTTGGAACAACCGGATGAAATGCAGGCACGCTTGCCTTTTGCGGCGTTCATTTCTGATGAAGCGAATGCAGCACTTTCTGTGAAACGGGACGAACCTATCCTCGTTATTCTCGGCAATCCGCCCTATCAACGCAACTCTGCTAATCCAAGTCGTGTGGGTAGAAATTTAACTTTTATTGGTGAACTCATTGAGGATTATAAACAGATAGATGGAGAACCGCTTGATGATAGGAACTTAAAAGCACTTCAAGCAGATTATTTGAAGTTTATCCGATGGGCACAGTGGCGAATTGAGAGAAATGGCGAAGGGGTCCTCGGTTATATTGTGAATAACAGTTTTCTTGATGGTCCGATGTTTCGCGGCATGCGGAAAAGTTTATTAGATAGTTTCAACGCAATATATCATCTCAACTTACACGGTAGCAGCAGAAGAACAGAAGCTGTCCCATCAGATCAGAATGATGAAAACGTCTTTGACATTCAACAAGGAGTATCCATCCTATTGTGTGTTAAAGAATGCGACGATCCTACACCTGCCAAGGTTTATTATGCTGATATGTGGGGATCCCGAAAAGAGAGATATAGGACGCTTTCAGAAACCGATGTACAATCTACGACGTGGTGCGAACTTCTACCTTCATCACCGTACTACCTTTTTGTGCCGCAAGAAACAGATTACAGTGCAGAATACGAAACAGGTTGGAAAATTACGGACATCTTTGATGTACATTCAGTTGGGATGGCTACTGGTCGGGATAGATTGACAATTCATCGGACTGCTGAAGCGGTTCGCGAAACCGTAACCGGTTTCGCTTCACTCCCTGTAGACGAGGCACGGAGGCGGTACGGGTTACCAAGAGATACTCACCATTGGCAGACTCACCGTGCACAAATAGATCTTCGTAATCACCCTGATGTTGAACAACACATAACACCAATTCGTTACCGTCCGTTTGACACACGCTGGACCTACTACACTGGACAATCCGGTTTCCACTCACGCCCTAACTATGATATTATGTGCCATCTACAAAAGGAAAACGTTGCTCTCTCCATTTGTAGCATTGTTACAAGTTCTACCTGGCAGCATGTTTTGATAACTGACAAAATCACTGAAAAGTGTTATGTTTCAAACAGAGGTAGTGAATCTGGTCATGTTTTCCCGCTTTACCTATACCCAGATTCAGGAGGTTTGGGACTTGAGACCGAACGCAAACTCAATTTCAAACCTGCCTTTCTTACCGCACTCGCGGAGACGTTGGAATTGCCGCAGACTCCATCCTTAAAACTTCCCGAAGGTGTCGCACCAGAGGAGATTCTCGCCTATATCTACGCTGTGCTTTATAGCCCTACCTACCGTGAACGGTATTATGAATTCCTGAAATACGATTTTCCGCGTATCCCTTTACCACAGGATATTGACCACTTCCGCAAACTTGCAGCGTTAGGGCAGAGTCTGATTAGTTGGCATCTGTTAAAGGATGTGCAGATTCCGCATCGCCACCGGTTTGAAGGCGAAGGTGACGGCGTTGTCTCTAAAGTTCGTTATGAAGATGGAAATGTTTGGATTAACGCCACAGAGTATTTCACGGATGTGCCTGTGGCGGTGTGGAAGTATGAGATCGGCGCGTATCAGGTGTGTGAGAAGTGGTTGAAGGATAGGAAGGGAAAAAGGTTGAGTCATGCGGAGGTGCGCCAGTATCGTTCTATTTTGGTTGCTGTTGCGGAGACGTTGCGGGTTATGGGGGAGATTGATGAAGTGCTGTGGTAGTTTCTGAATCGCGGATTTACACGGATTTTTGTGTTGGGTTTCGCTTATCCTCTACTATAGTTGTCAATTAGTGTTTAGATTGGGTTGTAGTTGATTATTGTCTGAACCAGGATTTTCAGGATTTCCAGATTTTCAAGATAATTGGTGTTTGATTAACACCTGTCTATATATTAAGATTATCGTCAAATTGGTAATCCAGTGAAACAAATGTTTATCTCAGAGGTATCTATAATCCTGGAAATCCGATAATCCTGTGAATCCTGGTTCAGACAATCCGCTATTCAGACAACACACACGCCTAATACCAAATTAACGGGATTAGAAGTTTTCTAGTAGCAGTTAGCATTGCGAGGCACGGGGACCTCGCACTACAAATCGGGTTAATTGCGTATAATACCAAATTAACTTGATTCGGAGTTTTCCGATAAAGTCAACATTGCGAGGCACGGGCAGGGCTATTTAGTTCTCCGAATATTTAGATTTTCTATTTAAGACTTTCCTCTGTAGGAGCGATCTCCGAATCGCGACTTTTCGGATAAAATGGACAAAAAGTCTAAAACTAAATAGCCCTGAGGCACGGGGACCTCGCACTACAAATCCCGTTAATTGGGTATTATTCTATGAAACCACGTAGGCGATAGCTCCGAATTGGATGGCGGAGTTTACGGAGGGCTTTCGCCTCAATCTGACGAATACGTTCACGAGTGACATCAAAGACGACGCCTACCTCTTCAAGCGTTTTTGGATAACCGGTTGTGATGCACAACGCAGTGATCTTATTACGAGTTGTTTCAGACAATAATGGGTTTACCAAATCGTCTTCAATACCGAATCTAAGGACAATCACTTCACGTTCCCGTTCAGACAGATCGGCAAGTGCTTCTTGGATACGTTCTTTGAGAATGCTAAGCTCAGCTTCTGTGGCAGGTGATAGGATGGATACATCTTCAATAAAGTCCCCCAACTGACTGTCATCATCGTCATCCCCGATTGGTGTTTCTAATGATACCGTTTCTGGGACAATCCTCAAAACCTCTCTGACCTTTTCTGCTGGAATCTCCATGTCTACAGCGATCTCTTCCGGTGATGGTCTCCGTCCCAATTCTTGGAGTAGTGATCGTTCCGTTCGCCTCAGTTTATTTATTCTCTCATGCATATGAACAGGAATACGGATGGTGCGTCCTTGGTCTGCAATGGCACGCGTGATACTTTGTCGTATCCACCAAGTGGCATAAGTGCTGAACTTATAACCCCGCTGATAATCAAACTTATCAACAGCTCGCATTAACCCTATATTACCTTCCTGAATTAGATCAAGGAATTCCATTCCGGGGGCTTGGTGTCGATACTTCTTAGCGATGCTAACGACTAACCGTAGGTTCGCTTCAACAATTGCCATTTTGGCATCTTCAGCATTATCTTCACCGACACAAATCTGCTTGGTAACCGCTTGGAGTGTGTCTCGGGAGATGCCGATAACATTGATATATTGCTTAATTTCGCGTTGGTAGCGGACGATAGTGATATATGCCTCTTTAGCAACGACAGTTTTAAATTTATGTGTTTTGGGATTGAGTCTGCCGTTGAACCATTCAGCGGGAATCTTATGTAACCTTTGGAAACGTGAGATTTCTTGTTCTCGCAGACTAATTTCACGTTCTACATCCTTAACCCGTCCGGAGATTTTGACAATCTCCTCACGGTCAATTTTCAGTTGTCCCATGAGTTTGACAAAATTCGCATGGCTTCCCACTGTTTTGAGTTCCACGTATGAACCGTTGTTTACAGATTCTTTTGCAGCCGTAAGATATTCCAATTCTAATGTTTCAATGACCCGCATAGCCTTTTCTACTTTTTCACGAAGTTTACGTTCTTTATCGCGGGTTGAATTGCTCGAAACCGTCATATCAATAATATCAGATGCGCGTTTCTTAGTGATAATGATTTTGTAAAGAAGTTTTCGTACTTCTGCAACTGCCAAGCGTGTGGCAAAAGTAGATTCCTGAGATTGACGCAATCCTGTCTCTATACGTTTAGATAATTCAATTTCCTCACTTTTATCAAGCAACGGAATTTTCCCAATGTCGCGCAGATAGACTTTTATCAGATCCTCACGTTCACTGACTTCCCCCGGGGAGAGAAATCAATAAGCTCATCAAATTCGCCCTGATCCATGTTATCAACTTCATTAATATCAAATGGGTGTGTATTTCCTAATTCCACAAGTTAACTCTCCTTTTTGATGTAGTTGCACTATCGGAAGTATCTGCTGCTTCGTCGGGTTGTTGTGATTTTTGTGTCTGCTCACTATGCTTTTTTTGTATAGATGCGTCTTTGATTTGAAAGTTCTACGAGTTCCTTAAGCATTTCAAGATCATCGTCCCCTTCAGCAAGGGCATTTGACCTGAAGCGCTGTTCAATGTCCTGGATTATATAACTTTTCAGTTTTCTGAGACATCCTTCTATTCTCACACCAGGGTTCGGTATATTTTTTTTACTGATAAGTGCGTTGGAAATTATACTTTTTAGGTTTTCGTCCTGACAAGTATTGAGGATATGTTGAATATCAATAGTGTCTTCGGTTTCATAAGCATCCCAAAGCAACTTGGCAACTTTGGAATAGTGAGGATGTGTAATATCTTCACAGTCGAATTTCGTTTCAATAGCGGAAATATGTTCGGGGAATTGGATTAAAGTTTGGACAAGTTTTAATTCAATTTGTTCACGGGGTGACAACTTTTTTGTTGATGATCCTCGCCTCGAAACTTGATTGCGCATCGGTGTCTCTTTCAATCCCAAATCGCGCAATTCTCTCCAAAGTAATTCTTCGTCCACATCAAGTTCCTGGACCGTGTATTTTACATATTCAGCGCGTTCAACTCGGTTTTGGATATTCACAAGTATCTCGCCAATATCCCTGATGACTTGAACCTTGACATCAGGTTGCCGAATGTTGTTTGTTTGAATGGCGGATTGAATCTGAAATTCAATTAGATTTATTGCCTTGCCGATGAGTTCGCCGAATGCATCAGCCCCATGTTCTTTAACGAAAGAATCCGGATCATCACCTTCCGGCACTAAAGCAATTCGGACACGGAGTCCTACCCCAATGAGTCTATGCAATCCTCGTTGTGCAGCTTGTAGTCCAGAGATGTCTCCATCAAAAACGATCACAACTTCAGGCGTATATTTCTTCAGCAGTGCTGCATGATCTTCGCTTAGAGATGTCCCGGATGAGGCGATTACGTTTTCAATCCCGTGTTGATAAAGCATCAAGGCATCCATATAACCTTCTACGAGCAGTACAGATTGTTTTTTGGAGATAGATTGCTTTGCTTTGTCAAGGTTGAAAAGAATTTTGCTCTTATTATACAGTGCTGTTCCAGGGGAATTCAGATACTTCGGCTGATGTCCATCAGATATCGCGCGTCCTCCAAAACCGACAGGGACACCGCGCTCATTATATATCGGGAATAGGATTCGATTCCAAAATCGGTCCTGCGGACCCTGTTCTTCATTCTTAATCAAACCCACGTCAACCAACTGCTGAACTGTCCAACCTTGATGTGTTGCTGCCTTAAACAAATCCTGCCGTTGATGTTTCGCGTAACCGAGTTGGAACTGGTGTATAGTTTGTGTTAGTAGGCTGCGGTTTTTGAGATATTCACGTGCTTGCTGGCTATGCTGTCCGGTGCGAAGTAGTTCGTGGTAGTATTTCACCGCAAACCTGTTAAGTTCAGCCAAGTCATTGACCAGTTTTTGGCGTGCGTTAAACTTCGCATCTCTTGTCGGCAACGGGATACTTGCGCGGTCTGCCAGCCATTCGATAGCTTCTATGAAGGTTTTTACCTCATGTTTTTGCAGGAAATGGATAACATTACCACCTGTTTGACACCCAAAACAGTTGAATATCTGTTTTTCTGACGACACCGTAAAAGAGGGGGTCTTTTCTTGATGAAACGGACACAGTCCTTTATGGTTCAGTCCAACTTGTTTAAGGAGGACACCGCATTCAGATATGACCTCAACTATATTGTTCCGACTCCGAATTTCCTCAATAGTTTCTGGCGGAATATAGTTTTTCGTTGCCATGAGATGATCTCCAAATAAACATGTGAACTGTGTAAGTAGATACAATTATTAACTATTAACGTCTGAGACTATGGTTACACTTCAAGTAATACCAAATTAACGGGATTTGTCTTATTTTCCGGACGGTAGGTGCGGTTTCTAACCGCACCTTTTTGTATCAACATCTCAAATAACGCAAAGGACGAGAATATCAGCCAAGTTCTTTCCTTAAATTGACGCTAATGGTTCGGTTAGAATGCAGATCGCATTTGGGTGAGTACACCGCAAAACCGCACCTACCGAGTGGGATCAAGTTAATTTGGTATAAGTCGTTATTCCTTGAATTTTACGACAGTTACACCTTCCCCACCTTCATTGTACGGTGCGTATTGATATTTTGAGACGTGCGGATTCGCATCTAATATCTCGTGAACCGCGCTACGTAGCACACCAGTTCCTTTTCCGTGAAGAATCCTCACGGTTAATAATCCGGCAAGACAGGCATCATCCAAATATTTATCGACGATGTCTAAACCCTCTCTGACAAACATTCCGTGAATAGAGATTTCATCTTTAACCGTATTCGCTTTGTTATATTGAATATCAAGGACAGACGTTGAGAGTTTGTCTGACTCAATTTTTGGCACAACAGAATCAATATCATTGTATGACAACTGCATCTGCATGTTGCCAATCCGTATCTGCAACGGTGTGGTACCCTGTTTGACAATAGCGGTGACCTCCCCGAATCGACTCAGTTGTTTGATTCGCACTTTGTCACCAACGTTAACTTTGAGTTTTTTCTTTTGTTTTTTGGGTGGGTCGGGTTGGAGTTGTTTTTTGGCGGTTTCGATTTTTGAGAATGCTTCGTGGATACTGGCTTTAGTAGCTTGGTCTCGGCGTATATCAGCAACTACGTTGTCTACTGTTCGGCGCGCTTTGGAAACGATTTCAAATGCCTCTTTTTCTGCATTTTGTCGGAGTGCTTTTTCATCCGTTTCGAGAGTTTCAATAAGTTCTTTATGTTTTTGATATTCTATTTCGGTGAGGTGGATCTTCTCATGGAGTGTTTCACGTTCTTTATCCAATTCTTGTTGCGTGTGCTGTAATTGCATGAGTAGGTCTTCTACAGCGATATTATTGTTGCCTATGTGAGATTCTGCGTCCCTGAGTATACGTTGTGGAAGTCCCAATTGTTCGGCGATTTTTATAGCATTACTACTCCCAGGCACGCCTATCTTCAATCGGTATGTGGGGCGTAGAGTTCCCCAATCAAATTCCATTGATGCGTTTTCCATATTATCTTGTGTATGGGTGTATGCCTTAAGCGCACCGTAGTGGGTCGTAACGATCGTTCTGACTTTTCGCTCGTTTAACCATGTCAAGATTGCAATACCGAGAGCTGTGCCTTCAGTGGGGTCAGTCCCTGCACCGATTTCGTCCAATAAGACTAACGAGTGTGCTGATTCGGAATTATCTATTGCCTCCAACATTTCAGCAATTTTTGTAATATGTGAGGAAAAAGTGCTGAGACTTTGTTCAATTCCTTGGTCATCACCAATATCGGCAAAAATCTGGTTGAAAATGGCGAGTTGGCTGCCGGCAGCGGCTGGGATGTGTAAGCCTGATTGTGCCATCATGCACAACAAACCGACTGTTTTAAGGACAACGGTTTTACCGCCAGTATTTGGTCCTGTGATGACAAGTGTTTTGAAATGCTCACCGATGTGAACGTCGGTAGGTATTACTTTCGTAGGGTGTGCTGCCTTATCAACCTTTGCGGTGTCACTGTTTTTGGATTGTCTATTCGCGCGCGTATGGAATTCAAGCAAAGGATGCCGCGCATCAACAAGATTGACAACACCATCTGTATTCAATTTTGGTTCAACAGCGTTCAGGTCAAGACTGAGACGTGCTTTTGCATTCAAAAAGTCAAGTTCCGCAAGAAGATCAAGGGTAAGTTCAAGATCGGTAAGCCGTTCACGTAGTTGGTCTGTCAAATCCAAGAGTATCTTACGAATTTCACTTTGTTCTGCTTCAGCAGCAGCATGAAGCGCGTTGTTCATTTCAACGACTGCTAATGGTTCAATAAAATAGGTGGCACCGCTGGTAGATTGCCCTTGAACCACACCACTGAAAAATGCTTTTGCGTCTTGTTTGATTGGTATGACGTAGCGGTTGTTTCGAGAGGTAATAACTGATTCTTGGATAGATTTTTGATGGCTGGGAGAGCGGAGTATTGCTTCTAATTTCTCATGAATATTATTACGGATCTTAAGTAGTGAACGTCGAGCCGAACGCAACTCTGGACTTGCGCGGTCAAGGATAACACCTTCAGAACTGATACAGTAGGAGATAGAATCATTGAGTTCGTCAAAAACGGGTAGGGAATCTATAATATACGATAATAGCGGAAACGTATCCGTTTTCTGATTTTTAAATTTATTTTTGATGGCGGAGGGGAGTTTGGCAACTTTCGCCACATTTAGGAAATCTTCAGGTTCTAAAATAGTCCCTGTTTTAGAGGCATGCCGAAGTATATTACTAATATCTGTCAGTCCATCTAACGGTATCCCTCCGCAACGTTGGTGGAAGGTTTTCGCTTCGGAGCATAACTTCAAGAGATGGCGAACCGTGTCAAGCGTATCGGAGGGCGCGAGGGTGTCTACTAGCGCATTTCCCAACTCCGAGGCGGTATGCCTTTTTAAAAGTATCTTGAGTTTATTATATTCTAAGACTTTTTCTACACAAGGCAGCATCGGTTTAACCTTCGTTTTGTCATAATTTAACAAGTCTTAATCTACCAATATCGCATACAAGAAAAGCTGCGAGGCATACAAACTGCTCGCTACGATATACAGAGATTTCTCTAATAAATGAGACGGATTTCAGAATAGAGGGGTAATAAAAAAGCAGTAGTACAGAAGCAGAACTAAATAAATGTTATCTCAAATTACGTTTGACGTCCCCCCAAGTTGTTGCCAATTTCTGTTTAGGTTCAACAGGAAGCGTGCCTATCTTCCACCAAGAAATTGAAAAGATGCCTCCATCCACTTCAAACAAAGACCTCGTTTTTTTAGTGTTGAGATCATGGACATAGAATACACCCCACCGGGAGTAGATAATTGATTGCGAATCAAATGACCAGTCTGTCCACATGCTGGTATTCTTATCTACGTCAAACAGTGGTGTTATTGCTCTTGTTTCAACATTAATCGTATGTAATGTGTCAAATTCTCTATTCCACCTGCGGAACAAAATCCTCTCCCCGTCAGGTGCCCACACAGGATAGTAATCTATATTAAATTCAGTTAAGACTTCTATTTCTTTCGTTTCAATATCTAAGAGGTAGAGTTGTTCTAAACCGCCAGGCCTTTCGAGCGAAAACACAAGTTTATCACTTGCAGGTCCCCAAGACATTCCGTAAAAAAAGAAGGTTCTCCCGAAATGTGGTATAGAAGTAACAACTTCCATTTCACCTGTATTAAGATCCATTACCCAAATTTGGTTTTCTTGTTGTTGCTGATCGGTTGTATAACCGTTAAAAGCAAGTTTCCGCCCATTTGGTGAAACAGCAAGGAAGCGGTAGGTCCCGCCAATTTGCGTAAGCTGCGTCTTTTGCTTTGGCTTATTAACATCAATAGAAAAGATGTGGGATTCAGTGCCTACACGCTGGACAAAGAAGAGTAAGTCATCTTTTGGTCCCCATGCCGCATACATACCAGTTTGATTCAAAGGGAGTGTCTTAAAATCTTCGTCTCCAACGAAGGTGGTTATGTGGAGATTAAAATCTAATCTGCCGAGTTTTTCATTGAATCCTGAGACAGCATAAGCGATCCGACCTGTAAGTTCAGCCTCAACAGTCAAAGGCAAACAGAGAAAAACTAACATGAGTCCAAAAAGTAGTTGCTTTAGGATCTTCGCTGCATGAAAATGAACTAAACTATTATCATTCTTCATTTGACATCTCACTTCCGGCAATTGTGAGGCGATCATAGTTGAGAAGCGCACGTTTATAGAGGTCATCACTTAATCCCAACTTATCAAAATCTACCACTTGGTCATAACTTGACAGTGCCGAACTTTGCCTTCCAGATTTTTCGTGGTTTCGGGCATTTTTTATTTCGCCAATGACTGTCATTGCCATATCTTCGAAATTACGGATACGTTTGCGCACGTCCGTTAACAACCCGCCTCCAGTATCTTTTTTTACCTTATACGTACGAATCGCATCTGTATATGCAACAAACGCATCAAAGTAAAGTTCTTCCGATTCCAATTGACTCGCTTTAGCGGTATCCACTTGTTCGGTAATAACTGTGAGAACCTCTTTTGCCTCTTTAATCAGTTCATCACTTTTCTGCTGAATTCCGATTTCAAGCGTCCTTCGAAATTCGTCTGTGATTTCCTTGTATGATGCTTTGGCATCTTCTGTTGCATTCAATTTTTCATGACAAAGTGCTTGATTGAACTTGGCGTTGGTAATCACAAACTGACGTATCTCTGTGGCAAGCTGAGGTGTAGATGGAAATGCACGGGCATCGTAGGCTGAAATTGCGTTTGTGTAGTCGCCTTCCTGTTCATAACAGTTGCCTACCGCCTTCTGGGCATACAGCGCGTAAATCTGATTTTCAGGTTTATGTGTTTTAATGACCTGTTCAAATTGTGCTCGCGCTTCAGGATATTTTGCTTGATAATAGAGCGTTTTAGCGTAATCATATCGTGCCTTATCTGCTAAGGCAGTATTCTGATACTTCTCAAAAATTAACTTGAATTTTTCTTCAGCATCTTGAAAAGTGGCTTTTTTTGTGTTCGTTTCATCCTCAGTGTCTTCTTCAGTTTCACTTGGTGATGATACATCTAAAAAGTTCGATTCCGCTTCTTTATAGACTTCTACTGCGTCAGTTAAACTGGCAGCAGCTTCTGCATATTTTGTTTCCTGATTATGCGTATATACTATATACGCTACCACGCCGACAATTACAACTGCTAACGCAATACTGATGGTTCTTACATTATCCTTCAGGGACGTATAACACTGCAGGACAAAATTAATAAATTTATCTTCTTTGATTTCTTCTTTGGTCAATTTGTTTCGCGCCATGATTTCCTCGTTATTCTGTTAGCATTTAAGCGGGTGACGGGAATTGAACCCGCGACCCTCAGCTTGGGAAGCTGACGCTCTACCGCTGAGCTACACCCGCGCCCTTAAACAATTATACCATATCTCTATATAGTTGTCAAGAATAAGATACAATTTACCAGGGCTATTTAGTTTTCGGTTTTTCTGCTATATTTTTTCACATTTCTATATAAACTACTTGTAGGTTCGGTAGAAGAATCTCTAAAACGAAGGCGAGCAATTTAATTACCCGCCTTCGCAACGTCAGTGTGAGAATCCCTGTTATATTTTATCAAGTTCGCCAAGGACTTGTTTAGCACTCAACGTATTGTCTGGGGGTGCATTTTCCACGTGTTTGAATGCGACTTTACCACTTTCATCAACAATCAAAACGCCGCGGGTCGTAATACCGACCTCTTCAAGTGCCATCCCGTACTGTTTTGACACCTCAAGATTCATATCTGAGAGAAGGGGAAATCCGATACCACCCAGAGCTTTACTCCATGCTTTGTGGGCAAAAGTTGAATCGCGGTTAATAGCGATAACATCTGCACCTTTGGCACGGATAGCATCTAAATTCTCATTAAAATCTGGAACTTGCTCGGAACAGACAGGCGAAAAATCTAACGGGTAAAAAAGTATTACCAATTTTTTGCCCTCAAAGTCAGACAATGAAACATCCGTATCTTCCTGATTCGTAGCTCCTGAAAGACTGAAATCTGGAGCAGCACTTCCTATATTTGCCATTAAATACCTCCTATTGTGACTCGTGAAAAAATAAAATGATGTTCTCTTAAAATGATACCATATATCTGTCAGAAAACCAAATCAAACTGCCAAAGAAGCAGATAAATTCATCTTTTATATTTCCATATTTTGTGATATGATATTGTTAACGTAGTCATGAAGCAAAGAATACTAGATACATATATCTTTTACTTGAGATAACAGAGGGCAACATTTATGACATTTAAAAAATTTCTGTCTTTGCTAATCATTGGAATTGTTCTACTTTTGGGTTTAGTGTTTTTACTCAGATTAGGACGGCGTAACATTTCAACGAATTTGCCTTCTATGGATGAACCCCTCCCTCCACTAATACCTCGGACTGTTGAAATACCAGATGAAATCCGACAGAAATATGCTAAAGTCCCTGAAAAACCCGAGCTAATCGCTGAGCTTGAGCACGGTGGTACTCTTGAGCACGGTGGTACTATTTACTCTGTCGCATTTTCCCCAATAGATCCTTCCTTAGTCGTAAGCAGGGCACACGATAAGAATTCTCATAGGAGTATTAAGCTGTGGAATATAAACCACACAAGTGAACCAATAACAGTACTCAGTGGGGATTCAGTATCTTTCTCACCAAATGGGGATTTACTTGCTATTTGTAGTTTGATGGAAGGACTAAGGTTCTGGGATATTGCTGAGGAACAATTTATCAGTACTTTCGATTCCTGGGGGAGCAATCTCCTTTTTTCACCTGATGGACGCTGGTTAGCTATTGGCACTATAGGTGTAGAGTTATTGGATATCCGTTCACCAACAATAGTTGAAAAAGGGCCTAAGTTACCTTCTGAAAGATTCATAGAAAATCTTACATATTCTTCAGATGGAAAACTACTTGCTACCACATACTCAGTAAATAATGAAGTAGACATCTGGGATATAGCGAGTCTTGAGCGCATCAAAACAATAAAACAGGATGACTGGCGTATTGAGACATTAAAATTTTCACCTGAGCCGGATAACCCTCTCCTGGCAATAGCAGATGATGATAATGATGAGATAAAATTGTTTTCCGTACCGGAGTGGCATGCTTATGCTACAATTTCTGCTAAATATGTTAGGGATTTAACATTTACACCGGATGGAAAGACGTTGGTGAGTGGCGGTATTCATGAGATAGAATTTTGGTCTGTTGAGAGCGGTGAACGTATTTCATCAATAGAAGGATATTCCCATTGGGTCAAATGTGTTGACATCTCAGCAGATGGTAAATTTGTTGCAGGTGGTGGTAATGATGGTGTTATCCGTATCTGGGACATTGCAGAGAATTTACATGCACAACAAATCGCCCCATCAGATGTTGTTAAAATAATCTATTTCTTACCAAGCGACCGCGCGCCTACACCTGATATACCAGAGAAATTAGACAAATTCATTAAGGATGTTCAGAAGTATTACGCTGACGAAATGGAACGTCATGGGTTGGGAGGAAAAACTTTTACACTTGAAAAAAATGAAGATGGCTCAGCCAAAATATATCTTTTTGAGGGTAGGTCCACGGAAGATTACTATCTTAAAAATATCAGTACAAAAGTTGAGAAAGAGATATATGACCGTTTTGATCCATCAAAAAATATCTATCTCATAATTGCTGATATCAGTAGTGAAAGTATTAATAAAATAACAGGAATGTATGGTGCAGGTCCGAATCATTTTATAATTAACTATGAGGATAAAATGTGGGGACAACGAGGTGGTGATATTATTATGACAGGTGATATTATCATGACAGCAGACCCTAACAAATTTTCATTCCTATACATGTCCAAAATGTTTGGATACGCCTTTGGGTTAGATCAAGACTTTCGAGATGCTTCCTATCTCATGTCTTTGTCTTACGGTAGAAAACAGAAACAATTGTCTAAAAGCAGTGCTGAATGGTTGAATAAGAGCCGTTTTTTTAATCCTAATCAGACATTTTTTGATGAAACGTCTACAGTTGAGAAACTCACCCCGCTGGAAGGAAAAGTGCGATTCAAAGTAAAGGACATTGACGGTATTCATCAGGTCCGGTTGTTAGTTCGCTCAACTGACGAAGACCCACCCCCAGGATACGAGTGGAACAAAGACCCTGAACAGAACAAGATTGCCTGGGAAAGTAAGTATAAAGGAAAACGCAATAAGTAGTTTTGGACTTAGAAAAAATTTTTAAAAATTGCTATAAAACCTTGTGTAGACAAGGTTTATGTGGTATAATATAGGTAAGAAAAAAGGGAGGTTGTTGCCTCCCAATTAACCTAAAAAAGCAGAGTTGCTTTTTCTCGGTTTAATCTTACCTGATATTGTATCAGAAACCGTCAGAAAAAGCAACTCCTATTCAGAGGAGTATTCTAATGGACTTAATCAAGGTCATGGAACGTTTCCCGGATCAAGAGGCGTGTATAGCACATTTGGAGAAGATACGTTGGAAGGGTTCACCGAAATGTCCGCACTGTGAAGGCACCCATATCGGTAGACGCACAGAAACGGAAGAAGGGCGTATCGGTCGTTGGAATTGCCACGCGTGTGAGGTGAGTTTCAAAGTCACCTGTGGCACGGTGTTTCACGGTGCGAAGATAGCGTTGCAGAAGTGGTTTTTGGCAATATCGCTGATAGCGAATGCGAAGAAGAGTTTGTCAAGTCATCAACTGGCGCGCGATTTAGATTTGAATCAGAAGACAGCATGGTATATCATGGTTCGTATACGTGCGGAAATGGCAAAAAAAGGCGGTGCTTTGCTTGAAGGTATCATTGAGGCTGACGAAACCTATATCGGTGGGAAGCCTCGCAAGAAAAATAAGCGATCCGATGATGAACCCGCTAAACGCGGGCGTGGCACGGATAAGGACGCAATCATCGGGGCAGTCCAGCGGGGTGGCAAGGTTGTTGCGCAACTTGCACCGAATTTGACTGGGAGAACGATCCTTGAGTTTATCCGAAGTGCGGTTAATCTGAAGGACTCGGAACTGATTACCGATGAGTTTCAAGCCTATAATCTCATCGGGAAAGAAATGAAGCACGCTGTTATCAACCACAAGGTGCAGTTTGCTGATGGTGATACCCATACAAACACGATTGAAGGCTTTTGGTCGCTTCTCAAACGCGCTTGGTATGGACAGCATCACCATTATCAGACAGGATACACACCGCTATATGTTGCTGAAGCGTGCTACAAGTATAACTATAGGAGTGTTGACAGCATGTTTGACAAGTTTGTCAATGAGAGTATGAGATGAATAGTGTTAGAGATACCCAGTTCTTTGAGAGGGGGGCTTTTTGTCATCAGCTTGTTTGCGAAATAGGTGCATAGTGTCCAGAATGTGCGGTATGCACTGCCAAACAAGTTATTTGATACGTTTTACACGGGTATCGTTCGTGGGTTCGTCATACTCTGTTAGAAGTAGTGGCAGGATGCAACGCAAGGTGCGTTGCACTAACAGCCCTGCCAAACGAACTTATGGATAGTATACAACAGAAAAAAAATGTCAAGAAAAAATCTGAAAAATCTGAAAAATCTCAAGTCCAAAACTACTTATTGCGAAGGAAAATACTTCGTTTTATATGATTATTTGACTCTGAATGCTGAAAAAGAGGCTACCGTTGAATTTAATTTTCCGGAATTTGCAAAAAACATGGTTAGAATCCAGATCATTGATGGACATGGTAACATGGTATATAGAGAAATAAAACTCGTTGAAAAAAGAGAGAATGCAACCAAGACGTTAATTCGACGCATTTTAAGTGGACGTTAGTATTTCGTTGGGTGGTCGGTGTCTTTTAGATAGACTTTGCAACTCACATTAAAATGGTTCATGTTCTAATACTTATACCCGATTAACGGGATTTGTAGCGCGAGGTCCCCGTGCCTCGCAATGCTAACCGCTATTAGAAAACTTCTAATCCCGTTAATTTGGTATTAGATGTTTTATGGAAACGAAATTATGAAAACCCTCAAAATAGTAGCCCTACTCATCGCTGTTGTAATAGTTATTGGAGCCTTAGGTTTTTCGACTTGGAACCAGTGGACCGATAATCAGAAAACGACTCCGGAACGGATAAAACCGATTCGTCCGATTGCCGAGTTTAGTCATGGTTCTTCTATAAGAGTTATCTCCTTTTCTTCAACATCTCCAGATCTTTTTGCCACTGCTGGAGAGGGGAGCATTGTAAAAGTTTGGAACATAAACAATCAGGATAGTCCTCAGGTAACGCTGGAAGCTCAGGAAGACGATGATGGCTCTACCAACATGAATGGTATAGCTTTTTCACCTACAGATAAATGGTTTGCCAGTAAAACTTTTTGGACACTTGAATTTTGGGATGTCACATCAGGTGAAAAGATTAACTCTATACAGATTCCAGCATCTAAATTCGCCATTTCTCCTGAAGGACGATACCTTGCAACATCAACAAACGAATTGAAATTGTGGGATATCAGTGATCCAAAAAACGTCAAAGAATTAGTCTTATTACCACCTAAGATAGGTTGGAAACCTCTATCTCTGGAAGAGTTAAGTATACCTAATCCTAACTCTGATATATCAATTAAATACCACATTTTGCCTGATAAATATCGTAACGCAACAGAGAACCAATATTATGGTTCAATTGACTTTTCACATGACGGTAAGTGGATTGCAGCCGGAGGATATATAAATGACAAAACCAGCAAAAAAAATATTGGTATGGTGAAAATTTGGAATTTACCAAGCAAACAACTAATCAAGATTATAATCAGAGACCGTGAAGTTGCTAAAGACCTTGAGCCCAACGAACATAGCAATGATATCCGAGCAATTGATTTTTCTCCGGACAACCGCTTTTTTGGTGTCGCGGCTAACAATGGGTTGACTATATGGACTTTACCTGAATGGAATATATACCATGAAGTCCACAATAAACGGATCAGAGATTTAGCGTTTTCACCAGACGGGAAGATGTTCGCAGTTGCTGATACAAGAGGGATCACTCTCTGGTCAGTAGACGATTTAACCCCGATTGCTCTGCTTAAAGGAAAGGATATGTTTGCCAGTGTTTCTGTGATGTCGTTTTCACATGATGGCAGCGCAATTGCTGGTGGGAATTACGATGGTGTTTTATGGCTCTGGGATATAGAGGAACTAAAATGAAGACTCAAAAAATAGTGCTCCTATTCACCGCAATAGTAGTTGTCGGTGGTATCTTAGTGTTTTCAACTTGGAACCAGTGGAACGACAATCAGAAAACGATATTGGCACGGATGAAACCGATTCCTCCAATTGCTGAGTTTAACCAAGGGGATCGGGTCCAGGCAATTGCATTTTCTCCAACAAATCCAGACCTTGTTGCAAGTGTTAGTGGCGATTACACCATTAAAGTTTGGAATCGGAACAACCCAACTGTGTCAGAAATGACAATGATCGATCCCAATCAGTCCGACATTGTTTCAGGTGACACCTACAGTTTTCACTTTCTTGCGTTTTATCCGACAGGTGAACGGCTTGTCAGTAGATATAGTTGGACACTTGATCTTTGGGATTTGTCTACAGGAAAGGCAATTAAATCTATTGATATCCAGTCAAGTACATCAGCTATATTCCCCGCCAATCACCTTCTCGCAACTGCTTCTATGGACGTGAAACTGTGGGATATTAGCGACCTAAATGAAATAAGAGGGATACTTGTACTACCGCCAATAAAGGGTGGGGAAGTATTGTCACACGCAGAAGCAAACCTACCCGATCCTCACAATGCTTACAATAAACGCACAACTAAACATCGCAATGAAATAAGCAATCAGCATTATAGGTTTGTTGATTTCTCCCAAGATGGAAAATGGATCGTCGCAGGTGGGAAAATGTATGACAAAATCAATAAAATAGGACGTGATCAGATAAAAGTTTGGGACCTACACAGTAAACAACTATTCAAGATTATTGAGGGAGAAGTCCCGGACGACTTTAAACCTAACTACGCTTATCGGGATATCCGATCTATAAAGTTTTCTCCAGACAACCGTTTTTTTGCTGTTGTCGGTGAAAACAAATTGAAGATATGGTCTTTGCCTGAGTGGAATATCTATCACGAATTACTTCATGAACACTTATATGATGTGGCATTTTCACCAGATGGCAAGATGTATGCGGTTGCTGATTTAAAATCGGTAACCCTTTGGTCATTGGAAAGTATGACCCCTATCGCTTCACTAAAAGGCAGAGAATTTTCAAGCAACGTTAATACAATGAGATTTTCACAAGATGGTAGCATGCTTGCCGGTGGTGGCTATGATGGTATTCTATGGCTCTGGGATATGAGGAAAATCAATGAAAAATAAAAAAATAATACTTCTAATCGTGATTTTGGGTATAGCAGTTGTTGGGACAGTAACGTTCTTCATCTTTCGTCCACGGCATCAGGAATTGCTCCCACAGCAATTCGCGGAGCTGCCTGAAAAACCTAAACTCATAGCGGAATTTCAACACGGTGCAACGCTTGATTCTGACGTGATTGTCCCAGGAGGTTTTTCACTTACAGGCGCGAGACAAATTTATTCTGTCTCGTTTTCCCCGGAAGATGCTTCTCTCATAGCAAGCGTTAATGCAAACGGCTCTATAAAGTTATGGAACATAAACAACACCAAAGAACCAATAAAAATTCTTCGTCATCCCGGTGTATATCCAACCATCGATTTTTCTCCTACAGGTGAACTGCTTGCAAGTGCGGGTAATGGAAAACTCGTATTATGGGATGTCGCTTCAGGTATGAAACTCAATTTTCTTGAGACATCAAAACGTCAATTCGCTTTTACGCCAGATGGACACCAACTCGCAACAGTTCGTAATGAAGTGAAACTATGGGACATCCGAAATCCAAAGCAGATAAAGAAAATAGATACGGACCCGTTTGACGAAGCACATAAATTCGGAGATTGGGCATGTGCAGTCAGCATTTCAACAGATGGCAAATTGATTGCAGCTGGATATGCCAATGGTTCTGTGAATGTCTGGAATCTACAGACCAAACAACATGTGAAGACTTTAAGAACCCCTTTTATAGAGATGAGATATTTAAAGTTTTCTCCTGATAATGCACATTTGGTATGTGGTGGTCCTGTCCCTACACGTTACATATATTTAGGTAAGGGAAATCACGACAGTTTAGGTGTGGTAAGTCACGGTGCCCAAGGTTACATTATGTGGAAATTACCAGATTGGCAGCGCCACGAGGAAGTACAACGTGGGCACGTTGAAGATTTGGTGTTCTCCCCAGATGGACAGATATGTGCAAGTATAAATAGAAAGCCTTATTCAGAAAGGGGAGTTGAACTTTGGTCAGTTGAGAGTGGTGCACCAATTACTTCATTACCAATGACGGGTATACCACTGGATATTGCGTTTTCACATGATGGAAACCTGCTCGTAACCGGCAATTTCCATGGGGTTGTTCAAGTATGGAAACATAATGCTCCGCAATTAGAGGCTGCTACTCCCTCTGCCGATGTTGTCCGAATAATTTATGCTCTCACGAAAGATAAAGAACCTTCTACAAACATTACAGAGAAATTAGATAAAAAAATAAGAGAGGTCCAAGACTTCTACGCTGATGAGATGGAACGCCACGGGTTCGGCAGAAAAACATTTACATTTGAAACCGATGAAAATGGAAAAGCCAAAATATACCTTGTTAAATATAATCAAACTGATGTTGATCTCTCAAACGACATCTGGCTCTCATTTGTAGGGGATACATCAATGCCTTTTGAGCCAATTCCAAAATTATACTATGCACGTCGAATTCATTCATTTGAGTACACAAATAAAGATGGTATAAGCACTAAAGACAATGTGATCGCTCGTGATATTGGAGGTATCGCGCCTGGTAGACTTGTATCTACTTCCGTAAGAGACCTTAATCGGAAATCTATCGCGTATTTACTTAGGGGTACATTTAGTTTGCCTTATATTGACGATAAGTATAAGCCAAACATTTTGAAACGTCTTTTCACCCGTGTTAACGACAAGATGCCTTGGGGAAAAAGGTGGGCAAAACTGTCCAAATGTGAGGCAGAATGGTTAGATAAGAGTCGTTTCTTTAATCCTAACCAACCCTTCTTTGACAAACGACCCAAGATTGAAATGAGCGTATCAAAAGTCGATTCTTCGGACTCGCGACTTTTCCAATTCACGCCTGCAGATGAAGATGGAGTACACCAAGTCCAACTGTTTGTCCCGACAGATATAAAACGCCAAAAGCAGATAAACAAGTTTTACGATTGTCAAGTTCTAAATGGAAAAAAGAAGGAGACCGTTGTATTTGAAATAACAGATCCTGAAATAAAAATTGTTAAACTTCGAATGATTGACATGCATGGAAACATCGCATCACGAGAATTCAGAATTATGGAGAAAACACCAGAACCTTCAGAAAAGCCTTAGTTTATACATGAAAGGAATAAAAATGTCAAAAAGAATTGCAATCTTCCCTGCCAGTTTCGATCCGATCACTCTCGGTCATGTGGATTTAATTGATCGGGTTTGCAAGCTTGACGTTTTCGATGAACTCGCCGTTGTTATCGGTATGAACCCGGCAAAACAGGAGCGGTTCACGATTGAAGAACGTATCCAAATGCTTGAAGATGTCATCAAACCCTATCCGAAAGTCACTATTGAGGGGGATGCCGGGTTGATGGTGCATTACGCGCAAGCACGCGGCGCATCCGCCATCATTCGCGGGCTACGCGAAATTTCTGATTTTGAATGGGAATTCAAAATGGCACGAATGAACCAGCAGATCGCCCCGGACATTGATACACTCTTTATGGTGGCAAGTACGCAATACGCGCATATTAGTTCAACGCTTGTGATGGAGGTGGCAGAGATGGGGCAAGGAAGAATAAGTGAAGAGAAGTTGCTGGAAATGGTGCCGCCGATTGTTGTTGAATTCATAAAGCGGAAATTTGATGTGCAATAATTGGCAGACAGGGTTTAACAGCACCTGCAAATATGGACTTCAAAACCGATTGTCTAAACTCACACTCACATTGAAGCCTGGTGCATTCACGCCTGATCCGTGTGGACGATACCGCAAATCAAGTAGGTTTTCGAGTGATAACGTTAGACGTGTGGACTCAAGAAGTTTAACACCTCCGCGCACGTTTAGTGTCCACCATGCGGGTGTGCCAGCATCTACTGCGTTGCCGTTGTCGTCAAATTCAACTTCTGCTGGATCACGTGTTTTCCCCGGTATCCGTGGGTCGCGGATGTCGCCCTGATTCAGCCGTCTCTGTTCCGCTGCGCCGCGCACAAACAGCGTTACCCAATACTTTGTATTTACCGGCTCCCATTGAATTCCAACGACTCCATTCAATGGAGGTTCTCTACGGACATGTGCTTCCCATGGCTTCTCCGGATCCGGTGCTTTACCATTAAGCTTGAGGACTTTCCCACGTAGCAATGCTGCATTACCGTAGACTGACCAAGTAGCATCAATCGGAATTAACCCTGCTATTTCAACACCTTGAAACTGTGCTTCATCAATGTTATCAAACACGAGTACGTCAATACCTTCGTATTCCGCAATTAGGTCTTGATGCAGTTGGGGTATTACGCCATCTTTGTATGCCTCTTGGACAGGTATACGCGTAACTAAACCGTTAACATTGCTATGGAATAATGTAAACGCACCACGGAAGTAGGAATGTTGCACCTTGAGTGCACCCTCAATTGTCCACGAAGTCTCAGCATCTAAATCCGGACTTGGTGCCGTAATTCCTTCATTAGTAACCTCTACCGCTGTCGTATCATTTAATGAAGGAGCACGAAATGCTGTTGCGAAACTACCAACCAAATTGAGCGAATCTGACAAGCCAATGACTGCCCCAGCACTTCCAGTCAAACTACTATTGAATTCATTAAATTCATCAAAAGTTTCATCTCGGATGGAAAGATCAGCATTAGTTTGATAAAACGTTGCGCGACTACCGAGAATCAGTTCAATTCGCTCGTGTAACGATATTTCATCTTGTAGGTATAGACTTGCATCCCAAAACTGAGAACCGTCGATGAAACGTCCAAGATTTTCGTCAACCTTTTCCTTCCCATCCTCATCAATTTTGACGGTACGGCTCTGCAACATATCAAGGTAGAATTCCGCACCGCCAACCAAACGTTGTTGCGGTAGAAAACTACTCACCGCTTGTGCACTTAAACCGATGGTGTTAACCGTATCGTATCGGTGCCTGCGGGAAGTATCACCACGTTTAACCTCGTTCTGTCCTTCTTTTTGGCGGTGATAAGAGGCGGTCACGCGGAACAGATCAATGCTGTTACTTTCAGGATTTGCCATATAATTAGCATAGATGAGGTCACGATCTTGCGGCTCAAAAAAGAATTCCTCAAACTCCTGTGGTGCTATTTTATCATAGCGTGGTGTTTGCGGCTGTCGCCACATCTGGTATGCCACGTTAATAGTGCTTGTCTCGTTGAGTTGATACGCTATTTTTGCATCGGCATCATAAGCACTCCAACCCAGCGGTCCCTCGTTGTCAATGAGCCATTTCTCAGGGATATTCTCCTTTGACAACTTGCCAACTTCATCATAGTCAAAAAGTTTCACATCGCTTGGTATTTCGTCAACTATTTCAAACTTCCGATTTTTATAATGGAGATCATATCCACTGCCAGGATTTAGGTCTCCGTAGAATCGCACACCGCCGCCAGCACTGAATCCGAATTTTCCTTGACTTCCTGTCACCTCTAATCTACCGAGTCTTTCCTGTGTCGCAGTTGTGTAGCGTGCAAGGACACGTGGATTTATTTCCCAGTTTTCCTGTGATGGATTGAGCGGGATCGGTTTCGTAAATAGGTTGATAACACCCCCCATTGCCCCACTTCCATACAGTGTAGAACTTGAACCGAGTAGGACTTCCACTCTGCCAAGGTTTTCAGGTGAAATGGTTGCTGTGTACTGGTTTGGCCCTGAGCGAAATGTTGAATTGTTGAGGCGTACCCAATCTATCTGTATCAACGTCTGGTACCCTGTTAAGCCACGGAGTAGTGGTGACCCTTGTCCGGCTGTTGTCTGTTGACTCCAAACACCGACAACATCTCGAAGCAGATTCGGTGTAATGTCTGCCCCCGTTTGTTCCAACTGTTTTAAATTAATGACAGTAATAGCATTAGGTGTTTTAAATGGTTCTTTCTCAGCGCGTGTAGTTGTCACTGTCACCTCCTGCATTTCTACTACATTTTTATCATTATATTCTTTTAGTTTTACATTCGCGCCAGCGCGAGGCTTCCAAATCACAAACAGGACGAGGCTAAAAATAAGTACAAGATAAAATGATTTTCGCATGTTATTATTCTCCGTTCAAAATTGTTGTTCTTATGTGTTGGGTAAGGAATCACAGTTTTTTAAACTATACTTCATAACTAACGCAAATTTTATGCCAAGTGTAATCCTAACAAAACCTGAGAATTTCAATCAATTTTTGACATAATTTGTATACAACTGTTCATTTATTGAACACTTGGGAATTGTAAGAACAAATTTCAATATTTGTGCTCTGTTAGAATTAATTTCTTGCATTTTGTAATAGGTTGTGGTAGGTTAAACTTAAGTTTAATATAAGGACGAAGCGTAATGTCACATTCTAAATTTGGTTTAATCTTAGTTATATGTGTCCTTCTCTATAGTGTCGGAGTTTACGCACAAGATTCAGACATACAGGATAAAAAAGTCACCGTCCACGGCTATATTACCGATACAACCGCCGCACAACTTCCTATTGCCGGCGTTCGTGTACAGATTGACAACATGAGAGGACATTTTTTTCTAACCAAGTCTGGCGAAACTGGCGAATTCATATATAGAGATATACCCGCGGGTAATTATGTAATCAATTTTCGCAAAGCTGGATACCAGAGTCGAATTGGACTACCGGTGTCGGTTACGAATGGGGAAAGCCATTATGTGCCGCTTACAATGAACAAAAAGAGGAATATATTCACTGGGTTCCAAAATATATTCGGATCCAAAGAACTTCAAGGTGGTACACTTCAATTGCAAATTACAACGCAATTTCCGCCACCTACTCCGATTGATAACGCTGAAGTTAAAATTAGGCAAATTGATGGTGGCGTTGGATCAGATATTAAGATTAAAATCACTGGAACATCTGACACGAACGGACAGTATCGGCGCGATAATTTATTATCGGGAGTCTATGTCGTTACCGTTGGTAAGGTCGGTTATCATAGGACTTCAATTTTAATGACTTTTCGAGAAAATCGGATTACGACTGCTTCTGTAAAACTTTCCATTGCCGATGGGATATCGGACACCGATATTTTACCCTCACAGAAAATAAACACAAATTGGGTTATTCGTGGTAAAATTTTTGATACCAACTTTCAACAAACCCCGGTAAGCGATGTCAAGGTTAGGATTAGTGGTGTAGACTTGGAACAATCTATGGACTCTTTATCCAATGCTGATGGCGAATATGAGTTTGTCTTACTTCCAGGGCACTACATGATTTTCCTCTATAAAGACGGTTATAGGAAAACAACGAGTCTTTCTAAGGCAACTGCTGAGAGTAGGCAAAGCAGTGTCACTGTCCTTGAAGAAGGCATGTTCGTTGTTTACGAGGCAGTTGCGAAAGGGAATGTGCTTGAGCTTAAACACGGCATATCGAAAGAACAGAGAAGTTTTTCCGAGAGATATAGGGACAAGATTTGGTTGGTGCATTTCTCCTTAATCATAGGTTTTATCGCCTTTTTCTTTGTAAGGTATTTAAACAAACGTCAACAAGAATACAGTCAGGAGTAAGTATGTCAAAACAGAAATTAAGATTTGGATTCATCGGATGTGGAGGCAATTCACGTGGACATGGTCGTAGTGTGTCCAGTGTTGAAGATGTAGAGATTATCGCCCTTGCCGACCCAAGCGAAAACGCACTCAAAGCGTTCAAAGAGACCGTCGGTTTAGACGATTGTGTCCCTACCTATGCGGACCACGTTGAAATGTTAGACGCTGCGAAACCCGATGCAGTCGTCATTAGTTCACCACACGGACTCCACTTTGAGCATATCATGTCTGCGCTTGATGCTGGTTGCCACGTTCATACCGAAAAACCGATGGTATGTACGGTAGATCATGCCAAACAGGTGATGGCAAAAGTTGAAGAAACAGGATTGCACCTGATGATTGGCTATCAACGTCACTTGAGTCCTACTTATCAATACTGCCGTAATGTAGTACAGAGCGGCGAACTTGGTAAAGTCAACTTTGTCGCAGCCCATCAATCACAGAATTGGTATCGGAATCAGCAGGGAAAATGGCGACAAGACCCATTCCTCGGCGGTGGTGGACAACTGAACGATTCTGGTAGTCACCTTATTGATATCCTTCTATGGGTGTTGGAAGCGAGTCCGGACACAGTGTTTGCCATGATAGATAACTTGGACATTGAGGTAGATGTCCTCACAGCGATGTCAATCAAATTTGATACGGGTGCGTTGTGTAATATCAGTATCGTTGGACATGCACACGGTGGCGTGCAAGAAGATTTTTCTATCTGGTTGGAGGATGGCGCGCTCTATCTACGTGCTGGTCAACTCCATCGGCAAGGTAAGGGAGGCAAACCTGCTCCCGTTGATGCGTCTGATCTTCCGGCAGGTGGTAGCAAGGATGTTGCCTTCATTGAACTTATCCGTGGTGAACGAACAGAAAATCCGATTGGTGTTGAAAACGGCTTGCGTGTGATACAGTTGACCGAAGCTGCTTGGCAGTCTGCTGACCTTGGGAAACCTGTACAGGTCGATCTCAGTTGAGATTACGCGTCTTAAAGGACAACAGGTATTAACCCACATAAGAAATCCATAATCACTGGAGAATCTAATTGCTTGACGTCCAAAACCTTTGCAAATCCATTGACAAAAAGCCGATTTTCACTGAACTTACGTTTCAGGTGGCAGCTGGAGAATCACTTATCCTGCTCGGTGGAAACGGTGCGGGTAAGACACTCTTGCTCAGCATCTTGGCAACCTTAGTTAAACCGACATCAGGCACAGTCTCTATTTCAGGATTAAATGCGTTTTCAAACTTGAAACAGGTGCGTCCAAGTATCGGATACATACCCGTTGCTTTTGAGGGATACCCAAATTTATCTATTATTGACTACCTCAATTTTTTCGCTGCTGCATACAAATTAGAGAAACATGAACGCACGGCTGCAATTGATTCTGTGCTTGAATTAATGGACATTCAGTATCTATGTAATAATAAAATTGGCGTTCTATCAACAGGAGAACGTCAACGTCTCTTGTTTGCTAAAACGTTTTTACACGATCCACAGTTGTGGTTGCTTGACGAACCTTTAACACCACTCGACCCGCGAGGGCAAATTGAGATGGTAGAATTATTCGGTGAACTCCAAGCAATGGGAAAAACCCTTGTAATCGCCACCAATCGGTTGGAAGATGTCACAAAACTATGTGGTATAGGTTCTGAAACTTTGCGAAAAACCAATCTTCTCGGCATCCTCAACGATGGAAAGTTCGCCGTATTCAATACTATCAGTAAGTTGCAACAAGGACTTGAAGATAAAAATAACACAGAAAAGATTAAGCCAAATTGGCTTGTTGAACTCTATTTGGAGGTTACAAAATCGTAATGTCAGACATCGGACAATTCTTTCAGGAAAACGGATACTATTTCGCAAAAGGGGTCTACTCACCCGAAGAGGTCAAATTAATGGAACACGACTTTGATCGTGTGGTAGACCGATTGGTCAAAAGCGATGAGAACGTCAATGCCCGTTGGGGCGGTAAGTTGATGGATGAACTTGATGGCGGAGAATCTATCATTATTCACACACATAATATCCAGAGTTTTTCTGGTGTGTGGATGAAGGCGTTCCAGCAAGACAATTTCCTTGACGCTGTCGAAGCGATTCTTGGACCGGATATTATGCTGCATCATTCCAAACTTTTCTGTAAACCACCGGAGAAAGGTTCACCTTTTCCGATGCATCAGGATTGGCAGTATTTTCCATCTGCCAAAGATTCGATGATTGCAGCTATTATTTATGTGTCGGATGCCACAGATGAGATGGGTTGTGTCCGTGTTTATCCGGGTTCTCATAAGGAACTGGGGCGTACAGATGGCATGATGGGTGGTGGACAGAACGCTGAAATCACTGAACGATATCCGATTGCGGGTGCTACTGTATTGGAGGCGGAACCGGGGGATGTGCTTTTCTTTAGTTACTTCACGTTACACGGCTCAATGCCGAACCGCTCTAAAAAGATGCGTAAGAGTGTTCTCGTCCAAATGCATGCTGGTGATGACCAAATTGCGTCCGAAAACCGACACACTAACGTTCAATTAGTCCTTCGTGGTTGGAATCATTTCGCTACACGATCTTCTGTCGGAGGAATAAAATAATTTATTAAGGAGAATTAAATGATAAGAGTTGCAAAAATTAGTATGGCGCATGTTCACGCAGGTGGATATGCCCGAAGCATTCACGAAAACCCTGAAACCGAACTCGTCGCTATTTGGGACGAAGAGGAGTACGGCGGTAAGGCAGCAGCGGAACAATATGAAGTCCCGTTCTATACTGACCTTGATGAAGTCTTAAGCCGTGACGATGTTGACGCAGTTGCTGTTGACGCGATTACCTCTGACCATCCGCGTGTTATGGTTGCTGCCGCTGAAGCTGGCAAACATATCTTCACTGAAAAAGCACTCGCTATCACCGTAGCAGAATGTGATCCGATTATTGAGGCAGTAGAAAAAGCGGGTATAAAGTTCATGATTTCGCTTCCTTCCCGAGCCAACTCTGAGATTCTGTTTGCCAAAAAGGTGATAGATGATGGACTTCTCGGTGACATAACGTTCGGTAGAGGACGGATTGCGCATTCCGCTGCACTTGATAAATGGTTTAGTGGCGCAAGTGCTTGGTTTGCCGACCCAGTACGCGCAGGTGGTGGCGCGCTCTTTGATTTAGGATGTCATCGCGTTGATGTGATACGTTGGTTGATGGGTGAACCGAAAAGTGCAATCGCTAAGATAAACAATTTCACAGGTAATTTCCCGATTGACGATAACAGTGTTTCTGTCGTGGAATTTGCAAACAAGGCACTCGGTGTGATTGATGTTGCATGGACGCACCGCTCCGGTCCGAATATGCTTGAGATTTACGGTACGGAAGGCTCATTTGCTGCAGGACATGGTGAGATGCATTTCCAGACCCGCAAACTTTCTGATGAAGATAAAGCAAAATACATCGCAGATGCCCCCGCTGCACCACCGTCACCACTGCAGCAGTGGATCAATGCTATCGTCCGCGATGAACCGATGACGATTACTATTCAAGATGGACGTAATCTAACAGAACTGATGCAGGCGTTCTATATGTCCTCTGAACAAGGAAAATCAATAGAATTCCCGCTCTAAGTCGTTATACTTGGATGTGCGAAAGGATGTGACTAATTCAGTATGTATATTGAGGATTGCATCTGGCTCCCTGACATCTTAGTTAAACTTTTCGTCAAGCACCATGTCACACAAAAGGAAGTTGAAGAAATATTTTTCAACCGTCCGAAATACCGTTTTGTTGAATCGGGATACAGAAAAGGGGAGGATGTGTATTCCGCTGCTGGCCAAACAGATGCCGGCCGCTACCTGATTGTATTCTTCATTCAGAAACAGAACAATCTGGCACTCATTCTGAGTGCCCGCGATATGGATCAAAAGGAGAGAAGAAAATATGAAAGAAAATAAAAACGAACAGGTTACTAGTATATCTAAGGCACGAACTCTGGAGGAGGTAGCCGACTATTGGGACACGCATAGCTTGGCTGACCACTGGGATGAAACACAGGAAGTCAATTTTGAGGTTCGGATGCAGCGAAAGTGTCGTGTGACGCTTACCCCAGAGATCTATGAAAAAATTGAAAGGCAAGCACTGGAACAGGGTATCTTACCGGAAACTTTGGTTAACTTGTGGTTAGCTGAACGCCTCCACGCGCTCGAATCGTCGTAAGTGATAAAAGACGCTAAATCCTGTCAAATGCCACACCATTTAGCGTTGATTTGACAAATTTTTAGAGTAAACGGGGTAAACTTTACTGCTTCTTGCTACCCTAAAACATTTGTAAGGAGAATCTATGAAAGCTACCGAAACACCTATACTTAGATTTTTACAAGGTCCGAAACAGTTTGTTGTTCCAATTTTTCAACGTAGGTACAGTTGGGAACAAAAACATTGTCAGAAACTCTGGGATGATGTGTTGAAGGCCGGGGAAAATGATGAGATTAAGTGGCATTTTCTCGGATCAATTGTATACATGGAACCGGATGAAGAACAGCATACTGTAAGCGTGCCAAGACACCAAGTGATTGACGGTCAACAGCGATTAACGACCTTATCACTTTTGCTATTAGCACTCAGCCGTGCAATAAAAGAAGATAGTGACATTGATATAACTCCGAAACAACTATTAAATTATTATCTTTTCAACGATGGGGAAAAGGAAGAATTCCGCCACAAGCAAGTTCTCACAAAAGGTGATAAAAATACACTCATCTATCTGTTGGAGAGTAAAGAAATCCTCCCTCAAGATCCTTCTCCATTTTTGGTAAAAAATTACCGATTTTTTGAAAGGAAAGTCAAAGATGTTGATCTTAAAACTTTATATACGGGACTTGGAAAGTTGATGATTGTGGACATCGTTCTGAATCGGGAAGGGGCAAATCCGCAATTGATTTTTGAAAGTCTCAATTCTACTGGTATTCCACTCTCACAAGCGGATCTCATTCGTAATTATATGCTTATGGGGAAAGATATAACCCTCCAAAACAGACTGTATAATGAATTCTGGTTTGATATGGAACAATCTTTTAGATATGAGAAAAAAGAGGAATACACAAAACGTATTAACAGTTTCATGAGAGATTATCTAACATTAAAGACAAAGCAGATACCAAATCGTAACAGTGTTTATATAAAATTTCAAGATCGTTTTCCTGGTTCTATGTTACAGAATCCAGAAAAAGCAGAGAAAATTGTCAAAGAAATTTCACGCTATGCAAAGCACTACGTTGACTTTACACAAAAAGAGGAAGATCCGGAACTTCTTGAGTGCTTAGAAGATATATGGGAGCTGCGTGCCGAAGTTGTCTATCCGTTCTTACTTGAGGTCTACGATTATTATAAACGAGATGATATAGAAAAATCTGAAGTAATTAAAACGCTTCGATTGGTAGAGAGTTACGTCTTTCGACGTTCTATATGTGGTTTGTCCAGTAAATTTCTTAATCATATCTTTGTGGACATTCTACGCAAGATGCCTGAAAACAACGCAAACAATTATATTAAGTCTTTGAATGCTACTTTATTGGGCCTGCCCTTCCACAGACGTTGTCCTAAAGATGATGAGTTCAAAGAAGCATTGTTGAAAAAAGACATTTATACTGCTCAGTCTGGTCGCATCTGCAAATATATGCTACGTAAACTGGAGAACTATGGACATAAAGAACCTATCAATGTTGCAGACTATACGATCGAACATGTAATGCCGCAGAAACTCACTCCAGAATGGAAAAGAGAATTGGGTGAAGACTTTAGTGAAATACATGATAAATTCCTCCACACTATTGGCAACCTTACACTTACAGGCTACAATCCAGAATATAGCAATCGTTCCTTCAAGGAGAAACGGGACATGGAAAAAGGATTTCGCCAGAGTCACTTATATTTAAATGAAAGCCTCGCTTGTGTGGATCAATGGAACGAAGATGCTATCAAAACGAGAGCATCAGAACTCGCGGAGAAAGCTTGCGAAATATGGATTTATCCCGAAGGCAACATGGACTTAAGCTACAACATGGATGACTCGCCTATTGGGGCGACCTATAACCATCCATCTGCACAGCAGAAACTTCGCGTTACGATGAGTGAAACAACAGTGAAAGATGATATATCTTCAGATGCAACGTCTATATCTGATTGGTCGGAATGGGAACAAGAATTAGGATGGATTATCATTGAAATGTTTGAGTATAAGGATCCTTCTGGTTTAATGGTATTTGAGCCAAGGGATATTCAAGACTATTATCCTCGTCTAAAAAAAATGTGGCCGGATAATAATAGTATACATGAAACTGTAAGTAAGATGTTAACATCTTTAGTAAATCGTGGAGAACTCAAAAAGCCAAACCGTGGCGAATATAGGCTTGTTGAAGACGAACTTTTGCATCTTCATTTAAAACGACGAATTGCAGAGAAAGAACTTACAAAGAGCAAGCAAAAACTCGCTGAGTTGGAAGACAAAAAATGAGGCGCAATGAATTGCGTGACTACAACCCGCTAACCATAGAATTATAAATATGTTTTAGATTTTACTTTATCTGCCCACTAATCCGAATTGAGGAAAATCATGCAAGACTATCAACCTATTTCTCTCTCTAATCTATGTAATGTTGACGCAGAAATAATTGGTGCAAACGTAACGCCGACCGTGGGGCAACAAACATTTCACGGACTTCCTTTCAACATTTCCGAAGGTGAAAAATGCTTTCTGGGATTCGGCGATGGGGTAAATACAGACTCCATCCAAATTCCAATTAATTCTAATCCCAAACGAATTATTATCGCCCATCGGCTGCTTGAGTCCCGCATCCATGAAGGCGAGCCAATCGGCAGACTCATCGCTAACTATGTTATACAATATACGGATGGAATGTCAATGAGCGTTCCAATTCGGGAACGTTTTGAGATCGGCAGCATTCCGCAGGGATGGGGACAACAGACCTTCATCGCTGTCCCTGATACAAAGGAAGGTTTGCATGCACGTCACCAAGGACCGTGGGGTTCCGCAGGAAATCGGCAAACGGAATCTACTCAAACTGTTCCACGTAACTACTATCTGTGGATTTGGAAAAATCCTAATCCTGACGTTGAAATAACGTCAATCGAAATTCAGCCGCAGGAACGTAAGTTTATCGTTGCAGCAATCACACTCGGTTATCTTGACGAAGACCCGATCCCACGACGTCCTAACCGTGAGGTTAAAATCACACTTCCCCAAGCAGAAGATGCTGACAAACCTTTTGACATGGAAGTCAACGTTGACCGCGGCACTGCTACTTATCCTTATCCGTTGCCAGAAAATTCATCCGATGCGTTTATTACTGACGATTTCAAAGGTTGGGGTGAATCTCAAAATAACAAAAGCAGTCCTGCGTATGTAGAGGTATCCGCTACGCCATCCGCTACCGTTGAGGTTAAAAACCGAGGTGAAGTGCTTGGCACGGTCAACTGGGGTGAACTCCAAAAAAAGAGAGTTGTCCAACCGAACGAACGTGTCAAAGTGGAAGTCATTGACACAGGCAGGAACTGGGTGCATACCACCGTGATTGACGAGGATACGAATAAACCTGTTCCATGTCGTGTCCACTTCCGTTCCCCGCACGGTGTGCCTTATGCCCCGCATGGACATCACGCGCATGTCAATTCTAACATGGGGACATGGCATGTTGATATCGGTGGTGATGTGCGGTTGGGACAGATTAGTTATGCCTATATTGATGGCACTTGTCAAGGGTGGCTGCCTCGTGGTGATGTTATTGTAGATGTTGCTCGCGGCTTTGAATATACCCCTTTACGAACAACTGTCAGCATAAAACCGGGACAGCGTGAGTTGACGTTACGGATTAAGCGGTGGTGCAATATGAACGCTGATCGCTATTTCAGTGGTGATACGCACGTCCACTTCCTTTCTACGCAAGGGGCACATACTGAAGCACAAGGTGAAGACCTTGGTGTTGTCAACCTTCTTCTCTCACAGTGGGGACACCTCTTCACGAATACAGAGGAATTCATTGGAAGACCTACGGTTTCTGCGGATGGGCAGAGCATTGTATACGCGACACAGGAGAATCGGCAGCATGTGCTGGGACATTTGACACTGCTTGGGTTAAAAAAGCAGGTCGCGCCTTGGTGTTCCGATGGACCTGGCGAAGCAGAACTCGGTGGAAACATGGAGGTCACGCTATCGCATTGGGCAGATGCGTGCCATGAACAGGGCGGTACTGTCGTTCTACCGCATATTCCGAATCCGAATTGCGAACCTGCAACGTTGATCGCAACTGAACGTGTTGATGCTGTTGAATATCTCACCAACGCGATGTATGGACACACTGAATACTATCGTTATCTCAACTGTGGCTATAAACTACCGCTTGTCGGTGGCACGGATAAGATGACGAGCGATGTTCCGGTAGGTGTTTATAGAACGTATGTTCACATCCCTGAAAACGAAGAATTCAACTATGACAACTGGTGCAAATACATGCGTGCTGGCAACACATTCCTTAGTGGTGGTCCAATGATCCGACTTACCGCTGATGGACAACCGATAGGTAGCACTATCAATCTGCCCGGTAACGGTGGCACTGTAGAAGTTGAAGCCTCCGCGGATTCTATTTTTCCTATCCATACCTTGCAGATTGTTCAAGCAGGAGAAGTTGTTGCCTCTACAGAGGAAAATGAAGGGGTACACCAGTTAAGCCTTAAAGCCAATCTGAATGTTGATAAGCATTCGTGGTTAGCTGCGCGGTGCGGTGGACCTAACTATGCCCAAGCTGTCCCGCACCATGATGGGTGGAGGCGTGGCATCATTGCTCATACATCTCCAATTTACATCGCTGTCGGTAGTGAATGGTGGATGTTTGATCCAGAAACGGCAAACTATATGTTGACCTTGATTGAAGGAGGGTTGTCCTATATTCGACAGACAGCACGTCATCATGAACCCGGTACCGTAACGCATCACCACGGTGAACATGATCATTTGGAATTCCTTTCTCGTCCATTCCAAGAAGCACGAAAGGCGATTCACCGTCGGATGCATCAATTGGGAATTCCACACTAAATAGTATAAGTGTCAATTTATCGTGCTGACTACACCCAACCCTGGTGCGGTTAGGAATGCAGATCGCATTTGGGTGAGTACACCGCAAAACCGCACCTACCTGTCCGGGACTTCCGATTTTGTCCCGCGAAATGTCTATTTATTTTTATAATTCACCATAAAAGGAGAAAAAAATGCCAAAAGAATTAGTAGCGGTTGCACCTCGGCAACCCGTTTTGAGAGAATATGAAGATGGACCTGTCCCGAAAGATAGTGTCCGAGTCCAAGTCGAATTCGGTGCGCCAAAACGTGGCACCGAGATGACAATGTATTACGGACTCCGAGGCGCGGGGTTTCCACAGGGACTCGGAAATATGTGCGTCGGGGAGATTATAGAAATCGGCGAAGAAGTTGAGGACTGTGAAGTTGGTGAGCGCGTCGCTGGACACGGACATCTCAAGGAGACACATACATGGAAAGAGGATAGTGTGCTAATGATGCCTGAACGGATGACATGGAAAGAGGCAGTGTGTTATGATCCAGCTCACTTTGCATTATCTGCTATCCGTGATGGGCAGGTGCGTGCCGGTGATCGTGTCGCTGTCTTCGGACTCGGCGCAATCGGATTGATGACACAACAGTTCGCGAGGGAAGCAGGTGCCGATTTCATCGCTTGTATTGACCCCATCGAAAGACGCCGAGAAGTTGCTGAAATGATAGGAGCGGATTTCGTCTTGGACCCGAGGGTATGGAATATTGGTGACGTGCTAAAAATAGAAACAGGCGATTTAGGAGTCGATGTTGCAATTGAAACGAGCGCGAATTACAACGCACTTGATGAAGCAATTCAGGGTGTCGCGTTTGAGGGCACGGTTGTCGTTGCAGGTTGGGCAAAAGAGTGTACAGGCGGGTTGGACCTCGGTGCTGTAGCACATTTCAACATTCCGAACCTGATCTTTGCACGTGCCAACAGCGATCCAAACCGCGACCATCCGCGCTGGAATTTCCGACGCATCAGAGGCACTTGTTGGAGATGGCTTGCAGATGGCAGGTTTAACTGTGAAAACATCGTTGACCCAGTTGTTCCGTTTGAAGATTCGGTTGAGGCGTACATAGAGATGGACAATCATCCTGAACGTAGTGTTAAGTTGGGTGTCTCTTTCTAATAGCGACAAGAATTTCGTATGGCAGGGTCCCTGTGCCCTGCCATGTTGTGATTAGTGTATGTCGTTCCCATGTACCATTTTGTGATGAGGAGAATGCAATGAAATCGTTATTTTCCATTTTAAGCGTGATTATAGTGATAACCTTTTGCAATTCCATTGACGGTGCTACTGAAACAATTGAACGCAACTTAACTGTTGAAGTAATGTCTGATATCGGTGTAGGATTGGGAAAAGGGATATATAAAATTAAAAAAACAGATATGTTTATGACTGTGTCCTTCTCAAGATTCTCGCAATACATAGGAACTACCCCGGATTCTATGAGTATGCTGTTTAATAATCTTAGAACAATGAACCGGTATGATAAGAAAGGAAATATCCGACCAACCCTTTTCAAGTTTCCTTTATCTGTGGGTGGCACTTGGGAATGGGAAAATACAGAATCATCAGATAGGAATTTACGTGCGCGGGTAACCATAGAAAATTCGGAAACAGTCAAGGTTAGCGGTGGCATCTTTCCGAATTGTCTCAAGCATAAAACTGTCTTTACAGACACTAAGCATAACGTTGGCTTGGCAGGTACTCCTGCGTTTGCAGAAGTGAAAAACGCTCTGGTTAACGGCACACGTTATCTGTGGTTTGCTAAAGGTGTTGGACTTGTAAAGATGCGTTATGAACATTCTAACGGTGTTATTACTGAAGCGGAATTGATTGATAGTAAGGTTTCTGGTAATAGTAATGAATACCTACCTTTGATCTCTGGCACGATGTGGACCTACAAATGGCATAATAATTATTTTGACGGGACTTTTATTGAAACAGTTCAACTCAGTGGCAAAGATAATAAATTCTCTGATCAAGTATGGCGCACACTCAACGTCAAGGTTGCTACAGAAAAAGGCGAAGATTTAAGAGAAGGGGTTTTCAATATAGCAAAAACTGATAGTGCTTTGGCGTTAACACGTTCTATGTATCGCGGACTGTCAGGTGCAAATTCTGCCTCGATTCTGAAACATAAGTTGTTAGATAATATTACTGCATATCATGAAACAGACTTACTTCGCTTTCCTTTAAATATACTATAGTTTGGACAATTTTGGAAATGTAGTGTGCAGATTAGGTTTATAGAATTACCTCAGTTCCATGGACATTGGACACCTGTCGCCCCGCTGGGGCTAAGCGGGTTGGATTACTCGCGTCCTATACACCTATCGCCCCGCTGGGGCTAAAGAGGGTTTGTTCACAATGTCCGTATAGACATTTCGCCTCGCTGGGGCTGCTCTTGCTTGCACCTAAAATTCTTTTTCTGTAAGTTACGTTCCGATCCGAAACTCAATGAAAATCAGCAAGCACTTGAAAACACAACATGAAACAGATAGAAATTGTCCAAAGTATAGTAAATATAAGAAAGATTTGGACGCAACCCGGAGATCATCGTTCGTTGGAGAAAATCACTATAGAGGGTTTTGAACAGGTTAAGATTGCTGCTGGAACTTTTCGAGAGTGCCTTAAGCAGAAAACTGTACTCACAGGTGCAACTACTGGCTCAGAGGCGGAGAATGCGTTTGTTAACGGCACGCGCTATCTGTGGTTTGCTAAAGGTGTTGGAATTGTCAAAACGCGTTACGAACATTCAAATGGTGTTGTCACAGAAGCTGAATTGACTAAGTTTCATGTGCCAGGTAAAAGTGAGGAATATCTTCCTTTGGACCTCGGTACAACTTGGACGTACAAATGGAATAATAATAATAATCCCAAAGGATTTATTGAGATATTTCAGGTTGTTGAACCTGGAAAGGAACAGGAAATTAGGGAACCCGAACAGATAACTGCTTTAAAAAAGGCTTCGTATGTTATGTCCGTAAATGCAGACGCACCTGAAACTATGACGGTTATTTGTGGTTTAACCCCAGTAGAACTAGTGCCTGAGAAAATTTTGTTGCATCTCAAAGGTTCTGGTGCTTATATTCGTGAAGTAACCTTAGTAGATGCTCGCGGTAGAAAACCGAGCGGCAGCTGGTCCACTACAGGTATATGGGAATTTAGATTTCCTAGACATACGCATGACAAGGATATTAAATTTCCATTGACATTAAGCTACAAAGTCTCATTAGGATATGATAATAGAAAATGGAAAACGCCTGTGAGACCGGGAACATTGCCTTTTAGCAGGTTGGGCATCACTCAGTGGACAAGTGACGAGCTTTTCATTGTCGGTAAACAGACTAATGAAATTGAAGTAGAGTTCAAACTGCCTGAAAGCTGGTGGCGTGTATCAACACTTTGGCAACCCATCGGAGACGCTAGCAACAAGTTCACTGTCACTGATCAGGAGGAGTTAACAAATTCTGTCCTGCTTATCGGGCAGCACGCTGAGGCTCGGGTAAAATCTGGTAAAACTGAAGTAGTGCTTGCTATCGGTGGTAGGCCTAAGTCATATCAAAATACAATGCGAGACACATTTGAACAGTTTCTACGTGCGTATTCAAAGGTCTTTAACGGAGAGCCGGAAGGTCGCTTTATGTTTCTCGTAAATCCTTATGAGAAAAAAGTCGGAAAGCGGATACACGGGTACGAGACTGGTCGCAGTGTTAGGATTTTAATGGATTGGACTTTAGATGACGCAACAAAACATGAGTGGGCACCTTTTCTCGGTTATGAAGTGTTCCGTATCTGGAACGGTCTCACCGCACTCAATCCATTTACAGCAAAGGAACGCTGGTTCAGCTATGGAGTCACGAATTACTATTCGGAAATTACTTCGGCTCGTCTCGGCTATCTATCTGAAAGTAAATTTCTGGAAAGGTTAGAACGTGTTTGCGAATTATATTTGTCCGCGCCTCGGAAATTTGCAATAGCTGATGGTTCTACTGATGCCCTACTTCTGAATGCCGGAGGAAGTCTTGTTGCAGCATCATTAGACTTACAGATACGTCACCTAACAAAAAACAGGAAAAATTTTAATCACGTAATGCAGCAGATGTATCAAAAGTTTTCTGACAATTCTATAGAGTATATGCAGCACGATATCATTAGGACCGTAAATAAGGTAGCCGGTAAAGATTTTGACACTTTCTTCAAAACCTATGTTACAGGAAAAGAACGTCTACCGCTTGCGGAATATTTCAACTATGCAGGTTTAGATGTACAGATAGAATACAGCGAAGAATTGCCGACAGCCGATTATGTTTATGGTGTGTTTAAAGCGAGCATACAAAATGAAACTTGGCGTTTAATTTCTGTGGACGGTATGAAAATTGAAACATTTGCTGACCTCCGTGAAAGTGCTAAAACATGGAAATCTGGTGACGTACTACAGGTAACAATAGAAGTGAATGATGAAACACTCACCTTACCCGTCACGCTAAGTGGGGTTTCCGAAAATCCACCAACGACAAGGGATCCAAGTGTCCGTATTACCCAAAAAGCAAAGACGACTCGGTTACAGCGCGCCATATTGGCGGACATTTTAGGTAAAAATTAAATTTGATAAGGAGGCAACAATGTTTAATAAACCGAAACACCTCGTGCTGTTTATAGTTATATTGGGATTGATTATCCTAATGGTAAAATATATGCTAACTGAACAGTTTATAAACGTCGGACGTTTACCGCAAGCTGAAGCGTTTCAATCTGAGCAATCACCACGACCACTGAAACCTAAGGTGCGGAAGTCTATCGTCAAACTTGAAAATGAACCGAAACCACCGGAGTCATCGTTTCCATCCGAATGGGGTGCAGATGACCGTCGTGGTGCTGCAAACCGATTAACACAGCAAAAAGTGTTAGAAGCGGCAACCTTAATTAAAACTGGCGAGGTTTATCAACTCGGCAGAGTTTACGAAAGCGGTATGCCTGTCTTCGGCACACGGCATTATAGTCTACGGATTCCACGGATGTCAGGACCGCTTGGAGACAACAAAACAACATGGTTTGAGGAGATTTTCAGCGGCGAGATTGGACAGATCGGCACCCAATTTGACGGTCTTGGACATATCGGAATCGGTGACCACTTCTATAACGGATTAAACCAACACGATTTTGCCACAGCTGAAGGATTGACTGAACTTGGCGTTGAAAACGTAGGACCTATCGTCACCCGCGGCGTGCTGATTGATGTTGCTGGTTATAAAGACGTTGAAGTCCTTGATGATAGTTATGAAATTACACGTGCTGATTTAGAGGGCGCGCTGAAAAAGCAGAACGTTCAGATTACGCCAGGTGATGTTGTGGTTATCCACACTGGTTGGGGAAAATTCTGGATGACAGACAATGATCGCTACAGCAAAACAGAACCCGGCATCGGATTGGAAGCGGGACAATACCTTGTTGATCAGAAAATTGTGATGGCGTGTTGTGATAATTGGGGAATTGAGGTGGTCCCGAATCCGGATGAATCCCTTGCGTTTCCGGTGCATCAACTGTTTATTGTCAAACACGGCATTTACAACCTTGAGAACATTATCACAGAAGAATTAGTGGCGGACAAGGTTTATGAATTCGCCTTCAGTTTTGCGCCGCTGCGTCTTAAAGGTGCAAGTGGCTCACCCGGAAATCCAATCGCCATCCGCTAAACTTTATCAAATCTTCCGCTACAAAACCTCGCCTTTCAAGGCGGGGATGTAGTAGCGGAAACCAAGACCTCCATTGTTGAAAAAACCTTGACTTTCGTCAAACAATGTGGTATCCTTTAAGTATCTGCTGGTTAAGAGGTCTAACTTCGGGTATCTACTCCCGTTGCTCTTAACCTCCCTTTAGACAGGTTGAGCAGATGCGGAGAACCACAGACACTGCAAAAAACAGAATAGGCAACTGGATTGGCTATGTGACATTGAGGACATATTCCCATGTTTGCCTTCGTATCCGAAACACCCTTTAGGTGTCGGAAGTATCGGTAACTTCTCAAAGGTTTCAGGAAGTTTCCGTAGTGCGCCCCATGGCCCGCGCCGCGCAATTAGATGCGTGTTGGTCAGGATTAAACCCCTGACAACCTACCCAGGTCGCTTTTTAGCGGATACAGGTAGGAAGACGGCCCCATACCTGCTGGACGCTAAATGAGCGTAGCGGTAACCCCTGAGAAACTCGGTCGGGAGTTCCTTCAAAAGAACCCTCGCCCTTCAGGGCGGGGAGCGGTCAGGGGACACAACCCCTGCTGTCCCATAATCCCTTCAATTTTACTATCTGCTTCTGCACAAAATCGTGCAGTCATCTCCTGTTGCACCTTTTCGGGCAATTCAAAAGTTGAGATACCAGACTCATCAACATATTTAGCGTATTGGCATGGCACAGAAATTGCACATATACTGATAAATAATATGGGTTTACTATAAATTGTGTGAACAGTAGAGTAGGCATAATACCCAATTAACTTGATTTGTAGTGTGAGGTCCCCGTGCCTCGCAATGCTTGACTTTATCGAAAAACTTCGAATCCCGTTAATTTGGTATAATATCATTGAGAATCATTACAAGGAGAAAACAGTGCGTATAGTTTTTGCAAAATCAAGTTTAACTTTAATCTTAGTAATGCTAACCGTCACTATAAACATAGGTTGTGTTCTGAGTGTTCTTGAACAGAATCAAACAACGGGTACAGTTGAAAAACCGCCAGAAAGTATCTTCACTGTTGTAGACACTACGGATGTGAAGAATCCGACACTCGTGAGTTCAATTCATCTTCCGTTTCGTTCTGGTCTGAACAATAATGTTGTTCTCTCAGGAAAATACGCCTATGTAACAACCGAAACTCAACTACTCGTCATTGATGTTTCCAACCCGCAACAGCCATCTTATCTATCATCACTTTCGTTCCCAGGAGAAATTGGTAAGGCACGCATATCGGAAGATCAGATAATTGTGGCTGGTAGCGATAAGATTTTTTTCGTAGATATTTCTAATCCACTTCAACCCGTGCTTAAATCTAATGTGAGTTTCCACCATTCAAATGCGGTAAGGGAATTCGATATCAATGAATCTTACCTATATGTAATGGATGTCAATGCTTATTTACACATTTATTCGGTAACTGACGGGAATGCCAGGGCTATTTAGTTCTCCGAATATTTAGATTTTCAATCTAAGACTTTCCGCTGTAGGAGCGATCTCCGAATCGCGACTTTTCGAATAAAATGGACAAAAAGCCTAAAACTAAATAACCCTAGGGAATGCCCGATTCGTTGAGGCTGTTGAGATAGAATCTCCTTCCTCGTTAGTAGGCGTTAGGGCTATGGGGGCAGGAGTAGAACAGATTCTGCTGGAGCATAGGACCGATAGAGATTATGGCTGGGCGGCCCTCTCAGATCGAACCGACCTTTTAGAACTAAGTGGTAGATATGAGAAAGTCCGAGTTTTCGGAGGTTATCTGGTATTTGCGAGTTATAGGTATCCAGATCGCGATATTACGATTGTCTGGGGAAAGGACCAATATCGCCCTGTTATGTGGGAGTGGCTTGAGCACTACAACTTAGAGGCAAACTTTCTCGCTCATCTTTACTTGACCGGGAAAAAGACAGGCACCCACGGAAACCCCACAAATGCTTTTATTGAGAGTTCAACCAAGATTCATCTTGTCACGCAAGATCAGCAGTCCGAAACAATAAACTTTGAGGGAAACCGTTTATTGGGACCAATTACAGATTTTCAAATTTTTCGAAAGTTGCTTTATGTAGCAAACGCAAAGGGCTTTCTTTCTATTATTCACCTTGATGTGCGAGAAAACCCTCGTTTTTTATCTGCCACAACGTTTCAGGATCAACGTCCGATTAGCATAACTGTTGGTGAAGACCACGTCTATGTATTAGCTGCGCCGGAAGATTCACAAAGATGAATCTTTGTGACACTGAACTAATACCAAATTAACGGGATTTGTAGCGCGAGGTCCCCGTGCCTCGCAATGCTAACCGCACCTAATATCAAGAAAAATGAGATAAATCCCGTTAATCTGGTATTATACGCAATTAACGCAATTTGTAGTGCGAGGTCCCCGTGCCTCGCAACCATGTGCTATATCAAAAAACTTCGAATCAAGTTAATCTGGTATTATACCAAATTAACGCAATTTGTAGTGCGAGGTCCCCGTGCCTCGCAACCATGTGCTATATCAAAAAACTTCGAATCAAGTTAATTGGGTATTAGATAGGAAGGATGGAAGTGCAGAAGCGAAAAGACTTGTGCTTCCAGCCTTCAGTAATATACTTTACTTTCGAATAATCATTTTTCGCGTTGCGGTGTATTCTCCTGCTTTGAATGTGCTGAAATACACACCTGCAGCCACTTTTTCTCCAAGGTTATTTCTGCCATCCCAATAGGCAGCACGATTTTTGCTGGTATAATATCCAGCAGACTTATGCCCTAACGCCAATTCCCGAACAACTATACCTCTCATATTGTAGATCGTGAAGGTGACATCGGCTGACTTGGATAACTGATATGGTATCCACGTCTCAGGGTTGAATGGATTTGGATAGTTTGCCAGGAGTGTGGTTTTATCTGGGGTCTGCGGGGTATTGCTTGGTGCACCATTGACCGCAGGGATGACTTCCAACGGCAAGCTATCAGTGTCTTTCACAAATTCATAGCCACGATTATACAAACTACCTATAAAGTAACGAAATGATTCAATATCCACGGTAACAGCACCTGTCGTGCCATCGGTTCGTATCGCGTCAACAACCTCGCTTTCCGAAGCCCCCACTTTAATCTGTATATCAAGTATTACGTTTACCCCATCACTGTTTATTCCAGTTATCTCATTAGGGTGGATTTCACCGTTTGTGAATACGGGGTTCGTTTGCAAATGAGTCGGAACACCGACGGGACACACCGCTTTAAACTGACCGTCGGCAAACTTTACCAGCGTCACAGTAATAGAAATATTAGCGATTTCTACACCATCAACTTCGTTATTGCCACATTCGAAACTTGTCAACTTCGTGAGACCAACTAACAACCCATCAGGTAATGAACTCAATTTGTTGCTTGATATGTAAAGATTCGTCAATTCTGTCAAATTACTAAAAAGATCACCTTGCAACGAACCAATTTCGTTGTAAGAAATGTCAAGGCTCTCCAACTTAGTATTATTGCCAAAAACATCATCCGGTAATGAAGTCAACTTGTTTCCTTCAATATACATTATTGTCAATTCTGTGAGTTCGTCAAAAATACCTGCTGCCAACGAATTTATATCATTCGACCCTATGGAAATACTCGTCAGTTTGGTATTATTATCAAAAACATTATCCGGTAACGAAGTTAACTTGTTTCCAACAAGTATGATAGATTTCAGTTCTTCGTTTTCATCAAATACACCGTCTGGTAACGAAGCCAATAGGTTGCTGTACATCAGAATCCTTTCCAGCTTAGTGTTATTGTCAAAAACATTATCCGGTAACGAAGTTAACTTGTTCCCATCCAGATCAATTTCTTCAAGAGAAGTGAGTTCATCAAATATACCAGTAGGTAACGAAGTCAATTGGTTAGTAGTCTCGTTGTCGCTGTCGTATATATTGAGTGTCTTTAAAGCGGTGAGTCCATCAAAAAGTCCATCGGATAATGTTGTAAACTCGTTGGCACTCAAGTTTAGTCCTTCAAGCGCAGTAAGTTCGTCAAAAATACCTACCGGTAACGAAGTCAACTCGTTGAATACAAGATCAAGATTCTTCAGAGCGGTGAGTCCATCAAAAAGTCCATCGGGCAAAGTCGTGAACATATTCCATGCCAAGTTAAGACTTGTTAGCGAAGATAGTTCGTCAAATATGTCAGTTGGTAACGAACTGAATCCGTTCCCTACAAGGTTAAGGCTTGTCAGTCCGTTAAGACCACTAAAATCACCTGATGCCAGTGAGGATATTGATTTGTCTCTTAGATTAAGCGAGGTAATATCAGCGAGATGTTCTGCAGTCACATCCGCTGCGGAACTTACGCCACTGATTTTGTTCACAATCGCATCTTGTACTTGCTGTGTGCGATCACTTACCGGTGTTATTGAGGTCCCTTCGTCTACATCGGTGATATTGATCGTGACGGTGATGGTCGCACTGTTATTACTCGCCACACCACTATCATCAGTGACCGTGACAGTCACCGTATAGGAGGTTTTTGTTTCATAATCAAGTGCTGCATCCGTTTGCAACTGCCCACTTGTGCTTACAATATCAAACGATGCTGCGTCTGTCCCGTCCAAAGTATAGGTCAAGATGTCACCCGTATCAGCATCAGTTGCCCCCACAGGAGTGTCGATATTTTGCCCTGATGTCGTATTTTCTACTATGGAACGGGTTGTCGGGTTGCTATCGGTGAACACAGGTGTGTTGTTAGTCACTTGCGTTGAGGTGCGACCCGAAGCAATGACCGTCCCTGCGATTTCGGCAGTGCCACCATTCCCATCATCAGCAATCACCTTGATAGAATAAGTGGTAACCGAATCGTCAATGAAAGCTTGCGTGACTTTCAGTTGTCCTGAACTATCAATACTGAAAAAGGACCCATCATCAACATCATCATCATCATTATCCACGACGCTGTAGGTCAACGTATCGTTATCCGGATCTGTTGCTGTGATAGGATCGCCGATATGGGCACCGACTAACACATTCCCAATAACAGATATACTGTAGGAGAAACCAGTGTTTGCGAATGTCGGCGCGCTGTTTTCATTTACGTCTGAGACAGTGATTTCCACGGTGATGGTATCGGAGAGTGTTCCATCAGAAGCCGTAACTGTTACCGAGTAGACGTTCTCACTACCCTCATAATCCAACGGTGCCTCGGTTTTCAACTGTCCAGAACCCGTATCAATATCAAACGCTGCTGCATTCGTGCCACCAAGACTATATATCAGTGTGTCGTCATCAGGGTCAGTTGCGGCTATAACACTACCGATGTTTTCATCTGCGGCAGTATTTTCATCTACGGAACGAGTCGTGCTTTCAGTTGCGAATGCCGGTGCGCGGTTCTCGTCTACATCCGTGACATCAATATCAAACGAACCGGCATCTGTGACTCGTCACGGTGTCGTTATGGTATCGGAGAGTGTTCCATCAGAAGCCGTAACCGTTACCGAGTAGACGTTCTTACTACCCTCATAATCCAACGTTGTCTTGGTTTTCAACTGTCCAGAACCCGTATCAATATCAAACGAACCGGCATCTGTGCCACCGAGGGTGTAGGTCAAGGTATCGTTGGTATCCGCATCCGTTGCTTCCACAGGAGTGCCGATGTGTTCACCTGATGCCGTATTCTCATCTACGGAACGAGTCGTGCTTTCAGTTGCGAATGCCGGTGCGCGGTTCTCGTCTACATCCGTGACATTGATAGTGACATCAATGCTATCGCTCTTTTTGCCATCGGAGGCAGTGATCGCCACGGAATACGATGTTTTTGTTTCATAATCCAGTGCAGATTTTGTGCGCAGCTGCCCGTCTGTGCTGCCAATACCGAACAAATCTGCATCCGTGCCACCGAGGGTGTATTCCAATGTATCATTGATATCCGCATCCGTTGCTTCCACTTCCTCCCCAATGTCTAAACCGGAACCCGTATTCTCTAGGACTTCCCGTGTCGTGGTTTCACCTTCTGTGAACACAGGGGCGCTGTTCTCGTCTACATCGGTGACGGTGATTGTCACGCTGATGGTATCGGAGAGTGTTCCATCAGAAGCCGTAACCGTCACCGAGTAGGCGTTCTTATTACTCTCATAATCCAGTGCATCTTTCGTTTTCAACTGCCCAGATCCGCTGCCAATGTCAAATGACGCAGCATCTTCGCCACCGAGACTAAATGTCAGAGCATCGTTGTCCTCATCGGTCGCCGCGAAGGCAGTCCCAATGTTAGTGCCTGCCGCTGTATTCTCTGCTATTGTCAGTACCGTATCGTTTGTCGCAGCGAATACTGGTGCATCGTTGGCATTTGTAACATTGATCGTGACAGTAATCGTGTCATTTTGACTCCCATCGGAAACGGTGACCGTTACCGTATAGGAATCCTTCGTTTCATAGTTGAGTGCGCCACTGGTTTTCAACTGACCCGTTTCATCATCAATACTAAAGAGAGAGGCATCCGTTCCACTGAGAACATAAGCAAGTGTTTTACTGTCCGCATCGATCGCAGCAATGGGCGTGCCGATGTTTGTATCTGCCGCTGTATTCTCCGCTATTGTGCGAGTGGCGTCATCTCCCTCCGTGAACACGGGTGGGATGTTTGATGGCGTTTCGTCTAAATCCTTGACGTTAATAGTCACGGTGATCTCATCCTCAAGACTACCATCTGACACAGAAACGGTTACCGTATAGGAAGTCTTGGTTTCATAATCAAGTGCTGCCTTTGTTTTCAGTTGCCCTGTTTTGTCATCAATCGCAAACGATGCTGCATCTGTGCCACCAAGTGTGTAAGTTAGGCTATCATCCGTATCTGGGTCGGTGGCTTTCACTGCTGTGCCGATGTTGATGTTCGCACCGACATTTTCCGCTATTGTGCGCGTAGTCGTGCCATCCGAGAATACAGGTGCCTCATTGACATCTGTCACATTGATAGTGACCACGATAGAATCGCTACCGCCATTCACATCGGACACAGTGACAGTCACGGAATACGAAGATTTGGTTTCATAATCCAGTGAGTTGCTTGTCTGTAATTGTCCATTTGAGTTATCAATGCTGAACACTGATGCATCTGTACCTGTCAGACCATAAGCGAGGGTGTCATTGTCCGCATCCGTAGCAGAGACAGCAGAACCGATATTGACATCTGACGTTGTATTCTCGGCTATTGAACGAGTAGCGGGACTCGTCTCCGAGAACACAGGAGCATTGTTTGCAGGTGTCTCATCTACATCCGCAACAGTGATAGTGACAGTGATCGTATCGCTGCCACCCTTACCATCGGAAACGATGATTGTTACGGAGTATGAGGTTTTCGTTTCATAGTCAAGTGAGGCACTGGTTCTTAATTGTCCTGAACTGCTATCAATACTAAACTCATCAGCATCTGTGTTTTCACCAAGACTATAGATGAGAGTATCCTCATCCGCATCGGTTGCTGATACTGCCGAACCGATGTCTACACCAGAACCTGTATTTTCTGCGACGGTGCGCGTCGTGCTTGCGCCATCTGAAAACACGGGAGCGTTGTTCGGGGCGGATTCATCTATGTTCGTGATATTGATTGTGACGAAAATAGAATCGCTGCCACCCTTACCATCAGATACTGTGATGGTGACAGAATAGGAATCCTTTGTTTCATAATCCAGTGTGGCACTAGTTTTTAATTGTCCCGAACTGCTATCAATACTAAACTCATCAGCATCTGTGTTTTCACCAAGACTATAGGTGAGAGTATCCTCATCCGCATCGGTTGCTGATACTGCCGAACCGATGTTGACACCAGAACCAGTATTTTCTGCTACTTCGCGTGAGGCACTGCTACCCTCTGTGAAAACTGGGGCATTATTGGGTGTTTCGTCATCCTTCGTGCCCACAACGTTATCAACTGGGACATCTTCATCTATGTCGGTCACGGTAATTGTGACAGTAATACTGTTTGTCAACTCACCATCAGAGACAGTGACTATCACTGAATAGGAAGATTTGGTTTCATAATCAAGCGCAGATTTTGTTTGCAATTGACCGGAACTGCTATCAATACTAAAAGCATCAGCATCTGTGCCACCGAGGCTATAACTCAATGTATCATTGTCAGCGTCCGTAGCAGGCGCAGTAGTGCCGATGTCTACACCGGAGCCGGTATTCTCAGCAACGGTTCGTGTGGCACTACTCCCTTCTGTGAAGACTGGGGCGCGGTTTTCATCTACATCAGTGACGCTGATGCCGACAGTGATGGTGTCTGATAGGCTGCCATCAGAGACAGTTATCGTCACCGAATAAGAGGACTTGGTTTCAAAATCAAGGTCTGCTAACGTTTTCAGCTGCCCCGTTTCAGAATCAATTTCAAAAGACGATGCATCCGTGCCATTCAAACTGTAAGTTAGCGTATCGTTGTTAGAATCAGTCGCTATCACAGGTCCGCCAATGTTTACTCCTGCTTCTGTATTCTCTGCTACATTGCGTGCTGTGCTTGTGCCTTCAATGAAAACAGGTGTTATGTTGATGTCTTCGAACACTTCTAACGGCTGTTGATTAGACTTAACAAGCGCGTAGCCTGTATGTCCTGAAGATAGACTCGGCAACGTAATATCTACGGTGACAGCAGCGGTCGTGCCAGAGGTGCGGGTTACGGTGAGGGGTTGGCTTTCAACACTTCCGGTTGAAATTGTGAGGGTCGTGCCACCAATACTCCCATTTTCAACGCTAATCGGTAGGGAAATATCAAAAGGCGCGCCAGTTGTGACTAACGCTTTGATTTGGTTTTCCCCAACCTTTAGCAATGATACGCCCATCGGTAACGGATCAACTGTGTTCCCGCTCAAATCGAGATTGCCTAACGATACCAAGCCAGCGAAAATACCAACCGGTAGACTTGTCAATTGGTTATTGTTCAAATTGAGCATTGTCAGCGATAGCATGCCTGCGAAATCGCCTGCTTGTAGCGATGTGATTGATTTTCCATCAAGATTGAGAGACGTAATCGTCGCGAGGTCTACCTCTGTCACATTGCGGTAATCGTTTACGTCTGAGAGTGCTGCAATAATGGCATCGCGCACCTGCGGAGTGCGGTTATAGACAGTTGATTTAGCAAGTGTATAGCCGTAATGATTTGCTGGTAACGCTGGCAAAGTACCGATGCTGGGTGTGCTTGTATTTGTAAAAGACGCGCTTGTCAAACTACCTTTTGGAATAGTGATCATCATCGCACCAATTGGCAGCACAATCTCAAACGGGGCACTAGTATGTACCACTGCTTGAAATTCACCCGCATCAATCTGTTGAAGTGACACGATGAGCGGAAGTGGGTCAGCGAGGTTACCACCTAAACGGAGTGAGTTCAGTGAAGTCAAACCTTCAAAAATGCCAATCGGCAAGGTCCTTAGTATATTACCATAGAGATTTAGACTTGTCAGTCCTGTCATCCCAGAAAAATCACCTGATTTCAGTTCTGTAATGCCAGCGGAACGGAGGTTAAGAGATGTGATTGCCGCAAGGTGCACATCGGTAACATTTCCGGCATCTGTAACACCCGGAACAGCAGTCACAATAGCATCGCGCACTTCAACTGTGCGATCACTCACAGCGAGTATCGTTGAAACAAAAGGGGTATCGTCTACGTCTATGACGCTAATAATAACTGTGATAGTGTCTGTAAGGGTGCCATCGGTAGCCGAAATTGTTACCGAGTAAACGCTCTTCATTTCATAATCCAACGCGCGCTTAGTTTTCAGCTGCCCGGTTGTAGAATCAATATCAAAGGATGCAGCATCAACGCCGCTGAGTGTATATGTCAAGGTGTCATCTTCATTCGCATCTGTTGCGGACACAGCAGTGCCAATATTTGCACCTGCTGCTGTGTTTTCTGCTATAGACCGGATTGCGGTGCTGCCATCAGTAAAGACTGGTGCCGTGTTTGTCGGTGTTTCCGGTTCGGGAACTACGGGGTCAGGGACTACTGGATCGGGTTCTACAGGTTCCGGGACTACGGGATCGGGTTCTACGGGGTCAGGGACTACCGGGGTTGTGGAGGTTACTTCACTGATAACTTCTAACGGTAACGCATCGGATTTTGTCAACACATAGCCGTAGTGGTTCCGCGGTAAACCGGGTAACGTTCCGATATTCGCAGTCACAGCAACGGTTGTGTTGGCTGTTCGGGATACGGTGACAGCACTGCTCCCTGTGCTACCTTTGGCTATTGTAAGCGATGTGGCACTGTCAGCAATGCTGCCATTTGAGGCACTGATCGGCACTACAATATCAAAAGGCGCGCCTATTGGCACAACTGCCTTGAACTGTCCATCTTCAATCTTTTCAAGCGAAACTGATATCGGCATCGGATCAACTGTATTACCACCCAATCGAATGGATGTTAATGCGGTGAGTCCTTCAAAGATACCATCCGGAAGGCTGCTGAGTTGATTGTTATAGAGATTAAGACTCGTCAGTCCGATCATACCGGAAAAATCGCCTGATTTCAGTTCTGCGATGCCAGTGGAACGGAGGTTGAGATTTGTAATCGCAGCGAGATGTGTTTCGGTCACCTCATCTGTAGAATTGACACCGGGGACCGCTGCGACTATGGCATCACGCACCTGCGGAGTGCGGTCGCTAACTGAGGCAATCTCTGCATACCCAAGAACAGACACGCCAAGAATGATCATAAGTGACACTAAAAGTAATACGGTAAACTTCAGATTTTTTTTCAATGTATTCACAATAAACTCCTTTTTCTTTGTATTCGGTGCGGTTACAAACCGCACCTACCGAGTGGGATCAAGTTAAGCACCTACCGAGTGGAATCCCGTTAATATGGTATTAGATAACGTGAGTTTGATATATAGCAAATTCTAAACATAAATGGACATTTTCGTAGGGGTTAGGTAACCTAACCCCTACGGGCGAGAAGACCTCGCCCCTACGAGAAGCCCGACATCTTGTTTTTATCAAACTCACGTTATTAGATAGAAGGGATGGAAGTTCAGAGGCGAAAAGATTTGTACTTCCATCCTTCACTACAGTTCTATTTCCGTATCATCATCTTACGTGTTGCCGTATAATCTCCTGCTTTGAAGGTGCTGAAATACACACCTGCCGCGACCTTCTCACCGATATCGTTTCTGCCATCCCAATGGGCTGACCGTTTTCGATCCGTGTAGTAACCTGCAGGCTTATGACCGAGATCCAACTTCCGAACCACAACGCCACGCATATTGTAGATCGTCAGCGTAACATCAGAAGCCTTTGCCAACTGATAAGGTATCCATGTCTCAGGGTTGAACGGATTCGGATAGTTAGGTAATAGATTTGTCACGCCCGGTACCTTGCTGGTACTGTTAGGAGCACCACCGACAGCAGGGATGACTTCTAATGGTAGATTCTGGATTTTCCAAACGCCGATAAAGTAACCCGTATGTAATAGGGGTTTGGGGTGCGTTTCGACAACAGTTCTCACCGTAACAGCCCCGGTTGTACCGGAAGTGCGGGTAACATTGATCGCCGGGCTTTCTCCATTACCTGTGGCGATCGGAACATAACTATCCTCAAGTGACAATCTGCCATTTACAACCATCATCTGAATGACCATATTATAAGGAGCACCCTCATCAACTTTCAGTTTGAACTTAGCTCCATCAACCTTCTCAAGAAAAATGCTAATCCCAAGAGCTCGCCCGTCACCGCGCGGGTTATCTTCCAATTTAAGCACTTCGAGACTGCTAAGCCCTAAAAATATGCCCTCTGGCAATCTACCCGGGTTCATGCCCGGAATCATGTTAGAAGCTAGGTTGAGGTATTTCAATTTGGAGAGTCCGCTAAAAAGCCCCGATGGCAACGATGTCAATTCGTTGCCGTTCAGATAGAGAGTCTCCAAACTAGAGAGGTCGCTAAAAATATTACTATCCAAAGAAGTAATATCGTTGTCTCTCAGATGGAGAGTCACCAAACTGGAGAGTCCGCTAAAAATATTACTATCCAAAGAAGTAATAGCGTTGCCGTGTAGATTGAGGTGTATCAATTTGGAAAGTCCGTTGAAAATACCCGATGGTAATGATGTCAATTCGTTCCTTACCAGAGCCAAATTTTCCAAGTTAGTTAACTTTTCAAATACATTACTTGATAACGAACTCAGGTCGTTGTTAGAACAGTTGAGATGTGTCAGTGCGGTGAGATCGTCAAAAATATTCGCTGGGAATGAACTCAACTCATTCTGATATATATCTAAAGTATTGAGACTGGTAAGGTCATCAAATAACCCGGATGGAATTGAACTTAACTGGTTATAATCCAGGTAAAGTGCCTCTAGTGAAGCGAGATCACCGAAAATACCCGCTGGCAACGAAGTCAATTCATTTTCTTCAAGTCTAAGCGTTTTCAGATTGGTCAGACCATCAAATACATCGTCTGGCAACGAAGTCAATTCATTAGCATTTAAACCGATGGATTCCAGATTTGTCAGACTATCGAAAATATCAACTGGCAACGCAGTCAATCTATTATTATCTAAATTGAGGTTTTTCAGATTGGTCAGACCATCAAATACACCGTCTGGCAACGAAGTCAAATCGTTGAACAACAGATTAAGGGTACTCAGATTGGTCAGACCATCAAATACATCGTCTGGCAACGAAGTCAAATCGTTGAACGACAGATTAAGCGAAGTCAGTGAAGTGAGCCCATCAAAATCACCATCGGACAGTGAAGATATTGAACTGAAGCTTAGATCAAGCGAGGTAATGGTGGCGAGGTGTGCTGCGGTCACATTCGCTGGATTATTTACCCCATCAATAGCATACACGATAGCACTGCGCACCGCTTGTGTGCGATCACTTACTAGCGTTATTGCACCTTCGCCTACATCAAGGACATTGATGGTCACATCAATAGTATCACTACCTCCAACGCTATCAGAGACAGAGACTGTAACCGAATAAGATATTTTCGTATCATAATCCAGTGTTGCACTGGCTTGCAGCTGCCCTGAAGTGCTCACAATGCTAAACGACGCCGCATCCGTGCCACTGAGTGTGTATTCCAAAATATCGTTATCCGCATCAGTAGCAGAGACGGGGTTGCCGATGTTATCGCCAGCAGTGGCAGTTTCTAACACAGAGCGCATCGTGGTTGCACCATCGATAAATACAGGCGCGTGGTTTAACTGGTAGGTGACATTAATCGTGACGGTGATAGTCGTGCTGTTATTATTCGCACCACTGGTATCGGTAGCTGTGACGGTTACTGTATAGGAACTCTTTGTTTCATAATCAAGTACTACTAAGGTTTTTAACCGCCCTGAAGTGCTCACAATACTAAACGATGCAGCGTCTGTCCCGCCCAAAGTATAGGTCAATGTTTCGCTATCAGCATCCGTTGCAGTAACTGGACTCCCAATGTTTCGGCTCGGGCGGTTTCCCTCAGCAATCGTTCGTGTTACAGTGCCACTTTCGTTGAATACAGGCGCGCGGTTTAACTGGTAGGTGACATTAATCGTGACGGTGATAGCCGTGCTGTTATTACTCACACCGCTGGTATCCGTAGCTGTGACGGTTACCGTATAGGAACTCTTTGTTTCAAAATCAAGTGCTACCTTGGTTTTCAGTTGCCCTGAAGTGTCCACAATACTAAACGATGCTGCGTCTGTACCACCTAAAGTATAGGTCAATGTTTCGTTATCAGCATCCGTTGCAGTAACTGGATCCCCAATGTTTCGACTCGGTTGGTTTCCCTCAGCAATCGTTCGTGTTACAGTGCCGCTTTCGGTGAATACGGGTGCAAAATTATCACCACTAATCACATTAAGGGTTCCCCCTTTGGTGAGTTCATATCCCTCATGAGTTGAAGGTATACTGGATAAGCTTCCAATACTTGCATAAACAGAAGCGGTCAATCCAGAGTTTCGGGTCACTGTGAGAGACGTACTTTCCACACTCCCTTTTGGAATTGTGATACTTGTTGCGCCACCACTAATACTTCCGTTGGTAACGGTGATAGGCACGACTATGTCAAAAGGCGCACCGGTTGGTGCCACTGCCTTAAACACGCCTGATTGGACTGCCTCTAAAGATACTGGTAGCGATAGATCACCAACGAGACCATAAATATCATCATCTGCATCATAGTCATTAATATTATAACTATCATCTATATAAAAAGTTGTGAGACTTGTCAGGTTCACAAAAAGTCCCGATGGTATTGTTTTAAAGAAGTTCTTTCCAAGATTAAGTTCTTCAAGCGAGCTGAGATTTTCAAATATACCAGAGGGCAACGAACTCAAGGCGTTGTCGATGAGGTTAATTTCTACAAGCGAAGTCGTATTATCAAAAAGACCGGAGGGCAACGAACTCAATAGGCATTGATCAAACTGGATGTTTGTGAGGGAAACCAGATCGTCAAAAATACCAGAAGGTAACGATACAAAATCATTAGTTTTAAGGGCGAGACCTGTCAGTGAAGTGAGCCCATCAAAATCGCCATCGGACAGTGAGGATATTGATTTGTTTCTTAGATCAAGCCTTCCTGTTATTGCCGCGAGGTGTGCTGCGGTCACATCCGCTGGATTACTTACGCCACTGATTTTGTTCACAATAGCGTCGCGCACCTCTGCAGTGCGATCACTTACCGGTGTGATTGAGGTATCTTCGTATACATCGGTGATAGTAATGTTAACAGTAATGGACGCATTGGCATTACTGACGCCACTATCATCAGTGACCGTGACAGTCACCGTATAGGAACTCTTTGTTTCATAATTGAGTGCCACCTTGGTTTGTAGCTGCCCTGAAGTGTCCACAATACTAAACGATGCTGCGTCCGTGCCTTCGAGAGTATAGGTCAACGTGTCACCCGTATCAGCATCCGTTGCCCCCACAGAAGTGCCGATATTTTGCCCTGATGCCGTATTTTCTGCTATGGAACGTGTCGTGCTGCTGCCATCGGTGAACACAGGGGTGTTGTTAGTCACTTGCGTTGATACGCGAGTGACATAGATCGTGCCTGCGATTTCAGCAGTGCCACCATTTCCATCATTAGCAATCACCTGGATAGAATAAGAGGAACTTGAATCGTTTATGAGAGCTTGCGTGACTTTCAGTTGTCCTAAACCATTCACACTGACAATACTGAAAAAGGACGCATCATCACCCCCGACGGAGTAGGTCAACGTGTCACCATCCGCATCTGTTGCTATGATAGGGGCGCCGATATTATCACCGTCTGATGCATTCCTAATATTGATACGGTAGGAGAAACTACTACTGAATAATGTGCCGAGGAATGTCGGCGCGCTGTTCTCATCTTCGTCTGTGCCAGTGAGAGTCGTGATGATAGCCTCCATACTATCGTTTAAGACATTGATCTTCACGGTGATCGTATCGCTACCACCATTCCCATCGGATACAGAAACTGTTACGGTGTAACGGGTCTTCGTTTCATAATCCAGTGCTGCTTTCGTTTTCAGCTGCCCAGAGGTGCTATTAATACTAAACGCTGCTGCATTCGTGCCACCAAGACTATACGTCAGTGTGTCGTTATCAGGGTCAGTTGCGGCTATAGCATTACCGATGTTGGTATTTGCGGCAGTATTTTCTGCTACGGAACGAGTCGTGTTGGTGCCGTTTGTGAACTCGGGTGCCTCGTTGACATCTGAGACAGTGATCGCCACGGCGATCGTATTGCTACCACCATTCCCATCGGAAACTGTGATTGTTACCGAATAGGAGGACTTTGTTTCATAATCCAAGGCTGCACTTGTTCTTATCTGTCCATTCGTGCTATTTATGTTAAACGAATCCGCATCCGTGCCATCAAGACTATAGGTTAGGGTATCTTTATCCGTATCGGTCGCAGACACTGCGGTGCCGATGTCAACACCGGAACCTGTGTTCTCGGCTACTTCGCGTGAGGCACTGCTACCCTCTGTGAAAACTGGGGCATTATTGGGTGTTTCGTCATCCTTCGTGCCCACAACGTTATCAACTGGGGCATCTTCATCTATGTCGGATACATTGATGGTGACAGTGATTGTGTCTGTGAGACGACCATCAGAGGCAGTAATTGACACAGAATAGGTGAACTTTGTTTCAAAATCGAGAGCGACTTTTGTTTTGAGCTGCCCAGTTTCAGAATCAATTTCAAAAGAGGCAGTATCTGCTCCACCGAGACTGTACGTTAGTGTGTCGTTGTTGGAATCAGTTGCTGTCACAGGTCCACCAATGTTTACGCCTGCTTCTGTATTCTCTGCTATGTTGCGCGCAGTGCTTGTGTCTTCAATGAAAACAGGTGCTATGTTGATGTCTTCAAACACTTCCAACGGCTGTTGGTTAGACTTGACAAGCACGTAGCCGGTATGTCCTGAAAGTGGACTCGGCAATGTCGCTATATCAACTGTGACAGCAGCGGTCGTGCCGGGGGTACGGGTTACGGTAAGAGATTCACTTTCAACGTTTCCTGTTGAAATCGTGAGGGTCGTGCCATCAATACTCCCATTCACAACGTTAATCGGCATCACAATATCAAAAGGCGCGCCAGTTGGGGCAACTGCTTTGATTTGGTTTTCCCCAACCTTTTCCAATGACACTGTGAGTTGCAAAGGTGATACAGAGTTACCGCTCACATTGAGTTCACTCAGCGAAGTAATACCTGTAAAGAAGCCATCCGGTAGGTTGGTCAGTTGGTTGTTACTCAGATGGAGCGTTGTCAACGATGGCAACCCACCAAAGATACTACCAGGTAGACTGGTGAGTTGATTATTGTCAAGATTGAGCGTTGTAAGCGATAGCATACCCGCAAAATCGCCTGCTTTCAGCGATGTGATAGATTTCCCATCAAGATTGAGAGATATAATCGTCGCGAGGTCAACCTCTGTCACATTGCGATAATCGTTTACGTCCGAGAGTGCTGCAAAAATGGCATCACGCACCTGCGGCGTGCGGTTGTAGACAGATGATTTAGCAAGTGTGTAGCCGAAATTATTCGCAGGTAACCCCGGCAAAGCACCGATGCTGGGCGTGCTTAGCGCGGTAAAAGACGCACTTGTCAAGCTCCCTTTTGGAATAGTGACCATCATCGCACCAATCGGCAGCACAATGTCAAACGGGGCACCAGTGTGCACCACTGCTTGAAATTCACCCGCATCAATCAGTTGAAGTGACACGATGAGCTGCAGCGGATCAACGAGATTACCACCTAAACGGAGGGATGTCATTGAGGTCAACCCTTCAAAGATGCCAATCGGCAAGGTGCTCAACATATTACCATACAGATTGAGATTTGTCAGTCCTGTCATCCCAGAAAAATCGCCTGATTTCAGTTCTGAAATACCTGCGGAACGTAGGTTAAGAGATGTGATTGCTGCAAGGTGTGCATCGGTAACATTTCCGGCATCTGTAACACCCGGAACGGCAGCCACAATAGCATCGCGCACTTCAAATGTGCGATTACTCACAGCAAGAGTAGTTGAAACAAACGGTGTATCGTCTACATCTATGACGCTGATGATGACCGTGATGGTGTCTGTAAGGGTGCCATCGGAAACGGAAATTGTTACCGAATAGACGCGCTTCGTTTCATAATCTAAGGCTGCTTTTGTTTTCAGCTGCCCGGTAGTCTGTTCAATATCAAAGGACGCGGCATCAACGCCACCGAGCGTATATGTCAAGCTGTCATCTTCATTCGCATCTGTTGCGGACACAGCCGTGCCAATGTTTGCACCTGCTGCTGTGTTTTCTGCTATTGATCGGATGGCGGTGCTGCCATCGGTAAAGACTGGGGCAGTGTTTGTCGGTGTTTCTGGTTCGGGTTCTACGGGGTCAGGGACTACTGGATCGGGTTCTATGGGGTCAGGGACTACCGGATCGGGTTCTACGGGGTCAGGGACTACTGGATCGGGTTCTACGGGGTCAGGGACTACTGGATCGGGTTCTACGGGGTCAGGGACTACCGGGGTTGTGGAGGTTACTTCACTGATAACTTCTAACGGTAACGCATCGGATTTTGTCAACACATAGCCGTAGTGGTTCCGCGGTAAACCGGGTAACGTTCCGATATTCGCAGTCACAGCAACGGTTGTGTCTGCTGTTCGGGATACGGTGCCTGCACTGCTCTCTGTGCTACCTTTGGCTATTGTAAGTGATGTTGCGCTATCGGCAATGCTGCCGTTTGTAGCACTGATCGGTAGGACAATATCAAAAGGCGCGCCAGTGGGCACTATTGCCTTGAACTGTCCATCTTCGCTCTTTTCAAGTGTAATGGTTATGGGTAACGGATCAACTGTATTGCCACCCAATCGAATGGATGTTAATGCGGTGAGTCCTTCAAAGATACCATCCGGAAGGCTGCTGAGTTGATTGTTATAGAGATTAAGACTCGTCAGTCCGATCATACCGGAAAAATCGCCTGATTTCAGTTCTGCGATGCCAGTGGAACGGAGGTTGAGATTTGTAATCGCAGCGAGATGTGTTTCGGTCACCTCATCTGTAGAATTGACACCGGGGACCGCTGCGACTATGGCATCACGCACCTGCGGAGTGCGGTCGCTAACTGAGGCAATCTCTGCATACCCAAGAACAGACACGCCAAGAATGATCATAAGTGACACTAAAATAGATACGGTAAATTTCAGATTTTTGCAGAATGTATTCACAATAAACTCCTTTTTCTTTGTATTCGGTGCGGTTACAAACCGCACCTACCGAGTGGGATCAAGTTAAGCACCTACCGAGTGGAATCCCGTTAATATGGTATTAGATAACGTGAGTTTGATATATAGCAAATTCTAAACATAAATGGACATTTTCGTAGGGGTTAGGTTACCTAACCCCTACGGGCGAGAAGACCTCGCCCCTACGAGAAGCCCGACATCTTGTTTTTATCAAACTCACGTTATTAGATAGGAAGGATGGAAGTTCAGAGGCGAAAAGATTTGTACTTCCATCCTTCACTACAGTTCTATTTCCGTATCATCATCTTCCGTGTTGCGGTGTATTCTCCTGCTTTTAAGGTGCTGAAATACACACCTGCCGCGACCTTCTCACCGATATCGTTTCTGCCATCCCAATGGGCTGACCGTTTTCGATCCGTGTAGTAACCTGCAGGCTTATGACCGAGATCCAACTTCCGAACCACAACGCCACGCATATTGTAGATCGTCAGCGTAACATCAGAAGCCTTTGCCAACTGATAAGGTATCCATGTCTCAGGATTGAACGGATTCGGATAGTTGGGTAGGAATTCTGTTACTTTTGGAACCTGTACTGTGCTCCCGGGTGCACCACCCGCAGCAGGTGTGACTTCCAACGGAAGGTTACCTATGGCTATAACCAATTCGTATCCCGAATGCGAAAATTGCTGTCGTGTGTCAAAGAATAAACCATAGATATCAACTGATACAGCCGAATTCCCGCTTGGAACAACTTGAACTGCATTACTGGTTAGGGCACCACCATGAATACGCAAATCAGCAGGTAAACTTATCTCATTTAATTTTTCATGATCAGCTAAACTACCGTTTATGATTTGAGGGTGCATGTCAATATCAATAGGTGCTCCAGGCGGACATACTGCTAAGAACGCACCATCTGTTATTTTCAAAATTCCCACAGGGATTCGAAATAGACTGGTCGGGTTACCGCTTAAGTTAAGAGTCGTTAATCTTCTGGGGACAACCAACAACCCGTTCGGTAAAGTACTAAACTCGTTATTATCCAATCTGAGCCTATCCAAATTCGTCAATTCCTTAAATAACTCACCTGGCAATGTATTAATATCATTGTATTGAAGTTGAAGTCCTACCAAGCTTGTGAGGTTGTCAAAGATATTTTCTGGTAACGTTGTTAATTTGTTGCCATCCAAATCAAGGGTTATTAGGGACGTGAGATCGTCAAAAATTGCTGACGGGATAGATGTCAAATCGTTTGACTCCAAGCTAAGCGTTGTTAGGTTGGTAAGCCCATCAAATAAACCTGAAGGTAGTAAAGTTAAATTATTTCCATAAAGATTCAGTGTTTCCAGATTGGTCAGACCATCAAAATCATCCGCTAACAAGTCAGATATTGATGTTGAACTTAGATCTAATGATCTAATAACCTTGATATGTCCTGTTTTAACATCCGCAGCAGTAGTTACATTGGGGATTGCTCTTACAATAGCACTGCTTACTGCTGAAGTGCGGCTGCTGAGTGCAACAGAGGGTGCTGAATCATCAAAGTCAATAACACTAATCGTAACAGCGATGGAGTCAGTACCACTAAATCCATCGGAAACAGAAACGGTAACGGAATATGAGGCTTTCGTATCATAGTCCAACGCTGCATTGGTCTTCAGCTGCCCAGTGCCACTATCAATACTAAATGAGGATGCATCTGTGCCACCGAGACTGTATGTGAGTGTATCATACTCATCAGTATCTGTAGCTGTGACGGGGTTTCCGATGTTTACCCCTGCTACGGTTTTCTCAAGGACAGAACGAGTGGTAGTGCTACCCTCAGTGAATTCAGGAGCAGAGTTTTCCCCCTTAATAACACTTAAGTTGGATACACCTTCAACGAGAACATAACCATTATCACCAAATGGGATTATTGGCAGATGCCTTATATACGCAACGACATCACCTGTGGTGCCGGGAGTACGGTTTACAGTGTATTCAAGACTTTCTACACTACCAACAGAAATTTTAGCACTTATTATGCCTATACTGAATCTACCGTTATCAATGTTGATCCCCACGAATATATCAAACGGCGCACCAAGAGGACACACAGCTTTAACTGTATTCCCACTACCCTTTACAAGACTAACAGTAAAGTTAAAGGTTGCCCCATCGTTATCTACCAAACTAAGTGTTGATAGGCTGCTGAGTCCTTCAAATAATCCATTTGGTAATGAAAGTAATTTGTTTCCTTCTAAAAGGAGATATTCTAAATTAGACAAATTTCCAAAAATACCACTATCTAACGAACTAATAATGTTATCATTGAGTTCAAGGGCTGTCAATGATGTAAGATTGTCAAAGATACCTGATGGCAGAGATGTTAGCGAGTTTCCCTGCAGGTCAAGACTTGTCAATGATGTAAGATTGTCAAAGATACCTGATGGCAATGAAGATAAACTATTCGCATCAATATCCAGAACTTTCAGCGCGGTAAGATCGTCAAAGATACCTGCCGGCAATGAAGATATATTAATACTTTCAATATCCAGACTTGTCAGCGCAGTGAGTCCATCAAAATCACCATCGGACAGTGAAGATATGGACGTGTAGCTTAGATTAAGCGAGGTAATGGTGGCGAGGTGTGCTGTGGTCACATCCGCTGGATCACTTACACCACTAATTTCGTTCACAATAGCGTCGCGCACTTCCGATGTGCGGCCACTTACTAGCGATATTTCACCTTCGACTACATCAAGGACATTGATGGTCACATCAATAGTATCACTACCTCCAACGCTATCAGAGACAGAGACTGTAACCGAATAAGATGTTTTCGTATCATAATCCAGTGTTGCACTGGCTTGCAGCTGCCCTGAAGTGCTCACAATGCTAAACGACGCCGCATCCGTGCCACTGAGTGTGTATTCCAAGACATCGTTATTAGCATCAGTAGCAGAGACGGGGTTGCCGATGTTATCGCCAGTAGTGGCAGTTTCTACTACAGAACGACTCGTAGTTGTGCCATCGGTAAATACAGGCGCGTGGTTTAACTGGTAGGTGACATTAATCGTGACGGTGATAGCCGTGCTGTTATTACTTGCACCGCTGGTATCCGTAGCTGTGACGGTTACCGTATAGGAACTCTTTGTTTCAAAATCAAGTACTACCTTGGTTTTCAGTTGCCCTGAAGTGCTGACAATACTAAACGATGCTGCGTCTGTACCACCTAAAGTATAGGTCAATGTTTCGTTATCAGCATCCGTTGCAGTAACTGGACTCCCAATGTTTCGATTCGGGCGGTTTCCCTCAGCAATAGTTCGTGTTACAGTGCCACTTTCGGTGAATACAGGTGCAAAATTATCACCACTAATCACATTAAGGGTTCCCCCTTTGGTGAGTTCATATCCCTCATGAGTTGAAGGTATACTGGATAAACTTCCAATACTTGCATAAACAGAAGCGGTCGATCCAGAGTTTCGGGTCACTGTGAGAGACGTACTTTCCACACTCCCTTTTGAAATTGTGAGACTTGTTGCGCCACCACTAATACTTCCGTTGGTAACACTGATTGGCACGACTATATCAAAAGGCGCGCCGGTTGGTGCCACTGCCTTAAACACGCCTGATTGGACTGACTCCAAATTGATAGGAAGTGGCAGTGGGTCAACGGTGTTATCATCCAGATAGAGAGTTGTGAGACTGGTAAGGTTGACAAACATCCCTGTCGGTATAGAACGAAATTCGTTATTAGCCATTTGCAGTGTGGTTAGTGAAGTAAGATTGTCAAAAATACCTGAAGGTAATGAACTCAAAGGGTTGGCATCCATGTCAAGGCTTGTCAATGATGTAAGATTGTCGAAAACACCTGAACTCAGACTGCTCAAATTATTTGATTCACAGTTGAGGCTTGTCAATGATGTAAGATTGTCGAAAACATCTGAACTCAGACTGCTCAAACTATTCGCTCTGAACGTGAGTGTAGTCAGGGAGGTAAGATCATCAAATATACCTGCGGGTAGCGAAGATATCCGGTTAAAATCCAAGTTTAACCCAGTCAAACTTGTCAGTTCATCAAAATCACCAGCATTGAGTGTCGTAATTCTCCTGGAATCGATATTCAGCGTTCCTGTTATTGCCGCGAGGTGTGCTGCGGACACATCCGCTGGATCACTTACACCACTAATTTTGTTCACAATAGCGTCGCGCACCGCTGGTGTGCGATCGCTTACTGGCGTTTCCGGGAAAGTTTCGTCTCGATCGGTGACAGTGATCGTTACAGAAATAGTAGCACTTTTATTACTTGCACCACTGGTATCGGTGGCTGTGACGGTTACCGTATAGGAAATCTTTGTTTCATAATCCAGTGGCTCCTTGGTTTTCAGTTGCCCTGAAGTGCTGACAATACTAAACGATGCTGCGTCTGTACCACCTAAAGTATAGGTCAATGTTTCGTTATCAGCATCCGTTGCAGTAACTGGACTCCCAATGTTTCGACTCGGTTGGTTTCCCTCAGCAATAGTTCGTGTTACAGTGCCACTTTCGTTGAATACGGGTGCAGCATTATCACCACTAATCACTATAAGGGTTCCCCCTTTGGTGAGTTCATATCCATCATGAGTTGAAGGTATACTGGGTAAGTTCCCAATACTCACAGCAACAGCAGCGGTAGTGCCAGTGTTTCGGGTCACTGTGAGAGATGAACTTTCCACACTCCCTTGTGGAATCGTGATACTTGTTGCGCCACCACTAATACTTCCGTTGATAACGGTGATAGGCAGGACTATGTCAAAAGGCGCGCCGGTTGGTGCCACTGCCTTAAACACGCCTGATTGGACTAACGCTAAAGATACTGGTAGCGATAGATCACCATACAGAGTATGACCCTCATCATCATCTTCGTCATAACTATCATCTATATAAAAAGTTGTGAGACTTGTCAGGTTCACAAAAAGTCCCGATGGTATTGAACTAAATCGGTTGTTTCCAAGATCAAGTTCTACAAGCGAGCTGAGATTTTCAAATATACCAGAGGGCAACGAACTCAAGGCATTGTCGATGAGGTTAAGTTCTACAAGCAAAGTCGTATTATCAAAAAGACCGGAGGGCAACGAACTCAATTGACAGTCATCAAGCCGGATGCTTGTGAGGGAAACCAGATCGTCAAAAATACCTGAAGGCAACGATGTTAAATCCGGGTTGTATCGGAAGTTGATATTTATCAGTGCGGTAAGACCGTCAAAAATACCAGAGGACAACGATGTTAATTGGTTAAACGATAAGTCAAGCGAAGTCAGTGAAGTGAGCCCATCAAAATCGCCATCGGACAGTGAGGATATTGATTTGTAGCTTAGATTAAGCGAGGTGATGGTGGCGAGGTGTGCTGCGGTCACATCCGCTGGATTACTTACGCCACTGATTTTGTTCACAATAGCGTCGCGCACCTCTGCAGTGCGATCACTTACCGGTGTGATTGAGGTATCTTCGTATACATCGGTGATAGTAATGTTAACAGTAATGGACGCACTAGCATTACTCACACCACTATCATCAGTGACCGTGACAGTCACCGTATAGGAGGTTTTTGTTTCATAATCAAGAGCTGCATCCGTTTGCAACTGCCCACTTGTGCTTACAATATCAAACGATGCTGCATCCGTGCCTTCGAGAGTATAGGTCAACGTGTCACCCGTATCAGCATCAGTTGCCCCCACAGGAGTGCCGATATTTTGCCCTGATGCCGTATTTTCTGCTATGGAACGAGTTGTCGGGTTGCTATCGGTGAACACAGGGGTGTTGTTACTTTGTTGGGTTGATACGCGAGTGACATAGATCGTGCCTGGGATTTCAGCAGTGCCACCATTCCCATCATCAGCAATCACCTCAATAGAATAAGAGGAACTCGAATCGTTTATGAGAGCGGTTGTCACTTTCAACTGTCCCGAGCTGCTATCAATGTCAAACAGAGACGCATCATCACCACCAACGGTATATTCCAACGTGTCGTTATCCGCATCAGCAGCAGTAATAGGTGTGCCGATACTATCACCGGCAGTCACATCCCCAATATTGGAAATACGGAAGGAGAAACTATTGTTTGCGAATGTCGGCGCGTTCTCACCTACATCTGAGACAGTGATATTCACGGTGATAGTATCGCTACCACCATTGTCATCGGATACAGAAACTGTTACGACGTAACTGGACTTCATTTCATAATCCAGTGCTGCTTTCGTTTTCAGTTGACCAGAACCCGTATCAATGTCAAACGCTGCTGCATTCGTGCCACCAAGACTATACGTCAGTGTGTCGTTATCAGGGTCAGTTGCGGCTATAGCATTACCGATGTTGGTATTTGCGGCAGTATTTTCTGCTACGGAACGAGTCGTGTTGGTGCCGTTTGTGAACTCGGGTGCCTCGTTGACATCTGAGACAGTGATCGCCACGGCGATCGTATTGCTACCACCATTCCCATCGGATACAGAAACTGTTACGGTGTAACTGGACTTCGTTTCATGATCCAGTGCTGCTTTCGTTTTCAGCTGCCCAGAACCCGTATCAATGTCAAACGACGCTGCATCTGTGCCACCAAGACTATATACCAGTGTATCGGTATCAAGGTCAATTGCGGATACGGGACTACCGATGTTGACACTTGTTGCCGTATTCTCGTCTATTGAGCGGGATGTGCTGGTGCCGTCTGTGAACGTCGGCGCACGGTTTTCGTCTACATCTGAGACATTGATCGTCACGGTGATGGTATCGCTACCCCCATTGCCATCGGTAACAGTGACACTCACCGAATACGATGATTTCATTTCATAATCCAGTGCTGCATCTGTTCGCAATTGTCCATTTGTGCTATCAATACTGAACGAGGCGTTATCTGTCCCACCGAGGGTGTATGTCAAGGTATCGTTGATATCCACATCCGTTGCTTCCACTTTAGCCCCAAAGTCATCACCGGAACCCGTATTTTCTGCGACTTCCCGTGTCGCATTTTCACCTTCACCGAACACCGGCGCGCGGTTCTCGAGTACATCCATGACGTTGATGGTGACGCTGATGGTATCACTACCCCCATTGCCATCGGTAACGGTGACACTCACCAAATACGATGATTTCATTTCATAATCCAGTGCTGCATTGGTTCTCAACTGTCCATTTGTGCTGTCAATACTGAACGAGGCGTTATCTGTCCCACCGAGGCTGTATTCCAATGTGTCATCATCATCCGCATCAGTCGCACCGACAGGATCGCCGATGTTTACACCTGATGCAGTATTTTCTGCGACTTCCCGTGTCGTGGTTTCAGCTTCGAACACAGGTGCACGGTTCTCGGCTACATCCGTGACATTGATCGTTACATCAATTCTTGCCACGCCATTATTGCCATCGGAAACACGTATTCTGACCGAATACGAGGGATCCGTTTCATAATCCAGTGGTGCCTTGGTGCGCAACTGTCCACTCGTGCTATCAATACTAAACGATGCAGCATCAGTGCCACGCAGTTCGTATTCCAGGGTGTCGCCATCAGCATCAGTTGCTTCCACTTTAGCCCCAATGTCTAAACCGGTACCCGTATTTTCTGCGACTTCCCGTGTCGTCTCTTCACCTTCTGTGAACACAGGCGCAAGGTTCTCGGCTACATCCGTGACATTGATCGTTACATCAATTCTTGCCACGCCATTATTGCCATCGGAAACCCGTATTCTGACCGAATACGAGGTTTTCGTTTCATAATTGAGTGCAGATTTTGTGCGCAGCTGCCCGTTTGTGCTATCAATACCGAACGAATCTGCATCCGTGCCACTGAGGGTGTATGTCAAGATATCGCTGGTGTCAGCATCAGTTGCTTCCACTTTAGTCCCAATGTCTAAACCGGTACCCGTATTTTCTTCGACTTCCCGTGTCGTCTCTTCACCTTCTGTGAACACAGGCGCAAGGTTCTCGTCTACATCCGTGACGGTGATACCAACCTCATGTGTGTCACTTCCATTATTCCCGTCAGAGACAACGATTTCCACCGAATAGGATGGCTTGGTTTCATGATCGAGAGCAGCCTTCGTCTTTAGCTGCCCAGATCCGCTGTCAATGTCAAATGACGCAGCATCAGTGCCACCGAGACTGTATTCCAACGTATCGTTGTCCTCATCGCTTGCCGCGAAAGCAGTCCCAATGTTAGTGCCTGCCGCTGTATTCTCTGCTATTGTCAGTGCCGTATCGTTTGTCGCAGCGAATACTGGGGCATCGTTGGCATTCGTGACATTGATCGTGACAGTAATCGTGTCGTTTTGACTCCCATCGGAAACGGTGACCGTTACCGTATAGGAATCCTTCGTTTCATAGTTGAGTGCGCCACTGGTTTTTAACTGCCCCGTTTCATCATCAATACTAAAGGGAGAGGCATCCGTTCCACTGAGAACATAAGCAAGTGTTTCACTGTCCGCATGGGTCGCAGCAATGGGCGTGCCGATGTTTGTATCTGCTGCTGTATTCTCCGCTATTGTGCGAGTGGCGTCATCTCCCTCCGTGAACACGGGTGGGGTGTTTGATGGCGTTTCGTCTAAATCCCTGACGTTAATAGTCACGGTGATCTCATTTTCAAGACTACCATCTGACACAGAAACGGTTACCGTATAGGAAGTCTTGGTTTCATAATCAAGTGCTGACTTCGTTTTCAATTGTCCAGAACTGGTATCAATATTAAACGATGCAGCATTCGTGCCACCGAGACTGTAGGTCAACGTATCGTCATCAGCATCTGTCGCTGCCAAAACGCGCCCAATGTTTATGCCCGCCCCCGTGTTTTCAGGGATAGTGCGAGAGGCACTGACTCCATCAGCAAACACTGGCGCATCGTTTGCGTCTGTGATGTTAATCGTGACAGTGATCGTATCGCTGCCACCATTCACATCGGAAACAGTGACGGTCACCAAATAGGATGATTTGGTTTCATAATCCAGTGAGTCGCTTGTCTGTAATTGTCCATTTGAGTTATCAATGCTGAACACTGATGCATCTGTACCTGTCAGACCATAAGTGAGGGTGTCATTGTCCGCATCAGTCGCAGAAACAGCAGAACCGATATTGACATCTGACGTTGTATTCTCGGCTATTGAACGCGTAGCAGGACTCGTCTCCGTGAACACAGGAGCATTGTTTGCGGGTGTTTCATCTACATCCGTAATAGTAATAGTGACAGTGATCGTATCGCTGCCATTGTACCCATCGGAAACAGTGATTGACACTGAATAAGATGACTTTGTTTCATAATCCAAAGCTGCGTTCGTTCTCAACTGCCCATTTGTGCTATTGATACTGAATGAAGACGCATCCGTTCCACCAAGACTGTAGGTTAGGGTGTCAGCGTCAGCATCAGTCGCAGAGATGGCATCCCCGATGTTGACACCAGAACCGGTATTCTCTGCTACACTACGCGTCGTACTACTACCGTCCGTGAAAACAGGAGCATTATTGGCAAGTCTTTCTTCTACATCCGTAACAGTGATAGTGACAGTGATCGTATCGCTGCCATTGTACCCATCGGAAACAGTGATTGACACTGAATAGGAGGATTTGGTTTCATAATCCAGTGCTGCGTTCGTTCGCACCTGCCCATTTGTGCTATTTATGCTAAACGAATCCGCATCCGTGCCATCAAGACTGTAGGTTAGGGTGTCAGCGTCAGCATCAGTCGCAGATACTGCGGTGCCGATGTTGACACCAGAACCGGTATTCTCTGCCACACTACGCGTCGTACTGCTACCGTCCGTGAAAACAGGAGCATTATTGGCAAGTCTTTCTTCTACATCCGTAACAGTGATAGTGACAGTGATCGTATCGCTGCCATCATTCCCATCGGAAACAGTGATTGACACTGAATAGGAGGATTTGGTTTCATAATCCAATGCTGCGTTCGTTCGCACCTGTCCATTTGTGCTATTTATGCTAAACGAATCCGCATCCGTGCCATCAAGACTGTAGGTTAGGGTGTCAGCGTCAGCATCAGTCGCAGAGATGGCATCCCCGATGTTGACACCAGAACCAGTATTCTCTGCTACAGAAAGCGATACACTCTCACCATCTGTGAACTCTGGCGCACTGTTTGTTAATCTTTCTTCTACGTCCGTAACAGTGATCGTGACAGCAATCATATCGCTGCCATCATTCCCATCGGAAACTGTGATTGTTACCGAATAGGATGACTTGGTTTCATAATCCAAGGCTGCACTTGTTCTTATCTGTCCATTCGTGCTATTTATGCTAAACGAATTCGCATCCGTGCCATCAAGACTATAGGTTAGGGTATCTTTATCCGTATCGGTCGCAGACACTGCGGTGCCGATGTCAACACCAGAGCCTGTATTCTCTGCTACAGAGAGCGATACACTCTCACCCTCGGTGAACTCCGGGGCATTGTTAGGTGTTTCGTCATCTCTCGTGTCCACAACGTTATCAACGGGGGCATCTTCATCTATGTCGGATACATTGATGGTGACAGTGATTGTGTCTGTGAGGCGACCATCAGAGGCAGTAATTGACACAGAATAGGTGAACTTTGTTTCAAAATCAAGGTCTGCTAACGTTTTTAGCTGCCCAGTTTCAGAATCAATTTCAAAAGAGGCAGTATCTGCTCCACCGAGACTGTACGTTAGTGTGTCGTTGTTGGAATCAGTTGCTGTCACAGGTCCACCAATGTTTACGCCTGCTTCTGTATTCTCTGCTATGTTGCGCGCAGTGCTTGTGTCTTCAATGAAAACAGGTGCTATGTTGATGTCTTCAAACACTTCCAACGGCTGTTGGTTAGACTTGACAAGCACGTAGCCGGTATGTCCTGAAAGTGGACTCGGCAATGTCGCTATATCAACTGTGACAGCAGCGGTCGTGCCGGGGGTACGGGTTACGGTGAGGGGTTGGCTATCAACACCTCCTGTTGAAATCGTGAGGGTCGTGCCATCAATACTCCCATTCACAACGTTAATCGGCATCACAATATCAAAAGGCGCGCCAACTGGGGCAACTGCTTTGATCTGATTTTCTCCAACCTTTTCCAATGACACTGTGAGTTGCAAAGGTGAAACAGAGTTACCACTCACATTGAGTTCACTCAGCGATGCAATACCTGTAAAGAAGCCATCCGGTAGGTTGGTCAGTTGGTTGTTACTCAGATGGAGCGTTGTCAACGATGGCAACCCACCAAAGATACTACCAGGTAGACTGGTGAGTTGATTATTGTCAAGATTGAGCGTTGTAAGCGATAGCATACCCGCAAAATCGCCTGCTTTCAGTGAGGTGATAGATTTCCCATCAAGATTGAGAGCTGTAATCGTCGCGAGGTCAACCTCTGTCACATTGCGATAATCGTTTACGTCTGAGAGTGCTGCAAAAATGGCATCACGCACCTGCGGCGTGCGGTTGTAGACAGATGATTTAGCAAGTGTGTAGCCGAAATTATTCGCAGGTAACCCCGGCAAAGCACCGATGCTGGGCGTGCTTAGCGCGGTAAAAGACGCACTTGTCAAGCTCCCTTTTGGAATAGTGACCATCATCGCACCAATCGGCAGCACAATGTCAAACGGGGCACCAGTGTGCACCACTGCTTGAAACTCACCAGCATCAATCAGTTGAAGTGACACGATGAGCTGCAGCGGATCAACGAGATTACCACCTAAACGGAGGGATGTCATTGAGGTCAACCCTTCAAAGATGCCAATCGGCAAGGTGCTCAACATATTACCATACAGATTGAGATTTGTCAGTCCTGTCATCCCAGAAAAATCGCCTGATTTCAGTTCAGAAATGCCAGTGGAACGTAGGTTGAGCGTTGTAATTGTAGCAAGATGTGCATCGGTAACTTCGTTAGCTGAACTGACACTGGGTATAGCCGTTACTATAGCATCACGCACCGCTGGCGTTCGATCACTCACAGCGAGTGTCGTTGAAACAAACGGCATATCGTCTACGTCTATGACGCTGATAATCACTGTGATGGTGTCTGTAAGGATGCCATCAGAAACGGAAATTGTTACCGAATAGACGCGCTTCATTTCATAATCCAACGCGCGCTTAGTTTTCAGCTGCCCAATAGTCTGTTCAATATCAAAGGACACGGCATCAACGCCACCGAGTGTATACGTCAAGCTGTCATCTTCATTCGCATCTGCTGCGGACACAGCCGTGCCAATGTTTGCACCTGCTGCTGTGTTTTCTGCTATTGATCGGATGGCGGTGCTGCCATCGGTAAAGACTGGGGCAGTGTTTGTCGGTGTTTCTGGTTCAGGTTCTACAGGTGGTGGTTCTATAGGTGGTGGTTCTACAGGTGGTGGTTCTACAGGTGGTGGTTCTACAGGTGGTGGTTCTACAGGTGGTGGTTCTACAGGTGGTGGTTCTACAAGTGGTGGTTCTACAGGTGGTGGTGTGGTCGTTACTGCACTGATGATTTCTAACGGTAACGCATCGGATTTTGTCAACACATAGCCGTAGTGGTTCCGCGGTAAACCGGGTAACGTTCCGATATTCGCAGTCACAGCAACGGTTGTGTCTGCTGTTCGGGATACGGTGCCTGCACTGCTCTCTGTGCTACCTTTGGCTATTGTAAGTGATGTTGCGCTATCGGCAATGCTGCCGTTTGTAGCACTGATCGGTAGGACAATATCAAAAGGCGCGCCAGTGGGCACTATTGCCTTGAACTGTCCATCTTCGCTCTTTTCAAGTGTAATGGTTATGGGTAAAGGATCAACTGTATTGCCACCCAATCGTAGGGATGTTAATGCGGTGAGTCCTTCAAAGATACCATCCGGAAGGCTGCTGAGTTGATTGTTATAGAGATTAAGACTTGTCAGTCCGATCATACCGGAAAAATCGCCTGATTTCAGTTCAGAAATATCAGAATCTCGTAGATTGAGGCTTGTAATCGCAGCGAGATGTGTTTCGGTCACCTCATCAGCAGTATTCACACCTGCTGCGGTGACAATGGCATCACGTACCTCCGCCGTGCGGTCGCTGACAGGTGTTATGTCGGCATAACTTGTTACCTGTATACTAAGTATTGCGAAAAGTGATAGTAAAATTGATAAGATAGACTTATGGTTGCGATATAACATTTTCAAAATTTCCCCTTATGTTAGTGTAATTTTAGCACGAGGTTTCTGTGTTCCCTCGCCAATTATTTTCGTATCAACATCTTACGTGTTGCCGTATAATCTCCTGCTTTTAAGGTGCTGAAATACATGCCTGCAGCGACCTTTTCTCCAAGGTTATTTCTGCCATTCCAATAGGCAGCACGATTTTTGCTGGTGTAATATCCCGCAGACTTATGCCCTAACGCCAATTCCCGAACCACAATACCTCTCATATTGTAGATCGTGAAGGTGACATCGGCTGACTTGGATAACTGATATGGTATCCACGTCTCAGGGTTGAAAGGGTTGGGATAGTTGGGTAATAGGTTTGTCACGTCCGGTATCTCAACGGTACTGTTAGGAGCACCATTGACAGCAGGGATGACAGCTAGAACCTGAGTATTGTCGTAAGAGACCGAATAGCCATCATGGATATTTGGAGGTTCATTCACTCTGTCAATAGACACATTAACAACATTAGTGCTGTCAGAAGGACTCCGTGTCACCGTGGCAGTATCGCTTTCCACACTACCTTTAGGAATAGTGATGTAATCCTGTCCTCCACTTATGACTCCATCTTTGAGGGTTAGATATATTTTAATATTATAAGGTGCACCCGCTGGTGCAACAGCCTTGAACATGCCATCTGCAACTTTTTCCAGTTCCAGTGATAACGAAAGTGCCGGAACAGCATTACCATTACTATCAGTTTGCTCCCGTATGAAAAATGTGTCCAGGGAAGTTAGTCCAATAAAAATCCCATCTGGCAGCGAACTAAAATGATTGTTGTCAAGTCTGAGTATTGTTAGGGAACTGAGTTGGTCAAATATACCGCTCGGAACTGAGCTCAACTTGTTAGTGCCCATATAGAGATCAGTCAGTTGGGTAAGTTGGTCAAATATACCGTCTGTCAGCGAACTTAACCCGTTATCAGCCACATTGAGCCAAGTCAATGCGGTAAGATTGTCAAATATACCGGATGGCAAAGAAGTAAATTTGTTGCCATCCAGTTCAAGATGTGCCAATGCGGTAAGTTCGTCAAATATACCGGATGGTAAAGAAGTAAATTTGTTGCCATCCAGTTCAAGATGTGTCAATGCGGTAAGGTTGTCAAATATACCGGAGAGTAAAGAAGTAAATTCGTTGCGATCCAGTTCAAGATGTGCCAATGCGGTAAGTTCGTCAAATATACCGGATGGTAAAGAAGTAAATTTGTTGCCATCCAGTTCAAGATGTGTCAATGCGGTAAGGTTGTCAAATATACCGGAGAGTAAAGAAGTCAATTCGTTGCCACCCAGTTCAAGTTTTGTCAATGCGGTGAGTTCGTCAAATATACCAGAGGGTAAAGAAGTCAATTTGTTGCTATTCAGGTTAAGAGTTGTCAATGCGGTAAGGTTGTCAAATATACCGGAGGGCAAAGAACTCAATCCGTTGTCACTCAGGTCAAGAAATGTCAATGCGGTGAGTTCATCAAATATACCAAAGGGTAAAGAAGTAAAATCGTTGCTACGCAGATCAAGATATCTCAATCCGGTAAGTCCATCAAAATCACCTGGTTTCGGAGATGGCAAACCCTCTTGAGATTCAGATTGAATGATCCAATCAATTTCGGAGAGGTGTGCCGCGGTGACATCCTCAGCAGAATCGACACCGGGGACTTTTGCCACAATCGCGCCACGCACCCATGGCGTGCGTTCACTTACTGGCGTAAATGATGTATCTTCGACTAAATTGTTGACAGTGATGGTAACAGTAATAGTCGCACTGTTATTACTTGCCCCACTGGTATCCGTAGCTGTGACGGTTACCGTATAGGAACTCTTTGTTTCATAATCCAGTGCTGCCTTGGTTTTCAACTGCCCCGTTTCATCATCAATACTAAACGATGCTGCGTCAGTCCCACCCAGAGTATAGGTCAATTTTTCGTTGTCAGCATCCGTTGCAGTAACTGGGTTCCCAATGTCTCGATCCGGGGTGTCTCCTTCATCAATAGTTCGTGTTACAGTGCCAGTTTCGTTGAATACAGGTGCAGAATTATCACCACTAATCACACTAAGGGTTTCCCCTTTGCTGAGTTCATATCCATAATGACCGGAAGGTATATCGGGTAAGGTTCCAATACTTGCATTAACAGAACCGGTTGAACCAGAGTTTTGAGTCACTGTGAGAGACGAACTTTCCACACTCCCCTTTGAAATTGTGACACTTGTTGCACCACCACTAATAGTTCCATTGGTAACGGTGATTGGCAAGACTATATCAAAAGGTGCGCCGGTTGCTGCAACAGCCTTGAACTCACCTGACTGGACCAACTCTAAAGATACTGGTAGTGTCAGCGGATCAAATTCATTGCCCTCCAGATCGAGATCTGTAAGACTTGTTAGGTTAACAAATATCCCCGATGGTATTGAAGTGAAAGAGTTATAACTCAGGTTCAGCGTTGTCAGTGAGGTGAGGTTGTCAAAAATACCAGATGGTAACGAAGTCAATTCGTTGTCATGTAGAATAAGTTCTGTCAGGGAACTGAGATTATCAAAAATATCGGATGGCAACGTATTCAATATGGTAGATTCAATGGAGAGCATAGTCAGTGATGTAAGATCATCAAATATGCCTGATGGTAACGTTTCAACATCATAGTCATCTTCAATAGTAAGGTTTATCAGTCCAGTAAGCCCATCAAAATCACCAACTAGCAGTGAGGATGGACCGTTTCTCATACTAATATCTATACTAAGATCGTTGATAGTAGCGAGGTGTGCTGCAGTCACATCGGCTGCGGAACTTACGCCAGGTACCGCTTCCACGATAGCATCTTGTACTTGCTGTGTGCGATCACTTACCGGTGTTATTGAGGTCCCTTCGACTACATCGGTGATATTGATCGTGACGGTGATGGTCGCACTAGCATTACTGACGCCGCTATCATCAGTCACCGTAACAGTCACCGTATAGGAGGTTTTTGTTTCATAATCAAGAGCTGCATCCGTTTGCAACTGCCCACTTGTGCTTACAATATCAAACGATGCTGCGTCTGTCCCGCCCAAAGTATAGGTCAAGATGTCACCCGTATCAGCATCCGTTGCCCCCACAGGAGTGCCGATATTTTGCCCTGATGCCGTATTCTCATCTACGGAACGAGTCGTGTTTTCCGCAGCAAAGACGGGTGCCTCGTTGACATCTGAGACAGTGATCGCCACGGTGATGGAATCGTTCCCATTATTTCCATCGGATACAGCAACTGTTACGGTGTAACTGGACTGCGTTTCATGATCCAACGCATCTTTCGTTTTCAGCTGCCCAGAACCGGTATCAATATCAAACGACACTGCATCTGTGCCACCGAGGGTGTAGGTCAAGGTATCGTTGGTATCCGCATCCGTTGCTTCCACAGGAGTGCCGATGTGTTCACCTGATGCCGTATTCTCATCTACGGAACGAGTCGTGTTTTCCGCAGCAAAGACGGGTGCCTCGTTGACATCTGAGACAGTGATCGCCACGGTGATGGAATCGTTCCCATTATTTCCATCGGATACAGAAACTGTTACGGTGTAGCGGGACTTGGTTTCATGATCCAGTGCTGCTTTCGTTTTCAGCTGCCCAGAACCCGTATCAATGTCAAACGACGCTGCATCTGTGCCACCAAGACTATATACCAGTGTATCGGTATCAAGGTCAATTGCGGATACGGGACTACCGATGTTGACACTTGTTGCCGTATTCTCGTCTATTGAGCGGGATGTGCTGGTGCCGTCTGTAAACGTCGGCGCACGGTTTTCGTCTACATCTGAGACATTGATCGTCACGGTGATGGTATCGCTACCACCATTGCCATCGGTAACAGTGACACTCACCGAATACGATGATTTCGTTTCATAATCCAATGCTGCATCTGTTCGCAATTGTCCATTTGTGCTATCAATACTGAACGAGGCGTTATCTGTCCCACCGAGGCTGTATTCCAATGTGTCATCATCATCCGCATCGGTCGCACCGACAGGATCGCCGATGTCAACACCGGAACCGGTATTTTCTGCTATTGCACGTTCAGTCGCTGTGCCGTCTGTGAACACGGGTGCGCGGTTCTCATCTACATCCGTGACGTTGATGGTGACGCTGATGGTATCACTACCCCCATTGCCATCGGTAACGGTGACACTCACCAAATACGATGATTTCATTTCATAATCCAATGCTGCATCTGTTCGCAATTGTCCATTTGTGCTGTCAATACTGAACGAGGCGTTATCTGTCCCACCGAGGGTGTATTCCAATGTATCATTGATATCCGCATCCGTTGCTTCCACTTTAGCCCCAAAGTCTACGCCGGTACCCGTATTTTCATCTACGGAACGTGTCGTGCTTTCAGTTGCGAATACCGGTGCGCGGTTCTCGTCTACATCCGTGACGTTGATAGTGACATCAATGCTATCGCTCTTTTTGCCATCGGAGGCAGTGATTGTGACTGAATAAGAGGTTTCATCCTCATAATCCAGTGCAGATTTTGTGCGCAGCTGCCCGTCTGTGCTGCCAATACCGAACAAATCTGCATCCGTGCCACCGAGGGTGTATTCCAATGTATCATTGATATCCGCATCCGTTGCTTCCACTTCCTCCCCAATGTCTAAACCGGAACCCGTATTCTCTAGGACTTCCCGTGTCGTGGTTTCACCTTCTGTGAACACAGGGGCGCTGTTCTCGTCTACATCGGTGACGGTGATTGTCACGCTGATGGTATCGGAGAGTGTTCCATCAGAAGCCGTAACCGTCACCGAGTAGGCGTTCTTATTACTCTCATAATCCAGTGCATCTTTCGTTTTCAACTGCCCAGATCCGCTGCCAATGTCAAATGACGCAGCATCTTCGCCACCGAGACTAAATGTCAGAGCATCGTTGTCCTCATCGGTCGCCGCGAAGGCAGTCCCAATGTTAGTGCCTGCCGCTGTATTCTCTGCTATTGTCAGTGCCGTATCGTTTGTCGCAGCGAATACTGGTGCATCGTTGACATTTGTAACATTGATCGTGACAGTAATCGTGTCGTTTTGACTCCCATCAGAAACGATAACTGTTACCGTGTAGGAAGACTTCGTTTCATAGTTGAGTGCGCCACTGGTTTTTAACTGCCCCGTTTCATCATCAATACTAAAGGAAGAGGCTTCCGTTCCACTGAGAACATAAGCAAGTGTTTCACTGTCCGCATCGGTCGCAGCAATGGGCGTGCCGATGCTTGTATCTGCCGCTGTATTCTCCGCTATTGTGCGAGTGGCGTCATCTCCCTCCGTGAACACGGGTGGGATGTTTGATGGCGTTTCGTCTAAATTCTTGACGTTAATAGTCACGGTGATCTCATTCTCAAGACTACCATCTGACACAGAAACGGTTACCGTATAGGAAGTCTTGGTTTCATAATCAAGTGCTGACTTCGTTTTCAATTGCCCTGTTTTGTCATCAATCGCAAACGATGCTGCATCTGTGCCACCAAGTGTGTAAGTTAGGCTATCATCCGTATCTGGGTCGGTGGCTTTCACTGCTGTGCCGATGTTGATGTTCGCACCGACATTTTCCGCTATTGTGCGCGTAGTCGTGCCATCCGAGAATACCGGTGCCTCATTGACATCTGTCACATTGATAGTGACCACGATAGAATCGCTACCGCCATTCACATCGGACACAGTGACAGTCACGGAATACGAAGATTTGGTTTCATAATCCAGTGAGTTGCTTGTCTGTAATTGTCCATTTGAGTTATCAATGCTGAACACTGATGCATCTGTACCTGTCAGACCATAGGTGAGAGTGTCATTGTCCGCATCCGTAGCAGATACAGCAGAACCGATATTGACATCTGACGTTGTATTCTCGGCTATTGAACGAGTAGCGGGACTCGTCTCCGAGAACACAGGAGCATTGTTTGCAGGTGTCTCATCTACATCCGCAACAGTGATAGTGACAGTGATCGTATCGCTGCCATTGTACCCATCGGAAACAGTGATTGACACTGAATAAGATGACTTTGTTTCATAATCCAAAGACGCGTTCGTTTGCAACTGTCCATTTGTGCTATTGATACTGAATGCGGACGAATCCGTTCCACCAAGACTGTAGGTTAGGGTGTCAGCGTCAGCATCAGTCGCAGAGATGGCATCCCCGATGTTGACACCAGAACCGGTATTCTCTGCTACACTACGCGTCGTACTACTACCGTCCGTGAAAACAGGAGCATTATTGGCAAGTCTTTCTTCTACATCCGTAATAGTGATAGTGACAGTGATCGTATCGCTGCCATTGTACCCATCGGAAACAGTGATTGACACTGAATAAGATGACTTTGTTTCATAATCCAAAGACGCGTTCGTTCGCAACTGTCCATTTGTGCTATTGATACTGAATGAAGACGCATCCGTTCCACCAAGACTGTAGGTTAGGGTGTCAGCGTCAGCATCAGTCGCAGAGATGGCATCCCCGATGTTGACACCAGAACCGGTATTCTCTGCTACACTACGCGTCGTACTACTACCGTCCGTGAAAACAGGAGCATTATTGGCAAGTCTTTCTTCTACATCCGTAACAGTGATAGTGACAGTGATCGTATCGCTGCCATTGTACCCATCGGAAACAGTGATTGACACTGAATAAGATGACTTTGTTTCATAATCCAAGGCTGCGTTCGTTCTTAATTGTCCATTTGTGCTATTGATACTGAATGAAGACGCATCCGTTCCGCCAAGACTATAGGTGAGAGTATCCTCATCCGCATCGGTTGCTGATACTGCCGAACCGATGTCTACACCAGAACCAGTATTTTCAGCAACGGTGCGCGTCGTGCCTGCGCCATCTGAAAACACGGGAGCGTTGTTCGGGGCGGATTCATCTATGTTCGTGATATTGATTGTGACGAAAATAGAATCGCTGCCACCCTTACCATCAGATACTGTGATGGTGACAGAATAGGAATCCTTTGTTTCATAATCCAGTGTGGCACTAGTTTTTAATTGTCCCGAACTGCTATCAATACTAAACTCATCAGCATCTGTGTTTTCACCAAGACTATAGGTGAGAGTATCCTCATCCGCATCGGTTGCTGATACTGCCGAACCGATGTTGACACCAGAACCAGTATTCTCTGCTACTTCGCGTGAGGCACTGCTACCCTCTGTGAAAACTGGGGCATTATTGGGTGTTTCGTCATCCTTCGTGCCCACAACGTTATCAACTGGGACATCTTCATCTATGTCGGTCACGGTAATTGTGACAGTAATACTGTCTGTCAACTCACCATCAGAGACAGTGACTATCACTGAATAGGAAGATTTGGTTTCATAATCAAGCGCAGATTTTGTTTGCAATTGACCGGAACTGCTATCAATACTAAAAGCAGCAGCATCTGTGCCACCGAGGCTATAACTCAAGGTATCATTGTCAGCATCCGTAGCAGACGCAGTAGTGCCGATGTCTACACCGGAGCCGGTATTCTCAGCAACGGTTCGTGTGGCACTACTCCCTTCTGTGAAGACTGGGGCGCGGTTTTCATCTACATCGGTAACATTAATAGTGACGCTAATCGTATCTGTCAAACCGCCATCAGAAACAGTGACTGTGACCGAGTATGATGTCTTTGTCTCATAGTCAAGGGTTGCTTTCGTTTTCAGTTGCCCTGATGTGCTGACAATACTGAAAGACGTTGCGTCTGTCTCGCTGAGACTGTAGGTCAAGGTGTCGTTGTTGGCGTCTGTTGCGGACACGGCAGAACCGATGTTTGTGTCTGCGGCGGTGTTTTCTGCGATGGTGCGCGTGGTGGTTGTGCCCTCTGTGAACACAGGTGCAACATTGATTTCACTGAAGATATTAAGCGGTCCGGTATTAGATTTGGCAAGCGCGTAACCACTATGGAGCGATGGCAGGTTCGGTAACATGGCGATGTCTACAGTAACTGCAGCAATCGTATCTGGGGTACGGGTTACGGTGAGGGCACCGCTTTCCACACTACTTGTGGAAATCGTGAGGGTTGTTCCATCAATACTCCCATTCGCAACGGTAATTGGCAGCACAATATCAAAAGGCGCGCCAGCTGGGGCAACTGCTTTGATTTGATTCTCTCCAACCTTTTGCAATGACACAGTGAGTTGCAAAGGTGATACAGAGTTACCACTCACATTGAGTTCATTCAGCGATGCAATACCTGTAAAGAAGCCATCCGGTAGGTTGGTCAGTTGGTTGTTACTCAGATGGAGCGTTGTCAACGATGGCAACCCACCAAAGATACTACCAGGTAGACTGGTGAGTTGATTATTGTCAAGATTGAGCGTTGTAAGCGATAGCATACCCGCAAAATCGCCTGCTTTCAGTGAGGTGATAGATTTCCCATCAAGATTGAGAGCTGTAATCGTCGCGAGGTCAACCTCTGTCACATTGCGGTAGTCATTTACGTCTGAGAGTGCTGCAAAAATGGCATCACGCACCTGCGGCGTGCGGTTGTAGACAGATGATTTAGCAAGTGTGTAGCCGAAATTATTCGCAGGTAACCCCGGCAAAGCACCGATGCTGGGTGTGCTTGCATCGGTAAAAGACTCACTTGTCAAGCTCCCTTTTGGAATAGTGACCATCATCGCACCAATCGGCAGCACAATGTCAAACGGGGCACCAGTGTGCACCACAGCTTGGAACTCACCCGCATCAATCTGTTGAAGTGACACGATGAGCGGGAGCGGATCAACGAAATTACCACCTAATCGGAGGGATGTCATTGAGGTCAACCCTTCAAAGATGCCAATCGGCAAGGTGGTCAGCATGTTGCCATATAGATTAAGATTTGTGAGTCCTGTCATCCCAGAAAAATCGCCTGATTTCAGTTCAGAAATGCCAGTGGAACGTAGGTTGAGCGTTGTAATTGTAGCAAGATGTGCATCGGTAACTTCGTTAGCTGAACTGACACTGGGTATAGCCGTTACTATAGCATCACGCACCGCTGGCGTTCGATCACTCACAGCGAGTGTCGTTGAAACAAACGGCATATCGTCTACGTCTATGACGCTGATAATCACTGTGATGGTGTCTGTAAGGATGCCATCAGAAACGGAAATTGTTACCGAATAGACGCGCTTCGTTTCATAATCTAAGGCTGCTTTTGTTTTCAGCTGCCCGGTAGTCTGTTCAATATCAAAGGACACGGCATCAACGCCACCGAGTGCATACGTCAAGGTGTCGCCTTCATTCGCATCTGTTGCGAACACGACAGTGCCAATGTTTGCACCTGCTGCTGTGTTTTCTGCTATTGATCGGATGGCGGTGCTGCCATCGGTAAAGACTGGGGCAGTGTTTGTCGGTGTTTCTGGTTCAGGTTCTACAGGTGGTGGTTCTACAGGTGGTGGTTCTACAGGTGGTGGTTCTACAGGTGGTGGTTCTACAGGTGGTGGTTCTATAGGTGGTGGTTCTACAGGTGGTGGTTCTACAGGTGGTGGTTCTACAGGTGGTGGTTCTACAGGGGGTGGTGTGGTCGTGACTGCACTGATAACTTCTAACGGTAACGCATCGGATTTTGTCAACACATAGCCGTAGTGGTTCCGCGGTAAACCGGGTAACGTTCCGATATTCGCAGTCACAGCAACGGTTGTGTCTGCTGTTCGGGATACGGTGCCTGCACTGCTCTCTGTGCTACCTTTGGTTATTGTAAGCGATGTGGCACTGTCAGCAATGCTGCCATTTGAGGCACTGATCGGCACTACAATATCAAAAGGCGCGCCTATAGGGACGACTGCCTTGAACTGCCCATCTTCAATCTTTTCAAGCGAAACTGATATCGGCATCGGATCAACTGTATTACCACCCAATCGAATGGATGTTAATGCGGTGAGTCCTTCAAAGATGCCATCCGGAAGGATGCTGAGTTCATTGTTGTAGAGATTAAGACTTGTCAGTCCGATCATACCGGAAAAATCGCCTGATTTCAGTTCTGCGATGCCAGTGGAACGGAGGTTGAGACTTGTAATCGCAGCGAGATGTGTTTCGGTCACCTCGTCTGCAGAATTGACACCGGGGACCGCTGCCACTATAGCATCTCGCACCTGCGGAGTGCGGTCGCTAACTGGGGCGATCTCTGCATATCCAAGGACAGGCACGCCAAAAATTATCAAGATGGACAATAAAAGTAATGAGGTAAACTTCAGATTATTATAGAAGGTATTCACAATAAACTCCTTTTCGTTTATCATCTAAATCTTTGGGCTGGAAACCCAATCCTTTAGGTTTGGGAAAAAAGCCGCCTTTTTTTGGGAGGATTGGAGAGAATACCACCAAAATAATGCCTTTTCCTTTCCTTTGGAGTGGACGCTTGGCATGCGCTTTACACAACAAGTCCCATGCTCTGTCTTGGGGCAGTTGACCACCTAAGTAGCAAACAACGAACGTACTATAACGTGAGTTCAACAAAAAGATTCAATGAGTGAACCCCAACTCTTTTTATCTTTTGGACAGACGCTCGGAATCAAATATTGAACTCACGTGTTATATATACTAATATTTAATGTTAAGACTTAATCTAAATAATTAAATATTATATAATTTAAGTCTATATATGATTATACAGTAACATTCTGAATGTAGCAAGTTTATTTTAACGTGACTTCGGAAAAAGATTTAAGGTTCTAGAGAAAACTGTGCCTCCTTGATCTCCTGACGTTCCGGCAGGTTCAACGAGGGTTTCTTCTCTAAATAGGTATAAGCAAACCAACGCATCCACTATATTCACAGAGCCATTCAATTGTCCGGTAATTCTCACCTGATGCTCAGGTCGATCTTCTGTAGGAGCGATCTCCGAATCGCGACCCTCTCTAAAATGTCCTGAAAAACTTGAAAACTGAATGGCTCTGACTATATTCACTTGGAAGTTGACAAAACTTCTATGCCGCGTGTGCTGAAGTTGCGTCTGCGTTTTTCTCTCTTTGATAACCGGCTCAATGAGTATCCGTTTTTTCAGCATGATCGTATCAAAGTCTGCATATACATAATTAGTCATATATTATATACATAATAAAAATAATATATATGTGAAAACATGATTAATTGTGCATTGTTTTAGTTGATTTGTCAAATAATTTTCAAAAATAAAATGGGGATTGTGTATATTAGGAGGTATTGCGATTCCGATCTACATCACAGTAACAAAACTATACGCTCCATTATCAGGGCTATTTAGTATTAAGAGCTGTACAAAGGTCTTCCTTATCATTTCACGGTCTCTTGTGCATGGAGATATCCTGTAAGACTCTACGAACTTGAGCAGGCAGATATCTCCTTTATGCCGATAGGACGCGCACCTCGGTACGACCGTCGTCCGATGGATTTTGAGGGTGAACGTTTTTTGAGACGGCAACGTGTAAAAGACTGGAAAGTTGGACTATGGCAGAGATCGTGGGGAATTCAAGTGTACACCGGCATGCCTTCAGAACGCGATGGCGCGCAGTGGCACGACATTGATTTTAAGTATGATGCTATTTGTGCTGCTCCTGATAATGTAGTTTAAAAAAAGAGCCCTTGCAAGCGTGGCGTATGAGCTGGCAAGGAAGTGCCTTGGGGAATTTTGGCAATGTTGTACTAAACGTATTAGAAACCAAAAGAGAATTTGGTGTTAATGCTGTCGGACAGATCCGCGCAACGATGCTGCGCTTTATTTTCTACCGACGACCCCTTATACGCAATTAACGGAATTTGTAGTGCGAGGTCCCCGTGCCTCGCAATGCTGACTTTATCGGAAAACTTCGAATCAAGTTAATTTGGTATTATGCCGGACGAGGACGACCCTGCATCTATGGAGATCGTTTCAACCTACGACAGATTGACGCAAAATACTGTGTTTCTACCGACACGATCGGAAATCTGAAAACCGAAGTGTATCAAATGAAACTACGTCACAAAAAGTTCGCAGACGGACTGAACGTAGTTTGCATCCTCAAGACAAACCTGACCACAAAACAGCCAGGGCTATTTAGTTCTCCGAATATTTAGATTTTCAATCTAAGACTTTCCGCTGTAGGAGCGATCTCCGAATCGCGACTTTTCGTCTAAAATGGACAAAAAGCCTAAAACTAAATAACCCTGGTTCGCTCCGCGTTTCTGCATTGTTGTTAATAACCGTAGTTAAATTTCATGTAAGTTCACTTTTTCTGAGAAATCTAACGGTTGGTCTCAATTTTTTCACCAACAACAGCAAAAAATAGAGCAATACCTGCAACACCAATAGCCTATCTGCGATAGATAGGCTGATATAACACTTTTGAATTCTACTTATTTACACAGGACACGGATTTTGACTGAGTCCTGCCGCTACCAACTCTGAATAGGCACGAACTGCTATGTCAAAATCCCTCCTTATTTTCTTAGGCATCGCCTGTGTTATTTCGTAGTCAGAAACACGTCGGAAAGTTTCGTTTTTCTCGGGGCGATACTGAATATCTGTTGTCTCTACATTGACACGCCATAATTCATTGAAACTATATTAACGCAATTTGTAGCGCGAGGTCCCCGGGTCCTCCTCGCAATGCTAACCGCTACGTAGAAAACGTCTAATCAAGTTAATTTGGTATTATACCCAATTAACCCGATCTGTAGCGCGAGGTCCCCGTGCCTCGCAATGTTAACCGCTATTAGAAAACGTCTAATCAAGTTAATTTGGTATTAGTCCCTGCAGGACTAAAGAGTTGGGGGTAGCACTTTTTCTATAAACATTCTGTCCCTACGGGACTAAAGAGGATTTCTCATATTCGAGAAATCCTTAAGTTGACACCTATGGTTTCAGTGTGTTCAACCCAACCTATAGACTAAATTTGGATGGAATGTAATGCAAGACTAATGCTGATCACATATTTTTGTAGGTACTTGTCCCTTAATAAAAGGTTCGTTGCTGATGTTTTCTGGTGGACACTTGTCTTTATTTTTCAGTAAACCTGTTGTTTTGTCAATGTCCCAGAATTCAATTCCTTCAGGTACAGGAAATTTCTTTTCTGGACCTCTTGATGCTTCAGCCATGAACCGTGCCCAGATAGGTAATGCAGCTTTTGCCCCTTCTTCGTTGTAATTTTTCCGATTTCGTCGCTGTCTGTCAAGTCCAACCCAAACACCAACAACAAGATCGGTGGAATACCCAACAAACCATGCATCCACGTTATCATTCGTCGTGCCTGTTTTGCCCGCTATTGAGCGAGTTAGGTAGTAAGGTTTACCCAAAGCCCTTATACCCGTTCCCTCTTTAATAACACTTTGTAAAAACGCGGTTATCTGGTAAGCGATTTTTTCATCTAATACACGAGTTCGATCTTGCTGATAATCTTCATGTGGATAAATCGGCGTTCCGTTTTTATCGGTTATATACTGAATGTAACTTGGTTCTACTTTAATACCTCGATTGGCAAAGACACCATACGCTGCAGTCAATTCAAGTACCGTCATACCGGATGCTCCTAAGATGAGTGCGGGTTTGGCTGGGTCCATCTGAGTTGAAATACCCATCTTATTAGCGAGGTTCACGGTGCGAACTATACCTTCCTTATAACCGTCCTCAGTATCGGGTGTTTCCCATGCTGCTCGCGCTGTTGGGACGTTGATTGATTTTGCAAGTATGTTCCTGACTGTGACTGGTCCTTTATAATTATAACTGTAGTTGTCGGGTGTCCACCATTGTCCGGGAAGGTGTTGGATAGTCAAAGGTTCATCAATGATAATTGTTGCTGGAGTGATAAGTGCAGGTTCCTGCATAAGTGCAGCGAAAACGATCGGTTTAAATGCTGACCCTGGTTGGCGTTTTGATTTTCCTATTGTCCGGTTCACGAAATTATGATAATTGAAGTCTTTAATATAATGATTTGTGCCATCAAGAAAATAGTCACGTCCTCCAACCATCGCTTTTACATGTCCGGTCCGTGGTTCAAATGCGATGAGTGCTGCTTGCAGATAACTATTTATTGGGTCAATGCCGTTTGGATTATATTTATTTGCATCGTAATCTGGTAAATGTGTGCCAGGATATCTATCCAAAAATCGTAAGTGTTCAGCGACAACCTTTACTGCCACAGATTGCATTGACATATCTATTGTCGTGTAGACCTTCAACCCACTGTTATACAAACTTTTTTTTAATTCTGGTATTTTTTCAAGTTTTGACTCTATATAGTCTACAAAGTGTCCTGCGGTGATTTGTTTCGTTTTTACAGAAGTTTTTGAAGGATTTTGCACTTGTAATGGTTGATTCCGACTCTCATGATACTCTTCAGATGTTATAAATCCTTGATCGAACATAGATCTGAGTACGATATTGCGGCGTCTTTTGGAATTCTCAGGATTTTTAATTGGAGAATACAAGGTAGTTCCCTTCGGAATACCAGCGAGTAAAGCACATTCATGGATTTCAAGCTCGGAGACCTCTTTGGCAAAATATGCTATTGCAGCCTTCTGTACCCCGAAAAGTTGCTGTCCACTAAAGTTCCCAAAATCAATATAGTTGAGATATCCTTCCAGAATTTGAGGTTTTGATAATGTTTTTTCGATTCTGAATGCAAGTAAAATTTCACGAATTTTTCGCGCGGGAGTGCGTTCATATTTCTCAGATGCAAGGTAGATATTTCGTGTTAGTTGCTGTGTTAGTGTACTTGTTCCGCTAATTTGATCGTCGCTGCTAAGAGCATCCTTTACAGCACCTCCGAGTCGAATAATGTCAATTCCAAAATGTCGGTAAAATCTTCGATCTTCAATCGCTATAAACGCGTCGGACAATTTTCTTGGCATTTCAACGAGTGGAATCATTTTTCGTGTTGTTCTGTCGTTTTCACTGGTTAGTTCTGCAATTAGTTCAGGCTCCAGATAAAAATATCTGACCGAATTTCCTTCATTGTCTTGAATGGATTCAATTTTTCCATTTTTTACTGAGATGTTGATACGTTTTGCTTCTGTTTCTCCTTCCAAATAGGGGTATTCAAAATGTCGTAGAAATATTTTAATACTTCCATTTTGTTTGCCTTTTTCACCGCTCAATTGGATTAGATGTTGACCGGGAGAGTTGATACCTTTACCGTCAGGCGGAATTTCTTCGTACTCCAAACGTTGCAGTTTATCTTTCAAAAAAACGGCAGTATCTTTTCGTTGCACTCCACAAATTGATGAGTATACCTCAAGATGCTGTCGCCAAGTTTTTGAATCTGTTTTGTATTCTAAATTCTTTAGATCCAAAGCCGCCACATCTTCCCAACACCCTAAAATAAATCCACCTGCAACACCGATTCCAAAACAGATGACAAGAAACACGAGGATAAAACTGACGAAGATGCTACTAAGTATCCCCTGATAAAGTGTAGAAAAATATGGACGGAATTTAGCGAAAAAGTGCCGCATTTTCTTCTCCAATGTGTATCATGTGAAAATTAAAATCTTTCTCTAATTGCTATTCTATGGCGTTCGGTCTATATCTGCTTTTCTGACGCGTTTTATTGTGCAACCGATAGCCCGTGTTTTTTTCTGCGTATCTGGTATGTTCTTTCCATCTAATACCATATCCATTATATTTTTGAGGTAATGTTTTTCCGGTGGTTTTTGATTATCGTCTATTGCGCCTCTATACCGGAGAATGTGTTCATTATCAAGGACAAAAACCTCTGGGGTTCTACGTGCTTGAAAATAGTCTGCGATTTTATTGTCTGGATCCTTGAGAATGAGAAATTCAAAGTCGTGTTTCTCGCGATACTCTTTTATTTCTTCAACTGTCTCATGTTTGTTGGAATGGATACCGACAAACCGCACATCTTTATCCTTGTAATGCTTAACCAATGAACCGATGCGCTCAACATAATCATCCACTCTCGGACATTGCGTTGCGAGAAATATAAGCACAACTGCTTTCTTCTCTTTACTGAGTTTCTTAAGAGAATGTGTTTTATTTTCTGTGTCTTTAAGGCTCCACTCTTTGACCTTTTCATCAATCTTGACAGAATCTTCTGTATCCTGTGCTGTCATAAGTGTGCAGGAGGTTATAGCAAATATGAGTGCAAAACTTGCAAGGAACTTCCACATCAGCGTGTCTCCTTATGCTAAAACGATGTAAAACCAAATGCGTTTATTATCCGGACATTCCCAAAGTCAAAACATTTTCTTAGGATTTTGCGGTTGATAAGAAATCGGACAATTCATGTAAATGGAAGAGGTGGACATCTACAACAGATATGTCGGGGCAATCTTTTGTTTGATTTCCAACCATCCATGCAGTCCACATTCCTACATTCTTTGCACCGACCATATCTGCTTTATAACTATCTCCGACATAAATTGCTTCTGCAGGGGCAACAGCCAATTCGGATAGAGCAGCTTCAAATATTTTCGGATCAGGTTTTGCTATGCCAAAAACAGTAGAATCTATGATGACATCAAATAATGGTGATAGCTGGTATTCATCGCACCATCCGCGAGTATTACCAAAGTTATTGCTAATTACACCGAGTTTATAATTGCCGTGAAGTGTTGCCAGCCATTTTCGGTTTTCTGAAAGACTCTTGGAAACCCCTTTGCAGAACCACTCTACATATTCATCTTTCAATTGTTCACTCAAGTTAAGTCGCTTAAAGACACCTATAGCGATTGCGTCAGTTGTTTCACGTAGGGTAAAATCCGCCGCAGCAGTATTGGCAACTGCCCCGATAGGTAGCATTGAACCCTCTTGATAAGACCAATCAACAGATGAGTCACCGAATGCAAATTCTGATATTGTTGCTTTATCTGCAATATCAAATTCCTCTCGAGTGATTTCAGGGTTGTGTCTGTGTATAAACTGATACGTTCGTTCTAACCAATGTATTCCGTTTCCATCTAATGTGCCGCCAAAGTCAAAAATTAATGCTCGGATCATATTATCCGTTTCCTTTTCAAAATGGTTCAACTAATCATTGTAATTTTTCTGGTTTAATTTACTAATTATTGCGTTTACAACTTCAGTTGGGTTGATTTCCTGCATGCAATGGTACGGTATATCTTTGCGATAACATGTTCTTTTGTAACAAGGTCTACAAGAAACAGGTTTCTCAATGATGGTATGTCCTTTGCCATAGGGTCGGTGGCGCGTGGGATTTGTTGGACCAAAGAGAGCAACGGTTGGTGTGCCAACTGCTGCAGCAATATGCATCGATCCGCTATCACAAGTTAGACATACTTTACAACGTTCTAATAGCGCACCAAGTTGCATTATATCTGTTTTACCAACGAGATTTATTGTTGATTCTGAAAGCGGTAATCCTTCTGCCCATGCTTTTTCAGTTTTTGAACCGGTTAACACGATTTTGACGTCTGGTGTCGCACGTGAAATTTGGTTGATAACCTCTGCAAAATTACTCACATCCCACTGTTTCGTAATCCATGTTGTGCCTAAATTTATCGCGAGAAGTCGATCTTCCGAAGATACACCTTCATTCTGAAGTAGAGCTTTAAGTGATTGACGGTCAGCATCAGTATGCCAAAATTCTAAATTTGTTAAGGTTGTATTTTCTGTGCTGGGTAAGGGTTTTGAAATAGATGTCAAATCAATGTTAAGAAGTTGGATCACACGGAGATATCTATCCACCTCATGTATATCGGTTTTATGTGGACTGAATGCGGTTAGTAAAACGCCACGCCCTTTGTAGTTTGATCCGATACGGACTGGAATTCGTGCTATAAAAGGTAATAGTGCGTTTCGGATTGAGGTGGGGTGTAGCACAACCGCGATGTCAAAGTTTATTTTCCGTATCTTGCGAGCCAATTTCCAAAATGATCCGTAGTGACTCTCGGTTTTGTTATCAACAATACATTTGTCAACGTAAGGGTTTGTTTCCATCAAGTCAGCAACATGAGGTCGCAACAATAACGTCAGACAGGATTGGGGTAATGTCTGTTTCAATGCACACAATGCTGGCGTGAGTAGTACCATATCACCGATCCAAGCACCTGTATGACACACAAGAATTTTTTGCATTAGAAAAAGAACGGATTTGACCAAGCTTTCTTACCTGTCTCATCCGTCACTTCAATTCGTACATATTTTGCACTTGCAGGAATAGAATATGTTGCTTCTGTAAGGAGTTCTCCATTCGTCGGCAGGCAACGCCTACCACGACTACGTTCACCCTTAAAAACAATTGATTGTGCTTCAGAGCACTTAACGGTTATTTTTTTGTCATGTAGGTCAATATCCAAGATTTCTGGTCCGAGAGTTGAATAAAATGCGCCTTTTCGTAGTGCGTCCATGATTTTATCAAGCGTCAATTCTTCTGCTTTCACCATTATCCATCCGTGGAAACAGTCGTGCTCCGTTCCATGCGCGTCGTCAGCAGCAATTCCGAGCACTGGACCGCCTCTGTCCAACAGGTCATCCCAAGATTGTTCTGAAAACCCTTTACCGATTCCCATACAAGTATCGTTGTAAACTTCAACAGCGAAATAACCTCGTAATGGGAGATAGTCAGTAATCGTATGTCCGCACCAATATGGATGACACAAAACCGCCTCTCCACCTTGTTCCTGAATGTCGTCAATGACAGCATTAGGGTGCATCTTTGCACAATTCACCGGCTCATTTATATTTATTGCTACAATGTGGTATGTGGGACCTCCGTAAGGATTTGATGGATGAACTTCGCTCCCTGATATCGCTAAAAAGTCAGATGTACTGTAAGCTTGCACATCGTTTACTTTACGGTGATCTGTTAATACGAGGAAATCGTAACCTGCATCTTGGTAAGCTGAGAACCGGTCTGGGATTGAAAGTTTCCCATCGGATTCGGTGGAATGGCTATGAGTATTACCTCGGTACCACTGTCCCGGTTGTTGAAAAGGGTTTGTACTAAACATTTCGGACTCCTTTTTTGTTGTTAATATTTTTGGATTGATAGGCGATGCTGCGTCACTAATACCCAATTAACGGGATTTGTAGCGCGAGGTCCCCGTGCCTCGCAATGCTTGACTTTATCAGAAAACTTTTAATCAAGTTAATTTGGTATAACTGCATTTTTTGAATGCTTATAACTACAGCAACACAATATTCAATTGTAACATATTCAAAAACCTCTTGTCAATATGATCAATAGGGTAAGTCACAATTTACTCTTGACACTCAAGCCGATAACGGGTATCATATAAACAAAAAAATCAAAGGTTTATAATGAAAAATCGAATTCCCGCTAAATCTATTCCCACATCTTTTGTAATTACATTAGTTTTAATTCTCTTTCTTTTTAACATAGGATTATTCACTACTTCTGCTGTAGAATTTATCAAATTTGAGCGTGAATTTTCAGGTAAAGGCTCATCTCAAGGTGCATTTGGCAAAGATATCTACCTTGCATTTAAACGGAATATCTATGTCAGTGATACAGAAAATCGACTCATACAGAAACTTTCACCCACAGGAGAATTTCTTTTCCAAATACCCGCCGATCCAGAATCTGTTGATAATATATTACGGAAACCGGGACACCTTACTGTAGACGATCTTGGAAATATCTATGTCGCGGATGTAACAGCACATCACATCGCTGAAACTGCAGACCCGAAAATATATATCTTTGCCCCATGTGTCTACAAATTCAGTGCGACAGGTGAATTATTAAACACCTATTTTGTCGACCCTGTTGATGAACGTCCTGGTGTGGTATTACCAGCAAAACTTATGGTTGATATAGATGGTAAAACTGCATTTGGAATACAACCCACAGGACATGACCGTGCACTCCGCGTTGCAGTCGATGCACAAAGTCAACTCTATATTCTGGACTCAAAACGAGGTCGTATCCATAAATTCGGTGCTGATGGCAAAAAAATACGGACTTTCGGTAGGTATGGTGCAGGAGACGGTGAATTCGATAGAGATGCTGCCGACATTGCGATTGATGCTCGCGGAAACGTATTCGTTGCAGATACAGGTAATCACCGTATCGTTAAATTTAATATTGATGGAAATTTCGTGCGTAGTTTTGGCAGAAAAGGACGCAACAAAGGTGAGTTTGTAAAACCGATGTCACTCGTCGCACTGCCTACAGGTGAAGTATTAGTCAAGGATGCAAGCCGATTCCGTAGGAAAATTGGTGGATTGCCTGAGGTTATCGCGCTTTCGCCAACATTAACGCAGTTGACAGAGAGCACACCCGGTCAAGCGGAACTTGCCGATACGATTACGAATGCGACTCGTCCACAATATGGTCCATTTGCACAAAACCCTTCAGCATCGGCAGATACTGCATCACTGAACCGACGTTTGCGATTGCTTGAAGAAGCAGAATATCATCGATATTATGGCGACAAAGATTATGACGATGAAAACGATGAAGAACTCGCTGATGAACTTAAACGGACTGATATTCGTCTGACGCTATTCCACAACGTCATCTCACGCATTCAGAAATTTGACAACAACGGCAGGTATATTGGACGTATAATTTATGAAACAGACCAGTTGAGTGAGCAGAAACACGACCTCACTTTTCTTGATATTGATCCCTCAGGATATCTCTATCTACGAGACACCAGCGATTTCACCATCTCGCAATATTCAATTACTAGTTTTACCGTAAAACCTTCCCACATGAACGGCTTTTACAACGTTCGCGCCGCTAATTTTAGTAACAACTATCTGGAAGATTATGAAGACATTGACTTTTCAATTGATGTCCAAGATGAACTCAATCAGTTGGAACTAAAAAACCTGTTTGGGTGGACGTATAGTCTATCTGAACGTTGGCATATAACATTCCTTGATGAATTAACTTATGCTGAACAGGACGAACGGTATACCACTCCTGCTAAGATAGAAGATAGTTATGATTTTGAGACGCAGGCGTTAGAAAACGCGTTTGCTGTGAATCTGAAGTATATCACAGATCCGAATCCGTATCGGTATAAGGAGTTGAACTTTTCAATAGGAAGGATTGATGGCACGTCAGATTTGACGCAGGATGCACTCTTTCCTGATCTGAACAAACAGCATAGAATGGACACTGGCGATGCAAACTCAACAGTTTTTGAGATTAATTGGGATATCTGGTCTCGGACGAACTTGTGGTTTCGCTATGCTGATCTCAATCCCGCCGAGACAAGCCGTAATTTTGTCCGTCGATTTTATGATGTTTCCGGTGATCTCTATGAAGTTTTTGGAAGCCGCAATGAGGCACGGCAGTTCCTCGGTGAGTTGACGATAAAATTTTGATGGAGGTGTGTAGTTATGGAGTTTCGCGCACTTTATCCTGAAGAATTGGAGGCATGGCTGGACCATGTCACGCATGTCTTTTCAGCGAGTCGTCAGTATTTTTCCAACCATTGGCATAACGATCCGTGGAAAGATGTAGCGGGTATCCGAGTCGCGGTTGATGAAGGCAAAATTGTCAGCACAGTGCGCGTTTTTATTCGGAAGATGTTCTTTCACGGCGAACCTGTCCCTGTTGGTGGCATTGGTGAAGTTAGCACGCGATCGGAATACCGAAAACGAGGACTTGCTTCTCAACTTCTCAAAAATTCGATTCGGTTCATGGAAGACCGTGAAATCGCTATCTCTATGCTCCACGGAAGTCAGCGTATCTATTCGGTAGAAGGATGGGAAACGGTGCCACGCTACTATGCCAAGAAAACCCTTCTTAGTAGAAAACAGCAAAAGTGGAATATCCGTCCAGTCAATTTTCAAGATACTAACGAGGTTGCGCAGCTTGCTGCTCTCTATGACACCTATTCCCGCAAATTCAACGGCACTTTCGTTAGAGACAACATTGCATATTGGACAGATTGGGTGCAGACAGAATCATCAAGTGCTTGGGTTGCTGAACGTGATGGTGTCATTGATGGTTATGTTTCTGTTAGAAGACAGAATGAACAACTAGGTGTCAAAGAGTTTATAGCATCAGAGGAATTATTTGCAAAGAACGGTGCCAAAGACTTTTTTGAAATTATGCTATCTGATATAATCGCACAAATGGATGAGGAAAGTCTTGAAGTAGAATATCCCGCGCCAATCGCTGATGGGTTTCATGCTCCGAAGGTTGAAACATACAGAAGCACGATGTATCGTGTTATTCAACCTACAGCGTTACCATCAGAACTCGCGAAAACAACACTTTTGAAAAAATCTGTTGATGTGTTCCCGGATCTCATGCATTACCAATTGGATTCGATTAGACAAAACATCAAGTCGCATCACGTCTTTTGGCCGACTGATGGGTTTTAGAAAAAACTAAGCTGCTTCAGAATTCACAATCTCAAAATGAAGTTACGCCGAAAGGAGTTCATAATGGAACAAAACAAAAAATTGTTACAGTATTTCACAGGTTTGGCACTTTTCTTGTTTTGTGCGATGATTGCTGCAAATGCCCAAAGTCCACAGCAAATTGCCAAAAAAGCGTTGGCTTCTACGGTGCTTTTGGTCATGGAAGACGCTAACGGACAGCCGCTTTCACTTGGTAGTGGATTTTTTGTTCGTAATGGTCAGGTTGCAACGAACCTGCATGTTGTGAAAGGTGCCTCGCGAGGTTACGCGAAACTGGTAGGTCAGAAAACGAAGTACGACATTGAAGGCATTACGGCGGTTGACGCGGAACGCGATTTGGTCATCCTGAAAATTTCAGTTCCTGGGTCACAAGTAATTTCGCTTGGTGATAGCGATACGGTTCAAATTGGCATGCCAATTTATGCAGTGGGTAATCCACGAGGATTAGAAGGCACGTTCTCACAAGGAATAATCAGTAGCATTCGAAAGGTTGGAACGGATAAAATTTTGCAGCTCACCGCGCCGATCTCTCCAGGGAGCAGCGGCGGACCCGTACTAAACGGTAAAGGACAAGTTATCGGTGTTTCTGTGGCAACTTTCCGCGGAGGACAGAACCTCAATTTTGCTATTCCGTCAAACTATCTTAAGAAATTGATGGAACAGATAGGACCCGTAAAACCGTTATCAAAAGCGAAATCTACTGTATCAAAGCGTTCAATTCTAACAGATCTTGGCGGTCGAAGCGTGAAAGGGGTAAGTGGTGGCAAACTTACCTGGAGATACCACGCCGCGTTAGGTCCTTATGCGTTTTCTCTGCGGAACCACCTGCGCGAAAATGTTAAGAATGTCTATTGTTTTGTGATTTTCTACGACGTTCAAGGCGATCCAATTGATATAGATGTTGTACATTTTCAGGATCCGATCCCCGCGGGATTGGCAAAGCGGGTAACTAGTGAGGTTGATGGTAGCGTCCAGGAATTGACTACACGGCAAGGTGCAAAGACTCCTCACACGAAGGTAGAGTTTAGAATCCTTGACTTTGAAATAATTGAGTGAAGTATTAGTAATGGATTTCTATAAATATGCTCCCGAAGAGCGAATTGATATTTTGGAAAATCGTTTGATTCGATTTACGCAACCTTTCGCGCTGAACGATCCGTTTGAAGGACAACCTGATTTCTACGCGCTCGGTAAAAAAGGACTCGCAATATCCTTCGCAGAAATGATTAAACGAGCTCCTTACCGTGTGTGGAAGGATTACAAAAGAGCAACACGAACCAGTTTGGATAGATGGGCATTCGCGAACCAACTTAAGACTGACCCCGATTACGCGGAACAGCTATATAAGAATCTTGGACATAGAGATATTCTTCCTGATTTACGAGAAAGATTTTATAAACTGCACAACGAGTTCGGTATTCTATCTCTCTCTGAAACACCAGATAATTTGCTCATGTGGGGACACTATGCTGAAGCACATACCGGTTTTGTCCTTGTATTAGACGGTTTCCACGATTTCTTTAAAGGATATGTTTCTTTACCAGGGTTCGCCAAGCCTGAACGTGTTGAATATAGTTCAGAACGTCCGCGTATGACAGCAGAAGAAACAAGTAGAGCGGCTGCTATGCAAGATATCTTTTTCATAAAAGGTTCTGACTGGGAATATGAAAAAGAATGGCGGTATCTTAAGAATCTCACGGATGCACATAGCAAAATCGGAGTTACTAATGGTCATGATGTGCATCTCTTCAGGTTGCCTCCGAAGTGTATAAAAGGTGTAATCCTTGGGTGCAAAAGTTCTGAGAATTTGAAGGATAAAATCTCTGCTATAAAACGCGATGAAGCTGAATTCAATCACTTGCGAATCCAGCAAGCTCGTGCATCTGAAACGGAGTATCGTCTGGATATAGAAGAAATAGAAACTTAATTATCCAAAGACATTCAATTGTTCCATGATTTTTACTGTCCTGTGCAGATTCTTACCTTGTCCACTTACAGAGTGCGTGCTGTAATGTAAAGTTTATTCCATCAAAGTCAAACTCCTCGCTTGGTTGAATCGGCACAGCTGAGTAGTCTACATGCTGCTCTGGTTGATCTTGTATCCTTTCGTAGTCATCCTTACACGCCTCTGCAATACAAGTACCATAAACGCATCCCATGTCACAAACGTAGTAGCCTGAACTGGATAACGAGATCGATTGATCAAAAACTGGGAAAACATTTTCTCCGGGGCAGTATGTCCGAAGGTACAACGAGTAGCCTTGTTTCTTGTCAACCCTTTTTTCTGTTTCTTGGGTTGTCACAGATGTTGCAGTTCTTTTTTCTCCGCGAACCCACCCATCCCTTTTCGCATATGGTAAATCACAGAGAGCGCAGTCGCAAACGTAGTAACCTGTTGCAGATTGCTCGCGCACAGAGTAAAGACGATAAAATTGCAGTCCTCCGTAGAAAATGAAAGGAGCAGCTCGCGCAGGAAGAAAACTTTCCCGTCCGAATTCAAGACAGCCCGGTAGCAAAACTCTGATGTTAGACAGGTCTATATTATGTTTTGAGCAAACTGTTAACATAAATAGGCCTTGGTATGATGTGTAGCAGAATAGTACATTTGACCGCAATTTTTTACGAACTAAGTACGAACCGATTTTCAGGGTCAGAAATCTGTCAAGATTCATCCCTTCACCTTGGGCTGCGCTTGTTACCTCATGAAAGTCAAACAAGTATGCTATACCTGAATGCCATGATTCACTCTGGCACACATCCTTTGCATCAATACTAATCACTGGTAGCATATTTGCATCCTTAATCTAAGTTCTGTAATAATTTTACATTTATCCTGTTTAAGTCGCTGGATCCGCAAGCGACCAAGTGGTGGAAGCATTGTTAAGATGTTCCGTCGCTGTAAGAAGGTACATCAACAACTATATCGTTGCGAAGAGCGCGCGCGGCGTATGCAAGCACCGCCCGAATGCTTTCCTCGCTCAATATCGGATACTCTGCAATAATCTCTTCGTTTGTCATACCGTTTGCCAATAATCCCAAAACATGTTCAACGCTAATTCGCGTGTTTTCAATTACAGGTTTTCCTCCAAGGATTTCAGGATTAGCGATAATTCTAACCATAATACTATCCTCCATAATGAAATTTGTTTACCTTACAAATATTTTACCAGAATTTTGGCTTTATATCAAATCGTTTTATTCTCCACAAAAAACTTGACATCTAATCCGCTGCAGCATACAATCTTTTCAGTGGTAATGCGTTAATTTCACGGATATAAGATTGTAGGATAGAGGAGAATAGGAACATGGCAAAACTACGTGTAGGTGTTATAGGGTGTAGTGGCATCGGGACAACGCACACATCTGGGTTAGTCGGTTTGCCGAACGTTGAATTAGCGGCTGGGTGCGATTTCGTGCAAAGCACATTGGATGCCTTCAAGGCAAAATGGCAGGACAATTGGGATAACATCTCTCTTTATACAAACCATCAGGAGATGCTCTCTAAAGAAAATTTAGATGTTGTTACGGTTGCGACATCTGACCATCGACATGCTGACCTTGTCGTTGACGCTGCCAACGCTGGAGTCAAAGGAATCTTCTGTGAAAAACCGATGGCTACCAACATTCAAGATGCAGACAGGATGCTGCATGCGACAGAGCAAAACGGCACTATTCTATCAATTGACCACACGCGAAGATGGCAACCTTTATGGCGGCATACCCGAGAGGAGATCGTTGGTGGTGGACGTATTGGAAATGTCCAATATGTTATCGGCACGTTGAGCGGCGGACGTGCCATGCTTTTCCGTAACGGAACACACTGTGTTGATGCAATTTGCTATTTTGCCGACTCGGATCCAGAATGGGTTTCTGCAGAATTAGAGGATGGATACGACGACTACAGTGAATATAAAGGCGATGGCGGACATGACCCTTCAACAGAACCTTCTGCACACGGGTATATTCACTTTGCGAATGGCGTGCGCGGCTATTATGCTGGCGGACCAAAGACGACTCAATCTGGTTTCCGTGTGGAGATTGTCGGCACAAACGGCTTTATTCTCATTAATGACAAGGTTGCTACAATTCATCAAGGAGATTCGATTGAAACAATTGATGCCCCAACGTGGGAGGTAGTAGGAATCCCTGCTGGTGTTCAAGAGTTAGTGAAACTTGTAGCAGAAGGTGGGGAACCTGTTTCACCGGGTAGTGAAGGACACAAGGTTGTTGAAATTATAATCGGTTTCTTAACTTCGCAACAACGCGATAATGAGAAGGTTAGACTGCCGTTGCCTCGTAGTTAGTCCGAATCAGATTTTAAGAGAATCGCGTTCTCTGGTGACCACTGCAAATAAACCTTATCGTCTTGCCGAAAACGGTGTATTTCTTTTACACCAGTGTTTTGTTGGTGAACGATGAGAGGTGTCGGATAATCCGTTTGCACCGTGTATTGCACAGTCGTACCGAGATAACTTTCGTCCTGAATCACGCCACGTAAACAATTTGGTAAATCTGGATTTGATTTTGCGGATATGTCTATCCGCTCCGGACGAATCATCACTGTAACAGGAGTGTCTATCGGCATGCCTTCGCTGTGCGGACAAACGAACTTAAAGGTAGGTTCAGTATTTGACTCTACCCTTACTAAGTCGCCATCAGTACTGATAAGTGTTCCTTCAAAAAAGTTTGAAGTCCCGATAAAATCTGCAACAAAACGGTTCTGAGGTGAATCGTAGATTTCAGATGGTGTTCCAACCTGAAGGATTCTCCCTTCGTTCATCACCGCAATCCGATCGGATAATGCTAGTGCCTCGCCTTGGTCATGCGTAACATACACGAATGTTATCCCGACTTTACGTTGTAACGTTTTTAGTTCCAACTGCATCTGTTTTCTAAGTTTCAGATCAAGTGCTGAAAGGGGTTCGTCTAAGAGTAGGATAGTCGGTTCATTGATTAATGCACGTGCAAGTGCTACGCGCTGCCGCTCGCCACCAGAGAGTTCGTTAGGCTTCCGTTCACCGTAGTCGGGCAACTGAATTAAATCAAGTGAACTTTCAATCGCATCTAAAATTTCTACTTTAGGAAGTTTCTTCATCTGTAGTCCAAATGCGATGTTCTGTGCGACGGTTTTATGTGGGAAGAGTGCATAATTTTGGAACACTGTATTGACAGGACGACGATAGGGAGGTGTTTCAAGCATCAGTTCTCCATCAATGAAGACATCGCCTGCAGTAGGATGGACAAACCCTCCGATAATACGTAATGTGGTTGTTTTTCCGCACCCGCTTGGTCCTAGCAAAGAGAAAAACTCGCCACCTTCTATCTGCAAAGAGACATCGTCAACAGCAACTGTATCGCCAAACTTTTTTGTTACAGATGAGAGGATAATCTGACCTACGGACATGTCTGATCCGTTCTTTGACAAATAACGATATTTTCTTCGTGCATCGTTGTGGAGGTTTGCCCAACTATGTTGGAAGGACTATTTTTGATTGGCATTCGTTTATTAGGGATGTTCCTAACGATTGTTTCTTTATGTGAAAATCCGTGCTTGCTAAAGGCAAAAATGACGAATTCATCTGTTGGCAGCTTTACCTCTTTAACCCGACGATTCCCGACAACATAGCAAATTGTGGAACGTGGCGATAGTATTTTTGCGACCGAGTCAATGCTACGTCCAAGGTCAATGTAGAATGCAGAAACATCGCGCGCTCGTTTTTCATCAATTGAACGGATTTTCTCAATTGCGGATGAAACAGGGGTATCTGTCAATGTTTCATCTGATCGGCATCCGCCCATTGCAAGTCTGTCAATTTTTCGTGCGTTGGTCAAACCGATCCATTCTGCGGAAAGCCGAGAAAATTGCCCATACGCAACCGTAGTTGGCGAATCACCATAAGGTGGAGATGTAATCACTAAGTCATAGCCGCCAAGTGGGCATGGCATCGGTAGTTCTCCCTGAACTGTATTGGCATCACAAATTGATGCTTCTACATCTTTGCGTTTTTCAAGATATGCCGCCAAACCTTGTCTATTCCTATTCAGTTTTTTGCGAAAGATACCAAATACATCAGGATTGAAATTCTCAAGTTTTTCTGCTGGCATTCGATGTAATTTAAATGCACTTGTTCGAGTATAGGATACCTCGCGAACCGTTTCAGAAAATGCTACTGTCATGAAATTCTGAACTGCTTGATCCTCTACTTTTTTAATACACTTCAATAAGTAGGCGAGATATTGGATTACCTCTGCAGAGAACCAATAATCCAAATTTGGAATTTTAGGAATTGGTGCGTCAGGTACCTTGTCTACTCCGAATGCAGTTTGAAAGAGGGTGTCGTTCAACTTGTTTAACTCAGTGTCAAGCGTTTTTAAGCGAATTGGAGACAACTTTGCAGTGGCTATCAGACGAACAAGTGGATTGATATCGCATCCAACACTGTGCATGCCGAATAAAGATGCCTCAACCAATGATGTACCTGTGCCGCAATACGGATCAAGAAGCCATTCACCTTTGACACCATGCTGATTTAGCAGTTTCCTTGCAATTTGCGGAATCATCATAGCGGGATAGGTGTGGAAGCAGTGGGTATACTCTTTAGTATCAGTCTTTCTAAAGTCCCATGATTCATCTTTGTATTTTAAATTGTCAGTGCTCATATCAGTTTTTCCCGACTACTAATACCGAATTACCCCGATTTGTAGTGTGAGGTCCCCGTGCCTCGCAATGCTGACTTTATCGGAAAACTTCGAATCAAGTTAATTTGATATAAAACATAGGTTTAGGAATTCCTCGTCAATTCTAAAACCCGTGTCAAAGATTGATATAGCACATTAACAAGTGGTTCCACCAGAAGATTCCTTCGGAATTCTACCTCTAATTTTTGCCATTTATCCCTCCAGATCACATCCAATGAAATTCCGTCCTTTTGAGAGTGCTGCTTCCATGACAGAAAAGGAGCCTGCGGCAGGATCAATTACATAATCACCTTCATTACTGACAGCAGCAATAAGCTCAGCCTGTAAACCGATAGGTTTTTGATGGGGATGCTCTTTTGTTTTTGTTCGTTCAAGCCAGACATCGCGGATGGTGTGAATTTGCCAAACCCCTTTAGCTTTTCTGGGATGCTTCTGTAGAACAACACAATATTCGCTCACTCGTCTGGATCGGTACCCCATTCCAAACCTGTCTTTATTCCAGACAATCAAATCAACAATATCTAACTGTGTGTCATCAAACCATGTTTTGAACCCTTGGCAAAGATGAAACTTATCTATCCACAGAAAGAGATGTCCAGAGGGGATAAGCACATTGTCAACACCTCGAATGAATTCTCCAATTAGTTCTTCAGGCATTTGCATCAGTGAACTTCTACGTTTCTCTCTACTCTTTCCCTCATTGCCATAATTCATTTTGTCAAGCACGCCTCTGTACTGTGGGTCAAGAAATGCTATAGGTATAGATTCTATTGGAAGATGAGATAGAAATTTCAGACCATCCATCTTTAACCGTGTATTAGGTTTCAGAAAGTCAGGTAAATCTATAGGAGGGGTTTGTACGATCCGCTCAGTGGAGAATACATTGTTTGTAACCCCACCTGCTATGTCAGGAAAAAGTCTGAGATTCTCTTCCGTGAGGGACAATTTTTTCATAAATTCTCCTTGCTTCGTCGGTTTTGAGACTATTGGACATCCTAATTTTCTGTCAAAACCCGTGCCAAAATCTGATTTACCAGCTGCGGATTTGCCTTTCCACGAGTTGCGCGCATCACCTGACCGACGAGAAATCCGATAGCTTTCTTCGTGCCATCGCGATAATCCTGGGCAGGACCGGGATGCTCCTCAATAACCTGTAAGACAATTGTTTCTATCTCTGAGGTATCAGTAATCTGAGACAACCCTTTTTCTTCAACAATCTGTTTCGGCATCTTGCCAGTTTCAAAGGCATCATCAAGCACAGATTTGGCAATTTTCCCGCTGATGGTATTATTACCTATTAATTGAATGAGTTCATTGAGATGTGAAGGTGTAACTTTGGAGTCTTGGATCTCTATTTCAGTTGTGTTCAATAGTCGTGTGAGATCACCCATTATCCAGTTTGCGCAGGTCGTAGGTTCGCCGCTCAGTTGTGCAGCTTCATCAAAGAAATCAGCAAGTTGCCGAGTGGTGGTTAGAAATTCAGCGTTTTTGAGGGAGATGTCGTAGTCCGCAATAAACCGTTTACGGCGTGCAGCGGGGAGTTCAGGGAGGGTTGGCTGAATTTCATCAATCCACTCATCATCTATTTGCACGTGAACCAGATCTGGTTCAGGAAAATAGCGATAGTCGTCCGCTTCTTCCTTGCTACGCATTGCTACAGTCTTACCTGTGCTTGCATCAAACAATAGAGTTTCTTGGACTACCTTACCACCTGCGTCAAGGATACGTGCTTGTCGTTTCACCTCGTAATCCATTGCAACAAGCAGTTCCTGAAAAGAGTTTTTGTTTTTAATTTCTGTGCGCGTTCCCAATTCCTTGCTGCCTTTCGGACGCAGTGAGATATTCGGTTCACATCGGAGGCTGCCCTCCTCCATATTACAATCGCTTACCTCAATATATTCTAAAATTTCTTTAACAGCGCGGCAATATGCTATTGCTTCTTCTGTGGAATGAATTTCTGGTTCGCTTACAATTTCCATTAGCGGAACACCAGCACGGTTGAAATCCATAAAACTTCGTGTGGGATCACCTGTGACTTCAGCGTGAATAGATTTTCCAGCATCCTCTTCAAGATGAATCCTACGGAGCGCAACGGTTCTGGTTTGCCCATCAAATTCAAACGTAACCTCTCCATTTTTACATAGCGGGAGATCATACTGCGAAATCTGATAGTTCTTCGGCAGATCCGGATAGAAATAGTTTTTCCGATCGAACTTACTGTATGATGTGATTTTACAATTCATCGCCAATCCTGCGCGAACAGCGAATTCCAAAGCGCGTTTATTGATAACCGGCAGTGTCCCCGGCATCCCTAAACAAATTGGACATGTGCAGTCATTTGCCGATGCACCGAAAGTATAAGCGCAGTTGCAGAATAACTTACTCTCAGTGCATAATTCTGCGTGGACTTCCAACCCGATAACTATTTCATATTTTTCCATCAATTCACTCTCGATTTAGCTGCCTGTTACGAAAACAGCGCGAGCACCTACCTTGAGATGTTAGGCAGGACATCTCGCGCTACAATATAATACAATTCCGTTATATACCATTTTCCGACAATTCATTGACAACGGCTACGTTTGCTTCCACTTCAGCACGAGAAGTCATGCCGATAGTCATAGCGTGCACACAAGGCAACCCCATTACAAATTCGATTGCATCGCGTTGACTCTCAGCATCTTTTGCCAACTTACCCATGCCTAAGACTTTCATTCCGTAAATACCCTTGCCAACAAACGCCATTTGTTCCATTGTTCGGATGATATCGGCAGGGGAAGCGTCCATCGAAACACCCGCATGATTTATCCGAGTTAACACAACTTCAACCCACTCGGTCATAGCGGCTGTTTGGAATGCACCGAAGTCGTGGCAAGAAACACCGTGTGCGCGAATTAATCCTTGTTCTTTACAGCGTGCAAGTGCTTCCATTGCATCAGGATAACGTTGTGGCCAATCTACCTGCGTGAGGCAGTGTAGTAACACAATATCAACATAGTCAGAATCAATTTCTTTTAGGAATCGCTTAACATCTGCCTCTACTTCTTCTGCAGTTCGCGATACTGTTTTTGTGGTGATAGTTACACTGTTCCGAGGCACATGTTTGAGAGCCGCTTTGATATGCGGATGACTCCCGTACTGGTCGGCAGAATCCCAAAACGTAACCCCGTTTTCATGCGCAAACAGTAGTAGATCGCGCAACCCTTCAAATCCCAAATCTGTCTGATTTGAACGTCCATTCCATCCGTTTGAACCTGTGCCAATTGAAAGCCGTGAAACATCTAAACCTGTCTTACCAAGTGCTACAATTTCCATCACAATTTCTCCTCTATATCCATAAATTAAAGAAAGTATACCATATTTTTACAAATCTGGCAACAAAATCTAAAATCGATGGATTTTCAATATTGACACGAATATAAAACGATGGTATGATGTGGAAAGAATAGGTGAGAAAAGATAGGAAGGTTTAGAAGCACCACATAAAAATCTGCAGGGCAGAGGTCTGGTGACCTGCCCCGCAAATATATAGGTAATAGGATGGATTTAGTTGTTCTCTGCGCCTTCGTTGATCCAGTCAACAAAGAGTTGGATCTCGTCTTGGTCGAATGGAGGTCCACCGGGAGGCATGCCCCCGCCATCAATTCGTTTTACAACAAGGCTTCCTTTCCCATCGTCTGCAACAAAAGTTGCACCGCTGTTTCCACCTTGTTTAAAGGTATCGTAGCTGGATAGATCAAGGTTAGTGACGTGTCCAGCGACATGGCATCCTGCGAAAGCACATCTTTCGTTTAAAATTGGTTCGATATTATCACTATATGAGACGGTTGCAACTTCAGGTTCTTCAACCGGCGGTTCAACAACAGGTGTCTCAGGCTCAGGAACTGGTTCTTCATCACCGTCAGTCATATCGTCATCTCCGTTGACCATTTCAGTTACGGATTCACCTTCGTCGCCACAGCCGGTTATGAGTCCTGCAGTGAGTATTAGACTGACACAAAATATTGTGAGTAAAACAGAGCACAAACGTTTTAAATTTAAATTCGGCAAACTATTTTTCTCCTTTTGAGAAAATACATTATAAAGTAGTTTATTTTGCATATATCATACCACCAAATGGAGAAGATGTCAACATGAAAATATTGATTAACGCTGAAATAACACCAGAACAAAGGCAGCAAATAGCATCGATTTCCGACTCAATAGATATTGTTATACCCAAGAGTTCAGAAGAAAGATCGCGCGAAATTGTGGATACTGATATTGTGTTCGGTGGATTTAACCGTTCACTTTTTGAAAACGCGAAGCAACTGAAATGGGTGCAAGTGTGGGCAGCAGGAGTTGATGGCATTCTGTTTCCAGAATTCGTTGAAAGTGATGTAATCCTGACGAGTGCAAAGGGTTTTGTCGGAACGCATCTGGCAGATCAAGCGTGGGCATTAATTCTGGGTCTCATACGTGGCGTCGGACGTTCGGTACGAGAACGAACGTGGGACAACAAAATGTCAATCCGTATGGAAACGTGGGAGTTGTGTGAGCGGACACTTGGGATTGTCGGTCTCGGTGGTACAGGGATTGAAGTTGCACGTCGCGCGCAAGGGTTTGATATGCGCGTCATCGCTGTTGACCCTGAACCTGTTGAGACTCCGACATTTGTGCATGAAATCTGGAAGATGGACAGATTTCATGATCTACTTGCTGAGTCTGATATTGTATGTATCTGTGCCCCGCTAACACCAGACACAGAGGAGATGTTTGACGATGCTGCGTTCCATAAAATGAAACAGAATGCACTGCTTATCAACGTTACACGTGGTAAGATTGTTGATGGACCGGCACTGCTGCGTGCCCTCAATAATGGTCTTATTGGTGGGGCAGGGTTGGATGTCACTCCTGTGGAACCACTTCCTTCAGATAGTCCATTGTGGGACATGCCGAATGTGATTGTTACGCCGCATGTCGCTGGAGGTTCACCGATTCGGATGGATCGGACTGTCACACTTTTCTGTGATAATCTGGAACGATTTCTCGTCGGCAAACAACTCCTGAGTGTGATAGATAAACGTAAGGGATATTAAACGGGTTTTCAACTGAGATCGGCGATTTTGACCAATTGTTTCCCAATATTGCCACCTTTGAGCATACTAATAAACGCCGCAGGTGCTTTTTCTATGCCGCCTTCAGCGATTGTCTCTCGGTATTTCAATTTGCCCTGCTTTACCCATTCTGCCATTTGAACGAGAGCTTCTGGATGTCTGTCTGCAAATTCAAAAACAAGGAAGCCTTCAATTCTTGCGCGCTTAGTGATAAGATGCCAAAGGAAACGAGGACCAGTTTCAGCGTTTTCTAAGTTATATTGTGAAATCTGTCCACAGATAACCACACGTCCCTTGACTCTTAAATTAGGGAAGACAGCATCTGTTATCTGTCCGCCAACGTTGTCAAAATATACATCAATACCATCAGGACAAAGTTCTGCCAACTTGGCGTGATAATCTGTGACGTTCTTGTAGTTGAACGCTGCATCAAATCCGAGTTCGTCAAGGATATACGAAATTTTCTCATCTGTACCTGCTGAACTGACTACCCGACATCCTTTGATCTTTGCAATCTGTCCGACTACTGAACCGACCGCGCCTGCTGCGCCTGAGACGAATACCGTTTCACCATCTTGAAGTTTGCCAACCTCAAGTAACCCGAAGTATGCTGTCAACCCCGGCATACCGAGAATTCCAACACCTGTCGAGATTGGTGCAATAGATGGATCAATTTTCCGTAATTCTTCTCCACCAGAGACACCGTACTCTTGCCAACCTATATGTGCATTGACAACATCGCCGACGTTAAAATCGGAATGTTTTGATTCAACAACCTGAGCGATTACACCGCCTACTATGACTTCGTTGAATTCAACGTTGGCAGCGTAAGACCGTGCCTGATTCATTCGTCCTCGCATATACGGGTCGACTGAAAGGTATATGGTTTTCACAAGCACTTGCCCATCTTCCGGTGTCGGAATTGGGGTTTCAATTAGTTTGAAATCGGATTCTTTTGGATATCCGACAGGTCGCTCTGCTAAGATAATTTGACGATTCATTTTAACTCCTTTTATTGAATTGGACGGGATCTTTGCCATAAATAACAATCAATTCATGCTGCGGTGAATCCCAATTGAAGACTTTGACGATGGGAACGATGGCGCGAACTGCTAAACCGATACGTCTTTTGTCAGAGCGGTTCATCTCCGAGTGATGAAGTGTACGTTCATTAAAGAGAACAAATTCACCCGGTTGCATCTCCAGATTGACGAAATTGCTTGTATCAACGAAATCAAGGTCCCCCATCTGCCCAAATGCCATATCGGAAGTTGCTTTTACGTGCGGAATTACTTTGCGATGTGACCCTGGCACAATCTGCAGACAACTATTTTCCAATGTCACAGAATCAATGGCGATCCATGCAGAAATGATGATTGGCGGTTCAAGGGGCCAATAGTTGAAATCTTGGTGCCATGGGATCTCCTTTGCTCCAGGCTCTTTGACAAAAAAGTTGGTTCGCCACAGTAGCAGATCAGGTCCGTAAAGAGATGCCATTCTTTCAACGATGGTCGGATGTGTTGCGAGATGATGAATTAATGGAAAGTCGAGATGACGATTATGCACTCTATTTTTGTGATCAGGTGCATCGGTTTCGAGTATATGTTCAATTTGCGGTTGCATTTTGAGCATATCTTCTGGACTGCAAAGCGTGTAAGGACCGAGGTATCCCTGTTTCCGAAATTGATCCATCTCTTCTTGACTTAACTTATGGTTTGAATTTGGCATAGTGAAATTTCCTTCCAATTCGTATGTTGTAAACTATTTTCTGTAGTTCGGATTCTGTTACTCAGGTGTAAACATCTGGAAAATAGCGCGCTTATCGGATTTTCCAACGGTTGTTTTCGGTATATTATTAACAACAATAAATTTGTCCGGTATCCAAAATTTGGGTAATTCGGTAGCGATGTGTTGTTTCAGTATATCGGATATATCCTCATTTTCCTGTGACGAGAGAACAACTACAGCAATCGGTCGTTCACCCCATTTTTTGTCGGGGACACCGATAACAGCAACTTCAATAACTTGCGGGTGTTTCAGTAAAACAGTCTCTAATGCTACAGTAGAAATAGACTCACCACCGCTACGGATGAGTGCCTTCGCGCGGTCAACAATCTGTATGTAGCCTTCAGCGTTAATAGTCGCAAGATCTCCTGTTCGCAACCATCCATCTGCTGTGAAATGCTCAGGTGTGGGTTCATTTTTGTAGTAGCTGCTTGCTGTCCAAGGACTTCTCACCTGTAGTTCTCCAATCGTATTTCCGTCCCAAGGAAGTTCGGTATCATTTTCACTTGTAAGGCGAATCTGAACACCCGGAATAGGTCTACCCTGCATCGCTTTAATTTTCGTTTTTTCAGCATCAGATAAGTTCTGATGCGATCTACGTAGTGTGCAGGACGTTCCCGTCGGTGACATTTCTGTCATGCCCCACGCGTGGCGTATCTCAATACCCAGTTCTTTTTCATAGGCTTCAATGAGTGTCAACGGCATTGCCTCCCCACCGACTATTAGTCGCCGTAGTGAGGAGATTTCATATTTTCTTTTTAGTAATTCGGGAAAAAGTTTTGCCCAGACTGTTGGCACGCCAGCAGCAACTGTGACCCCAGTTTCAACGATGATGTCCACAATTTTCTCATGGTTAACACCAGGTAAGACAATATCTGCGCCCGCAAACATGGAAGCGTAAGGAAGTCCCCATCCCATTGCGTGGAACATCGGCACGAGCGGCATCACTACATCTGACTCGGTTAGTCCAAACACATCTGCTTGATTTACTGCTAAAGTGTGGAGGAACATAGAACGGTGTGTATAGAGAACTCCTTTTGGTTCACCATTTGTTCCGCTTGTGTAACATAACCCCATCGACCAATTCTCGTCCTGAATATCCGATTTGTAATTAATATCTGCATCGGAAATGAACTGTTCGTATGTTACAGAAAAGTTTGTGAGAGTATGGTCTTGAACTGCGTTTTCATTAAAGAGCACAGTGTGATTGTAGTCTATCTCTTGCGTCAGTCTGGTAAATTGATCGGAAAAAATTCCATCTACAAAGAAGAGTTTGTCCTCTGCTTCCGATACAATCTCTGAAAGTTGAATAGGTGAAAGCCGAGTGTTGAGTGGATGAATGACTGCACCTGTATACGGAATTGCGTAATAGAGTTCCAAGTGTTGATATGTGTTGGATGCGAAAGTCGCAACATTGTCTCCTTGCTGAATTCCGATCTTTGCAATTGCGTTTGCCAATTGATTTACGCGGGTGTATAACGTAGCATAGTTATAGGTATGTAGCTTTCCATTAGGCAAGAACGTATGGACAAGTTTATCACCATGAATGCGGTATGCATGCTCTAAAATATGCGCGAGTGTCAAAGGGTAGTTCATCATTAAACCAAGCATGTTTTCTCTCTTTATGTCCTTCAATATGTTTGGTGTAGATAACCATATCTGTGAAAATTCGCTCAAGATGGTTCCCCGATGTAAACGTTAATTTAGTTTAACGTGAGTTTGATAAAAACAAGATGTCGGGCTTCTCGTAGGGGCGAGGTCTTCTCGCCCGTAGGGGTTAGGTTACCTAACCCCTACGAAAATGTCCATTTTAGTTTAACGTGAGTTTGATAAAAACAAGATGTCGGGCTTCTCGTAGGGGCGAGGTCTTCTCGCCCGTAGGGGTTAGGTTACCTAACCCCTACGAAAATGTCCATTTATGTTTAGAATTTGCTATATATCAAACTCACGTTAGTTTAGCATAAAAACTGAGTTTGTTGTTAAAAAATCAGCGGTTAGGGATAAGTAACTGCACAAAGACCCCGCCCTACAATGTAGTGTGTAAACTGATTTGACAAACCTATCTGTGTATGGTATTATTAATTGCTGTAGATAAATTCTTGGAAGGGAAAATTTTCCATGTCAAATGTCTTTGAAACCTTACAGGAACGAGGTTTCGTCCAACAGTGTACGAATGAAGAAAACGTTTCCAGTTTACTGTCTGGAGATCAGATCACTTATTACGTTGGGTTTGACCCAACAGCAGACAGTCTCCATGCTGGAAGCCTTGTGCCGATAATGGCGATGGCGAATTTACAACGTGCTGGACATAAACCGATTGCGATTATCGGCGGCGGCACCACGATGATTGGTGACCCAACCGATAAAACAGAAATGCGTCCGATAATCTCTACTGAACAGATAGAGAAAAATGGTGCAAGCATTCTTGAGCAGCTAAAGCGTTACCTTGATTTGGATAACACAGCAGGATTGTTTTTGAATAACGCTGAATGGTTGCTTTCCCTAAATTATATTGAATTTCTGCGCGATATCGGTAAGCATTTTCGTGTCAATGAGATGATCCGTGCTGAGGGGTATCGGCAACGACTTGAACGCGAATTGGGGCTCTCATTCCTTGAATTTAATTACCAACTGCTACAATCTTACGATTATTTGTGTCTTTTCCAAAAATACGATTGTGTTCTCCAACTCGGTGGCGATGACCAGTGGGGCAACATCCTTGCTGGCGTTGATCTCGTGCGTAGGATTGAGGGTGAACGCGTGCATGGTCTGACCTTTCCACTACTTACAACAGCCGGTGGTGCAAAGATGGGAAAAACTGCAGGCGGTGCTGTTTGGCTTGATTCAAATCGAACGTCTCCCTACGAATTCTATCAGTATTGGATTAACACTGATGACCGCGATGTTGAGCGGTTCTTGGCGTATTTTACCTTTTTGCCGATGGACGAGGTGCGGCGACTTGGCAGTTTGGAACATGATGCTATACGTGAAGCAAAAGCAGTACTCGCGTATGAAACTACGAAACTTGCACACGGAAAAGTTGAGGCGGACAAAGCACAGGAAACGTCTCGTGCTGCATTCGGAGGTGGTGGACTTGACCTTGATGCAATGCCGACCACCGCTATCTCTACTGAACGTCTTAACATAGGTATCCCGATAATGGAGTTGTTTCATGAAGTTGGCTTAACCACCTCAAAGAGTGAGGCACGCCGCCTAATTCAACAGGGGGGTGCTTATATCAATGAGAAGCAGTATAAGGCTATAGACGTTGTCGTTGATACTACCCTATTAGAAGAAAATGCATTACTTCTGCGTGCAGGTAAAAAACGTTATCATCGCGTTGTGCTTGAGAAGGCTTAGCATTATAATTATTGGTGCGGTGGTTTCTTTACCTGAACGGTTTGGACGAATTTAATTTGTTTAAGTGGAAAACCACAAAATTGTTACGCATAAATTTGACTTAACAATGTAAAATGTGTTATCATATTAAAGATAGTCTAAATTTATTAAACGTCTTGTTTGGAATGACGTCTTATAGTTGCAGGAAGAGTTAAAAAGCTTACAATCATAGTTTTGTGGGTTATTGAAGATGCAAAAGCTTGAACACACTACCATCTCTACAGTACTGACGAGTGGCACACGATCCGCTCTAACGATAGGACGGGGAGATATTTTTGACCTCTGGGCGTTGTTTATGCTCGGGTTGTACCCGTTTTTGTACTACGGCGGCAGGTGGTGATATTTTGTAAGCACTTATGGAAATGTTTTAATTCGGTATCATTCATCACCACCCAGCGTCGAGTATAATTCGATGTTGGGTTATTTTTTTACTAATTCAGAATCGTTGACTTGAAACAGAGTTATTTGTCGGAGGAAATTGAAAACCATGGTAATCGTTACCAAAATGGATGCAACACCTGATCAGATTGACGCAATAGTCAATAGGATTGAAGGTGTGGGGTTGAAAGCACAGATTTCAACTGGGGAGCAACGCACCGTCATCGGTGTTATAGGAGATAAAACATTGCTTGGCGATATTCCGATGGAGTCTATGTCAGGTGTTGAAAGAACGATGCCGATCACTGCTCCATATAAATTGGCAAGCCGCCAGTTTCGAGAAGAACCCACTATCATTGCAGTCAACGGAACGAAGATTGGTGGGAAAAAATTATCGGTTATGGCGGGACCTTGTGCTGTAGAGAGTACTGAACAGATTGTAACTATTGCAAAACTGGTGAAAAAGGCAGGAGCAGGTTTTATTAGAGGTGGCGCGTTTAAACCTCGTACCGGTCCCTATAGTTTCCAAGGTTTTGGATTAGATGCACTGAAAATGCTGGTCGCGGCAAAAGAGGAAACAGGCTTGGGTATCGTCACAGAAGTCATGACTCCTCATGAAGTTGATCTTGTCGGTGAACACGCGGATATCTTTCAACTTGGCACACGGAATATGACAAACTTCTATCTGTTGCGTGAAGTGGGTCGTGCAGGCAAACCAGTTATTCTTAAACGTGGGATGGCTTCAACGATTGAGGAATGGTTGCTTGCAGCTGAGTATATTCTTTCAGAAGGAAATCCTGATGTGATTCTTTGTGAGCGAGGAATTCGCACCTTTGAAACTCACACACGTAACACACTGGATCTTAACGCTGTCCCAGTTATTCACGAGTTAAGTCATCTACCAATAGTCGTTGATCCTAGCCATGGTACTGGCATCCGAAGTCTTGTATGTGATATGACGAAAGCATCTGTCGCCGCTGGGGCAGACGGGTTATTACTTGAAGTTCATCATGACCCTGATAATTCGATGACAGGTGATGGTGCACAGTCACTGTTTCCTGCACAATTTGAGTCGCTGATGCATGAATTAAAACCGATTGCTATCGCAGTTGGTCGTGAAATGTAAGAAAACATTTATGAATTTGTAGGGACTAAATGATGTCTCTGACAACGAGCGGAAACCCTTTGGAGGACACAACCGTGGACGATTTTGAATCCAACCAAGAAAAGGTCTATATTTTTGATACAACACTCAGAGACGCCGAGCAAACTCCCGGTGCTGCACTTGGTATTGAAGAAAAATTAGAGATTGCTAAGCACCTTGCTAAATTAAATGTTGATGTCATTGAAGCGGGCTTCCCAATTTCGTCTCCGGGTGATTTTGATGCTGTTCAACGGATAGCTCACGAGGTGGAGGGACCTGAAATATGCGCGCTTTCACGGGTTGTTGAAAAGGACATTACAGCCGCATGGAAAGCGATTCAGGATGCGCCTCGTACCCGAATCCATACCTTTGTTGGTACATCTACAATCCACATGGAGCGCATTACTCGTACAACCCCTGAAAGAACCTTGGAAATGGCTGTTGATGCAGTTGCTTATGCAAAAAGTTTATGTGCTGATCATCCTAATGCTACCGTTGAGTTTTCCCCGATGGACGCGGGTCGTACAGAATTAGCATACCTTTACGAAGTGGTTGAAGCGACTATCGCAGCGGGTGCGAACGTAGTCAATATCCCAGAAACTGTCGGATGGACGGTACCTGCTGAATTTGGTAACCTCATTGCAGGCATCAAGGCGAATGTCGCGAATATTGATGATGCCGTTATTAGTGTTCACTGTCATAACGATTTGGGGTTAGCAGTAGCAAACAGTCTCATTGCGATTGAGCACGGGGCGCGACAAGTTGAGTGTACTATCAATGGTCTTGGTGAACGCGCAGGTAACACCTCTCTTGAAGAGGTTGTGATGGCAATACGAACTCGCCGCGATTACTTTAAAGGGTATTACACCGAAATAAATGCAAAAGAGATTGTTCCTATCAGCAAACGTGTGAGTAGGACTATGGGTATTCCGGTGCAACCGAATAAGGCTATTGTCGGTGAAAATGCTTTTGCGCACAGTTCGGGGATACACCAAGATGGGATAATTAAGTCGCGTGTAACCTTTGAGATCATCGATCCGAAAGAGATTGGATGGAAAGAGAGTCAACTAATTCTCAGTCCACGTTCTGGACGAAATGCCTTGCGGCATCGTCTGAGTGAACTCGGGTATGAGTTGGATAAGGAGCAGTTAGAAAAGGTTTATGAAAGATTCCTACGCGTTGCGGATAAGAAAAAAGCTGTTCATGATGCCGATCTTGAGGCGATTATGACCGATGAAATCCGTACAGTTCCTGCTACCTTTGAACTTGACTACATTCAGATTGTCAGTGGAACGAAGATTTCACCTACTACCACTGTTGGTATTCGCACTGAGGAAGGAATCGTTGAAAATGCCTCTACTGGTGATGGTCCTGTTGATGCTGCCTTTAAGGCAATCAATCAGATTATCAAAATCAAACTAAACCTTATTGATTATCAGATCCGCTCCGTTACTGAAGGTGAAGATGCTATTGGAGAGGTGACCTTAAAGGTTCAAGATAATGGACACATTATCACTGGGAACGGTGCGAGTACGGACATTATTGAAGCGAGTGCTAAGGCATATATCCACGCTATCAATAAACTTATTCAACTACGTTCAGAGGGATAATATCTTTAACGCATTGGCTTCATTGCCGATCAAAACGAATCTTTAAATAGGACATGTTATACCAAATTAACGTGATTCGACGTCTTCAGATAAAGTCAGCAGTGCAAGGCACGGGGACCTTGCACTACAAATGGGGTTAATTGGGTATTAGGTATCTGCATAATGTCAGTTTTCCTTTACAATCAAGAGTTCATGAGATTTCTTGACGTGTCCTGTTTCATTTTCAATCCTATTCTTACCAATACGGGTTTCACCTTGCCCTAAGGTGTACTGCCATTGGACCTCAAGAATCCGAAAGTCAGCGTACCACTCCCGAATAGTCTTACAATCGTTATATGAAAGAACAAAGCCACCTTTGTGCTCATGGAGCAGATCGCGTAGCAATTCGTGGTTAAAGCCTTTGTGATGAACAGGGAAATTTCGTTGCGGATAGATGCCACGGAACATTTCCCCTTCATCAAGATAATAGGGTGGGTCGCAATACAGAAAATCGTCTGAATGGGTTGGAAGTGTTTCTTCAAATCTACCGGGATGAATAGACAAGTTGGGACATCTGAAATTACGTACAGTTTGCAACGTTCGATTATATTTCTCTGGAGATTCGTAAATCTTTGACATCCACCCGAGAAATCCGGGACCGTAAGAGAGATTGTGGTTATACCAGTAGTGTGCAGCCAATTCTAAGGGTTCAGAAATTAGCGTTTCGCCATTCCAATGTGCTTTGAGTCGACTTTTAATCTCTGTATATTGGGTTTTTATAGGCTGCCACTGTTCAAGACTGTCGGCAAGTGCCTTGCTTGAAGAAAGTTGAACCTGCCAATAATTAACCAATATGTCAAAGATGTCGTAACCACAAACCTTTATGTCAAGTTCTTTAGCACAGGCAATTTCAACTGCACCGCCACCCATAAACGGGGATACGAGTTTTTCCAGTCCATCAGGAAGTTGTTCTACAATATACCCGACCCCAAGACTTTTCCCGCCAGCATACCGTAGCGGAAGCCCTCTGTAACGCGCATATTTATACTTGCCCCGACTTTTAAGAGAATCTAAAAATAAGACTTTTGAAGATGTCCCAAAAAGGTCGGGCTGTGTTTCTTTTATATCCCTTTCTTGCTTTTGCATCTATGACCTAAAAATGTAAGGATCGGTTTTAGCCTTAATATACCTAAGTAGTGTGAACCTTGGCACTGAATATCAAGTCCTTCTTACCAATCTTCAACTAATTGCACTAACAAACGCACACCATAACCAGATGCGCCTTCAGGGATATATGTAGAGCCTTTCATTCCCCAAGCAGTACCAGCAATGTCAAGATGAACCCACGGGTATCCTTCAGCAAATTTTTTCAGAAACGCTGCACCAGCAATCGTTCCTGCAGTGCCATCCCCAATATTCTGCACATCGGCGATTTTGCTTTTGACACCCTCATCATAATCGTCCCAAAGCGGCAATTCCCAAACGCGTTCGTGTGTTTTATCGGCAGCTTTTTTCACCTTTTCCATGAGGACAGCATCAGTTCCCAAAGCACCCGCAGCGATATGTCCAAGACAGGTAATCACAGCACCGGTAAGCGTGGCTAAATCAATAACACCTTTGGGTTCATACTGTGCAGTCCACCCGAGCGCGTCAGCTAAAATCAGTCTTCCCTCGGCATCAGTATTGAGGATCTCAATAGTTTTTCCACCATAGGAGGTCACAACGTCTCCAGGCTTAATTGCGGTTGAACCCGGCATATTCTCTGTTGTCGCAATCACACCGATGACACGTACGTTAGGTTTGAGGTGTCCGATAACCTGCATTGCACCTATAACTGCTGCAGCGCCTGACATATCGTGTTTCATTTCATGCATGCCGCCTCCAGATTTAAGTGAGATTCCACCTGTATCAAAAGTAATCCCTTTTCCAACGAGAGCGACAGTATCTTTTCCATCACCTTCAGGGGTGTATTCCATTATGATAAATCTTGGTTCTTCAACACTTCCTTGTGCAACTGCTAACAAGGTACGAAAACCTTTTTCCTCAAGTGTCTGCTTGTCAAAAACAGTGCAGCTGAGTCCTGCCGTTTCCGCGGCTTCTTGCGCCTTCTCAGCGAGTTGTACCGGTGTAAGGTGGTTACCGGGTTGATTGCTGAGATCTCGGGCGAGGATTGTGCCGTTTGCTATGGTTTGTCCTCGTTCAACAATACCTTCTATCAATGATTTCTCTGCTTCGCTACCTACCAGAAAGGTCATCGATTCAAGAGTTTTATTTTCGTCTTCACTATCATCGTTTTGGCTTTTGTGTTGTTTGAACTCATAGAGTGAGAGTAGACTTGCTTCAACAGCGGCTTGTGCCCAATCGTCTTGTGTTTCGGGTGGAATGGCTACCGTGATAGATTTCAGTCCCATATCGCGTGCCTGTCGCGCGGTGTGACCAGCCACCTGACGTACCTGCTCAGCGTTGAGTTTCTCATATAATCCAAGTCCTACCAAGATGATACGAGGAGCAGTTATGGCACCGTTTGTGTAAAGCACGCTGGTCGTCTTCGGTTTACCTTTGAAATCTCCGAGATTCAAGAATGCTTGTATACGTCCCTCTAAGGCTGAATCAGCGGCTAAGAGCAGCTCATTGTGGAAGTCATCTTCAAGCATAGGGATGAGTACAGCATCAGTTTCAGCTTGGCGAAAATCACTTGTTTCAACAGTAATGTTCATAAATTATTCCTTTCAATTATTTCTTGGCAAAAATGTTTCGGACTTTCGTAAATTTGCGAATTTTAAGATTAGGTATTTTCCAACGCGGGTAGTTAACAGCAAACAGTTATTGAGATTTGCGCATGCCTGTCAAAACGACAAGGGGTTCCGCGCTTGTGACAGTTAATGAATGATATGTATTTGCAGGAACATCAATGCGGTCGCCGCGTTTGATGGTGTCGTGTGCATCAGCAACTTTTACTTCTGCTGTGCCAGATAGCACGCAAACCACCTCATCTTGACTGTGAATGTAGTCAAGATAAGCACCCCCAGGACGTCCGGACCATTGATATGTATTAAAACCCTCAGATTTCAACTGCTTCTTCAGAGCATCGGTGTCATCGGACTTTTCTGACCAACATGATTTCCACTCCATCAGATATCCTCCTTATAACGGTTCTAATCGAACTGGACACACTTTCAACTCGGCTGTGTGGGTAACAGGATCGTAACCTGAGCCGGTTAATTGATTTACAGGTACATCGGCAAAACTGAAACTGGCGAAAACGGTGCCGCGCGGTGAACGATTTGTTACTTTGACTTTAATATTGATACTTCCGCGTGCGCTGCTCATTTTGCACCATTCACCATCTGCCAATTGCCATTTTTCAAGATCAGCAGGATTTACTTCAAGTGATTCTTCAGATAATAGATAATCAATTCCTTGTGCTCTACCCGTCTGTGTTCGTGTGTGATAGGATTGCAAACGTCTACCTGTTGTGAGCCACACAGGGAAATCATTGCTTATTGTCTCAGCGGGGTCTCGGTAATGAACGTTTGAAAAGATTCCTTTACCGTTGATGAACGTTTTCTCGTGTAATCGAGGGGTACCGGGATGTTCTTTGTGTGGAACAGGCCATTGGTTGTTTAAAATGTCCGTGGTGCCTTTCTCAATACGATCCCAATCTAATCCTGCGTAAATTGGTGAAAGCCGACAGAGTTCATTGAATATCGGTTTTGGCGCGTCAAATTCAAAACCTTTGATTTCAAGTCGTTTAGCAATTTGACAGATGATCCACCAGTCGGGTTTTGCTTCACCTGGAGGCGGAACGGCAGCTCGCATCCGTTGGACACGACGTTCAGTATTTGTGCAGACTCCATCAGTTTCACCCCATGCTGTTGCTGGCAGCACAACATCGGCAAGTTCTGCGGTTTCGGTCAGGAAGATGTCAATAACAACAAAATGTTCTAAGGAACGGAGTGCATGCTCACAATGTTCTCGGTTGGGGTCAGATAGTAGTGTATTTTCACCATCAATGAGCATCGCATGAATGCTGTCACCACAGAGTTCTAAAGCAGTAACTTTTGTGATACCTTTTTCGAGGTCAATTTCACTACCGTATTCTGCTTTGAACTTTTCCTGATGTTTAGGGTCAGTAACGGATTGAAAGCCAGGATAGTTGTTTGGAAGCGCACCACTATCCCCTGCGCCTTGGATGTTGTTTTGCCCGCGCATTGGATTGATACCTGTCCCTTCACGTCCAATGTTCCCTGTCATCAACACAAGATTGCACAGACTCTGAACATTTTCTACACCGCAGATATGTTCGGTGATACCGAGTGTGTAGTAGATAGCACCTTTATCGGCAGATCCATACCACATCCCTGCTGTTTCAATATCTTTCGCTGGTACACCTGTGATTGTTTCTGCCCATTCCGGTGTCCATTGACTGATATGTTCAAAGAATTTATCAAACCCGGTTGTTCGATTTTCGATGAAATCTTCATCAATTAAGCCTTCGCGAGCAATGACGTGTGCCATTCCGAGTAACAGTGCCGTATCTGACCCGACGCGCAACGGCAGATATAGATGTGATATATCTGCTAATCCGATACGTCTTGGGTCTGCCACAATAAGTTTCGCGCCTCGTGCGATTGCCTTTTTTAACCCTGTCGCTGCAACGGGATGGCATTCAGTCATATTTGTTCCGATGCAGAAGATTACATCCGGTTTCTGCATGTCAACGAGAGGGTTAGACATTGCGCCACGTCCGATTGTCGCTGCCAGACCGGCAACGGTCGGGGCGTGTCAGGCACGGCTACAATTGTCAATATAGTTCGTACCAAACCCAGCTCGGATAAACTTCTGCATGAGATACGCCGCTTCGCTCGGTGCGCGCCCAGAGGCTATACCGTAGATGCTGTACCTGCCGTGTTCGTCATGAGCTTTCCTAAAACCCTCAGCTGCTATATCAAGTGCATCTTCCCATGTGGCTTCATGGAGTTCGCCATCTTCGCCTCGTACAAGCGGAGTATTCAATCGATCAGGGTGTTGCACGAAATCATAAGCGAACTGCCCCTTGACACAGAGCGCGCCTTGGTTGGCAGGACCATCCATTGCAGGATGTATACCGACAATTTTTTCGTCATTTGTTAGCACATCTACTGAGCAACCTACGCCACAATAAGGACAGATGGTTCGTGTTTTGTTGAGCGGTGCATCGGCTACCTCATCAACAGCGCGGAGTGCTTTTTTGTCGGCGAGTGCACCAGTCGGACAGGTTTGAATACATTGACCACAGAAGGTGCATGCAGAGTCTTTGAGGATACCATCAAATTCTGTCGTAATCTGTGTCCGAAAACCGCGGTTCATGACATTGATGGCATGGTCACCTTCTTGCTCAGCGCAGACACGGACACAACGGTAGCAGGAGATACAGAGTTCGTAATCTCTGAGTATAAAAGGGTTATCATCAGATTTGCTCGCGCCGGATTTTGCACCTGTTATACTTGTGTCATTGATTTCGTACTTGTCACGGAGCGTTGCGAGTTCACCTGAAGCATAACCGCGTAGCGGATGGACATCTACCTCTCGATTTTCACCAATCACCATCTCAAGTAGTGTCTTCCGATACGCCTCTATTGTATCGGTTGAAGTACGGATGACCATTCCAGATGCGGCTTTTGTTGTACACGATGCAACAGGATTTCGCGCACCTTCTAATTCAACGATGCAAAGACGGCATCCACCAAACGGTTCCAACCGTGGGTCGTAGCATAGCGTGGGAATGTCTTTTTGATGTCGTTGTGCCACTTCAAGCACAGTTTCTCCTTCGGAAAAGGCGACTTCAACTCCATCAATGTCCATTTTCTGTGTCATAGTCCGTGTTTCCATCGTGATGCCACCCACTACCTAAAGGTAGGGGCTTCGGTTTCATAGCGACTGCGGTTTTCTCAAAGAGTCAACCGTCTTATTATCGCTCCACCAGCAGGCTATTATTCTGCATCAGAGCAGTTTTATCGTGCATCAAGACACGGGCACCCCAGCCTGCAAAATGTTTATCGCAGCGTTTACGTCTCTATCGTGGCGTGTGCTGCATTCTGGACACGTCCAATATCGGTCTGAAAGCGTTAGGTTCTCATTTTGGTATCCACAGTTAGAGCAAGGTTTTGTAGTGGGTTCCCAACGATTAGCCTTCAAGAATGTTTTACCGTATTTGGCAGAAGTCCATTGAAGTATCAAAGCAAATTCGCCAAAAGCGAGGTCAGAGATTTTGCGTCCCCAGAGCCGTTTCATGCTTTCAAGGTTCAGCGTCTCAATCACAATCTTATCATGCCTTCGCACAAGACGGAGTGCTAACTTGAAAAACCAGTCTCGTCTGCTGTCGGCTATGTGCTTGTTGACACTGGCAAGGTGTCGTTTCGCGCGAAACCAACCATTAGATAGGTATTGTTTGCGTGAAAGTGCTTTGTGTGCAGAACGGATTGCATTGAGACTTTGCTTGTAAAATTGTGGGGACTCTATCTTCGTGCCATCTGAAAGAGTGAGGAATGTTTTAGAACCGAAGTCTGCCCCTGCCTCATTACCGGTCAAAGGGAGTTTCTCGGAAGGTTCGCAATCCTCACACACAAGTGTTAGGTAGTAATCTCCAACGTTGTCACGTTTGATTGTGGCTGTTTTGACAGTCCCAGTCCATTCGCGATGTTTCCAAAACGTAAAGGACTTTTTTAGACAGTTGATTGTTAGGCGGTTGCCTTCTATTTTGTAGCCCGCCTGTGTGAAAGTGAGGGACTTATATTTGTGATCCGGTTTGATTCTCGGTCTGCCAACCTTGCGTTTCGTTTTACCTGTTTTGCGGTCTTCAAGGTTGTCAAAGAAACACTGGTAACCTCTATCAATACGCATTGCAACATCTTGGATAACTTGACTCGGTAGGTCGTTCCAATGCTTTTTTGTCCGCTGTTTCAACTTCGTAATATGTTTCAAAATACGAGAAAGTGGAGCATATTTACGAAAAATACGATGGTAACGACGTTGCAGACGCAATAAATGCACATGCACGTCATGTAGATCGTCTATCAGATTGCCAATCTGTATCAAGTTAGATTGATGAGAAAACTCATATTTATAGGTTGTCATGGAGGATGTCTCAAGTATCAAGCACTTAACCCCTTTTCAGTGGGTTGACAGGCACATAGTCTTGCGACTACGCTGAAAATGCCTGTCAACTTGATATTCTAATCATACAACTTTTTTAGAGAAAAGTCAAATCTTTTTTCACGAAGGAAACCAAAGGCCGTCTACATCCCGCAAGCTAAAGCATGGGGATTTGACGGAAGATCGTTAAAAAAGATTACCGATTTAACAGTTCGTGTTAGCCGAAATTAATCTATTTCTGCGGGAAAATCAGTTTGCGGCACCTCAAACTCACCTGATAAGATTTTGGCTTTTGTCTCTTCAACGGCATCAAGCACTTCGTGTGGTATCTTATCTTTCAACTTAGGGTTGTAATTGAATGTGATTGCTTTGTCTGTCAACATGTTGAAGGTGTAGATCTGCCCTTCAAACTCTACATCGGGGTTTAACTTAGCATCCTTAACTATTTTAGCCATCTTAACAAAAGCTTTCGGCGTAATTACTGCATTTGCGATTACTGTTTCTGGTGATATTTCACTCTTGTCTCGATTTACACCAAATGTATAAACAGTTTTGCCTTCTTTTAGTGCGGTTTCAGCAGCGTGGAAAGCACCAAGTCCTGCTGCGTCTGCATTTGGAAAGAGAAAGTCAATCCCATCATTAATAAGTGCGATTGCATGTTCTTTTCCCTTACCAACATCCTCCCAACTTCCCACATATACATTTCGGACATCTACTTCAGGATTAACACTTCTCGCGCCAGCTTCAAAAGCAATAAAAGTACTATTCACAGACGGAAGATCTTCACCTCCGATAGTGCCAAGTTTGTTTGTTTGTGTCATCATGCCAGCCATTATACCCATAAGGTAGGCGGGTTGTTCAACACGGAAGTTAGCTGGAGCAATATTGTCACCGATATAGCCACCTGAAGAGTTAATGAAAATTGTATTAGGGAATTCAGGTGCAACCCGTTTTGCGTAAGCCTGAAATTCATAACCGTGTCCAAAAATAAGGTCATATCCCTTTTCTGCATAAAATCGGAAGTGTGCTTCTTGATCTGCACCTGTTCTACTTACAACATGTTTAACTGTTGCTCCGAGTTCCTTTTCAATAGCCTGTAGTCCATCGTACGCTAAAGCATTCCATCCTGCGTCGGTGAATTCCCCAGGCAGAAGCATTGCGACCTTAAATTCATCTTTTGTTTTGGTATCTGCACATCCAGCAAGGATGGATCCGAATGCAAAAAACCATACCATGCACAGTGCAGTGCTTATGTTAATCTTATTCGACCAACGAACCTGTTTCATAATAATGATTCTCCTCTATTTTATTGACGCTGACACTATTATAGCATATATGTCAAGAGTTGTAAATAATAGTTGCGTTTCACGATGTGCAAGTCTTAGGTGTACATATTTTGTTTTTGGGTTATGGCATCAGCGGCTGCGATATTTTCCCAAGCACCCGCGGCAACCAAAGACTCAACTCTGGGATATAAGTCACAAGAATTAAGGCTATCAACAACAAACCGATAAACAATAGAACGGATCTATAGAGTAGTATTATCGATTTGTCAAACTTCATGCTTGATATAAACAGATTCATTCCTATAGGTGGTGTGAGATATCCGATCTCAAGATTTGTCAGGACGATTATACCGAGGTGTACTTTGTCAATGCCAAATTCTTCAGCAATGGGTATAAGTAATGGGACAATTATGATTATAGCCGAAAATATGTCCATCAAACACCCAACGATGAGAAGGAAGATATTGAGTCCGATCAGTGTAATGACTCGGCTATCCGTTATTGACCGTATCCAATCAAGGACAATTATGGGCACATCTTGGTTGATGAGATAACCCGTTAACGCTTGAGCTATACCGAGAATGATAAGGATTGCTCCAACAAGTACCATGCTCTCTTTGATGAGTCGTGGTAATGTTTTGATGGAAATTGATCTGTGGATACAAATTTCTACGATACAGACATATATGACAGTCAATGCTGCAATTTCATCAAGTGTAACAACCCCTGAGAGGATACCACCTAACACCAGAATTGGCAACAGTAGTTCCCACTTCGAATCCCAGAGTGTTCGTAGGAAAACGAAAAAGTTAAACTTAGTCGTTTCAGTTTTTTTTAAGATACTCCAGCCACAGCAGTAAGCACTAAGAATAAATAGAATTATTATACCAGGGATGATGCCAGCGAAAAGCATAGTGTCAATCCTGACCTGTGCTATGATGGCGTAAAGAATAAGTGGAACACTTGGTGGGAATAGAAGTCCGATACTTCCAGAGGCAGTCACCAACCCTAATGAAAATCGGTCACTATAACTTTGCCTTAGAATTGGATAGAGCAATCCCCCAAGCGCGATAATCGTTACGCCGGAAGCACCTGTAAAAGTGGTAAAGAAAGCACATGTGCCGAGAACTACCATTGCAATTCCACCCGGCAACCAACCGACACTTGCGCGTGCGAATGCAACTAAACGTTGCGGTGCCTTCCCCTCTGCTATAATAAACCCAGCAAGGGTGAAGAGTGGAATAATCAGAATTGTAGAATTCTTGGTAAGTTTGTTGATATCAATCATGATTGAAGAAATCGGTTCACCTGCAATGGCATAACCGATTATTGAAACTCCACCAAGTAAGATAAAGAGCGCACCACCGAAAAGCGCGAAACCAACTAATCCGATGCCGATGATTAATCCCATTAGTCTAATTCTCCTTCGACATCTTCCTGAGTGTGTTCACCACCAAATAAATGTATACCTATCTGAAGCACCAAATGAATCCCTATAAGGACAAACCCTATCGGGATAATGATCTTTGCCCACCAGAGTGGGACCGATCCTATAAGTGTTGCTGGACTCTCCTGTTCCTTTGTCAGAAAATCAAAGCCGTAATAGGCTAAAATACCCACGACAATCAGACTGAGAAAGTCAATAATATAGGAAATATAGCGAGTGGTATTTTCGGGTAAAATCCGACTGAGAACATCAATACTGATGTGTTTTTTTTCAGAGGAAGCGAGTGCGGCACCAAGAAAACACAACCAGAGTGTTAAGTTCTGAAGCATCAGGTGTTTCCACAACAGGTTTTTGTTGAAGCCATAGCGCATGACAATTTCAAGGATTGCCAATCCAATCATCATTGCGACAACCAGACATAATAAACCTGTTTCAATTTTGCCGAGGAGGGAATTTATACGTTGTAAGTAGTTTTTAAAAGAAGATTTCATTAGACTTTACTGTCAATTTCTTGTGCTAAGATCTGAATACCTATTGCAGGCAGAACTGCGACTTTAGATTTTGCTGGAAGATTTTCAGCAAAAAGTTGAATCAGTTGTTCAAGGTTTCGGAAGAGGATTCCGTTTGAGTGTTTTTTGTAAAAATCGTCTACAAGAAAATTTTCAGACCAAACGTGTATTTGCTCGCGGCTTCCGAGTTTAGGATCAGGAAGTTCAGGTGGAGTTTTTTCTGCTCTCTGTTCAAGAAAGCGAGTATAATCAATTTGATCAAACAGTCCATGGTAGCAGATACCATCACTTGAACGGGGTTCAGCACCTACTTGCGGGGCGATTCAGCACCATTTTGTATGCTTTCTCAAAGTAGTTAGTTGCCCACAATGCTTTTCCAGTTTGGATAGGATCGCTATCAAGCGGATAACAATTCAGCACGACCAGATCCGTTTCTTTTCGAGATTCCATAGGTATCTCTGTGCCGTAGGTTTCTAATGCGAAATGTGCACCTGCGCGATGAGCCTGCACAAAGTCTCCGACAAACAACCCACAAATTTCACGTCGAGAATTAACGACAACATTAACGATGACATCAAGACCGATGACAGCTGCTGCCGTTTCCGCAAAATCTCAATGATCAGGTGTACTACTCTTGCTTTCAATCACAGCGTGCCCACGGCTTGGTGAAAAAGTGTGGAAATAGAACATCGTTGCGAACCCAGAGATACCGGGAACAATCAACTTTGCTCCACCTCCGAATCCAACGGCACCGTGCGGATAGATGCCACCCAGACAGATTTTGAAATCAGCATCAGCGACGACTTTATTGATATATACGGGCATTCCATTTTCAAGAGTTCCATATCCGCTTAGGTCACCCCTCATAAAGTTGTGGCTTGTAACCTCATATTCTGTGGAAATGTCTGCGCCAACTTTTTTCGCTATTTCTTCATCTGTGAGAGGTCGGTGCGATCCACCCCCAACGACAAATCGGATTTCTGATTTCGGCACACCTGCTGCAGCAAGTTCCCGCAACAGAAACGGAATGACTGTTGCGGCTGGTGTCGGACGACTCAGGTCATCAACTATGATAGCAGCACTCTTTTTACCTTTTGCCAATTCCGCAATACGGGGTGTGCCAAGAGGTTCTGCAAACGCTTGTTCAATCTGGTTTTTAGACATGGCTGGTGCGTCTTTTGGGGCAAGCATCTCCACTTCCCAACCGGTTGGGAAATTCAGTGTCAGTTCGTTATCCCCATGCCATGCCCCCGAAAGGACAGTAGCAGTGTTGCTCATGATTCATCTCCAGATTCAGTTTTTTCTTCTTGATGGGACAGTACGGCTGCTACAAAATCTCGGAACAGCGGGTGTGGACTGAGAGGCTTGGATTGGAATTCTGGGTGAAATTGTGAACCAAGCATCCAAGGATGATCCGTTACCTCTGCAATTTCAACAAGACTTTCATCTGGTGATACACCACTAAAACAGAGACCTGCATCTTCTAATTGCGAACGATAGCGGTTGTCCAATTCGTAGCGATGTCTATGCCGCTCTAAGATGATCGGTTGCAGATATGCATCATAACTTTTGGTATTTTCCTTGAGAACACACGGATAATGACCGAGTCTCATCGTTGCCCCTTTGGCTGCTATTGCACGTTGTTCTAACATCAAATCTATGACCGGATGCGGTGTTTTTTTATCTGCTTCAGTGCTGTTTGCATTTTTTAGGTTCGCCACGTGCCGAGCGAATTCTACTACGAGACACTGCATCCCCAAACATAAACCAAAATATGGGATTCGATTTTCACGAGCATATTTAGCGGCAGCTATCATTCCTTCAATACCACGATCTCCAAATCCACCCGGGACCAAAATTCCATCTATATTTTCAAAAATCTTCTCAAAATTGGAATGGTCTGTAAGACTTTCAGCTTCTATCCATTCAATATTTACTTCTGCTTCATTGGCAACGCCACCATGTTTAATAGCTTCTTGGACACTGATATAAGCATCGCTTCCAGTTGTATATTTTCCTACGATAGCGATGTTAGTGGAGCGTTTGGGATTTTTAAGTTTTTCCACCATGGCTATCCATTCGGCATCCAATGTTGCGCGTCTCTCAAGACCCAATTTTTTCGAGACAAGATGTCCCATACCTTGTTCCTCAAAATTGAGAGGAATTTCATCTACGCATTTTGTATCTAAACCTTCCAGAATGGATTCCTCGCTTATACCACAGAGGAGTGCAATCTTTCTACGGAAACTTTCATCAAGGTGTTGGCTCGTGCGGCATAATAACAGATCGGGTTGGATACCTAATTCTTGCAGCTTCCGAATGCTGTGTTGGGTAGGTTTACTTTTGCTTTCTCCATTGGGTAATGTGTAGATGAGCGAGACGTGTAGAAACAAAGTATTTTCGCGCCCGACCTCAACAGCCATCTGTCGTATTGCTTCAACAAACGGGGGCATTTCAAAATCACCAATAGTACCGCCTATTTCCGTGATGACGATGTCAATATCACTGCCTTTTCCTATCTGATAAATACGGCGTTTTATTTCATCGGTAATATGCGGGATCAGTTGAACTGTTTGACCAAGATAATCACCGCGTCGCTCTTTTGCAATCACTTCGTGATAAACAGAACCGGTAGTAAAGTTAGATTGTTGATTCATGTCTACACCCAGAAAACGTTCATAATTTCCTACATCTAAGTCGGTTTCCGCACCGTCATGTGTGACAAAAACCTCACCGTGTTGGAAGGGGTTCATTACACCTGCATCAACATTCAGGTATGGGTCGATTTTTACGACATTCACTTTGAAGCCACGATTAATAAGTAATCTGCCTAAAGATGCGGTTGTAATTCCTTTGCCTATTCCTGAGATAACACCACCTGTTACAAAGATATATTTTGTCATTGTCTTGCAAAGCCTCTCTTTTCAAAAATCTGTTTTACTCGTTCTAAGTCTGCTGGTACATCAACTCCAATAAGGGGTGTGTTGGTTTCAACGACATGGATGGGGACACCGTGTTCTAAAAAGCGTAACTGTTCTAAACCCTCAGCAATCTCATAGGGAGTGCGTTCCCAAGATGTGAATGCAAGCAGTTGTTCCTTTCGGAATGCATATAATCCAATATGTTTATATATTAGTGCGTTTTCATCAAAGGTATGTTGCTTGTTTGATGGTGTGCTTGGAATAGAACCTCTCGAAAAGTACAACGCATCGCCTTGAATATTCGTAACAACTTTAACAACGTTCCTGTCAATATAATCCTCAACAGCATGTATTCTCTCTTTCAAAGTGCATACTTGGACAGATGGTTTTTCCACAAACGGCTGGAGCATCATATCTATCTGTTCGGGTTCAAGTAGCGGTTCATCACCTTGTATGTTGATGACTACATCACATGCTATTTGTTCAGCAACGACTGAAACTCTGTCAGTTCCGGTAGCACACTCGCCTGTCATTTGAACGTTTCCACCAAAACCTTTAACAGCATCGTAGATACGTTGGTCATCTGTAGCGACAATAACTTGGGTGAGTATTTTTGATTTACTAGCACCTTCATATACATGCTGAATCATCGGTTTTCCCAGAATATCCGCCAACGGTTTACCTTCAAAACGGGTAGAAGCATATCGAGCTGGGATAATCCCTATACTTTTCAAGTGTTTTCTCTCTCCTTGCGCGGTAAATTTTTATACATTATCACCCCACTAATAATTGCGATTAATAGAAAAACTATTCCGATTGTAGTATAACCTAAGAAAAGTTTGCCAATGCTGAATAAGAACGAATAAATGAAGATTACCCCGATCACCCAATTGACCAAATCAGGTAACTTGGAATCAGTATGTGTGTGCTGTTTGTCCGAATCATCTGAAACATCTTTTGTTTCGCTCGCAATCTGTTTCCATCCAATTTTACTCGGTCTAACCCTATTATAAAAGGTTGCCAGTGTTTCAGTCGAAACAGGTTCTGTTAAGAACGTAACAACTATCCAGACTACTGTTGAAATTGGTACTATAAACAACATCTGAAGCGCAAATTCATCCTTCGTTGCCGGATGTGTAAACACAGCAATTGAAACAACTAACGCTGCAGCCATCGCAGAAATTTCTGACCATGCGTTTATTCGCCACCAGTACCAGCGAAGAATTTGCACAAGTCCAATACCAGCATTTATTGCGATGAGAAATTTCCACGCGTCTGTGATTGAATTCATGAATAAACTTGTACTTCCCGCAATAAGCATGATGAGAATTATAGAAATGCGGGAGACAGCGACGTAATGTTTTTGTGTTGCTTCGGGTTTGAAAAAACGTTTATAAAAATCGTTTACAAGATAGGATGCTCCCCAGTTCAGATGCGTATCAATAGTCGACATGAAAGCGGCTAAAAACGCAGTAAGCATGAGACCGAGTAGCCCAGCGGGTAGATATTCAAGCATCAACATCGGGTAGCCAGCTTCAGCGTCTTGCAGTGCTGGATTGACATGATCAGGGTCTCCTAATCCTGGGTAGACCACCATTGCGACTAATGCAACAAGTATCCACGGCCACGGACGTAGTGTGTAGTTTGCGATGTTGAACCACAACGTTGCAAGGAGCGTATGCCGTTCATTTTTTGCCGCGAACATTCTTTGTGCAATATATCCGCCTCCATCTACACCGTTTGATGCCCACCATTGCATTCCGAGGTAGACACCAAAGGTTATAATAGCCATTTTGCCTGCACTGAAATCGGGTGTAAAACTCAGTATATTGTGGTCAGCACCATAAACAGTAATCAGTTTTTCTTTTAGTACACCAATTCCACCTATTTTGTTAACGGCGATAATTGCAAGGGCAATTGATCCGACCATTGCCATTCCGAACTGCACAAGGTCAGTCATGACAACACCCCAGAACCCTGACAAAGCACAGTAGATACCAGCAATTAGCAAGCACCCCAAGACAACCAATATCTTTGTGTGAGTATCATCCGGGAGGTTGAAGGTTAACACAACAATTTTCTGCATCGCAAGGATTACCCACCCCATTGTAATGCAGTTGATCGGTAAGCCGATATATAAAGCACGGAAACCGCGCAGGAAACTTGCAGAAGGTCCTGAATAACGGAGTTCTGCAAATTCTACATCTGTGATGATTTCTGAACGTCGCCATAATCGTGAAAAAAGAAATGTGGCTAACATGCCGCTCAGAACAGCGTTCCACCAGAGCCAGTTGCCCGCGATTCCATCTTCAACGACAATTCCTGTGACAGCAAGTGGTGTGTCAGCTGCAAAAGTTGTTGCTACCATTGAGGTGCCAGCTAACCACCAAGGGAGATTGCGTCCAGAGATAAAAAATTCGTTGATATTTTTCCCAGCACGTTTAGAAAAATATATTCCGAGTCCGAGTGCGAAAAAGATATAACTAATAACAATTGCCCAATCAATAGGTGAAATATTCATTTAGTATATTCTCCAAAGTTCTTGATTCAATTTATCTTAATACACCGTTAAAATCAAGGAAAAACTGTCCAAAATTTCATTTGCAGGTACGGGGGAAAAAATGGTAAACTTAAAGTTACTAAAGTTACTAAAGTTACTAAAGTTACTAAAGTTACTAAAGTTACTAAAGTTACTAAAGTTACTAAAGTTTGGACAATTTTTAGGGTTCTTGAGTAATAGTCTGGATTAATAGAAACACTTTTGACATCAATATTATTTATTGGGACACCTTTCGCCCCGCTGGGGCTGCTCTTGCTTGCACCTGAAATTCTTTTTCTGTGAGTTACGTTCCTGTCCGAAACTCAGTGAAAAATCAGCAAGGACTTGAAAACACAACATGAAACAGATAGAAATTGTCCAAAGTATAGTTAAAGTTAATAGAATCGCAATTTGTAGAAATAAGTCTTATCAAAGGAGTATGGTAAAATGAAACGTAGTGTTTTAATTCTTGCATTTTTGATTTTGGCATTTCAAGTGAGTGGATTATCCGCTGATGTGTTAGATCCAGATCTTGTGTTATATTTTGATTATGAAGAGTTTTCGGGAGATACGGTGGTCGAAAAATCCGGGCGTAATTATGATGGTGAAATTAATGGAAAAGTGACGCAATCTGACGATGGAAAGTTTGGTAAGGCAGCACATTTTGCTTCCGGCAGTTTTCTTGATTTGGATGGTCCTAACATTAATCCCGATGATATTCCGATAGAGGGAATGAGTGTTGTCGCTTGGATTAATGTTGAAGCCGTCGCTGATATGGCGATTTTCAACGCGCGTGCCGAGGATGATACGTGGCTTGTGCACCCGGAGGCTCGTGGTGATGGTAATTATCGTTGGCTTAATCGGAGTGCAGGTGGTCAAACTATATTTGATATAAAAGCAGGTAAAAACAACGCTAACGGATGGATGCATTATGCTGGAACCTTTAGTCGTGAAGCAGGATTGGCTATACTTTACATCAACGGTGTCAATGTTGGAGAGGAAAAGGCACGTGTGGGAACTCCTATTGCCCCAGATTGGAATCAGGGTGCACGTGTCGGCTATAATATTGATAATAAACGTCCGTTTAATGGACTCATGGATGAACTAAATGTTTGGAAGCGCGGGTTGACGCAAGAAGAAGTAGAGTCTATTATGAATAATGGTATGACTGAACATCTTGCTGTGGAAGCGCGCGGTAAATTAACGACGACGTGGGGGAAATTAAAAGCTTCCCGGTAATAATTTAATGGAAAATGGGACAGTTTAAGAACAGTTTAAGAACAGTTTAAGAACTGTCCCATTCCCTTTTTGTAATCATGAATATCTGTAAAATATTCACAGTCTTATCGCATCAGACGCGCATGTGCAGTCACATGAGGTGGCAAGAAGAACGGGCGTTTTGATGTGAGCACCTCCTTACGTAACCTCTCTCCTAACGTATCCACATCAACTTGTTCTGCTGTTGCAATTCCATATTTCTGAATCAGTGGAAGTAAACTCTGAAAAATAGTTACCATGTATCGGTACCCTGTCCATGTTTTCGCTGCACCGATGGGAGCTTGAAGCTGCATCTGTGGTGCGGGCAACCCTGCCTCAATAAAAGCGCGATACAGTCCAATACCCATGTCAAGATGTGTGCTTGAATGTTCAAACACATCCAAAATCCACTTGTCAAGTTGATTCATGAGGGGTGTATCGGGATGCGCAAAAGAAGGATAGAGTGTATATTCCGGTTCTTGGAAAGCGACGATTCCTCCAGGCTTTAAATGTTTTATGAGTATTGCCAATGCTGTTACCGGGTCAGACATATACATCAACACAAACCTCCCAACAACTGCGTCAAATTTGTCCTTGAAAACAAGTGTTCGTGCGTCACCTGCTATGAATTTGACGTTATCCATGTCAGCATTGGCTGCGCGTTGCCGCGCCGTTTCCAGAATCGCAGGATTGACATCAACACCAATGACGTGCCCTGATGTTCCCACCAATTCAGCGAGTGTGAGGGCGACATCTCCTGCACCACTACCGATTTCAAGTACATGCATTCCTTTTGAAATGCCAGCGCGTTCACATAGAAGTCGCGTCGATTCACCGTAGATTTTGGATTGCTCAATGAGACGTGTTGTTTCGTGTGAGGTTCGCCCTAAGGCATAGGCGGCATCACTATTCGATGTGGGTGAGTTATCTGAATGTTTTTCTGCCATTGTTAAACTATTTACCTTGGAAGGTGTGCGTACGCTGTGATGTGCGGTGGTAACATAATTGGTCGTTTTGATGCTGCGACTTCAGTCTGAATCCGTTCTGTCAAAGTGTCCACATCTACCTCATCGGCAGTCGCAATTTCGTAAGCCTCAAGCAACGGCAGGATACTCCGAAAACTGTTCGCGAGATATTCGAATCCAGGCCAATCTTCGGGACCACCCATGGGTGCTTCATAATGTAAAGTAGGTTCGGGCAAACCAGCATCAACGAAGGCTTTATATAGTTCCATTCCCATATCAACATGCGCGCCTGAACGTTCAAATACGGTGCGTCCCCACTCAATTAAATCATTCATCAAAGGTGTATCTGGATGTACAACAACAGTATAAGGTGTAAAATCAACCTCCTGAAATGCAACTATCCCGCCAGGGCGTACGTGCGTTGCCAAATGTTTGAGCGCATCTGCTGGGGCTGCCATATACATCAGCACGAGTCTCCCGACAACGGCGTCAAAGTCGTTTGGCAGTTCAAGCGTTCGGGTATCACCTGCGATGAATTCAATATTTGTGACACCTGCTTCTTTTGCTCGTGCTTTCGCGGTTTCAAGGATATCAGCATTGAGATCTACACTGATAACAGTTCCCTCTGCCCCAACAAATTCAGAGAGTGTGAGAGCAACGTCACCAGCACCACTACCGACATCAAGGACTTTCATACCTTTTGCTATGCCGCTCCTTAGAAAAAATCGGCGGGTTACATCGTCATAGAGTTCAGACTGTTTAATCAGTCGTTCCGTTTCAGATTCGCTTCTGCCCATTGTATATTCTGCATCTCTGCTTTGATTGCTCATGTTTAATTTACCTCCTCCTTTGGATAATTGCGAGGCACAGGGACCTCGCGCTACAATCTCATTATATGTTTGCGAGGCACAGGGACCTCACACTACAATCTCATTATATGTTTGCGAGGCACAGGGACCTCGCGCTACAATCTCATTATATGTTTGCGAGGCATGGAGACCTCACGCCACAATACCTCAATTAAGATTATAGATGAAACCGATTTTGATTGTTGTTTCAATATTTTCTGGTGGGATGAGTTGTTGAATTCGTTCACAACCTGAAAAGAAAACACTCGTTAGGAAGAGTGAGAAGATTGCGACAATAATGGTGATACTTCTGAACATAGTTATGTTCTTTATTAAGAACATCAAGTATTCCTTTCGCGAATTTCTATATGTGATAGAGAACGGTTTGAAACCGTTCCCTAACAAGAAAAATGAAAGTTAGAAATTGTAGCCGATTTTGGTGTACCAGAACGCACCGCCAAACCCATACGGACTATACTCTCCGAAAGGTCTGCCAACGATTGCGCCTGTGAAATTCTCAACATTGGGATCTGACCAAGTGACATTATCTGGTTCAACATTGAAGATATTATTGACCCCAACCGTTATTCCTAAGTTGTCGGCAAATGCGTAACTAAGTTCAAGGTCTACCAAAAATGTGCTACTGTAGGTTTGCGCGCCGACAGCGTACTCATACCAAGGACCGTAGTAGTTAACGCGTCCCAAAACACCTAAACTCTCAACAACATTTTGTGTTAACGTCACGTTCCCGCGATGTTTGGGAAGTCCATCTTCAAGCAACCGGACACGCGCGTCGTCCAAGATATCAGTGTTGCGTTTGGTAACTTCGGTGCTGGTGTAGTTATAGGCAAAACTCACAGCACCTTTGGCGACAGGTGCTGTTAAAACGAGGTCAATACCTTGTGTACTCGTTTCAAATTCATTGGTAAAGAATCGGAATTCTTGTAGGTTTCCGGCACTTGTTATGCCTTTATCAACGAGTTGTTGGATCTGTTCCTCAGAAATATCTATTCCGCGTAGAAAGTCTTTTGAGGGAGCCAACCGATTTTCGACCCTAATATTGAAATAATCTATTGTAACGCTAACAACATCATCACTGATAACTGTTCCAACAGAAAAGTTCTTTGACTTTTCGGGTTCAAGTGCTTTACCGCCCACTAATTCTGCGGCAGCATGCGTTGAAGGAATAGTGCCTTTATTAACTAAGGTATTGTTTTCGCCAAATTCCGTTGTGACATTAAAGGCATTTTGCTGTCCCGGTGTCGGTGCTCTGAAACCGGTGCTGTAACTGCCGCGTAGTCGCAAGTCTAACATGGGATCAAGTGAGAGAAATTCCATCACTGTATCGGTGAAAGCGTAACTCATTGCGATTTTGTAGTTGATTGTGTTACCAAAATCATCAAAGTTTTCACCGCGAATAGCAGCACTGATAACCCATGGGTCAATTGGTTTCAATTCGGTTTCTAAGTATCCAGCAAAATTGGAACGTGTCCATGTGCCTTGTGCAATATCACTAAAACCGGGAAACCCGTTTGAACCTGAACTAAATCCTTGACTTGCTAACGGACCGATTTCCCATGATTCTTTTTGTCCCTCTACAATTTCAAATGTCTCTGTTCTATATTCACCACCTGCAGCGAGGAAGACGAGGTCGTGCAGTGGATAGGTGAGATCAAGGTTGATGTTAGTATCTGCTTGGATATAATCACCGGGGTCAAATTCGGTTGGTGTATCCGGTCCAAGAGATGCGTTAACAGTATTTTTGATAAAGAAATCAGCGGCATGTTGTCCATAGTATGCACTCAAATCCCAACCCAAATTTTCTGCGATGTATCCTTTTAGACCAATAAGCCCGGACATATCTTGGGTGTCAGCACCGAAACGTGGGGTAAACCCACCGGGAAAGAGTTTTTGGAACGTGAAAAGATTTGGGTCATCAAGAACTTGTTGTAGTGCCTCTGGGTCAGGAACATTATCAGTTATTGTGACGACAGGTACTTCGCCTTCTCCTGACAAACGTCCAACAAGCAAAGTTTCACCACCATCATTACTAAATACCGCAGGTCGAGTATTGGGATTACGGAAATAGAACCCACCTTCAACTTGCTTCTGTGCGTAGTTCGCGTGACCATAGAGTTCAACATTACTGACAATGTTAAGACCGTAGTTTGCAAAGAACTTGATGTCGTCTTTAATTATCGGGTGTCCCCAAGGTTGGGCAGGATTAGTTACATTGCTATTGCCGGCACCTGAGAGTGCTGACGCATCGTCTCGTTGTACGGATCGATCCGTCTCACTTGCGTTGCCGTATTCCAAACTGAGGTTTGCCCAGAGGTCTTCTCGCCCCAAACCGATATTTCCAGCGACAGAATATGTAAGACCGTCCCCCGTTTGGTAGATACCGGGTTTGATTTGCAAAGCCCCACCTTTATAACTGTTTTTCAATTGTAAGTTTATCACACCGGCGATAGCACCTGAACCGTATTGCGCTGATGCGCCATCTCGGAGCACTTCCATCTGTTTGATTGCAATTGCGGGGATAGGTGAGAGGTCCGCACCTTGTGAACCGTCTGAGAGTCCATTACCGAGCCAAGTAATCACGGATGCACGGTGACGCCGCTTACCGTTAACAAGTAGCAAGGTGTGATCGGGTGCTAAGCCTCGTAGATTTGCTGGACGGACGACGGTTGCTGCATCAGCGATTGGCTGTGCATTCACATTGTAAAATGGCACTAAATTTCTCAACAGGTCAGGCAAATCTGCCCCACCCTGTTTGACGAAGTCATCACTAAAGACAACATAAATCGGCACAGTAGATTCAAGAACTGAGCGGGGTTTTGCACGCGTACCGACAATAACCAAACCCTCAAGTTCCACGACTTCTTGATCAGATGCTGCTTCGCTTGATTCTGTTTCGGTATCGCTTTCATGATTATCTGCTACAACCATAGGTAAAAAGACCATCGAAACTGCTAATGTTATGTAAAACGCAAGCAGAAGCGGTTTAATGTTAAATGTACCTTTCATAATTCAATCTCCCCTTTTTATAGCAAAGGTGTAATTATTGAAACGCCCTATAGTCGCGCTTACAAGCACGACTATAGGGAAATGCCTACGTATTTTAACGTGAGTTTGATAAAAACAAGATGTCGGGCTTCTCGTAGGGGCGAGGTCTTCTCGCCCGTAGTAGTAGGGGTTAGGTAACCTAACCCCTACGAAAATGTCCATTTATGTTTAGAATTTGCTATATATCAAACTCACGTTATTTTATACTTTACTATAGTAACGTGAGTTCAATAAAAAGATTCAATAACTACTATAGGTTGGGTAGAACGGAATACACAATAAAATCCGACACAAAAACGTGATTCATTCTTCATTTAAACTGATACCATTTCTGAAAAATAAAATATCATTATAAGGTTTTGGGATGCACACTAAGACAAGTGTGTCCGAGGCGCAATGAATTGCGCGACTACGAACAATATAAAATATAAGAGGCGCAATGAATTGCGCGACTACGAACAATATAAAATATAAGAGGCGCAATGAATTGCGCGACTACGAACAATATAAAATATAAGAGGCGCGTGAATTGCGCGACTACGAACAATAAAATAGGTAGGCGTGAGTTCTACGCTTTGGTAAGAAGCGAGTTTACAGACACGCCTACCGAGGTTTATATGGTAAGTTAGAAACTATAACCGACTTTGGTATACCAGAACGCGCCATCAAACCCAAACGGACTGAATTGTCCGTATTTGTTACCAACAGAACCAGCAGCATTCGGATTTTCATCGGGATAGGTATTAAGGATATTTTTTCCACCGAGAGTGAGAGCCAATCCGGACTCCACGGTGTAAGTGGTTTCTAAGTCGAAAATAACCCTTCCAGTGTATACTCCAGTGCCTTCCACATCTGGATTCTGTAAGAAATCTTCAGAATCGAACCAACCGCTGAAATAACTGGCGCGCCCGAGCACGCCCCACGCATCTGTTATGGATTGTCCGACAGTCAGGTTGGCACGGTGTTTGGGTAAGTTCTCTTCCAGTTCCCTGATTCGACGATCGTTCAGCGTGTCAGGATTGAAATCGGTAACCGTAGTTGACGTGGAGTTATACACGGCGACGAGGTTTCCGTTGGGTATTGGTGCTGTAATGACAAAGTCAACACCTTGGGTTGAGGTATTGAAGTCATTGATAAAGAACCGGAATTTTTCCAGATTTGCCGCACTGGTTACACCTTCGGCGATGAGCTGCGCCTTCTGCGAGTCAGTCAATGCGAAGTCTTGTGACACAGATAACCGGTTTTTCAGAAAAATACCAAAAAAGTCCAGTGTGAAATTTACGCCCAAAATATCAACGGTAAATCCACCTGTGAAGTTATTTGATGTTTCCGGGTCAAGCGAGTTATCTTCCTTGCCTGTCACAACACCAACAGCAGCGTTGGTGGAAGGAATTGTTCCGTTATTAACGAGATCACCCTTCTCAAAATCGTATTCAGTGGTAATGTTGAACGTATTTTGCTGCCCGGGTGTCGGTGCGCGGAACCCAGAACTATAACTTCCCCGCAACCGCATCGTTTCCGTAATTTTGTAGTTTGCAGCGGCTTTGTAGTTCAGGGTGGCACCGAAATCCTCAAAGTTTTCACCGCGTACAGCAAGCGCGATCAGCAGCGGCTCAATCGGTCTGATTTCAGTTTCCAGATAGGCAGCGACGTTGTAACGGTGCCACGTGCCTGTCGCAACTGGGCTGAACCCTGAAAATCCGTTGGAGGCAGCAGTGAAACCTTGAGCAGCAAGGGGCCCGATCTGATGCGATTCGCGTTCCCCTTCTATGATTTCAAATCCTTCGTTCCGATATTCCAAACCAGAAGCGAGGAATACCATGTCGCTCAACGGATAGGTTACATCGAAGTTGAGGTTATAATCCGTCTGGATATAATCGCCCGGATCAAAATATGTCGGTGTATCTGGTCCGAGGGAAGCATTGACGGTGTTAAAGATAAAGAAATCGGCATGGTGCCGTCCAAAAGAACCACTCACATCCCACGTTAGGGGGTTGCCTAACGTTTCTTCCAGAGCAGTGCCCTCAACGCCAACGACGACGGAACTATCCCAAGCGAACGCGCCAAATCTGGGTGTGAATCCGCCTGGAAACATCTCCTGGAATGTGAATAGGTTCGGGTCATTCTTGACTGCTTGCAACCGTTCTGGATCAGGAACGTGGTCGGTTATCGGGATATCGTCAGCATCGTGAGGCGACAGTTCGGGAAACGCCTCTCCGGCCTCCACTGCTGCCGCATTTTGGGCTTCCCAATCCGCCTTTCGGGTTTCCCAATCCGCCGTCTCGGCTGTCAAACCTCGCAAATCCCCGACGAGCAACGTCTCTCCACCGGTCGTGCTAAACACGCCGCTACGGGTATTTGGATTACGGAAATAGAATCCGCCTTCAACCCGCTTGCGGGCGTAGTTAGCATGTCCATAGAAATTGATGGTATCTGTGAGGGTAGCACCGTAGTTGGTGAAGAATTTGAAGTCATTCTCCACAATCGGCTGTCCCCAAATTTGCGCAGGATCTTTCACTCTGAAATTACCTGCGTTAATCATGTTTAAAGCATCAGTACGTTGGACAGATCGAATGGTGGGATCCGCGCCCCCGTATTCAAAGCTGAGGCTACTCCACGCGTCTAGATTTCCTAAACCGATATTCCCTGCGACAGCAAACTGTCTACCGTCGCCGTATTGGTAGATACCGGGTTTGAATTCAAAACTACCGCCTTGGTAATTGTCTTTCAATTGGAAGTTCATTACACCAGCAATGGCATCGGAACCGTATTGTGCGGACGCACCATCACGGAGGACCTCTACCTGTTGCAAAGCGATTGCCGGAATAGGCGAGAGGTCGGGTCCCTGTGAACCATCAGACAAACCGTTCCCGAGCCAGTGGATAACCGATGCACGGTGTCGCCGCTTGCTGTTCACCAACACCAATGTATGGTCCGGGGCAAGCCCTCGTAAATTCGCCGGACGCACCACCGTTGACGCATCACTAATCGGTTGTGTATTGATGTTATAAGACGGGACCAAAGTTCTCAGCAAATCCGGTAGATCTGCGCCGCCCTGTTTGGCAAAATCATCTTTTGAAACAATATCAATAGGAACCGCAGAGTCAAGCACTGAACGCGGCTTTGCTCGGGTACCAATCACGACTACGCGCTCAATTTCAATGACATCTTCTTCAGAGGTAGCCTCAGTAGATTCAGCCTCAGTAGATTCAGCCTCAGTTTCAGCTTCTTCTGTGCTTTCTTCCTGTGCTACTACGGTAGGTAAATAAACCACACTAACTGCTAAAGCGATAAACATCGCAAGCAGAGTCGCCTTTAAAATAAGGGTGACTTTCATCAATTAAACTCCTTAGGTCTCTTTAGTTTTGAAACGTAACTGTATTTTAGTACAGAAACAATTCAAGTTTAGACTCTAAAAATTGGCATTCCGAACTTTTCGGAAACCGATTTGTTGAACATTAGATTAACTTTATTCAACATTCAACTAATTTTGCTTAAAGTATAACACAAGTTTCACTTGAAATCAAAAGAAAAATTTGATATATTGTATGATATGCTAGTAATTTATTTGGCAATTTCATCTGTAACCGTGCTGCTTGGTGCAGGATTAGCGATTGTTTTTCGTGAAAAACAGACTGAATTCCGATTAATTTTCGGTTTTACAGCCGGTGCAGTGTTCGGCTTTGTCTTAATGCTAATGGTCCATCTTGTGTGGGAAGAAAACGACCTAATGAAGGTTAATTACCTCATGATTTTGGTGATGGGGGTAGGCTTTCTGTTGATTTGGATGTTAGAGAATCTTACACATCGGATTCGTGCACGTTTTGGTAATCAGACAGAAGTACATAAGAAAAATGTATGGGGAGTCAATTTAACACTTATCGGTTTATCAATTCATGCGATTGTGGATGGTTTCAATCTCAGTACTGCGGCGAAAGATCCTACTGATGGCATCGTACTTGCTCTGGGAGTACTACTTCACCGTTTGCCGGTGGCGACAGTTATAACTACAGCGTTACGTCACAATTACGGCGTTGGACGGACACTGTTGCATCTTATTCCGCTCATAATGGCTCCGTTTATAGGGGCATTCATGGGGGAAAGTTTACAACAAGGTGTTTTTATGGAGTTGACAGGGTATCTAACAGCTTTTGCAGTAGGGACATTATTACATGTTGTGATGGACGGTTTACGAGGGGGTTGTGTGCCATCAGAAGAAAAGATTAGTTCTTCAACCAAAATAGCATTTGTTGTTGGACTGATTTTAACTTTATGTGCTATGTTTTTTATTCCTGGGTTAGAGCATGAGCATGCACACTAAAACTTCAGCAATACAACCTGCGATAAACGTGTATCATATTCTGCTGACAGGACTCTGTCTTTTAATATTATCGCTACAAGTGGATGCAGCAGAGATTCCGATTGTTGTGTCAGGTGAACCCAAGGCAACCGTGCAAATCGGTGCTAATGCTTCAACGCAAGAGCAATTTGCTGCATCCGAACTCCAGAACTTTATTGAAAAATTCACTGGTGCTCAACTTGAACTGCGGACCAATCAACAGTCTACGACAACGCAGACGGTTATAGTTTTAGGTACCCCTACCTCAAATCCAACGATTCGAACACTTCAGGAGAAGGTTGGTTTTGATTTACCAGATGAGATTGGCGAGGAAGGTTATCAGATTAAATCTGTTGACCTTGGAACAGAAATCGTCATCGTTGTCTCTGCGCGGACATCACGCGGTGTAATTTACGGGACGTATGCCTTGATTGAGGCATGTATTACCGCGTTGACTGGACTTAAACCTGTCCATCCAGATATTGCAGTCAAACGTACTGCTTCACTGTCCTTACCATTTTTGGATGAAATATCCCATCCATTTTACCCGATACGAGCCGTATTAGAGATAGACGATCCAGATTGGCTTGCGAGACACCGTGTGAATATGAGTGGTGGTGAAGGCGTTTGGACAGGAACCGGAATTGAAGATGGATTTGGCACAACGTTCAAATATGTTGATTCGCCTGCTTTTTCAGAATTGCAAGATGAACCGCGCACACAACGATTAGAAAGGATTCAAACGCTCAAAGACCGTTTTACGGCTTTGAATAACCGTGGTATTGATGCCTATCTTTTTATGTATGTGACCGGTGAACCGACAGAAGCACTCATCAAATCACGTCCGGATTTATTGGGGCCGAGGGTACTATATGGTGCTTCAAGGAACGAGGTTTCCTATCGTCCGTTTTGCTGGTCAAAACCAGAATTCCACACCCTTGCACGTCAGTTGACACAGGAAATTGTGAAAACCTATCCTGCATTGGGAGGATTTCACATGCGGTCTTGGGGGCATGAGACGCGGGCATGCAATTGTCCAGATTGTGGCGATCGCTCCCCAAAGGGACAAGCGAAACTCTGGGATGTATACTTTACGATTATAGAAGCAGCACGTGAACTACGACCAGATTTTAAGTTTTATATCTCCGGGTATGACAGAAGTTGGCTGCAAGACCCCGACGGTGACTATGCACGCCAATTACCGAAAGGTACAATTTTTTCGCAAAAGTGGGGCGCGGATGGTGAACCGGTATCGAATCCGAACCTGCCAATTGCACAAATGAATGCGCTTGGAGAGATGGGACACCGATACATCGTGCTTTCGCATGACGTTGAGGAAGTGATGCCATTCTGGATGCTTGAGGGTGATCTGTTTGTACAAGGTGTCCGACAACTTGCAAATTCACCTGAAGTTGTTGGGTTAAGCGGATTTACTGTACAAGGCGCGACGGAAGGCTTAGGCTACCTTGACAGGCTCATCAGTGCGCAAATTAATTGGGATATTCAACTTGACCACATGCAGTTAATGCATAATGAATTGGTGGCTCGCTACGGAAATATACAAGCTGCTGACTTGATCCTGAGCGCATTACGTATTAACGGATGGACTTTGGCGAGTTATTTTTCGGATTACGCGAGTTCCCTTTCATTAGGTGGTAGCTACGGCAGTGGGTCCGCTGGATTAGCAACTCGGTTTTGGAATCTAATTGGCAGCAGAGCTATAGAAGATACGTTGGCAATTCCGGAATTGAAAATTGCACAGAATGCGGTGAACCGATTCACAAATCTTCTTGCCCCCCTACAACGTGCAGCAAATGAGATGCATGAAGCACATGAAATTGCTGAACCTGTAGACCTTGAAGCTGCACATGATCTGAGAGATGCGATGCATTTAATGCAGTTGTGGGTTTTACTGTTGCAGAGCCGCGCAAAACTTGTTGAAGCAATTGTCCTCGGTTATGAAGTTAACACAGGTAGTGCCATTAACGCTAAACTTGCCAGTGCAGCGGAGTTCTCAAAGTCAATACAACCTTTGATAAAGCAGTTTGAGGAATTTGGACCGCTTTTCGGTTATTCGCATCAGACGAATGAGGTTGAATTGTTGAATACGTTAAACGAAGAGTACGCATTGCTTTCCAGTTACGACTATCGGTTGCTCCAAAAACATGACGAAAGTTTTTCACCCGATGCAGCTGCCTTTCGTATCAGTGAAGTACATAACTATCCGAATCCACTCAAACGTAAAACTACATTTACCTATCAATTGACGCTTGATGCTGATGAAGTGAAGATTACGATATATACTGCATCGGGGCGGCGTATCCGTGTTTTGAAAGATGTTTCCGCGAATGAGGGACATAACGAGAAGACATGGAACGCACAAGACGCTGAAGGCATTCCGCTTGCGAATGGGGTTTATTTTTACAAAATTCGTGCTGTTCTCGGAGATAAAAAGGTTGAAAGCATCCACCGATTGGCTGTGATTAGGTAGCGATAATATGTGACCGTAACAGTAGATCGGGTTTCGCTACGTTCTACCCTTATGTGTCAATTTGATGTATAAGTTAGATTACGTAAGTTTTGTCTGAACCAGGATTTCCAGATTTTCAGGATTAGCAACTTCTCATCTATATGTTTTTCTCAAGATAGACAGCAATGTTCATCCGCCCCCAAAACATTTATAGCCTAAACAATCCTGGTAATCCGATAATCCTGAAAATCCTGGTTCAGACAACATTACGTCTAACTCACAAAAAACACATTCGTTTTCTTAAATTCACACATAAGGGTTTCACTTACGTTTTATCCAACCTACTAACTCACTTGCTTTCGCTTCTGAAAGTGTATAGACTCCCCGCCGCACCCGGACGATCTCGTCTTCATCTATAAGTTGTTTAAGCTGATTCCCTATCGCCTGAGGACTGCTATCAATCGCTGAGGCGAGTGAAGATGTTGTTTTCTCACGCCCGGAAGCCAGAAGAAAGAGGATCTGCTCTCGTAAAGTAAAGCGAGGAATGTTACCGCCCCGTAACTTCTGCAATACACGGTTCGCTTGCCTTGAGGAACATCCTAAGATACGTTCCACTTCTTTCCTGCTGGATTCGGCAGTTAGGTTATCCCTCTCCGCTTCAAAACGTTCGCGTGTCCGGATGGTTTCCCCAAGTTTATGTAACCCGTCAGCGATCTCAAAGTCTTCCCAGTCAAAAAGAAGTGTTTCCGGTCTATCGGTGATGTCCGGTAGTTCAAAGTTGTTGAGCAGCATCACCGTCTTACCGCTACTGCGGTTCAATCCTACGCGTCCGACAATCTGTGTAAGTAATCCCGCAGCGTTTTGATTATAAACCTCTTGTATTCGTTCGTCTTCATAGTGATTAGTCCATATTTCCGCTTCATAATTGAGAGGTTTTTCGTCGTTTCCAAACAACATCTGCGCTTGCTTCCAAATTGAACGTTGCGGCCAATATGGCGTGCCGACTATCCATAAGACCTGTACTGCCTCAAAATTTGTCTCTATCTCGCGCAACGTTTTGAAATTCGTTACAAAACAGACGTTCTGCTTTGCTGCCAGGTCCGCTAACTTATCCGAAATTGAGGTATTTGTGACAATCGCGTGTTTTATGCTCAGGTCTCTGTCAATTTCTGCACGGATACCTAAAAAATAACGTTCTCCTATTTTAGACAACTCCACAACGTCCAAGTTGCTTTCGTAGTTTTGAATTACATGTAGCGATTTGCTACTTGTACGGATCTGAAAGACCTTGTTGCCCGGCCCCCATGCTGTCGGTTCAACACGAATGACATCCATTTCCTCATCCGGGAACACCTTGCGAAGCTGCTGATCGGAGAGAAATGTTGATATTAACAAGAGACGTTTGACGTTTGGATGCAGCTTCGGCGGCATCCAAAACTTCAGATATTCATCGCTCCTCCGCATCGGAGCATCAACATTCCGCGGGTAATGTGCAAAGAAGCACTGCAACTGATGCCAATACGTCCAATTTGGATTCCGACAGACGTTGGGAAAATAATCTATTTTTTCTACGGTTTGGGGGTCCAGGATTCCTAATGCAATGGCTTCAGCCATCTGCATCGGTATACAGACATCCGCGTTAGGAGGTAAAGGTCGCGATTCGGAGATCGCTCCTACATCAGACGGTAAAGGTCGCGATTCGGAGATCGCTCCTACATCAGACGGTAGAGGTCGCGATTCGGAGATCGCTCCTACATCAGACGGTAAAGGTCGCGATTCGGAGATCGCTCCTACATCGGTGTTGTCTGTTGTAGGAGGGAACTCCGATTCCCGACTGTGGCGTGGTAAAGTAGGAGGTAAAGGTCGCGATTCGGAGATCGCTCCTACATCGGTGTTGTCTGTTGTAGGAGGGAACTCCGATTCCCGACTGTAGCATGGTAAAGTGGGCAGCTCCATTGCGCGGAGTCTATCTTCAGCATTCGTGTCCAAAGGAATGTAGGCAGTTGCACCACCGTGAAAGTCAATTGCGTAACGTGCTAATTCCGTTTTTGTTTTGGTGTCAACAATCCTGCGCGCAACAACTTTGCCCTGTACATTAATGTAACACATTTGCTGAATAATCTCATCTTCGTGTTGTTGGAACGCTTCTACCACAGCGCGAACCTGTCCGATAGGACTGCCATAAGGGTCACCATGTGTTTCAATCGCGTTCATTAAGGCTACGGCAAAGTTGCCTAAAGCATTTCCTTGCCAGTTGGCGATCCATTCCTCCACGACTAATTTTGAAAACCCACATTCAAGAAACAAGTTATATATTTCTGTTTTACGTTCATCAATGATACACGTCCGTTCCGGTTCATTTATGGACCCCAATGTCTGTTGTACTAAGTGTGTGTGTCGTGGATCCAGAAACAGTTTCGCAATTGGCGATATCTGTGCCTTTGCGCGTTGTAATGCAAGCGGTTGTGATAGATGCCCGCGTTCTTGGCATACAGCATAAACGGGACACTGTGGACAGATACTTTCATGTGAATTGCCGCCCTTCGCCTCAAACGCATGGCACCGCTCAGCATCCTCACACACATTGCCGTGTTGGAACGGATTTGCCATGCGGACATCTACCGGTATATCTTTCACCTGCTCCCACCGGTACATTTTTGATCGCCAGCGCGCGAAAGAGGGCAGTTTTTTTGATCGGTATCGTTCTTCTGCTGTTTCTGCTAAACTTAGGTTTGTATTTAGGCAGGTCGCACGGTTGTTCAAAAGTGACACTTCTGCTTCGGTGTTCGTCAATACATCTGCTTCGGAAGCCGTGATTGCAAGAATACGTGTCCCGCGCGCCAAAGTCCGTTGTAACTGCGCTGAACGTTCTTTAAGTGTTTTATATACCTTTGGTGCTGTCTGCTGCTTTTGAAGTTTCGGCGGCAAACGTTTTATTGCCAATGGACTTAGATGCCCCTCTCGAATGGCGAGGACTTTTTCAGTGATAGGTGTTGGCACCGAAATACCAGTGTCATCCCACATATCTGTTATCGGTACAGCCCTTGTCGGGAACTCGGTATTTGGTGTAACTTCGCGAACCCACACAATGTTCTGGTCCTCCCACATCGACACGTACACATCGCTGTGCATCCAATAGTGAAAACCGTTTGCTTCTCGATCATAAGAAAAACCACGTTTCAAAAACGCTTCTTTCGCGAGATCAAGATTAGCTGAACCGAGAGAAGGTAGGACAACAGTGTCAGTCTTTGGCGCGTTTTTTGGGAACTTTTCTTGAGGTGATTCAGGATCGTGAAGTACAGCACGCAGGTTATTAATAGGTGCAAAAAGCACCTCTTTGGCAATGACAGGCGGAACTAACAGATTACCAAGCAGCACTTCATACCGCATATCCCAGCGGCTGTATCCCTCGTCTCCACGTATTTCCAGGTAAATGTCACGGTGGTTCGGTTTTTCTGCTGGCGGCGTCCGCTTATAGATGAAAAATTTCGCTTCATCGGTGTTTGGATGCAGGTAATCCTGGATTCGGAAAGAGAACCGAAGTCCACCGGATTTTGTCAACGCCAACAATGGGTTCGCAGTCGTGTTGAGGAGTGCTTCAATACAAGTAGAAACAGCTTCCGGTGCGGTACAAATCGCCTCATATTTAAATTCGAGGTCGTGCCATCGCGCACCATCACGTTGGGAGGGGATGCCGGTATATATCTGAATTCCCCATGAGGTATGCCATTGTTCCAATCGCCAGTTTTGTGTGCTTTGCCGTTTTAAGAACCGATCACCGCCACAATCTCGTGGCCCTTGGTCGTTTTCAGGGGCGTGACCTATCGGCATAAAGGAGATATCCGCATTCTCAAGTGCCTCAAGTGTCAAAGGATTGCTGCGCACACAATGCACCTTGATGTTATACGGAAAACTCTTATACAACGCTGGTGTTATCACAGTTTTGCGTTGCCGAAGTGTCTCTGTTTCTGCATGCCGTTTGTGACAACGTTGAAAAATATCTTCTAAAACTTTCATGATGTCCGTTTCCCAATTTAACGTTAAGTTTGAAAATGTCGTAAGGCATCAACGCCGAATACGCGTCCGGTATTTTGCGGTTCGGTTTCCGGTCCGAACCGTATTCGGAACTTATACCAAATTAACGGGATTTGTTCTATCTTCTGTCCGGTAGGTGCGGCTTCCGAACCGCACCGGAGATGGTTATGGAATTACCTAATTTAACGTAAGTTTGATATAAACAAGATGTCGGGCTTCTCGTAGGGGCGAGGTCTTCTCGCCCGTAGTAGGGGTTAGGTTACCTAACCCCTACGAAAATGTCCATTTATGTTTAGAATTTGCTATATATCAAACTCACGTTAACGTAAGTTTGATATAAACAAGATGTCGGGCTTCTCGTAGGGGCGAGGTCTTCTCGCCCGTAGTAGGGGTTAGGTTACCTAACCCCTACGAAATGTCCATTTATGTTTAGAATTTGCTATATATCAAACTCACGTTAACGTAAGTTTGATATAAACAAGATGTCGGGCTTCTCGTAGGGGCGAGGTCTTCTCGCCCGTAGTAGGGGTTAGGTTACCTAACCCCTACGAAAATGTCCATTTATGTTTAGAATTTGCTATATATCAAACTCACGTTAACGTAAGTTTGATATAAACAAGATGTCGGGCTTCTCGTAGGGGCGAGGTCTTCTCGCCCGTAGTAGGGGTTAGGTTACCTAACCCCTACGAAATGTCCATTTATGTTTAGAATTTGCTATATATCAAACTCACGTTAACGTAAGTTTGATATAAACAAGATGTCGGGCTTCTCGTAGGGGCGAGGTCTTCTCGCCCGTAGTAGGGGTTAGGTTACCTAACCCCTACGAAAATGTCCATTTATGTTTAGAATTTGCTATATATCAAACTCATGTTAATTTATTTCTTAATCTTCATCTAACCGCACCGATAGATTGGAATCCCGTTAATTTGGTATAACAAGGATATTTAACCGATTCTCACATGTGCATAAGCGTTGAATCAACGCAAAATGCACGTGGCAGAATACGCGTTTGGTATTCAGCATGATTCAGCGGTTCGGTTTCCGGTCCGAACCGTATTTGGAACTAACAGGGATATTTAACCGATTCTCACAATGTGCACAAGCGGTGAATCAACGCAAAATGGCACAAATGGCTATCGGTAGGGAAACCCAGTGACTCCCCTACAATGTTAAATATGGCAATATGCCAAATTAACACCGATCCCCTTAATAATGTGTAAATTGTTGGGTTTCCGGTTGTTCCAACTAACCTATAGACTGTTGATCGGTACATTTAGGAAACATACCTGCCAACGTCTTATACATTAATATATTAACACAATATCATATTTTAGTCAAGATTTAAATAATTTAAATGCAGAATTATTCAGTTTTAGGAGATTATTCGGGTTTCGTGCATTTTTCTTATGAAGATCCGGCGCGGTTTCCTAACCGCACCTTATGCGTCAATTTAGCACTCCCCCAACCCGGTAGGTGCGGTTTGATGAAGATTAATTTATTAATTCGGTAATTCTGATCTCTTTTCTGTCTGAATCGCGGATTATCGCAGAGAACGCGGATTACGCGGAATTAAGAGATTCTTTGTTACCGACCCGTCTCTGGCGAAAGCAAATGTCCGAGACACAAAAGCATTTTCTGCGTCTTCTGTGTCCTCCGTGCCCTCCGCGATTCAGACAACCAGATAATGGACCTCATACAAGAAAAACATAAAACAACGTGAGCTCGGCGTCCGAGATATGAAGTTCTTAATGCTTGAATCGGACTCTCATAACCGCGGTAGGTGCGGTTTGATGAAGATTAATTTATTAATTCGGTAATTCTGATCTCTTTTCTGTCTGAATCGCGGATTATCGCAGAGAACGCGGAGGACGCGGAATTAAGAGATTCTTTGTTACCGACCCGTCTCTGGCGAAAGCAAATGTCCGAGACACAAAAGCATTTTCCGCGTTTTCTGTGTCCTCCGTGCCCTCCGCGATTCAGACAACCAGATAATGGACCTCACACAAGAAAAACATAAAACAAGATGTCTATGGTTAGAAAATTGCCGAATTTATTTTTTAATCTTCATTAACCGCACCGATTCGTTTGCGAAAATGGTTATCCGACGCATATTCCATAAGTTCCGGCAGAATACGCCAAATCAACGGTATGAATGCCATTAAGGCATTCCCCGTGTGGTATTCTGCATTGGTTACAAACCGCACCTACCGGGTTGGAGCTAAACCGAATTAATCTGCGTTTCCGCATTATCTGCAGTTATCCCGTCCATTTGAAAAACTTCCGCTAGCTCACAACATCCATCATAAAATCTCTTCCATTTTTGCGATGCATTTCCAGGCGTGCGACTTGGTAAGAACACAGACCTGTGCGAGTCGCATGACAAATATTTCTTTATCTTCGTCTGTGAGTTTGAGTTTTTTTGATATCCATATATCTTGACATTTTCCGTTTAAGCGGAAGTTTTTAGAAGTTGTTCGTGCACATACATAAGTGCCGAGAAACTATGTGGTGTCTGTGTTTCCGCCTTATCTGCAGTTATCCCATATATTTGAAAAACTTCCGCTAGCTCATAACATCCATCATAAAATCTCTTCCATTTTTGCGATGCATTTCCAGGCGTGCGACTTGGTAAGAACACAGACCTGTGCGAGTCGCATGACAAATATTTCTTTATCTTCGTCTGTGAGTTTGAGTTTTTTTGATATCCATATATCTTGACATTTTCCGTTTAAGCGGAAGTTTTTAGAAGTTGTTCGTGCACATACATAAGTGCCGAGAAACTATGTGGTGTCTGTGTTTCTCCCTCATCTGCAGTTATCCCATCCATTTGAAAAACTTCCGCTAGCTCACAACATCCATCATAAAATTAGCAGATGTGCCTTGATAGCAACGCTCTTTTCCAAGTCCACCTACGGGGAGTCATGGTTCCGGTGATTTTGCTTTTTTCTTCTATTTCTCTATGATCTATAGAAGTTTTTAGAAGTTGTTCATGCACATGCATAAGTGCCGAGAAACGCTGTGGTGAATGCGTTTCTCCCTCATCTGCAGCCGTCCTGTCCATTTGAAAAACTTCTATAGTCTGCTAAAAAACTTCTATAGTCTGCGGCATCCATCATAAAAATCCTTCCATTTTCAGGTTTTGAATTTATCATACATACTCAGAGAATTAGCAGGTGTACCTTGATAGCAACGCTCTTTTCCAAGTCCACCTACGGGGAGTCATGGTTCCGGTGATTTTGCTTTTTTCTTCTATTTCTCTATGATCTATAGAAGTTTTTAGAAGTTGTTCATGCACATACATAAGTGCCGAGAAACGCTGTGGTGACTGCGTTTCTCCCTCATCTGCAGCCGTCCTGTCCATTTGAAAAACTTCTATAGTCTGCTAAAAAACTTCTATAGTCTGCGGCATCCATCATAAAAATCCTTCCATTTTCAGGTTTTGAATTTATCATACATACTCAGAGAATTAGCAGGTGTACCTTGATAGCAATGCTCTTTTCCAAGTTCACCTACGGGGAGTCATGGTTCCGGTGATTTTGCTTTTTTCTTCTATTTCTCTATGATCTATAGAAGTTTTTAGAAGTTGTTCATGCACCTGCATAAGTGCCGAGAAACTATGTGGTATCTGTGTTTCTCCCTCATCTACAGCCGTCCTGTCCATTTGAAAAACTTCTATAGTCTGCTGAAAAACTTCTATAGTCTGCGGCATCCATCATAAAAATCCTTATCCACTTTTTTGTGAGGGGGCGTCCTTGGGCAAGTCGCATGACAAATATTTCTTTATTCTTTAGATGCACCAAATAATTATGCACACCCACATGTCAGTAAGAATTCTCGCAAAAAATGTAGAATTTTCGCAAAAAATGTAGAATTCTCACAAAAAATGTAGAATTTTCGCAAAAAATGCGTGTTTTTTGTAATTTTTACTTGACTTCTAACGTATAATATTATACAATATGTCATGTAATTCATTATAAGACATATAATAATGTATATTAATAAAAAAACTTAATTTGCTTAAAATTAAGTTTAATGTTACAATAATGTGTGTTAAATGTAAGACTTCAAGTGTCGGAGTAGTAAGCCAAGACCTTGGACGCATATAGAATAGGTATTGGTAAGTCCGGACAACATAGACAAACTGATATATTCCGTTATGGAGTCCTATTTCAATAAGTTAATGTAAAGACAATAAAAAATTAATTTGACATTACATTAGTTTTAACTTATAATTAATATATTGAAAGATGCAGGTGTTGTTATCATCTGCACTGGACAATAGGTTAGAGCGAAGCAACTGACAAACATAAAGGTGAATGCTTCGCTGATTTCAAGATTCAAAGAAACAATTGATAACTACACAATATATATATACGTAGGCAGATTGGGTGTGGTATTGATTGGGATAGGTAAACAGGTAATCCCTGTTTTTTTTACACAATATTAATTCACAATATTAATATTCGAGATTGGAAGATTAGATTAAGAGGATTTAATTCCCTGAATCTTAACTTAATTTTAGTTTATAGGAGATATATATAATGAACCTGTCAAATCGATTGACATTTTCTTTAGTTTTTTCTGTTTTACTTATAGCTGCGATTGCTTTCGTTGCAACACCAGCAATGGCACAGATAGTTACGGTATCAGCAGAAGTTAAGGAGGTAGTAGCACCCGTTACTACTCCCGCCAAGGATATTAAGCAAGCAAAGAGGGTTGTAGAGATTAAGTATAGTGTTGCCGCTAACCCTGCACCAAAATTGGCTGATTTTACTACGAATGGCACTGAACCACTTGCAGATACTGTTGGTGAGGGTAATACGGTTGCGTTAACTGGGAGTGGTACCACATTTACATTAACATTTAAAGGAAAAGCTGATGGAACCTCTGAGCCTACTGTTGATGACGTGACACTTCCGGGTTATGACACAGTCACGATCAGTGGTGGCGTTGCGGGTCCGGTGTTCTTTAGACTTGAATCAGGTACCCTTGCAGGTCATGGTTATATAATTATAGCGCAAGTACATGTCACCGATAGTCCAACCCTTCCAGCTAGCGTTGCAACGGAAGCCCGCCGCAATTGGGCTGATCATGCTGGCGATGTTAATGGCCAGGGTCTAGACGACTCCGGAGACAATCCGGCTATGCCTGATTTAGAGGCACTTCTCGGCACTGACGGTGGTACAATTAGCCTGAAACTTGTTGCAGGTACAAACGCCAAGACTACTAAGGCAGATGATACACCACTTGCGGGTGACGACTTGTTGGCTGCCAGAAACGCTAAGATTGGTGATGCACGTGATCTCGTCATCAACGAAATTATGTGGGCACATAATAATAATCAAATTGGTCAAGATGCACTAATTGAACAACAGTGGATTGAGATTTACAATCGTAGAACCACACCTGTTCCGTTAGCAAGTATTAGACTTTATACTTCAAAAGTCTTCCCAGCTCCTGCAGCGCAAACAGATAGGGTGAGTACTATCCCTAGTTTTATCGCAGCAAATAACTGGAGTATAAGTGGAAAAGGGCAAAGCGGTAAGATTGCTGCTGATGATGGTACCGGTGGAGTAGATTTCGTCTCTATGGCTAAAAATAAAGACGACCAAAATAAAGATGGTTCAACTGCTGCACATTGGGCAGCAGCGGAACGTTACTACTTGCCGGGCTTTAAAGGTTCACCGGGTGCAGTAAATAGTCCTGCTAGTTTGAGTGATCGTGAAACACGCATGGCACCCAGTAAAACCGTACCTCCAAAGAGCAAAATCGTTATCAACGAAATCGGTAAATCCGCAAATGAGGATGCCAATGCCGATTGGATTGAACTTAAGAATATGACCGCTGCTGTGCAGTCTCTTAAAGGGTATTCATTGACCCTAACGACTGGAATCGGTAATGAAACGGTGATTGTTGGCTTCGCAGATGCTGATAGTATACCGGCAGATGGATATCTGTTGCTCCTTAACTCACAACCGGAAACAAATAAACACATCCGTGGGTTTGATATTAGGGTAGCCGCTATTGATCAGTTGTCCTTTCGTGGTATCACTGAAAGTTCACATCATTATCTCGTTTTAGATGACGAGATCCAAATTCCAGCTGCTGATAAATGGTTGCTGATTCTGCGTTCTAATAAGGATGATAAGTTCCTTCAATCAAGCCATAACATTCATGATGTCGCTGGTCCCGGTGGAGGTCATGCTAACTTCGTAGTCCAGGATCTGAATGCGGCTGATCCGAAAAAAGACAAGAACGCTAAAGGTGACACGAACAAAGGTAGCATCTGGGATACACGGGTTTGGCCGTTAAACGGACAAAACGCTGCCAGTAAAGGCAACTTCCTTCGTCATGATAAAGCTGACGGTGATGATAGTATTGCATTAGGTGGTGATGACGCAGTTTGGACACGCGATACAAGCAAACAAGGTTTTGCACACGGTGCATTCGGCGGTAAAGTTGGATATACCGGTGTTGGTTATGACCGTGGCGCAGCGACTATTGCTGAAAACGGTGGCACACCTGGTTTTCCGAACGATACTATAAAGTCTAAACTTGCCGATGTTGGTGGTAGTCTTATTGTCAGCGAACTCATGCTCAACAATGACGGTGGGAAATCTCCACAGTGGATTGAACTCAAGAATACCTCTAAAACACATGGTATTTCTTTTGGCGATCCCGATGGTGACAAACCCTTGAAAGAGTGGACGATTGAAATTGAGAACCATAACTCTGGCACTTGGGATACAGAGGTACGCAAACTTAACGTTACGGTTAAACTGAGTGATCTGTTTGTCAACGTTCCACCTGATCAAACTTTGCTTATCGTCTCAACCAAAGTTCGAGGAACATCCATGTCAGATCCGCTTCATTTCCCCAATCATAGAGTCGCAAGTATTGAGGAAAAGGCAAAGGTAAAGGCTGCCTTTGGGTTAGCGGGTAGAAAAGATATCTTCCTCAATGCTGAAGGTGGTTTCACTATCACGATTAAGGATAGTGCCGGTCAAGTTTCTGATATGGTTGGTAACTTGGATGGTCTTGCATCTAACCCTCGTGCCGGTATCGGTCTTGACGATCCATTCGGTTGGAACTGGTCCACGGATATGGCAGAAGACGGTTCCCGTACTTCGTTGCTTCGTCTGAAAAATGATGATGGAACGCCTCGTCCTGGCACCCCAATTCGTGATGATCCTGCTACAGCGGATGTTGATGAAACCGATGAACTGCGAGGTTCTGTCATGCCGTTGGGTAACAATAATCGTGGTGCCATGAGTAAAGCTGCGTGGGTGCACGCTGTTGATACAGCTGGTGACGCAAGTGTACAGATAACATATTACGGCGACGAAGATGATTATGGTACACCACTATATTCAACCGGAGCTGCACTCCCAGTTAGTTTGTCATACTTCCGTCCGACATTGGAAAACGGCGAAGTCGTTATCCGTTGGACAACCGAATCTGAACTTGACAACGCAGGATTTAACATCCTTCGTGGCGATAGCAGAGACGGTGAATTCAAGCAGGTCAATTCTGAACTCGTTCAAGGTGCGGGCACCACAGGTGAACGTAATACCTATAAATTGATTGACGAATCAGCCAAACCCGGTGTTATATATTACTACCAAATTGAAGACGTATCCTTCGCCGGTGAGCATCAAACGCTCACGACCACTAAGTTGAAAGGCTTGATCTCAGCGAAGAACAAGCTGACCACATTGTGGGGCGGATTGAAAGAGGTACAATAAGGTTAAATTCAGGGATATTTAACCAATTCTCCTCACAATAAGGGCACTGCAGTATCCTTATTGAAGGAAAATCTATCTAAAAACTATTCATATTTAGGAAGCTGCAGTATTTTCCGGTGCAGCAGTTTCCTAATTGAATAGCTTAACTAACCTAACCAACCAATTCAACTAACCTATCTAAATAGGGGACTTGCGCCTGCAAGTTCCTTATTTTACTGTTCTATCAGTGCAGTTAGGAAACCACACCATTAGCGTCAATTTAAGGAAATCACACAACGCCGATAACAAATCGGAGACGGACAAGGTTTCCCTCCCACAATGCAGGCGCCAAATACTACACGCGTATTTGGCGTTGATTGGGTGCTTTGTCCGCGCACTGTTGTCTGAACCAGGATTTTCAGGATTATCAGATTTTCAGGATTATCGCTTTTGGACACTTGTCGCATCAACAAAATGCCACAGGCGCATTTAGCGTTGATTCACCGAACCTGTAGCGCAATTTGTTAATCTTCATAAGGTGACAAAAACTTTACATACCCGCGTTCTATAACGAATGTCATGTCTATGGATTGTGATTTCTGTAGGTGTGATTCAGATTTGGTTGTTACTAGTTAGGTGGTTATTTTCACACCTACAGGATATTAATAATTAAGTATTGGTTTTGAAGAATTCTAACGAGCAGATGATTGCTTCAGATTTCCCCAAGTGAGCGTTAATTTTTGCACTGGATGGACATCAAGTGATCCTTCACTTAATGTAACTGCAGTGATTATAGGGACAGCAGCGGTTTCCAAAGAGATCATGTCAATTGAGACAATCTCTACATTCGGGTGTGGGTTATCCCATTTCGTCGTGATCAAACCGGCGTGTTCGCAAGCTGGTTTTTCATTCGCTGTCCATCCCCACACAGAATTTTTATCGGTGAAAGCATGAGTCTCATTGCACCAATCATGTGAATTAACACCTCGAATCATCTCAAGGGTTTCCTGTTCCCCATTTCGGTAATTCATCACGAACTTGTAACTTGGTACCCCGTCTGCAGACCAACCGGTTGCATGAAAAAAATAGATTGCTTTTGCTACACCCTCAACAGCGATATCATTAACAGCCTTAGGCCACCTGTCTGCGTTAGTGCCGTAGAGAACGATGCCACCATCTATAATTTTGAATTTCACCTTTTTGTCAGGACCCTCAAATTCTCCAACTTTACCTATTGGAAGAAGGGAATAGGTATTGTCACCTGGGTTTAACGTCCACCATTCGTGTCCTACGAGTTTAGTGTTTGAGTAAGGTTCAATGTCAATGTACACAAACTCCTTTAATGCTTGTGTTTGATCCACAGAAAAAAGAGTGATAGTACACAATACTGCAATTAATAGTAACAAATTAACCAATTTCATCGCTATATTCCTCCGATGTTGCGAATTTTTACTGTAGTATAATCATGATAACAAATAATGTCAATTTATTTTATTGGTGCGGTTAGGAATGCAGATCGCATTTGGGTGAGTACACCGCAAAACCGCACCATTGGCGTCAATTTAAGGAAAGAACTCGTTTGTAGTCGCGCAATTCATTGCGCCTCTTATATTGAAAGAAAAGAGGCGCAATGAATTGCGCGACTACGAACGCAGATATTCTCGTCCTTACTGCACCTACCGGTCCTGGGGAAAAGATGTATGTCATTTATTTTTCGTTGATGGAGTCGCAGGTTCCACATACAATGTCTTTTCGTGTGTGTAATGCACATATCCTGCAACGTTACCCTTCCGTTTCACAACATATCGCGCCCAAGTATAGTCAACGGGGACATAACTGGAATGATGTGCTTTGCTGTAGAATGCGGCGAGCTGCGCGGCTTGTAGCAGTGTGGGCATTGGGATGTCTGGACGGTTTTCTGGATTGCGGATGATGACATGCGACCCGTGAATTTGCTTGGCATGGAGCCACATATCACGCGGTTTGGCTATCTGACGTAAAAGCATATCATTAGACTGGCTGTTACGACCGACATAGATGTGAAATCCGTTGGTAGAGGTATATTTTCGGAAGGGACCATCACTTATTTCTTGTTTCTGCTTGCCTCGTAGCTGCTTTTTCAGATATCCATTGTCAATAAATTCAGCATGAAGACGACGCAGTGCCTCAAGCGTATCCGCTGATTCCATCTTAGCTTGATAGGTATTAAGGACTGCCTGTTCCGCTTCAAGTTCTGCAATCCTTTGTTGAATCTGTGAGTATCCTCGTTTTGCTTTAGTGTATTTCTTGAAATAAGCTTGAGCATTGTCGGAAGGGGTCTGTTCTGGATTGAGAGAAATCGTAAGTGTTTCAAGATCAGGACTATAGTAATTTTGTAGTTCAACCTGTTTTTGTCCACGCGTAATTTTATGTAGATTTGCGAGTATAAGTTCGCCTTGTATACGATAATCTTCGGACTTTTCAGCCTTTTCTAAATCTTGGCTTAGTGCTTTTTCCTTTCGCTTGAGCAAATTCCTCTGCTTTTCCAATGCTTGTATAAGTGTGTGTTTTTCTGATACCGTGTTCTCCTGCAAAGTGATCGCATCGTAATATGCTGTGAGTGCTTCGCTCATCGTATTAAAAGACTCGGACACAGCATCTGGAAATTGATGTAGGGGTACAGGTGTGGCAGCTACCGGTTTATTACCGTCCATAAGCAGTTGTGGTTCTGCACGCTTCGGTTCAAAATAGTGTATAATTTGTTGGTAGGCTTCCCATAGTTCAGTATTTTCTGCGCGTGCAATAATCTCCTTCGCGAGTGTTGGACTGAGTCCATCAACCTTATTGAAAAGAGATTTCCAAGTCATATCTGATGACAGAAAAAGATCCGAAAGAGTTGCTTTATCTATCGTTATTGGCTCCAACTTATCCTGTTGCGGTGGTAAAGTATAGGTCTCGCCGGGCAATACTTCTCGATATCGACTCATTGTTTCGTCAATATGTTTAAGACATTCCAATATTTTGTCATCTGTTGCGTCAATGAATATGATATTGCTGTGTTTTCCCATAAATTCAGCAATTATTGATTTATTTGGTGGTTGGATCGGTCCATCAGAAACTGGTTGGACTGTAATTTTTAATATCCGGTCCCAACCGAGTTGTTCGATTTCGGTGATAGTGCCGTGTTTAAGATGCGTGGAAAGAAAATCGGCAAAATAAGATTGTTTTTGACCGGAATGAAGTTTTTGAATAAGGTGTGCGCGGGCATGCACGGAATGTGCGGATAACGTGAGCCAGTGGGTTTGTCTGCCTTGAACAATCTTTAATGAGAAAGTTGTCGGATTTGCTTGTTCAATGTGCCGAATAGTGCCACCAATAAGGGTTTGGTGCAATTCATCGGTAACAATGCGTAGTGTTAAACTATCAAAAGACATAGGAGGAGTCTCTCTTCGGATATATTTTCTAGCCAAACGTGAGTTTGATAAAAACAAGATGTCGGTCTTCTCGTAGGGGCGAGGTCTTCTCGCCCGTAGGGGTTAGGTAACCTAACCCCTACGAAAATGTCCATTTATGTTTAACGTAAGTTTGATAAAGACAAGATGTCGGTCTTCTCGTAGGGGCGAGGTCTTCTCGCCCGTAGGGGTTAGGTAACCTAACCCCTACGAAAATGTCCATTTATGTTTAGAATTTGCTATATATCAAACGCCCGTTTTTCTAGCCAAACGTGAGTTTGATAAAAACAAGATGTCGGTCTTCTCGTAGGGGCGAGGTCTTCTCGCCCGTAGGGGTTAGGTTACCTAACCCCTACGAAAATGTCCATTTATGTTTAGAATTTGCTATATATCAAACGCCCGTTTTTCTAGCCAAACGTAAGTTTGATAAAGACAAGATGTCGGTCTTCTCGTAGGGGCGAGGTCTTCTCGCCCGTAGGGGTTAGGTAACCTAACCCCTACGAAAATGTCCATTTATGTTTAGAATTTGCTATATATCAAACTCACGTTAGCCAATCATATTCGGAGGTATCACGTAAACATTTAAAATGCCGAACATCTAATGATACGTTTTCAACTTTTGGATTGCAATGTTAACCTGTTTTTTAATTTCTGGTGGGACACGTGGGTTGAATGGTCCGCCAGTCCCAGCTTCAACATCGTCAAAACCACCTAAAATCATTGCTTCAACAACAGCAGAATAGTTGTAGACCCGTTCATTCCTAAAACGGATCTCCTCAAGTGATTCTAATTCTGCTTCAATACGTGCAGAAGTTTTGTAATCACCCTTACGCTGGGCGTTGTTGATTTCATCAGAAGCACGTGCATAAGCAACTGTAATACCAGAGGTATGCCCTTTTGTTCCGAGTTGTGCCGGACGCGTGCACCTATCCCCGATACCCCACATCACAATGCCATTATCACCCACACCTTCAATGAGTGGGAGGATATCTTCCTCATCAGTTCCGATTTTAACACCGATGAAATGTGGAGAATCATTTAACAAACGGATCACAACGTCCAAATCGTGCTTTTGTCGAAAATAGTAAATAAATCGTGCCTCGCAGCTGCTGCCGTAATGTTCACCGAATTTCATATACGTTTCATAGATGCCCTCTGGACAGAATATACCTGTTAACGGCATTAAAAGATACGCATCTGGTGGTCTGTTGAGTTCAGATTGTGCTTCTATCAGTTGTCCTGCCTGAAAAATAGGATTCGGAACAATGCCAGATATAAGGATTCCATCAGAACTCATCTGTTGTCCTGTTTTTTCAATGAGACGTAACTGCTTTGTTTCAGCGATGTGGTGAATTAGGCTTGTCCCTGCAATTGCGATGACACGTTTCCGTTCTTCATCAAGATAGTTGTTGGTCATCAAATAGTCAATGTTCTTTGCGTGTCCAACATAATCGATCTTATCCTCATTGAAAGGAATAATTGGAATTGCTGTAACAGAATTGAGAGCGTCCAATAGAAGTGGTAATGCTAATGGCATAGGTTCCTCCTTTTAAAAGTTTTTTCTTAGAACCAGTACACCTCTTAGTGCGCCAGCAGAGATATCTGTTTGTAAATCAATTTGGATGCTTCCAGATTCTTTGTGTTTTTGATTCCACCGTTTGGTTGAAATACGTGCTTCTACTGCACTGAATACATGGTTTAAAATCACCATTCCCAAGACAGTACGTGCGCTTTGAAATGTATCATTCGCTTTTTTTCTCAAGTCATAAGCTTCCAAACGATGTTTTGAATCAAACTTAATTTCGGTATCCTTTTCGTCTTTCAATGATGGATCAATGTCTTTCCAATACCATTTACCTGTGCGCGTACGTGTCACATCAGAATCGTAGACATGGTTCCAGTTTTCATATTGAGAAGCGTGTTCAAAATCTTCATCATTCCAATCTATAAAGGTACCGGGACCGATAAAATTAACATGATCCCTGACAACATCGTAGAAGTCGTCGCGAGGGTTAGTAGCTTTATTTTGCAAGATAAAGTATGTAACTAAGAAACCCACCTCAGCAGCAGTATAGATGTAACCGTGTTTAGCACCCGTGTATAGCTGCCCCATCCCTGGAATTACAAGCGAATAGAGAAATGCTTCATTAGGAGATTTTTGAGGCGCGAGATTCTCGCCTGCTGCGATTGCAGCAGTTGATTGATTCGTAAGTGTCCGTATTCCGAGATTAGAATCTAAATAGAAATTTGTCAACAGATGTGTCTGGGATTCATTGGCGGCGAAACATATAGCAGACGATAGACAGAAAATTATCACACACAAGAAAATTGTAGAGTTAGGTTTCACTTGTTATTGTTTTCCTATAAAATGATTAGAACGCGACGATACCTGTCGCTTCAATAAGTCTTTGTTGGTTGGGACCAAATCGGGGTCCGTATGTCAAATCTAAATTAAACAGATAAACTTTCACGCCAATACCGTATGTGATGTAATCAGACAAATCTGGCAGGTTAACACCCGGTTCGGATTTGTAGCCGACTCTCAATGCCAAGAGGTTACCGAGCCAGTACTCCAATCCAAGATTCTTTTGTAGGTGACGCCATTCAAATGCACGGACACCAACACCCCTATCCGATAACAGTTGTTCGCGGGTAAGTTTTTCTGTTCTCTCTGCATTTAGTCGTTCCAAATCTGCATCTAATTCTGTTTCATTTTCTGTCAACTTATCAACATAAGCCGAAATTCCACTTACCAAACGGAAATGGTTAAATCTATCACGATAAAGACTCATAGAAGTCCCAACCCGCAGCATTCTCGGTAACGGGTCTGCTTGGTTTTCATCAATAAAAGAGATACCCGGTCCTATATTCTGTATGGCGACACCCAAAGTAGTAGGTACTGGATTGAAAGGGAGAAGATATTGGATTCCCATATCGACAGCATAAGAAGTTCCGTTCTCTCTGCCAAGTACCATCCGTATCATCTTACCGTTGATGCCCGCTGCTAAAGAATCAGTTATAGCGTCCGCATAAGATAAGGTCAACGCCATGTTGGTCCCGAGGCTCTCCTCTCGTAGTACATTAGGGGAATCAGTTGTAACTGAAATAGTGCCTTGCCCCTGCAACTGAAGCGTTGCACCAACAGTGCCCATATCTCCTAGAGGGATTGCCCCTGAGAGGAACGTGTAGTATAACCCTTCGCCAGCCTCACCGAATGGTGCGCTATAATCTGTGTAGAACATTGAGGCTTGCGCCCCTTTTTTGCCAGAACGTAATTTGCTGTCTGGCATCATCGCCAAACCACTTGGGTTCCATAGCGAGGTGGTAACATCACCAGACATAGCGGAAAAGGCATCACCTAAGGCTCTTGCGCGAGCACCGCCCCCTAAGTTTAATATTTGTGCTCCTGTCCGTCCTGGCCCCGCAAAGACTGTGCTTGGAATAAAGAAAACTACCCATAAGAGCAGTGTCAAAAATCTCATCATAAATGCACGGCTAAATTTTGTAGAATTTCAGTGCAACCCTACAAACATAGCATCTCCTCTTTACATAAATTTATAACATATTGGTCGTATTCATTCAATATAAACGTTTTAACGTAAATCGCTTTATTGGGTTTACATATATTATCTTTTTAAAGTGAGTTCAACTAATACCAAATTAACGGGATTTGTCTTATTTTCCGGACGGTAGGTGTGGTTAGATGAAGTTTAAGTATTTAAATCGGTAATCCCGATTTGCCCCAGGACCGGTAGGTGCGGTTTGTAACCGCACCTTATGCGTCAATTTAGGGATCCTCCAGGCCGGTAGGTGCGGTTTGTAACCGCACCTTATGCGTCAATTTAGGGATCCTCCAGGCCGGTAGGTGCGGTTTGATGAAGTTTAATTTATTAATTCGGTAATTCTGATCTCTTTTCTGTCTGAATCGCGGATTATCGCAGAGAACGCGGAGGACGCGGAATTAAGAGATTCTTTGTTACCGACCCGTCTCTGGCGAAAGCAAATGTCCGAGACACAAAAGCATTTTCCGCGTCTTCTGTGTCCTCCGTGCCCTCCGCGATTCAGACAACCAGATAATGGACCTCACACAAGAAAAACATAAAACAAGATGTCTATGGTTAGAAATTACCGAATTTATTTTTTAATCTTCATTAACCGCACCGAATCGTTCGCGAAAACGGTTATCGGACGCATATTCCATAAGTTCCGGTGCGGTTAGAAACCGCACCTACCGGTCCTGGGGCAGATGCGGTTAGGAAACCGCACCTACCAGGCAGGAGGTACACAGTGTTTAGTCAATGCGCGTACGGCATTCGGATGGAGAGCCAGAGACCACGTCCTACATAGAGACCCGCAAAATCCGAGATTCAGAGAATTGCCAATAACTTTATCACATCACCTCATTAATTTTGTTGACACATGTAAATAGATGTGTTAATATGTTTTAAAACTACACATCCTGTGGTATACATGTTGAATTTTGTGAAACGATACCGATATTGGCTTGCTGCAAGTTCAGGCATCCTCCTGTTTTGTAGTTTTCCAAACGTAAATTTCTTCCCACTTGCATGGGTAGCATTAGTCCCATTATTAGTGGCACTTGAACCTGCCGAAAATTGGAAATCTGCATTTCGTTTAGGATATGTAGCAGGATTTCTGTTTTTCGCTGGTCTGCTTTTAGCAATCGCACTCTTATATCCCTATGCGAATATCTTCACGACTGTTCTCGGCTATCTGTTGCTGGTAGGGTATACGGCACTCTATTTGGCTGTTTTCGCAGTTTTAGTGCATCATTTACCATGGCAATCAGGGATATTATACCCATTAGGTGTAGCCGTTATTTGGGTGAGTTTAGAATGGGTGCGGAGTTGGTTGCTAACAGGTTTTCCATGGGGCAACATCGGTTATTCTCAGTGGAAGTATTTGCCGGGAATTCAAATTGCATCGCTAACGGGTGTTTACGGTGTTAGTTTTGTAATCGTCTTTTTCAATGCGGGGATTGCCACAATAATTCGTAATAGGCATGAATGGCGTAAGGAATTGGCTGCCGTTATAGTCGTTTGTGTCCTGACATTTAGTAGTCTCATTTATGGATATGCGGTTTTATCTAAGAGTGAAAAGGTTGAGCAAGAAAGTATAAAGGTGGCAATTATTCCAGGAAATATACCGCAAATTGAGAAATGGAAATCAGAAAATTTCTTAAAGATTTTCAGGAGGTATATCAACAGAACACAAAAAGCCGCAATGGATAAGCCAGAGTTAGTTGTTTGGCCCGAAACAACACTTAGAGGACAAGTCCTATCTGGTGAGTGGCAAATACACAACAATATATTCAAGCAGATGCATCAGCAAATTGGTGGTATCCCGATGCTTATTGGGGCAACTGATCCTGATAAGTTGGGAGATCTATACAACAGAGTCATATCCGTATCATCTGAAGGTGAAATCGTTGGTAAGTATGCTAAGATGCACCTTGTGCCGTTTGGGGAATATGTGCCTTTGGGAGATTTTCTTCCGAACTTCATCCAGTTTCACCCGTTTGAACATGGTAAAACAGTAAACCTTTTGCCAATTATTGATGTTGAAAAAACAGAAACTAATGACAAACAAATTGAAGTTGGAACATCAATTTGCTTTGAGTCAGCCTTTCCGAATCATTTTCGGCAGTTCGTGAAAAAAGGTGCAGATGTGATGGGCATTCTAACAAACGATGCTTGGTTTGCTGGGACAGCCTTTCCTGAGTTACATCTGGCAATGGTACCTTTGCGTGCAGTAGAAAACCGAATTGCTGTTTTTCGCTGCGCTAATGGTGGATATACATGTGCAGTTGATAGGTTTGGAAATATCTTTACTCCTTTGGTTACCCCTCAGACTGATGAAGAATTCTTGATTGCAAATATCCCACTTTCTGATGGAAATCTGACACTCTATACGCGTTTTGGAGATTGGTTTGCTATACTCTGCGTGGTTCTTAGTGTTGCGAGTTTAGTTGTTCATCGAATTGTTGGACATTACTCAAATACAAAACTTACCAACGTAGACAATTAAAAGGATATAAATGTTAACAGATTTAAAAATAGAAATTGAAACGGTAACAACTCGGCTTCACGAACTCAAGGGGTATCTTTGACCTGCCCACGAAACGAAAAGAGTTAGCGGAACTTGAAAAAGAAGCGATGGCAACCGATTTTTGGGGCAACACTCAGCGCGTCCAAAAAGTGCACCAGCGAATTTCTTCACTCAAAAATGAAATCTCTGAATATGAAAAATTGAAGTGTAATGTTGATGACCTGCAGATTCTGCTTGAACTTGCCATTGAAGAAGATGAAGACAGTTTAGAACCTGAGATCCAGAACGGATTGTCAACACTCAGTCGGCAGTTTGCGAAAATTGAACTCCGACTCATGTTGGATGGGGAGTTTGATGAGAACAATGCTATTCTCAGCATTCATCCTGGGGCAGGTGGTGTTGACGCACAAGACTGGGCAAGCATGCTAATGCGTATGTATTTACGCTGGTGCGACCAACGCAATTACACAACAGAAATCGTTGATCTGACTGCGGGAGATGAAGCGGGGATAAAAGGCGTAACCATTCTAATAAAAGGGATGGACGCCTACGGTTACTTGAGAGCGGAATCAGGTGTACATCGTCTTGTCCGTCTCTCTCCGTTCGATTTTAACAGTCGCCGGCATACCTCTTTTGCTGCTGTAAGCGTTACACCAGAGATTGACGATAGTGTTGATGTAGAAATCAACGTTGAAGACCTTCGGATTGACACATACCGATCCAGCGGTGCAGGTGGACAACATGTAAACGTTACGGACTCTGCAGTCCGCATTATACATAAACCGACAGGTATTATGGTGCAGTGTCAGAACGAACGTTCGCAACACAAAAACCGAGAAATTGCTATGAAGGTCCTGCGCTCACGCTTGTACAACCATCTTAGAGCGCAACGTGACGAAGAACTTGCTAAACTTAAACCTGAAATACGAAATATTGATTTCGGAAGTCAAATCCGATCTTATGTACTACATCCATATCAACGAGTCAAAGATACGAGAACAAACGTCGAGACAAGTAATGTTGACGCTGTCTTGAATGGTGAAATAGATGCGTTTATTGAGAGTTATTTGAAAATGAAACCGTCAGAAAGTAAGTGATTACCCTATATTCGGAGGAAACATGAAAACCTATAAACCCTATGTCTAACGTGAGCTCGGTATAAGCCTACTTTCACGAATTCACAGGTTTTTTCCACTAATTTCCCCTGTTTAAGGGATTAGGAGGTAAAAACACCCTCCTATCTATGCCAAAACTTACGTTATTTCTTACACCGAGTTCACATTACTTGTATGAGAAACTGAAAACTAAACGGTTCTATGTTTCGTGTTGCATTGTACTGAAAATAAGAGTATAATTATTGTACTGAAAATAAGAGTATAATTAAAGAGGTTGTCAATAACCCCAAGCTAAAGCATGGGGCTTGTGCAAAGCGCAATCCGAGCGTCCACTTCACAAGTTAAACCGTTGACTACAGTCATATATCGCAGTATCTTGGCGTGGTAGCCAGAGCGATGTTTCGGATGCTCCCCAAGTCCGATTCCTCTCGGATACTGTGATCTGGATGGGGCAACAGACACCCCGAAAGGGAGAACGCAAACTTATGTTTGTGCATATTAGGGATTTAGTTTTCAGTTATATTTGATTGGAAACTAAACTCCTAATACCAAAAATAAAAGGAGCGGGCTTTCCTCCCCAACCTAAAGGATGGGGTCTCCAGCCCGAAGAGTGATGACAAAGAAAGGAGGGTAGATGCATGGAAGAAACAAATGACTTAATGCGACAACGTAAAGAAAAATTAAAAGAAATCCGCGATGCAGGTATTGATCCCTATCCGCATCAATATGCGCCGACACACACAACAGCAAACATACGCGAAGACTTTAAAGATGTCACTGAAACCCCTGACGAGTCCCGCCGAGTCACTATTGCCGGTAGAATTATGACCAAGCGCGATCATGGAAAGAGTAGTTTTGCTAATCTCCAAGATAGTGAGGGACAAATCCAAATATACGTCCGTCGAGACGGTGTTGGGCAAGATGCCTACCGAATTTATCGCCGATTTGATGTCGGAGACATTATCGGTGCAAGTGGTGTCATTTTTCGTACACGCACAGGTGAATTAACAATCCTTGTTGATGAAGTTGAACTTCTCTCGAAATCTATCCGGCCACTCCCTGAAAAATGGCACGGCTTACAAGATAAGCAGACACGTTACAGACAACGTTACGCGGATCTGATTATGAATCCTGAAGTGAAAGAGGTTTTCATAAAACGCACACAAATTGTTCAAGCGATTCGGGACATGCTCAACGCACAAAATTTTATTGAAGTAGAAACACCAGTGCTTCAACCAATCTATGGTGGTGCGAGTGCGCGTCCATTCACAACTTATCATAATACTTTAGATCAATCGCTATATCTCCGAATTGCAAATGAACTCTACCTAAAACGTCTTATAGTTGGTGGATTTGATCGGGTCTACGAATTTTCACGCGACTTTCGTAACGAAGGAATGGATCGAGACCATAACCCCGAATTTACGATGCTTGAACTCTATCTGGCTTACGCAGATTACCTTGAGGTAATGGAGTTAACAGAAAATCTGATTGCACAAACGGTAGAAAAAATACACGGTAAAACTAAAATATTCTATCAGGAACAGGAAATAGATTTTACACTTCCCTGGCGAAGGATGACTATGATAGAGTCGATTCAGGAATATAGCGATATTGATCCCGATTCGCTTACTGCTCATGAGTTATATACAAAAGCAGTTGACGCAGGTATTGAATTGGAAGGCGATGAGTCAAAGGGTGAAATTATTGCAGAGCTTTTTGACGTTTATGTAGAGTCGAAATTGATTCAACCTACATTTATCTGTGACTATCCTATTGAGGTATCACCGTTTGCGAAAAAGAAACCTGAGAATCCAGAACTCGTAGAACGTTTTGAATTTTTTATTTGCGGTATGGAAGTAGGCAACGCGTTTAGCGAGCTTAACGACCCGATCGACCAACGTCAGCGCTTTATGGAACAAGCAAGCAATTTAGCGAAAGGTGATGAAAAAGCATTTATGGTTGACGAAGATTATTTGCGTGCCTTAGAGTATGGGATGCCTCCGACTGGTGGGCTCGGCATCGGGATTGACAGGTTGACCATGTTGTTGACAGATCAATATTCTATACGAGATGTAATCCTGTTTCCACAGATGCGTCCGGAAAATTAGCATGGAAACCGCACTGACTCTCTATACAGAAAGGTTGATACTTCGCTCATTTACACTTGACGATGCACCGGATGTGCAACGTCTTGCTAATGATCCCGACGTAGCATCAACAACTTATGAAATAAAACATCCGTATGAAGTCGACATGGCAGAGGAGTGGATTCAATGGTGTTACCACGGATATGAAACAGGCGAAAGTATAAACTTTGCGATTACGTTTTCAACAGACGGAACGTTGATCGGCACAGTTGGGTTGGTATTCCGGCTTCATCTTCCTTACAAAGATGCAGCACTTAACTATTGGATAGGGAAATCGTATTGGAACTGCGGGTATTGCACTGAGGCAGCAAAGACTGTTGTCGCTTATGGATTTCGTGAGCATGACATTGAGTCGATTTTCGCCGACCACTTCAAACGAAATCCCGCCTCTGGCAGAGTGATGCAAAAAATAGGAATGCACTACTGTCAATAACCCCGCGCTAAAGCATCGGGGCTTGTGCGAAGCGCATGCCAAGCGTCCACTCCACAAGTTAAACGGTTGACTAGACGATATATCGCGGGTCTTGTCGTGGCAGGCAACAAGATGTTACGGATGCTCCCCAAGTCTGTATCCTCTCTGATTCCGTGATGTCGATGGGGCAACATATACCGCGAGAGCGTGGGCTTATAGCCATTATTTTCTGGTAAAGACATCGTGTCAGGTCAAGTAAGCGAGTAGTGACAGTCTCACTGAACGAAGCAGCACAACTGAATCCAGACTCCCAGTGTGCAGGTGGAGATAAAACAGCACTCCCCCTTTTGGGGACAAATTATAACTATAATAGGAGGCGGGCTTTCCTCCCCTGCCTAAAGGCGAGGGGTCTCCAGCCCGAAGATTTTGATGATTATTTTCCCAAAGACCACGATTCTTCAAGTGAGGATACGATCCGTTACAATATTTTAAAGAGTGAGTTTGATGAAAAATGATTACTGCTCCAACACTTCAAACAGAAAGATTGATACTCCGTCCATTTATACTTGTGGACGCACCCGATGTGCAACGGCTTGCGGGTGAACGAGACGTGGCATCTACTACATGTGCAATCCCACATCCATACAAAGATGGTATGGCAGAAGAATGGATCAGTACCCATCGACCAGAATTTGAGAAGGGTGTAGGAATTAATCTTGCGATAACGCTTAAAGACAACCAAAAATCGGAAAGGACTATTTTGATTGGTGCAATCAGCATAGGTATTGACCAAACTGATAAAATTGGAGAACTCGGTTATTGGGTCGGAAATCCGTACTGGAATCGTGGGTATTGTACTGAAGCTGCGAATGTAATCTTAAGTTATGCATTTGACGTTCTAAAGTTAACGAGTATTCACGCTTTCTATCTCAAGCGTAATCCTGCATCGGGTCGTGTTTTACAAAAGATAGGTATGCATTTTGAAGAGTGTTTCCCAAAGGCAGTCGAAAAGTGGGGAGAGTTGGAAGATTTAGTAAAATACTGCATAAACATAAAAACATATAATACCAAATTAACTTGATTTCAATCTATCGGTGCGGTTAGGAAACCGCACCATAGGCGTCAATTTAAGAAAAAGTCACGCGTATCAGGCCTCCGGACCGGTAGGTGCGGTTTCCTAACCGCACCATAGGCGTCAATTTAGGGATCCTCCAGGTCCGGTAGGTGCGGTTTGTAACCGCACCGATTCGTTCGCGAAAATGGTTATCGGACGCATATTCCATAAGAGCTGGTGCGGTTACAAACCGCACCTACCGGGTTGGGGACCGCTAAATTGACGTATAAGGTGCGGTTAGGAAACCGCACCTACCGTCCGGAAAATAAGACAAATCCCGTTAATTGGGTATAATTCTAATTTTGAAAATAAAAATCATTTACTTCAGTAGGCTACACATGCCTTTGCTCAATTAATTCTAATAGAATTTAATTTATATATGAAATTTGAATGGTTCGTAGCCTCGCGGTATCTGCTTTCACGTAGAAAACAGTCGTTTATATCAATAATCAGCATTATCTCTATTGTGGGAGTCGGTCTCGGTGTTGCTACTGTGATTTTGGTAATCGCTGTTTTGGATGGTGTTGACTATGGGCTCAGAAATCGTTTTCTTGCGAATGAAGCTCATTTGGCTTTGCGATTAATAGACAACAGTTTTTTTGGTGATTACCAAAACAAGATTGAAAGAATTACAAATGTTGATGGAGTAGCCGCCGCATCACCTGTAGTCTATTCTCAAATGGGAGTTTTTCAATCAGGCGGTGATGGGATTTCAGATGTTATATATATCAAAGGGATAGATCCAGTACAAGAAGATAAGGTCACAGGGTTTTCAAAATTTGTCAACGGTTCGATAGATTTCCAAACATCGCCATTAATTGAAGCGGCACAATTCAGAGAAGGAGAAACAATCACAGGCGGAATAGTCGTTGGTTCTCGATTGGCACAGCGACTGCGTCTCAATGAAGGCGATGTTTTGCGTCTCGTTGTTAGACTGTTGGATCCTGGTGGTACGGGATCAGTCATTGTTGACTTCTCGAATTTTGTTGTTATTGGGTTTTATGAATCAGAACTCGCTGTTTACGATAACAGGATTGGGTTTATAGATAATGAAACTGCCCAAAAACTATATAATAAAGTAGGACAAGTTAACGTACTCTTGGTTCGGTTAGAGGACCCTGATCAGGTTACCGCGATTAGTCCGGAAATAGAGGACGCAGCATTTTCTGTTATTGAAATGCCCATTACGACGACGTGGTTAGAGACACATGCCCCTTTATTCGCGGCTTTGAAGATGGAGAAAATTGCGACAATTATTATAGAAGCACTCATTATTTTAGTCGCTGCCTTTAATATTGCTAGTACACTGATAATGACTGTCATGGAAAAAACAAAAGATGTTGGAACACTGCGGACTCTCGGAGCCTCGCGTGGTAACATTATGGGTATTTTCATGATTAAAGGTAGTATAATTGGAATGTTAGGAACGATAGTTGGCACGACTCTGGGACTTTATATTTGTTGGTTGCTGAGCACAAATGTAATGCGTCCCTCACTTTGGTATGCAGTTGAAGTTATTGGAATAGTAAGTTTGTGCCAGGTTGCAATTGCGTATCGACGTATTCATATTGCAGGCGTTTTGCTCCTCATCTTTGTGTCAATACAAGGCATAGGTTGGTTAGTTCCGTTAAAGGTATTACCTGCAATGAGTTGGCAAATCCCGTCTGTGACACTACTTCTGATTAGAGGTATAGGGTTGTTAATATTTTGGATTTTTGTTATGATAAAATCGTGGCAGAAGTTGTCACCGAAATGGAAGATGACTTTCTTTCTATTTTGGTCTATAGTATTAGGTTTTGTGCTTTTCTCGATTGTTGAACCTATTTCCTTGAAGGAATTGGGTTTGAGTGAAATCTATCAGATGAATCAACTGCCAATAAAGATCAATTGGTTCTTTGTGTGTTTCATCAACCTACTTTCATTTGCAATCTGTTGGCTTGCGACTATTTACCCAGCATGGCAAGCATCAAATTTGAAACCGATTGAAGCTTTGCAATATGAATAAAACATGTTCTCTAAATTTGTGAGGAAATTGGCACACTCTGTCTAATACATCAATGGAAAAGTTAATCAGAATTGACAATTTACACAAATCCTTTTATGATGGTGAATCAGAACTAAAAGTGCTAAAAGGCGTAAACCTTGATGTACACAAATCGGAGATACTTACGATTATGGGTGCATCAGGTGTTGGCAAAAGCACCCTGCTGCATATCATTGGAACACTTGACCTCCCCACAGATGGCAACATATTTTATGAAGACCAAGACATTACGGTTTTACCTGAACGTGAGCTTACCCGTTTTAGAAATGATGCGATCGGTTTTGTTTTTCAGTTTCACCAATTATTACCAGAATTTACCGCCTTAGAAAACGTTGCAATGGGTAGGCTAATCAGAAATGCAAAGAAATCAGGAGCTGAGGATGGAAAAAACCTAAGTCGCACTGAAGTTTATGGGACTGCTGAACAACTTCTTGATAACGTTGGTCTCTCTGAACGTCTTGGACATTATCCGAGCCAACTCTCTGGTGGAGAACGGCAACGAGTTGCCATTGCCAGAGCCTTAATCAATCAACCCAAAGTTGTGCTTGCTGACGAACCGACAGGCAACATTGATGACAAAACAAGTGAAGCAGTACTTGATGTATTGCAGGATGTAAATGAACGTCTTAACCAGACATTTATTATTGTAACACACGATTCGCGCATATCCGATCGCGCAAACCGAACAGTTCACCTTGTAGATGGAAGGATCGCTGACTAAATAACAATATAATACCCAATTAACCCGGTCTGTAGTGCGAGGTCCCCGTGCCTCGCAATGCTAACCGCTATTAGAAAACTTCTAATCAAGTTAATTTGGTATAATACCCAATTAACCCGGTCTGTAGTGCGAGGTCCCCGTGCCTCGCAATGCTAACCGCTATTAGAAAACTTCTAATCAAGTTAATTTGGTATAATACCCAATTAACCCGGTCTGTAGTGTGAGGTCCCCGTGCCTCGCAATGCTAACCGCTATTAGAAAACTTCTAATCAAGTTAATTTGGTATAATACCCAATTAACCCGGTCTGTAGTGCGAGGTCCCCGTGCCTCGCAATGCTAACCGCTATTAGAAAACTTCTAATCAAGTTAATTTGGTATAATACCCAATTAACCCGGTCTGTAGTGCGAGGTCCCCGTGCCTCGCAATGCTAACCGCTATTAGAAAACTTCTAATCAAGTTAATTTGGTATAATACCCAATTAACCCGGTCTGTAGTGCGAGGTCCCCGTGCCTCGCAATGCTAACCGCTATTAGAAAACTTCTAATCAAGTTAATTTGGTATAATACATTTGTACATAGGAAGGGATAGGTAATGTTGATTTTTATCGACGGAGAATTTCTACCGCGTGCGGAGGCGAAGATCTCTGTGTTCGACCATGGCGTGCTCTATGGGGACGGTGTTTTTGAAGGTATACGTTGCTATAACGGATATGTCTTTAAGCTTGATGAACACTTAGAAAGACTTTATGATTCTGCCAAATCGCTTATGCTACAAATCCCGATTCCGATTGATACGATGAAGCAGAATGTGCTTGAAACGCTACGTCGAAATCAACTTCATGAGGGATATATTCGATTAATCGTAACGCGTGGCATTGGCGATTTAGGACTAGACCCAGATAAATGTGAACATCCATCAGTAATTATTATTGCTGATAAAATTAAGTTGTACCCACAACATTTCTATGATAACGGGTTAGAAGTTGTCACAGTGTCAGTTCGAAGGAATTATGCTGAAGCGATTAACCCACGGATCAAATCACTTAATTACCTCAACAATATTCTCGCGAAAATTGAGGCTAAACAATCAGGGGCTGCAGAAGCACTGATGCTCAATAATGATGGGTATGTTGTGGAGTGTAGTGGGGATAATATTTTTTGGGTAAAAAATGAGATAATCGTTACGCCGCCATCCTACATCGGTATTTTGGAAGGTGTTACGCGGAATAGCGTGATTGTACTTGCACGCGAGGCAGGCTTTCAGGTGGAAGAGCGAGTTTTCACTAGGCATGACCTCTACATCGCAGATGAATGCTTCCTTACCGGGACAGCAGCGGAAGTTATACCGGTAGTCAAACTTGACCAACGTGTTATTGGAAATGGAGAACCGGGAAAAGTAACGCAAAAACTAATCGCAGCATTTAGACATCTTTCGTCTAACTTCGGAACACCGATCTATCCTGAAGACGTTTGAAGTTCAACATTATTTTGCAGCACAAGAGACATCACGCACGCACACACACAACGATTAAGGAGGAACTCTATCCATGAAAGGCATCAAAAATTCCGTGCTTACTTCTACTATACAGTTTGTCGTCGTTACACTGCTCTCTTTTTTCCTAAGTTTCGGTGTTTGGGCAGGTCAATCAACAGACACAATTATTGGACCCAAACCTGCTGAAGAAACACAACCCGTTGAATCTACTGAAGAGAAACAGCCATCCTCCTCTGTTGATGATACGTTTACTGTCAAAAAAATTGAGTTCAAAGGTGTCGAAACACTCCGAAAGGAGATGCTGCAAACCCTTATTCAAACACAAGTAGGTCAGGAAATCTCAGAAGATTTTCTTACAAAAGATATTGAAAACCTTTACAAGGACACAGGATTTTTCTATGATATTGCTGTAGATGTAAAAAATATTGAAGGTGGCGGTTTTGAAGTTACCTATCTCCTTGATGAAAGCCCTAAAGTTGAAGGAATCAACATCATTGGAAACATTGAGTTGGACACAGGGAAGCTCATGAATCAGGTCACTTTACGCCGTTCAGAAATTTTCAGTGATCGTCTTCGTTGGGAAAGCGAACGTGCAATCCGAAAGTTATACCACGAAAAAGGGTTTTATCTTGTAAGCATACAGGTGCATATTGATAAAGATGATGAAAAGAACACAAATCAGGTTACTTTTGAGATAGATGAAGGTCCGCGCGTTAGAATCACAGAAATCAATTTTATTGGAAATGATCAAGTTGATGCGAAAAAATTGCGTAAACAGATGAAGACGCGTATTGGCAAACATTTTGACGAGATCCTTTTTGCAGAGGAAGACATAAATTACAATCTAAGAAATTATTATCAAGACCAAGGCTTCGCACAAGTAAAGATCTTAGGACACACCAAACGTTTTACAGAGGACAAAATAGGGTTGATGCTTGATGTTACGGTTGATGAGGGATCTCAATTTATTGTTGGAAAATATAATGTTCAAGTTGAATCGGGAGAGAAAATTGTATATTCGGAACAAAAAATTAAAAATATGTTAGACCCTGCTGAAGGAGAGCTTTTCAACCGTGCTGTCTTTGAAGAATCAATTGCCAAATTACAGCAAACATATCTTGACAAAGGCTATCTCCTTGCAGAAGTGATTCCGCAACCGTTTTTTGATGAAGTGAACGCTTCGGTTAACATCAGCTTGAAAATCAGTCAAGGTGATGTTATAATTATTGACAATGTGCCAATCAGGGGTTTAGAAAAAACAAAGGAGCTTATAATTAGGCGCGAACTTGATTGGTTGAACATCAAATCAGATGAATTGCTTGATGTCAAGGTTCTCCGCAAAGCACGGCAACGCCTTTTCCAAATGGGACCCTTCATTCGCGGAGTGGATTTTGTTCCCAGTGATACCGATAATGATAGTCGAAAAAACCTTGTCGTTAATATCGCGGAATCACCGACAACTGGCACACTAAGTGTAGGCGGTGGCTATGGTAGTGAAGGTGGAATTTTTGGAACGGCAGAAATAGGTCAACATAATCTATTTGGACGTGCCTATCGCATCCACCTCAAAGGCGAACTTGGAACGCGCGACCACCATACAGCAGAAGCAAGTTTTGGGACGCCATGGATTTTAGGCACCCCAACACGACTCAATGCACGTATTTACAATAGGCGTCGTTTCCGGCGTTACTATGGTACAATCGGTGCTTTGCAACAACAAGATTATCTGAGAGACAGATATGTTTGGGACACGAGAGGTGGTTCAATCACACTTGGACGTCCCATTGCTTATGATATAGACCTTTCAGTCCGTTTTCGTAACGAGTACGTCAAAGCAAAAACACAAGATGAAGCACTATTTAATCGTTCAACTCGAAGCGTTCTATTTGCAGTGGGACGCGATACAAGAGATTACCGTACATCTCTTTATGACCCAATGGGTGGAAGTTCAAATAGTATCTCCTATGAATACTCAGGTGGTTTTCTGGGGGCTGACAATGAGTTCCAGAAGTATACTGCCGACACAAGTTGGTTTTTTAGTCCTTGGTGGAATCACGTTTTTGCTATTCATGCACGTGCTGGTTACATGCTAAGTAAGAGTAGTGATAGGAGTGTACTTTTCTATGAAAGGTTTTATCTGGGGGGTGTAGATACTATCCGCGGGTATGAAGACTGGGAAATTTATCCTGATTCCGCAAATTTCATCGGTGGTAACAAAGTATTTTTCACCAACTTGGAATATCGTATTCCCGTTTCGCCACAACTCACTACTGCTGTTTTCTTTGATGTAGGTCAGGTGTGGGATGAAAGCATCGTGAATGTTTTTAATCAAATAAACTTGAAACGTGGTGCTGGTGTAGAAGCTCGATTACAGATGTTAGGCATGTTAGCTCGCTTCGGATGGGGATATGCATTTGATCGTCAAAACAGAGAACCGCAAGGTAAATTCTACTTTACGATTGGACCCGGTTTTTAACATGTTTATGAACGGTTGAGTCCGACTAAATATGTTGTTTACACTTGTAGAAAACTCTAAAATTTTCAGCAATCGGTTTTTCTCAATCTTACGTCATAAATACTAATTTTCAGTCCATATCAACTATAGGACATCACGAATTAGATTTAATTTTGTTTTACTGTAAAGGATATATTATGAAAAAAATTGTGCTAATTATAATTCCATTAATGCTATTCAGCTTACTATCGGGTAGTATCGGTGAAGAATCGTTTAAATTTGGTGTAGTAGATCTCCAAAGTGTTCTTGATAATTATCAAACATATATTGATGCGGGAAATGTCATTAAAGCTGGACAGGTAAAATTGAATGCAAACCTTGAAGAAATTGGCACGCAAATAACAACGTTGGAAGAGAAAAAAACAAAAACAGAACTTTTTGTTGAAAAAGCTGAAACTTCTACTTTGGAAACTGAAATTCGACAGAAACATCAGGAATATCAGCAAGTACTAAATCGGGGCAAAGCAGCACTTCTGGAAAAGGAGCAAGAACTATTGGCACCGATTTTTAAGGAACTCAAAGATCTTATTATTAAAGTTGGTAAAGAAGATAATTACGATCTTATCATAGATAAGCAGGCTGCACTTTATTTTAATGAAAAGTATAATATTACCGATAAACTAATTGGATTAGCTAATACTGCTGTTGAAAAGAAAGATGCAGAGAATCCTCAACCACAGAACGGTGGGACGAAATAGAACTATATGTATATAGTTTTGGTCGTTAGCAAAGATTTTTAGGTTGATATGGTAACACTGCAACTCGCCTGAATGAGGTTGAGTAACAGTAACTCTTTTGCTTGACATTTTGATATATTTCTTGACATTTTGATATATTTCATAGCATACTATATATATGACTTATGTATCAGCAAAGAAAGCGAGTGAGTTGTTAGATTACACACCTGATCACTTAAGGAGATTAGCAAATGCGGGCAAAGATGACCCACAGGGGTTCACGCAAACTACAGAAAAAAACTGTTAGGCAGATGCTGACGCTTTCACACTTCCGATTCAAAACGTTTCTCAAGCATAAAGCAAAAGAAGCAGGGGTTATCGTGATTGATGTTTCAGAAGCCTATACATCTAAAACTGTGTCATGGACAGGTGAGATAATCAGGACACTTGGTGGAAAGAAAATCATCAAGGACAACTTCGGTATGACGATGGACAGAGACCTCAATGGCGCACGTGGAATCTTTCTACGTGCTTTGGTAGATAGACCCTGGTTGCTAACCATTAGCAACTTGCAAACCATACAAGAAAAACAAAGTCCAACTTTGTTCGGAAATGTATAGGTTAATACTATCGGTAACGTATGAGTATAAAACTCAAAGATATTTGCAAGCACCTTGGTGGTGAACTTTCCGGCGATGGCGAGATTGAAATTACAGGTGTTTCCGGTATTAGAGAGGCAGCACCAAGTCAGATTACCTTTGTTGCAAATTCAAAATATCTTGGGGCAATAGCCACGACACAAGCCTCGGCAATCATTATCGGACGTGGTGTTTCTGGAAATGGAAAACCGACTATCAGTGTTGACAACCCATATTGGGGATTTGTCAAAGCTTTGGAATTATTCTCGTGGAATATAGGGCAGAAGGCACAATCGGGTGTTCATGAAACTGCGATCATTGGAAAGAATGTTAAACTCGGAGAAAGAGTCACAATTCAGGCGCACAGTGTAATCGGCGACAACGTTGAAATTGGTAATGATACCGTAATAATGCCACTTGTATATGTCGGGCCTGGCAGTAAAATTGGCAGTGATGGTTTAATCTATTCTCACGTAAGTATACGAGAAAACGTAACAATTGGTAATCGTGTAATTATTCACTGTGGTGCTGCAATTGGTAGTGACGGCTTCGGTTTCACACCCAATCCTGCGAATCAGAGACCCTACAAAATTCCACAAATCGGCACAGTAATTATTGAGGATGATGTAGAAATCGGGGCTAATACAACAATTGATAGGGCAACACTTTCTGAAACGCTTATCAAAAGCGGCACAAAACTTGACAACCTTGTTCAAATTGCACACAACGTGGTTCTCGGTAAAGATTGCTGCCTTGCAGCACAATCTGGTATTGCTGGCAGTACCATACTTGGTGATCGTGTGAACATTGCGGGGCAATCTGGTGTAGTCGGACATCTGACGCTTGGCGAAAATACTGTGATTTACGCTAAATCTGCTGTAACAAAGAATGTTCCACCAGGAAGCCAACTCTCTGGATTTCCCGCTCGTCCTCATAAACAGGAATTGCGGCTCCAAGCCACCGCTCGAAAATTACCTGAACTGCTGCAAGAATTCGCCGAACTTCAAAAGCGGGTTGAAGAACTTGAGGCGAAACTGGAAGAAAAATCTTAATGTACGCTGAACCAAACCCTACCCTAATTACACAAAACTCATCTGTTTTTCTACTCTATCAAATACCTTAAATCGAAAATATTGGATTGACGATGAAAACGTTCTTAGCGTATGTTGAACTTGCCCGTCCTCTGAATGGTATCATTGCTTTCATATCAGCATATTTGGGTGGCATGTTCGCTAGTAGAGCCGCCTTCACTGATGTGAAACTGATATATGTTTCTGTTGCTGCGCTCCTTTTGCTATCGGCTGGAAATGCTATAAACGATTATTGCGATTATAATATTGATAAGTTTAATAAACCTACACGTCCACTCCCTTCAGGGCGAATTCAGCGACCAAACGTCTTATATTTCGCTGCAATCCTAATATCAATCGGCATTGGACTTGGCGTTCTAATTAACATATATGCTATAGGAATTGCTATTCTTGTCTCTGGCATGCTCGTGAGTTATGCTGTCTGGCTAAAACGCACCCCACTTATTGGAAACTTAGTTGTCAGCAGCTTGACAAGTATTACTTTTATTTCTGGCGGTGTAGCAATCGGTTCAGTGCAAGGTACAATTATACCTGCGATTTTCGCCTTTTTGTTCACAACTGCAAGAGAAATTGTCAAAGACCTTGAGGATACAGAAGGCGATCTAAAGGGTAATGTCAAGACACTTGCGATTCTCAACCCACGGCTTGCAGTGGCGATAACGTTGACATTCATGGTATCAGTTATTATATTTAGTCCTATCCCGTATCTATTCGGATGGTATACATGGCACTATTTAGTGGCGATTGTGTTAGGTGTAGATATAGTGCTAATCATCTTAGGGTTCCAACTCTGGAAAGATGCCTCAAAAGCAAGTTGTGCGTTCGTCCAACGTTGGATGAAATGGGACATATTCGTGGGACTGGGTGCAATCTACCTTGGAATTATTTTTCAAAGGTAATGCGGAGGGGTTATTTAGTTTTCCAATAATTTTGAACTTTTGCTCAAGACTCTCCGCTGTAGGAGCGATCTCCGAATCGCGACTTTTTGGCTAAAATGGGCAAAAAGCCTAAAACTAAATAGCCCTGGTAATGCGAAGGGATGGTGTATAGAAAAACGTTATAAACATTTCGCTCGGACAGAGCTGAAGAGATGGGGGGTAGCACTGTCTCTACAAACATTACGCCCCGCTGGGGAAACCAAAGAGCATTTCTCATATTTGAAATATCACTAAATTGACGCATAAGGGTAGAGCAGAGCGAAACCCAACTTTTCCTTGCCAGCGTGCCTACCTTCTGTCTGAACCAGGATTCTCAGGATTTACAGATTTTTAGGATTGTTTCAGGATAAATGTTTTTGATACAGACAACGTGTTGGCTATTTGAAACCCTTTTGTATTATTCTGAAGAACAACATTTATCAGTGAAAACGTGCTAATCCTGGTAATCCTATAATCCTGATAATCTTGGTTCAGACAATTATCGGGCGGACAAAGCCCTCCCACAAGAGAGAAAACGCTAAAATGGGTGTGTCAGGTTCCATATTAGCATAGTTCCATCATCGCTCACGCTGATGAGCGTTTGACCATCAGCACTAAAGAAAATGTGGGTTATCCTTCGACTATGTCCGCGAAGCGTTTTCTTTTTCGCACCAGTCGCAGTCTCCCAGAGGTGAATATCACCCCGCTTCATTCCACTTGCAAACGTCTGTCCATCGGGACTAAAAGCGATCTTTGAGGCAACTCTGGCGTACATTCGGACGTTATCTGCCCAGTTTGGGTCCGTGACGACTTTGCTGCTGCCTGTTTCTATATCCCATAAACGGATTGTTTTGTCTCGGCTTCCACTTCCACTTGCGAGCGTTCGACTATCAGGACTGAAAGCAAGGCTCTCAACATCATCAGTATGTCCTATCAGGGTGCGGATATGGTCTCCTGTCTCTACATCCCTAAGCACGATATTTCTTTCCGTTCTCGGTGCCTGTTGAGTCCGCGTATTACCTACAATTGCGACTACTCGTCCATTCGGACTAAACCGTGCCACATTAATTTCTCTGACTCCTATGTCTGTAATTTTGTAATCTCCTGTAACCACATTCCAAACGAAAAGATTCGGATCGAAGAATTTTCCGATACCCGCGAACATTTTCTTGTCAAAATATAAGTCTTCCGGAACACTAAATCTATCTTGATCGGTTAGCTGCAAGGTTCGCTGTATGCGTCCCGTATCTACATCCCAGCACTGGATAATATTTTTGCGGTTGCCCGACACCCCCCAACTCGCGAGCGTTTCTCCATCGCGACTAAATGCTACGCCAGAAACGTGTCTCCTGGGTCCCTTAAGTTTACTGTGTTTACCGGTGTTGACATCCCAAAGATGGATACTGTTTTTGAGAACTGAACTACTCGCAAGCCTTCTTCCATCTGGGCTTAGAGCAGCGTCCGAAACATATTTCTTATGTCCTATAAAGTTTTTTTCGTGCTGACCTGTGTTAGAATTCCATAGGCGAATAGTGTTGCTGCCAGGACCCAAACTCATAAGCGTCTGTGCATCAGCACTTAGCGACACATCTCTAAAGAAAGTGTCATACCCTGCTACTGTTTTCTTTTCTTTGCCTGTGTCAACATCCCAAAAACGTAACGTATTGTCATAACTTGCACTAACGAGTGTTCGGTTATCTGGACTGAAAGCGACCGTAGTAACTGTGCTTTTATGTCCTTTAAATCTTTTCTTTTCTTTACCTGTGTACACATCCCATATATGAATGGCTTTATCGACATAACTGGCAATAAAGTTTCCATCTGGGTTGAAAACTAAAAACGGAAGTTCAAAATTATCTGTTTGGATTATTTTCTTCTGCATTTGGGTATTGACATCCCAAAGATTGACATCCCAAATCCGTATTGGCCTTTGCCTTTTATAACTATAACTTGCAATTGCCACTGTTTGTAAATCTGAACTAAAGGATACCAACTGCCCCGAAGGTTCAGCCTCAAGTGTTCGTATCTCTTTTCGTGTCGCAACATCCCAGAAACGAAAGGTGCCATCGTCAATGTAACTTGCGACTGTTTTACCATCCGAACTGAATGAATTGCGGCGTCCCCCTAAACTCATATACATGTCCGGGATATAGCGAACATTAGCGTCGGGGTCATTTTCAGAAGCAGCTAACGGTGTATTTTTGCGCTGTCCAGTGGCTATATCCCACAGGTCCATTATAGAATGGGGACTCACAACCGCCAGTGTGTGACCATCGGGCATAAAAAAGACATTATCAACACCAAAATGATAATCCCGTCTTGTAAAGGTTTTCTGGTGTTCGCCTGTAGAAGTATCCCAGAGCTGTACCGTCCCGTTTTCAGTTCCTACGGCGAGGGTGCTACCATCAGGACTAAATGAAATACTATTGATAATGCCGGTATGTGCTGCAAGTAAATGTCGTAGTTCTGCTGTCTGTGCATCAAGAATCCAAACACCAATATCACTCACAACGGCTAACAGATTGCTATCTGGAGAATACTGCATCGCACGGATAGTCCCCGTGCCAATACGTGCTTTTGCACCTTCAGGTAAATGCCACTGCTGATAGTCAAGACGCATGTTGCGTTCTTTTTCAAGCGTTCTCTCATTATCAAGGTGTTTGAAATAATATGTTCCACCGATAACAATGAGAATGACACCTGTCAACACGCCTATAAAAAGTCGGTTAGAATAAAAGAATTTTGCCATTGTAAAGTCTCCTGGTGCGATGATCAGGTTATTTAGTTCTTCGTAGGTCGGGTAGAGCTTGCCAAACCCATAGGTGTCAATTTAGCGGTTTCTAACTACGGTAGGTGCGGTTTCTAACCGCACCATTAGCGTCAATTTAAGCAGCTGTCCGTTAGGTAAAACTTGCGAAACCTAACCTACGGACTGTTCTTATATCTGTTGTAGCACAAACTGTTAGTTTGTGCATATTAGACGTAAATGTGTTGTAGCACAAACTGTTAGTTTGTGCCTAACGCAAACTAACAGTTTGCGCTACAGGTTCGGTGAATCAACGCTAAATGCGCCTGTGGCATTTGTTGCTGCAACAAGTGTCCAAAAGCGATAATCCTGAAAATCTGATAATCCTGAAAATCCTGGTTCAGACAACAGTGCGCGGACAAAGCACCCAATCAACGCCAAATACGCGTGTAGTATTTGGTGCCGACATTGTGGGAGGGAAACCTATCCGCCCGATTTGTTATCGGCGTTGAAAACGCCTCCCACAAGCATATATCGCACTAAATTGACGCCTATGGTGCGGTTAGGAAACCGCACCTACCGTCCAGAAAATAGGACAAATCCCGTTAATTTGGTATTAGAATCCGAGTGTCTGTCCAAAAGTTAAAAAGAGTTGAGTTTCACTAATTTCTCGTTATTTTGAGTTTCAAATGTATCCTGAACCGCTATTTTGTGTTTGATTTTATTGTGTTTTCCGTTCTACCCAACGGACGGGAATCATAGTATCTTTTTATCGAACTCACGTTAGAAACTATGTTATCAGATTATACAAAATACTTCAAGCATAACGCATAACCGGTAGGGTTATTTAGTTTTAGGCTTTTTGCCCATTTTAGACGAAAAGTCGCGATTCGGAGATCGCTCCTACAGGGGAAAGTCTTAGATTGAAAATCTAAATATTCGGAGAACTAAATAGCCCTGCATAACCGGTGTGTAAAGTTTTTGGCAAAATCTGTGCACAACTCATTGTAGGGGCGGGTCCCTGTGCCCGCTTGCGTTTTGAATATTAGGCATGGCAGGGAGAACCCAGGGACCCCGCCCTACAGTAGATAAACACGAAGGTTACATCACAAATTGAACCTATGTGACAAAATATTTACACACCTCCGAATTATAGAAATAAGTGGACATTAGATTCAAAATTTGCTATACTCTTCATCTTATGAGATATTCAATAGATTTACGTAAACGCGACCTTGATTTTGTTGAAGCGGGAGGCAGCAAAGCTGGAGCCTTGTTGAATTAAAAAGGAGGCTTTTGTTTGTGATGTTTCGATTACGTTTCATAGGTTTTATTTTTCTGGTTACTTGATGAGTGATTCTCCCTCAACCTTTACTATGCTGAACTACGATAAGTTGATTGCATTCTTGGAAATAGCGGACCCAAACGCAGCGGAATTGCTTCATTTTAAACAGGCATACCATTCCTATTCCAAGACAGGTGAATGGCACCCTGTGTATCAGATTTTCACTTCGGGTTGGCTAAACTTGGAAGGTGTTATGCTAATGACACCTGAAAATACATCAGAAGCAGACTATCAGGTTTATATTATTGCTATAACTGAACGGAGTTTAAGAGAACTGTTGCTTACGTTTCCAAGACAATCAATTGGAATATTTCGCATTACTGAAAAATGGATTGGAGAGCGAATTCAGGACATATTTGAAGGTGAATCCATTCAAGCGAACTCACGGACATATTATCGCGGTATCAAACGGGGAAGTCAAATAAAAGCAGAACAACGCACTGTTTCTAAAAGAAAGGATTCAATCGCAGCGCATATACGAAAATTAGCATCTCTAAAAGGTAAACTTGAACATTCACAATGTGTTGTTGAAGGTGAAATGATGGTAGCCAGAGCGGTTTCAGATGGATTACCTATTGAATCGGTTCTATATACCGCGGACTATGTTGCGACACCAGATGGGAGAAACTTCCTAAAGCAAGTTATTCAGGAGAATATCTCTTGTTATCAGGTAAACGACGGTGTTATGGGTTCAGTTACCACAACACGTCCTGTGCCTTCAATAGTTGCTTCAGTCCATCTAAACTACCCTCCATTTTTGTCCGAGACTGGACAGTTAAATTTCCACTTTAGTAAAAACTGCACCTTGCTTATCGCTGAAAATGTTGGTAACCCAGATAATCTTGGCATGACATTACGGACAGCAGACGCAGCAGGTGTATCTGCGGTCTTACTGACTGAAGAAGGTGCGAGTCCGCTTCACAAAAATTGTATCCGCGCATCACGCGGTGCTGTGGGTCGTCTACCGATGTTCCACATTCCAAGCACTGAGTTGGCGATTGAGCAACTCAAGACATCTGGTTGGAAAGTTGTTGGAGCTACAGCTAGTGCTGAAAACGAACTCTACAAAATGGAATACACATTTCCCACTGTGATAGTTGTAGGTAATGAAAACAGTGGATTATCAGTTGAAACACGCGAACGCTGCACTGAATTAGTCCGTATCCCAATGGCAGCTGGACAGTCGTCCCTAAATGTTGGAGTCGCAGCAGGTATTTTACTTTACTCATTAACACGACAAAAAATGACATTATCATGACTTCAATTTGACAAATTGACCAGAAGGTGGTAAAATTGTTTAGTTTTTAATGAGATGTAGATAGGTTATAAGGTTTCAAAGAGTTAAGCGTGTTAACCAGATAAGGAATGTTTGCATTTGGCATCAAATTGTATTTTAAAATATCTACATGAGGTTCTCGCAAAACAGAATGCTGGTTATCTAGTACTTATAGATCCCGAAGCATGTGAGGTGGATAAGTGCGCTAAACTTGCTCATGAAGTTGAACGAGCAGGTGCGGATGCGATCTTGCTTGGTGGCAGTCTGTTAACAATAGACCTACACCCTATCGCAGCAGCCTTGAAAGATGAGACATCACTACCTATCATCCTCTTTCCTGGGGATTCAATGCATCTTACACCCCATGCGGATGCTATTCTCTATATGAGCCTTATCAGCGGACGAAATCCAAACTACCTTATCGGGGAACAGGTCAAAGCAGCACCTTGGATCCAACGGTATGACTTGGAACCCATTCCTACCGGCTATATACTCATAGAAGGAGGCAATAGAACAGCAGTTGAATTTATGAGTGGTACAGTCCCTATCCCGCGCGAGAAACCAAATATCGCCGGTCCACACGCGTTGGCTGCGCAATACCTCGGGATGCAGTTAGTCTACTTAGAAGCAGGAAGCGGTGCTAAATTTCCTATTCCAAATAATATGATTTCAACGGTAAAATCTCAAATTGAAATCCCTCTGGTTGTCGGTGGCGGCATCCGAACACCGGAAACAGCGACAAAGAAAGTCAACGCGGGTGCAGATTTCATAGTCACAGGCAACATACTTGAAAAGACAGGTTCCTTTGACCTAATGAAGCAGTTTGCTGATGCTGTTCATGGGTAAGCAGAAAGAAAGAGAGGTAATTCATTATGTCTGAAAATAATGAGGTAGTTATAGAAATAGAGACTGAAGAAGAAAAAACTGATAAACCAGAGTTTCTAATTGATGAATCTGAAGACGAGGCAGATGAGCCTACTGAAACTGAAACTGAAACAGAAGAACGTACAATAGAAACCCTTGAGGCTGAGATTGAAGCACTCAAAGAAGATTTTAAAAAACAGATTGAAGCAGTAGCAGAATCCGAACGGGAGCAATTTCAGTCAGAGCGCGATCGTTTGCTCCGTACTGCTGCCGAAGCCGAAAATACAAAAAGACGGGTAGAAAGCGAAGCACAGAAACATCTTAAGTTTGCGAATAAATACCTCATTGAAGGACTGATTCCTGTTTTGGATAGTCTTGATGCAGCTATAAAAAGTGTTGATGAGAAAGATGAATCTAGTGAAATCTCGTCAGATTTTTCAACCTTTAGCGAAGGGGTACAATTGGTTCATAAACAACTATTAGATGTACTAAAAATCCACGGACTTACGCAAATTGAGATGGTGATAGATGCTCCGTTTGACCCTAATCAACATGAAGCAGTATTTGCTACAGAATCAGACGACGTGCCGGCAGGAAATGTAATTGAAGAATTTAGATGTGGCTATCAATTGTACAATCAGGTAATTCGTGCCGCACAAGTGGCGGTATCTAAAGGAAAACCTGAGCAGGAACCTTCTCCAGAAGATACTGAGGAGCAGGAAGTTGAAAACGCTACCGAAGAATAGGTAAAAATAACCGCAATGTAGGTAGGAAATAGATGGTGCAAAAACGAGATTATTATGATATTTTAGATGTAAGCCGAGATGCTGATGAGAACGATATTAAAAAGGCATATAGAAAGTTAGCGATAAAATATCATCCTGATAAGAATCCAGGTGATAAAGAGGCAGAAGAAAAGTTTAAAGAAGCAACCGAAGCTTACGACGTTTTGCGTACACCTGAGAAACGACAACGTTACGATCAATACGGACATGCTGGACTTGAGGGTAACACTAGTGGATTCGGTGGTTTTGGTGTTAACCTTGATGATATTCTTAGTGATGTCTTTGGAGACGTATTAGGTGGATTCGGTCGGACTCAACGTAGATCCCAACAGGGACGCAGCCTTCAAACTAACATTGAGATAACACTTGAGGAAGCATTCAACGGTAAAGATATAACAATCGAAGTGCCGCGTATTGAATCCTGTCCAGAATGTGATGGACAAGGTGCCGAAAGAGGTTCAACGGTTGAAACTTGTCCGCAGTGTTACGGACGAGGACAAGTCACGCAATCCCAAGGTTTTTTCACTATGTCGCGACCCTGTCCACGCTGCCATGGCGAAGGTCAGATCGTCCAAAACCCATGTCGAAATTGTAATGGACAAGGAAGAATTAGAGTAAAACGTGATATCAAACTGAGAATTGACAAAGGTGTTCACAACGGGTTTGAGTATCGTTTGCGTGGAGAAGGGGAAGCTGGGACACTCGGCGGTCCTAAGGGTGATCTACTCGTTGTTGTTCACGTCAAACCGCACCAGCGGTTTAACCGCGACGGTAACGACCTGATTACTACCACGAAAATCTCGTTTGTTCAAGCAGCACTAGGCAGCTCCGTTGAAATCAGTGGTATTGATGGACCACATAAATTGGATATTCCCATCGGAACCCAATATGGGGATCAGTTGCGTATTCCAGGAAAAGGAATGCCAAAGTACAGAAGTTCTAATTTTGGTGACCTCATAGTGCAGGTTGGGATTGAAACACCGCGAAATCTCGATGACGAACAACGTAAACTATTAGAACAATTTGATGAGTTAAGGGATGAACCGTCTGGTGGCAACGGGGGATTTTGGGACAAGCTTTTTCGCCATTACGATGAGGACACCACCTAAAATTCAGTTGTCTGTAATAGAATACAGTCATTGTATTTAATAAGAATTATGAATTGGGCACGGATTACCGTAACAACTTCTCATGATGCTTCAGAAGCCGTTGCAAACTTTCTATTTGAAATGAACGCATTCGGCGTTGAACTGAAAGATACTGATAATTCAACTGCTCTCATCGCATATTATCCATTAGATGACCGTGTCAACACAAGGATTAAGAAACTCAGAGATTTTCTTTCTAAGCTTCCAACGTGGGGCATTCAAGCACACCCTGCGAAAATTGACTTAGAACGGGTGGAATCTGAAGAGTGGATAGAAGCGTGGAAGTCTGCTTTCCCACCTCAGCGGATAGGTAAACGCATACTTATTGCTCCAACTTGGCATCGTATCACACGTGATGAGACAAGTATCCTAATCAAACTTGATCCTGGTATGGCATTTGGCACCGGTTACCATCCGACGACGCGTTTGTCTTTGCAATTGCTTGAGCAAACGATTAAGTCCAATCAAGATGTCGCTGATATTGGAACAGGATCGGGTATATTAGCAATTGCAGCTGTAAAGTTAGGCGCGAAACATGTGCAAGCGATTGAGCTTGATTCCACAGCAATTCCGGTAGCAGAAAAAAACTTCGCAATTAATGCTGTCAGTGAAAATATCAATTTGTATCAAGGGGATGGGATAAAAACTGTTGAAGGAAAATATCATCTCATTGTAGGTAACATTCTGACAAAGGTTATTCTCCCCATTATTCCACACTGTCCATCCCGATTGCATCCGGATGGACACATCATATTCTCTGGGATTTTAGAGTCCGAATTAGAAGTTGTTCAGGAGAAATTGGTAGAAAATGGATTACAATGCGACCATGTGATACGCGAAGCAGAAGAGGAGATAATATGGGTAGCACTTAGGGCAAAGCTTACAAGCCCATATTGAAAATCAGCGCGCTTCCTTCGCTAATCCGTGGCATAGATTACACCTACCGAGGTTGAGGTGCGGCATTGTTGGTGATTTTTCTTCACCTTTCAAATGGCATTTCAGGCAATCCGCCGCTTCATCTGATTTCCGATGTTCCTCAATGTTTGAACGCGCGGGTGCTGCGTTGAAAAAAAGTATAACCATCACTATCGCAAAAATAAAACCAATAACGAAGACAATATAAAATAACGTCTTGGGGTTAGCTTGATCTGTAGGCATATAAGAAAAGTATACTCCAAATTTATTGTGCTTTTCGACTCAACTATTAGGATACCTTAATATTCATCACTCTTCGGACTGGAGACCCCATCCTCTGGGTTTGGGAGGAAAGCCCGCCTCCTTTTGTAATAAGTGCAGGTGATTTAATCTCGCACCTGCTACGAGATGTCTGTGTTGGGTATCGCCCAGACGACGCGACCTGTAGTCAACTGTTTAACTTGTGGAGTGGACGCTTGGCATGCGCTTCGCACAAGCCCCATGCTTTAACTTGGGGTTATTGACCTGTTCTGCAACTGAAATTGTAGTCTCATTCAAAAAAAGGGAAAAGGACTGGTAAATTTTCTGGTGTCAGTGAAGAACCGTATTCACAGGATTCAAACGTCTCAGCATATTGCATGTCAAAACCTTCTTTTACGCCATAGAGATTTGTTAACAAACTACGGTTGTTTTCCGCTATAGTACTAAAACGTTTTCGCAAACGTTCAGCAAGCCAATCGCGTCGACCTTCGGTAGTATCGGGAACGGAATTTAACGTTCCGCTGTTGTAGGGAAGCCATTCATAAAACTGTGATACATGGCAATGGAGCATATCAATTTTCTTTTCGACCACAGCATCAATACCGATTGCCACATCAGGTTCAAACGGATTAGGTTTCTTGAAACCATCGCTCAAGTAGACAATAACGGGGTTTCTCTCTAAGTGTGGCGTTAGGGCACAAATATTGGGAACTGTCACCATATATGCAGCGTCCTGGACCAACATAGAAGTATACCGATGGTCTGGATGGTAATCATTGGGACGGTGTGTCATAATCAAGTCTGGACGGAAATCACGAATAGTCCGGATTATCTGAAAGCGATTTTCTAAAGTCGGCATCAGTTCACCATCGTGAATATCAAGTAGTTCATATTCAATTCCGATAATTTCGGCAGCAGCTTGCGCCTCAGCGTTTCGCCTTTGTGCCAAAGGACCACCGCCCATCTCATGATGGCCGGCATCACCGTTTGTAACAGAAACAAATTTGACAACGTGTCCCTTTTGAGTATATAGTGCAGCAATGCCGCCTGCTTTAATGTCACAATCATCGGGATGTGCCCCGATTACTAATACGCGAATCTGATTTGTATTCATTTTAGTTTACCAAAAAAATGTTGATCAACTTATGTAATACCCAATTCTGATAAATAAACTACCATTACGGAGTATTTATGATATTTTAAAGCGCATCTTATGTTGAATATGAATATAAGAGGCGCAATGAATTGCGCGACTACGAACGCGTTTTTTGTTAATGTGATGCCATCATTCAGAAATGGTATAATATGGAATAATCTATGAACAACTGGAAAGTTGAAGTTTTCTATAAACCTGAAATTCCTGACACTATTGGGCAAGGCATTCTTGAAGATATATCTGACCTTGGTATCAGCGGAGTTGATTCTGTTCGGACTGCTACGGTTTATTGGATTGAAGGCAACGTTAACTCACAAACGATTAACCGGATTGGAACGGAACTTCTTGCTGATCCAATAACACAAACCTTTACCTTTGACAACGAAAACGAAAACGCGAAAGATTGGACGATTGAGGTTCAATTCAAACCCGGTGTTACAGATGCAGTCGGTGATAGTACCGTCAAAGGCATCACAGACCTCGGCATTATAGGTGTTAATGTAGTTCGAACAGGACAAAAATACTGGCTCAAAGGCAGATTGAATGCAGATATTATTCAAACAATTGCACAACGACTTCTGATGAATGATGTTATCCAGACGTTTTCATTTCAGGGACCGCAAGGATAGTGTTTATCTACTAATTTAAATGATGAGAATTAGAATAACGGCAGTCCTTGTGCTTCCACATACACTGAGTAAAGAGATTGACTGCCAGTCATAAAGAGTCTATTTCGTTTCACACCGCCAAAGCAGAGATTTGAACATATTTCCGGTAGATGTATCTTCCCAATAAGTGTACCATCTGGTGCAAAAATATGGACACCGTCATAGCCATCGCCAACCCATCCTGCACTTGCCCATAAATTGCCATCAATATCACACCTGATTCCATCAGCAATTCCGGGTGACATATCGCAGAATACACGTTTGTTTTCTAAGTATTCACCATTGACTACATCATAGACATAGATATGTCTCGGTGTTCCCTCTTTATGTGTAACCCCAGTGTCTACGACATATAGTTTGTTATAGTCAGGAGAAAAGCATATCCCGTTTGGCTTTTCAAGTTCATCCGTTACAACTGTGGCTTCTCCGGTATCTGGGTCAAGACGATATACTGAAGTCGGCAATTCAAATTCCGCAATATGTCCTTCGTAGTTGAGCATAATACCGTATCCCGGATCGGTAAACCAAATATGTCCATCGGGATGAACAGCCACATCGTTTGGAGCGTTGAGTCGGTTGCGATTGAATTTGTCCATCAACACGGTAACCGTTCCATCGTATTCAGTTCGTGTGACGCGGCGTGTTCCGTGTTCACAACTGATGAGCCGTCCTTGTCGGTCGCGAGTATGACCGTTACTATAATTCGACGGTTTGCGATAGACACTAACCTTGCCGTTAGTCTCTTCCCATTTCAGTATACGGTTGTTCGGTATGTCGCTCCAAAGGAGATATCCACCATCTCCAAACCAGACAGGACCTTCAGACCACCGTGCCCCTGTCCACAAACGTTCCACAGCAGCGTTCCCAATTTTATATCTCGCAAATCGTGGGTTGAGAACTTCAACTGCTGGCTCAGGATATCGTGTAATCGTTCCATCCCACTTTCTGTCAGTTTCATTCATTAATTTTTTCCTCCCAGAATCGCTAATCTCACTATGTATTATATCACAAGTTGGAAGTTGTATGGAAAAAATAATTAGGTTGGAAAGATGAACATTGCAATTGAACAGAAAAAATAGATGACACGTAATCTTAAATTTTGATATAATTCGCACACACGGTATTATCAATAATCATAAAGGATATAAGCATGAAATTCAAACGCGAAGATATATTAGACCAATTACGCACCAACATAGATTCAGGCAAACCCATCATCGGTGCAGGTGCAGGAACAGGCATCTCTGCAAAATGTGAAGAAGCTGGGGGAATTGACCTGATTATCATCTATAACTCTGGTAGATTTCGAATGGCGGGTAGAGGTTCACTTGCAGGTATGATGCCTTACGGTGATGCAAACCAGATAGTCGTTGAAATGGCGAGCGAAGTTCTCCCTGTTGTCAAAAATACACCTGTTCTTGCAGGTGTCTGCGGTACCGACCCGTTCCGCTTGATGGATATATTCTTAGGTCAGATTGATGCAATTGGGTTTTCAGGTGTGCAGAACTTCCCAACGGTTGGGCTAATTGATGGCACATTCCGCCAACTTCTTGAAGAAACCGATATGGGATATGGTCCCGAAGTTGAGATGATTCGAACTGCACATCAGATGGGGATGCTCACAACACCTTACGCATTCAACGAAACCGAGGCGGAGCAGATGGCGGATGCTGGTGCAGATATTCTCGTGGCACACATGGGACTGACAATGAAAGGCTCTATAGGTGCAAGAACAGCCTTTACGCTTGAGGATGCAGCAAAACAGGTGCAAGCCATTCACGACGCTGCGAAAGGTGTAAATCCTGAGATTCTGGTTATCTGTCATGGCGGTCCTATCGCTGAACCCGAAGATGCCACCTACGTTTTAGAAAATACAAAAGGTGTTGTTGGGTTCTATGGCGCATCAAGTGCAGAACGTCTCCCGACAGAACGAGCGATTACGGCACAAATTGAGGCTTTCAAGAAAATTCGGATATAGGTTACAAGGGTGGTAAATTCACCCATACGAACGACATTTCAACATCAACGCAGGAGAATTAACAATATGACAGATGAAGAAAAATTTCGTTTTGACTTATCAGGTTTCCTTGTTCGTCCGGCGATTCTGAGCAAGGACGAAGTAGACGCGATTGTTGACCAACTTGATCGAATCAAACATAACCCAGAATCCTTACCCCCAGAACACCGGGCAATCCCAGGCGGTGCATCAAGTGTTCTTATTGATCATCCGAAGGTAATTGAGGTCTTGCACCAACTCATCGGTCCTGACGTCCGAATGGAGAGTACCTTTTTTGTGTGGCGTGAAAAAGGACAGGAACATGGCGGACTCCACGGTGGAGGTCCCAGACAAGCCGACCCAATCTTCGGATATCGTGTGAACAACGGTAGAATTCATGCGGGGATGGTGCGGGTGGTATTTGAACTCACTGATGTTTCCAAAAACGATGGCGGCACGCATTTCATCGCCGGTAGCCATAAAGCAAACTTCGCGATGCATCCGGACCACATGTCGTTAGAGGACGGAAAACGGAGTCCTTTTCTAATGACCTACGAGTGTCCGGCTGGCAGTGCAATCTTTTTCACGGAAAACCTTTGCCATGCAGGTCCCGTATGGCAACGAGAAACACCTCGTATTGCGGTGTTAAATGCATACGCACATCTCGCAACACATTGGCATCGTCTACGTATACCACCAGAGGTACTAAATGGACTTCCGCGTGAAAAACAGGCGTATTTCCGTGAACCTTGGATTGCAGATTTTCGGACGAGTCCTGCTACCCATAACACAATCGACAGGTTTATTGAAAAAGATGAACCTCCGATTAACACAAATCATCGTCCATGATTTGGACATTTCGTTTGCTACTTTATTGAATTGAATCTTGATTTTCACTTTTCAATTCTCATAATTTGTGGTAGACTTATATCTGTGTGTAAATAATTATACTGAGTTCACGTTTGTAAGCAAATTATGGCAAATATCATATTACAAAACATAGAAAAACGGTTCGGCGATGTTATTGCAGTCAAAGATTTCAACTTGGAAATTGAAGACAAGGAGTTTGTTGTATTCTTAGGTCCCTCCGGGTGTGGGAAGACAACAACGCTTCGCTTAATCGCTGGGTTAGAACACCCTGAAGAAGGCGATATCCTAATTGATGGACAACGCGTGAACGATCTGTCCCCTGCAGACCGAGACATTGCTTTTGTGTTCCAATTCTACGCCCTTTATCCACATCTAAGTGTGTATGACAACATTGCGTTTCCACTCAAAGCGGTGAAGGTTGCAAAATGGGAGATTGATGAGCGAGTTGAAAAGGTCGCGCAGATTTTACAGATAACTGATATTTTAAAGCGGAAACCGAGTGTGCTGAGTGGGGGAGAAATGCAACGTGTTGCGCTTGGTCGTGCGATGGTACGTCAACCCAAAGTCTATCTACTTGATGAACCGATGGCGAATTTAGATGCGAAACTCCGAATTGATACACGCGCAGAAATAAAACGGCTTCAACACGATATTGGAGCAACAACCATTTTTGTAACGCATGATCAGGTTGAAGCGATGTCTCTTGCAGACCGAATTGCTGTGATCCATCAAGGCGTGCTGCAACAAATCGGTACTCCTAACGAGGTATATAACAAACCGAAAAGCCTTTTCGTTGCAGGGTTTATGGGCATGCCGACTATGAATCTACTTGATGCCGAGATTACCACTGATGAAGGTAAAACAGTCTTGCAACTATGCCATACTGATGTGCAATTAGAACTCTCCCTACAACAACAATCCAAACTAAACACCAATACACAGAATAACGGCTATGTTTTGGGTGTCCGACCTGAACATATTACGGCATCCAAAGAACCTGTCGGACGAAATATTTCTGCAGATGTACATCTCATTGAACCACTTGGTGCTGTGAATATACTTGATCTGAAACTCGGAACGCATAAAGATACAGGAGAACCTATCCTGCTCCGTGTCAGAACACATCCAACTTTTTCAATTGGTGTTGGTGATACTATCTGGTTGGATTTTGATGAAAAGCAGATGCACCTTTTTGATAGCAAAACAGAACAAGCAATCTGGTAGTTTGGGCAAACCGAATTAAGATGGAAATATATTATTCATGAAAATACCTTGTCAATTGGCAGCTTTTGATTTAGATGGCACATTACTAAACGACGATCACAAACTATCACCCGAAAACCGCGAGGCATTGCAGCAACTTGCAGCAAACGAAGTCCTTGTCGTATTAGTATCAGGAAGGATGCACCGTTCAATTCAACCGATTAGCGATCAGATCGGATTGGAAAATCCTATTATATCATATAACGGTGGAATGATAAAACATGCGACTTCAGGTGAAGTATATCACCATACACCTGTTTCAGCAGAAGATGCAATGGCAGTAGTCAAAGATTGCGTCAATCAGAATTTACATCTAAACTTTTGTCTAAACGATGAACTGTTTGTCTCGGAAAAGAATAAGTGGAGTGAGTTATATGAAGCGCGCACAGGTGTTCCCGCTACACCGATCAGGGACTTGCACAGGTTAGCAGGTGAAACACCGACAAAACTGCTAATTATACATTCACCCGATAAATTACAGCCGCTATTGAACAAATTCAAATCTACTTATGCAGAAAAACTTTACGTAACGCAGACACAAGCAGAGTACATAGAATTCATGAACCCTAAGGTTACTAAAGGTAGAGCGTTAACAGCACTTGCAAACCGGTTCAATATACCGATAGATACGGTTGTTGCTTTTGGAGATAGTTATAACGATGAAAGCCTACTCAAAACGGCAGGCTTTGGTATCGCAATGGGAAACGCAGTGACTTCAGTTAAAACCACTGCAGATTACATTGCTGAAACAAATAATGCAAATGGCGTAGCAAAAGCAATATGGGAGTTAATTCTCTAATTCACCAATCGTGTAAACAACAACGATGTTTAACGGAGTTTACTTGGCCTGTGATATGGAAAATCTGCCACCAAAACGTAGGAATTGCCTTCACGTTTAATGGACATGCTAACAGAGTTCATTGTAAATTCAAAGTACTTTGCTAACACTTCAGTTAATTCAAACTGAAGTTTTTTCATTGAGTCATCGCTCACTTCAAACCGATCTTGTGTGAGAATGAGTTGTAAACGCTGTGTGGCAATATTGCTTGATTTCGTTCTACGAGAAAATAACCTTTTGAAATCCATAGTTACCCCTTATTTATTTCTTGAAAACCAGCTTGCTATATGAGAGAAAAAGTTTTCTTCTCGAATGTCAGGAATTGGAATTCGTTGTCCGGTCATGCGTCGTGCTATCCGCATATACGCTTCTGCGCCTGGGGATCCATCGTTATGAACAAGCGGAATTCCCCGATTTGTAGAGGCGATGACACCGGTATCCTCAGGAACAATGCCAAGAAGATTGATGTTCAGAATGTCTAGTATCTCATTCTTACTAATCATATTCCCTTTTTTAACAAGTGTTGGGGACAGTCGGTTAATTACCAAGTTAATTGGGTCAATTCCCTGGTTGTCCAAGAGTCCGATGATACGATCCGCATCACGTATTGCAGAAACATCTGGTGTAGTGATGATAATTGCCTCGTCCGCGCCGGCGGCAGCGTTGTGAAAACCTTGTTCTATCCCCGCCGGAGAATCAACAAGAACGAAATCATATTTTTCTTTGAGTTTTTCACAAATCTCCTGCATCTGTTCAGGTTTAATATCATCTTTTCTGTTACGTTGCGAAGCAGCAAGTAACATCAAATCTCCGACGCGTCGGTCTTTAACAAGGGCTTTCTCAAGCTCACATTGTTTTTCCAATACATCCATAGAAGTAAAAACGACTCGACTCTCTAATCCCATAACGACATCAAGGTTCCGCAACCCAATATCAGCATCAACAACAACTGCTGTTTTGCCTATCATCGCTAACGCAGTGCCCAGGTTTGCTGTTGACGTCGTTTTACCGACTCCCCCTTTTCCAGAAGTAATCACGATAACCTTACCCATAGTCAAACCTTCCTTCTTTTAGAATTTAATAAATTCCTCTACGATGATAATATCTTCAGCACCAACTCGAGCAATTTCGGGATATCCTCTCGGCTTTTGTCCTATCGGTGGACGATTCACATAGGAACCGATTTGAAGTTGTAATGGCACCAATTCCATCGCGATTATGACCGAGGCTAGTCTACCATGTGCACCTGCATGTGCGTTTCCTCGCAACGCACCGAGTACTATTATATCCCCAGCAGCTATAACTTCACCCCCTGGATTAACATCTCCATATATAACTACACTCCCCGTTAGACAAGATGTTGTCTGCCCTGATCGAACCGTTTGACGGACAATTTGAGATTGTTCAAAATCCACATGTCTATCAACATTCAAATTTTGCGGTATACTATGCGATGCTGGTGCTGCCAAGATTGGAGGTTCGTTATTTTCGTCAAATAGGTTGACACCACTCACAACAAGATCATAATTGTCTGTCAGATGTGATTCTAAATTTTTCAGATCTTCGGATGATAATGGTGATGTCCTCATATCAATATGGACAGATGTCCCTGCTAAAGGTTGATTCAATCCTTCTAACAACCCCTGAATTGCTTCCTCAACATCCATCAGAGAGACTTTCGGATTGATAATCAGATGTAAACCATCTTTATATCCTCTGAGTTTCACGATTGAATTATCCATTTTTTATCTCGTTGAAACCATACTAAATTTAAGGTTTTCCTTAGTGTTGAGTTTAAGACGACATTTACCTGAATAGGTTTATGATGAGCCATTGTCAATTTTTGCGAGGACGTATGGACCTTCAGGTATTGCTGCTATTTGAATATCTTCACCATACTGTGCAATAAACTGTTCAATTCCTTCCTGCGGGTTTTTCAATGGAAATACAAACAGTTTCGATAACTGCTGAAATGGAATGCCATCTGTATAAAAATAGATGTCGGCTTTCCGCGCAACTTTTGCCAATTCTTCCAATTGCCATTGATCTATGACGAAGTTAGCCGGATTGTAAAGTCCTTGAACAAAAGCACTCAGGTCATCAGTTTTGAAGAGTAGATCGGTAAACGGTTTGCTACCAATACCTTCACTACACGCGGCTACAAGAAGGATACTACCACCCTGTTTGACAATTTCAACTGCAGTAAGCAAACCCTTTATTGCTTGATAAAAGGTAGTATCCAACGGATACCCTGCACTTGAGACAACAACTGCGTCAACTGGTGTAGGTATAGTCACTTTCGCCATTTGTTCAACAAATCTTGCACCAACGAGATGTGATTCAACGAGATCCCCGGCAAATACCCCTGTAATCTGTCGCTGCTTATCAATAGCGACATTAAGGTTAAAATCAACACCTGCCATCAGGGCTATTTCGGTTGCTTCCATGTGAAAAGGGTTGCCCTCCAAGATACCAACTGAAGATTTGGGATGTTCCATGAGTTCAGGACCATGCATAACCTTCATAGTTTCAATAGATGCAACACCTGGGCAGATGGCTTTACGTCCACCAGAATATCCTGCCATCAAATGGGGTTCAATCAGACCAGTAGCAATCTTCAGGTCCGCTTTGAGGTAGGTTTTATCAATGTAAACTGGTGTTCCTTTACGTGTCTCGCCAAGATATGTATGGGTTTCTGGCTTTTGAGAAAAATGGTTGACGATACGATAGGTTTCCATGATTGAGCGTCCGACCATTTCCTCAAGCTCTTTGCCCTCATTGGGTCTGTGGATGCCTGTAGCGATGAGGATGGTAATCTTCTCGCGTGCTATTCCTGACTGTTCAAGTGTTTCAAGAATTGGTGGTAGAATCACTTGATTTGGTACTGGGCGTGTAATATCGGAAATTACAATGCATGCAGAGTCCCGTCTCTTCGCCACTTCTGCTAAGGAAGGTGAAGCAATTGGCTGCGAAATCGCGTGTCTAATAGCATTTTCTGCATCAGTTAACGGCACACTCTGTGCTGTTTCCAATACCGCTGACAAATTTTTGTCAGGGATGTCTACTACGACTGCGCCTTGACCATATCTCATCTCGACTTGCATGTTTGAATTTCCTTAATTCAAGAAAACAGTTAGTAGAAATTATGATATTGTAACTTTAAAATACATAGAGAAACATATAAGTTCGGAACCGTGAATATTAAATTAAAAGTGTATCATACCTGATAATAGATGTCAAAAATTTTTCACATTTTTACCAAGTTGCTATGAAGATATTTTTTATTTTTGAATTTATTATGCCCACAAATCCACAAATTTGTCGGACCACAAATCTTTCAGGGCTATTTAGTTTTCCGAATATTTAGATTTTTTATTTAAGACTTTCCCCTGTAGGAGCGATCTCCGAATCGCGACTTTTCGGATAAACCGAACAAAAAGCCTAAAACTAAATAGCCCTGCAAATCTTTTGTATTGACTTGATTAATTAAGTATTGTATGTTAAACTTTATATGTTTCCCACTGAAATTCCGAATAGGTTTAAGTGAAGTATATTTTAATCCAAAAACGGAGAGTTAAACAAACATGCCACGTATTGAAGTTACCACAAAACCTAATGGTGCAGGTCGCAATTGGCTTGAGGTCGGATCTTTTGAAGTTGATGCACTTGGTCGCAAACAGTGGGTGAAGAAAAACACACCATATCAAGATTCAAAACTGACTGTGGATAGACAATATTCATATCGTGGTGAAACGATTGACTGGATTGTCCTCATCCCTGAAAATTATCAACTCACACTTGTCAAAATAACCTACGACCGTTTGAGCCCAAAAAATCTTGAAGTGCTTTGGGAACCAGAAACATCTAATCAACCGGATAATTCGCGCGAAAGCAAAAAGAAACGTGCTTTTGAACTTGCTGCTGGAAACGAAGAACTCACATCTCTGCTCAAGGAACTACTTGAAAACTGATTCCTCATATATACCTAAATATCAGTGGTTTTCCTACTTTCAAAAGCGTAAATTCCACATAAGCAATGTAGATTGTTCCGTGAATGTTCTCAATACCAAGGTTAAACACGGTTCACTGATTCTGCACAGTGTCTTATGTAAACATCCACATTGTCAAGTAGTTAGACAAATGCAACGCATCTATATTCTCCCCCTAAAACTAACTTACGGAAATTATATGAATTTGGTTACAACAATAACTGCAAAAAACGAAAATTTACATCATTTTTTAGTAAAATCTGAAAATTTCCGTAGATTTTCTGTGAATTTGCAGTAATTTTTGTCGGTATATGTCATATAGTACATATTATGAATTGATTGTTTAGCCACAACCCTCATTTTTCTACAATACCCAACTTTCCCCATTCAACATGCTGATTTATAAATTCTGCTAAAAACACATTATCTGGATTTGGTGTATCCAAACGTTTTTCAAAAGGTAGAACACCAAGTACTGGAACTTGCGTTAACATTTCAATTTCTTTCGGGTTAGTCTGTTCAGCAAGTCCTGGCGTTGTGGGTAGATGATGATTTAGAACAATACCGATAATCTGTATATTGAAGTGTCTTGCAAACGCAACAGTCAGCATAGTATGGTTTATTGTTCCTAATCCTGCTTGAGCAACGATTAGTATCGGCAGATTTAGTTGGCTAATGAGATGCGCTACGAGAAAGTCATTCTCCAGTGGTACAGCAATACCTCCGACACCTTCCACTATTACGAAGTCGTATCTCTGATTCAATGTTGCGTATGCTGTCTTTATGATCGAAAAATCAATTGGTTTGCCTTCTAACCGCGCGGATACTGAGGGAGCTAAAGGATATTGAAGACAAATCGGATTTATCAGAGTGATCGGATCATCAACTTGAGCAGCATGTTTCAAAAATTGTGCATCATCCGTTCCGCCTGAACTGATTGGCTTCATGACACCAACATTAACACCTGCTTGTTTAAGAGATGCTGCCAAACCACCAGCAACCACTGTTTTCCCGATTTCTGTTCCTGTTCCTGTAATAAAGATACCGTTATCTGAGTTGTTTGAATTCAAAGAATATTATGTTGCAAAAGAAATATAGCAACAGTCCTTTTATGTGTTAACAATCTTTGTGGATTGACGTTAAATGTTAGAAAGGTTATTGATGCAATTTTCACATTTTATCAGAACTTATACCAAATTAACTTGATTCCACTCGGTAGGTGCGGTTTCCTAATCGCACCCGGATCGAAGTCTTGGCATGCGACATTTATGAATTTGGCAGGAATTGGCGGAGGTGTTTGCAACCGATAGCGAAACCTTCTAATCCTGGTGCGCCACGATCTTCATTTTCCACACACAGAATATAATCGTATCCAGATTCCTGCAACGCACCAATAATCGTGCCCCAGTTCAATTGTCCTCGTCCGGGCACCCGATACTGCCACCACCAATTGCCGATAATACCTTGTCTGAAAAGCATGTGTGGACTAATTTCGCAATCCTTAACATCCGCATAATACCACTTCCCATTAAACATACGAATAGCATCTTCAGCAGGTAAAATTCCCATCCATAGCCAGTGCGATGGGTCGCAAGACAATCCCAATGCATCCGAAGGAACCGCATCAAGGATACGTTCCCACATTTCGGGATTACAAGCGATATTGCCCATGCGAACAGCACAATCTAAAGCCAGCCTAACACCTTTATCTTCAGCGTAATGGACAACGGGAGTCCACATCTCCTTGAATCGTTGGACGAGTTCTACGGAACGATCCCCTGGGTTACCGGGTTCGGACGAAAATTGCCCGTAAAAATGCCATCCAACAGGACTTCCAGCATAAGTGACCACTATTGGAATATCAAGGATGTGCGCTGCCTCAATTGCCTGTATCAATGTGTTACGAGCGTTTTCTCGTTTTTCTAAATCATCGTCCAAAAGGTTACAGTGTGACGTTAAAGCTGCGAGATAGATGTCTGTTACAGATAAAATCTCCTTGACATCTTCCCCATCTGATTGTATAATCTGATTTGATTCAAAAAGTCCGTTGACGTTGGGACGGATTGCGTCAAAACCGTTAGTTGTTGCCCACGCTGCACATTCGGCAAGGTTCCATGCACCGCCGCCAACATTTGTACTAAAACTGATGTTCATATTAAATTCCTCACTATCTGAATTGGGAATTACATTATACAGATATGCGAATAATTTGTGAAGATAATCTCAATGATAAACTTTTTGAACTGTATCATCAACTCCGAACGCAACATGGCACACTTAGGTGGTGGCCCGCTGATACACCTTTCGAAGTAGCACTCGGTGCTATCTTAACACAAGCCACCGCGTGGCGAAATGTGGAAAAGGCGATTGACAATCTTAAAACCGCAGATGCGTTTACCCCAGAACAGATTCATGTTCTCAGCCAAGACGAGTTAGAACAACTTCTCCATCCTTCTGGCTATTTTCGAATGAAAGCGAAAAAAGTCCGCGCCTTTGTTGAACATATCGTTGAACGTCCGATGCAGGTAATGTTTAAACAAGATGTTCCAGAATTACGTGAAGAATTACTCTCTATCTACGGTGTAGGTCCCGAGACAGCGGATTCAATTATTCTCTACGCTGCTGAAAAACCGAGTTTTGTTGTTGATACCTATACCTATAGACTTCTCAGCCGATTAGGGTGGGCTGAAGGGAACTATCATTATGCAAGACTCCGTGCGTTATTTATGGATAACCTTCCGCACGATGTCGATCTATTCAATGAATACCACGCCTTGATTGTTCGGCACGGTGCAAGAGTTTGCCAGAAAACCCCTGAATGTCACACCTGTGACTTACAAGCATCATGCGCCTATTTTTCCGCGTTATAATGGAAACGGTTCAAAAATAATTTTTAACATCTCTCAAATATATATTTCACTCTAAACATCTTTTAGTGAAATAACGAAATAACCGTTTATGTTGACACATAAAATAGGATTATAGTAAAATTCTTAGGACTTACGCAATATCCATTTTAGAGATGAAACTCAACATTTTTTTATATTATGCAACCTTTCCAACCTAATACTGTGTCATTAAATTATGAAAGGTATCATATACCACTGTTTTGGTCAATTCATGTCGGACGTTTTGCGGAAGTCCTAAATAATTAGAACACATCTGGGTTGTAGTACGTCTGAAATCATTAACAGAAAATTTGAAGAATGGCTTGAAAATCCACGACTAATACCAAATTAACTTGGTTAGAAGTTTTCCGATAAAGTCAGGATTGCGAGGCACGGGGACCTCGCGCTACAAATGGGGTTAATTGGGTATAACCGATTTAGGAAATACAATGGCATTCCAATTCCAAGATTATATGGTCAACGAATATCTTTCGCAAGGATATCTGATTTTTCGAGAGATTGTGCCAGCATCACTTCTCACCGATTTACGCGGGGAGGCAGAAAAAGCCCGTCACTTGGCACACAAACTCAATGGAGCACAGACCCAGCGTATTCAGCCGTTGTCTAACTATGGCGATGATTTAGATTTGAAACCTTTTTACGACTACACAGAGTTGCCAGAACTTCGAGATGCTGTCCAGAAATTGCTTGGTGATGACTACACCCATGGACATGTAGATATTATGGGATTGCTGGTTGAGCCGGTTGAACATCCTTGGCACAACGGATGGCACCGTGATGGTGTTGTTGAGGTGCCGCCTGAAGCGCGTGATGAAATTGTCAATGCAAAGTTAGCGGAAGTCTGGCACGACCTGCGTCATTTCAATCAAGTCAACTGTGCAATTTATACGGATTCCTGCACTTGGTTTGTTCCCGGTAGCCATCTTCGGCAGTGGGACATGCCCGGCGAAGAACAGACAACAAACGACCCTGTATTGCGGAAACCTGCCGAGGGACAGTCTAATGTGGAAGCAGAACGTTTTTACCTTGAGCATTGCAGGCAATTTCCGGGTGCGGTTCAGGTACATCTTGGACCGGGAGATTTTATGATTTATCGGAATCTTGCATGGCACACCGGAAACTATATTACCTATCAGTCGCGTGCCACAATTCACGACGTTGTTCGGTATGAAGGCAAAAAGGATTGGACAGATTGGCAGCAAACAAAAATTGATGCTGTTAAACGATGGAAAGAAGACCAACTCAAGCACATTTAATTATAAACAAAGGAGAATAATCCTATACTCCGCACTTCTGATTTCCGATTTCGGTATTTATTTCTCAAACCTGCGTGGTCCCTACATTGAGTAAGCAATTTCAGGTGAACCAGAAAAAAGACAAGTGGAAAATAGAATCTTAATTCACAATTCCAAATCTCCCCTATCCTGTGCGAATCCTTTCGTGACGCGGGTTTATCGTAAAAATACCAAAATGTGTCAAAACAAGTGCGGAGTGTAGGAATAATGGTTATGGGTTTCGGCATTTTAGAACTGGGAGTGATTGTATTATTGGTAGGTGCTATAATATCTGTAATAGTAATTGTCACTACAAAAAAGGACTGAATATTTTCAGTAATTTGCGTTAGTTTGTATATTAAAATCCTTAAAATATGGGTGAATGATCAATTTAGGAGAATAAAAACATGGAGACGAAATTTACAATAGAACCACCTGGTGAAGTAGTAGATCACCCCTTTCCACCGACCCGTCCCGATATCAAGATTGTTGAAAGTTCTGAACGGATTTATGAGGTAGATTGTCAAGAACTTCAGTGGTGGTTTGCTATCCCCAAGATGGGAGAAACCTATATATGGGCAGAATACGACGGTGAAACACAGAAGTTAGATGCTGTAACAGAGATGACTCCTGCAATGCCTGCAATTATTCGTGATATTGAATGTGTTGAAATCCAATTCAAAGAGTGGCTTGCGAATGACTGGCCTCCCACTCCAAATTTGATGTACGCAACCATCAATGAAACACACACAGAATGGGTTTCAGTCGTAGATACAATTAATGGCAAGCGAATCTTTAATACAATTGGAGATGAATGGTTTGAAGACCAGTGGGGACCCGCCTTAAAACGCCGCATCGTTGATGATGGACGTTACCAATTGCAGCCTGACGGCACCTATAAACTCACTGACGGCACAGGGTTTGGGGCAGGCACGTATGATGTGACGATTGGTGAAAACACATTCCACTGTCTCCGTGTTTTAGATGTTGACATTTCCAATGAGCACGGAGGAGAACTCGCGGAAGTTTATATTGAAAAAGGTGGACGCACAGTTTTCTTTAGACGTTATGATGGACGATTTCTACGTGGGCATGATTTGGTTAGCAAGTTTCCTAACAATATCCAAATTGTGATAAACGATGTCGTTTATGTCCATAGCAATTGCACCGGCTGGTTTCACGATACATTTACATTGGCTTCTCTCGGTCACAATCCTAAATCAGTAGAAGAAGCCTAAACTGACAACCCAAAAACACATTCTTATACCAATTCTGATAAATAAACTACCATTACGGAGTATTTAGGACATTTTAAAGCGTATCTTATGTTGAGTATAAGAGGCGCAATGAATTGCGCGACTACAAACGGGTTTTTTGTTAATGTGATGCCATCATTCAGAAATGGTATTACTATCCTATTTCACAGAAGTGTCTCTAAATTATGAAGATGGTATCATTAGTGAGGCTTTCCGATGTTCAACCTTGAAAAATGCTCAATCGCTTTATGTGTGTTAATTCTTATATTTACCATACTATCTATCTCTCCAATTATCTTTGCACAAGATGAAACTAACGATGCTAAAGTAATTGAACGTTACAGGTTGATGCTCAGTCGGAAACCGAAAGAAGGCAGCACTTTTGATCGGTTGTATCAGTTTTATCTTGACGGGACTGGCTTGGCGGCAATGGTTACGGATTATCAAGCAGAAGCGCAAGCTAAGCCTAACGATCCTAACATCCAACTCATCTTGGGACATATCTACAAACGACTCGGCAAAGACAAGGAAGCACTCGCTGCTTATCAACGCGCTGTTGCCCTTGCACCAAACGATTACTATGCACATTTCGCTTTAGGGCAATTCTATGTCGTAATGCGCCAACATGAAGACGCAATTAGCGAATTAACAAAAGCTGCAACGTTATCTGAGCAAACACAAACAATCTCGCCAGAAGAATTAACAGATATTTACAAAACACTCGGACACGCGTATTTTAGTCGGGATAAGTTAGAAGAAGCGATCAAGGCATGGGAAAAAATATCTGAACTTGATCCACAGAACATCTTCGCGCGTATTGAACTTGCAGACCTTTTCCGTGAACAGGAACTCTATCCTCAAGCAATCGCACAACACCAAGCAATCATTGATATTAAAAAGGACGATGCGTATCGTAAATGTCTGAGTCTACGAGAAATTGGTAAAATTCACGAAGATATAGGGGCGTATGACAAGGCACAACAGCATTACGACGAGGCGTTGAATCTAACTGCTCCGGGCAATTGGCTCAGAAAAGACCTGCAGCATCGTATTATTGCGATTTATTCGGTGGATGCTAATTGGAAGGGTCTAATAACATACTATCAAGGTAAGATCGAAACTAACCCAAATGATCCAGAAATGCTCGGTTTACTTGCCTCCGCATATATTGAAAATCAGCAGCTTGATGAAGGTATAAATACCTATAAGAAAGGTTTAGAACTTGCCCCAACAGACACAGGTCTACGTCTAAGCCTTATTGACGCACTACGCAATTCTGAAATGTCCGAGGATGCTGCTTCTGAATACGAAAAACTTAGCGAACAACAGCCTGATGATTTTGGTATTTATCGGGAACTTGGTAAGTTATATGTCCAACTTGAAAATGTAGACAAAGCAAAAGCAATATACCAGAAAATGATTGACCGCGATCCGAAGAATGCAAGCACGTACCTTACCCTCGCCGCGATTTATACCGGACACGAATGGTTGGATGATGCTGTTGCAGCATATCAAAAGGCAATTTCGCTCGCGCCCGAAAATCTTGATTACATTGAGTATTTCGGAGAGTTTTATTTCCGTCAAGCCAATCGTGAAAAAGCGATTGAGACATGGAACCAGATGGTTTCTGATGAAAAAAGGACTGCTGAGAATTATAACCGTTTGGCGCGATTGTTAGAAACCAAGACCTTTCCTACTGAAGCTATTGAGGCAAGCAGAAAAGCTGTTGAATTGGCACCAGATGCGTATCGTTTCCGAGAAACTTTAGCAAAGCGACTTATGAACAGAAAGCAGTATGACGAGGCATTATTAGAATATACTGAAGCAGTGAAACTTGCTCCCAACGACTTTTTTTCGGAACAGATGGACGATCAACGAATTGAACTCTATCAACGGCAAGGAACACTCTTTACAAAAATTGAAGATTTAGAAACGCAACTTGATAAACCTGGACTGAATGATGCCGATAGATTTACACATCTGAAGCAACTCGCAAAAATGTATATCAAGTTGCAGTATACCACATACGCACTTGAAGTTCTATTGGAAGCGAAAGCACTTCAACCGGATGCTATCATTGTAAACAGAAGGCTTGCAGAACTATACACTAAGCAAGGGCGTCGAGATGATTCAAACGCAATCTATGAGCACCTAATTAATGTGGATACCGCTAACGCGCGTGAATACTATACGAATATTACAAACGCATATCTGAAAGGCAAGGATTTTGAGGCAGCAACGACAACAGCAAAGCAAGTAGTCGCACATAGTCCGAGGAACCCTGAAGGGCATCAACTGTTAGCACTAATTGCCAAAAGTGCAGGAAATTATAATACTGCTATCGCCAGTCTCAAGCAAGCAATCCGTCTTCGTCCAGATGCAACCGACATTCGCCAGGAACTTGCGAAAATTTACAAACTTTCAGGTAATCATCGACAAGCACTAGATCAATATTGGCAGTGTTGGAAATTAAGTGTAAAGATAAGTGAAAAACTTGCCTTTGTTAAACCACTTTCAGAGTTATATTATACTCTCGGACAACATAACGAGTTTGAAGAAAAACTGAAACAACTTTCAAAATCTGACACCTCCAATATAGCCGCAATTTTAACACTCGCTAACATCTATCAGCAAGAAGGAGACTTATCCAAAGCAAAGTTTCAATATGCGCGGGCGTTAGACCGCGAGTCCGACAACCCAGAACTCTTGGAACAACTCGTTAACATTAGTCTGGAACTTGGGAATACAGAGGATGCTCTAAACTACCAACAGCAGCTTGTTAAAGCACATCCTAATGCTAACCATCAGCAAAAACTCGGTGAATTGTTGTTTGATGCCGGACGGGAGCAAGAAGCAATTCAGATATGGACAAAGTCTTTACACAGTAAAAATCAGACTTTAGATGCAGAAATTAAACTCGCTACTGTGCTTATTAATTACGAACTGCTTGAGGATGCACTCCTCATCCTTGATCGTGCTGCTAAAAAAGCAGCCGATGCAATTGACATATATAAGATTGGTTTGATGCTGGTTGAGATGAATCAGTTAGAAAACGCGCAACCTCATTTCCAAAGAATATTAGAAATGGTTGAACCACCTGCTAAGCAAGGTTTAGTAAGCACAACTACACACATAACTCCCACAGTCAATTATTCACCTCATTCATCCACTGTAATAAACCTTGATAAATTTAACCGCCCACAAAGTCTCGTCTATGATATTCAGCAACAACCTAATAGAAGTAGAAACAGACAATCTTGGATGCCAAAGAATTTTGAAGAAGCGCAGGCTGGCGCGCTCGTACAGTTGACAACAATTGCTCAACAACAGGGACAATTGAATGAATTAATCCAACAATATGAAGCCAATCTTACCACTAATCCGAAGGATATCCAAACACTTGAAACGTTAGCCCAAATCTATATCCTAATTAATAACTCTGAAAAGGTAAGTGAAATAACCAAGCAATTACTATCCGTATCTCCTAATGATCCTGTGTATCAAAGCATGCGGCTGCGGCAGATTACAGAGCAGAACCTTGATTATGAAACGTGGAAAATCCAGTTTGATAAAATGACAGCGTTGACACCTGAAGCACACATTTTGCATGTTGTTAATTATGCAACCAACTCCTTTTTTATCGGAAATAAAGAAAATGCAGAAAAAGCTATTAATCAAATTGATGATACAAAAGTGACAGATTTCAATACAGTATTGATGTTAATCCAAATTCTGGTGGAGTTGGGCAAAATTAATCAAGCTGAAAAAATGCTTGCTCAACTTCCTGCCTCAGTGAACAATCCGAGTTCCCAAACTTCCAAAACGGGTGCACCATCTTTTGCTCTTCAACAGCAGGGAATGTATAGCAAAACCTATATTACACTTGCATCCGCGTACCTTAATGTTGGACAAACTGAGAAAGCGATGGAACTCTTCTGGAAGTTCTTTGAGAACACTATGCCAACCTCAACACAGGCTGTACCTGCTCCAATACCAACAAACTCGCCAAACATCTTTGGCGGCTATACTTTGTTTCAATCAAATTTTCCTTCACCTACGATATATTACAATCAATATAGGTTGCGACACCTCCAACAGTTTTTCAACATTGTATTGCTAAACAATCAGAAAGAAGTTTTGTATAACAAATTACAAACTGAAATAAAAGCTGCAAACGGTAAAAAACGTATTTTTCCAAAACTTGCATTAAGTTATTGTTATTGGTGGGATGGAAAACGCGCAAAAGCACAGGAGATTCTATCTTCATTGCAGAATGAATTTCCAGAGGAGCATACCCTTAAACTGAACACTGCTTCTGTTTCAATTTATGTGGGTGAACACAAAATTGCCCTTGATTTAATTAAGGAACTTGCAGACACATATCCGAGGCATCGCCGTCAATATAATCAGACGATACTACAGTTGGCAATCCGCATTGATGATACTGCTACTATACGTGAGTTAGTGACAAAACTTCTAAATTCACCAAGTAGTGTTCGAGAACTTTTTCAGTTATCGCAAAGACTTCAGATTGCTGGGCAAACACAGTTCGCTGTTGCAGTAGCAAAAAAAGCAGCGGATTTGGCACAAGGAGAACAGGATCAGTTTTTACTGATGCAATTAAGCTCACATTTAAAGACACTTGGACAGGAACAAGACGCTGCACGTCTAACTAAACGCGCATCACGTTTGAATAATCAACAGTCCAGACGCACCTTAAGTGGATCGAATTCGCAGCAAGCTTCTCGTCAAACAAGAAATACTTCAGTTATCCAAAACAGCGAAACTAAGTTGCTTGAAGCTGCTCAAAAGAACCCTAAATCCTATCAAGCGCAGATCAATTTAGCAACATTCTACGAAAGGTCCAGAAAGTTTCCTGAAGCTTCAAAGGCATTTGAGGCAGCTCTGGCACTGAGACAGAACGATACCACCATTCGGAAACGATACGCGGAGACGCTGCAACGTGCCGGACGGTTTGAAAAGGCTGTTGAACAATACAACATATTGATCAAGCATAACCCTAATGTACTCGGAAATAATTATCGGGATGTAATAACCGTTTACTTCCGAGCAGAGAAAGTTGACGAACTCGTCTCACTCGCTAAGGATATGATTGTTCCATCAGTTGGACAAAACACCGCAAAAGAATTCGCTCGAAGTATTGCACAGCAGTGCATTAGATATAAAAATCGAAAAGCAGCTATTGAAATCTACGAAAAAATGGTCAAAGTTGATCCTACTGACTACAATCTATATAAGGATTTAACAGCAGCCTACTCTAATACCGGTCAACGTGATAAGGCAATTCAGTTCTTGCGCGAAAAACTGGAGAATAACAATCTTACTTCTGTTGCAAAGGTAGAAATTATATTACTACTAAGCCAACTCTACAAGACTTGGGGCAAACTAAGAGAGTTTACAGCGGAATATGAGGAAAAACTTTCGCAGAGACCAACTGACCCATCACTGATTTTTCCGGTTGTGTTGATGAAAATCGGGTTTTATGATTTTGAAGGATCGGATAAGCTTGTTGATCAACTATTTGCTAATTCATCAATGGGAGTAGTTTTTGATTGGGTTAACCGTGTTGCTGATGCTTATCGAACTGCTGGGGATCGAGACCGTGAAATACGGGTTCTTGAAATAGCAATACAGAAAGTTAACGCGCCGAATTCATGGAGAGTTGCGGAGATCTACCAAAAACTTGGAGCCGCATATTTCCATAAAAAGGAAAAACTAAAGGGGCAAGATACATTAAGGAAGATGGGGGCATTTGCCATTGCACAAAGCGGGAGTGGCTTCGGTTTAAAAGAAAAAGAGCGAATTGCAAAGACCTACCTGCGATATGCAATGTGGGATGATGCTGCAGTATTTTACACAGACATCAGTAACGATCTATCAGCAAGCCAAGGTATGCGTCAAGAAGCACAATCTCAGTTAATGTTCATAAATCATGTGCGAAGCGTACTACCAACGTCAACCTCATCCCCGAAATAAAGAAAAATTGAATTAATTGAAAATCAGATTCATTATTTAACGTGAGTTTGATATATAGCAAATTCTAAACATAAATGGACATTTTCGTAGGGGTTAGGTTACCTAACCCCTACGGGCGAGAAGACCTCGCCCCTACGAGAAGCCCGACATCTTGTTTTTATCAAACTCACGTTATTTATCATTTCTAAGAAGGAGATATCCTATGTTCAGCCGTGAAAAATGCTCGATCGCTTTATGTGTGTTAATTCTTATACTTTCCATACTATCTATTTCTCCAATTATCCTTGCACAAGATGAAACTAACGATGCTAAAGTAATTGAACGTTACAAGTTGATGCTTAGTCGGAAACCGAAAGAAGGCAGCACTTTTGATCGGCTGTATCAGTTTTATCTTGAAGGGACTGGTTTAGCAGCAATGGTTACGGATTATCAAGCAGAAGCACAAGCTAAGCCTAACGATCCTAACATCCAACTCATCTTAGGACATATCTACAAACGACTTGGCAAAGACAAGGAAGCACTCGCTGCTTATCAACGCGCTGTTGCACTCGCGCAAAACGATTATTATGCACATTTTGCTTTAGGACAATTCTATGTCGTAATGCGCCAACATGAAGACGCAATTAGCGAATTAACAAAAGCCGCTACGTTGTCTGAGCAAACACAAACAATCTCACCAGAAGAATTAACAGATATTTACAAAACACTCGGACACGCGTATTTTAGTCGGGATAAGTTAGAAGAAGCGATCAAGGCATGGGAGAAAATATCTGAACTTGATCCGCAGAACATCTTCGCGCGTATTGAACTGGCAGACCTTTTCCGTGAACAGGAACTCTATCCACAAGCAATCGCACAACACCAAGCAATCATTGATATTAAAAAGGACGATGCATATCGTAAATGTCTGAGTCTTCGAGAAATAGGTAAAATTCACGAAGAGACAGGGGCGTATGACAAGGCACGACAGCATTACGACGAGGCGTTGAATCTAACCGCTCCGGGCAATTGGCTCAGAAAAGACCTACAGCATCGTATTATTGCGATTTATTCGGCGGATGCTAATTGGAAGGATCTAATAACATACTATCAAGGTAAGATCGAAACAAACCCAAATAATCCTGAGATGCTTGGTTTGCTTGCTTCAGCGTATATTGAAAATCAGCAGCTTGATGAAGGTATTAATACCTATAAGAAAGGTTTGGAACTTGCCCCGACAGACACAGGTCTACGTCTAAGCCTTATTGACGCACTCCGCAATTCTGAAATGTCCGAGGATGCTGCTTCTGAATATGAAATACTCAGCGAACAACAACCTGATGATTTTGGTATTTATCGGGAACTCGGTAAGTTGTATGTCCAACTTGAAAATGTAGACAAAGCGAAGGAAGTATACCAGAAAATGATCGACCGTGATCCGAAGAATGCAAGCACACACCTTACACTTGCTGAGATTTACATCGGACACGAATGGATAGATGATGCTGTTACAGCATACCAAAAGGCAATTTCGCTTGCCCCAAACAACCTTGATTATATTGAGTATTTTGGAGAGTTCTACTTCCGTCAAGCCAACCGTGAGAAAGCAATTGAGACGTGGAACCAGATGGTGTACGATGCCAAGAGTACTGCTGAGAATTATGACCGTTTGGCGCAATTGTTAGAAACCAAAACCTTTCCTACTGAAGCTATTGAGGCAAGCAGAAAAGCAGTTGAAATGATGCCGGAGGCATATCGTTTTCGTGTGGCATTAGCTAAGCGACTTATGAACAACAAGCAGTACGATGCGGCACTATTAGAATATACTGAAGCAGTAAAGCTTGCCCCGAACGATTTTTTTGCGGAACAGATGGACGATCAACGAATTGAACTCTACCGTCGTCAAGGAACCCTTGTTGAGAAAATTGAGGCTTTAGAGAGTGAACTTGAAGAATCCGAACTTACAGATACAGACAAATTTACAAATTTGAAGCGACTCGCCAAAATGTTACTGAAGTTAGGAAATACCACTTATGCACTTGAAATCCTATTGAAAGCAAGAGGACTTCAACCAGATGATGTAACTATCAATAGATGGACTGCTGAAGTGTATGTCAAACAAGGTAGACGTGATGATGCAATCAATCTCTACACGCACTTAACCGATATTGATGACCCCAATGCTCGGGAATACTATTCAAATATCGCAAACGCATATTTAAAGGTGATGGATTTAGAGAAAGCGACAGAGGCGGCAAAGCAGGTAATCGCCCATAGTCCACGCAATCCTGAAGGACATCAGCTGCTTGCACAAATTGCCAGACAGTCAGGGGATTATGAATCTGCAGCCGATAGTTTCAAACAAGCAATCCGATTGCGTCCAGAAGCAATTGACATACGCACAGAACTTGCTGCCGTTCACGATCTTGCAGGAAACTCCCGCCAAGCAATTGCACAGTATTGGCGATGCTGGGAATTAAGTGATAATATAAACGACAAACTCAGTTTTCTCAAACCCTTATCCGAAGCATATTACAACTTAGGCAGAAGAGACGAATTGGAACAGAAACTAAAGCAGATTGTAAAGTCTAATACTTCTGCTGTTGCACCGGTTTTAGCTTTGGCACAAATATATAGAAATGAAGGCGACCTTCCGAGTGCTCGATTCCAACTTGCTCGCGCATTAGACAGGCAAAACGAAAATCCGGAATTGCTATTCCAGCTTGTTGAAATTAGTCTTGATCTTGGCGATACGCAGGAAGCACTCAATTACCAGCAACAACTTGTCAAGACTACCCCGGATCCCATCCACCAGCAGAAACTTGGTGAATTATTGTTTGATGCCGGACGTGAACAGGAGGCAATTCAGGCTTGGTCAAAGGTACTGCACGCGAAAAACCAGACGTTTGATGCTGAAATGAAACTTGCAGAATTGTTGATTCAACACGGTTTATTAGAAGAAGCTCTTTTTGCCTTAGACAGTGCAGCGCAAAAGATTTCGGGGGCTGATGCACATATCCATCTCTATCAAATCGGCACAAAGCTTGTTGAGATTAACGAATCAGACAGAGCATTGCCACACTTCACGCGAATCATAGAGATGCCTAAACCATCCACCGATGCCAGTGTCAGTGCCACATCTAAAAAAGCGACAATAGTCGTTCCCACTCCAACTTACAATCCTCCGGGTGCGAACAGAAATAAACTTACTCTCGCCACGAGTCTATATCAAAGAATTTATAACCCACCATACGGAAGTAGAGGTAGACAGGCTTGGGTTCCCACTAATTTTGAAGAGGCTCAGGCTGGGGCACTTGTACAGATGAAGATAATTATGGATGACAAAGGGGAACTGAATGAGTTTGTTCAACAATTTGAGGACAATGCTGCTGAGAATCCGAAGGACACCCAGACACTTGAGTTGTTGGCGCAACTCCATTTACTGAATGGTAATCGGGAAAGATCAAGTAAAATTACGGAAAAATTAATTGCTGCAGCACCTAATAACCCAGAATATCAACGTATACGGTTAGATATGGCTAATGCAGACACGGATCTTGATTATGATAAGTTCAAAACGCTCCTTGACAAAATGACTTGGTTAACACCTGAATCACGGGAATGGTATATTGCAGAGTACGCAAGACGGTTCTATTATCGAGGAAAGAGAGAAGACGCAGAAAAATTGTTAGCTGAACTTGAAAACAGCAAAGTGATTAACTCTCCCCACTCTCAGATGTTGGTCGAAATTTTCGTTCAACTGGGTAAGTTTGATGCGGCGAAGAAAATATTTGACGAAGTTCAGACTTCATCTTCCGGTCAACAGTCATCACGCATGTATGATCTCCTTGCTACCAATTACCTCCGCAAAGGAAAAATTGGCGAAGCAGTGGCAATCTATAAGAAATATTTTGATCGCACAAATCCACGTTCTACAAATCCACGCAGAACTACTTCACTTGGGTATTCCAACTATTCCTACGGGGGATACACACCGATTCAATCATCTTTCCCCTCTCCGACAACGTACTATAATCAAAGTCGTTTGCAGTATCTCCAGAGCACTTTTTCACATTTGTGGGCAACCAATCAACATCAGGCACTGTATGACGTTTTTCAAGATGAATTGGATGCCGCTGAAGGTAGAGACAAAATCTATCCTGCGTTGGCAATCAGTTACTGTTATTGGTGGGAAAATAAACGCGACCAATCGCAGCAGATTCTTGCAGATTTGCAAAAGGAATTTCCGGAGGATATCACTCTAAAAATTAACACTGTTTTGGTTTCCATCCAGTCAGGCAAACATAAGACTGCATTAACATTGCTTAACAATCTCGCTGAAGTGGATCCAAGAAATCGACGCCAATATTACGACCTAACGTTACAAATTGCTGTGCATATAGGGGACTCAGTTACAGTTCGGGACTTGATGACAAAAATACTAAATTCGCCAACTGGCGTCAGAGAACTTTACCAATTTTCGACCAAACTCCAACAGGCTGGGCTCACGCAATATGCAATAGCTGTTGCGAAAAAAACTATGACCTTGGCTTTGAGAGAACGTGACCCGAATTTCCTTGTGCAGTTGAGTCAGCATTTAAATCAACTCGGGCGCGGGCATGACGCATCACGTATTGCTGCACGTGCATTGCGTTTTGCTAACCAACGTGACCGATACGGTCGAACATTACATTCATATAACTTCCAACAAGCTGCAAACCTTGCCAAACCCTCCACAGTTGGGAGTAACCCCGCAGTTAAGTTAGAGGAAGCTGCCCAGAAAAATCCAAATTCATTCCAAGCACAACTAAAATTAGTATCTTACTACGAAGGTAGAAATCAGATTAAAAAGGCTTCAGACGCTTATGAAGCAGCACTCAAACTGCGGCCTAAAGACCACAATACTCGTATAAGATATGCACAGATGTTGCGACGGAATAGACAATCGAAAAATGCTGTAGCCCAATATAGCATTCTCCTGAAAGATAGTAAAAATATTAATACAATGTCCTCTAACTATTGGGAAATATTAAGAACATTTTTCGATGCGCGAGAAGTAGATAAACTTGTTTCAATTGTGAAGGAGCTAATCGATAATAATAAAGATCAATATTCAAGGGGACTTGAATTTGCAAGAAGAGCTGCAGATCAGTGTTTAAGTAACAAAAACGCAAAAGCTGCTGTTGAAATCTACGAGAAGTTGATGGAGTCAGACAGATACAACGTGCATCTCCAATTAGCAGATGCTTACGCTGCATCAGGTGCACGTGATAAGGCAATTAAACTCTTGAAAGAGAAGTTGCCAACGACAGATCCAGATTCCCAAGTCAGTATTATATTAAAACTCTCAAAATACAATGAAACATTGGACGACATAAAAACCTTTTCAGCGAAGTATGAAGAAAAAATCAATGATGAAACTACTAACCCATCCATGCTTTATTTAGTTGCTGTTACAAAGATCGTGACAGATGACATAGATGGATCAGACCCAATTGTTAATAGACTAATTGAACACATTCCTTCACAATCCAGGTTACAATGGCTAAATATTTTAGCGGATACATACAAAGAGAAAGCAGATACTGATCGCGAAATTCGAATGTTAGAGGCTGCAATAGAGAAATTTGATGCACGGAATTCATACCAACTCTCAGGGACCTATCAGAAACTCGGAACGGCTTATACCAAAAAAGGTGATAAAGAAAAAGCCAAAGAGTATATTCGTAAAATGGGGACTCTGCGACTTATGCGCCGGGGCGGATACGCTTATTATGAAAAAGACAACATCGCGAGGATTTATTCGCAGTACGAAATGTGGGACGAAGCAGAGATACTTTACACTGAGGTTATAAATGACCTATCTGGACAACAGCACTACAGAGAACGGGCACAAAGAGAATTGATGACTATCAGACAAAGACGTGGGGGATCGTCAACTCTAAAATCAACACCTGAAACTGAAAGAATCAACATCTCTCTACAACGTTCCATGGCACAACAACACATGCGTCAGAATCAAATCCCTCAAGCTATTGAACTTTACGAACAGATTGAGAAAGCAATGCCCGAAGACCTGGAATCTCGGTCGCAACTCGCTTCGCTGTATTCGCGTGAAAAACAACACGATAAAGCTTTAAAAATATGGGTAGCGTTACTTGAAGTCGATCCAGAGAACACAAAATATCAGGATGGAATTATAAGGGCATATCAAAGCGCGGGAAAAATTAATAATGCAATTGAACTCGCGCAGAAGTATATTCAGGAAAATGCTGAAACCAGCGTTCATTACGTTCGACTCGCACAGCTCTACGGTAGCAGCAATCAGATTGAAGATGCTATCAAAACATATAAAAAAGCTATTGAATTATCATCGGAGGATTGGCAAGTTTATGAAAATTTAGCGAGACTTTATCTACGCAATGATAGATTAGATGAATCAGAAAAAGCATTTAAGGAGGCACTGAAATACGCGCCACAAACTGGACAACAACGAAACATTCATCGACAAATGATGGATATTTACCGTAAAAAAGGAACACTTGAAGAGTTTCTTAAGGAAGTGGAAGAGAAAGGCACACTTACCTATGATATGCAGAGGGAACTTGCTCGAAACTTTAATAATCAAGGGAAGTTAGATAAAGCTGCTAAGGCTTATGAAAAAGCACTTCAATTAACAACTCAGGAATGGGAACAGCAAGATGTTGAACGGCAATTGATATCAATCTATCGTAGTCAGGGCAAATTAGAGGAGAAACTAAAGGAAGCGGAAAAGAACGATACCCTTACGTTCAATATGCAAGTTGAACTTGCACGACAATATCGCGCTAAGGGGGAATCGGATAAAGCCATTAGTGCCTACAAAAAAGCCATCAACAAGACGGGAAGAAGTTATGAAATAGATAACGTCTATAGAGAATTGATGCTTGAATATGTCAGACGCGGAAAGGATGATTCCGTTATTGAACTATATGAAACTATGTCTCAATCCGTTTCGAGCGGAACATCAACTATCCATAGTTCAACTGGTTTCAATGTCCGATTCAGTAAAGATAAGCCTCGGGAAACCCTAATTAATGCCTACAAAACCCAAGATAAACTTGATACGTTGAAAACACTATTTGAAGGTAAACTGGCAAAAGAAGCGAATGATCCTACTACCCTTGAAGTCGTTGCAGAGATATATAGAAATTCGAACAACCATGAGAAAGCTGCAGAAGCTTACCACGCACTCAGCAAAGCAGATCCGACTAATATCCATGCTTTCTACTACGCAGCCGCTGCATTCAGCAAAACCGGAAAATCAGAGCAGGCTAAAAAACTGTTAAATCATGGCGCATCTGCACTATCATCAAGCCACCAAAGTCAGAATTTTTGGTTCCTCTGTTCGCTCGGAACTGTCTGTTATAATAGTGAATTGCATACCTCTGCAATTAAAATCTTTAAAGATGCAATCATTGCCAGAGGATCACAAGGTTACGGTGGTAATAGCACAAGGGATGAGGAGAAGTTATATGATCTCATTGGAAAAAGTGCACTCGCTGCCAAACAGTATGAAGAAGCGGTTGAAGCATTTCAGGAATTGAAAAAGATTACACGTGATAGTACAAAAAAAGCAAATGCCGAGAGATCTATAAAACAGGCATATAAAGACGGCAACCTTTACGAGAAGCATCTCCCAGCACAAATCAAGAAAGTTGAGGACAATCCTGATAATGTAGATGCGCGACTCACCCTTGCACAAAGCTACGAAACAAATGACAAATTCGCAGAGGCAATCGCGCAATACGAGAAGATTAGCGAACTGCAACCAAAAAACGCAGAATGGCACAAAAAAGTTGGTAACCTCTACGAAAAGTCAACGCATACCAATAAGCAAGAGCGATATGAAAAAGCATCTGCAGCTTATGAAAAAGCGATCTCGTTTAATTCTACTTCGTATGAACTCTATACTGCGTTGGCAAATATTTATATAAAACAGGACAGTCAATCAAAAGCCGAAGCCGTATTTCGTCAAGCATTGCAAGCTTCTCTATCACCAACTGAACACGATTCTGCTGTCAAAGCTATCTTGAAACTTTACGATGCAAAAGAACATACTGATAAGAGGCTTGCCATCCTTACAGAACTTGGTGCAAAATCATATAACAGTCCGTTATTACAAAAATTGTTAGGTGATACCTATGTTGAATCAGGTGATACCGATAAAGCAGCACAAGCATACAAGAAATGGTTTGAAATTCTAAAGAATGAACCTAATCAAAGAAATTATGCGCAGCAATATTTTGTACTTGCTGAGGAACTGCTTAATAAAAATATGATGCTTGATTTTACGTTGGAGCTGGCAAAACAAGCGGCTGAAGCCCGTCCAGATCCCGTTTATTTTTCAACCTTGGGGCACGCATACCTTGCTAATGAACAGTACGACAAGGCTCTGGAAAAGTTGCAACACAGTCTAAACAGCATGAATCAGTCTGGAAGGCACCGCGGAGAAACAGAGGTACAATATCTACTAACACGTATCTCTCAAATAGGCAAAAATGTTAAAGACAAAGAAGGTTACCTCAATATGATTGGAAAATTGATTGACACCATACCTAATAAAATCGGTACTCAGACAAATACTATCCTATCATTAGCAAAATTATGTCATGATCTTGGGATGACCGACAAGGCAAAAATATATGTTCAGAAAACTGGATTTTTACCTGAAACTGCCTGGTTAACATTAGGACCATTTGACAATACTAAAGGCGTGGGTTATAATACTGCATACATTCCTGAAGAAGTGGCTCAAATTGACACAAATGCAAAATACGATGGGGTTACTGGTCCACTCACATGGAAACAAGGTTCTGATGAAGTCTTCGATGGATTATTCGAATTTGGTAAAGATGAGGGTTGGTACACCGCGTATGCATGGATTTCCTTTGCCTCACCTGAGGAACGGAAAGTCCAAATCCGTTTTGACTCCGATGACCAAGGTAAAGTTTGGTTAAACGGTAAAAAAGTATATGCCCATAGAAGAACTCGCGGTGCGCAAATTGATCGACGCACGATACCCGTGACACTCGTCTCAGGTAAAAACACTATCCTCGTCAAAGTTTGCAATGAATCGCTTCCATGGGGATTTTTCCTGCGAATTACTGATACTGAAGGAAACCCCTTTGAAGATTTGAAACTTATACCAAATTAACGGGATTTATCTCATTTTTCTTGGTATTAGGTGCGGTTAGGGAACCGCACCGTTAGCGTCAATTTAGTGATTTTCAAATATGAGAATGCTCTTTAGTCCCGTAGGGACGATATGTTTATAGAAAACGATGTCCTTAATCTCTTAGAGCTCCGTAGGAGCGGAATGTTTACATAAGACGTTATAAACATTTCGCTCCTACGGAGCTGAAGAGATGGTTTTGCGGGACGAGGTGCTATAAACATTGCGTCCCTACGGGACTAAATATAAGACAGTCTCAGTCCTCATGCTTATTGAGAGGTGTTTGTCCAAACGCAGACTTTTTCTTAAATTGACGCCTATGGTGCGGTTAGGAATGCAGATCGCATTTGGGTGAGTACACCGCAAAACCGCACCTACCGCCCGGAAAATAGGACAAATCCCGTTCATTGGGTATTATTTCTAAATGGAGGTCGTTTAGTGTTTAAATTCCAAAAGCAACGATTTACAGCATGCCTTTTGTGTCTTTTTATAGTTAATATCTTTTGTATAACTTCAATAATCTTCGCACAAGACCAATCAACCGACGCAACAATTATTGAGCGTTATAAGCTGATGCTTAACCGTAAGCCAAAAGAGGGAAGTACATTTGACCGCCTCTATCAGTTCTATCTTGAAGGGGACGGCTTAGATGCAATGGTGACAGATTATCAAGCGGTGGCACAAGCGAAACCCAACGATCCAAACGTCCAACTTATCTTGGGTCATATCTATAAACGGCTTGGAAATGAAATGGAGGCAGTTGCAGCGTATCAACGCGCTGTTGAACTTGCACCGAACAATTATTATGCCCATTTTGCACTCGGACAAGTATATGAAGCTTTGCGTCAACATGAAGATGCAATCCGAGAGTTAACAAAGGCAGCAGCGTTATCTGAACAAGCACAAGATGTGCCCCCTGAAGAGTTAACAGCAATATACAAAGCACTCGGACATGCATATTTCCGTCGAGACAGGATCGACGAAGCGATTCAGGCATGGCAAAAAATTTCTGAATTGGATCCTCAAGGCATCTTTGCACGTATTGAACTTGCTGATCTTTCCGTGAGCAGGAACTGTACGAACAAGCTATCGCACAACACGAGGCAATTATAGATCTGAAAAAGGATGACCCATATCGAATCTGTTTGAGTCGGCGAGAGATCGGCAATATTCATGAGGCGAAAGGTGATTATCAGGATGCAATCAAAAGTTACGATGCAGCCTTGGCACTGACTGCTCCCGGAAATTGGCTGCGTAAAGACCTCCAACACCGAATTATCGGCATTTATGCAGCTGATAGCAATTGGGAAGGCTTAATTGAATACTATCAAGCAAAACTTGAAACTACACCTAATGAACCTGAACTCCTCGGGTTACTTGCAGCAGCATATATTGAAAATCAGCAGCTTGATGAAGGCATCGGTGCATACCGAAAAGGGGTAGAACTTGCGCCGACAGACGCGAACCTACGTTTGAACCTTATCACTGCGCTTCGCAATGCAGAAAAATTCGCTGACGCAGCAGCGGAATATGAAGTACTTAGCGAACAGGACTCTGACGATTTCGGTATCTACAGAGAACTTGGTGAGTTATACCTGAAATTAGAAGACGAAAACAAAGCAAGATCAACTTATCAACGTATGATTGACCTCGATCCACAGAACGCTACAACCTATCTTATCCTGGCGGAGATTTATACAGGACATGAGTGGATGGACGATGCTGCCGCTCAATATGAAAAAGCAATCTCGCTTGCACCAAACAATCAGGATTATATTGAGTATTTCGGTGAGTTTTACTTCCGCCAAGGGAATCGTGAAAAGGCAATTGACACTTGGAATCGAATGGTTTCTGATGGAAAAGGTATTGCCGAAAATTATGATCGTTTAGCACGGTTGCTTGATACTAAAGCGTTCCGCACCGAGGCACTTGCTGCAAGTCGAAAAGCGGTGGAGTTGATGCCAGATGTATATCGCTTTCACGAGACGTTGGCAAAACGGCTCATGGCAAATAAAAACTACGATGAAGCATTAGCGGAATACACAAAAGCAGCGAAACTTGCCCCAAATGAGTTTTTTGCTGAAAAGATGGATGACCAGCGAATTGAACTGTATCGGCGACAAGGAACGCTTGTTGAAAAAATTGAAGCAGTAGAGACAGAACTTGAAAAGTCTAAACAGACGAACGGTGATGTCTTCGCGCAACAGAAACGACTCGCCAAGATGTATCTCAAGTTGGGTAATATTACTTACGCATTAGAAGTGCTCTTGAAAGCGAAAGCACTCAAACCCGACGATGTAGTTGTTAATAGATGGATTGCGGATATCTACGAGCAGCAAGGACGACGTGATGATGCAAACGCCGTCTTCGCTCGACTAATTGAGGTGGATAGTGCCAATGCCCGTGAATACCATGCCAAAATTGCGCGCTCTTACTTGAACGTGATGGATTTTGAGGAGGCGACAGCAGCAGCGAAAAAAGTTGTTGCGCACAGTCCACGCAATCCTGAAGGGCATCAGCTTCTCGCTGATATCGCAAAACAGTCAGGAAATTACGACACTGCTATTGACAGTCTTAAACAGGCAATACGTTTACGTCCGGAAGGAACAGACATCCGTAGGGAACTTGCAGCAATTTACAAACTCTCTGGCAAACCACAACAAGCAATCGCACAATACTGGAGATGCTGGGAGTTAAGCAGTAGCATGAGTGACAAACTCGCTTTCGTCAAACCTCTATCTGAGACATATTACGACTTAGGACGCCGAGGGGAGTTGGAGAAAAAACTGAAAAAGATGGCGAAAACCAACACCTCTGATGTTGCCCCTATTTTAGGATTAGCACAAGTTTATCGGATGGAAGACGACCTACCCAAAGCGCGTTTTCAACTTGCACGCGCATTAGATCAGAAGCGCGACAATGCAGAGTTATTATTCGAACTGGTTAATATCAGTTTAGACCTTGGTGATAACCAAGACGCACTTACCTATCAACAGCGACTTGTCAAAGCAGACCCGGATGCCAGCCACCAACGGAAGCTCGGTGAATTACTGTTTGATGCTGGACGCGAGCAGGAAGCGATTCAGGCGTGGACAAAACTCCTACACGCAAAAAATCAAACGCTGGAAGCAGAGGTTAAGCTCGCAATTTTATTAATTCGACACGGGCTTTTGGATGAAGCACTTTTTGTGCTTGATCGTGCTGCAGAACAAATAAAGGGTGTTGATGCACATATTGCGCTTTATCAACTGGGTGCAACATTAGTTGGGATGGATGCTTCGGAACGCGCACGACCACACTTTGAGCGAATCTTGGAATTGCCTAAGCCAAATGAAACAGGCGCAAAAAACGTAAAATCGAATACAACTTATGTAAGTTCAGGACCGCCCGGTATCAATACCGAAAAATTCTATCTCGCGCGAAATCTTGCTTACCAAATTCAGAATTCATCCTTTACCGGAAGAGGTAGGCAGCGATGGTTGCCGAAAAACTTTGAGGAAGCACAAATTGGCGCGCTGGTGCAGTTGGTGACAATTGTTCAGAAACAGGGTAAACTTAGTGAACTAATTGAACAATTTGAAGCAGATGCTGAAAACCCGAAAGACATCCAGACGCTTGAAAAGTTAGCACAAATATATGTCCTAACTGAAAACACTGAGAAAACGAAAGAAATTACCGAAAAGTTGATTGCAGCGTCCCCGAATGACGCAACCTATCAAGCCATACGGTTAAGTCGAGAAATACAACAAGACTTAGATAATGAGACATTTGAAAAATATCTCAACGACATCATCGGTTTAACTGACGAAGCACGACTCTGGTATAAGGTTCAATACGGTAGTAAACTATATCGTGAAGGGAAAATAGCCGCAGCTGAAAAACTGCTAACCGGAATTGAAAATACAAAAGTTACAACAATTAATACAGCTTTCATTTTAGTCAACGCGCTTGTTCAGATGGGTAAGACACAGGCTGCTGAGAACGTTATTGCAAATCTACCTGTACCTCCCCAATCGCAGCAATCACAACGGTGGCAGTTTCAATCAATCTATCGGCAACTGATTAACGCTTACCATAGTGATGGACAAACCGACAAAGCCGTTGCGGTCTCATGGAAGTTCTTTGAGCGTACCAAGCCGAGTGCTGCAAATGCGCGAAACGTCGCTGCTCTCGCATCCTCACCATACTCCTACGGCGGCTATTCCCCGGTTCAGTCCAGTTTTCCTTTACCGACGACATATTTCGATCGAAATCGATTCAGCTTTCTGCAGGATACTTTCAATCAGCTATGGATGAAGAATCAGCAGAATGTCTTATACACGAAATTGCAAAGTGAATTAGACACTGCGGAAGGGAGAGACCTTATCTATCCCAGTTTGGCTATGAGTTATTGCTATTGGTGGGATGGGCAGCGTGACAAAGCACAGGAAATTCTCTCAACGTTAGAAAAAGAATTTCCGAATGACCTTACTCTCAAACTCAATACCGTTTTTGTTAATATCCAGACAGGCAAACATAGCGCAGCACTGACGCTACTTGATGAACTTTCTGAGGCAGATCCAAAGAATCGTCATCAGTATTTCGATCTAACGATGCAGCTCGCTGTACATATAGGTAATACCGCTGCCATCCGTAAACTGATGACAAAGCTTCTGAATTCACCGAGTGGGGTTCGAGAAATCTATCAGTTTTCGAAAAAACTCCAAGAGGCTGGTCTCACACAATATGCTGCTGCTGTTGCTAAGAAAACAATGACTTTGGCGATGAGAGAACGCGACCCGAATTTCTTAGTGGAATTAAGCCAACACCTTCAAAGCCTCGGTCGTGGGCAAGATGCTGCGCTTGTTGCAGAACGCGCCTTACGGTTCGCAAACCAACGCGACCGATATGGACAAACATTACGATCTTGGAATTTTCAGCAAGCAACGAACCTGATTAGTCGTTCCACAGTTGCGCGTGATCGGGAACCTAAGTTGCTTGAGGCTATAAAAAAGAACCCGAAATCGTTTCAATCACAGCTTAAGTTAGCAAGCTTTTATGAAAGTACCAATCAGGTCAAAAAGGCATCGGAGGTGTTCAAAGCAGCACTGGAACTGCGTCCCAAGGACAGCAGGACTCGACAGCGATATGCCCAAATGTTGCAGCGCCATGGAAATGCAACAGAAGCTGTGACGCAATATATTACGCTTCTTGAGAACAACCCAAACGTACTCGGTTACTATAATTATGAAGTAATAGACCTTTTTATTGAAGCGGGGAAAGTTGATGAACTCGTTTCGCTTACGAAGAAAACAATTCTACCAGCAGTTGGGCAGAACTATGCAAACGACTTTGCAAGCAGCGTCGCGCGAGCGTGTATGAACTATAACAACCCCAAAGCAGCGGTCGAAATCTATGAAAAGATTATCAAAGTACAGCCAAACACCACCTACATATATACGTACCTATTATCTGCCTACATCGCAGCTAAAGAACGTGACAAGGCAATCCAAATTTTACGCGAAAAATTGGAAACTACGGACATTTATTTACAGGTACAATTCGTATCAAAATTAACTGAAATCTTTAAAGAATCTGATAAAATTAACGGATTGATAACAGAATATACGGAAAAACTTGCCGAAAATCCGGAAAAACCGGTTTTGCTTTACCTTCTTGCTGCAATGAAGATTGTGGCAAAGGATCTTGAAGGTGCAGATCCTTTGGTTAATCAACTTCTTGATATATCATTTGTAAACGCACAATGGCTGAGCAGTCTGGCAGAAGTATATCGGGGAGCAAACGACCACAAACGTGAAATTAACCTACTTAAAGCAGCCATTAAGAAATCAGACACACAGAGTTCTTGGCAAAATGCAAACGTATACCAAAAGCTTGGTGAGGCATACGTCAAGGAAGATGAGAAAGAGAAAGCACGTGATGCCTTCCGTAAGATGGGTGCTCTCCGCATTATGCAGCAAAGTTTCTATGGGAAAGATCAGGTCGCACGAATATATATGCAACATCAAATGTGGGATGATGCCGAAGTTCTCTTCACAGAACTCCTTAACGACCTATCCGTGGATCGCTATTATCGTCAACGGGCACAAGAGCAAATGATGACGATTAAACAGAAACGTGACGGATTGACATCAACAACCAAACTCTCCGAAGAAACGAAAAACATGAACGTCGGCACGCAGCGTGCGTTGGCACAACAATACGCGCGCAGCAATGAAGTGACAAAAGCTATAGAAATTTACGAGAATATTGTTAAAGTTATGCCCGAAGACTTTGAATCTCGGAAACAACTCGCAACGCTTTATTCGCGCCAAAACAAGCACGATAAATCTATTGAGATTTGGAATGCCTTGCTTGAAGCTGACCCAGAGAATACACTGTATCAAGATGGATTCGTCAATAGTTATCGGACTGCTGGGAAATTCAACGAAGCATTTGAACTCGCGCAGAAATACATTGATGCGGAACCGGAAATTGGCGTACATTACATACGTATCGCAAAACTCTATAACGCCAATGACCAGAATCCTGAAGCTATCGCTGCTTATCAAAAAGCAATTGAAATCTCACCCGGTAATGGACAGGTTTATCAGGACTTGGCACAACTTTATCTTAATGAAAATGACTTTGATGCTGCAGAAAAAGCATATTTCAATGCCATTCAATTTACCGGAGATTCCTGGGAGCGGAGCAATATTGAAAGGTCGTTAATGTCACTCTACCGTCGTCAGGGAACATTAGAAGAAAAGCTAAAGGAGGCAGAGGAGAACGGCACTATCACCTTCGAAATGCAACGCGAGCGGGCACGTAATTTTAGTAGTCAGGACAAATTAGATGAAGCAGTCACTGCATACAAAAAAGCACTTGACATGACTTCCGATAGATATGACCGGGACAGCATTTCTAATGACTTGCTTAAAATATATATGAAACTTGACAAAACTGACTTAGCATTAGAAATCTATGAAACGATGGGGCAGTCTATGTCAACAGGCATGTCAATCAGGTCCAGTTCGTCCGGTGTGACAGTCACTTTTGGAAACGATCGCGCACGCGAAACTTTAATTAATGCCTACACCGAAGGGGATAAACTTGAAGAGTTAAAAACACTCTTTGAAGACAGACTTGAGAAGGATGCGAATAATCCAGCACTCCTTGAAATGGTTGCCGATATCTATAGATTTTCCAACAACTATGAGAAAACAGCTGCGACTTATCAAGCACTGTGTAAAGCACAACCAAGTAATGTTCGTAGTTTTTTCTACGCAGCTGCTGCTTCACACAAAAACGCCTTACACAATGACGAACAACCCGAGTTAGCTAAGACATTGATTGAACAAGGCAAAACAGCACTTTCAACCAACAGTCGATATCGTGATAGATGGTTTGTAGGTGCGCTTGCGACTATCTGTTATGAAAGTGGAATGTATGTACCGACAATTGACCTCATTGAAACCGTATTCGGTAACAGTGGAAGTTACGGTGGTTCGGTAGATGATGTTTTGTTCAAACTTCTTGGTCAAAGTTACCTCGCAACAGAACAGTACGAAAAAGCTGTTGAAGCATATCAAAATCTGAAAAACATTGCAAGAAGTGACACACAACGCAAGCAAGCAGAAGCAGCACTACGGCAAGTATACAAAAAGGGAAATCTCTACGAAAAACGGATTCCTGCACAGGAGAAAAAAGTATTAGAGAATCCTAATGATCCGCAAGTCCACCTTGTGCTTGCCCAAAGTTACCAATTCAGCGACAAGATTGACAAGGCAATTGCGCAGTATGAGAAGCTGAGTGAATTACAACCTAACGACCCGCAATGGCACAAAACAATCGGTAACCTTTATCAAAAGTCACGCGAGACAGATGGTGTAATTCAGAATATAGCATTAGAGTTAGATGGAAATTATAGTTTCGTCGAAATCGGGGATAGTGATACACTGAATAGCATTAATCAACAGATGACGGTGTCTGCATGGATTAAGCCGACTGCGTTTCGAAACAGATATACGCCTATCATCTACAAAGGTGACCAACGAAATTCAGATATCAGCAATCGGAGTTTCACACTATGGCTGCGAGATGATGGTGTTATTCAATTTGCTTCATCCCCTAACGGGCAAAGCGAACGAGGTGTTTTTTCTCCATCAGGGTCTATTATGCTCAACAAATGGTATCATGTAGCCGGTGTTATTGATGCCAAAAATGATTCCATCAAACTATTCATTGATGGCACTGAAGTCGGTCAACGAGATTATAGAGGGAATCTTAGTATCTATGAGAGTTTACTTCCCCTCCGGATTGGTGGTTCACATGAAGAAGAAGTGACTACACACGCGACCTTTGCTGGGCAAATTGACGAGGTGAGTGTTTGGGGTATTGCTCTGACAGCAGAGCAAATTCGTGCAAATATGGAAAAGAAACTGAAAGGTAATGAACCCGGCTTGGTAGGTCTTTGGAATTTTGACAAAGAATCGGAAGGACATATCTCAGACACATCACTCAATAAAATCGATGGAAAATTGATAGGGAACACTAAACTAATCGGTTACACGCGTCCAGTCTTTACCGCTGCCAGTGCAGAACAATTGGTAAAAGCCGCGGCAGCGTATGAAAGAGCAATCGCGCTTGAACCGACCACTTATGAACTCTACCGTTTATTGGCGGAAATCTATGTAAAAACCAAGCAATCAGTGGATGCCGAAGCAGTCTATCGTCGTGCTTTGGATGCTAATCTTTCCAAAAACGAATATGATACTGTACTTCGAGACCTCTCGAAACTTTATATCAACAAAGGACAAGAGGAAAAATTGATCTCCTTCTTGCAAGAACTAAAACCTAAAATGGAATGGAGTTCTGTCCTGCACGAACTGTTAGGTGACTCCTACACAAAGGTCGGTGACTCTGAAAAAGCCGAACTCGCCTACACACAGTGGCTCGCAATTCGTCAGAATCAAGGAAATTCTCCTAAACAACCTTCGGATTATCGTTATCTTGCTGAAGATCTTCTCAACAAAAACCTATTTCCAGAAAAAGCGTTGAAATTCGCTAAACGAGCAGCGCAAAACTCAACAAGTTCATATTACATCATGACACTCGGACGAGCGTATCTCGTTAATGAAAAGTTTGAAGAAGCATTCGCACAGATCAAACAAGGTTTCAACATGGCAAGTCATGAAGATGTCCAACGCACTATGATCGCGGAAATTACACAAATCGGTAAGAACATCAAAAATAAAGAGGGTTACGTGGATATGTTAAGGAAACTAAGTGATAATATGTCCAACAATGTTTCCTTTCAGTTAAGTGTAAGCCTCATGCTGGCGGAATTCTATCAAGAAAATAACATGCATGAGGAAGCGAAAGCAGTTATTAGAAAAACAGGATTCATCACTGAAGATGCATGGATGGTTCTTGGTCCATTTGAAAATGCTGGTGGAATCGGTTTCAATACAGCCTACATTCCTGAAGACATAACAGAGATTGACATGACTGCAAAATACGAGGGTCTTAATGGGGATGTCCGTTGGCAAAAGGGCACAGATGATACGATGAACGGCTATATAAGCTTAGGAGAAAACGTCGATTGGGGTGTCTCTTATGCGTTTGTAACTGTTTTTTCTCCTGACGAACGGGAAGTCCAATTCCGATTTGATAGCGACGACCAAGGGAAAGTATGGGTGAACACTAAAGAGGTGTTCACTGTTCTAAAAGCACATGCTGCCAAAATGGACCGTTATAACTTTCCTGTAACACTCAAATCTGGGAAAAATACAATTCTTGTCAAGGTATGTGAGATGGAAGATTACTGGGGATTCTACCTGCGTATCACTGACCAGAACGGAAAACCTTTTGAAGATTTGAAACTTAGTGGACAAGGTGAGAATTAATTCCAAGCACTTCGCAATAACGTGCTATTCTCTACCTAAGTTTCGTTACATATTTTTTAGAATGTTGCCTATGTGATACTCACGACGGCTAAAGCCGTGTGCTTCTTTTAGCACACAACCCTCCTCTGTGATTCCTGCTTCCGTCTCTCTCGTGCCTCAAGCAGAGGTCTTACTTGGACTCCACAGGCGTTTATACTCTCTGTCTATCCGACAGCGAGATGTGGTAGGTGTTGACGCACCCACCACTGAGTCAGTCTTATAATTATACTACAAAATATATGTAAATGTCAAGCGTTTTTTGACCCACAACTAAAGCAGTGGGATTGTCAGCTAATTCCCTTCATTACGGAGGTAATTCAATGTCCAGACGACATAGTATTTTACTTTTCATTTGTGTCCTATCTTTTCTAATATTTAACTTTAGTAGTTTTTTCATCCCCAGTTTCGCACAAGATACAGCGACTGATGAAAAAACCGACCAACGTAACAAACTTAAACTGGTAGGATTAGACGAATCTATTGTAGGAACTGCTCTCGATCTTGATGGAAATGATAGTTATGTAGAGATCTTTGACAGTGATATACTGAATACTATCAACCAGCAGGTTACGGTGTTGGCATGGATTAAAGCAACAGAATTTCCTAACAGATATTCCCCCATCATCTACAAAGGGGACGAACGAACACCTGACATCAGTAACCGGAGTTACGTCCTACTTTTGCGGGATGATGGTGCTGTTCAATTTGCTTCATCACCAGTAAGGCAGGCAGAAGAATATATTTTTTCGCCATCACGGGCAATCACCCTCAACAGATGGCATCATGTGGCAGGTGTCGTTGATACACAAAGAGGCGTCATCAAAGTATTTATTGATGGTAATGAAGTCGGGATCCAGAATATTTTGGCACAAGAACCTTTTTATGAAAGCTTCCTCCCCTTACGAATTGGCGGTTCACATGAAGAAGAGAGAGATACGCATTCCTCCTTTGTCGGACAGATTGATGAGGTAAGTGTTTGGAACGTAGCATTAACTGAGAATCATATCCGATCCTATATGAAAAAACCACTGAGAGGAAATGAAAGGAACTTAGTCGGCTACTGGAATTTCGATGAAGAAAATGACGGTATTATCTCAGATGTGTCACCAAATCAAAATGATGGTAAATTGGTAGGTAATGCAAAACTGGTTGACTACATCCGTCCCGTTTCTGCCATATCTGGTCCAGAACAACTGGAAAAGGCTACTCTCACTTATGAAAAGGCACTTACGCTTGAAAAAAATTCTTATACAATATACCGTTCTCTGGCAGAAATATACATTGCAACAGAACGTTATTCGGATGCAGAAGCGATATATCTGCGTGCTTTGAAGGCAGATCTCACACAAAGCGAACATGACGATGCAATTCGCGCACTCGGGCAACTTTTCATTCGCAGAGGCGCAGAAGATGAACTCATTACCCACCTTGAAGCACTCAGGCCAAAAATGGAAGGGAGTTCTATTCTGCACAAACTGTTAGGGGATGCCTACAAAAATGCCAGTGAGGAACAAAAAGCTGAACTTGCATATTCCCAATGGCTCAAGATCAGAAAAAGTGAAGTTGATTTGAAAAATCAAGCATCTGAATATTATGACCTTGCTGTAGAACTTCTAAACAAAAATATCTTTCCTGAAACGGCTTTGGAATTAGCGATGAAAGCATCTGAAAGAGAATCAAGTTCAGATTACATCGTTACACTTGCCCAAGCATTCCTCGTGAATGAACAGTATGAAAACGCATATCAACTCATCTCAAGCATCTTTGACATGATGTACCTTCCTTTTGTTGAACGAAGACTATTTTTACGTGTTGTAAAGGCAGGAAAAAATGCTAAAGACAAAGATGGATACGTTGAAATGTTGAATAAGTTAATTGAATCTATGCCTGACAACCTCCGATCACATCTAAATACCACATTTGCTTTGGCGCAATTCTATAAAGAAAATGGCATGCACGATAAAGCACAAGAACTTATCCATAAAACTGGCTTTGTTGCCGAAGATGCATGGATGGTTATTGGTCCTTTTGATAATGTTAGAGGGATCGGATATAATACCGAATATATCCCCGAAAACTTACCGCAGATTGACATGACCGCAAGATACGATGGGAAATATGGACAAGTGAGTTGGCAAAAATACACAGATGAAATCCTAAACGGATACATCGGTCTCGGAAACGATGAAAATTGGGCTACTGGCTATGCATTTGCAACGGTAAACTCACCAGATGAGAGGGAAGTTGAGTTCCGATTTGACTCAGATGACCAAGGTAAAGTGTGGTTAAACGGTGTAGAGGTGTTCGCACATACGAAAACGTTTACGGCGGAAATCGACAATTTCATTATTCCTGTAACATTAAATGCTGGAAAAAACAGTATTCTTGTCAAAGTGTGTGAAGAGACTGGTGGCTGGGGATTCTATCTCCGTATTACAGACAAAAATGGTAACCCTTTCGATGATTTAGAAATTCCTACATCAACGGAAAAATAGAAATAAAACGTGAGTTCAACTACACATTTATTTTCGTCAAGTATGACACATTGCAAGGAAGCAATCAAGCAAAATCGTTTATTTTTTCTTGACTGCTTTTGCTAAATATATTATTATTGGACAATTGATTCAGATACGGGACGGTTTAGAAGAGTTCCCGCTAACTCTCGTATCATTATTTGGTTAAAACCTTCAACGTAAGTTCAACATTTTATTATAGGATATTGCCATGTTAAGACAAAATAGCAGTTTTAGGTCCGTATGTGTTCTATATCTTCTCATATTAAACTTCAGTTTTTGCATTTCCATCTTTGCACAAGATTCGTCAAATGACGAGAAAACCGCTCAGCCCAAAAACCTTAAACTGACCGAGTCTGATGAATCTATTGTGGATACCGCGCTAGATCTTGACGGAAATGGAAGTTATGTAGAGATTTTTGACAGTGATAATCTTAACTCCATAAACGAACAGGTGACGGTATCCGCATGGATTAAACCTACCACTTTCCCTAACGCATACGCTCCGATTATTTTCAAGGGCGATAAACGGGTTCCCGACATCAAGAATCGCAGTTACATCCTATATCTTAAAGAGGGAGGTTTTGTTCAATTAGCAGCATCTCCTGGCGGCTTAAGTGAAGTATCTCTTTATTCCCCATCTGGTGTCATTGAACTCAACACATGGTCCCACATTGCCTGTGCAATTGATGTGAAAAACAATTTCATGAAACTTTTCATTGATGGAATTGAAGTTGGTCGTACAAGTTTTAGAGGGGAGAAAAACTTGTATAAAAGTCACCTTCCGCTCCGCATTGGATGGACACATGAAGAAGACCGACCGCGCCAATCCCCTTTTGTCGGGCAAATTGATGAGGTGCGTGTTTGGAGCATTGCACGTACTGAAGCCGACATCCGTTCCGATATGCACATGCAACTTAACGGGGATGAACCCGGTTTAGTCGCTTACTGGAATTTTGATGAAGAAACAGACGGTATTATCTCAGATGTGTCCCCAAATCAAAATGATGGTAAATTGGTAGGTAATTCAAAACTGGTTGATTACATCTGTCCTGTTTCTGCCATATCTGGTCCAGAACAGTTGGAAAAAGCAGCAATCGCCTATGAAAAAGCACTCACGCGTGAAACAAATGTATATGAAGTATTTCGTTATCTCGCAGAAATATATATCAAAACTAAACGCATTTCAGATGCAGAAAAGGTCTATATACGCGCATTGGAGGCAGACCTCACGCAAAGTGAACATAATGATGCAATTCGCGCACTCTGGAAACTTTACTCTGACAGAGAGGCAGTAGAGGAATTCAATACACTCCTTGAAGAATTGAAACCAAAAATGGAAGGAAGCTCGGTTCTACATGAACTATTAGGAGATGCTTACAAGAATGCCGGTGACGAACAAAAAGCTGAACTTGCATATTTCCAATGGCTCAAGATCAGAAAAAGTGAAGTTGATTTGAAAAATCAAGCATCTGAATACTATGAACTTGCTGTAGAACTTCTAAACAAAAATATCTTTCCTGAAACGGCTTTGGAATTAGCGATGAAAGCATTTGAAAGAGAATCAAGTTCAAATTACATTGTTACACTTGCCCAAGCGTTCCTCGTGAATGAACAGTATGAAAACGCATATCAACTCATCTCAAGCATCTTTGACATGATGTACCTTCCTTTTGTTGAACGCAGATTATTTTTACGGGTTGTAAAAACTGGAAAATTAGTTAAAGACAAAGACGGATACGTTGAAATGTTGAATAAGCTAATTGAATCTATGCCTGACAACCTACGATCACATCTAAATACCACATTTGCTTTGGCGCAATTCTATAAAGAAAATGGCATGCCCGATAAAGCACAAGAACTTATCCATAAAACTGGCTTTGTTGCCGAAGATGCATGGATGGTTATTGGTCCTTTTGATAATGTTGGAGGGATCGGATATAATACCGAGTATATCCCCGAAAACTTACCGCAGATTGACATGACCGCAAAATACGATGGGAAATATGGACAAGTGAGTTGGCAAAAACACACAGATGAAATCCTAAACGGATACATTGGTCTCGGAAAAGGTGAAAATCGGGCTGTTGGCTATGCATTTGCAACGGTAAACTCACCAGATGAACGGGAAGTTGAGTTCCGATTTGACTCAGATGACCAAGGTAAAGTGTGGTTAAACGGTATAGAGGTGTTCACACATACGAAAACGTTTACGGCGGAAATCGACAATTTCATTATTCCTGTAACATTAAATGCTGGAAAAAACAGTATTCTCGTCAAAGTGTGTGAAGAGAGTGGTGGCTGGGGATTCTATCTCCGTATTACAGACAAAAACGGAAAACCTTTTGATGATTTAGAAATTCCTACATCAACGGAAAAATAGAAGTAAAACGCGAGTTCAACTACACATTGATTTTCGTCAAGTATGACACATTGCAAGGAAGCAATCAAGCAAAATCGTTTATTTTTTCTTGACTGCTTTTGCTAAATATATTATTATTGGACAATTGATTCAGATACGGGACGGTTTAGAAGAGTTCCCGCTAACTCTCGTATCATTATTTGGTTAAAACCCTCTAAAATGTATGTCCATAACGCGTGGAAATTCATCGTTTACCGCCGAAGTTTTTAACTCGGCAAGGAGAATTTCAATGAAATTAACCGTTTTATCAATACTCATCCTCTTGCTCGTGGCAGGACTTGCTATGATACAAATGGATGGTAACACCGAAAATCAGATTCAAGTGTTGCGTGAAACAGAGATGCTCACAACTCAGGGGCTTGGTGATTGCGAAGAGGTAGTTAACAGTGCTGATGTGGCTGGAAACTGTGGCAGCATCCCATGTACACCTGCAGGTAACATAGGTTCTGTATATTATTATTATAAACAGACGGCAATAGCTTACGATAAGTGTGATGGGTTTAATCCCTATAACACTACGGACTGTGTTCTGAGAAAAGATATATCTGGTAATACGATATGGCAACCGTGTGCTGAATTAATATATTATAGTTGGCATCTTTTGAATGGTTGCGATGAAATGTATCGGGATTACAGCTATAAAATTCAAGTAGAGGACGTATCGAATGTACCTGGTTGCTGGGAGGTCGATATTCCAGTCTCGGGTACGAGTTCTTAGCTAAAGCCGAGTCTAAAGATTTTCTGATAATTAGCCTAAGTTGCTACTTAATCCGATAGACCCTTATACCATTTGGGATGATTTTTTATCATCCCAAATGGTATAACTACTATAATGTTTAGGTCCATAAGGATTTATAAGTAACTTCAGGCACCCAAGCCTAAGTGATTTTCCAGGAGAGAAAAAATGAAACGCACCTATATGCTGTTTGGAATGACATTCCTGTTCAGTTTTTTTCTGCTTACCGTAAACGTTTGGGGAGCTCCGTATATTTCTTTCAATTCTGACCGTACAGGGCAAAGTGACATCTACATCATTGATACAAACGGCAAGAATCTACGCAACCTAACAAACCATCCCGCAGAAGACTATTCCTCAACGTGGGCACCAGATGGGCGTTCTTTTGCTTTTACGTCGGACCGTGATGGAAATAGCGAAATCTATATTAAGAAATTCAATGTAGCTGAGGCGCGTCGGTTGACAAACCATCCGGAGGACGATTTTAATCCTGCCTGGTCACCTGATGGAAATTGGATCGCTTTTGTATCCAAGAGAACAGGGGGATTTCATATCTACAAAATAGATATCAACGGCAAGAATCTACAGAGACTGACTAACCAAGGAGATCTCAAATTTAACCCAGTCTGGTCTCCAGATGGGCAATCAATTGCTTTCCATTCTATTGGAATTCATGGCCGCGGTATCTTTGTGATGGACGCAGATGGAAAAAATCCCAAACAGATTATAAACTTGCTACATAGAGGCGTAATTTCTAGGTTTCCTGCTTGGTCGCCTGATGGAAAACAGATTGCTTGTGTTATCGCTAATGATGGGATTGGTATCTACATCATGGATACAGATGGACAAAACGCCCGCCGCATTTCACCTCTTGGGATTTGGAGTGGCCATCCTGCGTGGTCTCCTGATGGTAAGTGGATTGCCTACGATGCCTACGATGCAGGAATTGCGAATCCTTTGGAAAACCCGAATGTGGGGAAACACATTTTTATCGTTTCTGTCGAGGGGGGCGAGCCACGGCAAATCACACAACATCCTGGGAGAAATAGTGGACCTGCATGGGTCATTGAAAGTTTTTTCTCCGTTTCTCCGACTGTGGACACCCAGACGACTCTATGGGGTAGGTTGAAACAAGCTGAACGTATGACGCAATAAAGATAATCACGGTTCACAATGCGGATCAACTCAAAAAATTGGCGAAGGTATTGATTTTAGGAGGTTGTATATAATGTTCAGAAAATTGTGTATAATAGGATTGGCTTTTCTGATGAGTCTTACGGTGATGACGCTGACTGCTGATGCTCAACAAAAAATTCTTGGTCCGTATCTCTGGATGATTGCTAAAACTGTAGGTGGACAAGGTGGTGCAAATTCTACCCATGTTGATTCACTTGATAAAGCCAGCAACGGCAAAGTCACCGAAGAGAAAATCGCCAAAAACGGTGCAAGAGAAGGCGACGAAGTTGGTAATTATGAGTGGACACCTGGCAAACTTACCAATAACGGAGATATTAATGCTCTCGTTAATAACATAGGTTTTGAGGCTGGTGAGTTAGATCATATAACGTCTTATGCGCTAATTGTCCTCAAAACGAAAAGAGCGCAAGAAAACGTAGCGATGGGTGTCAGTAGTGATGACACAGTTAAGGTTTGGGTTAATGGCGAAGTTGTTCATACCCATGCGGAGAACCGGAGTCTCGGCAAAGAAGACACCTTCCAAGATCATTTAAAGGTTGATCTAAAAAAAGGAAATAATTTGATCATGATAAAGGTCAGTGAACGTGGTGGTGGATGGGGTATGCACTTCGGCGTAGGCGGCGACTATGAATTAGCCGAAATTGATGCCATTTTTTTCCCAATTGAACCCGCTGGCAAATTAACAACGCAATGGGCACAAATCAAGAATATCCGGTAATTCTGACCTGATATCTCACAAAAGAGTGTTTTCGGTTTTCTCTTCATTCAATGAGAATTTCTGCAATGAAATTTTGTATAAACCTTGTAATTTGATTGTAGTAAAATTACTTATGGGTTGGGTGTGTAAAGTTTTGGTTACAATCTTCTCAACTCTTATTGTAGGGGGGTCTCCGGGGAATGCCAAAAGGCATTCCCCGTATGGCACGCTGCGGGATTGAAGGCCCGACAAATCATGTAGAATCATGCACAGAATACCAAAAGCGTATTCTGCCAAGCACATTATAAGTAGCAACTGTGTTAGTTTGACAGGACGACATTTACATGTGTCCTACCTATCCCAATTCACTGTTTACTGCCGAAGTTTTTAACTCGGCAAGGAGAATTTCAATGAAATTAACTGTTTTATCAATACTCATCCTCATGCTCGTGGCAGGAAATGTTTAAGTCCATAAGGATTTATAAGTAACTTCAGGTATCCAAGCCTAAGGGATTATCCGGGAGATAAACAAATGAAACACAGTTATCTATTTTTTGGAATGATATTCCTGTTCAGTTTTTTTCTGCTTACCGTAGACGCTTGGGGAGCTCCGTATATTTCTTTCAATTCTCTCAAGGCAGGGGAAGCTGGCATCCACACCGACATCGACATCATTGATACAAACGGGAAGAATCTACGCAACCTAACAAACCATCCCGCATTAGACTGTTGCGCAGCGTGGGCACCAGATGGGCGTTCTTTTGCTTTTGTGTCGAACCGTGATGGAAATTCCGAAATCTATATTAAGACATTCAATGTAGCTCAGGCGCGTCGGTTGACAAATCATCCGGAGAGCAATGCTGCTCCTGCCTGGTCACCTGATGGAAATTGGATCGCTTTTGTAGCCGGGAGAACAGGGGAAAGTCATATCTACAAAATAGATATCAACGGCAAGAATCTACAGAGACTGACTAACCAAGGAAAACACAACCCTGACCCAGACTGGTCTCCAGATGGGCAATCAATTGCTTTCGAATCTATTGTGAATGGTCGCTTCGGTATCTATGTGATGGACGCAGATGGAAAAAATATCAGACAGATTATAGACCAGCAACATGTAGGCGGAGTTCCTTCGCATCCTGCGTGGTCTCCTGATGGAAAACAGATTGCTTGTCAGGTCGCTAATATAGATGGGAGTGGTATCTACATCATGGATACAGATGGACAAAACCCCCGCCGCGTGTCACCTCTTGGGACTTGGAACTACAATCCTACGTGGTCACTTGATGGTAAGTGGATTGCCTACGATGCCTTCGATGGAGGTGCGAATCCTTTGCAAAACCTGAATGGGGGGAATGTGGGGAGACACATTTTTATCGTTTCTGTTGAGGGGGGCGAGCCACGGCAAATCACACAACATCCTGGGCTACATTATTCTCCCGCATGGGTCCCCGAAAGTTTTTTCTCCGTTTCTCCGACTGTGGACACCCAGACGACCCTCTGGGGTTGGTTGAAACAAGCTGAACGTATGACGCAATAAAGATAATCACGGTTCACCATGAGGAGTATACCTAACAATGACCAAAATCGGTTCATTCAAAGAACGGAACATCACTGTTCTTAGTGTGAGTCTTCTGCTTGGTGTCTTATTTGCCTATTGGTATATAGTAAAACATCCAACAGTTGAAATTGTAAACCTACCCGTAAAGCAGCCATCCATACACACGGGGAAAATGTCAACGCCAGAACTCAGTGAGACACCGGCAAACCGTAGTAGTACGATGAAAACTCCAGACCTTCCGACACAACAAAAAAATAGTGTTCGGACGGTATATGTAGAAAAGGACGCAAAACCAGATATCAAAGAAGTCACAAAAAGTATTGAGTTTCTCGAGATGCTTGAAAAGCAAAGCGCAGCTGGAAATCAGTCTGACTTTAAAAACGGAACCGCAGATACTGGATCTGAACTCAATCAAGAAGAAATATATCAACTCATCCGAGAAGGTATTTCCTATTATGATAGTCTTCTTGACAGTGGAAGCGTTGACTTTATTATGCAAACTTACAGTGCTCTTAATCCTGGCATGGGGATGAGACGTGCAACAGAAGGCACCTGGAATGGATCTTTTGAGTTCTCAGGAGATAGACTTAGGGGGTCTGTGAGCGAAGATGTTATACAATATGATGGTGGAAACATACATTTTTCAACCACAGAAGAATTCGCTTACGACGGTGAAACTTTTGAAAGACTCTCAAAAATACCTAAAGGTTTCTTGTTGGAACGGAAATCTGACGTTACCCATATCCCTGTCTATGACCCGCGTTGGTGGGGATGGAATATGAGAGGACAAGGAACCTTCTTGGATCTTTTTGATTCGTTGGATGTGAAGAACATTCAATCCGTAGAGTGGAATGACACTGAGGTTTATCATGTCACCGGCATTTATCACGGCGCAGCGGTTTTTGACGCGTGGATCAATCCGGAGAAAAACTATCGCCCCGAACGTTTTATGTTTTCTACTCCGTCTACTTCGAGCGGCGGAGAATGGCAGTTACGTGTTATAAAAGATTTCAACTTACAAGAGGTCACTCCTGACCTCTGGTTCCCTGAATCCGGACAGTCCACCACAACCATTATTGATGCAGCAGGGCAGGAAACGGATATAAAAATTGAGACGATGCGTTTTTCCAACGTTAGAATTAATGAACACATGCCCTCATCTCGCTTTAACATAGATCCTCCGCCGGGAACGACTGTGTATGATCATCGGAGCAGGGAGTCATTCGATGTGCCAAAGGAGTGAAATTGATGTATTCTTTTTATAGATTTAATATGCTTTTATTTCTGTTACTAACCCTTACCTTTTTGCATATACACCTTCTGATTTGCTTGCATCAGAGCAGCAAGCACCTGTCCCTCAAGGCAAGTCATCCGAACACACCGTGCTCTCCAAAGAAGCTCGCAAACTGTTAGAACATCTCAAAACAGAGATTGCAGCATATAATGCAAAACTCACCAACGGTGAAATAGAATTCTCAATCACCATGAGCGGACCGAAGATCGTAGGAGTCGTAAACTCCAAACGCACAGAAAACATGCAGCAAGATCCCAAGGGCGAGCCCACACAACAAAAATTTGAGATCAACAAACATTGGCACATCGTCTGTATCGTCTGTAGATTTGAGGGTGCCCGTAAATTCTATCATATCAAAGAGCACATAAAAACGAATTCAGACGGAGTACCAATCGCTAATAGTCAAGTAACCCACAGAGAAATTGAAGTCAAAGGTAACAAACGGCAGGGAAGGCAGAATACAGGGACCGGATGGCAACCAATCTTACCACACAAAATCCCACATGTTCCCTCTTCAAAAGTGAATTTCATCCTGGCTGGTGAGGATGGGCACCCGCCATGTCATCACTTCCAGTCGTATCTATTCCCAGGAAAGCACAACTCATAAAATATGGCTAGATCCTCAAAAAGGTTACCGTGTTACTCGTATCCTAATATGATTTTAGATTTCATTGTATTGTTAATTAGAGTGGTCATGAATACGCAAAATCAAGCAAAATTGTCCAAGACAAAGGGCATTTTCATGTTGTTATACGCCCTTAATGTTGATAGTTAGTGGGTTTCTGACGAGTTTGAGAAATATAAGTGAATTAGGTAATTCTATAACCATCTCCGATGCGGTTAGGAATGCAGATCGCATTTGGGTGAGTACACCGCAAAACCGCCCCTACCGTCCGGAAAATAGGACAAATCCCGTTAATTGGGTATAATAGGTTTTCATGTCAAAGTAGGCGAATTATCCTTTTGCCTGAGAGCATTAGCGACCATTCTTATTTACCTTCCCGTATCCCCCACCTCCCGGTGTTTCAATCTGAATAACATCGTCTTCGCGAGTAAGGACGGTGACTTTGCCAGCAAGGGGATGCTCTTCGCCATCACGTATAAGGATGTTACGCCCACACTGACCATCTTCGCCGCCTTGTAAGCCGTAAGGATTAAACACCCTACGTTCCGATAGGATTGTAACCTCTGCATTTGACAGGATTCGGAACGCGCGCACAATTCCAGACCCACCTTGGTATTCACCTGCCCCACCGGTTCCACGACGGATTGCATACTGCTCCACTTGCATCGGGTAACTCGTCTCAATTGCCTCTATAGGTGTATTCATCGTGTTGGTCATGTGGGTATGGATAGCATCAATTCCGTCACAAGTAGGTCGCGCACCCATGCCGCCAGCGATCGTTTCATAGTAGGTAAAATCTTTTCCTCGCGAAACATCATACCCACCGATTGTGATGTTACTCATAGACCCGCAACTTGCGGCAGGGATTCGGTCAGGACATGCTTTTGCTAATGCACCGAAAAGTACATCAACAATTCGCTGTGAGGTTTCAACGTTTCCACCAGCAACCGCAGCAGGGAATTTAGCGTTGATAACTGTTCCTTCAGGCGCGATAACCCGGATCGGTTCCATACACCCTGCATTGGAAGGCACATCAACACCTGCGATACATCGGAAGGTATAAAAAACAGCTGAGACCGTGATGGCATAAATGGCATTAACAGAACCTCTCACCTGATTTGAAGTGCCTGTAAAATCAATGATAGCAGTATCGTCTTTTATTTCAATTGCAACCTTAATTTCTATAGGTTCATCCGTAATGCCATCATTGTCCAAAAAATCTGAAAATTTATATATGCCATCAGGGATCTCTCTTAAGAATGAGCGTATCATTCGACTGGAATAGGCACAAAGTTCTTGCATATACAACTCAATTTCCGAAATACCGTATTTGGCTACTATTTCTTTTAATCGGCGTTCACCGATGCGGTTTGCAGCGAGTTGTGCCTCCATGTCTCCACGACGTTCATCAGGGGTACGTACATTGGCAAGGATAAGTTCCCAGAGATCTGTGTCTATTTCTCCACCTCGGATAAGTTTAACAGGTGGGATGCGAATGCCTTCCTGAATTACACTTGTTGCGAGGGGCATGGAACCTGGTGTCATTCCGCCGACATCCGCATGATGTGCACGGTTCGCAACAAAAAAGTTAGGGCTACTCACTGACGTTTCACCAAAAACAGGTGCGACCAAAGTTATATCCGGTAAGTGTGTCCCACCACGGTATGGATCATTAAGTACAATCATATCACCGGGTTCCATCTCGGTATGTTCAATTGCTGCTAACACAGAAAGCGGCATTGATCCCAGATGGACTGGGATATGTGCAGCTTGCGCTACCATCTGTCCAGACGCATCAAAAACCGCACATGAAAAATCGAGTCGTTCTTTGATATTCGGTGAAAACGCAGTGCGTTGAAGCGTAACACCCATTTCTTCCGAAACAGAGGTAAGTATATTCTTGTATAGTTCTAATTTGATAGGGTCAAAATTCATAAGATTTTAACTTGTGTCCTTATGATATTCAATTTATAATAGATGTTTTGGGAGTGGAGATCAATTGTTTCTGAATAAGATAGTTGCATTTTAACATTTTCTCTTGTAACATACAAGAAAAACTAACAGCGCGGAGGAAAAATGAAAGAAGTTAATATCGCTTTAATCGGTGCCGGCGGGATGGCAAATAGTGTGCACTACCCATCTCTCGCTGAATTTGAAGATGTAAACCTTGTAGGATTATGTGATATTGTGGAATCCAAACTGCATGCAACTGCAGAACGGTTTCACATAGAACACACCTTTACGGACTATCAGAAAATGCTTGAGAAAACGAGTCCTGATGCAGTATATGTTTTGATGCCTCCACAACATCTGTTCCCTCTTGTTATCCACTGTCTTATACAAAAACACCATGTGTTTATTGAGAAGCCTCCTGGTATAACACTGCATCAGACAAAGGAAATGGCATTAGCAGCCGAAAAGCATGGATGTCTAACAATGGTAGGTTTCAACCGTCGTTTTATCCCACTGCTGCAAAAAGTCAAAGCAATAGTTGAAGAAAATGGACCGATCATTCAATGTATGTCTACATTCCACAAAAATTCTCCAAACGCACTATATTATGATGGTGTGATAGATGTTTTGACATGTGATGCGATTCATGCAGTAGACACACTTCGATGGCTTGGCGGTGGTGAAGTAAAAGCTGTAGCCAGTGACATCAATCGTTTCTATTCCGAACGAGAGAACAGTTTCAACGCACTTGTCAAGTTTACGAGTGAGGCATCTGGATATCTTTGCACAAATTGGGCTGTCGGCGGACGTATCCATACATTCGAGATGCACACACGAGGAATTTCCGCTTACATTAATCCGGATACTGGTGGATGTGCTACACTCCACACTCATGAGGGAAAAACCGAAATTACACCTGAGGAAGCAGCCGATTCTGATTCTACACACAAAACCTACGGATTTTATGGAGAAAGCCGACATTTTGTAGATTGTATTCAGCAAAACCAGCAACCTATAACATGTTTCGCTGATGCAGTCAAAACGATGGAACTTGTTGAAGCGATTTATCGGAATAGAATCTGACGGTATTCCAGATAATACTATTTTAACGTGAGTTCAATATTTGATTCCGAGTGTCTGTCCAAAAGTTAATAAAGAGTTGGGTTTCACTAATTTCTCGTTATTTTCAGTTTCAAATGTATCATGAGCCGCTATTTTGTGTTGATTTTATTGTCCTTTCCGTTCTACCCAACCTACGGGAATCATAGTGTCTTTTTATCGAACTCACGTTATTTTACATTGAATTGCTACAATCAATGTGGTATAATTTCTTGATGTATGCTTAAATATTGTATTCACATAACTGATTATATGTAAGCAAAGAATAAATGAAGGAAATATTTGAATGAAGCGGATAAAAATTCCCGGAGTCGACACAGAAATTTCACAGTTGATTCTGGGAACTATGATGTATTCACCTGCAAGTTATGACCATAGTACGGAAATGCTTGATACATTCTTTGAGGCAGGTGGAAATGCTCTTGATACAGCACATATCTATGGCGGTGGCAACAGCGAAAGGTTAATCGGACTATGGATGAAGGAACGCGGAAACCGAGACAAGGTTTTTTTGATAGATAAAGGGGGACACCCATACGGTGGTTTTCCAAATCGTGTTTCCCCAGAATACGTAAAACAGGACCTTGATGAAAACCTAACCCGTCTTGACACTGATTACATTGACCTTTATATGCTTCATAGAGATGATCCTGACATGCCGGTTAGCACGATTATTGATTACCTGAACGAAGAGATAAACGCAGGACGTATCCGAACTATCGCCGCTTCTAATTGGGAACCGCAGCGCATTGTTGAAGCCAATACTTATGCCGAAGAACACGGGTTAAAAAGTTTCGTTGCCTGTAGTAACAATATCAGTCTCGCTGTGCCAATGGAACCGATGTGGGGTGGATGTGTTTGCGTTGATAACGACGCACGTCGTTGGCATGTAGAAAATCAATTCCCACTCATGCCGTGGTCATCGCAAGCACGCGGATTCTTCAGCGGCGCGTTTACCGCTGATAAACGAGATAACGGAGATATGGTGCGTGTGTATTACAACGATGACAACTTTGAAAGACTTGAACGCGCAAAACAATTAGGGTCAAAATACGGCTTTTCCGCTATTCAGGTTTCGCTTGCATATTGCGTCCACTTACCTTTCCCGATTTTTCCGATTGTTGGTCCGGCGAATTTAGAAGAGATGGCATCATCTCTTGGGGCATTGAATCTTGAGCTTTCCGATGACGAAATGCACTGGCTGAACCTTGAAACAAAATAAATAAGTAGCAGGCACAATCCGTGTGTCATTAAATAATAAATAGGAAACACTATGAAAAACAAAATTTTTCACACAATACTTATACTTCAAATAATTTTTCTTTCCATAACTGTTATGTATACTGCGTTTGGGCAGGAGAGCTGAGGTGCCTGAAGCAATCCCGCAATCCCACGTAGTGGGATGGGTGAAGTCAGTTTGACTTCAGAAGGAAAAAGATTTCAAGCATCTGTCAGCATGATGCGATGGTATGACGCGCAAGGTGGTCACTTTGAAGATGAAGGGGTTTTCATTGACGATAACGGGAACCGAAAAATAGACATAGTCCCACAGCACCGACATCATGTTACCTTAAACATTTATCGCGTTGATGTAGGGGTAAAATATCAACTCGGTTCTCAATGGATGTTGGAAGCCAATATCCCATTTGAATCCAAAGTACAAGAGGCAAGCATTGAGAAGATTGATGATGTTGAGTATACTGAAGAACAATGGGCAGCGATTAAAGAGAATGGGCGTATACATCATCGCGATGACACCTACCCCGGTCTAACAGATTCAGATATTTTTCTTGGACATTATAGACTAGGTGTCTTCAAGGAGGACGATTTTTTAATGGGGCGTATCGGAACGACGATCCCTTTAGGTAAAGCTGAGGAAGATCCGTGGAAACTTGGAGAGATGGGAGCGGAACATCTACACATCCAATTTGGTACAGGTACTTTTAACCCTGTTGCAGACGTGCACTATAATCTTCCAGTTTATAAAGGATTAGCAACGCACACCAGTCTCCGCGCAAAATTACCGTTCTACGAGAACAGCAAAACATATCGCGGTTCAAGAGAACTTACATATTCTGCGGGATTGAATTATCGTCTGAATAAATGGTTTTCTTTCCAAGCGGGATACCTTGGAATATATCAATCATTTGCGCATTGGGATGGTGAAATAGACAAAAATACCGGGCTCTTGTTCGGTATGGCATCGCTCGGTACATCTATTACAACACCATTCAATGTCCCGTTATCACTTTCGCTTTTGTTGCCATTGCATCAAAAAACGCTTTATGATGATACTGATGCTCTTGATGGTGGTAATTATGAAGAGAGCGACGCATTTGAATTTGGACCACTTGTCTCTGTAACAGTTCTATATTCATTTTAGGCTTCACAGCGATAAGCCACGGATGCAGAAAAGGATTTTATACAAAAGGTAAATGATAGCACACAGCAGAGGAGTTCAAATTTTTCAGGGGATAATTAGCCTTATTTTGGGCGGTGTCAGTATCCTATTGGCTATAGTGTTGCGACAATCCGCATATCCAGTTTTGACTCTCATCACTTTTTTTATAGTTGGTTTGACCCTCATTTTCTCTGGCGACTACCTTATTAACCCTTTTAGTATGCCTGTTGATTCCTCCAAACAACAACTGCTCAGTGAAATGTGTCTTGTCGCTTATGGCGCGTTTTATGTGAATATTGGCGTATCTCGGCTGCTAAAACCACTCCTGATGTTCAATATCTCACAGTACTTACACCCTGTTTGGATACGACGGGGTATAAGCACCATCGGGATACTCTTAATCATTGGTGGTATATACGGGATTTATCAATTGCGGCAGCCAGAATTGCCTGAAACCTCATCAGAGTAGCGAATGCGTAACATGCGGCGCGTAGTTAGTAACCGTAAACATGAAACAAGTGTAATTCAACGCGCGATGATCACGGCATAGCGGAGCGGTGTCTTCCCAACATTCGTTATGCCGTGTAAAACTTGACAATCAACATGCACGGCTTCATTGTCACTAACGCGATGCGTCTGCTCACCGAATAGTACTTCGCCTTCCCCAGAAAAAACATAGAAAATTTCTTGCCCATCATGTGTATGCGGTGGGTGTGCGCGTTGTCCCGGTCCAACTTCGGAGATATGCAGATGGAGTTGTTCCCTGTCTGCTCCAATTTCAAAAATGAACCGATCAATACCTTTGATGTCAGTTCTTATTGTTTCTGCCATTGTTAAACCTCCTTATACCAATTCTAATAAATAAACTCCCATTAATGAGAATTTGAACTTCTGACGAAGGTGAATGTCCGAGGCGCAATGAATTGCGCGACTACGAACGCGTTTTTTGTTAATGAGATGTTGTCATTCAGAAATGGTATTATCTTGCTGCTATGTTATCACCTCCTTGATAACATGTCAAGATGATTCGGTTTCGCTTCAGGGCTATTTAGTTCTCCGAATATTTAGATTTTCTATTTAAGACTTTCCTCTGTAGGAGCGATCTCCGAATCGCGACTTTTCGGATAAAATGGACAAAAAGTCTAAAACTAAATAGCCCTGGTTTCGCTTACAGACAACCCAATCAACAGTCCTATTGAACCTCACTAATCTGTTTTTTCGTTTTCAATTATAAAAGAATTCTGCTACAATTGTTCATATAACCTAAGCAAATTTAAGGAATTGGATCCTATGACTGAAGAACAGAAATTTATATTTGACCTTAAAGGGTATCTATTAATTCCAGAAGTATTGACACTCTCAGAAATCGCTGAAGTGAAAGACCAAGTTAACACTATCCGTACGAACGCAGAAGCGTTACCTCCACATGAGCGACAATTTCCGGGCGGTGCGTCCTCGTTGTTGATTGACCGTCCTGTGATAGTTGATATTCTCAAGGAAATATTGGGTGAAATACGAATGGAATCAAGTTGGTTCACCTACCGTTCTATGGGAAACGGTGGACCATCGCCACACGGTGGTGTGCGAAATGTTAATCCCAACTTTAGTTACCAGTGTCAGAATGGAAAGATATACTCAGCCTTAACACGGGTTGTCTTTGAACTGAACGAAGTCAAGGCAGGTGAAGGTGGAACTCTCTTCCTGCCCGGAAGCCACAAGGCAAATTTCCAAATCCCAGAATCACATCGCAATACGGATTCACCACTTTTTGAGACGTATAGTTGCCCACCCGGTTCCGCGATTATCTTCACAGAGAATCTCTGCCATTCTGGAGACACATGGAAAAATCCAGACCGTCCCCGAATCGCTGTTTTCAATTGCTATAATTTTGTTGGGTGTCAATTTCATAAACCTACAGTGCCAAAACACATAATTGATGGATTACCACCTGAAAAACAAGCATATTTCCGCAACGTTTGGGTGTGGGGACAAGGTGGACCTGACAACGGTAAAAATCTCCGCTACGATGGTTGATGGGTGAAAATAGGTACGCATGACAAACACAATTGGGACATCTTCAGCACTGCTCATCCGCATTGCACAAGCGGACGCTCGGAGAAATGTCTCAAGGTTATGTTGGTGCGTCTTAGGAATTTGCCTGGGTTTCCTCCCTTTTATCAATGTTTTAGCATTCAGTGTAGCGATTGTTATTATGTGTTTTTTAGTGCCGAAAATTAATTTGTCTACACCTGAGCGAGTAGAGATTTATTCACAGGATCCGGCTCTTTATACCGAACAATACCGAAAAACAGTCAAAAAGCTGCGATTTATGAATATCCTTTGTGGGTGGATCATAGGAATAATCATTTTTAATCCGATTTAGTGAAGGAGAGTATTGAACCTAATGCTTGAAAAAGAAACGCCGTATCAAAGTGTTAAAGGTCAACTTATTTTGCGTGACCATCTCGCCGCTGACCGAACTATTCTTGCCAATGAACGCACCTTCCTCGCCTATATCCGTACGGCTTTAACGCTATTCGTAGCAGGATTATCCTTCGTACATTTTGAAATCGTAAGTAAAATGGTAAGTTCACTTTTAGCCGATAGAGCAATTGGCGTAGTTTTGATGGTACTCGGCACAATTACTTTTTTTCTGGGGCTTTTTAGATACAATAAGATGAAGGCTCTCATTCGCGAAATTAAACAGAAAGAATCAGCAGAAGGAACCGATGATGGAAATTAGAGAAGTTGTTGTCACTGGACAGAACCAAGTAGAACTACAAACCGCTGAAATAGATGATTCAAAACTTTCGGCTAACGAAGTGTTGATAGATACAGAATATACATTCATTAGCAGCGGCACCGAACTTGCGAACTACACCGGAAGAGAACCGAAAGTTTTTCAGAAAGGCACGTGGTGTGCATATCCGTGGCGTTCTGGATATGCCAACGTCGGGATTGTGCGCGATGTTGGTGTAAGCGTTACCCGCGCGGCTCCAGGGGACCGTGTCTTTACTTATGGACGACATGCCTCAACAATTCGGTATTCACAAGACAGGCTTATTGCTCTCGTCAAAAAATCAATTGACCCTGCTGTTGTGGCTGCTTCTCGGATGGCAGGCGTTGCAATGACAGCCATTATTGTGGCAGACATTGACACTAACCCGCGCGTGATTGTCTTCGGGTTAGGGCTTGTTGGTAATCTCGCGTCACAGATGTTTCAAATTCATGGGTGTCGTGTTATCGGTGTAGACCCCGTAGAAGAAAGACGAAAATTAGCAGAACGATGCGGGGTAGCACATACTGTTGGCGGGGATGCGAACGAAGTACAATCACAACTTCAAAACATAACTAACGGAGCACTTGGCAATATTACAGTTGATGCGGTTGGACACAGCAGTGTTGTTATGCAAGCACTCCGCGCAACTGCGAGCCATGGGCAACTCGTCATCCTCGGTTCACCGCGCGTTTCTGTCACTGGTGATTTAACAGAACTTCTCTCTGACATCCATTTACGTTGGATAACTATCCGCGGCGCGTTGGAATGGTGCGTCCCAATGTATCCAGATATCGGTAACCGTACCTCGCAATACAGCAAGCAACAAACTATTTTCGACTGGATGGCACGTGGGCAGTTACACGTCGAACCTTTAATCTCTCATCGTCTCAAACCTGAGCAAATTAAGCAAGCGTACGATGGGCTTCTTAACGAACCGAATATCTATACAGGCGTTGTTTTGGAGTGGAATACTTAAGGCAGAAAGATAGACTATTCAAGGTCATACCAAAGGTTTCTATTAAATTGAATGTCTTCCATTCCATTGGAAAAACAGATGTGTCAACGCAAGAACCGTAAATATTCTTGAAATTCGCTCCAATTTATGATATAATTACTCTTAATATGTTGAAGTTATCTCATAAAAGAAATTTTGGTACGGCAACTGTAATCTCGTCGTGCTTTGTTCTATCATGAGGTTTTTATTATGTTACAAGAAAAATGCTAACAAAAAAGGAGGTGAGATGGATTGGCAATTGATGCAGCAAAGAAGCGGGAATTGATTCAAAAACACCAAGTACATGATCGAGACACCGGTTCGCCAGAAGCACAGGTTGCGGTTTTAAATGCGCGCATTCGAGAATTAACGCAACATTTTCAAACGCATAAAAAAGATCACCATTCACGACACGGACTTTTTCGTTTGGTAGGAAAACAACGCCGTTTGTTAAGGTATTTATATAAAAAGGATGTACCGCGGTATTATCGTTTAATTAATGAACTCGAAATTCGCGACACAATCGGTTCACAAAGAAGTTAAATATTCCACCGTAAGCATTTGTGTATGAGGAGGAAATTGAGTGAAAGTTGAAATGCAACTCGGAAGCGAAAAATTATCAATTGAAATGGGGAAAGTTGCTAAGCAGGCAGATGGAGCCGTTTGGGTACAATACGGTGGAACAGTTGTCTTAGTGACAGTAGTCGCAGATGATAGTGAAAATGATTTGGATTTTTTCCCTTTGACAGTAGATTATAGAGAGAGAGCTTACGCAGGCGGGCGTATCCCGACCGTATATGGAAGACGTGAACCAAGACCCGGAACATCAGAACAACTCGTCTCACGTCTTATTGACCACTGTATTCGTCCACTTTTCCCTAAGGAATTTAAGGCTGAGGTACAAGTTCTATGTAATGTCTTGTCTTCAGATGGTATTCACCCAGCAGACGTTCCTGCTTTAATCGGAACTTCCGCTGCACTATCTGTTTCTAATATTCCATTTAGCGGTCCTGTTGCCGCTGTGACCATCGGAAAGATAGATGGCAAACTAATCATAAATCCGACTTACGAGGAGTTACACACTTCCGATATAGAACTGTTTGTAAGCGGTACATCTAATGCTGTGATGTCAGTTGAAGGTGGAGGAAATGAGATTCCAGATGATGAAATAATTGACGCGATTATTGCAGCACACGAAGAGATAAAAGAAATTATCAAACTTCAAGAAGGCATCGTTGCTGTCCGTAGTCAGACAAAACGTGAGTATGAAGCAAAAACTGTAGGGGATACGTTAAACACACGTATTAGAGATCTTGCCACCGCTCGAATTCGAGAATCAATCGGGATGGCGGACAAACAGTTACGTGAAGATTACCTTGAACAGATCCAAACAGATATTCTTTCTGAGATCCAAGAGGACGCTCCTGAAGATATTGACCCGAGTGCTCAAAAAGATGCACGCTCGATTTTAAGCGATATAGAAAAAGAAGAAATGCGCCAAGCCATCCTTGTTGAAGGAAAACGTGTTGATGGACGCGGTGTGACAGATATCCGATCAATTTCTGGTGAGGTTGCACTTCTTCCACGAACGCACGGTTCCGCTCTCTTCACACGTGGGCAGACACAAGCACTCTGTGTTACAACTCTTGGCACTACTGGTGACGAGGATGTAACACGTGGGTTGGACGGTGAAGTCCGCCGCTCTTTCTTTTTACACTACAATTTCCCACCGTTTAGCACTGGCGAAGTCAAGCGAATGATGGGACCCGGACGTCGGGAAATCGGGCATGGTGCGCTTGCACAAAAAGCACTTGAACCGGTTATGCCAAATAAAGAAGATTTCAACTATACCGTCCGCGTTGTATCCGAGATATTGGAGTCAAACGCTTCTTCTTCAATGGCTACCGTCTGTGGTGCGACTTTAGCTCTTCTTGATGCGGGTGTACCATTGAAAAAGTCTGTAGCCGGTATTGGTGTTGGACTTATTAAAGAAGGTGAACGTGAAGTTGTGTTGACAGATATGCTCGGCACCGAAGATTACCTCGGCGATATGGATTTTAAGGTCGCAGGAACGACAGAAGGTGTTACTGCTGTGCAGATGGATATAAAAATCGACGGAGTCACTCCTGAACTCATGCGTCGTGCTATACACCAAGCAAGGGAAGCACGTATGGTTGTGATAGAGCAAATGAATTCTGTTATTAACCAACCCCGTGAAGAGTTGTCACCTTATGCGCCGCGTATCTACTCACTTAAGATTGCCACCGAGAAGATAAAAGACCTTATTGGACCTCGCGGCAAAACCGTTCAAGGCATTCAAGAAGAAACGAATACTACCATCAACATTCAGGATGATGGTACTGTTGAAATTGCCTCCACAAGTGCAGAAGAAGTCAAACGTGCTGAGGAGAAAATCCGTCAAATTACGGCTATGCCTGAAATTGGAAAGGAATACTCCGGAAAAGTTGTCCGAACAGCTTCTTTTGGTGCATTTGTGGCAATTCTCCCCGGAAAAGATGGACTTGTACACATCTCACAGATGGGAGACGGTTATGTCCGCAGAGCTGAAGATGTTATGCAGGTTGGTGATGAGGTTACCGTGCGTATCTTGACTATTGATGAACAAGGCAGAATTGACCTGTCGCTTATTGCTGCAAACGGTGTGCCGCTTGAAGAACTCAACACCTCGTCTTCAGACTCAGATTCAGATTCAGACTCAGATTCAGATCAGGATCAACGCGAACCGCGTGAACCTCGCGAACAACGTGAACCTCGCGAACAAGGCAGGTCAAATTACCGCGAGAATCGTCCTTACCGTGAGTCGCGAGACAATCGAGATAACCGAGATAACCGAGATAACCGAGACAATCGAGATAACCGTGAGTCGCGAGACAATCGAGATAACCGAGATAACCGAGACAGGCGTAACAACCGGTATGAACAACGGGATAACTCGCGCGACTCTAGAGATCGAAGATCTCCGCGTATCCCGAAAAGCAGGTTCTAAAACGGATAACCCATAATCAACGAAAGAAACGCAAAATATCTTTCGTCCTAATTATTGCTGAATACCGCACGGTATTCAGCCACATCAACGCCGAATGTGTTTATTACATTCGGGTGGTGAATTTCAAGAAATGTCTCAACCTCTTCTTTTGAAATTCGCCCCTTAGTATTTACACGTTTTGAAGGTGATCCAAATGAGAACTCGTAACTCCAGGGTAAGGCTACATCTCCAAAAAGCCAAAGGGGATTTGCTCGCCCAGAAATGGATGACTAATCTATTGGCGTTCATCCTCATTCTACTTATCATTGCCTTTGTGATTCTATCAATTCCTTCTGTAAAAAATCAGATTGTTGATTTTATGCGAGTCTTGCGTTTTGGGAAAGAACAGAAACCTAAACGTCCACAAGTTGCTCCTATTAGAAATCAAAGTCCTTTCCAAATTTTTATTTTTCATTAACAGGAAATTTACATGCGTACCAAATGGGCACACTATAGCACACATTTTTTTCACCTTGGTCCGTCACTTTTTCTTAAGGCATGGAAAAAACGACAAGAATGCCGTTCTTATCCTAACTTTGCTGTTCTGACATTGTTGTTCTTTAGTCTATTCGTATCATTTACTTTATTCACCGGATGTGGGTATGTTTCTACCTCATCGTATTTGGAGCATATCAAAACCATCAATATCCCACCTATCGAAATTCTGGATGCGGATATAGCTTACGATAACGTTTCACAACGTCCCTTTGATGAAGTCATTCAGGGTAAATTAATTGATCGGTTCAATCGGAAATGGAAGGATGGTAACGATGCCGAACTCACCATACGCATACAAGATTACGATATAAAAGAACACGGGTTTGGACCAAGCGGCAATGTCGAATTGTTGCGGATGAGTCTGCAGGTTGAATATCAATTCCTTGATAAAGTTCGGAATAATCTTATAACTAAATCAGATAACCACCTGCAGATACACGACTTCTATTTTGTAGAAAATCGAGGGGAACCACCGGAAACAGTGGATCAAGCCAAAAATTTGATTATAGAGGAACTCATTGAGGACCTTTACAATCAACTTGCAGAACAGTGGTAACATAATGACACGCGCCAACACATTTTTGCTCTGCTCATTTTTTATAATTATTCTTCTTTCATGTCAGGAAGAACAGGGTAATTTTACGTCTGTAAGCCAAGACAATGTGTACATCTTCGGCATCTGGAAAGCACCTACGAGGAAAATTACCCGAGAAACAATAAAAGATGTTTCGGCAAATATTCAAGCACAGCATGAGAGTCAATCGTCTCACACAAGTGTACAGGACAAGAAAACACAACAGGATGGTGCTGCGGAAGATGCATATAACACGCTCCCATATTTGACGACTGCTGCACCAGAAACTCTTTTACCAAAAGATGGTCAAGTAACAGATTGGGTGCGTGTTCGCAAACCGACTACATATAATCCTGAAACACTTTATAAAGATCGATTTGTTCCCCCTGAAACTATTGAAATATACCGCAATTATGGCATTCAAAGACAAGCGGCAGTGGAATATCAAAGTTCAAAACACGGATCAATTCCTTATATTCTGTTTGAGATTTTTGATATGGGGACACCTGAAAACGCATTTGGAATTTTTAGCGTCAACAGTTATCCGCAACCAAAATATGAATGGGTCGGTTGCAGAGCGATCATTTCAGGAAAATACCTCTGGTTCTGGAAAGGAAAATACTTCATTCAAATTGAGGGCTATGGAATTGCCACGCCTATTCGTGAGGCAATGGTCACCCTTGCCAAAGTTACCGCAAAAAATATCCAGGATCCACCGCAAAAAATACCACTTCTCCAGCTGCTACCGCAATACATTCTCGGAAGTGAAAAGTTATTTACTACGAATTTAACTCTACACCAAGTATGTAAGGGTACCCCCGGTATTATCCCACTATTGACAGACGGAACAATTGGAGTATTAGCACAATACAAGAATACCCGTTCAAAAAAAGTAGCAAATCCGTATACTGTTTTCCTCATCCGTTTCCCCACTGTTGATGCAGCGCAATTGGCATATACACAGTATCGTGATGCCTTAAGTGCAGTAGATTTGCCTTTTAAAACTGACTCACAAAATGGGGCAATTCTCATTGATGAGCAATTCGGGGAACCGTAGGAAGTTTTTCATTCCGATGCCGTTCGCTCGCAACAATCATGAAAAAAAGAGGAATTCAGAGCGTTAAATTATAGGATCTTCTTATGCGTGGTGATTTTGAAACATATCTCAATGATGAATTTCGCGATGAATCTGGAAAGTTAGATTTAAACGCGCTACTTGCAATAGAAGATGAAGCTGCTATGGATGTGGTAGTCATTATGCCGACCCCTCAACCAAATCCTCGGAACGATGAGCTCGCTGACGTTATTCGCGGTAACCAGCGTGTGCTTGGATGTGCTCTTGTGCATCCGACAGAACCTGAACCAATATCACAAGTCAAACTTGCGGCAGAGGAGTGGGGAATGCCTGGTATTAAACTGATGCCCGCGATTCACAATTACAACGTAGATGACCCAATCGTGCGGCCTGTTGTAGAAGCTGCTCGTGACAACGAACTTATCATCTCAATACATTCTGGCCCCAATAATTGTCATCCGAATCGGATCGGCACCGTCGCAAGTTGGGTTCCTGAAACGCCGATTATTATGGATCACATGGGATTTCCAGATGATTTAGATGCGGCAATAACCGTAGCAACAGCAAACAAAAACGTCTTTCTCGGAACGACTATCTTACGTTTTCATCGTCGTTGGGGAGATGACCCAAACACAGTTGTGCCAACAGAGGTGAAAACAGCAGTTGATACTCTTGGACCGGAAAAGATTGTTTTCGGATCCAACTTACCCGAATATAGACCGATTCAGGTTATTAACGCGTTAAAACGGTTGGAACTCGGTGATGATGCAGAGGCATTGATTTTCGGAGATAATCTTGCGCGTATCTATGGATTAGAGGGATGAAAAGAACACCACTTTACGAAATACATAAATCACTTAATGCCAAATTCACCGAATTCGGTGGATGGGAGATGCCTTTACAATATAGCAGTATTGTTAAGGAACATCTCGCTGTCCGTGCCACAGTAGGTTTATTTGACCTATCACACATGGGTGAATTTGACGTTTGCGGACAAGGTGCAAACGAATTGGTGCAAAAACTTTGTACTAATGACGTGAGTCGTTTAACCGATGGACAGGTGCTGTATACGCTTCTATGCAATGAAACCGGTGGGATAGTTGATGACATTCTGGTTTATCGGCACGCAGATAATGACTATATATTGGTTGTAAATGCTGCTAACATTGAAAAAGACCTTGCATGGGTGCAAAAGATGAACGATACCGAAGCAGATATTTGTGACGACAGTGACGATACAACCCTTATCGCACTACAGGGTCCAAAAGCAATAGAAATTCTGAATCCTTTAGTTCCCGAACAAGATTTATCCAAAATTTCGTTTTTTCGGTTTACAGTTGATGAAGTAGCAGGAATCCCGACTGCAATTTCACGAACTGGATATACGGGTGAAATCGGATTTGAGTTATACGTTAAAGCAAACAATGCAGAAGCTTTATGGAATGCGCTCTATCCTGCTGTGATAGAGGCAGGCGGATTACTAGTAGGACTTGGTGCCCGCGATACCTTAAGACTTGAGGCTGGACTCCGACTATACGGGATGGATATGGACGAAAACACAACACCTTTTGAAGCAGGATTAAGTCGGTTTGTCAAGTTAGATAAAGGTGATTTTATCGGTAAAGATACTCTCCTTGCACAGAAAGAAAAGGGAAGTCTAAAGAAAAAGTTAGTAGGTTTTCAGATGCTTGACCGTGCTGTTGCGCGTTGCGGGTATGATGTTTATCAAAACGGTAACCCAATTGGTAAAGTGACAAGCGGCGCACCGTCACCGAGCCTGAAATGCAATATCGGTTTTGCTTCTATCTCTCAATCTACTGGGAAAACGGTCGAAATTGACATCCGAGGTAAACTGCACCCCGCGAAAATCGTGAAGGTGCCTTTTATTTAAAGAAAACCGTAACTTCTTGAGGTAATAGAAAATGAGACAGGACACAAAAATTTTATTATACTTCTTGATTCTGGGGTTATTTCTCTCACTTTCTTATGCGCAGGAAACTTCCGAAAAATCTGATGTTTCAACGAAAATTGACTTAATATCCGATAAGGCAAAAGAATCTACAGTACGCTTAGTTGGTGGTAACTTTTCAATAGCAGGTATTGGGACAGGTTTCTTCGTAGACAGAGATAAGATTGTTACCAATATACACGTTGTTGCAGTGCCAGGTCTCTATACCGCAAAACTGATTAACAGTAAGACAGTCTGGCGAATTGAAGAGGTAACTGCTTTTGATATAAAGAATGACCTTGTCGTCCTAAAAATTGCAGATGAAGGCACACCACTTCCTCTTGGGAACAGTGATAGAGTCCAAATCGGTGAGTCTGTATATGCAGTAGGATTTCCAGCTAATTACAAAGTAACCGAGGGGGCTATACATAGCATTCAGAACAACAATAAATGGTTTCGGATGACAGTTGATGTTTCTGCTGGAAATAGTGGTGGCCCTATTCTAAACAGTGAAGGTGAAGTCATTGGCGTTGCAACTGTAGTTTATGATTCTTATAGTTATGCTATTCCCTCAAACACGGTCAAAGCATTACTTACTGAAACTAAAACAGAATCTATGCAACAGTGGCATAAGCGCAAAGTTATCCGTGCAGTCCAATATTATATGATTGCACAAGAAAAATACTCTACCAAGGACTATAACCAAGCGATAACACATTTAGATAAAGTTATTCAGTTAAATCCAGAGGATACCTTTTATTTCATGAGCCGCGGGGGTGTCAAGGATGCACTTGGCAAGCATGATGATGCAATAGATGACTATAATCAAGCAATAAAACTTGATCCAGAGAATATTCATGCATACAATGCTCGTGGGAGCACAAAGGACCACATTGGAGACTATAAAGGTGCAAAAGACGATTATTCTAAAAGCATCAAACTTGACCACAACAACGGTGAAGCATACAAAGCACGCGGTAATATAAATCTTAAGCTAAAAAACTATCAAGCAGCATTTGAAGATTTTACTGAAGCGATTAGACTTGACCCACAAGATTTAGATGCTAACCTTAGTATCGCTGCGTATTACCGTGATAAAGGTATGCTTGACAAAGCAGGTGAACATATTCAAAAAACGGGTTTAATTACAGAAGACTCCTGGATAGTCCTCGGTCCATTTGATAATATAGATAAAATCGGTTTTGATACCGCATATATTCCTGAAGATGCAACACATATTGACACAACCGTAAAATACGAAACCATAGATGATAAGGTGGGTTGGCAGAAGTGTTCAGATGATAAATTGGATGGCAATATCAGATTTGGGAAAGATGTTGATTGGCGTGTTGCTTATGCATGGGCAACCATTACTTCACCTGATGAAAGGGAAGTCCAATTCCGCTTTGATAGCGACGATCAGGGAAAAGTCTGGCTAAACGGGGTAGAAGTATATGCACATACAGAAACGCATAAAGCAATAATGGACAGATATATTTTTCCCGTAACACTTAAGACAGGTAAGAACAGTATCCTCGTCAAGGTGTGTGAGGAGAAAGAAGGTTGGGGATTTTATCTGCGGATTACAGACAAAAATGGACAAGCTTTTGATGATTTGGAAATCAATTGTGCTATGCAGATTGGAGAATGATATAATCGTAATAGGTGAGAATCAGAGTTAAATACTATAGGTGTTAATATAATACTAAAGTTTGGACAATTCTTGTTCAGAGATAGTTATTACTGATATTGGCATATTCAAACTCAGGGAGGATTGATCATGTTTGGAAAATATGGTTTTAAAATATTCGTTATACTTACAATTTTGCTATTCACGTCAGTGTGGGCATATACGCAATCCAATAGAACAGGCAACTCGGAAACGGTAAGAAAGCCAACCTCTCCCAACCCATTTGATAGTATTCTGAATGATAGTACTCCTAATCCGCCCACGAAATCCGAAAAGCCAAAAGATAGCATGCCGGATAAAACCGCAAAGTTTAAGGTTAAGGTGCACGTCAGCGTAACGTGTGATGATAATACCACAAAAGCGATGATAGAAAGTCATATCAAGCGAGAACTACGCAGTTTGGGAGACGTAGAACTTGTTGATAAGAAAGACGCAGAATACACAATCAATTTAATCGCTATACCTCATAAATTCGAACAAAGTGGGAAGTCAATAGGCACTACCTCAATGGCAGTTATGTATATTAATAAAATGTCTCATGACGTTATTATGGGTCTCGGCATCCGTGGATATGTAGATCTTCTTAGACAAGACCCGTCTGTTGAATTACCTACAAGAATGAACCCTGTAAACTCTAACGATATTTCTGAAGTCGTTAAACGATACTACAAAAATCGTATTCCTGATTTGTTTACTTACCCAAGCGTCAATTTAATAACTAACATAAAAGATAACGATTTACCTAACACCTGCAAAGAAATTGTCGCTATGTTTGATGTTGAAGCGTTAGAACGCGAAAGACAAGCTTACGACGAAGCACAAGAGTTTTTGCAGGAGATGTTTAAAGACAAGTAGGCCTCACACCCGCCCAATGTGCAGATGGCGGCTGCGTTTAACACAAAAAACAGCACCGTTTCATTTTCAATACTCATATTGAAACGTTCTGCGGGAGACGCAAAACCCCCAACTACAAAGGAATGTCCAATGAAATCTTACATAATAAAATTATTATTAAAATTCAAACTCAGGATGAAGAAGAAGATGTTGACTACACCTGAAATTCGCAAAATCTTTGAAACGTTTCAAAATGATCTCAAAATCATAAAGAAACTATGTGAAAAGGTAGAATCGCATATGGTAGAGGATCTTAGCAGCCATGTAATCGTGATTAGTGAAAACTATAAAAAATTAGAAGATACTATACCATCATCTGAAGAATATGAAAAAGCTGCGAAGGATTTATTAACAACATTGCATGCTGCTTCTCATCATTACCATAAGCGGTAAACGGAGAAAAAACAGCACTACGTTTATTTCTATACTTTTATTGAAACGTTATGCGGGAGACGCAAAACTCCGCTGTTGAATAATCAGAGCCTTGCAAGCATTTTTGAAGGTATTATTTTCATTTATTATTAAATAAACGTGAAGGAAAATTAGATGATTCCAGAAAATTTAAGATACATGAAAAGCCATGAATGGGTTCGCCAAGAAGGCGACACCGCCACTATTGGTATTACTGACTATGCCCAATCCGAAATTCAGGATATTGTCTACGTCGAATTACCAGAAGTAGGCACACAATTAACACACAAAACAGAATTTGGTGTGATAGAATCTGTCAAAGCAGCATTTGACCTCTACGCACCTGTCAGTGGAGAAGTGATTGAAGTCAATGAATCGCTACTTGATGCTCCAGAACAGGTGAATGAATCTCCTTATGATGATGGGTGGTTTCTCAAAATCAAGATGACTGATCCGAGTGAACTTGACGCGCTGTTTGATGCTGAAGGCTATCAAGCACATATTGAGGCGGAGCATGCTTGATAAACAAAAACCAGCTTCCACCTTTGCAGATCGACACATCGGCCCTCGTCCTGAAAACATTGAACAGATGCTGGAAACGCTCGGTTATACTTCAATGGAAGATTTCATTGAAAACGTTGTGCCAGCAGACATTCGTCTATCATCACCCCTCAGTTTGGATATTGATGGGAAAAACGCACCCGAACAAGGACTTTCAGAATATGAGGTGCTTGATGCTTTAAAACATCTTGCTTCTCAAAACAGGGTCTACCGTTCCTATATCGGAATGGGATATCATAACTGCTTTGTACCACCTGTTATCCAAAGAAACATACTTGAAAACCCCGGTTGGTATACGCAATACACCCCTTATCAAGCCGAAATTTCACAAGGTCGTTTAGAGGCACTGCTAAACTTCCAAACGATGGTTATAGATTTAACCGGACTTCCCGTTGCCAATGCTTCACTTCTTGATGAGGCAACGGCAGCTGCGGAAGCGATGGGAATGTGTATAACAAGTACAACACCTAAGGACTGGTACAACTTTTTTGTTTCAGAAACCTGTCATCCGCAAACAATTGCTGTTTTACAAACACGTGCCGAACCCCTCGGCATTAAATTGCACATCGGGGACCACAGGAAAATACATTTTGATAAACCTATCTTAGGCGCGATCGTGCAATATCCTGCAACAGATGGTGCAATCTATGATTACCACCAATTTGCTGAACAAGTGTATGCCGCTGGAGGATTATTCGTTACTGCCACAGACCTATTAGCACTCATGTTATTGAAGCCACCTGGGGAATTTGGTGCAGATATAGTTATCGGCAGTTCTCAACGGTTTGGTGTTCCGCTCGGTTATGGAGGTCCTCATGCTGCATTCCTCTCCACGCGCGAGGAACTTAAACGTAACATTCCCGGACGAATTGCTGGTGTATCCCATGATGCTAACGGTGAACCTGCCATCCGATTAGCACTCCAGACGCGTGAACAACACATCCGCCGAGAAAAAGCAACGAGTAACATCTGCACAGCACAAGTACTCCTCGCTGTTATGGCGGGGATGTATGCTGTCTATCATGGACCTAAAGGACTTAAGCAGATTGCGGAACGTGTCCATGCGCTTACTTATGCCTTGCGCGCTGAACTTGAAAATCTCGGTTATGACACAGGAGATTCTCCCTGTTTTGATACACTCTGTGTTGACGTTGGTGCAGAAAGAATTGAGGAATTGCTTACTTCTGCCCGTAATAGACAGATAAATCTGCGTGCAATTGATTCAACGCACATCGGTATATCGTTAGATGAAACAACTACAGATGCCGACGTTGAAGATTTGACACAACTCTTTGCAGGAAGTAGGACTAGCGACCACGAATCACAAACTGTAGAAATTCCGGTTGAATTGCAACGAGACACTCCATGCCTTACACATCCTGTTTTCAATAGTTATCATTCTGAAACGGAGATGCTCAGATATATTCATAGACTGCAAACCAAAGACCTTTCTCTTGTAAACGCCATGATACCGCTCGGTTCTTGTACAATGAAACTCAATGGGACAGCAGAAATGGTGCCTGTCACATGGCAAGCGTTCGGTGGGTTACATCCCTTTGTTCCAAGTGACCAAGCACAGGGTTATCATACCCTATTTGAACAATTGGAGACGTGGTTAGCCGAGATAACAGGTTATAGCGCAATCTCACTACAACCGAATGCTGGTTCGCAGGGTGAATATGCGGGGTTGTTAGTTGTTAGAAAATACCACCAAAGTCAAAACGAAGCACATCGAAATGTCTGTTTAATTCCTACATCTGCCCACGGAACAAATCCTGCAAGCGCAGTCATGGCAGGTATGAAAGTCGTTGTTGTCAATTGCGACACGGAAGGCAACATTGACCTTGTTGACTTAAAGGAAAAAGCGAACACATATAGCGAAACACTCGCCGCTGCAATGGTGACCTATCCATCAACACACGGTGTATTTGAAGAACAGATTCGTCAGGTATGTGATATAGTTCATGAACACGGTGGGCAGGTATATATGGACGGTGCTAATCTCAACGCACTTGTCGGACTAAGTCGTCCTGCAGACCTCGGCGCGGATGTCTGTCATCTCAATTTACATAAAACATTCTGTATACCTCACGGCGGTGGCGGTCCAGGAATGGGACCGATTGGTGTCAAGGAACACTTAACCGGTTTTTTACCCACACACCCAATTGTCACTGTCGGAGGGAAGGATGGAATCGGACCTGTATCTGCTGCCCCGTGGGGTAGTCCGGGGATTCTTCCAATTTCTTGGGCATACATCGCTATGATGGGAGCAGAAGGACTAAAATCTGCAACAGAAGTCGCTATTCTCAACGCCAATTATATTGCTAAACAACTTGAACCTCACTATCCTGTGCTTTATACAGGTAAAAACGGGTTAGTCGCGCACGAATGTATTATTGATTTGCGCAATTTTAAGAAAACTGCCGAAATAGACGTTACAGATGTCGCCAAACGTCTTATGGATTACGGCTTTCATGCACCAACAGTATCGTGGCCTGTTCCCGGTACGATGATGATTGAACCCACTGAAAGCGAATCCAGAGCAGAATTAGATCGTTTCTGTTCCGCGCTCATCTCTATACGCGAAGAGATAACTGAAATTGAAAATGGGAATGCTGACAAGGACGATAACGTGTTAAAAAATGCACCACATACTGTCCAAGCAGTAACACAAACAGAGTGGAACCACACATATTCCCGAGAGAAAGCCGTTTTTCCGCAACCTTGGGTGCGTCAGACAAAATTTTGGCCCTCAGTTGCGCGCATTAACGAAGTTCACGGAGACAGGAATCTTGTATGTTCCTGTCCTCCGCTTGATGAATATCTATAGGAATATCCAAAATGAAAACAACAATCTTCCATCCTGAAAATCCTGTGTAATCTTGGAAATCCTGGTTCAGACAAAAAACAACTCAACCACTACAGACATCTTTGTCATGTATTATTTTCAGGACTTACGCATTTGCTCTTAAAGTCCCCTTGATAAGGGGGATTTAGGGGGTTAAATGCAATGAAATAACGACTTTTCAACAAAATCTACAGTTTCTCACTTCAATCTGCGTAAGTCCTGATTTTATTTCGGTAGGTTGTCACAATCAAAAAATGGTGACAAAACTTTACACACCCTTTCTGAATTTTTAATTTGACAAATATAAAATTCTTGTGTATATTTAATGCAAAAGTTATATTAAGACTTATATTCTTCAGGACTTACGTATTTCCTCTTAAAGTCCCCTTGATAAGGGGGATTTAGGGGGTTAAATACAATGAAATAACGACTTTTCAGCAAAATATGCTGCTTATCTGTTCAATATGCGTAAGTCCTGTTTTCTTATCCTACACTCCGCACTTGTTTTGACACATTTTGGTATTTGGACGACAAACCCGTGTCACGAAAGGATTCGCACAGGATAGGGGAGATTTGGAGTTGTGAATTAAGAGTCCATTTTCCACTTGTCTTTTTTTCCGGTTCACCTGAAATTGCTTACTCAATGTAGGGACCACGCAGGTTTGAGAAATAAATACCGAAAATCGGAAATCAGAAGTGCGGAGTGTAGGTCTTATTATTTCTATGATTTTATTTGACATTTATTGCTAATTTTGATAATATATTAATACTTTACGCACATGCAGCAGTAAAATGGAAGGAATTACACATTAACAAAACTATATTCTGTTAAACTGAGAGGGATTAACAGTGAATAACCAATTTGTAGACAATATAGTTCATAATAGCAGAAAACGGACATCATGTATCTTATGGAACGATATCCATAGATACAATGCATGTGTACTTGTGTTAACTTTAAGTTATCATTATAGTTTTTTTTTGCTTCACATTCGTTAAGTTCATAGAATATAAAGGTCATTTCGTAAGAAATATATGCTGCGATATTTTTCTGCCCGGACGACGCGTGTCGTTACGGGCTTTTGCTGTTGCATTCGGAACTTTCGATGCCTGTTATCCTGCTTTGCAGGTGAAATCTAAAGCTAATGTTTATTCTGATTTTACAAATATGGTGGAAAATATAGAATTGCATTGATGTTATCCGCAAGCGATCTGTTTTCCACATACCGCTACAGATAAAATGTGGCAAGGAGAAAACAAAATGAAAAGACAATTTGTTGAATGCGCTGTTCTGTTGGGGATTGTAATGTCTGTTATGTTTTTAGCACAGACCCAAGATGTTGTCAGTCATACTGATTATGAAAAAAATGAGGATGGAACACTTAAGAGGGATGCACTTGGCCGACCCATAGTTGATGTCACTCACAATGACCGCAGTCATCCCTCGTGTGACTGTCCTGAAGACGATGTAGACTGCAAGCCGGATCCGCGAGATTTTTCGGATTGTGGTGTTGGACAAAACAATTCCAAAGGATATAAGACGTCATGGGCTTTACACGCTTATGGTGGGAAACTCTCTGGAACTGAAGCAATGCGCCAGGGCATGCAGTGTCAAATGAGGTATTTTCTCCGAGTAGATGCATCAGTATCGGCAGGGAATACAAGTTGTAGCGCAACGGTTTTCCCCTCCATTTTTCCGATGCCAACAGTACCAGTGACTGGTGAGGAACCGCCTACTTTTAGTGGGAAAGCCAAGGTTGACCTTGTTATTTCCGGCACCTGTTATCATAAGTGGCACGGACACCATGGCTTCTTCCTTGGTGCACTCCTTTGCAATCGCTGCGCTGCTGGTCATAATGGAGGACATTGTGAATTGGATTATGAAAAAGGAGGAGAGTTGCACATAAAAGGTCCTGATGATGAAGGTGCGTGGATCGGAATTGACGTGCTGCCTAGCACAGAAAGTCATACAAGGTCTCTGACTGCTGGCGTAGATTACAGTTTATCTGCAGGTATAAGTGCCAGTATCGATTACAGTACTAGTAAAACTACTGAGATAAGCGGTCATGCAGGGCTAGTCTACGGGATAGGTCAGGAAATAACTGTCAATGCAACACAGTTAGAAACGTATCATAGAGTATTTTACGGTAACCCTGTGCCTGCGAAAATGACTAAAACCGCAACGGTTTCTACTGGAAAAATTGAAGATGTATCGCTTGAGGGAATCACAGCGACTTATGATGGCACGGATAGTCACAGGTGCCCGGGGGGGCACGCTAGCGGGGAGTGTGGTCAGTGCCCGCCTCGGATGCCATGATGCGCTTCTTCCTGCAAAGGCATTCTGTTGCTTCATAGATTTAGCAGGACTTACGCATTTTTTCTTAAAGTCCTCCTGATAAGGGGGATTTAGGGGGTTAAATACAACAAAATAACGACTTTTTGAATAAATTATGTTGTTCTCATCTCATTTTGCGTAAGTCCTGTTTAGTAACAGCGGCAAGGTGATTCCTAACAGTCTTGCCGCACTACACAAGGAGGAATTAAAATGAAAAAACGAATGATTCTGGTGACGATAGGACTTCTTATTATCACTATTGGGGCCTCTATCTATTCCATCAATCGGCAAAGAGAACCGCTTTCTGTTATTAAGCGGATCCCTATACCTAAACCGCATAAACATATTGCCCCAGATGGCACCACCGTGGAACACCTCCACACGTATCAAGCACCAACAAAGAAAGTTGCCGAACTGATTGACTCCCAAGTCTCCGCTGCTATACAGGATCCGTGGGACCAAATTGATCTTGCAGCAGTCCGAAGAGACTATCAGAAATATACCGTAGCCGAAATGAAAGAAATGTGGGATGGAGCATATCATAACATGTATGGTCCCTTTGGAGACTCTCAACCTAAGCCGATTTTAGCAGAGGCAGAGAAACTTTATCCTGAGGATGAATGGCTTGAGCGCATGTTGGACTACGGACTCCCTTTTGTCACTTCTTCGGATTATAGGTTTGCATTGGGCACGCTACGACATTACTTAGTAGGCTATCGCTCAGAATGGGATAGTGACAAGGCAAAGTTTCTTGAAGGTAAGCGTTTCTCGCCAGATATGTCATGGAAAGAATATGAGGAGATAGTGATTAAAGGAGCGGTGGTTCATAAAATCGGTTGGCGGCGTGCAAAAGACGCAGACCCCTCTGTTGCAGGTGGGTGGACCGCAGATGATGGCACCTTCATCTCGTTCAAACCCAATACTGTTCACGTCCACTTTTCACCCGACACAGGTGTAGCACAGTTTAGTGGTGTGCAATTAACGCGCGAGCAGAAAGATACTTTAAAGATGTACGGTATTGCACCAAAAGGGGTGAATGTGGTATATCTTGATAAAAACAATCAACCGCTGCCTCCAGGCACGCCACTACCCCGTCTCTATGAACGGCGTTTGAAGGAACTTGAGGAAACACAGACCTTTATACAACAGCAGATCGAATACCATGAGGCGATGTTTGAAATAGAATCGCTCCTTGACCCACAGGAAGAGGGAAAGCAAACTGTCCCCATACCTCACGATCATACGCATGAGCATGACCACACACACGAGGCACCTGATTCTCCTGAAGCAGTACCGGCACAGCAGCGGCAGTGCCCCGATACAAAGCAGCCGTCACCACAGCGGAAAATGCCACCGGAGCTGCGCACGCCAGACATGGTTAATCAATGGTTTACGGAATTAGAGGCACTGCATGGTGGAAAATTACCGAAAGATTTACAGGCACTCCAGAAAGTTATCACTGAATTGGAGAAGATACGGCAGGAAGGTGAAAGGAAACTAAAACCGCCAGAACGTCCAGAACCACCATCCACACCTAATACGGTACCGCAAGAAGGAAGTCCGACTCCTACGCCTGATGAAGAAGACTAAAGGATTGTGCTGTCTGTGTAATTTGGGGGTGAATTCATAACATGATGGAAAAACCGAAAATTTGGTTTGTCATAGTGATTCTCATCGTTGCTGCTGCGGGTGTCATCTATCTCAGCATACAGAAAGCAGGGGCACCACCATCTGCAAATGTTATCGACAAGGGACACAACCCTGAACTACGTAGCGCGACAGGTTTCGCATGGTTTAAACACTGGGATCAACTTAACCTTGCAGTCGTCAAAAAATTCTATCAACGATACACCGTTGATGAAATGCAGATATTATGGGATGTCCAACTATTAGACAAGTCCGGTAACTATGAAGGTAAAGAGTATGCGGATACTGTTTACCCCTGGGAGGCATATCTCACACGTCTGCTCGAATTGGGACATCCATTCCTTGACTTCTCGGACTATGAGAGTGCATTAGATACAAGGATGGGTATTCTAATCCCGACACGAACATATTGGCATACTATAACTACAATAGAAAGAGAAGCATACATGAACGCACGCGGTCTACCTCCTGACACAACTTGGGAATCATATCAGGAGTACCTAATAAAACAGATAGTTGTAACTCGTATCAATTGGTGGCGTTCAGGAGGTATGGATCCTTTCTCAAAACATGGGAATAACTGAAGATAACACCGCTTTGATATAGGAGTGGTTCTAATACCGAATTACCTTGATTTGTAGTGCGAGGTCCCCGTGCCTCGCAATGCTAACTGCTATTAGAAAACTTCGAATCAAGTTAATTTGGTATAAGCTCAAGAAGAAAGAAATACAGTGAAACTATCAATAGTAATCATGGGTCTCATCGCGATCAGTTGTGTCATAACCTTATTCTTTGTTTTTGGTCATGGAAGCGGTTCTGATACCGGTAACACCCGTTATGTACTTATATCTCAGACAAGTGACAATGTCAACGATGAGAAAACGAATCAGCAAAATCTCACAGAACAGAACCCTATTCAGAAAAGCGAAGATAGTCCTTCTAACAATCCTGACGATTTCTATCGTGTCATTATAGAGAACAACATATTTCGTCCGCTTAACTGGAAGTCGACACAACAGGAACCTGCTTTTATACTGCTCGGTACCAGTACAACTCAGGATGGAAGTACTGGAACAGCGTACATAACTGAACGAAAAACAAATCATTTTTATGCAGTGAAAGTAGGTGAGAAAATAGTCAATGCCACCGTTACAGAGATCCAACCCAAGCAGGTTACATTAGACAAAAATGGTAAAACGATGCATCTTTATATGGCATCCATTCCATTTCTAAGCCGAACAAGGAGTAGCGGTGATACGTCCTACCGTCCACCGCAACAGCAGACAATATCCAAAAGCAGCAATACGTGGTACACCCAACCGCTTACTGAAAAGGACAAAGACCGTCAAGCGTGGCGGGAGGCACAAAAGAAACGGATAGCAGAACTAAAAGAGATGGCAGAAAAACTACGGACTGTTTCAGAACAGGAACGTCGTAAGATGCGGGAATACCTTGGACAACGTGAAAGCGGAAACTCACGATAACACAAAATCTGAAAAGATGCTAATAACCCGCTCCATACTGTACCGTATTGGAGCATCGCTCATAATACTGGCACTCTTATTTTTATCGTTCTGGATTCGGATACAAGGTGTAGAACGTATTCCGGATGGACAGTTTACAGCAAACGATGCTTATCTCTACCATTGGAACGCGCAAAGAATTGCTGAACTCGGTTATCTTCCTGCCGTTGATGAATACCGTTGGCTGCCTCAAGTTATCTTCCTGCCGTTGATGAATACCGTTGGCTGCCTCAAGGCAGAGATATAACCCAAACCCTTCCCTTTTATTCTTATGTCCTTGCCTACATACACAAAGCAATCACACTGTTCTTTTACAACGTCACACTCTATGAAGTTCAACTTTATGCACCTGTTGTATGTTATACACTTGGACTTGGCATTTTAGCACTTTTTCTTGTCCATACCGTTGGTTTTCTCTTTGCTTCGATTGTCACCTTGCTTCTGGCGACGTTACCGGGGTGTGTGGATAGAAGTGCAGTCGGTTTTAGCGATAGGGACGCATGGTGTTGGTTGTTAGGAACCCTGGTTGTCGTCTCATACTTATGGAAAGAAAAGTTACCGTTTTATACGTCTGAGATGGAAGGTGGAAAAGTCTCCATTATTCTGAAGATGAGAAGGGAGATCAAAAATTGGCGTAGGTATATTGCAACTGCATTCAGTAGCTTAATTGTGTTGTTAGGTGGACTCTCGTGGGAAGGCTTCGGCGTATTCCTTTTAGTTATCCTCGTTACTGAACTGTGGAAGTTCTGTACGACAGACACAGAAGAGCGTCTGCTTGAGTATATAATATGGATAGCAATGTTTGTACCATGGCTCTACCTTATCTCACCTGCCTATCGTAGTGGAATGGTTTTTACAACACATCTGACTTCACTTGTTCTGGTTCCGCCGCTTGTCATTCTTGCACTGCGAGTGATAAGGTATCTCGGACTTCATTTCTTTGAACCGTTACGAACATATGCCCGAATACTGGCGGGTATCCTAACACTTCTTGCAATTGTTTCCGCCGTGTTCTACGTTTTTTCCCAAGTAGATACCTTTGCAAGTACCACGGTCCCGTTCAGTGAAAATAGATTGATGCAACAGACAACCGAATTGGACAACCCAAGTTTCTTATATTGGATATCACGATACGGAGGGGTGTTTGTCTTGGGTAGTATCGGTTTGGTTGCTACCAGTTTCCATTTGTGGAAATGGGAAGGGTTGCTTTTGGCATCTTCTCTCTCCCTTTTTGCAATCATGATCTTCTTGCGGGGTCCTCTCCTCGGTCTAATAGGTGCTTCACTGTGTGATGCGTTGTTTTACGCTGCACTTGTTCTCGCTGTAATCGGCATCGGGTTTACATGTCTACGGAAAAAACCTGTCCAAAATGAATATGCTTTTATCGCTGTGATAGTTTGGTTTCTGTTATGGGTCGGTTTGTCAAAAGAGGCACTACGTTACGACTTCTTTATTGGTTTACCGATGTCAATCGGTACCGCAGTTATTCTTGTTCGTTCACCAACATCTGGTAAACCTGTTCAGTTTAGTGGGAGAACCTTCAACGCTAAACTGGTTACGGCGGCATTTGCAATCGGCATGTTAGGACTTCTTCTGTTTTGGGGGCCTGCCGGAGGATACGCTGGTAGATCCATTCGAGCTGGTAGTGAACGTCCACCTATACCTGGATATAACGGTTTGACACAAGCATATGCATGGATGAAAACCGAACTCCCATCTGATACAACAGTGATGGCTGCAAACTGGGGATACGGTAGTCAATTAAACGTACTCGGTGGTGTAAAAACCATCATTGATCAGGATCATTTTATCCAGCATTGGATACATCTTTATTATCGTCACGTCTATTGTGCACAAACAGAACAGGAAGCGTTGGAATTTCTCAAAACACACGGTGCGACGCATCTCATGTTAATCGGCAGCGATTTTATACCGGGGGCAAGAGAAGCTTCCTTTGTCGGCAGTGATGAGGACTTTGATAGACACTTTGATCTTCACGCACTTAAACTCCTTCCAACTTCACCTGGAACACAGTATTCGCTTTCACCTATGTTTTATCAAAGACCCGTTCGATTCATGCCGCCAATTAAATTAACTACTATTGACATTGTTGGCACAAAACTTGAAAACATGACCATAACTGTCAGTTTCAAAACTGGAGAAAAAACGGAGCTACCTTACATTGCTTTTGTTGGCAGCCAAAGGATCGCATCCCAAGGATCTGCTGATACTGAAAACGGGGGTGTCGTGCTAATATTTGATTCAGACAAAGTCCTTCACAATAGCTATTATATCAACGATATTGGTTGGAACAGTCTCGCTGTCAAATTATTCATGCGCGACGAACATACAGATGCTTTTGAAAACGTTCGGAACATCACCCCTGAAGGTCTAAATGTGCCGCCAGAAGTCAAGATATGGGAAATCAACTATCCTCCAGATATAACTAAAAAACAGGAATACCTTGAAACAAATTTGCAGAATGATTGAATTGAAACCGATAGGGTGTGCAAGAAAAGAAAACAATTTGTTAATCTCACAAAAAAGTGCTATAATATGCATACAGTACTCCTTTTAGGAAGGTTTACTTACCTTTTTATAACAAAAGAGGCTATTTCTACCATACCTTAGGACTATCAGACTCGCGTTTTTTACGTGGCAATATTTCGCTTGATATTCAGAAAAATCCTTATTAGACAGGACTTACGTATTTCCTCTTAAAGTCCCCTTGATAAGGGGGATTTAGGGGGTTAAATACAATGAAATAACGACTTTTCAGCAAAATATGCTGCTTATCTGTTCAATATGCGTAAGTCCTGTTAGAAATAGGATTAAAAATTCAGGAGATATTTGGCATGAACCTCACAATTGAATTAACGACCGAACAAGTTATAGATGTTATCCAACAGATGCCTCCGCAAGAAAAACGAACAATTCTAATTGCACTTGCAGAAAAGGCAAGCATTGGGCACGAAGAACGAATGAAATATGCTGAATCACAGGTTCGACGACTTTGAGCGTCACGGGGGTTGAATTGGGACACGATGACCGAAACAGAACGTGAGAATTTTATTGATGACCTTGTCCATGAGGACCGGGCATGCAACCAATAGTGGTTTACGATACAAATGTTCTGATATCAGGCACAGTTTGGCGAGGTGTGCTTTATGCCTCCATTGAACTTGCAAAGCGCGGTAGAGTTGTAAGAATAACATGCGTTGAAATACTTGACGAATTTGAAGAGATACTAACGACCAAGTATGATTTTACCCCTTCACAGACCTTGGAAGTGATTACAAATTACCTCGGTTTTCACCAGACAGTTAAGATTGCTAACCGACTCAAAGGCATCACTACCGACCCAGACGACGACAAGATCGTAGAATCTGAAATCGCTGGGGTGCCACTCACATTGTTACTGGTGATCGCAAGCATCTGTTACCCCTTAAAAGTTACCAAGGCACCCGGATTGTAACAGCCGCTGACCTTCTCACACAGTACCCGTGAAAATTTTTCGCGTACTTATACCATTTCTGAATAATAACTTCTCATTAACAAAAACGCGCTTGTAGTCGCGCAATTCATTGCGCCTCTTACATTCAACATAAGATGCGCTCTAAAATGTCATAAATATTCCGTAATGGTAGTTTATTTATCAGAATTGGTATTAGTAGATGTTTTTGATGATCTTCAACTATCAAACGAGACAGTTCAAAGTTTCCGTGGGTTTCCTGTGAAACTTGTCCTTTCCGCATAAAGGTCCTGATTTAATAGATAAAAATATGAAAGCAATCATCATAGGCGCGGGCGAAGTCGGATTTCATACTGCCAAGTTACTAACAGTTGATAACAACGACGTTGTCTTAATCGATGAGTCCGAAGAAGCCTGTCAACGCGTCAACGAGCAGTTAGATTTGCAAACCCTCTCTGGATCAGGTGCATCACCGGTGCTACTCAAAGATGCTGGTATCAGTGATGCAGAACTGATCATCGCCGTCACCAACAGCGATGAAATCAATATGCTTGCATGTCAAATTGCGGATCGATACGAGGTTGAAACTAAAATCGCACGTGTATCAAATCCAGATTATTTTTCCGATGAAAGTGGATTGACACCGAAAGACTTCGGGATTGACCTCCTTGTTAATCCTGAGCATTTGTGCGTTGAGGAATTTGCCCGTCTCTTAAAAACCCCGGAAGCACGAGAAATCGTTGAATTTGAAGATGGAAGAATTCAACTTGCTGCCTTCCGAATAAAACAGAGAAATCCTTTCATAGGAAAATCTCTTGCTGAATTGGATTCTAATGGTGTTATCTCCGATATCCGATTTGCAGCGATCAAAAGGCGCGATCAGCAGAACGTTATTATTCCGAGAGGAGATGATATTCTTAAACAAGGTGATGATGTTTTTGTCATCGGGGGCGCATTGGCTGTTGAGCAGTTGTTTAGGCTTTTCGGGATAATTATCAATACACATCTTGAACGTGTTATCATTGTAGGTGCAAGTGCTATTGGCATTGAGCTTGCACGTGTTCTTGAGGGAAATGGTACCGACGTAAAGCTTATTGAGTCAGACGAAAAACTGGCAGAACTTGCATCGCAGACCTTAAAACGGACAACTGTTCTCGGTGGGGACTATCTTCAATTCCAATTATTAGAGGAAGCAGGTATTGATGAGGTTAACGGATTTGTTTCGGTAACTGGCGATGATGAAAACGATATAATGGCATGCATGACCGCTAAGGAACACGGCGCGCAACGTGCCCTCGCTTTAATTCAACAACCGCGCTATCTCCCGTTGCTTGCTCGGATCCCGCGTTTGGATGGTGCAGTCAGCAGGCACTTAACTGTTGTCAGCAACCTATTGCGTCTTATTCGCCGAGGAAATATAGTCTCTGTTGCTTCGCTTCATGAAATTGATGCAGAAGTAATTGAGATCATCGCAGGTGTAAACTCTAAAATTGTACACAAAGAACTCGGTTCGTTGAAACCTAAATTTCCCGACAATGCATTTGTCGGGGCAATACTCCGGCGCGAAAACCTTATTATTCCACACGGTGAAACCGTCATTCAACCAGCGGATCGCGTTATTGTATTCTGCATGCCAGACGCAATACCGGTTGTAGAAGATATGTTTGCGGCTCGGAGAGTCTAACAAACTACATGCAAAATTATAAATTTATGCTAAAATTCGAAATTTTTTGGAAAAAAGCAAATTTTTCTTCAAAAAACTTGACAAAATCCGGATATCCGTGTATAATTCATAAAAAATGGGATAAATATAGAATATTTTCGCGAATTTTCAGAAAAAAGTTTGACATTTCCCGAAATTTGTGTTATGCTATAAGCGTGAGTGGTGTGGTCCGAACAAAAAATTACATTACCGCATATTCTGTTTTTCATATTTGGGGTTTAACAATGAAAACGAAATTGCTATTCAAAAATGAACATGTTGGATACCGATCATCTGCACAGAATTGCCTCCGTGCAATACCTGCTGGCTTCGTTTTAATTCACGGTTTTTACCCCCCCCCACGTCACATTCGTTAATTCTATTTTAACATTTTTTAACTGCAGTGCGTTACAACAAAGTAACGTTACGAGTTTTAATGGTTTTGTGTCTGCACGCGTACTTCGTCTTGTACGGAGTTTCTCGTCGCAGGCTTTTTTTGTTGCATTGGAGGATCTTTCAATGCTTGTCAATTTGGTGCTTTTCACAAAGTGTGGTATACTTGCCACGTTAACAGGAGCAGCGGAGATTGCAGATCACGCATCAATTTGGTGTGAGAAACAGCATTTTCCGCTGTTGTTAGGAGGTTCACATGGGATCTCTTGGACATAAACGCAGCTATAAATGTGGACTTATCCTCGTTGTTATTGGATGCATTATTGGTGGACTGTTGTTCGGAGCATTTAGTCTCACGCTGGCAACGCTGCAAGAGACATCCGACTGTCCAAAACAACACCGACCAGATTGTCCGATTCCTGAGAAAAAGCCAATTCCTTGTCCAAAACAAAAAAGCAGACCGCCATGTCCACTAAACGCAGCGAAATAAGGAAACCTAACCGACACCCTTTGCAGCGGTGTCACAAACGATAGGAGTGGACACATGAAACGGAAATTATATTTAGACATCGCGATCTTCATTGTGATTCTCGGTGGCTTTGGTGCCTTCGTTTTTATGCAGCAGCAGGCACCTGCTACAGAGACCCAAACGCAGGAAGTAGTAGATGCCCCTGCCGCGGGATGTTGCGGTGCAGCTACGGTTGAAGGTGAAACTTCGCCTGAAACTGCAGGCGGATGCTGTGGAACATCTACATCCAACACAGCGCAAAGTATTGATACATCACAACAAGTGCTACCCTTAGGGACACCTGAAACAGACGAAACAGCTTCCCCTACACCGCAAAGTGAAGATGCGGACGAAGGCGGATGTGGTTGTGGGGGCTAATAGACCGTTACATAGAGTTCCCTTTCGGGGAGCATAGAATGTGTTTTGAAATAAACGCATAAGTCATACCTATATGTATGTATGGCAATTCAAATAAGATGCCCACGCGGCATAAAATTAAAGGAGAAATCTAATGTATTTGAAAAAAGTGTTGAACCAACCGAACCTCGTCGGCACTGTGATGATAGCCATGATGGTTTGTAGTGGTTTTGTTTATGCTTTCGTTTTCGACGGTTTTAATGTGGAAACAACCACAGGTGGAGAAGTAGAGGCATGGCTCGCACAAGCAGGCGGAGGTGGTTCTGGCAATAGTTATACTTGTGATAGCGATGCCTGTAAGGGTTATGGTAATGCAGGAGACCAATATTCAGGATGTCCAGCGCGCGGAAGCGGCGCTTCAAATGACTGTACAGGTTGTTCTAGAGTAGGAGATTATTGCAAAACAGGTTGTTCGCATGCACATACGAATTGTCATTCTACAAAAGGGTGTCCTCATGCTAATAGTAGGAATGGAGGCTGTTCCGAAGCCCGTAACAGTCAAACAGGTAACACTCAAACAACTTGTCCAACAGGGTGTAAATGATTTTACTGTTTGGGAACTGCCACAGGACGCGATTGCTCGTTATGGGTCGGGTGCCTTATGTGATTTAGCAGTTTCCGCAGATGGAATGTCCTTGGCAGCTGGTACTGGGATAGGTGTGTGGTGGTATGACCTCACCACATGCCACCCCGTTTCGTTGTTTGAAACGGAACGGGGTATGGTTGGCTGCATTGCCCTCTGTTCAGGACAACCGTGGTTGGCAGTGAAAAACAGTGACAAAGAGGGGGAAGAGGTGATCAAGATATGGGATCTGCAAAGACAGCAATGTATCGTTGTCATGGAATATGAAGATCCTCCTCAAATTCATTCAGGCCATCTCTATTTTTCGCCATCAGGGCAATGGCTTGCTGCAAGTCGCTATGGTAGTGTTGTCGTTGACATCTGGGAATCGTTAACCGGTAGATTACATACAAAATTGGAATTACCTGCTGAAGACATCGAGTTATGTAGCATAGACGACTGGCCTGACAATGGATTCCATTGGGATTTTGACGGTGCTTTGGCGTTTTCGCCGGACAATCGCCGCTTTGCATCATCACATTTTGCTGATTTTATCAGCGTCTGGGATATAACGACCTGTGAACGGATCATCCGCCTTACAGGCCATCCCGAAGGTGTGCATTCTCTCAGCTTTTCACCGTGCGGCCAGTTCCTTGCGGCAGGCGGGGTGAAGGGGACTATTCAAGTCTGGGAGACATCCTCATGGCAGATACATCAAACGTATCCATCGTACGGTGACTATTACATGGACATTTCCTATACAGATGATAGCACTCTTCGGGCAACAGGTATCTCTCATGATCAAACCACAGTCACTATCTGGGATGTCGCACGGAAACCAAAAGCGTTATATACTTTTCATGAAAAAAAATATTGTGACGCTGAAATTTATCCTATTCACTTTTCCAATGGGAGACATCTTGCCTTCCAAAGCGATTTTGAAGTGAAAGTTAAGACGGTGGGAGGGACAAAACCCATCGCGAGATTGCCATGGGAACTTGGCGATCTACATTCGCTGGTATTCTCACCTGATGGACAAACACTCTGTGCGGGGTACCGGCAATTTGGTGGAGTCATCCTATGGGATGTTACAACCCATCGCCCACAACATGTCGTTACAGAGCCGCGTTGTCATATCGTTGCCGTTTATTCGGATACCGCTACTGGTAAACTCTATGCAACCGGGTTTCCTCCGGGAGAATCTGACTATTGGGGCAACACCCTGTATCTGTGGGAAATTGGACAAAATGAACCGATAGCCGAACTCACGATCCCTGGAGAATTACCTAATCGGCGTGCGATGGCATACGCGCCCGCCACGAACCTGATTGCCTGTGGGAATGGAACGGAAAAGAAGGATGAGTGCTGGGATGACAATGACCCCGAAAATGGTGCAGTGTATGTATGGGATGTCGCAAGCGGACAGATGCAACACATCTTCAGAGGAAAGCATACGAATTCTATCAATTACGTGAGATTCAGTCCGGATGGCACACGCCTTATCAGCAAATGTACTGGCTGGATAAATCGAGTGTGGGACGTGATGTCCGGTGAAGAGCTCTGTGAGTTTCCAGATTTTATACCCGATGTGTTTTCCCCCTGTGGAAATCTAATTGCGGCATTTTCTGGTGGAAATATACTTGCGTGGGATATTGAGCAGTGTGAAGCACGCGTGGCAATGCGACTACTACCTCTCACAGTACCAGATGGAGAGTATCCTTCGGTGGATCCGGTAGAGTTTTCGCCTTGCGGTCAGTATTTGGCTTATGGTGAAAATTGGCAACGGGGTTTAGAGAAAGTTCCTGTTCGGTTGTGGGATATTTTCACCGGTGAAAATATAGCCACTTTTCTTGGACACCCGACAGATATTCAATGTCTTGCGTTTCCACCAGATAGCACGCTGCTGGCAAGTGGTAGTTATGATGGTACTATTCTGTTATGGGATTTGAAACCTTACTTGCGAAACACATAAGGAGAACTTTTGAGACGTAGCACACTCAGCTGACCAAGACAGTGCAAAGTGACGATACTTTACAACAGGTGCAATCCTTAGATACCCTGAAACAGGCGAAACAGCTTCCCCTACACCGCCAAGTGAAGATGCGGACACAGGCGGGGGATGTGGTTGTGGTGGCTAATAGACCGTTACACAGAGTTCCCCTCGCGGGAACATAGAATGCGTTTAGAAAATAAACGTATGAACTACACACCACACGGGTGTGTTTAGTTATTCAAATCAAATGCCCACGTGGCATAAAATAAAAGGAGAATATAATGTTTTTGAAAAAAGTTTTGAATCAACCGAACCTGGTCGGCACTGTGATGATAGCACTGATGGTTTGTAGTGGTTTTGTTTATGCTTTCGCTTTTGATGGTTTTAATGTGGAAACAGCTACGGGTGGCGAAGTTGAGGCATGGCTCGAACAGGCTAATGGGGGAGGAAGTGGCGGAGATAGTTGTTCCTGTGGATATGCGAACTGTCCGGGAGGTTCTTGCAGTGATTGTACCGAAAATGGAGATGGATGCGATATTGTTTGTAAAATTTGCGGTTGTCCTAGTCTCTGTTCAAACTTTCGGAGTTTTTCTTGCAAAATTCAAGGTAACCCTAGAACATGCCTGAAAAATGCACCATAAGTATGAAACTGCAACAAACGTTCTTATGAAGGATACTTAATTTGTTAACTGAAAATTTCGTTGATAAATACCCTGAAGAGAACTGTATCTTTTTACCCTCTGAAGCGGTTGCTCGATTCGGCAGGGGCGGTGTATCTGCGACGGCAATATCCCCAGATGGAAATCTTATTGCTGTGGCATCCCGTATCGGTGTGTGGCTCTATAATGCCCACACCGACGATTTTCTAAAGCTAATCGCAGTGGAAGGCACGGGTCTTCTCTCAGCTGTTACCTTTTCTCCCGATGGCACCCGACTTGCCACGGGTGATTGGGATGGTATCACGACAGTGTGGGACGTTGCGACTGGAACAGAGTTTGTTACTTTCACTAAAATGGATTACATATCTTTGGTTGCTTTTTCTCCTGATGCGTTGTTTCTCGCAGCTGGTACTCGGAATGGTAAAGCCACACTGTGGGATATTGATACTGGTGTAGCACGTTGGTCTATTTCCCACAAAGATTATGTCTCTTCGGTTGCTTTTTCCCCGGATGGGTTGCTTTTGGCAACGGCAAGTTGGGATAGCACAGCCAATATATGGGATGTTGAAACGGGTGAGAATCGTTGGTGTTTCAGCCATCAGAAGAAAGAAACAGAAGTCAGATTTGAATCGGGACATACTGTAACCTTTAATGATGGCGAAATTAATTGCATCGCCTTTTCCCCAAATGGTCAATATTTTGCGTCAGCCGATCACATTGTGGATAGTAGAGATGGTTGCACAATGCTATGGGATGTTCAGAACGGTGAAGCAATATGGGGCTTCTCCCATGAAAAATCTGCGACATCTATTACTTTCTCATTAGATAACAAATATCTGGCAACTCATTTTTCGGGAGGGGGAACCGATGTCCGCTGTGTTGCTGATGGGACTTCAACATCTCTTGAAGATGGAGGATGGACAGATAGAAGCACAAAGGATCTTCCTCTCACTCATCCACACTCTTGGTACAGTTGGCTTGTCAGTTTTTCACCGGATGGGAAACACTTAGTTGGTATGACAGAACTTTCTGCCATCAAGGTTTGGGACATCGTATCTGGAAAAAACATCAAGACAATTGATCGGGATGTAGGACAGGCGAAATCCTTAACGTTTTCAGCCGATGGTAATTATATTGGATTAAGCCGCACCGAAGATACTGCTACGCTATTGATAGATGAAGAACAGAAAGCTGTATTCGCACATCAGGCGGAAGTTGTGTCCGCCGCTGTTTCTCCAAACGGTACGCTTGCAGCTACTGGAGGGTTTGATAGAAAGGTCAAACTCTGGAATATAATGACGCAAGAACATTTACGGACGTTTTCTGGGCATATAGGGGCAGTTTATGACGTCACATTCTCACCTGATGACACTCTTCTGGCAAGTGGAGGAGGGCGGAATTTTGAAATGCAGGAAGAAGATGGAATCCTTTATTTCATTTCTCCAGAAGGGAGTCCTATTGACCAGACTGCAAGGGTCTGGGAAGTTGGAACAGGAAAGGAGATTGCGACCCTCGAACACCATGCTCTGGTCAGAGTCGTTACATTTTCACCTGATAGCAACTATCTTGCCACAACATCTGAAAACACGATTTATCTATGGGATACAAAGACGTGGCAGAAAAAGGTGACACTTGAAACAGTAAGGGTTGAGTCATTTGTATTTTCGCCGAACAGTACGCTTCTCGCTGTTGGTGGTAGGGGAAAAAATGCGAAAATTCAGATATGGCAGGTGGAGACAGCACAGCTGGTTGTAGAATTTTCTGGGCATAAGAGTGATGTAGAATCTGTTGCTTTTTCCCCGGACGGCACGCTATTAGCAAGCGGAGGTTTTGATGGAGTCATCTACTTATGGGATTTGAAACCTTACTTGGCAAAAACATAGAACGAAAAAGCAAGCGGTAAAGGATAAGTTACTCATAATGTTTTCTGTGAATAAGCATAACTTCACTGTTTGGGAACTACCACAGGACGCAATTGCCCGTTACGGATAGGGTTTCTTAAATGATTTAGCAGTTTCCGCAGATGGGACGTATTTAGCAGTAGGTAGTTGGGCTGGCGTGTGGTGGTATAACCTCACGCCACGGGGTGCTGTGGTGGTGCATCCACGGTTGAAGGTGAAACTTCGCAAGTAGCTGCTGGCGGCTGCTGCGGAACGCCCGCACCCGACACAGCGCAAAGTGACGATACTTTACAACAGGTGCAATCCTTAGGGACACCTGAAACAGACGAAACATCCCCAAAAACACCGCAAAGTGAAGATGCGGACGAAGGTGGATGTGGTTGTGGAGGCTAATAGACCGTTACACAGAGTTCCCCTCGCGGGAACATAGAATGCGTTTAGAAAATAAACGTATGAACTACACACCACACGGGTGTGTAGTTATTCAAATCAAATGCCCACGCGGCATAAAATAAAAGGAGAATATAATGTTTTTGAAAAAAGTTTTGAATCAACCGAACCTGGTCGGCACTGTGATGATAGTCCTGATGGTTTGTAGTGGTTTTGTTTATGCTTTTGCGTTTGATGGTTTTAATATTGAAAATGTCACGGGTGGCGAAGTAGAGGCATGGCTCGCAGCGGCTGGTGGTGGAAGCTCTGGCGGTAGTGGAGGTGGTGGAACCAATGACACGCCACCAGAAAATGACACACCACCTGAATCTCCGCCACCAGAAAATGACACGCCACCAGAAAATGATCCGGAGGGTGAAGAAGGCGAAGAAGGTGAAGAATACGTTTTTGATTGGTACAATATAGACATGACGGACACCAGCACTTGGCCCACGCCTCCAACGGGCGGTACATACGGTTACTCCGGAGACTTCACAGTTGGCCCTGCGTCGAAAAAAAGTTACAGAGATGATGGAGAGATGAGTCTATACGATGAAAATGGAGGAGAATGGCGGCCACATGTACCAGATTCTAGCCATGATGCACATTGGAATTATAAACTTTATCTTATGAACAAAGGTGAAAATATAGGTGAGTGGATAGGTGTTGATCTTTCAGGTGAGAAATATACCATGTGAGAAATATAATTGAAAATTAATTTAGTTGTTTGAAGGAGTGCTTATGTATCTTGAATTCATACCAGAAGGTTCTCAATTCTGCCCTCTGTTGATTCTATCACCTTCTATACCAGAGGAAGCTGAAAAGTTATACCAAGTGCTAACCATTCTGGTTGCGGACAATAACGCAGTAGTAGATGTACACGCTTTGCCTTTTATCTCTCCAGTTGATGGGTGCAGACTATCGGCACAAGTTATTGATGAAGATATTGGTGCAGTTCTGATAGAGAGGACAAAAAATCATTGCACGTGGCAGTTGACATGTAAAGGTTGGGAATGGGTATTAAAGTTATTATGTCGCTTCACCGATCCAGATTGTGACGGTCATCAATGGCTTGGACCAGATGATGAAAGGGGTGATATCGACGTTATACTATCAACAACTTATAGGCAATGGTGAAGCAACATTTGAATTGGTTTCAGTAGTCTCTCCACTCTTAATCGGGGTGGCTACGGTTTTTCAAAACATGTCGCTGCTCTCATGCTTGCACCGCCGTTGGTTTTGCTTGCACTGCTCCGTTATACGTTAAAAAGTGATGATAGTTGGGAAACGACTCGGCTATCACCATGATATGCGAAATATTTTCAAATTACCTGAAAAAACATAATTTTGTGCAAAAATTCAAATAATTCCGAAAAAAAAGCAAATATTTCTTCAAAAAAACTTGACAAAACCCGGATATCCGTGTATAATTTATAAAAAATGGAATAAATACCATAAAATTCTGCGAATTTTCAGAAAAAAGTTTGACATCCGCAGAAATTTGTGTTACACTATAATCGTGAATGGCGTGGTTTGAGCAAAAAACTACGTTACCGTGTATCTTGTTTTTCATATCTTGGGGTTTAACTTTAACAATGAGAAGCCGACAAATGGAATTGCTAATCAGAAATGAACACACCAGATACCTATCATCTGATCAAGGTTTTTGCGCACGCAATACTTTTGAGGCGAATTTTAACTATAGGTTAACTACCCCCCCCCCCTGTTACATTCGTTAATATTTGGATTTCACAAGTTTTTATTGCAGGTCTTAAATCTGCAATATTTTCGCGCCCGCACGATGGCTTTGCCGCGTCGCGGGCTTTTGTTGTTGCATTGGAGAGTCCTTCAATGCTTGTCAATTTGGCTTTTACATTTTTCACAAAATGTGATATATTTATCACGTTAAAAACGGCACAGGAGATTGCAGATCACGATCTAATACGACGTGAAAAAAGCATTTTTCCACTGTTGTCGGGAGGTTCACATGGAATCTCTTTTGCACAAACGCAGCTATAAACGTGGACTTATCCTCGTTGTCATTGCATGTCTTATCGGCGGGCTGCTGTTCGGAACGCTTAGTCTCACACGGGCAATGCTGCAGGAAACATCTGATTGCACAGCACAACCCCGACCAGAATGTCCCATCAATGAGAAAAAGCCTATTCCTTGTCCAGAGCAAAAAAGCAGACCGCAATGCCCGCTAAACGCAGCGAAATAAGGAAACCTAACCGACACCCTTCACGGCGGTGTCACAAACGATAGGAGTTAAATCAATGAAACGGAAATTATATTTAGACATTGCGCTTCTCGTAGTGATTCTCGGAGGTGTAGGTGTCTTCGTTTTTATGCAGCAGCATACACCTACCACGGAAGCCCAAACGCAGGAAGCAGTAGATGTACTACCTGCCACAGGATGTTGTGGTGCATCTACGGTTGAAGGGGAAACACCACAAGCAACTGCTGGCGGATGCTGCGGAACTGCCGCATCCGACACAGCGCAAAGCGACAATGCTTTACAACAGGTTCAAACTCAGGAAACGTCTGAAACAGACGAAACAGCTACCCCTACCCCGCCAAATGAAGATGCGAACGAAGGTGGATGTGGCTGCAGTGGTTAATAGACTGTGACGATAACGTTCCCTTTGGGGAACAAACGCAGAAGCCGGACACCAGAGAGGTGTTTGGGTTTATGATAATCAGATACCCGATTGGGTATCAAATAATAAGGAGAATATAATGTTCTTGAAAAAAGTTTTGAATCAACCGCAGGTAGTCGGCACCGTGATGATAGCCCTGATGGTTTGTGCTGGTTTTGTTTATGCTTTCGCTTTTGATGGATTTAATGTGGAAACTGCTACCGGTGGCGAAGTAGAATCATGGTTTGCAGGGACAACGCCTGAGATTTGCAAACCCAACGGCAATGAAATATGTGAGATAAGGGACAAATACGGTAATAATCCCCGAGCCTGTCACCAACAGTGTGGTAATATGAGACAGGGAAAACGATGTAAGTACCGCGGCTGTGGGAATAAAAAATAGCCGTAAAATTAAGAGCACTGCAATAAGGTTCGGGGTGTACTTGCCCCGAACACAATATAAATGGAGACGTAAAAAATGTCCTTAACACCAAAAGAAGTAGATGAACTTCGACAACACATCAATGAATTAGAAGCCCGAATCACTGAGTTGGAGTCTAACACGAGGGTTGTAGAATGTAAGGAACTTAATATCCTGGATGCAGAGGGTAACAGCCTTATTTCTCTATCAGTGAACGATGAAAATTCTGGAGAAATTCTTATCAGAAGTACTTCAGGCAAAGGCGGTGTCCAAATACTCGGACAAGATCTATATCAAGGTGAGGGCGGATCCGTTGAAGTTTTCAAGGACTTCCCCGAAACAATTGATCCCTTTTGCATCCCACGGCGCGATTCGGTTCGAATTAGGATTAACAGAGAGGCATTTGGCGGAGGCGGCCAAGTATCTACACACAGGAATCATGCTGCGAATATCACTCTTGGATCTGTGTATGGTTATGCTGGTGAAATTTGGATCCAAGGTGAACATGACAGCGAGTGCACGGGAGGAGGACGGATTATCCTCGGCGTGAACCGTGAACGAGATGAAGGAGTTATCCTTATACAAAAACCGGTCTACAATCATTACGACGACGAATATGAAATGGAAACAATTACTAAAATAGGGCATGGCCGTCCACCAGAAGCAAGGTATGAGGTTGGCCCCCACGAAACAAAACGAAATATACGAAACAACCTCCCTACCCGGACAAGTGAAAATGACGATCCTGACGCAGGTGGTTGTGGTAGTGGTAGTTAATAACGTGCCTCACTTACTTGAGTACATAAGGTAGCCTTTGAAACAACGTGCGTTTATTACCATACTTTTTCTACTTTTTGTGTCTGTTGTCTTTGCAGATACGTTGGAAGAGCATCAGGATTGTCCTGCCCCCATAAGTGTTGTAGGAACGCATGTGCATACGTCGGGTGAACTGATGTTTTCTTATCGTTTTATGTCTATGGAGATGCGGGGTCTCCAATCTGGCACAAAGGCAGTAGAAACATCGGATGTGCTCAAAGATTTTATGATGTCCCCGGCATCGATGGACATGAAGATGCACATGTTCGGTGTCATGTTTGCGCCGCATGACAAGATCACGTTCATGGGGATGACAAGCTATCAACAACGCCACATGGAGATGAAGGGTGCACACCTGCACGCAACAGGACACCACGATCATCCCGTAGGCATGCACGAAATGTCAAGTGCTGGCATCGGTGATGTCAAGCTGGACTCACTTTTGACGTTTTGGAAAAGGCATAACGTCACGTTTCTCGGCAACGTAGGTATATCGTTTCCCACAGGATCCATTACACAGCAGACAGACGACGGGAGCATTCTCCCTTATCCGATGCAGCTCGGAAGCGGTTCTTTTGAAGCACGTCCTGGGATAACAGTTTTTGGAACGCACGACAATTGGTCTTACGGTGGTCAGCTGCGTGGGACATTTCCATTGAATACCAATGCCAGCGAGTATCGGCACGGGAACACGCTCACTGCCACAACTTGGGGTGCGCGGCGTGTTAACAATTGGATCAGTCTCAGCGCGAGGTTACTGTTTTCGCATAAGGGAAGTACAACGGGAAACCATCCAGATTTGGGTATAAACAGGAGTCCAAGCCACCGTCCTGATTTTCAAGGTTTCAATAGACTTGACATTGCGATTTCAAGTAATTTGATAGTACCGACAGGTTCGCTGGCAGGGCAGCGTCTCGCTATTGAGTTCATGTTGCCTGTTTATCAGAACCTCACTGGAACGCAACTTAAAAACACGTGGAAACTCGTCCTCGGTTGGCAGTACGCTTTCCGTTTACTATAAAACAACGTACAAAGCGATACACACGTCACAAAAATCTTAGACATGGAAGTTCTTCATAAGTATTTACCAAAAATTCTAATGAGCGTGGTTCTCATCGCAGTCCTGTTTCTGACCTTTTGGATTCGGATTCAGGGTGTGGAACGGATACCTGAGGGGCAGTTTACCGGGCATGACCCGTATGTCTTCCATTGGCAGGCACTCACTATTTCAGAAAAAGGATACCTGCCTGCCCGCGATATGCACCGCTGGCAACCTCTTGGTAGAGATAATGGGCAGGTGCTTCCTCTCTTTTCTTATGCAATTGCTTATACACATAAAGCGGTCAGTTGGATTTCTCCAAAACTCACACTTTATCACATTCAACTCTATGCCTCTCCTGTCTGTTTTACGCTCGGACTGGGTGTGTTAATGTTTTTTCTTATGCATGCATACGGTGTGCTCTTCGCCGCCACTGTCGGTATACTCCTTGCGACACTACCCGGCAGTATTGACCGGAGTACGGCAGGCTTTGGTGATAGGGATGCGTGGTGTTGGATGATGGCGATAGTGGTCGTTACCAGTTACCTATGGAAAGAACAGACGGACCCTGGATGGCGTAGATGGTTCAGAACTGCACTCTGCGGATTCACCGTTTTTTTAGGTGGATTGAGTTGGGAAGGTTTTGGCGTTTTCGTTTTAATTATTATTGCTGTAGAATTTTGGAAATTCTGTACAACGGACACAGAGGTACATCTTAAAGAATATTTTCTCTGGGTGCTCATGTTCGTTCCCGGACTTTTGCTTTTGAGTCCTGCTTATCGGAGCGGTTATGGTTTTTCAACGCACGTTGCCGCTCTCATGCTTGCACCGTCACTGGTGTTGCTTGTACTGCGCGGGGTAAGATACTTGCTGCTGACTTACTTTGAGAACCTCCGCCAGCATGCACGTGAACTTGCTTTAGGATTATCCCTACTTGCTATTGCTGCTGGTCTCTGTTACTTTTTCTTTCAGAAACACACATTTGAGATGACTGCCTTTGCATTTCGCAAAAGTCGACTGATGCAAAGTATTGGGGAGTTAGATAACCCGGATTATCTGTATTGGACGGTGTACTATGGGACAGTCTTTGCTTTCGGTAGTCTCGGATTGATATTCTGTAGCCGCCGCCTTGGAATGCCCGCAAGGTTTTCTGTTGATATACCTCTCATTTTTTTCTTCCTAACCACCTTTTTGAGAGAAATCACTAACAACTGGATAGGCGATGTTTGGTGTGATAGGCTCTTTTTCGCTTCGCTCGGATTGACATGTTTAGCTTTAGGGCTTGTCTGTCTACGGTACACCACGGAAAAATCGGATAAAAATGAGTTAGTGGTGTTTGCTGCAATTGCATGGTTTTTGTTATGGGTTAGTTTAGCTCGGAGTGGAAAACGCCATGACTTTTTCATAGGTATACCGCTTGCTTACGGCACAGCTTGGCTTTTGTGGGAGTTTATGGCACCTTTGATTCAAAGGCTTGTCCAGAAAATTCCTGGCGCATTCCTGCGAGCCTGGAATCGATGGGTAGCTGCGAGTATTGTCCTCATTGCGTTGATAGGTATTCTATTTTGGGCACCCCTTGGTGGGCATGCGCGATTTTCAGTGGCAGCCGCTTCTAAATTACGAGGACCTGTACCTGGTGAAGGTGGTTTGAAAGATGCCTATCAGTGGCTTAAAGAAAATACGCAAGATGCTGTGGTCAGCACTATTTGGGATTATGGTATCCAACTGAACATCTTTGGCGGTGTGAAAAATGTGATTGATACCGACCATTATTTACCACATTGGATATATCTTTACTGCCGACATGTATTCTGTGCGCAAACTGAACAGGAAGCACTTTCTTTTCTTAAAACGCACGGTGCCACGCACCTATTTCTTACAAGATGGGGCACTACATCTCGTGCTGGAACTCTCTCGTTTATCGGTAGTAACGAAAATGATGATAGAGTGTTTAGATTCCATCAACTCAGTCAAGAGGCGGAAAACACTACAGAAACATCTACACGATTGATATCACAAGAAACTCCTTTAGATTATATTGATGTTGCGGCACCAACACCTGATAAGCGCACCGTGACGGCACAGTTTAAAGATGGCACAAACACATCCCGAGACTTTATATTGGACGGAGATACACCAACGCAAAAAGCATTTGATTTAGAAAATGGGGGGATCCTTCTCTCTTTTGATGCAGAAAGACAAATTGAAAAAGCTGAATATATTTCACCTATTGGTTGGAATAGCCTAGCTATTAAGCTGTATTTCCGCGGCGGGCATAATGAGGCTTTTATCCCTGTTTATCCAGAGGATGCTGATAGTTCTGTCCCTGTCAAAATCTGGGAAATTCATTATCCACCAGATATCAAAACTGATGAGAAATATCTCGCAACCGAACCGGAGAAACCAGATGAAAAATGAACTCCTCCGCCTACCAAAATAAACAAGCAGCAATATGTATGTTCGTAAAAACTCTTATCATCGGAATTAGCATCACGGGGATTGTCATTATCATCGGGTGGCATCTATATGAGGAAAACAATCAAAGTAATCAACCACTGGTGGAGAAAAATAAAGTCATCAATCCGCAACAGAAAGCAAAACCATCTCAAAACAAAAATATGGAAGGCAAAACTGATAACACCCCAGGGACCCCTGAGGCGTTTTATCAGACTATCATTGACAATAACCTTTTTCGTCCGTTGGGGTGGCAACCAGAGGCACCGCAACCGAAATATATGTTGATCGGCACTGCGATCGCAAAAAATACGACACAACACACAAAAGCATTTATTGTTGAACGGCAATCAGGACAGCTACACATCATAAAGGTAAATGATCGGATTGGTGAACAGATGGTAAAAAGGATAGAAGCAAAACAGGTGATTTTACAAGAAGGCGATCAAGAGATTACCCTTCAGATAGAACACTCTCCGTTTTTCTAAATCCTCATACTGCAAATAGATTATTTCCGTGGAGGTAATTGCTATATGAAGTCAACCCCCATTCAAGTGTACCGCACAATGGGTTATTTGTTCGGTGGACTCTGTTTTCTGTTGATCGGGTATTGGGTCAAAAATAACCTCTATATTTTTGATGACAAGCTGATCATTTCACAGCAACCGCCGCCGCACGTGTTAATCTCTTTACCGATTTGGTGTGTGAATGTAGTTGCTGGAGTGCTTCTGCTCTACACACTTCTTTTGATACTCCCTAACTTTACAGTGTTGCGACAGCGGCGATTTCAATACGGTGTTTTCTGTATTTTGCTTTTTATCTGTGTCCTGCCACTGCACACACACTTGAACACCGCACGACTCAATGATGTCCGAGGTCGTTCCGATGCATACAGTCTGATTATTTATAGTGTTGGGATAGCTTTATGTTTTCGCGGATTACTCAGCAGATGCCCCACATTTATTCATACAATAGGGTCTCGGATTTTCCTCTGGATACGCAACATTCCTTCATACCCTTTTATTGTCGGAGTGATTGCTGGTGCCGTTCTAATATGCAGCATCATATCATGGCATATTTTTGATGGCGTGCCCGGCACATTTGATGGCTGCATGTACATGTTTCAAGCACGTTTATTCTCGAACGGCATGCTTTCTGCAGAGATACCACCCGAACCCCAATTTTTCAAAAACCTCCTTGTCATCCTATCCGATAAATGGTATACACAGTTCCCACCCGGGTTCCCTGCAGTCCTCACATTAGGCGTGCTGCTGCGGATACCTTGGCTTGTGAACCCACTCCTCGGCGCACTCACAATTGGAGGCATTTATCTGATTGCTAACGAACTTTATGGGAAGAATACCGCAAAACTTTCTGCGCTGCTGGCTTGCGCAAGTAGTTTTTTCCTTTTCATGTCCTCAGAGTTCATGTCCCACACTTCAACCCTCTTTTTTATCACGACAGCTTTTCTGAGTTTTGTGTGGATGGTTAAAAAGAAACGCCCACTCTTGTCAGCAATGGTCTGCGGCACGGCTTTAGGGATCGCACTGCTATGTCGCCCCTACACAACAGCATGGATCTGTGTCTATCTTGGAATTGCAGCAATTGTGATGCGGAAACAGTTGTCTATTCGGCACATACTTATTGGCGCAGTCCCCCTTATTGCCGCTGGGTTGACATTCCTTGCATATAACGCAGCAACAACGGGGCACCCACTCCTTTTCGGATATATTGCCGCACACGGTAAAGAACATCTTCCAGGTTTCCACCAAGACCCATGGATGGAAGAACCACACACCATTGTCCAGGGCGTGAAATACCTGATCGGCAATCTGAATGGACTTAACTATTATCTATTTGAGTGGCCAGTCCCATCGCTTTTTTTTGTGGTACTCTATCTTGCATTCGGGAAAAAAGAGACGTGGGACTGGATGCTTGTCGGGTGGCTGAGCTCTTTGTTCGTAGGGCACGTTTTCTATTTTTTCAACGAGTTTCACCTGGGACCCAGGTTTGTATATGAAACGTTACCCGCAGCCATTCTATTAACAAGTAAAGGGATTGCCATCAGTACACAACTCTTAGCAGCTTGGCCAAAAACACCTTCTTATGCACATGCACGAAGTGCAATTTGCTTTATACTTACAGGACTTTTTCTGTTTGCTTTGCTTTTCAATATTCCCGCAACAGCGAAAACATATCAAGATTATGGGGAAGACGTAACAATTCACAAGTACCTTGACAAAAACAAGGTCGAAAAAGCACTCGTCTTTGTGAAAGGACATGCGTATTGGGTACATTATCCATTTAACGCTCCTTTTGCCAAACCGCACATTTACGCTAAAGATAGAGAAAACGAAAACCGAAAACTTGCAGAAAAATTTCCGAACTACCGATACTTTATCGCAGATAAAAAAGATATTGTAGAAGTCTCTATGGATGAACTGTGAGACCATATCTTATTGCTCAACATAAATGATAGATTGTGTTTTACATCTGTTCCGGTTTGTCTTGCTATTTTCTCGTTGTGTTTCTAATTTGAATTATAAATTCTACCTATTTCCCATCAACATCTAAAAAATTGTAATTTCCTATAAAAAAGACTTGACCCCTTCCCTAAAATATGTAAAACTATATTCCATCACACAGCGAAATCTTCATTTTACCGTTAACCATCACCTATGAGCCGAAAACTCATTTTTCATACACTTGGTAACCTATTAATTTGTCTTGCTGGCACAATGCTATTGCCATTGAGCATAGGCATCTACTACTTTGTAAGCGCAGGCGAGCCAAAAGACGATATGATGGCGTTTGTATACGCTACCATTACAACCTTATGTGTCGGCTTAATTCTTCGCTTCACCATAAAACCGTCTGAACCGGAACTCGGCATTCGAGAAGGGTTCGCTATTGTTACCTTAGGTTGGGTAGTTGTCGCTCTCTTTGGTTCTTTTCCGTATCTTTTCGCAGGTATTTTCTCAATAGAAGGTCGCACGTCTTGGGTAGAATTCTCGTTCTGCTATTTTGAGTCTATGTCCGGTTTCTCAACAACCGGTGCTACAGTCCTAACAGAGATTGAACATCTATCGCATGCAATGCTGTTTTGGCGCAGCTTCAGCCACTGGCTCGGTGGTATGGGAATCGTTGTGTTAACTGTAGCAATACTACCTATGCTTGGTGTTGGCGGAATGCAGCTATTTCGCGCAGAAGCACCGGGTCCCCAAACAGATAGACTTACACCCCGTATCGCACAAACAGCAAAATTGCTTTGGGGTGTCTACATCCTGCTCTCTGTTATTGAAACGCTGCTTCTCTGGCTTGGCGACATGACTCTTTTTGACGCGCTCTGTCATACCTTTGGGACAATGGCAACTGGCGGATTTTCAACTAAAAATGGTAGCATCGCGCATTACAATAGCGTCTATATTGAAACGGTGATTACTGTCTTTATGTTTCTCGCTGGTACCAATTTCGCCTTACACTATCGCGCGCTCCGAGGCGATGTCAAGAGTTATTTCAAAGACACCGAATTCCGATTCTATTGTATCGTGATTTTTTTGAGCATTTTCCTTGTTTCTTGGAACATAGTCAGATTTAAGAACCATATTGAACAGGTCCCCTACGATTCCGTGTGGGATTCCATTCGTTATGCCGCATTCCAAGTCGTGTCTATAACCACAACAACAGGGTATGGTACTGCTGATTTTGAAATGTGGCCCTACTTATCCCAATTCGTTTTAGTAACGCTCATGTTTTATGGAGGGTGTGCTGGATCAACAGGTGGTGGGATGAAGCAGATTCGCTTCCTACTCCTTATCAAACAGAGCGGTGCCGAAATAAAACGACTTATCTTTCCCCACGCTGTCCTCCCTGTTCGCGTTAATGACAGAGTTGTTCCATCCGAAGTACTAACACATGTCCTTGGCTTTTTCTTCTTTTTTATCGGTATTTTTGCAATCGTGACGTGTATTATGGCAACCTTGGGATTAGATTTAATTACTGCTGCCAGCTGCACAATAGCAGCGATGGGTAACATCGGTCCCGGACTCGGCGACGTAGGTCCTATTGATAATTATGCACATATCGCTACTGCCGGAAAATTTATTTTGTCTTTCTGCATGTTGTTAGGACGTTTGGAAATCTATACCGTGCTTATCCTTTTTTCATCAAGTTTCTGGAAAAAATAAAATGAACACCAATAAACTTCGCAGGGAATATCAAGCACACAGCGAATTGACCGCAAGCAGTGCTGCTAAAAATCCTTTTGACCAATTTGAGAAATGGTTTAAAGATGCCACAGAAGCAGGGATTGATCTACCAGATGCAATGACATTGGCAACCGCAACGCCAGATGGTTTTCCTTCTGCACGGATGGTTGTCCTCAGAGGTTTTGACGAAAATGGCTTCTGTTTCTATACAGACTATGACAGCCAAAAAGGAAAGGAATTGGCAGAGAATCCGCATGCCGCACTTGTCCTTTATTGGCGTGAACTTGATCGACAGGTGAGAAGCAGCGGCACGGTTGAAAAGATGACACCCGCCGAATCGGATGCATATTTTGCCAGTCGTCCCGTTGATAGCCAACTCGCGGTATGGACAGAACGACAAAGCATCGTTATTTCTGGACGTGAACATCTGATGGCAAACTTCGAAAAAGCAGAGCAAACGTATCCAGACAATAATATTCCACGACCGCCGCATTGGGGAGGCTATAGACTTGTTCCAAATATGTTTGAATTTTGGCAGGGATGTCCAAGCCGTTTACATGATCGGCTATGTTATACATTAAAAAACAACGGTGATTGGGAAATATCACGCCTATCGCCATAAGCCATATTGAAAGATTAATGTCACAAATTCTGCTAAATTAACGTGAGTTTGATATTAGAATCCGAGTGTCCATCCAAAAGTTAAAAAGAGTTGGGTTTCACTAATTTCTCGTTATTTTCAGTTTCAAATGTATCCTGAACCGCTATTTTGTGTTTGATTTTATTGTCCTTTCCGTTCTACCCAACCTACAGGGATCATAGTATCTTTTTATCAAACTCACGTTAAATTAGAAAGTAAACATTTAGGTTGTGGATACGTCATATACACACAAACTTACATTTCTGATAGGCAGAATCTATAATTATATGCTAATATGAAACACCATTTTCCGACCAAATTTCTTTGGAAAAACTTTTGAGAGGTATCAGCAATGGCAAAAACATTTTACAGTTTAGTCTTGGTAATGATCGGTTTTCTTTCTATTTCAACAACTGACTGTTATCCAAACGAAAATGATACGGTTGACATCAGAGATATGGCACTAATTCCTGCGGGTGATTTTGAAATGGGAGATGACGATGTTGGAACATTGAAACCTTCAAAACCCGCACACATGGTCTATGTTGATGCGTTCTACATAGACAAATACGAAGTGACCAACGCGCAGTATAAAAAGTTTATCCTCGCAAATCCAGAATGGCAGAAAAAGAACATTGATGAAAAATTTCACGATGGAAAATATCTACACCATTGGACAGACAATAATTATCCATCCGATAAAGAGAATCATCCTGTAACCTATGTGAGTTGGTATGCTGCGATGGCTTACGCGAAGTGGGCGGGGAAACGTTTACCAACTGAAGCAGAATGGGAAAAAGCAGCACGAGGCGGCACAAAAGATCAATTTTTTCCATGGGGTAATGTGAACGACGAAAATAAGGCAAACTACCGTATTGGTATTGATCATGACATTATAGGCGATACAACGCCTGTTGACACATATCCTGAAAACGGTTACAAACTTCATGACATGGCAGGAAATGTTTCGGAGTGGTGTCTTGATGAATATATTAGTGTGTTTTATAAGGTATATCCACGAGGCAAACCGCTTAATAATCCGATTGCAGGGGCAGACAGCATTACCGACGTGATATCTAATTTTGAAAATATTCGCAGTCGGAGTCCACGAATAACACGTGGCGGTGGCTGGATAAGTAGTCCAAGAGAAATAACTGTGTATAGTCGTTTCGGTGGACAGACAAACCAAACGGACGCGGATATCGGATTTCGGTGTGTGATGGATTCAGTCGAGAACAATAGCATGGTCCTGATTCCTGCTAGTGAATTCAATATGGGATATGAAGGAAAAGGAGCATATAAAGACACTATACCAGTGCATAAGGTCTATGTTGATGCGTTTTACATTGACAAATACGAAGTGACCAATGCCCAATATAGGAAGTTTATTCTCGCAAATCCCGAATGGCGAAAAATGAACATTGATGAAAAATTTCACGATGGAGATTATCTCTACCACTGGAATGGTAACAACTATCCGCACGGAAGAGCAAACCATCCTGTAACTTATGTGAGTTGGTATGCTGCGATGGCTTATGCAAAGTGGGTAGGGAAACGTTTACCTACTGAAGCAGAATGGGAAAAAGCAGCGCGAGGCGGTTTGAAAGGTAAACATTATCCGTGGGGCAATTCAATTGATGCTAATCAAGCAAACTACCGAAGTAGTAATATAGGTGATACCGTGCCTGTCGGCACATCTCTTGGAAATGGTTACGATCTCTATGATATATCAGGAAACGTTTCGGAGTGGTGTCTTGACGGTGCGGGTTGGCAATTTTATAAGAATTCTCCATATAAAAATCCAATTGAGGGTGAAGCAAGTATTACCGAACTTGTATCTAATTTCAAAAACGTAGAAATTATAGTGCATCGAGCAAGACGTGGTGGAGCATGGAACGATACTAAAAGGTTTATTGCCGTATTTCATCGCGATTATAACCTGCCGAATCGAACGGAAGCTGTTCTCGGATTTCGTTGTGTGAAGGAGGCAATACCATAAAATTTTGCGAATTTTCAGAAAAAAGTTTGACATTCACCGAAAGAGGAGGTGTTAATGTATCTTGAATTCATACCAGAAGGTTCTCAATTCTGCCCTCTGTTGATTCTATCACCGTCTATACCAGAGGAAGCTGAAAAGTTATACCAAGCGTTAACCAATCTGGTTGCGGACAATAACGCAGTAGTAGATATACACGGTTTGCCTTTTATCTCTCCAGTTGATGGGTGCAGACTATCGGCACAAGTTATTGATGAAAATATTGGTCCAGTTCTGATAGAGGGGACAAAAAATCATTTCACGTGGCAGTTGACATGTAAAGGTTGGGAATGGGTATTAAAGTTATTATGTCGCTTCACCGATCCAGATTGTGACGGTCATCAATGGCTTGAGCCTGATGATGAAACGAGTGATATCGACGTTATACTATCAACAAATTATAGGCAATGGTAAAGCAACATTTGAATTGGTTTCAGTAGTCTCTCCACTCTTAAAATGTTAGTTTCAGCAATAGTGAATTGGAAGTCACTCCTATAATAAGCGAGGTATCTGTAGGAGTGACTTCCGCCCCTTGATCCGTACCCGTAATTTTTGAGGAGACATTCCACTGGGGTGTGCAAGGAATTTAAGTTAGTTGTTTGAGGAGGTGCTAATGTATCTTGAATTCATACCAGAAGGTTCTCAACACTGCCCTCTGTTGATTCTATCACCGTCTATACCAGAGGAAGCTGAAAAGTTATACCAAGTGCTAACCAATCTGGTTACGGACAATAACACAGTAGTGGATATACACGGTTTGCCTTTTATCTCTCCAGTTGATGGGTGCAGGCTATCGGCACAGGTTAGTGATGAAAATCTTGAAAATCTTAGCACAGTTCTGATAGAGAATACAAAAAATCATTTCACTTGGAAGTTTACTTGTCAAGCTTGGGAATTTGTATTAGAGTTATTATATCGCTTCACCGAACCAGATTGTAGCGGTTGTTACCAATGGCTTGATGATACGAGTAAGATCTCCGTTATAATTTCAACTATGCATCGGCAATGGTGAAGCAACATTTGAATTGGTTTCAGTAGTCTGTCCGCTCTTAAAATGTTAGTTTCTGCAATTGGGAATTGGAAGTCACTCCTACAATAAGCGAGGTATCTGTAGGAGTGATTTTCGCACCTTGATCCGTACCCGTAATTTTTGAGGAGACATTCCACTGGGGTGTGCAAGGAATTTAAGTTAGTTGTTTGAGGTGGTTCTAATGTATCTTGAATTCATACCAGAAGGTTCTCAATTCTGCCCTCTGTTGATTCTATCACCTTCTATACCAGAGGAAGCTGAAAAGTTATACCAAGTGCTAACCATTCTGGTTGCGGACAATAACGCAGTAGTAGATGTACACGCTTTGCCTTTTATCTCTCCAGTTGATGGGTGCAGGCTATCGGCACAAGTTATTGATGAAGATATTGGTGCAGTTCTGATAGAGAGGACAAAAAATCATTGCACGTGGCAGTTGACATGTAAAGGTTGGGAATGGGTATTAAAGTTATTATGTCGCTTCACCGATCCAGATTGTGACGGTCATCAATGGCTTGGGCCTGATGATGAAAGGGGTGATATCGACGTTATATTATCAACAACTTATAGGCAATGGTGAAGCAAATATCAGAATCGGTACTAATGCTTTGTCTACTATTTGAAACCTTCCGAATCTAAATTTTCAAACTCATCCCATAATTTTTTCAACAACATTTCAAAAAATCGTAATTTTTATTGAAAAAGACTTGACACTTTTCTCTGAATATGTAAAATTATAAGAACGTTTAACAAATTCGCTTGAAAATTTGAACGCAAAACTCTGAATTAGTGTAATTGCAACGCCAGAAGTCTATCCGACATCAGCGTTTCGTAACGGATGATGTTTATATCTGTGTGTTGCCGGAGGCTTAAATAGATTAGAACAAATGCTAATAGAATATCTTCCGATAGTGTTTTTAGGGATATTCGCAGTACTATTTGCAGCTGTAAATCTTTCCCTTACCCATCTTCTTGGACCAAAACGCCCTACACGCGCCAAACTCTCTGTCTACGAATCTGGTGTGCAGCCGGTCGGTGATGCCCGACAAAGGTTCACTATCCGGTTTGATCTCATCGCTATGCTCTTTATCATCTTTGATATTGAGGTGGTCTTTCTCTACCCTTGGGCAGTGGTCTTTAAGAAGTTCTCTGCAGAAAACGGTATGTTTATTTTAGTTGAGATGCTGGTGTTTATCGGTATTCTCCTTCTGGGCTATATTTACGCTTGGAAAAAAGGAGGCTTAACATGGGATTAGCCAAAACCCATACCCAAAGTGGACCTGGTGCTGAGCAAACTGATGGTAATATCATCACAACGACTATTGACAAAGTTGTCAACTGGGGACGAAAGAATTCTTTGTGGCCGATGCCGTTCGGTACCGCCTGCTGCGCGATAGAGATGATGGCAACCTTGGCTTCCAAGTTTGACCTTTCTCGATTCGGTTCTGAGGCAATTCGCTTCTCACCACGTCAATCTGACTTGCTCATCGTTTCCGGGCGGATTTCAATCAAAATGATGCCAGTGTTGAAACGTATTTATGATCAGATGCCAGACCCAAAATGGGTTATCTCAATGGGTGCATGTGCATCCTGCGGCGGAGTTTTTGATACCTATACCTTAATACAGGGTGTTGATCAATTCCTACCGGTTGATGTCTACATTCCTGGATGCCCACCTCGACCAGAAGATTTGATTGATGCCGTGATGCAAGTGCAACGACAAATACAAAAAGGTGAGTTACCTAAAGGGGTTGAGGTCGCATAATGAATGAAGAAAAAGAGGTTACGGAAGAGACAAAACCGCTTGTCCTTGAAAAACTACGAGAAAAATTTTCTGATGCGCTCTTAGCAGAAGCGGAAGTCCGTAATGGTGTTGCAGTTGTTGTCAACAAAGAAAACATTTTCGCACTGCTGGAATATCTGAGAACAGAATTGGCGTATTCGTATCTTGTGGATGTCACAGCGGTTGACAATTCTAAGTTAGAATCAGAATTGATGCAGTACGACTATGCCAGATTCATGGTTGTCTATCACCTCTATACCTATGAAGGGGAAACTTCTCGCATCCGTGTCAAAGTACCGGTGCATGAAAAGGAGTTGCAGGTTCCATCAGTGACAAAATTGTGGAAGGCTGCCAACTGGCTGGAGCGGGAAACCTACGATATGTTCGGAATAGACTTTGAAGGACATCCCGACCTATGTCGAATTTTAATGCCTGATGATTTTGAGGGACATCCACTCCGCAAGGATTATCCGCTACGTGGACATGGTGAGCGCGAACGTTTCAATTTTGACAAGCAAAATGTCTAATACAACTGGAAAGAGCGAATTACTGAGTGTCATCGGATAAACGAAAAAGAATGAAAAAGAGAATTTGGAAAACCATCAAAACTTCGTTATTGGTTATCGGAACAGTCTATGTCTTTTGGTGGTTTGTTTACTTCTGCGCGGATCTTGTGTGGGGAATGTATCGGCATTTTTCTTCACCACCGCAATAGCGATATATGGTAATTGGAATTGAAACATTGAGGTTAAGATTATGGGTGTTTTTTTGGGAACAATTATTTTGTGTCTTTTCGCTTGTATTTGGATAGGTGTTGTATGTAAAGTTTTAGGGTTTGTTCAGAATAAATATCAACGACTTCTAAACGATTTCAAGAAAGGAAAGGAAAGGTAGTGCTTTATCATTTTCAAATTGAGGATAGAAATACTCCGTAGTTACGGACTTCCCTAATCTAACACGCCCTCAAGTAACTATAAATTATAAGTTTGGCTACTTGTGCAATGAGTGGTCATGATACCTTTAACACACGAAATATTTTGAGTTGAACTCACTTCAAAAACGGAAAAACACAAGCAATTTAAAAGGAGTATTCTATGCAAGGTGGGATGGAACGCACAACCGGCGAGAAGATGATTCTCAACTTCGGACCGCAACACCCTGCTACACACGGCACCCTTCGCATCGTTTTAGAACTTGACGGTGAATCCATTTTGAAGGCGACGCCACATCTCGGATACTTACATACCGGATTTGAGAAACTGGGTGAACACTTAGATTATAACCAGTACATCGTTGTAACAGACCGGATGAATTATCTGTCGCCGTTGTCTAACAATTTCGGATATGTGCTTGCAGTCGAACAATTGCTCGGTATTGAAGTACCAGAACGGGGTCAATACATCCGAATTTTGATGGCTGAACTTTCTCGACTGGCAGACCATCTGCTATGGCTCGGAACTGCGGCATTGGATTTAGGAGCATTTTCAGTATTCCTCTATAGTTTCCGAGAACGTGAGAAACTTTATAGCATTTTCGAAAAGACAACAGGCGCACGGTTGACAACAAGTTATACCCGTGTCGGTGGTGTTTTCCGAGACCTCTATGATGGATTTGAAACTGATGCTCGTGATTTCATCACCAATTTTCCAAAGGCTTTGAAAGAAACACATACCTTGCTAACCCGAAACAGAATTTGGATGGACAGAACAAAAGGGGTTGGTGTAATTTCACCGCAAGATGCGATTGATTACGGATTAACCGGTCCCTGTCTGCGTGCAACCGGTGTCTCACACGACCTCCGCAAGGCTGAACCGTATTCCTCTTACGAAAAATTCAACTTTGAAGTGCCTGTTGGGACTAATGGTGATGCATACGACCGGTATTTGGTGCGCATGGAAGAGATGGTTCAAAGCTGCGGTATAGTTGGACAAGCATTAGATAATCTTCCAGATGGTCCAGCAAGTGTCGAAGATAACAAAATCACGATGCCGCACAAATCTGATGCTTATGGTCATATTGAAGGATTAATCCACCATTTTAAGATTGTTATGGATGGACACGGTGTACAGCCGCCAATAGGAGATCATTATTGCGCAACGGAATCGCCAAATGGAGAATTGGGGTTCTACATTGTAAGCGATGGAAGCGGGACTGCCTACCGCATTAGAATTCGTCCACCCAGTTTCTTTAATTTCCAAGCACTGCCCCACATGTTGGAAGGCGGTATGTTATCGGATACGGTTGCTGTGTTGGGAAGTTTGAACGTGATCGCTGGAGAGTTGGATCGGTAATTGTCTTAAAATGACATTTAGCTTGATGCTGGGAGATGACACGATGCGGAAAAAGATACAGTCTGCACCGACAATATTCTATCCGGAATCAGACGGTAAACCGATGGCAGAAACAGACACACATCGCAAGTTGATGATGGATTTCATCCTGATGCTTGAAGACTATTTCGAAAATAATGACGATGTTTATGTGTCTGGCAACTTACTTATGTATTACGAAGAGGGTGACCCAAGGAAATCTATATCACCTGATGTGTTCGTGGTTTTTGGGGTTGAAAAGAAACTGCGGAACACCTATCTGACGTGGGCAGAAGCAAACACTCCCGATTTCGTGCTGGAGATAGCAAGTCCGAGCACTTTTCCAAATGATATGGGGAAGAAGAAAGAACTTTACGCTTCCGTGCTTGAGGTCAAAGAATACTATATCTATGATCCGCTTGGTCAAATCGTGCCGAGTTTTGTCGGATACCGGCTCATTGATGGCGTGTATCAAGAGATTGATTTTGTAAATGAACGTTTACCCGCAAAGACGTTAGGTTTGGAATTGGGTGAACATGACGGTAAATTGAGACTCTATAACCCTAACACGGCGCAGTGGTTGCAAACACCATCGGAAGAGGTAAAAAAAGTTAGAGCACTCGTAGAAAACGCTGAGGCACGCGCACAACAAGAAGCCAATGCACGGCAAAATGCTGAAGCAGAACTTGCTAAGGCTTTAGCTGAAATTGAACGTCTTAGTGCAGAGTGACAGACAATTATGTATCTTGGAAGCATCATTCTTTTTGTGAAAGACATGAAGTCTATAACCGCATTTTATAGAGATGTGGTAGGATTAACACCTGACGAAGACCAACCATTTCCTGAACATCGTTTTTTTCGCTTTGACACTGGGGAGTGTAAACTATGTCTGCATAGTGCAAGCAAACCGAATGAAGGAAGACAAAAACTTGTTTTTCATGTTGAAAGCGTGAGTGCCGTTCATCAGAACCTGAAATCAAAAGGATTGCGGTTGAGACTGCTAAAGAATGAGGATGGTCTTGCGTGTTTTGACATTTCAGACCCAGAGAAAAACCGGATTCAGTTTTGGGGAAAATACTAATATAACGTGAGCTCGGTGTAAGAAATAACGTGAATTTTGGTATAGATAAGAGGGTGTTTTTACCTATTTTTATCTCCTAAACCCCTTAAACAAGGGCAATTAGTGGAAAAAACCTGCAAATTCGTGAAAGTAGGCTTATACCGAGCTCACGTTAATATACCACTGAAATTGGGAAGTAGAAAACGAAAGGACTATAATCTCTATTGTGAGGGTTACTTAACGCCTGAAGTTATTTTTCCGTTTTTCACGCATCGGACAACAAAGGAGAAACCATAATGGCAAGCACCTATACAAAAGGAACCTCTATTCCTTATGTCCCTACAGACGCTGCGAACCTTTACCCTGAAACGGATGGAAAACCTATGGCAGCAAGCGATTATCATAGACGATTGCTAATATGGACGCTGCAAGCTCTTGAGGCACATTTCGCACAAAACCCGGAAGTCTATATCTCCGGCGACATAATGATGTATTACAGAGAAGGGGATCCCCGTAGGGCAATATCTCCGGATGTACTCGTCTGTTTTGGCATAAACCCGAAGCTGCGGCGAACGTATAGAATATGGGAGGAAGGGAAAGCACCTGATTTCGTGATGGAGTTCTCCAGTAAAAGCACTTATGATAAAGACTTAGGTGAGAAGATGGATGTTTACGCTTCATTGGGGATACAGGATTACTTCTTATATGATGCAGAGGGGTTGTATTTACCATCTCCGCTGATGGGATTTACGTTAGTGGATGGTGTCTATGTAGCGATTCCGCCGGGGGAACGGGGAGGTTTTCGCGTCTCGGTTTTGGATTTGGATTTCCATCTTCGCGATGGAGAGATAGCGATTTATGACCCTGTTGCGGGTAAATGGGTTCAGACACGCGCAGAACGCACAGAAACTGCAGAAGCACGCGCAGAGACTGCAGAAGCACGCGCTGAAAACGCAGAAGCAGAAGCCGCGCAACTCCGTGAAGAACTTGCACGTTTGAAAGCACGCAGTTAAATACGTTAAATACCATGAAACTAAAAGGCGTTATTCACAAAATGAAATACTTTACAATTGCACTCATGTTGATCGCTATCATCAGCACGCCAGCAATCAGTGATCTGAGCCAAGACGATCTCAATAAAATTAGATTGCTCATTGCCGATGAACTTAAGCCAATACAAACGGAAATACAAACCGTAAAAACGGAAATACAAACCGTAAAAACGGAACTCAAAGATGCAATCGCATCTGTAAAAGAAGATGTCGCATCGCTCAGTGGAGGGGTAGACGGCGTTGAAAAACTGATCACATGGCTTATGGTCATCATCGTGGCAATAGTCGGTATCCCACAAGTCGTGGTCTTATGGCGTAGCAAGAAAGATCGCATACTCGAAAAACAGGTAGAAACACTCACACAGAAAATCGAAGCCTTAGAAAAACAACGGATACAAAGTCCATAAAGAAAATTACCCTGTTTGTGCTTTATTAGAGTTACAATTAAAGTTTAGAGCAGGAGAGTTTTGCAACAAAAATGGATAAAGTAATTTTGAAGGGTTTTCTTAAATACCATGAAACTAAAAGTTGTTATTCACCAAGTTGAAGAAGGTGGATATTGGGCGGAAGTACCATCAATCGTCGGTTGTGCTACACAAGGTGACACTTTTGAAGAATTACTTGAAAACATTTATGAAGCAATTGAAGGGTGTTTATCCGTAGATGTTAACACTCTAGAAATCGCAGAAAATGATAGAGTGATGGAGATAGTTGTTTGAAGGTGTTAACCGGTAAAGCGTTCTGCCGTTTATTAGAAAAGCACAATTGGCAGTTAAAGCGAATTATTCGCAGTCGGTTGCGGTGGAGATGATGATAGCGAAGATGATGATGTTGTTGTTTTAGACTTCGTTGGAAGTACTTGGGAAATTGTCTCAATTAATGGTGAAATGTTCAAAAATTTCGAAACGGAACAACCGGACGACATAGAATCTGAACAAGAGTTCGCGGTTATCTCAAACAACTGGGTTTTTGAAGATGATGGTTCGTTGACAGGTAACATAGTGTTCAAGGCATCAGAGAAATACCCGGGCCCGCCTGCTACTTCAATGACACAGGTACTATCTCATATAATAACAGGGACGTATGCTGCAGACGAGAAAACCTTGAAAATCACTACAGAAAATGTCAAAATAGATGTGGACGTAACGCTTGAACCGAAAGAGATATGGGCAGCACAAATACAAGGTAAAACCGTAGAACAGTTAGAAGCAGATGTGGCAGCAGAAACAAAAAGCGGATTTAAACCGAATCCTTCAAATTTTATATTTGAAAATGGAATTGAATATACATACAATGTCACAGAAGACATGTTGACACTGTCTTATTCAGATCAACAAATGCTTCTGAAGAAAAGTGATACCGAAATTCCATGAAATTCATAATCTCCGTTTTTCACGCATCGGACAACAAAGGAGAAATCATAATGGCAAGCACCTATACAAAAGGAACCTCTATTCCTTATGTCCCTACAGACGCTGCGAACCTTTACCCTGAAACGGATGGAAAACCTATGGCAGCAAGCGATTATCATAGACGATTACTAATGTGGACGTTGCAAGCTCTTGAGGAACATTTTGCACAAAACCCGGAAGTCTATATCTCCGGCGACATAATGATGTATTACAGAGAAGGGGATCCCCGGAAGTCTATATCTCCGGATGTACTCGTCTGTTTTGGCATAAACCCGAAGCTGCGGCGAACGTATAGAATATGGGAGGAAGGGAAAGCACCTGATTTCGTGATGGAGTTCTCCAGTAAAAGCACTTATGATAAAGACTTAGGTGAGAAGATGGATGTTTACGCTTCATTGGGGATACAGGATTACTTCTTATATGATGCAGAGGGATTGTATTTACCATCTCCGCTGATGGGATTTACGTTAGTGGATGGTGTCTATGTAGCGATTCCGCCGGGGGAACGGGGAGGTTTTCGCGTCTCGGTTTTGGATTTGGATTTCCATCTTCGCGATGGAGAGATAGCGATTTACGACCCTGTTGCGGGTGAATGGGTTCAGACACGCGCAGAACGTACAGAAACTGCAGAAGCACGCGCAGCACAAGAAGCCACACGCGCAGAAACTGCAGAAGCACGCGCAGAGACTGCAGAAACACGCGCCGAACAAGAAACTACACGTGCTAAAAACGCAGAAGCAGAAGCCGCGCAACTCCGTGAAGAACTTGCACGTTTGAAAGCACGCCGCTAACACACTATCAACTTGAGAACTTTATAGTAAAGCATAAAATAAGTAGATATTTTCTTTGGTTTTGCGGCGTTTGTAGTCGCGCAATTCATTACGCCTCTTGCATTCACTAATAGGCGCGCTTCGTCTGTTCGCTGAACAAGATGTATCGTTAATTGTAAAATATACCATAATTTGAAGGGATCAGACTCAAATTCCATGAAACTAAAAGTTGTTATTCACAAAGCTGAAGAGGGTGGATATTGGGCGGAAGTACCATCAATCGTCGGTTGTGCTACACAAGGTGACACTTTTGAAGAATTACTTGAAAACATCTATGAAGCAATTGAAGGGTGTTTATCTATAACGCGGGTTGCAGAGATATTTTATGAAAATAAGTGGGATTGAAGAAAGTGAATTGTAGCAGTTTTGTACTAAGAGATGTTGAGTTCGCATGAAGATGAGGATGATTCTTATGTTTAAAAGTATAAGACTTAGAATATTGGCGGTTATAACGATTTTTTTGGTTTCGGCAATGTTCATATATACGTACGCTGAAGGATTATCAAAAAAATCAGATAATATTCCTTCAGTCCATGCAACAAAGACTTTTCTCATCTATGCTAAAAAAGGGAACTTCAAAGTCTTCGATTTCTTAGGAAAACTCATTGAAAATGAAGAGGCTAAGGATTTTCGAAATGGCGAGTTACTGTTTATAATTACAGGTCCTAAGAGTGCAATCTTTTCAGCTAACACTGGTATATCGGAGGTTGGATTTATCAAAGATACCAATTCAGTGACGTTTATTGAAACAACACCTGCCGGAAATAAGCACGTTATGATTATTGAAGATAAGTGGGATGCAAAAGAAGGTGGCTTCAAGTTCACATATACCCGCAATATTCAAGTATTGGGGAAAAATATGAGATCCGTCTATACAGGAATTGCGAAACCCACTTTACATTACAAACGTTCAAGAAAACCTAATCATGCCAATCCATCTCTGCAAAATACAAAGACTTTTTCTATCTTTGCTCAAGAAGGAAATTTCAAGGCTTTCAACCTTGAGAGCGGAAAACTTGTTGAAAAAGATACATCAAAAAGTTTTCGCAATGGTGAAATAATATTCATGATTACCGGTCCCGACAGCGCAATTATGTCAGGAAACTTGGGTTCAGCAGATGTTGAATTAGTTAAAGATCACAATTTCTTGACGTTTATTGAAACTACACCTCTCGGAGGCAAGCACATTATGGTAATCGCGAATGAATGGGATGCAAAAAGTAAAGGGTTCAAATTTACCTATATCCGCAACACTATAGATAAATTCCTCTCGGGTGTACTGATGCGATCAATTTATAGCGGCATTGCCAAACCTACTTTAAACTAAAACTATGGAAATACTTACAAGTTTTCTAAAATCGGTGTGAATTTTTATTAGAAAGAAAAAATGAAATCATTTATTGTATATCTGATGGTAATTTTGACAGCAGTGGTTGTGGGATGTGCTCCTGTGACGCGATCAAATTGGGAACCTACCGCGTGGCATGTTCAAGAAAATAAGAATAGCGTTCCAGAAATTGGCACGTTACAGGACGAACAATTTAATTATGATGTTATTGTAACTGATCTTCGTAAAGTGGTTAAGACTGAGTATGCAAATCAAGTATCTCCAGACGTAACCAAACACCCAAAAACACTGATTGCTGTTGCCGTGAGATGCCGGAATAAGTCAAATGGAACCCTGATATTAGATGCCGATCCAATTCAAATGATAGATCCGTTCCGAACACTCGCGAAAAAATTGACTCGCGAAGAAGTAATATTCAAACTGTACGGTGGAAGGATGCGGGAGGCATCCCAATTAGGAATGCTTGAGGAACTTAACAAACCTATTCGTACAAGTCCTACATTTTTCGGTGCTGTTCTTGCTGGTTATATCGCAGCACAAAGAGTGGATGCAAGGGCATTTATTATAGATGAAATGTATCAAAAAGAGTATACTGCATACGATATTTTTCATCAAAGTTTTGAACCAAGTTCATTACCAAGCGGTGTTTCTACGGATTGGGTACAATACTATCATTATACTCCTGGACCTGTTCACATTATATTGCAAGGACAAAATGTTAGTGATGGACTCACTTTTGCTTCACCACTAAATGAAGTTGTTGGAGAAAAAAGGCGAGAATCTACAACTGGAATGGTTATTGCACTTTCAGCTGTAGTTGGTGTTGTCATCTTTGGAATCTTACTTAACATTCTAAATTGAATAATACCTGGAGACGGTAAATCTGTAAAAAGATTCATAAATAATTCGCGGGAGTTTGTCCACACGTATTTTGGTGAGAAACTTTATCAGTTCAGTATAAGAGGATTTCTGATGCGTATCCTAGCTCTTGCCTACTGCTGAACGCCGATAGCCAATAAAAGGAAAACATAGATGTCAGATGGAATAGTCCAAATCGAAACACCTTTTCAGTTTAACGAAGAAAATCAAAGAGAATTCGACGACCTGATTGGTCGATATCCCGTTAAAGAAGCAGCGATGCTTCCAACACTTCACCTTGCTCAAAGGCAAGCAGGTTATATTAGTTCTGCTGTGATGCGGTATGTAGCAGAATTGTTGGAGGTGACGGTGATGAAGGTAAAAGACGTGGTGACCTTCTATCCAATGTTCTTTGAAGAGCCTGTTGGCAAGTATGTGATCCGTGTGTGTCATACGCTGCCTTGTGCACTACGTGACTGTAAGGTTGTTTTGGAGCATCTCAAAGCGAAACTCGGTACAGACATTGCTTCGGAAACGAATCTCGCCAAAGGGACGACTGACGATGGCAAGTTCACCTTGATGAAAGTTGAGTGCCTTGCATCGTGTGATGTCGCCCCTGTTATCATGGTGAATGACGATTTACATAAAAATTTGACACCAGAAAAAGTTGATGAACTATTAGAGCAGCTTCCAAACTAAATTTGTGCCAAGAAGATACTAAATTAAAAATTGCTTTACTTGTTATTACGAGACAATATGTAGAGGAAAATATATGGTTCAAGAAAGACGGATTCTCTACGAGCATCTGGATGTGCCCGATATAAACACCTTTGATGTCTTTCGAGAATATGATGGTTACACCCGTTTTGAAAAGGCTATCGCCGAATATCAGCCTGACGAAATCTCTAAAATGGTGACGGACTCAGGGTTGAAAGGCAGAGGCGGTGCAGGTTTTTCAACAGGGTTAAAATGGAGTTTTGTCCCAAAGGATATTAAACCTTGTTATCTCTGTTGCAACGCTGACGAGAGTGAACCTGGGACATTCAGTAATCGTTATGTCTTGGAGAAAAATCCACATCTATTGATAGAAGGCATCCTAATCTGTTGTTATGCAATGGGAATTGAGACCACTTATATTTACATTCGTGGTGAATTTACGCTTGGAAAAAAGATGCTTGATGCAGCACTCAAGGAGGCTCACGAGAAGGGTTATCTGGGTAAAAATATCCGCGGCACCGGACTAAACGTTGACATCTATTCCCATCCTGGAGCAGGTGCATATATTTGTGGTGAAGAAACAGGGTTGATTGAATCGCTTGAGGGAAAACGCGGTCAACCCCGTAATAAACCACCTTTTCCTGCTGTTCAAGGTGTGTTCATGAAACCTACTGTAGTCCAAAATGTGGAAACCTTGTGCAACTTACCCTTCATCGTCGGTAATGGTGTTGAATGGTACACACAGATGGGACCAACGTATGGTGACGCGCGATTTGATCCGCCAAGAGCCGATCCAAATACAGGCACGAAACTTTACTGTATCAGCGGCGATGTTAACGAACCGGGAGTGTATGAATTAGACCTCGGTTTGACTTGCACAGAACTCATTGAGGTCGCAGGCGGTTTGCGTGGTGAAGAAGTCAAAGCTGTAATTCCTGGCGGTAGTTCCGCGCCGATCTTGACACATTATGAATTGGATACACGACTTGATTTTACGTCGCTCACACTTGCCAAATCGATGTTAGGTTCCGGGGGCATCATTGTGATGAATGAGACCCGAAATATCGTCGATTGCTTGCTCAATATCATGAAATTCTACGCGCATGAATCCTGCGGACAATGCACACCGTGTCGATGGGGCACGCCGTGGGTACGTGATATTGTGCAACGTATTGCTGATGGAGAAGGCAGGAAAGACACCATCACACGACCGAGGTTTGGCATCACCGAAAGTGGTAGATGGGGTGATACCGGTGAGACTGAAGAGATTTACGAGGACCTTGATCTGCTGGAGAGTGTTGCGAACAACATCGCGAATGTGGATACGATGACATGGAATACTATCTGTGTCTTTGGTATTGCTGTTTCGTGGCCCGCTGTCAGTTATATGCGCAAGTTCCGACCTGAATTTGAAGCCACTATCCGAGAAGGCAAATTGGTCACCCTGCCTGTTGCTGAAGCGACAGTGCCACCAGAGGAAAATTACGCGTATCAACAGCGGTTTATTCCACGGGAATTAGAATCAGAGTGATGTAGGACGTAACTGGCGACCGCCCAAGGAACATCTATGATGAAGACGTTGTTTTTTACCATTATGGGATTTTTATGTCTGAGCACTGTCGTGGCTGCGGAACTGAGTGTTGAGGATTTAGAGAAGATTCGCCAGATTGTTAACGAGGCTGAGGTGCGTTTAGAGAAACGTATCACCGAAACTGAAGTGCGTTTAGAGAAACGTATCACCGAAATTGAAGGGCATTTAGAGAAACGCATCGCAGAGCAAAGCAAAAGGTTAGATTTTCATGGAACATTGATAATAACACTCATCGGCGCGCTTATAGCCTTTGTAGGTGTGCCATTAGTCCTCATTGCATATCAGCAGAACAGACGCACACAACAAGACGATACCATAAAAGCACAAGCTACGGAGATTCAGGCTTTGTGGGAGAAAATTGAGTCACTTGAAAAAATGTTAAGTTGACGTAAGCTTAACTTCCCTGGTAGGAACACATTGGAGTAATATTTATGGCATTTATTAAACTAAATGACCTTGAAATAGAGATTGAAGATGGAACAAACATAGTTGAGGTTGCTCGACAGCACGATATTGAAGTGCCTCACTACTGTTATCATCCTGGATTGAGCCGTCCAGCGAATTGCAGAATGTGCCTTATTGAGACATACGGCACCCCTCCAGGTACACCCCCAGGTACTGTTGTTCCTGACCGACAATTGGCTACAGGCTGTACAACTACGGTTCGAACCGCACCACCTGAAAGAAAATTGGAAGAAAAATATGATTCTATCGTGCGAACAGACAGCCCACGTGTCATAAAAGCACGAGAGGATATTCTTGAATTTTTGCTCGTGCATCATCCCCTTGACTGTCCCGTCTGTGACCAAGCTGGTGAGTGCGACTTGCAAGACTTTAGTTACAGGCATGGACACGATAAGAGTCGGTATCTGGAAGTCAAAAACGTTCCACCGAAGAAGGATTTGGGACCGGATGTGCTGCTCTATTCAACACGTTGTATCGTTTGTACGCGGTGCATTCGATTCTGTGAGGAAGTTTCAGGTAGTGGTGAACTTGGCTTGATAAATCGCGGTTCTCACGACGAAATTGATATTCCGAGAAGCCATGAAGGAATACCCATCCAGCTGCTTGATAATAAACTTGCAGGAAATGTCGTTGATATTTGTCCTGTCGGTGCGCTGATTAGCAAGGATTTCCTATTCAAATCTCGTCCGTGGTTTATGGAAAAGGCAAATAGTATCTGTTCAGGATGTAGCGTCGGTTGTAATGTTACGGTAGAATATAAGGTAGATGGACTGTACCGCATTAAACCCCGTTACCATGAAGATATTAACCAACACTGGATGTGTGACGATGGTCGTCTCGGATACCACTATGTCAACAGCGATAACCGCCTCCAACTCCCGCTTAAACGTGTTGATAGCGATCTTGTCACAACACAATGGGCAGATGCGTTGACTCTGATTTCCGAAAAATTATCGGAAACTGATGCTGAAGATATTGTGGTTGTTGGATCTGCACAAGGCACAAATGAAGATAACTACGTCCTGCAGCAGTTCGCACACGATGTATTGAAAACAACGCAATTGGGACTTTTCGGGCAGCTGCCTGGTGAAGAACATAAATTCCCACAATTTACCATTGAAGCGGACAAGAATCCGAACACGGCAGGTGCGCGAACAATTCTCGGTTCTGCGAACGGAAATGTTGTTTTAGAAGGCGATGCACTCTGGGAAAAGGTTGCAGGTGCGAAGGTCGTATATCTTGTTAGCGGTGCACCTGAACGTTTTCTTGAAGATGCCGAAAAAGATGCATTAGAAAAGGTTGGTTTCCTCATCGTACAAGATATTTTGCCATCAGAGATTACACAGTTAGCTGATGTAGTGCTACCGGGGACAACTTTCGCTGAAAAAGACGGCACCTTCACCAATTCAACAGGATGGGTCCAACGGATTCGCAAAGCGATTGATCCACCAGGGGAAGCCAAGGTGGATTGGGAAATTACACAGCAACTTGCTAAGCGGCTTGGCAGCGAGATTGACTATCACTTCGCCGGAGAGATTGCGATCGCAATTGCAGAAAACGTAGCGGGATATGGTGACGCAACACATCAAAATATTGGAGATGCGGGAATTAAGTTGGCTTAAGCCTATAACTTCAATAATGCGCGTCATCAAGAAGGAGAAATAATGGGTATAGAGTTAGTAGAACATATAATTATTCCAATTATAAAAATTATTTTCATTGCCCATCTGCTGATTATTGGTGTGATGGCAATGATATGGTCTGAACGCCGGGTGAGTGGATGGATGCAGGATCGTCTCGGGCCGAATCGCGTCGGACCGCAAGGACTACTCCAACCTATCGCAGATGGGATTAAGTTCCTCTTTAAGGAAGACCTCATCCCGAATCATGTAGATAAACCACTCTACGTGCTTGCACCTGCTATGCTTCTGGTACCAGCGATGATTACCATTGCAGTCGTACCATTTGGAGGTACAATAGAACTGTTTGGACAAACTATCAATCTCCAGATTGCAGACATAAACATCGGTATTCTGTATGTCTTGGCGATATCATCCCTCGGTGTGTACGGTGTTGTTATAGGTGCGTGGGCATCAAATAATAAATATTCACTTCTGGGTGGCTTACGTTCATCAGCGCAGATGATAAGTTACGAATTGACGCTCGGATTGGCAATTATCGGTGTGCTAATGTTAACTGAGTTACCTGCGGAGATATTAACTAAGATATCTGCTGAGGAAGTTAATCCGTTGAGTCTTCGACATATTGCACTATCACAGGGTGTGTATTCATGGAACATCCTGGTCCACTTCCCTGCATTTCTTGCCTTTACGACTGCTATGTTTGCGGAAACGAACCGATTGCCGTTTGACCTCGCCGAGGCGGAACAGGAGCTTGTCGCTGGGTATCATACGGAGTATAGCAGTATGAAATTCGCTATATTTTTTATGGCAGAATATATGAACATGATTGTCGGTTCTGCTGTCACTGTAACGCTCTTCTTAGGTGGATGGCACTTCTTTGGATTAGAAAACGTAGGTGGGGAAGGATCCGTACTCGCTGGAGTTATCTCGTTTGCTATCTTCTTTATCAAAACAGGAATATTCCTATTCGTGTTTATCTGGGTTCGCTGGACGTTTCCACGATTCCGGTATGATCAACTGATGAATTTCGGGTGGAAATTCCTCTTGCCCGTTGCGTTAACATCAATCGTTGTAACCGGCACCTTATGGATAGCAACGAACGGTAATCGTCTTTGGATAGGTATCGGCAACGTGGTTGCAGCGTTTATTGTTGTATCAATAGTAGCTGGGATGCTTGCGATGGATAATAACAGTCCAACTACAAAGCAAGGCACCTCAGCCGCAGCTCCACTACGCGGTTTAGACGCAATAGAATAGGAGAACCAATGAATGCAGAAATGATATTATTTTTCATGTTTGGGGGAGTCTCGCTAATAGGCGCGATCGCTGTTATTTCGTTTCGGCACCCGATCTACAGTGCGCTTTCTCTTATCGTTACGTTTTTTGCACAAGCGGGATTGTTTGTGCTTTTAGGCGCACACTTCATTGCTGCTGTTCAAGTGATTGTTTATGCTGGGGCAATTATGGTGCTGTTCCTCTTTGTGATTATGCTACTGAACCTTGGCACACTTTCTGCGAAAGGGGTTATGACAGGAAAACTGAAAGGTATTGCGATAGTCTTGGGCATCCTTTTGGCTGCAGAAGGTATTTATATAGCCGTGAATGCGTTAAAAAATACTGCTGTCGCATCCGAGGAAGCGAAGGAAAAGGCAGCTGCTCTCGCTGAAAAATCGATCGAAACTTATGATATTGGCAAGCTTCTATTCAGCGACTACCTCTTACCTTTTGAGGTTACCTCACTTATTTTGTTGGCAGCATTGATAGGTGTCATCGTGTTGGTAAAACGTGAAAACCAAGCCGAAAACTAACAAGGGCACCTACAATATATTTAGATAAAAGGATTTTATATGTCGTTAGAATATTATTTGATCTTAAGTGCGCTCCTGTTTACAATAGGCGTAATCGGTGTCCTCATCCGCAGAAACGCTATTATCATCTTTATGTGTATTGAACTGATGCTGAATGCAGCGAACCTTGCCTTTGTAGCAATTAGCCGGAGTCTCGGTGAAGTCGAAGGACAGTTGTTTGTCTTTTTCGTGATGGCTGTCGCTGCTGCCGAAGTCGCAATTGGATTGGCGATTATTGTAAGTGTTTTTAAGCATCATGAAACGGTTAATGTGGATGAGATTAATTCGCTGAAAGGGTAAAAAATGACACTTAAACATCTGATTATTGTCCTGTTAATTGCACCGCTAGTTGGTTTTTTGATTAACGGGTTGTTTGGCAAATGGTTAAAAGACAACGAGAAACTGAGCGGAGGAATTGGCGCGCTTGCGGTACTTGTCTCCTTAATTTGTTCAATTATTGCCTTCGTTAAAGTCCAGGGTGAAAACACGCTTAAGGGTGATGATGGAATTCTCTATAAATGGATTTCGGGCGAACTTTTGGGCGAGCAGTTCAATTTCAATATCGGATTCCATGTTGACGAACTGACAGCTATAATGCTGTTGGTTATCACAGGTGTTGGATTTCTCATACACGTATATTCCATCGGATACATGCACGGCGATGAAGGGTATACCCGCTATTTTGCGTATCTAAATCTGTTTGTTTTCGCAATGCTAATCCTTGTCCTCGGCAACAACTACCTGATGATGTTTGTTGGGTGGGAAGGTGTTGGACTTTGCTCTTATCTGTTGATAGGATTCTGGTATGAAAAGCAATCCGCTACGGATGCTGGTAAAAAGGCGTTTATTGTCAATAGAATTGGTGATTTCGGTTTTCTATTGGGGATGTTTACCTTATTCGCAGCGTTCGGAACTCTTGATTTTGTATCCATATTTGATGCAGCTGAGAATGGCAATATCAATATAGTTTTTGTTGGGGAAACTACCCAATTTACGCTTATGGTTGCAACTTTGCTCCTTTTCGTTGGGGCAATTGGTAAATCAGCACAAATTCCCCTTTATGTCTGGTTACCAGACGCGATGGAAGGTCCTACCCCTGTCAGTGCATTAATACACGCCGCTACAATGGTTACCGCGGGTGTCTATATGATAGCACGTTCAGCAGTGCTATATGAGATCGCAAATACTGGACAGGTTGTCGCGTGGATAGGGGTGTTAACCGCTCTCTTTGCCGCAATAATTGCCCTCAAACAGAACGATATCAAACGAATTCTTGCATATTCCACCGTTAGCCAACTCGGTTATATGTTTGTCGGTGTTGGTGTCGGTGCTTACGCCTCCGGTATTTTCCACTTGGTAACGCATGCGTTCTTTAAAGGACTAATGTTCCTTACTGCTGGTAGTGTGATGCATGCAATGGCAAATGAATTAGACATACGAAAAATGGGCGGTTTGCGAAAAAAACTGCCGATTACCCATGCCACGTTTTTGGTCGGTGCGTTGGCAATTGCAGGTGCCCCATTCCTAAGCGGGTTCTGGAGTAAAGATGAAATTCTGCACAGTGCATGGGGAAGTTCAAAAATAATTTACATCATCGGATTAGTCACAGCATTCCTGACAGCGTTCTATATGTTCCGCCTCATTTTCGTAACTTTTTACGGTAAATCACGCGTTGAACCGGATGTTGAATCACATCTACATGAATCACCAGCAGTGATGTGGATTCCGCTCGCTATTCTTGCTATACCGTCTGCTTTTATCGGTTTGCTGTTGGGATTGAGAGGACATGAGAGTTGGTTCCACCGCTTCACGGAAGGCGTTTTTTCTGCAGCAGCAGCACACGTGGCTGATACACACGGGGAAACCGGAGGAAACGTATGGCTGTTTATGGGAATCTCAACAATCGTCGGTTTAGCAGGAATTGCGTTTGCATGGATACGTTACAAAGACCGAGTCCCTTCTGCAGAGCCTACCAATGCATTGCAGAAACTTGTTGCAAACAAGTTCTATATTGATGAGATATACAATATTTTTATTGTACAGCCAATCAAAAACGCTTCTCACTTCCTCTTATGGAAATTTTTTGATACCGGGATTATTGATGGAATAGTCAACGGCGTAGCAGCACTTATCCGACTGATTGGCGGCACGTTACGACGGCTGCAAACAGGACTTGTTCAAGCATATATAGTTTCAATGGTTGTAGGAATCGTGTTATTCCTTGCATACTATCTGTTTTTTGCTAATTGATTGTTAGGACTTATACCAAATTAACTTGATCCCAATCTATCGGTGCGGTTGGGAATGCAGATCGCATTTGGGTGAGTACACCGCAAAACCGCACCATAGGCGTCAATTTAAGGAAAGAACTTGGCTGATATTCTCGTCCTTTGCGTTATTTGAGATGTTGATACAAAAAGGTGCGGTTAGGAAACAGCACCTACCGTCCGGGAAATAGGACAAATCCCGTTAGTTAATTGGGTATTACGCAATTTGTGCGTAAGTCCTAAAGGATTTCATTGCTGAAAATGAGTCAAGAACATTTAGAATATAAAGATAGGGTAAACTTGGGTAGTTATTATACTCCACCGAAAATTGTGGAGTTGGCCTGGGAATTAATTGAATCATACATAGATTCAGAGACTACCATAATTGACAGTGCATGTGGATACGGGGATTTTCTAAAAAATAGTGGGCAGTCTCTCACAATCGGGTGTGATATAGACGAAGCTGCAATAGATATAGCTAGAAAGAACACGGATAAAGTCAGGTTCTTTCGGACGAACTCTTTACACAACGTTTCAAGGAAAAAATTCGGTATTCCTCAGCAGTCCACAAAATTGATAGTCGTAGGAAACCCACCCTATAATGATAAAACTTCGCTTATTCGTCAAAAGATTAAACGTGTTGATTTTGATGTTGATAGAGATATAGTAAGTCGAGATTTGGGAATATCATTTCTCCGTTCTTATAATAAACTTGAAGCAGACCTTGTCTGTATTTTGCATCCATTATCCTACTTAATTAAGCCAACTAATTTCAGGCTATTAAAGGAATTTACTGCAAATTATAAATTGGTAGACGGCTTACTTATTAGTAGTTGGGAATTCCCGGAATCAGCGAAACATACGCCTTTTCCAATTGTTCTTGCCTTTTATCGGCGGGACACCATGGGGATGGAATACAGTTTTATCAGTTCCTTCCCATTTAGAATAGAAGACGGTCTACGTTTCTGTCTTAGTGATTTTGACTATATCACAAATTATATTAGCAAATATCCTAGCAAGAAGCATGAACCGATACCTGACGATTCTCTATTTTTCTGGACAATGAGAGATATTAATGCATTAAAAAGGAATCGGACTTTTGTCAAAAACTATAGCAATAACACTATTGTTCTTGACAAAAGAAAACTGGATTATTATGCTTATGTAGATGTGTTCAAAAGGAACCTCTATAGACTTCCCTTCTATTTTGGGAACTGTGATGTTCCTATAGATGATAAGCTTTTCAAGCAGTCCAAACATTCTTTCATCAGTGATACAATTAGAAACCACCCTTTTCTGGAAAAGCACTTCCAGATTGAACCGATAGAGAAGGAGCAGGTGGAGGTCAAACTTGATATGTATTTTAACTTACTGTTAGGAAAATATCATGTTTGATAAAGAGAACAAGAGAATTCTCGTAGATATTCCGCAGATCGGATGAGCAAATCTCAGCGTTTAATCGTCAATTAGTATCTTGGTGGCGGAAGCAAACACCTCACAATTATTTTTCAGAACGCCGCCGCGAATTAGCAAGAGAAGATACAGATTTCTCTTTTGGGGACAGTTTGTTGATTTGGATTACGTTGGACGACTGGTTCAACTGATTTTATACCATTTCTGAATGATAGCATCTCATTAGCAAAAAACGCGTTTGTAGTCGCGCAATTCATTGCGCCTCTTACATTCAAAATGTCATACATCTCCGTAATGGTATTTTATTTATCAGATTTGGTATTAGGATTGTATGTTTAGGTGCCGAGTGGCACCACATATAAAAGGAGTTCTTTTTGCTACTTTCAATAGTTATTTTTTTACCACTGCTTGGCGTGATAGCGATTGTGTTGCTCAGAGGCATGGAGGCACGTGTTGTCAAGACCACAGCACTTATTGTCGCCTTGTTGACGTTTGTTGTGTCCCTTGGGCTATACTGGGGTTTTGAAGCAGATTCTGTAGATGCTTATGGATTCCAAAATGACGATCAACTATATCAAGATATAGAATGGATTAGCGGTTTAGGCACAAACTACCACATCGGCATTGACGGTATTTCATTGTGGTTAGTGTTACTTACAACTTTCCTAACCGCAGTGTGTATTCTCGCCGCTTGGAATTCGGTTAAGAAAGGCTTGGGCGGGTTTATGATGTCGCTCCTTGCACTGGAAACCGGAATGTTGGGCGTTTTCTGCTCATTAGACCTATTTTTGTTCTTTGTGTTCTGGGAGTCAATGTTGATCCCGATGTATTTCCTCATCGGAATATGGGGTGGGGAACGGCGGATTTACGCCACAATTAAGTTCGTTCTCTATACAATGGCTGGCAGTGCCCTGATGTTAGTCGGTATTTTGGTGCTCTACTTCCAGAATGATGGCAGTTTTGAACTAACAACGCTTTTAGCACAAACAGCAACTGAAGGATTTGAATTTCAGCATTCCCATCTGTTATTCCTTGCATTTTTCATTGCCTTTGCAATTAAAGTTCCCCTTTTCCCATTCCATACATGGCTACCGGATGCACACGTTGAAGCACCTACTGTAGGAAGTGTAATCCTTGCAGGTGTCTTGCTCAAAATGGGTACGTATGGAATAGTACGATTCTGCCTACCGCTCTTTCCAGATGCAGCAGCACATTACACACCGTTGATAGTTCCGTTAGCAGTGATCGGTATAATCTACGGGGCTTTAGTAGCAATGGTGCAACCGGATCTGAAAAAACTGGTTGCTTATTCCAGTGTGAGTCACCTCGGCTTTGTTGTGTTAGGTCTCTTTTCGCAGAGTCATGCAGGTATACAAGGAAGCGTTTTGCAAATGATCAATCACGGCTTAAGCACTGGCGCGCTGTTCCTCTTAGTCGGCATGATTTATGAACGTCGGCATAGTCGAATGATTGTAGATTTCGGTGGATTAGCAAAACGGATGCCTATCTTCGCAACAATCTTTCTGATTGTGACACTATCGTCAATCGGATTACCCGGTCTGAACGGATTTGTCGGTGAATTCATGATTCTACTCGGTAGTTTTGTTGGAAATGCTTTTTCAAAATGGTATGTGGTTTTTGCAACAACGGGTGTCATTTTGGCAGCGGTTTATATGTTATGGATGTTCCAACGGGTGATGTTTGGAAAACTTGATAAAACAAACGAATCTTTGCCTGACCTAAACGCTCGCGAAATCGTCCTGCTGCTACCGATACTTCTATTTATCGTCTGGATCGGAGTACGCCCGAATTCGTTTTTGGAACCGATGAAGTTATCTGTGGACAAAGTTGTAGAAAGAGTAAATACTGAAACAGAGACACCTGCGGTCGGACAGATAATCTATCAGGACGAAACCAGAGACTCAGCAGTGGAAGTTGAAACTGCAAACCTACAGTTGATTAAAGAGGAGGCACAGACGAAGTAAGTGAAGTCCAAACTTGCATCTTGTATCATTCTTTGTGTCATTTTGGGGCTTACGCTATCCATTGCATTTGATACTTTTGCCGCAGACGAAACACACGATGGCGAAGCTGCTCACCATGGCGTAGATGGCGCAAAATTACCGCTTTGGAGCATCATCCCTTTTGTCGGTATACTTCTATCAATCGCAATTTTCCCACTCGTGTTGGATTCGCACTTTCTTGTCCACCATGGTGGGAAGATGTCGTTGGCATGGGCATTAATCTTTGCTATCCCGTATCTCGCGGTTTTCAAAGGTGAAGCGTTTTACGATATCCTACACATCTACTTGATTGACTATATACCGTTCATCATTCTCTTGTGGGGTTTGTTCACGGTTGCAGGTGGGATTCTGGTTCGTGGAACGTTGCGCGGCACCCCATTAGTCAATACGGTGTTACTCTTAATCGGTACTGCGATCGCCTCATGGGTTGGAACTACCGGCGCATCAATGCTCCTCATTCGTCCGTTGATCCAAGCAAATGCGTATCGAAAGAGTAAGGTGCATCTCATTGTCTTCTTCATTTTCCTCGTCAGCAACATCGGTGGTTCATTAACGCCATTGGGTGATCCACCGCTATTTTTAGGGTTCATACACGGCGTGCCTTTCTTCTGGACAACAACTGCGCTCTTACCACAGATGTTGTTCATAAGTGCCCTTTTGATCGCTCTTTTCTTTGTAATTGATACATTTATGTTCAAACGTGAAGGTGGTGTTGTCCCTGACGATGGTACAAGCGAACCGATTCGCGTTGAAGGTCTCTTTAATCTCGTTTTTCTACTCGGAATCGTTGGTGCTGTCTTATTGAGTGGTTCGTTCAAGTGGGGAGATGTAAATATATTCGGAGTGCATGTAGACTGGCAGAATATTGTTCGTGATGTATTGATTGTCGTCATGGGCCTGTTGTCGCTCAAGTTTACACCCTTTAGCGGTAAATTACGTCGAGCAAACGAGTTTTCATGGGAGCCAATTGAAGAGGTCGCAAAAGTGTTCGCTGGTATCTTTATGACGATTATTCCAGCGTTGGCGATTCTACAGGCTGGCGAAAATGGCAAACTAAGCGGGTTGATCGCTGTTATCCAAGAACCGGTACACTATTTCTGGATAACTGGTGGTTTGTCCAGTTTCCTTGACAACGCGCCAACATATTTGACGTTCTTTAATACTGCACTTGGGCAATTGCATCTCACTGAAGACCTGGTCCCAGGAATCTTGTCCACGCCAGTCGCGCAGTTGACTGTGGAAGAACACAAAACATTTGTAAAATTGTTAACCGGTATCTCCATCGGTGCAGTTTTCATGGGCGCGAATACCTACATCGGCAATGCACCGAATTTCATGGTAAAAGCAATTGCCGAACAGAGCGGAATCCGCATGCCGAGTTTCTTTGGATATATGCTCTGGTCAATCGGAATTTTAGTTCCGCTTTTTGTAATTGTTACGTTCGTGTTTCTACGTTAGGAGATCGCATTGTCTGAAATAAAGAAGTTATATACGAAACTTAATGCTACACCTACTATTGTTATTTTGGAGTTTAAAAACGGAGGTATTGAATGCCTGATATGCCTGATATTAATTGGTCACTGTTAATGCCACAACTTGTCATCGTTACAACGTTGTTTATTGTCCTCATCTTTGATATGTTTGACTCTATTTCAAAGAAGGTCCTGGGATGGATGACAATCGTTGGATCGGGGATTGCCTTAGTGGTATCCATCCGGATGCTACAAGCTGGCACAAATGAAACCCAATTCAATGAAATGTTTAGGGTAGATAGTTATTCCCTTTTCTTTAACATTATCTTCCTCGTTTCTACAATATTGGTCGCATTAATCTCGATCAGTTATTTGGGACGAGACGATAAAAAGCAGGGACCATACTATCTTCTTATCTTGCTCGCAACGCTCGGTATGATGTTAATGGCTGCTGGCAATGAACTGATTATCGTTTTCCTCGGCTTGGAACTGATGTCGTTATCGTTGTATGTGTTAGCAGGTTATTTCCGAGAAAGTCCCGCTTCAAGCGAAGCAGGTATGAAGTACCTACTGCTCGGTGCGTTCGCGAGCGCATTTTTCCTCTACGGCATCGCATTAATTTATGGCGCAACTGGAACAACGAGCATTCCGAAGATTGCGGGGTACCTCGCTATTGAGGGTAAATCTCCTCTACTTTTAGCTGGCACATTCCTACTTATCGTTGGGTTCGGATTTAAAGTTGCAATAGTCCCCTTCCATCAATGGGCACCTGATGTTTATGAAGGTGCACCGACGACGATTGCTGCCTTCATCTCTGCGGGTCCGAAAGCAGCAGGATTTGCAGCATTTTTGAGGATTTTTTTGGAGGCATTGCCAGAGATACAGACCGAATGGCGTGCGGCTATCGTCATATTGGCAATGCTCACAATGACGGTTGGCAATGTCATCGCTATCGCGCAAACGAACATCAAACGCATGCTTGCATATTCAAGTATCGCACACGCTGGCTATGTGTTGATAGGCTTGGCAGCAGCAGGTGATGACGGTCAATCAAGTGCAATGCTCTATCTGCTGATTTACTGTGTTATGAATATCGGTGCATTCGGCGCGGTTATCTTAGCAAGAACTGCTGACGGTGAGAGTTTGATGATTTCTGATTACGCAGGACTCGGCTTCCGAAAACCTTTACTCGGTATGTTTATGACGGTAATGCTCCTATCACTTGCAGGATTTCCGCCAACTGCTGGGTTTGTCGGAAAACTCTATCTCTTCAAATCCGCAATTGGCGCAGAACTCTACCTGCTTGTGATTGTCGGTGCTATTAACACTGCGATTTCAGCGTTCTATTACCTACGCGTTGTCGTAACAATGTATATGCGCGAACCTGAAGAGGAATTGGAATTCAAATCTTATCCTTCAACCTTGATCATTGGATTAGTCCTTGCAGCCATTGGCATTATGCTCATCGGTATTCTGCCGTCGCTACTACTCGATCTAGCGCAAAAAGCAGTGCTTAACGCTCTTCTGTCAAATCCCCATGCTTTAGCTTGCGGGATGTAGATGGCTAAGTTGTTGATTTATAGAAAAAACTTGACATTTATTCAAAAACATGGTATCTTAATATGTAACTTGCTGGATAGGAATGTCACCACTGCCACTCGGCAGTGTCCTATCCTTACCAGTGACATGGTATGTGGCAAGTGAGACCTTGTCCAACATCGTTATTATCGGTAGCGTTCATGTAAGTCGTCAGCGGAGTAATAATCCTGTGCCTTGTCCCGCTACCACAAACTTTATTATTTAGGCCCGGGTGCGCAGGGTATAATACCTGATAAAACCGATCTGATTCGGAATAACGGCCTAATGGTGGAGCGACAGTAAGACGGTTGACTCTTTGAGAAAACCGCAGTTGCGATGAAACCGAAGCCCCTACCTTTAGGTAGTGGGTGGCATCACTGCAGGAATATAACTAAGTTTCACCAATTGTAGAAATAACCGTATCACAATAGCCTCAGTGTTGATTTGTATAGGTTTTGACCTTGTAAATCGGCACCGAGGCTTTTCTTATTCTTACAGCGTTTGTAGTCGCGTAATTCATTGCGCCTCTTATACCAAATTAACTTGATCCCAATCTATCGGTGCGGTTTCCTAACCGCACCTTTTTGTATCAACATCTCAAATAACGCAAAGGACGAGAATATCAGTGTTCGTAGTCGCGCAATTCACGCGCCTCTTTTCTTTGAATGTCCGAGGCGCAATGAATTGCGCGACTACAAACGAGTTCTTTCCTTAAATTGACGCTTATGGTGCGGTTTCTAACCGAACCTACCGGGGTTAGAGAAACGCTAAATTAACGCTTATGGTACGATTAGGAAACCGCACCTTTCAACTGTATAAATAATTATGGGTTTTGATAAATTTTCAAAAATACAAAAAAGATGCAACTTTTTTGCAACTGATTTGTAGTAAGGTTAACTTCAATGCGCGCGGAGTTGTGATATGACAGAAGACGAATTCATTGTACTTGTCCGCAAGCATCAAGATCGGATATATCGACATGCTTTCTATCTACTTAAAAACAGCGAAGACGCAAAAGATATGACACAAGAAACCTTTATCAGAGCATGGCAACATCGCACCAAAATAAGACAGAAAACTGCTCACTCATGGTTGCTGAAATGTGCCCAGAATCTCTGTTTTAATCAACTGAAACGCCGAAAATTTCAGGTGCATTTATCTGAAGAAGAGGAAGAAGGTGAAACACTTGAAATGCTACTACATGAACATTCATTCCAATCAAATCCGACACCAGATGAGATTGCCATCAAGCAGGAACTCAAACAGTTAGTGCATCGCGCAATTGAGGAATTACCGCCAAACTTGCGATCATTAGTGGTTATGCGGGAATTAGAAGAAATGAGTTATAAGGAAATCGCAGAGGTCCTAAAACAACCTGAAAACACCGTGAAATCAAACATATTTCGTGCGCGTAAGAAGCTGCGAGAAATATTGAATCGCCTAATGGAGAAATAAACGATGAACCAGAATCCACTACGCGACATAACTTGTACAGATTGCCAAACATGCATGGAAGAATACATTGCGGGTGATTTGGATACTGACACCGAATCCGCAATTGCATCTCATCTCTCTACATGTGACACCTGCAATCACGAATTACATTTGGCGCAAGCGATTGATACGGTTTTAGACGATCTTCCCAAACCTACGTCACCTCCCGACATTTTAAGAGAGGTTACGGCTTATGTTCGCGCACATCCCAATAATAGTGGTTGGAGACATCGGATTTTTCAATTATCTACGTTCTCTGATTTCTTACGCACACCGTTTCTTCGCTTTAGCGCGATAGTCTGTCTCGTTGGTATAGTGGTATTTGGCGTTCATCAACATCAACAACATATTGTTGTTGAACAAGCAAAAAGTGACTTCAACTATGCACTTAGTAAGATGAATTACGCGATTCAGAAAACAAGTCTTGCAGTAAACGATAGTTTTGGATCTCTCAAGGTTGACGAGGCACCGCGTCGCGCCCTAAAACCGACTGCAAAAATCTCTTCGGCAATTCATCGGAGTCTGGGCGTACTTAACCACTTAACTGGCGATATACCAAATATAGATACAATTACGCCTAAATTCAACAGCACTGCTGGTAATCCAGCGGAACCTACCTCAACTATTAAAGGAGAAAATACACAATGAAAAGACTTAGCCTCATAACCCTTTTATTCGCACTCTGCTTTTTTGGTAGCGGAATTGCGGAAACCGATGCAATTCGTGGAAAAATTGAGATGAACTTACCGAATGCGCCAATACCTACAGTCGAAGTCAACTTGGACAAAGAATTTTTCAACCTCTTTATCAATTTTACGATAAATCTGCCTGAATATGCGGAATACGCGGAGATGATTGAAGGTGTTTTCATTCGCACTTATGAAAAAGAGTCCGAAAACCTGACTGAAATGTCACAACACTATCAGAACACACTCAAAAAGGAAAAATGGGAGAACCTTATCAAGGTTAAGGACCAACTTTGCGTCAGCCTACTCTTCGCTGATGATCCCGGTGTACTACACGGCATTTTTATTTCCTTCACTGACAAGCATAACACAACATTCGTGAACATTTGCGGGAAAATCGATTTTCAAAAACTCGGAATTCTCTTTGGGGAAGTTATGAAATCCGATCCTGAGTTCTTGAAAAACCTCAAAATTGACACAAAAATCGGAATATCACAATGACCAAACGCTTCATAAACCGAAACAATATTACATATAAACATAGTATCCTATCTATTGAAGCACTATACAGCAAGGAGAATAACACAATGAAACTGCAAAAATACCTTACACTGTTGTTCGCGGCGTTTTTTGTTGGATTGTGGATTGCACCGATCCACCAGGCATTAGCACAAAAAGAACGCCTGGATAAAACGGAGCAAAAAGGACGTATCCGCTTTGACTTACCGAATGCTCCCGAACCAAAAGTGGAAGTCAATCTGACAGATAATCTCATTAATTTGGTAACCAAATCTATGAGTGCAAAACCAGAGGTCACAGAGTTGATTCAGATGATTGACGGTATATATGTCCGAACCTACGAAACAACTGCTGCTGACAAAGTTGTCGCAAACACATTGGTTAATTATTACCGAAATGTACTGAAGAAAAATAAGTGGGATGTTCTTGTTAAAATCAAGGAATCAGATGAAATCGTTGAAATCAGTTTGCTGTTTGATGATGATGTGGCTTACGGGATCTTTGTCATCGTGGTGTCTTCAAAGCCGCGGGAGGTCACCTTTGTTAATATTGTCGGCGAAATCGCACCAGATAGAATTAGTGAATTGCTTGGAAACTTAAGCAATTTCGGTATGACTGATATTGACCTTGACAGTACATTAAAGGCAAAGGCAGGATCTGACTTGCACAGTAAAACGTCCCCAAAAGAGTTGCTTGCTGTAAAAATCGAAAAACCGCCAACCATTGACGGTAAGCTTGATGATAAATGTTGGAAAATCGCACCTCAAGCATCTGGCTTCACTGATGTAAAAACTGATAAACCGGTCAAAGACCAAACAATAGTTAAACTTGTTTACACAGACAAATCAATCTACGTTGCATGGCACCTCTCTGATTCTCAACCGAAGAAAATCGTAGCCAGTCAAACCAAAGATAACATCCGTTTTGCAAACGAGGATACAGTATGTTTTAGCATTGACCCGTTTCATACACATCAATCTGCACATCGGACTTTATTTATGGCAAACCCACACGGCAAGAAATATGTTCAATTAGCCTCTGGACGATCGAAGAAAGCCAATTTGTCAAACCGATGGAAAGTCGCATCGAAAATTGTTGATGATGGATGGGTTGTAGAGATGCAAATCCCATGGCAGATACTTGATTATCCAGAAGCTACCGATCCGACTCAGATGGGTATTAACTTCGACCGAAAACAACAACGGACAGGTGAAAATTCCTGGTGGTCAAATATCGGAGCAGACAAGTCATACCAAAATGATGGAAATTGGCTGCGGGTGTTACCACCCTTAAAATCGTCCCTTATGCAAGGGATGTTAGATGCGTTTGAAAAGAACAATTACCGTGCGCAGCATGTTTTAGGCAACGATGTTTCACCAACAGGCAAAGACATCTTTCGCCTCGTGAATACCAGCGGTTTAAATTCTGTTGATGGGCTGCGCCTCGGTGGTGGCTTTGAACTCGGAAAACAATGGTATCATGATCCGCTCTATTTTGATAGAACTGGGGAAACGATTCGACGAAATGTTGACGCTAATTCTGCATCAATTGAGTTTAATGAAAACAATTTCGGAATGTGGTCTCGCTTTACACCGAATCCCTTCGTATATGGCAGTATGAGTTTTTCGCTTCGGACAAAAGCCCCCAATTATCGATTTGGTGGTGGTGCCACATTCGGTGAAAAATCAAATCTGACATATAGTGCCCAAATTCATCGGTTAACATCTGTCAGAGATAGAGACATCTTGCTGAGCGGCGGCGAGCAATTCTGGCGAGCATTCTTCAATTCCGATGTTCAAGACTACTATATCAGACAAGGTGGCGTGATGGCACTTCAATGGCAGAATACAACACTGAAGCACACACTCGGACTATCAATGCTTTTAGAAGAACATGAAAGCATACGAGAGGCTAGCCATTCTTACTTCAGAATAGGGAATTACCAATTAGACGCACCAAGGGAGAATTCACTAGTGTATGATGGAAGAATGCATAGTATCTCCTTAAAATATGATTTTGACACTCGAGAAAACACTGAAGTCAGATACGATCTTGAGAACCAAGGAAATAAAAACGAGTGGTATAACACATTTCTTGTGGAACACTCTAATCCTGAAATCGGTTCCGATTATGATTTCACGCGCTTCTCGGTACATCTTCGTAACTATCATCCTATAGGGGAAAACAGACTTGATACACGTCTAAAAGTTGGAATTGCATCCACCTCATACATGTTACCTTACCAACGCCAATTTGTTCTTGGTGGCACTGGAACTTTACGCGGATACTCACTCTATGAATTTGAGGGTAACCACGGGTTCCTCTTCAATTTGGAATATGTTCATAGTTTAGCAAAAGGTATTTACGTTGTACCTTTCGTAGATATCGGACAAGCGTGGCACAACTTGGAAGATATAAAAAATGTGTATCCAAAAGTTAACCTTGGGATCGGTTTCCAACTCGGCATCTTCAGATTGAACTTTGCAAGAGCCCTTGAGAGGGAGCGCGGATACCAAGCCGATTTCAAATGGTCCCGCACCTTTTAATTTTACTGAGCAGACTGTGTATCTGCACTTATACCAAATTAACGGGATTTGTCCTATTTTTCGGACGGTAGGTGCGGTTTCCTAACCGCACCATAGGCGTCAATTTAAGGAAAGAACTCGTTTGTAGTCGCGCCATTCATTGCGCCTCTTATATTCAAAGAAAAGAGGCGCAATGAATGGCGCGACTACGAACGCTGATATTCTCGTCCTTTGCGTTATTTGAGATGTTGATACAAAAAGGTGCGGTTAGGAAACCGCACCGATAGATCGGAATCAAGTTAATTTGGTATTACTACTATTGAATCTAAGATACATCTATGAGTATATTTTAATTTTTCTCTAATTTGAAGGAGTTCTAATGAAAAAATTGAACATTGTTTTCAGTTTTACGGCTTTTGTCTTTCTACTTATATCGCCTTTTTTTACCGGTTGTGCCGAAGGGGAACGCGAACTAATGTTTCCTGATCGTGATCTACCTGAAAGTGTCACTATTACTGTAGAGGCACCCGCAGAAGCAGCGTTCAAAATGGTTATTTCTACAGACTACAGAACTGAGAAGGACAACTTTGGCAACGAAGTCATCCTCCCCAATGACGAAAAGGAATACGCTGTTACAGAGGATTTCAACGAAACTTTTTTATTAGATTCCGAAGAACCACGTATTTCTGTCAAACTCAAATGCACTGCGTTTGAATCCGATAGTGGAAAAAAATCAGACTCGGTTCGTCTGGTTGTCAAATTTAACGGTGAAGGAAATTTTGACTTTGGAAATCACGATCAAACTCACCTCTTTTCACAAAACACCTTAATCAGTTTGCAAAGTTCCTTCAGTAGATACGACGGTAGTTCTAAGAGATTTGATAGTTTTCTGGATGAATAATCGGGTTCTAATGAAGGTGGTTTTTACACTTTTAGTAAAATCTAAATTTACCTGGACAGTTCTCTATAGGTTTGAAACGTTTGTAGTTGCGCAATTCATTACGCCTCTGCCAAATGATACCGAATTAACGCGATTTGTAGCGCGAGGTCCCCGTGCCTCGCAATGCTAGCCGCTATTAAAAGTCTTTTGATATAGTACACCGTTGCAAGGCACCAAATCAACGCAGAATACGCGTCCGGTATTCATCGGGGACCTTGCACTACAAATCGGGTTAATTTGATATGACATTAGTGTTTAAAATGTTTAGGCGCGGTGTCAAACCGCGCCTACAAGGATATGTTCCTTATTTTAGATTTTAATATAAACAAAGGTTCCCGATGGACTACGCCCACGGATCCAACACAACCTTACCACATTCACCTATTGACTGTAATTCCCATGCCTTCTGCACTTCATGCATTGGGAAAGTGTGTGTGATATAGGTGTTTATTTTATCGGTTGATTCTTTGATAACCTTCATCAATTTCGGATAGAAGCCGAGATTATAGTGCCAATTCCCACGTAAAACCAGACCTTTGCGAATCATATCACGACTCGCGGCAAGCGGAAATTCTCCGCCTTCTCCGATGAAGGTGACCTGACCCTTTCTGCGGGCAGCATCAACCATCAACCGATGTGCTGCAGATGCACCAGAGCAGTCCAATGCCTTGTCAATACCAACACCGTCTGTCAACTCACGAATTTGACCCAGAATATCTTCATCATTTGGATTAAGAACGACTTCTGCACCTAACTTTTTGGCGAGTTCGGCACGGTAAGGATGGCTTTCTACGCCGAAAACACGCGCACCACGATAACTAGCATTGATGATACCACCAAGTCCTACAGGACCTAATCCGGTCACCATCACAGTATCCAATGCATCAACTTGCATCTGTTCCATTGCGCCCAATGTCGGTCCGAGTCCACAGCATGCCATACCACCGTGTGCATAACTCATCCCATCAGGAATTGGAAATAGCAGATCCTCCATTTTATGCATATACTGTGCATAAGTTGCTGATGCCGGATCGGTACCGAGGATTTCTCTAATGTTACGCCCCCCCGTACAGTGAATATGCTCGCCGATGACACACATATTACACTTCCCACATGCGTTTTGTGGTTGCACGACGACGCGATCCCCCACCTTAACGCGACCGGGTTGTGCCACTTCAACAACTTCACCAGCTGCTTCGTGCCCGAAGTGCTCACCTGTACCTCCACTTTTGAATCCTTTGTACTCAGTGCACATAGGAACAGCATGGATTTTGACGACCACAACATCTCCCGCTGCCTTGGGATCAGGTTTGTCTACTACGCCACCTTTGCCTTCACCAAACATTGCTGCTACTTTCATATTTTTTATAGCATGTTTCGATGTAACGAACACCGAAATCCTGCGACCAAAACTCTCCACCGCTAAATACACGGATCAGTTGTATAATGGAGAGAAAAGGCATCTTCCTCCTTATTATTTAAAGTACTAATACCATAACACATTTAATGAAAACCGTCTACAAAATTATAATTTTGTAGCGAGAATATTCAGATACAATGATTCACCAAGGCAACGAAATTCAAATCTAAATGCATTAAACTATGAGTTCTTGCCCAAAATGTAAATTTTAGATGATTTTATTAATTTAATATGATATTATATACTACATTGTATAACGTGTATATTTTCAGTACACGAATCACGTTTAGATGGAGGTAGAAACATGGTTCCTGGCATACCAGAACTGTTGATTATATTAGTGATTGTACTACTCCTATTTGGTTCAAAGAAGTTACCCGATTTAGCACGCGGACTTGGTAAAAGCATTACTAACTTTAAATCCGGCCTTAATGAAGAACAGCAAAGCGACACTAAAACCGCAGCGCAACAAGAGAAGGAAACACAACAGAAAGAGGAAGTTAGTTAAAGTTTTACTCACAATGAAAGACAAATTACCCGATTTTCTTCAGGGTGTTATAGAAGAATACCCTGAAGTTTGGAAAGCATATCAAGCAATGGGAGAAGCCTGCGGTACAGCTGGACCTCTTGACCCAAAAGTTGTGCGCCTTGCCAAACTTGCTTTAGCTATCGGTGCGAAGTCTGAAGGTGCAGTGCATTCGCACACTCGGCGTGCGCTGCGAGAAGGAATTTCGCGAGAAGAGATACAACAGGTAGCACTGCTTGCGGTAACATCCATCGGTTGGTCCTCAAGTATGGCAGCCTTGTCATGGATTCAGGATGTCGTAGATAAACAGTTAAAGACTGATTGAGAACATCAGCATGGGAGTAGTTTATAAGCAAAAACACTTCAGGTTTGTAAATCTCTACTATGGCGTTTTAATCCTCACTACTACTCTGTTATGCATTCCAAATGTTAGTAGAACTGAAAAAGCAGTAACAGAAATGCAACAAGGTGTAGAATATGTTAAATTAAGACTCTACTCTAAGGCGGTTGATACTTTTAATTCAATCTTATCTCGAAATCCGAAAGATATAAACGCGCTCTTTCAATTGGCGAATGTCTATAAGTTGCAGGATGAGTTGGAATTAGCGATTGAGACGTTCAACAAGATTTTCGCAATCGCAGATTCGAAAAATGTATCTACGAATGAGCGAATATATGGGTTTACACACCTTGCGCTTTCTGAAATTTACTGCAAACAGAGCAAATTAGATGTCGCTGAACAGCATGCGATTGAGGCAGTTCAGAGATGTTCTACAGTTGCGGATACACATTACCGACTCGGTTATATCTACACACATCAAGCAAAGTTTGACAAGGCACTGGCAGCATTTAAGCGAACCCTCACACTCACACCTGATTTTGCTGAAGTCTATGAATGGCTCGGTTTAATTGCCCTTATGCAACAGAAACCGCAAGAGGCTGTATCACACTATAAAACTGCAATTAAGAGTAAGCCTTATGTTCAAAGTGTTTACTATAACCTTGCTAAGGCTTACCGACTTCTCGGCGATACGGAATCTGCGGAGGAGCAACTAAAGATTTTCCAAAAGATGAAAATCTATTATGACCAGACATACGCTATTGAAGGCTCTTTGGCGGAAGATCCATCAAACACAACGTTACGACTGAAATTGGCAGAGATACATGTAGCACACAAACATTTTTCAGCAGCAATTGCCACGTACCAAGCACTGCTTCAGTTAAATCCAGACCTTGTAGTAGGATATGATAAGGTGGGAAGACTGTATATGGAACTTAACATGCCGAAACGTGCGATACCGTTCTTTCAGAAGGTGCTACAATTAAATCCTAATGCTGTAGAAGCGCATATCCGATTGGGATGGCTTTTCACCACCCAAAAAGCGTATGATAAGGCAGAATCACATTTACAAAAAGCTATCAAAAAAATGCCGAAACACACATTAGCATATCACGGGTTAGCAGAGATTTATACGCAGCAGGGACACATCGAAAAAGCGATAAAAACATATAAACACATCACACAAATTGAACCTGACGATAGAGATGCTTGGGCAGCATTGCAAAAATTGGAACTTCTGAAGAAACGTTCAAAAACTACACAGTAAGTATATAATATGGTTATCTGATGCGAAAGACTGACCTTAATAGAACCCTATATCACCCCCTTTTTTTCCTTCCTGCATTCATTGCTCAGATTATATATTTACAATACTGCACAGCCGCGTTAGCAGAACCAATTTTCGTAGACGCCACCGAGTCTGCAGGTGTCATGTTTGAACATACTGACGGCAGGAGCGGTAAGAGGCTTTTCAATGAATTTCTCGGGTCTGGTGGCGGTTTTTTCGATTATGATGGTGACGGTGACCTTGACATCTACCTTGTAAATGGTGCGATGCAAACAGGCAATCCGCAAGATAAAATGCCACATAACGTCCTTTACCGAAACAACGGGGATGGCACCTTTAAGGATGTAACTAAAGATGCAGGTGTGGGCAGTCCGGCTTACGGCACAGGTGCTACCGTTGGTGATTATGATAACGATGGAGATCTGGATCTATACGTTACTAACTTTGGAAAGGATCAACTTTATCAAAACAACGGGGATGGCACTTTTACAGATGTAACAAAACAAGCACAGGTCGGCAATCTAAACTGGGGAACGAGTTGTGCTTTTGCAGATGTTGATAACGATGGGGATTTAGACCTTTATGTGGCAAACTACGCCGCATATACACCGAAGGATGATAAAAGGTGCGACGAGCGAGGCGTTCATGTCTATTGCGGTCCGCACGCCTATCCACCGGTTCACGATACTTTTTACAAAAATAATGGAGATGGAACGTTTACCGATGTTTCATCCTTGTATCGTCCATCGGACTTGACGCCTCAGCACGGGTTGGGTGTAACATTCGGCGATTACGATGCTGATGGTGATGTTGATCTCTATGTTGCCAATGACCAAGATCCGAACTTCCTATTCCAAAACGAAGGAAAAGGTAAATTTTTAGAGGTTGCTTTAATTTCTGGCGTTTGCTACAATGATATGGGTAAAGAAGAAGCTGGAATGGGAACCGATTTCGGTGACTATAACAACGACGGGCAGCTTGACCTGACTGTTAGTAACTATCAGACTGAAACAAATACCCTTTACCATAATCACGATAGTGATTTTTTTATAGACAATACTATTGCATCAGGTATAGCGGAGGCGACACACGGTTATCTCGGATGGGGTATCAAGTTTTTTGATTATGACAATGACGGTTATCAAGACATCTTTGTAGCGAATGGGCATTTGATGGATAATATCTCTGTGCTTGAAAAGCACGTGACCTATCCGCAAAGGAATCTGCTGTTTCGAAATTTAGGTGATGGCACATTCACCAATGTCATGTCCCAAAAAGATGGATTAACCTTGAAAAAGGTCAGTCGTGGTGCCGCTATCGGTGATTACGACAACGACGGCGACCTTGATATTCTCGTTACCAACTGCAATCAACGTCCAGACCTACTTCAAAATACAGTCGGTAATAAAAACAATTGGATACAAATTCAGGTTGTCGGTAAAAAAAGTAACCGTTCTGGCATTGGTGCAAGAATAAAGGTTGTGACCGGAACACACGTCCAATATCGTGAGGTGCAAAGTGGTGGGAGTTATCTTTCTTTTCACGACCTACGTGCACATTTTGGTGTCGGAAAAGCGGAACAGATTGATCTGCTTGAGATTCGATGGACAACTGGTAAAATTGACCGTGCCACACAACTTTCTGTCAATCAAAGGTATTTGGCTGTTGAAGGGAGTAAAATCGCTTCAATTGACCAATCAATTTTAAAATAGATACCTATTAAGGCAAAATTTTATGGAGGTGCAATGAAGCATATATTTATTATGTTAACGCTCATAACGTTTGTAGTTTCTTTCGCACATGCGGCAAATGAATTAGAGGATTCGCTCATCCTCTACATGTCTTTTGATACAATTGATGACAAAAGCACAATTGACCATTCACTGTATGAAAACCACGGTGAAATGATCGGAGACCCACAACATGTTGAGGGAAAATACGGAAAAGCTCTCCAATTTAACGGTGTATCCGACTATGTTGAAATCCCACACCATGAATCGCTTACCGTTGATAAGAATGTCACTGTCATGGCTTGGATTCATACTGAGAGGCATACAGGACCTAATGACGCGCAATGGCAAGGTATCTTGGCAAAAGGTAACAACCCACGTTCCTATAGTCTCTGGACTGAGGCAAATAGTAAGTGTTTGCACTTCAGTGTAGGTCCACCTAACGGTGGTGGTAGTGTGTGTAAAGGTGAAGTTAAGTTAAACGAATGGCAACATGTTGTTGCACAAGTGAATAATGGAACCCACCGTTATTGGATTAATGGTCAGAAGATTTGGGAAGTCGGTAACAAACCGGATCCGCCCGGTGCAGCTGATACAGCCACTGTCGTTATTGGAACTGCGGGAGGAGGTGGTACTCGATATTTCCTTGGTATGATTGACGAAGTCCGTATCTGGAACCGTGCTCTCTCTGATGAAGAAATTAATGAACAGATGGAAAAAGGGCATTTTGAGATCTTTCCTGTTGACCCGAAATTAAAATTAACTATTACTTGGGGAAACTTGAAGGTTCAACAGCGTTAAATTGGACGGTCATGTTTGATTCGTCCTTAATAAGGGGCTGCTGTATATACAAGAAATATCTGCAGAACTCTTTCATTTATTTCTCAAACCTGCGTGGTCCCTACATTGAGTAAGCAATTTCAGGTGAACAGGAAAAAGGACAAGTGGAAAATAGAATCTTAATTCACAACTCCAAATCTTCCCTATCCTGTGCGAATCCTTTCGTAACGCGGGTTTGTCGTAAAAATTAAATGAAATATATTGTAGTTATGTTAACACTCATAATGTTTGCAGCTTCTATGGTGCATGCATTAAATGAACCAGAGGATTCACTCATCCTCTATTTCTCTTTTGATACAATTGATGATAAAAGCACAATTGACCATTCAAAATATGAGAACCACGGTGAAATGGCTGGTGACCCAAAACATGTTGAGGGTAAATTCGGTAAAGCACTCCAACTAAACGGTTCGACCGACTGGGTTTTAGTCCCTCATCATGACACCCTCACCGTTGATAAAGATGTCACCGTCATGGCTTGGATTAATACTGAGAGACTTACAGGACCTAATAATGCACAGTGGCAAGGCATTCTTGCAAAAGGTAACAGTCCCCGTTCCTATAGTTTCTATACTGAGGCAAATAGTAAATGTTTGCACTTTGTTGCCGGTGCAGGAAGCGTCTGCCAAGGTGAAGTCATGATAAACGAATGGCAGCATGTGGCTGCGCAGGTGGATAATGGAACGCACAGATATTGGATTAACGGTCAGAATGTTGGTGAAATAGTTGGCAAAGGTCCGCCGCCAGGCAAAGCTGATACTGCTGATGTTTTTATTGGGAAGACACATGAAGCGGCACGTGAATTCCTCGGATTAATTGACGAGGTTCGCATCTGGAACCGTGCACTTACAGAAGATGAGGTTATTGACCAGATGAATAAAGGGCATTTAGAGCTTTTTCCTGTTGACCCACGCCAGAAATTGGCAACGACATGGGGCACACTAAAAACTCAAAAACGCTAATTTCTTTATAGTGACAGGTTCTGATCCTATCACTATATTCATTTATATAACAACTTCGGATTCCGAAGTTGTTTTGGAGGAAAATAAAACAATGAGATTTTTGTTTACGATATTAATCCTTACCATATTTGTTGCATCTTTCGCACTTGCAGCAGAAGAGTCGGATGATTCACTCATCCTCTATTTCTCTTTTGATGAATTAGATGATAATATGGCAATTGACCATTCAAAATATGGCAATAACGGTGCTATAAATGGTGCCCCTGCATTGGTGGATGGAAAGTTTGGAAAGGCTCTGAAATTTAACGGTGAAAGTGATTGGGTTGAAGTCCCGCATGCCGATGTCCTCACTGTTGAGACGGGTGTAACCGTGATGGCATGGATTAACGCAGAAAGGCACATGGGACCCAATGCGCAACGTTGGCAAGGCATCCTCTCAAAAGGGAACAGTCCGCGTTCTTACAGTTTCTATACTGAATCACCGAGTGAATGTTTGCACTTCGTTGCCGGTGGCGGTAGTGTTTGCACCGGAAAGATCGCACTCAATGAGTGGCAGCATGTTGCAGCACATTTAGATAACGGCGTCCATCGGTATTGGCTGAACGGTGTAAACGTTGGCGAATCTGGTGGCAAAACTGCTTTACCGGGAGCTACTGATACATCTAACGTTTTCGTCGGAACTACTGCGGAAGGAGCTAATCGTTTGTTCCTCGGTTTGATTGACGAAGTCCGTATCTGGAACCGTGCGCTAACCGAAGAGGAAGTTATTATGGAGATGGAGAGTGGGTATCAGGCTGGAACTGCTGTTGATCCACGTGCAAAACTGGCTACTACCTGGTCCACCATAAAATCTCAATAATAACAGATAAACATTTCTGTTCTCTTAATTTTTGTAGGTGGGTTCGATCGGACTCACCATAGGCGTCAATTTAGTGCGTCTGATACATCTTTCGCCTCCCCGAGGCTTTGGTAAATCACATCTTAGCACCAGCGGTGCGACAGGTATATAGAAAACGGTGTCCAACAGTCTCTTGAACCCCAGCGGGGTGACAGGTGTCTGACAACATGTGCCCATATACACCTTTCGCCCCTCTGGGGCTTGAGTTTGGTATGGATCGTGGTCTATACACATTCCGCCCCGCTGGGGCTAAGATATCCAAAATATAGGTTTATTTCCTTAAATTGACGCCTATGGTGGGTTCGATCGGACTCACCTACACACTGTCAGATAAAACCAGGATCAAGGTTGAAGATATTCTTAATTACTTTGATTTGTAGTGCAAGGTCCCTGTGCCTTGCAATACCCACTTGATCAGAAAACTTCTAATGAAACTAATTTGGTATCATGAAATTAAAGGAGAATATATACCACGTGAACGGAAAATTTATATCGTCCTCAAATGTTGAACGGGATCATTTGGATTGGGGTACAATCGGTTGGCTCAGTCGCCCTGAAACCACAGGTGCAAAAGATATCGTCGCAATGGAAGTTAGCCTCTCCCCCGGATACGGACACGATTTTCATAAGCACCCTGACCAGGAAGAGGTTATCTACGTTATAGAAGGCAGCGTGGAGCAGTGGCTTGAAGATAAGAAGCAAATATTAAACGCAGGCGACTCCGTGTTCATTGCAGCAGATATCGTTCATGCATCCTTTAACGTCTCTTCTCAACCGGCAAAGTTGTTTGTTACGCTCAGTCCCAGTAAGGGAGAAGAGGGATATCAACTCATTGATGTTTTTGATGAGGCACCGTGGAACACACTTCGATCATAATTGAAACAAACATTTAGGTTCTTTTCACTTTTTCTTGTTATTGTGCAACCAAATGGATATAATTGATTAGACCTTTTGGGAGATGGGCAAATATGCTTGGAACATCTGTATCCGAAACTTCATTGCAACTCCGTCAACGGATGCGTGAGTTCTACGAAACTTCAGAAACCTATAAGGAACTCTTATCCGCTCACGATGAGACCTATCTCCGACACTACGTAGAATTGGTAATCCGTTATGCACCATCAGGTTCGAGGATTTTGGATCTCGGATGCGGTAACGGTATATCCTCTCGACTGCTAAATCAAGCGGATTTTGATGTTGTTGGGACCGACATCTCCGCGCTTTTTCTTGAAGAAGCACAAGAGTGGGAAAACCCAAAGTTACGATATCAAGTTTGTGATGTTTTAGAACTACCGTTTGAAAATAATTCTTTTGATATGATCTGTTCAAACGAATTAATAGAACATCTACCTGATGTGGAGACAGCATTAACGGAGATGATCCGTGTTGTTCGTAAAGGTGGGAAGGTTGTACTATCCGGGCCGAATCTCTGCTCACCTATAACACCTTTTCTTGATTGGATACGTATGATGTTTGGCAAATCCGGCAGACCTGTTTGGGGAGAGACAAAGCAACAAGCGTTGCAACAGCTCAAGCGAAACTGCGGACTTTATATAAATAAGCGTTTCTTGACAAAAACACCGCACTTTATTTATCGCAACCCGGATCTACAAGCGGATGCTATTGGTGGCGATGCTGACAGTGCATATTACGCTAATCCGATTGATCTTGCACAATTTTTCAAACTAAACGGGTTCAACATTGTCAAAAAAGCTGTTGGCTTTGGCATAAAGGGGAGAATCGTTGCAAATATGTTTCCGTATTTGAGTCCTTACATCACTATGGTTGTTCAAAAATGAACATTCGTGCGAACGATTTTGTTTTAGAGATTGGAAGTGGGCACAACCCAAATATACGTTCGGATGTTTTGTGTGACAAATTCATAGATGACGACGAACAACGTGGCGGTCTGATTGTCACTGATCGACCAATGGTAGAAGCTGATGGGCAATTTCTACCTTTTGTAGACGGTGCATTTGACTACGTCATCTGTTTACATGTTTTGGAACATGTTGAAAATCCTGATTTACTTATCTCCGAAATGATGCGTGTGTCATCCCGAGGTTATATTGAAACACCCTCTGAAATCGGAGAACGTATCTACGGATGGCATTATCACAACTGGATTGTTAACCTGATTAATGGTCATCTGGTCCTACAAAAGAACGAAAAGAAAGCTGAATTTGGGCAACTTTTCCACATGTTGGCAGCAAAAGATAAGTACTGGAGGAAGTTCCATATTATGCACCACAACCTCTTCCTTGTACAATATGAATGGGAAGGTCAGATTGATTATGAGATATTGGACCAGCAAGAGTCACCACTAGACTTGAAATCTCCGCAGACTATTGAAGAACTTCTGACATCCATGCCTGCAAAGCAAATCCACAAAGGCTTTTGGTTAACGCTTAAAAGTGCAGTACCGCGCAGTATTGTATCTCGTGCAAAATCGCTTTTAGTAAAAAGTAGAAGCCGCCAAACCAAAACATTAAAGGAAATTATCGCCTGTCCACAGTGTAAAGGTAAAATTATTTGGCAAGAACAAAATCTGCACTGCAAAAGTTGCGAACAACATTATCCAATTATCAATGGAATACCGAGATTCACCCTAATTTCAGCTTAACCAATATAGCATGAGTTTGACTGAACATTTGTTGGACTCTGTTATAGAAACAGTCAATAACCCCGCGCTAAAGCATCGGGGCTTGTGCGAAGCGCATGCCAAGCGTCCACTCCACAAGTTAAACGGTTGACTAGACGATATATCGCGGGTCTTGTCGTGGCAGGAAACCACAAGATGTTACGGATGCTCCCCAAGTCTGTATCCTCTCTGATTCCGTGATGTCGATGGGGCAACATATACCGCGAGAGCGTGGGCTTATAGCCATTATTTTCTGGTAAAGACATCGTGTCAGGTCAAGTAAGCGAGTAGTGACAGTCTCACTGAACGAAGCAGCACAACTGAATCCAGACTCCCAGTGTGCAGGTGGAGATAAAACAGCACTCCCCCTTTTGGGGACAAATTATAACTATAATAGGAGGCGGGCTTTCCTCCCCTGCCTAAAGGCGAGGGGTCTCCAGCCCGAAGATTTTGATGAAAATTTTCAGAAAAGGTTTTACTATAAATTCTTAATACACTCAAACTTAAATAATTGAATATAAATATGGAAAATAATACAAACAACATTGAAAATAGAAATGTCGTGATAATTGGTGGTGGTACTGCTGGCTTTGCAGCAGGCGTCTATACCTCCCGTGCGATGCTGGAACCGGTTCTAATCACTGGTGATGCACTTGGCGGGCAACTCTCCTTAACACTTGACCTTGAGAATTACCCCGGATTTTTCGGTAACGAAGCATCTGTCTTTATTCAAGGCATGCAAGAGCAAGCAGAGCGGTTCGGCACTGAGGTCAAATTTGATACGGTAACAGCAGTTGATTTCGCGCAACACCCGTTTGTCGTGAACACTTATGAAAAAGAGTACCACGCAAAATCTGTGATTATCTGTACTGGTGCTTCACCACGGACACTCAACATCCCTGGGGAAGAGGGGTATGGTGGACGCGGCGTATCCTATTGTGCTACCTGTGACGGGTTTTTCTTCCAAAACCAACGACTCATCGTTGTCGGTGGTGGTGACGCGGCACTGGAGGAAGGAATCTTCCTAACAAAATACGCATCCGAAGTCTATGTCGTGCATCGGCGCGACCAATTCCGTGCCAGCCAAATTATGCAGGAACGGGCATTCAAAAACGATAAAATTAAATTTATTTGGGACACCGTTGTTGAGGAAATTTGCGGAGACAACGAAAAAGTTACTGGTGCCAAACTCAAGAATGTCAAAACGAATGAAACTGAACTTTTCCCAATTGATGGTGTGTTTATCTTTATAGGTCATATACCGAACACAGAACTTTTTACAAACGTTATAGATATGAATGAACAAGGGTACATTATCGTAGACGACCTACAACGCACAAACATAGATGGTGTTTTCGCTGCGGGTGATGTGCATGACCACGTATTCCGTCAAGCGATTACAGCAGCAGGTGCAGGTGCAGCTGCGGCAATCGCATCCGAAAAGTTTATTGCAGAATTGGAGAACCGCTCTTATCCGGGGAATTGATGTGAATAGGTGAACTGTAAAGAAGGTTGATATTCATTGGCAGACTAGAGTACAATGTTGGTATGATCTACGTAAGAGAGCATCCTGATCCAGACTTTGCATCACTGCCGCACGGTAGATACGATATTGTAACTAAAGATACCTTACAGAAATTCCCTGAAGACATCCTGCAGACCGTCTTGGAACGATCCGATTTTGAGTTTATAGAATTTGTTGAAGGTGAATTGACGACAGTAGAAGTTCGCCGGACAGATAGTCTTATAAAGGTGCTACTGGGTGATGAATTGGTCTTGGTGCATATTGAGTTTCAAGTGGGCGACAGTACCGATCTTGAAATGGTGCGTCGTAATGTAGGTTATCTCGGTAGATGTTATGAAAAATACGGATTGCCAATCCTTTCTCATGTTATCTATCTCCGTCCCAATGCTGGGCGGAATGATCCAGGGGGTTATAGGCAAGACGTGCCGAATCATCGGTTTATCGTTGAGTACAAAGTGATTCGCCTCATTGAACTTGATGGACAATCTGTGTTGGAGATGGAAAACACTGGACTCCTGCCATTTGCTCCGTTGATGCAGCCACCGGCCGGCATAGAACGACTTCAATGGGCAATTCAATGTAATGAAAGGATAAAGACACTCTCGCTGCCTACAGTTATTCGCAGCAATCTTCTCGTCTCACAGTGGGTCATGAGCGGTTTAATTCATCCACACCAAGCAATTGCTGGTTTTTTACAGGAGGGAATCGTGCAAGAATCATCGGTTTACCAACACCTTTTAGAAACAACAGGAAAAGAACATTACGAACGCGGATATCAACAAGGAGTTGAGCAGAGTGCGCGCCAAGTTGTCCTTGAATCTCTTTATAGTGTCCTTGAATATAAGTTTAATTCTATCACTGTCCGCATGTTACGTCCATTGTTGGAGGACGTTGATGATGTCCAGGTTCTTAAACAGTTGCATAACGCAGCACTACGTGTAGAAGACCTTGAAACGTTTGTCCAGATTTTAGAAACAAGCAAGAGTTAACTCTAACCGGTTTAGGTAGAGATCCTTTAGGTTGCGTGGTGCCGTCGTAGACAAAATGCAGCGGACAATATAGATGGCGTCTTTGCTGCGGGTGATGTGCATGACCACGTATTCCGTCAAGCGATTACAGCAGCAGGCGCAGGTGCAGCGGCAGCCATCGCCTCAGAGAAATTCATCGCTGAATTTGAAAACCGTGCCTACCCCGGAAATTGATCCTTGAAGGATTTAGTTTTGAATATACAGTGCTATGAAAAACCACATAAACCAACGTCTTGCCCTCGGCTTAGATTCAAGCACACAGAGTTTATCGACAATCGTCATCAATATTGATACTGCAGAGAAGTGTTTTGAACACGCAATTGATTATCGCGCAGATACGCGAACCAACTGCTTCGGTATCGGTGAGGACTATATTTTACCTCCGAAGTCTGATGGTGAAGCGGAACAACCGCCATTGATGTACCTTGCGTCACTTGATGCAATGCTCACTGACATGCGCGAGGCGGGTGTTGCGTTAGAGAATATCGTTGCCATTAACACATCAGGACAACAGCACGGACATGTCTATCTGAACCGAAACGCTGCGAATATATTCTCCAACCTACAGCCGGCAGAAAATAGTAGATTAGAATTAAAAACGCTTTTAGCGGGTGTCTTCTCGTATTCCACTGCACCGATATGGATGACTGCCAATACCGTCGTACAGACTAACCATGTCCGAGAAGTAGTCGGTGGAAAAACGCAGATGATTGAACTTTCCGGCTCGGATGCACCACTGAGGTTTACAGGCGCGGTGATTCGTCGTGTCGCCGAACAATCATCACGCGACTACGCTGCAACAGAAAAAATTCAACTCATCAGCAGTTTTATCCCTGCAGTGCTATCGGGAAATACGTCAGTGCCGATTGATACAGGCAATGCGTGCGGCATGTCACTAATGAATTACCGGAACAAGGTTTGGGATTCCGAACTGATAACAGCAACGGCACAAGAAATACCTGAGGGTTCGGAAGGATTACTGGGAAAATTGCCAGAACTTGCCCCACCAGATTCTGTTGTCGGAAATATCGCTACTTATTTTGTTGAAAAATACGGCTTTCATCAAGAGTGTTCAATCATAGCAGGTTCGGGGGACAACCCACAAGCGAAAGTTCCAGTTGCAGGAGACCTTCTCAGTCTCGGCACAAGTTTTGTCAATATGGTATCTACAGATGGGTATACGCTTGACCCAGAGGGGTTTGCAAACGCGATGTACGATGGTATTGGTCGTCCGTTTATGTTTGGGTGCCGGACAAATGGTGCTATGGTGTGGGATGCTGTCAGAAATAACTACGGACTTTCAAAAGAGGAATACGAACCCGCAGAAGTTGCTTTGCAACATGTTTCTCCAGGACAGTTCATGACATTTTGGCAACCAAAAACGGAATCTTTTCCTGTCTCTGGTGCCTTTGATATAATACGTGCAAACGACTCTGATGCACCGAATTTAGCAGAAGATTATTCGGGGGTTATAGAGACGAGCCTTGCAGCTGTTCGTGTCTATTCCGAGGTTTTCACAAAACCATCGCAAGACCCTTTATATGTTACAGGTGGCGCGACAGGAAGTCCTCAAATTATGCGGCGCGTCGCAGGAATCTGGAACAGACCAGTTGTTTCTGTAGAAAAGGGCGGTGCTGCACTCGGTGCTGCGGTAGCAGGTGCAAAAACGTATTGTAGTCATGTAGATGAACCTTTTGATATAGAAGCATTTAGTGCTGAAGTTTTAAAGCGCGGTGAACACATTCAACCTAACGCTGCGGATGTCCAAACGTATCACGGAGAAGGAAACTATCTCCAACGATTCCGCGAAACGTATGAAAGAATCATGAAGGTAGGGTAACAGTATCTAAAAATCTATATTTTTCTTGACATTTACGGGCATAATACTATGCTTGTCTTTTGACATGATTATGTCTGTATCTTAGTTTTCTATCTGAATGTGCTGTTAGGGACTTTGCTAATCAAACATCATCGCTAAAGGCGTTTGCCAGCGTCCGCTCAATGTTCGCTGGGGTGGGTAAAGTTTCAAACATGTTGCAAAGCCAAACGAAACATTGATAGAAAATGACAGGCGGAAAGCATAAAAAACCTGTCTGGTAGCGCGACGTTGAAGCGCAATAGAAACGGACGACAATTGTATTTAGAAATATAGGCGCACGCGGGATTTTCCTGCGTGCTTTGGTAGATAAACCCTGGTTACTATCTATTAGTAACTTGCAAACCGTATAAGAAGTGAAATACACAGTATTGCACGGAAATATATAGGTTAATATTATCGGAAAACCCTCTGTAGCCATTATGGACGAACTAACACACATTGACGAAAAAGGCAACACCCGGATGGTTAATGTTGGCAGAAAACCGGAAACGTTGCGAATTGCCATTGCCAAGGGACATGTGACCGCTCAACCTGAAACACTCCGCCGCATTACAGAACAACAGATGAAGAAGGGCAATGTTTTGGAAGTCGCCCGACTCGCAGGTTATATGGCAGCTAAACGGACAAGTGAACTCATTCCGCTTTGTCATCCTCTTACGCTCACCTCTATACGCGTTGATATGTCAATTGTAGAAGGAAAAATTGAGATTGAAGCAGAGGTACAAACCGTTGGGCGTACAGGTGTGGAGATGGAAGCACTCACCGCTGTATCTATTGCAGGTTTGACCGTTTACGATATGTGTAAAGCTGTTGACCGTGAGATGTGTATCTCCGATATAAGGTTAGTCAAGAAAACCGGTGGTACAAGTGGAGATTTTAACTTGTCAGAAGATATGTAATACCAAATTAACGGGATTTAGTTCATTTTGCTTGGCATTCGCTGCGGTTAGAAACCGCACCTACCGGGTGGGATCAAGTTAATTTGGTATAATACTGAATTACGCTAAATCGTAGAGGAGGGTCTCTATGCCTGCCCGTGCTCCACAATACCGAGAACAATACAAATCAAGTTGATTTTTGAATAACATCCAACGAAAGTCAAGTAGCCAGCACAAGCACTGTGCTAAAGCGGAGAAAAAATATGCGTCGAATTATCATTACAATCCTGGCTGTTTTCCTATCGGTTACCACAACAACTTTTGCAACAGATTACGTTCTAATACTTGGCGGTGCTGGTGGTGAGAAATCCTACTATGACAAGTTTTGGAGTGCAACTTCCCGATTCCACCAATTGCTCACACAGCAATACGGCTACCCCGCTGAGCAGATCACCTTCCTTTTTGAAGATGAAGGCACACTCCCCGAACTTGTTACGGGTGAAGCAAATCGGGAACGTGTTTTAGAGGCATTTTCACAACTTGCAGAAAAGGTCCAACCGACAGATAAATTTATCCTCTTCATGATTGGGCATGCATCGCGAACCTCATCCGGCTTGAAATTCAATTTGCCGGGACGCGACATCAGTCAACAAGAATACACTGATAGTATTAACAACATCCGCGCAGAACAGCAGCTACTCGTCTTTGGATTTCCCTATAGTGCGGGAATAGTAAAAGACATCAGCGCAAAGGGACGAATTATTATCACATCAAGTTCAACACGTGAAGGTTATGCTTCTCAAGCCGGTTTCGGAGATCTCTTCGTTGATGTATTCTCTGAACCAACAGCGGATACAAACACCGACGGTGCAATATCACTCTTAGAGGCGTTTCTCTGGATGCAAACTCGTGTTGATGAATGGTATGAACAAGATGGCGCAATGCAAGCAGAGCATCCACACCTTGATGATAACGCTGATGGGCGCGCCTTGCGCAAGGACGTAGTAGCGAACGGGGAAGGGACACTCGCTGATAAAACATTTTTAGGAAAACGTCTCACACCTCTGCCGCTAGTTGAGCAAAGTACTGCACAAAATCCGGAAGAGGAAACAGAGGAACCGTTGACTCCACATACACACGACAACGGTCATACTCATGTTGAGGTTGCCTCTGAAGAAGAGGAACAAGGTGGGATGAAAGGAAAATCGTCGCTGCCGTATGATTTTATTAGCGAAGCAGACGAACAAGCCATCCAAAATAGTATTGAAAATGCACCGATCGCGGCAGAGCATCCTGATGATGGTGCAGTTGTGTTGTGGGAAGCAAAGGTTTATGACATTGATGAGGATGGTAGACTTGTCTATTCCACACGACGAATAATAAAGATTTTCAATAAAGATGGGTATCACCTCGGTGAGATCAAGATTCCGTATGTGCAAGGTAGAGACGATGTCACTATCCATCATGCTCACACGATTCAACCAGATGGTACGCAAGTAGCATTAGATGAAAGTAAAATTGTTCGCGGCATTTCGCCAGTAAGTGCTGCTGAAGCAGGGTTACATGTAAACACCCGTTTAATGTATTTTGAATTACCGAAAATAACTGACGGTAGTATCATTGACTATGCATACTCCACCAAAAATTTACCACATGCTATGAAAGGTGAGTTTTGGCGACAAGTTTATTTCCAAGTCGAAGAACCTGTACTATCTTATCGCCTAACAGCGCATATTCCCAAGAAAAAGCAACTCCTTTATAGAGTCAATGGACCGCAAATTGAGCCGACGGTTACCGAAAACAACTATACTCGTACCTACACATTTGAAACAACAAATGTTCCTGCATTGCGAAGTGAACCTTTGATGCCCGCTGTATCGGACTTTGCTTATAACATTAGTCTCTCATCAGTTAATTCATGGGATAAATTGGTCGCGTGGTATGCCACATTAATTCGTGAGCAGGATAGATCTACGAAAGAAATTGAGGCGAAAACAAAGGAACTACTCACTGGGGTGTTGTCACGTGAAGATAAAATCAAACGTCTATACGAATTTGTTGCGACAAACATTCGGTACGCGGGAGATGAGCGCGGTATTTGGGCAATTAAACCGTACGCTGCAGGTGAAGTCTTGAAAAAAGAGTGGGGTGATTGTAAGGGAAAATCAACCTTACTCTCTACGATGCTTCGCGTCGCAGGTATTGATTCTTACCCCGTCCTTGTTTCCGCTGGAAAAGCAAGTAGAATTGTCCGAGATGTGCCATCACTTGCATATTTCAATCACATGATACTCGCTGTAGATGGTGGAGAAAATAAAGACTTGATATGGCTTGACCCAACTGCCCATACGTGTGCATTTGGTGATTTTCCCGCCAGTGACCAAAATAGATGGACGTTGATTATCAATACCGACGCACCAATTAACAAGAGTGGTGATGTTGACACAGCAGACACACCTGTTTTGGAACATAAAAAACTTGATGGCGAAAAAGTAAAATCACTCTTATTCGCTTTTCAAAAGAGTCCAGCACTGCCAGCAAATTCAAATGTAAGGCAGACTGCTACGTATGTTAAGGTCAAAAAAGACATGAGTGTAGAAGTCACGCATGAACTCCGTGTCTCTGGAGATTTCAACGCTAGATTTAGAGCAAGGCTCTTAGGTACAAGTCATCGCGATGATAGAATTCGATTCCTACGTGATGCTTTGGAATTGGATGAACGTGCAAAAGTGGATCATTTTGAAATATCCGAGATTGACCAGTTGGAACCTGAATTAAAGATAAAACTAACTTGGTCATGTAAGGAATACGTATACGCAATAGCGAACCAATTTATTCTGGAACTTCCTGTTGTCAGTCATCCGTATGCCAAGTTGTTGAGAGAAGAGGAACGCGACCTTCCAGCAGCGCTTGGTAAAGCACTCACTTTTGAAGACAATATCACTGTTGATGTAGAGGCACCATTCGTCATAAACATGGTTCCGGAAGCACGAAAACTCAAAACTGACGTTGCTGAAATCCAATTGGAGTACAAAAAGTCCGGACAGCAAGCTGAAATGAAGCAGACTGTTCGTTTCCACGCACCGACAGTGGAAGCCACGCAAATCTTGCATCTCACAGATGTTGTTAGAATCGCTTCCAGCCAAAGCACAAAACGTTTCATCTTAACTCAAAAACCTTAGGAAGGTAATATAGCACAAATAGGGGCATTTAGTTTCCATACTTAGATTTTCAGTTTATGAGTCTCCGTTGTAGGAGCGACCTCCCGGTCGTGACTTTTCGGCTACAACGAACAAAAAGCCTAAAACTAAATAGCCTTGTAGTAAAAGCACGAATAGAGTGAACTTATACCTAATTAACCCGATTTGTAGTGTGAGGTCCCTGTGCCTTGCCATGCCGACTTTTTCAGAAGACGTCTAATCAAGTTAATTGGTATTATCCATAAGTTTCCAATAGAGATATTTATAACCTTTAACACTTTAAGGAGTGAATAGATGCCAGCAACGGAAGAAGTCAGAGCCATTGAAGAGTTGATGGAAAGCCAAGAATTAATAGTGGCACAACTTAAAAAAGTTATTATCGGACAAGAGGATGTTATCAATCAGATGTTGATGGCACTCTTTGCAGGCGGGCACTGTCTTGTCGAAGGTGTGCCAGGATTAGCAAAAACGTTGATGATCAAAACGCTTGCTCAGATTCTCAAGCTCCAATTCAAACGAATTCAGTTCACACCGGATTTAATGCCTGCCGATATTATCGGCACCGATGTGCTTGAGGAAGATCGCGCCACAGGACATCGCTCTATCCGATTCATTCAAGGTCCGATTTTCGCGAATATCCTCCTCGCCGATGAGATCAACCGGACCCCACCTAAAACGCAAGCTGCACTTCTAGAGGCTATGCAGGAACATCACATTACTGCTGGCGGCACTCAGTATAAATTGACTGAACCTTTCTTTGTGCTTGCCACACAGAATCCGATTGAGCAGGAAGGCACGTATCCGTTGCCGGAGGCACAACTTGACCGGTTCATGTTCAAAATCGTTATAGATTACCCCGCTGAAGAGGAAGAGGTTAACATCATCTCCGCAACAACAGGCGCAGATGAACCTGAATTGGAGACTGCTCTTTCTGGTGATGCCATTGTTGCATTGCACCAAATTGTTCGCAGAGTCCCTGCAGCAGATAACGTTGTTCAATACGCTGTCAAACTTACACGAGCAACTCGGCCAAAAGGAAAGGATGCTCCCGATTTCATCCAACAGTGGGTGCGTTGGGGTGCGGGTCCTCGTGCAGGACAGTATCTAATATTAGGTGCTAAAGCAAGGGCTATTCTCAAAGGTCGCTACAACGCTTCATGTGAAGATGTCAAAGCCGTTGCTCCGGCAGTGTTACGCCACCGCGTTTTGACCAATTTCCATGCCGAGGCGGAGGGTGTTGATACTGATACAGTTATCCAACGTCTTATTGAAACAGTGCAAGAACCATCGGTCAGAATGTAATTCTCCGCTCAAATTATACGTGTAGGTTAGATTGGACGAATGTCAACCTATAGGTGTAAATTTAGTGGTTCTCCAACCCCTGTAGGTGCGGTTTCCTAACCGCACCGGATCGTCGCGGAAACTCTGTGCAAGGGACGCGATGTATTATCTCCCGTTTTCTCACTTGGAACGTAGAAACCATGAAAGTCTCGGTTATCATTCCAGTCTTGAATGAAGAAGGAGCAATTGCAAATGTCATCAACGATATACCGAAAACTTTAGTTCAGGAGATTATCGTTGTAGATAATGGATGCACAGACCGCACAGCAGAAATAGCACATCAACACGGCGCAAGAGTCGTAACTGAACCGCAAAGAGGCTACGGCAGCGCATGTCTTGAAGGAATTGCTGCTGTTGAGGCAGCGGATATCGTTGTGTTTTTGGATGGTGATTATAGCGACGACCCAACAGAGATGTCAACGCTCATACAACCGATTCAAGACGGTCTCGCGGATTTTGTTATCGGCACACGTGTCCCAAGTGAAAAAGGAGCATTACTACCACAGGCAAGGTTTGGTAATAAACTCGCAACCTTTTTAATGCGAATCCTCTTTGGGGTAAAGTACACCGATTTAGGTCCCTTTCGTGCTATCCGTTACGAACAATTACTAGCATTGAACATGCAAGATAAGAATTTCGGATGGACAATAGAGATGCAACTCAAAGTTGCAAAAATGGGGATGAACATCCGTGAGGTGCCAGTTAGTTACAGAAAACGGATCGGTACATCAAAAATTAGTGGAACCTTCGTCGGGAGTATCCGAGCTGGAATAAAAATACTTTCAACGCTTTTTCGATATGGAATCTTTCACTGATTTATCTGCTAAAGTGAGTGCTTTTTACCAATAAGTAGTTTCAAACTTGATAAAAAGATTGATAATATAACGCATTGTGCTAGTTAACATTTGGTATATTTATCTTTCACATGTTTGTCTCGTTTGGGTTTGAATTCCGCAACTTTTTCAATTCACGACCCCATTCAAAGGTATGAGGGAATTCCGATTCCCGACAGGGTATCGCGATTCGGAGATCGCTCCTACAGAATATGAACAGTTGTGAAAAACAACAAAACTATTACGTAACTAGCACAAGTCGTTAATATAGTATATTATCATACCAGAGGTAATACGCTGAATCCTGCTATAGGTATAACTATCGCAAAACAAAACGTTAGTGGATAAGTTCTTTTGAGTGTTGCATAAATACGTTTTTTCTGAACAAGAAAGGGTGTAACTATAATGTTTGAAGAATTTACCGTTAAGGTATCTGATTATCAGGAATTTATGGATTCGTTACCCACTGGATCAGTGGATCTTATCTTAACAGACCCACCATACTGTATCAGCAAAAAAACTGGATTTTCGGAGGTTGTGAACGGTGTAAAGAGACTTGCTGTTAGCATGGACTTTGGTCCCTGGGATCATGTAGAGATAAATCTCAACGATATGGCAAAGGTGTTTTACAAATCCTTACGCCGTGGTGGAACTGCTATTGTATGGTATGACCTTTGGAAAATAGGTAAGGTGAAGGATGCAATGGAATCGGCAGGATTCAAAATGATCCGTCAGATTATATGGCAGAAAACCAATCCTGTGCCATTGAATATGCGCGCAACTTATCTCTCTAACAGTCGAGAAATGGCTGTTGTAGGTGTCAAAGTAGGAAAACCTACTTTCAATAGCGAGTATGACTCTGGTATCTATGAGTATCCAATCCCTCGACACAAAGGTAAAAGACAACACCCAACACAAAAGCCATTATTATTGTTTGAGGATTTAGTCCGTAAACATAGTAACTATGGCGATCTCGTTGTAGACCCCTTTCTTGGAGCAGGCACTACAGGAGTTGCTGCGGTGAGAAATTATCGAAGTTTTATAGGTTGTGATATAGACGCTAATTATGTGGAAATTTCACGAGAAAGGATGGAAAATGTCTAAGGATCAACGTCCTAAATTTCAAGATGGATCTAAGGCTGCGTTATTTCTTGAACTAGTGCTGTGTCCACCAAAATATTGTCCGTCGGATAGAGCAGAGCGAAACCCATCATCGGTGTCAATTTAAGAAAAAACTCGTTACTATCGGTAAAAGGGAACTCCAATTCCCGACTGACGAATGGTCGCGATACGGAGATCGCTCCTACCGTTTGGATTGGGAATAACAAGGTTCTCTTGTCCTTTGTAGCACAATCTGTTAGATTGTGTTTATACAGTGCGCAAACTAACAGTTTGCGCTACAACTAAATTGCTTAAATTGACACATAAGGGTAGAGTTTGCGAAACCCGATGGACAATAGAAACTTTCAGTAACACGCATCAACTGAAAATTCTTAAAACTAAATAACCCTGATAGAAATGAAGATGTATATATGAAACGAAGACAGTATACAAACCCTGAGGGTGGTTATCTTAGCACAGGGTTTACCCTTTCGTTTGAAGAAATTAAGGATGAAATACCAGATTCGATTTTTATTAAAATGTCTTGAGATTTGTAATTTCAAGTCCAAAACTATTAATGGCTTTATTCTTTATATGTAGGTTTGACTACCTCTGTGCTTAATATGAGAAATTTTATTTCAGAACACTTTTGGTGTATCAAACAAGTCAATATCTTCCGCGACCTTTCCGAAGCAGATGCTTATGCATTAGCACAGATTATCACTTTCAAGAACCTAAAACACGAGGAACGTATCAGTGAAGAAGGTGTATGTCTATTAAAAGAGGGACGTATTAAAATATCTGAAAGTTCACCAGAAGTAGATACAAAAAAGGTTGAAAACGATTCTGTTAATTCAGATTCAGACGAAAATCAAGAAACAAAAGAGGTACTGGAACAGGGAGAGTTGTTTGGGGTAGTTTCACCAGATGAAGGGTTTTGGAATGGAAATTCAGATTCATCTACTTTCGCAGAAACATTGACTGAGGTTTGTATCGGTATTGTAACAATCCGGGACTTTTCATTTTTTCTCAAACGCAAACCACATTTATCGCTACCACTGTTGCGTAGGACGCAAATAGGGTTATCTAATGTGTTGAAAACATCCATCAACCCTCTATTCATTGGATACAAAAATAAAAAGCAGGAATGGCACTTTGGTTCACATAACATATTGAAAAGACCCGCAACACCAGACCAAAGGCATACCAATGCGTTCAGTAACATTGCGTTCCGATGTGCTTCCTCCCGTCTTGCATTACTCTTGCAGAATCTTGCTTCGGTTCCAAACAGAAAGGGTATTGTGTCTGTGCCTCGTTTATCAACCAAGCGTATGTCAACATTAATTGGAAGTTCAACAGAGACAATTGAGACACTATTAAAAACTTTCAAACAGCATAATGTAATTGATTCACGACGAGGAAAGATCCAGATTTTGAATCCGTGGCAGTTAAAGAAAATAGCGGATGCACGGATGAAGACGTTATCTCCACTCCCAGAACCTGCCACGACTTCCGATCTTGGATCTGATTTGGATATGTTTGCCACCCTTCAAGATGAAGGTGGGACAAAACCCAGTGACACTATATCTTCAACATAAACTTTGTTAACTTTACACACTACAGAAAAAAGTATTTTAATGAATATGAAAAATAAAAATCCATATCTAAATCTTGACCAGCAGATGGTCGGTGATATTTACACCAGTCGCGAAGTCATGGACAATCTTACCGTTTTATGTGATGACTTCGGTTCACGTTTTGCAGGTACACCTGAAGAATATAAGGCGGCTATTTTTATCTCTGAAACATTTACACGTTATGGACTTAAAAATGTTAGATTAGAGGAATATCCTTATGCAGGTTGGACACGCGGTGCTGCCACCCTCACAATCACCGAACCCATTGAACGAACTTTGCACTGCATCTCGCTTCCATACTGTCCAACAAATGATATTGCTGCAGAACTCGTTTCTGTTGGATATGGAAGTCCCGGAGAATACAGCGAACTCGGGGAAACAGCACGCGGTAAACTTGTGATGGCGAAAAGTGCTTCACCCAAAGATCTTGGTAGATGGGTGCACCGAAAAGAAAAATATGAACGCGCAGTTCTCTGTGGTGCAAGTGTTTTCATCTTCGTCAGTGAACACCCCGGCGTTGGACCTGAAACCGGCAGTCTGCAAGACAACAACCCCGCACCAATTCCCGGTATCTCTGTTTGTAAGGAAGATGGTGATTTTCTAACACGATGTATTGATCGCTATGGAAAGGTGACAATGCGTCTGCAAACGACAGACATTAACGAACCTCGGACCTCATGGAACGTCGTCGCCGACCTACCGGGAAAGGATTTTCCTGAAGAGATGGTTGTTTTAGGGTGCCACTACGATGGACACGACATAGCGCAAGGAGCACACGACCCCGCCTCAGGTATGGTATCCGTTATAGAAGCGGCGCGTGTCTTAGCTACCTACACATCGGATATGCTAAAACGTACTGTCCGTTTTATCGCCTTTGGAACAGAAGAAATTGGACTTACAGGCGCATTTCGTTATGTTGACGCTCATGCAAACGAGTTAGATAACATTCGGTTCATGTTGAATATGGACGCTGCTGGCGGAACGAGTCGAAAAGGAATAGTCTTGCATCATTGGGAATCGTTGGAACCGTTCTTTAACGCAGCGCAGCAACAGATGCATGCAGATATGCCTATTGGACAAAAGGTGCATTCCTACTCCGACCATTTTCCATTTTTCCTCAAAGGCGTACCATCATGCCACATGGGAGACCCCACCTCTTCTCCATCAGGACGGGGATTTGGGCATACTGCTTATGACACACTCGAAAAGATAGAGTTGGAAAATCTTAGACGGGCAAGTTCAGTCGGAGCACGGATAGCACTCAGATGTGCAAACGCGGAAGAATTTCACGCAAAACGCCGTGCCTTAGAGGATGTGCAAAAAATTGTTGATACAGACCCAGGCTTGGAAGGATATCGCATCTCCCTAAAATTGAAAACGTAGATGGAACGGATAAAAAAGGAACGCAAGATGATGAGCAAATCCCTTTTATACATTGCAGGGATTTTATCTAAGGATCATTCTGTATATTTAATGCGCGCAAAGATTGTACTTCTGCTTTTTGGATTGTTTTGTTCACTATTAGCAGATGTACACGCTGAACAAGACCTCCAACAAGCAGTTACACAATCGAGACGAACTGCGATCGTAACAGCAGTCGAACGTGCAAGTCCTGCAGTTGTTAATATAAGTGCAACACGAAGCGTTACGCAGTTAACATCCGTTGAAGAATGGCTTTTCTGGGGGGACGTTCCACCCGTTCGCAAACGTTCCTTACGTGAAGTCGGTTCAGGTGTAATCATCAGTAAAGATGGTTTCATCCTTACGAACCATCACGTCATTGAAGATGCAGAGAATATCAAAGTTGCCATCGCTGACGGCAGAGAATTTGATGCACAGTTACTCGGATACGATTTCCTATCCGATTTAGCACTATTAAAGATCAATACAAAGGAAAAACTACCCAAAATTGAGTGGGGCGACTCTGATGATTTATTCATTGGTGAATGGGCACTCGCAATTGGAAACCCTTTTGGACTATCAATTGGCAACGCTCAACCAACAGTAACGGTTGGTATTGTCAGTGCAACGCAACGTTCCTTGACAGTAGACAGCCGTTTCTATGAGGCACTGATACAAACGGATGCCTCAGTTAACCCGGGGAACAGCGGCGGAGCATTGGTAAATGTCCATGGCGAACTTATCGGTATAAACACCGTCATCCGTTCAACCAGTGGTGGGTCGCAGGGTGTAGGTTTTGCCATTCCTGCCAACAAAGCAAGAATAGTCCTCAAAAAGATTACCGAGCATGGGTGTATTGTGCCGCCTTATCTTGGGGCGGAAATACAGTCTGTAAGTGAGGAAATGGCTGAAAAACTATTAGGGAAAGATGCATCACAAAACTCAACTTTTTCACGTGGAGTTTTAGTATCAGAACTTGAAAAACAGAGTCCTATTACTGCTGCGGGTATTAAACGGGGTGACATCATCTGGTCCATCTCTGGACATCGGATAAAGGATGAAACCGATTTTAAAGCTGTTGTTCGCTTGCTTCCACTCAACCGATCCATCAATTGTGAATTCATCCGACGTGGACAAAAAAGAGAAACCACCTTAAAACTAAAATCACTTGAATGGGAATATGAACCTCAAAGATGGGGATTAACACTTACGCAGCCTGATAAGGATGATAAAGCACGCAATCACATGTATCGTGGCGTCATCATCTCAAACATTGAAAGAAACAGTGGGTTGGCAAGAATTCTCAAAAAAGGAGACATCATCTACCAAATCAATGACATCACAATTCACACACTCGAAATCTTTAAAATTGTAGATGAAAGGATCCGTGCCCCCAGAACAATTAAACTCTATTTTGAGAGAAACGGCGAACAGAATTCTATCCCTGTCACTTTTAACAGGAACAATCGCTGGAGATAAGTGTTTTTAAGGGAAATAGAGCGAGCACGGAAAATCCGATGTTCGCGGGAAAGTAATACACAATTAGCGCGATTTGTAGCACGAGGTCCCTGTGCCTTGCAATGCTGACTTTATCGGAAAACTTTGAATCAAGTTAATTTGGTATAATACAGTAAATATGGTATAATTGCGGATAGAGACAAGATTTTCAGCTAATCAAACTGACACAATGGAGAGTGAAAATGAAATTGCAACTACCCACAATCATTATAGTAGTTCTGTCGATTGTACTTATTCTGACCATCCATTTTTTGGGAGGTGACAACTTTCAATCCATTGGAGAAAGAAATGAGGAGAGCAACGATTTTCGATCAATTCAAATTGATGCCAAGAACGCATATAACTTAAAGGATTATGATCAAGCCATTCATCTATACGACCAAGCATTAGATCTGCGCCCTGAAAATGCTGAGATATATAATGACCTTGGATCCGTTCACTATGACCTTGGACTGAAAAATGCAGGACCAGGTTGGCCATCATGGAAGCCGGTGCAAATAGATGAGTCGATTGAAGACGCACTTGCAAAACTTGAACTCGCTATTGAAAAGACAGAGTCTGGATATCTCGTTTTCAATACAAGATCGACTAAAATAGCAAGAGCAGTTGAAGAAAAGGCAAAGGCAAAAGGGGCTGCTGTCTTTCCATACTTTGGAAACACGCAGACCACACTGAATATTCTCATTGGTCCTACAAAAGACCATCTACTTGAAGCCCGTTCAATGTATATTAAGTCTATGGAGTTGAAATCTACCTATGACGCTCCCTATCGCAATCTCGGTTCGTTTTATATGAAAATCGGTATTAGGGATAAGGCACTTAATTTTTATGAAGAAGCATACAAACGCGCCCCAAGTGATGAAGAACTCGCGGAATATCTGCATCAATTTAGAACTAGATTCTAACCGCTGACTCTATAAGGATTCTCCGATTCGCAGATTCAACAAGCAGGTGTAGTTTTCATACAGTTCGTCAAATATGTGATTGTCTCTTTAGTCCCGTAGGGACGATATGTGTATAAAATCCGTTGTTTATAGAAATCACAAGTTATACCAAATTAACTTGATTCGAAGTTTTCCGATAAAATCAGCATTGCGAGGAGGACCCAGAGACCTTGCACTACAAATCCCGTTAATTGGGTATTATACACATACCGCTCCTACGTAACTCAAGAAAACGACAACTGAAGCCGTTAACACGCTAAATTGACACCTATGGGTTTCGCTACGTGCTACTCAACCTACAGACTATTATGACAATTTATCAATTATATATGGTATAATATGCCAATTACAAATAGCGACTAGGAAACACAGTCGATATCTTAAGCAAGAAGTACCTATGATACCTAACGGAGTCTGTCCTATGGATATACAATATAGTTATTGTGAAAAGCCTAATGCATAAACGTTGCTCAAGTTGCGGTTATATGAACGCAGCAGTCAAGTTTTGTGGTGATTGTGGTCACGCACTTGATGGAACGGACACACCGCTCAGTGTAACTCCTATTAGCAAGGCAGAAAGACGACAACTTACCGTTCTGTTCTGTGATGTTATAGATTCAACAGCACTGACAGAACAACTGGATCCAGAGGATTTACGACAACTGTTAGATGCATATAGAGCATCTGTTGCAGAAGTCGTTTTGGAATACGATGGACACATTGCACGTTATTTTGGTGATGGTATCTTAGTATACTTTGGATATCCGATTGCCCATGAAGATGCAACACGGCGTGCTGTACAGGCGGGATTAGGTATTGTTGCTGGTTTAGAAGATCTGAATTCGCGTTTGTTAGAAATATTTGGAATCCAGGTTCAAGTGCGTCTGAGCATTGACACTGGTTTGGTAGTCGTGTGGGAAGTAGGGATACCTATTGGTAAGCCAAGTGAGCATATATCTTCTTTGGAACGGTATCATGGTGATACGATAGACATTGTCGGAAAAACACCGAATATCGCTGCTCGCATGCAACAAGTCTCACCACCAAACGGTATCGTGATCGGTGACACTACGTTCAGATTGATTGAAGGCTTTTTTACATATCAAGATTTGGGAACTGTAACCCTCAAAGGGATTTCGCAACCTATTCCGATCTATCAGATACTTGAAGAACACCCGGACAGTGCACTCCCAGTTTTCAGGCGAGAGCAGGCAACACTCACATTACAAAGCAGTGTGACGCCCTTAATTGGGAGAACACGACAAGTCGCAACCCTAAAAGCACGATGGAAACTCGCTGCAGCATCATCATCAGGACAGGTCGTACTGATTGAAGGGGAAGCAGGTATTGGTAAGTCACGCATTGTTGCGGTCATTGCTGAAGAAGCGACTGAGGCTGATGCCCAAATATTGGAATGCCGCGGTTCACCAGATTCACAGAATAGTCCGCTCCACCCCATTCTATCGCTTTTGCAGCAACAACTCTTGCGGTTCGGAGAGGTGGATACAGGAAGCACGCGACTGAAAAAACTGGAGCAATTTCTAAATTCCTATGAGCTTTCGTTAAATCTACTCCCACTTTTAGCGGAACTCTTAGAGATAGACGGTGACTACCGAAACGTGGAATTGAAACCGGCACAACGACGACGACGAACGTTGCAAGCACTTATTCAGATTTTCCAAAAAACTGCTCAGCGAAAACCACTTTTACTGATTGCCGAAGACCTACACTGGGTTGACCCTTCTACATTGGAGTTTCTACATCTGTTAATCTCTCGGATTGAAACAGCGTCTATCCTTGCAATTTTGACATCACGTTCAGAAATAGGTGTCAATCAGGATAGCACACAAGCTGAAGGCAGGGCAAGACTCAAAACCCTTACCGAGTTAGAATGGGTCACTCAGATGTCATTGAAACGTTTAAACAGAAGGCAAGTTTCGCAAATGATTTCGGAGATAGCGGGTGAGCAGGAAATACCTGCTGAGGTCTCTAAACAAATTGCTGCCAAAACCGAAGGCGTACCGTTATTTGTAGAAGAATTAACGCGCATGGCACTTGAATCTGACCTGCAAAATATAGATGTTTCAACTGAAATACCTGCAACACTGCAAGCATCGTTGACAGCCAGACTTGACCGACTTGGAGCCCGAAAAGAACTCGTACAACTTGGAGCTACACTTGGTAGGGAGTGGACAGCCGAACTGCTATATAAAGTCATCGTCAGCATGACTGAAGAACCTGAAGCAGGTGAATTTCTCGCGCACCCTGACCAATTTGCAGCATTTCGTCCATTTCCTGAGCAGAAGGATGATCTCACATGGCTTGAAAAGGAATTACAGCAGCTTGTTGAAGCAGAAATTTTGAGATGCCGGCAGACCCATGAGAACAAACCAATTTATACTTTCAAACACCCGATGATACGTGAGACAGCATATCAAGTGCTGCTCAAAAGCACACGACACGCCTATCACAGACGAATTGCAACCGTGTTACGGAAGTCATTCGGGGATGTTGTTCGTGCACAACCAGAATTGGTAGCATATCACTACACGGAGGGTGAACTACCTGAAAGAGCTATTGAATTTTGGCAACAAGCAGGACAACGGGCAGTAGAGAGATCCGCAAATGTTGAAGGGGTTCGCCACTTGACACAGGGATTGACTCTGTTAGAAACATTGCCGGACACACCTGCACGCGCAGCGCGCGAATTGGTAATTCAAACAACTTTGGGACCCGCACTTATTGCAACAATGGGCTACGCGGCACCTGAAGTAGAAAAAACATATACACGTGCAAAAGCTCTGTTGGAAACAATGCCGAACAACGAACGCATGCCCCTCCGATTTCCAATTTTGTTTGGATTGTGGCTCTCTTATTTGGTGCGCGCAAAATTACAAACGGCACGGGAACTCAGTGAACAGTGCCTTGTGATGGCACAACAACAGGAGAACACTGTGTTGGAAGTAGAAGCACATCGGGCATTGGGCGCATCACTTTATTACCTCGGTGAATTAAAAATGGCACGTGCTCATGTTGAAGCAGGAATATCGCGCTATGACCCGCACCAACATCCAGTACATACATTTTTTCACTATCTTGCTGACCCCGGTATGACCTTACACGCTTACGCAGCACCATTAATATGGTGTTTAGGACACCCGGAACAAGCCGAAGCCCAACTCCAAGCAGCACAACAGATGTGGGAGGAACGACCACATCCGTTTAGCCAGGTGGTTGCCCTACATTTTGGAGCATTACTATTTCAACAATGTCGAGACGTGGAGAAAGTTAACACCTATGCTACAGAACTACTCTCGATTTGTAGGGAGCACGGTTTTTCCGTCTGGGAACCAACAGGTAAAATAATGAAAGGTTGGGCACTTCAACAGAATATTGACGATACACACGAAGAAGGAATTGCCTTGATTCAAGAGGGAATTGCCGAATGGGAAGCCAACCGATCGCGTGTATTACGTCCAGTTTACCTCGGAATGTTGGCGCATGCTTATGGTCAGCGTGGAAAGGCTAAAGAAGGACTTCAGGTTATCGAAAAAGCACTTGAAGTTGTTGCGGAAAGTGGTGAACGCACAAATGAAGCAGAACTCTATCGACTCAAAGGCGAGTTTTTGCTAAAATCAGGTAAAGATCTGTCTGGAGAAACAGTTGAACAGAATCAATGCTCAAATACTCTGCAACGTGAGGCAGAGATGTGTTTTGAGAAAGCCTTAACTATTGCGCAGCACCAAGACGCTAAATCATGGGAACTCCGAACCGCTGTCAGTTTAAGCAGACTCATGATAACACAGAATCGACATGATGCCGCGTCCGACTTGCTAAAACCGATCTATGAGTGGTTCACAGAGGGATTTGAAACTGTTGACCTGATAGAAGCGCGTGACCTATTGCAAATCTTGGGTGGAGAAAAAACATTATGAGACTTGGCGTCGTTGGAATGTGTCGCGATTTCCGAACGTTGAACCAGGAAGAGATAGAAGCGATACAGAAATTACAGTTTACTGGAGTAAGTTACCATTTTGCAAGTTCAAATATTCCGCTTGTTTCTCCAGAAGAGTGTACGCGATGTCGTTTTCTCCTTGAAAAAGCACAACTTGATTTGGTACAATTTGGTATCACTTATGAGGAGTGTCTCTTTGATCCGCGTTCATCAGTTCGCGAAGCAGCAATTGAAGTTGTGAATTGTGGGATGCCAGTGGCACGAGAACTTGGCGCGCATTTTTACCTATTCCGACCAGGTAGTCTAAACCCAGATGGCGCATGGACATCCCATAGAGACAACCATTTGCCCGAATCGATGGAACGGTTAATTGAAACGCTGAAACCTATCGCTGAAAATGCTGAACGTCAAATGTTGACACTTGTTATGGAAACACACGCGATCTCTATTATGGACTCACCTGAAACGTGCAGTGAAATTGTTGAGAGAGTCGGTTCAGACCGCCTATGTATTGTCATGGATTTTGTCAACCATTTCCAAACGCTCCGACAGATTTATGAAAGTGAGTCGAGACTTAACTATATTTTTGATGTAATGGGACCGATTGCACCGATGGCACACATTAAGGACATTCGTGTTGAAAACGGCTTAGTTTTACACCTTAATGAAGATGTCCCCGGTGAAGGGGAATTGGCGTTAGACGTGGCGTTAAAGCGATTTGACGCGCTCTATCCAGACGGTTACGGTTTGATAGAACATCTACCTATAGAGAAAATCCCACTTGCAAACACGAATGTCCGAAAAATTGCATCTGAAAATGGGGTTAATATCTATTAATTGAGGGGAATTGTATCATGTTAAAGAAAAGACAAGTCGTATTGCTGATTCTCATTTTAGGGATGGTGTTTGTTACTTATTCAGCAATTGGTCAGGAAGAAAATACCAATGGTGATACGCGGGGCGGTGTAAGTGGTTTATGGGACAAAGTAAAATGGCCTCTTATTGCTGCCGTTTTGATGTTTGTTTTCCAGGGGATTATTTATATTATTAGTTTGTTTAAGAAAGACAGACTCCTTAAGACACTTCTGAACAAGTATGTGGTCTTTCATATGAAGGACGGACACCGCTACCAAGGCACCATGCGATTGGATACCAGAGGTGCAGAAATTATCTCTGAAGAATCCAGACAACGTGGGCAAGCTCCGAGTTATATTTTTCGGCAAGATGAATTGTATACTAAAATTGGAGCCTATATCCGATACCACGACACGATGAATGATCGAGAAAAGCGGGAACGGCAATGGGAAATGGAACGTTTGCTACATCCACCGTTATCCCAGCGAATAGTACGAAAAGTTAGAAATATGTTCGTTGAACTCAATCAAGCGGCAAAAAACGCTATATCCATAATATGGGGTGGAATCAGCAAAGCAGCTAACCCCTTGCAACAACAGTTGAAACGTATAGATGCCTCAGCCAAAGAATTCGGCGGAGAAGCCCCGACGATAGCAAAATTGGACGATTTGGAAGAAGAATCTGTAGCATTTTTGCAAGAGGAAAGTTATGAGAGGATTATTGAACGTCTCGTTGGCACACGTGTAAAAATTAGAATAGCGGGTGTGAAGCATGCCGACGGAGAATATATGGCACTTTTCAAAGATTACAACAAAAAAAATATGGTCTTTATGAATGTGAAGGATAAGGATAATCACGGATTCAGAGATCATTGGGGATACGAATACGAATATAAGCACAATATCAACAAGTTCAATCGACGCGATGACCGAGGTCTCAGGTGTCGCATGGTAGAGGACGAAGAAGGCAGATACTTTTTAGTCTTTGAAAACAATACTGCTTATACGATACAGGTCGGCAAAATCATTTTGCAGGATGGATCACCTACATGGGACAGAAACTTCGAATATAAGTATCGCATTGGTCCTCTTAGTGTGAGAAGGCTTCGCCTCAACCCTGTTTCACATCATCGAGTCGGTCCTTTTCATCAAGTTACTACTGCTGAACACCGCACGCCAAGGAATTTTAAGAAAATAAAACTCAATTTCCGGTCTTTTCGGGATGCAGATGTTATTTTTCCTCGAAAAGATGTTTGCACTATTATCGAAAGTGCTGAAAAACATCAACAGGAATTATTCAGTATATCTGCATTAACGGATGCAATCCTTGACCGAAGTGAAACTGAAGAAATTGCTATTCAGGACGCGAAAGGACGACCCATTCACGGTATGAACCTCGTTCATGGCTACGTAACTAACGTCAATGAAGAACGAATTGACCTTAAGACCGTTGATTCAAGTTATAGTAGACGTTGGGAGGTAGAAAGCGCGTATACGCATTTTGATAATTCCTTACGCCATCGAATTCCAATGCATCGTAGGGTGATTCCATTTTTCGCGAATCGTCTCGTCACACAAAACGCGCTTGTTGACCAGATACGTGAGAACCCTCTCCAACAAGAAGCACTTTCTCAGTTAGCGTATCCTAAATCCGTGAAAAAACGGCTGCGAATTCCGTTGCTGAAAAAATTGCCTACAAATGTTGATATTCCTCTACCTCTCAAGGTGATGGCACTTACGGGCAACAATACCGATGAAGAGTTCCCGGTCCTTGAACGTTTTGAATACGTTCACGAACATCACATGCTTTATGAATCTGTCAACACCCTCCGTAATGACCGTCTCGCCAAAATGGACATATTATGGATAGGCAATGGCGAAATCTACAAGGAAGGTTACCGCCTAAATATTGATGCTGAACACCGTATCAAAAATTTCGTCAATCAAGGGGGTATTGTGATCGTTTCGGGGCAGGATGTGAAGGCGAACTACAGACAGAGACGAGGTGCTGGCTGGATCCCAGAACCGCTGACAGGCTTAGAATATGATGAAACGGATGAACTCTTACCAACTGCTCAAGGAAGAAGGAGTCGCGTCTTTCACACCCCGAATGTGCTTAACACTACACCAGACACCAGAGAAATTCCTTTAGTACGGCTTGACGATATGTGGGTAGACCCTCTCGGCAAGTGGAATTCACTCGCCAAATCTACTGCAAAAGATGCTTCAGCACTGCTTACGCTTCCATTTCAAAAAGGGTTATACATTGTCACAAGTTTGAAGAATGAAACAGGGAGGGATGTGGAAATAAACAATAAATTGATGGAAAATCTGCTACACTTCTCTGTTAAGTGGTTAGACAGCCAGAAATGGCAACGTATCTGGAAAAAGTAGTTCAAGATAGGGCAAATTAACAAAGATTCATATTCGTATCTGTACGAGAAAATGCAAGAACCGTTATTGGTTAAGTGAAACTATACAACCGAATAACGGTTCTTGCATTTTATTTTTTATTGTTTTTCTTTTTACCTGCGTTTTTAGGAGTTCCTTGTCCTTTACCGTTTTCCTCCGCCTTTATTGCTTTTCTAAGATCTTCTAAGGCTTTCGCAAGTACTTCAATATGGTCTGAAATGGTAGGGGGTTGTTCTTCCGTGTCCTTCTGTTCCTGTTCTTCCACTGTTTTCTGCCCTACGATAATCTCATTTAATTCCTCATTAAATGAGACATCGGAAGCGATTCTGTTTGCTGCGACAAATACTTCTTTTAACTTAGGGCGTTTTTTGATAGCATCTGTAGACTTCGCGTCTGCGGGGTCCTTTGTCGGGATTTGATAGACAGGTTCAACGTAAAATATTCCTCTATCAATTGGAAATATTTGAATATTTCCGCGAATTAATGGTTTATCCGCCCAAACTTTATCTGATAACTCATTTGTAATATCTATTTCAACCTGTTTAGGCCCAGCAACTCCTTCTGGATTTGAAAGAACATAGACGATACGTTCTCCGTAGTGGGGAGGATCACAACGGGAAACCAACCAAGCTTTCATCTTAAATTCTTTTGCTTCCGGTGTAAAAGGAACCATGTTAACAAATTCAATTTTATCTTCTCCGGGTAATTTGAGCATTGCGTAATACGGCATAATCTCCTGATCTGGGCTTTCCGAATAATAGATTTCAGTTGGAATATGCCATCGGTCACCCCTATTGAAAAATTGATCAGGATCTGTAACATGATAAACACCATAGATTTTGGCTTGAATACGTGTAAGGTAATCTGGAACCCGTAGATGCTCTTGTAATCCAACCGGCATTTCACCAATGTCTTTAAACAGATTTGGAAATGCTTTATCATATATTCTTGTAATTACTTCATTGTCTTTTATCGCATAAAAACTAACCTCGCCAGAGTACGCATTCACAATTGCTACACCTGAATTTCGAATGTAATTAAACTTCTTGAACCGTTTATAATGTGGTTCAACATAGTTGCTTTCGGGCGTTGGTGATGTATCATCTTCATAGAACTGTGCATTTGGATAGTGTTTGCTTGTCACATAAAAATCAACAATCCACCATAATTGTCCATCATCAATAACTATATACGGGTCCGGATCGTAATCTAAAAAGGGTGCTGTGTGCGACAATCGGTCTGTAACCATTTTCTTTCCGCGCCGCGTACCAATCTTTCGCCAAAACATTATTCTGCTATCTGAATGTAGTGCCTCGTTTCTGAGAATTCTAAAAGTGTTGAATCTTATAGAAAAACAGAGACGTCTGAACCACCCACCTAATTTAACCCCTCCTGTTCCCCCGTAATGATATTTTATTTTCGCAGTTTTCGGTATAGGGACACCATCAACATCAGTCACGTTCTTTTCCTCATTATATTCAAGGTCGTATTCGGATTCTTTTGTATTTACAATGACATAGTCATACGTCATCTCACCATAGTAAATCCGAGGTTCCGTAACTATTAACTCGGGATACTTATCATTATAGTAGATTTGGGATTGAGTTGTCGCATCATCACCTATCTTTGTAGAATTTGGAATACCTTTTACCCAGAAAATTGGATTCATGTCTTTTACTTCATTCGCTGGAGACATAAAGACACCGTACCCGTGTGTAAAACTAAGTTTCTGTAGTCTCCATCCTTGGGTGTCTGGTTCTATTTCCTGTGCTGCGATTAATACTTGCCTATATTGTTCCGGAGATTCAGTTTCCGCATCTGCATCATTAGACACCTCCGTTTGAGCACTTCCTGCAGTTCCGTTATTTTCCAAAGATCCATTATTTGCTTGATCTTGTTTCGTAGTATTCGGGGCAGTTGGTTTGCCCAAACGATATCTATCAACATCTGTAAAACGATGAAAACTATGATGTCTAACACGATGGTCTGCAAGTAGCAAATCATATAACACTTGTCGGTCCCAAAGTTGAATATTCTCGACAACCTCAGGATTCTCCTTTACCATCTCTAACGTAGCGAACTCTTCTTCATAGTTCTCTTCATCAATTCTGTTTATATCGAATGCTTCACGTGTGCTTTGAATGTGCGATTTGAGAAATTTTCCCTCTTTCTCAAGTTCATAAGTTTTTACAGTCCACCAATGATTCGCAAATGGATAAACGTGAATGAGTGTAAGATAACATATACCCCAAAAACATATTGTTGCGTACCACAAGATGCGTTTGCGCGTAAAGAGATTAATTAAGATTACAGCACCGATTAATACGAGAATTCCAGAATAGATCTGTGTTGTTTCAGCAAGCTGGAAATCCATGTGGAAGAAACCATGCAATTCAGTAAGATTGTCTGTAATAGGAGAAGTGTATACTTTACTCCATAAGTTAACATAACTTAGCCAGATACTCACTGCCAGCAACATAAGCCACAAAACAGAACCGTGGAAAACGATATTTCTTTTAACGAACCCTTTTGAACGTGCATCACGACGGTAATAGAAGTTGTAGAGCAAACCCACGACGACACAAGTTAGCAATAGCAAAATTACTACCCAAAGACTCACAACTTTATGCATCGGGAAAGAAAATAGAAAAAAATTCCGATCTTTTCCAAGCAGAATAGGTTCTACGATATTAGTAGGACGTTTCAAATAGCGGATAAAAGTATCCTGTAGAGACATCATCGGGATAGCCATGACAATGGCAAGAAGCACTGTGCTGCAAAAGAATGCACGATGAAATGAGGCGGTACGATCATGAGTCCACCGAGCAAATTCCCGCGGTTCTGGACAGAGACGTTTGGCGATAAAGGCATTAACATTCATAAATGCTAATGCAACAAAGAAAAATCCTGTGAAGATACCCCATCGCATTTTGCGGAGTTTCCAAAATATATCCGCATAATTTACACTTACATACGAGAGATGTTCCGTATAGAGGTATGCAAACGGGGACATACTGCTCAGCAGTGCAACACCGCCTATTGCCCAAAGCAGATATGCTTGGACTTTCAACGAAAGTTTTCGATACCATATACCGCGACGATACCGTATGATACCCCATACGAGCATGATAGTGATAAGAAATACATTGAAAAGTAGCCATGCAATTGCAATATCTGGTGTCATAAGAATTGTCTCTTCAGATTGGTGCTGGGAAATCGTCCAAACTTCCTTACAAAAGTATATTTTGATGTCTCATACAACACGCCGCGAGCATCCATTGGAAACCTATAATGTTCCGCTATTTTATATTATAGAATACCATCTTTTGTGGATGATGTCAAGGTAATTACCATAGCCATTCACGTGATGTGCCATATTGAATTTTGTTGATTTTATCAAAGTGATGTGCTATCTTGGATACTACACAAATACAAGGATGATTTTTATTTGGGAATACACATCAGGTCAGAAAACATTCCATTTTTTATACGGATTGAACTAAGCGAAATATGTGACACTGAAGCACAAGAATTCATGAATCAAACACTTAAACATGTAGATTAGTAACTCAATATAAATAAAATATAAAACTCAGAGAGACAATAAATGAACAATACAAACACCTTTCATATTCTTGCTTTAGATGGCGGCGGAACCCGCGGCATCTACATTGCACAACTCCTTGCTCAAGTTGAACATGCCTTTGATGTGAGAATCAAAGACTGTTTTGATCTCATCGCAGGGACAAGTACCGGTGCGATCATCGCTGGTGCTGTTGTTTCAGATGTTCCTATGGATGAGATCGTCCAACTCTTTGAATCTGAAGCACCAGAGATATTTCGGAAAAGATGGTACCGGAATCCTCTGTTTTTCAGCAAGTATTCAAACGAGAAACTTGCACAGATTATCGCACACCATATACCGGCAACACCACTATCTCAAATATCAACACCCTTGATGATAACAAGTTCGGAGATAACAACGAGTGAACTACACATTTTCAGGTCCAATTATTTAGAAAAACTTGGGAAATCTGAATATTCAGATGGGGACGTTTGTTTGCGAGATGCGATTGTTGCCTCTTGCGCTGCACCAACATTTTTCGCACCCAAAAACATCAAAGGTTACCTGTTAGCGGATGGCGGTTTATGGGCAAACAATCCCTCAATTGCTGCCTTAACTGAAGCAGTCACAAATTTCAAAAAACAGTCAAAGCATCTTAGGATTATTTCAATAGGTACTGGACATTCAATATCTATGTATCGTAAAAGACGATGTTGGGGTTTCCTGTCAGGATGGAGGGGCGTAAAGTTAATTTCTTACGTAATGACTTTACAATCGCAGGCATCAGCAAATATGGTGAAACTTCTGATGCAAGATAATTATTTGCGAATCAATCCATCAATAGATTTTTGGGATTTGGATACTGTTAAGCAATTAGAAAACCTTAAGTCAATGGCGGCGCGCTATTTCAACGAACATGAGTCAGAAATTGAGGCGTTTATTCGTCTATAACGAGATTAACTATGGTGCCATATAAAATAACGCAATAAGTAGTTTTGGACTTAGAAAAAATTTTTAAAAATTGCTATAAAACCTTGTGTAGACAAGGTTTATGTGGTATAATATAGGTAAGAAAAAAGGGAGGTTGTTGCCTCCCAATTAACCTAAAAAAGCAGAGTTGCTTTTTCTCGGTTTAATCTTACCTGATATTGTATCAGAAACCGTCAGAAAAAGCAACTCCTATTCAGAGGAGTATTCTAATGGACTTAATCAAGGTCATGGAACGTTTCCCGGATCAAGAGGCGTGTATAGCACATTTGGAGAAGATACGTTGGAAGGGTTCACCGAAATGTCCGCACTGTGAAGGCACCCATATCGGTAGACGCACAGAAACGGAAGAAGGGCGTATCGGTCGTTGGAATTGCCACGCGTGTGAGGTGAGTTTCAAAGTCACCTGTGGCACGGTGTTTCACGGTGCGAAGATAGCGTTGCAGAAGTGGTTTTTGGCAATATCGCTGATAGCGAATGCGAAGAAGAGTTTGTCAAGTCATCAACTGGCGCGCGATTTAGATTTGAATCAGAAGACAGCATGGTATATCATGGTTCGTATACGTGCGGAAATGGCAAAAAAAGGCGGTGCTTTGCTTGAAGGTATCATTGAGGCTGACGAAACCTATATCGGTGGGAAGCCTCGCAAGAAAAATAAGCGATCCGATGATGAACCCGCTAAACGCGGGCGTGGCACGGATAAGGACGCAATCATCGGGGCAGTCCAGCGGGGTGGCAAGGTTGTTGCGCAACTTGCACCGAATTTGACTGGGAGAACGATCCTTGAGTTTATCCGAAGTGCGGTTAATCTGAAGGACTCGGAACTGATTACCGATGAGTTTCAAGCCTATAATCTCATCGGGAAAGAAATGAAGCACGCTGTTATCAACCACAAGGTGCAGTTTGCTGATGGTGATACCCATACAAACACGATTGAAGGCTTTTGGTCGCTTCTCAAACGCGCTTGGTATGGACAGCATCATCATTATCAGACAGGATACACACCGCTATATGTTGCTGAAGCGTGCTACAAGTATAACTATAGGAGTGTTGACAGCATGTTTGACAAGTTTGTCAATGAGAGTATGAGATGAATAGTGTTAGAGATACCCAGTTCTTTGAGAGGGGGGCTTTTTGTCATCAGCTTGTTTGCGAAATAGGTGCATAGTGTCCAGAATGTGCGGTATGCACTGCCAAACAAGTTATTTGATACGTTTTACACGGGTATCGTTCGTGGGTTCGTCATACTCTGTTAGAAGTAGTGGCAGGATGCAACGCAAGGTGCGTTGCACTAACAGCCCTGCCAAACGAACTTATGGATAGTATACAACAGAAAAAAAATGTCAAGAAAAAATCTGAAAAATCTGAAAAATCTCAAGTCCAAAACTACTTATTGCGTAAAATAATACCAAATTAACGGGATTCGAAGTTTTCCGATAAAGTCAGCATTGCAAGGCACCAAATCAACGCTGAATACGCGTCCGGTATTCGGCGGGGACCTCGCGCTACAAATCGGGTTAATTGGGTATCAGATTTATCTCAAAGTTTACATTTTTTGGAATTGTCCCTGAGTTAAATCAATCCTGTTTCCACAAGCGTCCTACGGAGGGATTCAAGGTTCGCAGGTTCCATCGGTGCAAGCGGAAGTCGAACTTTTCCGTTGAGCTTACCCATCAACATCAACGCGGATTTTGCGGGGATTGGGTTTGTTTCAATAAAAAGGTTTATTGCTAACGGTAACGTTTTATAGTGAAGTTTACGAGCAAGTTCAAGATTTCCTGCATGAAATGCGTTACACATTTCAGCTACATCGGCGGGTGCAATGTTTGCAACGACTGAGATAACTCCTTTTCCACCGACAGCAAGAATAGGTAACGTGTTGACATCATCCCCTGAAAGAACAACAAAGTCATCAGGACATAGGTTGACGACTTCACTTGCACGTTTGAGTTCGCCTGTCGCCTCTTTGAGTGCAACGATGTTCGGATGTTCTGTGAGGCGTGCAATCGTGGGGGATAGAATATCTGTACCGCATCGTCCCGGCACGTTGTAGACAATAATCGGTATGTCCACAGTGTCGGCGATTTTCATATAATGCGCGTACAGTCCTTTCTGTGTCGGTTTGTTGTAATAGGGCGTGACAATCAGTGCAGCATCGGCACCCGCTGCTTTGGCGTGTTCTGTAGCACGGAGTGTGCGTGTGGTTGAGTTGGAACCAGTACCCGCGATTACAGGTACCCGCCCATTTACCGTTTTAACGGTGATTTCTATTACCCTATCGTGTTCAGTCTCTGAAAGTGCGGGGGATTCACCTGTTGTCCCACACGGGACGATGCCATGTGTTCCGCCTTCAATCTGAAACTGAATCAGTTCCTTGAGTTTTGCTTCATCTAACGATTCATCGTCCTTAAACGGTGTGACGAGTGCAACATAAGAACCCTCAAACATTTAAACCCTCCTTGATGACAACGGCACGAAGGTGTGCACATTACATTTAACGTGAGTTTGATATATAGCAAATTCTAAACATAAATGGACATTTTCATAGGGGTTAGGTAACCTAACCCCTACGGGCGAGAAGCCCTCGCCCCTACGAGAAGTCCGACATCTTGTTTTTATCAAACTCACGTTACATTTAATAATCCCATGCTTCTGATGTAAGTTCACCTGCAAAAATGACGCGAGCATCCCCTTCAAGATATACGTTTTTTGCCGCATCGTTTTCCAAATCAAAATGGATTTTCAAGATAACACCACTTGCTGTTTTAACAGAGACAGGTGATTTTACCTTCCCCAAAGATGCGGAAACAATAGCTGAGGCGATAGACCCTGTTCCACAAGCGAGCGTCTCATTCTCAACACCTCGTTCATAAGTGCGAATTTCAATTAGTTCTTGTGAATGGATATTGATAAAATTCGCATTAGTGCCAGCGGGCTTAAAATCGTCGTGATAACGTGTTTGTTGTCCAAGATCAAAAACATCAGTTGTTTCCAAGTCGTCTACAAAGAAAACGACATGCGGCACACCACTATTCACAAAACCCACGTCATGAACACCTTCTTCAAGGCGAAGCGGAACATTAATCCGAATATCCGTGGGATCGCTCATACCTACTTTAACGTTATTTCCTGCGATTTCGGCTTCATAAATACCTACATTTGTTAGAAATCGCATCTGTTTTGATACGATACCGTTTAGGTAAGCGAATTTTGAGATACACCGTGCACCGTTTCCGCAGGTTTCAACCTCCCCGCCATCGGCATTGAAATAACGCATCCGAAAATCGACATCTTCATTCGGTTCAACGAGTAGCACACCATCAGCACCGACTGACATTCGGCGTTGACAAACCTTTGTGACGAAATTCATGAATTCTGAATCTGTGCTATCAACAACTTGGCTTAGATTATTGATGATTACAAAGTCGTTGCCAGCCCCACTAAGTTTCATAAAGGGAATTTTGTTCATGGTTAAGTCCTTACATCATGTCTTTGTTATTATAATAGAATTATACAGTTTTTACGTCAAGGATTTTGACATCTCCCACACCTAAAGGAGTGGGATTCTTAGGTCTTATATCAGTCCTTAATGTTTCTGAATGCCTTGTTCCTGCTTCTGCATCCACTGCTCCGTAGTTGAGTCTAACACGGACTCCACAGGCGTTTAGACTCTCCCAGTGTCCCCAGGCGAGTTATTAGTGAATGTGGTAGGGATGTTGTCCTAACAACATATATTAGGTGTTCTCTACCACATTCTAATGTTTTGAGTGATTTCGCACCAGCACCACACACCTTATCACGGATGGGGACAGGACTCAACACAGGTAAGTGTTGAGGTGATAACCCTGTCCAACGATGCTACATATAGCATATACTATTTCGGTGCAAATGTCAAGCGTTTTTTGACCCACAGCTAAAGCAGTGGGATTGTTAGTTAATTCCCTTCATTGAGTGCACAGAGAGATGCAATCTCACCATTTCTCTTGTAGGAGGGTTTTGTCCGCCCGATTTATACTGATACACTATTTGGAACACCCAAATCTGAATGGTCTTGATTATGTGTCTGCGTATCCGTAAGTTGATCGGATAATCCTATAGATCGATAAGCATGCCTACGGAGTTCTTCAATAATTCCTAAAACACCATCGTAACTATCGCAGGTCACTAAACGTGTTCGAAAAGGTTTGACATGAGGAATGCCTTTAAAATAGTTTCCATAGTGCCGCCGCATCTCAATAAGTCCGAGTTTTAACCCCTTCCATTTAATCGAAAAATTCAGATGTTTTCTAAATACAGCAATACGTTCATCTATTGATGGCGGAGGAAGCAATTCTCCGGTTGCGAAATAGTGTTTTATTTCGTTGAAAATCCATGGATATCCAATCGCAGCACGCCCGATCATGATTCCGTCCACACCGTATTCTCGCCGCATCCGAGATGCCTTTTGTGGACTATCTACATCTCCGTTGCCAAAAACAGGGATATTCATGCGTGGGTTATCCTTGATTTTGCCGATAAGCGTCCAATCTGCGTCACCTTTGTACATCTGACGGCGCGTCCTGCCGTGAATCGCTATTGCACGAATACCCACGTCTTGCAGCCTTTCTGCAACCTCAACAATATATTTTGTGTTATCATCCCAACCTAATCGTGTTTTTACTGTGACAGGCAACTTTGTGGTTTTCACCATTTCTGCGGTCATCTTAACCATCTTAGGAATATCCTGTAAGATTCCTGCTCCTGCGCCTTTACATGTGACCTTTTTCACCGGACATCCGTAGTTAATGTCAATGATGTCAGGTTCAACCCGTTCAGTGATTTCAACAGATTCCTGCATCACTTCAATGTTGTGTCCAAAAATTTGGATGCCGATCGGTTTTTCGTTCTCAAATATATCTAACTTGGCAACACTGCGCGCAGCATCGCGGATAAGTGCCTCTGAAGAGATGAATTCGGTATACATGAGATCCGCCCCATTCTCTTTGCAGACTGCGCGGAAAGGCGGATCGCTGACATCTTCCATCGGTGCCAGCAGAAGTGGGAAATCGGGTATGTTAAGGTTGCCAATTGTGAGCATAGAACAATTTAGAGTGTTATTTTTTAAATGTCTTGATGTCTGATTCGCCGCATGTATTCATCGTGTTTTCCGATCCAAAACCAAACTAAAGAATTTTCCTCTTCACGTGCTAACGTGCGATAGTTAATGCCGACTCTTGCTACCCAATATTTCCCAATCTTTTTTAACTTTAGTGATGGGTGTCTTGGATTTCGCTTCAACAGTGCAAACTTCTCATCTGCAAGATGTCTAACTGCTTGTGGTAGGTTTCGGTAACATGTCCAAAATTCGGAAGTGGTTTTATAAATCAGTGCACCTACCCGCTCGCAAATCTTCAAGGGCTTTGTCCCCAAGATGATCAAGCCGTCCAGCTTTTATATCTTCTTCGATTTGTTTATCCCAAGCGTCTGCACGAGCCTCTAAAGCAATGTGAAGTTCATTTTCCAGAGTTATTACAAGTCGTTCCTTTGTGACTTCTTCACAGTTCACTTCGGGCACTTCGTGAATTTGACCTATCCACCCGTCACCATTTTTTTGGATGTAGGCAGTATAGATTTCCACACCGTCCCGTTCCTGAATTTTGACAGTCTGGATTTTTTCCATGGTTGTCTCCTAATGTTAAAATTGCTGATGTTAAGGTATTATACATTGCAATAATGCTGTTGTCAAGGAAATCAAGAGGATGAGATTCCCCTTACATCATACAGATTCTTGACATTTTTTCAATTTCGTGATAAATCTAAAGTAAGTTAACAACCTAATACCGAATTACCGCGATTTGTAGTGTGAGGTCCCCGTGCCTCGTATTACCTAACTTTATCAGAAGACGTTAAATCAAGTTAATATGGTATAATACCGAATTACCACGATTTGTAGTGCAAGGTCCCCGTGCCTCGTATTACCTAACTTTATCAGAAGACGTTAAATCAAGTTAATATGGTATAACTACTCATTAATTCAAGAGCGAGGTTTTTATGAGATGTATATTTGTTGGTATTGAATATGCAGGAAAATCTACTTTGATTAACCTGTTGACAGATTATTATCGGCACAGAAAATTAGCGGTTCACGTTGATGACCACTTTACAATCCCTGATTCTACGCTTAGCGCAGAATCAAGGGCTGTATACATAGGCTTTCCTGATGACGTCAAGGAACGGATGCAACGGATGCAGATACAATATCACGTTGAGGTAATCAAAAACTATCCGAACACCCTTATCGCAGGTTGGCACATTGAGGAAGCAGTCTATACTTCAGTTTATGGCGATGATCCAGATAGTTCATATTATCGCAACTATCATTACCGTGCACAGCGTGGATATGAAACCCAAGTAATGGAGGCGAGGTTACCCGATGTAGTTATGATTCACGTCACTGCCAATGATGATGCGATTAAGGAGCGAATGGAAACCGCCCCTCACGAATATCAGATTATCAAACCAGAGGATATTTCTTCACTCAAAGGTCTCTTTGAAGAGGAGATTGACAAATCTCTGTTTGCGCAAAAAGGATGCAAAATTGTGCTAGATACAACTGATAAGGCACCTTCTGAATCGCTGGATGAGCTGCTTCTGCTATCGGAACCGCTCATCACATTCGGTGAACTTGCTATCCGTACAATGAAGGTGCCAGATGTTCCATATCAAGTCCGTTACGAGAACGGTGTTCGGAAAATGGAGCCAGTTTAAGCACCACGACTCAACGGATGTTCGCGATTCTCTATCGGGAACGGAACGCGGCTGCCTGAAAGTTGTGATTCATAGGCACCCAAAATCATCTCCAAAGCAGCGACAGCATCTTCCGCAGCCGAAATTGGTTTCCGATCATTCTCTATTGCATCAATTAGATCGAGAATCGCGAGTTCGTTGCCTCTGAAAAACGGGGTGTCGTCAAGATCAATCGCTTCCCACTCCTGCCCTGGATTTGATGGGACTAATACAGGATAAGGATAAACCATAAGTCGGTTGGCAACATCTCCGCGAAGTGAAAAAGTTCCTTCACTACCAACAATCTCCATGCCGTATCTGCCAGAGCCAGCCTGATCCTTACGTGACTGGAAAAAACCAGAAACGCCGTTCTTAAAAGCGAAGTAGCTATTGACGCAATCACCAGCAACCGGTCCGACAGGTTCAGTCGGTTCGTGGCCGCCGCCGTATACCACCTCTTTACCATCTTTGGTGACATGCGACTGCATCCATGCAACATCTCCGACGAAGAAACGCATCATATTGAACGTATGCGTGCCGAGTGTAATCATATCCTCGCCACCACCACGTCTGTCCTGCTTACCACTTGCATAGATGGCTTGGATGGTGCCAATCTTACCATCGTTGAGCATCTGTTTGATCGCATGCGTTGCAGGAAGGTAAACCGCCTGATGCGCTACTGCAACCTTTAATCCATGTGCTTTCGCTGTTTCAACGATTTTATCTCCTTCAGCAAGTGAACCAGTCATCGGTTTTTCGCAGTAGACGTTGCATCCTGCCTCCAGACAAGCAGTCACCATATTGAGATGTTCAGTTACCCAACGCGGACAAACACTCACAATGTCTAATGACTCTTTCTCTAACATGTCGCGATAATCCGTGTAGCTGCGTAATGCACCTGCTTCTGCTGAAGCTTTTTCTCTGCCTTCCTCATTTGGATCAGAGATAGCGATAAATTCTACATTTTCAATATTTTTGTATGCGATATGCAATCCGTGTCCGAAGTTACCAGCACCGGTATGTCCGATTGCTGCTGCACGGTATGTCTTTTGACTCATAAAAATAATACCTCATTCATATTACGGTTGGAGGGTGTTCACATATTGTATATTTCACAATAGTTAACGGAAACTAAGAAACTGTGTCTACATACTTATCAGATAAATGAGAACGCCAAATATTGGGATTAAAGCAATCAGGACTTTTACTTCAAGTAAGCATTTTCTATATCTTTGAACAGAAGGATTTTTTGCGGTTGATCTATCCAAAAAAGTTAATCTATGTTCAAGGGACAGATGCGTGCTGAAAGCCTCAAGAATAAAACGTATCGGTTTAGGTAGCCTGCTGAGAAATCCAAGGCTTTCTAATGCGGATTTGAATATCTCTGGCTTGTCAGTAAGGTCAGCAGCATAGAGGTCCGCTTGATGCTCAAAACGCCTTGATAAGTAATTAAAGAAAACCTTAAAATAGAACAGAAAAAAGAGAATCAAAACAATTGATAAGAGAATTGGAACATCGGAGAGAATTGACTCCAGCGGTTTTCCAACCAACTGGTAAAAGAGCATATAACTTAATAGGTATCCAAACATGATAAAACAAGAGATAAGCAGATGTCTATGGCGAATGTGTCCGATTTCATGTGCAACAATCGTTTCAATCTGTTCATCTGTAAAATTACGTATGAGCACATCGGTCAAATAGATTCTGCGGTTTCCCGGGAGTATACCTGCCACTGCTGCGTTTGCTATAGAGAGGTAACCTGTTTGCCATACTGCAATATCGCAGTACTTAATTCCACTCTGTTTTGTCAACTGTTCAAGTTTTTCTTTCAACACAGTATCAGTTAAGGGTTTAGTTTTCCACAAAAACTGCATCATTAACGGTGCAAGGATGTGCGGAAGTGCAAGGAGCGGCACAAGCATTACGAGGACAAGAAGACCTGCTACTGTTTCCGGGAGCAGATGACCGAGGTCCAACACAGCATTTATCGCCAACATTGGGAATAGAGGGAAGAGTAGAAACCTAAAATTGAAGTTGAGGTGTTCCCACTGTGTCCGTTTTTCCTCATGTATTACGACTCTAATTCCGAGCAACCCAATAAAGAGTGGGATTAGAGAGAAAAACTCTCGCGAGTGATGAATTATCTCCAAAAAAGCAAGGTTTGTATTGATGAATTCAGGCAAGTTGAGTTTGTACAGGTTATAAACGTAACCGACTAAACACAAAAGGTCAAACACAAACGCAACACGAAATGTATTGAGTTTTCTTGTGAGATAAGCAAGAAACACAGGTGCAGCAGTCAATAAAAACGTCCAAAAAATAATTTGCGCATTGTTGAATTCTACTGCTGTTTCCGGTGGCTCATAACGTATCAGAAAAATAAGTCCTGCGATTAAAACGATGCTTGTATGTCCCATTATATCTTCTCAATCTTTCTTTGTTAATCCACTTTGTCAGTATTGTTATGGTTATATGTTTTTAACCCACATGAACCTAACCTTTTCCTAAACGCGCAGAAGCACCTTCTGGAAGGTGCCACTGCGCGTAGTCTTGAGAAGTATTGTTTTTGGCATAACAAGGGCAACGGTTGTCTTACCTTTTTGAGCATTTGTTGGCATTTCTAACTCGTTTTGATAGGGTTGAGTAACAGTATCTAAAAATCTATATTTTTCTTGATAAATTCGTTGATATGTGTTATGATATTTAGACATTGTTTGCGATATTTTCAGGCAATACCCACGTCTATTTTATCAAAAATCACGATAAAACAAGATATTCGCGAACATTTTAGCGCATTTCTGAATTTCAGAAATGCTTTGGGAGATAACTCCTGGGTGTCCTCGGACACCTTGCAAACCGTGTATGGAAGTGAAATGCATAGCATTGCACGGAAATATATAGGTTAATACTATCGGATACACCGTAATTGAGAAACTTATCTTGAAAAAGATAGTGGAATAACGTTAGTTTGACTTTAAAATGTATATTGAGTTTGTAACTGCACAAAGTTTTCTATGATAATATGATGTCCTCTATTCTAATCTCACATGTATTTTCTTTGGAAATACATGTGAGATTATTTACTGCACTTAAACCTTTCCCTAAACGGACAGTTGCCTCTTTAGGGAGATGCCATCGCGTATAGTCTTGTTGAACATTGCTGTTTGGAAGAATCAGACCAGAAGCATAATTTATCCTCATTCCTATGCAAGTGCATTGGCATGTTCAGCGAATTTAACGTCTAATTCCGTAATACCACCCGCATCGTGCGTCATCATGTCTATTGTTACGCGATTGTAAACATTGAACCATTCTGGATGATGGTTCATGGATTCGGCGATTAAGGCGAGTTGTGTCATGAAACCGAAAGCGGCAACAAAGTTGTCAAACTTAAATTCCTTATGTAGTTTTCCATCTTCAATAGTCCAACCGTTTAGTTTTTCTAAGTTTTTCTGTATTTCAGCGTCTGAAAGTTTTTTTCGTGCCATTAATAACCTCCGTAAGGGCATACCAAATTTTAGTGGTATAATTAGGTAAGATTAAGTTAAAATTATAATTGAAACATAAGATTATATCAAGTTAAATTAATTCTAATGGAGTAAGGAGAAATTGATGGCACTTGCAACAACGTTATATTTCCCAGAGGTGGGTCCCCAGTGGGAAGATTGGGTCCAAGTTATTAATGTAGGTACAGAGGAAACCCGTGTGACAGGAATTGCTCGGCATGCTGCTAATGGACAGCCGACTTGGACAGAGGAGAAAGAGATATCACCTTTTGAATGTTGGACACCAAACGTAGAGGCGATTAAACAGAATTCCTCAATGCAATTTACCGCTGATCAACCGATTGTGGCAGAACGTCACATGCATAACAACACGAATATCCTTGATTTTGTGGGTGCAGCGGAGGAATACGAAACAGTTGGGCTGCGCCTTTTCTTTCCAGAATTGGTCTCAGGTGCATTAGACTGGTTCCGTTTTTTGAACGTTGGGGAAGCGGATGCGTTAATAAACATTATAATCCGCAATCGGCACGGTGATATTGTGAGACAACGACATCACGCTATAAAGCCGTTATGTTGTTGGGATTTAGCCGAAGGTTTGATGGGCAACGTCACTGGTACGGTTGAAGTACAAAGCACGCAACCGATTGTGGGAGAACGTCATCTACATTATCAAGGTGGGAAAACTTGCGTTGGACAATATGGTCAAGTAATCTCTGACGCACCGCGAACCCTCTATTTTCCAGAGGTGGGACCCGCATGGCAAGACTGGGCAATCATTGTCAATGTCGGTAGAGAGAGGGGTAAGGTAACGCTAATAGCTCATGAAGATGGAACCGGGAACCCAGTGACAACTATGGAACACGATTTGAATTCTTTTGAATGCTGGATGCCGAAGATGGAGGATATTAAAATTAAGTCTTCCATCTTGATACGTTGCGATCAACCGATTGTGGCAGAACGTCACATGCATAGTGATACTGCTGTCATTGACCTACCGGGAGCATCAGTAGAAGGTGGACACGTCGGACTCCGGTTGTTCTTCCCTGAAGTTGCAAGTGGTGCAAAAGATTGGTTCCGTTTCCTCAACGTTGGAGAGGTAGATGCGTTTGTAAACATCATTGTACGTAATAAAAAGGGTGATGTTCGTCGCCAGCTGCATCGCCAGATTAAGCCGAGGTGTTGTGCAGATGTTGACGAAGGAGCAATGGGGAACGTACAGGGTTCCGTTGAGGTGCAAAGTACGCAACCAATCGTTGGTGAAAGGCATCTACATTATCAATCTGGTCACAGAGGTGCAGTCGTTGGTGAATACGGTATCGTCATTGGTGAGTAATACCAAATTAACTTGATTAGAAGTCTTTTGATATAGTACACCGTTGCGAGGCACGGGGACCTCACACTACAAATTGCGTTAATTGGGTATAAGATATGGCATGGATTCAAACAGTAGATGAAGTTGAAGCAACTGGGATTGTGAAAGAGGAATATGAAGCAGCGATAGCACGTGCAGGACAACTTTTCAATATTGTCAAACTATTTAGTGTCCATCCAAAAAGCATGCGCGCTTTTGTTGAACTTTACAAAGTGGTGATGCATGACGATGAATCACCGCTTACACGCGCACAACGCGAGATGATTGCGACCGTCGTGTCAAAAGTAAATCAGTGCCACTACTGAACTGTCGCACACGCGGATGAGTTGCGTGATCAACTCACTAATCAGAAGCTTGCAAAAGATATTGCATCGGATTTTCGCACTGCAGATATTGACGATACTACGAAGGCTATCCTTGAATTCGCTGTCAAGGTGACTGAGGAAGCATATTCTATCACACCCACAGATTTAGAACAACTTCGTGGTTTTGGTCTCACTGATGAGGCACTGTTCGCTATTGTTGAGGTAGTAGGATTTTTCAGTTATGTTAATCGGATAGCAGACGCATTCGGAATTGAATTAGACGATTTTTTAGAACAGAGGTGGACATGTGAATCTGAAGAATAAAATTGCGATTGTTACGGGGGCAGGACAAGGCATCGGCAAAGCAATCGCTCTTAGACTTGCGAATGCAGGTGCTGACGTTGCTATCATGGATTTAAACCTGTCTTCCGCTGAAGTTGTTGCACAGGAAATAGAAAAACTTGGTCGAGAAGCACTTCCGATTCAAGCGGATGTTTCGCTGTCTGCTGAAGTTAATGATGCAATACAAAGTGTTCTATCAGAATTTGGGCGTATTGATATTCTCGTTAACAATGCTGGAATAGCAGGCAGAACACTTCCTTTAACAGATTTGGATGAATCGGATTGGAATGCAGTTTTAAGCGTGAACCTGACGGGTGTTTTCCTCTGTTGTAAAGCGGTCATTGGTCCGATGATTGAACAAGACTACGGCAGAATTGTGAATATTGCTTCAATCGCTGGCAAGGAAGGCAACCCGACACTCATTCCCTATTCTGTGTCTAAGGCGGGTGTTATCTGCTTGACGAAGGCTCTCGCTAAAGAAGTAACGGACTATAATATCCGTGTGAACTCGGTATCGCCTGCGGTAATTGAAACGCCTATTTTGGAAGGTATGGCACAGTCCACAGTTGATTATATGGTAAGTAAAATTCCGTTGGGGCGCGTTGGAAAACCGGAGGAGGTTGCTGCAGTCGTGAATTTCTTAGCCTCCGATGAGGCGAGTTTCGTGACAGGACAGTGTTACGATGTGAGCGGCGGTAGAGCGACCTATTAGATAGATAAGGAGAAAGAATTACACCAATGGGAAAGTGATATATCAGCGATAATTTGCACAACGGAGTTAGGAACTTACAATACGCTGCTGCTTCAACGTTTGGATTTCCTGTGTTAGGTGCTCTATTTTTTTCTCTAATTCATTATATTTAGAACTTCGCCATGCGACAACGATTTGGGGAATTCCAACAATCGCGATTAAAGCAATTACCACACCAAAAAGCATACTTAATCGTTTATCTGTTTCAGATATTTTAACGTTGACGGTTTTTATCTCTTGAGAAATATACTCTTTCATACGCGTTTCAGAGATTGATATTTCTTTCTTGATTTCATCGTTGACTATCAGCCGTATTTTGTCAAAGTCTGTCTGCGTTATGTCACCGAGAACAGACACAGTGATGGCACAAAAGAGTATTGAAAAAAATAATACATTTTTCATAGATTGTCTCCTTGACATATATTAAATCATATATATTATCGGATGTCAATGAAAATGTTTACTCACAAGAGTCATTTAGTTTTTATATTTTCGATTGTTTGTTGCATGTTTTTCTTCTGTAGTAGCGACCTCCTGGTCGCTACTAATATCGTTGCTTTAGACTTGCCCATTTTGTTGCCAACTTTCGCTTTGCCGACACTGAAAGTGCATAATTCGGGTGTGCCAACAACCGTTTCGCCAATGCGGTATCCCCGACTTCACGCGCTAACGCCACAAGGGTTCTGCCGGTATTGTCTTTGATATGCACTAATACCAAATTAACTTGATTCCAATCTATCGGTGCGGTTTCCTAACCGCACCATAAGCGTCAATTTGTGATGTAACCTTCGCGTTTATCTACTGTAGGGCAGGGCCCTGGGTTCTTCCCGCCATGCCTGATATTCAAGCAGCGGACAGGCACAGGGACCTGCCCCTACAATAAACTTTACACACCCATTTCTACAATCTACAATTATTAATTTAAATGATACACTACACTATAGCCATAATTGAGAAGTGATGCCACCCCCTACCTAAAGGTAGGGGCTTCGGTTTCATAGCGACTGCGGTTTTCTCAAAGAGTCTACCGTCTTACTGTCGCTCCACCATTAGGCCGTTATTCCGAATCAGATCGGTTTTATCAGGTATTATACCCTGCGCACCCGGGCCTAAATAATAAAGTTTGTGGTAGCGATACAAGGCACAGGGTTATTACTCCGCTGACGACTTACATGAACGCTACCGATAATAACGATGTTGGACAAGGTCTCACTTGCAACTTGCCACATACCATGTCACTGGTAAGGATAGGACACTGCCGAGTGGCAGTGGTGACATTCCTATCCAGCAAGTTACATATAAGATAACGTGAACTCGGTATAAGCCTACTTTCACGAATTTGCAGGTTTTTTCCACTAATTTCCCTTGTTTAAGGGGTTTAGGAGATAAAAATAGGTAAAAACACCCTCTTATCTATACCAAAATTCACGTTATTTCTTACACCGAACTCACGTTAAGATACCATGTTTTTGAATAAATGTCAAGTTTTTTCTATAAATCAACAACTTAGCTGTCTACATCCCGCAAGCTAAAGCATGGGGATTTGACAGAAGAGCGTTAATCTTTCCACATATTTACATTGTGCTTGAAAGCACGCTCGGTTGATATTCAAGAACATTTCTGTTATAATGATGACACGAGATTAGGAAGTGATTTGTATGAATTTGACACTTGAATTAACAACTGAACAAGTAATTAATTTAATTCAGCAGATGCTGTCCGAGGTAAAGTTTACGGTTCTTAAAGAACTTGCTAAGCAGGCTCGTAGTGGGCGTGCAGTGCGAATGAAATATGCTGAAAAGAAGATTCGAGAAGTATGTAGCGCGCGCAACTTGGATTGGGATACAATGACAGAAGATGAAAGGTTGTTTTTTATAGACGATATGGTCCACGAGGATCGTGAATGCAACCAATAGTGGTTTACGATACAAATGTTCTGATTTCAGGTATGATCCTGGGGTGGAATTCCGTATGATTGCATCGCTCTTGCCCAGGAAGAAAAAGTTGAAGGGTTAATTTGTGAAGAAATACTTGATGAATTCTGGGATAAGTTAACGACGAAGTTCAGTTTTTCTTTACACGATGCTTCGGAAATAGTGACCGAACTCCTTGACTTCCTCCATATAGTTGAAATCACTAACCAACTTAAGGATGTTACTGCTGATCCAGACGATGACATGATAATAGAATGTGCTTTGGTAGGAAACGCCACTCATATTATAACAGGAGATAGGAGACATCTGTTACCGCTTGAAAGTTATGAAGGTATTCTTATTGTAAAACCAACGGACTTTCTTGCAAAGTTCCAATAAAGTTCATCACACTTTTTGTAAAGGAAAATATGCAAACATCTCATAAATATCTTGATCCGGTTGCACTTTCTCGGATAGGTAGCATGGAACTCGTTGCCCGTCTCGTTGTTGAGGGATTTGTCACAGGTTTGCACAAAAGTCCGTATCAAGGGTTTAGTGTCGAATTCGCTGAGCATCGACAATATATGCCCGGCGATGAAATCCGATATATCGATTGGAAAGTCTATGGAAAGTCAGATCGGTATTATGTCAAAAAGTTTGAAGAAGAGACAAACCTACGTGCATATATCCTGCTTGATACCAGCGCGTCAATGAGCTACAAACACAAAGATGACACATTGACGAAGTTTGAATACGGATGTTATCTCGCTGCCACCCTCACCTACCTCATGCTGAAGCAACGTGACTCTGTCGGTTTAGCACTTTTTGATACTGATATTAAGCATTATATTCCACCGAGAGGTACTGCAACACATCTGCGTGCAATTATGTCCACTCTGGAAAATGCAACACCCGGAGAAGAAACTGAGTTGAGTAGTCTATTCCATGAACTCGCGAAACGTATTGTCCGACGCGGATTGGTTATCGTTATCTCTGACCTACTTGATGAACCATCCAATGTTATCTCCGCACTGAAACATCTCCGTCATCAGAAACATGAGGTAATCGTTTTTCACTTACTTGATAATGCCGAACTCACCTTCCCATATAAAGGGTCAGTCGTTTTCCGAGATATGGAAACAGGACAAACACTCTCAACGCAAGCCGACTCACTCAAAACCGCATACCTTGAAAATCTAAATCAGTTTATTCAGAATTACCGCCGCGGGTGTGGTGCAAGCCAGATTGACTATGTTCAGATGGATACAACAACCCCGTTTGACCATGCATTGTCAGCATATCTTTCCCGACGGAAATAGAAAACTAACAGAAACCTAAGTTCTGAATTCGCGAATCCTACTTGACCTATTAAGTTTGTGTTCTATAAAATCGCAAGAGCAATTCTGCCTACATAAAATTCAAAGGATGGATACGAAATATGAGAATCTTAGTGTTTTTGACGTTAATCACCACAATTTTTGCTTTCGGTTGTGCAGAAGATATGGAAGAAGAAACAGAAAAGATGGTGGAAGAAACACTCACACCGTTGGAAAAAGCACAAGAAGCAATGCAGCAAGTAAATGATAGAAGAGCAGACGTTTTCCAAAAAGCAGAAGCAGCAGGTGACTTTTCGGTTCTGTTCGCTGCTGCTGAAGATATATTCAAAGAGGAACTCGGTTTTGAAAAAGAGTTTTGGCAGGATCTTGTCTTTATATGGCAAAATATACAGATTGTAAGGTATCAAGCAGGCGAAATTGATGAAGCAGAAGCAACAAGGTATGAAAATTTCTATAATACCCACCAAGAAGAATTTCTTGATATGACATTAGCAAAATCTTACTTTGATTTAGTTGGTGCTCATGATGAAATCATCATAGACTATCTACGTATCTCTTACGAAAATCCAGATAGTAGTCAGGATGAACTCATAACACTATTCAAAGAATCAATGAAACAGGGCAATGTCCAGATACTATACCCAGAAGGATTCTGATGTAGATAACCATAGGATTGGATACCCTTAACAAGAAAATAGCCTATGAAAACATATCGTATTGCAATATTGGGTTGTAGAGGACGTGGGACTACGGCTGCACGGGCATATCATGCACACCCGCGCACGCAGATAGTAGCACTCTGCGACTTAATTGAGGAAAGACGCAACACTTTAGGTGATGAAGTCAACGTCTCCGCGCGTTTCGCTGATTTAGACGAGATGATCCAGCAAACTTCACCGGACATCGTGGCGATACCCACCGGTACTGAGTTTCACTACGATCTATGTATGCGGGTATTAGAACACGGTGTCCATATTGAAGTGGAAAAGCCGATGTGTGTTGATCTTGTGCAAGCGGATGCTGTCATCGCAAAAGCTGAGGAGAAAGGCGTACAAGTTGCAGTGCATCATCAGGGTAGAGTTGGCGCATCTATGCAAGCGATTGCGCGTGCTTTTAACGCTGGCAAAATTGGTGAATTGCGGTATATGTATGGTAGTGGAAAAGGATACTACGGTGGATACGGATTGATGAACATCGGCACACACATGCTCAACAACATGCTACATTTTGGAAGGCGGTGCAATAGTGTTGTCGCACAACTGACAACAGGTGGAAAACAGATTACTCCAGATAATGTTGTTCCGTCTCCAAGTGGCATGGGAACAATTGCAGGGGAATATATCACTGCAACGTTACAGTATGAAGGCAACGTCACAGGGACTTTATTGCAACACCGATTTCACAAAATGGACACGAACGCCTATTCTATGGAACTTTTTGGCAGCGAAGGGAGGCTCTTGTGGAAAAGCGGTGGCGCATGGCATTTACCGACACCACACTACCTTCCCGATGGAGCGCACGACAAGTGGGAATCGTTGGAACTAATCTATCCTGAACATTATGATCCCAACCGTAGCGGGTCTGAAATGGATTACTGGTTTGTAGAGGAATATGTCAATGCCTTGGATGAGAGCAGAGAACACGAGTGTAGTGGGAAAGAGGGACGGCACATTATTGAAATGATGATGGGCATCTTTGAATCGGCAGCTTACGGCACGCGTGTCAATCTTCCGCAGACTGACCGCAGCCATCCTTTGCTACGGTGGCGTAAGGAATCGGGATTAGAACCACCTGAGAAAATGCCGAGAGGCTACGGTGAATGGTTAACGTTAGAGGACGAAAGGATTAGACAATAGATCTGTAGGAGGGAATCAACGCAGCGTGCGCGTATAGCACACTGCGGGTTTGCAACCCCGACGAATATATCAATTTCCATCCGCATAAATCTGCACAATAATCGCGTTTGTCTTCAACCCCGACTTACCAGAACATCGGATCGGTTCACCTGTCTTGAGATGATTGACAAAATCTTCCACAAGTCCTGTATGCGTATGTGGTAAAGGAGGTTGATGTATTTCCACACGTCCCGCTGATTTCGTTTCAAGTGTCAGATTCCCAGAATTCAGTGGTGAACATCGTAAACATCCTGCCGTGCCGTAAACCTCAACATCGTCAATTCCAATACCGATATTCCAGTTGATATTCGCAACAGCATGCGCGCCATTCCCAAAACGCAGCGTAAACACAGCAGAATCGTCAACAGCTGCGTCTAAATGCACTGTCTCAGCGAAGCCTTGTGCAGATGCGATGTCTCCCATCAGATATTCAAGCAAACTGATACGGTGACTGCCAAGATCCATCAACACACCGCCACCGCTAATCTCAGGATTAATCCGCCAATTCTTCAAATCGTGACGATTCGGGTTGTAGTAACCGGTACAGTTAATACGGGTAAGCACAACATCACCGATAGCCCCTTCATCCATTAACGCTTTCATTTTAACAACATTCGGATAGAAGTTTCGGTAATATGCAAGCATCAAGGTAACACCAGCGTCATGGCAAGCATCTACCATCAGTTGACACTCTTGAACTGTCATCGCCATGGGTTTCTCACAGAGGACGTGTTTACCTGCATGTGCGGCACGGATAGTCTGTTCGCAGTGGAGATATGGCGGCGTTGCAATGTAAACCGCATTTATCTCATCATCTGCAAGGAGTTGGTGGACATCGTTATAAACACGTTTTGCGCCGTGTTTTTCCGCAAAGGCTTCTGCTTTCGCACGGTTCCTTCGCATCACAGCGATAAGTTCTGAATCTTCAACCTTGTATAGAGGGGGTCCACCTTTATGTTCAGCAACATTCCCGCAACCGAGTATGCCCCATCTGAGTGTTGCCATGAAAATGTTCCTTTTCGGCGTAATATGTGTTTCTCAAATGGAGTCGGTTTCGTCAGTGTCTTCGTTTAAGTCCAAAGTTTGTTGGAAGGTATCAAGGCTCGGTGCCTGTAGCGACGCGCGCCGCAACTGTCTAAGACGTTGCAATACTTCAATACGTTCAAGCTTTAACGCGATTGCTTGCAAGTTGGTGGAGTGGAAACGCACCTCCAGATTTTCAAGGATGCCCTCGATGAGACTTTCTCGCGTCCCCTGTTCAATGCCCTGTTCAATGCCTTGTTGCAGGAAATGTTGGCTGACATACTCTCCGCCCTAAAGGGCGAAGGTTCTTTTGTTCTTACATCAGAATTTTATTTTCTGAATAACATTTCTTGTTTCATCTAACATTGCTCTAAAATAGAGTCTTACAAGTTATCCACAAGCGTTTATACTTTCCGTATGCCCTACGGCAAGTGATTTCAAGTTTATTGCAGCGTTCACATCACGATCAATCTCATATTGACATACAGAACAATGATATATTCTTTCTGAAAGCAATAATTCTTCTTTCTTATGTCCACAGTTGCTACAAGTTTTACTACTGGCAAAGAATTGTGATGCTTCTATTACTGAAATACCTTTACTTTTTGCTTTCGTTTTCAGCATAGTAAGGAAATTGCCTAAAGCACTATCTGATAACGCTTTAGACAACTTTCTGTTTTTCAATAGATTAGTTATCTTCAATGTTTCAATACATATTACTGAAGCATTGTTTACAATATCAGTTGTCGCTTTATGGTGAGCATCTTCTCTAATACAACTTATACGATAATGAAGCCGTGATAATCGTTCTTTAGCCTTATACCAGTTTTTTGACCGCAACACTTTCTTACTCAATGAACGATTTACACGTTTCAACTTTCTTTCATATCGTTTCAAGGGTCGCGGATTATCATATTTAGTCCCATCAGAACACGTTGCTAATGTATTTATACCTACATCAATACCGATAACATTGTTTGTTGAATTTTCAACATTATAGGTGTCATCTGCTACCTCTACCGTTATAGATACAAACCATCGGTGTGCTGTTCTGCTTATAGTAACTTTGATAATCGGACCAACAAAACGTAACTTCTCAAACATTTTTACCCAACCAATCTTGGGTAACCTAACGCTTTTACCTTTCACTTCCACAGATTGATTATTCGTTGTCCAACTTTGTTTACCACCACGTCTCTTGAACTTCGGAAATCTTGACTTCTTATCAACCCAGTTCTTAATGGCAGACGAAAGATTATCAAAAATACTTTTATTCGCCACGACTTGATCTTGTTCCTTCACCCAATCATATTCGTTCTTAGCTACGTTAAACCTTTTATTTAGTTTGGAAGCAGATAAAAAATTGTCTTTATCTAACTCTGATTTAAAATCTGCTAAGGCATGATTATACGCAAATCTTGCATAACCACATTGCTGGGCAAACCAACGCCTCTGTTTGTTATTAGGATACAATGCTATCTTATGTGTTTTATACATGATATACTGCTTCGTGTGAAGATTCTGTTTCCCACTTCTAATGGAGTGATAGGTGTTAGAAGCACCTATCACTGAAACAGTCTAATGAGTATATCATTTATAGTAAAATATGTCAACACCTTTTTCTAACATAAATTATATATCGCTACTACATCCCCGCCTTAAAAGACGAGGTTTTGTGGCGGAAGATTTGATAAATCGGCAGCTGAAAGGACTCAATTCCTCTGCCAACATAACCTGCCATACGATACGGCATCAGTACCTCTCTGCTATCGTGTGTCTGCATTTCCAAATGCACAATGGCTTCCTTGCCGAGGATGTTCGCGCGTATAAAACTATCCGCACGATTGGATTTGACAGTGGGCTGCTCGGTTTCAAGCACCTCAATCACCTCTGCTTCCGGGATACCGAGGCTAAATCTTAACCAGTCTTCGGGGTTTTGGTGAATCAGTACTTTTGAAACGGTATCATATTGTCGCAGCCTGTTCCTATCTACGTAAGAACCCGCTTCTCAAAATCAGAACGCTTAATTTGCCGAAACCGATTGTGACGCAAATTCTCATAAATAATCCATGAATCTGGATTTATACTAGAAGCAAATATACCAAACAGCGTGTCGGTTGCGCAGAGATAACTCTTCAGTGGTTCGTGACTATACTCACCATGACCGGAACCTGTGAGCAATTTGCACTCTACGATGGTGATAAAGTTTCCTTCTGCATCGCAAAGCACAATGTCGGTCTTGCTATGGATTGTTCCCATCTGAATTCCACACTCTCTGATAATGGAAAATTTCGAGAATTTGGATTCAGAGAGATAGGCAACAGCAGCCTCTACCACATCAAGTTCCTGAAGTCGTTCCTTAATGGCAGTACTGAAGTCATCTTCTCCATGTTTTTCCGCGAGTTTTAATGCATTCTGGAGATCCGCCTTTGCGCCCGTAAGGTCATTTAGACCGGACTTTGCTTCACCTCGACTTGTGTGAATACTGGCATAATTAGGGTTTATACAAATTGCCAAGTCATAGGCAGAAATAGCTTTTTTTGACTTGCCGCTCTTCCAAAGAAGACAACCAATAGAAAAGAAAACGATGACGAAATCTGTGTCAATCTGTCCTGATATAGTAGTAATCGCATCCCTGTTTTCGCTAGCAGCTTCAATAGGGGCACCTTCTGCAAGTTCCGGAAAGAGCGCGTCTAGCTTTGGAAAATGTTGATCCTCATACATCTTAATAAGTACACCGACCAACGTCATTGTTGCCGACAAAGGGTGATTTTCGTCTTCACCGACACTATAGATTAAATCGTCTAGGACTTCTGAAAGTTGTTGGTACTCGGTTTCCGTTACTACAACACGACTAAGATCTTCGTTCCGATTCACGATACCAGCGAATAGGTCTAGTAAATTTATGAGCCATTGTGTAGCACTTTCCGGATAAGGTGTAACATCAACAAATTCCTTGGTGAGAGGTTGTGTAGACGCATGTAACGCCTGATTTGGCAAGACGTGTGCGCTTAAGACTGGTGGTCCAAAAGGCGTAAATGTTGACAATATATTTTTCGGAATTGGCATTTCAGTTAACATCGTTTGTTACCTCTTCTTGTTCCATACATCGTATTCAGCGTGTGTCAGCACTTCATGAATAATAACTTGCCGAGACTCATATCGCATAATTGTAATAAGTCGCGCTTTGTTACCGCCAATGTTGAAAACTGTATACGTTGTTGTTTGATTGCTGTAAGGAACTAGCTGCCTTATTTGCACAGGCGTTTGTTTTTTTACAAGGTCCGCGTGAGGAAAAATTTCTCGCAACTCTGTTACCGAATTGAAATTTCTTTGCCGTATTAATTTGATCCAACGGAGAAGTCCTGGTCTGGAGGTTGAGTGTCTTTCTGCAAATTCAGTGAGTTTATGTTCAGAAATAATCTGCATTGTCAAATTGTTTCAAAAGTGGAAATCGCGAGCACAACCGACTCCTACTCAGAAGACGATAACACAAGTGAACTTGGATGTTTTGATAGGAACGTTATCACACGTAAACCTAAGCCTCCACTTTACCATCGTGTTAAGTGCCGTGAAAATTATACATCAATTTGTGAAAGATTTCAAGGAAAAGATCCGGACGCGCTTTTGCGGAGTATCAGTCTCGTGGGTTAGAATTTCACGAACCCCTTGCAGATACTGACGATGGTCTTCGTGCTTTTGAGTTGAAGGATCATGATGGTTATGTTTTGTGTTTTGCTCAGCCGTTATGAGAAAAATGATGAAATAGGTAAAACGGGTTCAATCATATTAGCTATTTCTTCACTTTTTCTATTGCTCTCAATAGTTGTTGGGCGAGTTTATAATTGGTATCAATGCTTAAAGTTTTTTTAAGAGATTGTTTCGCATCTTTAAACTTTTTCATCTTAACATAAGCAATACCACGGTTATAGTACGCCTCTTTAAAATTTAGATCAAGGGCAACAGCCTTATCAAGAGCATTTACTGCTTTGCGATACTCATTCATTTCAAGATAAGTACGTCCGAGATTGTAATGGGCAACAGCAAATTTTGAGTCCAACTTTATCGCTCTTTCAAACTGTTTTACCGCATCTTCAAAATCACTCCTGTTAAAATCAATATAACCTTGGTTGTTATGTGACCCAGCACTCACAATTACGTTTCTATCTCTATAATCCTGAATTTTCTTAGGTGGTTCCGGTTTTATTATCTTAAAAAGTTCCGTAAGTTCTTCATCGGTAGGCGACCACTCTATAGAATCGGCATCCTGTTGCTTTAATTGATTAATCTGCTTTACGAGATTCTCATTTTGTTTTTGTAGTCTTTTGTTTTCACTAAGCACTTCTGTTTTTTCTTTCAGTAATTGCTGGACAGTAGAATCTTTACTTATAGGTCTTGAGTTATTTCCTTTCAACATGCTCTTTAACTTTAAGTTTTCGCTGAGCGTATCCGTTTTGTCTTTCCGTAATTGACGGATTTCAGTATCCTGCTTTGTCAGTTGATCATGCAACTTCCGATTTTCGTCTTTCTTTTCGGACAATTGTTTTTGTAAACTCGCTACGTTCTTTGATATCGTGTCTGTTGAAGACGTTCCATTTTTTAGTTGATCCGGTAACGCATCATTTTTGCGACTGGCTATATTTTTTTCTTTTTCTTGGATCTGAACTGTAGAGGGTACATTTTGGATTTCTGACTCTTTCTGACGAGTTTCAGTATCTTCTTGATCAAGTTGATTTATTGATACAGTGTTTGGAGGAAAAACCTCATCTTTCACATCCATTTGCCAGATCAGTACCGAAATGCAAACGACTAAGGCTAAACCTGAAGCTGCTGTAAGAATTCTCCATACCTTAATTGCAGGATTTGATGGAACAGATTGCGGTTTTGTGGTACCAGAAGTAGGTTTTGTGGAATGTGATTTTGGTTTTGGACCAATAGGTTGTGGTGGAGACACCCTAGGAGTAGCGGATTTGATCACATCCAAAAGTTGACGTGCTGGCTGATAATAAGGAGCAATCTTTAAGGCTGCATTCGCTGCTGTGATTGCCTTGCTATTATTGCCAGATTTCAAATGAGCGTGCCCTAACACAAGGTATGCTTCTTTATAATTTCGATTAATGGATATTGCTTGTTCACAGGCGTTGATTGCTTCATTATACTTATTACAATGTAGATATGATAAACCGAGTCCGTAATGAGCTTCTTCATAATTTGAATTGATAGCAATAGCCTTATGAAATTCTGAAATAGCTTCGTTATACCGATTTCTTTTTTGCTGATCAAATCCACGATCAGTATAATACTTTTCATCATGTTTTGCTGTTGGTAATATTGCCTCTAGTGGTTCCAATTCATCAATTGATGTCTTAGCACAAAAATCCTTCAAAGTGGTAGTCAACTGTTGAACATCAGTCGATAGGTTTTCAAGTTCTTGGAAAATGCCAGATTGGTTTGGATTTTCAAAATCTTCCTTTGAAAACAGTAATCCGCTGTTGACCCGATTCTCATTTCCAAACTGAGTCCAGAGATCAGGTTTTTCGACTAAACTCAAAAATGAGAGGTAAATAACTAATTCAGAAAAATAATCAACTTTATCATTAGCAGATCCTCCGCCCAGCATTCTCTTTGGATGTTGATATTCTTTTAGTCCGACAATCTGGTCCGGCTGCCCCTTTAGGGCAGGAACAAATAAACTGTCGTAGTCTATCAATTTGATGTTAATATCAGTTCCGTTTTGCTTAAGTAAAATATTACCATCCTGTAAATCTCCATGTGCAATTTGATGATTATGTAAGCAGGCAACCATCTTCTGAAATTCAGAAACTACCATTTTAAGTAATTGAGAATCTTGTAAATTTTGTTCAACAAAATTGCGAAGTGTTTCCCCTTCTGCCCATTCCATTCGCGTAATGGGGTACTTGGTACCATTTATCAATATTCCGTTCGAAACATATTCAAAATCAACAAAATATGGTAAACTAACTTGCTTAAGGTAGGTAGATATTTCTTTATATCGAAATTCTGCCTTATCGACCTCTTGTGTCCAACATCGCAATGCATAGGTTTGGGAAGTCATGTCAAGCGGAAAAACGATTGAAAAACCTCCGGCAAAACTTACCAAGAAACCGTCTTTTCCAAACTTTGGTCTTCCACCCTTGAGTTTCGGATCTTTGATACTTATATGAGGATAACCGCCCACTGCCCCAGCATATTCTGCGCGTTTCGGCCAATGCATCTTTTACTCCAATTTTTTCGCTAATTTTTATTGAACAGAGCACGGATTAGTTCTCGGAAAAAACGAAAAACCCAACGAAAAGTCCAAATACCGATAACTCCTGCAAGTAATCCCCAAATAACAACTTCCAAAACGTTTACAGACGATTTAACTTCTTCTGGGGTATGTGTTTCCGAACAGACCTCCATGCCGCTTTCTCTAATTTCAGAAGACTTGGATTCTTCTACTGAAATTAGCATTAGTGTAATATCATCATTAACTAAACGAACATCTTCATCTCGTGCTTGATCAACAAATTGGTTGAATTGTTCATCAGAATTTATTTGCTTCAACCGTTCAAGAATTGTATCTAAATTTCCAGATTCATTATGTTCCAGAATCCATTTCGCCAAAGCATCAGTAGCTAAAATTAACATGTCGCCAGATTGAATTTCACCACTTATAAAGTTTGGGTCGTAGTGGTTCTTATCTACATAACTTGCGAAAACTTGTGGAAAACTCGTAAAGTCTTCTGATTTCTTAATCGGGTAACTTTTAAAGCCAGAATCAATCTTATGAAAGAGGCAACTATCCCCTATTATCATAGCTTGCCATCTTCCTTTATTTCTGTCAATTTCAACGCCAATGAAAGTAGATACAGCAGCATCTTTGGTGTTAAGAGAATTTGTAAGATAAAAGAGGTTTCGATCTTTTACCTTCTCTTCTACACGTTCGTACCATTTCTGTTGAAGAGGTACTAACCATTCCTTCCAATTTTTTTCCTCAAATGAAAAAAAGGGAGTATTACAAAAATGTTTAACAAGGAGTTCTGCCCACATCTTTGGAAAGAAAGATCGTGTTGCTCCATCCGCTATAGCAAAACGCCCAAGTTTAGTATTTTCATATTGAGCATCTTGGCAGTCATCACGGGTTTCTGCTTCTTTATGTGTAATATACTGTCTGGTCGTTAAGGTTATCATAATGTTAGTCAGTAGGCATCGGTAAAGCTCGGATTTGGGTAACATCTAAAGTGCCAAATTGTAGAAGTTGTATCATTGTCGCTTCATCAGCGTTATATCCAAAACACCGCGCACCTTGTTCTGGAGATAAACCAATGTCTTCTGCTGATTTAAACAAAGGTTGTGGCAAGACACTAGAAATATCAAAGAGAAATTCTGCCAACGGTTCACTAGCAAATTGGGTAGTGTTACGCGGAAAAGGTGCAACCATATTTCCACTGTTTGCAATATGAAGGTTAAAGAGTAAAACATCACCATCTGTAGTATGGCAATTCATTATTTTTCTTGCTGAATCAGCTGTTAAATCTGGACGTGTAGCATCACCATCTGTAATATTGAAAACTATAGGAGGAAAAACGTCCGGTCTATCAGAAATCCACGTTTCGACAATTCCAGCAGCGCGTTGAAACGCATCATGCATAGGCGTACCGCCACTTGCTCGTTGCTCCAACCATATTGGCTTTTTGACATCAACTTCTACTAGTCCACCCGCACCATCAGGCACCATTTTTTTCATGTCCTTCACCTCAATGAGGGAGGATGGAATCTCCGATATCATTCCATCTACGATGCAATTAACCTTCTCACCGTAACCAATAACTGAGACATGACACCTTTCTCTTATTTCTTCCCCTGTCCTAGAGGCCAAAACGAGTTCCTCAAGAACACTATTGACAGCAAGAGCTGCACGCTCTGCCTTTGTTCCATCACCAAAAGGCTCTGACATAGACCAGGATTGATCGACTAAAATTACAATACAACCCGGATTTGATGTCCCAATAGGGATATTACTGTATGCCATTTCAAAAACTCCATTTTCTAAAAATATGATTAATATTATACACAATTCGGCAAATTGACAATTCTATTTTTGTTTAGAAGCCTATGTAATCAACCATAGTAGAATCTAAAAATAAAATGTCTATACCGTTACCCTACACTCCGCACTTCTGATTTCCGATTTTCGGTATTTATTTCTCAAACCTGCGTGGTCCCTACATTGAGTAAGCAATTTCAGGTGAACCGAAAAAAAAGACAAGTAGAAAATAGAATCTTAATTCACAACTCCAAATCTCCCCTATCCTGTGCGAATCCTTTCGTGACACGGGTTTGTCGTAAAAATACCAAAATGTGTCAAAACAAGTGCGGAGTGTAGGCGTTACTATTCAATGTCATAAGTTTATTGGTACCACTACTCAGCGTCAACATCAGGCTTCTCTTTCCCCTGCTGCTGAGCGAGTTCCAATCCTTTATCAAAATCCTTCCTTGCTTCACCCATCTGACCCATTGATCGTTTCGCAGAACCGCGATTGATATATGCCTCAAAAAAATCCGGCTTTAGACGAATCGCTTCATCATGATCAGTAATCGCCTCCTGATGTTTACCAAGTGCATTCTTTGATACACCACGATGTGTATAAGCACTTGCAGAATTCGGGTTAAGTCGTATCACTTCATTAAAATCAGTGATTGCTTCTTCATGATTACCGAGTGCACGCTTCGCCGATCCGCGATTGATATGTGCCTCAATAAAATCCGGCTTCAGACGAATCGCTTCGTCATGGTCAACAATCGCTTCCTCAGCTTTACCAAGAGAACTTTTTACAACACCACGACTGGTCCATGCATCAGCAAAGGTCGGTATCAACGCAATAGCTTCGTCGTAAGCAGAGAGTGCCTGATCCCTTTCGTTTTGCTCCGAATGGAGATACCCAATTGAGAAAAATGCACGTGCGACAATATCGTTATTGATCCCTTTGGCAGTGTTCGCAATTGATCTCCATTTCTCAATTGCTTCAGAAATATTCCCAGCATTCTGCAATCTATAAGCTTCAATGATAGCCTTCTCTCCAAGAGAAATTTCAGGATTTTGCAGTATATCTTCTATGGTTGTCTTAAATATTTCAACTTTATTAGGATTGCTGAAGTCTTTACTCGTCAACTTAGAAACAATTGCTTTTAATTTACTTTGATGCTCCTTGATTTGCTTAAGGGACTGCGCTACTTCGGCTGCATGTTTTTCCGCACCAGTAGCCTGTTTACTTGCTTCCTTCACATGTATTAGCATTTGGGATTGAATATCCTGAAACCTTTCATAAACGATATATGCGGCAACACCTGTTACAATCGGTATAGCAATCGTAAAAAAGACAAGAGTTATGCAGATAAAGACTAACAACCGATTAATTGAACTGGATCGGGCGTTGAGATAATCACTCTTTAATTCATTGAATTGTTGTTGAATTGAAACATTAGTAGAGGGTTCAACTATAGGGTTATTATCAGAACCGTTCGTCTCTTCATCTGTAGAGGGTTCAACTATAGGGTTATTATCAGAACCGTTCGTCTCTTCATCTGTAACAGACTCAAGTGACTCAGCATGTTTTTCTGTCATTTTCACCACCTATTAATAGGTATAGATACTCACTTCATTATAGTCCAATCTAAAATTACTTGGACAGTTCTCTGTAGATTGGAGGCGTTTGCAGTCGCGCAATGCATTGCGCCTCGGACATTCACACTAATGGATTTTAAATCACCACGGCAACTAAAATGTAACAATAATTATAGGTTTTACCATAATACTTAGAAACTTCTTATCAAAGTCATTTGGATGTATTGTTTTAAGTCGTGTGTTTTGATGAGAAGGTTATATTGTGAACTCCTCTTTAAATATGTAGAGCAATTTTATCACATACATAAGTTATGAGTCAAATTGTTTAAAAATCACTCCCACATAACCCTTGAAAACGAAATCAAGAATCGGTATAATAAGCACAAATGTGCACTGAGGAATCAATAAATGACCGATGTTTCAAAATCGCATCCGCGTTATCTTTCGTTGACATTAAGAGATAGGATTGTGGAAGGTGTTGAGCAAGGCATTACATCTATCCATGGTCTTATAGCGCATGGACGCGGGGAAGCATTTGACTATCTCATAGGAGAGAAGACACAACCGTTTGCAATAAAGGCTATTCGTGCTGCAGCGGCGATGCTACGTTTAGCAAACCACCCAATCATCTCTGTCAATGGAAACGTAGCTGCGTTGGTAGCAGATGAGTTAATTGAATTGGGAGATGTGGTGAATGCCCATATAGAAGTCAACATTTTTCACACAGAAACAGGACGTGAGCAGAAAATCCGAGAGCATTTGCTAAAGCGCGGTGCACCAATTGTCCTAATGCCTACCACTGAAGCACAACTCTCCTATATTGACTCCAATCGGAAGTTTGTGCATCCAGACGGAATTTTCAAAGCAGATGTTGTCTTCGTTCCACTGGAAGATGGCGACAGATGTGAGGCACTACGGAAGATGGGAAAAGAGGTTGTGACTGTCGATCTGAATCCGATGTCAAGAACAGCAAAACAGGCAAGCATTACGATAGTAGATAACGTAGTACGGTCATTGCCGTTGTTATGTGAAGAGATTAAGACATTATCCGAAGATAACATATCTCATGAAATCTTAGCAAAATATAACAACGAAGCAGTCCTGCAGCAAGCCTTAACATATATCAGCAGGAATGCTAATGGCTAATGAAAAACAGAACCGTGTAAAGCCGCATATTCTGCTAATCGGGTTAGTCCTCGTAGCCTTCAATAGTTACTGGTGCCTGATGGGCACTGAGGTATGGCACTCAACACAGTTGACGATCGCCTCGTTGTTCTTCAATGCTGTTTTCACGCTCCTTGTTTTCGTCCTTCTCAATCTACTTCTCAAGCGATTTTTTCCGCGTTTCGCAATGTCGCAGGCTGATTTACAAACCATCTATGTAATGGTGGTGATGGTAACAACTATCAGCGGACATACAATGATGGGGTATCTGATCCCTGTCCTTGCCCATACATCCCAGTTCGCAACCCCCGAAAATGAATGGCTTTCGCTATTCGGTAATAATATCCCGACTTGGCTTGCAGTTAAAAGTCCACGCATTTTGGATGGATTTTATAACGGAGATTCGACCCTCTATAATCCTTCAACTTTAAACGCTTGGATTCCGCCAGTCCTTGCTTGGTCAAGTTTTGTTATCGCGCTATGGTTGACACTATTAGCAGTAACAGTTTTCCTACGTAAGCAGTGGACAGAAAATGAACGTCTGAATTATCCGATTGTCCAACTCCCATTAGCACTCACCACTAATCCCAAACGTTTCTTTAGTTCACCGTGGATGTGGCTGGGATTCGCAATAGCAGGTAGTGTTGAACTTCTTAATGGGTTGAGTTTCCTATTTCCAGAAATCCCTTCACTCCCCATCAGAAACAAAAGTCTTGGACAATTCAGTTCAAAACCGTGGAGTGCAATAGGAAATATTAACATCTCATTCTATCCATTTAGTATTGGTTTGATGTTTTTCACACCGCTGGATCTCTCGTTTTCATGCTGGTTCTTCTGGGTTCTCACCCGTGTTCAACTGGTCGTAACAGATATGTTCGGCGCACGTAATATCTATAATCTCGAACAGCAAACAGGTGCGTGGATAGCATTTGGGTGCATTCCGTTGTGGATGGGTCGACGGCACTACGGACGTATTATCCGGAAGGTATTCGGATTACATTTAAGTAACAAGGTAGTGCAAGGTCCCCGCGCCTCAGTAATATCCAATCAACAAATCCCGGACGATTCAGGTGAACCTATGCGTTACCGCTCTGCTGCAGGGCTATTTGTAGTAGGGATGATGTTCCTTTTCTTTTTCTGTTTTCAGATGGGGATGGCATTTTGGGCAATTGCACTCTTTTTTCTGCTGTACTTTCCGATGATTCTTGGCATAACCCGTATTCGCGCCGAAATTGGTCCACCGCTGCATCAACTTATCCTTGTGGATCCGGGAAGGACAATGGTGTTAGGATTAGGCACACGTCGTCTCGGCGTAGGTAATCTAACAGGGTTAACATTTCTGTATCCGTTTGTCCGTTGTTTCCGTGCACACCCAACACCAAGTGAGTTAGAGGCATTTCGCTTAGCAGAAGGCAGCCGTATCGGATATCGTCAGCTGCTCATCGGGATGATCTTGGCAATAGTGTTCGGTATCGTCATAACGTTTTGGGCATACCTGCATGTCCTCTACGATATGGGTGCGGGAAGCAGGGCACGCGGCTGGATTGTCTATATGGGATGGGAGACGTTCAATCGCTTGCAAACGTGGCTTGTCAGTCCGCGTGAGACTGCCGTTCCAGAACTCGGTGTAATCGGCAGTAGTTTCATGTTTACGATATTCCTGATGATAATGAAGACTCGGTTTTTGTGGTGGCCCCTACATCCGGGTGGTTATGTGTTAGTCAGCGGTACGGGAATGGGAAGGTTATGGTTTCCAATCTTCCTCAGTTGGCTGGCAAAAGCAACCGTGTTGAAAATCGGCGGTGTGAAACTATATCGCCAAGCAGTGCCATTCTTTTTAGGGTTAATCTTGGGTGATTATACGCTTGGGTGTGTGTGGAGCCTCATCGGGTTAGTCCTTAAGATGCCAACTTACATCGTGTGGCATTGATGCAAGGTCACCTGATTGTTATTGATAGTTTTTGCTATATATGCTATTGTTTAGACAAGTTCTCAGTAAAATTGACAAATATCGTCACACATTTTATTTTAGGTTATACTCTCTATGAAAACTACACATAAGATCTTTTTTCAAGATTCAAAAGAATTAAAAAATATACCGTCAGAAAGTGTTGATTTAGTTGTCACTTCACCGCCTTATCCTATGATTGGCATGTGGGATGATATGTATGGTAATCAGAATCCGAGTATTCAGATTGCATTGGAGAACGGTGATGGAAAACAGGCTTATGCGTTAATACACGAGATTCTCGATTCTGTATGGGATGAAGTCTTCAGGGTTTTAAAAGACATTATAATGATTTAATATTAGGTGTGTCATAACACCAAGGTCTGAAGTTCAATCTAAAGTTGTGTAATCCACAACAAGTTTCCATAACTAAGTCGCTGAACCCTTTTTTCCAGTTACGCAACTTGTCTTTGACAATACGGTATCTTTTGACACCACTAATCACATGTTCAACCCGTATGCGTATAGACGAAATAAGACGATTTTTTTCTTTTTCTTCGGGGGTAAGTTCGCCACCTCTCGGTTTCTTTTTGGGTTGAATGACATTTACGCCGGGGCGTGTAAAGCCTTGAAAACCGGAATCTTGATATAAGGTGCTACCACTTGGCACGGTGTATCCTGTAGTATCTGCGATCTGTTTATCGTGTATTCTCCCTTCAAATGAAGGTGTCAATAACACGACTTTGCACGCAGCATTGCTAACAAGGTTATTCTTGATGGTATGTTGTTTCTTTTTACCACTATAATAAGTCTTTTGAACTTGTGCGTCTTTGGGACGCTGGATTGGACGCTCGGTGCCATCATGAAAAAAAAAGTTCGGAAACCTGATTGTCAGTTGAGATATCCGCAGGCACATCAAAAGTTGTGGGGATTGTCTCCCGAGATGGCAACTCCCCCAGCTCTGCTAAAGCACCATTTAATACAGGCAAAAGACGGTGGATCCATTTGTGCGCAACAGGTTGAGACATACCGAAGAGTTCACCCTGCACATCTTGTGTCGTCGCTTTACGAAGGTATACTAAAATAAACAATAACTTATCTTCAAAACTTGGTAAACAACTACTTTTATAGGTGGAATAACGCCGTTTTATACGCGGTTTTCCATCAAGTGTCTTTGTCGCATAAAACTCTAAAAAATGTTTGGTAAAGTGCGGAAGAAGAGATGAAAACTCTTCAAGTGTATATCCTGTAAAAGACGCAAACCTTGTGGGTTTATCCTTAAGATATTGATAATTCATCAGTTGGACTCCAAAAAATAGGTTTTCTTACAAGTATACTACAAAATAACAAAACTCACAATTAAAACGTGATAATGTCTAAAGAATGGGAGATTCGCATGTATCAATATCGGTGATGCGACAAGGACGGTAAGAAATGATTTTTGTTTGTATCCAAACCACGCAAGAATCTTGACTTACCTTTTAAATATCGGTTTTTCAGCACTACCCGATATCCTCTGGCGAAAACAGGCCAATACCCCCAATAAATTTATGGGATCAGGTATGCTACCTGCGGGTGCTTATGTGACACTCGAACACGAGTACATTCTGATAGTGCGAAAAGGCTCCAAAAGAGAATTTAAAACAGAAGACGAAAAAGAAAACAGACGTGAAAGTGCTTTGTTTTGGGAAGAGAGGAATATTTGGTATTCGGATATCTGGACAGATATTAAGGGAACAAAGCAGAAACTTTCCAATGATATGCCGAGATTGAGAAGTGCCGCTTTTCCATACGATTTAGTTTACCGACTGATCAATATGTATTCTGTGAAAGGTGATGTGATACTTGATCCGTTTTTAGGTACGGGAACTACGATTGCGGCTGCGATGACATCTGCACGGAATAGTGTCGGAGTTGAAATCGACAAGAGTTTTCAACAAACCATTTGTCCTATCGCACATCATATCGTCGAATTTTCAAACGATTACTTGCCCGATAGGTTGCTAAGACATTTTGAGTTTGTCAAAAACCGTATTCAAGATTCGGGACCGTTGAAATATACAAATAGACACTATAGTTTTCCAGTGGTGACAAGTCAAGAGCAGTTTATCTTGTTGAATGGCTTAAAAGAGGTTCAAGTACTCGGAGACAATATCTTTGAAGTCATGTATTCACTGAAACCACAGGTTTTGAATTTTGACCAAATTTCAGAATCCTTAATTGGAAAGAAAATGAAGTCTTATATCAAATTAACCCGATTTGTAGTGCAAGGTCCCCGTGCTTCGCAATGCTAACTGCCAGGACTATTTAGTTTTAACGTGAGTTCTATATTAGAATTCGAGTGTCTGTCCAAAAGTTAATAAAGAGTTGGGTTTCACTAATTTCTGGTTATTTTCAGTTTCAAATGTATCATGAACCGCTATTTTGTGTTTGATTTTATTGTCTTTTCCGTTCTACCCAACCTACAGGAATCATAGTATCTTTTTATCAAACTCACGTTAGTTTTAGGCTTTTTGCCCATTTTAGCCAAAAAGTCGCGATTCGGAGATCGCTCCTACAGCGGAGAGTCTTAAATTGAAAATCTAAATATTCGGAAAACTAAATGACCCTGGCTAACTGCTATTAGAAAACTTCTAATCAAGTTAATTTGGTATTATACCAAATTACCCCGATTTGTAGTGCAAGGTCTTTGGGTTCTCCTCGCAATGCCGACTTTATCTGAAGACGTAGAATCAAGTTAATTTGGTATTAGTTGTTCTTGGCTACTATCCTTCGTCTACTGCTCTAACGTTGATTTCATAGGAGGCAGGAAATTCAATTTTGAACAATTGTCGGATAGCAGCGTTATGAGGGACCACTATCCCATCATTATTTAACGGAAAACCCTCTGCATCAATACTCATAATGTAAACACAACCTAGTAAACCCAATCTATTCGTAGGGGACAAAATATGTCAAAATCAAACTACCAACTCAACGTCTCGTACCAATGGACAAAGCGGATTTCAATTTATCTACTGTGCATTCTGCTCACGCCTGGCATATTAGCATCCATTGGTCATGCACAACCCCACCTCGTCTTCGTTGTCGGTGAAAATGAGTATCGCTCCGAAGTAACGATGCCCGCGTTGGCTCAGATGTTATCAGACCACTATGGCTTCCGCACCACAGTTCTCATTGACGACGTACTTGAGGGCGGCGAAGAGAACAGCATCAACGGACTTGACGCGCTCGAAACCGCAGACCTCCTCGTATTGTATCTACGATTCCGTCAACTCCCGGATGCCCAACTTGCTCTGTTACAAAAATACATCAACCGCGGCGGTCCCATCCTCGCCTTCCGCACAACGACGCACGCCTTTGCCTACGAAGCGGCGGATCAGCGAGCGACGTTGTGGAACAATTTTGGTGCCCGCGAACTCGGTGCACCGTGGATCCACCACTACGGACATGAGGCAAGCACCGATGCCACAATCGTTGGCAATCACCCAATTCTTACAGGAGTGAGTCCAGCGTTCCACGTCCGTTCATGGACCTACCATGTGCGACCCAACTATCCGCCGAAAGATGCCCATGTTTTGGTACAGGGACGCCCTGTATTTCCCGAAGGGGAGCGCGGCGGCTCGGAGACGGTCAATCCGATCGCATGGACGCACACCCACTCCGGCGGCGGGCGTGTGTTCACAACCACGATGGGACACCCAGAGGACTTCAGGGTGAGCGACTTTCGCCGCCTCGTTGTCAATGGCATCTACTGGTGCCTCAAACGCGAAGCCCCGCGCCGATATCCACCCGGTTGGCGTGTTAAAACCGGACAGCCGTGGCGGGATATGGACTATGGCCCCTTCCTCTCCACAGCCGTCGCCGCGAATGCCAATAACCTTACCTACAAAGGCATTGTTATCCCGCTCACTCCGGATCTTGCAGGCGGTGCAGTGGTGTTCGACACAGACCTGTTACGCTACTCCGCAGGTTGGATAGATGGGTTGATTGACTTCTCCGATGTTGCCTATAACGGCTGGCATCAGAGTTTTCCATCTATTGAGGGCAAACTGCTGTGGGAAAACCGGGTGGGTCCCGGTTGGGCGAAGGATGGCAGCTTCAAGGATACACGAGCCGTTCCCTTCGGCCCCCTACCCAGAGATTGGGCGCATTGGAAAGGATTGTATCTTCACGGCAACCGTGTTATTTTGTCGTATACGGTAGGTACTCGCTCGGTGCTGGAAACCCCATCGCTTGAAAGCGGAGAAAAGGGGTTCGCTTTTGCCCGCACTCTCCATCTCGGTCCCTCTGCATCAAGCACACTCGTCCGTATTGCAACAATCACTGGCGGTGAAGCATCCGCTTTACCTGAATTTTCACGCGGCACCGGGGTCGCCCTGTGTCCGCCAGATACAGAACCTGGGGCACAAGGCAGTCTGCTCGCTGCTTTGATTGACGCTCCAGAAGGTACACGGTGGGAGACAGTGCAGGATGAGCTCCGCGTCCGGTTTCCGCCATCTGAGCAACCAATCTCCACCAAAATTCTGATCGCTCCGGCAATCCAGGATACACTTGAGTTGAGCTCATGGACACAATTCGTTGAAACCTCGCCTCCTGTGACGGATCTGACGATGTTGATCAGAGGCGGATCGCAACGCTGGTCGGAAAAACTCGTCACGACTGGACACACCGATATACAGCGACGGCTCAAGCTGGAAACATTGAAAATCAACGCGGAGACAGCGACTTGGCACCTAGAAAAAGACGGATACCTCCCGACAGTACTTTCAATCGATAATCTGTCACCGGTCCTTGGCGATGTCGGCAGTGCAGATCAGTACATGGCCGTCCTACGCCCTCCTTCCAAAAACGCACAGTCCGCGTCAGCACATGAACAGAAGAACGATTCCGCCTTGATCGGACACTGGCGTTTCGACGAAGGCAACGGTTTGCACGCCGCAAGTGCCCCACCGGGAAAGGCAACAATCGTCCTTGATGGAGTTCGCTGGGAAGCTGGGCGGCGGGGCAGTAGCCTTGCATTCGACGGCGAAGTGGAAGCCCGTTTTGACGAAAACCTCGCCCTTGACTTTGACACCACCGACCTAACCTTCGCTGTATGGATTGCCACCGAGAACGACGGCACAATCTTCGCTGAATCGCTTGAGGTGCCAGAGTGGGTGCCCAACGGCAAAACCTTTTTTATCCGAGATGGGCATTTGACGTTTGATGTTGGCTGGGTCGGTGTTATCGGAAGTGCTGCAGGAGGTGGAAAACCAGTCAATGACGGCGTTTGGCATCATGTCGGATTGACGTGGCAACATCAAAGTGGCGTAGTGACGCTGTTTTTGGATGGCGAGATTGCCGCCAAAGGCGTACTCAAGCCAGAAGCGGCATTGGAAGATGACGTTTGGCGACTCGGATTCACCGCAGCGAATTTCCCAGAAGGATCCCCCTGGTTTGAAGGAAGGTTTGATGACCTGCATCTATACAACCGCGCCCTCTCGTCCGACGAGATGCGCACGTTCTACCAACGCCTCCAAGAGCCACCTCTCATTGCCGCGACTCTGGTCGAACCGATTGAGGGTGCGAAATGGATCGTTGACGCCGAGCGTGTTTCCCTCCACCTCCCCGCAGGCACAACCGCATCGGTTCTTATGTGGGAAGGTAGCGAACCGAAACTCTCAGATTTCGCCCAGTTAGCGGCGAATGATGGACTTGACCCCAGTCAACCGTTCGCGATTGACTGGATAGATTGGCCCACGCAAAATCCGTGGGCTTCGTGGCTACGTTTCGGCGGGTTCGACTTCTTCCCAGACGGTAATCGTGCTGCACTTTCCACATGGAACGGCGATGTCTGGACAGTCACCGGACTCAATGATACCTTGGACACGCTCGTCTGGCAACGTATCGCCACCGGGCTGAACCAACCGCTCGGACTTAAAATTGTCGGGCAGCAGATTTACGTTGTCGGACGCGACCAGATCACCTGTCTCGTCGATCTCAACGCAGACGGGGAAATCGACTTCTACGAGAATTTTAACAATGACACCTACAACAGTGAACACTTCCACGAGCCGTGCATGGACTTGCAGACCGATGCAGCTGGCAACTTCTACTACATGAAAGCCGCCCGACACGCACTGCCTGCCCAACACCCGCACCACGGCACACTCATCCGAGTGTCGCCAGACGGGGAACAGTCCACCGTGATCGCTTACGGATTTCGCGCCTCAAACGGGCTTGGGATTGGCCCCGGCCCTACATTCTACGGCATAGATCAGGAAGGCTACTGGATGCCTGCCAACCGCCTGAACCGTATCACTCCCGGTGGATTCTACGGCAACCTCTGGGGTTGGTACCCGCCCGGAGAACCCCCAAACAGCTACGAACCACCCCTCTGCTGGGTCGCTCCCTTCGTTGATCGTTCCCCCGCGGCACCGATCTGGATTCCCACCGGCACCTGGGGGAAAATGGGCGATTCTCTACTTTCGCTCAGTTACGGCACCGGGAAAGTATACGCCGTCCTTCAGCATCAAACAGAGGGGACCATACAAGGTGCCCTCACCGAACTCGGTGTGGAGCTGCCCACAGGACTGATGCGTGGACGATTCCACCCGATCAGTGGGGAGCTCTATCTCGTTGGTCTATTCGGTTGGTCGTCCAACAAACAAGAAGACACCGGTTTCTACCGGATACGCATGACCGGTGCACCACTCCGTACCCCCAAATCGTTCCGCGCTGTCAGCGACGGCTTAATCATCAATTTCTACGAACCGCTTGCACCAAAGACCGCAACAAATCCAGAAAACTGGCGGGTACGAAGTTGGGAGTACCGCTGGACTGAACACTACGGTTCGCCACAGTTTAAGCGTTCCGGTGAGGAGGGCAGAGACATGCACCCTGTCCAATCTGCAACGCTCTCCGCGGATGGCAAAACCGTTTTCCTCAATATACCGAGCCTGACACCTACAATGCAGTTTCACGTTGACATCACGGGCAATTTTGCAGATGGCACACCGCTGGATTGCTATCTGCACGGCACAATACACACCCTTGAAGACAAACACAGCACGGAGGCTCCGTAGCGCAAATTAACATTGTAGGGCGGGGTCCCTGTGCCCCGCCAAATAGCATGTGCATTCGTCATTGATTCGTCACTCTTACAATTTTTGTTTTCTTTCCTGACCTTTATATTGCAACTGATACAACCGATAATAGATTCCGTTCTTCTGTAATAACTCATTATGTGAGCCTGTCTCACGGATTTCCCCGCGGTGCATTACGATAATCTTATCTGCATTTTGGATCGTAGAAAGACGGTGCGCAATAACAACGGATGTCCGATTTTCCATCAAACGGCTAAGCGCATCTTCAATCAAAATTTCGGTTTCAGTATCAACGCTTGAGGTTGCTTCGTCAAGGATAAGGATACTCGGATCGGACGCTAATGCACGTGCAAAAGCAACTAACTGCTTTTGACCAACAGATAAACCGCCGCCATCCTCTTTGATTTCTGTGTCATAAACATCAGGCATTTTCTGGACAAAACGATCTAAATGAACGTCCTGTGAAGCGCGCACTACCTGTTCTGATGAAATTGATGTATCACCCAAACTTATATTACGTTCAATTGTATCGGAAAATAGAAATATATTTTGTTGCACAATGCTAATCGCACGCCGCATCTCCTCAAGATTCATTTTTTGGATATCTACACCGTCAATCAGGATCTGTCCCTTGTTGATTTCATAGAATCGGCAAAGTAGATTGATAATAGAAGTCTTACCTGCCCCAGTATGCCCAACAAACGCGACCTTTTCACCCGGTTCCACTTTGAATGATACATCTCGTAAAACATAATCGTCATCATTGTAGGCAAACCAGACGTTCCGAAATTCAATCTCACCTTTCAGCGTATCTGTTCCACTCTTCTCTACTGTAGAAACAATGGTCGGTTCCGTATCAAGTAACTGGAAAATACGTTCAGAAGATGCCATTGCGTTCTGGAAAATGGTATATTTTTCGCTGAGTTCGCGTATCGGCCAGAAGAACCGTTCAGCATAGCGGATGAATGCCACTAACACGCCGAAGGTCAATGCACCTTGCACTATTTGTCCCCCACCGTACCAGATAATCACCGCAGTTGCGACCGATGCCATTACTTCAATTAACGGATGGAAAATAGAAAAATAGAAGATACTTTTCAGATTTGCAGCGAGATATCTTCGGTTACGTTCGTTAAAACGCAGATGACTTCGGCGTTCTTGTGCGAATAGTTTCATCGTCGTCATGCCGACAATGTTTTCTTGCAAAAACGCGTTGATTCGTGCATATTGTTTACGTTGCTCACGAAAAGCACGTCGCGAATATATCTGGTAGATCAGCGTAGCACCGAAGATAATAGGTATTACTGTGAACGTAATCAGTGCAAGTTTCCAATCGTAGAGCAGCATCGCCACCATTATACCCAGAATACTCAACAAATTTCCGAAAACTGTAATGACACCAGATGTAAAAAGCTCGTTGAGAACTTGAACATCTCCCATTACGCGCGTCATCAGTCTGCCGACTGGGTTTTTATCAAAATACTGCACGTCCAAATGCTGTAAATGAGAAAAAAGCTTGTGCCGAAGATCACGCATCACATTTTGCCCAATCATCTGCATGCGGTATTCCTCAAAATAGGAAAACACAAACTGTCCAATCAATCCCAATACAAGAAAAGCTGCGATTGTGCTTAAACCGTCCAATTCACCGAGGATAATATGTCTGTCAATAGCGATTTGCATCAGAAAAGGCCCGACGAGCAACGAAAGTGTGTTCCCTACCATAAGAAAGGCTATAACAAACAGTTGAAATGTGTAAGGTTTAAGGTAGGCAAGGAGTCGTTTCATCAACACCCTGTCATACACTTTTCCGAGGTCTTCCTCTTCTTCGCTATATTCATATAAGTTGCTTCCCATACCAAACATTAGTGCGTTCCTCTCTAAAGTTTCAAATCCAAACCATGCATATCAACCATGGTAGGTGCGGTTTGTAACCGCACCAGATCTACAACAACTCAAAATAGTTACCTATATTATACCATTTCTGAAAAATAAAATATCATTATAAGATTTTGGGATTCACACTAAGGCAATTGTGCAAGAGGCGCGTGAATTGCGCGAGGACAAACGCGTTTTTTGTTAATGATAGACGATCATTCAGAAATGGTATTATAATACGTTAAAGTCCCTCAAGTTCATCCTGCAAGAGTTGTGTTTCATAGATGCCAGCATAAATCCCGTTCTTTTCAAGAAGTTGATTATGTGTTCCAGATTCTACGATGCTTCCATCATTTAGAACAATAATATGATCTGCCGCTTTGACTGTTGAAATTCTGTGTGAAATAAGGATTGTCGTCCGATCTTTCATGATTTCCGCGAGTCTGCTAAGAATTGTATCCTCAGTCTGTGTATCCACACTTGCAAATGCGTCATCAAGGATAAGAATTTTGGGTTTAATTATAATAGCACGTGCAAGTGCACTACGTTGGCGTTGCCCGCCTGAAATTGTTATCCCACGTTCACCGAGGAAGGTTTGCAACCCATCTGGAAATTCCTCAATTTGGGACAGCAGATCGGCATTGTGTGCTGCCTCCCTTATCTCATCATCATTTGGGGTGTCCACACCGTAAGCAATGTTATTGCGCAAATAATCTGAAAACAGAAACGGTTCCTGTTCCACAAATCCGATATTGGAGCGAAGCACACTCAAGGGTATATCCTGGATATCTACACCGTCAATAAAGATAGTGCCGCGTTCCGTTTGGCGGATGCGCGGAATGAGGTCAACAAGCGTGGATTTTCCTGATCCTGTGCCCCCGACAATTGCGAGCGTGCTTCCCTGTTCGACTTTCAGATTGATGTTTTTTAGCACAACTTGACCGTCAGGATAAGAAAAATTCAGGTTCCTAAATTCTATCTCACCTGCAATGTTTTTGAAGTTCCATTTGACGTTTTCGCCATCGTAGATTTCTGGTTCTTCACTGAGGATTGCATTTATCCGATCCATTGAAGCGGCACCGCGTTCAAATGTATTGACAATAAATCCGAGCATAATCATCGGTCGCACAAGCATCATAAGATAGGCATTGAACGCTACAAAATCACCGAGTGTTATTTTTCCTTCAATTACATGGAGCCCACCCATCCAAAGAAGCACCACACCACTAATTCCCGGCAGAAAACGGAATAGCGGAAAGAAGAAGGTCATCAGGCGGATCTGTCTGTGGTTACGATCGACGAATTCTTGATTTAATTCTTTGAAATGTTCAACCTCACTCGCTTCAAGGGTGTATGCCTTTACAACGCGCACACCAGATAAATTCTCTTGAACCTTTGTGTTCATCGTTGAAAACGCCTCTTGTATGCGTTCGTAATGCGCATGCAAACGTTTTCCAAGTAATCGGATTATAATTGTGAGAATCGGATAGGGTAACAAAGCAACGAGCGTCAAAGTCGTATCAATTTGCAGCATTATAGCGAGTGCTAATCCAAAAAACACCGTTGCATCAGCAGTATATATGATCGCGTTGCTAAGAACCATCCGGATAGCGTTCAGATCACTTGTTGCACGTGTCATCAAATCGCCTGTTCGGACATTATCATAATAGGAAGCTGAGAGTTTTTGAAGATGAAGGAAAAAGTCAGCGCGGAGATGAAATTCCATCTGTCGGGCAACACCTTGGATAGTTCGTCTTTGAACGAAACGCAGAATTCCACCAACGAGGGCAACGCCAAAAATAAGACTTGCGAAAAAGAGAATACTTCCCGCTGATACCGTCATGTCCGGGTTTCCATCCGCTTGTTGTAACTTATCAAAAAAAGTTCTCAGTATCTGCGGACTGATCAGCAGCAACCCATTTGTCAAAACCACAAGGATGAAGCTGAACAAGATAGCGTATTGATAACGTTTGACGTATTTTTTGAGACCGAGTAGACTGCGAATGGTGGACTCCCTTTCCGCGCGAGTGAATCTGGACGCGCGCTTTACTCAAACAAGTAATTGAGTTTGACGTGAATTTGAGATAGGTGTTTAATCAGTTTTACGATAAAAAAGGTGAGGTGGTTTGCAATCACACCGTTTTGTGTCTATCCAAGCATAAAAGTGCATCCAAGAATGCGTATAAGTGAATGATCACTTTATATGATGAAAAACTACTTGTAAGCATTAGTAATACTGGACCTGTCTCCCGATTGTGGGATGTAGAAAGTGGTGAACCGATTGAAACGTTTCCAAAAAAAACTTATGGGTTTGCTTTCTCATCTTGTAGTCCCTTAATTGCCATCGGTAAGGGAAGGGAGATTCTCTTATGGGATATTGAGCATCGTGAAACTGTCATGAATATCCCTCTGCCGAAGGACACTTGGATGTCATTTGCGTTAGCATTTTCACCGTGTGGTCGATTTTTGGCTTCCGGTGCGTGGTGGATACGCGGCTTCGGTATTAAGAAGTGTCCGGTGTTGTTGTGGGATGTTGCAAGTGGCGAAAACATCGCCGCTTTCCGAGGAGGGCATCCTACGGATGTGCAGAGTCTTGCTTTCTCTCCTGATGGTACGATTTTGGCGAGTGGCGGTTATGATGGCACTATCTTGCTTTGGGATTTAAAACCTTATATCGGAAGTTAGCACTTCAGCGTGTGTAGGTGCAATTTCCAACTACAATCTTATAAATACATAAAAACCTAATCAAGGAGTGAATATGAAACAAAATCGAAAACCGGCACCATTCAATGTTGTGCCGGGTGACACTGAAGGAACTACATGGGCATTACCAGAAGGCGCAATCGCCCGATTGGGGAAAAGTAATATTCGTGGCGTGAAACTATCCCCAAATGGCACGTATTTCGCCGTCGCAAGCGGTATAGGTCTCTGGTGGTATGAAATGTCGTCAAAACCACCTATCGCGTTGTGGGAAACTGAACGCGGAATGATATCCGCTGTCGACTTTTCACAAAATGGTGAATGGATTGCTGTTGCCAATTATGACGGTATAATCAAAGTGCTGGACGCTCAGAGTGGTGAGTGCCTCGCGCAGATGAAGCGGATGGAAGAACATAATATCTATTGGCACATTGCCTTTTCACCAGACAGCAAGTGGATTGCCACTGCAAATTTTAGCGGAATCGTTGAGGTGTTGGATGTCCATCATGGTGTTTGCGTCGCGCAGATGGACCGAGGTGAACGTGAAGTTATATCAGCTGATATTTACGGATTGGAATTCTCTCCAAATGGACAGTACGTCACTGCTACTGCAGATAATCTTGGCACAGAAGGCACACAAACTTACATCTGGTGTCCTGAGACAGGTGAGTTAATATTCAAGTTTACGGGCATAGATTTTGTCTTCTCTCAAGATAGTCGCCTGCTGGCTGCCGCGACTCCTAACGAATCCATAAATGATGCCGATTGGGTTGCCCAATGTGTCTCAGTGTGGGATATAGCGAAGGGTAAACGTATTGCCCACTTCACAGGACATAACGATTGGATAGACACTATCACCTTTTCACCCTGCGGTGAGTTCCTTGCATCAAGTAGTCGAGATGAAAGCGTCCGCGTGTGGAACATAGCAAAGGGTGTGCAAAAGGAGGTTTATGAGAACTTTGGAACGTCTCGGACAGTGCCATTTTATTCGACAGATGGCGAGTTATTCGCGATTGTGAATGGGCAAGACACCATTGAAGTCTGGAATGTGGAACGCAATGAAAAAATACAGATCCCAGAACTGCACCCGAAGAGTATTGATGCAATATGGTTTAGAGAATTTCCCCAATTGGCTTTTGCCGACATACACACTAACACTACACCAAACAAAAAGACTCAGATTGGCAACATACATACATTCTCAACACTCCGTGAACCCGATTGTTTCCCAGATCCTGTCCTGTTTTTGCCGGATGGAGAGACACTGGCAATAAGAGGACATCGGACCGGTATTGTGTTATGGGATGTTGAACGTCAGCAGGTTCGGGAAACACTGCTGAAGGATAAACGTATCACCTCTTTTACTGTTTTGCCTTCTGGAAACATGCTAGCTGCCCATAGTCAAGACAACAACGTCAAAGTTTGGGATGCCGGTAAACCTGACGCACCGATTGCTGAATTCACTGAAACTGATCAAGTACGATTGATATGGAATATAGCGTTTGCACCGACAGGCGATCAGCTTGCGGTTGGAAGCAGAGAAGGCACAATCTATCTATGGAATTTCATACGTAAGGAGCGGTTGAAACCGCTCATAGGGCACACCGAGCACATCTGGTCAGTGTGCTTCTCACCAGATGGCAAACGATTGGTAAGCGGTTCAAGCGATAGGATCGCCCGGCTGTGGGATGTTGAATCCGGCGAAGAAATTGCCACATTGCCATTAGGCAAACCTCGTACACTTATGGAGATAGCATTTTCACCGTGCGGTAACTTGATTGCGGGTGGATTGTTTGAAGAACTCCGCTTATGGAATGCCGAAACCCTGACAATGCTTTTTGAGATACCGCAGCCACAGAGACAGAACCCGTATGCCTTGGCGTTTTCGCCGTGTGGTAAGTATCTTGCGTCTGGCACTTGGTGGGAGAAGGGAATGGAGAAGATGGCAATTCGGTTATGGGAGGTAGCAAGTGGTGAGAATATCGCTACTCTCTGGGGGCATCCGACAGATATTCAGTCGCTTGCATCGAAAACCGACTTTCGCCGGACAGCACGCTTCTGGCGAGTGGGAGTTTTGAGTGCACAACGCTCCTCTGGGATATGACACCTTATCTATAGCATGAAGTTTATGATGCAATAGAGCGGGAAACTATCCCTTCGTTACCAACTGTTGATTCTTTCATATTTTTTACAAAAAATTTGGCAAAAATCATATATAGTATGTATAATTTATAGGACATAAAATTACAACTGAATTTTCAAAAAGCAACCGAGAGGTGAATTATGAATGAAAGAATTGAAACTACAAATGATGATGAAGCTAGTGAAGCCTTAGAACGTTTTAATCGTTTCCATGATGGTTATGTTGAGAGTATTGAAATTAAGTTTGAAAATTACAAAGGCTTAAATGATGAAGGTGCGTCTTCAGGGATCGGAAATGCAGATAAGACAATTATACTCACCGTCAACCCCTACCCCTATGGAAAAGAACATAACCAACTTGTCCAAGTTGAATTTATAGATGTCAAATCGTTTGAAATCATAAATGAATATCATAGTGGAGGGAGTGCTGGACCAACCTGGGGTATTTCAGAGGCACTTACAATGTCTGCACCAGCACCTCATGAAAATGAAATTTTTTGGGATTTTTATTTCTTATGTGACAAAGCGAAGTATGAAGTCACTTGCTCCAACATTGTCTTTATCATATCTGAAAACACAGATTAAGGTCGTAAACATTAGGAGCACGGATCGGCGGGTAAATGGCATAAGACAAATCGCGGAGTAATAGGACAGTTCAGAGGGTTTTGTCAGTTCAAAATGTCCTTAAGCGTTGGTGTTTTAATGTTTATAGTAAACCACCTGATATTTATCAAAATTGTTCAGTTATCAATGTTTATCAGTGTTTTCTCGGTATTTGTTCATGAAAATGCTCGCTGAGAGTAGACAGCATCTGTCTTTGTCCTGTGAGTTCAAGTTGTGTTTGATGAAATGTTGGACGCACACAACGGCTCACTTGTTGTATCAGGAAATAACTCATCACTTTTACGCCTAATACCCAATTAACTTGATTAGAAGTTTTCTAATAGTGGTTAGCATTGCGAGGAGAACCCAGAGACCTCACACTACAAATCGGGTTAATTCGGTATTATACCCAATTAACTTGATTAGAAGTTTTCTAATAGCGGTTAGCATTGCAAGGCACGGGGACCTCGCGCTACAAATCCCGTTAATTTGGTATTATACCCTTTTTGAAGTGATTATCATTAGGGACCAGACGATTGTAAGAAATATCAGTTAAGTTTATGCATTTTAGTTCCGTTGAATGCCATACACTCATTTAGCGTTGATTTGACCGGCTAAGGAACGCTGCTGCACTACCTAATCCACTGGTTCAGGTTTGATTTTCCATAGCAGCACGGTGCCGTCCTGACTCCCGCTTGCGAGTGTTTTGCCATCAGGACTGTACACAACACTATCAACACCAAAGATATGCCCAGTCAACGTCAAAATCTGCGGGTTTTCACAAGGTCGTAACTCACAGAAAAAGAACAGCGGAGTAGTAAAGAGTAGCTCCAGCGGGGCGACAGGTGTCCAGAATGTAGATGCAACTGAGGTATTTCTATAAAACCTAATGGACATTACAGTTTGAAAAAGTTGTCCAAACTTTAGTATATTCTATCTGAATCGCCAATTTTAAAATTTGCGATTCAGACAATTTTGAAAGAATTATCCCTAAATTGGCGCAAATTTCTAATGCATGCCTATAGAAAATATATAACTGAGAATTGTCACCAAAATATATGCTCCGACCAATATAACCCCAAACGGACGTTTCAATTGGGCACCCGAAACGAAGATGCCGCAGCGAAAGACAATCAGGATAAATAACATCGCCGGAAACAGGAATAGGAAAAATTTCGGAGATGCCTCCAGACCGGTAGGCGTCGCAGCGGCTGAGACACCAGCAACAAAGAGGACATTTAGGATATCCGCACCAATGATGTTTCCGACTGCTAACTCACCATGCCCCCGTCTGACTGCCGTTATTGCTGTTACAAGTTCTGGGAGCGATGTGCCAAAAGCAACGAGTGTTGCCGCAACAATTTCCTTTGGCACCTTAAACCTTACTGCTAACTCACTCACAGTTGGAATCAGAACTTGCGCTGAGATAACAACAATTGCAATTGACCCAATAAGTTTCAGTAGTGTAACGAACGTGGTTGATCCATCTGGCTCTGTCTTCTCCTCGCCTTCAGGATCCGGTGCTGTTGAACCTGCCCATCGGATAGACTGCCACACGTACAACCCTAACAGCACAACAAAGACGAAGCCCATAAGTTGTGAAAGCACGCCACCTTGACTATCTTGACTAAAAACTTTCGTTGGAGACGCCCAGGGAAAACAGGCTAACACTAAGAGAATTCCTGCCCCAACTTGGACGTTGGACAGCCGAGATGCCAACTGACGGTTGAACGATAAAGGTGCAATCAGCGATGCTAAGCCAAGGATAAGTCCTGTGTCACAAATAATTGAACCGACTGCGTTTCCGAGTGCGAGTTCCGGTTTGTCATTTATTGCCGACAGTACGGAAACCGCTGCTTCTGGAGTCGTTGTCCCAATACTCACAATCGTAGCACCGATAATCGCTTTCCCTAAACCCCATCGGGTTGAAAGCACAACCGCTTCATCAACAAGCCAGTCTGCCCCCTTGCCGAGCGTGTAGAGCGTCACCGCAATAATAAGGAAAAGGACCACGCTTGATAATCCTACAATAAGATGTTCTAATTGTTCCATTAACTATAATTTTACCTTCCAATCGGATTGTTATAACATAGATTATCACAGAAACACAGCAAAGTCAAACATTTGGAGTCTGACCAGAGTTATTCACTTGATATTGTGAGTACGAATATGGTATCCTTATATTGTAACGGGGGTGAAAGGATTCGACGGAGGCGAAAGCATGGTTGCTTTCAAATTCCTCCGGAAGTGGGTTCAATTCCCACCACCTCCATTAAGTGCGTTACTACACTTCAACTGATCGCTTCCCTCGCTTCCAATACCTTTTCAACGACCATTTTTACATCGTCTTCATCAACAAACGGGGATAAGATAAACGATTTCAAAGCGACAATCGGTTCTCCATAAGTGGTTTTCCGATAGCAGTCGGTAGTGGAGATAAAAACGCCACGACCTTCCATCGCCTCAGAATTCACGTATTGGAAGATTTCGCGATTGTAAGCGTTGTGTGCAATTAAAATGTCCCGATTAGCAGCATCTTCAAATTCCTGACGTTTGATTTCAAAGGTATCCACGCCAACTGGGTAGGCGCGAAAGAGGGTAACGGTTCCGAAATTTCCCCGATTCAGGACGGTTGTGCCTTCGTGTCCTCCCAGATGTTCTCGTAGAAGTTGCGTCATTTCAACGATGTGTCCGAGTATCGCCTGCAACCCTTCTTCCCCGAACAACCGTAGATTAGCAAGGGCAGCAAGAGTTCCTGTGCCAGCTCTTGAGGTTTCAAGCGTAAACATTCCGGGGCGATACTGTCCAAATTGAAATAGAAAAGGCATCTGTTCAGGAGACCTTTTCAACATATCCAGATCAGCTTGATCTTTGACTAGTATGAGGCTGGAAATATAAGGCGCGAAGCCAGTTTTGTGAAAGTCAATGCCGACAGAATCTGCAAGGGAAAGGTGTCGTATCCTCCGGCAAGCACCTGCTAAAGCACGGATAGTACGCGGACGAAATCCTAATGGGTTCTCCTCCCAATCGTAGTTGTTGAAAACAGACCATGCCCATCCGATGACAGCGTCAGCGTGGATATGCGGTTGATAGTCAAGTTCAAATTCATCAACAAGGGTTTCTCGCAATGCAACGATTTTCAGTAAATTGTCCAAACCGAATGCATCGGTAGTCCCTAACGTAGCAATAATACAAGCAATCTTTTTTCCGTTCGTGAGTGCTTTTCGAAGCTCTTGCTCAAGTAACTCAAGGTCAATTTCGTTTTCAAAAGTTGTCGGAATAGTAATCAGATTGTTTGTGCCTATTCCGAGCCAACCAGTAATAGTCGCAGCACAGTAATGTGCCGCATCTGACACAAAAATGACGGCATCTTCAGGTGTTCCTTTTTGGATTGTTCCCGGACATGCCTTTTCTAACCCGATTTTTACCCCGTAGAGAGTGGTTCCAGTTCCACCAAAGGTAAACACACCACTTGACTGTTCTGGATCATATCCGATCAATTTTGATGTCATGGCAACGACTTCAACTTCAGCTAATGCCACTAATCGGCTGGATTCGTCCCAAACAAGGTTCGGATTATGCAAAGAAGCAAGGAGTACCCCTATTAGACTCGGAATTGTCGTGGGTCCAATAACATTTTGTTGCGTGCGCGGGTGCCCAAAGATCGTCATGCCTCGGAGATAACTGACAAGGTTAGTTGTCACTTCTTCAACTGAGGAAATTGTTTCCGGTAACTCTGTCTTCTTGGCTGCTTCAAAATCCGCGGTAACGATACTGTCAAGCATCGGCAGATGTGTTTTTAATGCGTCTACCTGGTCCAAGGCGCGCATCATGGAATGCACAAAGTATGAGTCATGTATAGTATTAGATACAGGTTGAGGAAATGCAAGTTTTAATTTTTCTAAAATGTTGCGGTATGTCATTTTTGCTCCGAGAATTGTATGTTTTTTATTTTGGTTTACACAGATAGTTGGCTCAGAAAATGTGTGTCTTTTGGACAGGATTGGTGCTTTGGAATGTTATAAGGGTATCTGTGTACTATATAAATATAGTAACACTTTGCTTGACAACTTTTCAATGTGATTTGGGGTAGAGTTGTCTTATACCAAATTACCCCATTTTGTAGAGCGAGGCCTCTGGGTTCTCCTCGCAATGCTGACTTTATCAGAAAACTTCAAATCAAGTTGATTTGGTATAAGTCAATTAAATCGCGTAACACTTTGACAAGTGGTTGCAAATCGCTTTTGCTGCTTGGGCGAAAGGCGGTAGGTGTTTCCATTGGAGATATATGGTGTAATTTGTGTTTTAGGGACCATCGTTTACTCCTTCCATCTTCCTCTATCATACTCGGCACATGTCAGGGGTAATATGTATACTTTTTGTCAATTTCTATACATGTCAGGGGTAATATGTATACTTTTTATACATATCATAACCGATATGTATAGTTTTTCGCAATTTTTATACATATCGTGGACAATATGTATACTTTCTATACATATTGCTAGGAAGCACCACTAACGTTTGCGTCCGGCAATTCGCGACATTCCTTCAAGTGAGAACTTTCAGCCATATTTAAGGTAATGAAATTTCGCTTAAAGCCACTGTTTTGCTTAAATAAATCAAATCCTCGTTCAACTCGGATAATAACGTGTTGTGTTTCCAAATACCTTGCATGGAAGATGCTATTGGGGTCACTTTTTACAAACAACTCTACCGGCCAAGGAAAATCGTTTCTCAACGGTTCAATGAGTTCTCGGACGACTTTTCGATAATTCTCTTGATTCTGCTCTAACTTATTTTCTTTTGCATGATCTGTCTCATCATCCCGAATTTGTGCGGCATTACAAGTAAATATTTTCACATTTCCAATTCCTTGTTGAGAGGCAAAAAATCCATGATCCTCCCATAGAGATAAAATATACTTAATACCTTTTCGAAAACGACTTGTATTGTTTCCTGTCCCAATGTAAGCATCGTAAAACCACAACCGTTTTGCGAAACGAACCGTGCGAATGATGAGATCATCTACCTCTGTCTTAGGAAGCGTGTCTATTGGTCCCACTTGGTTTTCGTAGCGTTGACGGTTTGCCTCAAAATCACTATCGCGGTATTCGGATAACGGAACAATGTCTGCACCGTATCTCTGATCAGATTCTAGCGTCTCCAGGCTTTCGCCTCCAACAATTAACGCATCGGCTTTGGTATCTTTAGTTGAAATGCCAAATCTAACAGGTTTGACGGTGATACGTCATTTGACGAGACGGGAATCGCTATGGTTCGTTTTGTTCTCTTTTTAAGTAAGAGTTCTGTTATCTTAATTAATAATTGTTGACCGTATTTGTCTGGTAGAGATTTAATTCTACTAATAAGAGCATCTTGTAATCTTTTTCCAGAGTCTACAATCAGCAAACCATTCCTCTCAATACCATTTAAATAATCTTCTGCTTGAATCCTATAAACCGCATCAAAATAATTTGCATCAAACGCAGAAGGTTCGATGACTGCACTCATCAGCATTTACACAATTCCTCTATTATCGCAATTCACGTAGACGTTCTGGAAAAAAACCATCAGGCCATTCATCAATAAAATCTCCTTCTTCGTCAAGACGCAAACGCTGCGATTTTGCCCCTTCAGGTCCACGGCTGACATATATCACCGAGACATCTTCGGGCTTAATTTCCTTTTCACGGACTAAGCGCTGCAGGCGTAAGACCAGATGTTCACTATGGGTTTCAATAATGAATTGGTTACCGCGTGTAATGGCTTCAGCTAAGAGATCACCTAGATCTGCTTGCAGTTTCGGATGTACGTGAACTTCAGGTTGCTCAATAGAAATAATTCGTTCCTCTGAAACCAAACTCTGGACCACGAAGGGGAGGAGTTGACTAATTCCGAAACCGACATCTGGCAGTGCTACATTTACCTGTTTTTTCCGACGTGTGTCTATGAGTCTTACCTCAAAAAGATCGCCTGAATCGGTCCCTGCCGGTTTGACCACAAGTTTATAGCCAATCTCAAGCTGCTTTAGCCATTTGTTTGCCTTTTTAACCAAACTAGAATCACGGAAAAGTAAATCCGGCAGCAAGTCTCCTCTGTATCCAACATCCTGAGGACTCGTTCCTGTAAAGATATACCATCTTTCGGGAGGTCTCCGAAAAGGTCCCATTGGAAAAAGGGCATCCAAAGTTTCTTCCAATTCCCGCTCTGTTGAGATAGTGACTGCACCAACATCAAACGTTATATCATCAGTTCTCCTACGTAAAAAAGTGGCTATGCTTATGAACCCCGCATGAGACAGGATTCCAACCGGCAGGAAACCCTGTAACCCCAGAACCGTTTTCATTTCTTCCTTGTGTCTTTTGGAAATATAGTTTTTCATATCGAAATTTGATGAAAAGAAATCAATATTAGCCTCTAAGGATTCAAGTATTTCCTGAAACTTCTTATCACTTTCTTGAGAGTCTTCGTTAAAATTTTTCTGTTCGTTGCTGTCTTCTTCATCTCTTTGATGCTTGATGTATTCCTCAAAATCTGACTTTTCTTCTTTTAACCAACTAACTAATTCCTCTTTATTCTCTTTACACCACTTAAACTCTGGTTCCCAGTACTCTGTTTTCTCTGTTATCCAAACACACTTTAATGCAGATATTCTTGAGGGTACGAAACTACGCGAATCTCGGAAAAATGGATTATAAAAAAAACTTGCTCTCCTCATAAATTCCTCAGTGTCTACTGTCTCACCCGATGGTTGAAATCTTGCGATACATCTAAGAGGTTCTCCTTTATAAATCTCTATCTGATCTAATAGTACTACTTCCTCCAGAGAAGGTCTTTTGAACTTAAATTCAATGCCGAATTGACGTTTCATCTTGGTTTCAATGCGAATTGAGAGTGTCCTTTTCAAGTCGTGGTCAAAGATCATTTCCTTAAAACTGCCGAGATCAACAATACCATTTTCAACTCGGAGAGCAAGCGGAGCACTTACATCTCGGTTTTCCCGTGTCTGCTTAAGCAGATTGAGTGCCTGCAAAATTGTACTCTTTCCTGCACTATTTTCACCGAAAATTAGTGTTATAGGTGCAAATGGAATGCACGCACGCGCCCCGAAAGCTTTGAAATTTTCTAATTCTAATGATCGAAGCATTGGATTTCTCCTAATCAACTTTAACTATCAATTCCGCTGATTTTTCAATAGTCATTAACCTAAGACACAGTCACCTTAACCTGAGAAATATGTTTTAGGATAATATACAACATCTAAACAGGTTTGTCAAAAGAATTGTTTGTATAGTATACATGAAATGTTGTTGTTTTGAAGAATAAAATAGTATAGGCACGGCGTCATTCAATTGAAGATTATAGGTAGGCTATCGCCTTTTGAATCCGCTTCAAAACTTCGTCCCTACCGAGCAGGATAACTATATCAAAAAGACTTGGTCCGAACGATGTCCCTGTTAGCGCAATGCGCATCGCCTGCATGGCTGCGACCCGTTTGATGTCGTTTTCATCTGTGTATTTCCAAATAGCAGTTTCTACCGTTTCGAGATCAAACGCAGGAACTTCTTCCAAAATCTGTCCGAGATTTGTCAGGATCTCACAAGTTTTTTGCTTTTTCTCGTCTGAACCTCCCCACCATTTCTTAACCGCTTTCGGTTCATAGTCAAACGTATCATCAAAGAAATAGCGAGTCTGTGGAACAATGTCTTGAAACGTTGTAAGACGTTCACCTACGGCTTCCACAATCTTCTCAAGCCAGTCGCGCTTTGACGTAGAATCCACCAAACCTTCTTGTTCCCAGTAAGGTATCACCGCATCTGTCCGTGCTGCCACATCAAGTTGGTTAATATAGTGAGCGTTAAGCCATTCCAACTTCTTAATATCAAACACACTACCGCTTTTTCCGACACGTGCAAGGTCAAATTTATCAATAAGTTCATCAACCGAGAATATTTCTTGTTTGTCGTCATAGGACCAACCGAGTCTCGCAACGAAGTTTAGCATTGCTTCGGGGAGATACCCTTGCTCACGGTATCGGTTGACAGCGACAAGGTCACCGTGATGACGTTTACTGAGTTTTCTACCGGTATCATCAAGGACAAGCGGAATATGTGCGAATTGTGGCAGATTCAAACCGAGTGCATTCGCAATTGCAATCTGTTTTGGTGTGTTGTTGAGGTGTTCCGTTCCTCTGATTACGTGCGTAATTTGCATTTCTGCATCGTCAATAATAGAGGTAAGGTTGTAGTTCGGCATGCCATTTGAACGGACAATCACTTCATCCTCTAAGGTGGCGGGATCGATGTTGCGTGAACCGAGAATGAGGTCGTCAACACGGATTGGTTTGTCAGGCATTTTTATACGGACGGTCGGTTTTCTGCCTTCTGCGACATAACTTTCAATGTTTTCTGATGTAAGGTGTTTGCACCGTCCATCGTAGGATCGTGTAGATTTTGCTGCGCGCGCTTCTGTGCGGATGTCCTCTAATTCTTCGGGGGTACAATAGCAATGGTATGCATTGCCGTTCTCAAGCAGCTGCGTAACGTATTTTTCGTAGATGGCTTTCCGTTCGGATTGCACGTAAGGTCCGTAGGTTCCACCTTTATCACCGCCTTCGTCCCACTCAAGACCTAACCACTTCATTGCCATATAGATCTCGTGCATAGATTCGTCTGTGGAACGTGCCGTGTCTGTATCATCAATCCGAAGTATAAATTTGCCATTGTGATGTTTAGCAAACAACCAATTGAACAGGGCCGTTCTCACACCGCCAATATGCAAGAAACCGGTAGGGGAAGGTGCCATACGAACTCTGACGTGGTCATTTGAAACAGATATTTCGTTCATTTTTGTCCTTTCTGAATTTTTGCCCAGCTATCCCGCAGCGGTACTGTACGATTGAATACCAATTTTTCTGGTGTTGTGTCTGGATCAACACAAAAATATCCTATCCGCAGGAACTGATAGCGACTTTCTGGTGGTGCATCAACGAGACTTGGTTCAACTTTGCAGTTATTTAGAATTTCTAAGGAGTCCGGATTGAGAAATTGTATCCAGTCAACACCATCAGCTACGTTTTCCGGTTCACGTTCTGTAAAGAGAGATTCGTATAAGCGCACTTCAGCGTCAACAGCATGTTCGGCAGAAACCCAGTGCAGTGTGCCTTGTACTCGACGCCCATCATCCGACCAACCACCTCGCGTTTCTGGATCATAAGTGCAATGTATCTCAATGATTTCACCGGTGTTTTCATCTTTAACAACGTTGTTGCAGGTGATATAGTATGCGTGCTTTAGTCGTACCTCGCGTCCGGGTGCCAATCTGTAGAATTTTCGTGGCGGGTCTTCCATAAAATCTTCACGTTCAATGTAGATTTCTCGTGTGAATGGAACTTCTCTTGTCCCCGCATCTTCATCTTCTGGATTATTATCGGCATCAAGCATTTCAACTTGTCCTTCTGGATAGTTATCAATAATAACTTTGACCGGATTCAGCACAGCCATCACACGAGGCGCACGCCGATTCAGATCATCGCGGATAGAGTATTCAAGTTGTCCTATCTCAATGAGATTATCGGCTTTCGACACACCGATGCGGTTGCAAAAATCTCGGATAGATTCAGGGGTATAACCACGACGGCGCATACCCGCAAGTGTAGGTAGTCTCGGATCATCCCACCCTTTAACGTGTCCTTGTTCAACGAGGATTTTGAGTTTCCGCTTACCAAGTATAGTGTAGGTAAGGTTCAGTCGAGCAAATTCAATCTGTCGAGGTGAGTAAATTTCCAACGATTCCAAAAACCAGTCATATAACGGACGATGATCTTCAAACTGAACGTCACATAAGGAATGTGTAATGCCTTCGATCGAATCGGATTGTCCATGTGTGAAATCGTAGGTCGGATAGATGCACCAATTGGTCCCGTGTCGATAGTGTGGGGTGCGGAGAACACGATACATCACAGGGTCGCGCATATTTAAATTCGGACTTGCCATATCAATTTTGGCGCGGAGAGTACGAGAACCGTCGGGAAATTCACCATCGCGCATCCCACGGAACAACGTTAGATTTTCTTCAATGGAACGGTTTCGATAGGGACTATCTTTGCCGGCTGTTACTAAAGTGCCACGATAAGTGCGCGTTTCCTCTGGTGTCAGATCACAGACGTAAGCTTTCCCTTTCTCTATTAGTTTGACAGCATATTCATAAAGTGTTTCGAAATAGTCGGAGGCATGGAATTCGCGTTCCGCCCAATTGAATCCGATCCAACGAACATCGCGTTTAATCGCTTCTACGAATTCACTCTCTTCTGTAGTCGGATTGCTATCATCAAATCGGAGGTTGTAAAGTCCATCATAGTCTTCGGCGATGCCAAAACTAATACAGATGGCTTTAGCGTGACCGATATGGAGGTATCCACTCGGTTCAGGCGGAAATCGGGTATGCACCCTACCTTCAAATCTATTTGATGCTATATCTTCTTCAATGGCTTGTCGGATAAAGTTCGTATCAGATGTGTTGCTGCTGTTTTCTTTTGTGTTTGTTTTACTTTTGGGGTTTTTTGAGTTGGAATTTGGATGATTCATGAACACCTCCTGAGAATAGTAAATTATCAATCTTCCGCTACAAAACCTCGCCTTTTAAGGCGGGGATGTAGTAGCGGCTAAGACCTCCATTGTTGAAAAAAACTTGACTTTCGCCAAAAAATGTGATATAATCCTACCATCTATGGGTTAGGATGGACAACTTTGGCAACCTTGCCATTGATCCTAACCACTCTTTTGTAAAGAGCAGCGTAGACGTAGAAAACGCAGCCACTACAGAAAAAAGACGTTTCAACGGAGCCAAAACCTTGAAAGATAGGATACTCTCCTAATAACGTTAGTTTTGAAACCGCACTTAGCGGTCAAAGTATCGGTCACACCTGATAAGGTTTAAGGTGTTTCCGTAGTGAGCCAGATGGCCCGCTCCGCGTGTTTGTCCACGTGTTGCCCGAACTTGAGTCGGGAAGCCTCCTAAAAGGAGATGCAAGATGGCCCCATACCTGCTGGACTTGATAGCAAGTAGCGGTAAACCTTGAGAAACCCGTGCGGGGGTTCCTTCAAAAGAACCCTCGCCCTTCAGGGCGGGGAGCGGTCAGACCTTCAAAATGTACTAAAGTCAAAACTTTTGGGTTGGATACGATGTAATTTTGTTTTGTTCCTCCCAAAAAAAATGAAACCCCTTTTTTTATATTGACGTTAAAAGTGCAGGGGAGAATACTTTTATTTATTAGGGGGTATAGATGTATAAAGAAACTAAACAATATGCCGCTGACCAGCAACATTTAGACGATAAAAAATTGGGTTATTATGAATTAGCGGTGTATTTTGCAGCAGCACAGACACAAAAGGAAGAATTTCATTGGGAGAATTTTATTGACAACCTCTCGTTTATTTGTGACAAATTCGCATCGCATATCAAGACAGATGGCACACCTCGTCTGGAATTGTAAAGTTTACACGCATAAGGCAGACAATTACCACAAAATGCGTTGTTGAATACTAAAAATTCATAAGTTAGCAAGAAACGGGGTAGCGTTTTTCGGAACCTGCCCCTAAAATTTTTAAATCCTTCCCTCCAGTTTTGGATGATTCTTGAAGATATTTACGAGATTCATCACTAACTTTTCAGGATCATGCCGAATAACATTCATCTGAGCTCCACCTAACCAAGTGCCGATTTCAGTGACGACCATATCTCTGATAAGGTCTGCTTCAACAACGGTAATGCCTTCATCTTCCAGTTTCTCCTGTTCCCGGTTATACGAGACTTGCACTTTTGATGCGTCAGCAACTTGCATAGTTTCAGCTGAGAGCGTTGAAATATCCTTGGCAAGGTTTAGCACTTCCGTAAGATGCTCGGAATCTTCAGCAAGCTTCGAAAGACCTTCCTCAGATAGAGACCGAATACGGGTAAATTGCGAAACCAATTCATTACGTACATACCCTTGCATGACTTCTTGCGGTGCAGGTTGATTATTAACTAAGACATAGTCAATAGGAATCTTGGCGTGGTCAAGAATAGCGTTGACATGGTCAGTGACGGCGTAACCATCGGTTTCTCCCGGTTGTGTCATCACATTGCAGACGTATATTTTCAGCGCGTTAGATCGTTGAATTGTCTCAACTATGCCTTTAATCACAAGATTTGGCATAATACTGGTGTAAAGGCTTCCCGGTCCAATGATAATCGCATCCGCGTTAACAAGTGCCGCCATCGCTGTTTCGTGTGCTTGACATTCATAAACTTCGTTGAGCTCATGGTGGGTTTTGCCATTCTCACGGGGTTCAAAAAAGACGCGCTTGATCGGTTCCCGATTTTCGCGTATTGGGATGGTCGATTCACCGCGGACTACCTCGCCATCTGTCAGTTCAGCGCAGAGAACGGTATAATCCAGAGTTACAGGAATAATCTGTCCGCGCACCGCAAGTAACCGAGATGCGGCTTGAATCGCTTTCGGAAAGTTGCCCTTAATTTCTGTCAATGCCGTTAATAAAAGATTTCCGATTGTATGTCCACCAAGATCGCCATTACTGGAAAATCGGTATTCAAAAAGACCCGCAAGCTCATCAGCATCAGATAACGTATACAGTAACCTGCGGATATCACCCGGTGGAAGCACATCAAATTCTTCTACAAGACGTCCCGAACTCCCACCGTCATCAGAAACAGTAACGATTGCTGCCAAACTATCAAGATCAATAATCTTATCTCGATCTGTTTCAAGGTCGGCATAGTACTTAATTCCGCTTAACAGCGCGGATAATCCACTTCCACCGCCAATACAGGCAATTTTTAAAGACATAATTACTCCAAACCGCCAAGATGATGTTTGTTATTTTATAGGTTAATTTGACCACAAAATAATCACTGAGGTGTGCTCCGAAAAACATAAATGTGCGGTCTTTCAAGGGCAATGTTAATAGTATGATTTGTAATAAATAACGCAGTTAAAGGGTTATCTGTTTCATTAACACCTTTAAACTCTCAAGAGTATCATCACAAAGTGTTTCTGCCTCTGATGCCGTAGGTGCCTCACTGAAAACGCGAATTACTGGTTCTGTTCCTGATTTACGAATGTTTACCCAGCGATCATTCCAAATGCGTTTAATACCATCTGTTAATTCAAGAAGCGGTCCTGCTTGCGTTCTTGAAGTTGCTAAAACTTCTTTCTCATACAATTTTAAAGCAAGTTCAACAAGTTGTATTGCGACCTTTTGCGATGGAATTTCCAATTTTTTCCGACACATTTCGTATTTCGGCATGGTTTCAACAAGTGTTGTCACTGTGATATCGGATTCGGCAAGGTGTTGAACAATCGCAGCGATAGAGGCGATACCATCCGTGGTATAGTTAATAGTAGGATAGATGACCCCACCAGTGCCTTCACCACCAATAACAGCGTTGACCTCATGCATTTTTTCAACCACCCATCCTACACCGACTTTCGTTCGATGAAGTGTTACAACGTGTTTGGCAGCAATATCATCCATCATTCTACTTGTTGATACTGTGACGACTATGTCCCCTTTTGTTTTACTCAAAATAAAATCTGCTACGAAAACGAGGGTCCATTCGCCACTCAATGCTATGCCGCCATCCGTAACAATCACAACTCGATCCGCATCGCCATCGTGGGCGAAGCCTATATCTGAACCTGTTTCACGCACCTTCTTACACAGTTCATCCAACGCATCAGGTGTAGGTTCGGCTGGACGGCTGAAATTACCATCCGGAACACAATAGACTTCAACCACTTGACAACCGAGTTCCTGCAATAGACTCGGGCTAATTACGCATCCAGCACCGTTCCCGCAATCAAGGGCTACTTTCAGATTGGCATTTCGGATTAAATCAACATCAAGCCAAGGTGAATTAAGTACCTGCTTGATATGGTGTGTCGTTGCGTCTTTGAATTTTTCAAACGTTCCCTGCTTGTCCCACGGTGCAAGGGCAAAATCCTCAGTTTCATAAATCCGTGTCAATTCATCACGTTCGGTCTGTGTCAGCAGTTTTCCAGATTCTGATGCAAATTCAATGCCATTCCACTCAACCGGATTATGACTTGCTGTGATGGTAATGCTGCCTTCTGCTTTAAGAGACTTTGCTATCAACAACACCGTAGGAGTCGGACATAATCCCACATCAATTACGCGACATCCGGTTGCGAATAGTCCAGCCAGCACTGCATGCCGAATCATCGGACTTGAGGTGCGTGAATCCCGTCCCACAACCACGGTTTTACCACCGACAAATGTGCCGAAAGCAAGTGCAAACCGTGTAATGATACGCACATCAAGCGAAACACCAACTTGCCCACGAACTCCTGATACACTTATGATTGGGTCTGTTGTTTTAGCCATAAAGCCTCTTTACTGAAATAATACCGAATTACCTCGATCTGTAGCGCGAGGTCCCCGTGCCTCGCAATGCTGACTTTACCAGAAGACGTCGAATCAAGTTAATTTGGCATAACTGTCACTTTAATAAATTACAGCGAATTTAGTTGACCTAAACCTATACCATGTCCATAGAAAGCAGCACCCACCTATAACAAGCTGCCAAAAACCACAAACGTACCAAGGTGGATATGAGAAAACATAATCCGTAATTGGTGTTCGATCATAGAGCAACGGGTTTCTAAAAATGTCTATACCATCAAAGATATTACACACAGCAATAAGCGGGTTCAGGTGAAGAACTGGTTGGATTATCGGTTGCAGGTTGTCAATATATCGTCCTAAAGGCTTAAGTAAAAACGCACTACTAACCAAAATGCACAATAAAAAGTAGGTCAATGCTGTTCCAAAGATATTGTCCCGCAATACATGCGCCCCCCACATGGCGACTGCCCCCGCCGAAATACAATAAATCCCTAATACAACTATCATCTTCAACGCTTTTCCGATTGACGTATCGGTGACAAAAATAGCGAAAACCGTTGAGAAAAATATCCAGCATAAGATCGGGATTTGACTTACGATAAGTCGTATCAACAACCGTTTGCCAAAAGAGATAGGTGTAAGTGATAGCAATTGTGCGGATGAAGCGGATCGAGACTCAGATTGCTCTCTACTTGCAGCCAGATAGGGGGCAACCAATAGTACAACGAATACCTGTGCGAGAGCAAAACATTCTGAAGATGAACCGAGTTTCACTTGTGTCAACAATTGAAATGTCACCCACTGCAAAAAACTCGCAATACTGATACAAATCAGAATTATTATCACTCCCCTGTCAAAACCCCATGCTTTAGCTTGGGGGATGTAGACGGGCATAGGGTTTTGTCATAAAAAAAAGATTTGACTTTTCTCTAAAAATGTTGTCCACTCTGTTTTAGTATTTTGAATGTTTTGGAAACAGGGGTCAAAGCCTGTTCCAGTATAGCATTCAAAATTGGGCAGGCTTAGCTGCCTCTGTGGAGACGACGTAAGTCAATCGCTTCGGGATTGTTGTTGTCTGTGAAGCACAAGTCCCAACCTTTAGGTTGTGGGTGCTATGACTCTATTATATCGCTTAGCCTCAATAATAACATTCATTGTTGCTATTCTTCTCGAAACTCACGTCGTAGCTGCATAATCGACTTGGCAATAGAAACAAGATTCGGATTGATAATCAGTGCTTGTTTGTAAGCATCAACCGCAGCATCAATTTCACCCAATCTGAGATAAACATGTCCCATGCCAGCAAATGCACCAAAATGATACGGATTAAGTTTGATGACATGTTTACAATCTTTGAGTGAGTTTTCCCAATCTTCCAACATAAAATATGCAATCGCGCGTTGATTATATCCTTCAGCAAAATCGGGTGCGGCTTCAATTACGGATGTAAATTGTTCAACTGCCTCAAAAATATCCTTATCTTTAAGTGAGATTCTGCCAGCGTTCAGCATTTTGTCTACAGATTCGTCCCCTGAGCGTGACCAAATGTTCCATAACGCTATTTCGGAGTTGAAGCAGGTAGGAATATCGTCATTCTTGAGACTATCCACTAACGCAGGAACAACGTCCATACCGCCTATCAATCCGAGCGCAGTCGCTGCAGCACGGCCAATGAGTGGATCGTCGTTTTGAAGATAGTCTATCAGATCGTTTTTAGAATATTTGGATGTTAGAACCTCTTTAAGGTTTCTCTCATCTTTTGAATTTTTGAATATCAGTTTCGCTAATTCTGAAAACCCGTTGCGTGCTGGCATAGTTTCCCTTTCTTATCGTCTTATCTCAAAAGATTATATCATATCTTTGTTAGAATAACAATCAAACTATGTGGGTGCATATATATTTTGTCATCTGAATCGCGGATTTGGTGGATTAAACAGATTTCGCGGGTGCTCAGTGTTGATTGTATTAGTTGGATTGTTGGATTTCAATTTAAGGAAACCACATCACGCTTGACGTACCATGAACGGTGAATCAACGCCGAATACACGTTTGGTACTCGGCGAGTTCGGTTCCCTAACCGAACCGTGGCACACACATAAAACGTACACTACACACCAATAATTACAAAACATGTGTACCGCTTCTGGGATAAGCCAGGTGCGGTTAGAAACCGCACCTACCGTTACTGGAAAACCACTAAATTGAAACCGATACCTACTGCCAATTACCATTACTCAATTGACACCTTTGTCTTCTCTTTTGCTGATTCATAAGTGGCTAAAACAATGGCAACAGCGTGTTTACCACCTCTGCCATCAATCATCGGAGTTTTGTTGTCACGAATACACTCGACAAAATGGGTAAGTTCACCAACAACATGGCTCGGACCAGAACGATCTGGAATGATCTCCTCCCAGTCTCCACCGCGCTTTTTGAGGGACGCGACGTCTGCTGCCATGTCGAGACGAAGTGATCCTTCTGTCCCGTCAATTATCGTTTCGTTGGTGCCGCGTGCCCCCATAAAACCGCCCCAACGTAGGATGCCGACGGTGCCAGTATCATAACGAATAAGCGAGACGGTGTAATCCTCCCAATCGTCATGTCCGGAGAAACTACCGACTTCCGCAGCGACGGTGAGCGGGGTGCCACCGAACCAGTTGATTAGATCGGATTTGTGGATGCCGTTTTCTAACAATCCACCGACAGTACCATACCAACTTTCTGGTCGGTTCCGCGGCGCATTATAGGGTCCGGTGTAATCGGTTTCGATATAGATAACATCACCAATGTCGCCAGCATCTATCATTTTTCTACCGAGTTCGTGGACAGGATAGAAACGTAGGACTTGACCAACCATAATATGTGTGCCAGCGTTATCTGATGCTTCGATCATTTCATCCGCTTCTTTGAGTGTGAGGGAGAGCGGTTTTTCGCAGAAGACGTGTACGCCTGCCGCTGCTGCATCAACGACGACTTTGGTATGTGCAATTGGTGGCGTTGCGACAACGACACCATCAACGAGTGGGAAAAGTTCTTGATAGTCTTGGAACGCACGGTTGTTGTGCCGTTCAGCGACTGCTTTCGCTGCGTCAAGTCGCAGATCCGCGACACCTACAAATTCACAATTTTCTACGTTGGGGAGTGAGTTGCAATGGGCATTGCCCATTCCACCTACTCCGATAACACCTATTCGGATCATAAGTTTATTCCTTTTAATTAGGTTAAGCTGTTGTTTAGTAAAGAATTTACCTTAAAATGGGGTTGATGTCAATTGGTTAATGGTTGTCAGTAATCGGTTGTCGGTTTTCTCTTTCATCGTAGGGACGGGATGAAGTGTAGGAAAGACATCAAATCAACTAAAAAACTTATCACCTTTGATCAAATCCACCATTGACTGATAGTTGACAATCACTATGCCATTTATTCATCATGCTGAATAGCACGAATCAATGCCTGGCTCATTCGGTTGCGAAGTGCTTGTTGTCGTTCATCTGTCCATTGATAGAAACCTTCACCAGATTTCACACCTAATTTTCCAGATTCAACCATTTCTCGGAGAAGCGGATTGATGTCGGGAGAACTGTTCAAGTCTTTGTAGAGTTCTTCAAAGGCTGCAAGCACTAAATCCCAACCTGCAAGTTCAAACACTTCAAATGGACCGGCGACACTGAGCCTCCTACCAAAACTGTTTCGCACAACAAGGTCAACGGTCTCAGCACTGGCTATCCCTTGTTCTACAATGGCGAACGCTTCCCGAATAAGTGCAGCCTGTAACCTCGGTCCCACAAAACCAAGTGCCTCTTTATCTATGATTGCTGGCGTTTTACCGATAGCGGTCAGAAGATCAAACGTCACGGATACGGTTTCATCGGATGTATCAGGACTGCGGATTAGTTCGACGAGTGGAATTAGATATGGTGGATTAAAGTAGTGTGTGTTAAGTATCCTATCAGTGCGTTTTGTATTCACGCCAATCTGACTGGGCATTAACGCGGTAGTGTTGCTCGCTAAGATGGTATGCGGTTGACATAGAGAATCTAATTCCTCAAAAATCTGCTGTTTTAACGGCAGATTCTCGGATACGGCTTCAACGACGAAATCAGCGGTCTTTGCTGCTGCAGTGAGATCGGTAGTGGTGTGAATACGTTGCAGGGTTGCAGAGATGCTTATCTCTTCAATAACAGCATTTTCTGCAAGCAGTGTCAGGTTTTTGCCAATCTGTACGCGTGCGATATTGAGTTGTTCTTCGGTAATGTCGTGGAGATACACACGGTAGCCAGCACATGCAAATTCTTGTGCGATACCGTGTCCCATAAGTCCTGCGCCAATTACGGCTATATTTTTGATGTTGTCGATTTTTTTCTCTGACAATTTCATGCTCCAATAACAATAGTAAATTCCCCGCGAGGTGCGGTGGCTCGGAATTTTTCAAGTGCTTCACTGATGTTTCCACGAAATATCTCTTCAAAATGTTTGGTCAGTTCACGTGCGATGACGATATTACGTTCCCCCATAACCTCAAGAGCATCTTCAAGAAACCGACAGATGCGATGCGGTGACTCAAAGAGAATCAACGTTCGTGTTTCATCTGCAAGTTGTTCTAATTGGCGTTTTCGCTTTCCCGATTTTGGGGAAAGGAAGCCTTCAAAGGCGAAGTTATGCAGCGGCAAACCTGAAATAGCAGCTGCTGCAAGGATTGATGAAGCACCGGGTATCGGCACTATCGGCACAGCTTCAGCGATACACCTCTGCAAGAGCGGATAACCCGGATCCGAGATTGTAGGGGTGCCAGCATCTGAAACAAGGGCAATAGACTCCCCTTCCTTCAACCGTGCAATCAGTTTATCGGATTTCGACTGCTGATTTCCTTCAAAATAACTTGTGAGTGGGGTTTTAATTTCGTAATGTGTAAGCAGTCGGCGTGTTTTGCGGGTATCTTCAGCGGCGATAAGGTCTACCTCTTTGAGAACACGTAGGGCACGTAGGGTGATGTCCTCTAAATTACCGATCGGTGTGCTGACGAGGTAAAGGGTGCCGGGTTCGGAGTTGTGCATTGTTTTTGCTGGCTATCAGTGCTATCAGTTTTAACCTTGACTCGTTAAAAAGGAAAGCTGAGTTGGCGAGGAATTAGTTCTGTGGACGAAAATCGTTTCTTATTTGTCATGAGTTCAAAGTAATAATCCTTATCGCTAAATATCTGTTCATCAATTAATCCATTTTTGGATAACGAAACAAATAGTGCAGCGGCGCGTGCTTGGCAATTTAAGGAACGATTTGGATTGAAAACGATATCTGAAAACCCTAGAAACGATTCAAGTTGTTGCATCAGATCTTTCTTTTTCTGGCATAACGCAGTGATATATAACCAGTCGTAAAAAGCTGTTTTGGGTTCAATAGGAAAGTCTTCTCCACAGAAATTAAAAGCGATCAGTTTCCCTGAATTCCGCAACCGCTCGTCTGTTTTTGCTGATCGGCTTGAAACCGAATATAAATCGTGGTAAGGACCACCATTTTCAAACACCTTACTCCCTTGATACGCGCACTCCACGCTCATTTTCTGTCCGCGCGGTGTTTCCAACGTTAGAATAAACGCACTCAACGAAACGCCAAGACGTGATGCCGATTTTCTTGAGATTTCCAAAACCGGAGCGATTCCCTGCTTTTCGGCAGCTTCGTGAAGAGATACGATAGTCTTTTGCATTTGCGATTTTGCGAAACCGGAATACCATTTGAATTCTATGTCCACCGTTTCAACAAACGGAAATCCGTTGAAATCAGGGGTAAAAATGGGACGGTTAGCCATTGTTCTTAACTCCTAAAAAGGTATATCATCTTCAAAGTCATCTTTGTCATCAACATCCTTGTCGGAATCCGAGTCAGGGTTGAGAATGAAGACATCAGAATCTTTATTATTACCGTCACTGAAGTACGAAAGAGGAATACCATCATTGTTAAATTTATTAGGGCTCCATACTTTATAATCAGATCTTGCATCAAAATACTTCCGATTAGCGAAAAACTTATCAGAATAAGTCCCTGTATAATCAGAACGCCACTGCTCCAAAATAGTTGCATCCCAAAAGTGGATTGCGTTGATATATTCCATTGGAATCTGATCAAAAACAAGAACCTCCGCTTGAGGATGTGTCGGATAATTCGGAGGTATTTGCAAGTCTTGATGTTTGATGTCGTAAAAATCTGCAAACATACCCCTTAACGCCTCAGGATTTTTCCTTTCTGCTATTGGAATTTTACTAACGGTTCTTTGTGCAGCATTCCGCTGGCAAAACGCGCAATTCAATTCCCACAACACCTTTGCATCAAGCAGCAAAACAATCCATTGGGAATCACTAACTCCTTCAGCATTTTCTTTCTTTTTCCTGATCTCCCAAAACATTTTGTAATTAGGGAAACTTATACTCAAGCAATTTGCTTCTGTATGCCCATCGGATCGATCATCGTCATTCCACAAAAATTGTTGCTCGCGGACTTCCAGAAGACTTCGACCTATTAAACCTTCTTGTAAAATGGTACGTAGGTTTTCGATTCGGGTGAAATGGCAAAGTGTAGTAATATCCCGCTCCTCACAAAACTTTTGTATTTGGAATGAACGTTTCTGTAATTCAACGTTTTTTTCAGTTACAGTAACCTTGTTCTCGTCGGTTATTACATTCGGAATTGGTACAGGTGGCACAGTAGATACCGATCCAAGGATTGCATCTACATCCCATAACAGAACTGTGCTATCTTGACCTTGACTCCCGCTTGCAAGGGTGTGGCCATTTGGACTGAATGCAATGGAATCAACAATTCCTGTATGTCCTATTAGTCTGGCTTTAAGCTCGTTTTTAACAAAATCCCATAGATATACTGCATTGTCAACACTCTGGTTGGGAGGACTCTGATCACAAGGATAAGTACCACCTCCGCTTACGAGCGTTTTGCCATCTGGACTGAATGCAACACAAGTAGGTTCACAATAGTACCGGCAACGATCCCCTTCAATTCCACCTTTGTAACCGCCTGAATCTATATCCCACAAGAATACCACGGGTCCCTCAACCTGTGTTGCAAGTGTTTTAATATCAGGACTAAATGTTGCGCGAGAAATCCAGTCTCCGCCTGCATGGACTTTCCGAGAACCGAGGAACGCGTGATTAACTGATTCCCATAAGTATATGGTATAGTAATTCACCCACTCCCGTAGGCATTTTGCCCCGGCTGCGAGTGTCTTGCCATCAAGGCTAAAAGCAACGCTAGTAACAGGTCCTGAGAGTTTACATATTTTAGATGAACCTGTAGCGATATTCCACAAACGAATTGTGCTGTCTTCACTTCCGCTGACAAGTGTGTACCCATCTTGGCTGAAAGCAACACCGTTGACTCTTTGTGTATGCCCTTTGAAGGTACAGAGGTGTGCCCCTGTGGAAACATTCCATAGATGCACCTCGTTGTCATCACCTCCACTTGCAAGTATTTTACCATCCGGACTAAACGCGATTGAAAATTGCTGCTCCATAGGTCTTATGCGGACTTCAAACTCTTCACGACTGTCTGCATTGTATATTTGGATATTGTTGTTAGTAGAAGTTTGAGTCCATGTGCTACTAGCTACTGCTAATTGAGTTCCATCTGGGGAAAACTGAATGGCGTTACATCGCCAGTAGTTTACATCACCTTTCCCGATTTCAATGCAAGCTTTTGCTCCTTCGGGTAAGTTATATTGTGTGCTATTAGTTATTTTCATCTATCCATCCTGTGTTCGTGAGACAGAATCTCACATTGAATTACATAAATTTTGGTTTTATGAGTTATCCTGAAAACGACAAAATTTGAATGCTAACGAACACGGTACACCAAACTACTTCCATGTAATTTCCTGCACCTCAACTATACGGTTGAGATGATATATACTCTGGCTTTTGCCTTTGTCAGCGAGTAAACGTTGATTTGAAAGTCAGGTTTTGAAAGACTTGGTCCAATCTCTATCATTGCTTTTTTTTAGTTTGGATAATCTTCCGCATGAAAATCTGGCATTGCCTATTCTCCTTTCTAAAGTAAATTCGGATAATTATACCTTATTAAAAAAAGAAATCCAATTCTTTTTTACTTCTCGTTAATACGAGCAATGCCTTTTATGTTCATTAGATTGACAACTCAGATCCGCCTCGCTGCTAATGATCCTCAACATGTTCACGTAGAGGCGGTTTCACTGGTGTTTCAGGTTCCGGACGTTGATCCAACCACCACGAAAAAACAACCACTAAACACGCAAGCACTATCGCACTGAGTACCATCGGCACACCCACCGTCTTTTCTCCATCAGTATCACGTTCCGTTTGCATACGAATCCTGAAAAGGGCGATCATTCCCGATACCAATGCAACCATAAACAACACAAGGTTTACCTGCCATGGGACACTGAAAAGCACTGTAATAAGTGAAACCACAGCAACTGTCAAACTCAATTGGGCAAACGAATTGTAAGGAGTTGTCCCCGTTTCCTCTGCATCTGAAGGCTCCGTGTACTGACGCGGTGGAACAGGAACAGGGACACCATCTTGATACGTCATCTCAATAAGTCGAGTGAATTCGGCTAAAAGTTTTTCCTGTTGAATCCAGTCAAAAAGTTCTGGATATTCATGTCGGAGAAGAATAAAAAACTCCTGACGTTGCGCACTATAATCCGTAAACTCCTCCCAATCTTTTTCCGCCACGGTGGTATAAGGCTCAGGACCAACGCGCAGTTCATACCCATGTCCAGCAACATAAACAACACCGCCAATATCTTCACGTTGTGCAAGTACCATCTCACCAGAATCGGCAGACATCAATTCTTCCTCTGCAACAGCAGCCATGTCGCGTTGTTTGAGTTCCGCTGCTTTTTCTGCAGATTGTTCTTCGATCTCATTATTCGCAATGGCAACGTCAATACGGCTCACCAACTCTAAGGCAGTAACCTCATGCTCCGGTGCAACGAAAAGAGCGGTTTGCCGTTCCCGTTTTACTTGCACAGGACGACATCGGATCTGTTGCGTACCCAGAGTTGCTTGGATGAGTTTTATTTCCCATTCATCGTTAGTGCGGTAAATCTCAACCCAGTTGGAAGTGTCATCGACCTCCTCGCCGATAAACTCAGATACTTGGTCCAATTTACCTTGACCAACCTGTGCACCCTGCGACGGACTAATCAGTTTGCCTCTTTCACCATCCATTACGACTCCTTTGTCCAAGCGACGGACTAATCAGTTTGCCTCTTTCACCATCCATTACGACTCCTTTGTCCAAACATTGACTTGCAATCCTTTTCCAATTTATACACTATGAACCGAGTTATCAACATCATGTCAATAGTTTAGTATAGACAGATTCTGTCAAAGCCGTGTTTTTTTCACTGCTGAATAACTGTGATGCGCGTTGATATGCTGCCTTTCCCATAGCGTTTAACTTTTTCCGATCAGTAGCGAGTGTGGCAATAGCAGAAGCGATTGCCTCCGCATTCTCAGGTGGCACCAAAATCCCTGTTTCAGACGTAACCAATTCCTTACTCCCACCAAGCGGCGTAGCAATGACAGGCTTTCCAACTGCCATCGCCTCAATAATTGTGCGCGGGCATGCCTCTGGAATAATAGAAGGTACTAACATGATGTCAAGCAAAGTCGTTACAACGCGCGTATCCGATAAAAAACCGGTAAAAATAACCGAATCCTCAACGTCTAAATCGGCAACCTCCTCCTTTAGCGAAACCATATAATCATGGTCTTTCTGAAAATAGGGTCCGCCAACTATCAGCAATTTGATGGCAACCGAGTCGCTGGGTAAAGTCTTTTTCAGCTCAGCCATTGCTCTTACAAGAAAATGGATACCCTTCTCCGGTGTTATCCGAGTCACAACGCCCACGACTATCGGAAATCCCGACTCTCCATCACTATGGATGGGTTGTGCATTTTCCGAAAAGATCTCAGCACGAAGGGCTTCTACTTCTGTTTGTGATGCTTGAAAAGCCTCCAAATCTACACCGTTATAGATGAGAGTCTGCTTTGCTGCAGATGCAAAATCCCAACGAGTCGCCTCCGATACCAATATCACACGATGCAACAGTTTTTCACAAACCTTGTCCAGAACGCCGTAGGATGTTGCATAACGTTTGTGCATTAAAATCGGGATGCGGTTCACCCTCGCAACGATACCACCGAGCAGTGCTACTGCAAGTGAATTGGCATGGATAAGTGAAATTGAATGCTGCTTGACAGCCCGATGTAGTTGAAGGATAACCCGAAGTTGACCAAAATCATTGAGCAAATCTCTGAACGTAAATCGCCTTACCTTATCAGTCTTATTGTGCGCTTCAGGGAGAGACAACGGCACAACGTGTGCATCTGTCTTTGCTACTTCCGCAGCAAACGGACTTTCACCAAGACAACCTACAAACGGCGTGAAACGTTGTTTATCCAACAACTTCAGCAAAAGTAGCAGACTTCGTTGTCCACCGCCAATGCCTGAACCACTATCAAGATATAGAATGTTGTATTTTGATGGAGCGGGTGTTTTCATCTTCCCACGAAATATAAATCCTTATACAGGTATCGGGCAACCCATCTGCCATCCGTTCTGCCCATTCAATAATGCAAATCCCATCACTCTCCACATACTCGCCTAATCCAAGATCGGCAATCTCTGCCAATGTTTCAAGCCGATACAGATCAATGTGATAGATAGGGATCTTCCCGTTATATTCGTTGATGAGAATATAGGATGGACTGCTGACAACCTCACCCTGAGCGATGCCAATACCACGCGCGATACCTTGTGTTAAGCATGTCTTTCCTGTTCCAAGATCACCGATGAGCGCGATAACATCACCGGGTTTCAACGTTTTGCCAAGTTCCTCACCGAGTGCTTGTGTCTCCTCAGGACTTTCTGTCCTAAATACCTTTTCCATTATGCCCCTGCTGCACATCGCAAGATATCCTCTTGCGTCAAATTTTCGTTGACAAATTCACCAGTAATTCTGCCTTCATGTAAAACCAAAACCCGATCGCTCATTCCCAAAATCTCCGGTAATTCTGAAGATACCAGGACGATAGCGACCCCCTCGTCAGCGAGTTGAGCAGTCAAGGCATGAATTTCTGCCTTCGCGCCGACATCAATTCCGCGTGTCGGTTCATCAAGAAATAGCACCATCGGACGCATCATCAACCATTTGCCTAAAACAACTTTCTGCTGATTTCCACCGCTAAGTTGATTAACAGGAACATCAAGGGAAGCCGTTTTAATACGGAGTGAGTCCACAGAGTGCATGCTTTTTTTATACTCCATCTTACGGTTGATCATACCATACGACGTAATCTCTCTCGATGCCCCGAGACTTACAAGCGTCATGTTCCGAACGATATCGTTATCCAAAATAAGTCCATATCTTTTCCGATCTTCACTGACCAACGCCATTCCCTGTCGTATCGCATCGCGCGGCGAACGAATCTGGACATGGACGCCATCTCTATAGACCTTTCCACTCCATCGCCCCGAATATGCACCAAAGATAGTGTTAATCAACTCTGTTCTGCCAGCACCCATCAGTCCAGCGATCCCAAGTATCTCCCCCTGTCGCACATCAAAGTTAATTTTCTCAAGTTGCGGAGGTTCTGATTGATAAGTACTTAAATCTTCAACCCGTAGTGCTACCTCTGTTTTCTTTGGTGATAGCGAAATGTGTTGCCGTGTCGGAAAAAGCGTTGTCAACTCCCTGCCAACCATCTGTGAAATCAGTTTTTCTTCGTTACAATCATCAATTGATTGTGTTGCGACCGTTTCACCATCGCGTAGTACCGTCACTCGGTTAGCAATCTGAAAGATCTCCTTGAGCTTATGTGTAATATAGATACAGGCTACACCTTTGTCGCGCAGCTGCATCAGAATCTGTCGGAGAATATCCACCTCACTTTTGGTCAACGCTGCTGTCGGTTCGTCAAGTACAAGCAACCGCGCATTACGGGATAACGTCTTCGCTATCTCCACCAATTGCTGCTGCCCAATACCGAGTTTATAGACCTGCCCATGTAGCGGAATTTCCAATCCAAACTGTGCCAATAACTGTCCTGCATCATGATATAGACGTGATTTGTCAATTATACCAAATCGGCGCGGTTCCCTGCCAAGATAGATATTCTCCGCAACAGTCATCTCCGGAATCAGTGCCAATTCCTGATGGATGACAGCAATGCCAGCGTGTTCTGCATCACGAATGTTTCGGAAACGTTGTTCAGTCCCATCAATAAGCAGCTTACCTTGATAAGTACCATACGGATGCACTGCACCGAGAATCTTAATCAACGTCGATTTGCCTGCCCCATTCTCACCACAGAGCGCATGAATTTCTCCAGAATGCACCTCAAAACACACGTCATCTAACGCACGCACACCGGGAAAATCTTTCGTAATCGCTTGCATGTTGAGAAGTGGAACTGCCATTTTCGATGATACTCCGATACCAAGATTCTTGTTATTATAGCAGAATCAAGCACTGTATTCAAGGTTTTTGTCTATCTTAAATAGTCCAAGAGTTTGAATTTTTGCCATTTATGGTAAATTACAATAGACATTATATTGATTTAATTGCGAGTCGCTTTTTCGAGCAACTACACAATCTTTTACAGAATTTATTTGACAAAATTAAACAAACCATATATACTTTGTAATTATACTGATATTTCTCAAAATCGTCAGGAACCCACTAACTATCAAGGCTAAAAAAGTATAACAACATGAAAATGCTCTTTGTCTTGGACAGTTTTGCTTGATTTTTGCGTATTCATGACCACTCTAATTGACAATACAGTGTTATTAGGATTGAAAATTAGGAGAAGATCTAAAATCATATCCGATTTTCAGAAAGCATTTTCATGACCTCAATTCAAGAGAATCCTTGTCTATATTAACATCTAAGCCACTTGAGAAATGTCAGATTAATTGTAAAATCTATTATAATTAATGCCTCGTTTTTAGAATTTGCGTAAGGGAATTATACTGAAGCGTAAAATTGTTTTAACGTTGTGTATAAACACATCGAAATTTGTGTCCTAACTGCTTCCTACATCTTTCTTAAAACTAATACCCAATTAACTTGATTAGAAGTCTTTTGATATAGCACACGGTTGCGAGGCACGGGGACCTTGCGCTACAAATCGGGTTAATTGGGTATTAGAAGGAGTAATGAATATGAAATTTATCAATCGAAAAATTGTTGTGTTAATTTTCGCTGTGACGTTACTAATCTATCAAGGCATTACTTATGCCGCACCACCAACCTTTGATGAGGGTAGTACCACCACTCGATCTGTAGATAAGGGCACATATCCCTTGCAGGACCTCGGCGACCCTGTGTCAGCGACGGATGACGATGGTGACATATTGACATACACCGTTAGTGGAACCGATGCGGCATTGTTTGAAATTGATAGCACGAATGGACAGCTGAGTAATAAGGATTTCCTTGATTATGAAGACAAAACCTCGTATTCCGTGACCATCACTGTCTCTGATAACAAGGGTGGCACCGACACCATCACCGTTACCATCACAGATGATAAATCGCCTGTGGCTGTGATTCGGACATTCATCCGACAGAATGAAAATTGGGTTCTGGAGCTGGATTCGGTAACTGGTGTCGTAAGTGCCATCATACCTGCAGATGATAGACCAATAAACTCGGATTCGAATGTAGCAAGTTTTACCAGACCGCCAGGTGTCGAATTTGACAACTCTTTTATTGTAGCAATTGATTTTGATGAGGAAGTATCAGGTCTCGCGGAGACAGACCTCACACTCATAGAGAACACTGCAGGAGCAAATGTGACCAGTTCGGAAATTATAATGGGATGGCGTGGTAATAATACGGTGACTCAGTATAGGGCTAAGGTTGAAGTGACGCAGAGTGGCAGTGTCACTTTCAACGTCGCTGCAGGTGTTGCGAGCGATGATGCAGGCAATTCAAACGCTGCGGCTGAATCAAAAACAGTTACTGTCACGATTACTCTCACTGATTACCCGCCATGGGATGTCAATGAGGATGGTAGCGTTGATGCGACGGATACAGCACTTGTTACCACGGCGATAGGGCAAAGCGGAGAGGATATTGTTAACAAACGAACGGATGTCAATTGGGATGACACAGTTGATGCCGACGATGTGACACTCGTTACTTACCACACGGATTCAGTTGACGATCCCACTCCTAACAACCCACCAACCTTTGATGATGGCGACGAGAAGACTGTTTCTGTCTCCGAAAATACAGCAATAAACACAGAAATCGTTCGGCTACCTGTGACAGATCCAGATAATGACATCGTGGGTGCCCTCATGTTTGGAAACCCTTGGGCGCGTCCTGGCGACTTTACGATTGATAGTATTAGGACTGAGACTAATCAATATGTAGTAGTGCTAAAGAACACGGTAACATTGGACTATGAAACACAGACGAGTTATCATTATACGGTTTCAGTCTCAGATGAAAATGGCGAATCAGACTCAATTTCTGTTACTATTAACATCACGAACGACCCAAGCGATGATACGCCTAACAATCCACCAGTGTTCACTGACGGTGCCAGCACGACGCGTTCCATCGCAGAAAACATGTCGGGAGGTTCAAACGTCGGTTCCGCAATAGCGGCTACGGATTCAGACAATGATACCTTGACCTACAGAATAGACATTGACAGCACAGATCTGAATTCGTTTAGCATCAATAGTACCACCGGGCAGTTGCAGAGCAGTACTCGGTTTGACTATGAAACTAAAAATTCTTATGAAGTAACCGTTATTGTCTCGGATGGAAGAGGAAGCACAGACTCAATCACTGTCACGATTAGCATCACAAACGACACAAGTGACGATCCCACTCCTAACAACCCACCTTCGTTCACCGATGGTCCCAGCACGACGCGCTCCATTCAAGAGAACACTACATTAGGCACGAATATCAGTTCTCCAGTGTCTGCAACAGATGACGATAGCGGTGACACTTTGACATACAGTCTCGGTGGCACCGATGCGGGATCGTTCAGCATTGTGAGAACGACTGGGCAGTTACAGACCAGTGCTGCATTGGACTATGAAACACAGCAGTCCTATGAACTAACGATCACAGTCTCAGATGGAAATGGTGGTTCAGATTCAATTACACTCACCATTAATGTCACCGACGTAGATGAGAATCCGCCAGTTCAGCAACAAGTCACATCTGTTCCACCAACGGATCCCGTTTTAGATCAACAAGTTTCTGAAACAGTGCAGCAAGATGATGTGCAACAACCAAAGTCGGAAGCAGATTCAGACCCCGTGCAGCCTCAATCAGGAGAGACACCCACAGTTGGAAGTAAAATTTCCACTACTGGACTGATAAGTTTCAGCGAGTTAATGGTTGCTTCTGAAAGTGGGGATGACTCTCTGGCACAGTGGATAGAATTATATAACAACTCCGACACAGAAGCGATAAATCTAAAGGATTGGCAGCTTGAAATAGAGGCTCGCGATGATAACGGAGCACATCGGCATGCAATAATCCCGCTTGAAGATCTGCATATCTTGCCGAATCAGACGAGATTGATAGTAACAGGGGCAGGACGGAATTCTGAAGATTTGTCGGATAATCGCGTCTATAACTTTTTCGATCATCACAGCGATGTGTTTGAACAGAACGAACATCAAAACATGGTGTTGGGTTCGTCTGGGTTGTACTTAAAGTTGTCGGATCCTGATGGTATTGTCAGTGACGTTGTTGGAAATCTGGATGGTGGTAGCGCGACAGAAGACGAACCGGCATGGGAATTGCCCTCTGGAACGACAGAAGATGATGTGCGAACATCGTTGTTGCGCCGGTATGAAAAAGATACAGATATGCCGCTTGATGGCACTGAATTAAACAACTGGCGGCGCGCGTCGGAACTTGAGTTGTCTGTCATAAGGTATTGGGGCAAAACTACAGATATCGGAAATCCTGGATATAGAGGCGCGGGCGCACTCCCTGTGACGTTGTCTCATTTCCATGTAGAACGTGCTGAGCCGGGCGTCGTTCTAAAATGGACGACCGAATCGGAACTCAATAATGCTGGATTTTATATCCTCCGCAGCGAGAAACGTGATGGAACGTTTAAACAGGTGAATTCACGGATGATTCAAGGTGCCGGCACAACCGGTGAACGGAACACATATACGTGGACAGATACAACCACTAAACCGGATATCGTCTACTATTACCGTATAGAGGATGTTTCTTTTGCAGGATCTCGAAATCAGTTAGCCACGGTTCGCACCCGTGGACAGATATCTGCAAGTGAAAAGCATATAACCCAATGGGGTAACCTGAAAAAGCGGAACTAAGCTTCCGTACGGAGGGCACCCGAAATCCGTAAGCATATTCAGCGTCGATTCTCGGATGGAATGTACATAGTAGAACGTTCAAAACAATCCTACCTTGCGAATTAACAGTTTGTGCTACGGTAAGAGTCATTGTAGTACAAACTGTTAGTTTGTGCCCCTCCCGCGAACTAATTTATCCGAAATAACCCAGGGTCATTTAGTTTTCTGCGGTTTTTTGAGATTCGCTCTGAATTTTCCTTGTAGGAGGGGTTTTCAACCCCGATTTCTGTGAAATATTCTTGTGGGAGGGGTTTGTAACCCCGATTTTTCACGATACAGCATTCAGAAAATAGAAAACTAAATAGCCCTAAAATAATCTCACTTGACAAATAGTGTCATGAATAGGTATCATAGAATACACGAAAACCTCAAAATACACATAAAACCGAATTATTATTAACGAATGTAAATTTTTATTGACGTATAATGAAAAATATGTTATGCTAAAATAACAACATTAAAATTTATGGAGAATACAATACTATGGCTGAAGAAAAAAACAATGAAATTGTACCTGTAACTGCTGAATATGAAGTCGTTGACCAAGTCGACGACCAAGCAATTGTTGAACTGATGACCGGACAAACGATCCAGGATTACGTGTACTCTTTTAAACAGGGTGGACGCGTTGTTGAAGGATTGACCTTAGCAGGCATTAATGAAGCTGCGAACCGAAGAGGTGGTATCCAGGTGGAAGAAGTCAAATATGAGGAACTTGACCATTCTTGGATTGCTACTGCCAAGGCGGTTGATACAATTACAGGTTCATCTCGCTACGGCGCGTATGAACAACCGAAGATGAACGGCAGTCGTCCCGATCCGTTCGCATTTACCAAAGCAATTCATAAAGCACAACGAAATGCAATTAAACAGTTGATACCTGTTCCCGTAATTCGTGATGTACTCAACTTCTATCTACATCGCAAGGCAGAGGGAGGTAACCCCAAGCAACAACAGCAGGCACCACAGTCCGGCGACAATATCACCAATGCACAAAAAGCTGCTTTCGCAATTGCGGAGCAGTTATCAGAACCGCTTGAAAAGAAAAGTATTGCTAAGACAGATCTCTGGAGTTATATTAAACGCAAATACAGCGTAGAATCGCGTAACGACATGTCCGAACAGCAGTGGACACAACTCGCAGCGGAACTCAAAGCCGCAGAAACCACACCGAAATTGTTTGAGGAACTGTGCAACCATATTAAGCAATTAACCGCAGCGAATGAGGAAAGTGAAGTGCCAACCCTCAAAGAATCGGAAGAAACAGATACTGCCTATGAACCAGAAGCTGAACCTACGGAATCCAAAAAAACGCGTTTTTAGAGCTTATCTCGTAAACATAATTTGTTAGATTCACTCTGGTTTATTCAACCTAGTATTATAGTGAAGTCCAAAAATACCTATACACTTTTCTTTGGGTTTACTGCGTTTGTAGTCGCGCAATTCATTGCGCCTCTTACATTTATAGTCGTGTTTTGAAATTGCCCAAAGGTCAAATTATGTAAATAATTATAGACCTTACTATAAGAATTACTCTTACTTTAGGGCGGGTCCCTGTGTCCGTCCGTTGTTTTCTTTCCAAGAAATGGCAAGGTACAGGGACCTCGCCTTACAAGTGATTTATGAGATGGGTTTTAGTATATAAACCCAAAAGTTACAGACATTTTTTCCACTATTCTGAAAAAGGAGTTCATTATGAAAAAAGTTTTTGTTATTCTCGCGGTAATTGGTATGCTCATTAGTTTTGCACCGCGTAGTGAAGCTAATCCAGAGGATGGATTAGTGCTGCATCTGAGTTTTGATGATAACACCATTCAAGGCAATACCGTCCAAGATCAGTCTGGAAAAGGCAATGATGGAACAATTTACGGAGACGCAAAAACCGCAGCTGGAAAGTTCGGCGAAGCGTTGGAGTTTGATGGAACGGATGACTTTGTTGAAGTGCCACTGAAAGATTCAATTACCTTCTCTATTGGCAATTCACTGACAGTACAGGTGTGGGTGAAAACAGCTGATGAGCCGCCAAATAACGATGGGATTGTCGGAAACTATCGTCAGGGGACTGAAGCGTTATGGTTGCTCTCTATCAGCGGGGACGACGCAGCATTGCGTGGCAAGATGGGTTTTTCTGTCCGGGATAAAGGGAAGGTCAATAGTGCTGGGGTAAAGTCTGATGACTTCCTGAATGATGATAAATGGCATCTCCTCGCTGGTGTCCGAGACCAGGAAGCAAAAATGCTCCGATTCTACGTGGACGGTGAGTTAATTGGTGAAGATGATGACAACACACAAGACATCAACAGCGGGCAGTCCATTTGGATTGGTGAGCATCTGAGTCGATTTTACAAGGGACTTATTGATGAAGTGAAGGTATGGAATCGCCCCTTGACCGCCGAGGAACTTGACCAGTCAGGACTGCAACCTGCTTCAGTTGATGCCGCGGGCAAACTGACAACTACCTGGGGAACAATCAAGACAACGCGCCAATAAACAACCACTATGATGCGGTAGGTGCGGTTTCCTAACCGTCCCTTATGCGCGTCAATTTAGTAATCCTCCAGGTCCGGTAGGTGCGGTTTGTAACCGCACCGATTCGTTCGCGAAAATGGTTATCGGACGCATATTCCATAAGAGCCGGTGCGGTTACAAACCGCACCTACCGGGTTGGAGACCGCTAGCTAAATTGACGTATAAGGTGCGGTTTCCTAACCGCACCAATAGACTGGAATCCCGTTAATTTGGTATAATTCAGCAGCCAAGTAAATAATCTCTACTGTGCAGTGCATTGTTTAAAGAATGCATAGTCGGTGCATTTTCAAGCATCAGATCCCCTGTATAGTTCCCTGACCGCAAACTCTGTGCAATAGCCTTAAAATCTACATAACCGTCTCCTACTATTGATAACACCCCCGCCTCCGTTTTCTGCTTGAAATGTACCGACGTAAGATCATCCATCTTAACGTTGCTCCAGAATTCCTCTGGCAGATTAAGGGTTGTTCCATCAGCGAGATACGTATTTGTCTCGTCATAAGTGAGTTTCGCGCCACCCGCAACAGCCAACTTCAAAGTCAACGGTGCTGATTGTCGTGCGTTCTCCACAGCGAAAATCATTGGATACTCAGGCAAAAGTGTGTTGTATCGTTTTAGATTGTCAATCGCTGCGTCCTCGTCAATCTCATCTTCGGTTTCCAAATCAACAAGACGCAACCTTGCTCGCGCGGGACATAACAGATATGCCAATTTCTTTGCAATAACAATCTTTTGTGTGTCTACCTTAATATCATTCGGTGCTGACAGCCAAGGATGGGACATAGCATAACTAAACGTCAACCCTGATGCTTTTCTGACAAAATCCGCAAATGCTTCAAAAAGTGCGTGATGTTTTGTTTCAACTATATCAAGCCCTTCACTTGAAACAGCACCATTCTACACAGAATCACAGAGAGTCTTAAATTCGGCATCGGTGTAATCAAGCATAGAATCTTCTATTTTTTGAATGAGAGTTCCAAATTCGGAATTTCGAAGATAATCCCCCTCGCGAATCTCCATATCTCTAAATCCGTTTGTACCGAATTCAACCATCAAATCCACAAAACGTGCACCATTTTCTATCTCTTTAGCCCAGATATTGGTAACAATCCCAAGTTTTTCAAACATTTTGACATCCTCGCGATGTTAAGGTATGATATATAAGAAATCCATAAATAAACCTAATACCCAATTAACTTGATATGTAGCGCGAGGTCCCTGTGTCTCGCAATGCTGACTTTATCAAAACACGTCTACTCAAGTTAATTTGGTATAACACATTTCAAGGAGATTTTATGACACAGAATCCCAAATTCACCGATGAACTCAGACAACACGCTGCACCCATCTGGGAGGCGGATCTAAAACACCCATTCGTCCGCGGAATAGCGGATGGTAGCCTCCCAACAGAAAAATTCAAGTTCTACCTAATCCAGGATTACCTATTCCTATTGGATTATAGCCGTGTATTTGCGCACGGTGTTGTCAAAGCACCCGACGAAGCCACGATGGCACTCTTTTCGCAACTGCTCAACGAAACGTTGAACACCGAAATGGATTTGCATCGCGGATATTGCGAAAAATTCGGTATATCCGCTGCTGAAATGGAGACAGCACCGATGGCACCAACAACACACGCTTATACGCGGCACATACTCCACGTCGCACAAATCGGCACGTTGGCAGATGTCATTGCAGGTGTACTCCCGTGTCAATGGGGTTATGCAGAAATCGGCACGACCCTTGCCGAACAAGGTGGTTCCCCTGAACCGCTATACCAAGAATGGATTGACATGTATGCTTCACCTGAATTCCTTGCTTTAGGGGAATGGTTGCGGAATTTGCTCAACGAAATAACATCTGAAAGCAGTCCGACTGAAAAAGAGAGACTTCAGAAACATTTCCTGCTCAGTAGTCGTTATGAATATCTTTTCTGGGAGATGGCATGGACAGAACAGGCGTGGCAGATTTAATCCTGCACGACAATTGGCAACGCAAAATAAAACACGGTGCCTTGTCCTAACTCGCTTTCCAGCCATATCCGTCCGTTATGACACAGCAAAATATGTTTGGTAATTGCCAACCCTAAGCCGGTACCACCCATTTTCCGCGCGCGTCCTTTATCAACACGATAAAACCGCTCAAAAACGCGAGATTGGGACTCTAATGGGATACCGATGCCAGTGTCTTTTATCTGAACGACAACTTCATTGACAGCATCAGAGTTTGTTCCACCTAATTCCGCTGAAACACCAATTACACCACCATCAGGCGTATATTTAATCGCATTGTCAATGAGGTTCACAAAAACCTGCATGAAAAGTTGACTATCCACGCTCACTTGAGGCATATTTTCGGGGATATCCCATTCCAAGACTACCCCTGATTCTTCCAACACCGGTTCAAACACATCCATAATCGGTTCATGGAAAGCATTAAGGTGGGATAGTGAACGTTTCAATTCAACATCTCCGGATTCAAGCCGTGCCAATTCCAGCAAATCGGAGACCAATCGTGAGAGGCGAGCTGAGTGATTTAGTATCTTGACAATAAATTCCTTGCGTTTCTTGCTTTTCGTAGATCCGCTGTTTAGCAACGTTTCGGCATATCCGTGAATTGAGGTCAAAGGGGTTCGCAGCTCATGCGATACGTTTGCTACGAAATCCGCCCTTACTCGTTCCAGTTTTCGCACATGACTCACATCGTGGATAACAATAACATACTCACTCTCAGCAGCTACGGGGACAATAGTCACTTCAGCCTCTGACTCATTCAGATTCCCAAGACGGATTTCAGCAAAAGCAACATCTCCTGTCTGTTCTGCCTCTCTAAGCAAAGCTTGTAGTTCAGGAATGCGGTTTATTTCAATCAACGCCCTACCAATATACATTCCTGGCAGGTCTAACATAACGATCGCGGCGGAATTTGCGTATGTGATTTTAGACGCACCATCTACCAGCAACACGCCTTCATTCATATTCGTCAAGATCGTTTCCAAACGCTGGTTTTCTAACGAAATCGTATCAATCTGCTCCTGAACCCTATCTGTCATTAGATTGAAATTCTGTGAAAGTTGTCCCAACTCATTATGAGATTTAACCTCAACCCGTGAAGTAATTTCTCCAGTGGCAATTGATTGTGTGATCTGTATCAACTTCTTGATTGGTTTGACAATAGCACCAGTGCTAAAAATCCCGAACACAATTGCAAGAACTGACCCAACTATACTTGCATACAGCAACATTCGCTGCTGGTTATTAAATGCTGTATTAATGGTTTCCTTCAGCAGTGCAACACGGCAAAAACCTATCAAAGTTCCGTTTTGTTCTACTCGAAGCACTAAGTATCGGTATTCTGTCTGCGTTGTCGCACTTTCCCGATCTTCCCAACCGCTTCCATCTTCAAGAGCATCCTGTACCTCTGGACGGTTCAGGTGATTGTCCATCTCAATTAAGGACTGTCCATCTCGTTCTGTATCGCCCCACACCACTCCATCCGCACCGATGAATGTCATTCGCACCTTTGCTGTATCTCCAAGTCTATCAACAAGACCATCTATCACCTCATAAGTAAAGTTATCCTCTGCAGGGAGTTCCTCAATTAGGAATTCTCTCGTTAACTCCGCCTGAACCTCCAATTCGCTGTTAATACGACTGCTAAGTGCCCCTTTAAGTGTTGTTCCAAGGTAAAGGTACATTCCAAACAGTACCAAAAGCACGATGCCTATGTAACTAAGTGTCAGTTGTGTCCGAATGTTCATAAATATTATTGTCCGCTGCTCCGTAGGGATTCCAATTTAATAATAACACATTTGAGAAGTTATTGACATTTAAATTGGGCTTTGCTAAACTGAAATCATGCTACAATTTAGCAAAACAAGAGAGGGCAACGATGAACATCAGATATGAAGGTATTTTTGCACCAACGGTAACACCACTTGATGAAAAAGAACGGGTTGATGAAACAGGATTTGTCAAACAACTTAACCGCTTGATAGACAACGGCGTTCACGGCATTTATCTGTTAGGGTCTTCCGGTGAGTTTACGACTTTGACAAATGCGGAGCGCGAACATGCGATGGACATCGCTACCAAAACTGTCGCAGGACGCGTTCCCATTATCTGTTGTGTCATGGATACAAGCACCCAACGCGTAATCCAAAACATTGAGACAGCACAACAATTTGAGATTGATGCTGTCGCAACAACCCCCGGCTATTACTATCCATCTACCGATGATGCGGACATAATCCAATTCTATCAGGCTATTGCTGCAAGCACTGAACTTCCCGTGCTAATTTATAATATCCCGTCTACTGCCAAAATCGCTATTAAACCGCATGTTGTTGCACAACTGGCAAACGATTGTGACAATATTGTTGGAATCAAGGATAGTTCCGGTGATTGGACAAACTGCCTTAATCTCCTGGCACTGTTAGGTGAACGCGACGATTTCTCTATCATGCTCGGATCGCATTTTATTATTGGTGCTGCATTGCTTTTCGGTGCTGATGGCGGGGTCATCTCCATTTCAAATATCGCACCGAAAGAATCTGTCGCACTCTACAACGCCGCAAAAGCACGCGATATTGATGAGGTCAACAGACTCCAAAAGTGGATGCTCAAACTCAGCAAACTCTATACTTATGGGCAAGGTGTAAGCGGTATGAAGGCATGTTTGGAAATTTTGGGAGTCTGCAATGCACACACAACAAGTCCGTTGCTACCTCTCAACGATGCTGCAAAATCCGAACTCAAGGAATTACTTACCGAGTTAGGGCTCTTGGCATAGACCAGATGATAGAAATACAACCGATTCGCAACCCACCCAACGTTACGATAGATGTGCCCGGCTCAAAAAGTTATACCAACCGCGCTCTGTTAGTTGCTGCCCTTGCACACGGAGATTCAACGTTGACAGGTGCCCTTTTTAGCGATGATACGCACTATATGTGCAACGCACTCCGAACACTCGGTATCAACATATCGGAAAACAAAGAACAATCTACCTTTCATGTCACCGGAAACGGCGGACAAATCCCTGTTCATGGCACGGAACTATATGTAGGCAACTCAGGCACAACAACCCGTTCACTTATCAGTTATGTTTCTCTCGGACACGGCAAATTTGTCATTGATGGCGATGAACCGATGCGGCGCAGTCGTCCTATGTCAGATCTACTTGACGCACTGACGCAGCTTGGCGTTTCGGCACGTTCACAATTTGAGAACGGTCATCTCCCTGTTATTGTCCAAGCAGATGGACTCAAAGGTAGAAAAACCCGACTTGATGCCAGCAAAAGCAGCCAGTTTCTAACATCGTTGATGCTTATTGCACCTTATGCCAAAAACGGCATGGAGATTGAGGTTATCGGTAACCTCAAAACACCGTATATTGACATTACGATGGAGGTCATGGAAACGTTCGGTGCACAAGTTATTAACAAAGATTATACACATTTCCACATCGCAGGCAATCAGCAGTATCAACCGCGTCTTTACCATATTGAGCCGGATGCTTCAAGTGCCTCCTACTTTTTCGCCGCCGCAGCACTCACTAGTGGATGCGTCACCGTGAAGCATCTATCAACAGATTCTGCACAAGGTGATGTCCAATTTGTGCGCGTCTTAGAGCAGATGGGGTGTCAGGTCACTGTTTCTGATACTGGAATTACTGTTAGAGGACCGCGTCAGTTGAAGGGTATTGATGTGGATATGAAAGATATTTCGGATACCGCATTGACCCTCGCCGCAATTGCCCCTTTTGCCGATAGCAAAGTCACTATCCGTAACATTGAGCATACGCGCTGGCAAGAGACCGACAGAATTCACGCAATGGTGACGGAACTGCGAAAATTAGGTGTACCTGTGGTTGAACACCAAGATGGACTTGAAATCTCTCCTTCTCCTATCACCCCCGCAGCGATTGATACCTACCACGACCACCGCATAGCGATGGCATTTTCCCTCATCGGCTTAAAGGTGCCTGGGATTCGGATTAATGACCCCGATTGCGTCAGCAAGACGTTTCCTAATTATTTTGAGGTGCTGCAGGGACTGTACGTTTGATCGCTATCTCTTCATGTAGGAGTGACCGCTTGGTCACGACTTAAAGTAGTAGGTAGACTCCGGCGTTTTTCGGTTCCCAAAATGTTGACAATTTGTAGAATTTATGGTACACTTAAAAAGAATGGGTTAAGAGTGTAAAAACTTCTACGTAGGTGAAACCGAGTAGGAATACATGAAACCATCCAGTTATAATGACAATGTTTTTATCAATTGTCCATTTGACTTAGATTACAAACCGTTGTTTAATGCGATAGTATTTGCCGTGCATGATTGTGGTTTTGTTGCCCGTTGTGCACTTGAAGAAGGGGACGCAAGCCAAGTTCGAATTGATAAAATCTATAAGATTATTGAAGATAGCCGTTATGGAATCCACGATATCTTAAGGACAGAATTAGATGAGACTTCAGGTCTTCCTCGGTTTAATATGCCCTTAGAGTTGGGAATTTTTCTCGGAGCGAAGAGATTCGGTGTAGAAGAACAAGAGGTAAAAAAATGTCTTGTGATGGATAGAGAACCGTATCGGTATCAAAAATTTATTTCAGATATTGCAGGTCAAGACATTTTTGTTCATAACAACAACCCTGAAGAAGTCGTAAGAGTAGTCCGGGATTGGCTTGGCACAGCATCGGGACATCAGACAATTCCAGGTGGAAGCATTATTTGGGGTCGTTACCAAAGTTTTTTGAACGATAAGTCTCAAGTTGCTCAGAAACTTCGTTTAGAGGTTGAAGACCTGGAATACTTCAATCACTATATTCGCGTTGTAGCGGGATGGCTGAGTCTTTATCCAAGTAGCGAATTGTAAAATATTCTATGGAGGTAATTAGAATGCCAAGACAAAGAATTGTCAAATACCCACCCTATAAGCCAGGACAACTCTCAAAAGCAAAAATAGAACGAGCAGTCAAGGAAGTTCTTGAGGCAAGAGGAGTCCATGTAGAACCTAAGCGTGATACCTATAAATATCATCTAAAACAAGGCGACAAAATTATCCGCAGTGGGATTACGAATGACTTAGACCGGCGTGAAAAGGAACACCAGCGGAACTACGGTAAAGATGTCCATATTCAGCGGGTCGGTAACCGTATGACACGAGAAGCCGCCAAGGAATGGGAGAAGAAGAAAAGGCGTGGAACCACATAGTTTTGAATCCTTCTATCTCACATGGGAATATCTTCTTTGGGTAATCGGAAGTTTTAGAATTAGTCGGTTTGATACAATCTGAAAGGCGGGCAAATGCCTGCCTTTTCTTTTCTGTATCTGTTATACCAAATTAACTTGATTCCAATCTATCGGTTCGGTTAGGAATGCAGATCGCATTTGGGTGAGTACACCGCAAAACCGCACCATAGGCGTCAATTTAAGAAAAGACTCGTTTGTAGTCACCGCAAAACCGCACCTACCGCCCAGAAAATAAGACAAATCCTGTTAATTGGATCTTATTGTTGAACTAACTTGATTTCACATAATGTTCACACGGTTCATCTAACTTCACAAGCACTTTATTTCCTACTTTGAGATACCTACCATTGAGCATCACGAATTTATCACCACGCAAAAACAGATATTCACCTTCAAATTCAATTATCTCGTCTGTTTCAGAAGTTGACATCTTAGCATAGCCATCATCAGAGATCAGAAAAGTGTCTGTTATACCATTAGATTTTACCGTGAAACCTGTAGCCAACACATCTGCATCTGCTCTGACAGAGACAGAATGAACAGTAGGAAGGTGTTCCACATTTAGTTTCGTAGGAAATAGGACTACATTCAAAACCGCGGGCAATTCACGTTTGCCATGATAAGTAAGCTTATTACCATCTAACATTGTATCAAGGTTAGTCGTATTTGCGGCACCAATAAATATATTACTGTGTCCCTGTTCCCGTGTCCATAAGTATCCATCACTCTGTACGATGTGTGGGGTGGTAATTTTATCATCGCTTGACCCGAGGTGAAAATTCTGTTCTAGCAAATGTTCTCCTTCTCCGAGAACGACATCATGCAAAATGAAGTAGTCACCTTTAACGTAAAAGATGGAACGTTTGTGGTGGTAAGTTGGTGACTTATACCACCCCTCTACGAAATCAAATGTAGAAGTGGTAATCCATCGTGTATCAAGGTCAGGAATAATTTCTGGTTCAGCGGGTTGCCGCTTTCCGTCAATCAGAATAACGTTGTGTGCTCCGCTTGTCATACTGGACAGATTTCCGACTCTATTTCTACGGTCGTGTGTGATAAGTTGTCGTCCATGAGCAAATAGCACAAAACTCAACTTATCTTCATAACCCGGTTTTCCCAACGCGCCACAATCAAAACAGAGATATTGTGCATCAGATTCCCAACTATCACGCATCACATAGTAGCCTGCATAAGGTAACGCGTGCGATAATTCTTGCGGTTCACTACCATTTTTTCTTTGAGATCCAATGTATTCGAAATCTTTTCGATTATAGTTTCTGATTTTACACAGTTCAACGACATCTAAATTATTACTAACAACGTTAGCACCGAACGGTGGAAAATACAAATCTGGTTGACAAATATAGATACATGTTTCTATCAGTTTCTCCAGTAACGCCTTCATTTCAGCAGCACATTCAAATTGATGGGAATGATGCACCTTGTCGTAAGTATGTAGAAATCTGGAAAAATCGGTAATTGCTTCACTTTGGGAACGCAGTGCTGTGTTTCTGTGAAAGCCATCGGGATAGAAAAATGCATCAACTATCCACTTGTAGCGACGAAATACAAGAACAAGAAGTTGTTCACTGGGACGAAATTCTGGGAAGAGGAGTACCGCAATACCGATTTCCGTGGTTGCAGAAATCGGTGGTGTTGGATAAATGGACAATTTTAGCAAACAGTCAAGATACGATTTAGCTGTCCCAAATGTATCTGTTTTTTCTAACTGCGAAATCTCTTCAAAATGCTTTGAGAACTCCTTGCGGTAAATAGTATATTTGGATATTGCAGCTGCTATGTCACCCTCCAATACAGCAGATTTGACATCTTCCAATCCTCCAAATTCCAAATTGAGATAGCCAAAGAACGTTTTATCGCTTAGCGGAAAATTAATCCGATTATTATATGTAAAATTGCGGTTCAGAACCGTGTTATAGCATTCAATTGCAGAATCCAGAATTGGCAGATTTAGCGAACTTGCAAGTAAAAATGCAGCTTCAAGTGGATGGATTACATGTGTATCTGATGATAAAGGTGAAACTGCAGTAAGTGTCGCGGCGATTCGTCCAAATCCAGCAAGTCGCCAAAGTTCGGATTGTGGCAACATACAGCAAACGCTACCTGCTAATGCCAACGCACTCCCCGCTGCCAATTTTTCCCGGTCTGTTGGTGCTTGCGGATATGTGTAGAGATACTCCATATATTCTAAGAGTATATGTGCTAACGATTTCCATTCTGCGTTGTCCAGAGATTCGTGTGCTGCAATACCGAGTGCTTCAATTACGCGTGCTGCTACCGATTCAAGTCGCCATGCGGGATGTGCCTCAGCAAATTCTATTGGAGTGGGATGTGCTTCTGCAAAGGTCAGAAGTTCTTCAAAATCGGCAATCGGTTCAAATTGATCAATTACCGGTATCTCTCGTTTTGCAAGTGCTAATCCTAACATCGAAACCTGTTCAGAACGAACTGTCGAATATACACCTAACGACATAAACACACCCTCTCTTGACTTCATTTTTCGTATGTGCTATAATAACAGCATTCAGATACTTTGTCAACTGTGCCTAACGTATATGCCAACTATGTCAACGTGCTTACCCTTGATTTTACATCCTTCTCTGCTATCGTTCAAAATAAATTGATACCGAATAACGAAAGGTCAAAATTTCCCATGAAAAAAACACTATATTCGATTGTAGCAATTTGGTTTTCAATACTCACTATAGTCCCAAACATATATGCTGAAGACTATACAAAATGGGGCTTACCTGTAGGTGCGAAATACCGTATCGGTAAAGGGTGGATAAATGATATCGCGTATTCCCCTGATGGGAGACGTTTAGCATTAGCAAGTAGCATCGGTATATGGATATGTGATGCACAGACAGGTGAAGAACTTGACCTGCTCACAGGGCATACTGATTTTGTCTATAGCGTCGTATTCAGTCGGGATGGTAAGAAACTTGCGAGTGGAGGTCAGGACACGACCGTGCGTCTGTGGGATGCACAAACAGGGGAATCCCTTCAGACGCTGACAGGACATAGGAATGGTGTCAGAGATGTAGCGTTCGGTCCGGATGGTTCTCAGTTGGCGAGTGTAAATGATGATGGCACCGTGCGTTTATGGGATGTGCAAACCGGGGAACCTCTTCGTACGCTAACGGAACAGAAGTCTTATATCAATTGTGTAAAGTTCAGTCCGGATGGCAAGACACTTGCGAGTGGAAGTAGAAATGGTATCATTCGTTTGTGGGATGTGCAAACAGGGGAACCTCTTAGGATACTGAGAGGGCATACGCGTGATGTGAATAGCATCGTGTTCAGTCCGGATGGCAATGTCCTCGCGAGTGGAGGAATGGATAATTCCGTTGGTTTGTGGAATGTGCAAACCGGCACGCTTCTCCGAGAGAAGTTGATAAAACATAAGTCTTATGTCTATCGGGTCTTGTTCAGTCCGAATGGGCAGACGTTAGCGAGTGTGAGTGCAGACAATACTGTGCGTCTATGGAACGCGCAGACAGGCGTATCCCTTCGGAAACTCACAGGACATACGGAGAGAGTCTTGAGCGCGGTGTTCAGTCCGGATGGCAGGACACTCGCGAGTGTGAGCAGGGATACTACCGTGCGTTTGTGGGATGTGCAGACCGGGGCAACTATTCAGATGCTGACTGGGTATACAGGTAGTTTCACTACAGTTGTGTTCAGTCCGGATGGTTTTACATTGGCAAGTGCGAATTTGGATACTACCGTGCATTTGTGGGATGCGGAAACGAGTGAATCTCTTCAGACGCTAACAGGACATAGGGGTGCTGTGTTCAGCATAATGTTCAGTCCGGATGGGCGGGTATTGGCAAGTGGGAGTGCAGACAATACCTTACGTTTATGGGATGCGCAAACAGGAGTACCGCTACAGATACTGACTGGGCATACGAAGTGGATCAGAAGCGTCGCGTTCGGTCCAGATGGTAAGACACTTGCCAGTGCAAGTGATGATGCTACCGTGCGTTTGTGGGACGGATGGAAAGGTACATCTCTTTTAACGTTGACAGAACATAAAGATAAGATTAAATGTGTTGCGTTCAGTCCTGATGGTTCTACATTGGCAAGTGGGGGTGATGACAGTACCGTCCGTTTGTGGGATGGTCGAACTGGTACAGATTTTCATACTCTCACGGGGCATACAGCATGGGTCTTCGGTGTTGCTTTCAGCCCCGATGGACAGATATTGGCGAGCGCGAGCGGGGATGCAACTATTCGTCTATGGGATGTACGAACAGGTACACTTCAACGAATGCTGTTAGGACATAAGGAAGGGGTCAGAAGTGTAGCGTTCAGTTCTGATGGCAAGATGCTCGTGAGTGGAGGTGGGGACAATACTGTGCGTCTGTGGAATGTACAAACCGGAGCTTCCTTTTCGACGTTAACTGGGCATACGGGTGGTGTCAATGGCGTTGCGTTGAGTCCGGATGGTAAGACCCTCGCGAGTTCAAGTTATGATGGTACCGTGTTACTGTGGGAACTCTCACCTGCAGAAGTAGATTAGACAGTGCTGCACGTGCACCGATAGGTTGGAGTGCGATCTGTTGAAAACTAAAATTAGAAATTTCATAGTCAACTACCCGAATGGCAAGACACTCGCGAGTGCAAGTGCTGGCGGTAACTTGCTGCTGTGGGAACTCACCTTTGCAACAGTGGATTAGATGGTGATGCATGTACGCGGTCAGTATGAGGCGCGGAAGGTCTCAATAATTATATGCTTAACTAAATTAGATTTACCTCACGCTGCGGTGTGAAAGTTTCCTCATTGCTTCAGCTCGGGGATGAAACACCGCCAAAAATCCTTGACTTTTTTCAAGAAATGTGGTATTCTATTCTCAACCGTTTGGATAGGAAAGCAATCACTGGCGACCTTGTCAGTGTCCTATCCTACTCAATTGCTTGAGAGAACGGTGAACGATTAATTCCGTTAGGACCACAAATCAGACCTATACCTTCGGAGGTCACGATCCTCCAGTCGTTTGTGATGAGTTCTGTCCTCGCTAAATAGAGATTGTGTAGGTATTCCCTCCACAACCGCGAAATAAACAGAACACCCATGAACCAAAGTATCTGGGTATATCTGGGGTCTATATATACCCTGTAGTTGCACCGTGGCGGGTGCCCCTCAAATTGCTGAGGTCTATCAAGTCGCTCCGAGAAATCGGAGAAGCAGGCTATAAGCACTGCAAAAGATGCCCACTCATCAAGTTCAGAATAGATGGGTTTTCTCTAAAGGAAGCCTCATCCTTTAGGGTGGGGAGCCGTCACAAGGTATATTATACCAAATTAACTTGATTTGAAGTTTGCTGATAAAGTCAAGCAGTGTGAGGCACGGGGACCTCGCGCTACAAATCGAGTTAATTTGATATTATAAGATAGATATATCATAAGGAGTTTTTTATGGCATATACATTTCATCATATACATCTCAGATGTGAAGACCTTGACGGTGCGATCCAATTTTATGAAAAGATGTTTGATGGGAAAGTAACGGGTACCGTTGAGGTCAGAGGTTTAAAAATTGTGCGAATGGAAGTCGGGGGTGAACGGATTTTCCTCTCTCCCAAATTTGGTGATATGGAAGTTGAACCCACTAGTGGCAACCATCGATGGGGCGTTTATCAACTTGCTTTTACTGTAGAAGATCTTGACGCAGCTGTTGCTGAACTACAGGAAAGAGGGGCAGAACTTCAAGACCTGAAACCTTCCGGTCTTATGATGGCATTTTTCAAGGGGCCGGATAACGTTCAGATTGAACTTATTGAGGTTTAAGTGCTTTTTGAATTTATGTGTTTCCGTATTCCTAATTCTAAACGGTGAGAGCTCCTATGAAATATAGCGAACTGTTCCATACAATTCAGGGTGAAGGGATGCTGATAGGGGTTCCATCTGTTTTCTTCCGAACAAGCTACTGCAATCTGAGATGTACTTGGTGTGACACACCCTATACATCTTGGAATCCTGAAAATAGGGATATTACTGTTGCCGAATCTGTTGCAGCAATTGCACAATTCGGATGCAAGCATGTTGTTATCACCGGAGGTGAACCATTCATTCAAACCAAGGAATTGATAACCCTCTGCTTTGAATTAGATAAACAGGGACACCACATCACGATAGAAACAAATGCTACAGTCTTCGCAAAGGTTGCCGCGCACTTGATTTCAATGAGTCCTAAGTTACGCAATTCAAATCCACCTGCAGACAACCGTTTTTACAAACGGCACGAACGGGAACGTATCCGTCCCGAAGTTATCCGAAAGTTTTTAGATTCTTATCAGTGTCAAGTAAAGTTTGTCGTAGATACGCCGGATGATCTTGCGGAAATTCAATCCTTGCAAGAGGATATTGATATTCCATCTGAAACTATCATGTTGATGCCACAAGGAAAAACACCACGGATACTTCAGCAGAAACAGGAATGGTTAGTTGAACTCTGTAAAGAAAACGGGTATCGTTTTTCACCACGCGTGCATGTTGATATCTGGGGCGAAAAACGTGGTGTATAGAATTGAAATTTGCTAATACTTAGTAGTGAATAAAAGGGAAGGTAAGATAGATGTCACTCATAGCACAGAAGGTCAGCGGTTGTTACAGACGAATTCTTCTTTTTTTGATTGCGATTCTTATTGTAGGTATAGGTATTGGTGTATTTGTTTACAACCAAGTCGGCGGAACTGAAGGCTTCAGGTACTGGACTGCAGCACGTGCTTTAAATGGCACCGAAAAACTTGTCTTAGCAAACCGCCCTGATGGTGTTTCACAAGAAGAGGTTGAGGAACAATTTCAGGATGTCCTTGATGCAATTAAGAGTCGACAGATTGACTTAATATCGTTATATGAATTACTTAAATCATACCAAACTAAATTTCATATCTCAGGATTGTCAAAAGTGGATATAAAGCCATCAACACCTGAAATAGAAGAATTTCTAACGCAACTTGAAGATACAATTATCCGTGAAGAGTAGATTACAATTTCTATCCCTGACTTACTAACGGGTACCGTAAATCTGAATTTCATTTTAAGAAATATCCGCCTGAAATTCACCAATTGTTTGACGGATTTGTGTAATATACACATCGTCACTCAAGTCGGAGTTAATAATTAACGAAATTGCACGTTGAAATCTCAATCGTACATCTCCCCATGCTCCTAAAAGAATCCGATTCTTATTTGTTTCAGGTCTTGCCACTGCTTCCAAAAGCCTATGGATAACAGATAGGTAGAAAAGCAAATGATGTCCATCTACACGGGCTGCGATGTCAGCGACATAACGATTTTCGCGATGCTTAACTACCCACTCTGCATACAGATTGACTAATTCACGGTTCAACAAAGAAACGAAGTTCGCTCCTTCCTGATACGCACCAATGCTATTAAAAAATTGTACTAACCTTCGTTCTTGCCAATCCCAACCTATGCTTGCAAAATCAATGAAATACGGAAGATCATCGTCAATCACGATATTATGTGCTTGATAGTCAAGACTGTCTAATGTCGGAGGTGCATCTAACAGCCGATTAGAAAGAGAAGTCCATGCAGTGTCAAGCTGCGCTGCTTGTGATGAGGAGAGCGGGGTTTTACGCAGTTGTTTCAAGTAACTGATTGTTTTTCTGCCCTTTTCAAGCAAATCTTGCAGAGTCTTTTTGAGTTCAAAGTTAAATATATATGGTTTGAATTTCATGCTGTTTTCTGTAAAGAAGGTCTCAAGTTTGCACATTTCTGATAAGATAGTGTGTAGAATAGGCATAAGGTTTGATACGGAACTACTCTGTGCTAAGGAATCAAGTGTTTCATCTCCACGCCATTCTAGTAATAATGTATGATACCGTTCCGAATCCCATATCACTCGCGGCACAAGACACCCACCCTTGCGGAGCATTGATAGTGTGAACTTCTCTATCTGAAACGGTGTGAACCCCGATTCTATAACGGGGACAGTAATCTCATGTTGTTTAAGCAAATAACTTTTCGCTCTGATTCTAAGGCGGCAGACGTTTTGCTTTTGTAATGTGCCGTGGTGAATCGGTTCAACTTTAATTTCAGTTAGATTAATTTGGAAATGTTCTGCCATTTTCTCAAGTAGTTCTTGCATTTCTGACTCCTGATTATGCAAAATAGACGTTTACACAAGATTTCGGTTGAGACAGGATTTTGTGAACACTTTCAACTAAAGAAAAAAATCTTGCATGACCGATAGAAACGTGGTATAATTATTGAAATTTGATTGTATGATAAAAGCAGTATTACCTGAGATACACACCTCTAGATTTGCACGGCGGGTTCTCTCAATATGAGAGTCTGATGCAAATATGAAGGAGGTGGAGGTATAAACCCAATGTAGAGTCTTAAGACTCTGGTTAACCCAGGAGGTTATTTTTGGCAGTTACAATGAAGGAACTCCTTGAATGTGGAGTTCACTTTGGACACCAAACAAGGCGCTGGAACCCGAAGATGGCAGAGTACATCTTTGCTGAGCGCAATGGAATTTACATTATTGATCTGCAGAAGACGTTAAGAATGCTTGAAACTGCAGTGGAATTTGTTAGAAGTATTGCTGCCGAAGGTGGCGCAGCACTTTTTGTCGGAACTAAACGTCAATCACAGGAAGCTGTCGTTGAGGAAGCCTCACGATGTAGTATGTACTACGTCAATCACCGATGGTTAGGTGGAATGTTGACAAACTTCCAAACAATACGCCAAAGCATCAGCAAGTTAGAACAACTTGATGCTGAAGAAACCAGTGGTGAACTTGATAAACGTCCCAAAAAAGAGATCATCCGACTGAGACGCGAAAGAGGGAAATTGTCGAATAACTTATCTGGTATACAAGAGATGTCTATTCTCCCTAAAGTCGTTATCGTCACTGATACTCGAAAAGAACACACGGCTATTGCTGAAGCAAACAAACTCGGCATCCCGATAATTGCTATAGTAGATACAAACTGTGATCCTGATCCGATTGACCTACCGATACCAGGCAACGACGATGCTATCCGTTCAATTCGGTTAATCTGTACTGTATTGGCAGAAGCAGTAATTCAAGGGCGCGGAGATGCTTTAGAAGGCGCAGAGGTTGAAGAAAAGGAACAGACTCAAGAAAATCAGGTTGATAGAGTGACTGAAACTGAACGGCGCGAAGAACAAACTGAACAGATTCTTGATACCACCGAACTTTCAGCTGAACCTGAAGCCATTGGCGATGGAGAGCAACGACAAACGCGTCCGCCTCGTCCCAAAAGACGTCCTCGTCGAACCCGAAAAGCCCCATAATAGTTTTACACTTTGGGAAATTATCAGATTGGTACTCACAACAAACTTGACACAAGACACAACGTTTTTAAAATTTAGGAACAATGCTGTCAGAACATTCAACTTTTAATTGTCAAGTCTATGTTCTAGCACCAACAAATTGAGTCTAAATCGGAGGAAACATGGCAATTACAGCAAAAATGGTCAGTGAGTTACGTTCGCGCACTGGTGCTGGAATAATGGACTGCAAAAAAGCTTTATCCGAAACGGAAGGAGATATTGACGATGCAATTAAGAAATTGCGCGAGCAAGGCTTGCGCGCTTCTGAAGTCAAAGGTGGACGTGCAACAGAAGAAGGTCTCATTATCTCCTACATTCATCCCGGAAACCGCGTTGGCACTTTAGTAGAGTTGAATTGTGAAACCGACTTTGTTGCACGAACAGAGCAGTTTCAAAAATTAGCAACAGAGATCGCAATGCAAGTCGCCGCTGCAAAACCCAGATACGTCAGCGAAGATGAGGTTTCCGAAGAAGAACTTAACTCTGAAAAAGCGATTTTGAAAACACAGGCGTTACAAGAGGGTAAGCCTGACCATATTGTTGATAAAATTGTTGAAGGACGGCTTTCTAAATTTTATTCGGAAGCATGTCTGCTAAAACAACCGCACATTCGCGATGCCGATAAAACTGTTGAGGATCTTGTCAAGGATGCGATCGCACAACTTGGCGAGAACATCGTTGTGAAACGTTTTGTGCTCTTTGTCCTCGGACAATAAAATGATTAAAGACAGCACACCTTACATCGGAATCAGTGAAACCAGAAAGGAATAAGGAATTCAGATGCAAGAAGTACTGCAAGATACTGAATCACGAATGAAGAAAACAGTCGAATCGACGACAACAAAGTTGTCACACGTTCAAACAGGTCGTGCTACCACTGCGTTGTTAGACCAAGTTACTATCAATTATTACGGTAGTAAAACACCATTAAGTCAAGTCGGGACAATTACCACCCCCGAACCGCATCAACTTGTGATCCAACCTTGGGACAAGACGTTAATTACCGAAATTGAGAAAGCAATTGCGCTTTCTGATTTAGGGTTAGCTACCAGCAATGATGGAAGCATTATTCGGATCCAGGTACCTGAATTGACAACTGAACGACGCGTTGAACTCACTAAACTGGTAAAAAAAATAGCTGAGGAAGGCAGAGTCGCGATACGAAACATACGTCGTGACGCAAACGAGGCAATTCGTAAACTGGAAGGTAGCGATACCGGCTCAGGTAGCAGGAGAAGCAAAGGCAGAGGCGGCGATAAGAAAGGTACACGCAGCGACGCTGATCCAGTCCAGAAGTTAACTGATACCTATGTTAACCAAATTAACGATTTAGCCGATGCCAAAGAAGCTGAACTTTTAGAGAACTAATTATGTTTTGGCGGCGAGCTTTCAGTGTTGTGGTGCTGGTTCCGCTAATCCTGCTGATTATCTATTGGGATGGTTGGTCTTACCTGCTTTATCTTCTGCTCATTTCCGCTACTGTCCTAATGATGCAGGTTGAATACTGTCGGTTAGCCGGTAACTTCGGTGACAAATTGAATCCGGTGATGCCTGCCGTTCTAACGGTAGCATTCAGTTTCTTTGCATTTTTCTTACCAGATCCGATAGTAGATCCGGAAACCTCCATTATCATGTCCTGTTTTTTGGTTGTGGTGTTTATCTACGCTTTTGCTTCAAGCATATACCGAGGCAAGGTTGAAGGAGAGTTACGCACCGTCACCTTAAAACTTACAGGTATCTTGGCAATCGGATGGGCATTTGGTTACCACTGTATCCTGTTACGAAAAACAGGTGACGTTGTTGGCAGGCACCTTGTCTTCTTACTCATTGGAACAATTTGGTGTAGCGATACAGGTGCTTACCTTATCGGTAGAGCAGTTGGAAAACATAAACTCAGCACGCCAATTAGCCCGCGGAAAACGGTTGAAGGAACAATTGCAGGTTTAGTTGTAGGAACCTTGACGAGTATTGGGCTTTCGACTATTTTCTTTTCACAAGAAACCCTCTCTTTGGCAAATGCAGCGTTTATAGGATTTCTTTTGAGCAGTTTAGGACAACTCGGTGATTTGAGCGTTTCACTCATGAAGCGCACTGCTGGTGTCAAAGACTCTGGAGATTTCATCCCGGGGCACGGAGGATTCCTTGATAGGTGTGATAGTTTGATTTTTACTGCACCTATTCTTTACTATTATCTTACATTGATTGGGTTTTTTAAATAAATATACAAATCAGGTAGATTCTGTTTGCTTGACACTATCTTGTCAGACGGTATAGAATTCGCAAACTCAATCAATAGAACCTATCTACTCTTAAATAAGGCAATGCTTCGGCACTGTCACTATAGTCAATACACATGAAGCACATCGCTATCTTAGGTAGTACCGGTTCTATTGGAAAAAACACTCTCAACGTTGTTGAAACACATAGTGAAGAATTCAAGGTTGTTGCACTCGCTGCAAACAAAGATGTTGATACCCTTGAACATCAAGTGCGTCAATTTTGTCCACGTTTAGCAGCACTAAATGACCCCGCAGCAGCAGCTTGTCTGCGTGAACGCCTTTCAGATCTCAAATGCACTGAAGTTCTCTCTGGCTATGAAGGAATTGAGGCTGTAGCGACCATTGAGGAAGCAGAGCAGGTCTTAGACGGAATGGGTGGAAGTGCAGGTTTGCTACCTACACTTGCTGCCATCAATGCAGGAAAAGACATCGCCTTCGTTAACAAAGAGGTGATGGTGATGTGCGGTTCTTTAGTAATAGAGGCAGTCCGTAAAAAGGGTGTTAACTTAATACCTATTGATGGCGAAATGAGCGCGATCTTTCAATGTTTAGAAGGTGCGCGGGACAGGCAAGCTGACATTCATCGGCTCCTATTAACTGCATCCGGTGGTCCGTTTCGTGATACGCCAAAAGACCAGTTATACAAAATTACACCGAAGCAAGCACTTCGGCATCCCAATTGGGATATGGGGGCAAAAATTACGATCGACTCAGCAACCATGATGAACAAAGGACTTGAGGTTATTGAAGCCAAATGGTTGTTTGATATTGAACTTGATAAAATTGACATTGTTGTCCATAGAGAAAGTATCGTACATTCAATGGTTGAATGGACAGACGGTTCAACGCTTGCCCAACTGGGACCTACGGATATGCGAATTATGATTCAGTACGCTTTGACATATCCTAAAAGGCTTTCAACACCAGTCCCACGTTTAGATTTTTGTGAATCTCACACGTTACATTTTGAACCGGTTGATAAAGAGAAGTTCCCATGTATTTCACTTGCATATACTGCCGCAGAAGTCGGAGGCACACTTCCGGTTGTCCTTAGTAGTGCAGATGAAATCGTGGTAAACGCATTTCTTGATGAACGTATCGGATTTATGGATATTCCTGACATTTTGCAGTGTGTTATGGACAGACATGATGTGATTGCAGACCCTACTCTTGAGGATATACTTGAAGTTGACAAATGGGCAAAATCAACCACCCGTTCAATTATTAGTGCTAAAGGGTAGTGCAGCATTTTGTCTGAATTCTTGATTCGGAATTTTCTAATCTGCAATCATCAAAAGGAGATATAACAATGGACTTACTCGGACTATTTCTTGCAATTATTTCTGTTATCAAATCGGTCCTTCTTGCAATTATTCCTCTCGGTTTTCTTATCTTTATCCATGAACTTGGTCATTTTCTTGCTGCAAAACGGTCTGGGATTAAGGTTAATTCTTTCTCACTTGGTTTCGGTCCAAAATTAATAGGATTTCAACGAGGTGAAACAGAATACAAACTCTCTCTACTGCCATTTGGCGGATACGTCCAAATGGAAGGTGAAAACCCAAATGAACAGACAGGTGCGGAAGGTGAATTTGCAAGTGCATCACTCGGAAGTCGTGCGTTTGTTGTTATCGCAGGTCCTGCTGTGAATCTCTTGTTTGGTATTCTGGCGTTTTGGTTTATTTTCACTGTAGGTCTTGATGACCATTCCGTAAGGTTAATCACCCAATTAACAGGACAATCTTTTAGCGACGAAAAACAGGAGGCAGTTCAAATAGGTATACTTGCTGACGATGGTCCTGCTAGTGTTGGCGGTGTCAAGCAAGGTGACACAATTGTTTCTATAAATGGAGACCGTATCACAAATTTTGCCGCTTTCCAAATAAAAATACTTACTAATCCTAACGAGGAATTAGAATTTGTTGTGCAGCGGGATAATAACTTGGAAACACTCACAGTAGTACCGGATGCAGTATCTGATCCGAGGGGAGAAACCGGTGAGATAAAGGTTGCTCACACCAGAGATGTTTTTGTTTCCGATGTTGTTAAAGGAAGTTTGGCAGCAGATGCAGGGATTATGGTTGGCGATCAGATAGAAACCATTGATGGACAAAAATTGTATACTGTTCCCGTATTTAATCCAGGGATTTGGCATCCTAAAATAGGCTGGCCTGGCGCAAAATACCAAGCATATTACAACCATATTGATCAAAAACAAGATACTCTTGAACTCGGTATTGGCAGAGAAGATGAAAAACTTACATTTAAACTACCTGTTACATGGCAGATAAGAACGTTTGTCCAAAAGAAAAGTACTGCAGCAGAGGCAGGCATTCAGGACGGAGATGTCTTGGTTAGTTTCAATGGAAAACCAGTAGATATCAAATCGTTTTTCACAGAACTGGAAAAGGTGGAGGACACACCTATAACACTCGGGGTTCTCCGAGAGGGAAATGAAGAAACAATAACACTTTCTCCCTCAAAAAGATCGAAAAAGGATGCAGAAGATACCTTTTTTGGGATGAAATGGGCGACTTATTTGAGTGGAATGAAAATAGAGGGTCCTCCGTTACCCAGATATAACGTTTTCACTGCATTTGGCAAAGGAGCTGAGACCACTTGGCTTACTTTAACCTCTATCACCCGAACTTTAAAACAACTGATAAGCGGAGAAGTGTCACCGAGATATCTTTCAGGTCCCGTTGGCATTCTTGATGTTACGAGTCGTATGTTTGCAAGTGTTGGTTTAACCACTGTGCTCTTTTTTATTGGATTTATCAGTATTAATCTTGCTATCGTTAATTTACTACCGATTCCAATTGCGGATGGTGGACATCTACTATTCTTTGCTGTGGAGAAAATCCGAGGGCGTCCGGTACCTCGAAAAGCACAGGAAGTTATTCAACAGGTGAGTGTTATCCTTCTCATCGCGCTATTTTTATACATCACTTGGTTTGACAGTCTTACCCTCTTTGATAACTTGCGCAACTAATATACAACTGCAGGGAAGCACATGGATAGCAACAACATCAGAGAAGAATATCTTAATGTGGTGGCAACTGTGAGGGAATACGTGGCAGAACAACTTAAATTCGGTATTTTAGAAGCAGAAGCAACAGAAGTTGAACAAGAATCTAAATTCGCACACTTCGACTTAGCTGCTCTAAACACCGATGCGCAAAGTTGCACAAAGTGTGGATTGCATGAAGGACGTAATTCTGTCGTTTTCGGTGTAGGGAACCAGAATGCCGATCTGATGTTTGTAGGTGAAGCCCCAGGTGCAGACGAAGACAAACAGGGAGAACCATTTGTCGGAAGAGCAGGGAAACTGCTCACAGATATCATTACGGCTATGAAATTTACACGCGATGATGTCTATATCGCTAACGTACTAAAATGTCGTCCCCCAGGCAACAGAAATCCGGCACCGAATGAAGTCGAAACATGTAGTCCCTACCTATTACGACAGATAGCGTTAATTCAACCGAAGGTGATTGTAGCACTCGGTAGTTTCGCAGCTAAGATGTTGCTTGATACGAATATGGGAATTTCTGCACTACGTGGAAAGTTCCATGAGTTTGCCCTCGCTAAACAGGCCGAGAGCTCCGCTGTCATTATGCCGACTTATCATCCAGCATATCTACTTCGAAGCCCAAACGCCAAACGAGATGTCTGGGAAGATATGAAACAGGTGATCACATTTTTAGATGAAAATTGAATTTGATTTTGATTCCTAAGCACGATAAAATCTACTGATAATTCGGGAACAACAAATAGAATGAGTTACGCCAATGTCGCTTTTCCTATCGCAGTCAACCGACTATTCACTTACGCTGTTCCGCAATATTTAGATGCAATCGTGCAGCCTGGCGTGCGTGTACTCGCCTCTTTTCACGGTAGTAATCAGGAAGGGGTTGTTGTTGAACGGATAGATGAAACTGATGTAGAACCTGAAAAGATCAAGAATATCTCAGAGTGCCTTGATGATGCCCCAACATTTTCCGAAGAACTACTCACACTTACCAAATGGATGTCAGACTACTACCTTACTTCATGGGGTAATGCTCTCTTCTGTGCTGTTCCTGCCGCAGTGCGAAACCAAAAACAACTAAAGATACAACTCTGTCCCGATTACACTTCTCCAACAAGAGAAAATCAAAAGGAGATCGTTGCCCTCTTGGGAACAGAGGGCGATCTTTCACCCAATCAGCTTGCACTACGAATGGGTGTGAGTCTGGCAAAACTACGTCCTACTATCACATCACTCAGAAAAAATGGAGTTGTTGATCTTAAAGTTACACACAAACCCAAAGCGACTGCCCAGTTTACGAATGTTGCCTCTTTAGCCTTACCACGTGCAGAAATAGAATCTGAGATCGCTGAATTGACGTCAGGTAGAGATGGATATGAAAATTCGGCTAATCAAAATAAAAGACGCGTCCCTCATTCAGCTGCTGTCAAACATGCCAAAATCCTACAAATACTGCTTGAGGAAGGGACACCGTTAGCTACAACTGAACTTACAAAACGGGTACAAACTGGTGTCTCACTGCTTCGCACCCTTGAAAGACGGGGATTCATTAAAATCACACGCGCAGCGGCAGTGCGCAATCCGCTGAGTACACAACCTGTTGCTGCCACACAACCGTTGGTATTGAATCCTTTTCAATTAGAGGCATACACAGAAATTCTGAAAGGACTCCAATCTAAAGATGGATCAAAGCATGACTTTCTCCTTCACGGTGTAACAGGAAGCGGTAAAACCGAAGTGTATATGCAGGCAATAGCACTGATTCTTGAAAGCGGTAAATCTGTCATCGTCCTCGTGCCAGAGATTTCACTTACTCCCCAAACGGCGTCAAGGTTTATTGGACGTTTCGGGCAACGTGTTGCTGTGCTACACAGTCGTCTCAGTGACGGCGAACGTTTTGACCAGTGGTATCGCATACAAAAAGGCGAGGCAGATATTGTCATCGGTCCCCGTTCTGCCGTTTTTGCACCGGTTAAGAAACTCGGTTTACTGATTATTGATGAAGAACATTCAGATTCGTATAAATCGGATACCGCGCCACGTTACCACGCGCGGGAGGTAGCGCAAAAGCGGTCACATCTCGCACGTTGTCCATTGCTACTCGGTAGTGCTACTCCATCACTTGAAAGTTTTTTTCACGCGCAGAATGGCAAGTATAAATTACTTAGTCTGCCTACGCGGGTGTTGGACAGAAAGATGCCTGAAGTCCACGTCGTTGATATGCGAAACGAACTAAAAAAGGGTAATCGCACTATTTTCTCCGACCTCCTAAGAAACGCAATCGCACAACGACTTGAAAAACGTGAGCAAATTATCCTGTTTCTAAATAGACGTGGGCATTCAAGCTATGTTTTTTGCCGTACTTGTGGTTATGTAGAAAGGTGCATGAACTGCTCAATTTCATTGACGTTTCACTTTGAAACAAAAAAGTTGGTTTGTCATCATTGTGGTCATAATCGCGACACGCATCCCTCATGTCCTGAATGTACCAGTTCTGCCATCAACTATTTTGGACGTAAAGGATTCGGCACTGAAACCGTTGAACAAGAAGTACGTAAGGTGTTTCCAACCGCTAATATCAAAAGATTTGATGCTGATTCTACGTCACGGAAGAATGCACATCAACATATTTTAGAGGCTTTCCAACATCAGGAAATTGACATCTTAATAGGTACCCAGATGGTGGCAAAAGGTTTAGATTTTCCCAACGTGACGCTTGTCGGGGTCATTGTGGCGGATACTGCCTTAAATTTACCCGATTTTCGTGCCAGCGAACAAACTTTTAGTCTACTGACACAAGTTGCAGGACGTTCAGGACGTGCCGAGGTAGCTGGCGAGGTTATCGTACAGACCTATATGCCAGAGCACTACTGCATTTTATCCGCACAAAAGCATGACTATAACGCTTTTTATGAAAAAGAGGTTGAAGCACGGAGTACATTACAATACCCTCCTTTTTCCCACGTTGCAACACTATTGCTACGCGGCACGGATGAGAAAGAGGTTATTGACGCTGCGAATGATGTGAGTGGTCATCTCCAAATTTTACGAGATGACCACTTTCCAGATGTAAAAATTATCGGTCCTGCCCCCGCGCCGCTCTCAAAAATTGATGGGAAATTTCGATGGCATTTCCTACTTAGATGTCAGACTGTTGAGAAAATCTGTGAACTTCTTCAACTCTTAAACGATGAACCACCAACGGTAATAAAATCAAACGCTATTGAATTTGTTATAGATATTGATCCAACTAATACCTTGTAATACCAAATTAACCCGATGTGTAGGGACACTAAGCAGTATTTTTGCGAATCCCTCTACGCCATTTAAAAGGAAATAATAATATATGGGTAACCGGATATTTGAAAAACTTGACGATGCAGACCTGATTGCGCAGAGTCCAATTCTTGTTTTTGCTGCTGATCCACTTGCTTCAGCAGGAATTAAAGGACTTGGACAAGTCCAACATCCAAAACCGCACTATCGTACCCATGCGGAGTTTTTACAACTCCAACGTGACCTTGTTGCAGATGGACAATTGGATGGACTCCTCATGACGCCCTCAGATGCTGAGACGCTTGCACTTGAAGAAAACCTGTTTGAAAACATGCCTATCACGCCTATTGTTCGGATGAATTCGGAAACTGCTATCTGGAACCCGCGTTTTGGTGTCTATACCTCGCGACCATCAATGCCTTTTCAAACAGTTTTCCCAGAAGACATGCAACGTTATTGCGAAGCACTCATCGGTCCGGCACTTGAATGCCGAGTCAACCTCGGTCTATATTCAATTACGTTGAACAACGATCCTATTGTTGATGAGCGGATGTTGCATTCTTATGTGCAATTCGCACATGTCGTTGGAGAAATTGAGGGTTTTGACCATCTATTAGAAGTTTTTCTACCGAATGTTAAAATGCCGGGTATGGATGAAGAAAAACGTGGTATGTACGTTGCCGATTCTATTGTTCGTACGATGAGTTATCTCCGCAAACACCAACGTCCTCGATTTATCAAAACTGCCTACACCACAGCGGATGTTTGGACAGAGTTATGCCAATTTGATACAACACTTGTGATCGGTGCATTAGGCGGTGCCCGTCAAAACACACGGAGTACGTTGGCACTTGCACATAATGTTGTTCAAAACGGTGGGCGCGCCATTCTGTTCGGTCGCACAATTTTTGGTGAAGATAATCCCATCGGTTTTGTTCAATGCCTTCGCCGTGTCCTTGATGGTGAGTCTGATCCGCAGACAGCACATGCAGATTATCAGAAACAAATTCGAACACAGATTTAACAATATTTAGGACTTACACAGGCTACTTGTTTGAGACGTAGCGGCGTTTGTAGTCACGCAATTCATTGCGCCTCTTTGCATTTTCGTGTTTATTGTCCGAACCAGGATTTACAAGATTATAGGCTACTTGTTTGAGACGTAGCGGGTTTGTAGTCGCGCAATTCATTGTGCCTCTTTACATTTTCGTGTTTATTGTCTGAACCAGGATTTACAAGATTATAGGATTTTCAAGATTTGTTGTCGGTGTGAATGTTCTTGATCCAGACTATCGTATATAAAAACTTTGAGAACCTTAGTTAATGCTATAAAGAACAAACGGTTATTGTTGAAGATACTCTAATCTTGAAAATCTGGAAATCCTGAAAATCCTGGTTCAGACATACGCGCATTTGACGTTAATTTGGTATTATACCATATTAACTTGATTCGAAGTTTTCGGATAAAGTCAGCTTTGCGAGGCACAGGGACCTCGCACTACAAATCCCGTTAATTTGGTATTACCCTACGTAGGTCTCAACATGCTGGTACACTCCTCAGAAAAACCGCGAGTCCTCCTTCTCCTCCCTACACGTACTTATCGCGCAACCGACTTCCTGGATGCTGCACTCAAACTCAATGTGGAAGTTGTTGTTGCATCGGAGGAACCCGCAACAACATCAAACCTCTCACCACGAGACTCCTTGGTACTTGACTTTCAAAATCCAACCACTGCAACCCAAACAATCACCGAATTCGCCAATATACATCCTATTTCTGTAATAGTCGGTGTTGACGATGATACGACTATACTCGCCACGACTGCATCGGCGGCACTTGGACTTCCACACAACCCCGTATCTTCAGCAAAAACCACACGCGATAAGTACCTTTTACGATATACTCTTGAAAAAAACGGAGTGTCTGTGCCAACATACAGACGTTTTTCGATCCACGACAATGTTACTGAAATTAGCACTCAAGTTAATTATCCGTGTGTTATCAAACCGCTGTCCCTCTCAGCAAGCCGTGGTGTAATTCGGGCAGACAATCCCACGCAATTTAAAGAAGCATTTCAACGAATCATCACACTTCTCAACAATGTAAAGGAGTCAAGAGATACCGACACAGACAACGACAGGTATCAATATCTCCTCGTTGAAGATTACATTCCGGGCATAGAGGTGGCATTAGAGGGAATCCTCGTCGACGGTGAACTCAGAACGCTTGCCTTCTTTGACAAACCTGACCCACTTGCGGGTCCTTTTTTTGAGGAAACTCTTTACATCACGCCATCACGTTTATCAAAAGAGATTCAAGGTGAATTACATAATGCAACTACAGAAGCTGCCGCTGCGTTAGGACTTCAACACGGACCTGTGCATGCTGAATTGCGCTATAATGAACAAGGTGCACATCTGATTGAAATTGCTGCACGTACGATCGGTGGACTCTGTTCACGCACCTTACGATTTGGCACTGGGATGTCACTGGAGGAACTTGTTATCCGACATGCGATTGGAGAACAGATAGAGACCTTCCATCGCGAAGGACAAGCAGCAGGTGTCATGATGATTCCTGTCCCGAAAGCTGGCATATTGGGCGAAGTGCGTGGAAGGAAAGAAGCACGCAATGTTAATGGCATTGAGGAAGTTAACATCACAATTCCTATCGGAGGGAAGGTTGTGCCTTTACCGGAGGGTGATCGGTATCTCGGCTTCATTTTTGCCCGCGCGCAAACGCCTGAGACGGTAGAGGCTTTGTTACGTGAGGCACATCAGCATCTGAAATTTGTGATACTGTAGCGTAAGCCCTATTTAACAGATCCCGCTTTCCAACGCGGAATTCTGACGTTTGAACAACTTCTAATTGCATTGTCTCCTAAAGAGACAGCACTTTTGCCCAACTATCCGAATCCGTTCAACCCAGAGACATGGATACCTTATCATTTAGCAGAGTCCGTTGAGGTAACAGTATCTATCTATGCTGTAGATGGAAACTTGGTTCGGGCAATTGAATTGGGTAGTCAACTTGCAGGACTTTATCAAAATCGAAGTCGAGCTGCATATTGGGATGGCAAAAACGATGTTGGCGAGTCTGTAGCGAGTGGTGTCTATTTTTATAGGTTAACTGCAGGAGAATTCTCTGCCACGCGGAAGATGTTGATTTTGAAGTAGGAAGACGACTAACCATGGCGAGGTAGATAAACCTCACTTCAAACAATAATCGGTTCTTATCTTCTACCAGTCACACCAACAGTTTTGCGGACCTTCGCCAAAATTGGCACAGCGATGTCTCGTGCTTTCTCCGCGCCATTCTCAAGCACTTTATCCAATTCACTACGATTCTCCATCAACGCATTATATTCTTCACGTTGTGCGGAAAAGGTTGTCTCTAACAACTCATACAGTTCATTTTTCATATCGCCATAAGCAAGATCACCTTCAAGATAAAGTTTTCGCTTCGCTGCAACAGCATTGGCATCCGCAAAATGGCGGTAGATTGCAAAGACATTACATTCCTCTGGGTCTTTCGGTTCTTCAGGACGTTTAGAATCGGTTACTATACGCATAACCTGTTTGCGAACTTGGTTTGATGGTGCGAAAAATGGGATTACGTTGTTATAACTCTTGCTCATTTTCCTACCGTCAAGTCCTGAAATTGTCATCACTTCTTTCCGAATTACCGCTTCTGGAACAACCAATACATCTTGATAATTCTTATTAAAAATGAGAGCGATATCACGTGTAATTTCGAGATGCTGTTGTTGGTCAAGTCCTACCGGGACGACGTGTGTTCCGAATAGCAAGATATCTGCTGCCATCAAAACAGGATAAGTATACAGTCCTACATTAATTGCTTTGTCCTCTTCACGACCTGCAGCCAAATTGTCGTCAACAATTGCTTTGTAGGCATGTGCACGATTGAGCAATCCCTTCGCTGTAAAGCAAGCTAAAACCCATGCTAACTCAAATACCTCTGGAATATCCGATTGACGGTAGAAAATGACATCATCGGGGTTCAAACCGAGTGCCAACCATGTCGCTGTCACCTGATACGTCAAATCCTCTAATTCCTTCTTGTTCTTAACAGTGGTGAGCGCGTGGTAGTCAGCGATAAAATAGAGTGCTTGATAATCTTGCGCGAGTTCAAGTGCAGGTTTAATCATACCAAGATAGTTACCGATGTGCGGCTGTCCTGTCGGTTTTATCCCAGTCAAAGCGATCTGTTTCAATTCCATTCTCCTTTGTTTGTTCTAATCCAATTATAACCTGTTCGGACCAACTTGTCAATCAAACCTTAGTCATTACTACCAAATTCAAAATATCTATTATACCAAATTAACTTGATTCCAATCTATCGATGAGGTTAGGAATGCAGATCGCATTTGGGTGAGTACACCGCAAAACCGCACCATTGGCGTCAATTTAGTGGTTTTTCAAATATGAGAATTCTCTTTAGTCCCGTAGGGACGCAATGTTTATAGAAAACGATGTTCTTAATCTCTTAGAGCTCCGTAGGAGCGGAATGTTTATATAATACCAAATTAACTTGATTAAAAGTTTTCTGATAAAGTCAAGCATTGCGAGGCACGGGGACCTTGCACTACAAATCCCGTTAATTGGGTATAAGACGTTATACACATTTCGCTCCTACGGAGCTGAAGAGATGGGTTTGCGGGACGAGGTACTATAAACATATCGTCCCTACGGGACTAAATATAAGACAATCTCAGTCCTCATGCTTATTGAGAGGTGTTTATAAAACGCATATTTTTCTTAAATTGACGCTAATGGTGGGGTTAGGAAACCGCACCTACCGTCCGGAAAATAGGACAAATCTCGTTAATTTGGTATCATTTGTCCAAGTCTACAGATGTTTCGTTGATAATCTAAAATGCTTGCAATGGCTAACGGGATCTCCACACCAAAACCGGAAAAATCAAAAGACAAAGCACACAATTCAGACAAATGTTCCACACCCACAGATGTGTTACCTCTGAACCAAGAATTGATAAAAGCGCACTGAATGGACTCAATATATCTAACATTGGAATATCAATAAAAGGTCCTATTGGAATCATAGGTAGAAATGTCAAGGCGATTACAATTCCATAACTGATACCTTTTGCACGAGTAGGCGTGATCCATAAAGCGAATCCCATGCCGATCAGCGCAAAAAAGATGCAACTCACTAATATCACCGCACCGCATTTCACTAACTGCGATATTGCTAATCCTCCTATGTAACTTGATAGTGCAAATAAAGGAATTGTCAACCATATTCCCAATAATCCCCATATTACAACTGCAGCCAACTTTCCGCCAAAGATTTTCCAATTAGCCAACGGGGTTAGTGCCAACAATGCACCGTTCCCATTACTTCCTTGTCTGAAGTCTTGATAGAGTTTTTTGGATCGTTCCATATAAACTGCTTCCACTCCATGTTTTGCCACCAAAAATTGTGCAATGAAAATGCAAATGATGAAAAGTGTATATGTTTTTTCACCAACATCAATTGAAGTATCGTTTCGTTGCGCGTAGAACTCAACTGTGCTAATAAAGAGCAGAAACACAAGGATAGATATAATAGCGAATTGGATTATTAGGTATTTCCGAGAGTCGCTATATGAACGAAGATCTTTAAGGATGATAGCAAACATAATTTTTAATCAATCTCATAAATTAGTGAAGGTTTTGTGCACCCGATTTTCATCTAATCTTCGGGCTGGAGACCCCTGCCTTCAGGTAGGGGAGGAAAGCCCGCTCTTTTTTTGTTGACCAATAATGCCAATTTGTATTATACTATATCAGCATCGTTGGTAGAGAATACAATCCTTGTTGCAAAACAAGGTCTCTACCACCACTAAATTGTATTAGGAACGATGCTGAAGGATATAAGCGATGCGAACCTACAAACACAAGATACGCAATCATGATAAAAACAAACGTTTGGGCAATATGCTTGACGATTTGGCAGCCGTGCATAATCACTTCCTGCGTCTTGAGCAACGGTACTTCCGCATTTATGGTAAATATGCTGGCAGGTATCGTCTGCAACCGCATTTGACGAAGTTGCTCAACCGAACTAAAAAACACTGGGCTTGGATACCAAGAGACACACTTGACGCTGTTATCATCCGTCTTGACACTGCTTACCAACGTTTTTTTGTGTATAAAAAGAATGGTGGCAAAAAGGTGGGTCTGCCTAAAGTGAAAAAACCACACAAGATGCGCTCTGCTAAATTTCCAACAGGATACAGACTTGAGAATGGGCGTCTCCGTATCTCTTTCAAAACGTGGGATGATAAAACACAATCTTTGAAGTTTGACCGTATCTGGTATTCTTTCCATCAGCACCGCGACTGTCAAGGTAATGTCCGCTATGTCCAAATCCTCCGAGACGCTGCAGGAGAATACTGGGTCTATATTATCACCGATGACACAAGCAAAGAAGTCTTGTCTGCTACGGGTAAGAGCGTAGGGATAGACTTTGGATTGAAAACCTTTTTGACGCTTAGCACTGGTGAAAAGATACAGAACCCACAATTCTTGAAACAATCCTTGAACGCACTTCGGCAACTCAATAAAGCGGTATCTCGTAAAGTCAAAGGTTCTAATAACTGGTGGCGTGCTGTCAGAGCCCTCGCAAGACTCTATAGCAAAGTCAGCAACCAACGTAGAGACTGGCATTGGAAACTTGCCACCGACCTTTGCCGAAGGTTTGACTTCATCGCAACCGAAACGCTGAACCTTGACGGTATGAAAAGGCTTTGGGGACGTAAAGTCTCTGATCTTGCTTTCTATCAGTTTGTTGAGATATTGAAGTTCAAATGTTTCAAACATAATCGTGAGTTCCATCAAGTTGGACAGTGGACGGCTACAACAAAACCTTGTAGCAACTGCGGACACAAAAACGATAATCTTGCTCTTTCAGATAGGCAGTGGATTTGCTCTAAATGTGGTTCACACTACGACAGAGACATCAATGCTGCTATCAACATACTTCGGGGCTGCTTAGAACCCCGTGTGGAGACGATGTAAGTCAATCCTTTGGGATTGTTGTTGTCTGTGAAGCACAAGCCCCCGCCTTTAGGTGGTGGGTGCTATGACTGACGCAATTTTGCTATGATGCTATTTTTAGTACAAGGTTCAAGAAGATGCTAAGTTCAATGAAGTAAGTTATTTACACTAAGGAGTCTTCCATGTCAAAACTCAACATAGCTTTAATAGGTGCTGGTAGGCGCGGTGGAGGTTCACATCTACCCGTAATTGCCAAACTCAAAGATGTATACAATCTTGTCGCAATTTGCGATATAGATGAAGAAACCGCAACACGATACGCCAAACAATACGGTGCAAATCCATACACAAACGTCCGTGATCTGGTTACCCAGGAAGAACTTGATGTCGTAGACATTACAGTACCAGGAGTCGCCCATCACGCGATTGCATGCTTTATGGCAGATGCAGGGATTCATATTCTATGTGAAACACCGATTGCTGTAACGCTTCCTACATCAGACATGATGATTGAAAGTGCTAAAGCCAACAACGTTAAACTTGAGATTTCAGAAAATTATTATCGTGCACCACGGGAGCGATTCCTATCAAAAGTGATTGAGGCAGGCATTATCGGTGATGTCGCTCGGATATATCGAATTTTCTATGAAGGTGGCTACCACGGCATGAGCATGCTACGTCTTCGCGCCGGTGGTGAACCTAAGTCTGCACTCGGTATAACGCAAACCAGTCCAATTATTCCCATCATTGATAGGATGAAACGGAACCACTCTAGTGAAAAATGGAGCCTCGGTTTTATAGAATTTGATAACAACGCAACTGCTCTAATGGTGTATTCAAATGTCATCCATGCGCGATCCCTTGGTAGAGGACAAACAGGCATTTCTCAAATTGACGGTAGTAAAGGCACCATCGTCGGAGACGATATCTATGTGACACCCGCTGCAGACCTACAATCCGGGGCGAAAGGCATCGCGCATCGTGCCAAACGCACAACAATTAACGTTGACGGAGTTGACGTTATTGAAAAGATTGAACTGGAACTTCCAGAACAAACGGTAACTTGGGAGAATCCATTCAAGCACTACCCACTTTCTGAAGGACAAATATCCGTGGCAGATGAACTCCTTAGCATCGCCACAGCCGTGCTTAATGATACTGAACCGGAATACGGTGCAGCTCTTGGCAGGCAGGACCAAGAGATGAACATCGCGATGAATGAGTCTGGGAAACGTAGTCGAGAAACTATCCTTTTCCCTCTGACAGAACTTACTGAGACAGAACGGAACACTCACGAGAGTTATCAAAAACAGCATGGACATCCGATCGAAGATGTTGAAGCGGGTATTGATACCTTCTTTCCTCGTCGCTGATATGATAACACGTTAGATGTACAAGTTCAACTTGTTTTTGTGTTTAAAGTTATTGTCAAAGCCGTTCCGTCTTATTGTAGCGGTGGGTCTCTGTGCCCGCCTATCGTTGAATATCAGAAACGGTCGGGCATTGAGAACCCACGCGACATTAGAAAATGTGAGACAGTCTTTGTGAAATTTACTTATGTGACATATAATTATACACCCAAAAATATTTGTCAATAAGTCTCTTTTATGATATACTATAAATTACGTCAATCTGCCACATCTCATCAAAGGAGGCACCAAGAAAATGGGAATAGGTCCAATGGAGATTTTTGTTGTCCTTATAATTGCCTTGGTAATTTTCGGACCACAAAAATTACCGGAAATGGGACGATCTTTGGGTAAAGCTATTCGAGAATTTAAAAGTGTGGGGAGTGAGATCCAAGATGAAATTACAAAAGTCACAGATGAGATTGATATTGATCCGGAAAAAACAATCAAACCCCCTAAAGATGAGATTGATATTGATCCGGAAAAAACAATCAAACCCCCTAAATCAGCGTAACTCCGTGAGCAAGCACTATTATGAAATCTAACGATGTGGCGATGACTTTTTGGGAACATCTTGGGGAACTACGGAAACGGATAATTATATCTCTCATTGCTTTGGGTGTATTTACTGTTCTGGGATTGTCCTTTACGAAGCCAATAAAATATGTTCTTGAACTCCCATTGAAGAGTCCTATCACCAATATGATTGCCAACACAATTGAGGCGAGAGCTGGGGGAGAAGGATCAACACTTGGCTTTTTGGCACTCGCTTTGCGCGCTGGTGGTTCAAATGTTAGAGCAGAACTTATCCTAACCGGTGCTTTTCAAAGTATCATGGCATACCTAACAATAGGTATTACTACAGGTGTTCTGCTTTCATTACCGATAATTCTATATCAAATCTGGATGTTTGTGTTTCCCGCATTGAATTCGTCAGAGCAGCGATTGGCGTTACCACTTTTTTTCATCATCATTTTCTTTTTCTTACTTGGCGCATTTTTCGCATATTTTATCGTTGTTCCAGTTGTGTTGCAGTTCGCAGCGGGTCTATTTCCTGGACTCAAAAATTTGTGGGATTTGAAAGGGTATATTAGTTTTGTAACATTGTTAATTTTTGGTTTCGGTATCGCTTTTGAGTTACCGATTGTGATGGCGTTTCTTGCGCGTATCGGAGTAATTGACTCGCGAGGTTTTCGTGGGAAGCAACGTTATGCTTTGTTGGGTATCTGTGTTATGTCTGCTCTTTTAACCCCAGCAGATCCAACGTCAATGCTCTTGATGGCAATTCCGCTCTTTATTTTGTATCAATTGGGAATTTTCTTTGCATTCCTCGTTGAAAAGGAGGCTGAAACATAATGACCAACGAATCTTTACGACAGCAACTTGCTTTGCTCTACCAACTCCAAGAGCATGACAGAGAGTTGTTGTCTGTCCACAAACAGCTTCAAGCAATACCTCGACACATTGAAAAGTTAGAAGCAAGCGTCACAAAATATAAAGCGGAAATAACCGCAAAATCCGATGAACTCGCTGAAGTGGAAAAATCTCTCCGATCAAAGGATGCAGATTTAGAAATGAATGCAGTCCAACGCGAAAAATATAAGGATGAACAACGTGTAGTCACCTCAAATGATGCCTATGCTGCACTTGAAAATCAGATTGATTTCCTTGATGATAAGGATGCTGAAACGGAGGAAGAAATCTTAGAATTCATGGAAACGGTCGATCAGTTAAAGGAAGAATTAACTAAACTTGAAGTTGAAGTGGCTCTCGAAAATGAAAAGACTTCTGAGAAAACTACTGAGTTCCGAAAGGAACAGAAAACCTTAAAGGCAAGTATTGATAAAAAACTGAAACAGCGTACAAAATTTCTGCCGAAGATTGACAAGGAACTTAGCATACTCTACCGTCGATGGATGGAACGTCAGAAAGGGGATTTTGTCGCTTTAGGGAAAAATGGCACTTGTGGAAGCTGCTGTCTTACGATTCAACCACAAAATCTCAAGGAAGCACAAAAATACGAAAAATTAGTGTATTGCGCAAGTTGTAAGCGAGTCCTATATGTAGAATCTCTCTCTGCAGATGTGCCTTTTCCGTAGAGAAACCATTAAGATGGTTTTCACGTTTGTTATGTTTACTAAAGTTTGGACAATTTATGTCCGTTTCATGTTGAGTTTTCAAGTATTTTCCGATTTTTCTGTCATTATTGGCAAGAAGCCGTAATTCTGACCGAAAAAGAACGTGAACACCAACGCAGAATTGCACAAGCACTGAATCAAGGTTTTGTTTTTTCAGTTGAGCAGGTATTAACAAATGATATTTGATAATAGACCTATATCTGAAATTACGGACCAAGATTTGATAAATCTAATCGGTAACCAAGAAGAAAATTTGTGGATTGATTTCAAGGAGATGCACTACGACGGATACAAAACTGACGGCGAGAAGTATAAACGTGAGATATGCAAAGATGTTACGGCGATGGCTAATGCTGAGGGAGGATATATCCTTATTGGTGTTGATGAAGAAAACGAGATCGCAAAAAGATTTGTTGACATCCCTGATGCAGAAAGAAAAGCTGAAAGCATCTATAACACTTGCCACCAACATATACTTCCACGAATCGCAAAATTAGAGGCGAAACTACATGAATTGAGATTGCAGGACAAAGAGTACAACCTTATAATCATTCATATTCCTTTTAGTGAAAATCGTCCCCATGGTTTTAATTCGAATGGGACGCTCAACTTTGTGAAGCGGTATGGAGATACTACAAAAGAGTTTCAGATAGAGGAGTTCATTCCCGATCTTTTAGCACGACATCATCTGCCATCCATGGATGACATTAGAGGGCAGTTGAATAGAATTGAAAGTCAAACAACAACTATTTTAGAGGAAATCGGAGGGAGCGAATGAATTCACTTGCGTCAAGATATAATTCTTTTGTTAAGGCTATATCTGACCAACCCTATTATCGCATCTTCGCGTCACCGAACGAATCTGATCGGAATGTTGTATCTACCGAAGATCAACGCATACGCGATATTTTGTATAATCCGCCGAATAAGCGTTGGGCTGGTTTTGGTGTTACAGGACTATGGGAAAAGGAAGTGTATCAATTGGAAGAGGGCATAAAAGGGAGCAATATAACTGGAGGTCAAATTACCTTATTAAAGAATGGATATTTTGAAGTCCGATGTCCTATTGATAGACAGTTTCAAAGAGGATGGGGTTCCTCACAATTCGCAATTCCTAATTCTGTAAAATGGTTGTACCCGTATGTAGTGATTGAGTTTCCTGTCTCATTCATGCGATTAGTGAAGGCAATATACGATGAGTCTGGTATTAACTCTGACGTATTCATACAACAGAACTACCATAATATCATAGGGTATGCATTGCCAGAGGGACCACCTACCTACCCTACGTTTGGTGCATTCTTGGATGAGAGAGGTGTGTACGAAGGTACGTCCCCCCTCCATTCTGAACAATGGGTTCGCAACGATTTTATCCCTGACCATGTAGCTTACGGTTTAGTGAAAGACGTGTATGCCAAATTTGGATTAGTAGATGCCCGATCAATTCCTGCGTTTGATGAAAACGGTAATTTCATTTTGGAATAGCCGTATGGAAACGAGGCAACATTGGTCTGGACGACAGCGTGATTTTTCTGCAAGTTACGATCCTAAGCAAAACTCACAGAAAAATGGAAAAGGACTTGAAAACTCTACATGAAACTAACAGAAATTGTCCAAACTATAGTATATTTAGTGGAGTTGTCTCTATGCCTTTTTTAGATATTAATGCTCAACCTGCTAAACAGGTTTTTGATGGTGTAACAATTCGGACAATCCATGGTGAGAAACTGATGCTGTCGTACGTACATCTCCAACCCCATAGCACTGTTGCAGAACATAGCCACCTACATGAACAGATGGGAATGGTATTAGAAGGTACATTCGAATTGACGATAGATGGAGAATCCCGAACGCTCAAAAAAGGTGATACTTACCTTATTCCAGCTCATGTGAAACACAGTGCCAAAGCATTTGACAAGATGGCAATTGCTCTTGACATCTTTAGCCCACCCCGGGAAGATTACATATCTTGACAACAAATTTATATCGGACAATCCATGAATTTACACAAACAGGTTTGGTCAAGGCGGGGATCAGTCTCCGTTCAGGTGGCGTAAGTGAAACACCGTATACCTCTTTAAACTTAGCCACCCATGTAGGAGACAATCCAGCAGCTGTGTCTCAAAATCAACGGCGTTTTTCAGACCAAACCGGTATTAAGACGCTTAAATATTGCGAACAAATTCATAGCGACACTGTAGTAAATGCAGACACTTTGGCAAATTCATGTTGGAACCTTGAAAATCAAAACGTTGGAAAGAAAACAGGGGATGCCCTGATTTCAGCAAAGCAAGCAGATACTTTAGGTATATTTACCGCGGATTGTGTCCCAATTTTCATTCTGGATAAGGTGACACCTGCGATCGGAATTGCACATGCTGGCTGGCGTGGAACATTAACACGTATTGCTACCAAAACCATAGCAGAAATGAAAGTTTGTTTTGGTACTTTCTCAGAAAACTGTCTTGTCCATTTGGGTCCTTCTATCCAGAAGTGTTGTTATCAAGTAAGTTTAGATTTGATAACCCAGTTTGAAGAACAGTTTGGAAAATCCATACGCAATGGACTTAACCTATGTCTACAAACTGCCAACGTCAGGCAATTGGTTGATGTCGGTGTACCTCCCGCTTCAATATCAATATCTCCTTTTTGTACTTCCTGTTGTACGGATAACTTCTACTCATATCGTGCTGAAGGTGAACAGACAGGAAGAATGCTTTCGTTTATCAAGTTTCAGTGTCAAAACCCATAGGCGTCAATTTAAGAAAAGTCTGTATTTTTTGAACACCCCTCAATAAGCATGATTATTGAGACTGTCCCATATTTAGTCCCGTAGGGACGATATGTTTATAGTGCCTCGTCCCGCAAACCCATCTCTTCAGTTCCGTAGGCGCGAAATGTGTATAACGTCTTATATAAACATTCCGCTCCTACGGAGCTCTAAGAGATTAAGAACATCGTTTTCTATAAACATTGCGTCCCTACGGGACTAAAGAGGGTTTCTCGGACACGGAAAACCATTAAATTGACGCTAATGGTGCAGTTAGAAACCGCACCATAGGCGTCAATTTAAGGAAATAAACCTATATTTGGATATCTTAGCCCCAGCGGGGCGGAATGTGTATAGACCACGATCCATACCAAACTCAAGCCCCAGCGGGGCGAAAGGTGTATATGGGCACATGTTGTCAGACACCTGTCACCCCGCTGGGGTTCAAGAGACTGTTGGACACCGTTTTCTATATACCTGTCGCACCGCTGGTGCTAAGATGTGATTTACCAAAGCCTCGGGGGAGGCGAAAGGTGTATCAGACGCACTAACGTTACGCACTAAATTGACGCTAATGGTGCAGTTAGAAACCGTACCTACCGTCCGGAAAATAGGACAAATCCCGTTAATTTGAAATTATTTCTCGTTTTTCGATATTTTGGTTTGCACGGGATTTTTCTCAATGACAGCCATTTGTGTTTGACCACGTTCGGAGTGTGTTAAATCAACTGCTCTCCATTTTCCAACCTCCTTATTCCCATCCTTGCTAGACATAATAGCGTAATCCTGCTTCTCTTCATTCCGCTTTTGCCTATGGTCTTTCACTCCGAAGAACTTAAGAAAACCAGGCACGTCGTTGCTAGTATCATCATCTTTCTTTTTCCAGTTTGTATATTTTAGAGTTTCTCCTGTGTCCCACTTCCATTTGCCTTCTTTTTGGACATCTGTTAATCCAATCCAGTATGGTCCAGTCCCAAAAACTGATTCAAGCCATATTTGCTCTGCCTCGTTCGTGATAGTAACGAGGTGTGCCTTTTCAAGTGAAGCCTGATTATGTGCATCTTCTCTGGTATTACATGCAATCCATTTGTAAACGTGTCCATTTGCAGGGTTCATTATCCACATTGCTGGAACCTGTGGGAGATAATCTGGACGATTATGTTTTGCCTCCTCTTTTTCAAATGGCAAATTAGTAAGTTCGTTTAGATTGCCATCAAGGGTTAAAACTATAATTTCATGCTGTTGGTTGCCATCAAGAATAAAAGGTTCAGACTTAGCGGTAAGTCCACGATGTTCGACAGATAGCGCGTAGATTCCTTGTCCGAGAAGTTTTCGTACAAAATATCCATCTTCATCAGTTTGTATTGATAAAGACGTGCCATAAGGATAGCCGTTGTTTCCATCTAAATTGAGCTGCCCTATGTCAATTTTTAGAGAAGTGTCAGAAAGTGAATCACCATTCTCAAAAACAATTCTACCTCGTATATTTAGCGGGTTATCTACGATCATTTTGAGTACTACGTTTTCAATGCTTGACCCTGGATTGATAGTAAACGAAACGGCTCCTAAGGGTGGAAAGAATGAGAATTGATGTGGATAAAACGACACCTCTCCGAATTGAATTAATTGGATCACTGGGAGAAATGAAAAATTATTTTCCCCTGGTTCTGGTGTAGGCATCTCCTTCCCTGGTGGTAGGTTAGGTAAGACCATTAATTGTCCCATCCCTTCGGCGATGTTGATAAACGCAAACTGCCCATCTGAATCAGTTGTAGATGTTAAATATGGTGGACGTTTTTGCAACTCTTGTTCACTCGCGGCATTTTCACTGTTAAAGAGTGCTGGTGACTGGACGAGAAAAGGGTAGTGTTCACTGTTATATATCGGGTATGCGCCTCCATTTTCATTTTTTTTGACATAAAGAAGTATTACAGAAGCATTGGGAATTGGTTCACCTTTAGCATTGATAAGACGTCCTGATAATGTTGATGTGGCATCTTCAGCTGCACCTTGATATACAAAGAAAAAACTAAAGAAGATAAAAAGTGTGAGGTAGGCAATTGCTTGTTTTGTGAGATAAAAATGAGTCATCTTATATTCCTTTTATGAAACTATTGACAATCTATGATAATGTGAGTTCTATATTTAAGACTTCTGTAAATTTCAAAGTCACCAACAAATGATAGTTGAACTCCTAATATGATAGTAAATGAATTTGAATCGCCTCTTTAAAATAGACATATTATACCAAATTAACTTGATTCGACGTCTTCGGATAAAGTCAGCATTGCGAGGCACGGGGACCTCGCGCTACAAATCGGGTTAGTTGGGTATTATTCTGCAAGGGATTATTTTTCCTTTTCGGCGGATATAATCTGCATACCCTCTTTTTCGATGATGGCATGCTTCACAAAAGGTAAGAACGGACTATCTGACCCTATTGCCATCCATCTTTTTGAATAGAATTCCATTGCAACGGGAACATTAGATTTGCTGGTAGATTCCTCGTTAGATTTCTCTGTCGTTGACCAATTAATGTAGGTGAGCGGTTCACTGCTATCCCACTGCATTGATGTGTTCAATCCTATCCAATAGAACAAGTTTTCTGCAAAACGTGTCTCTAACCATTTCTGTTCGCCTTCATCGTTAATACTAACAAGATATGCATCTTCAGCAGCAGCTTTGGCTTTTGCATCATTCCAACTTTCGCACAGAATCTTTTTGTAAGCGTGTCCATTTTCTGGATTCAAAGTCCATATCGCTTGTTGGGCGTTCACCCTTTCTCTCAGATTTTTACGATGTTTCTCTAAGTCTTTAAGTCTAAAAACGAGTTTATCGTAACTTTGTCCCTTTTTAACACGGAACCATCTTGACTTCGCGGACGCTCCCTCATATCTCACAGATACTGAGTATTCTGCTGTTTCACCTGAAATATAAGAAACGAAATAGCCTTGAGAATCTGTCTCAAAACCGCCACCTGTGCTTGAACCGCTTTCACCTGTCTTAAAGAAAAAAAGGAAAGTATCTTTAATGCGTTGCTTAACAGTCAGTCCAATTCTTGCATTGGAAAGGGGAGTTCCATCCTTTAATAGAATTCGTCCGCGAATTCGCCTTGGAGCAGGTTTCACTGTGACGACTATGTTTTCAAGTCGCACATCCGGTTCAATGGCAAATGTGGGTTTTCCAAACCATATTGGTAAATTACTTTGGGATCCTGGGAAATAGTAGGTCATTTCACCAATTTCAAGAGAGATAATTTCAAAATCTGCTCCTGTTTCAGGGGATATCACCAATTGTGATGAAACTGGATCGATGTTGCGAAAGGTAAAATTTCCTGTTTTGTCAGTTACGGCTCGTGCCCAAGAGGATAGAGGTGTACTGGGTATCATATCATTCATTTGATCGGATGTACCAATTATGACCGGTTTTATTGTGAGTTCAAGCCCAGGAATTGTTTTTCCATTTTCGTCCAGAACTTTACCGGTAAGAGATGCAGTGCCTTTTTTCGGAATATTATCCGATTTTGTATCTTTTGTCGTATCTGTCTGATTTGAGTCAGTTAATGAGACATCCGTTTTCTGTATGGAACTGTCAGTTTTTATAGGAACAACCGCCTGTCCTGATCGATTTCTTAACGCGGGTTTCTCTGGAGTATCTACAAATTGCGGTGCATCTGTTATCTCAATCGTCGGTTCGGATGTTGCGTCATAATTATACGGTTTCTGAAAACGGTATAAATATTGTGCTCCCACACCGGACAGCAATAAAATTAGGATGGCAGTTGCCCCCGAAACTAACCACGGAATCAGTGGTTTACTTCCAGATGGAGCAGGAGGGGTGAGATGGGATATTTCCTTCATTATATTCTCTGTCAGTTGTTTCGATAGTTGGAAACTACTGAGACTCTCTCGGATAAGCGACTCCTCGTTCCGCAATTTGTTGCGTGCGCGGTGCAGTCGACTCTTAACCGTATTCGTTGATACGCCGAGAAATCTACCAATCTCTTCACATGTCAAGTCAGCCAGATAGTGAAGAGTAACCACTGTCCGTTCGCTCTCTCGCAGCTTGCTGAGCAACTTCTGAACCACCACACGATGTTTTTCCTTTGTCTCTTCTTCACGCTGCTGAGACACGTATTCAGTATAATACACCTTATCCAACTCAACTGGATCTGTCTCTTGAAAGGATTGCAGTTGTGGTTTTTTCTTGCGGTGCCACATATTACACTCATTACAGGTAATGACATAAAGCCATCCAGCAAAGCGGTTCGGATGTTTGAGGTCGGTAAGTTTTCGATACGCTGTGATAAAGGCATCTTGTGTAATCTCTTGTGCAATGTGAAAATCACCGATCTTCTGCCACGCTAGCGCGTGTATCTGATCTTGATATTTCTCGACCAGCGTTGCAAAGGCGTGATCATCACCTTCAAGTGTGCGTTCAATCAACTTAGCATCATCGTGTTTCATGGGTTACCTCACAAACAAAATAGATTCTTAATTAAAGATGCTATTTTGCATTGGAAGGTTGCATTTTTGGAAATTTATTTGAGGAGCAAGTAAGAATTTTGTTGTTTGGAAAGACTTCCTTAAAAGGATAGCATAAATATGGGCAGCTGCCAAATCAAAATAAAATTCATCTGATTTATGTGAAAATTATGGAAATCTGTGTTGGCGGCGGGTCAAACAGAAAAAGGCACGCATTGAATGCGTGCCTTTTTCTGTTTGATAATACTTCTGAATTTTTAGAAAACTCTATATCTTCAAACTAAATAACTGTGTCCCTATAATCTGTAGCGGGTTACGTGATTGTACTATAACTGTTTGCTTTGTCCTTTCATTGTCCTCCTGCTGCGTATCATTGGCGTTAGAAACACTCTCAGTCGTGTCTTCTGGAGCAGAACTACTATCTTCCTCTGGTGTGTCCGGTTCCTCTACGTCAATCTGTTCTATATGCGGGGTTTTTACATGTCCTGTTTCTGTTGATTTCTCCGTATGTTGTATCCCAACTTTGTGATCAGTATAGTTTTGTTCTATGGAAGCTATTTCGTTATTAAACCACAAATAGCACCCAAGTGTGAAAATCAGAAGGAATCCGGTGCCACCGAGAATCCAATTTTCTATTGAAAATTCTTTTAACATACTTCCACTCCCTTTTAGTTCCGATGTTCATACATCATTCGCGGAGCCATAATCCTATTGCTTTAGTTGTCTCGGTTAACAATTAGACAAATGAGAAAACATTGTGTTCAGGAAAACTATTTCTTCCGATTTCCGGAATTTCAAGTATTTCCATTCTCCCCTAATATATCCTTTATAGTTAAAGAGTCATTTCAGAGTAAAAAAGTTGCATTTTTTTAGTGAAAAATGCATTTTTTGTGAAAAATAGTTGATTTTTGTGAAATTATTCAAGAAATGCATTTTAAATTTGATTTTGAATCGTGTTGAAGCAGGTTATGTTGTTATATAGATACAATTCCAATGAATAAGATAGCATTTTTGTCGAATAAATTCGCTTTTTGTGGTAAAAATTAGTAGGATTGTCAATTTTTCTCCTTAGATGGACGAACATGATATTTAACAACTTTCACGATAGTTTCGTTTACATCAAAAGAAAAAGCACGTCTCAAAGACGTGCTTATACCAAATTAACTTGATCTGTAGTGCGAGGTCCCCGTGCCTCGCAATGCTAACTGCTATTAGAAAACTTCTAATCAGGTTAATTTGGTATTATAAATGTTTCGATGAGATATGGTTAAACTTATTTGTCAATAGAGAAGCGAAGCACCCCACGACCAAGAGTTCCAACATAAAGTGTATTCTCATTAACATCAATACATGTAACAGTATGTGGAATTTTCGGTGTGACTTGCTGCCACATATTCAAATCACTATTCACTTGATAAACTTTTTGCTTAGTTTCACCGTAAACCGTTGTACCTTCTACTGCAAAAATTTCAATAATGAGCGGTTTTCCATCTGCATCGGTCAGTGTGTGCCAATCGGTTCCATTACCTGACATAACGACACCTTTGTCAGTTGCCACATAGACAAAGTTTCCTGCAAAAGCTATCGCTTTGTAATGATCTACAGGAAATGGAAGGTTTCCTGTAACATCAGTCCAAGTCAATCCTTCATCAAGAGATCGCATGAGTTGACCTTCCTTTTTACCGACGTAAATAGTGTTTCCGGACACCGCAAATCTAAATCCAACTGCGTCAACAAATGTTTTAGCACGGCAAAAAGAATAATCAACACTCACCCCTTTATCTAATAACCTCGTGTTGAACCATTCAGAAGTACTAGGTGTCCATCTGAAGAGTTGATAGTCGTATTCAACATAGAATGTCCCATTGTCAATTGCAATACCGCCAAGCTGCGAATCAAAGAACGTACCGTCCCCATGCCCCACATTACGAATAGAACGATTTAGTTGAAGGTTTTCCTTCCACGGATCAATTTTATCTAAAATTGGCATTTGAGATACTTTGATGAGACTTTTGTCTTTAGTGGAAAGATGGAAAAACCGAGGTGCACCTAATTTATCGTCTCTCACGAAAATTTCTCCATTGGATTCTATAATACGTGTGATATAACCTGTATCACCATTAACAGGGTTCCAAGATTGACCTCCATCAATTGAATATACGAATCCATCTATCGAATTGGCGTAAAGGGTGCCGTCGACAGCAATCAATTGCCAAACATCTGTATTTACGAGTCCGATGTTAAATTGATACCACGATTTACCGCCATCTATTGTGCGATATATTCCGTAATTTCCGCTTCTGTAGTAGGTGTCCTCATTGACCATCACAATTGCAGAAGCATTTCCTAAGGCATCTGTGTCTTCGGTTTTCCATGTTTCCCCAGAATTAATTGAATAGTAGTGTTTCTGTAGATCTACAAGCATCACCTTATTTGCGTTTGCAGTGATTTTCAGTGGACTATATCCTCTTGATTTATGTGATGATTTAGTATCCATCTTCTTAATGTCTTTTTTGTCCTCTGAATTCACATTGAATAAATTGATTATTGAAAGTTCCTCTTTATCTGTATTGTTTATCCTCGGAGTAATTTTATCCCATGTAACGCCATGATCACTTGATACGAAAAGTTCCCAAGACAAACCTGTTGCTGTTTGTGCACGGTAAATTTCCCGTTTCATTGATCTAGGAATGTCCCAAATTGCAGGAATTACAAAAATCAAAGAATTGTTAGATGATGTTGATGTTGACGTCGATGTTGTTACTAAGTGTGCACCCTTATAATTATCAATATTATAACTTCTTACGGCATAGAGTAGGTCATCTTTCACTTCCAATGATATGATTGGTAAATGCTGACTTTTTTCACCTATTTCATCAAGGAATATTTGTTCCCAAATTGCTCCATTAAGGCGATAGAGTCCTTTATTGGTACCGACAAAGACAGTGTTTTCTATCACAGCAATTGCACGAGGTTCAATGTTTGGGTATTTATTATCAAATGGTGTCAGAGGAACCCATGATGCACCATTATCATCTGAACGGTATACTCCGTTATCACCTGAAAGGTGGAATTCATCAATAAGACACAGGTAAAATGTATTATCCAGAATTGCCATACCGATAAGTCCACCACCTGGATGGACAGAGAGTGTATTCCATGTTTTCCCTTTATCTGTGGAAGTCAGGATCTCTTTATCAGTAGCAAGATACAGTATACCGTCTTTTTCTACCATTGGACCCGATCGCATCCCGCTCAGTTGTTCTCTGTGTGAGAATATATCCCGTGAGTTGATGAGAGTCCACGCTGCTTTATCATCTGTGAGTTTATAGATTCCGCTCTGTGTTCCCGCAAAGACATCTCCATCGACTGTTGTAAAGAGATTAGCGACTGTACCCCCGACTGGTCCATTTGTTTCGCTCCATTGTCCTTTTTTGTTTGATATCCTGTCTTCCACTTGAGCAGCATTGAGTGCTGTATCAGGGTTTTGTCCTGCCCCATTGCTATTATTGGTTATATCTGAAGTGCCAACTTTGCTATTAACTGCAGGTTCTGTGGGAGATTCCAACATAATTTTTGCATCAACGATTTCAATTGTTGATTCTGATGCAGCATCTAAACTATACGGTTGCTGATAACGAGCTTGATTTTGCACTCCGATACCAATTAGAAATAGAACTAAAATGGCTGAGGCAGCAGACACTGCTAACGGCACAAGCGGTTTGTTTCCAGATGGTGCCATTGGGTTGAGTCGTGAAATCTCCTTCATAATGTTTTCTGTAAATTGTGTCGGCAGTTGGAAACTGCTAAGATTTTCTTTAATCATTGATTCCTCCTTCTTTAATCGCTTACGTGCACGGTGTAGTCGACTTTTAACCGTGTTCGTTGATACCCCAAGAAACCTACTAATATCTTCACATGTCAAGCCAGCAATATAATGAAGTGTCATTACTGTTCGATCACTTTCCTGCAACTTGTTGAGCAGCTTCTGAACTAACACACGATGCTTTTCATTTGCAGCTTCTTCTCGCTGCCGAGACGTATATTCGGAATAATACACCTCTTCCAATTCCATAGGGTCAATCTCTTCAAGCGATTGGGGTTGTGGGGTTTTCTTTCGGTGCCACATGTTACACTTGTTGCTGGTAATGACATAGAGCCATCCCGCAAAGCGTTTGTGATGTGTGAGGGTTGCAAGTTTTTGATATGCTGTGATGAAGGTATCTTGTGTTATCTCTTGTGCGATGTGAAAATCACCAATTTTCTGCCACGCTAGTGCGTGTATCTGCTCTTGGTATTTTTCGACAAGTGCAGCAAAAGCATGGTCATCGCCTTCAAGTGTTCGCTCAATCAGCTCAGCGTCATCATGTTTCATGGGTTACCTCACAAACAAAATAGTCTTTTAAGTTAAAGATGCTATTTTGCCTTCGAAGGTTGCACTTTTGGAAAAAAGTGTTATACCAAATTAACTTGATTCGAAGTTTTCCGATAAAGTCAGCAGTGCGAGGCACGGGGACCTCGCACTACAAATCGCGTTAATTGGGTATTATACCAAATTAACTTGATTCGAAGTTTTCCGATAAAGTCGGCATTGCGAAGCACGGGGACCTTGCGCTACAAATCGGGGTAATTTGATATTATTTGAGGAGAAAATCAATTTTTCTGAGAGATAGACAAAATGATGATGCATCCTTCCTTAGATGGACATACTTTAAAGGATAGCATAAGGATTGAACTGCATCCAACTTAAAACTCTACCTACTCAACAAAAGTGACAGGTGTTGGTAATTTCATTTTTGTAACGATCTTTTTATACCAAATTAACCCGATTAGAAGTCTTTTGATGCAGGACACCGTTGCGAGGCACGGGGACCTTGCAGGACAAATCGGGGTAATTGGGTATTAGTCGGACTTGGAAAGAAACTTTTAACAAGCAGAAAGGCACGCCTCTAAAGCGTGCCCATAGATGTTTCTTTAAGCCAATGTCAACAAACCTAATTGTCAATAGAGAAGCGAAGTACACCATGACCGAAAGTTCCAACATATAGTGTGTTGTTAGCAACAGTGAGTGAGGATATTGGAGATGGAATTTCCGGTGTCATCTGTTTCCATGTGTCTGAATTCTGCTTCAATTCATAAACCTGCTGTCCTACTACGCCATATACCGTTGTGCCATCTACCGTAAACCGTTTAATGACAATCGGTGTGTCTTCTGTGTCGATGGTTGCATGCCAATCAGTGCCGTTGATTGAGTACAATACCCCTTTATCTGTAGCTACATAAATGGTTGACCCCGCAAAGTCAATATCGTAGAAATGCTTAACAGAGAATGGTAAATTTGATGTGATGTCGTTCCAAGTATCCCCTTCATTGAACGACTGCATGAGGTGTCTGTCTCTTTTGCCAACGTAAACCTTGCTCCCAGAAACAGCGAGTTGAAAACTTGTAGAATCAAGAATGTCAGTAAATTCCTCAAAATATCCTGCCTCACCTTCATCTATTAAGCCGGTATTGTGCCATTCAGTAGTACCAGGTTTCCACTTAAAGAGTTTTTTGTCGTATTCCGCATAAAAAGTTGTACCGCTTACTGCAAAGTTTCCTGGGAATATTGATATTGCAACATCAGGTTGATTACTTGAGTCAAAAATGGTTGCTTCTCGAATGCGTGTTGTTCTATTGTTTTCCAATGATAGACTATATATAATCATATTTCCCATTTTCATATCGGGATGTTCTCTATTCATATTAGTCATTATTGATAGCATTCTATCAGTTCTTAGATAAAGCACACTACCGGATTTCTTAAGACTCATGGTGAGACCACCTCCCTGAAGGAAGGAATTTGTCCATGATTCACCATCATCAGTTGAGGTGATAAGTTCCTCAGGTGTAATCGCACAAAGAGAATCGTTTATAGCAGCCAAACTTAAGATGGTGACTCCTGTCAATCCGGAGTTAAATTCTTGCCACGATTCACCACCATCCGTGGTACGATAAATACCCTTTGTGTTCGTGCTATAGATTGTATTCGGGTTCAACATCACAGGCATAGAAGTTTTGTCGATTCTATGTCCTACATTTGTAGTATCATCTAATACCCATGTTCCGTTTTCATTAATTGAGTAGGATTGGTAATCGCTATCAATCACCACGATTCTACCTTTTTCTGCGGCTATTTTGACACGAAGGTTTGGTCCCATCACCGAAAACGGAAATTGATGTCTTCTGGGTCCCAATATCTGTAGCTGAACCTGGAGCTTATTTTCCTTATCCATAATTTTTTCTTTATTTGTAATTAAATCCCATGAATCACCTTTATCGTTTGAATGGTACAGACTCCAGCCAAAAATAGTAATAGGCACCTCATTGCTCAGTGGTAACTTAACTGTACGGGTAGCTTTTGATTTTACTGGTAGTACAACTACAACATAGAGGTGGTCTCCCTCAACTGCTAAAGCGTGAATGTCAGTATTTTTTTCTTGCTCCTTTTCTTGACCAATGGATATTTGTTCCCAGACATCGTCATTAAGGCGATAAAGACCCTTATCTGTGCCAGCAAAGAGGGTGTCTTTAATGGCGGCAATTGCGCGAATTTCAATGTCTGTTCCTTCATTGCCTAAAGCTGCCCGCCGCGACCAAGATATACCACTATCATTGGAACGGAAGATTCCATTGGAAAGACCGAGGTAAAATGCTTGATCCGTTATGACCAAACCAATTGGCAGCCCTTCTGGGTGAGTCCCGAGTGACTTCCATGTATCGCCTCTATCTGTAGAAGCTAATAATTCTGTTGACGTAGCAAGGTAAATGGTATCACCACTCTCGCCCATTGTTCCCCAACCCAACCCCTTACTTTGTATGTTGAATGAGAGCGCATTGCGGGTGTTGATAAGTTTCCACTTGCTTCCGTCATCTGTAAGTCTATAGAGTCCACTGAGTGTTCCCGCGAACATATCCCCGCGAGTTGTTGCATAAAGATTCGTGACTGTACCGCCCTCCGGTCCTTTCGCCTGGATCCATTGCCGTTTCTGCGTTGAAGTCTCATCTTCATCCACTTGCGCTGCAGCGAACAATGAATTATCAGATTTCTGTCCCGTACCTTCGTTCTTGTCAGAAACATCAGAACGACCAATTTGTGTGCGCAATGCGGGTTTTGCCGGTGTGTCAATGACAAGTTGTGTTTCTATTAATTCAATCATTGGTTCCGATTGTGCGGTTAAGTTATATGGCTTTTGAAAACGATATAGATGTTTCGCACCAACTCCCATTAGCAGGACAACTAAAATAGCTGAGGCAGCAGACACTGCTAACGGCACAAGAGGTTTGTTTCCAGATGGTGCCATTGGGTTGAGACGTGAAATCTCTTTCATAATGTTTTCTGTAAATTGTGCAGGCAGTTGGAAACTGCTAAGGTTTTCTTTAATCATTGTTTCATCCTTTTTCATTTTGTTCCTTGCACGGTGAAGTCTACTGCGAACCGTGTTGGGAGATACACCCAAAAACTTGCCAATGTCTTCACATGTCATCTCTGCGATGTAATACATATTTACGACTGTGCGCTCACTCTCTTGCAGCTTACTGAGCAATTTCTGCACCAGTGCGCGTCGTTTCTTATTTGCTGCTTCCTCGCGTTGTTGGGTCATATATTCTGAATAGTACACCTCCTCTAATTCAACTGGATCTGTATTTTCCAACGACTGTAGTGCTAACCCTTTCTTTCGGTGCCAGTTTTTGCATTTGTTACGGGCAATGACATATAGCCATCCCGCAAATTGGCTATGATGGGTGAGCGTCGCAAGTTCTTGATATGCTGCAAGGAAAGCATCTTGCGTAATCTCTTGCGCAATGTGGAAATCACCAATTTTCTGCCATGCCAATGCATGTATCTGTTTTTGGTATTTTTCCACAAGCGCAGCAAAAGCTTGCTGATCACCCTCTAATGTTCGTTGAATTAGGTTAGCATCGTTGTTTTTCATTGCACACCTCAATAACAAATTGATCTTTTAATATATAGACACAATTTTGGAGGCAATAATTGCATAATTTTTAAAAAATTTGCAATTTTGAGGAGGATAATATATTTTTCTTGAAAAAGAATGAAGGATTGTGAATTGGATTATACGTTCAACAGTCTGTATTGGACTATGTAATTGTGGCATTCATTATAACACATAAACTGAAAATGCTTAAGCCCTTAAGGGTATGTTCAAATCCATTCAGTTATCGTTTTTTTTTGCGTTTTCGTCTTAATAATCGTGACCAGGAGGTCGCTCGGACAAAGGAGAGGTCTTGAGCAAAGGTAGGAACTATTGGAGAATTGAATGGTTCTGATATAGATTCACCGTTAAAGTAAAAAGGCGGGGATTTCACACCCCGCCAGGAGGAACACCAACTCAATATAGAAAATAATGTGAAAATTATTCGTCAAGGGAGAAGCGGAGCACACCTCGTCCGAATGTGCCAACATACCTGAGGGTATTCCCATCAACATCAAAACAGTTAACAGGATATGGAATTTCTGGTGTAACTTGTTGCCATGTGTTCGAATCCTCTTTTAGTTGATACACTTTTCGCTTAGATGTACCGTACACTGTTGTGCCATCCACTGCAAACCTACCCACGATGAGTGGTGTTCCCTCTACGTCGGTAGGTATGTGCTAGTCAGTGCCATTGTTTGATCGCACAACACCTTTGTCGGTTGCGACATAGACAGTTTGTCCAGCAAAAGTAATCGCATTGAAACGTTCAATAGAAAATGGAAGTTTTGTGGTGACATCGTTCCAAATGTCGCCTTCATCAAACGATAGCATGAGGTGTCCATCCTTTTTGCCGACATAAACGATGTCTCCCGATACAGCGACTTTGAAACCAATAGAATTGAAATCGTCAAATACGCCATTAACGGGACCAGATTCGCCTTCATCTACTAATCCAGTGTCGTACCATTCAGAAGTACCAGGTTTCCATCTAAACAGTTTCTGATCGGATTCCATATAGTAGGTTGTACCACTGACAGCGAAACTTCCAAAAGAAAATTGAAAGGATCTATTTAGATTTTCCTCCACAATCTTACTATAGATTTCATTGAACTTGTCTGCATCAAAATGTTCAGGATCTATCTTTTTTTCTGCTGCAAGGTTTTTCTGAGCATTCTCTTGAAGTGTTGCCAGTAATGCTTTTCCGATTTTTTCGTCCATCAACTCACCAAAGTCCGGCACCTCAAAAATCGGCATTTCAGGGATAGGGGTTACTCGGTTGTCGGCAGACAAACGAAAAAGGTGAGGTGCCATTTTTTTCGAACCTCTTACATAGAGAACACCGTTAGATTTCACCATGCCCATGACACCCTCGGTTCTGCCAAGTACATGTGTCCACGATTCTCCACCGTCAGATGAGGTGACAAGTTCCTGACCTATGTTTGCATAGAGGATATCATGTACAGCAACTAAATTCATAATGAAAGTATTCACTAACCCAGTGTTAAGTTGATGCCATGTTTTACCTGCATCGGTTGTGCGATAGATGCCATCTTTTCCACCGCTGTAAAAGATGTTTTCGTTCAACATTGCGACAACGGGAGGATTGTCTGCATCTGAGAAACTTGAATCAAGGGTAATCCAAGTTTCGCCTGTATCACTTGAGTAATAACTGCTTCCGCGATCTATGACCATAAGGCTTTCTTGGAACGCCGCTATTTTGATGCTTGAAGTTGGCTCCGTTTCTGAATCGTTAGATGTACTAAAGATAACTGTACCAACGGTAACCCTATTCATTTTCATTGGAAGGACTTTTTCAGGCTCTATTGCTTGCCACGAATCTCCCAAGTCTGTAGAGCGAAAAAGTGACTTGGAAGTTTTACGTGTTGTCATCATTGACAAGAAATGAGAAGTCAATTGATTCTTAACTTCCTCTCCTATGGCAACATAGAGTCGGTGTCCAGCACTTGCCAACGCTCGAATATTTTCGACTTCACCACCTACTGGCAACTGTTCCCAACCCTCTGACTTGAGGCGATAGAGTCCAGAATCAGTTCCAACAAAGACAGTGTTTTCAACGGCAGCAAGTGCGCGAATTTTTCTATCCTCCAGTCCATCATTCAGACCAATCCACGATATGCCGCCATCTTTGGAATGGTAAACTCCATCGGCAAGTCCCAGATAAAATGCGTCATCCGTTATCATGGTACCAATCAATTTTCCTTCTGGACGTACACCCAGCGAATTCCATGTCTTGCCCCTATCAGCAGAGGCAAGTACTTCCATATCAGAGACAACGTAAAAAGTATCTCCGCGTTCCATCATTTGCCACGAACCCTTAAAGGATACGTTGGAACTGATTAAATTCCACCTGTTTCCATCGTCCATCAATTTGTAGAGATCCGTGCCTGCTCCGGCGTAAAGATCCTCTTGAGACCCGACGAAGAACATGTTGACTGGTCCACCTTCCGGACCTTTTGTTTGAACCCACTGTGATTGCAATTTTGAATTTTCTGCGTCTTCGTCATGTGCTGCAGCGAATAGTGAAGAGTCAGGATTTTGTGCAATACCGTTGCTCTTACCTGTTACATCCGAACGTCCAATCTGATCCTGAAGTGCTGGTTTTGCTGAAGTATCCAAGACATATTGTGTGTCTACGATTTCAATCATCGATTCTGATGTTGCGTCTAATTGATACGGTTCTTGAAAATGAATTAGGTTTTGTGCACCAAAGCCTATCAGCAAAAAAAACATTATTGCTGACGCAGCGGATATTGCTAACGGCACTAACGGTTTGCTTCCAGATGGTGCCATTGGGTTGAGTCGTGAAATTTCCTTCATAATATTTTCTGTAAATTGTGTTGGCAGTTGGAAACTGCTAAGATTTTCTTTAATCATTGTTTCATCCTTTTTCATTTTGTTCCTTGCACGGTGAAGTCTACTGCGAACCGTGTTGGGAGATACACCCAAAAACTTGCCAATGTCTTCACATGTCATCTCTGCGATGTAATACATATTTACGACTGTGCGCTCACTCTCTTGCAGCTTACTAAGCAGTTTCTGCACTATAGCGCGTCGCTTTTTGTTTGCTGCTTCCTCGCGTTGTTGGGTCATATATTCTGAATAATACACCTCCTCTAATTCAACAGGGGCTGTCGCGTCTAACGATTGTGGTTGTGGTGACTTCTTTCGGTGCCACGCTATACATTTGCGGTTGGTAATCACATAGAGCCACCCCGCAAAACGATTATGGTCTGTGAGCGTAGAGAGTTTTTGGAATGCTGTAAAGAACGCATCCTGCGTAATCTCTTGCGCAATGTGGAAATCACCAATTTTCTGCCACGCCAAAGCGTGTATCTGTTTTTGGTATTTTTCCACAAGTGCAGCAAACGCTTGCTGATCACCTTCTAATGTTTGTTGAATCAGATCAGAATCATCGTATGTCATCTGATACCTCAATAGCAAATTGATCTTTCATAATATATAGACGCGATTTTGTAGTATAGAATTGCATATTTTGGAAAAAAATGCAAATTTGGAGGGAAGAACGATAATTTTTTTCAAATGCGAGAAGGGATTTGTGGAGAATTATAAAAAAGCACCCTACTAATAGGAGTGTTATAAAACCTACTAATAGGCGCGCATTATAATTTACTGGTAAGCGCGCTTTGTAAGCGCGCCGAAAAGAATTATGTAAACTGAAAACCACCATAAACAGTTATTTCTCAATCCGAATCTTATGCACTCCATTATTGACAGTACCAGCGTAAAGAAAACCGTCAACTACCGCTAAGCATAGAACCTGTTGGGTAAGAGAACCAATCGACTTCCAATGCTGTTTCTCTTCTATCCATTGGAAAATACCTGTAGATGTACTGACATACACCTCAGTACCATCTGTTCCAATTGATGTAGCAAATATCTCATCCAGACCATCGTTGATGGATGTCCAAGTATCGCCTCCATCCCTGGAACGAAATACACCGTTGTTCCAAAAGGTTGCATATAGCGTTGAACCAACCCACTTGAGATCAGACAAACCGCCATCAATCATATCCGTTGAGTGAATAGGCTCCCAACGGTTCTCTTTAAAACGGTAGATTTCACTATCTCCAGTAACCGCAATCACATACTCACTATTTGCAGATATTAGCCAGATGTTGTGATGTACCAAACCAAGTTTGGTAAGACCCGTTTTCTGCTCCCACTGGAAGACCCCACTTTGCCGTGTGCCCATATAAAATGTATTGCCAACTACATCCATACTTTTAATGTCAACCAAGTCCCTATGTGTGAAAAGTTCAACCAAAGTGTTGTTCTCACCATTCAACCTGTAAACACCATCTCCCTCACCACCTAGATGAGGCGGAGCATATTTAACAGCACCAAAGTAAGCACCAATGTAGAGCTCTCCATCTGATACACAAATGGTTGGAAAACCAAATTTGCTCTGCTTTGAAGGATCGTTTACAGCCAGCCATGTATCTCCACCGTCAGCAGAATAGACAATTTTTTTACCAACATTGGTGTATAATTTATCACCAATAACCTCTAATTCGCTGACATTTGTATTTATTATTCCAGTGCTGCATTCTACCCAAGAATCCCCTGCATCTGTTGTGCGAAAGACTCCATTTTCAGATGTGCCTATGAAGACAGTATTATCATTGATTGGTAACAATGTTGAAACATCACCATGCATTACCCCATCATTGATTGATATCCAGGAATCACCCATATCATCCGAAAGATAGATCAAACCGTCAGAAGTGCCGGCGTATAGCCTCCCACCTTGCACGGCAATTGTCTGAACGCCATCACTTTTTTCTTTTACTTCTTCTGGGGTGATGAGCATCCATGAGTCGCCCACGTCATTTGACCGGAAGATCCCCCATTCTTTGCCCATTCTACCATGCATATATAGTAAATGTTTTATCGAAGCGAACGACTCAACATGTAAATCAGATGAAGAATGTTGCTTAGATGAAGGATTTAATCCTGGTTTATTTTGCGAATTATTTTTCGACTCAACCCCATCTGAATGCTCAACGACAACTGCATTGATAGGTGTCCACGAGTCTTCATTCCTTGTTCTACGAAAGAGCCCTTTTTTTGTAGCAGCGACCAGCGTTGTCCCAACACTTGAGAGATTAAAAACATACATCGGTTTTAACATCGGTTTTACTTCAATGGGATTAGGAACCAGACGCGGGTCGTTCTCTAAGAGTAGCCCATGAAACGTTGTTCCGAGTCCATCATTGATTTGTGCCCATGAATTACCATCATTTGACTGCAAAACACCTCTGGTTATTGTACTAACATAGATGTGGTCATCAAGAATCACAATACCACTGATTGGCCCAGTGGTTTGCAAAGTAGATACGTGTTGCCATGTGTTGCCAATATCAGTAGAAATGTATAATGCCTCCCGCGTGCCTGCATAGACCTTATTCCCCTTTTCCGCGATTGCAGTAACATCCATGGATCGCCCTCCTGGTTCATCGTATAATCCAGTATTAACAGGTGTCCAGTTGTTTCCATGATCTGTGGAGCGGAAAACACCTGCCCCATCTGTCCCTGCAAGGAGCACGCCATTAGTGGTTTTATAAAGCGTTGTTATCTTGCCACCGTAAGGTCCATTAGTCTGTCTCCATTTACCTTTGAACTTAGTTCTTTCAGCATCATCGGATTGTGCTGCAGCAAACAGAGGTGTATCCGGTTTCTGCCCCGTTCCATCATTGTTACTGAGAACATCCGAACGTCCAACTTGATTGTTTATTGAAGGTTTGGCAGAGGATTCCAAGACTATTTGTGTGTCAACGATTTCAATCGTTGGTTTTGATGTTGCCTCTATACTATAAGGCTTTTGAAACCGAATTAGATTTTGCGCCCCAAAGCCTATCAGCAAAAAAACTATAATGGCTGAAGCAGCAGAAACTGCCAATGGCACTAAAGGTTTATTTCCTGAAGGTGCTATTGGATTAAGACGTGAAATTTCCTTCATGATGTTTTCTGTCATTTGTGCTGGCAGTTGGAAACTGCTAAGATTTTCTTGAATCACTGCTTCCTCCTTCTTTAACCTCTCTCGGGCGCGATGCAGCCGACTCTTAACCGTGTTCGGTGATACCCCCAAAAACTTACCAATCTCTTCACACGTTAAGCCTGCGAGGTAATGCATCGTTACGACTGTCCGTTCACTCTCTCGAAGTTTATTGAGCAGCTTCCGAACAATTGTTCGCCGATTTTGGTTCGCTGCTTTTTCACGCTGACGAGACATATATTCAGAATAATACACCTCTTCTAACTCCATAGGGTCTGTTTCCGCCAGAGATTGAAGTTGCGGTTTTTTCTTTCGGTGCCACATATTACACTTGTTACTGGTAATGACATAAAGCCATCCCGCAAAGCGGTTGTGATGTGTGAGGGTTGCAAGTTTTTGATACGCTGTGATGAAGGCATCTTGCGTTATCTCTTGTGCGATGTGGAAATCACCAATTTTCTGCCACGCCAACGCGTGTATCTGTTCTTGGTATTTTTCTACAAGTGCAGCAAAGGCTTGAGAATCACCTTCAAGTGTGCGTTCAATCAATTCAGCATCATCATGTTTCATGGAACACCTCACAAACAAAACTAATCTTTTAAGTTAAAGATGCTATTTGGCATTTGAAGGTTGCATTTTTGAGAAAAAAGTACGTGATTGAGAGAGACAACTAATTTTGTGCAGTTTCCTTTAGGAAAAGAAAGATTGTGAAGAAATCTCTTTATTGGAAAGTTTGGCTTTAAATAGGATAGCATATAGTTGGACAATTGCCAACTATAGTGATATATAAAATATGTAGACATTGCTATGTCGGAACGTAATAAATGGTTTCTAAAACTGACTTTACTATAAAAACGCTAATATCAAATTAACTTGATTTATCTCATTTTTCTTGGTATTAGGTGCGGTTAGAAACCGCACCATAGGCGTCAATTTAGCGTTCCTCCAGGGCCGGTAGGTGCGGTTTGTAACCGCACCATAGGCGTCAATTTAAGGAAACATCTGTGTTTTTATGAACCCTTCTCAATAGGCATGGTTATTGAGACTGTCTTATATTCAGTCCCATAGGGACGATATGTTTATAGAAAAACGTATAATAGTCTCTTTCGCTCCGTAGGTGCGATATTTCTATAACGTTTTTGTTGGACATATCGCACCTACGGAGCGAAAGAGATTGAGAACGTTGGGTGCTATAAACATATAGTCCCTACGGGACTGAAGAGCATTTCTCATATTTGAAAAACCACTAAATTGACGCTTATGGTGCGGTTTCTAACCGCACCGAGTCGTTCGCGGAAACCGTTATCTTGCACATACTCCACAGAATCCGGTGCGGTTACAAACCGCACCTACCGGGTTGGGGCTAAGCGGTTACAAACCGCACCTACCGGGTTGGGGACCGCTAAATTGACGCTTATGGTGCGGTTTCTAACCGCACCTACCGAGTGGGATCAAGTTAATTTGATATTAGTTATCGTTTTTTGCGTTTTCGTCTTAATAATCGCGACCGGGAGGTCGCTCGGACAAAGGAGAGGTCTTGAGCAAAGGCAGGAACTATTGGAGAATTGAATGGTTCTGATATAGATTCACCGTTAAAGTAAAAAGGCGGGGATTTTACACCCCGCCAGGAGGAACACTAACTCAGTATAGAAAATAATGTGAAAATTATTCGTCAAGTGAGAAGCGGAGCACACCGCGTCCGTTTGTTCCGACATAGAGGGTATTCCCATCAATATCAAGACAGTTAACAGGATATGGAATTTCTGGTGTAACTTGTTGCCATGTGTTCGAATCCTCTTTTAGTTGATACACTTTTCGCTTAGCTGTACCGTACACTGTTGTGCCATCCACTGCAAACCTACCCACGATGAGAGGTGTTCCCTCTATGTCGGTGGGTATGTGCCAGTCAGTGCCATTGTTTGACCGAATGACACCCTTGTCAGTTGCTACATAGACAGTTTGCCCAGCGAAAGTGATTGCATTGAAACGTTCAACAGAAAACGGTAGATTGGCAGTGACATCGTTCCAAGTGCTTCCTTCATCAAGCGATTTCATAAGGTGTCCATTCCGTTTGCCGACGTAAACAGTTTTTCCTGAAACGGAAAACCTGAAATCCGTAGGATTGAAAATTTTGGAATTAAAGTCTATATGAATAGGTTGATCTATATCTGCTACCTCTGTATTGTACCAATTCAGGGCTCCAATACTCCATCTAAAGAGTTTGTTTTGGTATTCTACATAGTAAGCCGTGTCTGTAACCGCGAAACTTCCAAGATGTGACATAATGAAAAATTGGTTTTCGTTTTGCCTAATCTCAATCCAATCATACGAAAATTGGTTCTCTTTTAAAATTTTTAAAATGGGTACATTTTTCAAAACAGGTATTCCTGGAATATCTGTGAGGCTATTTCCCTCGGAAGACAATCGGAAAAAACGAGGTGTTCCTTTGCTACCTTTACTTGCATAGAGTTCTCCATTGGATTCTACAATGCGTGTGAGGTTGCCCGTATCGCTGGAAAAGGGCCCCCATGATTCTCCACCATCAATAGAATACACAAGCTCATTTTCTGTGCTCGCGTAGAGAATCCCGTTAAGAACGATTAATTGTTGGACATTCGAATTCACAAGTCCGGTATTAAATTGATGCCACGACTCGCCACTATCAGTTGTGCGATAAATCCCGTGTGTTCCGCTGCTATAGAAAGTAGTTGCATTCAACAGTACTACAGCGGTAGCACTACTTATTTCGCCAGCATCAGCTAAAGATATCCACGTTTCACCAGCATCAATTGAGTAGAAGTGGTTCTCATCGTCTATCACCATTACCTTTTCTCCAGATGCAGTAATCTTGGGCATTGTATTTGTTGCCCATACTACCTCTGATATTATAATACCATAAGGAAGTACGTCAACTTTATTCACCTGTGAGTCTGTCGCTGAAAAATGACGGGGCTGAGCGGGTTTCTTATCAACAAGATCTTGTCTCGGAGTTATAGAATCCCATGAATTGCCCTGGTCGGTTGAGCGATAAAGTACCCACGGAGATTGCGGTACTTCTACCCGACCTAATTCAATCCATTGCTCTCCAGGCAGCTTTGATTCTATAACGTTTCCAGCAAAATGATTTTTCCAAGCCACTTTTGCTGTAACATAGAGATAGTTTTCCGTAGCTGCTAATGCAGAGATGTCAAGTGTTTTGTCTTGCGTATTCTCAGGATCGATAGGTAATTGCTCCCACGTATCAGAATTGAGGCGATAGAGCCCCTTATCGGTCCCTGCAAATAGGGTGTTTTCAATCGCGGCGATTACGCGAATTTTCCTGTCTGTTAGTCCTTCGGAAAGCGGTGTCCAAGATTTACCTGCATTATCCGTGCGGAATACCCCATTAGTGCGCGCGAGGTAGATGGTCATTTCGCTTTGTGCGCCTGGGATACCATCTGTTATTACCATGCCGACAAGTTGACCTCTTATAGACTCACAGAGTGCATTCCATGTTTCACCTCTATCTGTAGAAGCCAATATCTCTTTATTGGTCGCAAGGTAAAGGGTATCATGACGTTCTACTAGCCACCACTTTGGTCCTTCAATTAGTGTAATATGTGATGGACCTTTGATATTGTTTATGAGTTTCCACGCGGTACCATCATCGGTGAGTCTGTAGAGACCGTTTTGTGCTCCTGCATACACGTCACCACGGGTTGTTCTGAAAAGGGTTGGCACTTCTCCACCTTCCGGACCTTTCGTTTGAACCCACTGTGATTGCAATTTTGAATTTTCTGCGTCTTCGTCAAGTGCTGCAGCGAATAGTGAAGAGTCAGGATTTTGTGCAATACCGTTGCTCTTACCTGTTACATCCGAACGTCCAATCTGATCCTGAAGTGCTGGTTTTGCTGAAGTATCTAAGACATATTGTGTGTCTACGATTTCAATCATCGATTCTGATGTTGCGTCTAATTGATACGGTTCTTGAAAATGAATTAGATTTTGTGCTCCGACTCCCATCAACAGGACAACGAAAATCGCAGCGGCTGCCGACATTGCTAAAGGCACTAACGGTTTGCTTCCAGATGGCGCAATAGGGTTGAGTCGTGAAATCTCCTTCATAATGTTTTCTGTAAATTGTGTTGGCAGTTGGAAACTGTTGAGGTTTTCTTGAATCATCGCTTCCTCCTTCTTTAATCGGTTACGCGCGCGGCTAAGTCGACTTTTAATGGTATTTTGAGACACCCCAAGAAACTCACTAATAGATTCACACGTCATTTCCCCAAGATAGTGAAGCGTCATCACTGTGCGTTCACTCTCTGGCAGCTTTTTCAGGAGATTCCTAACCAGTTCGCGCCGGGTTTCTTCTGCATCCGCTTCTCGCTGTTCCTCTACGTATCGTGTATATGCCACTTGATCTACCTCTGTGTTATCAACTGTTTCTAAGGATTGCATGGGCAGGCGTTTCTTTCTGAGCCATTCACAACACAAACGTGAAGCAATAACATAGAGCCATCCCGAAAACAGGTTATGGTTTTTCAAAGTTCCGAGTTTTTGGTATGCTCTTAGAAAAGCGTCTTGTGTTATCTCCTGCGCAACATGAAAATCACCAATTTTCTGCCAAGCAAGCGCGTGCACACCTTTTTGGTACTTCTTTACTAAGGCGGTAAACGCTGATTGGTCACCGTCTAATGTACGCTGAATCAATTCAGCATCTTTCTTTTTCATCGGAATCCTCCGGAGTTTTTACATCCCTTGATTAATTAGACGCACCTTAGAATATAAATAGTTGCATTATTTTCTCAAATATCCGAATTTATCCTATATTCTTTAGTTTGATGATTAGAATTCCTGATAATTTATCAAATTTGTTGGCAATTATGTTATACTTATATGCTATACTTAAGATCAGAATTCTGCAATGAAAAGGATTTTATAATCCCGATATGTTCAGATGGATGGAGGCAAGGAATGGAACAGCAGATAACAGATGAACAGTGGGACCATTTTTCGGAATACGGTTACGTTCACATTGGTCAGGTTGCCACTGATGACGAATTTGCGCATTTACAGCAACGCATGGATGACATCATGCTCGGTAATGCACCCATTGATTATAACAAAATCATGATGCAACTTGACAGGGCACCCGGAACAAACGCACCTGGCCCACAGTCTGCGGGGCATAAAGGCACAACTTTACTGTATCGAAAAATTCAGAATCTCGAATTAGATCCCTACTTTTTAGTATATCTCCAAGACCCAACTTTCAAGGAAGTTTGTACCAAAATTTATGGCGATGGAGTCCCAATATTGTGTTTCCGCGCAATGTTTATGAATAAACCTGCGCGCGAAGGTACTTACCTCGTTTGGCACCAAGATAGATGGACAGACCTTGACCGTGACCCGCAGATTACCATCTATACCGCTTTGGACACAGCAACGATTGAAAACGGATGTGTGCATATTATTCCCGGTTCACATAGTAGCCTTATTAACCCATCGCACGGTTCCGGATTTCTGACTCAAGAACAGATTGACGACATTGTAGAGAATTCTACACCTCATCCATTGGAATTGAAGGCAGGTGAGGTTGTTTTACTACACAATTGGTTGCTTCACAGTTCTGGCACGAATCAGACAGATATCCCGCGGCGCGCTTTTAGTGTCTGCTACATGCATGGCGAAACGCGATCCCGTCACGGTTCAACCTTTAGACGCGTTTTCGGTGAAGGCGCGTTGAGCGTGGAAGATTTAGCCAAAACAGCGTAGTAAATAGTTTATTAGAGATGGTAGAGCATTGATAGTAAATCTATGATTGCTTAAGCAATTTTGATAGCGCGCTTACAAGAAATTGTACACGGATTTTGAATTTTACAATAAACAATTAAGGAGCAATTTATGTCAAAAATTCGGCTCGCCATGATTGGATGTGGCGGCAACTCCTCCGGCCACGCGAGGCGGATGAATGGAAATCCTGACGTACAAATCGTCGGTACTTGTGATGTAAATACGGACATCGCTAACGGCTATATTGACCGCAATCTATCAGACCTATCCCCCCGCCCGGTTGCTTATGATGAGATTGCGATAATGCTTAATGAAACAAAACCGGATGCAGTGGTTATTTCCACACCGCACACTTTACATTTTGAGCAGGGGATGCAGGCTCTTAAAGCAGGATGCCATGTTTTGATGGAAAAACCGATGGTCACCTCCTCTGAAGATGCCTATACACTTGCTGATAAGGTTAAGGAAACAGGATTGATCCTGACAATCGGTTACAATACACCTTGTTCTGCTAACTTCCACTATATCCGAAAGATTGTCCGCAACGGCGATTTTGGTAAATTGGAGTTGGTAATAGGGTATATTACGCAAAATTGGAAAAGCGCGACGACCGGTGCATGGCGGCAGAAAAAGAGTCTCTCCGGTGGTGGACAGGCTTACGATAGCGGTGCACACCTTCTTAATAGTCTGTGCTGGACAGTTGAAACGAAAGTTGGAGAAGTGTACGCTTATACCGACAATATGGGGACAGAGGTAGACATCAATTCGTCAATTAACATCAAGTTTGAAAACGGTGTGCTTGCGTCAATGGTGATAAGCGGCAATTGTCCGAGTCCCGGTGGTACGCACATGGCACTAATTTTTGACAACGGCAGAATTGAGGTTGATGGTTGGGGTGGCGGATGGATTCGTGTTTGGAAAGGTGGTGAGGCGTTAAATCCCCCACCGATTACACCTGAAATGTCTGCAGGCAACCCGGATGACAACTTTATTGATGCTATCTTGGGAAGAGCAGAACCGCGCACTAATCCGATGAACGGAATCATCCAATCTGAACTGATGGATCTGATATACGAATCAGCGGAAACTAAAACCCCCGCGCGTCCGAAACGATAATAGGATGTTTCTTGTAGTTCTTCCAAGCACGGTAGGAACGGTTTCCCTACTGAACCGAGGCTTATTCCAGAAACGGCACACCAGTTTCTAATATTGGAACCTAAGGTAGGATCTTCAAATATAACTCCGAGCGGTCAGGAAACCGCTCCTACCGTGCTGGAGGATGGGTTTCATTATGCGCTACCAAACCTACAGACTGAATTTTAGGAGGTTAGAATGGATTATCTCACCTATTTCCTCCCCATAATACTAATGCTGACATTTCTCACAATTGTTCAGATCATGTAAAAAATAAGTGCAAATGCAACTTTTAACCCCTATGACCATTGACTTCGTGAAAATAAACGCACACATATTTAACATGAGTGAAAGTTTTCTAATTTCTCTAAACCTAATAACATCAATACGAAATACCTATGAAAAACCGATATAATGGACGATTTTATTCTATTTTGTATTGAAAATAAGGTATATTTTTCACATATTGGGGGCATATCAATTGGCATTTCTTAGCATTTTCATAACCGCGTATTGAAAGACCATTGATAGATACTGACTTCTGAGTGCTTTTGAGAAATATCAGTAATGTTGGTAGTGTTATATTTTTGCATCTGGGGTTACACTGAAACAGACAAATCTGGCCGGAAATACCACAGGAATTTGTTCTATCCTGGACGATTCTGTCTTGGTTGCGGTTCGAGGGTAATAACGAAAATTCCATCCTGTCTTTTTTGTGGACGTGATTTCTCAACAGACAAGTCTGGTTTAACATACCGAAGACCGTTGTTCTATCCTGGACGAATCTGTCCTGGTTGCGGTTTGAGGGTAATAACGAAAATTCCATCCTGTCTTTCTTGTGGACGTGATTTCTCAAAGGATAGTGAAGGGACAAATGTTCAGCATAGAGATAATTTTTAAATATTGTTAACGCATTCATTCGGTGGAAAAAATGCCACTATAGGAAAGCTACATGTCAGAAGATTCAAATCAAGGTTCAGAAAACTTGCCTGAAGATGAAAACTTTAAGTCTGGGTATGTAAGCATCATCGGTGCTCCCAATGTTGGGAAATCCACACTGCTTAATACCATCTTAGGTCAAAAATTGGCGATTGTTACGCCTAAACCGCAGACAACCCGTAATCAGATTCGCGGGATTGTGACAACAGAAGCACATCAGATGGTTTTTGTTGATACACCCGGACTGATGGATCCGAAGTACCGCTTGCAATCAGAGATGGTGCGAACCGCTTATGGGGCTTTACGCGATGCGGACGTAATTCTTTTTGTTATTGATGTTGCAAACCCTATTGAAGAAATTGAAGATAAGATCATAGAACAGTTTCGGCGTTTCAAAGTTGCTAAAAAAGTTCTCGTTCTAAATAAGGTAGACTTGGTTGCTAAACCGATGCTATTACCTCTTTTCGAAAATTACAGTGAGAAGTTTGAATTTGATGCGATGATACCGATCTCAGCTCAAACAGCTGATGGTGTGCCACTTCTCCTTGAACAGATCATTTCCTTTTTGCCCCTAGGACCACGCTATTTCCCTGAAGATCAACTCAGCGACCTACCAGAACGATTTTTCATTTCTGAAACAGTTAGAGAGAAAATAATGCTCATCACACAACAAGAGGTGCCTTATGCAACTGCTGTTGTGGTAGAGGAATTTGAGAAACGGCAACGTCGTAACTCAGAGGAAATCATTTATATTCGAGCAATTGTTTACACTGAAAGGCAGTCACAAAAGCAGATAATTATTGGTAAAGGCGGGCAGTTGATTAAACGCGTTGGTGAATTGGCACGTCTTGATATAGAGAAGTTCTTGGATACCTCTGTCTTTTTAGAATTATACGTGACGGTCAAAGCGGACTGGCGTAGAGACATGCACAAACTCAAAGAATTAGGCGGTTTTTTAGATTTATAGTAGAACCTATAATTATTGTTACATTTTAGTTGCCGTGGCGATTTAAAACCCATTAGTGTGAATGTCCGAGGCACAATGAATTGGGCGACTACAAACGCCTACGATCTACAGAGAACTGTCCAGGTAATTTTAGATTTTACAATAAAATAGATAGTCGACTGCTGACAACCATTAAAGGAGGAATAATGCTATGGCAGAAGCGTCAATTGATATACACGGCGCAAGAGAACATAACTTAAAAAATATAGATATCCAATTACCTAAAGGTAAGTTGATCGTTTTCACTGGGGTTAGTGGTTCAGGCAAGTCCTCACTTGCTATTGATACCGTGTATGCTGAAGGACAAAGGCGATACATAGAATCACTCTCTGCTTATGCGCGACAATTTTTAGGACAACTCGGTAAAGCCGAAGTAGACAAGATAGTTGGTTTGTCACCATCAATTGCTATTGACCAAGGCTCTTCAGGACATAACCCCCGATCAACGGTTGCGACCGTAACCGAAATATATGATTACCTTCGTGTTTTATTTGCCCGCGCTGGACAGCTTAACTGTTCTGAATGTGGACAGGAAGTCGGTTCACAAACGATCGCCGACATCGTTGCCAGTATCCTTAGTTTCCCTCCTCGTACACGCCTCATGGTTTTAGCACCTATTGTCAGAGGCAGGCGCGGCGAGTATCGAAGAGAATTATCAAACGCGCGCAAAATGGGTTTTGTGCGCGCCCGTATTGATGGCGAAGTACACGAAATCAGATCCAACATTGCTCTCAATCCGAATCAAACACACAACATTGATATAGTCGTTGATAGGATCATCATTAAAGACGATATACATAGTCGTGTTGCTGATGCGGTTGAAACTGCGCTTGCAATCGGCGATGATAGCCTAATTGTGAATGTTGTGTCGTCTGAGAGCAGTGCCTCAAAAAAGGCACCGGATAGTGAGGATTTCCTGTTTAGTAGACAGTATGCCTGCACGAAATGCCAAATTAGTTACAGTGTACCTGAACCGCGACATTTCTCTTACAACAGTCCTTACGGAATGTGTAAGCATTGTAGAGGATTAGGTCTGCAAATGGCAATTTCTCCGAAACTAATCATCGTGGATGAAACGCTGTCTATCCTTAAAGGCGCGATACTCCTATGGAAAAAAGCCGGACCTGAGGAGGAAATGGTCGCACAGACCTTAGCATCACACCTTAAATTTAGCTTAAAAACCCCTTGGCGGGATCTGACATCTGAGCAACAGCATGCTATACTTTACGGTACAGGCGATACTGTGTTTACTTTTCGTCAACCTTCAAAAAATAACAGGCGTCGGAAAAGAATTCGTGGTAGATTCCAAGGACTTATTCCTGCCCATGAACAACGATTTTTCTCGTTAGACGTTGACGAAGATGAGGAGTCTAACCTTCCCGATTATTTTGTCAAGATGCCGTGTCGTGAATGTAACGGAACACGTCTAAATGAATTGGTTAAAGTTATCACGATAGATGGAATAAACATCACTGATGTACTTGGAATGTCAATTCAGGACGCTGCAGCCTTTTTCAATACCGTTGAACTGCCGGATCGTGAGGCATTCATTGCTTTAGAACTATTGAAAGAGATTCGCGCACGTTTAGGTTTCCTTATGGACGTTGGATTAGGGTATCTAACTTTGTCGCGTTCTGCGCCGACATTATCCGGTGGAGAAGCACAACGGATCCGCCTTGCAAGCCAAGTTGGTGCCGGGCTTCGCGATGTAACTTATGTGCTTGATGAACCAAGCATTGGACTGCATCCTCGTGACCATGCAGGCTTGCTGAAAACACTCTTAAATCTCCGCGATCAAGGCAATACCGTTATCGTCGTTGAACACGATGAAGCGACTATGTTAGTTGCTGATTGGTTAGTGGACTTTGGACCGGGTGCTGGCATAAAAGGTGGGCAGATTACCGGTATGGGGACACCTGACCAATTCATAAAAGAGTGCGACTCGCTTACAGGCCAATATCTACGAGGTGAAAAAGAGATTATGCACCCTGGGTCAAGACGACCTACAGGCGATCGGTGGGTACAAATCTGCAACGCGCGTCAAAACAACCTTAAAGAGATTAGTCCTAAAATCCCGGTTGGCACTTTGTGCTGTGTGACAGGTGTGAGCGGTTCAGGAAAAAGTTCGCTCATCCATGATATTCTCTACAGCGCACTTGCACGAGATCTAATGAAGGCGAAAACTGTGCCAGGTGACTACGACAAAATTCAAGGTATCATTGAAAACAAAACCGTCCGCGTTCCCGATGTCATTGATAAAATTATTAACATTAACATGGCACCTATCGGACGAACACCGCGTTCTAATCCTGCAACTTATACAAAGGTATTTGATGCAATCCGAGCCTTCTACACGAACTTGCCTGATGCCAAACTACGCGGATATAAACCGGGACGATTTAGTTTCAACGTTCCCGGTGGAAGATGTGAAGTATGCACCGGCAATGGTGCTAAAAAAGTTGACATGGGATTGCTTGCAGACGTTTGGGTAGAATGCGATGTGTGTAACGGAAAACGTTATAACAACGAAACGCTCACCATAAAATATAAAGAGAAAAGTATCTCTGATGTGCTTAAAATGGATATTGAAACTGCTCTTGCCCATTTCGCCGATCTCCCCAAAATTGCGAGAGGATTACAATTACTTCACGATGTTGGTTTGGAATACATCAAACTTGGACAACCTGCGCCTACGCTTTCCGGCGGTGAAGCACAACGGATTAAACTTTCAAAGGAACTTTCTAAACGAAGCACTGGCAAAACGCTCTACATACTTGATGAACCCACGACTGGTCTACACTTTGACGACGTAAACAAACTTTTGACTATTCTCCATCGCTTGGTTGACGATGGTAACACTGTGGTCGTGGTTGAACACAATCTTGAGGTAATCAATTCAGCGGATTATCTTATTGACTTAGGTCCTGAGGGTGGTATCGGTGGGGGTGAAATTGTCGCTATAGGCACGCCTGAAGAGGTTAAAGATATACCAGAATCTTATACGGGACAAGCCCTCTGTGGTGAATTCGATCTCTGGAAGTCCTTAGACACAAAACACAATATTGCAGAAAACGGTATCGTGCCGCAGCCCGTTAAATCCATTCTCGTACGTGGTGCGCAAGAAAACAATTTGAAAAGCATTGATATTGAAATTCCGCATCAACGGTTAACCGCATTTACTGGCGTTAGCGGGTCTGGCAAAACATCGCTTGCGCTTGATACCATTTATGCTGAAGGACAACGTCGTTATATTGAGACGCTTAGTACTTATGCTCGCCAATTTATTGGGACTATGGAAAAACCTAAAGTCTTAAAGATTGAAGGGTTGTCGCCAGCGATTGCAATATCGCATTCAAGTCCCAGCCAAAACCCGCGCTCCACAGTCGCGACGATTACCGAAATCCATGAAGGTCTACGAACCCTTTATGCAAGATGGGGACAACCACACTGCCCTGATTGCGAAATAGAGGTCCGCCCTCAGACCGCACAGGAAATAGTTGAGCATGTTTACCAACTCGTAACAGAAAAAAGAGTAGATATTTTGTCACCACTTACAAACTTTCGTATTCAAAATATGCAGAAAATCTCTGATAACATTTCTCGAATGACTGATTTTGAAGTGGTAATAGATGCGGACCGTACCCCAGGCTTGAAAGGGAATGAGGACTATGCCGATGCGTTTCGCAGGTTGCAAAAAAGAGGTTTCGCGCGTGTCCAAATTGACGGTGAGATTTGTCGGCTTGATGAAACACCAGAAATCCACAAACGTCGTCGCCATGAAGTCTTTCTCGTTATTGACCGCGTTCAACTTGCTGATGACGAAAAAAGCCGTTTCACAGAAGCAGTAGAATTAGCACTCATAGAAAGTGAAGGCTTTGTTATTATAGAGGAGAAAAAAGGTAGTGGGAAACCAGTCAGATATTTCTTCAGTGAACATGCGATGTGTTCAAAATGTGGTCGCAATTTTCCGCAGCTGACTCCTCGACACTTCTCATTTAACAATAAATTAGGGGCATGCGGCTACTGTGATGGTCTCGGTGGAAATAATTCGGCACAATATAAAATATGTCCAGCCTGCCGTGGTACTCGGTTAGATGAATTCCCCCGTAACGTCAGATTCTCTGATAAAACCATTGCTGAATTGATGGCGATGTCAATTTCGGACATCATAAAATTTTTCGGTACGCGTGTGAAAGCAATAGAAAAACATCTCACAACAAGCGCGGGTGCGCAAGCAGCAATAGCAGCCAGAGAGCAGGTAAGGGATGTGTCTATCTCAAGAGCAACGCATCCTACACTTCACGCCTATACTTCGCCTGAGTTTGAAGCGCAGCTTTTGCGGCAAATTCAGATTCGTCTCAATTTCTTAGAGGACATCGGGCTCGGTTATCTTGGATTGGATAGACCTGCCCCAACACTCTCTGGCGGGGAAATCCGCAGAATACGTCTCGCGAGCCAACTTGGCACTGGACTCACTGGCGTAACTTACATCCTTGATGAACCGAGTATCGGTTTGCATCCGCGCGATCAAGAACGATTGATTTGTGCGATGAAGGATTTACGTGATATTGGCAATAGTGTCCTTGTGATTGAACACGATAGGGATACCATTTTAGCCGCAGACCATATCATTGATTTCGGTCCTAAAGCGGGTAAACAGGGTGGTGAAATTGTCGCTACAGGTTCACCAGCCGCCTTTACTGGTTCCGAACCTATCACCGCCGCTTCCCCAATTACAAAGGATGCAGGGGATTCAGGTCGCACTACGTCTGCACCTCAAGATAAGGGATTGACACAAGCCTATTTATCCAATGAGATGCAAATTCCTGTGCCATCTGTCCGTCGCAAAGGCTCAGGAAAATGGCTGAAGTTGTCCGGTGCCAAGACAAACAACCTCAAAAACATCGACATCCAAATTCCGTGTGGAACGTTCACATGCGTAACAGGTGTTTCAGGTTGTGGAAAGAGTTCACTAATTGAGGGCACCTTACGACCGGCTTTGGAATCCCAACGCTCCATCAGAAAAGGAAACGAACAAACAGACAATCCGTATGGAATTGCGAAGTACGATAGTATCCAAGGAGCAAACTCAATCGAACGGCTTATCCACATTGATCAGAAACCGATAGGTGAAACACCTCGCTCCAACCCGGCAACCTATACCGACCTATTCACCAAAATCCGGGAAATGTTTGCTGAGTTACCAGATGCCAAACTTCAAGGTTTTGATCGCGGCAGATTTAGTTTTAATCTCTCTTATGGGCAGTGCGAAGTGTGTGATGGACAACGTTTCAATCGTGTAGAAATGCACTTCCTTCCTGACGTATGGATACCTTGCGAAAACTGTAACAGCACAGGGTATAATGCTGAAACGCTTGAAATTCGTTACAAGGGTAAAAACATCGCTGAAGTATTACAGATGACAGTGCTGGAAGCACTTGACTTATTTAGTAGTATCAGTCGCATAAAACGTCCGCTCCAAACGTTAGCAGATGTGGGTTTGGGCTACATCCAGTTAGGACAAGCATCAACAACTTTATCAGGGGGCGAGGCGCAACGCGTCAAACTTGCGAAGGAACTTGCCCATCGACAAACCGGCACAACCCTCTATATCATGGATGAACCGACGACAGGGTTGCACTTTGATGATGTCCAAAAACTACTCAATGTACTCAATAAACTTGTTGATGTTGGTAATACGATTGTCACTGTGGAACACAACATGGATTTTATAAAATCTGCAGATTGGGTTATTGATTTAGGTCCGGAGGGGAGTGATGGCGGCGGTTATCTTGTAGCAATGGGGACGCCTGAAGAGGTCGCTCAGGTAGAGGAATCACACACCGCACGTTTTTTGCGTGAGGTGTTGTAAGAATAATAATCTGTATGGGGTGTGTAAAGTTTTGCCGAAAATATTACACACCCTCTCATTAATGTGTTGTGAGGATTATAGAATAGAAAATAATTATTCCTTTACAAACCCTCCTACAAGAGTGCTTCGCGAATTCCAAATTTCCTCTTGACAAATCCATGAATACATGGAATTATAATACTATATCTTTCAGAGACATAGTATCCCATGCAAATTCCAAACTACTATCAAATCTTAGAGATCGGTCGAGATGCAACTGCACCCGAAATAAAACGAGCGTTCCGAAAACTCGCCAAACGTTACCATCCTGATAAACTCCATATCAACTTTGGTTCGGAACAGATTGCTTATGCCAAACAGATGTTTCGCGATGTCTGTAACGCTTACGATGTGCTCCATGACGAAAAGCGGAAATCTGACTACGACCGAATATTACAGAACATTGAACGTCAAAAGCAATCATACCGATCATATTTTGACAGACTCAATAGACTCAATCAAGACTACGCCAAATTAGAATTGTTGTTCCAAGCACTACTGCATCAAAATTACGAAACAGGTATCTCCATGTATGAGCAATTGTGCAGAAGGTGTGAAAAGAAAGGCACTAAATGGCGTATTGATGATTTCTTCAGTTACGAAGATAGTCGAGATTGCGAATTTCTTATCGCTGAAGCGTATCAGAATCTCGGTTTTTCCAACGGAGGCGGTTCTGTTTCTGAAGGGAACAGAAAATTAGAACAGGCAATGCAGATTTATGAGTCTCTGTTATCTGCCGAAGGACGACGTCCCTGTTTCAAACACTTTATTAAAGAAGTTAAAGAACGTCTCAAGAGAATTTATCTTTATCGTTATAGTGCTGAGGGACACCATCAAATGTGCCAAATTCCATTGTCAAAGATTCGAGCATTAAAACTTCCGAAACGGGAAACTGCATGGATGTATAAAAAAATTGCAGAATTCTACGTTGAAATCAACTTGTTTCCTGAAGCCCGGGAGGTTTTACTCATGGCTTTTGAATTGCAACCAAATCTTGCTGGTGCTAAGAAGATTTGCCAAACATTAAATATGATAAATCAATAGCGACATCTAAGATTGAAAGTCAGGCTATTAAAAATAAAATCTATGGATAAAATGTGGACTGAATTTGTCACAATGTCAGTACTATCGCTATTAATCATAATTGTCTTACCTATAGCAATTTGGATTTATGCTTACCGTAAGGGATTTAGGCGGTTTTGTCCGAATTGTGGACAAAGGCAAACAGGATGGTCACACCAGTGTCCGAGATGTGGTGTTGTTTTCAAGGACTGGAAAGAACAAAAATAGTATTCGTTCACACATACTTGAGGAAAATAGGAATGCGAAAAGAGGTGCGTTGGGAACGAATGTTCCCAGATGAATTAGAAGCTGCTTTTGCTGTGTGTCCCAGTGTCTATTTCACTTATGGACTCTGCGAACCGCACGGACCCCAAAATACCGTTGGACTTGATGCTCTCAAGGCGCACGCAATTGCTTGTCGTGCTGCACACACCCACGGCGGCATTGTTGCACCACCTGATTATTGGCACATCCATGAACACGGATCGTATGCGAACTGGGCACAGCAAAATGTCGGTGAAGTGCGGAGTTGGCTTACCGCGATGCCAGCATGGCAGCACTTCAAAAATGTATGCTACCACGTCCGTGCTGCGGATGCGCTCGGATTCCATGCTGCAATTTTCCTCACTGGGCATTATGGACCGAATTGGCAAGACCTTAAAACACTTTTTGAGATAATTCAACCTCACTTTGCTATGCACATTTACGGACTGCCGGATTTTGAGGCAAACGCCATCGGTTTCAGCAAACAAGGTGATGGTGCAGACCATGCGGGTAGAGTTGAAACTTCGCTATTGTGGGCGTTAGAGCCTGAGTGTGTTGATATGTCTCGGATGCCCACAAAAGACGAACCAGGACCGCACTTCGCAATGGGATCAAACGCTTACGACTCTGATCGCCGCATCGGTGAACGTATGGTGAACAATGAAGTCGCATGGCTTGGCAAGAAAATGCAGGAATTGCTTGATGCTTACGCTCAACAGAATAATTCCGAACGTCAACCGAAAACCTTTGAGGAAGTAGAAAAGATTTGGACAGAACAGGTGACACCTGCTCTGAATACCTTTAAGACTATGCAAAATACGGGTGATCCACCACCGGAAGATTCACAATGGTTCCGCCAATGGAAACTTCCTGAGCTTTCATAAGAGAGGACACTTTATGGAAACAACAAAAGAACAACTTTCTGCAGCCTATCAAAAAAACGGATTTTTGACAGGCATTTCTATCGATGATGCCATCGAAGCAGGACACTATCAACGCGCCTACGATGCGTTAGAAGCAGAAGTAGGCGCGGAAAAATGCCAAATCGGACTGATAGATTGGCATTTCGATCATGAATTTATATGGAAACTCGCTATACATCCCAAAATTATAGATGTCATTGAAGCACTAATCGGACCAGATATAATGCTGTTAGCCACGCACTTCTTTTGCAAATATGGACCAAAGGAGAAATTCGTTGCGTGGCATCAAGACGTTACGTATTGGGGACTTGAGCCACCAGATGCGGTTACCGCTTGGTATGCTATAGATGACAGCGACATAGGAAACGGATGTATGCGGGTGATTCCCGGTAGCCACCATAAAGGTGTCCAAGAACATGGTAAATCGGACCAGGAAGGTAATCTGCTGAGTATCAATCAGGAAGTACCGGTCACCGAATCGGACGCGGAGACTGCGGTTGACCTCATCCTCAAAGCGGGTGAGATGTCTATTCATCACGGTCAGATAATACACGGCAGTCTACCGAATCATTCTACACGGAGACGTTGTGGCTTGACAATTCGATATATCCCACCATCAGTGAAGCAGGCGGAAGATAATTCATTGAAACGTCCGTGGAAACCAATTCTCTTACGAGGTGAAGATCGCTACCAGAATTTCACCACCGTGCCAAACCCGTTCCCACTATTCTAATAGTTAATTTTATACGAAAAATTACGCGCAAGGATAGGAATGCAATCCCACATTTACGACACAATCGTTATTGGTGCAGGTGGAATGGGGAGTGCAACTGCATACCATCTTGCCAAATCAGGTGCGGAAGTACTTGTGTTAGAACAGTTCGAGCGTGGACATACATTCGGTAGTTCGCACGGTGAAACTCGGATTATCCGCTTCTTTTACGACAAACCTTTCTATACCAAATTGATGAAAACCGCATACACCGAGTGGCGCGACCTTGAATCAGTGGCAGGAAAACAATTGCTGTTCATTACCAGTAGTATAAGCATGGGTAGAAGCGGCAATCTGTATACAAAAGCCGCGCGTCAAAGTTTAGATGCTGCAGGAGTTGAGTCCGAGTGGTGGGATGCGAAACAATTAGCAAAACGGTTCCCGCAATTCCGATTGACTGATGACATGGATATTCTCTGGCAAAAGGATACCGGTTTTCTATGCACATCCGAATGCGTCTTAACACATCTGCATTTGGCTGAATACCACGGGGCAGATGTTCGTGAAAATGCTTCAGTCACCCGAATAGATTGGAAATCAGAAATTCCGATTGTCCGGACTAAAGACAGTCAGTTTCTCGGTAAAAGAGTTGTAGTGACTGCAGGTGCATGGACATCTTCTCTACTCACAGAACTCAACCTACCACTCACGGTGACAAAACAGCAGGTCTGTTATTACAAACCTACGGACGCTGCGCTATTCCAACCCGATCGGTTTCCAGTTTTCACTGAGATTACAACTGGTGGTGAATTTATGTATGGTATTCCGTATTTTGGGAAAAACGGTGTTAAAGTTGCGCGACACGGAATGGGTAATCCCGTTTCACCCGATACATGTAATCGCACACCCGATTCAGATTACATCAAACGAATGGATACCTATTTGAGTAAACGCATTCCAAATCTTGGTAAAGCTGCACAATCCGAAGTTTGCCTCTACACCGAAACACCAGACGAGGATTTTATTATTGACACGCACCCAGACTGCCCTAATCTGCTAATCGCAGCTGGGTTTTCAGGACACGGTTTTAAGTTTTGTTCCCTTGTCGGACGCATCATGAGTGAGTTGGCTTTGACCGGTGAAACCACTTTTGACCTTAGTCCTTTTCGTATTAACCGGCAGCTGTAAACATAAATATTCAGTTTTTCTTTAGGAGACAAGTGCTAAGTAGTTAAAACACAGATTTACCTTGACAAATGCAGATTTATGTAGTTTCATATATATGAATAATTTTGTATCTGCCAAGAAAGCAAGTGAACAACTTGGTTTTAGCATAGATCATCTAAGAAGGATGGCGAAAAATGACAAAATCAGACCATACCGCACAGATGGAGGACAGGACAGGTATGATGTCAACGACTACATTGCGAAACGGACAGGGCAAACTCGGACAACAGTCTGCTACTGCCGTGTCAGCGGAAAATCACAATCAGATGACCTTGAATCCCAAGTTGAGTATATGCGAGAAAAGTTCCCTGAAGCCGAAATTATCAAAGACTACGGCAGCGGTATCAACTTCAAAAGAAAAGGGCTTAGAGCCTTACTGGAACGTATCTTGCGAGGCGATAAACTCAAGATTATTGTTGCCCATCGGGATAGACTCGCCCGCTTCGGCGGAGAAGTCATTCAATTCTTGGTCGAGCAAAACGGTGGAGAAGTCGTGGTTCTCAACAAAACTGTTTACAGCCCCGAAGAAGAACTTACTGCCGATCTCCTCACAATTCTGCACGTCTTTTCCTGTAGAATGTATGGACTCAGGCGATACCGTGACCAAATCAAAGAAGATAGAAATCTTTCCAACACTGGAACAGAAGACAATTCTACGTAAGTGGTTTGGCACATCAAGGTATACCTTTAATGAGGCGGTGTCTTTGTTAGAGGACAAAGGGACACCTACAAACTTCAAAGGGCTTGTCCCAGTTGTTTTTGACAAACTCCCCAAATGGCACGAAGAAACGCCCCGTCAAATAAAAGTGGGTGCGGTAATGGATGCGTGTCAAGCCGTCAGGAATGCAAAGGTAAAATGTAAGAAAACGAGCGAGTTTCAAAAAGTCAAGTATCGTTCAAGGAAACGAAAACAAACCATTTACCTACGTGCTGACTTGTTGAAAGCAAATGGGTTCTATGTGCGGTTGTTAGGAGATATGAAGATGTCAGAACCCTTACCTGCCAAACCTCAAGGAAAAGGTAAGGTGTCGGAACGTGATACGGATGCGGAAGTCAAGGATTCTCAACTTATTTTGGAAAATGGCAGATATTACCTGTGCGTGCCATACATTAAGAAAAAGAAACCCAGAAAACCAATGGGACGAATAGTAGCCCTTGACCCAGGTGTTCGTGACTTCATGACATTCTTTTCAGAAGATAGTTTTGGGTGGCTCGGTCGTCAATGTATCAATCGGATACAGAGACTCTGTCAACACTGTGATAATCTCTTATCTCGCGCAACACAAGAGAAACGCCCGCTACGGCGTGCCTTGCGGAAAGCCGCGAACAGAATAAAAGTAAAAATCCGTAACCTTATAGACGAACTTCACAAGAAGATAGCACACTTCCTCGTGACGAACTTTGACATCATTTTTCTCCCGACTTTTGAGACAAAACAGATGACGAAACGTGGCAAACGGAAGATACGGAAAAAATCCGTCAGGCAGATGCTCACGCTTTCGCACTGGACATTCAAGGCTTTCTTGAAGCAAAAAGCACGAGAGTATGGTGTGCGAGTGATTGATGTCTGTGAGGCGTGGACTTCTAAAACGGTGTCTTGGACAGGTGAACTCATCACGAACCTTGGGGGTTCTAAAGTTATCAAGTCATCAGAAGGTCATTGTATGGATAGGGATTTGAACGGCGCACGTGGGATATTCATTAAGAATGTTGCGCGTGCTTTGACGGTTCTTCCACCTGCTTAGGCGGGTGCTAATCGGGAATTGTATGCGTTGGTATACAATTACCCAGGTTTAAAGGAACAGTAAATATAGATTAGTCCAATAGGTTTTACTTCAGCATCTTCCAATTAGAAACGGGAACAACGGTAATAAGTCTTCTCATTACCACAATGCAAAAGAGGTTAAATAATGCGAAAAAATAAGTTATTTTTAATCCTTAGTGGATGTGTAACTGCTGTAGTAGGAATATTTTACCTGCACTTCTTTGGATTTGAAAAATCACAATTTCGTGTTGATGTTCCAAAATGGTCAGGTATCTCATGGCAGAAACCTGTGAAAATCTCAAGAGCAGAATTCATGAATGAACTTCTCAGCATTATAGACTGGGTAATTCTCATTGGGACAGTTATTATTGTGATATTGATGGTTGCCAAGGTTGTCAAGGAACTTATTGTCTCCCTTTTTCAGCCTAAAAAAACTTCCCTGAAAGTGGATACGCCACCAGAATGGATTGAACAATAACAGTCTCAGGTCACATTCTATTTTCTAATGCACCTTATACCAAATTAACTTGATCCGACGTCTTCGGATAAAGTCGGCATCGTGAGGCACCCAATCAACGCAGAATACGCGTATGGTATTCGGAGGAACCCTCACACTACAAATCGGGTTAATTGGGTATTATGAGAAAAGGCGACAAGATGTTGGATCTTTATATCCATCTCACGTTAAAATAAAAATCCGTTTCCAACAAAATGGAAACGGATTTTATTTTAACTACAAATCTTATGGATTATTTCCGCTTGACATCTGCCCACATAGTAGTCAGTTTGCCTTTTGGTTCAACCGGGGTAAGAACATCAAGAAATTGACCATCCAATGTCGGTGCAATTTGGAGATCTGCGTCGGTTTCGCCAAATCGAAGATTGACGTAATCTCCGCCGCCACCTTCACCGCACTTAAAGTGCAGGAAGTTTTCACCTTTAAAGAGTTCAATTTCTGTGGGTCGGGTCGTATTGTTAACACCACCAGTCCATGCCGGGTTGTCATAAACTTGGTCACCGTTGAGCCAAATTTGCGCATAGTCATCGTGTGCAGGGTACATCGTCGTCGTCCTGTCATCCGGAGACATGATGAGGATGATACCGTGCCACGTAACATTGTTCAAATCCGTATTTTGTGCAATACCATGGCTTCTTGACAAGTTGTTCTGATCAGTTGTATTAATTGTTACAACCGACCATCCAAGGGCACCACCGTTGTCAGCCGGTAAGTGAACTGCTAATCTGCCGGTCAACCCAGCACCGTAGCGAGTAGATACAGACACATTTGTAATTTCACTATCGGTGCCATCAGCGAGATAGTCGCGTGCAGCAGATGCCCCGGAGCCTCCGGTATTCATAACCAAATCAAGACCCCACCATTTTTCAATCCATTGGTCACCAGCGGGTTGCCAGTTTTGCGCAAATGCCGTTGGTGCAATGGTAATACAAGCAATTATGAGAAGAATTGCCAATTTTTTCATAGCTACGAAATCTCCTTATATAGTGTGACTATCATTTAAAAGTTTTGGTAAGAAGCGCGCTTGCCAAAATTTCACAATTTAGTCATACAAAACTATTTTATATTATTTCGGCTTGCTAGCTGTGCCGAAATTACCCTTTGTTTTAGTGATAGCAGTAGTGCATATCATACATTTATATACTGACAACTATCCACGGGTAATGGATGTTTGTATTTGTCAGTTTCACGATTTCTGATGTCCTCCATTGGAATTTTATACGTTTCCGCAAGAGGTTTGATTAACTCATTTAGAAGAATTATAGCATTTTTGAATATAAAATGCAAGAAAAATGAAATCGTTATTTGCAAATTGTAGCAAATAGAAAAAAATATGTCAAGTTAATGCATAACAACTTCTTCTCTCAACTCATTGACTTCACAACTTTTTAATGATATACTAAACATTGGTATCCTCTCTGAAGTAAGTTTTAGGAAAGGATACTATTTTTATAAATATATCGCAAGATCTCCATTCAACTCATATCTGTGACAAAAACTTTACATACCCTAATTTCTCTTGCAAACTGAATCTAAATTTCGTATACTTTTAACATTACGATAACCCCACATCAGCGGAGGTGCTTCTTGTCCGATAATCTATTAAGTTCCTTAAACGATGTGCAGCGTGAAGCAGTACAACACACCGAAGGACCGCTCCTTATCCTGTCCGGTGCGGGGAGCGGCAAAACGCGCGTGATTACCCATCGCGTCGCATATCTTATTAAACACCACCATATATCACCTTTCCGTATCCTGGCAGTGACGTTCACTAACAAGGCAGCGAACGAAATGAAGGAACGACTGGATAGACTCGTAGAAGAGGGGATGAGCAAAAATCTATGGGTGGCGACCTTCCACGCAACTTGTGCTCGAATCCTACGTCGAGACATTGAACAATTAGATGGTTTTACCCGAAATTTTACAATATACGATAAAGGTGAACAAGTTACAGTTGTTAAAGATATTCTCAGACAGCTCGGATTGGATGATAAGCAATATAGTCCGCGTAGTATACACGATCTGATTGGTAAGGCTAAAAACGACTTTATAAAACCATCGACTTATGCAGGCACAGCTGAAGGATTCTATGAGAAGATTGTTGCGCGGGTATACCCCGAGTATCAGGACACCCTTCGTAAAAACAACGCTTTAGATTTTGACGATCTGCTTAACTTTACAGTAGAACTTTTTAGGAACTATCCAGATGTGCTTGAATACTATCAAAAAAAGTTTGAGCATGTCCTTGTAGATGAGTATCAGGATACCAACCATTGCCAATATGAGTTAGTGCGTTTTTTGGCTGGTGAAAAAAAGAATGTCTGTGTCGTTGGTGACGATGACCAATCGATCTACAGTTTTCGGGGGGCAGACATCCATAACATACTCAATTTTGAAAACGATTATCCGAATACGAATACACTCCGTTTAGAACAGAATTATCGTTCAACCAAAAATATTTTAGAGGCAGCATGGAGTGTTGTGCAAAATAACAAGGAACGGAAAGCTAAAAAACTCTGGACAGAAAATGATGAGGGAGAACTTCTCACCTGTTATGAAGCTATGGATGAGCGTGACGAAGCAGGTTTCGTGGGTACAAAGATAGAGGATTGGCATGCAGAAGGGGTTGATTATAAAGATTTTGCTATCTTTTATCGGACGAATGCACAATCCCGTATTTTTGAAGAAGCACTACGCGCTGCGAATATTCCCTATCAGATTGTCGGCGGGTTGGGTTTTTATGACCGGATGGAAATTAAAGATCTGATGGCTTACCTACGAGTCATGTGCAATCCGCGTGACTCAGTAAGTCTTAGACGTATTATAAACGTTCCAAACCGGGGCATTGGCGCGACATCACTTGAGAGACTCATGAACTTTGCGGATAATCAAGAAATAACGCTTTTTGAGGCTGTTGAACGCGTTGATGAAATCGAAACGATTAACAACGGTATCAAAACGAAAATCCGTCGCTTTGCTAAAATATTTGACGAGTTTGAAGGAGACAATCTGCCAGTTAAAGCACTTGAACATGTTTTAGAAATGACAAATTATCTTGAAAACTTTAGGGCACAACGTACAATAGAGGCAATGAATCGGGTTGAAAATATTGAGGAACTGAGGAACGCTGTTTACGAATACGAAATGACCGCAGAGGAACCGACCCTTGCGGATTATCTGGAAAATGTTGCGCTCATAGCGGATATTGACACGATGGAAACAGATGATGACACAGATGAAACAAATATCGTGACGATGATGACCTTACATAGTGCGAAAGGGTTAGAATTTCCTTTCGTTTTCATCGTCGGAATGGAAGAGGGATATATGCCTCATCAACGTTCAGTCAATTCAGAAGCAGATTTGGAAGAAGAACGTAGGTTGTGTTATGTTGGCATCACGCGGGCAGAAGAGCAGCTTTTTCTTGTGCATGCGCAATCACGTAGAACATGGAGTGGTGATGAGTATAGAGTTCCTTCCCGTTTCATTGAGGAAATTTCTCCGAATCTTATTAAGCACGTTGACCGATACAACTCAGCGTTTTCCCAATCAGGAACAGGTTATGTTGAAGAGGAGCAAGTAGATTTTTACGAGGTTGATCAGATTGTCCACCACCCGAGTTTTGGACGAGGAAAGGTGACGAAACTCAGCGGTTCTGGCTTGAATGCTTATGTGACAGTTCGGTTTGATCGTGCTGGTTCAAAACAATTTGCTGCTGCAATGGCACCTCTTCAAAAAGTCTAACATTTTTTGTAGTAAGTCCGATTGTAAACTAAAAGAAAAGGGTCAAAGTATATGGCAACAATAACTACAGAAGGCGTGAGCCACGTTGCAAACTTAGCAAGACTTGAATTTGACGATGAAGAGGTACAACATTTCACAGAGCAACTCACCCGAATCTTGGATTATATCGGGAAGTTGAATGAATTGGAAACGGATGACGTTCAACCAACATCACATATCCATCCACTGCAGAATATAACTAAGCCTGATGTCGTCAAAACCTCGTTACCTCGCGATGCGGTTCTCGCGAACGCACCAGAGGCTGAAGAAGGATATTTTGGAGTTCCCAGAGTAATTGACACGGAATAAGGAGCAGAACTGAATGTCGCTTTACCAATTGACGGCACATGAACTACACGACAAACTTAAGGCGCGTGAAATCACTGCTGTAGAATTGACAGAATCTGTGTATGAACGTATTGAGGCTGTAGAACCACACGTCAAAGGTTATTTGACGTTAACGAAAGATATTGCGTTGGAGCAAGCGAATGCAGCCGATGCAGGATTCCAAAATGGCGATAATATGTCTCCGCTTGCTGGAATTCCGATCGCTATTAAAGATGTGATATGCACTAAAGGTGTGCGGACAACGTGCGCTTCAAAAATCCTCAGCAACTTTGTGCCACCTTACGATGCGACTGTCATGACAAAACTAAATCAACAAGGTATTGTCATGATTGGCAAAACGAACATGGATGAATTTGCAATGGGGTCATCTACAGAGAATTCTGCATATCAGATAACACACAATCCGTGGGATTTGGAAACGATCCCCGGTGGGTCAAGTGGTGGTTCAGCTGCGGTGGTATCTGCTGACACTGCTATCTGTTCGTTAGGATCGGATACAGGTGGTTCTATTCGTCAGCCTGCAGCACTTTGCGGAGTAGTCGGTATGAAACCGACTTATGGGCGTATTTCACGCTATGGATTAATTGCGTTTGCCTCATCACTTGATCAGATCGGTCCGTTTACAAAAGATGTGACCGATTGTGTGCTGGTTCTCAACGCCCTTTGTGGAAATGACGAGATGGATTCAACCTCTGTTGATGTTCCTGTACCAGATTTTACACAGGGTCTCATCAATGATGTCCAAGGTTTGAAAATAGGCGTGCCAAAGGAGTATTTCACAGAAGGTTTGGACACAGAAGTCGCTGATAAGGTTCATGCTGCTATCTCTGTGTTGGAAAAACTTGGTGCGTCCGTTGAAGAGATTTCGCTACCACATACAGAATATGCCATCGCAACATATTATATCATCGCACCAGCCGAAGCGAGTGCGAACCTGGCAAGATATGATGGTGTGCGTTACGGCTACCGCACTGAAGAACCTACAGACTTGATTAATATGTATAAAAAGACACGCAGCGAGGGTTTTGGACAAGAGGTAAAACGACGTATTATGCTTGGAACTTTTGCCCTCAGTGCAGGTTATCAAGATGCTTATTATCGGAAAGCACAGAAAGCACGAACGCTTATTAAGTCAGATTTTGATGCTGCATTTGAAAAGGTTGATGTAATTGCAACACCAACCTCACCGACACCTGCATTTAAAATCGGTGAACGAACTGCGGATCCGTTGCAGATGTACCTGTGCGATGTGATGACAACACCTGCGAGTCATGCGGGGTTACCGGGTATTTCTGTTCCATGCGGTTTTGTAGAGAGTGGATTACCTGTTGGATTGCAGCTTCTTGCTGCACCCTTTGATGAAGAAACGCTCCTGCGCGCTGCCTATACCTTTGAACAGAACACTGAACATCATTTACAAAAGCCAGACATATTGAATGCTAAAGGAAAATAATGAACGTAATAATTGCCCCTTTAGGTGGACTCATCGGTGCGATATTCGGTGGTGTCCTATGGGCACAATATATTGGGCGGACAGGAAACACGGCTGGTTTTGTTGCTATAAGCATCGGCGTACTGACTGGAATAGGGATGCTTCTAACTTGTTTCCGCACAATTGATCTGAATGAAAAAAAGCATTGGATAATGGTTTCAATCGCTGCTGCCTTTTTCTCTATTATTGGCATATTTATTGGGAAATACCTTGACGTAGAATGGAACGCGATTGTGCAAATTACTGAACAAATAATCGCAAATGAACCCAGCCTATCGGAAGAGGTAGCCACATCTTTTGCAGAAACCGTATATTCAGGCAGTTCAAAATGGGAACTCATGAGAAACCGAATGGATTGGTTTGATTGGATATATGGTGCTATCGCTGTCTTTGTTGCTTTTTACATCACATCAAACCGATTGTTACGAAATTATTTTGCTAAATTTGAATAAAATTGGGACAAATTTGTCTCTCCTATAATAAAAAATGGAGTAAAAAATGAAAAAACAGAGTATTTACATCATGGTTTTAACACTACTCATTTCAGTTATGTTACCTATAAATTGGACACTTGCTCAAGACAAGGAAACTTCTGATGATAAACTGTTAGAGAATATTGCGCTCTTTTCTGAAATATTGGCATTCGTAGATCAGGAACACTTTGATGATCCAGATTCAGAAAAACTCATGGAGGGAGCGATCAAAGGCATGCTCCGAACCTTAGACCCTTACAGTCAATTTATTCCGGATTATCTTACATTTCGCACACAAAACCAAGGAAATTACGGTGGACTCGGTATGACAGTGGGTATGCGTGAAGATATGATCACTGTCATTACGCCTTTTAAAGGTAATCCTGCTTCACTTGCCGGGGTGCAAAACGGTGATATTATCAGCCAAATTGATGGGGAATCAACGATCGTCATGACTTTAGACGAGGCTGTTGATCTGTTGAGAGGCGAACCAGGCACCTCAGTAACAATTACTATCATTCGACCGAAAGTAAGTCGCTCAATAGAGGTTACCATTACGCGGGAAGTTATTCGGATCCCAAGTGTAGAAAAAGGAATTATTGGTGACAATATCGGATATATAAAAATCAATCAATTTCTTCAGACAACAGCAAACGATGTTGATAAAGCACTTGAAGAATTCGAAGCACATAATATACGCGGCATCATTCTTGATCTGCGTCTAAACCCAGGTGGACTTCTCGGTTCTGCTGTAGATATTGCAAGTGACTTTATAGAACCGGGGAAACTCGTTGTTTACAGTCAAGGTATTGAGAATCGAGAGGATTTCTTCGCTAAAGGTGAGGTAAGAGATGAACTACCGTTGATAGTATTAGTTGACAATGGAAGTGCAAGTGCCTCTGAAATTGTCGCTGGTGCAATAAAGGACCATAGCAGAGGTCTGGTAATGGGAAGTAAAACGTTTGGTAAAGCGTCTGTACAAAAGGTTTTCCCACTCAGCGATTCAAAAGCTGCAGTCAAATTAACGATTGCTCGTTACTATACACCGAACGGTGTGAATATTGACAAAATCGGTATCATGCCTGATGTTGAAACTGCTGGGTTTAGTCGATCTGAAATGCAGATGCAGTTCAAACTTCGTAATCACCCGAAAATAAAAACTTTTGTTGAAGAAAACGGTGATGACGTTTTAGAAAAACTATTTGCTGCAGAACACGCCGCTCGCGATGACCAACAAGCCACAAGATTGTTGCGAGTCTATAGACGGTTGACTGATGCGCTTACCGATGAGCAGATTATCCTTAGTGATATTGGTATAAAGTACGCTATTGCACTGGAAACACAGAATATCAAAGATGAGATAATGCATGATCCTCAGGTTGTCGCGGCGATAGAGCAACTGAAAGTACTTGAACTGTTTGCAAAGCGAAACTAAGGTCCTGTAATCTATAGTAGTCCAAGGCTTCATCTGACACTAAGAATGCAAAAGGTTATCATTCAATGAACGAACAAACACCGATTCTGAATTATATCAATAATACATGGCAGAAATCTGAGGCATCGGAACTGCTTGATGTTACCAACCCAGCGACGGGTGATGTCCTAACACAGGTGCCACTTTCACCTGCCGAAGAGGTCAATCAAGCTGCAACTGCAGCGGCGAATTCATTTGACGAATGGCGGCGTACACCACCCGCCAAACGTGTACAATATCTATTCAAATTGAAAACGCTGCTTGAAGAAAATTTAGAGGATATTGCACAGACGATAACATTGGAATGCGGGAAAACGCTTGCCGAAGCGGAAGGTGAGATGCAACGTGCTATTGAGAATGTTGAGGTCGCATGTGGTATTCCTATGCTGATGCAAGGCACAAATTTGGAGGATATCGCTACCGGTATTGATGAATTCATGATTCGTCAACCTGTAGGTGTTTGTGCAGTGATTGCACCGTTCAATTTTCCAGGGATGATCACCTTTTGGTTTTTGCCTTATGCCATTGCTTGTGGGAATACCTATATCGTTAAACCTTCCGAAAAAGTGCCGCTTACTATGCAGAAGATTTTTAGGCTGCTTGAACAAACAGGATTACCTGAGGGAGTTGTAAATCTCGTTAATGGTGGACAGGAAACTGTAAATGCCATCTTAGAACATCCTGAAATTAGTGCTATTAGTTTTGTCGGATCAACAGTCACAGCAAAAGCGATCTATGCGAAAGCTGCAGCAAACGGTAAACGTGTTCAGTGTCAAGGTGGTGCGAAAAATCCATTGATTGTTCTACCTGATGCGGATCCGCAGTTTACTGTCAATGCAACTGCTGATAGTGCCTTCGGATGTGCTGGACAGCGATGCCTTGCTGCATCGCTTGTGTTTGCTGTTGGCAGCGCACGTAACTGGTTTCCTAAAGCTATCAGTGATACCGCCACCGATAGGATTGTTGGAAACGGATTGGAAGAAGACGTGCAGATGGGACCTGTCATCACACCTGAAAGCCGGAAACGAATTGAGGATGTGATTCAGATAGGTATAGATGATGGTGCGCGTGTTCTCGTTGATGGTCGGTATCCTAATATTAGCGGGTGTGAAAATGGGAACTTCATACGTCCAACCGTTCTCGGTAATATTGACCCACAAGGTAAAATTGCCCAAACTGAAATCTTCGGACCCGTATTGGGGCTTATCCATGTTGAAACGATTGACGATGCAATTACACTCATCAATAGCGGAAGATATGGTAATATGGCGTGTCTATTTACAAGTAGTGGTGCGTCTGCGCGCAAATTTCGCTATGAAGCGCAGATTGGGAACATAGGCATTAACATTGGTGTTGCCGCGCCGATGGCGTTCTTTCCGTTTAGTGGTTGGAAAGACAGCTTTTTTGGTGATTTGCACGGACAGAGTTGGGATGCGGTGGATTTCTTCACACAGAAAAAAGTTGTCGTAGAGAGATGGAATTAGTGCGTATTAAGACGAATTTCAATAAGTACAAAACCACTGCCGAAGAAACTTACGACTTTTGGTTATAAGGGTATGTAGGCAGGGCTATTTAGTTTTAGACTTTTTGTCCATTTTAGACGAAAAGTCGCGATTCGGAGATCGCTCCTACAGGGGAAAGTCTTAGATTGAAAATCTAAATATTCGGAGAACTAAATAGCCCTGGGTATGTAGGTATTAACTTGATTCATATTCATATCTGTAGTATAATATGGACAAAATACATTGATGGGGTACGTCTAAAGGAGATGTAAGATGAAATTGAACGATGTAAGAAATGAAAACTGCATTGACACTATGAAAAGGATGAATGCTGAGTTCGTTGACCTCGTTGTAACTTCGCCTCCCTATGACGAAATGCGAGAATATGAAGGATATAGGTTAGAAAGATTTGAGCAAATTGCTATTGATCTGCACCGAGTTATAAAGACTGGTGGTGTAGTCGTATGGGTCATTGGCGATCAGACGATAAAAGGAAATGAGACAGGCACTTCATTTCGCCAGGCACTTTATTTCAAAGAGATCGGATTTAACTTGTTTGATACAATGATATACTTGAAACCGCCTAGAGGGGCAGTTGGCAATAATAAAACTTACTGGCAATCATTTGAGTATATGTTCGTGTTTAGCAAAGGGCAACCTAAAACAATCAATCTGATTAAAGATAGGAGAAACAAGGAATCACGCAAGGGAGATACTGGCACAAAACGCTTACCTGATGGGTCTTTATTGAAACTAAATCGAGAAGGCTATGGTAATTACGGCAGGAGAACGAATGTCTGGGAGTATATGATTGGAAATGGACATTCGGCATCGGATAAAATCGCACACGGACATCCCGCAATATTTCCAGAACGATTAGCACAAGATCACATAATTTCTTGGAGTAACACGGGAGATTTGGTTTACGACCCGTTTCTTGGTAGTGGAACTGTTGCACTAATGGCTGAATTGAATAATAGAAATTATATCGGCAGTGAAATAAATGCTAATTACTGCGAAATTGCCAAAGAAAGGCTGCAAAGGAGTCGTGCATCCGCAAAGCAACTACAATTATTGGAGGTTTAATATGGCTCAAGAAACAAAACCTCACATCTGTAAGGAGTGCGGAAGACTTTTGCCGATAAATGCGTTTGAACGAAACCGTCCAAGTGTTTGGCGGAGCGAATGTAAAGAATGTCGTAAGAATAACAAACCCTTTCCCAACATACCTAATAAAGCAAAACGGGAATATGAAACTAAGCACCCTAAACCCAAAATAGGCGATGAGTTTTATTGTAGGGTTTGTGAAAGAACTATAACAATTCAGACAACCAGAGATGTAAATTTGGATCACGACCATAAAACAGGAGAGATAAGAGGTTATATTTGCAACAGATGCAACATAGGGCTTGGTAATTTTAAAGACAACATCCTCCTCCTCAGACGGGCTATAAGATGGCTTAAAGGGACTCTTCTATTTCTCTCTTAATAAAAAATCTGAGATTTCCAAGTCCGAAACTGCCTTCCGATTACGACTGTCCCAACGGATTGACAATATCAATGATACAATTCTTAGTGAATTTTCTGATTTCACGGAAAAGGTTCTATGGTTGTCCGAAGATATACCAATTTTGACTTTTGACCTGCTTAAATTACCTACAACGGTGTTGCCGCGCCGATGGCGTTCTTTCTGTCTAGTGGTTGGAAAGACAGTTTTTTGGTGACTTACATGGTCAGAGTTGGGATGCTGTTGATTTTTTTACACAGAAAAAGGTTGTTGTGGAGAGATGGAATTAGTGTATCAAGCCTATACAAAATGGGCATTACCTCCAGGTGCCATTTCACGAATTGGTAAGGGTCAAATAAACGATGTCAAATTTTCTTCAGATGGAAAATTGTTAGTTGTCGCCAGTTCCATTGGTATTTGGATATATGATGCTGACACTGGGAAAGAAGTTGACTTGATTGCAGAACATACAGGTTCGGTTAATGTTGTCGCGTTTTCTCCAGACAGTCGAACTTTCGCAAGTGGCGGCAGAGATGCTATGATTCACTTGTGGGATATTAAAACCAAAAGTCTTCTTTCTACACTTAGAGGACATACTGCATCAGTTGACACGTTGGTATTTTCCCCAGATGGCACAATACTTGCTAGTGCAAGTCAAGTAATGACAGACAAAGTTCGATTATGGGATGTTGACAATGCAAGTGAACACACAATTTCGCTAGGGTACTGGAGTTCTGCATCTACCTTAGCATTTTCACCAAATGGGAACACACTTGCAATAGGTGAAGGAAACGGGGGAATTCACTTATATGACACTCACACTGGTTCTGCTTGTCCACCTTATCTCGGACGACATGGAAATGGTGTGAATACTATATCGTATTCCCCGGATGGGAAGTTATTTGCAAGTGGAAGTTCAGACAATACAATTTTGTTGCGTGATGCAAAGACTGGTAAACGTAACGCAATACTCACGAAACATACACATTCTGTTGTTTCCTTACTATTTTCGCCAGATGGAGAAATCCTTGCAAGTGGAGGTTTAGATGGGATGCTGCGATTGTGGGAAGCGAAAACTGGAAAAGAACTTTTTTCGTTAATTGGGCATTCGGGTTGGATCAATGCTTTGGCCTATTCTAATGATGGCAGGACATTAGTAAGTGGAGGAAATGATGGAACCCTTCGTTTCTGGAATGTTGTCACAAGGCAAGAGAAATTAACTGTCACTGGCCATACCAGTGAAGCTATTGGCCCAATAGTATTTTCACCCGATGGGAGTTTCCTTGCAAGTCAGACTTTATTTCAAGACGAAACAATTAAGTTGTTGAATGTTAATACCGGTCAGGAGTCTTGCCTATCTCTAGAACGTCCTGCTGGAAGCAAAGGATTAGCATTCTCTGCAGGTAGTAACATCCTTGCTAGCGGAAGTTTCGGAGAAATTCATTTTTGGAATGCAAAAACTGGTGCATATATTTCTACTCTTGGGAATAGAAAGAAATCAGGCACAACCCAGAAATTTGTTACCAAAGTCCTAAAAATGCCCCCACTTGACGGACATACCGACTGGGTCAGCGCTTTGGCATTTTCACAAAATAATCAATTTCTTGCTAGTGGGAGTGCGGATAAGACGATTCGCTTATGGAGTCTCTCTGCTAGTGTAGAAATGTGTTCCCCTGGCAGACATGAAGACTGGATTAGCACATTAAGTTTTTCGTCGGATAGTTACCTCCTTGCCAGCGGTAGTAAAGACGGGAAAATTAAAATATGGGATATCTGGAACTTGTTTACTCATGTGAACACTGACAAAGGAGTTTTGAAACCGAATATGAACCGCGAAGTGTCTATCCTTGGAAAACATGAAGATGGAGTTAGTGCATTAAGTTTTTCATCGGATAGTAGGATCCTTGCTATCGGAGGTGAGGATGGTACAATCCAACTTTGGGATGTCAACTCTAATCTGTCGCTTTCTACCTTAATAGGGCATACTGGTTGGGTTTATACTTTGACATTTTTATGCGATGACTCTATTCTTGTTAGTGGAGCGGGAAAAGATAATACTATTCGTTTTTGGAATACTTCCACGGGACAAGAACTCTCTGTGATTTCAGGGCATACTTCTCCAGTAAGAACGTTGGCGTTTTTGTCAGATAGTAGAATTCTTGCTAGCGCTGGAAACGATGGAACAATTTTTCTATGGGATTGGGATAGAATAGCACCACAAATAACTTAAAACATTACTGTGAGGATACGGTTTTAAATTATAATTTAAGATTTACTTCCTAAACATTGGGTCTAACAAAATCATGAATCAGAAAAATCAAATAAATACTGGCAATTTGAACTTTGGACGCTTACTTTCAGCTTCTCGGGTAGGTTACCCAAATTCTTATGAAGCGTTAGCACAAATTCTTCGTTCCTTTAACCTGAAGGAAATTTTAGTTACACTTGCTCGTATCAACCTTTTTTTGCAGGTCAGTAATCGCTTTGCAAATTATGAAGAATTCCTTAAGAAAACTTTCTGCTCAGATCTTTTGCAATCTGAAATTTATCGTAGAGGTCTGGATGGAGATTTCATATTTACTAGGCAGGCAACTCTTCGTTTGTTGACAGAAAGTGCTCGACTTTCTGATCCTCATTCGGAACGCTATTTTCATAAACAAGATGCCATGAATGAGTTAGCAAGGAGTTATCTGATTGTTAATGAGTTTGTTAACACCGAAGCTGCAAAAATTCGGCAGGATATGGAAATGAACATCAAAAGAGATCTGCTGATTGGATCCATTCCAACTTTAGAGTACGCAATACATCCAAACTCTATGAATCGCACTGTTGATTTGATGGTTAGGTCTAAAGCATACTCTCGCCTGCTTCAGGAAATACCATCAAACATTGATGTAAACAGAGTGTTTTGCAAGGCAATTGGATTAACGATCAGGGAATACCAATATCTTATTTTTGGCATAGTGTCGAAGTACTTGTTGACTACACGAGAGAAAATCTTGTCAAATGAAGGTATAGTTTTCAATTTTGAATCTTCTCCATTCCTAACTTCCTTGTATGACAAATTGTGTCCACATGTCAGCATTTCATTAGACGCACTGACAAGCATAGCGCAGAAGCCCACCAACTTGGAAAACGAGTTCCGCTTATGGAGACAGTACCCTCTTGTAAGGTTAACCAAACACAAGGTTATTTGCATTGACCTCGGTTTCCTTGTTGATAAACTTGAAACTGGCATGTTTTGGATTATTCGAAATGAATTGGAAAAGACTGGTGAAAGCAAAGCAATTTTTGATCTCTGGGGTGGGGTTTTTGAGCGTTATGCGGCATCAATTATTAAACGTGGAATTGACAAACAAAAATCCCCTAAGTCCAGTTATATTGTTAGTCCTAAATATCTCCAAAAAGAAGAAGGGGAGTGTACAGACATTGCAGTATGTGGTAAAAATTCCCTTATCCTTTTAGAATGTAAAGCATTAGTTTTGTCTGCCCAAATCAAGTTAGGTGGTGAATTTCAAGAATTTCGAGAAGGCCTTGCTAAAATCATTGAGGAAAGCGGAATAAAACAATTATGGGATGCAATTCAGAATCTGGCACATACAAACGTGGACAAAAGAAAAAGGGTTGAAGGAATAGATATTTCCAAAGTAAAAAAAATTTATCCTGTTCTTGTTCTTTCTGATAACACATTTGCTTCACTGTATATGAATTGGTTTTTTAAATCAGAATTCGAACGTCTGAAGAAAGACAAGACTTTGGAAAAACACTTGAATATTGTGCCGCTTACTGTGTTAACAATAGCCGAATTAGAACAATTAGAACCGTATCTTAAAGAAACACCTTTTCACATCCACATAGACAGATGGTTAGCACAGTTTGATAATGAAGATCATCTTGGGTTTGGTGCCTATTTACAGCTTTTGGAAACGAATGAATATCGTCCACACCAATTCATGGAGGAACAATTTGAGCAAATTAAGACAGATCTTCAAGAATACTTTGCCTCACATGGTGCTGAATGATATATTTTGCAAGTTATAGTGAGCAACATATTTCAATAAGATAATGTTATATGTAGATAATCAAACTTTATAACCTATACTCCTAACACAGAATCAAGATACACTTTAAATCTCTTATGAAATCAAGATCAAGCGCATCGCTACTCATCTCAGTTGCATTACATCTCGTTGTTGGGATTATAGGTTTCTTTTACTGGTTTAGCGTTGTGCCAAGTCATAATGCAGACAGCATGGATGCGTTCTTTACTAAGGTGGAACAGCCGAAAACCAAGCGGATAATACAACGGAAAAGGTCTCAAATCCATCGTGAAACGTCCCAAAGTACAAGTCAACCTAACATGAAGATTTTAACGAGCAACGAGCCTGTAACACAACGTGGCGTTGTTTCTGCCGCAGAACCGACAGAATTCCAACCTTTTGAAAAAGTGAATTTGAGTGGTGGTGTTGCCCCCGGACCTACTGCTATTGAATTCAAAAAACCAACACCGATTCAGCGAGGTGTTGAACAACCTATCAAGAAACAGCCAAAGGTATCAGGTCGAATTAAAAGTCGCTTGGTTAAATTCATAGAAGCTCAAGAGGGTCCTCAGCGTATTATTTACTGCATTGACTTATCTAATAGCATGCAACACATGGCTGAGCGAAAACTTAAAAAGGTTATAGACATCATGCGTGATTCTCTGACTTTCCTGGAACCGCACGATAGTTTCAACATAATGGCGTTTAGCACAGAGTTGGTTGTCTATAGGGATAGTTATGTTCCTGTTAATGAAGAGGCGGTGGATGCTTCGTCAGCGTATTTGGCAGACATTAAATCGCACATTCATACTAAGGGCACAGATCATGATATGCTCACAGCATTGACAGAAACAGCCAAATCAGTTCCAACAATAGTCGTTCTCTTTAGTGATGGAATCCCGACCAGTATTACGGTGCCAGATCTTAAATTGATAGGTGATCATGCAATTGGCAACGGTCGTATTTTTGCCGTGGGAATCGGAATGGCACCAAATTTTCCTGGTGCAGTTATGCTAAAGCAGCTAAGTATTGTCAGTAAGGGTGATTTCTGGCTGGTTGATAGATAAGTGTTAGATTAAAACACGTCTACTAAAGGGAAAACCGCATGCAGCACTCAGAATTTAAACGTGCTGAAGAGATTGCCGAAGGGTGAGTTGCAGTTAAAAATTAACTACAAAAACCTATAAGAACCTCATAAAATCTAAAGTTATGTAGTTTTTTACTTGACAAAGCCTTGTTGTTTCTGCTATAATATATGTATGAATAATAGATTTGTTAAGATTGGTGAAGCTGCTAAACTCTTAGGTGTGTCCGTTCAGGCACTTCGGAATTGGGAAGTGGAAGGTAAAATTATGCCGTCTCACCGAACCCCAGGCGGACAAAGAATGTCCGATTTAGCAGAACTTCTGGGTGTTAATGATTTGACTTATCCTACAATTGCTTATGCGCGCGTCTCCAGTTCTGATCAAAAGAAAGATTTAGAGCGTCAGCATGCTGTCCTTGAAGCATTTTGCAACAAGAATGGGTGGCAAACTGAAATCATAAGAGACTTAGGTAGTGGCATGAATTATAATAATCAAGGGCTCGGACGCCTCCTTGAGTTAATGGTGCATGGTCAAATGTCTCGTCTGGTTATCACACATAAAGACCGCCTACTTCGCTTTGGTGCAGAGATAGTTTTCCGTATCTGTGAACTCAAAGGTATAGAAGTTGTCATTATCAATAAAAGTAAGCAACCTTCCTTTGAGGAGGAACTAACGCGAGACGTAATGGAAATCATGACTGTATTTTGTGCGAAACTCTATGGTAGACGTTCACACACATCAAAGAAAATGGCAGAAGAAATTGATAAAATCGTCAACGACGAGCAACTGCAAATGCAGTCTAACTTTGGTGCGAATAATGCTGATCCGCTCCCAGAAGATAGCACTCAATCCGAATAATAAGCAGTCAACGCTTCTGTCGCAGCATGCGGGTTATGCCCGTGTTGCGTTTAACTTCGGTCTATCGTCCTTTAAGTCTGGCTTAGACAAGGACGAATGGCGTAGCTATATTGACATAAAACGTGAGTTTAACGCAGTCAAACACGATAAGTTTGACTGGTGTTCTGATTTATCACAAAATGCTTCTAAAAACGCTCTCCATAATCTTGGAGACGCTGTATCACGCTGGAAAAAAGGACAAAACAACTTTCCTACCTATAAGAAACGATCTGATAAAGTATCTTATCAAGCAGACAATGGTGTAGGCACAGTTGAAGTCTATAAAAAGCGTATCAAACTGCCAAAGATAGGTTGGATACGTATGCGTGAAGAACTCCGTTGGACAGGCGAAATCAGTAAAGTTGTGATCAGCAAGTCTAACGGCAAATGGTTCGCTTCTATCAGTGTCCACCTTGACGGTGGTAACTATAAGCACCCGCCTGACCTGTTTGACGCTAAGCAACCGATAGGCATTGACGTAGGTATCAGGACGCTTGCTACTTGTTCAGATGGCACAACTTATGATAATCCACGCCCCCTAAAGCGATATGAACGGAAGTTAGCACGTGCGAACCGCAGGCTTTCTCGTAGACAAAAAGGCAGTCAGAACTGGTATAAGGCAAAGGATATGCTCACAAGTGTTCATGCCCGTATCCGCCATATCCGTGAAGACGCACACCACCAAGCAAGCATACGGATTATTCGTAAAGCCTCTGCTATCGGTATAGAAACACTGAATATCAGCGGACTACTCAAGAACCGGAAGTTGGCAAAAGCGTTGTCGGATTCAGCACTTTCAAGATTTCTTACCATGCTTAGATACAAGGCAGATAGACGTGGGATACCGATAACTGAAGCGGATCAGTTCTTTGCGAGTAGTCCGACCTGTAGCAACTGCGGACACAAGAAAACAGATTTGACGCTCTCTGAACGGACATATCATTGCACAGAATGTGACTTTGAATGCAATAGAGACCTCAACGCTGCTATCAATCTCTGTCCCGCCCGACCATAACACCGTCGCCACGAGTTGCGAGGAGACGATAAACGCCTGTGGAGTTTCTGTCAGACCTCACTTGAGAGGCACGAAACGACGAAGCAGGAAGTCCGGCACAAATCAAAAGAAGAGTGTAGAGTTTTATAGGTTTTTATAGATTCTACCACATTCTTGAGGTTTTGTTAAGTCCTACACAACGGCAAGCAATATTGAGGAACTCACCGTGCAACTACACGGTATCATGCTGCGCCGAACAAAAGACGAGGTGTTAGATTTACCCCCTAAAATGCGAACTTGGTTTGATGTGGAGCTACACCCTTATGCGATCCAGCATTATAATCGATTAGTACAAGAATTTTTATCTAAATTTGATGCTCCAGATGCTATTGATGGGTTACCAGAATCCCTCGGGTTATCGTCAGAACACCAAGAAGAATTAGACGAATCAATAGACACTACAGATTTAGGTAGTGGAATGGGTAGGATAACCCAAGTACGCCGAGCAATTGCTTTTGTCAAATGCCGTTACACCATAAAATTTGTGGAAAATGCTCTGGAACAGGGCGAAAAAGTAATTATTTTTACATCCTTTCTTAATACGATGCAACGGTTCCGTAAGCATTTCAAGGATCGAGCGGTTTATGTTTCCGGTGAAGTTCCTACACATGTGAGGCAGGACCGAGTTGATCAGTTTCAAAACGATGACAATATCAAACTCTTCATCGCTAACATGCACATTGCGGGGGTCGGGATTAATCTTACTGCAGCTCGGCAGGTTGTCTTTAATGATTTGGATTGGGTGCCGGCTAACCATTGGCAGGCTGAGGATCGTGCCTACCGTATTGGACAGACTGGAACTGTAAATGTTACCTATATGGTTGCTAACGGAACAATAGATTCATTCGTCAAAACTGTGTTGGAAACAAAGGCTGCTTTGATGGATTTGATAGTTGAAGGATCAATATTATTACCGGGTGGAGAAGGGGCTCTTCAGTTAGATGTTCTCAGTGAACTTAAGCGGATGATGAATGCGCTGTCTGTCCAAACGTCTGAGCTTGAGGAATCAGATGTCCATGATGTACTACAGAAAGTTGGAGATGCATATCTTGAAGAGAATGCCGCAAATATTCAAGAAGCAACTAAAAAGCAGCTCAAGCCGTATTCCGAAGAGGCAATCCGTGTTTTAGCACAAGTCCTCTCCGGTGCTGAGCGAACTGTCTACCATGCCGAAAGTTCATCGGAAAAAGGAAAATATTACACTTTAGAGGTAATTGGCGCGGATATAACGTGCGATTGTCCTGGGTTCACGCATCGCGGCAGTTGCCGACATGTCCGTCCTTTGAAATCATCCCTTGTCGCTGGAAAGCCTCTGCCTAAAGGGTATAAGGAAGTTACAACCGAATAACAATCGTATATGTGTTTATAGAAATTTGAACAGAAGTAATTCTTGAGAGTTGCTAACGAATCCTATACCGCGCAACTGCATCCATATCTAAACTGATACCCAATCCCGGTTTGTCTGATAGGTTGATTGCACCATTTGAGAGATCCATACTACCCCCAGAAAGATCGTCAATTCGGATGTGTGGAAGTTCGTCAATTGGCATTGTGCAGTTTGGCAGTGTACATACCATGTGTGCGGCGAAAGTTGATGCAACGCATGTGCCAAATGCAAATACCTGAACCCAAATTGGTAAGCCAGCGGCTTCGGCAACGGCAGCACTCTTACGCAGCCCTGCAACATTCCCGAAGGTGTTAACTGCATCCACAGCATCTGCACGAATGTTTTCTAAAATCTCTGCCGACCCGCCCACATGACGAGCGACGGGGACATCCACCTTTTCCCTTAATTGACGATACAAAGACAGATCATCAAATCGAATAGGGTCTTCATATACTTCAATGTTGTATGGTTGCAATTCTTCCGCGAGCCGTAGTCCGGTTTCCAAATCGCCAAATTCCGTATTTGGATCGATACGAATTTGAAAATCGGGTCCACACGTTTCCGCAATTAAACGTGCAGTTTCGACGATATTTGCACTTCGTGCTTTCAATTTATGCACACGAAATCCTAAGTTCGCTGCGCGTTCTGCTTCCTTAGCAGTGTCTTCGGGTGGCATCGGTGGAGACCAATACGCGAGTTCAACACTATCCCTATATTTTGGACCGATTAGTTTATATGCTGGCACTCCCAAAGCCTGACCTGCTAAATCATAAAACGCACATTGGAGGCTAAATGACTCCGATGAAAGATCTATATCCCAAAGATTCTTACCGACATATCTTTCAGCGATTCCTTCCGCTTGGTCAGTAATATTGCCATCAACAGCTTGACTTTCACCTAATCCTGTTAAACCTTCATCGGTGTGCACCCAGATCAAGGTTGTCGGATAAACCATACCAGAATGTTCCTGTATCGCAGGAAGAAATGGGATTGAAACGGTACGAAATTCTACATCTGTAATTTTCATTGATATATTCCCCTTGCAAAACTGTCTGAAATATTGACCATCTGGATTAGAGTCTAAAACTCAGATATAATTTAATCTGTCTTTTGTGAACGAATATATCACCTTTGACGATATTATAGCATAGGATTGTATTTGCTTCAAATTTGCATTGATATTAGCTAAGATATTTGTTATTATATAGAAAAGATCGAATTTAGAAGGCATCTCGTTTATGAACGTTGAACCAACCACTATTGATGGGTTACTTACTCAGATTCGCCAATATCTACTACCTCAGGTAGCAAGCCCTACTGAGTACCAAACAACGACAGGATTGCATCAATTTCGTAGTCGATTGCATAGTATTCATAATTTTTGTGTTCGTGCACAAATGTCGGACGAGATTAGCAATCAAGTCGAAGTTCTGCTTGCAACCAGTGCAAGTTTTTGGCATCTTATCGCAGAAAACGAATTGTTGATGACGAACTTGAAAGACTTCACGCGAGTTCGCACCTTTTCGGCTGAAGCAGAGGGACTTACTAACTTAGAGGAACTTATTTCTGGCGAGGACTCGGTTCGGGATGTGATTATCAACAGTATTGCTTTCATGCTAAATTGGAAAGCGAATACTATCTGGGTCGATTCAGTTAAAAATGCACGCTCAGCGATGACAAAAAACTATGTGCTTGAGATTCAGGATAGGATTTGGCAGTTTATTAAAGAAAGCAATAAACAATCAGAACCTATTGATCTGGAACAATCTGAACGTGTTCGTGAACGCGCAGAAAAGTTCATTCAACTCATTCAGATTAGTGATTTCACCACTGAGGCTCAAGTAACTTTATTAATGCAAATTTACACTATGCTACTACGTTTCCAACTCGGGCAATTAATCATCCAGTTAGAAAACTTACAAGAAAATGGAACAGATTAAAGGAAGCCGATCTATGCAGAAAGAACTGTTTGAATCACTCGTTGAAGTAATAGCGACATTAAGGGGAGAAAACGGGTGTCCTTGGGATCGTGAACAGACTCATTCATCTCTAAAATCCACACTTATTGAGGAAACATACGAGACAGTTGAAGCGATTGATTCTGGTGATCCAGATAAATTAAAAGAAGAATTGGGCGATCTTCTGTTAAACCTCATGCTGCAAGCACAAATTGCAGCAGAAAGCCAAGAATTTGACATACATGATGTGATTGAAACATTGACAGAGAAATTAATCCGACGACATCCACATGTGTTTGCCGATGTTCACGTTGATAATGCTGAAGAGGTTGTCAAAAATTGGGAAGCCATTAAACGTCAAGAAGCGGGATATGAAGATAGAAAATCTGTACTTGATGGAATTCCGAATGCTTTACCTTCATTGCTACGTGGACAGAAAATTCAGAAACGGGCAGCACGAGTCGGATTTGATTGGGATGACATCGCTGATGTTATTGCTAAAGTAGACGAGGAGTTAGCAGAGGTTAAGGAAAGCCTGAATAACAATGAGCCTGAGGCTGTTGAGATGGAAATCGGAGATTTACTGTTTGCTGTTGTAAATTTGTGCCGTTTTGTTGATTTACAGGCTGAGGAGACTTTGCGAAAATCAAACCGTAAGTTTATCAAACGTTTTAAACGGATGGAGACTGAATTGGAAAAACAAGGCAAAACTATTGATGACCAAACACTTGCTGAACTTGACGAAATATGGGAACAAGTCAAAAAAAATGAACTATGAAATCCCTTGATAAGTTTCTGACACATCCAGATTATGAAAAGTATTCACAACTCATCAATCAATTGGATTCCGATGCCCCACCAAAAATTGTAATTGCACATCGGTCTTCTAACCCAATTCGTGAATCCAGCAAAAAACTGGGTATCTTTTCAGGGTCTTTTAATCCGATCACTGTAGCACACATCAAAATGTTCGAGGAAGCACAAGCACATTTTCAATTGGATGAGTTGCTTTTGCTTCTTGCTAAGGCAAACGTTGATAAAGACGTATTTGGGTTGCCATTAGCTGGGAGAATTCTGACACTCAAACGATATGCTGAGAATCAAAGCGATGTATCCGTTGGTATCTCAAGCCACGGTCGTTACATTGACAAAGTAGAAGTTTTAAAAGCAATTTATCCTGTTGGCACTGAATTCCACTTCATTGTCGGATACGATACATTAGTTAGAATTTTTGATCCCAAATATTACACAGATGTCCACACAGAATTACACCATCTTTTTTCACAGTGCCGTTTCATCGTAGCAAATCGTGACAATGTAAGTATAGAAACAATACAACAATTCCTTGCGCAGCCAAATCTAAAGCCGTATATTTCTTCCGTGACTTACCTGATACTTCCAGATTTCTATGCGGAAGTTTCCTCTACAGAGGTGCGTAAACGTATAGCACAAGGGGATACTATATCTCATTTGGTCCCACCTATTATTGCCAAATTTCTGAAATAGAATGCCATAACTCCATCTATAATTATTGGTTTTCCCATTTTTTTTGCAAGTATAATACGTGCATCTATAGTAAAATATATAATTACTTGGACACTGTGGTAGGCGCGGTTTCCTAACTACACCATTAGCGTCAATTTAGCGTTCCTCCAGGGCCGGTAGGTGTGGTTTGTAACCGCACCATTAGCGTCAATTTAGCGTTCCTCCAGGGCCGGTAGGTGCGGTTTGTAACCGCACCATAGGCGTCAATTTAAGGAAACGTCTATGTTTTTATGAACCCTTATCAATAGGCATGGTTATTGATATTGTCGGACATTTAGTCCCGTAGGGACGATATGTTTATAGTACACCGTCCAGACACGTCTCTTTAGCTCCGTCCGAGCGACATATCCCGATTGGTAACCCATTGCTATAAACATTCCGCCCCTACGGGGCTGAAGAGATTGGGGTTACCACGTTTTCTATAAACATATCGTCCCTACGGGACTGAAGAGCATTTCTCATATTTGAAAAACCACTAAATTGACGCCTATGGTGCGGTTTGTAACCGCACCGAGTCGTTCGCGAAAATGGTTATCGGACCCATATTCCATAAGATCCGATGCGGTTATAAACCACACCTACCGTGTTGGGGACCGCTAAATTGACGCCTATGGCGCGGTTTCCTAACCACACCTACCAGAAAGTGTTCACATTCGTAAGTTTATTGAGCATATTGGTTCTACTTTTTCTGTATTCTCGGTGTTGTAATTCTGATTTGAGCTTATGCTGAAACCCATCATTTTTCCAATCCAATAGTTGTTATTAACCTGCCAATTTGATTCACGCATTGCCAAAAAAATAAGTTTCCACTGCTTAAAAAATAGGCAACTGGTAATACGTCACTGACTTCTTATCCCTGAAAACCTATAGAGTACTTGCTATCACCTTTTTCAGAACACTTGGCATTGATTTTGCTATATGTTCAGTGTATGTTTTAATACTCACATTGAATCGGATTTGGAAAGGTTAAATTCAACAGAATGGAAGCAGTCGTTGAAACGCAGCGTGTTTTAATCGTTGATAATGATCTTGAACGGATACATCGGTTAAACCAGGTCTTTGAGATAAGCAGGTATAACGTCATCGCGCACGCTTGAAAAAACGAAAACGAGTCTTGCCGAACGCAAAATTATAGAACGGGCAAAGGAAATCGTTGCCCAACAACGTGGCACTACCGAGGCTGAAGCATACCGAACTTTGAAAAAAATGGCGATGAATCGTAGAAAACGTCTTGCAGAGGTTGCCCAAGATGTTCTGTCAATCGCAGAAGTATTGACTAACAAAGTATAAATTTCTCACACCTCATGGAGAAGCAAAACCGGATTGGTGGATATTCACGCAAGTCGCTAAAGTGATGGGATTCAAACGTGATTTTGATTTCCGCACGCACGAGGAGATATGGGATGAATATCGGCTTTTGACCGCAGGAACTCCGTGCGATCAGATGGGGATGACGAATGAACGTCTTGAGAAAACGTCGCTCCGATGGCCCTGCCCTAATCCACGACACCCCGGAACTCTGCGACGATATACAAACAGAAAATTTTTTACGACATCTGGAAAAGCACAATTTAAAACACTTGTCTATCAACCTCCGGATGAAAAAACAGATGCGGAATTTCCGCTCGGTTTGACAACTGGGCGCGTAGCAAGTCAATGGCATACCCGCACACGGACCGGCAAAGTGCCACAACTAACACGGAAAGACCCTGAGCCTTTCGTTGAAATTCATCCTGACGATGCAGTCGAGAACGGCGTAGAAGATGGAAAATGGGTTTATCTTGTGGGGCGACGTGGGAGGTGTTACGCGCGTGCGCGTGTTACGGATACTATCCGGCGAGGGCTGCTTTTCACGCCGTTCCATTGGGGTGATCTGTTTCACTCAGAAACCAATGTGAATTATGTAACGAATTCAGCGTTTGACCCGGTGTCTAAACAACCTGAGTTGAAATTTTGTGCTGTTCGGATTGAGACTGATGAGGAGTCATAGAAGAATATGTTGCCGTGGTTCATATGCTTCAGTAATGCAGGGACAAGTCTCTGTGTCCCACGCTCTGCATGAAAAACAGCGAGTCATGCTGTGGGCCCGCACGTGCGCGTGTCGTAGTGTTGAAGCATACAATTATTTTGAAGTTTTGCTTTCTTTTTTAACATCCATTTACATACGACAATATAAAAATAAGATAGATACAGGACTTACGCAGTTTTGAATATTATTGAAGGATTAGAGAGTTGTTGTTGTCCATAATCATCCAATAAACTTTGTTTAAGTTGGTAAATCGTTTGAGTGGTTTTCCGGGCAACACGCTTCAAACAGACCCAGACCTGGAAACAACACGCAATATGGTTTCGTTGAGCACGCAGTGAACGACATTGACATTTGCCAATACCGGTTGTCTGTTTGATCTCACGATGAAGTTGCTCAATCTTCCAGCGAACCTGACACTGTTGTTTTGTCGCAGTCGCATCCGATTGAGATAAATCGTTTGTCACAATATATTCCGTGCGTCCTGTATCAGACACAATCCGGAACAACTTCACTTGATGCCCTTTCGGAAACCTTTTGATATGCACGCGTTTACCAGTGTCGTTTCTGGTAGAGACCAAGATAAGTTTTGGACTTGCTGGTGCGGTTCAACGCCATCAGTATCATTCACAAGCCGGTTGCGTTTCAGTGGCGCATAGTAGACCTTGGAAAGTGCTTCAATCGCTTTCATCACTTTCATGGACACATACCAAGCATCCATCAGCACTATCCGAAACGGGAGTTGTTTCTTGAAGTCCGCATCGTGCAACATATCAAGTAAATGATCTATTTTGGTTTTACTATCATGGGCTTTGTCAAAAATGCGGTAATCAATGATCCAATACTCGTGTGTCTTTGGGTTGACATAGACACACGTGACAATGCCGATGCCTGCAATGACTTTTTTGTCGCTACCACTCCATTGAGGGTAGACAGCTTCAATTAGTTTCGAATATATTTTAGACAGCACAACATCGTTAAAAATCAGGTATCCATCTTTATCAAACTCAATATCCGGTTCAACGGATTTCCAGAGTTCGCTTGAAGGAATGCTTTCGTTTCTCAGGAAACGGTTGAGTTGATCGTGGTTCCACTTATGCGTCTGATCAGCAAAATAAGTTTGAGTAAAATTAGTAAAAGTTGCTAACAAAAATTGACAATAATCGGAATATAAGTTTTGCTTCTTTTCAGATAGTGTAAATGTAGTCATAATAGAACAGTATAACACAATTGTATATTATTGCGTAAGTCCTGAGATAATAAAAACACAAAAAGAAACTACAGATCGTCCTTTACCTTCATCACCTCTTCCAATAAGAAGCGATAGAACGATGACTAGCATGAAAACACCAGTAGCAATAAGAGATGCAAGGACCCAATTCGTGAGAATTTTCGTTATCATTGAACCTTAATCCGTGAACAAGTTTTTGCTGCCGTTGTTATCACGTATTCTAATGCCAGCTCTACCCTTCATAACAGCTATACTCGCGTGAGTAAGGTTTTCGGTATCAGTACCTTGTCTGAGGCTAATACTTTTTCCATCTTTATCAGATTTCATAATAACGAAATCTTCTGTATCTCCTACTTGGATATAAGCCTTATCTTTAGTAACATACATGCCTATTAAATTGGAAACTTCCTTGGGATTATTGCTATCACGATATACGGTGCTAATACCTATCTGTTTTTCACTTGCTTCTATCAAGACACCTCCTTCTTTGTTGCTAACAATAATTTCATTTGTAATAAGTCTATCACATTCAATTACCTTACCTTGCACTTCCCTTTGTGCCTCTGCACCTCTTTCAGTGGTTCCAACCATATAGGCGAAAAAAGCAATAAGTGCCCCAATAATCATAAACAAGATTCGTTCAAAAGTTCGTTTCATAATTTCCTCACTTTGAAGTTTTATTCGGCTAAAAAATTGTTCAGATGGAATCCCATCCGGTGATTAACCCAGGTTATTTGGATTGAACCACCAGTTTTTTCATCTGACCAACAAGAAGATGCCAACTATCAACAACACACCGAAACAACTAAAGAAGATAATTGGGACAAAAGTTTCAACAATGGTTAGTCGCCAATAGGTTTTTCGCTCTGTTCCTTCCTTTAGCAAATCCCACTCGCGTTTGAAGAACGGATAGGCGAGTTTTTCTTCTAATTCATGCAATGCTTTAAATTTACCGGAATTCAGTTGTCGGTACGAACGAATGACGATATACCATGCCACTGCCAAAAGCATACCGAATGTTCCAAACCCTACCATGAGGGCACCAAGAGGCACACCGTTTTTGCGCTGTAAGAAAGCAGAAAAAAGGACTGCTAATCCAGACAAAACCAACATATAAAAACGGTTTGCGGTACCTCGTTGCTTACTCACGCTTTCGGCAAGTTCCGCGTGGAGTTTGTATATTTCCAACAATTCTTGTTTTTCGTCCATTTTCATGCTATCTCCCGAATCGCAGATACAATGCTTTCTGTGTTCCAACCGACAATTTTATCTGCAGCACCCTTTACTTTCGTAGATGTTCTTTGACTACCCCAGGGTTCAATAGCAATAATCGGTTTTGCGATTTTGAATTCAGTTTGAGCAATTTTGATCTCTTTATTGATCCATTTGCTGTAACTTCCGTAAACACCTGCTAACATCAGAACCACACTACTAAGTGATATCTTGTTTTTTATCGCCGCATAGAGTTCCTTGTCGGTTCCATTGGTGTGTAGGGGATCATCTTTTGGCACAGAATAGTTGCTATACCGGAAATATGACCTTTGATTTAACAAATTAACCAGTTTTTCGTACGCATCCCTATAAACCCAAGAATGACTTATAAATAAATTATAGGTTTTCAAGTAAGACCTCCTTTTCAGGGCTGACGCAAATTTGAAATGTGTGTCAACATTGAACTTGTATCGCTAAAAAATGTACAATAAATTGTGCTACTACAAACGTTGTAACGCCTGAAAACGATCAGGCTGTGTAAGTCTTATAGACACGCCAATTATTCAATCAAACTGGTATAAATTTACCATGTTTTTTGACTAAAAGTCAAATTTATTTTACTTTGTTAAATAAAGTTAAATAAAACGGAACGCAAAGCGTTTCGGACAGGAAATTAACTTTATCCTTCAAAAGTTATTCTGGTACTTTCCCCTGCTCTTCACAAACTTCAAAGTAGACCTCAAGGGACTTCTGCATTTCCTCCTGAAGTTCAGCTACAGATGCACCGTAGAACGTGATCACATCCTGTGTATTAATCACTGTTCCGTGGAATAGATCCATTTCTGGATCGAAATCAACGACTCCGATATAACCTTTGTATTCAATCATGGCTAAAAACCAAGCTGCTTATCAACCACATTCTGCAATGCTTCACCCTTCAGATACCGTTCAAGATTATCCAAGAAAAATTCGGTGATACGCCGCATGCGGTGCTGTGAACCTCCAGCAGCGTGTGGTGTAATGATAACGTTATCCATATCCCACAACGGACTCTCTTTAGATAGTGGTTCAATTTCTGTGACATCCAAGCCTGCACCTGCGATTTTACCCGCTTGCAATATTTCAATTAGGCCGGCTTCGTTAACAATCGGACCGCGGGCAACGTTTATCAGATATGCAGTCGGTTGCATAATAGATAAATTTTCGGCATTAATCAGTCCACGTGTCTCCTCAGTCAATGGACAGGCAATCATCACAACATCCACTCGACTCATCATGTCTGCAAGTTTATCCATCGGCATCAGTTCGTCAACATTCTCAGGCTTTTCGGTGCGGTAAGCATCAACAGCGATTACATACATATCAAAGCCTTTCGCCCGTTTCACCATCTGCATGCCAATACCACCTAACCCAACGATACCAATTTTGAAACCGTCAATCTCAATCATCGGTGATTTGCTGCCACCCCACTGATGGTTATCTTGGTTACGCACATAATGGTGGATGCCACGTGTTATACCGAGCAGGAGCGCAAACGCTTGGTCAGCGACGTGTGTTCCGTAAAGTCCTGCAGCGTTCGTCAAAATCACATCGCTCTCGCGCATCGCAGGATACATGTGTTTGTCCATACCTGCGCTGGATGCCTGAATCCACTTGATATTAGGCAGGAGCGGGAAAATATCCTCGCTACAGAAACCCAAAAAAATATCGGTGTCTTTACCCTCTTCAGCAATTTCTTCTCGTGAATTCGGTATGATGTATGTATGGTCGCTACCTATGATGTTTTCTAACCGCTTTAACTGGTCGTCTTCAACTCGATGTTGTAATAATATCTTCATAAATATCCTTTCATACCAAATTAACGCGATTAGAAGTTTTCTACGTAGCAGTTAGCATTGCGAGGCACGGGGACCTCACACTACAGATTACGTTAATTTGGTATCATATACTGTTTACGAATTCCCCTTACCATGGAGGCGTTTCGGGCAGCAATTCTTGGAATTTGGCAAGCAATTCGTCTTCAAAGCTGCCTGCATATTGCCCGTTAAAAAATCTATCAATCCCTTCGTCAAGGAAGTGTGCCCATGATGTATCTTCCGCACCAGGATTGACAGGAAAGAACAGTGCTCCGACACTCCGCGCGGCTTTTAGGTCGCCTGGAGAATCACCTATCATCAATACACGATTTTCTGGATATCTGTCTTTCGTTGTGATGGTGAGATGTTCCGTTTTTGTTCCCATCTCTTGACCGGCGATCAGCGCAACATATTGGTCAATATCATGTTCATCCCATTCCCGTTTGAGTGCTTCATCTGGTGTAGCAGAAACCACAATGACATCTGCTTTGCCTTGAAGTCGTTGCAAGGCATCACGTACGCCGGGAAATGGTGGAAGGTTATAGACTATCTCCGAAACACTTTCATTCACACCAAGACTCCATTGCATCACTTGACTCAATTCATCAAGTCTTTCACCAGTCGTGGCATCAAGTGCTTTCTGAAGTGCGGGATTTCCAAGTTTCGTTTCGGTTTCAGTCCATTCTCTCAGGTGCGGTAGTTCTGGAACTTCTACCCCCATCTTCTGTACAAGAGACATCTCACGTAAATAATCAAATACAAGTAGCACAGCTTTAAACCGATTCGTTCCACGCATCGTGGAGTAAAGATTGACAAAATCCCACGCCTGATGCACTTGTCGTGAAATGGACGCTAGACCAAAATGCTTAACGACATTTACGCTGAAGCAGTCGTTATGTTTAACCTCCATGCTATTGAAAACGCAACCGTCTGAATCTATCCCGACAAAAAAGTCGTGTTGTGGTTTAAAATCATATAATGCTTGTTGTGGTTCTTGAGCCATAAGTTCTCCTTTACTCAACAATAACTTCTGGACGGTTCTCCAGCATCCATTCAGTATGGAACACCGTCGGTTCTCCATCTTCACCGACAATAATGTTTCCATCTGCATCCAATTTATGATAGGTATGTGCACCGAAATAATCACGCATCGCTTGGATAAGGTTGGCAGAGAGTTTGCTACTGCGATAACTATCAAAATAGGCTAATGCTGAACTGAAAGCTGGAATGGGAATACCGAGTTGTGTTGCTGTACTAATGACATTCCGCCAGTGGGGTTGTGCTGTTTCTATAACGCCACGAAAATAGGAATCAAGCAACAGATTCGGTAGGTCAGGATTTCGTTCAAACGCTTCTGCTATCCGATGTAGGAATTTTGCACGAATGATACATCCGCCACGCCACCCTAAAGCGATTTCTCCAAGATCCAGATCCCAATCATTTTCTACACTTGCTTCTTGCATCAACGCGAATCCTTGGGCATAAGAACAGATTTTTGCTGCATATAGCGCATCGTGGATAGCCTTCAGGGTTTCTTCTCGGTCTCCATCAAATGTGCCAACCGGTCCGTTAATTACTTCTGAAGCATCAACACGTTCGGTTTTTATGGCGGAGATACAACGTGCAAAAACCGCTTCTGCGATAGTAGGAGCAGAAATACCAAGATCTAAGGCGGAAATGCTTGTCCATTTACCTGTTCCTTTTTGTCCTGCCTTGTCAAGGATGACATCAACGAAAGGGGTACCGTTTGCGTCACGTTGTGTAAAGATGTCAGCAGTTATTTCGATGAGATAAGAATTTAGTTCACCTTGATTCCATTCGTTAAATACCTCGTGCATTTCATCAGTATTCATGCCCAAGACACTTTTCATTAGAGAGTAAGCCTCACAAATGAGTTGCATGTCACCATATTCAATGCCGTTATGCACCATTTTGACATAATGTCCAGCACCGTTCGGTCCAATGTATGAACAACAAGGCATTCCTTCTACCTGTGCTGCTATCTTCGTAAAGATAGGTTCAACAAGTGCGTAAGCTTCTGGTGACCCACCCGGCATCATCGCCGGACCCTTTAGTGCGCCTTCTTCACCACCGGAGATTCCTGTACCTATAAAAAGAATATCTTGTTCAGACAATTCTGCATGTCGACGGACGGTGTCGTTAAAATTGGAGTTTCCGCCATCAATAATCAGGTCACCTTTTGAAAGATGGGGAACAAGTAACTCAATGAATGCGTCTACAGGTTCGCCTGCTTTTACCATTAGAATAATTTTTCGGGGTGTATCTAATTTCCCAATAAATTCAGGAATTGACCGTGTTCCGATGATGTTTTTTCCGTTTGCTGAACCTTCAATGAAATTATCAACTCGAGAAACGGTTCGGTTAAAAACCGCTACCTCAAAGCCTTTGCTTTCCATGTTTAGTGCAAGGTTTTCGCCCATTACTGCTAATCCGATGAGTCCGATATCTGCTGCCAATCTATTTTCCTCCTATGATTACGTGTTTTGAATATCATACACTGCAAGGAATAGGGATGTCAACTGAAAAATAGGGTGTGGTGTGTGGAATAGGATAGGTGTCAATTTAAGAAAATGGATCTGTTTTTGTTGGGGAAAGGTGTGTTGTCTAAACTAACGTGAGTTTGATATATCCTATACTCCGCACTTCTGATTTCCGATTTCGGTATTTATTTCTCAAACCTGCGTGGTCCCTACATTGAGTAAGCAATTTCAGGTGAACCGGAAAAAAGACAAGTGGAAAATAGAATCTTAATTCACAACTCCAAATCTCCCCTATCCTGTGCGAATCCTTTCGTGACACGGGTTTGTCGTAAAAATACCAAAATGTGTCAAAACAAGTGCGGAGTGTAGGATATATACCAAATTCTAAACATAAATGGACATTTTCATAGGGGTTAGGTAACCTAACCCCTACGGGCGAGAAGACCTCGCCCCCTACAAGAAGCCCGACATCTTGTTTTTATCAAACTCACGTTAAACTAAGAATTAAAGGGTTAGTGAAGATGCAAGAATCTTGAAAATCTGGAAATCCTGAAAATCCCGGTTCAGACAAAATTGGCGGGGCACAGAGACCCGCCCTACAATATCTCAACGAATTGTGAACTATCTTCAACTAACTCACGATCTGCCAAATCGGTTCTGCACCTTCAACCCCGACAAGTTTTTGATCTAACCCGCTGTGGAAGTATGTGAGTTTATTCGGTTCAATACCGAGTTGATGAAGAACTGTTGCATGAAGGTGCTTGACATGAAACGGATCTTTGACTGCCGCGCTACCGAGTTCATCCGTCTCGCCAACGCTAATGCCACCTTTGATACCACCACCAGCCATCCACATTGTGAATCCATAAGAGTTGTGGTCCCGACCTGTGCCTTTGGCATATTCTGCTGTAGGTTGGCGACCAAATTCACCACCCCATACAACGAGTGTTTCGTCAAGTAACCCGCGTTGTTTGAGGTCCTTAAGCAATCCTGCAATTGGCTTGTCAGTTGCCTTGGCATGCTTGTTGTGGTTTCTTTCAATGTCGCTGTGTGCGTCCCAATTATCGTCATTATGTGCACCACCGGAGTAGAGTTGAATGAATCGCACACCCCGTTCTACCAATCGCCTTGCCAAAAGACATTTTGTTCCAAATTCCTCAGTCTCTTTCTCATTGACTCCGTAAAGTGCTTTGATGTGTTCTGGTTCGCTATCCAAATTGACAGTTTCTGGTGCAGCAGATTGCATCTTATAGGCTAACTCATAACTCGAAATTCGCGCCGCGAGATCGGTATTGTCAGTATGTTTGGAGAGATGGGTTGAATTAAATTGTCTTAAATAATCAAGTAGTCTGCGCTGTTCGCTTTCTGACATGTCCTTAGATCGTTCCAAATTGAGAATGGGTGCGCCTTCTGAACGAAAGACTGTGCCTTGATAAACTGCAGGCATATACCCACTGCTCCAGTTTTTCGCCCCGCTGATAGGACCCCCTGTCCGGTCAAGCATCACAACATATCCGGGAAGGTTCTCGTTCTCACTGCCAAGCCCATAGTTCACCCAGGACCCAAGCGATGGATACCCACTTAGTATTCTGCCTGCATTCATCATCAGCATTGCTGAACCGTGCAATGGGGAGTCTGCGGTCATTGATTTGATAAAGGCGATGTCATCAACACATGTTGCAATGTGAGGAAAAAGCCCTGATACCCACTGTCCAGATTCGCCGTACTGTTGGAAATTCCATTTTGGACCGACGATACGTCCCTTTGTTTTCTCACCACCACGCCCTTTTGTCTTGACTTTGACGGTCTTATCGTTGAGTTTAAACAATTGCGGTTTGTAGTCGAAGGTATCAACATGGCTTGGACCACCATACATGAACAGGAAAATCACGCGCTTTGCCTTCGGCGTGAAGTGTGAAGGTTTAGGCGCGAGCGGATTGTGAAAAGGTGTCACACCATCTGCTGCAAACGCTTGTGAATCGAGAAAACCGTCAGTGGATAACAGTCCAGTCAATGCAAGCGAAGCGAAACCCCCTGCAATGTTGCCAATAAATTCACGGCGTGTCTGACCACAAAAGGGACCTGTAGAGTCTTTACCATTTTTAATTTTAGATTGATTTTTCATAAATTCCTCTCCAATCTAATACCAAATTAACTTGATTCGAAGTTTTCCGATAAAGTCAGCATTGTGAGGCACGGGGACCTCACATTACAAATCCCGTTAATTGGGTATTATCCATTAAAATTGAGCGTGTCGGGTGTCTATGTCTCAAAGGGTCGTGATGTCGTAACAAGAGGGCAGAACTGAGCCGCAAAAGCGCGCTTTAGTGTGCAGTGGATGTATAAGGAGAATTGACATGTCAGAGGAAAAGAAACGTGATCTTAGTGCTAAGGACATAGATCGTATAATTACCTATGTTTTGTCCAAACAAGTAGGGAGTTTATTGATTGGCAAAAGGCGATTCCGCCTAGTGACGGTATGTGTTCAACCGGTCTCAAAAGGGTGCCAGATTCCGACAGCACACCTTCAGGTGCCTTTTCATAACAGGCTTTTGACCTTTTTTCTAACCTTGCATCCGACAAAAAGCGGGGAAATTGTGATTTTGGTCCCCTTTTGCTATCAAAAGGTTTTTGAAGGCACCTGCTCACCTTTTGAACTGGTTTCTTCCCAATGCCCACTGCGTCTGCGTGCGATTATGGATTGTATAGAATCCCGCATTCATTGGACGAAAACGAGGTAACAAGTTTATCCTTTTGGTTTCCTCTGTGATTGTTCCTGCGGTTTTGTCGGCGGGGGTTCTGTGAACTCCTCGCCCCGATCTTCCGCTTCTTTTCGCCGGCGATCCCACGCTGCGATCTGGCGGTAAACCTCCGCCATACCTTCGGCTTTGGCTGCTTCTTTGGCTGCTTCTATCTGCTTCTCACGTCTGGCTTGAATAAAGTCTGATAATAACATGATTAGATCTATGCCTCCGATTATCATTACGACGCATGCCGCACCTACTGGAATAAATGCCGAAATGTCTTTCATGACATTTTGAACGGATACATGTCCCTTCCAGCCCTGGGTTATTTCAAACTCCAGTGCGATATCCCCGTATATAAGAGCAAAAAGGGAAATTAGGAATAGGGCAACCCCTGTCTTTCCTGTTCTCCAAAAGTCTCGGACGGCTTGCCAGAAGGTATCAAGTTTCTTCAAAATGTCCTCCGTAATCTTAAACTTGTAGCAAGGGCTATACCGGCTTTTTGTAAACTTGGTTGAATGTCAAGCGAAAAATAGCGTCTATGTAGGGCTATTTAGTTTTCGGCTTTTTGTCCATATTAGCCGAAAAGTCGCGAGCTGGAGGTTGCTCGGACAGCAGAAGGTCTTAAAGCGAAAATCTCAATTTTCGGAAAAACCTGCGTTGGGTGTATAGCCCTGGCTCGGACAGGAAGAGTCTTGAGCAAAAGTTCAAAATTATTGGAAAACTAAATAGCCCTGGTTTGCACCAAACCCGACCTTGTGGTATAATATCAAAAAATGATGGGATAGGTTCTGCAGTTGACGCTGCGAAATCGTCTTTTTTGTGTCAGAAACTCGGGGGTTATAGGTGTATCAAATGGAAGCATTACAACGTTTGCCGGACGAGACGGCTCTCGCTTGGCAATACTTTAAACTTTATTGTGAGATGCCAGCAACGGAGCGGTCTTTGCGGGTACTATGTCAACGCGATGTCAACGGAAAAAAAAGGTCGCTAAAGGTTTTGGGGCGATGGTCAAGCCAGCATAGTTGGCAGGCACGCGCTGCTGCGTTTGATGCACAGACACAACGCGCTGCGGCGGATGCATTATTGGCAAGACGGCAGGCGGAGATTGAGGATTTTATTGAGAAAGATGTGCGGGTGTCGCAACAGTTTCAAGAGGTATGTATCCGCAGGCTCACAGAAATATCGGAAAGTGAAACCGTCAACGCTCTAGAATTGCGACAGTTGGCGATGGCGTATACACAAAGCAGAGAATGGGTAAAAGAACTAATCGGCATCGTGCAACTACAACAACAACTGGTGAATGAGGAAAAAGATGAAACACAAGCTGAAGATGGAGTTTAGCACCGTGCGGTATCCTACGAGGACTGTGCCAAATGTTGTAACCGTGGAATATTATGTCTGTGCGTATCACAACAGAGAAGTAGAAAACCATGTACTTGAGGCACTTAAGAGGCGATCGGATGCGGATGGTTGGGTGTTTGTTGTCGGTTGTGCGAGCTGCCAAAATCGGTATGACGACGAACGTTTTGGGGCTGTTGATCGTATCAAATATAATTATGAGATTGCGGTCGGGTATCTGGGTAGGTGGCTTACCATTTTGGATACCAAGTCCCATCGGGCGGATACCGAGGTGATTCAGTTGGCAAAAGATTTTTTTCTTGAGATGGTTGTCTCGGAACGCGTCTTTTTAGAACAGACGGCTGCGGTGACAGAGGGTCTGGAATATCAGGCGTGGGCGGCACAATGGCAGACACCTTTTTGGATATCAATTGCACATATGCTGCCTCGTGGTGCTCATGATTGGGAGTGGCAAGATTTACAGAAGGATTGCCAGAGTTGCTGGGGGGATGTCCAACAGGCAGAAGCAATCATTTCAGAAATGCAGGAGAGACTCGCTGATCAAACTTTTGAGGCGAGCATCGCAGCAGAGCGAAAACGTTTTTTATCACGTGACGTGGCGTTTGAAGAGGCGCGAACCGATTTGATATCAAAGTTGTTTGGGAGTAATACGATAGGCAGGAGGCGGGGAGATATAGAAGAAAGGTTGATCGCTTGGGATAAGGGCGGACGCGGAACAGGATTTGATGTTTGGGCGGTGCGGCGGCTATCGGATACGTCGGAATGGGCGGATTGGGCGGTCAGAAGTGAATGTACCAAAGCTTTTGAAAAGATGTATTGTATCTTCTATGAAGAGTGGGAAGTATGCGATAAAATAATGCTCAAATAGCATCTTGGTGGGAAATTGAGACGGGTTCTGGTGGGTGTCATTGAGAGGTTCTGAATGTTCTGCGGATTCGTTTGTTGAGGGTTGTGATCCGTACGGAATGACGCGGTATATGCCTTTGTGCAGTCTCTGGACAGAACGATCGCCAACTGGGACGATGGTGAATTCTATCACATTTATACCAAGTGGGTAGAACAGGAAGATCGGGAGGCAAAACCACTTTCAAATGGGTGCGTATTTTTTTGGAGTTGGATTGACACAATTCACTATCCGAAGTTACTCACTAGTGAATTGTACTGAGGGCGTTTGCGTGTCGATCTTTGGAGTCTGTGTGCCATTTCTGCATGTCAGAAATCCGTTTTACTGCGGAAGCCTACGCAGCAAAAAGCGGATACCTCCGCCAATGTGGAGATACCCACTTTCAAAGTTTTAAACAGATCAAGTATCTTTTTTCTTTGATAGTTCATCAAGCAAAGTTGACGCTAAATCGACATCAAAGTTCAAAACTTCTCTAACTTTTTCCCGTTCTTCTTCCGAGATATAATCAGTCTCCGGTTCAATATAAGGTTCAAGTGTCTTTTTGATATTTATGAGTTCTCTCAAAATATTTTCAAATGAATCAGAAAGATCAATCCGGTCTTTGCTGTCAATTTTGGGTCCATAAGCACTCAGTATTTCAAAAAGCGTGAGAAACTGATTCACAATCTCACAAGGAGGGTAAACTTTTTGAAGTTTCCTTAGTGCATATGTAGTTCCAGTCAAAATCTCTATTGGGATTATGATTGTTCTTTTAGCCATGATTATTCTCCTTTTTTAGGCAGATAGCGCAAGACGGCATTGCCTTTTTGTAAAATAGGTGAAGGGAGTTTTGTGCTGATACATTAGCGTCCCGTTAATGTATCACGCATTCAATGTGCAAAACGTCATAAAATCACTGGTGTTCTAATTAATACTATAGCTTGGACAATTTTTAGGGGGTTTGAGTAATAGTCTGGATTAATTGAAACGCTTTTGACATCAATATTGGTTTATTGGGACACCTTTCGCCCCGCTGGGGAACCAAAGAGGGTTTGTTCACAATGTACCTATAGACATTCCGCCTCGCTGGGGCTGCTCTTATACCAAATTAACCCGATCTGTAGCGCGAGGTCCCCGTGCCTAGCAATGCTAACCGCTATTAGAAAACTTCTAATCCTGTTAATTTAGTATTACTTGCACCTGAAATTCTTTTTCTGTGAGTTACGTTCCTGTCCGAAACTCAATGAAAAATCAGTAAGGACTTGAAAACACAGCATGAAACAGATGGAAATTGTCCAAAGTATAGTGAAGAATTATGATAAATATCAGCTTAATAATTTTTATCAACGGAAAATGTCTACGTATTTATACGCTACTATAATTTGCCCAAAATAATATTAAAAAGGTGGTGCAGTCAAACGCACAAACGAAAGCGACACAGCATCCAATTCATCTCGAACAGCCGTATCCAATTCCCAACCAACACCGCCGAGTGTGTCATCCAGTTGTTCAATCGTATCACTTCCACTGATAGCGACGGTGACTTCGGGATGTGATACCACCCAAGCCACTGCAAGTTGCGCAGGGGTTTTCCCTAACTCACCTGCAAGCCGTTTGAGCGTTGTAATCACCTGTCCGGTTGCCCCGCGCATCCGGCGATCGTATTCATCTCGGTAACGTCTTGCCCAGAGAGTTCCAGCAGGCGGCGGTTCATCAGGCGAATAGACACCGCTCAATAAACCGACCGATAACGGACTATAACACATTACCCCAAGTCCTTCCTCACGCACTAATCCAAACATCTCGGTTTCCAAATCTCGATTTAGCAGGCTATACATATTTTGAACGCACATATAGGGCGTCGCGTTATTACTATCGGCAATCCAAAGTGACTTGCAAACCTGCCATGCCTGATGATTACAACAGCCGAGATACCGAACCTTGCCTGAACGCACGAGATCATCAAGGGCGCGGACTGTCTCTTCTTGCGGGGTTGTGTCGTCTGGAACGTGAATCAGATAGACATCAATATGGTCAGTGCCTAACCTTGTCAGTGAACGGTCTATCTCACGCATGATATGGTAGCGTGATAATCCGTAATCGTTTGGTCCTTGCCCGATGTGGCTGCAGATCTTAGAGGTAATCACCACATCATCCCGTTTCCCTTTAATTGCTTTGCCAAGCACAACTTCAGAACGACCCATGTTGGCGCGATCATCCATCGGACCATATATATTGGCACAATCGATCAAGTTGATACCGTTATCAATGGCGTGTTCAATAAGCCGTTGGGCAGCACTTTCGTCGTTTTGTCCTCTAAATCCCAATCCCAACGCAAGTGGACTTACCTTAACACCTGCTTTACCAAAATTGACATATTCCATAATCTATTTCCTATAGGCATAACTTTTTGACGATATTGATACTAAAGAAAACTCTACAAATGTGCACGGACCGACATCCGTAATGCATCAACAAGTCGCTGCATATCCGCGGGCTTTGGTGCTGAAAAAATCATACGTTCATGTGTGACAGGATGCTCAAATTGAAGGGTGCGCGCATGCAATGCCTGCCGTTTAAGTTGTATAAGTGCATGTTTCACGGGAAGTGTATCAGCATCGTTCAAAGCGCGTTGTTCGCCACCATAAATAGTATCGCCAGCAATTGGGTGTCCAATGTGTTGCATGTGAACACGAATTTGATGGAGACGTCCTGTTTCCAATGTGAGTTGAATGAGCGAAAAATTGTAATAACTTTCTAATACCTGATAATGCGTGACAGCGTGCCTGCCGTTGTTTTCGACTGTGGTCATTCTCCGCTTGTCTTGACGGCTTCGTGCTATTTGAGCATTTATTGTTCCGGTGGCTTCAGCAGGAATACTACATACAACAGCGACATACTGACGCGTGATGGTATGTTTTTCAAACTGCACAGACAACTCACGATGGACAACATCTGTTTTCGCAACAACGAGAACACCCGACGTATCCTTGTCTAATCTGTGAACGATGCCCGGTCTTTCTACTCCACCGATACTTGACAGGTCAGTGCAGTGTGCAAGCAATGCATTGACGAGTGTGCCAACGTCCACACCGCTTGCGGGATGAACAAGCATTCCTGCAGGTTTGTTAAGTACAATTAAGTGGCTATCTTCGTGAAGAATGTCAAGCGGAATTTTCTCAGGTTGTAATGTTTCCAAAGGGCGGGAATTAGGAATCGTGAGACAGACTCGGTCGCCGGAACGGAGCGTATAACTGGGCTGTTTAGAGACCTTATCATTGACGGTGACAGCACCATCGCGAATCAGTTTCTGCAGATAGGTTCGCGATACACCTTCGGTTGTACCCATCAGAAACCGATCCAATCGCTTTCCACTATGATCTGTTTGTATATGGTAGGTTTGCGCTATGTTTGCCATAAATGTGCGTGGAGCGGTTTACGGACTTTTTTAGCATGAAAGACTAAAAAAAATACCTCGCTGCTCTGGCTCGGAATTAATCAGCAGAAGTTGAGATACGCAGTCCTGCAGGAGGTGTGTTGGCAGGTCTTTTGTGGAGGACAATCTCTATGTCATGTCCTAATTTATTGAGAAATGAAAGCAGACGATCAATCGTCCAACTATCAAATAGACCGTCTAACATATCCGAGAGTTCGGATTTACTTATACATAGGATTTTGGCTGCTTCGTCTAACTTGAGCTTGCGTTCAGTTATAGTGTCCTGAATCTTGAAAACAAGATGTGCCTTCGCTTGCATTTCGTCTGGATTAGGAAATTCCAAATCCTTGAACACGTTGCCGCTGCCTTTTTCTACTTTAATTTTCCTTTCACTTATCATGATTCTCCTGCTGCGCATGTTTTTTTGCCCGATTTAAACGTCTACAGGTTAAATCAATATCCTTTTTTGGAGTCTTTATCCCACGCTTCGATTTCTTCTGGAAACAGTGCAGAACATAAATTATGTTTCCAAGGTTCACCACATAAACAGCACGTTAGGTGTTACTAGCGTAATTGCTCACAATCTCATACACACCCGGCAAACCACCCAAGCGTTTAATTTTGTTTGAAGTTCTACCTGCCTGTACACCTTCCAATATGTATCCGATATTGTTTGTACTTCGTCAGGAAATTCTGAAAGTTTGTCTTTGGAATCACCAGCCCAGAAAACTGATCTCATTTCAACTTTAGGCATAGATATATTCTACTAAATTCAGAGAAATCTCGCAAGTCTTTTTCCGTTCAGAATTAATCTGCGGAGGTTGAGATGCGGAGTCCTACGGGAGGTGTGTTAGCAGGTCTCTTGTGCAGAACAATCTCAATGTCATGATCCAACTTTCCAAGCAGTGAAAGCAAATGGTCAAGGGAACAGTCGGCAAGTCTGCCCTTCATAAGTGTTGAGAGTTCATTCTTACTGATACCCAGGATTTTGGCTGCCTCGCTTCGTCTGAAACCGCGTTTGGTAATAATGTTATATATAATTGCAGCAAAACGAACTTTCATGAGTTCTTCCTCGGGATTAGGAAATCCCAAATCCTTGAACACATTGCCGCTGCCTATTTCGTATTCTATTTTTTCTTTACTCATTTTCGTTTTCCTTTGCGTAAATATTCCATTAAATAATGTCTTGATAAATTGCTCCTGCAACCGCATTTAACGCTTCTTCAGTTAGTTCCTCTCGGGCGACTCCCACGGATTACCGTTCAGGAATATCAGGTGATCCACCAGGTTCTGTATCATCAGCCTCGCGCCATTGAGTGGGGTCGTCACGCTGTTCATCTCCTCTACCGTCGGTTGAACGTGTACTTCTGGATCGTCGTCCCACGGAACAGACAGCAGGTATTTCATCGCGGCTTTCGGCCGCATCCTTTTGAGTTCCTGTATCGCTTGGGCTGTCATCCATGTCGGATACGTCCTGTTCAGACTGGTTAGCCATTGGGGTTCGGGAGTCTGGCTCATCGCCCACTCCATCAGATTCAGCACGTGCAGGTGTTCTCCCTGTTCCACCAGTTCCCGATACGTTTGCCCTCCCTCGTCCAGTTCCGTTTCTGTTTGTAGGAGCAACTCCTTCGCCTTCTTGTTCCACGGGTGGTTGTTCTTCGGAAGTTTCTCTTGTTTCGGTTTACCTATGTTCTGCTCTTGCATTTCTTACTTTCTCCAGTTTTTTGGTAATCAGAAATACTATCAACACAGCCATCCACAGCACGGACAGTCGGTTTCTCTTGCCCTGGTTAGGTTTGTGATAAGTATACACTTGATTAAACGAATCTGGATTTGCTTAAAGTAATGTACTACAAAATTAAGTGAAAAATTACTGAGGTGAAGGATTTTCATGGATAAATTTTCTACCGAGTTCTCTACCAACTTGAACTGCTATTCTAACAGGTTCAAGAACATTCGTATCAAAATTTACGATGAGTTGTTTACATATATCAGGCAAATCTTCTGTGTCATCGGTAACAACCCCCGATGTATGATAAAGGTGAATAAGGTTTCTAATACCTTCAAGAGATTTCCAAGTTTCTTTGGATATGTAATTGTTTTTGATGCGATTGCTGCTAATTTTCTCAAGAAATTGATACGCTACAGCGATATTTCCAGTTTTTTGTCCTGTTGCTTTATATGTGCCTGTAACAGCAATAAAGTTCAGTAGAAAAAGATGTGGATAGTTTTCTGCATCAGCTGATACAAACGCAACATCTTGTAGACTGCGAAGTTCACGTTTAATGTAGCTCTCAATAGACGCTTTCACATCTTTTTCTTCGCAAGACACATTGACATGAACCATAAATCTCAAGGATTCGGGAGCGTAGGATATGTTTACATAACTAGCAATTAGCATTACCATAATGATTGAGATAACTCCAATCTTCATGTATACTCCTATTTTGAAGTCTTGGTGTGCTATTAGGTTAAGAGGATTGCTGAAACTCTCTATCCAATTCGTGGTTTAATCATGCTACGTATTTTGAAATTAGTCAAGTTAAATCGAAAATGGAAGGATAATTCAAACCTAAACTACTAATTGCAAATACTATAAGTTGGAAAAAGCAGATTTTATCCTGTTACAGCACCTTCAGATGCAGAAGAAACAGAGTTTGCATATTTCGCCATGACACCGCGGGTATAACGAGGTTCGGGTGGTGACCATTTCTCAAAACGCGCTTGAATTTCTGCATTAGAGAGCGTAACGTCAAGTCGCCGTGCCTCCGCGTCAATAACGATTTCGTCACCCTCTTGAAGGATAGCGATGGGACCGCCTTTTGCTGCTTCGGGCGCAACATGACAGATCATAAAACCGTGTGTTGCACCAGAGAATCTACCATCTGTCAAGAGAGCCACATCTTCACTCAGACCAGCACCCACAATAGCTGCAGTAACGCCTAACATTTCACGCATACCAGGACCTCCAGTTGGTCCCTCATATCGGATAACCACAACATCGCCGGGTTTAATTTTCCCACCCTTGATGGCAGCAAAAGTGTCCTCTTCACGTTCAAAAACACGCGCAGGACCGCGATGGAGCGTCTTAGCCTGACCAGATAACTTGATAACACATCCATCCGGTGCAAGATTACCTCTCAATATAGCAAATCCACCGGTCGGTTTGAGTGGCGCATTTACCGCTCTAATAACCTGTTGACCTTCGGTTTCAGTCGCAGTGTTCGCCTCTTCACCGATAGTTTTTCCTGTAACGGTGAGTTCATCGGGGTGCAGCAAGTTAGCTTCTGTGAGACGTTTCGCTAAGAACGGAATACCTCCTGCCTCATAAAGATCAGTAGCAACAAACTGCCCACTTGGCTTCAGGTCTGCCAATACCGGTGTTCTCTGGCTAATGACGTGGAAATCCTCAAGCGTCAACGGGATTTGTGCTTCGTGTGCGATAGCGAGGAGGTGCAGAACACCGTTGGTAGAACCAGCGGTAGCTGCAACAGATGTGATAGCATTCTCAAGAGACTTGCGTGTGATAATTTGACTGGGTCGGCGATCAGCAGCGAGCATGTCCATAACAAGTTGTCCTGCTTTATATGCTTCCTGATCCTTATCTTCTGCCACAGCAGGCACACTACCGCTTCCCATCGGTGCGATCCCTAACATTTCAACAGCAGTCGCCATCGTATTGGCAGTGAATTGTCCGCCGCATGCCCCCGGACCGGGACATCCTTTGCTTATTAGGTCATCCAATTCTTCTACTGTAATAGTGCCTTCAGCATGCTGACCAACCGCTTCAAACACATCTTGAATAGTAACATCACGCCCCTGAAAATTTCCCGGCATGATTGAACCGCCGTAGAACGTGAGTGATGGAATATCTAAACGTGCCAACGCCATAACGGTGCCAGGGACAGTTTTATCGCATCCGCAGAGAGCGACGACAGCATCAAACATGTTACCGATGGAGACTAACTCAATTGAGTCGGCAACAATCTCCCGACTGATGAGCGAGGTTTTCATTCCCTCTGTGCCCATTGTAATTCCATCAGAAATGCTGACAGTATTAAATTCAAGGGGTGTTCCACCCGCATCGCGAATTCCTTGTTTAACCTTAGCAGCGAGCCGTCTCAAGTGGAAGTTACAGGGACCGATCTCAATCCAGGTATTAGCAACTCCGATAATCGGTTTGTCAAGGTCTTCCGGTGATAGTCCTCCATCGCCGAACATGAGCATAGTACGTGCGGCAGCGCGGTCGGGTCCATCGGTAATCACATAACTACGGGGTTTAAGTTCATTGGACATTGGTCTTGTCCTCCTACAATTATTAAAGCGATGGTCAGAGACAAGGGAACGGTTCCCTATAACGTCAAGATTCGATAATTATGACTACATTGTAAATTCATAGACGAGTTCTCCGTTCGGGGCATCTTTGAGACGTAAAATGATTGTGCCTGCTTCCTGTTGGTAAGCCTCCTGATACATGGTTTTGATTGGCGTAAGATCGAAGTGATAGTCTTCAGTTGGATATGCTTCGCAGGTGTCACCGTTTGCATTATGTGTGACAAAAATGGGGAGTTGCACAGGGAACGATTCAAGAAACGATTCCGAAGCAATAAGCGTAAATTGGTGATCTTTACATCCGCCGCTGTAGGACACGTTGATTTTCAGTGTATCGTCTTTTATCATGACGGTATTCAAAGTATATTCATCAGTTCCGAACTTATCGCCTGCATTGCCAATGAAGACAGCACCCGTATTTGGTTCTGGTTGTACTGCAACGCCATCAACAGAATGTAATGAAGTAACACTCCTGTCAACTTCCCGCTGACATCCTATTGCGAAAAGGATGAGCAGACTCAAGGTGAATACGATGACGTTTCTAAGTTTCATGCCTACGTTCCTTGTTGGGACATCTACTATTGCATACCTAACCAGCTGCTAAGCACACCACCATATTTTGCGATGAGACCAGCAAACACAACAGAAACCATAGACATCAACTTGATTAGGATGTTGAGTGAAGGACCGGAGGTGTCTTTAAACGGATCCCCGACGGTGTCACCAACAATGGTGGCATTGTGTTGTTCTGACCCTTTTGCACCGTATTCATCTGCGTGTTTACCTTCTTCAATAAACTTTTTCGCATTGTCCCATGCACCACCTGCATTTGCCATCATGATTGCTAAAACAAATCCCGTAGACAAACCACCTGCAAGCAATCCTAACACACCCCCAACATTAAATAACAAGCCTACTGCAACAGGAACAACGATAGCAATGAGTGAAGGGAAGATCATCTCGCGTTGTGCACCAACAGTTGAGATACTAACACATCGGGCATAATCCGGTTTCACCTCACCTTTCATAATACCGGGTTCCTCGCGAAATTGCCGTCGAACCTCTTCTACCATAGCACCAGCGGCACGGCCGACTGCTTTCATCGTCAACGCACAGAAGTAGAATGCCATTACTGCACCAATAAACAGACCTATCAAGACTTGTGGATTCATCAAGGTGACACTGTAGTATTCCATGAATTGGTCAATTGTCACCTTCAGCGTCTCAACTGGAACTTCTGGACCTTCGCGGTCAATGTCCAGCATGTCCATTCCTGCCAAGTGGATGAGTCCATGTCGGATTTCTTCAAGATAGGCTGCCATGAGAGCGAGTGCCGTCAGTGCAGCAGAACCGATTGCAAAACCTTTACCGGTGGCTGCTGTTGTGTTACCGAGGGCATCTAACTGATCTGTACGTTCTCGGACACTTTCATCCAGTTTCGCCATTTCAGCATTCCCACCAGCATTATCTGCAATCGGTCCATAAGCATCTGTAGCAAGCGTAATACCAAGCGTTGCCAGCATACCAACCGCTGCGATACCAACACCGTAAAGTCCCATCAAAGGTTCTGTTGCTCCTCCAGGGAGGTAGTAACTAATTGCGACTGCACCGATAATTGTTAGGACTGGAATTGCTGTTGATTCCATGCCGACAGCAATTCCTTCAATAATGACTGTTGCCGGACCGGTTTGTGCCTGCTTCGCGATAGCGCGAGTTGGTTTATAATCGTGAGAAGTAAAAATTTCGGTAACCTTACCAATAATCAACCCGGCGACAAGCCCTGTAACAATTGCCCCCCATATTTGCCACTCATTGTCAAAACCTTCCTCCTTGCCTAAATAGAGCAAGACGGGAAGAGAGAAAATCGCGATACCTATTGCACTGCCGTTGATACCGAGGTTTAAGGAACCCATCAGTTGTTTCATTGATGCGCCTTCTTTAGTTCGCACCATATAGATACCCAGAATGGAGAGAATCACACCGATACCAGCAATAATCATTGGGGCAGAGAGGTATTTCAGTTGGAGGGCAAGGTTATCGTGGTCGTTGGCTGCAACAGCAGCGACACCGAGGGCCGCAGTCGCAAGGATTGAACCTGCATAAGATTCATAGAGGTCTGCTCCCATACCTGCAACATCGCCAACATTATCACCAACGTTATCTGCAATAACAGCGGGGTTGCGCGGATCGTCTTCTGGAATTCCTGCTTCAACTTTTCCAACAAGATCGGCACCGACATCAGCTGCTTTCGTATATATTCCACCACCGACACGGGCGAATAGTGCTTGTGTTGAAGCTCCCATCCCGAAACTGAGCATGATGACTGTTATTTGGGGTAGAGGGTTCGCCTCTAAAAATCCAGGCAATATCTTTGGAAAGATATAATAGAGAATGAGAAACCACCCAGTGATGTCAAGTAGCGCGAACCCAACAACTATCAATCCCATAACTGCGCCTGCGCGGAACGCTACCTTTAAACCAGCGTTGAGACCTTTCATCGCAGCACTTGTTGTCCGTGCGGATGCGTTGGTCGCGGTTTTCATACCTAAGAAACCGCAGAGTCCTGAGAAAAATCCGCCTGTCAGAAAAGCAAACGGGACGACCTTATTTTGAGCATTGAGGACAAAAGCCATGAAGATAAAGATGAGGCAGAGGACAGCAAAAACGATGCCCACCACTTTGTATTGTTGCCTAAGATACGCCATTGCACCTTCGCGGACAGACTGTGCAATGTCACGCATTGTTTCATTCCCCTCGTCCTGTTTCATCAATGAGCGATAGAAGTGGAATGCAAAGACTAAAGCAACAAGCGCACAGACAGGGGCAATCCACCATATTGTCGGCACAGCTGGCATAGCAGAGGGAGAGTCTGATTGGGCAAAAGCCACGGTGGCTAAATTCAAAACAGGTAGAGAAATCAGAAATAGTTTCCAATTTAGCCACCGTCTTCTGCAAGTGATTTCACGCATTAAAAACCTCTCTTTTATTATTTTTTATCGTGAGTTTAACTAACGTTAGGTTGGGTAGAACAACGTGAAACCCAACTCTTTATTATAACCTAACAGATGAGTTGTTGGGTTTCGCTACGTTCTACCCAACCTACATTTGATTCCTTATTTGAACTTACGTTTTTTCGTAATTCCGATTAAAAAATTTGAGTGCTTGTCCGACAAGGTAAAGTGAACCCGTAATACAGATTAAATCTTTTGGTGATGCGTCGGATAACACCTTCGTGATTGCCATTTCTGGGGATGGATATGCTGTTATTTTATTGCACATACCCGACCAAGCATGGTTTATCGTTTCGGCAGGTAGGACACGCGGGTTATTGGAAACTTGTGTAGCAATCACGGAATCCGCTGTTTTTGAAACAATTTCGCCAATTGCTGCTAAATCCTTATCCTTCATAATACTAACGATAAAAATCGCTTGGGTGTAACGAAAATCATCACGGATAGCACGGCATAAAGCTTTCATAGAGACAAGTGAATGCGCGCCATCAAGCACAACAAGTGGTGCTGACATAACTCGCTGAATCCGTCCGTGCCACTGCACGTGCTTGAATCCAGCATAAACACTATCTTTGGGAATTTCATAACCTTTCTGTTTCAGACATTCAATTGCTGCGATCGCAGTCGTAGCATTGACATATTGGTGGTGCCCCAACAACGATAGCGTGAGTTCTGAATAACGTTCTGAGTTTATCTCCACGTCGAATTGCTGTGCTATCGGCACACCTTCTGGGTTCAAAACCAGTTGTGAAACCGATACTTCAGGATCTCGTTGGACAAAATTTTTGACTTCAACGATTAGTGCGTTCCGTTCATTCGCAACATTCTCAAGGACAGCTCGCGCTTCGGGATGTTGCGGTGCAAGTGCGACAGGACACCCGTGTTTTATAATTTCCGCCTTTTCGCTGGCAATCTCGGTATAGGTTTTACCTAATATTGCCGTGTGTTCTAACCCAATCGGTGTAATAACAGATGTTACTGGCGAGACAACATTCGTTGCGTCAAGTCGCCCACCTAAACCGACTTCAACCACAGCGAAATCGGTTGCTTTGTCTGCAAAATAGGTAAAGGCAAGCGCAGTATATATTTCAAAAAATGAAACACGTCCGAATTCGGAATCGGAAACGGTTTCAATAGCAGGTTTGAGTTTTTCAATGTAGCATGCGACTTCTGCTTTTGAGATAAGTTTACCATCAACACGACACCTTTCACGCGGCGTTATGAGATGTGGGGATGTAAACAATCCCGTTTTATAGCCTGCATGTGTTAGCACCGATGCGATGAGTGCTGCTGTAGATCCTTTGCCTTTACTCCCTGCAACATGGATCACCTTTAATCTGTCGTGCGGATTTCCGAGAAGGTCAAGTAATCGCGAGATACGATTCAAATTGTAGAAACGTGCTTGCCGTGCAAAGTCCGGACTTTTCTCATAGTCAATGAAATGCTCAATGTAGGCGAGTGCTGCTTTGTAGTCCAATTTTTTTGGTATTATATCAAATTAACTTGATTTGAAGTCTTCTGATAAGGTCAGGATTGCGAGGCACGGGGACCTCGCGCTACGAATCGGGTTAATTTGGTATTATCCGTTACGGCACACAAGGTGCGCCTACTTTAGATATTCGTAAATTGGGAATTGCGCGCAGAATTCTTTGACCTTTTCTCGGATTCGCCGTTTAATAGAACCTTTCTGTCTATTTTCAAGTGCCTCAGTAATAAAATCCGCGATGTGAAGCATCTCGTCTTCTTTCATGCCGCGCGTCGTAACCATCGGAGTGCCAAGCCGGATTCCGCTCGTTGTTTTCGGTTTTCTTTTGTCAAACGGAATACTGTTTTTATTAACGATAATTCCCGCATCCTCAAGATGGTCAGCAGCCTGTCTACCGCTCAATTTCTCATATTTAGAAGTCAGGTCTACCAACATCAGGTGATTCTCAGTGCCACCGCTGACTAGTCGGAACCCGTTCTCGATTAACCTTTCGGCGAGCACCTTAGCATTCTTAACGATCTGTGCTTGATATGTTTTAAACTCAGGTTCGCTTGCTTCTTTGAAAGCGACAGCTCGCGCAGCAATCGCGTGTAGGAAAGGACCACCCTGTAAACCGGGAAACACTGCTCGATCAATTGCGGCTGCATGTTCAGCTTTACACATTATCATCGCACCACGAGGACCGCGTAAGGTTTTGTGTGTTGTCGTGGTAATCACATCGCTGTATGGAGCTGGGTCAGGATGCACACCACCTGCGATAAGTCCAGCAATATGCGCTATATCCGCGAGTAGATACGCACCAACGGAATCAGCAACATTCCGCCATTCGGAAAAGTTGAACTGCCGTGGATACGCTGTTGCACCAACAACGATTAACTTTGGACGATGTTCCGCTGCAAGACTCGCAACTACTTCCATATCAATCAACTCTGTTTCAGTATCTACCCCATACCCAACAATATTATAATAACGTCCGGAAAAGTTGACCTTATCACCATGACTCAGATGCCCGCCGTGGCTAAGGGACATTGCTAAGATAGTGTCACCGGGTTCAAGGAGGGCATGGTAGGCTGCCATATTTGCTTGCGTGCCAGCATGGGGTTGAACGTTAACGTGTTCAACGCCGAAGAGTGATTTGGCGCGTTCAATTGCGAGAGATTCCACGTCATCCATGAACTCACAGCCGTTATAGTAGCGTTCACCAGGATATCCCTCAGCATATTTATTCGCTAAGATACTTCCCTGAATCTCCATAACAGCTCGGCTGGCGTAGTTCTCCGATGGAATCAGCATGAGAGAATTTTGCTGACGTGTTAAATCTTTGGCGGTAATTTCAACAATTTGTGGGTCTACCTCTGCCAATAATTTGTTCATTTTTTTCACCGTTTGTGCTTGACATCGAGTTGTGTATTAAAAAGAACTGTGATTATGTAAAAAAAGAATTTTATCACAAAATTGACACAATTACAAGAGAAGTTGACATATATGCATGCACATGTTATATTAGTAGTAACGGATTTTCGTTACTTCAAAAATTCAACACGTTACGATTTCATTGCTAAATCATGCTTCAAACCACAAAATTCAGCATCTTTATAGCGTTTTTACTTCTTCTCATCCCTTTGTTCATCCTATCGGCTTGTAATTCGCAAGACACCCCACAGAAACCTCAACCTTCAACACCTGAGTTAGCTGCTCCTGTCGCGCCGCCTCGTGCTGAGGATTGGCAGATGTTCATGCATGACTTGCAGTTCTCTGGAAAGAGTCCGGATCAGAAAATAAACCCACCACTCCAGTTGTTGTGGCAATTCAAAACTGGGGGGCCTATACAGGCATCCCCGGTCATCGTTGACAGGATAGTGTACATCGGATCCACAGACGGTAAACTTTATGCTCTAAATGCCAAAGAGTGGGGCATTAAATGGGTTTTCAATGCTGGCAGTGCAATCCGTTTTTCCGCTGCAGTATCGGGTGGGCGCGTCTATTTCAGTACACGCGATAACAATTTCTACGCGCTTGATGCGAAAACAGGAAATCAGCTTTGGGAATTCGAAACAAAAGGTTGGATGGACTCACCACCTGTTGTTTTTGATGGTATTGTTTATACGGGGGCATATCCTTCACGAATATACCTGCTAGATGCAATTACCGGTAAACCTAAATCGGAACGTCAACGCAAGGTCACGATTAACGGTATAGAATACGGATGTGCGAACGCAGAGTTCCGTCCCATTATTCCACAGTATAACGCGAATTATTGGCGCGGTTATACAGCAGGAAGTGAGAGTTTTCCTGTCATAGCGAATGATTTTGCATACATCGGTGCGCGCAATGGCAAAATACATGCGATCAATATAACGTCTAAGACAATAGTATGGTCATATCAAGTTGGTGGATCTGTTGATGCAGCACCTGCAATTTCCGATGGAGTTCTCTATGCGGCTTCAACTGATGGTTCAATCTATGCGTTTGCCACTGCAACAGAGAGTGCGCCAGTTGCAGTGGATACCCGAAAACATGGTGTTGTTACACACGATGGTGCCCCAGTTTATGCGAAAAAAAATGGCACCTCACCTCTGTTCCGTCTCAATGATGGCACGAACTTGCCTATTCTCCAAACTGCACAGGATTGGTATCAGGTCGAACTGCCGAACAAAGAGGTTGTATGGTTAGATAAATTTGCATTTGGAGAATTTAAAGAGACAGATGCGGTTGTGTTTAACACTAATTTTTGTGGAACGCCTCGGATGATACATTTGATCGAAGGTGCGGAATATCCGTATTGGAGTCCTGATGGTGAACTCGTTGCGATGCTAAAGAGAACCGACCTGAGTGGAAGTTATTGGCAAGCGAGCGAACTTTGGATTATGGACAAAGAGGGAAAACGAAAACAAAAACTCCATGAAGGTCAATTTTACAATCCGCATGTTTCGTGGTCACTGGATAGTCGTCTATTGGCATTTGAAGCCCAAGCAGATGCCGTTTCATATATTTATATTGCCGATTGGGAATTGGGACGGATCAAAAAACTGGTAAAAGGTTCCGGTCCAGCCTGGTCTCCTACCGCCAACCAATTGGCATTTAGACGTCGTGAAAAAGGGTATGATATGGTTTATCGAATTAACAGTGACGGCAGTGGTGGCAGACAGGTTGCGCGAGTTTTATTTAAAAGACTTCAGCACAATTATACCTATTTGCACGCGCCTTCTTGGTCACCAGATGGAAATCAACTTGCCTTTGATGTGGTGCAGGATCAAAAAGTTGGTAACGCAACAGTTCGGTACGTCGCCATTCGTTTCCAAAATATAGAAGGAGTACGTTTGAAACAGATCCTGACTCAGCATCAACAGGTCCGTCAACTCCGCTGGTTGCACGATGGGACACGAATTGCTTACGTGCTCTCAGGGAGTAATCGCCCTGATCCGCTACTCGATAAACGTCTCCACATCGCCGGAATCACTGATGGATCTGTGAAACACCGTATTCTCAAACATACTGCTCCAGCATGGGCACCAACAGGCAATAGGCTAGCGTACTTTGAACGTGAAGATTGTGTTGGGCTTCGCTGGAAGATTTGGGTATATGACCTTGATAGCGGCAAGAAATATCCGATTGCACGAACATCTATGAAACTCGCCTCTATCGTATGGATGCCGGATGGTGAAAGTCTCTGCGTATGGCACACATCTGATTATCTGCGGGATAATACCTATTTGCCGGCAGATACAAAGGGTTGGATTGTGCCTATTAATCTGTCTCAGTAGCGGAACAATTAAAACGCAGCCTCAAGCAAATGAAGCATATCTTGTTCTGTACATTGCCTCGGGTTAAGTTTATAGCAGTGATCAAGCATCGCATCGGCTGCGAGTTTTGGCATCTTTTCTCTGTCTAATCCTGCCTCTCCGAGACTAGTAGGCATATTAAGTTCCGCGTTCAATTCCCGAATTTCATCAATTGCCGCGCACGCTGCCTCACCTTTAGACATACCTTCTAAATTAACACCTAACGCATCAGCAACATCAGCATACTTCTCAATCACATGAGGAAGATTGAACTCCATCACATGTGGCAATAGAATTGCGTTGGCAACTCCGTGTGGGATAGGCGCGTCTGTTGACAACTGGTGGGCAATTGAGTGAACGGCACCGAGACCTTTCTGAAATGAAAACGCTGCCATACACGATGCTAACAACATTTCTCCTCTTGCCACAATATTTTCACCATTGTGATATGCTGTTCGGATATTTTTGCCTAAGATTTTTAGTGCTTGCAAAGCCACACCTTCGGCGATCGGGTGATGTTTTGTGGCTACATACGCCTCAATTCCATGCGTGATAGCATCCATACCTGTTGCTGCTGTCAAAGTTGGCGGCATTTTCACAGTTAACACTGGATCAAGGAGCGCGAGGTTCGCCATATTGAAACGGGTAATAATAGCGCGCTTTCGCCACCGATCAGTTGTCCGCAAAGAGGTATCAGTAATCACTGCGCCCTGAGACACCTCACTGCCGGTACCCGATGTCGTAGGTACACATATCAACGGTGGCATATCGTCGTGAATTTTGTTCGCACCATCCGAATCAACATAGTACGGTTCCAATGGTGGCGCGTGTGTTGTCAAGAGTCGGATGGCTTTAGCAGCATCCATCACACTCCCACCGCCAACAGCAATTACGCCATCACATTTTTCTTTCTGATAAACCTCCACACCTTGCGTTATGCTAACATCTGTGGGATTCGGTTCAATATCTACATAAGTAGCATAAGGCAAATTGGCATCTTCCAATGGTGCAACGGCTTGACTCAATATTCCTACTTTGCTGATACCCGCATCACTAACGATAAGCGGTTTTTTGCCGCCGAATGTCTTGACATGATCTGCCAAGTTTGCTATAGCACCTTCCCCAAATTCAATACGTGGCGGTAAAAAATAGTTAAGAATTTCCTTGTTCACATTTAATTCCTTTGTCTAATACCAATTCTGATAAATAAACTACCATTACGGAGTATTTATTATACCGAATTAACCCGATTTGTAGTGCAAGGTCTCTGAGTCCTCCTCGCAATGCCAACTTTATCTGAAGACGTCTAATCAAGTTAATTTTGTATAAATCTGATAGGTGTGTTGTTATCAATCTTCCGCTACAAAACCTCAGAACCCTCGCTCTTCAGGGCGGGAAGCGGTCAGCCATTCACCTTGCTTGAATCAACGAAACGATTTACATCAATAATTTTTGATAAACAACTCATTTCCCTTTGCAGCGGTGTTTTTCTTATAATTATTCATCCCGTATTGTAAAGTCCATTCGCGAATTTCGGCAAAATCAAAAAGTTCTCGGATTATAGGCGAATCGTCGTAGGTAATTAACCATTTGTGAGGACACTTTTTCATATTTTCGGCAAAATGGGCATGGTTAAATGAAGTATGTAACGCTCCTCTCGTGCCATACAATTTTGATTCCGTTGCCTTCCAATAGGGAGGATCAAGAAAAATAAAAACATCTTCACCATCTTGGAAGAGTGCATCAGCGTAGTCTCCACATGTGATTTTGACTCCCGAAAGACAAGGTGAAATCATTTCAATTCGTGTAATAGATGAGTTTGTGAAACGTTTCTCATAGGCGGCTTGTGAATACCCGCCTGAATCAACAATACCCGAAAAGCTAATTCGGTTCAGAACAAAAAACCGTACAGCTCGCTCAAATTCGGAAAGCATCTCCCTATTTTGGCTCAGCAAGTCCTTTGCCTCCGTTAATTCCTCAAATAGGGTTCTGCCGTTATTATAGTTCGCTTTTGTGTCTATTAACGCCTCAACTAATTCAGTGACATTGTCTTGCGTCTGTTTCCAGAAACAGTAGAGATCGTAATTAAGATCATTAATCCAGTAGGCTTTAATAAGACTTTGAAAGATACTTCTGACTGCAAAAAAGACGGATCCGCCACCGACAAAAGGTTCGCGAAATTCCGATATTTTTGGTGGGATCAGTGGAATAATCTCTTTCAGGGCTCTGGATTTACCGCCCGGGTACCGCAAAGGACTTTTGGCTAATTTATGCATGATGCTCTACTGTTGATATTTGTACTTTGTTATCCATATCTGCAATTTATCGTTTTCACTCGCTTCCCTGTTAAGTAGGTTTATCGTATTCTGCTGTGCGCGAGTCAAACGGTTTTCTACACAAAATTTAGATATGTGTTCTTTATCATTGGGTAGGAATAAAGTTCCTATAAAATTTCCAGTTAGTTTTAATCGGATAATGAATTTAACATCTGTTCTGTTACCAACTGCCACTTGTTCCAAATTTGAAAAAAGAATAAGTTTAAAAAGACCGTCCTTGATGTCATTTTCAGATGGAAATTTCTTTTTGCTGCTATTTTTGGATTCTTGTATGACTAATTGGTTATTCTCCCAATAAACCTCATCAGCTGTTAAATGGTACTCTCCACCCAGATAATTTGAAATTGAGAAAACACCCTTAGCATTTTCATCCAGAGATTCTAGTACATGCACCGTCAAGGATTCTCTAAGAGCAGCAGCATGTGAAGCAGGAAGGGTAGTATTCTTGAAGGACTCTAAACAAAAACTATCGTCCATTTTGAATTTTTCAAGTTTCTGTAAGTGGTCTCGCGAAGCATGCATATCAACCTTTTCTTGCAAAGATATCTTCTCATAACTTTCAACAGCATTTAAATAAATCCTCTCAAAGTCTTCGTTAAAGTGGTTTGTGTTCCAGTGTAACGAGCTTGCCTGATGGCGACTAACTTCAAACAATTTTTCTCTAACACTTTCAGCATTTAAGATTTGGCTGGTAATTCGGTCTGTTGTGCCCGGTTTTCTTTCTGCATTTTCATACCATGCCAAGACGATATAGACGTTCAAAAGATTCATCCATGAAAAAGTGATGAAGTTAATCCTGTCGTTATTTTGTGTTCCAGCACCCTCATCCTTAATAATCGGAATAACTGTGACTTTTTTGGTGTTTAGATGATACGTGTTGTATATCCGCGCAAAGGGATATGTACGAGTACGTTTAGGTGAAACCCATTTTGAAAATGCAAGATTATTTTCTGAAGTTCCTAAGTTAATCAATCCGTAAGCGTGGGTTTTGTTTATATCAAATTCTGCTATATTGTACACCTCAAATTTTTTTGGATTAAGGCATGGAATATATTTTACGTCTTTCACGAAACCTTTGATAAAAAGTGTACTCATTTTCAACCTTCTATGCTAAGAGAATTTACAAGTGTACGTGTTGAATATATCTAATAGTGAATGTTTACAGTATATCATACTTAGCAATGTTTTTCAAGACTTTGAGAAAATTCCAGAGCCATTCAGTTTTCAAGTTTTTCAGGACATTTTAGAGAGGGTCGCGATTCGGAGATTGCTCCTACATGGGAGGGGAGGGTCGCGATTCGGAGATTGCTCCTACAGGGGAGGGGAGGGTCGCGATTCGGAGATTGCTCCTATAGGGGAGGGGAGGGTCGCGATTCGGAGATTGCTCCTACATGGGAGGGGAGGGTCGCGATTCGGAGATTGCTCCTACATGGGAGGGGAGGGTCGCGATTCGGAGATTGCTCCTACATGGGAGGGGAGGGTCGCGATTCGGAGATCGCTCCTACATGGGAGGGGAGGGTCGCGATTCGGAGATCGCTCCTACATGGGAGGGGAGGGTCGCGATTCGGAGATCGCTCCTACATGGGAGGGGAGGGTCGCGATTCGGAGATTGCTCCTACATGGGAGGGGAGGGTCGCGATTCGGAGATTGCTCCTACATGGGAGGGGAGGGTCGCGATTCGGAGATTGCTCCTACATGGGAGGGGAGGGTCGCGATTCGGAGATTGCTCCTACATGGGAGGGGAGGGTCGCGATTCGGAGATTGCTCCTACATGGGAGGGGAGGGTCGCGATTCGGAGATCGCTCCTACATGGGAGGGGAGGGTCGCGATTCGGAGATCGCTCCTACATGGGAGGGGAGGGTCGCGATTCGGAGATCGCTCCTACATGGGAGGGGAGGGTCGCGATTCGGAGATCGCTCCTACATGGGAGGGGAGGGTCGCGATTCGGAGATCGCTCCTACATAAGAGAACTACCGGACAATTGAATGGCTCTGGAGAAAATTCAGAAGGACACCGTCTATATTTGACAAATATCAGTCAAAAGCGTATAATATAAATAGATTCTTGCATTTAAAAGACGTAAATTTTAAATTTTGCCGCGTATGGTATAAATTTTGATTAAATTTCCGGATAGAGACCGGTAACAGGAGGTAAGACAGATATGGCTGATTACGCAAATCCTGATGTTTTGGTAAGTACGGAATGGGTTGCCGAACATGGCAGCGGTGAAGGCATCCGTCTACTTGAAGTTGATGTTGATACCTCAGCGTATGCAGATGGACATCTCGCTGGGGCAGTCGGTTTGAATTGGCAGACACAGTTGTGCGACCAAATCCGACGCGATATTCTCACAAAAGAACAATTTGAGGCACTCTGCAACGACTGCGGTATTGCTAACGATACCACTGTGATTTTCTATGGTGATAATAACAACTGGTTCGCCACCTACGCGCTGTGGCAATTCCGCTACTATGGACATGATGAAAGTCTTCTGAAGGTCATGAACGGTGGTCGCCAAAAATGGATTGATGAAGGCAGAGAACTTGTCAAAGACGTTCCTTCCTATCCTAGCACAGGGTATCAGGCGAAATTCCCTGATGACAACGTCCGCGCAACAAAGGATAACGTTCTACCCACGCTTGGGCAAAGTGTCATTAACCTTGTTGATGTCCGTTCACCTGCCGAATTTTCGGGTGAAGTGATTGCGCCACCGGGCATGAGTGAAACCGCACAACGGGGTGGACATATCCCAGGTGCAGCGAATATCCCGTGGGCAACCGCTGTGGCGGAAGACGGTACCTTCAAGTCTCGCGACGAACTCGAAGCCATCTACGGTGGTGCGGGTGTTGACGCCAGTAAAGAGACCATCGCATACTGCCGAATTGGTGAACGTTCATCACATACATGGTTTTTACTGAAGTATCTACTCGGCTATGAGAAGGTTCGTAACTACGATGGCAGTTGGACAGAATGGGGCAATCTGGTCGGTGCACCCATTGCACGTGATTAAACATGAATTTGGGGTGATATAGGTATCACCCCAAATTCCTTTCAATATACGAAAGATCAAATTATGAGATTTGTTTCTGCCCATGCAATCGCCTGCATGACGCGACAAGATGTGGCACGATTGCTGAAGCGATTCCAAGAAGAAGCAAACGATGATGTCAGTAACATCCGTGTGCTGTGTGATACCTTATCAGGTAGAATGGTTTGTGAATGGGAGGCACGCGACCGCTTAACACTTATTGAGTGGTTGAAAAATTGCAACGTGCAAATACGAGGCACTGGTGAATGGGTCATGGCGGTTCAATACGAATCGGTTGGTGATGAGTTGGTTGCCCTGACACGTCAGGGAAACTAAATTGTTAGGCATTCACTGAATTAATTACCAATCGGAGGGATAAATGTGTCGAGTTATTTGTGTCTTGGTTGTAGTTCTTATGTCAGCGATTAGCACAGTTGGTGTATGCGAACAAACGCCTGTGGAGTTAGGACAACAAGACGCACAACGAGATGTTTACCGTCCAAAATGGTTTTTTGCAGGATGTCTTAGTGGTACTTTTTTTACGTGGCTTTTTGATGGTAACCAGGTGGCGCGCGACGCAAGAAAACCGCCAGAGGTTGTCGTTGTCAATGTTCCGAACCTACTTGGAAAACCACCGGAATATATTGAAAAATATGTATCTGCTTACCAAGCGGAATCGATCCACTTACGATCCCGGTGGGTGGACTATGGCTGGATGACAGGTACTGGATTGATGGCAGGAGGTCTCGTTGTAGGTCTGATTGGCAGGTTTTGAGTAGATCAATTAGGAAAGACTCAAGAATGTATTTTCAATAGGCACAGTCATAACCGATGTTTTACCTAACTCGACAGACTGCCTTTGAGGCATCTCATTACAATCGGATTCCCGAATTGAGTGATGCCGATAACTTTGAACTGTTCGGTGCCGCAGCGAATCCGAATAGCCATGGGCATAACTATGTCCTTGAAGTGATGGTCAAAGGGGACGTTGATGCTGATGATGGAATGGTCATCAACTTAGCGACTTTAGATGCGTTGTTGAAAACAGAAGTACTTGCCAATTACGACCACAAACACCTGAATAGACAACACCCTGTTTTTGTTGGCAATCCATCCTTGCAACCGACATGTGAAAACATCACCATTGAGATTTGGCAACGGATTGCTCCCTCTCTACCTGACGGTCTACTGCACCGTGTTCGACTCTATGAAAAATCTACGAGATTCACCGACTATTATGGAGAAGGTCTAATGGTTTATCTCACCAAAGTTTACGAGTTCAGTGCAGCACATCGCTTACACAGCCATGCTCTTAGTAATGCGGAAAACCGAGACATCTTCGGCAAGTGCAACAATCCAGCGGGGCATGGGCATAACTATATTCTTGAAGTCACTGTAAAAGGGAATGTAGATGCTAAAACTGGACTGGTTGCAGGTTTAAATCTACTCGATGAAGTGGTTGAAAAACAGATTTATACGCGTTTTGATTACAAACACCTAAATCTTGATACACCGGAATTCGAAACCCTCAATCCGACATCTGAAAACTTTGTGAAAGTGTTGTGGGATGTGTTGGAACCGAATTTACAGCCGGTAGTCCTACACCGTCTCCGCTTGCGAGAGACGCCCAAAAATCATTTTGATTACTATGGAGAACCCTCTTAATTTATGAACGCTAAACTGGAAAGTGAAGCTGATGACAAGCATGAATTTCAAGACAAGACAGCGAATTTGGCATCTCTCTACACACAGATTCTCGACAATCTGAATGAAGACCCGAGCCGTCAAGGTTTGATGAGAACTCCACATCGCGCCGCTAAAGCTTTAGAGTTTTTGACAAGCGGTTACCATCAGGATATTGATAAGATATTAAATAAAGCTATTTTTGACGAAGATTTTGACGAAATGGTCATTGTCAAGGATATAGAATTTTATAGTCTATGTGAGCATCACATTCTTCCGTTTTGGGGTAAGTGTCATGTCGGTTATCTTCCACAGAAACGGATTATCGGTCTGAGTAAAATTCCCCGAATTGTGGATATGTTCGCTCGGCGTTTGCAGGTTCAGGAACGCTTAACACGCGAAATTGCCGAAGCACTGCAAGCATCATTGGATCCGACAGGAATTGGGGTTGTAATGGAAGCACAACATATGTGCATGATGGCGCGTGGTGTGGAAAAACAAGCCTCAAAGATGACAACAAACACTATGCGCGGAACGTTTCGGGAAGACAGTTCAACACGCGCAGAGTTTCTCAGGTGTATCCAAGTATCCTAAAAAGTAGTAGGCAAATCTTAAGTAAATTATAAACATGTCAACACAAAACAGCGTCAACGCCCTACAGATGAATAGTCTCAAAGGAAAAGTTGCGGTTGTCACCGGGGCATCAAAAGGTATTGGCAAAGCAATAGCGGTTGCTTTGGCGGATGCTGGTGTAAAGGTAGTCTTAGCTGCGCGTACACACCATACTGTGGAACAGGTCGCATCTAATCTTAGAGAAACAGGCGCGGACGCATTTGCTGTTCCGACTGATGTCACGGATGCTGATGCTGTACAGAACCTCATCCAACGTACAATAGGTACTTATCAAAAGCTGGATATTTTGATAAACAACGCGGGAAACGGTATTTTTGGAACTGTTGCAGATTTTGATCCATCAAATTGGGATAGTGTCATCAATTCCAATTTGAAGGGTGTTTATCTCTGTGCAAAATACGCACTTCCACATCTATTGGCGCAAGGGGAGGGACAAATTGTAAACGTGCTTTCTATTGCAGCGAAGGTCGCTTTTCCCGCTTCAAGCGCATATTGTGCAGCGAAAGCAGGGGCACTTGCCTTAACAAAGGTATTGGCTGCTGAAGTGCGGGAGCAAAACATCAGGGTGACGGCTGTCCTACCCGGTTCCGTTGAAACACCGTTCTGGGATGACATTCCACAACACCCAGATTTTGAAAAGATGCTCAAGCCTGAACATGTTGCTAACGCTGTTTTATCCGTATGTCAACAACCGATTGGAATGGTAACCGAAGAAATTGTAGTGATGCCACCGCTTGGGATTCTGTAGGAAGGAGTTGTGTCTGTTCACAAGCAGTTAGGTTTTAAATCTGCCAAGCCTCCGCCGAATACGAATTTTTCGGATAGCGCGTGTATCGGCATCTAATATTGTGATAACTGAATCTCCGAGTCTTAATTCCGTACCAGTTTCAGGAATTGTACCGGTACGTTCAAGAATATAACCGGCGACAGTTTCATAATCCCCCTGGGGAATGGATAGACCATAGTGTTCTTCCAATATATCAATCTCGGTTCTACCGTCGCATTCAAGAATGTCGGGAGCAATTAAATGAATGAAATCGGGGGTATCACGTTCATCAGCAAATTCACCAACAATTTCTTCAATAAGATCTTCAACGGTCACAAGACCGACAATACCACGGTACTCATCAACAGCAAATACCATCGTATGCTGGGTATTCTGAATTTCTTTGAGGAGTGTGTTAATATTTTTCGATTCAGGAACAACGTATAGATCTGTACGGATAAAAGGTTCAACCGTTTCAGGCTGGTTTTCTGCATAGATAACGTCTAAAAGGTTGACAATTCCAACAATGTTGTAAATGCGTTCATCATAAACTGGAATCCGAGAGTAGCCGGAATCAGCAGCAATTTGTAAAAATTCTTCACATGTTGTAGTCTTTTCAATTGCAACAATATCAACAAGCGGCACCATAACTTGTCTAACAGTGCGGTTTTGAAAGTCGAGTAGTCGGTGGAGCATTCGTCGTTGCTCTGCCAGGAGATTGCCCGAGCGTTCACCCATAGTTGCAAGTAAACGTAATTCTTCACGTTGCGCATCAAGACTGGGCGGAGTTGCACCTCTATCTACGATTCTGACAATGAATTTTGTCACAGATTGCACGAAATAAATTAGTGGGGCTAAAACGAATTCAGATAACCGTAAAAGATAGGCGAAACGCAGGGCAAGGGTATTTGCCCTGACACGGAAAATTGTTTTGGGCAATATTTCACCAAATATGAGTAGCAAAACGGTGATATAAACGACAGTGATTACCCCTCGTAACTCATCTGCATCTGCAAGGCTTGGTAATATCTTTTCAGTTAATTGATCTCCGAATAGTGCGATCAGGACATTGGCGAGATTGGTTCCGACTAAGGTGAGTGCAAGCATCCTATCGGGGGATTCAACTAAGCGATGAATAATCTTTGCTTTTGAATCCTTGGTTTCAACAAGCTGGTTAATTCGGATTTTATTGACTGAGACAAGTGCGGTTTCTGAACCGGAGTAGAAAGCAGAAAGGACAAGGCAGACAATTACCGCAATTACAAATGAACTGATAAGTATAGCGAGATTTGTTGTGCTTCCAGCACCGATTAGAAAGAGTGATAAAATAACTAATTTCAATTTAACAACCCCGCTATATTTCCATTTCAGGTGTAGGAACGCGTATAAACAACCCTGTGATTAGGTTGCCTTCTGTAGCGGTAATTTCAAATTCTATACCGTTTTCATCAACTTGGGATTCACCGACGGAAGGAATATGTCCGAAAAGTCCAATAGCGTAACCGCCGATAGTGTCGGCATCATCTTCTTGAAGTCTAAGTTCGAATTGCTGGTTGAGTTCGCGAATGCTCATGCGTCCTGACATTTCAAGCACCAACGGGTTCTCTGCATGTTTGATGAACTCAGGGGCAGCATCGTCTCTATCATGTTCATCAGCGATGTCACCGACGACCTGCTCAATGATGTCTTCAGTCGTAACAATACCGGATGTGCCGCCATATTCATCAAGGAGAATTGCTATTTTGGTTTTTTCGCTTTTGAGTTGGAGCAGCAACACCCCGATTTTACGGGTCTCAAGCACTCTAATAGGTTCTCTAATTAGTGGTGCGCTTGCAGGAATTCCTGTTACTTGCTCACGTTTTTGGAGAAATTCATCAATTGTAAGCGAATTTACATCTTCATGACGCCACTGTACAAGATCTTTGACATAGAAAATGCCACAGATAGTATCGATTTGTTCACGGTAGATCGGTATTCGCGAAATCCCAAATTCTTTTGCCTGCGTTAAGGTCTCTTGTATAGTCATTGAGGTAGGTACTGCAACAACTTCAGTTCTGGGAACCATAATTTCTTTTGCTTCAATGTCTCGTAACTGAAGAATATTACTCATAATCTCCCGTTCATCGTCCGGAAGTGCTTCCTCATGGTAGGCTTTGAAGAATTCTTGTAAATCTGTCGTTGTAAGTTTTTCCTGCGGGGGCGGGTGTCCACCAAATATTGGGATAAGTTTGTCAATGATTTTGCGCAGAAGTGCGCGTACAGGGGAAATGAAAACAGAAAATGCCCATAAAGGTGGGGCGGTTATTTTCGAAAAGGACTCCGCATGTTTAATTGCGTAGGTTTTCGGAGCCATTTCACCGAAGATAAGCATGAGGAGAACACTCAATGCTGTAGCAATGACAAACTGGATAAGATCAGAAAATCGCGCAAACTCTTGCGACACAAGCCGTAGTATAAGTATCGCGAAGGTGACATTAACGAGATTGTTGCCGAGTAAGACAGTAATAAACAGTCTGCGTGGGTTGTCAACGAAATTGACAATTGCAGATGCGGTTCCCCGTTTGAGACGTATCTTTTCAATCTGCACCCGCGTTAGGGCACATAAAGCCGTCTCAGAACCGGAGAAAAAACCGGAGAGGATGAGTAAACCTACCAATCCAATTAGATAAAGGAGTAGTGGAACTTCCATTCTTTTAAGGGGACGATGGTTAATGAAATGTTCGTCCGGGGTGTAGAACCTCAGTTTCTGGTGTTAAAATATAATGTGTTTACAATTGTTATTAATTACATGGCTTATGATTAATCATAACATGTTAACACATTAAATGCAACAAAAAATTGAGTAACTTCGCAGATTCCGATGAATATTTACACGTAATTTTACTGCCAAGCAGTGCTTAATCAATAGAAACCCAGACGAAATGAGGCAGTCAATGACAAAATTAGAACAGATGCAACGTATTGAGGCATGCGGTATTGTCGCTATTATTCGTGCAAACAGTTCAAATGAACTGATTGAAGCAGCAGCGGCTATACAAACTGGGGGTGTTAATGTTATTGAAATAACGATGACGACACCCGATGCGTTACAAGTAATTGGGGATGTGGCAGCACGTTTAGGTGATGCAGTTTTAATTGGAGTAGGATCGGTTCTGGATGCTGAGACAGCGCGTGCGGCAATGCTTGCTGGTGCTGAATTCGTCGTCAGTCCAGTTACGAAACCAGACGTGATAGAAATCTGCAACCGTTATGGGAAAGTAGTTATACCGGGTGCTTTCACACCTACAGAGATTTTGAGTGCTTGGGAAACAGGTGCCGATTATGTGAAGGTTTTTCCTTCAAGTGGGGTCGGTTTCTCCTACATCAAGGATATAAAAGCACCGCTTCCGCAGATTCCACTTATTCCAACCGGCGGCATCAATGCTGATAATGCTGCGGAATTTATCAAGGCGGGGGCAGCTGCCCTGGGAGTTGGCAGCGCACTCGTTAGTAGTGATCTAATTGAATCTGGTGACTTTGCTATGCTCACTGAAAGGGCGAAAAAATTGGTCAATGCTGTTAAATCTGTTAGGTAATGCGTAAACAAAAGTAATGCTATGCACGTCTTGTCTATAAGTGATATGTTTCGTTCAGGGCTATTTAGTTTTAGACTTTTTGTCCATTTTAGACGAAAAGTCGCGATTCGGAGATCGCTCCTACAGTGGAAAGTCTTAGATTGAAAATCTAAATATTCGGAGAACTAAATAGCCCTGTGTTTCGTTTATGCTTAGATGTTGTTTTTTAGCGATTAATTTCTAAGATATTCATAAATTTATTAAAACTTGTTATTAAAGTCGCAAAATACTGCTAAATCAACGCCTAAATGCGCGGATAATCATTTTTATATTGACATTTATGGCTTTTTTTGCTAATTTCATTAGTGATACACCACATAAACCTTGGACTGTTATAAATTTAGTTCTTATTTAGTGTAATACTGTTATGAACATTAATGAATTGATATTAGGTAAATATAGGCTGCTTGAGTACCTCGGTTCGGGCAGCTTTTCGTCTGTTTTTCGCGCACGTGAAGAGTTGACGGACCGAATTGTTGCCATCAAAGCACTTTCCAAAGATGCTTATCCGGCCGACAGAATGCGCTATCTTTCATCTGAACTGCGAACGATGTCAAATATTTGGGGACATCCGAACATTGTTGCAATCCATACCGTTGAACCCGGTCAAGATAACTATCTTGCTTGGATAGTTATGGAATATATTGAAGGAGATAATTTATATCAACTCGTTCAACAGGAAAACTTGACCTTAAATGATGTGCTCAATATAGGTTTAGATATATGCAACGGTTTGAAAGCTGCACATGCCCACAATATCCTGCATCGTGATATCAAACCCCAGAATATATTACTAACTGCTGATAAAGAAGCGAAAATTGCGGACTTCAGCATTGCACGTATTTTTGGTGAATCTACGGAATTCGCTGTCACCATGACCGGAACCCGCCGCTATATGGCACCAGAACAAAATTATGGGGCCTACGATTATCGTGCGGACCTGTATGCGACAGGTTTAGTGCTTTATGAGGCGATGACAAAACATTATCCTTTTTCTGGTGAAGCCGATGAAATAGATAGAAAGAAAGCTTCTGGTGAAATAGAGAACCTTGAGAAATGTCCCGAAGAATTCCGAAATTTTTCCATGAAAGCACTTCATCGTGACGTGAGTAAGCGGTACCAAACGGCAGCGGAAATGTATGATGAGCTGGACCGGATCCGTCGATGGCAGTACGAACAGCAAGCATCTGCCCTGATCTCGGAGAGTGCCAATTCACCCGCAACAGAGTTAGCAAGTGCACTTGAACGTTGCCGAAAAACTTTCCGATTACAAATTGATATTGCTGAAACAATTAACCAAAACCTCTTCTTTGAAATGCGAAGGAAAGTCGAAAAGGAGAATCGTGAAAGACTTAAGATCCGACTCAAGCAGCACTACACGGAAGCGATAGAACACGCGCGCAACCGAGATATTGATAGGACACTACAGGAACTTCATAAAGCACACAACTTCTATTTTCAAGATTCTGACCTCGTTGAACAAGCTGACACCCTATTCAAGGAAATAAGCGCAGTTGTACCGGTTTTGGACATGCTGACAGTCCCCGAAATCTCTCAGTTGATTGAGAAGTTGTCGGAGGCTGAAAGATCTATCCTCCTTGACAAACTTACTACACCTGAAGAGCATTATGATTCGGATGATCGGTTAGAATTTGAAGAACAGTTTGAGCCGGATATTCAGGATGAAGAACTTGATACGACTCTCGTGTCCAAAAACCAGGTGCAACAAGCTGGTAATTATCGTGTGTTGATAGAAGGAGCCCCTCCGGAATTTTTATTAGATAAAGTTCACGAAGATATTCAATATCCGCATGAAGAAGAAGCAGCCCGTATCTACCAACAAGCACAAATATTTACGCAACAAGGAAACATACGCCGCAGTCTCACACAATATAAAAAACTCGGTGATTTTTACCATAGGCACGCCAAGAGGTTTGTCAGAATAGACGAGGTTGAACTTGTAGCGAATTGCTATACGCGGGCACGATTTTCTTATACGGTAGCGAATAAGCAACGGTCCGCCAAGAAAAGCGCAAGAAACGGTGCCGTGTACTATGTTCATCTGGCACGGCAACTGGAAATGCAGCGCGAATGGCAGGATGCCGGTAAATCATACATCCTCGCTGCTGACAACTATCGTTATGCGCAGCTGAGTCTGGAAGTTGAAAAAAGCAAATCTTCTGCTACTGTTTGCTATTTCAATGCTGCTGAAAGTGCACATCTCTATGGAGATCTTCAAACTGCTTACGATTATTATATGCGTATCTTATCAATCGGTGACGAATTGAAAAGTCCACCAAGAGCGGTAATTGAGGCACAAAAATTGGTCAACGAAATTCGGCAAGAAAATATAGAATGACTGCTTGTGTGAAAATGCCCGGTCATGGGCATTACCAAATATTCGGTTTGAAAGCCCTGTCTTTTAAGGCGTGATAGAAGGAAACCGAAGAACCGAAACTATCACTGCAAACAATGCGATTTTAGATATCATCGTGATGGTGTCGGTGCTATAAATATATTCAACAAAGTATCTGGGTTAATAAATAACCCAGTAGTCGGGGACCTGGCATCCCCCTTTAGTGTTAGGGACAATCAACACCTCTGTCGCTCTGCCTGAGCAGAGAACACTGATAAATCAGTGAAAGAAACCCCGTTGCTTTAGCTCGGGGAGTATGTCATCAAGTGCACAAACCAACACTAATTACTGGGGTCGATGGTGTCTGAATAGTTACAGGCTTACTTTGTGGAGCAGGATATGGCAGAAAGGTATGATATTCTTGCGATCGGTCGAAGTTCCATAGATTTGTACTCTAACGATATAGGAAGTCCTTTCGCTGAAATCACAAGTTTCGGCGCATTCGTTGGCGGGTGTCCAACAAACATAAGTGTAGGCACACGGCGTCTTGGACTTCAGTCAGTCCTCCTCACTGCAATCGGAGATGATCCAGTCGGTGAATTTCTGCTCAAATTTTTGAGAGATGAAGGTGTTGAAACGCAATTCATTGCTAATAAGCCGGGACACCGCACAAGTGCTGTTGTTCTCGGAATCGAACCACCTGATCGATTTCCTCTCATCTATTACCGTGATAACTGTGCGGATATTGAACTCACGATAGATGATGTCATCGCTTCACCAATTGCAGAAAGCCGTGCCGTGCTAATATCCGGAACAGGTCTTAGTAAAGAACCGAGTCGGAGTGCTACGTTCTATGCTGCGGAACAGGCAAAAGCGATGGAACGTCAGGTGTTTCTGGATTTGGATTTTCGCGCTGACCAGTGGCATGACCCGCGCGCTTTTGGTGTGAGTATCCGATCTGCCTTACATAATGTTGACATTGCTATCGGAACTGAGGAGGAGATTAAGGCAGCATCACTCACCGACATTTCACACATGTCAATAGAATACTCCCAAATCTCAAATCCGAACATTGAAGGAGATATGAAAACTGCCATTGAGACCATTCTAAATGCAGGACCTGAGGCGTTAGTCGTGAAGCGTGGTAGCGATGGTGCGGACATCTATTTAAAACATGGAGAAGTTATTCATGCACCACCCTTTCCGGTTGAAATCTATAATACGCTCGGTGCAGGAGATGCGTTTGCAAGTGGTTTTATCTACGGCATACTCAATGGGTGGGATTGGCGAAAATCGGCGCGGCTTGGTAATGCTACCGGAGCCATTGTCGTTACTCGGCACGGGTGTGCGAACTTTATGCCAACGATGGCAGAAGTCAACGCCTTTATTGCACAACGGGGAGAACTGTAGTGCATTCAAACAGATATAGACATAGAGAGGAATTAAAATGGAAACACGCAAACTAACAATGGGACAAGCCACAGTACAATTTCTCACGCAGCAATACGTTGAACGTGATGGAATTGAGAGAGCCTTTTTCGCAGGCATGTTTGGTATCTTCGGACACGGGAATGTAGCAGGGATTGGTCAAGCACTGCACCAATACTCGGATGTATTCCGTTTTTATCAGACGCGCAATGAACAATCTATGGTACATACTGCCGCCGCTTATGCCAAGATGTCTAACCGACTCAGTACTTTTGCTTGTACCTCTTCTATCGGTCCGGGTGCGACAAACATGCTCACCGGTGCTGCGGGGGCGACAATTAACCGCTTACCTGTGCTGCTGTTGCCAGGAGATATTTTCTCAACGCGGTTAGTCGCACCTGTTTTGCAGCAGTTAGAATCCCCGGATTCACAAGATTTTTCAGTCAATGATTGTTTCAAACCGGTTTCTCGCTACTGGGATCGTATTAATCGTCCTGAACAGATCATCACTGCGCTGCCAGAGGCGATGCGAGTGCTCACTTCACAAGCCGAAACAGGAACCGTGACATTAGCCTTGCCTCAAGATGTGCAAGCGGAAGCATTTTCATATCCTGAACAACTATTTGAAAAACGGGTCTATACCATTCCAAGACCTCGTGCGGATGCGAATTTACTCAAACGTGCTGTCCAATGGATTTCGAATAGCAAAAAACCATTAATCATTGCAGGCGGCGGTGTCATCTACAGTGAGGCAACGGAGCAGTTAGCAAAATTTGCAGAGCAAACAGGCATTCCCGTCGGTGAAACATTTGCCGGAAAAGGTTCGCTACGGTATGATCATCCGCAAAACCTTGGCGCAATAGGTGCGACCGGTACCCCGGGTGCAAATATCATTGCACGTGAAGCCGATTTAGTTATTGCTATTGGGACACGGTTGAGCGATTTCACGACTGCCTCTAAAACCGCCTTTCAAAATCCAAATGTTCGGTTTGTCAATATTAATATTGCTGAGTTTGACGCTATGAAACACGCAGCACTACCATTGGTTGCAGACGTTCGTGTTACGCTATCTGAGTTATCAGATGCTATTGGAACATATAAAATTGATACCAAGTATGCAACACGGATTGAAAACTATCGAGATGCTTGGGAAGAAGAAGTGGAAAGGCTTTACCATCTTGACAATCGTCCACTTCCCAGTCAGAGTGAGGTTATCGGGGTTGTTAATGAATTTTCGCGTCCTGAAGATGTCGTTGTCTGTGCTGCTGGCAGTCTTCCCGGTGACCTGCACAAACTGTGGCGGACACGTAATCCTAAACAGTTCCATCTGGAATATGGCTATTCCTGCATGGGATATGAAATTGCTGGCGGATTAGGCATTAAAATGGCTGACCCTACACGCGATGTCTATGTACTCGTCGGTGATGGTTCATATCTTATGTTAGCGCAAGAAATCATCACCTCAATTCAGGAAAACTATAAATTGATTATTGTGCTTATTAATAACGATGGACACAGCAGCATCGGTGGGTTGTCGCAGGCAACAGGGGCACAAGGTTTTGCTACCCGATTCCGATATCGTGACCACGACACTGGAGAACTACAAGGGGATATTTTACCCGTTGACCTTGCAGCGAATGCAAAGAGCCTCGGTGCCAACGTCATTGAAGTTACGACACCGCATGCTTTAAAGGTGGCATTGCAAGAAGCCCGTGACAATGATCGAACAACCGTCGTCAAGATTGATGTCGATTATGACGTGAGAGTTCCACAGTACGAATCGTGGTGGGACGTGCCTGTGGCAGAAGTTTCTGAAGTTGATACTGCAAAAGATGCATATCAAGAATATAAAGAAGCGAAGCAGAAAGAGCGATATTTCCTCGGATAGGTTTACTTTGTAATCTATTTCTTTGAATTGCAGCGTTTGTAGTCGCGCAATTCATTGCGCCTCTTACATTTATAACCCAAGTTGCTACTAATGGGTTTTGGACGTTTTCAAGAAGGTTCTTCAGCTCTTCTTCATCCCAGAGGGGTGCTATGTCTATAGATAAGTGGCAACGTGGGTTTTTATAGCCAAAATCTCAACAAGGAGAATCCAACTTTATGAAAGCATCAGAACTATTAGCCAAACTTAAAGCAGGTGAAACCATTCCATGTGACAACTGCGATGGCACAATTCCTGCTGACGAGATGATGAGCTTCGTCTTTAAATTAGGAGAACTCGCGCCGCGTATGGAAAACGCAAACGTCGGCAGCATCACCTGCGTTCAATGTCAAGTTGACGACCCTGATATTAAGATTACACCGCGCGGGCCTGATGTCAAATTTACCCGTGGGGATTAGGCCCACTTAAACACAACCCACCTTTGCATGTTCTCTGAAAAGGAATTCGTATGTCGGAACAAATTGTTGGTAGAAATCCGGTACTGGAAGCACTCCGGAGCGGCGCGCGGCAGATAGAAAAAATCTTGATTGTTCAAGGTAGTGAGCATCCTCGCCTCCGACAAATAATTGATGCCTCTGAGCGAAAAGGTATACCCTATCAACGTTGTCCAAGGCAGCATCTTGATAAACTACAACCGAATCATCAAGGTGTCATCGCCTACATTAGCGAGTTTCGGTATACTGATATATCAACGCTTATGGAAAAAATTGAGAACAAAAGAGGTGATCCAGCAGTCTTAATCATGTTAGATCAGATACATGATCCAAGAAATTTAGGTGCGATTCTACGGACTGCCAACGCAACGGATACAGATGGCGTGCTGATACCCAAAAACAACTCGGTTGATATCACCGCTGCTGTTCACAAAGCGTCAGCAGGTAGTACTGAATATACCCCGATTACTAAGGTGACAAACCTTTCACAAACTATTGAAAAACTTAAAACAACTGGAGTGTGGGTTGTTGGCACTACTGAGGATGCGGAATTATCCTATACTTCTGCTGATTTCACAGTGCCAATATGCATCGTTTTAGGCAACGAAGGTTCGGGCATTCGGAGACTTGTCAAACAAAAGTGTGATTATCTCGTGCATCTGCCTATGTTAGGTCAAATCCATTCATTGAACGTATCTGTCACAGCAGGGGTGTTGTTATACGAGGTTCTCCGACAACGTAGTGCTAAATAACACCTTCCTCTTTTAAACTATAAAAGATACCATCGCCAATAATAATGTGGTCTAACACTTTAATGCCGACATAGTTTCCAGCTTCAATCAATTGCTTAGTAGCACGTATGTCCTCTTGACTCGGTTGTGGGTCGCCTGAAGGGTGGTTATGTGCAAGGACTATGGAGTTTGCGGATTCCTCGATGGCAAATCGGAAGATTTCTCTCGGATGAAAAACGCTGGCGTTTAAAGTGCCTTCAAACACTGTATTCTCAGAGAGAAGTTTTTTGCCCCAATGGATCTCGTTATCAGCATCACCCGCAATGCCCTGCGTTGTGATCCCGCCTTTCGTGTCAAGACACATCACACAAACAACTTCCTTTCGAAGGTCGCGCATGAGTGGCATCAATAGATCGGCAACGTCGCTTGGGGCGGTAATCTTAACCCGGTCAGCATGTGAACGGGCTAAACGACGACCTAATTCAAATGCGGCAACCAGTTGTGCAGCTTTGGCTGCACCTATACCTTTAATCGATTCAAATTGTTTAGGACGGTTTTCTGCCATGCGTTTTAGGTCGTTATCATACGCAGCTAGTATCTGTTCACCGAGTTGGACAGCAGTTGTGCCTTTGAAACCGCTTTTGAGAATAAGTGCAAGCAACTCTGATGTTTTCAGATGTGAGGGACCGTGTTTGTAAAGTCGTTCACGGGGGCGTTCATCCTTCGGAAGGTCTTTGATTCTTAATCTGTCAACGTCGTACATCTCAGTCCTTTCAATCAATAATGGGAATCTTATCTTTGTTAAAGTATAGTTGATTTGGGCAATAAAAGCAAGTGAAATTAGAGATATTCGGTTGAGGTAAACGGATGTACTACTACGATTGAAGATAGGGCTGAAGCGTGCGAATGTTGTATTACTACACTAAACAATTAAGCCTACACTCCGCACTTGTTTTGACACATTTTGGTATTTTTACGACAAACCCGTGTCATGAAAGGATTCGCACAGGATAGGGGAGATTTGGAGTTGTGAATTAAGATTCTATTTTCCACTTGTCTTTTTTCTGGTTCACCTGAAATTGCTTGCTCAATGTAGGGACCACGCAGGTTTGAGAAATAAATACCGAAATCGGAAATCAGAAGTGCGGAGTATAGGATTAAGAACAACATTAAGATAAATATGGGTTCTACTATAAATTTTCTTGACAAATGACCCAAAATTATATATAATAGAAACAGAATTAATGAAAATGCCGTATAACTTAAAAAACAGATGAAAGGGAGAAAAACATGGCAACCACGGTTCGCTACAAAGATGGTGTCACAATTTTGGAACCATCAGGTAAAATTATGGGTGCTGGCGTATCCGAACTGAGAGAGGTCATTGCAGCTGAAATAGATGCCTCTGATACGCCAAAAATTCTTATTGACTTTGAAAAGGTCAACATGATGGACAGTTCTGGTCTTGGAACGCTCATGGGTGCCCATGTCACTATTACCCGGCAAGGTGGCAGGGTTGGTGTTCTCAATGTTGGAAAGAACATCAAAAATCTGATTGTACGCAGTCGTCTTGCGAGTATTTTTGAACATTTTACTTCTGAAGATGAAGCTGTCTTGGCGTTAGGCAGCGAAGTTTAACACACAATTTCGTTATCGCAGCGACTTGGAGGCTGCACCAATGGCGATCATTCAATCAGAGCGAGACGGTGTGTTTATTTTTCAACTTGAAGGTAGGATTATTGCACCCGATATCCAAGAGTTAACAGACACCGTTCAAAACACCCTATCACAGATAAATGACGCACCGAAACTCGTTTTTGACTTCAAAGACGTTACCGGCATGGATAGTTCAGGGCTTGGTGCGCTCATGAAAATCTATACTGATATACACCCACGCGGCGGTTCAATTGCTGTGATTAATGTTAACAAACATGTCAAAAATCTTATTGTCATGGCGAGACTTATCACGGTTTTTCGAAATTTTGAGAATGAAGAAGAAGCGGTTTGGGCACTGCTAAATCCTCCATCCGAATCGACGCAATAACTTTTGTAAGGGATGCTCCATGATAAAAAATATCCTCGTTTCTATAGGCGATACCGGTTACGAAAAAAATGCCTTTGATTACGCAGGACAATTGGCTGTTCTATTAGGAACACACCTCTCTTGTGTCTTTTTTCAGGACAGTTCCCACGGTGGAAATGCAGAAGTTGCGGAAGCAGTTCTTCGTAGAACCGAAAAGGAATGTGCGCTATACGATTTTTTAGATTACCACATTGAATCTGTCGCTGGAAACCCGCGGCAGATGATCTGTCAAAAAGCACATTCTGCTGATTTAGTCGTAGTCGGACTCCCTGAAGAAATAAAAAAGAGCGGGTTAAAACTCATTCAAAACCAGATTGACGATGTCCTTGTACATATTACGAAACCGATTATAATTGTGCATGAGCAGTGCACTTTATTACGAAAAATATTAGTTGTTCATCATGGGGATATTTACTCTGACCACGTACTCTCCCTTGCTGCAGAAATTGGGGAATTGACAAAAGCAAGCATTTTTGGCCTCGCGCTTTCAAATACCACACAGGAAGTAACAGAGATTAAGCAGCAGATGGAATCCTACTTACACTTCTATGATGTCCCCACTGAATTTCTTACTGCCCTTGGATTCACGGTAACAAATATCTTGGAAAACGCGGAAGCGAACGATTGCGATCTAATTGCCCTCAGTGCGAGTCATCACGGGCGTTTGTATGAGATAGTTTTCCAAGGTACTACGCAAACTGTCGTTAAACTTGCCAATCGTGCTGTTCTGGTAACAAAATAATGGGAGAACCAACATGGCATCTGCTTTTGAAATCCTTAAAAATCTCCCTTTTTTGCAAATGTCATCGGATATGTTCGGATATATCCAACCTGATGGAAAACTCCTTCCACTCAATCCTGCTTGGGAAAAAACTCTCGGCTTCACTTGTGCTGAACTCCAAACCCGAAACTGGTTAGAACTTGTCCATCCTGACGACCAGCAATCCACTTCGGCAGAATTTACGAAACTGAATACAGCAGACTGCAATTCAATCTCTTTTGAAAATCGCTTCCAGTGTAACAATGGCGATTACAAAAGATTCCGCTGGACAGTACAGCCAGATACGGAAGATTCTCGCTACTGTGCTGTTGCTCGGGATATAACGAGGCAAAATCGGATTGAGGCAAAACTTCGTGAAAATGAAACGCGATTCCAACAATTGGCACAAACCTATTCACAGGAAAGCGAATTCCTTCACACGCTCATGGACAATAATCCTGACCATATGTATTTCAAGGATATTGAGAGTAAATTTGTACGTATAAATCGATCCCTTGCGAATCGATTCGGTCTCAAAAATCCTGCTGAAGCTGTCGGAAAAAGCGACTTCGATTTTTTTACGCGCGAGCATGCGCAGCAAGCCTATCAAGATGAACGAACAGTCATTGACACCGGAAAACCAATTGAAGGAAAACAGGAAAAAGAGACTTGGCTTGGTGGACAAGATACATGGGTTTCTACCACAAAAGTGCCAATTCGAGATAGAAATGGACGGATCAAGGGCACTTGCGGTATCTCTCGCGACATAACAGAGTATCATCGTGCGGATCAAGTTCTTCACGATTCTGAGGCAAAATGGCGGTCATTAGTTGAAAATGCTCCTGACATTATCTCAACATTTGACCTTGACTACCGCTTTCAGTTTATCAACCGTATCCCCGCAGGTATTGACATCACAACGGAGGATCTCATAGGAGAAAGCGTTTTTGATTTTCTGACCTCGGAGCATCATGACGGATTTCGCCGCGCATGTCAACAGGTTATTGAAACAGGTGAAGTCGCTGGTTATGAAGTTCAGGGGAAAATTAGTCAAAATTGGTACGCATCCTGGATCGCCCCTATTCTACTTGATGCAGAAATTACTGGGTTTCTTGTAACATCAACTAATATTACCGCCAGGAAGCAAGCAGAAATAGAATTGCAGAAGAGTGAGCAGCGTTTTCGACGGGCTGTCCTAAATGCTCCGCTACCAATTATGATTCATGCTGAAAATGGGGATGTTATTCTCATTAGTCGTGCTTGGACAGAACTTACTGGATATACATCTGAAGATATGACAACAGTTTCCAAATGGTTGACGTATGCAAATAGCGAAATGAGCGAGGAAATTCAAGAATACCTTGAGCAGGCTAACCAAACTAAGGAACAGGTTGCACCAGCGCAATACGAAATTATCACGAAGGCAGGTAAAAAGCAGATATGGGAATTTAGTTCCTCACTACTTGGAGTCCAACCTGATGGAAAACGTTCCATCATAACTATGGCACTTAACAATACGGATCGTATAAAAGCACAACAAGCCATGCAAAGCGCGAAGGAAACAGCTGAATATGCCAGTAGAGCAAAAAGCGATTTTCTTGCCAATATGAGTCATGAATTGCGAACACCTTTGAATGCTATTATTGGATTTGCCGAAATACTCAGAGATGAACTCGTCGGTCCGGCTAACGATGAACAGAAGGAATGTGTCAACGATATCCACATGAGTGGACAACATTTGCTGGAAATGATTAACGATATATTAGATCTGTCAAAGATTGAAGCAGGAAAAATGTTCCTACACTTGGAGGAATTTGCTATTGTTGATGCGATTGAGGAAGTTAACGCGATTATCAATGCACTCGCTCGGAAAAAGGATATTGAACTAAAACTGACTTATCAGCAAAGTCCCACGATTGAAGCCGATCGCGTCAAAGTGAAGCAAATCTTTTATAATTTGCTTTCAAACGCTGTCAAGTTTACGCCAGAAGGCGGCAAAGTAACAACACATCTGAAAGTTAAATCTACCACCCTACATGTTAAGGTTATAGATACAGGCATAGGAATTGCCGAAGAAGATCAGATGAAACTTTTCGCACCTTTCACACAGATTGACACTTCAAAATCGAGACGTTATGGTGGTACAGGACTTGGTCTTGCGCTGACCCAACGTCTGATTGAATTACATGGAGGCGAAATCCGCGTTACAAGCGAAGAGGGAAAGGGGAGTAATTTCTCCTTTACGATGCCTACAATCCAGTCTGGTAAAAGTGAATAGTTTTTAGTCTTTCACTGTCTCAGAAAACCAGTCAAGGAAGTCATAATCCAAAATAACTGTTCCTGCCAATTTACCACTTTTTCTACCATGAGTTCGACTAAAACGCTTGTTTTTCTCTACTGTAACGTGAGTTTGATAAAAACAAGATGTCGGGCTTCTCGTAGGGGCGAGGTCTTCTCGCCCGTAGGGGTTAGGTAACCTAACCCCTACGAAAATGTCCATTTATGTTTAGAATTTGCTATATATCAAACTCACGTTACTGTAGAATATCCTGAAATTTCAGGAATCGTAATATATCAAACTCGCGATATTCTCAATACTATTTCTGACATGTTATCTGGACATGGGAGCCACGAATTGACTATGGAAAATCCGATACCCATCTTAGCCATAGAAGACCAAGCGTTGAACCGGAAAGTCGTCCGTATTGTCCTGCAATCCGAAGGCTATCAGGTTATTGAAGCAGTCAACGCTGACGAGGCTCTAATGTGTTTAGAAAAAGTTATTCCTGCCCTAATCCTGATGGATATTTCACTACCGGGACAGAGTGGTGAAGAATTAACCCGACAGATTAAAGTTAACCCAGATTGGTGTGAGATACCAATTATCGCATTAACTGCCGCAGCGATGTCTGGCGACCGTGAACGACTCCTCAAAGCAGGATGCGATGATTACCTCAGTAAACCTATTGATACCCAAGTGCTTTTGGAACGTGTAGCACATCATCTCAAAGGAAGTGCATCATAAACTCTGAAGAATCAGCGAAAATTCTTGTCGTTGACGATGAACCCCGGAACGTTAAAATCCTCCAAATTCAACTACAAGCACGCGGTTACACCGTCATCACTGCTGGAGATGGAGCAGAAGCCTTAGAGGTTGTCTCGGACGAGATGCCCGACCTTATCTTATTGGATATAAACATGCCGAGAGTAGATGGGTTTGAGGTTGTCACAAGGGTCAGAGCAGATAAAACAACAGAATTTATTCCGATCGTCATGATAACTGCGCTACACGATACACATGAAAATAGAATTAAGGCAGTGGAAGTTGGGGCAGACGATTTTATAGAAAAGCCGTTTAACAGTTTTGAAGTATTGGCTCGTATTAAATCCCTCTTACGTATCAAACATTATCACGACACGCTTGAACAACACAATGCGCGTTTAGAGTCAGAACTTCAAATGGCTCGCAGCGTTCAAGAGATAATAATTCCTCAGAACGGTTCCCAAGACATGGCAGGATTTCACACAGCTTCATACTGTTGTCCAACCGATGTCGTAGGCGGTGATTTTTTTGATTTATGGGAGATTGAAGATAATCGGATAGGTGTTTTGATTTCTGATGTGATGGGACATGGTGTGTCTGCCGCGCTTGTCACTGTCTTTATCAAAACGGTTTTAGCAGAACATCGGGAACATGTGGAGGATAATCCTGCCCAACTTCTGCAAATCCTGAACACGCGTTTCAACGATATAATTAGTTCCCGTCTATTTATGTTTGCCACTGCGTTCTGTGGTGTTTTTGACCTGACAAAAAAACAACTTGTCTGCGCCAATGCGGGACATCCGTTTCCGTTTTTGCAACACGGTTTGCAGTCCAAATGTGAACGGATCACCGATAAACATACCGGAAACGGTTTGGGCATCCAGCGAGAATCTGAATACGAAAATTGCTATTACCCTTTTGATTCCGCAAGCAGAGTCTTTCTCTATACCGACGGTGCGTATGAAGCAAAGAATCCGCGAGGTGAAGAATTTACTGTAGAACGTCTCCAAAACGTGATAACAACGTGTGAAAATGAATCACCGTTGCATCTTATCCAATGTGTTTCGGATACCATCACGAAATTTATAGGTGCTTATCCGAATGAAGATGACTTAACACTTATTGCGATTCAGGGTTAATTATTGTCTGCTTCAACTGTTACTCTACCTCTCGGTAGAAAATAGCAGTCACATCTGTTCCGCCATCTGCATTCGCTTGCAATTTATGAACATCAGTGAGACATTTTATAAGATACAGACCATGCCCGCTCTCACCTGCTGGCGAGCGTTGTGCCTGAATCTCTTCCAATCTCTCAGATGTTATCCATTGGTGTATGTCGCCTCTACCCGTATCCCTAACCATTATTTCAAGTGCATGCGTGTCTACAGAAATTTGTAATTGAATTTCACTTGTTACACACTTGGACCCGTGATAAACAGCATTATTACAAATTTCATCAAGAGCGAGTTGAATATCTGCGATTCGTTTCTTGGTGAATCTGAGTGTTTCAGACAACTTACCGATAAACGCACGTACCGATTCAAGGTAATATACATCACTTGGTATTTTCAACTCAATATAGGCTTTCTCCATGTGTTAACACCAAAATTCTTCTCGGCATTGATTAAAAAGCCGCAATAGCACTCTTCTCAGATTCATAAATTTCGACAACGCTGGAAGCACCAATGAGATTAAATGTCCGCGTGAGAGTTGAAGCCAAATTACAAAGTTTGAGGTCACCACCGTTTTGGCGAAGTCGTTTTGCGATGCCTACTAACGTCCCTACCGCCGTACTGTTGATGTGACTGACTTCGCTGAAATTGACAACAATCTTATTAACCTTTTCTGCCAGAAGATTCTCCAGAATCTTCCGCAAATCTGAGGCGGCGTAGCTGCTTAAATCCGTCTTTACATCAATGATTTTAATATCTGCATTTTCTCGCAGGGTCATAAATTCGGTACTGGTCATAAAAACCACCTTCCGTAGTAAAAATCCATATCTATATTTTAGATTAGATTCATGAAAAAAGCAAGCGTTTTTTTGAATCTAATATTCTATAATTATCAATTCCAATTACCGCATCTCACCTTTTAATCAAAAGTATTAGATTATTGTTGCATTTCTATGCACATTGTGATATACTATTAGGTAACTGATTTGAAAGTGCCAGAAACACTTCGCAACAAGGAGGAACTGGCGGACTTAACGCTGAATTTGCGTTTTTAGGAGACCCAGGTATCTTAATGAATAACGAACAAACCCACACAGATGAATCCACCGTTGACGTGGAAGAAGAAAAACAACCAGTTGAAGATTCAACTGAAGTCGTGTCCGATGAAGCAAATGAGATAGGAACATCGGAACCGATGGATCAAGTTTCCGACGATGAAACAGAAGCTGAGAGTGATGACACTGAAGCCGCTACTAATGATACTGAAACAGGGGAGGAGGCGTCTGACTCTGATGAAACAGCGCAGACAGATTCAGTAGATGACACTGACAAAGTTACTGAACCTGAAGAAAGCACGCCAACTGTTGAGGTTCAAAGCGATACATCAGAGGCTGAATCTGAAGAAACATTTGAATCTGCCGAAGCCGAGAGTGATACGCTAGAAGCTGAGCCTGAAGAAGCCGTGCAGACTGCCGAAGCCGAAAGCGATACACCCGAAGCTGAGATTGAGGCAGAGACACCAACTGCTGAAGCCGAAAGCGATACACCCGAAGTTGATATTGAGGCGGAGACACCAACTGCCGAAGCTGAGAGTGATACATCCGAAGCTGAGATTGAGGCAGAGACACCGACTGCCGAAGCTGAGAGTGATACACCCGAAGCTGAGGTTGAGGCGGAGACACCAACTGCCGAAGCTGAGAGTGATACACCCGAAGCTGAGGTTGAGGCGGAGACACCGACTGCCGAAGCTGAAAGTGACTCATCAGAAGAACAAGATACAGTAATGAGTCAGGAATCTCTTGAAGAGGCGTATGATAATTCACTCAAAGCGTTTACTGATGGAGAGATTGTCAAGGGTACCGTAGTAGATGTAAGTCGTGATGAAGTAATGATTGATATCGGCTTTAAATCGGAAGGTTATATTCCGGCAGAGGAGTTTGATTCAGATGAGAATGATTTACCATCGGTCAAAGTAGGGGATGAGATTGATGTATATATCGTTCGACGGGAAGACTCAGAAGGACAAATTAATCTTTCAAAGAAAATTGCCGATCAGACGTTAGTTTGGGACGAGATAACCGAAGCTTTTGAGAGCGGTTCGCCAGTTGAAGGACAGATAACAGAACGGATTAAAGGTGGACTACGGGTAACTGTCGGTACTTTACGCGGATTTTTGCCTGCTTCCCAAGTTGAATTACGTCCTATACAAAATCTTGATCAATACATCGGCGAAACTTTCCAGATGAAGGTCATTAGCATGAGTAAACGTCGGCACAACATTGTTTTGTCGCGTCGTGCCTGGCTTGAAGCAGAAATGGCTGAGAAGAAAGACGAAGTCTTAAAAACGCTTGAAGTTGGTCAACTCATAGCAGGGGTAGTGAAAAACATTACTGCCTTTGGCGCATTCGTTGACCTCGGCGGTGTTGATGGATTACTTCATAAGACCGACATGGCGTGGAAACGTATCCACCATCCTTCCGAAATTGTCTCTATTGGTGATGAAATTGAGGTTCAAGTCATTGCTATTGGCAGGGAAAGCGAGAAAATCTCCTTAGGCTTGAAGCAGAAGACGTCTGACCCATGGGAAAACGTTGAGGAAAAATACCCTATCGGATCACAAGTTTCTGGCAACGTTGTAAATATCGTCAATTATGGCGTTTTTGTTCAGCTTGAAGAAGCCGTTGAAGGATTGATTCACGTTTCAGAAATGGCATGGACGCGCCGTAACGTCGCCCCATCACGTATTGTAAGTAAAGGTGATAAAATTGATGCAATCGTTCTTGAAATTTCTAAAGAGGACAAGCGGATTTCCTTGGGAATCAAACAATTACAACAGAATCCGTGGGAACTCTTAGAACAGAAGTACCCTGTTGGAACCAAGATTTTAGGACGTATCCGTAACCTTACAAATTTTGGTGCATTTGTTGAGATTGAAGATGGCATTGATGGACTAATTCATACTTCTGATCTTTCATGGACAGATCGCGGGTCTAACCCACAGGAGATATTGAAAGAGGGTGAAGAGGTTGAGGTCGTCGTGCTACAAATTGATGCCTCGGAACGACGTGTTTCATTAGGATTTAAGCAGACTCAACCTGATCCTTGGGATGAAGTTCCTGAAAAATATAAAATTGGCTCTGTCGTACGGGGACAGATTGTCAATTTGACCAGTTTTGGTGCCTTCACAAAACTTGAAGAGGGTATTGATGGACTAATCCATATTTCTGAAATCGCTGACCGACGGATTGAAAGACCTGAAGAGGTAGTTTCTGTCGGAGATGAATTAGATGTAAAAGTCATAAACCTTGATCCGAAAGGTAGACGTATTGGCTTGAGTTTAAAAGCAGCGATAGCAGACCAAGAACGCGCATCAATGCCGGAAGATGAACGACCTGAAAGGCGAGAAAGACAAGAACGACCCAGACGTGAACGTTCCGCACCACGACGTGAGCCCAGACAACCCAAACCCGTTGAGGAAGAGGAAACCATGATGGGGGCTCTGCTCAAGCAGGAAATGGGAAAAAACAACGTTGAAAACCTAATGAATTCTCAGGAACCTGAAACTCCTGAAACTTCTCAGGAACCTGAAACTCCTGAAACTTCTCAGGAACCTGAAACTCCTGAAACTTCTCAGGAACCTGAAACTTCTGAAACTTCTCAGGAACCTGAAACTCCTGAAACTTCTCAGGAACCTGAAACTCCTGAAACTTCTCAGGAACCTGAAACTCCTGAAACTTCTCAGGAACCTGAAACTCCTGAAACTTCTCAGGAACCTGAAACTCCTGAAACTTCTCAGGAGACTGAAACTCCTGAAACTTCTCAGGAACCTGAAACTTCTCAGGAACCTGAAACTCCTGAAACTTCTCAGGAACCTGAAACTTCTGAAACTTCTCAGGAACCTGAAACTCCTGAAACTTCTCAAGAACCTGAAACTCCTGAAACTTCTCAAGAACCTGAAACTCCTGAAACTTCTCAAGAACCTGAAACTCCTGAAACTTCTCAAGAACCTGAAACTCCTGAAACTTCAGAAGAAACTCAGGAACCTGAAACTCCTGAAAACTCTGAAGAGTCTCAAGAAACTGATAGTTCTGAAAATTCAGAAGAAACTCAGGAAACTGATAGTTCTGAAAATTCAGAAGAAACTCAGGAAACTGATAGTTCTGAAAATTCAGAAGAAACTCAGGAAACTGATGGCTCTGAAAATTCAGAAGAAACTCAGGAAACTGATGGCTCTGAAAATTCAGAAGAAACTCAGGAAACCGATAGTTCTGAAAATTCAGAAGAAACTCAGGAAACTGATAGTTCTGAAAATTCTGAGAATTAGTGTTTTTTGCGTTATCAAGAGGCAATGACTGCCTGAATTTCCGGCAAGTGAACCTCGTCTAATACCCAATTAACCCGATTTGTCCTATTTTCCGGACGGTAGGTGCGGTTTCCTAACCGCACCAATAGATTAGGATCAAGTTAATTGGGTATTATACCAAATTAACGGGATTTATCTCATTTTTCTTGGTATTAGGTGCAGTTAGAAACCGCACCTACCGAGTGGGATCAAGTTAATTGGGTATTAGACTTCTTTGAAAGCGATTGTCTGTGAAACACAAGTTTTCCCAACCTTTAGGTTGCGGGTGCTATGACATCGCAAATAGCACAAGGAGGGAGATATGCTGACAGGAGAACCGAATTGAGTCGTAATTTTTTGTTTTCGTCCGAATCGGTCACAGAAGGACATCCGGACAAACTCGCTGATCAAATTTCTGATGCAATTCTTGATGCTATTCTGACAGAAGACCCCCAAGGTAGAGTAGCGTGTGAAACACTCGTAACAACAGGGCTTGTCATTGTTGCCGGTGAAATTACAACAACAGGAAGTCCTAATTTGCAAGAGGTTGCCCGCGAAGTCATAGCTGACATCGGATATACTGATGCAAACTTGGGATTTGATGCTGAGCATAGCGCAGTATTAATAACTATTGATAAACAGTCGCCGGACATCGCAATGGGTGTCAACCCGGGTGGTGCTGGCGACCAAGGCTTAATGTTCGGTTATGCATGTACTGAAACACCGGAATTGATGCCTTTGCCGATTACCTTAGCGCACCAACTGACTCATCGTTTAGCTCAAGTTCGCAAAGAGGGTATCCTTGATTTTATCCGACCTGATGGCAAATCCCAAGTAACGGTTGAATATGTTGATAACAAACCTACCCATGTAACGACAATTGTTGTTTCATCGCAGCATCACCCTGATGTCGCAGATTCCGACCTAAGAGAAGGGATAATCGAAGAGGTTATCAAAAAAGTTATCCCCGAAGACCTCATGAGTCCTGACGTTGTATACCATATTAACCCTACAGGTCGTTTTGTGACAGGGGGTCCGCACGGGGACGCTGGATTAACCGGCAGGAAAATTATCGTGGATACTTATGGTGGAATGGGACGGCATGGGGGTGGTGCATTCTCTGGTAAAGACCCAACGAAGGTTGACAGGAGTGCGTCTTACGCCGCACGTCACGCTGCCAAAAATTTAGTTGCTGCAGGGTTAGCGGAACGTTGTGAAATCCAATTTGCCTACGCAATCGGGCGTAAAGCACCGGTCTCTGTGATGGTTGATACTTTTGGAACAGGCGATGATGAGATGGCGGCTAAATTAGTCAACCAGCATTTCGATTTAACCCCTGGAGGCATCATTGAGAGATTGCAACTGCGCAAGCCTATATACAGAAATACCGCTGCTTATGGACACTTTGGTCGCACTGAACCGGGATTCACCTGGGAAAAAACTGATTATGTTGAAAGACTTAAGGTGTAAGGTTGAGTAACAGTATCTAAAAATCTACAGAGCCATTCAGTTTTCAAGTTTTCACTATATTTTACTATAGTTTGGACAGTTTGAAGTTTTTTAGAGACAAAAAGCAGAAAAGAGGGTATCCTTTCAGTATATATATTTTATTTTGAAAGGACATTCAAAATGGACCCTCTTCTCCGCTTATATTCTATGTTATCAGAATATCAACACCACTTCAAGTATAAAAACTTCAACCATTTTCGCACTTTTGTCTTGGGTTTGATAAATACCCCGCATCGTGGCACCATGACACAGATATATCTATCAACAGAACAATCAACAACCTATTGGCCACTACCGAAGTTTCTCTCTCGTAGCGTATGGAGTGTTGATAAAGTCACATCAGTATTGACACAACAAGTTCAATCCGTTTTCAATAAAGGTGTCTATGTCTATGATGAAACCCATTCTACCACTGATGGTCTTCAGCAATATGGCACGCATTTCTTCAGAAACACGCGGTATAACAAACGCAACAAGAACCAATCGAAGTTCCATCACGGACACGAGTTCGGTGCTATCGGTTGGCTCTGTGAAACACCACAAGGGGTGCGTCTGTTTCCGTTAGCTGCTCGGGTGATGTGTCCGGGCAAAAAACGGGATAGCAGTCTTGCGGTGCTCAAGCGTATCTGTGCTCAGATGCCTGCGGGTCTGATAGTATTTGACAGAGGCTTTAATAGACGCAAGGTGTTTACACAAATCCTTTCACAAGGACACCACTTACTCTGTCGCACAAAGTCAAATGCTGTGTTCTATTATATACCCAAGCCACCCAAGCAACAGGGACAAGGTAGACCGAAACGTTATGGAGGTCGTGTGCATCTACCCTATCTGCAGTATAGAGATATCATCGTGAAAAACAAGACCCTTTCTGTCGCAGACAAAATCGTGCGCACAAAGATGTGTCCGGTAGATGTGCGGCTCGTTGTGATACGCACACGACCAAAGAAGTCTAAACCCTATCGCTATTTTTGTTTATTCACCTCCGACTTAGAACGTCCGGTAGCCGAGTTGATCCAACACTATAGAAATCGGTGGCAGATTGAAACCGCATTTCGAGATGTCAAACAGAACTTCGGTTTTGATACCTATCAACTCCGAAAACGCAAGAGTTTGAACCGGTTTGCTCAACTCAGCTTTGTCGCAGCAACTCTCACACAACTCATTTTCACAAACACAGCGACCCACACAGCAGCGGAAACGAATATAGACGATGTGCCTCTTGACTTAGAAGACGTGCTGCTGGCACTAAATAGGCATTGGTATAAAGCCAAATATCTGACACGCGGGTTGATGACCGCTTATTTGCAACGATGTTTCCAACAACAATGTTTTTCTGCGAGTTACGATACAAGACAAAACTCAAAGAAAAATCTAAAAATAGTTGAAGACTCTACATGAAAATGAGCAGATGGACATATTTGGACGATTATTTCAAAAATAATGGCTAAAGGACAGTGATTTCCAACAGAATTCAGAGATGCAAGAGTGTGGACAAACCATATTTAACTCCTGATCGGAAGTCCTGACAGGATAAAATTGTCCAAACTATAGTATATTTTAGAGAAGATCGCGATTCGGAGATCGCTCCTACAGAAGAGAGACTTGAGCATCAGATGAGAACTACCGGACAATTGAATGGCTCTGAAAAATCTATATTTTTCTTGATAAATTCGTTGATATGTGTTATGATATTTAGACATTGTTTGCGATATTTTTAGGCAATACCCACGTCTATTTTATCAAAAATCACGATAAAACAAGATATTCGCGAACATTTTAGCGCATTTCTGATTTTCAGAAATGCTTTGGGAGATAGCCCCTGGGTGTCCTCGGACACCTTGCAAACCGTGTATGGAAGTGAAATGCCCAGCATTGCACGGAAATATATAGGTTAATACTATCGGAGGATGATGGACTACCATATTAAAACAACAGACCTTGCAGTTACAGGAAAACAACGGATTGACTGGGCGAATCGATTTATGCCAGTTTTAACGTCTATCCGAGAACGTTTTGAGAAAGAGCAACCCTTGCAAGGATTAAAAATTGCTGCGTGTTTACATGTTACAACGGAAACAGCAAATCTCATGCAAACTTTGAAGGCGGGTGGTGCTGAGTTGACATTATGTGCGTCAAACCCGCTTAGCACACAGGATGATGTCGCTGCTTCTCTGGTTGCTAATGATGACATCGCGGTGTTTGCTATTAACGGTGAGGACACAGAAACATATTACCAGCACATTCATGCAGCTCTTGCAACGCAATCAAATATCACGATGGATGATGGTGCTGATTTAGTATCACTACTACATTCCGAAGAAACAAATCCAGCACTCGTTGAACAAATCATCGCTGGAACAGAAGAAACAACGACCGGTGTCATTAGACTCAAAAGCATGGCTGCCGAAGGCGTTCTCAAATATCCCATTATCGCTGTTAATGATGCGGACACAAAACACTTTTTTGATAATCGCTACGGAACAGGACAAAGCACTTTAGACGGTATCATTCGCGCGACGAACCTACTCATCGCAGGAACAACTGTTGTTGTCGCAGGCTACGGTTGGTGTGGTAGAGGCGTTGCAAGTCGTGCCCGCGGCTTAGGTGCGAATGTCATCGTCACAGAGGTAACTGCTTTGAAAGCACTTGAAGCCATTATGGATGGATTTAGAGTGATGCCGATGCAGAAAGCCGTTCAAGAAGCCGGCCTTGTTATTACACTAACAGGTGATATTCATGTGCTCGGAAAAGAACATTTTGAAGCGATGAAGGATGGCGCGATTATTGCAAATTCTGGGCATTTTAATGTCGAGATTGATATTCCCGCACTTGAAGAACTCGCTGTTGATAAAGTAAAAGCACGCGAATTTGTAGAATCTTTCACACTTGCTGATGGACGTACGCTCAATCTCATCGGTGAAGGAAGGTTAGTTAACTTAGCTTCTGCCGAAGGGCATCCTGCAAGTGTTATGGACATGAGTTTTGCTAATCAGGCGTTATCCGTTGAATTTATTGCGGAAAACCAGCAAAAACTTGAAAATCGTGTCTATGATGTTCCCAAATCTATTGACGAAGAAGTGGCAAGACTGAAGTTAGCCGCTTTCGGCATTGAAATTGACACCCTCACGGCTGAACAAGAGAAGTACCTCAACTCATGGGAGATGGGCACATAATGTTAGTTTAGGTGCTCACTGGAAACCCAATGAAAAAGACGGAGATATGGGAAGGAGTAATTTTACTTCTTACGGCGTTGCTTTTGCTACCGATATGGTTAGCACGTTCTGATAAGGTTCAATTCTCACCGCAAATTTCCACCATACTTGAGTTTTTACTGTACCCGCTCGTAATTGTGCTTGGTGTCATTCTGATACGTCGTATACGCAGAATCATCAAAGCAATGCGTGAGAACAAAAACCGTCCTGGAATGTTTTCGTAAGACCGGTGGAGAAAATGATGGCAGTGTTAGTTGTCGGGACGGTCACTTTAGATACCGTAGAAACACCACATAAAAAAGTTGAAGATGTGCTTGGCGGTTCTGGGACCTACGCCGCTATTGCAGCAAGTTTCTTTGGGGATCCCGTTAGACTTATCGGCGTTGTAGGCGCGGATTTTCCGCAGGCGTACGCAGACTTCCTGCAGACACGTGGAATTGACCTTGAAGGGTTAACGCGCGTTGAAAACGGCAAGACCTTTCGGTGGGGTGGCAGATACACCGATGACTTCAACGTGCGAGATACGCTTTTTACAGAATTGAACGTTATCGCTGATTTCCATCCTGTTTTGCCTGACGTTTACAAGAAAACCCCCTACCTCTTTTTAGCAAATGACCCACCACAATTGCAATTGAGCATTATTGAGCAGGTATCAAACCCCAAGCTTGTTGTCTGTGATACGATGGACTTTTGGATTAATGAGGAACGAGAGGCGTTAGACAAAACAATAGAACGGGTGGATATCCTTATCCTAAACGATAGCGAAGCCAGATTATTAACAGGTGAGTCTAATCTATTGCGCGCAGCGCGGGCAATCTTGCGTTATGGACCTAAACGGGTTATTGTCAAAAAAGGCGAACACGGTGCGATCAGCATCACGGAATCATCCTTCTTTAGCGCGCCAGCATATCCCCTTGCACAAGTCGTTGACCCTACAGGTGCGGGAGATAGTTTCGCTGGAGGCTTTATGGGTTACCTCACATCTGTTGGTGATCTGTCAGAGAGTTCAATCCGCAAAGCGATGATGTTCGGCACTGTTGTCGCCTCATTTAACATTGAAGATTTCAGTATCAATCGACAAAAGTCTGTGCAGTTTTACGAAATTGAGAAGCGGTATCAGGAACTTCAGGATGCAGTGCGGTTTTGAGATTGTTTAGTGCGGTGTTAATTGTCTGAACCAGGATTTTCAGGATTAGCAGATTTTCAGGATTATAGAGTTTTCTTGATTAACACTTATCTTTACAGAATTACCAACTCTTTTCTTATACTTCATCATCTTCATCCTCTAATACTTCTCGAATTACTTGGTTGAATCTCTGTGGATTTTTGAAGTACAGCTTAGCATTTTCAACGACTCGCTTCAACAATGCAAGATCGTCTTGCTCCATATTTTCCACTTTTAACAGAGACCTAATTTTTTCTTCTTTGAATGTTCCATACAACTGACCTACGGATGCGTTTAGAAACGCTGCTGTTAGTGCAGTGACATTGTGAAACGATATTGCAACGCACTGATCCTTTTCAAGGGTTACAGCAAGGCGTTCATAAACCTTTTGCCCATCGCCAGAAGCAACACACAAGGGACTACCTACGACCTCAAATATGGAAATTTTAATATTTTGTGGCATGGTTATTCCTCAAAAGTGTCTTTAGCGTTTAGTTTGGAAGCAGATATGTATAGACTCTATTTTCAAACTGTTACCTCAACAATTGTCATTGTATCATTGCCGAAAATGTCTACAACCTTCACGGCAATTTTGCGGGGGCCGGGTTCGCATTTATGCGCAACACTTTTCAATTCTAACGAACGATCCTTCTTGGTACGAAAACTCTGCCACTCATTTTCAAAGACATAATCTCCAGACCACTTTTCTTCCCATTCATCCGCGTCTGGATTCTGCACTCGGATAATTTCACGTTTGCTCTCAAAATCAAAATCAACTGACCAATAGTCAATCCAGTCTGTCCATTCTTTAGTCAATATTTTCCGCGTAAGAATACCATCGGCATCTCTGCTAACCTTTACAACTTGTCCTTTTTCCACTACGATCTTACTGCTCTTGTTCTTTAGTGTCTGCTCAGCGTGGGAAATAGAGTCCTGTGAGTAAAAAACAGAAAAATCGGTTAGTTCCACTGATACTGTGGAAGGTTTTCCTTGCTCACCGTGTGTCACCAACGGCTTAACTTCAATAAACGCCACATCATGAAATACCACCTGATTTTGCTCTACTGCGCGCTTATCGAATACTTCGGCAGGGATGTATTTCGGTGCAAGGTCAATCCCTTTTCTTTTCGCTTCCTCTAACAGATTAGGGAACAATCCCATCTCAAACTCAAAACCGAGAACGTCCACACGGGTAATCTGATGCTTGCGGCATTCAAGAATGATCTCCTCTATGGATAGGCGCGTTACGGGAAGATTGACGGGACCGATTGCTATGAGTCTACCCGCTTTTTTACCCTGAAAACTGGTGAAACCATCAGTCTTTTCGGCGGAATAAGCGCGCAGGATAAGATCAATGAATGTCTTTTCCTTTTCTTCCAATTGTTTCTGCTGTTCAACCTCGCGTAGATTTGGATTGACACCAATGTAATGTTGACGTTCGTACTTGCCGAGGTTAAGAATTTCAAAAGCGCGGTAGTCTTCACCGTTTACTTTGAGTTGACGTTGCACCCCGATCATCCGTTTGCGTGTGGTGTGAATAGCAAACTTGCCGAGGTCTGTAGCAATCCACTTACGTCCCAATTTTTCGGCAACAGCGGCAGTAGTGCCAGAACCACAAAAGAAGTCAGCAACAAGGTCACCCTCATTGGAAGATGCTGTGATGATGCGTTCAAGAAGTGCTTCTGGTTTTTGAGTCGGATAATCAAGAATCTCCGCGGTTGTACCTTGCAAATTTGGAATATCATCCCACAAATTGTTTGCTAACTTTCCTTCATTTTCACGCTCATTCCAATAAGCTTTTTCCTGAAGGGTGTTTCCGTCTAAATATAATCTGTTTTCATTTTCCAAGGCTTTTAACTTTTCATATTTCATCCGCCATCCTTTTTTAGGGCATTTCCATGTTTTTCCACTATTATCAATATAATCGTATGTTGTTTCGGGCCCAGGGCCAGCAGTTTTTTGCAGAGGATAAAGCCTATAATTTCCCCTGCCGTCTTCATCATCCCTAGTATACATAGCTTTTGTAGTAGAAGATAAGGGTTTAAAAACCGAATTTACTGTGTACTTATCACTTTTAGAAAACCAAAATATTGTGTCCGTGTCCCTAGAAAAGTTTCTTGAGATTGTCTTCCCACTTGAACTTCTTTGCCAAATAATTTCATTATGAAAATTATCACTACCAAACACTTCATCTAGAACGAGCCTTAAAAAACCAGAAACCCGCCAATCACAATGGGCATAAATACTACCATCTTTTGCTAGCAAGTCTTGCATCAGAATTAGTCTTTCGTGAATCATGGCAATAAATGAATCCGCTCCTTTACCCCAAGTATCGCGATAAGCAATCTCTTCAAGGATATTAGGGTTTTTGGTAAGCGTTTCACCACCGATCTCAATGTCCATAGAAAAATCCGCGCCCACGTCAAAAGGCGGGTCAATATAGATGAGTTTGAGTCCACCTTGTGCTTCAATTTCCTCGCGCAGCGGTCCATTCTTGAGTGATGATAAAACCAATTTATTGTCACCCCAGATGAGTTTGTTGGTCCAACCTTTACGTTGGCGACCTCGCGTGTCAAATAAACCGAGTTGCTGATTAACTTCAGCGCGGGGTTCGTCTACGTGCTCAATTGTCTGAAATGGCAGCACGATGTTGCAAACCTCATTCGTTTTTCCGTTCCAAACGAGTTCTACCTCGCGTTTGTCTTCAAATAGTAGAAAGCGGTATTTTTCGGGTAGGGGTTTGTCTGCTTCTATAAAGCGGATGATTTCTTGTTGTTCTGATTCGGTGAGTCGTGGCATAAATTCTGTCTTCGTTATTTTTTGTTAGGGTCTTCCTGTTTTGGTCCTTTTTCTTCGCTTTCCATTGCCTTTGGTCCTAATTACCAGATGTTGGCAAGACCGTAAGTCAATTCAATATGTTCTTTCATGCCCTTATCCGTGACCTTGACAAGATTTTTGAAAAAAGCCTCAATCTCTTGAATGGCTTTACTCGTTAGGCGTACCCTTCCACTCGGGGATTCTGTCCAATTGTAAGCGGGCGTATCAAAACCGTGTGCGAAACTATGGCGGACCTTTAATATCTCATTTAATCGCTCATGAACCAGCACCCCCTCCATTCCGCGTCGAGTCCAGACCCAGTCGTTGATTGGGTCATATCCTGTATATTGCCTAAGAAGAGTGCGTGTATTTTCCCAGTTTGGCGTATTAAATCTCTGTCCTGCTCTTTCTGCCGCTTGTTGGGCGATTGTGTAAACGGCATCAAATCTAGAGTTTGAGGAGTCTGCTATAACCTCGTAAAAGTCCCGCACCAAGTTGTTTATGTATGCGTCCCACGCTGCGACGTAAGCTGCAAGTGCTGCGTGGTAGCAAACCTGTATCTCATCATGCAACATGGGACGCAATCGCTTGTCTGTTGCTGCTCTGCAAAGTACCTGTATGTGTTCTACCGAGATCATGTACGTTGATGCTGCTGGTGATGACACAGGAACCTCTACAGATAATCAACAAATTTGGCGAGTGCTTCTCGATACCGCTCTAAAGGTTCAGAATTGAGTTGAACCTGTTTACCGAGAACCATATTCGGTCCGGGTTGAAGATTATATAAGGGTATCCCTTTTGTCGTCATAATGACACATGCACTATGATAGTCAGGGACTTCTATGAATTTTTCGCTTTGAGAGTCAGGTATTTCTATGAACCTTTCGCTTGGTGCCTCTTTTGGGATTGCGTAGATTTGGCGATGCTTTTTGTGAAGCGCGTCCAACGTTTCCTTAATAGACGTATTCACAGCTTCAAACGTTCCGCTTGCTGTGCCGTGATAGCGCGGTATGCGATTACTAACGAAAGTGTGAAGTTTGGGAATCGCGAGACCTTCCTCCTTCGCCCTTTTGGCAAAACTGATTCTGGCGTACGTTTCTATCTTCGGGTCGCCCATACCGTGGCCATAAAGTAGTGCGACGACATTCTCCACGGCTCTCCGCGAACTATCATCAGGTGTAAAAGGCACAACAACGTTTTCCGCAGCGACAAGAGCTAATTGGGTGTAGATAGCAAAACTCGGATTACAGTCAATGATGAAAAGCATATCTCTATTTCCACTCCGCTTACGCAGCTCAAACGTTAGATCTTTGACCCAACTGAGTACCTGTTTCCATGCATCTACTGGAAGTGTCAACTGAGACATCTGGCGAATCGCTTCTGATAGGATTTCCAGCAAATTATCGCCACAAACCAAAAGTAAATTATCAGGAAGTTTTGCATTGAAGTCCCGAGGGCGACACACATAGGGAGACACATCCTTGATGGGACGGAACGGAGAATTCAGACGTGCTTCAAGGTAGCCAGCGACTGTAGCCCGTGGTGTCTGCCCTATGAGTTTATGAATCACATCAGGATCAACGAGTAAAGTTTCAGAAATATTTGCCTGTGGACACAAGTCAATAACATAGACATCGGTTCCAGGATAAGTGTGGGCATACTCGGTTGCTGCAACAAAGCTTAAGAAACTCTTGCCAACCCCACCCTTGTTATTCCAGAATGCGTATGCTGTCATAATGCTACCTCCTCTCAAAAAAGTTAAAACATGTAATAAATCCCGTTTAAGATTTTAACACAAATTGGTATGAATGTCAAAAGCTTATTGCTTTTGCAACGCTACAGTACCATCAGTCAAAAGTATCGTTATGTTGTCTTGTATTCGGTGAAGCCATCAAGCAGTTGCTGAAATGTTCTCGGTTGATATGTTCTGAAACTCTCCTCATCAACATAAACAAAGTCATAGGTAACATCTGAGGAGATGTTGTTAATATCCTTGCACCATTGCGACAGGCGTTGCATCTTGTGTGGCACATCTAAATCTTCTCTCCCTTTAGTTTCAACGATAATCACACTTCCATTCGTCAGTCTTACGATAAAGTCAGGATAGTAGTTAGAAATATCGCCATCGGCATTCACATAATCAAGTTTGAAATGCACCCCGTAGTAGTTTTTGGCGTAGGAGACAACATCCGGACATTCTTCCAGAAATCTCGCAAATTCCAATTCAAGATGACTATCACCGGTGATTATGTTGAACACAGATTTTGTCGGGACCAAATGTTCTTGGTCTTTGACCATAAAGGGTCTTGTACTGCTTATTTTAGTGGTTTCGCTCAGCTGCGCATCGCCTCTATCCTGTATCGTTAAGTCGTTAATGGCGCGTTTGAAAGTTTCAATAATAGTTTTTGTGGCGGGGAGTTCCGCAAGATTACGTAAGGTATTGGGATCATCTAATGCTACTGTCTCACCAAAGAGTTCGGTCTGAACAAAATCTTTTACCTTTGCGTACAGTACATTATAACCCCCGACGAGTCGGAGTTCTTTCATGAGGGTCTGTGCAAAATAGCCTATTACGTTCCGATAATCTTCTGCACCGGGACTTTCCAATACTGTCGTATGTGCAACCTCGCTTGTTGTCATATATCGGAATTCAATCTCTCGTATCTCGTCTGCACCAAACTGCTTATATTCTATAGGTGTAAAGTCAAGGTTGTTAACATCCAAATCAGCGATATTTTTGTACTCACGATAAACACGACGCGTCAGTATTGGAATATCAATATCAAGTGCACCAATGTCCTTGTTGACGTTCTCTTTATCTATTTCTATCACAAGGAATGCTGGGGGACCAACTCCTTCACCCATTTCTTGACGTTCTAATTCAACCCCTTCTTCTTGAATCTGTTCAACAAAATCCATGAAAGCATCGGTACCGATGACACTTACAGACTCATCCACAGAGTTATTATACATTCGTCTGAGTCCGCGTCCAAGCGTTTGTTCCGGTAGGATGTTGCTTTCGGCGGAATAGGCACGTAGACCTACAATCGTGGTAACGTTTTTAACATCCCACCCCTCTTTGAGCATTAACACGGAGACGATCACCTTATACGAGCTGCCTTGTGAATCAATTTTATTCGCTTCTTTACGGAGTTTCTCAAGTTCTTCTTTGTTTCTTCCGGATGTTGCCTCAGAGATTTCACCATTTTGCTTGGTGTGGATTACCAACACAGCATCTTTGAGGTCCGAATAAAAATTTTCGAGAAAATCTGCCACTTCATCGCAGTTTCGAGTATTATCGGTCATCACAAACAAAATAGCTTTTTTGCCCAATTTCTCGTGTTCCGCATAAGCTTTCCGCCACTCAATAACACCGAGGTTAAGATAGTCCGCATATTTCTCAGTGTACTTCACGCTCTGTTGTTCTTTAAGTTTTGTCCTGCTTGCATCATTAGGTAGGATCGGGTGTTTAACGACATTTTGCGAAATCGCCTCAACAAGTGGATAATCCGCGACCGTCTGGACGAAAATTGCCCCGTTATTATGTCTTGGGGTTGCAGTTACGTCAACCTGTAATGCTAATTCGCTGCCTTTTTGCAAAAGACGGTTATGAATATCCTCAATGGACTTAAACCATGCCATACGAGGGTCATGGATATGATGTGCTTCATCGTTGAGTACCATCAGTTCATCAATGTCGCGGACGATGTCCCCAAGGTCCACTTTAGAATCTGTGGTTGCCCCAGTTGGCTTTTTGCCTAAGTAATAGTTCTTACTGTCCTCATCGTCGGGCGAAGGTGGGGTTTGGTCACTGGAATAGACACGATGGATATTGGTGAGAAATATGTTACCAGTAGATCGGGGGGTGCGCACCTCATCTTGGACATGTAGCGTGAGTTGAAAATCATTTCGCCAATCATGACCTTCAAAACCGTTATCGGGCAGTACTGGATCTTTAAAGAAGATGTCCAATCCTTGGAAATCTTTATAGAGACGGTCAAGTACAATGATATTGGGCGCGATAACAAGGAAGTTGCGAGAGAGTTCGGAATCGGGTTCATACAGTTTGTGAAAGAAACTCCAAGCAATAGCGAGACTCATCACCTTTGTTTTCCCTGTTCCTGTCGCCATCTTTATGACGAACCGTCGCCAATCCTCATCAAATAATCCAGCTCGAACACCACCAGAACTGTCAAAACGCATTAAATCGTACTTGTCTTTTACCTTTGCAACATCATATAGGTAAACAATGGTTTCAAGTGCCTCGCGTTGGGCAAAGTAATATTGAAACTCTGTCATCGTGCCATCAGACTGTTCCTGCAGGTGGAGTGTCTTAAACCACCAATTGAGGAGTGCTCGGCTTGTTTCGGAAGCACCTTTGTAATTGTCATCGCGCCATGTTTTGACCGACTCGCGGATCTTTTGGACAAGAGGCGGAAGTAACATCCCGATACCCATTATGGGCAGCTGAGTTGCATCTGGTGTCCAACGTACTGATGGGTCAATAACTTCATGTGGAGAATCGGGAAAATCGGGATGTAAAGCCATAATTATCTCTTTTGCTATTAATCTCTGCTTCTATTATACCAGAATTGGGTATAAACGCAAGCCAAATTTCGTATAAACCAGGGCTGTTTAGTTTTAGACTTTTTGTTCGGTTTATCCGAAAAGTCGCGATTCGGAGATCGCTCGGACAGCGGAAAGTCTTAGATTGAAAATCTAAATATTCGGAGAACTAAATAGCCCTGCGTATAAACACAACCTAAAGCACATGCACCGCACGATCATACGCCGCTTCAGCAGATTCCATCACCATTTCCGAAAGCGTTGGATGTGCATGCACTGTATGCGCGATGTCCTTTGCATTAGCACCTAAGCGAATAGCAACAGCAGCCTCATGGATAAGCGTTGACGCATGCACACCGACAATATGAACACCGAGTATGTCACCGTTATCCGCATCCGTGATGGTTTTAACAAATCCATCTGCTTCACCCATCCCTAACGCCATTCCACTTGCAGCATAAGGAAATTTCCCTACCTTAACCTTGTATCCTTCATCTGTTGCCTCTGTTTCGGTCATACCCGCATGCCCAATTTCGGGTAGCGTAAAAACACACCACGGAATAACTTGATAATCCATCTCAGTAGTTTCACCGAGACAGTTTTGTGCAGCGACCTTCCCTTCAGCGGAAGCCACGTGCGCCAACAGATATCGACTTGCAACATCCCCAATGGCATAAATGCCGGGAATATTCGTCTGCATCTGTTCATTCACAACGATTTTTCCATTCTCTGTCCGAACCCCAACCTTATCTAACCCTATCCCCTCAGTATTGTAACGTCTACCGATTGAGACAAGCATCTTTTGCGCGGTCAGATTTTCACCGGATTCAAGCACTGCTGTAACACCTTCATCAGATTTTTTGACACTGGTAAGTTTCGCACCCGTGTGAATAGAGATACCTTTCCGTTTCATAAAAAGCCGTATATGGCGAACAACCTGAATATCTTCAGTCGCCAAAATTGTAGGGAGAAGTTCCAACACGGTTACCTTGCAACCGAAAGCATTGAAGATAGATGCAAATTCACATCCCGAAACACCGCCACCAACGATAATAAGGCTTTCAGGGAGTTCTGTGAGGTTAAGCACTCCTGTCGTTGTCAGCACATCGGTTTCATCAATTTCAAAAATAGCAGGTTCAGCAGGTTCAGACCCAGTGGCGATAATGACGTTTTTCACGTTTACCTGTTCGGTTGTGCCATCCGATTTATTCACGGCAATTGTATTTCTATCGGTAAGTGAGGCATTGCCGTTCAAGGTCCGAATCTTGTTCGCTTTAAGAAGTTGGCTTATCCCACCTGTCAACTTCTGGATAACCTCTGTCTTATGTGTTAATGCTTTCGGGTAGTCAACAGTTGTCCCTTGGGTATTTAGGGCAGGGGTGTTTTGGATCTGTTCAGCAAGATGTGCAATAGAAAAAAGAGTTTTCGTAGGGATACATCCTCTATTTAGACATGTACCACCCCATTCATCTTTTTCTATAAGACATACAGTGCCACCAAGTTGTGCTGCTCTAATGGCAGCGACATAACCCCCAGGTCCTCCGCCGATAATTCCGACATCATACGTAGTCATATCTGCTCCTGTTTTCTAAGATAAATACAATTCTATCACAACAAGGCAGGGTTGTCAAGTTGAGCCATTTCAGGACAAAAATTTCTTGACGATTCACCGATTTTAAGGTATACTATTAATTGTAGAAAGAAATTACCGAATTAAGAAATTGAGAGCGAAAATGCCTATACGTCTAATATAGGCACGGTATCCGAATGCTTACTGACGAGACGATGAATAAACAGATACCGAAATCTTGAATATTTGGAGTATGAGTTTACAAATGCACGAACATTTATATGAGAAAGATGCCTGCGGAGTAGGTTTTATCGCTAATCGTTCTGGGAGTCGAAATCATGCTATCCTGAAAATGGCGATACAAGCGGTGACAAATCTGACACATCGTGGAGCGGTAGCAGCTGATGCAAAGACAGGCGACGGTGCAGGTATTCTGACACAGATTCCAGAGAAACTATTTAGAAAAGAATTAGAGAAACTCGGAGTAAACCTGGATTCAATTAGTGACCTCGCCGTTGGTATGATTTTCCTGCCGGGGAATGATCCCGTTGCACAACAACGGGGACGCGAAATCGTTGCTAATATTTTACAGCAATACGGATTCCCACTCTTAGGTTGGCGTTCAGTTCCAGTTGATGTTTCCGCTCTTGGGGAAAAGGCGTTGGAAACACTACCGTTAATCCAGCAGGTGCTTATTGGGAGGCCAACCCATATTTCCCCCGATAAGTTTGAGCAACGTCTTTATCTTATTTGTAAAGAATTGGAACATCGGATTACAGAAGAGAAGCTTAACGGATTCCACATTGCCTCCTTTTCACATCGCACGATAGTCTATAAGGGACTCCTTGTTGCACCGCAGCTTACGATGTTCTATTCAGACTTGCGAGACGTTGACTTTGAAGCCGCCTTAGCTGTTTTTCACCAACGTTATAGTACGAATACATCCTCAACTTGGTCACTTGCACAACCGTTCAGAATGCTGGCGCACAACGGTGAAATTAATACATTGATGGGAAACCGGAATTGGATGCGCGCTCGTGAAGCCAAAATGAATTCCCCTGTATGGAATGAGGATATCAAGAAACTTGCCCCGATTATCAACCCTCACGGTAGCGATTCAATGAGTCTTGATAACGTCTTGGAGTTGTTAACACATTCTGATCGTAGCATTCTCCATTCAATGATGTGTCTAATACCAGAGGCTTATGAGCAGATACCAGATATGCCAGAGACTTTAAAAGCGTGTTATGAATACCTTTCATGTGTTAGCGAACCATGGGATGGTCCGGCTGCTGTGGCGTTCACAGATGGAAATATCGTTGGTGCCAGTTTAGACAGAAATGGTCTGCGACCTGCTCGATATAAGGTGACCGATGATGGGCTTGTTGTGATGGGGTCTGAGGTCGGAATTATTGAGTTAGACGATAGTCGGGTCGTCAAAAAAGGGCGTTTAGGTCCCGGACAGATGATCGCCGTTGATACTGCCCGCGGACAATTGCTCATGGATACAGACATTAAAACCGAAGTAGCGAATCAAAAGCCTTATGCCAATTGGATTAAACAGATTACGCACTTAGATAAACTAAAACCTCAGCCTTTAGGCACGATAACGCCAGTACCCGATAATTTAGAGACACACCAGAAAGCATTCGGCTATATGACTGAGGATGTGGAACATTTTATCAAGCCGATGGTTTTGCAAGCCAAAGAAGCGATTGGGTCAATGGGAGATGATACACCTCCCGCTGTGCTTTCACGACATCCACGTTTACTCTATCACTATTTTAAACAACTTTTTGCACAAGTTACCAACCCCGCTATTGATTCACTCAGAGAACGGTTGGTAATGTCTCTGACAACTTATCTGGGAAAACGACACAGTTTGCTGACAGAGACCGAAAAGCATGCCCGCGTAATTAGATTAACTTCGCCTATATTGACAAATGAAGAATTGGAGGCTTTGAAAGCACAAAACTTGCCTGAGTTCAAGCATGCCATTATACCTATCTGTTTCCCTGCTGCTTCTGGAACACAAGGCCTGGAAACTGCTCTTGATGTGTTGTGTAAAAAAGTGTTAGATGCAGTAAACTCTGGCAGGACGCTTCTGGTTTTGAGTGATAAGAACGTCAATGCCGATTTTTCCCCGATCCCAATGCTACTCGCGGTTGGTGCTGTACATCACTACCTGATCCGCGAAGGCAAACGCAGACAAGTCAGTTTGATCGTTGAAGCAGGCGATCCGCGCGAAGAACATCATTATGCTGTACTTCTCGGATACGGTGCTGATGCTATAAATCCCTACCTCGCTTTTTCTACAATCGTCCAACTTGCTGAAAACGACGCATTCGAGGATATCTCAACGGAACAGGCAATTAAAAACTATAGAGAAGCTGTCGAAAAGGGTATTTTGAAGATTATGGCGAAGATGGGTATATCCACAGTCTCAAGTTATCGCGGTGCACAGATTTTTGAGGCTATCGGAATAAATTCATCGGTTATTGATCGGTGTTTTGTCGGTACTCCATCAAGGTTAAGCGGTATCGGTTTTGAACACATCGCCGCAGAAACACTGCATTTCCACACCAAAGCTTTTGAAGGCATTGATGGCAGACAATTACTACAAGAAGCAGGTTATTTCCGATTCCGTAGGAATGGAGAATTTCACGCTTTTAACCCGACCGTATTCAAAGCATTGCATAAGTTCGTCAAAAGTGGGGAAGCTGAAGATTATACCCAATATGCTGAGGCAGTTGAGGAAGGCGACCCTTCAAGTTTACGGGATTTACTCGCTTTCAAGTCAAGTTCTCCGATTCCCATTGAAGAGGTAGAACCGGCAGAGGATATCGTTCGACGTTTTACCACAGGAAGTATGTCATTTGGTGCGTTGAGCCGTGAAACACACGAAACGTTAGCTATTGCGATGAACCGCCTCGGTGCCAAATCAGGGAGTGGTGAAGGTGGCGAAGATAGTGGTCGTTTTGAAAGACAACCGAATGGTGATCTGGCATCTAGTGCCCTCAAACAGGTTGCATCTGGACGTTTTGGCGTAACACCTCAATACTTAGTTTCCGCACAGGAATTAGAGATCAAGATGGCGCAAGGGTCAAAACCTGGTGAAGGGGGGCAAATTCCTGGACACAAAGTTACATTGGAGATCGCAAAGATACGCAACTCAATTCCTGGAGTGCCATTAATTTCACCACCACCACATCATGACATCTATTCGATTGAAGACCTCGCGCAGTTAATTTATGATCTTAAGCAGGTTAACCCGCGTGCCAAAGTCGCAGTGAAACTTGTATCCGAGTTTCTAATTGGCACTATCGCTTCAGGTGTCGCAAAAGGATACGCAGATGTGATTCAAATTAGTGGACATGAAGGAGGCACCGGTGCTTCGCCACTGAGTTCCATTAAAAATGCAGGCACACCGTGGGAACTTGGACTTGCAGAAACACAGCATCGACTCGTTGAAAACGAATTACGCGAGCGTGTCGTGTTGCGGGTTGATGGTGGCATGCGTTCAGGACGCGATATCGTTATTGCGGCTATGCTCGGAGCGGAAGAATACGGTTTTGGCACAACAGCAATGGTCGCGACAGGATGTATCATGGCACGCCAATGCCACTTGAATACTTGTCCAGTGGGTGTTGCCACGCAAGACCCCGCACTTCGCGCAAAGTATCCCGGAACGCCTGAAATGGTTGTCAACTTTATGCTCGGTGTAGCGAATGAGGTGCGAGCAATCCTCGCGAATCTTGGTCATCAATGTCTAAACGATGTCATCGGTCGTCCAGAGTTGTTAGAACTTGCTGATTTGACCGAATATCCAAAAGCAGCGACACTTGACTTGACTGAGATACTCTCATCCGCTGACCCAACAGGGGAAAAGCCTCGTTACCATTTACAGGAACGCAACAACCGTGTAGATATACCTTTGGACGACCAAATTTTGCAAGATGCTGAAACAGCAATTGCAAACAAAGAACCAATTCAACTTTCATATCCGATACGGAATACCCACCGGACGGTTGGTGCTAAGTTATCTGGAGAAATCGCGTTTCGATATGGTGACACACCGTTGCCTAAAGAAACAATCCGATGCTATTTCACAGGAAGTGCCGGACAAAGTTTTGGAGCGTTCTGTATCAGTGGTATCCAACTTATTCTAACTGGCGAAGCAAATGATTATGTCGGAAAAGGCATGGCAGGTGGTGAACTGGTTATCAAACCCTCACCTGATGCTCGTTTCAAAACACATGAAAACACCATCATCGGTAACACTGTGCTGTATGGTGCAACAAAAGGTTTTTTATACGCCGCAGGTAGGGCAGGTGAACGTTTTTGCGTCCGAAATAGTGGTGCTACTGCCGTTATAGAAGGTGTTGGCGACCACGGATGTGAATATATGACAGGTGGCACTATCGTAATCTTGGGTGAAACAGGACGGAACTTTGGGGCAGGCATGACAGGTGGAGTAGGCTACGTGCTTGATGAAAACCAACAGTTTGAGAAAAAAATCAATCCGCAACTTATTAAGTTAGAACGTATAACCGAAAAAGTGGACGAGGATACGCTGATCGGCTTGACACAAAAACATCTTGAGTTGACTGGAAGCCATCGTGCGGAAGAAATCCTTGCTGATTGGGATGCCTTCCTACCACTCTTCTGGAAGGTTGTTACACCTCCACCCCCGCCACCACCGGCAGCACAAACTCGGCGCGTTCGCAAGAGAGCACCTCGCAAAAAATAAGTCCTCTTATACCAATTCTGATAAATAAACTACCATTAATGAGAATTTGAACTTCTGACGAAGGTGAATGTCCGAGGCGCAATGAATTGCGCGAGGACGAACGCGTTTTTTGTTAATGAGATGTTGTCATTCAGAAATGGTATAACAAGGCTTGCATAAATCTGGTTCGGTTAGGAAACCGAACCTACCGGGTCTGGGGTGTCGTTAAATTGTCGCCTATTGAGTGGTTTCCTAACTGAATCTATAGTGACATGTTAAAAGATATAAACCTCTAATTGATATCTCAATTAGAGGTTTATACGCGAATAATACAAATTTTCAATTGTCCAAGAATTAGGTCAAGGTTGAAGGTGGTATATCCTACACTTACTCTTCGCCAACGATTCCACCTATCGGTGTTTTACGCTTTATCTGCCTTCTTCTTCAGCCACGGCAAAAGCAATTTCTAACCCTTCAACTTTGGTTGATCGTCTTTTTGCTCGTTCTACCACATCAATGACCCGTCCGTGTTTCGCACGTTTATCTGCTTTGATAATCAAGGTGCTTATTCTGTCTTCATGGGAGGCAATAAACAAGCCTACCTCTTCCAAAGTTTGCATCTCTTGATCATCAATAGCAATTCGACCATCACTGCTGATAAACAAGTTATATTTTTTCCTCGGAAATTCGTGTTCTGTTGAGGAATCAGGTAACGTGACGCTAAACGGCGGGGGAATCCGCATGATGGCAGAAACCATGAAAAAAATGAGTAACAGAAACACACAATCGATCATAGGAGCCATCGGGATATCTTCGTCACTACTAGTATTCCGTCTACGTGTCATTTGGAGAGCCATGTGCATTCTCCTTTCACTACGGTTTGAACCGTAATAAGATTATGCGCGTCATTCTCGCGCGGCAATAGCAAATCCAATTTTATCAATACCTGCATCTTTCGCTGTATCCATTACTCGGATAATCTGTTCATGTAGAACTTCTCGTTGAGATTGGATAATAAGCATAGTTTTTTGTTCTTCAGGTGCATTGAGAATAATTGAATAGATATCATCATACTTTACAACTGAGCCATCTAAGACCATTGTGCCAGTCCTTTCATTGGAAGTCGGATTATCAATTATGACAGTAAGCCCTTTGGGTTTATCTTCTGATGGTGGACCGGGAGGCGGAAGTTGTACGCGGATTCCCGGCATTGGTGTAAAGGTTGTTGACACCATAAAGAAAATCAGCAGCAGGAACACACAATCAATCATTGGAGCCATACTCAGCGATGGTGCTTTACGTTCCCGTAGTCGTGTTGCCATTAGGCTTAATTTGGCTTCACCAAGTTGTTGCATTTCAATCTCCATATTTGTAGAAGCAAGGGCGAGTACAAATACCCGCCCAACAAGTGCTTAAGCGTTTACGTCGCTTACAATTAACTGGTTAACGATTTCTGTGGATACCTGTGAGATTTCAACCATATGGCGATTGACCCAACTATCAAAGAGTTGGAAGAAAATCAGGCAAGGAATAGCAATTGTCAAGCCACCAGCAGTCGTTAGGAGTGCCTGTGAAATACCTTCAGCAAGCTGTTGCGGGTCACCTGTACCTTCAAGAGCGATAGTGGTAAAGGCGGTAATCATACCTGTAACAGTTCCGAGCAGCCCGAACAGAGGTGAAACCACAGCAACTGTTCCGAGTACGGGTAGGTTCCGTTCTAATTCAGGGATTTCAAGGAGACTTGCTTCTTCAATAGCTTCCTGAATTTCCTCTTTTGTAATATCTCGTTCTTCGATCTGCGCTTGACTGTATCTGAGTAGTCCAGCTTTTAGTACGTTTGCGAGCGGACCTCCTGCTTCTTCACAAGTTGAGACTGCTTCCATAATGTTTTCTTTCCGTAATGAATCGGCGATGCTTGCTATGAACTGTTCAGTCCCAATTCGTGAGCGACTTCGGACAAACGTGAATAACCTCTCAATAATGAAGGTTAATGCCACAACAGAGCAGATAGCTAACGGGTAGAAAACGAACCCAAATTTCTTGAAAAAGGATACGATGTTGTCTTTTTCTCTCATCTTGATCCTCTCGTATACCTCTTGACCCTCAGCAACCACCTTCGATTTACCTACTCGATTGCCATAACCTTCTTTAAACACACTGATCGTGTAACGACCAGGCGGGATACCGATTTTCTCATAGGCACCCTCTTCATTCGTTGTTGCTATGAACTGTTGACCGTCACTATTACGCGTGATTTCAACGGTTGCATCTTGAATTGGGTTCTGATCTGTGGAGGTGTCAATAATCAAACCTCTGATCGTTGCTCCAGTACCTATAGTATCATCCAAGACTTCTGTATCTTCAGCACCAGCATCTGCGGGCTCTGATGCTTCTTCATCTTGTGCCATTACGATGCCAACAGACATAAACATACAAGCAACTAACATTAAAATTAAACTTAAACGCTTCATTCTTTCTGATTCTCCTTTAGGTAACTTGCCGATTCGGCAATAAATTCTATATGCTATTTGTAGAAGTATAACCTCATAACAGGATGAGAACGTTTACAAAACGTTCCATCAAGGTTTATGAAAAGTTCTAAATTATCAACACCTGAATACTTCAAAAGTTACGCACTATTCAGGTTTTCTTTTCTTAAAAATACACTATAGAAGTGATCAACAAACTCCTTGTTACGCCAGGGCTATTTAGTTTTAGGCTTTTTGTTCGGTTTATCCGAAAAGTCGCGATTCGGAGATCGCTCCTACAGGGGAAAGTCTTAAATAAAAAATCTAAATATTCGGAAAATTAAATAGCCCTGTTGTTACGCTTTCGTTGATGTGAAGTAAAAAGACGTTTGTAGGGAAATATCAGTGGGTTTGCTGGCATTGAAGAAATTGTGCCAACAAACCCACTAAATGTATTTAGAAACCCATCATTGCTCGAACGAACGTTGTATTACTCGTCGTGTTTTGGAGCAGAATGGTTGTTCTGCGGTATCCTGCAAGGATGACGATATTGAAACCGAGCCAATCACCTCTGTTGATGGCTTGGATTTCAAAAATCCGTGTCCGCAAGTTCGGTCGGTAGAGAATTGGGACAGGTTCATCTACTTGGAAAAATTGCAGATAGGTTTTGAAGTCATCGTCTCGGTTGGTAAACTTCCTATATTGGAAGCCTCCAAGGATGTTCATTTTTTGTGTGAATTGGTAATCAAGGCGAACACCGATAACGTCCTCACGACTTCTGCGATTAAATCGTAGATATTCAGTCGCTTGGTCGCTTGTTGGGACATAGAAACGTGGGTTGATTCCCTCTGGCGGGGACCAAAACTTTTCTCCACCCGGGACGGGGAGCTCAGCATCTCTTTCCCTGCCATCAAGACCACGATCCCAGATGTACTTAACCATAGGTGTCAACGTCAAATCTTCACCGATATTTCTGATAAAACGAAGATCTCCAAGGGGGATTTCATATCTCACCTTGAATATTGTCTGCTGACTCCGTATGTTCCGTTCGGGATAACGTCGAGCATTCCAGTTGTCAACATCATAGATTAGGCCGGGATCAGCATCATCAAGCGCGTTAATTCCGTGGTCAGGATAGAAAGGATATTCTCTTTTTTGACCACTTGTACGCACCTGTTCATCTGGAACCAAGAAATCAACACGTTCATCCGTTTGATACAGATCCCCATCTGCCTCAACATCTAAGAAGACAGCACTCTCTTCATCTGGTTCAAACTGTTTCTGTAAAACAACGAGAAGTTTAGTTTCCAGTGTGAGGTTAGGTACTGCAGTATAGAGGAACTGAAGTGTTGTTGTATTTATGCGAGCGTTTTTGTAATCAAGTTCATCCGTAATTTGAACTTCTTCCAATTCACCGACACGTAGTGTAATCGTGTAATCTGGAATATCGTCTTGCACTCGGACGAATCTGTTTTGGAATAGAACGGTGCCAAAATCAGGAATGTCACGTTGGTAGGTTACGTGTAAGTATTTGGAATCATTTTTTCGACGACTTGAAATTTCGCTTTCGTTCAACCATCCGACTTGAAGTGAAAGGTTATCAAGAAGGTCATATTCTGCTGTGAGATGATATCCGTCTCTGTCAATACCGTATTCGTATTGCGGTTCAAAATCATCCTCAAGCGAATCAATAGTTCCATTATTATTCAAGTCAATCAGGTCCGTAAAGACTGGGGGATCAGCTTCAAAGATAAGGAAGTCTTCTTGGAAGTCTAATATCCCGTTTTGATCTCGGTCATCAGCGCGAGGGAGTACCCCGTCAAAGTCATCATCATCGGGCCAATCGTCATCATCATCGTCATCTTCAACGAGAGAATAATTGGTTGCATCCCACGGATTACGTTCAGCCGCCGATTCTTGTGTCCTTGGAAGTGAGTATGATTGGTCGCGATCGCTATTAGAACCGAAGTTCAAATAGGTCGTCGTGTATCCCGGATCAATGTGGTAAAATGCTCCTTCAAGATAGAGTTTTCCAAATCGTGATTTGAGTTGAACAAACCATGCGGTTTCTCTTCCAAGCTCTCCATCACCAGTTTCATCTGTACCGTCTCCGCCAAGGAGTGCTTCAAAACGTTCCCCTTCAGTTTCTGAGTAGGTGGGGATGCCGTTTGAATCTATTGGTAAATTAGTTTCCGAATCAATAGAGGTGCCAGTTTGCTCTTCACCTTCTTCAGTTACAATAACGGGTTGGAGTCGGCTAAATCCTATCTTATCTTTAGGGATAGTGGGATATTGTTTGTATTTGCCATTAATAGAGTAATGGGCTCGGACAAAAACATTACCAACGGTTCCTTCAAGATCAAGTCCATAGAGAACTGCGGCGCGTGCTGCACCGTAGCGGTAGGTGATTTTTCTCGGTTTTCCTTCACCTTCCCATGCACTTGGATTGTCCACAAGATTTGCCCGGTTACTGACATATTCTGAGGACTGCCCGTAGTTTCCTGGTGCCTCAATGATGTCACGATACGGCATCTGAATATGACCGTCTTCAGTTTTAATCCATTCTTGAATTTCAGGATCTGACTCAGCTTTGTTTGCATCACTAAATCCAATGAAAGAGATATTGTAATCACCCGCAACGACCATATCAAAAACAACAGATTTTACTGTCCGCGGGTCAATGTCGTGTTGAGCAAACACAAGGTCATACTTCATCTTGTTGAACCCGTTAGCGATTTTCCATTCTCCATCAACAGAGTCTCGGACGGTATCAGTTTGAGGGTTAACAGGTAAAATCTCGTCAATAAAGACTGCAATTTGTTGTGACTCTTCAGGTAGAAGGCTGCGCTCATACCCCGCTAATTCTTCTTCGGATAAATCAGGTATCTCTTCAAGCTGCTGTGTAACAACCGTAACAACCATACTCTTGAAAGCTGCACCAACACCACCTCTTACCTTATCCTCAAGTACATTTTGTAAGTCGTCATCCGAAATCAGAGCACGATCTTTATCGTTGATGAAGGTCTCGTAGGCATGATTGTCTTCAGGCGAGTCATCTCGAAAAACAACCGTAATCACTTCTGGTGGGGTATTTGGAACGGTTCCCATCAATGGATTTTCAATACGTTCAGGGTGTTCTTTATGTAAATTAACATAAGTAAACCCGACACGGAAGATATCACCCAAGAGGCCTTGTCCTCTAAATCCAACAAGACGCGCGTTTTCAATATGTCGGACCCCAGCATCATCGTTGAACCCATTTCTCCGACCAAGGGTCGGTGCAAGGTTCGCTGCACCCTCTGTCAACTGAACAGGATTAGAGATACGTGAGTTGATGAGGGTAAAGAGATGTCGTTCTTGAGCAAACGATATATCCCATCGAAATCCGTCAAATTCGGTTTTGTAGAGTATGTATCGATTTGGGAACAAGGTTGAAGGTTTGAGACGCATATGGTCACCAATGGCGAACTCATTATATCTACCTCGGTAGGCATCTTCAGTCAAGATAGTGCGGTCTAACTGAGCTGAGAAACGTTCACTATCAAGTTGACCTGTCCATCCAACAACCAATTCACCATTCTGATTGAATGCCTTCCGCTCACGGTAGTTGTAGACTTCACTACCTTCCAGAAGTTCTTTACCAAAAAGGTCGTAGAAGAACTGTGGTTCTTCTTCCAATTGGAATCTATCTGAGAATTTTGAGTCTCCCTCAATGGTAGGTAAGAGAGGTTCTTGCGGTCCAAGACTTTGTGCACCACAACCGTATAGCACAATCCCACTTAGGATGCAAGACGCCACAAGCAAAACATTGGTTATTCGTTTTAACTTGTTCATTAGTTTAGTATTCCTCCTTAGGAAATAATTAATTCGGATATTAGACGAGTTCGCCTTAGCGTATAATGGTTGTTGCTAAATTCAAAATGTCTCGGATCCGAAAACCTTAAAATAAATTGAGATGTATGAGATATGTAAACGAAAAGTACATAATATTCGTTTTTATCTTGTGAAGAACCAATTCATGTTGAGTTGGTTATACGTTTATTTCGGTTGGTTATTCACCGTTGCCCACCAAATTTGAGAATGTGGATTGATGGGATATTTCATTGAATAATTATTCAATAATTAAGAGGTGTTTTGGGAGAACTCTCCACAAAACACTTATTAGCTGCTTATCATAACATTTATGCAGTTTTTTGTCAAGTATTCGACGAAAAAACGAAAAATATTTTAGAATTACTTATACTTCAGGCTAAAATCATATAACAAATGTCATAGTTTTTCAACAAGAAAATTAGATTTAGTACAACCTAATACCAAATTAACTTGATCCCACTCGGTAGGTGCGGTTTCCTAACCGCACCATAAGCGTCAATTTAAGGAAAGAACTCGTTCGTAGTCGCGCAATGAATTGCGCGACTACGAACACTGATATTCTCGTCCTTTGCGTTATTTGAGATGTTGATATAAAAAGGTGCGGTTAGGAAACCGCACCTACCGGGTTGGGGGAGTGCTAAATTGACGCTAATGGTGCGGTTTCCTAACAGCACTGATAGATTGGAATCCAGTTAATTTGGTATAATATATATTTATATACAAAAATGGGATAGTGACACTATAAGAATGGGGATAGGAATCAGGTTTTAAGATTGTCCGGTGCTTTCTGAAAAAAATTCGATTGACAAAGCGAGTGTGACACCGAAACACAATCCGACAATCCCTGAAAGGATAACAATCAATTTAAATTGGGGACTGACTGCCACCTTTCTCGGAACGGCACTATCATCAATCTCAATTCCACCCTTCTGAGCGGAACTGATGTTGGATTCAGCACTTATAATCTCGGATTCAAGATAACGTTTTTCAATTTCTTTTTTGATGGTGCTGGCAAGTTCTATTTTAGTACGGAGTTGTGTGAAGGTATGTTGATTTTCTGGAATTTGGCGTAGTAATTTTTCCAATTGTGCTCTGGTTTCTTGTAATTTTTGGTTCGAACGTGCTGTTTCGTTTTCATAGCTATCTATAGTTGGTGGTAACTCAATTAATTGATTTTCTACATAGGTATAGTGTGGAGATGTGCCGTAGGTGGTGGTAGTTGCCATTTGAGGTGTAGTTTCAGACTGCTTCTGGATTTCATCAATTTGAGCGTCAAGACCGCTGATCTCATGTGAACTTTTTCCTGCTTTTTCAGCATCACCAATACGCTGAGTTTCCAAGTTAACTAATTTCTCACGTTGAAATAACCACAGTGGGTTGTAGTTTTGAGTTTCCGAAATTTGTGTCTGTTTAGGGAGGTCTTTGAGGCGGTTTTTTAGATGGGTAAGACGACGACGTGCTGTATCAAGTGCCTGTTCGGATATGCTAAGTCGTTCCTGCAACTTTCGATGTTGTTCCAATAAACTTGTCAATCTGGGGTACCAAGTCTCAGGACTTTCGTTTTCGCGAATAAACTTAAGGATTTCGTTTGTAAGTTGTTGAATTTTCCTATCAATATCCTCACGTTTTAGTTCAAGGGATCTTCGATGTTTTGCCAATTTTGTTTTTTCATCTTCACTACGTAACGTTTGCATGTCTCGTGCCAATTGGTTAACCAAAAGTGCGGCGTTGCGTTCGCCTCCTTCTGCTTCGGTTAATTCAATTGACAGTTCAATGTAGTCCGCATCCGGGTGTATTTGTGCCTTCAGTTTCCGTTTGAGATTTCCTACACTTGGCAGGTGCTGCACTCCTCCCAGTTCATTTTCTTCAAGATTTTCAACAGCAGTGTTTAGCATAGACTCTGTAGAAAATCTTTTACTTATTGTTGCCATCTCTCTTCGATCAACTCCACCTGAAAAGACTGTTTGAAACAAATTGGCGGAGGGGATAGGAGAAGCGTTGTTAGGTTGAATGAGTCGCAGCAACGTGGAAGCCGTATAGGTTTTAGGTATACGGAGTGAGATAACAAGCGCGGTTCCTAAAACCAATAAAGTACTTAAACAGACAACAAAAGCGTACTTCCGCATGAATTGCAGGTAATCACGCAACGGTTCCTCTTTTTGAGGCATGAATGTCAATTTTCGCCGAAGAATCGAGTGAAAATTGTCCTCCTTTCATTTGACTTATGTTAGACTATAGATTGTTAGCAATGCGAATTTCTTCATCATTGAAAGCTTCGTCATGCCACTCGGCGATCCGCCATTCATCATCTCTTTTTTCGAAGAGAAACAGGTTGTCACCTTCTGCGAACCATCCATTGTATCCGCCTTCAAGTGACTCGCCATCTGCAACAAAACCTTGGATTCGGTAATGGTTTCGAACTTCGGCTTCATCACCCTCTTTATTTACGAATATTTCGGGTGGTTTAGAGAGTTCTATCTCAATATCTTGAAATTTGCTGAAGACGCGAATTGCAGAGTCCCGCTCGTCTCGGATATCATCAAACTCAAGGTCATCGGTTTTATCGCCATCAGTTCCCATGTCTGAAACGTAGCGGAAACCCTGAGACCAATATGCACTCATGTAGGTATCTACATCTTCAGTTTCATAACCTTCTCGCCATCGTTGCAAAACCCCGTTAATTGCCAAGTTATCCTCAGGCAGTACAGGGTTTACCTTGTCAACGTCGCCACAACTTAAAAAACATGCTACTAAAACGAGCACACTGCTTATTTTTCCTATTTCCTTTAACATAATTTTTTCTTCTCCAAATTAAAATGTTTTGACGACCCCTAAATAGAGTCGTGACGGAGTAATTCCAACTTGGAGCCCCAATTTTTCGATGTTTTGCGCATCCTCTTGAATTGAACGAATTTGTGAGGTTGCATTGTAAAAGTTCGCACTGACATAGGAATCGATAATGCTATAAACCCAAATACCAATTCCTGTGTAGACAAAGAACATCTTGAGTTTATATTTCTGATTTGCTGTATCATAACTTGCAAACACGGCATCAACATTATCCGGCTCATTACTTGCAGTGAGGGCGTAGTTATCATATTCCTTCGCAAAGGCTTGATGTGCAAGAAATGCCCCAACAGTTGAACTGCTGATGCCAAGTAGGACAAGACTCCCACGAAAATAGTTTCGGCTATGAAATTGTCCCCATCCAGGAAAAACGGTTGAACGCGCCATAGTTCCGATGGGTGAAATAAGCCTTATTGAATTTTCAGGTTCCGCGGGGATGAGGGTGTTGTTAACCTCTTCAGCAAAACAAAATTGTAGACTCAATAGTAAAATAAAAAGGGGTAATAAAAAACGCATTGGTTCCTATCAATATATCTTTAAGAACAACGCGAGAAGATTCTCGCGAGATATAAACATTATGAAAATATAGTTAACAACAAATTTAGGCATAGATGCGAATATCTATATTATCGTTGACGATGCCTCGCGCATAACATTGCGCGAGGCATCGTATAAGTCAGATAATCCTATATGCAAACTATGTTTATCTTCGTTTTATCCGTTCAGTTGTCTTACTACGACTGTTACTGTCATCATCATCGTCGTCATCATCACTGCTTGAACTTGAACTTGAACTGCTTGATGAACGTGAAGTCGTTGATGGACGTGTCCGAGAACTAGACGATGAAGTACGGCTAACACTTTGTGACTTCTTTTGCGTCGGTGTAGGTTTTGATGTCGTAACAGACGTACTGCGTTGTTTCGTTCGATCGTTGCTACTACTGCTCCGTAAAGTTGAACTTGATCTTGACGAAGAACTCGTACGACTTGAAGAAGATATTGACCTTCTAAAATACTGAGAAGATCTTTCGGTAATTGATGAAGGTTTACTTCTACTTGTATTCACATTTGAACGTGAATTGAGGATAAGTCTCCGCTGTCTGTCCGTTGTCTGTCTTGCCGTTGTCTGGATTGAGGAGCGGGAACGACTACTATAAGTCCGGACCGCATCATTTTGCTGAATGTTTGATCTAGCAACAGCCGTTCGTTGCTTTTGAGAAATTATGGCAGACCGACTCACACGTTCTGTTGATGGAGGTGCTTGCCTACGGTGGTTTTCAATGACAACTCGGACGTCATTTTGGATTTGAGTCCGATCTGAAGTCCGCGTAGGTACCGCTAATCGACTCCGAGAATACTGTTTGCGTATTGATTCGTGTTGCGCGCTCCACCTATTTAACTGTGTACGTTTATTGTATACAGGTGTAGTGATCCTACCGTAACTATAACTACCATAATAAGGTGAGTGGTAATACGAATAACGCGTTGGGTAATAGGTGCGGTAACGACCTAAGTAACCGCCATAATAGGAACGGATTGAAAGGTAGCGATGGTCGTAGACCGGATAACTCCAACACAGATAGGAATCGTATCCAGAATTGTAAAAAATGGGTCCGTCGTAAAAGTAGAGATAGGTGTATCGGTTCCAGGGACGCCAGCGGTATGTCTGTCTGTACTGTTGAACTACACGCACCTTAGGGGCTCTGCGATACGTTGAAACTTCAATATATTCAACATCAAGTTGTTCGCCACCCTCAGCAACGACATGCAGTTCCATCCACCCATCGTCAACACGTCCGGCAGCAGGAATTTTGATGGTTTCAGAACGATTTTTTGCGCGTAGTACAAAGGTATCACCATACCGTGTTTCAGAGGCATTTTGATCGTTGTAGCCACGCCGTGTCGCTTCTCGTTTGATATTACGAATCCAAACCCGACCTGCAATCGGCTCATAGTGGTCGTTAATTTCAAACTTGTTCGGTTCGCCTTTATAACGGACTCTAATTTCAATAGATTGTGCGCTACGTGGAATTTCAAAAAGATATACACCGCTTGCGATTGCAAATTCAAAGTTGTCAGCATCTTGATGTGAATTTGCCCAGGCGGTAAGCCGCATGCCATCTTCAAATATAGGGCTTGCAGTAATTGTGGCATTGCCACGTTCTATCCATTCATCTACATCACTCGCGACTCGATGTTCACGACTCAGTCTGTCCGCGTAATTACCGTAATCGGCGTAACTCACTGCTGCCAATGTTCCGATTAGAAAGCAGCTGAGGAGTCCTGCGATTGTTAAAGTGAAAATTCGCTTCATCATGAGAATCCTCCAAAGTAATGATCTTAAACCAACAAAGGTAACCGTTGGTCGGTAAGATTTAGGTATAATTTAATATTCTTCGCTTCTGTTCGTATCTCGGTTAATGCTGTAAAAACTTAGCCTCTGGTTGTTTTCTTATTGTCTTTAGTATAAATGGATTTTCGCGATTAAATTTGCAGCTAAAAAAATCATATCTATGAAAACATTATACAATTTCTTACCGCAATTGTCAAGAAATATATTTAATCAGCAAGTTGGTATCTATCACTGAAACCTGAATTGTTATATATTACGACTTAGGTGTGAGCTTGATGCCCCGTTTGTGCGCTTGTTCACGCGCAAGGGGTGTTATAATTGTGGGTTTAGTGTAAACTAATTCTTGAACATTGGATGTCAGATTCGCTATAACAGTTGCACTAATGACAGGTGTTTCCACACTTACGTGATTCGGCATATTGCCTTCACGGACTGTTGATGCAATCTGATCAACCGTTACCCATTGAACGCCAAATTCGGTTAACGCGTTGACATGGGTAGGTTCAATTTGGTCAATTGTGAGTAATTTTTTATCTATATACTTCCTTGTGCTCAATTTGTCCGATGCTGCTATAACCCGTTTCCCTTCGCAAAGCGCGTGAAAAACCAAATAGGTGGAAGGGGTATCAACTAACTTCAAAGCAAGTTTTCCCGCCATTGGATATGAAAGCGCGGGTAAAATAATCTGTGAAAAATCATCTACAAAAGACGGTATGTCGGTCAGATCATTTTCCTGAAGTATGTTTTGTTCACCAAACGTCGCAAAAATCTGTTCAAGGTTTACTACTTTAGTTGCAAGTGCGGACAAAATAATTCTAATATTCCATCCTTCTTGCATACACGTTTGGAATTGTTGAAGTGTCTGCTCTAATGGAAGTCGTGTCGCGCCAAATATGGCAAGCAGCTGTTTTTCGGGTTGTTGGGTACTACGGACATGCGCTTCAAGCACTCTCTCAACAATTTTCTCAATTTGTGCAATCTGTTCGGGTGTCATATTTAGTCGCGTAGGAGTTCGACAGCTTCGCCGCCTTTCAAACCAGCGGCATTGGAATCGTCCGTATCCAAGTGCATCTGAAGCACATAAGATTCATGTATTTTCGGACGAATATTTTCAAACGTTAAAGCGCGTTCACCGGGAATCCGTATTTTTAGAAGGTCTGTTGCCGTAATACCAAAAGATTCAGCCTGCTCAGGTGTCATGTGAATATGTCGTGCCGCGCAGATCGCGCCTTCTTTTAAATAGACACTTCCAGCAGGACCAACAAGTGTTATCGCTTCAGCACCAGCGAGGTCTCCAGAATCCCGAATGGGCGGATTCAATCCAAGACGTATTGCTTCTGTCTGTGCAACCTCTACTTGGGAATAATCCCGTACAGGACCGAGAATACGGACATGCTCAATCGCACGCATCCGCTTTCCGACAACGGTTACTGTTTCATTCGCTGCGAACGCTTCAGGTTGATAAAGCGGTGCATAGACAGTAAGCTGATGACCAGTACCGTAAAGGATTTCAAGGTCTTCTTGGGTCACGTGTGCATGCCGAGCAGAAACCCCAACCGGTATTTTTTGCTGTGCTGCAGCAACATCACAAGCACGGTTACCTGCATCACAACTTCGCAAGGCGCACCCGCTGCACGGTTGATCATTCGACAACCGACTCACCACACGCTGGGTAATTAGTTTAACTAAGGCTTGGTCATGCATCTCAACTTTGTTTTTCTATTTGAATTTAAACGTTTTAGAGGATTGGTGATACTCACGACGGCTAAAGCCGTGTGCTTCTTTTAGCACATCGGCCCTCCTATGTAATTCCTGCTTCCATCTCTCGTGCCTCCGAATGAGGTCGGACTTGGACTCCGCAGGCGTAACTTTCCGTGTATCCCACGGTAGGTTGTTAGCGAATGTGGTAAGGTCGTTGTAGTAACAACGTATATTAGTTTTTCTCTACCACATTCTAATGTTTTAAGTGATTTCGCACCAGCATCACACATCTTTCCATAGGTGAGGGATAGGACCCATACAGGTTGTCCGGGGTGGAAACCCTATCCACGATGCCACATATAGTCCAACATGTTTTGGTGCAAATGTCATAAGTTTTTTGACCCACAGCTAAAGCAGTGGGATTGTCAGTTAATGCCCTTTCATGAAATTATGATTTGTTTGGCAGGATAGTTTCAACTTCAGCGTGTGGACGTGGGATTACATGCACGGAAACAACTTCTCCGACACGAGCAGCAGCTTCTGCCCCAACATCTGTCGCGGCTTTCACAGCACCAACGTCTCCACGTACCATAACAGTGACGAGACCGCCCCCGATTTGTTGGTAACCGACAAGCCGTACATTTGCAGCCTTAACCATTGCATCTGCTGCCTCAATGCTACCAACCAAGCCTCTTGTTTCAACTAAACCTAATGCTTCTCCAATCATATTGATGCCTTTATCCTCCTATTGGATATTGTGGATTTTAGCGTACGTCTATAGTATATCAGAAATTCTTATTTTTTTCAAGAAAAATTGCCCGAAAAGTTCATAAATCTTGCCGACATCACTTTCCGCTTTGTCAATGTAATTATTCTTCTTATAGGCGACTGCGCGCCAGAGATAGATAGGAATTAGTTCGTGTGTTTCATTCTCCCAATTTGTAATCGCATCCGTTAGTAGATCGGTGGCGTGTGAATAATCAGATTCTTTCAATTTTTGTCGTCCTAAATATTCATGGGTATTGCCTCGGCTGAGATAGGCTATAGCAAAGTGCGGTTGTATTTTGATGGCTTTGTCAAAATCGGCTATGGCGAGTTTTAGGGTATCATCCTTCTTGTCTACAAGTAAAAACTTTTCGTAATATGCCCTGCCTCGGTTGTAGTAGGCAATTGCACTAGGGCGGTGCTTGACAATGTAAGAATAATCAGTAATAGCCTTGTTGATTTCACCGGTTTCAAGATAACCTTCTGCCCGTTTTGACATTACAAGTGCATTTTTCCTTTTTTCAAGGGAGGTGGTGTAATCATCTATAGCACGCGGGACATCACCTAACTCGCTATAAACATCTCCACGTCCAGTGTAAGCATCTGCAAGATACCTTTTGAGAGATAGAGTTTGGGTGTAATCAGCGATTGCCTCTTTGTAACGCCCCAAGTTATGATAAGCAAGTCCGCGTTTGATATAAGCTTCAGCATATTCTGGCTCAATTTCAATTGCTTGTGTCAGTGCAGTTATAGCTTTGTTGTTTTCCGCGTTTCTAAGAAATTGAGTTCCGTTAATCTGATGTTTTAGAGCATTGCTGTTTACCCCTTTTAGTTTTTCCCATGTAACAAAGCGCGATGCGAAAATAAAAGTGAGAATCAGGACAGGGGTCATAATGTAAATCAATGCGCGCATACTATGGGACTCTCGTTTTATTCGGATAGAGAGGATGAATGTTAACACCCAATTTAAACACATCAACAGAGGTATACGTTTTGGCTAAATCAACTTCAATATAGGTTTGTCCACCACGGAGTCCACCGTAACCTGTTGAAAAAATGAGTTGCTTTCCACCGAGTCGTGCAACTCCGTCTTTGATATTTTTAGGTGGAAAAAAACCGATAGGAGTATGCCCGACAATTAGAAAATTCGCATTGAGTACCTTGAGAAAATTTGCAGTATGTTTCTCTGTATACCCTCCACTAAATGCGACATTTGGTCTGTCCCATAATATGTCTTTAAACGTATTGGAACCGGGGGCAACAAGGTCAGCCAAACTGATAATCGAACGTGCAGGTCCTGCATGAACGGCGACAAAACCGTTTTTACCGACGACGACTGTTGGAATATTGATAAGGAAGTCGAAATGTTCGTCGGTCATGCGTTCAATAAAATTAAATTGTCTATAATAATTTCCGTCAATACCGTTGTACATTTCCTTAATAAATACTTCACGATTTTGATCGGTCATTCCACGCTTTTTCATCATAGCGTAAGTCTCTGTCGCTGCTAATTCGTGGTTTCCTCTGATATAGATGAATCTTTTGCCTTTATCCCCAAGCTGCTTTTGTATCGCAATGACGCGGTTAACTATTTGTATATCGCCGTAAGGTGGTTGCGGACGTTCACCCGGTTTGTAGTCAATCGAATCCCCAAGCATTATGCCGTAGACATCCTCACCAGCTTGGATTCGTTCAATAAGTCGGGTTTGTTTTAACCACTGATTAAAATCGTCCCAATGTGCATGTAGATCGGAGACAATATAGACGGTACCGTGGTCAGGCAAAACGATAACATGTCCGTCGCGCGTGAGTTGATCGGGATACTGCGAGAGGTGTTTAGGTTGTGCTGTTGCCCCCACAGTGAAACAGACAAGCAAAAGGATAATATGAAAAAGATAAGCGTTCATTAATTTGTTACTCTCTGAAGAATGCGTCCACAACTTCTTCTTGTTGTGCCAGCTTATTTAGTTGTTTTCGTCTACGATTCCGACTAATGAGATAACTAAGCAATAATAACCCGCTGATACCGCCCCAAAAAACATAGGAACTGGATAAAAAGGACGCCCAATGATAACGTTTCGGTAGTGATTCTCGCCAAAGTTTATCAAAGGCAGCAAGATCGTAACCGAGAATCGCTTCAAAAGCGGTGTTGAGACTTAGTCCAATATGAAGTCGGTCAATAATTGCCCATAACGTCTCACTGCCATTTATTTCAACGAACCATCGTAGTGCGTCTTGGCTTTGGGCGTATGCCAAATCCGCGCCTATCTGTGAGACTGGAAATTTTTTTGCTAATTCGTGCAGCGGCATAATGGATTTTGAGAAGACATTTTTTAGCAAGGTTTCGTGACGACCCGGCACCCACTCCTTTGAGTAGTGTATAGCAATACCTTCCACAAACCATAGCGGAATACCCTTATCTGCTTTTCGCGTATACTGTCCAAAAAGGACATGTGCAATTTCGTGGCGAAGCACTTGCGCTAACTGCAGTTTTGCTAAAGTTATCTGAGTCGGATTTTGGATAATGATGCGCCGACTCAACGGAAAGGCACACCCAACTGCCCAATCCTGAATCGGCGCATGAACGAAGGCTTGAAATGCTTTTTGGGTATCACAAACCCAGATTTTAATTGTTTCATCTGAAATGTTACGTGTGATATGTGGTAACTCGGCATAGAATTCCTCAGCAGTATGAAGAATTGATGCCGGATCTGCCGTGTTTTCTCGGTAGTAAACGCGAAAATGTTGGCTTTCTGATGATTCCCATGAAGCAGCTGCAGATAGTATGGGTAGAAGCAATAAGAGGAGAATAAGGCTTTTCATAACCTTTTGATCCAAAATCCAGTTAGTCGGTATCACGTGTCTTAAGACTGATTGCTTGACTCACCAGATGCGTGAGTTCGTCAACCTGTTCATTGGAAATTTGAGGTTGGATTTCTTCAATGGTCTGCTGTACTGCTTCTAAACTAACGTGAACTCAGTGTCCGAAATAACGTGAGTTTCGGTATAGATAGGAGGATGTTTTACCTATTTCGGACCTCCTAAACCCTTCAAACAGGGGGAATCAGTGGAAAAATACCCGCGAACTCGTGAAAGTAAACTTATACCGAACTTACGTTAATTTATTTTTTAATCTGCATTATAAACTCATGATTCATGCGCTATCTACGGCTCCACTACAGTGCCCATAAACAGCACAGTCTTCGTTTCGTTATCGCGAATCGCAAAGAAAAACGGTCGGTCAGCAATGAATTCTGGTGGAGGTGGTGGAAGAGATGTAACACCGATCCCAACATTGGTCACAGCTGCGGCTACGGTGCCTTCTTCGTCAACTTCAACGATGGCTTTGTGGTCAACTCTTGAAATAAACAAATTCCCATCTAAACTCTCTAAAGGTGCCATCCTGCTAAAATCTGCCTGACCTTCATCAAATGCTATCTCCATACCAAGTGCCTTCAGAGTGTCAACAAGACTTGTTTCAAATTCTAATTTAAATTTTGGAATTTGGACCCGCACCTCTTGTTCATTAAACTGTGCTATCCGTTTTTCCCAATTTTCTGCATTCAAGTTCTCTAAAAAGGTATTGAGATCAGATGCCTTGGATGGTAGGAAGATATACATACTTACCTGTCCATCGCCATAAGGGAGGCCAATCCCTTGAAAATTCGCTTCTTCTAAATACGGAAAATCGTCTAACCTTTGCATCATCGGAACACTTTTTTCTTTTTCGTTTATGAGATAAAAAGGTTCATCCCGCGTATTTGATGGATCAAATCGTTCTTTCCATTCACCTTTGAAGTAGATGGTGTTAATTAGGAATAACACCGTGTCTGCGTCAATTCTTTCAAGGATTTTTGGAATCTTGCCGTTGGTATTAGTATTCACCCAGTCATTAATTGTTGTTACAGTGTTTGGGTCCATAAAATCAAGTGTTGAGATTTCTGCATCGAAAAAATCTGTATTCCGCTTCAGGAAATCTTGCTTGAATGGAACATCTTGGCGTGCCCAAAGCGAGTTTGCAATCGTGAGTGTCACTTTCGGGTCTGATGCCTGAAGAGTCTGATTCAATTGCGCATAACTGGGGTTAACCGATTCAGCATTTATGCTTTGTAGTTGCAGCGTATTGGTCATCGCCTGTTCTGTTTCAGCTGCTGCACCGTTTAACGTCATAGCCAAGGCTACGGAAACACTGAATGGCGAGATAAAAATATTGTTATTCTGCTCAGTTTTCTGTATTTCATTGAACAGGTTAAAGCCAAATTTCGTATTCGCCGTAACGACATTCGGATCGAAAGGTCCAATCTCGGGTTTGATAATTTGCTGATCTATATCGCGTTCACAGCCGGTGTAAGTAAGAAGCATTAGTGCACATATCACGGGTAAAACGCTTAATTTACAGAAATTTGCAAATTTGGTATTCATTACGGTGAGTATCCTTGTTTATCACTTCCCCATCAAAACCCCATGCTTTAGCTTGGGGGATGTAGACGGGCATAGGGTTTTATCATAAAAAAAAGATTTGACTTTTCTCTAAAAATGTTGTCCACTCTGTTTTAGTATTTTGAATGTTTTGGAAACAGGGGTCAAAGCCTGTTCCAATATAGCATTCAAAATTGGGCAGGCTTAGCTGCCTCTGTGGAGATGACGTAAGTCAATCGCTTCGGGATTGTTGTTGTCTGTGAAGCACAAGCCCCAACCTTTAGGTTGTGGGTGCTATGACTTAAATCATAGTTAGTGTTACATCTATGGTTCTACGACAGTCCCCATAAACAGTACAGTGCCTGTTTCTTTATCACGGATTGCAAAGAAAAATGGTCGGTCAACAGTAAATGGTCGTGGAAGTGATTTGACACCAACTCCAACACTGGTCACTGCCGCTGCTTCAGACCCTTCTTCGTTAACTTCAATGAAAGTTTTATGTGCAACTTTCTCAATATATAAATTACCACCTAAAGTTTCTAAAGATGCCATACGGCTAAAATCTGCGCGATTTTCATCAAAAGCTACACCCATCCCAAGGGTTGTCAGCGCGTCGTTAAGTTCTTTCGTGCCATATTCTAATTTAAATTTTGGAATTTCGACTATTTTTTCTTGCTCGCGGAATTGCGTCATCCAATTTTCCCAATTTTCGGCATTTACGTTGTCTAAAAAGTCGTTGAGATTTGATTTCGGAGCGGGAAGGAAAATAAACATACTCATCTGTCCATCGCCATAAGGGAGGTTAATCGCCTGATAATCTTCTGCTTCATAGAAAGCATAACGCCCTGTCCTCATCATCATCGGTACTTGCTTTTCGCTGCCGTTTGTGAGATGGAACGTCTTGTCACGCGTGTTTAAAGGGTCAAATTCTGTTTGCCACGCGCCTTTGAAATAGATGGCATTAATCAGGAATAACACCGTATTTGAGTCTATCTCATCAAGAATCTTTGGAATCTTGCCATTTGTGTTGGTATTGACCCACTGATTAATTTTAGTTAAGGAACTTGGGTCTGTAAAATCAAGTGTTGAGATTTCCGCTTTGAAAAAAAGCGTGTTTCGTTGTTGGAAGTCTTGCTTGAACGGCACACCTTGATGTCCCCAGAGCGAGTTGGCAATAGTAAGCGTCACTTTAGGGTCTGATGTTTGCAGTGTCTGAAATAATTGTGCGAAACTGGAATTGATCGAATCAGTGTCTACGTCTTGTAGTTGCAACGTGTCGATCATTGCCTGTTCTGTTTCACCTGCGGCACCGTTTAACGTCATGGATAAGGCAACAGAAACACTAAACGGAGAAATAAAAATATTCTGATTCTGTTCAGTTTCCCAAATTGCATTGAATAGGTTAAAGCCGAATTCGGTGTTTGCCAGGGGAACGCTGGAATCAACCGGAGCAATCTCAAATTCGTTGCCTTTCTGTTCGTCGTCTTTCTGGCGAAGCACGTCAATAGCAGATTTATTACATCCAACGAACAGCAGTAAAACAAGACACACCCCCCAGAGAAAACTTAGTCTAGTTGTCTGTTTGTTTTTCATCACTCTTCGGGCTGGAGACCCCATCCTTTAGGTTGGGGAGGAAAGCCCGCTCCTATAGTTAAAATTCAGACGCGTAAGAACTTTGAAATCCTGTCGTTTCGCGCCTGTGGTGATTCGTTTCCCATCCAAACTGTAGATAGAAAACAAACCTTTTGCGTTAATACCTGAAAGTCTTGTTAATCCGTGTTTGACATGCTTCACCAAAGTGTTCTTGACCAAGCCTTGTGCTAATAAGGTGCCACCATATCGCGAACGAATACCGTTCTTTTGTGGGTTCTGCCGATGAAGTTCACGTCTTGAAACAGGTATCGGTGCGATGCAGAATATATCTGTGTTGTCGGGGACATCCACCCCACCGACAGTGTGATATGCCAAGCACCAACTATCTACACAGTGTGCATCAAACGTCTCTGCAAGTTTCTTGGAAGACTTCTTGAGCCCAAGTTTATCTCGAAGTTCTTTCGTCTCCCAACCTTGAAGTGTGAACAATGTCCATCGCTTTTGTATTTCACCATAGAACCAAGACTTGCCGACTTCAAGAGGACTGAAAGAACTATTCCACTTTTTCGCACGTTTGAGTGCCCGTGCCTTAATGTCCTCAACACATACATACGTGATAGGATACAACTTGGACAACCAATCCAAGATACGTAGTTTCCAATCCCACCTTGCACGCGTGCCAGCAGGTATTCGTGCCTTATTCGCCAAACGATTCGTCCGGTTCTTTCTATTCGGACAGCTGCGAGAACGACGGGTTCTCCGAAGGTCTCTGCGTTTCTCTACTTTCTTGCCCACTTTGCTATGGGCGTCTGCTTGAACGTTCAGATAGGTGTGAGACATCGACTTCACTGTGAAACCCTCTTTCTTGCTACCGGGGTCTACACCCACAGCAATCTCTTGAGTATCTCTCTGAGAAGGCTCTTTATTGAGACAGATACAATAGATACCATTGTCCCAATAAGACGTTGCCTCACCACGTTGGACGAGCTTGCGCGCACGCGCAGCGTGCATAGGCATTAACACCTCACCATCTTTCGTTTTAACAGGAACAAACATAAGTTTGTGTTCTCCTTTTCAGGGTATATGTTTCCCCATCCAGATCACAGTATCCGAGAGGAATCGGACTTGGGGGGCATCCGAAACATCGTGCTGGCTACCACGCCAAGATACCACGATATTTTACTGTAGTACAACGGTTTAACTTGTGGAGTGAACGCTTGGTATGCGCTTCACACAAGCCCCATGCTTTAGCTTGGGGTTATTGACTTGTTCTCCTTCAAGAGGTCATTATGTCGTATTAGAAATTTTGCCTTCAGTACAGATGCGCCACAGCCTCACCGTATCCGTTGTAAATTTGAGTTGGATGCTTCTCTTTTGTACCGATCATCCATTCGCGTGCTTGCGACCAGCGCGGATGCGAAACGTTAGGATTGACGTTCGCTTCAAAGCGGTATTCTCTCGGAAGTAACACGTTCCAGAAGTTTCGAGGTTTCTTGTCGGTTAGTTCAATACTGACAATTGATTTGATACTCTTAAACCCGTATTTCCAAGGTACAATCAGCCGGATGGGTGCGCCGTGTTGCGGTGGTAAGATATGTCCATAGATACCGACAACTAAAAGCGTTAGATCGTTCATGGCTTCTGCAAGTGTTAACCCTTCAAGATAGGGCCACGGTAGACGAGCATCGTTTTGCTGAAGTGCCACATCAGGGTCCATAAACGTGAGCATCTGTACGTATTTCGCTGAGGATTTAGGTTGAACTTTTTCCAGGAGTGCTTTCATCGGGAACCCGATCCATGGCACTACCATTGCCCAAGTTTCAACACAACGAAAACGATAGATACGTTCTTCAAGCGGCATCTGTTTAATTAAATCATCTACGTCTATCGTCATCGGTTTTTCGACGTGCCCGGATATTTCAATCTCCCACGGACGTGTTTTAAACTTTTCTGCCCGTTTCCAGACGGTATTTTTAGAACTTGTGAATTCATAGAAGTTGTTGTAAGTCGCTGCGGTGATTTCATCGGTCTGTTGCCGAGTAACAGTGAATTCTTCATTCTTTTCTGCATCAAGTGTATGTTTTTGATAAGGTGCAAGTTGTTTCGCAACGCCTCTATCCTGTGCGCAAGCACTTGAGCCGAAAAGTGACAAAGTCCCCGCACCAACTATGCCGAGTTCTTTTATAAACTTTCTACGGTTAATGTAGTCTGTTTCAGGAGTTACACGGTTTTCTGGAATTTCCCATCCCTTAGGAATTTTTATATACGCCATCAGAATCTCCTTTAATGTGTAAGTTTAGAAATTGAAACTTCGAAAATTTGATTGGTTTTATAGCGTATCTCTTTAGATCGGTTATCTTTTACATTTGTGCAATGCTAATTATACAGACTTTCTTTGAGATGTGCAACTCTTTTAATTGGGTGTGTAAATATTTTGTCACATAGGTTCAATTTGTGATGTAACCATAGGCGTCAATTTAGCGGTTTCCAACTACGATAGGTGCGGTTTCTTAACTGCCCCTTTTTGTATCAACATCTCAAATAACGCACAGGACGAGAATATCAGCGTTCGTAGTCGCGCAATGAATTGCGCGACTACGAACGAGTTCTTTCCTTAAATTGACGCTTATGGTTCAATTTGTGATGTAACCTTCGCGTTTATCTACTGTAGGGCGGGGTCCCTGGGTTCTCCCCACCATGCCTGATATTCAAGCATCGGGCGGGCACAGGGACCCGCCCCTACAATGAGTTGTGCACAGATTTTGCCAAAAACTTTACACACCCCTTTTAATTCTGTTAAGACTATTCGGGTTAATTGGGTATCAGAGCTATTTAGTTTTCAATATTTGCGAATGAGAGATAAAGTCGCGACCAGGAGGTCGCTCCTACAGAGGAAGTTCTGGATCGGTGGATCGAAACTGTGGGAGAAGAGGAAATTGGAGCGGACATCTTACATAAACAGATTTACGTATGGAATGCCGAAGAAGTGGGGGCAAACGCCCCCTTCTAAACTAATTTAGACATCTGAATCCTTCAAGTAAGGAAGTAGATGTTTGCGGAGATTACGATGCGCATGGAACAAGTGGGCTTTGACTGTTCCATCCGATCTGCCAACCGCAGCTGCAATATCTTTGAGTGATAATCCGTCCCAGTGACGCAAGATAAAGATTTGTCGTTGTTTAGGTGGTAGTTGACGAATCGCCTTCCGAATCTGGATTCTGAGTTCCTTATTCTCAGCAGCTTTGGCAGGGGAATCTGACCGTAAGTCAGGAAAATTTGCCATCGGCAATTCATCCGATTCGTCTGATGCGTAAACCATCACTTCCGAACGCGATTTTTTCCTTAAGAAATCAATACAGAGGTTAACCGTAATTCGGTAAAGCCAACTATAAAATTGGCACTGGCTCTTGAAGTTACCTAACCCTTGGTAAGCGCGAATAAACGCATCTTGCGTAATATCAAGGGCATCTTCATGGTTCGGAACAAAACGTTGAACTAACCGATAAGTGCGTTTCTGATAGCGGGTAAAAAGTGTATCAAACACAGCCGTATCGCCACTCTGAAATTGTTCAATCAGTTGGGCATCATCATTACAGGCTGGAGGAATATTTTCGGGGCTTTGGGACTGCATGTTCTCCTCTTTAGTGTCATAGACCAAAACTGAAACTCAGTCGGCCATTGATAGAATAGAAGTCACCGATTTTTTTGTTTGTGGACACTGCGAAACCATCGTTTATATCTGCGGCTATCTTGTAGCATTTGTTGGAGGAGGACTAATTCCTCATCCTCTTCGGCGCAAGGGGAATCATTAAGTAACGCTAACAACTCCTCATAAACGACCTTGTCTTCGTCGACAAGTGCTGAGAGAAGTTTGTCAAAGTTTTCTCCATGACCGAGTAGTGTGAACAACTTGTTCGTATGCCGAATTTCTTCAGAGGCGGCTTGGTTCAGGTACGCCGCAAGTTCGTGCTCATCCCGTTTCTCAGCAATTTGCGCGAGAATTAACCGAATCCCGACGAGTTTCAGTTTTACCTGTGCAAGTTCGTCAAGATCTGTTTCAAACTTTTCACGTAAATGATCCTCATCACGTGGATGTAACTGTGCATAACTTGGCCATACCGGTTTTGCCATCACCTGTTTCAACTTTTTCAGGCTGTCAATCAGGTTATCCCGCTCTTCAGGGGAAAGTTGACCAAAGGTCTGTTCCCAAAAGTCTGCTGCCTGTTTTATCCGTTCTCGGAAAAGTTCTTCTGATTGCGGTGTAAGTTGAATACGCGCACGTCTCCGATCCTCATCACATTTACGACGGACAACCCAACCGTGCCGTTCAAGGCGACCGACTAAGCCAGAGACTGTATTGTGAGCAAGACCTAAATGGTCACCTAACTCACTAATATACATGCCGGACTCGCCACCGTACCAATGAAGGTGCTGCAAAGCGTTGAACTGGACAATCGTTAGACGATGGGGAACCACATCCTGAATAAACCTGGATCTGACCGATGCTTGCGCGTGATGCATCACGCGCATCACGACATCAATTTCTTGATTGAACTCCCGGTTTTTTGACATTTTTTAAATACGTCCTATATGAGAGGTATATTCCATCGTATACGACATAATTATATATTATTTTTCCGTGAATGTCAAATTAAAATGCAAAAAAGATGTATTTTTATCAAAATTTTCGGTTTTTAACGATCTTCCGTCAAATCCCCATGCTTTAACTTGCGGGATGTAGATGGCAACCTTTGGTTTACTTCGTGAAAAAAGATTTGACTTTTTTCTAAAGATGTTGTATGATTAGAGTATCAAGTTGACAGGCATTTTCAGCGTAGTCGCAAGACTATGTGCCTGTCTTACCCACTGAAAAGGGGTTAAGTGCTTGATACTTGAGACATCCTCCATGAAAACCTATAAATATGAGTTTTCTCATCAATCTAACTTGATACAGATTGGCAATCTGATAGACGATCTACATGGCGTGCATGTGCATTTATTGCGTCTGCAACGTCGTTACCATCGTATTTTTCGTAAATATGCTCCACTTTCTCGTATTTTGAAACATATTACGAAGTTGAAACAGCGGACAAAAAAGCATTGGAACCACCTACCGAGTCAAGTTATCCAAGATGTTGCGATCCGTATTGATAGAGGTTACCAGTGTTTCTTTGACAACCTTGAAGACCGCTAAACAGGTAAAACGAAACGCAAGGTTGGCAGACCGAGAATCAAACCGGATCACAAATATAAGTCCCTCACTTTCACACAGGCGGGCTACAAAATAGAAGGCAACCGCCTAACAATCAACTGTCTAAAAAAGTCCTTTACGTTTTGGAAACATCGCGAATGGACTGGGACTGTCAAAACAGCCACAATCAAACGTGACAACGTTGGAAATTACTGCCTAACACTTGTGTGTGAGGGTTGCGAACCTTCCGAGAAACTCCCTTTGACCGGTAATGAGGCAGGGGCAGACTTCGGTTCTAAAACATTCCTCACGCTTGCAGATGGCACGAAGATAGAGTCCCCACAATTCTACAAGCAAAGTCTCAACGCAATCCGTTCTGCACACAAAGCACTTTCACGGAAACAATACCTATCTAATGGCTGGTTTCGCGCGAAACGACACCTTGCCAGTGTCAACAAGCACATAGCCGACAGCAGACGGGACTGGTTTTTCAAGTTAGCACTCCGTCTTGTGCGAAGGTATGATAAGATTGTGATTGAGACGCTAAACCTCAAAGGCATGAAACGGCTATGGGGACGCAAAATCTCTGACCTCGCTTTTGGCGAATTTGCTTTGATACTTCAATGGACTTGTGCCAAATACGGTAAAACATTCTTGAAAACTAATCGTTGGGAACCCACTACAAAGCCTTGTTCTAACTGTGGATACCGCAATGAGCATCTAACGCTTTCAGACCGATATTGGACGTGTCCAGAATGCAGCACACGCCACGATAGAGACGTAAACGCTGCCATAAACATTTTGCAGGCTGGGGTGCCCGTGTCTTGATGCACGATAAAACTGCTCTGATGCAGAATAATAGCCTGCGGGTGGAGCGATACTAAGACGGTTGACTCTTTGAGAAAACCGCAGTCGCTATGAAACCGAAGCCCCTACCTTTAGGTAGTGGGTGGCATCACTTACTTCCAACGATACGTTGTGCCTTCATTTTCCGTTTTCGTTTGGATTTCGACTTCGTCTGTTTGGGTGTTGTATCGTTTTGAACATTATCATCTTGTTGTTGATTTAGTTTTGCTTCAGCAACCTGTTTCTGTTGTTCTGCTTCATATTCGGCGTAGGTGCCTTCAAAAAAGTGTGTGTTTGTCCCCTCTTTTGTGACATCAAAGATCAATAACTTCGTTGCCAAACTATTCAATAGAAAGCGGTCGTGAGAGATAACAAATTGCGTAGCAGGATAATCAACGAGTGCTGCTTCAAGTGCCTCACGTGCTGGAATATCCAAATGGTTTGTCGGCTCATCAAGTAAGAGGACATTAGCGTTTTCCAACAGTAGTTTCGCAAGTTGAACGCGGCTCTGTTCACCGCCGCTTAAATTCCCAATCCGTTTGAAAACGTCATTTCCGGTAAAGAGAAACCTCGCTATAAAACTACGAATCTCCGTTTGTGTCTGATGTGGACGCAGATCCCAAATTTCGGTCAATATATCATTATCAAGATTGAGTCCTTCCAATTCTTGCGTGTAATATCCAAGTTTGAGCGTGGGACCGACCCAAAGAGTGCCTTGTGTAGGTTGTTCTTGTCCCAAAATCATACGGAAAAGTGTTGTTTTTCCGGTACCGTTTGCTCCAATAATTCCAATTATATCACCGCGGTAGACCTCAAAATTCAGGTCTGTGAATAGGACCTTATCGCCAAACTGTTTGCTAACATTTTGACATCTTAGAATGTCGTCTCCGCCACGGGTTTCAGGGCTAAAATTGAGTTTCAACGAATGTGCATTGGGTTTCGGTTTTTCGATTTTCTCCAACCGATCCAGTCTTGTGCGTCTTCCTTGTGCTTCACGAGTTCGCTGTCCGGCTATATTGCGTTCAATGAATTCTTGTTCCTTTTCAATAAACGTTTGCTGTATTTTGAATGCCCGTTTGCTAACCAACTGCCCAATTGCTCTCATTTCACAGTACTTTGAGTAATTCCCGCGATAGATGTCAATTTTCTGTTCATCCAACTCCCACACCTTGCGAACAACCTTGTCCAAAAAATACCTATCGTGAGAAACAACGAGAACCGCCCCTTTGTATTCAATATTGAGATAATTTTCCAACCATTCAATTGCATTAATATCAAGGTGATTCGTTGGTTCGTCAAAGAGTAATAGGTCGGGTTCTTCCAGCAGCAGTTTCGCTAACGTCCCCCGGCTTTTTTGACCGCCACTGAGCACGCGGATCGGTAGGTTGTAGTCCTGTTCGCTAAAACCTAAACCACCGAGGACGCGATTTATCAGATGTTCATAATCATAACCACCGAGTCGTTCATGCCTCTCCTGAATGTGTGCATACTGCTTTAATAGGTGTGGTGCGTCCTGTGTCTCCATCTCCTCCGCAAGCATGAGCATTTTATCCTCAAGGGTGAGTCGTTCTTGAAAAACCTTGAGCATTTCCTGGCGTAAAGTGCAGTCACGTTCCAACTCCGGTTCTTGGCTCAGGTATCCAACGCGCAAATCCTTCGCTAAATCGACATCTCCTTTGAAATCGGTGATCATGCCTTTTATTATTTTGAGTAACGTTGTTTTTCCGCATCCGTTACGACCAATTAACCCGATCCTGTCTCCAGGCGCGATTGCGACTGAAATATCATCCAGAATTGTGTCTGGGTCATAACGTTTTGTTACATTATTTATTGTTACTAAAGACATATTTTTTGTAGGTGTGAACCATCTCTTTATTACAGGGAAGTACTAATATTTATTGTCGTATTGATTGCCAATTTGCGCTGCGGGTAATCATCTCAAGATATGTATCTGCCCTATGTACATCTGGTCGGCGGATATTGTATTGTCTAAACCGCCAAAACGCTATCGCGAGTGCTGCATAGTGAACATAACCATCCAAGTTGTCCCATTCCTCATCCGTCAAGGGACGTACTGTGTTATAAGCATCTAAAAAACCTTGGACAGAGGCAACATCCAATTGATGTTGTGCTGTATAACAACACCCAATTATTGTCATCCCAATATCAATCATCAAAGTATCCTGACACCCTTCCTCAAAGTCAAGAATCGCTATCATCTGGTCGCCATCAAACAAAGTATTGTCTAAAAAAAGGTCGCCGTGTAGAAGTCCAGTAGGAAGAGATTTGTCCAATTCCAGCTTTATCCATTCAAGTTCGGATTTTAGCCATATCAAAAATGGGTGTGTGGCAAATTGTGTGTCTTTCACTTCTTCCAGAAAAGGCGTTATTTGGGTAATCCCCATCGGAAAACGTGGGAGTTCTGCTAATGGCGATATGCAATGCAACTTTGCCAACGTTTCACCAATCTGTGCCGACACATGTTGCGAAGGCTGCGGTGTGCCACCATCCAAAAACGGATAGATCATCACGTTATAGTTTGAGGTTATGTGAAGCGCATCACCGTTTTTCTGTAAAATCGGATACACTGTGGGATATGCATGTTTGCGAAGATGTGCTAACAACGCTATTTGCATCTGGAGTTCTGCAAGATTTTTCTCATCACATATCTTCAGAAGATACAATCCATCTGCCGTTGTTAACTTGAAATTGCTGTTGCCAAATCCTCCATGAATTTCCTCAAATTTCACCGATGTGCCGATTTCATAATGTGCCACAATGTTAGCGAGTTCTTCAGGTGAAAGGGTTGTGTAACGTGCCATGTGATATAACGTGAGGTTCACTGTTTTGGTTCAGTCGCTTTTCCTGCCTTCAAAGAATAGGCAACAGTAAAGTTAAATATACGTGAGTTCGATAAACAGATTTAATGACTACTGTAGGTTGGGTAGAACGGAATACACAATAAAATCTAACACAAAAGCGTGATCCGTCCTCCATTTAAACTGAAAATACCGAAAAATGAGTGAAACCCAACTCTTTTTTATCATTTGGACAGACACTTGGAATCAAATATCGGACTCACGTTAAATATGCTTTACAAATACTTTATACCAAATTAACTTGATTAGACGTGTTCTGATAAGGTCAGCATTGCGAGGCACGGGGACCTCGCGCTACAAATCGGGTTAATTTGATATTATACCAAATTAACTTGATTAGACGTGTTCTGATAAGGTCAGCATTGCGAGGCACGGGGACCTCGCGCTACAAATCGGGTTAATTTGATATTAGTAGATCTTCCCCGTATCGTAAATGAATTGTCTTAATGTCTGTATTCCGATTAAAATCTAATTGAAGATTTTTCGAGTAGCAATCTATAATTGCACTTATGTTGTCCATTATATTTCCTCAAACAAACACTGCATTGTAATCGGAGTATCATCAACACGCTGCTGGGCATATTCACAGTATTCAGCATTGATATCATAACCGATGTAGTGTCTACCTAATCTTTTACAAGCAACAGCTGTTGATCCTGACCCCATGAACGGATCAAGAACCAATGCACCAGGGGGCGTTAGGAGATGTAAAAACTCCTCTACTACTTCCATTGGATAGATTGCTGGATGTTTATTTCCTTTAACCGCAGCAACAGGTGTTTCAATCACATCTCGCTTGAGTTTATTGCCGTGGATCCGAATGATTGTAAATCCTTTATTTTTTAATTGAAGTGTGCGTCCACCCATTTGCCCACCGAACGGAGCAGCATGAATACCACGGATTTTCATCCGAAAACTTTGCGTTTTCCCACGTTTCACCTCTTGAATAACCTCTGCAAGTTCAATTCGAGCAACGGTTTTCTCTGCCTCAGACAGATCGGATTCATCAATAAGATCGAAATATCGCTGCCCAACGTTTGTACCAATTTTCTTGTTTGAGTGCTGCGGAGCATGTGATTCTGCCAAGAAAGCTTTTGGGTTGTAGAAATAACGGTCTGATTTTGCAAAATGGAAAAATGGCTCAGTGCTACTAACGAGGCGGCGGCTGAACTGGCGCGGAGTCGGATTCTTTTTGACCCATGTGATTTCATTTACAAGTCTAACCAATCCTGTATTGGTTGCTGCAAGCGCAAAACGATATGGAACAAGAAGTAAGCTGCTATCTTGATACTTGTCACCTATATTGAAAACTATATTGCCATCATCACTCACAACACGGACACATTCGCGAAAGAGGCATAGCAGTGTATCAATATACTCATTGACATTAGTTTCGTTTCCCATCCCGCCGCCGTAATCGCGCTGCTGAAAATAAGGTGGGGAGGTAATTACCAATTGGATACTACAATCGGGTAATTGCTGGATGAGTTCCAGATTATCCCCGCACAGAATTTGGTCAACTAGTAAATTATCATCAGTATGGGACATATATTTAAACTCCTATTCTATGGTCAACAATTAGATAACTTATACCCAATTAACGCGATTTGTAGCGCGAGGTCCCCGTGCCTTGCACTACTGACTTTATCGGAAAACTTCGAATCAAGTTAATTTAGTATTAGATGATTCAGTGTGATGTTTTAAGATCAAACGTCTTCTATCAACTTACATGAGGTATCGTAAAAAACTTGCGCTTTTTCATAATCTTCGAGGGTATTGATATTGAAAAAAGATACTCCATCCGAATCAAATGTCTTCCAAATTTCCGGAGAGATGGTAAGAACATTCGCCCGTTTTGCCAACGCATGCACCCGAAAGTTTGATTCATTCAACATCAATTCTATAATCGGCAGACAGTTTTTAGAATACACAGCGCAGAGTGTTTGGAGAGTTATCTGTTGTTCATTTTTCCTAATCAACGCCGAATGCGCGTTTGGCATTCGGAGAGTATAAGGTATCACAGCATCGTATTCAGCTAAAACAGAGACAAGATAGGAAAGCAAATTCGTCACCAAAAAAGGGGTATCGCAGCCAACGCACAACACTGTTTCATGCGAAGCGTAGGTTAAACCTGCGTGAATGCCCCCTAATGCCCCAGCATTCGGGACAATATCGCCACGCATTGCTATACCGAGATGTGCATATTCCTCAGGACTATTGGTGATAAGCAGGAGTTCACCCGTGATATGACGTAGACATCGGATAACATGTGCGATCAGCGTATCGTTGCCAAGTCGCATCAACGCCTTATTCTTACCCATTCGCTTACTCCTCCCACCTGCTAAGATAACCCCTGTTACCATCTGCATTTTCCTTCTTGTAGGAGGGGTTTTCAACCCTAATGAGCTCTTGTGGACGAAGTTTCTAACCCCGATTTTTCTCGATTTTCTTAAACGAGCACTGGACCATATCTACTTTCCATCAGCGAACGTAATTCTTCCACAAGTGCTTGTTCTGTATCAGCGATATTATGCAATTCATCCGGATCATCTTCAAGATTATATAATTCTACAAAACCGTCACTGCTATCTATGAGTTTATGCGTTTGCGTCCGAATGCAACTGAAGTTTGCAAGTCGACTTACCGTCTCAGTACGATGTGTTACAGTTTCATCGCGCAACACAGGTGCAATAGAACGTCCATCAATGTTTTCCAACACAGGCACGCCTGCCAATTCGCATATTGTTGGGTTCAAATCAATCAGTTCTACCAATTCGTTTGAGATTCGGTTGGCTTCAATTCCTGGTCCTGCCACGATAAGTGGAACACGCAGCGAAGCCTCGTAAGCTAAACTTTTTGTATAAAGTCCATGATCACCGAGCATTTCGCCATGGTCACTTGAATAGATGATATAGGTATTTTCAAGCATACCCCGTTCTTCCAGTGCACACAGCATATTCCCAATCTGAGCGTCAATCAATTCGGTCGCAGCACAGTACTGTTGTTGCGTCACCGCAATTTCTTCTGGTGTAACATTAACAGTGCGTTTTTTCACCCACTCAGGTTTTCCATCCATATCATCTAAGATAGGAGCAGGCATATCTGCGTGCCGATATTTATCACCGTATTCAGTAGGTGGATCGAATGGGTCATGAGGACCAACAAAACTGACGAAGAGGTGCCACGGGAAATCATCCGGTATGTTTTCAATAAATTCCGTTGAACGTCTTCCTATATAAGAATCCTCAAAATCCTCAGTCGGAAGCACAGAATCGTACGAACCGTTTTTTATCCAACCACCTGAAGAACTACGGTTACGGTAATCTTGATAGAATTTCTCTAACAATCCTTTATTCTCTAAATAATGTGTATAGGGTCCAATAGGTGTAGCGGACTTGCCAGCATGCATCTTTCCTTCGCATTCTTCAGGATGTGTGAACCCCCAGTTGTAAGCGCGTGGACGGTCACCGTAGCGTCCATTATAACCATCAGGTTTAGCAAGGTCAAGTTTCCCAACACATCCCACGCGATAGCCGTGGTCGCGCAGCTGCTGATAATAGGTTGGCATTGAGGTAGGATAAAAGCTGCGGTTACCAAGTGCTCCCAAACGAGACGGTTGTATGCCAGATGCTAAACCTATCCGTGACGGTGCACAGACCGGTGCATTCACAGTGCAGTATGGAAAATTCGTACCTATTTCTGCCAATCTACGCATGTTTGGTGTGTTAAGTGCTTCAGGTGCATTCTCATTTGTTTCCAGATAATCATATCTATGCTGATCGGACATGATAAAAAGAACGTTCGGTCTATCGGTTTTTCTATTCATGATAATTGCTCCGACTGAGATTGATGAGATAACGTTAATATGAGGGCATACAATAAAGCGATTTCCGAATTGCTTAGGTTATTATACACAACATGCCGAGTGCCTTCAAGTTAAAAAGAGGATCAAAATAAAAATTGGGTATTAGGAATCATACACGTTTTGTATGTTGTGTATAGTTTTGTTAGGAGTTGTTTTGCTGGAGGGATTCTTCTTGTGGTCTGGGTTTGTAACCTCGACCCAATACTATTTCTGCATTTAGTTTTCACAATCTTGAGTTGTGGAATTGTTCAGTTCGTGTAGCTGCTTCTCAATAAAAGTTTTGAGATCACCTTGACCTTGTTTTTCAGCTAATTCTAATGCAGTCTGGAAGTCAGATTTGGGATCGCCAATATGTGCTAAGTGAACCTTCACAACACCCCGGTAGGCATAGGCTTCAGCATAGTCAGATTTTAAACGAATCGCCTCGGTGTAATCAAGGTTAGCAGAATCAAGATCTCCATGTCGCATTTTCTCGAATGCGCGGTTATAGTAAGCCATTGCATAATCAGGTTTTAGTCGAATCGCCTCGGTATAATCAGCGAGTGCCTTGTCATGCTGTCTAAGCATGCTGCGAGAAATACCTCTGTTGTTGTAAACTTCAGCGTAATCAGGTTTTAACGCAATTGCTTTATCATAAGCAGAGATAGCTTTTTCTGACTGGTTTCCTTGATAGAGAAGATAACCAATTGAGAAAAAGGCATGCGCAGCGAGTTCATCATCATTCAGTTCAATAGAATTTGTAGCGGGCGACCAATTATCGTTTTCATCTTCAATTGTTCCATCCTCTGCTAACTTTGTAAATTGTTCCGTCAGTTTTGGGACATACGCGTCCTCATAGTTACTAATGAGACGAATAACAAATTCCATCAACGGTGATAATATGTGATTTTCATTATCACCAACGGAATAGATTAATTCTTCTAATACTTCATCCAGCCACTGATATTCGTTTTCCATCAAATTGATGACACCGTAATGTCCGTGTCGGTTCCCTAAATCAATTAATCCATCTAATACCTCTATTAACCATTGGTAAGCACTTTCAGGGCAGGTCTTGGAAACAGTAGGTGTCGGAACCCGAATTTGTAATGGTTCAAAACTCTCAAACAATTGGGAACTGCTTGGTATTACATCGGTAAGTACGGGATCTGAGCCCAAACTTTTTAGTATTGATGATGCCTTGAAGGCTGGTTGTATTTCCATATGCATTATAGTAAGGTCTATAATTATTTACATAATTTGACCTTTGGGCAATTTCAAAACACGACTATAAATGTCCGAGGCGCAATGAATTGCGCGACTACAAACGCAGTAAACCCAAAGGAAAGTGTATAGGTATTTTTGGACTTCACTATAACTAATCTTTGAGGAGTACAGACAGTATCAATAGATGTTCAGGGCTATTTAGTTTTAGGCTTTTTGTCCATTTTATCCGAAAAGTCGCGATTCGGAGATCGCTCCTACAGGGGAAAGTCTTAGATTGAAAATCTAAATATTCGGAGAACTAAATAGCCCTGATAGATGTTGAACTTATTACAAATATATTATACCATACATGTATCCGCTTGTCAAAAAGTAACCATAATCATCTTTTAAGGCAATTTCTTTTTAGAAATCAACCTTGATTTACACCTTTGGATTCTGGTACAATAGAGGCGAGATAATGCCGATGGTAAGGAGAGAAAATGAGACGTTTTGAAACCCGAGGTCCCGTAAATCCACAGAAGCACTACGTCGTTTCACGCACTGAGGAGACTGCTGATTTCATCAACCGCATCAAAGAAGGACGTTACGTCGTCATTTTCGCGCCGCGGCAGACCGGCAAAACCACCTTCTTCCGTCGGGCACTTGAAACGCTAGCGAATGAAGAGGATACTTACTTCCCAATTCAATTAGATTTCCAAATATATAGTAACGTTTCTATTTCCGATTTCTACGGGTACCTTCGCGAAGATATTTGCAAAGAAATTTTAAAAGTTTTCCAGAGACAGAATAGGGAGCCTTCCGAGACTTTCACACAATTTTTAGAAACTGAAAAACTTACCGATCATATTTCGATGATGAGGTTTTTTGAACAATTAATGAAATTACTAAAAGGTCATCGCATTGTCCTTGTTATTGATGAATTTGACGGGATTCCAATAGATGCGGTGAGTGATTTTTTGTATTCACTTCGTCATACCTATATATCCCGCACTACAACCCGATCACCCTACAGCCTCGGTATTGTTGGAGTAAAGAACGTTACGCAGCTAAACTATGATCGATCTATTTCCCCATTCAATATTCAAGATGACTTCAACCTACATAATTTCACGTTTGAACAAGTGCGCGAGCTACTGTCACAGCACACTGAGGAAACAGGACAGTCCTTTGCATCAGAAATCATTGAAATGCTTCATAAGCAGACTGGAGGACAACCCTTCCTTGTCAACCGATTTGCACAGATACTCACCGAGGAATTGGACATCCCGAAAACCGAGACAATTGGCATGGAACAGTTTCTAACGGCACACACACAAATTATACAAGAAAGAAATACCAACATTCAGCATCTGATTACGAATATCCGCCGAGATTCGCGCTTTAAAAGTATTCTCATGAAGATTGCATCTTATGAGAGTGGTGTATCTTTCAATCCGTATGATGAACTTATGAATGAACTTATCATTTATGGTGTCATAGCAAAAGGCACAGACGATCTATGTAAAATTGTCAATCCAATTTATCAACAATGCATCCTGCTTGCATTCAAGCCTCTGTTTAACGGACTTGAACGCGACTATTTTCCAGAAGACACCGATTTTGAAGATTACCTAACTCCGACAGGACATATTGACTTAGAAAGGCTGCTGGATAACTTTCGAGATTTTATTGCTCGCGTCGGTTTTCGGATACTCCAAGTGCCAGAAACGCCACAAGAATTCGTCGGGCAGGACCTACTGTATGCCTACTTAGACCAGTTCGTCGGCATTGTACGCGGTGCCATGTATCTTGAAGCACAAACTGGACGTGGTAGAATTGACCTTATCATTTTCCACAATGGACGAAAATATATTGTTGAAACAAAGATTTGGGAAGGGGAAAGACGTTATGAGGCTGGTAAAAAGCAACTGATCGCATATCTCAAATTGGAAAAAGCAGTAGAAGGTTACTACGTTGTATTTGACCATCGCGAAAACCCAACTCCGCTTGAAGAAACACAAACGGTGGAAGGCATGATGATTCGCAGTTATGTAATTCCTGTGATGCAGAAACGTCCTTCATCAGCAACATCCAAAAATTAACATCGAAAGGAAAATGCCGTTATGGAAACAACAACTACCCAACAGACACCTCACTTGACAATAGATAAAGATAAGAACAAACGTTATAGTGTAGCGTTCAGTCCTGATGGCACTTTACTTGCAGGCGACAAGGACAACACTATCCGCTTATGGGATATAACCACGGCACAAGAAAAGAAAATGTTCTGGGTGGATATCGGAGAGTGTTGCACAAGTACTGTCAGGAGTGTTGCATTCAGCCCGGATGGGAATCTTATCGCTGGTGGTGTTGAGGAAACTGAGACGATCTGCCTTTGGGATGTCGCGACAAGTGAACAACTCAAAACATTGCGCGAGAGAGAAAGTGGGGCTTTGCATTGGGTTAATACCGTTGCATTCAGTGTTGATGGTAAGATACTCGCAAGTGGGAGCGAGGATGGTAATCTCTACTTGTGGGATGTGGAAATAGGTGAAAAACTGAAAACTCTTACTGAAGATGCAGAGAATATCTTTAGCGTTGTGTTCAGTCCCGATGGAAAAACGTTAGCAAGTGGAAATGCTGGCAACACTATCCGTTTGTGGGATATCGCAACAGGTGCACACAAGGCGACCCTTGAAGGACACACAAATTGGGTCTTTGGCGTGGCGTTCAGTCCGGATGGGGAAAAACTCGCGAGCGGAAGTTGGGACAAAACCATCCGCTTGTGGGATAGTGGTACGAGAGAGGAATTGAAATCACTTACTGGCCATACGAACGTTGTCTGGAGTGTTGCGTTCAGTCCGGATGCGGAAAAACTCGCGAGTGGAAGTGAGGACAAAACTATCCGCCTATGGAATGTTAAAACAGGTGAACAATTTAAAACTATCACTGGTCATACAGCATCTGTTAAGAGTGTTGCGTTCAGTCCTGACGGGGCAAAACTTGCGAGTGGTAGTGAGGATGGGACTATCCGACTATGGGACATCACTTGAGACAGAACAAAAGGAATCCAACCCAATGAAAAGCAGATTACTGTGCACATTTTTGACGCTATATCTTCTTTCAGCACTATGTCTAACAAACACATTTGCCCAAGACTATACACAATTAAATTTACCTGAAGGTGCTAAAGCACGTCTCGGAAAAGGCGTGATAATAGGTATGCGATTGTCCCCCGACAATGACCGGTTGGCAATAGTAAGTTCGACCGGCGTATGGCTTTATGATGTTAACATGGGAAATGAAACCGTTCTCCTTACAAAGAATACGGAGTTAGTCGGGCTGCTTGCGTTTTCTACAGACGGAACAACGCTTGCATTCACTGGTGGAAGCAACACATGCTATATCTGGAATGTTGAAAACGGAAAACTCCTTTTGACATTCAATATGCCTGGAGGTCCGTTCCGGTCTTTGAAGTTTTTAGTAAACGGAAAGACACTCGTGAGTCGAGATTGGGCGAACACTTTTTCGCTTTGGGACATTACTACTGGAGAAAAGGTAAATACATTTAGTCCAAAAGCCTCCGAAATCAAAATCAAAGGTAGTATTTGGCAACGTGTATTGGAGGGTTTTGTTGACCATAACGGTCATGTTATCTTTGCTATTGGAAATCACGACGGTACAATTAGCATACAAGATGGACATACCCATCAACAGATACGGACGCTTGCCGCCCGTACAAATGATGCAGCCTTTTTCGAAATACGACAAAATACACGTGAAGAGCCAATTGACAAAATCGTCAGGATACCTGCAGAGCCTGAAGAAGCAAATGATGAAAAACCATTTCTCACTAACTATAGGGATGATGGAACACCTTTCCCTATACAATATCAGTTACAAGAATATTCTCCTTCGAAGTTAGATAATCAACCTATGAAATGGGTTAAGGAACTGGCATTTTCCCCAGATGGCAAAATGCTTGTGAGCAAGAGTAGATACTGGATTCCGAAAACGAGTGGAGGCTCGGTAGGCACCTCTGGTCCCACTGAAATTTGGAATGTTGGTACAGGTGAACAACTTGCAGCACTCCCTTGGTATGTAGACGTAAGGTTTTCAGGTGATAGTAAAACCCTCGCGCTTATATCACGGCATGCTTTCACGAGAGACAGATGCACAATATGGGATATGGTTGAAAAACGTCAACTCGCTGAGTTTGAGGCTGTAGCGGACGTAAAGTTTTCAGGTGATGGCAAAACCCTTGCTATAAGAAAAGGTGGAAGTTATGATAGCAACGGCGATGTCATAGAAAGGGCAGGTTATTCAATATGGGATATTGCCACACAAACTGAAATTGCCTCACTTATTTTGGTTGAAGATCCGTTTGTGGTTTTTCCAGAAAAACTACAGTTTTCTCAAGACGGGACAACGCTTGTTACAGCGGATCAAATTGGCACAGTAAATGTGTGGGAAACGAAAACAGAAGCACAACCGCGCCCCCTTGCCAAAGGCTACGCAAGGAAGATCACGGCGTTAGCATTTACCCATGATAGCAAAACATTAGCAAGCCGGAGTGCTGGTAATATTCATCTCTGGGATACAGACAGTGGGACTAAACTAAACACGATTACAACAGGGAAAGGTAATATTGAAGGTTTAACCTTTTCTACAGATAACAAAATCTTGAACGCTGTGGGATTCGGTTCAACTGTTCAGTGGAATATCATTACTAGAAAACAAATTGCTACCATCACTACTCATATTAACTTGAACGGTCATGGAGGACCCACAGTTGGTTTTGACGATGGGACAACACTTGCATTTTCTAACTATGTATATTCTCCAAATTTCAGAACATTGACTACTAAAAACGGCAAAAACAATAGTTTTGAGTTATGGGACCTTACCACCCGCGAACATTTAAGTAGCCTCACAGGGATGGTGTATAAATCGGCTAAAGGAGCCATGGCACTCACCCCTGATGGCAGTATATTTGCAACTAACAATCTGCACGGAACCAATGGTCAATCAGATGAAGTAATCTTGTGGGATACGCATACCGATAAACTAATTACAACACTCAGTACATCTAAGCAGAATTTGATAGATAAGTTGTCTGAATGGTTTGAAGAAAGTAGTGGAATTTACGCCTTGAGGTTTTCCCATGATGGAAAAATCTTGGCAGTTGGAATTGGAAACAAGGAAATCCAGTTGTGGGACGTTGATGCCCAGAAACGTATCAGAATCCTCAAAGCACCGCATAAGTATGCTATCTGCAAATTGGAATTTTCTTTAGATGACACACTTCTCGCGAGTGGAGATGCAGGTGGCGATATTCGCTTATGGGAGTCTCTCACCGGACACAATCTAACTTCCTATGAGGGACATAAAAGTAATGTCAGTGCACTTGTGTTTTCACGGAATAAGAAATTACTTGCGAGTATAAGCAAACATGATGGCACCATTTTCCTCTGGAATGTGCCTACTAAATAAGCGAATATAGTCAACTTGCAAGTCTATTGTAAGGAATTCGATCCAATGAAAAGCATTCTATTTTTTACGTTTTTAACATTACTTGTATTTTCAACGTTATATCCGTTAAACACTTTTGCCCAAGACCATACACAATTAAATTTACCTGAAGGTGCTAAAGCCCGTCTCGGAAAAGGTGTGATAACCGATATGCAGCTTTCACCCGATGGCACCCGGCTTGCTATTACAAGTACTATTGGGGTATGGCTTTATGATGTAAACACAGGTGACGAAACTGTTCTCATTATAGGGCATACGGATGTAGTTAGACATGTAGCATTTTCACCGGATGGAAAGATTATTGCCAGCAGTGCCGATGACAGGACGATTCGACTCTGGGACGTTAAAATCGGTAGAAACTACCAAACACTAAATACTCCTGAAGGTGTGGTTAGTTCTTTAAAGTTCTTAGATGACAGCAAAACACTTGTGGGTCAGAATTGGAAAGGCACTGTCACCTTTTGGGACATCACGAACGGTCAACAATTAAACACTTATACCCCAAAAATTTCTAAACTTAGCAAAAGAAAATTTAGAGATTGGCAACTTGCAAGGGATGCTTACGCCGATAGCACCAATAGCGTAACTTTCGCAATTGGGAATAAGGATGGCACAATTAGCATACAAGATGGACGCACCCATCGCCTGATAAAGACACTTGTAGGACGCACAAAAAATACGCCGCCTTTTCCTATCCAGTATCAGGATCCATACTCTCAGGATCGCACAATATTAGATGGACGACTGCCTATGAAATGGGCTAATGCTATAAGTTTTTCACCAGATGGCAAAACCATCGTGAGTACTGTTGACTACCGGGCTACAACTCGAAATGGATGGCGTGGTGCTGAAGGTCTAATTGAGCTCTGGGATGTTAGCACAGGCGAACAACTTGCTGCACTCCCGTGGTCTGACATAAAGTTTTCAGGAAATGGAAAAACACTCGCCATTATACGGCAAAGCGGCTGCGTGATATGGGATGTTACCTCCCGTAGTGAGATTGCTACGTTCCCTGGAGAAATGACCGTAAGATTTTCAGGTGACGGGAAAACACTCGTCATTGTAAAGGACAAAGGTTACACGATATGGGATATTGCTACAAATCTTGAAATCGCCAAGATCAGTCCAATTTTGGAAGAGTATGAACCTTTTCCTGAACATTTTGTGTTATCACAAGATAGTGCCATATTTGTCACTCCAAATGAACAAGGGTCAGTGAATGTGTGGGAGACACGATCTGAAAAACCGTTGCGCCTCCTTACTACAGGCTATACAAAACTGTTCACTGCGTTGGCGTTTTCTCATAATGGAAAAACGCTCGCAAGCGCAGATAGAACTGGTAACATTCGGCTTTGGGAAACAAACACGCGCAGTGCCCGTATGACGATTAAGTTAAGCGAAAAGAGCATTCGCGCTTTAGCTTTCACAACAGATAACCAAACCCTTATCAATGAGAGTGAAGGCAACGTCAAAGTGTGGGATATGAAAACGAGAAAACAGGTAGACACCTACAAAATTATCCCCGACGCAATCTTGGGATGGTACGGAATATCATTTGATGATGGCACTAAACTTAATCTCCGTAGCGCATGTGTGTTTACTCCAAACGGTGAAAAACTAATTACTGAGACAAAAGATGGTATTACAATATGGGACATTGCTAACACTCAACATTTTAATACACTTACAACGACCAAGGATTTTATTTTGGCAGTATCACCTGATGGAAAAATGGTTGCAGATACGCATGGAAATTCTCCCCGATTGTGGGACACACACACAGGAAAACGAGTCACACTGAAAACGTCTAAAAATTGGATAGAAAAATTGTTTAAATGGTTTGATAAGAACGATATTTATGCGTTGGCGTTTTCTCACAACGGAAATACTTTGGCAGTTTCAACCGAAAACAAAGAAATCCATCTGTGGGACGTTACCACATATCAATTTATCAAAACCCTAAAAGGGCATAAACATGTAGTTTGTCAGTTAGTATTTTCTCAGGATGGGTCAATTCTTGCAAGCGGAGATACAGGCGGCAAAATTCAATTGTGGGAACTTCCATCTGGTCGTCACCTTACTACCTATGAAGGACACAATAATTATGTCAGTAGTCTGGTGTTCTCACCTGATGGCAAAACGCTCGCAAGCGTAAGTAGTAGCAGATATGTATACCATAAACAGGACGGGGCAATATTCTTTTGGGACGTTCCATCCAAATAACAGTTGTTAGGAAACTAAACGTTCTGTGCATCACAAATCGGTTGACTGACAACCTAAACTCGGATATAGTGTTATAAATAGAAAGCGTGGAGATATATATGAGGACTATTCTTATTTTCTGTTCAGTCTTATTGCTGGTTGGATGCGGTCTGAAAAGCATTCCGTATTCACAAAACACGGATGGTAATAAACCGAATGAAGCAGCACGATCACATTACAATTGGGGACTCGCGTATGCCAAAGAAGGTAATCTCGCGCAAGCCATCACCGAGTTCAAATTGGCAATTCAGAAAGAACCGGGATGGGCAATTCCTTATTTCAATCTCGGTGCTGTGTATGGGAATATGGGTGAACTTGACGAAGCTATCGTAGCATGGGAGCGCGCGACGCAACTTGATGTAGATTTCGCGAAGGCATATTATAATCTTGCCGTTGCCTATTCACTAAAAGCAGAGGATGCGTTAGATGATGGCTCGTATGTTGCGCATATTGAAAAATCAACTGCGTCTCTACGTGAGGCAATTCGGGTAGATAAGGACGTAATTTCTAAGGTGAAAACAGAACCCGCATTTGATAAACTTCGTGAACTTCCCGAATATAAAGCGTTGGTCGAAACCTCTGAACCGAAAAAGTAACACCTTCCGTTATATCAAATTAACTTGATTCCAATCTATCGGTGCGGTTAGAAACCGCCCCATAAGCGTCAATTTAGCGTTCCTCCAGGTCCGGTAGGTGCGGTTTGTAACCGCACCATAAGCGTCAATTTAGTGGTTTTTCAAATATGAGAAATGCTCTTCAGTCCCGTAGGGACTATATGTTTATAGCACCCAACGTTCTCAATCTCTTTCGCTCCGTAGGTGCGATATGTCCAACAAAAACGTTATAGAAATATCGCACCTACGGAGCGAAAGAGACTATTATACGTTTTTCTATAAACATATCGTCCCTATGGGACTGAATATAAGACAGTCTCAATAACCATGCCTATTGAGAAGGGTTCATAAAAACACAGATGTTTCCTTAAATTGACGCCTATGGTGCGGTTTGTAACCGCACCGAGTCGTTCACGAAAGCGGTTATCTTAGGCATATTCCATAAGAACTGGTGCGCTTACAAACCGCACCTACCGGGTTGGAGACCCCTAAATTGACGCTAATGGTGCGGTTAGAAACCGCCCCTACCGGTTTGGGGACCGCTGAGTTGACGCTAATGGTGCGGTTAGAAACCGCACCCTACCGGTTTGGGGACCGCTGAGTTGACGCTAATGGTGCGTTATGGACAAACAAACTTTCCTAAAACCTTTCCACACGATGCCCCCGTTGCATTCGGCACATTCCCAAAATTGCCATGCACCGCCTCGTTAGCAAGGATAGCAAAAGCAATTGCCTCTTTCGCATCACCGGAAACTCCCTTTTCTGATACATCAACAACTGGGATTGGATCGAACGTTTCAGCAAGACCGCGCATCATCAGTGGGTTTCGTGCCCCCCCACCGCTGACATATAGAATGTCTAACGGCGTATTTGTTGCCACAAAATGCTGGTAATAACGCGCAATACTCTCAACTGTCAATGTTGTGAGTGTTGCAAGTCCGTCATAATCTGAAATCTCTTGTTCCCGAATTTGTTGCAAGCAGACATCCGCAAACGTTGTTCCGAACATCTCGCGTCCTGTCGTTTTCGGTGGCATTAATTCAAAAAATGGATGTGCAAGCCACGTTTGTAGAAGGTCTTTACACACCGTGCCTTGTCGTGCCAATTCTCCATTCTCATCAAACTGCTTTGTGCCGTTTGTTATCTTTTCAACGCAAGCGTCCAGAATCATATTGCCAGGACCTGTATCTGACGCTTGGACTGCTTCAATACCCTTTCCTGCGGGCAACACTGTGAGGTTAGCAATGCCCCCTATGTTCAAAAGTCCAATTGTTTGGGTGGAATGGTGGAATAGCAAATAATCGGGGTATGCGATCAGTGGTGCGCCTTCACCACCGGCTGCAACATCTGCTACACGGAAATCAGCGATTGTTGGAATGCCTGTCTCATGTGCTATCACAGCAGGTTCGCCAATCTGTAGTGTAGCGGGGACTGCCGCTGAAGGCATGTGATGAATCGTTTGCCCATGTGATCCGATGAGATCAACCTCTTCTGGTGTTACGCCGATCTTTTCCAAAACCGCCAAAGTGCTTTCCGCGAATAGTTTTCCCAACACAAAATTCATTGTGCAGATTTCATCAACCCGCGCCGTTTCGACGCTAAAAAGGTCAAAGATTCTCGCGCGAATCTCAGGTGAATATGAAATAGTTTCAAACGCTATCAGTTCAATTTTCGTAGTCAGTCCTGACCCCGTAATTTCAACAAGCGCAACATCCACGCCATCCGCAGATGTTCCGCTCATTAAGCCGATAATATGTTTTTTCTCTTTCTGTAGCATATCAAAAAAAGGTTTCATGGTTTCAAATTTTAGTGGCAATTAACGTGAGTTTGATATATAGCAAATTCTAAACATAAATGGACATTTTCATAGGGGTTAGGTAACCTAACCCCTACGGGCGAGAAGACCTCGCCCCTACAAGAAGCCCGACATCTTGTTTTTATCAAACTCACGTTAGCAATTAGCCGATTACTAATAGCCGATAGCCATTAACTAATACAATAGATACGGTTCTCGTCGCTCTCGGAATTTCTCCACATCTGCAGACCACGCTGAAATAATCTCCTCACAGGATGTTCCCGCCAATAGCGCATCACGCAGCGTTGCACTGCCCGCCAATCTATCAAAATGTGTCTCTTTAAATTCAAATTCATTGGGGTGTTCATCAATTAAAATCCCTAACATCCATACCGCAACTTCCACCGGTGTCACTACTTTCTGATTAGTGATATGTATTGCCACACCGTGACATGCCTCACTACTGTATTTGGAAAACTGTGGTGTAAAAACAATTGGACGGAAAAGGACACCGGGAAACCGACGTTCGTTTAAGCGAGTTGCCAATATCTCTTTATCTATCCACGGCGCACCGATATATTCAAAAGGCTTTGTTGTGCCTCTCCCTTCGCTCACATTAGTGCCTTCAAATAGACATGTCCCCGGATATAACGTTGCAGTCTCAAACGTTGGCATGTTAGGTGAAGGAGGCACCCACGGCAGACCTGTTTCGTTATACCACATCTCCCGACACCATCCTGCCATCCGAGCAATCTTGAGTGGGAAGTTAAATCCCTGTTCCGCATGAAAAAGCCTGGCAATCTCACCGATTGTCATGCCGTAGCGCACAGGAATCGGATAGGGTCCAACCAAAGATGTGTAGTCAGGTTCTAACATCGGTCCCTCTATGCTGATGCCTCCGATAGGATTTGGACGATCCGCAACAATACACGCAACACATTTACCTGTCTCCATCGCACATTCAAGTGCTTTCATCGCCGCCAGCAACGTGCCAAGATAGGTATAATATCGCGCGCCCACATCCTGTATATCATAGATTATCACGTCCAAGTTGTTTAGAATTTCTGACCATTCAAGCGGTGTTGTGCCATATAAACTATAGACCTGTAGCGTCTGCGTTTCTGTCCCTTCTTGATTTTGATGATGTCTTGAATCTGCTATTTTCACCCCATCTTGCGCCGCACCCCATAACCCATGCTCCGGTGAAAAAAGCGCGATCAGATTGAATTCCGTTAACAATTCAATCGTGTGCCTCAAGGTTTCATCAACACCGGTGTGATTTGTTATTAAACCGACAGATTTGCCATCAATCCATTCCGTATTTTCTGTCAGCAGTCGTGTTATACCGAGTTTTATCATCCGAAGACTATCCTATGGAATTGATTTCGGCATTCAATAATGCCTATGCGTTGCGCATCCGGATGAACCCGATTTGTCAATAGGATCGCAGCCATTCCGTTTTTGCGGTCAATCCGTATTGAGGTGCCTGTGAAACCGGTGTGATACATCGCCCCGTCAGCAAGGATATGCCAACCGATACTGCGTTGTTCGGAAGCATTTTGAGGTGTCTGTGGTGTTGCCAACGCCTTTACGCTGTCAGTAGATAAAAACGTACCACCATCTTGGAGTAGCATCTGACAAAAGGTGATGAGATCCCTTGCATTAGAAAAAAGACCCGCATTGCCAGAGACACCACCCAGAAAGTTGGCATTTTCATCGTGTACCTCTCCGATGATAACACCTTCACGCCAGTTATGACCACGGTAATAGCGACCGTGCTGCCCCGATTTTACCATCCGTCGTTCGAAACTGTTTGAGTCTTCTGTCGCAGCACAGTTATCGTGCAACGTTAGTGGTGGGTTATATTGGGTGCGGTTCATGCTGAGCGGTTTGAAGATAGCGTTATGCGCTAATCTGTCTAAAGACTCTCCCGTAATGGCAGAAATAAGTTTCCCCATCAGGATATATCCTAAACAACTGTAGGTCACCTTCTCACCGGGGGCAGATTCCATCTGCATGCTACCCAAGTGTTCTATCACATCTTCAGGGGATTCTGTTTCAATATAGAGTGGTTTCCAAGCAGGTAAACCGGAGGTATGTGTGAGGAGGTGGCGACACGTAATGTGTGGTTGTTTGAATGCGGGTAGGTATGTCTGCGCTGGTGTGTCTAACGACAACTTTCCAGAGGCAACCAACTGCATGATAAGTGTTCCGATGACAATCGGTTTTGTTAAAGAGGCAAGGTCAAACAACGTATCGTGGAGCATCAGTGCACGTTTCGGCTTTACGATGCGATTTCCGAACGCAGCGTGATAAAAAACTTTGTCTTTTTTGAGGATCGCGACAACAGCACCGGGGAATATCTTTTCGGTAATGTTATTTTTAATGAGTGTTGAAATTGCTTTTACATTCATCACTCATAAGTTTATCCTATTTAACGGAATAGTGTCAATAGATTTGTTGAGTGGACAGGTGGGAGCAAACTTTAACTTGCGACTTTACGACGGATATGAGTAATACCCAATTAACTTGATTTGAAGTTTTCTGATAAAGTCAGCATTGTGAGGCGCGGGGACCTCGCGCCACGAATCGGGTTAATTTAGTATAAGCCATAAATCAGGAGCATTCATCCGGTAATATAACCATTAGCATCAGTAATAAAGGCTTTTCTGTGGTATTACATTGTCTTTGGAGGTTCTTTCTGTAAGATATAATAAGGTTTTTAGTAAGTTGATTTATGTGATATAATTTTGCGCTTTACTTCTTCCATTAATCTGCCCAGCAAAGGGTGTGCTTCAGACATCCTAAGTGCAATGTTGTACAGTGCATAATCGTTAAGGCTAGCCTTCTTGAAACCATGGGCAGGTTTGCTCAAAAAACGAACTAGCAACTGAAAAAGCTGTTTTCCTCTAAGTAAAAGTTGATATGAAGATCTGATTTGTTGAACCCGTTCCGCGTTTGGAGTGCGAAAGCCTTGACGTGCACAAAAACCCGAGTCCAATTCAGTTTTACCCGGAGGAACCATTTCGTCACAGTGCAGATCAAGATTTGGGGCATTTCCTGCTAAATACTCTTCAACAGCAAATGCGAACCATGTGCTAATAGAGTCCAGAATTTGTTGATGCTCTGTTGTTTCGCTTTCACTTAACATACGTTCCAATTTGGCATCCGAATACAAGTCATTTTCAATACTATAACCGTTAGTCCAAATCACATCTTCGTAACCTGGCTCAATCCCCGAAAATAACCACATATCCCGATCTGCAATAAAAGCCACAGGCATTTGAGCAAATTCACCTCTGCGTTCATAAACCTGGAGTAATTTATCCCTTCCACCGCAAGATAGTAAAACTACTTCAAGTATTTCAATTTGCTTGGCTAATTCCTGATAGATGATTACATCGTCGTCTCCTTCAACAACAATGTTTGATTTCTTAGAAAGACGTAGAGTAACAACTAATTCTTCTACCGATGGATTGGGTAATGGCACTACATTTCTCCTCCTTTACCCCTTCGATCATCTCCAATTAGAATCTCTTTGTGCTGATACCCCGAAAAGATGAAAGGTGAATGTGTTGCAATAAAAAACTGATTCCCAGTACCCTGATCAAGCAAAGTCGGTAGCAAGAGCCGTTGCCAATCTACATGCAGGCTTAATTCCGGTTCATCAATGAAAATTGGCATATTATCGCTAAAAGCGTTGTAACATAGGAAACTGAGCATCTGCTTCTCACCTGCAGAGAGTTTATCAGAAGAGATTGCCTCCTTTGCTTCCTCAAGCGTACCCCCGTTCGCCTTTTCTCCGAGAGTAACGCTATCTGTTTCTTCTCCAAGTGCAAGCCTGCCAGTGACATGAATTGCCCGATACTGCAGAATGTTCTGAGTCAGTTCAGATAACACAGAAAAAGGTTTACGCAATAAATCCCGTTTTTCATTAACCTGCTTAATATCATCTAGTACGGCAGGAGCATCTTGAGGAGTTTCAGGGACATTTCCGCTATCCGAAGCGTCTTGAATTTTTCTTGAAATATCATCCAATAGATGCGACTGTAATGCACTAATTTTTTCGTAAATATCTGCGTATTTCTGCGTTAGTAAATCGCCTATATCATCCGTTGAAATTGAAGCGATGAACTTGTGTCCGTTAGTTGATACTTCAGATGAAAATCGTGACATTGAAACTTGAAGCATTTCCGCTGCCGAACCTAGAAACCTCACCGCTGAATCGTTAGTATTTCTCGGAATTTCGGAAAAACCACCTTCAATTTCAATTCTTCTAAATGTTGGAAAGAATAGACTACTCTTCATTGTGCGTGCGATTCGCTTTTCGAGTTCATTTATCTTATCCACATCCTTCCGATCAATCGTTCCAGTTTCTGAGTCTATAGTCATAGTTTGTTGCTGTTTTTTCTCTTCAGGAAACTCCCAACTAAATTCAACTTTATCAGGTTTAGATCGGGACAAAGTTAAAGAAAACGAATCGGTTTCAATCAACAAGTGATGAAACGGAATTTCGGGAAAGATTTGCTCAAGATGTCCACTGATAAGGCACCATATCAACTTCAATAATGTCGTCTTGCCTGAGCCGTTTGCTCCAGTAAAAATGTTCAAGTCTTCATGGAAATGCAAGTTGAAATTACCATCATCTCGGTTATTCAGGCCTTTTACTTCAAGACTTTGTATCATGTATCTTCACCTCCTTCTTTGATTTCAAATTCCCAGTACGACCAACTTCAGAATACCTATGGAATTGCCAATTTCTCTTTACAATAGCGCGCCAATGTCTTCATCTCATCAATGACCTGCGCCTCGGTTTGAATTAGTTGACTATAGAAAGCTGGTACAGGCTCTCTTCTAAAAAGTCTATCAAAGAAACTGCGTTGTGCTTCCATCGGGACTTCAAACCGCGATGTTTCTGCATGTGCTAGTTCTATCCCAAGGTATTCAATTGAAAGATAGTGCGCCACTTCATCTTTCGTTATGTTCCCTGAATGGATGCTGCCGGTATTCTTACGCCCGTAATTCACGGCATAGACCCTGCCACTCGTTTGGTTAAGGAGGGTATAGCCTCCCTTGTCAATAGATTCATTCCAACACTTTTCAAACCCGTTTTTAGGGAGACGTTCTCGAAGTTCTTCCGCAGAACGCACCACGAATCTGTTTTGACGCAGCGTTTTTGTGATAAGAAATTCCTCATCCTGCTCCTTAAGTGGTGGATGACCTGATAGCAGATCAACAGTATCAAGTGTCCAGATAACACCATCTCGCGTTCCTTTTGCCAAGTTAAGATGTGTTTCCACAAATTCCTTGTTGAGCGGGTGCAGTTGGTAATTTCCATTACCATTAAACAATGCTCGTAGTTTTCGACGATGGTCTATCACAGAGAACCGCTTTTCAGGAATAGGTATCTCTAATTGTAGCGTGTATCCTGTGTCCAAATCGGTTGTCAGATTCAGTTGTGATTTACGAAGTTTTGCCAGTCGTGTTAATGCTGTCTGGCTTTTGGACAAAATGCGTCCGATCAGATACTTGCTGCGGAGTGCCGGAATTTCTGTAGAGAGTTTTTCAAGCGTAGCGGCATCAAGTTTATCTAACATAACTTTGTGTTCCCATCGGGTGCCGCGTTCGTGTGCAAGGATTTGGAAATGCTGTTTATCACCGCTCGTCCGGATATAGCCGAGTGCTGTCCACGGGTCGAAGGTTGCGCGGTAATATCCGCTGGTTTCAGCATCTCCCCCTGCCAAAACGCAATCTCGGCGTTCATATCGGGAATAGAGACCCAATTGAAATTCATAAGTTTCATAGTCTTCTAAAGCCTTGCGTAGATCGCGTGCGAACTCACTTCCACGGGAAAACTTTCTGAAAATCTGCTCAGTACGTTGCGGTTGATTGAGCGCATCAAGGAACGATCCGATAGGGATACCTGCCTCCTCTACACCTTCATCTTCGCTTTTGCCAAAAACCTTTGTTTTGGTTTTGAAAGGTGGATTGCAAAGCGATACGTCGCGTTGCGAAACAAGTTGCAAAGCAGGATCATCAGTCATATTTGCAAGGATCGGTGCATCACCGAGAATCTCAGCTAATTTGGCATCGTCAATCTTCTCCATTAAAACAGTACCGCGTTTGAGTTCAGCGAAATGGATGATGTCATTGTGGCTATACTGCAGCGGCGCACTTGATGAGAGATTGTCGTAATTAGAGCGATGGAACCGGATGCGCGGCTTGATCCGAAAGATAGGCGTGAGTCCGTAATCCTTTAGCAACGCATACAGAGTCACGGTATAGGAATCCTCATGCACCTTCTGTGTCAGAATGCCTCGATTATTTTTCTTATTATCCACGATTAACCGCTCTTGAACGAGACGGCTATCGTTCCCAAAAATCATCATCCGATGTTCTTCTCTATTATCATCTACTAACATGAACCCATCCTCCCGTATTATTGACCTCCGTATCCGGACTTGAGATCTATCCGGCTTTTAGTCGTTGTCTTGCCAATGCGGCTGCACCTAGTACACCGGCATCATCTCCCAGTTGTGCTCTTACAATCTGGACTCCCTTTAACGTATCGGGGAGTGCGTACTTATTTGCAGCTGCACGGATATCGTTTATGAATTTATCGTCAAGTGCTTCAACAACACCGCCGCCAAGGACAATCATATCCGGATTTAAGAAATTCACAATAGAACCGATGCCAACACCGAGGTATTTCGTCGTCTTTTTGAAGATTTTCAGTGTCAATTTATCTTTTCTACGTAGTGCCTTGGCTAAGGTGCCACTCCGAATTAATCCGAGATCACCATCGGTGAGTTTTGTGAGGATACTTTTTTTCCCCTTTTTCAGAATAGCATTTTGAAACGTTTTCGTCATCGCAGTTCGGCTTGCCAGTGCTTCTAAGCAACCACGGTTGCCACACCCACACTTGGGACCGCCCGCTTTGACAATGATATGTCCGATCTCTCCTGCGGTTTTACTTGCACCGTGGAAAAGTTCACCGTTCAGAATAATGCCACCTCCAATCCCTGTGCCAACAAAAATACCAACCAAATTCTGAACGTTTTGCCCGGCACCATACGTATGTTCGCCAAGTGTTCCCACGTTTACATCATTATCAACGAAAATGGGAATGTCAACTCTGGTTTCAAGTTCCGATTTGAGTGGCACATTCTTCCATCCGAGATTCGGGGCAAAAATCACGACTCCTGTTTCTGGATCAAGTGCTCCCGGTGCGCCAATGCCAACAGCCTGAATAGAGTCGGTGGCAACAGTTGATTTTTGAATTGCCTTCTGGATGCAGTCTGCAATCCGATCAATCACAATAGATGTTTTCTTTTTTGCTTCAGTTGGAATTTTGGCAGTACCTAAGATATTACCTGTTGTATCAACAACAGCGGCGAGGATTTTGGTGCCGCCCATATCTACTCCAACAACACTCGTGTGCATTTTCATCTCCTTTTATAGTAGTTGGCACGCACCATTAGTTTCCGACCATTATCAATGTTATCTTATACCAAATTAACTTGATCTGTAGTGCGAGGTCTCTGGGTCCTCCTCACAATGCTAACTGCTACGTAGAAAACTTCTAATCCCGTTAATTGGGTATTATACCAAATTAACTTGATCTGTAGTGCGAGGTCCCCGTGCCTCGCAATGCTAACTGCTACGTAGAAAACTTCTAATCCCGTTAATTGGGTATTAGTATTAGTTGTGATACTCACTACGGAAACTAAAGCCGTGTGCTTCTTTGAAACACACAACCCCTCCTATGTGATTCCTGCTTCTACACAGTTTGCCACCCCGTCATGCTAACCGAAGTCACTGACTTATATGTGGTCTTACATCTGTTCCACAGGCGTTTATTCTCTCGGTATATCCTACCGCGAGGTTAAAGATTAATTCGCACTTCGCATCTTAAATCTTTTTGATAAGATAGCGTCTCGGGCGATGACTGTTTACCGCAACTTGTCCCTCTGGGGATCCGCCAAGTTTTACTATCTGCACACTTCCCATAACTACGGTGCCAGTGGACTGCCTTCTTTTTCGCAGTGTGGACTTCGGTTCGCATTACGTTATTTCGCATTACGCTACAGAGCCTTGCTTGTCTCAAATAATCTAAAATACTTCCGCACGAGTTGACGTGATTGGACCCGAAGTCTAAAGACTTGGGATTGTTAGTTAATTCCCTTCATGATGTAAAAATAGCAAGCAGTTTCTGTTTGAAGTTTGTTGTTGATAGATGTTCCCATTTTTTTAGAAACGTTTCATAGTCGGCATTGCGAGTTTCGCGTGTGATAAGTGTGTCAACCCCAGACATCATAGCAGGTTGACGACTTTTTTTGTAATTTGTTAAGACCTCCAAGACGACATCACTATCGTGAATATCACCGAGTATATCTTGCAATTCAATAATAGTTTCAAGAAAATCAGTAAAATGTTTATCGTAGTTTACGGCAAAAAACTCCATCGTATACCGAAGCCTTTTGATCGAAATCCGCATGTTGTGGAGTTCTTCACGTCGCTCTGGGTCTCGAATAAACTGCTCCCAACTATAAACTTCTTCAACCTTTTGTGGTAGGACTATCCGTGCGTTCTCGCGATAACTTTTATTCGGGTTGAGTCCTATAATCTTCCGTGGCTTTGCCATTTTAACATGTCTCCGCCTCAAAAAATGTCAGAAATTGTGTCTCAAAATCGGTTTCATCAAATTCTGTAAATAGCACTAACATCGGTTTTCGCGCTTCTTCTCGTTTCTGCTGTAGGTGTTCAATCAGTCCTTGTATATCTCTTTGCTCAGTTTCAGTTAGGGGAGACAACTCCTTTTGAAAACGCACGATAAGGACATCAAGATCACGCACTGCTCCCATTGTCCGTGTGATAGTTTTTATCTGTTTATAGTATTTTTTGAACGACTCTTTGTCAAAACATTCAGCGAAATTGTCCATTGCAGCACGCAGTCGTCGAGAGGCAACACGCATATCGTGGACAAATTCAATATTAGTGCCATCACTTGCACCAGTTTTGTGAGACATCATTTCGCGGAAATAACCCACGACAATCTGTCGGGCACAAACTTCCAAAGTCTTATCGGGTGCGACTCCTTTGATTTCGGTTGCCGTAGTCATTTCTGATACCCTCATTAACGACGGCGAGGGATCACTATTTCCTGATGCCTACACCAATTCTCCAAAGAGAAAAATTTTTGCCAATAAAAAATAAGTAAAAATACCAATTACATCAATCGCAGTTGTAACAAACGGTCCCGTAGCAACAGCAGGATCAATGCGAATACGTTTGAAAAACATCGGAATGATTGTTCCTACCGTATAAAAGAGTAAAGAGGCTGCTTTTCGCTTCGGGACGGAGGTGCGGAAACCACCTTGCGATGTCTGCTGAATGTGTTTTGGCAATGATGTTGCATAGGTTCGGGAAGGCACGCCGTTGAATTAACCGAACAACGGTAGAGATAAACAGGTGATACTCACTACGGCTAAAGCCGTGTGCTTCTTTGAAACACACAACCCCTCCTATGTGATTCCTGCTTCTACACAGTTTGCCACCCCGTCATGCTAACCGAAGTCACTGACTTATATGTGGTCTTACATCTGTTCCACAGGCGTTTATTCTCTCGGTATATCCTACCGCGAGGTTAAAGATTAATTCGCACTTCGCATCTTAAATCTTTTTGATAAGATAGCGTCTCGGGCGATGACTGTTTACCGCAACTTGTCCCTCTGGGGATCCGCCAAGTTTTACTATCTGCACACTTCCCATAGCTACGGTGCCAGTGGACTGCCTTCTTTTTCGCAGTGTGGACTTCGGTTTGCATTACGTTATTTCGCATTACGCTACAGAGCCTTGCTTGTCTCAAATAATCTAAAATACTTCCGCACGAGTTGACGTGATTGGACCCGAAGTCTAAAGACTTGGGATTGTTAGTTAATTCCCTTCATCAACATCTTGTGTTGTTATGATTGTTTGACCTTCCATGCAAGTATCTCTTAAAATTTCGCCTGCTGACGGAGCAGATGGTCAATGAGAACGAGTGCTGCCATCGCCTCTACAATAGCAGGGGCACGCACTAACACGCATGGGTCGTGCCGTCCACTTGCCTCTAAAGTCACTTCGTTTCCATCCACATCCACAGTCTTTTGTGGTTTGCCGATCGTCGCTGTCGGTTTGAAAGCGATTTGGAACACGATGTTTTCACCGTTTGAAATACCACCTTGTGTGCCACCGGAATTGTTCGTTCGGGTGCGAATTCGTCCATCTTCATTGTAGAATTCATCGTTATGCTCAGAACCTGTCATAGTAATACCATCAAAACCTGAACCGATTTGAAATCCCATCGTTGCGGGTAGAGACATCATCGCTTTCGCTAAGTCCGCCTTGAGTTTGTCAAAGACAGGTTCACCGAGGCCAACAGGCACATTGCGGCAAACAGATTCGATTATACCACCGAGGGAATCCCTATCTCGTCGCGCTTGATCAATACGTTCCGCCATTTTCGGACTAATAATCTGGTCGGGACACCGCACCGGACTCGCTTCTATCTCTTCAAGTGTTACCTTGTCTGTGTCCACTTCGGCTTCCAACGTATGAATCTGTTTGACATACGCGAGTGCTTCAGTTTCACATCGCTCACGCAAGATCTGCTTCGCAATTGCCCCCGCAGCAACTCTGCCAATGGTTTCCCGTGCACTTGCTCTACCACCTCCTAACCAGTCTCGAATGCCAAACTTCTGCCGATACGTAAAATCTGCGTGTGACGGACGATAGAGGTCTTTCAGATGTTCGTAGTCCGCCGGACGCGCGTTCTTGTTCCGCACCAGCATGGAGATAGGCGTACCGGTTGTTTTGCCTTCAAACACGCCGGAAAGTATTTCAACAGCATCTTCCTCCTGACGCGGTGTCGTGAGATGACTTTGCCCCGGCCTCCGACGATTGAGTTCATATTGTATAGCGGATATATCAAGGTCAATCTGCGGTGGGCATCCATCAACGACAACGCCAACAGCAGCACCATGCGATTCTCCCCAAGTTGTAATTCGAAAAAGGTATCCAAAAGTATTCATTTATTTCATTCCGGTAACGACGTTTATGGTGCGCGCCTTCACTTTTAGAGTGTATTTTTTACATTCCTTATGATATACTATAACAGATCGTCAATCTACATGCAAATAATTTATGGTGGTGTTCATAACTACAGATGCCTTTTGGTTGGTATGTTCACAACGCATATCTACAAGGAAATGTCTGCATTTCGAAATTTACAATATATGAGGACAGATTTTGATTCTATTTAAACGGTATATTGCCCTGCTTTTAATTTTTATCGGGATTGCACTGCTGTGGAATACAGTGGTGATGTTTCCGCTCAAGGTTTTCGTTGTTTTTATGCACGAAGTAAGCCACGGGCTTGCAGCGTATGCCACGGGTGGAAGCATCGTCGAAATTGAAATTAATTCTCAACAGGGAGGACATGCGCTCACAAGAGGAGGATCTCGGTTTTGGACGCTCAACGCAGGTTATCTTGGTAGTTTGCTATGGGGTGGTATTATCCTATTATTAGCAGCAAGAACGCACTTTGAGAAAGCGATTAGTGTGCTGATCGGTGTCGGCATGGTAGCTATCACTATCGGTTTTGGTTCCGATACGTTCACCCGCCTTTTCGGGATCGGTTTTGGGGTAGCACTTATTGCAGCAGGATTGTTTCTCCCAGAAGTGGTTAATGATTGGATGTTGCGCATTATCGGCGTAACAAGTTGTCTTTATGCTATCCTTGACATCAAGAGTGATGTCTTGGATCGCTCACATTTGCGTTCCGATGCTCGGATGCTTGCGGAAGAGACAAATCTTCCGACAATGTTTTGGGGTATATTGTGGATTGTCATTGCCATCGGGTTAACCTTTTGTTTTCTCTACATAGCCGGAAAATATCCTGATTCTACTGATGCGGACAGCACAGACTCTCCTTCTATGAATATGGGTTAGTTTTTCAGTGGATCATAGGTGTCAATTTAAGAAAATCATACAACACTGATATCCAGGACCGGTAGGCGCTGTTTCTAACCGCACCATAGGCGTCAATTTAAGGAAAGAACTCGTTTGTAGTCGCGCAATTCATTGCGCCTCTTACATTCGAAGAAAAGAGGCGCAATGAATTGCGCGACTACGAACGCTGATATTCTCGTCCTTTGCGTTATTTGAGATGTTGATACAAAAAGGTGCAGTTAGGAAACCGCATTTACCGTAGTTGGAAACCGCTAAATTGACGCCTATGGTGCGGTTTCTAACCGCACCGGATCATTCCCAATAACTTCTTATCCCAGTATCTTCCAAACAGAGTTGGAAAAAACAGGAACTACGGCTAACAGGACTCGCATAATTCCTGTTCGGTTAGGAATGCAGATCGCATTTGGGTGAGTACACCGCAAAACCGCACCTACCGGGGTTGGAGTCCAGATAAATTGACACCTATGGGTTAATTTTTCAGTGGACCGAAGTCTATATTGTAGTAGTTTAGCAACCACACGCAGATACCTAACAGGAAAAGCGGAATACAGATGAGCAGAATGAGAATAAAGACACCCCATAGCCAAGAACCCTTTGATTTTGCTGCTGTTGCCAGTCGTGCTATCAACACCCCACCACCTATTATAATAAGAACAACAAGACCGAATACCACCATCACCATTTTTCTTTCCTCTCTATGAAGCCTCTAACGAAAAGTCCTATCACATTACGTGCAACGTTAATCGGGATTGCTCTTATCCCGCTTAACAGCTATTGGATTCTACATCTCAGTTACATTTGGGATTCCAATCGTCCCACAAGTTTGGCGTTACTCTTCAATGTGCTGTTTACGTTGCTTGTTCTGATTGCGCTCAATACGTTACTGCGACGGTTACGACCAACACTCGCGTTTACACAAAGCGAACTGCTAACTATCTACGCGATGCTCTGCCAAGCTTCCGTCTTCGCTGGACGCGATATGCTCCAAGTGTTGGTTCCGTTGATGGGTAACGGCTTCTGGTATGCAACACCTGAAAACGAATGGGCACAACTCTTTCATCAACATCTTCCTGAATGGCTTGTAGTTAGTAAGCATGATATATTACGAAGATTCTATGAAGGCGAATCCACATTCTATCTTCAAGCACATCTACAGGCGTGGTTGCTGCCAACGCTGATATGGGTAGGCTTTTGCCTTGTCATCGGGATAACAATGCTCTGCCTTAATGTGCTTTTACGCAAACAGTGGCAGGAACATGAACGGCTTACCTATCCGATTGCCCAACTCCCCCTTGAAATCACGCAAGGAAAAAACCGATTTTTCAATCGGCGGATGATGACTGTGGGTTTGTGTATCGCTGCCTTGTTGAACCTGCTCTATAGTTTACATCAAATCAATCCTGTTTTTCCTACAATTCCGCTTTACCATAGTTTCAGTCTCACCGAAAAGCCGTGGAGCGCGATGAATAACCCCGGATTCCGTATTAGTTTCTTTCCTTTTGCAATTGGTATTGGCTTCCTGATTCCGCTTGATTTGGGTTTTTCCTGCTGGTTTTTCCATCTGTTTTGGCATTTTCAACGGATTGTCGGTGAAAGTTTCGGCTGGCGCAGTGCGATCGGATTTCCGAGAGAAATGGCACAAATTCGAGGGGTATGGATAGCCCTATTTCTCTGGACGTTGTGGATGGGACGTTCACATGTTAAGGTTGTGTTGAGGACTTTGTTTAGCAGTCGTGCAATGACTGATAGCGATGAAGGTGAGGCGTTACGCTACAAAACGGCGGTGGTGGGTGCACTTATTGGATTCATCTTGATTATAGCGTTTTGTCTGAAAGCGGGAATGTCTCTCTGGTTTGCTGTTCTGTTCTTTGTGCTATATTTTGCAATGTCAATTACTATTACGCGCATTCGCGCAGAATTGGGACCGCCTGCCCACGATCTATATAACGCGGGACCGGATCTACTCTTGACAGACGCATTCGGCACAAGACGTATCGGCAATCGCAATCTATCTGTCATGTCGCTTTTCTTCTGGCTGAACCATCTTTCCTACCGCGCGCATCCAATGCCGCACCAATTGGAGGCTTTAAAACTCGCGCATCAAACCCGCTTTAATTCTACTCAACTGTTGTGGGTATTAGCAATTGCGATTTTTGTCGGTGCACTTTCCGCTGCGTGGGGACATCTACACCTCTCTTATCAGGTTGGTTTAGAGAATGCACGTTCATGGTATGCCCGTGCAGCTTTCAATAGACTCGCTGGATGGCTTTACAATCCTAGTGACACGAATGTCAGTGGCTTGTTGTATACTGTCGGTGGTTTTATTTTCGCTGGTAGTCTACTAATGTTACGGTGGCGATTTATTCAGTGGCCCCTACACCCTGTTGGATATGTTGTTTCAAGTTGGTGGACATTTACAGGTCTCTGGTTTCCGCTTCTAATCAGCTGGATGGTTAAACGGATTCTGCTTTCAACGGGTGGTGTTCACTTATATCGACGTGCCATTCCGTTTTTCATCGGTTTGGTTATCGGGGACGTTATTGTTGCATCTGTGATTAGCATTTTAGGGTTGTTCTTTGATTTCCGAGTCGTCTATCTCAGTTGGTAATGTTGCACAGGATTTAGTCGCAGTAATTGGATTCAAATCTCTTCCGCAAGATTTAGAAAATCTTGTCTTGAAATTTTCAAATAGACCTGCTATTATGACTCATAATGGATAAAGAAAACTTCGCACTCAACGTGAATATTGGCGGGATTCGGATGCGGAACCCTGTGATGACTGCATCGGGAACATTCGGATATGGCAGTGAATACGCGGATTTCGTAGACTTGAACCGACTCGGGGCGGTTGTCGTGAAAGGCGTTACAAGCGTTCCGTGGCCCGGCAATCCGATGCAGCGTATTATGGAAACCCCATCAGGCATGCTCAACGCCATTGGACTGCAGAATGTCGGCGTAGATGGTTTTATCTCTCAGAAGTTACCCTACCTTCGAGATTTTGATGTGCCAGTGATTGTCAATGTGTGTGGCAAAACGGTTGAAGAATACTTAATAGTCGTTGAGAAGTTAAACGATGCTGAAGGCGTTGCTGGCGTAGAACTTAACATCTCCTGTCCAAACTTGGATTGCGGTGGAATGAGTTTCGGCGTTGATGCAACTTTAGCACATCAACTTGTGAAAGAGGTGAGAGCAAAGACGCATTTACCGTTATTGGTGAAATTGTCACCGAACGTCACAGATATTACCGTGATTGCACGCGCTGTTGAAGATGCTGGAGCAAACGCGCTTTCTGCGATTAACACGCTGATCGGTATGGCAATCAACGCTGAGACACGCAGACCAGAACTCGCAAACGTCACAGGCGGTCTCTCAGGTCCTGCGATAAAACCTGTCGCTTTGCGATTGGTTTGGGAGGTTTACCAAACCGTCTCTATCCCGATTGTTGGGATGGGTGGTATTATGGATGCGACAGATGCAGTGGAATTTTTCATCGCTGGCGCATCTGCTGTTGCAATAGGAACAGCGAATTTTGTCAATCCACAAGCGTCAATGGAAGTAGCAAAAGGTATCCACGCCTACCTTAAGAAGAATAACATGAGATCAATAAAGGAATTGGTAGGGAGTTTGAAGGTTGACACCTAAACATAGGAGACATTCCCATGAAATTTAACGTAGTCCAAAAATTCATATTCGGTTTTATTGCGTTCATGGCTTTTTGCCTCTCAGTGCAGATCATTAGTGCCGAAGAGACAGAAAAATCCGAATTCAGTGTAAAGTCGTTCGCACATGGGTCTGAAACTGATGAAGCAGCCGATTTTTTAATAACGTTCTCTGAACCCATAATTGATGAAAATCTACTTTTCACTGAATTGCCGAGTAATGCAATTCAGATCACACCGGAACTTCAAGGAAAAGCAAGATGGGTGGCACGTAATAAAATCGGTTTCTATTTAGAAAGTGCTTTGGCACCATCTGTTAATTACACTTTTGAACTTTCAACAAAACTGAATCCAACTGCTGATTTTGTTCTCACGGGGAAGCAAAAGTTTACCTATTCAACAGAACCATTTAAGGTGGAACGCGCTGAGATCGGCTTCCAATATGATAAAGACCTCAAGAAAGCAAAAGCTGTTGGGACAGTAAACTTTAATTACGCTGTCAACATTGCAGGTTTAGAGGAGTTCCTATCAATTTTAACGGGGAGTGGTGCTGAAATCCCTTATATCTTCCAAACACAAAACTCTGTTACGAGAACTGTTCTCATAGAAATTGAAGACATTTTACCACTACTTGAAGGACGATACCAGCAGGTGCAAATTGGGAAAGGATTTAAATGTACAGGGACAGAAACCGGACTTAAAGAGGCAAACGTCGCACCAATACAACTTGGTAATATAAAAGCACTTCAGATCAATCGGACAGAGTTTCAACAGAGAGAAGGCAAACCATTTATCTGGCTCAGTTTCAGTTCACCAATCACACTTGAGATGTTTCAAGGACTTACGAGTGTTGAACCATCACTCCCGTTTCAGTTAGTCGCGCGTCATCGTGGATTAGAAATTCACGGTGATTTCAACTTTCGTTCCGACTATACGGTGAACATCAAACGCGGTATAGCATCGGCAGATGGGTCTATCTTAAGAAACACTTTTGTAAAAAGACTAACAGTTCCCTATCTTCATCCGAGAATCCGTTTTACTGATAAGTCATTTTTCCTTCCGAGAAAAGGTTCTCTGAAGTTCAATCTTGCAACGACCAACATAGAACAAGTTGGGTACGGAATTGCGAAGGTCTATCTTTCCAGTTTGCCAACACTGATTCATCAAGGCGAACTTAAAATTGAGTCACGCTTAAACCAAGAGGTAATCACACCACTACCGCTAAAGGATTTCCTGACAGATAAACAGGCGGGTATTTTCAAGGTAGTAGTTCATTCTGATAAAGGTAGGACAGGCTACGCAGAACGATTAATTGTAGTTACAGACCTCGGCATAGTTGCCAAAAGAATTGATGAAGAATTATGGGTTTGGGTCAATTCGCTTGACTCTTTAGATTCTATTTCACAGGCGACAGTTCATCTGATTGATAATCGTGGTAAGGATACACTGCTCACGGGAAAAACTGACGTCGCGGGTTTTGTCAAATTCGCCTTAACTCCTGAACTGCTTGAAAAGAATCCTCAATTCCTGCTCACTGTCACGAAAGGGGATGACTTTTCCCTCCTGCAATTACAGCGGCACCAAATTCCAACGCACGGATTCAATGTCGGCGGATCACCTTATTTAGCGGATGGACATGAAGCGTTTCTCTACACGGAGCGCGGTGTGTATCGTCCTGGAGAAACAGTTAATCTTGTCGGAATCGTACGCGGTAAAAATAACGAAACACCCGAGTCGCTTCCGATACGGATTGACATTTTAACCCCACATCAAACTACACTGCAAGAATTTCAGAAGCAGACAGATAAAGAGGGTGCTTGCGAAGTCCAAATTCCCCTTCCCGCATACGTTCCAACAGGTTGGTATGCCGCCAGAATGTGGTCTGCCAAAAAACAGATAGGATATGTTTCGTTTCAAGTTGAAGAATTTATGCCTGATCGGATGAAAGTCTCAGTAGAAGCAGATAAAGACTCCTATATGCTGGGGGACGAGGTCAATTTGGAAGTAAATGCAGTGAATCTCTTTGGCACACCAGCAGTAGGCAGAAAAGTTAATTCCTTTTATGTTCTTCATTCAGTGTCTTACGTGCCACCTGAGAAGTGGCGTTCGTTCAATTTTTTCGATTCAACACGCACTTTCAATCACGATCAAGTTCAACTTGACGAAACTATAACCAACATAGATGGAAATGCTACATATCAGTTTACGCTTCCTGAAGGTCTGAAACCACCATCTGCGCTAAGCGGCTATATACAAACATCGGTTCAGGAACTTGGCGGGCGCGCTGTCTCTGCTTCAAAAAGGATTTCTATACATCCATACTCCCATTATGTCGGAATCAAACGTCCAGAGGCGGGAACAGTTAAGCGAAATGAAAAGGTCACATTCAACTATATAGCAATTGATACGGAAGGAAATACTGCCGCCGGACGAACTTTGAAGGTGACAATTTCAGCAATTGACAACTCACATCGCTGGAGAACACAAACCACCCCTACAGTTACGCAATTAGAGACTCGCACTTTAACATCGGCTAAGGACGAAGCAGATTTCAGTTTCACACCCGCTGCGTACGGTGTACATCACGTAGAAATTGAGGATGTTGATAGTGGCGCGAAAACGTCAACACAATTTTATGTCTCAGAATGGGGTGGTGTGCCATGGTCAATGGAGAAGCCTGATACGCTCGAAATGACACTTGATAAAGACTCATATCGTCCTGGGGAAAAGGCGAAATTGCATATTAAACCGCCCTTTCCCGGCAAGGTGTTGCTAACAATTGAGCAAGAGAAAGTGCTGAGTTACCAGACAATCATAGTAAAAGAAAACACGGCAACTTTGACAATTCCTGTTCAGGATATTTATGCTCCCAACGTATATCTGTCTGCAACGCTAATACGTTCCACAACATCGTTGGAGAAGGACGCACCCGCGCGAGCATTTGGCATCATTCCGTTGAAACTTGATGCGGAATCGCACCAGCTAAAGGTTGAAATTGACGCACCTGAACAGATTCGACCGAACCGTGAGGTGGACATAAAGTTTAGGGTGCAAGGTGAACGCAAAGGGAAATCTTACCGAGTTGCCATCGCCGCCGTTGATGAAGGTATTCTCCAGTTGACAGGAACGCAAACACCTAAACCACACGCTTATTTTTATCAACAGAGAAGGCTTGAATCCATTTCTTATGAGTTCTATACTGCAATTACGAAGGACAACCAATTTCCTATCAAGCCGATTGAATCGCTTGACGATTTGATGAAATTGGCAATTTCAGAAGCTACAAAGGCACAGATGATGCGGAGTCAATTCGCGTTATCGCAAATCTTAGTAGAAAGTCATGCTGACACAGTAGGTTTTAGTTATGCAGGTGGTGGAGTTAGTCTTGACAGATTGAGCCGTGGTGTGTCTCAGACTGCAAGAATGTCAAGTCGGGTTAACACCGATACTGTAGTTCGGGGTACATCGGTGTCGCTCTGGTCAGGTTTAATGACAACCGATGCAAATGGACATGGCAGCGTCCGTTTTAAGATACCCCAATTCAACGGCACATTGCGAGTGATGGCAGTTGCCTTTTCCGGTGCGGATTACGGTTCAGCCACGGAAAAAATTCAGGTGCGTGATCCGGTAGTGCTAACACCGACTTTTCCACGTTTTCTCTCCGGAGGCGATCAAATTCGCGTCCCTGTTTCCGTTTTTAATGGCACTGCTAATAAAGGCGACTTTTCTGTTAAATTAAAAGCAACCGGTCCTGTCCAACTGCTTACAGAAAACGGTTCTATTAACCACTCGGTTCTCATCAAAGGAGATTCTATCCAAAAACAGATGGAGATTGCAGCGGGTAAGGAGGGACAACTCTTTTTTGACGTTATTGCACACGATGCAGTTGGCATAGCGACGTTTAATCTATCAGCATCTGGTAATGGCGAAGAGATACAATATGCGCCTGTTCGTCTCCCGCTTCGGTCAGCGGCACCACCAGTCACAAAGACAGGACAAGGTGTTGTCCGAGAGGATGAACCCGCAGATTTTATTTTCCCCTCAAATCTGAGAGCAGACACCTCAGAGTTTATGGTGACGCTGTCTCCTCTACCTGCTGTTAGGTTTGCCAATGGACTTCGCTATCTGGTACAGTATCCGCATGGATGTCTTGAACAAACAACCAGCCGAGTTTTTCCCTTACTCTATCTTAGCGATCTCGCGCGGATCATTGAACCAGCACTGGCAGAGGAAGGGAAAATTGACGAATACATTGAGGCGGGTATCACAAAATTGGAAGATATGCTCACGCCAGAGCATCATTTTGCCTACTGGCCCGGAAGGTCCAACGTCAACAATTGGAGTAGTATCTATGCCTCACACTTTTTGGTTGAAGCACAAAAAGCAGGGCACGAGGTTTCCCCACTTGTTTACAACAGAATGTTGGAAGGGTTGAGACATCAAGCAAGAAATGGTGGGAGCATCAATAAGCCAAACGCAAAAACAGATAGATATAGCCTCGCACAAGCGGTTTATGCCTGTTATGTGTTGGCTGCAGCCGATCAACCTGAAAAACCTGTGATGCATTATCTGAAAAATAATCGACTAAGCGAGCTTAACGATTACAGCCTATTCCAACTTGCAGGTGCGTTCGCACTTAGTGGTGATATCAAGACTGCACTCTCAATGCTTCCAGATTCAATAGAGTTTGAAAACATGGGACGACGAGACACAGGACGGAATTTTGACTCACCTATTCGCGCGCAAGCCATCATGCTAGATGTGCTCATAGAAGTCAAGGAAAACCACCCGGCAATTCCTAAACTCGTTGAAAACCTAACCAATGCAGCGTCAAAAGGGCAACGGTGGGGTACTACACAGGAGAACGCCTTTGCTTTGCTGGCTCTCGGTAAGTTCCTGAATAAACAACCACATCAGAAATTCACTGGAACAATTACGCGAAATGATGCACATCTCGCAAACTTTGATTCAACGGGAACACAACACATTGGATCTGACTGGGATGGCGCGCACATGAAACTTACGATCAACGGAAAAGGCACATGCTACTATTATTGGGAGGCATTCGGCATTAGTAGGGATTCCTATATTGAGGAATATGGGCGAGAATTGCAGATAAACCGCCGCTATCTTACACCTGACGGATCCCGAGTCAAAAACGTTTTTCAGCAGGGTGAGTTAGTAATAGCTGAGATTACCGTCAAAGCTCTGACAAGCAATCTTGAGAACGTGGTAGTTATTGATATGTTACCAGCTGGCTTTGAAATTGAAAATCCTCGATTAATAACCCGTGACAGTGCATCTTGGTCTAAAGACAAACAAGCATTTACGCCTAATTACATAGACATACGCGATGACCGTCTCCTCTTCTATGGGACATTTCAATATCAGCGGGAGGAAAGGTTTTATTACGCACTCCGCGCGGTAACGCAGGGCACATTTACAGTGCCGCCTGTTTCAGCAGAAGCGATGTACGACCCATCGAAATCAGCAGTCGCATCAACCGGAACAATTCAGGTTGTAAAATAGTGGAAGGCAAGAAAACTTATACCAATTAACCTGATTTGTAGAGCGAGATCCCACCCGGTAGGTGCGGTTTCATGAAGATTAAAAAATAAATTAGGTAATTCCATAACCATCTCCGGTGCGGTTAGAAACCGCACCTACCGGCCGGAAAATAAGACAAATCCCGTTAATTTGGTATAAAAGAAGGGTAAGTATTAAAATTGAAGTCTGATAATCTGATACTGAAATTTGGCGCGTCAAAATTCATTCGGCTACCGTTAAAACAGGCATTGTTAATCTATGTGCTGTTTTTTTGCTGGTTTGCAGTTGGTTTAGATGCGAATGCTGATAATATTTTGTCGCAATGGGATCAACAACTCTTTGATCGTTTCTACGATGCGCCTCCGCGTAACGAGCCGATGTGGACTGTTATGGAAGGTATCTCAGAGGTTGGACATTACCGTTCAATTATGGGGTTATCTATCTTACTCATGGCGTACGGAGATGAGGACCATCAGAGGACAGGACGGTTGTTGTCCTCTGCATACATTGGTGCCGGCGTGATGACTTACGGGATAAAACGGTTGACGCGCAGGAAACGACCACTTGATGAAACCCTTGGGAATCCGTCACTACCATCAGGACATGCGACTATTGCATTTAGTGCGGCAACAATTTTAGGCTATCGGTATCCGAAATGGCGAATTCCACTGTATATTGGGGCAGGATTGGTGGGTTTTTCGCGTATCTATCTTGGGCGGCACTATACTTCAGATGTGTTAACTGGGGCAGCGATAGGTACTGCGATGGGAGTGATTGTCTGGAATAACCGCGTAACATTGTTGCAGTGGGAGTTTTAGACCTACGCAAACATCATCTATAATCCATCTCATAAATTATCTGTAGTGTGAGGTCCCCGTGCCTCGCCATTTTTTGGAAGAAACAACGGCGGGTACAGGGACCCACCCCTACGATTTCAGTTATTCACAGTCAAATGTTACTTCAACGTGTTTACGTTGTTCTCGGACTTGGTATAGTCCACAAACGCTGTCGGATCGGTTCCGTTGAGGTATTCCTCAATGTTAGTGTATCCATCACGATCCTTGTCTTGTGATGCATTGGAAGCGTCACGAGAATCGAACCCGTACTGCTTTTCCCATTCGTCGGGCATACCATCACCATCGCTATCAAGAGGTGCAGGCAGACTCTTGAGTTCGGGCCACCCGCCAACGTCTTCTTGTGAGTCAATAATACCGCATTTTTTTGATTTATCGGGCACGCGCAAATTCTTTTTGTATGTTTTCCCTTCATAAGTTGCATAGCCATTACGGGTTTCGTCAACAATGCGTGCATCTATTGAATCGCGCTTGGGCAATGATGCCCCTACACTGTCAAGCACGGCATTATAAGCCTCTTCAGCAGTTTGCTGGTTGATAGGCATAGCGTCAAAAGGTTGCTGAAGTTTTAATCCGGCAATATATGAACTGCCATCTTGAGGCTGCACGCCTCCGTCCCAGTTGTCGGCAGTAACCGCAGGGTTGCCATGAACAATATTTTCTGCCACATACCATTTGCCAAAACCATCTGCCTCATTACGCGATGAAGGATTAATAATACGGTACGTCACATTGCCCGGACGGGTTGCGGGTCCCGGCTTATAGTAATTGGCTACCATGTTGACAACGGTAAAGTTTAATTTCTCATTGCCTGGTTGCTCTTTTTCACCACCGTAAGCACTGTTATAACCCCAGTTATATATCACGTTATTTCTGAAGTCGTTATATCCGCAACCTGAAGCAAAACGAGGATTGCGACTGCTGTGATGCGCCAGCAGGTTATGATGGTACGTGCTACGGTTTGATCCCCATATTCCGCCATACCCATGCACACCTTTGACGTGACCAGCATAATACATACTTTCGGATATCAGACACCATTGAATGGTGACATTTTCGCAATGGTAAATAGACACTGTTTCATCAACACTCCAACTTGCTGACACATGGTCAAGGATAATGTTTTTCTGATACCTGCCCTCTATGGTATCTTTATCATCACCTGCCACATCTCCTACTCGCACCCTTATATACCTGATAATAACCTCGCTGGCAATAATTGAGAGCGGATGTTTCTTAATGCAGATACCATCTCCTGGGGCTGTCTGCCCGGCGATAGTGATATAGGGTTTGGAAATTCTCAACGCTTTTTCAAGGGTGATAGTGCCCGAAACCTTGAACACGACTATCCTCGGTCCTTCAGTTTCGCATGCTGCGCGTAGGCTGCCTGGTCCGGAGTCGTTAAGATTTGTCACCAAAATTACTTTTCCGCCTCTACCGCCGCGCGTCATTGCGCCATAACCTTCCGCACCCGGAAATGCGGGAACAGATGGCGTCCCTGCTGCAAATGCGTTTGGAATTAGCGCGAGCATACAAGTACAGATAAGAAGTTGGCAATTGATTCGGAGGTTAGTGCCAATGAGGGCGCGGAATGAATTTATAAGTTTCTTCATAATTAATGGTTTTGGACTCGTGCCTTATTGAGGTTAAGTGTTTCGTTCTCTTTTCTCAAAATATCTTCAAAGATAGTGTGGTTTTGAGCGTTCATTGGGTGGTTGTCAGCATATTGGGTTTCAAGATGCTCAATCCAACCTAATAATTACGTTTCCATTCAACTCTAATTTTAACTTCTAATGCTTCTTTAAAGCTATTGTTTATATCCTTAATATGTGGTTGTATTTCTGCCCAATAGATATTTTCTATTCTATTATGGACAATTGTTATTATATGTGAACCCCCATATTTTAGGTCGGTTTCATCCAACAATCTTGCAGCGACAATGCTATGTTTGCCTTTGCAAAACCTTTCAATTGCTGTTCTCCATGCGTTTGATGGAAGATATACAACCTCAGGATTCCATATTTTTGTATCATTATTAATTGATTTCAATAAGTGCCAGAAACAATACTCAGCGTCCACTTCTTTTTTAAATTCTGCTATCATTATAGAATGCGCTTCACTGTAATTGTTTTGACTAATTTCATTATCAACTTGATGTTTACAAAAAGCAACAAGGCGGTAATTATCGTTATGTTCTACAACATCAATTCTCGGATATAAATTGAGATTTATGATTCCTTTGGATTCAATTATTGCATACACGGTTACTCTCCTTTAGTTGTCACCGAAGTAGAGTTTGTTCATTTTGGATTGTTTAGGACCCCTAAGTTCTGTAGTGCATTAAAGATAATCTCCCTCCGATTTAATTCGTTGTCATAAGGGGACATACTGCTATAATCATATATAACCAAAACTGTTAAAACTTCTCGTGTATCGCTTCGAGATATCTTTACCTGTTTTGAACTTGCATACGTTTGAACAATATAGTCCGCATTGATCTCATCAAAAGCGAAATACCTTTCCTTTATTGATGTGCCAGAGGCTGTCCTATCCTCCGTTTGCTGGGCAGATTCTTCTGTTGTTACTTCTTTTATGCTTGGCTTCATTACTACTTTTACGCCTGAACTTATTAGTATCTGTTCAATCTTATTGGCATAAGTAACTTCATGCAAATAACTATTTGGAGGAACAACTACAAAAGACGGGTTTTCAGGCACATCACGTAAGACAACAAATTGCATGTTTGGCCCGCATCCTAATGCAGATAAAATGCATACGATCAAAAACATCTTTACCACAATTCCTCTCATCGGCCATTCTCCTATTCGTAGGTTGGGTAGAGCAAAGCGAAACCAAACAATTCATTAGTGCGCGGGTTTATCGCCTCCGCGTAGGATTGTTAGACAGATACCCCGCAGGATATCTGCCTATGTCCATCTCGTAGAGTGTGTTAGCGATGTCCTGTGTCATTATCTTCGAACTTGATTGGTTCATCACTAAGATAGTTTGGCATAGAAGTCTATACAAGTAGGACAGTCATCGTCATCGCCCAATTGGAAATAAATCGTATCCACATCTGCCTCTTCGCCTAAGACTTTTTTTAAATAATCAAGTATTATCTTCGCATATGCTTTGGCTATTCCCTTTGGAGATTCGGCACATTCAAGCGTCAAAATATTTGTATATTCCATTGAAGAATTAATTAAATGTTTAGATGATTGATTTCTATTATTTTTCATGATGCACCTCCTTTATTGGTGTATAGGTTGAGTAAACAGTAGCGAAACCAAACAATTCATTAGTGCGCGGAATTAACGTCTCTCCGCAGGACGCGGATCTCAGCGTTTTCACTCAATATGCAGATATTGGTTTTCTTTTACGAGATACACAACTTGATTTGCAAAATCATCACGAACCATCAAGTCAGAAATTTTAACGGCTATTTGGTTAGCACGTCTTTCATGATTAATACTGTTGACAAATTCCAAAATGTTTTCGCCAGCTTGTTCTGCTGCAATATCAAGTGCTTTGTTAGCACCAAACGCTTTTACCATTTCTAACAAATCTGAATCTGATTTGTCTACAAGCTCAGTATCATACTCATCCATAAAGCGTGCTGCGACACGCCACGCAAGCGGTGACAAAGTGGCTGCTATTTTCTCCTTACGTATTCTCTCTTTTCTTTCTCTCAATGCTTGTTGACCTAACATAAATCCGTGCATTGTATAACCTCCTAATTCAATTAAAAGTGTCGCAAGTAATAAAAACAGTGGAAGTAAAGAACTCACGTTGAGCAAGATGGATTGTAATGATTTCTTAGGGTCTATCAATAGCACGTATGGGAGAATCATTAGTGCTACAATCCATATTGCTATGGGCATCCACTTCCTTATGATTTCTCTCGCGTTTACCCTCTCTTCTTTGTCCATTTGCTTATGTGTTTACTTTCTAACGGTTGCAACCAAGTGGTGGATCTCATAGTTTTCATTCACGTATTACTGTATCACAAAAAAGACTAAAACCTCAAGTTAAAATGTTCACAATTTGATTTCTTATACCCAATTAACTTGATTTGACGTCTTCAGATAAAGTCAGCATTGCAAGGCACGGGGACCTCACACTACAAATCAAGTTAATTCGGTATAAAAATCCTATTCTGCAGTCGTCAACGTTTAGATGATTGACTGCCTTTGAGGTATTTATAGAGTTCGCTATCGGTTGTCAAAATAAGCTTAGTGCTTGCAGTGCTTGTTTTGCGATAGGTTTCAAGGGTTTGGAGGAAGGCGAAGAACTCTGGGTCTTTGCCGTGCGCTTCCGCGTAAATCTGGATGGCTTGTGCATCAGCATCCCCTTTAAGCTGTTCAGCTTCCTTGTATGCCTCCGATTGGATACGTTCTAACTCTTTCTGTTTTTGCCCCATGATATTCGCCGCTTCACCTGCGCCTTCCGATTTGTACTTTTCGGAGATGCGCTGCCGTTCCGAAATCATGCGGTCAAAGACTTTCTGTCGAACTTCTTCAACATAGTTAATTCGTTTTATTTGAACATCAATGAGCTCAATACCAAATCTTGGAAGTGCTTCTTGTGCCTTTTCACGAATCAGTTGTGTAATCTTTTCTCTGCCAATCTGGATTTCTTCCAACGGCTCGTCTGACTGTCCTTCCTCATCTTCAAGGACTTCTCTATTAGGATCTAACACCCGGTTTGAATTTCTGACAACTTCAATCAGCAGCTGCGCTGTTACTAAATCACGCGCTGCAGAGTCAATAATATCATCTAAACGTGAGTGTGCAAGCTCTTCTGTTCCGAGTGCCTGATAGAATTGGAGTGCATCTTTAATGCGCCAACGCGCTGTTGTATCAAGCCAGATAAATTTCTTGTCCTTAGTGGGAATCTGGTTTGGAGAACCATCCCATTCAAGGATGCGCTTCTCAAAGCTATGGACATCCTGAATAAATGGTGTCTTTATTTTTAATCCCGCATCAACAATAGGTTGTCCAATAGGACGACCGAATTCAGTAAGGACAACTTGTTCGCCTTCTTTCACAATGTAGAACGTACCTGAGGCAAATATAACCCCCAGAATGACAACGATAATCAAGGGTATCAGTATTTTGGATTTCATCGGAAAACTCCTTTTGTTGTAAATTACTCTTTCAGCTGCAGAATCGGAATGGGGGCGGTGGCTTTATCGTCAATGATATAAATTTCCTTAACCAGAGGCAAAACTTCCTGCATTGTTTCTAGGTAAAGCCGTTGGCGAGTCACCTCTTTCGCTTTTTGATACTCCGATCGTATTGAATTGAATCTATCCGCGTCCCCTTTTGCTTGGTTAACACGTTTCAGGGCATAACCTTGTGCTTCTGAAATCTGTTGTTGTGCCAACCCTTTGGATTTTGGGACAGATTGGTTGTAATCACGCCACGCTTCGTTGATGAGACGTTCTTTTTCCTGCTTTGCCTCGTTAACCGCGTTAAAGGCAGATTTCACCTTTTCTGGCGGATTCACATCCTGCAGAGTCACGTTAGCTACATCCAAACCAGTTTCATACAAATCAAGAAGTGCCTGCAGATGTTTTTCAACTTCCGCTGCAATTTCTATACGTCCAACGGTTAGAACTTCGGTTACAGTACGGTCTCCAATTATTCGACTGGTCACTGATTCTGACAGGTCTCGCAAAGCTTGCTCCGGGTCCCTAATAGAAAATAGATATTTGTGAGGATTATTAATCTTGTACTGAACCGCCCATTCAACGTCGGCAATGTTAAGGTCTCCCGTTAGCATCAGAGATTCATCACCGAAATCTCCGGTATCATATTGAGTGCGGACACCTGGTTTGAGTGTTCGAAAACCGAATTCTTCTTTGAAAACCTTTCGCACCTGAACCTTTTCGGCTTTTTCTATGCCAAATGGTAACTTGAAGTGGAGTCCGGGTTCGGCTTGTCGGACAGATTTTCCGAACATCAGGACAACAGCGATTTCGTCTGCTTCAACAGTATAAAAACTGGATGCTAAGCCCACCAAGACTGCTATACCCAGAATTATAAACAAAATTCGTTTTGGGGTGATAAGATGTAAGTATGGGTTAAGTTCCACGTTATTTCTCCTTTATTTTGACTATTACTTTTAGGCGATTGCCTAAGATTAAACATTTCAAATTTCATATCTGACTAACTTCCGAGCAGCATCAACAATCTGTTCTGTATCTGGAATAACAAAGTTTTCCATCACCGGGGCAAACGGGACAGGCACCGGAGCAGCGGTTACACGTTCAATTGGTGCGTCAAGATAGTCAAACACTTCGCGAACAGCGAGCGCAGCTATCTCGGCACCGAATCCAGCTCTGCCTACTGCCTCATGCGCAATTAACAGACGATTGGTTTTCTTAACAGAATCAAAAATGGTCTCTTTGTCAAGAGGCATTAATGTTCTTGGATCAACGATTTCTGCGGAAATACCCTCATCAGCGAGTTTATCTGCAGCATCAAGTGCTTTCAATACCATACGCGATGTTGCTAAAATCGTTATATCTTCACCTTCACGTTTAACATCCGCTTCACCGAGTGGAATCGTATACTCTTCATCGGGAATCTCACCCTCCTCAGTATAGAGCAGTTTGTGTTCAATAAACATTATCGGGTTGTCGTTTCGGATAGCGGTTTTTAGTAATCCTTTTGCGTCATAAGGAGTAGCGGGCATCACAACAAGGAGTCCAGGAATATGAACAAACCATGCCTCAAGGCTTTGTGCGTGCTGTGCAGCGGAGGAACGTCCTGCACCTCCTTGCGTACGAATGACAAGCGGCACATCTAACTGTCCACCTACCATGTATCGGATTTTTGCCACTTGATTGACAATCTGATCCATACCGACTGCTGTGAAGTCAATATACATGAGTTCTGCGACAGGACGCATGCCAGTAACAGCGGCACCGAGTGCTGTGCCGATGATAGCGGCTTCAGAAATGGGCGTGTTTCGGATACGCTCCTTTCCAAATTGCTTGAAAAGCCCATCCGTTACCTTGTATGCACCGCCATATTCAGCAATATCTTCCCCCATGAGAAAGACCGCATCGTCGCGCTCCATCTCCTCTATCAGTGCCTCTTTCAGCGCATCACGATAGGTAATAGTTTTCATTTTTTGTTGTTCCTTTCAAATTTCGTTTTCGGTATTCTTACGGTTGCAAGTGCTTCATGTTGCCTCACTCTTTCGTCTAAACTGATGAAGGCCGTGCTTGCATCACAGGAATAACATAACTCCGAATTGTCACACCATCCACTGTCTCAGTCTCTACTCGCGGTTCTGGACTGTGGCGATGATCAAATACAACATAGTAGCCTTCCACAGTTCCTTCCAATTCCATATACACTGCAAGCTGCTTTTTTCCCGCTACATAGCGACTGTTTCCTTCCCAAATCTTGGTTTCAACGATGTATTTTCGCTGGTTGTGGATGAGGAGGAGATCCATTCTGCCTCGCCCCGTTTGCACTTCAAGGTAAATATTCCCACCCACGCTGCGGACAAACTGCTCAAGATAGGCATATAGTAGATGCTGTCCAATATACTCCTGCGGTGTATCTGTAACTTGCAAGATACGGAAACCGACGCGAGCGATAAAGTCACGAAAGTTATCAAGTATGGGGACCATATCAATCTGTCCTGTAGATGTGAGGTAATCCAAAAAACATGTATCGGCATCTTCAGAGAAATAATCGTCTTCTAATCCATTTATTGTCGGTTTGAAAGTCCTCATGATACGGTAGAGATAAATTGGATTAACAATCTCACACATACCGTCAGGGGCTTCTCGGATAACACCGTACGTAGCGAGTTCACTGATGACTTCATCATCCAGATTGAAGTCCACGCCTTCCTCACGCGCCATGATTCTCATCAACATACTTTCAAAGCGCGGGTCTCTACGGATATTAGTTGTTAGATGCTGGATATTAGTGTTTCGTCCTCGAAGGAGCTGCGTATGTGCCGTTGAAAAATGTATAGGGGTAATGGTTTCGGTTTTGGGAATATCCATCTCCTCAGTCAGAATTTGCGCGAAACGGTTCACAAGCACAGGTTGACCTGCAGTCTGCTTATGGATAGATGCGATCACCTCTGGTGCGAAGTCTTGACCTACTTCGTCTGTATATTGCGATAGTAGTTCCTGCACTTGTTTTAACGTAAAGTTAGGCAACCGAAACTCATCTTGGATATTAAATGGCGAAATAGAACGATCATAGTTGAGTTGGGCGATGCTTTTTACGCCGACGATGCCAACACTATGTGGGCATCGCAATGCGTCAGAGAGATAGATATAACGAAGCGAATGCAGAAAACCACGAACGGCTGCCTGAGGAATAGCGTCAAACTCGTCAATAATTAGGACAATCTTCTGACAATTCATCGGAAAGCACAGAAAACTCATCAGTTGCTCAAAAAATTCCCTCATTGACAGATGGTTGGTAATCTCTGCAGTTTCTAAGAAGTCGTTAAGCGTATCAGAGAGGACTTCTCCGTGTTTTAGGAACACGCGTTCAATTTCTTTGCAAATTTCTTTCTTAAGGGAGTCATAAAATTCCGAAAGAGTACAGTCTTCATATTCCTCAAAATTCAATTGAATAGGGAAATAGGTTGGATCTTCGGCGGCAAGGGTATCAAGTGCCAATCGGAAGAAGGTGGTCTTGCCGGTTTGGCGCGGTGCAAAGAGTACGATATAGCGACCGTCTTTGACACGGGTGATGAAGTCAGCAATTTCTTCGGTGCGTGGTACAACATAGTGTCGGTCAGGATACACGCGACCTTGAGTTCCAAAACGCCTCATTTTTTCTCCTTATCAAAATCCTCGTCATCAATCAAGCAAACGTTGCCTTCAAAAATGACCTCTGGATTATCTTCTCCCCGAATTAGCACTGCGTCGCCATCGGTTTTAAAGGTATTATTGTAGAAGCGGATGTTGCTAATTCCATCACTCGGACAGTCAACTGCAGCAGGATTACCAGTGGCAGATTTGGACGTTAAGACTGTATTCTGATAGATAGTTGTGTTTCTGATACCGCCATTCGCACCAGTAGACCAGAGGTGAATACCACCAAAACTGTTTCTTCGTCCATCATTCTCACTGAGATTATAGCGGATAACGTTACCATGAAATGCTTTTGCGCCTTCAAATTGCGCTAACAGATAACCTGCTCCATCGTTATCGTGCGAATAATTATACTGCACAATTGCGTTCCGTACACCGCCATCTAAATCAAACCCTCCACCATCTTTACTGCTTCCTGTTCGGTTGTGATGTGATTCATTGAACTGAATGACAACACGATTTGAATCCCACGTCCAGATACCAACGGGACCACCGCCTTCGTGATCGTTCAACCTCCCGTTTTCATAAGTCTCACAATGCTCAATTGTGGCACCATCTACTTGTGCAAGGATAATACCGTTCCCCGAATGGCTTTCTTTGCCGGGAATGCCTGCGTTTCTATATGCACGGCAGTTGCCGACATAGATGTTAGCATGTGCATATTCCTCGTCCTCTGGATTCCACGCGCCAAAACAATTTATTCCTGCATCTCCGTTATCATGGACGTTGGCGTGTGTTATTTTCACATCGCTGAACCCACACCATCCACCATCAATTGGCTGCGCGGCGATGCAAATTCCAGCATGTTTAAAACCGCTAACGTTAACCTTATCAATGCGTATATGCGTCAGTTTTTTGTGTTCCGGCAGTGTATTGACGAACCATATCCCTGAACTGGTATTCTGATCTGCTCCTGTGCCAACGAAGTTGAGATTAGTTATCTGCACACCTCCACGATTTTGGATGAAGAAACCATGACCGATGCTAGCATCAATCGTTGCTCTACCATCTCCGTATGAACTGAACGTTATCGGTTTGTCTGAGGCATCTGTATCTGTATCAGAAAGCGTGAGATTTCCCTTGAAGGTTTGATTTGCGTGAAACCACACGGAATCTCCAGGTTGTAATCGGATAGCATTTACGCTGTCAATACTTTGCCACGGTTGCTTTTGGGAAATACCTGAGTTTGAATCGTCACCAAATAGACTGATATAATAATCCATTGCCATAGATAAAACGTAAGGAACATCTTCACTTGACCTATTTTGACTTCAGGATTAACCCATCCGCCTTCATCCACTCAATTGTCTGTTCAAAGGCACGCACCGTTTCTGTGATGTCCGCTTCTGTATGTGCGGCGGTTGTCATACCACCGTTGGTTGCGAGGTCAACACCATTGAGCAACAAACCACATCGGAGATGTGTCAGCAATTGCTCATCGTTGCCACCCTTGAGTTTTCGGTAATGCCATGCGTAAGGGTCAAAATCGGTGGCACGCATATCCTTCTCACCGTGCCCAATAAGGAGTCTGATACCTGAAAATTCTCCGTAAATCACCCAGTCTAATCCATAAGCATCAATTATGGTATTGAGTTCATCACGGAGTTTTTGTGCGATGCGGTTTGCCTGTTCGTGCGGTTTACCGGTCTTGACAATGTTTAGCGTCGCTATTCCTGCAGATGCGGAGAGCGGATTGGCATTAAATGTACCGGGATGTGGCATTTTCAATCCTTCTTCCTCGGCTTTCATTGAAATTAACTCAAGAATCTCTTTTTTGCCTACGAGCGCGCCACCGGGGAGTCCACCCGCTAAAATCTTCGCGAGTGTTGTCAAATCGGGTGTAACGTTGTAGTGTGCTTGTGCACCACCCGGGGCGACTCGAAATCCTGTAATGACTTCGTCGAAAATCAGTAGCACCCCATGTGCATCTGTAAGTTCACGAAGCTGCTGTAAAAACACGCCATCTGTTGGGACAATTCCGAAGGACGCACCTGTCGGTTCAAGAATAATACAAGCAATGTCTTTGTCTGTTTTCAAAAGTTTTTCAACAGAATCAATATCGTTCGGTGGACAGAGAAGGGTTGTATCCCGCACCTCTTGTGGAATGCCCGGCACAGACGCATCAAAGGGTGGATATGCCCCTATGATAAGGCTATCGTGCCAACCGTGAAAATGCCCGACAAACTTCAACACCTTATTCTTGCGCGTGTATGTGCGCGCTAGCCGAATCGCCATGAGTGTTGCCTCGGTCCCTGAACTGACAAATCTGACGCGTTCCGCCGAAGGAATGAGTTGGGTTACAAGATTTCCCCATTCCAACTCAAGCGGGTGGCATGCACCGTAATGTGTACCGCGATGCATCTGTGTAGTCACTGCTTCCACAACATCAGGTGGATTATGACCCAGTAGCAATGCGCCGTGTCCTGCCCAATAGTCAATAAACGTCTTGTCTTCGAGTCCCCACTTTTTCGCACCATCAGCACGCGTAATATAAATCGGGAACGGTGACATATAACGGCCATCATGCGTTACACCGTCAGGAAAGAGTTGATTTGCTGCTTGTGCCAATTCTTTGTCTTTTGCAAAGGTTTTTTGATACCGCTCCAAAATTGTTGGCATTTTTATCCTCTATTTATTCAAAATTATCTAAGAAAAATAACCAATTGCGAACACAAACAGTACCTCTATAAAATAAAAAATATTTAGCGTGATCGAAAAAATAGCAGATATCCAACTACATTTCGGTTTGTGCTTACCGAGATCCATCTTGAAATTGGTGTCGGTTTGCTCTCTGATCTCATCATAGACCTTTCGGAACAACCGTTCCTGCCAGAGAAAGTAACCATCCAAAATCCAAAATCCTGCAATAGGAAGGAAAAGGACTAAGACAAAATATGAATTTTGCAAATCTTCTTTGGCGATTAAAACCATTGCTGCAACAAGAATTGTCATGCTCCAACTTTTTAGCAAGAAACTGTTTCGCCCCAAACGGTTAATAACATTTTGTGTCATTTCCAAGTGCTTTATTACTTTTTCGGTGCCATTCATGGATATGTCCTCCTTCACCACGTTTTGCAATTCTGAATGTTCGCTTGTTAAACTGTACACTTTATAGGTGAATTTGTCAATATCATTTTTAGGGGCGTTGGAACGTTGGTATGGGGGTACGCGTTTGGCACACTGGATTTGTATGCTCAGGATTTGTGTTCTACAATGGCGGTTTCTTTTGTCTGAATCGCGGATTATTGCGGATGACGCGGATTGAAAATCTATAGTATCAGGTAATCTGATGAGAAGACAGTTTCTTGTTTTACTGCTATGCCTGCAAGGGAGTTAGCATTGCGGCGATGTCTTCTGGCAGTTTAACACTATGTTTCTGTTCAAAGTCGGCAATGTTTTCATAGTCTTTGCGAAACTGTTCAATGATGATATTTTCCTGCTTGTCTTTGGCAGTTGTCAAATCTTCTTTGGCTTTTTCCCATTTTTGCAAGCGTATAAATGCCATACCGCGATTGTAGTATGGCTCTGCTAAATCGGTGTTACGTTCTATCGCCGCGTCATAGTCTCTGATGGCACGTTCATACTCGCCTTTTTTACTGTAAACATTACCACGATTGTTATAGGGACGGACAAGGTCCGGTCTCAGTTCTATTGCTTTGGTATAATCTATGATTGCGAGATCATAATCTTCTCTTTCATAGTAAATAATACCACGATTATTATAGGCATAAGCAAAACTTGGATCAAGTTTTATTGCTGTGTCATAGTTTTGAATAGCCAATTCTATCTCACCTTTGAGTTTATAAACTATCCCTCGATTGTTATATGCTTCTGGCAAATTTGGGTCAAGTCTTATCGCGATGTTACAATCTTCAAATGCGCGATCATAGTCACCTTTTATGCGGTAAGCTGCCCCGCGATTACTGTATGCTTCGGCATAGTTTTCCTTACGTCTAATTGCCGTGTTAAAGTCTTCTATTGCACGGTCAATTTCGCCTTTATTACCATAAGCGAGACCTCGATAGTTATAACCTTGGGCAAAAGTGGGTCTCCGATCAATTGCTTTGGTAAAGCGTTCAATGGTGATATCGTAAGGTGTCTGTTCTGGTTGTGTCTGCATGTTTTATGTCTCCTTTTCCTTACTGAGTTGAGACGATTCAAGCTGAAAGTCATCTTCCCCCTGCTGCATTTCGTCATTGTAAACTTCTATGCCTTCCTTCAGGTGGGTGTCCTGGTTTCTAATATACCCATGGAGATCGTTGTAGACTGTTTGAGTTGAGATACCGTGCTGTTTTTGCAGATGATCCAACATCGGTCCCTTGAGCAATTCGGGAATGTTGACTTCTGCGAACTGTTCTGGTTCGATAAAGCCTTTCGGAGGCCGAACGAATATACTTTTTTGCGCTATGATGCGATTTTGAGGATTCCGAGGTGGTTTGATATAATCTTTTATCTCTTCAGTTCCTTCTAATAAGATAATCCTGCCGGGTTTTCCAAGGGAACCGTCACATGCGAAAAACAGGGCTATGTGGCAATCAGTTGTAAAATCTATAAGATTGGTATGCCCCTCGTAATGTTGAAGTTCTGTCAAAATCTCAAACTCGTCTTCTTCGTGAGTATAGTCTTTAGCTATTTTCAATATCTGATCTTGGATGACTTCTACCTCAAATTCCTCCGATCCAATTTCTTTCCGACACTTACGCCAAAGACTTGAAGAAACCTTTCCATAGTATGGTTCTCCTTCAAAATGTTCAGGCTCACCGCGATAAATGAAGTCGCCATACGCTGAGTTTGCCGCTATTTCTTGGATTTTTTCAAATACCTCGCTTAGACTCTTTTGAGCCTCCGAGTCGTTTGGTGTATTCATTCCGTTTCCATAATTGCAATTTTTTCGGGGTTTATGTTGTACAATGAGTATACCAAACGATCAATTTCATTTTCAAGTGAAAACTTCGGTATCTGGCTGTATGTTTAGGACAAAGGTTTGTGTTGTGTGTTCAGAATTTGTTGTCTGAATCTCGGATTTGCACGGATTACTTAGATGACGCGGATTGGAAATCGCACCTCAGCGTCATCAGCTAAGCGGAGGGTTTTCTGTTCAACTGCTATGCCCGTGGGGGTGTTAGCATTGCGGTGATGTCTGGTGGTAGTTTCACATTATGTTTCTGCTCAAAGTCGGCAATGCTTGAATATGAGTTACGAAATAACGTTATGATATCTACTCCCATGTTCTTGGCAGTTGTCAAGTCTGATTTTGCCCTTTCCCACTCTTGCTGCTGTAATAGTGCTATGCTGCGATTGTTATAAAACAGAACATTATTCGGATTAATCTGTATTGCTTCGTCATAGTCTTTAACAGCATGCTCATTATCTCCTTTTCTCCTGTACGCATAACCTCGACTGTTATATGCATGAGCATAATTTGGATCGTATTGAATTACGATGTTATAATCCTCAATGGCGAGGTCTGCCTCTCCCTTTTCGATGTAAGCGACGCCACGACTGTAACGAGCCACTGAAATTGTGGAAGTGTCTGCCGGATCCAACCGTATGACTTCAGTGTAGTACTCAATAGCATCATCAAGGTTGCCATTTTGTTGAGCTTCAATTCCACGTTGCAGATAGTCTTGAGCATCCGGTTCAACGTATGTTTTGTTGTAGGCATGTAATCGAGCAAACCCGTCAAAATCAGGATAAATATTAGCTTCGTTGATACCTGATATATTATCCAGAGATATTAGGATGTCTTGCTTGCTGTTTCTCTTAATGACACATTCATCCTCTGCTTCAATTGAGGCACCACTGAATACGAAAACAGATTGTTGAGCTATGATACGGTTGTTCTGAAGTTTCGGTTGCCATTGATATAGCGGAAATCTACCATTTTCATCCGGTTTGAAAAAATAATCAATCTCTTTTTTGATCAATTTTGGATTAACTGTCTTTAGGCGGACCATATCGTCATGACGGACAGCGAAAACTTTGCCGTTTGCTTCTACTTTGGAGCCTTGCTGGCAAGCAAACCACAATGCTACCAACGCACTCCGTGAAAAATCTATTAGGCAGGTGGCTGCACCAAAATGCTGAAGTTCTGCAAGTAGTTCCAGATCGGATAACTGTTGACCGTCTTTCTGATCGTGTCCAAGTCCTCTTGCTTTTTCTATCAACTCTTGATTGATTTTAAGCAGCTTACTCGTATTATTTGTGTCGGTTTCAGGCAAGCGACGGTAAGCAGATGCCTCTATTTTGTAACTTTCTGTTGAAACCCCACGAAATAGGTATTGTCCATCGCTAAATTTTGCCGCCCATTCTATAAACTCGCTTAGGGTCTCAACACTCATGACTGCTTTATTTTCCAAAATGATAATTAATCCAAGTGAAGTGGGTGTTGTTTCAATTAAGGATAAAACTGATTACGTTGGTTAGATAGAAGTCTCTCTAAAACAACGTCGCTTTCTGTTGCTATGTATGAAGGATATAATCACTCAGTTAGTGGGCAGATTCCATCAAATTCAATAATAGACGGTTCAACGTTAACGTACCGCTTGGACCTACGCCCTTTGAATTTGATCTCTACCTGTTCAGGATTCAGAAGTTTCAAATCTAATTTGAGTATCTCTTCAACTGTATTTGAGAGTTTAAGGTGAAGTACCGAGATTAAACGTGCGAATTTCTCAAAACGTCCAACTGTTCGTCCAATAGAGCGGTATAGGAACGGGATGGTTGATGCAGAGATTTGAAATCCGTTGCTGCCACGAACAAACACTTCCAATGAAACTTCGTTGAACAAACCCGCGGGCCCTGTTTGGTTCTGGAAATCCTGTGGAAGTTCGCCTAATTTCTCATTAAGTAGGATCCGCTTTGCCCGCATTTCAGCAATCTTATCCGGTGAAAAACTACCAAACGTTATTTCGCCAAGGGGGTTTCCATTTTTTCTGTGTCTTTCTACGTTCAGAACGACTTTCCAAACGATTTGTGAACCGGACGCCGTTTGAACGACTTCCTTTGGGGTTACCCACGCAGCATCTTCTCCAAGCGCAAGTGCAATGAAGATATCTCTTGCAAATACCTCACTGATATGACTTCTTAATGAACGAAGAAAAGCTGTATCTTCTGGCGATTCTGGCAGCAGCTCAAGTGAAATTTCTGTTGAATCCCAACGCGCGTTTTGAACCGGAAAGAAATACAGTTTCCCATCTTCAGAATTTAATAGCACATACTCGGTAGAATCTTCCTCAACTACGGCGGCGTTCGTGAAATCAGTGTTTGTTTGCAATGTGGTGCCCGATAACTTCTTTACTAAAGCCTCATAGACTTCTTCAATAGTCATTGAACGTAAATCAAGATATCCGACCGTGGGAGGAATACCCGGAATTTCTGTATCGTCGAGACGAACTGGGAGAATATACTCACGGTTTTCCTGAAATGCCCTTGCTTGCGCAAGTTGGCGTTCATGGGTCGTCCATAGTTTTCGTTCGTAGTGTTTAGAAAGGAACATCACACAATAGCGAGCTTGATCTTTATAAACCGACGACAAGTAGTCATATAGATTCTTCCCCCATAGATTTGCTAACTCATTTTCATCGTAAAAGGGTTCATATCCATCTGCTTTGAGAAGATTTGCTAACGTTTTGGCATACTGACGGTCTTCCGCAGCAAATGACAACGCAACGTCGTATTTTTGCATTTTTGGCACTCCTTTTCACGGATGACACAATCCAAAAATCTGAGCACTTTATCTAATCCACGATTCAGAAATTTATTCTGTGCTTTCCCCACACTTGAATTTCTTCAAGGTTAATTTGTATCAGCAGTATACCATACTATCAATCTGATTTTCAAGGAAAAACCTTTGCATCGGTTTACGCATTTTGGGCAAGGGGTTGCGTTTGTGTGTTCAGGATTTGTTCTCTATAATGACGGTTTCTTTTGTCTGAATCGCGGATTGTCTGAACCAGGATTTTCAGGATTATCGGATTTTCAGGATTAGGAACGGCAATATCAAAAGCACGGCATTCACATTATGGCTCGCTCTGTATCAAACTGATAAGATACATCATATTCGCAATCTCTTTATTATCTGAATCGGGGATTACATAGACTTCTCAATTGAAAATCTACATTACCTATTATTTGCTATTCAGACCATTTTCAATCATTCCAATAAGTCAATGATATTTTATGCGCTCCTATATTGGCCATCGCCAAGTTGATCTATAAATCGTCATATCATTCCATGTGGCCTTATTCCACATAGGCGTTCTTTTATCATTATTCGCATACTTAACTGAGTCATCCAATTTATCGTACACGCCTTTGGTCAGTCGTGAAGGGTAATTGGGTGAAAGAGAACACAATTTCGCTGCGTAGTTCGCAGCACGTCCAACCCAAACGAGGTCGTTCGAATTTCGTATTCCAGTGCGTGCGACAAATAATTTGCTGGTGTCAATACCCACAACTTGCTTGACTTTGTAATTCGTTTTGGGAGAATACTTTTTTAGAACAGGATTTATAATTTTGGTAACTGTATAGTTTATTTTTAATGCTGAACGAGCGGCGGAGGTGTTTTTTAAGTCTCCGATGAATACCGCCATGATACGATCGCCATCGTAAGAGGTGATAACACCACCCTCAGACCGTATCACCTTAGCAGCGCAGCTGAGATATGCTTTATATATTTTAGCCGCAAATTTTGGTTGATGAGAATCTACAAGATTTGTAGAATCATCAAGGTCTGCATATAGCACCGTCCCGTCTAACTCCACAGCATCATTACCTAATGCTATATCTCCCGGTTCTGGGACTTTTCTGCCTTTCCGGGTAGCCCATGTTTCCTGAAATATTTTTCGAACTTCTTTTGCAAAATCTTCACCTAAACTCATTGGAATAATCCTCCTAATATGAAATTATTTAACGTTGACCTTTTTAATGTTATGCCGAAGTTGATCACAAACTGGTATCAGCAAATCGGCATAGTCGTTAGAATCACCTGATTTATACTTCAAGGGAATAAGGCCAAGCAAATCAGTGGGAATCTTAATATCACACCCGTGAGGAATAACCATAAAGGTTCGTTCATGTGATAATGCTCCCATAAATAGACCTAACTCAAAGATTACATTATCACGAGGCGCATCCGATTTTTCGTCACGACTTATCACTTCATCGTCAGGTCCCAGAACAAGTACTGCAAAGTCAGCTTCTTGAACCTGTTTCTCAAGTTCGGTTAATGTAAATTGCGAAGCACCAAAAACACCTTCTGTCCATAAGTGAACGATGATATCTTTACCATCTAAATTAGATTTAATCGTCTCTGCAATAGGAAGTGATTCCTTTGAGGAACCTATGAACACAACAGGACGTGGGTTTGTAGCAGCAACTAACCTATTTCTTTGCCGCAACCTATCGGCAAGTTCTACTGCAATTAGCTGCCAGATTCTTGGATATTTTTCTGCTAACAAACGGAAAGAGGTTTCACAAATTTTGACAACAACCGTTTGCTCAATAGCAATAACCGACGCTGAACGTCTTGCAGATGGATCAATTAACACCATTTCACCGACATGTTCTCCAGGTTTCCTGATAGCTACTTCTCGTCCATTAACAACGATAGAAAGTTGCCCAGCTAAAATAAAATAGATGTCATTGTCAGCATCATGCTGTATGATTAGTTCATCCCCGGACTCAAACTGAAGAAGTTCGGCTTGGTCAGCTAGTTCATTGGATAATGTTTCGTCGTCATGCAGAATAGCCTGTTTGCGTAACGCCCAAATAAGGCGATTACGACCTGCTTCTCCACGAAATCTGTTAATCATTTCCATCACTTACCAACTTCCCGGTCAGATTTTAGAAGAACATATAGGTTACCTAACGAGCAATTTTCGTGCCAATGATAAACTGCCTAAAAACAGAATTTATGGGGTTTTCTTAACTTTTTCCTCTGCCAATTTGACACGCTCTGTCAAATTGACAACTTATCCCGCAGCACCCTCTACAATCGCAATTTCTTCGGGGGTTAAGTCGTATAAGGCGTATACCAATTGGTCAATCTCATTTTCCAAGTCTGTGGTGTCTGCATCTGGGTCTGCGGCTTTCATGGAAAGGATTTTATCAACTAAAGCAATGAAAGATGCTTGTTGCGCTGCGGGAATCTTAACGATGGGCAATTTCTCTAAGGCATGTTGGTTGTATTGGTATCCCTTTTTACCAAGTACAGTACCGCTACAATATTGCTTGTAAGCAAATGTCATTAGAATGGAACTCAGTAGTCCAACTAACAATTTTAAATCACTACCCGTTATCATAAAACAGGTTTTCTCTATAAAATATTGCCCGTCATCGTAGAAAAAGTTAGCGGTGTGGGTTGTTTCAGGATAAATAATTTTCGCTTTTTCAAATGCTGAATGGTAAGCACAATGCCGGAGATTATAGGGTGTGTGTCCCTTGTCGCTGCGCTTTTCAAGTTGGGTGTGAAAGCCATCTAAGTGTCTTTTAACGATTGGGTAATTGTTTACATCAATTGCTGGAACATTTTCATATCCGTTATGTGTATCTATCAACCATAATCCTGCCCAATCAACTTGATATCGCTTGATGTCCCGACCTTTCAAAACGGGCTTGATAATTTCATCCGATTTGGGATCTGCTTCTATCAGTGCCTCTTTCGTTTGATTATCAATGAGAAAGGCAGTGTTATAACCTGTTTTAATTCCGTAATGAATAGAGATGTTCCAGTCTTTGAGCGGTTTGCCGACATTTTCTATTTTGCGTTTTAAGGCGAGTTCGGCAGATGAGAGTATTGCCCACGGTTCACCTTTAGCAGGTTTTTCCATAGTCCCACCGTTATCGCTCAAGTATTGTCCGATGCTACCGGTTTGTTTGTCAAAATCTGCCCCAATGGTTACGGCTTTGAAGTCAATTGGATCATCTAGCACGGTGTTTTGTAGCAGCAGAATGTTTGTGTCTACGGTGGCATCAAACACATCGGGTCCCATATCCAGTAGTTGAACGGGTTGGGTATAAGTTACAAAATAATCTCTCAACTTTTTGCCATAACCTGCGCGCATCCATTTATTGCTGGTAATATAACAAAGATGCCCGTTTCGTGTTAGCAGTTTGATTCCGCGTTCATAAAATAGACAGTAAATATCGCCTGTGCGAGCGAAGTTATCAAAACCCGCATTTTGATAAAGATTTCCAAGTCTCCCGCCATCCTTTTGCAATTGGATATAAGGCGGGTTGCCAATCACCACATCATATCCATGCGTAATCCCAAACATCCATTCCGAATCGAACCAATCAGCAGTGGCGTTCTGGTCATACAAATCCCATTTGGCAACCTTTTCAGCATCATCTGCAAGCATCCCCAGGCTTTTTAATTCGGTTGCCAATTCTCCGCGCAATATTTCATCTTTTGTCTGGCAGGCGCGTTTGCGTTGGCGAGTAGTAGCGTGGAAATGCTGTTCACGATTGTCTTGCAGTTCGTGCTCTAACTTCACTGCTTTTTCGGTTAGGAACGACCTTTGTGCTTTGAAACCGATTAGCGTATTCGCTGCAACAAAGCGCGTTTCCAAATTGGGCAAGGGTTTGATACCGAAGTTCTTATCAGGATTATCGTTTGGCTGCTGCTCAATTGCAAGTGAGATGAAAAAGCGGAGTTTGGCGATTTGACAGGCGATCGGTTGAATATCTACGCCGAAGATGCTGTTTTGTATCAGGTATAACTTCCGTCCGAAGTCCGAATCACGGTAACGTTTGAATGTGTCGTCAATTTCGTGCAGTTCTTCACGACGTTCTTGGTCATCCTGTGTATCAAATGCATCAGCAGCGCGTTTTCCTGCAAGCTCCTTCTGTAAATTTTTCCATCGGTTGTTGTCTGGATCAAGTCGCCGCAGTGCCAGCGTTAACTTGTGCAGCACTCCCATCGGAAACGCGCCAGAACCGACCGCGGGATCCAGTATTTTGAGTTCAGAAATTGTTTTCACGATCGCGTCAGTTTCGGTGTCGTCAAACCATTCGCTTGCATCATCGAATATCTTTGCATAGTCAAAAAGATAGTGTAACCGTTCGTTCCAAAAATCGGCTTTGCCATCGGTTGGATTGCACTTTTGGGAGAGCGTCGCGACTAATGCCTCCTCTACCATATAGTCAACGATGGCGCGTGGGGTGTAGTAGGAGCCGGTCTGTTTTCGCACCGTTGCACCGGTTTCTGGGTTGATAGCGGCGAGTAGGTGTTCAAACACTCTGCCGAGTAGTTCTGGGTCAAGCGCGACTTCCTGCTCTATCGGTGTGTTCTCCTCAACGGTGAATTTGTAGTGTTCAAGTATAGTAGGGAGTAGTCCTTGGCTTTCGTCAAAAAAGAGGCGGTTGGGGATGCTCAGTTTTTTGTAATCAACATCAGAGAAACAGTCTATTCGGTAACCTCCACTTGTTGGTGCTTTGAAACTATCCAGACAATCAAATAAGCCTCCGTTGATGAAGGGGGTTTTAGCAAAGAATGACAGCAGTTTATCAGGATCGCGTATCTGTGTTTTGTAGCGATACCGTGAGAAATCACGATTACCAGAATAGTTTTCCCTGCTAAACTCACGTTTGTCTATCTCTGTGTTTAACGTGGCGAAAAAGAGGTTTTGTAGTACGGCGCGATAGTAGGAGTCGCCGTTATCAAAGTCATCCGCTTTCAATAGGTTTTGGATTTGTGCTTTGTTAAATAGTTCCTCAGCAACAAGCCCTTTTTCTTTGATAAACCAGATAAAAAGCAGACGTGTGATGAGTCGGATAACATGCTCCTCCGGTTTTATGACGCGCTTCTCATCTGTTGGGAACTTTGCTTCGTCAATTGCCCATTCAAACCACGCGAACAGTTTCCGATAGAACTGCTTGTTGAGCTCTTCCGTATCCAATTTGGCGAGCCATGCTGCCAGCAACCCGTCGAAGTTTTTCGGTTTTTTCTTGTTATCAATCCACTTGACGCATTCTGCAAGTGAGAGTTCGGAGAGGATATCCAGATGTGCGCGATGTGGATTGTTCAGATGGATGTCTTTGATGAAGGTGACCTGTCCAAGCACATCACGTGCATCGTCAGTTTTGTCTGGACAGCGATCTGCAAATGCCACAGTCAGATGGTCTGCGGTGCGAAATAGAATCACAGTTGGGGCAAACAATCTTTTATTGATTTCTCGTGTAAACTCAGCGTATTTTGTGCGGGAGTAGTCGCTATCTTTTAATTCCACTGCACAAAACAGGAAACTGCTAATGTTGCCTTTATCGAACGAATTAGACTCAAGCAAAGTCAGCTGCTGTGGGTCATCGTCAATTTCGTCCTTTGTAAATTGGAAAATGAGTTGTACAGATTCAACGTGATTACGGAATTCCTGTTCGGTTTTGGTGTTCGGGTTTAATGGTGGAAATTCCTCAAAAAAGTCGTGGACGGTGCCAGAAAGATCAAGGGTCCGTTCGCTGTGGTAACCTATCGTTGCGAGGAGTTCTTTTGACTTCTCTAAAAAGTCGCTGGTGGGAATTGCTGTTAATGCGGATTTGATTGTGTCTTTGTTCATTATTGATCCTCTTTCTGTCTGAACCAGGATTCACAGGATTTGCGGATTTTCAGGATTGGCATCATCTCACCTAAGCACGGGCGGGCCCAGAGACCTGCCCCTACAATAAAGATAGGGCTCCATTGAGTTTGAAAAGTCCTATGAATGTAAGAGGCGCAATGAATTGCGCGACTACGAACCTGTTTTTTAGGCATCAGACGTAATAATCAACCACGTCACCAATTTAAAATCACCAGTATCTTTAGGTACTTTGGATGCTGGGGTAAGTTTAGAATCGCGTGGACTACCTCTCCTCAGAATTTGGCTCTGTGTTTTCGTATGCGACCGTGTGATATGCGTAATCACCGTGTCCAATAGTTTGTTATAATGTGCCATATTATCACCGTGTTCGGTTTCTCTGTCAAACTGTAGGCACAAGTTCTGAATAGGTTCGGTCTTTCCGACAGCCGATGCCTCAAACAGATCTAACACCTGTTTAGCGTTTGCACACCCGTATCGGATGTCACCATTATTGCGGATGTAGACGATATAATATGGATAGATGGGACTGGCAGATTTCTGCTGTTTATCTGTGCTGGCGTTACGTTGTTGTAGGAAGAAGATGACACCGTTTTCCTTCGGATTATTTTCGTAATCCGTGACAGCGTAGGCACCATCAGGTGTTGCATCCAATTCCGCACGATTTTTTTCAAGATATTTCAGTAGTTGTGTAAAGAAGTAATCGAGCGTAAAATCACTCAACACAACACCCTCAGAGAGATCGTCGAGATCAAGCACTTCCTTACGTAGCTGCTCCAACTGTGCGTCACGGAAATTGAGTTCCATCTCCGCCTGTTCATAAGTGAAATCGTTTAGCGGGTCGTCATCACCGCTTGCGGTTGCATCTGCAAGTGCCATGCGCGATGCGACCCGAGTTTGTAGACGCAGATACACTTCCATATCTTCAGTGGGCCAATAGTTTATCATTTTCACTTCTTTATTCTTGCTACCGATCCTGTCTATGCGCCCAAAACGTTGAATGATACGCACGGGATTCCAGTGTATATCATAATTGAGGACTGTGTCACAATCCTGCAGATTTTGTCCTTCAGAGATGCAATCGGTAGCAATGATTAGATCAATGTTGTCGCTTGTTTCATCAGTTCGACCTCTTGCGCGCGGTGCAAAGTTCGTTAGTATAGCGTTGAAGTTATTTTGTCCGCAGGTTGTTCGGGTTATCTCTCCAGAAACCAACGCCATGTTCAACTCTAATTCCGATGCAAGTTCAGACAAGTTATCATAAAGGTAAACTGCCGTATCTTTGAAGGTAGTGAAGACTAACAGTTTGCGGTTAGGTTTTCCATCTTTATCGGCGGTGGAATTTTGCACCTTGTCCCGAATATGCTTCTTGATCTCTTTGAGTTTTCCATCTTTCTCAGGGGTGATGGATTTGACTTTTTCCCACGCTGCCGTTAGGGTTTGTTTATCTTTGATGAGGTCTTGCTTCCAACGGGTGCAATCTAATTCCTTCAGATGATACGGATTTTTGGCACGATTGACCAAAAATTCCTCATCGTCTTCATCGTCATCGGGGAGGACATTTGCTTCTACGTCCAATATATTGATGTTTTTCTCAAACCGCTCAATCTTCTCGGGTGTGTAAAGTTTTTGTACAAGTTATGAATTGGAAAGATGTTTATAGTTTTACCAAAAAATGGTATCCTTTCCTAATAAACTATGAACATAAACTATGAACAAAATAGGAGAGGATACCGATGTTTAGTATATCATTAGCAAGTTGTGAAGTCAAAGAGTTTGAAGAAGTATTTAAGAAGTTTGTAGAAGAATTCAACGATTTTGCGAGAGAGATGTTTTCCGATCCGTGTATACCGTTAGAAGAAGCCGAGTTTCGTGTATTTGAGACATCTCGTTCGTGGGGTCAAAAGTTTTTAGAGATGTTTATCTCTCAAATGGCAGGTAAGTCTGCTTGTGAACCTGTTGAATGTCCTGAGTGTGAACAAGTGTGCCGTCCGTGGTGTAAAAGGGCGCGGCGTATTACGACGGTATGTGGTGTGATCTGTGTAGAGCGTTGGGTGTATCGTTGTGCATCGGGTCATAACCATGTGCCGTGGGAAACCGGACAAAAGTTGCGGGATCAATACACACATCGTGTCGCAGAAGCGATGTGTCGTCTGGCAGCGTGTCTTGACTTTAGGGAAGCGGCTGAGGAGTTGTCTCGTCAGGGGATAGAAGTAAGCCACACGACGCTCCATCAAAAAGTGCGTGAGTGGTCAGAAGATTTGAGCGTGCCAGAACAAGTAGAAACCCAAAATCTTGAGGAAAATCAGCGGTGGTATGTGAGTTGTGATGGGTGTTATACGAACTCACCAAACGGGTGGACTGAAGTGAAAGTTGGGTGTGTTTACAGAGATTATCCACAATGTGGTTCTGAGACGACACCGAGTGCCAGAGTGCCAAGTATCCGGTATGTTGCGAGCGGTAATAATGCGGAACATTTTGGTAAGGAGTTATTTGCGTTAGCAACGCACAGTGGTATCTATCAAGAGGATATAGCGACGCAGGAAGTTGTCTTTATCGGGGATGGTGCGGCGTGGATTTGGAAATTAGCCGATGAATACTTCCCTAATGCTGTTGAGATTGTGGATTACATGCACGCCAAATCTCATCTCTATGGTGTTGCCAAACACGCCTTCGGAGAGACTGAAACAGAAGTTATCGGTGCGTGGATAAATGAGATGGAACCGCACCTCTACGCTGGCAACATCACAGAAGTGGTCGCCCGCATCTATGCCTTATGCACACAAAATCCGGAAGTCAGGGAAAGTTTAGAAAGAGAAGCAGGTTATTTTGAAAAACATGCGCCGCGTATGCAGTATAAAGCGTTTAGAGAAAAGGGGTATCAGATCGGAAGTGGTGTGATTGAGAGTGCCTGTAAACATGTCGTCGGGCAAAGATGTAAACAAGCTTCTATGAGATGGGAGAAACCGGGCATCAATGCTGTGCTTGGTTGGCGGTGTTTATTGAAGAATAAAGATTGGGACAGATATTGGTATCCAAACACAAAAGCTGCATAATTATTTGTACAAAAACTTTACACACCCAATCTTCTCCAGCATTTCATCATGTTTGTTGATAGTGCGTTCAAGTGTTTCGGAGAGGGAGTGAGCAGAACTTTCCAGTCGTTTGAGGAAGTTGGTTTGCATCATGCCGATAAGAAATTTCTCGCGGTCCTCCTGATTAAAACGGAGTCTCTGTTTCTCATTTGCCAATCGTTGTTTTGCTGTTTCACTCACCACATAACTAGACGGTCTATAGATGGATAGGGCGAAATCGCCTATCTGATCTGCCAGTGCTTTGTATGAGAGTGCACCGGACAGGTCGGTGCGTGGGTGGCAATTTTCTGGTTTCAGTTTTTTGGGGAATTCACCGATACGTTCAATTTCTTCCGCGTAGTATTTTATGATATGCCTTCGGGAACGGGCAATAGAAACGCCGCCGAGCAGTTGGAAAAAGTCTGCGCCTAAAGTATTAAATAATTCTGTCTTATCTCTTGCGCCATCTTTGGGTACATTTTCTTCCCACGTCTTGAATGCTTTTTGTGCCTGTTGTATTAAATTGCGGATATTGCTGACTCCCAAACTTTTTCTAAAGACATCCTCGCGTTTTTCTGTCATGAGATATATTTGATTGCGGAGGTCAGTAAGTGAAGTATTCACTGGTGTTGCGGAAAGCATCAGCACTTTGGTTTTAGTGCCTTCCTTGATAACCTCTTCTAATAGTCGTGAATAGCGACTGTGTCGAAAATTGCCATCTTTATCCTCACCGGGCTTGGTATCGTTTCGGAAGTTATGAGATTCATCAATCACTATCAGGTCAAAATTCTGCCACTTGAAACCTTCCAGATTGATACCATCGGCATCGCCTGTATAACGGGATAGATCGGTATGCGATAATAAAGAATAACCGAATTTATCATCAAGGAAATCATTGGCTGCTTGCATATTATGTGCGGGATAGAGTGCCCAATTTTCGCGGAGTTTTTTGGGACATAGCACAAGGACGCGTTCGTTTCGCAATTCAAAGAACTTGATAACAGCAAGTGCGGTGTAGGTTTTTCCCAATCCAACACTGTCTGCCAAGATGCAGCCGTTATGGCGTAATAACCGAGCGATTACGCTTTTCGCACCCTCTTTTTGGAATTCATACAGTTTCTTCCAAATTTTCATGTCGTATAGATGTATATCCTCAAGGGTCTGATCGTTTGTTTTTCGGGTCTCAATTTCTTCACGGAAAAGTTCGTATAGGGTTTTGTAATAGATGAGTTCTGGTGGGTGATCTTGCCCTATCTGCTTCAGTTTTGCCAGTACTTTTTCTTTGACATCTTCAACCAGTTTATCGTTATTCCAGATTTCGTCAAACCACGTCTTTAGGTCAGTGCGGTCGCGGTCGCTATCCACCTCTAGGTTGAGTTCAATGTTGCTGCTATTTGAACTCAGTCCGAGTCCGCGCACGGTAAAATTGGAGCTGCCCAGAATAGCTTTATCAACACCGTTATTGGCGATGTGATACATCTTCCCGTGAAGTAGATTTGATTGGCGGGTAGTGCGGATTTCTACCTTCTCTTTTATCCATTCGGCACATGCTTTGGCTATCGGTTTCTGTCGGAGTTGCTGGTTAAGTTCTAAGCCTGTATCCGTTATGTCAAACGCTTTTTTATCTGTATTATTCGGATCCATACGTTTGACAAAATCGGGGTCACCGAATAGGAATCGGAGTTCCTCTATTTTGTTGAGGGAATGTTGCATCTTTTCATAAGCATAAATGGTGAAGTAAGCAGATACAACAGAAAGCGCGGAACCGCTCTTAATTTCCTGTTCTAAAAAATCGCGAACTGTGCCACGAAGAAGGTTGTCTCGGATACCGGATTTTAGGAATGAGTTGTTATCTGACATGTAGGAACCTCTATTTATAGCGTGACGTGAGTTTGATGAAAGAAATAGTATTGTGTGAGAGAAGGAGAATCTTTTGGTATAATAACGTGAGTTTGGTGCCCGAAATAAGGTGAGTTGCAGATTAGGGATTTAATCGGTTAATTTTCAGTTTCCTTGTATTGAGAATTAGGAGGACATCTCATACAACATCAGCTTATCAAATCAACTAGATTTTTTCAAGTACTTCTTTATTCCGGGGTGTGTAAAGTTGTTGGTATTTGACGGTATCGTAGGTGGGTAAAGCGAAGCAGCACCCGATTTAATGTCTGAATCTCGGATTATTTTGTCTGAACCAGGATTTTCAGGATTATGAGATTTTCAGGATTGTTTCTCATCAAGCGTATCTGCTGTAGCACAAACTTTTAGTTTGCGCTACAAAGACACATTGCCATTCACAAATCTTCAATCCTGGAAATCCTGGTTCAGACAATAATTCCTGTTTCACATTTTTATTGACAACCGAGCGCAAATGTGGTTTACTATACGCTAAGGAGACACACAATGAAACCGCTTTGCTATTCTCAGTCCTATTCTGTGCCATCGCGTTGCCAGCACTCGGTGAACTTTCACAGCAAGACCTTAATAAGATCCGTATACTCATTCTTGAAACGAACAAACCAATAGGGACCAGACAATTGTGAGAAATATCAGATCAGGTTTTACGACTGGCTGATTTAGATGGACAACAAGTTTTAGATGCGAAACATGTCGGGTGACTCCCTTTCACACCGCTGATGAAATCTCCAACTGGTGTAGAAGCAGAGGACTGGTTGAGGTGTCCTCTTATTCTAAAGTTTCCTTGGGGTTCTCCGCAGCTATCTCATTTCCACCTGATTGAACGAGGATTGCTCGGAATGAGGACTTTAGCAAAAAACAGAAGCAGGAAGACTTCAACCCAACAGATTATGACAGATTTTTCTATCATTAGTCCAACAGAAAATCTGACAAAAAACAACACATAATGATAGATTATCATAGAAAATTTTGTGCAGTTACTAACCCCTTTATCAATTCTCTAAATAGCCTAAGGTTGGCATTAGGTTGAATTACACAGAGTGTGTACCAATTAATTCAAACAGGGTGCCCGAAAAATCGGGTGCCCTTGTTAATTGAGATTATGCTAATTTTAATGGTTTCTGATCCAATTGAATCAATCACAGTTTTAATGACCTTTCTAACAATTACCGGTAGGAGAAAAAGTTGATGGACATCTTGGATAGTGTTCGTAACGCGCTGTTGGAAGCGCAGAACACACTCAATCAGTTTATCCAAAATCCTGATAATATCACAGTCGTTGCTGAAACGGCAGCCACGATGCAAGATATATTTGAACAACAGGGACGGATATTTACGTGTGGTAATGGCGGGAGTATGTGTGATGCCATCCACTTTGCAGAAGAATGCACCGGAAAGTTTCGAGACAATCGCAAACCACTCCCTGTTATTGCGCTGAGCGATGCAGGACATATCACATGCACAGCGAACGATTTTGGGTTTACCGAAGTATTCGCGCGACCATTGCTGGCACTTGGACATCCCGGTGATATGTTAGTTGCACTCTCAACAAGTGGTAATTCTGAAAATGTTGTACGCGCAGCAGCGGCAGCAAAATCAAGGCAAATGCATGTATTCGGATTGATCGGAAGAGATGGTGGAATGCTCAAACAACACTGTGATAGTTATATCATTGCTCCGGGAGATACCGCTGATAGGATTCAAGAGATCCATATCAAAGTTATACATATATTGATAGAACATGTGGAGAGGCTGATGTTTCCTGATAATTATTGACAAAATAACGCTTATTTGATACTATAAAAATGTTTTGGGAACTCTATATTTAATCGTTTACTAACGGAGGGCAGTTTGTGAAACCATCTGATAATAGTAGATTGTACTGGCGTAAAAATTTACAATATCTCGCTATCCTTCTCGGAATTTGGTTTGTCACTTCGTATCTCTGTTCAATAGTTTTTGTTGACGAACTTGATAAAATACGATTTGGTGGGTTTCGTCTCGGCTTCTATTTTGCGCAACAAGCATCAATATGGATTTTTGTAGAGTTGATTTTTGTCTATACATGGTTGATGAATCGTTTGGATAAGAAATACATGGCATCCGATGAAGCGGAGGAATCTGAATAATCATGGATGTACAAGCATGGACTTTCGTGATGGTTGGGCTCTCCTTCGCATTGTATATCGGACTTGCGATCTGGTCAAGAGCGCGTTCAACAGAAGACTTCTATGTTGCTGGTAGCAATGTACATCCAGTTGTAAACGGAATGGCAACAGCGGCAGATTGGATGAGTGCTGCCTCCTTCATCTCTATGGCAGGACTCATCTCGTTTATGGGGCGCGACGGTTCAGTCTACCTGCTCGGTTGGACTGGCGGATACGTTTTACTTGCCTTGCTATTAGCACCTTACCTCCGCAAATTCGGAAAGTATACTGTTCCCGATTTCGTTGGTGACAGGTATTATTCACAATTGGCTCGGATTGTTGCTGTTATATGTGCTGTTTTTGTCTCGTTTACTTACGTTGCAGGACAGATGCGCGGTGTCGGTATTGTTTTTTCCAGGTTTCTGAATGTTGATATCACAATGGGTGTGCTAATAGGCATGGGGATTGTGTTCTTTTATGCTGTGCTCGGTGGCATGAAGGGCATTACCTACACGCAGGTTGCACAATATTGTGTTCTCATGTTTGCATATCTCGTGCCTGCTATTTTCATCTCAATCTTGATTACTGGGAATGCTATCCCGCAGCTAGGGTTCATGGGAAAAATCGCTGATGGTTCGGGACTTTACCTCTTGGATCGACTCAACGGTTTAAACGAGGCACTCGGCTTTGACCGATACACCGATGGGAGTAAATCTACTATCGATGTCTTTTTCATCACAGCAGCGTTGATGTTAGGAACAGCAGGACTTCCGCATGTGATTATTCGGTTCTACACAGTACGAAAAGCATCCGAAGCAAGGATTTCTGCAGGATGGGCGTTACTATTTATCGCTCTTCTCTATACTACTGCACCTGCGGTTGCCATATTTGCAAGAACAAACCTGCTCAATACTGTAACTTCTGAACAGGATGGCGAATTAATAGATGTCCAATATGAAGACGTGCCTGAGTGGTTTAAGAATTGGGAAATGACTGGACTGATTAAGTTTAAAGATCTTAACGAAGATGGTGCAATTCAGTATCGTGGTTCAAAATCCAAGGTTAAGAATGAACTGAAAATTGATCCAGACATCATGGTGTTAGCCAACCCTGAAATCGCAAAACTTCCGAATTGGATTATTGGATTAGTTGCTGCAGGAGGCTTAGCAGCAGCTTTATCAACTGCCGCGGGGCTCCTGTTGGTAATCTCAACTGCTATTGCCCATGACTTACTTAAGGGTTGCTTTGTACCGAATATGACAGAGAAGCAGGAATTAGGTGCTGCGAGGATCGCCGCAGGTTTTGCAGTTTGTATCGCTGGTTACTTCGGAATTAATCCACCCGGATTTGTTGGTCAAGTTGTTGCTTTTGCTTTCGGCCTCGCTGCAAGTTCATTTTTCCCAGCAATTGTCATGGGGATTTTCTCTAAACGTATGAACAAAGCTGGTGCTGTAACAGGAATGATAGTCGGCATCACGTTTACAGCATCGTATATTATCTTTTTCAAATTTATCAAACCAGCCCTTAACATACCGGAGCATTGGTTTTTAGGTATTTCCCCCGAAGGAATCGGGACCGTTGGCATGGTGCTAAATTTTGTTGTCGCTATAGTCGTGTCTATTTTCACGCCACCGCCACCTGAAGAGGTGCAGGCAATGGTAGAAGAAATTCGAGTTCCCTAAATTGGAGGTTTCTGATGAAATTCAAGTCCTTTGTTCAAAACCACAGTTCCTCATCACTGACTTGGTCTAACATACCTAAGATAATCTTTTTCACTCTATTAATTGTCGGGATACCTATTTCCGTACACGCAGCAAAGGTGACTAACTTTATTCCGAAGGAAAGTATCCTCTATGCCCAACTTAATGATATTGACGAAATTTATAATGAAATTAATATATCAAAAGATTGGGAGAAAGCCTTTGAGTTACTAATTGATGGATCAGAATTGGAGGAAATGCAGCAAGGAATAATGGCTGTACAAAATATAATCGGAACTGACCTATTCAGTGTAATTGACACAGTGGGATACCAAACTGGGTTGGCAATGTGGCAAAGAGAAGTAGGTGACCCACATGGAGGCTTTGTTGTGCATTCCGGGGGCAATCTCGCTGAGATGCAACGATTAATTAAAATCCTTACAGGTTTCATGGGAATGTCAGGAGGTAGATTAACACTTGATGCGGGTGAACATAGGAAGGTAAAATACAACACGCTCCAAATGCCAGATGTCCTTTTAACTTATGGTTTTGTCGGCGATTTTCTGGTCGTTGGCATTGGAAAAAACAGTTTTGAGAAGTTGATTGATACTTATCGGAAGAAATCCGAATCAATCCTTAAGAACGAATCATATACGGCAGTTTCAAAAAATATTGGTTCAGCACAAGTGTCACTATATCTTGATCTCCGAAGGATCATTCCTTTTGTTGAAGATATGGACGCAGATGTTCGGATACAACTTGAAGCTTTTTCGAAGGTTGGTGCTGGACTCAATTTATTAGAAACAGGTCCGATGTTTCAGCTTTTCACAAAATTTGATCCGAATTTTCCTGAGAGTCAAGTTAGTCGCCACCTGAAAGAGGGGAAAGAACTGGCAACACTAAGAGGAATATCTGGTGAGGAAGAATTGTTTATCGCTTTTGCACCAGGTATTTCAGAAACTATGTGGGAACTTGCCCGTGAAGCAATTCAAAATTCCGATACGGATGAAGCATATACGTTTATTTCATATCTTGAAGGACTATCAAATCTCAATTTTGAGGAGGATGTTATCGCTGGATTGACAGGTGAAATCGCACTGTCTGTAGGTGATTTAACCCAATTTGATCCGAATGGTTTGGAAAATCTTGATATTGAATTAGATAATACCTTTAGTATAGATGCATCAAACGTACACACACACGGCGGTTTGATATTCAATTCTTCAGCCCCATCAAAATGGGATCAGATAGAGAATAGTCTTTCCAACCTACAGAATACCTCTGTTTCTAAGATGGATTATAAAGGTACAAATATATCTATGTTCACATCAAATATTTACTATGCCGAAAGAGATGGTCTATCTCTATTAAGTTTTTCTGAAGACCAGATGTATTCTATGGTTGATGGATTTGAAAATAAAAAGAAGTTGTCATATTTAAAACAGTTACCCAAAACCCCGCTTGCAGTTGTTAAACTAAACATTGTAAAGTTGTTGGAATTGATTGATAGTTCAATGCAGATAGAAAATGATGTTGTCATGTCAGATGAAATTTCTCCGCTACTTGCTTGGATTACAGTCAAGAAAAATGAGGCAATGTTAGAAATATCACTTTCAGATAAAGAGTCACCGCTTGAGGTATTAGGGAAATTTGCACCGTTTATCGCTTCTCACCTGAAGAATTAAGAGGATTGAGAGTTATGTTTGTCTCGATTAGTACCTACTTACGAAATGCAAAATGGTTGAAATGGGCAAGTCTTTTCGTATATCCGTTTCTTGGGATATCAATTATTGCAAAGGGTTATACATTTCTGCAAGATCATCCAGGACACCGGACAGGTATAATACTTCTAATATCTGGTTCGCTTTGGTGTTTTATTAGTGTCACTGAATGGTTATCACGTTATCTAAATGGGAATGGTAAAATAATAACAAATGTAGTAGAGATAATATTGGTAGTCACTGCTGTTGTTCTCTATTGGATCGCATAATCTCATTAGACGTTTTCTGATGAAGTCAGGATTGCGAGGAGGACCCAGAGATCTCGCACTACAAATCGGGTTAATTGGGTATAAAGGTCTGCCAGTAAATTCAAAAAAGGAGTCTGCATTTCCCAATTATATTAGGCTGAAGCATGCGTATCACTATGCATGTTATCACACGACTAAAATAGTGTATCATCGGGAAAACATGCGGGAAATAATAAATGATAGATGTTTGTTTTTTTGCTGACGAAGTTTCCAGAGAAGATTTTGAGGAAGCTATAAAACTTGGTGTGGAAGCCGGTGCCACTACTGTGGAAGTTCGCAGTGGTGTTTGGGGCAAACACGTTACCGAAATAGATGACGACGATGTAAAACGCGCACAAGATGTGCTGAGTACTTATGATGTCAAGGTTGCAAGCATCGGCTCACCTTTTGGGAAATGTCCAATTGACAATCCACAGGAGTATGAACGTCACTTACGACACTTTGACCGAATGGTTGAACTTGCACACGCTTTTGAAACACAGATAATTCGTGGATTTGCATTTTGGAATCCAAATCGGAGACTTAAAGAGTCGTCCCGTCCGGATATAAACGACTATCTGGAACAAATAGCCGAAAAACTTGCTCCTGTTGTTCCAATTGCTGAGGGTGCGAACGTGATACTGGCTTTTGAAAATGAAGATGCTACACTCGTTGGCAGTTGCGAAGAAACACGTGCAGTCATTGATGCACTTGGAAATAGTCCGGCACTTGCTTCATGTTGGGATGTTAATAACGGTTTACACTGTGGCGAACTCCCTTTGCCGGATGGATATTCTCATATTAAAGGGCTTGTGCGACATGTGCATGTCAAACCGAATCGAGAGAAAAATCTGGATCCAATTAGAGGGACAGACTTACGGTATGAACAGTTGTTACAGACACTTGTTGATGATGGATTTACGGGTGCTGCGAGCATTGAACATTGGGGAAACCCGCAACAGATGTTAGATGGTATCCGCCAACTTCGCGCTGTTGTTGACGCAATGTAACTTCTACACAAAAAACGTAAGAAGGGTATATTATTATGCAATTGAAACCTGATGCTCCCCATTTGAATTGGCAAGGTGTTGTGTCTATAGAGAAGACAAATGATTCAATTATGCCGTGGAGAACTCCCCATGAAAAGCATGTGTTATTTCCAGAACCGTTGTTAGAACGTTCAGCAATGCCCGCTGGTGTTCGTGTTAGTTTTCAAAGTAATACAACCCGCATCTCTGGTAGTATTGTTGAACAACGCGAATCTGGTATGCTTGACCTCTGTTGTAATGGAGAGTTCATTGGCTCGTTTGATCTGAAAGGGAAGAACAGTTTCATCTTTGAAAACCTGTCAGATAAGGAAAAATTGATTGAATTATGGTTGCCACAATTTGGTAGATTTCAACTGCGTAATTTAAAAATAGACGATGGTGCAACATTAGAACCGTTCATAGACAAACGTCCTCGGTGGATCACTTACGGAAGTTCTATCACCCAGTGTCGTTCCGCAGCATCACCTATACAGACTTGGCCAGGGGTTGTTGCACGAGATCAGAATTTCAACTTAACCTGTCTGGGTTATGGTGGACAGTGTCATCTTGATTCTATGGTAGCACGGATGATCCGTGACCTACCAGCTAACTTTATCTCTATGTGTCTTGGTATTAATATCCAAGGGGCATCAAGTTTAGGTCCTCGAGCGTTTCGTCCTGCGATTATCGGTGCAGTCCAGATTATTCGCGAGAAACATTCAGATATTCCTATCGTCCTAATGTCACCTGTCTATTGTCCAAACCGAGAGGAAAACCCAAACGCAGTCGGTTTCAATCTGCAGAAAATGCGTGAAGAGGTGCAAGCTGCCGCTGATGCACTTCAAACTTATGGTGATGAAAACATCCATTATGTCAGCGGTTTAGATGTGTTCGGTCCTGACTATGTAGACCTGCTTCCTGATAACTTGCATCCTGATGCAGAGGGTTATCGTGTGATGGGAAAGAATTTTGTGAATGAAGTGGCTAAGAAATATTTTTCAGATTCTTTATAAACCTTGTGTCATTGCGAGTATTAAATAATCGTGATAATTTCAAAACCCGTTTACAAGAATTCTATGACAAACGACAAAGACTCAAGTAGTACTTAGGGTTGTTGACTAAGAAATGGAAGGTTTTTTCACAACTATCGCAATATCATTTATATGGCAAAAATCTACTAATTCTAATCACAACGCCTCTGTTGCTTAAGGAGGTAGTTTTGATGAGACGTATAATTTTCTGTTTGCTTGTGGTTGCGATAATGTTAAATGTCTCCATGTCTTTCGCACTCCATGATGAGGACAAGGGACCGGAAAAACTCGGACGCCACGAATTCAAAGAGCAGGACATCAATGCAGCAACTACAGCATGTGATGCTGGCGGAAAACCGGGTCCTGAATTTGTTCCAACGGTTCTGGATAATCAGCCGAATTTAGATCTACTGAAAGATGCTAAAGCGGAATCTTCTTCTCTATTAGCAGGTTGGTGTCCGCAGCGGCACTGCACGGAATATCTTAACGATGGCTTCTATAACAACTGCCGTAGTTGGATCATTGGCGCGATACCCGGGTGGGCACAAATTGACATCGGTGCTGTCGCCAATGTGAACCGTATCTATTTTGCGAGTGATCACTCACAAGGTTTCGTCGACCGCATAACCGTCGATTTTGATATCCTCGTCGCAACGACTATCGCGGATGCGGACTCCACTGCAAATACATGGAAAAAGGTTTATACCCATGATGGTGCTCCCATTAGCAAAACTACAGAGATTATCTTTGATGATATAGATGCACGATGGCTGCGCATCCATATTCGTGCTAATGATGGTGCGCGTATTGATGAAATTGAGATTTATGGTGGCAACGATCCAATGGCAGTTGAACCAACTGCTAAACTAACAACAATCTGGGCAGAAGTTAAAACCGATAAATTCTAACAGTGTATAATACCAAATTAACTTGATCCCACTCGGTAGGTGCGGTTTCTAACCGCACCGAATACCAAGAAAAATGAGATAAATCCCGTTAATTTGGTATAAGGAGATTGATATGAGATATGTAATCTATTTGACACTGATTCTGTGTGTCAGTACTGTTTCCGCTGAAATTCTGTTTCAAGACGACTTTGAGAATGGGAAAATTGATACGTCAAAGTGGACACCGCAAGGTACTTGGGTAATTGAGAATAATGATGATAAACATGATGTCCTCGGCAATAAGGTCCTTGATGTCCTGAGCAGTGAAATTGGTCTCAGTGTAGATGAGTTTCCCGAAGAGTTTGATTATTACGCAGATTTTAAAACTGTAGCGAATGGCTTAGCAGGTTTTGTTTTTCACGCACAAGACAGCAATAACGTCTATATGCATCAGGTTTCAACCAGTGCTTCCGCGCATACTCCGCAACACATCCGATGGCACAGAAAAGTAGGCGGCGGGTATACTGCCGAACCTGCCCCCTTCGTAGATACAGGGAATCTCGACCAAAATGTTTGGTATCGGGTGAAGTTTGAGGTGCGTAAAGACTACAAATTTAAAGCATATATCGGCGATGTCGGCGCGGAAGATAAAGATTTTACGCTTGCAAGCGAATGGACGGATAGTCAAAAAGCATTCGAGAAGGGTAAAATTGGTATACGAATGAGTGGCGGAGAGCGCGCACAATACGATAACATTGTAGTTGCTACACCGGAATTTGACATATTTTCTGTTGAACCCAGAGGCAAACTCGCGGTGACGTGGGGAAACCTGAAACGCAAATAATACATAGGATTTAATTAGAGCCATTCAGTTTTCAAGTTTTCTCACGGTTTCAGTCAGGAAGTCGCGACCGGGAGGTCGCTCGGACAGAGGAGATATCTTGAGCAGCAAAACAGAACTACCGGACAATTGAATGGCTCTGAGAATTTAATTATTTGATCAACGAAATTTGTGATATACTTGACAATGCATGATAATTGAATTGGCTTTCAACTAAATATTAATCTGACTTGGGAAATCGGATTTCGGCGGCTGAGCTATCCGTTTTGCCCATTATATATTTTATATATTATACCAAATTAACTTGATTTGAAGTTTTCTGATAAAGTCAGCATTGTGAGGAGGACCCAGAGACCTTGCACTACAAATCGCGTTAATTTGATATTACAAGGAGATAAAATAAAATGCGATACGTAATTTGTTTAGTAATGATTTTGTGTGTCGGCACCGTTTCTGCCGAAATTCTGTTTCATGACGATTTTGAAAGTGGGGACATTGACGAATCTAAATGGGTACCAAAAGCTACATGGGTGATTGAAGAAAATGCCGATGGTCATGATGTACTCGCTAAAAACGTACTTTACGTTCCAGGTGGTGACGTTGGGCTTAGCATTGATGATTTTCCCGCAGAATACGATTATTACGCGGATTTTAAAGCGACGCAAAATGGGTTAGCTGGATTTGTTTTTCACGGACAGGACGCTAACAATATCTACATGCACCAAATTTCAACTGCAGCATCAGGACACACACCACAACACATCCGGTGGCACCGAAGAGTCAATGGCGGTTGGGCTGCAGAACCAGGGGCATTTGTTGATGGTGTTGATCGCGAACAGAATGTGTGGTACCGAGTGAAATTTGAGGTTCGTGCAGGTCATAATTTTAAGGCTTACCTTGGTTCGGTGGGTGCCAGCGTTGAAGACTTATCTCTCGTCAGTGAATGGACTGATTCGCAAGGTGCGTTCTCGTCTGGAAAAATTGGGTTCCGAATGAGTGGTAGTGAACATGCCCAGTACGATAATATATTTGTCGGACCACCGGACTTTAACCCTACACCTATTGAGCCGAAAGGTAAAATTGCTGTCACGTGGGGAGACCTGAAACGTAAGTGATACAGCAAAAAGCTTCTACGAACGCAAATAGCGGAAGTGATTCTTTAGCCATAGGCATCATCGGTGCTGGAAGGATGGGCAGGCATCATTTCAATGCAGTAACTAACTACGGTGGACGTGTGGTTGCTGTTCACGATGTTCGACTTGCGGCAGCACAAGAACTGGCAACGCTTGCCAATGCTGAACTTGCCACCGATGTGCTGAATGACTTTTTTCATGTAGAATTGGACGGGGTGGTGATTACAACACCACCCCCTGTTCGTTTAGAACCTATCAAGATGGCATGTGAGCATGGTATTGCATTGATGGTTGAGAAACCACCAGCATTGAATATAACTGAAGGGCGAAAATGTCTTGAATGTATTGAGAATGCAGATGTGATCGCAGCTATCGGATTTCAACTGCGATACCATCATCTTTACGAACGCCTGAAAGAATTGATTGCTTCAGAGACTGTTCATCTGGTCCGAACGGTCTGCACAATTGACTATTATCTCAATTACACAATGCCACACTGGTTTTTGCAGTCTGAAATAAGTGGGGGACCTTTAGCCGAACAAGCGGTGCATGTGTTGGATTGTGCGCGATTTGTTTTGGGAAATCCGAAACCCGTTCAAGCACACGCATTAGCTGTCAAAAATATGGCATTAGATCGAACAGAATTTGACGCAGAAAATGCTATCCAAATGACTTATGAATTGGACAATGGTGTTTTCGGTACGCACATGAATCACTGCGGGACCGAAGGGTTCTGTTTTGAAGTTGAGGTGGTAGGACCGAATTTGCGCCTGCAGGCGAATATGGCGGAGAATACGATTCGAGGATATCTTAATGGTGAAAAAGTTAATCAGTCTACTGTTTCGCAAAACAGTTTAGGATTAGACAAAACAGGAGCGTGGTTGCGTGCTATTGAAACAGGGGACAGAACTCTGATCCGTTCCACTTTCAGAGACGCACTTCACACGTTTGAATTGATTGATGCTGCAATAAAAAGTCGCAATACTGGAAAATTTATTAAAGTGGAGGAATTATAATGATAGACTGGATATATTTTCGAAATAGCTGAAACTCATGCAAAAAAGTGCAAGAGGTTCTTGACACAAACAACTTACAAGCAGAAAACCGATCAGATGCGCGAAAAGAAAAGTTGGAAGCAGACGCTGTATGGGATTTAATGGGATCCGCTGAGCAGATAGTCGTCGCGAAGGGTAAGAAAGTGGAAACCTTTGTACCTAACGAAGATGTGCGTGAATCCATTCTGAAAGTTGTTCTTGGGCGTAGTGGCAGTTTGCGTGCTCCAACTGTGCAAATTGGAAAGGTCTTTTATGTCGGTTACAATGATGGACTCTATACTGAAGCACCTTTCGTAAACGGATAACGTGAAACATCATGTCTATTAAAAAGATTCTGATCACCGGTGCATCTGGATACCTCGCGCAATTTGTCATTAAACGTCTATGCATCAATTACGAGTTAACACTCACTGATATCATTGAACCTGTCATTGAACATGCAAAGACATTTTCAAACACACATTTTATAAAAGCGGATGTGACAAAAGCGTCTGAAATTGAAGCAGCGTGTGCGGATCAAGATGCCGTTGTTCACCTCGTCGCGCTGGTCAGAGAACGCCACGGTAAACCTAACTCTTTATTTGCCGAGGTGATGGTAAAGGGGACATGGAATGTTGCTGAGGCGTGTGTGCAGCAAAAGGTGCAAAAGTTAGTTAACATATCCAGTATAGCAGCGTGTCCTCCTGCTCCAGAAGCTCAATTACCCTATCAAGTTGGTGACGCATTTAGGTTTGGTGGAGGCGACCTCTATTATGCGTTGGCAAAACACCTTGGTGAGGAGATAGGTTTAGCCTACCATCAGGCACACGGCTTGAAAGTATTCCATATCCGTCCAGGTGTGATTGCAGGTGATGGACATAATCCCGGACCTTCTGCTCCTGAGCATCCAACTAATCCGTGGTTTGTTTATGTTGATCCGAGGGACGTAGCACAATGTGTGGAACGTGCTATTGAAACGGAACAGATAGATTACGGTGCATATAACGCAGTAGCTGGTCGGGCAGATTCGAGTTATGACTGGAAGCAGGCGAAAGAGGATTTGGGATATTCACCTGAACACAATTGGGAAGAAATTCCGGAAAGTGAAGGGAATTAACTAACAATCCCACTGCTTTAGCTGTGGGTCAAAAAACGCTTGACATTTGCACCGAAATAGTATATACTATATGTAGCATCGTTGGACAGGGTTATCACCTCAACACTTACCTGTGTTGAGTCCTGTCCCCATCCGTGATAAGGTGTGTGGTGCTGGTGCGAAATCACTCAAAACATTAGAATGTGGTAGAGAACACCTAATATATGTTGTTACTACAACATCCCTACCACATTCACTAATAACTCGCCTGGGGACACTGGGAGAGTCTAAACGCCTGTGGAGTCCGTGTTAGACTCAACTACGGAGCAGTGGATGCAGAAGCAGGAACAAGGCATTCAGAAACATTAAGGACTGATATAAGACCTAAGAATCCCACTCCTTTAGGTGTGGGAGATGTCAATAATAGAGGTGTTTATGACTTTGCAAAAAAACGAAATTCAACCACAAGCCTCTGAGCTGCTTGATGAAATCACTGCGCTTGATACTGAACTCACCGAGGATTTCAAACCACAATTGTCAATAGCCCCATTTTTATCTCGGAAAATTGTAAGTTTTCAAGGAAACAAAGATAAACCAGCATATAATTGGTATAAATATAAGGAAGCGTTTTCGGCAGGACTTGTTGCCTATTTTCTGGGGGGGTATGAAGGTGGAATGCAGGGAACAGTGCTTGACCCATTCGCAGGTATAGGTACAACACTCTTTGCCGCAAGTGAGCAAGATATTCACGCTGACGGGATTGAATTGCTGCCTATTGGACAGAAAATTATCCAAACACGACTTTTATTGCAAAGAGGCTTGACCTCTGATGAAATTGCTGCGTTTGAACGCTGGATAGTCTCTCAACCTTGGAAGGAATTTCCGGAGAAAGTGCCATTTAGCACCTTCCGGATTACAAATGGTGCCTATCCTTCAGAAACAGTAGAAGCAATTGAACGTTACAGGGGTGCCCTACAGCAGGAGAGTGAGAAAATTCAGGCAATTCTTCGTCTTGCATTGTTGTGTGTTTTAGAATCGATCAGTTATACCCGAAAAGATGGGCAATATCTGCGATGGGATGCGCGCTCGGGCAAAATACGACCAGGCACAAAGCCGTTCAATAAAGGGGCAATTCTTTCATTTGAGGCTGCAATAACTGCAAAACTAAAAGAGATTTTATCAGATGTAACTTCTGCTGAAACACCCACAACTCTCTTTCCTGTAACGCAAACATCAAGTGATATTCGGTTGTTCAAAGGCTCGTGTCTTGAAATTTTACCCACCTTAGAAACATCAACTTATGATGCAATCATGACTTCACCCCCTTATTGCAACCGTTACGATTATACTCGGACTTATGCTCTTGAGTTGGCGATGTTAGGTTTGACCCATGAAAAAGTTTGTGATTTACGACAGGAAATGCTCAGTTGTACGGTAGAAAACCGAGAGAAGGATTTATTGAAAATTTGTCCGAAGTGGTCATCCTTTATAGAAGCTGCCAACAATCAGAAATTGCTAAAAGCATTAAATACTTATCTGGAACACGAAAAGGCGGCTGGTACATTAAATAACAACAGCATTCCGAGAATGGTCCGCGGTTATTTTTCTGAAATGGCGTGTGTCATTGGTGAATGTTTCCGCTTGCTAAAACCGAATGCGCGTCTCTTCATGGTCAATGATAATGTGCGCTACGCAGGTGTTAGTATTTCTGTAGACCTGATTTTATCCGATATAGCGCGAACGTTGGGGTTTGAAGTTGAAAAAATACTCGTAGTACCAGGAAAAAAAGGAAATAGCAGTCAGCAAATGGGCACTTATGGTCGTGTACCCCTTCGTAAATGTGTATATGTCTGGAGAAAAAGATAGTGTCGTATATTCAACATTTAACTGGTAGTGCTTTGTCCACCTAATTTTTGTGGTTTGTCTGTCGGGTAGAGCGTCCGCGAAACCCATAGGCGTCAATTTAAGGAAAATGAATCTGTTTTATGAACACTTTTCAATAAGCACGGTTATTGGGACTGTCCTATATTTAGTCCCGTAGGGACGATATGTTTATAGTACACCGTATAGACACGTCTCTTTAGTTCTGTCCGAGCGAAATGTGAAATAAAACGCATAAACATTCCGCCCCTACAGGGCTAAAGAATTGGGGGTGCTTCCGTTGCTATAAACATTGCGTCCCTATGGGACTAAATATAGGACGACCTCAATGACCATTCTTATTGAGCAATGTTCATAAAAACACAGATATTTTCTTGAATTGACGCTAATGGTGCGGTTTCCTAACCGCCCAGAGTCGTTTGCGAAAATGGTTATTGGACGCATATTCCATAAGAGCCGGTGCGGTTACAAACCGCACCTACCGGGTTGGGGACCGCTAAATTGACGCTAATGGTGCGGTTTCCTAACCGAACCGTGTCGTTTGCGAAAATGGTTATTGGACGCATATTCCATAAGAGCCGGTGCGGTTACAAACCGCACCTACCGGGTTGGGGACCCCTAAATTGACGCTAATGGTGCGGTTTCCTAACCGCCCCTACCGTCTGGAAAATAGGACAAATCCCGTTAATTTGGTATCAGAGCCTTACAACGGGACAACCCCTGCATATTTTACACCTGTCAAATGTGCGATTTCGCGTTTCCAAGTGGTTAGGTCATCTGCGTCAAATTGGTTCAGATGCTTATGTCCACATGCCCGCGCTAAAACCTGCATTAATTCAACAGAGGCAGATAAAAATCTATTCAACCTTTGCGCTGCAACATGAACCTTCAATCGTGCACGCAAATGCTCCTTTTGCGTGGCAATTCCGACAGGACAATTGTTAGTATGACACGCCCGCATCCCGATACACCCGATCGCTTGCATTGCCGAATTTGCAATTGCAACGCCATCCGCACCGAGTGCCAATGCCTTGGCAAAATCCGCCGCTGTCCTCAAACCACCAGTGATAATTAGCGTTACGTCGCTGTTTCCTGTATCGTCAAGATATTTGCGTGCACGTGCTAACGCAGGCATTGTCGGTACTGATATGTTGTCGCGGAACAGAAGGGGAGCTGCACCTGTCCCACCACCACGACCGTCCAAAATGATGTAATCCACACCGATGTGGAGTGCTGCCTCAATGTCCTTTTCTATGTGCTGTGCAGAAAGTTTGAACCCAATTGGAATACCACCTGTTTCTTTCCGAACCAATTCAGCGAATTTAGCAAAATCGTCAAGTGTTTCCCAATCCGGAAATCGCGCAGGTGAGATTGCGGGTTGCCCCGCGGTTAATCCTCTGACTGCAGCTATTTCTTCAGTTACCTTATTGCCGGGAAGGTGTCCACCAGTTCCAGTTTTTGCACCTTGTCCACCTTTGAAGTGAAATGCTTGCGCATGATCCAATTTTTCAAAAGAGAATCCGAACCGCGCTGATGCAAGTTCATAAAAATAGCGATTGTTAGTTTCTGCTTCTTCTTGAAGCATGCCGCCTTCACCTGAACAGATTCCTGTGCCTGCCATCTCAGCACCTTTTGCCAATGCAAGTTTCGCTTCGACTGACAGCGCGCCGAAACTCATATCAGAGACAAAGATAGGAATCTCCAACCTAAGCGGTTTTTTAGCACGCGGTCCGATGACTAATTCAGTACTTACTTCTGTCTCGTCAAGATGTGGTGTTTTGTGTAGTTGCGCAACAACAAATTGTAGGTCATCCCAATTCGGTAGGTCTTTCCGAAGCACACCCATTGCTGCAGTCTGACCATGATGTCCGACTTTACTCAGTCCATTACTCGCCAATTCCTGAATTTCAGCGACATAAGGTTCTTCTTGAGTCCCGTGGATATCTTGATAGGTTCCCTGATATTCATCGCGGTGATAGGGTTGTGGATTCTGTTTTTCCCACTCTTGAATTTCATCTTCGTCAACATAAACTATGTCATCTTCAATCCATGCAGAAAATTTTGCAAGACGTTCAGTATTCAGATATTCGCTTATACCGGTATCGTAGCGATAATCCCAATAGTGAACACCACAAATCAGGTTTTCACCTTCAACATAACCGTCCGCAAGCAGTGCCCCGCGATGATGACATCTTCCGTATAGCACAGAAATCTGGTTATCATATCGGATAATAACTAAATCTACATTTGCTACAAAGGCGTAGGCGGGTTCACGGTCTTTGAGTTCACTAAAATTAGCGATTTTTGTTTTCATCATGATCTTTCAGATTCTCTTGGATAAAGATACATTTTCTGAAAAATAGTATAATACCAAATTAACGTGATTAGAAGTTTTCTAATAGCGATTAGCATTGCGAGGCACGGGGTCCTCACACTACAAATCGCGTTAATTGGGTATAATACCAAATTAACGTGATTAGAAGTTTTCTAATAGCGATTAGCATTGCGAGGCACGGGGTCCTCGCGCTACAAATCGCGTTAATTGGGTATAATACCAAATTAACGTGATTAGAAGTTTTCTAATAGCGGTTAGCATTGCGAGGCACGGGGTCCTCGCGCTACAAATCGCGTTAATTGGGTATAATACCAAATTAACGTGATTAGAAGTTTTCTAATAGCAGTTAGCATTGCAAGGCACGGGGACCTTGCAGGACACATCGCGTTAATTGCGTATAATGTGATCTCATTCCAAAGATTCTTCTGTGTCCTGTCCAAGTTGAGAAAGACGTTGGGCTAATGTTTGATGCTGTTTTCCTAATCGCAACAGATAAAGCATAAAAACCAACCAAATTACGAGATAGGCTGAAGCAAGGTATTTGAGACGTTTGCTTTGTTCATTTTCTAATTCCTCAACTAATTGCAGTGCCAACTGTTCTGCCAAATCTTCGTCCACAGCAACTTTGGATTTAGAGACCACATTAGATACTGCTTCTGATACCTCATCTGATGTCAAACTTACAGGAAGAGTTGCAAAGAAAAAGAATCCCAAAACTATCAAAAAACCAATTATTATCACTATCTTTATCATGTCATATTTCCTAAGTATTTTTGTCGGATTATTTCGTAGCGCGCTTCGGTCTTTTTCGTCTGATACTGCACAATTAGCAGGAGAATACACAGCACAACAAATGCAATAAGTGTCAAAATCCAAGTTACCTTCATTGTAGGAGCAAGACTCCATTTTGTGGCACGGTCAGGATGTAATCCTTCCTGCCAAATATCCACAGCATAATAAATTATTGGGACGTTCAGATATGCGATAATTCCAAGAACTGCAGAATAGATTTTTCTATTCTCAGGTTCCAAAGCGGAGCGGAGAATAAAATAACCTACATACATCAGCCAAAGAATGAGTGTACTGGTTAACTTGGGTTCCCAATTCCACCAAGTGCCCCAAGCAGATCTCGCCCAAATCGGCCCCGATAGCAATGTAATTGTACAAAAAACAAGACCTATTTCAGCGGCTGCGGCAGCCAATAGATCATCGTTGCTATTACGTCGGACAAGATACTTTATGCTAAATACAAAGTTTACACCAAACGCTACAAAGACAGTCAATGCCGACGAAACATGGAAGTAAAATATCTTCTGTACCTCTAACATTGACTTTTCAATCTGTGCATATCCGAAAATGAGATAGATAGAGATAAAAATTAGGATTGCCGTGACAGCAATAAGAATTTTTAAAGATTTTCCCATATTGGACTCTCCGTTAGAATTTCGGGACCGTCAGAAAGAACAGCCACTGTATGTTCAAAAAGGGCAGACAAACTCCCATCTGACGTCGTAATACTCCACCCATCTTCCAAAATATCCACGCTTGAGTTTCCTGCATTTACCATTGCCTCAATGGCAAGCACCATTCCCGGTCTTAAACGGACCCCGCGTCTGGGTGATCCGGTGGTAGGTACTTGTGGCTCTTCATGCAGATTACGACCTATACCGTGCCCCGAAAAATTCTGAAGCACTGAAAATCCTGCTGATTTCGCAACGTTTTGCAGTTGAAAAGAGACATCGCCCATACGGTTGCCCGGCTTCGCCTCTGATATTGCAGCATAGAGTGAGGCTTTTGTCACATCAAGTAACTTTTGTGCATCAGGTGCTATAGTTCCAACAGGAAAGGTAAAGGCATTATCACCGTGATAACCGTCTATGCTCACAGCAGTGTCTACACCGATGATATCGCCTTCTTTGAGCTCTTCAAACTTATCTGGGATACCGTGGATGACTTTGTCATTGACGGAGACGCAAATTGTGGCGGGGTAAGGACTGTGGTCAGGTATCACATACCCAAGGAATGAGGAAGTCGCGTTAAGATTAGCAATTGCTTTACGAGATACCATTTCTAACTCGTAAGTTGTAATTCCAGGTTGAATTGCATCTGCAATTGAATGTAATACTTTTGCTGCGGCTTGACCGCTCCGTTTCATTTTCTCAATTTCTATTCTGTTTTTAATTCTTATTTTTTGCATGTTATTTATTAGCAATGATTATAAGCAGAGAGTTACTTATCTAACAAATTTTCGCTGGTAACCACTTTTCATTAAGCAATCTCTCCAATTAACGTATGTGCCGTAGCAGAATGGATTTGGACATTTACTATATCGCCTACTTTAGCACTTTCCTTCGGGAAAACTGTCGTTTTGAATGTATCAGTTTTACCGTAATACTGTTCTGAGTCACGCCGACTATTCCCTTCGACTAAAACGGGCACATTGCTTCCAATCGTCGTGCGGTTAATGTCTGCTGAGATTTCCTCTTGTAGCGTGATGATCTCATTCAACCGTCTTGCTTTTTCAGGCTCGGGAACATCATCAACTAATGTCTTATCAGCTAATGTACCTTCCCGTTCAGAGTACTTGAACATAAACGCAGAATCGAATCGGATGTCTGCCATCATTTGATAGGTTTGCCTAAAATCTTCATCGGTTTCTCCACAAAAGCCAACAATTATATCAGTTGAAAGTGCTATATGTGGGATCCGTTCCCTGAGTTTTAAAACCAGTTCACGATATTCTTCTGCAGTGTAGGTGCGTCGCATGCGTTCTAAAACCGGTGTTGATCCGGATTGTAGTGGAAGATGAAGTTGTTTGCAAACCTGTGGACACTTTTCCATCGCATTAATCATGCTGTCAGTTGCATCTGCGGGGTGAGGAGATGTAAATCGCACGCGTTCCACACCATCAACTTCAGCAATAGACCACAGAAGTTCTCCAAAATCATTATTACCGTCGTAATAGGAGTTTACCGTTTGCCCGAGTAGAACAATCTCCTTAAATCCTTCATCAACAAGTCTCTTGACATCGTCAGTAAGATGTTTGAGCGGTATGCTTCGTTCTCTACCTCGGACAAAGGGAACGATACAAAAGGTACACATCTTATCGCACCCGCGCTGAATTGTGAGCCAAGCTCGAATCCCTTCTTTGCGGATAGGTGCAATGTCTGCATAGTCCTCACTTTTGTCCAACTGCAAACTGAGAAATGGGTCACCGCTTGCCACAGCGTTGAGTGCCATCGGTAGATTTCGATATGCATCGGGTCCCATAACAAGGTCAACATACGGTGCAGCTTCAAGAAGTTTGTCGCGGAGATGTTGAGCCATACACCCACAAACCCCTATAATCAGATTTTCTTCTCGCCGTTTCCGATGATTCAAATGCACAAGCCGATTGATGACTTTAGTTTCAGCGTTCTCACGAATTGCACAGGTATTGAGTAAGATGACATCAGCATCGGCAATGTCTGAAACGGTGCGGTGACCGGCTTGCGTCAAAATGCCTGCCATTAGTTCACTATCGCTAACGTTCATCTGACATCCGTATGTTTCAATATAGACATTGCGCGCGAATTGTTTATTGACACCCGCGTTACGGACACTCATATCAGAAGGTTGTGCCGCTAACTTTTCATCAGATTGAAATAGGGGATCAGAATTATAGAGGGGGAGAGGTGATTTATTTTTCATGAATTCTTAGCGTATCACAAGTTGTTTTATGTAGTATCACAGACGTCACAATTTGTGTAGTTTTGATAATAATTCGATATATCAACAGTAAAAAGGTCACCAACATAGATAAGCACACGATATTTTAACGTCCGAGTTGCATTGGCATTAAGCGAAAAAGGTTGAGTCTGTGCTAACAGATATCCGAGGTACGCGTCCTCGGCACGGAACAGTGTTTGTCCGTTGTCAGGATGTGATAGGATTGCCACACCTACTGCTGTGTTAGAAACGACTCCGCATAACGTTACCCATTCTGCTTCTTGTTCGTTCACTTCCGATTCGCCAATTCTTCCGCTTGAATCTGCTGCTTTCCGATGTTCCATCTCTGCTGCGTAATAACCAAGTCCAATGTCGTCAACAAATTCAATAGTTTTTGAAGGTGCTTGTAGAACTACTTCTAAATCCAGTATCCTTATATCATTTTGTGACGCGTATATTTTCGTGTGACATGTCTCTATCAACAGAGGGTGAGAATCTTTCCAAGTTATTTCTTGGACGAATTCAATTAAGTCTTTAGATGATGAAGATTTAGATGTTCCCTGATCAAGTTTCGGTATACTGCGATTCAGTAAAATAGGAATTCCGTTTTCATCTTTCACTGTTCCAAATGAAAAACAGATGCCGGGCAAATGTCTTGGTTTCGTTTCCTCTGTTTGCTCCGTCACTACCTGTCCATTCGGTGCGTAGATTGGATGAAAATATGAATGCTGAACCGACTCACTATAACAATAGGTGAGGACTGACTCGCCACTCTCTGTAATGGACACCTCTTTTCCAGCAACTTCTTCCAACATAAATGTCATGTGCTAATTATACCATGCATACCATTTGAATGCAAACGTAATATTGTTTTGAGATATGTAAAATGTTGTCATCTGAATCTCGGATTATACCAAATCAACGCCAAAATGGGATTTTGGCATTCGGGATAAATCGGTGTTGATTTGGCTAAATCTGATGTTTCCAATTTTCCAATTGATGGGCGGACCCACTCCTACAATAAGAAGGACAGATTTTGACAAACTTTACATACCGCAAAAAACACATCCTTGAATTTAAAAGGAATTTGTATTATGATATTCATATCCCGAATTAAGGAGTAAACAGTCAATAACCCCAAGTTAAAGCATGGGGAACCTGTGCAAAGCGCAATCCGAGCGTCCACTTCACAAGTTAAACCGTTGACTACAGTCCTATATCGCAGTATCTTGGCGTGGTAGCCAGCACGATGTTTCGGATGCTCCCCAAGTCTGATTCCTCTCGGATACTGTGATCTGGATGGGGCAACACATACCCCGCAAGGGAGAACGCAAACTTATGTTTGTGCATATTAGGGATTTAGTTTTCAGTTATATTTGATTGGAAACTAAACTCCTAATACCAAAAATAAAAGGAGGCGGGCTTTCCTCCCCAACCTAAAGGATGGGGTCTCCAGCCCGAAGAGTGATGAGTCTATTAGGTATTGATGTTGGTACAACAGGATGCAAAGTCATAGCATTTCGTGAGGATGGTGAAATCCTTGCTCAAGCGTATGGCGAATATCCGTTGATACACCCGCAACCCGGTTGGTCTGAACTGGATGGAAATGTTGTCTGGGAAAATGTTGCGAATGGAATTCGCCAAGTTGCAGCACAAACGAAATCAGATCCAATTGAAGCAATCAGCGTGGCGTCACAAGGTGAAGCCGTAACACCGGTATGGGGGAACTCCGATGTACTTGCGAACGCTATTACTACTTTTGATTCCCGTACCTCAGGAATATGTGAAGAACTTTTAAAGGAAATAACGCCTTTAGAGGTGATGCAAATCACGGGTATGCCGCCAAGTGATATCCACACGCTTGCGAAACTGATATGGATACAACGGAATCAACCTGAAATCTATAAAGAAGTTTGGAAATTCTTTGGTTTTGAGGATTTCGTCAATTTTAGACTCGGTGTACAACCTGTGGTGGATTATTCTCTCGCAGCCCGCACAATGGCGTTTGATATTATCAATAAATCGTGGTCGGAAAGAATGCTTGATTTGGCTGATGTGGACGTATCCATCTTACCTGACACAGTGCCATCTGGTACTATCATCGGAGAAATTGGGACTAAGGTTGCAGGAGAATTGGGTCTTCCGAAAGGAGTCGTTGTTGTTGCTGGTGGACACGATCAACCTTGTGGTGCATTGGGGGCGGGGATTATTCGCGGCGGAGAGGTCATGGATGCAACGGGTACTGTGGAATGCATCGCACCTGCATTTACCGAACCTGTTATCAATCAGCAAATGATAGACGGTAATTTTGCCTGTTATCCACATGTCGTTGAAGGATTATACGTTACACTTGGTTTTGTCTCTAGTGGTGGAGTTGTTCTAAGATGGTTTCGGGACACCTTTGGACAATCAGAAGTGGCACAAGCAGCTGCAGCGGGAAAAGATGTTTACGATGTTCTACTTGATGATATTCCCGATGCGCCAGGTACTGCTATGTTACTTCCACACTTCACAGGTTCTGGAACTCCGCACCTTGACTTGGGATCAAAAGGGGCAATTGTCGGGTTGACACTTTCCACTTCTAAGGGTGAACTTGTTAAGGCTATCCTTGAAGGTATTAGCTATGAAATAAAACAGAATCTCACCATGTTGCAGGATGCAGGTGTGGTAATAAATGAGGTTCGTGCAATCGGTGGCGGTGCAAAATCGGATAAGTGGTTGCAACTCAAAGCGGATATGTTTGGTAAAAAAGTAGTCGCGCTTGATATTTCAGAGGGAGTCTGTCTCGGAACTGCTATCCTATCAGGTACAGCGGTTGGGAAATATAACTCTATTGAAGAGGCAGTTGACCTTTTGGTTAAGCCTCGTGAGGTCTACTATCCACGTGAGGATATAGCGCAAGCGTATGATGAGAAGTTGAAAGTTTATGAAAAGATTTATCCTGCAATCCGTGATCTGAACAATCAATTATAAATTAGCGGGCAGTTAGATGTGAATATGGAAAAACACGTTGTAGGCATAGACATTGGTGGGACGAAACTCGCGACTGTTGTTGCGGATGGTAAAGGAAATATCCTAAGCAAAGTTCGTAGACCGACACGCGCTGATAAGGGGCCAGAATATGCTATCCAGTTACTTTTTGAGATGGTTTATGAGACCATTTCTCAAGCTGGTTTGGAACAAAAGTCTATTTCAGCGATAGGTGTTAGTTGTGGCGGTCCGTTGGATACGAAAACTGGGATAGTCTATTCTCCGCCGAATTTGCCCGGCTGGGATGCGTTTCCACTTAAAGCACGGCTTGAATCCGAGTTTAAGGTAGCTACCACAATTGAAAACGATGCAAATGCATCCGCACTTGCTGAATACCGGTTCGGCGGTGGTAGAGGGTATGATGCGGTCCTCTATATGACGATGAGTACTGGCATTGGTGGTGGAATTGTAATTAATGGTAAGGTATACCACGGTGCAAATGACAGTGCTGGAGAGGTCGGTCACCAAATTCTTTTACCTGATGGTCCGCTATGTGGGTGTGGCAAACGTGGATGTCTTGAGGCACTCTGCTCAGGACCGGCTATTGCCCGTCGTGCCAAAGAAGCAATTCAGAAGGAATCACACACTGCGATCCTTGCACTCGCTGATGGATCTATTGAGGCGGTAAAATCTGAGCATGTGTTGAATGCAGCGCGCCAAGGTGACGCATTGGCACTTAAGTTGGTTGACGAAACGGCATATTATATGGGATGGGGACTCGCAAATCTAGTCAACATTTTGAACCCTGATATTATACTGTTGGGAACGATTGCCATCGCTGCTGGAGACCTTCTGCTTGACCCGATTCGAAAAACGGTTGCTACGTTTGCAATGGCACGTCCTGCGGAAGCAGTTAAGATTATGCCTGCACAGTTAGGTGAGTCATTGGGTGACCTTGCTGCGATTGCATTAGTGGTGTAGGACAACACGCAAATATTGGAGAATATTGAAATGGAGAGAATTCAAAAATATATTTTACATTTACAAGATGTATTAGAACGTTTAAAACTTGATGATGTGCGACAATCTATAGATGTGATAATGGAAGCCTATTACGCTAACAAGCATATTTTCGTTGTTGGAAACGGCGGCAGTGCTTCAACTGCATCCCATCTTGCATGCGATTTGGGAAAAGGAACGAGCGTTGCTGGTAAACCACGTTTTCGAGTAATCAGTTTAACAGATAATGTTGCAACAATGACTGCATGGTCAAACGATGTTGCTTACGAAGATGTTTTTGTTGAACAACTCAAAAATCTTGTTAATGCGGATGACGTTGTAATAGGCATAAGTGCAAGCGGAAATTCGGAGAATGTAATTCGCGCGATGCAGCACGCTGCAGACATCGGATGCAATACCATCGGGTGGAGCGGATTTGGCGGTGGAAAGTTGGCAACAATTTGTGATGTCAACGTCGTTGTTGACAGCCATCAATATGGACCCGTCGAAGATGTTCACCTTATCTTAAATCATGTGTTACACGCATGGATTCAGGAGGAATTTGCGTAACCATAAATACAATCCAATAACCTGACCAATTTTGGGTGTTATATTGTAAGGATGTTTCTTGACACATTGACTGTTCTTAAGGTATACTAATAGCAAAAGACTCACTGGACAATAATCAGCAAAAACATATTGGAAGTGCATTTCATATTACTGAGGAGTGGTAGAAAGATGGAACACACTAAAAAGTTACTATATTGTGCACTACTCTTAATTGGGTGTTTCTTACTAAGAGGCGAACTGTCTGCTGATGATAATGCATTAGTTTACGTCATAGACATCCGCACCGAAATCGGAGGCGGGGTGAGCACTTACATCAAAAAAGGGATTCAGAAGGCAGAGAAGGCAAATGCAGATGCTATTATTTTTGATGTGGATACACCCGGTGGAAAAGTTGATTCTGCTTTAAATATTGTTAGATCAATCCAAAGGACACAAATACCAACTATAGCATTCGTCAACCGACAAGCTATTTCCGCAGGTGCAATGATTTCTGCTGCATGTACGCAGATTGTTATGGTATCAGGAGGGACAATTGGAGATGTTGCTCCCGTAGACATGCAAGGAATTGAGGCTGGAGAGAAGTTAGTCAGCTATATTCGTACCACAATGCGGTCTATAGTTGATAGTCAACAAATTAGTCCAAGAAATCCAGATATAGCCGAGGCAATGGTTGATAAAAGTCTAGTACTTGTACGTTTGGTGGAAAACGGTGACATCATTAAGTTACGACCTGAAGAATACCTAAATCAACAAGCAATAGGAACTAAGATGGAAATTCTCTGTGCAAAAGGAGAGCTGCTTACATTAACAACTTTGCAAGCACTTGATTATGGATTTGCAGAAACACAAGCAGAGACGCTTACTGACCTACTCAGCAAATATCAGATTGTTCGGATCGGAGAAAGTTCTTTCATTGATAGGAATAACATTGTGACTATGGCGTTGAACGAGAAGGATTTTTTACGGAAACAGGAGGAACTTGGAGTTGATCAAGTCACTTCTATAAAATCGTTGGAAAATGCTAAAGTTACTAAATTTAAAGTTACGCTTGCAGATCATACTGTCTTTTTCCTTACAAGCCCTTATATCAGTGCGCTTTTGCTATCACTCGGAAGTCTTGGTCTACTCATAGAGATTCGTACTCCAGGTTTTGGTATTCCAGGCTTTCTCGGACTGCTTTTTATCGGTCTCTTCTTTGGTGGACACATGTTGAACGAAGTTCCGAATGCTTACCTTGTTGCCTTAATCTTTGTAGTCGGATTGGCACTGATTGTATTAGAGGTTTTTGTGATCCCAGGATTTGGTGTCGCTGGTGTTCTCGGATTAATGTTGATGTTGGGGAGTGTTTTCTATACATTTTTTCAAAATACGGATGATGTCAGTGTAGCTTTATTATGGCTTTCTATTTCAATTATTCTTACCTCTGTATTGACAATTATTGCCACAATCTTTCTTCCTAAATCGTCACCATTTCAGCGATTAGCACTGTCCACAGTAATGAGTGCTGACCTCGGTTATCATTCTACTGGAGCGGATTTTCAGAGTTTTCTTGGTAAAACAGGTGTTGCGTTAACACCGTTACGTCCTGCGGGCACAGCCAAAATTGATAATAAACGTTTAGATGTTGTCACATTTGGTGACTTCATTGCCCAAAATACACCTATTAGGGTATTAGAAGTTGAAGGTTCAAAGATATCTGTTGAAGTTCTTGAAGAGTGACATATTAAAAAACAATAAATTTGGAGGAAATATCCATGTTGTGGGCTCCAACAATTCTCATCGCGCTCGGAATACTATTAGTGTTTATTGAAATTTTGGTTCTTCCGGGGTTTGGTGCAGCGGGTGTGCCGGGAATAATCCTACTCATTGTCGGAATCGGGATGATTTGGTCAAAGTCAGGGATCACGATTGCGCTTATCTATGCGAGTTTAGCTTTGATTTTCGTGATACCGATAGCCGTAATCGGCTTGTCACTCTTTCGTGAAACACCTATTGGCAAAACCTTTATCTTGAATGCTGTAGAAAGAAGCGACGAAGGTTTTCAGGCAGCACCGCAAGAATTAACAGCACTTGTAGGAAAATCAGGAACAGCGGTGACCCCGCTTCGTCCGGCAGGTGTTGCGTTAATCAACGGTCAACGTGTTGATATAGTTACGCAAGGAGAGTTTGTAGCACCAGAAACAGAGGTTGAAGTAATTCAAGTTGAAGGAAGTCGTGTTGTTGTCCGTAGTTTGTAAAATCGTTAAATTGACAGTGTTGTTTTATTAATCAACGAACCCTAGTCAAAAAAGGAAATTCGATATGGAAGATTTTTCGGTATTAGCCCCGATAGTTGCTGTCGTTGTTCTCATCGTTATTTTTATGTTTTTTTGGTTCGTCCCAGTTGGGCTCTGGATTGCCGCTATTGCAGCGGGTGCCCAACTTCGCATTTCTGAGTTAATCGGGATGCGTTTGAGACGAGTCAATCCGAATGTTATTGTCAAAGCGTTAATTAGTGGTCACAAAGCTGGATTGAAAGTAGTAACAACCGAATTAGAGGCGCACTACCTTGCAGGTGGTGACATCCTGAACGTTATCAGCGCGCTCATTGCTGCGGATAAAGCAAAAATTGATCTTTCGTTTCAACAATCATCCGCTATTGATTTAGCGGGTAGAGATGTTTTTGAAGCGGTCCAAGTGAGTGTGAATCCGCGCGTCATTACAACCCCAAATATCAGTGCCCTCGCTCTGGACGGTGTTGAACTTATTGCCACCGTCAGGATCACCGTCCGAACGAATATCAACCGTCTCGTAGGTGGTGCTGGTGAAGAGACTATCGTCGCCCGTGTTGGTGAGGGGATTATCAGTGCAATCGGTGCATCTGAAACTTATGAGGATGTTCTTGAAAATCCGGACATTATCTCCAAAACTGTGCTTGACCGTGGCCTTGATGCAGGTACCGCATTTGAAATTCTATCTATTGATATTGCGGATGTAAATGTAGGCAAAAATATTGGTGCCGAACTTCAAGCGGAACAGGCTGAAGCTGATCTTGTTGTTGCACAAGCGAAGGCTGAAGAACGCCGTGCTCTCGCTATTGCACGGAAACAGCAGATGACAGCAAACGTGCAGGAGATGCGCGCAAGAGTTGTTGAAGCCGAAGCGACTGTCCCTCGCGCACTTGCAGAAGCCTTTCGTAAAGGTAATTTAAATATCACAACTCAGACGGAAGGAGAATAAAGATGTCCCCAACTATACTTGCAATTATTGCTGTCTGTATATTATTATTTTTAATTGTTATTTCTTGGTTAGTCCCACTTGGATTGTGGATTACTGCAATTGCAGCTGGTGTGAAAGTCGGGATTTTCGATCTTGTGGCGATGCGTTTGCGTCGCGTACCCCCCGGCGGGATTGTTGAACCCCAAATTAATGCAACTAAGGCAGGGTTAAGCCTTTCCCTTGATGATCTTGAAGCACATTTTCTCGCTGGAGGTCGGGTAGGAAGCGTTGTTGCGGCACTGATCGCTGCTGATAAAGCTAACATTGAGCTTGGTTTTGCACAAGCCGCCGCTATTGATCTGGCGGGAAGAGATGTATTACAGGCTGTCCGAGTTAGCGTTACACCAGAGATTATTGACATTCCAAGCAAAGATGACCCGAACAAAGGTATCACTGCTGTAGCACGCGATGGAATCCAATTGATTGTTAAGGCACGCGTCACTGTGAGAGCAAACATTGATCGCCTTGTCGGTGGTGCAACTGAAGATACGATACGCGCCAGGGTTGGTGAAGGAATTATCACAACAATCGGTTCGTCTGCAAACCACAAACAAGTTTTGGAAAACCCGGTCCGAATCTCTGAAACAGTGCTTGCAAAGGGGCTTGAAGCAGGTACTGCTTTCGAAATTTTGTCTATTGATATCGCCGACATTAACGTTGGTGAGAACGTTGGTGCAAAATTACAAACCGATCAAGCACAAGCTGAACTCAAGATAGCACGTGCAAAAGCTGAAGAGCAACGCGCACGCGCAGAAGCAGAAGAGGAAGAAAACAAAGCACTTGTGGAAGAAATGACCATTAAACTGGTTGAGGCGGAAGCTGAAATTCCTCTTTCCATTTCAGATGCGTTTAATTCCGAAAAAATGAGTGTTATGGATTACTACACGCTCCGTAATATCCTTGCAGATACCGAGATGCGTCAATCTATTGCCACCCCAGGCGATAAAGACATTGATACAACTCGTTCTTCTCACTCTTTAGGATTATCGTAGTCATATCTAATATCAAATTAACTGGATTTATCTCATTTTTCTTGGTATTAGGTGCGGTTAGAAACCGCACCTACCAAGTGGGATCAAGTTAATTTGGTATAAAGGAGAAACTGATGGAATTTGATCTACAAGCGTTGATACCAATTATCATTGTTCTTCTTGTCTTTATCTTGGGTGGTTCGCGCCGCAGGAAAACCGAACAACGTTCTCCTGAAAGTACCCCAAAGATAGATGCCTCACCCGATAGCGAAGTTGTGCTTCCACCTTTCATGGAGAATTTTGAGAGGTTTCCTTCTGGAACAGAATTCGAAGATGAAACTGTGGAGAGCTCCGAAGAAGGTATCCCAATGGTAGTGGAACAACTTGAACCTGAACTGGTTCAAGAACCTACTCCTGTGAGAAAGCCTATAGAACCGCCACCTGTACCGGTAGATTCTCCTATATCTTTGCCAACGAAACCGATACCTACAGCCTTTCTGTTAAATCCATCACTTGAGACATTTCGTCAGGGTATAATTCTTGCTGAAGTCCTTGGTAAGCCTAAAGGACTTCGTAGTTGACAGTAATAGTTTAACACTTAATTATGTCTGTAGTCTTGAATTTGGTTTGAGGCTATGGACATTTTTTAGCATACACGCAAACTGTCTTATATCAAATTAACGTGATTTATCTCATTTTTCTTGGTATTAGGTGCGGTTAGATGAAGATAAAAAAAATAATTCGGTAATTCCATAACCAGCTCCGGTGCGGTTACAAACCGCACCATAGGCGTCAATTTAGGGGTCCCCAACCCGGTAGGTGCGGTTTGTAACCGCACCGGATTCTGTGGAGTATGTGCGAGATAACGGTTTCCGCGAACGAATCGGTGCGGTTACAAACCGCACCTACCGGCCCTGGAGGAACGCTAAATTGACGCCTATGGTGCGGTTACAAACCGCACCTACCGCGTGGGATCAAGTTAATTTGGTATCACAGAGCATAGGTTTAGAAAAATGTCGCGTCTAATTTTTCAGTTTGCTATTATCTCCCTATTCCTTTTTTCCAACTGTGCACAACCACATCCAGAGATATTGATAGAGCAAGATAATGTTGAGGTGAAACTGCCACCTTATGCGCGCCACCTCAAAGGGTACAAAATTTGTCTGGATCCTGGACATGGTGGACAAGGTCATATTCCAGATTACAAACGCGGTCCAACCGGACTTCGCGAAGCGAAAATCAATCTAAAGGTAGCCTTTTTTCTTCGCGAGTTGTTAGAACAAGCTGAGGTTACTGTAATTATGACTCGCGTTGACGATTCCTATGTTAGTCTCCCAGACCGTAGTCAAATCGCTAACGAAAATCACGCCGATTTCTTCATATCACTACATCATAATGGAATTGATAACAAGCCTGAAATAAACTATACCTCGACGTGGTATCATGGCGATGCAGACGACTTACGACCAAGCCTTGACCTTGCACGCTACATCCAGCAAGGCGTTTCTGATGCGGTCAGTTTACCTAAATCTCCTTCTACCGGTCTATATTCCGATAAGTTAGTCGTTGCCTCAGGTTTTGGTGTTTTACGGTTGACAGAATGTCCGGCAGTTGTATGTGAAGCATCTTTCTATACCAATCCAGAGGAGGAGGCAAGGCTAAAACAGGATGACTGCCTCAAAAGAGAGGCTTACGGCTATTTTCTCGGTATTGCCCGTTATGTTGAAGCAGGTTTTCCTAAAGGTGTTCTGGTAACACCGGAACATAAATCCGTAATTCAAACCAAAACGCCATCAATTAAGATTCAGGTAAAGGATGGACTACACGAACGTGGCGCGTGGATGCTTAAACGGCAACAAATTTTTACCAACACAATCCAAGTTAAAATAGATAATGTAAACGTACCTTTTGATTATGATCCAGAAGTTGATATTATCACAGTAGACGTCAAAGAACCGTTGTCAAACGGTATCCATTTTGTCCAAACAGAATTGGTAAATTATTACGGAAATCATAGTCTACCAAAGCCGCAGCAGTTTAAGGTGGCACCGCCTGCGACTGAACTAAAACTGAATGCATGGACAAACACTCTTCCGTATGATGGCGAAAGCTACGTCGGTATCATCGTAACCGCTCTTGACTCTGATGGATTGCCGATTGCTGATGGAGAACTAATTCAAGCAAACACTACCAACGGTACATTGTCAGAGACACAGAATTTTTCTATCGATGGAACGTCTCACTTTTATCTCTACCCCCCTGATAAACCCGGTACCGCAACGGTAGAAGCAACCTATGGTCAAACGAGACAATCGCTAAAAATCCACTTCGCAGACATTACTAATGGGATTCTACAAGGACAGATTTCTGATGCCAGTTCAGGCGATCCAATTGTTGATGTTCAATTGCATGCAGATCCTGAACTAACTGCTGTAACAGATGCTGAGGGGCATTATTTCATTCAAACAGATTCTTCATTGAAATATCCACTTGAAATGGGACTTCACCTTTCGAAACCTGGTTTTTATCCTGAGAAACACGAAACTCTCATTGAGCCAAATAAGGCAACAGTAGTCAACACGAACCTTCATGCTATTGCAGATGGGGCGTTTGCTAAAACCGTTCTTGTTCTTGACACACAGATGGATACGCCTAAAACACGTCAACTTCTTACTACTTTAAAAAAAATGTTGGAACTTGCTGGAGCTAAGGTGTATAATGTTCACACACTTGGACAAAATATATCTACGGAAAAACGGATTGAAAAAGTTAACAATATCAAAGATGAAGGATACTATTTGCAGATTAATCATTCACCGTGGCGAGAAGATGAATCACCAGTTATCGCTTCCCACAATCGTGGAAATCAAGGTACTGAGACTTTTCAAAAGCGGATTCTGGAGCAATTCAACCAAAAACTTTTTGAGACACCGATTGTCACGGTGCAAGACAGAGAAACGCCTATAATCCAGCAGACAAACAAAATGGCGATGACACTTGAAATTCGATCTTTAAATTATCCTGATGCTACCGCTATACAAGAAGCATCTGCTATTTTCATAGGCGCGTGGCTTTTCCTGAAAGAGGAAACAGAGATCGATACTGAAAAATTAGAACGTTTCATGGTATACTTAAACAAAACGCGAGGTGAATGAAGGTGCGTATTACTTCTAAAATCACCAAATTGCACCTCAATCACCCGTTCAAGATTTCTCGTAGAGCGACAGATGCATATCGAGAGGTTGTCTCTGTTGAAATTGATGGAGGGATCGGTGAGGCTGCACCTGCAAAGTTCTACGGAGAAACTGCTCAAACTGTTGCTTCTGCCTTGGATACCCTTACCTCATCACTTGATGGTAACCTTGATGAAATTCAGTATGTCATGGAACGGGTTGAAACGGCTTTAAGTGGTAATTACGCTGCAAAATCCGCCATTGATATGGCACTACACGACAGATTGTGTAAAAAACTTGGGGTCCCACTTTACAAACTATGGGGATTGAACCCACAGAAAACATCATACACATCGTTTACTATTGGTCTTGACGAACCAGCAGTGATGGCTGAAAAAGTGCTACTTGCTGAAACATATCCGATTCTGAAAGTTAAGCTCGGAACCCCTCGTGATATTGAAATTCTTCAAGCACTTCGCAAAGTCACAGATAAACCGATCTATGTTGATGCAAACACTGCATGGACACCTCAAGAGGCTGTTCAAAATATTCGTCAGTTTGCACAGTACGGCGTGGAATTGGTTGAGCAACCAACAAAACCTGATGATATTGACGGTCTAAAGTTTGTGAAAGATCATTCAGATCTACCAATTATTGCTGATGAAAGTGTCAAACGCTCAAATGATATTCCACGACTTGCCGAATCTGTAGATGGAATCAACATCAAATTAGTCAAGTGTGGAGGCATATTAGAAGCCTTACGGATGATACATGTAGCACGCGCCTATGGATTGCTTGTCATGCTCGGTTGTATGATTGAGAGTTCGCTCAGCATTACTGCCGCAGCACACTTAACACCGCTTGTAGACTACGCGGATTTGGACGGAAATCTGTTAATTTCAAATGATCCTTATATAGGTGTTACCCTTAATAAAGGCAAGTTAATTTTGCCAGATCGTCCAGGTGTTGGGGTTTATCAATCTAAAGAGGAAGATATATCGTCAAGATACCTAAACCGATCTTAAAAAGTTGAGATTCACATTTAGTGATTTCGGCTTGCAAGAATGCTTCTGTGTCTTCATTAAAATTCAATATGGAACAAAATATAGAACAGTCCACGTCTCGTGAAACTTCAGTAACGAGCGGGCAATACGACGCCGTTTCAAAAAACGTAATTCAACAAAATCCTGAAGACTGGATTCGGTTCGGTCTTGGCATATCAGAAGTTGAAGTTATCCAATTGCTTGATACTGAACAACCGACTGTCAAATCGAATCGTGCTGATAGTTTTATACATGCAAACGTTAACGGAAGAAATGTAGTTATACATTTTGAGATTCAGACGCGTGACAGCACAGAGGTACCAATGCCTCAACGGATAGCAGGGTACGCGGGAAGAGGAATTGAAAACTTCGGAATGCCAGTCTATTCCCACGTCATCTATTTGCATCCCAATGCAGGACGAAACGACCCTGGGCAATATGTGCAAGAGATGCAAGGGTATAATATTATCATTCAATATAAAGTGATACGACTCTGTGATTTAGAAGGACAGAATTTTCTGGATGCAAAACTAAGAGGTTTAATTCCTTTTACACCTCTTATGAACCCTCCAAAGGATGTAGATTCTGAACAGTGGTTGCGGCAATGTGTTCAGGTCGCTAAGTCGGTACTACAAGATAAATCTCGTATGGCGGATTATCTTGCTAACCTTGGCATTTTGAGTGGATTGATATTTGACTACGATACTATTAGAGAAATTATAATGGAGGAAACCATGCACGAATCATCTGTTATCCAGCATTTTACACAACAAGGAATTGAACAAGGAATTGAACAAGGAATTGAACAAGGAATTGAACAAGGAATTGAACAAGGATTACGAGAAGGCACTATTGAGGCGATACTTGAAGTGCTTGGAGTTCATTTTCAATCTGATGATGTTCAAACCATAAAACCTATACTTGAAAACATTGAAGAATTGCAACTCCTTAAGCAATTGCTACGCGAGGCAGCTCGGTCTAACAGTCTTGACGCATTCAAACATACGATGGAGCAAAAAGGAGTTTAAGATGACAAGAGAAAAACGGAGTGTCCTCATTACTGGCGGTACTGGTATATTAGGCAGTGCAGTCACCAAAGCCTACCTCGCCCAAGGCGACACTGTTGCTGTTACGTATCTGTTTGACAATGAGGTTGAACGATTCAAACAATACAATCCTAAACTCAGTGAAGATGTTAGTTTCCTATTCGCAAACGTTACTGAAGAAGCCGATGTTCAGAAAACTATACAGACTTTCTTGACACAATTCGGTCAACTTGATGTATTAGTTAACATTGTTGGTGGGTTTATCGGGGGAATTCCAACTGCAGAACTTGAACAAGATAAATGGGATTTCATGATGAACCTTAACCTCAAATCTGTTTTCCTCTGCTGCAAAGCGGTGATTCCGCACATGACAGAAAAAGGTTATGGCAAGATTGTCAACGTATCAGCCCGCGCAGGCTTAAAAGGTGAAGCAGGATTGAGTGCTTACTGTGTTTCAAAAGGTGGTGTACGCACTTTGACAGAGACTTTATCTGCAGAAGTGATGGATGCTGGTATCAACGTCAATGCAATCATGCCGAGTATTATGGACACACCTGCCAATCGAGAGGCTATGCCTGACGAAGACCATAGTCGTTGGGTTGCTCCTACCGATGTCGCTAAGGTAATCTGTTTCCTTACTTCAGACGATTCGGTTATAATTAACGGTGCTGCTATACCTGTTTATGGTAGAGCATAGTAGTTTGTCTATTTAAAACGATGCTACGTCACGATGCCAATCGTGATATAAGTTATGCGTTGAAAATAATTCTTCATCCTACCCAATAACACGTGACTCCCATCTCTCTAACAAGGTGTGTCAAATTTGACACACCTTATTCTCTATTCTCACTAGTTTTTTGTGGTTTTTGAGTTCCACAATATTAACTTTGTTCTCCTACCCAGAAATACAACACACCAGAATTTATTTGAAAATAACAGATAAAACATAACTTTGAACATTAAATTATACCATTTCTGAAAAATAAAATATCATTATAAGATTTTGGGATACACATTCAGGCAAGCGTGCAAGAGGCGCAATGAATTGCGCGACTACAAACGCGTTTTTGCTAATGATAGACAATCATTCAGAAATGGTATTACACACCAAGATCAGGACAAACTGAGGATAAATCTGTTTTTTTATTGTAATGGCATCATTTTTGCGTTGAATTTACAAATTGAGTTGAAACCAAACAAAGGATTCATCGTTTAGTATTGAAACGCTTTTGCAACATTTTTATCGTGTTCACATTTATCGTGTTCACAAGTGTAAAATATGGATTTCCTTTAAGTTAATAAACAATGTATAACCTTGAAACTTTTGCCAAACATTTCAAATAACGTATGTGGCAACGATTTTCAAGAAAATGTAAATAAAAAATAAAATTAATATATATTAGTTTTAGAACTCTATCAGTCCAACAAATGCAAACCTTCGGCATCAACAAGATGGATTGATAGAATCATGTTGAGAACCGTACAATTTAGGTTTGCGGAGGCATGTTAAATGTTTAACGTAATAGTGCTAGGTGGAATATGCTCCTTAATGGGGATTGGTGCAGGATACTTGATCCTCAATGCTTTTTTTGCTGGAGTTCAACATATTGCTAAACCTCGGATTGTCGATATCAAAAAAGTAGCCCAGAAATTGCTTGACAATTGACGCTATATCTGGTATCATGTTGTGTCGTCAACTAAGTGAAAATCAGGTGTGACAGTTTTTGAAGTGTGAGCAACTTGCAGAAATATGCAGTATCAAGACCTCCATCCATGGAATGTCACACCTGAACAAGCGCGGCAACTCCAAAACGAGTTACGTCATCGGGTTGAAATGATAGATCGGTTTGAGACAATCAAGACGGTCGCAGGGGTAGATATTGGTTTCAAAAACAATGTTGCTCTTGCTTCTGTTGTAGTGCTGAATTTTCCCGATTTGCGAGTCGTAGATGGTGTAGTTGCTGAAACCCGTGTCAATTTTCCTTACATACCGGGACTATTGTCATTTCGAGAAATTCCACCGCTTCTGGTGGTTTTCTCGCGTTTGCAAACTGTTCCGGACCTTGTGATAATTGACGGTCAAGGAATAGCACATCCAAGGAGGTTTGGTCTTGCATCACACTTAGGTTTGATTTTGGATAAACCTACAATTGGGTGTGCAAAGTCTCGGTTGTGCGGACGATATACTGAGCCAGAAACGGATAAGGGTTCATATACATTCCTTTTGGATAAAGACGAGATTATTGGGGCTGCTTTGCGAACACGGGCTAACGTTAGCGTTGTGTATGTATCCGTAGGACACCGAATTTCATTAGATTCAGCACGGAAGTTTACTATCGCATGTTGTCCAGAATTCCGCTTACCTGAGACTACCCGTTATGCCCATAAAGTCGCATCCGGTAAAATTCTTGAGGGTGTGACTTTTGTTAAGGAAGGTGAATAGGTCTCTGAACAAAATGTGATGTTCGCCAAATGCAAAAAGTAAAAATAAAATAGCACGAATAACCCTTTTCCTATTACATCAATAATAAAATCTCCGTAAAATCATGAAGGGAATTATCTGACAATCCCACTGCTTTAGCCGTGGGTCAAAAAACTTATGACATTTGCACCAAAACATGTTAGACTATATGTAGCATCGTTGGACAGGGTTATCACCTCAACACTTACCTGTGTTGAGTCCTGTCCCCGTCCGTGATAAGATGTGTGGTGCTGGTGCGAAATCACTTAAAACATTAGAATGTGGTAGAGAAAAACTAATATGCGTTGTTAGGACAACGACCCTACCACATTCGCTAACAACCTACCGTGGGATACACGGAAAGTTACGCCTGTGGAGTACAAATAAGACCTCATTCGGAGGCACGAGAGACGGAAGCAGGAATCACATAGGAGGGTTGTGTGCTAAAAGAAGCACACGGCTTTAGCCGTCGTGAGTATCACTGATAGTAATCCGCTACATTGGTCGTTTGACTACAATCATGGTGCACAAAATCCTGATTTTGAACAGGAATTAATCAAATCACTTGATGGGTATGATCTCAAATCTGCTACCCATCACTCAAACGCGGGGACAACACAATCTACAAAGTTCGTTTACCAGATTTTACCTAATTTCCATCGGGGTTATCAGAGAAAAAGTGAACAGAGTGGTGAATTGTGTATTGGAATGGTAATTATTGAACGTGAGAAGGTCAACGATAATATTTGGAACTATGATGTCCGATACCAAAACACGACAAGCGGTGAAGATTTACAGTTCTGCTTCTGTTGTCGTGATGAGTCCTACCGTCCACTCCATGAAAGTTGGCGCGTTGATGTTCAAAATAGTTATAGTGATATATATTCTGAATTGAAGTTGGATGGATTTCTCACCGAAGACGCAGAAGTTCGTCTTCGCATTAACGGAACTGAAATCAATGTGGGGACAGTTGACAACTCCCTGCCGCTGACATGTAATTGGGCACTTTTTGATGTTATTCCTGCGCTTGCCGAAATGATGAAAAAGTCTGGCGATGATGTAGATATCATCCTACTTGAAGACCTTGAGCAACTCAGACCGAAAACCCGCCTCGGTTTCCTCGATTCAACACAATTCCCGATTCAGCTTGATGGCTATTACCTTTATGGCGCGGGTGTCTTGCCTTCGTATTGGTGGGTTGATGCAAAAGGTAACGTTGCTATTGTTTCAAGTGTCTTTGAGACATTGGTGCTTAAAGAGAAGTTGGGGAGTTCTTCATGAGCGAACGCCCTAATATCCTTTTCATTAACACCGACCAACACTCTTGGAATGCCCTCTCGGCTTACGGAAATCCGTATCTTCACACGCCGAATATTGACCTACTTCACCGAAACGGAACATCTTTCAAAAAATCTTACTGCACCGATCCGGTATGTGCTGCTGCCCGATCCAGTTGGGCAACGGGATTATACACCTCCGAAACAGGCGTACCTTTCAACGGTGGACAACTTCACGCAGAAATTCCTGATATTGGGCAGGTTCTTAATGCAGGTAGTTACAATGTATTCCACTGTGGCAAATGGCATGTTCCCGGCAGGAATGTACGTGAAAGTTTTCAGACACTCCATTACGGACGTCACAATATCGGTGCGGGGGGTGCTGCATATCACGATTCAGCATCTACACACGCGGTAGCAAGCTTCTTAACCAATTACGATAGCGATATCCCTTTCTACCTTCAAATCGGTTACATTGATCCGCATGATGTCTGTGAATATCTCCACAATCATGAGGAAAAACACATTCCAAATCCAGTGGAACAGGGAATTCTTACCGAAGATGACTTGCCGCCGCTTCCTGAAAACTTTAATTATGATGAGAGAGAAACTGTACTTCATCGAGTTTGTAAGCGGGTTGATGATCCCCCTATCCATGCGCGCATGCTAAAAGCTGTTCGAGGTTGGGACGAACTCCAGTGGCGTTACCTAAGGTGGAACTATTACAGATTTATTGAAAAAGTTGACGCAGAGATTGGAAGAGTGATTTCTTTGTTGCGTCAAACTTCATTCTATGATAACACGTTAATCATCTTTAGTGCCGACCACGGTGAAGCGTGTGGAAGCCATCAGTTGTTTCAGAAGTTTGCGCTTTATGAAGAGAGCGTACGTGTGCCGTTCATCATTTCGTGTTTAGGGGATGGTGTTTCTGTAGAGAAGGATCGATTTGATGACACACATTTCGTCTCAGGTGTAGACCTTTTTCCTACTATCTGTGATTACGCAGGCGTTGATACACCTGAACGGTGTCAAGGAATGAGCCTCCGTCCACTTGCAGAGGGGAATGATGTTCCTTGGCGCGAATATGCTTACATAGAGAGCAATTATTGGGGACGGTCAATTGTGACTGATCAGTATAAATATGTTACAGAATATAAACCGAAAGCGACTGAGGATTTTATCCCATCCGGACCGGATGCTGAGCAGCTTGGTCTTGCCCAGTTGTTTGACAGAGAAAATGATCCGTTTGAAATGGTGAATCTTGCTGATGCTCCAGAATATCAGGAAGTTATCAAGACATGCAGAGAAAAACTCCTCGCTCAAGAAAGTCAACTCAATAGACAGCAAATTGTTCACCCTGGTCCGCGAAGAGTCATATCAAATTGGGGTGAACGTCTACGAAATTATTGGCAGCACGGTAGATAATATAGTAAAATATATTAATAGAGATCTAAGAAATATCAGGACATCGGAAAATGGATATATTTTCAAAACGCTTAAATAGGCTTCCGCCGTATATGTTCGGTAAACTTAAGCAGTTGACGCATGAACGGCGGCAACAGGGAATAGATATTATTGATTTGGGTATGGGTAATCCGAATCAACCGACTCCACAACCCATCATTGATAAATTGACTGAAGCGGCGCAGGAACCCCGAAATCATCGTTATTCCGCTTCTCGCGGTATCTACAACCTGCGGAGAGAAGTCAGTTGGCACTATGAACGGCGGTTTGGCGTAGATATTGATCCGAATGAGGAAGCTATTGCTGTTATAGGCACTAAAGAAGGTTTAGGACATCTCGCTTTAGCCTTGATTGATGATGGAGACTTGGCTATGGTGCCTAACCCGACGTTCCCTATTCACATGTATAGTGTTGTTCTTGCAGGTGGCAGCGTTGTGAGCATCCCGCTAACAGAGGAAAACGCTTTTGTCCCTTCACTTGCAGAGATTACACGGGATATATGGCCAAGACCTAAAGTTTTGATTTTGAGTTTTCCACACAATCCAACTGGTGCGGTCGTAGAATTGGATTTCTTTGAAGAGGTAGTACAATTTGCGAAACAACAAGATATGGTTGTAATCCACGATCTTGCGTATGCAGACATCGTTTTTGATGGATATAAAGCTCCGAGTTTCTTACAGGCAAAGGGAGCGAAAGATGTCGGCGTTGAATTTATATCTCTGTCAAAATCGTATAACATGGCGGGGTGGCGATGCGGGTTCGCTGCTGGCAATCGCGAAATCATTGAGGCACTTGCACGGATAAAGGGATATTACGATTACGGAATTTTCGCGCCAATTCAGGTCGCTGCGATAGTGGCACTGCGTACACCGGAAGATGTTGTGATGGAAAACGCAGATATCTATTGCAAACGTCGCGATGTGCTTGTTGAAGGATTGAATCGAATCGGATGGAAAGTGACTAAACCACAGGCTTCAATGTTTGTCTGGGCACCAATTCCTGAAGCATGGAGTCATCTCAACTCTATGGATTTTTCGATGAAACTCCTGAATGAAGCGGAGGTATGTGTTTCACCGGGGGCAGGATTTGGACACAACGGTGAAGGGTATATCCGTATCGCACTCGTAGAAAATGAAGATCGAATCCGTCAAGCATTACGACAAATTCGACGTGCATTGTTCACTTAATTGTGTTGAAGGGCCTATCCACCTGTGATACATTTGTCTCAAATACCTACACCTACGTTATGAGGAATATATATGAGTAAGAAAGTTACGTGTACTTGTTAATAAGAACTATACGAAAAACCTTGATGTCTAATGATTGTGGTTTACTTCTGTCCAAAATAGTTCTGAATACAGTTTTGCAACCTATTAAAAGGAAACATATAATGAAAGGAAAAATACTTGATTTCTCTGTCCAGTCTAACTCAGGTGCAATTTCAGGAGAAAACGGTGAACGATACAATTTTAGCGGTGCCGACTGGAAGGATAATAGACCACCAAGTCGTGGAATGTCTGTCGATTTTTCTACCGAAAACCAACAAGCGAAAGAGATCTATATTGCCATTGGGAGTACAACTGGTCGTGAAAAAGATAAAATAGTCGCAGGACTTCTTGCTATTTTCCTTGGAGGATTCGGTATCCATAAATTCTATCTCGGTTACAAGGTTCCAGGGATTATTTTCCTTGCCATTAATACCGCTGGGTGGCTTATAACTTGGGTATTTCTTTTTATCCCAAATATAATAATTTGTACAATCGCGTTAATAGAGGGAATCATATACTTGGTAAAATCTGACGAAGAATTTGAGCAGACTTACGTCATTGAAAAAAAGGAATGGTTCTGAGGTATAAAACACCAAAGGAAATCCTTTTACTAACGCACATAACTATTACGACGTAAAGTGGGTTCAACTGCCGGATTTGTTAAAATGTAAGTGATTGGTGCGGTTTATTACCTCGCCAATCTTTATAAATTATTCCAATCCCCACTCCTTCTTTGCTTCCTCAAACGAAATCTTTTGACCACCTGTGTGTGATATAGGATTCTTACCTACCCATCGCTCATCGATTGGATGTTCTGCGGGTTGAAATCTTATGTCACAACTGATACGCCACCGATCCGAGAGATTCTTGGTAGACGTGTGCATTGTGTGCATGGTAAAGACGATTACATCACCCATCTCAAAATTCGCTGTTTGCCATTCCCCGCCATATTTTTCACTGATTTCCATCGGGTCGCGTCCGAAATGACCTGGGGTTCCGTCCTTGTCTACGTCTGTTCTGCCATAAGTATCGCGCACCGGTGCGAAACTTTCCAGATTGTGCGATCCCACAAGAACAGTGAGTGTTCCCATCGTTGCTGGCACATCACCGAATGGAATCCAGCATGTGTGCAGTTGTTTTGATCCTCTGCCCATATAGACGAAATCGCAATGCGGTCCCGACCAACCATCAGGTCGAACGAACCGAAGCCATTTGTAATCAAAAGTGCGGGTATCACCACCAAAGAAGTTTCGGAAGAAGGTAAAGAGTTGGTCGCCTTCCAAAACGGATAATACATCGGAGTGATGTGTAACAGCAGGCGCGCCCATTGTGCGCCCCGGACTGCCAGTGCCGGCGATAGCATCCATCATTTCTGTTCCCGGTTTAAAAACTTCATCTTTTCCATTGCCTTCGGCGTATTCAAGTATAGCGCGACGTGCTGCCATTATCTTGTCTTTGTCAATTAATCCGCGAGCGAGTAGATAACCATCTTCCGCTATCTGATTATGTAAGCCTTCTGCCGAATTTAGCACGGCGTTGCAATCCCGAAGCATACCAAGATGTGTACCGGGAAAGGTTAATTCGTGGTCTCCCAGATAAACAGTTTCTGCCATTATTTTTCTCCGATTAGGGGTTGTGCCCCAAGTTGAAAAAGTGCTTTGTTTGATGATGAATCAAAGGTGAAAACGGGTTTACCCCATTTCAATATTGTCTGTGCAAATTCCAAAGTTTTACTTCCTTCAGCAGCGTGTGCGATACAGACCTTACTTGCTAGTGCTGCGACGAATGCGTTACGTTGGATCGCCCGTGCTTGTGTTGACCTATCACGACCGCCAAATATAGATAGGATTAGGAGTCTTCTGTCAGAAAACGGCTTTTTCCACTCCGACTTCAGCCGCATGTTTTCAATGCCACGTGCTGGACATAAAAGGATCGGTTGTGTGCCACGTAGTAAGACGCGTAGGCATTCCTGTTCAACGGGGGAATGAAATCCGCTGATTGTAGGAGTACCTAAGTCCTTGAATTTCTGTGCCATGTCGTGTGCTTTCAAGATAATTTCTGCTGGACATTTGCTGGAGCAGAATAGTGCCCACAAATCTTCTTTTAAAGTATTGTTTTGCCCAGGTAATAGGTCTATGTTCCCACGCGCCCATATTATTTCAGGGGTATCAGTTTTTAAATATGTCTTTATTGATACCGGAAAATTAGCGTCTTTTTGTGTGATGTGTTGAATTAGTTGTGTCACTTCCTGATTCTAATGATATGTCCTGTTATAGTTGAGTAAAGGTGTTAATCGTTTACCTAATCAGATCCCTGACTGTGCGTGCGTTGAATATTGCCATTTTTATGGCAGATAACAAATTCAGTTTTCTGATTTCGGCTAACTTCTCGTCCGTACGTCCCTGCTTCCTTTTTAGAATCAAAATGTTTCAATGCTTTCAAAGCATTGCCGCGGACTACATCCCAACCTCCTTCACGATTGGGAACGACATAATGCTCTTTTTCAGTACGACCGTGAGTATTCAGTTGAATATGATACTCAAGCTTATCCAGTAGAGAACCCAGATGGTCAATAGTAAAACTATTTAGTCGACCGTTTCTCAGTTGCGTCATTTTGTAACGACTGATTTCCAAGCAATTAGCAGCTTCCTTTTGTGTTATTTCTTGCGCGGCAATTAAGCGATTGATTTTATATGCCAATTTTGCTTTTGCCAATTTTTCATCAGGTGAGGGAAGCCCCAAATCTTTAAATACGTTGCCTGAACTTAGGGTATAGTCTACCATGATTTATTTTCCTTCTGCTAAGTCTTGAGCAATCTTTGTATATCAACTTAACCTATATTGTGCGCTGTCGGCGAGGTGTTAAGGTGGTTATCACTGTGTCTCAGTAAAGGTATGTTTAACTCACCTTTTGCTTACAATTTAACAGAAGTTAGCAGTGAGGTGCAAACGATTTAAAGCCTTGAGGTGAGGGTTGATATAACTTATTCACTTGGCTTCATCACTTCCCTAAACCCATACGATATTTGATGTCGTAGTTGATGATGAAGTCTAATTCCTCGTCCGTGAAGCCGTAGTGTTGCGCAAGCACACGGTCAATTTCGTCAATAATGTGTTTGGATTTTTGAATCTTGAACGACTGCGTTTCAGTGTGTCCAGTCTGCTTTTGAACACGTACCTGCATGATACTATTACGTTGGAGATCTTCTAAATACATCTCTCCAAGTTCAACGAGTTGTGGATCATAAAGTGCAGATTTAGGAACAGGAAAATTTTGGACATCATATGGGTTGAGTGAACGACAATCCGAAGTAACTGTATACCACCACCAAAAAGCGTTGCTGCTTAGGATAGCAATAGATGATTTTGTCATTCCTCTTTGTGCTAATGAGAAAGAGGTCTCACGTGTAGAGTGTCCTGTTTTTCCGTTGACTTTGAACGCAGGTGGAAAATCTGTAAATACCTTCCAATATAATCCGCCTGAATTACGGTAAAAAACTTGATGTTCACTTTTTGCCATGAACAACTTTAAGACAGTTTTTGCCTTCCTAAATTTTTCGAGTAAAACACTTTCAATTTCCGTTCCCAACTTCGGTGCCCAAAAGGCTGTTCTATGACGCGGTATTTCTACATAATCAACTCCATCCATCAGTGAATCTCTATTTTCGGAAGTCCATTTTTGATAATTCGTAGAAAAAGTCTGCCTCTGCTTTGAAGGAGCAATAATAAAAATAGTCAGGGCACGATTTACTGTATCAAACAGTTTACCTGGACGCCATGAATAGTTGGCGTACCAAACATTACGACTTTTTTCCAAAAGACTTTGGACGATTTGCATTCGCTGTGTGGAAACTAAAGCTGAAGGAACAATCATGCTCATGCAGCCGTGTTGAATTAAAAGCTGTAAACTACGATCCATGCACATTGCGTGGATCGTCTTAGTTTCATAACTGACTAGACTTGTAGGTGGTGTGTAGTCAACTTGCCTAAATTCGAGGTACGGCGGATTGCCGATAATCACATCAAAACCACCATCTTGGAGAATGCCGTAAAACGCAATAAACCAGTGGAAAGGTTTGTGTGAATTTAGCCAGTTTTGGTAATCAGATTCGTTGTTCGGATTTACTCCATATACATCTGCCAGGTATTCGTTGAGTTCATCTTCTAATACCTGGAGTCTACTCTGTAAATCCTGTTTGTCATCAGCTGTCACGACACCACCTAATGTTGTCTGTTGCTCACGAAACCTTTCAAATAATACCTTAACGTCTTCCGCCTTTTCTTCAATACGTTTCATCGTGTCGTAAAAGTTAAGTTTTTCGGTAACTGCTTTCTCAACCTCGTTGTATGTAGCAAAGCCGACAAGGGTATTGCCTGCCTGAATGTTAAAGTCAATGTCCGGTAACGGTTCAATGCGTCTCACGTCGTCAAGTTGTGCGACCATTTTGAGGAAGAGACGCAGCTTGCAAATCTCAATTGCCTCATCCATAATGTCTACACCGTAAAGGTTGTTGATAATGATAGACTTGAGGACAAAATAGTCGCGGTTAGGATGCTGCGCGATACGGTCAAGGGTTTCGCGGAAGTCATTATATTTAAGGGCGTGTGGTTTTTTACCAGAATGCTGTAGTTCGTCAAGGAAGACCTGCATCCGATCAAGGCATGCTTCGTAGAGGGGTTCAAGGATATTCAGTGCAGCAAATAGGAACGCCCCGGACCCGCAGGTTGGGTCAAGGACTGTCACTTCGGTAATGGCTTTCCAGAAAGCGCGCAGCAATTCCGGTCCCTCACAATTTTCGATGACATCTTGTGCGAATTGGCGGATATTGAGGTTATAGGTAATCAGATCGTTGATGTTGTCTATCTCACCGTTTGTGAGCTTGGTTCGGACAGTATCGTGACGTTGCCGCCGTGCGACTACCTCTCGCCAAATTTCGGTCGGTAAGGCGTATTGATCAACCTCATTTGGTGCAAGTGTATTCCACTTGGTGCGTTTAGAGACATCATCAATTCCGATAGCGATTTCTTCTGGCAACTGCAATTCAACCCCTTTTTTGACTGCCTCGTAGATATATCGATCTGGGTCTTCTTGTAGCAGTTTCCAGACAGATGCGTCACCTTCAAAAGCGATTTTGCACGAATTCCGCGCCGCATCAAAAAGGAACGGAATAATGGTATTCTTGCTTATATATCCTGTGATATCCTCTTTCGTGTAGTATGCTCCCATCTGCTTCTGGTTGATGTATTTTTCAAAGATGTAGCCAAGCACATCAGGGTTGATTTCGTTATCGTTCCGTAGTTGACGATCATCAAGGTGCCACTGGTATTGTTCAAAGAAGTTAAACAGTTTCTCAAATGCCGTGTCGGGTATCTCAATGTTTTCACCGTGAAGTGTCTCAAGTTGGTGTTTTTGAAAGATGCCACCGTTGAGGTAGGGAATTTTGCCGAGTAGGTTTTCCATCTCATCTGAGCGTTGGTCTGCTGGTTTCGCAAATCCTTCAAAAAAGAGTGGACAGAGGAATTCTTTGTAATATTGATTACTGCCACTCTGTTGTGTTCCTGTGAGTTTGGTGCGTAGATAGTTTATATCGTCGTTCAGAAAACCTTTCTTTTGGATAAAGTAGATAAACATGAGGCGGTTGAGCATGACAGAAACGTACCACTTTTGCATATCTTCATCGGGAATGCCTTTGAGGAATTTGAGGAATGCGTCATGCTCCTTCTTGAATCGGTCATAAAACTTTTTAGTGACTCGTTCAGCGTAAAAGGCAGTTCCGACACGTTCGGTCACTCCGAAGAGTGTGAGTTCCTCTTCCTCGTCAAGCGAAAATGCGATAGTCCGCAACTTCTGAATGAGAGAATCGCCGAATTGTCCGCGATCGTAGCGGTGTTCACGGCATGCGTCAGGTTTCCCTTGTTGTCGTTTAACCCACTGCCAAATTTGTGTGGTTTTTTCAGCGTTGGTATAGATGATAAAGTTTTCATGAGAGGATTTAGCGACCTGCTTTTGAATCTTGCGGCGGGTTGCATAATCGGGCAAACTTCCGTCGACTTCGGGTCTGGGGCATTCAAATACAACCATACCGCGTTTTTCTGCGATGGCAGTGAGGGCATAATCGGTTTCATCTACAGTGACGTGTAGCGTATCGGTATGATTATCCCAACCGAGTTCATCAATAAAAAGGTCTTCAAATTCGGATTCTCTGAGGTATTGGCGTGTTTCTCGGAGGTTAATTTGCATAAAAAGTTCCTAGTCATTGCATTGTGTAGAAAAATGGTAAGATTAGACTGAATCTATTTTATTGAATATGTCTTTACTTGTCAAGTTTGTGATTTATTTTTTATTTATCTTAACCAAAGTTTATAGGATTTCTTGATTTACCAATCACACCTAATAAACTTTGACATGCTATTGGATACCAGCACCACTAAGGTTTAGGAATGTTATTGGTGGAAAGTCCTAATGAACAGACGATTTTGGGTTCTTGCATTTGACGTTCTTCTTCAACAATGCAGAGCCGTCCATCATTCCATAAATCAATCACTAACGCGGCAAGGTCTTCGTTAGAAATGCTACTTCGGAGTTGGCGGTTGAGAGTATCGGTTGCTACCGGACGCAACGGGTAACGGTAGATATTCTCTATCACCTGTTTGAGTTGTGTAGGTTCAAAGAGCGATCCTTCCATCTCAGAGGCATAATCTTTTAACCGTTCATAGGTACGGAATCGTGCTCCCGATGGTCTTCCGAGTTGTCCACCGATTCTCCTGTCTTCAGATACCATTAATTTTGCAGCTTCTTGGACGAGTTTATGGTGTTCCTCAAGCGGTTGAAGTGCTTCAGTCTCCGGTTCACAGACTGCGGCTTGAAGAATAGTAAACTGTGATTCTGTTACACTTTCTCCGTTTCTATCAATCCATGTGAGCGCGTCATTATCTTCTCCAGTACGGATATATACCAATGCGCCTTCCGGTTGTGTATCTGTAGGCGCATGCGGTTTAGTTGAGTAGACAACAGATGGAAGTTTAGTGATAATTTTTTCTAAGTCCGGGTCTTCGGTAATAGCATTTTTCCAAATTTGATATGCGTGAGAAGCAAGATCGACATCGTTGTCTTTATCTTCGTCAAGCAACCCTGCCTCCTCGTTATATAGGTTGATGATTGCTGTATTACCGTCTTCACCATCATCTTCAAAAAATGCTTCGTCAGTGCCGACAACTTCAGCGTTCTGTTGGAGACGTGATCTGACACGTCCACGTAGATTAATAATACGTTCTACACCTTTTGCGGGTAAAAATGAATAGCACAATATGTTTTCCGATTTTTGACCGATACGATCAACGCGACCCGCACGTTGGACTAAACGTATAATTGCCCATGGTAGATCATAGTTTACGACGATTGCGCAATCCTGTAAATTCTGACCTTCACTCAAAACATCTGTACTGATGAGAATACGCAACTCATCCTCTGAGGTAATAACACCTTCTCTGTTATTACTGATAGGACTGAATCGGGTTACGAGTAGCATAGGATTAGCGGAGTCACCAGTTGCCGCTGCTATTTGTGTCAAACCGCGTTCTTTTAATGCATCTATAAGATAATGCACAGTATCTGCAAATTGGGTAAAAACCAAAACTTTTGTGTCTGGATGCGTTTGCGTTAATAGTTTCTCAAGTGCATTGAGTTTTGCATCTTTAGTTTCATCCCATTCACCGTATTTCTGTAATATCTGGATAAGTGCCGCTGCGTCTTCAATTAGTTGCTCTTTAAGCAATGGAAGGAATAAATCTGAACGGAGCCACTTGAACCGTGTTTTATACTGCGTACTGTAGAGTTCGTAGAGATTGGAAGCGCGTTTCTTATAGCTTTCAGCCGTGTACAAATCGGATTGTGAATCAGTTGCATTAATCAGTGTATCATCCTCATCATCGGAAATACTTGAAATTAAATTGGTATCGTCAGGGTCTGTGTCACTGAAACGGGAATCAAGCATTGCAGCATCAAGTCCACCGATCGGGAATGTTTCATTGTTCTCTATCGCATGGATGAAGATATAGTTCCGCAGGATGTGTCGATCGACGGATTGTAGGAATGCTTTGCCACTACTTTCAAGACGTTTGAAAAGATTTGTGCGGCAGAATCCCATCAACCGTTTTCCACCACGTGAAAGGTTTTGCAATTGTTCCTTTTCAGCTTCTGTCAAAGTATCAGGATGGATATCGTCAATGTAATGTGCAAGACCGTATCGTGCCAGATTGAGTTGATTAATTATATTCACAACAGAAGGAGAGTATAATTGAGCATAGGTGTCGTTAGGGTCTTTGTCATCAATCGTAAACTTTACCGTTTTAGGTAATCGTGTAGGGAAATAGGACCGGGTCCCATCAGAAAATTGCAGGTATTTTCTATCCGTGCTGGAGTCCACTTCGGCATAGTTTTGCACGATAAAACTGCGGGTTCTACGGACAAGATACCGACGCATCAATTCACGCCAATCGTCAATAAATTCACTTTGTTCAAACGCTGCAAGTGTTCGTATACCGCTTTGATGTAGTTGATTAAATTTGACATCTCCACCAATATCTTTGATGTATTGTTCTGGTCGGATTCCGATATCTTCGGTTTCATCTACAAAAAGGCGAAGTTGGTTTGAGAGATCCAGAAAGGTTTTGTTGTAGGGAGTTGCAGAGAGGAGGATTACTTTGCTCTCATTTTGGTGGATATATTCCCGAATTGCGTTGTAACGTTTGCCTTCACGGTTTCTGAGGTTGTGGCTTTCATCAATCATCACCAGTCTATAGCGTCTAAGATCGGGTAATTCGTTCAAAACTCGGCTTATTGAAAGCACCCTCGCGCGCAATCGGTATTCGTCACGATAATATTCCCACATGCTGACAAGATTCTTCGGACAGATAATTAGTGTTTCAAGGTTGTAATCGTCTTCCTGTATCCGTGCAAGTGCTGTTCCCATTAGCGTTTTGCCAAGACCTACAACGTCACCGATTAGAACACCGCCTCGTCTGTTAAGGTGATGTGCTGCGATTTTAACTGCTGCAGTTTGGAAATCAAAGAGTTTGTCTTGAAAATCACGCGGAATACGAAATTCGTTTAACCCCGCCCGTGCCTCTTGAGAAAGGTGATATGCCATTTTAATATAAATATGGTATGGGGGAATTAGTTTCTCACGAGCCCAACTTTCCTCTATAATCGCGATTAATTCCTTAGAAATGTCAATGCACCACTTGTTGCTCCATCTATCTTCAAACCACTCCTCTAACTTCTGGCATGCGTCCGAATCCAGTACATCAATGTTGAGTTCTCCCTGCTGTGAAAGTCCTGCAAGGGTTAGGTTGCTGCTGCCGAGGTAACCCACAGTCGGTGCAGCGATGTCTTGTCGGTAGAGTAGATAGAGTTTAGCATGGAGCTGGTGTTGAAGATATAGTTTTACCTTTACCTTCTCGTGCCGAAGTTGATGTGCCAATTGTCGTAGACCGATTTCGTCTTCACGGGTAGGTATGCCAACGGTTAATTGTTCTCGGAATTCCTCTGCCAACCTTCTTTTTAGACGTAGTGCAGTCTGATTATCAATTCTATCTGTCTCTTTAAAGATACGCATGGCGTGGCGTAGTTCTTCGTCAGGGAGTCGTTGCATGCCGACGAGCAGACGGCAGCATTCACCATCCCCACCCTGCCAATTTTCAATGTGCTTTGCGAGTCTTCTCCACCCTCTAAGGTTAAAATAACCGACGCAGAAGTCAGCATGGGTGGAGGTTTCGAGGGTTTGTTGAAGTGCTTGGAGGAGTGGTTGGTCAATATTATCAAAGATTCGGGGCATTCAAAGATGTTCCTTTTGTACTTGTTGGTTTATACCAAATTAACTTGATTCGAAGTTTTCTGATAAAGTCAGCAGTGTGAGGCACGGGGACCTCGCGGGACAAATCGGGTTAATTGGGTATTAGAAGTATTTTACCAAATGTTTCCAATAAGTGCAAGATGATAATTAAAATTTAAAAAGATTGTTGTTGCCCCTATACTCCGCACTTCTGATTTCCGATTTCGGTATTTATTTCTCAAACCTGCGTGGTCCCTACATTGAGTAAGCAATTTCAGGTGAACCAGAAAAAAGACAAGTGGAAAATAGACTCTTAATTCACAACTCCAAATCTCCCCTATCCTGTGCGAATCCTTTCGTGACGCGGGTTTGTCGTAAAAATACCAAAATGTGTCAAAACAAGTGCGGAGTGTAGGTTATACCATTTCTGAAAATTCATGTCGCATTACCGATTAAATTCTTAATCTTCATAAAACCGCACCTACCGGACCTGGAGGATCACTAAATTGACGCATAAGGGTTTCGCTGCGCTCTACCCGATGGACGATACTATTTAAAACATTAACGATTGTGATAAAACGCGTCAGAATTATCGAAAACTAAATAGCCCTGCTTAAAAGGAATGTCTTGTTGTGTTTTGGTTGAAAATATGGTATTCTTAATAATGTGTTGCATTAATTGCATTAAAATTTAGGATTTTTGGATAATTTCACGAAAAAAACCTTCGCGAAAAAAGGGGCTTGGATGCGGTTGACACAAGAGGTTATTGCTGATCTGGATGTTCTACTTAGGTGAATTCGGCATGTAAAGCAGCGGGTGTGAGCGTGGGTTCGTATTATCGGTGGCATTGGGAGTCGCGTAGGCTTTCTCGTTGGCGTGTTCCGAATGCTGTTGATACACCTTATGAGAGTTTACTGCGTGAGTTCGGTAGAGTGGCTCGTCCGTCTCGGAAGCGTTATTTGGCGTTTAAGCGGCGGGGGCGTGCGAGAAAAGGAGTGGTTCAAAAGCGTGGGGTGAAGTTATACCCTACATTCCGCACTTCTGATTTCCGATTTTCAGTATTTATTTCTCAAACCTGCGTGGTCCTTACATTGAGCAAGCAATTTCAGGTGAACAGGAGAAAAATACAAGTGGAAAATAGACTCTTAATTCACAACTCAAAGTCTCCATTATCCTGTGCGAATCCTTTCGTGACACGGGTTTGTCGTAAAAATACCAAAATTGGTCAAAACAAGTGCGGAATGTAGGGTTGACAATACAATGGGTGAAGGGAATTAACTAACAATCCCACTGCTTTAGCTGTGGGTCCAAAAACGCTTGACATTTGCACCGAAATAGTATATACTATATGTAGCATCGTTGGACAGGGTTATCACCTCAACACTTACCTGTGTTGAGTCCTGTCCCCATCCGTGATAAGGTGTGTGGTGCTGGTGCGAAATCACTCAAAATATTAGAATGTGGTAGAGAACACCTAATACATGTTGTTAGGACAACATCCCTACCACATTCACTAATAACTCGCCTGGGGACACTGGGAGAGTCTAAACGCCTGTGGAGTCCGTGTTAGACTCAACTACGGAGCAGTGGATGCAGAAGCAGGAACAAGGCATTCAGAAACATTAAGGACTGATATAAGACCTAAGAATCCCACTCCTTTAGGTGTGGGAGATGTCAATAGTACAATATCAACAAAAACCTATGGGACTTACTATGGAACACTACTTACAGATTCAAAAACCTGAACTTAGCTACACATACGAGTTTGAAACTAATCAGCTATCTTTGATGTCCGAATGTTTAGAGACACATGGCTTTGCAGTTATCAAAGATGTTTTACCTCCCGAAGTAGTTGACAATCTAAAACAAGCCGTTTTTGATGGCACGGATCCAAACAGAGAATTAGAGCATGGACAGAGTCATACCCGACATGCTTGGGTTGAATCCGGAGCAGGTGCGTGGCAATTGCTTGAATATGAACCTTTTATGAATATCCACCGACATCTGATTGGAACTGATGAATTGACTGTGCATCGATCTGCAGCAATCATCCGGATGCCGGGTTCCCATCCTGTTGCTTGGCATACGGATTGGTGTGGGTTTTCTACGGAGCCACCGAAGAATTCCGGTGATGTGCTGAACCGAGGACTTTGGCCATCTGGAAAATGGTTTTACATCACGGGTTCGCGCCCTGAACACGGTGGTTTATGCGTGATTGCGGATTCCCATGTAGAAAATTGGGATGGTCCGGAAGGTTTTAACATGACTGCAGATAAACGGTCGTTTTATAGGGAAGGTGAAGCGGAAAAAGGCTATACAGATTTTGATGTTCCGGGAGTCGTGCCGCTTTTTACGAATCCTGGTGATATGATTGTGTTTGCACATCGAACATATCATGCCGCATTCCCAAACCAGATTGACGAAATTCGATTGTCATGCGCCATCGGTTTTCGGAGCAAAGATCACCACATTGATATCCCGTGGGAGATTCCAGATGTAGGCAAGCAATTCTTATCGGATTTGCCACCACACCTGCACCAATATACGCACGGATACACCAGCATTGATCTGAATTGGCGAGGGTAACACATTCAAATAAAAATCTACCACTATTTGTAGACAATATCTCCGCGTCTCAACTCTTGCGTTTTCGTGCGTACTTGGTTGCTCCATCATCCGACCATAGACAATAGTGCTTTTTACGTCAAATCCCAGTTCCGCGTCGGTAGTCTGAGATGAGAATAAATTTGTTACCATATTCCTAATTTCTCCGTTTTTTAATTGACAATTGCCTCTAACTTATGAACAGAAACTGGAGCAATCCCCCATGCTTATGAAGTTTAAGTATTTAAATCGGTAATCCCGATTTCCACAGGACCGGTAGGTGCGGTTTCTAACCGCACCGGATCTTAGGGAATATGCTCAAAACGAACGTTTTCGCGAACGACTCGGTGCGGTTACAAACCGCACCTACCGGTAACGGAGCAAATTAGAATTACCGAATTAATTTGTTAATCTTCATTAGCAGGGGGTCCAGTAACGTTGATGTGTCTAACTAATTTTAGTCGGAGAAGAAACGAAATAGGCTTGACATTTACGTGCGAAATATAATATAATCTAAAGCAACTTGCCGTGGGACACACGGAAAGTCTAAACGCCTATGGATAACGTGTCAGACTTCGTTTCGGAGCAATGTTAGACGAAGCAGGAAATGTCATTTAGGCACTTAAAATGCCTAATGTAAGAACAAAAGAACCCCCTCGCCTTCAGGCAGGGGAGTATGTCAGGATAACAAATTAGATTAAAAGCAGTAGCGTTTTCTTAATTAGCACTGCTTAAGTTTTTTATTTGAAAATATAGGAGATTCAACATGAATATAAAAAGATTCGCAAAATTTGCATTTGTGTTGGCAATTGTTGCTTTGGTTGTGGGGCTTTCTGGTTGCGAAAAGATGATGACTATGATGCCGGATGACGATATGTCACAGATGCCTAGTGAAGAGATTTCCATCGGTATCGCCGTAGCACTGACAGGGGAACACGCCGAACCGTATGGGCTTCCAATGAAACGTGGTCTTGATTTAGCAAAAGAAGAAATTAATATGCTCGGTGGTGTGAACATCACGTTCGCCTCTGCGGACGCTCTGAGCACCGTAGAGGGTGGGAAGGAAGCCGTTCAGCAATTGGTAGATCAAGATGTGTCTGCAATCATCGGGATTGGTATCTCAACTCATCTCAAAGAGGCTTTTCCGATAGCACAAGCTGCTGGAGTGGTTGCTTTTGGTCCGATCTCCTCCGCTGCTGGCTTGAGTGGTGAGATTGGTGATTATGTCTTCCGTGCTGGTATCGCCACAAATATACTGGTTCCTGGTGGCGTAATGACTACTCAGGCGAAACTCAATTATGAAAACGTGGCGGTGATATATGATGAGGATGATACTTACTCCACAAGCCTCAAAGATGAGTTGAAGAAAGCATTTGAAGCGAACGGCGTCAACATTCTGACTGAGGAACCATTCAAAACCACCGATACCGATTTTTCTATGCAGTTAACTAATATAATGAACATGAGTCCGGACGCTGTCTTTATCGCTGCTTTGTCACAACAGATGACTGATATAATTAAACAAGGGCGCGACGAAGTCGGCATTCCCCACGAAGTTCACTTTATTGCACCGGATTTGACTAACGCTGAAGTGGAAGATGCAGCCGCTGAGGGCGCGATAGCTTTTGCGGGATGGTCAAGTCTGACTGACACACCGGAAAACCAAGCCTTCGTTCAGAGTTACACGACGAAATACGGATTTGCCCCGGAACCTTGGGCAGCACAGGCGTATGCAACACTCTACATACTTGCAGATGCAATTGCGAAAGCACAATCGACAGATTCAGCCGCGATTCGGGATGCTCTGGCAAAGACTTCGCATTTTCCCACGATTTTAGGTCCTTTCTCTTTTGACCCCAATGGAGAGGCAATCTATGAAGATATTGAAACGATTGTTCTCATCGTCAAGGATGGAATTCAGCAAGATTTTTAGTAATTCATACATTGTATGTACATAACTAGAGTCTTCTCATCAGTGAATAGCAGCTGATGACAAGGTTCTTCTATTTAAGCAGACCATCTGCCAAATTAATTCCGCGCTTCAGGAGTGACTTTGAGTTTCACCTGTTTACCGTCACGCATAACTACTACCTCAACAGGTTCCCCAATTTTCACAGCATCAAGGGCGTAGGTAAAGTCATAGATATTTTCAACCTTTTTAGTGCCGAATTCAATGATGACATCCCCACCTTTTAATCCTGCTTTATCAGCGGGACCACCAGCGATAACACCAGAGAGTTTAACACCTTCTCCTTCAGTGGTATAATCAGGAATAGTACCTAAATATGCACGTAGCGTGCCACGGCTCCCCGCTTCGGGTTGGTTCCGTTCAACCTTTACGTATTCTGGTCGCGCATCCGCGCTGATTAGGTCTGAAATAATTCCATAAGCCAGACTTGAGATACGTTCTAAACCGGCATAGTTGAGGGTCTCAGGATCATCGGTCGGACGGTTATAGTTCTTGTGTAACCCAGTAAAGAAACTGAGGACAGGAACATTTTTCGGATAGAAGGCTGTCACATCTGTTGGCATATACGGATCTTTTATTAGTGACAGATTTAAACCTAAAAGTACATTCCGTTTTTCAATTAACTTTGTCCATATAGGAGAAGACCCAGTACCTTGCAGGACAAGCTTGTTATTGCGGAGTCGTCCTACCATATCAAAGTTGATGTAAGCAGCAACATCTTTTAAAGGAAGCACAGGATCATTCACAAAATGCGTAGACCCGATGAGTCCGAGTTCTTCACCAGACCATAACGCAAAGATAACACCTCTCTTGAATTTTTCTGGTTGATTTTTACGTTCTTCACTGAACATCTCTGCTAATTTTAGGACAACAGCAGTACCTGAAGCATTATCATCAGCACCGTTATGGATTTTATTTTTTTCACCTTTTTTTGCAAGTGAACCAATCTCACCATAACCGATATGATCGTAGTGTGCCCCAACGATAATGTATTCGCTTTCTTCAGTATCATCGGTTGGCGGGAGCATCGCGAGGACATTTTTGTCTGTTTTCTTAATTTTTTTGATGGATGCAGCTACCTTGATTTTGACATCGGGTAACGAAAATTGTCCGACAAAGTGCGGATTCTCATTGTCAAGCCCGGTCTGTACCTCTTTCAAGTCTTTGCCAGCAGGGGCTAAGAGAGCATTTGCCACAGTATGGGTAATAGAACCAGCGATAATGCCACAATCAGCACTACGATTGTCAAAACTAATAGGGATTATCTTGCTTGCGTTTGGTGAATTCGGACCGGCAACGGTTAGGAATGCTTTAGCACCGTTTTCTCGTGCTTGAATTGCCTTATAGCGGATCCCTGCATATCGAATCAATTCCTGTCGGCGTTCGTTCTCCACGCCTTCGGGAGCATAACGTAGGGCAACAACAATCTTATCCTTTACATCTATACCCGCATAGGAATTATAACCTTTACCCGACTCTCCGGGGACTAATAACCCATATCCAACAAACACGACTTCACCCTCAACTACACCATTGCTTGAGAAAGAGAACGGTAAAAAATCCTGCTCTACCTTGAATTCAAGCTGCTCTTCAGAACCCTCCATCTTGCGTGTGAGATGGAAGTGGTTCTCATCTGGAATAACTTTACTCCCCGCTCTGAACTCAAAAGTTTGAAAATAACCGTTTTCCTCATCAGCAGGTTGGAGATTGAGTCGAGAAAAATGTTCGGCGATGTAATCCGCAGCGAGTTTTGAACCTTTTGAGCCTGTCATCCTACCTTCTAAAGCATCGTCTGCAAGAAATTCGACGTGCTGTTGGATACTGCCTTTGATTTCATCTGCAAATTGGGTATCAGATGAATCGAGTTCGGGTTCTTCCGCTCCTGTTTCGTGGATTTTTGAAATTTGTCTTGTCGGTGCAGCAGAAATTGCTTCTAACGCTGCTTCGTGATTCCATGTTGCAAGATAGAGTTGTGAAACTTTTTGATTGCTGCGATTTGAGGTCCAACTCAACCGATTCCCATCAGGTGAAAAAACGGGTAATCCATCAAAACCATCTGTTGCGGTGACTTGAATAGGTTCATGCCTACCCATCGCATCTACGAGGTATAACTCAAAATTGGAAAAACCGAGTTTATTGGAAGCAAAAATCACATAAGCTCCACTGGGATGAAAATATGGTGCCCAAGACATGCTGTCAAAATTGGTTAAACGTCGCACACTAGAACCGTCTAAACGCATTGTGTAAATGTCTGCTGTGCTTCCGTTCGTTGAAAAATGACGCCAGATAATATGCTGTCCATCAGGCGTAAAAAAGGGACCTCCATCATATCCTGGTGAATCTGTCAGACGAGTTTGATTAGTACCATCTGCATTCATAATATAGATTTCGCCAAAATAGGATGGATCAACTTCAAGTTGTTTTAGATCTTTTGGAGACAGTTTGCTTTTCGGATATACGTCTCGCAAAGAACAGAAAACGATGTATTTGCCATCAGGCGAATATGAGCCTTCCGCATCATAGCCGTGAGCGTCTGTCAGCTGCGTCAGATTGCTTCCATCCCTATTTGCAGAGAAAATATCCATTGCTTCATCGTAATCCCAACTATATCGGCGTTCTTTTCCGGACTCTCGGAATTTAAGTTCCTCTTCCTGCTTCGCCTCTGCAAAAACGTCGTGGTGCGTAGAAGCATATAGAACTTCATCGGTTCCAGCACGAAAGAAAGCACAGGTTGTTTTTCCTATCCCGGGTGAAACACGATGCGTATCTCCGGTCAGTAAGTTTAGGAGATAAATCTGATAAAATGGATTGTCTGCTTCACGTTCGCTTTGGAAGATCAGCGCGTTTCCATCTTCAGAGAAATATCCTTCTCCAGCCCGTTTTCCATCATAGGTAAGTTGTCTGATATTAGTTAGAAATCGTGCCTCATCTGTAGATTTCGTCTCTGTTTCATTGGTCGTAGCGTGTGGTGCTTCTGCGTTACTCATTATAGAAACAGCAAAAAACATCACGTATAATAAACATATCCATTTGATGCGGTGCATTCCAATCCCTCCTATGTTGAGTCACTTTCTATAGAATCCCTGTCAGAATCCAGTTATTGCACATGTTATAGATACTCAGCTGCCTTCTGTTTGAGGAATGCCAGCCCATCAGCAGCGAGACTTTCAGCACTCGGTGCAATATCGCGCCAGATGCATGTCGCAGCGGCAATCTCCTTGACAGCAGGTGTAAACGACTCGATTACAAGCCATCTGTCATAGTTGACCTTTGCAAGCGCACCAAAAACACCATCCCAATCAACAAGTCCAGTACCGGGAGTCCCACGGTCGTTTTCACAGCAGTGCATGTGATGCAAGTAATCTCCAGTATTAATAATTGCGTCGGCTTGATTCTTTTCTTCAATGTTCATGTGGAATGTATCTAAATGTACCTTGAAATAAGGACTATCCACTGCTTTTGAGAGTTTGACTGCATCTTCGGCAATGTTCACAAAATAGGTTTCAAAGCGGTTGAGCGGTTCGCTCGCGAGGGTGACACCGTGTTTTCCACTGAATTCGGCTACCTCTTGTAATCCTTCAACACACCATTCCCATTCCTGTTCATTTCTACCACGTCCAACGAGTTTGCCGACTGCGCTATACATCGGTCCGACGAGCGTATCTGCACCCAATTCCGCGATAACCTCAATTGTGCGTTTGAGATAGGTCTTTCCGTTTTCACGAATAACGGGGTCTTCGTCAATCGGATTTCTATCTCCACCCATGATATTACATCCGATGGTTTCTAAACCTGTATCCTTAAGGATTGCTTGGGTATATGGGATGTCAACCGTTTCAGGATCAAAGATAGGGATTTCGACACCGTCAAAACCCAGTTCTGCGACTTTCGGGATTAAGTCTGCAGTTTCTTTGTCAAACTTATCTGCCCATAGTAATAAATTCACACCAAACTTTGGCATTTTGTTGTTCTCCTTATCGTCTATTTTTATTATTTTCAAGTGAGTTTAAGATAATACGATTTCTAAAATTTCAGAATTTTCTCGGAGTATACTCAGACGCTAACACATAATAAAAGTGGCAACTTACATCAATTGTCTTTTTATTCTTTTGATTAAGCAATATTAAATATACATTTTACAGTTTTCCAAATTCACTTGCTGTGGCACATGAATGCCCATCAAAGATTGGAATCTCGAAAAAGGTAATCTCTCAAGCCACCCGATGACGGCTTCACAGAGTTCAGGGAAACTCTTGAAGAAATAACTCCTGTTGATTTGATCTCGCATCAGATGCCACAATCGCTCAATGAGATTCAGGTGCGGGCTATAAGTCGGCGTCGGCACTAAACGCAATCGGTCTTTGTGGTGGCTAAGGAAATCGTCCAACTTTGCCGTAGTATGACTTGAAGCGTTGTCGCGGACAACAAACAGCAACTCATCAGGATACATTTCCATTAAATTTTGCCAATGTGTTTTCATCTGAAGATGCGTTTTGTTAGCATAGATCTCATACAAGCCAGCACCCGAAGGATATTCTAAGGAGCCGATGAGGTATTTCCGCTGGTTTTTGCCGGGCGTGTTGACCTTATATTCACTGCCTTGCTGGCGATAGACGCGTCCGGTCTTGGGACACCAAGACACATTCGCTTCGTCAAAGAAAAATAGGCGAGCCTCCTTTTTGCTATTCTCAGGTGGCGGGAGACCTAAACGCCGAAGTTGGGTATCCGGGACAATCAACCGAGCCGCCTCGCTCGTCAACTGCCCCGTTTTTGCAAAGAGGACAACTCCATCAGTTGTGTCCGTTTTGCTTGATATTCAGGGTCTGGACTCCCAACACGAAGTTTACTACGACCCGTTCGGTAGCCCATCCGCCGTAAAGCGAAATAGATCGCTGGCGGTGTTACCGAAATCTCGTGATATGCCTTGAGATAAACTCTAATGAGTTCAAGGGTCCATTGGCGAGAGTCCGTCTCAAGTTTTTCGTATTGATCCGGTGTTTGCTCAAAGAGCCGGGTCCAGTCAGATTTGCTGAAATGCGTGATTTTACCACGACACCCCGGCGGACTCTTGGGCATCAACGCATCTAAACCAGAGGTGTTATACTTATGAATATAGCTCCGAACGCTTGCATCAGATAGATTGAACATTCTTGCGAGTTTCGGCACCGACATATGCTCAGTGGCACTGAGTTTGATGATCAGCAAACGCCGATACCATTGCAGTTTCGTTGCTTCGAAAAGTGCAGCATCAAGATGATCAAGTGCCGACTCATCGCGGAATTCTGCGTATATCATCACAGGAGACGCTCCTTAAGTGGTAGATTTACTCATAGTATAACTTAAAACATTTTGAATTGGTAATTTAATATTTAATATTGCTTAGATAACTTCTGACTATTCTGATGCTCTGAATTTTCGTCAACATCAAGTTCCAATCGTGAACCTGCTGGCAAAAAGATAGGCTCGCGGTAATGGTAAATATCTAACCATTCAAAGTGAGATTCCTTAATCCAGAGCAACTTAATACGTTCATTTGTGGGTGTTATCGTTATAGCCTGAAGACCCTGTTTATCTATATACGTTGGTGCATGTAATGCAAACAAGTACGCATCGCTTTTTAACTGATGGGATAATGCATTTTTTTGTTCGTTATCATCGCCATAGTTATTCAGAGATACCTCATGCACCTGTGCTGTTTCCGATGTTTTAGAAAAATAGAGTCCTACCTGCAAGGTATCCTGCTCTTTACGATCAGTGCCTTTATATAACACATCAAGAATGATCTGTCCTCCCTTTGGCAGCAGATATCCAATCCCTTCTGGCAAAACAGACGGTTCAAAACCTGGTGCCCAAGTCCCAAGTCTAACATCAATCTTGTAATTTGGAGTAGTCCGTTCATTTGAATTAATTGGGTTGTCATCAGGAATAGCAATTTGGTGTTTTTTGATTTTTGAACCAAGGTTTGCGATAACCCGACGCACTACTTTCTTATTCTCGGACTGAAAATCGATCGCTCGCACATACATATTTTTCTCAAAGTCTGTTTTGATGACAATATTGAGCGTTGCATGTTTACCTTCAGTCAACTCTTTAAATTCTATCGGTATTTCAGTTTGTGAGTCCGGTTCTCCGAGTGTCCATGTCTCCGAAGATTGTGCTGTAGTTTTATCATTAGTTTTGAGTCCTGGTGGAGTGTCTGTTTTAACCCACTGTTGTATCATCTCAATTTCAGTCTCTGTAAGTTTCCGTTCGTTCTTAAAATCACCGTAACCTTCTACCGGTCTCCATGGTGGCATGTGGCGGGTTTGTGTGTATTCGGCAATTTTGGCAGCGTGTGCCTTCGCGTCCTCATAATCGACAAGCGTAAACGGTGCGATCCCATCCTGAAGGTGGCATGTTTGACAGTGCTTTTGGAGTATAGGTGCGATGTGCTCGCTATAGGTTATCTTACTCTCTATGGGTAGGTCGGGGAGATGTATTGTGCATCCGAAAGCGGGTGTCTCTTTGACTGGCACCGGTTTTCCATTTAGGACTGCGGTCAACGCATTTTTCAAGAAATTTTGCTTAACTCGTGTTACATAACGGTTATCGTCAATCGGACCACGGTAGCGCAAAACACCAGACGTATCAACAAGATGTGCTTGTGGGGTCATTGTTGCGATGAGATGGCGAGCTAAACTTCCATCAGTATCTTTCACAATAGGAAAGGTGAACTCCGCCCTCGTAATATATGCCTTCACATCGTCTACAGAATCATTTTCATTAGAATAGACACCAACAATGAAAACTTGTTTCTTATAAAATTCAGAATTCAACCGTTTCAATCGCATGGCATATCGTTGCGCCACCGGACATTCGGCAGAGAGGAACACAAAAACAACCGGTCCCTGTTTGATGAGAGTATTAAGATGGAATGTTTTTTCTTTAAGAGATGTAAAAGTTACGTTTGGAAGTCGGGTGTCAACAGGTGCACTCACTTGTTGTGTAGACGATTCTTGAATGACACGGTGTTTTTTCGGAATTGTATATTCTTCCGCAGCATGCGCGACTATGGATAGGATAAAAATGTGTAAGATAATTGCGATATGACGTTTCATAAGTTGGATATTTCCTGCGATTGTCGTGTGTTGCACTATATTTAAGTATATCTCTATTGCGTATAAACGTCAACTGTTTTTTGATGAAGGTTTGGGTCGTTGGAGTAAATAATAATTGTTGATATATTGATTCCTTATCGTTGTAGAATGTTTTCAATCACTATTTCTACTATAGAAATTTAAATTCCATATCATTCCGAGAATTGGGAGCGCGATTGGCCCCGTATTTCATTTGGTGGTAGTCGACGAACCCATTTTCGCCAAAGTTAACCCCTTCTATATCCAAAACATATCTGGCAAAGAAATTCAAAAAATGGTATACTGGTTATATCAAGATTATTCGTATATACCACCCAAAATTTATTCAAAATAGGTTTATTTCCAGCGAAGTACACAGATTGCTGCACTTAAAATAAGGAGAAAGTTAGATGCAACGTCTATTCACTTTTTGGCTTTGTGTAATTTTTGTAAGCGGCTTTTGTCTTCCAATAGTCGCACAAGAAACGAAAAAAGAGGCTAAACCTGCTACACCAGCAAAACAGAAAAAAGAGTATGAAGATTTTAATAAAGTCATTGAAGAGAGTAAAAGTCACCAAGGATTTTTCAAACTTTATCAGAAAAAAGAGAATGTCTATTGTGAGATACAACCATCACAACTGAACAACCCTTTTCTATGTATGATTAGCATCGCACGAGGCATCGGAACAGGATACCTTCTTTCAGGTATGACCATGGATGAATGGTTGCTTGAGTGGAGACGTGTTGGGGATAAGGTACATCTTGTCCGTAAAAATGTTCGTTTTCGTGCTAAGAAAGGAACTCCGATAGCAGAAGCGGTAGACTTGGGATATCGTGACTCTGTACTTTTTGCCCTCAAACTTGAAAGTGTCCATCCACAACGTAAGAGTTTGTTAGTAAATATTTCACCCGTATTTATGTCAGACCTGCTACCTTTGTCGGGTCAGATAGGTGGTGGTGCTCGTTTTGACAAAGGGCGCAGCACATGGGGAGCCATTAAAACGTTTCCCAAAAACGTTGAGTTGAGAGTCGATGCAGTTTATTCTGCAAGTGGTAGTCGTGAAACAATTCCAGATAGTCGTGGTATCCAATTATCAGTGCACTACAGTCTCGTAGAACTACCATCAAACAACTATCAACCCCGTTTGGCTGATGATCGTATGGGACATTTCATGACGACAGTTAAAGACTTCTCACTTAAAACCAGCGAAGATCCTTATGTGCGGTTTGTCAATCGGTGGCACTTAGAAAAAGCGGACAAAAATGCCAAACTTTCTCCTCCGAAAGATCCAATTATTTTTTACATAGAGAAAACTGTGCCGCATCGTTTTCGTCCGTACGTCCGACAAGGTATTCTGGAATGGAACAAGGCTTTTGAAAAAGCAGGTTTTGTTGATGCTATTGAAGCACGGATACAACAAGATCATGAGGACTGGGACCCCGAGGATGCTCGGTATAATACAATTCGTTGGATCGTTGGTGCTTCCTTTGCAATTGGACCTTCTCGAGTGAATCCACTAACAGGACAGATTCTGGATGCAGATATCCTTGTCGGTGAAAGTTGGATCAGATCTTGGCAGCGCGAGTATACCACTTTCTTTGATGAAGTAGAACATGAACGCGAGCACGCGGTCGATCATGATTCACGGTTCAACTGTCAGATGGCATCTGGGCTTGCACGTGAAATGGGATTTATGGCGAGCGTTCTACAGGCACGCGGCTTGATGGACGACGGTGAACTTCCAGAGGAGTTTATCGGTCAAGCACTCAAAGCATTGATTATGCACGAAGTCGGTCACACTTTGGGACTGCGTCACAACTTTAAAGCGAGTACAATTCATACGCTTGATGCGTTGAATAAGAACAAAGGCAAGGCTCTTGTTGGTTCAGTGATGGAATACGATGCTGTAAATATAGCTCCGGAAGGAAAAAAACAGGGAAATTATTATACAACAACAATCGGTCCCTGGGACTACTGGGTGGTGGAGTACGCCTATAAACAGATCGATGGGAGTAAACCTGAAGCAGAATTATCTGAGTTGCAGAAAATTGCTTCTAAAGTTGCAACACCAGAACTTCGGTATGGTACTGATGGCGATGCCTCAATGTATCAATATCGCGACCTCGATCCATTAGTCAATCGTTGGGATCTCGGTGCGGATCCGCTTGAATTTGCTAAACAACGTCAGGAAATTGTTGCTGGTCTCTGGGACGAGATTGCAGACAAAGTCACAACAGATGGAATGGGTTATCAACGCGTAAGACGGGCATTCAGGTCACTACTGGGTCAATATAGCCGTTCCATGTTCTTTGCAACCCGTTACATCGGAGGACAATATCACCATCGCGACCATCGCGGTGATAAAAATGGGCGTTTACCTTATGTGCCTGTTTCAGCAAAGAAGCAGCGTGAAGCACTGACATTTATCAAAGAACATGCACTCTCAGACAAAACATTCGATTTTCCACCTAAGCTGCTGAACAGTATTGCGATTACTCAATGGAGCGATTGGGGTGCAAGTAGTGGGAATTCGTCTCGATTGGATTACCCGATCCATGACGTTATTCTACGAAATCAAAGCCAAATTTTGGGACGGTTGCTTGATCCAAATGTTCTTGCCCGTGTACAGGACACAGAGCTTAAGTTTTCGGAGAATGAAGATGTGTTCACATTGCCAGAACTCTTTACAGGTATTACGGATGCTGTTTGGATTGAACTTGATAAGAATGCAGGAGCAAAACAGTGGTCCAATTCTGATGCGTTTATCTCCAGTTTCCGGCGTGGCTTGCAGCGTGAACACCTGAAGCAGCTCATTAAACTTGTGTTAGCTGCTGATAATGGTACACCTGAAGATGCAAGGTCTCTTGCACGTTTCCATCTTGTAAAACTCAATGATCGAATAAAGAACGTGGTGCAAAATTCTAAGGATAAACTTGATGATTATAGCGTGGCACACCTTGAAGAGTCGCAAGTTCGAGTTGAGAAGGCTTTGGATGCCGGTTTCCAAGTACAGAAACGTTAAACATACGTTTCTTTTTGTTCTTTGTTGGGTATTATACCAAATTAACTTGCTTCGAAGTCTATTGATATAGGATACCGTTGCGAGGCACGGGGACCTCGCGCTACAAATCGGGGGTTAATTGGGTATTATACCAAATTAACGGGATTCAAAGTTTTCTGATAAGGTCAGGATTGCGAGGCACGGGGACCTCGCGCTACAAATCGGGGGTTAATTGGGTATTATATCAAATCAACTTGATTCCACTCTGTAGGTGCATTGTAAACGTGCCCACGGAGTGTCGTTAATTGACAAATTTTCTACAAATTGTTAAGGGGAGATGTGCAAAATGAAAACAATATACCAATTCATCATTACCCTATCCTTGCTTTTTGTGTTGTTTCTGTCAAACGTACCTGCTCAAGATACCACCAAATTGAATTTGCCAGAAGGTGCGAAATTACGCATCGGTAAAGGGACATTGGGTGAGATCGCTTATTTTCCTGATGGTACTCGGTTTGCCGTAGCGAGTTCAGTTGGGGTTTGGATCTACGACTCGATTACTGGCAAAGAACTCTACCAACTCACTGACCCTACGCACCATACAAAAGGTATAAAAAGCGTGTCTTTCTCACGCGATGGAAATACTATCGCTACAGAGGGGCCGGATGCAACAGTTCTGTTATGGAATGCTGCCACGGGACAACTACTAAGATCTCTGACAGACGATAAGATTGGTCTCTACAGACCGGTCTTTTCACCCGATGGAAATATTATTGCTACATCAAGTGGAAATAATTCTGAGATTCATGACAAGACAGTGCAGTTGTGGGATGTTAGAATAGGTCAACTCATAAAAACACTCGCCAAACCTAACAATGCATACTATAACAAACACTTTTCACCCGATGGAAAGACTATTGCAATTTGGAAACATAATAGCACTACTGTGCATCTCTGGGATGTCGGTACGGGAGAACTCGTAAGATCTATCATTGCACATGAACGTAGTGTTGACCGAGTTTTCTTTTCACCCGATGGAAAAACCATCGCTACGAGTGGGTCGGACAAAACGGTGCGTCTATGGGATACCAGAACGGGGGAACACTTAAATACACTCATTCAGGAGAATACCGGTGATTTCTCCAACGTCCACTTTTCTCCTGATGGAAATATCCTTGCTACCGCAGGTTCATCGGATGGTTGGGTGCGCCTATGGGATGTAGCCACTGGACAATACCTGCAAAGTCTCGTCGGACATACGGAGGGTAAAGCGTCTTGTGTATGCTTTTCACTAAATGGAAAAATTATCGCTGCGGCTGGGTCTGATGGCACGATACGTCTATGGTCTGCTACCATGGGACAAGAGTTGATAAAACTCTCTGGACATACAGGTGGTGTTGATACCGTTTCCTTTTCTCCGGATGGAATTACTATTCTTAGCAAGGGTTCGGACAAAACGGTACGTCTATGGGATGCAATCACAGGGCAGCTCCTGAAAACTCTTAGTGGGTATACGGATAGTGTTAACAGCGTTTCCTTTTCTCCGGATGGCAAAACTATTGCCAGCGTGAGTTCGGATAAAAACGTATATGTATGGGATATCAACACGGGACAACTGCTCAAAACACTGACTCGCCACACAAATTCTATCCAACACGTTTCCTATTCACCGGATGGAAAGACTATTGCCAGCTGGAGCTGGGACCATTCTTTCCTATTATGGGATGCAAACACGGGACAACTTCTCAAAACGCTGGATCGGAAAAAGGAGAATATCACTCACGTCATCTTTTCACCGGATGAAAAAACTATTGCCAGTAGAGGTACGGATAATACTGTACAGTTATGGGACACCAGCACGGGGCAACTGCTCAAAACACTGACTGGAATCACGGGAAGAGTTTACTCCTTATCCTTTTCATCCGATGGAAATATTCTTGCTACCCAGTCTTTAGACGACACAGACAACACAGTTCAACTATGGGATTTGAGTACAGGACAACTCCTCAATACTCTTACTGGAATTACAGGTAGTATTGAGGGGGCATACTTTTCACCTAATGTAAATACTATCGTTACTGGTATTTATGAAGAAAATTGGGACGACGGAGTGTATCTATGGGATGGTAAAACAGGTCAACATATCAGAAAACTCTCCGGATATTCGGGGGCTGAAAGTTTCGCGGGTTTTTCTCCAGATGGAAATATTATCGCTATGGTGGATTCTAATAACAGTGTGGTAAACCTACTGGATGTCAGCACAAGACAGCATCTAAATACTCTCTCCGGGCATGTTAGTCTTCCTTATTGTGGTGGAGGCACTATCACAACTGTCCGCTTTTCCGCCAATGGAGAAACTATAGCCACTGGTAGTTTTGACGAAACTGTCCGTGTATGGTCTGCCAATTCGGGAAAACACCTGAAAACACTTTCTGGACATTCGGATGGGGTTAGTTCGGTGGCGTTTAGTCCAGATGGTAAAACTCTCGCAAGTGGAAGTAGTGATGGGACTATTCTGTTGTGGGAGGTTCCACAATAGTGAGTAGAAGAAACAGATGGAAATAGTCCAATATACCCCTGACATGTTAACAACCGTAACACAATTTTATAATCGTCTGATCGCCGACGTTCCGCATTGCTACCCCGTACAGGAGGAGGAATTCGCTGATGCTATAAGCGGTGTTTTCACCGGTAAAGAGGACAAAAAGCAGGGAGAACTTGAGTCCGAAACAGCTTTCGTGGCGATAGTTGATGGTGCTGTGAAAGCTTTTATCCACGTCCTTCTTATACCAAATTAACGGAATTAGAAGTCTTTTGATATAGTACACGGTTGCGAGGCACGGAGACCTCGCGCTACAAATCGCGTTAATTTGGTATAACTTAACAAGCAGTTGGTTAACAGTCTTCTTCGCATCTTGGTCACCGTAAACGAGATACAAGACCAAGTTTTCAATGAACATATATTTAAATGAGGGTGTTTCATAATTGTTTTGGGTAGTATCACAAGCAGGGCACATTTCAGATGTATCTTCATTTATAAAGCACTTGTTTGTAATCGCGCAATTCATTGCGCCTCTTTTAACTTGGTTACGGCACGCGGGCCGCGCCTTCTACTTTCGAACACACGTTATAAAAGAAAAAGGCGCGCTAAAAGCGCGCCCAACAATAATTACAAGAATCTATTTCCGTTTGATGTCTGCCCAAGTAGTTGTCAATTTTCTTGTAGCCTCAACAGCTGTTAAAGGTGCAATTTCATTTAAGAAACTCTGTTGATCAGTTGCATCTTTGGGATAGATTGTTGCAGCTTCATTTGTTGCGTCATCAAAGTGCAAGTTGAAGTATGCTGAGCCGCCGCCTTCTCCACAACGATAGAGAAGTACGTTAGCACCTTTTTGCAACTGGACTTCAACGTTGAATTGAACTTTTGTTGCGCCGCCAGTCCACGCAGAATTGTTATACCATTTTTCACCGTTAATCCAGATCTGCGCGTAGTCATCGTGTGCAGGGGATATCACGGAGGTCATATCTGATGGCGAATCAATAACGATGACAGCATAGGTATCAAGATTGTCAATAGGCCCCCCTCTGTTCATATTGTTTCCATCTGCGGGATCAATTTCAAAGACCGTCCAAGCTCGCGTGCCACCATGATCATCTCCCCATTCAACATCAACTTCTGTAGTCAATAATAATCCTTCCAAAGTTGAAAGCGAGGCATCGGTAATCATATCACGGGTACCTACAGCCATAAGGTCAATAGGAGCTGAAGTACCGGTTCCACCATTGTTTTCATAATTACCATCCGGACCATACCATTTGGTAATCCAGGCCGCATCTTCATGCACATCACCGGTTTGTGCTGCCCCTGCCGGATTAACTAAGAGTTCTTCTTCAGTCAAAGGACCACCAGTGATGTCAATTGTTTGTGCCATAACGAGGTGGGAACCGCTGACAACTAGACCGAAAACAATAGCGATTACGAAAGCATTAAATCTTTTCATTTTCTCTCCTTCTCTATAGATTAGATTGTTTTGAACTGGGTTAAACTAAGATTCAACTACCAATATTCTTATATTAGGTTATAAACGTTGAACATCGTTCAACATTACAACATCTACTGTAATATATTGGCAAAAATTTGTCAATATAAAATAAACAGAAAAACAGAACCATTCAGTCTAAAGTTTTCAGATGAGAAACATCCTCTAAAAACCAAGCAGTAAGGGGTTATAAACCATCTTACAAGAGTCTCTTGTAACAATTGAATACCTCTGAATAGAAATACGATTACTTTCAGACTAACTTGTAATCGTAAAATACGAATTCCGTTAACGAGTCCGCTTAATATCTGCCCATGTTGTAGTTAACTTTTCAAGTGGTTCAACAGGCAAAATTCCCTGGATTTCGTCAAAGAAAGTAGCTTGATCTGTCGCCTTGTCGGGATAGATTTTAGCTGTATTGTGGGTTTCGTCATCAAAGTGCAAGTTGAAGTATGCTGAGCCGCCGCCTTCACTACAACGATAGAGAAGTACGTTAGCACCTTTTTGCAACTGGACTTCAATGTTGAATTGAACTTTTTTTGCTGCACCAGTCCACGCAGAATTGTTATACCATTTTTCACCGTTAATCCAGATCTGCGCGTGATCATCGTGCGCGGGTGACATCACGGAAGTCATTGCCTTCGGGGAATCAATAACGATAACAGCATAGATATCAAGATTATCAATAGGCCCCCCTCTGTTCATATTGTTCCCATCTGCCGGATTAATTTCAAAGACCGTCCAAACTCGCGTGCCACCGTTGGCAGCATCCCACTCAACAGCAGCGTTCCGTGTCTTGTTCAATCCGATCATTGTGGAAAGTGATACATCTGTAATCTCACCACCTGTGCCTTTAGACACCAGGTCAATAGGAGCTGAAACACCGGTTCCACCATTGTTTTCATAATTACCATCCGGACCATACCATTTGGTAATCCAGGTCGCATCTTCATGCACATCACCGGTTTGTGCTGCCCCTGCCGGATTAACTAAGAGTTCTGCTTCAGCCAAAGGACCACCGTCAATGTTAATTGTTTGTGCCATAACGGAGTAGGATCCGCTCATAAACATCACGAAAACAGCAATTGCAATTGCAATTGCGATAGTATAATTTTTTTTCATTTTTCTCCTTCTCTTATTAGATTGTTTTCTCCACTATATGTATGGAATTGTAATTCAGTGTACAACATTTGTGTTTTTTTGTCAAATATTATTTTCTACAGGGGCGGGGTGATTTAGTTTTCGATTTTTCTGGTGTATTTTATTACAATCGTTAATGTTTTATAGCAAAATCTAAAATATACGAGTTGTGCTAGATAGCTTTTTGTAAAATATTATTCACATAGACGGTGTGTTTTGTCCGTGCTCCTATACAAACGTCCAATCTTTATAGGTTGGATACACTCTTCAGTCCCGTAGGGACGATATGTTTATAGCACAGAATCCAATACCTGTAAAAATAAACAAAACAATTAGTTAACTAGCACAAGTCGTGATTTAGGGATAATTAACTGAAATATCAACGTTCACTTCCTGCAGAACCGCAGCTGCTTCCTTCGCTAAATCGGTTGTAGGATCTCTTTTGATGACTCGGTTCAAGTGCAGCACAGCGCGATCATCACCTTCCTTCGCCAGTTCTAACGCCTCAGCAAAGCCTTTTTCTCCATAACTAAAATCTCTCGGAATAACAGTAAGGTCAAGGTTTTTCCAATAATACTTCAGTTCATCAGATTCCCAATTATGATAGACATCGTCCCATTGAAGTGAATTGAATATGTTCAGATGTGGCTCAAGCATGTGTTCTGCAATTGGGTCATCAACTGCCTGATAGCGGTTGTCAAGCGACACGCGAAGTCGATCCTCAGTTAAATTTGGCAGTGCTTTGTGGATAGTCAAGGCATGAAAAATTAGCGTATCACCGATTTCATAGTTCGTGGTATGCCATTCACCCGACAACTCGTCCGCATTAACACACAGACCGCCAGCACCAAGCGAAAAATGGTGTTCCATAACTTTGTTGACTTTGTGCGAACCGGATAGAACTGCTAAGCCTCCCAATTCAATAGGGCAATCGCCAACGGGTGCCCAACAAGTGTAAGTCTGGAAATTACCTTGAAAGTGGACGAAGTCTTGGTGGATCGGTGTTGTATGCGCTGTATACTTCGGATACCAAAGGCGGGCAATCTTCTGAGGATGTGGTAGTACCTTTCTGCCGATGATCTTCTCCACCATATCAACGACTTCGGACCAATGTCCGGAACGGTGGAACGTTTCTAACTTATAGACCTTATGGTATACATCCGTGTACTCCGCATCTCCTTCGGTACACTGTGTGGAGATATCTGCGATGCCATCCATAGGATCCGTTCCGGCAATGAGCCAACCACCTTCTTGCATGATTGTTAGCATCTCTCGCCGCAATGCCCAGAGTTTGTCAGGGTTTTGCAGTCTCTTGAAAAAGAGGTACCCCGCTTCCGCCATCTGAATACGTAACTCTTCCGGTTCGTTCATGGCATCGTTTGAGATGCACAACTCTTTTAATTCCTCCATCTGGTTTTCTCCATTTATACCATATCTGATTTTCGACAGTTCCTACAAAAAAGGCGGCATAACACTTAAAAATAAGGGTTACAACAGTTTTTCCAAGAGTTATTGAATGAAATCAATTTTGCATTTTGTAATATATCTCAGGAAAGATCAATTTCAGGAATGATTTCCTTGCATAAAACGCTCTTGATATGCTTCCATGACCAGGACCCTTAGTTCTCGGTTGAATGTATACACCCATTCTACCAGTAAGTGCGGTAAATCCTTTTGTGCCAATTGTTTCTCTAACTAAGTCATAATCTGCTTTAACCTGATTGTAAACTTCTGGATCATTTAAATCAAAAGTCCTAGCCTCATAAAAAATAGATTTAATCTCTTGTTTACTCTCCCAAATCCTTGCTCCTACAACCATTCGTCGTAATTTGGAGAGTAAATGACTTTCTTCAAATATAGTCTTTGAAACATCATCGGGCTTAAACATTGTTACTGCCATTGTCTCTTTAAAAGTTAACTTCCCACTTTTTAGGTATTTTAGCGATATCAACTTTAACTCCCATGATCCAGCATTGGGTGATTGAGACGAATTAATTGGTAAACCTAGATGTTTTTCGAGAATATGGCCTGCCCAACCTTTATGTTTACCTCCACCTTCTTTAAATACAGGCACTCCATACTTACTAGCAAGTTCAAGAAGGTCTTGCCCTTCAATAGTAGATAATTTCTGAATTGCTTCTTGTCTTTCCATGGCTATTCCTTGTCACCAATTGTTTTTTGGGTTGTCCTCAAGTAGTCTGTTTGACAACTCATCAATACGTAACTTCGCAATTTGGTTATATGTTTCGTCTTTCTCAATCATTATCCATCTCCTGTTTTGTTGTTCAGCAACAACTGCTGTCGTTCCTGATCCAGAGAACGGATCAAGAATCAGATCGTCTTCATTAGTTCCAGCTAAAATAAGACGATTGATGACTGCTACAGGTTTCTGAGAAGGATGTTTTCCATACGTCTTCTCTGATGGCTTTGTAAGTGGAATTTCCCACATATTTCGCATCTGCTTACCACTGTTCATCGCCTTCATTGTTTCATAATTGAAAGTCCAATTTTTGGCTTTTTTACTTTCATTGTTGACTGCCCAAATAATAAATTCGGTTGACTCAGTAAACATTCGACAAGTGATATTAGGTTGGGCATTCGGCTTATACCATACAATTTGAGATATAATTCGTCTATTAAACAAATTTTGAAGAATGAAACCAATTGTAAATATACAGTGAAAAGAACCAAAAATGAATAGATTCCCGTTCGTTTTTAGGGTTCTAAGGACTTCTCTAATCCAATCAACCGTGAACTGGAAATAATCATCTTTTGCATAAATATCCCATTGTTCTTGCATTGTAACATGGGAACTAAATGCCCACCCCAATCCTTTCTTTTTGGACATATTAAACGGCGGATCAGTGATGCAACAATCAAAGACTCCATCAGGAAAAGAAGGAAGGACGTTTAGGCAGTCGCCAGATACAATTTGATTGACCGGCAGTTTATCGGTTGTTCCCGAAAAAATAGTCGGTGAATATCCAATACCTTCAGAAGAATCGTGTATTTCACTTTCCACAATAGCAGGTGGTACTTGTGTTTTTTTCAGTGGATGGGTTCCTGTTGAAAGATACTCAATCAATTGGGCTTTCTTTAAAGACGAGTACCCTTTCAATCCTTGCTTTTTGAGTTCTTTTCTTAGATCTATGTTTCGCATTTGGTGAAAATTCATCGGTTTAATTTTGTTCCTTCAGAATCTTCGTTGAGAACAGACAGGATATGAAAAACAACAACCTTGTAGTCTAAACTACTATGCAGTTCATTTTACCAAGAACAAAAAGAATGTCAAGTTTTAAGTTTGTTGTGGAGTTATACCAAATTAACGGGATTCGACGTCTTCGGATGAAGTCAACATTGTGAGGCACGGGGACCTCGCGCTACAAATCGGGTTAATTGGGTATTAGTAAGTTGCTATCGGATCACCTTATATCAGGTATTGTCTTTAAGTTATTGCTCTATTCTCCTCAAGCCAATCAACAGCGAAGTCTACAACAGCGCGCTGTGGCATGAGTTGGCAATTTGCCAGGCCGACCGTGCCTCGCTGAACTACCTTTCCCACATCAGAACGCAGAAAGTCTGCACCGATGCGATCGAAATCCGAAGAGTCTACATCAATATCTTTAAAGGTACTCCATATCCTTGAACCCGCCTGTAAGATCGGAGCACCCTCCTGTACAACGCGCTTGGTTGGAAAGTCTGTCCTGTATTCTGCAAGGTGTATGGACGTATTGCGTGAATGTCCTACACCAAGTAACAAAACAAAGCCGTGCAAATCGTAGATTCGGGCAAGTGGTGAGTGCTCACCCATCCCAAATGCTAACGAATGATTTTCTATGATATATGATGCTTGAGGCCCGGACGCACAAAACGAACTTTGAGGGTGTGCGCTGCGGAGAACTCCGTTTTGTTTTCGGAATGTTTCTGCAATTCTGCCCATTGAACGGGTAGGGGTTAAATCGGGATCGTAAGGAGGCATTGTCTGCCGTATTGTTTGCCACCACGATTCGGGGACAGATGGATTTTCCCATTGACTCGGATCACTTAGATCTGTTGAGTGAGTTGGCATCACAAGCGTGCCAGTCTTACCTAAAGCCTTTTGAAGCGCGATGATGACAGCAACAGCACCGCCGCATACCCATCCCATCCCGCTCAAGGACGAGTGGACTAACAAGACCATTCCTTTTTCAATACCGAGTGTTTTAAAATCAGCTTGTAGCGATTCAACTGTGGCAGGTGTTTCCGTTTTGTCAACTACTTGACCTTCAGACATTATTAATCACCTTAACTGCACTTAAACCTTCTGCACATCCAACATCGAGATGATAGGGCGGTCCTAATAACAGAACAGCATCCGCAGACATTGTTGAAAAGCGGGGTGCCCGCGCGTCACCAAGTGATATGCTGACAATCGGGTGTTCTGGCTGTTGATTTGAGGCTTCTTTTGCCTGTTCAGTATGTAAATCCACAGGATCCATGAGGTGGACCTCATAGCCAGCCTTTGCTAACCAATAGGCGTAGGGTTCAGAACCGAAACCAATTATCGGGTCCGTTTCACCCATGCCCACGTTGTCGTCAGCTTATCTTCCGGGTCTACAGAAAGTGGCTCAAGGTTTAGGTCTTTTGTGACATCAACATAATTCGACTTTCCAACCCATCTTTGCCATCGTTTCCGTTTTTGGTATTATCCTTGGCGTTGCCTTCATCGAAAGTGTAGTGTGCGTTTAGGTTCGGTTGACATCTCCCACACCTAAAGGAGTGGGATTCTTAGGTCTTATATCAGTCCTTAATGTTTCTGAATGCCTTGTTCCTGCTTCTGCATCCACTGCTCCGTAGTTGAGTCTAACACGGACTCCACAAGCGTTTAGACTCTCCCAGTGTCCCCAGTCGAGTTATTAGTGAATGTGGCAGGGATGTTGTAGTAACAACATATATTAGGTGTTCTCTACCACATTCTAATGTTTTGAGTGATTTCGCACCAGCACCACACACCTTATCACGGATGGGGACAAGACTCAACACAGGTAAGTGTTGAGGTGATAACCCTGTCCAACGATGCCACATATAGTATATACTATTTCGGTGCAAATGTCAAGCGTTTTTTGACCCACAGCTAAAGCAGTGGGATTGTTAGTTAATTCCCTTCACCATCTAATTCCAGTGCCAGGTTTTTCGCCCAAAGAGTGCAAGGCATTACCAAACCGATAACGAGGGTTATAAAAAACAAAACTTTCATGGCTTCCTCCTGCGTTGCCAATTTTGATTAGCAATTAGAAATCAATAATGTATCCTTCAATTGTTTCCCTAGTGTTGCTGATGACTTCTTGTTTGGTTTCAGATGTCAAGGTGTCGTAGGCGTGACGGTTTCCCCTACCACTAAGTGGGTTATACCAAATTAACTTGATTCCAATCTATCGGTGCGGTTAGGAATGCAGATCGCATTTGGGTGAGTACACCGCAAAACCGCACCTACCGTCCGGAAAATAGGACAAATCCCGTTAATTTGGCATTATATAGAGTATATCACAAATAAGGATAAAAGTCAGCGTTTTTTGACCCACAAGCTAAAGCATGGGGTCTTGGCGGGAAAAGTGATAAATGCACATATAAATTCTGAAGTTAAACAGATATTTTCACTATCTCTCCCGTTTCAATGCTATGACTAATTGCTTCCAAAACACGCATGTTCTGATAAGCATCTTCAAGACTTGAGTGAGGTTGTGTGCCAGCCTTCAAGGATTGTGCCCAATGGCGCATCTCTTCAAGATAGCCCGGTCTACTAATACCGTGGTATGCAGTATTGAGATTCCATTCTTCAGTAGGTGTATCGGCATAGCCACCGCCACTACCGAGCCATGTAGGGACACGGTAACGACGCAACTTCCGCGTTTCAAACACCTGAATCGCCTGATTGTTTGTGCCTTTGATAAACACCATCGCTTCTAAAACCGGTCCTGTACCGAGCGTCATAGTGCCGATACCGCCATTCTCATAACGGAAATTGAGACACTACTTGAGGCAGAATCCACTGTTCCCATAGCGTAGACTTCTGCGACCTGTCCCATAAAGAAACGCATGCAATCTGTAGGATGAATCACTTGGTCAAGCATGAAGGGCCAAGCAAAGGGAGATCCAGCATGCTGAAGTCGTGGACCTGGGGCAAGATAACGTGTATGGTATTGGCATGCTGAACCAAAATCGTCTTCATCAATCAACCGTTTAGCAATTTGATGTGCAGGCGCATGTCGCCACATAGTGCCAACCATACCCGTTTTACCTGTTTTAATTGACGTATCAACCAACATTTTCGCGCCATCAGCAGTTGTGGCAGGCGGTTTTTCAGTATAGATATGATACCCACGTTGAAGACATTCTATGCCGATATCGCGATGTAGTTTGTCCTCTGGTCTGCCTACTACTGCAACTGCGTAGAGGTCTTCATTTTTGAACATCTCATTGTAATCTGTGTAATGACGGAGTGCTCCAAACCTACGTGCGTTTGATTTCGCCTTCTCTTCTACGAGGTCACATGTAGCAACAAATTCAAACTCAGGTATCATCGGAATGCACTGTTGTAAAATCGATGACATACCGCCACAACCGATAAAAGCAATCCTAATTTTGTCCATAAATTATCAACTCCAAATTATTCTTTTCGTAATCATTAAATAGTATCAACTGCTATTTATAGAAACGGGTTATGTGCAACTTCCCAATAAAACCCATCCGGGTCTTTAAAGTAACCTGAATAGCCTCCCCAAAATACCTTCTGTCCCAGTTTGACAAGTTCTGCACCTGCTTCAACCGCTTCTTCAAGAGTGCGGTCTACTTCCTCTGGAGAATCAACGTTGTGAGCAAGTGTGAATCCTTGAAAACCTGTTCCTTCAGGTGAGATCGTAATATCTTCTGCCAGTTTATCTCTTGGGTAGAGTCCAAGTATTATTCCAGTCATTTTAAAGAATGCAATACTATCTGAATCATCCATTCGTGGGAAACCTAACCCATTTTGGTAAAATTCGATGGAGCGTTGCAAGTCTTCAACTCCAAGTGTAACGATAGTAATATGTGGATTCATTTGTCTCCTAAGTAACGAGTTTTATCAATCAAAGAAAATGACCCTGCACATATAAGAACTCTACATGGGGTCATTTTCGTTGTGTATTGATATCCTTAATCGTCTCCCAACGAATTTGGTTGTTGTTCCTGTCTATGATTTTGTCGCGCTAACCATTCAACAGAATCAGCGATTTTTTCGTGTGCACACATTAAGCGCCAAAAGACAACCATCCAAAAAATTACAAAAGACAACCCAATAAGAAATACGATAAGGTATCCCATAACTTGAAGAAATACGATAAGGTCTCCCATAACTTGCTTTACCTCCGGAGATCAAAAAGTAGATGAACTCTATGAAAAAATTGAATATCGAATTCCAGTTTCAAAACGCTAAATACTATGCTTATAGGTGATATTAAAAAATGTTAAAGCCTAAACTTATAAAATCGCTGTTGTTTAGATGTTCTGAGGAAACTTATAACCTTATCGGTTGAAAAGGCTCCAGAGACAACGATGTCTGTTCTGTGGTAAGTAATTCAGCAATGAGTTTTCCCGTAATCGGTGCAAGCAGAATACCATTCTTGTAATGGCCAGATGCCAATACAACATTGTCATAGCCAGGCAGATATCCGAGACACGGACCCTTTTTGTAATATGGACGCAAGCCTGTCCATGTTTGTACAAATGCGCTTTGTGCAAGTTCTGGTGCTATTTCAACAGCGGCGTCAATCATCTGCTTGACACCGTCAACTGAAGGTGTTTTATCGAATCCGACGAATTCTACCGTTGCACCGAGCAGTATCTTCCCATCTGCACGCGGCACAATATAGATGCCCAAACCATCTATTGTCCGTTGGAATATCGGAGGCATCGTTTCAAGCAGGACTATCTGTCCTTTAGCAGGAGAAATTGAGATATGAAAGTCCAGCAATGCTGTCAGATTGCTAGCCCAACACCCGGCAGCAATCACGAATGAGTCGGCATGAATAGTTTCACCGTTGACAACTGCGCTAACCACCTGTTCGTTTTTTCTGATAAATCCAGTAACAGGATTTCCTACAAGGAATTTTGCACCGAATTTGGCAGCACCTTTTGCTAAAGCGGTAACCATTTTAGGGTTTCGCACATGTCCATCTTCAGGAAATAGCACTGCTCCAGCAATAGATTTTGAAACAGAAGGTTCTAATTGCCACGCCTGTTCAGGAGATAGTACTTCAGCAGAAAATCCTCGGTTAACTCTTCGTTCTGCTAAACCGATTAAACCCGAAGCCTCCGCTTCGTCAAAAAAGACAGAAAGTGTCCCTGAACGGATAAATTCAATATCTATATCTGTCTCAGATTTCAGTTCTTCCGCTAATGTGGGGTACATAGCAAGACTTGCGCGACATAATTCTGGATAGGGTTCGTGGGTTGATGCATGTGATGTTAAAATCCCCGCACCTGCCCAAGATGCTTCCGTTCCGACACGGGATGCTTTCTCAATTAAGATTACATCTAACTGCCTTTTAGCCAGTTCATAGGCAATAGAACAACCGATTATACCACCACCAATTATTGCTACATCTGCTTTATTTTTGTTCAATTTCTTCTCCACTCAAGGAAAGTTTTGCAAAAACTAATAGGTGCGATTATCAGTCCTGGACAATTTAGCATATCATAAGTCAATTGTCAATCTGATTTCGGAGATGGGCAGAGCCATTCAGTTTTCAAGTTTTTCAGGACATTTTAGAGAAGATCGCGATTCGGAGATCGCTCCTACAGAATATAGGAGGTCGCGATTCGGAGATCGCTCGGACAGAAGAGAGGAGGTCGCGATTCGGAGATCGCTCGGACAGAGGAGGGGAGGGTCGCGATTCGGAGATCGCTCGGACAGAAGAGTAAGAGGTCGCGATTCGGAGATCGCTCCTACAGAAGAGTAAGAGGTCGCGATTCGGAGATCGCTCCTACAGAAGAGTAAGAGGTCGCGATTCGGAGATCGCTCCTACAGAAGAGTAAGAGGTCGCGATTCGGAGATCGCTCCTACAGAAGAGTAAGAGGTCGCGATTCGGAGATCGCTCCTACAGAAGAAAACTACCGGACAATTGAATGGCTCTGGGAGATGGGTAGGGCTATTTAGTTTTCGGCTTTTTATCCATTTTAATCGGAAAGTCGCGAGTTGGAACTCGCTCGGACAGGAAGAGTCTTGAGCAAAAGTTCAAAATTATTGGAAAACTAAATAGCTCTGGGAGATTTGGTCTTTTGGTCTGGGACAAAAGGGCGAACTTTCATCCTAAACCTAAAGGATTGGGTTTTCAGTCCGTAAGCGTGATAAAACAGTAGCGCGAGGTCTCCGTGCCTTGCATGTTCCGTGTACAAAAAAATAGGGCAGGCACAGAGACCTGCCCCTACAATGAAAAGAGAGAAGATTTCTTAAGTTAATCTTCTAAGCCGCCTGCCCATTTTAGGCATCCGGTAATGTGTTCGTGGAACCACGGCTGATTCCAGAGAACGTCTGGGTGACCGAACGCAGTATACATCACGCGCCCCTTGCCGTAAGTATGACACCAACCGAGTGCATAATCGTCATCATCGCGGTTGCCGCGTGACACATCAATTGAATCGTTGTCTAAACGCATTAGGACATGCGTCTTCTCACGAGACCAACTTTTGAAAGTGTAGATTTCATCAACAACCTTGAAACTATCGCCAAGCATCCGAGTCGCAGGGTGATCGGTATCTTCAACGATGACGTTGACCTCTTCGTGCCACGGATGTCCGTTGAAATAGCCACCGAGCATTTCTCCAAATTCTGGCCAATCGTAACAGGTATCGGTAGCATTGTGAATCCCGAAGAATCCTTTGCCATTGCGGACAAAGTTGAGTAAAGCTTCTTTTTGGGAATCATCAAACGGTAAATTTCCAGTTGTTGCGAATGCAACGATATCCTGTTTTGCTAAATTATTTTCCGTAATTCTATCACAGCGATGGGTTGTGGTAACCCTCCAACCGTTTGCTGCACCAATCTCTTTCAGCGCGACTTCTGCATTCGGTAAGTAACTATGCTCAAAGCCTGCAGAATGACGTAACATCAGAATGTTCATTGTTTTTCCTTTCAAAACTTGCAATTTGTTGGATATTATACCAAATTAACTTGATTAGAAGTTTTCCGATAAAGTCAGCATTGCGAGGCACGGGGACCTCGCGCTACAAATCCCGTTAATTGGGTATTATACAGGATTTTTTGAAAAAATGGTAGTATTTTTGGTGTGTTGTAATTTCTACGACAACATAACTCTTCGTAAAAAAGATTGGCAATTCAGTGGTTTTTATGGCATTATTATGTAAAGATATTTTGGAGAAGGAGAAAAGACATTGAAATTTTTTAAAAAAGGCGAAAAAGACAAAAATACAAATGAACCGGTATCAAAACCACATCCTGAACTGCAAGTAATTAGTGGATCCGAGATTTCAGGTAAACGTCCGCAACAACCAACCCCCCAGCAGCAACAAGCTCCACAACAGAATATTACATTGCCAAATATCAAGTATAAGATTGCAGTGGCAAGCGGAAAGGGCGGTGTTGGCAAGTCAACCGTTGCTACCAATTTGGCGATCTCGCTTGCAAAAACCGGTGCCGCAGTTGGGTTGATGGACGCCGATGCCTATGGACCCAGCATCCCTACTATGATGGGTGTCCAAGAGAAACCTCGTACTAGCCCGGAACGTAAGCTGATTCCTCTTGTTCGGCACGATATAAAACTGATGTCTATCGGGTTTATGGTGCCCGAAGAACAAGCGATGATCTGGCGTGGACCGATGTTACATAGTGCTATTCGTCAATTTCTGACCGATGTGCAGTGGGATGAACTGGATTACCTCATCATTGACCTGCCACCCGGTACAGGAGATGTTGCACTTACCTTAACGCAGGCAATTCCGCTTACAGGTGCTGTTATTGTGACAACTCCACAAGATGTCGCCTTGGCAGATGTGCGGCGGGGTGTGGCAATGTTTGAACGTCTTGGAGTACCGATTCTGGGGATCATTGAAAATATGAGCTACTTCCTCTGTCCGCATTGTAATGAAAAGACTGAGATATTCAGTGCAGATGGTGGTAAAAATACGAGTGAGAGGTTTGGTGTAGCATTTTTGGGAGAGATCCCGCTTGACGCTGAAGTTTGTACGGCAGGTGATCTCGGTGTTCCAATCGTAGCGGGACATCCGGATTCACCGCAAGCAGCAGCTTTCGGTAAAATTGCTATAGAACTGGATAAAGTGCTACTGGAGAGTGGTGAGGAAGATGAATTGACGATCTTATAGGTAAAAAAAGAAATTATACAAATGTTCAAACCGTTGCTAAGATGCAACGGTTTGAACATTTAAGGGGAATAACTGTGAAGTCAAGAATGATTTAATCCTCGTCCAATAGTTGGATATCCATAGCATCCGCAATCAGACGTATTGCATGCTGTAGAAGATCTCCATCTTTAGCAAGATTTTGGGTTGGAGGGTTTCCAAGATTAGTATTTAAATCTTCAAGAGGAGAGAATCCGAAGTTTTCCATTCCTTCAAGCAAACCCTCAAGATACCCCAAACTCGGCAATTCTAAGTCTCGTACATCGTTAATCATTCGGTAAAACATGATATCCCGTTCGTAATATTTCTTATATACGGTTGGGTACCCCTCGTATCTGTCAAGAGATTTCTCATCTTTTTCAGAAATTTCCCAGAGTCCTCCCTTAACAGACTTATTGGTTACAGGGATTATATCAGCATAGACCCGAAAAACGAGTTGGTAGCCTTGCAATGTGTATGCACCAAGAGGGACAGCATTCGGACATCTCCACTGCATCTGTTTAATATTGAGATTCGAACCATAAGCGAAATACTTCATAGCGGTGTTTATATTTCTGAATTTCGGTTTTTCATGTCAAAAGAAAAGTAACCAGTTCTATTCCAGTATAGTATCAAGTTCTTCTTCACGTTTGTTCTCTGTATTCGCAGATGCTGTTTCTTGTGCAGATTTGTAACCGTAGATTTCAATTTCACTTATTTTGCCGTTGTAGCTACGCCTAAACATACCACGTGTTGATCCGAAAGAATTTCTCTGCTCTGCTGTAGTCTCGGTGTAAAAATTTGCTTTATCTCTTCGATACAAAGATGCGTCATCCGATGTGTCTAAAATTACCAGACGTATCCGTTGAGTGGGAAAAGCGTATACTATTGGAATCTCCAATGGATATGACTTGACACTCTTTATCTCCTTAATTAACTGCCAATCTGTGTCAGAAAGCGCGGTTCCCCCTTTATCTGCATAGAGATTGAGCTTCTTGATATTATCAGAATGGATTACGAGTTTGCGGATTTGCTTTTTTTCAGGTAAAGTGATTATAATTTCTGATCCTGCGGTTCTCCCATAGGAGTATACTCCAGCTGCCATAGCTTGTGTCTCACCTATAGTGTTGAGATTTCCATCAATCACTTGTGGAACCGTTGATTGGGCACCATCCATCAGTGCGTAATTTTCGCTCCATTCCTGTTCAGCAATTAAGATATGGCAACCTACCGAAATTACAGCAAGACCGAAAAGTGATAGAAAAACGGTGAATCGTTTAAACATTTTGTAAACTCCTTGTAAATCTGAGGTGAAGCAAGAAATATGTAGGCGGTTGTCTCAGAAAAATTCATTGAGTCTGGTGTTTCTTTAACGGGAGTAGACATTCGACTTTTCAAAGTAGTGTGTCTTTATCATCTCTACTGTTTCGACTTCAACGGCATTACTATCGTTAGTATTATATTTCGCGTTTAGATTGAGACTTGTTTGGCAGACTGAAATCTTCCAATACCCGTGAATTGGATTATATCATTTTTTCAAATTTTGTCAAGAAAAAGATACAAAAGGAATGTAAGGTGTTAGAAAAAGGATAGATACGGGAATGTGCAAACTATAAGGCACTGTGAATGAATTAGAATTTTATTTTTTAGTTTAGAAATTTATAGTGAAGAGAAGAATTAGAAAAAGGGAATTTCTGTTTATAAGAAATTCCCTTTTTCTAAACACAACTAACTTTACTGTTGCCTAATATCGGTCTATTATTGAAAATACATTATGTTCTTTTGCTACTGGATCATCAGTATGTTCTTCTGTTATTGGATCATCAGCCGGTTTTTGAACTGATTCGTAGCCATAGATCTCAATTTCACTAATCTTAGCAGAGGCGCGTAGACGTACGGGACCACCGGTCTCGCAGGCTGTAGTTCCTCACGATGAACCACTTGCCGGGGTTGCAGCAATACTTCGAATTTGACGCGCACCTTCTTTACGTGTTAATGCTGCGTCGTCAGATGTACCTAATACTACAAGCCGAATTTTATCAGTAGGAAATGAATATAAAATGGGGATGACAATCGGACTTGATTTGACTGCTTTCGCCTCCTTTATCAACTTCCAATCTGTATCTGATAGGGCACTGCCACCTTTATCTGCGTAAAGGTTGAACTTAACGATGTTATCTGAGTGAATTACGATCCGACGGATTACCTTTTTTTCAGGTAAGGTGATGACAACTTCAGGTGAAGGATTCGTTACATTACGGACATTATTAGATGTTGATTGATAACTTGTTACGCCTACTGTGCCGATGTCGCCATCAATCATTTCAGGATTTATTGCATGTGCACCATCAAGAAGCGCATAGTTAGTGCTCCATTCTTGTTCAGAGAACATAGCACTGCATCCTGCTATAACAACAGAAAAACAGATAATTGCAAAGAAGGTCGTGATTCGATAAAACATTGTGTATACTCCTATTGGTGTTATTTGGGTATTCTTCCTTACACGTTTATTATTGGATTTATGCAATTTGTTGTAGCGAAATTCGTACAACTCTGTGTCTATTATAGTATCTGTAGATATTGGGGAGACAGAATAGTGTGTTTGATATTATTCTATGTCGTAATGTGCCAATATGTATGTATACTATAATAAGTAGCGTGTGATACTCACTACGGCTAAAGCCGTGTGCTTCTTTTGCACACAACTCTCCTATGTGATTCCTGCTTCCGTCTCTCGTGCCTCCGAATGAGGTCTTATTTGTACTCCACAGGCGTAACTTCCCGTGTATCCCACGGTAGGTTGTTAGCGAATGTGGTAGGGTCGTTGTAGTAACAACGGACGTTAGTTTTTCTCTACCACATTCTAATGTTTTAAGTGATTTCGCACAGCATCACACACCTTTCCACAGGTGAGGGATAGGACCCGGACAGGTTGTATGGGGTGGAAACCCTATCCACGATGCTACATATAGTCTAACATGTTTTGGTGCAAATGTCATAAGTTTTTTGACCCACGGCTAAAGCAGTGGGATTGTCAGATAATTCCCTTCATCTGGATACGCTACACAGATATATGTGTCCCACTCCTTAATTGAATAATAACATTAATTGAATAATAACATTTTTTTTAAATAATGTCAAGAGAATGTGTAAAGTTTATAAGACCATTTAGTTTTGGGCTTATTGCACACTTTAATCAGAAAATCGCGACCGGCGAATCAACGCCTCATGCGCGTATGGCATTCGGCGGGTTGTTCGGACAGAGAAGTCTCCTGATAGGAACTTTGCAATTATAGTCCAATTAAATGACTTGTTCGCTATTTTATCACTCTTGACATATCACCATATTTCTGCTATACTCTTTTCAAATGAAATCTGCTTTGGAATGGAAATTCATGGGTCGGTGGGTAAAATTCTATACGATATTCGTTATCCTACTGATATGTCTTGGGTTTTTAGGATGCACTACAGGAAAACAGAAAGATAAGGAATTAAACGTTTTTGCTGCTATGAGTTTAACAGATGCTCTCACAGAAATCGGGGATCAGTTTACTGCAGAAAATCGGATTAAGGTATATTACAATTTCGCTGCTTCTACTATGCTTCAACGCCAAATTGAGAAAGGTGCATCTGCAGATGTCTTCATTTCAGCAAGTCCTAAACAGGTTGATGCTCTTAATTCTCTCGGCTTACTTGAAGGTGATAGTAGATCCGATATTTTGGCAAATCATTTAGTCGTTGTATCTCAAAAAAATGCTAAGATAACTATAGAAAAAGTTGGTGCGCTTCAGGATCCTATTATCTCACGCATAGCGATTGGACAACCGGATATTGTACCTGCAGGCACTTATGCCAAAGAGGCATTATTGCACTTAGACCTATGGGATAAGTTAAAACCAAAGTTGATTTTTGGAACAGATGTGCGCGCTACGCTCGCTTATGTTTCTGCAGGTAATGTAGATCTGGCAATTGTGTATGATACTGATACCAAAGTTACTGATGCGGTAAAGGTTCTTTACAGATTTTCTGCTGAAACACATACCCCAATAGTTTATCCTGCTGTTATCTTGAGGAGTAGCGAGCGAAATCAGTCGGCAGAACAGTTTATTGCATACCTGAATACCTCACATGCAACCGAAATATTTGAAAAACACGGATTTACCTGTCTATCATCTACACCGGTAATGCAGAACAAGCCAGACACACAACAATGAGGATTACTCCTGCAGAAATTACCGCTCTTATCCTATCTATCAAAGTTGCGTTGTTGAGCGTCATTGTAATGTTTCCACCAGGACTGCTGGTGGGATGGCTACTTGCTAAACGTGAATTTCCCGGCAAAACCTTCCTCAATACAGTCGTGATGTTACCATTGGTGCTGCCACCTGTGGTGAGTGGGTATTTACTTCTTATCCTCTTAGGTAACAATGGTCCCATCGGTGGATTTCTATCTAAAGTTTTCAATTTAGAGATAATCTTTTCCCCATTCGCTGTTGTAATTGCAATTTCGATTATTTCGTTTCCACTGTTAGTGCAAGGGATCATGACCGGAATAGCATCTGTGCCATCTGAGCTTGAAAGTGCTGCGCGAACACTTGGTGCTTCTCCGATTAAGGTCTTTTTTACGATAACACTCCCGCTCGCGCATCGTGGAATTATTGGGGGTACAATTCTCGGTTTTTCAAAAAGTCTTGGTGAGTTTGGCGCAACTTTCATGGTAGCTGGAAATATCCCTGGCAAAACTCAGACGATGGCATTGGCTATATATGAAGCTGTGCAACTCGGACAAGATATCACAGTCTATCGATTGGTATTTATTTCAACCGTTCTTGCATTCGTTGCTATCTGGATTACAGAACGAAAGACATTACGATAGATTTCGATTTGCTATTTCGATGATTACAATCAAAGTGAGTAACAAAATAGTAGGGTCAATAACCCCGCGCTAAAGCATCGGGGCTTGTGCGAAGCGCATGCCAAGCGTCCACTCCACAAGTTAAACGGTTGACTAGACGGTATATCGCGGGTCTTGTCGTGGCAGGCAACAAGATGTTACGGATGCTCCCCAAGTCTGTATCCGCTCTGATCCCGTGATGTCGATGGGGCAACATATACCGCGAGAGCGTGGGCTTATAGCCATTATCTTTTTCTGGTAAAGACATCGTGTCAGGTCAAGTAAGCGAGTAGTGACAGTCTCACTGAACGAAGCAGCACAACTGAATCCAGGCTCCCAGTGTGCAGGTGGAGATAAAACAGCACTCCCCTTTTGGGGACAAATTATAACCATAATAGGAGGCGGGCTTTCCTCCCCTGCCTAAAGGCGAGGGGTCTCCAGCCCGAAGATTTTGATGAAGCAACAGTAAATTGTTTTGCCCTACATATAATATCAAATTAACTTGATTCGAAGTTTTCCGATAAAGTCAGCAGTGCGAGGCACGGGGACCTCGCGCTACAAATCGCGTTAATTGAGTATAAGGAGAATACATAACTTATGGAATTGCTTTTAGTTTTTATCGGTGTTGTTGTAATAGTGTTGGTAATCTCAAGTCTGGCTCGTCGTTCAAAAGCCGGACAATCTCAAAGAAGAAAACAACAGCATGATGATCATGTTGATACTGGCGATGATACAGGGGATATGCTAATTACAGGACTAATTCTTGGGGATATGTTAGACAATGACAACCAAGGTGACTCTTCTTCTGATACAGATTCTGGTGGATTTGACGGTGGAAGCGATGGTGGATTCGACGGTGGCGGTTTTGATGGTGGGGGCGGATTTGAAGGGAATTAACTAACAATCCCACTGCTTTAGCTGTGGGTCAAAAAACGCTTGACATTTGCACCGAAATAGTATGGACTATATGTAGCATCGTTGGATAGGGTTATCACCTCAACACTTACCTGTGTTGAGTCCTGTCCCCATCCGTGATAAGGTGTGTGGTGCTGGTGCGAAATCACTCGAAACATTAGAATGTGGTAGAGAAAAACTAATATATGTTGTTACTACAACATCCCTACCACATTCACTAATAACTCGCCTGGGGACACTGGGAGAGTCTAAACGCCTGTGGAGTCCGTGTTAGACTCAACTACGGAGCAGTGGATGCAGAAGCAGGAACAAGGCATTCAGAAACATTAAGGACTGATATAAGACCTAAGAATCCCACTCCTTTAGGTGTGGGAGATGTCAATAAAAACTCTGATAGCAGCTTTAATTCAGAAAACTCACGTGTTTGAATTTGTGTGGTAAACGGCGCGATGGACTGTGCAAAAACACTATGACAGATTACACCAAAATCACCCTTGACTTTCGTAAAAGCCTTGGTAATTTTACGTTAGAACTTAATTGCACACTCGAAAAGAAGGTTACGGCTTTTTTGGGTGCGTCTGGAAGTGGAAAGAGTACGCTTCTCAACTGTGTCAGCGGTACACTTTCTCCCGATGAAGGTCAGATTGTGTTCGGTAACAAGGTGCTTTACGCCTCTGATTCGAGAGTCAATATCCCACCAAATAAACGTCGTTTTGGTTATGTGTTTCAAGATGGACATCTCTTTCCGCATTTGCGTGTTGAGCAGAACATTCGTTATGGACAACCGCCAAACATGCAAAAAAAACGTGATAGTATATCTCGTGTGCTTGATATTCTTGAAATATCTGAGTTGCTTCAACGGTATCCGAGTCAGCTCTCTGGCGGACAACGTCAACGGGTTGCAATTGCGCGTGCGCTTGCTATGGAACCACGTCTACTGCTCATGGACGAACCGCTTGCTTCACTCGATGGCGGATTGAAAAACCGAATTATTCCGTATCTCCATCACATAAAAAATGCATTTGAAATACCTATACTTTACGTCACACATGCCATATCAGAAGCCATGGCACTTGCTGATGAAGCATTTCTCCTTTCTGATGGAAAGATCACGGCAAGTGGGGAACCGTATCAGCTGTTAACTTCCCCTTCTGCTCTCCCGATCGCAAATTTGACAGGTGTAGAAAATATATTCTCACTACCCGTTGCCAATTCTGATAAACAGAGAGGTGTAACGGAATTAGAAATCGGGTCTCAGCACCTCGTTATTCCCTACATAGAGACGACAATTGGGAAAACGGTTCCCATCGCCATTCGGGCAGAAGACATCATCATTTCGCTTGAACCTAATTTACCAATTAGTGCGCGCAATATATTGAAGGGATCTATTGATGAAATTGATGACCAAATACTGCTGTCGATTCTCGTTGAGGAGCATCGGCTTTCGGTGAAAATAACACGCGAAGCGCGTGAGCAACTACAACTGTGTAGAGGAAAGGAAGTCTACTGCGTCATCAAGGCAAACGCTGTCAATCTGCTTTGGCACGACTCATAAACCTTTCTGAAATTCCTCCCAAAGTGCATCCACTTGTTTATTGAGTTCATCAAGGGCACCCTCATTTTCTATAACAACATCTGCATATTTAACCTTTTCTGCCACTGGCATTTGTGCGTCAATTCGGGCTTGTGCTTCAGTTTCGGAGAGCGGACGGTTCTGTACTTGGCTGCGTTCTAAAATCCGTTGTAATTGGGTTTCAGGTGAGGCAGTTACAACGACAATTAGATCAACGGAATTGTATGCCCCTGCTTCAATAAGGAGCGGTGCATCAAGCAGAACAACACATGACGGATTTTCCATTACAAGTTGACGCGCGAGAGTACGGGAACGTTGGATTATCAAAGGATGCAGGATGGTGTTTAACCGTTCACGCGCGGATTTATCATTAAAGACAATTGCTCCCAATTTCTTCCTGCTGACATCTCCGGGCTCTTCAAGAATTTCCTGTCCAAATGCATCAACGAGTTTACCAATAACGGGACTGTCTGCCTTGAGAAGTTGATGTCCAATTTCATCAGCGTTAATCGGAATTGCACCTTTTTCTGCCAATAGTTCTGAGACTGTTGTTTTCCCACATGCGATACCACCAGTTATCCCTACAATGATCCCGCGCTCGCGATCTGTTTCTGTTTTCATAAGAATTGAGTATACTTTATAAATAGAAAAATATCAATTCTTTCTTAGACCCAATTAACTTGATTAGAAGTTTTCTAATAGCGGTTAGCATTGCGAGGCACGGGGACCTCACACTACAAATGGGGTTAATTGGGTCTAATACCCAATTAACTTGATTAGAAGTTTTCTAATAGCGGTTAGCATTGCGAGGCACGGGGACCTCACACTACAAATGGGGTTAATTGGGTCTAATACCCAATTAACTTGATTAGAAGTTTTCTAATAGCGGTTAGCATTGCGAGGCACGGGGACCTCACACTACAAATGGGGTTAATTGGGTCTAAGCTCTGAAAAAGCGGATTCATTACGGTTTTGGATTAATGGTATGATACCAAATTAACTTGATTAAAAGTTTTCTGATAAAGTCAAGCATTGCGAGGCACGGGGACCTCGCGCTACAAATCCCGTTAATTGGGTATGAGTTCTGCATCTGATAGATTTTTGATGGTTTCTAAATCGTAGTACATAAACGAATTCCCAATTAGGTTTTATAAATAGAGGAGAGTTTTTGGGAATAAAGTTTATAAAATAGTTTGAGTCTACTTTGATGAAGACTCAGAGATGGTTTTGACATATTCATAAGTCCTATCTACAACTCGATAGCCGCAATTGCTGTAAAAGAGTTGTGCGCGGTAATTTTCCATGTGTGTGCAAATTGTTGCATGTCGGTATCCAACTTTATGCATCTCTTGAAGCGCGTACTGAAGAAGGTAACGTCCCAAACCTTGTCCTTGATACTCTTCTTCGATATCAAGCCAAAAGGTATGCAGCCAATCTTGAGCATGAGGATGGCTCGAAAACTCACCGCCTGAGAGAGAATCACACTCACCTACTTTCGTATCGCCTTGATAGGCTTTTACAGTGTAGTTTGGACGGTGACCACGTCCTTGTTTCCAATCCGCAGAAAAAGTTACTGGTAGACTTGAGGGTATTGGTGTAACAGAGTAGTTTTCCCAATCGAAAAATATCTGATTGTCATAATGACAGTACCTGTTAAAACCAAGAAGTGCTTGAACATGATCAAGCGCATCGGATAAACATGCGTAGTCAAAATGATAGAAACGATACCGACAGTCTGATGAGAAAGCGAAAATACGTGCAACGTTATATGTTTTCAGATACGCTTCTGCCTTTTCAAGCACTGCTTGCCCCGCCTGCCGTGCCCCGCGCTCGTAACCAAAAAACCGTATAACACCAATGTCCTCTTCTCTGTTTTTTCCAATGTGTCCGATACCGACGTGAATAAATGCCTGTACTTCACCATCTGTTATAGTTACATAGGCAGTTTCGGAATCAAGTCCACCTTCTTTAGCATCGGACTTTCCTGTTGTAACACCGCACAACGCAGTCGCCATTTCCTCTTCTTTTACAGGATAACAGTGTGGAACATTGATAGTTTGTCGATTATAAAATTGAGTTAAGGGTGTTTGTATATCGGTGGTGTATTGATGAATTTCCATCGGTTTCTCTCCAAAGAAATGGCGAGGCATGGAGTCCTCGCCCTTCGATTGATTTATGAGATAGGTTAATATAAAGTTTTGAACTTCCTGAATCAAAATTAGGAAGTCTACACTGAGAGGTTGTAGTATTTAAGGATCTATTTCCCAGAGAAGCACAGAACCATTATTACTGCCACTAACAAGGGTTTTTCCATCAGGACTAAAAGCGATACTATTGACCCAAGTTGTATGACCCGTCAGTGTTTTCTGGTGTTCGCCGGTGTGTGCATCCCATAAATGAATCGTGCCATCAGCACAACCACTTGCGAGGGTTTTTCCATTAGGACTGAACGCTAAGCACATCAAATCTGTATGCCCGCTAAGTGTAAGTTTGGTTTTCCATGTGTCTATATCCCATAGATGGATTATCCCGCCATCGTCTCCACTTGCGAGGATTTTTCCATCAGGACTGAACGCTAAACTTTCCACCCATCTTTTATGTCCGGTAAGTACCATTTTATTTTTACCAGTTGCAACATCCCAGAGACGAATAGTTCTATCCTCACTTCCGCTTGCGAGGATTTTTCCATCAGGACTGAACGCGATACTATTGATCAACTTATGTCCAATAAGTGTTCTTTTATGTTCGCCGGTGTGTGCATCCCAGAGGCGGATAGTATTGTCCCGACTTCCACTCGCAAGTATATTTCCGTCCGAACTGAGTGCTATATCATCAACAAAACTCGTATGTCCAGTAAGCATCAATTTGTGTTCGCCGGTGTGTGCATCCCAGAGGTGGATGCCGTCGCCAGTTCCACAAAAAAGAGTCTTTCCATCAGGGCTGAACACTATACTGTAAGCCGATCCTATATGCCCATTTTTAGGATCGTTAAGTGTTCTTATGGGTTGCCTTGTGTCCGCATCCCATAGACGAATAATTCCACTGGCGCACCCACTTGCGATATAGTTCCCATTCGGATTGAACGCAACACTGCGGACCTCCTGCGAATGTCCAGAGAATATCTTTTTCGCGTCGCCGGTGTGTGCATCCCAGAACCGGATGGTGCCATCGCCACCTCCACTCGCAATTGTTTTTCCATCCGGACTGAACGCTAAGCCCCCGTACCCGACATTTAGCGGGTGTTCGGTGAGTATTATCCTGTGTGCGCCAGTGTGTACATCCCATAGACAGATTGTTTCTTCATCAAATGACACAGTAGCAAGTATTTTTCCATCAGGGCTAAACGCTAAGCTGGCAACATGATCCTTATGCTCGGAGAGGATCATCTTGTGTTCGCCTGTGTTTAAGTCGTAGAGGTAGACAGTGCCATTTGCACTACCAACAGCGACTGTTATTCCATCAGGACTGAACGCTGCACCTATAGCAGAGCAATCAGGGTGCATAGCGAATGTTTTCTTGTGTTCACCCGTGATCGAATTCCACAGACTGATTTTGTCTCCCCTACTCATACTTACAAGTGTCTGTCCATCTGGTGTGAATGATAAATTAGCACTCCCCAAATCATTCGTGAGTGTATACTTTTCCTCTCCGGTGATAGCATCCCATAATAGAATAGCACCTTGCCGACTAACACTCGCAATTGTTTTTCCATCGGGACTGAATGCTAAGCTTGTGATATAATCTTGATGCCCAATGAGCGTTGTTTGCTCACCTGTGATTCTATCATGCAGGACAATAGTGCCATCGGCATTTCCACTCGCTAAGATGCGTCCATCTGGGCTGAAGACAAGGCAGTCGAGTACAATACCCGTATACCCTGTGATTAGACTGGCCTCTTGATGTACTGTTACATCGTAAAGCCAAATACCGATGCCGCTCACAACAGCCAGAAACTTCCCATCAGGAGAATATTGTATATCAGCTATATACCCTTTACCGAGACGCGCTTTGGCATCTTCAGGCAGGTTCCATTGCATAGCATCTTGTGTTAAGTTGTTTTCCACTTTTTTTGTTCCTTTTGTTAGACCGTTGATACTGTTTTTGCTGAGGTTAGTATCACCACCAATACGGTTTTTCAATTCTGGTTTTGATTGTAGACTAACAATAATAGCTGCATCAACAATTTCAATAGTGATCTCTGATTGGGCATCAACGCTATACGGCTGCCGAAAATTAGCGATGTATTGATTACTTGCACCTATCAGCAAAAGTACTAAAACAGCAGATGAGGCTAATGCAACCCACGGTAGTGGCTTATTTCCCAATGGGGACGGCTGTTTCACTTTGTCAATCTGCTGCATGATGTTCTCAGTTAGATTGGTAGGGAGTCGGATCCCGCCAAGGGTTTCTCGAATTATGGGTTCTTCATTTCTTAATCGTTCACGCGCGCGTTGAAGTCGACTTTTAACAGTGTTTGGGGATACGCCTAAAAACTTGCTAATCGCTTCACAACTCATTTCTCCGAGGTAGTGAAGTACCATCACCGTGCGTTCGCTTTCTGGCAGCTTTTCCAAAAGTTTTTGAACAATTTTACGTTGATGTTCAACTGATGCTTTTTCACGCTGTTTTGTTACATAACTGGCATAAACGGTTTTTTCGAGTGTTTCTTCACTAGTAGCTTCAAGCGATTGCATTTCCGGTTGCTTCTTTCGGAACCATGCTTTGCAAAGCCGATCTGTGATCACGTAAAGCCACCCAGCAAATTGATTCGGATTTTTTAGCGATGCAAGTTTTTTATGTGCTTGAAGGAAAGTATCTTGGGTAATTTCCTCTGCTATATGAAAATCGCCAATTTTCCGCCATGCAAGCGCGTGAACGCTTTTCTGGTATTTTCTTACTAACTCGCTGAAGGCAGCCTCGTCACCCGATAATACGCTGTGAATTAGTTCAACGTCATCTCTTTCCATCAGAGAACTCCTATAATCAATTTGACATACAATAATGGTGACGCGATTTTGCAGTGGATAGGTTGCAAAAATGTCATAATTGGAAAGAAATCTGAATTTTTAATTCAGAAATACTCAATTTTCGTCTGATTTTATGGTGATGCCCGCAATTCCTTCTTCTGACCCCAATCGATTATATAAGGTGTTAAATCCCATAGAAGAATGGAACCATCATAACTTGCACTCGCTAAAAGTTTGTTGTCTGTAGAGAAGGCGAGTGCCTGTACGTCTGTCGAGTGTCCCCAAAAGGTGACAAGATGTTTACCCGTTTCTACTTCCCACAAACAGATAGGCACCTTATCCAAACCTTGTCGCCACCATGCACCTGCTGCAAGATAGTTCCCGCACGGAGAAAATGTTAAAGGAAACATTAGCTGGCATCCTTGTGGGAGTGGGAGCTGCATGTGTAATTCACAACGGGCGATGTCCCACAGCATAATTTCGTTCATACCTGCAGCCAAGTACCGCCCACACGGCGAAAACGCGAACTCGTCTGTCACCTGATCTTGTGTTATAGACGTTATGAACATTTCGCCACGGGTGATGTCCCACAATTGGACATATTCTCCAAAACAAGCGAGATACTTGCCACAGGGAGAAAATCCTATGATTCCTCCAAGGCTATCACCCGGAAATGCGATTATTTCTTCACCATGTTCCATATCCCACAGCCGAACAGGTGTGAAACGCGACTCACTTGTGAGAAGACTTCCATCGGGACTGAACGCTAACTCACTAATTTTATCTTCGTCATCTTCATCATCTTCATCCTCCTCATCTTCATATAGCGGATGTGTTAATTCATGAAGTTTCTCCCCACTTTGCACATCCCAGATTTGTAAGTTGCCATCTGCGTCAGCATAAGCGAAAAGCGTGCCTGTCGGTGCTAATGCAGGAAAAGCACTCCAGTATTTACGGCATGTTCCTTCAATAAGTGGGATTCCATCACCATCAGCTTCCCATAGCGTAACGTTATCATCTTTGATACTTGCGACATGTAGTTTGCCCCTGGCGGGTGCGTACACAAACTGATTTTTTCCTGCCGATGCCTCTTTAATTGCAGGACGTGAACGTTTACTTTCAATATCCCATAACACAACACCTTCATGATGATGCTGAACGGCTAACGTTTTACCATCTTGGGAAAATACTACCGATGTCGGAAACGAGATAGGCGAATGCGTGAATTGTCGTCTGTAGGGATGTTCAGAAGTCCATACGTTAATAAATTCATGTCTGCATTCGTAAGCAAGTTGCGATCCGTTTGAAAATACGACAGTGTTTCCCCAATCGCCTGCATCGGAAAATTGCACGGTATTGCCCCAGACTTGATCAGTATAAAGTTGTTCTCCGCTCTCAAGGTCTTGGACAGTGATAGTGGCTGGACCGGTTTCGTCATAGGTGATAATCGATGCACGTAGAATTCCATCTTGTGAATAGGAAGGGATAATGCGATACACCTTGCCATAGTCAGTATATGACTGTACCTGTTGCCAAGTATCCACATCCCATACGTATACGGTGCCATCTTCACCGCCAGAGGCGAGGAACTTCCCACATGGTGAAAAGCAGAGGGTTGTGACCCAATTGGTGTGCTTTGAGAGACACGCAATTTGTTCGCCGCTTTCCATATCCCATACTATTATTGACTCCGCATTATCAGTGGTAGCGGAGCTACACGTAGACGCTATCAGTTGAGTATCTGGTGAAAAACTGATAGGGCAGTAGAAACCGGCTTTTTCAATGTCTGTAGTGAATTTTGCAAACGGTTCACCGGTTTCTGGATTCCAGATTTCAATAGTAGAAGAACGTGCATAGGCAGCAGCAAGATATCGGTTATCAGAGGAAAAAGTCAATCCTGAAATATAATCTTCTGTCTCTATTTGTGTCAAGCACGTGCCATTCTGGACATCCAACACTTTAAGAATTCGATCTGAATTGCTTGCGGCAATCCATTTACCGTTATGTGAAAAGGCGACGCGACTAACCATGCCGCGTTCTGTCTCCCAGAGTGTGATTGGGGATAACGTTGCCAGATCATATAACCAGAGTCCGAAGGAGTTGCCGATAGCAAGATACTGCCCATCAGATGAAAACTTGATGTCAGGTTCACGTCCGCGCCCTAAACGGGCAATCGCACCTTCGGGGAGTGCCCAAGTGGTTACGTCCTCTTCACCGCCACCTGCTGGTGCGGAAATATCTAATTTATTGTCATGCATCAAAACATCTTCTGGTGTTCTATAGATACGGTTTTAGGTCCCAAGGATTCTACATCACTCTTATGCTTACGACTTGTAGTGGTTACTATAGTTTGGACATTTTTTTCAAATTGTAGTGTAGATTAGGTTTTATAGAAATACCTCAGTTGCATCTACATTCTATATACCTGTCGCCCCGCTGGAGCTAAAGAAGGTTTGTTCACGATGTCCCTATAGACATTCCGCCCCGCTGGGGCTGCTCTTGCTTGCACCTGAAATTCTTTTTCTGTGAGTTACGTTCCCATTCGAAACTCAATGAAAAATCAGCAAGGACTTGAAAACACAACATGAAACAGATAGAAATTGTCCAAAGTATAGTATAATTACTATAGTTTGGACAGTTTCATCTTGTCAGGACTTCCAAACCGGTATTCAAAATGTTCTGTAAACACAACTGAAAGGATACCCTCTTTTCTGCTTTTTGTCTCTAAAAAACTTAAAATTGTCCAAACTATAGTAATTATAGGATTTACCATAAATTAATGCCTAAGTCCTAACTCTTGAATTACTCTCTTTCAGAATTATGCAACCATTTTCCCTTTAACTGGTGTCACTGTACCATGACTGGGGCTATAATTTAAATTCGATCACTATTCAATTTATTTAATCGCGCAATTCATTGGGTACTTCCGTTTACACAAACTCTTGACATATACCCCAGAGTATGCTACAATGTTTTAACGGGAGGTGTGAACATGACTTTTAGTGATTTCAAAACAATTCCAGAAGTGTTAGAAAAATTCAGAATCACTTACACAGTAAAAGATTTCGTCCAGATTGAGGAAACCTCATGCACCCCTTCAGAACACTTTCTGCAAGAATTTGAGTTTTGCACGCAACATATAGATGTTTTTGCATCCGAGGCAGCGCGATGTGAGGCTATTATCTTTCCGATTTTAAAGGAGGTTTACAAAGACTACGCAAAAGACTACGCTCTCTGGATTAAGAAAGCCATCGCCTACGATGAAACATTGAGCGGTCCCCCGGATTACCTTATTTCTACACGGTCTGAGTTAGGTATTCCCGTTGTCGGTATACCACTGATCATCCTTGTTGAAGCAAAGAAGAACGATTTTGATCAAGGTTGGGGGCAATGTCTGGCAGAGTTAGTAGCCGCCCAAAAAATTAATGGGGATGCCGATTTCCCTGTCTACGGAATTGTAAGCGACGGAAAATTATGGGAATTTGGACAACTTATTGCTGATGACTTTATCCGAAACAGAACGAGCGTGACAATGGATAATTTGCACATCCTCTTCGGGGCAATTGATTCTGTTTTCAAAGCAAGCTGCAATGGACAATACACCCATACGTCACTTGAGAATTCTGACTCAGATTTGTAGAATTGAATATCTGTATCGGTATCATTAACTGTAAGCATTTTAAACCGTATTTAGATTTAAAAATATATGTGGAACGAACTTGGTTAGATGATAGAGATCCCAATCATCTATATTTTCACCTTTCTTCCTATTTTCATCAAAAGGAAATATTATGCAAACAACACCACAACACACCGACGCAATGGATGCTGACGACGTTGCTGCTATTGACGAACTTAGAGATGTTTACGGCCAATTAAAGAAGTCGCTTGCAAAGATCATCATCGGTCAGGATCAAGTCATTGAAGACTTATCAATCTGTCTGTTTTCGCAAGGGCACGCACTATTGATGGGTGTCCCCGGATTGGCGAAAACGCTTTTGGTGCGCCGGTTTGCCGAAACCATGGCATTGGAGTTCAGTCGAATCCAATTCACACCTGACCTCATGCCGATGGACATCACCGGCACAGACATCCTCCAAGAAATTCCAGGCGGTAGACGCGAGTTTGAGTTCGTAAAGGGTCCACTGTTTGCTAATCTCATCCTTGCAGACGAGATTAACCGTGCACCTTCCAAAACCCAAGCTGCAATGCTTGAAGCTATGCAGGAACACAAGATCACTGTAATCGGCAGGACCTACCAGTTAGCTCCGCCGTTCTTTGTGTTAGCAACGCAAAACCCAATTGAGCAGGAAGGCACATACCCATTACCAGAAGCACAATTGGATCGATTTATGTTCAGAATCGATGTGGACTATCCGACACGATCTGAAGAAATCGAAATTGCTCGAACTACAACCGGAATGTCACTTCCTACGTTAGAACATGTCCTGTCGGGTGAACGGGTCATAGCCTTTCAAAACCTTGTGCGTCGCGTCCCAGTTTCCGAGCATATCTATGAATTCGCTGTTGACTTAGCACGCAGCACACGACCAAAAGGCGATGCAGCACCTGATTGGCTCAAACCTCTCATCGCTTGGGGTGCCGGTCCACGGGCAGTTCAATACTTAATACTCGGTGCGAAGGCACGCGCTGCACTCAGCGGTAGCTACATGGCACGGCTTGAAGATGTCATCGCAGTAGCAAATCCAGTGCTTGCACACCGTGTCATTACATCCTTCGCTGCCGAATCTGAAAACATTACCAGCCAAGACATCGTTGAACGTCTCGTAGAAGAGTTGACCGAACAGAGGTAAAGTATGGCACTACAACTCAAACGAGATTACCTCAACCAGACGGTCCTTGAACGTCTCTCAACGCTGCAACTACATGCTCGGTTGCCGATGATAGGGAACGTATCCGGCAAACATCGTAGTCCTATCCGTGGGTCAAGCCTTGAATTCGCTGAATACCGTAAGTACGTGCCGGGCGATGACACACGAAGACTTGATTGGCGCGCGTATGCCCGTAATGATCGATACTACATCAAGGAATTTGAGGCAGATACGAACCTGCGCATGTGCTTAATCGTTGATACCAGCGGATCCATGGGGTTCGCCTACAACGGTATGAGCAAACTTGACTATGCACGGCGCATCGGCGGCACCTTAGCCTATATCGCTGCACTACAAGGCGATGCTGTCGGACTCTACTGTGCAGGTGAACATTTCCACAAAGAGATCCCACCTAAGCGAAGCGCAACACACCTCAGTACGGTGCTTGATGAACTCGGAGCGGTTGAACCGACTGGTGAGACAGGATTAGCAGACATTCTTCATGAGACTGCTGAACGTGTCCCCCAGCGAGCACTTATTGTTATCATCTCTGATCTCTTCATTGAACCGGAAGTGGCGCGGAACTGTTTTGAGCACCTACGATTCCGTAAACACGATGTAGCGGTGTTTCATCTCATGGAGCAGAACGAACTCGATTTTAAGTTCGATCGTCCAATGCGCTTTGTTGATATGGAGGGGGGCGAACCCATATTGGCAGACCCAATCATTATTGGAACGCAATATCGCCGCGCACTTGAAGTATATCTCGAAAGCATGAACGAAGTTATCCGCGGCACAGAAATGGACTACCATCGTATCTGTATCAACGAGGACTACGGCGACGTATTGGCAAAATTCCTATTGGGACGAACCCCAAAAAGGCGAATGTGAGATAGTTTTTTGCTTTTGGCTATCGACTGTCAGAGAAGACTATATGCCAAAAGCCGTTATACCCAATTAACGGGATTTGTAGCGCGAGGTCCCCGGGTCCTCCTTGCAATGCTTGACTTTATCTGAAGACTTCAAATCCCGTTAATTTGGTATTATTCTTTTTGCTCATAACCTCAAATATATCAATGCCACTCAATATACTGAGTTAACAAATACAACCATAAAAGTAAATAAAATGAGAACCGACAGTTAACCGCCGAAAGTTAACAGCCAATAAACCACTATGAATTTCCTACAACCTTTTGCCTTAATAGCACTCCCTCTGATGCTGCTACCGGTCATCATTCACTTGATTAATCAACAGCGACATCGGACAGTCCCCTGGGCAGCGATGATGTTCCTTGTGACCGCCAAACGCATGAGTAAAGGCATGGCACGTATCCGACATATCCTCATACTGCTGATGCGTGTACTTGCTATTGCGGCTTTGATTTTTGCCATTAGCAGACCGCTCTCTGGTGGATGGTTGGGAAGCATTGGATTAGCAAAACCCGATGTAACTATGGTACTACTTGACCGATCCGCGAGTATGGAAATGCAAGACTTACAGGCAGGTGAGTCAAAAAGATCAACAGCACTAAAAAGACTCACACAGTTGCTGGAACAAGGAGATTACGGCACTCACCTGATTCTGATTGATAGCGCAACCGGGCAGCTGCAAGAAGTAGATTCACCAAAGGCATTGTTAAGCCTTCCTATGACGGATTCAAGTGCTACTAGTGCCAATATTCCGGGCATGTTTGAATCTGCCTTAACCTATCTCAAAACTAACAATTCTGGACGTGCTGATGTCTGGCTCTGCTCTGACCTTCAAGAGAACGATTGGGCTGTTGACAGCGGACGTTGGGATGCGATACGACAAGAATTGACACAATTAGACGGTGTGAATCACTTCCTGCTCGCATATTCAGCACTAGCTTCGAACAACTTATCAGTTAGGGTGGAAAACGTACAACGATGGCAACGCGGTAACGAAGCGGAACTCATTCTTGATGTGATGGTTCGCACTGAAGGCAGCAATACTGCAATACGAGAAGTGCCCATTGAGTTTGAAGTTAACAACGTTCGATCTGTGGTCGAAGTTGAACTTGATACACGCGGGGCATCATTGCAAGGACACCGCATCCCAATTGACGGCACACTCACTTCGGGATGGGGGTCAGTCGGGTTACCGGGTGACGCGAATTCGTTGGACAATCGATTTTTCTTTGTATTTTCAGAATCGCCTGTGCGCAAATCGGTCATCGTTAGTGATGATGCTAGAACTGGCGACGCGTTTCGGCGCGCCCTCAATATACCAACGGACGCCAGACATCAACATCAAGCAGATGTGATTCCTGTCAGCCGTGTTGGGGAGATTGATTGGGAAAATACAGGATTGTTAATCTGGCAGGCAGCTTTACCTAATCAGTTGGTTGCGGAGCAGGTTCAGAATTTCGTTAACAGTGGACGAGTCGTCATCTTTTTCCCACCGAGTCAGGATGCTGGTGATCAAATGTTTGACACGCGTTGGAACGATTGGCAGATACCTGATGATGAGCAAGTTTCCCAGATTTCGTGGTGGCGTGGCGATGCGGATCTGCTGGCACATGTAGATAGTGGTAACCCTTTACCTTTGAACGATCTACGCACCTATCGGTATCGTGCTATTGAGAGCAGCGGAACGCCGTTAGCAAGGTTCGGAGACGATTCACCACTCTTAACACGTGTAAATACTGACAACGGTGCAGTATATTTCTGTAGCACACTACCAAGAGCGCAATTTTCTTCTCTTGAACGGGACGGGATAGTCTTTTATGTGATGTTGCAGCGTGCGTTAGCTGAGGGATGCCGCGCATTGACTGAAGCATCTCAACGCGACGCTGCACCTGATGCACTTGCAGACCGTGAAAAATGGGAGGCGGTTGCACCTGAAGGAAATGCTGCATCCCTTTCACAACGCGGGTTACATGCTGGAGTCTACCGAGACGAGGCGTATTGGGTAGCCGTGAACCGCAGCTCCGCTGAAGACACCGCTAAAGCAGCACCCGTTGAGACAGTAGACGCACTCTTTGATGGATTGTCGTATCGGCGAATAGATGTAGAGGTCGGAGACACCTCATCTTTAGCCAATGAACTCTGGCGCACATTTCTCATTGCGATGGCGATAGCACTCATTGTGGAAGCAATCTTAAGTCTACCAAGCAAGAAACCTGAAAGTAGTTCGCTGACAGACTTCGCACCCGCAGATTGAAGAGAATAATTATCCATCTTCCGCATACCAAGAAAAATGAGATAAATCAAGTTAATTTGATATTGCATCATAAGGGATAATAAAATGAATATTGAAACTATTTTTACCGTAAAAAATGAGCATCTTAACCAACTTGATCAAAATACAGCAGTTGAATTCTTCCAGAAACTGCTTTGGGCAGAAGCGCGGAGCCTTGGAGTAAAAATCAGCGATATTACTGTGTCAAGTTGGAATACTGTCCCAGATGGTGGAGTTGATGCTTCCGTAGATGATGCTCAAATTGCAGGAGGATCCGGGATCATTAAGCAAGGAAAAACTTGTTACCAAATTAAATCAGGATCTGAATTTAAACCGTGGCAAAAGTCAGAGATTAAGAAAGAGTTTTTCGGCACAAAAACGCCTGAGCGACAGAATCTTGGTGAAAGTATTCGAGCGTGCCTTGATGTTGATGGCACTTACGTTTTAGTCTGCACCGGAATTGATCCTACTGTGCCTAATCGAGAAAAAATTCGTTCTCATATTGAAGATTACTTGAGGCAGTGTGATTATCCACATCCCAAAGTGGACGTATTTACTCAGAATACCCTGATAGCCTTCCTTGAGTCGTTCCCATCGTTAGCGTTGTGGGTCAATAGGAATGATCGAGGGTTTTTCCAAACCCATCAGAGTTGGTCTGAAGATGGGACGATGCGAGTTCCATTTTTCCCCGGTCAATCGCAGAGTGAATTGATTCCAAAAATTCAAAATGAATTGCGAGAAAAGCACAATACAGTTCACGTGCGGGTATTAGGGGAGCCCGGTATAGGAAAAACGAAGCTCGTTTTAGAAGCCACAAGGACTGACGATTTAGCACCGCTCGTTATTAAATGTACTGCTGCTGAGTTTTTAACTGACAGATTTTTGCTGAACCAAATCCTTAGAGATGACAACCATTTTTCTATTATTTTAGTGATTGATGAGTGTGATCCGGAAAGTCGATTTTATATTTGGGATAAACTGCAATACCGTGGATCTCGAATTAAGTTGATTAGCATTTATAACAACCACGACCCGATTGCTGGCAGCGGTATTTCCGAATTTGAAATGGAGCACTTGCAGGATGAGCAGATTCTCACTATCATTCAGGGATATGGTGTTCCTAAAGAAACGGCAGACCTATATCTGCAATTTTGTGGTGGTTCTCCACGAATGGCACTGCACACAGGTAAAATTCTAGCCAATTACCCTGGAGACCCATCCCAACTGTTGACTGATGACTATCTGTATAAGAATTTCTACGTTGACTTTGGAAAAGAGAATCCTAATAGTCCAGAAGTTCACCAGAGAGAATTGGTACTTCGGTATATAGCACTTTTTAAGCAATTTGGCTTTGGGGGACCTCTTGTGGTTGAGGCACAAGCAATTGCCAAAAAGATTGAGGCAGCTAATTCACAGGTTACTTGGCACAGATTTCAAGAAATTATTGATACCCTCAAGAAACGTAAAATCCTTCAAGGAGGAAGTACGCTCTATATAACGCCAAAGGCACTCCAAATCAAGTTATGGGTGGAATGGTGGCAAGTTTATGGAAACCCGTTCGACTATGATACTTTCATTAAAGACTTTCCTCCTAAGTTGATTGAATGGTTTAATGAAATGTTTCGGTACGCCTCCGAATCAGAACCCGCATTAAGAATAGTTGAAGGTCATCTCGGACCAAACGGTCCTTTTCAGAATAATGAATATCTAAACACAAGGTTGGGCAGTAGTTTTTTTCTCACACTGACTGAAGCAGATCCAGAGTCTGCTTTAAAATGCCTGATGCGAACGATAGGCACCTGGGATAAGGACACCCTTTTGGAATTTACAGGAGGGCGAAGGAATGTGATATGGGCACTTGAAAAAATTGCGATGCATCGGGACCTGTTTGTTGATGCTGCAAGGTTACTTCTCGCCCTCGGCGAAGCGGAAAATGAAACCTATTCAAATAACGCTAGTGGTGTGTTTGCGGAACTCTTTTCACCAGGTACTGGTAAAGTGGCACCAACCGAAGCACCTCCCGTAGAACGTTTGCCTGTCTTGAAAGAAGCGTTTGAGTCTGGCTCAAAAGAACGACGAGCCCTTGCTCTTAAAGCTTGCCATAAAGGTTTAATATCCGATCATTTCTCACGGATGTCAGGAGCAGAATATCAAGGGTTACGCGGAATCCTTAAACTTTGGGAACCCAAAACATACGGTGAACTTTGGGATGCCTACCGCCAAGTATGGCAACTTCTATCTGAACAATTAGAACATTTGCACGCAGATGAACGTAAAGAAGTTGTAGAAATTCTTCTTGGACGTGCAGGCTCACTCGGAAGGATTCCTACCTTAGGTGATATGGTTGTGAATACATTTAGAACAATTATCAAACATAAATTGGCAAGCGAAAAACAGATTATTGAAGCAATTAGCGGAATTTTATTTCATGATGATTCCTATGTTGACAACAAAGGTTTACCGTCCGAAATCCGACAACGCTTTGAGCAACTCAGAGATGAATTAATTGGTTCCGACTTTCATTCGCTCATGCAACGGTATGTTGGGATGGATCTGGTTGAGGACCTTCTTATTGAAGACAGAGACGGAGTCGATAAAGTTAAACCTCACCTTGAAACACTCGCTAAGCAATCTATAGATAATCCTGTCCTTTTGGGATCGGAATTATCATGGCTTGTGACTACCGAAGCAAAGAATGGCAATAAGTTTGGATATGAACTTGGACAGAGAGATGAGTCTCTTTCACTTCTACCGACGCTTCTTGATGCTCAACGAAACGCGGGGGACAATGCAAGTACTTATTTTCTGGGTGGTTATTTCCATGCGATGTTTGATAGTGATTCGGAACTATGGGAGGATCAACTTGACGCACTCTGTGAGGATACTACACTTAACGCGATAATACCATCTCTTACACAATATTCGGGTCTAACTGATCAAGCGGGGCTTCGAGTTCTCAACCTGGCAGAAAACGGTATTATTAATATCTACGATTTTGGATTATTCATATACAAAAATGCAATTACTAGTTTATCCGAAAGTGTATTTCAGGCTTGGGTAGAATTTCTTGTGAATATTACAGATAGGTCAGCTGTAGACATTGCGTTGAAATTGTTCTACAATTACTACATTTCTCGGAAACCAGAACTGACTTTACCAGATGAACTTACATTCCGCCTCCTTTCACATCCAGAATTGTTTAAAGAATCCGATAATTATAGGTATGATACAATGACAGATTTCTATTGGACAAAAACAGCAAATGTATTTCTACACCTTTACTCTCAAAAGGCTTTAGAGTTAGTACAACTCATGCTGGTTCCCTTCGGTAATGATAGAACAATCTTTGATTCTTTCTCACAAAGTTGCTCGTTCCTCACTGAAACCACTAAAGAATATCCCGCCGAGGTTTGGAAGTACGTTAGTGAATATTTGGACAGTCGTGATAATTTTTCAAGAACAATATCCTTAGGAAATTGGCTTAGAAAAGGAGACCTTTCAGAGACAGAAAAAGAAAAAGGGGCATTGACCTTAATTCCACGCGAAAATATTTGGGAATGGGTTGACAGAGATGTGGAAAATCGCGCGTGGTATCTTGCCCGTGAATTTGTTCCAAAAACCCTTTTGATAGAAGAATGGCATGATTCTCTAGCACGAAAAATTCTTGTTCGGTATGGAGATCGGAAAGATGTTAGAAGTACATTGATATCAAATTATTCAACAGAAGGATTCTCTGGACCTGCTAGTTTACACTATCAAGAGAAACTACAGAAACTAGTTGACATCCAGAACAGCGATAATGAGGAAAAAGTTAATCGTTGGATTAATGAATTTACCCCATTTCTGAAAGAGCAAATTGAACACGCAAAGATTGACGAAGAAAGAGAACATTAACACACTCGGAGACCTAACAAAAAATGCAAGATCAACAAGGACACCTTGAATTCTTTTCAAACGGTCCCGTTATAATTCTGGGACTAATTTTCGTCATTGCAGCCGGCGTATTATGTTCGTTCGCATGGCACCGCAGCGGTTACCGCAAACGAATCGGATTGCTTGAGTTGCTACGTTTTGTGCTCGTTTGCCTCGTAGTTCTCACGCTAAATCAACCCGAATGGTTAGAATCCCAACCGCTGGAACGACGTTCCACACTTGCAGTGCTGTGGGATAAATCCATCAGCATGCAAACACAAGATGTTATTAACGAACAAGACACCACCGCTAACCGCAAAAGTCGCGCAGAAACGATTCAACCGCTCATGTCCGAGGAAGTTTGGAAACCAGCAGATGATTCGGAACTCAACGTAGTATTCGAGCCGTTCTCTTCGCTATTAGACCCAGCAGAAGAAGCAACAGATATTAACGCTGGATTGTCGCACGTATTGGAAAATCATGACAACCTTCGCGGTGTAGTACTACTGTCGGATGGTGATTGGAACATCGGCAAATCACCAGTGGATGCAGCAACACGGTTCCACATGCAAGGAATTCCCGTTTTCACGGTGGGAATCGGCAGTGAGGTGCCATTGCCTGACCTTGAGTTAGTCAGTATGGACACACCCACTTATGGCGTAACAAAAAAGCAACTTCGCATTCCGTTTGTCGTACGGAACACTATAGGACAAGACAAAGAGGTCACCCTCACTTTAAGCATTGATGATGAGCAAACGATTTCCAAAACTATCAATGTTCCCGCTATGGGGCAAGCACAAGAAAATATGACTTGGACACCGAAGGAAACAGGCGATTACACATTAAAACTAAATATCGCAAAGGAGGCGGAAGAGCTGATTCCCGAAAACAATGAACTCACTGCGCCTATATCTATACGGAAAGAGCAGTTGAAAGTCCTTGTAATTGAATCTTTGCCGCGTTGGGAATACCGATATTTACGCAATGCTTTAGAACGGGATGCAGGTGTTGACGTAACTTGTCTGCTTTTTCACCCCGAATTACCACAGGTTGGAGGCGGACGCGGTTACATTAAGAATTTTCCTGATGCCAGAGAACTTAGCAAATTTGATGTGGTATTCCTTGGGGATGTCGGTATATCCCCTGAGCAGCTAACGGTCGAACAAGCACAGGACTTACGGCAACTCATCAGTGCGCAAGCTTCTGGAATTGTTTTCCTACCGGGACGGACAGGAGCACAAGAATCGTTGACTGGCGGTCCCCTTGCTGACCTCTATCCTGTTGTCTTAGACCCAACAACACCGAATGGTGTCGGTTCAAGTATACAAGGATATTTCGCACTTACTGGGCCCGGACAGCGTAGTTTGTTAACGAGGCTTGGAGATACTGACCTTGACAATGACGAGGTGTGGCGCACATTACCGGGGTTTTTCTGGTACGCGGGCATCAAACGCGCAAAAGTTGGCACAGAGATTCTGGCAGTGCATGATCAAGTTGCCACAGTTTCCGGACGCGTGCCGCTCATCGTAACAAAGACCTACGGCACGGGTAAAGTACTGTTCATGGGAACAGACAGCGCGTGGCGTTGGCGGCATGGTGTGGAAGACAAATATCACTATCGTTTTTGGAGCCAAGTTGCACGATGGATGGCATATCGCCGGCAGATGGCACAAGGCGAATCTATACGAATGTTCTACTCACCAGACAGACCACACGTTGATGACGTTCTAACATTAAATGCAAATGTGATGGATAACGTTGGTGGTCCGTTGGATAGGGGCACTGTTACTGTGCAAGCACTTTCACCATCAGGCAAAACGGAGACAATACGACTTCAACCGGGCATAAAAGATGCGTTAGGATTGTTCGTCGGAACATTTGAGCCGAAAGAATCTGGTAACTACCGCCTCATTGCGACCAGTAGCGAAACGGGTGCTTCCGTTCAAACGGATCTTTCAGTGCAGGGCTTAAATCGGGAACAACAGGGACGTCTGGCGCGTTTTGATGTTTTGGACGAAATCGCAAAAATCACCGATGGTAAATTAGTGTCAATTGCTGAGGTCGGAACCTTATTGGATCATCTGGCAGCCCTACCAGACCCTGAACCAATTGTCAAAAGAACACGTATCTGGGCAAACCCATTTTGGGGAGGATCGATTATCTTGCTGCTCGGCTTATTCTGGGTTGCACGCAAAATGGCAGGCACGATATAATACCCAATTAACTTGATCCCACTCGGTAGGTGCGGTTTCTAACCGCACCTAATACCAAGAAAAATGAGATAAATCCCGTTAATTTGGTAGGACATAAATTTGGCTTGTCAATTGGGGAGGTAATTATGCAGAAATTGGATATAAGAGAACTCTACTACATTACGCATATAAACAATCTCCCTTCTATTCTTGCACGAGGAGTTTTTTCCCACGAAAAAGTTGAAGCAGAAGAGGTAAATCCAACCCCTATCTATGACGCGGATATCGTCAGTCGACGTAACCAAATAACGACACCTGATACAAGGGATCTCTGGTCTTATGCTAATCTCTACTTCCAACCTCGTAACGCTATGATGTACCGCGTTGTCCATGAAAAAGATTTAAGGAATCTTGCTGTTGTCGGTATTAATACAAAAGTGTTGTCTGAACAAGGGATTTTTATCACGGATGGGAACGCCGCGCATGAGACAACACACTTTTACTATCCTTCTAAAGGCATGGAAGTACTTCAACAGCAGTGGTCAATTATTCAGAGCGATTGGTGGAATAGAGATGATGGATCCAAGCGGAAAATTATGGCAGAATGTCTAATTCCGGACCACGTCAAACCTGAACATATTCAAACAGTCTATGTTGCAGGAAATTCAGCGCGAGATACTGTCCAGGAAATTATTGGGGATTCCCAAGTTACTGTTAGTTTCGAACCAGATATGTTCTTCCAACCAAACAGTCGGACAAAAATCGGCAATAACATTTCACTAATTGATGGTGATATGTTCTTCTCAAATCTGCAGACACTAACTATTAGCGTTAATCTTCAAGGGGTTATGGGAAAAGGATTGGCCTCGCGTGCCAAATACCAATTCCCTGATGTCTATGTAGCATATCAAGATGTCTGCCGAGCAAAGCGAATCACAGCAACAAAACCTTATCTCTACAAACGTGAAAGTTCATTGGATGAGGAATTAGCTGATCTTGGAACACCGCTTGTTACCCCTAATGCTGTGAAGTGGTTCCTGCTTTTCGCGACGAAACGGCATTGGAAAGATAACTCACGTTTAGATGATATTGAAGGTGGACTTGCGTGGGTTCGCGACAATATTCACAGGCAAGGCATTCAATCGCTTGCAATGCCTGCCCTTGGTTGTGGATTAGGAGGTATGGACTGGAAAGTGGTTGGCCCCTTGATGTGTCAATATTTACACGGTATCGGCATCTCAGTTGCGATTTATCTGCCACGGGAACGCCAAATAGAGGCACAACACAAGACAGAATCGTATCTCCTTTCACACTAACACATGTATCTAAAGACGTCGAATCAAGTTAATGTGGTATCAGATGGCAAAATACTGTGACAAAAGAGGCAGAGTGAATTGCACAACTAAAAACGATTTATATCAAATTACCCCGATTTGTAGTGTGAGGTCCCCGTGCCTCACAATGCTGACTTTATCGGAAAACTTCTAATCAAGTTAATTTGTATTATACGATGGTTAATAAATTTCAGTAATCAGTTTCAGAAATGAAGACTTTTTTACCAATAAATAGCCCTTCAATAGGAGAATTTCAATGAACCAAACACAACCAGAAAAAAACGGCGTGAACCTTCCCCCGCGTATGAAAAAAGCGTTAGAACAGTACCGAAAACGGGTATGGATAATCAAACTTGCCGAAGGCACGTTAGCAGCAATATTTGGTCTCATAGTTTCATATCTCATCGTGTTCGGCTTAGACCGAATTTTTGATACGCCTGCGCTGCTGCGCGCGCTCATCCTGGCAATCGGCATGGTTGGGATGGTAGTGCTGTTACCGTTGAAATATTACAAGTGGGTGTGGCGAAATCGGCAATTAGAGGGAATAGCAAAGTTATTACAACATAAGTTTCCCCGTTTCGGTGATCATGTACTCGGTATCGTGGAACTTGCGTCAAATAGGTCGGACCAGCTATCAAGTCCTGCCTTAGTTGAAGCAGCAATGCGTCAAGTTGACGAAGAGGTCGCAAAACACAACCTCGCAGATGCTGTGCCGAATCCGAAACACCGTCGGTGGACATTGGCAGTAGGTTTGCCATTAGTCTTAGTCATCGTCGGGATACTTGTAATCCCCGCAACGACTCGGAATGCCCTTGCTCGATGGTTGACTCCGTGGCGTGACGTAGATCGGTATACCTTTGCACAATTGGATGGCAAGCCGGACCTTCGGGTGGTTGCTTATGCGGAGCCTTTTGATATTGAAGCACGACTGAAAGACGAGTCACCATGGAAACCTGAGTCAGGCGAGGCGCGATACGCAGATCAAACACCTATAGCCGCAGAACGAGAGGATTCAACCTATAAATTTCAATTACCACCACAGACTGAGGGTGGCAGCGTGAATCTTCGCGTGGGAGATGCGCGCAGATCCATTCCTATTGAACCAAAATTGCGTCCAGCATTGAAAGAACTTGTTGCCAAAATTCAACTGCCAGACTACCTACAACGCGAAGAACCGAAAATAGATGATGTACGCGGCGGAATAGTGAACTTAGTGAAAGGCAGTACCGCAACCTTAGAGGCTACCACAACACGCGAACTGTCAGAAGCAACTTTAAACAATCGTCCACAGAAGGTGGATGGGGCACGCGTGATGACCGAACCGATATCAACAGATACGACAACAGAGATGCGTTTGACATGGCGAGATCGTTTTGGACTCGAAGCAAGTGAACCGCAAGTGCTAAAATTTGAGGTAGAAGACGATGCAAAACCAACAATTGCTATAAAAAAACTAAAAAACAATCAAGTTATCCTTTCTACAGAGACACTTGCCTTTGAGATTCAGGCGGGGGATGATTTCGGGGTGAAGCAGGTTGGCTTAGAGTGGGAAGGTATCAAGAACCCGATCCACAACCCGAATCCAGCCATCGGCGAGAAAATTGTGTCATCAGGTACACCGACATCGGAGGAACTTAACGTTCCCGCTACATTCTCTGTTGAACGTGAAAATGTACAGCCACAGAGTTTTCGTTTGCGTGCCTATGTGGAGGACTATTTTCCCAACCGCGAACGTACCCGTTCACCTCAGATTGTGCTGCATGTGCTTGCCCCAGCAGAACACTTCAAATGGCTAATCGGACAGATGCAACGTTGGGCAGGTGCAGCGAAGGATGTCCACGATAGAGAGTTGCAGTTACACCAAACTAATACCGAACTGCGCGAACTAACCCCTGAAGAACTTGACGATCCAGCACAGCGCAAGACCTTACAGAATCAAGCCTCCGCAGAACGTGCGAACGCAGCAAGACTTGATAGTCTTATTGAAAGCGGCGTAGAGTTGTTTCAAGAAGCAACTAAAAACGATGAATTTGATGCAAACCAACTCGAATCGTGGGCTGAAATGCTCAAACAGTTAGAGGAGATCGCAGGACAGAAAATGCCATCTGTTGCAGATTTACTTGCACAGGCATCTGAGGCACCCGGACAGGCATCTGATACACCCGGACAGAGTAGCAGTCCGCCGTCAGAAAATAGCGGTCAGCAAAGCAAATCTCCTCCAACTGATAGCCAGTCAAATTCCGCTGGTAAATCGGAAGGCAAACCCAGCGATTCGGAAGACGAACTCGAAAAGTATGGAGTTGACAGTCCTGATAGTGATGAATCCTCTGAGGAGGAAGATGAAGATCTGGATGATCCAAACGAATCTGGTGATTCAGCAAGTGCGAATAGGAGCAAGCCGCCACAAGGCGGTGGTAAACAAGGTTCTTCACCTAAAAATCCAACACCTGGTGTGTCAGATGTTGAATCAGGATTCAACAAAACCGATAAGCCATCAGATGGACCACCTTCACAAATTGTAGGTGGTATGGGAATTCCTTCTACGATACTCAAAGGAAGTGGAAGAGATGATCAAGACCAAAACGAAGATCAAAATGCATCAACACCACAAGCATCAGAACTTGTTCTGGAGGCTTACGAAGAACAGCAGGAATTACTTGACGCCTTTGCCAAACTATCAGACGAGATGAAAAGACTACTGGTCGGTTTTGAAAACAGCACATTCGTGAAACGTTTGAAAGCATCCTCACGAAAACAGATTGACATTGCTGCGGATCTCAACAATCTGGATAGTTTCGGTCTTGCAGACAGAGGAACAGACAATCGGGCACAACGAAAACGTTTAGCGGACCTTGAGTCTGCTGAGTCGAAAAAAGTTACAACTATCATACAAGACATGTCTGCGTATGCCGACAGACGTCCCTCTGCAAACTACTTACGGGTCCTTTCAGAGATGGAGGATGCTTCTGTCGCGAACCAGATGCGTGATCTCGTCCGATCTATTAACAGGAACTTTGTCGGTCTATCAACCATTGAGGCAGAATATTGGGGGGATACATTGGATCGGTGGGCAGAACAATTGGTAGATCCATTGCCCGAACCACCACCCGGAGGAGAGGGTGGGATGATGGTCCTGCCTAATCTTCCACCAGAAATCGTTGTAAAAGTGTTGCGCATCATCAATCGCGAGATACAACTACGTGAGGAAACGCGCGAAGTTGAGCAAGCGAAAGATGCACTCGGTGCTGACAAGTACTATGAAAGAAGCGAAGCATTGAGCGACTCACAATACGATATCGCAGAGGACACCCATGAAATCGCAAGAGAAATAGCTCTGTTACCCAATATTGATGAACAGTTGATTCAGATGCAGCATGCCAAGGTATCACAAGCAGCCTTGGTTATGGACGAAGCAGAATCAATTCTTGCGAAGCCAGACACGGGTCCAAAAGCTATCGCAGCTATCAGCGAAGTAATCGAAATCCTGCTTGCAACACAACGCATGCCAAATACCCCTGGTGGAGGCAGTGGTGGGCAAACACCGGGCGGTGGAGGACAAGGGTTAGCGGCAATAATTTCCGCACTAAGACTCATGGGAAGTGGTGATGACAGTGGTAAAGCATTCATCGAAAATCGCTCACCGAAACAAGCAACTGGCAAAGCGGGACGCGTCCTACCCGAAGAATTCCGCCAAGGATTAGATGCTTATTTCAATGTTTTAGAAGGAAAATAGGAGACACACGATGTGCAGTCCAACACAGGAGAAACCGATGGCTGATGCGGAAAAAGATGCTATCCCGTTTGAGGTATTCGCGAGTTTCAAGAGGATAGAGACTGGCAATCCGATCATTTCGCTTCCGCCTCCTCTCTGGGCTGCAGCAACCCATGCTATAATTGTTGATGATAAGGTACACTATATCTGGTGCAAACGCGAACCGGACGACGTTCGCTGGTTGATGATGCACGCGACGGCACCCATCAATGACCTTACAAATATAACACAGGATGCACGGAATCCTATTCTTGAACCTTCAGCGGAAGGTTTTGATAATGCAGCTGTTGAGTATCCGTTTCCTTTTCTAAATCCTGCTGATGGCAAGTTCTACATGTATTATCGAGGCAAAGGGAAAACGACACCTGAACAGACCGGTTTGCTTGTGAGCGATGGTGACTTGGGTAAATGGGAGCGCGTCCAGAAAAATCCTGTTATTTCTGCAGATATTGAACATGAACGGCACGGTTCAACGCACCCTTCAGTTGTAGTAGAGGGCGACACGATTCACATCATCTATACTGGGAAGGCGACACAGTCCTTCGGGGAAGGACTGACGATGTGTCATGCAACTGCACCGACTGACAATCCGGCATCAGTCACAAAAAATCCAGCTAATCCTGTTTTCACAGGGAGCGGGCAAGCATGGGACAGTCAATCCGTTCGCGAAACCGAATTGTTCAAAGGACCGCAATACTTCCATATCCTCTATGGTGGATTTGACGGGGAAGTTTGGCGGATCGGGCATGTGCGGACTCGCGATTTCCGAGACTTCGAACCGAACCCTCACAACCCCGTACTTACGCCATCAGACGATCCTGATGCTTATGATTGCGATGGTGTGCTAACAGGTCAAATTCTTGAAATCGGTGATACCTACGCCATGCTATACGCAGGCAAAAAAGGAAAAGAATGGCAAACTGGACTGGCTACAATCCAGATGGACTAATACCCGATTACCGTGATATGTAGAGCGAGGTCCCCGTGCCTTGCACTGCTGACTTTATCAGAAGACGTCTAATCAAGTTAATTTGGTATAAATGTTGGAACAATAATAAGGAGACTCAGAAAAATGACACGTTTTTGTTTTGTGATATTATTTGCTGTTTGTATCGGCATGTCTACCAGCACGGCTTTCGCGCAGGATTCAACACTCCGATACGGCACAGGTGTTCCTCCAGCGGTTAGGAGTATCAATGACCGCTGTTTGCGCTACCTCGCTAATATACAGTTGAAAGATGGAAGTTGGCCAGGAACAAGAAACGGTGCAGGAATCACAGGAATTTGTGTTATGGCATTGATGGCAAGCGGCGAAGACCCTGATTATGGTCCTTATGCCACAAATATCCGTAAAGCGTTGCGAAGCATGATTGCTGTGCAGAACGCAAAAACAGGATACATGGGGACAAGTGGACACGCATCAATGTACCATCACGGTTTTGCAATGTTAGCAATGTCCGAAGCTTATGGTGCAGTAAGCGAAGATCTGCTCTGGAAAGATAGTGATGTACCTGAAAATCGTAGACGTACCCTCAGTAAGGCTTTAGAGCTCGCGGTCCGATGTGCGTTGACTGCACAAGAGAAAAATCCGTGGGGTGGATGGCGATACTCTCCACAAGCACGAGATGCAGATACTACCGTTGCTGGAACCGTTTTAATGGGAATACTCGGCGCACGAAACGCTGGCATTGAAGTTCCCAATGAAGTTATAAACAAAGCACTGAACTTTTTTCAAACCTGCACAATGCGAAGTGGGAGTGTCTCCTATATGCCTTCAAGCAGCCACGGAGATGGAGTCACTCGTTCTGCTATCGCCACGCTTGTTTACGCTATTGGAAAACGAAAGAATACGACAGAATACAAAGCAGTCGCTGAATTCGTCAAACGTAGGGCTAACTATAATCTCGGTGGAAACTACATGTTCTATACTTTATACTATATGGCTCAGGCACTGTTTCAAAGCGATTTCCAGACATGGCAATCTTGGAATCAACGCACTATAGAACGTCTCCAAAAGATGCAGCAAGAAGATGGAAGTTTCAACAGTTCATACGGCAAAGCCTACGGCACTGGGATGGCTGTGCTCACCTTAGCCTTGAATTATCGTCTTTTACCTATTTATGAAAGATAGATGGCTATCGGTTCACAGTTCACGGCAATCAAGAAGAGGGTTTAATAGCGATAAATCTTCTTTCTAAAAACCGATAACTGAATACTGACTGCCACAAGAAGGAGAAATACAATGCGAGAGTGTCTAAATAAGATATTGATTGTTGCTATTACACTTGTAGTGTTGTGGCTTCCCGCTACGATACAAGCTCAGGAAACGCTTTTACGCTGGAAAAATGGGGATTCACTTTCCGGTAAACTGTTGGATAGTAAGTCAGGAAAGATTCGCTGGAAATCACCATACTTCTCAGACGATCTAATTGTTGACATAAATGTTTTGGATTCAGTTATTTTCTCTAAACAATTCTCTTCAACAACGGAGACTTTTCGCGTTGGCACGGTATCGGGTGATGTTTGGACAGCGGATATTGTCGATTCAGATGAAAACACATTTCTCTTTTCCAGTAAACGTTATGGCACGTTTCGAGTGAACCGGACAGCAATTTACTCCCTTGAAAATCGTGAGCATTCCAACCTTGTTTTTGACGGTTCTCAACTGGCATCTTGGCTAATATCCAACAAAGATCAAACTAAGGAACGTGTTCAAATTTCCAATAACATTCAAAAGACCGGCTGGTATGCAGACCGTGGAGGACATCCACGCACAGATCAAGGTAAGGCGAACATATACCACGCAATTGAATGGCCCCAACGTTTTGAAATTGACATCGAATTGTCATCCACAACACGTCCACCCGGTTTTGTGTTCGCACTCGGCAAAAACCTTTACGAGGCACTGCGATTAGAAACATGGGTCAACGAACTCGTTGTCGTTCAAGGCACACTATTTGAACCTATAATGAAAATTGAACCTGATCGTCGAAACTTCCGTCTGCGACTCGCTTATGATCAGGACACTCTTGTCTTGAAGGTATTTGATGTAAATGGAAATATGCTATTGAAATTAGATGGGGTGAATCCGACCCATAATGTTTCCGGACCCTATATTTATAACCGAGGACAGGATCTGACGGTGCGACGGTTAAGAGTCTATCGGCAGCCTGCTGAACATAAAGATCAACAAGTCGATTTTTCTAAACCTCGGGTACACATGATGGATGGAGAAGTTTTACACGGTAAGTTGTTTGTTGAAGATGACAAAGGCTTTGTTATTGGCACGGTTGGGGAGCGAGTGGATATTGATCTAAAGCAGATTGATCGTGTTGTTCAGCCAGGGAGAACGTTGATAACGACAGAACCATACATGATGGCATTGACATATCTTGATGGATCAATTATAAATGGGCATGCACTACAATTGAATCCAGATAGTGTGGTAATACAGACAAGTTTCGCAGACAAACCTATTGAATGCTCGCTTGAAGGGGTTTCACGGTTTCAACTTGAGTCAAAATCCAAAACTAATAAACGCATCACAGATTATGATAAAATGTTTTTTTCAACCGGGAGTCTCCGCGGGCACGTTACGTTTGACACTAATGACGAATCCAGTGTTCTATGGAAACCCATAGGCATGTCGCAGCCGGTGCGTCTCGCTAATAACCAAACCGCCCGCATTGAACGTAACAATAAATACCTATCAAGACTACGACCTTTTAGTGTGAAAACGTTTCCGCATCTATTACATCTAAAAGATGGAGAAGTTATCCCATGTCAAGTTTTGTCCTACGATAAAACCAGCATTAACTTTCGATCACCTTTTATCGGTGCGACGCGAATGGATTCAGCATATATAAAAGGTATTGAGTTCTCACGTGGAAAAACGCAGACACGAAAGGAAAACCGAAATCCTATAACCATCACGGGGGGAAATAAACATCGTATCATTTTAGAAGATGGGCGAATTTTGGAAGCAGTGGCGCGTAGATCCAAAGATGGCACGCTGCAAATAGTAGTGGACACGGGAAAACCTGGTGTGGATCCCAAAACCGTTGTCCTTGTGGGAGACGTTGCAAATAATGATGCTGTTGCTCTCAAACGTGCGGTTGAACTCCTCTTTGATCCGCTTGAAACACAAGCTGAGAAATTAGATGAAAAAATCCAACGCGCGTTAACCGTGCCGCGGTTCATCCGTGATAATCCTCCGAACCATATTCTTGTCGCAAACAATGGTGATTTAATGCGCGGGAAATTAATCAGTTTTAATGGAAAGGTAATTCAGTTTGAATCAAAACTAAAGAAGATTCCGATTCCTATTGAAAGGGTTGTGCGGGTAATTGATGTGAGTGTTGATACCCCTGAGGAATCAGCAGAAGGTGCAGTCGGTAATCAGGAATCGGCTATCGGTGAATCTGAGATTCGATTCGCGTTGCTCCATAATCCAATTCTGATTTTTGAACCGCTTGAGGTTAAAGGGGACAAATTGTTTGGACGTTCTCCAATCTACGGAGAGGTGTCAATTCCAGTGAATAGCATCCAGTATATCCATTTTGGAGAAAAAGCAAAGTCATTTAAGTCTGTTTTCGCAGAATGGGTAGTCAGACCAGCAAAAGAACCGGATTACGGCACTGATCGGTAGAATAGCCAGCATCAATAGGTTATACCAAATTAACGGAATTTGTCCTATTTTCCGGACGGTAGGTGCGGTTTTGCGGTGTACTCACCCAAATGCGATCTGCATTCCTAACCGCACCGATAGATTAGAATCGCGTTAATTTAGTATAACCCCATTTCTGAATGATGGCATCACCTTAGCAAAAAACGCGTTTGTAGTCGCGCAATTCATTGCGCCTCTTATACCCGATTAACCAAGTTAATATGGTCCAATCCCATTTCTGAATGATGGCATCACCTTAGCAAAAAACGCGTTTGTAGTCGCGCAATTCATTGCGCCTCTTATACCAAATTAACCCGATTTGTAGTGCAAGGTCTCTGGGGCCTCCTTGCACTGCCGACTTTATCGGAAAACTTCGAATCAAGTTAATTTGGTATGACAACCATTGAAGACTATTTATCAGGTGCGGAGATCGTTTCCCATTCAGGCCAAATTTCTATTGCAGATTCTGGGAGTACGTGCAATTCTTTTTTACCACTCAGGAGTTCAACTCTCAGATGGTTTTGACCCACTTCTCTCTGCAGTGGCAATAACCAATAGGCGTGATACATATCCCCATCAACATAACCACCGACACAAATATCTTTGAGGTTTTGGTAGATTATATGTGTATCACCCCGCAAGGTGTGAATAACTTTTTTATTCTGCTGAATCTTAATAACAAACGAAGATGAGACTGAATTCAACCAATCTGCTCGGAGGAATAGAATCGCTTGACCATCAGCATCTGTTAGGTTGAAGTTTGCTTCAACAGCATTTTGTTGTTCCCTTTCCAAAACTACTGGAGTTTCTGTCAACGGACGTTTGTCAAAAACAGGTTGAGTTTCTCCTTGATGTAGGCGCGCAAATGGCGACCCATAAGCGTGCCATTCCAGAAACGTTATTAGGTGTGTATCCATCTCTTCTTCAAGTACATGGACAGACCCTATCTGCTCAAGTTCCAGCAACATTTCGGAAAGACCTGTCACGCTTGCGTATTTAGCGCGCGCCGCAGAAAGTAGTTTCACCACGGGCAATTCCGGATGTGTTTCGTAAGCATCCAGAAAGTGCATCACTAACTGATTCGTATACCGTGCTGGAACCATACCCATAACAGTAGCAGTACTGCCGATATAGGCACGACAACCACTGTTCAAAACGCTCGCAACAACGCTGAACCGGGCGGTGTAGTAGCACATCCATCAACAATCGCAATCGGATGATGCGGTAACATAGGCATATCTTTCGCTGTTACAAAATTTTCACCGAACCTATTGCTCAAGCTTTTCGGACTGCCATGCCCGAAGTGAATGATCAAATCCGAATGTGGTAGTCGTTCCGTACCCCCTCTGCCAAGCACGTCAACTTGATGTCCCTGTTGTGCCAAGGCGTCAAGAAACCGTTGCGTCTCCAAATGGATGCGGGTATCCTCCGAACACAAAATCGTCGCCTCAGGTCCACCGATTACATCTATTTCGCTGAGTTGTAACTTCATTGCTTCGGGATTTCCAAGCACTCGTGTCGTCACAACTTCAGGAATACCATCACCATCTAAATCTGCATAGAAAGAATCGGTGTGAAGACACATTCTTTCGACGCAAACTTCCCACATCGGAATAATGGTTTCATCTCCTATTAATATGAGAAAATCCAGTTTCCCATCAGTTTTCGCTATGACTTCTGTTTTGATCTCCTTCGCCATTGCTGTTAGGTTGGGGTTGGGATACGCCGGTATTGAAATATCTTGTCCTGTCTTTTCTCTATAAACTTCAGCAATATCAAGTATATTAGCACTATGCCTATGAGCAAACGATTCAACTGCTTGCTGTATCTCCAATACATCTTCAGGGTAGACATCTGCAAGAGTGGTCATATTAACCAGTAGCAACGTTTTCATCAAGGTCTCCTTGTGTTTCTTAATACCAAACCGACTTATCCACTACATTCTGCAGTGGCAAACCTTCAGCGAACCGACGTGCATTTTCTAAGAATATATCAAACTGACGTTCTGTGATGTTTTCAGCATCCTTAACAGCAATATGCGGCGTTAACAACACATTCGGTAGCTGCCACAATGGACTTTCGGCAGGTAGCGGTTCAACTTCAAATACGTCCAATCCGCATCCTGCAATAGTTCCTTTCTCAAGTGCCTCAACAAGGTCAACGAGTTTCGTTGTTTTACCACGACCAATGTTGATGAAATTTGCCGTCTTTTTCATAAGTGCAAAGCGATTTTTGCACCACATTCCCTCCGTTTCCGGTGTGTGCGGTGTGGTGACTATCACAAAGTCAGCGAGTGGAAGGAGCGTATCTAATTCTGCGGGTTCATGCTTTTCCACAAAGGGGACAGCATATTCCCATCTCGCATCAACACCGATCACTTTCATACCGAACTCGGCACAGATGCGCGCAGTTTCATGCCCGATCCCACCAACACCGACAATCAACGCGGTTGCTTCTGTGAGGTCAATATATCCACTTTTGCGTGCATTGTTGTTCCAGATGCCATCACGTTGTGCATCCATATAGTAGGGTAATCCGCGAGCAAGCGCGAGCACGAACATCATAATATGTTGTGCAATGTGGTCATTGTAAATACCACGTGGGTTACAAACGACAACCGGATGATCAATCAGTGCAGGATAATAGAAACCAGGGAAGGGACCCGCGGCAGGACTCTGAAGCCATCGCAGGTTTTTCACCAACGGTAGTTGTTCAGGTGGCACCCAACCGTAGACAGCATCTGCATCAGTGAGATGTTCCAGAACCTCTTCGTCTGTCTTTGGCAAGACAACAGTATAATCGGACAATTCGTTTTGAAGACGTTCTGCCCACGCCTGAGATTCCGCGTTTTGCGGTGGCATCATGACAAGTTTCAGCACGGATTCTTTTTTCCTCTCTAAGGTTTCTTAAACAAGATGTCTCTATCTTATCACGGAATCACATGAAAATCAAGTTAGTTGAAAAAACGCTTTGCATTCCGACTGAATTTTGGTATAATATAAACATCAATAGGTAAAAATCTGATTTAGTATCTTAAAGAACATCATCATGGCACCGTTAAAAATTGACTTTGACAAAGGCACTCTCATCCTACAAAACGTCCCGGAGGCACTCCAATCGCAGCTGCCAGACATCCGTTGGGACGAGCGCACCCTCACCTATAGAGCACCCGCCTACCGTTATCGCCATATTGTCTCACAACTGCGTGCACACGATATTCCATACACGGATACAGCACGGCAATTCACAGTTACCCCTTTCACAGACCAAAAGGTTATATCACCTTATCCTTATCAAACTGAGGCGATCGACGCATGGCACGCCAACAGCAAGCGAGGCGTTATCAGCCTCCCTACAGGGGCAGGTAAAACCTTCATCGCAATTCTGCTTATTGCGGATACGCAACGTCCAACACTTGTGCATGTGCCAACAATTGATTTAATGCACCAGTGGTACGAAGTCCTGAAAGAACATTTTGGACAAGATGTCGGGCTTTATGGCGGCGGGCAACATGAAATGCGAGACCTTACCGTAACAACCTATCAATCTGCTGTCATGCATGCTCCCCACTACGGGAATCGGTTCGGTTTCGCCATTTTTGATGAATGCCATCACCTACCGGGAGACCAATATCAATACGCAGCAATCAGCAGTATTGCCCCTTTCCGATTAGGGTTGACAGCCACACCTGATCGGGTTGATGGAAAAGAGAGTAGACTCTATGCACTTGTCGGTGAATGTTGTTATGAAGCAAAGGTTCAAGAACTTTCTGGTAAAACGCTTTCGCCATATAGAGTTGTTACAATCGCTGTTGATATGGAAGATACGGAACGTATTCGGTATGAAGAGGCACGACGTACTTATTTAAACTTTCTCAAGCAAGAAAGAATCAACATGGGGACATCTCGTGGATGGCACACATTTCTGTGGAAATCCTCACAATCCGAAGCGGGGCGCGCTGCTTTCAAAGCCTATCTCACACAGAAGCAGCTCAGTTTCGCGTCCACTGCAAAACAAGAGTGGGTATGGAAACTACTTCAAAGGCATCGTGGTGACCGAATCCTCATCTTTACGCAGGATAACGACACTGCGTATCAACTCGGCACGCGCTTCTTTCTGCCTGTCCTAACGCATCAAACGAAACTCAAAGAGCGAAACTCATTTTTGAATGGATTTCGCGACGGCACCTATTCTATCCTCGTTACGTCAAAAGTACTAAATGAGGGCGTAGATGTGCCTGAAGCGAATGTTGCTATTATCGTTTCAGGGAGTGGGAGTGTACGGGAACATGTCCAGCGGTTAGGACGTATACTCCGCAAGCAGGAAGGCAAACAAGCGGTGCTTTACGAACTCATTTCTAAACAGACCAGCGAACAATTTGTCAACGAGAGACGAAGACAACACGATGCTTACCAATCAAAGTATTAGGCACACTCCGCTGTGCAGTAAACCATTATGCTCACCAAAGACCTACTCCGATATAAAATCCAAAACGGGCAAATCTATCCACAATTCGTAGATCCAAACGATAACAAATTGTTGGCAATCTCCGCGCAATTAATCTCTGTATTTGAAGAATCGCAGGACAAAAAGCGGTCAACATTATTAGAAGCGAGCAAACATGTTATTGATAGTACATCAGGTACACTTGTAGTCAAACGTGGACTCGAAAAACTCTTGTTAGATCGGACAAAATTTGATACGACTCCTAACGAAGGACTCATTGCGTTTCGCCAAAAACTCTTCACGGATACGAGTCAATTACTTTCACAGGAGCAGTTTCAGAATTATGCGGACTATCAACGGAAAGTTTTACAGATAGTAGAAAATGAATCGCTACCAGAGAATGGAGAGTTGGGTGATAAACTCTATGCTGACCTGCCAAGTGGGCAACGGGTTTTATCTTTCAGGACACTTTCTCCCGAACACGGACTTCACCGCTACAACACCGCGCAGGTACAAGGGTTGCTTCTCCATTGCAATTCCCTCACATTAAAACTCACCGATTCCATGACAGCCGAACTACGTCAGTTGTTCAAATATCTTAGATTTAACCAACTACTATCAACAATTCGGAAAGAGAAAACCGAAAACGAAGATTTATTTCAGATTACGGTGGACGGACCACTCAACCTATTTTTTAAAACGAAACGGTACGGCATGAATTTAGCAAATTTCTTTGTCGCTGTGTTGCATCAATCTAAGTGGGAACTCACTGCGGAGATTCAATTTCGGAATAAACGCAGTTCAAGGTTATGTCTTGATGAATCGTGTGGGATAAAACCAATTTCACAACAATTCCTCGCCTACATTCCTGAAGACATTCAACTCTTTCAAGAGATGCTCCGCAACAAAACCGATGACTGGCAGATACGTCCAGGAAGTCAGTTTCTCCCCTTAGCCGGAGATTTCTACTGCTTTCCTGATTATCAATTGATCCACACCAGTGGTGTAGAAGTGGCGATTGAATTATTCCATCCGTGGCACCAAGTACATCTCCTTGCCCGCCTAAACACACTCGCAGAACAGACAGGGACGCCCCTTATACTCGGTGTTTCAAAGGAATTGGAGAAAAAACCGATTATCGCGGATGCATTGGAGGCATCCGCATATTTCTCAAGGTGCGGTTTCACGTTCCGAGATATTCCCACAATGGGTGCCTTGCTCCCTATCCTGAATTCAGTTGTTGACATGTCCCTTTAATACATTTATGTATTGTACTTAAGGTTAATAAGAAGCGGCAAAGCGTGATGATATTAACTGTCATGCCTGCTTATTTTTCTGGAAATTTTGTTTCAATCTGCAGTTGCAGATGTGCTTGTGCCTCTTCCAAAACTTTCATTTTCCTTTCATAGAAACGGGGTGGTGGTGTTCCGGGAGGCAGCGGCTCGTTGTTTTCATCTACATAAATAACGTTAATACCCTCCGGTGCAATGCCGTACATCTTCAAAGCGGCTTTTTCCTCACGTTTTAATTTCACACCAGCAAACTGTGCAAAAGAGGAATCCTCGGAGATGTGGACGTGTACGGTGTTTGGCAAAAACGGCATGAAGACACCGTCTATGGATATTCCCCTTCAAGGGCGGGATTAGCATCCCGTGCCCGATGGAATTTGGCATTGTGCACGACATCTCTTTTAAGCTTGTAATCTTCATACACCTCCCACGTTGCATCCGGGGGCAGTCCGCGCCTTTCAAAATACTCAATCTTTTCAGATGCATCCATGTTATCCAATTCCTTCCGCTCTTTTAACAAAATTCTACGTAAAACCATTGCGTGTTCATAGTCCTTCAAATGGACAAAGGGCCGACCTAATTCTAGCATGCGCGCCAGGTACGCGGCTCGCGGATAAACTCGATCCGCCTCAGCTACACTTGCTATTATGTCTGCAGGTGGATTCGGACCAAAGGAATCAAGAAGTTTTGGATCCCACATTTCGAGCATTTTGGTGACGGTGTAGGGTTGGTAATCTTTTTTAATTGCGGCCAGGTCTAGCTTTTTCCACTGCTGGACCCACGGAGATTTTTTCTCAATGGATATCTCGGGATTGTTATCACTTGGTTCGGTAATTTCCTTCGGTGGTTCGGACAGTTTGTATGTGTGGAGATGTTCTACCACGGTGCCGTCTGGCGCGATGTGTTCGTGCGGTTTGGGGGTGGGGATCCGTTCAGCAAGGGATCGTTCTTGAGGTTTCCTTATGCTGAAATAAATGGAAACGCTCATAACTACAATGAGTAATGTTATGGTTATAATGATTATTCGTTTTTTCATTTAAATCCTCCTATTGGTGTGCGCTAAGGCACGAAAAACTCTCGCAACGACTTTTGAAAGGGTTATGGGGCGGTTGGAACCGCCCACTGATAGTGTAAACCCTACCCAAAAGGAAAATTACTTATCAACGAATGCCTTATCACATCTGGGGCGGGCACTCACCCGTCGGACAAGGAATGGGAGTGCAACGATGGGTATCATGACCTTCATCCGTCGCCACGGTTTCTTTGGTTTCTCTTGTGTCTGTATAAAAGTTTTTTCCCTTGGCCGATGCGTTTTTGGGTTGCTTCTCAAGCACAGAGTTACCGAAAAACGCACTGACACTTTCGCCGCTTGGAAAGAACAACCACCCATCACCGTCATCACCAAGTTCAAGGTCTAAACCACGTCCTCTGGCCGTCTTGCCAGATACAGTTCGACTAGTTGACATTGTTCCGCCAACAGATGCTGTCGTACTTTCGCCAATGGTGTGTGATACGCTAAAATTTACCGTGTCCGTTGAAGTATCTGAGCTTGAAAGTATGCTTATTGAGACAATTGCATCGGATACATCTTTAACCTCTTTCTGTTTGGTAACCAGGGCACAATGGTCGCCTAATTTGCAGCGGAGGCACAAGTATTGACTAGTCAATTGGGACAAGTAATTACCATGGTGACAAGTGCCGGAATGATAATCAAATTTCTCAAGCTCAACTCTAGCGTCTCCATCACCTTGAAAGAAGTCGCCAACTGATGTTGCCTCAATTCCACTAATAGAGGGTGAAACGGATGCGGAAACACTCGTAGAGCCGATGGATGCACTTGCACTTAGCGTTAATTTGAACGACCATAATAAGCAGCAGCACTAGTTTGGTTAGTAAGATTTCCCTTATACTCGTAGGCAACCCAGGCCCATGCTGACATGCCTTCACCACTTATTCCAGAACCACATGTTCCAGAATCTGGATTACTGTTTGTAGTCGGAAATTCCGAATGCAACAACAAAATCCCGCGACGATATGCCTCGTTTGAGACGAAGCACGTGCGGGCACAAAAATATCGCAGCATATAATTCCTGCAATAAGACCTTGTCCTGTGAATAAATTAACGAATGTGAAGTGGGGGGGGGGTAATAACTTACAGTTAAATAGAAGCGCGATCATGTAATGGACACATGGTGCATACGTTTTCTGAATCTGAATTGTGGTGTTCACATATCGCTTCTTCATCTCAAATCCCCATATTAAACTCGTGATTTTGATTATTGTAACCTAAATCTCACTTAATGTCAAATTTTTTTGAAGAAAAACCACAAAATTTTTAAGAATTTTGACCCTTTTGTCTAAAATTATACACAAACGTTCAATTTTTGCCAAGTTTTTTATAATCATACACGTAAATCCGTTTTCGGCAGAATCTTTTTGACAGTGGCATCGGCTATTTTCTCGCCTACCTTCACGGCGTAAAACTGGTTTGTCTTCTGTTCAGTAATATATGCGATGGCAGTACTACTATCTGCCGTTATGGCGGTACCGAGCAATGTATACGCTGGTTCCTGTTGTGCCGGTTTCCAGTTAAGCGGCCGAAATATGTTATTTTCAATAATGAAACGGTAAAAATCGTCTGCATCGTTAGAAGTCTTATCATCGCTTTTCTGGATAGATATCTGTTTTAGAGGTGTACGTTGCTGCGTTTTGACATTTTGGACGACTGTCTCCATTTGCAGCACAGGATTTTTAGGTGTGTTTAGTGCATCAGAACCGCGCCCGCGACCGAGGAACAAAGTTATTCCACAACCGATGCCGAGGATGCTAATAAGTGTTAACAAACGTTTCATTTTTTTTGACTTTATTGCCTTGAAATTGCCTCTACAAGATAAGAAGATAGCATCTACCTTGATTCCTGCTTTGAGAAAGGATCCAGTCCTCCTGAACGCCACCAATTGATACGGTAGACAACGATCTGTTTAATCAGCGACTCCTCGTACATTTCCCAGGTCGTATCGGGTGACAGCCCGCGTACACTGAGATATTCACCCCTTTCATCTGTATTCATGGTATGCCAATATATCCGGGTAGGAATTAATATACACATCCGCGTATCTAAGACACTCTCGTAGTCCGAAAAGTCAACAAAAGGGTATCCTAATTCAAGCAGGCGTGCAAGATATTTCCCCCAAGGATAGACAGTGTCTGCATATTCTTTGCCTTCATAGTTACTATATTTGGCATGCAGTTTTGTATCCCATAGTATCCGCATTTCATCGACGGTGTATCGTTGATAGTATTTTTTAATTACAACGAGGTCAAGTTCGTTCCAGTGTTTAAACCATGCAAAACCTTGAACATTACGTAATTCGGGGTTGCGCGCCTGTTCGGTAATGTTCGCCGATGGCGGTGCGTCCGCCTTCTGAGCACTGAGATAGATGATGCCCACGATAACAACGATGAAAAGTGCTATGGTTACCCGAAGCATTCGGTTTTTCATGACGTTTTTTCGCGCTTACGGTTCTTCAAAGGACCAAAACCCCTAAATCCCCATTGTCAAGGGGACAAGAGACATAACCCTCTTAGTCCTCCTTATCAGGGGGAGTAGGGGAACTTTCTTCAGGTGGTACTGCATCAGGTGACGATGGCGGTGCTGGCCGTTCTGGGCGTTGCGGCGGTTTCATTTTCGCTTCACCTTCTTGTCTTACCTTCTGCAATTCAATAATAACTGCCCGGAGTGCCTGCAAATCTTTCGGCAATTGCCCACCATGCAGTGCCTCTAATTCGGTAAACCATTGATTGATAGCGTCTGGCGTGCGTAGTTCCGGTAGCATCTTCCGCTGAGGCGGGAGTTGTTTTGCATCAGGATGCCGCGGCTGCTGTGGCGTTAACATATCAGGAGACTGAGATGCCTCGTATGTGTGGTCATGTGCATGTTCATGCGGCGGCACAGGGACGGTTTGCTTTCCCTCCTCCGGTGGGTCAAGGAGTGACTCTAATTCAAACATTATCTCATGGTATTCAATCTGCTGTTGCAGATGTGCTTGTGCCTCTTCCAAAGCTTTCATTTTCCTTTCATAGAAACGGGGTGGTGGTGTTCCGGGAGGCAGCGGCTCGTTGTTTTCATCTACATAAATAACGTTAATACCCTCCGGTGCAATGCCGTACATCTTCAAAGCGGCTTTTTCCTCACGTTTTAATTTCACACCAGCAAACTGTGCAAAAGAGGAATCCTCGGAGATGTGGACGTGTACGGTGTTTGGCAAAAACGGCATGAAGACACCGTCTATGGATATTCCCCTTCAAGGGCGGGATTAGCATCCCGTGCCCGATGGAATTTGGCATTGTGCACGACATCTCTTTTAAGCTTGTAATCTTCATACACCTCCCACGTTGCATCCGGGGGCAGTCCGCGCCTTTCAAAATACTCAATCTTTTCAGATGCATCCATGTTATCCAATTCCTTCCGCTCTTTTAACAAAATTCTACGTAAAACCATGGCGTGTTCATAGTCCTTCAAATGGACAAAGGGCCGACCTAATTCTAGCATGCGCGCAAGGTACGCGGCTCGCGGATAAACTCGATCCGCCTCAGCTACACTTGCTATTATGTCTGCAGGTGGATTCGGACCAAAGGAATCAAGAAGTTTTGGATCCCACATTTCGAGCATTTTGGTGACGGTGTAGGGTTGGTAATCTTTTTTAATTGCGGCCAGGTCTAGCTTTTTCCACTGCTGGACCCACGGAGATTTTTTCTCAATGGATATCTCGGGATTGTTATCACTTGGTTCGGTAATTTCCTTCGGTGGTTCGGACAGTTTGTATGTGTGGAGATGTTCTACCACGGTGCCGTCTGGCGCGATGTGTTCGTGCGGTTTGGGGGTGGGGATCCGTTCAGCAAGGGATCGTTCTTGAGGTTTCCTTATGCTGAAATAAATGGAAACGCTCATAACTACAATGAGTAATGTTATGGTTATAATGATTATTCGTTTTTTCATTTAAATCCTCCTATTGGTGTGCGCTAAGGCACGAAAAACTCTCGCAACGACTTTTGAAAGGGTTATGGGGCGGTTGGAACCGCCCACTGATAGTGTAAACCCTACCCAAAAGGAAAATTACTTATCAACGAATGCCTTATCACATCTGGGGCGGGCACTCACCCGTCGGACAAGGAATGGGAGTGCAACGATGGGTATCATGACCTTCATCCGTCGCCACGGTTTCTTTGGTTTCTCTTGTGTCTGTATAAAAGTTTTTTCCCTTGGCCGATGCGTTTTTGGGTTGCTTCTCAAGCACAGAGTTACCGAAAAACGCACTGACACTTTCGCCGCTTGGAAAGTACCACCACCCACCGTCATCACCAAGTCCAAGTTCTAAGCTACGTACCCTGGCCGTCTTGTCAGATACAGTTTGACTAGTTGACACTGCTCCGCCAACAGATACTGTCGTACTTTCGCCAATGGTGTGTGATACGCCAAAACTTACCGTGTCCGTTGAAGTATCTGAGCTTGAAAGTATGCTTATTGAGACAATTGCATCGGATACATCTTTAACCTCTTTCTGTTTGGTAGCCGCGTTACAATGGGAGCCGAGTTGGCAGCGGAGGCAATGGAAACCGCTAGTCCATTGGGACAATAAACTACCATGGTGACAAGTGGCGGAATGATAATCAAATTTCTCAAGCTCAACTCTAGCGTCTCCATCACCTTGAAAGAAGTCGCCAACTGATGTTGCCTCAATTCCACTAATAGAGGGTGAAACGGATGCGGAAACACTCGTAGAGCCGGCTGATGCCCTCGCACTTAGCATTAATTTGTACGAGCCATAACAGGCATTCTCACTAGTTTGGTTAGTAAGATTTCCCTTATACTCGTAGGCAACCCAGGCCCATGCTGACATGCCTTCACCACTTATTCCAGAACCACATGTTCCAGAATCTGGATTACTGTTTGTAGTCGGAAATTCCGAATGCAACAACAAAAGCCCGCGACGAAATACGCCTCGTTTGAGACGAAACACGTGCGGGCACAAAAATATCGCAGCATATCCTTCCTGCAATAAGACCTTGTCCTGTGAATAAATTAACGAATGTGAAGTGGGGGGTAATAACTTACAGTTAAATGGAAGCGCGATCATGTAATGGACACATGGTGCATACGTTTTCTGAATCTGAATTGTGGTGTTCACATATCGCTTCTTCATCTCAAATCCCCATATTAAACTCGTAATTTTAATTGTGGTAACCTAAATTGCACTTAATGTCAAATTTTTTGAAGAAAATCGCAAAATTTTTAAGAATTTTGAACTTTTTACCTAAAATTATACACTCAAATCCGTTTGTCAAATTTTTGGAAACCAATGTTTCTGCCCATTGTCTTATTTGTATCTACTGTGCATTATATTTGATATACTTCCAACCATCAATAAGCACTGGAAATCCCCGTATGAGGCAAATAGCAACAGCAATAACCGCAATTATGTCGGTCGCAGTTGTAAAGTTTTTTAAGAGGGTGGTATCTGGATGTGTGTCCTCAAGGACAGACACAGTGGCAAGGAAGAGGAAAGCGAGTGCCTTGGAAAAACCGGAAAAAAATCGCGAGATGCGAGTACTTGTCAACGCACGTGTCCAAGGGATAGACATCATTTCAAATGGTGTCTTTCCATCTGTAAGAGCGATGCCTCGCACACCATCAGTAAGGATACCGCGTGTCACCACTGCAATGGGCATCCAAACCGGAATAAGTCCCATTACAGCGAAGTAGATCCAAAATACATTTTCAATCACCCTGTCTGCAGCAATATCAAAAACAGCACCGAAAGTAGTAGCCTGATCCTTCCTACGAGCAACAAAACCATCTACGGCATCAAGTATAAAGATAAGTGCGATTGCTACAATGCACGCAATATCTATGTTGGGATTGTTGGGATTTCGTCCAAAGATAGTGAGGATAATAAAAGTAAAAAAAAGTCGATAGAGCGTTATTGCGTTTGCTGTCATGCCGAATATACTCCAAATTCTGTTTCAGACGTAGGTTGTACTAACGAGAGTTCGTCTAAAACACCTGTTGTTCTATTTGTAGAAAACTCTGAAATTTTAAGAAATCGTAACATATCGTACTCACATCATGTGACTATTCCAATTCCTGACTGTTTCACTTACGCAATTTGAATGTTGCAAATGTAAGAAAAACTAGTATCGTAACCGTGTTTTGCCAATATACCGCTATTTTAGCAGAATCTGTTTTCAATATCAAGATTTTTTACTGAAACGTATGTTTTAAGTTGTAACAAAATCTGTACACCATATATTGAAGGGATACTTCTACAATAATAAATGCTTAGACACTCACAGAAACTTTACATCTCTTAAACAGAAATTCACTTGACTTCTAACAAAAAAATAGGATAAAATCAATATAACAAAACTGTGACGAGGAGATGACTATGAGAACAGTCAAATTAGGTTTAATTGGTGCAGGCGGTATCGCGCAGGCACATTGTGGAACATTAGCGGATATCAAAGGTGCTGAGATAATCGCAGCTGCGGATCTGGTGCCAGCAAATTTGGAACGCGCGAAAGAACGGTGGGGAATCAAAAACACATTTTCTGATTACAACGAAATGCTCAAAATGGACGAGATTGAGGCAGTATATGTGTGTACCCCTACAGGAGTACATTCAGCCCCTACCGTTGCATCACTAAACGCAGGCAAACACGTTTTTTGCGAAAAGCCTATGGAGGCAACGTTAGACGCAGCAGCTGCTATGTGGCACGCCGCAGTAGAAAACGATAAAATTCTAATGATCGGTCTCAAACTTCGTTATTCCCCACAAGTTATCAAGGCAAAAGAGGTTGTGGACGCTGGCACACTTGGCGACATCTACTATGTCGAGACCGTGGCAGATCGACGACGTGGAAATCCCGGTGGCAGTTTCATCCGTAAAGCGACTGCCGGTTTAGGTGCATCCGCAGACATTGGTGTTTACGCATTGGATACCGCTCTCTATTTAATGGGACACCCCAAACCTGTTGCTGTCTCTGGCATTACTTCAAACTACCTTAGCCTACATAACACATGGAATCCCGCACTTAGGGAGACTGAAGTAGAAGATTTTGGTGTCGGTTGGGTTGTTTTTGACAACGGTGCGCGCATGGTCTTCAAGACATGTTGGTGCATGAATATGGACTCTCTGGGTGGAACTATTTTTCTCGGTAAAAAAGCCGGGTTACGAATCGGTATCGGTGAAGTACGCGGTCCACAAGATGGCGTTCGCGTTTACGGGGACAAAGATGGTCAGATTCACGATGAGACGTTTACTGAATTTAAATCGGTAAGTGTGTTCCATGAGGAAGATAGCGCATTTATTGATGCAGTCCGTGAAGGCAAACCCTCCCCGATTGATCCTTATGGGGTGTTGCTAACAAACGTTATTATTCAGGGAGTCATTGATTCCTCAGAGGCGGACGGACGCGAAGTAGCAGTTACAGTCCCGACATTGTAACAGCACAATTAGGCTATCCTTTTAATTCTGGATACTCTACTTTAAATTACAAGTTGAAGGTGTAGAAAACCTGTTTTGGTGATGATAATGTCGGTTTGACAAAATTCAGCAACGGATAGGTTTTCTCAATAAAAAAGAGGGTTTGCCTACGATGAAGTTAATTGAAATTGCAAGAAAAAAATTCAATTTAGCGTCCCGATTGGCTCGCACGGCTGCACTATTTGTAGACTGCTTGTGCCTATCTGTAGCCCAAATCCTTTTATTTATCCTTTCTCCTTGGGGTCTGGTATTGCCAAGTATGCTATTATGGACTGCGGGTCTATTTTTGATGGATGGATTCAAAAACGGACGCGGTCTCGGCAAAAGATTATTATCCCTTCAAGTTATCCGGTTGAAAGATGGAAAACCGTGTAATCTTAAGGACTCTTTCGTTCGCCGATTCACCGGTTTTTTCCAACCGTTTGACCTGCTCTTTTCGCTTGGCAGTAAAAGGCAACGGATGGGAGATAAGTTAGCGGAAACAGTCGTTGTGAAATATGATCCCTACCCTGAAGAAGTTATGCCTGAAAAAGAAGACCCCGAAAAAGTCTTAGAGAGTGCAATCATTGAGATAACGAACCGCTTGTCCGAGGCGAGACAGAAGGTTGATGCGTCTATTGGAATTGAAAAGCAGTTTCAGAACGCTTATGAAGGGGCGGTTGTCCAAACCGAAAGGTGTGAGGAACGCGCAACTATAGCGATTCAAGCAGGACGTGATGACCTGGCACGGGAGGATATTGTACAACGCAACGAATATCGACAACTCGCAAACCGATACAAAGCACAGTGGGATGAACAGAAACAGGTCGTTGTAGACCTCACTACGCTGCTTGAAACCTTACAAAAGAAGACTGAGGAAGCAGAAAGAAAAAGGGATATTGTCATCGCACAACACAGGAATGTTGACGCACACCAGCATCTTCAACAAACATTGACAGAAGTTCAGGATGGTGCAGCGTTTGAAATTCTCGATAAAATGGCACAAAATGCAAATGAAGCTGCCACATTGGCAAAAGCAGCGTCTGAAGTAGATGTTGATCTCACCGATACCAAGTTAAACCGAGAATTTACGGGTTACGCCGAAGAAGCATCTATTGAAAACGACTTAGCAGAATTAAAGGCGAAATTACAATAGGAGGATTTGGAACTATTCTATCTTGATGAGATATGAACAATCAAAAACTACCGAACATCGTTTTTATTATGGCTGACGATATGGGTTACGGAGATGTCGGATGCTATAACCCCGACTCAAAAATTCCCACTCCTAACATGGATCAACTCGCGCAGGAAGGGATCCGCTTCACGGATGCACATTCCCCTTCTGCTGTCTGTACACCTACGCGATATGGTGTCTTAACAGGAAGGTATTGCTGGCGAAGCCGTCTAAAACGTGGTGTGCTTTACGGATACGAACCCCCTTTAATTGAGCAAGAAAGGTTGACAGTCGCTGGATTGCTGAAAGATGCAGGATACAACACCGCATGTGTCGGTAAGTGGCATTTAGGACTCGGATTCTCGACGAAACAGGGATACGATTTTGATTTCAACGCGCCGCTACCTTGGGGTAATGCCAAACGTGAATTAGAGGAACATATAGATTTCAACGCACCACTGATAGGCGGTCCAATTGATATCGGTTTTGACTATTTCTATGGCACCTCAGGCTGCCCAACATGCCAACCCCCTTACGGTTTTATCGAAAATGACGCTTTTGTTGAAATTCCAAATGAATACCGTGGAGTACTAGATTTTACAGGTCGACCGGGTATGACCACACCGAGTTGGCAGCATAAAGATGCCGATCCGATGATTGCACAGAAGGCTGTTGAATATATTGAAGGACAAACCGATATTCAAGATCCTTTCTTCCTTTATCTGACACCATCGGCACCGCATGAACCGTGTGTTGAGGAGGTTGTACCAGAATTTGCCCGTGGGCAGAGCGACGCAGGACCGCGTGGTGATCTCGTCTGGTTGGTAGATTGGATGGTTGGCGAGGTAATGGATGCTTTAGAACGCACAGGAAAAACCGATGATACCCTGATCATCGTTACAAGCGATAACGGCGCACTTCCCGGCGACCGAATTCGGGGTGGCAACAGTTCGATGCCATATAACCTCTACGACCACCAATCTTGCGGAGACTGGCGTGGCTATAAGGCACATATCTGGGAGGGTGGACATCGTGAACCTCTAATTGCACGCTGGAACGGTGTCATTGAACCAAATACTTCAACCGATGCATTAGTCTGTCTAACAGACTTGATGGCGACATGTGCCGCGATTGTTGGATCGGATGTTTCAGATGATGCAGGACAAGATAGTTGTAACATCTTACCAGCACTGTTAGGTGAAGAAACCGAACACGCACTACGAGAAGCAATCATACATCATTCCAGCACAGGTGTCTTTTCTATACGACACAATGAGTGGAAATTAATTCTGGACACACAAGGTTCAGGCGGATGGCCACCACCCAGCGACGGAGGTCCAAAACCAGGTACTCCAGGGCAGTTGTATCATATTTTTGACGACCCGTATGAGACAGATAACCTATGGTCAAGTCGTCCCGAAATTGTGGAAAGATTAACGGCATTACTGGAAAAATTTAAGCAAGAAGGGCACAGCAGGATGTAAAGACTATACATCTTCAGTAAATGATGATTTCATTTTTCACCAAAACATGCAAAAGTGCATCCAAAAATGTGTATAATACCAAATTAACTTGATTAGACGTCTTCAGGTAAAGTCGGCATTGCGAGGCACGGGGACCTCGCGCTACAAATCGGGTTAATTCGGTATAAGTAGTAAGACTGGAAGCCTATTTATACTAAAGTTTGGACAATTTATCTCTGTTGATGGGTATGTAAAGTTTTGTCACCTTATGCATCAATTTAGATGTCCCGTCCATCGGGTGTCGCTTCGCTCTACCCTTATGTGTCAATTTAAGGGCTTCCCAAGTATGAGAAACCCTCTTTCGTCCCGTATGAGGTTTAAGTATGGAAGAGAACCCAACCGCTGAAATAGGATGGACACCAAAGAAACCCACTCCTTTAGGTATGGGAGCAGTCATTCTTACAATAATACCTAAGCTGCTAACGCGGCAAACAGTGCTTTAATATATCCGACTGAATACGCTAAACCCACGTTGCCTTCTAATCTTGGAATATGATCGGCATTAATGCACCCATCAAACCCGACCTTTTGAAGTTCTCTGACAATTTTGAACATATTCATATCGCCATCGTCAAGGAGTGTCTCTTCAAAAGCACCTGCTGTTGCGAGACTGCCGCGCACATTTCTTAGGTGAACCATAAAGATACGCCCTTTTCGCCCATAATTATTTATCTCATCAAGAACGATGGCACTTCCACCTGCTTCTGCTCGGGTTCCACAGCAGTATAGATATCCGACATTTCTGCTTGGAAATGTATCAATAACGCGATGAAAACCGAGGCTTCCAAGGGGTGTATCTGGGTTCGGGACATCTGATGGATGGATAGCAAGTTTGATGTCCTGCTCATCTGCAATAGGAACCAATACGCTATAGACTTCGCAAAAACGTTTCCACCATTCGTCAAGTTCTTCCATTGTCGGAGTGTTAGGTGGATTCTGTGTCGCCGCGCGGCTTTCTCCACGAGAGGTATAACCGCCACGATGCACCGATGAATACCGCGTCATTAGATAATCAAATGTATCACCCCAGAAACGTTGTCGTGCAATAGGCACACCTGCTTCAGCGAACACTTTGAGTGCGTTGCAGGTATTCTCTAATTCTATTTCGCTGTCGGGTTGTCCTTTCATGAACTTCTCAGTAATGTTCGGAAGTGTCACGCGGTTGATATCCAATCCGTAAGAGCGAATCAGTTTTCTCATTTTGAGCAGTTCATCTAAATCGGGATAACCCTGCTCTTTAACACCGGGGAAAGATCCATCATTTCCAAAATCAATGCAGTCCGCACCGAGTTGTGTGACCTGTTTCAGATACGTTTCCGAAAGACCACCGTCCCAGACAGATATTTTCATGTTTTCTCCTCTATAATAAAGGTAGTGCTACGGGTTGTCCAGTTTCAACGGATTGATATGCGGCTAACGCGATCTCAACTGCTGCGCGCCCATCAACACCAGTAATTGGTGGCGTTGTATCGTTCCGGATTGCTTCTACAAAAACGCGAATTTCCTGTTGGACAGGTTGTGGCACCTTAATATCGCCAATCCTGATGCTTCTACCCTCACCTTCGAACGGTTTAATCTGAATAGATACGTCACCACCCCAAATTTGTGGGAAGTAGATAGAACCTTTTTCACAATCTACCCGCCCGCCGTAACCACCAACCGCTGCTGCATGGCTGGAATGCAGCAATCCGACAGCACCGTTTTCAAAGTTTAACGATGCAAGTACCACATCTGGATAGTCTGTATCTTTTTGTACGTATTTGCCGCCTGCAGCATAGACAGAGGAGACATCTCCACACGTCCATCGCATGAAGTCAATTTCGTGGGCATTGATTTCCATGAGACTTCCACCAGATTTAGCGCGTTCTAATCGCCACGGTGTCCGATGTCCACCTTGCCACGGTCCACCGATGCGATGCACCATCATATTAACAGGTGCTCCCAATTCCTTGCTGTGAACAATTTCGCGAACTTTGGAATGCGTGGCATGGTAACGACAGACCAAACCGATTGTAAGTTTGACCCCATTTTCGGATGCAGCATTGAGCATCACATCACAATCCTCCAACGTCGGTGCCATCGGTTTCTCGGAAAAGACGTGCTTTCCAGCATTCGCAGCATCAACAGCCATTTGCGCATGTAAGAACGGTGGTGAAGCGATAAGTACTGCCTGAATATTCTCATTAGCAAGCAGTGAATGATAATCGGTCGTATATTTTGTATTGAGATTGTCCGCGAGAGTTTTTGCCAATTCCTCTTGCAAATCACTAACACAGACAATCTCTATTCCTTCAACTGCATTTGCACCGTTCGCAAGGCTTCTGCCCATGCCGCCGCATCCAATAACACCAACTCCGATGGTTTCCATACATTTCTCCCAAAAGATTTACGTATCTTGTCAAAATTCCGTTATACCAATTCTGATAAATAAACTCCCATTAATGAGAATTTGAACTTCTGACGAAGGTGAATGTAAGAGGCGCAATGAATTGCGCGACTACGAACGCGTTTTTTGTTAATGAGATGTTGTCATTCAGAAATGGTATTAGTAAACGCGCATCGTAAACATGGCTACAAGTAAATACCTACATATTTAATATTTTACATTAAAACATGTTCGCGACTGACGCAGATAAGATATGTCATATCAACAGCGTTTTCGCTTTTTGAGAGGCATCATCCCATGCATTTGTAGGCAGAAGATGTTCAATGAGCATGTGTTGAATTTCATAGGCAGATATGTTTTGATTCATACCGAAGAAAAGGTATTTGCCTGCTTTTCCTGCTTCATCTGCTATCTGTTCCATAGTTGACGACGTAGTAATTAACACGACCCGAATTCGCTCGTTCGCAAGTAATTCGCGATAATTTTGCGTGTAGTTCACATCTATGTCAGTAGCAAGTTTTTTTGCTAATTCCTCTTGCATATCACTGACGCAGATGACCTCTAAGCCTTCAATAGCATGTGCGTTGGTTGCAAGCTGCCTACCCATTTCGTCACAACCGATAACACCAATTCCGATTGTTTCCATTATCATTATCTCCGTCTTGCCTTAATGTGTCCCCACGTAACACTTAAATGGTTTGCTGATGGACTAACATCAAGTCCTTGAGCATTCATGTTTTTCTGTACTTCTGCTTCTGTGAGCGCGCGTTCATAGATGCGGAATTCGTCGACATATCCCTGAATAGCATCGGCGTTGGCACCGTCAGAACGGTCGCCAATTGCAAGTTTGAGTCCGCCTTTAGGGAGTTTACCACCCGGCACAGCATACTTTTTTTCTTGTTTTCCATTCACATAGTAGTGAACTGTTGTACCATCGTAGGTGCCAACAAGATGGATCCATTGCTCAAGCGGGATATCTTCCAACACATTATGTTGTGCTGCCTTTGTTTCTTGTCCTCCAGCTTTTATGAAAAAACCGTGTTGGTTGTCATCATCATCGTAATACAAACTGGCAACTGCACTATTTGTTGGCTGGTCGTCAAGGGAGATAATTCGATTCCAACTATCATCTAAAGCAGTGATATAGACCCAACACTCAAGGGTGATTCCATCCCAATCACGGTCAATTTTTGGTGGATCTGTATCTTCTACAAGTAAATTGTCACCAGTACCATCAAATAAGATACATTCTCCGACTTTACAATCTGAGGCAGGTGCAAGTTCAGGGTCACCTTTGACGACTGCGGTCAGTCCGGAAAAAATATCTTCTGCCTGCTTTTGAATTTGCACAGTTTCCTTGTCAAATGACCAGTAGCCAACTAAGCCTTCTTCAATTGCACCAACGACGGCATTGGCAGGATGTGTTAACACTGTGAAGGTCACGAAAAGAATCGAAATTGCGTAGGCTATAACTGTTTTCTGGATCATGATGCCTCCTTAGATGCGAATATGATAATACCATTTCTGAAAAATAAAATATCATTATAAGATTTTGGGTTTCACATTTAGGCAAGCGTGCAAGAGGCGCGTGAATTGCGCGAGGACAAACGCGTTTTTGCTAATGATAGACGATCATTCAGAAATGGTATAAGATAATTCTTATAACTGTGGTTTCCTGTTTTTCCGCGCGGCTTAGAATAAGCTGATGATGAAAGTTGCTCAGAAGATGCGGTGCGGTTAGAAACCGCACCTTTTTGTATCAACATCTCAAATAACGCAAATTAAGAGAATATCAGCGTTCGTAGTCGCGCAATTCATTGCGCCTCTTTTCTTTGAATATAAGAGGCGCAATGAATTGCGCGACTACAAACGAGTTCTTTCCTTAAATTGACGCTTATGGTGCGGTTAGAAACCGCACCTACCGGTTGGAACAGAGATCCGTGACAATCAAATGGTTCTGAGACGTGTGCCAAATCTATAAAACATCTCGCATAGCGCGTCTGCGCGCGTCTGTACGGCCGCGTTCTCTTTCTTCATCAGTGAGTTGATCATGCTGTTCGGCGATGACTGAATGATATTGTGATGCTTCACCCTTACGTTTAAAGACACGGAAATAGTCAAATCTCGTTAAAGTTGGTGGTATATTTCCCGGACAGAGGGAGTGTAATCCGACTTGCACACGAGGTCCCATTGCCACACGAGCAATTCCTACACCTTTCCAATGAATACCGTCTTGGCTTGCGAAGGCAGTGAATTGATTCCCGTGGCGTTCAAGACGTAGGAATAGTTCACGGACTTTCCGCATACCACCACGTGCTTGAAGATGGAAACGTCGGTTAACATGCCTTTCAAAACGGACATCTCCTCTAAATGCGTGGGGACCAGAAGTTTTTTCCAACCTGAGGAAATGGTTTTCATTTTTCCAAATAATCAGTCCGCCGTGTTCTCTAAGTTGCGGTGAAATACGCATGCGTGTTTCAATTGCGAAATCCTCTGATACTTCCATGAGGAGTCGGGGGGCACTCATGTCACCACCTCTCCCATTTGGACCGTGCCATAAGTCTTGCCCTGCATCCGTTCGCATTTCAAGGTAACCTTGACGTTCAGACCATGAGCCACCACCTTGAGGGTCTTCCCATCGCCATTCTGGACGCATGTCGTTACCGATAAATTCATCCTCAAACACCATCTCAGTGAATTCGCCGGAGGATGCCCAACCTTCAATTTTTATGGCAGAGATAGAGTCACCGAAACTTTGCGGTAGAATATGTAGGTTTGGCAATTCCTTTTTGTATTCGGAGGGTTCCATACGGATAGTCAATTTTTGACCTTCAAATTCAGGGTGTTCATAGAAAATAACTTCAGCACCATCTGATGGGAAATTGGGACCCTTGAAAATACGGATAGACGAAATTCGGTCTTCAAACCATGTGCCACCCTGTGGGTCTCGTAGGTTCGCTATATCGCGTAAGATTGTAATCTTTTTGCCTCTAAATTCAACATGCTCATAACAGTCAACAATCATCGGTATAGTGCCCCATTCTGGTCCCACTACGTCAATGGATGAACCAAAGTTGATTGAGGAAACCCTGTCAGCAAAGTTATATGCTACATCATGTAAATTTGGGTAAAACCCGGGGCCGAGAGCCAATTTTTTTCCTTTATAGTTCGCATGTTGATAAAGGTTTGCCTTATAATTTGGACTTCCCGAAAAATTTGGACCTTTATAAACTCGAAGAGAAGAGATATTATCTTGAAATCCAATACGTCCAGTATGTGGCACAGGCTCTAAGACATATCCCATCCGACCACGAAAGTTCGTATGTTGAAAGATTTCAACAATGAGACGAGGTATTACAACTGGCATTTTTTCCTCCTACTTGTTGGTATATGTTCCAATTCACTTTAATACTTACGATTTTTTACACCAAATCAATTATATCTGTTATTTTGGTAATTGTATGTTAAATGTTTCTAAAACTGAGTGGGAATTACTGGAATCCATTTTGTAATTTCATGTGAGTTTGTCTGAATCAACAATTTACATTGTGTCAAGATAGGCTTCATATATTTGGGCAAATCCACTTCTATCTGAGGTGAACACAATATATTTTCCATCTGGACTAAAAGATGGATGCGGGTGCGTATGTTGTGGTGCATATACTTGCACCGGTCCATTTGCATAAGGAAAAGGTCCGTCCCAATGTTCACCAAGAGACGAAGCGTTTGGATAACAAAGTGTTTTCGGATCACCGATCTTATCACGCGGGTCAAAAGTTTGAATACCGATATCGGGAAAATTGGTATCTGCAACCATTAGAGTTCCATCTGTGTTACAGATTGCGTGCCATGCATTGAATGTCGTAACCTGTCTTTCCACCCCCGTGTCAACGTTGATAACTCTTACCCCTTTTTGCCAATCAACGAAGGCAAGTTCTCTTTTACCCGGAATCCATGTTTCGTGTGTAATCCACTCATTTTTTTCGACATTACGGGCATAGAGTCTCCGGTTTTCAGTGCCATCTCGGTGAATAACCCAAACACGGTCGGTAAGGGGACCAGCATAATAGAGTAGATCAGAATCGTCAGGACAAAATTGGAGATGTCCGATACTATCTCTACGAAGAATAATCTCATTTTCACCTGTCTCAGTATCTATAATAGCGAGGGCAGACTCTGCACCAACATTGAATCGAACTGCCCACCATTTGTCATCGTGGCTGAGTGCAGTTGTTCCCATCGCAGCCCCGACCATTCCCTCCTCACGCATCTCAGTTGCTGCGAAGTTCACAAGTTCGTGTTCTTCCAATGCATCCAAATCAAGTCGCCAGCCGCTTGTGCCAGCAGTAAAAAACACTGATTTACCAT